>CBDCEV010000319.1:0-15739 GCA_965215715.1 Hyphomicrobiales bacterium | reverse complement strand
TTTTGTTCTTGGGAGAGCTCCAAAGCCCTCCACCTACCGTTTCAGCGAAAACTTAACATAGTAACTGTTTTATTCGTTTTCAAAGAAAAATACTTTTTCGAATTGTTATCTAAGTTATGCATGCTGATGATATTCATGTGTATTTGTCTTTTCTTTCTCTTTTTTAACATTCCCTCAAGAAGTCAAAATTAATACTTTGCAAACATAACCTCTTTTTTGTGATATGTTTGTCTGCGTAAGATTGTACATAGGTCGAGGGACGTAATGAACTCCAATCAAGGGATGGAGGAGGAGAGAGGGACAATTGAGACTTTTTGAAGTTCACATGCCCGCGGGACAGACCGCGTTAGGATTTGAATCTTCAGTCCCTCAGTTGACTTTCTCGAATCAATGTAATGAAAATGTAGAGAACAAAGGACCACATCTCACAAAAAAAAAGAATTCACATCGACAGGAAATTGACAAATGCACAAACGGAGCAGTTTTACTCAAAAAAAAAAGCTCAACATGTTTCGGATGAAGAGAACTTGATTTCAATGGAAAAAATTGAAAAAAAATATTTTTTTTGTTTGAAAAACATTGGACAAACTAGCCACAAGTTTTTTCAAGTTTAGAACGTTCCACAAGAAAAAATGGAGGAAAGGACGGAAGGGAAGGGAGGGCGAGAGGAGGTTGGCGTAAGCATCACCTTATGTTCTTCTCTTTTTTTTGGCTTGTTACCTTTTGATTTTTTGTCTGAAAACGAGAAATTGAAAAAAAAAACCAAAACTAAAATCTGAAAACTCAAAAACTAAGTCTTAGTCATTAACTTTGTGATTTTCTCGCTTCTGCGTTTTGGAAAATAACTTAACTAAAACTGAGAAAACCAAAAAAACTAAAACCTGATGAACATTAAAATTGAAAAAAAAACAAACAACATTCGCAAAAACAAACAAATAAAAAAGAGGAGGAAGAGAGGAGGAGGGGGAATGGCGAGGGCCTCTGTTAAGAAAATCCAATTCCTCCTCTTCAGAAGAAACTTTTAAAACTTCTATCATGAAATAAACAAAAACAAAAACAGTTATCAAAAAGTAATCACAAGTTAAGTACCATATTTCTAAATGTGACGATCATGACAAACGGAATAATGTAAATGATTGTGACGATAAAAGTAAGAAGCATATCGGGCATTTTTGAAAAGATGATTGTGCTCTTTGTCTGTACAATTAGAATCACAGTTGTCATTATATTTTTAATTGTGTTTAGAATCATCCACCAAAGAAACCTTGTTACCTTTATTTTCTGATTGTTTTTTACGACGAGCAAACTTTTGATGGATCCGTGTCAGCACGATACGGAACAGTTTCTGACATCGTCCACATCAAAGAACCCCAAAAATGGAAGGTCATGCAGCTCAGCAACACGTGCCTGTGGAATGTCCTGGAATCTGTCAACTTGGCAGTACCATGAAATCCTCAATTCCTGACCACAGACTCGGTACAGCAATTTGGAAATTCACTGCTGCTCAACACTTCGCCCATTTCCAGCGACAACTTCGCAGCCTTGGCGTGTCACAGCAACATCACACGCTCCACGGACTCCGAGGCGGTGCAGCTGCCTTCAACATCGCGATCTACCACTACTACGACGCAGAGGTCGGTGGACCTCTGAATGGACCCTTGCAAGAAACATTCAAGAAGTGACGTTTCCACCTCATCAAAACCGGCTCTCCACAGAATTTGCGAACCGTCTCCCCGAAGCTGGCTCGAACATTTGGACGATGAGAACTGTGATGTGGTTGATCCTGATGACATCCAAAGTTGGGTTTCGCAAGATCTCCTTAAAAAAAAAAACGTGTGCTTTTGTTGAACCCGTCGCTGAACCAGACTACTGCCAGATTGGGATGACCGCAATTTTCATGGGAGATGTCAACGCCGTATACACGCTCGAGTGTGCTCACCGCCGACAATTGCTCGATGCGCAAACGTGCGGCACTTGCCTCGTGAGGACGTCGAAAACGATTGGAGGGACGGAAAAACAGACGGGGCTGCTGATTGGTCCTCCATGGGATCGCAACCAGACTACTGGCGAAACGAACGGTCAGATCGTACGGGTGACATCGAGAAACGTCCTGGTCCAAAGAGCGCACTTCCTTCAGAAGGTTGGGACGCCCTATTGCGGGACTTACTGCCCACTGTTGCACAACACGAAGACGTGGCTTGCGCGTCAAGAAAATTCGTGGGACCGAAGCGTCTGCCACGGTTTCAACGACATGCAAAACGCAGACTTGTGTGCACTGAAACCGTTCGCAAAGTCATGGCCGCCACTCGTTGGACGGAGGCTGTGCTCAAGCGGGTCAACTGCAAATCGGAAGAAACCTCATCAGTGGATCGTGTGGCCGGCCTGGTTCTCGCTGCATGAACGGCTCATTTGAGTGCGTCTCAAAGAGCCTTTCATTTCAGCTCAAAGAGGAGCTCAAGCGCAAAGTGTGGGATTCGCTCGAGGCCAACGGTGAAACTTGCTCAGCAGCGAATGCGAACAACATTGCTACGAGATACAAGGATACGCAGTCGCCTTTGCCTGAGTCTGATGCTCACAAGGTTCTGTTGCTTCTCATGCGGATCCGCAGGACCATCAAAATGTATGCCGCACGTTGCGTAGTGCGCCAACTCTGCCGTGTCCAGTGCCTCACAACTCGTGTTGAGTGTCAGCTTTGCTTCACCATCACCGAAGTTTCCCTTCTTTGGCACTCGTTTCATCCCATTCCCTATTGCGTGGAGTCGACGCCAAACACCTTCAATGGTGCGATGTGCAAACTTTTGATGTCTCCCTGTCAACGCGTCAGGCAGGTCATACTGCTTAGCAACGCGTGCGTTTGGAATGTCTTGAAACTGGTCCTTGGTCAACACAACGAGTCCTCACTTCCTGATCGCAGACTCGGACAACAATTTTGTCTTCTACACCGCCACACACCGGCTCACCGAGAAATTGCGCGCCTCTCTTCCTTGCAGAACAAGCCTACAAGACCCGCCACCAGCCACCACAGCCACCACGTTGCAACGGCACAGGTAGAGGGTCTCACTCCGTTCGGCACAGTGGCGTCGAGCAACGGAGCTTTGCCCACACCGTCTCGCCTCTCGGAGCATTTCCCATGCTACTTCGTGACGTGGCACAAAAGACATGAACAATGCAAGCAATGCACACAATACGAGCGCAGTTACATGGTGACGCACCATGTCGTGTTGCGCAGACGGTGGTCGCGTCATGGAGGAAGGTTTAGGAGACTCTTTGGAATAAAAAGATTCCAAAGAAAATAAGCATATCAATACACGTATCAATATTTTCCAGAAATGACAATCTGAAGCAACAACTTTATCCGTGATTGTTTTCGATTACTTTTGTAGGTCATGATTTCTCAGGTGTTCATGAAATTGAAAGGATGAGCAACTTTTACTTGAACTGATGACTTACTTTGTCAGGGAGAAGGTTTGGAGAACTCTCCAGAATAAACAAAAATAAGAAAAAAGACACATAAACAATAACGAGAATTTGCATACTCTACCTGAAAAACAACTTTATCAGATAAGAAATGAAAAGGGAACATTTGAATTTGTTTTTTGGTGGAGAAGCGCGTTTGGAAGACCCTCCACAAGGTGAAAACAAAGAGAATAAGAAAGACCACGTATTAAAAAATAACCTCTTCCAAAAATAATTTATTCATTGTTGTTTTAGGTTAAGTTTATACGTTATCATTCGAAGTTATGATTTTCAATTGGAGGGATGAGCAACTTGTAACTTACTGGGCGGGAGGAAAGTTTGGTAGACCCTCTCCGAAAAAAAAGATACACATCATAAAAAACACTTTTAATCTTTTTTCTTTCTTTTTTTTTAAAAAAAGAGTAAACCTAGAGGAAACCTTATCCATTATTGTTTCTCAGTTATAAGTTAAAAGATGTACTTTGTAAGCTATGAGTGACATGGAATAAGTTGTAGGTTACATGTTATACGTTAACAGAAATAGGCTACATGGTGGCTTACGGGTCATAGGTTATACATGATAAGTTTTCAGTTAAGTGATAAGTCAAGTTACAAGTTGCTCATCACTCCAATTAAACACCATAATTAAAAATCAAAGACTAGAAATTATATCCTAAAATGATAGTTAATAACAATATTCTTTCATGTTACTATATTCGATATTCTTCTGGTGGTTCTATTTTTAAACTTTGTTTTGGGAAGTTCGCCAAACCTTCTTCTTCTCATTCAAATTCAAACCTTAACACAATCACTTATAATTATAACCTTGCAAAATAACGAATATTTAAATGTTCTTATTATTGGTTAGATTACAACATGTATTGATATTCTTTGTACTCTTCATATTCTTGTTGTAATGTTTCTTCTGGGTGGTTCTCCAATTCTTCCTCCCGCCAATTTGGGTATTAAATGAAGCTGTAAAGTTCAAAACTTATACCCTTCATCTGGAAACTAACAAATTAAACCCTATACCCTACAACATTAATGTGTAAACTTATTATTTTGGGTGAATATTTGAGTTGTATTAATACGCGTATTAAAATTATTTACATTCTTTTGTTCTTTTGATGTTTTTTTGTTCTTGAGACCTCCCAAACCTTCCTCCTCTAATCAGAATAAGAACCTCAACTGATAACTTGTAAATTTTTACTTTTTTCACTTTCAGTGAGTACGGTGGATAACCTCAGTACGGGTATGTGAATTCGCTCACTTCATTTCTTTTCTCTTCTTGTCCAATAAGGTTACAAGTAAACTTGTAAACATACAAGTGAAGTTATAAGTTGCTCAACCCTGGAACTCAAAACTGAATGTTTTTAGAAAAACAACAAACAAATATGAGCTGAAACAACAAAGAATAGAGTAACTATGTTTGTTTACGATTTCAGGTCTTGTTAATACGTGTATGTAAATTCTGGAAATTATTTTGATTATTGTTGCGTAGGGTCGCCCAAACCTTCCTCCGTCCAGTAAGTTTGTAAGTAAAAATGTTCAGAACAAAAAGATGAAGTTATAGTTTTCAGTAGCCTGTCAAGTTGCAAATTGCGCATCCTTCCAATTAAAAAGAAAACTTGTTAGTATGACCTACAACACAATTGAATAACATTTTGATTTGGTGTTATCAGTCGAGGCTGAACTAATACGTGGATCCAAATTCTTTCTATTCTTTTTCTTCTGTTCATTCTTCTGATTCTTTTTATTCTTTTGATATTTATTCTGCTCATTCTGCGCGGAGAGTAAACCCAAAGGTAGACCATGTGAGTGTGCGTGGAACGCGAGAGAAGACAACACTGGACGAGACGATCACTTCATGGATGGTGTGCAACATTCTTTTCATGACTTGGGATACAGACGGCTATCAAGGATGAGGGTGTTAATGAGTCTCACGAGTGCGCGCTCAGACTGTGCCGTGTCAGGTTTCGTGATACGCATCGTGCTCTGTTCTGCCACACCATACCGCAACCGATGCGTTGGACATCTCACGTTCCGCTGACAACACAAGGAGCAACTTGGCTGGAACAACTCTTCCGTGCAACCGATCACAATAGCATCGTTAACGGGTGTCGACATCTAGGCTTTGGCTGACATTCGTATCCGGTCTTGACCATTGCGATTACTCTGGTGTTGCGTTCGTGCCATGAGTAATGCTTCCAGTTCCGCTGCGCGTTACGTTCTCAAGGTCTGGTTTCAACTCCAACCATGGAGTGGTTTCATACGGTGCGAGATCACAACAAACATCAAGCATGTTCTTCCCGCACATTCTTTTTAATCTTTTGATTCTGGTGAGCCTCCCAAACGTTCCTCCATCCAATGAAAATAAAATATTAATTTCGAGTTGTATGTAACTTACAAAAAAAACCTTTTCACTGTGTTCGGCCATGTAGACATGTGTATAAATAATTCTCTTTGTCTTTTTATTCTCGGACGTCTCCAAACCGTCATCTCCGTTATGAGGTTAAAAGCAAAGTGTCAATTGTTTTTAAGTTTAAAGTTAAGTTACAAATCAAGTTATAAATTGCTCATCCCTGAAATCAAAAATAATAAAATATAAGAATCTCTTATGAATATTAACTACAACAAAAAGAAAATATGATTTGAGGTAAATATGTTAGGCTTTTTTGATACGAAAATTTGTCTTCTTGAAATTGTTGTTGATCCTGTTCATTTTGATCCTTTTTTGTTCTTGGGAGAGCTCCAAAGCCCTCCACCTACCGTTTCAGCGAAAACTTAACATAGTAACTGTTTTATTCGTTTTCAAAGAAAAATACTTTTTCGAATTGTTATCTAAGTTATGCATGCTGATGATATTCATGTGTATTTGTCTTTTCTTTCTCTTTTTTAACATTCCCTCAAGAAGTCAAAATTAATACTTTGCAAACATAACCTCTTTTTTGTGATATGTTTGTCTGCGTAAGATTGTACATAGGTCGAGGGACGTAATGAACTCCAATCAAGGGATGGAGGAGGAGAGAGGGACAATTGAGACTTTTTGAAGTTCACATGCCCGCGGGACAGACCGCGTTAGGATTTGAATCTTCAGTCCCTCAGTTGACTTTCTCGAATCAATGTAATGAAAATGTAGAGAACAAAGGACCACATCTCACAAAAAAAAAGAATTCACATCGACAGGAAATTGACAAATGCACAAACGGAGCAGTTTTACTCAAAAAAAAAAGCTCAACATGTTTCGGATGAAGAGAACTTGATTTCAATGGAAAAAATTGAAAAAAAATATTTTTTTTGTTTGAAAAACATTGGACAAACTAGCCACAAGTTTTTTCAAGTTTAGAACGTTCCACAAGAAAAAATGGAGGAAAGGACGGAAGGGAAGGGAGGGCGAGAGGAGGTTGGCGTAAGCATCACCTTATGTTCTTCTCTTTTTTTTGGCTTGTTACCTTTTGATTTTTTGTCTGAAAACGAGAAATTGAAAAAAAAAACCAAAACTAAAATCTGAAAACTCAAAAACTAAGTCTTAGTCATTAACTTTGTGATTTTCTCGCTTCTGCGTTTTGGAAAATAACTTAACTAAAACTGAGAAAACCAAAAAAAACTAAAACCTGATGAACATTAAAATTGAAAAAAAAACAAACAACATTCGCAAAAACAAACAAATAAAAAAGAGGAGGAAGAGAGGAGGAGGGGGAATGGCGAGGGCCTCTGTTAAGAAAATCCAATTCCTCCTCTTCAGAAGAAACTTTTAAAACTTCTATCATGAAATAAACAAAAACAAAAACAGTTATCAAAAAGTAATCACAAGTTAAGTACCATATTTCTAAATGTGACGATCATGACAAACGGAATAATGTAAATGATTGTGACGATAAAAGTAAGAAGCATATCGGGCATTTTTGAAAAGATGATTGTGCTCTTTGTCTGTACAATTAGAATCACAGTTGTCATTATATTTTTAATTGTGTTTAGAATCATCCACCAAAGAAACCTTGTTACCTTTATTTTCTGATTGTTTTTTACGACGAGCAAACTTTTGATGGATCCGTGTCAGCACGATACGGAACAGTTTCTGACATCGTCCACATCAAAGAACCCCAAAAATGGAAGGTCATGCAGCTCAGCAACACGTGCCTGTGGAATGTCCTGGAATCTGTCAACTTGGCAGTACCATGAAATCCTCAATTCCTGACCACAGACTCGGTACAGCAATTTGGAAATTCACTGCTGCTCAACACTTCGCCCATTTCCAGCGACAACTTCGCAGCCTTGGCGTGTCACAGCAACATCACACGCTCCACGGACTCCGAGGCGGTGCAGCTGCCTTCAACATCGCGATCTACCACTACTACGACGCAGAGGTCGGTGGACCTCTGAATGGACCCTTGCAAGAAACATTCAAGAAGTGACGTTTCCACCTCATCAAAACCGGCTCTCCACAGAATTTGCGAACCGTCTCCCCGAAGCTGGCTCGAACATTTGGACGATGAGAACTGTGATGTGGTTGATCCTGATGACATCCAAAGTTGGGTTTCGCAAGATCTCCTTAAAAAAAAAAACGTGTGCTTTTGTTGAACCCGTCGCTGAACCAGACTACTGCCAGATTGGGATGACCGCAATTTTCATGGGAGATGTCAACGCCGTATACACGCTCGAGTGTGCTCACCGCCGACAATTGCTCGATGCGCAAACGTGCGGCACTTGCCTCGTGAGGACGTCGAAAACGATTGGAGGGACGGAAAAACAGACGGGGCTGCTGATTGGTCCTCCATGGGATCGCAACCAGACTACTGGCGAAACGAACGGTCAGATCGTACGGGTGACATCGAGAAACGTCCTGGTCCAAAGAGCGCACTTCCTTCAGAAGGTTGGGACGCCCTATTGCGGGACTTACTGCCCACTGTTGCACAACACGAAGACGTGGCTTGCGCGTCAAGAAAATTCGTGGGACCGAAGCGTCTGCCACGGTTTCAACGACATGCAAAACGCAGACTTGTGTGCACTGAAACCGTTCGCAAAGTCATGGCCGCCACTCGTTGGACGGAGGCTGTGCTCAAGCGGGTCAACTGCAAATCGGAAGAAACCTCATCAGTGGATCGTGTGGCCGGCCTGGTTCTCGCTGCATGAACGGCTCATTTGAGTGCGTCTCAAAGAGCCTTTCATTTCAGCTCAAAGAGGAGCTCAAGCGCAAAGTGTGGGATTCGCTCGAGGCCAACGGTGAAACTTGCTCAGCAGCGAATGCGAACAACATTGCTACGAGATACAAGGATACGCAGTCGCCTTTGCCTGAGTCTGATGCTCACAAGGTTCTGTTGCTTCTCATGCGGATCCGCAGGACCATCAAAATGTATGCCGCACGTTGCGTAGTGCGCCAACTCTGCCGTGTCCAGTGCCTCACAACTCGTGTTGAGTGTCAGCTTTGCTTCACCATCACCGAAGTTTCCCTTCTTTGGCACTCGTTTCATCCCATTCCCTATTGCGTGGAGTCGACGCCAAACACCTTCAATGGTGCGATGTGCAAACTTTTGATGTCTCCCTGTCAACGCGTCAGGCAGGTCATACTGCTTAGCAACGCGTGCGTTTGGAATGTCTTGAAACTGGTCCTTGGTCAACACAACGAGTCCTCACTTCCTGATCGCAGACTCGGACAACAATTTTGTCTTCTACACCGCCACACACCGGCTCACCGAGAAATTGCGCGCCTCTCTTCCTTGCAGAACAAGCCTACAAGACCCGCCACCAGCCACCACAGCCACCACGTTGCAACGGCACAGGTAGAGGGTCTCACTCCGTTCGGCACAGTGGCGTCGAGCAACGGAGCTTTGCCCACACCGTCTCGCCTCTCGGAGCATTTCCCATGCTACTTCGTGACGTGGCACAAAAGACATGAACAATGCAAGCAATGCACACAATACGAGCGCAGTTACATGGTGACGCACCATGTCGTGTTGCGCAGACGGTGGTCGCGTCATGGAGGAAGGTTTAGGAGACTCTTTGGAATAAAAAGATTCCAAAGAAAATAAGCATATCAATACACGTATCAATATTTTCCAGAAATGACAATCTGAAGCAACAACTTTATCCGTGATTGTTTTCGATTACTTTTGTAGGTCATGATTTCTCAGGTGTTCATGAAATTGAAAGGATGAGCAACTTTTACTTGAACTGATGACTTACTTTGTCAGGGAGAAGGTTTGGAGAACTCTCCAGAATAAACAAAAATAAGAAAAAAGACACATAAACAATAACGAGAATTTGCATACTCTACCTGAAAAACAACTTTATCAGATAAGAAATAAAAAGCAAATATTTGAATTTGCTTTTTGGTGGAGAAGCGCGTTTGGAAGACCCTCCAGAGGGTGAAAACAAAGAGAATAAGAAAGACCACGTATTAAAAAATAACCTCTTCCAAAAATAATTTATTCATTGTTGTTTTAGGTTAAGTTTATACGTTATTATTCGAAGTTATGATTTTCAATTGGAGGGATGAGCAACTTGTAACTTACTTGGCGGGAGGAAGGTTTGGTAGAACCTCTCCGAAAAAAAAAAAAGATACACATCATAAAAAACACTTTTAATCTTTTTTCTTTCTTTTTTTTTTAAAAAAAAAAAAGTGTAAACCTAGAGGAAACCTTATCCATTATTGTTTCTCAGTTATAAGTTAAAAGATGTACTTTGTAAGTTATGAGTGACATGGAATAAGTTGTAGGTTACATGTTATACGTTAACAGAAATAGGCTACATTGTGGCTTATGGGTCATAGGTTATACATGGTAAGTTTTCAGTTAAGTGATAAGTCAAGTTACAAGTTGCTCATCACTCCAATTAAACACCATAATTAAAAAACAAAAAACAAGAAATTATATCCTAAAACGATAGTTAATAACAATATTCTTTCATGTTACTATTTTCGATATTCTTTTGGTGGTTCTATTTTTAAACTTTGTTCTGGGAAGTTCGCCAAACCTTCTTCTTCTCATTCAAATTCAAACCTTAACACAATCACTTATAATTATAACCTTGCAAAATAAAGAATATTTAAATGTTCTTACTATTGGTTACATTACAACATGTATTGATATTCTTTGTACTCGTCTTCTTCTTGTTGTAATGTTTCTTCTGGGTGGTTCTCCAATTCTTCCTCCCGCCAATTTGGGTATTAAATGAAGCTGTAAAGTTCAAAACGTATCTCCTTCATCTTGAAACTAACAAATTAAACCCAAAACCTACAACATTAATGTGTAAACTTATTATTTTGGGTGAATATTTGAGTTATTTTAATAGGTGTATTAAAATTATTCACATTCTTTTGTTCTTTTGATGTCTTTTTGTTCTGGAGACCTCCCAAACCTTCCTCCTCTTATCAGAATAAGAACCTCAACTGATAACTTGTAAATGCTTACTTTTTTCACTTTCAGTGAGTACGGTGGATTACCTCAGTACGGGTATGTGAATTCGCTCACTTCATTTCTTTTTTCTTCTTGTCCAATTAATTTACAAGTAAACTTGTAAACATACAAGTGAAGTTATAAGTTGCTCAATCCTGCAACTCAAAACTGAATGTTTTTAGAAAAACAACAAACAAATATGAGCTGAAACAACAAAAATAGAGTAACTATGTTTGTTTACGATTTCAGGTCTTGTTATACGTGTATGTAAATTATTGTTGCGTAGGGTCGCCCAAACCTTCATCCGTCCAATGAGTTTGTAAGTAAAATTGTTCAGAACTAAAAGATGAAGTAATAGTTTTAACTTACCTGTCAAGTTGCAAATTGCGCATCATTCCAATGAAAAAGAAAACTTCAAACAATAACTTGTTAGTATGACCTACAACACAACTGAATAAAATTTTGATTTGGTGTTATCAATCGAGGCCAAACTAATACGTGGATTCAAATTCTTTCTATTCTTTTTATTCTGTTCATTCTTCTTATTCTTTCTATTCTTTTGATATTTATTCTGCTCATTCTGCGCGGAGAGTAAACCCAAAGGTAGACCATGTAAGTGTGCATGGAACGCGAGAGAAGACAACACTGGACGAGACGATCACTTCATGGATGGTGTGCAACATTCTTTTCATGACTTGGGATACAGACGGCTATCAAGGATGAGGGTGTTAATGAGTCTCGCGAGTGCGCGCTCAGACTGTGCCGTGTCAAGTTTCGTGATACGCATTGTGCTCTGTTCTGCCACACCATACCGCAACCAACGCGTTCAACGTCTCATGTTCCGCAGACAACACAAGGAGAAACTTGGCTGGAACAACTCTTCCGTGCAACCGATAACAGTAGCATCGTTAACGGGTGTCGACATGTAGCCTCTGGCTGACATTCGTATCCGGTCTTGACCATTGCGATGTACTTACTCTGGTGTTGCGTTCGTGCCATGAGTAATGCTTCCAGTTCCGCTGCGCGTTACGTTCTCAAGGTCTGGTTTCAACTCCAACCATGGAGTGGTTTCACACGGTGCGAGATCACAACAAACATCAAGCAAGTTCTTCCCGCACATTCTTTTCAATCTTTTGATTCTGGTGAGCCTCCCAAACGTTCCTCCATCCAATGAAAATAAAATATTAATTTCGAGTTGTATGTAACTTACAAATATAACCTTTTCACTGTGTTCGGCTATTTAGACATGTGTATAAATAAATCTCTTTGTCTTTTTATTCTCGGACGTCTCCAAACCGTCATCTCCGTTATGAGGTTAAAAGTAAAGTGTCAATTGTTTTTAAGTTTAAAGTTAAGTTACAAATCAAGTTATAAATTGCTCATCCCTGAAATCAAAAATAATAAAATATAAGAATCTCTTATGAATATTAACTACAACAAAAAAGAAAATATGATTTGAGGTAAATATGTTAGGTTTTTTTTGATACGTTTTTTTGTCTTCTTGAAATTGTTGTTGATCCTGTTCATTTTGATCCTTTTTTGTTCTTGGGAGAGCTCCAAAGCCCTCCACCTCCCGTTTCAGCAAAAACTTTACCAAAATAACTGTTTTATTCGTTTTTAGAGAAAAATACTTTTTCGAATTGTTATCTAAGTTATGCATGCTGATGATATTCATGTGTATTTGTCTTTTCTTTCTTTTTTTTATCATTCCCTCAAGAAGTCAAAATTAATACTTTGCAAACATAACCTCTTTTTTGTGATTTGTTTGTCTGCGTAAGATTGTACATAGGTCGAGGGACGTAATGAACTCCAATCAAGGGATGGAGGAGGAAGGGAGAGGGACAATTGAGACTTTTTGAAGTTCACATGCCCGCGGGACAGACCGCGTTAGGATTTGAATCTTCAGTCCCTCAGTTGACTTTCTCGAATCAATGTAATGAAAATGTAGAGAACAAAGGACCACATCTCACAAAAAAAAGAATTCACATCGACAGGAAATTGACAAATGCACAAACGGAGCAGTTTTACTCAAACAAAAGCCCAACATGTTTCGGATGAAGAGAACTTGATATAAATGGAAAAAATTGAAAAAATATATATGAAAAACATTGGACAAACTAGCCACAAGTTTTTTCAAGTTTAGAACGTTCCACAAGAAAAAATGGAGGAAAGGACGGAAGGGAAGGGAGGGCGAGAGGAGGTTGGGGTAAGCATCACCTTATGTTCTTCTCTTTTTTTTTGGCTTGTTACCTTTTGATTTTTTGTCTGAAAACGAGAAATTGAAAAAAAAAAAAAACAACAAAACTAAAATCTGAAAACTCAAAAACTAAGTCTTAGTCATTAGCTTTGTGATTTTCTCGCTTCTGCGTTTTGGAAAATAACTTAACTAAAACTGAGAAGACCAAAAAAACTAAAACCTGATGAACATTAAAATTGAAAAAAAAACAACATTCGCAAAAACAAACAAATAAAAAGGAGGAGGAAGAGAGGAGGAGTGGGATTGGCGAGGGCCTCTGTTTAAAAAATCAAATTCCTCCTCTTCAAAAAAAAACTTTTACAAATTCGTTCATGAAATGAACAAAAACAAAAACAGTTATCAAAAAGTAATCACAAATTAAGTACCATATTTCTAAATGTGACGATCATGACAAATAGAAAAATGTCAATGATTGTGACAATAAAAATAAGAAGCATATCGGGAATTTTTGAAAAGATGATTGTGCTCTTTGTCTGTACTCTTAGAATTACAATTATCATTATATTTTTAATTGTGTTTAGAATCATCCACCAAAGAAACCTTGTTACCTTTATTTTCTGATTGTTTTTTACGACGAGCAAACTTTTGATGGATCCGAGTCAGCACGATACGAAACAATTTCTCACATCGTCCACATCAAAGAACCCAAAAAAATGGCAGGTCATGCAGCTCAGCAACACGTGCCTTTGGAATGTCCTGGAATCTGTCAACTGGGCAGTACCATGAAATCCTAAATTCCTGACCACAGACTCGATACAGCAATTTGGAAATTCACTGCTGCTCAACACTTCGCCCATTTCCAGCGACAACTTCGCAGCCTTGGCGTGTCACAGCAACATCACACGCTCCACGGACTCCGAGGCGGTGCAGCTGCCGATCAAGTGCCTTCAACATCGCGATCTACCACTACTACGACGCAGAGGTCGGTGGACCTCTGAATGGACCCTTGGAAGAAACAAGAACGGACGTTTCCACCTCATCAAAACCAGCTCTCCACAGAATTTGCGAACCGTCTCCCCGAAGCTGGCTCGAACATGTGGACGATGAGAACTGTGATGTGGTTGATCCTGATGACATCCAAAGTTGGGTTTCGCAAGATCTCCTTAAAAAACGTGTGCTTTTGTGGAACCCGTCGCTGAACCAGACTACTGCCAGATTGGGATGACCGCAATTTTCATGGGAGATGTCAACGCCGTATACACGCTCGAGTGTGCTCACCGCCGACAATTGCTCGATGCGCAAACGTGCGGCACTTGCCTCGTGAGGACGTCGAAAACGATTGGAGGGACGGAAAAACAGACGGGGCTGCTGATTGGTCCTCCATGGGATCGCAACCAGACTACTGGCGAAACGAACGGTCAGATCGTACGGGTGACATCGAGAAACGTCCTGGTCCAAAGAGCGCACTTCCTTCAGAAGGTTGGGACGCCCTATTGCGGGACTTACTGCCCACTGTTGCACAACACGAAGACGTGGCTTGCGCGTCAAGAAAATTCGTGGGACCGAAGCGTCTGCCACGGTTTCAACGACATGCAAAACGCAGACTTGTGTGCACTGAAACCGTTCGCAAAGTCATGGCCGCCACTCGTTGGACGGAGGCTGTGCTCAAGCGGGTCAACTGCAAATCGGAAGAAACCTCATCAGTGGATCGTGTGGCCGGCCTGGTTCTCGCTGCATGAACGGCTCATTTGAGTGCGTCTCAAAGAGCCTTTCATTTCAGCTCAAAGAGGAGCTCAAGCGCAAAGTGTGGGATTCGCTCGAGGCCAACGGTGAAACTTGCTCAGCAGCGAATGCGAACAACATTGCTACGAGATACAAGGATACGCAGTCGCCTTTGCCTGAGTCTGATGCTCACAAGGTTCTGTTGCTTCTCATGCGGATCCGCAGGACCATCAAAATGTATGCCGCACGTTGCGTAGTGCGCCAACTCTGCCGTGTCCAGTGCCTCACAACTCGTGTTGAGTGTCAGCTTTGCTTCACCATCACCGAAGTTTCCCTTCTTTGGCACTCGTTTCATCCCATTCCCTATTGCGTGGAGTCGACGCCAAACACCTTCAATGGTGCGATGTGCAAACTTTTGATGTCTCCCTGTCAACGCGTCAGGCAGGTCATACTGCTTAGCAACGCGTGCGTTTGGAATGTCTTGAAACTGGTCCTTGGTCAACACAACGAGTCCTCACTTCCTGATCGCAGACTCGGACAACAATTTTGTCTTCTACACCGCCACACACCGGCTCACCGAGAAATTGCGCGCCTCTCTTCCTTGCAGAACAAGCCTACAAGACCCGCCACCAGCCACCACAGCCACCACGTTGCAACGGCACAGGTAGAGGGTCTCACTCCGTTCGGCACAGTGGCGTCGAGCAACGGAGCTTTGCCCACACCGTCTCGCCTCTCGGAGCATTTCCCATGCTACTTCGTGACGTGGCACAAAAGACATGAACAATGCAAGCAATGCACACAATACGAGCGCAGTTACATGGTGACGCACCATGTCGTGTTGCGCAGACGGTGGTCGCGTCATGGAGGAAGGTTTAGGAGACTCTTTGGAATAAAAAGATTCCAAAGAAAATAAGCATATCAATACACGTATCAATATTTTCCAGAAATGACAATCTGAAGCAACAACTTT
>CBDCEV010000318.1:0-12500 GCA_965215715.1 Hyphomicrobiales bacterium | reverse complement strand
CCCCCCCCCTCTTCTCCCACTCACCACTCCATTCCTTTCCTATTCCTCCTACTTTTTTCTCTCTTTCCTCTCCTCCCCCTCCCCCTCTTTTTTTTTGTTCTTCGGTTTCTTTTTGTTGTTTTTGTGGGAGGCCCCAGTCGGTTTCGGATTTTTCTCTGTGGGAGAGAATGAATGGAAAAAGAAAGGGAAATGAATGAATGTATAAAAATTGGAAATGTATAGAAATGAAAAAATAAATAAAATAATAAAATAAAAAAAAAAAACCGTTTGAAATCAAAAGAAGAGGTAGAATCAAAAGAAACATAAATAAATAAATATATAATGAAATAAAATAATAATAATAATAATAATAATAATAATAATAATAATAATAAAACCTTTCTAAATCAAAAGAAGAGGTAGAATCAAAAGAAACATAAATAAATATATATATATATATATATATATATATATATATATATAAATGAAAAAATCAAAAAAATAATAAAATAAAATAATAATAATAATAATAATAAAAAAAACCTTTCTAAATCAAAAGAAGAGGTAGAATCAAAAGAAACATCTTTTTCAGAGCTCAATCTTTCATTTTCTAATGGTTTTTCTCCTGGTTTTTTGGCAATTGTTGGTTGTTGTCGACCTTGTTGTTCAAATCGTCTGTTGTGTGTGTGTGTGTGTGTGTGTGTGTGTGTGTGTGTGTGTGTGTGTGTGTGTGTGTGTGTGTGTGTGTGTGTGTGTGTGTGTGTGTGTGTGTGTGTGTGTGTGTGTGTGTGTGTGTGTGTGTGTGTGTGTGTGTGTGTGTGTGTGTGTGTGTGTGTGTGTGTGTGTGTGTGTGTGTGTGTGTGTGTGTGTGTGTGTGTGTGTGTGTGTGTGTGTGTGTGTGTGTGTGTGTGTGTGTGTGTGTGTGTGTGTGTGTGCGTGTGGATGTGTGTGCGCGTGTGTGTTTGTGTGTGTTTGTGTGTGTTTGTGTGTATGTTTGTGTATGTTTGTGTATGTATTTGTGAGTACATGGATGTGTGCATGTGTGTATGCATGTGTGTGTGTGTGTATGTGTATGTGTGTATGTGCGTATGTGGTGTCTGTGTATGTCTGTGTATGTGGTGTAGTGTATGTCTGTGTATGTGGTGTATGTAATCACGACAGACACACATTTGTGGTGGATAACACGGCTGCCCTGCAGAGAGCCCAGCCATTCCAATCGTCGATCGCCATGTGTTTGGCAACAGCAGTAGGACCAACTGAAGACAATCAACGAAATTATCCTTGGGTCACATTCCGGGCTTGCGCTGTCGATCGCTTGTCCAGAGCGTCCTACCACCCTCGCCGCTAAAATGAAAAGATGGGACTGACGGCTCCACTCGGAGCCCGTAAGCATCCGATGGAAAGCGTTGCTGATATCCCCAACGCCAATGTGCACACGGGGGTTCGTGAAGTTCAACTCACTATCTTCTTGAAGTTCCACCTCGTTGCTCAGCGATTCAGGTGTGGGCAGGGTCACAACAGAGGCTCGTTCGAACTGAATGTTTGTCAGATGTGCGTCAACGGTGAACCTCAAATTTCATATCTTCTTCACCAAAAACAAACCAGACATGAAGGATTCAGCGTGTAATTAAGCAATCCAGCTGACAAGCAAACAAATCGCGTGTGTACGAGAGGACCGCTGAAACACCTAATCACTGTAAAGCTCAACACGCACGTTCCGCAACAGTTCGATGACCATGAGAGCTCCACGAACGCTCTCTGGCAACGACACGACCCCGTCGTTGAAGGATGTGAGTGTCAGCGGTGCGCTGTCCAAGTCATGCAAAGCTGTCTCCCAGCGAGTCCAGTGCACCAACAAGCTGGCTGCATCGACCAGCGCTCACGTCTGCCGACAGCGAGCCAAATCAAAACGTGTCGGCTGTGCCACACACACACACAGATCTTTTCTCCCTGTCACGTGCGCCCCGCCCCCGTGTACGTGTGATGTGAGGCCCCAAGCAAGAGCCTGCCACCATCTCCAGCGAGGATAGCTTTGTCGTCATCCTCGGTCGGTGACCCGTCGCCCACAATGGCCTCGCCGACGATGCCCTGATTGGATGCGAGCATCGTGCCCGAGTCCATCCATCCATGACATTGACCTCAAGTGGGTCTCCTTCCTAATTTGGCTTATTTCTCTCTGCATCCGCTCGTAGGCCTCTACATACTGCTGTAGGTGGCCCCCGACGATTTCGGCCGTGCGCAGTCCTCCAAGATTCAGCTGATCCACCGACCCACCGTAATAAAATACAACGACCAAGGTTTTTACCTCATGCGCAGTTCGGTCCTCCACGCGGTGGAACGTGCATGGTGAGGAGGGGGCCCGACGCGATCCAGGGGTCCCTCCACAGCTTCCATTGGCATCCATGCTCGTCAATTTCGACCCACAGCGTGCGGTCGTCCCTGGCCGTGTCCTCCAGATCTTCTCCCACCATCGAGCTTCGGCGGCAAGAGCCGGCACATTGCACACCTCAACACGGTCAGTGATCTCTGTTTCGAGATGCGGTCCATCAAAAAGGATCGCACCCAGAACAGACCCACACAATGTTGCCTCTCGGGCTACCTCGCCCCCCAGCACTTGCCCCAAGACGAACGCACAGATCTTCACCACGACCATGCCAACCGTGAGCTGTGTCATGTCAGCTGCAGGCGGGACATGTGGTCTCGTGTCAGGACGACCCCCCTCGAAGACTTCCAAGGTACCCATCGGCTGGAAATCCAAGCGACCGTCCCATCCCAACTCATTTCGCAGGAATACGAGTTTGATCCTGTCGAGTGGTGCACACGGGACCCAGTTCTCCCTCTCAGTACGTGTCACCGTCACTGGCGCTTATGCCAGTAGCTGGAATCATCCTCAAAGATCACCAGTAGCCGCTCTCCAGGCTGTTATGGCATTTTTCGGGCGTTGATGCACTCGCCGTGACGGCTGGGAAGTCTTTCCCACACCCAATTCGAAACTCCAATCTCGATCAAGATTTTCCTGTCACAGTTGTCGGCGGTATCCGGTGACTCAATGGCCACAAGTGACACACAAATTCACTCCAAAAGAGATCAAGCTCAAAAACACACAGCGGCACACGCGAGGTGAAGAACGCACAAAAAGCGCAGAAGCGCTCGATCACGATCGTGTACCGTTTTTTTTTTCTTCGCTTCTCGCTGCCAGAGAATGTTGTGCATTTTTCGGGGTGCCGCGGGACAGTCGGCGCTCACCCCGATGTCACTCTGCGCACAGCCGAAGCAAGGCAAGAGGCCGAGTCGCTGTGTTTCCACTCCCAGATCACTGGAAAGCGCAGGAATGGAAGAGGGCTGTCAACTCCAACGCATTGATGTGTTGGGTGGTGCACCACTGGACTTGCCAAACTGACCACTGGTTCTGCAAACTGCACGGGTAAGGCCACAGTTGCTCCGTGCCGTCAAGCAACGTACCGGAAGATAGTTGAACATCAGACCCTCGGTGTCAGCCCACCGCAAAAGGAACTCCAAATGTTCCAACGTTTTCCATTTCTCCATTTGAACCATTCCACTCATAAACACTCCCTGCTTCGAAACGCACTTCTGGGAAAGTTTGGGAGCAAGGCGTGAACAGCACAAGACAGCGTTGAGGACGACAGAGTCCAACCCAACGGAGTTGCCATCGATTCTGCCACTACCAAGTACAACGCCAACGGCACTTGAGACCCCCAAAGAGGTGCAGACTTGTACTCCGCACGACTTCCTTTGCGACGAAAGTCGGAGAGCGGCTTCCTCATGAACCGCGGTCGCGGGAATTTCCAAAGATTTCTGGTCACAAGTCAGACGCGAACTCCCAGGTCCGTGAAGGAGACACAGGTGTGACGTTCGCGGTGACTTGAGTCGGGAAGAAAGGCCTAAAACAGCGAGGCCACAAAAAGGATGGGTCATCGCGATCATCATGGTCGTGTTGTGTGCGTGAGAGACAGAAACCATCATTCCACTGCATAAAAGAAACAACGCACTGCCGTGTCGCGTGCCATGCCTCAAAATTCCGCACAGACCATCAACTTCTGCCTCCTCTTCGCTCACCGCACGTTTTCCTGCGTGCAACGGCACCTCCAACGTCTTGCATGATGCTTGGAACCCAAACGGAGAAGCGTTTCGACGACCTTCGAAATTCACCTCGGATCGCAGCGGTTCCTGTGGGTCCTCCCAAGATTTTGGAACTCTCACCCTGAGACGGTTCCGGCCCACGTTGGGAACCTGTTCCACCGCACTGAAGAGGTGCGGGCCCTCGCCTTCCAGGGAAGTCGCCCCACAGTGGTTCCGAGAACACGCACTTGAGACATTCCGTGATCCAAGCACGAGTCGTCGTCCTTGTTCTCCTCCAGACTTCGTGACGGGGTTCGGCCTTCCACCATTCCGCCGCATCTCGTGATCGTCCTTGCCCTTACCTGCCAGGTCGTTGCTCTTTCCCTCTCAATAGCAGGGCAACCTAGGCCTGTAGAGGGTTCGCGCATACCCTCGAGATCAACTTTTTTCCTTCCTCTTCATCTCATTCTTCAGCTCTGCGTGGCGGTTGCGTAGGAATCGGTGTTCGATCGGTTCGTGCCTCTCCTCATCCTTCCGATCCAGACTCCTTCGGCTGACCAGGGCGAATCGGGAAAAACCGAGGCATCGAGGCGAGCACGAAGAGGTCCGTTGTCGGTCACCACCACCTTGGCAGTGCCGCGGATGTTTGTCTTCGTGGTTCCGTCTGTGCTTGGTGCCTCCCTTACACGACTGAGTTGCGCTTCTGGTGCGCTTGTGCCCTCTCGGTCCGTCAAGTCTGGCGCAGGATTCACATCTGTCCACCTTGCGTATCGTGGATGAAAAGCCTTTCCGCAGTTCCGCCCTGAGGGCCGTTATTTCAGTTTCCTTGTAGGTGGTCTGTATGACTTGGTCCGTGGGTGACAAGTGCACCCATGCACACTCCAGTCGCACCCTCTCTGGAATGTGACCACCGAGGTCGAAGACTCCCTCCCTTCTCCTGAGCACACGGGTTGTTGACCCTGTCTTTACTGTCGTCCATTGCGTTTCGTGCTCCCTTGCCGCAAACCACCCAGAGGCTCGATACTTGATTATAATTCTTCCAATGAAATAAACATTTCGGTGTCGTACTGAATATTTCGGCGACAGTGAAATATATTTCTCGCCAGAAAATTGACGTTGGGTGCGCTGGGTCTTCGCTTCTGCAAAGTATGTTCGAAGCTTCGGGCGGCAGCAGCGACAGCGAGAAAGAAGCTGTGGAAAGTCTTGCCCAAAGTCCACTTATGTTTGAACTTTTGCGAATGGCAGTCGGTGTCGTTCGCTTACCCGAGATTTGTTTGTTCTTCAGACGAAGACATGGTCGGCCAAGCGATGGACGTGGCAGAATCATGGCACTCGAGCGCGATGGCAACCACAGAGCTTTTCAAGTGCCGGGCTTTCGTGTATGCAGAGCAGGACTGAAACCAGGTGCACACAAAAGAAACGCGCGTTTGTAATCCACAGAAAAACATGCCGCATTTACAAATTCATCGCAAAACGTTTTACATCTTTGTATCTAATATGTCATTCATTAATTGATACAGCATCAACAACAATCGAGACCCCCATCTTGAAGTTCATGTCAAGAATTGAAAATGAAGATCTCCAACATGATGGTGGCTTAACATGTGTTGCCAGAAGACGACGATCAGTACAAGAATCTTTTGCGAAAATGGTGAATTTCGGAGTGCTGCAAAAGGTACGCACCGTGAGCATTCCCAACCAAACAAACACTTGTCAACTTGTTGCGCACGTGGAGTTGCGCGTCTGATTGACGTGGGTGGGACAACTCTTCGATTGCATGCAAAGAGGCCGCACTGGTGGTTGCAGATGCACAAGAACGGGTGTCGTGACATTCGTAAACATTGCATCATCATCGTCGTCGTCATCATCTTCATGTCGCCCATGTCACTTTTTTCTGCGAACAATGCACGCGCACCACAAACGAGTATACAAGTTAATATGGGAAGGTGGTTGACACGTGGCTCTCAGAGTTTTATTCACAACAAGCTTGGGTTTTGATCCACGTTTCCAACTTATGTGCGGCGCGCCTTTTTTTAAGGTGCCCGGTTCCGATTGATGGATGGCGCAGTCGACGAGCAGCCGCAACTGCAGATGCACAAGTTCAGATTTCAACTCGTGTGTAACCTCGATTAGGTCAGGATAACCGCGCAGTCGCGGCTGATGGGCATGAATGAGGATACTGATTTGTATATGCGCTCCCTCTCGCCAGCTTGTAGAGCGGCGATTGCACGCTTTTCTTCACTGCACACGATCGCGCTGGGCTGAGGAACATATTTTGCTGAGTGAAGTGAGATGCGCGGGTGTGTGCAGGACATACCGAAACGATTGCTGGAGGTCCACAACAAGACCGAGAAGAATGTGCGCGTCGTACGGCAGCGTCGACACAGCCAAGAAGAGAGCTCGAAGTGTTTGAGTGGGGCTCCAAGAACAAGATGCCAAATATGTTCGGGATTGGAGTGACAGACGTGGGCGGAAAGCATGTGTACATCCCTTCAAAGTTGCTTCTGTGCGGCTCGTGACTCGCATCGATGGAGCCGAATTAGAATTTAAGACAGACGTCGGGTGAGAAGCACGTGTAACCTCTTCCGAGTTACATCTGTTGCCAAAGAACGCACCATCTTTGCATGAATCTCACTTGTGGTCTGCGTCGAGTCACAAACAAACCCGAGCACATGTTGCAAGCTGATCGGTGGTGCGAGGAAACGCGCAAACATGTTTTGATTTGAGGTGTAATGGTGGCCACTAAAGGATGCGTAATATTATCCATAGTATCACCCAGAATAACACCCATAATATTACCGATAATATTACTCATAATATGACCCATGATATCACCCATGAAAAGTGCTCAACACATCTGAAATAACGCTTTGTGTAAATATATTACGTGCCCGCAACATTATCTACAAAGGTCACCTAAATATCACCCTACATGTTACCCTGCACCTCACACCTGCGTCTGGCCAAACCGTGTTGAGCATCGAAAGTTGTCGCCACTTGCATGCATCAACGCCACAGTTACCTCCAACCTACCACCTCGCACAGTCTTCAGTGTATGTTCACCCGCAGCCACAGTCTCAATGGGACATGGCACCAAAGGTGTCGACAGGCACCGTTGACTTCCTGTCGTTTCGCCCAACATCTGGGGAACTGGAGCGAGACCGCGAAATGTTGGCCTTCGACAGCTGAAAAAAACCAAAGCGTCCAAGGTCAGTTCGATGTTGCAGGTCGCAATAAGAAACCCTGGTGAGTGCTCACATCGACAACAAAACTGTGTTCATGCAAAAACACAAAAAATGGACGGAAGGGGTCATTTCTGAAAGCAGACAACATCTGTTAGTCGCTGCAAGACCACGAGGAAACCCATTGAACAGTCGGCGGCCCTGTCGAGTGTACAACACGCAGGTCACATACATGCCCACATTTCCATCACATGAAGAAACATGAGTGACGTCGTTTTTCCTTTCATGCCATCTTGTGAAGAAGTGAGCACCACAACTGGCTGCAGTGATGCAAACGACACACAACAGTGCGCATTCAAACAAGCGGCTGAGCATGTGCCTGCCGTGTACAAAACCTCGATGACGCTGTGAAACGGAACCGAAACCATGAAACCACTGGTAAACGTGGCAGGGGCACTGCGAGTGATACGCATCAGATCGGTGGCTGACACAAAAACATGTCGCGTTCGTAGTTCGCTGGACCTTGCACCTCTCGACATGGTGCGCCGCCTCACTGGGCATGAAAAGTGTAAATTCTCGAATTTAACGGGCACCAACACACCCTCTCCTTGCTTGAACTTTGTACGAGTTTCCGATGTGGAGTCTCAGTGAACGTGTTGTGCACAGCTGTTCTGAGTGACCTTGGTCGATGCCACATTGTCGACAGAACAGCACGATGACAACGACAACACGACCAGCGACTGGACACCACATGACAGAGGAGAGCCCACAAGGGAATGTGCTAATATTTTCCACGTCGCCAAAGGAAAACCGCAACAATTGTGTGGAACACTCCAACGTCATCGTTTCTTCGTCATCGTTCGCTTTCCACCTGCACGGTGGTGCAATCCAACACCTGCCCCGCTCACGTTCCCCAGCTCTGCGGCAGAAGACGCCACGACCACCTTGGGAGCACGGGCGACTGAGAGTTGTCTTGTTGCTCGCTCGCACTGCGTCACCTTTGAGAAGCTTGTTCAGTCCCAAAAACACACAAGACGAAAGCACACTCGCATGAACGAACGCTCACGCAAACGGCGGCACTTGTCCTCGCGCACACTCAAAGTCAGACAATCAAACACACAACACAGCACAAACAAATAAATATCAGAGTCTTCAGAAAAGAAAACAATCAAAAACAAACGAGGACAAACGAAGACCAGCAATGAAAGGCAGAGACACGCAAGGACAAGAACAGAAAAACCAGCGCCAGGAAGATCAAGACCACGACAAAGACCAAGATCAACAAAAAAAGAAAAACAAAAACGCAAAGCAAACACACACCCCACACACACACATGTAAATCTAAATGTGGTTCTCTCTCGTCTCTCTCTATATATATATATATATATATATATATCAATACATGTATATCTAGATGTACATGACATATATATATGTATATATATATATATATATATATATATTTTTATGTATATATATTTACGTATAAATGTGTCATTATATCTGAGGTTCCAGGTGTCCCGAAAAGCCTCCCTCCAACCTTCTTGCGGGTTTGAGCCAAACAGTACCCTAGTGCGTTGACATGAAACCCAAACAAAGCAGAACCTCAACCAACCCAAAAACCCGAACCAACCCAGAAACATAAACGACCTGAAACCCTTCACAACTAAAAAACCTTAAACAACCCGAACAACTAAACAACCCCAAAACCTCAAAATCGAAACCGTCTAATACAACCAAACAACAACCTGTTCGAACTAAACGAACTAAACAACCAAGAACCCTAAACCACATGACTCCCCCAAAAACCTGAAACCATGAACAACCTGAAAACCCAAACAACCAATAACATTGAACAACGTAAAGAACAACACAAACAACTAAAACATGCAAACTCAACTACCGAAGAACCAATACAACCTGGAACACCACACAACCTGAAAACCCAAAACACTGAAAATCTACAGAACCGCCCAGAGAACTCACAACAACCTGACCTCAACAAACTAATCAACGCTCCCAAAAACAAACAACCTAAGAACTTTGATAATCTGAAACCCGAAACACCCCAAAACAAATTAAAAACCCAAACAACATGAAACCCGAAACAATCAAATAAATCTGAAAACCTTAACAGACTCAACGACTGAAACCCAAAACAACCAGCAGACACTGACGAACAGAAACAACTGACAAAATTGGAACTCCAAACAACCTGAAACCCAAAACAACCGGAAATGCTGAAAACGCCAAACAACAAAACCCCCTCCTCACAACCGAAACAAAGAATGATCTGTTTTCTTTTGTAGGAAACTGCGTCAGCATGCAACGCTGCCGACATCCAGCGACAAAATGTTGGGACACCAGGTCATAGCAACACAATTGGTGCTCCATGATAAATCCCCTACACAGACATTGCGGGCAAACCAAATCTGACCGCGAGCACCCTGGAGCCTTGAACGTCACATGTCAATACAGCAACAATCGATCACAACCACAAGGCGACCGAACACCGCTGATGCAGAGAACCGAAGTGAGGAAAGGCACAACTCATCCGGCGTCCTGAATCTGCGGGGCGTCTGATGCAAACAGAACAGTCAGTGGGCTGAAGCGGCGAAGTGGCTCGCGGAGCTGACCGGTACTTGAAGAATTGGACCGCGGTGGGCGGCCGCTCTTTTCGCTCATATCGCCACCATAACGTTCGATCAAAGTGTCTGAAGAGGCCACCGCAATTGCACCTGTAGCCATGATCTCGGCACCGAAAGCAAACACGTTCGTGAGCACTCACAGCGGTCCCTCACCAGTGTTCCCAAGTCAACGATGCAACCTATCTGGCAAGGCCACCACCAACCGCAGACCTGTTACCTTAACCGGTGCTTCTCTGCCCACGAGTACGTCATCAAAACAACATTGACGTCTGAGCTTCGAACAAAATGAAGCTGAGAACCACTTACGTCTGGCGTGAGGCACCCTCAACTGCAACGGAGCTCGGAGGGTCACACAGCAGGGAGACAGAACGAGTTATTGCATTTGATATCTGTTCAAAGGCGAGGACAAAAAAAAGGAGACGCGTGTAGAACTGCAATCGCTTTCCTCACATGGATATCGGTGAGAAGCCGCTCTAAAACCCTTGTATCGGCGAAAGCGTGCTGATGGCCATGTCTCACTGCCCACATGCGCCGAAACACAGACGCAACACGGCTTCGTTCAAACCCCAACAAATGGTGAACCAGTCAGCGACAAGAAGACCATGCATCCGCAAGGAAGTACGGCTGCGAGTGCCGTGCCACTCAAGAGGTCAACCTCGAACCGAGAACGGCGCTGCAAAGGAAGTCTCCGAAGATGGCGCGTAATTAATGCGGTTTCTTGCAAGCGCCTGCATTTCTCCAGCCAGTGTTTGAAGATCGTCGCGAAACTCTGGGTCTCCTGAAAACCTTCATCGGCAAAAAAATCAACTCACTTGGGTTTCACCGAATTGACGTGGTCACATGTCGAGCAAATCAGAACGCAGAGAACCTACGGAAACGAACAAGGGGTTTGAACACGGAGGAGTGTGCCCTCGTTTACAAAACCCGTCGACAGACATGTTGTGGAAGAGATGGGCCAAAGACTCCTTTCCCTTTGGACACTGGAGATTGGATGGGGGTGACTTCGGGCGCACTTCAAAGAAAGCTGCACAATTCGGAAAACGATCCACATGCTTTGGGTGCGCTACAATCTGTGACACGTAGTACGGACCTGTGACGCTCACACCAGCAATGGCAGAAAAGAGCTCACGGGCCGACGGACCCAGCAGCATTTTTAACGACGCCGGCACGAGAAGCGCCCCACTCGCGCCCCTTCCGCTTGTCTCCGCCGAGCGCTTGGGACGCATCGCGTCTCCTTCAGAAACGAACCTCTGGCCATGAGGTGCAGTCGTGAACCCGAACACCAAGACGCTTTTTTGCGACTCGCACAGCCATGTGTCTTCAAGGCCGCGGTGGGTGGCTCAGTTACCGCGAGGTCAGCTCGACACGGCTGGAGTGGCCAGAAGATTTTCGGGAGTTGAACACCATGCGTGCATGTACGGCGACAGGCTCGATCAGCCGCAGAAACCGCAACTTACTTGATGTTGCGAGTTGGAGTAAGTAGGGTAAGGAAATGTTGCAAAGCGCCCAGAAGAGAGGATGTGTGAAGTCGTGGGGTCTTCAGCACCTAACGCCTTTCAATCTGGACCGTCTTGCATTGCCAAGTTCCTTTGATGTCGGGAACAGCCTTTTCCTCTTGGGCGTGATGCGAAGCGGTTGTCCGACTTTTTCTGGGTAGTATTCATGATTGTATGCTGCGTCCGACCGCTGACTGTTTGCGGTTGATTTCTGAACATTCTGTGAGCGTGTTCGTTGATCCCGCTGTGTCCAACTGTTTTTGTATAAGTGGTGAAGCATGGGAAGTTTTTTTGCAGAAGCTGGTGGCCATTGACCGTGTCATTTCAATTGGTATTTTACAGAGATGATGGTTTTTTTGTGTTCCTCTTGTATCCTGCCGTGGTGAGTGAAGGTTGGCGCAAGAAAGACCAATCTTAGATTCACTTTCCTCCTGATGTTGCGTCTGTGGACACACGTCCCACCTCGTCCCTGTCGTCCATCAATGCCGTGTCCGTCTGCCTCTTGTCGGCGTTCCGTGCCCGTGCATTGTGCGCTGTCACTGGTGGCTGCACGTGAACATTGCGATGACTGCGCGCTTTGTTGCCCTCCTAATGCAAAGGGGTTGAAGAGAAATGCGCTCATTGCGCGTGACGTTCAGGCTGAGGGGCCGTCAACTGCATGCCGCGGCCAATCTGGGTTGCTGTCAGCCGCCTGAAGTGCCGCCACGGTTTATATTGATTGTTTGTCAGTCAGCCTGGGCGACTGTGCCAGTCTTCGGTGCTGAACAGGAGCGTCGTAGCCAGCCAGAGGCTGTTGCAAGACATCTGGAATGCCGTTACGATTCATATCTTCACCAGTCACGGTCAACATTCGTTCCTGTGCCACGTAATGTACTGGTGTTCCATACTGGACGGGATTACCGCACTGCACAGGAACCACGTAGTTGGTAGAGGGCTGTTGTAAGACAACTGGAACGCCGTCCCGATGCACGTTCACCGTCACTGTCAATGCGTTCTGAAGCACGGGTGCGTAACTCATTGGCCTTCCATACTCCAAGGGCGTGGCACAGCTGACCTGAGGTTGCTGGAGCACATCTGGTTTTCAAATCGATGCGTGTCACAGTCATCGTGGCCGC
>CBDCEV010000317.1:0-5812 GCA_965215715.1 Hyphomicrobiales bacterium | reverse complement strand
GCCCCTTAACCTTAGTGACCCGAACCGTCTCTCGGCCCCGGGTGCGGATCATGTACCGGGCAAGAGCAATAAAATCACCTTAACCAAAAACAGAGGTTTAACCAAGCGATCATGATCAAGCAGACGACCTATACTCCGAGCAACATTGAGGTTATCAATACCCAAATGGCAAGGCCAGTACGCCCGCATGGCAATAATAGCACCCAAGAATTCAGCACGCTGAACAGTCTGTATGACCCCAGGAACAAGCACAATAGCACGGCAACGTTCCAGGCGAGCATCACCATACTCTTCTGCAGTTCCCCAAACCGAACCCTCAACAGCAAGCTCAGAAGCAAGCAAATAAATACCAGCACCAGCTACTTCAAACCCACCTACGGAAGAGAAGTCTTCCCTGCTCCCATCAGTCCAAACATTAGGATACTCAGACATCTGAAAGGCAATGTCAGCAGCATCCCAATACTCAGGAGGAGTCCAGCAACAAGCAAAGTCCACAAGATAAGCACCTAAGCACCGCTCAAGATAAAAAGAAGCCAAATCACCAAAGGAGGTAGCCCAGGGATCCCAATTACTGATGCCACTAAGACCATGCAACCAACCATGCCAAAGCAAGCAACGAGGCCATTGGCTACGATCCAGAGACACAAGATAAGCAAATTCAAGAAGATCCCGAACATGCTGAAGGGGAGAAAATACACTCCCAAAACAAGTGACCATCGCCATCCCTTTTGCCACAAAATCGACAAGGAACGTCTTCCTTCTTGGCCTTGCCAAAAATTCCGTTCCACACACACCCACACAAAATGGCCCTTAACAACATTTTATGTCGTTCCCGCAAGTGGGACGAAGTAACTAGTTGTAAAGAGCCTTGAAAATCAGCAAATTCACCTCCCAAAAAACCCTTTCTCTCAGAAAGCCTGGAAAATACCCGCAAGCGCCAGGCATTCAGAATAGCAGAGCGGAAGTGCTGCACAAGGCCAGTCATCATACGAAGAGGAGGGAGGATACCCGAACCCAACATTTCTCCTCTCCATCCCAAGCAAAACCCAGCTCAACAGCAGAAATAAGAAGAAGATGAACAGGACCATACTCCTGGGCTCCCCTAGAGATGAAATCAAGCATCCGACGGTTCCTCGTCAGGGCAGTAAGCAAGATACCGACGCATCATACGGAACCGGGGCCAAATAATGTGAAAAGCAGGATCAACATCAACAAGCCCACCACAAAGATAAAGAACTGCAAAAGCATTAGCAAGAGGCTCTCAGAGGACCAAACTGCACGAAAAACAGCATCCTCAAAGCACTAATCGAAGAGGAAGAGACATGAGAAGCCTCTGCAGCATGGAGGCCAGCAGGCAGATACTCACCACGAACCAGCCCCAGCTTTACCTGAAAACCTAAAAGTAAAGCACCAACTGAAGCAACACCAACCGTGGCCTCACCAACACTTGGAAAGCGTACCAGCCCGAGCTCTGAAAGTGAAATCAAGATGACCACCAAGATCCCTTACACCCAGCTGAACTTTCCAAAAGCCACCATTCCCTGAAACATCCCACAACTTCATAGCTTTCCGAACAGACTTAGATGTACTAAGAAAGACACATTTACCAGGAGAAACATCCTGACCAACAGACCGAACATACTGAGCAGTAAACCTAGCAGACTCAAAAAGGGCAGGAGGACGCTCAGAACTACACGACACCAAGGGACATAGAGAGCCACAATAAAAACCATACTCAGAGGACAGCCCTGGTGAATACCACCATCTCTACACCATGGCTCACCAAGTCCAGTAGCAAGCATGAACCTGAGACGAACCTGACTATGAAAAGAAAAATACACTTTACGAAACCAGTCAAGTAAACCCAAGCGACACAAAGCACAATCCAAAATGGACCTGTCAACAATATCAAAGGACTTAAAATGACATCAGCGAGCATGACATGCAACTGATCACCACCAGTCCCGGAAAGAACCTCCTCAATATCCAACGCAGGGTGGTGGTTGGAGTCACGACTTTTTGTCCTGTTTGGCCCTTTTGGGCCGATTTCAAAAGTAAGTTGCTTACTTTTGAAATCTTCAACGTAAATTACAATGTTTTTTGGTGGCTCAAAGGTTGTCTCTGCGATTTCAAAAGTAGTAACTTACTCTTGATTGGTTTCATCGTTATTTTACGTGGTTTCTTTTCAAAAAACCTTAATTTTCACTACTGTTAAACTTAATACTTTCCAATCTGGTGGTTCAAGTTGAGCAATTAACCAAAGCATTGTGGGTGTGGGCGTCGGTGTGGGCGGGCACGTGGGGGCTGGCGTGGGTGTGGGTGTGGACGGCGCCCGTGTTGCGTGTCCCGTTAAACAAGCGTCCGTATGGTTGCGAACGTGCGTGCCAGAGCGCGCGGGCGTTTGGGAATGTGAGTGTGGCGGTGTGTTGGTGCGTATGAGTCGGCAACGTTTTTACAAAAGAAAAAACTTTTGGACCAGAATTTTTTGAGTTTTCTGTTTTTTGTTTTTTTTCAGTTTAGTTTCTAGTTTCTAGTTTCTAGTTTCTAGTTTCTAGTTGCTCATTGCTCGTTGCTAGTTTTGAGTTTTGAGTTTTGAGTTGTGCTTTTTTTCAAGTGAAAAACTCAAAACTAAAAAATAAAAGAACTCCGCCGGAAGTTTTAGGAAGCTTACTTTTGAAACTTTTTAAACTTTTTAAACTTTTGAAAAAAACACGGAGAAACACATGTCAAAAAAACACGCACACAAATAATAAATAGGCGTCCGTCTGTTTGCGTGCGTGTGAGCGAAGGCGCGCGGGCGTATGGGAATGTGAGTGTGGCGGCATGTCGGTGCGTTTGTGTCGGCTAGTTTTATGTTTTTTTTTTTGGAAAAAAAAGTAATAAAAAAAAACTCTCAAATAGTTTTTTAAGTTTCCAGTTTTTTTACTTTTTTTAAGCATTTAGTTTGTAGTTCTTAGTTTTCAGTTTTGAGTTTTGAGTTTTTTGTTTCAAGTTTCTAGTTTTCCCAAAAAAAACTACATACTTCAAACGAAAAACTAAAAACGAAAAACTAAAAAGCATAAAAAATCAAAAAAAAACGATAAACTTTAAAAAAAAACTGTTTAAGAGTTTTGAAAAAATGAAAAAATCAAAAAATAGCCGGCACACACGCACCGAGACACCGCCACGCTCATATTCCCAAACGCACGCACGCAAACATACGGACGCCTTTTTATAATTTGTGTGTGTTTTTTAACATGTGTTTTCCGTGGTTTGCAAAAGTTTCAAAAGTTTTAAAAAAAGTTCAAAAATTTTAAAAAATTAAGCCTTCCAAAAAAAACGGTGGAATTTTAGTTTTTAGTCTTTAGTCGTTACTGAAAACTAAAAACAAAAAACTAAAAACTGAAAAACTGAAAAAACTAAAAAAAAACTTCAAAAAAATAAGAAAAAACTATTCAAGATTATTTTTCAGAACTTCAAAAAAACATCAAAAACCTGGCCGCCACATGTGCACCGAGACACCGCCACACAAACATCCCCGAACGCCCGCGCGTCCTCGCACTAACGCACGCAACCATACGGACGCCTTTTATTAAAAAAATGTGTGTTTTTTGAACTGTGCTTTTTCGTGTTTTTTTGAAAAAGAGTTGGAAAAGTTTTTTTTACAAACAGCCTCCCAAAATTCCTGGCGTTGTTTTTAGTTTTTAGTTTTTGACTGAAAACTAAAAACTAAAAACTAAAAACTAAAAACTAAAAACTAAAAACTAAAAACTAAAACCTACCTTTACTTTTGAAATCGGTCCAGAAGGAGCCAAAAGGACAAAAAGTCCAACATACGGGAGAGAGGAGGAGAAGGGGTGGAGGGGGGAAGAAGGTGGGTGGTGGTGGTGGTGGTGGTGCGGACGGTGTGTATGCCACGCATGTCTGTCCAAGCGCAACAACGCGCGTTCAACTAATTAAACTGGGCTAGTGCCAGCGCACCAGCCCCTTCGGCTGGACTGACCAGCCGGAAGCCTCCTACACCTGTTCGCTCGGAAGGCAAGTTCCAAGCGTCACCGGTGCGAACCTCACCCAAACCCAAGGCGAGGAAAAAGATTGCGAAGCATGCACACCTCACCCCCATCTCCTTCGGAGGAAAGGGGCGCAATCTTTTCCATCTCCTCGGCGTTGGATGCCCTGGATCCGGAACATGAGAAAACAATGCACCTGGACGTGTCTTCCTGGTTAGCCGGACCCTCCTACCCGAGTAGTTACTACCTCCATCCAGGAGATGGAACAAGAGTCACAGATAATCTTTTACTGCTCCCATCACCAACCTCAAGTGAAGACAACGGGTGAAAAAGACTAGAAATGATGGAAGTACAATGTCGGAGCTTCAGGGTGCCATCCAAAAGCTCCGAAGCTGACCCTTTGGGATGACCCAAAACCCAACATACAGCTTAAAGGCACTGATGATGACAAGATTCTATTGGCCTGTATGTAAGCCCATGAGAACACTGGTTCCAACCAAGATGCCATAACCTGGACACATGAGAGCCAACCACACTTGGCAGAAATCTACCAATACCACCGAGCAAGTTAGCCTGCGCTCTAACCAAAATACGGATGAACTGACAATCGTGTCGAATTTCAATTCCCTCTGACACAAGAACAGAGATAACCAAAATAGGACGGTTAGCCCCAACATGAGGTCTGGTAACCTTTTCACTGAGCAACCTATGTCCAGCCCATTGCTCGAAAAAGATAATAGGTTCCAGGAAAGAAACACCAAAACGACCCCATGTCCTCAGAACCCGTCGGCCAATGCGAAGTTCCAAAGAAAACATTAAATTTGCAGAGAATGCCAACACTGTAAGGCCAAGCAGCAACATCAGCACCAGCAATACCACCCCCATGAACCTGCATCCAAAGCCCACCCTAGAAACCTGGAGGGTCACGTGAAGAAGCAAGATCAACATTGACCCTAATGTCAGCCCTGGGCGCCTTCCTCTTACAAAGAGATCAGGGCCAGTGCCGCACCTCCCATCATGATTAACAGCAACCCTGGCAACAGCAATCATGAACCTTTTCAACTGCAGCATGACAAGGTACCAGTGATTACGCACCTCAAGCAGCCTAACGCCTAGCATCAATGAGCAGTTCAGACTGATGACGACGACCCAAATCAGCAGCAGCATCAGCCTCAGCATTTCCAAGTTGATCCTCCAGCCGAACACGACCCTGCTGTTCATCAGAATCATCAGCATGCCCCTTGGCCTCGGTAACCCGAACCGTCTCTCCACCTCGAGAACGAATCATGTACTGAGCAAGAGCGACCAAATCGCCACTCTTAACCAAAAGCAAAGTTCAGCCAAGCAGTCCCTGGACAGCAGTCGCCCAACAGTCCGAGCAACATTGAGGATGTCAATGCCAAGATGACAGAGCCAATAAGCCTGCAAAGCAATAATAGCACCCCAGAACTCCGCACGCTGAACAGTCTGCATAACCTAAAAACCGTCAAGAAAGCACGGCAACGCTCTTGGCGAACATCACCGTACTCTTCTGCAGTACCCCAGACTGAACTTTCAGAAGCAACTTCGGAAACAACCAAATAAACACCAGCGTCAGCAACCTCAAACCCACCACTCGAAGAGAAGTCTTCCCTACTACCGTCCGTCCAGATATTAGGAGTGTCAAAACATTTTAAAAAAACAATATCATCAGCATCCCAATGACCCAGCGGGGTCCAGAAAGAAGAAAATATCCGTAGGTCAAGCACCCAAGCACCCCAAAAGAAGTTGTCCAAGGGTCACCCTCACCAGCACCACTATAAGTCCAAGCAACCAACCATGCC
>CBDCEV010000316.1:0-22538 GCA_965215715.1 Hyphomicrobiales bacterium | reverse complement strand
CACATTGCCAGATCGTGCACAGTCGAGAGGGCGACAAAAATGTTTAAAACTCAATTTCTCGAACAGTAAGTCCAATTTATTTTTTTGAAATTAAGAAAACATCTTGATAATCTTGACCAATATGACAAATTCATTTTTAACTAAATCATAAATGTTGTCATTGTGCAAAAAAAATGATAAAAAATTTCGCCCGAAATTTTTAATTATAATCTAAAAAAAATTTGAGTTTTGAATATCATGGAACTATTATGATTACAAAAATAATTCAAAAAAAAGAGGAATACATTTTTTTTTAAAAACATTAAGGTTTTTTGAAAAAACATCAACAACAAGCAACAGTCAACTTTTTTATTTTTTTCAATCCCATGAATTCGAACACTGGTAACATTAACTGTTCAAAAAATGAAAAGAGAAAAAAAAAAACAAGAAAAATTGGGGAGGTCACCAGATGGATTGAGATTTGAATCCTAGTTTCATCCTGGCCAGCGGGATCCGCCAATTTAACGCGGCCACTGAGAAGGGGAGGCGAGACCATCCGGGGAGGGAGGAGCGACACCCCGAGGGACACCCCGGAAACCCGAGGGAACACTTTAAACCCTTGAACATCCAAACCCCCTTACCCCCAAAGGTAGATTTTTTAAACTCCCGGACGCCATGTTGCATCTTGCCCCATTTTTGTCCACACTTTGGAAACCATGCATTTCAGGGGTGTTCGTGGAAGGGGGTCAGGAGGATTTCCACATTGGCAGGCACGAAATTCTGGCGGCGGACGGCAAGGATGATTCGCCAGTGACGTTGTCAGCAACTTCAGGACAGGTGAGGGTGTTGAATGAAGAGGAGGGTATTTCTCTTGTTGACAGCATCAGGGGCCATCCATGTTGACAGTTGCAGTGACCGGGAGAGGTTCACACGACTCAGTTCGACACCGTTCCTGAGTTTGCCCCCGAGCATCCATCTCAACTGGTCCTGTGGAACCTCACGTCCCCTCCAAGATTGGCGACATGGATGTTTTTGACTATGGGAGCCAGTCAAACGGCTGAAACCCACCTTGGCCAATCGGACTTTGGCCATCCTTATTGGCCGACTTTGGCCAACCTTAGGTAGCTGACTTTGGCCAAATTGCCCCGAAGGGCGGCGGCCCCGAAAGCTGGGGGCCCAAACCTGGAAAAAGTGAGGTGCCGAAGGGTGGGGCCCCAAAGGGTGGGTCGCGGCCAAATTTGGCCGAACCTGATTTGGCCATTCTTATTTGGCCGCATTTGGCCAAACCGAATTTGGCCAATACCACATTTGGGCAATTTTGTTTTGGTGGGGGCCTGAAGGGGTGGGAGCTTGAAGGGGTGGGGGCCCGGAGGGGTAGGGGGCCGAACTCTCTCTTGGGGGTCCTTTCGTGGAATTTTGGTGGTGTTTGAAGCGCAGGGGCCCTGTAATGTGCGTGGTACGCACTGGAAAAGCGCACACCTCCTGCCCAGGTACTGATCTCCGAGTTTCACGACCACACCACTTTCAACTCCAAATTGATTTGGTCGAACTTGCAACCGGATTGGCAGGAACACTTCATCAACTCTTTGAGCTTGTTCCATTTCAAAACTTGTTCATGTCCGTAGTAGTGGCCATAGCAGTGGCAATGACCACCATTTCATTCATCTCTCGACTCCGTGTACTCAATGTCACTGTCGAAACAGGCAATCCTGACGATACACCTTGCATCAATCACATATTTGTGATCAAATCGATTCCATTGCAATCATCGTCAGTTGCATCACAATGAATGATCTGTTGCGTTTTCACGGCGATTCCTTCTGTCGTTGAATACATCCGGCAATTCTGACCTTGGTCTTTCACAAGCGATGTTGCACTGGAATTGTCCAATCTGTGGATGACTGCGTGGCAACAATTGTCGTCTTCAGTACAAAACTTGCACCTCATCAAGTGAGCATCAATGAATGTCGCACTCTCATTACAGTTCAATTCTTGTCGTATTGTGTTTGTGTGTGTCATTGCCAGTAGAAATCGAAGGAGATACAAAGCTCTCTCGGGACTGTTCGCATGTCCTCATTGATTGTTATCAACATTTCCATCTTTGAATCATGCGACGACACGATTTCTCAAATCAGCATGTAACGAATACAGTGCTTGTCCTCTTCAGCATACCTTGATAATTTCAATTGTATGACAAATATTATGTTGTAATTCTGCTCTAAAATAGACTGTTCCCAGTTCTGCACGTCTCTCCAACCACAAATCAAAATCGGTTGAAACATTCCATGATTCGTTTTTTTTCTGTCAACCTTCTTTGTCTGCAGACTCAACACTGATTCTTCTCCTCGAAACTTTTGTCTTTGCAAGGTAAAGTACAAGTTCATCAAAACCACTTTCATCAAAAAAAAATTTTCATCAAAAACCACTTTCATTAAAAACCACTTTCATCAAAAACCACTTTCATCAAAAACCAATTTCATCAAAAAACCACTTTCATCAAAATGCCACTTTCATCAAAAACCATTTTCATCAAAAACCATTTTCATCAAAAACCACTTTCATCAAAAACCATTTTCATCAAAAACCAATTTCATCAAAAACCAATTTCATCAGAGCACTTCCTGTCAGAGGGACCCACCACCCGAGCAAAAACAATATAGTCCGCATTTGTGTGAAAGTGTCGCGGGCCGAAGGCCCGCGACGCCTTCACACAAACACGGCTTGTGCCCACCTTTGGGGTCTCAGCTGGTCTTTTTGTTGAACATTGCCGGCCGAAGGCCGGCTATGTTCAGCAGAAAGGCCCGCTGAGGGTCCAAAGGTGGGTGTTTAGGGTTTAGGGTTCAGGGTTTAGGTCTTTAGGTCTTTAGGGTTTAGGGTTTAGGTCTTTAGGGTTTAGGGTTTAGGTCTTTAGGGTTTAGGGTTTAGGGTTTAGGGTTTAGGGTTTAGGGTTCAGGGTTTAGGTCTTCAGGGTTTAGGGTTTTAGGTCTTTAGGGTTTAGGGTTTAGGGTTGTTTAGGGTTTGGGGGGGTTTAGGGTTCAGGGTTTAGGCTTATAGGTTTCAGGTTTTAGGGTTAGGGTTTAGGTCTTTAGGGTTTAGGGTTTAGGTCTTCAGGTCTTCAGGGTTCAGGTCTTTTAGGGTTCAGGTCTTTAGGGTGGTTTTTGATGAAAATGGTTTTTGATGAAAGTGGTTTTCGATGAAAGTGGTTTTTGATGAAAATGGTTTTTGATGAAAGTGGTTTTTGATGAAAGTGGTTTTTGATGAAAGTGGTTTTTGATGAAAGTGGTTTCTGATGAAAGTGGTTTTTGATGAAAGTGGTTTTTGATGAAAATGGTTTTTGATGAAAATGGTTTTTGATGAAAGTGGATTTTGATGAAAATTTTTTTGATGAAATTGACCACTTTCATCCTAATTTTGATGAATCCGTACCTAACCCGTTGCAAACCCAAAATTTTGCGCTTTTTTTTCCCTCTCCCGCCACAATTTTCTTCCCTCTCTGGGGGTCTTCTCGTGGAATTTTGGTGGTGGTTGAAGCGCTGGAGCGCTCAAACGTGCACGTTTGGGCTCTCTGGTTGTCGTGTGAAACCCCGGCGGCCCCACCCTTTGAGATCACATTCCAGCGTCGCAGAATATGATGTCCTCCTACGCCCGTAATTTTGGCTCAAGGCCATCTTGCTGGTGCAGGTGGACCTATTTGCTTTACAGTCGTCGTTTTTCGTCACGTGGGGTCATGGGCAGGAACCGCAAATGGGTTCTTGAGGACAGCATCCAGGACGCCATGTGGCAGACTATTTTGAGAGGGCTTCGTCCACCCTCGGTCAGGTGGGAGAAGCAGCGCAACCAGTCTTCCGCTGCTCATCCGGCCAACAAGAAGGATTCGAAGATTCAGCCCAGGTGCAACAGAAAGCCAGTGTGCCAAAAGTTGTGCCAACCCAGCGAGATCAAACGTCAGTCTCCTCCAGGCGCGCGCTGCAGCACAAGCCAAGGTCCCACGTTTGCAGGCCTCGATCTGCGCATTGGGCGATGTTGACATGATCGAGAAGGAGAATCTGGAACGGGCCATAGTGCGCGCGCAATCACAAGCCGCCACGAATGGTTTTCATCGAGCGGAGAAGAAACGAGTTGGTTGCCGCTGAGGCAGTGATCGCGGTTGTCCAGAATCAAGACGAGTGTCTCGAAGCTTCGGCACAGGAGAGAGACGTTTGGAGGAATTGCAGTTGCAGGAGAAGAGCCTTTTCACCGGTCCCGAGGACGCTGAATCCGAGTTGGTTCGCCTAACAGCTAAAGCAGCAGAGTTTCAAGGAAAGAGTTGGACGGTTGAGCGTGAGCGCCATTCCAGCGGATGCCATTCCCGGGTTCCCCACAGAACTCTCAGTTTGGGTGAACGTGTTGATCCTGGATTTTTGACAACAGTGGAAATCTTGCGCCAAAACAATGGCATCGAATCGTTCACAGTTTTTTTCTGGATTTCCGATCTGATACACACACCGGCTTGGGTTGATGAGTTTTGTCTCGTCGGCGAGAAACACTTCGAACAAACGTAAAAAAATCTTTGTGACACTTCGTTCGGAGACGACGAACAAATGTTTGCATGATGGTGCAGACGTCATGGACGATCGAGAAACATCACAATGCACTGTTTTGATTGGCATAGCACTGATCGATGAACAGCAGACCAGAAACACAATACACAGCGGAAAAATCCGCGATATGTTGATCCCACGTGTGTTGTGAAGTGGTTGCTCTTTCGTTTGCGTCAACACCACAGCGAGGAATCTGTGCACAACTGGAGTTTTCCATGTCAAGAAATGCAGTGCGAGGTCAGAGTGGTGAAAGGGCACATTTGGGAAGGGGAACCTGGAGGGACATTCAACGACGGGCGCTTGGTGGTTACTTGCTGGAGACGTATTTTGCGACACAACAAATTGTGGCGCTGTCTATCACGGAGAGTGAGTAAATCTTGACAAAAGTTGTTGCTCATCTGGATATCCGCAGTGCGAGACGACCCTTGCGAAAAAGGGTGAAACAGACGTGACAGTTGGGCGTGCAACAGTTGCGAGACGTGGAGTTGGCCGGGTGAATCACTTTGATGCGCCATTATCATGGCTGCAGCGGTTGCAGGCAGAAAGCGTGGTTCATTGATGTTTGCGTCGTTCGAGCCAGTTTGGAGAACACAACGAGGCCGACCTGGAAAAAAAATTGTTTCGAGTTTGCTTTTTGAAAGGAACACCCTTCCGACCACCAATGAATTCATCGAGTTGGATGGAGCTTACGGATGGTGGCAGCGAGTTTCACCGAAGTGGAGGCAGCAAGAAACTGTCGTGTGTCAATCTGGAACGTGGAGAAACGTGTGCGACACGAACGGCTGGTTCTGGACTGTGTGGGAATGGTCACAGTTGTCCTGACGGTGTTGTCAGGTGTACCATCTTGGATTTCCATTTCAGATCATCACAGTCAGCAGAAAAACACCGACGAGAATGCTGCGTGGAGACATTAATTGAAACGAGTTCGAACGCCATGCAGGATATCCAATTGCAGAAGCGAAATATTTGCAAACGCTGATGGAATTGGTTGTCGATGGCGGGCGAAAATATTGCAAGTGTTTTTGTTTGAAAAGCAGCGCGGTCAATCTTTGTTTGTGTGCACATTTAACCAAGTTTTGTTGAGACAGCAGTCCTGAGTCGCACTGATGAAATTATCCGTTTTGTGACGACTGAACAAATGGTGTGCACATTGCCAGATCGTGCACAGTCGAGAGGGCGACAAAAATGTTTAAAACTCAATTTCTCGAACAGTAAGTCCAATTTATTTTTTTGAAATTAAGAAAACATCTTGATAATCTTGACCAATATGACAAATTCATTTTTAACTAAATCATAAATGTTGTCATTGTGCAAAAAAAAATGATAAAAAATTTCGCCCGAAATTTTTAATTATAATCTAAAAAAAATTTGAGTTTTGAATATCATGGAACTATTATGATTACAAAAATAATTCAAAAAAAAGAGGAATACATTTTTTTTTAAAAACATTAAGGTTTTTTGAAAAAACATCAACAACAAGCAACAGTCAACTTTTTTATTTTTTTCAATCCCATGAATTCGAACACTGGTAACATTAACTGTTCAAAAAATGAAAAGAGAAAAAAAAAAACAAGAAAAATTGGGGAGGTCACCAGATGGATTGAGATTTGAATCCTAGTTTCATCCTGGCCAGCGGGATCCGCCAATTTAACGCGGCCACTGAGAAGGGGAGGCGAGACCATCCGGGGAGGGAGGAGCGACACCCCGAGGGACACCCCGGAAACCCGAGGGAACACTTTAAACCCTTGAACATCCAAACCCCCTTACCCCCAAAGGTAGATTTTTTAAACTCCCGGACGCCATGTTGCATCTTGCCCCATTTTTGTCCACACTTTGGAAACCATGCATTTCAGGGGTGTTCGTGGAAGGGGGTCAGGAGGATTTCCACATTGGCAGGCACGAAATTCTGGCGGCGGACGGCAAGGATGATTCGCCAGTGACGTTGTCAGCAACTTCAGGACAGGTGAGGGTGTTGAATGAAGAGGAGGGTATTTCTCTTGTTGACAGCATCAGGGGCCATCCATGTTGACAGTTGCAGTGACCGGGAGAGGTTCACACGACTCAGTTCGACACCGTTCCTGAGTTTGCCCCCGAGCATCCATCTCAACTGGTCCTGTGGAACCTCACGTCCCCTCCAAGATTGGCGACATGGATGTTTTTGACTATGGGAGCCAGTCAAACGGCTGAAACCCACCTTGGCCAATCGGACTTTGGCCATCCTTATTGGCCGACTTTGGCCAACCTTAGGTAGCTGACTTTGGCCAAATTGCCCCGAAGGGCGGCGGCCCCGAAAGCTGGGGGCCCAAACCTGGAAAAAGTGAGGTGCCGAAGGGTGGGGCCCCAAAGGGTGGGTCGCGGCCAAATTTGGCCGAACCTGATTTGGCCATTCTTATTTGGCCGCATTTGGCCAAACCGAATTTGGCCAATACCACATTTGGGCAATTTTGTTTTGGTGGGGGCCTGAAGGGGTGGGAGCTTGAAGGGGTGGGGGCCCGGAGGGGTAGGGGGCCGAACTCTCTCTTGGGGGTCCTTTCGTGGAATTTTGGTGGTGTTTGAAGCGCAGGGGCCCTGTAATGTGCGTGGTACGCACTGGAAAAGCGCACACCTCCTGCCCAGGTACTGATCTCCGAGTTTCACGACCACACCACTTTCAACTCCAAATTGATTTGGTCGAACTTGCAACCGGATTGGCAGGAACACTTCATCAACTCTTTGAGCTTGTTCCATTTCAAAACTTGTTCATGTCCGTAGTAGTGGCCATAGCAGTGGCAATGACCACCATTTCATTCATCTCTCGACTCCGTGTACTCAATGTCACTGTCGAAACAGGCAATCCTGACGATACACCTTGCATCAATCACATATTTGTGATCAAATCGATTCCATTGCAATCATCGTCAGTTGCATCACAATGAATGATCTGTTGCGTTTTCACGGCGATTCCTTCTGTCGTTGAATACATCCGGCAATTCTGACCTTGGTCTTTCACAAGCGATGTTGCACTGGAATTGTCCAATCTGTGGATGACTGCGTGGCAACAATTGTCGTCTTCAGTACAAAACTTGCACCTCATCAAGTGAGCATCAATGAATGTCGCACTCTCATTACAGTTCAATTCTTGTCGTATTGTGTTTGTGTGTGTCATTGCCAGTAGAAATCGAAGGAGATACAAAGCTCTCTCGGGACTGTTCGCATGTCCTCATTGATTGTTATCAACATTTCCATCTTTGAATCATGCGACGACACGATTTCTCAAATCAGCATGTAACGAATACAGTGCTTGTCCTCTTCAGCATACCTTGATAATTTCAATTGTATGACAAATATTATGTTGTAATTCTGCTCTAAAATAGACTGTTCCCAGTTCTGCACGTCTCTCCAACCACAAATCAAAATCGGTTGAAACATTCCATGATTCGTTTTTTTTCTGTCAACCTTCTTTGTCTGCAGACTCAACACTGATTCTTCTCCTCGAAACTTTTGTCTTTGCAAGGTAAAGTACAAGTTCATCAAAACCACTTTCATCAAAAAAAAATTTTCATCAAAAACCACTTTCATTAAAAACCACTTTCATCAAAAACCACTTTCATCAAAAACCAATTTCATCAAAAAACCACTTTCATCAAAATGCCACTTTCATCAAAAACCATTTTCATCAAAAACCATTTTCATCAAAAACCACTTTCATCAAAAACCATTTTCATCAAAAACCAATTTCATCAAAAACCAATTTCATCAGAGCACTTCCTGTCAGAGGGACCCACCACCCGAGCAAAAACAATATAGTCCGCATTTGTGTGAAAGTGTCGCGGGCCGAAGGCCCGCGACGCCTTCACACAAACACGGCTTGTGCCCACCTTTGGGGTCTCAGCTGGTCTTTTTGTTGAACATTGCCGGCCGAAGGCCGGCTATGTTCAGCAGAAAGGCCCGCTGAGGGTCCAAAGGTGGGTGTTTAGGGTTTAGGGTTCAGGGTTTAGGTCTTTAGGTCTTTAGGGTTTAGGGTTTAGGTCTTTAGGGTTTAGGGTTTAGGTCTTTAGGGTTTAGGGTTTAGGGTTTAGGGTTTAGGGTTTAGGGTTCAGGGTTTAGGTCTTCAGGGTTTAGGGTTTTAGGTCTTTAGGGTTTAGGGTTTAGGGTTGTTTAGGGTTTGGGGGGGTTTAGGGTTCAGGGTTTAGGCTTATAGGTTTCAGGTTTTAGGGTTAGGGTTTAGGTCTTTAGGGTTTAGGGTTTAGGTCTTCAGGTCTTCAGGGTTCAGGTCTTTTAGGGTTCAGGTCTTTAGGGTGGTTTTTGATGAAAATGGTTTTTGATGAAAGTGGTTTTCGATGAAAGTGGTTTTTGATGAAAATGGTTTTTGATGAAAGTGGTTTTTGATGAAAGTGGTTTTTGATGAAAGTGGTTTTTGATGAAAGTGGTTTCTGATGAAAGTGGTTTTTGATGAAAGTGGTTTTTGATGAAAATGGTTTTTGATGAAAATGGTTTTTGATGAAAGTGGATTTTGATGAAAATTTTTTTGATGAAATTGACCACTTTCATCCTAATTTTGATGAATCCGTACCTAACCCGTTGCAAACCCAAAATTTTGCGCTTTTTTTTCCCTCTCCCGCCACAATTTTCTTCCCTCTCTGGGGGTCTTCTCGTGGAATTTTGGTGGTGGTTGAAGCGCTGGAGCGCTCAAACGTGCACGTTTGGGCTCTCTGGTCGTCGTGTGAAACCCCGGCGGCCCCACCCTTTGAGATCACATTCCAGCGTCGCAGAATATGATGTCCTCCTACGCCCGTAATTTTGGCTCAAGGCCATCTTGCTGGTGCAGGTGGACCTATTTGCTTTACAGTCGTCGTTTTTCGTCACGTGGGGTCATGGGCAGGAACCGCAAATGGGTTCTTGAGGACAGCATCCAGGACGCCATGTGGCAGACTATATTGAGAGGGCTTCGTCCACCCTCGGTCAGGTGGGAGAAGCAGCGCAACCAGTCTTCCGCTGCTCATCCGGCCAACAAGAAGGATTCGAAGATTCAGCCCAGGTGCAACAGAAAGCCAGTGTGCCAAAAGTTGTGCCAACCCAGCCGAGATCAAACCGTCAGTCTCCTCCAGGCGCGCGCTGCAGCACAAGCCAAGGTCCAACGTTTGCAGGCCTCGATCTGCGCATTGGGCGATGTTGACATGATCGAGAAGGAGAATCTGGAACGGGCCATAGTGCGCGCGCAATCACAAGCCGCCACGAATGGTTTTCATCGAGCGGGAGAAGAAACGAGTTGGTTGCCGCTGAGGCAGTGATCGCGGTTGTCCAGAATCAAGACGAGTGTCTCGAAGCTTCGGCACAGGAGAGAGACGTTTGGAGGAATTGCAGTTGCAGGAGAAGAGCCTTTTCACCGGTCCCGAGGACGCTGAATCCGAGTTGGTTCGCCTAACAGCTAAAGCAGCAGAGTTTCAAGGAAAGAGTTGGACGGTTGAGCGTGAGCGCCATTCCAGCGGATGCCATTCCCGGGTTCCCCACAGAACTCTCAGTTTGGGTGAACGTGTTGATCCTGGATTTTTGACAACAGTGGAAATCTTGCGCCAAAACAATGGCATCGAATCGTTCACAGTTTTTTTCTGGATTTCCGATCTGATACACACACCGGCTTGGGTTGATGAGTTTTGTCTCGTCGGCGAGAAACACTTCGAACAAACGTAAAAAAATCTTTGTGACACTTCGTTCGGAGACGACGAACAAATGTTTGCATGATGGTGCAGACGTCATGGACGATCGAGAAACATCACAATGCACTGTTTTGATTGGCATAGCACTGATCGATGAACAGCAGACCAGAAACACAATACACAGCGGAAAAATCCGCGATATGTTGATCCCACGTGTGTTGTGAAGTGGTTGCTCTTTCGTTTGCGTCAACACCACAGCGAGGAATCTGTGCACAACTGGAGTTTTCCATGTCAAGAAATGCAGTGCGAGGTCAGAGTGGTGAAAGGGCACATTTGGGAAGGGGAACCTGGAGGGACATTCAACGACGGGCGCTTGGTGGTTACTTGCTGGAGACGTATTTTGCGACACAACAAATTGTGGCGCTGTCTATCACGGAGAGTGAGTAAATCTTGACAAAAGTTGTTGCTCATCTGGATATCCGCAGTGCGAGACGACCCTTGCGAAAAAGGGTGAAACAGACGTGACAGTTGGGCGTGCAACAGTTGCGAGACGTGGAGTTGGCCGGGTGAATCACTTTGATGCGCCATTATCATGGCTGCAGCGGTTGCAGGCAGAAAGCGTGGTTCATTGATGTTTGCGTCGTTCGAGCCAGTTTGGAGAACACAACGAGGCCGACCTGGAAAAAAAATTGTTTCGAGTTTGCTTTTTGAAAGGAACACCCTTCCGACCACCAATGAATTCATCGAGTTGGATGGAGCTTACGGATGGTGGCAGCGAGTTTCACCGAAGTGGAGGCAGCAAGAAACTGTCGTGTGTCAATCTGGAACGTGGAGAAACGTGTGCGACACGAACGGCTGGTTCTGGACTGTGTGGGAATGGTCACAGTTGTCCTGACGGTGTTGTCAGGTGTACCATCTTGGATTTCCATTTCAGATCATCACAGTCAGCAGAAAAACACCGACGAGAATGCTGCGTGGAGACATTAATTGAAACGAGTTCGAACGCCATGCAGGATATCCAATTGCAGAAGCGAAATATTTGCAAACGCTGATGGAATTGGTGTCGATGGCGGGCGAAAATATTGCAAGTGTTTTTGTTTGAAAAGCAGCGCGGTCAATCTTTGTTTGTGTGCACATTTAACCAAGTTTTGTTGAGACAGCAGTCTGAGTCGCACTGATGAAATTATCCGTTTTGTGACGACTGAACAAATGGTGTGCACATTGCCAGATCGTGCACAGTCGAGAGGGCGACAAAAATGTTTAAAACTCAATTTCTCGAACAGTAAGTCCAATTTATTTTTTTGAAATTAAGAAAACATCTTGATAATCTTGACCAATATGACAAATTCATTTTTAACTAAATCATAAATGTTGTCATTGTGCAAAAAAAATGATAAAAAATTTCGCCCGAAATTTTTAATTATAATCTAAAAAAAATTTGAGTTTTGAATATCATGGAACTATTATGATTACAAAAATAATTCAAAAAAAAGAGGAATACATTTTTTTTTAAAAACATTAAGGTTTTTTGAAAAAACATCAACAACAAGCAACAGTCAACTTTTTTATTTTTTTCAATCCCATGAATTCGAACACTGGTAACATTAACTGTTCAAAAAATGAAAAGAGAAAAAAAAAAACAAGAAAAATTGGGGAGGTCACCAGATGGATTGAGATTTGAATCCTAGTTTCATCCTGGCCAGCGGGATCCGCCAATTTAACGCGGCCACTGAGAAGGGGAGGCGAGACCATCCGGGGAGGGAGGAGCGACACCCCGAGGGACACCCCGGAAACCCGAGGGAACACTTTAAACCCTTGAACATCCAAACCCCCTTACCCCCAAAGGTAGATTTTTTAAACTCCCGGACGCCATGTTGCATCTTGCCCCATTTTTGTCCACACTTTGGAAACCATGCATTTCAGGGGTGTTCGTGGAAGGGGGTCAGGAGGATTTCCACATTGGCAGGCACGAAATTCTGGCGGCGGACGGCAAGGATGATTCGCCAGTGACGTTGTCAGCAACTTCAGGACAGGTGAGGGTGTTGAATGAAGAGGAGGGTATTTCTCTTGTTGACAGCATCAGGGGCCATCCATGTTGACAGTTGCAGTGACCGGGAGAGGTTCACACGACTCAGTTCGACACCGTTCCTGAGTTTGCCCCCGAGCATCCATCTCAACTGGTCCTGTGGAACCTCACGTCCCCTCCAAGATTGGCGACATGGATGTTTTTGACTATGGGAGCCAGTCAAACGGCTGAAACCCACCTTGGCCAATCGGACTTTGGCCATCCTTATTGGCCGACTTTGGCCAACCTTAGGTAGCTGACTTTGGCCAAATTGCCCCGAAGGGCGGCGGCCCCGAAAGCTGGGGGCCCAAACCTGGAAAAAGTGAGGTGCCGAAGGGTGGGGCCCCAAAGGGTGGGTCGCGGCCAAATTTGGCCGAACCTGATTTGGCCATTCTTATTTGGCCGCATTTGGCCAAACCGAATTTGGCCAATACCACATTTGGGCAATTTTGTTTTGGTGGGGGCCTGAAGGGGTGGGAGCTTGAAGGGGTGGGGGCCCGGAGGGGTAGGGGGCCGAACTCTCTCTTGGGGGTCCTTTCGTGGAATTTTGGTGGTGTTTGAAGCGCAGGGGCCCTGTAATGTGCGTGGTACGCACTGGAAAAGCGCACACCTCCTGCCCAGGTACTGATCTCCGAGTTTCACGACCACACCACTTTCAACTCCAAATTGATTTGGTCGAACTTGCAACCGGATTGGCAGGAACACTTCATCAACTCTTTGAGCTTGTTCCATTTCAAAACTTGTTCATGTCCGTAGTAGTGGCCATAGCAGTGGCAATGACCACCATTTCATTCATCTCTCGACTCCGTGTACTCAATGTCACTGTCGAAACAGGCAATCCTGACGATACACCTTGCATCAATCACATATTTGTGATCAAATCGATTCCATTGCAATCATCGTCAGTTGCATCACAATGAATGATCTGTTGCGTTTTCACGGCGATTCCTTCTGTCGTTGAATACATCCGGCAATTCTGACCTTGGTCTTTCACAAGCGATGTTGCACTGGAATTGTCCAATCTGTGGATGACTGCGTGGCAACAATTGTCGTCTTCAGTACAAAACTTGCACCTCATCAAGTGAGCATCAATGAATGTCGCACTCTCATTACAGTTCAATTCTTGTCGTATTGTGTTTGTGTGTGTCATTGCCAGTAGAAATCGAAGGAGATACAAAGCTCTCTCGGGACTGTTCGCATGTCCTCATTGATTGTTATCAACATTTCCATCTTTGAATCATGCGACGACACGATTTCTCAAATCAGCATGTAACGAATACAGTGCTTGTCCTCTTCAGCATACCTTGATAATTTCAATTGTATGACAAATATTATGTTGTAATTCTGCTCTAAAATAGACTGTTCCCAGTTCTGCACGTCTCTCCAACCACAAATCAAAATCGGTTGAAACATTCCATGATTCGTTTTTTTTCTGTCAACCTTCTTTGTCTGCAGACTCAACACTGATTCTTCTCCTCGAAACTTTTGTCTTTGCAAGGTAAAGTACAAGTTCATCAAAACCACTTTCATCAAAAAAAAATTTTCATCAAAAACCACTTTCATTAAAAACCACTTTCATCAAAAACCACTTTCATCAAAAACCAATTTCATCAAAAAACCACTTTCATCAAAATGCCACTTTCATCAAAAACCATTTTCATCAAAAACCATTTTCATCAAAAACCACTTTCATCAAAAACCATTTTCATCAAAAACCAATTTCATCAAAAACCAATTTCATCAGAGCACTTCCTGTCAGAGGGACCCACCACCCGAGCAAAAACAATATAGTCCGCATTTGTGTGAAAGTGTCGCGGGCCGAAGGCCCGCGACGCCTTCACACAAACACGGCTTGTGCCCACCTTTGGGGTCTCAGCTGGTCTTTTTGTTGAACATTGCCGGCCGAAGGCCGGCTATGTTCAGCAGAAAGGCCCGCTGAGGGTCCAAAGGTGGGTGTTTAGGGTTTAGGGTTCAGGGTTTAGGTCTTTAGGTCTTTAGGGTTTAGGGTTTAGGTCTTTAGGGTTTAGGGTTTAGGTCTTTAGGGTTTAGGGTTTAGGGTTTAGGGTTTAGGGTTTAGGGTTCAGGGTTTAGGTCTTCAGGGTTTAGGGTTTTAGGTCTTTAGGGTTTAGGGTTTAGGGTTGTTTAGGGTTTGGGGGGGTTTAGGGTTCAGGGTTTAGGCTTATAGGTTTCAGGTTTTAGGGTTAGGGTTTAGGTCTTTAGGGTTTAGGGTTTAGGTCTTCAGGTCTTCAGGGTTCAGGTCTTTTAGGGTTCAGGTCTTTAGGGTGGTTTTTGATGAAAATGGTTTTTGATGAAAGTGGTTTTCGATGAAAGTGGTTTTTGATGAAAATGGTTTTTGATGAAAGTGGTTTTTGATGAAAGTGGTTTTTGATGAAAGTGGTTTTTGATGAAAGTGGTTTCTGATGAAAGTGGTTTTTGATGAAAGTGGTTTTTGATGAAAATGGTTTTTGATGAAAATGGTTTTTGATGAAAGTGGATTTTGATGAAAATTTTTTTGATGAAATTGACCACTTTCATCCTAATTTTGATGAATCCGTACCTAACCCGTTGCAAACCCAAAATTTTGCGCTTTTTTTTCCCTCTCCCGCCACAATTTTCTTCCCTCTCTGGGGGTCTTCTCGTGGAATTTTGGTGGTGGTTGAAGCGCTGGAGCGCTCAAACGTGCACGTTTGGGCTCTCTGGTCGTCGTGTGAAACCCCGGCGGCCCCACCCTTTGAGATCACATTCCAGCGTCGCAGAATATGATGTCCTCCTACGCCCGTAATTTTGGCTCAAGGCCATCTTGCTGGTGCAGGTGGACCTATTTGCTTTACAGTCGTCGTTTTTCGTCACGTGGGGTCATGGGCAGGAACCGCAAATGGGTTCTTGAGGACAGCATCCAGGACGCCATGTGGCAGACTATATTGAGAGGGCTTCGTCCACCCTCGGTCAGGTGGGAGAAGCAGCGCAACCAGTCTTCCGCTGCTCATCCGGCCAACAAGAAGGATTCGAAGATTCAGCCCAGGTGCAACAGAAAGCCAGTGTGCCAAAAGTTGTGCCAACCCAGCCGAGATCAAACCGTCAGTCTCCTCCAGGCGCGCGCTGCAGCACAAGCCAAGGTCCAACGTTTGCAGGCCTCGATCTGCGCATTGGGCGATGTTGACATGATCGAGAAGGAGAATCTGGAACGGGCCATAGTGCGCGCGCAATCACAAGCCGCCACGAATGGTTTTCATCGAGCGGGAGAAGAAACGAGTTGGTTGCCGCTGAGGCAGTGATCGCGGTTGTCCAGAATCAAGACGAGTGTCTCGAAGCTTCGGCACAGGAGAGAGACGTTTGGAGGAATTGCAGTTGCAGGAGAAGAGCCTTTTCACCGGTCCCGAGGACGCTGAATCCGAGTTGGTTCGCCTAACAGCTAAAGCAGCAGAGTTTCAAGGAAAGAGTTGGACGGTTGAGCGTGAGCGCCATTCCAGCGGATGCCATTCCCGGGTTCCCCACAGAACTCTCAGTTTGGGTGAACGTGTTGATCCTGGATTTTTGACAACAGTGGAAATCTTGCGCCAAAACAATGGCATCGAATCGTTCACAGTTTTTTTCTGGATTTCCGATCTGATACACACACCGGCTTGGGTTGATGAGTTTTGTCTCGTCGGCGAGAAACACTTCGAACAAACGTAAAAAAATCTTTGTGACACTTCGTTCGGAGACGACGAACAAATGTTTGCATGATGGTGCAGACGTCATGGACGATCGAGAAACATCACAATGCACTGTTTTGATTGGCATAGCACTGATCGATGAACAGCAGACCAGAAACACAATACACAGCGGAAAAATCCGCGATATGTTGATCCCACGTGTGTTGTGAAGTGGTTGCTCTTTCGTTTGCGTCAACACCACAGCGAGGAATCTGTGCACAACTGGAGTTTTCCATGTCAAGAAATGCAGTGCGAGGTCAGAGTGGTGAAAGGGCACATTTGGGAAGGGGAACCTGGAGGGACATTCAACGACGGGCGCTTGGTGGTTACTTGCTGGAGACGTATTTTGCGACACAACAAATTGTGGCGCTGTCTATCACGGAGAGTGAGTAAATCTTGACAAAAGTTGTTGCTCATCTGGATATCCGCAGTGCGAGACGACCCTTGCGAAAAAGGGTGAAACAGACGTGACAGTTGGGCGTGCAACAGTTGCGAGACGTGGAGTTGGCCGGGTGAATCACTTTGATGCGCCATTATCATGGCTGCAGCGGTTGCAGGCAGAAAGCGTGGTTCATTGATGTTTGCGTCGTTCGAGCCAGTTTGGAGAACACAACGAGGCCGACCTGGAAAAAAAATTGTTTCGAGTTTGCTTTTTGAAAGGAACACCCTTCCGACCACCAATGAATTCATCGAGTTGGATGGAGCTTACGGATGGTGGCAGCGAGTTTCACCGAAGTGGAGGCAGCAAGAAACTGTCGTGTGTCAATCTGGAACGTGGAGAAACGTGTGCGACACGAACGGCTGGTTCTGGACTGTGTGGGAATGGTCACAGTTGTCCTGACGGTGTTGTCAGGTGTACCATCTTGGATTTCCATTTCAGATCATCACAGTCAGCAGAAAAACACCGACGAGAATGCTGCGTGGAGACATTAATTGAAACGAGTTCGAACGCCATGCAGGATATCCAATTGCAGAAGCGAAATATTTGCAAACGCTGATGGAATTGGTGTCGATGGCGGGCGAAAATATTGCAAGTGTTTTTGTTTGAAAAGCAGCGCGGTCAATCTTTGTTTGTGTGCACATTTAACCAAGTTTTGTTGAGACAGCAGTCTGAGTCGCACTGATGAAATTATCCGTTTTGTGACGACTGAACAAATGGTGTGCACATTGCCAGATCGTGCACAGTCGAGAGGGCGACAAAAATGTTTAAAACTCAATTTCTCGAACAGTAAGTCCAATTTATTTTTTTGAAATTAAGAAAACATCTTGATAATCTTGACCAATATGACAAATTCATTTTTAACTAAATCATAAATGTTGTCATTGTGCAAAAAAAATGATAAAAAATTTCGCCCGAAATTTTTAATTATAATCTAAAAAAAATTTGAGTTTTGAATATCATGGAACTATTATGATTACAAAAATAATTCAAAAAAAAGAGGAATACATTTTTTTTTAAAAACATTAAGGTTTTTTGAAAAAACATCAACAACAAGCAACAGTCAACTTTTTTATTTTTTTCAATCCCATGAATTCGAACACTGGTAACATTAACTGTTCAAAAAATGAAAAGAGAAAAAAAAAAACAAGAAAAATTGGGGAGGTCACCAGATGGATTGAGATTTGAATCCTAGTTTCATCCTGGCCAGCGGGATCCGCCAATTTAACGCGGCCACTGAGAAGGGGAGGCGAGACCATCCGGGGAGGGAGGAGCGACACCCCGAGGGACACCCCGGAAACCCGAGGGAACACTTTAAACCCTTGAACATCCAAACCCCCTTACCCCCAAAGGTAGATTTTTTAAACTCCCGGACGCCATGTTGCATCTTGCCCCATTTTTGTCCACACTTTGGAAACCATGCATTTCAGGGGTGTTCGTGGAAGGGGGTCAGGAGGATTTCCACATTGGCAGGCACGAAATTCTGGCGGCGGACGGCAAGGATGATTCGCCAGTGACGTTGTCAGCAACTTCAGGACAGGTGAGGGTGTTGAATGAAGAGGAGGGTATTTCTCTTGTTGACAGCATCAGGGGCCATCCATGTTGACAGTTGCAGTGACCGGGAGAGGTTCACACGACTCAGTTCGACACCGTTCCTGAGTTTGCCCCCGAGCATCCATCTCAACTGGTCCTGTGGAACCTCACGTCCCCTCCAAGATTGGCGACATGGATGTTTTTGACTATGGGAGCCAGTCAAACGGCTGAAACCCACCTTGGCCAATCGGACTTTGGCCATCCTTATTGGCCGACTTTGGCCAACCTTAGGTAGCTGACTTTGGCCAAATTGCCCCGAAGGGCGGCGGCCCCGAAAGCTGGGGGCCCAAACCTGGAAAAAGTGAGGTGCCGAAGGGTGGGGCCCCAAAGGGTGGGTCGCGGCCAAATTTGGCCGAACCTGATTTGGCCATTCTTATTTGGCCGCATTTGGCCAAACCGAATTTGGCCAATACCACATTTGGGCAATTTTGTTTTGGTGGGGGCCTGAAGGGGTGGGAGCTTGAAGGGGTGGGGGCCCGGAGGGGTAGGGGGCCGAACTCTCTCTTGGGGGTCCTTTCGTGGAATTTTGGTGGTGTTTGAAGCGCAGGGGCCCTGTAATGTGCGTGGTACGCACTGGAAAAGCGCACACCTCCTGCCCAGGTACTGATCTCCGAGTTTCACGACCACACCACTTTCAACTCCAAATTGATTTGGTCGAACTTGCAACCGGATTGGCAGGAACACTTCATCAACTCTTTGAGCTTGTTCCATTTCAAAACTTGTTCATGTCCGTAGTAGTGGCCATAGCAGTGGCAATGACCACCATTTCATTCATCTCTCGACTCCGTGTACTCAATGTCACTGTCGAAACAGGCAATCCTGACGATACACCTTGCATCAATCACATATTTGTGATCAAATCGATTCCATTGCAATCATCGTCAGTTGCATCACAATGAATGATCTGTTGCGTTTTCACGGCGATTCCTTCTGTCGTTGAATACATCCGGCAATTCTGACCTTGGTCTTTCACAAGCGATGTTGCACTGGAATTGTCCAATCTGTGGATGACTGCGTGGCAACAATTGTCGTCTTCAGTACAAAACTTGCACCTCATCAAGTGAGCATCAATGAATGTCGCACTCTCATTACAGTTCAATTCTTGTCGTATTGTGTTTGTGTGTGTCATTGCCAGTAGAAATCGAAGGAGATACAAAGCTCTCTCGGGACTGTTCGCATGTCCTCATTGATTGTTATCAACATTTCCATCTTTGAATCATGCGACGACACGATTTCTCAAATCAGCATGTAACGAATACAGTGCTTGTCCTCTTCAGCATACCTTGATAATTTCAATTGTATGACAAATATTATGTTGTAATTCTGCTCTAAAATAGACTGTTCCCAGTTCTGCACGTCTCTCCAACCACAAATCAAAATCGGTTGAAACATTCCATGATTCGTTTTTTTTCTGTCAACCTTCTTTGTCTGCAGACTCAACACTGATTCTTCTCCTCGAAACTTTTGTCTTTGCAAGGTAAAGTACAAGTTCATCAAAACCACTTTCATCAAAAAAAAATTTTCATCAAAAACCACTTTCATTAAAAACCACTTTCATCAAAAACCACTTTCATCAAAAACCAATTTCATCAAAAAACCACTTTCATCAAAATGCCACTTTCATCAAAAACCATTTTCATCAAAAACCATTTTCATCAAAAACCACTTTCATCAAAAACCATTTTCATCAAAAACCAATTTCATCAAAAACCAATTTCATCAGAGCACTTCCTGTCAGAGGGACCCACCACCCGAGCAAAAACAATATAGTCCGCATTTGTGTGAAAGTGTCGCGGGCCGAAGGCCCGCGACGCCTTCACACAAACACGGCTTGTGCCCACCTTTGGGGTCTCAGCTGGTCTTTTTGTTGAACATTGCCGGCCGAAGGCCGGCTATGTTCAGCAGAAAGGCCCGCTGAGGGTCCAAAGGTGGGTGTTTAGGGTTTAGGGTTCAGGGTTTAGGTCTTTAGGTCTTTAGGGTTTAGGGTTTAGGTCTTTAGGGTTTAGGGTTTAGGTCTTTAGGGTTTAGGGTTTAGGGTTTAGGGTTTAGGGTTTAGGGTTCAGGGTTTAGGTCTTCAGGGTTTAGGGTTTTAGGTCTTTAGGGTTTAGGGTTTAGGGTTGTTTAGGGTTTGGGGGGGTTTAGGGTTCAGGGTTTAGGCTTATAGGTTTCAGGTTTTAGGGTTAGGGTTTAGGTCTTTAGGGTTTAGGGTTTAGGTCTTCAGGTCTTCAGGGTTCAGGTCTTTTAGGGTTCAGGTCTTTAGGGTGGTTTTTGATGAAAATGGTTTTTGATGAAAGTGGTTTTCGATGAAAGTGGTTTTTGATGAAAATGGTTTTTGATGAAAGTGGTTTTTGATGAAAGTGGTTTTTGATGAAAGTGGTTTTTGATGAAAGTGGTTTCTGATGAAAGTGGTTTTTGATGAAAGTGGTTTTTGATGAAAATGGTTTTTGATGAAAATGGTTTTTGATGAAAGTGGATTTTGATGAAAATTTTTTTGATGAAATTGACCACTTTCATCCTAATTTTGATGAATCCGTACCTAACCCGTTGCAAACCCAAAATTTTGCGCTTTTTTTTCCCTCTCCCGCCACAATTTTCTTCCCTCTCTGGGGGTCTTCTCGTGGAATTTTGGTGGTGGTTGAAGCGCTGGAGCGCTCAAACGTGCACGTTTGGGCTCTCTGGTCGTCGTGTGAAACCCCGGCGGCCCCACCCTTTGAGATCACATTCCAGCGTCGCAGAATATGATGTCCTCCTACGCCCGTAATTTTGGCTCAAGGCCATCTTGCTGGTGCAGGTGGACCTATTTGCTTTACAGTCGTCGTTTTTCGTCACGTGGGGTCATGGGCAGGAACCGCAAATGGGTTCTTGAGGACAGCATCCAGGACGCCATGTGGCAGACTATATTGAGAGGGCTTCGTCCACCCTCGGTCAGGTGGGAGAAGCAGCGCAACCAGTCTTCCGCTGCTCATCCGGCCAACAAGAAGGATTCGAAGATTCAGCCCAGGTGCAACAGAAAGCCAGTGTGCCAAAAGTTGTGCCAACCCAGCCGAGATCAAACCGTCAGTCTCCTCCAGGCGCGCGCTGCAGCACAAGCCAAGGTCCAACGTTTGCAGGCCTCGATCTGCGCATTGGGCGATGTTGACATGATCGAGAAGGAGAATCTGGAACGGGCCATAGTGCGCGCGCAATCACAAGCCGCCACGAATGGTTTTCATCGAGCGGGAGAAGAAACGAGTTGGTTGCCGCTGAGGCAGTGATCGCGGTTGTCCAGAATCAAGACGAGTGTCTCGAAGCTTCGGCACAGGAGAGAGACGTTTGGAGGAATTGCAGTTGCAGGAGAAGAGCCTTTTCACCGGTCCCGAGGACGCTGAATCCGAGTTGGTTCGCCTAACAGCTAAAGCAGCAGAGTTTCAAGGAAAGAGTTGGACGGTTGAGCGTGAGCGCCATTCCAGCGGATGCCATTCCCGGGTTCCCCACAGAACTCTCAGTTTGGGTGAACGTGTTGATCCTGGATTTTTGACAACAGTGGAAATCTTGCGCAAAAACAATGGCATCGAATCGTTCACAGTTTTTTTCTGGATTTCCGATCTGATACACACACCGGCTTGGGTTGATGAGTTTTGTCTCGTCGGCGAGAAACACTTCGAACAAACGTAAAAAAATCTTTGTGACACTTCGTTCGGAAACAACGAACAAATGTTTGCATGATGGTGCAGACGTCATGGACGATCGAGAAAATCACAATGCACTGTTTTGATTGGCATAGCACTGATCGATGAACAGGACAGACCAGAAACACAATACACAACGGAAAAATCCGCCAGATTCATGTTTGATCCCACGTGTGTTGTGAAGTGTTTGCTCTTTCGTTTGCATAAACATCACAGCGAGGAATCTGTGCACAACTGGAGTTTTCCATGTCAAGAAATGCAGTGCGAGGTCAGAGTGGTGAAAGGGCACATTTGGGAAGGGGAACCTGGAGGGACATTCAACGACGGGCGCTTGGTGGTTACTTGCTGGAGACGTATTTTGCGACACAACAAATTGTGGCGCTGTCTATCACGGAGAGTGAGTAAATCTTGACAAAAGTTGTTGCTCATCTGGATATCCGCAGTGCGAGACGACCCTTGCGAAAAAGGGTGAAACAGACGTGACAGCTGGGCGTGCAACAGCTGCGAGACGTGGAGTTGGCCGGGTGAATCACTTTGATGCGCCATTATCATGGCTGCAGCGTTGCAGGCAGAAAGCGTGGTTCATTGATGTCTGCGTCGTTCGAGCCAGTTTGGAGAACACAACAAGGCCGACCTGGAGTCGAAAAAAATTGATTCGACTTTGCTTTTTGAAAGGAACACCCTTCCGACCACCAATGAATTCATCGAGTTGGAGCTTTACGGATGGTGGCAGCGAGTTTCACCGAAGTGGAGGCAGCAAGAAACTGTCGTGTGTCAATCTGGAACGTGGAGAAACGTGTGCGACACGAACGGCTGGTTCTGGACTGTGTGGGAATGGTCACAGTTATCCTGACGGTGTTGTCAGGTGTACCATCTTGGATTT
>CBDCEV010000315.1:0-8064 GCA_965215715.1 Hyphomicrobiales bacterium | reverse complement strand
ACAAGGGTGCGGAGGAAAGCAGCACCACGCAAAGTAGGAAGAGGCAGACAGCACCCCGAAGAAGGAGGAGGAGAGGAACATCACCAAAAAGGAGGGACGAGAGAGCAGCACCACCGAAGAGGAGTAGCACCACACCAAAAACGGATTGGATCGAGAGGGAGGAACGCAGCAACCACCCGAAGGAGGAGTGCGAACCGCCACCCTACTTTGATTCACTTCACCTTGCTCTTATGTGGTTCAATTTTTTACATAATTTATTTGGACGCATTTTCTCATTTTTATCCAGTTTAAAATGCGATAGGCATGACCACCCCAAGGAGGCAGAGGAAGGCAACACCACACAACCGGAGGAAGAAAAAAAAACGCACACCCACAAGGGGAGAGGAAGGTATGCAACACCACCCAAAAGATGGAGGGCGAACCACCACTCTACCCCAAGTGTCTTTAATTACATGTTATTCAATTTGACATATTCTTTTGAAAAAAATAATTAAAAATTCATTTGATTTAAATTCGTTTCGGTTCATTGCATTAAACCCAACCCAACCCAACCCAACCCAACCACTATTTTAAAGTGATGTAATGCACTGCAATGTAATGTATTGGAACATAATCTAATAGAGTATAATTTGATCATAATCTCATTTAATTAATTGAATTGATTTTGTTTTTGGGTAATTTAGAATCTTAGTATTTTTTCAGAAATACTTATTTAGTGTAGTTGTGTGGCTTTGCTTGTATTTGACTTTTTTCATTTCGATTTGTCTTTTTTCAATTTTTTTTGTGAAAATAGTGAAGTAAATTTAAATAATTTGTTTTTGTTTTTTTTAATCAATTTTATGTTTATTTTTGAGTTATTGTTTGTTGTTTTAATTGAAAAAAAGGATATATATATGTGTATTTACTTAATTATGATTATTATTTATTTTATTTCATTTTTGATTTTTTTTTGAGGAATTATATATATATATATATATGTTTGATTGATTTTTGTTTTTTTTTTTTAAAATCAATTTTTTCATTTTTTAAGAAAGTGAAGTTTTGTCGACTTAAATATATTTTGATGATTTTTTGTTTTGAAATGTTTTGGTTTTATTGAAAAAATGAATTTACAGACGGCTATTGGACCTTGTGGTGGCAATTTGCACCGCTCAGCTGCAGAATGGGAGACACTCTGTGTGTATCACTCCGACAAACAGCTCGCTGAATTACAACAAAAGTCTCAAAGCTCTGAGGTGCATTCGAGGAGTACACACCGTGGCGTCTGATGGTTGTGCGTTTGGGTGCAGGTGCGTCGTGACGGAGCATCTGGTGCCAGCAGGGTGGCAGTTCGTGACGACCCTGCCACAACTTGCGAGAAGGATGCAGCGGAGGTGTACGGGCGGCCACGTTCACGTGCAACGAACTGGATCAACAGATGCCGGTCCGAATGCGACGAGGCATTGTGACGAGCATACGCCAAACCCGAGACAGGCAGGAAACTGCTCAGTCTGTGGCAGCAGTTGACGACATGTCGGGCGAAGAGGAGTCAGGAGACATCCTCGGTCGACCGCACTCTTCGGTACAGTCAAGTTTGAAACGCTTACACGTGAATCTCGGCCATCCAAAAAACAACGTCTACTACGTCATCTCTGGCACGCACACGCGATGCAACGAACCTTGGAAGCTGCACGAAAGTTCGAATGCCCTGCTTGCGAAGCCGCCAAACATCCCCGTGTGGCACGACAATCTTCCCCAGTTGAAGTCCAGCCTCCTCTAAAAAGCATTGCCATGGACGTCAAAGAACTGCCAGGTTGGATACCGGGAGAAAGGTTGAAAACTCTGCATGTGGTCTGTGAAGGAAGTTCTATGCACGCTGTGATTCCCTTTGGAGACGATGACACAGAAACATCCCAGACTCTGCAGAGACTGCTGACTGATGCCTGGGTAAGACCATACATGCGACCGCGCTGGCTCAAAGTTGATCCGCATCGTGTACAAATCAGAGATGAATTCATGAATTGGTGTGAACAGCAAGGCATCGAGGTGGTGGACTCTGCTGGAAAAGCGAAAGAACAACAGGGCAAAGTGGAATATCATGCCCAGCTGTTTGAGCTCATGCTGGAGAACGTCCTGGCAGATGTGCAACCACAGACGGGGTGCGAGTGGAGAGAGTGCCTGATATGTCTTATAATTTTGTTGAAACAATGAATTTAAACTAATTCAATTTCATTTGGACTCAACAATTCGAAAAAAAAAAAGCAGCGTCACCCACAAGAGTGGCAGAGAAGGCAACACCACGCCAGGAACAAGGGGAAGCAGCATACACAGATTACCTTATCTGAATCAATAATTTCATGTCATGTCACAAAAAAAAGAGAACGCCAGCATCACAACAAGGGTGCGGAGGAAAGCAGCACCACGCAAAGTAGGAAGAGGCAGACAGCACCCCGAAGAAGGAGGAGGAGAGGAACATCACCAAAAAGGAGGGACGAGAGAGCAGCACCACCGAAGAGGAGTAGCACCACACCAAAAACGGATTGGAACGAGAGGGAGGAACGCAGCAACCACCCGAAAGAATGAGTGCGAACCGTCATTCTGCTTTAATTTACATTACCTTGCTCTTATATGGTTCAATTTCTAATTAATTTATTTACATATATCTTACTATTTTCATCCAATTTCAAAAGGGATAGGCATGACTACACCAAGGAGGCAGAGGAAGGCAACACCACACAAACAGAGGAAGAAAAAAAAACGCAGCACACCCACAAGGGAGAGGGTCAGAGCAACACCACCCAGAGGAGGAGAGGATAACAGGACCACTCCAAAGCAGGATAGGAATGTAGGACCACTCCAAGCAGCACCACCCACAAGGGGAGAGGATGGTATGCAACACCACCCAAAAGGTGGAGGGCGAACCACCACTTTACCCCAAGTGTCTTTAATCACATGTGATTCAATTTGACACTTTTTCAAAAATAAAATAATTAGATTTAAATTCATGTGTTTTCGGTTCATTGCGTTAAATTTATTTCAATGTAATTTAATTTCAATGTGATGTAGTGCACTGCAATGTAATGTACTGTAATATAATCTAATAGAGTATAATTTGATCATACTCTCATTTAATTTAATTGAATTGTTTTTTTGAAGAAAATTTAGAATCTTAATATTGCATTATATTTAGAAACACTCATTTAGTGCAGTTTTGTAGCTTTACCTGTATCTGACTTTTTTTTGTTTCGATTTGTCTTCTCATTTTTTGGGGTGAGAAAAAGTCTGAACTGACTCTATTTAATTTGAACTCAAAAATCGAAAAACATGGAACGGCAGCACCACCCACAAGAGTGAGGGAGAACGCAACACCACCCTTGGAACAAGGGGAAGCAGCACACACACACACACACAGCTTGCTTGCTTGCTTTTGCCCGCTTTAAAAGCATTTCAAAACCTACGTTCGGGCTTGGCGGACCAGGGTTTGGGTGCCAGATGCTTCAGGGTGCTTGGGGCTTTGCTTGCTTGCTTGCTTGCTTGTTCGGGTCCCCGCCGCGGGCACCAAAACCGGCGGGAAGGGAAAACAAGAAGAAAACCCCAAATAATAGAACAAAAAAAGTTGGGAATCATTCTGTGTCTAAAACTTGTCTTGTTCTTGTGTTTTTTTTTTTTAAAAAAAAATCTAGAATAAAAAAAGGGACCGATCCAGGTTGAAAGTATGGACCCATCCAGGCTCAATTTGAAAATTTGAGCCTGGATTGGTCCAGTTTGAGCCTGGGTAGGTCCATGTTTTTGCTTGCTTATTTTTTGCCGACGGTGAGGGGAGAGAGCAGCACCACCAAAAGAAGGGCGAAGACGACAGCACCAACAGAAGGAGGAAACCAAGCAGCACAACTCAAAAGGAGGAGAAGGGAGAGGGAAAGCAACGCCCTCCTCCAAGAAGGAAGGCAAGGGCAACCACCACCATTGTTTTTTTTACCACTCTACTTTGTTCTAAATTGGTTTAATATGAGTTGGGTGAACGTAGTTAAATTATTCACTTCATCTTCAATGTTGAAGAAAAAGGAACGGCAGTACAGCTCCAAGAAGGCGGAGGAAGACAACACCACTGGGAGAAGGCGGAGGAAGACAACACCCCAAAGAAGAAGGACGGGGCGAGGAGCGAGGAACACCACCAAAAAGGAGCACGAGAAGGCAGCACCACCGAAGAGGGGAAGCACCACACCAAGAAAGGATTGGGACGAGAGAGAAGAATGCAGCACACACTTCAAAGAAGGAGTGCTAACCGTCGCCCTACGCTAATGTACTGTACCTTGCTCTTTTGTGGTTCAATTTTTCGCGTAAATTATTTAGATACATTTTTCTCATTTTTATTCAGTTTAAAGTGGGATAGGCATGACCACCCCAAGGAGGCAGAGGAAGGCAACACCACACAAACGGAGGAAGAAAAAAAACGCAGCACACCCACAAGGGAGAGGGAGAGAGCAACACCACCAAGAGGAGGGGCGGAAAAACAGCACCACTCCAAAGAAGGATAGGAACGTAGGACCACCCCAAGCAGCACCACCCACAAGGGGAGACAAAGGTATGCAACACCACCCAAAAGGTGGAGGGCGAACCACCACTTTACATCATTTTTTTAAGTCAAAAATTGGTTCAAGTTGATTTTTCCCCAAACTTCGCTTGCGAGTGGGGTTCTTACTTGTGTCTCAAGAACTGTCCCTGGATTCCAGGATTTCTCGTCGCCGTCGCCGCCAGGGTGCCTAGGCCAGGGTGCCTAAGCTATATTATGCTATCTATGCTCTGCTGAAAGAAGCTGTGCTATCCACACTATGCTATCTATGCTATGCTATCTCTCATGTGCGATCTATGCTATCTACGCTGTGCGATCTTCGCCATACAATCTATGCTGTGTAACATTGCTACGCGACCGTTGCTATGCTATCTTTCCTGGGCTATCTTTGCTATGCTATCTTTGCTCTGCTATCTGTGCTGTCTTCGCTATGCTATCTTTGCTATGTTATCTGTGCTATGTGGTCTTTGCTATGCGGTCTTCGCTTTAAATCCTGGTATACAAGGCTATCTTTGCTGAAAAGCAAGGATTGTCCACAGGTGCATCGCGCGACAAGTGCTTAGTGGCACGACCTACTAGGCATGCCATGGACTCTGCTATGGTGCCTGTGCATGCTGTACCAAGTGGCCACCGTGGCCACAGCATGCCCCATGCCCGTTGCGGCCCCGAAACCGCACATTGTTCACAAGGACAAACACCACTGCTGCTGAGCTCATGCGCAGCTGCAGCAGACGGAAACAAAGCGGGCGGCCACCAGCCATTGCGTTTCTCTACAAATGTCCGCTTGTCACGACAAAGCCAGACTGCTACACAGCATCCCCCCTTTGGCGGAGCTGAGCATGGCGTCCTTGGCGATGATAGCTTCGACGTTCACACGCCACTGAAACTGGCAGCCTGTGCTCACTTGGTCAATGCGGGCATGCACTGGGAACTCTTCGCATTGGTTGGCGAGTCTCATCCTTGTCCGATCAGTGCAGCGACTGAACCGTCTGCTCCGGAGATAGCCTTTGTGTCGCCGGCGTCCATGTCCCGCGATGGCTGCCGTGGCATCGGCTTCTCAGTCGATTTTTGACAGCTCTGTGTATGCACTCGCTTCGAATGGACGGCGCGTGCACTACCATGGCCTTCTTGCTCCCTACCTTTGGGAAAAGGCAGCAAGAAGAGCGTGGCGCTGCCAGGAAACGGACTGCCGCAATGACTCCTACGTCGGCTAAGACGCTGGGGACAGCAACGGAGACGAAAGCCGCGATGCAGAACCCTGAGAATGATCCAGCAATGCCAGCCACGGGCTCTGCTGCTTTTTCAGGTGTTGCAACAGAGCATATCGCAGCAGGCCCGGAAACCACCATGTCCATGGAGGCCATCGTCACGGCATTGGGTGCGCTTGCGCCCTTGTCTACACTTTTCGCTGCCCCAATATGCTCCTTGCGCTATCCCTTGCGATGCCCCTTGCCCCTTTGCCCCGACCCACTGCTCCAACCCCCCTTGCTCTCACCCCTACCCCCTCCCTCCGCTCCGTCCGTCCTCCCTCCGCCCGCTCCTCCTCACCCGTAAGGGACCTTTTTGACCAAAAGGGCGTCTTTTCTGAGTTGAAACATTGGAGTTCCCGCCCGGACCTCATTTATTTATCTTTTATACAAATTGCTCTAGATTAGGCAAATTTAATCATTTTCTATTTTAAATTTCATTTTTACTCTAATTTTGAGTTTTTATAATTATTGTTGTTTAAATTGACTTTTTTAAAATGTTATTTTTTATTTTTCAAAAATATATAATATTTGCAATTTAATTGAGATTATCTCTTTTTTTCATTTTTTTTGAGAAAATTATGTTCGATTGCTCTTTTGATTTTTTGAAAAATGTTTGAGTTCAACAATGTCTTCATTTTTTAAATTGGTGTAGTTTTATCGACTTAAATTTCATTTTTGTTTTGATATGTATTTTGATTTTCTTGAAAAAAGAATTTACACTGATGCAAATAATTTGCATTCAAATTTGTTTTCAAAAAATGGAACGGCAGCGTCACCCACAAGAGTGGCAGAGAACTCAACACCACCCCAGGAACAAGACGAAGCAGCATACACAGATTACCTTATCTGAATCAAGAATTTCATGTCATGTCGCAAAAAAGAGAACGCCACCATCACAACAAGGGAGCGGAGGAAAGCAGCACCACGCAAAGTAGGAAGAGGCAGACAGCACCCCGAAGAAGGAGGAGGAGAGGAACATCACCAAAAAGGAGGGACGAGAGAGCACCACCACCAATGAGGAGCAGCAACACACCAAAAACGGATTGGATCGAGAGGGAGGAACGCAGCAACCACCCGAAGGAAGGAGTGCGAACCGCAACCCTACTTTAATTCACTCTACCTTGCTCTTGTGTGGTTTAATTTTGACTTAATCTAATTTATATACACCATTATATTTCATCTCAAGTTAAATAAGGGAACGGCAGGCCCACCCCAAGGAGGCAGATGAAGCCAACACCACTCAAACAGAGGAAGAAAAAAAACGCAGCACACCACAAGGGAGAGGGAGAGAGCAACACCACCCAGAGAAGGGGAGGAAAACACAAGGAAGAGGAAAGTACGCAACACCACCCAAAAGGTGGAGGGCGAACCACCACTTTACGTCATTTTTTTACGTCAAAAATTGGTTCAAGTTGATTTTGTTTACTTTAGGTATGAGAAATGCAAAAAATCAAAAATTCTATTGTTTCGGGCCGACCTTGCGACTCAAGACATTGACTTTTTTGAATGTTTTTTACGTTTTTTGCACACAAACTCGTGATGAAAGACACAGGGAGATGAGGGGATTATGACAACAACGGTCCTGTCAGCTTCCGTCAAACTGGGAGTGACAGTTGCGTTCAACTGATCAACTCTCACAGAGATGGCTGGCCGTCTCAACTGCTGTCGCGTGCGGGGACACGGACAGCAACGCTCCACCAATACCTCCAGAGAGGTCCACAGGGAGAGAAGACAGCCAACGTGTTCCAGTCCACAACACGAGTCTCATCTGTGATTCCGTTGGACACCTTTCCATAGTCATCTGTGATTCCGTTGTACATCTTTCCATGAGTGGTGGTGACCAGCAAATGTTTTTGTAATTTGGCCACGTGGACCACCAATTGGTGGATTACGAATTGGTCCACGAATGTTTGCCCGAAGAGGAAGGCCCGAAACAGATGAGTTTTTGAACTTTGAATTTCGAATTCATGAATTTTTCAATGTCTGATGAGAAATTCAAAATTCAAAAATTCAAATGTTTCGGGCTCCCCTTTGGGACCAAAGACAACCAATTTTTTGATTTTTTTTGACTATTTGATTTTTGAATATCTCGTCAGAAATTCAAAAATTTATAAATCAAAATCCCGCGGAGAAACAAAACATAAAAACAAGAAGAAAAACAAAAGAACAAATCACGAAAAAAGGAAATGGAAAAAAAAAAATAGACGAAAAACTCATTGCGAAAAAAAACAGCACGAACAAAAATGGCGAAGAACAAAATCACCC
>CBDCEV010000314.1:0-7448 GCA_965215715.1 Hyphomicrobiales bacterium | reverse complement strand
GTCACGGTCTCAATGAAAGTGTGGTCATGAGAAGAGTCCAGCACAACAGCTTTAGGGTGAGGACACCACAGTGAATCCAAGAAGACGTCTCAACTTGACTGGCCTTGACTACAAAGTTGCGGCTGTCCAGGTGAGTGCAAAAGAACAACATCAAGACCTTCACAAGTAAGCGAACTGTCTCAAAAGTCTACAGGAAATTGCGAGAGCAGTTGTCGCACCGTCTTAGTCTGAAAGTGTGGTCACGAAGAAATCCATCAACTTGGACAAGCGACAACCATGGGTGCGGAGGTGCTGGAAATGGTGACACAACACACCTCCAAGAACTGAGCAAGAAGTTGCTGGGAGTAAAGAAAACAACAACTGAAAGGTGCACAAGACCTGAAAAGCCAGCATCACCATGTCTTGACGGGCCATGTGTGTGGAATTGCGGCACCAAGGTGAAAAACGCGAGAGCGAAATGGTGATGCAACACACTTCCAAGGGTTGCCCATCAGATCGAAACCGACTTTGGCTAAACCGACTTTGGCCAAAGTTAAGGTTTCAGTTGTATGTAAAGATTTTGGTTTTTGGGAGTTAATTGTTTGGGTTTTTTGAAATTAATTGTTTGTTTTTTTTTTGTGTGTTGAGTTGTCGTGGGTGGGGCCCCACGGACCCAAGAAGTGGGGGTTCGAAAGGTGGTTCGAAGGGTGGGGCCCCGAAGGGTGGGGGGGCCCAAAATTTCGCGTTTTTTTTTCACTCTCCCGCCGCAAAATTCGTTCTTTTCTTCCCTCTCTGGGGGTCCTTTCGTGGAATTTTGGTGGTGTTTGAAGCGCCGGGGCGCTCAAATGCACGTTTGGAGTTCTCGGGTTGTCGTGTGAAACCCCCGGCAACATAACAGAACACACAACACACACAACCACACACCAGACCGGGCCGCCGGGGCTCGCACACGACAGCCCGAGAGCCCAAACGTGCACCGGCGCTTCAAACAAGACCAAAATTCCACGAGAAGACCACCAGAGAGAAGCAAAAGAACGAAAATGAGAGGGAAAACAAAAGCGCGAAATTTTGGGTGGTCAGGGGGCGGTCCAACGGAAGGGCGGTCCAAGGGAAGCGCGGTCCCGGGAAGGGCCGTCCCCGGAAGGGCGGTCCCGGCGGTACCGAACACGACCAAACCAAAACCTTGAAACCAACACCCACACGTGAAACCCCACACCATGAAACCGCGAAACCAACACCCACGCACACACACACAAACACACAAACACACCACACACAACACACAACACCACAAGTCAAAATCGGTTTGGCCAAAGTCGGTTTGGCCAAAGTTGGTTTGGGCTACCACCCTTCGGGGCCGCACCCTTCGGGGCCGCACCCTTCGGGGCCCCACCTTTTCTGAGTTTGGGGCAGCACCCTCCGACCTCCCAAACTCCGGGCCTTCAACCCCCTACCCTGTAGCCCCCTTTCCCACTTTCGGACCCATGTTTTTTTTTGTCCCGTTTGTCATTTTTTATTTTGTCCCAAATGCATTTTTTTATTTTGTCTCCCGCGTGTTTTGCTTATTTTGTGCCGTTTCCGTTTTTTTTGTCCCGGTGCGTTTTTTTTGTCCTGGGGCCGCACGTGGGAAACTGAAGTGTCGTCAGTCGGTAATCCAGATGAAAATATGTCTCGATATACGAAGATTCAAGAGCAACGCGAAAAGGTTTCTGACGTGTTGCTAAAATTCTCTGTTGATCGAGTGCTTTTACAGCAATATTGGGTATACGAGAGAAAGAATGCAAGATATTACAGAAGTAATACAAACACAAAACAACCAATACGAGCATAAATCTTTACAAATCGATGTCCGACATGACGTGTTGATTAGATCATACAACTTAAAATGCAAATTTAGGGATACAATGAGTTGCAAGTGAAGATGAAAAAAAAGGTTTAGATTATGACGAACGTTCGTGTCAGAAATCATAACGAAAAATATTTCAATGTTATTGAAAAAATTGAATGTTCGATCGTATTTCAGATTTTTCAATATAATATGTGTGATGATGTGTATTTTTACTCCAGATTCTTACTTCATGCTGCGGGATTGAAACGTGTCAATGCATTCGATAACAATCTGAAAGAAAACGAAAGAGATTCCAATTGATTTTCAAAAGGATCGGATTACATTAAAAAACGATTTTCACCATCACAATTTTGTTGGCGAGTACTGTATCTGAGACTTGTTACAAGAGTGAACGTTACAAATAGAAAAATCGTGAAACTTCTAAATAATGAGACGTCATTTAATTTTTAGCTTGATACGATTATCCATTCAAATGAAGTTCATATACACGTTAAATGATTGATCGAACATATCGTCTTAGCTGGAAATTTGTGATAATATCGAGATTGGACGTTGCAATCCTGATTCGTTCCCTGTTGAGAATCAATTTTTCGAACAATGAAATTCTCACTTTTATCAACGATTTGAAATTTCGTGATACGATCGAATCGATCCAAGAGATGATGGGTCGATAGATCGATTAAGATCGTGTTCGCAAGTTCAAGTGAAAATTAAGTTTCGAAACAACGAGGAATTCACTCAATAAGATGTACGGATTGAAAAGAAACTTTATTGATAGCTATGCAGAAAAATACAGCGTCAATCATAGTTGGCACATTCAAGATCTCGTGGAAAGGACTGAAAAATCGACTACACATATGTAAGACGAGAAATTCCCATGGACCTCGCTTATATGTGTGTCAAGCCCCAAATGCGTTTCTTTGTGTGTCAGGAGTTGCCCCTCCCAAACACCAAATACGTTTATATGTGTGTCACTAAATGCGTTTATATGTGTGTCACCAAATGCGTTTATGTGTGTGTCACCAAATGCGTTTATATGTGTGTCACCAAATGCGTTTGTATGTGTGTCACCAAATGCGTTTATATGTGTGTGCTGAATCCGCAACGGAGCTTGCTTCGCTCGCTCACCTTTGCTCGCTTCGCTCGCACGTTTTTTAACAGTCTAAATTAATATTCTGGTCTGAAGAGCATTCTTGTCTGAACACTGATTCTTGTCTAAATACTGATTCTTGTCTGAATACTGAGTGAAACCACAAAAGATGCATCAATATTAGACCCAAAAATGGACCCAAAATGGACCCAAACCCAAAAATGGACCCAAATGGACCCAAAATGGACCCAAAATGGACCCAAAATGGACCCAAAATGGACCCACACGGTGACACACATATAAACGCATTTGGAGCTTGACACACATATAAGCGAGGATCACCCAGAAATTCAAGTGAAGTTTAATCTAATAATCTTCCAATTTTGCAGTCAGAATTACTACGTGATTTAAAGAAAATTGCTTTGCAAGGAATTTGGACAATAATGTTCAAATAATATTTTCAATTCTAATCAAATCATTTCAAACAGAATCTCATCGATTTTGCGTCAAGAAAATGAAATTTTTTTTCAGTCCAAATTCCGATGAATGAAATGCATTTTTGAAAATCGGATCTGACACACTTGTTCTCTCCATTAGTATGTGTTTATCTTTCTGACTTTCACAATGCGTCGCATGAGTGAGTATTCATTTTTGTTTTGTCTTCACCCGATAAGCGGAAGTACGTTCGATCTCCACGAACATAACTCGAACTTTTTTTTTTCATGAAATTATTCATCATGTGTGTTGTTGACCTGAAAATTGCTCCTTTTCGTTTTTTGATCAGTGAGTCATTTGATTTGAGAATCCATCGTCTTCAGACGGATACTAGATTTCGAACGTCCCTAAAAACAAAACAAATCAGCAAACACTTCGTAGTGTAGATTTCAGCGTTGAATTCTCGTATTCACGAATTCATCATTATTATTAGATAATCGTATCTTGACAAACATCATCTTGATCTTCTAAGTGATTATCTTGATAATTTTGTTCAATTTTGTTCCTCATTATCACTGTTGGTATACGCTTTGTTTCTTGACGTTTTTTCTCGATCACTCGTGAAACTTCTTTGAATCCATCAAAAGTGATTTAAAAAACGTATTCGTTGTGATCCTATTCAAGGGAATAGCTTTCAGAGCAAGCACTTCGTGATGATCACGTGTGGATTTAATGGAATATGTAATGTTTATTTATGATCACTGAAGAACAACGACATGATGAAAGAAGACGTACGCTGTTGTCCAAACTCAATTCATGACGTATCTATCGTACATGACGATCAAGAATTAAGCGACTGCGCTATTACGACCAAAATGAAATAAAAGTTCTTTAACGTGTGAATATCTTAACATATATCAAATTTCCGTGAGTTTTGTCGTGCGACAAATCGTTTTTTTTTAACATTGACTTCGGTTCTTAACCATGATCTTCGTGAGAGAGAGAGACAAGACCTTGACGACTCACGATGGGTCAGATTCAACACGCTGAAAGAACTGCTCTCCACTGCAAAAGGCAAGCGCTCAACCAAAGACTCAGATGATCTCCGGACCAACAAAGTCTTAAGACACTTTCACGGCAAAAAGATGACCTCGTCAGATGCGACGTCAATGTCAATCTCATTCTCCAAGACAAGCTCTTCATTCACTTGAGTGCGACAACAGCCTGGACGACCTTCACAAGCAAGCGAAGTGTGACCTATTGCTGAATTTGTTGGCAATGACGATGAACGATAGGGACACCATTGAAAAGTGCACGTGTCTCACCGTCACGGTCTCAATGAAAGTGTGGTCACGAGAAGAGTCCAGCAACTTGGGAAGTGAAGGGAGCAATCCTTCCTCACGGAACCTGTTGACTTGTCATGACTGCAAAACTGCTGCCACCAAGGTGAGAATCGCTGAGAGCAGAACTAAGCGAGATGGTGATGTCCTCCAGCACCGCGGGGGTGGAGTTGCCGCCACCAAAGAGAGAGATGTGAGAGCGAAATGCTGACGCAACAACCGGAATGAGCTTCGCAAGCAAGCACAGTGTCTCCAAAACCCAAGATGCTGCTAGATATGGTAATGAGAACGAGAAACAGGGATTCAAATGGTTGATACACGAGTCGCACCGTCCCAAATTACATTGGTTGATGCAAGTGTCGGTCTCAATGAAAATGTGGCCACGAGAAGAGTCCAGCAAAGCAACTGAAGAGCGAGGACACCAAAGTGAAAAAACCGAGAATTCTCCCTGACTTGAATGGCCCTGGCTGCAAAGTTGCGGCTATCCAGGTGAGAGCAAAAGAACAACACGTGAAGACCTTCACAAGCAAGCGAAGTGTCTCAAAAGTCTCTAGGATATTGCGAGATCAGTTATCGCACCGTCTCAGTCTGAATTTGTGGTCACGAAGAAATCCATCAACTTGGAAACGCGACAACCATGGGTGCGGAGGTGCTGGAAATGGTTGTACAACACACCTCCAAGAGCTGAACAGGAAGTTGCTGGACAACAACTGAAAGGTGCACAAGACCTGAAAAGCCACCATCATCATGTCTTGACGGGCCAAGTGTGTGGAATTGCGGCACCAAGGTGAAAAACGCGATTGCAAACTGGTGATGCAACACACCTGAAATCCACCACCAACATGTTGAGTGGCCATGGGTGCGGAGCTGCTTCCACCAAGGAGAGAAACACCGGAGTATCGAGATTAAACACACCTGAAATCTGCCATCGCTTCATCTCAGCAACGAGGCGAAAACCGCAAGAAATAGAACGGGAGCAAAATGGTGATGCAACACCTCCAAGAGCTGAACTGCAACACATCTGATGGAGTGGGACCTGAAAACATGGGTGCGATGTTGCTGCCACTGAGGTGAAAAATGCGGGAGTAAATGGTGCAACACACCTGGTGACCATGGGTGCGGAGTTGCTGGAAATGGTGATGCAACACACCTCCAAGAGACTGACACCATCTTGAGTGGCCACGGGTGCAGAGTTGCCAACACAAGGATAAAGACGTGAGAGCGAAATGGTGACGCAACAAACGAGCAAAGTGTCTCCAAAACCCAAGATGCTGCTAGATCTGGTAATGACAACGAGGAACAAGGACTCAAATGGTTGATACACGCGTCGCACCGTCCCAAATTACATTGGTTGATGCACGTGTCGCACCGTCACGGTCTCAATGAAAGTGTGGCCACGAAAAGAGTCCAGGAAAACAACTTAAGGGTGAGGGACACCACAGTGAATCCAAGAATACGTCTCAACTTGACTGGCCTTGACTACAAAGTTGCGGCTGTCCAGGTGAGAGCAAAAGAACAACACCAAGACCTTCACAAGCAAGCGAAGTGTCTCAAAAGTCTCCAGGAAATTGCGAGAACAGTTGTCGCACCGTCTTGGTCTGAAAGTGTGGTCACGAAGAAATCCATCAACTTGGAAACGCGACAACCATGGGTGCGGAGGTGCTGGAAATGGTGATACAACACACCTCCAAGAACTGAGCAGGGAGTTGCCGGGAGTAAAGAAGACAACAACTGAAAGGTGCACAAGACCTGAAAAACCACCAAGATTTTGGTTTTTGGGAGTTAATTGTTTGGGTTTTTTGAAATGAATTGTTTGGTTTTTTTTGTGTGTGTTGAGTTGTCGTGGGTGGGGTTTCATGGATTTAAGAAGTGGGGGTTCGAGGGGTGGTTCGAAGGGTGGGGGTTCGAAGGGTGGGAGCTGGAATTGTGGGCGCCAGAAGGGTGATGGCCCAACCCAGATAAAATGGGAGCCCGAAGGGGTGGGGCCCGAAGACTGGGGGCCCGAAAAGTGGGGAGCCCAAAAATTCGCGCTTTTTTTTCACTCTCCCGCCGCAAAATTCGTTCTTTTCTTCCCTCTCTGGGGGTCTTCTCGTGGAATTTTGGTCTTGTTTGAAGCGCCGGGACCCTCTGCTGTGCACGTTTGGGCTCTCGGGCTGTCGTGTGAAGCCCCGCCGGCAACATAACACACCCACAACACACAACACACAGAACACACAACACACACAACCACACAACACACACAACACACAAAAACACACACACACACACACACACACACAAACGCAACACAGCCCGAGAACTCCAAACGTGCACATTTGAGGGTCCCGGCCTTCAAAAACACCACCAAAATTCCACGAGAAGACATCCAGAGAAAGACACAAAGAACGAAAATGGCGGCGGGGGAGGGTAAAAAAAGCAAAATTTTGGGCGGTCCGGAAGAGGAGGGTCCGGCGGAGGGTCGTGGTCGACTTCGGCCAATTTCGACTTCGGCCAATTTTTTTTTTCGAGTTCGGCCAGTTCGACTTCGGCCAATTTCGACTTCGGCCAATTTCGATTTCGGCCAATTTCGACTTCGGCCAATTTCGACTTCGGCCAATTTCGACTTCGGCCAATTTTGTTTGGCCTCTCTGACCATCTCAAATGTCAACATAAAAAAGAAAAGAAAGAAAAAAAATGAAGTGAAAAAGAAACAAAAAAGGGCGGGACAGTCAATATAGTCCGTTTTTGTGTGAAGGCGTCGCCGGCCGAAGGCCGG
>CBDCEV010000313.1:0-3598 GCA_965215715.1 Hyphomicrobiales bacterium | reverse complement strand
CCAATTTCACCCTTTTTTCGTTTTCCCTTTCTTTTTCGCATTCTTTTTCTTTTTCGCATTTTCCGCGGCCGCATCCTTGCCACCTTACCTTTCTTCTCCTCTCTCTAACACAGACTAAAGGAGCATCGAGATTTTCAGCAGATTTCTGTACTTGAGAAGTTCTTGCCCACCAAAAAGACTGAACATTTCAATGTCTATCCACATGTCTAGTTGTCGACGTTGGATACAAATTGTCAAACCAAATGCATCAGGTGTACATCTTGTTTGTGCGGCTCAGATTCGTGCTCCAATTGCCAATACATTTTTTGTAGTTGAAGGTTTCTTATGGTTTCAAACTGGCCTAATGACACATTGTGCACCATGTGCGCGGGAGGCGCTGTGCGATGTTGGTCCCTATGTCTTGCTTCTTTTGGAGTATGGTCTGACGCGGTGCTGCACCCACCCAATGTGACCAGAAACACACCCGTCTTGAGCCGTATGCTTTTGATGGATGACTGGTGAGTCGTAAAAAACACACGGACTGGTGAGTCGTTAAACACACACGGACTGGTGAGTCGTTAAACACACACGGACTGGTGAGTCTTTAAACACACACGGGAAGCTGAGGGCTTTTTTTGTTTTTGTTTTTTTGTTAGGAATGCAAGTGCTTGGCCCAGCTGAAAGAAAATGTAGAGGGAGAGTGAGGGAATGCTCTGACTTCTGTTAATTGACTGAAATGAGGGTTTTGGTGATTTTTTTTTGAAACAGAAAGAAAAGAATTCGTTGCTTCTTTTTGCAAATTGAACCCTCAGGCATGTCGTTCTTCTTACTTTCTTTCTTTCTTGCCCTTGCCGTGACCCTTGCCCTGACCCTTGCCCTGACCCTTGCCCTAACCCTTGCCCTTGCCCTTGCCCTTGCCCTTGCCCTTGCCCTTGCCCTTGCCCTTGCCCTTGCCCTTGCCCTTGCCCTTGCCCTTGCCCTTGCCTTTGCCCTTGCCCTTGCCCTTGCCCTTGCCGTTGCCCTTGCCCTTGCCCTTGCCCTGACCCTTGCCCTGACCCTTGCCCTAACCCTTGCCCTGACCCTTGCCTTGACCGTTGCCCTGACCCTTGCCCGGACCCTTGCCCTGACCCTTGCCCTGACCCTTGCCCTTGCGTCTGAATCTTGGGATGAGGGTCTCGCTGGCCTTTTTTTTTTTTTTCTTTTTTTTTGGGGGGTGCAAGTGCTGGGCCGAGCTGACAGAAATTGTGGAGAGTGGATCGCACTTTTTTTTTCGATTCTGAACCTCGGGCAGGTGCTTGTTTTTTTTGCGGAAAAAAAAACAAAGAACTTTGGGCAGGTGCCAGGCCGAGCTGACAGAAATTTCTTCTTTTTCCTTTTTTTCTCTTCTTTCACCTTTTCACCCTTTTTCACTTTTTTTTCACCCCTTTCTTTTTCGCATTCTTTTTCTTTTTCGCATTTTTCGCGGCCGCAGCCTTGCCGTACCTTACCTTACCTTTCCTCTCCTCTCCTCTCTTTAACACTATTCAAAAAGGCTGAACATTTCAATTTCTATCCATATGTCTAGTTGTCGATGTTGGATATAAATTGTCATTCCAGATGCATCATGTCTGTGAGATGTGTGTGTGGTCAAAGCACGCACCTAAATCGGTCCAGTTTTTGATTGACACGTTTGGAAGTTCAACGCTGATGTCAAAAGCCGTCATTAAGTTGTGCGTGTACGCAGGAACTCTTGAGCGATGCAAGTTCGTTTTTTTTTTGGTGTGGGTTTTTTGGTGGAACAGGGAGAGGGCTTTTTTTTTGGGAGGTGTGGTAACTCCTTTTGGGAGTTTTGGCATCCCGCCTTACTTGGTTGAATTGTCGCCGCTTTCTTGCGGGTGCAATTCTGCTTGAGCGGTGATGTGTGGTGTTAGGCGTTCGTTTCTCGAGTGCCATGCGCTTGCATGGGGTTGCGTTCGAAGCTTGGGCGTTACATTGATGACAACATCGCTTAACAAATTGTTGTCGTCATGAAATGAGTTCGGCGGACGTTGGTTCGGCATCGAACATGCTTCGGATTTGTAAATTCATGTTTTCATATGAGACTGTCATGGTAGATGTTTTACATCGTGGCTTCCCGTATCTGTGCTTCGCGGCACGATTCGTGTGTAGCTCCATTAACCTGGTTGATCCTGCCAGTAGTCATATGCTTGTCTCAAAGATTAAGCCATGCATGTCTCAGTATCAACTTTCACACGGTAACACTGCGAATGCTCATTAAAACAGTTAAAGTTTATTTGATGGCATTCATTAAATGGATACCTTTGGTAATTCTAGAGCTAATACATGCATACAGACCCGACTCATGAAGGGTTGTGTTTATTAGATTCCAAACCTTCCAACTTTGGTTGTGTTCTTGGTGATTCATGATAAAATACTGATCGCCTTTGGCGACGAGTCTTTCAAGTTTCTGACCTATCAGCTTTTGATGGTAGGGTATTGGCCTACAATGGCAGTGACGGGTAACAGAGAATCAGGGTTCGATTCTGGAGAGGGAGTCTGAGAAACGGCTACCAATTCTAAGGAAGGCAGCAGGCGCGTAAATTACCCAATCCTGACACAAGGAGGTAGTTACAAGAAATAACAATACAGGGCATCCATGTCTTGTCTTGTAATTGGAATGAGTAAAATTTAAATCTCTTTACGAGTATCAATTGGAGGGCAAGTCTGGTGCCAGCAGCCGCGGTAATTCCAGCTCCAATAGTGTATATTAAAGTTGTTGCGGTTAAAAAGCTCGTAATTGGATTTCTGCCGAGGACAGTCGGTCCCCTTGCGGGTCAGCATCTGAATGGCCCTGGGCATCTTTTCCGAAGACTGTATCTGCACTTCATTGTGTGGAGCGGTACTCGGAACCTTTACTCTGAGGAACTTAGAGTGTTTCGGGCATGCGCTTGTGGTGAATACATCAGCAAGGAATAATAAGATAGGACTCGTGGCCTACTTTGTTGGTTTGTGTGCCATAGGTAATGATTAATGGTGATAGTTGGGAACATTCGTATTAAATTGTCCGAGGTGAAATTCTTGGATTTGTTAAAGACGAACTACTGCGAAAGCATTTGCCATGGATGTTTCCATTGATCAAGAACGAAAGTTAGGGGATCGAAGACGATCAGATACCGTCGTAGTCGTAACCATAAACCATGCCGACTAGAGATTGGTGGTCGTTAGCTTTATGACTCCTTCAGCACCTTATGAATAATCAAAGTTTTTGTGTTCTGGTGGGAGTATGGTCGCAAGGCTGAAACTTAAAGGAATTGACGGAAGGGCACCAATAGGAGTGGAGCCTGCGGCTTAATATGACTCAACACGGTGAAACTCACCAGGTCCAGACATAGTGAGGATTGACAGTTTGATAGCTCTTTCTTGATTCTATGGGTGGTGGTGCATGGCCGTTCTTAGTTGGTGGAGTGATTTGTCTGGTTAATTCCGTTAACGAACGAGACCTTAGCCTGCTAAATAGTGTCAAGTCTGATTCTTATTTGATTACTTCTTAGAGGGACTTTGTGTGTCTAACGCAAGGAAGTTTGAGGCAAAAACAGGTCTGTGGTGCCCTTAGATGTTCTGGACTGCACGCGCGCCACAC
>CBDCEV010000312.1:0-6642 GCA_965215715.1 Hyphomicrobiales bacterium | reverse complement strand
CCCTTGCCATCGTCGGTCTCCGTGGAGCTGAGTGGTGGTTGGTCTCGGCAAGGGCCATCGCGACTGCCGTCCGCTCATGTCGGAGGAATGAGCGGAGGCGTCGCTGCCGTCCGTCGACGGCGGGCACTCCCTGTGCTGCCGTCTGCTCCGTCGCGTGCAGCCATCACAACGAGCCACCCGCTGGGTTTGTGTACGTGCCTCTTGTCACTACTGGGAAATGAGCAACAAGTTCGAACAAAACGCCTTGTTGCCCACAAGGGTAAAGAACTGACTGGCTATTGAGCCCCACCGGTACGTCAAACCGGCCAGCCGTGGTGGGTTGTAGTTGTAGTTGTAGTTGTAGTTGTGGTTGTGGTTGTAGTTGAAGTTGTGGTTGTTGAATGGTTATATTATTGTAAAAGAATAATTATTGTTACATGGGCTGACCTTAGCGAATTTTTTTCGTTGATTTTCGTCTGAAAAATGTGCGTTTTTGTTTCACGTCCAATGAAAATTGCCACTTTTCTTCTGAAAAAAAACGTTACCCCCCAAAACGGGTTGTTGATTTTCCTCGGGAAAGAGACACATTCCGAAACGAAATCATGGAAATCGTCTAGGATTTTGACGAAAAAAGTTACAACAACGGTAAACCGTGGAAATCGTAGAGGATTTTGAGTGTGAAATCCAATTTTCTTCATTATTCTTTCTTTTTTCATCATTGTTCTTCAATTTTTCGTTTTTTTTTCATTTTTTCATTTTTTCATTTTTTCATTTTTTGCATTTTTTTTCATTTTTTTCTTTTTTCTTTTTTTTTTTTTTCATAAATCTATTTTTTTTTCGTTTTATTTTTTTCATTTTTTGATGTTTTTTCAGTTTTTCCCCTTCTTTTATTTTTCATTTTTTACATTTTTTCTTTTTTTCTTTTTTAGGAAAAATATCCCTTTTTTTCATTTTTTTTCATTTTTCTTCTTTTTTTCAAATTTTTCATTTTTCTTCATTTTCTGTCATTTTCTTTTATTTTCTTTCACTTTCTCTCATGTTCTTTCATGTTCTTTCATGTTCTTTCATTTTCTTTCATTTTCTTTCATTTTCTTTCGTTTTCTTTCGTTTTCTTTGTCTTTGTTGGGTGTTCAAAATCTGATTTTTTTTGGGCCTCAATTTCGTTACGATTTCTCTTGACAGTTCTTATGTGAAAAATCAATTTTTGGGCCCATCTCGGGTGGTAGTACCCCTTTGGGCCCTCTTTTCCTTTTTTTCCTACTATTTTTTCTCCCGTTTTTTGTCTTTTTTCTTGCTTTTTATTTTCATTTTTCCCATTTTTTGCTCATTTCTTCATTTTTTGATTTTTTAATACACCTTTGCGCCCTCAAAAATGTTCCTTTTCTTTTTTTAACTTTTGAGTTTTCATTTTCTTTTTAATTTTTCCGAAGAAAAAGTTTCTTCTTTTCTTTTTTCTTGTATTTCTTTCAAATATTTTTTTATTGCTGGCGTTAGAATCAGAGTTCAACTGTTTCCTCCGTAGTCGGTGCTCCATGGAGATGTGGTGTCCTGACGACGCAGGGCGGGATAGCTGGGATTGGGTTGGGCCGCCTGCTTGGGGAAGAGCATGCTTCAACTCCCCAGAGTGGGGTGGAGGCTCCTCGCCTGTTAAAACGGAGCCTCCCCAGATTGTATAATTGTTGTTGTTGTTTTCGACACAAGTTAACGAAGAAGTCATGCATATGTTTTCACAACTCCACGTGTTCAGCAGACATCTCTGCGACACAACTGGAATGTCCAGCACTCCGACGATGAGCTGAATCTGAGGCACCTCCAACTTCTCGTACGACTTGGACTGCTGGAACGCGAGCATGATCACAGAGACGTCCACGCCACCACCTTCCTCCCCAGACCTCAGACCCAATCCACCCACGCCATCCGGGAACCCACTTTGGGGCTCCCGGGCGCCGCCCTAGACTGATGTAATAATGTTCGTGGCTCGCTCTGTACAGGGCTCGGGGTCCGCGGGGGCGTGGGTTAGCACACCCGAAGGTGGCCGACACGCGACGGCCACGTCCTCAGGGCAACAACTCCTGAAGGAGTGTCGCCCATCATCGGACCCGGCACGCTGCCCCTGCAGACCCCTGGGCTGATCTTGGCCTCTCGGAGTTACCCGAGAGTTGATCCCTGGCACCACGACATCGCCAGGGAGTAGTGGTAGTGGTAGTGGTAGTGGTAGTGGTAGTGGTAGTGGTAGTGGTAGTGGTAGTGGTAGTGGTAGTGGTAGTGGTAGTGGTAGTGGTAGTGGTAGTGGTAGTGGTAGTGGTGCGGACACTATGTAACGCGCAGGTGTCTGTCCATCTGTGCGCACGAATGCAACTAATTTAAAAGGCTAGCACCATTGTGCTAGCCTCTTCGGCTGGACTGTCCAGCCGGAACCCCTACGCCTGTAGCCTCCGAGAGCAGGATCCAGGCGTTCCCAAGTGCAAAATCACCCAACCCCAAGGCGAGGAAAAAGATTGCGAGGCACGCCCACCTCTCCCCCTTCTCCTTCGGAGGAAGGGGGAAGCAATCTTTTCCATCTCCTCGGCGTTGAGTGCCCTGGAACTGGGTCCGGAATGACATGAGAAGAAATATCTGGACGCGTCTTCTTGGTAAGCCGGACTCTTTTACCAACAGTACTATCAATATCCAGGAGATGACCGATAGTACTAAAACTCCTGTTACCAGTCCCGAAAGAAACCTGAGGTAAAGACCAAGGGGGAAAACGCTTGGTAAAAAGAGTAGTGCAGTATCGGAGCTTCAAAGTGCCATCCAGAAGCTCCAAAGCAGAACCCTTAGGATACCCCAAAACCTCACATACAGCCTTAAGGCACTGATGATGGCAAGATTCTAATGGCCTGGAGTCCAAGTCATGAGAACATTGATTCCAACCAACATGCCTTAACCTAGATAAATGAGTACCAAGTCTGCAAGGCAAAAAACCTACCAAGTCCTCCAGGTAACTTACCAAGCGCACGAAGTAAGCTACTGAGAAACTGACACCCATGTCGTATTTCAATTCCCTCTGACACAGGAACAGAAGGAAGTGAAATAGGACGACCAGCCCTAACATGAGGTCGAATAACCTTTTCACTAAGCAATCGGTGTCCAGCCCATTGCTCGAAAAGGATTAAAAGCTCCAAAAAGGAGATCCCAAAATGACCCAAGTCAACAGAGCCAGATGGCCAATGTAAGGTGCCCAGAAAGGAAGTGAACCTAACCAGAATACCAACACTATAGGGCCAAGCAGCAACGTCAGCATCAGTAATGTGACCAGCATGAACCTGAACCCAATCACAATTTAGGAACCCAGGAGGGCCAGGAAGTGAGGCAAGATCCTCTGTAACCCGAATGTCAGGCTTACGAACCTTAGGTTTGCTCCCCTGATCCCAAACCAGCGGATGAGGAGCAGTACCACCCTTACCATCATGATTGACCGAAACCCTGGCAATAGCAATCATGAAGCGATGCAGATCAGCCATGACAGGATACCAATAACTTCGAGCCTGAAGCAACCGACGTCTAGCATCAATCAGAACTTCAGGTTGATTACGACGACCAAGATCAGCAGCAATATCAGCCTCAACATTACCCTGTTGATCAACTAATCGAACATGACCATGTTGAACATCATAATCTTTAGCATGACCTTTGACCTTAGTGACACGAACCGTACTACGACCACGAGTACGAATCATGTGTTGGACAAGAGCAACCAAGTCACCATCTTTGACCAACGGAAGTGGCTTAGCTAAGCAACCAGCATCAAGCAGACGACCAATGCTACGAACAACATTAAGGTTGTCAATACCAAGATGACAAGGCCAATAAGCTTGCAAAGCAACAATAGCACCCCAGAATTCAGCACGTTGTACAGTTTGCAAGACCCCAGGGATAGGTAGAAAAGCACGGCAACGCTCCAGTTGAGCATTGCCATACTCTTCAACCGTTCCCCAAACAGCGTTATCAAAAGCAATCTCAGAAGCAAGGAGGTAAACACCAGCACCAGCAACCTCAAAACCCCCAATAGAGGAAAAGTCCTCTCTGCTACCATCAGTCCAGATATTAGGATGATCAGGAACCTCTAAGGCAATATCATCAGCATCCCAGTAATCAGGAGGAGTCCAAGCAGCAGAAAAGTCAACCGGATAAGCACCAATGCATCTTTCAAGATGAAAAGCAGCGAGCTCACCAAAAGATAAAGCCCAGGGTTTATCACCAAGCATACCATTAAGACCAGGTAACGAACCATGCCAAAGTAAGCATCTTGGCCACATACTACGATCTAAAGACATGAGAAATGAAAACTCAGGGAGATCACGTACATGCTGAAGGGGGGGAAAGGAACAGTCCCAAAATAGATGACCATCACCATCCCTCTTTCCGCAAAAGCGACATGGAACATCTTCCTTCCTGGCTTTACCAAGAAGGAATCCGTTCCATACTCCCCCACAAAGAATGGCTCTTAACAACATTTTATCTCGATCCCTCAGGTGGGTCGAGTTAAGTAGTTGTAAAGAGCCTTTAAGATCAGCAAATTCAACACCCCGAAAACCTTTACGCTCTGAAAGCTTAGAAAAAACATGGAAATGCCAGGCATCCAGAATAGCACTACGAAAATGCTGAATGGGACCAGTCATCATACGCAAAGGTGGAAGAGAGACCCCGAAGCCAACCATGCTCACCAGAATCCCGAAAAATCCTGGGCTCATCCTCAGGACAACAAGCAAGATACCTACGCATCATACGAAACCTAGACCAAACAATATAAAATGCAGGATCAACATCAACAGGACCATCAAGAAGATTAAGAATAGCAGGAGAATTGGCCAGAGGCATCCTAGTGGACCAAACAGAACGAACAATAGCAGCCCTAAAAGCGCTAATGGACGACGAGGAAACATAAGAAGCCTCAGCAGCATGCAAGCCAGCTGGAAGAAATTTGCCACGAATGAGACCAAGCTTGACCTGAAAGCCAAAAGGCAAAGCACCAACCGCAGCAACCCCAACAGTAGCCTTACCAATACGACCAGAAAGGGTACCAGCTCGAGCACGATAAGTGAAATCAAGATGGCCACCCAAATCACGAACATCAAGCTGAACCTTCCATAAGCCACCATCACCCGAAATGTCCCAAAGTTTCATGGCCCGACGAACCGCCTTGGAAGTGCTAAGGACACACTTACCAGGCGAAACATCTTGACCAACTAGCCGAACATATTTAGCAGTAAAATAAGCAGACTCAAATAAAGCCCGGGGACGGGCAGCACTACATTTGAGATTATCAGCATAAAGTTGAGGCTCAATATCAGGCAATGGTTCAAGATGACGGCACCAGGGAACATAAAGAGCAACAATAAAAACCATGCTCAGGGGACATCCTTGGGGAATACCACCATTTCTGCACCAAGGCTCACCTAGGCCAGTAGCCAGCTTAAACCTCAACCGAACCTGACTATGGAACGAAAAATAAACTTTACGAAACCCAGTCAGGAAGCCCAAGACGACCCAAAGTACAGTCCAGAATAGATCTGTCAACAGTATCAAAGGACTTAATAACATCAGCAACCATAACATGTAACTGATCACCACCAGTGCCAGAAAGAACCTCTTCAATGTCCAAAGCAGTAGAAAACCAGGCCTCTACTGAGGATAAACCATTACCTAAGCTATACACTGATTTGGGCAACCACCCCTCAACCCATTCCCGTAAATGTCCAAGCCGAAGAGAAGCCCACAGCCTGTACACAACAGGAAGGACACTGAGGGTCCGTTGCCCTAAAGGAGTAGAATCGCCGTCAGCTTTAGGAATCATGGCAATATAAGCATCCAAGAGACCTTGAGGCCAAGTACCAGTGGACTCAACAAGCTCTAAAAAGGATAGCAAGACCAGAGAACCAGGGAAGGGGCAGAGCTTTAACCTCATTCCAGGCCCAACCATCTAGACCACCTGCAGTAGACCTCTTGGCACGAGCAACTTCTTGCAAGTCCCGCCCAGTGATCCGAGGGAGATCCAACAAAATTTCCTGAGGCAAAAAATGACCAATAAAATCAAGAAATTGCTCAGCAGAAACATGAGGATGACCAGACCTACAAAAATAAGGCATCCAGGCTTTACGAAACTCAGCATCAATAAGATGAGGTTCAACAATAATCCTAGAAGACTGAGTAGGAGGATCTTTAACAACAAGGAAAGGAGAAGGAGGAACAAAATCAGGCCTCAGCCAAGCGTACGGCCTGGAACTTAAATCCTCCCTAAGCCACCGATTCCACCGTCGGATACCTTCATCTCGTCGAGAGATAACAACCTGACGTACGAAACCATTCGAAACCTCAAGGGAATCAAATACCCACCTATAAAAACCATGCAGATCAGGAGGAACCCAATTTTCCCAGGGATGAAGAGAAGAAATGGGACCACAAGGACCATGACGACAAAACAGCACCCCATCTCATCAACAAAGCGTCCCACCTAGATTGAGTAAACCCTTTACCCTTGATACCCTTAAGAACATCCGCAACTGACTTAAGACGTCTACGAAAGAGTATAACAGGAGAAAGAGAAGAATGAACAAAATACTGAGTGCAATGAACATCAACATCATCACCCTGACTAACACGATACAGCCTACTAGAACCCCT
>CBDCEV010000311.1:0-11985 GCA_965215715.1 Hyphomicrobiales bacterium | reverse complement strand
GAGCAGGATTGAGGCGTGCGGCCGTTACGTTCGACCATGTGACCCCGGCGGCCTTGGCGTGCGACCATGACGTTCGAACCTTGCAGCGCCAGAGGTCAAAATTTGACCTTGGACGTTCGACCATGTCAGGATTTGCACATCCGACAAAAGCGCACTCCACGTCGGCAACGTCACGTGCGACCATGCGACTTTAGAAAAGAGGTGTGGAGTCTGGACCCGGAAGGTGATGTGGTCTTGGGAGCGAGGTGAAAGGCTTGTCCATGAATCCTGAAGGTGAAAGCGGCCACGGGCACGTCCGGGCGAGAATGGCAAGGAAGGAAAGAGAGAATCAAACAACAGTGGAACAGAAGGTAAATGGGAAGGCACGTGGGGACGAGGTTGCGGAGATTCAGAGTCCGAAAAGAAAAGTTATTCGGGTGGAATCTGAAGAGACGCAGAATTATGTGAGAGAGTCGTTGAACTTGAGCCGGGGGGAAGCAGAAGAAATAAGTTTCGTGCGAAGCGCGCTCAGCATTCCACGAGGACCTATGTTTTGGTGCGACAATCGCTGCAGTGACACAGCCCTCAGATTCTGGCAGTTTGTTTCGGTTGTTGTCGATGATGTTGAGGAGTCCTACACGGTCAATTTGTGTCAGCTGTGTTACAACGAAAGATTGACGGCACAGGGCCAGGCGCCATTGAAGTCTTGGCAGTGGAAGGCAGTGGTGGAAAAGAAGGCGCATCGTGGCAGACAATGGAGATTGTTGGGAAAAACCAGTTTGTATAAGGAATTGGGGAGTATTTCTCTCCTGCAAGAGCGAAGGCGAAAAAGTTTCTAAAGGATGCTGAGAAGGAAAAGCAGGAAAGGATACAAGGCCAATGGCAACAAGAGTCTCCTGCCAATGAAATTCTGGCTCTTGCATGAGCGAAAGCGGAAACATCTGAAGGATGCCGAGGAAGAGGGACACAAGGCCAATGGCAACAAGAGTCTCTTGCCAAAGAATTTCTGGAACAAGTAAAAAGTAGGGCGGACACAGACTGCGCTCCCAAAATGATGAGGTTTGGATACTATGCGTCAAAAGACGGACACTGGGAGGAAAACAAAAGAATCTTCAAGGTTGAAGTAAGCGCGACGGAATGCGCCTTCGAAAGAATACGCGAAGCTTTTGAAAAAGTTGCAAAAAATGAAACGGGAAGCTTGAGCATTGTACAAGGAATCATGTTGAAGAGTGCAGATTTTCTGCGGCGAATCATCGCGCCACCCGGAGGACAGGGAGGTGTCACTCTGTCGTACACTTGCCCGCATTGTAACAGTTTTCTTCTGGAGGGCTATATTTGGCGGGTTTCTGTTGCAAAGAAGCACTGCAGTTGCGCGCAATCTGTGGAGAAAAATATGAATGGAGAGCGCACAACCGGTTATTGGTAGTACAAACCGGTGTCAGTGCCAGCCAGGCAAAGGTTTTCAATGCGCATGCGGCACCGCAAGGTTTGTGTGAAAACTTGATCAATGCGCTGAAGCTTTGGCGAACTGGCAGAAAGATGGTGATAGCCCAATCCAGAGTATTGTAACAGGCCTTGGTGAAAGAAGCAGAAAAAGGAATTATGGACGGCTTGAGAAAATTTATTAAAGTTGAAATTCACTGTGCCTTGGACGTGGGCCACTTGAGGAAATGTGCAAGGCTTTTCGAGGTGCGAAGGCCAAAGTTTAAAGAGGAGTGCCCCGAGGCGTCAATCAGGGAAGGTCCCGAGGAATTGACGCTGAGAGCGGAGGATGTTGGCTCCCAGAAAGCGAGCATCCATGTTGACCACACAGCGGAGGACAGGTGGAGACGGCCCTTGGTTGACGCTGATTGGCATGCCTTTTGCCAAGCGATCTACAAAGGAAGTGAAGGCAGCGAATGGGAGGATTTGTACGAGCGCCACAACGTACTGAGTGAGGCAGCGGGAGTAAGGAAGCCAAATGAAAGTAAAAAGGCGAAGGCCTTTTGGAAGATGAAGGCGGCAAAAGACAGTGGAGATGATTTTTATCACCCAGAACGCAAAGACAACGTTTTGGGAATAAGTGGGACGCGACTGGAACTGTGGGAAGAGCACCTCAAAGACCCCATTGTGGCACTGGACAACGCTTTGAAGTGCGTGGAGAACCAGTATCAAGGCTGACTGTTGGCACGAGACTTCTTGTGGAATTGGTCTTCAATGACCTGTGTCCGAGAGTGCTCAGGCATGGTGAACAAGCTATTGTGGGAAAGTGTTTGGCTTTATTTGGACCCGCGGGACAGCGTGCGTTTGCGCACAGCCTCCACGCATTGGAACGTTCCAGGGAAGTATGGACCGCACGGTGAGCTCTTCTTTTTCCTTCTGACGAAAGAGCCGACGGTCTTCAGTGAGTTGGTCGAATTCGGCCCTGTGTCTCACCCGAAACAGTGAAAGCATGTGCTTTTATTGGTCCGCACATGATGGTTGGAGAAAATGCCCTTCGGTCGACCAGTGACTCTTCTCCTGATTTAGGAGACATGTGGAAGTATGGTTGCCCAAAAAGCCCTGAGTGGGGCAGCAACGGCGTTGAATGGGTAGGAAGGATAATCTCGCTATTGTAGTCTTTGGCAGAAGTGAAGTGATCTCTTTTTTTCTTAAAGGATTGGGAGGTCGGGAGAGTGACATTTAGCTGCCACTTGTCAATGGACCTTTTTGTGCCAAGAAATGAGGGTTGCGAGTTGGAGGAGCTCAGAGACGCTGGGTTCTCCTCGTTCACTGTGTTCAGAGTGCCAGGAAGCAAGGAGGAGGTGTTTTGATGCCTGGGTTCTTTCTTTCATTTTGAGGCTTGGGTTGTAGGCTGGGTACGTGCTTGCCTTCTTCGGAATGAGGGCTTTCTTTCATTTCGATGTGAGCCTCTTTGTCGTTGTTCGTTCTTAGCTGGGAGGAGGTGTTGAATTGGTTTAACAGGCTCCTTTTTCGTCAGGTAGTCAATCGGTCTGGCACTGGTGACGTTTGCAAGTTTCATCCTGAGCCACGAGCCTCCGACTTTAAATACATGAAAATAAATAGATACATGTCAGGACTACGTTGACCATAGCTGGGCCAGAGGTTGAATTTTGGACCATGTCATTTTTTCAACGAACAAGTTTGAAATGGCATCTTCTGTCCTTCTCTCTTTTCCGCCTTTCCCTCCCATGCCACTCATCTCATCTTCGCAACAAGCCAAATGCGCTCCTTCCTTCCTCATTCCTCCTGTCCTCCCCTTTCCGTTCTCCTCCTCTCACCCTCGCCTCTCCTCTCCACTCCTCCTCTCTTGTTCTCCTCCTCTCCTGCCCTCCCCTTCAGCGTGCGCTGCTGTTCGCTTTTTTTTGAAAACATTGCGAGATTCATTTCCTGTGATTGATTGTTTTGGCGCTCCAAACGCAGTTTCATTGGTTACTGTGGAGTAGAAGGCAACTGGGGCCATTTGAATCATCGACCTGGTGGGCTAGATCAGCGGGCCAACCTTCGCGGGCACATGCACACATGACCCGGTCCTGATTTTTCCGGAAGTATTGTTGACCATTTTTTCGGTGACCATTGCGCCCACCATCGCGAGGTGCGCGTCCGACCATTCGAAAATTCAACCCAACAAATCAGCGAAGACCTGTCGTTTGACACAAAAAAGTGGTGTTTGCCAATTCTATAGATTATTGGGGTCATGACTTTCGTGAGACAAGAAGAACAATTTCCCTTTAACTCATCAGAGGCGGCGCCTGACCTTCATTGAAAGGAATTGTGTCCACATTCCGTCACCGTAAGTCATCGTGATGTCTGTCTCGCGGCCCGAAGCGGACACAGCTTGGCGAGCACAATCGGCATCACAGCGACTAACAAACAGCAAATTCGAGGAAGAAACGCAGACAACGGTAGACTCGTAACAGAAAAGTGGACGGAATCCACTGTCGTGAAGAGCAATAGCCAGAAGCACGGCTTCGGACAGATGAGGTCAGTGCACTGCACACTGTGATTGACATCCACCTGAACGCTCGTCTCGAGCTGAGACGATGCCAGGATTTTTGCGCAAACTTGGCACCAAAAGAGCCACGAACATCAACTGAGTCCATCAAAATTCGAAGGATGAAGTTTGTAGGCATCGTCTCACGAGTGGAACCAACGGAGACACGAGAAACCGATGGGTGAAAATCCGTCGAAGAGTACGCAACAATCCGTCACGATGCCCTGGCATCCAGAAGCGCACCAAGACAAAAACTGCTTGGGTGCCCGGGTTTCTAACGGACATGGCGAACGCTACGAACGCGATCTGCGTCGTGCGCTCGCTGTCCCACTTCTTCAGAATCTATGCAAGAGCACGACCGGCCAAATCCAAACGAAGAGTGGAAGAGCGTGCAATTCGTAGACAAGAACTTGGTGCGACACACCGTCTCGTTGTCGTGCGCCTGGAAGAGTGAGTACAGGGATATGACAGCCTGGATCACCAAGAACCTGGCGGAGACCTGATCATGACACACGAGAACAGCATCCCGACCATAACTGTGGGCATACTGGAGGACATCCTCGGAGAGACCCTCCAGCGTCGCGATGAAGTGAGAAACAAGCACAGGGAAAGCCCAGGTCCCGTAGGAAGCGAGCAAAGAGCGGCGGACAAGGCCGCACGAGGGGTCGCAAAAACTCTGGCCAACTTGTGCAACACAACACCTCAAACTGATACGGCTACGACAGACACAGGCACTACGTGTGTGACGTGTTCTGTGTGCCACTGCACACCTACACGTTGTATGTATAAAAGTAAGTGTAAATGTAAGTGTACATGTAAGTGTAAGTCTAAGTGTAAGTGTAAGTGTAAGTGTAAGTGTAAGTGTAAGTGTAAGTGTAAGTGTAAGTGTAAGTGTAAGTGTAAGTGTAAGTGTAAGTGTAAGTGTAAGTGTCCATGTAAGTGTCCATGTAAGTGTACATGTAAGTGTACATGTAAGTGTCCATGTAAGTGTCCATGTAAATGTAAATGTAAGCGTAAGCGTAAGTGTAAGTGTAAGTGTAAGTGTAAGTGTAAGTGTAATTTTTAATTGTAATTGTAATTGTAATTGTGTGAGTGGACATGGACATGGACATGGACATGGAAATGTGAATGTGAATGTGAATGTTAATGTAATGTGATGTAATATACTGTAATGTACTGTAATGTAATGTAATAAAATAAAATGTATTGTACTGTACTGTAATGTTATGTAATAAAATAGAATAAAATGTACTGTACTGTGCTGTGCTGTACTGTAATGTAATGTAATGCAATAAAAGAAATTAAATTAAAAATAAATGTATTGTAATGTAATATAATGTAATGTAATGTACTGTAATGAAACGTAGATAAAGAAAGGTACTGGAATGTGGTGTGGTGTGGTGTAGAGTAGTGCAGTGTAGTGTAGTGTAATGTAATGTAATGTAATGTAATGTAATGTAATGTAATGTAGTGTATTGTATTGTACTGTACTGTACTGTAATGTAATGTAATGTAATGTAATGTAATGTAGTGTAGTGTAGTGTAGTGTAGTGTAATGTAATGAAATGTAATGAAATGTAATGAAATGTAATGAAATGTAATGAAATGTAATGAAATGAAATGAAATGTAATGTAATGTAATGTAATGTAATGTAATGTAATGTAATGTAATGTAATGTAATGTAATGTAATGTAATGTAATGTAATGTAATGTAATGTAATGTAATGTAATGTAATGTAATGTAATGTAATGTAATGTAATGTAATGTAATGTAATGTAATGTAATGTAATGTAATGTAATGTAATGTAATGTAATGTAATGTAATGTAATGTAATGTAATGTAATGTAATGTAATGTAATGTAATGTAATGTAATGTAATGTAATGTAATGTAATGTAATGTAATGTAATGTAATGTCGTGGTGTGTCTGTGGTTTGTCTCGAGTCCGTGTCTGCGTTCCTTTCTCGTGCGTGGAGATGTAGTGTGCACACTGTTTCACGTTGCAGCTGACACCCGTCGCTGCAGATCACAACCGTAATGGACACACAGTGTGCATTTTCCCCGCATCTTTGCTCTGACCTCCGCGAGTGGTGACCGAGAGAGGTCTCGAGCTGGACTCTATCCCATCCAGCGTTTGCTCTTCCGCAAACATACGCACAACCTTTGACAGTCTCGCAACTCTGTGGCTGAAAACAACTGGAGCGGAAAGCTCGGTTCCACGTTGGCAAGACACCTCGGCCATCTCCGTGTCAAGTGGGAGGCACGTGTCCCCTCGAAGTCGTGACCCACCTCATGGCACCATTTTCGGATTACGATGGTCCTCATGCTCAAGTGGATTCTCATGAGGTCACCCCCACAAGATCGCTTGTGCTTCATCCAACTTGCGGGCCATATTCGAACATGTTCAGTGTCCAGGAATTTACAGGAGCGTGTGACCACGCAACCACCAGACCATGAAACCGACAACACCCAAAAGTGCCAGGAGCTTGGGAAAGAAAGAGCCCGCGCGGGAACCCCAAGAATCTCTCACGTTCGTGACATTTGCTTGAACTTGCCCCAGCATCCGACACCGAGTCAACCCTCACCCGAGTCATGACTCGCAGACAGTGGCCAGATGCCCGCCTCCCCCGTGGGCCGTACTTTTGGGTCGTTTGCACTTGTTTGGGACCATTCTCTCAGTTTTTATCTTGTTTGTGAAGTTTTTCCATATGTTTTGTTCTTGGACCTTTTTGGACCATTTCAAAAGTAACCTTACACTTTATTTTGTTTGTGCAGTGTTTCCATGAATGTTTGTTCTTGGACTTTTTTGGGAGACCATTTTCAAAAGAAGGTTTTTTTTACGTTAGATTGTTTTCTGCATGTTTTTCCAATGTTTTTCTCTTTTCTCCAGATTTCTCTTTTTACTCCAACACTTTCTTTTTTGTTGGAATGTGTTTTTGTTTCTTTTTTGAGTTGTTCTTTCAATCTTTTCCTGGTCTCTGGATCAACGTATTTTCCGTTTTCTGTCGGTATTCTTGGTTTTTTTGTGGAAGTGTTTGTGTGTGTGTTTGTGTCTGTCTGTCTGTGCGTGTCTTTGGTGATTTTCAGATGCCCCAGTACTGGCACAATCATGGACAAACCTTGGTGAAGGCTCGTTGCAAGTGGGACACGCAGATCGGTCGGTATATTTTTGGGCTTCGTACCCTTGTATTTGTCAGTGTTTTTTCACAAAAAAAAGCACAATTTCAAGTTTCTGGTTATTTGAAATTTCTCCTTTCTTTATTTATCTTGTATTTCAATAAATAACTTAAAAAATTAAAAATTTATATTTTCATTTTTGTTTCGAGTTTTTTAAGTTTTCTGGTAGTTTGTGAAGTTTTTTTTATTTTTGTTGGTGTTTCGTGTTTTTTTGTTTTTAGGTTTTAGTTTTAAGTTTTGATCAAAACCAAAACGAAAAACTAAAAATGCTGACCCAAGGTCAGATACTTTTTTTTTCAAAACTTTTTTATACTACGGAAATCTTTGTTGAAACTGTTGATTTTTTTGTAAACTTCTGAAATCTTTCAAAAGTTTTTAAAAGGATTTCAAGTTTACAGTGATCAAAAGTAATGTTTCCGAACTTCGGGTCATCATTTTCAGTAACTGCGAACGATGAACTAAAAACATGTCAAAAAGAACGAAAATGAAAAAAAAAACGGAAAATTGGGAAGTGGGTTGGGCGTTGGGTTGGGTTTTCGGTGTTGGGGTGTTGGGTATCGTGTTGTGAGAATTTCGAAACATTGTTAAATTCCAGTTTTTTTCGATGTTTTCAGTTTTTCTTTTTTAGATTTTTTTTTGAGTTTTTTGTTTTGAGTTGTGTTAAAAAAACAAAACGAAAAGCAAAAAACACAAATTTCAAAACTCCCATGTCTTGACTTCATTTTTATTTGCAAAGCGATTCCAACAGGTAAAAAACTTTGAAAAGTATTGAGAAGGATTCCGGAAGTTTCAAATGTTTAAGGAGCAAGGTATCCGAGCTTCGGGTCAGCACTGTTAGTTTTTGTTTTTAGCAAAGACCACAAATACCAAAAACTCAACACTAAAAACTAAGGGTTGGGTGGTGGGCTTTGGCGGTGGGTTGGGTGGGTGTTGGAGTGTTGGGTGTTGGGTGTTGGGTGCTGGGTGCTCGGTGTTGGGTCGGGTGTTGGGTGGTTCGGTTTGTTGGTGTGGGTGGTTGGGGTGTTGGGTGGTTGGGCCGGGTCGGCGTTGGGGTGTTGGGTGTTGGGTTGGGTGGTTGGTTGGGTCTCGTGTTGTAGGAATTTATACACGTTGTAAGGTTTTTTTCTCTTTTTCGATTTTTCTGTGTTTTCGTTTTTTGTGTGTTTTTGCGTTTGATTTCTTTTGTTTCAGATTTTTAACCTTATTTTTTGTTCGGAGATAAACTAAAAACAAAAAAACCCAAAACCATTTTCTAAAAACTCCCATGACCAGAAGTTTGAAAACTTTACTTTTGGATCTTTTGAAATCATTTTTCCTTTTTGAAAATGATTTCATGAGCTTGCAAACGATTTGAAAAGTTTCACATATCTCGAAAGTTTACCAAGTTACAAAGTCAGGTCTCCGAGCTTCGGGTCATCTTATTTTTCAGGTTTTTTTTTTTCGTTTTTTGATTTTTCGTTCGGCTAAATACTGAAAATATACAAACTAAAAATTTTTTTTTTAAAGATGGGTGTTGGTTCAAAGTTGGGTTGGTGTTGGGGTGTTCGGGTGTTGGGGTGTTGGGTATTGGGTTGGGTTGTTCGGTTGGGTGGCAGGTTTGGTGTCGGGTTGGGTGTTTGGGCGTTGTGTGTTTGGTTGTTGGGGTGTCGGGTTGGGTGGTTGGGTGGTTGGGTGTTGAGTATCGTGCTGTGAGAATTTCGAAACATTGTTAAATTCCAGTTTTTTTCGATGTTTTCAGTTTTTCGTTTTTAGATTTTTTTTGAGTTTTCAGTTTTGAGTTGTTGAAAAAACTCAAAACGAAAAACAAAAAACACAATTTTCAAAACTCCCATGTCTTGACTTCATTTTTATTTGCAAAGCGATTCCAACAGGTAAAAAACTTTGAAAAGTATTGAAAAGGATTCCGGAAGTTTCAAAAGTTTAAGAAGCAAGGTATCCGAACTTCGGGTCAGCACTTTTAGTTTTTTGTTTTTAGCAAAACCACAAATACTAAAAACTCAAAACTAAAAACTGAAAACTAAGGGATGGGTGGTAAGGCGTTGGGTGGTGGGTTGGGTGGGTGTTGGAGTGTTGGGTGTTGGTGTTGGGTGCTGGGTGTTGGGTCGGGTGTTGGGTGGTTCGGTTTGTTGGTGTGGGTGGTTGGGGTGTTGGGTGGTTGGGCGGGGTGGGTGTTGGGTGTTGGGTTGGGTGTGTGTTGGGGTGTTGGGTCTCGTGTTGTGGGAATTTGTACACTTTGTAAAGTTTTTTCTCTTTTTCATTTTTTTCGTGTTTTTTTTCTCCATTTTTTTTTGGGTGTTTGGTTTCTTTCGTTTTGGATTTTCCACTTTTTTTCAAAAAAGGTGTATTTTTTTTTTTTGAAAAAATTCGTTTTTCGTTTGTTTTTGTGTGTTTGGTCTCAATTATGTATTTTGTTTAGTTTTTCGATTCGATTTTTTAGTTGAAAGTTGTCAGTTTTGCTTGAAACAATTTATTCACGACTGAAACCTAAATTCCAAAAAAAACTCCCACGACCCGAAATTTGAATATTTTCTTGTTTAAATGTTCGAAATCATTTTTATTTTCAGAACAGATTTCAAGATTTAAGAATGATTTCAATAGTTTTTAAAAAGATTTCGAAAGTTTCAAAAAGTTTTTTTTTTTAGCAAAGTATCCGAATTTCGGGTCAGCATTTTTATTTTTTAGTTTTGGATTCTTCGTTCTGCTAAAAACTCAAAAAAAACTTCATTCTAAAAACTTTTTCGAGAACAACACTGGTGTTCGGTGGAGCGTTGGGTCGGGTGATGGACTGGGTGTTGGGTTGGGTTGTGTGTTGGGTGTTGGGTTTCATGCTATGAGTTTTGTCTGACGTTGTAATTTTTTCCTCAAAAAAATATTGTTTTTTTTTTTTTTTCGTTTTTTGTTTTAATTGTTCAGTTTTCAGTGTTTACATTTGTGCTTATCTTGACAATTTTGATTATTTACAAATTGCAAATCAAAATATTCGTTATTAAGAATTTTCTTCAAGCACCAATGGGTGTTAAACAAGCCGCCATCACATCGCCTCCCTTTGTCACTTCCTTCATTTAGATTGCGACCTTGCAGCGCCCAAGCACCTCCCGCGTTTTCGCACAAAGCATCCCGCGTCAGTGACTTTTGTGTTGTATCCTGATACCACCGTACACTGACACAGCCCAAAGAAACCACTGGCAAGCTTCGACTGCACGCGAGCCCCGCACAACAGGGAAGTCATGGCACGGAGGCGCGCGCCCGCTGTCGCCCACCACTCTTCGGATCGGGTCAACGGGAGTTTTTTTCTTTTTTTTGAAAAAAACAAACAATTAAATTTAATCAAGTTCAATTTCGTTTTTTTTTTTTGGCCGTCCACAAAGGAGGCAGAGGAAAGCAGCACCACTCACAGGAGTTTCATGAAATGTAATTGAAAAAAGTTAGTTTAGGTTCAGTTGATGTAGTGGCCCTCCTGTTCTTTTCGGGTGGTGCTGCAGTTTTTGCTCACCTCTGGGTGGTGCTGACTGGCTTCTTCCTTCTTTGGGTGGTGTTGCTTTTTTCCCCCTCCTTTTGGGTGGTACTGCCTTCCTCCCTCCTCCTCTTGGATAGGCTGCTTTCCTCTGCCTTTGGGTGGAGCGGCTTGGCTCCTCCTTCTTTTGGTCGTGCTGCTTTTTACCCTCTCCTTTTGCGTGGTGCTGCCTTCCTCTCCCTCCTTTGGGTGGCCTCGAATGCGTGTACACTTTCCCAGTTCCACAGGACCAAATGTGAATACTGTAAATGTACAGCACCCTCAAACCAACAATCCGTTTCACCAGAAACACCAGATGTCCATGTTCAAATGACTGTGACGATCATGGAGATTTCTTTTCAAGGCACAAAGCGGGCCCGCCTGATGAGCCAAGTGTCGATGGAAGGTGGTGCAATGTACAACATCAAGAACACATGACTGTTCAATCATCGTGCACACAAAACAACATGTGGATAAGACACTCGTCCTATTCTGCAACCTTCAAGACGACAAGCTCACCGAGCCCAAAAATTCTAAAAACTCTACTGAGAATGCTCAAGTGCTCACCGTTTTCCAGATCGACGTGGTTTCTCATTTGTACGCCATGTCCAAACTGCTGACGTCTGCGTCAGCCATCAACGTCTTCCATCCAGCGGGCAGAGAGAGAATTTCCGCCATTGATGCACACGACGTAACCACATCAGTGTAAACGTCAATACACCAAATGATGTCGCCACAAACCTTGCACTGTTGACAACAACTTTGCTGCAAATCAGACGTTGGCTACTGGTGACTTCAAAAAATTACCCGTACGTGTCGTGTAGCTCGAGATGCATGAAATCTTTTATGGACAGGCTGATGTTTGTACGATGTATTTCCCTCACGTTAATGTTCATCTCGTTCCAAATGAAAGCTGTCATTCAAGTAATATTGTGCGTACCTCTTCACTCGGTATTTCAGCTCGGCACAAATACCATTGAAACTCGACAAGTAGGCGCAGGAATGTCATCAGTGAAGTCCTCAGAATATCCAGGAAATCGTGATCATCGTCTTCATCAGTGTGCCTTACCTTGTCCAAAAACACATCATTACCTGAAAAGGAGGGTTCAACAAAAAATGAGAAAGCATCGTCGTTCTCAAGATTCACCCGCGTGACAGTGTGTCCCTGTTTAAAATCATCGCTCCATTGTTCAAGAGATTTTCTTGTGGGTGCCCAGACAGTCAAAAGTTTTCGCACACGACTCGGTATCAGTCTCCGACGCATTGTTTCTCCGAGAGCGCTCCAGTCAACCATGTCTTCAAGTTCTTGATAGAAACCTTCGTCACCAACTTGTCCAAGAGTCCACCTCCAGCGTAGTCCA
>CBDCEV010000310.1:0-7577 GCA_965215715.1 Hyphomicrobiales bacterium | reverse complement strand
TCAGCTTCCTTGGATATCTAGGCCAATTACGGAACATTTGTGTCTCTTGCAGCAATGTGCTGGCCGCTGCTGGCGCTGCAGGGCCCCACTCGGGGGACTTTCGCGACACGATGAGGCTGGCGCCATGGAGGGGAGCGCGCACGACGCACTGGGAGGTGATCCACCGATTTCTCCAGAACGGCTTTGCGATCTGACCGTTTATGATGCTTCCGTTTTTCGACAGCACACTCGTGTGCAGGGTGGACTGGATGCACATCGCTGATTCTGGTGTGCGTCATCAATGTTTCTTGGGCAGACGTTCGTGTTCACGTCGCGGTTCCTTGGGCACAACGGGAAGCAACACGTCTCTTCTTTGTGGGAAATTCAGGCTGGGTACGTCTGCCACACAGAATGAAATCAAGATACATGATTTGAGGAACAGAAAGAATTGATATCGTTGCTGCTTTTTTCCAATTGAACCCCAGGGGTGCCATTCTTCTTTCTTTCTTGCCTCGTTGCTTCGTTGCCTCTTTGCCTCGGCCGTTGGTGTCGCCATTGCGGGTGCCGTTCCTTTGGCCCTTGGACCCGTTTGGCCCTTGGACCCCATTTGGTGTGGCTCCACTAACCTGGTTGATCCTGCCAGTCTTGACATTCTGGATATTATCAAAAATATTTGTGTAGTGCAAAATTTTTTCAACATTTTCCATTGAAAATTTTGGATTTGTTTCATGACCCTTTTTTTGTATTCTTCATTTTTTTAAAAAAGGTCCTTTTTTTGTTCTCAATACTTTGTGAAATTTATTGGTGATTTTTGAAAACCGATATTATTTACATCATCTGTTCTTGATATTCTTCATATTCTTCAAATAATTTACATTTTTCAATATGTATTCTTTCTTTTTCCTAGTTTTGTTCAATTAATTCACTTTGTAGTAATTTTCAAATTTATTTTTATATTTGTCTATCATCTTTGATCTAGTACAATTTCTTTTTTCGCTCTGTAATTCTTAAAACTCTTTATTTTTATTGTAATCTTTGAATTCTCCTACGTTTAAGTATTTTTTCAATTTTTTTTTGCTCTTGGTTTTTCAACTTTTGTCACTATTTCTCCAAAGTTTTTTTTTTTCACAATTTTGATGTCACTGTTTCACTTAAAACCCTTTCTGATCTTTACAAGTTTGAGTTTCAAATAATCATGAAAAATGTTCAATACTTTTTTTTTTTTTCCAAAATCTGGATAATGTGTGTTATTTGAATTATTTGTGTTGCTTTGTGTGATTTATTATTATTTCATACCTTTTCATGCACTTATCATTTTTAATATGGCTGAAATTTTTTACATTCTGGGGAGCCGTTGGCCCGTTGGGTCCGTTGACCTTTTCTCCTTTTTTTGCCCGTTTCTCTTTGCTTCCTTTTGTCCATGTTTTGTTTCCCGTTTTTCATTCATATCCCTTTGTTTGTCATTCTCGCTTTTTCGCTGGCCGCGGCCATGGCCTTATTTTGCTTTACTTTACCTTACGTTACCTTCCCTAACACTCCTTAGCCGCAATTCAAAAAACAGAAGTATCAACACCGATTTTCAGCAGAGGCCCGACCCGAGAAGTTCCTGCCCACCAAATTGGTTGATCATGTCAAAGTCTATCCAGGTGTTTAATTGCCGACATCGAGTACAGGTTGTCATACTAAAGGTACCATGTGTGTGCGATGTGTGTGTGTGGTCAAAGCGCGCACCTGGATCGGCCGAGTTTCTTCAGTGCATGGTGGTTTGAGAATACAACGCCGATGTCAATAGTCGTCGTTGTGCTGGTAGCTTTGTGCGTGTACGCGGGTTCTGCTTGAGCGGTGTAGGTTGGCTTTTTTTTTCTTCGGCTGTCTCACTTTTGGGGGTTTTGGCATCCCGCCTTCCTCAGTTGAAATGTCGCCACTTTCTTGCGGGGCAGTTCTTCTTGAGCGGGGATGTGTGTTGTTGGGCGTTCGTGTCTCGTGTGCCATGCGTTTCCTTGTAGTTGCGTTCGAAGCTTGTGTGTTCCATGGATGACAAGGTTGCTTAGCAAAGCGTTTTCGTGGTGAATTGCGTTCGGCGGACGTTGGTTGGTATCGAACATGCTTCGGATTTGTAAGCTCCTGTTTTTCATTTGGAAATGTCTGATGTCTGAAGTTTTGCATCGCTGCTTCCCATATCGATGCTTCACGGCACGATTCGTGTGTAGCTCCATTAACTTGGTTAACCCTGCTTGCAGTCATATGCTTGTCTCAAAGATTAAGCCATGCATGTCTCAGTTTTAATCTTTACATGGTAACACTGCGAATGGCTCATTAAAACAGTTATAGTTTATTTGATGGCATTCATTATATGGATACCTTTGGTAATTCTAGAGCTAATACATGCATACAGACCCGACTTAAGAAGGGTTTGTGTTCATGAGATTCCAAACCTTCCCACTTCGGTTGTGTTCTTGGTGATTCATGACAAATTGCTGTTCGCTTTTGTCGACGAGCCTTTCAAGTTTCTGACCTGTCAGCTTTCGATGGTAGTGTATTGGCCTACCATGGCAGTGACGGGTAACGGAGAATTAGGGTTCGATTCTGGAGGGGAAGCCTGAGAAACGCCTACCACTTCCAAGGAAGGCCGCAGGCGTGTAAATTACCCAATCCTGACACAGGGAGGTACGGACAAGAAAAAACAAGACAGGGAATCCATGTCTTGTAATTGGAATGAGTAAAAATTAAAATCTCTTTAAGAGTATCAGTTGGAGGGCAAGTCTGGTGCCAGCAGCCGCGGTAATTCCAGCTCCAATAGCGTATATTAAAGTTGTTGCGGTTAAAAAGCTCGTAGTTGGATTTCTGCCGAGGACAGTCGGTCCGCCCTTGCGGGTGAGCATCTGAATGGCCCTGGGCATCTTTTCCGAAGACTGTATCTGCACCTCATTGTGTGGAGCGGCATTCGGAACCTTTACTTTGAGGAAATTAGAGTGTTTCAGGCATGCGCTTGTGGTGAATACATTAGCATGGAAAAATAAGATACGACTCGTGGCCTACGTTGTTGGTTTGTGTGCCATAGGTAATGATTGATAGGGGATAGTTGGGAGCATTCGTATTCAATTGTCAGAGGTCAAATTCGTGGATTTGTTTAAGACCAACTACTGCGAAAGCATTTGCCAAGGATGTTTTCATTGATCAAGAACGAAAGATAGGGGATCGAAGACGATCAGATACCGTCGTAGTCTTAACCATAAACCATGCCGACTAGAGACTGGAGGTCGTTAGCTTTATGACTCCTTCAGCACCGCATGAGATATTAAAGTTTTTGGGTTCTGGGAGGAGTATTGTCCCAAGGCTGAAACCTAAAGGAATTGATGGAAGGGCACCACCAGGAGTGGAGCCTGCGGCTTAATAATTTGACTCAACACGGGAAAACTCACCAGGTCCAGACAAAGTAAGGATTGACAGATTGATAGCTCTTTCTTGATTCTATGGGTGGTGGTGCATGGCCGTTCTCATTTTGTGGAGTGATTTGTCTGGTTGTTTCCGTCAACGAACAAGACCTTAGCCTGCTGAATAGTGTTCAGTATGATTCTTATTTGATGACTTCTTAGAGGGACTTTGTGTGTCTAACGCAAGGAAGTTTGAGTCAATAACAGGTCTGTGATGCCTTTAGATGTTCTGGGCTGCACGCGCGCCACACGGAAGCACTCAGCGGGATTGTAACCTTGCCTGAAGAGGTTGGGTAATCTGCAACGTGCATCGTTGTGGGGATAGATTGTGGCAATTATCAACCTTCAGCGAGGAGTTTCCTGGTGAGCGCGAGTCATCAGCTCGTGCTGATTACGTCTCTGCCTTTTGTACACGCCGCCCGTCCTTCCTACCGATTGAGTGATTCGGTGAATGAGTCGGAGATTGATTTGTTCAGCTTTGCAAAACATGTCTTTCGAAGTTTAGTGAACCTCATCACTTGGAAGAAGGAGAAGTCGTAACAAGGTTTCGGTAGGTGAACCTGCGGAAGGATCATTCACACATTCCAATGTCATGTTTGTGCACGTAGCGTTGTGGCCATGTACATGACGTTCAGACGTCTACGTGCATGGCTGAGGGTGGGAGGTGGATTTGTTGATTACGGTCAGCAAAGTTCGCTTGCCACTGTCTTGACAATACTTTTCACCATCTTAACATTTGCCACTTTCGTTGATGGCTTGCAGTTGTATGAACAACACATTTTCCAGTGATGGATGTCTCGGCTCGAACAACGATGAAGGGTTGATTAAGCATTGTGAATTGCAGGATTCAGTGAACCAACAGAATGTTGAAAACTTATTGCTCTTTCGGGTTATTCCTGGAAGCATGTTTGCTTCAGTGTCTTTTGTTTTTCTGCGGTGCGTGTCACTCAGGTGTCACGTTTTCGTATTTTCATGTTTCAATGCAGCATTCGTTGCATTGACACATGTGTCTTGGTGGTGTTGGACATGCGTAACGTCGAACATCTTCTTCAGGAGTGATGTTACGTGTGACCAAGCCGCCCCAGTGTGTATTTTTAAATCCTGAAGGCATGAATTTAAGCCAGGGAACCTGCTGAATTTAAGCATGATAAGTGAGCGGGAGGAAAACAAACTAAATAGTATTCCCTCAGTAATGGCGAATGAATTGGGATAGGCTCAGCATGGAAATCCAGGCTTCCCAGCCTTGACTCTTGATCACATGATGGTGCAAACTCCTTGGCAAAGGTTACCAGAGCAGGTGAGCGTCTTGTTTTTCATATGCAGTCCCGCGAGGACGGTGTGTACTCTCAGAGTCACGTTCTTTGGGAGTGGAGCGCAAAGTGGGTGGTAAACTTCATCTAAAGCTCAATATATGTTTGAGACCGATAGCGAACAAGTACTATGAAGGAAAGATGCAAAGGATTTTGAAAAGAGTGTAGAAAAGTGCCTGAAATTGCTTGCAAGTAAGTGAGGCGGACCAGTTCAGTTAGGTGAGATTGGCGCATGGCGTTGGCACTCATGTCAGTCTCTCTTGTTGCTTGCTTTGTCCGTCAGAACCAGTTCACTTGTGAATTTCATTTTTTGCATAGGTCGCATTCACTATCAGTGTGTGTTCACGCATCTTGGGATTTACACATGGACTTCGGTCAAACGTCAAGTTGTTGAAGTGACTTTTCATTGCTTTTGTTCGATTCTTGGCGTTCGTTTCTGACTACATGGTCTCGTTCGACCCGTCTTGAAACACGGGTCAAGGAGTGTAACTTGTGTGCAAGTTTTCGGGTGTTAAACTTGCATGCACAATGAAAGTGAATGCTTGGATATGTGCACCTGCAACCGACCGTGATTTTGAGAGTGGTTTGCATAAGAGCGCAAATGTTAGGACCCGAAAGGTGGTGAACTATGCTTGAGCAGGGCAAAGCCAGGGGAAACTCTGGTGGAGGGTCGAAGCGATATTGACGTGCAAATCGTTCGTTAAATTTGGGTATAGGGGCGAAAGACTCATCGAACCATCTAGTAGCTGGTTCCCTGTTCCCTCAGGATAGCCGGAGTTGAACAGCTTTATCAGGTAAAGCGAATGATTAGAGGAATCGGGAACGTGTTGTTCTCGACCTATTCTCAAACTTTAAATGGGTAAGATCCAGTGGTTACTTTGGTGAACCTCTGGGGCAAGTGATAACTCTACGTGGGCCATTTTTGGTAAGCAGAACTGGCGATGAGGGATGAACTAACATTGGGTTAAGGTGCTCAAGTGCTCGCTCATCAGATACCATAAAGGGTGTTGCTTCATTTTAACAGCAGGACGGTGGTCATGGAAGTTGAAATCCGCCAAGGAGAGTGTAACAACTCATTTGCCGAATGGACTGGCCCCGAAAATGGATGGCGCTTGAGCGCGCTACCGATACTCAATCATTGTTGTTACACGATGCAGCAACGAGTAGGAGGCCATGGGGGTTTGCTATGAAGCTCTTGGCGTAAGCTTGAGCAAAACAGCTCCTGGTGCAGATCTTGGGTGGTAGTAGCAAATATTCAAATGAGAGCTTTGAAGACCGAAGTGGAGAAGGGTTTCATGTGAACAGCAGTTGGACATGGGTCAGTCGATCCTAAAGGACAGTGGTGTTCCGCACACGCAGGCTTTGCTTCGCAGCTTGAAAGGAGTGGGGGTTAATATTCTCCAACCGTTGTCTTTTCTTTTTACCAACCTTTTTCCCTGAAATCAGATTGCCTGGCGATAGGGTTAATCGGCTGGTAAAGCACTTTGTCATTCGAGGTGTCCGATGCGCTTCCAACTGCCCTTGAAAAGCCGAAGGACATTTTTTTTGCACCAATGATCGTATCCATAACCGCATCAGGTCTCCGAGGTTGGCAGCCCATGGTCCACAGAATAAAGCAGGTAAAGGGAAGTTGGCAAAATAATCCGTCACTTCGGGAAAAGGATTGGCTCTGGAAATTGGGTTCAGGAGTCTTTGTCTTAAGATTTGAGCTGCTCGGAAGCTGCTTGACGCTTCGCGGCGTCGAGTGGATTCACGTTTGGTTAATAATCTTATTTTTCTCCTTGGTGATCATTGCATTTTTTGAAGAATCCCATGATATTCGATGCACATTTGATGTTTCGTTTTTCACCATGATATTTTTTCCAATGGTTACTTTCCTTCTTACTCCATGATAACCAATTCAAATCAACGTATTCACAATTCCAAGGGTCCCCGTGGGCGGATGCCACACCCCGCCCTGTTTACGATAAACCAGGGGTTCATCATTTACATAATAGTAATAATCCCGAGTTGTCTGGGGTGTGAATACCATGGCTGGTAGCCGTGAGAGTTTAAACGGTTGATTTACCATATAAACAATAATGATGCCGCCACCACTCCAGAACAATTTCACCCCCATCCATTAACCACTCCTCAAAGGTCACGCAACACACCGTTACAAGCAATAGTGCCGAAGTGTCATTGTTGGGTGAATTTGCTTGATCGTTGCGGCGGGGGGTTCGGCGCCCGAACTCTTGTCCATCCACAAATGCTGGTCAGACCTGCGGCAGCCACACCTGGGTCCAGCGAGATTGGACGTCACCCTCGAAAAGTCGACGGTAATACTGCTGAAACGCACGAAAGCGGGCAACGACAGCAAAAACAATCGTATATGCCCGAAATGGCACCACATAAACGCCAATGTCGCAACACTGACAGCGTGTGAAGATGATGACTTGCGCGCAAGTGTGGCACGGGACACGCGGGTAGACAAACATGCACAACCCAGACAAAGAGACCACTGGCAACAATGATGGGAGGCATCACAAAAGGGAACACCAACAGAATTGGAACATCGGCGAGCGCGACATCAGGACATGCACGCGACAGCACACAAAAACGGCATCGGTCTCTTGCCTTGCTCACTTCCACGCGCACTTCGCTCAACACGCACCCCTCGTGCCGAGCCCTTCTGATATTGGAGCGAGGCTACATTCCTCTTGCTGAATGCTGGCTTGCCGAGCTGTTCCAGACTCTGGGGCAGGTGATGAGATTCTGGAACGCGACGCCTCGTCGTCATCGCGGGGTGATGTGCTCCAGTGGGCATGCCGTGTACCAGGACGTTGTCAGTCCTCGTCGGGCGGGCGGATGAGAC
>CBDCEV010000309.1:0-15898 GCA_965215715.1 Hyphomicrobiales bacterium | reverse complement strand
CAGCACAAGCTGCACGGTGGCCAAGGACGTCAAAGAAACGGCCACACTGGCAGTTGCGTGAGGAGGGGGGAAGGGGAAGCCAGAGACGACGGAGGAGCAAGACACGAAATTGAGAGGAGTCAAGCATCGACAACGCTTCCTCAACATTGCTTGCCCTGTCGCGCTCAAACGTGGATGACGAGGTGCGCATGCACGGCGTCTGGCAACCGTGGCCTGGCATGCCCAACTGCTGATTTTACGCAACCCTTCTGCCAGGTTACCCCAAGCAGGCGCCACGAATTCATCATGCACCAACTCTTCCCATGCTGTATGTGCAACTGCGAGGTGGAATCCTGCCACGTGTGGATGAAACAACCCCTGCAAAATTTAACATCCCAAAGATGGACATCTCTCCTGGATCATGTGAAGGCTGTCCGCCCAACTGGCCCAGAACGCGGCATTAATGGTCACAACTGTGCTTCGAAGCCCAAACCTCCTCGTGGAAAATGGGAGGCTGACAACGTCCCAAGACATGTTGCATGGTGGCATCGCCACGAGCTGACTGAGGGCCTGAAGCAAAGACGCATGGTGATGACGAGCAAACCCCGCACTCAAAGTGGGATGCAACACCCTCAATATGTCGTTTCGGCCGTGCTGCTGCACAGTAGAGCAACAGAATTTATGCGCACTGGAGATCAGACATTCCAACAATATGCGAAATCAAACCGTCGTGCTTCGCCGAGACTGCTGCCAATGTCTTTTTTTACGAATTCTGGAGACCCCATGAGAGTCCCCAAAACCTTCACACCTCGCTTTTGTGGGGGGGAAGAGACACATCTCCGCGCCACACAATCGCAACTGGGTCAGATATTCTGGCTGCTTCGGGTTTTGCCGTCATGAACTTGAATGCCCACCTTCTGAAGCTTTTCTTGGACTGCTGTAAACACTGTCACAGACCTGTTTGGATTGCAACGACATCAACCTCTATCACGTTGAAGGGACCAATGCGTGCGTTGAGGACAAGTGCGTGCGTTGAAGGGACAAGTGCGTGCGTTGAAGGGACAAGTGCGTGCGCTGAAGGGACAAGTGCGTGCGTTGAAGGGACAAGTGCGTGCGTTGAAGGGACAAATGCGTGGGTTGAAATGACAAGTGCGTGCGCTGAAGGGACAAATGCGTGCGCTGATGGGACACGTGCGTGCGATGAAGGGCTAAATGCGTGCGATGAAAGGTTGAGTGCGTGCGATGAAGGGTTACATACGTGCGATGAAAGGATAAGTGCAAGCGTTCAAAACATGAGTGCGTGCGTTAAAAGGATAAATACGTGCGTTGAAGGGATAAGTGCGTTCAAAGGACGGCGTGCGTTCAAAAGAGTGTGCGTGCGTGCGTTCAGGCAGAAGGTGCATGCGTGCGTTCGGGAAAGGGTGCGTGCGTGCATTCAAGGGTAGTGTGCGTACGTGCGTTCAAAAGGAAGGTGCGTACGTGCGTTCAAAAGTAGGGTGCGTGCGTGCTTTAAAAAAAAAGTGTGCGTACGTGCGTTCAAAAAAAGGGTGCGTGCGTGCGTTCAAGGGGAAGGGGTGCGTGCGTGCGCGGAGGGTGCGTGTGTGCGTTCATGCGTGCGTTCAACGGGGAGGGTGCGTGCGTGCGTTCAAAAGGATGGGTGCGTGCATTCCAGAGGCGGATGCGTTCGTTTCAAGGGTGGGTGCGTGCGTTTCATGTGTCGGTGCGTGCGTCACAAGGGTGGGTGCATTCAGGGTGTGTTCAGGGTGCCGTCAAGTGTGTGTGCAGTGTGCGTTCAGGGTTTATTCAAGTGTAAATGGGGCACAACACGGACATCCATAAAATTACCTTTCTCACTCTGGGTGTGTGCGGAGTTCACGGGGCTTTCTTGGGTTAACAATGAACATCACACACACAACACACTATAACACACAAATCGATTGACCCAAAATGGATTGTCATGGCTAAAACACTCAACACCAATGGCCAAAATTGGATTTCCCAAAGTCCGGTCATGACCGCGCTCGACTTAGGCCAATTCGACTCAAGGCCAACGTGTTCGTTCGAGTTGGACAGTGGACTTAAAAATCCGTCCGCGCGAGAGTATCTCTGCTGTTTTCTGTCGAATGATGACGTGTTTGAAAACAATTAACAACCCCAGTTTCGTCATGAAAACTTTGCTATTTTTCGCGTCCTGCCCGCAATCAAAAAAAATTCAACCTTCCAATGAAAAAGACATCTTTGGATCCCAGAATGTGTGAACGAAAATTCTAGCCCAAAGAGCCCAACTCCTTTTCAAAAATCGGGATGGAATTGTTCTACACCCGCCGTCGGTCAAAAACGATCGTTGTCGAATATCAGCACATCCTCCATCTCTCGTTCCTGCTGCGTACACCTCAAACATTCACTTCACCATTTCAATTTCTCGAACCTTTCACGACTTATAACAAGTGCCTTTTCGCCACGCATAGAAAACGATTTCCCCCACGTGTTTTGTGAACAAAGACCAAAGGAATTGTCGACGTGACTCGAACGATCTGGAAAAAGTCACCCCTACGCCGTCACTTTGATACTCTATTCTAGCGTTCGATCCTCGCCACTCCCAACATCCATTGCTATCCCATGCGCGACTGTTCATCAAATCAACAAACTGTTCTTTTTGTTTTTTTTTGAAACTCACAACTTGCCATGTCCAAGAAACCCGTCGTGGAAGAAGTTCCATCGTATTGACAAATGCCCAGATCTCACAATAGAATCGCACGATGTTTTTTTAACAATCGCAAAATATCCAAAGTATCTTTGTTTCATTGTCCGCGCCAAAACGTTCCGCGCTGTTGCATCTTGTACAACGCTTGATATGATGTCAAATTCTGAATCCTCAACTGAATGCATGTTCATTTTTTTGGATACCGTTTCTGCCTCATTTCACGATCCGTCACAAACAATTAACGTCCCTCGACCATGAATTGCAAGCATAAGCGCACTGTGAAGACGTTGTGTCCGATTACAATTCGTTGCCACCGACAAATGACTTGAACTGAAACGTCCACACGGGAAAACAAACCAAAACTGATTGACATTTATTAATTGTTAAAATACAAATGTGGACTTTGTTTGAACTCATGTAACTGTCGCCAATAAAGCGACTACATCTGAGGCCCAATGCGTTACAATATTAGAACTTTTTCGATAGAACACACAACTCACAACCAAATCCAATGAAATTTGAAATTCACGTGATCAACTGAATTTTTTGTAAATTAAAATGTCGAGATGGAAATGATGGCAAAAAAACACATGACACAAATTTTTTTTGAACCTTCATTCAACACTTCGTGCCCACAATGGAAAAATGTAAAGAATTCATTATGTTTTCGGGTCGCACTCACCTTCTTCTTTTGGAAAAAAAAACACAGAATTGTGCTTTTTTAATTGGGATGATCGCATTTTTTTCGAACTTGAAAAATCTGTCGTCATTGCGAAGAACAAATCTATACCCAAACGAAATGAAAACACAACTCAAAAACGGCAATTTTCCAATTGATATTTCAACTTTCGTGAAATTTTTCGTTTCGTCTCGCACTCCTGCGTTCGCTTCCCCCAATCACATGCTGTTCGAAATAGTAATGACTTTTGAAACAAAAATGGAAAAAAAATTTTTGCTGCTTTGTTTGTCAAAAACTTTCACGAACGTATCGAAATATTTTTTTGATATTGTTTTTTTTGCTCAAAAATTCCACGACTGATTTTTCAACACAATTCTAATGACCAATTATTTTGAATCGCAAAAATTCTTGGAAAGCAAAATTTTTTTTTTTTATAAAAGTGAGAAAAACAATTTTGCGCGTGGATTTGCCAATTCTAAAATTTTTTTTTTATTTCTGATGAAAATCTTGTGAAATCTTTCCCCTCAATATAAAACATCATCCATCAATACATGTTAAACATTTTATAAAACTGTATTGTCAACTCATGAAAAAAAATTTAAGATGATTGCCCCAAGCATTCCACATTCAGAATTTTTTCAGAATGTTTACTTTTATTCGTCAACACACGGCCAATATTTTGATCGAAATTTTTTAGCAGTTTCAACATCATAACATTCGTTTTTTTGGGATTTTTTAACAAACTAATTGCAAACATTCCGTTTTTTTTTGCAGACATCGACACAACTTGTCCATGTGATTGTGTTGTGGGAACAATTATATTTGATTTAATGTTTGCGTTTTGTGCAAACAATTCAAAATTATTTTGAGGGTTCAGCAAATGTCTCCTCGTCGCATTTCGTCCTTTCGTCATCAACTTGACCACCGTTTCGTCGTTAAAAAAAAAAAACCTTTCTGAGAAGAATATGTGTTTGGACACCACACCATCCACATCTTTCATCAAAGTTCCATCAATTTTTTTGTTTACCAACAAATTTCTTGGATGTCCTGAATGTTTTGCTTTCCCGTTATCGTTCCCACAAACGTCAAACGCGACTTCCCCACGACCATGAATGATTAAAAAGTCGAAACAACAGTATTTCTGCATCCACAAGTTCGATGAATACATACGATGATTTTTTTGGCCGTTTTTCGCCCCAACTTACTGTTTTTTCATATTCAATTGTCTGATTTCGTTCGTGTGTTAAAAACACAAAAAACACCTTCGCTACGTTTATGTCCGGGTCCATCGACGACACAGAAACATGTTCAAACGCGACCAAAGCTTTATCCTTTTTCCGACGGGTCCGTCCTGATCCTCGAAACCTGCTGTTTAACATGACCACTTCTTACCCGTTGCGGACCACAAACTCTTCCCGCTTGTCAACTCACTGGATCACCACTATAAACGTCAATTCGCCATTGTTTCGCCACGTGTACCATTGAAGGAAAAATGTCACCGCATCTTTTCCAAACCAAAACTCCACGTTTGTGTGTGCTTGACAAATCTTCCATCCCATTCATTTGTTGCCCCAACAACAATACGTGTCATTATTGTGTTTGTGCTTTGTGAACAATAATTTAATTTTTTTTTTTAATTTTTTTGACAACAGCCCAAGTTCACGTGGAACACAGATTTTTTTTCAAATGCCAATGTTGTTTTGCGTTTCCAAAACTTGTCGCTGACATCGAAAGTGCAAACTTTTTGTGAACGTTACCCATGTTTTTTTCGAACTATTCACTGATTTGGCAATGTGGGAGAAAATTTGCTCGCTTTCCCATCACTGTCGTAATTATGTGAAAAGTGTTCATTAACGCTAAATTTAGAAACGAAACAAAGAATAACACTAAATGAGATGATAGGTCAAATGACGTATCGAATTTTTTGAATCGCTCGTAAATAAGCAACACGACTTGATTTTTTGATACACGAAAAACTTGTATTTTGTGTCTTTGTGAGGATCACACGCTTACAATTCAAATTATGGACTCAAAGAAAACTCTATCGTTTTTCTCGTTGGTGTCCCCAACTTAAACTATTCTTGATATTTCAAAATTCACGATCAACTCCAAATTAACAAAAGTACTGGGGGACGTAACTACCAAATTTTTTTTATCAGTAATTGACTGAATAATCACGATTTTCATTGTGAACGAAACTTTTACTTCCAGTGGGAACCCATTGGCAATGAATCGCAATATCAAATTTATCTGAATGTAAAGTTTTTTTTGCGCATTAATGTCTCGTAATCGAAATTAATTATTGCTATTTTGGACAATTTTGAAATTCGCGTCGATATCCCCATTACTTCAACAACAATGAAGAACGTAGTTTTATAGCGTATAAAAACTTGTAAATATTTATCGTCCAATCTTCGGACGTATCTTTCTTGATGCAAAATATCCTCCAGTGAACTTTCCTGGTGCGTAAAACAACGCTCACACAGCTGGAATTTTTTTTTCGCGATGGATCCTTACTTTCGCGATTTTTCCAAATTGGTGTCAGTGCCGTCTGAGATTTTGACGATTTTTCCAATCGTAACATTCTTGATTTTCGTAGAATAGATTTTCTCGGATAAAAATTTTGAGATCCCACTCCATTTGTATAGACGCTTTCATTGTCGCAACTGATCTATTCGCTTCACCCATCTTTCTTCGATTTCTTGTTTGACTTCCTTTCTGTCTCAACATGTCAGAAATACCATTTATCATCATGTACACAATCTTTTCAGATTTGAATTCAGACACGCGGGAAGATGCAAGAAGCTACATGACGGGTTTTTACAGAACTTGAATCGACATGGAATTTCGCTCTTGTCTTTCGCGTTGTCCTGTTTAATGTCTGATCCCTATCAGGGACGTTCTGTTCTTTTCTGTCAAACTGTTTTATTTTTGAATTGGATGCGGGAGCAGACAGTCGTCCTTTTCGTTTCTGACTTTTCCATCATTTTTGTGTCCAGAAGATACGGAAGTGTCATGACTGAAACTACAGGAATTAATTTTGGACATGGTCCATGTGCTTCCAACTGAAAACAATCCCCTTCTTTCCTTTCAACATTGACTGTTTCTTTCAGGACGCTTTCTGACTGAACGTCTCTCCTCAATATTGTTTCATGTATTTTTCACTGCTGTCTTCAAAAGTATCTCAATATTACGAGCGACTTCTTGATCAATTAAAAACCACCACAATCCGAAGTTTAACGCGAAGTTTCACAGAATTTCTTGATTTCGTTTGAAGGCATTTCGATTTCTGATAATAGCATATCTTACATCTAAATCTTGGTCATCGTCAGTCTGTAAACGTGTACTGACCAAGTCCGCGAGATCGTGCACTGTTTCAAAAACTCCGGCCGTACGGAAATACTCACAGATCATATACGCAATTTGTTTTCCTCGAAAGAATCGGTCGGAATTTTTGAGCTCGTCGCTCGTCATTTACTCGTTTTATAATCTATCATGGAGGGTTTGAGGTGCCCAAATTGTGTGGACTGCAACAACTTATCTTAACATATGTTTTTGAGAATTCGTCTTCCACTTCGTCAATCATGACTTTCGAATTTGGTGCGGGAAAAGACGATCGGTCCTTCTCGTTTCTGACTTTGGCCGCTATTGTCAGATGATGTTTGTTTTAACATTATTCGTCCCCATGTTGCATTTTGCTTCATTTTTTCCATCCACTTTTTCCCATGTTGGAGACCCATAATCAGGCTTGAGCTCACTTTCGGGTTTTAGTGTGCTGTTCAGCTGAAAAGATGGAGGTGTAATGTTTTGGGGGGTTAGGGTTTCGGCTTTTTGGAGTTTCGGATTTCGGGGTTTTGGGGTTTCGGAGTTCGGGGTTTTGGGGTTTCGATGGTTTAAGGGTGTTCAGACGTCAGCGGGTTCTTGAAGGGGGTTTTTCGGTTTTGGGGTTTTGGGTGTTTTGGGATTATGGAATGAGGGGATTTGGACTTGTGGGTTCGATTGTAAAGTTTTAATAAAAGCTTGACCGACAATAACGACCCGACATGTAATTTGATCTTCCATTCTGACATCTTTTCGAAAAAAAGCTCAAAAAAAGATGAAAATTGAACGTGTACAAAAATGAAGTAAAAAGCACGAATTTGTTCAGGACACAGATCTCGAAAGCGGTTGACAAAAATGAAGACGAAATGCAACATGTCACTGAAATCTACTGTCAAGGTTAATTGTGTTAATACTGAAACTGCATAAGCTTCTTTGAGTCATTGTCCATGTTATTCCCACTCACTGGAAGCACTCTCTCTCCCCCGCTTGTTGAAGGAATTTTGTCCCTTTCAAACAGTGACGACCGCACGTCTTGTAATCTCGCTGTCCATCCTGAATTTTTTTGAGATTGTTCAATATGCGTCGAAAAATCGTCCCATTTGAAAAATCTTGCATTATCCTTCACTTCATCACGAAATGGATCTTCGCATCGTCAATGCGTTTCCCTGTAAGAATCTTTTGTTTTTTTGATTGTACGTCGCAATTTGAGCTTCCTTGGTTTAGTTGTCATTGTGACCCATAAAGAATATCGGTCAACGGATCTTTGGAATTCTTATTGTTCATATATTTTGTGTTTTGTATTGGGATTTCTGGGAATGACAAAACTGGCTTTTAACATGAACGTGAAGTAGTATGCGTCAATTCCCTAGGCTTTTTGTTCCGTCTATTCTCAACGAATCAGCGCAATTGTTGGACAATCCTGGAACTGTAACAAAACGTTCGGGTGATTACGCAATTCTGCGTCGTTCTCCAGTGTCCCTTTGCAAATCAACACTACTGTTGAGATGCAAGACCTTTTCACTGTGCATGATTCTTCTGAACTGAATTTTTTTGGATCATCATACACATCCATCGACAACGAATTTGCGCTTTTTTCGTCTCTCGAAATCTTTGACTTAAAGATACTTTCCACTTCTCCAAGAATAAAAAAAACGAGTTGTGTCCCAATTCTGGAGCTTGTGAAAAATTTTCGTCCGCGCATCTATCTTGAAGCAATGTTTCCTCATGTGATCTTTTCTCGAATTTTGACGCGTCAGGACACGGTCACGAGGAGTACACCTTTGGATAATTCCTCGCGATGGACGTTCTCTTCCCGAATTATGATTTGATGTCAGGTACCTTTGGAGAATGTGAGTGCGTGTTTTAATCAAAATTGTCAATGTTCGTGTGGAACAGTCCTTTTCATTCCTATCACTCGGACGCTCATAATGTCTGATTTTACATTTCTTGAAATTTGCGATTTTTTGATTGTTAATTTCTTTTGATCCTTTCATTTTTTTCATTTGACCTTTATCATTTTGATTCGGCCTTTTTTTATTGACCTCACGATTTTCATTTTGCCGTTTCGACCTTTTGATTCTAACCTTTTGTCGATCCGAATGGATTCAACAACACAATTCACAAGAAAAAAAACATTGCGTCACACGAACAAAATTATTTTGTCGTGAAACTTTGCTAGAACAACACTTGTGCGCTATGGAGACGTCCGAATGGTTTCTCTCTGGTACAACTTCTTGTGAACTTTGCGTCGATTTGTCAGTCAATTCGGCTGGAGCACTTACACGCACGACACGTTCTGGAACACAGGCAACGTCTGCTGGAGCAAGAATACTTAAACCGTCCAATGACAGAGAAAGGTCATGAAGACGTGCATAGAAAAACATAAAGAAAAGACCGAAAATAATTTTACGTCTTGTTCGGGACATCACTTCCCGATCAAACACGCACGTGACGGACTCGTTGAACGTCTTAACCAAAGTTTTCGTTTTGCGCTCTCGGTTGGACGAGGACTCACAAGAATATCAATAAATGTTCTTTGGACGTGATTGTCTTCATGTTTGTCCAAGTGATGACTTCTCCGTGCAATGTCATCACAACAAACGAATTCAACCATGTGACCGATCTCGAAGATTTCTTTGTTTTCTCATCTGTCTCCCTTTTTTTGTCCTGTTCTCTCCTTGTTCCTGTCTCCCTGTTCCTGTTCTGCATCTCTTTCTCCACCTCCCTTTGTGTCCACCAAACGAACTTGAGATCGCTGAATGTCCTCACCAAGTTTGTAAATGAAAACATGACCAACGAGATGGAAATGAATGCAGAAAGTGCGAAGCACAATTTCACCTGACCTTAAGCCAAATTGACTTTCCACATTGGAGAACAGCAGTACTGTGTGAATTGTGCACTCTGATGTACGGACGAAAAAAAGTGCGTCTGCGCGTTGCATCTCGGTGTATCATGTCACTTCTGATTTCGATTCCCCACCTCAATCAATTGCTTTTTTTGTGGATCCATCTTCTTTTTCAATGTTTTTCAAAATCGTCAAGCCTTGAACTCATGTTTTGAGCCTTTTCAACAATCCGCGGCAATTACCACCTCGTTACCATGATTTTTGAAATACGCGCATTGTTCGTGCAATGTGCCCGATCACAACTTGTTTCCAACGACATATGTGATGAACTGAACATCTAAACGCAACAAGTTCTCGATGGAAACAAAAAACCAAAACTTTGTTGATACGTTTTTGTCTCGATCTTTTTTTTTTTTTTTTGAAATTCTGAACTAGACAATTTTGTTGCAACAAATTCTCCGTCCGAAATTGCTTCAGTTTCCTGGACGCCAGGTCGACCCGACACATGATCTGCTCACTTTTTCCAGAAAATTGGATGTCCGAACGTTGAAAGAACTCTGCTTACTTCTGTTTTCCTGCTGCTGGATGCTCCTGAATGACTTTCGGAAAGATGGATCGGCGTGTGCCGTTTGCCCGTGTAGCTGGAAAACTTCGTGTGTTTGGTTTTCTGTAAGTCATCACACCCGAAATTACAAAAAAAAAACAACCACTGATCAAAAACTAAGGCATTTCAATTTTCGAAATGTACATATGTAAAAATGTCAAAACGGCTGTCATGTGTTACCGTCGACGACTGCCGACCTTGTGTTCGAAATCGTGCGTCTAATTGTAAAATAGACTTTTTGAAACTTCAGCCGATGTTGTCTCATTTTGTCACTTTTCAACGTTCTTCTGCGAAAATATCAGCCCAAGTAGTGCTCAACAATTCAAAATATCTTTGCATTGAAAGATCGACCTCGTTTTGTAAGCGTTACCTGTCAATTTTTGATATGAAAAAATACTCCTCAATCTTGTCGCACCTGCTTGTGCATATCAACCAAATTGCTTTCTTTACATCTTGGTGTCCTTGTTGTTGTGGAAAAAAAGGCGCTTGCATCCGTTTCTTTGTGAATGCGACGCCCTATGGGAGATGTCGATTTTTGCAATGTCGTCCAAGTATCTGACCCAAACATTTGACCATTCATACCAGCTGGGACCCGTATAAATCTCGTCATTTTGTCATTGATCCTAGATCGCATGGTGCCTTCAGGACCTCAACAGCAACTTTGATTCTTTTTTTCGTATCCAGGTCGCGTTTGATTTCTTACCCGCATCGGCAAAGAATTGCCCCTTTCAACAAGTAATAAAAACATGATGAATATTGAATCATGGATGTATTCAACTCCATGACTTCCACATACCCATTTCGAAAATAGCTTGACTGGATTTCTTGGCTGAAAAACATTTTTCTTTTCCAGATATTCCCGAGTACCAATTGATTTGAACAATTGTGATTCTTCCAATGATATTTGTAATCGTATTTTTTGTCTTGCTTTCGAATGTCGATTTCTGATTCCACATACTAATTACGTCCGTGTGTGAACAGGACTGCTGTTGCTTCTTTTGTTAGCTTTGCCAATTCAGCTTCAACGTGACCTTGGGTGCGGGTTTTGATGTCGCAATTGAACAGTCACACTGTCTATGTCATTTTTTGTATTGTGAAATTAGTCATGATTGCAATTGATTTTGTTAGAATGAATTGTAATGCTTGATCCTGCGTTTCTTCCAATCCTCGCCAATACAAACTATCTTTGTTCCTTCCCAATTTTTTCCTGTTGAACTTTTGGAAGAATTGTGCAATCGGCATAAATCTCAGAAATGTGCTCAGTGGAATCAGTAAAGAAACTTGGCCGGCTTTTGCCCTCCCCGTCCCCTGAATAATTCCATTCCAAAATATTCTCAAAAACAACATAATTTTGTTTGTTTTTTTTTGGCAAAGGACTTCCCAATCGTGTGCGACTGGTGTGTATTTCAGTGGGAATACCACCAGAATGTTTTTGAATAACTCGGCAAATTTTCAATTCCCATTTTTTATTTTGACTATTCATGTCGTTTTTTAAATATTGTCATCATGAATCACCCGTAACCCTAAATCCATTATCAATTTTGAATTTTTGCTGTTGAAACGCTTTCATCAATCAGTCCAATGTCGTGACTGGGGACGCTTCTGACGTAAAGATGTTAAAGATTGAACTAGTTTATTTCGGGCTTGGAACTGCCAAAATTTTTCGGGGACTCCTGAAAACTTGTCCTTCTTTCTGATTCGTAAAGGTTGCGAACAAAACATTGCTGACTGCGCCTTTGTCTGTGATCATGATTTTCCTGACAAAACACAAACTCGTCCAATGATGAAGCTCTCGAAATAACTGAAAAAATCTTGACCTTAAAATTTCTCTACCAAAAACATTAATTGTTTCTGATCCATCGTCTCCGTCATGTCGAATTTTGAAATAATTCCAGACGATCACATAATTTTGGAATAACTGAAAAATTGTCTCATTTGTGTCGTTTTTTCATATATTCGGAAACTTGCGTTACCCTGCATCTCTATTCCAAATGCCATGTTCTGAAGAGATAACATCATTTCCACGTTTCCTGACTCCACCAATGTCAAATCTTTATTGTTCACAAGAATGGCAACTCGTTTTTTTAAAAGCGAATTGATGACACCAATTCGCAACTGTTCCGAGGACATTGATCTGATTTATTTGCATTCGTATAATTTCCATTGAAAAATAAATTTGCCTTTTCGTTGCTTCAAGATTTCACGACTCAAAGCACTAGAAATATTGAAAATAAGGTGACCGGTTGCTTGGAATCTCTGTACCATTGCTGTACCATCTTGTTGGCTGAGCGTTCCCACTGTCCATTTTGATCATGAGGGTCGCCATACCACTTTTCTTCAGACCCTGGACCCAGCAACGTCCAATGCTCCTGCAACAACTTCATGACGTAACTCATGACTTCTTCGGCATTCGAAACGCAATTCTCATTTTTTCATACAACCTCATTGAATATTAACATGGGAATGATTCGGTCTTTGAAGTTTTCTGGCATGATGTTCTTTGGCACCAAGACGTTCTGGATCTCGTGAAAAAGAAATAATAACAAAAATCCTGGGAAATTTTGCACTCGAATTAAATCGGTTCTCTGTCGGGACCAACAGCGTCTTGGTACTACGAATACTTCTTGAGATCTTCAACTTAGCCTTTCCATCTTCCTTATACTCTTGAAATATATTTCATCTGTTCGATTTCAAGAACGAAATTTTGAAACATTCTTACCGTATCGATGGTTTGTGTATTCCATACTTCTGATTTCTGAGTTCTGGTGAAGATACAGCAAGTTTCCTGGTGTCTGGAAGATTCTCTTCACTTTTTATGTGGGTTGGATCCTTGTGTCCCCAATTTCATCGTTGCTTGAAGAACCTTCTCTTGTCGATCCACTTGAGTCTCTTCGACTTCCGATTTTGAATCTCCGAACATCCAGTTTCCTGGTGTCTGGCCGACTCTTCTTTCATCATTATCTCCCGGGATTGACCAGAGATCCCAAACTTGATGAGGAAGTTTCCTCCTTGTACTGGTTGCGCATCACCATATTCACAAGTCTTGCGGTTGCTGTCGCTGAGCCTGAACTTTCCTTGAACTGCGAACCAACAAAGAAGGTGATTCCACACATCTTAAGAATTTTCTTTTGGTCCGAATGTCTGCGAATTGATATCGGGTGTCAACACATTGGATTTTTATGGGGGGTCCAAATTGATTTTGTCAAGCAATCAATCAAATGCAATTCTGTGAATTCTGGACACATGTCTCATCGTCACACTTCGGATTATCATCTTGATCACGACTTCGTTGTCTTCAAAAGTGTACAACTGAGAACACAGTCCAATTTACCCAACAACTCAACCTTGTGTTTTCTTTTGATTTTCTGGGTCTGGGGTCTTGGTTTTGGTATCAAGAAACTGGCTCAATTTCTTGGTGACTTGTGTGGTTGGGTTGAACTTTGTAATTGTTAATTGAACTTAACACTAACATCACAATGTCCATTGTAAATATCAAGTAGTCCATCCATAAGTAGTCCAACATCCAGAAAAACAAATTCAGACTCTGTGGAGCTGTGAGAAACAGAACATTGTTTCTTGCACATCCAACAGACTTGGACACTTTTTTGATTTCGAATCTTCAAAATTGCCAACAAAATATGAGTCTTGAAAAATCCAATCTGTAATGCTGTCCTTCCCACGTGCAACACCGTCGGAAATCCTTCGTGTGTGAATCTCGGAAATCGTTGATCTCCTGCGTGAGTCCATTTTTTGACTGATCTGGATAATTTGTTCACGGACAACAAGATGTCAAATCGTCCAATTCGTACCAAATACAAACATTTCAACACAATTTATGAGCAAACTAACTGATTCCAACTTCTGACAATTCTTCAAGTGATTTCCAAATAAAAAGCTGAAATTTGTCAAATTGCTTCACTTTTTGTGTATGTCCTTCAATGTCGTACGACCCAACCACTCAATCTGTATACGCGTGAAATTTCTGCCATCCCAATCATTTTGTGAAGAATGTGTGTTGGTGGACACATAATCCACATCACTCAATTGATCAACCTTCTGTCGTCGTTTGACTTTCTGTGTCTTGGATCTTGGTTTAGGAATGAAGAGTAGCACCAATTTTCCTGAATGCTTCTATACTTGGGTTGGACATTGTTGATGGTTGAACGTACTACATCAATCACGATGTCCCAGAGATCACGAGCAGGCAACCCATCCATACACAATCCAGCATCAAGGGAAATGATTTTTGCTTCTTGCACATCCAACGATCAAAAACAAATGTTCTACTTCCACAAAAACACGAGACACCTCCTGTGGTTGATGTTGAGTCTCAAAATCGCCAACAAAGTCAGAGTCTTGAAACAAACCCAGTCTGCAATGCCGCGCCATGTTTCCCACATGACAATATTGTTGGAAATCGTTTGTTTGATGAACGCCAGAAATCAGCCTTGCTACCCTTATGGTCTTCGGGCTCCTCGCCGGCACACAAGCACGGTTTTCGAGGGCGACCACCTTTCCGACGGCCCATCCGCTTCCCGCAAAACCCTTTTCAAGGCCCACGATCACGGACGGATACGCTCGACCAAGCACACCTCTAGTCTTTACGAACCCAGTTGCCCTGATCGAGGTGAGGACTGTCGTCCCCGTACCACGTGGCGGCCACTTACCCTTTTTGGGCAGCCCGGCTCTCCCTCCTTCGCGACTCACTGGATGTATTGTCACGCCGACTACACGGTACCACGGCAAGACGTTAATTCGCCCTTCTCCTCCTGCGCATGCCACTCCTGAATGAAAAGGTGTTTGCACACACGCAAGTTCAGGACCCTCAGATATCAATCTTGCCAGTCGTCTGACACATGCCTGAATCCATTTTGTGACTGGTCTCGCAAGCTTGTTGGCCGACCATGAAATGTCAGGTTGTCCAATTCGTGCCAAGTACGAACACTTCAAAACAATTTGTGACCAAACTTCTGACAATTCTCCAAATGATCGGAGTTCCTCCTGCTTGAATTAATGATCATCCAAGCAAGGACTTGGAACTTTGTACAGTTGCTCCACTTTTTTGTTTGCTAGCTCACAGAATCGTTCACCGCATTTTTGAGCATGTTCTTGCGTGTCGTATCACCACGCAACCGTTTGTGCGTGAAGTTCTCACCATCCCAATAATTTCGGTTGCCCCAGCACAAAAACGTGATTCAAACACCTTTTTCCTACTTTTACAATAATTGTTACATTCAGTTTGCATCCGAGCTGAGTGCATCCCAAGTACACATAGTCAAGAAATGATGTGGGTTCGTCAAAATGTACATTTTTCTTTGATTTCTTCCACATGAGAAACATATTCTGCTTCTCATCAAATATGTTGATGTCATCCACATATACTGACAGAATTGATTTTGTGGGTCGTGGAAGACGTATCCAAACATCTGGAGACATTCCGATTAATGAATTTTGAGCAATATGGGAGCATCCTCCAATTTCACCTTCGTGTAGGCAGATACTGCATCAGCTGCTTGTCCGTGATAATTTGGTAATCACGCAAAAACATCTATTATTTTTGCGGCACTAATTTGTCACGCAAATGAGCATTGTTCAATAAAGACTGCGTAGGCTCCAAAGTCGTCTGTCACAATGCCTTCCCAGGACACGACACTGCCGTTGTACTTCTTCAATTTTGGTTCTACCTCCGCATTTTTGAGGTGACATGTAGCAAAGTGGACTTTCTTTTGTCTATTTGTGTCTCCAGAAAACATCCTTCTTGCTGTA
>CBDCEV010000308.1:17500-19580 GCA_965215715.1 Hyphomicrobiales bacterium | reverse complement strand
CTTCGCCTTCACCTTCACCTTCACCTTCACCTTCACCTTCACCTTCACCTTCACCTTCACCTTCACCTTCACCTTTACCTTCACCTTAAACTTAAACTTAAACTTGAACCTTGAACCTTGAACCTTGAACCTTGACCCTAACCTTACCCTTGACCTTAACCTTAACTTCAACCTTAACCTTTATTAACCTTAACCTTAAACTTAAACTTAAAACTTAACCTTAACCTTAACCTTAACCCTACACCTACACCTACACCTAACCCTAACCCTAACCCTAACTTTGAACTTAAACTTAACCTTAACCTTAACCTTAACCTTAACCTTAACCTTAACCTTAACCTTAACCTTAACCTTAACCTTAACCTTAACCTTAACCTTAACCTTAACCTTAACCTTAACCTTAACCTTAACCTTAACCTTAACCTTAACCTTAACCTTAACCTTAACCTCAACCTCAACCTCAACCTCAACCTTAACCTTAACCTTAACCTTAACCTTAACCTTAACCTTAACCTTAACCTTAACCTTAACCTTAACCTTAACCTTAACCTTAACCTTAACCTTAACCTCAACCTCAACCTCAACCTCAAACTCAAACCCAAACTCAAACTCAAACTCAAACTCAAACTCAAACTCAAACTCAAACTCAAACGCAAACCCAAACTCAAACTCAAAATCAAACTCAAACTCAAACTCAAACCTAAACCTAAACCTAAACCTAAACCTAAACCTAAACCTAAACCTAAACCTAAACCTAAACCTAAACCTAAACCTAAACTCAAACTTAAACCTAAACCTAAACCTAAACCTAAACCTAAACCTAAACCTAAACCTAAACCTAAACCTAAACCTAAACCTAAACCTAAACCTAAACCTAAACCTAAACCTAAACCTAAACCTAAACCTAAACCTAAACTTAGACTTAGACTTCGACTTAGACTTAGACTTAAAATTTACACTAATCTTAAAATTAACCTAAACCTAAACTTAAACTTGAACTTAACCTTAACCTTAACCTTAAACTTAAACTTAAACTTAAACTTAAACTTAAACTTAAACTTAAACTTAAACTTAAACTTAAACTTAAACTTAAACTTAAACTTAAACTTAAACTTAAATTTAAACTTAAACTTAAACTTAAACTTAAACTAACCCTTAAACTTCACCTTAACCTTAACTTCAACCTTACTTTTACTTTTACCTTTTACCTTTTACCTTTTACCTTTTACCTTTTACTTTTTACCTTTTACCTTTTACTTTTTACCTTTTACCTTTTACCTTGCACCTTTCACCTTTCACCTTTCACCTTTCACCTTTGAACCTTTCACCTTTCACCTTTTGACCTTTTGACCTTTTGACCTTTTGACCTTTTGACCTTTTGACCTTTTGACCTTTTGACCTTTTGACCTTTTGACCTTTTGACCTTTTGATCTTTTGACCTTTTGACCTTTTGAACCTTTGACCCTTTAACCTTTGACCTTTGACCTTTGACCTTTGACCTGTGACCTGTGACCTGACTTTTACTTTTACTTTTACTTTTACTTTCACTTTCACTTTCACTTTCACTTTTACTTTTACTTTTACTTTTACTTTTACTTTTACTTTTACTTTTACTTTTACTTTTACTTTTATACTTTTTGCTTTTTTTCTTTTATTTTTTTACTTGTTACTTTTTACTTTTTATTTTTTACTGTTTTACCTTTTTTTTCTGAAAAAGTACTTTTTTACGTTTTTTTTTTTTTTACGTTGTTACTTTTTTCTTTTTAATTTTTTCCTTTTTTTACTTTTTTTTTTACTTTTTCTTTTTTTACTTTTTACTTTTTACTTTTTACTTTTTACTTTTTTTTACTTATATTTTTTAAAACTTTTTTACTTCTTACTTCTTACTTCTTACTTCTTACGTCTTACTTCTTACTTCTCACTTTTACCTTTACTTTTACTTTTTACTTTTCCTTTTACTTTTACTTTTACTTTTACTTTGCTTTACTTTACTTGACTTGACTTGACTTGACTTGGCTTGACTTCACTTCACCTCACTTCACGTCACTTCACTCTACTTCACTCTACTTCACTTTACTTC
>CBDCEV010000308.1:0-15000 GCA_965215715.1 Hyphomicrobiales bacterium | reverse complement strand
ACCACGTTCACCACGTTCACCACCTTCACCACCTTCACCAATTTCACCACCTTCACCACCTTCACCATCACCTTCACCTTCACCTTCACCTTCACCTTCTCCTTCTCCTTCTCCTTCTCCTTCACCTTCACCTTCACCTTTACCTTCCTCTTCTCCTTCACACCTTCACCTTAACCTGAACCTGAACCTGAACCTGAAACTTAACCTTAACCTTAACCTTAACCTCAAACTCAAACTCAAACTCAAACTCAAACTCAAACTCAAACTCAAACTCAAACTCAAGTTCAAACTCAAACAAAAACTCAAACTCAAACTCAAACTCAAACTCAAACTCAAACTCAAACTCAAACTCAAACTCAAACTCAAACTCAAACTCAAACTGAAACCTAAACCTAAACCTAAACCTAAACCTAAACCTAAACCTAAACCTAAACTCAAACTTAAACTTAAACTTAAACCTAAACTTACACTTACACTTACACTTACAATTACACTTACACTTACACTTACACTTAAACTTAAACTTAAGCTTAAACTTAAACTCAAACTTAAACTTAAACTCAAACTTAAACTTAAGTGTCCATTTTTTGAACTTTTTTTTGCTTTGAAAGTCCTTTTTCCATTTTCTTGATTTTTCTCAAAGTTTTGAAGTTTGAAATTGTTTCAAAGTTTTTCACCTTTTTTACGTTTTTAATGTTTCAATTAAGTTTGTGAAGTTTTCAAAGATCTGAATTTTTCAATTTTTTCAACAAAAAGAGATTCTTATAAATGTTTTAAAATATTTTGAAATGTGGGTACTGGGATAAGAGATAAGTGACAAGTTCTGTTGTATGTTTTTCAATTGATATAAGTTTTTAGTTTTTTTTTTTTTTTTCTATTTTTTCTTTTTCAAGTTTTTTCAGGTTTTTTTAAGTTTTTCAAGTTTTACATGTTTTTGAATATGTTTTACACTTAAAAAAAACTTTAGAAGATTTAACAGATTTTTGTGGAAAGTGAGCATCTGCGTAGTCTCAGTCGTGCTGTGAAGTCGCGTGTCGTGAGATGGGCTGGCAAGGCTGGGCGAACGATGCGGTGCGAAGCATGAATGAGATTTGCAGCAAGACGTCGGCCTCGCAGGCCCGAAGCCGGTCGTCTTCGCTTCAACTCGCCTCTTTATCTCGAATTTGCAGTGTCTATCAGGAGGAAAGCGATGCTGAGTGCAAGTCCGCCGCGGAAGCCTTCAAAGCGCTTTGCGGTTCTGTGCCTGGATACACCGACAGTGGTGTCAAACAGGCCACCTTCAAGGAGGGTCTCGTTTCCTTGCCCGACCCATGTTCGAAGATGGCAGATGGTGCTGACCTTTTAACTGGTTCGGACTTTGAAGCTTGGAGGGATTGGCGCCGGGTTTTGCTTCGCTCGCCAAGCGAGCTTCAAGAGGCGATCGCGCTGGAAGGGAGAGTTGCTCCTCACACTGACCCAGAGCTCAAGCGGAAACCTCGGTGTTGTGCCAGACTCATACGTGACACGAGGTTGCGTGGTCTTGTGTCGTTCGGGCTCGGAGGACACCGTTGGAGTCTTTGTGATCCCAAAGAAACTTGGGAAACAGAGGTTAATTTTTGATACACGACATGCGAACCAACATTTTCGGCGGCCATGGCATTGTGCGTTGCCTACTCCGGCGTCTTGGGCTGGATTGCAACTTCCTGTTGGCTCTACTTATCACGTGGCGCAGACTGATGTGAGTGTCCACTCAACTACTCCTGCGAGGTGCGGATGTTCCAGATCATTTGCTGCATTTGCCTGATGTGTCACCGCAACTGCAGGTCCTGGCTACGGGTTTTTCTCGGGCTCTTTATTTCTGTTAGAAGTTGGTGGAAAGTTGCGTCCAGCTAGCTGGCTTCTCTGTGGACGCCTTGCTCATGGATCGTCACCGGGCACCTGCGATGTCTCGGGATTCAATTTGCTTTGGGGTCAATGTTGACGGTGTCTGTGCTGTTGTGGGCTGCAACCGCTCGAAGCATCTAGCTGCACTGGAGGCTGTGAAGGTGACCTTGGACGCTGCTGGCTTGCAGTGCTCTGAGGTTGAGGCTGACACGGCCTGGCGCTGGAAGCCTCTCGCATCTGGCGGTTGCGACGTGGTCTGGAGTTTGCTGCACTGGTCATCAATGGAGGGTATCGCTTCGCGCGCACTTTCGGACCACGAAGCGGGCGGGTATGGCCCGCAGTCGCCCAGGAATTCCGCTGGATTGCGTCACTACTGCCGCTTCTCACTTGCAATCTTGCCAGTCCTTGGTCGCCATGGGTTTACGCCACGGACGCCTCGGAGTGGCGCACGAGGAGGCGTTGGTGTCACGAGTCGCAAATGCGATCCTGAAACGGTTGCCGCAGCAGGCAGCTGTGCTGAACGATGGAGGTTCTCTGCCGAAGAGTTTATCAGCACTCGGCGTTCAGTGCTGATCGAAAATGAGCGGAAGCTCAGAAAGCCGCTTGGCTTGGAGTCGTGGATGTACCCGAAGGTAATCGTGTAAGAAAGTTTTCAGTCAATGCCCTGTGATCGCGCTGTCTTCGAAAATGTGCCATCCATCACACTACAGCCCAAGTCTGCCTGGTGCGTGCTGTTTAGAGGTGTCTGGAGGAAGTTTTTGGAGATCTTACGGGGAGAGGGTAAAGCCGACGTCATGGGGTTGCGCCATGCATGTCGGTCTACTGAAAGCCTGGGAAAACGGTTGCTGTTCTTGCTGGGCAACACGGCCCTGGTTCTGGGTGCTTCGAAGGGTGGGGGTGGCATGCCAAACCTCAACCACACCTGTCACGAAATTTGTGTCATAGAAGTGGTGTTCGATTGGGGAGAAGTGACGGAAGACCCGTTCATTTTGCGTCTCTTGTGGAACTTTGCCATCTGAAGCACGTAGCACTTGCCAAGCACTTCCACAAGTACGAACGGAGAGTTGTGCTTTTGGAGAGCCAACGTCAAGGACAGCGGATGTAAAGCAGTGTGCGTCAGGAGAAGCTAACCACGCGCTAACCCGGAAACGCGCAAGCACGCGTGTCGGAAGCTCCCAGATCGCTGAGGTTACTTGGAAAGGGAATGCCCACAAGTATGAACAAGGCTGCCACCCAGTCGAAAACCAAAGCCATGGGACGCAAAAGAAGAAGAAGTGCTTCTTCTATTTGAACGAAGGATTTACGGTCACCTTTTGGCAGCACCCTTTGGGGAAAGAAGATTGGAAGAAGCACTTGTGAAACACAATTCGGGGACCAAGTTGCGAATGTCTTCACCTTCATCGAACATCGCAACCATTATTGTCCGTGTGGGCCTTTTGCGGAAGCATTCTGAGGAAAAAGCCTCGATCTGGAGGATCCAACCCCTTCGTTGACCGAGGTTTTTTTTTGGTTTCACTCAAAGAGAAGCAGAAGTCGCTCGTGAAGCTGTTCAAGTTGAAGCAGCTCTTCTTCAACGAATCCCCACCACTGAAGTGCGGAAACGCCACGCATGGACGACCATCTATTCACTTCCAGCTTTCGATTGTGCAGGAGAGTTGGCGCCAGTCAGTGCACAGACTGTTTGTGAATGACACCACTTGGCCAGAATTGGTGGACCAGATTTTCAATGGACGGTCAACATGCTCGCATCCTCGAACGAAATATCACTGACAATAAAGTCTTGTTGTTCAAAAGACTGAGGATTGCAACACTTGGATTGTTTCAGGAAGCATCTTTCGCAGGAGATCTACGAGATTCAAAATCAAGTCCAGGCGGAGTGTTGTGCGCAGTGGGATCAGAGACATTCGTCCCAATGCCATGGATGTGCAAGAAACAAACAGCAGTTTCTCACAGCAGTGCAGAAGGCGAATCTGAAATATTGGACGCAGTGGGATTTGTGTATCAGAAACATTTTTCACATGTTGATGCTGAGGCAAACCAATCAGCGCCGAAGTGGCAAGCGTCATTCTCTCTTTCTCATTCTGTTGATCTGTTTCTGTTGATGTGGTTGACCACGTTCCACCCAACATTCCAGTTCATTTCCAGCCAGATTACGGATGTTTGAGGAGAACGAGGTGGTAATTCGCATGATCATACAAGCACACAGCACCCAGTTCGAGGTACGTTTCTCGCGCTCACCGTGTCGACTCACGTTGGTTCTTTTATTTGAACAATTTGGACAGTTCGATTTCCCATAGGAATGTGCGCACAACCGAACGATTGGCTAGTCTGTTGACCAATGGTCCGTTGACGATTTATCGGTGGAAGTCTTGGACGCGAATGTCTGACAATCATCCACCGCAAAAATTTAGAGGTCAATCGAAGCATTTCAGAGTCATCTTGTTCTGCAGTCACCATGTCCAACGCGTGCAACCCACAGCGACATTTCGAAGAGCGGTCTTGGTGACGACAAGAGGGAAGAATCCTCATACGGAGTTGCAAATCAACGCTACTCTTGGTGAAAGCCAGTGCTTCACACAGGACGAGAAGCATCTTCATCCAAGAGTTGAAAACAAAAGCCCTGCATGGAGACACTCATTGCGTTCTTCGGAACCAGAAGGCGCGAACCTCGACGACTTTTAGCAAGAGACAAAGCGAGGCAAAACGAACGTTTCAATGGAAGCGTACATTGTAGCTTTGTGGGAGAGATTCGGAACTTCGACTCTCCACTTTTCCATCGCGCCAAAGAAAAACATCTCAATGAGGGAAGCGATGGAGTTCAGCTTGCAGAACTTTGAGGACATCTCGAAGACCCTCGACGGCAGTCAGGCGACGTTAGTCGCAGAGGGGAATTGTTTGTTCCAAGATCAAAATACGAGCCACTCCGAAAAGGACTGTGGAAATTCGGAAGTGCAATCGACTCCGTCTTCCAGAAAATACATCAGGCCAAAGTGCACGTGTTCTCCGACGCATTGTTCTGCTTGGGAACGCACGCGATGTTCGAAGTGAGAAAGAAAGTTTTCGACGAGTTGGAAAGATCATATGGCGGAACGGCCACCTCGGAAGGAATTCGAAGTTCATCGGTTGTGAATTCCACGCCAATCCTCGATCCCGTTGCTGGATGCGATGAACCGCACGCTTCCCCGACGGACGATTCTGATGGAAAAGATACGCCAGACACGCACACGCCACCGCATCATCTTCATGGCCATGATGAACGATTTCGCTGTCGCCCACAAACCCCATCGACGCGACGAGCCAAATTTCCAGAACGCCGCATTCATCAGGGAGCATGCAGGACGTTTTCTTCCAGGATGTTGGGTCTTCGCCAGTCCAGGTTCTCAGTAAATTTGGAATATCGACAACTTGCAAACGTAAAACCCACAAGGAATCTGGGACAGCAAAGCGCTGAAGATTCCAGAAGTTTATCCGAGATCTGCACACCCAGTAATCCCAGCAACAACTATTTCGAGCAGGGCGTTTTTTTTTTTTTAAGAACACAAGAAGGCCAACACAACATCCTCTTCAGCGCAAGTGACGAGCCCGTCTGCATAATCTGCTAATAGGTCGAGTCGGTGGACCAGTTGTGCATGCTCTTGCTGGTGTACATGGACGACTTGCCCGAGTAGGCCATCGACACTGCGAGAGAGAACAGCCTGCTCAGCGACGGTGAAAATTGTTCAAACATATGACGGCAGTGGCATGTGCAACACTGGGTTAGCTTGTGGCGATGGATGCTCTTCATGCGTTGCGCATTTGAATCGTCGGCACGGACGGCATGTGAAGACAGGACGTTTGTTGTGCCAGTGACAAGCTTCTTGCTTAGCTTCGCGAATCTTGTGCGACGCTCGAGCAGGTGTTTCAATTGCAGAAAAGCGGTGGTTGGCGCGGGTATCACTTTGCAGAACACGTATGACAGCTTTGCAATTTTCAAGGCTGTGCAATCTTTGAACGTGCTCCGTGACTTGCGTCAGTTGGGACAGCATCAAGTTTTGGCTCCACACTGGAAGGAGCCTTCGCGGGTGCAAACTGTGCAGTGAACAACCCAGCTCAACAGAGGGGGAACTTTCGAAGAGGGAAAGCCGAAGCTCAAAGATAATGAAAAAAGAATCTAAGCGCGTTCTCCCGCGTCCAAAAGAACCGCCGCAAGGTGAAACCCCGTTCTTTCTCACTCAGACGTGATACATCGTTTTAGAGATTCTTCACCTAAACGTCTCAAAGAATTCCCGGGAACGCAGGCTTTCAAGTTCCTAAGGAAAACGGACAATTTGCGATCTCGAAACAAGCTGGTGGTTTGAATGAAAAAGAAACATGTTACAACATGGTGGAGAAATTTCCAACAACGGGCTTCTTTCAACGGATGGACCAAACCCAACAATCGGGCCCGTATGCATGGGACTCGTTGGTGCCAAGCACAGCAGGTCCAAATTTGATTGTGTGGTCACCGCTTCCTTGGCGACGCAGCTCTTCTGCATGCATTTTTTTGAATGGCACAACGAAACACGCGGGAATATTGATACGACAGCAGGTACAACCCCCAGCAATCACGCAGGAGGGTACCTTGTTGCTCAACACAGGAGGAAACCGTATACGCCCGTGTTCAAGACACACGAACAGTGACGAAAAGGTGCTTCCATCAAAGAAGACCGTGTACATTCTGAGACACCAGACGCGACCGTCGTGAACATATGATGCGTGTTCTTGGGCAACGTGAATGGCAATCATCACCAAAGCAATGCCGCAAGCTGTGAAACGTTTCTCTTTGTACACTTGGCTTAGAGAACTCACGAGAACCACAGACAAGGAGGTGTTCGAGATAAGGAGCCTCCGAGAACGCGGAGAAACCCTTCGTAAAACTCGGAAGACCTTTGGAGAGAACAAGACAAGACGAAGGAACGACAAGACAGGGCGGAGAGAAAAGCACTGTGGAGTGGACAAAGATCGGCGACTTCGACAAGTCTGGGCAAGCCAGAGAGGTGAGAAAGAACCCAGAGTGTTCCTTGGCATCACCACTCATCAGGGAACAATTTCACGCACAGAGAAAACCGTTCCAGGTAACACCAAAGACACAGGAACACGGACGTTCTCCTCTTTGGAAGAGGTGAAGAACAAGAAGAAGCACGCATAAAGCTCGTGGGCGTGAAGCATTTGGCAGTGGCCTGGATACGGCCACTTGAGACAAGATCTCATTTTTCAGTGCAGTGCAAGGCTTCAGAAAAGCAAGCGAACTTTGCTCTCTCTGGACGGGACGTATTTAAACCACATACACACAATGCGCCACAGCACATCGGTGTGTGCGTTCATATCTTCTGTTCCCGCAGCAACATTTGCTCTTCAATCCATTTTTGTTGTAGTTTATGTGATATTTTACACGAGACGGAAGAGTGGCATCTCCGCAGTGCAGTTTCTGTAACTGAGCCAGAGGTGCACGAGGACACTCTGCAACCTTGCGCACTCCACTCCACTCACATGAATTAGGTTGTGTTGATGTTTGCGCTTTCTTCAAAAGTAATGAGCCCGAAGCTCGCAACAACGGACCACAATTCTTGCGGATAATCACGCACGTTTCAGCCACAAGTTCCACGGTGTCGAGGGAATTCACGTTCGGTGACAACCATTTTATCTTCTTTTTTTTCTGGATTTGGTTGATTGTGATCTTACTGCGTATCTGAGCCACCTTCACCCTGACTTTTTTGTACGTTTGTTGAACAACCAACTCACACACCAAGCAGACAAGGTGAATCTGACTGTTTTTTAATGTGGCATTGCGATGACCTCACAGTTCACAGCGTGGGAGCGTCTGAAAGGCCCTGATCATCTTCGATTGATCCGAGAACATCAGAGTGTTCCAGGCATGAGCTTGTGGTGAATCCAACCATAAACCATGCCGACTGAGGGTGACTGTTGGTTGTGCTTGTCGAAGCACAGTCCCGACGCAGTGGTTGCGCATTGGTGCACTTGCGATTGTTTCGCCACCACGAAGTACATCGATCATTACGTCTTGAATGAAGGAACAAACACCATTCCATTCCAATATGTTCATTTGATGTGTCAGACGCGAACTAGCATTGACAACGCTTCCGAGCATACGCTGAAGGATTTTCGGATTGAAGGGAATGAAGATACGCTTTCTGAATAATGGATGGGACGACAAGATTCCAAATCTTTGGAGCCAAGCTCCCAGAAGGGTGCACACCAAAAAAACGATCTGGCCAGAAGAGTGGTCCAGACACTCAGAAACAAAAGAGCGAGAGAGTGTGAGAGGAGATCGCAAACTGGGACAAAGAAAAACAGATGGCAAGAAGCTCGCGGAAAATGAGTCTTCAAGGTTTCGCCCGAAGACACGGACCAACCCAAGGTGTTCTCCGATGCTCGAGAAAAATCGCAACATGGGTACTCGGGGACACGTTCAGCAATAGCTCAGAACGGGAGAGGGACAACCACCTCAAAACAGATGGACCACAAAGCCGAAAAGGATATGTGTCTGAGTTCCATCACAGCTAGGCACACAAACTCATCACTAACGAAGAAAAGATGTAAATTTCACAAACGCTTGGGACAAAAAGAAAAGACAAAAAAACAAGGTGAGGAGTGGTGTTCGATTGGTGAGAAGTGACGGAAGACCCGTTCACATGTGTCCCCCGTAGATCTTTGCCATCTGAAGCACGTAGCACTTGCCAAGCACTTCCATAAGTAGGAACGAAGAGTTGTGCTTTTGGTGAGCCAAAGTCAAGGACGTCAGCGGATGTAAAGCAGTGTATGTCAGGAGAAACCAACCACGCGCTAACCCGGATACGCGCAAGCACGCGTGTCGGAAGCTGCCAGATCGCTGAGGTTACTTGGAAAGGAATGCCCACAAGTATGAACAAGGCTGCCACCCAGTCGAAAACCAAAGCCATGAGACGCAATTGAAGAATGAGTGGTTCTTCTTGAACGAAGGATATACGGTCACCTTTTGGCAGCACCTTTTGGGGAAAGAAGATTGGAAGAAGCATTTGTGAAAAACAATTCGGGAACCAACTTGCGAATGTCTTCACGTTCATCGAACATCACAACCATTGTTGTCCATGTGGGCCTTTTGTGGAAGCATTCTTTGGAAAAAGCCTCGATCTGGAGGATCCAACCCCCTCGTAGACAGAAGTAAATTTGGGTTGCACTCAAAGAGAAGCAGAAGTTGCTCGTGAAGCTGTTCAAGTTGAAGCAGCTCTTTTTCAACGAATCCACTGAAGTGACGAATGAGAAAACTTTCTCAGTCGAACTCAGCGTGGAGGTACGGCATGGAAAGACATGCCCAAAATGCTTTGGAATATACTGTGAGTTTTGGTGGACACAGCGCTTCAGCATAAACGCTGGCGGAAACGCCATGCATGGACGGCCATCAATTCACTTCAAGCTTTCGATTGTGCAGGAGAATTGGCGCCAGTCAGTGCGCAGATTGTTTGTGAATGACACCACTTGGCCAGAATTGGTGGACCAGATTTTCAATGGACGGTCAATATGCTCGCATCCTCGAGCGGAATATCACAGACAATAAAGTCTTGTTGTTCAAAAGATCGAGGATTACCACAATTGGATTGCTTCAGGAAGCATCTTTCGCAGGAGATCTACGAGATTCAAAATCAACTCCAGGCGGAGTGTTGTGCGCATTGGGATCGCAGACATTCGTCCCAATGCCTTGGAAGTGCAAGAAACAAACAGCAGTTTCTCACAACAGTGCAGAAGGCGAATCTGAAATATTGGACGCTGTGGGATTTGTGTGTCAGAAACTTTTTGCACATGTTGATGCTGAGGCGTTGATGCTGAGGCAAACCAGTCAGCGCCGAAGTGGCAAGCGTCATTCTCTTTGTCATTCTGTTGATCTGTTTCTGTTGATGTGGTTGACCACGTCCCACCCAACATTCCAGTTCACTTCCAACCAGATTACGGATGTTTGAGGAGAACGAGGTGGTAATCCGCATGATCATACAAGCACACAGCCCCAGTTCGAGGTACGTTTTTCTCGCGCCCACCGTGTCGCTTCACGTTGGTTATTTTACTGGAACAATTTGGACATTTCGAATTCCCATAGGAAGATGCGCACAAGCGAACGATTGGCTAGTATGTTGACCAATGGTCCGTTGACGATTTATCGGTGGGAGTCTTGGACGCGAATGTCTGACAATCATCCACCGCCAAAACTCAGAGGTCGATCGAAGCATTTCAGAGTCATCTTGTTCTGCAGTCACCATGTCCAACGCGAGCAACTCACACCGAGATTTCGAAGAACGGTCTTGGTGACGAAAAGAGGGAAGAATCCTCATACGGAGTTGCAAATCAACGCTACTCTTCGTGAAAGCCAGTGCTTCATACAGGACAAGAAGCATCTCCATCCAAGAGTTGAAAACCAAAGCTCTGCATGGAGACACTCATTGCGTTCTTCGGAACAAAAAGGCGCGAACCTCGACGACTTTTAGCAAGATGTGTGCCAAGAGACAAAGCGAGGCAAAACGAACGTTACAAAGGAAGCGTACGTTGTAGCTTTGTGGGAGAGATTCGGAACTACGACTCTCCACTTTTCCATCGCGCCGAAGAAAAACATCTCAATGAGGGAAGCGACGGAGTTCAACTTGCAGAACTTTGAGGACATCTCGAAGACCCTCGACGGCAGTCTGGCGACGTTAGTCGCAGAGGGGAAACTGTTTGCACCAAGATCAAAATACGAGCCACTCCGAAAAGGACTGTGGAAATTCGGAAGTGCAATCGATTCCATCTTTCAGAACATGCATCAGGCCAAAGTGCACGTGTTCACCGACGCGTTGTTCTGTCTGGGAACGCACGCGATGTGCGAAGTGAGAAAGTTTTCTACGAGTTGGAAAGATCATATGGCGGAACGGCCACCTCGGAAGGAATCGAAGTTCATCGGTTGCGAATTCCACGCCAATCCAAAGGTGGCCTCGATCCCGTTGCTGGAGGCGATAAAACGCACGCTTCCCCTACGCATGACTCTGTTGGAAAAGATACGCCAGACACGCACACGCCACCGAATCATCTTCATGACCATGATGGACGATTTGGCGGTGGCCAACAAACCCCATCGACGCGACGAGCCAAACTTCCAGAACGCCGCATTCTTCAGGGATCATGCAGGATATTGGGTCTTCGTCAGTCCAGGTTCTCAGTAAATTTGGAATATCGACAACTTGCAAAAGTAAAATCCCCAAGGAAGCTGGGACAGCAAAGCGTTGAAGATTCCCGAAGTTTATCCGAGATCTGCACACCCAGTTTTCTGAGCAACAACAGTTTCGAGCAGTGCACCTTTGAAGACAAAAATTGGAGGACGATGCAACATCCTCTTCAACGCAAGTGACGAGCCCGTCAGCATATTCTGCTAAGTGGTCGAGTCGGTGGACAAGGTTGTGCATGCTCTTGCGAGTGTACATGGACGTCTTGTATCAGTAGGCGATTGACACTGCGAGAGAAAACAGCTAGCTCAGCGACTGTGAAAATTGTTTAAACATTTGACGGCAGTGGCATGTGCAACGCTGGATAAGCTTGTGGCGATGGATGCTCTTCATGCGGTGCGCATTTGAATCGTCAGCACGGACGGCATGTGAAGACAGGACGTTTGTTGTGCCAGTGACAAGGTTCTTGCTTAGCTTCGCGAATCTTGTGAAGCTCGAACAGGCGTTTCAACTGCAGCAAAAGCGGCGGTTAGCGCGGGCATCACTTTGGAGAACACGTATGACAGCTGTGCCAAGTTCAAGGCTGCGCAATTCTTGAACACAAGACCCCAACGTGCTCCGTGACTTGCATCAGTTGGGACCGCATCAAGTTTTGGTCCCACACCGGAAGGAGCCTTCACAAGTGCAAATTGTGCAGTGAACAATCCAGATTAACAGAGAGGAGACTTTTGCAGAGGGAAAGCCGAAGCTCTCAAAAAATTCCGGGGAGCGCAGCTTGCAAGTCCCAGAGAAAAACGGACAATTCATGATCGCGAGACCAGCTGGTGATTTGAAAGAAAAGGAAACATGTTACAACATGGTGGATAATTTACCAACATCGGGCTTATTCCACGAATGAACCAAACACAACAATCGGGCCCGTATGTATGGGACTCGTTGGTGCTAAGCACAACAGGTCCAAATTTGATTGTGTGGTCACCGCTTCCTTGGCGACGCACAACGAAGCACGCGGGAATATTGATACGACAGCAGGTACAACCCCAAGCAATCACGCAGGAGGATACCCTGTTGCTCAACACAGGAGGAAACCGTATACGCCCGTGTTCAAGACACACGAACAGTGACGAAAAGGTGCTTCCATCAAAGAAGACCGCGTACATTCTGAGACACCAGACGCGACCGTCGTGAACATATGGTGCGTGTTCTTGGGCAACGTGAATGGCAATCATCACCAAAGCAATGCCGCAAGCTGTGAAACGTTTCTCTTCGTACACTTGGCTTAGAGAACTCACGAGAACCACAGACAAGGAGGGGTTCGAGATAAGGAGCCTCCGAGAACGCGGAGAAACCCTGTGTAAAACTCGGAAGACGCTTGGAGAGAACAAGACAAGACGAAAGAACGACAAGACAGGGCGGAGAGAAAAGCACTGTGGAGTGGACAAAGATCGGCGACTTCGACAAGTCTGGGCAAGCCAGAGAGGTGAGAAAGAACCCAGAGTGTTCCTTGGCATCACAACTCAGCAGGGAACAATTTCACGCACAGAGAAAACCGTTCCAGGTAACACCAAAGATAGAGGAACACGAACGTTCTCTCACCGCATCTTTTTTTCAATGGCACAACGAAGCACGCGGGAATATTGACACGACAGCAGGTACAACCCCCAACGCTCACGCAGGAGGATACCCTGTTGCTCAACACAGGAGGAAACCGTATACGCCCGTGTTCAAGACACACGAACAGTGACGAAAAGGTGCTTCCATCAAAGAAGACCGCGTACATTCTGAGACACCAGACGCGACCGTCGTGAACATATGGTGCGTGTTCTTGGGCAACGTGAGTGGCAATCATCACCAAAGCAATGCCGGAAGCTGTGAAACGTTTCTCTTCGTACACTTGGCTCAGAGAATTCACGAGAACCAGGGTTGCAGATCAGGTGCCTCCGAGAACGCGGAGAAACCCTGCGTAAAACTCGGAAGACTTTTGGAGAGAACAAGACAAGACGAAGGAACAAGAAGACAGGGCGGAGAGAAAAGCACTGTGGAGTGGACAAAGATCGGCGACTTCGACAAGTCTGGGCAAGCCAGAGAGGTGAGAAAGAACCCAGAGTGTTCCTTGGCATCACCACTCATCAGGGAACAATTTCACGCACAGAGCCAGGTAACACCAAAGACACAGGAACACGAACGTTCTCCTCTTTGGAAGAGGGGAAGAACAAGAAGAAGCACGCATCAAGCTGGTGGGCGTGGAGCATTGGGCAGTGGCACGGATACAACCACTTGAGCCAAGCTCTAATTTTTCAGTGCAGCGCAAGGCTTCAGAGAAGCAAGCGAACTTTGCTCTGTCTGGACGGGACGTATTTAAACCACATGCACACAATGCGCCACAGCACATCGGTGTGTGTGTTCACATCTTCTGTTCCCGCAGCAACATTTGCTCTTCAATCCATTTTTGTTGTAGTTTATGTGATATTCTGCACTACACGGAAGAGTGGCATCTCCGTAGTGCAGTTTCTGCAACAGAGCCAGAGGTGCACGAGGGCACTCTGCAACCTTGCGCACTCCACTCCATTCACATGAATGTGGTTGTGTTGATGTTTGCGCTTTCTTCAAAGGTAATGAGCCCGAAGCTCGCAAAAATGGATCACAATTATTGCGGATAATCACGCACGTTTCAGCTGCTAGTTCCACGGTGTCGAGTGAATTCACATTCGGTTACAACCGTTTTATCTTCTTTTTGTCTGGATTTGGTTGACCGTGATCTTACTGCGTATCTGGCCCACCTTCACACTGACGTTTTTTGTACGTGTTGATGAACAACCAACTCACACACCAAGCAGACAAGGTGAATCTGACTGTTTTTAATGTGGCATTGCGATGACTTCACAGTTCACAGCGTGGGAGCGTCTGAAAGGCCCTGATCATCTTCGATTGATCGGAGAAAATCAGAGTGTTCCAGGCATGAGCTTGTGGTGAATCCAATCACAAACCATGCCGACTGAGGGTGACTGTTGGTTGTGCTTGTCGAAGCACAGTCCCGACGCAGTGGTTGCGCATTGGTGCACTTGCGATTGTTTCGCCACCACGAAGTACATCGATCAACACTTTACGTCTTGAATGAAGAAACAAACACCATTCCATGTCAAACGTTCATTTGATGAGTCAGACGCGAACAAGCATTGACAACGCCTCCGACCATACGCTGAAGGATTTTTGGATTAAAGAGAATGAAGATACGCTTTCTGAAGAATGGATGGGACGACAAGATTCCAAATCTTTGGAGCCAAGCTCCCAGAAGGGTATACCCCAAAAAAAACGATCTGCCCATAAGAGTGGTTCAGATTGTCAAAGAAACAAAAGAGCGAGAGCGTGTGAGAGGAGATCGAAAACTGGGACAAAGAAAAACAGATGGCAAGAACCTCGCGGAAAATGTGAGTCTTCAAGGTTTCGCCCGAAGACACAGACCACCCCAAGGTGTTCTCCGATGCTCGAGAAAAATCGCAACATGGGTACTCGGAGACACGTGCAGCAATAGCTCAGAATGGGAGGGACAACCACCTCAAAACAGATGGACCACCAAGCCGAAAAGGATATGTGTCTGAATTCCATCACAGCCAGGCACACAAACTTATCACTATCAAAGAAAAGATGTAAATTCTCCACAAACGCTTGCGACGTTGAGCAAAGACAAAAAACAAGAGGAGAAGTGGTGTTCGATTGGGGAGAAGTGACGGAAGACCCGTTCATTTTGCGTCTCTTGTGGAACTTTGCCATCTGAAGCACGTAGCACTTGCCAAGCACTTCCACAAGTACGAACGGAGAGTTGTGCTTTTGGAGAGCCAACGTCAAGGACAGCGGATGTAAAGCAGTGTGCGTCAGGAGAAGCTGACCACGCGCTAACCCGGAAACGCGCAAGCACGCGTGTCGGAAGCTCCCAGAT
>CBDCEV010000307.1:0-9641 GCA_965215715.1 Hyphomicrobiales bacterium | reverse complement strand
GGAGAATCAATCTTCTGGGGACCGGAACGTGCATGAAGTTGGATGATGCGAAGGCAGCCAACATTCTGCCAAAAGCACTCTGGAGACGCGCCGAGCACTCTTCTCACAACTCGTACAGCGAGCAGTTTCGGACACACTGGTCAGGATGACGTGTGATGTGTACAGCGCGCACAGGCATCATCAAAGATTCGCACAGTCAAGTTGATGTGGCGAGACATGGAGCAAGAGAGTACCGAAAACTCGCCATGAAGGCGTTGAGAAATCTCTTGCTGGTAACACGAACAACGTGAAGATGTGAGATTGGTCGCGACAGTACGCGACGAGAGCGTCGCAGAAGTGACAGTTGCAGAACGTGCTGATGGGTGAGATCAGAAGGAGACGTTCTTGTATGTATGGAAAAGTCACGACGACCAGGAAAGATGGATCGGAAAGACAGGACCGTTTGTACCTGATTTCGTCAATCATTCTTGAACACTCACGAAACAGTGAGGGGCAATGCTGTGGTTGCCCGAAGCGGCCGCACACATATTATTGCTCGCGAGCCGTTGCAGGACGCAACGATGAGGTACCGCTGATCCGCCAAGCAGCTGAATGACTTGGACGGAGGATACGACGATGAATGAGGACAAGCAGTGTCTTCAGCGAGACAGGTCGATGTCTCGAGGAGGTGTGCGCGAAGAACATGCTTCATGTTTGTTGTGATCTCACACCGTATGACACCAGTCAATGGTTGGAGTTGAAACCAGACCGTGAGAACGTAACGCCAGACTGAGTACATTGCAATGATCGAGACTGGAAACGAGTGTCAACTTTCAGCCCAACTGTTGTTGCTCAGTAACGATGCTACTGTGATCGGTTGCACGGGGCTGGTACCGTTTGACCAAAGTGGGTTCTACCCGTCTGACTATGGTGGTGCTGGTAGCTTGTACCCAGGAAGTGGGGTGGTCCTCCTGGACCGGTTGTTCATGGTGGGCTTGAAAACCCGTGTACCGATGAACCAAATGGCGAGGGTAGTAACGCCTTGCCGAGGAGTGTCCGATCCCCAAAGCCTCAGTGAAGTCAAATTGTGAATTATTCTTAGAATTTTGCTATTGAAGATATATTCAAGGTAGGAGAGGCTGGATCCGAGTGCGACGTAGGCCAAAGGACATAACACAAAGCTTTCGCAAAGTGCAATGTTCTATGTCTTACATCGTGCTTTGACTTTGACCCCCATCAAGAAATTACCTTTAATACTTCAAACAGTTTGTTGTTCTTTGTGTGGTGTGATTTAATTTGTTAGGTAATTTGGCTTCTTTTCAAACTTTGTTTTGCAATGTTTTCAAAAATAAACATTTTGTTTCTGTGCATTTGAATTAAGCACTTGACACTTGGCACGTGGTACACAGTTATTTACTTACTGCAGGGTGTTCAGTGCTATGTTAGCGCTTTGCACTTAGACCTTTTTTCAAAAACACAAAGTGCCAGGTCGCAGGTGCTGTTTGATATGTTAGCACCCAGCACTTTGTAAAACACCATGTTCTGTGCCCAAAAATAACAGATTTTTGTTTGAGCAAAATTGGAAAGCAAAATTTTGAATAGTTTTGTATGTCCAAGTTCTCAATAACTTGGTGTTTTTGTCTGCTTATACTTATTAATAGTATTTCAAAAGTGTTTTAGTTTTTTAGTTTTGTAGGTAGGGAGGTTTGTTTTTTCAATTACTTTAGTCGCTTTTTGAAGATGTTTGGGAAAACTAAACATTTTGTTCTTGTTCACTTGATTTAGGGACTCTGCGCGTGGTACTCAGTGTTTTGTTCAGTACCATATGCTTTGTGCTAACGAAGCATGTAGCACGATGTAAGACATGGAACGTGGCACATAGCAAAAAGCTAAGCGCTATGTGTTCCGTTAGCACTAAGCACTAAGTGTTTTAATTTTGCGAAGTGCAAACTGTTAGCGTTGCTTTTTTTTGCACGTAGCACTTCGCACTCAGTGAAACGCAAAGGCGTAGGTGCTTTGTGCTGTGTTAGCACTTTGCACTTATCACCCTCAGCACTTTGTAAAACACCACGTGCTAAGTGCTATTTGCGATGTCAGAAATGACAGACAAACACATCATGCGTGTAAAAAGAAGGGCACACTAAAATGAGTAGTTTTGCATATCACCAAAAAAAAATTTGTATTTGTTCATTTGTTTTTGAAAGTATTCAAAAAATATTGAACATTTTCAAGTAAGGGAAACTGGATCCGAGTTCATCGTGCTCTGATCCACACCGTTCTTTACCATTTTTATTTTTCATATGTTTGTTTTCAAACACCTTTGGACACAAGTTTTTCCGATGAAAACATCATAGATAATACACATGTTGTTTTTTGTTCATTGATTAAATCACTGAGCACTTAGTTTTTGGCTTTGTGCTGAGTGCCAAGTAGCACCGAACGCTTAGCACCACAAAGAAAGTATGTCAGAAATGTTAGAAAACAAACCAAAGTTATAAACTCTTTTGAAAACCAATGAAACAACATTTCTGGTAAATCAATTTTCAATGGCAACACATTTGCTTTTGTTCCTTTAATGCAAATCACTTTGTATTTAGCACTTTGTTTTGGGTCAGTGCTGAGTGCCAAAGTAGCACTTGAAATCTTGCGAGACAGGCGCAGACGGACACACAGACAGATACAGACAGAACACATAATGTTTGTTTCATTCTGTTGTTGAGCACTTCAGTGTGGTGGTATGGTGTAGCGTGGAGAGCTTGAACAAGGGTGCGCTTGACGGGAGTGACTCGGAGACAGGAACTCACTGGAAGGAAAGAGCTCCCTCCTCCCCATCACAGGAAGGAGCTCCCAGATGGGAGGGACCATGAAAGGCATTTGGAAGGAAGGGCTCTTTGGATGCAGGAGCTTGGCCTGCCGATGGAGGGCTTGGAGGAAGGGTATCTTACAAGTTGGTTCCATCACTGAAGGTGAAAGCGACAAATTTTCTCCCTCTCGCAGGGGTATGATGGTTTCGCTTCTAGGAGGAGGGGTGTGGTTCGACCTCCCCTTCCCGGGGTGGTGGGTAAAATAATTTCATGTCATATCATTCAAATCAAAGTTTGCTTCAGTTAAACATCTAATTAGATGGGAGTACAATGAGTTTTATTTCGTGAAATGGTTGGGTTTTCTGTGAATGCTATATTTTCTAAAGAAACCAGGCAGGACGTTTCGACCCAAAGTAAAAGTCCACCCTCTCCAAAGCCTCACAATCCAGCAGGGAGATCATGGGATTCCACATGCTGCTGTGGCGGATACCCACCATACAAGGGGAGTGGCCGTTGGCCTTCATGAATGTCCCCAGCACTTTATTTCTTTAGGCTCGGGGGCTCCGCCGCCGAGGACTTTCTCCGAGTTCAATGACAATTAATTTGTTCTTGGCACTTCTGCTGTGCTCTTTCCAACAAGTCATGCACAATTGTTGTTTTTTCTCTCGTCTTGTCTCCTCCGCCAAGGTCTTTCTTGAAAGTCGGGGGACAATTAATTTAACATCTTTTTCTGGGAGACATTCGTAGATGTCACGAACAATTTGTTGATATTTTTGGGAGGTTTCGCTGCGACGGCACAAAATTCGACAAGAAAGACCGTAACATTCTCAGGACAAAACCGACCTCAGTCGGATGATTTCGGAAGGTCAAACTGCGCTCTAGGCACCCAGTTCATTTTTACGCTTGTCTTCGAGCTTCTCCGGGCCTCCCTCCGTCGGCGTTTCCCACGGTTCGAAGCTAAGGCCCCGTCTGAAGGACGAACTCGGTCACAATTCGGGTGATTTCAGGTGCAGCATGGGCCTCTCTGGCGACTGGCCAAATTTCGTCCAGAAATGACCGCACATATTGTTTGGGAAAGGCCGAACCTAATCGAGTGATTTCGGGAGGTCAGACCCGTTTCTGGCTCAAGTCCATTTTAACGCTTGTCGGTCGGTCGGCTTCTCCAAAAGAGTTTATCTTTTCTGGGCCTCGCCATTGGCTATTTCCAAAAGGTCAAGAACATGTTTTATGTTATCTGTATTTCATCCAGTGCCCCGCCGTTGACCTTCTTGGAAGTCGGTCACAATTTATTGTTTGTTTATTTTCTGGGATTTCCCGCCGTTCACAGTCGTTGAAGTCACTTGCAAATAATCAGTTGTTGGTTTTTCGTCGCCAGTGTGGCGACGGCCCAAAATTTGACAAAAAACCGTGAGTTGTGTCGGGCAGAACCAACCTTAATCGAGTGATTTCGGAAGGTCAAGCCCCGTTTCCGGCACAAGTCCATTTCCACGCTTGTGTTCGAACAGAACTTGCTGTCCTCGGTGTGTGTCAAGCGTGTTGCATGCCCCGCTGGGCGCCCTCTGCAAAAACGAACTCAAAGAACAAGAGGAACAAATTGAAGCGATCAAAGACATCGAAGACTCCCACACTCCGCATGTCTTCTTCGGAGTGGCCGAACTGGCAAACCAAGCCGGTTGGGCCACAACAGGCGCGACCCCAGAGGTTCGTTGGATTGTTGGCCAGGTCCGCTTCCCTGGTGCCTCTTGAAGTGGTTCGTGTGGCCGAAATGGCTTTTCTAGCTGGTTGGGCCTGTTGAGCGACATCGAAGGAGAATGGTGCGAACAGTTCTGCCAGAGGTTCCTTCCTCCGTTGGGGTGGTGCTGTTTTCTCCTCCCTCCTCCCTTTTTGGGCGGTGCTGCTTTGGTTTGTGGTGTCGTCCCAGCATCCTTTGGTGAGGTGCTGCTTTCCGCTCTTGTGCTGCCTTTTCCTCCTCTCCTCCTGTTTCAATTGACGTGTAGTGTCGTGCAGTACAGTAAAAGTAGAATCAAGAAACGTGAGGTAAGGTGAAGTCTTTTTTTTGGTGGTGCAGCTTGCCCCCGTCACCTCTTGGGCTGTGCTGCTTTGGGTGCTGCTGTCCATCCTTGTTCGGTCTGGATGGAAAATATTTTGTATATGTAATTTTGACGTTCACGTCGTCAATTTTTGAATTCTAGAAAAAAACACAAAAGTCACGGGTCAGATCGAGCCTAATTGGTCCCCAATCGACTGTCAAACTCGTTTTCTGGAGTGGTGCCCTTTCTGCCTCTTTGTTTCGGAACAACATGTGGGTGCTGCCGCCTTCCCATCTCCCTCTCCCTCCATCCTTCTGTATGGTTGTGCTGCTTTTTCCCATCATGCTTCTGGATGGGGCTGTTTTCTCCTCCTATCCTTTTTTTTGGGCGGTGCTGCTTTCTCCTCTGGGGTGGTACTGCCTTCTCCTTCCTCAATGTGTACAGTAAAGTACAATACAGTACAGCACAATACAGTACAGCAGAGTAGAGTACAGCAGAGTAGAGTAGGGTAGAGGGTGGTGGTCCTCCATGCGCCTTTGCAGTGGTGCTGCTTGGCCTCGTCCTGCTTTTGGGTGGTGCTGTTTTGATCTCCTTCCTCCTCCGCTTCTGGTCGGGAATGAAACAATAATTACTGGATGTAACTGGATTTAATTAAACTAAACTGAATTGATGTCAAGTAGAACTGGCAGAAGCAGTAGCCGTGGCAGTAGAAGTAGAAGTGGAGCTACCTGTGGAGCTAACTGTAGAGCTAACTGCAGAGCTAACTGTAGAGCTGACTGTAGAGCTAACTGTGGAGGCAACGTAAGGTAAAGTAACGTAAGGTAAAGAAACGTGAGGAGTAAGGAGTAAGGAGTATGGAATAACGCGTAAGGAATAACGCGTAAGGAATAACGAGTAAGGAATAACGAGTAAGGAGTAACGAGCAAGGAGTGACGAGTAACGTAACGAGTGACGTCACGAGTAAGGTCACGAGTGAAGTAACGAGTAACGTCACGAGTGAAGTGAAGTGAAGTGAACTGAAGTGGTGGTCCCTTCATCTTTTTTGGTGGTGCTGCTTTCCACACCCTCCTTTGGTGTGGTGCTGCTTTCTTCTCTGAGGTAGTGTTGCTTTCTTCTTTTTTCTTGTTTAGAAAAAACAAAGTAAGCTGAAGTGAACTGAGGTGGAGGGCAAAAGGCTAAAGGCAAACGTAGAGGTAAAGGTAAAGATAAAGGTAAAATACAGGAAAATGGTAAAAGGGTAAAAGGGTAAAAGGTAAAAAGGTAAAAAGGTAAAAAGGTAAAAAGGTACAGATACAGGTGAAGGCCAAAGCCAAGGCCAAGACCAAGGTAAAGGTGAAGGGGTAAAAGGGGCAATAGGGGTGAAAGGAGGTGAAGGAGTGTAAAGGGGAGTAAAAAGGAGGTAAAAGGAGGGAGGTAAAAGGGAGTAAAGGGAGTACGGTGTCAAGAGTAAATGTGAAAGGTACAGTGCAGATCAGTACAGTACAGTTGAGTGCAGAAAGGCAGGGTAAGGTAAACTAAAGTGGTGGTCCCGCTTGCTCTCGTCGGGTGCTGAAGCAGCACTCCCACAGAAACGAAGGGCACGCAGCACCTCCCAGCCCCTCTCTCGTCCTCTCCCAACAATGGAAGAGGAGGGAAGAATCAACAGCATCACCCGAGAGATGAAGGGATGGAACAGTGCGCTATGTTCTATGTCCTACGTCGCGCTCGGATCCGACCCCTCCTCCCTCCCTCCTTCCCGCCCATCAACTTGTAGTACGTTGAAACATGTTTTCTCATTTTTCCTTTGAAATTGAAAGTACATTTTGATCCGTCTGAAATATCTTGTTGTTGAAAATATTTCTTCAAAAAGAAATCAAAAAGACAAAAAACATCCCAAAAAGGAAAAATCTCAACAAATCATCAAATCTCAAGAATCAAAAAACTTCAACCTTTGCATTTTGCCAAGTGCTGAGTGACAACTGCTGACACAGCACTTCCCATCTTGCACGTTGCACTTTGTGAAACACTTAGTGTCATGTGCTATGTTGGCACGTGGCACCTGGCACTGAAAGAAACACATCAAGTGCCAAGTACCAAGTGCTATGTCAGAAACCACAGAAAATAAATGATTGATGTTTTGGAAAACAGATGAATGCACAGTTTTGTAATTCTTTTTCGAGTACAAAAGTATTTCAAGTGTGTCAAAAGTATTTTAAACGTTCAAAATAAAGGGAGGAAGAGCTGGATCCATGTACGACTTATGACATGGAACACAGCACTCAGCTTTTGCCATGTTCTATGTTGAATGTCTCACATCATGCTCCGACACAGACCCCTGGCTTTTTTAAAATACTTCTAAAAACCTTGTTAAACTTTTAAAACAAGTTTTGCTACTTTGATAAATCTTGCTGGGAGAACTTTTTTTTAAAATAAAACATTTTGTTTTGGTTCACTTGAATGATTCAATAATTTAGACTTTGGTACTGTGTTTTTAGCAAGTGCTAATTGTTCGGTGCTACGTGCCATGTTACCATTTGGCAACCAAGTGCCAAGTGCGGCGTGCTGCGGTCTACGTTAGCACTTTGCATTTGGCACTAAGTCACACACCAGGTGCTGTGTGCTGCGTGCTGCGTGCTATGTTGGCATGAAACATTTGGTGAAACACCATGTGCTGAGTGCTTTATGCTGAGTGTTATGTTAGCACTTCGCACCAAGCACCTGACAGTAAGTAAAACACTGAGCGCTAACTGCTGCGTGCGATGTCAAGGTTTTTGGTTCAAACAAGGGACAACCCCAAAGAATGACCACGGTTTTGCATGTCAATATTTGCAAATAGAAGTTGAAAAATGTTCATTAGATTTTTGAAAAGTATTCTTAGTATTCTTAGTTTTTTGTTTTGAAGATCCTAAAGGTACATTTGCTTCTTTTCAAACTTTGTCTTTCAATGTTTTCAAAAAAAACATTTTGTTTGTGCGCATTGGAATTAAGCATATGGCACTTGACACGTAGGACGTAGTTTTTTACTTAGTGTTGGGTGCTCAGTGCTATGTTAGCGTTTAGCACTAAGCCCTTTTTCAAAAACACAAAGTGCCAGGTCGCAGGTGCTATTTGATATGTTAGCACCCAGCACTTTGTAAAACACCATGTTCTGTGCCCAAAAATAACAGATTTTTGGTTTGAGCAAAATTGGAAAGCAAAATAATGAAGAGTTTTGTATATCCAAGTTCTCAATAACTTGTTGTATTTGTCTGCTTATACTTATTAATAGTATTTCAAAAGTGTTTTAGGTTTTTAGTTTTGTAGGTAGGGAGGTTTGTTTTTTCAATTACTTTAGTCGCTTTTTGAAGATGTTTGGGAAAACTGAACATTTTGTTCTTGTTCACTTGATTTAGGCACTCTGCGCGTGGTACTCAGTGTTTTGTTGAGTACCATATGCTTTGTGCTAGCGCGAGGCATTTAACACGATGCAAGACATGGAACGTGGCACATAGCAAAAAGCTAAGCGCTATGTGTTCCGTTAGCACTAAGCACTAAGTGTTTTACTTTTGCGATGTGAAAAGTGTGAGCGTTGCACTTTGCACGTAGTACTTCGCACTCAGTGAAACGCTAATCGTAGGTGCTTTGCGCCATGTTAGCACTTTGCACTTATCACCCTCAGCACTTTGTAAAAAAACATGTGCTAAGTGCTATTTGCGATGTCAGAAATGACAGACAAACACATCATGCGTTTAAAAAGAAGGGCACACTAAATTGATTTTTCAAATCTCCCAAAATATGTTGTATTTGTTCATGTGTTTTTGAAAAATATTCAAACTATTGAACATTTTAAGTAAGGGGAGCTGGATCCGAGTTCATCGTGCTCTGATCCACACCGGTCTTTACCATTTTTATTTTTCATATGTTTGTTTTCAAACACCTTTGGACACTAGTTTTTCCGATGAAAACATCATAGATAATACACATGTTGTTTTTTGTTCATTGATTTAATCACTGAGCACTTAGTTTTTGGCTTTGTGCTGAGTGCCAAGTAGCACCGAACGCTTAGCACCACAAAGAAAGTATGTCAGAAATGAAAGAAAACAGAAGCAATCTGAAAAACTCTTTTGAAAACCAATGAAACAACATTTCTGGTAAATCAATTTTTAAAGACAACACATTTTCTTTTGTTCCTTTAATGCAAATCAGTTTGTCTTTAGCACTTTGTTTTGGTCAGTGCCGAGAGCCAAAGTAGCACTTGAGACGCACACACAGACAGACACAGACAGAACACATAATGTTGGATCAAGTCTGTTGTTGGGCACTTCAGTGTGGTGGTATGATGACGCGCGGCGTAGCGTGGTGTGGTGTAGCGTGTGGAGCTTGAACAAGTGTGCGCTTGACGGGAGTGACTCGGAGACAGGAACTCACTGGAAGGAAAGAGCTCCCTCCTCCCCATCACAGGAAGGAGCTCCCAGATGGGAAGGGACCATGAAAGGCATTTGGAAGGAAGGGCTCTTTGGATGCAGGAGCTTGGCCTGCCGATGGAGGCTTGGAGGAAGGGTCTCTTACAAGTTGGTTCCTTCACTGAAGGTGAAAGCGACAAATTTTCTCCCTCTCGCAGGGGTATGATGGTTTCGCTTCTAGGAGGAGGGGTGTGGTTCGACCTCCCCTTCCCGGGGTGGTGGGTAAAATAATTTCATGTCATATCATTCAAATCAAAGTTTGATTCAGTCAAACATCTAACTAGATGGGAGTACAATGAGTTTCATCTCGTGAAATGGTTGGGTTTTCTGTGAATGCTATATTTTCTAAAGAAACCAGGCAGGACGTTTCGACCCAAAGTAAAAGTCCACCCTCCCCAGAACTTCAC
>CBDCEV010000306.1:0-7646 GCA_965215715.1 Hyphomicrobiales bacterium | reverse complement strand
AAAAACCCCTTTCAAAAAACAACCTTAAAAAAAAAAATTAAAAAAAAACCTCTCAAAAAATCCATTTCAAGAAACCCATTAAAAAAAAAAAACATTGAAAAAAAACAAACTTTGAATCATTTTTATTCCTTTTTTTAACCATTTGAACCCTTTTTTTAACCATTTGAAACCCTTTTGAAACTCTTTTTGAAACCCTTTTTGAACTTTTGCTAAAAACCTTTTTTACAAGACCCTTTCAAAAAAGACACTTTTTAAATGACCTTTTGTGAAAGACCCTTTTAAAACCTCCTTTTTAACCCCTCCCCTCCCAAAAAAAGCAACCTTTTAAAACCACCGAAAACCCTCCTTTGAAGCCACCCTTTGAAACCGCCCTTTGAAACACCTCCTCACCGCCCTCCCCTCCCCTCCCCCTCCTCACCCCCTTTGAAACACCACCCCTTTGAAACACCAACCCTTTGAAACACACCCCCTTCGAAACACACCACCCCATTTGAAACACACCCTTCCTTTGAAACACAACCTGTTTGAAAACACAACTTCTTTGAAAACACCTCCCCTCTTTGAAAACACCCCCCCTCTTTGAAAACCCTCTCCCTCTTTGAAAACCCCTCCCTCTTTGAAAACCCCCTCCATCTTTGACAACCCCCACCCTCTTTGAAAACCCCTTCCCTCTTTGAAAACCCACCCTCTTTGAAAACCCCCTCTTTGAAAACCACATCTTTGAAAACACCCTCTTTTACACCCCCTCTCCCTCTTTTTTTACACCTCCCTCTTTTACACCTCCCTCTTTTTCACACCTCTTTTAGACCCGCTTTTGAACTCTTTTCTTAAACCCTTTTTCTTAAACCCTTTTTGCGAAACCCTTTTCTCAAAACCTTTTTACACCCTCTTCTTAAACCCGCTTCTTACACCCTCTTCTTACACCTTCTTCTTACACACCCTTCTTAAACCCTCTTCTTAAACCCTCTTCTTGTACCCTTTTCTAACACCCTTTTCTTAAACCCTCCTTACACCCGCTTTCAGGCCGCTTTCAACGTGCTTTAAACCCGCTGTAACCCTCCTTACACCCTCCATAACCCGCTTTAAACCCTTTTCTTAAACCCGCTTCAGACCCTTTTCTTAAACCCGCTTTAAAACCCTTTTCTTAAACCCGCTTTAAAACACTTTTCTTAAACCCGCTTTAAAACCCTTTTCTTAAACCCGCTTTAAACCCTTTTCTTAGACCCTTTTCTTAGGCCCTTTTCTTAGACCCTTTTCTTAGACCCTTTCTAGACCCTTTTCTCAGACCCTTTTCTTAGACCCTTTTCTTAGACCCTTTTCTTAGACCCTTTCCTCAAAGCTTGTATTGCCCTTATTTTTTCAAAAAAAAAAAAAACCTTAACAAAAAACTTTTTGGATTTTTTTGGAAAAAACTTTTTTTTTTAAAAAAAAAAAACTTTTTTATAAACCCTTTAAAAAACACTTTTTAAAAGCCTTTTTTAACCACCCTTTAAAAAAACCTTTTAACACCACTTCCAAACCCACTTTTCAAAAACCCACTTTTCAAAACCACTTTGCAAAACCACTTTAAAAAAAACAACTTTTTTAACCCCCTGGTGAAAACCCCTTTTGAAAACCCCTTTTGAAACTCACTCTTTGAACACCACCAAAAAAAAACTTGTAAAACCACCTTTTTAAAAACCACCCTTTTGACGACCCTTTTTGACGACCTTTTCTGACGACCCTTGTTAACGACCCCTTCTTGACGACCCCTTCTTGACGACCCCTTCTTGACAAACCCCTTCTTGACAAACACCTTCTTGACAAACCCCTTCTTGACAACCCCCTTCTTGACGATTGACGAACACCTTCTTGACAAACCCCTTCTTGACAAACCCCTTCTTGACAAACCCCTTCTTGACAAACCCCTTCTTGACAAACCCCTTCTTGACAAACCCCTTCTTGACAAACCCCTTCTTGACAGATTCCGTCTTGACAGACCCCGTCTTGACAGACCCCGTCTTGACAGACCCCGTCTTGACAAACACCTTCTTGACAAACACCTTCTTGACAAACACCTTCTTGACAAACACCTTCTTGACAAACCCCTTCTTGACAAACCCCCTTCTTGACAAACCCCCTTCTTGACAAACACCTTCTTGACAAACCCCTTCTTGACAACCCCCTTCTTGACGATTGACGAACCCCTTCTTGACAAACCCCTTCTTGACAAACCCCTTCTTGACAAACCCCTTCTTGACAGACCCCGTCTTGACAGACCCCGTCTTGACAGACCCCTTCTTGACAGACCCCTTCTTGACAAACCCCTTCTTGACGAACCCCTTCTTGACGAACCCCTTCTTGACCAACCCCTTCTTGACCAACCCCTTCTTGACCAACACCTTCTTGACCAACCCCTTCTTGACCAACACCTTCTTGACCAACCCCTTCTTGACCAACTCTTTTGACCAACCCTTTTGACAACAATTTGAAAAACCCTTTTGACAACCATTTGAACAACACTTTTAACAACCCTCTGAACCCTTTAAACCCTTTAAACCCTTTAAACCCTGAAACTTTTAATCTTTTACCTTTAACTTTTTATCTTTAACTTTGATCTTTAACCTTAATCTTTAAATTCGCTCTTTAAACTCGATCTTGAACGTAATATTTAACCTTAATCTTCAACCTTAATTTTCAACCTTATTAACCTTTAACCTTAATCTTTAAGCTTAATCTTTAACCTTAATCTTTGAGCTAAATTTAACCTTAACCTTGAACGTTAACCTTGAACCTTAACCTTTCACCTTAACCTTTAACCTTTACCTTAAACGTTAACCTCCAACGTTAACCTTAAACTTTAACCTTAAACTTTTGAATTTTTAACTTTGAACAGTTCCTTTTAATCTGTACTTTGAACCTTGGTTTTGAACCTTGGTTTTGAACCTTTATTTTGAACCTTTATTTTGAACCTTCACTTTGAACTTTTACTTTGAACCTTTACTTTGAACCTGTACTTTGAACCTGTACTTTGAACCTTTACTTTGAACCTTTACTTTGAACCTTTACTTGGAACCTTTGCTGAACCTGACTGAACTTGACTTGATTTGACTTGACTTGAAGGCGGTTGGAGGCGGGGGGTCCACGCGGCACACACAAACACACACACACCAAGGTCAAAAAACAAATTGGCCATATTGGCCAAGTAGAAAGTGGCCTGAATAGAATCGGCCTGAGTAGAACATAGCCGTTGACGTGCGTTTCTTGTGGCTACAAAAAGCGGTACAGGAAAGACATTTGAAGGTGCTCAGTGTCCCAACAAACGAGAATTTGCAAGAGACACATTCAAGCTGGGTGCATGAAATTCCACACGGGAAACGTTAGAAGTAGTCGCCACTGAAATCCGAAAAAAACATTTGAACTCCAAACTTACAGAGTCCATCACGAGTTTGAATGAGGTACAGACTATCAGCGGTCTGAATGGCTGACTTTGATTGTGATGCACGTCACCAGTGTGCGCGATCGTGCGCAATGGAGACTGTCCTAATTCACCGACGTGTTCCCAACAAGGTGCAGAGAAGGACAGTCGTTGTAGTGGAAGTTGTTGTCCGTCGCACGCAGTCAAGGCAAGTCAGCGTCTAATGACTTGATGGAAAGACTTTTCCGCAACCTTGAACCGTAAAAGTGCTGAAGTGTGCGGAGTGTTTCACTCGTGCGTCTGAATGCAACAACGCTGAAATGGTGCGCGTGAGAGGGTCTCCTTGTGTTCACTCTCCGTTCGGATTGTTACTCTCCGAGTGGTCAATTAGAAGATTTCTTTTCAAAAAAAAAAAAAACCTACACAATCTGATCCGTGTCGCAACTGGTCGTCCTGAGCATGTGTTCCTTAGTTTCTGCTCAAGACGAGTGTTGGGACGTCAGATGTGGTGGATTTTCGGATTGTCGGTGACCATGTCCATGAAGACCACGCCGACCACTGTTCAGCATCTAGTTCTGAGGCTTATTTGGTAATGTTGTCTCTTTTCCACTGCACAAGTTGTTGGTATTCTGGCTGTGCTTTGGTCTTTAAGGTGTCGCTGCCTCCTTGCTGGGGATGTACGACCTTGCATGGGTCTCTGTAACAAGCCCGTTAAACAGAAGAAGCGACGTAGTGTCAAACTCTTCCGTATCGGATTGCGTCTCTGCTTGTTCGTGCATGCGCATTCGGTACTTCTCGTCCTCGAGGTAGGGCTCCACGATCGTTCAGTAATGTTGTTTCTTTGCTGAGCCGATGTGATCTCTTGTTTTCTTGTGTTTTGGTGATTCTGCAAAATTTTCTTTAGCGTCGACCCTGTGGAGTGCTCTTTAATGCTAAATTGTGAACCCAGGGACGTGCATCATGAATCACCCACGTTGCACGGCTTGTTCTCGTTTTTTGTTTGAGTAGAGTTGCATGGTGCCTTTGTTTTGTGCTGGAGAACTTGTCATTGCATGTTTTTTCCAGCTGAATGGGAGCTTCCACCGTGCAAGTTGCGAAGATGCAACTGCGCAAACAAGAAGAGTATGCAAACTTTTGCATCGAGGAGCTCGCAAAATCTTGAAGCCGTCGTCCGTTTGAAGACGTCCCAAAATTGGTACGGGCCATGAAAGTGATAACCCCCACGGTTTGTCAGACGCAGGGTCCTTGAGACAACCACCTGTTCAGCTCACCAACGTTGCACGACATGTCTTCGATTATTGTGGCAGAGTTGCATCGTGCTTTAGTTCTGCAGTTGAGAATGAAAAATTTCATCTTTCAGTATGGTTGGGGGACATCTGACTTTCCCTTGTGGCAGGGGCACAGTTTGAGAGGTTTCGGCGTTGTTGCAAAATTGCTTTGCGTTTTTGAGGAGTACGCTCTGGTGCACTGGGTGCGCATGTTCCAATGGTCAATTCTGCCATGCCGTGGACACGAGCAGGTTCGGCCGTGACAGCTTGCAGGGTCTCTCTTGGGTGGGATGCGTGACCTTGGTCGTCCGTTCGTGGTGCAATGGTCTCCACCATAATACTCGTTTTTTAATTTAACATTGTTTGCCAAGTTCGTCAGACATTTGATGACAAACGTGGTCAAAATAGTGTCCAAAGACTTCCTCAGAAAATTTGCGAAAATGAATTCTTTGGTCATGAAGATTACGCAAGTTGTGCATTCCACTCAGTTGAACATTAGCGACGAGAGCATTCAGAAACATGTAGTGTTGCATTTGTTTTTGAACACGGCTTTATGTCTCCATTTTTCAGTCAGATATCTTGTTAACGGTATCCATAGTTGTGACAGTTCTTTCCGAGTCCCATAGCTGTGTTTTTATATTCGACAGTTCCCAACTTCAGATGTGTTGCACGATTACGTACAAAACGGCTACGGATCTTTTGGTGCAAGACCGAATCCATTAAAAACACATGGTGTGTTTTGAAGGTCCGGCTACAACTGGATGATGGTTGTTTGATCAGACTTCTGATGTGCGCCGAAACAAAGTAACATGTCATGCACGACCGACACTACCATCTTTTTGTGGATAAAAAACAGAGAGAAGCTTGCAAAGTGCTCATGCACAGTACTTTGATCAGAAATCTCTCGTGGACCTGGACAAAAGTTTGCTTGCTAAGCAATGTCAGTGCATGTCACAACAAGATCACGCAGACCAGGATGGGTGAGCTCGCTTGATCTTCATTTTCATCACAAAAACCAATGTTCTATTCACCTCTGCACGAAGCAGCATAATTCACGCGGAACAGTCGTATCGTGAACATTTTTGTTTTCCAGCATTTTTCACAAACACCGAAAAAGTGCGATGGTCAAATGGGACACCGAATCCACTCGTCAAACACGTGTGTTTGCCCGTGTTGGCACCTCTTTGCCGACTTGTGAATTTCACACACACACGAAGGACACCCCATATGAACGTCCCGGAGAAGCAGGTCGAGATGATTGACATCGAGAAGTGCGATTTGAAGAACACGCTTGAGAACGTGTGCGTTACGGGTTAGCAAGCGCATGACGTCGAAACCAATGGGAAATCAACACAACAGGACTTTGGCTGTACTGTCGATCGCCATACTTGCAACATCCCGTGTTCCACAATGGTGCAGGACCTCCGTGCCAGATGTTCGCAATTGGCACATATCACGAAACGAAGGCATGTGAGTAATCGTGAGCTGTGATGAAAATTGTGGATCCCGTGCTCCTCCCGATCAGTGCTTTTCAACCGTAGACGAGAAAAGACATCATCGCGGCACCATGTGAAAAACACAGAAACGCGCTCCAAGAAGGAAAGCACGGCAACAGACACATCACCACAGCCGGGTGCTTCCAGTGCACTCATTGCATGATGGACTTCATGATGATGTGCGCGACGCGAGCAAGCAGGTGCGCGTTGGCATCGACGATTATCGGTTGCACGCTGAGGAAGCACGTGGGACGCGACCGATGTCTGCGGCTGGAGATCGAGATCTTCCTCTGGCGCAAGTGGGCCGATTGCGAAAGCCGAGCGGAAAGACGCGGCCGCAGTCCAGCTCCCTGACGCTGTCTTAGCGGACAATGTGCAGAGATTCCTGCCTGAGGGGTGCAGAGAGTGTATCGACGGTTTGGGCTTTTCGTGGTGACACAACGAGAGCTTGGAACCAACACGGCGTGAAAGACTCAGCAGAACGTCTCATCAAGTTTGCCGGTCACGGGAAAACACGACAACTTGCAGTCATCGTTGCGTTTGTGGCCACTCTTTTTGCCTGTCTGTTTTGATGGCCCCTACATGTGTGCAACCATTTAGGTGCAAGCGCTTCGTAAGAAGACACTTTCGAATTGTGGCGAGATCTGTAGGGTATTTACAGATGTATGGAAGGAATCGAATTGCGTTGGGAGATCAGCGGGCCTCTGTGGGAAATGCAATTGTCGAATCGCCGGAAGTTGGACCACGAGTGCGAAGCTGGAACCGCGTGGGACGAGAACGTCCAAGTGACCAGTGCTTCCGAGGAGAAAAACGTACGGCCTTGCTCTTGAGTTCAACCCCCTGGCTTGGTTGGCCGTTCGAGCGCTGGGCCCTGCCGCGTGGAAACGAGGCTGCAAGGAAAGAAGGTCCTTGAATTTGAAGCGGATGTCATCCGCATGGTCACGTCGCAGTGGGATATGATGTGCGGCATGCGCTTCGCAAGCAGGCAGCTGGTGGAGCCAATGCCGAAGCTTGAGCTCGACTCAGTGTATTACACTAACTGGGAGAAGGTTGGACACTGAACCTTTCAAGCCGCATTTGCCTTTGGGAATGAACACAGCGAAGCACAGGTTGTCAGGAGCCCTTTTCAAGGGGATGTCAGTGAAGTTCGACGAGAACACTGTTGTGAGGAGCACTGGATTTGAACAACACGGAGAAACCCTGGACTGGGAAATGTTCAAGAAAGCTTGGATGGGGATTCAAGATGCCAAGGCGGACCAGCACGTGGCGATCGACGACGGCACGGTCTCGACAGGGGGCAGTGACAATGGCACGAGCGGTTTGGCACGTGGGATGCTGGCCGATGCGGGAGCAGCGTTTCATGGGACTAGTGCCATCTTGAGCAGCGTGGTCTCAAGCGAGTTCATGGATCCAGCCACAACGCCATGCGCAATGACGCAGCCAATTGCCCGCAAAGGCGCCGCTCTCAGTTGCCAGGCTTGAGCC
>CBDCEV010000305.1:0-8932 GCA_965215715.1 Hyphomicrobiales bacterium | reverse complement strand
CATCATTATTGTCACTTTCACCCTTTCTCTTTCCTTCTCTCTTTCCAATTTTTCTTTTTCTCCCTCACCTTTATCATCACCTTCTCCAACTCAAATATGCTCTTTTTTTTTCTTTTCTTTTCCTTCTCCCTCTTCAATTCCCTCTCCCTCTCCCTCTCCCTCTTTTTTTCTTTTTCTCTTTCTTTTTTTCTTCCCATTCTTTATTTTCTCTCTCACTCTAATTCCTTCTCCTTCTCCTTTTTCCACTTTCTCTTTTTTCTTTTTCTACTTCTTCTTCTCTCTCTTTGTCCTACTCTCTCTCTCACACCTTCTTCCTCTCCTTCTCTTTCTTCTTCTTCCTCTTCTTCTTCCTCTCTTATTTCAATTTTTTCTCCCTCACCTTCATTCTATCTTTCATCCTCATCCACTTCAACCCCCTCATTCTCACCCTCACCCTTTTCTTTACCCTGTCTAACTTCTATTTTTTTCCCTTCCCCATTCTCATTTTCTTCACCCTTGTTGAGTCCTATTTCTTCTTCTTAATCATCTTCAACTCTCTCACCTTGGCCTATATTTACATCCTCTCCCTCTTTCTTTCTCTCTCTTTTTCCCTCTTCTACCCCCTCCCTCTATCTCTATTAGGGTTTTAGGGTTTATAGGGTATCCTCAGAAGACATGATTACCCATATACAAGAGTTTTTCATGCTGATTCCAAAAATGTAAGTTTCATTGAAATCTATAATCGGGTGTCTGAGAAATTGCCAAATTAAGTAATTTTTTTTGTCACAAAAAAATCAAGCTTTTTGCCAAAAGTAGAGAGATAAATAAACATTGAAACAATTATTCAGCATATTGCAATTGCTATCACTATATCTCTCATAAAATCTCATCACAAATCAGTTTACAAATCTGAACTAGCATTATGTATAAAGAAGAACCAGACCTACCAAATATGGAAAATGCGATGGAGAAGGGAAAAAAAAAAAAAAAGTTGGGGACCATAACTTTTTAACGGAAAGAGCTAAAAAAAAACAAACAAGATATCTGGTGACTATGAAACAAAGCAAATCAGGCTATATAAAAAATAAAATTGAAGTTTTTTAGGGTTTAGGGTTTAGGGTTTATAGGTGTCCCTCAGAAGACATGAATACCCATATACAAGAGTTTTTTATGCTGATTCCAAAAATATTATTTTTATTGAAATCTATATTCGGGTGTCTGAGAAATTGCCAAATTAAGTAATTTTTTTTTTGACAAAAAAATCAAGCTTTTTGGCAAAAGTAGAGATGTAAATGAACATTGAAACAAATCTTCAGCATATTACAATTCCTATCACTATATCTCTCATAAAATTTCATCACAAATCAGTTTTCAAAACTGAGCTAGCATCATGTATAAAGAAGAACCGGACCTACCAAATATGGAAAATGCGATGGAGGAGGGAAAAAAAAAAAAAGTTAGGGACCATAACTTTTTAACAGAAAGTGCTAGAAAAAAAACAAACAAGATATCCGGTGACTATGAAACAAGGCCAATCAGGCTATATAAAAAATAAATTTAAAAGAAAGAAAAAAAAAATCAGTGAAATGGAAAAAGACAAATTATGTATCGACCATTATCTCAGAGTGTGATGCTCAAAAAAAAAATAAAAAAAAATATCATGACACTCCCGGTGAAGTAGAGATAAGGAAAAAGTATAAAAAAAAAAAAAAAAAAAATAAAAAATTTTTTTGAAATTTTTTGAAAATTTTTTTTGACTAAGTAATTTTGGAAATTTTTTTTCTGCTGAAAATGTTATAGGGTTTAGGGTTTATAGGATATCCTCAGAAGACATGATTACCCATATACAAGAGTTTTTCATGCTGATTCCAAAAATGTAAGTTTCATTGAAATCTATAATCAGGTGTCTGAGAAATTGCCAAATTAAGTAATTTTTTTTGTGACAAAAAAATCAAGCTTTTTGCCAAAAGTAGAGATATAAATAAACATTAAAACAATTGCTCAGCATATTGCAATTGCTATCACTATATCTCTCATTAAATCTCATCACAAATCAGTTTTCATATCTGAACTAGCATCATGTATAAAGAAGAACCAGACCTACCAAATATGGAAAATGCGATGGAGAAGAGGAAAAAAAAAAAAGTTGGGGACCATAACTTTTTAACAGAAAGAGCTAAAAAAAAACAAACAAGATATCTGGTGGGTTAGGGTTTAGGGTTTAGGGTTTAGGGTTTAGGGTTTAGGGTTTAGGGTTTAGGGTTTAGGGTTTAGGGTTTAGGGTTTAGGGTTTAGGGTTTAGGGTTTAGGGTTTAGGGTTTAGGGTTTAGGGTTTAGGGTTTAGGGTTTAGGGTTTAGGGTTTAGGGTTTAGGTTTAGGGTTTAGGGTTTAGGGTTTTAGGGTTTAGGGTTTAGGGTTTAGGTTTAGGGGTTTGGTTTAGGGTTTAGGGTTTAGGGTTTAAGTTGAGCTTTCTCAGTCTCCAACTCCGTCTCTGCCTCTCGCCATCTCTGAAGACACTGGTTGTTGATGCAGGTGCCTCAAGCCCACTGCAATGACAATGACAATGACAACGCTCATTGAAGATGGATCCAACATGTGCTTGGCATCTGGCCCTGCGGGCATGAGTGGAGTCATGACCCCATCGAAAACACATCGGAAATCTGATTGAATGTTGAGCGCTATTCGGACATGGGAATCTCTGGAGACTCTGTGAGATGACAGCGTGTCGAGACCACTGCAAAGGTCACAATCTGAGAAAAAAAAAAAAAACGGAGGCTGTGACAGATTCGGCTCCGCTTCAACGGGTTCCCGAACTGACGTTAAATCAGTGCATACAGCGTCCTTGTTAGAAAACCTTGGTATGCTGTGTGCTGTACGACATACGAGGAGCACTGGGTGCTTCAGCCCCACTGCAGCCATGATGAAACAGTTTTGCAGTTCGAAGCACCACATCTTGATGGTCCACGTCTCTGATGCTCTTCGTCCTTCTCGGCACCTCCACTCCTGAAAACATGCTCAGAGTCCTCGGCAATCGCTTGACTGACTCCAACGGAACCGAAAACGCAGCGATGTGTTCAGTTTGTGAGCCCTGTTGAGGAGACTTCCTTTAGTGAACACATTCACACGCACTCAACGTCGTCGAAATCGTCCCGCCGAACCTGTCCGAGCCACAATGTCGCCTTCTTTTTTCTCCAGGATAAACAGAGAGCGCCTGAAAAGGTGCATGGCTCATGTATGTTCCTCCTTGCAGAAAGCGGTGTCACACATCCACCAACAGTTCACTCTAACATCCTTGACACGTCACGCACGTCCCATCAAACGGAATGGCTGACAAGCGCAGACTGCGGGTCACACTGGTCGTTGTGGTCAAGCCGGTCGCCGTAGCGTCGGCGCTGATGTGCAGGTTCTTCCCTTGTCTCGTTGCGTGGTCACTCCAGCGCGAACAAAAATCATGCCCAAAAGATTATAATAAATTACGTTTGGAATGGCGATGGCCACGCGATGCCAAAATGGACTCGCCAACATTTCCTTTTTTTGTGCCTCTCCCGCCCCTCCTCCACGACACCGCTGGCCATCACCAACCATTCATGCACACCAAACGTGTCAAAATCTTGAACCAGAGCTTGGGCACGGACCTTGCTGGAATGCTGGCAATCCCATAGACGATTGCACGGCGTACCAATGTCCAGATTATAAGCTATGTGGTTCGCTTTGTTTGCATTGCCCATTCGATGCAGTCATTCCCTCGTCCACGTTCACGCGCTGTCAGCACACTCCATCCAAAAATCATGTGCCAAAGCGGGTGGTGTTGCGGGGTTCGTGTGGGTGTGAATGTGTGGGTGTGGTTTTGGGTGTGGGGTGTGGGGTGTGGGGTGTGGAGCGTGGAGCGTGGGGCGTGGGGCGTGGGGCGTGGCGTGGCGTGGCGTGGCGTGGCGTGTCGTGGCGTGGCGTGGCGTGGCGTGGCGTGGTGTTGTGTGTTGGTTGGTGTGTTGGTGAGTGTGTCGGTTGGTGCGTTGGTTGGTGTTGGTGTGTTGGTGTGTTGGTTGGTTGGCTGGTCGGTCGGTTGGCGTTGGCTGTGTGTGCGTGTGCGTGCGTGGGTGCGTCGGTGGGTGCGTGGGTGGGTGCGTGGGTGGGTGGGTGCTGGAACGTGTGCTGGAGCGTGTGGTGGAGGAGCGTGTGCTGGAGAGCGTGCGCTGGTGCGTGCGCTGGTGCGTTCGCTGGTGGTGGCGCTGGTGGTGCTGGTGGTGCACGTGACTTAGAGAACGGCGTGTCTATCCAGGCGCGTTCCTACATGCAACTAACTAAAAGGCAACAAGAACTGTTGCAAGAGGCTGAGAGCGTCAGAGACCTTTCCTGCAGCGACAGATCCCTGGTGTCTGACAAGCTCGTCAACCAACCCCTGTACGAGGAAAAAGGAAAGGAGGCAAACCATCCTCAATCCTCATAAACCCAGTACCCTGAGGTACTGACCTTTTCCATCGTTTAGGCGCTGGAAGACCATCCCCAGAAAAAGGTTCACGCCTGAGAGCGGAACTCTTACCTGTGATACGCAAGCGTTTCGCTGGACGCTCTATTACAGGATCATGATCCGGAAAATGAACATGGCGTCCAGGACCGGAACCAACCACCAGATGATGACCAGAAATAACAGGAACCGGCCAAGATGGACATTTCTTGGAAAAAAAGAGTGGAGGAGTAACGGAGCTTTAAAGTGCCATTAAGAAACTCTGTACCTGCTCCATCCGTATAACCAAAGAAATTAAGAAGGGGAGTGAGAAACTGATGGTCACAACTCTCACGAGGGCGAGAAGAGAGACCATGTCCATACCGCCCCCAACCTAAATGAGACAATCTAGCGTAGTGAGCACTAGGTTTGACAAGGAATGAACCGAGCAAGACCACCTGGGAGATGACCTAAAGCCCTGAAAAGGGCTATGAAGAAACTGACATCCGTGCCGCATCTCTTGCCCTATACCAACTGAAAAACCCGTAAAAACCAGGGGTCTACGGGGACGGAGGTGGGGGCGAACAGCTTTCTCAGTATGCAATCTATGACCAGTATAGATCTCAAACATCAAAAGCAGCTCAAAATAAGAAATGCCAAACTTACCCAAGTCAGGAGTACCCTGTGGCCAATGAAGAGAGGCCAAAAAAGAAGAAAACACAAGAAGGATGTCAACACTGTAGGGCCAAACAACAACATCATCCTGAGTAATGGGTAGAGGATACAAAGTACACCAAGTGCTACTCAAGAAATCAGGAGGGACCAGGAAGAGTAGCATGATCAACAATCAGACGAAAGGATGGAGCACGAGCCTTGACGACACCACCTTTGTCCCATACCATGACATCAGATACAGTGCCACCAAAACCATCATGATTGACCTCGATACGAGAAATAGCAACCATGAATTTATGAAGATCGAAAATGACGGGGTACCAAAATCGACGAATCTGGAGAAGATCACGACGAGCAGTGATGACATCATCCTGCTGCCGTAACCTTCCCAAATCAGCAGCAGCATCAGCACCATTGTTACCCACCAGATCTTCAAGACGAACATCACCACTATCAACCATAGCACGAGTAGCATGACCCTTAACCTTGGAGACCTGAACCGTGTCAAACCCTCGTAAAGAAAGCATGGAATGAATGGTGGCAAGCAAATCACCATCTTTAACGAGAGGGAGAGGGGACCGAGGAACTCTATGGGAGAGTAGGGCAGCCACTTCTCGAAGAACATTCAAATTGTCAATACCAATATGAATGCCAGAATAAGCTTGCAGAGCAAGAATAACACACCAGTATTCAGCTCTCTGAACAGACTGGATTGGGCCAAGGACACCCGAGAAGATGTGAGAGCTGCCCTCATGCGGATCATCAAGATCTTGAGCATGACCCCAATGATTACTATCAAAGATGAGAGCTGGTGAATGAACAAAAGCACCAGCCCCAGCAATCTCAACATCAAGATGAGGGAAAAGCTCCCTACTACCATCAGTCCAAATGTTTGGAAGCGACAGGGACATCATCAACCATATCTTGAACATCATCCTGATCCCAAAAAGGATGCCAGGCAGAAGTGGTAGAAAGAGGGTAAGAACCTGAGGCAATTTTCAAGGCAAGAACAAGCAAAGTCACTAGATGCAATAGCCCAAGGGGCACCAACAGTACGAGAGGTCAAACCCGGAAGCCAACCATGCCAAAGAAGACAACGAGGCCAGTGAGTGCGATCCCTGCTCATAAGAGGAAGGAACTCAGGACTGTTGCGAAGCTCAACAAAGGGGGGAAAAGTACAATCCCAAAAAAGGTGACCATCATTATCAGGTGCACCACAGAACCTACAGGGAACGTCTTCTTTCTTAACCTTACTAAGCAAGAAACCATTCCAAACTCTCCCAGAAAGTATGGCTCGAAGCAACATTTTGTCTCGTTCCCGTAAATATCAACACCAAAGCCACCGCGAAACCCTTTCCGTTTGCAAAGATCAGTAGCAACTTTTACTTTGCCAGGCCTGCCAGATGGCACTACGAAAATGTTGAATAGGACCAGCCATCATACGCAGCGGAGGAAGACCAGGCCGAATCCAACCAGCCTGCTCAGAGTCCCAGAAAAAAACCAAGCTCATCAGCAGATTGAATAAGAAGATGGATGGGCCCATGCCCCGGGGACCCGGTGGAGGCATAGTCTGATAAACGATAAATGCGAGCCTCATCATCAGGACGGTACGCAAGATAACGACGAAGCTGACGAAAACGATTCCAAATGATGAAGAAAGCCGGATCAGATCTCCAGGGGCCATCTAACAAACTCAGCAAAACAGGGGTATTAGTCATGGGAAGCTTCTTAGACCAAACAGCACGGGCGATCGTAGAACGAAAAGAATGAAGAGCAGTAACAGATACAGCAGCACCCTCACAACCATGAAGCCCGCCAGGCAGATATTTCGAATGCACCATCCCAAGCATGCGTTGAAACCCCAGGGGGAGGGCTCCAACAGCAGGAACCTGAGTGGTGGCGATACGAACTCTGCTACTCAAAGTACCAGCTACAGCCCGTAAGGTGACATCCAAATGACCACCTAAATCCCGAACATCAAGTTTGACAGCCCAAAAACAGCCAACATTCTTATTGCACCATGCGGTCATACGACGACGAGCAGCCTTGGAGGTGCTGAGTAAAACGCACTTACTTGGAGAAGCCTCCTGACCGACAGCATGGACATAAGAAACAGTGTACTGAGCAGCAGCCAAAACACAGTCAACGCTATAGGAGGTGCACTTGAAATTATCAGCATAGAGCTGAGGAGAAATATCAGACTGAGACTCCAAATAGCGACACCAAGGAGTATAAAGCGCAACGATGAAGACCATACTAAGAGGGCATCCTTGGGGAATGCACCCATCACGCTTCCAAGCAACACCTAGTCCAGCAGCAAGTTTAAATCGAAGACGAACATCTCTATGAAAAGAGAAATAAACCCTACGAAACCAGGCTGGGAGACCAAGTCTACCAAGAGCACAGTCAAGAATGTCCCTATCTACAGTGTCAAAAGACTTGACGACATCAGCAACGAAGATATGAAAGTCAGGAAGTGGCATACCAAGCATCAACCGAAGAGACACCTTTACCAGCACTAAAAACAGAGTCAGGGACCCAGGAAGAGAACCACTCTTTAAGATGGGCCAGACGAACAGAGGCCCAAAGGCGATAAAGTACGACAGAACACATAAAGGGCGCTGACCAATGGGGGTACTATCGCCCTCGGCCTTGGGAATCATCACAATATACGCATCAAGGAGACCCTGAGGCCACTGACCAACAGTCTCAACCTGTCGAAGAACTAAAGCAAGACCTACAAACCAAGAAAGTGAAAGAGCATTAATCGCATTCCAAGCCTTACCATCCAGACCAGCAGCAGTTGATTTCTTGGCCATTGCAGCTTCATCAAGCTCCTCTCCAGTGAGCATGGGAAGTTCCAAAAAGGGTTCCTGAGGAAGTTGATCACCAACAAAATTCAAGAAGGCTTGAACAGTGACAACCTTTAAGTACATTGCATACAGAGACGAAACTGCGTCGAAAACGAAGTACAGGTGCAAGAGAAGAGTTCAGAAAGAAGCCAGAATGGGTAACGTCAAACTGATCAGCACGATCAACATGATAGGTACGATCATGACACCGACCACCAAACCGCATGGTATAAATGAAAAGAAAGCCACGTCGAACATAACTACAAGGATTCGAGAGGGGAGGGCCACCAGCAGAAAGATAAGCACGAGCAAGACTAGCTTCAGCTTCCTTACTCCAGAGAAGCCATGACGAATCTACATCTGGGGAGCTACAAAGACGAGAAAGCTCCTCACGAACAGCAAGAGGTACAAAGCCAACCTCACGGATGTAAACATCCCAAATATCACGAACCTCTGGGGACGTAGAAGAACGCGAACGATCGGGAGACTGAAGCCAACAAGCAGGCCAAAGAGGAGAATGTGTTCGAGCCCGATCAACAGTAGCATCCCAAGCAGAGAGAGAGCGAACTCCGCATAAACAGCAAAATGAGGAGTAAACCAGCGATCAGGGGACACATAACATGCAGAAGCAGCTGCCAAGGCCACAGGGGCGGTCTGGCAAGACAGAACACGCAGTAGCAGCCGCCAGAGCAATTGGACATGCTAAAAGAAAATCCCTACGAGAACCTCCCCTTATCTTCGTCAAGTTGGAACTGACAAGTGGAGGAAGGGGGGACACCACGACCGAAGGCAAAAGCCCGCTCAAGATCAATCCATTGGCCATCAGAAATACCCTTGCCAATGAGGGGATAACAGTAGGGTCAGCATTAAAATCGCCAGCAAGAATAACACGTTGACCAGCACAGCACATCCTAGCTTCAGCCAAAACAGCAGCAAAGAGATGTTCGGAAAGCTGAAGCTTCTCTGGGTCACTTTCAGCACC
>CBDCEV010000304.1:0-1786 GCA_965215715.1 Hyphomicrobiales bacterium | reverse complement strand
CTTTTTCACATCTTTTTCACATTTTTCACTCTTTTTCCCTCTTTTTCCTCTTTTTCCTTTTTTTTTCTCTATTTCTGTTTTTTTGCACTTTTTCACATCTTTTTCACCTTTTTCACATTATTTCCCTTTTTTTCACCTTTTTTTTTCTTTCTTTTTTCGCATTCTTTTTCGCACTTTCGCTGACCTGGCCGCGGCCGCAGCCTTGCCGCCTTACCTTGCCTTCCCTTACCTTACCTCACATTACCTCTCCTCTCCTCTCCTTCCTTAACACTATTAAAAAAAAGGAGCATCGAGATTTTCAGCAGATTTCTGTGTTAAGAAGTTCTTGCCCACCAAAAAGGCTGATCATTTCAAGGTCTATCCATATGTCTAGTTGTCGACGTTGGATACAAATTGTCATTCCAAATGTATCATGTCTGTGAGATGTGTGTGTGGTCAAAGCACGCTCCTAAATCGGTCCAGTTTTTTTGGAACAGGTGTCGAAGTTCAACGCTGATGTCAAAAGCCGTCATTAAGTTGTGCGTGTACGCGGGAACGCTTGAGCGATGTAGGTTCGTTTTGTTTTTGGTTTTTTTGGTGGAACAGGGGGAGGGCTTTTTTTTGCTATCTCCCTAATGGGAGTTTTGGCATCCCGCCTTGCTTGGTTGAATTGTCACCGCTTTCTTGCGGGGGCAATTCTGCTTGAGCGGGGATGTGTGGTGTTAGGCGTTCGTTTCTCGAGTGCCATGCTCGTATGGGTTGCGTTCGAAGCTTGGGTGTTTCATTGATGACAAGGTCGCTTAACAAAGCGTTTTCGTGATGAAATGAGTTCGGCGGACGTTGGTTCGGCATCGAACATGCTTCGGATTTGTAAATTCATGTTTTCATATGAAACTGTCATGTTAGATGTTTTACATCGTTGCTTCCCGTATCGATGCTTCGCGGCACGATTTGTGTGTAGCTCCATTAACCTGGTTGATCCTGCCAGTAGTCATATGCTTGTCTCAAAGATTAAGCCATGCATGTCTCAGTATCAACTTTTACATGGTAACACTGCGAATGGCTCATTAAAACAGTTATAGTTTATTTGATGGCATTCATTATATGGATACCTTTGGTAATTCTAGAGCTAATACATGCATACAGACCCGACTTATGAAGGGTTGTGTTTATTAGATTCCAAACCTTCCAACTTCGGTTGTGTTCTTGATGATTCATGATAAAATACTGATCGCTTTTGGCGACGAGTCTTTCAAGTTTCTGACCTATCAGCTTTCGATGGTAGGGTATTGGCCTACCATGGCAGTGACGGGTAACAGAGAATTAGGCTTCGATTCTGGAGAGGGAGCCTGAGAAACGGCTACCACTTCTAAGGAAGGCAGCAGGCGCGTAAATTACCCAATCCTGACACAGGGAGGTAGTGACAAGAAATAACAATACAGGGCATCCATGTCTTGTAATTGGAATGAGTAAAATTTAAATCTCTTTACGAGTATCAATTGGAGGGCAAGTCTGGTGCCAGCAGCCGCGGTAATTCCAGCTCCAATAGCGTATATTAAAGTTGTTGCGGTTAAAAAGCTCGTAGTTGGATTTCTGCCGAGGACAGTCGGTCCGCCCTTGCGGGTGAGCATCTGGATGGCCCTGGGCATCTTTTCCGAAGACTGTATCTGCACTTCATTGTGTGGAGCGGTATTCGGAACCTTTACTTTGAGGAAATTAGAGTGTTTCAGGCATGCGCTTGTGGTGAATACATTAGCATGGAATAATAAGATAGGACTCGTGGCCTACTTTGTTGGTTTGTGTGCCA
>CBDCEV010000303.1:0-4258 GCA_965215715.1 Hyphomicrobiales bacterium | reverse complement strand
TGGATATCAAGATCCTGGAAAATCTGTTCCAAATGACGATAGAACGGGGAAACATGCGCAACCGTCAAGATCAAATTTTACACAAAAGGATTCTGGTCGATCTTGGTCTTTTCAAAAATGGAAAAGTGGAGTTGTGGAGCACGATCGATCGGGGGAAACCTGAGGGAATTTCTTGGGATACATTGCAAAAAAGTTGATCCTTATCGTGAGGAACAAGGCACGGAGAGCTGATTCACTATAAAACGGGGAAACCAGTGTCAGTGCATCACCAAGAACAGAATTTATTCAGAAAATTTCGTCATGGACAGTAACGCAGCAGAATTTGTGAACAAAGTCAAAGACCAAGTGCGAAACAGACAGAAAAGAATGTCGAACGTTGCAGAGTCAGGTGACGAACATTCAATAATATGGGGAATGTTCAGGGCTACAACGTTAAATGCGGCGACATTCATGGGAAAGAACTTCTCAACTATTCAAAGTGTTGTCAAGAATCATGAAAGTTTCATCTTGAAACAGATGTTCGATGTCACAGCGCAGTTGGCAAACAATCAGGAAGAAATCAATTGTTTAGACAAAATTTTGTGGAGAAAGAATTCTTGGACACGTCTGTTATAAATTGATGATGAAATAGTCATCAATCGTTATAGCACAAAAGTCTAGGTATTCTCGGATTCTGTGTTGTGCTTCGGAAAGGTTCTTCAACATCCCGAATCCAACGAAGCTTGGAAAAAAAAAAAGTTGCAGGAATGCGAGTCGATAAAAACTACATAGATTATGATGATTTCAACGGAGAGTCGACTGAATTCGGGTGGAACATTTTCCCAGGATTCACAACGTTGCAGCTCTGTGATAAAATCAATGATCTTTTGAGCAATTTGGGACAAACACCAGCAACTTCCACAGGAAGAATTCTATTTATGTCAATGTTCAGTGACATCTTTTGTGACAGGGAAAACAACAAATATGAATGTTTAAAGAATGCAGAATTTGTGAAGACATTTGCAAAAAGATTTGGAACTGGTCAATGGTCTTTCATTGGACCAAGTTCTGAAAAGAAGTGATATTTTTCAGAGAACAGTCCTCAAAAAGCTTGGGACCATGTTGCGGAAGACATGTTACTGGAATTCGCAAAAAGTGGACATCCTATTTTCCGTGCAACGACCAATTGTCCAGGGGCCAGCTCAAAAGTAAAGGAAAAGGGAAAGTGTCCATACACTTCGCCGCAGATCAAGATACAGTTGATACAATTTATCGCTTCATTCTTTCAGTGAATCAGCTCAGTGTTTACGGAGCAGTGACAATTGTATGCGAAGATTTTTTGAGGGCCATCAAGATGGATCGGGGGAACCTGATATATTGATGGGTCAATCAATCGTTCTTGACAAAATCAAAACTGAATCTTTTTTGCACAACGAGAATCCCATGAATGACCAAATTATTTGGCAGCGGTACATTCAAGAAGTTGAATCGCTTTCACTAGAAAACGAAGTGAGTAAATTTTGTAAGGAAATAAGATTTATACGTGTTGTTGAAGTTGGACAATATTTCGTGACCAAGGACACTGTTGTTTTTAGACAATTTCGCTGAGTGGCTTGTCGTGAATACACTCTTCCTCGAGATGATCCAGCTTCTCAACCAAGAGAATAGATTCAAGGAAATTTGAGGATTGGACTTGTATTGGAAGTCACGACCAGTTTTCGGTAATTTTAAAGATGTCCAGTTTTACCCCATATTCATTTTTGGCCATTTTTGGGCCGCCCTCTTAAAGATATCCGGGTTTTACCCCACCCGATTTTTTCGACAATTTTGGGTCGACCCCATTTTTTCAGCTGTCAGAAGCACTTTTTTGGCCGAAGAGGAGGCCATCTTGAATTTTTACCCCACCCAAAATTTGGGCCATTTTTGGGCCGCCCTCTTAAAGATGTCCGGTTTTACCCCACCCGAAATTTTGGCCATTTTTGGGCCCCCTCCTTGGTCACCTTTTTGATTTTCCGAAATGTCATGACACGTGACCACTTGAACACCCTAAACACCCTAAAACCCTAAAAACCAAACACCCAAACCCTAAACCCTAAACACATAGACCACCTAAACCATAAACACCTAAACACCCAAACCCTAAACACCTAAACACCTAAACACCTAAACACCTAAACACCTAAACACCCTAACCACATAGACCACCTAAACCCTAAACACCTAAACACCTAAACCCTAAACACCTAAACCCTAAACACCTAAACACATAACACCCTAAACACCGAAACACCTCAACACCTAAACCCTAAAAACCTAAACACCTAAACCCTAAACCCTAAACACATAGACCACCTAAACCTTAAACACATAGACCACCTAAACCCTAAACACATAGACCACCTAAACCCTAAACACATAAACACCTAAACCCTAAACACCTAAACACCTAAACACCGAAACACCTAAACACATAAACACCCTAAACACATAGACCACCTAAACCCTAAACACCTAAACACCTAAACCTTAAACACCTAAACACATAACACCCTAAACACATAACACCCTAAACACCTAAACACCGAAACCCTAAACACCTAAACACCTAAACCCTAAACCCTAAACACATAGACCACCTAAACCCGAAGCACATAGACCACCTAAACCCTAAACACACCTAAACCTTAAACCACCTAAACACCTAAACGGGCATAAGCCGTGTTTTTGTGAAAACGTCGCCGGCCTTCGGCCGGCGACGTTTTCACCAAAAAACACGGACTATATTGTTAGCCGGCAGGACATCTTTGAGAGGGCGGCCCAAAAATGGCCAAAATTTCGGGTGGGGTAAAAATTCAAGATTTTGGGCTTCCTTTTCGGCCAAAAAAGTGCCTCTGACAGCTGAAAAAGTGGAGATCGGCCCAAAATTGACCAAAATTTCGGGTGGGGTAAAACCCGGACATCTTGAAGAAGGGTGGGGCCCAAAATGGCCAAAATTCATTATGGGGTAAAAACATCGAGAAAATAAGGGGGCCCAAACATGGCTAAAATTCAATATGGGGTAAAACCGGACATCTTTAAATATGCACAGTTTTCAGCACTTCAAGTACGGAATTGAAATTCGAATTGAGTCCGTGAATAAAGACAATTCTCATTCTTCGGTCAGAATTTCCTTTGGAATGGTGAAATACGCGATCGATTCTATTCAAGACAACACAGAAATTCCTTCAGATCCACAAGAAGAGCAAATTCCACAAACAAGCACCAGTGTGGTTGCAGTCAGGTCAAAGACAAAAGCAAAAACCTCAAGCGAGAGGACTCGTTGGGACGACAGCAACGATACCATTACGTGAAAAAAGATGGATTGACATTGATCCATCAAAACAAAATCTTGCCTCGTACGATCTCTCGAAGAAAGTCATTAATCTTCTTCGACACAATCAAACGTTACAGCGAGAAGAAAATGGAGTAATTGAATTCTACAAGATAAAATTTAATTTTCGATATCATCATTCACAAATATTTCATAGGTCCGATGATCGATGGAAAGCTTGTTTGGCTGCAGGAGGAAGATCGAGACGAAGATAGAAGTATTGTTCTGATAATCCGGGAACAATTTTCTACCTCCGTGCTCTTCAAGGACATTCTGGAAACAATTTTTTTGATCCTATGTTACAGGACAATGTGGTGGTTGGAACTGGAATTTTTCCTTACATTTACCACGTCGGATGCACATTCAATCTTCATTCTATCATCAACAATGGATTGGTACTTTGAGGTCAAAGTTTGAGCAGAAGACAGACAGTATTCTTTTTGCCCACTGATCCAAGAGATGAAAGTTTCAAAGGCCCTGAATATATTGACTTCTCTGTACCACGTCTCGAGCGATACATGCACAGTGCATGGAAGAAACATCAAGACGCGGTATTTTGGGTCGATATTGATCTTGCGATCAAAGAAGGATTAACATTCTATCAAACACGACCGAATGCAATTATTTTTCAAGGATCACTTCCAGCCTATTGCATTCCAACAGTTGAAAGATTGAAAACTGGAGAAGTTTTTGTATGAAAGACCATACTTATCTCCTCGACAACCACCAAAAATCTCCACGATCACAATTGGACCAAAAGGAATGATCAATCGGGTTCTACAGTTGAACAACAGCCAGTTGGAAAATTCGTTCAACAGTCTTTTGGAGAAGCACTTCAAGCAGGATCTTCAAAGCCAACCCAATCCAAACTTAATCCAATTGTTGATCGAACGGGGAAACTTGTGGAGA
>CBDCEV010000302.1:0-10710 GCA_965215715.1 Hyphomicrobiales bacterium | reverse complement strand
ACTCCCCGCTCTGTTCGCCTGAACTGTTCGATCCGATCGATGAGTTGTGTGAGCTCCCCGAAGTCATACAAGAGAATCTGCCTGAGCATTCCGACATACCTCGTGGCTGTTTTCGGCTCGTAATGCTCAGAGAATACCTTCCACGCCTCTGCACCCTCTCCCTCTGGCACGTTCTGTAGTCTCCTCTGCGCTTCTCCGCTCGTACTCAGACTGAGCATGTAGTACAGCTGTCTGCTCCACACCTGCTCGGCCGAGGTGAGATGTACGTTCAGCATGTCGTCTACATTGATTCGTGCCTTTGCCATTAATGCACGTAGTTCCGGCGAGACTGCTGCTGAGAAAGACAACATGACGAAGCTCCAGCCCTTCCATGATGCTTCGTCTCCAGCGAAGATAGAGGGTTTCCCGAGCACACGCATGTCCACCATCGAGGCCGCCGAAGTTGTCGTACCACCTGCAGACTCCAAGGACGCGATCCTGTAATTCGCAGCTTGCAACGCATTGCCAGCCTGACCGCTCCAATTGCTCCAATCGTTTCTCCGTAGCCATCTTGATACAGCTCAAGAACAAAAGACCAAAGTCGCTTCACGCAACTCTGCTCCGCTACCATGTACGGGTGTTCACAGTTCCGCTCTTACTCAAACCACTCTCAAGACACCGGATGCACGATCATGGATGACTTCATGACAAAGGCAGATGATCTGTTTCCCACTCAGACGCAAATCGAGAATCTAACTCTTCAGCCGAATGGCTTGAATGCGCAACGTGTCCGTGCAACAAACAAACGCTGTGCATGTGCCACACGAGAGACAAGAACCCAGACCGCACAAGGAATTCACAACAGCATGTAAAAAACACTTGATCTCTAACAGAACACCTCCAAAAAAAAAAATTGAACACCTCCCAAAAAAAACAAATTGAACACCCAAAAAAAACAAATTGAACACTTCCCAAAAAAAAATGAACCTCCAAAAAAACATATTGAACCCCCCAGAAAACCAAATTGACCCCTCCCAACAAAACCAAATTGAACCCCAAAATCAAAATTGACCCCCCCCCCCCCTCTCCCCAAAAAAATGACAAAATGACCCCTCCCAAAAAAAAAGACCCCTCTACACCAAAAAACAAATTGACCCTCCCCCCTCCCACCCCAAAAAAAATTGACCCCCCCTCCCACCCCAAAAAAAATTGACCCCCTCCCAGAAAAAATTGACCCTCCCAAAAAAAAAATGACCCCTTCCACCCCCCACCCAAAAAATGACCCCACCAAAAAAAAATTGATCCCTCCTCCTCCTAGAAAAAATGACCCCCTCCCAAAACAAAAATGAACCCACCCAAAAAAAATGCCCCCTCTCCCCTCCCCAACAACAAAACATTGACCTAACTCCAACAAAAAAAGATGCACCCCTCTCCTCCCCACCAAAAAAAAATGACCTCCTCTCCTCCCAACAACAAAACATTGACAAAACCCAACAAAAATAGATGCACCCCTTCCTCCCAAACAAAAAATGACCCCCTCCCCTCCCAACAAAAAAAATGCCCCAAAAAAATGAACCCCCCCTCCCAAAAAGAACCCCCCCTCCCACCCCAAAAAAAAAAAACCCTCACCCAAAAAAAGAAGAAAAAACCCTCACCACCCACACAAAAAAAACAAGAACCTCCCCTCCCAATCAAAAAGAACTCCCTCTCCTCCTCCCCAAAGAAAAAAACTAAAGAATGCCCCCTCCCTCTCCCCCATCCCCTCCCCTCCCCTCCCCCGAAAAAAAAGAATGCCCCTCCCTCTCTCCCCCTCCCGAAAAAAGGAATGCTCCCCTCCTCCACCCCCACCCCCACCCTCCGAAAAAAACATGCCTCCTCTCCCTCCCCTTTCGAAGAAATGCACCTCCACCCAAAAAAAATGCACCCCTTCCCAAAAAATGCACCCTCCAAAAAAAATGCCACCTCCTCCCAAAAAATGCCCCCTCCCTCCTCCCTCCCTGCAGAATATCGTCTCCCCCCAAACTACTCCATGACGTTCACGATCACGTTTCTCATCAACACGCGTATGAAGTTTGGAATCTGGTGACAAACTGAACAGCATGAAGGAAACGTACGGATCGTGTGAAGGAAGAGCAGAATAACATTTACTACATCACTGTGAGTTGGACGTGTTATCAATTTGGCCTGTGAGAACATGTTACTTGACGCTTCGCTAGTTCGAGTGAATACACGTTTGGTGACAATCTCTTGCTATGCTTTCAGTCACTCTGGATGGTGAGTAACACGTGATCCGGAGAATGAGTTTTTTGTTTAGGTTCTTCTGTGACTGTTCTTTCCTGCTTGTCTCTCGGTATGTTTGACGCGCACTCATGTGACGTACACATCTCCATATCAAGCCATGATTCTCTCAAGTCCGCTCATACGTCATCCACACTTTGCAGTTCTTGCACACATATTCGTCGATCCACATTTCTTGGTTTCTGGAACGCATTGCCGGGGGTGGCATTTTTCCAGTTGGTAGCGGAGCCGTCGGTTGGCTTTGGACAGTTGGATTTTATTCTGGCTGGAGACGATGACGTTTAATCGAGTGGCAAGAGTGGACAAGGAGGCAAGAAAAGTCTTTGCAGTGAGACTTGTTCGCGACAGTGTAAGGAACAGGATGGCAGGGCAATGCTCTGGTGTTGAGAGATGCCTGAACGCAAGTTTGATCGAGTCGAAAGTTGTGCTCGACGGGTCGAAGGTCAAGTTGCGTGATCCTGAGTCGATTCTGCGCGAGTTGAAAATCAGTTGGATGTTTGTTGAGAGTCAACAACAAGCATTTTACATGTTTGGTACGTTACACGATATTGTGATGTCAACGTGTGCTTGCTGTGGCATTGCTGGACACGAGAGACATGGCGGTCTGTGGTTTGTTTGGCCGCTGGGTGGAAACGATGAAAACTCCATCGTTGTGAGTGGTAGTGTCAGAACCACGAAGGAGATGATACAGCGTCAAGAAGATGCTGTTGTCACGTTGGATATTGAATTGGTCGAACATCCTCTCTTCGTATGGATGGTGACTGACAAACCGCAAGAATTTTTGAGTAGATCTCTGTACAGATTTGGTGTATTACACGAGTACGTGACATCGTTGTGTGAGAAACTTCGGGCAGAAAAACGTGAATCTGCAACATCGTCGAATGATGCGCGTGAACCTTCTTGTGTATCTGGACAACGACGTCACAGACAGTTGCTTGGTAGATTACTCTGGTTGAAACGTTCTTATTTGAATTTGCGTGAGTTGAAAGCAGCTCTGGCATTGATGACGGAATGCGAAAAAGTTCACTTGGAATACAGTAATTTGGAAACTTCGTCTGGCAAACATGGACATCTGGTACAGATGTGTCCATCCGAGCTTGATGAAGAGTGCAAGGAGATTCACCACGTATGGGTCATGGGTTCTGCTGAAAACACCTGGTATCCGGTGTATACGACATTCAAGGAAGAGGTCGTGACGCAGATGCGTGAAAACATTGCCAAGGAACGATCTCTGGAACAACACTTGAGTGTGACTGCTCAGTACGTGCGAAGGTATGTCAAACCGTGCTGACGCAGAGGCTGAGAAATCTGTGAAACGTGCTCTCATTGATGAAAGAGCAAGATGGATACTGCAAGAGGTGACAGCTGAGTCTTTGATGATCGCAGCTGAAACTATTTTGACAGAAACGGCATTTCACCGTTTGGAAGGATACGCGAGCGATTCTGGCAGTTTCGTGGTGCGTGGTTGGTGTGATGACAAGTTGGTGGAACTTACAGCATTTGTGGCAGACTACACACAGGCTTTCCTCACCGCTGAAGTTCAGGAAGGAAAACAGCTTGATTTCCTGGAGAGCATGCAAGTCTACGAGAAAGTGTACGTGGATATTTTGACTTCTGGAACACGCGTCATGTCTGGTCAAGATGAGCGCGATCCCTGTTTGTTTGAGAACGCTGAGTGGGGTCAGGCATCAGATTGGAGAGAAGCTTGGAACAGAGTATGGAATCAACATGAGTTTCAGGTTTACTTTGCTGAAAGGACCTCAGTGGTATGACACGTCGATGTCGAGCTCTATGTAGTAGCTTGGTGGCATCCGAGAGGGGGTGCAGAATATCGTCTCCCCCCAAACTACTCCATGACGTTCACGATCACGTTTCTCATCAACACGCGTATGAAGTTTGGAATCTGGTGACAAACTGAACAGCATGAAGGAAACGTACTGGATCGTGTGAAGGAAGAGCAGAATAACATTTACTACATCACTGTGAGTTGGACGTGTTATCAATTTGGCCTGTGAGAACATGTTACTTGACGCTTCGCTGGTTCGAGTGAATACACGTTTGGTGACAATCTCTGGCTATGCTTTCAGTCACTCTGGATGGTGAGTAACACGTGATCCGGAGAATGAGTTTTTTTGTTTAGGTCCTTCTGCAGTTGTTCAGCCTATTTCTTTCCTGCTTGTCTCTCGGTATGTTTGACGCGCATTCATGCAATGTACACATCTTCATATCAAGCCATGATTCTCTCAAGTCCGCTCATACGTCATTTACACTTTGCAGTTCTTGCACACATATTCGTCGATCCACATTTTCTTGGTTTCTGGAACGCGTTGCCGGGGGTGGCATTTTTCCAGTGGACTGGTCCCCCTCTGAGTCTTTGTACTGATGGTGATCTCCTTGCCTGCATTGATCGTATGGTTCGCTATAGGTCGGCACGGTCAATAAGGGTTAGCAAGGTTAAAGGTCATGCCACTGACCTCATGGTCGCTGAGGGTAAGGTTCGCAGGGAGGATAAAGACGGTAATGATGCTGCGGATGTCGCAGCAAATTTTGGTCGGCTTCGGCAACCGGAGGCGGTTATTGACGCCAGGCGGGAACCTGCTACGGGTCAAAAAAGAATGGTACCCCACTATTCTTTCCCTGCATAGGTTCATGGTTGCTATTGCTCGGGAGTCCCTGAATATTTCTGATGCCTCTGGCTCTATTGCTGACCCTTTGGTCTGGGATCGGGGCTCCAAACCCAAAGCCCGGCGTATTGGTGACAGGGTCGTGGTTTGGCCAAACTTCCCGGTCCACCTGGTTTCCTTGACCATGATTGGTACTCGCTGAATTCTGGCCCATTGACTGATGCTGACGTCTCTCTTTGGCCTTCTTCTACCTCTATTCTGGTCAAGATCACGTCCCTTCTTTCTACCCTTCGTTGGCCAGAAGGGCTGAATGAAATGGGCAAGTTTGGCGTTTCCTATTTGGAACTTTTGGTTCTTTTTGAAAAATGGTTAGGGCACCGTCTTTTACCTGAAAAGACGGTACCAGTTACACGGAGATTGGGCAGGCCTCTTTATATTGGCACTCCTCCTGTATCTGAGGGGGTCCAGATACGGTTGGGGTGCCAGTTCCTGGGTAGCCTTTTTCGCAGCTTGGGTAATCTGCCTGGCGGACTCAGTCGGTTTATCCCTGGTTCACTGGGTACTCTATGCTTTTGGAAGAATTTCCTGTCCTATGTGCTCGCGTTGTTCGCACTTGGAATCTGGACACTTCTCCTTTGCCCTTGTATCTTTCAGCTTATTCTGGCGTTTGGGTGTTGCCTGTGGAGTACAGCGTATTGGATTTTTCGGGAGATCCTGAGTGCACCTCACTTGGTTCGACAGTGGATACATGTTATTCGAGGGCTTTGGAAGAATTTACATATTTTCAATGTTGCGGTGAACTCGAACCCTGAGGCGTTTGCTCTCCATTCCGCAGAATGGAGATGTGTGCACAGTCGATGCTTCTGGTTGCAGCTTCTCTCAGCGCGGTTCGCACGTTGGAAGTCGACATTATTTCTATGAGCGCCCATTTTCTGACAGTTGTGGCAATTTTCGCTGCTCAGTGCAGCATTTTTTGGAGCCCTCGACGACGAAGAGTTCTTCGTTGTCGAGGGCTCCCCTTGCCAATTAAGGACTATGGTGCTGTGGACATACACACTCTCATAGAGTCGTCAGGAACAACAACAACAACAACAACAACAACAACAACAACAACAACAACAACAACAACAACAACAACAACAACAACAACAACAACAACAACAACAACAACAACAACAACAACAACAACAACAACAACAACAACAACAACAACAACAACAACAACAACAACAACAACAACAACAACAACAACAACAACAACAACAACAACAACAACAACAACACACATTGAGGTCCGCGATGCTGATGTTGGTTTCTGGCCGTATTCTGTTGGACCCTAGGTGAAGCTTTGTTCTTTTCTGAGGTCTCTACATTGGCCCTCTTCTGTCAGTGACCTTGCGGTCGGTGGTGTTTCGTTCGTTGAGCTTCTTATTCTTTACGAGCGGTGGGCTGGTGAGAGGCTGGTGTTGGAGATGTCGGTTCCCAAGATCCGTCGTCTTGATCGTCCAATTTCAGTGTCGGCTGTTCCTGCAGGACCGAGCATTGATACTTGGCCATCTTGTAGGTTTTTGGGTGCGATGCTTCGTGCTTTAGGTGGTTTGGCCGGTGGTCTTGGTAGGTTCTTTCCATACCGCTTGGGTGCCAATCATTGCAGGCTCAGGTCTATTGGTTGGGAGAGATGTGGTCATGGTCTCACGTCTCGGCCTCTTGAGGCTACTAATACTGGCTTTTCTGGATGACTCACTTTCTCTCTTTGGTTACCCATCTGGGTCTGGTCAGTTTCTGGTTGATGGTTCTCTTAGGATGCGACATTGTTCCACCAATTTTTCCAGTAAGAAGCCTTCTTGGAAGCTTGCCGCCTTGTGGTGGTGTGGCTGCATTGGTTGCTGCGGTTGTGGTTCTCCCGCTGGAAGCTGGTATGCGGGATTTTGAGGACGCTCCCATTTTTAGAGGTTCCAGAGAAGGTGGAAGGAAGAGGATACGACTTACCAAAAAGACTAATGTGCGTAAACGTTTTGGGGTCGATCCTTTGGGGCAGTCAATTCCCAAACGATGGAAGGCTGACACTTTGAGGGATGTTGCTTTTCATGAGCACGAGGGTGGGATCTCTTGTTCTGGGAATAGGCTCTCTCATGTTGATGAGCCTCAGGGAATTGGCTGATTATCAGGTTGCACAGTCCCCACGCCTCTGGGAGCAGTGCATGCAGGGTCCTTTTTCAGTAATTAATGCATGGCGCTTTCTGGAGTTCCGAGTGTGGATAGACACATTTGTGAATCGTCATCCATAACAACAACAACAGGCGTCCGACTCAAGCGTGCCCACTTTTCTTTGTGCGTCACCTGTGTGCAAGATGGACCCTGGCGGGCAGCCCTCGAGGAGTGCTGCACAGCGACCAAGAGAGCGACGGCTCCGCTCCATGTTGCGGCATGAGTGGATGACCGTCGCAATGGCCCTTGCCGAGATGACCCACCAAGGAGACCGACGATGGCAAGGGCCAGGGGGAGGAGAGCGAGATGAACAACGCCACGGGCCAGATGACTCCTCCCTCCAGGGCGGCAAGCACGGTGAACTTCAGTTTGTTCGACGATGGGGATGTGCTTGCCGCCCGGTCGACACCTCTTGTTGTTGTGCGGCAACAGCCGGGGGGTACAGCGGCGCACATCAAGGACATCGTGCCGTACGTGCAGATCCTCGATGTGCTTGTGCCGCAGTTGGGGGACCGGGTGGTGGACCTCTGGCGTGAGATCGACGCGCCGGCGCTTGTCGAGCAGGTTATCGCCGTGCCCAAGATCTCTCTGGACAGGGTCCCGCAGCGCTCCGTGTGTCGTCGTTCTCGGAGAGCTGAACAGTTGGTGGAAGTGCCGACGATCGTCTCCTATTCTTCTCCACAGCAGCGGACTGTCAAGCAGACCGTTGACATTCCAGTTCCTCATGGTCGAGGCGATCGTGGCGGTGGGGAGAGGGGGAGGGGAGGAGGGTGTGGCCGCGACTTTTAGGGTTCATTTGGCGGACCCCGCCGGCCAGGGCGAAATTAGGATTTAAATCTTAGTTCCTTCTCGTGACCTTCCCAGTTTTTCTCTTTTTATCTTTTTTTCTTTTCATTTTCTTTTTATTTCTTTTACAATTATATTTATAATTTTCGAATTCATGGAATTAAGATCTAAACATTTAAAGATTTGGCTGACCCCAAAATTTGTACGAACTGTAAATCTTAATTCCTGTGGATGTCTTTTCAAAAAGCGTAAATTATAAACATAGTAAAAAACGTGTAATTGTAATTATTTTTAAATTTATAATTTTCAAGATTATAATTCTACTTATATTAGAAATTATAATTATAATTGTCATTACAAGCTGTTAAAATTTTATTGTGATTATAATCAAAAAATTATATTATAATTATACTTAATTATACTTATAATTAATGTGTGGGTGTGTGTGGGTGTCGGGTGTGTGTGTGTGGGCGTGCGTGTGTGTGTGTGTTGGGTGTGTGGGTGTGGGCGTGTGGGCGTGTGTGCGGGCGTGTGTGTGTGCGGGTGTGTGGCGTGCGGGTGTGGGAATTATAATGAAATTCATAATTGTATCAAAAAAGTCTAATAATAATTCAATATTATGATTATAATTATCTTTCGAATTAAGGTTTGAACATTTACAGATTTCTCTGGCCACAACAATGTTAAAAACTTAAAAACCTAATAATGAACCTAATTATAATTGTTATTATAATTATTTTTCGAATTAAGATTTGAACATTTTAAGATTTGACCAGTCCCAAAAAGTTAAAAACTTTAATTAAAACTTAAAAACCTTATTTTGAGCCTAATTGTAATTATAATTTTAATTATCTTTCGAATGAAGATTTGAACATTTAAAGATTTTCCTAGCCACAAAAATATTAAAAAATTGAAAAAAAACCTAAAAAACAATTATGAACCTAATTATAATTATAATTATAATTATAATTATAATTATAATTATCTTTCGAATTAAGACTTGAACATTTAGAGATTTTTCTGGCCACAAAAATGTTTAAAAAGTGAAAAACTTAAAAACCTGATTATGAACCTAATTATAATTATAATTAACCCAATTATAATTATAATTAAAATGATAATTCCCACACCCGCACACCACACCCGCACACACACACACACACGCCCACACGCCCACACGCCCACACCCTCACCCACGCGCCCACACACCCACCCACGCACCCAACACACCCACACGCTCACGCTCACACACACACACACCCAACACACACACACGCAGCGACACCCACACCCACACACACACCAAACACCCGCACACCCAACACCCCTGAATTATGAGAAGAATTATAAGAAAAATTAGAATAATTATAATTATAATTATAATTGTTATTATAATTATAATTATTATAAGTTTTATTTTAATTAGGTTCATTATTAGGTTTTTAAGTTTTTAAGTTTTTAACATTTTTGTGGCCAGAAAAATCATAAAATGTTCAAACCTTAATTCGAAAGAAAATTTTTATTATAATTATAATCATAAGTTTTATTATAATTGGGTTCATACTTAGTTTTTCAAGTTTTTAAGTTTTTAGTTCAAATCTTAATTCGAAAGATAATTATAATTATAATTATAATTATAATCAGGTTCATAATTCGGTTTTAAGTTTTTTTTTAATTTTTTAACATTTGTGGCCAGAAAAATCTTTAAATGTTCAGATCTTAATTCGAAAGATAATTATAATTATAATTATAATTGGGTTCATAATTAGGTTATTAAGTTTTTTTTAAGTTTTTAACATTTTTGTGGCCAGAAAAATCTTTAAATCTTCAAATCTTAATTCCTTTAGAATTTAGATTTGAATATTTTAAGATTTGACCGGTCCCCAAAAAGTTAAAAACTTTTAAAACTTAAAAACTTAATTATGAGCCCAATTTTAATAAAAAAAATTAAATACAGATTATAATTATAATTTCCACACTTGCACACCACACACACCCGCACACACGCCCACACGCCCACACCCAGACCCCCACACACACACACACCCACACGCACACACGCGCGCGCACACACCCACACACACATAATAACAATAATTATAATAATTGAAATTATTTGAAAAAGGACACGGTGGTGCTGCCGTTCTCCTTTGTGTTTTTTCTTTTTCCAAAAAATGTTGTTTTGTTTTTGTTCTGACCTCGAGGTGAAAGCTGAGGAGCTTGAAGCGGAGCTCGCATCTCGGCAGGATATGGAAGAGAGGGTGAAAAAGCTGAACACCCTGATCAGCGACCGTCTGCAGAAAGCAGTTGGCGAATGCGACTCCTTCCGTGCTCGTGTCGAGCATCTCGAGTCGCAGCGGAAAGCGGCAATGGGAGACAGGACCCACATCCATGACGAGCTCCGGAAACTCAACGACGAGGTGAAGAACAGAGCGACGGAATGCGGGAGCTGGAGAAGAGACTTGAGGGGCAGGCTGACGAGCTGCGAGCAGACCTCAAAAGTCACGAACGGGCCGCGATCGGACTGGTGCTGAACCACCTGCCTGAAAGAGGGTGAGGCACCTCACCGGGACGGCCGAAATCGAAGGAGATGAAGAGAACGTGGCGTTCACGAACGCCGCAAGGGAACGTAGCGCGTGACCTCCGACAGTTGCCGGCTGGCCGCAACAGCGGGGCAACGCCTGAAGGCCCGCGAACGTAGCATGTGCGAGCCTGAGCTTGTGCACGAGCGCGGTTAGCTCAGCGTCATCGTGTTCACTTCGCGCGCACGCCTCTGCGTCACGTGTCAAGAAGACGACAAAAACAAAAAAACACA
>CBDCEV010000301.1:0-15701 GCA_965215715.1 Hyphomicrobiales bacterium | reverse complement strand
AATTTTACATTCTCGGCTCTCGTCGCGTCGCGCGGGCGTGCCTCTCGTGTGGTGTGGTGTGGCTGTATTGGGAGGTGGTGTTGTTGCAGACTCGCTCTTGACAATGCTCGCTCTGTTGCGTGAAGCCTTCCGAGCGCTGACAAGGTGCGCGCTCGTGCACTCAGCACACAATGCCGCATGCGCGCGTGCGTTGCACACACGGTAGCACATACAATCGTGCGCCTCGAGCGTGCATTGGCGCTCCAGAAAGCTCTGCGTTTGGACTGCATCAGACGAACCCCCTCATCAACCGTGACGAGCGTGCCAATCCACATGCTTGCAATGTGGGCCACAGCCGGGCTTTCTGTACCCATTCGACCACTTGCATTGAACACATCAACACGGTCAAAAAGGCACGCCGCACAATCTTGCATCCCTCGCAATGTTCACATGCGTGGAGCCGCAGATATGCTCTTGAGCCTTGCTGAGCGCAATGTACTGCGTTCTCCTCCGTTGTTTGTAGTGTGTGCGCGCTTGCTTTCGCAGCGAATCGAGCATTGGGAGGTGCGGGAAAGCCGCCTCGCGACCAAGCGCAGAAGAAGGCATAGGATTTGGACCCGATGCTCAAGGCGGACGTGGCGCGCATCGAAGCGTCCACGCCCACGCCCACGCCCACGCCCACGCCCACGCCCACGCCCACAACACCGAAGTGGAGAAGTGTTTCATGTGAACAGCTTTCATTGTTCTTTGCCTGTTCCTGTTCTCCAACAACATGAAAAGAATCAGTCTTGGAACAAAACTGTGACCTCAGCAATGAAATCACTATGCGTACTTGCTGTTGACTTGTGTCGTGTCCTTCCTGCACTATTGGTTGGTTTTCGGGAGCTCGCAATTGCAAGTCGCTTGATGTTTCATGTCAAAAACAGTTGGGTTTGCGCCCTTCTGCTGTCAGGTGAGTCCTTTGAAACCAAGGTCTCTTTTGGTTCAGATAGGTGCACCCTGTCATGGGTGAGCCTCGTTGCTGACTGCGCCACAGCGTTTTACGATTCGGCGGCAGACGACTGGAGGGAGGAGGCTGTATACGATGGGTATGAAGATGTACATGGGGATGCCGAAAGAGACATCTTCAATACCGATTGGTGCGTCGAACCGTACGAGGATTCTTGACTACGCTGGCGATAACGTAAAGGTGTGGGCTTGGACCGAGGAGGGCTGGGTTGAGGTCAATGCGCTACGCCAAAAGACAACATTGCCCGAGTTTCGTGACAAAGGGTGCGGGATTGCATCTCGCATTGAGAGCATCGACTTTGAAGAGATGAGTATTATCTTCAGAGAAACATGTTGAAAGACAAAAAACTCGAGGAGCAAGAGCAGGCAAGTGGAAGCAAAGGCTTGGAAGAGATATGCGGTGATGCCGTGACCTTTGACAACAGCGACAACGGTGGTCTGAACAAAGACTTGGGACACGAGCAGCTTTAAAAAGATTCAGGGCAAGACCTTTGGCAAAGACTTCACAAATGAATACTCTGAAGGAATACAGCAAGAGTGCTTTGGCAGCGACTATCATACGAAGAATGCAAAACTTTGCTCAGAAAAAAAGACGCAAAGCAAAAAGCTAAACTCAGCAACAAATAATTTTTTCCACCGCAGGTGTATAACATGACTCGAATGTTAAAGAACGCAAAACATTATCTGTGAAGGAAGTAAATCAAAAAGAGAAGCTCACCGACATGAATTTGGACTTTCACTCGCAGGGCCTGGAACTTGACACCTGTACCAATATCTTTGATTTTCAAAGACTGATGGACCTCAGCGATACGAATTTGCTGAACGATTGGAAGCGTGGCTCAAGAATTCAACTCCACCCAGAAGGGGGTGTGCGGACCAAGGTAAAAAGAATAGGCCTGTGACATGAAATTAATAGAGGCATGGATCTTCCATTCCCATGATGATATCGCAAGACATGCAAAAGACTTGGTCTTGGCTTCAACTTTTTCTGGATGGTCACGAGAAACTCATGGTTCACCTGTGGTTGGTTCGTGTCGCGCGTGCGGTGGGGTAATCACTTCGGGGACCTCTTAAGTTTTGCGAGGATGATTGCTTTCTCGGCGGCTCCAGCGGGTGCTTGCATCCACTGGGTGCTGCCACGTACCGTCGACTCATGGGACTTGAAAATATGGGACATATTCGAGGCATACATCGAAGTGGAGAAGGGTTTCATGAGACTTGTGACAGTGGCTTTTGAAGCAGCGTGAAAAGAGAGGCCCAAATCCAGGACAGAGAAAGGGACACAAGCAGATGCACAAAAGCAGCACGAGATATCTGTACAGAGAAATGTACAATCCAAGGCTGAAGCAAAGTCCGAGGCGACAGGGAAAGGAGAGGGAGATGCACCAGCAGATGCGCAAAAACAGCAAGAGAGATATGTACAAAGAGATGTACAATCCAATGCTGAAGCAAAGGACCATGCTGAATCTCAATCCAAGGCTGAAGTTAAAACCAAGGTTGAAGGTTCGCACAGGGAAGGGAAGCGGTGATGGGTAAAACCACCTTCACCATAAAGAAAGCAATCGGCAAAGAGAAAGGCGGAAAGAGAGACAACTTGAAAAACAGACGCAAAGACACCCTTTCTGGGAAGGCGTTGAAAGATAAGGAAAAGCACAAAGTCAAGCAGTGCAGCAATTAACCTTGGATCATTCCTGAGTGAATTTGTCTGAGCACAAAAACAATTCAAGAACATCCAAAAAATTAAGAGAGACCACTGGGCTCCACCAAGAAGAGAGATATTTGCCTCACGAAAGTCAAGCACAGGTCTGCGAAATGAAGCAAAGCTGGGTGGCTTATTGCCCCTTCCCTTAAGATAGTGAAAGACATGCCATTATTTTGGTTTTGGCTTGCTCTCTGTCCGATAGGCGAAGCGATGTTCGTGAAAGGCACCGTTACAAAGGGCGCCGCGCGCCCTCTCACCAGGTCTGCAAAAAAAAACGCAGAATAGCTCGTTATGGAGTCTTCGCTTAAGTTGTTGTGAGCGCTTGCGTCCTCGGGCGTGCTGTGAGAGTCCGACTCTGCTTCATGTCCACCGTAACGCTTCCTCATTTGACTCGCAATTCGACATACTGCATGCTTCCACAGGAGTGGAGAAGGGTTTCATGTGAACAGCAGTTTTTTTCCTATTCACGTTTTCACTTCTCCGACACCGCTCTGTTGGCGGATTTGCTGTCGCGTGTCAACCTGTCTTTTTGGAAATGACTCCAGCTCCCAACTGTGTACTGTTAGTTCTAACTGTTGCCTGTTGCAAGAGTTTAGCAAAACTACAGTGTGGCAATCAACAACGAGCGGCGAGGGGTTGTTGAACCTTGCCTGTTGCGGGTATTGTGGTGTCCTTCAGGTGCGCTGCTTTACCAACACCTTCGGGTATTGCCTGATTTTCATGTGACTTGCAATTGCACAGCTTGACAGCTTAATTTTTGCTTTCTTACATCTTCACACGAACGAAGTCTATACACAACAATGATTGTAAGTGTAATGTCGATTAATTTCCCAACAAACATATCAAATATAATGCCATACATAATGTGTAAAATGCAAAGTGCTATCTCAGCTCTCAGTTGTTTGGTAAATGCTACTTGCTGACATTTTACCTAGCACTTTCTCCTTAGCAAGTGCAAAGTGTTTGCATTTCTTTCTTCCAATTCGTGTTCCCTCTTCGTTTTTTTTTTTTTTTACTTGTGTGCGTTTATATGTTGTTAAAAATATCATATACATATAAGACTATGACACGACACACGAATAACGCCATCGAGCATTGCACTTGGCGTTTACTGGGTACTGTGTGCTACGTTCTATGTTTTCATTGTGCCCAGATCCGGTCTACCTTTGATACCTTTGATAGTCTTTGATGTTTTTTGAGATGTTTGAAAACAAGCCAGAAAACCTCCTAATCGCGACGTGCTGGCGTAGCACTTGGCACAAAGCAAAAACTAACGGCAAACAGAGCACTTAGCACTTTGGTTCTGCTATGTGTTGGGTGCTACGTGCAATGTTAGCACTTAGTTGTTGCTAGGTGGTAAGTTTTATGCGCTATGTTAGTACTTAGTTGGTGCTGCGTGGCAAGTGCAGGTGCGCGATGTCAGCACTTACTGTTCGATGAGTGCTAAGTGCTGACACAGCACTTAGCACCAAATTTGTGTTTGCTTTTGATTTTTCATACGTTTGTGATTTGTTTTACATATGTGTTCCTGTGTCTTTCCTTGTGTGTGCTATGTTTGAGAAATAATTACAAATAAGAAAATGTATTTCAACAGTATCATAAATATCAAAAGTAAGGGAGGGCCGAGTCTCAGCACATTGAAAAACATAGAACATAGCACTTGGCAAAACCTAAGTGCTATCTTCTATGTCGTTCATCGTGCCGGATCCGCCTCCTTTACGTTTGATACTTTTGAGACGTGTGAATGTAAAAAACATGAAGCACAAAAATAAAAGGCTGAATGCCAAGTGCGAGCGCAGGACTTAGCACTTAGCACTCAGCAAATACAAAGTGCAAATCTTCCACTTGACACTTAGCAATTCGGTTCTGCAAAGTGCTAAGTGCTAAGTGCTAACATAGCACATAACACTTAGCAAACATTATGTGCTAACACAGCACATAGCACTTGGTTGTTGCTGAGTGCTTCGTGCTATGTTTTATATTGACACTTTGTGTTTGCTTGGTGCTGAGTACCAGCACAGCACATGACACTCAGCACTTACCAAGACCAAGCTGGTAAGTGCTATGTTAGCATTTTTCTTTTGTTTCATCCAATTTGGGGTTTTTATATGATTCCTTTTTCTACACATTGATAAAATTGATTTCGCAAGTATCAAAAGTATCAAAAGTAAGGGTGTCGGATCCGAACACGATGAACGACAAAGAACGTAATGCTTGGCGTTTGCCAAGTGCCATGTACAACGTGTTTCATTGAGCTCAATTCGCCTCCTTACTTTTGATGTTCTTGATTCTGTGATACTGTTGATACTGTTGACAAAAAAACACACAATCATGAAAATACTGAGTAAAACCATAATGGCCCAGTGCTAACTAGCACTCAGCACTTTGCAAAAAAACAAAGTGCGAACATAGCATCCATCACGTAACACTTGGTTTTTGCTAACATATCTAGCACTAAACACCTAGCAAACACCTAGCCAACACTGTATTGAAACATACCACATTGCACGTAGCCAAAACAAAGTGGTAAGTGCTACGCGAGCATCATGTTTCGCTTCTGTGTTTCCGAATTGTTCGTTGTGTTTCTCCTGTGTGTTGTGCCTTTGTGTGTATTCTTCTTCTCTTACTCAGTATTTTTCACAAGAACAAATAATGAACATGATTTCACAAGTATCAAAGATAACAAAAGCATATCCGAAGAAAGAGGAGTTAATCCAAACACGATGAAAAACACAGAACATATCATTTAGCCAAAAACGAAGTGCCATTTTCTTTGTGCAACAGAACACTTTGTACTTATCAAAAAAAAAGGTACTAGGTGCCAGGTGCTATGTTGTGACTTAGTTGTGAAGTTATCACACTTAGCTTTGCTGCGTACAAAGTTTGAATAAAAAACAGTTCAAAGGTGTGCAACGTTTCACATTTATGAAACGTTAGGTACTTTTTTAAGTACTACAAGCAGTAAAGTTCGGGAGCTTGGACCTTTGGCTCTTCCTCGGTGGCGGTGGTGCCGGTGGCGGTGGTTGCCTTTGCTCCCTTTTGAGGTGGTTGTGGAAGTGGTCGCCCTTGACTCCTTTGGTGGTGCTGCCTTCCTCCTCCTCCTCTTGGGTTGTGCTGCTGTCCCATCCTTCCTTTGTGTGTGGTGCTGCCTTCTCATCCCTCTTTTGGGCGGTGGTGCCGCTCCTTTTTATTGTCAAGAATTGTCATTAAATTAAGCAACTTCAATGTAACCAAATCAAATTTAATCAAATTTCAAAATAAATTACATTAGAGTAAAGTACGGTGATGTAAAGTTGGGTGGTGCTGCCTTTTACTCCTTTCTTTGGGTGGTGCTGCTTTCTCCCGTTCTTCTTTTGAGTGGTGCTGCGTTTTGTGGGTGCTGCGTTTTTTTTGGTGTGGGGAGGGAGGAGGGAGGGGAGGGGGGGAAGCAGCACCACCCAAAGGAGAGGGAAACGGTTCCGCTCCTTCTCCTTTTGGGTGGTGCTGCCTTTTACTCTTTTTTTGGTGTGGTGCAGCACCACCCAAAGGGGGCGAAGGGAAGAGGGGAAAGGAGAAGGCCGCACAACCCAAGAGGAGGAAAGCAGCACCACCCAAAAGAAGGAGGAGGGACTACCACTGTTCTTAACGTTACTTTGCATCAAGTGAACTGAATTTAGTTTCACGCAGTGACCATTTGTAAATTTACTTATCTGTCATTCAAAAGAGGAGGAACCCAAAGGAGGCGGAGGAAGCAGCACCACCCAAAGGAGGAAAGGCCAAACAGCACCACCCAAAAGGGGAGAAAGAAAGCACCCCTTCTCCTCTCCTCCTCCCCCCCCTCTTCACTCCACCCTCTCCCCCTCCGCTCCCGTGGCGGCGACTTTTTCTTGATTTACAAGTTCGAGTCGTGGCCGCAACCTCAATTGTTTTTAATGTAAAATAATCGTTAGGTTCAATATGTTTGGCAATATCACAATCGATATCAATTCCTTACGTCAACAACTGTCATCAGTGGCCCTCGGAATCCAGACTCATAGAACATCAAAAAAACTGTGTGACTTTGTTATAAAACTTTTTTGCTCTTTGAAACCATTCAAGTTTAAAAAGGGTTCTGAAACATATTCATTACTGATTATCTTATATCAATAACCGTCGGAAAAAAAGTGTTCAAAACAACTTACAATAATTAGTTCACAAGTTTGACCTATAAAAGGAACAAAACATTAAGCCAAGCAACAACAATTTTTTCTCTCCCCTAAGAAAACAAACATAATAAACATTTGGACATTGTTTTGTTCATGGGTCATTCAGGTGATAATGGGCAGAGAAGCAGAAGGACGGAAAAAGGACAGACCGTGTTTCTCCACACACCAATTGGTGTCAAACAGGGCGCCACCCACTTCGCTTCCCTTTGTGTTCACTTCAAACTTGTCTTCACAATGCTTTTCATCAGTATCCAGAACATTTATTCGCATGTTTTGAAGACGTTACGGGTCGGTAGACACTCTCTCTGGCTGCCGTCCACCGTTCAGGTCATCATGGTGTGCGGGCGTGCGTTAATGTTGGATGGGACAGCACACCGCGTGAAAGACGCGCACTCACACCCTTACAAAGACTGCGTCCCTACAGCACCCAAGCACCTCTCGCGTACACGCACAAAGCCACCCGCACAACGGCGTCCATTGACATCCGCGTTGTTTCCTCAACCCACCGTGCACATGGAGACGCGCGCCCGATGTCGGCCACCTCATGTTGCTTCGGGTGGGGTGCTCGGGTGGGAAGTGGGAGGAGTGTGGGTGTGTGGGTGGCGCATGCTTTCCCATCCTCCTAAACAGTATTTTTCAAATTCATAGTTTTCAATTGAATGCAATGTGAAAGAACACAAATGAAAAGTTTAAAATATTGTTCATGTTTTTTTTTTTTTGAAAAATAGACCACGGTATTTACAAAATTCGATAAAGTTACATTCTCTTTCTCCACATACTTTTCAAAGAAGTGGAGGAAGAACGCCACGTTTCTCACTTTGCTACATTTCATTAAACTCGATACACAAAAAAGGATGGGACAGCAGCACCATGCAAAGCAGCACCGCCCAAAAGGGGAGAGGGAGAAGGCAGCACTTTACTTCACCTTGCCTTACGTCACTTTACTATGCTTTACTTTACTGCAATTGGATTTGATTTGTTTTTTCAATAGTTACATGTATTGAATGTAATTTAATTCCATGCCTCAAAACAAAAGCCAAAACCGCCAAAAAGAGAGAGGAGAAGAAAGCACCACGCAAGAGGGGAAAACAGCACCACCCGAAAGAAGGAGGGAGGAAAGCAGCACCGCCCAAAAGGGAGAGAGGGAGAAAAGCAGAACCACACAAAAGGGAGAGGTGAAGACAGCACCATCACAAAACAGTATGTTTTTATTCCATCGTCTCTGTTCCGGGAACATAGATGGCTAACACAAGGCATCTCCCAAAACAACGACGTTGACCTCCTCTCCCCTTCCCCTCCGCTCCCATAGGGGAGACTTTTTCTTGATTTACAACTTCGAGTCGTGGCCGCAACCTCAGTTTTTTTCAAAAACAAAAACAAATGGTAAAATAATCATTTAAGTTCATTATTGAAAACATTTATCATAAACGATATTATATCTTGTATTCGTAACTTACGTCAGTGGCCCTCGGAATGAGGACTCATGGAACTAAAAAAAAAACGTTTTTTTTTTTTTTTTTTTATAGAAAAAGCGCAGTGTAGCTCGTGATGGAGTCTTTGCTTCAGTCGTTGTGGGCGCTTGCATCCTCGGGAGTGCTGTGGAAGGTCCGCCCAATGCTTCATTTCCACCGTACCCCTTCCTCATGTGACTCGCAATTCGACATACTGCATGCTTCCAAGAAATGGACAAGGGGGTTCATGTGACTTGCAACTGGACAGATTGACAACTTAATTTTGTTTTTCACATCTCCACAACAAATATATATATATATATATATATATATATATATATACACATGAAATTGTAATGATAATTCTATTTTCGAATATTTTCCTGACACATGAACATGTTAGCATGTAGTTTGGTTGAAGTGCGAAGTGCCATGTTAGCGCGTAGTTGTTCGCTAAATGCTAAGTGTTAACATAGCACATAGCAAACACAGCATGTCACGCACTAAGTTGTTGCTATGATGCTAACATGTCACATAGCACTTAGCACTTAGCAAGTGACAAATGTTAAGTTAAATGTTAGCACTCAACATTCAACGCCAAACAGAGTGCTAAGTGCCAGGTTACTGTTTGTTTTCTTTTCTTTTTTCTTCCAATCGTTTTCTTCTGTGTTTTTACTTGTGTAAAATCTAAATATGTTTTCATGTTTGTACATGTAGATACGAAAACAACTAAAATTGTTTTCAAAAGTATCACAATCATCAGAAGCGAGGGACGCGGATTCGAGCAACGATGAACGACATGGAACGTAATACTTTGCTTCTGCTTTGTGCTACGTTCCATGTTTTTTATTGTGCCCGTGGGACAGCTGTCGTCGTCGAGCCGCGACAGCTGTCGTCGAGCCGTGGCAATTTGGCTGCTGTCAGCTGCGGTGCGGGGTAGTTTTCAGGGCCTTGCACAAAGGTGCAGGGCCTGGGGGCCATAATTTCAGGGTCATGGCCTCTCGAATTAGGTGCTCAGCGACGGTTGCACGACAGAGTCCTTCCATTAACGTCCCACGTCCGTACCACCACCACGATCCTCCCTCCCTCTCCCCTCCCTCCTCCCCTGTGGATTGGACGTTTACATCTGTGGAACGAATTTCGGTCGAATTCAACTGTACACCTGATCAGATGTCTTACTTTTTGAATTCGTGGCTTTGGCCTTCTCGGATGTTTTTTTTTTTTAAAAAAAAAACTGCTGTTTTCAAAAGCTGAACTTGGGCTTCTTTCATCTGACCTTCCTTTCGAGGCCCTTTCCACTGGGGACCCTTCTTCTCAGGGTCCTTTCAATCAGGTGCGACCTTTCTCAGGGGCTGGCTCCCTCCCAAGACCCCTGCGTGGCCCTGCCACCTTCCTCTGATCCGAGTCCCCTCCCCTCAAGGGCGCCGTTTTTCCAGGATAGCCCACGCCAAGCCGCGCCACGCCCACCAGCCCACGCCCACGCCCACGCCCACGCCCACGCCCACAGCCAACGCCCATGCCCACGCCAACTCCAACGGCTGACGCCAACGCTGACGCCAACGCAAGAGCCAACGCTAACGCCCAGCGCAAGCGTCACGCGCCAGCGCCAGCGCCAACGCCAGCGCCTCACGCACAACGCCAAAGTGGAGAACGGCAACGCCAACGCCAACACCAACACCGACGTTCGACGCCTGACGCCTGACGCTCGACGCCGACTTCGACGCCGACGCCGACGCCCACGGCACGCCCACTTTGCCACGCCTCACCACAACACCAAAGTGGAGAAGTGAGTTTCCATGTGAACAGCTTTCGTTGTATCTTTGCCATGTTCAGCTTATGCTTCTCCAATAACATGAAAAGAATCTGAGTCTTGGAACAAAACTGTGACCTTAGCAATGAAATCACTATGCGTACTTGTTGTTTACTTGTGTCGTGTCTTTCCTAAACTGTTGGCTGTAATCGGTTGGTTTTTCGGGAGCTCGCAATTGCAAGTCGCTTGATGTTTCATGTCAACAACAGTTGGGTTTGCGCCCTTCTGCTGTCAGGTGAGTCCTTTGAAACCAAGGTCTCTTTTGGTTCAGATAGGTGCACCCTGTCATGGGTGAGCACCGTTTCTGGTTGTGCCACAGCGTTTTACCGTTCGGGTGCAGACGACTGGAGGGAGGATGCTGTACACGATGGGTATGAAGATGTACATGGGGATGCCGAAGGAGACACCTTCAATACCGATTGGTGCGTCGAACCGTACGAGGATTCTTGACTACGCTGGCGATAACGTAAAGGTGTGGGCTTGGACCGACGAGGGCTGGGTTGAGCTCAATGCGCTACGCCAAAAGACAACATTGCCCGAGTTTTCGTGACAAAGGGTCCGGGATTGCATCTCGCATTGAGAGCATCGACTTTGAAGAGATGAGTATTATTTCAGAGAAACATGTTGAAAGACAAAAAACTGGAGGAGCAAGAGCAGGCACGTGGAAGCAAAGGCTTGGAAGAGATATGAGGTTATACCCTCACAATTGACAACAGCGGCAACGGTGGTATGAACAAAGACTTGGGACACAAGCGCTTTGAAAAAGATTCAGGGCAAGATCTCTGGCAAAGACTTTGCAAATGAGTACTCTGAAGGAATACAGCATGAGCGCTTTGGCAACGACTATGACGAAGAATGCAAAACTTTGTTTAGAAAAAAGGAAGCAAAGCAAAAAGCTAAACTCAGCAACATGATTTTTCCACCGAGATGAATAACATGACCCGAATGTGAAAGAACGCAAAACTTTGTTATGAGGAAGTAAATCAAAAAGATAAGCTCACCGACATGAATTTGGACTTTGACTCGTCGGGCATGGAGCTTGACACCTGTACCAATATCTTTGATTTTCAAAGACTGATGGACCTCAGCGATACGAATTTGCTGTACGATTGGAAGCATGACTCGAGAATTGAACTCCACACAGAAGGAGGTCTTCGGACCAAGCTGAAAAAGAACAGGCCTGTGAAATTAAGGTAAGAGGCATGGTTCTTCCATTCCCATAATGACAGTGCAAGACATGCAAAATACTTGGTCTTGGCTTGAACTCTTTCTGGATGGTCACGCGAAACTCATGGTTCAGCTGTTGTTGGTTCGTGTCGCGCGTGCAGTGGGGTAATCCCTTCGTGGATTTCTTTAGTTTTGCGAGGATGATTGCTTTCTCGGCGGCTCCAGCGGGTGCTGGCATCTACTGGGTGCTGCCAACGTACCGTTGCCTCATGGGACTTGAAATGCGACAAAATCAACGCACACACCGAAGTGAGATAGATTTCATGAGGCTTGTAAAAGTGGCTTTTGAAGCACCGTGAAAAGAAAGCCAAAATCAGGACAGGAAAGGGACACAAACAGATGCACAAAAGCAGCAAGATTTTTGTACAGAGATGTACAATCCAAGGCGGAAGCAAAGTCCAAACGACAGGGAAAGGAGAGGGAGATGCATCAGCAGATGCGCAAAAGCAGCAAGAGAGATATGCACAAAGAGATGTACAATCCAAGGCTGAAGCAAAGTCCGAGGCGACAGGGAAAGGAGAGGGAGATGCACAAGCAGATGCACAAAAGCAGCAAGAGAGATATGTACAAAGAGATGTACAATCCAGTGCTGAAGCAAAGGACCATGCGGAATCTCAATCCAAGGCTGAAGTTAAAACCAAGGTTGAAGGTTCGCACAGGGAAGGGAAGCGGTGATGGGTAAAACCACCTTCACCATAAAGAAAGCAAGGGGCAAAGAGAAAGGCGGAAAGAGAGACAACTTGAAAAGCAGACGCAAAGACACCCTTTCTGGGAAGGCGTTGAAAGATAAGGAAAAGCACAAAGTCAAGCAGTGCAACAATTAACCTTGGATCATTCTTGAGTGAATTTGTCTGAGCACAACAACAATTCAAGAACATCAAAAAAATAAGAGAGCCACTCGGCTCCACCAAGAAGAGAGGTATTTGCCTCACGGAAGTCAAGCACAGGTCTGCGAAATGAAGCAAAGCTGGGTGGCTTATTGCCCCTTCCCTTAAGAATAGTGAAAGACATGCCATGTACTTTGGTTTTGGCTTGCACTCTGTCCGATAGGCGAAGCGATGTTCGTGGAAGGCGCTGTCACAAAAGGCGCCGCGCGCCCTCTTACCAGGTCTGAAAAAAAAACGCAGAATAGATCGTTATGGAGCCTTTGCTATAGTTTTTGTGGCGCTTGCTTCCTCGCTTCCTCATTTGACTCGCAATTCGACATACTGCATGCTTCCACAGGAGTGGAGAAGGGTTTCATGTGAACAGCAGATTTATTGCTTTTCGCGTTTTCACTTCTCCGACACCGCTCTGTTGGCGGATTTGCTGTCGGGTGTCAACCTGTCTTTTTGGAAATGACTCTGGCTTCCAAATGTGTATTGTTCGTTCTAACTGTTGCCTGTTGCTGGCGTTTAGCAAAACTACAGTGTGGCAATTTACAACGAGCGGGGAGGGGTTGTTGAACCTTGCCTGTTGCGGGCATTGTGGTGTCTATCGGGGCGCTGCTTTATTAACACCTTCGGGTATTGCCTGATTTTCATGTGACTTGCAATTGCACAGTTTGACAGCTTAATTTTTGCTTTTTTTACATCTTCACACGAACGAAGTCTTTTCAAAACAATGATTGTAAGTTTAATGTCGATTAATTTCCCCAACAACGTATCAAACATATTGCGATACATAATGTGTAAAATGCAAAGTGCTATCTCAGCACTTGACTGTTTGGTATGTGCTAATTGCCGACATTTTACACTTGCCCCTTAGCAAGTGCAAAGTGTTTGCATCTCTTTCTTCCAATTCGTGTTCCACTCTTTGTGTTTTGACTTATGTGCTTTTTTTTTGTGTTTATAAACATATACATATAAACATATTTACGACACACCAATAACGCCATCGAACATTGCACTTGGCTTTTACTGGGTGCTTTGTGCTATGTCAAATGTTTTCATTGTGCCCAGATCCGGTCTACCTTTGATACCTTTGATAGTTTTGATGTTTTTGAGATGTTTGAAAACAAGCCAGAAATTATCCTAATTGCGACGTGCTAGCGTAGCACTTGGCACAAAGCAAAAACTAACGGCAAACAGAGCACTTAGCACTTTGGTTCTGCTATGTGCTTGGTGCTACGTGCAATGTTAGCACTAAGTTGTTGCTGTGGTGGTAGTTATGCGCTATGTTGGTACTTAGTTGGTGCTGCGTGGCAAGTGCAGTGCGCGATGTCAGCACTTACTGTTCGATGAGTGCTAAGTGCTGACATAGCACTTAGCACCGTAATTTGTGTTCGCTTTTGATTCTTCCATACGTTTGTGATATGTTTTACATATGTGTTCCTGTGTCTTTCCTTGTGTGTGCTACTGTTTGAGAAATAATTACAAATAAGAAAATGTATTTCAACAGTATCATAAATATCAAAAGTAAGGGAGGGCCGAGTCTCAGCACATTGAAAAACATAGAACATAGCACTTGGCAAAACCTAAGTGCTATCTTCTATGTCCTTCATCGTGCTCGGATCGGCCTCCTTTACGTTTGATACTTTTTGAGACGTGTGAATGTAAAAAAAATGAAGCACTATAAATAAAAGGCTGAATGCCAAGTCCGAGCGCAGGACTTAGCACTTAGCACTCAGCAAATGCTGAGTGCAAATCTTCCACTTGACACTTAGCACTTAGGTGCTGCAAAGTGCTGAGTGCTAAGTGCCAACATAGCAAATATCAGTTAGCAAACATTATGTGCTAACACAGCACATAGCACTTGGTTGTTGCTGAGTGCTTCGTGTCATGTATTTTATTGGCACTTTGAGTTTTCTGGATGCTAAGTACTAACATAGCACATGACACTCAGCACTTACCAAGACCAAGCTGCTAAGTGCTATGTTAGCATTTTTCTTTTGTTTCATCCAGATTGGGGTTTTCATGTGTTTCCTTTTTCTACACATTGATAAAATTGATTTCGCAAGTATCAAAAGTATCAAAAGTAAGGAGGTCGGATCCGAGCACGATGAACGACATAGAACACCACACTTGGCGTTTGCTAAGTGCCATGTACCACGTGTTTCATTGCGCTCAGATTCGCCTCGTTACTTTTGCTGTTTTTGATTCCTGTGATACTGTTGATACTGTTGACAAAAAAACACACACAATCATGAAAATACTGAGTAAAAACCATAATGGCCCAGTGCTCAACTAGCACTCAGCACTTTGCACAAACAAAGTGCGAACGTAGCATCTATCACGCAACACTTGGTTGCTTTCTGATTCGCTAAGTGCTAAGTGCTAACATATCAAGCACTAAACACCTCGCAAACACCAAGCAAACACTGTATTGAAACATACCACACTGCACGTAGCCAAAACAAAGTGGTAAGTGCAACGTTAGCATTATGTTTCGCTTCTGTGTTTCCGAATTGTTCGTTTTGTTTCTCCTGTGTGTTGTGCCTTTGTGTATCTCTTTTTTTTTTTTTCTTCTTCTTCGTCTTCTTTGACTCAGTATTTTTCATAATAACAAACAATAAACATGATTTCACAAGTATCAAAGGTATCAAAAGCATCCGAAGAAAGAGGAGTTAATCCGAGCACGGTGAAAAACACAGAACATACCATTTAGCAAAAACGAAGTGCCATTTTCTTTGTGCAACGGAACACTTTGTACTCATCACAAAGGTAGCTTTGCTGCGTACAAAGTTTTGAATAAAAAACAGTTCAATGGTGTGCAACGTTTCACATATTTGAAACGTTAGGTACGTTTTAAGGACTACAAGCAGTAAAGTTCGGGAGCTTGGACCTTTGGCTCTTCCTCGGTGGCGGCGGTGCCGGTGGCGGTGGTTGCCTTTGCTTCCTTTTGAGGTGGTTGTGGAAGTGGTCGCCCTTGACTCCTTTGGTGGTGCTGCTTCCTCCTCCTCCTCCTTTGGGTTGTGCTGCTGTCCCATCCTTCCTTTGTGTGTGGTGCTGCCTTCTCATCCCTCTTTTGGGCGGTGGTGCCACTCCTTTTTATTGTTATGAATTGTAATTAAATTGAGTAACTTCAATGTAACCAAATCAAATTAAATCAAATGTCAAAATAAATTACATTAGAGTAAAGTACGGTAAAATACAGTGGTGGTCGCCCCTCCTCCTTTTGGGTGGTGCTGCTTTCCCCTCTCTCTTCTTTTTAGTGGTGTTGCGTTCCCGCCTTCTTCTTTTGCGTGTGGGTGGTGCTGTATTCACCCTCTCTCCTCTTTTGGGTGTTGCTGGTTCCGCTCCTCCTCCTTTTGGGTGGTGCTGCCTTTTGCTCTTTTTTTGGTGTGGTGCTGCTTTCCCCCGTTCTTCGTTTGAGTGGTGCTGCGTTTTTTGGGTGCTGCGTTTTTTGGGTGTGGGGAGGGA
>CBDCEV010000300.1:0-1861 GCA_965215715.1 Hyphomicrobiales bacterium | reverse complement strand
TCTGGAACAGACCGTATCCATCGCCGATAGGCGATGGCTGTGTCACATTGGGCTTTTCGCAACGCTCGGTTGATTTCGCCTTGAATCTTGGCTTTGTTGGCGCCCTCGATAAGATTCTTGTTCACAGCTTTTTCCACGTCTTCTTCGACAATCGATCCATACTTTTCGTGAGTCTTAGTAAGAACAGTCCAAAACGACTTGACTCGGTCTTGTCCTCGGTCCTTTTTCAAGAAGAAGAAAAGAGCAACAAGATAGGAGGGTTTGTGGGCCGTATGACGATTGATTTCCATCTAGTTTCCATCCTCCTTAGCTCAGTTGGCAGAGCGTGCGGCTGTTAACCGCAAGGTCGTAGGTTCGAAACCTACAGGTGGAGATTACTTTTTTGTTTTTAATTTTTGTGGTTTGCTTTGGGTTTTATTTTTCATTTTAGTGTTACAGTACTTGATTTTGGGTTTTGCATCCACTTTATTTGTTGTGGTTTTAAATTGTGATTTTTAATTATGATTTTTAATTATGATTTTTAATTATGATTTTTAATTATGATTTTTAATTATGATTTTTAATTGCGATTTTTTATTCCGATTTTCAATTATTATGATTATGATTTTAATTATGATTTTGAGTACTCTTATTTTCTCTTTGATACTCAATTGTCTCCCCACTGCATTGCGGATCAGACGAAGGAATATTTTAAATCGTTTCGCATGAATCTGTTCCGTATCATTTAATTTTTGATGGTGGTGAGAAAAAAAATAAAATCAAATAAATAAAAAAATTTATATTGTTTTTTCATAAAACGTGACTTTTTTTTGGGTCGAATTCATGACAGGGAAAAAAAAATGGTCAGACGAAAGGGATGACTCGAACCCTTTCACTTAACTCATCCATTTCCCCCCTTTTTTACATTTCAACCGAACAATTTGGAGCATGCAAGATCCCTGCCAGGTCAAGCTGCTTCCTCAGCTCGCCTGCTGCCCACTCGTATACTGCTTGATCCGTCGTTGTGAGTCGATCAATCTTTGCAAGGACAGAGGCTGGCATGAGACTCTCATCTTGATGAGGGACACCGTGAGTCTTACTGCGCGGGATGACCATCCTTGGACCGTCTGTTGACTGGCCTCCACAGCAGCTGGGCAGTGTGCTGTTGTGCAGTTGCGAGAAGAGGAGGCATGCAGCTTCGTCAAACAGTTCCACTGTGCCAAAGTGATTGTAGGTCGCGAGTGTGCGAATAACACTCTCTGGCGATGGCGTAAGTGGCATCGTTCGGTTCAGGTTCATCAGCAGGAAGCGTGACTGTGGATTCCAGGGGGAGTAGCAATAGAAGCTGAGTGGGTCGAAGTGCAAGAGTTGATAAGGTTTTTGAACCTTCTCTCCCTGCCGTGCGATCTCATCATGATTTTCCAGTGCATGACCAAGCCACATTTCCAACCCACGAATATCTGCTTCGAGTCCTTTCTCGCCCAAGGTGGGAAAGCCTGATTTTCGTTTGCGCTTTTCATTTCCCTTGTTGATGTGGCTCCTGTGATACTTACAGTGCATAAACATCGAGATAACGTGAGAGCGAGGACGTCGTAGCCCTGTGATATCAAACGTGCTTGAGGAGTTGGCTTTGGGCGACAGGGTTGCCTCGCCCATCTTCAAACGGTGCCCATGGGCAAAATTGTTTGAATCAACTTTCCTCTCGTCGCACCAGCGGTCTTGGGAATGTGAGCAACGTGGACCTCTGGTCAGGCTGAAGGGAGGGGAATGCAGGGTGAGAGAGGTGAATGAGGTCGATACTGTCGGCGGTGAAATCGAGGTTAGTTCATATGTAGATGAATTAAGCTCAGATTTTTCGTAACATGATTGGCCTGGGGGAGCA
>CBDCEV010000299.1:0-8868 GCA_965215715.1 Hyphomicrobiales bacterium | reverse complement strand
TCGCATTGGTTTTGAATGAAAAAGAATTCGTGCTGAAGCAAATTGGAAATGAGCTTGTCGCCGACGTTTAGACAAATGAAAAATTTGAAAAAAAAATTCTGAATATAATATACAAACATTGAGCACAACTTATCATCCATTCAAAATCGCACTGACTGATGGTCAGAAAAAGAAACTTCAAAAAGCTTATTTAACAAAGACCCCTGTTGGTCTGAAAGTCAAACCAGACCAAATTGGGCGTGGTGACGAACTTTTTCTCACTGAAACTCAAATCAAGCGATTGAAAAAAAGATCGGCGGCAGGGAAAGGAATGGTAATAAAATTAAGCCAGACACAGCTTCAGAACACTGCGCAGCGTGGTGGAAATTTGTTTTCTGCTATGTTAGGTTTGGCAAAACCTTTGATAAAGCCAGCTCTTGGAGCATTAGCAAGTGCAGGTTTGAGTTTTGGCGCTGAAAAGGTGCTGAAAAAGATATTCGGAAAGGGTTTTGGTCCGAAGGAAATTGAGCTTTATAAACTTGTCCAGCGAATGACTCCTACTCAGAAAAAGGCGGCAGAACAATATCTTGTTGGAAAAGGTTTGTTGAAAGGAGGAGGCGCACAATACGGCGGCTTCCTTGGTATGTTGGCGTCTATCGGAGTACCTTTGGCCCCTGATTTGGTCAGAAAAATAATTGGAAAAGGTATGCAAACGCAACCACCACCACCGCCACCACCACGAACAAGACGATCACCAGGAATACCAAAAGGTAAAGGGATGCAAATTCAACCTCCACCTATTTATGGAACTTGGGAGGATTATTATCGTTTAAAAAAAAACTGAAATTTGAAGATAAACCTCTTTCCAACATTGACCTGAGAAAATGGTGCAACTTTTTACGAATTCCAATAAAAGGTATTTTTAGCAGAAACGAAACAAAACCTTTGTTTCATTCCCCATGCATAATCAACTTGGATGATTTCGGAAGTTTGGGAACTCACTGGGTATGTTGTTGGCCAAAAGGAAAAGGTCTTTACGAGTATTTCGATTCATTTGGGCTTCCACCACCTTTGGAATGGGAAAAAGAAATGTCAATGCATGGGATGACACATTTTTTCAGAAATGACAACCAAATTCAATGGGAACAAAGTGTGAGATGTGGTTACTACTGCCTTCTCTTTTTAAACGAAAGAAATAAAGGCACAAGTTTTGCCGATATTTTGGAAATGTTCTCCAACAATTTACTTCAAAATGAGGAAATTGTGAAAGATTATGAAAAATTTGAAGAAGATGAAAGAATGGATATTGAACGAAAAATACAAGAAAGAGGAAAAAAATTGAATCAAAAAGAGAAAATTATTTTTCTTAAAACATATATATACAATGGAAGTGTACTGTGTGAAAGAAAAGCGGCACACACCCAATGTAAAGGGGACCGAAAAAGTTATAATCACAAAGAACAATCGAAAACTCTTGAAAGTAAAGTGCGCAAGTTGTGGAAAAATGAAATCAAGTTTTTTGCCGGGAAACTAGGTGAGCCCTCCCGCGCGGAGGGCAGTGGTATATTTGGCGACGTTGCTATGGCAGTTGGTGATCTTGCAATTACAAAAGGAATCCCATATCTTGCAAAAAAAAGTGTTGAAGCTGGACGATATTACACTTCTGAAGCAATGAGAGACCCAAAACTGTAAAAGAAAGCAATAAATTACACTCTTGACAAAGCCCGCCCAGTTATTCAAAAAGTTGGAAGTGAAATGTTAAATTAACTTTCAACTAAAGTTCGACCAAACCAACGTTATAAAACTGACAGACCTGATTTGGATGGAGCTGGGTTTGATATACATGCAGCAATTGGAAAATTTCCGAAACCAAAAAAAGGTTGGACATTGCCGGGTCATAATTTCACAGGGCCATACAATCCTCTTGAAAAGCAGGTGAAATACGATCCAGAAACGGGTGAAATTCTTGAAATATATCAACAACCAACAGGTGCAACAGATGCGATTACAATGCAACATGATGTTGATTATGATGTTTGTTCCAACCGGGAAAAAAAATATGGTGAAAATCTCAAAAAATGTAAAAACAAAGCGGATAAAAAAATGAAGAAGTCTCTTGACGCAGTTCCTTACAAACAAAGGCAGTGGGGTCATGCGGCTGCAAGAAATGCAATTAATGCTAAACAAAAGTTAGGTTTGGGTTTGAAAAAACAAAAAGGGACTGGTGTTTTGGACAAACCTTTGGAAGTAGCGAAATTTGCTGAAAATTTGACAAAAAAAATGACTCCTTCCACAAAACCTGTATTCGATAGGTATTGGTCAGGTGATATTGCGAAAAATGCTTTCACAGGACCAACTGGCGTCACAAGCAAGAAATTTTGGTCTCATCCAAAAAAGGGAACTGTCATGCGTTTGGTGAAAAATCCGAAAACAGGCAAATATGAAAATGTTTATGAAGAACTTTGATTTGTTTTCAACCACCATTTATCAAACTCCTGTTTTGCGATCCAGATTCTTTCTAAGTCTTTTGGAAGGTGACAATAAATAGATTTCAAGATTTCTTTTTTGTTGGGCCAGCACTCAGAAGGCACCCTTTCAAAATAATTGTACAGAAAACAGGTGTAGTTCACTGATTTGCTGGTTACACCCTTAAATTGAGCAATAACGTTACCAAGAAAAGCAACCTCGCTGAAAGAAAACATTTTGTCAATTTTATATTTCCGTAAAACATCTTTTAAATAATCATTCTTTGGAAGAGCAGTGGAACTTCTTCTCCAATTTTCTTCTTCAAAATATTCATAATCATCACATTCAATCACTCTACCACATTTTTGGCATGCATGACAGAACTCATTCACCACATAAATTAATTGCTCCTCGCATGAAGGACAACGATCAATCTTTTTTGATAACAGGCTTATTTCATTTTTTTGCAACATTTCTTTAATCAATTTCGACGAAATTTTCTCACCTTGCAAACAACCAAACGGGTCGTCCATTTTTTCTTGTGTATAGTATACAATGAGCTCACGCGTTTTAAATAAGTTGTCAAAAATTTATTACAGCCCGCAAGGGTATTGGAAAGGGTTTGCAGCAATTAAGAAATTAGCCCAGGCAGCAAAAGTTTCGGAAGATGTGGCTCAAAACTGGTTGATGAATCAAGCTCTTTGGCAGATTTATTTACCAGCCCCACGGTACATTCCAAGACCGAAATTTGACGTTCCTGTTCCAAACAAAGTTCACCAAGCAGATCTTCTGTATCTCCCACATGATCGCCCACCACGCTCCCGTAAAACTTTTAAATATGCTCTCACAGTGGTAGATGTGGCCTCTCGATACAAAGAGGCCGAACCGTTGACCACAAAAGAGGCCAAAGAAGTTGCAGCTGCTCTGGAACGGATTTATAGTCGTGGTCCTTTGAAGTGGCCGAAACTGCTTCAGGTCGATCCTGGTCGTGAGTTTATGGGTGCTGTGAATCAACTGCTTTCGAAACATAATGTTGAGGTTAGACGTGGTCGTGTGGATATTCACCGTGATCAAGCAATCGTTGAAAGATTCAACCGCACCCTGGCTGAACGACTGTTTGGACACCAATATGGGGTTGAAATGCGCCTCCTAGAAAACAAAAGATCGACTGAATGGGTGGCCCGACTGCCCGCTGTTATTTCAGCTTTGAATAAAGAAGTCACTCGACTGGCTGGTCAAAAACCTGTTGATGCCATCTAAAAGAAAACTGTTCCATCCAAACCCTCGACACCTTATTTGAGACCCGTTGGTGTGAACGAAAAGAAGCTTCCCTCCGGTTTAAGTGTTCGCTATAACTGCTTCTTACCAAAAAGTGATTCCTTGTACTGTTCATGCATTATTTGTTTCTTAACGACACATTTTTTCACACCCTTAGCTTTTTTTATATTTTTTTCATTGCTTTTCATTATCGAGTACATTTTCGGTCTCAGACAGACACACTCTGTTATGGAAGTTCCTTTGCATTCGTCTTTCATTTTTCCTAAAACTTTTTTGTTGGTGTCTGAATAAAGTGGATGCTCCTTCGGGTAATCACTCGTATCATATAGATTTTTGTTTGTTTCGATATCTTTATAGATGTCATCCGTTTCAATCTCAAGCAGAAGGCTATCGGTGTCTGTGTACAAAAGTTCACACTTTGGGCCATAATTTTTTTTCAGCTCGTTGTAGAAAAAATCATACATCAAGATCTTGCTGTTGTCAGGTATTGTCATCCCTGTGTAGACCGGCTTGTTTAGCAGCAGCTCGCTTTGGCGCATGTCAATTCCGAACAGGTCGTTTGTAAACATAACATGCCTTGAGTAAAAAGGACTTGCAATCAATTTCCTTATTTTGTCTGTCTCATCGCTTCTCACTAATTTTATTTTAACACGGTTACGCAGGTTTTCCATGGTTTTACCGAAAACTGAGTTATTCATGAGCTTGTAAAAGTTCTTTTCAAAGTCACTTTTTGCCTTTTTCCTGAATTCTGTATTCATCCGGATGTACGGCTCCATCCAGCATTCTTGTTCGAACTCCAACACCCTGTGCACACGTTTCAGTTTCATTCCTTGCTTCAGATAAAACTGCAAGTTTCGGTAATGCACCACATAGTTGTTTTTGTCTTGAAGAGTCAACAACAACTTGCTGCATTTTGGTGTTTTCAGATCCAAGTCCTTTAACAAACTGTGTTGGTATTCCGACATCCATTCATTTTTAACCTGCTTTTTCTCAGGGGCAAGGGGAAAGCTGTTGTGTTCTTCATGCAGTTCTTTTGGGTATTCAAGATCCACCTCAAGAATCCATCCATTCTTTGCGTTTTCTTTTTTCTTAATGATATCTTCCTCAGTGGGCATAGCACGTTTCCATTTAAAATTTCTTTTCGGGAGTGGCTTGCTCATTGCCCATCCATAAAGATTATTAGCGTCGAGATACATGATGAATTTGTTCGGTTTGCTGGGGTCATAGCCAGGTACATACGGGTTGTTTGCCTTTGAGTATCTTTTGCTTACCATTGAGATTCCACCCCTCATTCCCCTTTCCACAAATAGATACATTTCAGGGTCTGTAAATAACTCAAGCTCGACCCCTGTCTTTTTCAATAAAGCGTCCCAGGAAAGTCCTGGCGACGTGTAATAATGAGCTGGATCTAACCCATACTGCTCTTGGCATAGATTTCGGAAGTTCTCAAAAACATCTGCCAACAGGGCAACATCTGTTTTTACGTAAAGATCATGATAATCACCCAACGTTTTACATTCAAAAGTCTCCCAGACAGTCTGCGCGTGTGCGTACTCTTCGTCTGTTATGTGCTCGTCGTTCAGCTTACTGTAAAACTTCTCTTTGTCCGGAAGCTTTGTCTCGCTAAATCTCCCCCATGAGTCCATGTACTCGTAAGGGTAGATCCCTTTTTTGTAAAGCAGGTCGCTGCCTTTTGAAATGTTCGATGTTATTTTCAATGACTCCTTTGGTGTTGCGCTTACAAGTGAATCAAGGCTTCCTTGTAAAAAGTTCAAGCTGTCAATGAAACACAGACCTCCGACTGAAAATGTGATATATTTCTCCATGTTATTAGCAATGCATTTAACCTCTTCTTTTTTATTGAGTTGCGACATCTCTTGCATTAAATGGTGCGCGTCGTAGCCCCTTAGATTGTGAAATACAATAGGTATGGGGGTTGTTTTTGGGTTAATGTACAGTTTTACATTGCAATTGTTGTGCGCCGCACCTCGATACCTTCGAGTTATGTGACAATGGTCTTTCACTGCGTCTCTGAAGTTTTTCTGAAGTAATGGGTTAATCACAGAAAATACAATTTTTCTGTTGTTTTTGCTTCCAACTGGTCTTTTTTGTCTGTTAATTTTTGTAGCTTAAGAATCCCCCATTGTTGCTCTTTCTGTGCTCTGTAAAAACATTTTTTATGCCCTTGACCCTTATAGCTGCATTTTTCTCCACCTTCACCATCTTCTATGCTCCAAACCGGCAAAGAGTCTAAGAATTCATCTTTTATCAAACTTTTATTACAAATGTGGCAATCTGTTGCGTTTTTGTATTTTTCCCAGTCTTCAGCCGTCATCACAATTGGTTTTGGTGCTGCCAAACTCTCTCTTATTTGCACCTCTTCCTGCAGAATGTCACTTAAAAACGTTCCCACCGCGTTTATCACCCCTGTAAACTTTTGGTCCTGAAACTTCACCGTCACTTCTCACAACCGTGTAAGAATAACCACTTGCCTCGTGATAATCTGTTTTCATGGTGTAACTTTTCTCTTTATTCTCATGGCCTCAAGCTCACAAAGAGAAATCTTTTTTACTAAAGCCTCAAAGTCAGCGTATATAACATAGGGCGCTTTCATTTGTTTGTAATAATTTTGAAATGAAACTATTTTTTCCTCCTCTTTTGGCATATCAATCCTTGTCGGTTTTCCTTTTAAGCCATTGCAATATTTTTTATGGGTTTCCAACAAGTCCTCTCTTGAAAAACCTGTTAAGCACAACATGCAATAATGTTTTGTATTTCGCGATGTTTGCTCTGATCATAAAGTAGGGCGCTTACTCTTTTCACAAAACAATAATGCTGTTTTTCACCCGACTCAATCAAAATCAGGTTTATCCGCGGCACGCTTTTTTCTTTTTTAGTTATCCTATGCACAATCACACGATCATTTTCATTTTCCCAGCCAAATACGTTTATTGCGAGGTTTTCGTTTTGCGCCTCAAGCTTGTCAATTTGTTTTACTGGTGTTGGGAAAACAATGCCACTCCAATTAATACCATCGTTAACTGGGTAAGAACTTGGTCTGTTTGGATTTTTTCCTTCTGGTGGGGGAAACATAGCTGATCTTACAGCCCACTTCAAACACTCGTTAGCCTTATTTTGCACGTTCATTACTGCTTTTTTGTTTTTCAACTTTGTTGGAATTGGCAAATATGTTCCTCCACGCAGTGGCTGAAAACGTGCGACATTCACGTACACAAGCTCTATTTTTTCTACTTCCCATCCTGACCCTTCCGCTACCCATGCCTCGATTTTTCCATTTATTATTTCAAAAATGTTATCGAAATATTCTTCTATATCTTTTTCATCGTCGTTTGCGTTAAAAACCTGTGGCTCATTTTCTCGAAAATATTGCTCCATGTATTGAGTTTGTTCTTCTTCTTCTTCCTTTTTAAATTTAACTTTCATCTCTAGACTTACTTTTATATTTTTTAACTCTTTTAGTTCTCTTTTTATTAAATCTGTAAAACTTTCTTTTGTTGCTCTTGCAAACTCAAAAAGATCTTTATTGTGGGGGTTTTTTTCCGATACAACCATTTTCCAAACACGAAGCCATTTATTAAAAATATTATTGTTGGTTGATACGTAAAACTCATCCTCAATTTCAACAAGCGGTTTTAATGGACGAGGTAAACTCTTTTTAATTTTTTCCGGTATTTCACCATAAAACATTTGAAAAATATCTTTCTGATTTCTTGCAACAGACATTTTGAATTCTGTAACACTTTTGATATAATAACAAAACACAAATCTCTAAATGGAAAAAATTTTTTGGAATTCTGTGACAGTACAACTGCAAAATATATTATTGCGGTTTTTTAAGTGATTCAATAACATTCTTTCCACCTTTATAAAACTTGTTTTGTGTTATCGGTGCAAAAACGGAAATTGAACTCTCTGTTATAAAACTTTTCTCTCTCTCTCCATTGTGAAAAATTGTTTCATATATGAGCGGTTTAAAATATGGAAATAACTCTCCCAGTACTATAGCTGTTACAGAACCCCCCTTTCCCTGTACTACTTAACCCCTGGCTGAAAGCGCTAACTCGAACTGCTTTTGCTCCCGTCAAGAGTTCGTGTTACACTGGTTCTACAGGTTCGAGGATGCGCAAGAGCAGGCACCTACAAGGTTCAAAATAAAATCCAGATAGGGCTTCTTCCTGTGCCCAGAGGGTGCATCCTCCATATTGAAGTGGGAGCAAATCTCTCGTAGCTGGGCTACCGTCAGCTTACTGAGTTTGTTGGACGAGCTCATCGCACACGGGTTCCACGTGTCGTGACTATGGGGTGCACTGGTGCGCATTGCAGCGGGATGGTGTTGCGCGCATCTGAGAAAGCCTCCTCCTCTTCGGCCGCTCTGCTGTTGTCATCCGTTTCTTCGTCGTCGTCTTCTGGGGCGACAGCATGGCGAAGTCTGGCGGCTGTTCTGGAGAAGAAGCTCTGGATCTGCCCCGCGGTCAGGAACTCATCCACTTTGAATTTGCATTTTAGAACAGCGCATAAAACCGGGTCGGATAACGGATTTTCCTTGAATCCTACGGTGGATATTTTCAGTCTCATTTTGCCGAGTTTTGTTAAGGACTGCCCATTAGATATTTTAGGGGAGGAGTGTAGAAATCCAAAAATAAAAATCGTGCTAGCCTAAATTTCAAGGAAAACAGTTCGTGCAAGTACAAAAAGAGCAAAAAGTGATAAAAAAAATCAACTTCAACAATCAAGCACAAATGCTACCCCAGGAAAAACAAAAAAACAAAACAAAAAAAAAACTGCACCTTATCCCCCCTGGTCCGTCCCTTGGTGCTTTGACTTGCGCATGGATGTTCCATAATACATCCCCTCATCGTAGCCAATCAGCGCGCGCTTTATAATTGCCGATTTCTTTATCCGAAAATTGCATCAGTAGAGTGTAATACATTAGCTCTAGCTTGCAAAAAAACGTACCGCGCATTTAACGCCCGTTCATTGATAAATCAACTTATGAGAAAATAGGTAAATCTTTTTATTTTTACCTACCTTATGACTACAATAGTGCAACTCAGCGCGCGCGTACGTAACACCAGAGTGCAGCTTAACGTGAGATTAAAAATAAAATATGTCTCAAACTTACCT
>CBDCEV010000298.1:0-11000 GCA_965215715.1 Hyphomicrobiales bacterium | reverse complement strand
CCTTAAAACATCATAACCTTCGAACCTGAAAATTTTAACCTGTAAAACCTTTAACCTTTATAATTTTTAACCTTTATAACATCTCACCTTTATAACTTTTAAACTTCATAACATTTAACCTTCATAACGTTTAACCTTCATAACCTTTAACATCTATACCCTTTGACATTTATAACCTATAACATTTTTAACCTTTATAAAGTTTAACCCGCATAACTTTAAACCTTCACCACCTTTAACCTTTTAAAACCTTTAACCTTTAAAACCTTTAACCTGTAGAACCTTTAATCTGTAGAACATTTAACCTTTAAAACCTTGAACCTTTTCAACCTTTAACCTTTATAACATTTAACCTATTTAATCTTTATCCGTTATAACCTCAAACCTTTATAACATTTAACGTTTTGAGCCTTTAACTTTTTTAGCCTCAAAAATTTCTAAACTTTTTTAGCCTTCTTAAAACTTTAACTTTTTTAATCTTTAACTTTTTTTACCTTTAACCTTTTTTAACCTTCAACTTTTTTAACCTTTAACTTTTTTAACTTTTAACCTTTTTAACCTGTAACCGTTTAACCTTTGACTTTTAAGTCTTTAACCGTTTGAACCTTTCACCATTTTCAACCTTTTTAACCTCTTTAACCTTTAACCTTTTTTTAACCTTTAACCATTTTTACCCTTTAGCCTTTTTAACATTTTACCTTTTCAACAATTTTACGCCTTTTAACTTTTTTTACCCTTTTAAACTTTTCAACCTGTTTAACCTGTAACCTTTAAAAATTTTAACCTTTTTAACCATTAACCTTTTTTACCTTTTACCGTCTTAAACAATTCAACCTTGTTTGACTTTTTTAACCTTTCACTTTTTTAACTTTTCAAGCTTTTTTAACCTGTGAACCTTGAAGCTTGAAGCTTGAAGCTTGAAATTTGAAACGTTGAAACCTTGAAACCTTTGACCATTTGAAACGTTGAACCTTCAAACTTTTTTGCCTTTTTAACCTTGAACTTTTTTAACTTTTATCCTTTTTAACCTTGAACCTGGAAGCTTGAAGCTTGAAGCTTGAAATTTGAAACTTGAAACTTGAAACTTTGACCATTTGAAAGGTTGAACCTGTGAAACTTTGAACCTTTGAACTTTTTCAACCTTTGATCCTTTCAACCTTTCAACCTTTCAACCTTTGACCCTTTGAACCTTTGAACCTTTCAACCTTTGAACCTTTGAACCTTTGAACCTTTGAACCTTTCAACCTTTCAACCTGTCAACCTTTGAATCCTGAAACCTTACACCGTACACTGTGCACTGTGCACTGTACACTGTACACTGTACACTGTACATTTTAAATTTTAAACGTTAAAAATTTAAACTTTAAACTGTACAGTCTAAACATAAAAATTTGAACTTTAAACTTTAAACTTGGAATTTTGAACTTGGAACTTTAAACTTTGAACTTTAAAAATATAAACGTTGAATTTTGAACTTTGAACTTTAAACTTTGAACTTTGAACTTGGAACTTAAAACTTTGAACTTCGGACATTGAACTTTAAACTTTGATCTTTGAACGCGAAACTTTCAACGTAAAACCTTAAACGTAAAACATTAAACGTAAAACTTTAAACGTAACTTAACTTAAGTAAACTTATCTCAGCTTAACTTAACTTAACTTGACTTAACTAGATTAACTGGGCTGAGCTGAGCTGAGCTGAACCTCAACTGAACCTTAAGTGAACCTTAATTGACCTGCATTGCACTGCGCTCTACCTGCACTGAACTTGCACTGAACCAGCACTGAACGGATCTGAACTGAACCGAACTGAACTTAACTGAACATAACTTTGCTGGACTGGGATGTACTGGAGTGAAATGAGTTAGACGGAAAGAACTGATTCGGAAATAAACTGAACTGACACGAACTTCTCTTTGCGTAACTAACTTGGACGGAACATAACATAACCTACCAATACGAAACATAACATGACATATCATAACTGTACTGAAGTTGACTGAACTGAATTGAACTTGACTTGACTTTAACATAATTTTAACTTAACGTATGTTTACTCAGCTTCGCTTAGCTGAGCTGAACTGACATAAAATGTGTTGAACCGAATTTAACTGAACCGAACTGACATGGAGCGACATGAACTGAATCGAACTCCACTAAACGGAACCGAACGAAACTGAACCGAACGAAACTGAATCGAACGAAACTGAACTGACCTGAAGTGAACCGAACTGATCTGAACTGGAACGAATTCAACTGACTGTAACTAGTCTGAACCGAACATAAGAAAACAGCAAACAGCAAACAGCAAACATTAGACAGCAAAGAGCAAACAGCAAACAGAAAACAGAAAACAGAAAACATAAAACAGAAAACAGAAAACAGAGCTGAACAGAGCAGAAAACAGAGGCGAACAAAACAGAACAGAACAGAACAGAAGAGAAGAGAAGAGAAGAGAAGAGAAGAGAAGAGAAGAGAAGAGAAGAGAAGAGAAGAGAAGAGAAGAGAAGAGAACAGAACAGCACAGAACAGAATAGAACAGAACAGAAGAGAACAGAAGAGAACAGAACAGAACAGAACAAAACAGAACAGAACAGAACAGAACAGAACAGAAGAGAACAGAAGAGAACAGAACAGAACAGAAGAGAACAGAACAGAACAGAACAGAACAGAACAGAACAGAACAGAAGAGAAGAGAAGAGAATAGAACAGAACAGAATAGAACAGAACAGAACTGCACAGAACAGAACAGAAGAGAACAGAAGAGAACAGAAGAGAATAGAACAGAACAGAACAAAACAGAACAGAACAGAACACAACAGAACAGAACAGAACAGAACAGAACAGAACAGAAAATACGTCAATGTAACTAAAGGAACGCAACACAGCTCTCTTAGCTCCATCGGCTCTTTTCACCCTCTGTACCTTCCTGACCCGCCTCGCAGTCTTTACCATTCAAACTATCAGAACTCTGTCAAGTCAGTGTCACAATCTCAACAAAATCCAATTGAACCCAGCTTAGCTCAACCTGATTCAACTCCACATTTTATTTTTTTGACGTAACAAAGCTTGAGCTAAATACACTTCTCTTCACTTCCTGAACTGAACCTGAACTGAACCTGAACCTGAACCTGAACCTGAACTGAACCTGAACTGAACCTGACCTGAACTGAACCTGAACTGAACCTGAACTGAACCTGAACTGAACCTGAACTGAACCTGAACTGAACCTGAACTGAACCTGAACTGAACCTGAACTGAACCTGAACTGAACCTTAAGCGACGTAACGTAAAGGAACGGCACGGCACGGCACTGGACGGAACCGCATGAAAAGTAAGGTAAGGTACGGTACTGTAGGGTAAGGCAAGGTGAGGTAAGGTAAGTGTAATCTTTACCCTTACCTTTATCTTTATCTTTATCTTTATTTTTACCTTTAGCTTTACCTTTTACACCTCGCCACCTTTTACCTTTTACCGACCACTTTTACCTTTTACACGTTACCTTTTACCTTCTAACAGTTACATTTTACCTGTTACCCGTTAACACCCGTTACCCGTTATCCTTTAACTTTTTTCTCCACTCTTCACTTTTTTTTTGCTTTTTTCTTTTACTTTTCACTTTTCTTTTTTCGCTTTTCACTTTTACCTTTTCACTTTAATTTTTTTCACTTTTACCTTTTCACTTTTCTACCTTTTCACCTTTTCTATCTTTTCACCTTGTTACCTTTTTACCTTTTTACTTCTTTTGCCATTTACCTGTTTTACCTTTTTTCCTTTTTACCTTTTTACTTAAAAAAACACTTTTTCACGTTGTTATGTTTTTCATTTGTTGTGCCTTGTTTGTTTCCAGACTTTTGCGCACACATGTTTTTTATATTTATTTTTACTTTGTTTTTAATCTTTTTTTTTTTGACACTTTTAGTACATGTTGACTGTTTTTATAAAAACACTTTTTACTTTTTATTCCTTTACTTTTTTGCTCTTCACTGATCCTGGCTTGACTTAATTTAATCTGATATAACTAAATCCGACTTAACTGACTTGAACCTTTCTTACCTAAATTTAACTTGCCTTCACTTACCTTCACTGCACTTAATTTACTTTCACTCATATCCACTTGACCTGATTTGACCTGACTTGACCTGACTTGACCTGACTTGACCTGAGCCAAACCTGACCTTGCGTAACGTTACGTGAAGTTTCTTGAAGTGACGTGACGTACCGGGACGTAACGTAACGGAACCCTGTTCCACTTCACTGCACTTCACATCACTTTTGACTTGACCAAACTGCACCGAACCTGACTCAATGTAGCGTTGCGTTGCGTTGCGTAACGTAACATGACTTGTCATGACTGAACATGAGTTAACCTAACCTAGCCGAACTTACAGCAATGTAACGTAACGGAACTGAATCTTCCTTCCCTCAGCGTAACGTAATGTAGCGTAACGACTGAGTTCATTTGAAACGAATTGAACTGAACTGAGGTGAACAGTATCGAACACAACTCAAAGTAACTGAATCCATCCTGACGTACGTCAGCTTAATTCAACTGACCCGAACAGAACTGATCTCAGTCGAACTCAAGACAACTAATCTTAACTGGACGTCACTTAACCTAACTTGACTTAACCATGTTGGCCTAATGAAACTTTTCTTAATTTCGCTTGAGTGCGATCCGAGCGAAGTGTCGTGTGCACACGAGACGCCCAAGATCCCGAGGATCCGCGCGTCACCTTTGAATGTCATCAAGTTTGAGCACTCACGAAAAAAGGAGATGGACATGAAGTACACAAATCAAAGACACTGGAGCCAGACATGACCAGCGGACGGGAATAATGACGACTCTTTTCTTTGAGCATATTCAAAGGAAAGAATCTCGATTGCGTCGACACACAGAAGAACTTGTTCGTCCAGATCGAAGTACCCGTTCGAAAGCGCTTCGGACGACACCACGACCCGAGAAGGGACAGTGTGAAAGTGGACATTCTGTGCACAGGATAAAATGCCAAGACTGAGTTCCGAATTTTCTCCTTCGATTCAAAAGAGAGAACTGAGCGACTTCGGAACGGCTGTTCTGTCCACAAATGATGTCAGAGATGCCACGTGATGAACGAGGACTTCTCATTAAAGCTATCGAATCTGATCGAACCGCGCTGACGGAAAAGTGATCTGAGTTATACAATAACAGTGATAGACCGTAATGTTTTGTGAAAACTTCGTTGAATTTCATTTGTGTTTGTATATGATGTTATACGAAAGACTTCGATTTTTTAGTCGCTAAACAAAAAAAAAACGCACATAGCTTTCGGCATTCGATGAAGACGAAAGCAATACTTCTCGAATTTCTTCTTGATGAACATCTAAAAAAACATATGGGAACGTTGATCGTTTCGTGTAATAGCGTCCGAGCAACAAACAGAAAAAACGGAACATCTAGTATAATCGACGACATCAGTTCGATCATTATTTTTTCAAAAGACGGAATGAATCCACTGTCATTCAATATGTTCTTGAATTGTATTCGTTTTCGAACGGTATTGAGACGTTTTCCGATTATTCAATATTTTCATCGAACAAATACCGAGGACTAGACCTTCATTTCAGATCTGTAAATTATTTCTTTAACAAATGATGTTGGACGACACAACGTCGTAGATATCTATTTCTTGTTTCGCTTTCCTTACAACAAAAAACATATTTTTCAAATCGAGAATACTTCGCAAGATAAGCTCCTCAACTAAATTCACAAACACCTTTTTTTGACACAATGTGTGATCAGTACGTCAAATTCTGCACAAACACATTCATTACAAATTTACATATTTAAAACATATGTCTATGCTATTTGACTATCTCCCAAACGTCATGGAACGAACGATATCAATGAACTCACAATATATTTCTGATCACGCGCAAAAAAGCATGAGCGTGAGTTTGCGGGAATCTTTCAGATGAGAATTACGCGCTGTCTCAAAAAAGAATATTACGAGTACGTGGTACTGATGACGACGAATTCAGAATCAAGCTCGTCTCCATCAACTCTGTACGCGCAGCTCTGACGATATCATGATTTCAAGCGTCCGTACGTCCGAACACTCCAGGACGTAAGCATCATAAGTGTCGGAGAGCTCGGATGTCTTATGTATCTTGGATCGACATTTTTTTTGATTCAAAGAATAGAATCTCACGTACGCTTCCAAAAATGTTCAAGAGCTTGAATCTCACAGCGCACGTAAAGAATATTTCGTCGGACGACTGAATACCCGACATATACGTCTACGATGCTACGCGAATTTTTTGATTTTTTTTTTTTAATATCATCATTTAGGAAGGATTTTTCTTTAGCCGGAACTGGACGGTTCAATCATAAGAGCATGCACTGAACATTTTTGCACACAATGTCATTAATGGATTTTTATTGAAAATACAAGGTACTAACATCTTTTAGTGAATCGTCCTTTAAAAAGTCCATCTTTAGAAACCTTCGAATTTGTTGTGATAAGATGACATGTCATCAAGGGAAGGAAAACTACTGAAATCACAAGGACATACTTCCAAGGCGCGATGTAAGGGTCATTAAGAAGCTCATGAACTGTGGCACCTCCTGGAAGATTAGTAAAATCAAGTTCAATTTCTGCGTCAGTGGCAGACGCGGAGCCAAAGAAAGGAATAAGAAGCTGCAGAGACCATCGGTGGGTGCCACTGACTTCCGTGGTGTCGAAGTGGATATGCAAAAAAAAAGGAGCTTGGGAATGGAAGCAGATGTATGTGGAAGGAATCGAAGTACATATCAGCTGCCAGCATCTTCAAGTCATGGACGACGCAAGTTTTCTTCAGAAGCATCCATTGGGTACAGTGGCAAGACATGACAGGAAGAATGTATGAACACGGCAGCGAAAAACAAAACCACGATGAACATCGCCCATAATGGAAGGACATCAAGTCGTGACTTTTGATGTGACGAGGCCGAAGTGTATCGCAAAACATGGGGGAATCGGACACCCATGAGTGGATTACAGCAGCTTTTTTGCGTGAACTGTGGCACGCAACCTTCGAGATTGATCCAAAGTAATCAACGAAATCAAGTTCAATTTCACGCAGTGCATCTCAGGACAAGGCAGCGTCGAAGCACCTGCGCTCCAGCTCTGCACATCTTATCGTTCCTTTCGTTGAGAAGGAATCCTTCTTGGTTTTCTTCTTTTTTTTTGTTGAACATGTCGGTGGGCCCCTCAAATAGATGTTGCATCAGATGAACGGCCAAGCGCAATGAGAACCAAGGAGGCTTGAGCTCGGTGAAACACACAGTGGTCGCACGTTTTCTGTGGGCCAATAATTACTGGATCACGTCGCACCCAAAAAAACTTTTGGAGCATATGATGAAGGAGCTGATTCGAGGAGGCAGCAAGAAGATGGGATCTGGAACGCACAATGGAGGTAAGCCTGTGGTGGTCAAGTACATATGCAGACGATGTGAAGGAGGACATGATGATCAAGACGTGGAAAGGAGCTGAACAAGTTTCCGAGTTTTGAGAAATGGCGATCGAAATTCTTGGGTGCATCTTCATACGCAGGCCGGCAAATCACATGAAAGTTTGGAAGAGTTTGACGGATGTCGAAAGCCAACAGTGGGCGTGACGTGGAGATGCAAAGATTTTCAGAAGCAAAGATGTGCCGTGTGACCGAGTGTTTTGTACAACGACAGCCTAGAATGGGAAGGACGATCTGAAACACTGCAGTGACCATTCTTATCGGAAATCATTGCCGAAAGCCTGTGGAGAGCCATGGGATGGATATGGGACCAAAGGCCCAATGCATGTTCCAGAGTCTTAAACAGGTCTCTGAGTGCGTTGACGGTGGAGAAATACAAAAGCTTTGAACATGTTGATGACTGAGGATGATGACAGCTGTGGGCATTAAGGTCGGTCTGTCGACCCGCGTCTGATCCAAAGCAATCAACGAAAAGAGATGGGCAGAACACTATTCTCAAATCAGTGTCAGAAATTGACTCAGGACTCACTGGCTCAGCTTTCAGTTTTCTTCTTTTCTTCAAATCTGTTTCCACTCCAACCTCTTTGCTCCGGCTTCTTTTCCCCGCATGTTTCAGAGTTCCTCCTTTCTTTCTTTCATCGTCCCTTTCGTTGTGTCTCAGCTCTTCATCCTTCTTGGTTTTCTTCTTCTTTTTTTTGTTGAACATGTCGGTGGGCCCCAACAACCACACAACAACCGTGGAGCACCAACGAGAGGTGTAAATATGGTGAACGCGATGGTGATTGTGATGACACAGGTGTTTTTCTTTGACAATGATTGGCCACGGGTTAAATGTCTCCGTCCCGGGAGACGGGAAATAGCCGGCTCCCCACTGACTCCCCTGTGTGGGCGGGTGGGAAACAAAAAATTCAAGCTCCGTGAGGTTGACTCAAATAGGCAATGTTGCGCAACATCTTTCAAAGTAACCTGTCGCGTCATCATCACCATTCGTACAAACACGTACCCACCATCCTCTCCACTCCACTCCTGTTGTGACGCTCACAACTGGCGGTTGTTCGCTCTCCACAAGATGGAAGCACAAATGGCGATTCCCCAATCGAGGAAGCGTCTGGGACAAACTGACCTCCGAGGAGAAGACGAGATGGAAAAAAGAAAAAGAGGTGGGAACAGGATGGACCAGCAGGACTTCGTGACTTTCGCCTTGATGAACGTGAAAAATTCTGTCACCCACAGAGCACAACTTGGAGATTGCTTCAAAGAAAACAAAGAAAGGAAAGAGCCAATAAAATTGGGTCCGTCTGAGAACTCAATCACATCACGCAGTGAGGGCACCACTGTACAATTGTGCGGGAGACCGTAACGTGGCTGAAAAATGGATCAATGGGCACTACGCGATGGGAAAGAGGTACTGGAAACAATGGGTGGAATCCAGAAAACGTTGTACCCTTGGTGGAAGAGGAACGTTGCGTACTCCGTGCGGAATTGACGACTACGAAAAGCAGATCTCCAGAGAACACAATCAAGAGGCAGATCCTTTGGCGAGTCTGGAAGATCACAATTGAAGCCGTTACAAACACAGAGACAAGGAAAGCAGTTCGAGGCTAATGAGACGGGAACAGAAGAGGAAGACGGAAAAAGCAGTTGTGGAATTGTTACCATGGCCATCGACACGAAGAAATGGACCACAATCAGTAAAATCGTGATTGCACTGAAAGTGTGCTCAGCCATGGTCACGGAAATTGCAGGACCTTCCTTTCTGACTGAAGTTTCAGACCTGCTGTTCGAAAAAGAAGATGAGTCTGGACACAGTGAACAATTGCATCAATCGAACCATTGAAGATATTGGCAACGACATCCACTGAAGTAAAACCTGATGAAAATGAATTGACGAATACATATGTGTACAAAAAGCAAGATTGCCATGCTGACGGATCTGGCGCGCTCCTGCAAGAAGAGAAGGCGTGCATTTCCGCAGATTGTGCACTCCATGTTCTGGAGTCTGCTTCTTGCCCGTTTGAGGAGGCCACCATTACAGATAGGTGACTTCCCCGAGACGCACTGAATGGACGGAAAGGAAAAGTTTCTTCGATGCAAAAGTGTGACCGTGACAATGCGATGCAACTTTTTTTCCTTGAGTCTTTGAGCCATGTTGATGATGCGTCATCAGTCAAGATCACTGTCGGTGCAGATGCAAATGTCCATATAAACAGATGAGAAGGGACATGGTAGGAAACCAAGGACGAGCTCAGTCCTCCACGCAAGTGATGATTGTGCTCGCAACTTCGAAAAACCCAACGCGAACTTCGAATTCGAACTCGTCCTCGAAATGGACCGAACTTGGACTTGAACTCGAACTCGAACTCGAACCCGAACTCAAACTCGAACTCGAACTCGAACTCGAACCCGAACTCGAACTCGAACTCGAACCCCAAACGCGAACCCGAGCCCGAACACGAACTCGAACGCGAACTCGAACGAGAACGCGAGATCGAAGTCGAAGTCGAACTCGCACTCGCCAGTCGAACTCGAAGTCCAAACCGAACTCCAACTCAAACCCCACGCCCAACGCCAACTCCGAACTCCGAACTCCGAACTCGCGCTCCAAAGCGAACTCGAACTCGAACTCGAACGCGAACTCGAACTCGATCCCGAATTCACAGGCGAAGTCGAACTCGAACTCGAACTCGAACTCGAATTCGAACTCGAACTCGAATCCGAACTCGAACTCGAGATTGAGACCGAACTCGAACTCGATGTCGTCGAAGTCGTCGAAGTCGTCGAAGTCGTTGAAGTCGTCGAAGTCGTCGAAGTCGTCGAAGTCGTCGAAGTCGAACTCGAACTGGAACTGGAACTGGAACTGGAACTGGAACTGGAACTGGAACTGGAACCGGAACTGGAACTGGAACTGGAACTGGAACTGGAACTCGACCTCGAATGTGCAGAAAAGGGGAAAGAAGCATTGCGCAATGCCAAGAAGGTCGTGACACAGAGCAAAAGCGTTGTCATGTACTTTTCAGTGTGTGCGATTTATTTTGTATGCGTGTGCATGTGTCACGTTTTCGTCAGCAGCGAGCTCGACAGTGACCGGTCCTGACATCAACATCGACCGAAGTTTTTTCGACACGAGGTTTGACACACAAGCTCAATCAGGTTTCTCCCGAAGTTTTGAATACTTAGTGTGCCGTCAGTGGCACCATCCGTGGTGCCTGTGTGCTGAATCTTGCATGTTGACATGCTTTCACACTGCACGTTGCCTTTGTCTCACAAGGGCCTGCCGGAAGGTGCAGCTCACGCACCAGACCCGCCCAGCCAAGGTCAGCAGTGTGCGAACGCCGCTCTCTAATCATGTCACCGCTGGAGCTTCACCCGACGTCCACACCTCGTGTCGCGTATGTCAAAAGATCTTGGCGTGTTGTCTTGCGCGTAATATGCACTTTGCGCTTTGAGCGCAGCTGCGGGCATCTTCACGCATGCCGAGCGTTGATTCTTCGCGCTCTTCACAGCGACGC
>CBDCEV010000297.1:0-1970 GCA_965215715.1 Hyphomicrobiales bacterium | reverse complement strand
TTGCGTTGACGAGGTAGAAATTCTTGTGGATCAGGTCGAGCAACGAGTTGTCATTCTTCACCTGGTTGATCTCTGTTCAAGATTTTGTTTCAAAAAAGGCACCACAAAAAAGAAGGACATTGCCTTTAAGCGTCCTATTGTAAAATGGACGACTTAAAAGGCTGTTTTTGAACCACACATTTTGATGAGGGATTGATTTCCTGGTGCTTTTATTGAAGCACTTGTGCCAATTATTATTGGTTGCGCTCCGCAGTGGTGGCCTGCCCATCCATCGCAAGCGATGGAAGCATCTGCCTGTTGAGGCCACACATAACTGCGAAAACAAAGAGGGCTTTGTGAAAAGAACACAAAAATACCTGTGGGAAAAAGAACATTTATGCGCAATAATTGTCTGTCTGTGCCACAACGCGCACGACATAGTGAATGTGTAGTGAAATGACTTGACACAAGAAACACTTGAATTGCGCTGTGACACAAGAAACGCTGGAATTGCGCTGTGACACATTTGATGTGGTGATCGAAGACATCCGTCCATGACACGACACTCACAGGACACAGTGAATATGTAATGTTCATGGACACGCTGAAAATGGTGATCGGGACACAAGAGATGTGAGAAACAAGCATGGTTGCGAAAATTGCATGTTGAACGCCCGCGCTGCTCATTAACTCTGCGCTGCAAAACTGCACATGTTTGCTGTGTGTTTGTTGAACTCCCGCGCTCCTCATTTGCTCTGTATGGCAAAACTATTACAGAGACTTTGTGGGACTTCCTGATGTTCGTGACAGCGTGGTAAAAATTATGGTGCCATTTAGGCTTGCTGTGTTTGTCGTCAGCTTACATCAAAAATAACCCCAAATTGTCTCTGGTGGACAGGTATTTTTTGGGGTACTAAAAATGTCGTCATTTTGCTTCGTGATTATTTGTCTGTTTGGATTTACAAAAAAAAATGTTTCTGGCGAACAAGTGGTTGTCTGGAATTTAACAATTGCAAATTTATGTTGTCATTTTGCAACACGATTTCAGTTATCACTTTGGATCACTGGGCTCCAAAAAATTGGAAAAATGTCGCCATTTTGCGCCACGGTTTCTGTTGTCTGTTTGATTCAAAAAATACACTAAAATTGTCTCTGGCGGACAGATGGTTGTTTGGAATCGAAAAGTACCCAATAAAAATATTGAAATGTATCGCTTCAGGTCACGCGCAACGCAAAGGCGGCAGCCACGCAAGCACACTTGTCAATCAAGCACCGCTAAATGCTTCCATCTCAAGATGATGTCGTGGTGGACGGGCAACTTCCATGCGTCACGATGCCGTCTTTTTTGTTGGCACACGCGTGGACGCACGCAACACACATTGACATCGAGACGGTTGACCTCTGTAGACTGTCTCCCAGATGATTCCGTTAATATGTCCACGGCAGTCAAAGATGTCCACTCAAGTTGCCATCAGAACAAGCTTGGTTGTTGCTTGCCATGGGTTTTTCATTCCTGTTTGTGAACGTAGTTCGTGGTGGTGTCCGATGCGCTGTATCACGAGCGACTCAGCAGATGACCTCCCCCAGATTACAGTGATCAGGTCATCGACGTGCCTCCTTTCGGCCAAATTGTCCAGGAAAATGTGGCTGAGGTTTTGGATGAGCTCAAAGCAACCATGAATCTGAAGCTCACCCGAAGACAGATGCGACGCCAAAGCACGACCTTCCGCACCTCCAGAGACCGTTCCTCCTGCCGCATTGGCTATGACGGCTGCAGAACGGAAAGACTGCACAAAAGTGTCGCTTCGTTTCAGGTCGTTGGCACGAATACGCAACCGAGCTTGGAAGTGAAGGTAGAGGACTCTGTGCCTGAGTTCAAGGCCGATTTGGAGACTTTAAACGGAACAAAGCCCGAAGAAGGCACGCCACAATATGATCAAAAGTCGCATGGTGGCAGCTGGCGCCAAAGGTTTGTTAGCTCGGTTCGGCTG
>CBDCEV010000296.1:0-4752 GCA_965215715.1 Hyphomicrobiales bacterium | reverse complement strand
TCCTAGCTCGATACTCCTCCTGGGCTCGAGCATCGTCATTCACCACCTGTACCCACGCGTCAGTGTCGATCGTGAGTACTTAGCACCCAGCACGGCGCTGGAGTGGATGAACACGATTTCGCCTGTTGGGGCCATAGCCCTTGTCGGCGAACCATTTGTCGACCAGCACCTTCACTGCCTTTGACAGGTTCGCAAGGGCTTCCTGAAGGTTGGCTTCGTGCTCGGGATCATCGGCTTCATGTTGTTCTCGCTCCATCCTGTCTACTGGGTGTTTCTTTATTAGCTCCTGTGTTTTTGGGGTGACAGGCGCCAAAAGGTTTCACAATTAGCCCCGAAATCGATTTTTGGTCCAATGCTTTTCGGGAGGGTCTAATTGAAAAATGTGCTTTTTTCTGTAGAAAAACTGCATTGGCTTGATGTGGCGATGAGTGAACATGCATTTTACGCGCCGAAACGTTTCACAATTAGCCCCGGCTCGACCATCTCTAAGGTCAGAGTCTGGGGCGAAAAACGTCCAAAAATGTCGAAAATTCAAAAATCGTTTCTTAATTAGCCTCTCTTTTTTCAAGGTTTTTGGGGTCCAAAGGAGGTAAAATTGACAAAAACTTGCATAAAAACTGATAAAAAATCGGGTCGAATAAAGGGAAAAATTTGAAACATAGCGATAAAACATGTGAAAATGAGAGAGAGAGAGAGATATGGCGTTGAGTGGTGCACCCGCACGGTCCAATTCATACATGCAGAGCAACAGTCGCGAAGACTGTACAGACTACTGAAAGCCTAAAGTGCCGGTTTCAACTCAGAAACCGACGCCGTGCCTTCCACGCATAGGCACCTCGAGGTCAGTGAGCCGCGACACGCAACACGAAGTTCCTGTTGCATGGCGTCACAAAGTAATTCAGCAACGGCCTTGCAACGACGATCCTTGGCATTGTCCCGGCGATATCGGTCATTCTCGCAACGACCCTTGTCGTCATGGCAATCCCGGTTGTCACGACGATGATGGAAAACAGGTGAAAAATGAAGACGGAGATGATGAACAAGATGAAGATGAAGATGATGACGAGAGCGGAGAAGGAGGGAGAGAGAAAGGGAGACATAGAGAAGAGAGGGAAGAAAAAAAAAAGAGGAGAGACGGAGAGGCAAAACACAGACATGGACCCCAAAAACCTATGCCTTGCGCGAACCACTTTCAAGATCATAAACGGTTGCTTGTGCCGAGGTACAAGCACGCGCTTTCAAGGCGTTTGCAGGTTCCAGCACACACAAAAAAACATGCCCAATGGTTAGACTCTTGGGTCCGTGTTTCAAGACGGGTCGAACGCGACCAGGAAAAACGCTGCACGTGAGCCGGTCCATCGCAGGCGGTGCTCGAAATGGCCACCTCTGGCGCGCACGCACGCCAAGCTTCTGTGAATGAGTTCAGTGGTGCACGCCTTTTCAGCGGCTTCTGGGTCCAGAGCTTCCCTCTTCGAGGAAGCGGCGGGAAACGATGCCGTTCACCATTGCAAGTCGTTCTTCACGTCGCGCAATTCTTGGACCCTGCACCATCTCGTGCTCTGGGCCTTGCGCGTCGGTCTCGTCCATCAGCCTGGACTCCCCTTTCTGGACGAGACATCGGGTCAGCGCTGACTCGTTCTCGGATCCGTCCTCCGCTTCACCACCGGAGGCGATGTTCACGAAGAGAGTCTTCATCTTCTTGTTCTCATGCTGCGTGTCTTGTCGTGCAGCTTCCGCAGGGATGTCTACCACCTTGTCAATGTACTGCACTCTCGATACTTCGACCGTCTTCTGCACGCTCTGAATGGTGGGAACTTTCTCTCCGGCGCGCTCTGAGGGTACTGTGGTCCCTTCTGTTTGGCTTCAAACTTGGATTTGAGCCTTTGCACGACGGATGTGCTCACCTGGGCTTTGGCCTGTTTGCACTGGGAGAGTATTCCTTCATGTCCTCACGAGTCCCAGCAGTTCGTGTCACGATCACGAGAACGGGTGCGGGACATCACTTCCGGCACTGTCGCAGTTGGGAAGGACGCTTCTTGAACTGTGTATGTCGCGGGCGAAGCTCTGTGTGCAACCGTGGTGCTGGAGTCACGTACGCATGTGCATACGTGATCGCGCGTGCGGGTGTCATGTACTTTGTAGCGGGAACGGGTTGTATGTGTTCAACAATAACTGGAGGAACTTCCATGACGGGTGCTGTGTCGGGGGTGAAGCGGATTCTGCAGGAAGAGACGCTTCGATCTCGACCACCTGGCGCAGTCGCAGTGCCCATACTCTCAGAGGTTTGAGTTCCCTGAATCGTGTGGGCCCTCAACTGTCTTCTTGATGATCTTGGGCATCTCCACTTTGACTGTTTGATGAAGTGCTGAACGTGCGTGTTCGCAACCTGTTGCGTTTCTTCTCGCGTCTGAGTGACAAGCATCTCAACGATCTTCTCAGCGAGTAAAATAGCAGGGGGTTCGATGATCGGCGAGCCAAATCTTTCAATGTTCCATGAATTCGAACATGATGTTTATAATTGTAAAAAGAAAGAAAAAATGAAAAGAAAAAATTGAAAAAAAGAGAAAAATGGGGAGGTCACAAGAAGGAATTAAGATTTAAATCCTAATTTCGCCCTGGCCGGCGGGGTCCGCCAATTGAACCCTAAAAGTCGCGGCCACGAGGGAGGGTGTGGAGAGGGCGGAGGGGAGGGGGAATGTCGCTTCTTCTCTCTCTCTGGGGCCTACTCGTGGAATTCTGTCCGCGGCTCAAGGCCATGGACCACCCAAATTGCACGTTTGTGCTTCTTTGGGTCATTTTGTGCGAGCCTCGCCGGCCCCACAGGCGGGAAAAATAAGGACGCGTGATGTTGCGAGCAATGTTGCCACTCTCCAAGCTCCACGTTGAACCTGCCCATCTGCGTCGACCCGCGAAACCGTGTCTGTCCAGTTGTTCTGGGCATGTTGTCCCTCAAACATCAGTCAAGATTCTGGCCGTTGGCGACCTGATTTGTGGCCCGGTGACTTCTGGCAAACGTTCCGAAACTTATCAAAAGGTGCCGACTGACTGGACGGCTGAAAAAATTGTGTTTCACGTCTGTCATGAACTGTCTGGCCATCGTTTTGGCGAACAAAGACGTGTTTGTGGCAGAAGCCATCGGGCGTCTGCAGTGCCGCCTTTGTGGCAAGCGATTGAAGATGCACTCCAGCACATGCTCGTGCGAATCTTCCGTTGCAGAAGTGAGAAGCAATGACGCTTCATGAAGCGTCCAAGCAAACCCTCAACATCTCGTTTCACAACTTCTGTTGGGACGAGTAGAACTTCCACAATTGCTCTTGAAATCTCCTCGCACACAACTCGCAACGTGGTCCTTTCGGACTAGGCTCGCGCCTCTCTTCTTCGACACACATCCATGGTGCACACTGGCTTGAGTTGCCTTTCCGAGTGGCACTTGCTCCTCCGCCTCGCTTTGTTCTGCACGTGGGCGTGCACGATGTGGGCTACAATGATATAAATATATTTATTTTTATTTATAATTATTTTCAAAAATAATGGTTCATAATTAGGTTTTGAAGTTTTTAAGTTTTGAACTTTTTTGGGGACCCGTGAAATCTTGAAGATTTGAACATTTTTAAGATTTCTCTGGCCACAAAAATGGTTTTTTTCAAAAAAAAAAAAAACTTAAAAACCTAATTATAATTATAAATATAATAATCAAAAATTTAATTATAATTTGTGGTGGAGTGTGTGGTGTGTGAGTGTCGGGTGTGCGTGTGTGGGTGTCGGGTGTCTGTGTGTGTGGGTGTGGGCGTCGGTGGGTGTGTGTGTGTGGGTGTGTGTTGTGTGTGTGGGCGTGTGTGCGGGTGTGGGAATGAAAATTATAATTATAAATTTAATTGTAATTTAAATTTTAAATTTTAAATTTTAAATTTTAATTATATTTAAATTTGAATTTACATTGATATTTAAATTGATATTTAAAATTTAAAAAAGGTTGATAATTAGGTTTTTAAGTTTTTCAGTTTTTTTTACTTTTTTGGGGCCGGTCAAAACTTGAAATATTCAAATCGTTATTCCAAATGAATTAAGATCTGAACATTTAAAGATTTTTCTGGTCACAAAGATGTTAAAAACTTAAAAAACCTACAGAATCAAAATTATATTAAAAGAATAAATCAGATTTATGATTACAATTACAATTGTAATGAAAATTGTAAAGAAAAATTATGATTATTTTTTTTTTGGAGAAATTAATTTGTAATTGTAAATAAAATCATACTTATTATTTTAAATTTTTATGAGAATTATAATCTTTATGCTTTTAAAAGAGAATAATTAGAATTACGGGTATTTTTGTGATGATTTTCATTTAAGTTATTTGAAAAGACATCCACAGGAATTAAGATTTTAAGTTCGTGAAATTTTTGGGGTCAGCCAAATCTTCAAATGTGGAGATCTAAATTTCATGAATTCGAACATTATATTTATAATTGAAAAAGAAATAAAAAGAAAATGAAAAGAACAAAAACAAAAGAAAAAAAAACTGGGGATGTCACTGGAAGGAATTAAGATTAAAATCCTAATTTCGCCCGGCGGGCGGGGTCCGCCAAATGAACCCTAAAAGTCGCGGCCACCAGGGGGGACGGGGGGAAGGGGGGGTTGGGGAATGCGGAGTGGGTGGGTCGGTGGGTGGGTGGGACTCGTCCGCTGGATGACACACTCATCTTCCGCGTGACCTGTGTATCAACGTGGGTGGCACCAAACCAGAACTTC
>CBDCEV010000295.1:0-3241 GCA_965215715.1 Hyphomicrobiales bacterium | reverse complement strand
CGTGTAGTACTTGAGTTTTGTTCTGAGGAGCAATTTTAACAAAAGGAATTTTTGAAAATGTGTAATCGTTTTACACGGACAAAGTGCTAACTAATTAATGTTGTACCTGGAAAAAGATTAAAACATGCATTAATCGGAAATGCGGTTACTTTCTTTTCACCTTAGGGGAGCTTGAATCAATTTTTTGTGGGCGATTACCTGAAATCCTGGTGTGTTCAGCCAACATCTCAAGAGACCAAGAGGTGTCAAACCTTGGCTTTAAATTACTTATGCAAATTAGCTGGCTGCACATTGAATGTGCAGCCAGTTAATTTGCACAACATTTTTTCTCGCCTCAAAGCTCATCATGCACCCTTAATCTTAGTGGGAACATGAAAACTTGAGCGACATAATCATAACCATAGCAATGCAGATGATCTATTATATTCTAGCTAATGAACCTCTAGTTCCACTACTTTCCGGTTGGAGTCATTTTAAGATGGCGTCCTTCAAAGAAAGACTCGCTAGTGTTGTGGAAGGCTTCCCTGTCCTTTATAATAAGACGCTGAGAGATTTTAACGATAAAGCCAAAAAGAAAAACGCATGGAATAAAGGTATTCCTGGAGGCTAATTTGTTCCTTTTTTCATTTCTTTACATGCATCAAATCTGCCAAAATATTTGCTCAAACGTCACCATAGTTTCACATGCAAAACGTTCTTTCATGTAGATTCCCAAAAAACAATTTCATTCTGAAAGAATGAAAGGAATTTCAGAAATTTGATATTTCAAGGGCGTGGTCGAAACCCTCCCATCTTACTTTTTGCTATTTAACTCAAAGAGACTTCCTTCCACTTTGGAAAGCTTTGGCCAATTGAAGGGCTGAGAGCATAACCGTCTTATGTTGAACTTTAGGCCGTTTTTTCATTTTGCTCAAAACTGCCTGAATTTTTGTATATGACCTTCCCTTCATTCATAGAACATTGCCCAGAAAATTTTTTCACTGATTTTTGCTTCGTTTTCGAGAAAAACGAGGCCAAAAAGTCAAGTTGGCATCATTTGTAGAACAACAGAAACAAAAGAAACCAAAGTTCTTTGTTTCTGTAAACAATGAAATCAAAGCAACAAAGCAGCAAGAAAGCTGCTTTTCAAGTGATTATCTAATTAAATCAGTGATCTTTGCGTATAAACGTTTGTTGAGCAGCTCAGTTTCCTCGCAAATAAGCGCTTTCCTGTGCTATATGACTGGAAATAAAGCGGTGTCATATGCCGCGCGATACAAACTTCACATCGCGGCGAAAAAAAACCGAAGAAAATACCACGAATAAACCACGATTTAAACATACGTTTCAATGGCCCTCAACTAAGTTGATTCCTATCATATCTGCTGCTGTCGATCTTGTTTTAAAAAAAAAACAACTGTTCAAAATCCACTGAAAATCTTTAGAAGGTGGATGAGTTCCACAACAGGAAGCGAGGTAAGCAGTGTATTTTAACTATATAAACTAAAAATCTTCTTAGGGTCTGAAGAAAGTCGAGCTAGCTCAATCAGGTAATACGGCGATTTTACTCTCTTGACAGTCACTGGTTCGAATCTGTTTGTAGTGACTTTTTATTTTCTCTATTTATTAAATTCTTTTTTTTTTGTTCATTTATTATTATTGTTTTTAAACTTGTTTGAAGAACAAACTACTGTTCAGAATCCACTGAAAAACTTAAGAAGTTTCGCGAATTCTGCAACACGAAGCATAGCATGTGGTGCATCTGGACTATATGGACTAAAAATCGACACAATTTTGTCGAATGCCGAGTTAGCTCAATCAGTGAATCCGTTTGCCGGCAGATATACCCTCTTGACGGCCGCTGGTTCGAATCTGCAATGTGGTATTTTTTTTGTTTTTATCAAATTCTCTTCTTTTGTTCATTTATTATTATTGTCTTTAAACTTGTTTGAAGGACAAACTACTGTTCAGAATGCACTGAAAAACTTAAGAAGTTGCGCGAGTTCTACAACACGAGGCGTAGCATGCAGTGCATCTTAAAATATTACCATATTTGCGCGCAAGCTCAGTCGGTGGATGACACAAATACACAAGGTGACGTGTTCTAAAAAAAGTGTCTGGTTCGACTTCTATGGACCGTTTTAATATTTTAATATAATTTTTGGTCCTCTTCTTTTGAATATTTAAATACAACACCGCTAAAATTAACCTGTAATTTGCGACCAGATTGTTGTCCCTTCATTCTTCTCATTGTTCGCCCCTCAAAATACCCAATGTTTAGACATCCACTTCTGGGCATCGGACTTTCCCTACTCTGGAACTCTCTGCCGGCATTTATTGAACTATCCAAATCATAAACCAATTTTTAAAAGAAACCTTATCAGTTTAATGATTAGTATTAGTTTTATGTATTGTATTTCTTTGTTATTTAAAGGAGGATCCTGCGCCAACCGCAGGATTTTTTAGCTGAGAGAAACGAGGTCTCACCTTTGAATGACGAATCCTTCGTCTCTGACCAGCCAAACTAAGGAGAGCTGGCACACTTACTTCTTGACTTGAGAACAAATATAAAACAAATAAGGATGCCTTCCATGTGTGATACTCTGTATGTATGCAAATTATCGTTCTTGCAGGCTTTTTCCAGAGCGAAAACTCCGGCGTCAAACTAGGCGACAAATGGTTAGTTTTCCTTATTACAAAGGGCGTTTTTGAATACTATTGTTTTCAAGAAAACCTATCGGCCCTATCTTAAACCAAATGAAAGGGAATTTTGAAGATAGCTGTTTTTTCTTTGTCATGATGGGAAATTTCAAAAATTTTCCAAACCACCCCTATGGAAGGCGAATTCTGTCATTGGAGTGACGGAATACATGTACTTTTTCTAATAAGCCCACAAGAGTTTGGACCCCATCAAATGCAATCTTCAAAGGTGCCACCAGTAACAACAATAGACAGCAACGTTCTGGGGTGTTGGAATCTGGCCATTAATAGGGGCGGCGGATAAAAAATATTGTCCCGTTTTATTCAATGGGGTACATTGTAAATTTTCAGCCAGCGATCAGGCCCTATTATTGGTTCTGCTAACTTTTATGCCTCGTTTTCTTACCGAATAAAGAGAAAGAGATTATGATGTTCTAGTTTTTAAGTAAAAAAGGGGACTCGACGTCTTGCCCTCTGTCAAAAATCTGAACTTAAACGCACTGAAAAGCCTTATGGTTGATCTGTTGTTAAGGAGTCCACCTTTTTTTCAGGAACAAGATGA
>CBDCEV010000294.1:0-7168 GCA_965215715.1 Hyphomicrobiales bacterium | reverse complement strand
GCACATGCGACTGTGCACGTCGCCCACGGCGGCGTGGCTGCTTCGCCTGGGGTGAGGCGCAGCGCTCTGTCCCGTGACCACGGTACGACCCCAGTGCTTCTTGATGAGGTCGAACTTGTACTTGGGACCGACCGTGTTTTCGCTGCTCGCACCCCCGAAGAGGTAGAGGATGGCGACGAGGAGAATCGGAACATGACCGGGATGCGGTTCGGGGGCATATGGAACCGCAAGTGTCCCAGCAACACTCGGGATAAATCCGAGCAGCCGTCGATGGCGAAAATGAAGTTGTGGACCTCCACGGCGGCGCGCCCCTGTCGGACAGAGGGAGCGACGCCTTCGACATCATTGCATCCGATTCCAACCACAAAAATATGATAGCGAGACAGAACTCTTGACCTGTACTGCTACGGAGTCGTCGACCCACCAAACGAACCGCACAAAATCCGTTCCTCCCCCTTCAGCATTGTTTCCTCCTTCTCAATCTCGTCTCCATTCAAGCAAAATTTGGGACGAGAGAACACGCTACGGCGCCCACTCCGCCGAAGATCACCACGTGCCTCACTTGCTCACTTGGCCCCACCGGGTCCTTGAGGTGTCTGGGGTTCACGAACCCACGCGATCCGCTAATTCTGGTGCTACCCCGTGGATACGGAGCGAGGATCGCCGCGCCCCGCCACCACCACTGGCACCGGCTGTCCAGCGGACCACCAACATCTCAGCTCCGCCTCCTGCTGGGAGAGCCACGCCGACGACACCTGTGCGCGCAAGCCTCCTGGACTTCTTGTTGCAGAGCAGAAAGCCGTGGCAACCCCGTCGGGCTCCACAGACCACGCAGGAGAAGAAAACTGAATTCGCTTCAAACCCGTCGACTGCAGCGTCCCGTTGAGCACCGACGAAATCCTGGCAATCCACCGTGATGGTGACGAGGACTACGTCGACGAGTACCGGGTGCAAAGCGAGATTGACAAGAGTGTAACCTGCCACGGGTTGAAAGCGTTCTCCATGTTAATGGCAAAGAGGCAGCGGGATGTGTCATCAACTTTGTGATGCAGCCAATTGCGAACAGTGCGGACGGTGTGAGGTTTTTTGAATGTCGTTTCCAAAAGGGCCTTCCCCGCGAAACGTCGCAAAGGTTCCCTGACACCCACAGGTCTGTGGCATCCATCTTCTTCAGGGCGGGGAATAGCACCGGAAGCCAGAAGACGTACCGCCCCGGTGAAGGAGACGGATCACCTCGGTGCTGCGGGCGGAAACCTGGAGGGTCCGCGGCGGAGTCGGGGCGAAGGACTGCAAGGAGAAGGACAAGGACAACAATCACTAAAGATGCGTCCAACAAAAGCTGGGCATCTGGCCCCAGGGGCGTGAGTGAGGGGGCCATGGCCCCGAGGGAAATATCTGATAAGTCATGCGCTGTTGGCATGTCAACCCTCAAGTCAGCCCTGTTAAATGACAGTGTGACGAGGTGGGTGCATTGGCCAGCGGAATAAAGGGAAGTCCTCACAACTATCTCGTTCGTCAAATGTCTTGTACAGTGGGAACGAGGTGTTCGAAGGATCGATCAATCCCAAATTCAATGAATTCCTGAACAAATATTCCTGTCGATTGTCCATTTGGGTGCCTGAAGATTCGTTCACTCCCAATTCAGCGACCCGGGAGGAAGAGCTGGCAATGACAATGACAATGACAATGACACACTCAGAAAACGTCACCAAACAACTGTCAGTAACCTGGACCTATGGACTGGCAAGGAAAGCGTCGAAGGCGTTACGTGCAAATGCGCACCTCATCCAGCACCGCGTGGAAGGAGGCAGAAGCTAGCGCTTGGCCAGGTCGGTCCTACGTAGTGGGGAAGGGTGTCCGTCCAGCTCGTCAAAGCAGGGCGGAGCAAGCCTTGGCAAGCTGGCCATCTCTGGCCAAGGCGGTGGTGCGTTCGTCCCTTCGTTGATGAAAGTGCAAGAGGGAGTCTTCGGGAGGATCCAAGGCCCGCCCTCCTTTCCTGTGAATGTGGTATTGCGGTGGAGCAATTTCTTGAGCCAATCCTCGAAGGGTGAGAGCAATTACAAAGAAGTGTACAAAACTGTGAAACAACAAAACCAGTTGCGTATTGCCGCAACGACTCATCAAGACTCACTGCGTCATGACCTTCAGAAGTTCTGGAGCACACTTTGCTTCTGACTTTTTTTGAACAGCAATCGTGATTCCGGTGTCATTTCGTACACCATGCTGTTCTTGCAGAGGAGGGGTCTCACGTTGCTTTTGCCCGCAACCTCTGCTGGCGGCCCCGTTTGACCGGCCTCCCACTACAAGCGTCACAGCTGGGGCGTGGGCGTTCCCTTTCCAGCTCGGCTTGCAGCGGGGTTCTTCTTGCTGCTCCAGATGATCAGCAGCACGGCGAAGATGTGGATATGACGGTGTCCGTTCGCATTTCCTGAAGTACCAAAAAAAATCCACACAAAACATCGGAACATATGAAAAGAAACGATGGATTCCCAAACTTCAATAAAGTGGGCTCAAGGGCCGTCACCATGGGAGAAAAAAGACACCGTTGCAAAGCTGGTGTCGAGGTTGGTAGGGCAGCCAGACGGAAGCAACTCAATGCAGGAAAACAGAGTCCTGGTCATGACATTGTCCGTTGTAGGGGGTATGGTGACTCCAAGATTGGAGCCCTTTTGCTCAACAAATCCTGGGCGAAATCTCTCTCATCGAGGCCTGGCCAAGTGAACGGCGACGTGTCCAGTCAACTGCGGATGACAGGACTCAGCACGCACCGCGGTTCGGGAAAGGATATCGCCCGACGTCGGCGTTGGGCTTGTGCTTACCAGAACCCGCCCACGGGCCCAACTTGTGACACACGTGGCCGTGCGATCACCCATCACACGAACGTGCCGAAGACTTGTGCCCTTAGAAACCGGCAGCGCGCTGTGTTGTAAACCAACGGCACACGTTGCGTCTCGTGCGTGTTGCGTCGCTGACGAGCGTACACATCGCATCGGTCGAACACCGAGGTACTGGTCACCTAGGATAAAAAACTTGCGCAGCGAATAGGCGCTAAAACATAGGGCTATGGACACCTGAACATCGCTCCCAGAATGAACTAAGGGATAACACCTAAGACACGCGAAGAGAAACGCGTTCAAGCGTCATCACAAAGGTGTTACGGCCAAGTCCACGTGGGTGCATCACGGCAAATGACCTGCACATGTCCGAAGGTAATTCGCACCATCTTTGGCAACAACCACTACAACAATTGTGACAACGCACACAAGCCTCGCTGACTATGTGACAGCAACATCATCCTGCAACTCTTCACCTTCCGCTGCTCGCCTCATCACCTCCAATAAAAACCATCATGCCCTCGAGTAAACGAGCTCCTCCCTTTTCTTTTTTTGTCCTGGAGTCATGATGCGTCACCGTCCGCGGACGTGCTACTGACGACGCTCTGGGACTCTGTCTCGGAGGCATTGCGTGAGGCAAGTGCCTCAGGACTCGTTCAGTGTTTCCCTGCATCGCATGATTCTTGCAGAACGTAGGTGGCGCATCTCTCGTGCGCAAATAGATTGCAGATCCACCTTCTAGACTTATCGGTGCCACGAAAAAGGTGACGATTGCGATCATGAAGCTCGGGTCCTTGAGCAAATCGTGTTGTCAAGACTCGGTAGTGATTTTGTAGGGGCACTCGTCGCTCGCTGCAGACGTTCTTGATGATAGAAATAAACTGATACTCAACGAAGTATGGGATCCGTATTCACCATACTACAAGTACTTAACGACGAAGAATCCGATCAACTTGCACTGCACCAGAAGAAAAAAACTTCAAGCTTCAAATTTACGTATGCATGTACGCGTGGTGGGTCGGAATTGCAGATGTGCAGCGGTTCCCATGAAAGTAATCGTGCGTGAGCGACAATGCACGTACATGTTCGTGGCGATGTGTGTGCATCTGCTTGTAGATGCGCACGTACGCTGGTATGTTCGTGGCGGTGCGCGATGCGACACGTCGCGCTTCACTATTTGCATGATGGTGGGCGCAGTACAGGTGCAAGACAAGGGGTGGAGGTACAAAAGAAGTAAGTCAACAAGTGCAAAGTGAAAATTGAAAAAAAAAATTGGGTTTAGGTGTATCGTGGCGTGTTCCTTTTGATCAGAGCGATGGGTTTTCGAAAGGACCTATCCGGTGAAATATGGGGGCCTATCCTGTCAAACAGGGGTCCCATCCGGTGAAACGCTGTTTCACCAGAAAGGCGCAGTGATAAATGGGTGCGCATGTGACGAAAATGTCCCTCGAGATGGTATTTCTATGTGATCCTCTGTGAAAATATTCCTTGTCTTTTCGCAACAACAAAGGAATACAATGGGCCACATTAACATTCAAAAAACACCACGTTTCTATACGTGTTAAAGCGCATGTTTCCCAGCGTTCTGCCAACGTTTCCCGACGTTGGGTCCTGTTCCAAACGGCTAAACACGAATTGTTCTGCCCAAGACCCCATTCAGAAACGTCCAAACCAAGCGTTTACAAAAGTCCTCACCACCGAGACACCCTGTACATGAAGACCCTTTTCCAGCAATACTTTGCTTGCGTGTCACTCACCAGAAATATGTCATCTTCTTCAAAGATTTACAAGCGTTATAATAAATTCCAAAACAAAAAACGTCTGTCTGTCATCATTGCGACGCGAGAAGGTACTGTTACTAGACTTTACGAAACTACACTTTACTATTTTACACTATACTATACAATGCTTTGCCTACCTACACTACACTACACTACACTAGACTGTACAAAACTGAACTATACTAAGTCACTCTAGGCCGTACGAATATATACTACACCAGACAAGACCAAACCATACCATATCACACTGCAATATAGTCTACTACACTACATATTTTTTAACTATCGTTTACTACACCACAAACACAACCACAACCGCAACCGCAACCGCAACCACAACCACAACCACAACCACAACCACAACCACAACCACAACCACTATCTAAACTACACTGAACTAAACCCATACGATACGATACGGTACGATACGATACATAAACAAAAACATAAACATAAAAAAACATAGACGAAAACAAAAACATAGACAAAAGCAAAAGCAGAAGCCAGAAGCCAGAAGCCAGAAGCCAGAAGCCAGAAGCCAGAAGCCAAAAGCCAGAAGCCAGAAGCCAGAAGCCAGAAGCCAGAAGCCAGAAGCCAGAAGACGAAGCCGAAGCAGAAGCAAAAGCAGAAGCAAAAGCAGAAGCAAAAGCAAAAGCAAAAGCAAAAGCAAAAGCAAAAGCAAAAGCAAAAACAAAAGCAAGAACAAAGCAAAAACAAAAACAAAAACAAAAAACAAAAACAAAAAACAAAAAAACAAAAAACAAAAAACAAAAAAACAAAAAACAAAAAAACAAAAAACAAAAAACAAAAAACAAAAAACAAAAAACAAAAAACAAAAAACAAAAAACAAAAAACAAAAAACAAAAAACAAAAAACAAAAAACAAAAAGCAAAAAACACAAAAACAAAAAACACAAAAACAAAAGCAAAAACAAAAACAAAAACAAAAACAAAAACAAAAACAAAAACAAAAGCAAAAACAAAAGCAAAAACAAAAATTGTAACTGTAACTTTGCTTCACTTCACCTTAATTCACTTCACTTCACGTCACGTCACTTTGCTGTGCTTTTGCTCTTGTTTTTTTTTTTGCTTTCAGCTTCACATAACCTTGTACTTTTTTCTTTTCACTTTGAAAGTCCACTCTGAACTTCACTTCAAACATTACTCTTAACTCATACCTTCTTTGCTTTCTTACTTTTTTCTTCTCTAGTTTTTTTACTTCGACTTTTGTCTTTTTACCTTTTATTATTTTAATTTGTACTTCTTTCTTTTTTACCCTTTTTACTTTTTACTGTTTACACTTTTAACTTTTACACTTTTACTCTTTACTTTTTACTTTTTACTTTTTACTTTTTATTTTTTACTTTTTACTTTTTACTTTTCACTTTTTTACTTTTTACTTTTTACTTTTTACTTTCTACTTTCCACTTTTTACTTTCTACTTTTACTTTTTACTTTCTACTTTTACTTTTTTTTACTTTTTTACTTTTTACTTTATACTTTTGCTTTTTCACATGCACTTTTACTTTCACCTTGCCTCACCTTGCCTCACCGTGCCTTACCTTCCCTTGCCTCACCTCACCCTACCTCTACCTTTACCTTTTACCTTTTACCTTTTACCTTTCACCTTTTACCTTTTACCTTTTACCTTTTACCTTTTACCTTTTCCCTTTTACCTTTTACCTTTTCCCTTTTACCTTTACCCTTACCCTTACCTCACCTCACCCAGCCCTACTAAAGTTTTTACGTTATACTTTTACTTTTACTTCTACTAAACTTTACTTCCTTTTTACCTTTTCACCTTTTTCCTTCTTTTTTCTGCGACTTTCTACCTTTTTACCGTTTTTCCAAAAAAATTAACATCTTTACCATTTTTCCAATTTTGCCCATTTTTCCAATTTCCCAACTTTACCAGTTTCACCGTCAATTTTGCCCTGCAAAGACACATTGCGTCCAGATTATTGGGGCCACTTGTTTTTCAGACACCCGGTCAAATGTCACCAAAATCTGGTCACCCGAGGCTCCAACCTCGGCTAGAACCTCAAACCCTGAAACCCTAAACCCTAAAACCCTTGACCTCAACCTTAACCTTAAATCTTAAATCATAAACCTTAAATCATAAATCTTAAATCTTAAATCTTGAATCTTAGATCTTAACCTTAGCCTTGGCCTTAACCTGAGCCTTACGCGACCTTACCTTACCTTACCTTACCTTACCTTACCTTACGCTTACCTTACCTTACCTTACCTTACCTTGCCTTGGCCTTGGCCTTGGCCTTGGCCTTGGCCTTGGCCTTGGCCTTGGCCTTGGCCTTGGCCTTGGCCTTGGCCTTGGCCTTGGCCTCTGCCTCTGCCTCTGCCTTTGCTCTGCCTTTGCCTCTGCCTTTGCCTCTGCCTCTGCCTTTGCCTTTGCCTTTGCCTTTGCCTTTGCCTTTGCCTTTGCCTTTGCCTTTGCCTTGCCTTGCCTGGCCGCCTCAGCATCCAATCTCGGAACATCCCTCGGCATACCTCGACACCATCTCTTCTCTCCTTTCGCGCTCCGCCTGAGCCGCCA
>CBDCEV010000293.1:0-4332 GCA_965215715.1 Hyphomicrobiales bacterium | reverse complement strand
AAACAAAAAATAAGGTTTTGCACGTGTAGGGTTGCTCTGGCAACCTTGCCCTCACCCAGGGTTGCTCGGCAGCCCTGCCCTCCTCGGTCCGCCCGCCCGCAAAGCACCCCCGGAAACCAAACAAAAAATAAGGCTTGGCAAGCCCAGGGTTGCTGGAACAACCCTGGTCTTCCTCTCCACTCAACACGCCCGCCTGCCCGCCCGCCGCTCAACTCAAGCCCAAGCAACTACAGAAAACATTTTAAAGACAGTTTTGCGGACAAGGGTTGCTCGGGCAACCCTTGTCTTCTTTTGATTTTCATTGTTTTTTGGGTGATTTTCCTCATTTATTTACTTCTTTTTTTCTGCGTCAATTGCGTTGCGATGTCCAGACTAAGCTCTCATGTGAAAAACAAAAATATTGAGCCGTCTGGCCTTGGGCTCTCTTGACCTTTTTTTTGCATCTTCTTTTTCTCATTTATTATTATTTTTTGTTGTTTTCTTAAAAAAAACTTTTTCATCTTCATGTTCTTTTCATTTTTCTTTTTCATTGCAAATTTGATGTTATTTTTGTATTTTTGTATTCTTTTATTTTCTCTCGAGGGTTTACTCCTTTGGCCATCTTTTTTTATGTTTTGTGTTTTTTCATGATTTTTCTTTCTTATTGGTTTTATTTTCATTGTTTTAATGTGTTCATGTTTTTTTGGTTTCTTTTGTTTTTTCAATTCTTGTTATTTTATTTTCTGGATTTTTGTGTTTGTTATTTTTTCAAAAACATTTGTATAAATTTTCATTATTTGCATTTTCACGTCGACGCTTGATGGTTTGAATTGTTGTTGTGACAATGTCACGTGTCCGATAATTTTTTGAATGCGCATTGGTTCTTGCAAGTTGGATTGTTGTCGCGGGCATTTGTTCTTGCAAGTTGAATGGTCTGAATTGATGTTGTGCTAGTTTCACGCGGGTGATAAATTATTGACGGCACACTGTTTCTTGCTTGCGAGTTGGGTTGTTGTCGTGGGCACTGGTTCTTGCAAGTTGGATTGTTTGGATTGTTGTTGGGCTAATTTCACGTGTCTGGTAAATTCTTGACAGCGCCTTGGTTCTTGCAAGTTGGATGGTTTGACTTGTTGTTGTACCACTTTCACGTGCTTGACAAATCAATAACAGCGCATTGGTTCTTGCAAGTTGGATTGTTGTCGTTGTCTCCATTGTCGGGCATTTTGAAATTATCCATGAACACTGTCGCAGATATTTTGCTCGCTTGCAAGTTTCTCTTTCCAGGTTGACACCAGCCATGCCTTTGATTTGCCAGCACGTTGATGCGCACGGCCATTGCGTTCCTCACCAGATTGGGTTGCTGACAAAGAAAGAAGCGACCGACACAGAGAGTACTTACGAAGCATGCCAGCTTCGTAAGAGCGCTGGAGACCGAAACTGCATTGTTGAAAACACAGGTCTCGACATTGCAGACTACGATCCATATGCTGCAGCAGCAACTTTTGGCTTCGGTGCATCAGTCTCCAATTCAAGTGCTTTCGACTGCGGCTGGACATGTCGACAAACAAGTAGCGCCACCTCAGCAAACAGGAATCTCATTGCGCCATGTGGTCAAAGGTACCATGAAGTGTGACGTGTCAAAGTCGCCCAGCGAACCAACTTTTGCGCCTTTACAGCGTACGTCACCGTTATTCGAGACTTCAGCGCTTGAGAGTGGACCGAGTGATGGCGTTACTGTCAGCCTTCTCGATGAAGCTCTGAATTTCAAGACATTGTCTAAAGAAGCACTTGCAGCACGTGACGATCGAATGTTGTACGCGTGGCTTTGTCCATAGGAGCCAACGACCGATCTCACTGAATTCGAGCACCATGTTTCGACAAGGTCCAAAACAGTAGTAACAGCGAAATCCTATTTGCGGGGCGTGAAAATACTGATTCGCCAGTTTTCATGTGGAGCCCGCAGACGCAAACGCAGTGGACGTATTCAAGAAGATCTATTCGTCAGGTCTTGCGACCACTGCAATGGCTTTGCAGTTGTGTGATCCATCTGTTTCGTGGTCGGCCAAAATGATGGTTGGGATGCAACATTTTGCAGATTGGCTGCTTGACAAAACAGAGGACTTGGATGATGGCCAAGGGTACCGCTCCGCGCAGGACGCTGCGGGAGGCACGAAGGAGAGCATTGGACAGATTTCGTCGGACGAATTTGCCTTGCAGCAGTCCACAACGCCATCGCGGACATTGCCATCATATGCCGCGAGAACGTTTCCAGCTTCAAGAAGACAGGTGTATTGCCAGCACCACTCAGAAGAGCATTGAATGCAGCGCTGGCAGGCGTATTTGCTTGGCGCACCTACCCTGGGCGACCAGGCGAGCTCGAATTGTTACCCGTTCAAAAGGTCAGGGACATGGTTGCGGATCCCGCGGCGTGGATGTACGTTGTTGACAACCACAAAACCACAGAGACACAGCCCATTGGGCCGTCACGTTCCACCAGAACTGAAGTCTGCAGTTGCAATGGCCTCGCTTTGATTTCGGATTCGCAGCAGAGGCTTTACCAAACCACGAGGTCGAAGACAGTCCGTGGGAGCGTGCAAGTACACCGCGCCGTTGCAGATTTCGCGAAAGTGTACACACCAGGAAAGCAATACCCAGAACCGACGTTAGCGCGGAAACATGTTGAATCTGAGATCGCAGCACCAGAAAACGCGGAGCGAGCAGCCTTAATGAACTCGGTAATCCAGCAAAAATTGGAAGGCGCAGCAGCGGCCTCATCCCAAAGTGGCCAGGGTTGCAAGCCACCACGAAAGCCACAAAAACAAAAAGCTGCGTCACAAGCTCAAGAAAATAAAGAAATAAAAGAAACACAAGGAAGAGAAATGCATGCAAGAATTTTCGCAGCATGAAGGCGCTCCGTCACCACCAGCGCAGCTCCGAAGAGTACCCTGTACCACCAGTTGTCACTGACCCGACGAACAACACCACAGAGAGACGCCGCTTGCTCAGCAAGCGCAGCTTCGAAGAGTACCCTGTACCACCAGTTGTCACAGACCCGACAAACAACACCACAAAGAGACGCCGCTTGCTCAGCAAGCGCAGTTCCGAAGAGTACGCTGTACCATCAGTTGTCACTGACCCGACGAACAACACAACAAAGAGACGCCGCTTGCTCAGCAAGCGTAGCTCCGAAGAGTACCCTGTACCACCAGTTGTCACTGTCCCGACGAAGAACACCACAGAGAGACGCCGCTTGCTCAGCAAGCGCAGCTCCGAAGAGTACCCTGTACCAGCCACAATAAGTTCGGGAGCGGGTTCTTCATCATGCTCGCCAGCGTTGCCACCGCCACCTTCTACAAGCACATCGAGTTGGTGCGCCGCTCTACGTGCATTCGGTGGATTTCGCTTTGGCTTGAAGGCAATTCTGTGGAAGGCCTCCGCAGCCTTGTGAGACTTGAAGTTCAAAAAGAGGATAGCCGCACGAGAAGAAAGCGAGGCCAAAGAAAAGCGGCGCCTCAAGTGCGAATTGAAAACAAAAAGTCACAAGAGGCACCGCAGCCGAAGAAGCCAATGGAAATGTGGGTCGATGACACTGTCATCACAGCAAGCGTGCAAACAAAATTGCCAGTGTCAGAAGTGGTCGGGAAGATGTGAGCATCGTCTACACACCGCTGCCAAAAGAGAAGACACAGACGACCTTGGGTTCGGTCAACGTGCTTGAATACCTTGCGTGGAGCGGTTGCGCCTTACATACCAGTTTTGCAAATTTGGTCAATTCTGATCCAGTCATCGTCATGGCGGTTTTGTGTTGTTTTTTGTGTGCGAATGTGTCTGTGGTACTGTCTCCTGTTTTGGTGTGTGTGTCTGCCTCGTGTGTTGTGGGTTTGCGGTTTGGTGAGTTCAAGATTCAACGGTTTGAAGGTTCAAAGGTTCATGGTTCAAGTTTCAAAGGTTCAAGAGCCCAAAGGTTCAAGTGTTCAAGGTTTCAACGCTCAAAAGTTCGAGAAAACCAAATACCCACAATGGAAGTGATAATAAAAGCTTGTTTTTCTCATTAGGTTCAGTGTTGGATTGATCAGCGAAAACGAAACACCCATCAGTGAAGTGACGCCAAGAGTTTATGTTTACAGATGCACCACCTAAATCACAGACGGCATGTTCAAGTTTCTCTTTCCAAGCACATTTGTTTCCAACCGATTGTGAGGTTGTCAGTGTTGTCCAATAATTGTCGCCGTGAAGACCGAGCACACCTGCAGCGAGTGCGGCAAAGACTTGGTTGATAAATGGAAACTGGCGAAGGGGCGGGTTTCAGAACAATTTGCGTGGGCACAGTTTCGTTACTCGTGTCACAAGTGC
>CBDCEV010000292.1:0-2500 GCA_965215715.1 Hyphomicrobiales bacterium | reverse complement strand
TCTCAAAACCTGCGTTTTGGCGCATGCCGCCTGGGCTTCGGACTTTTCGGGTGCATTTTGCTTTTTTTGCTTCTCGCTCGGGTTTGGGACGGTTCGCGGTGCGAAGTGTCTGAAAACCTGCGTTTTGGCGCATGCCGCCTGGGCTTCGGACTTTTTCGGGTGCATTTTGTTTTTTTGCTTCTCCCTCGGGTTTGAGCGGTTCGCCGTGGGTATTTGCTTCTCCCTCGGGTTTGGGGCGGTTCGCCGTGGATATTTGCTTCTCCGTCGGGTTTGGGGCGGTTCGCCGTAAGTATTTGCTTCTCCGTCGGGTTTGGGGCGGTTTGCCGTGATTTTTGCTTCTCCCTCGGGTTTGGGGCGGGTTCCCTTCCGAACTGGGCCGCAGCCCGTGTCAAAACCACGGGGGGGCACGGCGGGGAAAAAACAACGTCAGAAGTTGAACCTGTGACGCAAAAGATCGCCCCGCAAGGGAAAACAACGTCAGAAGTTGAACTTGTGACGCCAAAAAAACAACGTCAGAAGTTGAACTTGTGACGCCAAAAAAAACAACGTCAGAAGTTGAACTTGTGACGCCAAAAAAACAACGTCAGAAGTTGAACTTGTGACGCCAAAAAAAACAACGTCAGAAGTTGAACTTGTGACGCCAAAAAAAAACAACGTCAGAAGTTGAACTTGTGACGCCAAAAAAAACAACGTCAGAAGTTGAACTTGTGACGCCAAAAAAACAACGTCAGAAGTTGAACTTGTGACGCCAAAAAAAAACAACGTCAGAAGTGGAACTTGTGACGCCAAAAAAAACAACGTCAGAAGTTGAACTTGTGACGCCAAAAAAAAAACAACGTCAGAAGTTGAACTTGTGACGCCAAAAAAACAACGTCAGAAGTTGAACTTGTGACGCCAAAAAAAAACAACGTCAGAAGTTGAACTTGTGACGCCAAAAAAAAAAACAACGTCAGAAGTTGAACTTGTGACGCCAAAAAAAAATCAACGTCAGAAGTTGAACTTGTGACGCCAAAAGTCGCCCCGCAAGGAGAAAAAACAACGTCAGAAGTTGAACTTGCGACGCCAAAATTACCCCCGAAGGGAAAATTCGAGTCATAAAAGTTACTTTCAATAGAGCATGATCCATCGTATAAGTGCGTAGGTACCAATCAAGTTTGATCCCGTGCGAAGGTACCACAAATGAACCCGAATACGGTCGGCTCTATTGATAACTGGCTTGTGGCAGCCAAGCGTTCATAGCGACGTTGCTTTTTGATCCTTCGATGTCGGCTCTTCCTATCATTGAGACGCAGAAGTCCCAAAGTGTCGGATTGTTCACCCGCCAATAGGGAACGTGAGCTGGGTTTAGACCGTCGTGAGACAGGTTAGTTTTACCCTACTGATGAACTCGGTGCTGCGACAGTAATCGAAGTTAGTACGAGAGGAACACTTCGTTCAGATAGTTGGTAAATGCTGTTAACTGAAAAGCTAATGCTGCGAAGCTACCATCTGCTGGATTACATCTGAACGCCTCTAAGTTGGAATCCGTGCTGGTTAAGCAGTGCTTTACACCATTCTGGTGGCGACTCGTGATGTTTTAAGCTTTTGCTTTGGTGACATGTACATCGCGCTTCATAGGAAAATAGATGCGTGATAAATTATAAAGACGCTACTAAAATGATAATTCCTTTGCAGACGACTTAAATACTTCAGGTATTGTAAGTGCCGAGAGTAGCCTTTGTGCTACGATCCACTGAGGTTCATCCTGATTGTGACGAATTGTGCCACACAAAAAGAAAACCAGTTCCATTGATTGAAGATTCTGGAAGACATGTGGGCATCTTTTTTTGTCCCCTATTTTTCAGATCGACAAACATGAAGTGAATGCGAATTTTTTCCGATGTGGATTCTCTGAAAAATTGAAAATAGAAAGGAAAGGAGGAAAGGAAAAAGGAAAAAGGAAAAAGGAAAAAGGAAAAAGGAACAAAAAAAAAGGAAAAAAGGGGGAAAAAAAAAGGGGACAAAAGAGAAAAAGGGGAACAAGGGGAACAAGGGGAACAAGGAACAAGCGCACACCCACCCACCCACCACGTCTCTCTTTCGCAAAATTTTCAAGCCGAAAAATCTTCTCATGTCTCGCACACCCACCAACCCACCCACCCCACCCACCACGTCTTTCTCTCTCTCGCAAAATTTTAAATCCGAAAAAGTTTCTCGTGTCTCGCGCACCCACCCACCCACCACACCTCTCGCTCCTTCTCTCTCTCTCTCTCGGAAAATTGTGAAAAAATGAAAAAAAAGAACGAAAAAATGTGAAAAACGAAAAAAAGGCAAAAAAAAAGAGAAAAAAAGAAAAACTAAAAAATGAAAAAAAACGAGAAAAAGGAAAAATTTGTGAAAAAGAGAAAAACGAAAAAATGGAAAAAAAAAGAGAAAAAATGTCTGAAAGAGCAAAACGGAAAAATGAAAAAGAGAGAAAGAAAAAAATGAAAAAACGACAGAAAGAAAAAAAATGAAAAAA
>CBDCEV010000291.1:0-6893 GCA_965215715.1 Hyphomicrobiales bacterium | reverse complement strand
GTTTAGTCATTTGTTCTGGTTTTGTATTCCGTGGTTTTCATGTGCGCCCAGTTAGGCTTGATGCTTTTGGGACACGTGCATGAGTGGTACGGCCACCGCACTGGACTTTTGAATTTAAAATTAGTGCGTGAGTGGCACGGCCACCGCACCAGAGTTTTGAAAATGGAAGAATATGTGCGTGAGTGGCACGGCCACCGCACCAGAGTTTTGAAAATGGAAGAATATGTGCGTGAGTGGCACGGCCACTGCACCAGAGTTTTGAAAATGGAAGAATATGAACGTGAGTGGCACGGCCACCGCACCAGAGTTTTGAAAATGTAAGAATATGTGCGTGAGTGGTACGGCCACCGCACCAGAGTTTTGAAAATGGAAGAATATGTGCGTTCGGCGACCGCACAAGAGTTTTGAAAATGGAAGAATATGTGTGTGAGTGACACGGCCACCGCACCAGAGTTTTGAAAATGGAAGAATATGTGCGTGAGTGGTTCGGCCACCGCACAAGAGTTTTGAAAATGGAAGAATATGTGCGTGAGCGGCACGGCCACCGCACCAGAGTTTTGAAAATGGAAGAATATGTGCGTGAGTGGTTCGGCCACCGCACAAGAGGTTTGAAAATGGAAGAATATGTGCGTGAGTGGTTCGGCCACCGCACAAGAGTTTTGAAAATGGAAGAATATGTGCGTGAGTGGTTCAGCCACCGCACCAGAGTTTTGAAAATGGAAGAATATGTGCGTGAGTGGTTCAGCCACCGCACCAGAGTTTTGAAAATGGAAGAATATGTGCGTGAGTGGCACGGCCACCGCACAAGAGTTTTGAAAATGGAAGAATATGTGCGTGAGTGGTACGGCCACCGCACAAGAGTTTTGAAAATGGAAGAATATGTGCGTGAGTGGTTCGGCCACCGCACAAGAGTTTTGAAAATGGAAGAATATGTGCGTGAGTGGTACGGCCACCGCACAAGAGTTTTGAAAATGGAAGAATATGTGCGTGAGTGGTTCAGCCACCGCACCAGAGTTTTGAAAATGGAAGAATATGTGCGTGAGTGGTTCAGCCACCGCACCAGAGTTTTGAAAATGGAAGAATATGTGCGTGAGTGGCACGGCCACCGCACAAGAGTTTTGAAAATGGAAGAATATGTGCGTGAGTGGTACGGCCACCGCACAAGAGTTTTGAAAATGGAAGAATATGTGCGTGAGTGGTTCGGCCACCGCACAAGAGTTTTGAAAATGGAAGAATATGTGCGTGAGTGGTACGGCCACCGCACAAGAGTTTTGAAAATGGAAGAATATGTGCGTGAGTGGTACGGCCACCGCACAAGAGTTTTGAAAATGGAAGAATATGTGCGTGAGTGGTACGGCCACCGCACAAGAGTTTGAAAATGGAAGAATATGTGCGTGAGTGGTACGGCCACCGCACCAGAGTTTGAAATGGAAGAATATGTGCGTGGGTGGTACGGCCACCGGACCAGAGTTTTCAGAATGGAAGAATATGTGCGTGAGTGGTACGGCCACCTCACAAGGGTTTTTGCAACTCTCACGATGTGTCCGTGAGTAAAGGTTTTCGCAAGGTTCTTTCAAAATGTCTGATATGTGCATTAGTCGGTATTGTTTACCGCCACTAATTGTTGTTACTGCCGAGTTATATGCTTGCTAATGGGTTACACAGCGTCCTCATGTAATTTTAATTTTACTTGCCATTTGTTGCTCGCCAACATGTCTGTTTTGTGCGATCGCTGTCTTAGTTTGCTGTATTTATACTAGATGGGCTTTGGTTTTGGGTTGAGCTCGGTTCGGCGCTGTTCGATAGCGTCGCTGCGGTACAATTCTAATGTGATTTGACTTACGACGCGGCTGTGACACTACATTCGATAGAATCTGGTTATACGTGATAGTTACTAATTTTCGATTATGGCGCTTTTCTATTACCGCTCAAATTAACACTTAGACACCGCAGTGAAACCAAAGTTCGGATGGACCGGGTTGTAGTAATCTTAAAACGAATTATATTCTGCTTTGTCAAGCGGTGTTTTCAGGAATTTAACTCTCTTGTTTTTGGATTTCAATTACAGAGTTTCTTTAGGCGTTAGAGAACTTGTCGGAAAGTTCTTTCTTTGTTTTCTAGTTGTGATTTTTGCCATTTGCATGCTAATTTAATGTTTTCTCGCCTCAACGTCTAGTTTTGCGGCGTTTAATTAAGGGTTGTTTTTGGCTTTGTTTTGTGAGTGAACGTTTTTTTTTTTCTTTTTCGCCCCGGCGGTGTTTTCTTAACTTCTTGCACCTCGAATTAGTAACGTTTTGCGTACTTCAACAGCTTGGGGCTGTGCTTAGTATATTTTTGTGCACCTTTAACTGGTGTTTATCTATGGTGACCAGGCATTTTTCTTCCTTTAAAGGGTCAGACTAATTTGAGCGTTCAAGCGCTTGAGGAAAGGCTTAAGAAATTTGGAAGGTAAAAGTGAGACCGATTCCCTGGGTTTGGCCTTACAGGCTCTGCACAGGACTCTTGATAAGACGCGTTTTGATCCAGAGGATGCTGTATTGGATCTGGAGTCCTTGGTAAAGGTGGCGAAGATCAACAATCACGCCAAAGCGCGGGAATATGAGTGTGTTCTGGATGAGGTGCAAAAACACGCCAAGTCCTTGCATCAGAAGTCTCTGCGAGATTTGCTGGTCGCACTTGTTGGTGACCCGATAAACAGCAAGGTTCTCGAGAAGACCAATAAGCTCCTGAAGCATGTTACCCTGGAGGGTAGGCCAGCGGCTTCTCCAAGTTGGAGGCGTTATAGCAATCAATTCAGCTATCAAGGAGGTTCCCGTGACAACCGTCGCCGTAATAGTTTCCCGGCAGGCCGTTCGGTTACCCCGTTTACCAGTCGACGTATGCGTTCTGCCCGTGTTATTTTTGCGGGTCAACTCAACATTTCATTAAAGATTGCACTGAATTTCAGGAAATGAAGTCTGCTAGGGCGCGTAACAAGACAGCGTAAGTGTTGCGCGCAATGTTTTCGCGCTGCAGCAAAGCTGTATTTTTTGTGCTTTTCGGATGAATAAAGCTATTTTTTGTGTTATTATTGTTTCGTTTTCTACCTCTCTTTCGGTTTCTCGTTATTTCTTTGGTACCAGTTTAGGGTGAATGTGGCTTGAAACAGGAGTAAAACTCTCCTCCCGGTTTATCTGGGTCAGGCTGTCATTCCTCCTTTTCTGGTGGCCATAGTAACCGTGGTTTTTTCTTTTCTTTCTTTACCTTTCGGTGGGTTTCATTTCCCTCCTTTTTTATGTTTTCTTTCGTAGAAGAAGCGAAGGGTGCTTCCTCCTAGTTCCCCATGCATTTTTGATCCGACGCCATGCGTTCAAGTTTCGCACATAAGGGTCTCCCGCTGGGTAACCATGGATATGTGGCCACTTGATGGAGGAATGACAGCTCCCCGTTTTGACCGCGTTTTCGCTCAGGATATATGCGCTGGAAAGTTTCTTCCCGATATTGAAAAATTCCCTTTTCGTGATCCGGACGTGTTCATCGCTGGCCAGCTTCATCAGTTTCCCGAGATCTGGGAGCAAGTCGCCGCCTCTGGCTCGTATGACAGAGCCGATGAGGTTTTGGATTGGTTAAAGCATAAAGTTTCCCTCGCGAAATTTTTTAAACCTTTCAAGGGGAATTTTAAAGGCGTTGCTTATGACTCGGATATTCCGCCAGCCGTGGAATTTGGAAACAATAAGTCCTGTGATGGTTTTCATGACTTTATTGACAAAACTATACTCGAAAGAGTTTGTAGCGGCGCAATTTCTGTTTGGGGGCGGGTTGGTACAGTAAAACCTCCACACTTAGTTCTTCCTTTGACCGTTGAACCGACCAAGCCCCGTCTCTGACAACCGTTTCTTCAACCTGTGGATGATGGATCGTCCTTTTAAGTTGGACAACATGTCACATTTGCCCAGATATCTGGAGAAAGGCTCTTTCCAGACCACCTTAGATGACAAATCCGGCTATGACCACATTCTCCTTGATGAGCCTAGCCGCACCTTCTTCGGGCTTCAATGGAAAGGATGGTATTTTGTTTCTAATACCATTCCTTTTGGATGGAAGATTTCAGCTTATATCTACCATTCCACTGGTTTGTTAGTTTCGCATTATTTGCGCTCAATCGGTGTGCCTTTTTCCTTATACATTGACGATAGACATAACGGCGAGTTGCAGGTTAGCAATTTTCACGCCGTGAAACAGCCGTTACTCACCCCCCCCCGGCTTCTGAATTTCGTCTCAACGCTGCAAAAGCTGCTGTATTCCTTGCTGTTTATACCCTAACATGTTTGGGTTATACTCTTGGTCTTAAAAAGTGTGTTTTTCATCCGCAAAAAAGCTCAAATGTCTCGGTTTTATCTCTGACTCAGATTTACAGGCCTTTTATTTACCTGTTGACAAGCAGAAGAAATTTCTTGAGTTGGTTAACTCGATCCTTTCAGATAACACTGTCTCTGTCCACACCCTTCAACGTCTCGCAGGAAAATGTATCTCGTTTCGTCTTGCGGTACAGGATTCACGCCTCTTTACAAATGAAATCAACCTTGCTATTGGTAGGGGTTTGAAATCTTCCAAACTCATTCATATCACCCCACCGTGGAGAGCTGAGATTCAGCACTGGGCTGATCCGTCGGTGGTTGCCAGGGTTGGAAACTGGCGTAGTGAACGACATCATCAGTTTGTTATTTACTCTGACGCGTCCTTGTTCGCATGGGGAGGTGTCTTTCCCAAGGAGAGCTGCGTTTGCATTTCCGATTTTTGGCCGGCGTCTCTCGTTGATTTGGATATCAATGTTAAGGAAACTAAGGCCCTTTCTAATACTCTTTTGTCCTTTGGAGATAAACTTCGAGACGCGCGAGTGGATGCGTATGTCGACAACCAAGCCCTCGTTCGAGCATGGCAGTCCCAGGCAGCCCGGTCTAGTTCTTTCTCTGACGCGTTAAAGGAGTTATCTAACACGGTTTTGAGCCTTAATTTGCACCTGTCGGTTTTTTATATCCCTTCCCGAGAGAACCCTGCTGACCACCCTTCTCGACGTTTCTCTCCGGCTGATAGCAAATTGGCTCGACACCTATGACTTCGCCTTCAGAGTCATCCGTGTTTTGGTGGTTTAGACGGCCATTCTGTGGACCTCATGGCCCTTGACTCTAATGCCCAGTCTGACGGTGGTGGGGTTATTCTGCCCCATTTTACTCCGTACCCGACTCCTCTCTCGTCAGGGGTAGATTTCTTTGGTCAGGGTTTTAGCCAGTCGGTTTCCAAACCTCTCCTTCGCAATCCCTACATTTTCCCGCCTATTTTGTTGATTGGTCCAGTTCTGAAACACCTGCGTACCACGCAGTTACCTTGCACTGTTGTGGTTCCTGATGTTCATCCTAGGCGCTATTGGTGGTCTATCCTTTCCCAGTCAGCTCGTTTTTCGCTCAAACTCTCTTGTAAGGGTGAGCTGGGAGCAATTTTAATGCCTTCTAAGCATGGTTTTTCCGACACGTTTAAATTACCTTGGGATCTCTGGGCCTTCAGAGTATTACTATAGTTTGGATTTCTCCGTCTTTGTCCACGCAGAAGGCTTGGTATATAATTTTTTCTGTTTGTTCGGATAGGCACGATAACTTATCTAGAGACTTTTATTTTGGAACAGTTTTCTGGACAATTTTAATCAATAGTAATCTTAGCCGACCTTGTTTCGATAGCTTTATTGTCTTTGGCGAATTATCACGCACTACGCGATAATTTGAGCTGTTTGTAGTTTAATAAATAGAAAATTGTAAAATTAACATTAAAATTAAACTGTAATTGACTGTTTCTTTTCTTTGTTTGTTCGTTTTAGCCTTTGCCGGTGGTTCCAAAGCTTTTTACCCAGTCGGTATCCTGCCCTTCGTGTTCATACCCTAACGATGCTTCGTTCCGTTTTTGTCAAAGTTGTGGTTATCAAAGAAAAGTTCTAGTCGATGTCCCTGCCTCAGGCTCCAGTGTTCCTCTAGATGTTATTGCCCTCGACGACCGTCTTTTGCAGATTGCTAGTTTTTCTGCTGGTTCCAGTTATGCTAAGCAGAGGACTTCCCTTCAAAAAGAGCTTGAGCTCTTTTTGTCTTCCCTTCCTTTTCCGAAGGATATTTCTACCGCCACTCCCCCGCGAGCTTTGCCGTTTTCTCGGTTGGAAAGACCGTAAGGGGAAGACTACGGTACACAAATCCGCTTGCCAATTTTTCGGGCGAAAAGGGTCGTTCTCGTGTCTTTGCCCCACGCGCCTCGCCTACGGGACGGTGGACTCTCTGATAGGGAACCCAGGCGGAGTGGAACCCCAGGCTTCTCATCGGCAACCCAGCGGCCGAGCAACTTCAAGCCCAAATTACCCCTACCCAGGCTACTCCCGTCTTCGTTCATGATCTCGTGCGTCTAAGCCACTTTTTGGATAAAAAGCTTTTCTCTGATAAACTTTCCTCAATCGAGATGTTTGTTCTCATGAGAGACCAAGCCTTTTTTAAAACTCTGTTTTTCAGTGGGGATAGAGCAGGTGATCTGGGGCAAGTGAAGACTCCGGAAATTCTCCGTTTCCCAGATGGCGATGGTTTACTTTTCAATCACATTTGGGAAAAAAACCTCCGTGATGGCTCGTCCAACCTTTTTGGCATACGCCGTAGTAAGTATCCAGACATTTGTCCGGTTAGAGCTATTGATCCCTATGTGGCCTTCGCTAAGCGAATTGGAATCGACCTTACGAGCGGTTTTCTGTTCCGTCCTACGTCTTCAGATGGCACCGTTATTGTCAAACCTTTTTCCTCCTCGGCTGCGGATGCCCGTCTCAAGCATTACTTGCGCCAGGGCGAGATTGGCGGAGCTGTATCACTCCACAGTTTCAGATCTGGCTGTGC
>CBDCEV010000290.1:0-1293 GCA_965215715.1 Hyphomicrobiales bacterium | reverse complement strand
CCCGAAGGTCCAAAACAATCAAGTTTAAGGCCTGTGGAGCTACTCGGAAGTTAAGAACAAAGAAACAGAAAAATAATCAACACGGGTTCACATGAATCAGTGTTGGTGATTCCCGTCTTGTTCACTTTCCAAAGGTACACAACAATTTTGTTTAGGGCTTGGTGACCTTCTTTCATCTTGGACGATTCCAAGGACAATTATTGCCAGGCACCGGATTCCAGACGTTTCCAAGGATGCGCTGATTATTGACGATTCTTGAGGTAATCAAATCCAGGCGCAGAATCTGCTGCGATTTTTAAGATTATTTGCGACGTGCTCATAAATCATTTACGATTCTTGTGATAAGAAATACAAGCGCTGAATCCTGAATGATTCCTGAGATAATTAGGTAGTGCCCGGTGCTGATTCCTTGACACTTCCTGGGATAATTTAGTCCAAGCGCTAATTTCTCAACGATTGTTGGGACAAACAGCACGGGACCAATAGTTTTCCCTACGATTTCCAACATGAACTAACTTCGAGCGCAAACTCATTGACAATTTCCATGGTTTTCTTGCGAATATCCTGCCCAGTCAGAGGCCGAAATCGAAGCTGTTACTAAAGGCCGAAAAACGACCACCAAGAAGCTGTGCATTGTGTCAATCGAAAACAATTGGAATCGAGAAATATCAGGGAGTGAGGTGATTTTTTTTTTGAAGTTTTGTTTTTCCTTTTCTATGTTCTTTCTGTGAAGCGACAACTTTCTCCATGATGTGGATCACAGGGTGGGTGGGTGTGTTTTCACTCTTGGGTTGGACAACAAACGCCGAACCTGAATTGTAAAACCTCCAAAGCTTAGCCCTTGAAGCATTGAATCTCCAACCCCAAACCCTGAACCCAAACCTGGACCCCTGAAACTTGCAACACCACACTTCGGTCTCCCACCCGTGAGGGCCCAACTCGGGCCCCCATCTTCCGGGCCTTTCCCTTCCAGACAGGGCGATTGCAACTTGGGCCAATGAAAACTTAGGCCAGGCCGTGGTACTTCAGTTCCCAATGTCACTATGGCCAATTTGTTTGGGCCATTTTGGGGAGAGGGGAGGGTGGGAACCCGGAGAGTGGGGGGCCTGGGGGCCAAATTTCGCGTTTTTTTTTTCTCTCCCGCTCCAATTTCGCTCTCTTTTTCTCTCTCCGGGGGTCTTCTCGTGGAATTGTGACCATGGGTCGCGGCATGGACCACCCGACTTTTCTCTGGGGTCATTTTGTGAAACCCCGGTGGCTGTTGGGGCCGCCTGGGCTCGCGCAACGTCGCCG
>CBDCEV010000289.1:0-4407 GCA_965215715.1 Hyphomicrobiales bacterium | reverse complement strand
GAACGCGAGTTGATTGCTGACGATGATGCTCATCACCGCGTGACGGAGCGGACCAATGTACAGCAAGGCAAGCGGCATCAGGACGAGTACAGCATTCACAGTCGAATCAACGCTTGCACGATCAGCTCATACAGAGGAGTTCGTGCCTGAGTCGAAGCCAGCAGAAGGTCCAGCCGTGAAGTCGAATGGAGATCAGTCGTGACAGCGAGTGCAATGAGCCACAGGTGCTGCGAGGTTTCTCCGAAGATCGACCGGGCCACAGCCGTAACCATCTCGAGGAGGGTGTGAGAGGGAACCCAACAAAGGTAAGGACTGGACTTTCCACAGAGACAACACGTCCACGTGCACGACGCACCACTACACACCAACAATCACAGCACGGGTTGGCGCTTTGATTTGGTCTCACACTGGAGACTGGATCACCTCAGTGGGTCCCCGCAGGACACCCACGGTACACTGGGGCCGTTCCGACGGAAGGCCGTGGGTGGTCAACCTCACGAGCACGCGCACGCGACACAAGTCACAGACACACGAGTTGTGAACACGGGTGGCAACCACACAAGCATTGTAGCGGAGTAAAGGTGCGAGGCACCGAAGCAAAAGCTCTTCAAACTTTTTGAACGTTTTGAAGTATGTGAACCAGTTCAAGTATTGCAACTAGTTTACCCATGTTGGCTGTTTTCAGATATTTGCATCATTAATACTTTCGAAAATTATTGTAACTCTATATGGTCAAAACTTTGCCACTTCAACTTGTGATAGGTTACTAATCAAACAGTTCTGTTAATTTACGAAAAAAAACTTACCACGAGCTGTCATAACTTACGGTCGGTTCATTAAGGTAAGTTACCATAAAGTTTTTGGATTATTTGAACATTTTTTAACGGTTAAATTTTTAACCTATGATAAGTTGCTTATCAAAACTTCTGGTGACCTATGATAAATAACTCACCATGAGCTACCCAAACTTACGATCAGTTATTTCTCGTATGTTACCGAAACTTTAGGTTAACAATTTAAACTATTTGAGCTATTTTACACTGTTTTTCAACTCTTTTAAACTTGAAAAGTTTTTGAACAGCTCAAGTCTATGATTAGTTTGTTTTCAAATGTAATGTTAATTGATGATAATGAACTTACCATAAGATATCAAGACTTATACTAAGTTATTTATCGTTAATAACAACAATGAAAATAATTCAAATTGATCAAACTGTTCTAATTGTTCAAAAAGTTACAATGAAAGAAGAAAACAAAGTGTGAAAACAATTTGTGAAAAAAACATATAAAAGGGTTGAAATCGTGAATACTGGTCAACATAAAGAAAACGAAAAGTTTAAAAAGTTTAAATAGTTGTTGAAAATGAAAAAAGTTGATCATAAGTTGTGAATACTTGAGATGCAAACCTTGGCATACGTTTCGATCACTTCTGGTAAGTCACCCAAAATCAACAGAACTTTTGATAAGTAACTTATCGTAAGTTCAAATTGTAGAACCATAATAGGTCATGATAACTTGAGATAAAAAGACTTACCGTCAGTTTTGATTGCTTGTGGTAGGTGATTTATGAAAAGTTAACAAAACTTTTGATAAGTAACTTATCATGAATTAAAGTGAAAAAAGAGAGACAAAACTGTTCACAATAATCCTTCCTCTTTTTTGGTCAAAAAAAAGAAGTTGGATCAGTTTTTCACACAAAAAATTCAAAGAAAAGAAGTGCACAAAGTTACAAAGTTTTTGGAAAATTGACTTGTAAAAGACTCAAATTGTTCAAAGTTGTAGAACCATAAGTAATCGTAACTCATGCTGAACAAACTATCACAAGTTATGGTAACTCATCAATTGACAGCAATGTAAACGAATAAGAAACACAAAAATACGACAACACAGAAAACAAAGAAATGAATCAAGAAATGTATCATTTGAAAAAACATACAAAAATAAAGAGACACACAAGCGAATGATATCTTTTTACAAAAAGAAAAGACTTGTGCAGGTGAAATAAATCAACAAACAACTACGTATAAATTAGAAAATTGGACATTCGATAAATCACGACAACAATAGTAATAAACAATTTTTGTGAATCATGTGTCTATTTATTTGTCTATTTCTCTGTTGCATTCCATGAAAAATTCAACTATTTATTCATTTGCTGATTTATTTCTCTGTTTCTGAAATTTGGTACTCATTTCTGTTTTGTTTATTTGTTTTGTTTCTTGAATAAATTCAAAACACACTTTATGAATTTATTCACTTGCCGCCTCAAGCGAAAAACCTGTGGGGAGGAGGCGCAGGAACGCACCCGACGCATTGACCCTCGCCGTCACGAGTGCGTCCTCGATAATGTCTGGTCCTCAAAAACGACAGCTGTCACCGTGAGGGTCACCGCTCCACCCGGCTCACGCGCCACCGTCTCGCAGTTCCTTCATTTTTCGCCGCCTTGCCCTGGACCCCTGTCTTTGACTTTACCTTCAAGCCGCTCCCTGCTCCCAGCACCATCTTCTACATCCCCTTCACACTTCACTTTCTAATTTTTTTGTCGGATGAGAAAATAATCGCCAAAGGAAGGCAAAGCAGCACCTCCCACCAGAGGAGAGGGGGGAGAAACACCACCACTCAACACGGAAGAGGAGGAGGGGAAGCAGCACTCGTCACAGGAGGAGGGAGGACAACAACATCACTCCAAAGAAGGGAGGAGGGAGAAAGCAACACCACCCACGCACTATCGCATTGGCGAGCCCAGATGGCCCTCTCTCCTCTTCCCTCCCATCAGCCGGCACCTCTCACCATCCCTCGTATCATTGCCTGGGGTCTGAATTTGAGGATGGTCGAGGAGGAGGGAGGAGGGAGGTCCAATCCTTCGAAGGAGGCCAAGGCGAGGACCCGGAACCGAACTTTGTGCCGGATTGGCCAAAGGCGGGGTTCAAGGTTAAGGGTCGCTCAAGGTTCAAGTTTCAGGATTATGGGTTTGGGTCAGTGAAGTACTGGTACGTTTGTTCCACATCGCTGGCTCATTTCTCTTTTCTTCCCACCCAGCTCCTTCGACAAAGGCCCGAAACGAGACAAAACACATGAGAAACAATGAAAAAAGACAAAAAAACAAACGGAGACAACAAAATGAGAAAACACAAACGAATCATGAAAAAAAGAGAAAAAACGGAAGCGTTGTGTTTGTGAATTGCATGGGTTTCTAGTGTGGACATTCGTTTTTTTGCAGCCCGCAAGAAGGGAGGAGAGGAAACTTGACAGGGGCCAACAACGAAGAAGGAGAAGGGAAAAAAACAACCCTCAAGCATTAAAATTGAGTTTTAACTGCGGGGCGGGAGGAAGAAGAGGGAGGGGTCGAAACAGACAACGCAGCCGTGGACTGTCTGGTAGAACTGTTTCTTCTGCGCGTCGCCTTGTACGTGTTTTTTGTTTGTCCAAGGGACTGACGAGCGTGAAATGAACTGCCTGTCCAACTTTGATGGCTGTTTCGCACATCGCGAGCGCGATATGGTAGACCTCTTTCACACTGCCTGGTTCGAGGATCAGCTGCAAGCAGAAATTCGGCTGAAATCTCGCTCCCGAATTCTCGAAAGTCGAACTCAAAACGAACAAATAATGTTCAGCCCACGCCAACTTCCCCGCCAGGCTTCGCTGGCACAAGTCGCTTGTGTCATCTCCCTCCTTCCCGCTCCGTCCCTCCCGAGTGTTTCCTTTGCGGACGCCCAATTTCGTCAACAGTTGTCACATTGTCTTGGCTTGTTTGTCGGGACACTGTCCCACATGTTCGAATCCGAACTTTAACCCACCGTGTCCGCACTGGAACTTGGACTCATCCACACAATCGGGAATCACCTCCTACAAGAGGAGCCTCAGTACGCTGTTTATGAGACGATTTGGGCAGATTTGAAAGTGCAAAGAACAATCAAAAATTAGCAGCACAGGAAGAAAACAGAGCACGCGTAAAAGAAGCTTGGAGGAGGAAGGTAATGTGGACACCTTCTCTTGGCCAATTTGCAAACGTTCCACGAACATCTCGTGCAGGTTTTGCAGGATCGATTTTGATGTGGAAGGATCTGAGGCTGTGGAAGGATCTGTGGGTTCACCTAAACTGATTTTCCTGGAGTCCTACGTGTGAGGACTGCATTTTGCGGGTTGATTCTGATGTCGACTCGTGTGTCCGTTGTCTCTGTTGTGTCCATCCTTCTGTTGGCCTCTTGTGACACTGACATATGCTTTGACGAGTTGTGTTGGGAAGAATCTGTCAAGCAGGGTATGTGCCGTTCGATTCCCAATCAGTGTTCCCTTCTGGCCATCACCAATTCTCGAAGCCCACAGTGGCACCTAGCGGATGGCGAAGCTGGGGTGCCAACAACAGATCGCGGGATGAACACAAGTGGAAGATCAAAAGTGGCAGGG
>CBDCEV010000288.1:0-7406 GCA_965215715.1 Hyphomicrobiales bacterium | reverse complement strand
GTGGACACGATCACATCCAGTTGTTGAGCGGCAGAACGAAATCTTGTGAAAAGTATCCACCACGGTTGGTGGCAGCGATACTGCGAGCTTTGCGACATAGCATGCGAGCCAGAGAATGATGGGACGAGATCGACAGCTGACAATCGCAGCAGTTGAGGAGCCGCAGTTGCTGTCGCTCCCTGACAATGCTGACGGTGGTCAAGAGTTCAGAGACAGAAGCATTGGATTGCCGTTGAACTCGGAGATGGTCAAGAAAGCAAGAGAGCTTGGAATGCAACAAATGGAAGAGTTGGAAGTTCTTGAAGACAGCGACGGAAATCTTGGTGTCACAGATGAGACTGAGCAACGAAAGCAAAGCTGTGAGTACTGCTAGTGTGCGGACGACTGATGAAGAAGATGGCAAGGAGCTTGATGCAGAGGGTCGAGCTTGCCACCGATCGTGGACGATGCGGGCCAACTATCTCAGTCAAGAAAGATGTGAGCTGCAGTTCGCAGTGAAGGAACTTGCGAGACGGATGCAGCAGCCGAACACCAAGAACATGCAAGCCTCAAACGTCTGGTGCGATTCCTGAAGGGAAGTCCGAGATGCTTGGTCGTGTACAACAGACAAGCTGAACAGCCAATCGTGGACGTCTTCTCAGACAGCGACTTGGCTGGGTGTGCGAAGACTCGACGGACGGCTTCGTCTTCATACGTGATGCTTGGTGGGCATCTCCTTGCCGCGTTAGCATCAACTCAAAATGTGGTGGCGACAAGCTCAGGTGAAGCTGAGTTTTACACATTGACCAAGAGTGCATCGAGTGTTTGGGCGCAGTGGCCATGGCTGCTGACGTGTCAAAAGTGGTGAAACCACGTGTAAGTGTGGACGCCACAGCGTCGAAGGCGATTTTCCTCATGGCGCGGAGTGGAGCGAGTGAGACATCTCGATACCCAAGTCTTGTGGGTGCAAGAGGCGGCGGCACGCCGTGAGCTGACCATCGTGAAAGTGTCGGGAGTCGAAAATCCCGCCGACATGGGGACGAAACACTTGGCTCAGAGGGAAGAGAGCAAGCTGCCATATCACCGGAGGACGGTCGAGGATGGCGTTAAGGGTCGAACAGGGGACTTGAGAGTCAGCGGCCCTGCGGCTACGGAAACGACAGGTCGAGAACATCGATTGAGATTGGCAAGAGATCGAGAACATGGATGAGATTGGCGACAGGTTGAGTACGTGTCTTTGAGACGAACAGACAACCAGAATTCAAGAGTACGCAGCGTTGAACGAACTCGTGTCCTGAAGATCGTGAAGGGTTCACGCAGCACAGCAGTCTGGCAGATTCCGATGGGGTGACGCGCCGTGGATTATGATTTGTCGGGTCGGGACGAGGTGCCAGGAACGGGTCTGGAAACGAATTGTGGAAACGTGATCGTGATTGGTTCAGCACAGCGAAGCCTGGTGATGAACAGATCAGTTTGAAGGAGCACGTCGAACGTCTAACGGGAGAGGCAGAATGAAGCCAACGACACCATCGGGAATTGAGCGGAATCGTCCGCCGTGATGGGCAGTCGATCCTGAGGGGCGTGGATAAATCCATGCTGTCCTCAGGTCATTCTTTCCTCTGCTTTCAGTCAGTGTTGTCCCGTTGGTCTTCGTTGCTTCCTGACCTTGTGTATAGAGCGTACACTTGACGCGACATGCGCGCTTTTCATGTTGCACAGCACTGATGTTGTCTGCACAAGTCAACACGAGTCTCAAGCGAAAAGAGTCAGTCATCTCAGAGATTCATTCATCATTTTGATTTTTTCATTTGTTCATTTGTTTGATTTTATTATATTTTTAATTACACCTCTGCGGCAACGAGACCATAAACAACGTTTTTTATCAACGTCCGTTGGGCGGTCGACTCGGAAAACCACTCACCCACGGGGGCAAAATCCGAGCAACGGATTTTGGACTCGGAAATCCAAACACTGGGGGGCAAAATCCTGGGGGCAAAATCGAGGCAACGGAATTGGAACTCGGAAATCCAAACACCCACCTTAATAATACAGAGAACCCTCAAACGCAGGCGTTGTTTAGGGATTTTTTAAATTCTTTACCTTCGGGCAAGTCAAAAGGTAACGCGCGTTACGGTCGGTCGCGACACCAACCAACCAACCAAAGTTTTCGAGTTTGTAAAGTTAATCTTGCGACCCTGAAGGTCGCAGTAAAACTTAATTTTGATTAAAAGCACACCACATTAAATTGAACTGGAGAAAAGTCAAATGGAAGTTATGGTCTCCGCTCTTCCTTTGGATGGTGCTGCTTTCCTCTCCTCCTCCTTTTTGGAAGTGGTTGGTAATGATCATTGTAATGAAAATCATCAGCAGAAATAAAACAGAAATTCAACATGGGGAGAAAACAACCACCCCAAGGAGGAGGAATGCAGCACCACCCAGTGGAAGGTAGGAGAAGGCAGCTCCCAAGAGAAGAAATCAACACCACACCAAAGAAGGAACCCAACGCAGCATTGCCCAAAAGGGAAGAGGGAGGAAAGCAGCAAAACCCCAAAGGAGGAGGGAAACCACCACTTCCATTTGACTTTACTTGGCTCTATTTCAATTTTATTTCATTTGACTTGATGCAAAATGAGTTACATTGTTTAATTTAATTTCATATCACGCCGAGGAGGCGGAGGAAGGCAGCACCACACAAAAGGAAGAAAAGAAAGTTGCACCGCCCACAAAAAAAGGTGAAGGAAACCATCCAGAAGATGGACAGGGAGAAAGAAGAGGAAGACCAAGGAGCACCACCCAAAAGGAGAGAGGGAAAAGCAGCACAACCCCAAAACGATGGGAAGCAGCACCCACTCTAATGAAGGAAGGAAAAGGCAACTCCCACTTTACTTTTAATAATTTGGTTTTAATTTGATTTACTGTCCATGAGTTACATTTTTTTGATTAAGTGTCATCTCAAGTTTTAAAGAAGGGAACGGCCCACACAAAAGGAGGAAGAAGAGAAAGCAGCACCGCCCACAGAAAAGGGAAAGGAAACCTGAAGAAGGCCAGCAAAGAAACCTTTGAAGGAACGTTTAAAGGAACATTTACGATTACACTTCAGGCTCTGGAAACAAACTGTCCTTTTGAGGTGTTTAGACTGTTTTGAGGAAAAATCTCAACAGTCTCGGAGAAAATCCCGAAACCTCGACACCTCCAGAGAAAATGTCGACAGCACCGCAAAAGCTCCGGCCTTGAATGTCACTTTAAAAATCTTTTATATGTACCTTTTGGGTCCTCAAAGGTTCTGAACCTTTCAAAGAACATTTAAAAGTCATTTTCATGAAAACACAATGATTACCGTATGTAATTCGAAAACATTTCAAGACACATTGAAATGAAAAATTTACGACAACATTTGAAGGTCCAACTGATCTTTGAATGTGTTCAAAGAGACAACCGTTGCGGTTGCAAATGTTCCTTTACATGTTTCTTGAATGTACTTTTAATGGTCTTAAAAGGTCTGATTCATGAAGGAACATGTACAATAATATTTAGTAAACATATACAGGTCTCTGCTGAAACTTTTTTATTGAAAGTGTATACAGAGCCCCGAGGAATATCTCGAGAGTGTCCAATATATGGTCCTCTTCCGCAAGTTTTTTTTGCATCCGTGTACGCAGGCGATCTGTATGCTGCAGGTTGCGTCCTTTGATGTGCTGCGTGTTGGACGTGTGCATTTCAATTAAAGTGAAAGACTATGAAGGAATATGTCAATGAAGAAAAATATACATCCAAGTAATAATGTAACTAGGAATAAATAACGTGAAGCAGTAGCGTTATTTTTTTTGAAATGAGTGTATGTGTATGAGTTCTTATTTCGAATTTTGATTTTTTGATTTGAAATGGTAACTTTAATAATTTTTGATGTATGTTTTTTTGTTTTTATTTTGGGATATGTTTTTGAATTGGAGAGATGAGGACTTGGGGGCTGCAAGATTCAAATTTGCCCTCAGGGTGTCCAATATATGGTCCTCTTTCTTTATGTTTCAGGCATCAGTGTACGCTGACGTTCTGCAGGCTGTAGGGTTGCGTCCTTTTTAGGAGTGCTGCGTGTTTCCACGGGTGATTCAACCCACTGCAAAGGGACGCGCACGCGCACGGACGGAAAATGAAAAACTGAATGACGAAGGACGTTTATGAACCTCTGTGGCGAAGGGAAGGTGCTCGATGGTTTCTTGACGGTAGAGAAAATAAAATTGAGTTAGTCAATGGGGAAGAGGAAGAGTCACATTAGACAAAATTGGAGTACCCGGCTTGTGCATTTCAATTTAAATGAAAGACTGTCAAAGCATGAGTCAATAAAGAATAACAAGAGTAGAAACATACGTATTAAGACAATCAACATTTAATAACTTGAATTAGCAACATTATCAATTTTTGATGTATGTTTTTGATAAGTTTTGGAATTGAGGAGATGAGGATTTGGGAGCCTTTTCAAAATGGAAAGAATAATCCTAATTTTGTACACTTGTTTTCAATTAATAATAAAATCACAACTTGAAACCCCCCGCACACAAGAAAAACACAGAAAACACACCCAACACCACCAACAATTCATGCCCTAAAATCATAATTTCATTCGTTGTTATTGTAACAAGTTTTTCAATTGTTCGTTGAATTTGAAATGTTATTGTAATTTGGCAGGAAGGGGTTTCTGACTCTCCCAGAAAAAAAAACGATCCAAACAATATTTTCATCAAATAATCATTAAACGTAAGAACCTGACTCATTGCTATGTTGAATTACTCTATACAAATTCTCTTTCCGAATTTTTTAATTGGGAGGGATGAGGGTTTGTCGCTTCCCTCTCCCCAAAAAAACAAATTTAAAGAAAAGAATTTAATGAGAAACATCTGAATATACATCTTAATATTACTTAAAACAGAACTTGAAATATTAACTCTATCCATTTTTGATTTCCAAGGAAATATTCATACATGTATTCTGATTTACTTGTTTTTGTATTTTTGTTAAAATTCTCCCTTGTCGTCGACACTGACATACACACACAGTTGCCATCAGTCCCTCAGTCCTGATGAAGTGTAGTATCTGTTCCTATCATCAGACACTGACGCGCACTCCGCACGAATGGCTCAAGAAAACGATCCACGACAAATGACACATAGTCATTTTATTTCATCAACTTCAACTTGACCAAAAAATCTGATGGACCAGACAATTTCATAATTCGAAAGAAGAGCTTGCAATATCCGTTCTTTAAATGGATAAAGTTATTTTTGCGGAATTGTTCTTGACCCTGATCATACATTTATCTGAATTATCTGTATTCTTTTTACTTTTGACCCTTTTGATTCTGGGATGGAATCCGAACTCACCACCTCCACCTAAACATCTCAACTCGAAACAGTAACTTTGTAACATCATCCAAAATAAAGGAATAAAGATTTTTGTTTCTAGTTATCTTTCTTTTTTAATACGCGTTTGTCTGTGATCTTCCTTTTTGTTTTTTCTGGACACCCAATTGCAAAAATCATAACTCAAAAGAATACTCCAACAAAAAGTGAATACAGTTTGTCTTTCAAGTTATCATTTAAGGTCATATCAGTACGTGTTTTCCCCAAATATCATTTTATTCTGGAGGTCCCGCAAACCTTCACCACCGAATAAAATTAATAAGTTGAAATAGTCAAGTAATATTATGACGTTCAAGAGAACGAATAAAGTTACTATTTATTTCGATTTATCATTTTCGTCCCTCCCAATCAAAACCACATCTCAGAAGAACACCTAATATAAGGAACTTCCAATAATACTGAAATAATGTTTTATGTCAAGTATATGTTTCTACGTCTATTTTTGATTCTTTTTTCTTCATTGAAATATTCCTTCACGGTTCTTTCACTTTAATTGAAATCCATACGTCCAACACGCAGCACACCAAAGAACGCAACCTGCAGCATACAGACCGCCTGCGTACATGGATGCCAAAAACCTTGCGGAAGAAGACCATATGTTGGGCCCCGCTAGCGCAAATTAGAAACTTGCTATCTCAAAATTTCACGTCGGATGAAACACCGAAACAAGGCAACAGCCGCCGCAGCTTGCCATGCCAAGACTGATGGTCAGGGTTTGTCCGCAAATATTGCATTTTTGCCGAGAAGGTATTTTGTAATGGGAAAAACACGGGCCACGAGCCGTGTACGCAGGAGGTCTTTTTTTCTCGAAAATTTATTCGGGACTGTCGAGAGTTCGAGACTGTCGAGATGTTCATCTGGACCGTGTAAACACCTCTTAAGGACAGTTTTGAAAGACCTTCCCATGCCATCGTACATGTTCTTTTAAAATGTGTCTGTAATGGTTCAGACCTGTCAAGACCATTACACTTTTCCCTATTTTCATAGACATGTTTATTCATTTTTCAAACTGTTTTTTCAATTTGTCTTTGAAGCCCATTCGTGTATCGTTTTCTTCTTTTTTCCTTTTTTCCGCGTCAGATTTTGAAATAGGTCCAGAGACGAAACGAAATGAACCTCAAACAGTGGGAGGGTGTGGGGTGAGTTTGGGAGAGGTTTTAGGTGAGGGGAGGAGAATTGGGGTTGCGGGAGGTTTACAAGGGCTTGGGGTGGGAAGGAGGGACGGGAGGCGTGAGGGGAGGGTCAAGTGTGTTTTGGGTGTGGAGAGGACGAGGGTTGGTAGTTCCAGGGGAACGGGAGGTTAAGGGGTTCAACGGCAGGGTTGTTTTGAGAGTGGGTTAGGTGAGCAGGAGGCAGGAGGAGGCAGGAGGGGTTTGGAGGGTTGGGGAGGAGGGGAGGGGTTGGAGGGAGGGGTCAGTTGGGGAGGGGAGGAGAATGGGAGTTTACGGGGTACAAGCGGGATTTCCTCAAAACTAAACTGAAAACAGAAAATACAAAAAATAAAAAATAAAAGTTAAAAAATAAAGAAAAACAAAAATCAAAAACAAAAGAAACCACATAACACATAACAACAACCTAAAAACATGAAAAACAAAAAACTTCCCAACCACTAACACCCAACCCAACACCCGACCAACACCCCAACCATCCAACACCCTCACACACCAACACCCAGCACCCAAACACCCAACCCGACCCACTGAATATATTTTAGTTTTTAGTTTTTAGTTTTCATTTTTCTCTGCAAAATAAAAACCCCAAACTGAAAACTAAAGATTTGTCACGCAGACTGGATTCAGTTTTCAAAAACTTTTTAAAACTTTGGAAATACTTTTTAAACTTTTGAAATCAAATTTCAACCATTGAAATGATTTCAAAAATAAAAATTGATTTCAAAAGTTTATAAAAGTGTTTCAAAGGTTTAAAAAAGTTTTTAAAGGAAGGTTTTCAAACTTCCGGTAAGCTCAAAAAAAACAAATACCCAAAACTAAAAACGGACCAGAAGATTGAAAA
>CBDCEV010000287.1:0-8820 GCA_965215715.1 Hyphomicrobiales bacterium | reverse complement strand
CCAAATGCGGCCACTTAACTTTGGCCAAATGTGGTCCTGGCCAAATGCGGCCAAATAAGGATGGCCAAAACAGGTTTGGCCAAATGTGGCCGCGACCCCCAAACTCCCCCCCTTCCCCAAAAAAAAAAACACCCCCTCTCCCAAAACACTCCTCCCCCCCTCCCAAAACGGTCATGGCCGACTTTGGCCAAACCGACTTTGGCCAATTTTTCGACCGACTTTGGCCAATCGTGGTCTTGACCGACTTTGGTCAAACCGACTTTGGCCAATTTTAGTGTTTAGAGTGTTGACCGACTTTGGCCAAACCGACTTTGGCCATTTTTTTGACCGACTTTGGCCAATGTTAGTGTATTAGAGTGACCAACTTGGGCCTAACCGACTTTGGCCAATTTAAGTTAGTGTTTTAGAGTGTTGACCGACTTTGGCCAAACCGACTTTGGCCAATTTTAGTGTTTTACCCATCGGGCCTCCACCCTTCTGGGTTCCACCCAAAAGGGTGGAGCCCCGAAGGGTGGAGCCCCGATGGGTGGGGGGCACAAACCCAGAAAAAGTGGGAACAGAAGGGTGGGGCCCCGAAGGGTGGGGCCCCGAAGGGTGGGGCCCCGAAGGGTGGAGCCCCGATGGGTGGGGTAAACCCCTAAACACCTAAACACATAAACCCCTAAACACCAAAACACCAAAACACCCAAACACCCAAACACCCAAACACCCAAACACCCAAACACCCAAACACCTGAACACCTGAACACCTGAACACCCAAACACCTGAACACCTGAACACCTAAACACACCTAAACACCAAACACCTAAACACCTTGAACCCTAAACACCTAAACACCTAAACACCCTAATTTGGACCTTCAGCAGAAAGGCCCGCTGAGACCCCAAAGGTGGGCATAAGCCGTGTTTGTGTAAAGGCGTCGCGGGCCTTCCGCCCGCGACGCCTTCACCCAAACACGGTCTATATTGTTTTTGCTCGGTGGTGGTCGTGGTGGTGGTGTGTGTGGGGGGGGCGGGCGGGTGGGCCCGAGCACCCCCCCCCCCCAGACCTGGGTCCCTCAACCCAGGGACCGGGGGAGGGAGGGGCGGGGCCACACCTCATACGCTAGGCATCGCCCGGGGGGGAGGGGGGGCAGCTAATGCCATTGAACCGCCATCAGCGCCGTGTTCACGTCTTCCTGCCGGTCTGCCAGCCACTCCAAGACCTCCTCCTCCATGGGAGGAACGTAGTCCTCCCTCTTCCGACTTCGGAATGGAGAGGCGACCAATGGTGCAACGGAAGAGACCGACTTTGGCCAATCCCGTTTTGGCCATCCTGATTTGACCAGTTTTGGCCAAGAAAAAGTGGGGGCCCCGAAGGGTGGGGCTCCGAAGGGTGGGGCCCAAGGGTGGGGCCTCCCGAAGGGTGGGGGCCCGAACGGTGGGGGCCCAAAATTTCGCGCTTTTCCCTCTCCCACCACAGTTTTTATTCCTTCTTCCCTCTCTTGTTGGTCTTTTTCGTGGAATTTTGGTGGTGTTTGAAGCGCCGGGGCGCTCAAATGTGCACGTTTGGAGTTCTCGGGCTGTCGTGTGCGAGCCCTGGCGGCCCGGTCTGGTGGGGCCGCCGGGGTTTCACACGACAACCCGAGAGCCCAAACGCGCACATTTGAGGGTCCCGGTCTTCAAAAACACCACCAAATTCAACGAAAAGGACCAACAAGAGAGGGAAAAAAGAAAAAACTGTGGCGGGAGAGTGAGAAAAAAGTGGGAAATTTTGGGCGGTCCGGCGGAGGGGGGTCCGGCGGAGGGGGGGTCTGGCAGAGAGGCCCTGAACACACCCACCACACACACAGCACACAACAACACAGAAACACAACACACAACACAACAAACAAGCAAAAACAAACAACACAGAACACTTTCCCACACCAAAACCAACCACAACAACACACAAAAAAACAGGATTGGCCAAAAATGGATTGGCCAAAATTGGATTGGCCAAAATTGGCTGGCCAAACACGATGGCCAAAAATGGATTGGCCAAAATTGGATTGGCCAAAGTCGGCCTTAACCTGGTGCAACAGGGCCCTGCAATTGCCTTTGCAAATCCAACACCATTTGCTGGAGTCGGCTCACTTCTGCACTGGCATCGACAGGCTGTGGAGCCATTGGCTGAACAAGAACCGGCCCGGAGCTCCTCCAGTCTTTTCTGACTCTCCTCCAGCCTCTGGACTTCGGCTGCACGTTCGACGTCGAATTGTTCGATCCTTTTCTTGGAACGTTCTATGAAAGCTTCTCTGATCTGTGCTTCCAAAGGCATCTCCTGAGCATCCTTCTGAGCCTTCTTCAATGAAGTGATCAACATGTCCGCAATTTCCCATTGCTGCAATGGCCTGTTCTAATAACCTCGCCACTCTCTCGGGGGCCGCACCAACTCTGGCATCCGGGTCGATGCGGGTGGTTGCACCTTCCTGTGCCTTGGCCCGCTTCAATGCACCTTCGAACTCCGTCTTGGCTGAAGAATCCTCGGGGCCCAACGCTGCAAGAGCTCCCGCCAAACTTCGAATCTTGGCAGAACGCTGGGAATCGCCTCTGTTCCAACGGCCACCTGGAACGCGTGCACCTGGCCCTGGGATACCTGCTCCTCCGCGATGAGTTGAACTCCCACATCGTCCTGGTTCCCTTTTCCCTTCCCCTTCTTCGGCCACTGCACCGACGGAGGTCGGTCCGCGAATGATCTCGTACCATCCTGCCGGTGCCGGAATCGCACTCCATCCTCTGCGAACCACAAGGTTCGTCTTAACGAGAATGCAAAAGGAAAATCACAACCCTGACGGAACACGGGAAAGCAATGCCCGCCTATACTTGGGAAACTTGAGCCAAAATGGCTGTAGAATTTGGCAAGTCTTGTGAAGATCTTCTCATGGAATCATTGCACGTCTACACCACACAGATCGGAAACTAATAGGATTGCTAAGAGAGAGCGAAAGGAAGTACCTCTGCAGTATTCTTGCAATCAGGTCTGGGTGACGAATGGTGGGCAGATTCCATGGAACACAATTGCTCTCTGGGAAACATGCAAGATCTCTCAGCTGATGGGAAAACTGCATATGAGAGACGTATCGGAAAACCATGGAAAGGACCCATTATACCGTTAGAATCATTGGTTGAGCACTACACTATTTCTGTCAAAGACCTGTCGCGACTGTATCAATTTGGCCCGAAAGTCTGATACGTTTCTCGATAAAGCATTATTCCCGGGAGGAACCTGGAAACGAAACATTGTGACCGCTGTGAACTGGACGTCCGAAAACTCAATGAAAAAGAAATTCCACAACCAATGAAGGTGAGAATCCATTTTCCCAGTCGAAGATAGAACAGTCAAAATTTCAGGAGAAGAAGATCTGAAAACATCCACTTAATCCGGGGGCTGAGACTGACTTTGGCCAATCAGACTTTGGCCGAATCTGCCCCGAAGAGACGTTCAGAAGGGTGGGCCCCGAAAGGTGGGGGACCCAAAAGATGGGGGACCCAAGATTTCCCTCTATTTGTTCTCTCTCCCGCCGGAAATCAGTCTTTCTTCTCTCTCTGGGGGGTCTTCACGTGGAATTGTGGTGGTGTTTTGAAATGCTGGGGCCTCAAATGTGCACGGTGTTTCAAACCTCAGCCCGAGAGACCAAACGTGCACCTGTGAAAGTCCCGGCCTTCAAAAACACCACCACTCTTCCACGTAAAGACCCCCAGAGAGACACAAAAAGAGCAAACGGTGGCGGGAAAAAGAAGAAAAAAGAGCGAAATTTGGGGCAGTCCGGCGGAAGGCGGTCCGGCGGAAGCCGGAACAAAATTTGGCAGTTTGGCCAAACTTGGCCATAACTAATCAGGGACAGTCCAGACCGAGAAGAACAAGATAATCTTCCAAGAAAATCAGACGGGTCTTTGCAACCCCACGGCAAAACTCATCATGGTATGATGATGAAGCCAATAGTGAATTTTGATCTTTTCAGGAGATCCCATTTACCGTCACGTAGAACTCCGAATCAGAACTGTACGTGTCGACTGAAGAATCATTCCGTTTGCCATTGAAAAATTTAGACGTAGAGATGGAGAAACATATTGAAGATTGCTGGAATGTTGATGGAGGGACATGTCGGATTCATGGACAGAATCCACAAAATTCATTTTATGGAATGAGAAACCACCGGATGGATTTTCATTGTCCGGGGGAGAAGGAAACACATGTCTGATGCATCGAAAACGCAAAGAGAGGCAAAAGTGGACAACCGAGAAACCACGCACAGATAATTCCAGAAAATTGTGCGGTATTTCTTTATTGATCCCGACGATGACGAATTCAAGCGTACAATGCAAAATGCTCGTAGAAAGTTGGAAATTCCGATGAAAGCAGCAATACCTTGTAGATTTCAACTTCTACAAACACAAAAGACCTTCTGCCCATGTGGACAACACAAAACAAAAAAATCTTGTATTGTCGAGACCGACGATTCTCTGAAGATACGTATGGAATGGTTTTAAAGCAACAGCCATCAAGACAAAATTGCAGGGAGAGAGGCATAAATTTACTGAGACACTATAATCTTTGGCATAACTTTCATTCCTATGCTTGAATCCATAAAATACCAGAAGCAAAGGCTTCAGTGGAGAAAGCATGGGAAAAATGGAGAACATACCTGCATGGCAGCTGACGAAAGTCAGGAACAAAAATGACGTGATCGCTGAAGCAAGGAATTAAGGAAGAAAAGAACATGCCGCATCATTGATTGATATTTGTTATTTAAGGTTCTCGTGGCTGGAACCCCGGAATCACAAAGTACAGAGGCAGGGTCGTATTCTGGGGTGACACTTAAAAGATGACTCTTGTTCGTATGCAGTGTTCACTGAACAAGGACAATCAGCATTTCAAATGACAGCCGCAGAAATCATGGACATTACATCAAGGCTTCCAGGATGTTCAGGTCAAACAGCTGATGCAGTATCCGTTTATACTACAGGATCACACAATTGGACAACACAAGACGAAACATGCTTGTTTTGTTGAAGTCGACGAATCTCTGAGAATTCGATTGGAAGTGAGGTGATCGCTGAAGCAAAAAAGCAAAATCATTATGTTCATTTTGCGTGGTCAGTGGATCTCTGTCATTTTAAGAATTCGGAGTTGGAACCACAATTTCAAAAATATAAAGGACGAGTCCTACTCCGAGGTGACCTTTAGAAAGATGATTCAGTAACATACGCAGTATTTACCGAACAAGTATCATCAGCTCCACAAATGACGGCTGCAACAGTGATGGACGTTACAGCAAGGATGCGCAGGATAACCAGCAGATGCAATTTTTGCTTACACTCAGGTCAAAATGGAAGATGCACCAAAATTATTAAAAATCCCAAAATCGGAAAGTCCACACATTTGGACACGTTTAGCAGAACACAGAAGGTAAAAATCATTGTCCAATATGGAAGATCCAATCTTTTCTCTTGAACGAAATCTGTACTGTTTTCCCTTTAGCAAGACTATTATGGTAATGGAAAACGGATGGGAAAAAAAAAAAAACTGTTCCAAATTGGGAATGCTGATTCGCCATGGGTTATTCTTGTCTGTGTATGTGGACGATATCAAAATGACATGTGTTGACGATCATCAATTCAAAGAAAGAGAAATAGGATCTGTTGGAGAATTGTCATCAAACGTGTCCTCACAAATTTATCTCACGTGTTTTTATTTGACTCGAATTCGTAAACTTGATTTTTTGTGGTCTCAAAATAAGTTTGCTCGTACCGTCACGAAATGGGCGAGAGCATACGACCAGAGTTTAGTACGTTTGGGAAACACTGACCAACAATGCAGATTGGCATAATTTGAAGATTCTGATTTTCCAGATGACCTAGAAGATTCCACATCAACGTCGGGTGGAATTTTATGTATTTTCGGAAGTCACACATTCGTCCCCATAAGTTGGATGGACGAAAATTTGGTTATACAAATGTTCCATTATTCCACACATCAATCCAAAAAAAAAAAGATCCATCAACACAAGGACACCTGTTGCATCGTATCACGTCCAGCAAGCGCACCAAAAATCAAACCAAAAGCTCAAACCACGCACGACAATTCTGATTTGTTTCACGTTGACAATTGCGAAATTTTCTGTCCAACGCTATGTCGAACGTGTTGACAATGAATCAGTGATTAAGATGATAATCAAAGACATGTGTCCAACAATGAGACATGTGTCAAGAACCCACAGAAATTTTCTTGATTGACAGAATTCTTGAACTCTGTGGAATAATCTTCGTTTGTTCCACATCAGCCGAGGATGCTCGACTTAGGCCAGTTCGACTTAGGCCAATCCAGGTTTATTCGACTTAGGCCAATTCGAGCTAGGCCAATTCGACTTAGGCCAGTTCGAGTTAGGCCAGTTCGAGTTAGGCCAAATTTTGGTCCTAAACCCTAAAAACCCTAAAAACCCTAAACCCTAAACCCTAAACCCCAAACCCTAAACCCTGAACCCTGAACCCTAAACCCTGAACCCTAAACCCTAAACCCTAAACCCTAAACCCTAAAACCTAAACGGGCATAAGCCGTGTTTTTGTGAAAACGTCGCCAGCCTTCGGCCGGCGACGTTTTCACCCAAAAAAACACGGACTTTTTTGTTTGTCCGGCCCCCAATGTGCTTTTTGTTTGTTGTGTTATTTCTGTGTTTCTCGTTTGGCCTCTTGGTGTGCTGTTCCCTGTGACTCCATCTTGGTTTCTCTGTTCCAGAAGCGTCCAAAATCTAAAAAAAAAAAATTGGCCTAAGTCGAACAAAATCTCTATGAGATTTTTTTTGGCCTAAGTCGAAAAAAAAGCCCGATTGGCCTAAGTCGAGCGCGCCCCATCAGCCATTTCAGCTCTTATCGCACCAAAATTTTCAGTTTGACTAGCTGCACCGAAAGGATGGCGAAAAGGATGCAAGAACAGAAAGAAGAAAAACAGGATTGAGACGAAATCCCGGACGACGACGACGAACCAAATCAATTCTGTTCCCACAAGTTCCTCATCTGTGAACAGTCCATTTGTGTCGAGAAGTCCCGGGGATGCTCAAAGCCTCAAGTCGACAGTTTGGATTATCAGGGAAACCTGATGCAACCGCCCGACGCACCGTCGAGTTCTCAAAAATGGCAAAGGGATGCTTGACTGTTCATAAGCACAGAGGGGCCCGCACCAACAGAAGTCTCTGAAAAATCAAGTGAAATCAGTCATAAGTACAGGGTAAATTGTAGCAACTGGACATCAAGGCAGAATCCGGAAACTCCAGAAGATTCAGACGATTAAGACCTCGAAATTCGAATTTGGTCACATCATTTCCGTATATCACAAAATAATGCTGATCACATGAAACCGGAAACTGACAGATGACTTGCACTATCTCGATGTGAACACAGCTTTGTGGGACATGTTCATATCTGTCAATCACACTTCCAACTGCAGTTCATCTTGGACAAGATTATTCTCAAAACCGACCATCCATCAAGAATCAATCTTTAAAGTCTCTGATGCATTTTTTCGGACAACTGAAAAAACTGATCAAAGATCAGACGGAAATCGCAGGTTTTTCCACGATTGATTATCAAATTCAAATATTCGTCATTTCCAACTCGACGCTTAGCTTGGGGAGCATCAGTACTGAACCAATTCAAATCTGGAAAAACACAAAATAATGATATTTGGAGACGCTATCTTAAAGAATGGGATCGAATTATGGAGAATCGATGGAAATCAAACGGAAAATTTCGAAGGATTCACAACATTGGGAATTCTGGCTGAGATTCAAAATATGATGGTGGAATTAAAGTGTGAATCTGAGCAAGTTCAAAAAAGGATCGTCTTCATGACCAACGACATTAAATGGTGAACACCAAGAAATGAAGAACATTATGACGAATTCATTGAACGTTGCGGCATATGTCAAGAAGTTCCCGCAGAGATGTTGGTCATTTCTGGGACCTTGTGGTGAGAAAGTGGTATGGATCTCATGTCAATAAGCCAAATGGTGAATGGAACAACATTGCAGAAATCATGATGCTCAACCTTGCTGAGAGCGGACCTGTATTTCGTGTCTTCAATGCATTGGAAAGAGGAGAATTAAAAAGTAAAAGAGGTGAAAAGAAGTCCATTCACTTCAATGGAAGTGAAGAAACCGTCGAGTTGATTCTTCGCACTGTTATTTCAGTTAATCAGCTCAGTATCTACGAAACATTCGCAGATTTGTGCAAAGAATTTGATCCAGATTCAAGAAATCAAACCGAAGGTAAGATTTGTGAATCTTTGGTGATGTCAACCGAGATTCCCAATGCTAACGTCATATCTCAGAGTTCAGCATCATTAGCACAGGGGGACTTGCACAAATACGAGCGGAACATCGCAGAATTCCCCGATGGCCAGAAATTGTCGAAACTGAGCTTTGACGCTGGTTTCTTATCAGAAATTGGGAAAGGAAAATTCTCCATGAGAGCATGTCGAGATACACACAACTTCGAAATCTGAAAACATCCCAGTCGAAAGGGTCGATTCGTTCGAAAACGAAAATCGGCCCAGTCTTGGATGTGAAAATCTAACCCCACGAAGGACGTCATTGTATTATACCATGACAGAATCCTTGTTTAATGATCAAACAGTTCCATGGATTCGCATTGTGAATGAAAACAATAAATACGTCACAAAAACGTCAGAGGAAATCCCCATTCAGAACATTCCACTGTTTGTAAGCACAGGGAAACTTGTTGCAAAAGCCAAACCAAGACCGAAACATGTTGTGATTTTGCCTTACAATTATGTTCCTATCC
>CBDCEV010000286.1:0-6050 GCA_965215715.1 Hyphomicrobiales bacterium | reverse complement strand
GCGTGGACCAAAGGCTTGCATCTCCCCATATTGTTGGTATATTTTTTTAAATGTATGCCACATGCCCAGATTTGATGGTTTAAACATGTTTAAAACATAATATGTTCCCTCTTAGACTTGCAATTCATACTTATAACTTATACCCCAGACACATACCATTTCGCAGGATACCACCCATGGCACAACATGCTCAGTTGGGATACACAAGACATGACGATCACCAACACCGCCGTCGGCAGCGCACCAGAAATTGGCCCAGCGTGAAGTGTCTGGTCACCGGGTGCAGCGAGAGGTTGAAGAAGAGCCGCGTCAAGGGAGTGACTGCCACCTGGCAAATGGGATGGATACATGGTCACTTGGAGAATCACTTAGAAAGATCTCCCACCCAAAATGGTGTATTTTGGGATAAACAATGTCTATATACAATGTCTAGCGCTTGTTTGATGTTTTTGGATGGTAATTGGATATCCAAGTACGAATAACCATTATGAACAAATACTCTGCCATGTCCATATAATTATAGGGTGTTTTCTCCTGCAATGGGTTATTTTCCATCCAGATATTTTGATTACAAGAGTGTACTTGGAAGATCATTGCAAAGCCCGGTGAAGTCACCATCTATATTATAAGGAGTATTGAGGGTTATCCCCGTTATACCAGGTTTACAGATATATAATCCATTAGTGTTAGCCTCCGATTAGTGTCATGGCACCCTATTGAGAGACATGTTTGTTTCCTAATTGAGCGTCTTGGCGATTGTGGGCGGGGGGTTCTATTGTGAGTTTGTTTTTTTTAAGATCCAATTTTTCCAGGTTGAGCTTTATCCACCTTTATACACATGTTTTTACGTAAAGCTGGTTCATTTACTGTAGAAAACCATGTCCATGTTAAAGCCTTGAAAATGCAAGGTTTCCCAAAAAATAGATGCCTTACTAAGCCCTTATTTAAAAACAGCACCCAAACATTTTTTCAAGGGGGTACCCCATGAGTGGCCCAGATCCTCAATAATGTATATATATATATAATTGTTTCGAGGGTACTCTATTGTGCACAACAACTTTTTGGGCGCTTTTTTTGCATTTGAAAGAAAACGCATTGACAGTAGATTCAAATGAATTGAAGGTAAATTGGTTTCAATTGAAATCCTTTCTTATCAATAGATTTCTTTGATTTTTTAAAGGGACAATCACTTGAAAGTAGATTCTATTTGAAATGAAAGTAAAATGATTTCAATTGAAATCCTTTCTTATCAATAGATTTCTTCGAGGTTTTAAAAGGAAAATCAATTGAACATAGATTGATTTACAATTTTGAAGCCTTTATCAATAGCTTTCTTAGAGGTTCAAAAGGAAAATCAATTGAAAGTAGATTGATGTCAATTGAAATCCTTAAGTTGACTATCCGAAAAAATGTTGGGGGGGCGCAGAAAATGCCGAGATATTGAGTAGACTAAAAATTGTTTGAGGGGGAGGGCCACACTAATCAGAGGCCAACATTATATACTTTTTACATACCCGATCGAATTAGGGAGGAGACGTCGCACCCGGCTTCTTGTAAGATAATTCCAGGGGACTTCCAAAAACCCTATAATTTAGGACGTTCCCCTTCCTTGTAACAGTGACCACAACTGGACAGCACAAACGGAGCACCACAAAAATGCTCCAAATTGAGCTTATCTCTGATCAGAAGTCCCAACATACAGCCATGTTTAAATCAGAAAACACTTTTTTCCACTACCCCTGCCGAAGCTCCATGGTGCCATCAACATAGGCATGGGTTGCCAAAGCAAAGTAGTAATGGAACGTGCTTTGTGCAAGCTTTTGTAGTACAAAGTAGTACTGGGAAGTAGCTTGTGCAAGCTTTGTAGTACAAAGTAGTACTGGGAAGTGCTTTGTGCAAGCTTTGTAGTACAAAGTAGTACTGGGAAGTGCTTTGTGCAAGCTTTGTAGTACAAAGTAGTACTATTAGTACTGGGAAGTGCTTTGTGCAAGCTTTGTAGTACAAAGTAGTACTGGGAAGTAGCTTGTGCAAGCTTTGTAGTACAAAGTAGTACTGGGAAGTGCTTTGTGCAAGCTTTGTAGTACAAAGTAGTACTGGGAAGTGCTTTGTGCAAGCTTTGTAGTACAAAGTGGTACTGGGAAGTGCTTTGTGCAAGCTTTGTAGTGCAAAGTAGCACTGGGAGAGCTGGGTAAGCTGGCCAATTAAAAATAAATTGTAAATGGAATCTCTAGAAAAAACACATTTTTTGGCTGATTTTCTGGTGCTCCGTTTGTGGTCTCTGATTGTGCTTTCTGGTGCTTCATTTGTGCTCTCTGATTGGACTTGCTGGTGCTCCGTTTTGGCAAAACCTCTGGTCTCTCTGGTGCTCCATTTGTGGTCTCTGATTGTACTTTCTGGTGCTTCGTTTGTGCTCTCTGATTGGACTTGCTGGTGCTCCGTTTTGGCAAAACCTCTGGTCTCTGTGGTGCTCCGTTTGTGGTCTCTGATTGTACTTTCTGGTGCTTCATTTTTGCTTTGTGATTGGACTTGCTGGTGCTCCGTTTTGGCAAAACCTCTGGTCTCTCTGGTGCTCCGTTTGTGGTCTCTGATTGTACTTTCTGGTGCTTCGTTTGTGCTCTCTGATTGGACTTGCTGGTGCTCCGTTTTGGCAAACCGACATCTGGTCTCTCTGGTGCTCTGTTTGTGGTCTCTGATTGTACTTTCTGGTGCTTCGTTTGTGCTCTCTGATCGGACTTGCTGGTGCTCCGTTTTGGCAAAACTTCTGGTCTCTCTGGTGCTCCGTTTGTGGTCTCTGATTGTACTTTCTGGTGCTTCATTTGTGCTCTCTGATTGGACTTGCTGGTGCTCCTTTTTGGCAAAACCTCTGGTCTCTCTGGTGCTCCGTTTGTGGTCTCTGATTGTACTTTCTGGTGCTTCGTTTGTGCTATCTGATTGTGTTCTCTGATTGGATTTCCTGGTGGTCGGTTTGTAGTCTCTGGTTGTGGTCGGTAAGTAGGGATTTGAACCAGGTATCTTGATGCATCTCTGATTGGATTTGCTGGTGCTCCGTTTGTGGTCTCTGGTTGTACTTTCTGCTTCTTCCCCAACCTCTGGTCTCTCTGAGTGCTCCGTTTGTGGTCTCTGATTGTGCTTTCTGGTGCTTCATTTGTGCTCCGTTTTGGCAAAACTTCTGGTCTCTCTGGTGCTCCGTTTGTGGTCTCTGATTGTACTTTCTGGTGCTTCGTTTGTGCTCTCTGATTGGACATGCTGGTGCTCCGTTTTGGCAAAACCTCTGGTCTCTCTGGTGCTCCGTTTGTGGTCTCTGATTTGTACTTTCTGGTGCTTCGTTTGTGCTCTCTGATTGGACTTGCTGGTGCTCCGTTTTGGCAAAACCTCTGGTCTCTCTGGTGCTCCGTTTGTGGTCTCTGATTGTACTTTCTGGTGCTTCATTTGTGCTCTCTGATTGGACTTGCTGGTGCTCCGTTTTGGCAAAACCTCTGGTCTCTCTGGTGCTCCGTTTGTGGTCTCTGATTGTACTTTCTGGTGCTTCGTTTGTGCTCTCTGATTGGACTTGCTGGTGCTCCGTTTTGGCAAAACCTCTGGTCTCTCTGGTGCTCCGTTTGTGGTCTCTGATTGTGGATTTTTTGCAAAGCGCAGACGGCGACAAGGACAGCCGAAATTGGCCAACTTTACCGTGGACAGGCTGTCTCCCAAAGGTGTTTTTCGGCACCTTTCCTGGTGCTCTGTTTGGTCCTTTCTGGTGCCTCTGCTGGTGCTCCGTTTGTGGCCTCTCCTTGTGCTTTTTTTGGCGTTTTTACTTTGCATTGTTGCATCAATCAACATTAAACAATGCCCGATTTACTGGCATGAGTTTTGGGGTGTAGGGTTTAGGATTTTGCATGGCCGACCATACCGTGTGACTGACCGCAAATACCATAGAATCAGATCCATGCGGCCCATGGCCCAAATCACTTTTGAATTCAAATGATCACACAACACAACCTATGCCACATGTCTGGGATGTCAAAGCAAAGGGATGTCACAGCCAATGGGATGTCAAGGCAATGGGATGTCAAAGCAATATAGGGAATCCCAGTCTGGTAACTTTGGGGGTGGAGACCAATGAGACAGAATTGGAGACAAGACAGCACCTTAGAGAATGACATGTGATAATGGTGGTAGGATTCTTGGAGGGAGAATCATGAAAAGAAAGATGAGCTGGACACCAACTCCAAGCCACCTGATGAAACAAATGCCAAGGAAAAGAGGACCAAGACATAAAGGGTTAGAAAGCACCAAATGGAATGATGAAATTTCTTACCTAGGCTCCGAAAAGTTAATGTCATTCTGGGCTATTTTCCTGGTGCTTCATTTTGCTTCTCCGATATGTGGAAATCCATTATTTGGCTGTTACAAGGGGGGAATGTCCTAACCTATAATTAAAAAGAATTGGTTTTTGGGAATTTTGGCCCTTACAAAAAGCATAGGTTTTTAGCACCCACATTCGACTTCAAACACCTATACCATTTTATAAGGCGACGACTTTCTTCATGATATGAAAGTTGCATCCTACTCGATGACCTTTTTATATCTTTTTATAAGAAGTTGTGATTTTAGATAGCGTTTTCGGGCATCATTTTGTAAGGAAACAACTTCTGGTTCCTTGTTTCTGGTTTTCCCGGGCTCGTTGATTTTCAAGCAGCCTTTTTGTAAGGATTCCATTTTTTTGCCACCTTTTATGTTGTTTTATATTTTTGTATTTTTGCTTCTTTGGCCTCATTGCCTACCAGAACTCCTCTCATGATGTCTCGCGTTTGTGTTATCACATGAGTTAAAAAAAAAGTAAAAATGAACACGAAAGAACATGTACAAAACGAAAACATAAGATAGCCGTGAACGTCGTCACACTTACAACTTGCAAAAGATCCTTGGCCATCCTTGTCCACCAAATCCAAATTTACAGTAACTCAAAATTGCTGCCATGGCTGCCCTAAAACTTGAACTGTGCCATACTTTGTATCAATGCCTAAAAAGCATATATTCTTACAAAAAGGTTCTTCTACTCTTGACGGCATCTCCTTACAAAATGTCATTGCACACCCTGCTGAGTTCTTTTTTTTGATGTTCAATAACAACATCTTGAGCTTACAAAAAGCCTCAAAAAGACAAACTCGATGGTCTTATAAAATGACTTGGCACCTCAAAACTCTTACAAAATGAACACGTGAAAATCTACAACTTTGCCTTTTGGGTGCCCTGTTACAAAATGCCCTGGTTAGGGGGATCATTGTAACTACAAAACGCCTATATATAAACCATTTATAGTGGGGTCGACCCCTTCCATTCTGTAAGGGAAATTCGAACGTTTTTTTTACTTACAGTACATCTTTTCACTGTGCTTGCTTTAAGTTGAGCACCATGCGACCCGACTTTGCGGCTATTTGCCCTTGTAGGAGTGCAGTTCTCTAAGAACATGAGCCCTGGCCACACTGCGGCATAGAAACCTGACTTGGAAGTTGGACAACTGCCTGGCAGGTTTGAGAATTTAGGATATACCATTCCCCTGATACACTCGGCTGCCAAGAAGATCTCCCATGAACTTGCTTTCCTTCAAGCAAGGGGCTAATGTAAAAGGGACGTTGGCTTGCTGGGTAGAGGGGAGTTCGTCCACCATACATTGCAATTTGAAGGGTGGGACATGGTCTGTAAACCATCCATACCAACGTGATGCTTTAACACTCAAACAACACAATCTAACCACATCATCTGTGTGAGTCAATAGCAACCCACAATGAAACGCAACCAGTGCCATTGCTTCACAGACTTGGCAATCCACTAATGCATCGACATGTGTCATTTCAAGAAAGCGTGCTCAATCTCATGTTCTCTGTTCCCAAGGGAAAAAAATACATATGAATCCTGCAAGTTGGATATGGTGGGGTTAGAACATGTCAAGAACCAAAAGACAAAGTTGACTTGGCCGCAGTGTCCTTCAGACAAGTTGTGTTAAGACTGCTGTCACCATGGACGCAGTGTCAATTTTGATAACTGCTTGCCACGAGGAAACGATC
>CBDCEV010000285.1:0-8461 GCA_965215715.1 Hyphomicrobiales bacterium | reverse complement strand
GTGTTTGGGGACCTATCGTTGTAGCACCCCGGATCTTTTTTTCGTTTGTTTGGTGAAAATATGTTGACAGATGACATTTCTATCAAAATATATCGTGTCTAACCCTAAACCCTACATCCGTTGGAAAAAAATAAGAAAATACTCCCCTACAGAATAACATAGACGAAAAAAAAACTTTTGGAGTTCCGTGTTAAGACGTCATGTTTTTTTTAGGCGTGTTCCATGTTAATGTCAAAACGCGCAAAAAATGCTTTCGCACGCTAAATGTGGTAAAACTCAAAAACACCCAAAAATGACCCTAAAAAACTTTCATTATTTAACACGGACCGCATGTTAGCCAATCCTACATTAACATAACCCAATTTCAGGTATTTTTATTTTTCTGCCATTTTTGAAGGTGAAAATTGGTCCCATAATCTTTAACATGGAAACTGTTATGGAAAAAACATTTTTCCTGCCATCGTCCATGTTAAAACCTGTGATGGTCTGGAGGACATCTTCGATTTTGAGAATTGGCCCCGCAATCATTGAGATAGACGCTGTTATGGAAAAACCATTTTTTCCCGCCATCGTCCATGTTAACAATTGTGGAGGGGCCCGTAGGTGAGCATATTGTTGCCCCACTTCCATCTTAACAAAAAAACAGTTGAAAAATCAATGGACATGATGTAACATTCAGTTCAAAACCGCACAGATGTCAATAAAAAATCCGAAAAAACATATCAAAACCAGAACAAATCAATGAATATTAATAAAAAAACATATCAAAACAAATGAAAACATGAAAGAACATTATCAAAACATGTAAAGCGCATTGAACAAATCAATGGGAAATGATGAAACGCGAGTAAAAACCAATCAAACATAAATTAAACATGATGAAAAACAAATTAGTAATCTTGACAGTCCATGGAACATACATTCATCAAGCGCTCAAACAGTAGAGGGCGGACAGCACAATTCACCACAGAAACCTTAACATGGAACAAAAAATGTTCTTTTGGGATAATTGTGTGTATCCTCCTAATTACCTCTCTTGGCACCAAACACCCCAGGAACGTCAACATGGAACAAAGCAAAAAACAGTTTTTTTTGGGTGAGTAGTTTGTATCCCCCTACCTTTCTTGGCACCAGCAAACCCAGAAACGTTAACATGGAACAAAACATTAAAAAACTAGAGTACTTTTCTTGGCACCAGCCATCCCAGAAGACATGGACCCTTGCACTAGCCACCCTAGGCCATACTGACGTCCCTTGGGTGGCTAGTGCCAGGGTCCATGGCTTCTGGCCGCAAAATGAGATCCCGCCCAAATTCCAAAATGGTTTGCTGGTGCCAAGAAAGGTAGGGGGATACAAGCTAATCACCCATTTTTTTTTGTGCTTTGTTCCATGTTGACGTTAGTGCCAAGAAAAGTAATTAGGAGGATACGCACAATTATCCCAAATGATTTTTTTGTTCCATGTTAAGGTTTCTGTGGTGAATTGTGTTGTCCGCCCTCTACTGTTTGAGGGTTTGATGAATGAATGTTCCCTGGAAGCAAGATCCACGTTTTCTGGGGGGGCAGTTTTTTCCTGGCCAAAATGTTACAAATGAGTACTTTTAAGAACAGTCTTTAACAAGAAAAATCACACAATCATTTTGGAATTTGGGCGGGATCTCATTTTGGGGCCAGAAGACATTTCCAGTTAACTTTGTTTTAACATGGAACAAAAACAAGGTTTGAGAAAGGACCCCTCCAGGAGTTCTATGTTAAACAATCGTGTGGCACCCCCTGGCAACTACTAACATGGAACATTTTTTAAATGGTTAGTAAATTAACATGGAACGATTTCGGGGTGCAGCCAACATAGGTCGGGGTCATTTTCAGAAAAAAATGGCTCCGGTCACAATTGACTTTTGTTCCATGTTAACCTTCCCGGGGTCATTTTTGTACCATTTATTTGTTCCATGTTAAATTTCTAAAAAACTCGGTTTTTGTTCCATGTTATTCTTAAGGAGTGTAGATCTTGTGTTGAAAGTTATTGCGCCAAGGCCAGTACGAATTGCAGGATCTTGCATCGCGGGGAACCAGCAGCAGACAATCAAGATGCTCGGAGAACAGAGAAGACTTTATGTTGACTCAGACTGAAAAATGAAGAGAATTTAGCGTGATAGAACAGAACCGGATGTATTTCTGGGAGAATGCGGTCAATATCAACTGTCGGATACAGTATTTGGATAATCCTGTCTTTTGCAATGTTGTAGAACAAGACCTTCAGATCTGTTTGCAGATTGTCGCAAGGTTCTGCGCTTAGAGAGGACTACTTTGACGACAATGTGATAGGATTTGCAGCTTTCCAACATATGCCAACATGTGACATGCATGATTGACAGGTTCAATGTCTGGCATCACAAAAAAGAGGACAGCAAAAAGTCAACGCCGTGGAAGCAAGCAGGAAAGGGTGACCAGGACGAGCAGGAAGCAGTGTCTGAGGGCCAGTTGTTCCAGCAATACCAACCACAACCATATACTTACAACAACTTGATCCACTCAAACGCGACAAACTGCTGCAACATGCTGCAACAATGTAGTACTTGTAGCAATTTAGCAAAATTTGTCAATGCTTACGAGCCTTTCTCAGTTCTGATTCCATGGGAAAACAGTGCGGCGAATCTTTCGCGACGACAAACCACCAACAGTTCTTTTCGTCCTCGTGCTGCTCCCTGCGATTGACATTACGAACTCAGCTAGTTCCTAGTTTTTGTATGTTTTTGTTGTTGGAAACCTGCTCAATCCTGCTTTCCATGCCCCATCCGATCTTTCTTAGGTTTGCCACTACCCACGAAGTTGGACATGATACGTGCATGTGTGTGTGTGGGGGGCGGTCCTGCATGGCGTTGCAGTGATTGTTGCTGAGTAGCACGAAGTTCGGCGAACAAGCAACAGCCCTGTCAATCGCATAAAGTGTAATAGACCGCAATGGTAAGCGCAAACGAACTCGCAAAGAAAATCGCCTGCAACCCGTGACAAGTTTTTTTGCTGAATTTCTGCGAGGAACCCTACATGCTCACTGCGCAACAGATGGCGGGCTTGGTTCGGAATTCGCGATATCACATTGTCTCCTCCAGCGAGTACAGCAAGGAGATTTGGTCTGTTGGACCTCGGTGGTAATTGCTCAAAATGCTTTTAAGATTTGGATAATTATTCAAGACCAAATCCAAATCCAGCGATGCAGAACGCCCCAAGAAGGATCAACGCACCTGGCTCAGTGATTGTGCCATGTAGCCATGTTTGTTTATCAGGGTACTGGCTCGTCACCTGTACTATGCGCGTTTGGGAGGAACTGTGTGACTGGCAGTCCTTGTGGTATGTCAAAACATCAGCTATTTCCAATGCATCAGACACTAAAACAACCTTGTGTCTTTTTGTTGAGCTGTCGGCTTTAATTCAGCCAATTTCAGCCTGTGATTGCCCATTCTGTTCTGCAGGATCCCTTCAACCTCCTCACGGACACGCCACAGACCGCTGCAGACATCGGTTGGTTTTCCGAAATCGATGCGGGCGCAGCGCTGTGGGGCATTGGATGCTCACCCGGAGCTGTGGTGGCCGTCCATTGGCAAAGATGGCAATCGTTGGTAGGTTTTTGAAAAGAAGATATGGGGCCTGAGAACCCAAACGGGAATCCATTTGAACCCATGGAAAAGTGTACTTGTGAAAATCTATTGTATCCGGCCCCATAAATTGCGACTTGAAAATTGTCGAGGTTCAGGATTTCTGTGGTTTTGGTCTTGGGTTGTATGCAAAGCACCAAAACGATCCCCGTTGAAATTTCCACTACAAAAAGCTAGGCCTTGAGGCCTGTACAAAAGATGATGGATCAAGCAGCGGCCATTGCTATTTTCCACTCTCACAGGATGGGTGCCGCGAGCACTGTGCAAGCTGTCGCACAGTGACTTGAGATCGAAATGGGAATATGATACCGACATGGTTCTACAGTCAAAGCAACTGCCATCAATTCAACACTAGGGCGCCGGGAAGCGTTTAAGGGCAGCCTACTGCCTAACGTTGCTTTCTGAAACCAGACGAAAATTTCCAGGAAAGCGCCCGGCAGGTGGCGAAAGGACATGCTGCTGGGCCGCCAAGGGCGCCGGGAAGGGTTTAAGGGCAGCCTAGGGCGCCGGGAAGCGTTTAAGGGCAGTTGCTTTCTGACAGAAGAAAATCTCCAGGAAAGCGCCCGGCAGGTGGCCAAAGGACATGCTGCTGGGCCGCCAAGGGCGCCCGGAAGGGTTTCAGGGCAGTTTAGGGCGCCGGGAAGCGTTTAAGGGCAGCCTACTGCCTAACGTCGCTTTCTGAAACGAAGAGAAAATCTCAAGGAAAGCGTCCGGCAGGTGGCCAAAGGACATGCTGCTCGACCGCCAAGGAAAAGCACCCGGCAGGTGGCCAAAGGACATGCTGCTGGGCCGCCAAGGGCGCCGCAAAGCCACTTTTTCTCGGGCGCGCTCCCCCTGCAGATGGCTGGGGTCGGCGGATTTCGCTTTCTGTTTTGCACGCTGGACCTCAGAAGTTGGCTGACTGAGATTTTACGACTATGTCCTCGAATCAACAAACGTTCCGCCACTGCTTTTTGATATCAATCAGCCCCAAGGGGAATGAAATATACGTTGTTTTTGAGGTTGTGCAAAATGATAATTACATTTTTCCCCACCTGCCAGGTGAGGGTTGTTAGATTTTATCAGAGTTGTTCTTCTCCTTCTCCTCTTCCTCCTCGTCCTCCTCCTTCTCCTCCACCACCTCTGCCTCCACTTCCATGTTCACTTCCGCCTTGCCAACTCTTCGCCAAGCTCTTCGCCAACTTCCGCACGCAGTGGGCACTGCTGGACCTCAACTGCAAGGGTCTGAGCGCACTGGGCATCACTGGACCTCAACCTGGGACCTTCCGAGCTCAGTGAGCACCGCTGGACCTCAACCTGGGACCGTCCGAGCTCAGTGAGCACCGCTGGACCTCAACCTGGGACCCTCCAGAACATATGCCAGAAGATATGCCAGATAGAATGCAAGAAGGTATGCCAGATAGAATGCCAGAAGATATACCAGATAAAATGCTAGAGATAAAGTGCCAGAATGTTTGCCAGATAGAACGCCAGAAGCTTTGACAGATAGAATGCCGGATAGAATGTCAGAAGATATGCCAGAAGATATGCCAGATAGAGTGCCAGAAGATATGCCAGAACTATCCAGAACATATTGCAGAAGATATGCCAGGTAGAATGCCAGAAGATATGCAGATAGAATGCCGGAAGATATGCCAGATAAAATGCCAGATGATATGTCAGATAGAATGCCAGAAGATTTGCCAGTAACAAAACGTATAGAGATGTCATGGTGGGGATAACTCGAAGTAAAGTAATTTGGTTGTTCAAGATTTAGATTTTTCAGCAACCCTGGAGACCTTGGTGAACAACCCGGAACCCACCCGTAGACAGTCAGCCCTACAGCGTTAGCAAGAGAATACCCAAGACCACTGCAGCCATCAGTTTGGGCCTTGAGAACGTACATTTTAGGGGGCTGCAGATTTCAGGCATTCAATGCCCACAACATTACTGGAGCCCAGTACAGAACCAGCAGCCATACGAGTGCCAGAGTCACCATCGCGGTCCACAACCACGCATACCACGCCCTGTTTTTACCATATCGATACACGGCAGCAATACTATGGCACCCGCGTCCACGGCAATCTTTGCGGCCCCCCTTAAGGGTACATTTCGGCCAGACTTCCATGGACATTCGGGTTCGCCCGTGCTCGTGGTTGAGCCAAGATGCCCAAACGATCTCAAATGTAATGCTGCAAAGCCGGTGAGCTTGCCACCGTTATTCAAAGTTATTGGGACGTCAGAGCACGGGAAAAAAGATAGTGAAACCGGCCAACGGGAATAAAACCAATACAAAAAGTCGTGGGGAGGCAAGGGGCGAAAAATTTACATCGTGAAACCAACAATGCCACTAGCGGTTCAGAGTCAAGGAGACAATCCCCAAGAGGCGCATGAAAATGCTTTCGCGCACATGTAAGGGTGAAGGTCGCTCGTATGTACATGTCAACTCAGAAGTCTGAAAATGCTGGTGCGTTGCATGCGGGCTTAGATTTTTGCGGGCAGGTGAGCCGTGGACCTAAATACACCTTCCCGACCGACACCACCAACACCAGCAACAGTCACATTACAGACGACACCGTCCACCACTCCCGCCCCGCTCCCCCAACGTTGCCCGCCGCCGCCAACACCCGCAACAGCAGCACCACACCTCCTTATATCTTGTACCTCAACATCAGCGACAGCACCACAAGCGCCTCCTGCCCCTCTTCTTTGGCTGCCCCCAACACGAGCCGCTTGCCTTTTCTCACCCCTTTCACGTTCTCCCATGCCTCACCGGCCGCCCTTTTCCGCGCTTCTCTTGCCCCCACCCCATGATAAGCACACAGGTTCAGCAAGCCCCCTTCAGACCTCAGCCACACATGGGGAATCACTTGTAATCATTACAGCGGCCCCAAAAGTCCGTGATGCATGCACACCTGCCCTCACCCTTCATACCCCGACCATACAGACAGAATGTCAGGTACCTTGGCCCTGATAAGTGCACACCCGAGCGCGCAAGACTTATTGCGGCCCTCTCGCCCAAGCCCCGCAGAGAGAGCAATTCAGCTGAGGTCCACGACCGGGTGTCATCAGCTCATTGCGTTCAAGTAAATGCAAGGCGCAGTGCTGGGGGCAAAAAGTTTTATGATCTCGACATGTTGTTGCTTGGCTTTGCTTGTTGCAAATTGCCCCGACAGGGAGGGAGAGGATGTGGTTGTGAACGACAAGTTGCCTGCTTCTGCAAGTTGCGAAGTAGGTCAGGCCGTGGGCGGCTGGTACAACCTTCGTGGCGAAAGCCAGGTTTATCGAACAAGTGTCAATTCTGGCGGTCCATCAGAAGATGAGGCGTCTCGGTTCAAGCTCACTTGTCGCTACGTCCCTGGCCTTTCAAGGCTTTGTGAGACGAAAGATGGTAAGTGCGAACAAGATGAAGTGGTTTCCGGATTGGAATATGAGCCTCGCCTGAAACGGCCCAAACGGATTTTTTTCCTTCAAACATTCAAAGCCCATTGTAATCTCAACACAGTCTTGGGCTGGTTAGGTTAATGCTGCTTTGTCTTTTGCCGGAAAGCTTTGCTTGTCTACTGGTGGCGGGCCGAAATCAGGACTGATTTTATAAATGAACGTACGTACGTTGATCAAATGTTCCAAGTGGTGCTCATCAAAGTGAAATGGGACACAATGTCGGATCTGAAGTTGGTTTGCAATGTTTTCGGGGTAAGGGACAGACCCCACGCTCATTGTTTTTTGCGCGGCTGACGGATCGAGAGTGAAAGTGATCACCTCCAAGGAAAAAACGCATCGTATATCAGATACCGGTGCTGCAAGATGCCCCGCACGATTGGCCAGATCTTTGCTGATGACAGATTGGAGGACGTGAAGGTCTGGGAAGGTTACTACTGTCCAGAGTCCTTGGATTTGACTGGGCGCCCACGCTACACTTTGGACAGGTATTTCGGCCCAGATCAACTGTTCGCCCAGCCGACCAGCGACGACGAAACCACGAATACCACGAATACGACGAATTCAACGTTGCTGCAGATGTCGTTGCTTGAGAGTCAGGGCGCCTTGCAAACAGATCCCAACACGACCACGAATACCACGAATACCACCACCACCACCACGACCACGACTACCACGACTACCACTCCAAGAACCCCTCAGGCAGTGACATAGACACATCATCTCATCGCTTGACAAATTTCAAAAAAGAGTTTCTTGAGTTGCCTTCATATTGCTTGGGAGCCCGGTGGTGTTTTTTACACAATGAAGGTCACTATGATTGGAAAAGTGAGGTAGGCTGCACTTCGAAAGTTTCAGAATGAAGTCGTAAATATAGTAAGAAGATACACAGCATAGTGTGCCGAATGCAAATGTATGCCTCCTGCATATTCTCTACAACATGCAGTCCAGAATTTACGTCCTTGCGAATTCCAATTGGGTCAACTTTTTGTTCTCGCATGGCTGGTGTGATTGCACTTATAGTTTTGTTTGCCTCCAGCCGTGGGCTACGGATCCATTTGCATGGTTTTGCCGGACGCATCATGGCATGGCACAACATCTCACAGCTGTGGAAACACTACGGACGCTCTCAGCTGGAAATCCATCTCCAAGATCAAAAGGTGCAATTAACCATGGCAACGTAGACGGTGTCAGAAAGCACACGACGGTGTCAGAAAACACGTGTCAGAAAACAAGAACGTCGAAGTCAGAAAAGAAGAACGTCGAAAACGGGAAACACGAATGTCCAAGTCAGATGGCAGAACGTTGAAGTCGGATGCTCTACCTTCCTATCCGACATGCAATAGTATTTCTCTATTTACAATATTCCCTTCCCAAGAGTTTTTGTCA
>CBDCEV010000284.1:0-10689 GCA_965215715.1 Hyphomicrobiales bacterium | reverse complement strand
TCGTGCGACGTACTGGAGGCAGAGCGAGACGCTCCCCCACTGGGCGCACTTGAGCCTGAACCCTCGCCTTCTTCAGAGCAACCTTCAGAGGTTCGGCGTCGGGGTCGTCCTCGCCCAACATTAAAAGAGCAGCTTCGAGTCGTGCAACTCGTGCGGACGCTTCTGCAGTTCGCTGTTGCGGGTGCACTGGCTTCGGAACATCTTCCTTCGCCACCTTGAGGGCTTCCTCCAACGCTGCCTTCGCGGTCGACTGCTCTTGTCCCAAAGCCTGCAATGCAGCTTCGAGACGGGCCACCTTCGACTGCTGACTCTTCGGAGGTGCTGAAACGACGGGTGAAGGCTGCTTTCCTTTGCCCTTGCCCTTGCCCTTCCCCTTCGAAGCGAGAGGCCACTGCACTGAAGGAGGACGAGGGCCACGGATCACCTCATACCAACCACTCGGAGTTGCAATCCCACTCCATCCTCTGCGGGGCACGCTGCGCCGTCTCACGAGAATGCAAAAAAAGAAAAAACCAAGGATCCTGCCTTCCCCGCACGAGCAGAGGAAAGTTCGAGCAAGAAATGGCTGGACCCCAACTGGAACACCTTTGCAGCTGCTTTGGCCTTCTTCAAAGAGTTCTGGAGCACCTGGAACTCGGGCCCGGAATCCTCTCCCCAACACTTCGAGAGCCGTTCCAACTTCTGAACTCTCTCCCGAACAGCGGTTACGGCCTCTTCGGGAGAAAGACGTGTGGGCTGGTCGCGACGGGTCTGAGCAGGGGCACTTGTGCCGCGGTCTGGATTGCGCCCACGACCACGTGGAGCTGGTGAGGGTGCCACACCTTAGCCTTTCCCTTTCTGTTGGCGCGGCCACTGAACGGAAGGAGGTCGAGGCCCAGGAATGATCTTGAACCACCCGTCGGGAACTGGCAACGAAACTCCATTCTCTGCGCGGCATACAACCATGGCTTACAAAGACGCACAAGACAAACGAAACCTCCTGGACTGGACGACTCAATTTGAGAGAAATGGCTTGAGCCTTGAGCCAAAATGGCTGTGCCAAATTTGAAATTGAAATAGAATTTTTATTAAAGAATCAGATAAAATAGCATCATTACATGAACTTGAAATAAAAGAATGTTCTGCAAATAAAATAATCAAATGTACCTGCAAATCTCTGGGATTAAAGAGCTGCTTCACAGCGGGTCCTCAAGTAGCTAGGAATGTGATCCATTAAAATAGGGTCTAATGCATAAGCAGCGACCCGCCTGATACACTCAAGATATATCTGATGGACTTATAAAAACAGAAGTAATTTCTTATCAAGAGCAAGAAAAAGATTTATAGAGGACAAAGACACAATACAAACACATAACAGGATCTAAGTAAAGCTAATTTAAACAACTTTATATGTATCAATGTGTCTTTAGCTTTCATAATAATTTAATTTGATACTTTACTTAATGGGCTGTGTTCTAAAACACAATTGACTACCTGATTTTACAAGCAGTAATCGAATTTGCTTTTAGTAAAAAAAACTTGTCAATCAGGATTAGTATCAATTTTTTAGTTCAAAATGCATCTTATACTAGATATTAACAAATAAAAGTTTCAACATGCATGTAGCTTCATTGGATTTTTTTTTGGGAGAAAAAATATTACTCTGTTTATTTTTGATCATTATGTGTTCTATCAATTATTTTTGACTTTTTATTAACTAAGTTTGTGAACTTCTTGATGAGCTGATCTTATAATTTTCTTTCACACCAGAAAGAGCTGAAAGTCTGAGAGGTTCATGTGCATCAACAAAACGAGGACCTCACCTAGGCACTCAATCTGGCGCGCCCAGATTCAAGCGACGCCACTCATGCATCACGTCATGCGCAGCAGGCGTGTCACCACCGAAAACGGGCCCTCCACGAAGGTTCAGCAACGAGCAAGCGAACGCCCGTGCGGCAGCGCAGGACAAGATCGCACCCCACCTGGCCTGCCAAGCACACTCCACTCTCCGCCGGAGGATGGGTGGTTCTGGTCTGGCTTTCGGTGCGGCCAACAGGCGCAAGAAATTGGACGTTTCCCCAGACCAACGGCCGCCGACTTCGCCCGCGAGCACGACCAATCGGGCCCTGGCGCCTCGACCCACCAACTCTGGATAGGTCCGTTCTTTCAGGCGCCTTGCACTGACCAACGCCACTCCGTCACGCTGAGTTGCACCAGGCCGCGCTGTGCCGTCAGCACGGACGGGGGGCACCAGGGTGGTGTCAAGGCGAGCTGCACCTCCCCAAAGAGAGGAAGGCCTTCTGCCACAACTTCGAGTCTTCGACTCCAGTGCTGGATGCGGGACACCAAGGTCCAAGTCGCGGACCAAGACATTGGTCGTGACCCGTGCACCTGCTTCCCGGCACACTTTGGCCGCAGCCATCTCCACCGCGAAGCCACGTCTCGCAAGCAAACCCGCCCGTGGACACGCTGAGCGATGGTGGCCAAAGGAGTCCAAAGGGCGGCCACAACGACAGACGGGAACACAAGGAGGGAGAGGCAAGCGGAGACGGCGAAGCAACAGCAAGCGGAACAAGTGCGACTCGATGCGCGTGTGAAACACGTTGGCGCAGTGGACAGAGCAGCAACCGGACATGGGACAGCTCTAAGACCTGAGGAGAGCCTTCTCAGTGTCGTTCAACCTGGGCATCAAGCTGGCTTCAACGAAGTGCTTATAATTTCTCTTTATGTAGGAAATTATTTTTAATAAATACATTTGCAAACTGATTATAATAATAATAAAAATTTCAACTATGTGCATCAAATTGAAAATTTTTTTGTACTATTTTTTATTTTGTTACTTGCAAGTAAATAAATTAACGAGACAAAACATAAAGATATAACTAATGATGTCTTTGCTGTTGCTACTTCCATTTTGAATGTAATTATCAGAAGGATACAATATTTGGAGTAACCCAATTGTCTTACTGATATAAAACAGAGTATTGACATTTTTTCATGTGCACTTTCTATCGATTTCGTCTGCGGAAAGTATTTGTATCCTAGTTCCGCGAAAAAAATCAGCTCTCAAAGAACAGCATCTATCATGTTTCAATCTTACCAAAATTTAGGTAATTATGTTGCAAGTGCTGCGATCATAACAGTATCTAAAGGATACGGAGGTACTCAAATTAATGTGCTATCACCCGTTGAATCAGTTCCAAATAAATAGGTTTTATGGAAGTCTTTTTGCAACTTGATACATACTTGTAAATCATCTTTTGTTTGAAAGAGGATATTCTGTATTGCAGAAAAGATACAACGCTGTTGCTACAATATTTTACAAAAGTTTCCACGACTTTTTATTGCATAAGAAAAATAAGCTTCGATGATTTTTTTAATTTCATCTCTGTTTATCATAATCTTTATTACACTGACACATTTTACAATAAGTTGTTTTCATCACTGACAAAATTTAGAACTTGCATACTTTCTTCCAAATTCAGTATTTTTGATTAGATATTAAATAATGCAAAAATATAAATTAGTAAATCTATTTTTAAAACAAAATATTCTTATACATGGCTTTGATATTTAGAATTAGTTAAAATGATATTTTGGAAAATAAGATGTTTTACAAAAGAGATGTTTGCATTGTTAATGTGATACCCATCTTGACTGAAAATATTTTGCCTGTGTGGTGTCAAATATCTTTGGTTTGGGGATTGCTATCTGCTATTTTTGCTGTCACTGATTTAGATTTAGATTTGGCAGACAGTAGTTAATGTAAAGATGTACTGTTTAAAAAATACGGGACAAAATGGCTAATTATAAAGTTTTCCTAAAATCTATCTTTTTGTCTGTTGTGTGCATAACGGACTTTTGTGTAGCTATTAGTTTTTGCAATGTACTTGATATAGTTTTGTTTTTTTTCAAGATTATGAAATCCCTGTATAGGCATAATTGTCTTAACTGCCTTGTGGGATATGTTTCTTTCAAAAAAGGTATGAATAATATACTTAATTTTTATGTGTGTAATTTGCTGTTACTTGAATGTAATTTTTTTTCGCATCAAATATTTGGCTTAAGTATTGTCCTTTATCACAGACCAAAAAATTCTATATTATTTATCATATTATAGACAAATATTTTTTCGATAAAAAAAAAAAAACAAAGTAACTTTACCATGACAAATAAATATCGTACACATCATTGTTGTCATTTCAATTTTGTCGATGTAAACTGAAGTGTTATCTTAAGTGTATGGATAAACGTTAAACGTGATCATGATGAACTTTTCTTTATTGCTTTAAAAGGATAACTCTGACATCACTCAATGAGTGACAGGTCAAGATGATCAAGCTTTGTAACAAAATGGAATGTATTGTTTACAAGAGCGTTATACTAGTAGAAGGATTGTATATAAAAAGACATCAGGAAAGGATGAACAGTAGCATTACGACAGAAAAAATACAAAAATGCAGAGCAGAAAGCGTTTGCAAAAGTTTGTTATTCCAGATTCATTCAGATATCGATAAAATATGTGAAGAGCTGTCAGTTAAATATTTATTTTGATATTTGACAAAATTCAGTGAGAAAATTTTTTTCACTCAGAAATAATTTAATTAAATATGTGAGACAATTTTTCTTTTAAAAGAAATTTCAGGAATTCCAGCCTTCTATTTCAACAGAAGTATCTCCAAGGGAGCTCGAGATTTTAAAGTCCCAAGCAGATTGCATCCTAATAAATATTATGTCTTTCCTCAAGCGTCTCAAATATTTAAGCAGCTGTTTATGATATCTGATTTTGATAAGTACTTTCAGATGGTCTTCTTCAATGAACATTCTATATCAGATAGGCCTCTCAGAGAGTTTTATCAAATAAAAATCGAGATGTCTTTTGCAACAAACTTATGTCTTCATGTTCTTTATCGATGTTTTTTTGTACGTGTTAGTTATGAAGATACTATGTTAAAATATGGATCAGATTAGCAGATTCTAGAAAAAATTTAAAAACAAAAGAGCAAGTGAAACTAGTCTCAGTAGTAAAAAAAAAACAACATAAGTCAGTCCTCCTAATTAACAAGAGCTTTCACAGATAAAGTAACTCAAACCTGTATTAAAAATGGGGAAAAAGGCTCTTGCATACTTAAAATGGGATTCTGATATGCAGTCAAAGACCGAATGACAAAAATGTTTCATGACAGTGATTTTAAAGAGCTTCATTTAATTTTTCAAGATTAGTTTTTTTTTTGGTTGGATGACAGATTTTCCAATTTGCAAAATAGATACTGATTTAGGTAAAAATTCATGTTTTATTCTTTCTGTCAAAAGAAAATACGTAACATAAGCTAGATTCGAATCAGAGGGATGATCACTTAGATATGAAAGTTTATCAATATGATTGGTGTGCAACAAAAAACAGCTAGAGTTGTTAGAAAATATAAATCAGATACTTTGTATCAACCTTTGATTTTGCAGGATAATATATAAAAAAATGTTGATACTCAATATCCAGGCCTTGATCAAACACTAAATTTTGGTTTTTTTTCCATGCTGATACAGCATTAAAATTGGAAAGACTTCTGATGTTCATATTAAACGTAACAAAAATAAAAAAGTTATTGTCTTACTATGGACAGTTGCGGTGAAGACACTTCAATGAATGCTTCTGCTTTTTTGTCTTATCGGAAAAATATTTTAACATTGAAAAATGTGCAAAAAAAATTTCAGACGAGCTATCTTATAGAATCAATTTTACATGTTTTTGTTACTTAAAAATTTTGCTTTATCTTAAGTAGAAGTCTCACATGATTACTAAAATGTGTTTGTCTATATGTTCGATAAAGATTGTTATGATATCCAATCAAAAAAATTGAAAAATATCACTCTTTATTCGATTAATTTCGAAAAAACACAGCACCACTGATTAAAAGATGTAAAATTTTTGAATATTTTTTGAATGATGTCTAAATCACAAATATTTGACTATATTTTCTGTAAATATTTTGTAAGTTTGTCTTTTACTAATACGAAATTTAGTGTTGTCATTTGTATCTTTTTCTTTCTAAAAAAATAATCTTGATTTTTTTTCTTGATCGGGAAAAATATCAGATTTTATCTTAGTCTTCATTCTGAACTTTTAAATCTCAACAATGAGTTTTTTCTTTTTCATTTTGATCAGACAATTTTTCAATTTATTTTTGAATTTGGATATATATTTTCATTTCTTTGTTCGAACTACTTAGGTTTTTGATTTGAAAGAGAAGAAACGCTATGTAAAATAATTAACAACGTGCTCAAAATATGCACAATAATAAAGTTGAAATGTTTTTCAACAACCAATCTTATCATAAAAAAATGATCGTAATTGTTTTTTTAATCTATTTGATTTTGTATCCAATTTGTGGATTTCATCTAGATAAAAAAAAAATACAGCGGAAAGGGAATTGACATTATTAGTGACACGATCAATGACGAAACAACATATACATGTTAATCAGTTTTTTTTTCAATATACTTCTATTATAGAAAAAGTGAATATAGTAGTATTTCAAAACAGATTTATTTTTTCATATCTTTGTAAAAAAAAACTTTTTTACTCATTGTACTGGTAAACATTGTTTTGTTTCGTGTTGGTAAAATGGTGTGGAACATCGTGATGGAGAGTAAGTTTGGAATTTTAAGAGTATTTGTAGATGTAAAAATATTTGCATGCTACTCAGCCTTCATGCTCCTCAGGCCTGTGCTTCCCCAGCAAATTATTTCAATTGCCCTAAAAGTTACTTAGAATTGTGATTGGATTTATGGATTTAAACATTTTCATACGAATGATTCCCAAATAACATTAAAAAATGTTAACGCAATTCTAATTAATTCGTTTAGAACATAAATAAAATAAAAATTGCCAGCATAATTGTAATTATAATTCAATTTTTCACTGTTAAGAGCATGATAAACGTAAAAATCTTTTTTGGGATAGAATATTCAAATATATGAAAAAAAAAATCGTGGTTTGTTCGTCTTGACAGAACACATTATGTGATCTTTTTCGTTTGTCTAGGATACGTCGAGCAAAAAACACTGACATCATTGTTGTTGTGCACATTTGACTGATCAGTAATCTTGACATTAACATACATCTTGTGATTTTTACAATGTTTGTTTCCAAAAATCAAGTTTTTGGCTTTTAATATTGATTCTTGTCATTGCAATATCGTGTTTATGTGCTTTTTTGAGTATACATTAGTTTGGAGTCGAATATTATTCGAATTGCATTTTTTCTGGCATGATTTGGTCATGTTCTCTTCAATATTTTTTTGGATTATCAAGTAAAACCACAAATGATTCTGTTTTTTCTAAATAAATCAAGATTCGCATCAAGATTCAATTCCTTTCCTTTTTAATAATTCAGAATTATTTTCACGAAGCATTTCTGGGCACTTGTTATGTGCAGCTGACTGTCAATGTGTGTTTCTTTCACAATATTTTTCATCCTTTTTGTTAAATTTTCATCAGGACTTTAAAAATGAAGCGTTATACTCTTCGTCTTGAGAGAACGTATGACGGGAATCCAACACCAACAGAGACTGTTCCGATGTGACGCAAGAACAGGGGTCCGGTCGTATTCGGCTCTCACGTCTTCTCAAGTTGTTCCTGACAGTCACGACAGGACGGACGTTCGAACTGCAGCTGAGTCGATCAGATTGTTGGCTGAACGTGTGGGACCCGTGCACACTGAAGAACGTGCCTCTTCTGTGGGCAGCAGGTAGTGATGAACATCCATTTGTGGGATGGTTGACGTTTCAGAGAGGAAGACATCTGTGCACGTGACAGGAGGCACGATGCGTGGCCGAGATGCAGCTGTGATCGGTTGGGAAGCGTTGCGAGCCGTGTTCCATTCGAGAGGCGCTCGGTCAAGGGAGGCTCTGGCAGAGTGGATACACAGTCAAGCTTTCCCCATGTCCAGAAGGGGCGCACATTTCAGCGCGTCCAAGAGGTCATTCTCAACATCGCTATCGCGGACTGATGCGCGTGTCTTTGAGAATCTCTTCGTTCAATTGACGTTGGAGCAATGCCGGGGTCTCGCACCATCTGTGCCAACGAGTCGTCTTGGATCCACAAACAACGATACATTCCCGGACAGATGTTGGGAGGTTGTCGACAGCGTGGATCTTGGGGCAATGTTCGAACAGAGGTTGTCTTTTTCACATGAGAGGAAGGTATCGTCAAGCAGCGCGACGTGCTCCAGGGGCACGATCTCACACACGCGGTTGGAAGTTGTTCTGCATGGTGCCCGTGATGTTGATGTTACCCCAAATAGGAGCTGTGCCACAGGTTCGACTTGTCCGTTTCTGGTGAGTGGGCCACATTGCGGCAGGAAGCGACAGCTGCAATCGGGGGTTGTTCAAAACTTTTTGTGGCAAGCGCCTAGACAGACGAGAAGCGAGCCGCAGTGGCCTGCCCGCAGAGTTCAGATGGGAGAAGTGACAAGAGCCCGTCAGTGTTTGACGGGGGTTCCGGGAAACGACGCCACTCTCCAGGAGTTGCAATTGAGGCGCCCTCAGGAAGTTTCAGAGAGACATCCCAAGGGAAGTGTTGGAGAGCCATCCGGACGTTCAGGTTCAACTGGTCCGGAAAATTTTCATGAACAGTCTGAAGAGTGCCCCGAGGGATCTTCCCCAGGTCCAGGCGGATGGACATACGAGCACATGCGGGAGCTCTTGGATGTGCTGACACATTCAATCTGTTCTTCAAAGCAGCCTCCAGTATCGCACAAGCTTCACTCCCGAGTGAATTTGTTGAGGTTTTGATTGGGAGCACGCTTGACAGCGTTGGCCAAGCCCGACGGTGGAGTGCGAGGCATCGCCACAGGATCTTCAATTGTGGAGGTTGCCAGGGACCCTTGCGAAACAATTCGCCTCAAGGGGAGAGAGACGCTGCGATCCGGAATCAGTCGAACAAAGCGGCCGGCGACCATGTCTTGTGTGGCAAGTATCTGACTTCGGCCCACCAATGGAAGGTATGTGGTGCCCTGGTTGGAACACGTTTCTGTTGATGTCAGCAGAAAGTCTGCAGGTGTTCACGAATTCGAGGTTTGTGCCACTGTTCCAGCTTCTCCCCTGACGTTGCATGTTGTGGGCCGTGTGACCCATTCAGAACAGGTTCGAGGCGTTGAGTGAGGACATTGTCGAGCCCCATTGCGCACCGACGTGGTTTGATTCATCCAGGGCAGAGGGCAGTGCGGGTGACCACAGGTCAGTTGCATGGTGACAGTGTGAAGCAGTGCCAGCATCTTCAAACGCAGACTTCAGAGGAAGGGTTGCACAGGTCTGCAATTCATTCGACAGGTCGACGACACGTGCACCCTCCAGAAGATTGCGTTTAGTCGGAGGAGAGCGGATGTCACAGGCCACCACCATTGCGGCACGCATCGAACCAGAGATGGAGTTCGACATGACTTTGAAAGATTCAGAGGATGACCCGTCAGCATTTGATGCAGAACCTTTAAACCCCCAAAACCACCTCCTTCAGATCATGCAGAGAGCGTGGAGTGGTCGATTCAAGGGGATCGTGAAGACACTGTGAGCTTGCCTGAGGTGGAGGCTGAAATTCCCCTTTTCCGGGCTCCCCAGTTGAGATTTGCTTTCGCCATGATGGATTTGGTGGATGCGCGAATGATCTTCCGTCAACGAGCCGCCGTGGTGAAGAGTATCCTCAGATTCCTCCACGGTCCATTCAGAAACGCATTGAAGTTGGCCATGGAGGAGGTGTTGGTCAGCGAAGATCCTCTGAGACAAGAGAGAGGGTGGAAGGTGTTGATGTTGCCAAGAATGCTTCGGCATCGGCACGGTAATTTTAAAGATGTCCGGTTTCACCCCATGTGGAATTTTGTCCATTTTTGGGCCTTTTTCTTGGTCACAATTTTGACCATCCAAAATGTCACTAACCCTGAAACACATAAACACCACAACACCTAAACACATAAACACCTAAACACCTAAACGGGCATAAGCCGTGTTTTTGTGAAAACGTCGCCGGCCTTCGGCGGGTGGTGTTTTCACCAAAAAAAACACTGACTGTATTGTTTGTCCCGCACCCAGTGTCTTTCAATGTTGTTTTATTTCTGTTTGTCTTGGTTTTCCTCCATGTGTTGTTTTCTTTGTTTTTTGTTCTTCGTTCCCGGCAATTCCTCCTCGCTCTCCTCTGCTCTCCCACATGGGCGAGGAGGGCGGCCCAAAAATGGCCAAAATACAATATGGGGTGAAACCGGACATCTTTAAATATGCCGAGGACATCTCACAGGGAAAGTTGAGTGCAAAATTCGAATCATTTCAACGTGGAGATTGGCACATCTTGTTGGAAGCCAGCGGAGTTTGCGATTTCAGAGCTGCCCAGTCCAGGCACCGATCCCGCAGAAGGCATGAAGATGAGGTCGAGTAGCAAAGCCTCCGAGCAGAAGATTTGATAAAAGTGGAGGAGCTCTCGCACGCCAGGCATGTTCTCAGCAACGTTAGATACGTTGCAAGATCCAGAGCGGAAGCCTGCACAGCCTCGCGAACCTCTCCCGGAGGATCTTGCCCAATTCATTCCGGGCCACACCTTTTGAATTCGATGAGAAATTGTTCAATCGCAATCTCCGGTCGTCCCGGAGGGGCGTCACCGCACGACCATCGGGCATGACGATGGGAGGATGCTCGACTTCGGCCAATTCGACTTCGGACAATTCGA
>CBDCEV010000283.1:0-7413 GCA_965215715.1 Hyphomicrobiales bacterium | reverse complement strand
TTATTTGTATGGGAGCGTATGCTTACACACTTCTTCCAGGAATCGGATCGCGCTTTTTTTTACTTCATGTTTTTTTGCGCATTCCTGTGAGAGAAATGATCGCGAAGACATTTATGTGCATCATATCGTGTCTCTCTTTAAGTTTGCCGTCATCTTTGTTGAGAGAACAGTGTCACGACAGTCGTTTTCAGTTTCTACGCGTTTGGGATGAAGAAACCCTCGATGATGTGATATTCGCTCTTCGTCAAACTGTGGAAGTCTACGAGCGGACAATGATCGATACGATACGTTAGATATCCGTCACATCTCGTGAAATGCAGCCCGTATCACGTTGATATGCATTACCTAAAGCAGCTCTTTTATGCCTCGCTTTACTTTGACGATCGTCGTCGTTTTCATCCACGACGTGAATCGAAACTACTTGACAAAAGAATAACTTGTAGCAATTATCAGTTTGAAAGTTGTCTCACAGAGATTTGTCTTCGTTACGTTCCATCAAATCTCGGTTACGAAGATATCGGAACACAAATGACAATCAGATCGTAGACGCAGAAAAAAAGTGAGACAGGACTCCGCAACGCGACAGCGAAACAGCATCAAAGTTACATGTGCAAGATGTCGTCTTCCGTCATAAAAGTCGTCCGTTCAAAAAAAAAATCGTAGTGACTCCACGGACGACTTTGTCAAAATTATATTGATTGAATTATGTGAGAAATTCGACGAGACGATCCAGTGGGACGACTTTCCATCAATACATCATGAACTCTCTGTGTTTAGTTGATTATGCGTTTTTCCCTTACTTTAATTTTTTAATTATCGAAATAACATTAATCTCAATCTTCTGCAAATCACTCCTTTTTGATTGCTTTCAAGAATCTTCAGACCATCAAATTTCGTTGAACCCTGTCGAAGAATATGGAATCGCGAACAAACCAGTGACCTTGATGTGTCTTTTTTATTTGTTCGAAATTGTTACAAAAAGCATCATCCAAACAAATAAACGAAAAATAAGAGTTGTTCTTTGCTTCATTTTGAATATCGTTGATACACTTTTCTCCAACAAACGTTTCGAAAAAACATATCCTCCTTATCATTTTCAATCATATCAAGGATCAGAACTTACAATGATTTCGTCACAATATTTGTCTTCAGACACGAAAAGATAAAATTAACGGATTTCAATTATGTGCGTGCGACGATTCGCTTTCAAAAGCAACAAATTTAATTTTTTTACGCGACGTAAATGTTGACTAAAACAAATTCCAACTGGATAAAAACAAATCGTTTATGAATGTCGAGGGTATCGTGAAATATGTTCTGAGTCGCAAAAAGGCAAGCGCAACATCACGTATAATCGACGACAAACAATTTAATTATTTTTTTTCGAAACGTCGTAAGTCATATTTTCATCATCCATTTAAGAACGATGTGAAATCATCAAAAAAACTATTGCTTTTTATTGTCTCGTTTATTTCTCTTCGTTGTCGAACGTTGGACTTTTTAATGATAAATTTTCGAAGAATTACAAGTATACGATCGACGATATCTGTAATGTGGGATTCCTTGAGTGAGATACAAATCTTTTTTATCAAATAATTAAAAACACGTGTTCCCGTAGTTATGATATTTTTCTTTTTATTATGAGCATATTTCCTAATGATCAGAAAAGTTAAAAATATTGATGTTCAACAGTTGATATTCTACAGATGAAAATTTGTTATTCTTTAACTTTACTAATTTGTTCTGTGACAGAATTCGACGAGTGGAATTTCAAAATTGATCGTGGAAATGTGTCTCAGCAAAAAAAAAAAATATAAAATAAAATGTGTTTCAATCCTGTACGTACGACCACTCGTTATATCAGATGCATAAATTATGTTTGCGCAGAATTACGCAGGAAAACAAAAGTTTGTAGATTTCTTTTTCTTGATCCGATGTCTTTCAAAAAAGCATTCTTCAAATCGATAACGTGTCGTTTCTGAAACTTACGAATTCAATTTTCGTAAACTACATTGTTTTTCCAATCATACTTTTCATCAGCATCTCGAAAGACATTCAACATATAAAGATTAGCATCATTTATCAATTTCCACGTATTTTCGCAAAATCGTCCTCGATAACTTTGTTAATAATAATTGTAACTTGACATTATGCTTTCATGTTGCAAAGATTGTTGATCTTAACGTCAGGATCCCGTATGAGAGATGCGGACTCTCTCAACAAAAAAAAGCAAGTAATAGTTTCGCGTTGTACGTCATACTGAAGATCATATATCATACTCGTTGAAATCAATTCGATACGCGTACTTTTTGAGACATCATCGATTCATCCGTCCGTGCGTTCGATCACTTGACGACTTCGGACAATTACAGCGTAAAAGACCTCAGGTTCTTTTTCTTTCAATGAAACTTTTTCTTTTTTTCCTAAGGATGGAATCCAGTTATCTTTTTAAGCGATATCGAAGAGATTAAAACCTGAAAGACACGAAACGAAAATATTTTGTCGGACGGCAACGTGCTCGAGATATAGGACAGGAAAGATGCACGATTTTTTTACTAACAGTTTTGTGATCGTGTTTTGGATATGATGTGTGACAGATCTAATAAGCGCGATAAGATTTGAAGGTCGTCCAATCGCACGGAATTACTGACAATTGTTTAGGATATGACAAAATCCAAAAACATACATCAACATCTTTTTGTAACTATTCACGATGGATAAAGACAAAATTTGATGAACGTTCAGAATTACTCAATATAAAAAATTTCGAAGATTGCTTTTTAGCCGAAATCGTCGTATCCATTTTCCGTTGCATTTCGCTGCCGATTCCTTGACATCCATTCTCTATGTGATGAAATTATCGTTCTAATGTTGATCGTCGTCGTCCGTAATTATATTTCTTATTGTTTTAAGTAAGGTCTCCCGATGTCTTCTCAGTTTTACGTGACAGTTTTTTTTTGTATATTGATCACTGTCAATCTTTTTCATTGTCGACACTAGATGTCCCCCTGAACATGACTCACATTTTTTTTCCTTTTCAATTTGAGATTCGAAAAAAAACACATCTCAGACGTAGATGATCGACAGGGTCGTCCCGTAGCTCAACTCGATACGAACTGATCCGTGATGCATTTGTCGAGATATGTTTTGTTGCTTTACGCGTCCGTATCTTGATCATCGAATTCTGGATTCGTGTGCTGATCTTTCACTCTCTGCGCTCATCACTAGAATTCTGATATCGCATTCCGATTTTTTACAACATATGAAGCGAGATTAAAGAACTCTTTAAAAATGAGATGACAAAGAAATTCGTCACGTCCTTTGTCTCAGACGAAACGTGCTTGACCACATGTTTCTGATCAAATCACTTTCGTTGACTTTTTCAAATTAAATGACAATTGACGTGCGTCATCATTCTTTATAAATGAATGCATTCGTCTTGTGAAAACGATAATATCAAGAGATGTATCAAGCGACGTTTCATTTTAGCATCGTATGAACTTACACGACATCAGTCCAGATTCAAATCAAGTGACACGTCTTCATTAACGGAGAAATCGATCTTCTTCGTCGAGATGGATCCTCACGCTTTGAATGTTTCAAGTGCGCTGATTGACAGAAGATCATAATCAAAGACGACACGGACATGATCGTAATATTTGTCATAATTCGGATGTTCTATCTTAAAATCTTGAAAATAACTTGTCATCCTCATGTCCGAACAGAAATCGTCGTGACCAAACACACAAATACTCAATTTCGAAAAAGATTCGGACGTATTTTATTCAACATGAAAAAAGATATGTTTATCTCGTTAAAGCACATATAGCACATGCGTTTCAGGAGCAACTTCCAGTGTGTGTCATCGAGTATATCATTGAGAAAATCCAACGGACTGTCATTTCAATCAAAAGTATCCACGCTTTTCAAATCAATTGATCTCATCAAGTAAAAACACGGATTCCAGACAAAGCGATGTCGACACACATTGGATTTTTGAAAGATCGGAGTCCGAACATTTGCGACGACTCTTGAAGCTTTACACAGCTCGAAAATCTTGCGTCTCGACGGACGCTCTGATTCTTGTCCTGAATCCACTGACGAACGCTTCACGTCTGGAGCGCTGTTCAGATTGTTACGACATCTGCATGACAAACTTTAAACATTAAACTTTAAATTTACAAAATTAATCTTCTGAGCTTTGATTTTTTTAAAAAATCTAAAACTTAAATTTTTTTGAACACTTGTTTAAACTTTTTAAAAAACGATCTTTAAAACATCATTAAAACCTTTGAAAAACTTAAAAAAAAACCTTTTTGAAACCTTTCCAAAACCCTTTTACAAACCTTTTACAACCTTTTAAAAAAGTTTAAAAACCCTTCAATCAAAACTTTTGACAACCCTTTTGAAACAGTTGTAAACCCTGCACAGTTTTTAAAAACATTTGGGACCCTTTGAACACCTTAAAAAAAACCGTTCAACACTATTTGTAAAATCTTTACAACACTGGTAAAAACCTGTAAAACGTTTTTAAAAACTTGCAACGTGTCAAACACTGTAAAACCCTTCCAAACCTTTCAAAACCTTAAAACAATCCATTTAAAAAATGTAAAAAACCTGCAAAAAAATTTTAAAAACCCTAAAAAATCTTTCGTAAAAAAAAGTTTCAATTACTTCAAATATCTATTTAAATGCGTTTAAAAACCTTTTAAAACACTTGAAAAACCTCGTAAAACCCGTGGAAACCATTGAACCCTTCACAAACCTTTTAAACCGTTTAAAAACCTGTCCAATCTTGTAAAACTTTTTCAAAACCAAATAAAACCTTAAAAAACCAAAGAAAGCTTTACAAACCTCCAAACACATTTGAACTTTGAACGTAAACCTTTAAACGTAAAACTTGAAACGTTAAAATTAAACCGTAAAACATAAAACTTCAAACGCAACTTAATTAACTCGACTCAACTTGACTTGACTTCAATCATTTAAACAGAACTTCACTTGACCGAGCTTAACTCAACTAAATTTTGTTCCAAGAACTGAACTGAACTTCACTTGAAAAAATCTTGACGTAATGTATCTTGACTGAAATTAATTGAACTTCACTTAAATTTAACTTCACTTTACTTCACGGCACTAAACTCAACTTCACTTAACTACACATAACCGACCTTCACTTGACTCACACCTCAACTCAACTCAAATCAACTCTACTCAACTCAAATCAAATTAAATCAAAATCAAATTAAATCAAGTCAACTCAACTCAACCCAACTCAACTCAAACACAACCCCACCTTCGGCCGGCAATGTTCAGCAGGAAGGCCCATTGAGACCCCAAAGGTGGGTGTTCAAGTGTTTAGGTGTTTCGGGTTTTGGTGTTCAGGTGTTTCGGATTTTGGTGTTTAGGTTTTCAGGGTTTCAAGGGTTTCAAGGGTTTCAAGGGTTTCAAGGGTTTTGGGGTTTCAGGGTTTTCAGGTTTCAGGGTTTCAGGTGGAGATAGAGTTTAGGGTTTGGGTTTTTTTTTTGGACAAGGAGAAAGGAAGTCAGTCACAGTTCACGCTACCCAATGCGCGCCTCAGAAAAGCCAGGGGTCACGCCCTCACATGCCTGGCAGGCGGTCCAGGTCCCCCACGTGCACCGCCGGCCCGTTGACGCAAGCGGCCGCGCCCAGAGCAGCAAGCTGGCCGCGTACGCTCGCTGGACGGAGCAAGCCAGCAGAGCGGTCCATCGGTGGTACCAAGCCAAATTCCGCAGGAACATGACGGCGCGGGGGCTCCAACGTCCTGCCACCTCAAATGCCATCACAAGGAAGTGGCACCTGGTCGTGGAGCAGCTCGGGATACCTCCGCCGCTTGTCCTGTTCCGCTTCGTGGATCGCCTGCCCTTGCTTGCGACCCCTCGCCGCTCCCCGACCTGTCAGCGCGGAGACAACCGTGGTGTCAATGACGACTTGCTTGCCTCCCCAGAATGGAAGGCCGTTGGTGATGACCTCAATCCGCTGCTGGTCCTCCCTGTACCACCACGTTGAGGTCACGAAGCAACTGGTTTTCCTTCACGCGGGCTCCTGTTTCGCGGCAGATTCGGGCCATGCACACCTCGGTTGGGGTCCCTCGCGGCTTCAAGAGACCGACACGTGAACATGCTGATCTGTGGTGACCATGCACGTCCAAGAACTCCCCGCACTTGCAGAAGCGCGCGTCCATGTGGAGGGGCAGGTGTAGGCGGACAAGGAGAAGTGTGCGGAATTCCTCAGTTGTGAATGTGGTCTCCGGGCACGTGGGCAGACAGCTGAAGTGGCGCGAAGCGCAAGGACCTTGCTGCGAGGCACGAAGAGCTTGGTGGTCCATGGACAACGGTGGCAAATGCACGCGAGTTGCAAAGTGGGAGTCTCGAGCAACTGAAGCGTGAAATTGCCAACCGTGTGTCCATTCGCCCACCTCTGGATCGACAGGTTGCGGCGCGCGGGAAATCGGTGACCGGGAATCTGGACCACTCTGGAACCTCCATGCCTTCATGGGCCAACAAGATGGCTGCGTTTTGGGCTTCCCGCACGCACTGCGCTCTCGAAGAGGACTTTCCAATTCTTCCACGAGCTGAGCACACACCTGTGGTGCACGTGCTTTCACCTGAGACAGACAGTCTGCCCAAGATGCCCAGTAGGCCGCTGGAGCCAACCTCGCCGCGCTTCGAAGGCCCAACCCTCCTTCCCGGAACGGAAGCTGCGCCACCTCTGAAGGCACACCATCGGGGACCTCCACTGCGAGAATGTTTTAGAGGCACTCCCGCAACCGATTGTCGTGTTCCAGACAGAATTAGACACTTCTGGTGGTGGCAGATTGCGAAGGATGTGGTTGCCCCTGGGCCCGCACACATCAAGAGGAGCAACCACGCGCTCTGTGCATCTTGGACAGCTGGAATTCGACCGAGAAACTGCAAATGACTGCCCTTTGTCTGCCAACCACCTTCTGCACAAATGCCCTGTGGCCGACGGGCACTCCCAACACCACGACCCCTCGATCCTCCTCTGGGCCCTCGCCTGTCCACGGCTTCCGTGCCAATGGTGTCCAAATCCTCCGGCTTGATGGCTGCGTGAAGAGCGATTGCTTGACCTGGAGGAAAATCTCTGCAACGCGAGAAAGGTCGCAGAGGACGTAGATGTCGTCCAGACACGCGAACAACATCTCCCCATTGCGGAGGGTGGCCTGAACTTCTGTGAGAGCTGCGTGTTGGCCCAGGCATACAACGCCAGCATGAGGGGGTCTCCCTGCTCACCCCCCTCACCCTGCAGAATGTCATGTGGAATTCCCTCGTCGTCGTACCACACGCAAGTGGAATCCTTGCCGTAGAACATTCTGACGAAAGGAAGGAGGGGGGCCAGATCAGCATTGTTGTGGAGGGCCTCCAACATGGA
>CBDCEV010000282.1:0-1780 GCA_965215715.1 Hyphomicrobiales bacterium | reverse complement strand
GCGCCGCAAGAACACGCAAGCCCACACAAGAAGTGAAAGTGCTAGGTTTTTGCAGTTTACCCGCAAGAACATTCGAAACGCAAGAAGTTACTAATGTTACCGCAAGCCGCAAGAAGGCGCAAGAAGTACTGAGGGTCCAGCCGAAGAAACTTGTAGTGATCGTGTTAGTGTGAGGTATTGCAAAAGTAATGAGAGCGAATCTCGCGCTCTATTCTCTTTGAAATATCACCGAGCTTTCGAGCGATTTTTCGCCGTGTTGGCGTGTTGGCGCGACGATTCGCCAAGTCAAGCGAAAGTTCACAAGGCTAATCAAAAAATCAAGGAAGCAAATGTTCGAACAACCGAAGTATCGAAGAAAATTCACATCACGAAATGGAATATCCGCCAGCTTTCCGACTGCAAGATAAACACCCGGTAAACATGATCTCCGGCACATGACAAAACATGAACAATTTTTTTAAGCGTGTCTCAGATACAGTGATACGGGTTCAACTCAGAACTGACTCAATTCAGTTTTTCATTCCATCCAAGAAATAGAAACAAAAAGGTCCAAAAGCTATAATTGCGGCAAACTGCGCGAACTCTTCTTTGACAGGCAAGACAAGACCAGACTTACACATGCAGGAGGTCATGCCATCGCGTGGGTGAAGTCATCAAGAATCCCTGCATCTTTACCAGTTTAATTTCCCAGCAAAAAAGGGATACTCGAAGAAATAGCATAGACATATGATTTCAACTACACATTCGCCTTTCGACACAGCTTGCTGCCCGGGGCTTGCTGTCTTGACGACTTAGAGAACTGCTCATGCATTGCGTTACAAAATGTCATTCAAGCAAATCATACCAAATTTGCATACGGCAGATTTGTGTTTACTCAGGTTAGAATTGACGTGCCGAATTTCTTTCAGATCGCGGAGTTTTAGTTTCCTTCAGACTTTTTTGGTTTACTTCGAAGATTTAAAATGTGATATGGACTTCAGCGTAATGAGTGGAACTATTTTTACAAACATAATGTGTTTTTCCAATTAAGACTTCGGGTATTATTTCTTCTCATCTGAGTGACCATGTTCATTTCTCACACGTGTGAGCGCAACTAATTAAAAGTATTTGTCCGAGTTTAATATGTTGGTGGAAGTACAGCAACACTGACCAGGTGAATGTCGGTTCTTTAATAATGTGACTGATGGACTGTGCTTTGCCATTGTTCCTCATTTAAGTGAAATAAATCGAGCGAAACCTTTCGCGCCGCTAAGCGTACCGCATGTCTGGGACTCCGGGACACATAAACAATAACACGCGTGCTTCGTTTGAGTCTCGTTTCTCCCTAGCCGTTAAAAAATAACATAGAAGGCGACCAGTGTCAAATTCAGACCTAGTGAACTCTTTATCGGATAAAAAATTCAAAACCGAAGAAAAAAACTTACAAGGGACCAAATAAACAACTGATTGCAAGTTACAAAGGCAGCCAATTTCGAACGTGCCTTGCGCTATAAAGTGGTCTCTTTTTTACCTTCTCCGGGTTCCGGGTTTTTAAGATGTTAGGGCAAAGACGTTCTTGCGCTTACTTGCGGTCCAGATATCTTACCACAAAGAAGTTCTTGCGGTTTTAACTTCTAAACGCAAAGACGTTCTTGCGGCTTGCAGTATTCAAGTGCAGGCATCCTGCAAGTAGCCGCAAGAAGTTCTCGGCTTGCGGACGCAAAAAGAAGTTCTTGGGCGTGCATTATTTTTTGGCTGTACTGTACAAAAAACCCCAAACTGAAACAACCCTTCGCCGTTC
>CBDCEV010000281.1:0-4023 GCA_965215715.1 Hyphomicrobiales bacterium | reverse complement strand
CGAAACCTGTGTTCCATGCCTGGGCTTGCGTTTGAGCCAAAAAAAACATCTTAATATAATTCGATATATATATATATATATATATATATATATATATATATACATATTGAAGATGTCAATCATGTTCAGACAGTGCATGAACAGAAAGTTGTTGAAATTGGTGAAATGTTTGAAAAAAAAGTTGAACATTGTGAACAATGTTTGAAATTGAGTGATAAAAACGGGAATTATTACATTTTTCAAAATTTTCAAACAGTTGAAACCAAATAAAACACAAGTTTTGGGAATGTTCAAATGTTTGAAAAAACAAAAAACTTGAATAATGAATCATGAAAACACAATCGTTGCAACGAAAAATTTTGTAGCATTGGAGCTTCTACATGTTCAATACTTCCTAAACAAACAAAGTTTTTTGAAATTGGTGAAATGTTTTCGAAAAAAGTTTTCAAATGTAGAAAACACTTGAAAGCTTGAAAAAACATGAAAAAATAATTGTTTTTTGAATACAAAAATATGAAAGCTTTTCAAACAGTTAGTTGAAACATGTCATTGGCATACAGTATTCGAAATGTGTGAAATACAAAAAAAAACAAATACAAATTATATTTTTGTCACAAAATTAAAAACATGATTTTTAACAGTTTATACATTTCAAAAGAAAAATTTTCAAATGTTTGAAAATCAGGAAAATTTTGATAATGATCATTCAAAAAAAAAACGAATTAAAACATCAACCAGTCAACACTTCACTTGATTTTTGTGGAGAAATGTCGAAAATGTTTGAAAATGCTTGAAAACTTTTATAATGATATTTATAATGATAATTGTAAACGCCGACATCAAGGGACTCGCAAGATTGTGCACGGGTGTGTTCACACGAAGTCAGGCTTTGACTTTTTTATGCGGAACAACATCCGTGCGACCATGCATATGGTCACTGGGCTGGTGCGAAGTGTTAGTTAGTGCTTCCAAGTTGGCATCGTCAGAGTCCAGACTTGTGGTGATATCCCTGCAGCAAAAGAAACGGAATACGGCAGTTTCACTTTTTTTTAATGTTGAAGCATGTTTGGTTTTCCGATCATTTATGATTTAGTTTCAACTGTGGCCAACAAAATGAAAAAAAAAAAGAACATGGGAAGCTCTAAAAAAAACAGGGTCCTGAAACTTAGAGTCGGAACTTACAACTTTGAATTAAGAAATCTGTTTTTTTTTGAAATGAGCTGATGCAAGCTCGATGTTTGGGGTCAACAGTGTCAGTGGACATGCATGTGCGACCTTGTTCATGTTTGCACTGTGAGTCACATGTGGTGAATGTGCATCCGTGTGCGTGCAACAATGGACGTCAGTGTCAAAACTCCGCAGCATGTGACACATTCAATTTCGATTCAAAAGATATACATCTCCAAAAAAACTGCGAATGTTGAAGCTGCCTCTCACAAGCCCAAAAGCTCCTGAACTTCCAACTCAAACTTACGATGGTAAGTTACCACTCCAAGGGCAGTCGCATATGTGCTGCGAAAAGGCATGTAAACTTGTCAGTCTTCACTGGTGTCCCCCATCTCCAACGGCCGAACTTGTGAGTTACAGTTGTAACTCACTTGTTAAATTGCGTTTTTTGTCGTTGCTAATTACATCATCATCTTGTCAAAACCGAACAAAGGCCTGCAACCGCAACAGATAATTGAAATTACAAACAAAATTGACAAACAAGAAAGTAGAGACAAATGAAGCTGCTCCAGAAAGCCTGCAACTTGTAACTTACAATTGCTAGTTACAATTATAAGTTTCAACACACCAATGAACAATGGGATATCGCATCTCGAAACAAAACATATGCAGCTGATCCTTGGCAAAAAAGCCTGCAATTGTGACATACAATTGTAAATGACACATGTACCTCGAGGCACAAAGTCGGGCTACAATTATAAAAAAGTGTGTGAACAGTTGAAAGAAAAAACAAAGCTCATCCCAGATTTGCAATCATCAACGTGAAAATGACAAATGAAACTTACCATGGTAAGAAGTGTTCTTGACCATGTCTACATTAGAAAAGAGCGTTACACTTTACATACGTTACAGTTGTCAGCTGCAAGAATCCTCAAGCCACTTGTGAGGTACGCACACGAGACTCATAGTACAAACTCAAAAAAAGGAAAATGACCATTTCAAAAGGAACAATGATCGTTTTAATTGACACTCACATCTCTTACGAAAAAATGTTGCCTGACTGCAAAAAGCAGTGGCAAGAAAGTGGTCAGGATAGGCGTGCTGCCTCCTCCTCCAGAACAATGCTTCTGAAAAAAAAAGGCAAAGCAAAAATAACGTGGGACAGCTTATGTTAAAACCCTGCTAGTTCTGGAGCCGAACTCAACTTTGTGAGTGGCGAAACCAATCGGTTTGTCGTCAGAAAAGTCACCGCCTCGGGAGTGTGTGTGTGTGTGGTGGTGGTAGTGGTTCTGACGGTGTGTATTGATGACGTGTCTGTCCATGCCACCAAACGTCAAGCACCTAATTCTGGGAGGCCATGTCCCTGTGGACATGACCCCCCTGGCCCTGCACCTGTGTGCAGGGCCCTGAAAAGTCACCCCATTAGCTCTGCACCGCGATGAAGAGAACCAAGAAGCAAGTTCCAAGGCTGTTGCAACTGTGGGAGCACGACTGTCTCCACCACGACGGCACCTGAGAATCTGCACGACCAATGCAACAGGGACGTCAACCACCACATGTAGAGCAACAGTGGAATCTCGATGGTCTGCTGAACAGCTGGAACATGGGAATCGGCCTCTGCGCCACGACAGGAAAATCGACAACCAACGAAGAACTGCAACTGTGGAAATCCATAGTTTTCTGCAGTCTGAACCACAAGCACCGTGCCACATAAATGTCCCTCTGGTTCATACCGGCCATGATGTCGAGCATCTTGGGCCTGACGACAGGAGGGAAAAATACAGCGCGAGGTGCAGGAACACCAGGAAAACCAACCAAACACATGCCACTGGCATGGTTGACGACGAGCGCACTGTCCTTCTGGTCCAAAGCTGCCACGATGCAGAGCATCGCTTGCCTGTGGAAACTCGACGAAGGACTGCTGGAACACGAGCTGCAGGAGCACAGGGACGTCGCAAGGAAGAGGTCTTGGGAAGCTTCCGCTTCCTCCGCTTCTTCCTCTTCCTCTTGCTCCTCTCCAGCAAGAGCCGTGCCTGCTCCACGGCATCCGCAGCTTGTTGCTGCACCTCCGACTGCACCTCCTTGCGCTTCGCCGTCTCCTTCTTCGCCTTCACCTCCTTCCTTCTGGCCGCCAACGAAGCAGCCGTGAGGAACCAGAGAGAGGAGGAGTCCACCACTTCGGCCGCCCTGTCTGCCAGGCCGGGCAAAGACAGGGACGGCGCACCATCAACCGGGCAGAGAGCCTCCAGACCCGGGATGAACCAGTGCAACGGCTCTTCAAGAGGCTCTGGCCGCGTCCCCGGAGGCAGGGGCGTCGGTGCCCGCACGCCAGAGTGCGTCTCGAGCCCTGCCTCCTCCACCGAGGAGGTCTTCTTGTCCCCGTGGGGCTTCATTCTTCGCGGACCCCACATCACGGCTGTGATGCAGGGCTGAGACCACCGCTGCCTGGACGCTCTGCGCCTCGTGTCGCCACCACGAGCGCAGGCGCCGTTCACGCCGCCTCTTGGCGGCTCCCGTTGCGCGATCGACATCCATCATGATGTTGACCGCTAAGGTCTGGCACTGTACAGCTTGACACAGACGGTTGACTCTTGAGTGCAGACAGCGTGGTGGTAGTGGTGGTGGTTCTGACACGAGATTGAAAGAGCAGTCAGGCGTCTGTCCACGTGAAAGCTGCTGCAGCAAACCTTAAGCCACGTTCCTGATAGCACGGCCTACGAAAAAAAAAAAAACCGACTGCCCTCCCAAGAAGACACCGAGAATCTGTCGAGACGAAATCCACGATCAGCTGGTTGCTCGACGCGAGGGTGTCCGTGTAGAAGGCCGCGCTCACGAAATCGCCCTAAAAAAGGACCA
>CBDCEV010000280.1:0-4523 GCA_965215715.1 Hyphomicrobiales bacterium | reverse complement strand
TCTTGAAAGTGGAGCGTGGGATCCATGGTCAGTAGAATGTTGCAATACTGAATCAGAGACTGGCTTCGTTCCAACAGCTGCGCAGTTCTTCGCTGCAAGCACCTTCTTGATACTGAGATCCCCGTATTGGACTCATTCTTGTATCCAGAAGTTCCTCATGTCAATGTGTATCTTTCGCTGCTCCCAATCAATCCGTCAAAGATTTTGTCAAGCATTTCAACCTCCATTGAAATTACCAAATCCATGAACTTCTCCTTTCACCGTTGCGTAGAACTCAAATTCTCCAGCGCACAAGGCTGTCCAGTGTAATTGCCACTCTGGGCAAGCAATCCCATCGTGTTTTTTTCTCGAGATTGGATCGCGAGCAGAACAGAAGTTCACGAAGAATTCGACTGTGTTGACGTATTCTTGACTTAGAAATTTTGTTTTGAAAGTGTGTTGACCAACGAAGATGCGGCAATCGAACATGTCACCGGGTGTGAAGAACTGCGAGCATGCGAAGCGAATGTCTTTGACAACCCAAATGATTTGAGAGCGCGCCAAACAATGAGATCAGAGGCGCTCGTTGAGAGCGGATGACCCATGCCCACAACAACATGTCCAAAGACTCTCAAAAGCAAACTACAACTGACAGTGGGTTGTGGCCGCGGAGAAATCTGCGCTTCCACCGCGACCGAACAGACTACTACTTTCATATTTTGTTCCTGAACCAAGCACAAGAACCTCCACGCTGTTCACAAATCCTCTCAGAAAATCACTCCTGGGGGACAATTTCGACTACCTCGACATTTTTTTCTCCATGATCTGTGTCCAGGGTTTGCGGGGCCTCCACAGGAGACAGATGCCGGGAATGGCTCTGACATCCTTATCCGTGGCTTAAATCGTTCTTCGCCTTGCACTTGATTGAAGCAATTGATGTATGTTCCGGTCATATGCGTCACACTGTCCCAGCCTGAATCATGCAGGCCGTGAGGCGTGTCAGATTTGTCGTACAATCCAAGAGGAGTGTCGGATTTGTACCTGAAAACAATTGGTGGTGTTTTCCCTGACATGGGTCACACTGTCAAAACTGTGAACTCCTTATGAACGAGACACCGCTGGTCATGCAGTTTAGCATGCACACTCAACCAAACGTCAGATTTGTAACAAGAAATTGTTGTGTGTTTCATGTCAACAGACCTTGAGACGTGAGACCACCTCATGGGCAAGACTTTGCCACATTGCTGCACCAGTTGTTCAGCATGCACATGTACCCAACACCATGTTGTATCTGAAAAAATGGTTGTGTATTTTCATGTCTGAAGTGTCATACCGTACACGCCTGAAGCGTACAGACCATCAAGCGTGAACGTTCTCCTGAACAAAATATGTCACGCAATTTGCGCAACAACTACGTTCAACACAACGAAAAACACGTACTGTCTCTCCTGCCCAACTCAAATGGCGTATCAAGATCCGTAGCCTTGTGTGCTCAAGATCACACGCTTCTCCACAATACCGTCGAAGTCTTCATTACCACGTGGTTTTGAGGACCACGCGCAAAATGCGCACAACAACACGTGCTCCTCCACGATGTGCACCTGGAAACCGAACCCTGTCCAATTCAGAGTTCTCTGGGCCGAAGACCACATGCACAATCACAATGATGAGGAACACATGGAAGATCTTGAACAAACTGGACCATGAGAGCCTTTTTTACGTCATGCCCAAGACGGCACCCCAACCACGTGACTCACTGCCATGAAATTTCTCCCCATCCCCTGCAGTCGCCCTTACCCATCGGATCAAGGGACGACTGCAAGGGTGCATCCATTCAACATTTCGAGTGCAATCTTGGCTTGAGCTTGAGCCAAAACGAAGACTGTGATTCTGTCAACGTGTGTCCTTGTCTTCGGAATTTTGTTGTGAAAGTACATTGACGAACAAAAAGGCGTGCGGCAATCGAACGAGTCACCAGGTGCTTCGAAGAACCGCGATTATGCGAGGTGTGGGTCTTTGACAACCCAAATGATTTTGAGAGCGCGACAAACAAGGAACATTCGTGAAACATCAAACGGTCCACCCTGGTGTCGAAAGCAAACTTCCTCTGACCTGTACTTGCATGTAATGTAACATTCAGAAACCTGCCCAACACGGTGTTATGGCGGCTTCATCTCTCAGCCCATCGCCGTTGATGAAACCGACACAAGCCATCTCCGCGGCTGAAGGTCTTTTGTGATGATTTTCTCTCCAATTCCGCAGATGATGAAAACAACAGTCTCAAAGCGCAATCAACTGCAACTAAGCCTTGAAATTCCAACCAAATCGCCGAACACCACAATAAAGAGAACACCGCATCAATGTGCCATTACTTGAAATCTGAATCACTTACGGTGGAGGTTTCGGAACATCACAACAAACAATTCTTGCACGCGCGCGCACGCCCACCATCCCCAACCGCGCAGACTCACGCTAATCTTATTGGAAAATGCGCGTAAAAGGCAACGTCGTTGGTAGTCCAACGAAAAACTGAAGTACCGCAGACCAGGGTCGAGAAGCAAGCCACGGTGTCAAAACCCGGCCAGCGCTCCGGTCGACCCTGATCACACCCACTTTACGACGTTGCCATCGGCACTGCGAGACGTCATCCACTGACGCCCCTGAAACGGTAAGGTACACTTTCATCCAAATTCGAAAAAAAAACTCATCCAAAAACACTTTCGTCCAAAAACACTTTCATCCAAAAACACATTCATCCAATGACACTTTCGTCCAAGCGGAAATGATTACAGAAATGCGTGTTGCAGATGTACTTGTTTTTCAAATTCATTTAATACGTAAAATTCGTAATTCGACGGGGTCTTTTTTTGGATTCATTCAAACCGTAAGTTAAAAAATATCTTTCGCTGGATTTTTCTGAAATTACAGACGTCGTCTTTTCTTCTGAACCGTCACGGTCGCGGCCGAATTTGGCCAAACCTGACTTGGCCATCCTTATTTGGCCAAACCGAATTTGGCCAATACCACATTTGGCCAAAGTTAACTGGCCGCATTTGGCCAACCTTACTTGGCCGAATTTGGCCAATTTTTGTTGACCGAATTTGGCCAGACCGCATTTGGCCAATTTTTTGTTTTTGGTGGGGGCCCGAAGGGGTGGAGGCCCGGAGGGGTGGGGGCCCGGAGGGGTGGGGGCCCGGAGGGGTGGGGGCCCGAACCCAGAAAAAGTGGGAGCCCAAAGGGGTGGGGGCCCCGGAGGGGTGGGGCCCAGAGGGTGGGGGCCGAAGGGTGGGGGGCCCAAAATTTCGCGCTTTTTTTTTTCCTCTCCCGCCACAAAATTCTTTCTTCTTTCTCTCTCTTGGGGTTCTTGCGTGGAATTTTGGTGGTGTTTGAAGCGCCGGGGCCCTGAAATGTGGCACCAACAAGCACCAACAGGCACCAACAAGGACAACAACAACAACACAACAACAACAAACAACAACAACAACAAGCAACAACCAGGAACAACAACAACAAAAACAATGGCAACAACAACAACAGAAAATTTGGCCAAAGAATTAAAACACCAAAATTGGCCAAATGCGGTCAACACTGGCCAAATTCGGTTTGGCCAAATGCGGTCACGAAAACAAATTGGCCAAATTCGGATTTTTTTGGCCAAATGCGGTTTTGGCCAAATGCGGGCATGACCACCGTCACTACCACGCCCCACCCTTCTGGGCTCCACCCTTCTGGGCTCCACCCTTCTGGGCCCCACCCTTCTGGGCCCCACCCTTCTGGGCCCCACCCTTCGGGGCCCCACTTTTTCTAGGTTTGAGCCTCCACCCTTTGGGGCCCACCCTTCGAGGGCCCCACACTTTGTCGTCCCAAAATTCAACATCCAAAAATTGGCCGAAGTCGAAATTGGCCGAAGTCGAAATTGGCCGAAGTCGAATTGGCCGAACTCGAAAAAAAGAGCTGGCCGAAGTCGAAATTGGCCGAAGTCGATCTCCCCCGCACCTTCAGGGCCTCCCTGCATGTCCTCTCTCCCCCTCCCTCCTCCCAGAAATATAATCATAAGCATAAGTTTTATTACAATTATAATTATAATATTACTTATAATAAAAAATTGTGGAAAAATTATAATTAGAATTGTGCTTATAATTCATTTTGGCTTTTAAAAAATTGGCCTTAGTGACATACCCCTCGCTCCCCTGACCCCTCCCAAAATTTAGCCTTCGAAAAATTGGCCTGAGTGATATCAGTGTTTTTAGGACTTTTTTCTGGCCTAAGTGACATTTGGCCTAAGTGACATCAGGAGAACACGAAGTGCGACATTTTTTCAGGTGTGGATCATTATTTGCCGCTGGCTGCTTAGGTCCATATCCATTGCGCAGATGGAGTCAGAATGACAAATGTGAATGATACAGTACGCGCTGACAAAAGCCGTGACTTGAACACAGCAGATGAACGGGGTTGCTTCCTGGAAAATCACACACCTCGTGTGATGTGCGTTATTCCCCCAGGTGACGTTGAACATTGCACGCCCGCAAAAAAAAGATGCTGTG
>CBDCEV010000279.1:0-13399 GCA_965215715.1 Hyphomicrobiales bacterium | reverse complement strand
TGTTCATATACTCAGACCACCCGAAAGTGCTTAATTAAAGAATCCCGCTTATTTTAGCATCATTGCCGTTTCGCTGACTCCCGCGAAGATAAGGATTGTAATGTCCAGCGAGCAGCGCCTATGTTTAACCAAGTGCTCTTTCGAAATTTTGGCATGAAGGTCAAAGTAAATGATTCTGGTGATCAACGAACATCACGACACATCATCATAAAGCGGTGATGATATGTTCACTCACAAAAATGACGGCTTACTTAGGGATGTTTAGGTTTCACCAGCAAGCCTTGCTGAGATCATCCAAATAAGACGTGTTTTCAACCACCTCCAGTTATGCACTTTTTTTTTTTTGGGAGGGGTCTGTACACAGGGTCATCCGTGGGATAGGCCTCTCGCGTGTGGGACCTAACGCCCGTTGGGACCTTATCCGGCCCCTTTTCCAGCAGAAACGGGCTTTTGCTGCAGTTCGGGAAAGATTATGAAGCTGTGGATGACTGCGAGGACATGTCTCAGATTGTAATAAATAGGTTCCCCGACAAACGGGTCGGTTTTGAGCCTTTCTTTTTCTTCAAAAAAAAAAAAACTTTCACGGGAAACCCATCCGTGGGTCATGTTCTCTTGCTTTTTGATGAATTTTCGATGGATGGCACTTGTTGCGCGCCACCACAGGCTTGATGGAAACCGTTTTTTGACCCTTTGCGATGGTCAACAGTACAAATGCTCTTCAGATTAGATCCCACAGGACGAAAGGACCGTATTCCTGAAGTTTGAATTTTCGTTTTTTTTTCTTGAGCAAAATTTTCCGAGATGATATTTATCTGTTCATCAGGACGAGTAGCTCACAAGTCGTCGCGTCGACTTCCAAATCGCCGCGCCGACCATGCACTGTGGACCTTTCCGGAATGTTACGCTAGCTGAGACCTTCTCAGAAGCCAAGAAGAACTCGAACAATGTCGTTTCTTGGGTCACACTTTATGCCCAAAATGAATGCGGCAAAGATTTTTCCGTAACGCAGCGCCGATGGTGATGCTGGAGAACTTTGGCTTGGACGAAATTTACTTTATTTTCACAAAAAGAAAACATTGGATCTAACTGCTCGCAACAAGACCCATCCCCACGGATGACCCTGTACACCGGCGAAACATCGCAAACACTGGTGCAGGAGTCTGCAGCGTCGGTCTCTCTCAACGTGGATTCTGCAAGCGAAAGAATTTGATGTGTAAAGTGCAGTTGTTGAGATCTCTGCTGTGGCGGACTTCAGAGCTCAAGAAAAGTTCTGCTCGGGCAGCACAGTCAGATAGATGACTCTTTGGCTGCGTCCGGCCTTGTGACAGAAATCCTTCTGGACAGCACCCGCGTCGGTGGTGTACCATCCTCCAGAAAATTATTACAGGCCTGTTTTTTCAAAAAAAAAATACGGCAGTTACGAATTTTATTGCAGTCTCCGTTTCCTTTTGTAATCCCCTTGGCGGTGGAATAAGAATTACATTGACAGTTCACCGTGAAGGTTTTACTTCCTCTCATCTGTGTTTGCTGGGGTGTGTTGTTCCTTTTTTTTCACATGCTCGTTCCAGTGTCAATGCGATCAATGCCAATGCGAATGGGCATGCGCAACAGGCACAAACTAGTAGGAATGCCACAATTACAAGTTTCATAAACAAGCTTCACCCACCGTCAAATGACATGACAAAACGAAACCCAACCATTCACATTACGACATCAAATGACATAACATGGCACCACAGAACTTTAATTTACATAACATGGCATGAAGTACCATGACACACCATTACAAAAACTTAGTATAACATGCCATATCGTACATACCATGACCTTACATGACAGTACAGGATATTTTCTTGACCGAACGTGGCCGCATCACAGAATACCAGCATTCATCATAACATTATCGGACAACACATGGCAATACAGGTCATCACATCAACATGAAAACAACATTAACCTAACGTGAAACTAAAAACTTGAAGATTTTAAGGGAGTAAGTAAGAAAGTGTGAGAGTATGAGAGTATGATATTAAGAGAGTATGAGATTATGAGAGTATGAGAGTAAGAGAGCAAGATAGAATGCGAACAAGCGAGTGAGATTGAGAGATTCAGAGATTGACAGATCAAGAGATTGAGAGATTGAGAGAAACGACCACGACCGTGGCCGTGGCCGTGGCCGTGGCCGTGACATGACAGTACATGGCATGGCCCAGCATAACAAAACAGAACAGAACGTGATTGTGAACGTGAACATGACTTGACATCACATCACATCGCGTCACATGACATGACATGACATGACATGACATGACATGACATGACATGACATGACATGACATGACATGACATGACATGACATAAACACGTCATAAAAAATCACATGATATTACGGGTCATGGCAAGACCAAACATAACATAACATAAACAAAAACAACATATAACATATAACTTATAACCTATAACCTATAACATTTAACATGTAACATGTAACATGTAAACATGTAACATGTAACATGTAACATGTAACATGTAACATGTAACATGTAACATGTAACATGTAACATGTAACATGTAACATGTAACATGTAACATGTAACATGTAACATGTAACATGTAACATTTAACATTTAACATTTAACATTTAATAACTTATACCCTATAACCTATAACCTATAACATATAACACATAACATAAAACACACAACATATTACATATTGCATATCACATATTACATATTACATATTACATATTACATATTACATTTAACATATAACATTGGCGTTGGTACTGGCATTGGCGTTGGCATTGAACATGAACATGAACATGAACATGAACATGAACATGAACATGAACATGAACATGAACATGAACATGAACGTGAACATGAACATGAACATGAACGTGAACATGAACATGAACAACTGAACATGAACATGAACATGAACATGAACATGAACATGAACATGAACATGAACATGAACATGAACATGAACATGAGCATGAACATGAACATGAGCATGAACATGAGCATGAACATGAGCATGAACATGAGCATGAGCATGAACGGGAGCATGAACATGAACGGGAGCATGAACATGAACGGGAGCATGAACGGGAGCATGAACGGGAGAATGAAAAGGAACAAGAACAGGAACAGGAACAGGAACAGGAACAGGAACAGGAACAGGAACAGGAACGTAAACATAAACCTAACCCTAAACCCTAAACCCTAAACCCGAAACCCCAAACCCCAAACCCCAAACCCCAAACCCCAAAAACCCCAAAAACCCCAAAAACCCCAAAAACCCAAAAAACCCAAAAACCCCCAAAATAAACTAAAAACCTAAAAACCTAAAAACCTAAAAACCTAAAAACCTAAAAAACTAAAAACCTAAAAACCTAAAACCTAAAACCTAAAACCTAAAACCTAAAACCTAAACCTAAACATAAATATAAATCTAAATATAAATATAAACCTAAACCTAAACATAAACATAAAGATAAATAAAAATATAAACATAAATATAAACATAAACATAAACATAAACAGGATCGTGATCGTGATCTTGATCGTGATTGTGAATTGTGATTGTGATTGATATGACATGACATGACATGACATGACATGACATGACATGACATGACATGACAAGACCAGCCGTGAGTTCCACCCAGCTCTGACTTGCCGTTCGTTTTCCGGGCAGTTGACGTCGCAATCGCCACACAATGCTTGTGTCCTTCCCAGCTTTGGCGAGGCGTTCGAGGTACTCCGGATCCAGTTCAACCACCACCTCTTCGTGCTCTGGAGCTTGGCAGTACGCATCCACAGCGTCAGCCTCAAACGTTTCCAAGCCCAGTTTCCATGCCAGGAATTCCATCACGCGACTAGCAGACTGAGTCGCTCCAGGGGAAAACAAATCTTCCCGGTGCTCTGCCCGCTTGTACTCTCGGCCAACGAATCGAGCCTTCATCTTCCAATTTCCGTCCTTCATTCGCCAGCCCTTTTTCCCAACGCGTTGTCAGGAATTTGAATTTCGTCGCGTCCCCACGTTTCATGTCTTCAACCACTCCATGTGCCAACAAGCTGTCCAGCGCTTTCTCAGTCGCTTCGGCCTCTGCTTGCTTGTCGAGCTCGCCGCCCGCCCCCAGGAAATTGACCCAAGTGTGCTCCGCGGCATCGTGGTCGAAGATCCCACTCTCGTCTCTGAGCCAGCTGCCAGTCAGCTCATCACATCGAAGCCTTGGCTACGAAGTCCTCAGCGCGCCAATATTTCTCTGCAGGCTCATCACCGTCTGAACTTGTCGGTTCCACCAGCGTCGTCTCTCGTATTTCTGCATCCTCCAGGTCCATCTCGGTGTTGTCGCCAGGGTCCAAAATCGGGTCCATGCCCCTCAACCTCTTCGTCACTTCAACAACTGCAGGATCTGAGGTCTTGCTGCTGAACCGTCGCCGCCTTGCCACACACATCCACTCTGTCTCAGAACCAACCTTCACGGCATCCGACTCGGGTCGAATCGAAGATGACCTCGTTCGAGCCGAGGAGGATCCACCCCTTCGAAGCGTTTCACCCGTTTCTGCCATCGTGGGTCTTTCCTGCGTCAGTTTTGGTGGTCTACCACGACGGACCAGGCCCTGTCCATCCCATGGCAGTCTCTTCACACCTTCCAGCGAAGAAACATTAACACGTTGACTCGGAGGAAGTCTGCGGTCAGTTCGTGCAATCTCTCGACCGTTCTCAGTGACGATGATGTGTGCATTGTCTTCGTCCAGTCGTGCTTACCAGAAACCCTTTGTCCCATCCACTGTCACCTCAGTATTGTTCTGTTCTGATTTGTGCGTTGTGTGTGCGGAAGTGGAATGCGGAACGAATACCAAGTCACCAAACGGAAGATGTTCAGAAGAGAAAGTGCTGTCATACGCGTCTTGATACGGCGTGGCTCCATTGGTTTCATTCGAAATCGCGCATCCACCCAACCAGCGTGGTGTATCAACCACGGCCACAAACATGAGTTTCCTAGAAGCCCTGTTCCAGTTCCGCATCACCTTGACTTGTTCCTCTGGCGTTCGAATAGCGCGTTCCGCAGGATTTGCTGGGCTTTCATGCCTCGGCGTTCGTTCCAACACCACTGAGTCGGCGAAGAGTTCCTCCAGCTTTCCATCGTAAACCGAAGTCGTGGGTTCCCCGTCACAACGCGAACGAACTCTACGTCGGAAGAACTGCTCAACGAACCGTTTCCCACCTTCAACCAGGTGGTTCGTCACGGTCTTTCCAGCCGCCGGCACGGCCTTCATGTATCCTGTGCCCACGTCAAGCAACACCAGGCGCGTTGCTCCCTCGTCTGCGGTCACACCAGGAGCAATTCCAGAGGTCTTGATGCAACAGAAATCGAAAGCGACGACAGGAAGCGTCGATTCCGCACGTTCTGACGTCACCCGCTTGTGAGGATTTTCCGTACCTCTCCCTTTGACACACTGCTCACACCACAGCTGTGGAGGTAGGTGTGTGAGCTCATGAACTTCTTTCTCCGTGCTTGATAATTCACGGGGATCAAACATCAAATCTGTTCCAGCCTCACGTTCCGCGTCAATCGCCGCCTGCGATTTTCCCTCTTGCACCAACTCCTTCTCGCGCCACTTGTCCAGTTTCGTCATGCTTGGGTAACGCCACCTCATCCAATCGGCGATCCAGCAAACTCGACGGTGATCGGGGTGACAGTCGCAATGACATGTCATCTACCACAACCAGACTCACATGGTGAACGAATGGTTTCGCATGAATTCGCACGCTGTTCTTGTGCAAAAAAAAACGGAACGGTCGTTGTCGGGTCGCTCTGGTGATACATGATTGAGTCGTTCTCTCCCTTCAAGCTGAATACACACCCCTTCTTCAATAGTTTCCCCAAACTGAGTATGTTGCCAGATACGTCTGCGATCTGAAAGTCAATGTTTGCTCGATGTCCCTGTGTTCCCACTCTCAAGTCAACGTGCCGTGTACCATGGTGAGATAATGGATTGCCTTGAACATCTCTCAGTGTCAACTTCGCACTCCTTTCCGACTCTCTTGCAAAATCGGTATGACAAATGTGATCGTCTGCATCACTGTCGACATCGCTCCATTGCGCGGAGTTGATACCATAGCCCGTCACTCCCGGCTCCTGAACACCAGCCACCGCACCAATTTTCTGCTGTGCCAGCCGAGTTCGACAATCCGCGCGTTTGTTGACTACTGTTCCAACCGTCACGTTCCTTGCCCTTGCCGCCGTCACTGCTCTTGTTCTTGCCCTCGTCCTTCCCTTTGCCCTTGCCTTTGTCGCTGGACCTCTTGCTCTTGCCCTTCTTGCCCCTGCCGCCATCGTTGACAGCTCCGATTTGCACCGGAAACGATCCTTAGAAGAGCCCCAGCGTGGCGTAACTCGATTCACGGATCCACATTTTCAACGCATCAACATTGCGCCGCTATTCCAGAGGCGATTGGCGAAATGCATCGACTTCACTGCGTCCGGTGCTTGATCCATGATCGTCGCCATCCGCACTGCTTCGCTGATCTTATCACCACTGGCCACCTCGTACGCTGCAACCTTGATTTCCTACTCGATCAGTGACGTCAAGAAGTCTTGGCCAGCATTCACATCGACCGGGATTTCCCGTCCTGTCCACTCAACAAGAAATCAGTTCCGCTACCATGTACAGGAAAAGCACGCAACAGCTGTCCAATGTGTACTGTGCTTTCTGTCCGAGCCGTGACGCTGTGACGAGAGGTGCTGAATGAAGTGTACAGCTACACTGACAGGGAATGTGCGCAAGTATGATGAGGGAAGATTACCACATGCAAGTCACAACAGATTTTGAGGTGTTGAGATTATGAGATTTTAAGATTTAAGATTGGCGACCACGACCGTTACCGTGACCGTGGCATGACAGTGCATGCCATGGCATGCCACAACAGAACAGAACAGAACAGAACGTGATCGTGATGTTGATCGTGAACGTGACTTGACAAGACATGACATGGCATGGCATGGCATGACATGACATGACATGACATGACATGACACAACACAAACATGTCATTTGAGAAAATCACATAACATTACGGTCCATGCCAAGTCCGAACATAACATTACATGACATAACATATAACAAAACATTTTTCATAAAACATTAACATTCACATTCACGTTCACGTTCACATTCACATTCACATTCACGTTCACATTCACATTCACATTCGCATTCATATTCACATTCACATTAACATTCACATTCACATTCGAATTCGCATTCGCATTCGCATTCTCATCCACATTCACATTGACTTTCGCTTTCACGTTCACGTTCACTTTCCCTTTCCCCTTTCCCTTTTCCCTTTTCCCTTTTCCCTTATCACTTTTCACTTTTCACTTTTCACTTATCACTTTTGACTTTTCACTTTTCACTTTTTACTTTTCACTTTTTACTTTTTACTTTACGTTTTACTTTTTACTTTTTACTTTTTACTTCTTTTTTTTCTTTTTACTTCTTACTTTTTACTTTTTACTTTTCTTTTTTCTTTTTACTTTTTCTTTTTTCTTTTTTCTTTTTTGCTTTTTTGCTTTTTTTTTTTTTTTTTTCATTTTTCTTTTTTTCTTTTTTTCTTTTTTTCTTTTTTTCTTTTTTCTTTTTTCTTTTTTTCTTTTATCTTTTTTACTTTTTACTTTATCTTTTTTACTTTTTACTTTTTCTTTTTTACTTTTTTTTTTTTTTTTTTTTTTTTTTTTTTTTTTTTTTTTTTCTTTTTTCTTTTTTTCTTTTTTACTTTTTTACTTTTTTTCTTTTTTACTTTTTACTTTTACTTTTTTTACTTTTTTTACTTTTTTACCTTTTTACATTTTTTACCTTTTTACCTTTTTTTACCTTTTTACATTTTTTTACCTTTTTACCTTTTTTACCTTTTTACATTTTTTTACCTTTTTACATTTTTTTTACCTTTTTACATTTTTTTACCTTTTTACATTTTTTTACCTTTTTACATTTTTTTTACCTTTTTACATTTTTTTTTACCTTTTTACATTTTTTACCTTTTTTTACATTTTTACCTTTTTACATTTTTTTTACCTTTTACATTTTTTACCTTTTTTCATTTTTTTACCTTTTTACATTTTTTACCTTTTTACATTTTTTACCTTTTTTTACATTTTTTACCTTTTTTTACATTTTTACCTTTTTTACATTTTTTACCTTTTTTACATTTTTTACCTTTTTACATTTTTTACATTTTTTACCCCTTTACCCCTTTACCCCTTTACCCTTTTACTCTTTTACCCTTTTACCCTTTTACCCTTTTACCTTTTACCTTTAACGTGTACATTTACATTTACATTTACATTTACATTTGCGTTTACGTTTACGTTTACATTCACATTTGCATTTGCATTTGCATTTGCATTTGCATTTGCATTTGCATTTGCATTTGCATTTGCATTTGCATTTGCATTTGCATTTGCATTTACGTTTGCATTTGCATTTGCATTTGCATTTGCATTTGCATTTGCATTTGCATTTGCATTTGCATTTGCATTTGCATTTGCATTTGCATTTGCATTTGCATTTGCATTTGCATTTGCATTTGCATTTGCATTTGCATTTGCATTTGCATTTGCATTTGCATTTGCATTTGCATTTGCATTTGCATTTGCATTTGCAGTTGCAGTTGCAGTTGTAGTTGCAGTTGTAGTTGCTGTAACAGTTGTAGTTGCTGTAACAGTTGCAGTTGCTGTAACAGTTGCAGTTGCAGTTGCAGTTGCAGTTGCAGTTGCAGTTGCAGTTGCAGTTGCAGTTGCAGTTGCAGTTGCAGTTGCAGTTGCAGTTGCAGTTGCAGTTGCAGTTGCATTTGCATTTGCATGTGCATTTGCATGTGCATTTGCATGTGCATTTGCATGTGCATTTGCATGTGCATTTGCATGTGCATTTGCATTTGCATTTGCATTCGAATTTGCAGTTGCATGTGCATTGGCATTCGGATTGACGTTGACATGGACATGGACATGGACATGGACATGGACATTGTACATTGACATTGACATTGACATTGACATTGGCACTGACATTTGACGTTTACATCTACATTGACATCTTGATCCACATTGACATCTGGATCCACATCCACATCCACATCCACATGGACATCTGGACATCTGGATCCACATGGACATCCAGATCCACATCCACATCCACATCGACATCTACATCTACAGCTACATCTACATCTAGATCGTGACATCTACATCTACGTTTACATCTACATCTAGATCTACATCTACATCTACATCTACATCTACATCTACATGCTACGCTACACCTACAGCTGACACAGACACCCTACCCACACCCACTGTGGCACACCACATCCATGTCCACATCCAGCATGGCAGATCCACATGACATCCACATCAACATCCAGCATGCACATGTGCATCTACGTCTACATCCACATCTACATTTAGTATGTGACAACTACATCTACATTTACATCTACATTTACATCTACACGTTGCATCTACGTTTAGCATCTACCTTTACATCGTGACCTTTAGCATTACGCTTTACCATGACATTTACCTTTACCGTTTACCTTTACAAGAACCTTCACCTTTACATTCACCTTTACCTTCACCTTTACCTTCGCCTTTACCTTTACCTTTACCTTTACCTTTACCTTGACCTTTACCTTTACCTTTACCTTTACCTTTACCTTTACCTTGACCTTTTTCATTTACATGTACATTCACATTCACATTCACGTGTACATTCACATGTACTTTCACATTTAGATGAGCATTTACGATAACATTAACGTTTACTTTTTCGATTTACATTCACATGTACATTTTCATTTTCATTGACATTGACATTGACATTGACATTGACATTGACATTGACATTGACATTGACATTGACATTGACATTGACATTGACATTGACATTGACATTGACATTGACATTGACATTGACATTTACATTTAACATTTACATTTACATTTACATTTACATTTACATGTACATGTAACATTTACATTAACATTAACATTAACATTTACATTTACATTTACATTTACATTTACATGTACATGTACATGTACATGTACATGTACATGTACATGTACATGTACATGTACATGTACATGTACATGTACATGCACATTTGCATTTGCATTTGCATTTGCATTTGCATTTGATTTTGCATTTGCATGTGCATGTGCATTTGAATTTTCATTTTCATTTTCATTTTCATTTTCATTTTCATTTTCATTTTCATTTTCATTTACATTTACATGTACATGGACACTAACACTAACACTAACATTGACATTGACATTGACATTGACATTGACATTGGCATTGACATTGACATTGAGGTACATTTGACATTAACATTGTACATGAACATGAACTTGATTTTGATTTTGACATTTGAACATGGAACATGGAACATGGAACATAACATAACACGACACAATGTAGCACGCCACAAGAGATCATGAACATAACATAACATAACATGGCAACATTGGACATAACATAACATGCCGCCACACAGCTGAACATAACATAACATATTGTGGCATAACTATAACATAACATGACATGACATGACATCAAACATGATATGATATGTCATGTGGCAAGATGAAACCTGACTTAGTATGTGATAACACACGATGGCAGAACATACCACACATAGCATTACGTAGCATCTTGCATCGTGACAGAAGCAGGACATATTTTGAAATAACCAGAGCATTAACATAACACAGCATCACAAACCATGACATAACTTACCGTTTACACAAGAAATCATGACATGAGATGATATCGCAGATCATTTTTGAGATGAACACAACTTGATATGACATAACATATCACAACGTGACATGATATGACAGACAAGAGATGAGATGAGATGACCTGATATTTTCGAACATGAGATGACATAACATGACATGACATGACATAACATGACATGTCATGTGACAAGATATGACATGACATAACAGGACAGGACAGGACATGACAGGAGCACGCACCATCAGCACCAAGGCATAATCAAGCGACGCAAAACGACATCAGCGACATGATTGAAACTGGTGAGATCGATTGGTTGATGACCCCAGCAGGGAACATGAGGGATTTGTTTTTTTCGTGTCTTCGTCTGATGCCTGTGGTCTGCTGAAGTTTCTTCAGATTTGAACCTCACATTGTTTGGAACCTCTAGCACTTGCGTGTCTTGTGTTTCACTTGAGTGCCAGCGGGAGCTTTTGACGGTAGCGGGTAGAGCGCTAACATCGTCCCAGATTGTGGCAGCGCGTGTGAACGGACTTCACAGCAGTGTGTGGCAGCATCTCTCCCACGGACACCACCGAATTTTTGACTGCAGCGACACCAGCGGTATCAGCGATACACACGACATCGACGAAGATGCACACCTTCGACACAAAGGACCTCGTGGACACCTGGGACCGAGGATGACAAGCACATCATGACACCGAGGACAACAGCAACGGCACGATGAACTTCAAGCACACGGATGACGAGGACGACAAGGGCACGATCGCTTCGGATATCACCAAAGCTCCCACGGACCAGTGCGCAACACGGCATGAGCACAACAGCGTGAAACAACCAACGCCACAACTTCTCAAGAACTCGGACGTTGTCACTGCCACGGACCATTGACACTGACCACTGACCGCAGACAGACAACCACTGCCAGACCACCACCTCGGGGTGAGTGAGAAGGCGACGCGGAGGCTGTTGCGACGGTTCTCATGCGCACCAACGGATTGCTCCTTGGAACACATGGGACGCTCTGAGAAAGACCTGCACCAACAACTGGGTTCAGTCAAGTCGACGGGGACCTCCCGTGCTCTTCAGCTCCGGTGGGACTCGGCCGTTCACGATGCGATGGCGCCGAAGATTGAGGTTCGTGTCGACGAGTTGATGCGATGGGCTGACAGCAAGAAGGGCCAGCGTCTCCTGGCCTTGGCTGTGCTGCGGCGAACCTCCTACTACGAGCGCCCCAACCACCTCTACGAACTTCTCGTGGTTTGGATGCGCCGTATTGAAGTGGTCAGTGTTGGTTCCCAGATGGGATGATCGGCTGGCGAGTGCGATGCCGATACTTCTCCTGCTTCTCCCGCTCGTGGTCCGTGAGGAGGCGGTCTTCTGGGCCTGTTGGTGCGCGTGTATTCTTACGGCTTGGCTGCCTCGTGTCTGCGGCTGGGATCTTTTGATGGTTGTCATGGACAGGTTCGTCGTTGCTTGAGTGGCTGGTTGATCGTTGTTGTGGGAGAGGGCGCGACGGTGGAGTGCCGGGAGAAAACTTGTGCAGGGCGCATGTTTGCAAGGGAAGAACAAACAAGGAAAAAATCAAAAAGAGGAAGCACAGAACCAAAGACGGGAAAACAATAAGGATAAGAAGAAAAGAAGAACACACATTTAAACAAAAGAACACGAACTTGCTGTACGTCATTGTTGGCGGTAATATGCCGCCGTCCACATCACCAGCTTGGGTGCAAGTATTTTTTCGCATCACATGCTCGTTGCTGGTCGTCGTTCTTCGAGCATGACACCTCTTCGATGGTAGTGCCGCATGTTGAACGGGTGGGATGTTCAAGATGACGAAACAACAGAAGATTTTGGCCACATCGAGTGCCGACGCAAGGTTCATGGTGAACAGCGCACCATGTATCACTGACCGTCGCGCTGCCTCTGTGGTCTGACTGACTTGGAACGCCAGCGGCTGTCGTGCGTGGATCCCCAAGCACATGATATGCACGACGTGCCACGCAACAACTCAACCAACGACCACGACGAGTTGCAAACGAGCACGGCTCACTTGTACAGCGCCAACCTTGCGACACTGCTTTTTTTTCCCAAGATCGGCTTGTCCCCTGACCACTCTTTTGTGATTCCAGTGGCGATTCAGAGAGTGATAAGGATTGCTTCCTCCTCTGTCCGAGAGGGCTTGGTCGCACTGAATTTTGTACAAAGGCTCCACCGCTCCAGTGACCGACTCTTCGGACACATCTCTCATGAGCGTCATCATCATCGTCATCATCATCAGGCAGTCGGATCTTGGAGATCTCGCTGTTCTGGAACAAGCCATTTTTGGAAGTTTTTATTTGAGTTGGGCTTTTTTCTGTCGCAGGCACGAGATCTGAATTCAGAGAATAGGGAGACGAAGGTTCTGTGGTTGCTGATGCTTTGGAAATCACAGTACCTGGTGGGTTGATGGCCACGGTTGTTGTTGGTGAGGATCTCAGAAGAAACGAATGTCAAGTACCGTGACGCATCAGACGGTGCCGAGGACATCCCCAGCAGAATTGAATAGCTTTGGCAATTTGTCCTGAGATGAGTGG
>CBDCEV010000278.1:0-3745 GCA_965215715.1 Hyphomicrobiales bacterium | reverse complement strand
TATTTTGGTCCTGTTGATGACATCCAATGAACACCGCCAACTGGGTCAGTGTATTGTAAACGGTCGAACAGCTCAACAACAACCTTTCTTCCAAAACGTTCGACATCTTTCTACACTGTGACATCTTACTCAACGGTTCAGTTGCTGGTCAGTGTTGCTTAGTTGGCAATACACAAAAAGGTTTTTATCACCACATGTCGCCGCTAACGTGGCCAGAGTTCTATCTAGAGCCGCGTCACGCAATGCAAATCATCGGAATGGACATTTTACTAGAGGGTAGGGGAAGGGCAAAATCTGCTCTGATTCTTTTTAAACGGCTCAGGGTTCGAGAAATGGGAGGAACTAGTAATGGACCAAAAATACGAAACAAAATTAGTGCTACATTTAGGCACCTCAACCTCCCGTGCCAGAATGCAGAAAAAGTAGTCACCCCTCGGCGTGAGTTGTAGGCATGCAAATAACAATGTTCGAACACGAAAATTAGCTAAAAAGGGTACGTGTACTAGCTTAAGTTAAAAACCTCTTCAAAACGTCGAGTCCAGAACATTAAAATCGTTTTTATCAGGGAAATTGCGATGTGACTAACTAGGCCCGGGGGTCGGGCATTTGTGCTTATTGTTTTGGCTTAGAGGGGGGACCTTGGACTTTTTTTTTTCACAAATCATACATATTTCTTCTTACATACATGAATTGCTTCGTTACACAGAAGACGGTTGTTGTTGGTTCCATTTTCTTGTTGTCGGAGTTTGTGGTTACAACACCAGACGAATCAAAAGCTTGAAAACAATTGTTCCCTTTACTTTCATGCACCAAGAATACCCAGGCCCGTAGAAGGGGGAGGGGCAGGGGGCAGGGGGGGGGTTCCCGGGGGCTCGAGCCCCCAGAAGTTTTGGAAGTTGAAAAAACATTACAATAAATGAGCCAAAAAATATATAATTAAAACGAATTAATGTGCAACGAATAGTCTTAAATGCTGATGCTAAAAGTTCCTTTTATAATTTTACAACCTTTAACAGGGTTTGACATCTGTTGAGTCACTAGCCACCGGGCAAGTGGGCTTCAAAAATCTACTAGCCCACCGCACATTTCAGTCGCCCAGGTTCCTTACCAATGTCTTTCTTCACCCATATCACCTTGACCCTGGCAGTATAGCTTTAAGACTGTGAAGGACCTTAATGCCTTTAATAGCTAAGCGACTGCTGTGTATTTGCTGCAAGCTTTAAGCTCATCATGTTGTTTTAAAACAAGTCTAAGGAACAAAACTATTTTTATCTCACCAATCGAGTGATAAAAGTTACGTAAACGTTTACGAGAGTTAGGTAAAACAGGTCCGAAATTCGTAGCTTGGCTGTCGAAATGTTTCAATTTTAACAAACCTTGTAACTTTAAGGGTACTTTTTTAAAACTGATGCTATAAATCTGGTGGATGTTGCCAACAACTTTGTCGGCGAAAAAGCAAACAGGAAGCAGCTTTTTGGCAAATTGTCAACGAAGGATGTCCCCAAAAAGGTGTCGTTTTTGACGAAATCGACACAAACTGTGGCATTGTGAACAGAGTTAGTATCTATGTGAGTGTGTATTTTGAAGGGGGGGGGGGGGGGGCTTTGACTAGGCCAATTTGCTCGCAGCATTTATTTCAGCCTTGGTGCGGGCCTGATACCACAAGTTACAAGTCAGTTTTTACAACGAACGCTTGAATACAATGACGATATGTCCCAGCCATCGTGCAAAACTTGGAATAGTGTCTAGCAGAAGCTGCAGCACAAGGGGCCGGGTCACGGTAAGGAAAAGGGGAGTGGCCAAAAAGTGAAAGAGGACTGGGGAAAAAGGGATCTGAAGTTATCTTACGCGAGACTGGTTCGCTTGTAAAAGTTGGATCAGGTGAGTTTTATATTCGCTTGTGGTCTATCCGAATATTAGCCAGGTTATCGATGGAAGCCTCACTCTTCTCTTCGTCCTCATTAAGGTGTATGTAGAACGTGAAAGAGGTAACAGACGTTTAAGGGCAAGATGCTTGACGTATTTCTGTTATGATATCCTCATATCCATTATGATAAGTATGCTGGCTGCTGTGAGAGATCTCGCTCACTGGGAACCTGTCTCAGTAAGATTCGTAAACAGAAATTCAGGAACAGAACCTCATTTTTTGTTACCATGGTTACGTGCCATATTTCACAGTCTTCAAACAGCACTGGCGTGCTGTTAGAAGCCCCACTCATTAGTCAGGACACACTAATGTAGACTAAGTCAAACAGCTGACAAGAGAGCACAGTTAAAAACTTCGATTGCACCCATTTGTTATGAAGAGAGAACCCTTCCTGTCCAAAACTCCATCCAACCCTTTAACAGCGAGCTGACTTTCACTCCTGATATAACTGTGCCTTGTACCGGTCCTGTGCCAGCTGAGAACCAGCAGACTGACACCAATGATCATAGGTAGAATACCCGCTCGTCAATTAACAAAAGGGAGCCCCTTGTAGTTATAGGTTTTCCCCGTATTAAAGTTGGGTCTAGTTAATAATAGCGCCACTTCTGTTGCACCACTCACCTGTAACCATGTCTGTAAGCTTGTACAACGGTTGGAATTGCGTTTCAGACTACTAGGCTAGGGTAGCAAATACAATTTTTAATGGTTGTAACAACACTGGTAATAAGTAAGAAAGACACACAACGCCATTAAAACCACGAATAATCCCTGCAATTAACACTGTATGTTATTTTACTTCACCTCAAAGGTTTTGCCCTTCCCCTACCCCCTAAAATGCCTTTGATACGCATTGCGTGACAAACCAAATACGCACGCGGCGCCATCCACGTTTGGTCCCAATTTAGCAGTCAAATCTGATAATGCTTTTGTGCACTGAAAACTGAGCAACACTCGTATTAAATCAACTGAACCGTTGAGTAAGATGTCACAGTGTAGAAAGATGTCGAACGTTTTGGAAGAAAGGTTGGTTGTTGAGCTGTTCGACCGTTTACAATACACTGACCCAGTTGGCGGTGTTCATTGGATGGCATCAGCAGGACCAAAATACGTCGAACGGCAAGAGAATCACTCGGAAATGGCCTCTGGACCTGTCCTCTACAGCAAATGAGGTAAGAGCATTTCGAACTGTTTTTCTGTTTGACGTTTTCGATCTCATATGGGTCGAAACACATTAAAATATGTGCGTGACTCGCGAATGGAATGTTGCCAAGAAGGGTCAAACAACCTGCATTTTAACGAACTTTGAAAAGCTCTCGCGTCGCTCTCAATCATTTGCCCAAAGAAATTTTTGCAGCAATCCTGAGAACATCTTTTCTTAATTCAACAGCCAGAAGCTGAATCGATTTGAAGGTTTAGCACATGGTGAAAAATAATTTAATTCACGAAGTACTTTTCCTGATGAGAAATGTATACTTTCAAAATTAAATTATTTCAAACACAAAGAACAACGCAGTTTCTACCAAAATCAGTTTTGAAGCTCTTGAGAGATTGCAAAAGTAAAATTGAGTGTTTAAAAGACGACAGAGGGATTTGTTTTTGCACGCGAACGCCTCAAATTGATGTCATAATTTACTGCTTCAAATGGCGATTTTAACGGAAGTTCGTTATTTGCATTTTTCTTTGAAATAAAAGGATATTTTGCCAAAAAAAGTATCCAGTGATTTTAGTTATACCCTAACCTATCTAACATTAAAATATGAAAGAAATCGAATTTTCCACCCTTGCCGCGTTATGTTTGATTTTTACAGACAAGCGCTC
>CBDCEV010000277.1:0-11637 GCA_965215715.1 Hyphomicrobiales bacterium | reverse complement strand
AGGGGAACGGAATCACAGTCGAGTTGGAACAACTGGTGGAATGACGCACTCACGAATTGACCCGGATCCAAGAGGCGTTCACGATGTGGCTTTGCTCGAGGCGCCACAAGCACAGACACAAACCCACTCCCAACATTATTTTTCGGACTGCTTCGCAGCAACCTTGCAGAGGCAGGTGAACGCCACCTGCACCAACCTCTTCCCAACAAGAAGGCAAACACAGAAGGGCACTGCAACGGGATCCGATGTTCAACAATTTGATTTGTGGTGTTTCCAACGCAGACTTGCTGCCACCATCAGCTCGGTTTGGAAAACTCGCGAGGTGATCACGGGTGCGAAAACGTCCTGCGGAAAGCGACCTATGCAGTAATGCGCAACTGTTCAAACTTGGTTAGGGCAAAGCGGTTTCGGTGAAGGTTACAATCCGTTCGACCGATTTCTGCTGTAGACAATCGGCGTGAAGTTCCATCATCCCAAATCACAGACTTAACATAAAAACCACTCGAACTCGGAAACAGAGATTGTTTTCGAGTTCGCAGTTCTCTTCCTCGCTGTACTCGCTGTGTTCTTCAAAATCTACTTGCTTCAGGATACCTTGCACATTTGCGAACGTGCACAATTGGAACAAGTGCGAAAGCTTCCATAAAATGCCTGCTTGACCGTATCAAGACTGTTGTGGTCAACAGACGAAGAGGACCTCACACCCTCACTGTCAACGCTGATCTTGTAGCCCCGAAACAAGTCAAGACCAATGTTCTGTACAACACCCGTCGCCACAAGGTCGGGGACACGCGCAGACAGTTGACACAAGAGAGTCAAAAACCGAGCTCCAGTACTTCGAAACGGTGCCACGCATGCCAGTGGTACAGAGTACCACTTCCGCGCGCAGGGTACGGCGCAAGAGGTGGTCGACGACGCGTCCCAAGAGGGCAGTGTCGCAATGAGCGTCCATATGAACCAAACGACCTCCGTGTGCAAGTTCACTGGGCTGCACGAGCCGGAGCCATGTGGATGTCCACAAAACAAGCGGATTCGCGGGTGCATCCTGTGTGCACTGTTTTTGGTGACATGAGATGCGTGCTGCGACATGGAGACGACAACTCTATGTTATTGGTGGTGGGAATTCCCACAGCGCAGCGCCAAAGTTATCCTCCCACACAACCAAAGTGCTCTCGTTGCGATCGTCCATTTGACCCCAGAGCGACGTCCACATGACCGACCGCAGACGAACAAACATAAACCAAACGCAAACGCAGAAAGAAAACCAAGATCAAAACCGCTCTCTGCCACAGAATGTAATCGTAGACCACCATTTGACCGGCAGTGGCACAGTACAAGTTGTGTGCTCCATCGGGTTTTCACGTGAGGTAGAGCATGCCGTGCAACATCCTTTTTCCGTGTCTACCAGCTCTGATCGGAGGTCGGAGGAGCAGACAAGCGCGATCCCAGTTGCGCCTATATCAACGCGATCCGCTGCCCACCGCAAGGAGATTGGGATTCATTGTGTCTCAGGACCTTCTAGAATAAAAAGAACAAGTAAGACGCCTGAAGGGCGGATTGCGACCTTTAGGGTCCAGGGTTTTTTTCTCTTTTTTTGTTTTGATATTTTTTGTTTTTTTGTTGTTTGTTTGCTTTTGTTTTTTAATTTTTTTGACCTCAATTGCCGCACGATTTCTTGTAACATTTTTGATAAAAAACATTTTTTTTGAGCCATCTCGGCGCGTACTCCCTTGGAGGCCTCTTTTTCCTTTTGTTGTTTTTTGAGTCTTGTGATTTTTTTTGATTTTTTTGATTTGTTTCATTTCATTTTCATTTTCATTTTCTTCTTCTTTTTTCAAAGGTTCTTTGCAATCGGGCAGGTCAAAGGTAACGCGCGCCACGGTCGGTCGCGACACCGACCAACCAACCAAAGTTTTGGAGTTTGTGAAGTTGATCTTGCGACCCTAAAGATCCCATAAAAAAAAAACACAGATACACATATTTTAAAAAACTAAAAAAATTCTGACATAATGACAGTGTTCAACATTTTTTAGGTTGATTTTATCAGGTCATTCTTTGAAGCTGTTCATTTTATGTAGGGAGATGAGCAACTTATAACTTGACTAAAACCTTACAACTTAAAACTTTAAACTCGGGACTCATGAAATTTGTCCAAGAACTTTGTACTTGAAAGTTATTACTTGTAAATTAAAAGTAAAAGGCTACAATTTACAAGTTTGAAGTTATGGAAGGAGGAACGTTTGGAGACTCCTCTCAGAATATCTTCTAATATAAATTTTATCAGTATCACCGTAAAATTATACCCTAAAAATTTTCTGAAAAAGGTTAAATGTACAAGTTATTCTTTTTAAGTTGTTACAAAAAATGGGAGGAGGAACGTTTTGGGGACTCCTCTCAGAATATCTTCCAAGATAAAGAACTTTTATACACGTATTAATATTACCATAAAATTTTTGAGAAAAACTAAGATATCATCTTTTAAAAAGTGACATGTACAAAATGTTCTTTGTAGGATGTGACTTATAAATTGGGAGGAAGTAGGTTTGGGAGACCTGCCAGAATAGAAAAATAATAAGAAAAAGATGTCGAAAAATATTAATAAACACCAAAATAATAATTCAATTTTATTTTTGGTTTTTAATTTTAAGTTCTGAGCTATAACTTATTGCTTACCACAAAATACCTGAAAGGTTATGAGTTACATAGTTGCAAGTCAAAAATTTACAAGTTGTAAGTTGTGGATGGGATGAATGTCTGGAAGACCTCCCAGAATAGAAAAATTAGAGAATATAGATACACGTATTAACAGAACAAAAACCCCAAAGCATAACTTTGTGCGTTTTTGGTTAAGGGTGTAAATTGTCAGTTACAAGTTCAGAAGTTAGACAGTTGAACGTCATAAGATATACTGTGCGCCCGAAAAATGTCTCTGAATTAATTCTCCCGGCCCGAAAAAATCGAATTCGAATCATGAAAAAATTGGAAAACGGTCAGATTCTGAACTTACGAAGAAAAATGGAGGAAAAATTCGTCCGAAAGGGTTTTTTTTCGAAACATTTTGAGCTAATTCATCTGGCGGATTTGAGGGTTCTCAAACATTTTTTTTTTTAAAAAAAAACTTTCTTTCATCTTCTCTTTCATCTGTCTCTATCTCTCTCTCTCTCTCTCTCTTCATTTTCTCTCATTATCTTGATCTCCTCATTCATCTTCTCTTGCATTCTTGTCTTGTCTCGTCTTCTCCTGTCTTGTCTTGTTTTGTCTTCTTCTGTCCTCTCTTCTCTTGTCTCTCCTCTGCCGTCTTCTCTTTTCTCTCTCTGTCCCTGTCTTCTTTCTCTGTCTCTCTCTGTCTCTGTCTCTCTCTATCTCCATGTGGTGTTGTGGTCGTGTTGATGTGTTGTGTCGTGTCTTGTGTTGTGGTGTGTGTGCGGTGTGGTGTGTGGTGTGGTTTGTGTTGTGTGGCACCGTGAAAACCCCGTATGTTCGTCCAAAACGTCCCCGTGTTGCCGGCATCACGCGCACATGCGTTTCAACATGTGCGCGTGGTGCCGGTACACACGGGGACGTTTTGAACGTACACACGGGCACGTTTTGAATGGACACACGGCGGGGGAGGAGGAGGTTCATCGTCAGTTCTGCTTACCAGAATTTGCCCACATGGGACTAACACGTGACCCAGAGGTTCACCAAAAGTAACCACTGGATCTTACAAATTTCAAGTTTGAGAATAGGTCGAGAACAACACGTGCCCGATTCCTCTAATCATTCGCTTTACCTGATGAAGCTGTTCGTCTTCAGCTGTTTTGAGGGAAACAAGCTGCTAGATTGGTCGATTCGTTTTCGCCCAACGAAGGATTTGAACGTCAGTATCGCCACGAGCCTCCACCAGCGTTTGCCCTTCTCAAACCTCGTTCACCATCTTTCAAGTCCTTACTCAAACCACTTTCAAGATCACGGAACATAGACATAGACATGGACAAAGACATAGACATAGACACAGACATATGCATATACATATACATATACGTTCACAGATGTTTTTTTAAAGGTGTATATATATGTCACCATGAATCGTCACGGACACAACAACATTCGAATTGGAATTCTGTGGGCACAAACAGGCCACAGCACACGCACATGTACGGTTGCATTGTGTGTGATTGAACTTTGAACACACCAAAAAATCGAATCGTTCAAAAAAAAAAAAACGCAGCCACGAAAATCGTATTCGAATCTGCTAATGATTCCCAAAACCCCCCGAAATCGTTCGAATTTATTTTCTGGCGGATGGTAATTTTTTAGATGTGGGAAGAAGAAGGTATGGGGGACACGCGAGAATAAAAAGAATAGAAATATATATATATATAATACAGATAGTAATATAATCTAAAATAAAGTAAAAACGTTCTTCATTTTTGTTTTTGTTTTTGAGTTTTGAGTTGAAGGTTACACGTTAAAAGTGAATTGTTGTTTTGAAAAAAGTGTTAACTTTTAAATTATGTTTAATATATTTTGTGTTGATGACGCGTGCTGATGGAATCTGACTCGCGATGACTTCCTGACTTGTGAGAATTGTTCACTGATCCGGCAATTCACAATGCGTATCACACTCTGCTGCACTCTGACACAATCTGTCCCGTCAGGATTCAGAAGTGTTCAGCACGACATGCTGAGGACAAAAAGAGATCTGACTGAAACTTAGCAGACTCTGAGCCTTGATACAACAGATACGTGTATCGTGCACAAGCAAACAAACAAGGATCACGCAACAACCAAAACTGACCTCACGGCTACACTTCACGTGTAGCACAGACAGGGAGAAAAACAACAGAAACGCCGCGACGCGTCAGCAAGCGGGAAGGAACAACCTCATCAGACATGGGTCGCAAGACAAACTTGATTACACTTCTCGGTTTGTGCGTGTCATCCCAACATTCTCCCAACAAAACTCATTTGGTCACGGTGTTGTCGGTGTAAACATGGTTGAAATGGGATGTTCATCTCAACACCCCGCCTCAAAACGGCTGTCGTGAGATGAGACGTTTTGTACACGAAGTTGCGAACATCATCCTCCAACGATTCGTTCTCTCCATCGTCGAACACCAGAAGTCTCTCAACTGCTGCCATTTTCTGATTCCAGTAATTCTGATCGATGTTCGCGTACTCTTGAAACTTTTTGAGTTTCTTCACTAGGAAATATAACCCATCATTCCTGCTAGCTTGTCGAGTACTGCTCTTGGAACGTTTTTTGTCAGTAAGTCTGCCACATTTTCCAGCGTATTCAACTTGTTCAGCGAGATGAGACCGATCTTGTTCAACTGTTGAACCCACATCGTCTGCACCTCCAGGTGTTTCGCTCTGCGCCCTGGTCCAAGCCGTTGCAAAATGGCTTTGGCGCTGCTGCTGTCCGTCCAGAGTTCAATTTTTGAACGGTCGTGCAGTCTGGTGTTCCAGCAGGTGTTTCACGCACAACGCTTCAATGCAACCTTTCGTAATCGCCTTGGTCTCTGACTCGACTGAGGATAGCGATACTGTTGCCTGTGTCACAGACCAATGTCGAACAGTGAAGCACGGGCCAATTGCCAACACTCCACCAGACGTGGAGCACCTCGTCTTTGGGTCTCCAGCCCAGTCTGCATCCACGGTCACATGGGTGACATCGTCCAGCTTTCCCACCCAAGGGAAATTCAGTACACATCGCTGACGTCCTTTGAAGCAACGCGCGATTCTCTTCAATTTTGTCTTTGAGGCTGTGGTCGGTTCTGCTGCCTCTCTCATGATTTCCTTCATACTGAAAGCAATGTCGAAGCGTTGTTCTGTCATATACTGACAGATTCCAGTACCTGATCGAAATTCTCGATGTTCCTGCGGATCCAACTTTTCAGTCGAATCTGCCACATTTCGATTGCTCTCCTGTCCCTTCGATCCAGGAGTGGTCATCGATTTGCAATGATTCATCACCATTGCATCCACCGAACGTTTCACATACCTTTGATCCAACTCAACATGCTAACCAAAATCATCCACTCTGATGCGACGTTTGAGAAAATGAGTTTCATTCTGGTGCTCAAGCTTCAGGCTCACAAATTCAGCCTTCTTTACCAGGAAATGACTCTTGAATTTTTCTGCCAACACTTCGAAATTGGATGTTAATCCACACACCAGAAAATCGTCGCAGTGCTGTTCCAAGTCCACATTGTCGCAAAACCGCTTGAAAATACACGGATTGACGTCGTTCTGTTGGAAAAGCATATTTGTCACGAGCTTGTCGCATGAGAACTCTTGCCAGTGCTTTGATGCTTTCCTCGTTCCATTCACTGCTGCTTTGAGTTGCCAAAATCTTCAACTTTTGATACCTGAAGGCACTTTCACATAAATTTCCTCATCTGTTCGAGCGTGCATAAATGCAACACTGATGTCAACGACGAGTAATCCGAAATCCTTGCAACTCGCAGCCTTGGCCAACAAAATATCTGATGAAAAACGTGTCTGGCGTTCCCGCAAACAAATCATCTCTGAGCCCCTCGGCCTTGAACTGACGCACACAGAGTCGTGACCTCACCCGGTCACCTCGCCACTCACCAACCCAAACAATGTCATGGGCGTATTTTCCTGGAGGCAACTCATCCACCCAACTCAAATGCGCCAAAATTCAACATGTTTCGTAACTCAAGTTCTCGGCCAGCTTACAATTCCTCTTCCGGGAACTTTCCACTCAGTGCAGTGCGATCTCGGTGACCGCCGCAATGCACACCGCCAGTAAATTCTCATGTCCTGCACTGGATCCTTGCTCAGATTCTCCCCTATTGGGTGTGTCTGCCGTTAAGCTTGACGCGCCGTCTGGATTGATATCTGGCTCACCAATTTTCCTCTGTTTCAAACTCACCTCAGGCTCTTACACAATTTCTTCCTGATTTCCAGATGTCTCGAGCTTAATTGCTCTCTCCAACATTTCTTGTTCAATTCCTGCTCGGCGCTCCTCTGTGTGCTGCCCAATTCCAACACAGCCTGGGCATCCTGCAGTACGTCCGTACTTATCCAAAATGTTCTGTCGCAAATACACTCTTTTCACACGTTTGCCGCTTGCCAAATCACCCTCTTGTTGGATTGTTGGTCCGTGCTGCGTGCTCCTCGCATTCCACGGACTGCCACCACACAGATTCAAGAATTGCAAATCCCAAGCATTGTCACCGTCAAGACGTCTCACACAGCGTGTCTTCATTTGCACCTGTTGGCGTCAACAGCAGAAATTCATCGGTGCGGTCAAGCTTGCCGACAAGAACTCCTCGCATCCACCTCATGTTCAACTTGGCTCCATCACCAGAATGGTTTCGCCCCAAGCACACTTCTCCAAATGGCACAACTTCTCCAGTGTAGTCCTTACCCCGGATGGAACGATAAGGCGTTTTCCCGGTTCCCTTCACTTGACAGTTGTTCACAACCCATGCACAGTGTCGTACCATCCAGCCCATCAACACATGATCAGGTCCAACTTCTGTCTTGTGTTTCATTGAGACGGCTTCTCGAAATGCCCGAACCTGTCCCTGAATCGTGAAATTCGCTCGTCCTCCACGCCGCAAGCTGCCTTTCGAGCCTTTTGGCGTTGCAGTCAAGATCAGAACTGTGGATTGACAGCGTTTGCTCAAAGCGTTTGCCACATCAAGGGTGCTTGGCTCCTGGTCACATTTCAATTCTGCTTTTACCAAACCCAACCGAACGATGTAATTTGGGGAACTCTGCATCACATAATCGTCATGGCCACCTCTGCACAACACCCGTCGCCAGAAGGTCGGGGACACGCGCAGACAGTTGACACAAGAGAGTCAACAAACCGAGCTCCAGTACTTCGAAACGGTGCCACGCATGCCAGTGGTACAGAGTACCACTTCCGCGCGCAGGGTACGGCGCAACAGGTGGTAGAGGACGCGTCCCAAGAGGGCAGTGTCGCAACGAGCGTCCATGTGAACCAAACGACCTCCGTGTGCAAGTTCACTGGGCTGCACGAGCCGGAGCCATGTGGATGTCCACAAAACAAGCGGATTCGCGGGTGCATCCTGTGTGCATGCACTGTTTTTGGTGACATGAGATGCGTGCTGCGACATGGAGACGACAACTCTATGTTATTGGTGGTGGGAATTCCCACAGCGCAGCGCCAAAGTTATCCTCCCACACAACCAAAGTGCTCTCGTTGCGATCGTCCATTTGACCCCCAAGCGACGTCCACATGACCGACCGCAGACGAACAAACATAAACCAAACGCAAACGCAGAAAGAAAACCAAGATCAAAACCGCTCTCTGCCACAGAATGCAATCGTAGACCACCATTTGACCGGCAGTGGCACAGTACAAGTTGTGTGCTCCATCGGGTTATCACGTGAGGTAGAGCATGTAGAGCATGCCATGCAACATCCTTTTCCGTGTCTACCAGCTCTGATCGGAGGTCGCAGGAGCAGACAAGCGCGATCCCAGTTGCGCCTATATCAACGCGATCCGCTGCCCACCGCAAAGAGATTGGGATTCATTACGTCTCAGGACCCTCCAGAATAAAAAGAACAAGTAAGACGCCTGAAGGACGGATTGCGACTTTTAGGGTCCAGGGGTTTTTTCTCTTTTTTTGTTTTGATATTTTTTGTTTTTTTGTTGTTTGTTTGCTTTTGTTTTCAATTTTTGTTGACCTCAATTGCCGCACGATTTCTTGTAACATTTTTGATAAAAAACTTTTTTTTGAGCCGTCTCGGCGCGTACTCCCTTGGAAGCCTCTTTTTCCTTTCGTTGTTTTTTTGAGTTTTGTGATTTTTGTTTTTTTTTTTTGATTTTTTTGATTTGTTTCATTTCATTTTCATTTTCATTTTCTTCTTCTTTTTTCAAAGGTTCTTTGCAATCGGGCAGGTCAAAGGTAACGCGCGCCACGGTCGGTCGCGACACCGACCAAGCAACCAAAGTTTTGGAGTTTGTGAAGTTAATCTTGCGACCCTAAAGATCCCATAAAAAAAAAACACAGATACACATTTTTTAAACAACTAAAAAATGTTGAAATAATGACAATGTTCAACATTTTTTAGGTTGTATTTATCAGGTCATTCTTTGAAGCTGTTCATTTTAAGTAGGGAGATGAGCAACTTATAACTTGACTAAAACCTTACAACTTAGAACTTTAAACTCAAGACTCATGAATTTTGTCAAAGAACTTTGTACTTGAAAGTTATTACTTGTAAGTTAAAAGTAAAAGGCTACAATTTACAAGTTTGAAGTTATGGAAGGAGGAACGTTTGGGGACTCCTCTCAGAATATCTTCCAAGATAAAGAACTTTAATACACGTATTAACATTTCCTAAAAACTTTTTGAGAAAAACTAAGATTCTATCTTAAAAAAGATACATGTACAAGATATTCTTTTTAAGATGTGAATTATAAATTGGGAGGAACTAGGTTTGGGAGACCTGCCAGAATAGAAAAATAAGAAAAAGATGTCAAAAATATTAATAAACACCAAAATAACAATTCTATTTTATTTTGGTTTTTAATTATAAGTTCTAAGCTATAACTTATTGCTTACCACAAAATACCTGAAAGGTTATGAGTTACATAGTTGCAAGAAAAAATTTTACAAGTTGTAAGTAATGGATGGGAGGAAGGTCTGGAGGACCTCCCAGAAAAGAAAATATAGAGAATATGAATACACGTATTGACAGAACAAAAAACCTAAAGCATAACCTTATGCGTTTTTGGCCAAGGGTGTAAATTGTCAGTCACAAGTTCGTAGGTTATATAGTTGAACGTCATAAGATATACTAGGCGCCCGAAAAATGTCTCTGAATTAATTCTCCCGGCCCGAAAAAATCGAATTCGAATCATGAAAAAAATTGGAAAACGGTCAGATTCTTAACTTAAGAAAAATGGAGGAAAATTTCGTCCGAAAGGTTTTTTTTTTTTTTCGAAACATTTTGAGCTAATTCATCTGGCGGATTTGAGGGTTCTCAAACATTTTTTTTAAAAAAAAAACCATCTTTCATCTTCTCTTTCATCTGTCTCTACCTCTCTCTTCATTTTCTCTCATTATCTTGATCTCCTCATTCATCTTCTCTTGCATTCTTGTCTTGTCTCGTCTTCTCCTATCTTGTCTTGTTGTCTTCTTCTGTCCTCTCTTCTCTTGTCTCTCCTCTGCCGTCTTCTCTTTTCTCTCTCTGTCCCCGTCTTCTTTCTCTGTCTCTCTCTGTCTCTCTCTCTCTCTCCATGTGGTGTTGTGGTCGTGTTGATGTGTTGTGTCATGTCTTGTGTTGTGGTGTGTGCGCGGTGTGGTGTGTGGTGTGGTTTGTGTGTGGCACCGTGAAAACCCCGTATGTCCATCCAAAACGTCCCCGTGTTGCCGGCATCACGCGCACATGCGTTTCAACATGTGCGCGTGGTGCCGGTACACACGGGGACGTTTTGAACGTACACACGGGCACGTTTTGAATGGACACACGGCGGGGAGGAGGAGGTTCATCGTCAGTTCTGCTTACCAGAATTTGCCCACATGGGGTTATCACGTGACCCAGAGGTTCACCAAAAGTAACCACTGGATCTTGCAAATTTCAAGTTTGAGAATAGGTCGAGAACAACACGCGCCCGATTCCTCTAATCATTCGCTTTACCTGATGAAGCTGTTCGTCTTCAGCTGTTTTGAGGGAAACAAGCTGCTGGATTGGGCGATTCGTTTTCGCCCAACGAACGATTTGAACGTCAGTATCGCCACGAGCCTCCACCAGCGTTTGCCCTTCTCAAACCTCGTTCACCATCTTTCAAGTCCTTACTCAAACCACTTTCAAGATCACGGAACATGGACATAGACATAGACACAGACACAGACATATGCATATACATATACATATACGTTCACATATGTTTTTAAAAAAATTGTATATATACATATGTCATCATGAATCGTCACGGACACAACAACATTCGAATTGGAATTCTGTGGGCACAAACAGGCCACAGCACACGCACATGTACGGCCGCATTGTGTGTGATTGAACTTTGAACACACCAAAAAATCGAATCGTTCAAAAAAAAAAAACGCAGCGGCGAAAATCGTATTCGAATCTGCTAATGATTCCCAAACCCCCCGAAATCGTTCGAATTTATTTTCGGGCGGATGGTAATTTATAAGATGTGGGAAGAAGAAGGTATGAGGGACACGCGAGAATAAAAAGAATAGAAAGAATATATATGATACAGATAGTAATTTAATCTAAAATAAACTAAAAACGTTCTTCATTTTTGTTTTTGTTTTTGAGTTTTTAGTTGGAGGTTACAAGTTAAAAGTGAATTGTTGTTTTGAAAAAAGTGTTAACTTTTTCTTATGTGTAATTTTTTATGTGTTGATGACGCGTGCTGATGGAATCTGACTCGCGATGACTTCCTGACTCGTGAGAATTGTTCACTGATCCAGCAATTCACAATGCGTATCACACTCTGCTGCACTCTGACACAATCTGTCCCGTCAGGATTCAGAAGTGTTCAGAACGACATGCTGAGGACAAAGAGATCTGACTGAAACTCAGCTGGGAGCAGACTCTGAGCCTTGATACAACAGATACGTGTATCGTGCACAAGCAAACAAACAAGGATCACGCAACAATCAAAACTGACCTCAC
>CBDCEV010000276.1:0-6945 GCA_965215715.1 Hyphomicrobiales bacterium | reverse complement strand
ATATCATTCCGGATCCAGGGCATCCAACTCCGAGGAGATGGAAAAGATTGCGCTCTCCTTCCTCCGAAGGAGTGGGAGGTGAGGTCGGCGAGCCTCGCAATCTTTTTCCTCGACTTGGGGTTGGGGTGAGGTTTTGCACTGGGAACGCCTGGAATCTGCTCTCGGAGGCAACAGGCGTAGGGGGTACCGGCTGGACAGTCCAGCCGAAGAGGCTAGCACACTGGTGCTGGCCTTTTTAATTCATTTGCACGCGCGTCAGCACGCATGGAGAGACATGCGTGCTATACACACAGGTCCGCACCACCACCACCACTCCCCTCCCTCTCCCCCGTGGACGCGACTTTTAGTGTTTATTTGGCGGACCCCGCCGGCCAGGGCGAAATTAGGATTAAATCTCAATTCCTTCCAGTGACCTCTCCAGTTTTTCTCCTTTTTTGTTCTTTTCATTTTCTTTTTATTTCTTTTACACTCATAAGTATGATGTTCGAATTCATGTAATTAAGATCTAAACATTTAAAGACATGGCTGACTCCAAAAAAATTACGAACTTAAAATCTTAATTCTTGTGAATGTCTTTTCAAAAAACTTAAATTATAATCATAGTAAAAAGTAATTATATTTTTTAGATATATCTATATATATATATATATATTTGAAAAAGATTATGGATCGAATTATATCAAAAAATACAATTGTAATTACATTACAAGAAATTTATTGTAATTATAATCAAAAAAATGATTATAATTAAACTTATAATTATAATTATAATTACAATTAGGTTCGTAATCAGGTTTTGAGGTTTTTCAACATTTTTGTGGCCAGAATCTTTAAATGTTCAAATCTTAGTTCGAAAGATAATTATAAGTATAATTAGGTTCAAAATTAGGTTTTCAAGTTTTGAAGTTTTTAGCATTTTTGTGTCCAGAAAAATCTTAGAATGTTCAAATCTTAATTCCTTTCGAATTAAGATTTGAATATTTCAAGATTTGACCGGCCCCAAAAAATTAAAAACTTGAAAACCTAATTATGAACTTAATTTTTATTATATTTATAATTATAATTATAATTATAATTCCCACACCCACACACTGCCCACACGCCCACACACAACACACCCACACACACACGCAGCGACACACACACACACCACACACAAATTATAATTATATTTTAGAGTTTTATTATAATCAAAAAAAAAGATTATCAATATAATTATAATTGTTTTTAATTGTCATAGCCTCCTTACGGTGGTGCTGCCGTTCTCCCTTGTGATTTTTTCTTTTCCAAAATGTGGTTTTGTTTTTTTCTCGTTGAATATTTTTGTTGAGTTGTTGACTTTTGGGACGGTCAGTTGAAGGAATTAAGATTTAAATCGAAATTCCGTCTGGCCCGCCGCGTCCGCCAAACAAACCTAAAAGTCTCGCTCTCTCCTCCCCTCCCCCCCTCCCGCACATACACACACCACACACACACGCACCACCCGCACACACCCCACTGGTAAGGGTGGTACGGCCCCTCATCCTCTTGTTTGGGATCAGGGGAGCAGGCCTAAGGTCCGTAAGCTTGCAATTCGGGTTAATGTTGATCTTGCCTCTCTTCCTGGTCCTCCTGGCTTTCCCTTACAGCGTTGGTATTTTAGTTAAGTTCACCTCTTCTCTTAATACTTTACATTGGCCTTCTGGTTCTGTTGATCTTGGTCATTTTGGTATTTCCTTTTTGGAGCTCCTTATCCTGTTTGAGCAATGGGCTGGTCACCAATTGCTTAGTGAAAAGGTCACTAGGCCCCATGTTAGGGCCCATCGTCCCATTTTGATTCCCTCTGTGCCTGTGTCAGAGGGAATTGAACTTCGGCATGGTTTTCCATTTCTCAGTAGCTTATTTCGTGCCCTTGCTTAGCTATCTGGTGGTCTTGGTCGGTTCTTGCCTTGTAGTCTTGGTTCTCATATGTCCAGGTTAAGGCATCTTGGCTGGAATCAGTGTTCTCAGGGTCTGTCTTCCAGACCATTAGAATCCTGTCATCATCAATTCCTTAAAGCTGTATGCGGGGTTTTGGGTTATCCTAAAGGTTCAGCTTTGGAGCTTCTTGATGGCACACTGAAGCTCCGACACTGCACTGAGGTTTTTACCATGCGGTTGCCTCCTTGGTCTTTACCCAGGGTTGGTAATGATGGTGGTAAAAGACAGTTTGTTACTCCTGGTCATCTCATTGATGGAGGAAGTAACACGGGTAAACGGGTCCGGCTTACCAGGAAGACACGTCCAAGTGCATCTTCTCATGTCGTTCCAGATCCAGGGCATCCAACTCCGAGGCGATGGAAAAGATTGCGCTCTCCTTCCTCCGGAGTGGGAGGTGAGGTCGGCGAGCCTCGCAATCTTTTTCCTCGACTTGGGATTGGGTGAGGTTTTGCACTGGGAACGCCTGGAATCTGCTGTCGGAGGCAACAGGCGCAGGGGGGTACCGACTGGACAGTCCAGCCGAAGAGGCTAGCACACTGGTGCTGGCCTTTTTTCTTCATTTGCACGCGCGTTAGCACGCATGGAGAGACATGCGTGCTATACACACAGGTCCGCACCACCACCACCACCACTCCCTCCCTCCACCCCGTGGACGCGACTTTTGGGGTTTATTTGGCGGACCCCGCCGGCCACTGCGAAATTAGGATTAAAATCTCAATTCCTTCCAGTGACCTCCCCAGTTTTTCTCTTTTTTTTTTGTTCTTTTCATTTTCTTTTTGTTTCTTTTACACTTATAAGTATGATGTTCGAATTCATGTGATTAAGATCTAAACATTTTAAGACTTGGCTGAACCCAAAAAAAATTACGAACTTAAAATCTTAATTCCTGTGAATGTCTTTACAAAAAACTTAAATTATAATCATAGTAAGAATGTAATTTTCATTATTTTCAAATATTTAATTACAAAGATTATGGATCGAATTATCCAAAAATTTTGATTATAATTAAACTTATAATTATAATTACAATTAGGTTCGTAATTAGGTTTTGAGTTTTTTTTTTAACATTTTTGTGGCCAGAATCTTTAAATGTTCAAATCTTAATTCGAAAGATAATTATAATAATAATTAGGTTCAAAATTAGGTTTTTAAGTTTTTAAGTTTTGAACTTTTTTGTGTCCAGAAAAATCTTTGAATGTTCATATCTTAATTCCTTTCGAATTAAATCTTGAAATATTCAAATCTTTCTTATTATAGTTATAATTATAATTATAATTATATAATTATAATTATAATTATAATTCCCACACGCCCACACACACACCCAACACACCCGCACACCACACACCCACAAACAAATTTTAATTATAATTTAAAGTATAATTAGAATAAAAATTAAAATTAGAAAAATAATTATAATTGTTTTTAATTGTCATAGCCTCCTTACGGTGGTGCTGCCGTTCTCCCTTGTGATTTTTTCTTTTTCCTAAATGTGGTTTTGTTTTTTTCTCGTTGAATATTTTTGTTGACTTGTTGACTTTTGGGAAGGTCAGTTGAAGGAATGAAGATTTAAATCGAAATTCCGTCTGGCCCGCCGCGTCCGCCAAACAAACCTGAAAGTCTCGCTCTCTCCTCCCCTCCTCCCCTCCCCCCTCCCCCACACACACACACACCACACACACGCACCACCCGCACACACACCACTGGTAAGGGTGGTACGGCCCCTCATCCTCTTGTTTGGGATCAGGGGAGCAGGCCTAAGGTCCGTAAGCTTGCAATTCGGGTTAATGTTGATCTTGCCTCTCTTCCTGGCCCTCTTGGCTTCCCTTACAGTGTTGGTATTTTAGTTAAGTTCACCTCTTCTCTTAATACTTTACATTGGCCTTCTGGTTCTGTTGATCTTGGTCATTTTGGTATTTCCTTTTTGGAGCTCCTTATCCTGTTTGAGCAATGGGCTGGTCACCGATTGCTTAGTGAAAAAGGTCACTAGGCCCCATGTTAGGGCCCATCGTCCCATTTTGATTCCCTCTGTGCCTGTGTCAGAGGGAATTGAAATTCGGCATGGTTGTCAATTTCTCAGTAGCTTATTTCGTGCGATTGCTTAGGTATCTGGTGGTCTTGGTCGGTTCTTGCCTTGTAGGCTTGGTTCTCATATGTCCAGGTTAAGGCATCTTGGCTGGAATCAGTGTTCTCAGGGTCTGTCTTCCAGACCATTAGAATCCTGTCATCATCAATTCCTTACAGCTGTATGCGGGGTTTTGGGTTATCCTAAAGGTTCAGCTTTGGAGATTCTTGATGGCACACTGAAGCTCCGACACTGCACTGAGGTTTTTACCATGCGGTTGCCTCCTTGGTCTTTACCCAGGGTTGGTTGTGATGGTGGTAAAAGACAGTTTGTTACTCCTGGTCATCTCATTGATGGAGGAAGTAACACAGGTAAACGGGTCCGACTCACCAGAGAGACACGTCCAGGTGCATCTTCACATGTCATTCCAGATCCAGGGCATCCAACTCCGAGGCGATGGAAAAGATTGCGCTTCCCTTCCTCCGAAGGAGTGGGAGGTGAGGTCGGCGAGCCTCGCAATCTTTTTCCTCGACTTGGGGTTGGGTGAGGTTTTGCACTGGGAACGCCTGGAATCTGCTCTCGGAGGCAACAGGCGTAGGGTACCGGCTGGACAGTCCAGCCGAAGAGGCCAGCACACTGGTGCTGACCTTTTTAATTCATTTGCACGCGCGTCAGCACGTCTGGAGAGACATGCGTGCTGTACACACAGGTCCGCACCACCACCACCACTCCCTCCCTCCCTCCCTCCCCCGTGGACGCGACTTTTAGGGTTTATTTAGCGGACCCCGCCGGCCAGGGCGAAATTAGGATTAAAATCTCAATTCCTTCCAGTGACCTCCCCAGTTTTTCTCTTTTTTTTGTTCTTTTCATTTTCTTTTAATTTCCTTTACACTAAAAAGTATGATGTTCGAATTCATGTAATTAAGATCTAAACATTTTAACAACTTGGCTGACCCCAAAAATTTTACGAACTTAAAATCTTAATTCCTGTGAATGTCTTTTCAAAAAACTTAAATTATAATCATAGTAAGAATGTAATTTTCATTATTTTCAAATATTTAATTACAAAGATTATGGATCGAATTATCCAAAAATTTTGATTATAATTAAACTTATAATTATAATTACAATTAGGTTCGTATTGAGGTTTTGAGGTTTTTTAACATTTTTGTGGCCCGAATCTTTAAATGTTCAAATCTTAATTCGAAAGATAATTATAACAATAATGTTTAAAAATTAGGTTTTTAAGTTTTGAAGTTTTTAACATTTTTGTGTCCAGAAAAATCTTTGAATGTTCAAATCTTAATTCCTTTCGAATTAAGATTTGAATATTTCAAGATTGGACCGGCCGCAAAAAAAGTTAAAAACTTAAAAACCTAATTATGAACCTAATTATTATCTGAATTATAATTATAATTTCCACACCCGCACACCGCACACCCGCACACACCCACACCCGCACGCCCACACACCCACACACACACCCAACACACACACACGCAGCGACACACACACACACACCCACACGCCCACACACACACACCCACACACAAATTATAATTTTAAGAAAAATTATAATTATATTGAAAATTACAATTACAATTATAATTAAATTTTAAATTATAATTATAATTAGAATTATAGTTAGATTTATAATTTAGGATCATAATTAGGTTTTGAACTTTTTTCTGTTTGGAACATTTTTGTGGCCAGAAAAATCTTTTAATGTTCAAATCTTAATTCCTTTCGAGTTAGGATTTGAATATTTCAAGATTTGACCAGCCCAAAAAAAATTAAAAACTTAAAAACCTAATTATGAACTTAATTTTTATTATATTTATAATTATAATTATAATTATAATTCCCACACCCACACACTGCCCACACGCCCACACACAACACACCCACACACACACCCAACACACACACACGCCCACACACACACACACACTCAACACACCCACACACACGCAGCGACACACACACACGCCCATGCTGGTTTTGTACCTCTCGCTGTGTTCCTTTCTGTCGTTTGCAGGCCCGAGATGCTTGGCATCATGTCCGGTATGAACCAGACGAACATTCTCGCGCTCTTCGTCGATCCCTGTCTTGGCGCAGAGGTCTTTTCCCATGGTCCAGACCGTTCGGAGATTCCCCAGTTGCACGTGAACAAGGTGGTTGTGGTCCTGCTGACAAAGGACTTCCCCACTTGCAGTTCATTGACATGGTGATCGACTTCCCGGTGTGTTGTTTGGGTGATGCGTGGTGCTGGTAGGGTCCTGTGCACAGGCACGGGGCCAGGGTTTGACCCCCGCCATCACGGCGGGGAAGGTTTGGCGGGGATGCCGGGAGCTTGCTCCCAGGCGTTCTGCCACCCGAATTAGTTGCATGCTTGTGGGGTCATATCGACAAAGACATGTCCGTTACTCACCGGTCAGAACCACCACCACCAGAGCCACGCAGCGCGGCTGGCCATGTCGATGGTTGACAGCGACGTCTGCGGTGAGGGCGCGGCCCTCCGCAGGAGGGAGCGCCGACTGCGGCAGTGGGTTCGCCACGAGAAGCTGTCGGTGCAAATGGCCCTGGCCGTGTACAAGCACCACTCCTCACGAGGACGGAGGATGGCCAGGGCGGGTGAGGTGGAGGAGCACGAGACGAACGTTGGCCTACGGGCACAGATGCCTCCTCCACCGGGGACGCGGCCGGCTGCTCTGAGAGAGCCGGTGCCGCAGCTGGGGTTGGAGCACGCGGCTTGCCCGTGCTCCAGCGGGGTTCCTTCCCTCAGTCCGCTGGCTTTGGCAGATGCGGCGGGTGACGCGGTCGACTCCGCCACGCTTCGCTTCCTCACTGCCGCCGCTTTCAAGCTGAGGCAGATGGAGGAGGAGGCGGAGAGGAAGTTGGTGGAACTGGAGGTGAAGAGG
>CBDCEV010000275.1:0-9085 GCA_965215715.1 Hyphomicrobiales bacterium | reverse complement strand
GCACCACGTACCCATCCATGTATTGTTCGATACGAGGAATCCTGACAAAGCACCATGCTTCGATTGATACTGCGTTCGATCCAGGAATCCTGAGCAAACACCAAACACAAACATATGCATTTTTAGTTGTTCCCACGGATCTTGAGGACACAACACAAATCCTCTGACGCCTAGTTCGGCCCAGGGATCCTGAGCAAACACTAAGCACACTTTGTTATTTCGGTCGGCCCAAAAATCCGCAGCATGTGCCAAGCTTTTGTTGAACCTTAGTTCGGGCCAAAAAACCTGGAGCATGCGCCAAACATCAATTAATGATTAGTTCGGCCCAGGGATACTGGGCAAACACAAAGCGCTCATTGATGCCCAGTTCGGCCCAGGGATCCGAAACATGCACCGAACAATCATTGATGTTTAGCTCGGCCCAGGGATCCTGAGCAATTGCCAGGCACTCCACTGATGCTAAAATTGGCCAAAGGATCCTGAGCACACAACCAGCACCCACGGATTCTAAGATTTGCACAGGCGGCCCAGTGATCCCGAGCAAGCACCAAGCTTCCACTGATGTTCGAGTCAGCCCAGAGATCCCGACCGAACAAACGGCCCAGAGATTTTGAGCAAGCACTGGGATCATGAAAATGCACCAAGCAATCTTTTTATGTTCAGGTTGGCCCAGATATCTTGAGAAGGCACAAAAAGGCTCATGCTCAGTTCGGCCTAAAGATCTTGAACACAAACGATAAAACCTACTGATGTCTAGTTCGGCACAGGCATCCTGAGCATGCAAGCAACACACAATGATTGTTAGTTCGGATCAGGGATCAGTTCGAATCACGAGGCATTTATTAATGTTTAGTTCGGTCAAAACGGTCCAAGGATCCTGAACTCACAAAGTACCCACTTATCTTTAGTTGGACCCAAGGATCTTGAGTAAGCACCAAGCACACATTGATGATTCAATTCAAAAATCTTGAACAAACACAAACCTCATTGATACTGATTCCAGCACAAAAAATCTGAGAAAAAAACACAAAACAATCACTCATTCTTAATTCGGCTCCATGATCCTGAGCAAGCACCAAGCACCCAACTTTGTTTTGTTCGGCACAGGGGATCCTGAGCAAGAACAACGCACCTTTTTTTTTCTTTTGCTCGATCCAGGGATCCTGAGCGAACACGAAACACAAATTTATGCTTATTTAGTTCGGCCCAAGGGTCCTGTGGACACCGCATGCATTCTCTGATGTGTAGTGCGGTCCAGGGATCCTGAACAAAAACAATGTATCCACTGATGTTCAGTCTTGAGAAAGTATGAAGCTCCCATTTGAGTTATGTTCGGCCAAAAAACCTGACGGACTGATGCTGAGGTTGACCCAATCGGCCCAAGGATCATGCGCAAACACAAAGCACTCTTTCATGTTCAGGTCCGCTTGAGGATCCTGGGAATGCGTCAAACACCAAAGATGTTCAGTTCGGGAAACTGATCCTGAAAAACACCAAACAACACTGATTGTTTGTACAGCCCAGGGATCATCAACAAGCACCAAGCACATACTGATGTTTATTTCGGCCTAGCGTTCCTGAGCAAACACGATGCATCAATTGATGCGCATCCGGGTTCAAAGATTTTGAGCAATTATCAAACTCCCACTTACGTTTTGTTCGGCCCTTGGATCCTGAACATTTTATGTTTGATTCGGCCCAAGCAGTTCAGAGATCTGGGGTCAGAACAGTAACCGTGGACAAAACGAAGCACTCTTCCATGTCATGTTCGACCTAAAGATCCTGAGCACGCACAAAACTCACATCTTGAACAGCGGTCCCGCGATCTTGAGCATACTCCAAGCTGCCACTGATGCGTAATTCGACCAAAATGCCCTGGGCATGCACAGACATCCACTGATGCTCATTTCGACACAAAGATCCTGAGCAAGCTTCACGCGTCCGCTGAACTTTAGTTCGGCCCTGGGATTTTGGGGAAACACGAGAAAACCCATGAATTTTTATTCGACCCAGGCAGCCCATGGATCCAGACCAAGCACCAAGCACACATTGTTGTTTAGTTCGGCCCGACGATTTTGAGCAAACACCAAGCTTCCATTGATTTTGGGTTTTGCCGAGGGACCCCGGGGAAACACCAGAAGCCCACTGATGTTGTATTCAACCCAGAGTTCCTAAGCACGCACCAAGCACCTTTCGATGTTCACTTTAGCACAGGTGTCCTGCACCTGCACAAACACGAAACAACAATTGATGTTAAGTTCGGCTCTAAGATCTTGTGCATGCACGAAGCACCGACATTTTTTTGTTCGGGCCAGACGACCCAGCTATCTTGAGCAAACACCACGCACACATTGATAGTTAAACTGACTCAGGGATCCTGGGCCAGCACCAAGCACACCTTGATTTTTTGTCGGGCCAGAGATCCTGGGAACACACCAGAAACAGATTGATGTTTATATCGGCCAGCTGGCCCAGGTATCTTGAGCAAGCCTCAAACACCCACTAATGTTTAGGTCGGCCGAGGAATCCTGAGCAAGAACTTGGCACCCACTGATGTTGAGTTCGGCCCAAAAATCCGCAGCATGCGCCAAGCTTAGTTCGGCCCAAGAATCCGGAGCATGCGCCAAACACCAATTGATGCTCAGTTTGGCATAGTTATCCTGAAAAAGCGCAAAGCAAGAACTGATGTAAAGGTCGATCTAAGGATCCTGGGAAAACAAAAAGCGTTCTTAGATGCCCAGTTCGGTCCAGGGATCCTGAACAGGAACTACAGGTTTTTTGATCGTTAGGTCGGCAATCCTGAGCAAAAACTATGCACTCACTGATGCGTAGTACGGCCCACAGATCCTGAGCAGGCACGAGGCACACATTGATGTCAAGTTAGGCCAAGGGATCCTGAGCAAGCGCCAAACATCGATTTATGTTTTTTCCAGCTAAGGGTCCAAAGAAGGCACAAAACACCAACAGATGCTTAGATCAGCCGAGGCATCCTGAGCAAGCACCAAGCACACACTGATGTAAAGTTTGGCCAAGGAATCCTCAGCAAACACCGTTCACGCATCGATGTTTTGTTCGGCCCAGGATCCTAAGCAATTGTCAATTAACCACTGATGATAAAATTGGCCCGAGGGTCCTGAGCACACACAAAGTACCCATTGTTTTTTTGCCTGACACAGGCAACGCAGAGATCCCAAGCAAGTACCAAGCATTCATCGATTATTTGCCAGCCAAGAATCTTGAGCAAACATCATGCGTCGATGTATGTTTCTTTCGACGAAAAAATCTTGAGCAAACACCAAGCACCCAATAAGGCCCCAAAATCTTGAGCACGCAAAAAAAAACACACTGATTTTTAGTTCAGCACAAACGACCCAGAGATTTTGAGCAGGCAAGAACGAATGTCTCATTTTCAGTTCGTTTTAAAGATCCTGAAGCACGCACAAAAACATCAATTGATGATCAGTTCGTCGCAGGGATCCTGAGCAAACACAAAACATCCACTGATGTTTAGTTCGGCCAAAAGTTTTTGAGCAAGCACCAAACACACACTTTAGTTTTTGTTCGGTATTTTAAAATCTTAATTCGTCCAACAAGATTCAAAAATCATGGGCCAGAATAGTGGTCGTGGAAAAGAAACAAACATGTTTCCATGTGTAGTTCGGTCTAAAAATCCTGAAAACACACAAGTGATTTTTACTTTAGCAGCGGTCAAGCGATCTTGAACAAGCTCAAAGCTGCCATTGATGCGTAGATCGGCGAAAAGGTCCTGGGCATGCACCAAACACACATTGATGCTGAGGCCAGCAAAAAGATCCTAAATTTGTCTCACGCGTCCGCTGACGTTCAGTTCGGTCCAAGGATCTTTTGCAAAAAAAAATATTGATGTTTAGTCGGCCCAGGCGGCCAAGGGATCCAGAGCAAGCACCAAGCACACATTGATGTCTAGGACGGCACGGGGTTCTAAAGCAAGCCCCAAGACTCCATTGTTTTTGAGTTCGGCCGAGGGATCCTGGGAAAACAGCAAAAACACATTGATGTTAAGTTCAGCCCAGGGATCTTGACCTTGCACAAACACACTCCGATGCTTACTCCGGCCCAAGTATCCTGCACAGACGCGAAACAAAAATTGATGTTCAGTTGGCTCCAAGATACTAAGCATGCACGAATCACAAACAGTTATTTTGTTCGGTCCAGGCGGCCCAGGGATCTTGAGCAAGAGCAAAAAAATCTTCGATCCTGAGTTTGGAAAAAGATCCTGAGCAAGTACCAAGCACCCAATAAGGCACAAACATCTTGAGCACACACAAAAAAAACACTGATTTTTAATTCAGCACAAACGGCCCAGAGATTTTGAGCAGGCAAAAAAACTGTCTCATGCTCAGTTCGTCTTAAAGATCCTGTAGCATGCACCGAAAACCCTTTAATGTTCAGTTCGGCATAGGGATCCTGCGAAAACACCATGCATCCACTTTTTCCATTTAGGCCAAAAGTTTTTGAGCAAGCACCAAACACACACTTAAGGTTTTGTTCGGCAAATTGATCCTGAACCTTAAAATCTTAGTGCGGCCAAAACGGTCACAAAATCATGGGCCAGAATAGTGGTCGTGGACAAGAACCAAACACTTTTCTATGCGTAGTTCGGCCTCAACAACCTGGACAAACACCATACACACATTGATATTTGGTTCTGACAAAGCTCCAAGTTGCCACTGATGCGTTGTTCGGAAAATGCACAAAAAACACACTGATGCTTAGTTCGGCAACAAGATCCTGAGCCAGTTTCATGCGTCCGCTGATGTTCAGATCGGTCCAAGGATCCTGAACAACAAAACACTTATTAATGTTTAGTTGGCCCAGACGGCCAAGGGATCCACAGCAAACAACAAACACACATTGATGTTTCGGTTGGCCCGAAGATCTAAAGCAAGCTCCAAGCCTCCACTGTTTTTGAGTTCGGCCGAGGGATCCTGGGTAAGCAACAAACGCCCATTAATGTTAAAATCAGCTTCGGCCTAGGTATCCTGCACACACGCGAAACAAAAATTGATGTTAAGTTCGGCTCCAAGATACTGAGCATGCACGAGGTACACACAGTTTTTTTGGTTCGGCCCGGGCGGCCCTGGGATCTTGGGCAAGAGCCAAACAAACTTCGATCCTTCGTTTGGAAAAGGATCCTGAACAAGCACCAAGCACCATTGTTTTTGGATCGGCCAAGAAATTTTTAAAAAAGCTCCAAAACACACTGATGCTCAGTTCGGCCCAGCGGTCCTGAAAAAACAACATGCACGGATGATGTTGAGCCCAGCTCAAGGATCTGACGAAACACAAAACAATCACTGATTTCAAGGCTGGCCCAAGGATCCTTGGCAAGCACTAAAAATGTCTCTGATCCTTAATTCGGTCGAGGTGGCCTGGGAATCCTGTTCAAACACTGAACACCCATTGATATTCAGGTCTGCCCAGAGATCTTGGGCAGGAACAACGGACTTATTGATGCTAGTCTGGGCAAAAAATGCCGAGAAACAACGAGCAACGACTGATGATGAGCGTTACCCAAGGATCCGGACAAACACCACGTAACCTTTTTTGCCTAGTTTAGCCCAGGGATCCAGAGCAAACACCAAGCACACATGGATGTGTCATCCACACCAAGACTCCTGAGCAAACACCGAGCACGCATTTTTTTTCCTGCCCAAGGGTCCTGGGCACGCACAAAGAAAGCATTAATCTTTGGTTCGACCCAGGCGGCCCGGAAATTCTGAGCAAGTTTCAAGAACCCATTGATGCACAGGCCGACCCAGAGATCTTGAGCAGGCACCAAGCACACACAGATGCAAAGTTCGGCCCAGGAATCCTGAGCAAAGACAAACACACACTCATGCATGGTTCGGTTCTGGGATCCTGAGCAACAACATAGCACACACCTTTTTTCGTTGCGGCCGAGGGGTCCTGAGCAAGCACCAAACACCCTCCGATGCTATTTAGGGCCCCAAGATTGTTGGCAAAAGCAATGACAAACTCTCGCTCAGTCCAGGTTTGACACCTTGAGCAAGCGCAAAACACCGATTGATGCTTAAGTCGTCCACGGATTCTGAGCAAGCACCAATCACACATGGTTTTCAAGATCGGCCAAAGGGTCGAGAACAAGCTTTATGCATCTATTAACGCTCATTTCGGCCCAGGAGTCCTGATTAACCCACAACGACGGCTTCATGCATAAATAAGCCCAAAGATCCTGAACAAGCACAAATACCAATTGGTGCTTTGTTCGTCCGAGGGATCAAGCACCAAGCGCCCATGGATGCCAAGTTGGGCCATGGATCCTGAACATGCAAGAAACAAACTGATGTTTAGTGACGCCAGGGATCTTGAGCAAGCACCAAACACATTAATGCTTAGTTCGGCCCAAAGATCCTGAACAAACACCAAACACACAAGAGTCTTGAACAAGTGAAAAAACCACAGATGTTTAGTTCGGCCCAGGGATCCTGAGCAAAAACCGGGCAACGCTTGATGCTTGTGTCGGCCCACGGATCCTGAGCAAGCACCCAGCACCCACTGATGCTTAAGTCGGCCCAAGCATCCTGAGCAGACACACAGAACAAACTGATGTTTGTTCGTCCCAGTGATCCTGGGCTTGCACATGAGCATTCATTGATGCTCAGTTCGGCCCAAGTTGCCCAGGGACCTTCGGCAATTACCAAAAGGCAAAAAGTGTCGCGGGAGCGCACGAAACAAACGCCCACGGATGTTTCAGAAGAGCCCAGGGATCTTCGGCAAGCACCAAGAACTGATTGATTTGCATGCCGGCCTCGGCCAAATATCCCGACAAAAAAAACACTCATGCACATTTCGGAAATCCCAAGCACAACAAGCAAACATTTGAAATTTGACTTTGTGAAAAGGGTCTTTGACAAACACAGGCACGGACTGACGAGTAAACACAAACACAAACTGAGTTGTAGTTCGCCCAGAAATTCTGTGTGCCCCCGGGAGCATGCTCCTTTCGTCCATGTGGTTCTCAGTTCGGTCAAAGGAACGAGGGCAAGCAACATCATCACGTTTGTGTTTGCAAGTTGGTGGGTTGCAAAACAAGCATCCCACCCGAACTTTCAGGCGCCAACGGCCGTGCCCGGTTGGTGGTGAGTGCCAGAATTTTTTGAGCCAGTTGGCGAAGGCGAAGGTCAGGCATGAACCCCCTGCCATTCGGGCCAGCGTTCGCCACGCTTGGCTGCGAAGATGGAGTTCCATTCTGGCTTTTTGCGCGTCCCGGTCCTTGGCCTTGTCGTTGTTGGAATACCGAGGAGGTCTTGGTGGTGACGGTCCCACTCGTACAAGTTCTGAGGTGGTGGCTGACTGCAGGTATTGCGCGTAGTGTCACTTCCATCGTCTCTGAAAAAAAAGTATTCACAGATGCCCAGTTCGCCCAAGGGGTCCTGAGCAAGTTTCATGAACATAGTATTGGAAGAAAAAGCTCCCGACGGATATTTGTGGTTCGGGAGGAGATTGACGAGAAAACAGCTTACATCCAGGCCAGATCATCTATTGGCCAGAACTCTGGAAATCAATGGGAAAGCACGTCAAGCTGAAGGACAAGTAAAAGTGGTCGAATGAAAAGCTCCATCTTGAAAATGCACGAAAATTACGAGGGATCTATTTCATTGACCCGGAGGAGAAGGAATTTAAGGAAACCATCAAGATTGCGCGAAAGAAGTTGGAAACATCAGTCGCTCCTGCTATGCCCTGTAAAATTATGAAAAAGAATTGTGGAAGTGGTGCATCCAACAAAGTAAAACAAAACTTGCGTGTATTCTGGAAGCTGATGAATCTACGAGAATACGTATGAGAAATTCGATACCGCATTATCATCAAGACCATATTGCAGGAAAAGGAAAGAATTCATTACAGCACTACAATTTGGTTCACAAATTTATCCCTTTGCCTCAAGCTATGAAAATTCTTGCAGCGAAAGCAGCGGTGGAAAAGGAATGGGAAAAATTGGAGAAATTTTCGGCGTGGAATGTGACGAAAGTCAGAAGTAAGCAAGAAGTGATCGATGAAGCAAGGATGTCCGACGCTACAGTTTATTTTGCATCATGAATGTACATCTTGAAGAATGTCGAGTTGGAGGCAAATCACCAATTCTATAAAGGTCGAGTTGTACTCCGAGGTGACATTGGAAAAGACGACTCAGGGTCTTACGCAGTATTCACTGAACAAGGATCTTCAGCATCTCAAATGACAGCAGCAAAAAAGTCATGGATATCATCTCCAGATTGTCAGGTTGCGATGGATAAGCAGCAGACGCAGTATCAGCTTATACCGAGGTAAAAATCTAAGATGCTCACAAATTATTGAAAAGTTCAAAATCGGAGTGTCCAGACATTTGGATTCGTCTACCACGACACGAAGGCCTAAATCATGGTCCAGTATGGAAGATCCAGTCGTTCCTCTTGAAAGGAATCTGTACGGTCATCCTTTCTGGCAGGACTATTATGGGAAAGGCAATTTGAGAAAATCCTATTGAAACACGACTGGGAGAAAATTCCAAATTGGGAATGTTTCTTTGTACATCGTGAAAAAGGATTATTCTTATCTGTGTATGTGGATGACATAAAATTGGCTGGAAAGAAACAAAATCTTGATCCGATGTGGAAAGTACTCAATAAAGAAGTTGATTTGGGAGAACCGAAATCTTTCTTTGATCATGTTTTTTTGGGATGCACTCAACGACAATGCCAAATAAGCAAAGTTATTGTGGACAATTACAGAACCATGTTCGAATCGCGAATTTCCGCGGGTGGCGCAGAGAAATTGCCATTCCCTCAAAATCTTCGTATTTCATCATTGTCTTATGACATGGTTGTCATGCAAAGAAATGTGTGGAACTATATTGTGAGTTGACAAACAAGACGACTCAACAACTCTACAAAGAATCTACTCCATGCATCGATGACCACCACTTCAAAGAAGAAGGAACGAAACCTGTTGGAGAATTGTCACATGTATGATGCTCTCAAATTGTTGTAAAATGTTTATACTTGGCAAGAATTGGACGACCTAAATAAGCTCGCACGATCCATCG
>CBDCEV010000274.1:0-4923 GCA_965215715.1 Hyphomicrobiales bacterium | reverse complement strand
AATTCTCTGAAAACATTGCTTTGGATGTTCGAAAGTTGCATTACATTGGATTTTTTCAAAGATGGTTATCAATCGCCATCGTCACAAATCTCTGCCACGAAGTGAGTTGGATAATTCCATTCGTGCCAACAAAATTGGGTGGAGATACCACCAAACAGACAGAACACATGTAATCGTAAAACATGAAACTTGAACCCTGAAACTTGGGCACTTGACACATGTGCTGATGAAATATTTTTATCACATGCGATGTCAACCGTTCAATGCGTGTGGGCCAACAAAATCTTCAAGAACGTTGTTTTTAAAAGTTATGAACTCGCTCTACTCTGGTGTTTTCTTCACTTTAGATGGTTCGCATTATTATTTTGAAGTGCATCGATAAGACCAACAATCTGTTGTGCACGGGACCAGAATTCTGGTAAATGTTGTAGTCGAACTTTTTTCTTTTCAAAAACAATCACAGAATGTGAGCTGTTCATTGCGTTGACACTATCAATTCAAGAAACATGTGTTTGGGTCGTTCGAAATTTGCTCTGCCATGCGTTTTTTTACAACTTGTGTGTTGATGCACACATTCAGATTTCAACATCAAAGCCATGAAAACAATCGGTTTACATTGTCACCGCTGCTGTCATTTTTCAAAACGGAATCGTGGTTCTAGCTGCCAACAATGCAATAAATGTTGATCAGTCAATGCGTGTTTGCTGCAAAGAATCTTTCGACAGCAATTTATTGGCTAGAACTTTCCACGCTTGCGGATGTTGCAATTTGCAGTACTGCAAAAATAACACAAACAATCTGTTCATATTACCATCGCGATCTTCTTGAAAAAATCCAATGAAACTCTGTTTTTTTGAAGTCGAAATCACAGACAATGTCAGCTGTGCAGTGCGCTTACTCCAAACAATTCTCCAAACAATCTTTTTTGTGACGTGCGAAAGTTGCACTGTCTCTGTTTCTGGGTTTCTTTTACAGAAAAGCGTGGGTCGACATCATGACTAATGTTTGTGCTGAGCTGGTTTGTAGAATCTCAAGACATTTTGCTTGCGAAAGCTTTGCAGCCTCAAATCAGAAAACTTGACACACAAACTTTGTGGTGACGAAATCCTTGTGTCACAACCTGTGACAACCGTTCAACACGTTTGCTCCAAGAAAATCCAGACCAACACTTTTTTTTTTGCAAAATGAAACGTGTTGCCCTCTTTGAGTTCTCTATAATCAAGGTTGCTGCAAACTTGAATGTCTCAAAAAATGAATTACAGCAGTGAAACGAGAAATTCGTTCACATCACCAATTGCATCTGAAGAATTTCACATGGGAATTGTTCAAAAACCGTGCTGCAATCAAAGAAACGACGTGCGCGATGACATTTCACAATTGATGTTGTTGGAAACTGCACTGTTGCAAAACAACTAAAGTAAGACCAACAATCTGTTCACATTTCTATCGTTTTGACAAGTTTTCCAACGCAATTCTGGTTTTCAGTCTCGGAATAGCAATCAATGGTGGGCGGTCAGCGCGTCCTGCGCAAACGAATTTTCGTGAAGAAAAAACATGTTTGAATATAGGAACGTGTTGCGGTCGAAACAATGAATGCTTTCGCGAGCTGCAAAATTTGTGCAGAAAAATTTGCACGTTGTCCACATTTCCGTTCTTCGCAAGAAACTTTCCAACGTTACTTTGCTTTGTAATGGTTGCATGATCAATGCATGTGCGCCAACGAACCCTGCGGAAACGACATTTTCGATCATTGCTCCGTGTTCGTGCGCTGGGTTTTTTTTCTGGAATTGAGGTGTCGTTACAAACACAATGTGGAATCAAAGCATTCAAAACCAACAATCTGTCCACATTACCAATTATTGTTCAAAGACTGGTGCATCGGAACTTTTTGGCTGCTCTCGGGATTGCAACCAATGTTTAAAGATCAAATCTTTTGCGCCGTTGATGTCCACATTCAACAACGTTTTTGGATGGATGATATAAGCGTGTTGAACGCTGCGAGCTTCTCCGCAATTACAGTTGTTTCAAATTGCAAGTTTGTTGAATTGCAACGATAACACGACAATCTGTTCACATTACCAATCGCTTAACACCAAAAAAAACCAACGGAACTGTTGGTTCTCATGTCCAAATCACAACCATTGTCATTGTGCAATGCATTTTCTCCAACCAACTCTCCCAGAAACAATGTTTTTTGGAATGTGCGAAAGGTGCACTGTTCAAGAGTCTGGGTTTCTTTCAAAGAAAGACATGGGGCGACATTATCATGAATGTTTGTGACGAACTGATGTGCAGAATCTCATGCGAACCACTACGGTTGGAATATTTGGGCACTACCAAATGAAGAGCAAACCTTGAAACCGAAAACCCTGTAGCCTCAACCCAGAAATACAGACACCAGACACTTAGACTTTGTGGTGATGTCGTCTTTTTTGTCACAACCAATGTTAACCGTTCAGTAGTATTTTTGAAAACCGAAACGTGTTGCGCCCTTGGAGTTTTCAAATGAACAAAGTTGCCGCAAACTTGAATGTTTTTTGTTCAAAAATTACATGGGTAAAACGAATAATTCGTTCACATTACCATTTGCTTCTGAAGAATTCTCCAAATGAACTGAAAAATGTTTCAGACAAAGAAACGTGCTGTGCGCGATGGTTCTCCAAAACTGATGTTGCGGGAAGCTGCATTGAGGTAACATCAAACTGAAACCAACAATTTGTTCATATTACTGTCGTTTTGCAAGTTTTCTAACGCAATTTTCGTCGAAACTTTCCCATAAGACTTGCAATTTGTCGACATTACCAAGGTCTTTCACAAAAGTTTTCCGACTCAACTTTTGATTCTTTTTCTGTCATGCAATGTTGCATGATCAACGATATCCGCTGGGAAATCGACAAAAACGAATTTAATAAAACAGTTCTGTTCAACGCATACAAACATGTGCTGGAGGTTGGTACTTACCGTGCGTTGTTTGCCGAAAGTAGAACTGTGTTAATTCGCAAGAAAACCCTCTTCGCAGAGATGCATCTCATCCAGACAGATGACTGATAACATTTTTGAGATCGAGACTACTGCCCTTGCCCATGTTGCGTGTGCCCCACGAGAGTCAAGTATTTTATAAACAGATTCTGCCGCTGCATATCCTTGTGTCAATCACTCCTGGATCTTCCATGTACTGGAGAAACAGAATTGCCTGAGTTCATCTGCCATTTCCTACGCAGAATCCACTACGAGAGCACCACGAAAGTGGAATTTGCAGGAACGACCCGAGGACAGTTCCTCATGGCCAAGGGCGTGAAACAAGGCTGTCCTGCGAGCGGCTTCTTCTTTGCGATGGCTTTCGACCAGATCTTCCGTTAGGCTTCAAGATGCGATCATTCCAAGGAATCCTGCTGGCCTGGACTTTCTTCAGCCGGCTCAGTGTGAGTATGCTGACGACCTCGTGGCTGCTCCATTCTTTTCGGGACTGAATGACAGCTTTGGCACCTACCTTTCAAACAGTGGACCAATAGCTGGGCTCAATTTGGACCATCGGAAATGCTGTTGGGTGCAATATAGCAGTGAAACACGTGAATCTCTATTAAACTGGCTCTCTGACAATCGTGAGGATTTTCGGGAAATGCAGATTGTCAGGTTTTGCCAAGCACGTGGGCACCATGATTGGACCGGATGGCCACATTCAAAGTTGGACGGCACCTCGGAAGAAATTCATTCAACGTGTACTGAAAATCAACGCTTCTTCAAAAAAACCTTTGCGATCTCAAGATTTAGGTGATGTCTGTGCTGAGTTTTATTGGCTCCGTGTGCGCACCAAAAAGAACTACTCTCAAGGCTGAGGCCCATGCCCTTCAGTGTACCACAGCTGGACCGTACAACGCAAAACCTGCCAGCCTACTTGGCGTTGGTTCCGTGTGTGGTCTTGGTCCTGACCTGGTTGGTATCCATTCTATCAACCATGCGGCTCGCTGTCGAACTGCCGCGTGTTCGAACACGCTCAACCAAGGACTCGAGAAGATCCACGCAGCCCGAGCGTTTGATTTTGCCCCTATTCTTGCGCTCAGGTCCAGCTGGGAAAAGGAATTTCTTGCTCCCTCCATGGCTCGTAGCACCGCGGAAACGTTCAATATTGCATGTCGTCTGAACCATAATGGCAAACTTGATGAAACCCCACAGAATAAGAAGCAAAAAGTTGCCACTGACGTGCTCAGTGCCAAGCCATATGAGCAGGATTTTGCTGAACCAATCTACTCGCGGGCCTCCAAAGTCCTGGGATCCATCAATCGTTATCGAATTGCGGACATTCTGCCTCACATGGAACTTGCGTCGCGTGCCTCTCGTCCTGGACTACTCTTGGTTTTCTGCGCATCCTTTACAACGGATTATGCACGCCACCAAGATTTGATACTGGGGGTGATGAACAAACGTGTCAAGTTGGATGTCCGAATGAACCCGGCTCTCTCTCTCTCTGTCATTACAACGAATGCCCTCTCTCATACAATATGTTTGTCTCTATTTGGGGACAGCCCACTGTGCTTCCACGGAGAAGCCATCGTCTCCATGACTTGATCACCCAGGTGTTCCTGCGAAGCCTCCAGCATGGGATCGTGGTGATGGGCTTCACTCACGCGTTTATTTATGCTCATCATCAACACCGACGAAGCATCGAGAATCCTGGAAACTCTGGAATCCGCTTATGACAGCCACCACTTCTGCCTGCGGTCACGCGTACCAGGTAAAATGCCTAACATGACACATTCCAACAGTCCCACATCTGAACTTCCGCTTGCCGAGTGCCAAAGCCAGATATCCGCATCTTTCCATCGTCCGTACCACAACGCGCGAAAGAGGCAATGATTTCCAAGGATGGGCCATCTACACTGACGGGGGTTCTCGCTTTGTGGATGGTGAAACCTGAGCAGGATT
>CBDCEV010000273.1:0-2900 GCA_965215715.1 Hyphomicrobiales bacterium | reverse complement strand
CGGTGTCGTCGCACATCTCCTGGAAGATCATGTGGATGAAGTCTGGGAGGTAGCTGAAGATGCCCTTGTCGCTTTTGTATGTCTTTCTCCAGATTGCGACGTCGCTGTGCAAGGGGTACTGGGCTCGCATGTCCAAGATCTGAGACGACCCGCCCCTCCTTGTCTACGATCGCTTCGAAGGCGTTGTCGACAGGGATCTGTTGGCTGTAATCTTGGCATCATCGCGATCGAAATCTTCAAAGGGTGCATGCCAGTCTGCTCGAAGATGTCGTTCACCAGTGTCGCGGCAGAGGCAACAACAACCTTCGCGGCATTGAGCTCGGAGTGCACGCCTTCCCTCTGCACAACTCTGACATGACCGACATCATAACCTTGGGACAACGAGGCAATCACGTGCCAACAGCTTGGTTCATTCGTGTTGGGCCAACTCACTACCAGACCCAAAGGTTGAAGCATCAAAATGAAACACTCCTGGTTTTCCAGGTCTGCCGGCCTTCCCAAGTTCTCAAACATGTTTGGCGTTAGTAGATTCGAGTGTGGTTTTTGGTGCACGCCACGCCAACCGTTCTCCCAACCACACACACGCACAAACCACCACCCAACCTCCCGTCACCCACAGAACCCACGAAGGAGAGTGCCAAAGCAGACAGAGTAGTTATAATGAGCCTGACAGAAACAATCCAAGATTGACGACGTGCGATCGGTAAATTTGAAGCTAGGGCAGAGAGGAAAAGAAGAATTGGAAGACGAAATGGCCAAGGCGTTTTGGGACTCAGCGGATTGTGAGCCGCAGCTGCTTGCGGGAGCCATCGGAAAAGAGGTTTGAGGAGGTGGTGCCAGAGGCGTGGAAGGCCACCAAAAGCAGTGAATCGCGAAGGCTGAACGAAGTCATGAACACAGGAGGTCTGCGTCGATTCTTGGAATATCGGGATGGGCAAAACCCAAAAGCTAAGAATAAATGTGTGGTGAAACAAAGAGATAAAGGTCTCTTAGGATGATGTGGGGAGACTGGGTGTTTTTTTGGTCCTTGATGTTTTTCTTTTTCTTCCTCGGTTTTTTTGTCCTTGACGGTTCTTGTTTTCATCCTGGGGTTTTTTGTTTTGTCCTCTGGGTTTCTTTTTTCGTCCTCAGGGTGTTTTTTCGTCCTCGATGTTTTTTTCTTGGTCCTTGCGAAATTCTTGTGAACCTAGGTCGCATCTTGGTTCCTTGCGATTTTCTAGCCTGCCTTCGTTGTGGAGAGATTCAAAGCTCGCCGTCGTGTGTGTCTGGAATTCCTGCCGCTTTTGCTGCTTTTGCTGCTACTTATGCTACTGCCAGAACCTTCCTGTCCTCAAGTACGAAAAGCCATAACGGGAAAAAATCGAACGGGCCAAAGTAAAACTTAGCACTTTGCACTTCGAAACAGGAAAAAGTCAAACGGGCCAAAGTGGGACGAGACCTTTGCTGCTGCTTTTGTTGCTCCTGTTGCTGCTGCTTTTGCTGGTGCTTTTGCATTTGCTTTTGCTGATGCTTGTGCTGCTGCTTTTGCTGTTGCTGTTGCCGCTGCTTTTGCTGCTTTGCTCCTGCTTTTGCTACTGCGTGTACCACTTTTTGCTGCTGTTTTTATTGATGTTTTCGTTACTGATTGTGTTGCTTTTACCACTGGTTTTCGGTGCTTTCCTGCTGTTCCTGCTTGTGCTGCTGCTTGTGCTGCTGCTTTGGCTGCTGGTTTTGCTGCTGCTTTTGCTGTTGTATTTGCCGCTGTTTTTGCTGCTATGCTGCTGCTTATACTGCATTGCTGCTTCTTTTGTTGCTTTGCTGCTGCTTATGCTGTTTTTGCTGCAGCGTGTGCTGCTCTACAGCTGCTTTTGTTAATTTGCCGCTGCTTATGTTGTTTTTTTCTGCTTTTCTGCTTCGCCGCTGCTTTTGCTGCTTATGCTGCCCTTGCTGCTTTGGGAGAATCTGCCACTGGGTCGACAATACAATCCGCCCTCCCAAGGTTGGCCCTGCCCTAGACCATTGTTCACCAGGACCACGTTTCGCGAAGACGATTCCTCACTCCAGTATGGACCACATTTCTCGTCAATTAATGTTAATTGTTAAAAAGGAGATGTTGTGATTTTCGCGGTGCCACCCTGAAAATCATTTGTTTTTAAATAACTATGTTTCATTCTTGGCTTTGATTACCAATCACAATTCTCAAGAGCTTTATCTGTAAGTCTTTTTTTCATTCAGTAGTCTTCATCCATGATGATTGTTTTTTTTTTTGAAAAAAATTCTTGATCTGTCATCATTAAATGATTTTGTATTTATTTTAATTCATGACTTTATTCACTGATTTTGAGATAATTTTGAAATACTTTTTGGTTTCAGAAGCACATGGACGATCGAAATTTACGCGCTAAAATAATAGAAGATATAAATATTTAAAGGTGAGTCACGTTACAAAAGGTCAAGAAATATGTATATTTCAATACTCTTACTTTTGGACGCTTACGTGAACGTTCTCATGATACAGAGTACGATTTTTTATTATTTCATGATTTATATTAAAAGTCTTATTTCCTTCAATGATATACGAAAGAGTGACAATTTAATGATAGCACGATTATATACTTTCTCAGTAATTCATTTTCTTCTTTTTTTTTGAAAAATTATTTTCTTTCTTCATTTTTCATTTGTAATCATGATTTGATATATAATCGTAATTCTGATTTTCACCAATTTTTCCTGACAAAAAAATCCTCTCTAATTTCTTTTATAAAAATCACGACACAAACTATAAATCGAAAAATGAATTCGCTTCGATTCGATTGGAAAGTGAGACAGATAGATCATTTATTGATATCACTAGAAATAAATTTGAAGATATGACTTACTGAATTTCGACTCGATTTAAAAGATGAGTCACTTAATGATCA
>CBDCEV010000272.1:0-3671 GCA_965215715.1 Hyphomicrobiales bacterium | reverse complement strand
TCAAAGTCTGAAGTTCAGAGGCACAGGGAGACCTGTTACATTATCAAGCCTTCCCTTTCAGAGTGATAAACTTGCGATCGATCCGCATTTGCTTCTCGCTCCGGCAAGTATTGTGTTAAAGCCAGCGGCGAATGAATTTGTTCGTCGTCCAAGTCTGCTTCTTGAGGCGTAGCACTGCTTTCAATAGAATCTTGAGTAGAAGACAACAATGACTGGTTGTATGGCAAAGATTTGATATGATCCTCGGTCCTGTTCATTAATGGTCTGGCTGACGACGATCCGGTTGGGCTCGTAAGCGGTGCGAGGTTCTGGATCAGTGTATCCGTCACCCCTGGGTTCTCGTGAATCAGCGCAAGGATTTCTGGATGTGAGCAACCTTGGGAGACCTGGGACAGACGAAAAGTCGAGGATGAAGTGCTGGGTGTTCTGCGCGTGGCCAGAGACATCGCGAGAGAGATGAAATGAAACAACTTTTTTGGACACACAATCTGGTAGACTTGAGCCACAGATGTGGTACAAGGAATGATTGCAATGTGATGTGCGGACGAAGTGTGCGCATCTGTACATGCTGTGTGAGGTATTACTTTTCACATCTTTCGACGAATTTTCGAATTTCTCTTGGTGATCACGCAATCGATCTCTCGCTGCGTGAAAATTCGTCTCAAGTGCTTGTACCAACGTCTTCGCGTCCTCAGGCTCCAATTTTCGGAAAAAAAACTGCTCATTCGTTTTCGCGACGGATTTCTCCATGCTTGAAAATGATTGACCAAGAATCTGCTGAATCCATCACGGGAAACCGCGACTGCTCCGCAGAGACTGAGCTGACTTGCAGAACTATTGGTGAGAAATAAAAGATCTGCATTCGAAGGATCCGCACTGAAGGGAATCGTACATTTCCCATCTTTCTTTTTCGAGAATCCTCGAACCAATGCAATGGAAACCCTGAAGACAAGATGTCCGCTTTCTTCGAAAATTGGACACCATGACAACTGCGTTGTCATTCCACTTTCCTTCAACTTTGTACCTTTGCGTTCCGTACCTTTTTTTTACCAGGACCGACAAAAGACTAATGTCCCAATCCTTAGTCCAATCGATGTCGTTGCACATAGACATGCAGATGATCCGATCTTCGAATTCTTCTGGACTTGTTGAACAAGTGTCCAGTTTGTCTTGAATCTTTTGGAGGATCTGCAATGTTGTAAGTCTTGGGAAATATTTCACTCAAACTCAAATGGTTCTCCATCGAACCAAATAATTCATTGTATTCATCGGACTCCTGGAAATATCGAAGTTGATCTGTCCACTTCACCATGGATTCTGGATGTCTGTGCAACTTTCCCACAGAAAGAACTGAATTTGAAAAGACGTGTACCTTTGCTTTTGATAACTTGATTACTGTGTCATGTAGCAAGGTAGATCTCATCCACGGGGTTAGTTTCCATTAAATTGTCGAAACATTCGGATTCTCGCGAACAACGTCTCGAGCGTCTCGAAGTTGGTGTGTCCTGTGGGTAACCAAGTTGTCCTTGTAATTTTCTTCAAAATGTATCGCTGCTTTCATCGTTGTTGACATGAATAATCTCCATATCAATACATTGACCCTTTGATCAAGCACTATCTGGTCGTCTTCTGGACGATGCAATTTTGTCGAATATTCGCGGAGACCTTCTCAATGTACTGAGTAATGGAGATCTCGAGATTGTGGTGGTCCAACTTCACCTGGGTGAGTGGATTCTGCACTTCACACTGCGATTTCTCGGTACGTGAACGGTGATACACCTCTCGCCCCGAGCTCTCGGTACTTGGAAAAGGATTGTCATCTCTGTGCCACACTTGAGAACTTGACGCTGAGTTTTCGTTTCCACCCCGTCCTGATTTCTCAGTGCATGTGAGATCAGAATTCCAACCCAATCTGCAATTCCTCGGGCTGTATGATTTATCCGAATCTAACATTATCGAGACATTCAGGTTAGGTACACTTTCATCCAAATTGGGATGAAACTGTCACTTTTCATCCCAAAAATGTTCATCCAAAACCACTTCCATCCCAAAACCACTTTCATCCCAAAACCACTTTCATCCCAAAACCCCAACCCCAACCCCAACCCCACCCCAAACCCTTTAAAACCCTTTAAAACCCCTTAAACCCTTAAAACCCTTAAAACCCGTAACACCCTTGAAACCCTTGAAACCCTTGGAACCCTTGGAACCCCTTAAACCCTTAGACCCCTTAGACCCCAAAAAAACCCATAAAACTCTCAAAACTCTCAAAACTCTCAAAACTCTCAAAACCCTCAAAACTCTCAAAACCCCTAAAACACCTAAAACCCCTAAAACCCCTAAAACCCCTAAAACCCTAAAACCCCTAAAACCCCTAAAACCCCTAAAACCCCTAAAACCCCTAAAACCCCTAAAACCCCTAAAAACCCTAAAAACCCTAAAACCCCTAAAACCCCTAAAAACCCTAAAACGCCTAAAAACCCTAAAACACCTAAAAACCCTAAAAACCCTAAAAACCCTAAAACCCCTAAAAACCCTAAAACCCTAAAAACCCTAAAAACCCTAAAAACCCTAAAAACCCTAAAACGCCTAAAACCCCTAAACACCTAAACTCCCGCCTGTCGACCTTCAACAGACCTTCATGTGGAACATCGCCGGCCGAAGGCCAGCGATGCCTTCACACAAACACGGACAATATTGTTTTTGCCACCACCCCGTCATCTTGTTTGCTGTTGTTCTCACATCAGAATCGTTTTGTTGGTTTTGGATGAAAATGTTTTGGGATGAAACTGCGTTTTTGGATGAAAGTGGTCATGGGACGAAAGTGGTCATGGGATGAAAGTGGTCATGGGATGAAAGTGGTCTTGGGATGAACAGGCTTTTGCATGAAATTTTCACGTTTGGGATGAAAATGGTTTTGGATGAACTTGTATTCTACCGAAATTCATGATGTTGAACAAACGAAGAAAATGACTACACTGATCACGTGTGAAACTACCTTTGATCAAAATGTCCGCAAGTTGCTTCTTGGTGACAACATATTTGATTTGGATTTTGGGTTCCAAATTGATCCTATCAAACAACGAATCCAACGGAACTCTGTGGGTTCTGGATACGTGTCTCATCGTAAGACTTTTGCCCTTTATGATCATTTTGATTCACAGCGTGATTGTCTTCAAAAATATACAACTGATCTTCGAATCGAGAAGAACTTGCGCTTGTAACAACGTGATCCACTTTTGACGATTCATCAACTTCTCGGTTACTGTTTCTTTTCAACTTGGTTTTGAGATTTGTGCTCCAGAATTCTCCGTGACATCGGTTTCCCAATGCTTGATGTGTGGGTGTGGGTGTGGTTCTTCGAGGAATGTAACACATCTATTCCCACATCCCACATATCGGGAGCAGGGATCCATCCATTCGCAAACCAGCATCCAAAAAACAACTTCCGATTCCGTGGAAGTGTGAGAGTCTGATGTTTGCTTCTTGCACATCCAACTTATGGGAACCAATGTTCGACTTCCGAAAAATAAATAAAATTCTCACGGAGGTTGATTAAAAACCATCAATGTCTCCAGCAAAATCTGAGTCTTTAAATAAACCCACTCAACAATGCTGAGCCGTGTTGCGCGCATGACAAAATTGTCGGTGATCATTCGTGTGATGAATGC
>CBDCEV010000271.1:0-3393 GCA_965215715.1 Hyphomicrobiales bacterium | reverse complement strand
ACCCCCACCCTTCGGGGCTCCACCGTTTTGGGCCCCACCATGACACACACCAGATCCAGAATAGGATTGGCTAAAATTGGATTGGCCCAAATCGGATTGGCCAAAATTGGTCAAATCAGTGGCCAAAACGGGAAAAAAAGAGCGGAATGGTGGGGTTTTCTTATCGGTCAAACAAAGATTGCCAAAGTCAGTTTGGCCAAAGTCGGCTTCAGCCGGCGCCACTCCCACGTCGGGTAAGGTGGTGGCCGATCACTTCCGTGAAGTGGGTTGCGTGTGAGGAAGTTCGCGTAGTTTGTCCGTTTGTTTCCTCAGTGTGACTGGGAGACACGTTAATTCTTGGACGCTGCTTTTTCAACAGAGTTGTTTTTATTCGGCCATATGCTGCTTGGGCCAAATACTGTTTAGGCCAGATGCTACTTACGCCAATTATCACTTAGGCCAAGCTACTTAGGCCAATCATGTTCATTTTACTTACCAGTTTCAATTTGGAATTGCAATTATAAATATAATCATAAATAATAATTATAATTTTTGTGTTATTGCAATTGTAAATTTAATCACAATTGGTGTGAAAATGGCAAAAAATGAGGGGAATAGGGTGAAGAGGCTCGCCACGACCACCCGCCCTCCCCAGGACCGCCCTTCCCCTGGACCGCCCAACATTTCGCTCTTTTTTGCCCCTCTCCCGCCACAATTTTCTTTCTTTCTTCCCTCTCTTGGGGGTCTTGTTGAATTTTGGTGGTGTTTTCGAAGCGCCGGGGCCTCAAAGTGTGAACGTTTGGGCTCTCGGGCTGTCGTGTCTTCCGCAACAATCAATGACCAATTGTTACAAATTTTGCTCATATCCAGAAAAAAAGCCTCGAACACAACCGAAATTTCACGGGAAGACGCCTCTCTCCACCTTCAGGACCCAAACCTCTTGGCCCTCACTTTTTCTGGGTTGTTGTTTGTGCTGTTTGTGCTGCTCCTGATTCTGCTGCTTGTTGCTGCTTTTCTTGTTGGTTGTGTTCCTGTTGCGGCTTGCTGCTGCCGCTGTTGCTGCTTGTGCTTATTCCTGCTGTTTGTGCAATTGCTGCTGTTTTTTTTTCTGCTTTTGCTGCTGCTTTTGTTTGTTGCTGCTTGTGGGCCGACCGTCGAACCTCCTACCCCCACCTTTGCAGTGTTTGACCTTCCAAAATGTCAATAACAATTTTTGACAATTGATTGGAACCCCTTTGACTTCAACCAATTGTAACAAAAATTGCTGGTATCCCACCGAATTTCCACGGGAAGACGCTCCTCCTCTCCCACCCTCCCCACCCTTCGGGCCCCACACCTCTTGACTTTAATTTTTCAGAGTTTGGCCTCCCGCATTCGGGCCTCCTTGTGCTGTTGTTGTGTGAAAAACACACCCTTGCCGCTTTTGACCTTCCAAAATGTTTGTACTGCTTTTGTTGCTTTTTTGTGCTGTTTTGTTTTTGCAATTTTATGCTGCTACTTGATGCTGGCTTTTCTTGTTGTGTGCTGTTTTTCCTGCCTGTTCGCGTTGCTTTTGCTGCCGCTTTTGCGGTTTACTGTTGTTTATGGTGTTGCTTTTGTGCCTGCTGCTTCCTGTTGTTTGCTGCTGCTTTTGCCGCTGCTTTGGGGTCGCTGTCCGTTGAAAAAACCTACCCACCCGTGCAGCTTTTGACCGAAATGTTTGTATTGCTTCTCGCTGCTTTTGCTGTTGTTTTTGCTGCTCTTGATTCTGTTTGTGCTGCTGCTGCTGCTTTCGCTGCTTATTTTGCTGCTTTTGCTGCTGGTTGGTGCTATTGTTGCTGCAGTTTGTGCAACTTGTTCTTTTCTTGTTGTTCTTGCTGTTTTTTTTTTTTTTTTGATTTTTGCTTGCACTGTTGTTTTCTGTTCTGTGTGCTGCTTCTACTTCTTAAGAGCCAAAAGGGGTGCAGGAAGAAAAAGAGAGCGAAATTTTGGGCCCCACCCCTTCGGCGCCCCACCCCTTCGGGGGGCCCACCCCTTCGAGGGGCCCCAAAAATTCGGGAGGCCCCACCCCTTCGGGGGGCCCACCCCTTCGGGGAGCCCCACCCCTTCGGGGGAGGGGCCCCACCCCTTCGGGAGGCCCCACCCCTTCGGGAGGCCCCACCCCTTCGGGGGCCTGACGGGTGTAAATTCTTCTGTGCTTCATTTTCATCTTGTTGTTCTGTTTTTTTTTTTCTCGAAAGAAGGCCAAAACACTGAAACACTGAAATTGCCAAAGCCGGTTTGGCCAAAGTCGGTCAATTAAGGTTGGCCAAAGTCGGTCAATTTTTTTGCCAAAGTCGGAATGGCCAAAGTCGGTCAGGATGGCCAAAGTCGGTTTGGTCAAAGTCGCTCTCAGCAACACACACACCAACACACACAAACAAAAGTCGGTATCAGGGCAAAGGTGTTTGGGGACAAAAACAGAAAAAAGAAGAAACAGAAGAAGATCAAAAAGAAGATGAAGAGCAAGATGAAAAAGAAGAAAATGAGAAGCAGAAGAAAGAAGAAGAGCAAACACCATCTGTTCCACTTTGGCCAATTTCGACTTCAGCCACAGGAGTGGCCGAAGCAGGACTGGCTTGAGTAGGCCTGGCCTGAGGCCTGGCCCCAGTCGGACTTGCCCAAGCCGGACCCCCCTCCGCCGGAACCAACTCCGCTGGACCTACAAAATTTCGCGCTTTTTTGTTTCCTCTTCCGACCCTCTTGTTATGTTTTCTTCAATTACCGAGGTTCTTTCGGAGAATTGCGGTTGGTCTCTGCGCGTCTGCATCACTGAAAAAGTTGTCACAACACACAAATTTGGAGTTCTCTGGATATCTTGTGAAACAACGGGCCCACCACTGAAATTGAGAATCGGCCATGACCATGTGTGTTTGTGTCTGTGTGTCTGCTATGTGTGTGCTGTGTGTGTGTGTCTGTCTGCTGTGTGTGTGTGTTGATCGGTGCACAGACTTGACACCGTTGCACTCCTGCACACTTGCTTCCTTTTCTCAGCCTTGTCACGCGCACTTGACCACATTCCCAACGCATTCGCGTTGGCTCAAGCGTGCCACAAAACAGACATTGCATTTGACAGTGCGTCTTGTGTGTGTCTGCTGTGTGTGTGTCTGCTGATGTTGTGGTGTGTTGTGACTCCGAGGCCAAGCACAGCATTACGGCAGCAGCAGCAGCACTAGTGGCAGCTCCAGAAGAAACAGCAAGCAGACATGGTCACCACAGCAGACTTCGCAGTATCCCAGCAGCAGTTGAGACAGGAAATGACTGACGTCATACAGCAGTTGCGCACAGAAATGAACGAGACGGTCAATGGCAGGATGGACATGTTGAACAGCATCAACACAGCACTCCAGAACGTATCCACGAAGACAACTGACTTCAAGCCGTATCGAATCAGTG
>CBDCEV010000270.1:0-8202 GCA_965215715.1 Hyphomicrobiales bacterium | reverse complement strand
GTCAAAAATTTGACACAAAAAAGCGAGCCGCAACCACGGCACAATGTACAACTTGTACTTTATAACTTCACAGTAAGTTTTCAGGACTTATCTCATACTTTAGAACAATTCAAAAAACGAACAAAGAAAAACCTGTATTTTGCAAAACAAAACCCAAATATTTTCAAGAAAACAAATAAAAACGTTCCAAACCAAAACAACTTTTTCTTCCATTTCAACCAAAGGAAAACGGCAGCACCATCCAACGGAGGACAAGGACGGCATCACCACCCAAAAGGAGGAGGCGGGGAAAGCTGCACCCACAAGGGAGAGGCGGAAAACAGCACCACTCATAAAGAGGAGGGTACGAGGGACCACTTTTCTATTTCACTTTAGTTTGCTTTGCTTCTGATTTTACTTCCACTTTTTTTGTTTTCACTTTCACTGATATTTGTACTTTCACATTTTACTTCTTGCTCTTTACTTTTTTTTGTTCTTGTTGGACTCTTGGGTAATTTATCTTTTTATTTCTACGTCTTTTCTCCAATTTTTCATTACTTTTTGATTGGATTGTTTAATTTATTGTTTTTTTTCTCGTTTTTTTCAATTATCATTTTTTTTAACTTTTTTCATGTTTTTGTTTTATCTTGTCTTTTTTTCAAACAGAACTTTTATGTTTTACTCTTAAATTTGAATGAGTTTAATTTGATCTCCGTCAATTTAGTAACATGTGTTTTATTTCGTTTCAAACAAAGAAAAAAGAAAGGGGACCGGCAACACACCCAAAGGAAGCCACCCAAAGCAAAGTGGAGAGAGGACCACCACTTTACGTTGCGTTGCTGTGCGATGTAAGGTCTCAGAAGGAACAGCGAGCTGTGCGTGCAACACTGGCAGAGAGACATCAGGATGGGACAGGCTCAAATCATGGATGTCGTGCAAACACTCTTTTGCTTGACCGATGCAGACGGCTGTCGAGAGATGAGGTGTCACCGAGTCTCATGAGTGTACGCTCAGTCTGTGCAGTGTCACGTTCCGTGATACGCAGCGTGCTCCGTTCACCAGACCATACCACAACCAACGCATTGGATGTCTAGTGTTCCACAGGCAACGTGTTGAGCGACTCAAGGAGAAACTTGGCTGGAACAACACTCCCGCGCAACAGACCGCCGTGGCAAAGGTTACCGTGTGTCGACATGTGGACTGTGAGCTGACATTCGTTTCCGGCCTTGACCATTGCAATGTACTCATCATACAACGTGGGACCACAACAAACATGAAGCATGTTCTTCCCGCAGTTTCTTTTTAAACTAATTTATTTTTTAATATTTAGCACACAGTCACACTTATTTTATGTCAAATAATGGCAGTTCAAACATGGAGGGATGCAGCAGCACCCAAACGAGGTGGAGGAAGGCAGCACCACCAAAAGGAGGATGAGCGAGAAAACAAAACACAATAAGGGAGGGACGGAGACAGCAGCAGCACCCAAACGGAGAGAAGGAAGGCAGCACCACCAGAAGGAGGAGGAGGAGAAGGAGGAGGAGGCCAAGCAGCACCACCCGAAAGGACCGCCCGACGACCGACCACTGGACCCGAAGCGAGAAGAGGTGGGCAACATCGGGCTCGCGTCTCACTGTCAAGATTGCCTTTGGTGCGGGGCATGCGTGCGGTCGAAGCTTGCGTCTGGTGTCCTCGCGTTGTGTCGGGGCACTGTGGTAAAAAAAAACAACACGGATACCAATGACCGTCGTTGTGCGGGGGAGGCTTTTTGCGCGTTCGCGGGAGGTGCTGGGGGATTGTGGAGTCGCAGTCTTCATGAAGGATGTGAGATGTGTGAAGTGAACTCAACAAGAGACGAAGTGGAGAGATGTCTTGAAAAACAAACAGACAATAAAGGTGATGAAGATAACGGAGAAAAGTGCAGTTAATAATAGTATTCGTTGTTTGTCTTTTTTCTTGTTTTTTGAGTTGTCTTTCCTTTTATTTGTCAATTTTTTGTTTTGTTGTGTTTGATTTTTCTCTGGAGTACCAAAAATCATGACACTCATCTACAAATCCACGAACAAATATGTAAAGTTTATACGTGAAGTTTTGCAAGCTTGTGGTCATTTGGTGTTGAACGTGTGTCGATGAAACGTGAAATTCAGGATTTTCTGGGTATGAATCAGTGGCTCACTCTTGGAAGAACGGAAGTGATGGCTGTGGGCAGCGGCAAAGGAAAACAGACCCTGCTTGTTTCAGGACTCGAGCAACAATTGAAACCTTGGAGTGTGGGTGTGATCGAATACAAAAAGTGAACCTGAGCGGCGCAGTCTCACCGTTGGGACAGTTCAGTCATGGTCAAAGAGAATCGCGATGGATGTGGACAGTGGTGCTGAGGCAACGGTGTGGCCTGCAGAGCTGTTTCCAGAAGTAGCCGCAGTTGAGTCTGAAGAATCTCACTGAGGTGTGAAGTACTTCGGACCAGGAGACAACAGCACACAAACACTTCCCAATCATGGCAAACGTCAATACAGTGTCACAATGTTGGGCATCTCAGGCATGCAAATGTTAACGTTGCGCCAGTGCGGAAACCAGTATTAGCATTGTGTTCTCTGATGGACAGCGGCCACGACGTGTACTTCACGCATGGTGCTGGGTGCTATGCCATTCGCACGATGGTGCTGGGTGCTGGGTGCTGTAAGCTCGACCTGGTCCGTGTTTTTGTGGCTCCTTCCTTTTAACAAAGATGAACATGTCAACGTAAAAATATACAATGACTTTTCTAATTTGTGTTTCTTTATACAAACTGAAAATGCGATAAACTTGCATGAGGGAAAGCAGCACCACCCAAGAGGAGGAGGGAGGACCACCACGGGAAAGTACCTCACTTTGCTTTACTCGTCGTGACATGTCTTTGCTTCACTTCCCTCCTTTTGGGAGGTGCTGCGTTCCTCCCCTCCTCCTCTTGAGCGGTGGTTCTTTCTCCTCCCTCGCCTCGCTCCTTTAGGGTGGTGCTGCTTGGTCTGCTCTTCCTTTTGGTGGTGCTGCCTTCCTCCTCTCCCTCCTTTGTGTGGTGCTGCTTTCACCGACTCCTTTGTGGAATTCCCGTCTTTCTGTCTTTGTTCATAATCATTATAGTCAACATTATATAATGATAACCACCACGAAAAAGGTGGAGGAGAAGAAAACAGCACCGCCCAAGGGGAGAAGGCGGTACCACAACAAAGAAGGATGGGACAGCAGCACCACCCAAAGCAGCACCGTACCAAAAGGGGAGAGGAGAGAAAGCAGCACCACCCAGAAGGAGCAGGTGGAACCACCACCAAAATTTTCCTGACAAAACATCACGCTACTTTACTTTCGTCACTCTCTGGAGAAGGAGGCAGGACAAGGCAGCATCACCGAAGAGGAGGACGTGGAGAAAGCAGCACCACCCGCACTTGTTTCTGGAAACAGAGAGGGCCTCAAAAAAAGCACATCTCCCTGGAAAACGAGGTTGCCCGCCCGATTTTGATCCAAGTCACAGGGTGGACAGCAGCAAGAGGAGGAGGGAAGACCACCAATGAAATGGAGACTATCTCGCGTTACTGTTTTTTCTCTCTCATTTTTCAAACATGTTTCATCCAATGTAATCAAATAACATCAAATTCAACTTCATTAAAAATTCATTTACTTCTTTCACAAATTACATTATATGTGGTTCAATTCATAAAACTCAATTCAATAAAAAATCACTGATATAAAAATTATATCAATCCAATTAAACTAAAGTATATCCAATTCACAGCAGTTGAGTTGAATCGATTTGAATTTAAAAAATAAATGAAACATTGAACTTGAGTTCGACGAATGAACTTTTTGAAAGTAAACAAAAATTAATAATTGAAGTCAATTTTATTGTCGAAAAATTACATCAAATACGAGCTCAAAGCAAAAAAGCAAAATAATTTCAAAGAAAAACAGAAAATACTTAAAATTAGATAAACTTTTGAGTCAATAAATGTACATAAGTTCAATGAAATTCAAACTAATTCAATTTATTGTTATTTTCATTTCTATTGCATGTAGTTTCATTTTTGTTCATTACATCAAATTGAATGTCATAAATTCAAACCTAAACCAACAAGTGGCACGGGGCCCAGGCTCCTACGCAATCAGAGGGAGCCGATTGGTTGGTGCTGGGGGTCGTTTTGTCTTTTCTGCTCTCCCTCGCCTTTGATTCATCACAGCTCCCACGGATTTTTGACCGCTACCTTCTCACCGAAATTTTTTTTATCAAAAAAAATAAGTGAAATGTATGAAAATACTGTGTTTTACAGGCATTCAGTAAAAGTCGGTTTATTTTGAAAAAAACATTGGGTTTTTGGAATCAGAATTGTGATTTCGAGGGTTTGGGAGAAGAGAGGGAACAGACACACACACCAACGCTCGCATTAATCGTCTGGAGGGTGGTGGTGGGAGGAGGAGAGGGGCTGTTTCGAGGGTTTGGATGAGGAGAGAGGAGGGAGGTGGGAAGATCGAATTAATCGCTTATGAGCTCCACCCAGGTAGGTAGGATAATTTTTATCTATCAAATAAATTTACTTGTAGTCACATTTCATCTAATTGAATTCACAAAATCAGATCTAAAAACCACAATTCAATCTTTTTGTTTTGGAAAAATCAGATGAAGGAACACGAAACGAAATTAAATTCATTTTTTGAAATAAAACTTGAATTGAATTGAATTCAGAAAATTAGAGTTTGAAACCAAAATTCAATTATTTAGAATTTGAACAAATGAAGTTACGCGAAGCGAAACAAAAATAAATTATGCTCACTAAAAGTTAATATTTTTCAAGAAAAATGAAGTAAATCACATGACATTTCTTCCAGATGCCAAAAATTCTTATTTTTGAGAAAAAATCAAATGTTTTTGTCCCCAAAGAAATTGGGGGGTTACATTGAATCAGATCAAGATGAAACTAAATTAAATTCAATGAAATTGAAGATGAGACAAAATGAAAAAGTTCATTGGATCATTTGACATTCAATTTTTCAAAAAAATAATAGTAATAAAAAAATAAAATAATAAAAATGTTTGAAATAAATTGAATCAAATTAAAGTTCAAATGAATTTGATTTCTGAAAAATGAAATCAAAGCACATGAAATTAGATTCGAATTGGAAAAATAAAATTCAAATAAAATTAAATTGCATGAGGTTAATTTTCATTGAATTGAATTGGGAATGATGAAATTGAATGAAATGAAATAAAATGAAATTAAATTAAAAATAAAACTACATCAAAGTAAAGAAAAAAGTTTAGTTTAATTTGAATGAAATTAAATTAATGAAATGACACCAAATTAAACGAAACTAAAACAAATTAAATTAGATTACAGTAAATTGAATTGAATTAATAAGACACCTGTGTATTGCGGCTCACTCGCGTCCGTGCAAGGCCCCCTTGCCCACATCTCCGTATCGCGTGTCTGCATCACGTTCCATGGCACGGCTTAGGTTTTTTTTCTGGCTCAAGTCTGCAAGCGCTCTGCCAATTCTCGACTGTTCGTGCAAGAACGATCAGGTCGTTCTCGAGTGGAGTCGTTGGAACTAGCTTCATCGTTCAACTGATCTTCTGTTAACAGAACACTTGTTTTCTGCCCTGTCTTCAGCCTGCGTGACTGCGTGTTCTCGTTCCTTCTCAGTGTCGTTTGATACGTGTTGTCACAGCCGTTTGGCAAGGAGGGTCAAGCCAGAGTCATCCACATGTGTCATCGCCTCATGTTGTTTTGTATGTTCTGGGCTGCACGCGTGCTATACTGATGTATTCAACGGTTCCTCTCGATTCCCTTCTCGACATGTACACACGTGGTATTCCGTTCTCGTGCACGTGCCCGGTATACAGAGTGTGCTTGTCGGAGACTCAGTGTGACTCCCCGCCATCGAATCTTGCACACGCACGTGTTGAAAGATTGGTGTGCACCTTCCCTTTCCGCAGCGTCTCCACTCAGGTAGAGTCGTAGCTTAGTGTGCAATGTTTGCACATCAGGGCTTTGGAAAATCGACGACAGATCAGGGAGACGTCGGGTACGACATCACTTGATTCAAACGGCCTTCCAAAGAAAAAGGCGCATGCCTGGAAGCTTTGATGGACCAACAGGACTGGGAGGACGGTGTCGCAGCCCGGTGGCGGGAAACTCCGGGTATGATAAAACCTGGCGTGGAGGAGCCAGAGACAATTGCAGACACCCACGAAATTGTACATGCACCATCTCCACCGATCCTCAAAGCCGCGCCAAGCAAGTGTGTGCACCACACAGATACAGAGCAAACTCAAACAGGGTTGGCAGCATGGGGAAGACGCAGGTACAAGGAAGCCCGTAGTGCTATGAGAGAGCAAAGACGTAGCACAACGGTAGTTGCGTCGCTTCCGCATGTCAAATCGCCACATGAGTGCCCTCAAGAGCATTTGGATGCAGTGGTCGCCTTCGCCAATGCTGGACAGAGGAGGCGCATGCTCAGAGTTCTCGACATACTCACGGGTAAGTGGGCTCCAGGGGATCTCCCAGAATGTTGTCGTGTCCTCCTTCACACGCAGCTCATGTTTTTGAAACAAGGAAGAAGAACCTACAACAAAGTGGTTCGATGGTGACGAGTGGATCCCGTCTCTGACTGAAGCATGCATCGAACGGCGCTGCGCACGATCAGGGCGTGGACGCCAAAAAGGACGACCCATTCAGACGGGAGAATTCGTGCGAAAGTATGTGTCAAAGTGTCCCTAAACGCTCAGTGAGGGAGACATCGCTGGACTCATGAAAGCGATGAGGCTCGCTGAGGCCTTGGCAATCTTCCACCGGCTCATCTTTGAGGAGTGGATGGCAAGGTCTCTCGAAACACCCTGAGCACGAATCAGCAAGAACTTCAGCAAGCAGCTCTTTCCCTAAACACACAGCAGCAGCAAGGTGGAAGCATCGCGATCTCTCCTGTGTGGAGCAAGAAGGAGTAGAATCAGCACCCAAAGATCGAGAAGCAGAACAAGGAGATGTTGATGGTCCGAAGCTCGGTTGCAAGTTACGGGACAACATGCTGCGGGAAACGTGCCTTGGCTTGGTGCAAACAATCAGGAAGCATGGCAAAGACTTCAAAATATTTCCACAGCACCATGCTCCTACTTCAAAACTTCCAGCCAGGTGGAGCAGAAAAGCTTACAGGAACAGATGACCCACGGCATGCCCTGCAAAAAAAAAAACGGAGGCGTTGCAGACTTCTGGTACCTACATGACGGCGACCTCTTGTGCCACCAAGGAACTGATTCTCCCTTATCTTGAAGCTCCTGACACAGTTAACGCTAAAATTGATACAGAAAGAAATCGACAAAAAAAACCGAAGTTATCTGCTACGTCTCAAATCTGGACAACACTACCTCTGACTGGACGGGGTTGCGGTGGACCACGACGATGCATTGCGGACCAACTCTTGGCGAGCCATGCACGAGCGCGCTCAGGTGTGCCAGGGCCCGCAAACAGAATTTGCTCCTTTTCCGTAAAAGTCCAGGTGTGAGCAGAACCAATCACATCTTCAAGGTACATGCTAACACGATTCTCACTGATGAGACACTGGCCAAATCCATTGATGAACTTGGACAGGGGTCACTCGAAAGGCTTTTTCCAAAAAATTAAAAAGGTTACGGCGTCGCAAGCCACTCCCAGCGCAAGCCAGCCAGGGATTGGGTGTAAGAGATTGGTAGATGTTGAACTCCCAGTGCACCTGGACGCAGTGAGTGCGGCAAGACCTTGCATTCGCGACATGATCTGGGACGACAGTGAGACAGAAGGCCACAGCGCACTTTGACCTGCAAAAAAACAGCCCAAGCAGCGGACGAAGCGTGGCAACCAATAGTACGTGGCCATATTGGCCCGTCAATCGCTGGTGAACAAACTGACCCCTGCCTCGCAAGATAACGAAGACGGAGAAGAAAAAGTAGCAAAAAGGTTGACAAAAGTTCAAATCGTTTTTGAAAGTTGAAACACTGCTTTTTAACATTTTTTAAAAGTGTTTTTCTGTTAAGCAACGTTTGACATTGTTTTGATCAAGACTCAAGGCCTGCGGAATGTGCATGCAGTGTGTCAGTGTCCAAGATGATCAACCTACTCCTACTGAAAGCAAACTCATGCAACGTTCACTGCGCAACATGCTGATGACTGAAAACGGGACAGAGAAACTGGACAACGAATTGATCACAACACTGTTCGAAAG
>CBDCEV010000269.1:0-22101 GCA_965215715.1 Hyphomicrobiales bacterium | reverse complement strand
TTTTCCCGGCGGGTTGATGCTTGCTTATGTTGCTGGAAGCGTTAGCACAGACCTCAATGTTTGAGAGAGAATGGCATGTCCATGTGTCTCACAGGCAGTTTGCCATTCAGCAACTACTGCGTCAGTAGTCTGGCCGCTGGCTTTAGATTTCACCTTTACTCGATGTGTATCCCCTTGCCCCTGGAATTTTAATATTGGATGTTGTGCAAACGAGAAGCCTCTTAGATTGATCGCACACCGGCGCGTTCGATTTTTCACGTTTATGTTTGTATCAACATTGGTATTGGGGGAAGGGGGGGAACTCATTGAATCCAATTCAAGCTTCGGAAAATATTATGATTCTGGAGACTAATGACTGTACCTCCTCAGTGCCAACATGATATAGAAAAAAGACGGTGTATGATCTTTGATTCTGGCATGATGACGCACGAAGAGAGTGTCGTGCTTCGCTGGTTGAAGAATGGAACTTTATGCTGACATACACCTCGGTCGTGCGAGCATCTGTAGAAGGGTTGGCGGGCACATTCATTGGGAGATCTTTTTTTGGCGCCGCGGCATTTCTTTTGGGTTTGGACAGTTTGTGTCTCTTTCGACGGAAGCCATTTTTAGTTTCAAATTCTGTGAGGCCGCTTCTATTGTTTCATTAGGCGAAGCCAAAAATGGCTTCATTTTTGAGATCAAGTTTTGGCTTCGAGTTTGGAGCCAAAGTCTGTCTTTTTTGGAGTTTGTGGCAAGTAATTCCCGATTGGCTTGTCTTGGAAGCGACAGGATGCGAGCAGAGAGAGTTATCGCTGGTCTGTTGTGGTTCTACAAGCATGATTCCGGCAGCTAAGCTCTGAAACAAATTTCTTGCCACAGGCTGCTCCATGACGGTGTATCCATGAATTGACACATGCTGCCTTCCAGGCTTCAAGACGATGCAACGGAACTGCAGAGGTACTTCCAAGTGTCTCCAAAGTTGCTGGGGTTTGGAGAAGCTTGTCCTGGTGTCTTGAAAGTGTCATGCTGTGGTGTGGCATCATGGGCTTTACGAAATTTGGCGACAAGTGTGTCAATGATTTGGATTTGCTTTAAGGTCATGTAGTTGGAGTCGCATGCTTGCACCGGGAAAATCCATGCAGGCGGATCTGCATGCACCTCGCCTCCCGTACGTCTTGATCATCTATTCTTTACCGGTCGTTTTTGTTTGCAATGCTCTGTTCCTCTTCCTTCTGCTGTATTTTCATATGTACAAACCCCAAACAAACCTTGTTAATGTCTGCGCGCAGCTCATTTCACTGAGGAATGAGCACTTTTTTGGTGACACCTTCGATGTGCTGTGTTTTCATATGTACAAACTCCAGGCATACTTTGAAAACATGTCTGTGCTGCGCATTCTATTGGAGAAAGCCATGCCATGACCACACCCTCGATCTGCTGTGTTTTCATATGTACAAACCCCAATCAAACCTCAATTCTAGGCAGCGGAGGAAATCTACAGTTGCCGCGCGCAAAAAAAGAAATTAATTGAACTTTCCTTTTTTAAATCCTGTTGCACCTGCTGGCATGGTCCGGCCCCATAGATTTGAGGTTTGAACAAGGTTTGCTTGAGGTTTGTACATATGAAAAACCAGCATGCCAGAGCTTTGCCACTTGAAGTGTTCCTGCCATTGTAAACTGGCTGATTGGACGCGTATTCCGAGTTTGTTCGAGGTTTGTACATATGAAAACATAGCATGCTAGAGTACTGGCAGCCAACGTGCTTTTCTTGAGTCTTTTCCCGGCGGGTTGATGCTTGCTTATGTTGCTGGAAGCGTTAGCACAGACCTCAATGTTTGAGAGAGAATGGCATGTCCATGTGTCTCACAGGCAGTTTGCCATTCAGCAACTACTGCGTCAGTAGTCTGGCCGCTGGCTTTAGATTTCACCTTTACTCGATGTGTATCCCCTTGCCCCCCCTGGAATTTTAATATTGGATGTTGTGCAAACGAGAAGCCTCTTAGATTGATCGCACACCGGCGCGTTCGATTTTTCACGTTTATGTTTGTATCAACATTGGTATTGGGGGAAGGGGGGGAACTCATTGAATCCAATTCAAGCTTCGGAAAATATTATGATTCTGGAGACTAATGACTGTACCTCCTCAGTGCCAGCATGATATAGAAAAAAAACGGTGTATGATCTTTGATTCTGGCATGATGACGCATGAAGAGAGTCTCGTGCTTCGCTGGTTGAAGAATGGAACTTTAGGCTGACATACACCTCGGTCGTGCGAGCATCTGTAGAAGGGTTGGCGGGCACATTCATTGGGGAGATCTTTTTTTTGGCGCCGCGGCATTTCTTTTCGGTTTGGACAGTTTGTGTCTCTTTTCGACGGAAGCCATTTTTAGTTTCAATTTCTGTGAGACCGCTTCTATTGTTTCATTAGGCGAAGCCAAAAATGGCTTCATTTTTGAGATCAAGTTTTGGCTTCGAGTTTGGAGCCAAAGTCTGTCTTTTTTGGAGTTTGTGGCAAGTAATTCCCGATTGGCTTGAATCTTGGAAGCGACAGGATGCGAGCAGAGAGAGTTATCGCTGGTCTGTTGTGGTTCTACAAGCATGATTCCGGCAGCTAAGCTCTGATACAAATTTCTTGCCACAGGCTGCTCCATGACGGTGTATCCATGAATTGACACATGCTGGCTTCCAGGCTTCAAGACGATGCAACGGAACTGCAGAGGTACTTCCAAGTGTCTCCAAAGTTGCTGGGGTTTGGAGAAGCTTGTCCTGGTGTCTTGAAAGTGTCATGCTGTGGTGTGGCATCATGGGCTTTACGAGATTTGGCGACAAGTGTGTCAATGATTTGGATTTGCTTTAAGGTCATGTAGTTGGAGTCGCATGCTTGCACCGGGAAAATCCATGCAGGCGGATCTGCATGCACCTCGCCTCCCGTACGTCTTGATCATCTATTCTTTACCGGTCGTTTGTGTTTGCAATGCTCTGTTCCTCTTCCTTCTGCTGTATTTTCATATGTACAAACCCCAAACAAACCTTGTTAATGTCTGCGCGCAGCTCATTTCACTGAGGAATGCGAGCACTTTTTTGGTGACACCTTCGATGTGCTGTGTTTTCATATGTACAAACTCCAGGCATACTTTGAAAACATGTCTGTGCTGCACATTCTATTGGAGAAGGCCATGCCATGACCACACCCTCGATCTGCTGTGTTTTCATATGCACAAACCCCAATCGAACCTCAATTCTAGGCAGCGGAGGAAATCTACTGTTGCCGCGCGTAAAAAAAGAAATTAAATGAACGTTCCTTTTTTAAATCCTGTCTCACCTGCTGGCATGGTCCGGCCCCATAGATTTGAGGTTTGAACAAGGTTTGCTTGAGGTTTGTACATATGAAAAACCAGCATGCCAGAGCTTTGCCACTTGAAGTGTTCCTGCCATTGTAAACTGGCTGATTGGACGCGTATTCCGAGTTTGTTCGAGGTTTGTACATATGAAAACATAGCGTGCTAGAGTACTGGCAGCCAACGTGCTTTTCTTGAGTCTTTTCCCGGCGGGTTGATGCTTGCTTATGTTGCTGGAAGCGTTAGCACAGACCTCAATGTTTGAGAGAGAATGGCATGTCCATGTGTTTCACAGGCAGTTTGCCATTCAGCAACTACTGCGTCAGTAGTCTGGCCGCTGGCTTTAGATTTCATCTTTACTCGATGTGTATCCCCTTGCCCCAGGAATTTTAAGATTGGATGTTGTGCAAACGAGAAGCCTCTTAGATTGATCGCACACCGGCGCGTTCGATTTTTCACGTTTATGTTTGTATCAACATTGGTATTGGGGGAAGGGGGGGGAACTCATTGAATCCAATTCAAGCTTCGGAAAATATTATGATTCTGGAGACTAATGACTGTACCTCCTCAGTGCCAACATGATATAGAAAAAAGACGGTGTATGATCTTTGATTCTGGCATGATGACGCACGAAGAGAGTGTCGTGCTTCGCTGGTTGAAGAATGGAACTTTATGCTGACATACACCTCGGTTGTGCGAGCATCTGTAGAAGGGTTGGCGGGCACATTCATTGGGAGATCTTTTTTTTGGCGCCGCGGCATTTCTTTTGGGTTTGGACAGTTTGTGTCTCTTTCGACGGAAGCCATTTTTAGTTTCAAATTCTGGGAGGCCGCTTCTATTGTTTCATTAGGCGAAGCCAAAAATGGCTTCATTTTTGAGATCAAGTTTTGGCTTCGAGTTTGGAGCCAAAGTCTGTCTTTTTTGGAGTTTGTGGCAAGTAATTCCCGATTGGCTTGTCTTGGAAGCGACAGGATGCGAGCAGAGAGAGTTATCGCTGGTCTGTTGTGGTTCTACAAGCATGATTCCGGCAGCTAAGCTCTGAAACAAATTTCTTGCCACAGGCTGCTCCATGACGGTGTATCCATGAATTGACACATGCTGCCTTCCAGGCTTCAAGACGATGCAACGGAACTGCAGAGGTACTTCCAAGTGTCTCCAAAGTTGCTGGGGTTTGGAGAAGCTTGTCCTGGTGTCTTGAAAGTGTCATGCTGTGGTGTGGCATCATGGGCTTTACGAAATTTGGCGACAAGTGTGTCAATGATTTGGATTTGCTTTAAGGTCATGTAGTTGGAGTCGCATGCTTGCACCGGGAAAATCCATGCAGGCGGATCTGCATGCACCTCGCCTCCCGTACGTCTTGATCATCTATTCTTTACCGGTCGTTTTTGTTTGCAATGCTTTGTTCCTCTTCCTTCTGCTGTATTTTCATATGTACAAACCCCAAACAAACCTTGTTAATGTCTGCGCGCAGCTCATTTCACTGAGGAATGAGCACTTTTTTGGTGACACCTTCGATGTGCTGTGTTTTCATATGTACAAACTCCAGGCATACTTTGAAAACATGTCTGTGCTGCGCATTCTATTGGAGAAAGCCATGCCATGACCACACCCTCGATCTGCTGTGTTTTCATATGTACAAACCCCAATCAAACCTCAATTCTAGGCAGCGGAGGAAATCTACAGTTGCCGCGCGCAAAAAAAGAAATTAGTTGAACTTTCCTTTTTTAAATCCTGTCGCACCTGCTGGCATGGTCCGGCCCCATAGATTTGAGGTTTGAACAAGGTTTGCTTGAGGTTTGTACATATGAAAAACCAGCATGCCAGAGCTTTGCCACTTGAAGTGTTCCTGCCATTGTAAACTGGCTGATTGGACGCGTATTCCAAGTTTGTTCGAGGTTTGTACATATGAAAACACAGCATGCTAGAGTACTGGCAGCCAACGTGCTTTTCTTGAGTCTTTTCCCGGCGGGTTGATGCTTGCTTATGTTGCTGGAAGCGTTAGCACAGACCTCAATGTTTGAGAGAGAATGGCATGTCCATGTGTCTCACAGGCAGTTTGCCATTCAGCAACTACTGCGTCAGTAGTCTGGCCGCTGGCTTTAGATTTCACCTTTACTCGATGTGTATCCCCTTGCCCCTGGAATTTTAATATTGGATGTTGTGCAAACGAGAAGCCTCTTAGATTGATCGCACACCGGCGCGTTCGATTTTCACGTTTATGTTTGTATCAACATTGGTATTGGGGGAAGGGGGGAACTCATTGAATCCAATTCAAGCTTCGGAAAATATTATGATTCTGGAGACTAATGACTGTACCTCCTCAGTGCCAACATGATATAGAAAAAAGACGGTGTATGATCTTTGATTCTGGCATGATGACGCACGAAGAGAGTGTCGTGCTTCGCTGGTTGAAGAATGGAACTTTATGCTGACATACACCTCGGTTGTGCGAGCATCTGTAGAAGGGTTGGCGGGCACATTCATTGGGAGATCTTTTTTTGGCGCCGCGGCATTTCTTTTGGGTTTGGACAGTTTGTGTCTCTTTCGACGGAAGCCATTTTTAGTTTCAAATTCTGGGAGGCCGCTTCTATTGTTTCATTAGGCGAAGCCAAAAATGGCTTCATTTTTGAGATCAAGTTTTGGCTTCGAGTTTGGAGCCAAAGTCTGTCTTTTTTGGAGTTTGTGGCAAGTAATTCCCGATTGGCTTGTCTTGGAAGCGACAGGATGCGAGCAGAGAGAGTTATCGCTGGTCTGTTGTGGTTCTACAAGCATGATTCCGGCAGCTAAGCTCTGAAACAAATTTCTTGCCACAGGCTGCTCCATGACGGTGTATCCATGAATTGACACATGCTGCCTTCCAGGCTTCAAGACGATGCAACGGAACTGCAGAGGTACTTCCAAGTGTCTCCAAAGTTGCTGGGGTTTGGAGAAGCTTGTCCTGGTGTCTTGAAAGTGTCATGCTGTGGTGTGGCATCATGGGCTTTACGAAATTTGGCGACAAGTGTGTCAATGATTTGGATTTGCTTTAAGGTCATGTAGTTGGAGTCGCATGCTTGCACCGGGAAAATCCATGCAGGCGGATCTGCATGCACCTCGCCTCCCGTACGTCTTGATCATCTATTCTTTACCGGTCGTTTTTGTTTGCAATGCTTTGTTCCTCTTCCTTCTGCTGTATTTTCATATGTACAAACCCCAAACAAACCTTGTTAATGTCTGCGCGCAGCTCATTTCACTGAGGAATGAGCACTTTTTTGGTGACACCTTCGATGTGCTGTGTTTTCATATGTACAAACTCCAGGCATACTTTGAAAACATGTCTGTGCTGCGCATTCTATTGGAGAAAGCCATGCCATGACCACACCCTCGATCTGCTGTGTTTTCATATGTACAAACCCCAATCAAACCTCAATTCTAGGCAGCGGAGGAAATCTACAGTTGCCGCGCGCAAAAAAAGAAATTAGTTGAACTTTCCTTTTTTAAATCCTGTCGCACCTGCTGGCATGGTCCGGCCCCATAGATTTGAGGTTTGAACAAGGTTTGCTTGAGGTTTGTACATATGAAAAACCAGCATGCCAGAGCTTTGCCACTTGAAGTGTTCCTGCCATTGTAAACTGGCTGATTGGACGCGTATTCCAAGTTTGTTCGAGGTTTGTACATATGAAAACACAGCATGCTAGAGTACTGGCAGCCAACGTGCTTTTCTTGAGTCTTTTCCCGGCGGGTTGATGCTTGCTTATGTTGCTGGAAGCGTTAGCACAGACCTCAATGTTTGAGAGAGAATGGCATGTCCATGTGTCTCACAGGCAGTTTGCCATTCAGCAACTACTGCGTCAGTAGTCTGGCCGCTGGCTTTAGATTTCACCTTTACTCGATGTGTATCCCCTTGCCCCTGGAATTTTAATATTGGATGTTGTGCAAACGAGAAGCCTCTTAGATTGATCGCACACCGGCGCGTTCGATTTTCACGTTTATGTTTGTATCAACATTGGTATTGGGGGAAGGGGGGAACTCATTGAATCCAATTCAAGCTTCGGAAAATATTATGATTCTGGAGACTAATGACTGTACCTCCTCAGTGCCAACATGATATAGAAAAAAGACGGTGTATGATCTTTGATTCTGGCATGATGACGCACGAAGAGAGTGTCGTGCTTCGCTGGTTGAAGAATGGAACTTTATGCTGACATACACCTCGGTTGTGCGAGCATCTGTAGAAGGGTTGGCGGGCACATTCATTGGGAGATCTTTTTTTGGCGCCGCGGCATTTCTTTTGGGTTTGGACAGTTTGTGTCTCTTTCGACGGAAGCCATTTTTAGTTTCAAATTCTGGGAGGCCGCTTCTATTGTTTCATTAGGCGAAGCCAAAAATGGCTTCATTTTTGAGATCAAGTTTTGGCTTCGAGTTTGGAGCCAAAGTCTGTCTTTTTTGGAGTTTGTGGCAAGTAATTCCCGATTGGCTTGTCTTGGAAGCGACAGGATGCGAGCAGAGAGAGTTATCGCTGGTCTGTTGTGGTTCTACAAGCATGATTCCGGCAGCTAAGCTCTGAAACAAATTTCTTGCCACAGGCTGCTCCATGACGGTGTATCCATGAATTGACACATGCTGCCTTCCAGGCTTCAAGACGATGCAACGGAACTGCAGAGGTACTTCCAAGTGTCTCCAAAGTTGCTGGGGTTTGGAGAAGCTTGTCCTGGTGTCTTGAAAGTGTCATGCTGTGGTGTGGCATCATGGGCTTTACGAAATTTGGCGACAAGTGTGTCAATGATTTGGATTTGCTTTAAGGTCATGTAGTTGGAGTCGCATGCTTGCACCGGGAAAATCCATGCAGGCGGATCTGCATGCACCTCGCCTCCCGTACGTCTTGATCATCTATTCTTTACCGGTCGTTTTTGTTTGCAATGCTTTGTTCCTCTTCCTTCTGCTGTATTTTCATATGTACAAACCCCAAACAAACCTTGTTAATGTCTGCGCGCAGCTCATTTCACTGAGGAATGAGCACTTTTTTGGTGACACCTTCGATGTGCTGTGTTTTCATATGTACAAACTCCAGGCATACTTTGAAAACATGTCTGTGCTGCGCATTCTATTGGAGAAAGCCATGCCATGACCACACCCTCGATCTGCTGTGTTTTCATATGTACAAACCCCAATCAAACCTCAATTCTAGGCAGCGGAGGAAATCTACAGTTGCCGCGCGCAAAAAAAGAAATTAGTTGAACTTTCCTTTTTTAAATCCTGTCGCACCTGCTGGCATGGTCCGGCCCCATAGATTTGAGGTTTGAACAAGGTTTGCTTGAGGTTTGTACATATGAAAAACCAGCATGCCAGAGCTTTGCCACTTGAAGTGTTCCTGCCATTGTAAACTGGCTGATTGGACGCGTATTCCAAGTTTGTTCGAGGTTTGTACATATGAAAACACAGCATGCTAGAGTACTGGCAGCCAACGTGCTTTTCTTGAGTCTTTTCCCGGCGGGTTGATGCTTGCTTATGTTGCTGGAAGCGTTAGCACAGACCTCAATGTTTGAGAGAGAATGGCATGTCCATGTGTCTCACAGGCAGTTTGCCATTCAGCAACTACTGCGTCAGTAGTCTGGCCGCTGGCTTTAGATTTCACCTTTACTCGATGTGTATCCCCTTGCCCCTGGAATTTTAATATTGGATGTTGTGCAAACGAGAAGCCTCTTAGATTGATCGCACACCGGCGCGTTCGATTTTCACGTTTATGTTTGTATCAACATTGGTATTGGGGGAAGGGGGGAACTCATTGAATCCAATTCAAGCTTCGGAAAATATTATGATTCTGGAGACTAATGACTGTACCTCCTCAGTGCCAACATGATATAGAAAAAAGACGGTGTATGATCTTTGATTCTGGCATGATGACGCACGAAGAGAGTGTCGTGCTTCGCTGGTTGAAGAATGGAACTTTATGCTGACATACACCTCGGTTGTGCGAGCATCTGTAGAAGGGTTGGCGGGCACATTCATTGGGAGATCTTTTTTTGGCGCCGCGGCATTTCTTTTGGGTTTGGACAGTTTGTGTCTCTTTCGACGGAAGCCATTTTTAGTTTCAAATTCTGGGAGGCCGCTTCTATTGTTTCATTAGGCGAAGCCAAAAATGGCTTCATTTTTGAGATCAAGTTTTGGCTTCGAGTTTGGAGCCAAAGTCTGTCTTTTTTGGAGTTTGTGGCAAGTAATTCCCGATTGGCTTGTCTTGGAAGCGACAGGATGCGAGCAGAGAGAGTTATCGCTGGTCTGTTGTGGTTCTACAAGCATGATTCCGGCAGCTAAGCTCTGAAACAAATTTCTTGCCACAGGCTGCTCCATGACGGTGTATCCATGAATTGACACATGCTGCCTTCCAGGCTTCAAGACGATGCAACGGAACTGCAGAGGTACTTCCAAGTGTCTCCAAAGTTGCTGGGGTTTGGAGAAGCTTGTCCTGGTGTCTTGAAAGTGTCATGCTGTGGTGTGGCATCATGGGCTTTACGAAATTTGGCGACAAGTGTGTCAATGATTTGGATTTGCTTTAAGGTCATGTAGTTGGAGTCGCATGCTTGCACCGGGAAAATCCATGCAGGCGGATCTGCATGCACCTCGCCTCCCGTACGTCTTGATCATCTATTCTTTACCGGTCGTTTTTGTTTGCAATGCTTTGTTCCTCTTCCTTCTGCTGTATTTTCATATGTACAAACCCCAAACAAACCTTGTTAATGTCTGCGCGCAGCTCATTTCACTGAGGAATGAGCACTTTTTTGGTGACACCTTCGATGTGCTGTGTTTTCATATGTACAAACTCCAGGCATACTTTGAAAACATGTCTGTGCTGCGCATTCTATTGGAGAAAGCCATGCCATGACCACACCCTCGATCTGCTGTGTTTTCATATGTACAAACCCCAATCAAACCTCAATTCTAGGCAGCGGAGGAAATCTACAGTTGCCGCGCGCAAAAAAAGAAATTAGTTGAACTTTCCTTTTTTAAATCCTGTCGCACCTGCTGGCATGGTCCGGCCCCATAGATTTGAGGTTTGAACAAGGTTTGCTTGAGGTTTGTACATATGAAAAACCAGCATGCCAGAGCTTTGCCACTTGAAGTGTTCCTGCCATTGTAAACTGGCTGATTGGACGCGTATTCCAAGTTTGTTCGAGGTTTGTACATATGAAAACACAGCATGCTAGAGTACTGGCAGCCAACGTGCTTTTCTTGAGTCTTTTCCCGGCGGGTTGATGCTTGCTTATGTTGCTGGAAGCGTTAGCACAGACCTCAATGTTTGAGAGAGAATGGCATGTCCATGTGTCTCACAGGCAGTTTGCCATTCAGCAACTACTGCGTCAGTAGTCTGGCCGCTGGCTTTAGATTTCACCTTTACTCGATGTGTATCCCCTTGCCCCTGGAATTTTAATATTGGATGTTGTGCAAACGAGAAGCCTCTTAGATTGATCGCACACCGGCGCGTTCGATTTTCACGTTTATGTTTGTATCAACATTGGTATTGGGGGAAGGGGGGAACTCATTGAATCCAATTCAAGCTTCGGAAAATATTATGATTCTGGAGACTAATGACTGTACCTCCTCAGTGCCAACATGATATAGAAAAAAGACGGTGTATGATCTTTGATTCTGGCATGATGACGCACGAAGAGAGTGTCGTGCTTCGCTGGTTGAAGAATGGAACTTTATGCTGACATACACCTCGGTTGTGCGAGCATCTGTAGAAGGGTTGGCGGGCACATTCATTGGGAGATCTTTTTTTGGCGCCGCGGCATTTCTTTTGGGTTTGGACAGTTTGTGTCTCTTTCGACGGAAGCCATTTTTAGTTTCAAATTCTGGGAGGCCGCTTCTATTGTTTCATTAGGCGAAGCCAAAAATGGCTTCATTTTTGAGATCAAGTTTTGGCTTCGAGTTTGGAGCCAAAGTCTGTCTTTTTTGGAGTTTGTGGCAAGTAATTCCCGATTGGCTTGTCTTGGAAGCGACAGGATGCGAGCAGAGAGAGTTATCGCTGGTCTGTTGTGGTTCTACAAGCATGATTCCGGCAGCTAAGCTCTGAAACAAATTTCTTGCCACAGGCTGCTCCATGACGGTGTATCCATGAATTGACACATGCTGCCTTCCAGGCTTCAAGACGATGCAACGGAACTGCAGAGGTACTTCCAAGTGTCTCCAAAGTTGCTGGGGTTTGGAGAAGCTTGTCCTGGTGTCTTGAAAGTGTCATGCTGTGGTGTGGCATCATGGGCTTTACGAAATTTGGCGACAAGTGTGTCAATGATTTGGATTTGCTTTAAGGTCATGTAGTTGGAGTCGCATGCTTGCACCGGGAAAATCCATGCAGGCGGATCTGCATGCACCTCGCCTCCCGTACGTCTTGATCATCTATTCTTTACCGGTCGTTTTTGTTTGCAATGCTTTGTTCCTCTTCCTTCTGCTGTATTTTCATATGTACAAACCCCAAACAAACCTTGTTAATGTCTGCGCGCAGCTCATTTCACTGAGGAATGAGCACTTTTTTGGTGACACCTTCGATGTGCTGTGTTTTCATATGTACAAACTCCAGGCATACTTTGAAAACATGTCTGTGCTGCGCATTCTATTGGAGAAAGCCATGCCATGACCACACCCTCGATCTGCTGTGTTTTCATATGTACAAACCCCAATCAAACCTCAATTCTAGGCAGCGGAGGAAATCTACAGTTGCCGCGCGCAAAAAAAGAAATTAGTTGAACTTTCCTTTTTTAAATCCTGTCGCACCTGCTGGCATGGTCCGGCCCCATAGATTTGAGGTTTGAACAAGGTTTGCTTGAGGTTTGTACATATGAAAAACCAGCATGCCAGAGCTTTGCCACTTGAAGTGTTCCTGCCATTGTAAACTGGCTGATTGGACGCGTATTCCAAGTTTGTTCGAGGTTTGTACATATGAAAACACAGCATGCTAGAGTACTGGCAGCCAACGTGCTTTTCTTGAGTCTTTTCCCGGCGGGTTGATGCTTGCTTATGTTGCTGGAAGCGTTAGCACAGACCTCAATGTTTGAGAGAGAATGGCATGTCCATGTGTCTCACAGGCAGTTTGCCATTCAGCAACTACTGCGTCAGTAGTCTGGCCGCTGGCTTTAGATTTCACCTTTACTCGATGTGTATCCCCTTGCCCCTGGAATTTTAATATTGGATGTTGTGCAAACGAGAAGCCTCTTAGATTGATCGCACACCGGCGCGTTCGATTTTCACGTTTATGTTTGTATCAACATTGGTATTGGGGGAAGGGGGGAACTCATTGAATCCAATTCAAGCTTCGGAAAATATTATGATTCTGGAGACTAATGACTGTACCTCCTCAGTGCCAACATGATATAGAAAAAAGACGGTGTATGATCTTTGATTCTGGCATGATGACGCACGAAGAGAGTGTCGTGCTTCGCTGGTTGAAGAATGGAACTTTATGCTGACATACACCTCGGTTGTGCGAGCATCTGTAGAAGGGTTGGCGGGCACATTCATTGGGAGATCTTTTTTTGGCGCCGCGGCATTTCTTTTGGGTTTGGACAGTTTGTGTCTCTTTCGACGGAAGCCATTTTTAGTTTCAAATTCTGGGAGGCCGCTTCTATTGTTTCATTAGGCGAAGCCAAAAATGGCTTCATTTTTGAGATCAAGTTTTGGCTTCGAGTTTGGAGCCAAAGTCTGTCTTTTTTGGAGTTTGTGGCAAGTAATTCCCGATTGGCTTGTCTTGGAAGCGACAGGATGCGAGCAGAGAGAGTTATCGCTGGTCTGTTGTGGTTCTACAAGCATGATTCCGGCAGCTAAGCTCTGAAACAAATTTCTTGCCACAGGCTGCTCCATGACGGTGTATCCATGAATTGACACATGCTGCCTTCCAGGCTTCAAGACGATGCAACGGAACTGCAGAGGTACTTCCAAGTGTCTCCAAAGTTGCTGGGGTTTGGAGAAGCTTGTCCTGGTGTCTTGAAAGTGTCATGCTGTGGTGTGGCATCATGGGCTTTACGAAATTTGGCGACAAGTGTGTCAATGATTTGGATTTGCTTTAAGGTCATGTAGTTGGAGTCGCATGCTTGCACCGGGAAAATCCATGCAGGCGGATCTGCATGCACCTCGCCTCCCGTACGTCTTGATCATCTATTCTTTACCGGTCGTTTTTGTTTGCAATGCTTTGTTCCTCTTCCTTCTGCTGTATTTTCATATGTACAAACCCCAAACAAACCTTGTTAATGTCTGCGCGCAGCTCATTTCACTGAGGAATGAGCACTTTTTTGGTGACACCTTCGATGTGCTGTGTTTTCATATGTACAAACTCCAGGCATACTTTGAAAACATGTCTGTGCTGCGCATTCTATTGGAGAAAGCCATGCCATGACCACACCCTCGATCTGCTGTGTTTTCATATGTACAAACCCCAATCAAACCTCAATTCTAGGCAGCGGAGGAAATCTACAGTTGCCGCGCGCAAAAAAAGAAATTAGTTGAACTTTCCTTTTTTAAATCCTGTCGCACCTGCTGGCATGGTCCGGCCCCATAGATTTGAGGTTTGAACAAGGTTTGCTTGAGGTTTGTACATATGAAAAACCAGCATGCCAGAGCTTTGCCACTTGAAGTGTTCCTGCCATTGTAAACTGGCTGATTGGACGCGTATTCCAAGTTTGTTCGAGGTTTGTACATATGAAAACACAGCATGCTAGAGTACTGGCAGCCAACGTGCTTTTCTTGAGTCTTTTCCCGGCGGGTTGATGCTTGCTTATGTTGCTGGAAGCGTTAGCACAGACCTCAATGTTTGAGAGAGAATGGCATGTCCATGTGTCTCACAGGCAGTTTGCCATTCAGCAACTACTGCGTCAGTAGTCTGGCCGCTGGCTTTAGATTTCACCTTTACTCGATGTGTATCCCCTTGCCCCTGGAATTTTAATATTGGATGTTGTGCAAACGAGAAGCCTCTTAGATTGATCGCACACCGGCGCGTTCGATTTTCACGTTTATGTTTGTATCAACATTGGTATTGGGGGAAGGGGGGAACTCATTGAATCCAATTCAAGCTTCGGAAAATATTATGATTCTGGAGACTAATGACTGTACCTCCTCAGTGCCAACATGATATAGAAAAAAGACGGTGTATGATCTTTGATTCTGGCATGATGACGCACGAAGAGAGTGTCGTGCTTCGCTGGTTGAAGAATGGAACTTTATGCTGACATACACCTCGGTTGTGCGAGCATCTGTAGAAGGGTTGGCGGGCACATTCATTGGGAGATCTTTTTTTGGCGCCGCGGCATTTCTTTTGGGTTTGGACAGTTTGTGTCTCTTTCGACGGAAGCCATTTTTAGTTTCAAATTCTGGGAGGCCGCTTCTATTGTTTCATTAGGCGAAGCCAAAAATGGCTTCATTTTTGAGATCAAGTTTTGGCTTCGAGTTTGGAGCCAAAGTCTGTCTTTTTTGGAGTTTGTGGCAAGTAATTCCCGATTGGCTTGTCTTGGAAGCGACAGGATGCGAGCAGAGAGAGTTATCGCTGGTCTGTTGTGGTTCTACAAGCATGATTCCGGCAGCTAAGCTCTGAAACAAATTTCTTGCCACAGGCTGCTCCATGACGGTGTATCCATGAATTGACACATGCTGCCTTCCAGGCTTCAAGACGATGCAACGGAACTGCAGAGGTACTTCCAAGTGTCTCCAAAGTTGCTGGGGTTTGGAGAAGCTTGTCCTGGTGTCTTGAAAGTGTCATGCTGTGGTGTGGCATCATGGGCTTTACGAAATTTGGCGACAAGTGTGTCAATGATTTGGATTTGCTTTAAGGTCATGTAGTTGGAGTCGCATGCTTGCACCGGGAAAATCCATGCAGGCGGATCTGCATGCACCTCGCCTCCCGTACGTCTTGATCATCTATTCTTTACCGGTCGTTTTTGTTTGCAATGCTTTGTTCCTCTTCCTTCTGCTGTATTTTCATATGTACAAACCCCAAACAAACCTTGTTAATGTCTGCGCGCAGCTCATTTCACTGAGGAATGAGCACTTTTTTGGTGACACCTTCGATGTGCTGTGTTTTCATATGTACAAACTCCAGGCATACTTTGAAAACATGTCTGTGCTGCGCATTCTATTGGAGAAAGCCATGCCATGACCACACCCTCGATCTGCTGTGTTTTCATATGTACAAACCCCAATCAAACCTCAATTCTAGGCAGCGGAGGAAATCTACAGTTGCCGCGCGCAAAAAAAGAAATTAGTTGAACTTTCCTTTTTTAAATCCTGTCGCACCTGCTGGCATGGTCCGGCCCCATAGATTTGAGGTTTGAACAAGGTTTGCTTGAGGTTTGTACATATGAAAAACCAGCATGCCAGAGCTTTGCCACTTGAAGTGTTCCTGCCATTGTAAACTGGCTGATTGGACGCGTATTCCAAGTTTGTTCGAGGTTTGTACATATGAAAACACAGCATGCTAGAGTACTGGCAGCCAACGTGCTTTTCTTGAGTCTTTTCCCGGCGGGTTGATGCTTGCTTATGTTGCTGGAAGCGTTAGCACAGACCTCAATGTTTGAGAGAGAATGGCATGTCCATGTGTCTCACAGGCAGTTTGCCATTCAGCAACTACTGCGTCAGTAGTCTGGCCGCTGGCTTTAGATTTCACCTTTACTCGATGTGTATCCCCTTGCCCCTGGAATTTTAATATTGGATGTTGTGCAAACGAGAAGCCTCTTAGATTGATCGCACACCGGCGCGTTCGATTTTCACGTTTATGTTTGTATCAACATTGGTATTGGGGGAAGGGGGGAACTCATTGAATCCAATTCAAGCTTCGGAAAATATTATGATTCTGGAGACTAATGACTGTACCTCCTCAGTGCCAACATGATATAGAAAAAAGACGGTGTATGATCTTTGATTCTGGCATGATGACGCACGAAGAGAGTGTCGTGCTTCGCTGGTTGAAGAATGGAACTTTATGCTGACATACACCTCGGTTGTGCGAGCATCTGTAGAAGGGTTGGCGGGCACATTCATTGGGAGATCTTTTTTTGGCGCCGCGGCATTTCTTTTGGGTTTGGACAGTTTGTGTCTCTTTCGACGGAAGCCATTTTTAGTTTCAAATTCTGGGAGGCCGCTTCTATTGTTTCATTAGGCGAAGCCAAAAATGGCTTCATTTTTGAGATCAAGTTTTGGCTTCGAGTTTGGAGCCAAAGTCTGTCTTTTTTGGAGTTTGTGGCAAGTAATTCCCGATTGGCTTGTCTTGGAAGCGACAGGATGCGAGCAGAGAGAGTTATCGCTGGTCTGTTGTGGTTCTACAAGCATGATTCCGGCAGCTAAGCTCTGAAACAAATTTCTTGCCACAGGCTGCTCCATGACGGTGTATCCATGAATTGACACATGCTGCCTTCCAGGCTTCAAGACGATGCAACGGAACTGCAGAGGTACTTCCAAGTGTCTCCAAAGTTGCTGGGGTTTGGAGAAGCTTGTCCTGGTGTCTTGAAAGTGTCATGCTGTGGTGTGGCATCATGGGCTTTACGAAATTTGGCGACAAGTGTGTCAATGATTTGGATTTGCTTTAAGGTCATGTAGTTGGAGTCGCATGCTTGCACCGGGAAAATCCATGCAGGCGGATCTGCATGCACCTCGCCTCCCGTACGTCTTGATCATCTATTCTTTACCGGTCGTTTTTGTTTGCAATGCTTTGTTCCTCTTCCTTCTGCTGTATTTTCATATGTACAAACCCCAAACAAACCTTGTTAATGTCTGCGCGCAGCTCATTTCACTGAGGAATGAGCACTTTTTTGGTGACACCTTCGATGTGCTGTGTTTTCATATGTACAAACTCCAGGCATACTTTGAAAACATGTCTGTGCTGCGCATTCTATTGGAGAAAGCCATGCCATGACCACACCCTCGATCTGCTGTGTTTTCATATGTACAAACCCCAATCAAACCTCAATTCTAGGCAGCGGAGGAAATCTACAGTTGCCGCGCGCAAAAAAAGAAATTAGTTGAACTTTCCTTTTTTAAATCCTGTCGCACCTGCTGGCATGGTCCGGCCCCATAGATTTGAGGTTTGAACAAGGTTTGCTTGAGGTTTGTACATATGAAAAACCAGCATGCCAGAGCTTTGCCACTTGAAGTGTTCCTGCCATTGTAAACTGGCTGATTGGACGCGTATTCCAAGTTTGTTCGAGGTTTGTACATATGAAAACACAGCATGCTAGAGTACTGGCAGCCAACGTGCTTTTCTTGAGTCTTTTCCCGGCGGGTTGATGCTTGCTTATGTTGCTGGAAGCGTTAGCACAGACCTCAATGTTTGAGAGAGAATGGCATGTCCATGTGTCTCACAGGCAGTTTGCCATTCAGCAACTACTGCGTCAGTAGTCTGGCCGCTGGCTTTAGATTTCACCTTTACTCGATGTGTATCCCCTTGCCCCTGGAATTTTAATATTGGATGTTGTGCAAACGAGAAGCCTCTTAGATTGATCGCACACCGGCGCGTTCGATTTTCACGTTTATGTTTGTATCAACATTGGTATTGGGGGAAGGGGGGAACTCATTGAATCCAATTCAAGCTTCGGAAAATATTATGATTCTGGAGACTAATGACTGTACCTCCTCAGTGCCAACATGATATAGAAAAAAGACGGTGTATGATCTTTGATTCTGGCATGATGACGCACGAAGAGAGTGTCGTGCTTCGCTGGTTGAAGAATGGAACTTTATGCTGACATACACCTCGGTTGTGCGAGCATCTGTAGAAGGGTTGGCGGGCACATTCATTGGGAGATCTTTTTTTGGCGCCGCGGCATTTCTTTTGGGTTTGGACAGTTTGTGTCTCTTTCGACGGAAGCCATTTTTAGTTTCAAATTCTGGGAGGCCGCTTCTATTGTTTCATTAGGCGAAGCCAAAAATGGCTTCATTTTTGAGATCAAGTTTTGGCTTCGAGTTTGGAGCCAAAGTCTGTCTTTTTTGGAGTTTGTGGCAAGTAATTCCCGATTGGCTTGTCTTGGAAGCGACAGGATGCGAGCAGAGAGAGTTATCGCTGGTCTGTTGTGGTTCTACAAGCATGATTCCGGCAGCTAAGCTCTGAAACAAATTTCTTGCCACAGGCTGCTCCATGACGGTGTATCCATGAATTGACACATGCTGCCTTCCAGGCTTCAAGACGATGCAACGGAACTGCAGAGGTACTTCCAAGTGTCTCCAAAGTTGCTGGGGTTTGGAGAAGCTTGTCCTGGTGTCTTGAAAGTGTCATGCTGTGGTGTGGCATCATGGGCTTTACGAAATTTGGCGACAAGTGTGTCAATGATTTGGATTTGCTTTAAGGTCATGTAGTTGGAGTCGCATGCTTGCACCGGGAAAATCCATGCAGGCGGATCTGCATGCACCTCGCCTCCCGTACGTCTTGATCATCTATTCTTTACCGGTCGTTTTTGTTTGCAATGCTTTGTTCCTCTTCCTTCTGCTGTATTTTCATATGTACAAACCCCAAACAAACCTTGTTAATGTCTGCGCGCAGCTCATTTCACTGAGGAATGAGCACTTTTTTGGTGACACCTTCGATGTGCTGTGTTTTCATATGTACAAACTCCAGGCATACTTTGAAAACATGTCTGTGCTGCGCATTCTATTGGAGAAAGCCATGCCATGACCACACCCTCGATCTGCTGTGTTTTCATATGTACAAACCCCAATCAAACCTCAATTCTAGGCAGCGGAGGAAATCTACAGTTGCCGCGCGCAAAAAAAGAAATTAGTTGAACTTTCCTTTTTTAAATCCTGTCGCACCTGCTGGCATGGTCCGGCCCCATAGATTTGAGGTTTGAACAAGGTTTGCTTGAGGTTTGTACATATGAAAAACCAGCATGCCAGAGCTTTGCCACTTGAAGTGTTCCTGCCATTGTAAACTGGCTGATTGGACGCGTATTCCAAGTTTGTTCGAGGTTTGTACATATGAAAACACAGCATGCTAGAGTACTGGCAGCCAACGTGCTTTTCTTGAGTCTTTTCCCGGCGGGTTGATGCTTGCTTATGTTGCTGGAAGCGTTAGCACAGACCTCAATGTTTGAGAGAGAATGGCATGTCCATGTGTCTCACAGGCAGTTTGCCATTCAGCAACTACTGCGTCAGTAGTCTGGCCGCTGGCTTTAGATTTCACCTTTACTCGATGTGTATCCCCTTGCCCCTGGAATTTTAATATTGGATGTTGTGCAAACGAGAAGCCTCTTAGATTGATCGCACACCGGCGCGTTCGATTTTCACGTTTATGTTTGTATCAACATTGGTATTGGGGGAAGGGGGGAACTCATTGAATCCAATTCAAGCTTCGGAAAATATTATGATTCTGGAGACTAATGACTGTACCTCCTCAGTGCCAACATGATATAGAAAAAAGACGGTGTATGATCTTTGATTCTGGCATGATGACGCACGAAGAGAGTGTCGTGCTTCGCTGGTTGAAGAATGGAACTTTATGCTGACATACACCTCGGTTGTGCGAGCATCTGTAGAAGGGTTGGCGGGCACATTCATTGGGAGATCTTTTTTTGGCGCCGCGGCATTTCTTTTGGGTTTGGACAGTTTGTGTCTCTTTCGACGGAAGCCATTTTTAGTTTCAAATTCTGGGAGGCCGCTTCTATTGTTTCATTAGGCGAAGCCAAAAATGGCTTCATTTTTGAGATCAAGTTTTGGCTTCGAGTTTGGAGCCAAAGTCTGTCTTTTTTGGAGTTTGTGGCAAGTAATTCCCGATTGGCTTGTCTTGGAAGCGACAGGATGCGAGCAGAGAGAGTTATCGCTGGTCTGTTGTGGTTCTACAAGCATGATTCCGGCAGCTAAGCTCTGAAACAAATTTCTTGCCACAGGCTGCTCCATGACGGTGTATCCATGAATTGACACATGCTGCCTTCCAGGCTTCAAGACGATGCAACGGAACTGCAGAGGTACTTCCAAGTGTCTCCAAAGTTGCTGGGGTTTGGAGAAGCTTGTCCTGGTGTCTTGAAAGTGTCATGCTGTGGTGTGGCATCATGGGCTTTACGAAATTTGGCGACAAGTGTGTCAATGATTTGGATTTGCTTTAAGGTCATGTAGTTGGAGTCGCATGCTTGCACCGGGAAAATCCATGCAGGCGGATCTGCATGCACCTCGCCTCCCGTACGTCTTGATCATCTATTCTTTACCGGTCGTTTTTGTTTGCAATGCTTTGTTCCTCTTCCTTCTGCTGTATTTTCATATGTACAAACCCCAAACAAACCTTGTTAATGTCTGCGCGCAGCTCATTTCACTGAGGAATGAGCACTTTTTTGGTGACACCTTCGATGTGCTGTGTTTTCATATGTACAAACTCCAGGCATACTTTGAAAACATGTCTGTGCTGCGCATTCTATTGGAGAAAGCCATGCCATGACCACACCCTCGATCTGCTGTGTTTTCATATGTACAAACCCCAATCAAACCTCAATTCTAGGCAGCGGAGGAAATCTACAGTTGCCGCGCGCAAAAAAAGAAATTAGTTGAACTTTCCTTTTTTAAATCCTGTCGCACCTGCTGGCATGGTCCGGCCCCATAGATTTGAGGTTTGAACAAGGTTTGCTTGAGGTTTGTACATATGAAAAACCAGCATGCCAGAGCTTTGCCACTTGAAGTGTTCCTGCCATTGTAAACTGGCTGATTGGACGCGTATTCCAAGTTTGTTCGAGGTTTGTACATATGAAAACACAGCATGCTAGAGTACTGGCAGCCAACGTGCTTTTCTTGAGTCTTTTCCCGGCGGGTTGATGCTTGCTTATGTTGCTGGAAGCGTTAGCACAGACCTCAATGTTTGAGAGAGAATGGCATGTCCATGTGTCTCACAGGCAGTTTGCCATTCAGCAACTACTGCGTCAGTAGTCTGGCCGCTGGCTTTAGATTTCACCTTTACTCGATGTGTATCCCCTTGCCCCTGGAATTTTAATATTGGATGTTGTGCAAACGAGAAGCCTCTTAGATTGATCGCACACCGGCGCGTTCGATTTTCACGTTTATGTTTGTATCAACATTGGTATTGGGGGAAGGGGGGAACTCATTGAATCCAATTCAAGCTTCGGAAAATATTATGATTCTGGAGACTAATGACTGTACCTCCTCAGTGCCAACATGATATAGAAAAAAGACGGTGTATGATCTTTGATTCTGGCATGATGACGCACGAAGAGAGTGTCGTGCTTCGCTGGTTGAAGAATGGAACTTTATGCTGACATACACCTCGGTTGTGCGAGCATCTGTAGAAGGGTTGGCGGGCACATTCATTGGGAGATCTTTTTTTGGCGCCGCGGCATTTCTTTTGGGTTTGGACAGTTTGTGTCTCTTTCGACGGAAGCCATTTTTAGTTTCAAATTCTGGGAGGCCGCTTCTATTGTTTCATTAGGCGAAGCCAAAAATGGCTTCATTTTTGAGATCAAGTTTTGGCTTCGAGTTTGGAGCCAAAGTCTGTCTTTTTTGGAGTTTGTGGCAAGTAATTCCCGATTGGCTTGTCTTGGAAGCGACAGGATGCGAGCAGAGAGAGTTATCGCTGGTCTGTTGTGGTTCTACAAGCATGATTCCGGCAGCTAAGCTCTGAAACAAATTTCTTGCCACAGGCTGCTCCATGACGGTGTATCCATGAATTGACACATGCTGCCTTCCAGGCTTCAAGACGATGCAACGGAACTGCAGAGGTACTTCCAAGTGTCTCCAAAGTTGCTGGGGTTTGGAGAAGCTTGTCCTGGTGTCTTGAAAGTGTCATGCTGTGGTGTGGCATCATGGGCTTTACGAAATTTGGCGACAAGTGTGTCAATGATTT
>CBDCEV010000268.1:0-6717 GCA_965215715.1 Hyphomicrobiales bacterium | reverse complement strand
TCAAGATGTCAGGTGGGACAGGGTCTCGGAGCAACACTAACACTAACACTAACTAACACTAACACTAACACTAACACTAACACTAACACTAACACTAACACTAACACTAACACTAACACTAACACTAACACTAACACTAACACTAACACTAACACTAACACTACACTAACATTAACACTAACACTAACACTAACACTAACACTAACACTAACACTAACACTAACACTAACACTAACACTAACACTAACACTAACACTAACACTAACACTAACACTAACACTAACACTAACACTAACACTAACACTAACACTAACACTACACTAACACTAACACTAACACTAACACTAACACTAACACTAACACTAACACTAACACTAACACTAACACTAACACTAACACTAACACTAACACTAACACTAACACTAACACTAACACTAACACTAACACTAACACTAACACTAACACTAACACTAACACTAACACTAACACTAACACTAACACTAACACTAACTTTTTACATTCTTTACCTTCTTTACCCTCTTTACCCTCTTTACCCCCTTTAACCTCTTTATCCTTCACCTTTTTACCTGTACTTGTACCTTTACCTGTACCCTCCACCCCCCTAACCCTCTTTACCTTTTTTGACCTCTTGAACCTTTACCTTTTTAACTGTTTTTGTACTTTTACCTGTACCCTCCACTTTTTTACCCTCTTACCCTTTTACCCTCCCATTCTCTTACCCACCTTCCCACACACCACACACCCACCCACCTACCCATGCCCACGTGCCCACGTGCCCACCTGCCCACCTGCCCACCTACCCACCTACCCACCTACCCACCTACCCACCCACCCACCTACCCCCCTACCCACCTACCCACCTACCCTTTTTTCCACTTTCCAATCGCCACTCGCCACCCACCACTCACCACTCGCAATTACAATTACAATTACAATTAAAATTTCAATTACAAGTAAGACGCCTGAAGGGCGGGGTGCGACTTTATGGCCAAGGTTTAGTTTTTTTTTTGTTTTTTTTGAGTTTTTTGATTTTTCATTTTTTCGTATTTTCATTTTTTTTTGATTTTTTCATTTTTTCACATTTTCATGTTTTTGTTTGTTTTTTTTTGATTTTTTTCTTTTGTTTCCCTGTTTTTTTTTTTTTTCTTGCGTTTCTTTTCAATTTTTGTTTTGAAAGGTTACTTACACTCGGGCAGGTTAAAGGTATCGCGCGTGACGGTCGGTCGCGACGGAAACATCCACCAACCAACGAAAGTTTTCGAGTTTGTGAAGTTAATCTTGCGATCTAAAAGGTCGAAACAATTACTATTACAATCAATATTACCATTGCTTTTGCCATTGCCATTGCCATTGCCATTACAATTGCCCCTACCCTCACTTTTACCTTTACCCTCACCGTCACCTTCGCCTTTTCCATTGCCCTTACCCTCACCTTGACCTTTACCTTTACCCTTGATGTTGCCTTTGCCCTCACCTTTAACCTCACAATTACAATTACAATCACAATCACAATCACAATCACAATCACAATCACAATAACAATCACATTCATAACCACAATCACAATAACAATTGCAATAACAATCACAATCACAAGTGCAATTGCAATTGCAATTACAATCACAATCACAATCACAATCACAGTCGCAATCACAGTCACAATTTCAATCACAATCACAATCACAATCACAATCACAATCTCAATCACAATCACAACGCAATGCAATGCATGCACACACACTTCCCTCACCTCTTTCTTTCCCATCCTCTCCACACACCCACACACTCGACTTCCACCACCCTTTCTCGTTCCCTCTTCTCCCCCACCCACCACCACCACCCACCACCACCACACTGTTTCATGTCGCCATTGTTTCTTTCTCAAGTTAGGGCGCTGGCGCAGTCCATACAAAATGTTTGTAAACTCGAAAATGGCCAGTGGTCTGATGAAACTCATCCACGCAGACTTCCGAAAGAGTGTTTTCTCACAGAAGAACAACAAAGCACAACAGAGCTTTTGACTCTTGACAGGGAACGCGTCGCACGGATGATCTTTTTTGACAATTTCAAAATCATTGACACGGACGGGAGAGTCCCGCATCTCTGAGCTCTGTTGAAAGTTGACTTCACGACGATCTGCACTGTGTGAAGTTTAAATCCGGTTCCACGTGAAAGATGGAAACGACCCCGTACATGGACTGCTGAGACGTCATGCGAAAAACGTCACGGACTTGATCTGGAAATTGTTTTCGTGAGCTCAACTGACTCATATTGGTGTGAAAATTGACTGAATTTGATACCAGACGTGAGAGCTGACAGAATTGAACGACACTTCCATCGATCTCATTTCACCGTTTCAAAGTCGGATCTCTCTGTCGCCTTCTGTCTGGGTCTACTCGCGTTTTACCGCTGCACGCTGACAGTGTCGACTGCGGCTCCATCCCAATAGTTCGCAGCTCCGCTCCCTTTCGCATTTTCGAGCATGTTGTTCCCTCGTTGCCAATTTCTGGGGGTGTGCCTCACACTTTCTCGTGGCCAAAATGTTCTAATTCATGTGCACGCGCAAAAAAAATAGTGGCGGCAATTCACGCAGCAACAACTGGGCGGGTAATCGAAGTTGGCTCAAAAGAATGTCCCGAGCGCCCAAAATCGCGAAGATCGCACGACATGAAGTATGATGTCACCGAGAAAGAAAGATGAACTCAGGTCCGAAGGTTATTGAAGTCCTGCTCACACGAGTGACGGTGATTTGCACTTCTTTCCCTCAGAAAAAAGTAATTCGATCACTCGGCGCACAAACGACAACAAAAAACGAAGGGTTGTGCTCGACAAAATAATCACACACATGTGTTTGTTGCATACGGCAATTCATCAGCTCTATTGGCATGTTTAAAGATGTCCGGTTTTACCCCATGTTGAATTTTGGCCGTTTTTGGGCCCCCTTATTTTCTCGATGTTTTTACCCCATAATGAATTTTGGCCATTTTTGGCCCCCCCCCCCCCGGGTTCTTCAAGATGTCCGGGTTTTACCCCACCCGAAATTTTGGTCAATTTTGGGCCGCCCTCTCAAAGATGTCCTGCCGGCTGACAATATAGTCCGTGTTTTTTGGTGAAAACGTCGCCGGCCGAAGGCCGGCGACGTTTTCACAAAAACACGGCTTATGCCCGTTTTGGTGTTTAGGTGGTTTAGGGTTTAGGTGTGTTTAGGGTTCAGGTGTTTTGGTGTTCAGGGTTTAGGGTTCAGGTGTTTAAGTGTTCAGGTGTTTTGGTGTTTAGGTGTTTAGGGTTTAGGTGTTTAGGTGTTTAGGGTGTTATGTGTTTAGGTGTTTAGGGTTTAGGTCTTTATGTGTTTAGGTGTTTAGGTGTTTTGTTTAGGTGTTCAGGTGTTTTGGTGTTTAGGTGTTTAGGGGTTTAGGTGTTTAGGTGTTTAGGTGTGTTATGTGTTTAGGTGTTTAGGGTTTAGGTGTTTATGTGTTTAGGTGTTTAGGTGTTTAGGTGTTTAGGTGTTCAGGTGTTTAGGTGTTTTGGTGTTTGGGTGTTTTGGTGTTTTGGTGTTTAGGTGTTTATGTGTTTAGGGTTTAGGTGGTCCATGTGTTTAGGGTTTAGGTGTTTCGGTGTTCAGGGTTTGGGTGGTCTATGTGTTTAAGGTGTTTAGGTGTTTAGGTGTTTGGGTGTTCAGGTGTTTAGGGTTTAGGTGTTTGGGGTTTAGGTGGTCTGTTTTTAGGGTTTAGGGTTTAGGTGTTTGGTTTTTTGGTGTTTAGGTGTTTAGGGTGTTTAGGGTGTTCAAGTGTTCACGTGTCATGACATTTCGGAAAGATCAAAAGGGTGACCAAGGTGGGGGCCCAAAAATGGCCAAAATGGGTGGGGTAAAACCGGACATATTCAAGAGGGCGGCCCAAATGGCCAAAATTTCGGGTGGGGTAAAAATTCAAGATTTTGGGCCTCCTCTTCGGCCAAAAAAGTGCTTCTGACAGCTCGGGGTCGGCGTCGAAAAAATCGGGTGGGGTAAAACCCGGATATCTTTTTGAGGGCGGCCCAAAAATGGCCAAAAATGAATATGGCGTGGAACTGGACATCTTTAAAATTATCGCTCTATTATTACAAACATTTCCATGCCAGATACAAAGAATTTTCAATGACATGACGGACGCAGGATCAAAAATTGCACACGATGTCATTTGACATAACTTCTCACCTCATGTGACTTCATTCTCATTCACATTACATAGTGTCTTGCATCTCCGAATTAATAAAGTGATCATCTTGACGAGCACAATCAACTCGAGCGCTAAAGGGTTTGTGAAATATCTTCAAAGTTTTTTTTCCCCGAAAGCGTGACCATTGGGTTCCCGTTGTGTTCTTCTTCCCCCTCCTCTCCCCCCTCCTCCTCCTTCCCCTCTCCTCTCCTCTCCCCTCCTCCTTCCCCACCACCACACCACACCCCGTTCATGCGCCGGTCTTCGGTTGCGTTTGGTTATTTCACATTTTCCACGTGGTGACTTTGGATTCTGAGGTCGATTCTGGACAGTATTCTACCCGTCCTTGGTCTCTGACAGTCGGTGTCTGTCTCGCCTGAGGGGCACCAGAAATGACGTCAAAACTTTTTTTCTACGTGCCCCTCGTCACTGGCAGTCACTTGCGTGGTGTCCATTCGCCTGAGGAGTACATGAATTTTATTGTTTGGGACGATGGCTTCAATGAGATTTTCCGTGTACAGCGCTCTGCTTGGTCCGACGGTGGATACACGCTCCTGCGTCAGTTTGCGGATGCTGGAGGAATTTCCATCGTTTTCTACGTCAAGGTGGACTCGGTGTTCACACGTGAAAATCTGGACATTGTTTCTTGTCCGCTTGTATCCGGCAGTTACTTGTTCGGTGTCCACACGTCTTTCCACAGCTCGACACAGTGGATGCAGTTTTTGCGTCAGTACGGCGGCTTGGGCAAAATTTGCACAAATTTCTGCGTGAAGGTAGTCCTCGGATCCCGAGGTCGTTTCTGGCGTGACACGCAGCTTGGTTCGTCAGTGGATACGCTCACGCGTCGGTCTACGGAGAAATTGGCTTCGTGTGCGTCTGTTAGGGTTTTTGAAGCATTTTGAGGCATTTTCGGCTTCCGTCCGACGTTGAGTCCCATGTGGCGGTGACGCCGGGGGTCTGACTCCCAGGTGTTCTGCCACCGTCATTAGGTGCAACTCGTTGGCTTGTTGGACAAACACCCATGTTTTAATGTCACGTCAAAACGCACTCCCACCCCCACCCCCCCACACTCCACACACACCACCACACACACACACCAGACCACAACCACCACCTTCGGCACCGTGGAAAGCAAAAAGCAAAGAAAATGTGTCATTTGAACCGCAAAGCGTTCGCCGCTCGGTTTGACCATGGCACCAGTGTTTGTGCACGAGCAATTGGCGGGAGAAGTGCCGGGAACCGAAAAACAGCGAACATTTGATCTTTCTCTGAAGTCAGCAGTTTGTCTTGAACGCCGACTGCGCATGGACACCATGCGTGCTGCTGAACAGGAAAATCTTCGCCACAGTCTACACGAGGTTGACAACGCTGATGTGGGACATGATGTGCTTTCTTTTGAGGAGGAAAGAATGAACTTGCGTGAGACTGGTGAATGCTGTATTTTGAAACAATGCGAGGGCTCTGCTTTTGGTCGCATTGAGGCGGAAGCTCTGTGCGCGCATGAACGTTCATCCCGTGTGTGGTGGCTTGGTCCGAAAGTTGGTGCAAGGGCCATGGCGGACTCGAAGCAGTCCTTCTGGTGGTGCACAGCAGCACCCCTTGACACGGACGCGCTTGTAACGCGTCTGACCATACCGGGATGCCCATGCTGGCCAAGGTCCGTGCGAGTTTGAGGTTGCACCCGCGATTGACAGGTTCGCATCTCTGGCACCCAAAGCCTCGGCCACTACGTGGGGCCAGTTGGAGGTGGTCTCGGCTCTGACGGTGCGCATTCCACCGAGCGCCGTTTCAGGACACAGTGAGAAAGCGACCAGCGGACGTCGCATGGCACTTCTCTTTTTGTTGCCGAAGGCTGGGCACTCTCCAGCACTACATATTTCTGGGAGCACTCGTCGCGACCGCCGGCGCAAAAAAACACAATGACCCAAACATGCGCACACGCCGGACACCTGCTTGCAGTTGCCCTTAAACACCGTCTCGACCACCTCATTACAGCCGCCATCAACGGCCACAGCACATCACACCAGCGGGGCCCTCGATCCACCCCCACCACTCAACGCCAAATGATGAGGACTCTCAGAACGACTTCGAACATTTCGGATCAAAGCCTCACGATTAAAGCAGGAAACTTTCCGTTTGTCAGACATAAAAATTGAGAAAACTCAAGAGCGCAAGCCGCACGAATCACCGAACTCCGCCACAAACAAGTGTCTGGCAAGTCGCTGTGTTCACCTCGATCGTGCACTGGAGAGGAGTTCTGTCAGTCACAGATGTCATCCGGAACGTACAGCTGCATGGCGAACTTCACTTGCAGAGTCGGCGCATATTCATTTTTGGCCATTTTTGGGCCGCCCTTTCAAAGATATCCGGGTTTTACCCCACCCGATTTTTTCGTCAATTTTGGGCCGACCCCATTTTTTCAGCTGTTTGAAGCACTTTTTTGGCCGAAGAGGAGGCCCAAAATCTGGAATTTTTACCCCACCCGAAATTTTGGCCATTT
>CBDCEV010000267.1:0-5801 GCA_965215715.1 Hyphomicrobiales bacterium | reverse complement strand
GCCCAAAGACCGTGATCCTGCACCAAGCACCCACTGATGCTCAGTTAGGCTTGGGGATCCTGGGCATGTTCGGCCTAGGGATCCTGAGCCAGCACCAAGCACCAACTGATTTTTTGTTCGGCCGGAGGAATCCTGAGCAAGCACCAAGCACCATCTGCTATTTAGGTCGCGCCAAAAACCTGGAGCATGCGCCAAGCACCAATTGGTGCTTATGTCGGCCCAGGACTCCTGGACAAACACCAAAAACACATTGATGTTATTTCGGCCCAATGATCTTGAGCAAGCACCAAGTGCCCATTGATGCCCAGTTCGGCCCAGGGATCATAAACATGCACGAAACGACCATTGATGTTTGGGTCGGTTCAAGATCCTGAGCAACTGCCAGGCACCCACTTTTGCTAAAATTGGCCCAAGGATCTTCAGCAGACACCAAGCACCCACCGATCACCTGTTCGGCCCAGACGTCCTACAGATTTGAGCAGCACAAAAAACTGTGTGGTTCTTAGTTTGACATCAAGATTTTGAGCAAAAAACAGGCACCATTGATGCTCGATTTTGTCCAGGGATTCTGAGCAAGCACCAAACACCCATTGATGATTAGTTTGGCCTGGGGATAGTGGGCAAGCACCGAACACTCATTGATGCTTTGGTCGACCCAGTGATCCTCAACATGCACCAAGCACCCCATGATGCGTATCGCGGCCCAAAGTCCTGAGCATGCATCAGACACCCATTGATGTTTCGTATTGCACAGGGATCCTGAGCAAAAACCAATGTCCCATTCTCAATATTCTGGCCCAGAGATCTTGGGCAAGCACAAAGAACTTATTAATGTTAAGTGTGACCCAAAGATTCTGAGCACACTCCAAGCACCCATTGATGCTAAGGGTGGCCCTGTGATCCAAAGCGGGCACCAAGCACGCACTGATGCCTAGTACGGCCCAAGAATCTTCAGCAAGCACAAAATTCCAATTGTTGCTCACTTCGGCAGCGCTCCTAAGCAAGGTCCAAACACACACTGACGCTTAGTTCGACCCAGATGACCCATGGATCTACGCGAAACTCCGAACACCCTTTGTTTTTTGTTCAGCTCAGAGATCACGAGCAAAAAACCAAACACCAATTGATTCCAAGTTCGGGCCAAAGATTGTGATCCTGCACAAAAAACACACTGATGCCCAGTTCGGCCAAGGGATCCTAAAGACGCACCGAACACCCATTGACGTTAAGGTCGGTTCAGGATCCTGAGCAATTGTCAGGCACACCACTGATGTTAAAATTGGTCCAAGGACCCTTGGAACCACGCCCAGCACCCACGGATGCATAAATCGACACAGACGACCAAAGATCCCGACCAAACATCAAGCACCCACTGTTTTCAGCAAACACTATGCATTCTTTGATTTTTATTTCGACCAAGAGATCTTAAGCAAACACCAAGCACCCAGTTAGGCCAAAGGATCTTGGACATGCACCAAACACACGTCTATTCTCAGTTCGGATCATGTGACCCACAGATCTTGAGGAAGTACAAAAAAATCGTTCGATACTTACTTAGTCTGACACAAGATTTTGGACAAAAAAAAAAACCCATTGATGCTTGAGTCAACCAAAAAGAACCTGAAAAGCATCAAACACCTATTGGTGTTTGTTTCGGCCAAGAATCCTGAGCAAGCGCCGTGCACCCACTGATGCTGAAATTGGGCCAAGGATCCAAGCACAAACCACACACACCTTGATGTGTAGTTTCGGCAAAGGCGACCAGGGATCCTGACCAAGCACAAAACTCCCACCGAGGTTTTGTTTGACCCAAAAATCCTGAGCACACATCAATAACACATTGATGTTTTGTTCGACAAAGGGATCCTGGGCAACACCAACAACCACTCGTTTGTTCGTTCGGTCCAGACGGCCCAAGGATCGTGACAAACACCAAGCACCCACTGATGTTTGGGTCGACCCAAGGATCTTGAACACACACCAAACACACGTTGATGTTTCGTTCCAAGAATCGTGAGCACGCACCCATCTTTTTGATGCTTGTTCCAGCGCAGAAAACCTAAGAAAAAACACAAAACAATCACTCAAAAAACAGAGCACTCACTCATGCGAAGTTCGGCTCCAAGATTCTTGGCAAACACCACGTACCCATCCATGTATTGTCCGACACGAGGAATCCTGACAAAGAACAAATCTTCGATTGATACTGCGTTCGATCCAGGAATCCTGAGCAAACACCAAAAAAAAACATATGCTTTTTTAGTTGTTCCCACGGATCTTGATGACACAACACAAAACCTTTGACGCCTAGTTCGGCCCAAGGATCTTGAGCAAAAACAAAGCACCAACTGGCTTTTTTGTCGGCCCAAAGATCCTGAGCAAACACCAAGCACAATTTGTTATTTCGTTCGGCCCAAAAATCCGCAGCATGTGCCAAGCTTTTGTTGAACCTTAGTTCGGGCCAAAAACCTGGAGAATACGCCGAACATCAATTAATGATTAGATCGGCCCAAGGATACTGGGTTGATTCCCAGTTCGGCCCAGGGATCCGAAACATGCACCGAACAATCATTGATGTTTTGCTCGGCCAACGGATCCTAAGCAATTGCCAGGCACTCCACTGATGCTCAAATTGACCAAAGGATCTTGAGCATACAACCAGCACCCACGGATTTCATGATTTGCACAGGCGGCCCAGTGATCCCGAGCAAACGCCAAGCTTCCACTGATGTTCGAGTCAGCCCAAAGATCCCGACCGAACAAACGGCCCAGAGATTTTGAGCAAGCACTGGGATCATGAAATTGCACCAAACAATCTTTTTATATGCAGGTTGACCAAAATATCTTAAGAAAACACAAAGCACAGACTCATGCTCAGTTCGGCTCAAAAATCTTGAACAAGAACCATAAAATTTACTGATGTCTAGTTCGGTACAGGCATCCTGAGAATGCAAGCAACACACAATGATTGTTAGTACGGATCAGGGGTCAGTTCGAATAACATGGCATTTATTAATGTGTAGTTCGGTGAAAACGTCCCAAGGATCCTGAACTCACAAAGTACCAAAATTATCTTTAGTTGGACCCAAAGATCTTGAGTAAAAAAAAAAAAAAAAATTGATGATTCGATTCAAAAATCTTGAACAAACACAAACCTCATTGATACTCATTCCAGCACCAAAATTTTGAGAAAAAAACACAAACCAATCACTCATTCTTATTTCGACTTCATGATCCTGAGCAAGCACCAAGCACCCAACTTTGTTTTGTTCGAAACAAGGGATCCTGAGCAAGAACAACGCACCTTTTTTTTTTCTCGATCCAGGGATCCTGAGCGAACACCAAAAACAAATTTATGCTTATTTAGTTCGGCCCAAGGGTCCTGTGGACACCGCATGCATTTACTGATGTGTTGTGCGGTCCAGGGATCATGACAAAAAAAAAGTATGCACTGATATTCAGTCTTGAGAAAGTACGAAGCTCCCATTTAAGTTATGTTCGGCCAAAAAATCCTGACGGACTGATGCTGAGGTTGACCCAATCGGCCCAAAGATCATGCGCAAACTCAAAGTATTCTTCCATGTCCAGGTCAGCTTGAGGATCTTGGGAATGCGTCAAACACCAAATATGTTCAGGCCGGGAAACTGATCCTGAAAACACCAAACAACACTGATTGTTTGTACTGCCCAGTGATCATCAACAAGCACCAAGCTCATACTGATTATTATTTCGGCCTAGCGTTCCTGAGCAAACACGATGCATCAATTGATGCGCATCCCGGTCAAAAATTTTTGAACAAATATTCAGAGATCTTGGGAAAAACATTAACAGTGGACAAAAACGAAGCACTCTTCCATGTCATGTTCGTTCTAAAGATCCTGAGCATACACAAAAAAAACTCCAATGTTTACTTAAACATTGGTTCCGCGTTTTTTGAGCATACTCCAAGCTGTTATTGATGCGCAATTCAACCACAAAGGCTTGGGCATGCATTGACATCCACTGATGCTCATTTCGACACAAAAATCCTGAGCAAGCTTCACGCGTCCGCTGAAGTTTAGTTCGGCCCTGGGATTTTGAGGAAACACGAGAAAACACATGAATTTTTATTCGACCCAGGCAGTCCATGGATCCAGACCAAGCACCAAACAAACTTTGTTGTTTAGTTCGGCCCGACGATTTTGAGCAAACACCAAGCTTCCATTGATTTTGGGTTTTGCCGAGGGACCCCGAAGAAACACCAGAAACACACTGATGTTATATTCAACCAAGGGTTCCTAAACACGCACCAAACACCTTTCGATGTTCACTTTCGCAGAGGTGTCCTGCACTTGCACAAACACGAAACAACAATAGATGTTAAGTTCGGCTCTAAGATCTTTTGCATGCACGAAGCCTCGACATTTTTTTCGGGACAGACGACCCAGTTATTTTAAGCAAACACCACGCACACATTGTTAGTTTAACTGACTCAGGGATCTTGGGCCAACACCAAGTACCCAACTTTGTTTTGTTCGAAACAAGGGATCCTGAGCAAGAACAACGCACCTTTTTTTTCTCTTTCTCGATCGAGGGATCCTGAGCGAACACCAAAAAGAAATTTATGCTTATTTAGTTCGGCCCAAGGGTCCTGTGGACACCGCAAGCATTTACTGATGTGTTGTGCGGTCCAGGGATCATGACAAAAAAATGTATGCACTGATATTCAGTCTTGAAAAAGTACGAAGCTCCCATTTAAGTTATGTTCGGCCAAAAAATCCTGACGGACTGATGCTGAGGTTGACCCAATCGGCCCAAAGATCATGCGCAAACTCAAAGTATTCTTCCATGTCCAGGTCAGCTTGAGGATCCTTGGAATGCGTGAACACCACAGATGTTCAGGTCGGGAAACTGATCCTGAAAACACCAAACAACACTGATTGTTTGTACAGCCCAGTGATCATCAACAAGCACCAAGCTCATACTGATGTTTATTTCGGCCTAGCGTTCCTGAGCAAAAAAGATACATCAATTGATGCGCATCCGGGTTCTTAGATTTGAAGCAATCATCAAACTCCCACTTACGTTTTGTTTGGCCCTTGGGTCCTGAGCATTTTATTTTTGATGGACCAAGCAGTTCAGAAATCTGGGGTCAGAACAGTAACCGTGGACAAAACGAAGCACTCTTCCATGTCATGTTCGACCTAAAGATCCTGAGCACGCACAAAACTCACATCTTGAACAGCGGTCCCGCGATCTTGAGCATACTCTAAGCTGCCACTGATGCGTAATTCGACCAAAATGCCCTGGGCATGCACAGACATCCACAGATGCTCATTTCGACACAAAGATCCTGAGCAAGCTTCACGCGTCCGCTGAAGTTTAGTTCGGCCCTGGGATTTTGAGGAAACACGAGAAAACCCATGAATTTTTATTCGACCCAGGCAGTCCATGATCCAGACCAAGCACCAAGCACAATTGTTTGTCAGTTCGGCCCGATGATTTTGAGCATACACCAAGTTTCCATTGATTTTGGGTTTTGCCGAGGGACCCCGAAGAAACACCAGAAACACACTGATGTTATATTCAACCAAGGGTTCCTAAACACGCACCAAACACCTTTCGATGTTCACTTTCGCACAGGTGTCCTGCACTTGCACAAACACGAAACAACAATAGATGTTAAGTTCGGCTCTAAGATCTTTTGCATGCACGAAAGCCTCGACATTTTGTTCGGGCCAGACGACCCAGCTATCTTGAGCAAACACCACGCACACATTGACAGTTTAACTGACTCAGGGATCCTGGGCCAGCACCAAGCA
>CBDCEV010000266.1:0-2713 GCA_965215715.1 Hyphomicrobiales bacterium | reverse complement strand
TTTTACGCTTCTCTAAGCACAAATTTGTGCACATGTTCGGAATCCTTGGTCGACTTCTGGCGGCATAATGGTGACCAAAAGGCACTGCAAGGAGGTTTTCATTCCTGTTGTCACGTCGCTCTCTTAAGTTCTCGAGTTGCACCACCGTGATTTGCCTCAGGTTTACATCATCAAGCGGTCATTGTGGCTGAACACCGATTGTTTCGAGATCTCGCGGTGTGCTTTGCTGATTCATGTGTGTTGTGAGACCGTGCCCACGACGACGGTGTTCCTTTCTGGTGGATGTGTTTCAATAATTCTTCTGGGCAGCAACATGATCCAACCATTACCTCAACACAAGGACGATGAAGGCACCTCCAATCGATAAGGACATCGTCTCTAAGGCTCTCAAGAGATTCCCATCCACCTCGGGAGCGAGACCTTCGGGGATGAGACAACTCCGCCTGCAACAGGCCACCCACCCTTCCACAGGGGATCGATCAGTTGACGCGCCTTCTTGCGGAAGTGTGTCGAGCTCATGATAGAAGGCCAAATCCCCGACGAGATCTGGCGGGTGAGGCCGCTCAGTCCACATCACCCGCCTTAGGAAGGAAACCTACCAGGCCGGCTGGCCCCGTATTGCTTCTGGTCGATCTCCGTAACGCCTTTGATTCCGTGGGTAGGTCCGGCGGTGTCTGGCCCCGTCAGCGAACACTTCTCTTCTTATGGCACGTGACAGCGGTTCCTGCCACCGTTCTCCCCAAAACTGGTCGTCGGAGGCGGCACATCCATCCAGTACACGGGCGTTCAGCAGAGAGACCCGGTGGGACCAGTACCTTTCGCATTAGCCATCCACCCATACGTCCTGGTCACAGTCAATTCCACACGCAATTCCTGGCCGCGGCCTTGCACACCTCGAACGGAGGCCTGCCCAGCAGCGTGCTTGAACTGCAATGTCAGCTTGTCGGACTTCCCAGGTTGCAAGTGGTCCTCCTCCTGTAACTTCAAACTGTTGGAGGCGGTGGGCTTGAAGGAATGGTGCGAGCCATAGGATGCTACGACAACTCCAGAGATGCCACCAACTTTTCAAAACCTATGAAAGTGTTCGATAAGTTAGTGGCAACGTTGACACTTGAAAAAGATGTTGAAAGCTTTCGACACCAGAAAACGCCACATTTTCAGAATCATAACTTGTCATAACTTTTTTCATGTTTCTGGCTAACTTGTCGTTACTTATAAAAATATGAGTTTCCCAGTCGTTCAATTTTGACTCTTCTGAACAAAAATTGCCAACTTTGCCACGAACAACTCAAAACTTGTCAACAACTTGCGATAAATTTGGCAAGGTTGACAAGTTAAGAAACAATTGAAAATTGTCAAAATAAAAAAGATTGACAACGAAACAAATCCCGAAATTGCACGCTCCCAGGCCCTCACACCCACACACACTCACGCACATCCTCCATAATAATAGTTATTTTGATAGGACGTATGTTTGTTTTACCAGGTTAAAAAAGTTTTCAAAAGTGTTCTTTGAAATTCCAAAGGGGTCTTCTGGAATTGTAAATTTTGACTTCTCCGGAAGCTAAGTTTTGTTTTTCTTCATTTTTCACACGTTTTGAATGTATCTCATTGCCAAACCTTGCCACTAACTTATCACAACTTGTCTTTACTTTTCATTTTAATCATCTGAACTTTCATATTCGTGCCAAGCTAACTTATCTCAACGTTTGAAGAGCTGGTCAAAAGGTTGACATGTTTGAAAAGTTCCAAAAAGTTCAAACAAACCACCGAAAAGTGAAACAAACAAATACCGAGATTGCAAGCCCCGAGGCCCTCGCACTCCACACACAGACACATTCACCTTTTTCAGTTTGATAAAATGAAACCTTTTTAAAAATAATTTATCAATAACTTGTGATGAACTTAGTATCAAAGTTCGCACTTAAAAAAAAAAAAGGTGAGGAAGCAAAAACAAGTGAACTTCTTGGCAACTCAAAAAAATCAGAACCTATCAAAACTTATCAAACACCTTTCGAACTTATCATATTCTGGCCGAGCTAACTTATCATAACTTGTGAGATGTTAGTCACAAGGTGGACAAATTGAGGGAGTTCTAAAACAGTTCAAAACAAAACAATATGTTTCAACCAACAACAACCCGAGATTGCGGGCCGACAGGACTTCACTCCCACACCCACCCACCATAATTTGAATTTGAATGAGAAGAATCACTGAAGAGAAAAATGAAGTAACCTTCGTTGAAGAACAACACGACATCCAAGGTGCTATTGCGATTCTCAAACACCCCACGCCATTTCAAGAATTATCCGAGTAACATTCGTGACCAGATGCGGCTGGAAATTGTTTGGTTTGCAGGGCATCGTTGCCCATGACACGATGTCAGCAATAGTGATGCTCGTCTGTCAATCAGCCATCTCGCCAGCAAGACTTCTGAGCTTTTGTGCGAAGAGACTGGCGCTCCATTGCACGACCATGTGTCCGTGCAGTCGTGTCGCCAGCGTGACTGTGTGTCAACCTTTAAGACTTTGTAGACCAGCTACAAGCCCATTTCCGCAAAAATCCCCAAATACGTTTCAAATACGTTCATTGATGGAACGATTACGTTTTCCAAATACATGTTTAAATTGAACAATTACCCTCCTCGCGGAAGGCAAAATGCCTCGTACATTGGCCTGATGTGGGCAACCAAGGTCGGCCCTGAGGAACTTGT
>CBDCEV010000265.1:0-8090 GCA_965215715.1 Hyphomicrobiales bacterium | reverse complement strand
CTCCTCAACTTCCCTGGCCCTTTTTCCTTCTCCAAGCGTAACAGTACGCAGCTTGCGTACCACTTTGACATTACTGATGTCAAGGCAATTGCCCGGTAGCTCCTGCTCCCTTTGGTCGGCGCAGCATCCAGCTTCTTCAAGAAGACGCGTTTCACAACCTTCCACAAGCTTGGGGATTCCAGCTGGCCAATGAATTGTTCTTGAACGCACTTCGCAATAGTGTAGATTTTCTCCATGGGCAGTCTTTTGATCATCTCGCTCACGATGGCGTCCTCAGGCCCGTTGACTTTGTTGTCACTTAACTTCGCTCTGGCTTGCAGCACGAGGTCCACTGTGATTTCTGCGTTGCGACCTTCCTCAATAAATTGCTGATTCCCTTTCTTCTTGAAATATTCAATTCTTTCCTCCTGAACATCTTTTGTTTCCTCCAAGTAAGTGTACACCTCTTCACAGTGCCTTTGGAGTTCTTTGTGCCATTCCTCTCTGTTTGCCCTTTAACGTACAGTTCTGTCAGTGGTTTACTTTTAGTCTTTTTCTTCACTGGTTCCAGACTGCATTTCACCAGATGCACAGCTCTAGCCTTCCTCGCCTGCTTCCTGAGTATCCTCCGTTTGATTTTTGCTGTACACCTTGCTGCAGCTTCTTCGCGCAACCTGACATTCTCTGAAGTACTCATTATTTATTTTTCTCTTTGTGCTTTCGTTCGGTGCACTACTTTCCTGGCCGCGTTCTCGGTGTTCTTCTGTATAGTTGCAAGATTTTCTTCGACACCGTCGTTGTTGATCATCACTTCTTTTTTGAATTTCACTGATTGCTCTTCTGTTATCGGCCTCCATCCCGTCCACTTTTTATTACTTTTTTGGAAAACCTTTGTGTGTGCTTCTTCTTGTATTCTCGGAAATATAGAATAATGATCCCAGGTAGCCCATAATCTTCCTTCTTTGTGAATGTAGATTTCGTCGTTTCTTCGCGTTGGCCAAATGATGTAGTCTAGCAATGAAATTTCTTCTTTCTTATCTGAACTCAAGTGCCTGTGTGTAAAAGCCTCTGCTCTCTCTCTTTACCACATGCAGACCACGTGGAGGACACCTTACAATCAAATTATTTCTTGATTCCACGCCACATGATTTTTTTGGTTCCGCCAAGGTCCTTGTCATATCCCTGCCAGCACAAGGGACCGCACATTTTCGTCAATTCCTCGTTATCCTTCTCATCTGTGCACATCAGCCCCAACTCTACATAAATCACCTGTGAAAAAGAAGTCCCTGGCACCACCTTTACGACCTTCTCGAAGTACCTAAAACAACACTTGCGATGCATTCCTCGTACATGTCCAGACTTTCTTCGAGCCTGGAGCATGCACCGCCATTACCATAGTTGTTCCAAAGAGAATTGCTGTACATCTCTTTTCAGACTTCCATGATCTGTGCAGAACTGTTTTGGAACCAACAACGTTGTGAAACCGAGCGACCGTGAGAAAGAAGGAAGGAGAGAATATCGTGAGTGAGCCACATCTCGATGTCAAGCCCAAGTACAAGCCCACTTTCATTCCAAGTGGCACGAAACTTGCACAAGTTTTCCTCTTTCTGCATGATCCAAAAAATTCTCCACAAAAGGAATGGGCCAAGACCAATGCACTCAAGCCTCAGGGCAAGTCAAAAGCTTGGTGTACGACTGGACGAACGATGAACTTGTGTTGTTTGGGTCGGTGGGTGTGGGTGGGTGTGGGGTGAATCTGTTCGTGTGGGCCTGTGTGGTTGTTTTTCTCTCTCCTTCACAAGTGACGAAACTCATGATATCTTATGAAAAGTTATCATAACTGATCACAAATTGTGATAAACACCTAATCGTTTTTGGGTGGGGTTGCGTGCTCAAAAAATCTTAATTAATGTTGCAAAGCTAATTACTTTTTTATATCATTGGGTTGATACGTTGTTGTGGTAGGATGGTACAAAATCCAAATTATTTTCTGCCTAAGAAAGAAAGAGAGAAGGAGACAAAAGAGAGACGAAGAGAAAGAGATAAAGAGACAAAGAGACATCGAGAGAACGAGAGAAAGAAAGAGAGATGGAGCGAAAGAGAGAAAGAGTCAAATAGAGATATCTCCATTTACAGCGCACGTACAAGCCTGTAAGATGCGAACAATTTGCCAAACAAACCATGGGCCGAAGCCCATGCACTCCGGCCCACAAAGAGAACTGACTGGACGAGTGACGTATGATGTTTGGGTGTGTCTTCGTGTGCGTTGGGGTCTGTGTGGGTCATGTTTTTCTGTGCAAAAATGTTATCTTTGACGTGTTTTGTTTTTGAGAATTACTCAGGACAACGTATCATGAATTTTCATGAGTTTTTCACAAGTTGACATGCCTTTGAAAAATGTATGGTAACTTATGACAAATCATCAAAAACTCCGTTATGATAAGCTTCGTTAGTTCTGATGAGCTATGAAAAAAAAAAAAACTTTGTTAATTTGTGAAGGACTTTGACAAGTTGCGATAAAATCCTAATTATGTTTGAAGGGTTCTGCTCCCAAGAATCTCAATGAATGTTAAAAACGATCATTGATGTAAGAGAGCTCATTAATCTCAATTATATGACAGCATAAGTTATGATAGGGTATGAAAATTGAGACTCTCATGACCTGAGACAACCGGCGATGTAGAACATGTCAAAGTCAATGCGCATGTCACGTCTGGAGTACAGTCTCTGCACAGTCAGGAACACTTACATCACTAAAAACAAGATGAAGAATGACCTCAGGAGTGCATAGATCTGTCCACGCCTCGGCGTCAGATGCTCCCTTTCACTGCTGTCGATAACGCTCGAAACTCGATGCATTGCGAGCTTGTCGCCCGTCCCTGGCACCTCGTTCCGACAATCGACCTCTCTGCGCACACGTCCGAGTGAACACGTCAACATTTCACCAAGAATACTCACTGCTTTGCTTTCGTCACCCAGGCCCATCTGTGAGACCAGAACCTCAACGTGTCGAGGGTCGGCCTCGAGCTCCCATCGCTCGCCTCCCTCTGCTCCTGGAGGGCACAGCCTCAGCAGTCTGTTCAGGTGGATTGCTTCGGGCCCAGCACAGCTGTCGTCTTGACCAGCTGGTGCTTTCACCGAATCGTCTCGGAATGTGTTGCCAAGTGACCTGCGACCAGTCAACGAGAAGTCGTCACCCCAGCGCGCCAACCTAACCAACGTGTTCATCACCTTCCTGTGTCAAACACACATGCTGAATTTGCCCAATGACACTCCCATCAAGTTCATCACATCAAGCACCTTTCGGTCGAATGATGCTCCCACATCTTGCAGTCCATACATTGCTTTGAGCAACTTGTAGACTTTGCCATTGATGGTCACGAAGAATACCCCTGCAAACGGTGAGTGGAGATGTGCTCGGGAAATGTCCAACAGCATCAACACATCGTCGTCTCCTTCGACCTGTGACATCGGGCCTGTCATCATCAAGCTCAGCTGCAGACGGAATGCCTCGCACGGGCGAGTTGCGGCAAACATTGCTGTCCAGTCTTCCACATCAATCGTTGACCGCTGGCGCGTCACCTGACAGACCAACTTGCTCCTGTAGTTGGGCCTGGGATCGGTGGTTGACCCGTCCAGATCGTTGTCTTCAAGAACCTTCAGTTCATCCATGTACTGCATTTCGAGCTCCTTGACCATCTCAGGGTTCAGCGGCAATCCTGTGCTCCTGTCTCTGAACTCTTGGGCACTGTCTGTGCTATCAAGGATCGACAGAAGCTCCGGCTCTTCGAGAGTTGGTCCAGCTTCCACTGCTGCGATCGTCAACTGACGGTCTCGTCCCATCAGTCCTTGCGCCTCGCCGCATCTCGGGGCACGCTCTGTCGCAAAGCGCAAAATATCACCGCCACCAATCGTGGAGGACACTTTTCGCAAGCCTTTGCTCTCCCGTTCAAAAAACTGACTGTGATCATGCCACCCAAAACAACGTCTGTCCACGGCCTCCGCGATGTACGCATCATTCGTCATAAATCCTGTCGCCTTGCGAGCAGGTCCCACGTTCTGCGCATCATCAACCGAAGTCATTCCGAATTGACATTGATCACATCGGACCCTGCGCATGCGATCAATCGCTAACAACTCTCTCAAGCACGGCTCGTTCCACGAAGTCGCCGCCCAAGGATGTTCAAAGAGAACGCGTCCACCTCGCTGGACCTGCGACCGTGCCAAACTGCAAGCAAACTCCAAGTGATGCTCAGCGTCGCTCCCTCCAGCCACCAAACTTGTGCGCTGTGTACGGCGACCCCCGTTTCCGATGATCAATAAACCACAGTCAAACATTGGTCCCTCCGAGGAGCGTCGTACGAACATCTTCATTGGACACGATGTTTGGTGATTGATCCTTCTGTCGAGACGCCAGCACCTGCTCGTCCGCAGGAAAGAGCGGCAATCGGAAGACACATTGATTTGTTTTTGAAAAACATATTGGGCAGACCATGAACATAAATTACACAAGCCGCATTTACGACAGACCGGGATGGGAGGGTGTGTGTGCGTGAAGGTGGGATTGGCGAGGGGTTGAAGGATGAGGAAAATGGATTGGATTTGGTTAGTGGTGGTGGGAAAGAAAGAAGGGATGAGGGACGGTGGGAGGCAGGAGAGGGGACTGGGAGGACGGGGGAGGCGGGGTGGTGGTGTGGTGGCGTGTCGTGTCGTGTGGTGTGGTGTGATGAGATGTGGTGTGCTGTGGTTGTGGTGGTGTGTGGTGAGGAGAAGGGGCAAGTGGTATGCTTTGCTTTTCTTTGTTTGTTTTTCTGTTTTTCTCTGGTGTGGTAACTGATAACTGATGATAAGTGATCATAAGCTGAAAGCAGTTGTCATAACTTATGACAACTTATGACAACTCATGGTGTACAATGAATATAAGTAACTAGCGCGTAAACATGGATTAGCATTAACAGATTCTTCGTCATGACGTTCAGCACAATCCTCACCAATCAAAAATCGGATTTTCACATAACCTATCAAATTTTTCATAACTTATCATAATTTTGTTTTGAAAAGTTATGGAGAGCATTGATAAGACATGAGAAGTTTTGAAAACACTTTGCCAAGTTAATTTTTGAACCCTGTTTGTTTGAGAGATAGAGAATAAGAGAGCAAGATATAAAGAAAGCAAGAGAGAACGAGAACAAGAGGGAACGAAAATCAGAGAGAAAGAGAGAAGGAGAGAAGGACACAGAAAGAGGAGACGAAGAGACGATGAGACCAAACCCCGTCAGCGAGACTTTTCGGCATAATCAACCCTCGCGCGAAGCAGCCCGATGCACCTTTTCAACTTCTTGATGTCCTGTCTCTCTTTTGTTTTTTTTCCAACAGTTACGAAAGGACAAAGAATGTGTTTATGAATGGTTGTTTCAATGATAATAATTCAAAGAATGAATATGTGTTTTTCATTCAAACTTTGATGTACAAACCAGTTCTGATCGAGCCTCTTGCTTTCCTCCTCTCCTCCTTCTTTAGGGTGGATGTTCTTTCCCCTCCTTCCCGCCGCTTCAAGGGTGGTACTGCCTTCCTCTACCCTCTTTGGGTGGGTCAATGGTGCTGCCTTTTCCTCCTCTCTCCCTTGTCAATGGAGCTGACTTTTCCTCCCTTCTTTTGGGTGGTGCTGTTTCCCTGGTGCTGCTGTCCTCCCTCCACCTTTTGGGTGGCGCAGCGTTCCTCCACCTCATTTGGGTGGCGCTACCGTTCCTCCTATGTTGAACAAAAGATTGAGAAAAAAAAGGGTGCAGCAACGTAAGTTAAGAGTTAAGGGTCAATGTCAAGGATCGGTTTAAGTTCTAAGTTTTAAGTTTCAAGTTTCCAAGTTTCAAGTTTCTTAGTTTCTAAGTTTCTGGGCTTCTAAGTTTCTAAGTTTCTAAGTTTCAAGTTCCAAGTTTCAAGTTCCAAGTTTCAAGTTTTTCAAGTTTTTCCAAGATTTTTGCATTTTCAAGTTTTTCAAGTTTTTCGAGTTTTGTTCAAGTTAACAAGGTTACAAGGTCGGGTTACAAGGTTACAACGTTAACAAGGTTACAAGGCAAAAAAATGACAGTTAAGTGACGTTAAGTGAAGTTAATTTGAAAGTTAAGTGTTCAGTTTATGTTTTAAGTTGTGTTCAGTTTAATGGCATGCTCAGTTTAGGAGGTAGGTTAAGATAAATTGAAATTTCAGTTAAGTGTTTTTTGTTAAGCTATGTTAAGTTTTAAATGTTAGGTGTTATGTGTTAAGTTAATTTGTAAGATAAATTTGGTTTCAAGTCAGTAAAGTTTGAAGTTAAGTTAAGTCAAGCCAAGCCAAGCCAAGTCAAGTCAAGTCAGGCCAGGCCAGGCCAGATCACGTCAAGTCAAGTCAAGTCAAGCTGAAAGTTAAGTGTTCATTTTATCTTTAAGTGTTTAGTTTATCTTTAAGTTTTGTTGTCCAAAGTTTTTAGTGTACAGTGTTAAGTGTCAAGTACTAAGTGCTAAGTTTTGAGTGTTAGTTTTGAATGTGAAGTTTTGAGTGTTAAGTGGTAAGTGTAAGGTGTAAGGTGCAAAGTGTAAAGTGTAATGTGTAAAGTGCAATGTGCAATGTGTAATTTGTGAGGTGTAATGTGTGAGGTGTGAGGTGTGAGGTGCGAGGTGCGATGTGTGATGTGTGATGTGTGATGTGTGATGTGTGATGTGTGATGTGTGATGTGTGATGTGTGAGGTGTGAGGTGTGAGGTGTGAGGTGTGAGGTGTGAGGTGTGATGTGTGATGTGTGATGTGTGAGGTGTAAGGTGTAAGAGTTGGGGTTAAAAAGTTAAATGTTTTAGAAAGTTTAATTGAAAAAGTTTCAAAAAAAATTAAAGTTTTGAAAAAAAAAACTTAATTTTTAAAAAAGTTTAAAGCTTTCTAAAGTGAAGTTCTAAAACAATAAAGTTTTAAAAGAGTTTCAGTTTTAAAAAAGTGACGTTTTTTTTTTTTTTTAGGAAAAGAAGTTAAATGCAAAAAATATGATTTTGCACAAAAAAAGCCAAAAAAGAATTTTTGTTTCCCAAATTCAAGCTAAAAACAAGGTGTTTTAATAGTTGAAGTAAGTTTTTTTCCAGAAAATCATTAAAATTTTTTTAAAAAAAATGAAAAATCCCAAAAAATGACAGAATTTTTTGAAAAAAAATTGGAGTTGTAAAGGTTAAGAGTAAAAACAATTAAAGATAAAAACGTAAAGTTTAAAAGGTAAACTTTAAAAAAGGTAAACTTTAAAAAAGGTAAAGTTGTAAAGTCTAAGTTGTAAAGTTCGTGGTTTAAAGTTAAAAGGTTAGACGTACAACGTTAGTGAAAAGTATTAATAAAGTGAAAAAGAAAGTAACGCACAATATAGGAAAGTAAAGTAAAGTGGTGGTTCCCTCTGCTCCTTTTGGGTGGTGCTCCTTTCTCAGTGGTGGTTCTCCCTGCTCCTTTTGGGTGGTGCTCCTTTTCTCTCTACTTTCTGGCGGTGCTGCTTTGGGTGGTGATGCATTTCCGTTCTTGGGTGGTGCTGCAATATCCCTCCTCCTCCTTTGGTGGTGCTGCTCTTCCCCTCCTCCTTCTTTGGGGTGTGCTGCTCTCTCCCTCTCCCGTGTGGGTGGTGCTGCTTTCTCTTCAACCATCTTTTGCGTGGTACTTCTTCCCTCTGCCTCCTTGGGGTGGTGCCGCCGTTCTTTTTTTTTGACATGAAACAAATTTTGATAGTGTAACTGGTGGGTGCTGCTTCCCCTGGTTCCTTGGGTGATGCTGCGTTCTTCCTCTCTCTCTTGTGGTTGGTGCTTCCGTTCCTTCTTTTCAACAAAAAGTCATATAGTTGATATTACATTAAATTTCAAGAAACAATGTAACTAAATTTAACCAAGTCAAATTGAACCAAATTCAAGCAATCAACATTGAAGTGGAGTGGTGGTTCGCCCTCCTCCTTGTGGGTGGTGCTGCGTCCCTCCCTCTCCCCTTGTGTGCGGTGGGAACGTCCCACACGCCCGGTTTTTTGAAGCAAATATTCTGTGTTCGTAGTTTTCAAACGAAGAGTCAAAATGTTGTAAAACTACAATCCCACAAAAAAAGTCCTGGTCACAAGCAAATCCT
>CBDCEV010000264.1:0-5288 GCA_965215715.1 Hyphomicrobiales bacterium | reverse complement strand
TTACAATGGAGGAAGTGAACACAGATCAATTCGTTGAAAGAGATGGCGGGGCATCGCGTCAGCTGAATGAGAATCAGTTGCAACCCATGGATGCGGCCCTGGAAAAAATGCTACAACAGTTGCTACAAAGCAAAGAGCAGAAACACAATTGACTCCGAACAATGTCGAAAGTTGTATTGGTGATTTGAGGAGCATTGATGGACATCAAGCGGAGCAAGCAGACTGGATGTTGCCAACTGAGGCAATGAAGAAGTCTTCTGTAAACACAATTGATGATGTCCGTCACTGGTATGATCATTACGCTGGAAAGTTGCGGGGCCAAGACAAGTATTTTGTAAGGCGCAAGAAAGAATTTGACCAAATGGAAGCTTTCAGTGTGAATCGACGGGTGAAGAAAATTGAGGCCACTGGTGGTGTCATGTGCGTATGAAGGTGATTGCATCCGAGAATGGAGACATTGTGCGCTGGGAACCTGTCAGCATGGAGGTCCAATCAACACGAAAGGTATGATGTTTTCGCAGGAACACACGCATTGAAGGTGTTTCGCATGTCCAGTGCAAGCACAGCAAAAAGTCAACGTCACATTGGCACGAACATCGCAAGATTACTGCAATTCTGGACGCGGATATTGCATGTTTCCACACAGACGTGGATGGATTGATTTTCGCACATCCAGAGAAGCTGATTCAGATTGTACTGTCGTATGGTTATTGCTCAAAGCTCATTCTGGAGCAGGAAGAGCGGCACGATGGTGGCAAGAGTTTTTTTCGCAATGAAGCATTCTTCGGGGATAGATGGAACGCAGAGACGAAGCCAAAGCCGAGGACTTGAACGACGACGACGATGCAACGTCATTTTATTGAGTGCGCTGCAGTTTGAGTTATACGTATTGAACACTGGAGGAGCGTGCTCAATTCACACCAGTTACTTGGACAGAGACCGCATCAAGAGATGTATGACGATGATGGGAAAGTGGGGCTTGGCGGGAGAACAGTTGCCTGTGGTCTCGGGCACTGAAGTGATCATTGGGGAGGACCTGATTGACGGTCAAAGTTGGACGATTGGTGTTGTGTTACTCGTTACAGTTGGAGTGGTATTGCTTAGCTGTGCGTGTATTGTATGTTATCCACACGTGCCAACTGGAAGAATTGTCACAAGAAAACCAGAGGTTGCACGTCAACCGAGCTGCATGACTTTGAGAAGTGTGCGAGCTGAAACCATCAACCACAAGAGAGAGATCGTGGAGTCTCTCATGGTATTCTGGAGATCAGCTGTGGCAGCTGATGGTGATTTTGAATGCACGGTATTGTCGAGATACGCTGGTATTCTTGCGGCGCAATGTCGATTGGAGTACAGGTTGCGATGGGCGAGACCAAGTTTGGCCAAATCCAAGTTTGGCCAAGAGTGGTTACCAAGTTTGGCCAAACCAAGTTTGGCCAAGACCAAGTTTGGCCAGACCAAGTTTGGCCAAGACCAAGTTTGGCCAGACCAAGTTTGGCCAAGACCAAGTTTGGCCAGACCAAGTGCGGGACAATCAATATAGTCCGTGTTTGTGTGAAGGCGTCGCCGGCCGAAGGCCGGTGACGCCTTCACACAAACACGGCTTATGTCCGCCTTTCGTTTCAACGGGCCTTCATGTGGAGCATCGCGGTTGAGGGTCCAAAGGCGGGGGTTTTGGCGTTTTGGGGTTTAGGGGTTTAGGGTTTAGGTCTTTAGGGTTCAGGGTTTAGGTCTTTAGGGTTCAGGTCTTTAGGGTTTAGGTCTTTAGGGTTCAGGTCTTTAGGGTTTAGGTCTTTAGGGTTTAGGGTTTAGGTCTTTAGGGTTTAGGTCTTTAGGGTTTAGGGTTTAGGTCTTTAGCGTTTAGGGTTTAGGTCTTTAGGGTTTAGGGTTTAGGTCTTTAGGGTTTAGGGTTTTGGGTCTTTAGGGTTTAGGGTTTAGGTCTTTAGGGTTTAGGGTTTAGGTCTTCAGGGTTTAGGGTTTAGGTCTTTAGGGTTTAGGGTTTAGGTCTTTAGGGTTTGGGGGTTTAGGGTTTAGGGTTAAGGGTTCAGGGTTCAAGGTTTGGGCAACAACACACATCACACAACACAACACAACAACAACAACAACGACAACAACACAACAACAACACAATGGTTTGGCCAAATTTGGTCTTGGCCAAACTTGGTTTGGCCAAACTTGGTCCTGGCCAAACTTGGTCTGGCCAAACTTGGTCTTGGCCAAACTTGGTCTGGCCAAACTTGGATTTGGCCAAACTTGGTCTGGCCAAACTTGGATTTGGCCAAACTTGGTCTGGCCAAACTTGGTCATAGCCGGTTGCGATGACTACTTGTATCCAGAGTGAACATGCATACAAGTTGTGCGCACCGGAAAGAAACTCGTGGAATTGAGCTCAGTGGATCGTGACAGCCTCAAATCACGATGAGGGAGAAGTTCAATAGTGGTACGATGAGGGTGATGCGGTGAGAAAGTGTCACGGAGACGATGAGACTGCGAGAGTTCATCGTGTGCAGTGCAGAGCAGCGATTGAGGCGAGTTTGAGGCAAGTAGTGGCTTAAGATCGTCACAAAGCTTCGAAGTCACGATGCTGAAGCCATGGCGGGGTCTTCCGCATGTGTATAAAGTTGTGACACAGTTTCACTCTGCACAGACATTGATTAGTGATCGTTGAGAGTCAATGACAGACGTTGATTAGTGATCGTTGAGAGTCAACGAATCTGCATTTATCATGACTGGTTGTCACAGCCCTTTTTAAGATCAAGTGAGAAAACACGTTACAGTGGAGTCATCGCATGTTGCTGATTTTGTCTCTCTCCACACGTCATGCACATGTAATAAGAAAAAACGAATTTGAAAAATCTTTTTTCTTGGAAAAAAAATCAAGTTTGAAATTTTCATTGGTTTTTGAAAAACTTGATTCCTTTCCTTGTGATATTTTTCACACTTTCATCTTGAGATTTTCCAGGAGGAATGACTTAGGATTATTTTGGATTTCACAGAGGCAAAAATAATGTTCCGAAGCTTGTTTAATAATCTTAAGTATCCACAGTTACATTGAAATTTAAAAATAGAATTCAACCATCTACATTTACATTTGAATTCACAAAAATGAGTTAGTTGGAATTCAAAAATCGATCAACAAATGTTGAAATTTATTTTTGTTGTTGAAAAAATTTCAGTAGGTTTTAAGATGAAAATCTTTGGCTCCGCGAATCGTTCTTCTCTTGTTCATGTTGCTTTTTTCTTCACTTTACACGGAGGAAACGGAATTGAGGTCATCATTGGGAGGGACCCAATTTTGAGTGTCAGAGTTGGACGATTGGTGTTGTGTTATTCGTGACAGTTGGAGTGGAACCACATAGTTGTGCGTGTATTGTATGTCATTCACACCTGCCAACTGAAGGGAGCTGATGACATCGACCACATGAAAGAGAGGACGTGGATTCTCTCATGGTCTTCTGGAGATCAGCTGTGGCAGCTAATGATGTTGAATACGCGGAGTTTTTGTGGGAAGCTGGTACAGTTCTTGCGGCACATTGCCACCATGAGTGAGGACCAAGTCAAGTGTATCCACAAATCTCACGTTGCGATGAACTAATTGTACGAATCCAAAGTCGCTCACGAATTGGAGGTCCAAGTGGCAGCTGATGGTGATTACAAGTTGCATGCGCCAGAGAGAGAAATTTGTGGAGTTGAGCTCAGTGTCTCAAGCTCAACAGTGGTACGATGAGTGTGATGCGGTGAGAAAGTGTCACGGAGACGATGAGACTGCGAGAGTTCATCGTGTGCAGTGCAGAGTTGTTTTGTGAGTGGCTTAGATCGTGTCATGATGCTGAAGCCATGGAGGAGACGTCCGTATTTGTACAAAGTTGAGACACAGTTCAATCTGCACAGATGTTGAGTAGTCGTTGTTGACAGTCAACGAACACGTATTTATCATGACTGGTTGTCACAGCCCCTTTTGAGATCAAGTGAGAAAACACGTTACAGTGGAGTCATCGCATTGATTTGGCACATCCTCACACGTATTTAAACTCAAAAATGTTTTTACTGACGTTCAGTCAAATTTTCAAAATTATTAAATTCTAAAAAATCTTCAAAAACCCAGATTCCTATTGTAAAATTGCAAAAATGACTCACGGGGCCTGGGTAAGCAAAAAAAAAACACTATTTCGAAAAGTTGCGGAGTTCAGCAGGATTTGTAGTTAGACGTCACCACCATCCACCGCAGAAAAGGCATCAAAAGCAACAAGAGAAGAAAGGGAGAGAAGAACATCGCCCAAAGAAGGAGAGGTTCCATGCTTGTTATTCTGGTTCATTCCGTTGCAAACACAATCAACAGAAAAGGTAAGTCTACAGCTCATGCTTAGGTTTTGTTTCCGTTTCAGACAGCAGACCACCATCCAAGATAGAGTGACAACACCACGTCAAAAAAACGGAATTACTGGGGTCTTGGGTCGTGTGACGGTGGTATTTGCCTTGCCTTTGTCAAGCTTCGTAATTGAACGTACCATTTTCATCCCTGCTGCACCTCATGGAGCTGAGGCTTCTCTGGTTGCAGTTGGTAGTCTTTTTAAGTCGTGTACGGCTTTTGTTCGTGCTGCCTGGTCTACCTGTTTTGTTGTGGCTAATTTTTGGTGTAGTTTTCGGTCTGCTCTATGGCTAGATGGTTGTGACCATGATTACCATTTGGTTAAGTGTCGTTTCCGTTTGTTGTGGAGATTTTTGGCTTACAACTCTTGTGTTGCCGAGCTTGGTTGGGATTCAGGTTGTTGCTTTGTGGTGGTGTGCGCACCTGGACCGTGCTATCCATTTTCATGTGCGAAGTGCTGGCTCCATTGGTTTCGACTTCCGCAACTTTGCCACCAAGCTGTCCTTTATCAGCATTTTAATGGGTCAATCTCACGTGCATGGGGGTACTAACGTCGCCCTGGACCTTAGTAGCCGTGTTGGTTTCCGCGGAGGTCGCTTCCTGGATATGAGGGAATCTCTGCGGCTGTCATCCTCTTCACAGGTTGACATGGATGAAGGCTGCTGCGGCGTGTTCCAGTGGGTGGAGTTTGGAACGGATTTCTTCTTAAACGCGTTCGGGAGACCGTTCCATGTAGGTTCTGTGGTGATGCTGATGGGGATGGGCATTGGGAACGGTGTCACTTCTCGTTCAAATTCGTGAAAGTCCTGAATTTCATGACTTGATGCAGGGAGACGAGGGTAATTGGCGTAGGTGCACTATTCGCACCGACATTGATTCGAAGGAGTTCATCCACACACAATGTGACTTCACATTTACA
>CBDCEV010000263.1:0-4422 GCA_965215715.1 Hyphomicrobiales bacterium | reverse complement strand
GTTCGTGGCAATGACCTTTTCGAAAGTCAGCAATAGAATTTACAACTGCTCTTTTCGAAGCAAAACTTGGCCTCCTTTTTTTGGAACCCACCGGTGCCCGCTTAAACCATCCTACATACAAGGGCCCCTTGCGTTCGAGGGCCTTTTCCCGAGGGACCCTTCAAGGGCGACCTCCATCCCAAGACGCCACCAAAGGCCCTGCCACCTGGGGGCCCCCTTCCTCTGATGGAGGATCCCCACGCCACACCACCACGCCACGCCACACCAAGACACGCCACGCCACACCACAACACCAACGTGGAGAAGTGCTTTGGTTCAGATAGGTGCACCCTGCAATGGGTGAGCTTTGTTGCTGAGTCTGCCATGGCGTTTGACGACTTGGCGGCAGATGACTGGAGAAGGGATGCACATGGGGATGCCGACAGACACATCTTCAATACCGATTCGTGCACCGAACCCTACGAGGATTCTGACTACGCTGGCGACAACGTAAAGGTGTGGGCTTGGACCGAGGAGGACTGGGTTGAGCTCGATGCGCTACGCCAAAAGACAACATTGCCCGAGTTTCGTGACAAGGGATCCGGGGTTGCATCTAGCATTGAGAGCATCGACTTTCAAGAGATAAACTTTGCCTTTGAGAAACATGTTGAAAGACAAAAACTCGAAGGGCAAGAACAGTGAAGTGGAAGCAAAGGCTTGGAAGAGATATGCGGTGATACACTGATCTTTGACAACAGCGACAACGGTGGTCTCAACAAAGACTTGGGACACTAGAAGTTTGAAAAGATTCAGGGCAAGACCTTTGGTAAGACTTCGCAAATGAATACTCTGAAGAATACAGCATGGGAGCTTTGGCAACGACCGTCCACACAAAATGCAAAACTTTGATTAAAAGGAAGCAAAGCAAAAAGCTAAACTCAGCAACGGGATTTTTTCCACAAGGGTGTATAACATGACTCGAATGTTAAAGAACGCAAAACATCAAGGAAGTAAATGAAAAAAAAAACTCACCGACATGAATTTGGACTTTGACTCGTGACCTGTACCTACATCTTTGATTTTCGAAGACTGATGGACCTCAGCGATACGAATTTGCTGTACGATTGGAAGCTTGACTCGAGAATTGAACTCCACCAAGAAGGGTGTCTACGGACCAAGCTAATGAGAACAGGCCTGTGAAATGAAATTCATAAGCATGGTTCTTCCACTCACATAATGAAAGTGCAAGACATGCAAAATACTTGGTCTTGGCTAGAGCTTTTTCTGTATGGTCACGCGAGACTCATGGTTCAACTTTGGTTGGTTCGTGTCGCGCGTGCAGTGGGTAATCCCCTCAGGGCCCTCTTACGAGGATGACTACCCTCTGGGCGGCTCCAGCGGGTGCTTGCATCTACTGGGTGCTGCTACGTACCGTTGCCTCATGGGACTTGAAATGCGACATATTCAACGCATACACCGAAGTGGAGAAAGATTTCATGAGACTTGGAACAGTGACTTTTGAAGCAGCGGACAAGAAAGCCAAAATCAGGACAGGAAAGGGACACAAGCAGATGCACAAAAGCAGCACGAGATATGCACAGAAAGATGTACAATCCAAGGCTGAAGCAAAGGACCATGCTGAATCTCAATCCAAGGCTGCAGTTAAAACCAAGGTTGAAGGTTCGCACAGGGAAGTGAAGCGGTGATTGGTAAAGGCACCTTCACCATAAAGGAAGCAAGGGACAAAGAGAAAGGCGGAAAGAGAGAGACCTTGAAAAGCAGACGCAAAGACACCCTGACCAGGGGCGTGGAAATTAAAGGAAAAGCACAATGTCAAGCAGTGCAGGAATTAACCTTGGATCATTATTAAGTGAATTTGTCTGGGCACAAAAAAAAACTTCAAGAACATCAAAAAAATAAGAGAGCCACTGGGCTCCACCAAGAAGAGAGGTATTTGCCTCACGAAAGTCAAGCACAGGTCCGTGAAATGAAGCAAAGCTGGGTGGCTCATTGCCCCTTCCCATAATGATAGTGAAAGACATGCCAAACACTTGGTCTTGGCCTGCACTCTGTGCGATAGGTGGCGCGATGTTCCTGGAAGGCTGCTGTTACAAGGGCGCCGCGCGCCCTCTTACCAAGTCTGCAAAAAAAAAGCGCAGTGTAGCTCGTGATGGAGTCTTTGCTTTAGTTGTTGTGGGCGCTTGCGTCCTCGGGAGTGCTGTGGAGGTCCGCCTCTGCTTCATTTCCATCGTACCGCTTCCTCATTTGACTCGAAATTTGACATACTGCATGCTTCCACAGGAGTGGAGAAGGGTTTCATGTGAATGGTAATTGGACATATTGCACGATGTGATCAGCAGATTTATTGCTATTTGAGTTTTCACTTCTCCGACACCACTCTGTTGGCGGATTTGCTGTCGCGTGTCAACTTGTCTTTTTGGAAATGACTCTTGCTCCCAACTGTGTATTGTTAGTTCTAACTGTTGCCTGTTGCTAGCGTTCAGCAAAACTACAGTGTGGCATTTGACAACAAGGGGTGGAGGGGGAGAAGGGGGTTTTGAACCTTGCCTGTTTCGGGTATTGTGGTGTCTTTCGGGGCGCTGCTTTGTTAGCACCTTTGGGTATTCCCTGATTTTCATGTGACTTGCAATTGCACAGCTTGACAGCTTAATTTTTGCTTTTTTACATCTTCAGACGAACAAAGTCAATACAAAAAAATGATTGTAATTTTATTGTTGGTTAATTTCCCAACAACATATGAAACATAATGCGGCTGTACCAGCACCTTACTGTTTGGTAATGCTACGTGCTAACATTGCACCTAGCACGTACCAAACAGCAAGTGCAAAGTGCAATGATAGCACATATCACTGAGCAAGTGCTTAGTGCCATGTGAGCACTTGGCAGTAAGCACTGAGCAAAAACAGAATGATAAGAGCTATGTCACCGCCCTTTGTTTTCAGTTCTTTCTTCCACTTCGTGTTCTCTCTTTGTTTTTACTTGTGTGCATTTATATATGTATATGTAAATATATTTTCGAAACACTAATAACGTCACAGAACATATCACTTGGCTTTTACTAGGTGCTTTGTGCTATGTTCTACGTTTTTCATTGTGCCCACATCCTGTCTACCTTTGATACCTTTGATAGTTTTGATGTTTTTGAAATGTTTGAAAACAAGCCACAAAACCTCCTACTTGCGACGTGTGCTAGCGTAGCACTTGGCAACTTAGCAAAAACTAACGGCCAACAGAGCACTTAGCACTTAGGTTCTGCTGTGTGCTGAGTGCTATGTTCAATGTTTGCACTTAGGTGTTGCTGGGTAGCAAGTGCTATGCGCGATGTCAGCACTTAATGTTTGCTGAGAGCTAAGTGATGACATAGCACTTAGCACATAGCGAACACTTAGTGCCAAGTGCTATGTTAGCATTTGTGTTTGCTTTTTATTCTTCATCTTTTTGCGTTTTGTTTTGCATGAGTGTTCCTGTGTTTTTCCTTGTGTGTGCGTTGTTTGTTAAATAAATTTGTTTTTGAAAATGTATTTCAACAGTATCATAAGTATCAAAAGTGTCAAAAGTATCAAAAGTAAGGGAGCGCCAAATCTCAACACATTGAAAAACACAGAACATTAAGGTCCGCCCCATTTACGTTTGATACTTTTGAGACATGTGAATGTAACAAATGAAGCACAAAAATAAAAGACTGAATGCCAAGTGCGAGCGCAGGACTCAGCACTTAGCACTCAGCAAACACTAAGTGCAAATCTTCCACTTGACACTTAGCACTAAGGTTCTGCAAAATGCTAAATGCTAAGTGCCAACATAGCAAATATAACTTAGCAAACATTATGTGCAAACACAGCACATGGCACTTGGTTGTTGCTGCGTGCTTCGTGCTATGTTTTATCTTGGCACTTTGTGTTTGCCAAGTGCTAATTACTAACATAGCACATGATACTCAGCACTCAGCAAGATCAAACTGCCAAGTGCCATGTTAGCATTTTCTTTTGTTTCATCCAAAGTGAGGTTTTTATATGCTTCGTTTTTCTTACACACTGTTAAATTTGATTTCGCCATTATCAAAAATGTCAAAAGTAAGGGGGTCGGATCCGAGCACGATGAACGACAAAGAACATAATACTTGGCGTTTGCCAAGTCCTATGTACTTCGCGTTTCATTGAGCTCAGATTCGCCTCGTCACTTTTGATGTTCTTGGTTCCTATGATACTGTTGATAGTGTTGAAAAAATACACACAATCATGAAATACTGAGAGTAAAAACCATAGTGGCCCAGTGCTAAACAAGCACTCAGCACTTTGCAAAAAAAAAGTGTTACGTGATAGATGCTATGTTCGCTAAGTGCTAAGTGCTAACATTTCTAGCACTAAACTCCTTGCAATCACTTTTTTGAAACATACCACATTGCACTTAGCCAAAACAAAG
>CBDCEV010000262.1:0-8339 GCA_965215715.1 Hyphomicrobiales bacterium | reverse complement strand
GGAGGAGGTTGTTTGTTCCCCTTTTTTCCATTTTTCCACTTTTTTTTTTTCCCCCTTTTTCCTTTTTTTTTTTTTTTTTTTTTTTTTTTTTTTTTTCGTTTTTTTTTCCATGTTTTTTCTTTCTTTTTTTTTCCTTTTTTTTTTTTCTTTTTACCTTTTTCCTTTTTTTTTCCCCTTTTTCCCTTTTTCCCTTTTTTTCCCTTTTTCCCTTTTTCTCTTTTTCTCTTTTTCCCTATTTTCCCTATTTTCCCTATTTTCTCCTTTTTCCCTTTTTTTTTTTTCCTTTTTTCCCCTTTTTTTTTTTCTCCTTTTTTCCTTTGTTTTTCCCTTTTTCACTTTTTTTCCCTTCTTCTTTTTTTTCACTTTTTTTCCTTTCTTCCTTCTTTCCTTTTTTTTTCCCCTTTTTTTCCTTCTTTCCCTTTTTTTCCCTTTTTTCCATTTTTCCCTTCCTTCCTTTTTCCCTTCCTCCCTTTTCTCCTTTTTCCCTTTTTCCCTTCCTCCCTTGCTTTTTGGATGAGAATCCAAAATCGGAAAAAATTCGCATTCACCTCATTTTTGCCCCTCTGAAAATCAAGGGGGAAAATCCCCACATGTCTTCCAGAATCTTCAATCAATGGAACTTGTTTCCTTTTTGTGTGGCACAATTCGTCACAATTAGGATGAACCTTAATGGATCGTGGCACAAAGGCCACTCTCGGCACTTGTGACACCAGAATTTGTTTGAGTCGTTTGCAAAGGAATTATCATTGTAGAAGCGCCTTTACAATTCATCACGCATCTATTTTTCCATGAAGCGCGATGCACATGTCACAAGAGCAGCTTGAAAACATCACGCGTCGCCACCAGAATGGTGTGAAGCACTGCTTGACCAGCACGGATTCCAACTGAGAGGCGTTGAGATGCAATCCAGCAGATGGTAGCTTCGCAGCATCAGCTTCTCAGTTACAGCATTTGCCAACTGTCTGAACGAAGTGTTCCTCTCGTGCTGACTTCGATTGCTGTCGCAGCACCGAGTTCATCAGTGGGGTAAAACTAACCTGTCTCACGACAGTCCAAACCCAGCTCACGTTCCCTATTGGCGGGTGAACAATCCGACACTTTGGGACTTCTGCGTCTCAATGACAGGAAGAGCCGACATCGAAGGATCAAAAAGCAAAATCGCTCGCTATGAACGCTTGCTGCTCCACTCATCTTGTCAGCCTTGCCGCAGCTGGGATTCTGCAGGAACAGTTTGCACTCCATGTTCACTTGCACTTTTCAAGGTCACTCCAGAGAACTTCGGACGTTGACTCCAACAAGATGAAAGAAACTTTCTCACACCTTGCCTGTTCGGCGCGCGGGCGGCGCAAAAGTCTGGGATTTGTCCGTTTTGGGCAAAGGTAGGGTTGTGTTTTGAACCCCTCCTCCCCCCTCCCAAAAAAAATGTCAGTCTGAGGGATCACTTACCATCTTGAATTCCATGACCTTCCGGCAGCAAGCTTCATGCAAGTGGATGGGCCCGGCGCTGACAAAAATGAGGGGGAGGGGGGGGGTCACCTTGGCCCGCTCCCTCTGAGAATGTCCTGGCGAGTCATCTGTCCGCTGCAGCGTGTCACAGGGGGTAAGGGTCCCCCGTAGATGCAGCAGACCTAACAAGTGCCTGCTTACAGCCATTCCCTGACACCCAAAATCATCAACGAAATCTTTCCAAAATACAATGTACTTGGGGCGGTTGCCGGCATGAATGCCGCGGGGTGGGAAAAGAATCGCTGCAGCCCTGAACCCTAATCTACCTGAACCCTAAACCTTGAAACCCGAAACCCGAAACCTTAACCCTAAACCCTAAACCCTAAAACCCTAAACCCTATGGCCCTAAACCCTAAACCAGGGTAAACCTGAACCCTAAACCCTAAACCCTAGAACCCTAAACCCTGAACCTGAACCCTAAACCCTAAACCCTAAACCCTAAACCCTAAACCCTAAAACTAAAGGGGTGCGCCGACATTGACTAGCGCACCCCGTCCGCCCGAGCACGCACGTGTGAGGGCCACGACGTGTCCTAAAACAAACCTTCCGTAAAAGATGACGTCGGACTGCTGGAGCTACATTAAGAGTAATACCCTAAACCCAAAGCCCCTCGCGGCCCAGTACGTTCCCTCGGCTTCCAAAAACATTACAGGCGTAACGTTTGAGCGTCCGAACGATGAACAAACATTGCAGGCGTAACATCTGAGCGCGCGGAGGTTCCTGGAGGCATTCCAAAACCTTCCAAAACGTTTCAAAGACGTCCCAAAACCTTGCGGAGCGTCCCAGAGACGTCCCAAAGCCTTCCGGAACGTTTTGGAAACGTGCCACAGCCGTCCCAAAGCTTTCTGGAGCGTCCCTGAGACGTCACTTTATGGACAGCTTTGGCCCATAAATGGATTTAGTAAAATAGGTGGCACGAAATAGTGGTCGACATGTGGCCCCCGTACAAAGAATAATATTAAAAAGTGACCGCCCAGGGCTTATGGGGAAACTTCTTTGAAGGGGATACAATGAGGCCGTGTGGCCAGGGATGCCCCTTCAGGACACTTTATGGGCAGCTTTGGCCCATAAATGGATTTAGTAAAATAGGTGGCACGAAATAGTGGTCGACATGTGGCCCCCGTACAAAGAATAATACTAAAAAGTGACCGCCCAGAGCTTATGGGGAAACTTCTTTGAAGGGGATACAATGAGGCCGTGTGGCCAGGGATACCCCTTCAGGACACTTTATGGGCAGCTTTGGCCCATAAATGGATTTAATAAAATAGGTGGCACGAAATAGTGGTCGACATGTGGCCCCCGTACAAGGAATAATATTAAAAAGTGACCGCCCAGAGCTTATGGGGAAATTTCTTTGAAGGGGATACAATGAGGCCGTGTGGCCAGGGATGCCCCTTCAGGACACTTTATGGGCAGCTTTGGCCCATAAATGGATTTAGTAAAATAGGTGGCACGAAATAGTGGTTGACATGTGGCTCCCGTACAACGAATAATACTAAAAAGTGACCGCCCAGAGCTTATGGGGAAACTTCTTTGAAGGGGATACAATGAGGCCGTGTGGCCAGGGATGCCCCTTCAGGACACTTTATGGGCAGCTTTGGCCCATAAATGGATTTAGCAAAATAGGTGGCACGAAATAGTGGTTGACATGTGGCCCCCGTACAGCGAATAATAATAAAAAGTGACCGCCCAGAGCTTATGGGGAAACTTCTTTGAAGGGGATACAATGAGGCCGTGTGGCCAGGGATGCCCCTTCAGGACACTTTATGGGCAGCTTTGGCCCATAAATGGATTTAGTAAAATAGGTGGCACGAAATAATGGTCGACATTTGGCCCCCGTACAAGGAATAATACTAAAAAGTGACCGCCCAGAGCTTATGGGGAAACTTCTTTGAAGGGGATACCATGAGGCCGTGTGGCCAGGGATGCCCCTTCAGGACACTTTATGGGCAGCTTTGGCCCATAAATGGATGTAGTAAAATAGGTGGCACGAAATAGTGGTTGATATGTGGCTCCCGTACAACGAATAATACTAAAAAGTGACCGCCCAGAGCTTATGGGGAAACTTCTTTGAAGGGGATACAATGAGGCCGTGTGGCCAGGGATGCCCCTTCAGGACACTTTATGGGCAGCTTTGGCCCATAAATGGATTTAGCAAAATAGGTGGCACGAAATAGTGGTCGACATGTGGCCCCCGTACAAGGAATAATATTAAAAAGTGACCGCCCAGAGCTTATGGGGAAACTTCTTTGAAGGGGATACAATGAGGCCGTGTGGCCAGGGATGCCCCTTCAGGTTACGTGGTGGCCTTCGTCATGGGAGCCAAAATCCTGGTAGTGCGTCCTCTTCGCGGGCGGCTCCTAGAAACTGCGGGTGCACAGGCCAAGCATTCGGGATCTCGTTGCACCTCGGCTTGCTTTGCGAGCTGACGAGCGAATGCATTCTACCAGGTGCGGAAAAGAGACACGAGCTCCGCAGGTTCCCGACCTCTACAGGTCTTTAAAGAATGAATTGGCTGAGGCTCGTGCTGTGTTGGATGAGTGGCGGAGTCCTTGGTGTTGCTACGTAGTGGCGTCAGGGTCCGAGTCACTTGGAAGACATGGTCCGTACCATTGTCCGAAAGGATTTTGGTCAGGGTCTGTGTTACATTGAGGCCCGCTGGTGTTGTATGCTAGCAAAGATGGTCCCGTAGCCCGTACTATGAGTCATGCAGCCGATTTCAAAAATCCGGACATACGTGCCCACAGCTTGGTTACTGTCAGGGTTTGCTGGTGTTGTATACCAGACAAATCAAGACCAGGGCGGCGACCATGCTGAAGTGACATAGTTAGCTATGGCCTGATTACTGTCAGGGTCCGATGGTGTTGTATGCCATGATATTCGCGACCAGGGCGGCGATCAACCTACGTTGGAAAAGTGGCGAAGTCCTTGGCGTTGCTACGTAGTGGCGTCAGGGTCCGAGCCATTTGAAAGACATGGTCAGCACCATTGTCCGAAAGGACTTTGGTCAGGGTCTGTGCTACACTGTGGTCCGCTGGTGTTGTATGCTAGCGAAGATGGGCAGTAGCCGTAATCAGCAGTGCTTGGGATAGAAAAGAAGAGGTACCAACTCGAGGAAACGATCTAGCCCCGACCTCCGTAGGTCAACACTGAAGGACACATAACTTAAAGAAAATATCCAGAGAATAATGCCCTTTCAAAATACTTTTTGGGCGAATGGGCCCATAAGTGAATTTTGTAAATTAGGTGGCACGAGCCAGCGCACTACATGTGGCCCCTGTACAAGGAATAATATTGAAAAGTACCACCTAGAATTTATAAGGACATTTCGTTGAAGAGGACACAATGAGGCCGTGTGGCCAGGGAGGCCCCTTGAGGACACTTTATGGGCAGCTTTGGCCCATAAGAGGATATAGTAAGAAAGGTTTCACGTAATAGTGCTTTACATGCGGCCCCCGTACAAAGGATATTAATATAAAGGAACGAATAACAAACAAGAGAAGCACTGGCTTGATCTGTACCTTATTGTGACGGTCTGGGATGATTTCTTGTAGGGGATGGATCAAGCTAGTAAGGTTCATATTGGTGTTCGCTTGAAGTTGGCATTCCACGTTGCGCATCAGGGGTGTGGCAACCCTTATGCGATAGTTTCTTATATTCAATCAAACATGAACATCAACCCAAATTCAAAAAATAGATATATCGGTGTCATGGTTATGTGTCCTATGTTTGTAAGCCCGTTGATGCAAGTTCCAGCGGCTAGGTTGGCTCAGACTTGTAACCTCTACCATAAGTCCCGCAGCCAACCTAGGTGATTGACAAAGGCGTGAGCCTGCTGATGTAGAATTCCAGCAATTAGTTTAATCAGTTACTGTGTTGGAGAATGGGCGGAGCCCAGGACGTTCCACCTGCGGCTAAGTTGGTTGAGGCCCGTGCCATGTTGGAAGAATGGCGGAGTCCTTAGCGTTGCTACGTAGTGGCGTCAGGGTCCGAGTCAATTGGAAGACATGGTCAGTACCATTGTCCGAAAGGATTTTGGCCGGGGACTGTGCTACTTTATGGTTCGCTGGTGTTGTATGTCAGCAAAAAGGACCGTAGCCCGTTCTATGGGTCACGCAGCCGACTTAAAACAGCCATCCATATGTACGCAAGGCTTGTTTACCGCCAGGGTTTGCTGGATTTGAATGCCAGAGGGAACCAGACCAGGGCGGCGAACAACGCTGAGGTGACATATCTAGCTTTGACCTGGTTACTGTCAGGGTCAGCTGGTGTTGTAAGCCACACTATACCTGACCAGGGCGGCGACCAACCTATGTTGGAAAAGTGGCCGAGTTCATAACGCTGCTGCGTAGTGGCGTCAGGGCTCAAGTCATTTGGAAGACATGGTCAGTGTCACTGTCCGAAAGGATTCTGGCCAGGGTCTATGCTTTGCGGCACGCTGGTGTTGTATGCCAGCGGAGATGGATTGTAGCCCGTACTATACACCCAACCTATTTAAAGAATTCGGAAAATTTTTTAAGCAAATAACGAAGTCTTCATATGAAGGTAAACTGATTTTTTGCTTTCTACATTTCTGGCTAACCATGTACAAACATAAACCTCCAAACGTATTAAAGGAACGATTTCATTTTGTAAACATGTTTCGTGATGTTTTCTTTGTTTTTTGCGACTTGGTGTCGTTTTTTGGCAAACGCACGTTATCGTCAACCTTTCAACGTGAGTTAACAAAACTTAAACATGAGCGCTGGGGTATGGGTTGCTTTATTCATTTGCTGAAACCAATAATGAAACCACCGAGGACGAGACCGAAGAAAGAAGGACGACCTGGGACAATTGCTGCATTGTGGACGAGATTGCTATGTCGATTTGACCTGGAGGCATGTCGCCTCTGGGGGGGTAGCGGTATGCTTTGGACTTTCTATCTAAGTTGTTTTGGAACTGTCGCATTGTCTTTGCGCTTTGGTACGCAAGACGTCAAAGCCCATGGGCGCTCAATGGCATTGCAACCTTTCCAAAACCAGTGCGGGAACCAAGAGCATACCGCTCCGAATGGCGATTGGATACTATGGCTGAAGATCCGCTGGCGTGCTGTTTTCCGTTATCGAATCATCTACATCGATTGCGACTTGCATGTCAAGGTACATTCGTCTCGACCGCTCATGGGACATGGGACGCGTCGTGCAAAAGCTTCAAGATGGTCTGGTAATTGTTCGTTGTGGTCGAAAGTTTTTTTGTCTGCTGCAGTAACAATGGATCCGCAAAGTGTTTCCAGGATTGTCCATCTCCAAGTCATGAGCTGTCCTGTCTTAGCAGATATGGTGACGACGTTGACTTAACGGGAATATATATCGGCGTATGTTTGTAACCGACTCATCAAAGGTAGTTTTCATTCCACGGTCATGGCAAATAGGCTCAGAAGGCATGACGCTCTACTTCACGAGGAACGTCCGCAAGGATATAGATTTCGTGAATGGGATGCGCTGCGTCGTCGAAGGCTTCGATGCGGCGTCGAAGGGGCTGCGGGTGAAGACTGCTACTGGCCATCGCGTCGTCGCCTGGAATTGGACGGACAAAGAACTGGGCGGTGCTACGTACTACCCGGTTCGGGTTGGCTACGCTTCGACGGTGATAAAGTTCCAGGGAGCGGAACTGAGCATGGTCATCCTATACCTCGACACGTATTCTCCTGGCGCGGCGTACACCGCCATGAGCCGTGTTAAATACGGCAGCCAGTGCCTCATCGGCGGTGATGTCAACAAGCGGCACTTTACCCCCGCCAATCACAATGTATGGGCCGACTGAGAAGATGAAGTAAGTGTATAGGTTTTCAAAGTAGCTTACTCTTCTGACCTATGGTGCAGATTGGTCGTTGAGACGGCAAATTGTAGATTGCGAAACGAGATTCTGCAGGACCGTGCCCGTTGAAACCGTCTGGTCAAAAAGGATGCATGGTTACGTGCCGTCTGTATGCAGTTGGTCGTCACAGCTTCGGATCATAGTCTAGGTTTGCTTGGACATGTTTTCCATGGCTTGGCCATGGCACCCGCCACGGGGTAAGCCTGAGCACTGCCTTCGATAGGGGCGGTGAGTCTGGGACATCCCTGCCACTGGGGCGACCGTCCTACTCAGGGTGAAATACAGTGGCATCGCCTAGGTGGTTAATTTCAGGTTTATGTTCAGAATCTTTTGTACGTCTCGCGCTTCCGTTTCATTGTGATCAGCAAATTCCCAATTGAACCCTAAACCCTAAAGGCTTCGAGTGTGGGTGGAAAAGGGGCGGGCGAACGCTGTCGCACAAGTGGTGCGCGCTCATCCCACATTTCGCGCGCACCACGGTCGTTGAAAACCCTAAACCCTAAACCCTAAACCCTAAAAACCTAAACCCTAAACCCTAAAAACCTAAAAACCTAAAAACCTAAAAACCTAAAAACCTAAACCCTAAACCCCAAACCCTAAACCCTAAACCCTGCTCCCCTTGGACCCCTCCCCAAAAAATGTCAGTCCCTCCTCCCCCGGAAATGTCTATGACAGTTGACCTTCCTTAATGTCAAGAACAACGCCGGGAACGCTGACAAAAATGAGGGAGGAGTGGACTGACATTTTTGTTGGGGGTGGGAGGGGTTCAAAACACAAACCGACCAAAGCCCCGTTTTGGCTTCTCCCTGCGGATTTGGGGCACTTCTTGCCGCAAATGGCCCCCAGACTCGAGCGAGAGAGCCCGACAATTTTTTATGCGACACCTCGAACGTTTTGGCATTCTTTTTCACGGGATCCGGTCTCCCTGCGGTTTGGGGCACTTCTTGCCGAAATTGGCCTCCAAACTCAGGTGTAAC
>CBDCEV010000261.1:0-7785 GCA_965215715.1 Hyphomicrobiales bacterium | reverse complement strand
ATTTGAACTCTTGTTAATAATATGAAGTATGTTTTATTAAAAAAAAAAACTATGTTTTCATTTCAACTAATTTAACTATTGAAAACTTTTTCACTTTTATATCTTTTTCGCTGTGACGTATAAAAGACTACTTGTCAAAAGTTCTGTTAACATATGATGGGCAACTTATCAGAATTTATCAAATCGTGCGAGAAATTATTGATCGTAAGTTACCATAACCTATGAGTAACTTTTTTCATTTTGATTATGTTTACTATTTAGAAATATTTCTAAACTTTTTACATAGGTTGAATGAATTTCTCCATTTGAATTATTCGCTCTATTTCAAGTATTTCATTTATTTTAACAAGAGCGTGGCCGGCTAGCTCTGGGTCCTTTGCGTTTTGGATTCCTTGTTTTCCATGTGTACATGTTTTTCTTGGGAATCGTAGTATGGAGAAGGGAGATCCAAAATAGAAAATGATCATGTCTGATTTGGGTCCCTTTTGATGAAAATGCCCCCACCCGCTATATAATTTGTGACAAAACAGCAGGTTTTTACACATTTCACATCGACATACGACAAAGCACAAGACACCAAATCCGTGCACCACAGTCACATGTGTATCAAATCCAAACTGTTTACAAGTATTTTGCGTGCCAAATGGTGCGATCTGCAGAAAAACTGTACGGAGATGAGGCAGTACACAGCCACTGACGGAGGCTCAGAGTGCTCGAACGACAATCAGCACAATGTGTGGAACCCGCTCCTGTGCATGGTCGGGCACTACTCCATCGGTCCCCTCGTCCAGGAGGTTGTGCTGCCACTTCTCGCTTGATCTGCTCTGCATGACTTCGACGATGTCAGTCATGATGTCCGCTATGGTTGAGTTGGCCTTGACACTTCGTAGCGAGGAGGGTGGTTTGTGTCTCGTTATCCTTTGTTTTCAGCTCACATCTCGCATTGTGGGTGATATGCGCGTTTGCTCTGTGGAACTGATGATAAAATCAGGAGCGCGTTCGTGCCACGTCACTGATCAACGTCTGGGTTGCTACCGTGCCGTGTTGTTCAGTCGCCAGTGTTCGCAAACGTCTGCGGGCGTCTGGCACTGAGCGCGGCCGCAGCAGCGAAGCGAAGATGCTGCATTAGGGGTGCCTTTTCTTGCAAGACAGCCATTTCTCGGAGTTTCCACTCCATTCCCCGCACTATTTCAAATCACTCTGCAAACGATCTTCACGCCGTCCTTTGTCGTGCAGTTTGTGTCTCGGTGCCCCTTGTCGTATCCACGAGCTGATTGCGAGCTGTATCACCTGTAAATTGCATGTATTTCTCAGTTTTCATCAGTTTTCGTGCTTGGTCGTCCTTGAGACGATGCGTTGGCAAGCAGACGTCGTCTGGTCCGACGAGTCATTTTCCAGCTGCGCGAGCAGCCCATCCATCTTGACCATGACGAGACATTATGCTTGGCCCCGCAGCCTAAAGGCTTGCGTGGCCGCCAAAGGTAGTTTTTTCAAGTAGCACAGAACAGTGATCGTGAGTCGTGCTGCTCAAAAACACAGCGCAAAAACACGTCATTTAACACGTCATTTGACACTCCATTGCACTCTCCACAGACACAGACAGCACCACAGACACAGACAACACCTCCCGTTCCAAAATGGGCCTCCACTGTTCCTCAAAGTTGCCCTGGGGCCCACTTTAGCTTCCCAAAAAGCCTAAAAAGGGCCCCTCTCTCAATTTTTTTTTGTGAACGTGCGCAAGTGGCAGGAAACACAGTCTAAAAATGAGGGTGGCTCATTTGGAAAAAAACATGCATGTGTGCAATGTGTGCTTTTCTTTCGGCAAGAAGCAAATTCTTAAAACCACATGCTTGAAGCAACACGCATTTTTGGTCGATCCAGTGGGTGTTTCAAATGTTTTTCGTATTTGCAAGATTCCATGTGTTTTGACACCGAACAGGCGGCACAAACTGGGAAAAATGTGCCCATTTGGGGAGCCCAGTTTTCGAATTGGGCACCCCAAATTGCCAAAGGGCCCAGTCCGATCCAAAAAGTGGGCCCCAAAAGGACCCATACCGAGTTTTGGAGCGGGTCCAAAGGATCAAAGCTTGCCGACCACACTGTATTAAAATTATTTCAACTTCAAAACAATTCAATTGTTAAACTTATGTAATTTGTTTATCACACGTTACATTAACTTTTGATACATAACCTCTCATAACTTTTCAACACTTATGCTATGTTATGAGTCGTAAGTTAACAGAACAATGATTCTCTATTGATATTGTTTCAACAAATATTATTATTTCTTTTAACCATTTCAACTTTTGGTGCCATTGTTTTTTTAGTTACGAAAATTATCCCATAGATTTAGTTTTAAATTAATGAAACTTTACAAACTTGTTCACTTTAACTTATGATAAGTTACGTATCAACAGTTCTGTTAGATTATATAACACAACTTACGATAAATTATCAAAACTTCTAAAATTTTATTTATCGAAAGTTATCATTACTTACGTTTCTCTATTGCAACTATTTTTCGATATTTTCAACTTTTGATACTCGTGTAAGAATTCCAATCGTTTTAACTATGTTAACTTTCGGAACTATTTTCCAACGTTTGAATTATTTTTTACTATGTTAACTCTTTGGCCTCCTTCAACTATTTGAATGGATTTTTCCAACTATTTGAATTATTTATCATCATTTTCCGATTTAGAATATTTTAATTTTCATATATTTTTTCACTTTTATAAACTGTTTCAGTGGAAAATATGATAAGTTTCTTGTCAGAAGTTCTTCTTTAAATTTTGAAGAGTAACTTATTATATTTTATCAAAATTTATGGTTAGTCATTTTTGTCGTAAGTTATCATAATTTATGATTACCTTTTGAAACTATGTACGTTTTGTATTTTATATCACACTTTTCAATTTCTTCACAAATTTTTATCGTTTTCAATTTTTGAAGTATTTTAATAATATTAACTACCTTTATCCTATGATATGTTACTCATCATTGGGGATGTTACCTCATGATAAATAACTTATCATAAGTTACCCAAACATATGGTAAGTTTTTCATTGTAAGTTATCATACCTTAATTAAAATAATTGATAAACAAAATTGAATAAGCGAAGATAGGTAAAACAAATGGAACAGGTTTCAAAAACAAAATTTAAGTCAATGTAATTGAAAACAACTGAACAATGGTTATGATAACTTATGATAGATAACTTACCAAAAGCTTGGGTAACATATGATACGTTGGCCTTTATAAGTTCACAGAACTGTTGTATGGTAATTTATCACAATTCAAAGTGAAAGAGTTACAAAAATGAAAACGCTACAAGTGTTAAAAAATTTCAAAAATTTCAAAAATGCAAAATAATGAAAATATTTTGAAAAAAAACACATGGTAATAATTATCTCTAAATAAATAAAAATGCTTCAATAAATGAAAAATATAAAAATAATTTTTACGGTACCCATATTTAAAATTGTAGAGATGGTTCACCAAAAGGTATGATATCTTACGATAAATACGGATGTGCGTCTCCATCGTTTTTTTGTCAAATTGAACCCGCCTTTTCGTGACCAAAAATTTTTCTTTTCCGGGGCATTTCTTTTCCAATCCTGCCACAAATTAAAAAAAAAAAAAACGAGAGGGACATTCGGCCGAAATGCGAAAACACACGAAAATACAACAGTGTTGGATAAACAAAAGCGGACTGTCTGCGTATCAATATGCTAGCTGAATTGTCAATTGACATCCTTTGAAGCTCGGCTGTCACATGAAAAACCATCGACGATCCAACGTCATCGTGGAGCGCGGTCCGTTTTTTGCTTCTTATCGCACAAAAACGATATCAGTCAAAACTACGTAATTTCTATATGTTTTCAAGAACACATCGGAGGAACATGTCCGGTAAAAGAATTTTCGTGCTCACGGAACGGTACATTTTTGGGAATCAAAAAAAAGGCCGCGACGCACATCCGTTTTCGATAAATAGTCCACAGAAGTGTTGATAACTTGTGGTCCGTAATGTATCATAAGGTAACAAATGTTCAAAAAGTTAATTATCACAGGCTACAATGAAAAAGTTATGTATGTTAAAAAAAAACCATGAAAAATAGCTTGTGAAAGCTAACAATGTTTGTAAACAGATTGAAAATATAATCAACAAATCAAAATCGTTAAAATATTGAAAATAGTTTTAATAGTTACAAATTTTTTAAATACTTGTAATAATTTAAAATTGCAAATTCACAAGTAATCATAACGTATAATGAACAGCTTACTTTCATTTTTGGTAACATACCAATACTTGTCATCAGAATTCTACCAAATCGGAAAAGTTAGCAATACGTGGAAGGAAAATATTATCCCTTGCCCCTCTGTCCACTCATCTCACTTCAGAAACGATGAACAAATAAGTGATTGACGTTCATCAGTAGACACAAAAGTAAACAATTAAGAAATACCAAAATACAACACACAAACAAGCAAAAACATCAATTAATGTATCGATGGACGAACAAACATAAATATAAATGGATAGACACACACGCACATAAGTCAATGATTTTTATTTGGACACAAAGGAACTGTGCAGATATTAAAATCATACAGAAGTAAATAAGCAAACATGTGTATGATTAATTTGAAAATTAAGGATCCGCTATATCAGGACGATTGTTATTGAATGGAAAATTGAAGCTTTAATGATCAATGTGTTTCTTTTTGATCCCATGGATTTTTTTTTTGGTCTTTTACTTTGTTGCCTGCCATTGATGTTTCAGCTGTTTATACATTTGTTGATGTATTTGTCTGTTTATTTAATTTGTTATTCATTTCTATTTTGTTTATTTATCACGTTCAAAACACTAACCGGTGAGCCCGCAAGAGGATTGAACAACTCCACACATGGCGAGACTGCCGCGAAATCTTCCAGAGCCCCCGAGAAAGAAAGTCACTGGAAGAAGACATGAGAACATCAAGACAGACCAGAAATACACCAACACCATACCAGCACAAGGAATGTACTTGAGAACAACCGTGTCCAGGTAGTCGCCGTCAACCCACGGGTACTGACGTGGTGGCACGGACGAAGGAAGGACAAGGAAACTCTTTACAACCCAGGTACACAACCAACTTTCATTTGAGACGCGGCTGCGCATGTGTGTGTGCATGGACCCACTGCGCACAGTGTTACACGTGCGTTGCACCTGTGCTCTGTGTGGGTGAGTGGGTGGGTGCGCGGAACACTGTTGTGCTATGCTTTGTGTTTGTGACTGTCGTGCTGAGTGTCTCACTGCGCGCTCAAGTGCGTGTTCCCTCTCGCGCTTGTTTTTCGCGGCAACGGCGAAGTAAGATTCACGCTGTTGCGTTGCCCTCCTGCGCGCCCGCCTTGCTTCCCCAAAGAGGCCTGGGAACTCAAGTCGCATTGGCCGCGGCCTTGCTTACTTTGCCCCCACACCCGGTGCCCGCACGAGAGCGGGTTCCCCAGTTCGTCACTCTCATCGCTCTGTGCTTGGGGCTTGTGTCTCTACTCTGCAGCCTGCGCGGGCCGACTCCTGGATCAGCTCTCCGCACAAGGCACGTGCACCTCTTTGTCAGCGGAATGCGGTGTCGACATCCAGTGACGGCTGCTTGGGGTGCTCGTCACACACTCTTCGTGCTGAGACGCTCGTCACGTCCAGCTTAAACCTCTCTCCCCTCCTCTGTGCGCCTGGCCCACCCTGGGGGCTCGCCAGAGTCTGCGCCTTGCCATCGACCCTACAGTAAGGTTTGACCAGAGGGGATGGAAAAACTGATCGCCGTGCCCGCCCAGGCACCTCCAGGCGCTCCAATGAGCCCGATCGCAGAACTCGTCCAGTCTTGCTTTCCGTGAGTCGTTTGTTACAAGGCTCCAGGAGGCCTCCAGACCTTGTACTCGCCAGCTCGCCAGCGGGCGCAATCAGTGATTAAAGGCATTGGACAGTGTGTGCAGACACGGTCCTAAATCCTTCCCATGTGCTTGAGCGAAAGGAGGGCGTACCGTTTGTCAGACCATTGCGCGCTCCTCCTTACATCCCACCTGTCATTTGCAACCGAACCCAGGCAGGGACAACAGGAAAGCGAGCAGGAAACCCAAACAACGACCATTGAAAAACCCGTGCCAGGAACAGTTTCTGTGGTTGATGAGGGTCGCAGTGGTCCTTCTGGCCCATCTGAGCCTGTCGTCTCAATCTGGTCCTGGGTCTAGCCATGCACACCCAAGATGACTGCGAGGGAATACTGAAGATTGAATGCGATGGTACCGAGCGCCACCGCCAGGAATGCACCCAGCAGCCTCAGAACATGTTCGTGACGGCGAAGCATCCAGGACATACCTTGTGAAATGGCCGCACGGAACAGGCATGGGTACCCGTACGCTGAAATAAGCGCTTTGGTACCTGCCGTCGCCTCACATTTTGGTGCAGACCTCACAGTGAAGCTCCAGTTGATACCCGTCGTGACGTAGCGGAACATTTTCGCCTTGTGCAGCAAGAAGGGAATGGGTCGAAGCTGACTGGCGGCCAGCACAGGCTTCCTGCACAACATCCCCACGACGGCAGTCAACTGGAAGTGCACGAAGGGGTTCTTGTGATAGCTTGGCGGATTCACTGTCGCTCCTGGCGACACCACGTCGTAGTGGAGCAGAGATCCCTGGAGAAGCAAGTCAGCGACGCTCCAAGGGACGTAGTGATGAGAACAAACCTGAGTGTGTCCTGATGAATAGACGACCTCGATGCAGTAGTGGATGAGTCGTCATAAAGACGGAGCTTCTCGCCCAGTGTGATGGACTGAAGATGTTCAGTCGATACTGGACAAGACGGTCTTAGTCGATGGTAGAGAAAGTCGTGTCACACGGACTCTGACTGGAAAGGAACTTTCCAAACCCAGAATTGAGAATCGAACAGAAAGACATGGGAGAAGAGACCGTCGAAAGAAGGGCCTCGCTCCCTTCAAGTTGCGATTCAAGATTACCTCTGGTTTTGGGGTTCCTGGAATCAGTTTCTAAGGTGACACAGGGAGTAACTCCTCAGTTGTGTGCTGAAAACTTTTGAACAAGTGTGATGAGGTTTCCCGCAGCGCTTCTTCTGGTGGTACACGAGATTGATCTGGAAGTTTCCGCCACGAAACGTGTCCTTCTTGATGCCTTTCAAGATGTTCGGAGGAGCTTGGTTTGCTTGATGTTCAGGAATGTCTGAGGTCATCTGGATGCCACCTTTTGAGCACGTGCCACCGATTTGCTTTTGAAGAGGATCTCTCCAGACGTCGTTGGCGGGGAACGATTTTTCCCCCAAAGTCGGTGTTCGATGTGATGTCATTTTCGCAGGGACCCAAGTTGACAAGCTCAGTTGCATTTTTTGCAACGTCCGATCTCAAGGCTTTGACGCCTTGAGCTTTCTGCACTTCGCCGAATCGCAAAATGATCGACCGCTCCCAACAAAAGATGTCCCAGCAATGTGTATGGACGCCTTCGACTCTGTCCGACTGCGTTCGTTGACCGCTTAAGGATGTGAACAGACAATGTGATTGAGAAAAGCGTCAGAAGGCCTTTCCGCAGACTTCAAATGTACGTGCCTATCGCGTTCCACGAATCTCTTTCAACTCCAATTAGTCAGAAAGCTACTCACGATCCTCATGCACAGAAACATGACCTCTGAATAATAACGAAAGAATCTTCCACGTCAATCTCACATTAAGCACGAATCAAGCGCACACACACAGATACAGTATCATGGACTTGGACAAGTGACTTTCTGTGCGGTCTG
>CBDCEV010000260.1:0-7686 GCA_965215715.1 Hyphomicrobiales bacterium | reverse complement strand
AAATCAGAGATATGAGAGGGACGAGGACTAACTGTTCGTCTGCCTGCCTCCTCCCTCTCTTATGCCAAAGGTAACCGTCATCTGCTACACACGATGACAGCCATGGTGATATGGGCATCACCTTCGAGGCTCACGTATGCAGCAGAGAATTTACGTGAACATCACCAGACCCTTGATATCCCTTTGTCCTGAAAGCTTCGAAAGTTTTCACATACTCAGAACATTTCGGTACCAAGTTTTCAAGAGATAAGTTACGAGATAAATTATAAGTTTAGTTGTCAGTGGTATTTCTTGTTGTTTTGAAAGGTGTTCAGTGTTTTTTCGTTTTTCATTGTTTTTATTTCAAAAATGAGTTTTCAAAGTTTTCCAGTTTTTTAAAGGTTTGTCAAGTTCTTTGGAAGGGAGAGGAGTGAGTGCTGGTACAGTTTGTGTGACTCCGAGTCGGGCTTGGCAGCTGCGGGATGCCGTACTGCACGCGTTAAGGCTGTGAAAGATGTCTGGAATGGCTCTGGAAGTGCTGTTGGGTCAATGGTGTTATGCTTCTTCGGTCGTCGGTGCTTGCCATCAGTTTTTGGGATGTGCTGTGCCTCAGTACAAGCTCACTATGACACGCTGGCTCTTGTCTGGAGGTCGGTACGGACCGAGCTTAGAACTGCGATGGCTTCTACCACTCGCCTATGCAGACCAACGACGACTCGTCCTCGCGCCAGTGCTGGTTTCCCAGCTCACCTGCAGTGGGAGAGCAGTCTCACTTCACGCAGCTTGCGTCTCGCCTGAGGTGCACCAGGAATGGCCAGACCAAGCTCCGCCGTACAGGGGCCACCAACAAAAGCAACGATAAATGGCAAGTTCAGAGATAATCACGGCCCGTCCACGGAGCAACTCACTCACCACCGCGTGGTGGAAGGACAGGTCGAGCACCGTGTTCCTGGTGTTCGCCTCGCCCAGGAGGTCATCGTCTGATGAAGACGATGGAAAGGAGGGCGTTGTGTGGGACAGGAAAGCAAATCAAAAGGGTCGTGAATGGAACCAGGTGGTAGGCGTTGGGAGCCGGTTTGGGGTTTCGGGTTGCTCCAAGCGAGCCACCAGTCGTCCGACGACGGGCGGGTGTGGAGCGTCTCTGGTGAGGGAGGAGGGAGGAGGGAGGAGGGAGGGGAGGTCGGGGGAAGGGAGGAGAGGGGGGGAAGAGGAGGGGTTTGGATCTCTCGAAAGTCTTGGTTCTCTCGGGCCGTACACAAAGGATCATTTTCTTAAGTATCAAAAAGTTTGAATGTGTTTGGAAGTTTTTGGTTCATGTTTTGAATGTGCTAAAAAAAAGGTAAGAAACATGTTAGGATATAACAAAAAAGTTAAGTTGTAAATTATAGGACATACGTAATGAGGTAAATTAGGTTCTAAGAAACATGAAGCGTAACATGACAAATCAAGTCTAAAAAACATCATACGTTTGGTTTTGAGTTATAAGTTTCAAGACATGATTAAATTCAGTTATAAATTGTAATTTAACCTTGCGTTAAGCTGAAAATTAATGTATTGGAAATATTATAGTAATTGTCATTTAAAAGGTTCAAAAGTGAAGTTGTAAGTGGTAAAGTACGCTTCAAGCGACAATCTAATTGAAAAATGTAATGATTGCATCTTATAAGTTTAGTATGAGTTAAAGTTAGGTTATTTACGATAAATTAACTTTCAAGTTAAGGTTTTAGTTGAGATATAGGTTGTGCCTTGGTGTTTTTTTTTTTTTTCAAAAGTTGAACAGTTTATCATGTTTCTTTTTGAACGTTTCCAAAGTTTTCAAAAGTTGTTTAACGTTTTGGCAGAGAGAAAAATGATAAGTTTCAAAGTTGTAAACTTGAAGTTTTTGCAAGTTTTCAAAATGTTTAAAGTTGTTTTGAAAACGTTGTGATATTTTTACAGTTTGTGAGGTTTTCATGTTTGTGGAAAAATGAGTTTTTTTTTTCGAAACATAGAAAGGGTCATGAGATAAGTCACAAGTTAAACTGTAAGTTGAAATGAAAGTTTCAAAGATTTGTTGTTTCAAAAAAAAAAAACGAGTTTGGACAGTTTTCGAAAGTTTTACTTACAACTCACTTTAATACCGTAACTTGTATATTATAACTTACAATTTCACTTTAAACGCACAATAAACGGCAATTTACCACTTAACGTATAACTCATCTTAAAACGAACAAATTATAACTTACACACAACTTATCTCTTAACTTATCTCGCAACTTATCTATTGAAAAAAAAAACCAAAAAAAAGCTCCAAAACACTTTCAAAAACTTTTCCAACACACGGAAACTTTGAAAATCTTTGATAACTTTTTCGAAGCTTTTGAAAATGGTTTCTCCCACAAGAAAATTGAAAATGTTGAAATTTATTTCTGAAAAAAAAAAATTGAGAAATTCAAAAAACTTGGAACTTACAAATCACAACTTAACTATAATGCATGTCTTACCTTCTCTCTTAATTTAGTATTGAATTTGTGAAATGAAAAAATTAAATTCAAAAAACTTCTAAAAATTGAAACACCAACTTCAAAACATCTGACAACTTTCAACACTTGAGAAAAACGGAAAACTTTACAACACCCTGAAAAACCTTTAATCTATTGATGAAATAATATGACTGTGTGTCACATGCCGTGAATCGTTTTCTTGAGCCTTTCACGGAGTGCGCGTCAGTGTCTAATGACAAGGACAGATACTACACTTGATCAGGACTGAGGGACTGAAGGCAACTGTGTATGTATGTACATCGTGCACTGTCGTGTCATTGTCGACAACATATGTGAATGTCAAAAACTCCTCTTCTCACGTGGATTGCAACTTTGATGCACGACTCGTGAGCAAAACGCGGAAGTATCGTTCAACAAAGAAACTGCGAAAGCACGTCTGTCAACTGATTCTTGTCTGAACAATTCAAAGCGTCCAAGCTTGGTCAACCGCATCTCGACCAATCCAGAGCGCCGAACGAAGCGATCATTGCTCCTTTGCGGTGGTGCCACCATCAGGTCCAAGACGTACACACCGTTTTCCTGTCGTAACCACATTTTTTTCGATGGATTGTTTGTTCTGGATGTAAGACATGTCTTTTTTCACTGCTTTCTTGATCAGAAACAAGCTTGTTCCCGTTCTTCACCATTTTACTTACTGATCCCATAGCCTTTTTCACTCTGGCAACCTTAAAGGCCATGGATCTTCGCTGTTGGCCGTCAAGTGTGCAAACATCCAATTTTCTTTGTCCTTCGTTGTACACTTTGCTGCCATCGGCTGTTGTGTAGAAATCATTTGCACTTGACCCATCGGACTCTGTCAAAGGATGGCTTGTCAACCAATCCACTGGCATGACTGTTTCACCAGCTCCTGAATCGACAACCAGAGGCTTTGGCAACGGCGCCCAAGTGTTTTGTTTGAAGCTCGCACAAGTCCGTATTCCCCTTCTCGAAGAAATTGATGTCTGCATCTGTCAGGCTGGAAAAACGTACACTTGACTTCTTGGCGGAGAGATTTCTCGTTCGCTCCCACTGAGTGCCACCAGCCTCACAACAGCTGAATTTGTAACTGATCTCCGTCTTCCAGGGCGAACTGTTTTGATCCCAAGCAATCCGATTGTTGTGTCATTGTCTCGGTCCTCTTCCTCTGGATCAACAAAAATTTGATGCTTGCCTTGGTTAATGTCGATCCTCTCATGCGGCTGAGTTTGGCAACGTGTTTGACGGGAACGCACCAGTCACTGTCTCTCACGGTTTTCTCCTGAATCGACGTTTCCATCACGAGAACATCATACTGCTTCGAGTCACGCTCCAAATTGTTCATTGCTGCTGGTCTTTGTTGCTCCCAACCTTTACCTGATGTGTTCCAACCTTTTACCTTCTGACCATCCCTTTCCGACTGTCCAACCTTTACTGTCATTCCAACCTTTGCTGTCTCCCTTCTTTCCCTTTCCTTTTGCTTTTCCACCTTTTGCATAAACAAAACTTGGCCGAATGACCTGACTTTCCGCAGTTGTAGCAGATGCCGTTGAAACTTCCACTTTTGCCCATCAATTTGCCTTTCTGCAAACCGTACAACTCACCATCTGAACTTCCTGATGTGTCGGCATCACCAGTGTTCCAATCTTGTCCCCATTGTGCTGCGTACTCATAGTTATTCAGGTCTGGATAACTGTCTGACCCTCCGTGTGAGCTTGACGAGGTACTCTGGTTGGAACTGTCAAGAACTGGTGTCGGTGTCTGTCCTTTTGCAATGTTTCCAATATCCGGTGCAGCGCCGAATGTGTTGTTTCTGATGAAAACAAGGACCTTATCTTCCAAGTTGTGAGGCTCAACTTTGTCTTCGTCGACTTGTGTTTCCATCGCTCTGCTGTATGTTGACAATGGCGCTGGGCATCGGTTCTTTTGGAGACTGTCGAGCAAAACTCTGTGACCAACTTCCTGATTCACGTTCAGCAAGTGGAAAGATTCCGCAATGTGGGGTGGGTCGCTTCAACTCTTGGAGTTGACTGGCAATGGCTCAGCTCCCAATCGATATTCTTGCTGAGCTTCGGCAATGAACTTGTCCTTGTCCCACTCTTGCATCTGCGCAGCCAGTCTCAACATCTTTTCGATATCTTGGTCAATCCGACCGACCCACGATGAGAGCTCGTCTGACCATTGACGGAAGGACAGCTTGCTCTTCTCGTTGCTCTCGAAAGTGTCTGGTTTGAGATCTTTCAGCGTCAGTCCTCCTTGATTGTACTTGTTCTTGGTGATCTCTTCCAAGAAGTTTCTCATGTACAATATATCGGCTTCATGAGCGGTCACCATCGCCGATAGGAATCCTTTTCCACTGCTCAAGCTGAGTGAAGACTGTAGGACTGGTCCAGTGAGTCAACTGTTCACGGAACCTAGAACCCATCGCTCCGCTACCAGGTTTAGCAAATGTACCACGTACGCGTGCGACACAGTGCGGACAATCTTTTTACTTGAGCCAATGTATGAGATGTCATGACGTCAGTCGTGTGCAAAACTACTGCGACACTGAGAACAGTCACAAAACTGAAAGGGAAGAACGACAACAGAACAGGCGCTTGTCAGCGCACCAGAGCGCGACAAGCGCTACACAGGATCTGAACAGATTCTCCCATTCTGTGTGATTCTCAAAAACATACTACCTGTCTCGACACTCATCACAAAGCATGCTTGAAACACTTTTCATTCCTCGATGGATCAAAAATCAGAGATATGAGAGGGACGAGGACTAACTGTTCGTCTGCCTGCCTCCTCCCTCTCTTATGCCAAAGGTAACCGTCATCTGCTACACACGATGACACCCATGGTGATATGGGCATCACCTTCGAGGCTCACGTATGCAGCAGAGAATTTACGTGAACATCACCAGACCCTTGATATCCCTTTGTCCTGAAAGCTTCGAAAGTTTTCACATACTCAGAACATTTCGGTACCAAGTTTTCAAGAGATAAAGTTACGAGATAAATTATAAGTTTAGTTGTCAGTGGTATTTCTTGTTGTTTTTGAAAGGTGTTCAGTGTTTTTTCGTTTTTTCATTGTTTTTATTACAAAAAATGAGTTTTCAAAGTTTTCCAGTTTTTTAAAGGTTTGTCAAGTTCTTTGGAAGGGAGAGGAGTGAGTGCTGGTACAGTTTGTGTGACTCCGAGTCGGGCTTGGCAGCTGCGGGATGCCGTACTGCACGCGTTAAGGCTGTGAAAGATGTCTGGAATGGCTCTGGAAGTGCTGTTGGGTCAATGGTGTTATGCTTCTTCGGTCGTCGGTGCTTGCCATCAGTTTTTGGGATGTGCTGTGCCTCAGTACAAGCTCACTATGACACGCTGGCTCTTGTCTGGAGGTCGGTACGGACCGAGCTTAGAACTGCGATGGCTTCTACCACTCGCCTATGCAGACCAACGACGACTCGTCCTCGCGCCAGTGCAGGTTTCTCCCAGCTCACCTGCAGTGGGAGAGCAGTCTCACTTCACGCAGCTTGCGTCTCGCCTGAGGTGCACCAGGAATGGCCAGACCAAGCTCCGCCGTACAGGGGCCACCAACAAAAAGCAACGATAAATGGCAAGTTCAGAGATAATCACGGCCCGTCCACGGAGCAACTCACTCACCACCGCGTGGTGGAAGGACAGGTCGAGCACCGTGTTCCTGGTGTTCGCCTCGCCCAGGAGGTCATCGTCTGATGAAGACGATGGAAAGGAGGGCGTTGTGTGGGACAGGAAAGCAAATCAAAAGGTGTCGTGAATGGAACCAGGTGGTAGGCGTTGGGAGCCGGTTTGGGGTTTCGGGTTGCTCCAAGCGAGCCACCAGTCGTCCGACGACGGGCGGGGTGTGGAGCGTCTCTGGTGAGGGAGGAGGGAGGAGGGAGGAGGGAGGGGAGGTCGGGGGAAGGGAGGAGAGGGGGGGAAGAGGAGGGGTTTGGATCTCTCGAAAGTCTTGGTTCTCTCGGGCCGTACACAAAGGATCATTTTCTTAAGTATCAAAAAGTTTGAATGTGTTTGGAAGTTTTTGGTTCATGTTTTGAATGTGCTAAAAAAAGGTAAGAAACATGTTAGGATATAACAAAAAAGTTAAGTTGTAAATTATTAGGACATACGTAATGAGGTAAATTAGGTTCTAAGAAACATGAAGCGTAACATGACAAATCAAGTCTAAAAAACATCATACGTTTGGTTTTGAGTTATAAGTTTCAAGACATGATTAAATTCAGTTATAAATTGTAAGTTAACCTTGCGTTAAGCTGAAAATTAATGTATTGGAAATATTATAGTAATTGTCATTTAAAAGGTTCAAAAGTGAAGTTGTAAGTGGTAAAGTACGCTTCAAGCGACAATCTAATTGAAAAATGTAATGATTGCATCTTATAAGTTTAGTATGAGTTAAAGTTAGGTTATTTACGATAAATTAACTTTCAAGGTTAAGGTTTTAGTTGAGATATAGGTTGTGCCTTGGTGTTTTTTTTTTTTTTCAAAAGTTGAACAGTTTATCATGTTTTCTTTTTGAACGTTTCCAAAGTTTTCAAAAGTTGTTTAACGTTTTGGCAGAGAGAAAAATGATAAGTTTCAAAGTTGTAAACTTGAAGTTTTTGCAAGTTTTCAAAATGTTTAAAGTTGTTTTGAAAACGTTGTGATATTTTTACAGTTTGTGAGGTTTTCATGTTTGTGGAAAAATGAGTTTTTTTTTTCGAAACATAGAAAGGGTCATGAGATAAGTCACAAGTTAAACTGTAAGTTGAAATGAAAGTTTCAAAGATTTGTTGTTTCAAAAAAAAAAAACGAGTTTGGACAGTTTTCGAAAGTTTTACTTTACAACTCACTTTAATACCGTAACTTGTATATTATAACTTACAATTTCACTTTAAACGCACAATAAACGGCAATTTACCACTTAACGTATAACTCATCTTAAAACGAACAAATTATAACTTACACACAACTTATCTCTTAACTTATCTCGCAACTTATCTATTGAAAAAAAAACCAAAAAAAAGCTCCAAAACACTTTCAAAAACTTTTCCAACACACGGAAACTTTGAAAATCTTTGATAACTTTTTCGAAGCTTTTGAAAATGGTTTCTCCCACAAGAAAATTGAAAATGTTGAAATTTATTTCTGAAAAAAAAAAATTGAGAAATTCAAAAAACTTGGAACTTACAAATCACAACTTAACTATAATGCATGTC
>CBDCEV010000259.1:7500-8923 GCA_965215715.1 Hyphomicrobiales bacterium | reverse complement strand
TGTGCTTTGAAGTGTTCCTCTGATCCATCCATCCCATCAGACATTTGGCCCTCTCTGTCTCTTGAGCATTGGCACGTCTGCGGAAGCAACTCAGCCATTCATCAAAATTCATGAATTTGGCACAAATTTGCTACATCCATGAAAGCAGGACGGTTTCAACCACTTGAACAAACCAATATGGATCACAATGCGGTGCTTGGATGCAGACTGATGGAAATTTCGAGGGATATTGCCCCATTTTGAGACATCCGATACAGGCAAGATTGGCGTTGAACAAGACCCCGACGCTGCATGTTGAAGAGCCAGGGCCTGATGGCAGTCGCTGACTCATGTGCCCTTTCCATCCATTTCCCATCCATTTCCCATCCATTTCCCATACACTGGGGCTGTCTCGGCCTCCCAAAGACCTCACTGAGTCCCAAGCGGAGGAGAAACATCCTCCATGCCGAGAGCCTCTTTCAATGCTGCGCTCAGCTGCCCAGGTCGTTTGGTCAGCATCTTCGTCTCGTACTCCTGGAGAAACATGGAGAAACTGTGCCATGAACAAACTGGATATCAACAATGCCTATAATGCTGCACTGAAACAACAATATCAACATCAGTTGTCTTGCGATCAACATACAACATAAGTCAACCTTGCCCTCGTAGTACATGTCATTGTGCTTCCTCAAAGCATTTTGGCTGAGTGCACTGCAGAAAATGTCATGAATGTCGTGAAATGGCCAAGTGACGACAGCTTGGGCTTGTTGGCGAACTTGAAGAAGGCATCATGAAGAACCTTGGAATCACAAGATCCCATGGAGGCAAGGTTTGGTTGTGAATCATCCTTTTCGAGTTGGTGATCTGCTCATGGAAACTAGTGCAAACCAAAGAACCAACCAAAAAAAAGTGCCTGCATCTCTACAAATTCAGCTGTATTCATTCTATGTGTGTATTCTACACATGCATACTTAGTTGTGTGTCTATCAGTCTATCAATAGATACCTATAGACTCAGTCGACCATGTTCTACATGCTTCAAAGCCCCCTGGTGATCCGATTCCAACCACCACTCGCCAAGCGCCCGTTACCATCCCGGCCTGGTAGTCGATGTCCAGTTTTCCCATCTTGGGATGCACGCGCTCCCGACTCTTTTGCCTGAAGGACATGTCGGCCTGGCGATGGGCCGAAGCTGATTTCCATCGAAAATGGATGTGAAGCGTCGAACACGGGGATATTCACCGGTGAAGATTTGAGATGAGGATGAGCCCGCGGGGGTACTCAAAAGGAAAGATTTACCGTAAGCGACACTCTTACGAACGAAACTAGGTGGACAAAGCAACCAACATACTTTTGGTGTTTCCTCTGTGGAAAAGAACGGGAATGCAAAACATTGGCTATTTACACGTCCAATCGGAAAAGTTTCCTTCTACATTCATTTTAGC
>CBDCEV010000259.1:0-2500 GCA_965215715.1 Hyphomicrobiales bacterium | reverse complement strand
GCTCTTGCGCTGTTGTGTTTGTTGGGACTACGGTGGATATTGCCCAGTAAGCCATGATAAAGCCAAAAATCCAAGAAGGCACTGTGAATTCACAATACAGCCAAGGAAACCAAGAAACCAAAAGCAGCATTTTAGAATCTTTGATTTCCTTGCTAATGGCAACAATTTATATACGCCTTGAACCTCTCATTTCCATGCCTTGCATATCGATTCGCACGCTATTTGTAGCAATTTCTAGTCTTGTAGCAGCTGAGGAGTTTTGCTTTTCTATATGATTTTGTGGCAAGTGCGTGCTGTGATTTTGTGGCGTGGAGGGGGGAAATCATTTGGGGGGAAGGCGCAGTGCACAAAGAAAACAAAAAATATGTGTTTTGTTGTTGGCATGTCTATGTTTTTGCTACGTTATTTTGGATTTTGTTTTTCTTGGCATTCTTGTTTCCCTGTGTTTTTCTCATTAATTGTTCCTTTGTTGTTCGCACGATGCTGTCAACATTGCAAAGGAATCTCGGATTTGAACGGTATTTGCAGCCTTTTGGTGTTGGAATATCTTGCTGGTATTTGCAAGACTTTGGGCTACGATTCCTGCTCCTGCTTTAGGATCCTGTAGAAACATATTTTTTTCTTGTTGTTGTCATTGTCGACCATGTCCTCGTAGTGGCTGTTCGTTGTTTGGTGTTAATTGTTAGTTTAGTTGTTGTTGGTTGTTGGTTGTTGATTGTTGTACAAGCTTTGATGCTAAGGAAGATGGGAAAAGAGGCCAAAGAGCAGAAGATACCCACAAGTAGAAAGCAAACAAACATAAAAGCCAAAACAAAGAGAAGCAGAAAAGCAGGAAAGGAGAAAAAAAAAAGAGAAACATAAACACAAAGGGACAAAAAACAAAAGCAAAGTGCACAGAAGCAGCCACAAAGAAATCAAGGAAACACTTCCACGTTAAAAATCAAAAAAATGTCACTTAGGTCACTTCCAACCTGCCAGCAGTCCTCCGCCTCCTCCAGTAGTGATGCCTTTGGCTTCGCACGCTTCTTGGGCTTGTCCTCATCATCATCAGGCTCCTCCTGGCTATCACAAGATTTGTTTTTTGAGGGTTTCCAATGACCAGCTCATCAAGAATCTTGAAAGACTTCACAAACTCTCAGAAATGTCCTTCTTTTCAGGCTCCACATATTTAAATCTCTCCATGATCGCAGCAAAGGTCTCATCTTCCGGCTGGTCGTTGCCGGCAAGTACTTCAGGGACGACCTCGGATCCAGGTGGAGTGGCTGGTCTGCTGCCACTGGAAATGCGTTTGACAATGGCCAGTCCAAGGTCCAAGCGTAGTCCACCTTGAATTGGAAAGGATGCTTTGCAGAAACACGCACCAGACACATTCAAGGGGACTGGTCAGCATTGAGGCAATAAAAAATGGAATCGCCAAAAAGGGACAAAACGTTGCGGGTCCCAAGGTCCTAAATTTCAACCCATGTCGATTTCCAATGAAATACTTTGCCAATCGCCATAGCTACCTCAATCTCGTCGTCGTCCTTTGGCTTGGTTGAGCCAGGGGCTTTGCCAGCCTCTCTCAGCGTGATTTCTCAACTTGAAAACCTGTGATTACAGTGAACTGCCTGTGAATGAGAACCATAAATGCTACAAATATCCTTGTTGGAGGGGGTGGAAATTCTGTTGCCGGTAATAAATCAAGCAAAAACGTCCATGGTTCAGCGAGCCTTTCCTTTGGCGCCACCTTTGCCCTTGGCACCTCGAAATGCCACACAAATGAACACTTTTTGTAGAGGTTCAGTTCTGGTGACACCTTAAAAATCTTCAAAATGACCAGAACTACCTTGAAAGACAGCACAGAACAAGAATTTACTGGGCTGCAAACCTTTGCCCCCAGGCTTTCCAGCCCCTTTGACTGTTGGCTGGCTACCAGCTTCCTTATTCTCTTCGGCTTTTGCTGCCTCCAAAGACCGTAAATGGCACCTTTATGTACCATCCCCTGAAATGACATTGTTGCACTCAAGAAGACAACAAACCAAGTTCCTACAAGTGGAAGGCTCCTTCCCACTGAACATGGAATCAGTCATTGTCTCACCAACCCCAGTTCGTCCGAGTCCATAAAGATGAACGAGCAGGGACAAGACGTTTGGGAATGGTGCCTTCTTTTTCTCCTTGAGTTTCTTTTTCTTTTCATTTTTTCTTTTCCGCTCAGCAGCTTCACGTTCCTGGACAAAACCATCGAAGTTGGGGGGGTTGTCAGGAAATGATGAAAAAACCGCGTGAGGTCTCACATTGGTCATGTGTGAAGGCACCATATGTTTGAAGTTAAATAAATGATGCAAAATTGCATTTTGTTGGTATCCCAGTGTCAATACGGTCCTTAAAAACAGGATGTTGATTATGAAATCAATCATCGTTTCCAGTATTGTTTTGCAAATTTGTGGGTATTGTATTTCACATTTTAACGGTGCCATCATCATATTTACAAGTTAGAAATGATCGAGATTTGTTACACGGT
>CBDCEV010000258.1:0-7442 GCA_965215715.1 Hyphomicrobiales bacterium | reverse complement strand
TTTATGCCTTTGACCCTTGTACCAACACACCTGGACTTGGACCATCCACCATTTATAGTTTATCAATTAATAAATTATCCCATTGAAGATGCGGAGTTCCATGCCAGGTTTGGTTACCAGAGGAAACGTTTTTTTTTTCAGGTTGCCTTGACTTAATGATATTGTGTGTTTTTGGTACTGACTACTTCCAGATAATATTGAACTGATATCATGTTTTTTGGGCCAAGTGGGTGGTGAGAAACCCCAACAAAAGAATTTGGGATATACATAAATAAACAAACATATTAAACGTACATGACATGTACATACTAAAAACTCCATTTCAACATCGGAAAAATACGTAGATAAATAGATACATCTGGCTACGTGTTGGGTAATGTCCTCTGATTCAAATCGGCAGGTCCTTCGCACGGCACCGAAACTCGCTGGAGTGCAGAACTTCGCGCGGAACTTCGCGCGGAATACGATCCAAGCCTTAGTGAGCGATGGGCACACGGCTGGACTGCATAACTGGATGGTGCTGAAAGGAACAAATGAACTCTGATTGGAAAAAAGAACATGATAGAGCATATGGACTCCTCTCCAAAATGCTTACAAGGAACTTTAGCCTTGAATTCCCCAAACCCGGTAGAGACTCTAACTATCTTAAAACAATTAAAAGTACGCTTGACCTTAGGAAAACATGTGCTGCCAAAATACACTTGCAGCAAAAATGTGATTTTTGTTTCCACAGGTGCAGTCCAAAAATGCACTTTCCAAAAAAAATGCACAATGTGCGGGTAAGAAAATACACTCGCAGTAAACGCACTCGCGACTTGTTGCGACTGTGTGTTTGTAAGTAAGTAACTCGCACCGGTGGTCCGGGTTTGACCTTGTTGCGGGTTCGGTCTCTTTCCCTCGTGTTACGCTCTCCCCTACGCGGTTCCTGCGTTCTAATTAGTGTCTTTCCGGTATGGATGTTGAAGGACACTCGGAAGTATTGGTTTATAACTTCCAGAACACCAAACAAAGGAGAAACTCACCTAAGGTTTGTTTCCGGTCATGCTCGAACTCTTCGAAGTGACTGTTCTAAACAATGCGGAAATAACGTTCTTATTTCCGCATTGTCATTTCAGAGAACAAAGAACACATTTTAATCTCTAGAGTTCTTTGCACAACCCACTGTATGATACAGCACCACGATGTTGACATACACACAAGAACTGTCAACTCTTTTGGATGTACAGTTTTAGATTTTTAGTCCATGATGAATTTATCTTCTATCGAAACCATTTGAGTGGATCAAACAAATGGGGTTGGAGCACTTTTTTGAAACTCATCCACATTTGCTGTGCTTGTGATGTCAGTTGCTGCAGTTGCATGTTGTATATATATTGCGTGTTTTTCTGTATATTGGTTATATGTATACCGTGGCGATAGCCTCACGCTAAGTAGATGAATACACATACTTGGCGAAGTTTGGACTAAATTTGTAGAAAAATTTACGCGAACGTAGGTTTCCGTGTTTTTCCTGGGAGGGCTTAGGGAGGGAATCTACTTACACAACTAGCACGTGCAAGTCCGATTTCCACACACGCGTAAAATAAATACACCTGCACAAGACGCAGGTGCCCAAGGCGTAAAAAAAATACGCCTGGGCGAGACACAGGTGCCAAACGCGTAAAAAAATACACTTTTTAGCAAAAATCGCATCGCAAATGCACCAAACATATGCAAAAAATACACAACGTCAAAACACCAAAAATACACATTGGGACAGGTGTATTTTAAACATGCCGTGCCTGGAGACCAAAAATGCGCACGGAAGAAACTGTATTTTCTGGCGGCGCAAGTTTTTAGCCACGTGAATTCCATATTTCTAAGTGCATTTTTGGCTTTGGCCACAATGACGCGATTGAGGCGAATTTTAATTCCAAGATGCCTTAGAGAGTGTACCAGACTTTGGCGAATTCAACTTTAGCCTCCTTTTTTTTGAGGCAAACATTTTTGTAACTGCACCTTAAAGCAGATCCGGTAAGTGCAACCCTTACACTACACAATTGTGAAAATAGTAAATCAAAACAATGGATACAATTCTTTATTTTTTCATTGTGTAGCGTAAGGACGCGCCCGGGTAACTATCTATGGAAACTTAAATTTGTGCAGTGGCAGGCGCGGAGTATTTGAGAAGGCAGTGGCACGCGCAGCATTTTAGAGGCACCTTATCTCATCTTGAGTTTGGGCGGCGCCAAAACGATCTGAGCCAAACAGCGTAGGATAAAAAAATGCACCTTATAAAAACAACAGTGGCCAAAAAATGGGAACCAAACAGTTGAAGACAAAAATTGGCACCCTACAAAAATGTTTGTGCCCAAAAAAATCTGAGACAAACAGTGTAAGATCAAAAAATGCGCCTTATAAAAATGACCGTGGCCAAAAAATCGGAACCAAACAGTTGAAGATAAAAAATGGCACCTTATAGAAATGACTGTGGCGAAAAAAATCTGAGCCTAACAGTGTAAGATAAAAAATGGCAATTTATAAAAAACTGCTGGCAAAAAATGGGAGCAAAACAGTTGAAAAAAATATGGCACCTTATAAAAACCACAGTGGCGAAAACAAATTGAACCAAACAGTGTAAGGCAAAAAATGCGCCTTATATAAAAATGACAGTGGCCAAAAAAATCGGAGCCAAACAGTTGAAGATAAGAAATGGCACCTTATAAAAATGACTGTGGCGAAAATAAATGAGCCACACAGTGCAAGATAAAAAAATGCAATTTAAAGAATCACTGTTGCCAAAAAACCGGAGCCAAACAGTTGCAAAAAATGGCACCTTACAAAAATGTTTGTGCCCAAAAAAACCTGAGACAAACAGTGTAAGATCAAAAAATGCGGCTTATAAAAATGACCGTGGCCAAAAAATCGGAGCCAAACAGTTGAAGATAAAAAATGGCACCTTATAGAAATGACTGTGGCGAAAAAAATCTGAGCCTAACAGTGTAAGATAAAAAAATGGCAATTTATTAAAAAAACTGCTGGCAAAAAATGGGAGCAAAACAGTTGAAAAAAATATGGCACCTTATAAAAACCACAGTGGCGAAAACAAATTGAACCAAACAGTGTAAGGTAAAAAATGCGCCTTATATAAAAATGACAGTGGCCAAAAAAATCGGAGCCAAACAGTTGAAGATAAAACATGGCACCCTATAAAAATGACTGTGGCGAAAAAAATTGAGCCACAGTGCAAGACAAGAAAATGCAATCTATAAAATGTCTGTTGCCAAAAAAACGGAGCCAAACAGTTGCAAAAAATGGCACCTTACAAAAATGACTGGCCCAAAAAATCTGAACCAAACAGCGTAGGAAAAAAAACGCCTTATAAAAATGACAGTGACCAAAAAAATCGGAACCAGACAGTTGAAAACAAAAAATGGCACCCTATAAAAATGACTGTGGCGAAAAAAATTGAGACACAGTGCAAGATAAGACAATGCAATTTATAAAATGACTGTTGCCAAAAAAACGGAGCCAAACAGTTGAAAAAAATGGCACCTTATAAAAATGACTGTGGCCAAAGAAATCTGAACCAAACAGCGTAGGATAAAAAATGCGCCTTATAAAAATGACTGTTGCCAAAAAATCGGAGCAAAACAGTTGAAAAAAAATGGCACCTTATAAAAATGTCTGTGGCAAAAAAATCGAACCCAAACAATGTAAGAAAAAGGATGCATCTTATGAGGAAAATTGTGGGCAGGCGCAGTACTTATGAAACAACTATGTCCATCTTGAACGTGGCAGCTGGCACGGGCAGTATTTGAACAGCAACTATGGCCATCTTGAATGTGGCAGCTGGCAGGGGCAGTATTTGAGAAGCAACTATGGCCATCTTGAACGTGGCAACTGGCAGGGGCAGTATTTGAAAAGCAATCATGGCCATCTTGAACGTGGCAACTGGCAGGGGTAGTAGTTGAGAAGCAGCTATGGCCATCTTGAACGTGGCAACTGGCAGGGGCAGTATTTGAGAAACAACTATGGCCCTCTTGAACGTGGCAACTGGCAGGGGCAGTATTTGAGAAGTAACTATGGGCAGCTTGAACGTTGCAACTGGCAAGCCGCACTATTTGAGAAACAATTATGACCATCTTGAACGTGGCAATTGGCAGGGGCAGTATTTGAGAAGCAATTATGGCCATATTAAATTTGGGGAGTTGCAAGCGCAATATTTGAGAAACAACTATGGCCGTCTTGAACGTGGCAACTGGCAGGGGCAGTATTTGAGAAGCAACTATGGCCAGCTTGAACGTGGCAACGGGCAGGAGCAGTATTTGAGAAGCCCGAGTAGCTCAGATTACGGAAACCATGCGTCTATTCGCAGGCAGTGTAGGAGTGGCCAACTCCATGCAGTATCTCGTTTTGCTGCCTGGCCTAGCTTTGGTCCACCGCGGCGAACTATTCACTCAGTCTCGCACGCATGTGACTTGCAACGATGAAGCCCGCGCCGAACGAGACCCAAAACGATACGTAAACGATACGAAAATTTTTTCCGAAAGCGCCCGGGAAACCGACTGGTCACACAAAAGGCCGAACAGATGGTGGATGTTGGTAGTATGTTGTAGTGATGGACTAAAGTTTTGAGATAGCAGCTGTGAGTGGCCAAAGCATGCCAAAACCCAGCTTCTTTCCAAAAGACTTGCTGGTTGAAGAGACCCTCCAGGCAGCGCGAAGGAGGACCAGACAGGCACGGGCAAAAGCACAAGTGCGCCCCAACGCGCGCAAACAAAGCTCGCCAAGGATGAGACGCGCTTCAAAACTATGCTCAAGCAGAGGTAAAAAATTGTCAAAATATGATATCGGGAAACCCTGCAAAACGATAGGGGACGTTTGCAGTTGACTTGTCAATAGTGGTTTATAGATAGGTTAAGCGTTGTGCTTGAGCGTTTGGACTTGTGTTTGGAGACCCAGCAAGCTTTCTGAAACAGAGTGTGCCACCCTGTCAGATTTCCCGCTCTTTGTTGGGGCCTAGCACGTGACGCTTAGATCGGCTTGAACACACCGATCGTTTGAAGGCAGCGAAGCTGACCACCTGAAACTTTTGTTGGGCAATTTCCGTGAACGTTTGGATCAGCTTATTTGTACTGATGCATTTGTGTTTTTCATTTGAACGGCGATTTTCCATTTTCCTGTGATTCAGTTGTCTGCATGTGCACTGTATATATATATATAACGCGTGGTTCAGTATATTGGTTATATGTATACCGTGGCGATAGCCTCACGTTAGGAGGATATACATATTTCGGCGCGGTTTTTTGTCTAGATTTGTAGAGATGTTACGCGAGCGTAGGTTTCATGTTTTTCCTGGGAGGGTTTAGACTGCCTTCAGCCAGAGTTTGGCCGGTAAATTCCGCGCTACTTTGGAGAAAGATCAGCAATTTGCTTTAGACGATTGGTTGGCGTTTTTCGGTTCGGATTTGCAATGAGTTGCGGGCCTTGGACGTGGGCTGTGTCCCGGGCTGTCTAAGTCTTAAACTTCTGTTTGTCTTCTTCTTTTCGTGTCCCTTCTTTACTCTGGCCCCTCTAAGTAAAAGGCAATGCACAAGTAGTCCACGCGTTTCTTACGCTTGTGAAATCGCGTACAAGTTGGCTAGTGTAGTATGTTTCCGGACATTTTGTATCTACTCACATCTTTAAAGAAAGCACCACTAAATTCAAGGCAGGCACAGCCACATCACCAGTTATTGTTCAAATGCACCCGCTCCCATTGTTGTAGGTGATGTGTTTGCTCATTTATTTGCTACCTTTTTGCAGAGCATTGCTGGTTGGTGCATAATCTTGCCTTGTCTCCATGTCATGGCGGGATCTACAAATGGGTCCATTTTACTGCCAGATCGACCTTAAAAACGACAGCGTGACCGTAAGTTGCAATATCTTTTCATTTTTGCCAAATCCAATTGAGAACATGGAACCGCAATGAACCGCATGCAGCTGTGTTTTGCGAAAAGGTTATGACCACCTACAAAATCAGCAAGCGGAATTTGAGCCCCTACGCTTGGCCGCTGCAGCACTGGGCCAAGAAGGAGGTGCCGTTGGTGCTGTTGACCCCGTTGGGAAAAATACATGTGACTGGTTTTACAATGTTTGACAGTTTGGCACAAAATTGGCTGGAGATTTGGAAACTACGGAAGCATGACAATCAGATTGCGATCAAAATTGTGTTGCAGCAGTTGGTCGACAATTGACGGCTGCTCCAAACATTCAAAAACCAGGAAATGTGTTTCCAATTCGAACGTCTCCAATTCCAAGTAGTTTTCTCAATCGCACACTGGAAACTGGTCCTTGGGTCCCTGTGACCAAGATCATATCATACACCAGATGGATGTTTTTCTTGCTCAAGATGAGTGAAATGGAGCAAAAATGGAGTTGCAGATTTGCATTAAAAGGATTGCAAGATTGCAGCAGTTCCGTGTTTCAAAACCTCTTCGTGTCACACCGCAAACAATCCGATTGCAGACGGCCTCTCCCAACACTGCTACTCAAATAAGGCTTTTTTAAGATGCAATCAATAGTCAGAGTTCAAATTGTTAGCTGGCCAGAGTTGCTCCCTCAAAAGTGTTCGTGCCAAAAATTCAGCAATGAGATATGGATGCGGCAGCGCCTGCGTGCCCATCGAGCCCAATTGCAATAGCAAATGGCGACGCAGCGGTGCCATCATCTCCATCCAGTCCGAGCTCTTCGAGCTCATCGGTCGAGTATGTGCCAGCAGCTCCTAAAAAGAGAGCGCGAAATGAGCCCAAACCACGTCGGTTGTATCACATAGTGTTTTCTTGCCCCAGGGCAGAAAATAGAGAAAACATGCGCACTCCAGAGAGTGTTGGCAAGGAAGCTTTCGGCAAACTCGTTGAGGAGAAGCTGGAGACTTTGTGGCAGGGCCGAAACAAATTGTTGCGGTTGAGTTGCTTCGAAGAAATCCACCAGTCCGGTGAGAAGCACTTTCATTGCCCATTGGTCGCAGACAAGCCGTTCGTGTCAGGTCCTTTGCACCGAGCCTTGAAGGAAGACCAGATTCATGTTTACATTGAGACTTCCATGAATTTTATTGGTCTTTGATGTGCTATCTCAGCATCCCGACTGCAGAGAAGCCAGACATTGACCGCAATCCGTACCTGAGCAGTGGCCACCCCAGCATTCTCAGTTGCCTTGAAGATATCCCTCGTGGTGCGAGCAAAGGGGAAAAGGACAGATGCAGAGCATACTTGGGAAAGCAAGGGAGTCAGAAAGGGAATGTGCAAAACAACCGGTGTATGGATCATCGCGAGTTTGGACTCTTTGTGACATCTCTTGGTTTGCGGACACGTACCGCCGTCCTTGCTGCCCTGCATGACATGGAGGGTGATGAGAAGAGAGCTGCCGAACAATACATCTTTAAATTTTCGACTCAGCTGGAGCAAAGAATTGCCTTCGCC
>CBDCEV010000257.1:0-8942 GCA_965215715.1 Hyphomicrobiales bacterium | reverse complement strand
TCCCTTATGGCCCTACGTCCAAGGCAAATTGGAATTTGGAAAATGTTGGTTTTTATGGAGGGAGGAAAACCGGAGTACCCAGAGAAAACCCTCGAAGCAAAGGACGAGAACCAACAACGCGGCGCCATCCCTGCCACCCCCAACCCCCCGGGCGCCCGTGGGCACGGGGAGTGACGCGACACTGCAGAACCTAGATTAAGGGACGCCGAGTGCTACGAAGTATCCGTGGCCAAAATTATGGAACACAGTAATTCCAGAACAAAATGTAATAACATTACCAGCTCGGACTAACAACAACTTGAATTCACTGTCAACTGCTTCATCTGCACTTAGTCCGTGCAATTGAAGATGCCGCCAGATGTGTCTTGTGCATTCTTTTAGGGAAACAACTTCAACGTGGCCTGGGTAACAACTGGTTAATCCACAGGCAGTAACCCTCTCCAGAAGAGTGGAAAAACTATACGACGCCATATATCAGTACTTAAACACTGCGAATGTAACTTACTGCAATATTTATTTTATTTCATGAGCTGTAATTAAATTAGTAGTAAAATTTTAACGGCACGTACATTGCGAAATTACCGCGCTTAATAGCGAGAGTCGTGACCGTAAAAACTCCTTTGTGGAGCTTGTGCTAACATGTAATCCAACAAAGTACTAGCTATCTGTTGCAAGTTTTTTTTCTTTTTAACTTTCCACCAAGTTTTTATCTCAAATCACAAAAGAGAAATCGAATACGTGACTCTCTCTGTTAGTGTGGTGTGACACGTGCGGGTCAGTGCAGAGGTCACCTGTCTTTTTCCGCGTATTCCTCTAGGCGATGAGTTTAAAATATCTTCGCTCAATCAGGAAACTGAAAATTCGTTTGTTTACAGTTTGGAATGTTTTTCTGTTGTATTTTTGCGTTTTCGCTTGCCAAGGTAGGCGGCATAGTACGTCGTTTCTCTGTGTTTTCGATGTTATCTTGGTTAAGTTGAATGAGTGGATTCCTGTCTTGTTGAAATGCCGTTAAAAATCTGCTTTGTTTTAACATAATAAGACTCAGCAAGACTCAAGAAAGCAGAACTTTCTTTCAAAGATAAGGAAAAACATTGTGCGTGCATGTGTAACTAATGGTGAGCCTATCTTAAACGATCTTTGTAATTGTTAGCAGTATTCCAGGAATTAAATGTGTAATTAACCGGCCGTCGCCATGATGGCGACCGCCGGTTTATAAAATGGACACGGTTTTTGGTGAAAGCAAGTTGGCTTAACATACGAAGAAAGTGCTGTAAAGCTTGTGGTACGGGTACTCAAGAGCGGTACTGTCTTATATAAGACGCATGCGCATGTTAGTCTTCTGAATGTTACCTTCCTATGTTTTTGTCTTTTAATTTACAGTATTTAAGATATGAACGGCGAAGGGTTGTTTAAGTTTGGGGTTTTTTGTACAGTACAGCCCAAAAATAATGCACGCGCAAGAACTTCTTTTTGCGTCCGCAAGCCGAGAACTTCTTGCGGCTACTTGCAGGATGCCTGCACTTGAATACTGCAAGCCGCAAGAACGTCTTTGCGTTTAGAAGTTAAAACCGCAAGAACTTCTTTGTGGTAAGATATCTGGACCGCAAGTAAGCGCAAGAACGTCTTTGCCCTAACATCTTAAAAACCCGGAACCCGGAGAAGGTAAAAAAGAGACCACTTTGTAGCGCAAGGCACGTTCGAAATTGGCTGCCTTTGTAACTTGCAATCAGTTGTTTATTTGGTCCCTTGTAAGTTTTTTTCTTCGGTTTTGAATTTTTTATCCGATAAAGAGTTCACTAGGTTCTGAATTTGACACTGGTCGCCTTCTATGTTATTTTTAACGGCTAGGGAGAAACGAGACTCAAACGAAGCACGCGTATGTTATTGTTTATGTGTCCCGGAGTCCCAGACATGCGGTACGCTTAGCGGCGCGAAAGATTTCGCTCGATTTATTTCACTTAAATGAGGAACAATGGCAAAGCACAGTCCATCAGTCACATTATTAAAGAACCGACATTCACCTGTTCAGTGTTGCTGTACTTCCACCAACATATTAAACTCGGACAAATACTTTTAATTAGTTGCGCTCACACGTGTGAGAAATGAACATGGTCACTCAGATGAGAAGAAATAATACCCGAAGTCTTAATTGGAAAAACACATTATGTTTGTAAAAATAGTTCCACTCATTACGCTGAAGTCGATATCACATTTTAAATCTTCGAAGTAAACCAAAAAAGTCTGAAGGAAACTAAAACTCCGCGATCTGAAAGAAATTCGGCACGTCAATTCTAACCTGAGTAAACACAAATCTGCCGTATGCAAATTTGGTATGATTTGCTTGAATGACATTTTGTAACGCAATGCATGAGCAGTTCTCTAAGCCGTCAAGACAGCAAGCCCCGGGCAGCAAGCTGTGTCGAAAGGCGAATGTGTAGTTGAAATCATATGTCTATGCTATTTCTTCGAGTATCCCTTTTTTGCTGGGAAATTAAACTGGTAAAGATGCAGGGATTCTTGATGACTTCACCCACGCGATGGCATGACCTCCTGCATGTGTAAGTCTTGTCTTGTCTTGCCTGTCAAAGAAGAGTTCGCGCAGTTTGCCACAATTATAGCTTTTGGACCTTTTTGTTTCTATTTCTTGGATGGAATAAAAAACTGAATTGAGTCAGTTCTGAGTTGAACCCGTATCACTGTATCTGAGACACGCTTAAAAAAATTGTTCATGTTTTGTCATGTGCCGGAGATCATGTTTACCGGGTGTTTATCTTGCAGTCGGAAAGCTGGCGGATATTCCATTTCGTGATGTGAATTTTCTTCGATACTTCGGTTGTTCGAACATTTGCTTCCTTGATTTTTTGATTAGCCTTGTGAACTTTCGCTTGACTTGGCGAATTGTCGCGCCAACACGCCAACACGCCAACACGGCGAAAAATCGCTCGAAAGCTCGGTGATATTTCAAAGAGAATAGAGCGCGAGATTCGCTCTCATTACTTTTGCAATACCTCACACTAACACGAGCACTACAAGTTTCTTCGGCTGGACCCTCAGTACTTCTTGCGCCTTCTTGCGGCTTGCGGTAACATTAGTAACTTCTTGCGGCTAGATTTTCAACTTCTTGCGTTTCGAATGTTCTTGCGGGTAAACTGCAAAAACCTAGCACTTTCACTTCTTGCGCGGGCTTGCGTGTTCTTGCGGCGCAAGAACTTCTTGCGCCACTTCTTGCGCGTGCATTATTTTTGATAGGATTGAATGCGAAAATAGGATTGAATGCGAAATTGACTGTGTTGTCTGATCTAGTTAGTGGTTATGGTGAAAATTTTTTTAGCGCAGGAGTTTTTTTTATTGGGATTGACATTTTGAGGGGTGTAAAAATGTGGGAGTCAGAAGGATTTGTGAATGTCAGGAGCATATCACGCTTCTGTGAATGTGATTTGCTTTGAAAGTTGCGTTTTGCGTGAGAGGCAGTTTCCCTTGGCGTTTTATGGGGGGGGGGGGGGTGGTTTGCGAAGTGGATTGTAAGGTTTCTGATTGGCTAACTTGTATTTCGCAGCGGACAAAAAGGACAGTTGCGTTTTGCCGGCGTGGGCTAGGAAGAGAAGGAATTGGTACTAGTATGATGATGCAATATTAGTTGATTGCACATCAGTACATGATAGTTCTTGTGAACGGAGAGAAATGAGTGTTTATTTGAGGCGAGAAGTTGATACGAAGGAATCGTCATTAATAAGGAGATTAATTAATAAGGCAGGTGTTACGAGTCTTTTTGCATTGAAAGAACGAAAATATCTGAATATTATCGACGGATTTGTGTGGTTTGCGTGTGGTGTTCGCTAAAGGCTACGAGCAGTCTCACTTTCCGTTCAGAGATAGATAGTGAAGGAAAAGAAAAACAGGCGAGTGAGCGCGAAATCGATTGCGGCTCGACAGGCGCGTTAGCTTTCAAAGACGTGGGCGACTTTCGTCCCCGCTCGCTTGTTTACTTTTGGGGGATTAGCGGGTTAGCAAACTGGATTTAAACATCACGTCATGAGATATCTTGACGTGCCCCATACTCTGACGATCTGCTCGAGCTCGTGTTTATCAAGCGTTATATTTTGATTCTACTGCTATGTTCACTGTTTGTATTTAAGGTCTAGGCACAACAGTAAATACTTCGTCGTCCCTGTGTGAGCATTCTCAGTTGTGGACGAATTCATATCGACATTCAACGTTTGAGTGATTTTGCGTTTTTCAGCACAAATAAAGCGATAAGAAAGATAAGCTGAGTCATCAGAGTTTAAACATTACGTCATCCAGTACCGCTATAGTCAAAATATTGTGTCACACAATCACACTTTTCGTCACGCCGGTTCGTAAAAAAAGAGGATCGCGCTAACATTTGTGAAACCTAGGGGTGGGGAGGGTCAGAATGGCCGGTTAAAATGCCCAATGGGCTTTAAATAATGTTCGTGGTTTGTTTCGTTTTAAAAGAATCTTTTTTTACGCTCTCACCGGCTTCCTAAAGTTGAGTGAGAATTTGACCCGTTTAGAGACCCTAAAACCGCCATTTTATGCATTTTTCGAACTTTTTAAATTTTCGTCCGTTAAATAACTCGTTGGAACTTTGGATTATTTTTTCTTGAATTAGCTTACCCAAAGGGATGTTTTGGCAAAATAAAAAAAAATTCGATTTTTTGTGAGTGTCTTTCGATTCTCGATATTCTCAGAAAATGGCTCTTAAGGTGCATGATTTTGAGTATTTATTACGGTCAAAGAAATTACATTTTGAAATTGAATTTATGTCATTAGAAATGTGTCATTTACTTTTGACTTCAAAAAATTATTAGAAAACGAGCTCAGATTTGTGACAGATGTAGTCTTAGAATATTTTGCCATGCTGGAAGTGTAATGCGAATTGCATTTAAGTATAAACTTACGGGTTTTCGAATAAACTTTTTCAAAAATGATTTCTCTGTTTATTATTTTGTGTTTGTTTATTCATAACAGTAGGTCAAAGCACAGTCGCAAGGCAACTGCACAAGCATCACTTACGGCGAATAATTGCTTTCAATTTTAACTGTCGGATCGGTTTGTGCAATTGTCGATTTTCTTGTCCTAGAACTTTTCAATAGTAAATCTTTTAAGCGAAGCAGTTGTCGGTTTAAGACTATTTTATCCGAAAAGCTTCCGAAAAACAAGTTTTTTTGCGTTCCTCAAAGCGCCTAACTTTAAATGGGCTTACTTCGCATCCGCAAAACTTATGCCATAATTTAAAGCGTGTTTGGTGTTTGCTCGTTTTCAATCTTGATGGTATAAATTTTGACCAGACTAATAGGGGCAGTTCATGTTATTTGTTAACTGAACATCCGAACGCGATGAAGATAACCCATTTACTTCAGAATAAGTTTTATTTTGTTGTTGTACATGAGCGCCGTTTCAAGTTCATTCAAGCCAACAGCCAATAATCCAAGGAGATTTGACAAGCCTTGACAGTTAAATGACAGGATATGGAAACATTTAAAAAACCAAGCAAGACTGCTCCTGAGTAAAATATGTGTTCAGTTTGATGCCCGAAAAAAAAATTAAGCTGTGCTCAGCCTCTAGAATGACCTTTCGAGCTTGGTTTTACAGAACAGATCCTCAAAATCTTGGAGGACAATTCGGAACACTTTCGGGCTTTTTGAGAAACACTTTTCGAAAGGGAACGAGCCAAAGAAAGCCCCGAAATATATTTCAGAGCGAAAAGTTTCAGGACTATTTTTGAGAAACGAGCACCAGTTTATTCCTTGGAGGCTCCGCTTTTAGGCATGGCTAAATCTATATATTAGAAATTTCACGAGTACGTGTTTCGCTTACACTTAAAGTTTGAGACTATTGGGCCAATTTGATGCAAATGTAAGACTTCCTTACGGCAGGAGAAGTAATCCGCAACAAAGTCATACGGTTTGCAGACAAGAGTTCGGCAGGTGAACGGTGGTTGAAGAGTACGAATTAGACGAGTTAGCTGACGATTCGGATGATGAAAAGAAACTTCGATCTGCTGAAAAAAGGGCGCTTACCACGCTTCGTGCACGCAAACAGAATTGTAGTTCTGCTCAGAACCGTAAGTTTTCTCGACTCATCTTTGGTTCGCAGGGAGTTCTTTACATCGCGCTACTGCTCAGCCATATTTTCGCCCACAGCAGCTTCCTCAGCAGCCATTTCGCCCACAGTCTTTTCGGAGTAGACAGCCTCAACCTTGCGACAACTGTTTCTCCTGTGGTCAGTTCGTTCATTGTGCAAACTCGCCGTTTTGCCAAAACTACAGTCGCCTGTACAGCAAAAGAGCCTTGCCAAGCAAATCCAGCGTTACCGCCAGCAAGGTAGTGAAACATTTAACAGACTTGGAACAGATGAGTATTTCAATGTTGTTGTAGATTTGTGTTCTCATGATCAGACTGTTGAGATTGAAGAAAGAGACATATTGGAACGCAGTTATGAGGACTATTTAGAAGGCTCTGAATCAGTCATTGTTAAGGGTAGGCTTAGAGTTAATGTTGATTTTTGGGGAAAGCACTGGTTACTTTCCAGTTTATCCTCAGCGTTATTAAGGATGGTTATAAGATACCGGTTTTACTATACTCCTACGCCAGTTATTCTTCGTAATAATAAGTCTGCCTTACAGAATTCTGATTTTGTTCTCAGTGCAATTACCGAACTTCTTAAAGTTGGCTCGGTCGTGGAGTGGGTTTTTCCGCTGGTGGTTGTTAATCCCCTGTCAGTTTCCATTCAACCCAACGGGAAGAAAAGGCTTATATTAGATCTTAGGCACGTTAAGTTTTTGTTGTCAAGAAGTTTAAGATTAAGTTTGAAGATGCGAAATCGTTCCTCCCCAGTGTTTGATAGCCAGGCCTTGCGCTTGGGCGTGCTCGGTTTGATATCAAATCGGGTTATCATCATATTGAGATTTTTGAATCCGATCAACAATTTTTGGGTTATGCGTGGGTTTTTGAGGCCGTTACTAAGTATTTCAAATTTACGGTTTTACCGTTTTGGGCTGTCTGTGAGTCCATATATTTTTTTTCCAAAGTTATGAGACCAGTTAGTTAAATATTGGCGTTCTAAGGCCATCAGCATTGTTGCGTGTTTGGATGATGGCATTTCTACGGCCCAAAGTTTTTCTAAATGTGAAGAGCACTCACTGCTTGTTAAGTCGGATCTTTTCAAAGGGCGGGTTTGTTCCCAACAAAGATAAGTGTCAGTGGGTCCCTATTCAGGTCATTTGCTGGCTTGGTATTTTTGGAGATTTTTTAGAACAGTTGTATGTTCATACCATTAGGAAAGATTTCAGGGATCCTTGACGAAGTGGTTGAAATTATGTCTTGCAAGAGAGTTTCTGCAAGGAAACTTGCTCGTGTTACGAGGAGAATTATTTCTAATTTTTTGATCATGGGTAATGTTTGTAAGCTTATGACTAAAGCTATACATCGGTTAATTGAATGCAGAAGAGGCTGGGATGCGCAAATTGTGTTAGACTCTGATGTGCTTGTGGAACTCAAATTTTGGCGCGAGCAGCTGCAGAACTTAAATTCCAGACCTATATGGAGAAATCATCTTTTACCTTCTCGGGTTGTTTATTCCAATGCTAGTGCGGTTGGTTGCGCCGCCTTTATTTTTCATGAACGTTAAACGAGGTTTCACACAAAAACTGGGATGCGATTGAGATGAAACAAAGTTTAACGTGGAGAGAGCTTGTGTGTTTAAAACACGCTTTGCAGAGTTTTGCTAATTTGCTCAAAGGAAGTCATGTGAAGTGGTATACAGATAATAAGAGTGGAGCTTCCATTGTTAAGTCTGGTAGCAGCAAGGTTGACCTGCACAAGTTGGCAATGGATTTTTTTTTCGGTTTCTAAGGAACACAATGTAATCATTGATAGTGAGAGGATCCCGCGTTCAGAGAATGAAGTTGCTAACTATTTGAGTAAAATTGTCGATTTTGATGACTGGAGTGTTAAAGATTCTTATTTCCGGGCTATTGATTCCATCTGGGGCCCCTTCACAGTCGACTGTTTTGCCAATTCCGTTAATGTTAAAGTTCCTAGGTTTTATTCATTGCTTTTCAACCTGGGAGTTTGGGTGTCGATTCCCTAGCGTTTGAGTGGGGTCTGGAAAACTGTTGGCTTGTTCCGCCGATATATTTGATTCCTCGCGTCCTTGTGCATTTTCTTTATTGTCAGTCTCGTGGTGTTTTTGGTTGTCCCATTCTGGCCTTCGTCTCTGTTCTGGCCATATCTTATTCACAAGGACGGCAAGTTTAATAGTTTTGTTGTGGATATTTTGTTCGTTCAAAATGGGAACGATGTTTTTGTCCAAGGGGCGAACAAAGAAACTTGTTTCGGCTCGTCTTCCTTAAATTTCACCCAAATTTCAAGTTCTTGATACACGATATTTAAGAAATACTAAAACAGAACATTTTTTTTAACAAAAAGTCCTTGATGAATGTATCATCCTCTCTTGATCATTGCCATTAAAAAAAGAGAATCTTTTTTTTAATTTTTTAATTTCGCTAAAGCCCCTTTCCCACATACACGAATTTTCATACGGTCGATCACGATTTTGGCGTCGGGACGAAATCCGTGGTCGACCGTAGCAATTCGTGGTGCGCCTTAATGGACCGTGACGACACCTGAAAGGACCACGATGTTTTTGGACATGTCCTAAAAAATCGTGGTGCATCGTAGCACAAACAAATTCTTATACAAACGTAACACCTTAGCATAACACCTTAGTACCACCGTAGCGTTTGCCGTGGTCGACCGCAACAGCATCTTAGTGATTCGTGTTCGATCACATTGGACACCTCACCGACGGCAAGCGAAGACTACGCCACGATGCCAGGACGATGCCACTACGATGGCTCGACGACCTAGCTCGATCTAGCAAGATACTGGTAAGACGTCAACAAGAACCAAATTCCC
>CBDCEV010000256.1:0-7179 GCA_965215715.1 Hyphomicrobiales bacterium | reverse complement strand
TTCTAATAATATTTAGAATTATAATTATGTTTAAGTCCAATAAAGATTTAATAATGGTAACTATAATGATAATGATAATTTTTACTACATATGTGATTCAGTTTTTCTCAGTATTAAAAGACTTGCTTGGCCCCTTGAAAAGTTCAAATTCTAACTTCGGGTTATAATGTTCATTTTATCCTTGGAATTAGTGTTTTTTGTTTTTGAAATTTATTTGGTTTCACAAATGTTTGAAACCTGATGCCAAATTACAAGAATAAGCATAATGAACACGAGCGACAATTATGTCAATGTTGGTTCGGCAGAGGTCTTGCGTGCAGGTACCTTCGCACAACGGTTATATTTTTTTTTTTAAAAAAAACCATGTTTATGTTAAGATTGAAAGTGTACTTATGATTATAATTATAATTAATAAACAAATCCTTGACATAATGAGTTTGAAGAGGGTATGCAGTCCAACAATGTTCTGTCCGTGGCCGTCCTGTCCGGACCAACCCTGACACTGTACTGTGTTGTTCCTGTGGCATCCGTGCCAGTGTCCGTCAGCAGTTTTTTTTTTCGTTGTGAATCTTCTTTCATCACATTCCCGCGAAAGTGCGTGTGCGCATGCTGGTCTCCAGCGAGCACCATAAAATGAATGTCTATGCCGTGTTTTGGTTCAGGTGCTTGTTTTTTTCCGTTAAGCTCAGAATTCCTGCGACCCTCGTTTCAGTGGCAGTGTTCTTCACACCGACAGCAGCCGTAATACTGTCGCAGAACGAGTCCGGGCGGTACTGCCCGAGGCTACGTGTGCTCTCCAACACCCACACCTTCCCACCAATTTTGGAATTGAGTTTGAGATAAAATGTTACTCGTGCCATTTCCCTATGGAAGTTAGAACCGTTCAGGTCACCGAATCCCAGGCCCATGCAAACGTCGAGGGAGACACTCCAAGCCTGGCGAAATCCATTGCCAGCGTCCGCGATCAGGACACTATGGAATATTGGGCCAAAGAGATCCTCGCGTGGTGATGTTGAGGTTGAGCGCTCTCAAGGCCGAACGTTCCTTTGGCCATTGACGGCAACGACAAACCGTCAGGGCTCGAAAGGGGGTGTTGGGAGGGCGTGGGTGGGAGGGAGGAGGGAGGGGGAGAGGGAGAGGAGGGGGGGAGGGAGGTGTTGGAGCACGCGGAACGACGAATGTCGATCACAAACACAAGAATTACGGTTCAAAAACAAACTTTTGACCTTCCTGGAAGTGAAACACAGTAAGGACTTCTTTTTGTTTCAACCCAAAGAGGGAATGGAGTGCATCACCGCCACCCACACGCCACCCCAAAAGACGAGGGAAGGCCGCCAACGAAAGGAGTGGGGTATCCAAGAGAGAGAGAGGACCACCCAAAGGAGAGGAGAGGAGGGAGAGACGGCAAGCCGCCACCCCAAGGGAGTAGAGGGAAGGCCGACACCATCCAGGGAGAGGTGGAGAGAGGGACGGCCACCACCCAAAGGAAAGGGGCAAGCTGCCGCCACCCACAAGAGAGGTGAGAGAGGGAAGGCCAGCACCCAAGGAAGAGCGAGGGCAATGTACCCGGCCAACTTGCCGCAAATAACGCCAGAGAGCCATTTTTCCGGACTACCACCTTCGCACCTTCAAACGTCCCTCAACGGCGTCAGTGAAGTGTTCGCCGGAAGTGAAATTGATTAGAAAATGGGCCCGTGCCCACAGTCCTCGGATGTATCGAATACTGGTTTGTCTGAGAGCGAAGGTTGTGCGCCAACCGGGACTGCGTTTGATCATCTGGTCTATTCATGTCCTCACCGTGAACGACCTGTTCTTCCGGATCGTCATCAAGAAACCGTCAAGATGATCTGCACCCGTGGCTGCTTTTTTCGGCATTTGGCCATCGCACAGGTTTGCGAACAACGCCTTTGTGAGAGAGAACCCAATATCTGCATCTTCCTCGGGACCAGTCGAGCAGTAAATTGATCGCGGAGCGTGCGGCAATAAATTCGTCGGCAGCGTTTGCTGGTAAGAAGCTGAACAGCACGGTTGTTCTGCGGAATCTTCCGATCACGTCGCCCGCGAAAACGAAAGTCTTGGCTTTCATGTTGCACACGGTTGGACATGGACCAGAATTCCTCGTAAAGTCGCTCAATGTTCAGATTTCCGACGTTGTTGAGGTCGGTGTACTTGTCGGCCATGGCATCGATGTCCAGGTATTTGCCTCCAGGCAGATGACAAGAGAACGGCGGCGGTAGAGGAATATCGGCAAAGCAAGAGCGCGGCAACAGCGGATACAGCGACAGGTAAGGCGGCAACAAAGGCGTCAGTGAATCGCCAAAATCACAACGGCGAGAGCGAAAAGAAAAGGCGGACGAAAATGCCCGCAGTGAAGCCGACCTCATGTTTCCCGCAAGCCAAAACGGCGAACTCACAATCGCTGGCAGAGAATACAAAGACACAACAATTGTGGGATGCAATGCACTAACATAGCATTTCAGCGGCAATGTCAGTTAAAGTCAGCGAGCCCAAGTCGGTGTGTCTGAACTCTCCACAGCGATCACTGCCAACATACACAGATGAGATCTCTGAGTTCTAAAGGAAAGAAAACGCAAGAGGTCAAACAGAAAAAAAGAGGAGGGAGGGAACAGAACAAAGTGGAGAGGGGTGGGAACCGAATCAAAATGTACGGAAAAGCAGAAAGCACAACACAACTAATGGAGGGCGGAGAGAAACAAAATATCCCTTGGCCTCTTCACTTCTTCGCTTCTTTGCCTGCTTTTCTCCAGGCCTCCTTTCCTTCTTCATGGAAAACGACAAGGAAGGACAAAAACACCTCTCCTCCGAAAGGCCCGCGTCCGAGGAGAGAGAGAGATAGAGAAAGAGAGACAACAAGCAAAAGTAGCCTTTGGCGCCGTGCCACCACCATAGCCCCACGCATAAGCACCACCTCTCTTAACCAAATTGTCTGAGAGCGAATCTGTGTGGCGGTGCGAAAGTATAAAATTTTGAGGCGCGTTTTGGGAGGACGTAGTTTGTTGGGCCAAAGAGATTTTCAGATGAGTGTGGTGATGTTGAGGTTGAGCGCTCGCAAGGCCGAAACGTTCCTTTGGCCACGGACGGCAACGACAAACCGTCAGGGCTCGAGAGGCGGAGGAGAGGTGTTGAGGAGTGGCGTGGGTGAGGCGAGGTGTGGAGCGGAGATGGAGGTGCGTGGGGCGGGAAGGGGAGAGGGAGGTGTGGGGAAGGGAGGGCGGGGGGGAGAGATTGGGACTTTTTAGAGTTCATTTGGCGCACGCGGAACAATGAAGAAAATGAAGCTCCAGTCCTGAATTTCAGTCACGATAAACCTTTAAAAAAAAAATGTTGAACTTCCCGAACGTCCAATCACAATATGGGAATTCTCTTTGTTTAAACGAAAAAAAAAACAGCACGACGCACAAAATGAGGAGAGGGGAATGCGGAACCACCCAAAGAGGGAATGGAGTGCATCACCGCCACCCAAGGGAGAGACGGCAAGCCGCCACTCAAAGGGAGGAGAGGGGAGGCCGCAACCCAACGGAGAGAGGGAAGCCCGCCGCTCCAAGGGGACAGTGGACATAAAATTTTTAATTATCTTGATGTTGTTTTCGTTCTTGATTTTTTTAATATTTGTTTTTTTGTCTGTTTTTTTGTTTTTTGATTTTTCCGCCACCACCGAAAGGAGAGGGAGAGAGGGAAGACCAGCAACCAACGGAGAGCGAGGGCAAGCAGCCGCCCCAAGAGGAGAGAGAGAAGCCGCCACGGGATGAGAGAGGGAAGGCAACCACCCAAAGGGCAAGCCGCCGCCACCCACAGGAGAGGTGAGAGAGGGACGGATGTTTTGGATTTTCCATGAATGGATAATCGGCAAGGGGGGCCGTTGCAAACTCTGAAACTAATTGGAACTCTGAAACCCCATTCAAATTTGCAATCTTAATTATAATTTTGAAAGATAATTATGAATTTAAATTGTGATGATAATTATTTTTTTATAAAAAAAAATAAACTTCTATCTACAATTGTGAGTATCGTCAAAATTGTTATGGTTCTTTTAATGCTTTGTTTGGATTGTTTTTTTTTCAAAATTGCTCTTTATGTTTTTGATATGTTTTGGTATTTTTTGTTTTTTGTTTTTTTATTGTTTTTGATGTTTGTGAATTTCTTTGTTTTTCTTGAATTTACCACACACCCACCGACCCACCGACACTCACCCACCTCCACACACACCAAGACGCACCCACACCCAGACACATTGTTCTGCGGACCAGACGCTGCTAGCCCAGCGCTTGTGTGTACGATCAGGACTGTAAAGTAATCTGCGCATACGGCCGTTGGAAGCGTTCCGGACGCCTCGAACGACAAGGTGCTTTTCCAGGCGATTCAACCTATCGCCTGGCAATCTGATTCCATTGAATAATGTTGTTTAAAAAAAAGGACGCACCCAGAAGCTCCCACGTGCATTGCAGGATTCCTGTGCGTCTTCCACACGTCATCCTCATCTTGGTTGGAATAACACCCCTGATTCGTGAGATCGACTGACCCATGTCCAACTCCTGTGGGTGTGCGTGTGGTGTGTGTCTGGGTGTGCGTGTGGTGCGTGTCTGGGTGTGTTTGGTGTGCGTGGGTGCCGTGGGCGTGCGTGTGTGGGTGCGTGTGGGTGTACAACATAAAAAAAGGAGGAACGACCACCTGCCAAGACGGAGACCTCACCAGATCAACATGTCTTTATTGACCTCGTAGAAAGTCTACGGACAGAAATTCTCTTAAACCAAAATCATTTTTCGAAATTGAATCAACCTCAAATTTCGTTGAATTCCACAATGAAATTTAAGTTGAGAAAATAATTTAAACAAACATGAAATGAAAGTAAATTTTAATTCAGTTTAAAATTTTTAAATAGTTAGTAAATAAATTACATTAAGACACACATAAACAATTGAAAACTAAATTAAATTAGCATTGAAATTAGGATTAAAAATAAAATGGACATAATCAAAATGATATCGAATGAGATGAAACATAATTGATTCGCAAAGAGTTTTAGGTTTCAGACAGAGTTGAAAACCTTTTTCTGTTCATCATTCCGGGTCTGCCAAATAAACCCCGAAAGTCCAGGCCATGTGGAGGGGAGGAGGGAGGGAGAGGGAGGGAGGGAGGGAGGGAGGGAGTGGGAGGTGTGTGAGGGTAGGGGAGGGGGTGCGGGGGGAGGGGTGTGAGTGGGTGAGGTGAACGGTGTGAGTGGGTGGGTGTGTGTGTGAGTGGGTGGTGTGTGTGAGTGGAGTGGGTGAGGGGTGTGTAGGTGTGTGGGTGGAGGGTGAGCGGGTGTGATGGTGTGTGGGGGTGGAAGAGAGGAGCGTGCTAAGAGTCGGAAGCAGGGTTCATTTGACTTTGAACTTTCTGGGTGAAATTGGATATTGTGAGAAATTCAAAAATTTCCAAATCAAACAAATATTGAAACAATCGAAAAACTTTTACCTTTTGAAACACGTTACAATCTTTGATTTGTTTTACACAATGTGAGTGAAAGTAACACAATGTAGTGTGAGTTAATTTCCGAAAAATGATCTGAACACTGGAAGACGCCGCCCACTCCCAGAGAGAGGGGCCCTCAGAAAGAGACGAGCCTTCAGAGAGAGGAGCCTCCAGAGAGAGGGGCACCCAGAGATAGGAGCCCTCAGAGAGAGGGGCCCATGTGTGAGCATGTTTTGGTGCCAGTCTTGGAAACGCAATGCAAGTGAATGTTTGGATCTGTGCACATGCAACCGACCGTGAACTTGAGAGCGGTTCAAGTAAGAATACAAATGCGAAGATATCTTGAACATGTTTAAAATTTTTGAATTATAAAATTTTGTTTTTGAAGTCTTTGAAAACCTTTACACCCTTCATAAAATGTTCAAAATCTTCGAAATCTTTGAAATCTTAAAAATCCATAAACACAATAACATCATGTGAAAATACGTGAAATCATCAAAAACCAGTAAAATCAGAACAATCAGTAAAATCAAAAAAATCAGTTAAAGCAATTTAATCAGGTGACTCAGTTAATTGGTTAAAGCAAATCAGTTAGTTACAAAAGATAATTCAATCAAATCAATGAAATATGCTAAATCAGTTTATTCAGGTACATCATATAAATCTGCCAAATCAGTTAAATCAGCTAAATCAGTTTAATCAATTAAACCAATAAAATAGTGTAAATCATTTTCAGAGACATCAAAATCTTTAAAATATTGCAAACAAATTGAAATCTTTGATGTCTTCAAAATCTTCAGATATCTTGGTGAATCTTGTAAATATTTGAAGGTTTCGACTATTGTTCTGCATTTTCGCGAAGCAGCAGGATTATTTATTTATGTTTTTTGAATTCGTGTTCTTGTTTTTCTAGGAAGAATGACATTTCACATAAAAACCTGTCAAATTCATGTAATTTAATTTAATTTAATTTAATTTAATTTAATTTAATTTAATTTAATTTAATTTAATTTAATTTAATTTAATTTAATTTAATTTAATTTAATTTAATTTAATTAAATTTAATTTATGTCAATGGTCTCTGTTGTCACAGTGTGTAGTTGTGTAGTTCTCACAGCATTGTACACCTCTTGTTCCTTGCATGAGTGACATCCATGTTGACACCACATCATCTCAAGTCTCTTCTCAGTCCTTTGTCTATACGCCCGCTTACACCTGCAGTCACATTCTCACGAATGAGCACGATCCACATCACTACGATGTTGTCATGGTAGCGGAGCAGTGTGTGCTTGGAGACACTCGTTGAGTTGCCATCGTGACGAATGGCAGTGACAGATGAAGATCTGCAGAAACTGGGCAAGCCTCCAATCTACAGTGGAAAGGAGGACGAATGGAACGAATGGAGCTTCGTGATGAAGAGCTACGTGTCCCTTCTGTCTACGCACGTTCCAGCACTGTTGACAGGTGCGGAGAATCCAGCTGCGAGTCCAGACATGAGCATTGCGACAATCAGAGCCACACTCACAGAGGATGGGGTGACAGCAGCCAAGAAACTCTTCCACGTCTTGGTGATGAACGTAAGAGGACCAGCACTGGCAGTGATCAGAGGAATCACAGACATGAACGGAGCATTGGCGTGGCGAGCGTTGATCACGAGATACGCGCCAAACACAGCGCCGAGAGTACAGAGTCTTATGAGCGCAATCC
>CBDCEV010000255.1:0-7016 GCA_965215715.1 Hyphomicrobiales bacterium | reverse complement strand
GACACACCTTCTTCCCCTGGTGTGAGACAATTAAAAAACAGAAGAAAGGAAAATCCTGAAAACGAGATGGCTTCCTGGGGTGAATGGATGACGGGTTGGAAAGCTGATCTTGAAAAAGATACAGAACAAGATCGTGTTGACCGACAAAAGGCTGCGTTTGGGGCGGAGACTCTCGCCAAATTGAAAGATATCAACGTGTTGATCGTTGGTGTTCGTGGTGTTGGAGTCGAAACAGCCAAGAACTTGATCCTCAGTAACGTTGGAGGAGTTGTTGTTTGGGACCCTGAGCCCACTCAAATTCGAGACTTGGGAACCAACTTCTATCTCACAGAAGCACACGCCCAAGCAGGCACTCCTCGTGCTGAAGCGAGTTTGGGGCAATTGAAATCTCTCAACCCCTATTGTAAGGTTGATGTTCACAATGGGCCTCTTTCTGATGGGTTTTTGCTTCAAGAGAATGTGAATGGTACCGGGAAGCCCTTTTCTGCCGTGGTTGTGACTCGTTTGCTTCCCAAAGAAGAGCTCTTTCGAATTAACCAAACCGCTCGAAACAACAAGATTGCGTTTTTGTTGTCCATCACCACCGGTATTACCTCCTCAATCTTCTCCGACTTTGGCCCCCAACACATCATCAACGACCCAACCGGAGAACCTCTCGAAACCAAGGCCCTCTCCAACATCGAGGTGATTGCCAAACCAACAGTTTTGAAGGTTTCTGGGGTTGAAGATGGACAAAAGATTGTCGTTCTCTCCTGTGATTCCAACCATGGTATTAGCGATGGCGATCGAGTTGAGTTAGATGATCTCCACGGGGGTATGGAACCCATGAACGGCAAGAAGTTTAAGGTGAAGCACTTGTCCTTCAACCTCTTTGACCCCAAGCGTGAAGTTAAACTCGAAGAATTGGGTGAAATTTTGAAGGAGAGCACTGCCTCTTTTTCTGACGTCTGGGGCAAGAAACTCGCTTCTGCAAAACAAGAGTATGAGGCTGAGGGAGGAGACCCCTCCAAGTGGAAGTCCAAGCTTCGAGAGCTTACCCTTCTTGATCGTCTTGTTCTCGTTCTCGAGGAGGGTGATGCTACCCCAGAAAATTTCGATGGCTATCAATTTGGTGGGTTGGTGAACCCTGTGAAGGAGGCCATCAACAAGTCCTATGCCTCATTGGAGGAGTCTTTTATCAAGACCCCTGGTTATTCTCCCGATATGCACTACCCACGTATGTTGCTTGGAGCCTCTTCCTCCGAGGGAGAGGGTATTGAATGCCATCTTGCCTTTGCTGCTACTCTCGACTTTTATTCCAAGTTCGGTCGATGGCCCCAACAAGGGTCTGGAGATGACGCTAACTCCCTCTTTGAACTTGCCCAAGCTATCTCTGATGGAAGGAAGGGCATTGACGGGGCCATCCGGGCTCAGAAGTTCGATTTTGAAGCTTGGGGGATGGTTGATCGTGATCTTAATGAAACCCGCATTAAGCGCTTTGCCAGACTTTATGGGACAGAGCTCACCGGATTTTGTGCCTATTTGGGGGGAGCGACTGCGCAGGAGGTGATTAAAAAGACTGGGAAGTTTACTCCTATTGACCAGTGGATCCATCATGAGGTATAGTTATTTTTCTTGGTTCCCTTTTCCCAACATCATTCTTACAATTTAAATTTCTCCCCTCTCTTCAGGATACTGCGCTTGTTGCCGATGAGTGCCCCTCTAATAATGGCCCACCTATGTTTTCCCGTTATGACGATCAAATCGCTATCCTTGGAAAGGATTTTCAGGCAAAGGCTGCCAATACTCGAGTTTTCTTGGTTCTCTCTTCTCTCTTCTCTCTTCTCTCTTCTCTCTTCTCTCTTCTCTCTTCTCTCTTTCTCTCCTCTCTTCTCTCTTTTCTTTTTCTCTTTTTCTCTTCTTTTACCCTTTTCTTTTTTCATCTCTCTTCCTCTTCTTCTCTCTCTCATTTTCCATTTTCTTTCCTAAAACGAATCTACCAGGTTGGGTGCGGTGCCCTTGGGTGTGAATACCTCAAAGGTATGGCTATGATGGGTGTTGGAGTCGGAGACCGAGGAAGCATCGTCGTCACTGATATGGACACTATCGAAACCTCCAACTTATCTCGTCAGTTCCTTTTCCGTGCTGGTGATGTGGGCTCCTCCAAGTCCACCACTGGTGCTCGTGTGGTCAAGGGTTGGAACCCCGCTTTGAACGTCGAAGGAATCGAGAAATTTGTCGGACCCTCCACCGAGGAATACTTTGACGATGGATTTTGGACCAATTTGGACCTCTGCTGGAATGCTTTGGACAACGTAAAGGCTCGTAAGTACACTGATGGGCGGTGTTTGTGGTATTCCAAGCCCCTTTTGGAGTCTGGGACTATGGGAACAAAAACCAACCATGAGGTTATTCTCCCCTTCAGGACCCAGACTTACAACGACATCGAAGACCCCCCTCAAGTCGGAATTGCCATGTGTACCCTCCGATCCTTCCCCTTCTTGCCCCTTCATTGCATTGAGTACGCGAAGCAAGCGTTGTACACAGAAAACTTTGAGTTCGGTCCCTCCCAATACGAGAGCTTCAGGACGGATAAGCAAGGGTTTTTTGTCAGCTTGGAGGATATGAGCAAAGATAGCGAGAGGATGGAGGCTATGACTTTTGTGAAGCAATTTGTTGACCTCCAGAAAGCTGGACCCATCGATTTTGCCGCTTGTATTCGTTTGGCTTTTGCCCAATTGATGAAACACTTCAGGTTCCCCAAATTTCCATCCCTAAATTCCCTTGCCTTTCTCTCTTTCTTACATTAAAAAAAAAAAAAAAAAAAAAAACAGGCACAAAATCCTCGATGTCGTCAATGCAGGTGATACTCAAGAAGCCAAGACGAAAAAGCCTTATTGGACAGGAACGAAGAGGAAACCCAACCCTGTCGAGTTTTCGATCACTAATTCTCGGGCAATGGAGTTTCTTTATGCTACCACTAACATGTATGCGTTTGTTTGGGGCGTGCCTGTTGTGCGAGACCGCTCTAAATTCGAGAACATTGTTGCGGGTGTTGGATTAAAAATGCCTGAATATGATCCCTCTGGAGCGAAGATTCAAGAGGGAGAAGAAGAAGAGGCCCCAATTGACCCCAAAGCAAAGGCCGCCCTCAAACGTGAGCTCGAAAATGACGTTGATGTAAGCCGTCTCCAACCTGCTACACCTCACGATTTCGAGAAAGATGATGATGACAACTTTCATATCGATTACGTTACAGCCTCCACCAACCTTCGCGCCTGGAATTACAACATCAAATCTACTCCTCGTCATGCTGTGAAGGTTACCGCTGGTAGAATTATTCCCGCTTTGGCGACTACCACCGCGATGATTTGTGGGCTTGTGGATGTTGAGTTCTGTAAATTGATCATGGGCTTGTCGAGCGCAGGGAGAGACAAGTTCTTGAACTGCAACATCAACCTTGCTCTTGGAGTAGAGGCCTTTAATGCCTTCAACCCCGAACCTCCTCTTACCGAGAATACCAACCTCCCCTCCTTCCCCTCCTTCTCCTCCTGGGATAAGATTGAGTTGAATGAGAATGGGCAATCGATTGGAGATGTCGTTGAGTCTCTCAAGCAAAGGTATGGTGCGAAGGTTGTCGCGTTTTCTGCTGAAACCAACTACCGCCCTGCCAAGTCTGTGCCTTTGTGGAAGCAAGGGGAAAATGCGGGCAAGAAATTGTCTGAAGTCTTTTGGGAGAAGATGGCTTTGGGCGAGGAGAGGGCTGATAGGAGCGCGGATAACCGCAAGAGAATGAGGTAATAGAATCATGTAATTGTTGTTGAAACTGTTGTCGTTTTTTGTTTCTCTTTCTCCCTTTGTTTTGCTAATAATACTTCCCCCCTTCCTCCTTCACTCCAGAGCTGAGCTCAAGAAGCTTGAGAGAGAACCTTTGGAGGACTTCATCTACCGTGTTAAACCCGATGATGACTTCGTTTTGCAATTCAAAATGAAGGGTCCTGCGGGCACTCCTTATGAAGGAGGATTGTTTTTGATTGAAGTTAAGATCCCTCATGACTACCCCAACGTGCCTCCTTCTCTCTCCTTCATTACGCCCATTGAGCATTGTAATATTTTGGACGGGGTTCCTTGTCCTAATTTGTTGTTTGGTGTCTGGTCCCCTGCGTTGAGTGTGCATTCTGTTTTGCAACAGTTGACTCAATTGTTGAAGGAGCAGTCGAAGGTAAGTAGTTGTGAATTGGTCATCTTTCTCTTCCTTATCTTATTCCCTTTTTTTTTTTTTTTTTTTTTTTAGTCGGATGCTTTGGTGCCATCTCTTGCTGCAATGGATGATGATGCTTTCTTTGCTCACGCAAGAGAAGCAACCAAGAAAAACGCTGTCCAAGGACAAGAATTCCAAGAATCTGTTAAAAAACCAAGCGAGGTTAAGTTAGTTGTGTTTTTTTCTGTCTTTTTGTGTATTCTGACTTGAAATTCCAGGCGATCAAATGGCCCCACAACTACATCATTTTAAAGGGAGAATTCGAAAACCCTGAAGGCAAAGAAGCCTTCCTCCCTCGCATCAAATTCAATATGGTCGGGGCAGAAACCGCCCAAGGAAAAGGAAAAGAACCAAACTCCTCCGCTGCCGCCACCATCCGACCAGTTGACGAAGAGTTGGCCAAGAAAATTTCCGAGATCACATTGGAGCTTGATGGGGAGTCCATGACTTTTGTAAGAGCTTATTACCCCGATCCTGCGCGTGCTGCCCAATATGCTGCGGCTGTTGAGGGATTGACCCCTGAGGCGTGTGTGTGTGTTACTTGTGAGATGAATGGAGAGGTGGTCGAGACAATTGTTTCTGCTGATACCTTGGAGCATAAGACTTTTGTTGACCCGATTTTCTATGAGGAGTGTCCTCTTCCTTCCTTTGTGGAGTCTCAATTTGAAGAAGGAGGTATTTTTTGGGGTGGTGGGGTGGGGTAGATATGTAGAATGGGAGAGGTAGAGGGGGGTAAAGAATGAAGGTATGGAGCTCTTGTAGGCATCACTAACTGAGTTTTATCGTTATTTTTTCAGGCCCTTGGATTCTTGGAAGAGGAAACGCAGCAATTGTCGAGGAACAAAAACAAATCCTCTTTAATGTGTATGCAAAAGAGATTGGAACGCAGAACCCCAACTGTCTTTCCACTCTTCGTCGTATGTTGCAGAGTGGGCCCATCACTAGGGTGTATACCGGTTTGTATTTCCTTCCCTTTCCCAAAATACATTCGTTCCCTGAAAAAAAAAAAAAAAAAAGACAAAAACCCTTCCCCACACCTCTTCCCTTGACTGACAAATCACCCCTTCCCCTTCACACAAACACAACAGGAGGAGGAAAACCCCCCCACATCCCCTCCCATGAAGGATTTGTTCTCAGAATGCCCGCTGAAGAAATCAAAGAATGGACAATGGTGAATGACAAGGGAGAGTTGGTGGATATTCCTCGTCCTGCTTTGGGAATTCGTGTGTGGAATGCTAAGAATTTGGAGTATGATTCCATTAATCCTCTTTTGGAGGGGGCTCCTATGACGGAGGAGGAAACGGATAGGTGGTTTGTTGAGGTGGTTAAGAAGTTGAAGGCTTCTCCTTATATTGGGGGGGATTTGTTGAATCGTTTAGCGACTTCTGTGAAGCATACTGATATGGATGCCATTCAGAGGGGGGAATTTGAGGGTGCTTTTGAAGGAAAGTTTTCGAATCATTGGACTGAGCTTGTTCTTAAGAATTAGGATTTATATTAAAAATGTGCTCATTTCAACATCATTTTTTAATTTTTTTTTTCTTTGTGGATATTTTGAAATGAGGAAAAAAAGAGAAAAAAGTGAAAGAGGAAATAATAATAATAAAAAAAAATTGCTGCGGTCAGATAAACCTTGTTTATATGGGTTTGCTTATATTTTTTCCAATAAATACCCCTTTTCACCTTCTTATACTAACTTTAAGCCACTTCCCCTTTCTTCTCCCTCCTCCACTTCTACCTCTTCTTCTTCCTCACATAATTCTGACACCATCCGGGACACACAGCCATCCCCTAATCATATTTAAGATTAATAATAATAATGATGATAAGAATAAAAATAACAAAATAATAATGATGATAATAATAAACCTGTGACATTTAAAACAGTTCTAAAACGATCCAATAACCAATCAATGGCCAAAATAAAAGAAAATGTGGGAGGGGTTCCTATATTTTTGGGGTTATTACTTGATTAAAAAAATAATAATAATAATAATAATAATAATAATAAAATAATAAAATAATAGGAGAACCTGTTGTATTAAACACAGTGTTATAAGCAGTAATCATAAGAACAAGGGAGGCAGAGGGAATGGGGGCAGTTCCTATATGTATTGGAAAAGGAAAAACGATGTGTATAGATGGAGATGTAAGTGAATAGGAAAGACAAATGATATGTAGGCTGTTGTGTCTGACCTGCAGAGCCAATTGTAGAAATGATAACAATCAAAAGAAGTGTTGCGATGTTAATCTGGTCACCAAGTCCTGTTTTTTTATTCTTATTATTAAAAAAAAAAAATGGGGAAGAAAAGGAGAGAAAAGAAGAAAAAAACCAGAAGTCACAGCCAAAAAAACTAAGCCACAAGGAAAATAAATGCCTCCACCATCCATATTAACGGTTGCCCCTAAAGGAATAACAAAACGAGCAATAACCTTAAAAAAAAAAAAAAAATGGAAAAAATAAACTCAGAATTTCAATATTGGGAAAATATAAAATGTAAAACGAGAGAAAATACAAATAGAAGACAAATAAAAATAGAAATAAAAGTAAAAATAGAAAGAGAAAAGATTAAAAAAAAACACAAAAACTGAGAAAGTTACCGGTGTCACCATCCCAGAATCAACTGCAGCTTGAAGTGTGACAGGGATTGTTGCTGCTGAGCTTGCAGATGCAAACCCTAGAAAAAAAAGATTTTGTATATAAATTTTATATATATAATATATAAAAGAAAAAGGAAGGGAGGAGAGGAAGGGAAAGGGAAGAAGTGAGTTAAAA
>CBDCEV010000254.1:0-16336 GCA_965215715.1 Hyphomicrobiales bacterium | reverse complement strand
TGGGCATCACGCGGTTTTGTTTTGTTTTGATCTGTGGCGCAATTGTTGGTGTCTGGGTTTTGTCTCGAGTTTCTGCGCACCTTCCAACCCTCGCGGTTGTCATACGTGTTTTTTAAGCCAAACTTGGATCCTTGCGGAAGTGTTGGCTGCAATTTCCACCGCGATAGCCCGCGCTCTCGCGCCTCGCGAAGGCTTCACTCAGTGTTCAGATGTTGCTCGGACCGCGCAGTATGACATGTCCTGGGTACCACGCGGTGTTTCACTTTTGATCTTTGGCGCTGTTGTGTTGGTGTCTGGGTGTTGTTTTCTGCCTTTGTTTCTATTATTGGCACATCTCTGCGTTGCCACTTGCTTTACACCCGCACGACGTCTTCTTGTTGATGGACGGTTGATGTGGGTGACTCACTCGGCTTCCTCCTCACCGCGGCGACCTATTGGCATTGTGAGGGACAAGTTGCATCCAATTACATTGCGAGTGGGAGATGTGTTGGGAATCGCGTGTACTTGACGCGACTCCGTGCTGTTGACCTTGGTATTTGTTGGATGAATTCTGAGCGTTCTGCTCACTTGCCAGGTTTCGCAGCTTGGTGACCACAATTCCTTGTCTGTGTGCTCTTTAGACGATCTTGCATTTGACTCTCCGTCTGATGTTGGATCGGTTAGGTACAGATTCATCCAATTTGGGATGAAACTGTCACTTTTCATCCCAAAAAAATTTTCTTCCAAAACCACTTTCATCCCACAACCACTTTCATCCAAAACCACTTTCATCCCAACTACACTTTCATCCCGCTCCAGTACCCAACGCGACACAACAATCGTTGGTGGGAGTCTGTGTCGGATTTTGCGGGGTGTCCGATGTGGGCATCACTTCACAGCAGATCGCGTCATTGGCCCCTCTCATTGGGAGGATTGGGGTTGCACAGCGCTGTGTTCATGCAGCGTATTGGATCAGTTGGGCCGATTGTGTTCACATGGTGAACAAGCGCCACCCTCAGATTTGCAGGTCCATCTTGAGGGGCATCCTCACACACAACCACTTCACCACGTTGAAGGCGTGACGATCAGTGAAGCAGCTCTCCGTTTGTCTGGTTTCCACCCTCCCTCTTGGGAAGTGATGGCTCAAGGAGACGTGCCACCGAAGAGGAGGACCGGACCCAACCTCGTTTCGGTTGGCAGATGCTCGCAGAGAGCCTCCAACTGGATTTCCGAGAAAACGTGCTGATGCCCTCCCTGCCAGCGGAGAAGAGCTTTGTTGAGGTCCCAATCTGGCCCGTTCTCGTCAACGCCTTTCGTGGCGTTCCCAACCACCAAGGTGACGAAGTTTGACCCCCAGCCTTTCCGTTTGTTGTTGCTCCGACGTTTCCCACCTTCCCCTCCCCAGGCGAGACCAACTTTTTCAAAATCCAAGTTTGGCCAAGTTTGGTTACCAAGTTTGGCCAGACCAAGTTTGGCCAAGACCAAGTTTGGCCAAACCAAGTTTGGCCAAGACCATGTTTGGCCAAATGTGGAAAAAACATTTTGGAAAGTCATTCGAAAAAAATGTTGAAAATTGAAGGAAAAGATAGGGAAAAACAAAATTGGAAAACAACCAACCAAACATGAAAATGGAAGAAAGAGGAAAAATTAGTTTGCCCAAGGGGAAAAAAGGACAAAAAGCGCAAAACGAAAAAAAGGAAAAAAAAAAAAAAGAAAGGAACAAAGTTGAAAATTGAGGGAAAAATCAGGAAAAACAACAAATCAGAAACACAAAAGAAACACAAAAATGAAAGAAAGAGGGAAACTTAGTTTGCCAAAGGGGAAAAAAGCCCCCCCTCCCCCCGCCCGCCGAACACAAACAATATAGTCCGTGTCTGTGTGAAGGCGTCGCGGGCCGAAGGCCCGCGACGCCTTCACACAGAAACGGCTTATGCCCACCTTTGGGGTTTCAGCCGGCCTTCCACCCAAACATCGCCTGCCGAAGGCCGGCGATGTTTGGTTGGAAGGCCGGCTGAAGGTCCAAAAGTGGAGGTTTTAGGTTTTAGGTTTTAGGTTTTAGGTTTTAGGTTTCAGGTTTTAGGTTTTAGGTTTTTAGGTTTTAGGGTTTTAGGGTTTTAGGGTTTTAGGGTTTTAGGGTTTTAGGGTTTTAGGGTTTTAGGGTTTTAGGGTTTTAGGGTTTTTAGGGTTTTAGGGTTTTAGGGTCTTAGGGTTTTTGGGTTTTTGGGTTTTAGGGGTTTAGGGGTTTTAGGGGTTTTAGGGTTTTTAGGGGTTTTTAGGGGTTTTAGGGGTTTTTGGGTTTTAGGGTTTTAGGGTTTTAGGGTTTTTGGGGTTTTGGGGTTTTGGGTTTTGGGGTTTTAGGGTTTTGGGGTTTAGGGTTTAGGGTTTTAGGGTTTTGGGGTTTTAGGGTTTTAGGGTTTAAAGGATTTAGTTAGGGTTTTAGGGTTTTAGGGTTTTAGGGTTTTAGGGTTTTAGGGTTTTAGGGTTTTAGGGTTTTAGGGTTTTAGGGCTTTTAGGGTTTTAGGGTTTTAGGGTTTTAGGGTTTTAGGGTTTTAGGGTTTAGTGTTTTAGGGTTTTAGGGTTTTAGGGTTTTAGGGTTTTAGGGTTTTAGGTTTTAGGGTTTTAGGGTTTTAAGGGTTTTAGGGTTTTAGGGTTTTAGGGTTTTAGGGTTTTAGGGTTTTAGGGTTTTAGGGTTTAGGGTTTAGGGTTTAGGGTTTTAGGTTTTAGGTTTGGGTTTTGTGAAGATTTCAGGGGGTTCGTGGAATTGTTCTTCACATTGTGGAAGGTCAATAGTCGGACGGAGAGGGAGGAGGGGCCAAAAAAAGCCCAAAATGTCATATGGGGTAAAACCCGTACTTGTATCAAAAGTTGGGCCCAAAAAAAGGCCAAAATGTCATAAGGGGTAAAATTTGGGCCGGTTCTTGACCAGAAAATGCTTGAAACCCGAAGAAAAGTGGGTTGGGCCCCAAAAATGGCAAAATGTCATAAGGGGTAAAAACTGCACTTGTTCAAAGGGGAGCCCAAAAAACACAAAAATGTCATAAGGGGTAAAGCCGCACTTGTTCAAAATTACCGGCAGCTGGTGGGTCCCACGACGTGCCAGATTTCGGCATGGGCTTGAACGTGCCGCATCGTAGTACCACCATGAGATTCAACCTTTCCAGGACAATGGCTGGTCAATCGGCCATGACCTGCAAGCATTTTCTTCACCTGTGATCAGGGCGAAAAGCTGATCCTCGATATTTTGAAGCTCAACCTGGTGACAATGTGCAGAGGGTCGTCATTGTTGCCGGGGACGCCGTCATCAAGAAAGAAACTTTTTTCGGTTGGTGAAGTATTGGGCGAGCGCAGCTGGGGACGCGAGTGCCTCTCCCATGCAAATGCGGTAAAGAAATTACCATCTTTCCGGAAATGATTACAGATATAAGTCTTAAACTAATTCCAAAAGCAATTGATCCGCAATCAAATTACAGACATGACCGATTTATATTATTTCGAAAACAATACGTCCGCGTCAAATTACAGTCATTATTGATTTATATGAATTCGAAAAAAAATAAATCTGCACCGCGTCAAATCTGTAATCATTTTCGGCAAGATGGCATCTGTGGGGCCTTCGACACAGGCAAAGAAGTCCTCTCTGTGGACTTTGACCATGGCTTTTGGGTTATGCGTGTCATGCAGCCACAAACTTTGCCATGGTCGAAAGCATGAAGAGGGCATGGATTGCTGACAACTCCAGATCAAAGGTGTAACAAGAATCTGCGAGGAACAGAGTTAGCGTTTAGCAGTTGAGAAACTCATCACAAAGTATATTGAGTGAAAACGACAACAGAGTCAAACATGTCCGAATTCGATATTTGACAAGAACATTTGAAACCTGACACCGATGTGATGATCGCAAATGAAAAAAGAAGCGGGTTGCAAATGAAAAAAGAACCGGTGTCTGTGGTCACGGCATACAGAAGGCCACGGTGGCCCAGCCCGCGCTGACATGCACCGTGCAGACAGCCGCTATTCTCAAAACACCAGATCGGTCACGACATCCTCCCGAACGTCGCTCACATGTGTTTAGGCGTAGCATATTTTCGTTGAGATCGGGCTTATGTTCGCTAATTGTGCTGCCAGCTATCTGCGTGTTTGGTTTGCGTGGCCCATGAATGGTGTTAACGACGCACATCTCCAGTGTCTCCAGCTTGTTAGGAGTGTTGACGCAAAAATTGGGAGCACCACCAAAATCTTCGCAGATCAGTGGGCTATCTCGAGCTTCCACCGCACCTTCCAACCTTCGCAGTTGTCATACGATTTTTTTTTTGCAATGCTCACCGAGACAGCCCGTGCTCGCGCGCGCTGAACACAGACCCTCGAAAAGGCTTCACTATGCAACCATATGTCGCTTGCATTGCGCAATGTAATATGTCTTGGGCATCACGCGGTTTTGTTTTGTTTTGATCTGTGGCGCAATTGTTGGTGTCTGGGTTTTGTCTCGAGTTTTCTGCGCACCTTCCAACCCTCGCGGTTGTCATACGTGTTTTTTAAGCCAAACTTGGATCCTTGGCGGAAGTGTTGGCTGCAATTTCCACCGCGATAGCCCGCGCTCTCGCGCCTCGCGAAGGCTTCACTCAGTGTTCAGATGTTGCTCGGACCGCGCAGTATGACATGTCCTGGGTACCACGCGGTGTTTCACTTTTGATCTTTGGCGCTGTTGTGTTGGTGTCTGGGTGTTGTTTTCTGCCTTTGTTTCTATTATTGGCACATCTCTGCGTTGCCACTTGCTTTACACCCGCACGACGTCTTCTTGTTGATGGACGGTTGATGTGGGTGACTCACTCGGCTTCCTCCTCACCGCGGCGACCTATTGGCATTGTGAGGGACAAGTTGCATCCAATTACATTGCGAGTGGAGGTGTGTTGGGAATCGCGTGTACTTGACGCGACTCCGTGCTGTTGACCTTGGTATTTGTTGGATGAATTCTGAGCGTTCTGCTCACTTCGCCAGGTTTCGCAGCTTGGTGACCAACAATTCCTTGTCTGTGTGCTCTTTAGACGATCTTGCATTTGACTCTCCGTCTGATGTTGGATCGGTTAGGTACAGATTCATCCAATTTGGGATGAAACTGTCACTTTTCATCCCAAAAATTTTCTTCCAAAACCACTTTCATCCCACAACCACTTTCATCCAAAACCACTTTCATCCCAACTACACTTTCATCCCGCTCCAGTACGCAACGCGACACAACAATCGTTGGTGGGAGTCTGTGTCGGATTTTGCGGGGTGTCCGATGTGGGCATCACTTCACAGCAGATCGCGTCATTGCCCCTCTCATTGGGAGGATTGGGGTTGCACAGCGCTGTGTTCATGCAGCGTATTGGATCAGTTGGGCCGATTGTGTTCACATGGTGAACAAAGCGCCACCCTCAGATTTGCAGGTCCATCTTGAGGGGCATCCTCACACACAACCACTTCACCACGTTGAAGGCGTGACGATCAGTGAAGCAGCTCTCCGTTTGTCTGGTTTCCACCCTCCCTCTTGGGAAGTGATGGCTCAAGGAGACGTGCCACCGAAGAGGAGGACCGGACCCAACCTCGTTTCGGTTGGCAGATGCTCGCAGAGAGCCTCCAACTGGATTTCCGAGAAAACGTGCTGATGCCCTCCCTGCCAGCGGAGAAGAGCTTTGTTGAGGTCCCAATCTGGCCCGTTCTCGTCAACGCCTTTCGTGGCGTTCCCAACCACCAAGGTGACGAAGTTTTGACCCCCAGCCTTTCCGTTTGTTGTTGCTCCGACGTTTCCACCTTCCCCTCCCCGGGCGAGACCAACTTTGGCCAAATCCAAGTTTGGCCAAGTTTGGTTACCAAGTTTGGCCAGACCAAGTTTGGCCAAGACCAAGTTTGGCCAAACCAAGTTTGGCCAAGACCATGTTTGGCCAAATGTGGAAAAAAACATTTTGGAAAGTCATTCGAAAAAATGTTGAAAATTGAAGGAAAAGATAGGGAAAACAACAAAATTGGAAAACAACCAACCAAACATGAACATGGAAGAAAGAGGAAAAATTAGTTTGCCCAAAGGGGAAAAAAGGACAAAAGCGCAAAACGAAAAAAAGGAAAAAAAAAAAAGAAAGGAAAAAAGTTTAAAATTGAGGGAAAAATCAGGAAAAACAACAAATCAGAACACAAAAGAAACATAAAAATGAAAGAAAGAGGGAAACTTAGTTTGCCAAAGGGGAAAAAAGCCAGCCTCCCCTCCCCCCCGCCCGCCGAACACAAACAATATAGTCCGTGTCTGTGTGAGGACGTCGCGGGCCGAAGGCCCGCGACGCCTTCACACAGAAACGGCTTATGCCCACCTTTGGGGTTTCAGCCGGCCTTCCACCCAAACATCGCCTGCCGAAGGCCGGCGATGTTTGGTTGGAAGGCTGGCTGAAGGTCCAAAAGTGGAGGTTTTAGGTTTTAGGTTTTAGGTTTTAGGGTTTTAGGTTTCAGGTTTTAGGGTTTTAGGGTTTTTAGGTTTTAGGGTTTTAGGGTTTTAGGGTTTTAGGGTTTTAGGGTTTTAGGGTTTTAGGGTTTTAGGGTTTTAGGGTTTTAGGGTTTTAGGGTTTTAGGGTTTTAGGGTTTTAGGGTTTTAGGGTTTTAGGGGTTTTAGGGTTTTTGGGTTTTAGGGTTTAGGGTTTAGGGTTTAGGGTTTTAGGTTTTAGGTTTTGGGTTTTGTGAAGATTTCAGGGGGTTCGTGGAATTGTTCTTCACATTGTGGAAGGTCAATAGGGACGGAGAGGGGGGAGGGGCCAAAAAAAGCCAAAATGTCATATGGGGTAAAACCGTACTTGTTCAAAAGTTGGGCCCAAAAAAGGCCAAAATGTCATAAGGGGTAAAATTTGGGCCGGTTCTTGACCAGAAAATGCTTGAAACCCAAAGAAAAGTGGGTTGGGCCCCAAAAATGGCAAAATGTCATAAGGGGTAAAAACTGCACTTGTTCAAAGGGGAGCCCAAAAAACACAAAAATGTCATAAGGGGTAAAGCCGCACTTGTTCAAAATTACCGGCAGCTGGTGGGTCCCACGACGTGCCAGATTTCGGCATGGGCTTGAAAGTGCCGCATCGTAGTACCACCATGAGATTCAACCTTTCCAGGACAATGGCTGGTCAATCGGCCATGACCTGCAAGCATTTTCTTCACCTGTGATCAGGGCGAAAAGCTGATCCTCGATATTTTGAAGCTCAACCTGGTGACAATGTGCAGAGGGTCGTCATTGTTGCCGGGGACGCCGTCATCAAGAAAGAAACTTTTTTCGGTTGGTGAAGTATCGGGCGAGCGCAGCTGGGGACGCGAGTGCCTCTCCCATGCAAATGCGGTAAAGAAATTACCATCTTTCCGGAAATGATTACAGATATAAGTCTTAAACTAATTCCAAAAGCAATTGATCCGCAATCAAATTACAGACATGACCGATTTATATTATTTCGAAAACAATACGTCCGCGTCAAATTACAGTCATTATTGATTTATATGAATTCGAAAAAAAATAAATCTGCACCGCGTCAAATCTGTAATCATTTTCGGCAAGATGGCATCTGTGGGGCCTTCGACACAGGCAAAGAAGTCCTCTCTGTGGACTTTGACCATGGCTTTTGGGTTATGCGTGTCATGCAGCCACAAACTTTGCCATGGTCGAAAGCATGAAGAGGGCATGGATTGCTGACAACTCCAGATCAAAGGTGTAACAAGAATCTGCGAGGAACAGAGTTAGCGTTTAGCAGTTGAGAAACTCATCACAAAGTATATTGAGTGAAAACGACAACAGAGTCAAACATGTCCGAATTCGATATTTGACAAGAACATTTGAAACCTGAGACCGATGTGATGATCGCAAATGAAAAAAGAAGCGGGTTGCAAATGAAAAAAGAACCGGTGTCTGTGGTCACGGCATACAGAAGGCCACGGTGGCCCAGCCCGCGCTGACATGCACCGTGCAGACAGCCGCTATTCTCAAACACCAGATTGGTCACGACATCCTCCCGAACGTCGCTCACATGTGTTTAGGCGTAGCATATTTTCGTTGAGATCGGCTTATGTTCGCTAATTGTGCTGCCAGCTATCTGCGTGTTTGGTTTGCGTGGCCCATGAATGGTGTTAACGACGCACATCTCCAGTGTCTCCAGCTTGTTAGGAGTGTTGACGCAAAAATTGGGAGCACCACCAAAATCTTCGCAGATCAGTGGGCTATCTCGAGCTTCCACCGCACCTTCCAACCTTCGCAGTTGTCATACGATTTTTTTTTTGCAATGCTCACCGAGACAGCCCGTGCTCGCGCGCGCTGAACACAGACCCTCGAAAAGGCTTCACTATGCAACCATATGTCGCTTGCATTGCGCAATGTAATATGTCTTGGGCATCACGCGGTTTTGTTTTGTTTTGATCTGTGGCGCAATTGTTGGTGTCTGGGTTTTGTCTCGAGTTTTCTGCGCACCTTCCAACCCTCGCGGTTGTCATACGTGTTTTTTAAGCCAAACTTGGATCCTTGGCGGAAGTGTTGGCTGCAATTTCCACCGCGATAGCCCGCGCTCTCGCGCCTCGCGAAGGCTTCACTCAGTGTTCAGATGTTGCTCGGACCGCGCAGTATGACATGTCCTGGGTACCACGCGGTGTTTCACTTTTGATCTTTGGCGCTGTTGTGTTGGTGTCTGGGTGTTGTTTTCTGCCTTTGTTTCTATTATTGGCTCATCTCTGCGTTGCCACTTGCTTTACACCCGCACGACGTCTTCTTGTTGATGGACGGTTGATGTGGGTGACTCACTCGGCTTCTTCCTCACCGCGGCGACCTATTGGCATTGTGAGGGACAAGTTGCATCCAATACATTGCGAGTGGAGGTGTGTTGGGAATCGCGTGTACTTGACGCGACTCCGTGCTGTTGACCTTGGTATTTGTTGGATGAATTCTGAGCGTTCTGCTCACCTCGCCAGGTTTCGCAGCTTGGTGACCAACAATTCCTTGTCTGTGTGCTCTTTAGACGATCTTGCATTTGACTCTCCGTCTGATGTTGGATCGGTTAGGTACAGATTCATCCAATTTGGGATGAAACTGTCACTTTTCATCCCAAAAATTTTCATCCAAAACCACTTTCATCCCACAACCACTTTCATCCAAAACCACTTTCATCCCAACTACACTTTCATCCCGCTCCAGTACGCAACGCGACACAACAATCGTTGGTGGGAGTCTGTGTCGGATTTTGCGGGGTGTCCGATGTGGGCATCACTTCACAGCAGATCGCGTCATTGCCCCTCTCATTGGGAGGATTGGGGTTGCACAGCGCTGTGTTCATGCAGCGTATTGGATCAGTTGGGCCGATTGTGTTCACATGGTGAACAAAGCGCCAACCTCAGATTTGCAGGTCCATCTTGAGGGGCATCCTCACACACAACCACTTCACCACGTTGAAGGCGTGACGATCAGTGAAGCAGCTCTCCGTTTGTCTGGTTTCCACCCTCCCTCTTGGGAAGTGATGGCTCAAGGAGACGTGCCACCGAAGAGGAGGACCGGACCCAACCTCGTTTCGGTTGGCAGATGCTCGCAGAGAGCCTCCAACTGGATTTCCGAGAAAACGTGCTGATGCCCTCCCTGCCAGCGGAGAAGAGCTTTGTTGAGGTCCCAATCTGGCCCGTTCTCGTCAACGCCTTTCGTGGCGTTCCCAACCACCAAGGTGACGAAGTTTGACCCCCAGCCTTTCCGTTTGTTGTTGCTCCGACGTTTCCCACCTTCCCCTCCCCAGGCGAGACCAACTTTTTCAAAATCCAAGTTTGGCCAAGTTTGGTTACCAAGTTTGGCCAGACCAAGTTTGGCCAAGACCAAGTTTGGCCAAACCAAGTTTGGCCAAGACCATGTTTGGCCAAATGTGGAAAAAACATTTTGGAAAGTCATTCGAAAAAAATGTTGAAAATTGAAGGAAAAGATAGGGAAAAACAAAATTGGAAAACAACCAACCAAACATGAAAATGGAAGAAAGAGGAAAAATTAGTTTGCCCAAGGGGAAAAAAGGACAAAAAGCGCAAAACGAAAAAAAGGAAAAAAAAAAAAAAGAAAGGAACAAAGTTGAAAATTGAGGGAAAAATCAGGAAAAACAACAAATCAGAAACACAAAAGAAACACAAAAATGAAAGAAAGAGGGAAACTTAGTTTGCCAAAGGGGAAAAAAGCCCCCCCTCCCCCCGCCCGCCGAACACAAACAATATAGTCCGTGTCTGTGTGAAGGCGTCGCGGGCCGAAGGCCCGCGACGCCTTCACACAGAAACGGCTTATGCCCACCTTTGGGGTTTCAGCCGGCCTTCCACCCAAACATCGCCTGCCGAAGGCCGGCGATGTTTGGTTGGAAGGCCGGCTGAAGGTCCAAAAGTGGAGGTTTTAGGTTTTAGGTTTTAGGTTTTAGGTTTTAGGTTTCAGGTTTTAGGTTTTAGGTTTTTAGGTTTTAGGGTTTTAGGGTTTTAGGGTTTTAGGGTTTTAGGGTTTTAGGGTTTTAGGGTTTTAGGGTTTTAGGGTTTTAGGGTTTTTAGGGTTTTAGGGTTTTAGGGTCTTAGGGTTTTTGGGTTTTTGGGTTTTAGGGGTTTAGGGGTTTTAGGGGTTTTAGGGTTTTTAGGGGTTTTTAGGGGTTTTAGGGGTTTTTGGGTTTTAGGGTTTTAGGGTTTTAGGGTTTTTGGGGTTTTGGGGTTTTGGGGTTTTAGGGTTTTGGGGTTTTAGGGTTTTTGGGTTTTTGGGTTTTGGGGTTTTAGGTTTTTTGGGGTTTTAGGGTTTTAGGGTTTTAGGGTTTTAGGGGTAGGGTTTTAGGGCTTTTTAGGGCTTTTAGGGTTTTAGGGTTTTAGGGTTTTAGGGTTTAGGGTTTTAGGGTTTTAGGGTTTTAGGGTTTTAGGGTTTTAGGGTTTTAGGGTCTTAGGTTTATGTGTTATACTGGTTTAGGTTTTACTGTAGATTACGTGAAAGATAGTTAAAATAGTCCGCAAACCTTGTTAGGGGGTTTCGTGAAAATCTTGAATTCCGTGGACGGCCACTGTCGGCCTGGGGGGTCGGGGCCAAAAAAGCCCAAAATGTCATATGGGGTAAAACCCGCACTTGTATCAAAAGTTGGGCCCAAAAAAAGGCCAAAATGTCATAAGGGGTAAAATTTGGGCCGGTTCTTGACCAGAAAATGCTTGAAACCCAAAGAAAAGTGGGTTGGGCCCCAAAAATGGCAAAATGTCATAAGGGGTAAAAACTGCACTTGTTCAAAGGGGAGCCCAAAAAACACAAAAATGTCATAAGGGGTAAAGCCGCACTTGTTCAAAATTACCGGCAGCTGGTGGGTCCCACGACGTGCCAGATTTCGGCATGGGCTTGAAAGTGCCGCATCGTAGTACCACCATGAGATTCAACCTTTCCAGGACAATGGCTGGTCAATCGGCCATGACCTGCAAGCATTTTCTTCACCTGTGATCAGGGCGAAAAGCTGATCCTCGATATTTTGAAGCTCAACCTGGTGACAATGTGCAGAGGGTCGTCATTGTTGCCGGGGACGCCGTCATCAAGAAAGAAACTTTTTTCGGTTGGTGAAGTATCGGGCGAGCGCAGCTGGGGACGCGAGTGCCTCTCCCATGCAAATGCGGTAAAGAAATTACCATCTTTCCGGAAATGATTACAGATATAAGTCTTAAACTAATTCCAAAAGCAATTGATCCGCAATCAAATTACAGACATGACCGATTTATATTATTTCGAAAACAATACGTCCGCGTCAAATTACAGTCATTATTGATTTATATGAATTCGAAAAAAAATAAATCTGCACCGCGTCAAATCTGTAATCATTTTCGGCAAGATGGCATCTGTGGGGCCTTCGACACAGGCAAAGAAGTCCTCTCTGTGGACTTTGACCATGGCTTTTGGGTTATGCGTGTCATGCAGCCACAAACTTTGCCATGGTCGAAAGCATGAAGAGGGCATGGATTGCTGACAACTCCAGATCAAAGGTGTAACAAGAATCTGCGAGGAACAGAGTTAGCGTTTAGCAGTTGAGAAACTCATCACAAAGTATATTGAGTGAAAACGACAACAGAGTCAAACATGTCCGAATTCGATATTTGACAAGAACATTTGAAACCTGAGACCGATGTGATGATCGCAAATGAAAAAAGAAGCGGGTTGCAAATGAAAAAAGAACCGGTGTCTGTGGTCACGGCATACAGAAGGCCACGGTGGCCCAGCCCGCGCTGACATGCACCGTGCAGACAGCCGCTATTCTCAAACACCAGATTGGTCACGACATCCTCCCGAACGTCGCTCACATGTGTTTAGGCGTAGCATATTTTCGTTGAGATCGGCTTATGTTCGCTAATTGTGCTGCCAGCTATCTGCGTGTTTGGTTTGCGTGGCCCATGAATGGTGTTAACGACGCACATCTCCAGTGTCTCCAGCTTGTTAGGAGTGTTGACGCAAAAATTGGGAGCACCACCAAAATCTTCGCAGATCAGTGGGCTATCTCGAGCTTCCACCGCACCTTCCAACCTTCGCAGTTGTCATACGATTTTTTTTTTGCAATGCTCACCGAGACAGCCCGTGCTCGCGCGCGCTGAACACAGACCCTCGAAAAGGCTTCACTATGCAACCATATGTCGCTTGCATTGCGCAATGTAATATGTCTTGGGCATCACGCGGTTTTGTTTTGTTTTGATCTGTGGCGCAATTGTTGGTGTCTGGGTTTTGTCTCGAGTTTTCTGCGCACCTTCCAACCCTCGCGGTTGTCATACGTGTTTTTTAAGCCAAACTTGGATCCTTGGCGGAAGTGTTGGCTGCAATTTCCACCGCGATAGCCCGCGCTCTCGCGCCTCGCGAAGGCTTCACTCAGTGTTCAGATGTTGCTCGGACCGCGCAGTATGACATGTCCTGGGTACCACGCGGTGTTTCACTTTTGATCTTTGGCGCTGTTGTGTTGGTGTCTGGGTGTTGTTTTCTGCCTTTGTTTCTATTATTGGCTCATCTCTGCGTTGCCACTTGCTTTACACCCGCACGACGTCTTCTTGTTGATGGACGGTTGATGTGGGTGACTCACTCGGCTTCTTCCTCACCGCGGCGACCTATTGGCATTGTGAGGGACAAGTTGCATCCAATACATTGCGAGTGGAGGTGTGTTGGGAATCGCGTGTACTTGACGCGACTCCGTGCTGTTGACCTTGGTATTTGTTGGATGAATTCTGAGCGTTCTGCTCACCTCGCCAGGTTTCGCAGCTTGGTGACCAACAATTCCTTGTCTGTGTGCTCTTTAGACGATCTTGCATTTGACTCTCCGTCTGATGTTGGATCGGTTAGGTACAGATTCATCCAATTTGGGATGAAACTGTCACTTTTCATCCCAAAAATTTTCATCCAAAACCACTTTCATCCCACAACCACTTTCATCCAAAACCACTTTCATCCCAACTACACTTTCATCCCGCTCCAGTACGCAACGCGACACAACAATCGTTGGTGGGAGTCTGTGTCGGATTTTGCGGGGTGTCCGATGTGGGCATCACTTCACAGCAGATCGCGTCATTGCCCCTCTCATTGGGAGGATTGGGGTTGCACAGCGCTGTGTTCATGCAGCGTATTGGATCAGTTGGGCCGATTGTGTTCACATGGTGAACAAAGCGCCAACCTCAGATTTGCAGGTCCATCTTGAGGGGCATCCTCACACACAACCACTTCACCACGTTGAAGGCGTGACGATCAGTGAAGCAGCTCTCCGTTTGTCTGGTTTCCACCCTCCCTCTTGGGAAGTGATGGCTCAAGGAGACGTGCCACCGAAGAGGAGGACCGGACCCAACCTCGTTTCGGTTGGCAGATGCTCGCAGAGAGCCTCCAACTGGATTTCCGAGAAAACGTGCTGATGCCCTCCCTGCCAGCGGAGAAGAGCTTTGTTGAGGTCCCAATCTGGCCCGTTCTCGTCAACGCCTTTCGTGGCGTTCCCAACCACCAAGGTGACGAAGTTTGACCCCCAGCCTTTCCGTTTGTTGTTGCTCCGACGTTTCCCACCTTCCCCTCCCCAGGCGAGACCAACTTTTTCAAAATCCAAGTTTGGCCAAGTTTGGTTACCAAGTTTGGCCAGACCAAGTTTGGCCAAGACCAAGTTTGGCCAAACCAAGTTTGGCCAAGACCATGTTTGGCCAAATGTGGAAAAAACATTTTGGAAAGTCATTCGAAAAAAATGTTGAAAATTGAAGGAAAAGATAGGGAAAAACAAAATTGGAAAACAACCAACCAAACATGAAAATGGAAGAAAGAGGAAAAATTAGTTTGCCCAAGGGGAAAAAAGGACAAAAAGCGCAAAACGAAAAAAAGGAAAAAAAAAAAAAAGAAAGGAACAAAGTTGAAAATTGAGGGAAAAATCAGGAAAAACAACAAATCAGAAACACAAAAGAAACACAAAAATGAAAGAAAGAGGGAAACTTAGTTTGCCAAAGGGGAAAAAAGCCCCCCCTCCCCCCGCCCGCCGAACACAAACAATATAGTCCGTGTCTGTGTGAAGGCGTCGCGGGCCGAAGGCCCGCGACGCCTTCACACAGAAACGGCTTATGCCCACCTTTGGGGTTTCAGCCGGCCTTCCACCCAAACATCGCCTGCCGAAGGCCGGCGATGTTTGGTTGGAAGGCCGGCTGAAGGTCCAAAAGTGGAGGTTTTAGGTTTTAGGTTTTAGGTTTTAGGTTTTAGGTTTCAGGTTTTAGGTTTTAGGTTTTTAGGTTTTAGGGTTTTAGGGTTTTAGGGTTTTAGGGTTTTAGGGTTTTAGGGTTTTAGGGTTTTAGGGTTTTAGGGTTTTAGGGTTTTTAGGGTTTTAGGGTTTTAGGGTCTTAGGGTTTTTGGGTTTTTGGGTTTTAGGGGTTTAGGGGTTTTAGGGGTTTTAGGGTTTTTAGGGGTTTTTAGGGGTTTTAGGGGTTTTTGGGTTTTAGGGTTTTAGGGTTTTAGGGTTTTTGGGGTTTTGGGGTTTTGGGGTTTTAGGGTTTTGGGGTTTTAGGGTTTTTGGGTTTTTGGGTTTTGGGGTTTTAGGTTTTTTGGGGTTTTAGGGTTTTAGGGTTTTAGGGTTTTAGGGGTAGGGTTTTAGGGCTTTTTAGGGCTTTTAGGGTTTTAGGGTTTTAGGGTTTTAGGGTTTAGGGTTTTAGGGTTTTAGGGTTTTAGGGTTTTAGGGTTTTAGGGTTTTAGGGTCTTAGGTTTATGTGTTATACTGGTTTAGGTTTTACTGTAGATTACGTGAAAGATAGTTAAAATAGTCCGCAAACCTTGTTAGGGGGTTTCGTGAAAATCTTGAATTCCGTGGACGGCCACTGTCGGCCTGGGGGGTCGGGGCCAAAAAAGCCCAAAATGTCATATGGGGTAAAACCCGCACTTGTATCAAAAGTTGGGCCCAAAAAAAGGCCAAAATGTCATAAGGGGTAAAATTTGGGCCGGTTCTTGACCAGAAAATGCTTGAAACCCAAAGAAAAGTGGGTTGGGCCCCAAAAATGGCAAAATGTCATAAGGGGTAAAAACTGCACTTGTTCAAAGGGGAGCCCAAAAAACACAAAAATGTCATAAGGGGTAAAGCCGCACTTGTTCAAAATTACCGGCAGCTGGTGGGTCCCACGACGTGCCAGATTTCGGCATGGGCTTGAAAGTGCCGCATCGTAGTACCACCATGAGATTCAACCTTTCCAGGACAATGGCTGGTCAATCGGCCATGACCTGCAAGCATTTTCTTCACCTGTGATCAGGGCGAAAAGCTGATCCTCGATATTTTGAAGCTCAACCTGGTGACAATGTGCAGAGGGTCGTCATTGTTGCCGGGGACGCCGTCATCAAGAAAGAAACTTTTTTCGGTTGGTGAAGTATCGGGCGAGCGCAGCTGGGGACGCGAGTGCCTCTCCCATGCAAATGCGGTAAAGAAATTACCATCTTTCCGGAAATGATTACAGATATAAGTCTTAAACTAATTCCAAAAGCAATTGATCCGCAATCAAATTACAGACATGACCGATTTATATTATTTCGAAAACAATACGTCCGCGTCAAATTACAGTCATTATTGATTTATATGAATTCGAAAAAAAATAAATCTGCACCGCGTCAAATCTGTAATCATTTTCGGCAAGATGGCATCTGTGGGGCCTTCGACACAGGCAAAGAAGTCCTCTCTGTGGACTTTGACCATGGCTTTTGGGTTATGCGTGTCATGCAGCCACAAACTTTGCCATGGTCGAAAGCATGAAGAGGGCATGGATTGCTGACAACTCCAGATCAAAGGTGTAACAAGAATCTGCGAGGAACAGAGTTAGCGTTTAGCAGTTGAGAAACTCATCACAAAGTATATTGAGTGAAAACGACAACAGAGTCAAA
>CBDCEV010000253.1:0-3164 GCA_965215715.1 Hyphomicrobiales bacterium | reverse complement strand
CGATCGCTATGAACTTAGTAGTGCACCGATCAATTCGAAACTTCAACATTCCCCCCCCCCGGGCATACCCCGGGCATTTGACTGTGCATCATGCCCGGGGAGGGGGGAATTTGAACGTTGCATTGAAAGGGTGGGGAATTTGAACCGGATTTATCTCTTGTTCTGACGTAATACGCCCGTGAGTTTTTTCGGTTTTTACAGGGTTTGACGGATTTACAAGATAGAATTTCGCTTTGGTTAGTGAATAACTCTTTCAAATGCGTCTTTAAAAGAAGTTTGAAGGTATCATTACGGCATATCTCTCTCTGAAAAGCGTGTAAAGTGTTTGATTGAAGACGAAATTGGCTTGGTGGAGAGGTATTTCAGTACTAATTGGTGGGGCATTTGAACGGTTTTTTTGCCCCGAGAGGAGGGAATTTGAACAAGCCAATCTTTAAAAGTTCAAATGCCCGGGGGTTGCCGGGGGGGGGGGATGTTGAACTTTCGAATTGATCGGCGCATAATATTATGATGTAAAGTGTATGTATGAGTGCCAAGAAGTGAGCAATACTGCCCTCCATAATTTCCCCCCGGCCACAGGCCTTAAAAGAAGAAATTAGAAATGAGAACCAAGATAAAAGAAAAATCTTTGACCCCGGCGGGATTTGAACCCACGACCTCCTGATTAGAACATCGTCGCTCTACCAACTGAGCTACGAGGCCACGCTGAGTCACCCTATGATCAAAATATTTCATCAAAACTCTTCGTCACGCACGCTAAAACAGGGTGATTAGGCAGGTCATGTCTTGATTTATATTATCATTGCAAACGCGTAAAAAATACGACAAATCACCAACTTTTAAAATTTACACCACTTCGGCTTGTATCTTACATGGCCGTAATATATTTTGGACCCCAAGGGCAGTTCGAACAACGGCGGGGTTAATGCCCCTGGGGCTTTTCTTTTTTACCCCGCCGTCAGGAAGGGGTCTAGTAATACCCGTTTTTTTACCCCGCCGTCAGGACGGGGTCTAGTAATACCCATTTTTTTCCGTGGTTTTTTTTTTTTTTTTTTTTGGTGGTCACTTGCCCCAGACCTCTGGTTTTCGCTCGGCCAAACAAATACTCGTCGTGTCTTTCGCTACACAGGCAAGGGCTTTTATCTTGAGTGACCGTAACATATTTTTATTGTTTATTCGCCAGAATTTTCATAAGCGTTGGTGTAGAAAATTACTGGCGATTTAATGGCATAAAAGCCCCTTCGATGAAAGCAAGAAGGAAGGTGCTAGCGAGCTTTGAAGCTGGCATGAATTCGCCTAAGTTGCCCTGGCACGTAAACATTACATCACTGAAACGCAGAAGCCGATTCGGGGAAGTCCCTTGCTTTCGCCAAGTTGAATAATTCAACAGTGACATGCAAGCATTTTTTTGGCAGTTTTACTTTGCCTCGCCAAAATCTTTAGGGAAGGTTGTATAGAAAAGTACAAGACATTCAATGGAGTTGACTTCTCTTTGATGAGAGCAAGGACGAAGGTGCTAGCGAACTTTGAAGCTGGCATGAATTCGCCTAACTTGCCCTGGCACGTAAACATTATATCACTGAAACATAGAAGCTGATTCGGGAAAGTCCCTTGCTTTCACCAAATCATTCATGGAATCGTGGCCTAAAAGTAGACTTGTACTTTTGTTTTTTCGGTAGACAACCGTTCCCTTTAGATCTTAGGATTATTTTTCTTTACCAATAAATTTAGAATTACGTTGAGATGTCAGTTCGTTAAAAACAAGTTAACTGAATTGAGTCACGCTATGGTCAAGCTATTTCATCACGTTTTTTTTTGAGAGTGCTGGAACGGGTGAATGACCAAGAAATGAGTGATGGGAAAAGTGTTGACACTATTAGGGATTCATGTTATCACAAGGAGAAGGGTGCAGAAAAGACGTGCGAGGGGTGGGGGGCAGCACACACGTCACACGTTAGAAAAATCACCAACTTCAAAACTTTAAACCTCTTGGGCACATATCTTGAGTGACCGAATTAAATTTGCACCCCAAGGGGAGGGGGAAAACGGCGGGGTGCAATGCCAGGGGCTTTTCTTGTTTTTTTTTGTCGTGGTCACTTGTCCCAGACCTCCGAAAAGGCGATTCGGGGAAGTCCCTTGCTTTCGCCAAGTTGAAAAATTCAACAGTGAAATGCAAGCATATTTTTGGCAGTTTTGCTTTGCTTCGCCAAAATCTTTAGCGAAAGTTGTGTAGAAAAGTACAAGAAATTCAATGGAGTTGACTTCTCTTCAATGAGAGCAAGGACGAAGGTGCTAGCGAGCTTTGAAAGCCAATGATTCATGCTACGTGCCGTAGCACATAAACATTACGTCTTTGGAACACAGAAGCCGATTCGGAGAAGTAAACTTGTTTGCACCAAATCACTCATCGAATCACGACCTAAAATAGACTTTTACGGTTTTTCATAGCTACCAGTTTCCTTTAGATTTTAGAATGAGTTTTTTATCAAGAAATCTATTTAAATTTCCATCCCCTTGCTATTTAGAATTACGCTGACATGTCAGTTCGTTTATTTAAAAAAAACGTGACTTAACTGAGTCACGCTATGGTCAAAATATTTCGTCACGTTCTTCTTCGCGAAAGCTAGGACAAGTGGATGACTAAGGAATGAGGGATGGGGTTCATACTATCAGGGATTCATGTTACCACAGGGAGAAGGGTGCGGAGCAGACGCATAAGGGGAAATGGCAGCAAACACAGGTACGATAAATCATCAACTTTAAAATTTACACCACTTGAACTCGTATCTTGAGTGACCGTAATATATTTTGCTCCCTGGGAGGAGGAGAAAAACGGCGGGGTCCAATGAAAGTAGGAACGAAGGTGCTAGCGAGCTTTGAAGCTGGAATGAATTCGCCTAACTTGCCGTGACGCGTAAACATTACATCACTGAAACACAGAAGCCGATTCGGGGAAGTCCTTGCTTTCGCCAAGTTGAATAATTCAACAGTCAAATGCAAGCATTTTTTTTGGCAGTTTTGCTTTGCTTCGCCAAAATCTTTAGGGAAAGTTGTGTAGAAAAGTACAAGGAATTCAATGGATTTAACATTTCTTCGACGAGAGCAAGGACGAATGTACTAGGGAGCTTAAGTTTGAAAGCTGGCATGAACTCGCGATCGCTATG
>CBDCEV010000251.1:0-16742 GCA_965215715.1 Hyphomicrobiales bacterium | reverse complement strand
TGGCCAAAATTGGTCAAATCAAGATTGGCCAAAACGGGATGGCCAAAGTCGGTCCTTTCCGGTCCAAAAAAATGGTTTCTGATGAAATTGGTTTTTGATCAAAGTGGGTCTTTGATGAATGTGGATTTTGATGAAAATTTTTTTTTGATGTTATTGGTTTTTCATGAATGTGGATTTCGATGAAAAATTTTTTTGATGAAAGTGGTTTTGATGAACTTGTACTTTACCCCCGCACTCACTTCATCTGGACCCCTCTGTTCCATCCAACTGTGACAATCTGATGGGTCCAACTGGGTCGGATCCGCCTCAGAAATGAAAGACGCAATCCCTACATCCCTCAACGCTGCTGGCACGCGCCGTGTGTGGAACTTCATCGTCCCACAACACTTGGATGCGCTCTTCTCGACTGCGGAACCGATGATGCCGAACTCTGCTTCTCGCCAATGAATCGTCGGCTGGGTCCACCAAAGTGCTCTGGTCGACCGTGCACGCTTCACTGTCCACCAACAGACTCTGCAACCGTCTGACATTGCGGGTTTGGACTGGGCCCAGGTGCGATTCACTCCCCTCAATCCGTAGTGTTCGTCACCATCCATGGCATCATCCCAACTGCGACTTCTCGTTGCCACTGTTGTGCTGCATGGCCCATGATGTTGCTGATCCTCGCGACTCCGATCCACTCCTGAAACTCTTCCACGCGATTGGGAACGAAATCTTCCTGGTCCCTCTGCCAAAACTGGCTTGGCAAATTCCAACTGCCCCTGCAATTGGGCAACCTTCTCTTCTGTTTCCGCATCGACTGGTGGAAGCGGGGCGGCACTTCTTTCAACGCCTCCAACCGCTTCTCCGCATCTTGAATGTTCGCACTCACGGTGGTGCGCTTTGCATCCAACTCTGCCATGTGTGCGCGGGCCCTGCACAAGAATCCCTCGCACTCTTTGATCTGGATGTCCACAAGCTGTACTTTCACCTCCTTCGCACGCTTCAAAGCAACTCGCAAACTCTCGACTTCGGGTCGGGGCCATCCACGCCGTGGAGAGCCGCCAATGCTGCTTCCGACTTTACCACCCTCTCCTGCGCTGCTGCGACCCTCACCTGTGGATCTCCGAACGGAGGTGTGCTTGAAGTCTTCGGGACGGGCTCTGCTTGGGCTGAGAATGTGGAGAACTCTGCACGAGACTGCCGAAACACGTGGCCACTGGACTGACCGCGGACGTGGCCCTCGAAAGACCTGAACCCAACCATCTGGGACGTCCGCTGAACGCCATCCCCTGCGCACCATGAGAAAACGTGATGGACGACTTAACGGAGACGCACAAAAGAACCAACAAAAGAATCGCTCGTCGTGCGCACAAGCAACACAACGTTTGAGAAGAAATGGCTTGAACCAAAATAGCTAAAGATGGTGATGCCTTGATCCTCTTGTGTTTAGGGTGTTTATGGTATTCAATGGGCCATGTTCTACTTGGGCCACTTCTTTAGGCTGGTCTGCTTGGCCAAATGCGACTTAGGCCAATTTTTTTTGGATTTAGGCCATTTTTTCAAGTTGTGGGCGCAGACCCTAAACCCTACCTGAACCTCAAAGACCTAACCTGAAGACCTGAACCATAAGACCTGAACCCTAAGACCTGATCCCTGAAGACCTGAACTAAAGACCTGAACCCCAAAACCTTAAAACCCTGAAACCTTAACCTCAAACCCTGAAGCCTAAACCCCCGCTTTGCGATCTTCAACAGACCTTTATGTCGAGCATCGCCGGCCTTCGGCCCGACACGATGCCCATAAGGCATCACCCTGACTTTAAAGAAGCGTTGTCCACCTTGCGTCGCCTCAAGAATGCAGAGGATCAAGCTTATTACCAAAATTGGTGGCAAAACTCTGAGACATCACCGCGACGGTGGACCAAACACTGATGGTGCGGGGATACCTGCGAAAATCAGTGAATCGTCTATCAATTTGTGGAATGAGTCTCAGAACTAATTTGGTGCAAAACTTACAGTGATCAATTCGTTAAGAGCCCACGCAGTTCATTGTCACCGACGGGGGGTGTAAAGAGTATACATCATACTGCAGAAAACTTGTTACGGAAACACTACATATACAGCATGAAGAACGACAGGAGCACTGAGGACAAGCATGAGACAAACCACGTCAACAACATGTTCAATGACATAAACATGAACACGCGCAATACGCACATCACCTGAGCATGAATTGAAGCGCGCACCTTCTCACACTCTTTAATGTCGGGTCGCACCTCATGGCTCAAGTTCTGAGTCCCGTCATGTCATCCATGGGCATATTTAAAGATGTCCGGTTTTACCCCATATTGAATTTTGGCCATTTTTGGCTCCCCTTATTTTCTCGATGTTCTAACCCCATAATGAATTTTGGCCATTTTGGGGCTCCCCCTCGCCCTTGACCTTCCACAATGTCAAGAACCATGGAGGTGGGGGCGCAGAAGGAGAGCCAGGAAGAATTGCCAGGAACGAAGAACAAAAGAAACAAAGAAAACCGACACAAGACAAACAGAAATAAAACAACAAAGAAAGACACTGGGAGCGGGACAAACAATATAGTCCGTGTTTTTTGGTGAAAACGTCGCCGGCCGAAGGCCGGCGGCGTTTTCACAAAAAACACGGCTTATACCCGTTCAGGTGTTTAGGGTGTTTAGGGGAGTTAGGGGGGTTTAGGGGGTTTAGGGGGGTTAAGGTCAATGACATTTGGGAAGGTCAAAAGGGTGACCAGGGAGGGGCCCCAAAATGGCCAAAATTCAATATGTGGTAAAACCGGACATCTTTAAGAGGGCGGCCCAAAAATGGCCAAAATATTGGGTGGGGTAAAATTTCAACATTTTGGGCCTCCTCTTCGGCTAAAAAAATGCATCTAACAGCTGAAAAAGTGGGGTCGGCCCAAAATTGACGAAAATTTCGGGTGGGGTGAAACACGGACATCTTTAAGAGGGCGGCCCAAAAAAAAGGCCAAAATTCAATATGGGGTAAAACCGGACATCTGTAAAATTACCGCCATCGTGTTTGGCCAACCAATTTTGGCCCAAATTAGAGGTTAGTGGTTGGTGGTTTGGCCAATTTTGGCCAATCCAATTTTGGTCAATCCATTTTGGGCCAATCCATTTTTTTGTGTTGTACTGTGTTGTGGTTGGTTTTGTTGTGTTGTTTGTTTTGTTGTTGTTGTTGTGGTTCGTGTGGTGTTTGTGGTTGTTGGTTTGGACCACCCTCCACCGGACCCACCCTTCGGGGCCCCCATTACTTCGGGGCCCATTTCTTGGGGCCCCACTTTTTTCTGGCTTTGGCCCCACACCCTTTGGGGCCCCACCACGACACACACCAGATCCAAAAATAGATTGGCCCAGATTGGACTGGCCAAAATTGGACTGGCCAAATTTGGATTGGCCAAAATTGGACTGGCCAAAATTGGATTGGCCAAAATTGGTCAAATCAAGATTGGCCAAAACGGGATGGCCAAAGTCGGTCCTCTCCGGTCCAAAAAAAATGGTTTCTGATGAAATTGGTTTTTGATCAAAGTGGGTCTTTGATGAATGTGGATTTTGATGAAATTTTTTTTTTGATGTTATTGGTTTTTGATGAATGTGGATATTGATGAAAAAATTTTTTGATGAAAGTGGTTTTGATGAACTTGTACTTTACCCCCGCACTCACTTCATCTGGACCCCTCTGTTCCATCCAACTGTGACAATCTGATGGGTCCAACTGGGTCGGATCCGCCTCAGAAATGAAAGACGCAATCCCTGCATCCTTCAACGCTGCTGGCACGCGCCGTGTGTGGAACTTCATCGTCCCACAACACTTGGATGCGCTCTTCTCGACTGCGGAACCGATGATGCCGAACTCTGCTTCTCGCCAAAGAATCGTCGGCTGGGTCCACCAAAGTGCTCTGGTCGACCGTGCACGCTTCACTGTCCACCAACAGACTCTGCAACCGTCTGACATTGCGGGTTTGGACTGGGCCCAGGTGCGACTCACTCCCCTCAATCCGTAGTGTTCGTCACCATCCATGGCATCATCCCAACTGCGACTTCTCGTTGCCACTGTTGTGCTGCATGGCCCATGATGTTGCTGATCCTCGCGACTCCGATCCACTCCTGAAACTCTTCCACGCGATTGGGAACGAAATCTTCCTGGTCCCTCTGCCAAAACTGGCTTGGCAAATTCCAACTGCCCCTGCAATTGGGCAACCTTCTCTTCTGTTTCCGCATCGACTGGTGGAAGCGGGGCGGCACTTCTTTCAACGCCTCCAACCGCTTCTCCGCATCTTGAATGTTCGCACTCACGGTGGTGCGCTTTGCATCCAACTCTGCCATGTGTGCGCGGGCCCTGCACAAGAATCCCTCGCACTCTTTGATCTGGATGTCCACAAGCTGTACTTTCACCTCCTTCGCACGCTTCAAAGCAACTCGCAAACTCTCGACTTCGGGTCGGGGCCATCCACGCCGTGGAGAGCCGCCAATGCTGCTTCCGACTTTACCACCCTCTCCTGCGCTGCTGCGACCCTCACCTGTGGATCTCCGAACGGAGGTGTGCTTGAAGTCTTCGGGACGGGCTCTGCTTGGGCTGAGAATGTGGAGAACTCTGCACGAGACTGCCGAAACACGTGGCCACTGGACTGACCGCGGACGTGGCCCTCGAAAGACCTGAACCCAACCATCTGGGACGTCCGCTGAACGCCATCCCCTGCGCACCATGAGAAAACGTGATGGACGACTTAACGGAGACGCACAAAAGAACCAACAAAAGAATCGCTCGTCGTGCGCACAAGCAACACAACGTTTGAGAAGAAATGGCTTGAACCAAAATAGCTAAAGATGGTGATGCCTTGATCCTCTTGTGTTTAGGGTGTTTATGGTATTCAATGGGCCATGTTCTACTTGGGCCACTTCTTTAGGCTGGTCTGCTTGGCCAAATGCGACTTAGGCCAATTTTTTTTGGATTTAGGCCATTTTTTCAAGTTGTGGGCGCAGACCCTAAACCCTACCTGAACCTCAAAGACCTAACCTGAAGACCTGAACCATAAGACCTGAACCCTAAGACCTGATCCCTGAAGACCTGAACTAAAGACCTGAACCCCAAAACCTTAAAACCCTGAAACCTTAACCTCAAACCCTGAAGCCTAAACCCCCGCTTTGCGATCTTCAACAGACCTTTATGTCGAGCATCGCCGGCCTTCGGCCCGACACGATGCCCATAAGGCATCACCCTGACTTTAAAGAAGCGTTGTCCACCTTGCGTCGCCTCAAGAATGCAGAGGATCAAGCTGCAAGGTGTTCAAACCAACAACCACACCACCAAAAGGTTAGGAACAGTTTCATCCAAATTGGATGAAACTGTCACTTTACATAAAAAACCACTTTTATCAAAAACCACTTTCATCAGAAAACCACTTTCATCAAAGAACATTTTCAAAAATCTTGGACCCCAACCCTAAACCCAAAACCCTAAAGACCGACACCCTAAAACCCTAAAAAAAACCTACAAACCCTTCCCAAACCTCCAACCCTAAACACCTAAACTCACGCCTTTTGACCTTCAACACTTTATGTGAAACATCGCCAGGCAGGCGGCGGCATATTTAAAGATGTCCGGTTTGACCCCAAAATGATTTTTGACCATTTTTGGGCCCTCCTTATTTTCTCGATGTTTTTGCTCCATAATGAATTTTGGCCATTTTGGGGCTCCTCCCTCGCCCTTGACCTTCCACAATGTCAAGAACCGTGGAAGTGGGAGCGAAGAAGGAGAGCCAGGAAGAATTGCCAGGAACGAAGAACAAAAGAAACAAAGAAAACCGACACAAGACAAACAGAAACAAAACAACAAAGAAAGACACGGAGGAGCGGGACAAACAATACAGTCCGTGATTTTTGGTGAAAACGTCGCCGGCCGAAGGCCGGCGACGTTTTCACAAAAACACGGCTTATGCCAGTTTAGGTTTAGGTGTTTTGGTGTTTAGGGGAGTTAGGGGGGTGTTCAGGGTGTTCAGGGTGTTGAGGGTTTTTAGGGTGTTTAGGGCTTATGGTTTAGGTGTTTAGGTGTTCAGGGTGTTTAGGGTGTTGAGGGTGTTTAAGGTCAATGACATTTGGGAAGGTCAAAAAGGTGACCAGGGAGGGGGCCCAAAAATGGCCAAAATTCAATATGGGGTAAAACCGGACATCTTTAAGAGGGCGGCCCAAAAATGGCCAAAATTTTGGGTGGGGTAAAATTTCAACATTTTGGGCCTCCTCTTCGGCTAAAAAAATGCATCTAACAGCTGAAAAAGTGGGGTCGGCCCAAAATTGACGAAAATTTCGGGTGGGGTGAAACACGGACATCTTTAAGAGGGCGGCCCAAAAAAAAGGCCAAAATTCAATATGGGGTAAAACCGGACATCTGTAAAATTACCGCCATCGTGTTTGGCCAACCAATTTTGGCCCAAATTAGAGGTTAGTGGTTGGTGGTTTGGCCAATTTTGGCCAATCCAATTTTGGTCAATCCATTTTGGGCCAATCCATTTTTTTGTGTTGTACTGTGTTGTGGTTGGTTTTGTTGTGTTGTTTGTTTTGTTGTTGTTGTTGTGGTTCGTGTGGTGTTTGTGGTTGTTGGTTTGGACCACCCTCCACCGGACCCACCCTTCGGGGCCCCCATTACTTCGGGGCCCATTTCTTGGGGCCCCACTTTTTTCTGGCTTTGGCCCCACACCCTTTGGGGCCCCACCACGACACACACCAGATCCAAAAATAGATTGGCCCAGATTGGACTGGCCAAAATTGGACTGGCCAAATTTGGATTGGCCAAAATTGGACTGGCCAAAATTGGATTGGCCAAAATTGGTCAAATCAAGATTGGCCAAAACGGGATGGCCAAAGTCGGTCCTCTCCGGTCCAAAAAAAATGGTTTCTGATGAAATTGGTTTTTGATCAAAGTGGGTCTTTGATGAATGTGGATTTTGATGAAATTTTTTTTTTGATGTTATTGGTTTTTGATGAATGTGGATATTGATGAAAAAATTTTTTGATGAAAGTGGTTTTGATGAACTTGTACTTTACCCCCGCACTCACTTCATCTGGACCCCTCTGTTCCATCCAACTGTGACAATCTGATGGGTCCAACTGGGTCGGATCCGCCTCAGAAATGAAAGACGCAATCCCTGCATCCTTCAACGCTGCTGGCACGCGCCGTGTGTGGAACTTCATCGTCCCACAACACTTGGATGCGCTCTTCTCGACTGCGGAACCGATGATGCCGAACTCTGCTTCTCGCCAAAGAATCGTCGGCTGGGTCCACCAAAGTGCTCTGGTCGACCGTGCACGCTTCACTGTCCACCAACAGACTCTGCAACCGTCTGACATTGCGGGTTTGGACTGGGCCCAGGTGCGACTCACTCCCCTCAATCCGTAGTGTTCGTCACCATCCATGGCATCATCCCAACTGCGACTTCTCGTTGCCACTGTTGTGCTGCATGGCCCATGATGTTGCTGATCCTCGCGACTCCGATCCACTCCTGAAACTCTTCCACGCGATTGGGAACGAAATCTTCCTGGTCCCTCTGCCAAAACTGGCTTGGCAAATTCCAACTGCCCCTGCAATTGGGCAACCTTCTCTTCTGTTTCCGCATCGACTGGTGGAAGCGGGGCGGCACTTCTTTCAACGCCTCCAACCGCTTCTCCGCATCTTGAATGTTCGCACTCACGGTGGTGCGCTTTGCATCCAACTCTGCCATGTGTGCGCGGGCCCTGCACAAGAATCCCTCGCACTCTTTGATCTGGATGTCCACAAGCTGTACTTTCACCTCCTTCGCACGCTTCAAAGCAACTCGCAAACTCTCGACTTCGGGTCGGGGCCATCCACGCCGTGGAGAGCCGCCAATGCTGCTTCCGACTTTACCACCCTCTCCTGCGCTGCTGCGACCCTCACCTGTGGATCTCCGAACGGAGGTGTGCTTGAAGTCTTCGGGACGGGCTCTGCTTGGGCTGAGAATGTGGAGAACTCTGCACGAGACTGCCGAAACACGTGGCCACTGGACTGACCGCGGACGTGGCCCTCGAAAGACCTGAACCCAACCATCTGGGACGTCCGCTGAACGCCATCCCCTGCGCACCATGAGAAAACGTGATGGACGACTTAACGGAGACGCACAAAAGAACCAACAAAAGAATCGCTCGTCGTGCGCACAAGCAACACAACGTTTGAGAAGAAATGGCTTGAACCAAAATAGCTAAAGATGGTGATGCCTTGATCCTCTTGTGTTTAGGGTGTTTATGGTATTCAATGGGCCATGTTCTACTTGGGCCACTTCTTTAGGCTGGTCTGCTTGGCCAAATGCGACTTAGGCCAATTTTTTTTGGATTTAGGCCATTTTTTCAAGTTGTGGGCGCAGACCCTAAACCCTACCTGAACCTCAAAGACCTAACCTGAAGACCTGAACCATAAGACCTGAACCCTAAGACCTGATCCCTGAAGACCTGAACTAAAGACCTGAACCCCAAAACCTTAAAACCCTGAAACCTTAACCTCAAACCCTGAAGCCTAAACCCCCGCTTTGCGATCTTCAACAGACCTTTATGTCGAGCATCGCCGGCCTTCGGCCCGACACGATGCCCATAAGGCATCACCCTGACTTTAAAGAAGCGTTGTCCACCTTGCGTCGCCTCAAGAATGCAGAGGATCAAGCTTATTACCAAAATTGGTGGCAAAACTCTGAGACATCACCGCGACGGTGGACCAAACACTGATGGTGCGGGGATACCTGCGAAAATCAGTGAATCGTCTATCAATTTGTGGAATGAGTCTCAGAACTAATTTGGTGCAAAACTTACAGTGATCAATTCGTTAAGAGCCCACGCAGTTCATTGTCACCGACGGGGGGTGTAAAGAGTATACATCATACTGCAGAAAACTTGTTACGGAAACACTACATATACAGCATGAAGAACGACAGGAGCACTGAGGACAAGCATGAGACAAACCACGTCAACAACATGTTCAATGACATAAACATGAACACGCGCAATACGCACATCACCTGAGCATGAATTGAAGCGCGCACCTTCTCACACTCTTTAATGTCGGGTCGCACCTCATGGCTCAAGTTCTGAGTCCCGTCATGTCATCCATGGGCATATTTAAAGATGTCCGGTTTTACCCCATATTGAATTTTGGCCATTTTTGGCTCCCCTTATTTTCTCGATGTTCTAACCCCATAATGAATTTTGGCCATTTTGGGGCTCCCCCTCGCCCTTGACCTTCCACAATGTCAAGAACCATGGAGGTGGGGGCGCAGAAGGAGAGCCAGGAAGAATTGCCAGGAACGAAGAACAAAAGAAACAAAGAAAACCGACACAAGACAAACAGAAATAAAACAACAAAGAAAGACACTGGGAGCGGGACAAACAATATAGTCCGTGTTTTTTGGTGAAAACGTCGCCGGCCGAAGGCCGGCGGCGTTTTCACAAAAAACACGGCTTATACCCGTTCAGGTGTTTAGGGTGTTTAGGGGAGTTAGGGGGGTTTAGGGGGTTTAGGGGGGTTAAGGTCAATGACATTTGGGAAGGTCAAAAGGGTGACCAGGGAGGGGCCCCAAAATGGCCAAAATTCAATATGTGGTAAAACCGGACATCTTTAAGAGGGCGGCCCAAAAATGGCCAAAATATTGGGTGGGGTAAAATTTCAACATTTTGGGCCTCCTCTTCGGCTAAAAAAATGCATCTAACAGCTGAAAAAGTGGGGTCGGCCCAAAATTGACGAAAATTTCGGGTGGGGTGAAACACGGACATCTTTAAGAGGGCGGCCCAAAAAAAAGGCCAAAATTCAATATGGGGTAAAACCGGACATCTGTAAAATTACCGCCATCGTGTTTGGCCAACCAATTTTGGCCCAAATTAGAGGTTAGTGGTTGGTGGTTTGGCCAATTTTGGCCAATCCAATTTTGGTCAATCCATTTTGGGCCAATCCATTTTTTTGTGTTGTACTGTGTTGTGGTTGGTTTTGTTGTGTTGTTTGTTTTGTTGTTGTTGTTGTGGTTCGTGTGGTGTTTGTGGTTGTTGGTTTGGACCACCCTCCACCGGACCCACCCTTCGGGGCCCCCATTACTTCGGGGCCCATTTCTTGGGGCCCCACTTTTTTCTGGCTTTGGCCCCACACCCTTTGGGGCCCCACCACGACACACACCAGATCCAAAAATAGATTGGCCCAGATTGGACTGGCCAAAATTGGACTGGCCAAATTTGGATTGGCCAAAATTGGACTGGCCAAAATTGGATTGGCCAAAATTGGTCAAATCAAGATTGGCCAAAACGGGATGGCCAAAGTCGGTCCTCTCCGGTCCAAAAAAAATGGTTTCTGATGAAATTGGTTTTTGATCAAAGTGGGTCTTTGATGAATGTGGATTTTGATGAAATTTTTTTTTTGATGTTATTGGTTTTTGATGAATGTGGATATTGATGAAAAAATTTTTTGATGAAAGTGGTTTTGATGAACTTGTACTTTACCCCCGCACTCACTTCATCTGGACCCCTCTGTTCCATCCAACTGTGACAATCTGATGGGTCCAACTGGGTCGGATCCGCCTCAGAAATGAAAGACGCAATCCCTGCATCCTTCAACGCTGCTGGCACGCGCCGTGTGTGGAACTTCATCGTCCCACAACACTTGGATGCGCTCTTCTCGACTGCGGAACCGATGATGCCGAACTCTGCTTCTCGCCAAAGAATCGTCGGCTGGGTCCACCAAAGTGCTCTGGTCGACCGTGCACGCTTCACTGTCCACCAACAGACTCTGCAACCGTCTGACATTGCGGGTTTGGACTGGGCCCAGGTGCGACTCACTCCCCTCAATCCGTAGTGTTCGTCACCATCCATGGCATCATCCCAACTGCGACTTCTCGTTGCCACTGTTGTGCTGCATGGCCCATGATGTTGCTGATCCTCGCGACTCCGATCCACTCCTGAAACTCTTCCACGCGATTGGGAACGAAATCTTCCTGGTCCCTCTGCCAAAACTGGCTTGGCAAATTCCAACTGCCCCTGCAATTGGGCAACCTTCTCTTCTGTTTCCGCATCGACTGGTGGAAGCGGGGCGGCACTTCTTTCAACGCCTCCAACCGCTTCTCCGCATCTTGAATGTTCGCACTCACGGTGGTGCGCTTTGCATCCAACTCTGCCATGTGTGCGCGGGCCCTGCACAAGAATCCCTCGCACTCTTTGATCTGGATGTCCACAAGCTGTACTTTCACCTCCTTCGCACGCTTCAAAGCAACTCGCAAACTCTCGACTTCGGGTCGGGGCCATCCACGCCGTGGAGAGCCGCCAATGCTGCTTCCGACTTTACCACCCTCTCCTGCGCTGCTGCGACCCTCACCTGTGGATCTCCGAACGGAGGTGTGCTTGAAGTCTTCGGGACGGGCTCTGCTTGGGCTGAGAATGTGGAGAACTCTGCACGAGACTGCCGAAACACGTGGCCACTGGACTGACCGCGGACGTGGCCCTCGAAAGACCTGAACCCAACCATCTGGGACGTCCGCTGAACGCCATCCCCTGCGCACCATGAGAAAACGTGATGGACGACTTAACGGAGACGCACAAAAGAACCAACAAAAGAATCGCTCGTCGTGCGCACAAGCAACACAACGTTTGAGAAGAAATGGCTTGAACCAAAATAGCTAAAGATGGTGATGCCTTGATCCTCTTGTGTTTAGGGTGTTTATGGTATTCAATGGGCCATGTTCTACTTGGGCCACTTCTTTAGGCTGGTCTGCTTGGCCAAATGCGACTTAGGCCAATTTTTTTTGGATTTAGGCCATTTTTTCAAGTTGTGGGCGCAGACCCTAAACCCTACCTGAACCTCAAAGACCTAACCTGAAGACCTGAACCATAAGACCTGAACCCTAAGACCTGATCCCTGAAGACCTGAACTAAAGACCTGAACCCCAAAACCTTAAAACCCTGAAACCTTAACCTCAAACCCTGAAGCCTAAACCCCCGCTTTGCGATCTTCAACAGACCTTTATGTCGAGCATCGCCGGCCTTCGGCCCGACACGATGCCCATAAGGCATCACCCTGACTTTAAAGAAGCGTTGTCCACCTTGCGTCGCCTCAAGAATGCAGAGGATCAAGCTTATTACCAAAATTGGTGGCAAAACTCTGAGACATCACCGCGACGGTGGACCAAACACTGATGGTGCGGGGATACCTGCGAAAATCAGTGAATCGTCTATCAATTTGTGGAATGAGTCTCAGAACTAATTTGGTGCAAAACTTACAGTGATCAATTCGTTAAGAGCCCACGCAGTTCATTGTCACCGACGGGGGGTGTAAAGAGTATACATCATACTGCAGAAAACTTGTTACGGAAACACTACATATACAGCATGAAGAACGACAGGAGCACTGAGGACAAGCATGAGACAAACCACGTCAACAACATGTTCAATGACATAAACATGAACACGCGCAATACGCACATCACCTGAGCATGAATTGAAGCGCGCACCTTCTCACACTCTTTAATGTCGGGTCGCACCTCATGGCTCAAGTTCTGAGTCCCGTCATGTCATCCATGGGCATATTTAAAGATGTCCGGTTTTACCCCATATTGAATTTTGGCCATTTTTGGCTCCCCTTATTTTCTCGATGTTCTAACCCCATAATGAATTTTGGCCATTTTGGGGCTCCCCCTCGCCCTTGACCTTCCACAATGTCAAGAACCATGGAGGTGGGGGCGCAGAAGGAGAGCCAGGAAGAATTGCCAGGAACGAAGAACAAAAGAAACAAAGAAAACCGACACAAGACAAACAGAAATAAAACAACAAAGAAAGACACTGGGAGCGGGACAAACAATATAGTCCGTGTTTTTTGGTGAAAACGTCGCCGGCCGAAGGCCGGCGGCGTTTTCACAAAAAACACGGCTTATACCCGTTCAGGTGTTTAGGGTGTTTAGGGGAGTTAGGGGGGTTTAGGGGGTTTAGGGGGGTTAAGGTCAATGACATTTGGGAAGGTCAAAAGGGTGACCAGGGAGGGGCCCCAAAATGGCCAAAATTCAATATGTGGTAAAACCGGACATCTTTAAGAGGGCGGCCCAAAAATGGCCAAAATATTGGGTGGGGTAAAATTTCAACATTTTGGGCCTCCTCTTCGGCTAAAAAAATGCATCTAACAGCTGAAAAAGTGGGGTCGGCCCAAAATTGACGAAAATTTCGGGTGGGGTGAAACACGGACATCTTTAAGAGGGCGGCCCAAAAAAAAGGCCAAAATTCAATATGGGGTAAAACCGGACATCTGTAAAATTACCGCCATCGTGTTTGGCCAACCAATTTTGGCCCAAATTAGAGGTTAGTGGTTGGTGGTTTGGCCAATTTTGGCCAATCCAATTTTGGTCAATCCATTTTGGGCCAATCCATTTTTTTGTGTTGTACTGTGTTGTGGTTGGTTTTGTTGTGTTGTTTGTTTTGTTGTTGTTGTTGTGGTTCGTGTGGTGTTTGTGGTTGTTGGTTTGGACCACCCTCCACCGGACCCACCCTTCGGGGCCCCCATTACTTCGGGGCCCATTTCTTGGGGCCCCACTTTTTTCTGGCTTTGGCCCCACACCCTTTGGGGCCCCACCACGACACACACCAGATCCAAAAATAGATTGGCCCAGATTGGACTGGCCAAAATTGGACTGGCCAAATTTGGATTGGCCAAAATTGGACTGGCCAAAATTGGATTGGCCAAAATTGGTCAAATCAAGATTGGCCAAAACGGGATGGCCAAAGTCGGTCCTCTCCGGTCCAAAAAAAATGGTTTCTGATGAAATTGGTTTTTGATCAAAGTGGGTCTTTGATGAATGTGGATTTTGATGAAATTTTTTTTTTGATGTTATTGGTTTTTGATGAATGTGGATATTGATGAAAAAATTTTTTGATGAAAGTGGTTTTGATGAACTTGTACTTTACCCCCGCACTCACTTCATCTGGACCCCTCTGTTCCATCCAACTGTGACAATCTGATGGGTCCAACTGGGTCGGATCCGCCTCAGAAATGAAAGACGCAATCCCTGCATCCTTCAACGCTGCTGGCACGCGCCGTGTGTGGAACTTCATCGTCCCACAACACTTGGATGCGCTCTTCTCGACTGCGGAACCGATGATGCCGAACTCTGCTTCTCGCCAAAGAATCGTCGGCTGGGTCCACCAAAGTGCTCTGGTCGACCGTGCACGCTTCACTGTCCACCAACAGACTCTGCAACCGTCTGACATTGCGGGTTTGGACTGGGCCCAGGTGCGACTCACTCCCCTCAATCCGTAGTGTTCGTCACCATCCATGGCATCATCCCAACTGCGACTTCTCGTTGCCACTGTTGTGCTGCATGGCCCATGATGTTGCTGATCCTCGCGACTCCGATCCACTCCTGAAACTCTTCCACGCGATTGGGAACGAAATCTTCCTGGTCCCTCTGCCAAAACTGGCTTGGCAAATTCCAACTGCCCCTGCAATTGGGCAACCTTCTCTTCTGTTTCCGCATCGACTGGTGGAAGCGGGGCGGCACTTCTTTCAACGCCTCCAACCGCTTCTCCGCATCTTGAATGTTCGCACTCACGGTGGTGCGCTTTGCATCCAACTCTGCCATGTGTGCGCGGGCCCTGCACAAGAATCCCTCGCACTCTTTGATCTGGATGTCCACAAGCTGTACTTTCACCTCCTTCGCACGCTTCAAAGCAACTCGCAAACTCTCGACTTCGGGTCGGGGCCATCCACGCCGTGGAGAGCCGCCAATGCTGCTTCCGACTTTACCACCCTCTCCTGCGCTGCTGCGACCCTCACCTGTGGATCTCCGAACGGAGGTGTGCTTGAAGTCTTCGGGACGGGCTCTGCTTGGGCTGAGAATGTGGAGAACTCTGCACGAGACTGCCGAAACACGTGGCCACTGGACTGACCGCGGACGTGGCCCTCGAAAGACCTGAACCCAACCATCTGGGACGTCCGCTGAACGCCATCCCCTGCGCACCATGAGAAAACGTGATGGACGACTTAACGGAGACGCACAAAAGAACCAACAAAAGAATCGCTCGTCGTGCGCACAAGCAACACAACGTTTGAGAAGAAATGGCTTGAACCAAAATAGCTAAAGATGGTGATGCCTTGATCCTCTTGTGTTTAGGGTGTTTATGGTATTCAATGGGCCATGTTCTACTTGGGCCACTTCTTTAGGCTGGTCTGCTTGGCCAAATGCGACTTAGGCCAATTTTTTTTGGATTTAGGCCATTTTTTCAAGTTGTGGGCGCAGACCCTAAACCCTACCTGAACCTCAAAGACCTAACCTGAAGACCTGAACCATAAGACCTGAACCCTAAGACCTGATCCCTGAAGACCTGAACTAAAGACCTGAACCCCAAAACCTTAAAACCCTGAAACCTTAACCTCAAACCCTGAAGCCTAAACCCCCGCTTTGCGATCTTCAACAGACCTTTATGTCGAGCATCGCCGGCCTTCGGCCCGACACGATGCCCATAAGGCATCACCCTGACTTTAAAGAAGCGTTGTCCACCTTGCGTCGCCTCAAGAATGCAGAGGATCAAGCTTATTACCAAAATTGGTGGCAAAACTCTGAGACATCACCGCGACGGTGGACCAAACACTGATGGTGCGGGGATACCTGCGAAAATCAGTGAATCGTCTATCAATTTGTGGAATGAGTCTCAGAACTAATTTGGTGCAAAACTTACAGTGATCAATTCGTTAAGAGCCCACGCAGTTCATTGTCACCGACGGGGGGTGTAAAGAGTATACATCATACTGCAGAAAACTTGTTACGGAAACACTACATATACAGCATGAAGAACGACAGGAGCACTGAGGACAAGCATGAGACAAACCACGTCAACAACATGTTCAATGACATAAACATGAACACGCGCAATACGCACATCACCTGAGCATGAATTGAAGCGCGCACCTTCTCACACTCTTTAATGTCGGGTCGCACCTCATGGCTCAAGTTCTGAGTCCCGTCATGTCATCCATGGGCATATTTAAAGATGTCCGGTTTTACCCCATATTGAATTTTGGCCATTTTTGGCTCCCCTTATTTTCTCGATGTTCTAACCCCATAATGAATTTTGGCCATTTTGGGGCTCCCCCTCGCCCTTGACCTTCCACAATGTCAAGAACCATGGAGGTGGGGGCGCAGAAGGAGAGCCAGGAAGAATTGCCAGGAACGAAGAACAAAAGAAACAAAGAAAACCGACACAAGACAAACAGAAATAAAACAACAAAGAAAGACACTGGGAGCGGGACAAACAATATAGTCCGTGTTTTTTGGTGAAAACGTCGCCGGCCGAAGGCCGGCGGCGTTTTCACAAAAAACACGGCTTATACCCGTTCAGGTGTTTAGGGTGTTTAGGGGAGTTAGGGGGGTTTAGGGGGTTTAGGGGGGTTAAGGTCAATGACATTTGGGAAGGTCAAAAGGGTGACCAGGGAGGGGCCCCAAAATGGCCAAAATTCAATATGTGGTAAAACCGGACATCTTTAAGAGGGCGGCCCAAAAATGGCCAAAATATTGGGTGGGGTAAAATTTCAACATTTTGGGCCTCCTCTTCGGCTAAAAAAATGCATCTAACAGCTGAAAAAGTGGGGTCGGCCCAAAATTGACGAAAATTTCGGGTGGGGTGAAACACGGACATCTTTAAGAGGGCGGCCCAAAAAAAAGGCCAAAATTCAATATGGGGTAAAACCGGACATCTGTAAAATTACCGCCAT
>CBDCEV010000250.1:0-8260 GCA_965215715.1 Hyphomicrobiales bacterium | reverse complement strand
GGCAGAGCTGACAGCCTCCTACCAATGTACTTTGTGTTTCTTCCAGTCCATCTGTCTAAAGTACTGCTCCTGCCACGAAAAAGTGAAGCCAACTCACACGAAGTGCTGCGCCTGCGCAAATCAGCTTAGCAGACCTGAGGATCTCATGCTCCAAAATGCAACCCCTCTCAGGAAATCAGCTCCCTGACCTCCGAACATATCTGGAGCTGGAGATGTCTCTTGTACTGCGCGTGCCACGCGAAATGCATCTTTGCATAATATCTTCTTCAAATGCCCCACGCCTGCCATCGTTTTTTCGAACTGCTACCAAACCCTCACGTTTGGCTCCCTTCTGGCGAGGTGCAGAATCCACTGCGCCTGCCACGAAAAACGACGCTTGAACGTTCAAAAGTGGTCGGAACATGTGGTGCTTTTAGGCATGCGGCTGATACGGCGCCCTTGGAAGGGTTGCCAATTTTGAGATGTGCCATTTACGATCCCTTGGAAGGCTTGCAAATTTCAAAAATGAGGCTTGCAGAAATGGGGGTATAGGATTTGATTTTCTTTGAGTTTTTAACATGTTGCACATGCTGTCGTATGATCATTAGGGGGGGTTGGGGTGGGGGGGTGGGGGGGTGTATTAACGTTCTTGACGAGCACTTCCTTTACGTTACGGAAGATGCACACGTTGCGCATGCTGTCGTATGATCATCAGGGGGGGTGGGGGGTGGGGGGGTGTATTAACGTCCCTGACGAGCACTTCCTTTACGTTACGGAAGATGCAAACGTTGCACATGCTGTCAGTTGTGTCAAAGACTATCCCCACAAAAGGTTCAAGTTGGCCCAAGCCAACCACAAACAAAATATCTTTACTAAGACTAATCATTTTCGAGGTCGTTTGTGGGATAAATCCTATAGAGCCATTGTTGCTGGTACCCAACAAATGGATGGAACATGGAAACACTTGAAAAAATGGCGACCTCCGTCGATGCTCCACAAAAAACAGCAAAACGTGACAGAAAAAGGTACACTTGGGCCTACAGCTGGACATGGCGTCACAATGCTGCCTTGTTGCAGACTGTGGCTTCTGCATTGCCACAAGCGCTCTGGCACCGCTAGCGTCGAGAAGAGGAAACAACTGGAAGAGTGAATGTCGCCCTGATATGATTCGGACGATTGAAAATCATAAATTTCTAATGTTTTTTCTTGACCCTTGAAGAGCAGAATCGAGTCACCGCGCAGGCGAAACGCACATTTTCACTCTTGAGTCACACGCCTGCCAACCGAAATGAATGTCCATGTTGCAAACATTTTTTGACGACTCCTGCAAATACCAGCATTTTGTCTCTTAGCCTCAAAAATCAGAATTTCAAATTCGTCACCCTTACAAGGGCGCCGAGTCAACCGGTTGCCTGCTTTTACCATGTTGACTTCAAAATGGGCTTCGCGCCGCAGCCGCGTACACTTTTTCAACAATTCAACTTCCAAAAGCGCTCCGGGCCTGATGTGTTTTTCACATTTTGACTTTGAAACGCGCTTTGCGCTTCCAAAAGCGTTTCCGAGAATGAAGTGTTTAGCATTTCAACTTAATGTGCTTCGCGCCACAACAGCGTGCGCTTTTCCAACATCTCAACTTCCAAAAGTGCTCCGAACCCGCTGTGTTTTTAACATTTTGACTTCCACATGTGTTTCGTGCCACGGCCGCCTGCACTTTTTGATCTCATCCAACCAGATGCCTCCGCACCCGCTGCTTTAGCGAGCCTACTTTTTGACCCTCCAGAGCCGCGAAATATTGGAAAAAACAGTGTTTCGCGACTTTCTCCGGTTGTCTTCTTTCTACTGACTTCCTCTTCTCTGGTTCTTTCTCTTCTCTGACTTTTCTCACAACTGTTGCTGCATCTGTCCGTAAGTGGGAAGTTTGACTTCTAAATTTCCTTCGCTAAGATTTGGTTTGAATACCAGTGTGAATATTATACATGCATCCCCTTTGCTTGATACCCTGCAGCACTTGCAAAACGCTTTATAGAGAAAATAGCTGCTATAGAATGCATAACCAAACATATTTTCTCTATAAAATGTATAGCCAAGGTCTTATATGAAATGGCCCTGCTTTACATTAAGGACCAAAAATTGCCTATATTTGCTCACCAAAAGTGGTGGACTATACAATGGTATCCCAAACTTCCTTGTCATCCAATCGCGTTGATTTTGTACAGTGAGCATGTGCCCCAAAAATAGATACACACATCTTCCAGCATTTAGCCCTCTATTGAATGACCTTAAAAAGGTACCCACAAACGCATTTCATAGAGACAAAGGCTAGGCATTCCATAGGCCTTCACAGACCGGGGATATACATGCCATGCCCTATGTTATATTGCCATAAACAATATAACACACCTACATCGTAAGTTGCATGTGTTTTATCATATACTGTGCGCGATATATCAGATCTTGTGTTCTACTGAGGCGTCTGAAATACTGCTTAAAAAAGATGGCACACTAAAATTCAATGGCATGTTGGATGACTTGCAAATATTTAAAAAATAGCACTAAATATTATATATGATCAAAGATACCATGTTTGAAGATATGATATGATGTATTGTACATTAAGCGTGTGTGCATGTGTGAATATGACATGAAGTTTCTCATTGTGTACGCATGTGGTTGTGCATGCACGTATGTGGAATGACACAAGCAATCTATGCATATGTATATCTATATATTTAACATATATATATATATAAGAGTAAAATGCTAAGCGTAGAGTACAACGGCACGAAAACAAATAACATGCCAAATCGATCCAAATCGAAACAAGTGTGCTGCGATCAAATCATACAGTTGCAGAACATGGAAATAGGCTCCACATTTTCGGTTCAGAGAAAAGCGTTTTCGGCTCCGGTATATTGATTTCCCGGATTAAATGGGTCGTTTGTTTTAAGCTACCAAGCTACCAAGCTACCAGACTGGGGCTTAGGTTGAAAACACCAACCAGGGAACTTACCCAGTAATTCCGAAACAAATTTCGGGGGAAAGGAAACGCCAGGGAAATTAACATAGAAAATTTGGCAGAAATTTCCACATCACCATAGGGGACCGCGACCTAAAGCTCTTCTAAACCCACTTGATTTGGTTTCCATATGTTCATCTCGACTAAAACTCGGATCTCTATGATTTCTACCTACGCTTACCGCTTACCATTGTAGGCTTCTTGATAAGATTCGAAGAAATGAGGTTGTTAGGTCTGTTAGGTTGCACCTTCAAAAATTCGATTTGTCATGGGTTGCCATCAAAGATTGGCTTTGCCCAAAAAGTGCCCCCAAACATGTCACCGTTACTCTTGGGCTAACCGTCTCTTTCGACATCCACCTGGGGTGCACCTAGGGTTTCTAATAGCTATACCTCCGGCAACAACCTCGAAAAGTTTCATGTTACTGACAAAAGCCTAGCAATAACTTCCAATAGTTTGGATACAACCCCTTTACCTATGGTTATATATCCACTTCTTCGCGGAACGGCATCCCATATCTGGCCGTTCTTGTCCCAAACTCAAGGCCCAGTTTCCATGGGCTCGGTCGAGATGAAAATCTTAACTACCTGCCGGAGTTACCCGCAGACATACATGAAACACTCATGCGCACAATGACGCATGTGTAAACATTGATGCCCTCAACTACTACCTAAGGACCCTGAGGTTTCATTGTAGACCTCCAACCCCCTGGTCTCAAATGAATGTCCTTAGTAAACTCCTTCGTTTTTTTTAATTTAACCACTTAACCATGCTAGACCTTTTGGGGGGCCCAAGCTTTGTGGTCTAAAATGAAGTTCCCGACCCTTACATATGGAGCTATCAAGATACAACATGAATACGTATGAACAAGTTTGGAATTGATCGGGTATGAAATAAATAATTAGTAATCTTCAACTTTGGGCCCTAACATTTTTTTTGTGGGGCTCAAATTTGAATATATATATGTGACTATTTCACAAGATTTTGGACAATAATCTCCAACTATGCGCTTCCAATTTGGTACCACTATGCGCTTCCATTTTGGGAGCACTATGCATTGGCTGAGTAAGTATCAAATCTGAAGTGTTCCGCGGGGGGGTCCCAAACTACAAGGGTCTATGTTGGTTTTCTTGTGGCCTAGGTGCTTTTTGTTTTGAAATTAAAGGGCAATATTATTTCAGACCCTGCCCCTGTTATCTTTTCAACTTGCGGTGAGCGCCTCATAGACGTTTTTCAGAAGATTAGGGTCTCTGAAACTTTATGTCAGCAGAGGGCTTTTTAGATTTTATGTTAGTATTGCATTTTTGGAAGCATTTTGCCCGTCCATTTTGGTACCACTATAGCCTTCCCAATTTTTAGGGACCCGCATGTCCCAACCGGGCCTCTGAAACTTTATGAGTTATAATTTTGCTAAATTAAATGAACTCACTGCCACTGTCACTAAACAAATGTAAAAATAAAATCTACATTATCAGCAACTACATGCAAATATAATATAATCAACTAATTATATGATATCCATAACTACAATGATATGCATAGCAAGCCCAGGGGTCTACAATGATACTGCTTCAAATGTCTAAAATGATCCGCTGTCGGTTCTTGTCTGTGCTTGCTTTCCATCGACATGAGCACCATGCTGGCTAAACAGAGGGATGCGCACAAAAGCTCAATGATTGTGACTTTGTGGCTGTAAACCAGTTCCAAGCCATAGCCCGTCCACATGTCATTGGCGTAGCTGAGCGGTGGTAATGAGGCACATGATGAGTAGGGCCGCTAGCGGAGTTCAAATGTAAACCAATATGTTGTTAAAAAGTGTGCATTTTGACTAATGCTCATACGCGGTTCATTCATTTAAACCAGCACTGCGCGCAACATTCAATGTTTATACCATCAAGTACTCAGGATGCCTTGACCTGGGGACGGGCCAGCAGGGGGGGTCTACTATGGTTTACCATTCACAACCTCTGACCGCATCCCAGATGTGATAAGCAGGGTTGCGCGTCATACGGGGTGGCCAAGTTGCAGGATATATAATTGTCCCTGTCACTTGATTAAACCCCCTGTCAAATTGTTACATGTTTTTCTTCAAATCCCCGTGTTTGCTGGTGAAATCGTAGCTATACAAATAAACCAACAAATATTCAATCAAACAAAACAAGAAAAGAAATATGTATATATGGAGGTTTCCTGAAATGGGGGTACCCCTAAATCATCCATCTTAATAGGATTTTCCATTCTACACCATCCATTTTGGGGTATATATACCACCATTTCTGGAAACCCCCATAATATATATATATATTACATAAATGGACAAATAATGACAAATACATGCGCGAAGGCTGGAAACTACAAACGAAAAAATGCTGAGAAAAACCAGCCAATCATTCGCTCTGCCTGGCTCTTTGTCTCTGGCACTTGCGCGTACAAAGCATTGACCAAGTCCATGTAGGTGGTTTCGGCCTCAGCGATCGTAGTGCAGATGGACCCCTGGGGTCCACGTTTCCATCTTCAATGGTTGTCGCTGGTTCAGCCCAACGCAAAGTTAGCCCAACGCAAAGTGCGGTTGCTATAAAACGTGCATTGCACAAGTAATGTCGATATAGAATCAGGTCTCCTGAGGGGCAAGATGCACAAAATGCAAAAACGGATCGTAAGTCTCACCAAGTGGTGTTCCATTCTTGCCTGAGTTGGTACAAAACTAGGTTAACTAGTGTTTATGGTGATGTGAAAAACCAGTCGAAAAGGCATTCATAAACCAGGAAACATCACCGAGGAACACCATATTGCAAAACTGGATTTGCAGGCAACAACTCACACGGAGGTGCAGTGGCCACATTTTAATACACGCGAAAGAAAAAAAAACATCGTCATTCTGCGGAATGAACCGGGATGGTTCTGAATTTTGTAACCAACCATGGATGACAACAAGTTCAAAACACCAAATGATTGTAGCGTATGCATGTCCGGTGCTATCGCAAATCCCACTGTCCAAGACATCAGGCTGCATCATTGCACTAAATCCCCTGGATTGATGGTGTTCAATTTGTCGGGGTCAATTGCTGGTGTTCCAATTTGCCTTCCCACGTGTTTTTTTCGTCAGATTATTTTATTTGCCAAAATCGCAATTGTTTTTCCAACGCTGTGTTCAGGCAAACAGTTTTTAATTTTTGAAGGCGGTTTGATCGAAATCGATGACTGAAATACATTGGGCACCACGGCCATGGCCGCGATTGAACTGGCGAAGTTTGCAAAGCAACCGCGCGAATTGGTGCCAGGTAGTGTACACCGGGTGTAGAAAATATCCCTACCTGAAAGATCCTGTAAGCGGGGTGATGCAGTAAATTTATGTAAATTTAGTAATATTATATACATGTTCTGGGCAGGGTGGGAAGTGTAATCTTACAATTTTCTGGGTCACCCAAAACATCAATGTTACCATTTTTATGCATTTGTCTGGTAGCATTTGTCCAAACCCAGGAAAAAATGTAAGTTAGGAAAGTGCATGTTGACAAACATCAAAAAAATAGAAGCACATCCAACGCAGTGGCTTAGCAAACACGCATTTTATCCAATCCGGAAATTGAAAAACATGAAAAAAGATTATCATGTACTCTCATGTGCAGTGATAAACATGCATACTGTATCACAATAATCGTCCAAACATGTCCAAACACTATCAAACAACACTTGCCCAAAAAAGCAATGCCTACTTTTTTCACGCGTGTGTTACTTACCAACATTGAAACATATTGAATCAAATTGCAAGGTCTTTACATTGTTTGACCTCATTTTGAATCATCTTCTATCGACTGACGCAATAATGGCGGCAAGATAGGGCATTGCTGCGTTTTGATGTCATGTGTTTTTTGTTTTGAATTCTTGTTTATGCTCAATTCGACCTGTAAATATCAAGGTTTTGGGACACCCAGCCGAACCCAGCTTACATTTTCCTCTGGCAAAGGAGTCTTCTCAAGAGACGCTCAAACATGCTTAAAATTGATGCCTTTTTCAGGAGTCAACATTGAAATATCTTGAATCAAAGGTTTTGACATAGTTTGACATCATGCTGAATCATCTTCTGTCAAGTCGCCCGGTAATGCCGGCAAAATGGAACATTGCGGCGTTTAGATGTCATTTGGTGTTTTGTTATTGGATGGATGTTTTTTGTGAAACCGACCTGTACATACCAAGGTCTTGGGATACCTAACCGAACCCACCTTACATTTTTCTCTGGCAAAGGAATCTTCCAAGAGACGCTCAAACATGGTTGGAAAAACATGGTTAAAACTGAAGTCTTTTTCAGGGGTCCACCTTTAAAAAAATGAGTCAGACTGGTTTTCGCGTCATTTGACATCATTTTGAATAAGTTTTCTTCCATTCAATCACAGTTTTTGAAATCACCATACCCTCCGATAAGTGACAAGGCTAGGACAAATAAACCTATAATGTCAATTTCATATTAATAAGCGGCCCGGATGAATTAATCAACACCCATAATCAAAAAAATGTTCGGCAATACTACTTTGAGTTGGTCCCTCCCTACTAATGATCATGGGCGGCCACCGTGGTCACCCCCTATTAAACCCACACCCTTCTGGAAAATCCTGGTTCTTTTTGATTCTTTTTGTGGTGAGAAAGTGATTTGGTTCTGATGCTTCTGACTTGGTGGTTCCAAATCAATGGAGGAACGGCTTTATAGTTATGATCACATATACTGAAGAGATTCCAGGCACACAATCCCCAAATTCTAGGGAAAAAACGAAAATTGTGATACAAACATATGCATGTTCCTTTAATTTGTTCTTGTTAAAAAATGCATTTGGAAAAGCTCACAAAAGGTACCCTAGACTGGTTGACTCCCTAAAGAATGCGCCTGCGCACCCCCAATTAAAAAACACCTTCAGCCCCCCTGGCCATAAATTGATTTCAATTGACATCCTTACTTATCCTTTAGATTTTAAAATGTCCCGTGAATTCCATTTTTCTTGTTGCTCATTATTTGGGTGTGACAACCTTCTCATGGATCTAAACCTTCTGGGGGGAAGGGGGGTTATTGATACGAACTTGGCATTACACAATTTACCCTCTGGTAATTTAACATGGCTATTGAACATGGCCATAGAAATAGTGAGTTTTCGTGGAAAAATGGTGGATCTTTCCATAGTTTTTTTGTTAATTTACCAGAGGGTACATGTCCAAAATTATTCTTTGAAAACGACCGTTAAACCCACCATCCCGAAATGAGCATCCCACTTGCAG
>CBDCEV010000249.1:0-26082 GCA_965215715.1 Hyphomicrobiales bacterium | reverse complement strand
GTTTAGGGTTTGAACTATTTACGCAGTTCAAAAGGTTTACAGGGTTTCAAAGTTCACAGGGTTTAACGGTTTCAAGGGTTTACAGGTCACACGTGTAAGGGTTACGGACTTGAGGGCATTATGCGAAATCACAAACAATTTTGTTGGATCACAAGCCCAAGCGGGCCGCCCGAGGGACCCAGGAACAGAGAGGAAGGGAGGGGCAGCAGATCACTTCCAACAGACCATCCCAACAACCCCAACAATGCGCACGATCGAATGTTGTTTGTGGAATCACGCGTCCGGTGCAAGTCTTGCCACAAACCTCACCACCTCGACTCCCGTGTCATTTCATGTGGTAGGCTTTGCGGGATTTCACCCAACGACAGTTTCATCAAATGACATTTCACCCAGCGACAGTTCTGCTTTTGTAAGCTACGGCAAGGGTGAGAAGTGATGCCGCGACGTGGATGCACTCCCGTGGACAGTACAGTTGTGTCCAGATTTTGACAGGTCCTCGCCCACAAGCAACGACGAGGCCGAAGAGGGCGGGGCCAAAGCCCATTGCCGTGACAGCCCAGGGACGTTGGAAGGGGACGCACGGAAGTGATCGGCCACCCGCCAAGGTGCGCAGTTCGGAAGCTGCGTTGGCGGCGTTGGGACCCGAAGATTGCGCCACGAAATTCGAGCTCGAGACGGCCCTCAAAAGTGCGAAGAAACAGTCTTATTTTGTCAGGATTGATCGAGACACGAAGATTGCTGCAGCCCGAGAACGGGTTTCCAGGTTGGGGGCAGGGCAAGGATGTGAAATGCTTGCGAGCGGCCTTCAAGCCCAAATCCGAGAGAGGGAAGCTTTCATCGAAAAGGCGAAAAAAAAGGATCGCCAAAATCGACAAGCGAGAGGCCGAAGTTCGGAGCGTGGAGGATGCCCAGCACATGTCGAACCATCTCAGAGCTCTCTCTGTGCACAGCACAGCAGAAGCAAAAACCTGCATCGATCTTTCCAGATTGGATTGCCGAAGTGCAGCGGTTGCAAGCGATCGTGGCCCAGTTGCAAAAACAGCCCGAACAGTCAGGAGGGTCCGTGCCAGCCGCAGGTGCCAATCCAGTCCGGCAGAGGTTGCGAGCAAATTTCGTGGCGCACTGGGTCGAAAAGATGCCGCAATGGATGTGGGACGGCCAACAAAACTTGCAGGAAGCCATCATGGCAGTCAGGCGCGCGGAGGTGGGCAGAATATCCCAGTTGATGTTTCAAGGCGCCACAGAATGGCACGCAGCGCACATGGGTGCCACGATCACGGTCAGTCCAAGTTTGTTCGACAGTGGGTCTCATGGTGCGGTGATCTCGGGCCTTGGTATGTTCTTGGGGCGCGGTCCATCAGCGAGGATTGTTGGGGCGACTTGGGTGTCATCATTTCATTGACAATATGATGTCATAAAAAGCGTTTGTTTTCAAAGTGACATACGTCGCGTTCTTTAACGCGTCCGACGAACCGTTTTCGAAATGAGGGAGGTGCGGTGCTTCTGGTGTGTTTGGCCTGAGACGTCAGGGTCCACAAGTTTTTTCATTCGGTCTGGGTCGCGCTCCGAGTTGGGACGCAAACTTTCATTTCCAGAGTCATTGACACAAGTTCGAGACGAACATTTAAACGAGGGTCAAGCTTTTGTTTCTCTTCCCAAAGCGGCGTGGCGAGAGAAGCAGGACGGGACCCAAAACGCGTGGCACACGAAAGAGATGTTAATGAACGTGCGGTGGCAGTGTGCATGCATTCGCTCTTCCCTCAGGGTTGGCGTCGGACACAGCGCCATGACGCGCGAGGCGTTGTGGAGCGAATGCACAGACAACATCTTGGACATTATAATATCCAAACAAACGGAGAGAGCAAGCTGCGTCACGCGCAACGCGCAGGGACCATTCAATTCCTTTCTTTTCCATTATTTTCCACCAATGTCCACTCTTGTCCAATCTTTTCTGCTCTTTTCCACTCTTTTCTACTATTTTTATGTTTCCGTTATTTTATCCTCTTTTCCAATCTTTTGCTGTCGTTTTCACCTCAATTCAACTTCATCCAACTTCATCTCATATCATTCAACTTAATTCAATTTCATTCAACTTCATTCGACCTCATTTTACTTCATTCCTTTGCAGTGACTTGCATTCATTCAACATTATTCAACTTTGTTCGTCTGTATTGAACATTATTCGAATTCAGTTACCTCCATTCCACCACTTCATTCAACTTGATGTCACTTCATTCACTTTCCCTTTTGCATTTCACCGCATTGCTCTTCACTTAAGCCGTAGCTCACCTGACTTCACTTTACTTCCTCATTTCACTTCACGTGACTTCACATCCCTTCACATCACTTCAAATCTTCATGTCGCTTCACTTCATTGCACATCATTGTGCTTCTATGAACTTCGGTGCACTTCATTGCAAATCATTGCACTTCATTTCACGTCGTGTTGCTTCTTTTCACTTCGCTCAACTTCTTCTTGCTTGATTCCACTTCATTCAAAATCACCTCACTTCGTTCGACTTCTTCTTCTTGACTTCTTTTGCTTCTTTCCTTCTTTCAGTTCATCTGCTGCATCCGCTTCATCTGTTTCATCTACCTCACCAACTCATTTTTCAACATTCTTCTTCATTTTATCACGTCATTTTTCTCCCTCCTCCATTCTCATTCAGTCATTTTGTTCAGCTTTTGTATTTTATGGATTTAACTTCAGATTTTTTTATTTTACACATTCAACTGCGCACATTGCTCTTTTTTTATTCTGTGACACACGTTCTCCGTCAAACTTTCCTGATCACTCATGCGACTTCATTAATTCTACTGCGTCGCTCCTTTTCCTTGAGTCGACTACATTCGTTCCTCCTGACACCGCACAACCGCATACACGGAGGTACACAAGCGTCGTTTTTCCGTGGGACATTTGTGACGCGTGCTCAGGCTGTGGGTTTGGTGCCAGGAGGAGGCTGTGCGACCCCTCATGCCTTGTCGTTCCGACGGCAGTTAGGCACCGCGACTCCCTGCACGCGAGACAAGGAATGTCGCATCGAGACCCTTCTACTTCTTTCCCGTCTCTTCGCACATGCACCACTATCACTGACGCATTCGCGACGTCTGGACGTCTGTTGGGTCTGTGAAGGACATGTCGATGGATTTTCCGACGTCACAGAAAGGATGATAGATTTACGATGAGTTCTCTGACGCTTTCGCCGACAATTGATTTGTCCAGTTGATGTTATCGAGACTCTCGGGATGGACGTCCTGTGTGACGGGATGGAAAAGATGACTTGGCCAGTCACAGATTTCGCTGATGTGCCGCACTTTTTGGATTTGTCCCGTGCAGTTCCGGGTGCCTTGTGGAGTGCGCTTTTAACATGGATTTCTCGAGTTCCCCAGTATCAACTATTGCTCCGCCATCTTCGAGTGCGAACATCACGTCCGAGTGGAATTTCTTTTGGCATTGACAGTCGCTCCCCAAGACTTCCTCTTGGTGCGGACACCACATTCACAGTTCTTGCTCTGCAGTACATTCTGGTGCACCCAACTCTTAAAAGGTCGAATCGATGCTCACATTCTGGATCCGGCGTGCAGTCTTCAGAGCTTCTTGAGAGATGGCCGTGTCTTGAAGAAGTGGATGGTGCAGTTCGTGAGATATGCCCTGGTGCAGATGAAGATTCAGGTGTTCGTGACAGGTTCCAGTGCGTCAAATCAATGATATTCTCACGCTGATCGTCCGTTTTCAGCTTCAACGGTCAGTAACACGCAAGGAAAGTTTTGGTGATGAAGTGGCCAAGTTGATTTACTTCCCAAAGGACACTCCAGAAGCGGCAGTGGTCTCTTGCGGTTGTTCGCAACGGAAACCACTCATTGCGAACAGTGCCCAGCCAGTTTCCGGATTCCATCACTTTTTGCAACCACAACTTCTGTTTCAGGAAATACAGTTCCAACCTCGACCGCAATGTGGGAATTTGATGGACACCTCTCATGAAAGAGTTCAAGGGTTTACGTGGGTTAAATCGGGTTTGAAGGAGTTTGTGATGTACAGAGGTGTACAAAGGGTTCAAAAAGTGTAAAGGTGGTTTACCAAAATTTACTGTATCTGAAAATGATGGAAGTGGTAAGATGGTGAAGAAATTTTGTTTTTGAACCTGGACATGTCCACAAATGGGTTTTCAACATTTTTAACAGTGGTTTTAGATGGGTCTACAATTTTGTCAAAATTGTTGATCGAGTTTGTTGAAGTGTTTCAACAGAATGTAAAGTGGTGTGGAGGGATTCACGGTGTTTCCAAAATGTATAGGGGTTTACAAAAGGCATCAAAAATGTTTTAACGTGATGGTAAAAAGGGTTTTTTCATGTGTTGTTACTAGGTTTCCAAGGGTTTCAACGGGCTTACAAGAGTTCATGGGAGTGCACAAATGTTTACGAAGGCTTACAATGGTTCAAACGAAGCGACATGTGTTAAGATCGTTTGATATGAGTGTCAAAAGAGTTCAACGTTTTTGGGGTTCTGAAGTGTTATTCAGGTGTGGTCAAAGGTTTTACGGTATGTTCAACAGTGGTGGCCAGTTTTGATTGATTGGTTCTGATGATTTTTATCAGTTTTGACAAGTTTTCAAAAATTGCCAAAGGATTTCAAAAAGTTGACATGGGTTTAAAAAAGATTTACAAAAGTTGTCAACGCGTAACGCGGTATCAAATGGTTGTAAAAAACAGTCTAAAAAAAGATACAATAGGTTCAAAATTTTTTGAAAGAGTTAGCGCGGATTGAAAAGGGGCGGTTCGAACTGTGTTGAATGGGTTCCAAAAAGTTTCGATGTGTTTGAACAGGATGTCAAGTGGTGTGAAGGGGTTCACAGCGTTTAAACAAATTTACAAGGGTGTTTCCGAAAGGCATTAAAAAATTGTTTTCGCGTGCCGGTAGGAAGGGTTTTCATCTGTTGTTGCAAGGGTTTCAACGGGCTTACAAGAGTTTACTGGAGTGCACAAACGTTGACACAGGTTTACAATGGTCCAAAGGAAGCGACATGTGCTTGGATCGTTTAAATGAGTGTGAAAAGAGTTCAACGGTTTTGGGGGTTCTGAAGTGTTTTCAGGTGTCATCACAGGTTTCAAGGTGTGTTCAACAATGGTGGCCAGTTTTGATTGGTGCTGATCATTTTTTATCAGGTTTTTGCATTGGTTTTTCAAACATATTTCAAAAGGATTCGCCATGTGGTGGTCAAAAGCTTCTTAAAAACATTTCTTTAGGTACAAAAAAGTTTGATTTTTTTTTGAAAGATTTTGCGCGGATTAAGAGGGAGGCAGAGAGGGAGAGGTGTTCGCAATGTGTTGAAAAAAGTTCCACGAAGTGTTGATGGGTTTATCCCCTGTTTTTTCAAACAAAAATTTCAAAAATGTTTGAAAAAGTGTTTGATAAGTGGTTGAAGTTGTTTCTCCGGTTTGAAAAACGTTGTTATCTTGTTTCTGACAGGTTTTTAACGTGCTGTCAAAGGTTTTGAACACTAAAAACATGTTTCCAAATTCATGCATTACAAGGTGTTCGAACGTGTCGAAAAGGTTTTGCATGTATTTTTGAACGTTATGAACAAACTCCAAAGGGAAGTCACAAAAGTTTACAGGGTTTTAAACGTCGTTATTGAACAGGTATTTAAGATGTTATTTTTCAATGGTTCCAGCCACAATCGCTGTACAATTGTCATCGCATCGTGTTCCAAGTTCACTGAAGCTTTAGGCCGTTTTGATCAGGGGTTCGAAAGACGGTGTTGCAAACGTTCACAATGACCGTATGAAAAAAAATCATCGGGAAGTTCATCAGGCGTTGGAAAGTTTTTTTTTTTTCAAATGGAGTTCAATAAGTTTAATGTGTCATGAAACATGTCAAAGGGCTTCAAAAAAGGTGCACAATGTTTGGGGCGTGAAAAGGTTTAGTGTTGGGTTACAGAGGGAAACATTGTCAAAGAAGACAACGGTTTACGTTTTGAATTGCTGCTAATTTCTAAGAAAAGGTTCAAACGGGTTCAAAAACATGTGTAGAAATGTTTTCAAGGCGTTCAGAAAACTCAAGACAAAAAAAGTTTAGCAAGGATCACAAAAATGGGTTGAAGGATGGGTAAACCGATTTGAAAGGTGTAGAGTGGTGTACAAAGGCCAGAGGGGTGTAAATGGGTTACTCTGGTTTGAAAGGGGTGGTTGAAAGGGGTGGTTGGTGGTGTGTAAAATTTTTTCAAAGGGAAAAAGGGTGTGCAATGGGTCGACAAGGTCGACAGGGTTTGCACACGTGTTACAAGGTACACGCGGTGTGGAAGGGTTTCAATTTTTTTGACACGGTGTGTGGGAAGGAGGAGGGGTAAAAGGTTGAGACACTGTGTTCAAGGGGTCTACATGTGTTTGAAAGGTTCGGATGGGTTTCAAGGGAAGTCAAGAGACGTTCACCATTGTGTTCAGGTTTTGCAAGGGCTTACAAGGGTGTGCATGGGAGAAAACAGGTATGAACGGTGTGAAACGGGAGAAAGGTGGTGTGCAGAGGGTTGAAAATGGTTTGCAGAGGTGCTAAGGGGTACAAATGAGGTGGGAGAGACTCAAAAATGTTTACACTGTGTTTGAAGGGAGGGGGGGGTTAATGGAGGAGGGGGTTTAAGACAGTTGAAAAACGATATTCAAGGGTCTAGAAAGGTTCAACATTCTGTTTCAAGGGAGTCAACATGGAGGTTCAGCAAGGTTTTACGACGTGTTTGAATAGGTGAGAAGAGGTATCATTCGTTTCATAAAGACTGATCAATGATTTCATGTGGTTTCACTGGTTCACACGGGCTTACAGGGTCCTAACTCGTTTCAATGGTTTTCAAGGGAGGTTTACATGGTCTTCAAGGGTTCACAAGGCTTGTAAAGGGTGACGAGGGGTTCATGCAGGTTTTAAAAACGGTGTGCAGGGGTCTACATGGGTTTTAAAGGAGTTCGAGAAGGGTTTCAGGGGTTCCAAAAGAGGTTCAACATCGTGTTTAAAGGGACTCAACATGGAGTTTAGAAGATTTTGGACGGGTTTGAAAGTGTGAAAAGAGGTATCAACGGTTCAACAGGGTTCAATCAGGGTTCAACAATGATTCCATGTGGTTTTCATTAGTTCACCCGGGTTTCAAAAGGCTCTAGAGGGGTTCAATGCATGGTTTTTTTTGGGTTCGCAAAGCTTGCAAGGGTGAGGGAGGGAGAGGGAGAGAGGAGTAAATGTTTTTCGAGGGGTTTTAGAGTTTGGCTTCGAAACGGCTTGAATGGTTTGAAGAGTTTCAGGTGGTTTTGAATGGTTCAAGAGAATTTGTTTACAAGGTTTGAACATGTTTGCAAATGGTTTACAAAGGAATTTACAAATGGTTCTGAAAAGGTTCAAAAAAATGTAAATGTTGAAATTTGTTTCACAGTGTTTGAAAGGGTGTAAAGTGGCGTGCGGGGTGTTTACGGTGAAATCGTATCAGATTGTTTGAATGAGACTCAATGAAATTCAACAGTTTTGAGGGTTCTCAAAAAATTAGGAAGTATTAACAGGATTTTTACGGTCTGCATTAATGATGCCAGGATTTGATCGGTTCTGATCGGTTTTCAGAACGTGTTCAAAAATGTTTAAATGAGGTCTTAAAACGAAATTTTCGAAAAAGTTTTGAAAGCGAAAAAAACGGTCGTAACAGAGTTGTAAGAAGGTTTCAAACGGGTTCAAGAAGTATAAATGAATTGAAAAAAGTTTGGTGCAGAAATGTTTTCAAGGCGTTCAAAAAAAATTGAAAAGAGGTTTAACACGGATCACAAAAGCGGTGTTGAAGGATGTAGAGACGATTTTGAAAGGTGTCCGGCGCTGGACAATGGCGAAAAGGGGTGGTGAAGGGGTGTTTTAAATGGGTTAACAGGGCTCACAGTTGTTCTAGTGGTGTTCACTGGATTGTGAAATGTGGGTTTACAGGTGGTGTGCAGAGGTTTGACAAAGGGTTTGCAAGGGACGTGTGAAGGAGGGAGGAGAGTGGCGAGGAAGGGATTCAAGAATGTTTGCGCAGTATTTGGAGAAGAGGGAGAGGAGGGTTATCAGGGAGTTTGAAGGAGAGACATGGTGATCAAAGAAGCTTTGCATGTTTTGGGTTTGAAAGGGTTCGCATGGGTTTCAAGGGAAGTTTCAAGAGGTTTTAATAGTTCAACATTTTGTATTGATGGTTTAAATTTGTTTCACGAGGGTTCGAACATGTTTGCGAAGTGTGTTGGAACACATAATGAAGGACGTTGCTCCAATGATGATTAGATCTGTTTTCTTATTGTATCTGATAGATTTTTCAATAGTGTTTGAAGAAGGTGTTCAAGTGGTGTGAAGGCGTTTACAGTGTTTGAAAAAGATTTACTGGGGTTCACAGAAATTTTTTTTTTTGTAAAAAAAAACGGGACAGTTATCACGTGATCCTGAAAAACGGTGTCATGCAGTGTGCCAAGAAATGGTTCCCAAAAGTGTTGAACTGGATTACAACACGGCGTTTGTGAGTGTAAAATAGGTTTGCAAAATAGTTTAGAATGGTAATGGTTCACATACGTTGTGACATGAGCTTTTATCGTTTCAATGAGTGCTGGTGGGTTTAGAATTTCAGAAGGGTTGTTAATGTTGTGAAGTGTACTAGCAATCAATTAAGGGGTGTTCGAGAATGGTGGCTTGGTTAAATTGTTTCTGGACGGTTTGATCAAGCAGACAATGTGGTGTTCACAATGGTTTCAAACTGCGTGAGAGTTTTTTGAACGGGTTTAACACGGAGTCCCCCAAGAAGGGTTTCACAATGTGCCACAACGTTTCAAAAAGTTTTGAATTATTTAACACTGCGTTTTGAAAAATTGATGTTTTACTAGGTTTTCATTAGTGTCAAAAGAGGGTTTTGCTTGGTTTAAACAATTATAGATCAAGTTCTTGAATGAGTGGTTACAGGGTTTGCAAAGTTTTGACATTGGAGTTGAAAAAAAGTATTGAGATGGTTTTTGGAAAGTTTCAATGGTTGTAAAAGGGTTTGCAATGGTTTTTAACGGTGTTATTTTTTTCTGTTTTCAAAGGTTTCCACGTAAATTTTGAGAAGCTTCAAATTATCGTACTACAAAGGTTTACAGAAATGTGTTAAAGTGTTTCACATCGGGAGGGTTATGAAGCGTTTTACACATCGGTTTAAACTGGCGGGTTAAAAAGTGGTTCATTGTGGTTAAAAAAGTTTTCACAGGGTTTAACATTATGTGCACAAGGTTTGGGTGGAGTGACAAAGTTAAAGTTTGGTTGCAGAGGTTGAAACGTGTTCAAAAAACAATGGTTTTAATTGTTTTAGTTGCTGAGGTAATTGAAAAGGTTTGAATGGGTTGAAAAAAAACATCTGGTTTAGAAATGTTGTCAAGGGCGTTCGAAAAAATGAAAATGAGGCTTCCATACGGATTACAACACGCTGTGAAGGATATCGAAACGGATTCGTACAGGTGTACAGCGATGTACGACGCGAGATAGAGGTGAAAAAAGGGTGTGCAAGAAGGTGTACATTGGTGGTGAGTGGTGTGAAAGTCTTGAAAAAGGAGAAGGAAAGTGGTGCGCACAGGGTTGATATGGTGGGCAGACGTGTGCAGGATTCCAAGGAGTGTGGACGGAATTCAAGTATGTCTCAGTGTGGGATAGGGGGGGGAGAGGGAGGGGGAGGAGGGGAAAGCGGTGTTCATGAGAGCTTCCATGGGACAACAAGGGTTCGACAGCAGTGTTGTATCGGGGTTCAGAAAAAGTTCACAATTGTGTTTGAATGTGGGTCAACATGGGGTCTCCAAAGGTTTACAGGAGAAAGCAGGTATCAACGGATCAGCAAAGTTTGATCGTGATTTGTATGTTCTCACTGGTTCACGCGGGTATACAAGGGTTCTGACGGGTTTCAATGGTTTCGAACAGAGTTTCAATGGCTTTTCGGTTTTTACAAGGTTTGCAAGGAGGAGGGTGAGGGGAAAGAGGATGGGGTTGGAGCAAAAGGTCTTGTGAAAGGTTTTGAGGTTTGGGCTTGAATGGTTTGAATGGTACACAAATGTTTGTGATGAATTTCATGAGCTTGATTGGTTCAACTGGTGTAAACTGTTCTCCAAGGTCTACATCGTTTGGATGCTTCAACAAGTTTAGGGTTTGAACTATTTACGCAGTTCAAAAGGTTTACAGGGTTTCAAAGTTCACAGGGTTTAACGGTTTCAAGGGTTTACAGGTCACACGTGTAAGGGTTACGGACTTGAGGGCATTATGCGAAATCACAAACAATTTTGTTGGATCACAAGCCCAAGCGGGCCGCCCGAGGGACCCAGGAACAGAGAGGAAGGGAGGGGCAGCAGATCACTTCCACCAGACCATGCCAACAACCCCAACAATGCGCACGATCGAATGTTGTTTGTGGAATCACGCGCCCAATAAAAGTCTTGCCACAAACTTCACCACCTCGAATTTCGTATCATTTCTTGTGGTAGGCTTTGCGGGAGTTCACCCAACGACAGTTTCATGAAATGACAGTTCACCCAGCGACAGTTCTGCATTTGTAAGCTGCGGCAAGGGTGAGAAGTGATGCCGCGACGTGGATGCATTCGCGCGGACAATGTACAGTTGGGTCCAGATTTTGAGAGGTCCTCGCCCACAAGCAACGACGAGGCCGAAGAGGGAGGGGCCACAGCCCATTGCCGTGACAGCGCAGGGACGTTGGAAGGGGACGCACGGAAGTGATCGGCCACCCGCCAAGGTGCGCAGTTCGGAAGCTGCGTTGGCGGCTTTGGGACCCGAAGATTGCGCCACGAAATTCGAGCTCGAGACGGCCCTCAAAAGTGCGAAGAAACAGTCTTATTTTGTCAGGATGGATCGAGACACGAAGGTTGCTGCAGCCCGAGAACGGGTTTCCAGGTTGGGAGCAGGGCAAGGAGGTGAAATGCTTGCGACCGGCCTTCAAGCCCAAATCCGAGAGAGGGAAGCTTTCATCGAAAAGGCGAAAAAAAAGGATCGCCAAAATCGACAAGCGAGAGGCCGAAGTTCGGAGCGTGGAGGATGCCAAGCACATGTTGAACCATGTCAGAGCTCTCTCTGTGCACAGCACAGCAGAAGCAAAAACCTGCATCGATCTTTCCAGATTGGATTGCCGAAGTGCAACGGTTGCAAGCGATCGTGGCCCATTTGCAAAAACAGCCCGAACAGTCAGGAGGGTCCGTGCCAGCCGCGGGTGCCAATCCAGTCTGGCAGAGGTTGCGAGCAAATTTCGTGCCGCACTGGGTCGAAAAGATGCCGCAATGGATGTGGGACGGCCAACAAAACTTGCAGGAAGCCATCATGGCAGTCAGGCGCGCGGATGGTGGGCAGAATATCCCAGTTGATGTTTCAAGGCGCCACAAGAATGGCACGCAGCGCACACGGGTGCCACGATCACGGTCAGTACAAGTTTGTTCAACAGTGGGTCTCATGGTGCGGTGATCTCGGGCCTTGGTATGTTCTTGGGGCGTGGTCCATCAGCGAGGATTGTCGGGGCGACTTGGGTGTCATCAGTTCAATTGACAAAATGATGTCATAAAAAGCGTTTGTCTTCAAAGTGACACACGTCGCATTCTTTAACGCATCCGACGAGACCGTTTTCGACATGAGGGCGGTGTGTGTGCTTTTGGTGTGGTTGGCCTACAGACGTCAGCGTCCATGACGTTTTTTCAGTTCGGTCTGGGTCGTGCTCCGAGTTGGAGCGACGCAAACTTTCATTTCCAGAGTCATTGACACAAGTTCAAGACGAACATTTAAACGAGGGTCCAGCTTTTGTTTCACAAACGAAAGCGGCGATGGCGAGAGACGCAGCACGGGACCCACAACGTGTGGCACACGAAAGAGATGTTAATGAACGTGCGGTGGCAGTGTGCATGCATTCGCTCTTCCCTCAGCGTTGGCGTCGGCCAAAGCGCTATGACGCGCGAGGCGTTGTGTGAGCGAATGCACAGACAACTTCTTGGACATTTCTAATATCCAAACAAACGGAAGAGAGCGAGCTGCGTCACGCGCAACGCGCAGGGACCACTCAATTCCATTCTTTTCCATTATTTTCCACTCAATGTCCCACTCTTGTCCAATCTTTTCTACTCTTTTCCACTCTTTTTCATTCTCTCACTATTTTCATTTCATTTCCAATTATTTTATGGTCTTTTCCACTCATTACCACTCCACCCAACTGTCATTCCATTACATGCACCTCATTTCAACTCCATTCAACTTCAGTCAACATATCATTGAACTTAATTCAACATCATTCAACTTCTTTCGACCTCGTTTAACTTCATTCCTTTGCAGTGACTTGCATTCATTCAACATTATTCAACTTTGTTCGTCTGTATTGAACATTATTCGAATTTAGTTAACTCCATTCCTCCCACTTCAGTAAACTTCATGTCACGTTCATTTAGCATTCCCTTTTGTACACTTCACCGCATTGTTTTTTACTTAATTTGTAATTTTACCTCGACTTAAAATTACTTCCTCATCTTCACTTCACGTGACTTCACATTACATCACTTCACATCACTTCAAATCTTCACTTTCGCATCACTTCACTCTTCACTTCATTGTGCTTCTATGAACTTCACTTCACTTCACTTGCACCTCATTGCACGTGAACTTCGCCTCTGTGTTGCTTCTTTTCACTTCGCTCAACTTCTTCTTGCTTGATTCCACTTCATTCAAAATCACACTCACTTCGTTCGACTTCTTCTTCTTCTTGACTTCTTTTGCTTCTGTGCCTTCTTTCGGTTCATCTGCCGCATCCGTTTCATCTGTTTCATCAACCTCACCAACTCATTTTTCAACATTCTTCTTCATTTTATCACGTCATTTTTCTCCCTCCTCCATTCTCATTCAGTCATTTTGTTCAGCTTTTTGTACTTTATGTATTCAACTTCAGATTTTTTTATTTTACACATTCAACTGCACCCATTACACTTTATTTGTTCTGTGACATACGTTCTCAGTCACACCTTCCTGATCACTCATGCGACCTTCATCAATTCTTCTGCGTCGCTTCCTTTTCCTTGAATCGACTACATTCGTTCCTCCTGACACCGCACAACCGCATACACGGAGGTACACAAGCGTCGTTTTTCCGTGGGACATTTGTGACGCGTGCTCAGGCTGTGGGTTTGGTGCCAGGAGGAGGCTGTGCGACCCCTCATGCCTTGTCGTTCCGACGGCAGTTAGGCACCGCGACTCCCTGCACGCGAGACAAGGAATGTCGCATCGAGACCCTTCTACTTCTTTCCCGTCTCTTCGCACATGCACCACTATCACTGACGCATTCGCGACGTCTGGACGTCTGTTGGGTCTGTGAAGGACATGTCGATGGATTTTCCGACGTCACAGAAAGGATGATAGATTTACGATGAGTTCTCTGACGCTTTCGCCGACAATTGATTTGTCCAGTTGATGTTATCGAGACTCTCGGGATGGACGTCCTGTGTGACGGGATGGAAAAGATGACTTGGCCAGTCACAGATTTCGCTGATGTGCCGCACTTTTTGGATTTGTCCCGTGCAGTTCCGGGTGCCTTGTGGAGTGCGCTTTTAACATGGATTTCTCGAGTTCCCCAGTATCAACTATTGCTCCGCCATCTTCGAGTGCGAACATCACGTCCGAGTGGAATTTCTTTTGGCATTGACAGTCGCTCCCCAAGACTTCCTCTTGGTGCGGACACCACATTCACAGTTCTTGCTCTGCAGTACATTCTGGTGCACCCAACTCTTAAAAGGTCGAATCGATGCTCACATTCTGGATCCGGCGTGCAGTCTTCAGAGCTTCTTGAGAGATGGCCGTGTCTTGAAGAAGTGGATGGTGCAGTTCGTGAGATATGCCCTGGTGCAGATGAAGATTCAGGTGTTCGTGACAGGTTCCAGTGCGTCAAATCAATGATATTCTCACGCTGATCGTCCGTTTTCAGCTTCAACGGTCAGTAACACGCAAGGAAAGTTTTGGTGATGAAGTGGCCAAGTTGATTTACTTCCCAAAGGACACTCCAGAAGCGGCAGTGGTCTCTTGCGGTTGTTCGCAACGGAAACCACTCATTGCGAACAGTGCCCAGCCAGTTTCCGGATTCCATCACTTTTTGCAACCACAACTTCTGTTTCAGGAAATACAGTTCCAACCTCGACCGCAATGTGGGAATTTGATGGACACCTCTCATGAAAGAGTTCAAGGGTTTACGTGGGTTAAATCGGGTTTGAAGGAGTTTGTGATGTACAGAGGTGTACAAAGGGTTCAAAAAGTGTAAAGGTGGTTTACCAAAATTTACTGTATCTGAAAATGATGGAAGTGGTAAGATGGTGAAGAAATTTTGTTTTTGAACCTGGACATGTCCACAAATGGGTTTTCAACATTTTTAACAGTGGTTTTAGATGGGTCTACAATTTTGTCAAAATTGTTGATCGAGTTTGTTGAAGTGTTTCAACAGAATGTAAAGTGGTGTGGAGGGATTCACGGTGTTTCCAAAATGTATAGGGGTTTACAAAAGGCATCAAAAATGTTTTAACGTGATGGTAAAAAGGGTTTTTTCATGTGTTGTTACTAGGTTTCCAAGGGTTTCAACGGGCTTACAAGAGTTCATGGGAGTGCACAAATGTTTACGAAGGCTTACAATGGTTCAAACGAAGCGACATGTGTTAAGATCGTTTGATATGAGTGTCAAAAGAGTTCAACGTTTTTGGGGTTCTGAAGTGTTATTCAGGTGTGGTCAAAGGTTTTACGGTATGTTCAACAGTGGTGGCCAGTTTTGATTGATTGGTTCTGATGATTTTTATCAGTTTTGACAAGTTTTCAAAAATTGCCAAAGGATTTCAAAAAGTTGACATGGGTTTAAAAAAGATTTACAAAAGTTGTCAACGCGTAACGCGGTATCAAATGGTTGTAAAAAACAGTCTAAAAAAAGATACAATAGGTTCAAAATTTTTTGAAAGAGTTAGCGCGGATTGAAAAGGGGCGGTTCGAACTGTGTTGAATGGGTTCCAAAAAGTTTCGATGTGTTTGAACAGGATGTCAAGTGGTGTGAAGGGGTTCACAGCGTTTAAACAAATTTACAAGGGTGTTTCCGAAAGGCATTAAAAAATTGTTTTCGCGTGCCGGTAGGAAGGGTTTTCATCTGTTGTTGCAAGGGTTTCAACGGGCTTACAAGAGTTTACTGGAGTGCACAAACGTTGACACAGGTTTACAATGGTCCAAAGGAAGCGACATGTGCTTGGATCGTTTAAATGAGTGTGAAAAGAGTTCAACGGTTTTGGGGGTTCTGAAGTGTTTTCAGGTGTCATCACAGGTTTCAAGGTGTGTTCAACAATGGTGGCCAGTTTTGATTGGTGCTGATCATTTTTTATCAGGTTTTTGCATTGGTTTTTCAAACATATTTCAAAAGGATTCGCCATGTGGTGGTCAAAAGCTTCTTAAAAACATTTCTTTAGGTACAAAAAAGTTTGATTTTTTTTTGAAAGATTTTGCGCGGATTAAGAGGGAGGCAGAGAGGGAGAGGTGTTCGCAATGTGTTGAAAAAAGTTCCACGAAGTGTTGATGGGTTTATCCCCTGTTTTTTCAAACAAAAATTTCAAAAATGTTTGAAAAAGTGTTTGATAAGTGGTTGAAGTTGTTTCTCCGGTTTGAAAAACGTTGTTATCTTGTTTCTGACAGGTTTTTAACGTGCTGTCAAAGGTTTTGAACACTAAAAACATGTTTCCAAATTCATGCATTACAAGGTGTTCGAACGTGTCGAAAAGGTTTTGCATGTATTTTTGAACGTTATGAACAAACTCCAAAGGGAAGTCACAAAAGTTTACAGGGTTTTAAACGTCGTTATTGAACAGGTATTTAAGATGTTATTTTTCAATGGTTCCAGCCACAATCGCTGTACAATTGTCATCGCATCGTGTTCCAAGTTCACTGAAGCTTTAGGCCGTTTTGATCAGGGGTTCGAAAGACGGTGTTGCAAACGTTCACAATGACCGTATGAAAAAAAATCATCGGGAAGTTCATCAGGCGTTGGAAAGTTTTTTTTTTTTCAAATGGAGTTCAATAAGTTTAATGTGTCATGAAACATGTCAAAGGGCTTCAAAAAAGGTGCACAATGTTTGGGGCGTGAAAAGGTTTAGTGTTGGGTTACAGAGGGAAACATTGTCAAAGAAGACAACGGTTTACGTTTTGAATTGCTGCTAATTTCTAAGAAAAGGTTCAAACGGGTTCAAAAACATGTGTAGAAATGTTTTCAAGGCGTTCAGAAAACTCAAGACAAAAAAAGTTTAGCAAGGATCACAAAAATGGGTTGAAGGATGGGTAAACCGATTTGAAAGGTGTAGAGTGGTGTACAAAGGCCAGAGGGGTGTAAATGGGTTACTCTGGTTTGAAAGGGGTGGTTGAAAGGGGTGGTTGGTGGTGTGTAAAATTTTTTCAAAGGGAAAAAGGGTGTGCAATGGGTCGACAAGGTCGACAGGGTTTGCACACGTGTTACAAGGTACACGCGGTGTGGAAGGGTTTCAATTTTTTTGACACGGTGTGTGGGAAGGAGGAGGGGTAAAAGGTTGAGACACTGTGTTCAAGGGGTCTACATGTGTTTGAAAGGTTCGGATGGGTTTCAAGGGAAGTCAAGAGACGTTCACCATTGTGTTCAGGTTTTGCAAGGGCTTACAAGGGTGTGCATGGGAGAAAACAGGTATGAACGGTGTGAAACGGGAGAAAGGTGGTGTGCAGAGGGTTGAAAATGGTTTGCAGAGGTGCTAAGGGGTACAAATGAGGTGGGAGAGACTCAAAAATGTTTACACTGTGTTTGAAGGGAGGGGGGGGTTAATGGAGGAGGGGGTTTAAGACAGTTGAAAAACGATATTCAAGGGTCTAGAAAGGTTCAACATTCTGTTTCAAGGGAGTCAACATGGAGGTTTAGCAAGGTTTTACGACGGGTTGAATCGGTGAGAAGAGGTATCATTCGTTTCATAAAGACTGAACAATGATTTCATGTGGTTTCCCTGGTTCACACGGGTTTACAGGGTTCTAACTCGTTTCAATGGTTCTCAAGGGAGGTTTACATGGTCTTCAAGGGTTCACAAGGCTTGTAAAGGGTGATGAGGGGTTCATGCAGGTTTTAAAAACGGTGTGCAGGGGTCTACATGGGTTTTAAAGGAGTTCGAGAAGGGTTTCAGGGGTTCCAAAAGAGGTTCAACATCGTATTTAAAGGGAGTCAACATGGAGTTTACAAGATTTTGGACGGGTTTGAAAGTGTAAAAAGAGGTATCAACGGTTCAACAGGGTTCAACAGGGTTCAACAATGATTCCATGTGGTTTTCATTAGTTCACACGGGTTTCAAAAGGCTCTACAGGGGTTGAATGCATTTTTTTTTTTGGGTTCGCAAAGCTTGCAAGGGTGAGGGAGGGAGAGGGAGAGAGGGGTAAATGTTTTTCAAGGGGTTTTAGAGTTTGGCTTCGAAACGGCTTGAATGGTTTGAAGAGTTTCAAGTGGTTTTGAACGGTTCAAGAGAATTGGCTTACAAGGTTTGAACATGTTTGTAAATGGTTTACAAAGGAATTTACAAATGGTTCTGAAAAGGTTCAAAAAATGTAAATGTTGAAATTTGTTTCACAGTGTTTGAAAGGGTGTAAAGTGGCGTGCGGGGTGTTTACGGTGAGATCGAAAAAGATTGTTTGAATGAGACTCAATGAAATTCAACAGTTTTGAGGGTTCTCAAAAAATTAGGAAGTATTAACAGGATTTTTACGGTGTGCATTAATGATGCCAGGATTTGGTCGGTTCTGATCGGTTTTCAGAACGTGTTCAAAAATGTTTAAATGAGGTCTTAAAACGAAATTTTCGAAAAAGTTTTGAAAGCGAAAAAAACAGTTGTAACAGAGTTGTAAGAAGGTTTCAAACGGGTTCAAGAAGTATAAATGGATTGAAAAAGTTTGGTGCAGAAATGTTTTCAAGGCGTTCAAAAAAAATTGAAAAGAGGTTTAACACGGATCACAAAAGCGGTGTTGAAGGATGTAGAAACGATTTTGAAAGGTGTACGGCGGTGTACAGGGGCGAAAAATGTTGGTCAAGTGTTGTTTTCTATGGGTTAACGGGTTCACAGTTGTTCTAATGGTTTTCACTGGTTTCAAAAGTGGGTTTACATTTTGTTTAAGGTTTAACAAAGCTCGCAAGGGAGGAGGAGGGAGGGAGGAGAGGGGAGGAGGGGAGGGGAGAAGGGAGAGAGGGAGGGAGGGAGGGAGGGAACAGGGAGGCGGAAGGAGAGAATGGTTTCTAAGAAGTTTTTCAGGTTTTGGGTTTGAAACGGTTGGAATGGTTTTAAAAAGTTTCAAGTGGTTTTAATAGTTCAAAATGTTTATTAAGATTTAAATTTGTTTCCGAGGTTTGAACCTGTCTGCAAATGGGTTGGAACACATTTAAAACGTTGTTCGAATTAGGTTTAGATATGTTTTCTTATTTTTGAAACATGTTTAAAAGTGTTTGAAGAAGGTGTAAAGTGGTGTGAAGGCGTTTACAGTGTTTGAAAAAGATTTACTGGGGTTCACAGAAGTTTTTTTTTTTGTAAAAAAAAACTAAACAGTTTTAATGTGATTCTGAAAAAAGGTCTATGCGTGTGTCTGATATGGTTTGCAAAGGTTTCAACTGGCTTACAAAGGTTTTTGTGAGTGTAAAAAGGTTTACAGAGGTTTAGAATGGTAATGGTTCAAAAGATGTGAAATGAGCTTTTATCGTTTCAATGAGTGCTGGTGGGTTTAGAATTTCAAAAGGGTTCTAAATGTTTTGAAGTGTACTAGCAATAATTAAGGGGTGTTCGATAATGGTGGCTTGGTTAAATTGTTTCTGATGGTTTTAACAAGCAGACAATGTGGTGTTCAAAATGGTTTCAAACTGCGTGAGAGAAATTTGAACGGGTTTAACACGGATCCCCCAAAAAGGGTTTCACAATGTGCCACAACGTTTCAAAAAGTTTTGAATTATTTAACACTGCGTTTTGAAAAATTATTTTTTACAAGGTTTTCGTTGGTGTCGAAAGATGTTTTGCATGGTGTAAACAATTAAAGATCAAGTTCCTAAATGGTGGTCACAGTGTTTACAAGGTTTTAACATTGGATTGAAAAAAAGTATTGAGAAGGTTTTTGGAAAGTTTCGATGATTGTACATGGGTTTGCAATGGTTTTTAACGATGTTATTATTGTTTTCAAAAGTTCCACGTAAATTTTGAAAGCTTCAAATTCTCGTACTACAAAGGTTTACAAAATAAGTTCCAGCGGTTCAATCGGGAAGGTTATGAAGCGTTTTACAATGGTTTATACTGGCGGTTTACAAAGCGGTTTTTGTGGCTAAAAGTTTTCAAGGTTTAAATTAGGTGCACAGGGTTTGGGTGGAGACGAAGTTAAAGTTGGGTTACAGAAATAAAACGTGTTCAAAAAACAGTGGTTTCAATTGTTTGAGTTGCTGGTAATTGATGAGGTTTGAATGGGTTGAAAAGAATCTGGTTTAGAAATGTTGTCAAGGGCGTTCGAAAAATGTAAATGAGGTTCCATACGGATTACAACACGGAGTGAAGGATGTCGAAACGGATTCGACAGGTGCACAACGGTGTACAAAGCGAATAGGGGTGTAAAGGGTGTGCAAGAAGGTGAACAGGGGTGGTGTGAAGGTATCGAAAAGGGAGAAGGGTGGTGTGCAAAGGGTTGACACGGTGGGCAGATGTGTGCAGGATTCCAAGGAGGTGGACCGAATTGAAGTATGTCTCTGTGTTGGGGGAGAGTATAGAGAAGCTGAGTTAATGGAGAGGGACAACAAAGGTCGAAAGCAGTGTTGTATCGGGGTTCAGAAAAAGTTCACAATTGTGTTTGAAGTGGGTCAACATGGGGTCTCCAAAGGTTTACAAGAGAATGCAGGTATCAACGGATCAACAAAGTTCGATCGTGATTTGTATGTTCTCACTGGTTCACGCGGGTATACAAGGGTTCCGACGGGTTTCAATGGTTTCGAACAGAGTTCCAATGGCTTTCGGTTTTTACAAGGTTTGCAAGGAGGAGGGTGAGGGGAAAGAGGAGGGGGTTGGAGTAAAAGGTCTTGTGAAAGGTTTAAAGGTTTGGGCTCGAATGGTTTGAATGGTATACAAATGTTTTTGATGAGTTTCATGAGCTTGAATGGTTCAACTGGTGTAAATGGTCTCCAAGGTCTACATCGTTTGGATGCTTCAACAAGTTTAGGGTTTGAACTATTTACGCAGTTCAAAAGGTTTACAGGGTTTCAAAGTTCACAGGGTTTAACGGTTTCAAGGGTTTACAGGTCACACGTGTAAGGGTTACGGACTTGAGGGCATTATGCGAAATCACAAACAATTTTGTTGGATCACAAGCCCAAGCGGGCCGCCCGAGGGACCCAGGAACAGAGAGGAAGGGAGGGGCAGCAGATCACTTCCAACAGACCATCCCAACAACCCCAACAATGCGCACGATCGAATGTTGTTTGTGGAATCACGCGTCCGGTGCAAGTCTTGCCACAAACCTCACCACCTCGACTCCCGTGTCATTTCATGTGGTAGGCTTTGCGGGATTTCACCCAACGACAGTTTCATCAAATGACATTTCACCCAGCGACAGTTCTGCTTTTGTAAGCTACGGCAAGGGTGAGAAGTGATGCCGCGACGTGGATGCACTCCCGTGGACAGTACAGTTGTGTCCAGATTTTGACAGGTCCTCGCCCACAAGCAACGACGAGGCCGAAGAGGGCGGGGCCAAAGCCCATTGCCGTGACAGCCCAGGGACGTTGGAAGGGGACGCACGGAAGTGATCGGCCACCCGCCAAGGTGCGCAGTTCGGAAGCTGCGTTGGCGGCGTTGGGACCCGAAGATTGCGCCACGAAATTCGAGCTCGAGACGGCCCTCAAAAGTGCGAAGAAACAGTCTTATTTTGTCAGGATTGATCGAGACACGAAGATTGCTGCAGCCCGAGAACGGGTTTCCAGGTTGGGGGCAGGGCAAGGATGTGAAATGCTTGCGAGCGGCCTTCAAGCCCAAATCCGAGAGAGGGAAGCTTTCATCGAAAAGGCGAAAAAAAAGGATCGCCAAAATCGACAAGCGAGAGGCCGAAGTTCGGAGCGTGGAGGATGCCCAGCACATGTCGAACCATCTCAGAGCTCTCTCTGTGCACAGCACAGCAGAAGCAAAAACCTGCATCGATCTTTCCAGATTGGATTGCCGAAGTGCAGCGGTTGCAAGCGATCGTGGCCCAGTTGCAAAAACAGCCCGAACAGTCAGGAGGGTCCGTGCCAGCCGCAGGTGCCAATCCAGTCCGGCAGAGGTTGCGAGCAAATTTCGTGGCGCACTGGGTCGAAAAGATGCCGCAATGGATGTGGGACGGCCAACAAAACTTGCAGGAAGCCATCATGGCAGTCAGGCGCGCGGAGGTGGGCAGAATATCCCAGTTGATGTTTCAAGGCGCCACAGAATGGCACGCAGCGCACATGGGTGCCACGATCACGGTCAGTCCAAGTTTGTTCGACAGTGGGTCTCATGGTGCGGTGATCTCGGGCCTTGGTATGTTCTTGGGGCGCGGTCCATCAGCGAGGATTGTTGGGGCGACTTGGGTGTCATCATTTCATTGACAATATGATGTCATAAAAAGCGTTTGTTTTCAAAGTGACATACGTCGCGTTCTTTAACGCGTCCGACGAACCGTTTTCGAAATGAGGGAGGTGCGGTGCTTCTGGTGTGTTTGGCCTGAGACGTCAGGGTCCACAAGTTTTTTCATTCGGTCTGGGTCGCGCTCCGAGTTGGGACGCAAACTTTCATTTCCAGAGTCATTGACACAAGTTCGAGACGAACATTTAAACGAGGGTCAAGCTTTTGTTTCTCTTCCCAAAGCGGCGTGGCGAGAGAAGCAGGACGGGACCCAAAACGCGTGGCACACGAAAGAGATGTTAATGAACGTGCGGTGGCAGTGTGCATGCATTCGCTCTTCCCTCAGGGTTGGCGTCGGACACAGCGCCATGACGCGCGAGGCGTTGTGGAGCGAATGCACAGACAACATCTTGGACATTATAATATCCAAACAAACGGAGAGAGCAAGCTGCGTCACGCGCAACGCGCAGGGACCATTCAATTCCTTTCTTTTCCATTATTTTCCACCAATGTCCACTCTTGTCCAATCTTTTCTGCTCTTTTCCACTCTTTTCTACTATTTTTATGTTTCCGTTATTTTATCCTCTTTTCCAATCTTTTGCTGTCGTTTTCACCTCAATTCAACTTCATCCAACTTCATCTCATATCATTCAACTTAATTCAATTTCATTCAACTTCATTCGACCTCATTTTACTTCATTCCTTTGCAGTGACTTGCATTCATTCAACATTATTCAACTTTGTTCGTCTGTATTGAACATTATTCGAATTCAGTTACCTCCATTCCACCACTTCATTCAACTTGATGTCACTTCATTCACTTTCCCTTTTGCATTTCACCGCATTGCTCTTCACTTAAGCCGTAGCTCACCTGACTTCACTTTACTTCCTCATTTCACTTCACGTGACTTCACATCCCTTCACATCACTTCAAATCTTCATGTCGCTTCACTTCATTGCACATCATTGTGCTTCTATGAACTTCGGTGCACTTCATTGCAAATCATTGCACTTCATTTCACGTCGTGTTGCTTCTTTTCACTTCGCTCAACTTCTTCTTGCTTGATTCCACTTCATTCAAAATCACCTCACTTCGTTCGACTTCTTCTTCTTGACTTCTTTTGCTTCTTTCCTTCTTTCAGTTCATCTGCTGCATCCGCTTCATCTGTTTCATCTACCTCACCAACTCATTTTTCAACATTCTTCTTCATTTTATCACGTCATTTTTCTCCCTCCTCCATTCTCATTCAGTCATTTTGTTCAGCTTTTGTATTTTATGGATTTAACTTCAGATTTTTTTATTTTACACATTCAACTGCGCACATTGCTCTTTTTTTATTCTGTGACACACGTTCTCCGTCAAACTTTCCTGATCACTCATGCGACTTCATTAATTCTACTGCGTCGCTCCTTTTCCTTGAGTCGACTACATTCGTTCCTCCTGACACCGCACAACCGCATACACGGAGGTACACAAGCGTCGTTTTTCCGTGGGACATTTGTGACGCGTGCTCAGGCTGTGGGTTTGGTGCCAGGAGGAGGCTGTGCGACCCCTCATGCCTTGTCGTTCCGACGGCAGTTAGGCACCGCGACTCCCTGCACGCGAGACAAGGAATGTCGCATCGAGACCCTTCTACTTCTTTCCCGTCTCTTCGCACATGCACCACTATCACTGACGCATTCGCGACGTCTGGACGTCTGTTGGGTCTGTGAAGGACATGTCGATGGATTTTCCGACGTCACAGAAAGGATGATAGATTTACGATGAGTTCTCTGACGCTTTCGCCGACAATTGATTTGTCCAGTTGATGTTATCGAGACTCTCGGGATGGACGTCCTGTGTGACGGGATGGAAAAGATGACTTGGCCAGTCACAGATTTCGCTGATGTGCCGCACTTTTTGGATTTGTCCCGTGCAGTTCCGGGTGCCTTGTGGAGTGCGCTTTTAACATGGATTTCTCGAGTTCCCCAGTATCAACTATTGCTCCGCCATCTTCGAGTGCGAACATCACGTCCGAGTGGAATTTCTTTTGGCATTGACAGTCGCTCCCCAAGACTTCCTCTTGGTGCGGACACCACATTCACAGTTCTTGCTCTGCAGTACATTCTGGTGCACCCAACTCTTAAAAGGTCGAATCGATGCTCACATTCTGGATCCGGCGTGCAGTCTTCAGAGCTTCTTGAGAGATGGCCGTGTCTTGAAGAAGTGGATGGTGCAGTTCGTGAGATATGCCCTGGTGCAGATGAAGATTCAGGTGTTCGTGACAGGTTCCAGTGCGTCAAATCAATGATATTCTCACGCTGATCGTCCGTTTTCAGCTTCAACGGTCAGTAACACGCAAGGAAAGTTTTGGTGATGAAGTGGCCAAGTTGATTTACTTCCCAAAGGACACTCCAGAAGCGGCAGTGGTCTCTTGCGGTTGTTCGCAACGGAAACCACTCATTGCGAACAGTGCCCAGCCAGTTTCCGGATTCCATCACTTTTTGCAACCACAACTTCTGTTTCAGGAAATACAGTTCCAACCTCGACCGCAATGTGGGAATTTGATGGACACCTCTCATGAAAGAGTTCAAGGGTTTACGTGGGTTAAATCGGGTTTGAAGGAGTTTGTGATGTACAGAGGTGTACAAAGGGTTCAAAAAGTGTAAAGGTGGTTTACCAAAATTTACTGTATCTGAAAATGATGGAAGTGGTAAGATGGTGAAGAAATTTTGTTTTTGAACCTGGACATGTCCACAAATGGGTTTTCAACATTTTTAACAGTGGTTTTAGATGGGTCTACAATTTTGTCAAAATTGTTGATCGAGTTTGTTGAAGTGTTTCAACAGAATGTAAAGTGGTGTGGAGGGATTCACGGTGTTTCCAAAATGTATAGGGGTTTACAAAAGGCATCAAAAATGTTTTAACGTGATGGTAAAAAGGGTTTTTTCATGTGTTGTTACTAGGTTTCCAAGGGTTTCAACGGGCTTACAAGAGTTCATGGGAGTGCACAAATGTTTACGAAGGCTTACAATGGTTCAAACGAAGCGACATGTGTTAAGATCGTTTGATATGAGTGTCAAAAGAGTTCAACGTTTTTGGGGTTCTGAAGTGTTATTCAGGTGTGGTCAAAGGTTTTACGGTATGTTCAACAGTGGTGGCCAGTTTTGATTGATTGGTTCTGATGATTTTTATCAGTTTTGACAAGTTTTCAAAAATTGCCAAAGGATTTCAAAAAGTTGACATGGGTTTAAAAAAGATTTACAAAAGTTGTCAACGCGTAACGCGGTATCAAATGGTTGTAAAAAACAGTCTAAAAAAAGATACAATAGGTTCAAAATTTTTTGAAAGAGTTAGCGCGGATTGAAAAGGGGCGGTTCGAACTGTGTTGAATGGGTTCCAAAAAGTTTCGATGTGTTTGAACAGGATGTCAAGTGGTGTGAAGGGGTTCACAGCGTTTAAACAAATTTACAAGGGTGTTTCCGAAAGGCATTAAAAAATTGTTTTCGCGTGCCGGTAGGAAGGGTTTTCATCTGTTGTTGCAAGGGTTTCAACGGGCTTACAAGAGTTTACTGGAGTGCACAAACGTTGACACAGGTTTACAATGGTCCAAAGGAAGCGACATGTGCTTGGATCGTTTAAATGAGTGTGAAAAGAGTTCAACGGTTTTGGGGGTTCTGAAGTGTTTTCAGGTGTCATCACAGGTTTCAAGGTGTGTTCAACAATGGTGGCCAGTTTTGATTGGTGCTGATCATTTTTTATCAGGTTTTTGCATTGGTTTTTCAAACATATTTCAAAAGGATTCGCCATGTGGTGGTCAAAAGCTTCTTAAAAACATTTCTTTAGGTACAAAAAAGTTTGATTTTTTTTTGAAAGATTTTGCGCGGATTAAGAGGGAGGCAGAGAGGGAGAGGTGTTCGCAATGTGTTGAAAAAAGTTCCACGAAGTGTTGATGGGTTTATCCCCTGTTTTTTCAAACAAAAATTTCAAAAATGTTTGAAAAAGTGTTTGATAAGTGGTTGAAGTTGTTTCTCCGGTTTGAAAAACGTTGTTATCTTGTTTCTGACAGGTTTTTAACGTGCTGTCAAAGGTTTTGAACACTAAAAACATGTTTCCAAATTCATGCATTACAAGGTGTTCGAACGTGTCGAAAAGGTTTTGCATGTATTTTTGAACGTTATGAACAAACTCCAAAGGGAAGTCACAAAAGTTTACAGGGTTTTAAACGTCGTTATTGAACAGGTATTTAAGATGTTATTTTTCAATGGTTCCAGCCACAATCGCTGTACAATTGTCATCGCATCGTGTTCCAAGTTCACTGAAGCTTTAGGCCGTTTTGATCAGGGGTTCGAAAGACGGTGTTGCAAACGTTCACAATGACCGTATGAAAAAAAATCATCGGGAAGTTCATCAGGCGTTGGAAAGTTTTTTTTTTTTCAAATGGAGTTCAATAAGTTTAA
>CBDCEV010000248.1:0-7972 GCA_965215715.1 Hyphomicrobiales bacterium | reverse complement strand
CTGAGGGGTCGGTCGAAGGGAAAGGTTAGTTGGACAACTTGTGGGTGAGACTTCTCCAACGACCGGACCATGCGGGTGACATCTTACGGTCAAGCGCGCAGTGTCAAAAAAAGGAGCGCCAACACACACCAACACGCGAGCAATGAGAGAGTGACCCGTTGACTCCGACTTCACTTGTCTGGGAAAAATTTTGACAGCAGATGTGTAGACGAAGAAATTCTTGAAATTTCAATTTCTTGTCATTTAGCATCAAATTGGAATTGACAACGGAACTTTGCAAGACATTGAGAAAAAACAGGAAATTGATAAAAAAACAGAGTTGAAACGTGTCTAATTATTTTTGTTCCACTACAATCGAGAGTTCGTTTTGATTCTTTTGTCATTGATTGGTTACGATGAATCGAGTCAAAATGTCGAATCAAGAATTCTAAAAACGAAAAATCATTCGCTTCCCCTGACATTGAAAAAAACAACTTTTCTTGACACATCCGACACGTTTGAGGATGTATGATGATTGATCCGTGATGTGCATTTTTTGAATTGATATTGGGAAATCGTGACACGATTTTCTCACGTCCAAAATGATGTCCAACAAGTAAAATTGTTTCACAATCATGTTGCAGCGTTCGTAATCAGGATCTGTGCCGTGTCTTTCATCTCAAGGATGTCTGTTCTTTTCAAAAATTTTGTGATGACATGTGTATTTCTGTTCCGATGATGATATCTCTTGCGTTTTGAATTTAAGGAAATCGAAGACATGCATCGACATGTTCGTCAATCTGTTCTGAGAGAGTTAACATGTCATTCGTTGTTTTGATGTGTGGTTTGAGTGACACTGTGCATTTGATGTGAGAAATGATTTTGAGAATGATCTCATTCAAACGAGTGTGAGAATATTTTCTTTGTCTTGTGTTTTCGCAGGAAATTGTGTTCGAAGAAAAAATGTCCAGGATATATAATGATTGCATGATCCGCAATTGTGGTTTGATTCGTCGAGCTCCATCGAAGAATGTGTCTTCGGGACATCACATCTTGCATTGCAGATGTGAAGTTGATGAAGAAGTCGTAATGCTGTGATGTGTATTGTCTGCGACTTTTCTTTCCAAAAAATCACCAATGAAGCAATGTATTTCATATTGGTCGTCTGTGAGAAATTTGCAACATTTTCTGGGAGACTGTTTTCGTCTTCCATCTTCAAGTGCTTCCATCCACAGTGAGTCCTTTCAGTCCTGCGTCTCCCAGTTCCGACACTGCTTCCTGTCCCTCCTGTGGTATCCAACTCTTTCGTGGATTTGCATCCCAGTGCTGAATCGTCTCACTCAGGTCTGTCCAGTTTCTCTGAAGGTGGGTGAGTCAGGTTGACGAGATTTGTCGAGATGTCTTTGGACACTTACCAGCCACATTTTACGAAATGTTTGCCGCTGGATGCATCAATTCGAGTGGAAGGAATGACAGCATGGGAGTGTGGTTGTGTGTGGATCAGTGGCCCACAGCCCCCAGACAATCCACGTTTGCGATGTTGTGTGCTTCATCATGTTGCCAACCTCCCATTTCATGGGACAGCTCGTGATGCAGTGCAATTTTTGTTCTCTTCGAGGATTGGACATGTTCTTCCCCTCAGTAGCCTTCAGTGTGATCCACAGGTGCACGTGCTGATGTTGATCGCCCTTTGACCAGTGGTGCCGTCCCACAACGTCCGTCACCTTTCCCCAATCCTGGCCGTTCCCAATCTCCTCCAAATGACAATCATTCGTCGACTGGTGTTGCAGGTTCCACCCCGTCAGAAGTTTCAGTCCTGCGAGGTTTGGTGCATCGATTGGTCGACGTGTGCCAGTCGAACCAGTCAGTTGCGGGCCGTGAGGGCAACCCCAGCCCTCAGGCAGCACGGAGCCATTTTGGCTCAAGACAGCATTTTTGTTTTTTTGTTTGTTGTGTGTTCGAGAAGAATGGCCGAGGGGAGTCCCTTCGGTCAGATGTGTGGTGTCGCGGGAAGGGAGCGGTCGCTGTTGGGCACCATGGTGAGGTGGTCATGGCCGACTTTGGCCAAACCGACTTTGGCCAATTTTGGTGTTTGATGTTTTGGCCAAATTTTCAGGGGTTAGGTACGGATTCATCAAAATTAGGATGAAAGTGGTCAATTTCATCAAAAAAATTTTCATCAAAAACCACTTTCATCAAAAACCACTTTCATCAAAAACCACTTTCATCAAAAACCACTTTCATCAAAAACCACTTTCATCAAAAACCACTTTCATCAAAAACCACTTTCATCAAAACCACTTTGATCAGAACCACTTTGATCAAAATCCACTTTCATCAAAAACCACTTTCATCAAAAACCACTTTCATCAAAAAAACCCAAACCCTGAAGACCTACACCCTACAGACCCAAACCCTGAAGACCTAAACCCCAAACCCTAAAGACCTGAACCCTAAAACCCTAAAGACCTAAACCTAAAGACCTAAACCCTGAAGACCAAAACCCTAAAGCCCTAAAGACCTAAACCCTGAACCCTAAACCCTAAACCCTAAACCCTAAACCCTAAACCCTAAAACCCTAAACCCTAAACCATAAAGACCTAAACCCTAAACCCTAAACCCTAAAACCCTAAAACCCTAAAACCTGAAACCTAAAACCTAAAACCTAAAACCTAAACACCCACCTTTGGACCCTCAGCGGGCCTTTCTGCTGAACATTGCCGGCCTTCGGCCGGCAATGTTCAACAAAAAGGCCAGCTGAGACCCCAAAGGTGGGCATAAACCGTGTTTGTGTGAAGGCGTCGCGGGCCTTCGGCCCGCAACGCTTTCACACAAACACGGACTATATTGTTTTTGCTCGGGTGGTGGGTCCCTCTGACAGGAAGTGCTCTGATGAAATTGGTTTTTGATGAAATTGGTTTTTGATGAAAATGGTCTCTGATGAAAGTGGTTTTTGATGAAAGTGGCATTTTGATGAAATTGGTTTTTGATGAAAGTGGTTTTTGATGAAAGTGGTTTTTGATGAAAATTTTTTTTTTTTGATGAAAGTGGTTTTGATGAACTTGTACTTTACCATTTTCAGGTGTTGTTGTTGTTGTGTTGTTGTGCCCACCCTGAACCTTGCTTGGGAGAGTGGGCGGGGCCCCACTTGTTCTGGGTTTGGCGTTGTTGTGGTTGTTGCTGGTTTGGACTTCCCTGGACCACCTTCCGCCGGACCATCCCTCCACTGGAGGTCATGACCGCATTTGACCAAACCGCATTTGGCCATTGTTGTTGTTGTTCTTGGCTGTTGTTGCTTGTTGTTGTTGTTGTTGTTGTTGTTGTTGTTGTCTGTTGGTGGTGTTTGTTGGTGGTACTTGTTGGTGTGTTCAAGATTTTTGGGCCTCTCCCCGGACCCCCTTCCCTGGACCGCCCTTCCCCTGGACCCGCCCTTCCCCTGGACCGCCCAAAATTTCGCTCTTTTTTTTCCTTTTCCCGCCACAAAATTTGTTCTTTTCTTCCCACTCTGGGGGTCTTCTCGTGGAATTTTGGTGTTGTTTTGAAGCGCCGGGGCGCTCAAATGTGCACGTTTGGGCTCTCGGGCTGTCGTGTGAAACCCCGGCGGCCCCACTTTTCTTTCCAAAAAATCACCAATGAACCAATGTATTTCATATTGGTCGTCTGTGAGAAATTTACAGCATTGTCTCGACACTGCCTGTGGTATCCAACTCTTTCGTGGATTTGCATCCCAGTGCTGAATCGTCTCACTCAGGTCTGTCCAGTTTCTCTGAAGGTGGGTGAGTCAGGTTGACGAGATTTGTCGAGATGTCTTTGGACACTTACCAGCCACATTTTACGAAATGTTTGCCGCTGGATGCATCAATTCGAGTGGAAGGAATGACAGCATGGGAGTGTGGTTGTGTGTGGATCAGTGGCCCACAGCCCCAGGCAGACATCCACGTTTGCGATGTTGTGTGCTTCATCATGTTGCCAACCTCCCATTTCATGGGACAGCTCGTGATGCAGTGCAATTTTTGTTCTCTTCGAGGATTGGACATGTTCTTCTCTCCCTCAGTTGCCTTCAGTGTGATCCACAGGTGCACGTGCTGATGTTGATCGCCCTTTGACCAGTGGTGCCGTCCCACAACGTCCGTCACCTTTCCCCAATCCTGGCCGTTCCCAATCTCCTCCAAATGACAATCATTCGTCGACTGGTGTTGCAGGTTCCACCCCGTCAGAAGTTTCAGTCCTGCGAGGTTTGGTGCATCGATTGGTCGACGTGTGCCAGTCGAACCAGTCAGTTGCGGGCCGTGAGGGCAACCCCAGCCCTCAAGCAGCACGGAGCCATTTTGGCTCAAGACAGCATTTTTGTTTTTTTGTTTGTTGTGTGTTCGAGAAGAATGGCCGAGGGGAGTCCCTTCGGTCAGATGTGTGGTGTCGCGGGAAGGGAGCGGCCGCTGTTGGGCACCATGGTGAGGTGGTCATGGCCGACTTTGGCCAAACCGACTTTGGCCAATTTTTCGACTGATTTTGGCCAATTGAGGTCTTGACCGACTTTGGCCAAACCGACTTTGGCCAATTTTGGTGTTTGATGTTTTGGCCAAATTTTCAGGGGTTAGGTACGGATTCATCAAAATTAGGATGAAAGTGGTCAATTTCATCAAAAACCACTTTCATCAAAAACCACTTTCATCAAAAACCACTTTCATCAAAAACCACTTTCATTAAAAACCACTTTCATCAAAAACCACTTTCATCAAAAACCACTTTCATCAAAACCACTTTGATCAGAACCACTTTGATCAAAATCCACTTTCATCAAGAACCATTTTCATCACAAACCATTTACATCAAAAACCACTTTCATCAAAAACCACTTTCATCAAGAACCATTTTCATCAAAAACCACTTTCATCAAAAACCACTTTCATCAAAAACCACTTTCATAAAAAAAACCCAAACCCTGAAGACCTACACCCTACAGACCCAAACCCTAAAGACCTAAACCCCAAACCCTAAAGACCTAAACCCTAAAACCCTAAAGACCTGAACCTAAAGACCTAAACCCTGAAGACCAAAACCCTAAAGCCCTAAAGACCTAAACCCTGAACCCTAAACCCTAAACCCTAAACCCTAAACCCTAAACCCTAAACCCTAAAACCCTAAACCCTAAAACCCTAAAGACCTAAACCCTAAACCCTAAACCCTAAAACCCTAAAACCTAAAACCTAAAACCTAAAACCTAAACACCCACCTTTGGACCCTCAGCGGGCCTTTCTGCTGAACATTGCCGGCCTTCGGCCGGCAATGTTCAACAAAAAGGCCAGCTGAGACCCCAAAGGTGGGCATAAACCGTGTGGGGCCGCCGGGGCTCGCACACGACAGCCCGAGAGCCCAAACGCGCACATTTGAGCGCCCCGGTCTTCAAACACCACCAAAATTCCACGAGAAGACCCCCAGAGTGGGAAGAAAAGAACAAATTTTGTGGCGGGAAAAGGAAAAAAAAGCGCGAAATTTTGGGCCCCCACCCTTCGGGGCTCGGGCTCCACCCTTCGGGCCCCCACTTTTTCTGGGGGGCCCCACCCTTTCGGGGCCCCACCCTTTCGGGGCCCCACCCTTTCGGGGCCCCACCCTTTCGGGGCCCCACCCTTCGGGGCCGCCACCCTTCGGGGCCCCACCCTGTGGGGCCCCACCCTGCGGGGCCCCACTTTTTCAAGGTTTGGGCTCCCCACCCATCGGGGCCCCACCCTTTCGGGGCCCCACCCTTTCGAGGCCCTACTTTTTCTAGGTTTCCCTTTCCCGCCACTGTTTCGCCGTTTCTGTGTCTCTCTGGGTGTCTTCTCGTGGAATTTTGGTGGTGTTTTAAAGCGCAGGTGCCCTGAAATGTGCGCGTTTGGAGTTCTCTGGTTGTCGTGTGCGAGCCCCGGCGGCCCAGACGAGAGTTGCGTGGGGGTTGTTCGTGATTTGGCCCGCAGGATCGGAGTGATGCAACCTGAGGATCCGATGCCGCGCGCCATTCGTCAACAGACGCCATCGTGTGGAGAGGTGACCCGGCTTTGCCTCCGCAGGAGCAGGGCGTGAAGATTTTGGGTATATTGTTGGGCCATGCTGCTTTCGTGCAGGATCAGTTGGCAAGGTTGTCGACCTCACATGACGTTCTGTTGGAGCGGATCCAGGCAGTCCCCGACCTCCAAGTGGCGTGGTTGTTGTTGGTTTTCTGTGCTGCTTCACGTGCCAACTACTATTTGCGCGTTGTCCACCCAGATTTGGCCATCCCTTCGCGAACAGCATGATGCCAAAGTGTGGAGGTGTTTGCAACTTTTGGTTGGCATTGAGGGTGACAGTTTGACCAAGGACATGGCCAGCTTGCCTTTGTGTTTCAGCGGTTTGGGCCTTCGAAGCGCTGTGAGGACCAGCCCGGCTGCACACTGGGCCAGTTGGGCAGATTGGCCAGGGCGCGTTCCACTTAGGCCAATTTCGACTTAGGCCAACGTCTTTTTCTACTTAGGCCAGGTGCAACTTAGGCCAATTTTTGCTTGCCCCTTTGACCATCCAAAATGTCAAGATGAAAAAAAGAAAGAAAAAATGAAAAAGGAAGAGAAAAAAGAAACGAAAGGGCGGGACAATCAATATAGTCCGTGTTTCTGTGAAGGCGTCGCCGGCCGAAGGCCGGCGACGCTTTCACACAAACACGGCTTATGTCCGCCTTTCGGGTTTTCAACGGGCCTTCATGTGGAGCATCGACGGCCGAAGGCCGGCGATGCTCCACATGAAGGTCTGTTGGAAGTCGAAAGGCGGAGGTTTAGGGGTTTAGGTCTTTAGGGGTTTAGGGGTTTAGGTCTTTAGGGGTTTAGGGGTTTAGGTCTTTAGATTTTAGGGTTTAGGTCTTTAGGGGTTTAGGGTTTAGGTCTTTAGGGTTTAGGTCTTTAGGGGTTTAGGGTTTAGGGTTTAGGTCTTTAGGGTTTAGGGTTTAGGTCTTTAGGGTTCAGGTCTTTAGGGTTCAGGTCTTTAGGGTTTAGGTCTTTGGGGTTTAGGTCTTTAGGGTTTAGGTCTTTAGGGTTTAGGTCTTTAGGGTTTAGGTCTTTAGGGTTTAGGGTTTAGGGTTTAGGGTTTAGGGTTTAGGTCTTTAGGGTTCAGGGTTTGGGCAACAACACACCAACACACAACAAACAACAACAACAACAACAACAACACAACAACAACACAACAACAACACAACCCCAGAAAAAAGCCGAAATCTGAAGAAACAAAAATTTGGCCTAAGTCGCACCTGGCCCAAGTAGGCCTGGCCCAAGTAGAATTGGCATGAGTAGAATTGGCCTAAGTAGAACCTGGCCTAAGTAGAACTGGCCAAAGTAGAAAATTGGCCTAAGTAGGATTGGCCTAAGTAGAACATAGCCGATTGGCCCACCCTTCAGAAGCGGCATCCTGGAGTTGCCAGAATGACCATCACACGTTTGTCCGACCACGCGGGTGACTTCCACATGAGTGGCGCCAACGTCAGCCGCGAGCGCCTCTTGGATGTGAGCTACAACGTTCCCAGTTGGGAGCAGATTGCTGATGGATTGCGTCCAGGTGTCCCCGCGGAGGATCCGGAGCCCGGTGTGCCACGCCATGGGTGGCAGTTCCACGCAGCTCAGGCGATGGACGATTGTTTCTTCCGGCATGGAGTGGTCCCACGGCTTACCGACACGCAGCAAGCGATGGTGAGGTCCCAGTCAGGACCACTCGCAGGTGTTCCTTTCACTTCTCTGTTTTCCGCGTTCTGTTCCTTCGCCGCCTCTGGCGCCCTCTCCCATTGTCCGCTTCTGCTTGCCGGTGTGGCCGTCCACTCGACGACCTTGGCCACCACCGGTCAGCGTGTGCGACGTCTGGAGTTTTGGGCCGGAGAGGCTTTGCACTAGAGAGTGCTGCAGCGCGCGTGTGCAGGGAAGCTGGGGGCAGGGTCACACTCAACGTGCGGGTCAGTGATCTTGACTTGCCTCCACGGGGTGCCCATGACCAGAGACGTCTT
>CBDCEV010000247.1:0-7677 GCA_965215715.1 Hyphomicrobiales bacterium | reverse complement strand
GCCACAGCGACATGAGACTTGAGGAAATTCACAGTTGTGCAACTGGTTTTGATACGAAAGGCAGAATTCGGGCAGTGTTGCAGGGAATTGTGTCGACATTCCTGAAGCTGCTTTCTGCCTAATGAGATTGGGTGGACTCACATCAACGTGCAGAACGAAGTTTGATCGTGGTGCCTTTGCTGTTGGTCACGCCGCCGTAAGCGACAAGGACAGTTGGATGGTGTGAAATTCGTTGCCGAAATGTTTGAAACAGTCGCCAGGATCTGAATTCGACATGTGCCCGAGGGAGAGTGCTGGCATGTGACACATAGACGGGCACTGTGAATGACTCCTGAGACTTTATGATTCTTCCCGGGCACATTGTGGTGACAAGACTTTTCTGATGCTCTTAGTGAGTTGCGAGGAGTTTTGTGACCACCTTCATCGGTCCCAAGTGAAACAATTACCAGAGTACATCTATCACTTAACCATCTCTTGAACATCACTCAAACATTACTTAAACATTACTGAAACATCATTTTAACATTACTTAATTTTACATAAACGTTATTTAAACATTACTTGAACGTTACTGAAACATTATTTTAACATTACTTACACATTACTGACCAATTACCTTCACATCTTTCACACATTACTTACACACTATTTACACATTACTTACACATGAGTTACACTTTACGTGAACATGACTCAAACATGACTTTAAAATAACTTGAACATAATTTGAGCAAAAAGGCAAACATAGCTTACAAAAAGTCTGAACATACCTTAAACATAACTTTATACGTAACTTTAAACGTAACTTCAAACATAACTTTTACCATTACTTAAACCTAACTTTAGACATGAACTTGAAATGAAATTACAAAAGGAACTTAAAATATAACTCAAAAACATGACTTTACACATAGCTTACACATCCCTTAAACATGACTTGAAAATCATTTACACATCACTTACACATTACTTAAACATGACTGAATACACTAACATATCCCTGAAACATCACAGAATGTTGACATGTGACACACAGACGGGCACTGTGAAATACTCCCGAAACTTTCCGATTGTTCCAGGGCACATGGTGGTGACCCGACTTTTCTAGTGCTCTCAGTGACTTGCGATTGAGTTTTGTGATCATCCTCATTGGCTCAAGTGGAACAACTATCAGTGTATCGCCCATCATGGTTTCCGGAGTGAGCGTAACTGAATCCATGTCGGTATTGTCAGATCCTGCGACGTATGGCACTCTCAACAGTGAGTTGACGAATTGCCCACGGACAGCTGCGCAGTATTGGGAGAGTTGGCGATTCAATGGCAACAAATGATAGGGTCTTTGCAGCGAGTCGAACAACAGACCGTGTCATCGCAGAGCCTAGCCAACGGTATTGAGAACATGAACAGGACACGGATCGATGCAACGGGACATCGACTGCGACTGAAGGGCGGAGAGCGACTCTATCCGAAGAGCTGGTCGGGCAGCACATCACTCGCAGGGTTCAAACATTTTTGAATCCTTGTTTAAAACTCTTTCACATCTTTTACTTCTTTAAACTGTTTTGCCTTTTTCTAACCCTTTTTAACCTCTTTATACCTTTTTTCTTTTCGAAACTTTTGTTCTAACCTTTTCTAACTTTTCTTACCCATTTTACCGTCTTGTCTCTTTACCTCTTTACCTGTTTACCTTTGAACCTTGTAACCTGTTAACCTTTGAACCTTTGCACCTCTTTCACCTTTTTAAACCTTTTTTTTAACATATTTTACATATTTGCTTTTTTTGTCGTTTTAGACTTGCTCCAACTTCTTTTTTGTCGAACTCTTCTTCGACTTTTTCCACTTTTTTTTTTGAACTTTTCCTACTGACCTTCTCACCTTCTTGACCTCTTAACCTCGTTGCCTCTTTCCCTCGTTAGCTCTTAACCTTTGAACCTGTTAACCTTCGAACCTCTTGAACCTTTCTAATTTTTGTAACCTTTCCAACCTTTTCTAGCCGTTTTAACCTTATTTTTCAAACCGTTTTGACCTTCTTACCATTTTTTACGTTATCAACGTTTTTCAACTTTTTTTCTCATTTTTCCATTTTTCAAAATTTTAACCGTTTTGACCTTTGTAATCTTATTAACCACAGTAACCTTTTGTAACCAAGTTAACCTTAAAAAGCCTTTTTTTGCCACTGTCTTTCACTTTTCTAACTTTTTTCAAATTTTTTTTAAACTTTGTATTTTCAAAAAAAAAAAAAGAACCTCTTTGTCCTCGTGAACTTTTTAAACCTTTTTACAATTGTAACCTGTTTAACGTTTTTTCAGGCTTTTAACTTCTACTTTTTCTGACTTTCTAACTCTAACTTTCTAACCTGTTTTACTGTTTTTACCAGTTTTAGCGGGTTCACCGTATCACCATTTTACCATTTTTACCATTTCACCATTTCACCATTTCACCATTTTACTTTCTTGCCTTTTCATTTTTTTTAATCTCTTTACCTCTTTTACCTCTCTACCTTTTGAGCTTAAAAAATGTTTTTTGTAACGTTTTTACTTTTTTCTTCTTTTTTATGTTTCATCGTGTTCCTGACTGAGACGTGTCAAAGACTGCTGTCGTCGGTGAAAGGAGGCAGAGAGAGAAGCAATGCGCGAGCGTCTACGCAAATCGGAGGAGCAAGCGGCTGAAGCAGGAGAACGCACACTGAAGCGAGAGGAGGGTGATCAAGTCTGAGAGCAGCAGTGGTGCCGTTTGTACTCTGTCGGGATGCTGTGACTTGCGAGCACTTGCTCTTCAGCGCGACTTGTGTAATGTGAATGATTTGGTGATGGAGATCATCCATGACCCAGGACGCGGTGTACTTCTGGTCAAAGTTGTGTTCCGTGACACTGACAAGCCACACGGGCCAACTCGTGTACTGTGGAACCGAGGCTGAGTGAACCATCGGTAGTTGCAAGCCAATCAGCGAAACGCTTGAAGGTACCATCTTCTCATCTTGTGGAGGAGAAAGATCGTGATCACTTGACGCGCACTTCAGACACATCGTGCATGATTGGAAGGTGACTCTGACGATGACCGCAAGACACACGTTCACTTGACTTTTGGAAGCCGCAAGACTCTGATGTCAACGGTGCTCCCGACTGTTGGAATTGTCACATTTCCACTCCACAGCCATACAGAACTCATCCAAATGACTCGATTGATTCTGTGTTGGTGCGGATTGTTGAATTGTGGCATCCCTGGTTCCTGTTACGGTGGCGATAAGGGTGCTGTTTACCACAGAGTGTGTTCGGCAGAAGTCAGGACACATGGACAAGCCGAGTCTCAAACGTTCGTGCCAATATCCACGAGTACAAGATGAAACTGTTTCCCGTTTGGGGTCAGAGGTTGTGCGATGAATCTCGTTCCGTCCTGCGTTTCTTTGGTGGAGGAAATCACCAGCATGTGGGTCACGACACAACATCGTCTTTGTTCTCTCGTATGGAAGGCCAGATGTCAAGTTGTGTCATTGAGGAGACTGGAGCAGACGCGCTGTCGCTGTTATGATGTTCACCAGCTGACACATACTGTTTCAAGACGTTCGTGAGGCGTTCGAACCGTGCGCAGCACACGAAGCATCGAGATTCCAGTGACGTGGCACAAACTTTGTGATAACACAGTTGGCAGTGTGCGCTGTCACCATAAAGGCTACAGACAGAGCGTACGACGGTATTGCAGCCTTCCTTTCACACACGCGAAGAAAGACTCGATCGAGCAACAGAGGGGCGCCGACCCAAGAACCGAGCAAACAACGCGTGAGCCAGACTGGGGAAACCTGGCGAGGCACTGCGAGCGCAAAGTTGGTCTTGACGAAATCGTACGTGGCGCTTGAGCTGATCATGCGGGTCAGCAGATCAATCTCAGCCGAGAGGAGGTGCGGAGATTTCATGGTCGTCAAGACAGAAGTTGTGAAACACAACTGCTGAAGTTTGTCTCGTGAGTTCAGTCTTCTTGTTGTCTGCTTTCAGCCTGAGTGTTCTGCCTGAACATGTACACTTGTGACCGACAGTGATCTTGAGAGTTGACGCGCACTCCGTGATTGGCTCAAGAAAAAGTCATGTCCCGTGTTGCCATCGATCCACAATTCGGATGATCGTGTCATCCACACAAGAAACAAGAAAATGAAATTCAATTCAGTTACATTTAATTAAATTGGAACCGTTTTGGTGCCGTTTAGAAACCGTCTGGAATCATTAAATTGCATCAAAATGGATTAGATTAATTCAGATTCAATACAGATTAAATGGACCAAAGTGAATTCAACAAAAAAATTACAGTTACACTGAATTCAATCAATAATAAATTTAGAAGAAATATTTCCACTTGACCAATGTAAAGTTGGTTAGTGTAACTTCAGATCATTAAGGTGTAAATTTTTATGAAACTCCAAAATGAAATTAAACTGAACTAGATTGAATCTCATGACGTCTTATCAAATTAATTTGGCAAGCCGCTCCCATAAACCCAGTCTGCTGAACCGCGTACACTGAGCGAGTAGTAGTTTTAATTTTAGGGATAGTAGTAAACGTATAAATATCAATATTAAGTGTAATAGTGTGTCAGTGTAATAGTGTAATAGTAATGCGAAGATTTGCAGCAGCAGTAGTAGTACTTGTGGTAGTAGTGGTAGTGGTGGTAGTAGTAGTAAGAAATAGAAGTAGGTGAGTAATTCAGTCAGTCAGTAAATAAGTAGGTAATAAGAACAACAGCCATATCCGCCCTCTTCTCCTCCTCTCTGTCCCTCTGTCCGTGTCTCCGTTTCCGTCCGTTGCCGTTTGTCCCGCTCACCCGTTGTCAGTGTCTTGTTGTCCGTGTGTTGTGTGCTGTTCGTGTGTTGTGGTGTGTGACGCTGTCATGCCGATCCTGCTCAAAATATCATTGTTTTTTAATGTGATTTTTGAACACGGTCAACTTGAAATGTGCATCTTCATCAGTTGTTGTTGCACGTTCACTGTAAAACTTTTTTTGGTGTTTTTCATCATGATCACCATGTGGGTCAATTTTTTTTGTGGTGGAGTCGTCCAGCAGTCGAGCCCATGTGTTTTGGCCCTATGTGTTTGCGGTGGGTGAAAAAACAAAAAGGTGGCTTTTTTGTGACACAACAAAATGAGACACGACGCCTTCAAGATAACGGCAATGAGTAACAGAGACACACGATGTAGAGATAAAGAAGATATCTGCTTTTTGAATAAACACAAGATGGCACAAGAGAAAAACACTCAAACAGGTCAACAATAAGTAGAACAACAGTTAGCGAAACTAGAAAGAGAGGGTACACCAGGGTCAACCACGAGGAACCGTTTGGAACAGTTTGAATTCTAAATTTTTAATTTAACTCACATTAAATTAATTTCATCTAATTTAATTGAGATTAATTCAATTCCATCTTTTGGACAAAATTTAAAATAATTGTTGACTGCATTCTCAATTTGTGTTGAATTTGATTTGATTTAATATCATTTGATATGATTTGGTTAAATTTAAAGTTGATTTGATTTGATAAAATTTCATTCAATTAAATTGCCACCTTTAGGGTCGCAAGATTAACGTTACAAACTCAACTTTGGTTGGTTGGTTGGTGTCGCCATTGGTGTCGCGACCGACCGTCACGCGCGTTACTTCTGACCTGCCCGAATGCAAAGAACCTTTAAAAAACATCAAAAAAAAAAAATGAAAAGAAACGCAAGTAACAAAAAAGAGGACAAATTGGAAAAATGTAAAAAATGAAAAAAACGAATGATAATAAAATAGCAAGCATTGCACACATTGTGCAAACTGCCACAGACAATGACGCCAGGGCAATTGTGTTGTCGATAGACGGAGTGGGCGCCTTCGGCTTGATTTCGTGCAGAGCGATGATGACGGCCCTTCACCGCATGCCAGGTGGCGATTCAATCCTCCCTTTTGTGTTGCAATTCTACGGCCGCCCTTCAACACACTTGTGGGAGGACGAGAATGGGACGGTCCATGAAATTCAGCAGGGCGAACGCGAGGATGCCGGTTCGCACTGGGACAACATGGCGCACTCAGCGCAGTCCAAGAGTCTCTGCAACTTCTGAGTTTCCGGTTTGCTGTGCACCACGATGCTGGAATCGTCTCCAGGAGTTGCTGCACGTCACCGTGACGCGAGATGGCAGGCCTGCCGTTTGCAAGCGGAGGGTTGTGTTTGAGGAACGCAGAGCGACTTCGGACAACAGCCTATTGGGCCAGTCGGGCTGACATTCTTCTTCGATGATCCGTCCACGCCATCCAGAAGTCGCAGACCACATGGTCCTGGCACTCTCACACCTCTCTTCCACGGAGCCCAGCTTGCCGTGGACCACGACCGACCCTCGTCTGCACAGCCGAAGCGACGGTGCTCCACAACGGACGGTGCGGCCCTTGACCAAGCACGTCGGCGGAAAGAGCTCAGGTACCCTGAGTTAACTGGCGAGCATGGTCGCGCTCGCCTGGTGGTCCTGGCGTGAGATGGTCAGATGAGACGCATGACTTCCTCAAGCAGTTGGCGCGGGCGAGGGTTCAACAATATGGACAACAATAAGATGGCGAAATTTAGAAAGAGAAGGCACACCAGGTTGACCGTTTGGATCCGTTAAGGATTCTTTTGTTTTTCACAAAAAAAAATTAAAATGATTCCGAACGGTCGTCTGGCACCGTTCGGAGACCGTCAGGAAGCCGTTGGGAGCCGTTTGGAGACGTGTGGAGCCGTGTGAGACCGTTTGGTCGCAGCTGGGATCGACGCACCAGAGTGGGGCGAAGTTGACAGGGGCCAACGGCCTGGCTTCCACCCTGATGACGAATTCCCAATTTTTTCCCGCACAGGTTGGCCTTCCACGACACGGTGTGGCCCCGTTTGGAGCCCACCGAACAAGCACTGGTTCGATCGCAGCGGGGCCCGATGGCTGGAATCCCATTCCACTATTCTCCACTCCCACCCACCACGCGTTTTGATCCTCAGTGTTTCCGGGTCCTGTTGACTTCCTTCCTGGAGTTCGAGTTGACGAACGCCGCCTAGAGGTCGTCGCTGATGGTTTACCTCTCTTCCACGGAGCCCAGCTTGCCGTGGACACGACCCTCGTCTGCACAGTCAGGGCTGACGGGGCTCCGAAGCGACGGTGCTCCACAACGGACGGTGCGGCCCTTGCCCAAGCACGTCGGCGGAAAGAGCTCAGGTACCCTGAGTTAACTGGCGAGCATGGTCGCGCTCGCCTGGTGGTCCTGGCGTGAGATGGTCAGATGAGACGCATGACTTCCTCAAGCAGTTGGCGCGGGCGAGGGTTCAACAATATGGACAACAATAAGATGGCGAAATTTAGAAAGAGAAGGCACACCAGGTTGACCGTTTGGAGCCGTTTGGAACCGTTTGGATCCGTTAAGGATTCTTTTGTTTTTTCTCAAAAAAACATTAAAATGATTCCGAACGGTCGTCTGGCACCGTTCAGAGACCGGTCAGGAGGCCGTTGGGGGCCGTTTGGAGACGTGTGGAACTTTTGGAAACATTGAATTGAATTATGCAGAATAAATATAACCTCAGAGTGTTTTGTATCAGTTCCCAGTCTCACAGATTCCTGTTCCACATTTGTACAGAAGACGTCCACCATTTCAACGCGACACGTGCGAACGGTTCATGTGCGAGGGCTCAGACAAGCATCAGCG
>CBDCEV010000246.1:0-12321 GCA_965215715.1 Hyphomicrobiales bacterium | reverse complement strand
CTTTCGGTCCGTGCTCCTGTTCATCCCTGTGTGTGCCACTCGTTTCGTCACGTGCAGCGCGCCAATCAGGAGCTGGATGTTTGAAACCGCTCCCCAAAAGCTCAGCTCTTGCAACTGTCCGTCTCCCAGGAACTTGTCCTCTCGAGAAGCCAACACATTGCGGTTCGAAACTGAGAGGACACAACGAGAAAGTGGACACCACAAAGACGACCTCTCTCAAGCTTTTGGGTGTTTCCTTGTTGCCTCCCGTACCATCTGGTTTTGTCAGCGTATTCGCCAGCTTCTGGCTTTCATAAGGTCTGTGGACAATCAATCGCGCGACATCAATCCGCGACTCACAAAAAATCTGACCTAAGTCCCAGAGTTCATGCGCCAAGTGAGCAAGGTGGGCGAATTTCTCCATGTGCTCATGTGACGACGTTCACACATTTCGTGCTCTTTTGTGGCCATGACGTGTTGCTCACAGCGAACACCAAGACAATGATTGTGAAAAGAGCCGTCATCAGGTATATAAAGCTCCTTGACTGCTCCACAATCCATAATATCTAGCGTGCGTACAGCCAAGAAATTACGTTCCTTGATCAACTGAGCCCTAACATTGTGGGCAAAGTCGATGATGATAATTTTCTACACATACCGAGGTTGGACGCGTGGTCAACTGTTTTCCTTCCACTTGCAACTCGACTGCAATTTGTTGAACAGCGCACCATCCAGCAACATCGGCCTCTGGCGCCTGGCAGAAGCTTGGAGCGACCAGTTTGCATCCCGCCTCCAGAATTGAGCACATGGTGGTGGAGATCGCTTCTGTTGTTTTCACTCCAAAACTTTGCCAACTTTGCGTGCTGTGCAGTTGTTGAAGCTGTTCCACATCGTGATCCACTCGCTGATTTGCTCAACTCTGGTGGGAATTTGAGCACACGGTTAGTTCCGAAAAAACCAGGAGACTGTTGAGATCGATCGCGCATGTTTATCGTCGTGCCCATTTTTTTAATTCTTCATCGCGTGGAGCTGTGAAGTGGAAGAACCTTGTGCTATGTGTCCATTAGTTTCTTCGCCCTTCATCTGCCTTTGCCAATGCGCTTCCATTGGTGTGCTGCGCATCTTCTCCTGGTTGCGAGACGTTTCGATCCGAGCTTGTGGCCGCTGTCACTGGCATGAAAACAGACCAACGATCAGCTTGCCCAGTGGTTTTCCGTGTGCCAGAAGAGTGGGTTTGGTTGGAGAGAGAGAGAGAGAGTCGAACCCAAATTCTTGTCCCGCCTCTCACGACCATGCCGATTTTGACAGCGTCCTGATACGAGGTGACCAGACAGAGGTCGGACTTTCTGCAGAAAAGCTGGATTTCAGTTGGCAGGGGATGCGAGTCTTGACTTTGAAGAGGAGTTCATCGAAAAACCTTGGGCACTGTGCGGAGTGGATTGAGAGAGAATGCACGTTAGAGGCATCGGGGGCCTCCACAGTGACCGTCGTTGAGCAGCACACTGTGACACACTTGCCGTTCCGTGCTAGGTGCATTTGAGGGAAGAGCGCGGGACAGCCCTCACAGGCGGCAGAATGCGGTTTCTCGGCGCACATGGAAGAAGAGGAGGATGTCCCAATCCAGGAGGCCAGCGACACTCGAAGGGAACTGGTTGCGCACCTGTTTCCTCGAAAACGTCTGACTCATGGGGCGGAAAAAATCATCAAGGACTTCTGGAATTTAAGGTACTGAGACGTGATTGTGATGTGCGACGATGAGCCAGCGTGGAAGGGCACCCTGAAGGCGGTCAGGAAAAGGTGGGCGGAACTGCCACATTGAGAAACTCCTTTTTGGCAGCGGAGCGAAAGTATGCCCTGAGCATGCAAACTGTTGGCGAGCAAGTTCGTGTGTTTCTGGGAGGCGTCCAACTTCGTCTGGAGCAGGAAGTAACGGCAATTCATTCCGGGATGGTGTGGTTGGTGGATCGCGTGGATGATGGACGAACAGTGCACCAGTGTGTGAACGGGAAGAATTGTGAGTAGGAGACAGGTGAATTGGGCGAAAATGGGCACTCCCACTTCAACTTGAAGGCCAAGCGAAGGGACACCACGTTGGACGTCAAGTGGAATGAGATGGATTTGTCTTGGGCAAATAGTGGCGCACAGGAGAGGCGGCGATTGGGCGAAGGATGACATTCTAGTGGATGGTCATTGGAGATTGGCCTATGAAGGGTTGGAGCAAGTGGGAGTCCCGTGGCAATAGCATCCCCGAGCAGAGCGAGGTTCTCGCGGATTGGGATGTGCGTTGGTTGACGATGCAAGAAAAGGCATCAGGAAGAAGTGTTCCTGGTGAAAAGGAAAAGAAGTGTTAGCGGTCGTTTGCGGGAAAGATTTTGAATGTTGGTTCGGAGTGCCAGGAATTGGAGGTCACGGGAAAATGGTCAAGACGTCTGAACGGTTGTAAAGGACCACGTCTCTGTGAAAGGCAAGATGAATGGAATAATCAGGCGTGGGTCAAACATTTTGGGAAGGTCCTGATTTTCGACGAGGTCAGAATGGATGAATAGGCGACGGAAAACGAAGAACTCTGAACATGGTGCACGGAGCACATGGGGCACTTCGACAAGAACATGTGGTCAACATTAAATCCAGAGAACAAGTCCTGGAGAAAGGGCCGAGTTCGAGAGGGACTAGAAAATTGACGTCCACGTTGTGTCAACGGATCTAGGTGTTCGGTGTCGGGTGGTTGTACAGACGTTGGAGTGCAGTAAGCGAATGAACGAGCTTCTTGTTTGCAAACACGTGGTTGATTTTCCAGCACGTGTTCTTGGGGTTACGGGAGGAAGGTGCCATGGTCTCGGACGTGAAATGTGCATTTTGCATGACGAGATCCGCCGAAAGATGTCCGTCGCTTTTCTGGAAAGACTCGCGTTTAAGCAAATTTTCCCCTGGAGGATACCCCGTGCAGAGCCGTGCACGGCACCCACGACACCTCCCTGAATTGGGCATGAGAAAGTGCGAAAGGCCACGCTGAACCGTTGCTCCAAGGCAAGCACCCCCCCCGCCGCCGCCCTTCCTCCACCTTCGACCACCCGCGCGCCACACGGGACCGTCTCGACTCACGCGGACGACACCCGCGCTCGGGAAAGACGGAGCCGCAGCGCACGTGCGGATGAAGGAGGTACAAGATCTGAAGGACGCTGTCCCGGAGTCAAAAATGATAGAAGATAACATGCACGCGAAGACCCTCCAAAAGGAATGGAGCAGGAGGCATTAAAGACGAAGGGTGTTCAAGACCATTTTTAAAGCGATCCCCTCTAGATCGTTTTAACATCACTCTAACATCGTTCGTGATCTAGCTCAATGTCGGACTCGTCGTTATCTTCAAGGGGGTGGTCGTTTGTTGACATTTGAGGCCGTGTCTTCGTCGGTACTTTCGCTGTATTGGATGTGTGGGACAAGCGGTTCGAGAGACGAAGGACAAGACAATTTTTGCAGGGTCGAAAGCTTTCCATGGGATGCACGTCAATATGACGCTGGACAAAAGATCAAACGATTTTCTGGACACACTGAGTTGAAATTTGTCGTCAACGATATTGACGAGGTCATCATGTGTAAAAATTGTTATGTGCTACATATTTCTGAGAACGATTGGTGGGAAGTATTTGAGCGAGATGTGAAGCTCGAAGCTATAAAAGGGTTCTGCATGCATGGGGCGATTCAGTCCAGGTCCGTCGAAAACTTAACTTACTATCATTGTGAAAAATAACGAAGCACACATGATCGTTTGTTTCTTTCATCCCTGTAGTTGACGTCAAAGAAAAATACACATTAAGATTTTTATCCTGAGCACTGACAGAAGCGAAAGTCCTCTCCTAGTGGTTGATAAATTGAAGTTATCAGCTGATCATTTTGAATTAAGATATCTCTTCTGGTGAAGGTTTTCTTAAAAAGTTCTGCTGTTGTGAAAATCTTGTACTGGAGAGTTTGGAGATTTCATATTGTGGTCGCAACTATCAACACATCATATTTCATACGTGAGAAAATTTGAATTGACAGCAAGCGACATCAGTACTTCGACGTCCAGCGACGATTGACATTGATTTAAATACGTAAAAATTAGGATGATGAACATAATATCTAACGAGTTTTTTTCAAATTAATCAAATTTTTTAATGTAATACATTTTTAATGCAAAATTCCCGACTATCACTAACCAATAACGTTTTGATTCTCCCAAATACACCAAAGTAAACCTCACTCGCGACTTAATTATCGTCATGTTGAACACTTTCTCGTCATGTTGAACACGTTCGCATGAGTTTTAAAATGAACTTGAAAACGAAAAAAAAATAATTAGACGAGTGAGGTACATAATATCGAGAATATCACGAATGACATGACACACATCGTTATTTTGTGTGTATGGGACAAGCTACTGGAGTGGATGATACAAGAGTGTGCGATGAACATTTCAACACAATAGTGATTTGCAGAGACATCGTTAAAAGAAAAACAAAAAAAAAACAGTACGATAAATCTTTCCAGTAGTATTTCACATTCAGAAGACGTAACATTCCAGCATGGAAAATTTAGATTGAACACGATAGAGTCGTTTTTTATTCCATTATGACTTGATATGAACATTGACGCATACATAAAGAGTTTTAGAACGATTCGTCATCTGCAGGAGATCAAATACGTGCGAAGTGTAATTCATTATGACTCTTAGTTTACCGACTTTTTGTAAAACTACGATCAAGAAACACATTGTTGCAAAAGATTTCATTTGACCGCACAAATAATGATTCTTTTACATGGATTGGATCATCAATCTGTGTTGTGCGAACGATATTAAGATGATAGCTATAATTAAGAAATTCAATTGATAACAGATCTTAAGGAAAAATATAATACGAAATCAGATTCCATATATTTTTCAAATGAAAAGATTTCAAGAAGATGGATTTTTTTTTGAGATAGACTTTCATTTTACAGTACTTTTTTGACGAAATTTCGTTATCTTTCTGAATTCTTGCATCAAAATTTGCACTAGTTTAGAATTTTTTAATTTTTCACGTCCAAAACACGTTTAGTTGATGTCGAATATAAATTAAATCAACGAATTCGTGATCATCATTAAAAGTATTCTTCGCACAAATAACATCTTGCTGGGTTGAATATTGATTGATCATTGAAATCTATGTACGTGAATCGAACAGGAGAAATTTTTACTCAATATAAATTTCATTCTTCAGATGATTACTTTTTCTACTTACAGATTTCTTAAGATCTTTCACAGAAAATAACTGCACATTTATGTACTTTTTTTTTTAATTACGATGGATACTTAAAGCATGAAACTTATCAAATTAATCACGATTTTGAACATTTAATGTTGACAACAACATCGTAAAAACAAAGACATTGGTACACATACTTACCCTTTAAAAACATTTGCATGCAATTTTGAGTTATCACATAAATATCTTTCTTTTTAACTACGTAAGAAAAGAAGTACGAAATATGTTTGATATCCCAATAGAAAGTATCTGAGTTTTCAAGATCTTTGTCAATGCTGTAAAAGTGTGTCCGAATATGTTCAATAGAAATACAAGACAGATGATTTTGGGAAGTAACTATAGTATGAAATAGTGATATTCAATATATCGGAATCATATTTATTTTTCTTCATTTACGACGACGTCGATAAATTTGATTTTAGTTGTTAAAAGTCTTTTGAAATATATACTTTGATTCGTCTCATGTATTGATCGATACGCTTCTTCTTTTAAAGTAGTTCAAAAGATTACGTCAGATAATCGATATCAAAAGCGTCTATCAAATACCGAAGTCGTAAGTAAAATACCCACATCATATTCGATCACTTTCTTTTTCGTACATGAAATGATTGATCGACTGATTTACTTTGAATTCTTTTGAAATCGAACATTTAACGTGCTAACACGAACTATCGATATCCAATTTCATCGATTGATATACAATTATTTGATTGAAACGAGACTATCGTATAATATCAATCATGAAAATCTTGGACAATCAAAATGACACTTTTCAAAATATTTTACAACTCAGAAAAGGAATCATTCAGGATTCTTACGAGAGCAGTTCCAAATGTAGCAAGTGACATGTAGATTTCACATTATCCATACAGATTCAATGCGAATTAAATTGACGAGATTGACGAAAATGATGCAATCAAGATCATCATCATAACACTTTTTAAAAACAGACCAACTATCTTCTACAAGAACTTCACGAATCGAAACGTAAGGAAATTCTGAAATATCAACTGAAATGGGCTTTTTGACACGTCATGTAAGAACACAAAAACTGCATTTTCCACAAAAATTAAGTTGAAGAAGTGATGTTTTGAGGAAAGTTTGGACTTCATAGAAAAAGTAACGCTTGTAAAATTGAAATCATTCAATGACAACAGATTCAAAAGCGACGACAATTTCAACGTCTTCACGATTTTGATGGAGACAATCATTTTCTTGATTTTGATCGAATTAAAATGAGAGATAAAATTAAGCTGAATATCATCATCGTAAAAATAGTGTGTCATGAGATGCCAATTAAGACGTGTTCTTCGCCTTTTCCATCAAAGAGGCAGCCCTTCTTGTCAGAGGGACCCACCACCCGAGCAAAAACAATACAGTCCATGTTTGTGTGAAAGCGTCCCGGGCCGAAGGCTTGCAACGCCTTCACACAAACACAGTTTGTGCCCACCTTTGGGTCTCAGTTGGCCTTCTTGTTGAACATTGCCGAAGGCCGGCAATGTTCAGCAGAAAGGCCCGTTGAGGGTCCAAGGTGGGTGTCTAGGTTTTAGGGTTCAGGGTTTAGGTCTTGAGGTTCAGGTCTTTGGGGTTCAGGTGTTTTGGGGTTTTGGTGTTTCGGGTTTAGGGTTCAGGGTGCAGGGTTTGGGTCTCCAGGTTTGGGTTTGCAGGGTTCAGGTCTTTGGGTTTGGTTTTTGATGAAAGTGTTTTTGATGAAATTGCCACTTTCATCCTAATTTTGATGAATCCATTCTTGACCCCCAAACACCCCAAACCCACCTTTGGACCTTCAGCCGGCTTTTCTGCTGAACATTGCCGGCTTGCTTCGGAAGGGTGGCGCCCCGAAGGGTGGGGCCCCGAAGGGTGGGGGCCCGAACAGTGGGGGCCCAAAATTTCGCGCTTTTTTTTCCGTCTCTCACCCCCGCCTCAAAATTCGTTCTTTTTTCTCTTTCTCTGGGGGTTTTCTTCTGGAATTTTGGTGGTGTTTGAAGCATGGGGACCCTCTAATGTACGTTTGGAGTTCTCAGGTTGTCGTGTGAAGCCCCAAACCCAACCAAGACTTCACACGATAGCCGAGGGCGGTGGAGGGCTGTCCGGAGGAAGGCCCACACACACAACACACAACAACACACAGATGTCATTTTTTGTCCCCAATTCCTTCTTTGATTTTGTCCCGTCGTTTACTTTGTCCCGTTTGCATTTTTTTTGTCCTTTGATTTTTTTTTGTCCCACAACCGGGTTTAAACCCCCCTTTGAAAGGGGAGAAGGGGGGGGGGGGTTCAAAACGCGGGTCTGAACCCTCCCAAACCAGGGTGGGATGTGTGGGGGGGGGAACGCAAGTGAAAGTGCAAAAGGGGGGGTCACAGGGGGGTTGTAATTGAACCCCGTGGTGAAGGGTGGAGGTTGACAAAGCCGTGACCGCATTTGGCCAAACCTGATTTGGCCTTATTTGGCCAGACCACATTGCGGGGTGGTGGGTGTTCGTTGTGGGGGTGCTGGGGGGCCCGCAGGAGTGGGGGCCCGGAGGGAAGGGGGCCCGAAGGGAAGGGGGGCCAAAATTTCGCGCTTTTTTTTCGTTCTCCCGCCCACATTTTCATTCTTTTCTTCCCTCTCTGGGGGTGTTTTCGTGGTATTTTGGTGGTGTTTGAAGCGCCGGGGCGCTGAAATGTGCGTTTGTGGCCCTCTAGTTCTCATGTGAAACCCCGGCGGCCCCAAAGGACCGGCGATGGGCTTGAACGAATGGTGTTCCGTCCTCAATGGCACATCGACGACTCGGGAGTCCATCTGTACGGTCGTGTCAATTGCCAATTGAGCACCTCCGAAAAGAGGAAGCCAATCTGCGACAACCTCCAACAGCCGACCATCATGCTGTGCGACCGGCAACTCCAAGTCCCGACGAATACATTCAAAGACACACGAGCTCCCGATTCGCGACACACCCTCACAGCAATTGGTGCTGGAAGCGGCGAAGAACTGCCAACCATGAGAAGGAACACCTGCATCCAGCTCCTCCAGTTCGGGTTGTCATGGTGCAATCCCTGGAAAAGACTGTTCCAATCTGGAGCGGCCGGCAATGCTCCACATGAAGGCCTGCGAACCCAAAAGGCGGGCATAAGCCGTGTTTCTGTGAAATACAGACTACATTGATTGTCCCACATGTGAATTTTTGGGATGAAACAGTTTTTGGATGAAAGTGTCATTGGATGAAATTGTGTTTGGATGAAAGTGTGAGTGGATGAAATCGTTTTTGGACGAAAGTGTATTCTGCACGTTTCCAATGCCAACACCACAAGCAGGGCGAGAGCCCCTGGACGGACGAGCTCAAGGTACGTGCGAGCCTTCTTCGATTTCGCTTGGGCGAGAGCCACTTCGTCACACTCTGCAGCCCCGTTTCTGGTTCACCGTTGCCCCAAATGGCGGACACCAATGTCGTGTCGACGGCGAGCTGTGCTCCGCCAAACAACGGTGACCCGTCCACCACAACCTCCAGGCGTCGTGACGTGCATCAGGAGTGCCCAAATCCAACCGGTCAAAAACCGACTTTGGCCAAACCGACTTTGGCCAAAATTGAGGTTTTTTTTGCATGTAAAGATTTTGGTTTTTGAGTCAATTGTTTGGGTTTTTTGAAATCAATTGTTCAGGTTTTTTTTGTGTGTGTTGAGTTGTCGTGGGCGGGTGGGAGGTCCAATGGTGTGGGGGGCCAAAATTTTGCGCTTTTTTTTCGCTCTCCCGCCACAAAATTGGTTCTTTTCTTCCCTCTCTGGGGGTGTTCTCGTGGAATTTTGGTGGTGTTTGAAGCACCGGAGCGCTCAAATGTGCACGTTTGGAGTTCTCTGGTTGTCGTGTGAAGCCCCGGCGGCCACAACCAACCCCAAGAACCCCACACTGAACCCTCAACTCCCTAGACACCTTGACCATAAGCCCTAAACACCCCAAACACCCTGAACACCCTAAACACACTAAACACCCTAAACCCACCTTTGGACCTTCAGCCGGCTTTTCTGCTGAACATTGCCGGCTTGCTGCCAGCAAACAGAAAGGGTGGCTGAAACCCCAAAGGTGGGCATAAGCCGTGTTCTCATGAAAGCGTTGCCGGCCTTCAACCGGCAACGCCTTCTCAAAAAACACTGACAACATTGTTTTTGCTGTGCAACGTTCTCGAGATTCGGGAAGTTCAATTGTCAAAGTCCGCACGAGGGAGGAGGAGGGAGCTGCCAAATTCCATCTTTTTTCCGCGGAGGGGCGGGGACTCGAATCTGAAAGTGCCACAGACACAAGGGCGACGACGGACAAAAATGACACAAATTTGAATATGAAAATGGGGCAAAATGCAACATGGGGTTCGGGCGTATTAGTCAAAATACCCGCGTGTTGGAACCGCTGAACCCAACCACGATTGTTGACCACCGCTCACCGTTGCATGGCGTCGCACTCTGGAAATTTTGTCCAAACGTGAATCTTCCCTGTGTGGACCTGAATCCCGGTTTCCCTCCACAACTCACGCTCTGCCAAATTGTGCAAATTTTGAGCGGTCCGGGGGGCACCAAACATGACAAACCAAAACCTTGAAACCAACACCTACACATGAAACCCAACACTTGAAACCGTGAACTTTTGATACTTCGTAAAGATTGTGTGTCTCAGAGTCAGAAGATTGAAGAATACCATTGAGTGTCATGAGATTACTAACAGAAACGTATTTGGTCGTCCTTTCGATCAAAGAGGAAAAGGAAAATCATGTCAACCTCTTTACTTCGTGACTGAAGATTAGTTGCAATTCGAGCATCATTTCACTTGTGTTTCAATCGTATGCAGAATTCAGTATGTTTTTTTTTTACACTGAAATATTCGCGACACCAATGAATTGTTTTTGAATGCTGACGTTGTTGTTCTGAAGATCGAACTATTACTCTTTGACAAGAGTCTTCATGATTTCTGTTGAGATCGAAGGACTGGATAGTGACAGGATTCAAGAATTGTCAAAACGAAACAGTTTTTTTGCGTCATCAAAGACAAGTCTGTAAGAATTTGTCGAAGCACTTATCGAAAGTCAATTGGATGAGCTGATTTTTGTGACGTCCAAACACGTGCAAGGACATTGTCGTCTAAACGTAGTCGAAGATTTCTTTTTCGCATGCAAAAAGTGAACGCCATTTTTTTGAGTGAAGCATCATCACGTGTGAATGTGATCGAAAAGACTGTCCTCCAAAAAATTAAAATCAATCAATCAAAATCGATCAGATTTCTAAAATTTTCATTTCATTGAGATCTAACATCTAAATTCAAGACAACTTGATCTCGAAAGAAAATTTGTTGAAAGACTCCTTGAAATAGTTTCCCACTTACGTGCGCAGGAAAATAACGGAGATGGTGGAATGTTGACGATCGACTCCAGTGGAGAAGAAAAGACATGATCACATCTGTCATCATTGTGCTTTCTATGCGAAGACTTTGAGAATCGTGAGTCATCAAGAACGATGTGAGGATGTTCTTTTCTCAGGGCGGGCCTCCAGGAATCCCTTAAACCCTCCCCCGCCCGGGGGTCTCCCGGGAGGTCTCTTGGATCAACCACAACAACACACACAACATCACACACAACAACACACAACAACACAACCAAAAACGGATTGGCCAAAGTCGGTCATGACTGGAGGGTGGAGGGCCCAAAATTTCGCGTTTTTTTTTCACTCTCCCACCACAATTCTCTTAAATTTCTCTCTAGGTTTACCTTACCTGGAATTTGAACCTCATTGGCCAGTTGCCTCACCGCAACGTGGGAGTTGGGCAGCTTTCCTCTTCACCTTGGAGGACACGGTATGCGGCAGGAAGAAAGAAAGACAATTGTGGTGGGAGACGGAAAACAAAGAGCGAAATTTTGGGTGGTCCAGCGGAGGGGGGTCGAAGGGGGTTTCAACCCCCTTTGTCAACCGGTCATGGCCGCATTTGTTGGTGTTCTTCGTGTTTTGGCCAAGTGTGTGTGTGTGTGATCAAGATTTGGGGTGTGTTCAAGATTGTGTGTGTGTTGTGGGTCTTCAAGATTTTTGGTGGGTGTCTTCAAGATCATGGCCGACTTTGGCCACACTGACTTTGGCCAAACACGACTTTGGCCAAATCGAGTTTGATTTGTTGTGTGTGGTGTGTTGTGTGTGGTGTGTTGTGTGGTGTGGTGTGGGTGGGTGCTGGTTTCACGGTTTCAAGCTTCACATGAAGGTCTGTTGAAGGTCAAAAGGCGGGAGTTCAGGTGTTTAGGGTTCAGGTGTTTGGGGTTCAGGTGTTTAGGGTTTTTAGGGAGTGTAGGTGTTCAGGTGTTTGGGTGTTTAGGTGTTTATGGTGTTTATGGCAAAGGGTTTAGGGTTCAGGGTTCAGGGTTTAGGGTTTAGGGTTTGGGGTGTTTAGGGGTTTGGGGTGTTCAGGGGTTTGGGGTTTAGTTTATGGTTTGCGTGTTTTGGGTTTGGGTGGTCAGGGTTCAAGGTGTTCAGGGTGAATAGGTGTTTGGGTGTTTAGGTGTTGGATGAAAATGGTTTTGGATGAAACTGTCATTGGAGGAAACCATTTTTGGATGAAAGTGTCATTGGATGAACCCATTTTTGGATGAAAGTGTCGTGGATGAAATTGTCTTCTGTTTTGGATGAAAGTGGTTTTGGACGAAAGTGTTTTTGGATGAAAGTGTTTTTGGATGAAAGTGTTTTTGGATGGAAGTGTTTTTGGATGAGTCTTTTTTTTTTTTGCAATTTGGATGAAAGTGCACCTGACCTTCTCGTCGAATGTGCCACGTCACATCAAAATTGGGGAACAGAAGGGTCCGTTCAAGGGGGTGATTCAACCCACTTTTCCTCATGAGCGAAGCCCATACGCCACAAGCATCATGAAGCTCAAGGAAACAAACCACGTGCCGATTGTTCCTGGTGTCGCCTCATCTTCATTTGAGTTTTCAGTTTTCTGAATTGCAACCGGTCTCCGGTGCTCCTCTACTTGCATTCTCACTTCGTGGTGTTGCTGGACGAATTGTTGGACAGAAACCCGGGTCGAAACCGACTTTGGCCAAACCGACTTTGGCCATCGT
>CBDCEV010000245.1:0-1625 GCA_965215715.1 Hyphomicrobiales bacterium | reverse complement strand
TGATGGGTCAAAGAAATGAAGACAATGAAAGACTGTGGGTGGAGTGTGCAACTTACTGTGGAACGAACGAGAACAGCTTCTGAAGAGAAACCTGTGTGCATCCGGAAGAGGCAAAAATACAAGAATTGGTCGATGACATCCTCAAATCCGAACAACAGGACAAGCTTATCGCTGCCAGTGAAAGAATATTGACAAAGTAGTTTTAGTTTTAGTTGTCTTAAGACCCAAAGCCCGAGGGCAAGAAAAGAGATTGCAATCTGTGGGTTGCCAAACGCAGGTGCCCAAGAAGAGTAAATGTGGATTCCAGCACGACCCGGAACGATATCTCCAGTGATAGGACCAGAAACCGAAAGCGATCAACCTGAACCCGTCAGCGGAAAGCCCTTCGGGAAAAACACAACCGGTCCTGCTTGAAAACATTACCAGAAAGGTCCAGCAGATTGCACGAATGAATCTCGCAAAAATTTTATGCGCTGTTCAAATTTTGATTTGTTTCGAAATTTTGTTTCTGTGTTTTTTGTTTGATGATTTGTTTGTTCAGCAATTATAATTATAATTATCTGGGTTTTTACAATGATAAAAATCATCACAATTGTGAATATTTCAAAAAAAGAAGCATAATTGGAATTGTGAATATGAATATAATCAAATTGCAACCATGTCAAAATATAAACCTAAGCACAATTGTAATTTAAATTTCAATTATAATATACACATTGACAATAAAAAATATGCTCTTTTTTTGAATGTTCGCAATTGTGATGATAATTATCATTAAAAAACAAGAAAAATGACAATTTTAATTATAATTGCTGAACAAACAAATCATGAAACAAAAAACACAGAAACAAAATTCCGAAACAAATCAAAATCTGAAAAGACAATGCAAGAAACACATTGAAAAAGAAGAAACATAAAACAATTAATTTTCGCAAAACATTTTTGGGAGATTAATTCGTGCAAAGAGAATCTTAATGCGCGCTCGACCAAAAAAAAGTCCACCTCACAGCAGACACCCACACCTGAAGAATCAAGTAATGCAGACAAAAACCCCTCGAATGAAATCGATGCGGGAGCAGATCCTGGGAAAGCGAAAGCTATTCCAAAAAGAATCAAAACCAACGATTCCAAAGCGAGAGGTGGACGCAATTCATGTCTCTGGTTTCTTGAAAGACCCGAGCTGTGAAGTCTGCAGAATGTCAAAGACGACTGAAGCACGTCGTGGCCAACCACCTGATGAAGGAACTCGATGTCGAAAACTGAACAATGCACCGAAGACTTGAGTGCAAACAACTTGGATGGATGCATGACACCAGTGCACCGCGTCGATCAGAGATCAACAGCATTGTTGAAAGAGCTGTTCGCTGAGTGAAAGAAAGTACTGCAACTGAATTTGGTACAAAGTGTGGTTTTCTGAAAAAATGGTGGTGAAGCGCAATGGAATGTTATTGTTACTCTCGAAATATCCAGCATCAAGCATCCCAATGCCAAATCAGCTTATCACAGAAGATACGGTGATAGAAGGCATCTTCATGGGTTTTGTTGGGAAGACTTGGAAAATTACACTTCCATCTCAAATTTAAAAGCATAAAGAGTTGATCAATGCGGTTCCTTACGAATTCTGG
>CBDCEV010000244.1:0-7824 GCA_965215715.1 Hyphomicrobiales bacterium | reverse complement strand
GAGTGTCGAGTGCGGGGTGTGAATGTAAAGTGTGGAGTGTAGAAGCGCCGCTGTCAGAAGATGAATTGGATTTTTCGTGACAGGCACAGCACTTTGGATGTATCCATCTTGCTTTTGCGTGGCAGGCGCGGCACTTCAGACGTGGGCTGCGTCAAGTGGTGGCAACCTGCAGTTTACGTGGCAGGCGTGGGACACCGTACGAGTCTCATCTCACATGGCAGGTGCAGCATTTGGCGCAAATCCCTCGTGCGTGGAATGTCATTTTGCGTGGCGGGCAAGGTATTTAGTTTTTCGCACTCTACACTCCACGCTTTAAACTTATACTTCACATTCCACACTCTACACTTTACACTCCAAACTTTACACTTTACAGTCCACACTCCACACTCCGCACTTTATACTCCACACTCTACACTTTACACTCCAAATTTTACACTTTACACTTTGCACTCCACACTCTACACTTTACAGTTTGCACTCCACACTCCACTCTTTACACTTTACGCCGCGGACTTTGCACTTTACACTCCGCTCTCTACACTTTGCACCCCACTCCACACTCCACGCCATGCACTTTGCACTTTACACTTTGCACGCCACACTCTACACTTAACACTCCACACTTTACGCTTTACACTCCACACTTTACGCTCTACACTCCACACTCTACACTCCACATTCCACACTCTACACTTTACACTCCATACTCTACACTTTACACTCCACATTCCACAAATTGCACTTTGCACTTTACACTTGCACGGCACACTCTACACTCTACATTACTTTACATTCCGCAGTTTACACTTTACATTTGACACTCCACACCGTTACCCTCCTCACTTCACACTCTACACTCCGCACTTTGCAATCCACACCTTTGACTTTAAAGTTGGCACTCTGCACTCTAAACTTCTCAATTTACACTCTACACTTTACACTTTACACTCCACACTTTACACCTTACACTCCACACTGCCACACTCTACAACTCCACACTTTACACTCCACACTTTACACTTTTCTCTCCAAACTCTAGACTCTAAACCTTTTACACTTTACGCTCCACACTTTACACTCTACACTCCACACTCTACACTTTACACTCCACACTCCACAGTTTACACTTTGCACTCCACTCTTTGCACTCCACACTTTACAGTTTACACTCCACACTCTACATGACGTATCAATATTGCGCCTGTCGCACAAAACGACTTTCGACACTTTTGCAGACACGTGGGAATTAATGTCAGGAAGTGCCACGCTTGCCACGCAAAAAGGGCATTGCAACCTGCTTTGACGCCTTCGAAAAGGAGAGCTTTTGCAGCGTCCCGCATAGACATGGCGACGCCAGAAGGAAACCAGAACATCGAGACGGAGACTCCTAGAGTCTCAATACGAGCATTTCGTGCGAGACTTCTTCACATTTTTCATTCTTCGTAGCTTCAAAATCAACGTTTTCGTAAGAGTTTTCTCATGAACCTCAAAATTTGTTACCTCAAAATCGATGTTTCATGCGAAGTTTCCGTCAATTTCATCTCACATCTCACAAAATGCCACGCCTGGCACGCAACTTCCACGTTGTCACCACCCGGACGCTGACAGGGCGATTCACAAAAAACACGCGAAGCGAAACGTCTGAAGTGCTGCGCCTGCCACGCAAAATGACGACGAGGATCTCCAAAGTGTTGCGCCGGTCAACTCATCTTCTGAAAACGACGCGAACCTGCCACAAAAAAAACAACATGTTATGAAACATGTTGATGTTGAAATGTCACAAAGCGCCACGCCTGCCACGCGAAACGAGGCTACGCGACGTTTGAAACCTCCAAAAGCGATTGCTTTGCAGAACTCGCCACAGGCACAGTCATATTACTCTCACGACGGTCGCTCGCGGACACTTGCGAACGGTTGAAGGCCCAGCGGACACGTTTCAACCCCCAAACCCCCAAAGTAAAACGAGAACCCTTCGCTGCATTCAGGAACAAATGCAAATTATGTTGTCTGCTGGACGTTTCCCGGAACTGATAGAAAGGAAAGAAATCCTTATTGTCAGCTTGCACGCCGAAAAAATCATCATTACATCACGGGAACCCCGTTTAAACCGAACAAGAAACAATTTCAATATTCCGCTTAAAAATGTTTAAAGGGAGGTGTTCTTTTTGAAACGGTTTTTTGTTGGAAAGCGATGTGTTTGTTTGGAAAGACTGTGGTTCCAGAAAAAAATTGGTCTCACATATTTCTGGCGGTCTTTGCGAGGTATAAGCATTCAGACCACACAAGAAACAGCTGGTATGACCACCAAACCGCAATAGGAACCCCCGCGCCTTTTTTAGGTTCGGTCATTTCCCACCTGCGTTTTGGACGTTTTTGAAGCGGTTTGGGAAAGCTTAAAATTGATAGATGTTGAAAAAAATAAGGTTCTTAGTTTTTTTTTGCGAACGTGCTTTCAACAAGTGTCCTAACTAGTTCCTTTTCGCATCCCAAAAACGGGATTCTAGGACACTTGTTAAAACACAACAAACAAGACAAAACACATGTTGACATGTTTCTCTCATTGTTCTGATATTTAGTTTAACTTAAAATCTAAACCCGCTCTCCCTCATGTGCCTTATTTAGCTTGATTTTGGATTTAGATTCATTCGAAGATCGCGCTAATCCACCAAAATGTCAAATGTTTTCTTGTTTTTCCATGTTTTCTCAGCGTCCATCTTTTCTTGCATGTTTTTCTCATTGGGTCAACTTTTTATTCCCCAACAGCGTAAGCTAATGGGGTCTTCAGCCCAGAATAGCTCTGGTGTGGACTGGTGCAGGGGCGGGTCAGGTTCAACGAGGTTCCGGAGACAGTTCCGAAGGTTCCCCAGAGGGTTCCGGAGAAGGTCCCGGAGAAGGCTCCGGAGAAGCCTTGGTGCAAAGCCAAGTCAGGCCCAACAGGGTTCCAGAGAAGGTTCCGGAGGCTTTGGTGCAGAGCCAGGTCAAGTTCAACATGATTCCGGAAAATTCCGGAGGTCTGGGAGGCTTTGGTGCAAGGCCAGGTCAGGTTCGACCTTTTTCGGAACCTTCTCTGAAACCCTGTTGAACCTGACCTGGCTGTGCACCAAAGCCCCCCAGGCCTTCTCCGGAACCCATTGAACTTGACCTTGGCTTTGCACCAAAACTTCTCCGGAACCTTCTCCGGTCTGTCGAGCCTGACTTGGCTTTGCACCAAAGCCTCCCAGACCTTCTCCAGGAATCTTCGGGATGACCTGGCCACTGGCTGCTTCTGGCTGCTTCTCCGGAACCTTCTCCGGAACCGTGTTGAACCTGACCCGGCTCTGCGCCAAAGCCTCCCGGAACTTTCTCCGGAACCTGACTGGCTCTGCACCAAGACCTTCTCTGGAACCTTCTCCGGGACCTTCTCCGGGAGCCTCCCAGACCTTCTCCGGAACCTTCTCCGGAACCCTGCTGAACCTGACCTAACTTTCCACCAAAGCCTCCCGGAACCTTCCCCGGAACCTTCTTCGGAACCCTGTTGAACCTGACCCGGCTTTGCACCAAAGCCTCCCAGACCTTCTCTGAACCTTCTCCGTAACCTTCTCCGGAACCCTGATGAACCTAGCCTGGCTCTGCACCAGAGCCTCCGGAGAAGGTTCCGGAGAAGGTGTGGGAGGCTTTGGTGCAGAGCCATGTCAGGTTCAACAAGGTTCCGGAGAAGGTTCCGGACAAATATCCGGACAAGGTTCCGGGAGGCTTCGGCGCTGAGCCAGTTCACGTTCAACAGGGTTCTGGAGAAGGTTTCGGAGAAGGTTTGGGAGGCTTTGGTGCAGAGCCAGGTCAGGGTTCAACAGGGTTCCGCAGAATATTCCGGAGAAGGTTCCAGGAAGCGGTGGTGCAAAGCCAAGTCAGGTTCAACGGGTTCGGGGGAAGGTTGGAGAAACCAATGCAGGTGAGGTTCATTTAACTCACGGAAATCTAGCTGAGGAGTTTCCAGCGCTTGGCTTCCCAGCACAGCTTCAGAAAGATTGACAAAAATAAAACGTTGCGGCTGTTGGGGATACCACCGAAAGTTTTTTTGGGTCAATTTGCGCCAAAAAATGGTCCTGGCTTGCAAAAATTGTTAGCGTCAACCGTACCTGGTGAACTGAGCGCATCCAGACAAATTAGAAAAATGCAAACACCAGATCGTACACAGGGAACAAAAAACAAGCACTCGACTGATTACGGGGAAAAAACTGCAAACACAGCTGTGCCTGGTAAACATATTTTTCGCCATTTCCGAGTGAATCTGTTGGGACGGTCAATTCTTGGTTTGAAAATGCACTGTGTGCGATGCATAAGACTATCAATTTTCCTAATAGGCCTAACAAAATAAATTGATATTGGGACCTTTTTCAAAAGATGGTTTTGTCTTGAACTGTTGGATGGAAAATGATTATGAATGGTAAAGGTGGTAGAAACTCCAGTTGAGAAGGATTCCAACAAGAAAATTCTTCAAGGTTCCCCATTCACAAAGATTCCTATGTCCGAATGCTTTCATCAGAAACCGTGTCTATTTCTGAACAGTTTCCATCGGGAAAAGTTCCTACTGGAAAGGCTTCTCATTGGGAAGGGTTGCCGCTCAGTAGGTGTCAATCGCACGGAGACAGGTTCAAAATGGAAAGGATGTTTTTTTTGGTGAGGTTCCCATCCATCTGTAATGGTTCCCATTGAGAATGGTTCCCAATGGAGAAGGTTCCTGTGGAACAGGTTTCAAAAATCCAACAACTAATCTAAACATGTTTGCGTCTGAAATTTCAATGGCCTAATTTTTTGCAAAAAAATGAGGAAACCTTGCCAAGAGGCGAACCTCAACAAAGCGGGATTGGTCAATATGGTGACAATATGGGAGGCCTGAGTGAAAAAACTGTTCAAAAGAGGCTCACAATGCCAAAACTAGAGCAATATGCCAAACAAAGCGTTTGTCTTACCCCCAAGTTTGATAGAAAAAATGAAAGCAAAAAATTCAGTGGATTGAGCTTTCAACTTCAAATTTCAGCGTGAAGGTCCGGTACAAAACTTCAGCGCGATGTTTTTTAATCAAACATTTGATGCAACATGTCTTCGCAAAAGTTCAATGCATTGAAATTTTATATGAAACCTCAATGTAAAAGTTCAAATGCAAAAGTTCAATGCATTGAACTTTTAGGCATAAAGTTCAATGCAAAAGTTCAATGCAAAACTTCAATGCATTGAACTTTTATACCAAAAAGTTCAACGCAAAAGTACAATGCATTGAACTTTTGGGCAAAAAGTTCAACGCAAAAGTTCAATGCATTGAACTTTTGGAGCAAAAGTTCAATGCAAAAGTTCAATAATGCAACTGAACTTTTTCACCAAAAATTCAATGCAAAAATTCAACGCACTGAACTTCCGGGCTGAAGTTCTGCATTGAAGTTTTGGGTCAAAAGTTCATTGCATTGCGTTTTTTTTTTTTGCGTTGAAATCCGAGATCAAAATATGTTTTTTGTTTGAAATGCTGGGTCACGGGTTAATTTTTGTGAGGTTTCCTTGGTGAAATCTTGAAACCTTGAAGGTGTGCGGTGAACTTCGCATCAAGTTGTATAGACGGAAAAAAACCACCTACTGTGCAAAATGATCGGCGGATGTGCAGGTGAAGAATGGGAACCCATCACAGGAAAACTTTTTGGGAACCCTCTCAAAGGGACAAACAGTGCCTTTTTCCAATTGGAATTATCGAACAAATTGGGAAAGTTTCGACATCCATGTGGTATAGGAAAAACTGGGGGGCGGCGTTATGTTTTGTGACTTAGGAGGCGTCTAAACTTTCATTTTTTTGTGGCTGGGTTCGCGCACGAATTTGGCCTCCATTCTATGCCCAAAATTCGCGCGCGAACCCAACCATTCAAAAACATGTGTTTGGCATGGAAACCCATTGCAGCAAGGTTTTGAAAATTCAATTCCATAGCCTAGTGATGGTGGCCCTTTCGCAGAAAAAACCTTGGACTCACATTTGATCATAGATTTACAACACCCAGCCGACAAAAGCAGTTCTTAAAAACCTTGCATGGCAGAAAGTCAGCTGAATTACATGACAGACAGGCAATGGGGAATAAATTTTCGGGTTGGAAAACTTCAAGTAATTGTCAAACCCTGGGTTTGAAACGCAATATTGTGAAATCACTTTGAATGCTGGGCAGCAAGAATTTTATACACAGAACATATCAAAATTCTAGTGGTGGTCAAAATAACAATTGAAAACGTGCCTGGTGAGGATTGGTTGTATTCAAAGTTTCTTTTGTGAGCAAAATTTGATATCCCAAGACACGCGAATGGTGTTTTTACTTAACGCGCAGCCTTTGGAATGCAGCAACTGTGCCTTAGCGACTTCCACTGTAACATGCTGACCCACCACTCAGGGGTCTCTCCAGCATTGACGTTTCCCCCCTGACAAACCACACATATCCAAGCAAAAAAACAATGACTTGGGATGTTCAGTCTTCATCTTTTTAAAGTAGTTACATCCAAATCTTACCTATATATTGGGGTTCTCCAGCCCTTAAAATTACTGAAAAAAATAGTGCCACCCCAGAGCCAATGTATCACTAGAGGAGTCTTTCCGAAATCTATTTTGCAAAAAATCATGCAATCCAACCCACAGTTAATCAATCACTTGGGCCTTTGTAGATTTCAAATGTATCTGATGGAAAAAATTGTTCCAATTGTGTTGCATGACTGCGGGCTTTCCAGCCATCAATTTCCTTGACATAAAAATGAAAAATCTCTCCCAGGAAGTATGTGTTTGATATTATCTGAAAAATACAATGGTTTGATCTTTTTTTTGGATATTTTTGGAACAAGGACATATTTTTTGAAAGAACCATGTGTTTTGAAAAACAATGTTGTTTAAAAACAAAACATGTTTTCAAATCAAAAATGCATGGGTTGTGGTAATTTTGAAGTATTGAAGAGTAAATTTGGTGTAAATTTGATGTAAGGTTACACTTCATGGGGTGTAAATTTGCACCAAACTTACATCAAACCTACATCAAACTTACACTTATGAAGTGTAAACTTGATGTAAACTTATGCCCCTGAAGTGTAAGTTTACACCAGGGTTTCATTGGCAACAGTGAATTAACATCAAACTTACACCTGCAAGTGCAATTTTCACTTGCCAGTGTAAGTTCGGTGTATTACACTTCAGGGGCGTAAGTTTACATCAAATTTACACCTCATAAATGTAAGTTTGATGTAAGTTTGATGTAAACTTACACCCCATGAATCCCATGAAGTGTAAGCTTACATTCATCAAACTTACACTAAATTTGCACCTCAATACTTCAAAATTTCCAAACTTAGGGCATTTGTTGAACAAAAACATGTTTTTCTTTCATTTTTTATAGTTTTAAAAAATATCAAACACATACTTCCTGGGATAGATTTTTCCGTTCTTATGTCAAGGAATTTGATGGCTGGAAAGCCCCGAGTCATGCAAAACAATTGGATCATTTTTTTCCAGGGCATAGATTTGAAATCTGGGAGGGCCCAAGTGATTGATTAACTGTGGGTAGGATTGCATTTTTTGTTCTAAATAAATTTGGGAAAACCATTCCTCTAGTGATACATTGGCTCTGGGTGGTTGGCGCTATTTTGTCAATAATTTCAAGGCTGGGGAATCCCCAAACCAAAAAAAACAATATATATATATATACACAGTATATATATTGGTAAAATTTTGGATGTAACTACTTTAAAGAATATGAAGACTGAACATCCCAAGTCATTGTTTAACGAGATCGCGGTGCAAGGCGCCTTTTAAACGCCTTGAGCCAAATTAAGTTA
>CBDCEV010000243.1:0-19326 GCA_965215715.1 Hyphomicrobiales bacterium | reverse complement strand
ACGCGCGCAACACCGAGATCTCTCTCTTCTTCCGAAACGCACGTAATGGCCAACAAGTCGCTTTCCTGCTCTGACGAGGTGTCACACACGCCCAAATCAAGCGTAGGTGGCCGAGCGCTCCACCTGCTGGCCAAAGGGCCACAACCACATCGTGCGCAGGGACCTTCTCGCGCGACTGGCGCAGGGTTTTGATTAAGAACAAGTTCTTTGGTCCACATCGAGTTTCGATGGCCCCTGACACCTTCATGTCTGCTACGATGGGTCTGGCTGGCCCCAACGCTGGCGTCTCGACGTGCGCACCTCCAGCAAAGTCCTCGTGTCTCCCGAGTGGCGTCGGCTCGGGTTTCGCGTCGATGTCTCCTGCCTCCTCTCCCGGGAGTGGAAGATCCTCGGGCAAGTCGTCAATCGCGCAAGAAGCGTGAGGCTCTGAACTCCAGTCAAGCTCTGACGGCAAAGGCGAGGACTCAACGGCAAATCTTCTGGGAGATCTTCCTTCGCTCTGGCGATTGACCAACTCATAACTGGAGCGGACAATGGGGAATCCGACTGTTTAATTAAACAAAAGATTACGATGGCCTCAAATGGTGCTGACACCGTGTAATTTCTGCCCAGTACTCTGAATGTCAAAGTGATGAAATTCAAACAAGCGCGGGAAAATGGTAGGAGTAACTATGACTCTCTTAAGGTACCCAAATCCTCGCCATCGAATGAGTGGCGCGCATGAATGGACCAACGAGATTCCCACTGTCCCTATCTACTATCTGGCGAAACCACAGCCAAAGGAACGGGCTTGGGAAAATCAGCGGGGAAAGAAGACCCTGTTAAGCTTGACTCCAATCCGACTTTGTGAAATGACTTAAGAGTTGCAGGATAGGTGGGAGCTTTGGCGCTAGTGAAATACGCTCACTCTTAATGTCATTTTACTTATTCCTTTAGACTGAAACCCGCATCAAAGCATATTTTTGATTTTTAATACTTCCTATGCATCATTGACCTGTGCAGAAAACACAGTCAGGTGGCGAGTTTGGCTTGGGGGGCACATGAGTCAATTGATAACGCAAGTGTCCCAAGGTGAGGTCAATAAGAACAGAAATATCATTTGGGCCAAAATGGGAAAAAGCTTGCTTGATTCTCATGCTCAGTACGAAAACAAACCGTGAAAGCCCTTCAGGTCTGACGAGTATTCAGCAAGAGGTGTGAGCAAAGTCACCACAGGGTTAATCAACGGTGCAGGTGTACCTGTGTGTTCCTGTTCGATCAGTTCCCAATCTGTCCAAACCGAAAATAAGGGCCCATCATGCAGCCAGGGCGTCAGCTGCCAAGGTCACCAACAAATCAGGTCTTTGAGGCTCTCGAACATCACACTGTCTTGCTGCACGCCTGAGGGCTTGAGCATGCAGACGTTCTTGCTCTGCTTGCATGGCTTCTTCAACAGCGGTTGATGACGTGTGTCTCATCATAACGTTGTTGAGGAAAGTGAAACGGCTATGGAACACAGATAAAGTGTGCTGTGTGCTTGTATACAATGTGAGGGTGATTTGCTTGTGTGCAATGAGAATACGCAGCAGACCAGAAGACCAGAGCAACAGATGATGACATGACCAACAGAAAAATTTGTCTTTCACACATCAGGTCTGCAATCTCCTTTGGATCTTGTAACGCAAGGCAGCTCACTGTTTCGATTTTTTTTCTTTTTGGTGACCTGTGAAGCCACAGACCTCTGTGAAGCCCCGATATCCTCGTCATCCTCGTCAAGCTTTGCAATCTCACGCTCACGTTTCTGTTTTTTTCCTTGGCTCACCTGTGTGGCAGAGGGTTCCTCGTCGTCGTTGTCGTGCTGGTGCTCCCTGGCCCTTCTCGGCTCGCCGCACGTTTGCCTCGAGATGTGCTGCCGGGGTCGATGGACCTGCGGTAGGATTTGGCAACTGCACCATTCCCTGCATCGTCAAGGTGTTGAAATCCGCTAAGGAGTGTGTAACAACTCACCTGCCGAATGGACTACACCGAAAATGGTTGGCGCTTAAGCGTGTGACCGATACTCAATCATTGTTGTCACGCGGTGCAGCAATGAGTAGGAAGGCAAGGTGTTTGCTGTGAAGCTCTTGGCGTGAGCCTGAGTAAAACAGCTCCTGGTGCAGATATTGGTGGTAGTAGCAAATATTCAAATGAGAGCTTTGAAGACCAAAGTGGAGAAGGGTTTCATATCAACAGCAGTTGGACATGGATTAGTCGATCCTGAAGGACAGGGGTGTTCCGCACACGCAGGCTTTGCCTCGTATCTTGAAAGGAAATGGGGTTACTATTCTCCAACAAGGATGTGGACAACGTATGGTAACGTAAAGGAATTCGGCAGAGCAGGTGGAATCTTCGGGAAACGTTTTCTTTTCTGTTTAACAACCTTATTCCCTGAAATCAGATTGCCTGGCGATAAGGTTGATCGAATGGTAAAGCACCTTGTTATTCGAGGTGTCCGATGCGCTTCCGACTGCCCTTGAAAAGCGGACGAACGGATTTATTTACACCGCTGATCGTACCCATAAACGCATCAGGTCTCCAAGGTTAGCAGCCTCTGGTCCACAGAATAAAATAAGTAAGGGTCTTTGTCGTCGCCGTGACCATGGGTGTTTGGTCCTTTTTTGCCCCGCTGGGTGCCGCCGTTTTTGTGTTTTTCTTTGCAACATGTGTGAAACTACGTGCCCCGTTGGGTGCCTATTTTTGCCCAGGTATGTTCGATCAAACCTTCTAATGTTTTGGTGTAACCTTCCGCGCCGTGTCTAACTTAGTTAGTGAGGTGCGCGTTGCAAGCTTCGCAAGCAAGAAAAGTCACCACAATCACGTCCGCTTCTTCGAAGGCTTGTGCGCAGTTCCAATGTGTGGCGCAGAGTATGACGTGCTTGAACCTGTGGTCACCAATAAATGGCTCGTGAAATGTTTGCGTTGTGAGAACATGTGTCGAAAAGATGCATCCTGGATCACGTCGGTCGCTACCACCAGTGGTTGTGAAATATGTGCAAGGATTGGCACTTTGTCAAGGGCGCGAACGCCGCAAAGAAGCAAAATAACTTGGACAATTTCAGCTTCTTTGAAACGCAATGGCTTATGAAACACAGCGCAGTTGAAAGTCCTCGCGCCCGAGAAGTTGGTATTCCTTTTTTTGCAGGATATTCCTGAACATGTGAACGGAGACTCAGCGCTTGTGCATTCACCTTCGACACCGCCTGGAAACGTTGGGACTGGTGCCATTTCTTCTGGAATGGTTGATTCTGAGGCCACGCTTCCTGCTGAAACCCCATCAGTGCAAGAAGGTGTTGATCCTGATGCTACTCCTCCTGGACGTGCTGATGTTGACGTGGGCCCGTTCTTTATGTCAGACAACGTTCCGCAGTTGTCTTTTTGAAAGAGCTCCTGCCACACCACCAGCAAGGGCTGGTTTTGTACCCGAAGGTCGAGTGGACAACATTGCCCATGACATCATGCCTGTTGCACTGGTGTCATCAGAAAGGGAGATCTGCAATAAAACCGATTTGGTGGTGATGTCATTTAACAACATTTTACGTGAAGGTCTGGCGGGTGAGGGGAGGTCCAGCGAAATATGCTGTGAGCGTGACCGTCATCGTGAAGGAGTATCATCGCCGTTTACACGGAGAGCGTTTCCCAATCCAACGTTTGAACAAGAACTTCGATATCGAAGCTTTTAATCTTGCGGTGACCGGTGTCCGTGGACTGGTGCACGAGAGTGCCGAACAAGTCATCCGCGACATCAAGCGCCTCCTGGGGTCTTTCGTATTCTGTGACGAGGCAGGCAATGATTTGGCAAATCTTGCGGTGTCCACTTTCAAAAAGCAGGACTGTCTAAGCGGATAATATTGTCAAAGCCGTGGCGGTCGAAGCGGAGCAACGTGAGCTCACTCCAGCTCTCTTTGCGTCACTTCATTTCTCACCTCGGGCACGAGGAGCGCACCGTCAGGGCCATGGGTAGTCTCACTACTGCATTGGCGAATCTTCAGAAGGCCAGTTTTGTTGCTGCAACCAAATAGTTTTGATTCATGTGTGTGCCAGGGTGGCAGTGAATCTTGTTGCGTGTCTTTGTTCTGGCGGTTTTTTTTTGCAGTGACAGGCGCTCGACTGCGACATTCACACGTTGGTGAAGACGGACTAGGCCGAGCGGAGTGAATTACGTGCTGTGAAGGACACCTTCAACATCGACCACTGGGTTGGTGCGGAGGTGTGGCACAGAAGTTCAAGCAAGCCCTGTTGGGTTATAAATTCATATCGGGCCCCAAAGGCACCAGGGCTTTTGGTGCAAGAAAGTACACAATCTTGCAAACTAGTTCCTGATGGTGATTTTTATTTCTGAACACCGCGACTGATGGGAATCTATCCTCCGTTCAGAAAGTGCACGCACAGTTGGCTCGAGAGGATCACCAGACTCTACGCACGTCTGTGAAGAAAGTGACCTGTTCCGATGTGCCACACGAGGCTTCTGACACATCAGGAGATCCCAACCCAATCATCAGGAGCCTCCAACGCAGTGCCAAACACGAATTTCATCCGATAACTTTTTGGCACTCTGACGGCTGCTGGCGAAACTTTCGAAAAATCTGAAAAGGCAGCGAGCGGCAAAACACTGTGCCTCTGTTGATGCTCAAAAGTGCTAACATGACACTTTTCGGAGCATTACAATTTTGTCTGACAGGGTATCAGACAGTGTTGTAAAGAGAAGGCGAACGAACTTCTCAATTGAGAGCAGGATGCTGCTTGACCTCACTGACGAGGCAATGGAAGCGGGAGAGTTTCAAAGACTCTTGGAACTAATTGGGAAAAGAGGCTTGAAAAGAAAAGCTCCTGAAAAACGATGTGCCAGAAGAAGATGGCGAGCAGCCGCAGCGCCCGAACTGGATGAACGGAAACGCATCGAATATTTAGTTCTGGAAACTGGTGCTCATGTGTGCTTCGAGACCAAGGGAGGTTCGTCTTCGTGAACACGAACTTCAATCAGACCGGATTCACGTTTGGTGACAATTGATGGATTGGGAATGCTTCTCGAAGCTTTCCCAGTGCGATGAACAATCAACTCAGAACTTGAGCGGACAAGGGGAATCCGACTGTTTAATTCAAACAAAGCATTGCGATGGCCTCAAATGGTGTTGACACAATGTGATATCTGCGCAGTGTCAAAGTGATGAAATTCAAATAAGCGGTGGTGAACGGCGGGAGAAACTCTGACTCTCTTAAGGTAGCCAAATGCCTCGTCATCTAATTGGTAACGCGCATAAATTGATTTACGAGATTCCCGTTGTTCTTTTCTGCTTTCCAGCGAAGCCACAGCCAAGGGAAGGGGCTTGGGAAAATCAGTGGGAGAAGAAGACCCTGTTGAGCTTGACTCTGGCCTGACGTTGTGAAACAACATGAGAGGTGTAGGACAGGTGGGAGCTTTGGCGCAAGTGAAATACGCTCACTCTTAATGTAATTTTACTTATTCCTTTGGACTGAAATCCGCATCATAGCATATTTTTGTTTTTTAACACTTCCTGTGCATCATTGACCTGTGCGGAAAACACAGTCAGGTGGCGAGTTTGGCTTGGGGGGGGCACATGAGTCAAATGATAACGCAAGTGTCCCAAGGTGAGCTCAGTAAATGAGGGCCCACAGGGATTTTTGGCTCGTATCTGCCAAGCTAAAGTTCCGTTCATAGCTATGAGGTTTCTTTTCGACCCGTGAACAGCACTGCCATGTAATGCTCCCTCGTGTGGCTGGGAATGGCGCGCTCTCCTCCACAAATTCGGTGACAAGGCGCCTCCTACCACACTGAATCTGTCGCCAAATGCACGTATCTGATTTTTTCCAAAAGAGATGAGACCTTACATGTCATGAACGCAATGACAGATCATGTATCATGCGGTCGCGCAGTGAGTGTGCATTCAAGCATGGTGTGTGAGGCCACGAAATCCTGCACGCCACCTCGTACACTGGCATCTGTCTTGACGGTGTCCATCGCAAAAGTATGGACCTGATTCAGAGGTGAGTTCGCCTGCTCGAAGCGGTCCAGGTACCAGTCGAACCCCTTTCCCAGCATTTCGGTCCTTCGGGGTTCGCGAAGATAACCGTTGCCTTCCAGTAGTAATCGAGCTGGTGTGGAAATCAATACTTTTGACCTCCGCCTGGAGTCGGCTGTCTCCGAGGTCATGAAGGGTTTCACGTCACTGTATTCCCACGTTTCCTGACTGTCTTTGGTCCAACGACCTTCTTTCGACGGGTGCATTTTGGCGTACCCTGTGACCCAGTGGTTTCGGTGCAGTCAGGAATCAGTGTCTCGGACCACTTGGCTCCCTTGGCACCCTTGCCCATGCCCATGTTCGAATAAACAACACCAGAGACAGAAAACTTGAGAATGCTGTTCGCTGTCTGTGAATGTGTGTTCCAGGCATGAGAACACGTGCAAGACCAACGAGACAAATGAACAGACAGGGGCAGTGGGACGTCTTTTTTCATGGCACACATTGCAAGAATCTGTACATTCACGTCACGGAGCTGGTGGATCGTGCTCCCCGACGACTGGTGCTCGAAGCTTACCAAACCGATTGTGTACGTGTGTCACAGCCTTCGTGGACGGAGATGCGGAGGTGTCTTTCACCGAAACGTCTTTGGTATCACGTGTCTTCGGTTTTTTAGCAGGTTGCGGTGCGCGTCAAAACTCAGCATCAGACTCACGGTCACGTTTGTTCGACTGCTTTGGAGCAGGTTGCGGTGCGGATCCTGAATCCAAAGAATCACAAAACGATGTCCACATGGATTGCATACTGGGCGCCATCTGTGCTTCAAAATCGTTCATGAAGGCTTGCGCGCCATGTAAATTCCGTAAAGCGTCAGGTCTTCACCCACACGATTCCTGGAGAACTTCATGTGCCACATTTGTCGGTGCTGGGCGTTCGTCAACTGTCACTGACGTCGAGCATAACACCTTTAAGCTTGATTTGGAATCTGGAGCTTCTGTGACACAATCAGGCTTTGCACGAGCTGGTTGCATCAGTGGCGATGGAAGCGATGAGACGAAGTGTTTCGCCTCGGCCGCCACGGTCATCCATTCCAATAGTTGAGAGGACACGTGCTGCAGTTTGATGTCCACTTGGAACATTGTCGTCACAACTTCATTCGCAGCAGCCGTACGGTCAAAGGCACGCATGAGATTCATGAATTCTTCCATGCCTTCTTGTTGTGAAGCGTCTGAATTCGGCACGTCCACACAAAAGGAATTCATCTGCTGCAATGCCACACGAACTTTGTGAAGGCGGTTCAGAAACCAGTCAAACCCTCTGAGCCTAAGACGTTGTCCTTGCGCATCTCCTCCAGAAAGAAAGTGCCTTCGGTCGATGTCATAGCGCAACGCAAATGCTGGGCGTCTTCGTGATTTTGTTGTCTCGGACGTCATGGAATCTTTGGTACTGTGACAGCTCCAAGTGCCCAAGCTACCTTTTGTCCAATGACCGTCTTTTGTCGGGAACATTTTTGTGTTGGCTGTCAACCAATGCGTCTTGGCCCAGGCTGCAGACGGCATCTACTGATGACTGGAAACAGAACAATTTAGATCAAAATGGTTGCGCTCTGTGCCGTGGGCCTTATGGAACTCTTGCGGACGTGCGTGTGCTGCGACTGACGAGAATCGAACACAAAGAAGACTGACACAAAACACAGAGATGGCGACTTTGACAAACACAGTAATGTGTAACCGTTTTAGCCCTTCCGATTTTTTCCGCGAAATTCGCCCCAAGGGGGTTCGCCTCCGGAGTGTCGCCCTCCCAGTTTCCCACATTGCCGTCGGCTGCCCCGGGAAGGGCGAGAAACGAAAGGGAAAGAACGGAAGCGACCCAAAACTCGATTGTGCAACCCGTCGCGTTCTTTTTTTTGTGCTCTGGTCAAAAATCGCGCTCTTGCCCGAGAGGTGTCAAAAACAAATTATGGAAGCTCCCCGCCCGAGTCGATTGGCGGCGCAAAGGGCCCCAAAACCAAGGGAGAGCTCATAGCGGTACGTCCCGCGCGCGGGTCATTTCCAGAATGTGCCCCAGGACCCGCGGGGTCATTCCTGACGAGTTTGGGGCGGTTTGCCGCGGGTATTGTCTCAGTTCTCGGGTTTGGGACGGCTTGCCGCGTGTATTGTCCTACTTCTCGGGTTTAAACCGATTTGCGGCGCGAACTGGCCCCAAACACGGGCGAGAGCGTTTTAGCAGATGCGGGCGGAGTAGACGGTGAGGGGGCAAAAAAACGAGGGCACCGAGGGTACACGAGGATTTCGCATCGAACTACAGAACGTAGTCAGCGTATTACATTGGCTCAATGCAACGGGGTCGTTGATCACAAGCGCGTACGCATGAGATGTTCGAATGGAAGACGAACGCAGAGGCCCACCAGGGGGTCCGAAAACGGTGCGGCGCGGAGGTGTTGATAAAGTTACTACTCCGAAAGTAATTCGATAAAGTTGTATCAGTTGGCATTGCCTTACGAAGCAGAAACTGGTGTGTCAAGTCGTGTCTCGCGCCTGCGCATCACAACGGAGAGGTGCCGCCTACGAATGACGATGTGCGGCATGACCTTGAACACGGGAGACCATGCCACTTCTGCGTCATCCCTCCCTAGAATCACCACCCGCTGTGAAGAAACATCCACTCAGGGATTATGGCTTGCGGCAACCGCGTTCATAGCGACGTTGCTCCGTGTTGACCGACCTCTGTTGCTGTAAGTGCTATCCAAGACCAATGTTCTGTTGTGTTGTTTGTCTATCTCGTGAGATGTCTGTTTCATCTTTGTCACATCTGAGCATGTCTGCATCCACTTCACCCTCTGCCAAAATATTTTGCTGAAAATCATTCCACCATTGTTGCGACGGCCAAGCACTTCTGATCTGCATGTACGTGCGAAAATGCTGTTCATCCGACCTGTGACACTGTGCGAGCATACATTTTCTTGCCATTGGCCAGAACGATGATTTAATAAATAATTCTGCTGGTGATCCATCGTCATTTTATGGGCGGAGCTGTTGTTCGTCTCCCGCAGACACCATTAAAGGCCATCGTCCCGGTTCCACGCTTAGTGCAAATGGTTCAATTGCTCTTTGCGAAAATTTTAAAAAATTCATCAAAAACACACCCGGTATTCCAAGATTTTTTCGCACAGTGAGTGGTACATGGTACCGCCATCGTAAGTACCGACTGCACATGGAACCTTTGAAGGTCTGTGGGCCTCTGCTAATGCTCCAGTTGGAAAAAGTGGAATGGTCTTCGTGCCTTGATGGCCACGTGTACCACCAGTGCACTGATCAGAGTACTTTTTCCAGTAAATGGTGGTCCATCAAAATGAATATTCATTTGTTCAGGACAATCACATTGCTCCGTTTCCCAAGCGACCAATCGACTTGCGAGCGAGACACATGCAATATCTGATATTTTTTTGTTGTTTCTGATTCAGCGTCACCAGATGAGGGTTTTCCTGTTCATAATCTTCAATATCAAGTTCTGTTGCCAATAGCCTTCGCAGAAATTCCAAATTTGGACGCAGAATACTGAGCACTTCTTTTCTGGTGTGAACTGGAAGACATTCTTTTTTCAGAAACTCTCGCACGTAATCTTCATCGGTACCTCTGATTTCACACCCACGTGGAAGATGAGCATTGCTTGCCGTTGCTGTCGCCGTGGCCGTGGCCGTGGCCGTGGCCGTGGCCGTGGCTGTTGCGGTTGCGGTTGCTGTTGCTGTTGCGGTTGCGGTTGCCGTTGCCGTTGCGGTTGCGGTTGCGGTTGCGGTTGCGGTTGCGGTTGCGGTTGCGGTTGCGGTTGCGGTTGCGGTTGCGGTTGCGGTTGCGGTTGCGGTTGCGGTTGCGGTTGCGGTTGCGGTTGCGGTTGCGGTTGCGGTTGCGGTTGCGGTTGCGGTTGCGGTTGCGGTTGCGGTTGCGGTTGCGGTTGCGGTTGCGGTTGCGGTTGCGGTTGCGGTTGCTGTTGCTGTTGCTGTTGCTGTTGCTGTTGCTGTTGCTGTTGCTGGCGATGAAGCTGGAGGCGAGGCGGGCGGCGCTGTTGCTGTTGCTGGCGGCGCACCAGTCGGCGAGGCAGGCGGCGCAAGGACAAGGCTTACGGGGTGATCCGCCTTGTGAGAAGGTGGAATGACAAACGCAAACACAACAATGACAACCTCACACATGATGCCTGTCCAGACATCCACGCGGCGTCAAGTTGAGCGACTTCCATTTGATTCAAAGATGTCATTTTGATTCCTTGATGGGCGGTCGCAAGCAACGTGCAAATTTGGATCGTTGGACAACAGCACACAAGCGAAGACAACGGAAACAAGCAAGGAACAAGACGTGCGTGTGTCATGAAGATTGACACCAAAACACAAAAGCCAAAGACGAACAACAGCAATGTGAAGGCCGTGGTGTGTGGTTTTTAAAGTTGGTGCAATGGTGTATTAACCCACTACTGTTTAGGGGTCGTGTGTTGGAAGGTAGGGAAAAAAGCTATGCTGCTGGTGCAGGTAGAGTTGTTGGTGTTGGAATGAAAAGGTGTTGGAGGCACGGGTGTTGTTGAAGGTTGAGATGTTGGTTTTGGAAACAAAAGGAGCAGTTGGTGTTGGTGGCGGCGTTGGTCGTGTCGGTGAAGGTGTTGGCGGCGCAGGGCTCTGAGTCTTTGCGGGGCAGGACTTAATCCGCGATGCCTTGTCAATGGAATAAACGTGACAATGAGACACAGAAGACAAGAATCGCACGCGCAGTACCACTTGGACATGACAAGAGACACAGACTCATAACAACTGTGACCTGCCCCTTCAACCAAGTTTCACCGCAAGTGTCTCAGCCCAGCTGGAACCTGTCCATGCGGCAGACGAAAACAAAAGACGGAAGCAAAATGAGACCGCCGCCGCTGGAAATGGCCATCGGGCGAGCAGTTCATGTGCAGATCAGTGCATGTGCACACCACAGAGAACGCTGGGATTGCGTCGACACAACAACATTTTTGGACGTTCACAGTACTGTGAAACTCCACTTCACTGTCAAGCTGGTCGCGTGTGGTAAGAGATGCCTCGTGACGAACGTACACACCAAAGCGCATGCATTGTCATACATGAAGGGCAAGCATACACATACATTCCACGTGAGCAAGTTATATTGAGGAAATTGCACGGTCATATGTGGACGGACACTTACATTCTGTGTATTTGCAACAATCATTCATGAAGGAAGATGCGGTACGGGGTTAGCTGGAAATGCCAGGACATGCAAGCCAGTCCAAGAACATGCCAAGACACGAAAATAAATGAAGCAGAGAAGGATGAAAGGGCAAAAGGGCGCGATCGCGAGAGCGAGAGAGGGAGAGTGAGGACATGCAAGGATATGAAAATCATGACAAGAAAAAAAAATACTGCGCCTGAAAATCCATTACGAAAACGTCGCCACCAAAATAAAACGCGCAGTTTTGTTGAAGGAAGCGGTGTGGTTCTCCTGCTGACACCTGTGAGGACAGGTGGGCTGCGAGGATCACCGCGAGCCTTGGCAGCTGGAGTCCTGCGGCCCTCCTGACACGTGCCGCTTGAGCGTGGCGTTACACACAGCAAGGCCCAAGTACTTGCACAGTATCTCGCACCATAGAGGGCGAATGCAGTGGACGTACCGTGGCGGTAATCGGTCAAGCAAGGTTGGCTCGGGATGACCCAACGTGTGCAAGAGTCTCAGTCTTGGAGTCACGCAGCAGGGCTCACATTCCATGACGGTTATTATGGCCCGAGCATTTAACGTCCAATGTGGCCTTGAGCAGGCCACGTCAGACGCTCAGCTTTTTGCATGGTCATGTCTGTGTGTGTGTGTGGGTCTCTGTGTGTGTGTCTGTCTGTGCGTGTGCGTGGCTGGGTGTGTGGGTGTGCGGGTGCGTGGCTGGGTGTGTGGGTGTGCGGGTGTGTGGGTGGGACATCTAAAAAAAATACAATATCACTGAATAGATTTAACACATTAACTACAGTTGCACAGACTTAAATAAAGATTAATTTTGAAAATATTAAACGAAATTCAATGATAATGAAAAGAAGAAATCGAATGAAACGACATGAATTTGAAGGAAAAAAAATAATGAAACAAAGAATTTCAATGAAATCAAATCAAATTAAATGAAATTAAATAGATTTACATGAATAACAAATGAAAATCAAAATAAAATCAAAAACAAATAAACTAATTACGAAATAATTTCACATTTTATCGATACAAATTTTCACAAAATATAATTTCAACAATTTTTTCCAATGATTTCAACAAATGAAATTAAATTAAAAAAATTAAACTGGACATAAACTTCAATTAATTTTAGTACAGTCAAATAATGTTAAATAGAATTACATGAACCTTTGTACAATGAAATAAACGATAAAAAAGAATCAAACACACAAAAATATCTTTAAAATTGATTCAGTTCACGAAAATGAATAAAAAAACGAGTGAACAAAAGCAAAAATAGTGAGTCAAGGTTTTACGAAATTCAATTGAAAGAAAGTACATGCCATCAAATGAAATTCAATTTTACATGAAAGTAAATGACATGAAATTAATTGTCAAAAATTAGATGAAATGAAATGAAATGAAATGAAATGAAATGAAATGAAATGAAATGAAATGAAATGAAATGAAATGAAATGAAATGAATTTACATTAAATGAGATTACTGTAAAAAACAATTCAATCAAAGTAAATTAGAATACGTTAAATTAAATTCAATTCAAGAAAAATAAAACAATTAATTTGGAATCGATGAACTAAAATTCAATTAAACCACAATATTTTTAAATCAAATTCAATTAGATTCAATGACATGAAATTATATGGATTTTTTTAAAAAAAATCATCAAATTTCATGAAACTAAATTGAACCATATCAATTGAAAGAACTGAAATTGAATGAAATTGTAAAAAAAGATATTAAATGAAATGAACTTCTTATTCAATTCAATTAAATTCAATTCAATTGAATAAAATGAAACTCAATTCTGTTCAACTGAATTCAATTAAATTTTAAAAGTTGAATCCACTTAACGAAATTTCCAATCAACAATATATATATATATATATATAAATTTACATTAAATGACATGAAAATGATTTAGATTAGAAATTTTCAATTTAATTTTTTTGATAATTCATAATTCAAAAGTTTGTAAAATTGAAAAAATTCAATCTTAAAGGAAAAAAGATAGATGAGAAAAAAATCAATTGCTTCGTGAAATTACACATTGAAAAAATGGAATCAAATTAAAAATTGATTGATTTTTGAATGAAAAATTGAATTTAATCACATTTAAATTGATTAATAATGTTGATGAACATTTGAATTAAATTCAATTTTAATGCAATAAAAATCCAATGGAGGCCAAAATGCTTCACAATCGACCTTTTATATGAAATTCCGCATTTTCAGCGTCACTGTTGCACCTTCACTTTTATGAACATCTTTCGGCCAATTAGTGATGATAATGCGTTCATCAACAAAAAAAAATGATTAGCGGCGTCCCCGCAGACGGAAAATCAGAAAAAAACATCGGTGGAAAGTTCCCTTGGCAAAATCGAACCAAAACGAACCTTTGGTGCAATCTTTTGACGTGTGGTGGACAGACCCCAGGCGGCCGGTTTTTCATGCTGTCGGGTCCCAAGGACTGAGCCGAGGGACCCGCAGTCCCAAACAAATAAATCAAAGAAAAAAACCATCCAATTAAATCAAATGTCACTCAAAAATCAATTCAATTCAAATAAATTTAATTCATTTCAAGTAGAACACATTGAATCACATTAGGTTAAATTGGATGAAATACAAAAATGAAATTAAAATATATTGCATGAAATTATAAAAAAATAATTCAATTCAAAAAGAGTTGAATTACCAAAATGACATCCAGTGAAAGGAAATGAAATTTGATGAAATTTGTTTTTGAGATTTTTTGAATCAGACACCGGGGTCCGACGAATACGGACCAGGCGCTGTGCGCAAAACCCAGTCCGCGCAGACGAAAAAGTCACGGCAGTTCAAACAAGAGCTGCCCAAAACTGGCGCTTAAAAGGCAGACGCGCCGCTCAAGGGGCAACGTTGCTCCATCGGAGGGAAGGGCCGGTTCTCCACCCCAGCCCTCGCCTGAGTCCACCCACCCACCGCCATGCGGGATGGGGCACGGCACAAGGTGGCCGGGTCACGCTCAAACTCTTGCCACCACCATCCAGTTGGCGGCGCCACGTCGACGGAGAGGGGCCACTCTTGTCCTGGCCGTGGTGTTTCGCGGTTCGCCATCCTCTCAAGGACCTCCATTCCATTCCCAGCTTCGACGGGTTCCCAGGGCAATCGCGGCGCAGCTCACGGTTGACCCACATGCTGTAACGCCCCTGGTGGAAGATCCTGTGCTCCTTATGGACGCTCATCGCTCGCAGGCGCGGATGCAAAGCACTCTTTTGCACCTCATCCCCGATGTCGAAGACGGCTTGTCACACAACGTGCTGGAGCTCGTCGTCCTCGTATTGGGTCTCGGCGTCTTCATGGTTAAAATTGTTCACTGGTCAAAACAATGATTTGTTTAAATTGAATTAAATTTCATGAAATTAAATAATTGATGAGATTCAGTGAAATGAATTCGAATGGCATGAAAATGACTGACGTAAAAAGAATTCAAAATACATGAAAATGTTACAAAAAAAGACAATGTCGATGAACAAATTCACTGCAAGTCAAAGTAATCCAATTAAATTATATCTTATTCAATTCAATAAAATGATTTGATTCACTGAAATGAGAAAATATGAAATTTAATGAAATCAGTCACAAAACAAACTGGATTAAATCGAACTGGATGAAACAAACCTAAATTAAATTGAGATACATGAAGTTCAAACCAATAACAATGAAACTTTATGAAATTGCATTCAATGAAATAACAACGAAGTCAAATTTCATTTCACTTCATGAAATTCAACAAAATGAAATGCAATTGATTCAATTAAATGATGCAAAAAATGAAGTATGTACAAAGCAAATTGAATAAGGCAATATAGTTTAAAAAAATTCGAAAAAATGAAAAAAATCAAATCACATTCTCAAAAACATTGCAATTAAATTTGATTGAGTGAAATTGAATTGACATCATTTTGAAATTTGATTGTATTGAATGAAATGAAAATGATTTAAAATGACATAAGATTAAATCAAATGAACGAAAATTCTGCACTTGAAAAAACGAAATAACAAGAAACCACAGATTAAGAATGAAAAACAAATTAAATTAAATTAAATTAAATTAAATTAAATTAAATTAAATTAAATTAAATTAAATTAAATTAAATTAAATTAAATTAAATTAAATTAAATTAAATTAAATTAAATTAAATTAAATTAACATTAAGTCCAAATTGATGAAATTTAAACGTGATGAGATTTATCTAAATAACAATAAATTGAATCAAGTTACATCTATTGGTTACGTTCCACAAAAAAAGAATAGGATAAAAATATTAATGTTGGTGCAAATTTGGAATAAATTGAATTTCTACCGCTTTTAAAATTGTATGCAAATTGATTTATTTGTTTGAAAAAAAGACATTTTTTGAGATGAAACAAATTTCAGTTGAAGAACATCAATATTTTGTTGGAAACAAAATTTCAACGAAATTTAATTAAATTCTTTGAAATCATAGGATAAAAAAATCAAATTAATTGACATACAATTTTCTTACGTGAAATTCAGTAAAATGAAATTGGACGAAATCCAATGACATGAAATGAAATTACATGAAATTAAATGAAATTAAATGAAAAAACAGGAACTGAGATTAAGTTTTTTTGAAAAATCAATTCAATCAGAGTGATTTAAACCACATCATCTTTAAATTGTCGTCAATTACATGAAATTTGTTTGAAATCTATCAAAGCAAAAAATTCATTAAATTCAATGAGACAAAATATATATACATCAAATTCAAGAAAACGAAATGGAATGAAATCAATCAAATTCAAAGTGCATTTGAATCAAATTGTATTCAATTCTGTTCAATTCAACTGAATTCAATTAAATTGAAAATTCAATCCAATTGACATGAATTACAACACGTAAACGTTTTTCTTTTTCATTTCCAATTCAATGGTATGAAAATTACAGAACAGAATAACATTTAAAATTAAATTGCTTCAATTAACAAAAAATCCATTTAATTTTATGACACTTCAAAATTCCGAAGTTAGTAACATTGAATTACATTCGATTGAATTTTTTCAAACATAAATTCCACAAAACAATCAGAGCTCCAATTTTTTTGTCAAAAAAAATGAAATAAAATTCCATTTTTGTTTTGTTTTTTTCAAATTGAAAGAATCAACAAAATTCAATTTGAATCAAAATAAATTTAAATTAGTTTTGAATTTTCATGATCATCTTTTGCGATGACTTTCTGAGTGAAGATCCCGCATCAGCGACAAGAATCAAATTCATTTCTGATGCAATAAGAATCCGATGAAGGCCAAAAAAGCTTCACAATCGACCGCTTTTCATTTGAAGCGTGAAAAGGAAACTTCGCATTTTCAGCGTCAATGTCGCACCTTTGCTTTTATGAACATCTTTCGGCCAATTGATGATCAATGCGTTCATCAACAAAAAAAACAAGGTTGAAGGAGGTGATTAGCGGCGTCCCCGCAGACGGAAAATCAGAAAAAACATCGGTGGAAAGTTCCCTTGGCAAAATCGACCCAAAACGAACCTCTGGTGCCATCTTTTGGCGTCTGGTGGACGGTTTTTCATGCTGGTCCCTGGGACTGAAGGGTCCGCAGTCCCCTCCTCCAAAAAATTAAATACAATTTTCAAATGAAAAGATGAAATTGAATTAAATGTGAGCAAAATGTCATTTCACTTCAAACAGATTCAATTCAATCCATTTCGAGTAAAACACACTGAATTACTGTAAATGAAATGAAATCAAATATCACTGAAAAAAATATGTTTATATTTTTCAACAAAAAAGAATAAAAATGTATTATATTAAATAAGATGTATTTGATATGACATCGAATGAAACGAAATTAAATCTAATGAAATTAAAAATTCAATTGAATCCAAAAATAAATAACATGATTTACGTTACGTCAAAATAGATAATTTTGTACAAATGACATTGAATTAAATTACATGAAATTGTCAACAATTGTCATGAGATTCAACGAAATGAATTGAAATGACATAGGAAAATACTCACACAAAATGAAACAAAATTACAACATATTTCTGTTTGTTTTTTTATCACTTCAATGAAAATTCATTGCAACCCCTCTCCAATCTCCACCCACGACACTGAATTTTCTTACATGAAATTCAATAAAATGAAGGCGAAGAAATTTGGAAAAATTATTCAATCAAATCATATCAAATAAAATCAAATCAAATTGAAATAAAATAAATTGAATTAAATCGAAACAAATAAAATTACATTACATTCAGTTCAGTGCTCTTGAACATTCAATTTAATTTGAATCAATTAAATAAAAACAATTAAATCACGTTATACAAAATTTAATTCAGTAAGATTCAATTGCATGACGTTACATGTAACTTATGAAATTTTTGAATGAAATGGAATCAACTTTAAAACAAATTCAAGTAATTACGTTATGTTGACCTAACGTCAGTAAAATTCAGTTACATGAATATACAAGAAAATGACATGAAACCTATGGAATTCGTAAAATGAAAACACATGAAATAAAATCAAAGTAAATGAAATTTAAAAAATGAAATTACATCAAATTCAATTGAATGAAATTGAATCAAAGTGCACAAAAATTTGATCATGCACAATGAAAGTAAATAGAATCAAATGTCATGAAATTAATCAAAAAAATTCAATTGCGTTCAAAAACCTTCAATTCAATGAAATTTAAAAAGATTATATGGCAGAAAATCAATTACATTCGATTGAACTAAACGATATGAAGGAGGTCACCAGCGGCGTCCCCGCAGACCGAAAATTAGAAAAACATCGGTGGAGTGTTCCCTTTTGCAAAATCGACCCAAAACGAACCTCTGGTGCCATCTTTTGGCGCCTGGTGGACAAAACCCCCCAGGGGGGCGGTGTTCATGCTGTCCGGTCACTGGGGCCAAGGGACCGCAGTTCCCTCCCCCCTCCCTCACACCAAAAAAAAACAAGAATTAAAAACCATAAGAGAAATGCAATTCAAAGAAATTCAGTCAAATTTCATTCAATTCGATTTTTCAAATTAAATTACATTCAATTGATTGAAATGAAAATGAATTATGTTAAATGAGATCTAAATAACATTCAATTACATTAAAAGAGATTGAATTATATGAAATGAAAAATATGATTTGAAAATGAATTGAATATTGTTCAATTTTGTCAAATTCAAAAAACAAAGAACCGACTTAATTTTTTTTGAAAGAACTTAAATTCATTGAAATTAAATGAAATTCAATCAAATTGAATGAACTTACATGAAATGACCTGAAATTTATGGAAATTAAATTTAATTACATTACATCTCATGAAAATTTAACTGCTCAAAAAAATTCAACGAAGTGCAATTCAAATAAAATTAGCTAAAATTCGATTCAATTGATTTCAATTAAATTATATGGAAGTTCATTCGATTAAATTATTTTTGAAAATGAAATTAAATGTATTTTCTTGAAAAAACATCTATTTAAATTTCACATGACAAAAAGAAAACGAGAAGGCAAGGGGCGGTTCAGCAGGGTGTGGTGTCAGTGGTGGTGCAACAGTTGGTGACTGCAAGGGTGCCGCGCGGCGTCGTGGTCGTGTCGGTGGAGAAGGTGTTTCTAAGGGCGTTGGAGGGGGCGAGGTAAAAAAGAAAACGGCAGTGGCGCTTCAGCAGGGGGCCGTGAAAGTTGTAATTGAAAAGATGGCTGTGGTGGTTGGGAAGTGGTGCGGGTGTAGTGGTTGTATGGTGGACGGCCTTGGGTGAAGCAATTGAACGTAGGGCTGGTAAGTCTGGTGGGATACCGTGAGTGAAAGCTTTGATGGTGAAGGTCAGCGTGTGGTCGTCTTGCGACGTTGTAATCATAGTTGCACAGGTATATTTAGTCGCTGTTGAAGTTGTTGGAACAAAAGGTGTCGTTGACGCAAGTGTTGTTGGAAGTTGGCGTGGTTGGGATGGAGTTGAAGTTGGGCATGGTTGCGGTTGCACAAGGTGTTGCAGTTGCCGCGGGTGGTGGGGTTGGTGTTGGTGTCGGTGTCGGTTATGGCTCTTGTGGTGGGGTTGACGGTGGAAAGTGAAGTGCGAGGAGCGTCCGCTGCCAGAATTG
>CBDCEV010000242.1:0-8073 GCA_965215715.1 Hyphomicrobiales bacterium | reverse complement strand
GAATGACGCGAGGTGGCGCTTTATATCTGATCATACATTGCATTGGACGTGTTCTCTGACACGTAAAAGGTCGTGGGAAAGTGAACTTTCTTTGTACTAGGAATTTCCGGTTAACGTGATGCGTAGGTTTGTGCACGTGATTTGGAAAGTTTTCAAGATTCTCTAGGTTCACGTTTGATTTTACCTGTGGACGGAATAAAGACTAGAATCATAGCGTCGCCAGTGGCACTTTGACACAAGCAAGTTCCTTCTTTTTCAACTACTCCGATAGGTGCTTTTCAACTTTTAAAGTAGGGTTTGGAGAGGGGGGGGTGGGGTACTTAAGTTTTTATCATTCCAGATACCTACAGTAACAATTTGCATCCCTCTCTTCTACGTCAAGGATAAATCAAAACGGGAGCCGCATTTAGGCTCTTGACCACATTTTCTCCCAGAATTTAAGTTGTTCTGGTTCAGTTGCTCAAAGGCTCCACTCTTTTATGTGTTTCTTTCATGTTGCTGTTTCTGCCAAACTTTGGCAATAGTCTTGGGCAGTTGCAGTTAGAATATTTTGATATTGCTTTTGAGTAAACGGATCCTAAACACAAGAGCTGTTCTTGACCTTGAGGGACCAATACTACACAAACTGAGACTAGTGCGACATATTCCCGGACATTGCACTTTCGCGAAAATTCCTATTGTTTATAAAGTTATGTCATTGCGATTGAGTGAATTTTTTAAAAATACTAGTGAGCAGCACACAGCAACAGATCTTGTCAACTTGCTTTATTTTCTCCGACCGGATACAGACTTCATCAGGGAGTTTGAACAAGATACATAAAGGAACCTATTTTATACCTATGCTATGGAGCACAAATCACGTTCCAACTAGGGTGCGAACAGCAAAAAAACACCTACAGATTTGCGTGCAGGATATGACTAAAATCCTGCGGATGTGCAACGTTTAATTTTTTTAAATCCGTGAGCCCCAAAATTAAACGTTGCACATCCGCAGGATTTTAGTCATATCCTGCACGCAAATCTGTAGGTGTTTTTTTGCTGTTCGCACCCTAGTTGGAATGTGATTTGTACTCGATAGCATAGGTATAAAATAAGTTCCTTTATGTATCTTGTTCAAACTCCCTGATGAGGCTGATGAAGTCTGTATGATCAGACGAAACCGTTCGGAGGAAATAAAGCAAGTTGACAAGATCTGTTGCTGTGTGCTGCTCACTAGTATTTTTTTTTTAAATTAAAAAATTTTTAAAAAATTTAAAAAATTTATTACGATTGAGTGAATTTACATTGAAGGTTGTTAGTCGCTTTGTTATTTTATTCATACATCGCATTAGGATCGATTATTTTTGTAGTTGATGACACCTTTCTTAATTAATACTGGCTTCGACTGATTATAATCAGGTGGGTTATGATTGATTGCTACTCAGAGGTTGTTCTTGGGAGGGACGTAGCATCCGTCCACGTGATTTACACGAGTTTTCATGTGTATCTCGTTGTATTATATCAGTCATTCAGGAGAGAAGACTCTACAGCTTCCACAGAGAAAAATAAGAAGGCAAACCGGATTTACAACAAATTACAAAATCAGGAGTAAATCGTTTGCCGGAAGCGAAATTATCGGAAATTGGAAAAGTTGGACGAATAACATGCAGGTTTTAAGTTAGTGTGAAAAACAGTTTGCAAACGTATTTTGCGGTTATTTCTAATCCAACCGTCAATTTCAAAGAAAGCTGAGCTTGCAGGAAGTCTTAAAGCATTATAGGTACACTTTTCTTATATTAGAAGTTTTTTATATGAATATTGAGGCTGAAATTAGCGAAATTTTAAGAATTATGTTTAAAATATACCCAAGGCTGAGATTTGTTAAGAACCTTTTTTTGTGTGTTGATGGAAATAAAATACAATAAAATCACGTAATGTTTTTAAATGAACTTTTTTTGGCATTGAAAAGTATGATAATTTCTTTCAGTTTCTAACAAAACTAGCTAACAAAACGATAAAAACTAGTACTAGGGACGGGTCATAAAGTACAGGGGTTGAGAGAATGGGCTATACCTGTTTTCAGTGACACACATGTAAGATGAGGGTTCTGGCGCAGAAAAATTATTGAGAGGTTTTTTCCCCGAAACTCAGCTCCCATGCTCGCCTCGTTTCGGGGAAAACCTCTTAACAAATTTCTGCGCCAGAACACCTCATCTTACATGTGTGTGAGTGTAAAATAAAGCAAACAGCATAAAAACGAAGGGCGTGACTTCGCGGTCCAGTGAAGCGGATGTGCCACAGAAAATATTTTCTATTTAAGAAATGTCTGCACTGATTATATACAAAAGTGCGCTAGAATTATTTCCTATTGAACAAGTATCATCACAAGTATATACACCAAAATGGCAACCGCAAGATATTCGTCCGATGTTTTGCAAAAGTTTTACGGTCCAATACCGGAGGAGGAAAACATAAACTCGTCTCAACCGTTAGAACCAGATCAGGTTGTATTATATGACAGGTTTATAGTATCCCAAACTAATTTCCAGGACTGGCTTCGTATTTGGAGAATGGCTGTTTCTGAAGAAAATCCCAACAATAAAGATCTTTTAGTGTTTGCAAGGGAAACGAAGGAAAAGTTTACTGATTTGGTTGAAAACGAAATCCAAAAATTAAAAAGCGTAAAAGTAAGTTTTGGGTTGCAAGTAGAGTTTTCAATAGAGAGAGATGGTGAAACACAGTACATGGAACATTATTTTCGAGAAAATGAACCACACGTTTTCAACAGAAATGACGAGGACCAGATAAAAATAGAATTCGACAGAGATTTGTTGAAAGAATAAAGGGTGAAATAGAGTCTTGGTCAGAGCGGGGCTCAGGATGGGTTCTTGAAAGAATAATGGTAGCGTACGTGAATGTTGCACGCTATCAGCCACTGCGCGGAGGAACCTATTTACCTCTTCCAACCAATCTAGCAAAAAAGAAGGCAATAATTAACGTGAAAAACAGAGACAACGAATGTTTGAAGTGGTCGCTCAGAGCTGCTTTATTCCCTCCAAAAGATGGAAAGGACCCGCAAAGACCTAATAAATATCCTGTTAACGATGGTATAAACTACGAAGGAATCGATTTCCCAACACCGGTAAAACATATAGACAAGCTTGAGGCTAAAAACAAAAACCTCGCAATAAACGTATTTGGCTGGGAAAATAATTGTGTGGTAGTACACAGGATAAGCAGAAAAGCAGCAGAGGTGCCTCGGATAAACCTGATGTTAATTGAGTCGGGAACAATACAACACTATTGTTATGTAAAACGGGTGAGCGCTTTGCTCTTCGATCAGACCAAAAACAGCAACACAAAACACTACTGCATGATGTGCTTAACAGGTTTTTCAAGAGCAGACTTGCTCGAGAACCACAAAAAATATTGCAATGGTGTGAATGGCAGGCCGACAAGGATCGAGATGCCGGAAGAGGGAAAAAACACCCTTTCTTTCCAAAATCATCACAAACAGATGAAGGTGCCATACGTGATATATGCTGACTTTGAGGCTTTGGTCAGAAAGATTCCAGGCTGTGAGATTGGGCCAGAGAGCAAGAAAAAAAGCTACACAGAGAAGACCGAATGGCATGAGGCATGCGGGTATTCTTACATGGTTGTGAGAATCGACGGTGAAGTTTCAGGGTCAAAGGTTTACAGGGGTGAAAACGCGGTTGGAACGTTTTTAAGTGACATTCTGCAGGAAGAGGTGAAAATAAGACAGAGTTTAGCAGAAAAAAAGCCGATTGTGATGGAGCCCGAAGACTGGGGAAAATTCAAAAATGCAACTGATTGCCATATTTGTAACAAAAGTTTGATAAAAGATGAATTCTGAGACTCTTTACCGGTTTGGAGCATAGAAGGCGGTGAAGGCAGTGAAAAATGCAGTTATAGGGGTCAATGGCACAAAAAATGTTTTTACAGAGCACAGAAAGAGCAACAATGGGGGATTCTTAGGCTAAAAAATTTAACTGACAAAAAGGACCAGTTGGAAGCACAATTACAGGAAAATTGTAAGTTCTGTGGAAACCCTTTACTTCAGAAAAACTTCAAAGACGTAGTAAAAGACCATTGCCACATAACGGGAAGGTACCGCGGAGCCGCCATAACGAATGCAATCTGAAACTGCGTATAAACCCAAAGACGTACCAAATTCCAGTTGTATTCCACAACCTTAGGGGCTACGATGCACACCATTTAATGCAAGCGATGTCACAGTTGCATAAAGAGGTGAAATGTGTCGCCAACAACATGGAGAAATATATAACATTTTCAGTCGGAGGGCTGCGTTTCATCGACAGCTTGAACTTTTTGCAAGGAAGCCTTGATTCACTTGTAAGTGCAACACCAAAGGAGTCATTGAAAATAACATCAACCATTTCAAAAGGCAGCGACCTGCTTTACAAAAAAGGGATTTACCCTTACGAGTACATGGACTCATGGGCGGTCGGGTGAAAACGCAGACTGCAGACTGCAGACTGCAGACCGCAGACTGTAGACTGCAGACTGCAGACTGCAGACCGCAGACTGCAGACTGCAGACTGCAGACCGCAGACCGCAGACCGCAGACCGCAGACCGCAGACTGCAGACTGCAGACTGCAGACCGCAGACCGCAGACTGCAGACTGCAGACTGCAGACCGCAGAACACTTTTTGCGATAAATTAAGTTTTTTTTCATTTGAGCCCGCTGTTAATGTAGTCAGCACCTAAGGAGGCTCGCAACAGTTTTTTTGACCTTGGAGTGTATCTTTTGAAATCAAAATTTTGCATATATGCCTATATGGCCTATATGCCTATATGGCCTACATTAACAGATGATGAAATAAGAGAGTTAGATGTCGAAGTTTTAAAGTTGCTCGGGGGGTAACTGTGTGTTTGGAGGGACAACCAGCAGTTCTTCACGCACGAAGCCGCGCTTGGGACCTTCGTGCAAATAGTAGAGAACTGGTTGATTCGGTTTGGTAAAAGATCTTTCAATGCTGTAAACTTTCAAAGACCATATTGGATCTGTGGCTCTTTTTACACCACCTTCAAGCTCGCCAGGTTGGTAGAGATAGCGAACATTAACGAGAGAGGGGAGTTTTTTTTCCCTTTGCCCAACAGGCCTCGAATAAGGTGTTGATGGCTTTGCAGAAACATCTTTTTCTTTAATGGCAACGGCGGGTTTCTTGCCGGTAAGGCTTGTTACCTCGTTGTTCAGAGCGGCAACAACTTGAGGAAGCCTTTTCACCGCTGACCCTCAGGGAGGCGCATTTCAACCCCATATTGGTATCCAAACAGTCGTTCAGCCAGGGTGCGGTTGAATCTTTCAACGATAGCTTGATCACGGTGAATATCCACACGGCCGCGTCTAACCTCGACATTATGTTTCGAAAGAAGTTGGTTCACAGCGCCCATAAACTCACGACCAGGATCGACCTGAAGCAGTTTCGGCCACTTCAAAGGACCACGACTATAAATCCGTTCCAGAGCAGCTGCGACTTCTTTGACCTCTTTTGTGGTCAACAGTTCGGCCTCTTTGTATCGAGAGGCTACATCTACCACTGTGAGAGCATATTTGAAAGTTTTACGGGAGCGTGGTGGGCGATCGTGTGGGAGATACAGAAGATCGGCTTGGTGAACTTTGTTTGGAACAGGCACATCAAATTTCGGTCTTGGAATATACCGCGGCGCTGGTAAATAAACCTGCCAAAGAGCTTGCTTCATCAACCAGTTTTGAGCCACATCTTCCGAAACTTTCGCTGCCTGGGCTAATTTCTTAATTGTTGCAAACCCTTTCCAATACCCTTGCGGGCTGTAATAAATTTTTGACAACTTATTGAAAATACGGGGGCTCATTGTATATCATACACGATAAAAAAAATGTACGACCCGTTTGGTTGTTTGCAAGGTGAGAAAATAATTCAAGAAACATTGCAAAAAAAATAAATTCATACCCATTATCAAAAAAGATTAATCGTTGTCCTTCATGCGAGGAGCAATTATTTTATGTGGTGAATGAGTTCTGTCGTGCATGTCCAAAATGTGGTAGAGTGTTTGAATGTGATGATGATGAACATTTCCAAGAAGAAAATCGGGGAAGAAGTTCCACTGCGCCTCCTACGAATAATTTTCATTTAAAAAATGTTTTTCGGAAATGGAACATTGACAAAATGTTTTCTTCCAGCGAGGTTGCTTTTCTAAGTAATGTTATTGCTCAATTTCAGAGGATAACCGGCAAGTCAGTGAACTACTCCTGTTTTCTGTACAATTATTTTGAAATTGTACCTTCTGAATGCTGGCCCAACAAAAAAAAATTATGAAATCAATTTTTCATCACCTTCCAAAAACTTTTGAAATCAGGCGGCGCGCAAAACAGAAGTTTGATAAATGGTGGTTGAAAACCAATCAAGGTTCTTCATAAACATTTTCATATTTACCTGTTTTCGGATTTTTCACCAAACGCATGACAGTACCCTTTTTTGGATGAGTCCAAAATTTTTTGTTTGTAACGCCAGTTGGTCCTGTGAAAGCATTTTTCGCAATATCACCTGACCAATACCGATCGAATACATGTTTTGTGGAAGGAATCATTTTTTTTGTCAAAGTTTCAGCAAATTTCACTACTTCCAACGGTTTATCCAAAACGCCAGTCCCTTTTTGTTGTTCCAAACCCAACCCTAACTTTTGTTTAGCATTGATTGCATTTCTTGCAGCCGCATGACCCCACTGCCTCTGTTTGTAAGGAACTGCGTCCGCTTTGTGTTTGCATTTTTTGAGATTTTCACCATACTTTTTTTCACGGTTGGAACAAACATCATAATCAACATCATGTTGCATAGCAATCGCATCTGTTGCACCTGTTGGTGGTTGATATATTTCCAGAATTTCACCCGTTTCTGGATCGTATTTAACCTGCTTTTCAAGAGGATTGTATGGCCCTGTAAAATTATACCCCGGTAATGTCCAACCCTTTTTTGGTTTTGGAAATTTACCAATTGCTGCATGTATATCAAAGCCGGCGCCATCCAAATCAGGTCTGTCAGTTTTGTAACGTTGGTTTGGTCGAACTTTAGTTGAAAGTTGATCTAACATTTCACTTCCAACTTTTTGAATTACTGGGCGGGCTTTGTTAAGAGTGTAATTTATTGCTTTCTTTTGCAGTTTTGGGTCTCTCATTGCTTCAGAAGCGTAATATCTTCCAGCTTCAACACTTTTTTTCGCAAGATATGGGATTCCTTTTGTAATAGCAAGATCACCCACTGCCATGGCAACGTCGCCAAATATACCACTGCCCTCCGCAAGGGAGGGCACACCTAGTTTCCCGGCATAAAACTTGCTTTTGTTCTTCCACAACTAGCACATTTCACTTTCAAGAGTTTTCGATTATTCTTTGTGATTACAACTTTTTCACTTCCTTCCACATTTGGTGTGTTCCGCTTTTCTTTCACACAATATATTTCCATTGTATATATTTCAAGAAAAATATTTTTTCACTATTTCCTCGTTTTTGAGTAGATCGTTGGAGAACATTTTCAAAATATCGGCAAAACTTGTGCCCTTGTTTCTTTCGTTTAAAAAGAGAAGACAATAGTAACCACATCTCACACTTTGTTCCCATTGAATTTGGTTATCATTTCTGAAAAAATGTGTCATCCTGTGCATTGACATTTCTTTTACCATTCCAAAGGTGGTGGAAGCCCAAATGAATCGAAATACTCGTAAGTACCATTTTTGGCAGACCAACAACATACCCAATGAGTTCCCAAACTTCCAAAATCATCCAAGTTGATAATACATGGAGAATGAAACAAGGGTTTTGTTTCATTTCTGCTGAAAATACCTTTGATGGGAATTCGTAAAAAGTTGCACCATTTTCTCAAGTCAATGTTGGATAGAGGTTTATCTTCAAATTTCAGTTTTTTTAAAATGATAATAATCCTCCCAAGTTCCGAAAAAAGGTGGAGGTTGAATTTGCATTCCTTTACCTTTAGGAGGTGGTGGTAGAGGAGGTGCTCGTCTTGGTCGTGAGCGTGGTGGTTGAGTTTGCATTCCTTTTCCGATTATTTTTC
>CBDCEV010000241.1:0-29823 GCA_965215715.1 Hyphomicrobiales bacterium | reverse complement strand
GTGCACGCGGGAGGTGCTTGGGTGCTGTAGGGACGCAGTCTCTGTAAGGGTGTGAGTGTGCGTTTTTTTTTCACCGGTGAGATGTCCCACCTAACATTAACGCACGCCCGCACTCCATGATGACCTGAACGGTGGACGGCAGCCAGAGAGAGTGTCTACCGACCCGTAACGTCTTCAAAACATGCGAATAAATGTTCTGGATACTGATGAAAAGCAATGTGATGACAAGTTCGAAGTGAACACAAACGGAAACGAAGTGGTGGCGCCCTGTTTGACACCAATTGGTGTGTGGGAGAAACACGGTCTGTCCTTTTTCTGTCCTTCTGCCTTTCTGCCCATCATCATTTGAATTGCCCTGGCAATTAAAAAACAACGTCCGAATGTTTATTAGGTTTATTGCCTTTTCAAAATTATTTTTGTTGCTTGGCTTATTGTTTGTTGAATTCCTCTTATTGTGCAAACATTGTGAACTTATTGATGCAAGTTGTGTTAAAAAATTTTTATTGAGAACTTATTCAAGTAACCCTCGGAATCTGGTGTCATGGATATTTTTATGTTTTCCCAAACAAATCAAATTTGTACATGGACAACACTCAGTAATTTTAAGTCAAGAAACGATTCATCTTCATACCGTATATTCATACCTTATATTAATAACCCTCGGGATGTGGACCCAATTGTTATTTGTAAAGTTTATTCGTACAACATTTCAACATAAGTTATATTTTGAAAAATATATATTAATTAAAACCCAAAATGCAGTTCGATGACCCCCACATCCCGAGGTGCTTTTTGTAACACAACATAGATATATTTAATATGTAATGATAATAATTATCATTCATTTTTAAAAAATACAATTCTCCCACCCTCTTCCTCCCAAAAAAAGTTCATGACACAAGATTCCGACGGTTATTGATATAAGTTACTAATATCAGTTATGAATATTTTTTAATACAAAGAACTTTTGATTTTCAAGTAAAATGCTTTCAATTACCAAAACTGTTTAACAGCAAAGAGAAACAGATTTTTGATGTTACATGAGTTTCGATTCCGAGGGCCACTGATGGAAGTTGTTAATGTAAGGTATTGATATCGTTTATGATATTGCCAAAAATATTGAACTTATATGATTATTTTACATTTTGTTTTTTGAAAAACTTAGGTTGCGGCCACGACTCGAATTTGTAAATCAAGAAAAAGTCGCCGCCACGGAGCGGAGGAGAGAGGGTGGAGGGAAGAGGGAAGGGGAGGAGACGAGGAGCGGAGGAGGGGAGGGGAAGGGGTGCTTTCTTTCTCCCCTTTTGGGTGGTGCTGTTTGGCCTCCTCCTTCTTTTGGTGGTGCTGCCTTCCTTCCGCTCCTTTGGGTGGTGCTGCTTCCTCCGCCTCCTTTGGGTGGTGCTGCCGTTCCTCCTCTTTTGAATGACAGATAATTAAATTTATAAATTGTCACTGCATGAAACTAAATTCAGTTCACTTGAAGTAACGTTAAGAACAGTGGTGGTCCTAATTCTTTTGGGTGGTACTGCTTTCGCCACTCTTCCCTTTTAGATGGTGCTGGTTTGGGTGGTGCTGCTTTCTCCTTTTGGGTTGTGCGGCCTTCTCCTTTCCCACTCTCCTTCGCCTCCTTTGGGTGGTGCTGCTTTCCGTTTCCCTCTCCTTTTGGGTGGTGCTGCTCCCACCTCCCCTCCGTCCTCCCTCCCCACACCACAAAACGCAGCACCCAAAAACACACAGCACCACCCAAAAGAAGAACGGGAGAAGGCAGCACGACCCAAAAGGAGGAGGACAGGAACAAGCACCACCTTACATCACCGTACTTTACTCTAATGTAATTTATTTTGAAATTTGATTTAATTTGATTTATTTGATTTGGTTACATTAAATTACTTAATTTAATGAAGATTCTTAACAATAAAAAGGAGCGGCGCCAGCGTCCAAAGGAGAGAGGAGAAGGCAGCACCACACAAGAGGCGAAAGCAGCACCCACACACAAAGGAAGGATGGGACAGCAGCACAACGCAAAGGGAGGATGGGACAGCAGCACAACCCAAAGGAGGAGGAAGAAGGCAGCGCCACCAAAGGAGTCAAGGGCGACCACCACCACAACCATCTCAAAAAAGGCAACCACCGCCACCAGCACCACCGCCACCGAGGAAGAGCCAAAGGTCCAAGTTCTAGAACTTCACTGCTTGCAGTACTTAGAACGTTCCACACCTTTGAATTTTTCTCAAACTTTGCACTTAGCAATTCTGAGTGCTACTTGGCATATGCTTGTTGCAGAGTGCTAAGTGTTATAACTTCACAACTGAGTAACAACAAAGCACCTGGCACCTAGTCTTTTTGATAAGTGCAAAGTGTTCTGTTGCACAAAGAAAATGGCACTTCGTTTTGGCTAAATGCTATGTTCTGTGTTTTTCATCGTGCTCAGATTCACTCCTCTTTCTTCGGATATTTTTGATACCTTTGATCCTTGTGAAATCATGTTCATCATTTGTTTTTATGAAAAATACTGAGTAAGAGACGAAGAAGAAGACACACAAAGGCACAACACACAGGAGAAAAGCAACGAACAAGTTGGAAACACAGAAGCGAAACATGATGCTCACGTGGCACTTACCACTTGGTTTTGGCGACGTGCAGTGTGGTATGTTTCAATATAGTGTTGGCTAGGTGTTTGCTAGGTGTTTAGTGCTAGATATGTTAGCACTTAACGCTTTGCACTCAGCAAAAACCAAGTGTTACGTGATAGATGCTTTGTTCGCACTTCGTTTTTGCAAAGTGCTGAGTGCTTGCACTGTACCAATATGGTTTTTACTCAGTATTTCCATGATTGTGTGTAATTGTTTAATGTCAACAGAATCAACAGTATCACAGGGATCAAAAAAATCAAAAGTAACGAGGCGAATCTGAGCTCAATGAAGCACGTAGTACGTAGCACTTGGCAAACGCCAAGTATTATGTTCTTTGTCGTTCATCGTGCTCGGATCCGACACCCTTACTTTTGATATGTTTGATACTTGCTAAATCAATTTTATCAATGTGTAGAAAAAGGAAACACATAAAAACACCAATTTGGATGAAACAAAAGAAAAATGCCAACGTAGCACTTACCAGCTTGGTCTTGCCAAGTGCTGCGTGTCATGTGCTGTGCTAGTATTTAGCACCTAGCAAACACAAAGTGTCAATATCAAACATAGCACGAAGCACTCAGCAACAACCAAGTGCTATGTGCTGTGTTAGCACATAAAGTTAACTAAGTGATATGTGCTATGTTGGCACTTAGCACTCAGCACCTAAGTGCTAAGTGTCAAGTGGAAGATTTGCACTTAGCATTTGCTGAGTGCTAAGTGCTAAGTCCTGCGCTCGCACTTGGCATTCAGCCTTGTATTTTTGTTCTTCATGTTTTTTGCATTCCCACGTCTCAAAAGTATCAAACGTAAAGGAGGCCGATCCGAGCACGATGAACGACATAGAAGATAGCACTTAGGTTTTGCCAAGTGCTATGTTCTATGTTTTTCAATGTGCTGAGACTCGGCCCTCCCTTACTTTTGATACTTATGATACTGTTGAAATACATTTTCTTGTTTGTAATTATTGAGCAAACATAGCCCACACAAGGAAAGACACAGGAACACATATGTAAAACAAAACACAAACGTATGAAGAATCAGAAGCAAACACAAATACTGTGCTAAGTGCTATGTCAGCACTCAGCACTCAGCAAACAGTACGTGCTGACATCGCGCACAGCACTTGCCACGCAGCACCAACTTAGTACTAACATAGCGCAAAACACTTGCCACCTAGCAACACCTACGTGCTAACACTGAACATAGCACTCAGCAAATGGCAGAAACTAAGTGATAGGTGCTCTGTTAGCCGTGAAATTTTGCTTTGTGCCAAGTGCTACGCTAGCACGTCGCAATTTGGAGGCTTGTTTTCAAACATCTCAAAAACATCAAAACTATCAAAGGTATCAAAGGTAGACAGGATCTGGCACAATGAACACATAGAACAAAGCACAAAGCACCAGTAAACGCCGGGTGCAATGCTCGATGGCGTTATTAGTGTGTCGTATATATTTTATATGTACAAGTGTATATACATATATAAACGCACACAAGTAAACAACGAAGAGGGAACACGAATTGGAAAAAAAGAAATGCAAACACTTTGCACTTGCTAAGTGGTAAGTGCTAGGTGCAATGTTAGCACGTAGCATTTACCAAACAGTCAAGTGCTGACAAAGCACTTTGCATTTTACACTTTGTTTATCGCATTAAATTTGATATGTTGTTAGGAAATTAATCAACATTAAAATTACAATCATTTTTGTGAAAAAAATAAGCTGTCAAGCTGTGGAATTGCATGTCACCTGAAAATCAGGCAATACCCGAAGGTGCTAATGAAGCAGCGCTCCGAAGGACACCACAGTACCCGCAACAGGCAAGGTTCAACAACCCCTCCCCGCTCGTTGTTAATGGCCACACTGTAGTTTTGCTAAACGCCAGCAATAGGCAACAGTTAGAACTAACAGTACACAGTTGGGAGCTGGACTCATTTTTCAAAAAGAGAGGTTGACACGCGACAGCAAATCCGCCAACAGAGTGGTGTCGGAGAAGTGAAAACGCCAATAGCAATAAATCTGCTGTTGTGGAAGCATGCAGTATGTCGAATTGCGAGTCAAATGAGGAAGCGGCACGGTGGAAATGAAGCAGAGGCGAAACCCCACAGCACACCCGAGGACGCAAGCGCCCACAACAACTAAAGCGAAGACTCCATAACGAGCTATTCTGCGTTTTTTTTTTTTGCAGACCAGGTAAGAGGGCGCGCGGCGCCTTTTGTAACGGTGCTTTCCACGAACATCGCTTCGCCTATCGGACAGAGTGCAAGCCAAAAACCAAGTACATGCCATGTCCTCCACGGTCATTACGGGAAGGGGCAATGAGCCACCCAGCTTTGCTTCATATCACAGACCTGTGCTTGACGTTCGTGAGGCAAATACCTCTCTTCTTGGTTGAGCCAAGTGGCTCTCTTAATTTTTGATGTTCTTGATTTTTTTTGTGCTCAGACAAATTCACTTAAGAATGATCCAAGGTTAATTCCTGCACTGCTTGACGTTGTGCTTTTCCTTGTCGTTCAACGCCTTCCCAGAAAGGGTGTCTTTGCGTCTGCTTTTCAAGGTCTCTCTCTTTCCGCCTTTCTCTTTGCCCTTTGCTTCCTTTTTTGTTGCACCGCTTCTCTGTGCGAACCTGCGACCTTGGATTTAACTTCAGCATTGTACTTTGCGTCAGCCTTGGATTGTGCATCTCTTTGTACATTTCTCTCTTGCTGCTGTTGTGAATCTGCTTATGCACCTCCATTTTCTTTATCTGTCGCCTTGGACTTTGCGTCAGCCTTGGATTGTACATCTTTTTGTGCATATATCGTGCTGCTTTTGTGCATCTGCTTGTGTCCCTTTCCTGTCCGGATTTGGGCTTCCTCCTCCCGCTGCTGCAAAAAACACTAGTGCAAGTCTCTTGAAATCTGTCGCCACTTCTATGCATGCATTGAATATGTCGCATGTCAAGTCCCATGAGGCAAAGGTACGTAGCAGCACCCAGTAGATGCAAGCACCCGCTGGAGCCGCCGAGAAAGCAATCATCCTCGTAAAACTTAAGAGGTCGCCGAAGTGATTACCCACTGCACGCGCGACACGAACCAACCACAGCTGAACCATGAGTTTCGCGTGACCATCCAGAAGAAGTTCAAGCCAAGACCAAGTATTTTGCATGTCTTGCACTATCAGTATGGGAATGGAAGAACCATGCTTATCAATTTCATTTCACAGGCCTGTTCTTATAAGCTTGGTCCGAAGACACCCGTTCTGGGTGGAGTTCAATTCTCGAGTCAGGCTTCCAATCGTACAGCAAATTCGTATCGCTGAGGTCCATCAGTCTTTGAAAATCAAAGATGTAGGTACAGGTGTCAAGTTCCATGCCCTACGAGTGAAAGTCCAAATTCATGTCGGTGAGCTTCTCTTTTTGATTTACTTCCTCATAACAAAGTTTTGCGTTCTTTAACATTCGAGTCATGTTGTACACCTGGGTGGAAAAATCATGTTGCTGAGTTTAGCTTTTTTGCTTTGCTTCCTTTTTAAAAACAAAGTTTTGGATTCTTCGTCATAGTCGTTGTCAAAGCGCTCACGCTGAATTCCGTCAGAGAACTCATTTGCAAAGTCTTTGCCAGAGATCTTGTCCTGAATCTTTTCAAAGCACTTGTGTCCCAAGTCTTTGTTCATACCACCGTTGCCGCTGTTGTCAAATGTGAGGGTATAACCGCATATCTCTTCCAAGCCTTTGCTTCCACTTCCGTGCTCTTGCCCCCGACTTTTTGTCTTTCAACATGTTTCTCTGAAATAATACTCATCTCTTCAAAGTCGATGCTCTCAATGCGAGATGCAATCCCGCACCTTTTGTGACGAAACTCTAAGTGTGTAGTCTTTTGAATTAACGCATTCTGATCAACCCAGCCCTCCTCGGTCCAAGCCCACACCTTTACGTTATCGCCAGCGCAGTCAGAATCCTCGTACGGTTGGACGCACCAATCGGTGTTGAAGATGTCTCTTTCGGCATCCCCATGTACATCTTCATACCAATTGTATACAGCATATCTCACTCCAGTTGTCTGCCGCCAAGTCGTCAAACGCCACCCATTGCAGGGTGCACCTATCTGAATCACAAGAGACCTTGGTTTCAAAGGGCTCACATGACAGCAGAAGGGCCCAAACCCAACTGTTTTTGACATGAAACATCAAGCGACTTGCAATTGCGAGCTCCCGAAAACCAACCGATTACAGCCAATAGTGCAGGAAGGACACGACACAAGTCAACAGCAAGTACGCATAGTGATTGCATTGCTTTGGTCACTAACAACACTCAGACCGACATGAAGTGCGAAAACAACAGCTGAACATGGGAAAATAAACTAAAAGACAGGAAACTCACCTCCAGGAACTGTGTCCTGCTGGCAAAGTTTTGTTCCAAGACTGATTCTTTTCATGTTTTTGGAGAACAGGAACAGGCAAAGAACAATGAAAGCTGTTCACATGAAACTCTTCTCCACTTCGGTGTTGTGGTGTGGTCAGGCGTGGCGTGCCGTGGGCGTGGGCGTGGGCGTGGGCGTGGGCGTGGGCGTGGGCGTGGGCGTGGGCGTGGGCGTGGGCGTGGGCGTGGGCGTGGGCGTGGGCGTGGTGTCGCTTCGATGCGCGCCACGTCCGCCTTGAGCATCGGGTCCACATCCCCTGCCTTCTTCTGCGCTTGGTCGCGAGGCGGCTTTCCCGCACCTCCCAATGCTCGATTCGCTGCGAAAGCAAGCGCGCACACCCTACAAACAACGGAGGAGAACGCAGTACATTGCGCTCAGCAAGGCTCAAGAGCATACGCATGTGAACATTGCGAGGGATGCAAGATTGTGCGGCGTGCCTTTTTGACCGTGTTGATGCTTTCAATGCGAGTGGTCGAGTGGTACAGAAAGCCCGGCTGTGGTCCACATTGCAAGCATGTGGACTGGCACGCTCGTCACGGTTGATGAGAAGTTGCGTGTGGTGCAGTCCAAACGCAGAGCTTTCTGGAGCGCAACTGCATGTTCGAGGCGCACGCAACCGTGTGTGCAACGCACGCGCGCATGCGGGATTGTGTGCTGAGTGCACGAGCGCGCACCTTGTCAGCGCTCGGAAGGCTTCACGCAACAGAGCGAGGATGGTAAATAGCGAGTCTGCAACAACACCACCTCCCAATACACCCACACGAGAGGCACGCCCGCGCGACGCGACGAGAGCCGAGAATATGAAATTTCGTCTGTTTGCAGCGCGGCGCTCCACTCCATGCGCGAAGGCATCCTTGCCGACCTCGAGCATTGTCCGGGCTTCGTGGTCTTTGACGCCTTTGCCACAGACCCCAATGACGGTGATGCGCGAGGCACCTCGACGCGTGGCTCATCTCGCGGAAACACTCCGAGTGGCTCGCCCAGTTTGGCGGCCTGCGAATCTTCGAGGGCGCTGATTTCCATAAGGTGGAACGCGGCGTGCCCATCTGCTCCACCTGCTTCGGAGAAGCAGAGCCGCCTCCGCCGCCGCGCCCTTTGCCATCTGGATCTTCGCGCAGATCACGCTCCTCCTCATCAATGGCGCGGGCGTGCTGCCGTCCGTGATCGAGACGGGCCTCTTTCAGTCGGCTGGCTCTCGTCGTCCCGTGCGCCGCATGCCTGAACGGCTTTGTGGTGTCCGAGCTGCTGCGGAGGCCGCCGTGCGTGCAAGCGTGACTCCGCGCCAGACCAGAGCATACTGTACGATCGGGGCGCCCAGCAACCTGCACCGAGTCTTTTGCTCCGCCTGCACTGCCTGCAAGTCGGCTGATCCATTTGCGACCCGCCACCGCCTCTGCCATCTCGACGGCGCCTTGCAAGGGCAGAGCGCGCTTGGAGCTTCTGCGTGACGTCGTCCTCTTCTTGTGGGTCACCATCTCCCTCGTCGTCAAGTTGCTCGGCGCGTGGCTCGATCCGCCCAGGCCAGCGTGCATCGACGCACACCGTAGAGGGAGGTCGATCGCCACCACCCGAACGGAGCTCGTCATGAGTAACGTGGTAGAGCCAAAGTCCAGGGGCACCATGGCGCCACCCAGGGTTGAACGATCAAGAACGTCGCTCGGGTCGCGCCGTACCTCAGACCGTCCTCCCGAGCCCCGCGCCAGGCAAGAGGCGTGCGGTGATGGAAGAACCATAAAAGCAAACGATGTCCAAGCTCTTGTCGGAACGGTCTGTGGTTTAAGACAACGACGGTACCTGATCGTCGGAACATGGATTGCTGTGTTGTGTTGTTTGAGACTCTGTGAACGCGGCAGTCATGTGATGAGAGATCAACGACGCGCTGCACATGCACAACCGGGTGTTCTCTGAAAACTGAAGACTACCAACCGTCAAAGACGAACTGGCTCCAAAAATCGTGCGCCCTCAGGTCTGGTGGACGCGCACCCTCCTTGTCGATAGCCCGAATTCTGCCACTACCCAAGCCAGTGTTACCTTTGTAAGAAAGACCAATGCTTTTGACCAATTCTGCGGTCCACCATTTGGTGACTGTGACGCCAGTTTCCAGCCGACGGAGATGAGAATTGAGAATGTCGCTCAGCAACGGTACTCCACAACATATCTGATCAGTAATCTTCTAGGCTTCTCACCAGGGATTTTCTCACATGGTCCCCTCGCTTCCTTTCCTTCCTTCTTTCCTTCCTCGTTTGTCTATGTCTTTGTCTTTGTCTTTGTCTATGTCTTTGTCTTTGTCTTTGTCTTTGTCTTTGTCTTTTGTCTTTGTCTTTGTCTTTGTCTTTGTCTTTCTCTTTGCCTATGCGTAGCGCAAGGGGTCGAGGTCTTACGTTCATGCTTGCCCGCGTCCTTGTGTCGAACTTTCGTTTTTGTTTTGGATGTGATTTGAGACAGTGGCGACGTGTCGCATGTCGTAGTGACCACAACACTACCAGTGCAAGATTGTCTATGGCTTGAAAAAGTGCTGCATGCTAAGAACAATTCCAACACGCCGAAACGTCCTCAGCCTCCCCTTCAAACTTATTCACACGAAACACAGTGGCCAACACGGTGAGGGAAAGGCCCTCATCACAAAACAGCCAAAATGTTCATTGAAGCAAAATTTTTGAGACTCAGGCAAACCGGCTCAGCTCACAGGGGCTTGTCGCTCAACCGACAAGCTCGTTCAAAAACCAAACCAACCACATCTCCTTTCAACTTCGCGAAATTTTTGGCACAGCGTGTCCAATGCAATATGGCAGCTCAGGGCTTCCCTTTGCCACCACCAGATCCATGCAATCCAATGACATACAACGCCTCATTGCTCACGTTGTCTGTCTGAACGTTATCAGAAGCCTCACCTCCACCCTTCAACTTGAAAGAGTTGAAGGCCTCGCTGTCTCGCACAAATGCCTGCTTCTTCTGAATCAAAGAGAAGAGAAGCTCGCCATTCGGCCGGATGCTGGGCCTTAACCGAAAAAGAGCTCGCCGTACGGCCTCTTTTATCCTGTCGAAGGCCCGTTCTGAGGCTTTCATCTTTTTCCAGAAGGTTTCCTTATACGCTTCCCATGTCCCATTCTTTAAGCCCGTGAAGCCTTTCTTCATCATTCGTTCGTTGCAATCCGTATCATGGCAGCATTTTACTTGTTCCAGGTACTCTTTGGTTCGATGACCCCGGCTCGACGACGACAGCTGTCCCACGGGCACAAAAAAAACATGGAACATAGCACAAAGCAGAAGCAAAGTATTACGTTCTTTGTCGTTCATCGTTGCTCGGATCCGCCTCCCTCGCTTTTGATGATTTTGATACAACACAGGTAACAAAACAGCAGAAACAAATTGGAAGAAAAACGAAAAAAGGTCCCCTAGCACTTAGCACCCTGTTTTGTGTTGAATGCTACGTGCTAACATTTGACTTGACACTTGTCACTTGTTACGTGCTACGCGCTATGTGATATGTTAGCATCTTGCAACAACCAAGGGCTATGTGCTGGCTTAACACCTCGTGTTTGCTGTGTGCCATGTTAGAACTCAGCATTTACCAAACAACTGCGCGCTAACATAGCACGTTGCACTTCAACCTAACTACATAATAACATGTTCACGTGTCAGGAAAATAATCGAAAATGAAATTATCATTACAATTTTTTGTGTATATTTTTTAAATTTGTTGTGGACATGTGAAAAAAACAAATTGAATTGTCAATCTGTCCAGTTGCAAGTCACATGAAACCCTTCTCCTATTCTGTGAAAGCATGCAGTATGTCGAAGTGCGAGTCACATGAGGAAGCGGTACAGTGGAAATGAAGCAGAGGCGAAACCCCACAGCACCCCCGAGGACGCAAGCGCCCAACAACTAAAGCAAAGACTCCATCACGAGCTCCACTGCGTTTTTTTTTTATTGACAAAGTAAAAAAAAAAAAACGTTTTTTTTTCCATGAGTCCACATTCCGAGGGCCACTTATGTAAATTAATAATATAAGATATAATATCGTTTATAACAAGTGTTTTCCAATATTGAATTTAAATGATTATTTTACATTTGCAAAACATTTTTGGGAGAAAACTCACTTTGCGGCCACGACTCGAATTTGTAAATCAAGAAAAAGTCTCCGTTATGGGAGCGGCGGGGAAGAGGGGAGGAGGTCAACGTCGTTGTCTTGGGAGATACCTTATGTTAGCCATCTTTGTTCCCGGAATAGAGACGATGAAATAAAAACATACTGCTTTGGATGGTGCTGCCTCCACCTCACCCTTTTGTGTGGTGCTGCTTTTCTCCATCTCCCCTTTTGGGCGGTGCTGCTTTCCTCACTCCTTCTTTGATGTTGTGCTGTTTTCCCCTCTTGCGTGGTGCTGTCTTCTCCTCTCTCTTTTTGGCGGTTGTGGCTTTTTTTTCAGGCATGGAAGTAAATTACATTCAATACATGTAACTATTGAAAAAACAAATCAAATCCAATTGCAGTAAAGAAAAGCATAGTAAAAGTGACGTAAGGCAAGGTGAAGTAAAGTGGTGGTTCCCCTCCTCCTTTTGGGTGGTGCTGCCTTCTCCATCTCCCCTTTTGGGCAGTGCTGCTATGCGTGGTGCTGCTCTCCCATCCTTGTTTGTGTATCGAGTTTTATGACATTTAGTAAAGTGGAGAAAAATAACGTTCTTTCTCCACCTCTTTGAAAAGTCAGTGGAGAAAGAGAATGTAACCTTATGGAATTTTGTAAATACGTTGTTTTTTTTTTTTTAAAAAAAAAAAAAGCTTGAACACATATTTTAAACTTCATATTTTCATTTCTTTCACATTGCGTTGAATTGAAAACTATGAATTTGAAAAATACTGTTTAGGAGGATGGGAAAGCACCGCCACCCACACCCCACACCCTCCCACTTCCCACCCGAGCACGCCACCCGAAGCAACACGAGGGGGGCGCGCGTCTCCATGCCAAGAATGCCCTTTGTGCGGACCTTGCGCGCGGTTGAAGCTTGCGTGTGGTTTCCTCGGCTGTGTTGGTGCACGGTGGGTTGAGGAAACAACGTGGATGTCGATGGACGCCGTTGTGCGGGTGGCTTCGTGCGTGCACGCGGGAGGTGCTTGGGTGCTGTAGGGACGCAGTCTCTGTAAGGGTGTGAGTGTGCGTTTTTTTTTCACCGGTGAGATGTCCCACCTAACATTAACGCACGCCCGCACTCCATGATGACCTGAACGGTGGACGGCAGCCAGAGAGAGTGTCTACCGACCCGTAACGTCTTCAAAACATGCGAATAAATGTTCTGGATACTGATGAAAAGCAATGTGATGACAAGTTCGAAGTGAACACAAACGGAAACGAAGTGGTGGCGCCCTGTTTGACACCAATTGGTGTGTGGGAGAAACACGGTCTGTCCTTTTTCTGTCCTTCTGCCTTTCTGCCCATCATCATTTGAATTGCCCTGGCAATTAAAAAACAACGTCCGAATGTTTATTAGGTTTATTGCCTTTTCAAAATTATTTTTGTTGCTTGGCTTATTGTTTGTTGAATTCCTCTTATTGTGCAAACATTGTGAACTTATTGATGCAAGTTGTGTTAAAAAATTTTTATTGAGAACTTATTCAAGTAACCCTCGGAATCTGGTGTCATGGATATTTTTATGTTTTCCCAAACAAATCAAATTTGTACATGGACAACACTCAGTAATTTTAAGTCAAGAAACGATTCATCTTCATACCGTATATTCATACCTTATATTAATAACCCTCGGGATGTGGACCCAATTGTTATTTGTAAAGTTTATTCGTACAACATTTCAACATAAGTTATATTTTGAAAAATATATATTAATTAAAACCCAAAATGCAGTTCGATGACCCCCACATCCCGAGGTGCTTTTTGTAACACAACATAGATATATTTAATATGTAATGATAATAATTATCATTCATTTTTAAAAAATACAATTCTCCCACCCTCTTCCTCCCAAAAAAAGTTCATGACACAAGATTCCGACGGTTATTGATATAAGTTACTAATATCAGTTATGAATATTTTTTAATACAAAGAACTTTTGATTTTCAAGTAAAATGCTTTCAATTACCAAAACTGTTTAACAGCAAAGAGAAACAGATTTTTGATGTTACATGAGTTTCGATTCCGAGGGCCACTGATGGAAGTTGTTAATGTAAGGTATTGATATCGTTTATGATATTGCCAAAAATATTGAACTTATATGATTATTTTACATTTTGTTTTTTGAAAAACTTAGGTTGCGGCCACGACTCGAATTTGTAAATCAAGAAAAAGTCGCCGCCACGGAGCGGAGGAGAGAGGGTGGAGGGAAGAGGGAAGGGGAGGAGACGAGGAGCGGAGGAGGGGAGGGGAAGGGGTGCTTTCTTTCTCCCCTTTTGGGTGGTGCTGTTTGGCCTCCTCCTTCTTTTGGTGGTGCTGCCTTCCTTCCGCTCCTTTGGGTGGTGCTGCTTCCTCCGCCTCCTTTGGGTGGTGCTGCCGTTCCTCCTCTTTTGAATGACAGATAATTAAATTTATAAATTGTCACTGCATGAAACTAAATTCAGTTCACTTGAAGTAACGTTAAGAACAGTGGTGGTCCTAATTCTTTTGGGTGGTACTGCTTTCGCCACTCTTCCCTTTTAGATGGTGCTGGTTTGGGTGGTGCTGCTTTCTCCTTTTGGGTTGTGCGGCCTTCTCCTTTCCCACTCTCCTTCGCCTCCTTTGGGTGGTGCTGCTTTCCGTTTCCCTCTCCTTTTGGGTGGTGCTGCTCCCACCTCCCCTCCGTCCTCCCTCCCCACACCACAAAACGCAGCACCCAAAAACACACAGCACCACCCAAAAGAAGAACGGGAGAAGGCAGCACGACCCAAAAGGAGGAGGACAGGAACAAGCACCACCTTACATCACCGTACTTTACTCTAATGTAATTTATTTTGAAATTTGATTTAATTTGATTTATTTGATTTGGTTACATTAAATTACTTAATTTAATGAAGATTCTTAACAATAAAAAGGAGCGGCGCCAGCGTCCAAAGGAGAGAGGAGAAGGCAGCACCACACAAGAGGCGAAAGCAGCACCCACACACAAAGGAAGGATGGGACAGCAGCACAACGCAAAGGGAGGATGGGACAGCAGCACAACCCAAAGGAGGAGGAAGAAGGCAGCGCCACCAAAGGAGTCAAGGGCGACCACCACCACAACCATCTCAAAAAAGGCAACCACCGCCACCAGCACCACCGCCACCGAGGAAGAGCCAAAGGTCCAAGTTCTAGAACTTCACTGCTTGCAGTACTTAGAACGTTCCACACCTTTGAATTTTTTTCTCAAACTTTGCACTTAGCAATTCTGAGTGCTACTTGGCATATGCTTGTTGCAGAGTGCTAAGTGTTATAACTTCACAACTGAGTAACAACAAAGCACCTGGCACCTAGTCTTTTTGATAAGTGCAAAGTGTTCTGTTGCACAAAGAAAATGGCACTTCGTTTTGGCTAAATGCTATGTTCTGTGTTTTTCATCGTGCTCAGATTCACTCCTCTTTCTTCGGATATTTTTGATACCTTTGATCCTTGTGAAATCATGTTCATCATTTGTTTTTGTGAAAAATACTGAGTAAGAGACGAAGCAGAAGACACACAAAGGCACAACACACAGGAGAAAAGCAACGAACAAGTTGGAAACACAGAAGCGAAACATGATGCTCACGTGGCACTTACCACTTGGATTTGGCGACGTGCAGTGTGGTATGTTTCAATATAGTGTTGGCTAGGTGTTTGCTAGGTGTTTAGTGCTAGATATGTTAGCACTTAACGCTTTGCACTCAGCAAAAACCAAGTGTTACGTGATAGATGCTTTGTTCGCACTTCGTTTTTGCAAAGTGCTGAGTGCTAGTTTGGCACTGGACCAATATGGTTTTTACTCAGTATTTCCATGATTGTGTGTAATTTTTAATGTCAACAGTATCAACAGCATCACAGGAATCAAGAACATCAAAAGTAAGGAGGCGAATCTGAGCTCAATGAAACACGTTGTACATAGCACTTGGCAAACGCCAAGTATTACGTTCTTTGTCGTTCATCGTGCTCCGATCCGACACCCTTACTTTTGATATGTTTGATACTTGCGAAATCAATTTTATCAATGTGTAGAAAAAGGAAGCACATAAAAACACCAATTTGGATGAAACAAAAGAAAAATGCCAACGCAGCACTTACCAGCTTGGTCTTCCCAAGTGCTGCGTGTCATGTGCTGTGCTAGTATTCAGCACCTAGCAAACACAAAGTGCCAATATAAAACGTAGCACGAAGCACTCAGCAACAACCAAGTGCTATGTGCTGTGTTAGCACATAATGTTTCCTAAGTGATATGTGCTATGTTGGCACTTAGCACTCAGCACTTTGCAGCACCTAAGTGCTAAGTGTCAAGTGGAAGATTTGCACTTAGCATTTGCTGAGTGCTAAGTGCTAAGTCCTGCGCTCGCACTTGGCATTCGGCCTTGTATTTTTGTGCTTCATGTTTTTTACATTCACATGTCTCACAAGTATCGAACGTAAAGGGAGCGGATCCGAGCAGGATGAACGACATAGAAGATAGCACTTAGGTTTTGCCAAGAACTATGTTCTATGATTTTCAATGTGCTGAGAGTCGGCCCTCCCTTACTTTTGATACTTATGATACTGTTGAAATACATCTTCTTATTTGCAATTATTGAGCAAACACAGCACACACAAGGAAGACACAGGAACACATATGTAAAACAAATCACAAACGCATGAAAATTCAAAAGCAAACTCAAATTAGGTGTTAAGTGCTATGTCAGCACTCAGCACTCAGCAAACAGTACGTGCTGACATCGCGCACAGCACTTGCCACGCAGCACCAACTTAGTACTAACATAGCGCAAAACACTTGCCACCTAGCAACACCTACGTGCTAACACTGAACATAGCACTCAGCAAATGGCAGAAACTAAGTGATAGGTGCTCTGTTAGCCGTGAAATTTTGCTTTGTGCCAAGTGCTACGCTAGCACGTCGCAATTTGGAGGCTTGTTTTCAAACATCTCAAAAACATCAAAACTATCAAAGGTATCAAAGGTAGACAGGATCTGGCACAATGAACACATAGAACAAAGCACAAAGCACCAGTAAACGCCGGGTGCAATGCTCGATGGCGTTATTAGTGTGTCGTATATATTTTATATGTACAAGTGTATATACATATATAAACGCACACAAGTAAACAACGAAGAGGGAACACGAATTGGAAAAAAAGAAATGCAAACACTTTGCACTTGCTAAGTGGTAAGTGCTAGGTGCAATGTTAGCACGTAGCATTTACCAAACAGTCAAGTGCTGACAAAGCACTTTGCATTTTACACTTTGTTTATCGCATTAAATTTGATATGTTGTTAGGAAATTAATCAACATTAAAATTACAATCATTTTTGTGAAAAAAATAAGCTGTCAAGCTGTGGAATTGCATGTCACCTGAAAATCAGGCAATACCCGAAGGTGCTAATGAAGCAGCGCTCCGAAGGACACCACAGTACCCGCAACAGGCAAGGTTCAACAACCCCTCCCCGCTCGTTGTTAATGGCCACACTGTAGTTTTGCTAAACGCCAGCAATAGGCAACAGTTAGAACTAACAGTACACAGTTGGGAGCTGGACTCATTTTTCAAAAAGAGAGGTTGACACGCGACAGCAAATCCGCCAACAGAGTGGTGTCGGAGAAGTGAAAACGCCAATAGCAATAAATCTGCTGTTGTGGAAGCATGCAGTATGTCGAATTGCGAGTCAAATGAGGAAGCGGCACGGTGGAAATGAAGCAGAGGCGAAACCCCACAGCACACCCGAGGACGCAAGCGCCCACAACAACTAAAGCGAAGACTCCATAACGAGCTATTCTGCGTTTTTTTTTTTTGCAGACCAGGTAAGAGGGCGCGCGGCGCCTTTTGTAACGGTGCTTTCCACGAACATCGCTTCGCCTATCGGACAGAGTGCAAGCCAAAAACCAAGTACATGCCATGTCCTCCACGGTCATTACGGGAAGGGGCAATGAGCCACCCAGCTTTGCTTCATATCACAGACCTGTGCTTGACGTTCGTGAGGCAAATACCTCTCTTCTTGGTTGAGCCAAGTGGCTCTCTTAATTTTTTGATGTTCTTGATTTTTTTTGTGCTCAGACAAATTCACTTAAGAATGATCCAAGGTTAATTCCTGCACTGCTTGACGTTGTGCTTTTCCTTGTCGTTCAACGCCTTCCCAGAAAGGGTGTCTTTGCGTCTGCTTTTCAAGGTCTCTCTCTTTCCGCCTTTCTCTTTGCCCTTTGCTTCCTTTTTTGTTGCACCGCTTCTCTGTGCGAACCTGCGACCTTGGATTTAACTTCAGCATTGTACTTTGCGTCAGCCTTGGATTGTGCATCTCTTTGTACATTTCTCTCTTGCTGCTGTTGTGAATCTGCTTATGCACCTCCATTTTCTTTATCTGTCGCCTTGGACTTTGCGTCAGCCTTGGATTGTACATCTTTTTGTGCATATATCGTGCTGCTTTTGTGCATCTGCTTGTGTCCCTTTCCTGTCCGGATTTGGGCTTCCTCCTCCCGCTGCTGCAAAAAACACTAGTGCAAGTCTCTTGAAATCTGTCGCCACTTCTATGCATGCATTGAATATGTCGCATGTCAAGTCCCATGAGGCAAAGGTACGTAGCAGCACCCAGTAGATGCAAGCACCCGCTGGAGCCGCCGAGAAAGCAATCATCCTCGTAAAACTTAAGAGGTCGCCGAAGTGATTACCCACTGCACGCGCGACACGAACCAACCACAGCTGAACCATGAGTTTCGCGTGACCATCCAGAAGAAGTTCAAGCCAAGACCAAGTATTTTGCATGTCTTGCACTATCAGTATGGGAATGGAAGAACCATGCTTATCAATTTCATTTCACAGGCCTGTTCTTATAAGCTTGGTCCGAAGACACCCGTTCTGGGTGGAGTTCAATTCTCGAGTCAGGCTTCCAATCGTACAGCAAATTCGTATCGCTGAGGTCCATCAGTCTTTGAAAATCAAAGATGTAGGTACAGGTGTCAAGTTCCATGCCCTACGAGTGAAAGTCCAAATTCATGTCGGTGAGCTTCTCTTTTTGATTTACTTCCTCATAACAAAGTTTTGCGTTCTTTAACATTCGAGTCATGTTGTACACCTGGGTGGAAAAATCATGTTGCTGAGTTTAGCTTTTTTGCTTTGCTTCCTTTTTAAAAACAAAGTTTTGGATTCTTCGTCATAGTCGTTGTCAAAGCGCTCACGCTGAATTCCGTCAGAGAACTCATTTGCAAAGTCTTTGCCAGAGATCTTGTCCTGAATCTTTTCAAAGCACTTGTGTCCCAAGTCTTTGTTCATACCACCGTTGCCGCTGTTGTCAAATGTGAGGGTATAACCGCATATCTCTTCCAAGCCTTTGCTTCCACTTCCGTGCTCTTGCCCCCGACTTTTTGTCTTTCAACATGTTTCTCTGAAATAATACTCATCTCTTCAAAGTCGATGCTCTCAATGCGAGATGCAATCCCGCACCTTTTGTGACGAAACTCTAAGTGTGTAGTCTTTTGAATTAACGCATTCTGATCAACCCAGCCCTCCTCGGTCCAAGCCCACACCTTTACGTTATCGCCAGCGCAGTCAGAATCCTCGTACGGTTGGACGCACCAATCGGTGTTGAAGATGTCTCTTTCGGCATCCCCATGTACATCTTCATACCAATTGTATACAGCATATCTCACTCCAGTTGTCTGCCGCCAAGTCGTCAAACGCCACCCATTGCAGGGTGCACCTATCTGAATCACAAGAGACCTTGGTTTCAAAGGGCTCACATGACAGCAGAAGGGCCCAAACCCAACTGTTTTTGACATGAAACATCAAGCGACTTGCAATTGCGAGCTCCCGAAAACCAACCGATTACAGCCAATAGTGCAGGAAGGACACGACACAAGTCAACAGCAAGTACGCATAGTGATTGCATTGCTTTGGTCACTAACAACACTCAGACCGACATGAAGTGCGAAAACAACAGCTGAACATGGGAAAATAAACTAAAAGACAGGAAACTCACCTCCAGGAACTGTGTCCTGCTGGCAAAGTTTTGTTCCAAGACTGATTCTTTTCATGTTTTTGGAGAACAGGAACAGGCAAAGAACAATGAAAGCTGTTCACATGAAACTCTTCTCCACTTCGGTGTTGTGGTGTGGTCAGGCGTGGCGTGCCGTGGGCGTGGGCGTGGGCGTGGGCGTGGGCGTGGGCGTGGGCGTGGGCGTGGGCGTGGGCGTGGGCGTGGGCGTGGGCGTGGGCGTGGGCGTGGTGTCGCTTCGATGCGCGCCACGTCCGCCTTGAGCATCGGGTCCACATCCCCTGCCTTCTTCTGCGCTTGGTCGCGAGGCGGCTTTCCCGCACCTCCCAATGCTCGATTCGCTGCGAAAGCAAGCGCGCACACCCTACAAACAACGGAGGAGAACGCAGTACATTGCGCTCAGCAAGGCTCAAGAGCATACGCATGTGAACATTGCGAGGGATGCAAGATTGTGCGGCGTGCCTTTTTGACCGTGTTGATGCTTTCAATGCGAGTGGTCGAGTGGTACAGAAAGCCCGGCTGTGGTCCACATTGCAAGCATGTGGACTGGCACGCTCGTCACGGTTGATGAGAAGTTGCGTGTGGTGCAGTCCAAACGCAGAGCTTTCTGGAGCGCAACTGCATGTTCGAGGCGCACGCAACCGTGTGTGCAACGCACGCGCGCATGCGGGATTGTGTGCTGAGTGCACGAGCGCGCACCTTGTCAGCGCTCGGAAGGCTTCACGCAACAGAGCGAGGATGGTAAATAGCGAGTCTGCAACAACACCACCTCCCAATACACCCACACGAGAGGCACGCCCGCGCGACGCGACGAGAGCCGAGAATATGAAATTTCGTCTGTTTGCAGGCGCGGCGCTCCACTCCATGCGCGAAGGCATCCTTGCCGACCTCGAGCATTGTCCGGGCTTCGTGGTCTTTGACGCCTTTGCCACAGACCCCAATGACGGTGATGCGCGAGGCACCTCGACGCGTGGCTCATCTCGCGGAAACACTCCGAGTGGCTCGCCCAGTTTGGCGGCCTGCGAATCTTCGAGGGCGCTGATTTCCATAAGGTGGAACGCGGCGTGCCCATCTGCTCCACCTGCTTCGGAGAAGCAGAGCCGCCTCCGCCGCCGCGCCCTTTGCCATCTGGATCTTCGCGCAGATCACGCTCCTCCTCATCAATGGCGCGGGCGTGCTGCCGTCCGTGATCGAGACGGGCCTCTTTCAGTCGGCTGGCTCTCGTCGTCCCGTGCGCCGCATGCCTGAACGGCTTTGTGGTGTCCGAGCTGCTGCGGAGGCCGCCGTGCGTGCAAGCGTGACTCCGCGCCAGACCAGAGCATACTGTACGATCGGGGCGCCCAGCAACCTGCACCGAGTCTTTTGCTCCGCCTGCACTGCCTGCAAGTCGGCTGATCCATTTGCGACTCGCCACCGCCTCTGCCATCTCGACGGCGCCTTGCAAGGGCAGAGGCGCGCTTGGAGCTTCTGCGTGACGTCGTCCTCTTCTTGTGGGTCACCATCTCCCTCGTCGTCAAGTTGCTCGGCGCGTGGCTCGATCCGCCCAGGCCAGCGTGCATCGACGCCACACCGTAGAGGGAGGTCGATCGCCACCACCCGAACGGAGCTCGTCATGAGTAACGTGGTAGAGCCAAAGTCCAGGGGCACCATGGCGCCACCCAGGGTTGAACGATCAAGAACGTCGCTCGGGTCGCGCCGTACCTCAGACCGTCCTCCCGAGCCCCGCGCCAGGCAAGAGGCGTGCGGTGATGGAAGAACCATAAAAGCAAACGATGTCCAAGCTCTTGTCGGAACGGTCTGTGGTTTAAGACAACGACGGTACCTGATCGTCGGAACATGGATTGCTGTGTTGTGTTGTTTGAGACTCTGTGAACGCGGCAGTCATGTGATGAGAGATCAACGACGCGCTGCACATGCACAACCGGGTGTTCTCTGAAAACTGAAGACTACCAACCGTCAAAGACGAACTGGCTCCAAAAATCGTGCGCCCTCAGGTCTGGTGGACGCGCACCCTCCTTGTCGATAGCCCGAATTCTGCCACTACCCAAGCCAGTGTTACCTTTGTAAGAAAGACCAATGCTTTTGACCAATTCTGCGGTCCACCATTTGGTGACTGTGACGCCAGTTTCCAGCCGACGGAGATGAGAATTGAGAATGTCGCTCAGCAACGGTACTCCACAACATATCTGATCAGTAATCTTCTAGGCTTCTCACCAGGGATTTTCTCACATGGTCCCCTCGCTTCCTTTCCTTCCTTCTTTCCTTCCTCGTTTGTCTATGTCTTTGTCTTTGTCTTTGTCTATGTCTTTGTCTTTGTCTTTGTCTTTGTCTTTGTCTTTTGTCTTTGTCTTTGTCTTTGTCTTTGTCTTTCTCTTTGCCTATGCGTAGCGCAAGGGGTCGAGGTCTTACGTTCATGCTTGCCCGCGTCCTTGTGTCGAACTTTCGTTTTTGTTTTGGATGTGATTTGAGACAGTGGCGACGTGTCGCATGTCGTAGTGACCACAACACTACCAGTGCAAGATTGTCTATGGCTTGAAAAAGTGCTGCATGCTAAGAACAATTCCAACACGCCGAAACGTCCTCAGCCTCCCCTTCAAACTTATTCACACGAAACACAGTGGCCAACACGGTGAGGGAAAGGCCCTCATCACAAAACAGCCAAAATGTTCATTGAAGCAAAATTTTTGAGACTCAGGCAAACCGGCTCAGCTCACAGGGGCTTGTCGCTCAACCGACAAGCTCGTTCAAAAACCAAACCAACCACATCTCCTTTCAACTTCGCGAAATTTTTGGCACAGCGTGTCCAATGCAATATGGCAGCTCAGGGCTTCCCTTTGCCACCACCAGATCCATGCAATCCAATGACATACAACGCCTCATTGCTCACGTTGTCTGTCTGAACGTTATCAGAAGCCTCACCTCCACCCTTCAACTTGAAAGAGTTGAAGGCCTCGCTGTCTCGCACAAATGCCTGCTTCTTCTGAATCAAAGAGAAGAGAAGCTCGCCATTCGGCCGGATGCTGGGCCTTAACCGAAAAAGAGCTCGCCGTACGGCCTCTTTTATCCTGTCGAAGGCCCGTTCTGAGGCTTTCATCTTTTTCCAGAAGGTTTCCTTATACGCTTCCCATGTCCCATTCTTTAAGCCCGTGAAGCCTTTCTTCATCATTCGTTCGTTGCAATCCGTATCATGGCAGCATTTTACTTGTTCCAGGTACTCTTTGGTTCGATGACCCCGGCTCGACGACGACAGCTGTCCCACGGGCACAAAAAAAACATGGAACATAGCACAAAGCAGAAGCAAAGTATTACGTTCTTTGTCGTTCATCGTTGCTCGGATCCGCCTCCCTCGCTTTTGATGATTTTGATACAACACAGGTAACAAAACAGCAGAAACAAATTGGAAGAAAAACGAAAAAAGGTCCCCTAGCACTTAGCACCCTGTTTTGTGTTGAATGCTACGTGCTAACATTTGACTTGACACTTGTCACTTGCTACGTGCTACGCGCTATGTGATATGTTAGCATCTTGCAACAACCAAGGGCTATGTGCTGGCTTAACACCTCGTGTTTGCTGTGTGCCATGTTAGAACTCAGCATTTACCAAACAACTGCGCGCTAACATAGCACGTTGCACTTCAACCTAACTACATAATAACATGTTCACGTGTCAGGAAAATAATCGAAAATGAAATTATCATTACAATTTTTTGTGTATATTTTTTAAATTTGTTGTGGACATGTGAAAAAAACAAATTGAATTGTCAATCTGTCCAGTTGCAAGTCACATGAAACCCTTCTCCTATTCTGTGAAAGCATGCAGTATGTCGAAGTGCGAGTCACATGAGGAAGCGGTACAGTGGAAATGAAGCAGAGGCGAAACCCCACAGCACCCCCGAGGACGCAAGCGCCCAACAACTAAAGCAAAGACTCCATCACGAGCTCCACTGCGTTTTTTTTTTATTGACAAAGTAAAAAAAAAAAAAACGTTTTTTTTTCCATGAGTCCACATTCCGAGGGCCACTTATGTAAATTAATAATATAAGATATAATATCGTTTATAACAAGTGTTTTCCAATATTGAATTTAAATGATTATTTTACATTTGCAAAACATTTTTGGGAGAAAACTCACTTTGCGGCCACGACTCGAATTTGTAAATCAAGAAAAAGTCTCCGTTATGGGAGCGGCGGGGAAGAGGGGAGGAGGTCAACGTCGTTGTCTTGGGAGATACCTTATGTTAGCCATCTTTGTTCCCGGAATAGAGACGATGAAATAAAAACATACTGCTTTGGATGGTGCTGCCTCCACCTCACCCTTTTGTGTGGTGCTGCTTTTCTCCATCTCCCCTTTTGGGCGGTGCTGCTTTCCTCACTCCTTCTTTGATGTTGTGCTGTTTTCCCCTCTTGCGTGGTGCTGTCTTCTCCTCTCTCTTTTTGGCGGTTGTGGCTTTTTTTTCAGGCATGGAAGTAAATTACATTCAATACATGTAACTATTGAAAAAACAAATCAAATCCAATTGCAGTAAAGAAAAGCATAGTAAAAGTGACGTAAGGCAAGGTGAAGTAAAGTGGTGGTTCCCCTCCTCCTTTTGGGTGGTGCTGCCTTCTCCATCTCCCCTTTTGGGCAGTGCTGCTATGCGTGGTGCTGCTCTCCCATCCTTGTTTGTGTATCGAGTTTTATGACATTTAGTAAAGTGGAGAAAAATAACGTTCTTTCTCCACCTCTTTGAAAAGTCAGTGGAGAAAGAGAATGTAACCTTATGGAATTTTGTAAATACGTTGTTTTTTTTTTTTTAAAAAAAAAAAAAGCTTGAACACATATTTTAAACTTCATATTTTCATTTCTTTCACATTGCGTTGAATTGAAAACTATGAATTTGAAAAATACTGTTTAGGAGGATGGGAAAGCACCGCCACCCACACCCCACACCCTCCCACTTCCCACCCGAGCACGCCACCCGAAGCAACACGAGGGGGGCGCGCGTCTCCATGCCAAGAATGCCCTTTGTGCGGACCTTGCGCGCGGTTGAAGCTTGCGTGTGGTTTCCTCGGGCTGTGTTGGTGCACGGTGGGTTGAGGAAACAACGTGGATGTCGATGGACGCCGTTGTGCGGGTGGCTTCGTGCGTGCACGCGGGAGGTGCTTGGGTGCTGTAGGGACGCAGTCTCTGTAAGGGTGTGAGTGTGCGTTTTTTTTTCACCGGTGAGATGTCCCACCTAACATTAACGCACGCCCGCACTCCATGATGACCTGAACGGTGGACGGCAGCCAGAGAGAGTGTCTACCGACCCGTAACGTCTTCAAAACATGCGAATAAATGTTCTGGATACTGATGAAAAGCAATGTGATGACAAGTTCGAAGTGAACACAAACGGAAACGAAGTGGTGGCGCCCTGTTTGACACCAATTGGTGTGTGGGAGAAACACGGTCTGTCCTTTTTCTGTCCTTCTGCCTTTCTGCCCATCATCATTTGAATTGCCCTGGCAATTAAAAAACAACGTCCGAATGTTTATTAGGTTTATTGCCTTTTCAAAATTATTTTTGTTGCTTGGCTTATTGTTTGTTGAATTCCTCTTATTGTGCAAACATTGTGAACTTATTGATGCAAGTTGTGTTAAAAAATTTTTATTGAGAACTTATTCAAGTAACCCTCGGAATCTGGTGTCATGGATATTTTTATGTTTTCCCAAACAAATCAAATTTGTACATGGACAACACTCAGTAATTTTAAGTCAAGAAACGATTCATCTTCATACCGTATATTCATACCTTATATTAATAACCCTCGGGATGTGGACCCAATTGTTATTTGTAAAGTTTATTCGTACAACATTTCAACATAAGTTATATTTTGAAAAATATATATTAATTAAAACCCAAAATGCAGTTCGATGACCCCCACATCCCGAGGTGCTTTTTGTAACACAACATAGATATATTTAATATGTAATGATAATAATTATCATTCATTTTTAAAAAATACAATTCTCCCACCCTCTTCCTCCCAAAAAAAGTTCATGACACAAGATTCCGACGGTTATTGATATAAGTTACTAATATCAGTTATGAATATTTTTTAATACAAAGAACTTTTGATTTTCAAGTAAAATGCTTTCAATTACCAAAACTGTTTAACAGCAAAGAGAAACAGATTTTTGATGTTACATGAGTTTCGATTCCGAGGGCCACTGATGGAAGTTGTTAATGTAAGGTATTGATATCGTTTATGATATTGCCAAAAATATTGAACTTATATGATTATTTTACATTTTGTTTTTTGAAAAACTTAGGTTGCGGCCACGACTCGAATTTGTAAATCAAGAAAAAGTCGCCGCCACGGAGCGGAGGAGAGAGGGTGGAGGGAAGAGGGAAGGGGAGGAGACGAGGAGCGGAGGAGGGGAGGGGAAGGGGTGCTTTCTTTCTCCCCTTTTGGGTGGTGCTGTTTGGCCTCCTCCTTCTTTTGGTGGTGCTGCCTTCCTTCCGCTCCTTTGGGTGGTGCTGCTTCCTCCGCCTCCTTTGGGTGGTGCTGCCGTTCCTCCTCTTTTGAATGACAGATAATTAAATTTATAAATTGTCACTGCATGAAACTAAATTCAGTTCACTTGAAGTAACGTTAAGAACAGTGGTGGTCCTAATTCTTTTGGGTGGTACTGCTTTCGCCACTCTTCCCTTTTAGATGGTGCTGGTTTGGGTGGTGCTGCTTTCTCCTTTTGGGTTGTGCGGCCTTCTCCTTTCCCACTCTCCTTCGCCTCCTTTGGGTGGTGCTGCTTTCCGTTTCCCTCTCCTTTTGGGTGGTGCTGCTCCCACCTCCCCTCCGTCCTCCCTCCCCACACCACAAAACGCAGCACCCAAAAACACACAGCACCACCCAAAAGAAGAACGGGAGAAGGCAGCACGACCCAAAAGGAGGAGGACAGGAACAAGCACCACCTTACATCACCGTACTTTACTCTAATGTAATTTATTTTGAAATTTGATTTAATTTGATTTATTTGATTTGGTTACATTAAATTACTTAATTTAATGAAGATTCTTAACAATAAAAAGGAGCGGCGCCAGCGTCCAAAGGAGAGAGGAGAAGGCAGCACCACACAAGAGGCGAAAGCAGCACCCACACACAAAGGAAGGATGGGACAGCAGCACAACGCAAAGGGAGGATGGGACAGCAGCACAACCCAAAGGAGGAGGAAGAAGGCAGCGCCACCAAAGGAGTCAAGGGCGACCACCACCACAACCATCTCAAAAAAGGCAACCACCGCCACCAGCACCACCGCCACCGAGGAAGAGCCAAAGGTCCAAGTTCTAGAACTTCACTGCTTGCAGTACTTAGAACGTTCCACACCTTTGAATTTTTCTCAAACTTTGCACTTAGCAATTCTGAGTGCTACTTGGCATATGCTTGTTGCAGAGTGCTAAGTGTTATAACTTCACAACTGAGTAACAACAAAGCACCTGGCACCTAGTCTTTTTGATAAGTGCAAAGTGTTCTGTTGCACAAAGAAAATGGCACTTCGTTTTGGCTAAATGCTATGTTCTGTGTTTTTCATCGTGCTCAGATTCACTCCTCTTTCTTCGGATATTTTTGATACCTTTGATCCTTGTGAAATCATGTTCATCATTTGTTTTTATGAAAAATACTGAGTAAGAGACGAAGAAGAAGACACACAAAGGCACAACACACAGGAGAAAAGCAACGAACAAGTTGGAAACACAGAAGCGAAACATGATGCTCACGTGGCACTTACCACTTGGTTTTGGCGACGTGCAGTGTGGTATGTTTCAATATAGTGTTGGCTAGGTGTTTGCTAGGTGTTTAGTGCTAGATATGTTAGCACTTAACGCTTTGCACTCAGCAAAAACCAAGTGTTACGTGATAGATGCTTTGTTCGCACTTCGTTTTTGCAAAGTGCTGAGTGCTTGCACTGTACCAATATGGTTTTTACTCAGTATTTCCATGATTGTGTGTAATTGTTTAATGTCAACAGAATCAACAGTATCACAGGGATCAAAAAAATCAAAAGTAACGAGGCGAATCTGAGCTCAATGAAGCACGTAGTACGTAGCACTTGGCAAACGCCAAGTATTATGTTCTTTGTCGTTCATCGTGCTCGGATCCGACACCCTTACTTTTGATATGTTTGATACTTGCTAAATCAATTTTATCAATGTGTAGAAAAAGGAAACACATAAAAACACCAATTTGGATGAAACAAAAGAAAAATGCCAACGTAGCACTTACCAGCTTGGTCTTGCCAAGTGCTGCGTGTCATGTGCTGTGCTAGTATTTAGCACCTAGCAAACACAAAGTGTCAATATCAAACATAGCACGAAGCACTCAGCAACAACCAAGTGCTATGTGCTGTGTTAGCACATAAAGTTAACTAAGTGATATGTGCTATGTTGGCACTTAGCACTCAGCACCTAAGTGCTAAGTGTCAAGTGGAAGATTTGCACTTAGCATTTGCTGAGTGCTAAGTGCTAAGTCCTGCGCTCGCACTTGGCATTCAGCCTTGTATTTTTGTTCTTCATGTTTTTTGCATTCCCACGTCTCAAAAGTATCAAACGTAAAGGAGGCCGATCCGAGCACGATGAACGACATAGAAGATAGCACTTAGGTTTTGCCAAGTGCTATGTTCTATGTTTTTCAATGTGCTGAGACTCGGCCCTCCCTTACTTTTGATACTTATGATACTGTTGAAATACATTTTCTTGTTTGTAATTATTGAGCAAACATAGCCCACACAAGGAAAGACACAGGAACACATATGTAAAACAAAACACAAACGTATGAAGAATCAGAAGCAAACACAAATACTGTGCTAAGTGCTATGTCAGCACTCAGCACTCAGCAAACAGTAAGTGCTGACATCGCGCACAGCACATGCCACGCAGCACCAACTAAGTACTAACATAGCGCATAACACTTACCACCAAGCAACACCTACGTGCTAACACTGAACATAGCACTCAGCACATGGCAGAAACTAAGTGATAAGTGCTCTGTTAGCCGTGAGTTTTTGCTTTGTGCCAAGTGCTACGCTAGCACTTTGCAATTAGGAGAATTTCTGGGTTGTTTTCAAACATCTCAAAAACATCAAAACTATCAAAGGTATCAAAGGTAGACAGGATCTGGCACAATGAACACATAGAACAAAGCACAAAGCACCAGTAAACGCCAAGTGCAATGCTCGATGGCGTTATTAGTGTGTCGTATATATTTTATATGTACAAGTGTATATACATATATAAACGCACACAAGTAAACAACGAAGAGGGAACACGAATTGGAAAAAAAGAAATGCAAACACTTTGCACTTGCTAAGTGGTAAGTGCTAGGTGCAATGTTAGCACGTAGCATTTACCAAACAGTCAAGTGCTGACAAAGCACTTTGCATTTTACACTTTGTTTATCGCATTAAATTTGATATGTTGTTAGGAAATTAATCAACATTAAAATTACAATCATTTTTGTGAAAAAAATAAGCTGTCAAGCTGTGGAATTGCATGTCACCTGAAAATCAGGCAATACCCGAAGGTGCTAATGAAGCAGCGCTCCGAAGGACACCACAGTACCCGCAACAGGCAAGGTTCAACAACCCCTCCCCGCTCGTTGTTAATGGCCACACTGTAGTTTTGCTAAACGCCAGCAATAGGCAACAGTTAGAACTAACAGTACACAGTTGGGAGCTGGACTCATTTTTCAAAAAGAGAGGTTGACACGCGACAGCAAATCCGCCAACAGAGTGGTGTCGGAGAAGTGAAAACGCCAATAGCAATAAATCTGCTGTTGTGGAAGCATGCAGTATGTCGAATTGCGAGTCAAATGAGGAAGCGGCACGGTGGAAATGAAGCAGAGGCGAAACCCCACAGCACACCCGAGGACGCAAGCGCCCACAACAACTAAAGCGAAGACTCCATAACGAGCTATTCTGCGTTTTTTTTTTTGCAGACCAGGTAAGAGGGCGCGCGGCGCCTTTTGTAACGGTGCTTTCCACGAACATCGCTTCGCCTATCGGACAGAGTGCAAGCCAAAAACCAAGTACATGCCATGTCCTCCACGGTCATTACGGGAAGGGGCAATGAGCCACCCAGCTTTGCTTCATATCACAGACCTGTGCTTGACGTTCGTGAGGCAAATACCTCTCTTCTTGGTTGAGCCAAGTGGCTCTCTTAATTTTTTGATGTTCTTGATTTTTTTTGTGCTCAGACAAATTCACTTAAGAATGATCCAAGGTTAATTCCTGCACTGCTTGACGTTGTGCTTTTCCTTGTCGTTCAACGCCTTCCCAGAAAGGGTGTCTTTGCGTCTGCTTTTCAAGGTCTCTCTCTTTCCGCCTTTCTCTTTGCCCTTTGCTTCCTTTTTTGTTGCACCGCTTCTCTGTGCGAACCTGCGACCTTGGATTTAACTTCAGCATTGTACTTTGCGTCAGCCTTGGATTGTGCATCTCTTTGTACATTTCTCTCTTGCTGCTGTTGTGAATCTGCTTATGCACCTCCATTTTCTTTATCTGTCGCCTTGGACTTTGCGTCAGCCTTGGATTGTACATCTTTTTGTGCATATATCGTGCTGCTTTTGTGCATCTGCTTGTGTCCCTTTCCTGTCCGGATTTGGGCTTCCTCCTCCCGCTGCTGCAAAAAACACTAGTGCAAGTCTCTTGAAATCTGTCGCCACTTCTATGCA
>CBDCEV010000240.1:0-13122 GCA_965215715.1 Hyphomicrobiales bacterium | reverse complement strand
CAGATGGCCTCGCGATTTTCGGGATCGCGCAACGTGCCACAGACGCGACTCTCGTGAGTGCCTTCAAGAGGGACGGGGGCCCTCGGGGGCAAGGGCAACCACGAAGGATGGGGCAACACTCGTTGATGCGGTGAAACGCAAAGTCGGAACATACCCGGAGCTGTCTGGGGAAGACGGAAGATGTCGTCTTGTTGTCTTCAGCGGCGAAGTGGGTGGACGCTGGTCATCCGAAACTCCGCCAGTTCTTGACCGCGCTGTCCCGAGCATATTCGCGCGACGCTCCTTTTCGCAAAAGTGCTGAGACCGCGTGGCAACGCCGTGGGAGCAACATGTTCGGTTGTTGCGCAGCACGGGCGGTTGCTGAACCTCTTTTGACGTTTTCCCATTTGATTTCAAACACCAAGTCCAAAGTCGTGTTTTTACACACACTTTGAAAATTGGGTGTGATCATTTTGACGATTTTGGTTCTTAAAATTTGTGAAAGAAAATTTTGATCTTGAGAAATATGTTGATCATTTGAAGCTTCTATTATTTTTGAACTGTCCATTCTTCGATTTCCGTTTTAACTTTTGAAAATTGTTCACACCTGTTTCACATTCACCTGCAACAGATCACGCAGGTGAAGTTGCTGAAAGTGATTGTCGCTGTGACCAATGTCACTCTCTGTGTTCGTGCGACCAATGTCACGACCAATTTACACGTCCAACGTCCACCGTCAAGTTTCAGTTCGACCAATCTCGTCGTCCGCTGACCAGTTCGCTCCGTAGATCTGGTGCTTCACGTCCGTGTGTATGATGATGCTGACACTGCAAGAGTGTAGATGATGGCAAGTGAGGATGCTCTGGTGTGAGATCAGACACCACGATCAAGCTCCAAGGATCACAACGCAAGGAGTCTCAGAGAAGCGGCACGCGATTGCCACACGTGGACTGGCACACGAACTGTGCTCAACACTTCCCAATGACTTGGATCCAACGGCTTGAGGCATGCAACAAATGTGCACAGTCTGATGCAGTGTGCCACGGATCGTTGACATACGTTCGTGCAACACATGACTAAAACAGTTACCTCTGTGAGTGATGAGAGCTGGTGACAACAACTTCTGAATCGCAATCTGCACTTCTGGTGTGTCAATGTAACTGGAAACTGAATTGTGAGAAGCAGACTGTTGCAATCAAGAATTACAAAGACATGAAACATCAAAAAGTTCTTCACAAATTGTGGTCACTTGCGACAAATAACTCACAATAAGTTCGCACAAAACTTCTGATAAGTTATTTATCCCAAAGTGATGTAGCACATGATAGGTAAATTGTCATATGTCCAAAGCAAGTCGAAAAAGTGGGAAACGGGTAACATGTGTGAAGAAAATAATGAAAGTTTCAATGATGAAACCCATTTTAAAAGGATTAAACAATGAACATTTTCACAACAAGTTCAATAGTTTTAAAAAGATAACAAATTCAAAAACGTTCCAAACATTGAAATTATCAGAATGATCAGGAAAAGAAGAAAGCAATTTTGAAATTCAAAATTGGTCATATTGAGTACACTTTGAAAAGTTTTTCCATCCGTGAACATACCGTACGATACAGAACTCTGAATGCTTTTCTTGAAGACATGTGATGAGTTGAACATCACAAGGGAACATTTTGTGTAAAAGTTGCATGTGATACGTCACAGCATTTGTCAAAAATATGCCCAAATTAGAATGGTTCAAAAAATTAGGAAACTTCACAAACTTGAGTAGTTCACAACAACAAACTGATGTTATGAGGTGCATTTACATCATCCAAACAAGAGTAACATTCACAAGTTATCATAAGTGATGTTGGGGTTTCTCACACACGTGCTGATCTCTCGTCGTGCGTGATGCTCCATCATTGAGAATAAATGAAAATAAGTGATCTGTCATGATTTCCGACGACTCATTGAGCTTCCTAGTTCTGGACATTTCATTTGTCCATCAAAAGTTAAGAAGCTGGAAGCTCAAAAGCTAAAAACTGAAGGCTGAAGGCCAACACTTGAAACACATCTTTGTCAAATTTCGTTTCGAAACACATGTCACATTTTTCAGTCCCACTATTCCAATCGATCAAATCTGTGACACACTCCACTGACGAACTCAGTTTTCCTTGTCCATCGCCAAAGAACCACAGAGAACAGTCCGTTGCCATGGTCGTCCTCCATCGTCCAGAACTGTATTCTCACGCGCGTGCGCGTACCTTTGTGGTGGGCCGAAAACACGCAGCACACTCTCGCGAGGAAAAAGAGCACCTCTTGCGTGCACTGTTCGGGGCCTGTGGTTTTTAGAAAGAACAAAATACGCTGTAGGGTTGCGACCTTTTTGAGGGTGTCGGTTTTTTCGAGAGGCTGTCGTTTTTTTCGCTGGGCTCTTCTGGTTTTCTCTGAGGAGGTCAAATGTTTTCCTTTGTATAGTGTCTACTCTCCAATAAGACTGTTTCTTGAAAGACCTTGAAATGTTTTCGAGATGTGCCTTTAAATGTTTCTGCGAAGGTTTTCTTTTTTCGCAAAAACTACAGCGGCCGTGTTGTATTTGACAAACACGTCATTTAAATGTTCTTTTGAAGATTCAGAACCTTTGAAAAACCTCTCAAAAATCATCCAAGAAACATCAACAAGAACATTTGCACACGCAACCGTGCTCTCGCTGAAAACTTTTGAAAAATGAGTTCTTTCAAAACCTTTCTAAATGTTATCGTAAATGTTCTATCCAAATTTCTTTTAGTGGTTTTTTCGCTGGTTTTCTTCTGCTGTCTTCCTTTCCATCCTTTGCAGCTCTCTCCCCTTCCTCTTTTGTGTTGTCTTCCTCCGTCTCCTTGAGGTGACGATGTCCTTTTCTTTCACAAGAAACTTGAGATGAAGTTGAACAAAAAAAGTTGTGAACTACACAAGGTCAAATTAAACAAAATTGTTCAGTGAAGTGGTGGATGTCTTTGTCTTTCTTCTTCGGTGAAAGTGCTCTTTTCCCTCGCTCTTTTGGGCGATGTTGATTTTCCTTCTTTCCTCTTGGGTGGTACTGTTTTGTCTCCTCCTGCTTTTGGGTGGTGCTGCTTTCTCCTCCTTCTGGTCGTGCTGTCTTTCCCCCACCCTCTCCCTCCCTTGGGTGGTGCTGCTTTTTCTCCTCCTTTTGGGTGGTGCTGCTTCCCTGCACCTCCTTCTTTTAGGTGCTGCTGCTGGCTCACCTCCTGGTGGTGCTGTCGTCCTCTCACCTCCCTTGGGTGGTGCTGCTTTCTCTCCTCCTTTCTTCTTCTGGGTGGTGCTGCTTGGCCTCCTCCTTCTGGTGGTCTTGTCTTCCTCCGCCTCCTCGGCGTGGTGCTGCCGTTCCCAATTATATTTTGTTATGAAAATAAATTCAACATGCAGCTAAGTTTAATTGATTCAAATTTAGGAAAAATTGAGATCAGCAAGGTGAATTGAAGTAACGTGGTGGTTGTCCTTGCCTTCGTTCTTTTGGGTGGTGCTGCTTTTCCCTCTCTCTGTTCCATCGCTTTTGGCCCGAGTCCAAAAAACATGTATTAAAACAGTGTTTCAAAAATACTTTTTCAAAAAAAAAAAGAACATGTTAAAAAAAACCTGAGAAATTAAGCCAGACATTCAGACACGAAAGACATTCACGGAAATACCTTTGTGACGAAGAGCCACCGAAAATGTGTCAGGCAAAAACAACCCAATTCAAACGATTTCAAGAGATTTAAACCCCGTTTATCACACAAATCCCTGTTCGAGCTTGTCCTTGGGTTTTCTGGGCCTCTCTGCTTCGGCTCCAGCAAGGTATGAAGCCACGGCTTTGCCCGGAGCTCCGATCCTCGACGATTCCCATGCCTTTGCCCAACACCGTGCCCAAAGTCTCGTGTCCCCGAAGATGCCATGCCTTTGCCCAACACCGTGCCCAAAGTCTCGTGTCCCCGAAGATGTCTATGATCGTTAATTTTTCATAAAACTTTTTTGATATGTGAATGTTTGCAATACGAAACATACACTTGTGATGATTTTCAAATTGTACCAATATTTACAATTGTTATCATTAGTTTGATTCGTTTCGGATGGTTCTCTTCATTTTTTGTCTTTGTTCTTGCTGGTTCATCATCTTTCTGATTTTTCGCATGTTTCCTTCTACCTCTTTCTTGGTTTTTCCATTTGTTTCAATATTTTTTCCTTGTCAATCATTTTTTGGTGACGGGAGCAAAAAAAAGTCAGCGTGGGAACGCGCCCAACGAATACGCACAGCGTCTGCAGGCTGTGCGCAGGACGCGCGCGGTACACCGAAGCGTCTGGTCAAGGTCATTTCGAGGGTTTTTATGGCAGAGATGGGCCTGGGATGGAGTGTCCCAGGGGCACAAGGCACCCTGTCACGTCCACTGTTCTTCACTGGTGGTAGCTTTTTCGGTGCTGGGTTCACGGGTTGTCGGATCACTCCCAAAATGGGTTTGCTGCAAAGGGCGTCGTTTTTCAGCTCACTGGGTTATGAGACCTCGAGTGAGAGCGAGTCTGTTTGCCAGCTGAAGGGAGCAAGCAAAGACGAACAAGCAAGAGAGGTGAGAGGTGTTGCCTCGAAACCCTCCACTGCGACACCTTGGGTGGTCGGCAAGACGTGTGCGGAAAGAGGGCGCACTCGCTCCATTTAAGGAACGGAGGTGCGGCAATCCAAGCAAAAAAAAACACTTTGAGTGAACACACACGCGCGGTGCGTGTACGGCCTGCTCAACAGACACACACACACGTGAACACAGGGCGAAGTGTGGCGCGTCGCGTGGCTGAGTCACGCGCTCACTGGCGTACTTGTCCGCAGTGTGTGTTTCTCTGAAAGCTCTCCAGAACAAGGAGGTAATGTTTTGCCGCTCACCCATCGTCTTCCCGACGTCATGCACGGACCTACGACGATGAACTCGACTACCCGTTCACCTCTCAACGTGCTGGTTCCATGGACGGCGCCGCTGTTCGGGCACGTCGCCAAGCTGGTGGGTTCCACTGGCGACAATCTGTAACAGACAGACCCCTCCCGCGTTTGGAGACGCACGACGGTTATCGTGATGTTTTTCTTGTGACGTCGTCGTTCACCGCCGCTGCAAAAAGAGAAGTGTGATCAACAATGTGAGTTGCAGGATTCAACTGATCCAGTGGAAAGTTGAACGCATGTTGCCCTGCGGCGACGATGCTTTGTGGTCCGTCAATTCGGATCTTCCTGTCACTTCAGACTCAGATTTCCAAATGCATTGACGAATTCAAAAATTTTCGCAGTTATGTGAAAATCCACAGTTGCCTCGATTTCGCGACAAAACAACAGTCCGAAGGTCCTTCCCCAAGAGGACCGCATGGCACACCCTGGCGCCAGATGCCGTCATGATGGCACACCTTGGCGCCAGTCCCCGTCATGTTGGCGAATTTCTGGGCGTCGCGCGAGTGACGCTCGGGACAATGATGGACCATCTCAGCCCATGGCCAAATCAATGACACCAGGGATGTTTCAGAAGTCTTGTTCGAGCACGAGTCTTAAGTCAGCGTTCGTTCTTCACAACATTCTCGTTTTCAAGTTTTGAGGGCGCCAAATTCATCAGAGCCACCTCATTCCAACCATGGTGTCTTTACGGCAGTTTGCAGACTTGATGCACAGGTTCCAGTCAAATCAGCACGTGTTCAGCGCAATCCGTCAAGAAAATTTGCATCCTCCATCGACGGGACGAATCTTTTGGAAGGTCACAACACAGTGATTGTCCAGCACCTGCGGCGTTGGTGGAAGCTGCGCCACCACGGTGGGTGCGCTGCGCAGAGTGATGCCGATCGCCAACTGGGCCCCATGTCGCAAGAGCAGGCCGGAAGCGACCACTTCGATCTCGCGCTCGTGATGCATCATAGCCACATCATCCCAACCGGATATTTGCGTTCGGAAGCAAGTTGAGCGCACCCGTGCGTTTATGGTTCTCTCTTTGTCGGTGCTGATCAACTGAGCTTCAAGTGCAGCGTTCTGACTCATCAGAGCATTCACCTGCTGCTGCAAAAGCTCGCACTGCTTCTTCCATTGTGATTGAGTCGGTTCGCACGCCAGAGCCAAGGGTTCAGGGTCAAAGGATCTCTCCAGACTGTGACTTTGCGTCACGACCAGCAACCAAGGAACAATCTCCGTTTCGATGTCAACCAGCAACGGGTTTCCCACTCGTTCAAAGACTCTTCAACGAGCGTCCCACTCGCTGATCACCAGAGCAGACAGGACAAACTGACGAGAGATGCTCTTTTCACCAGAGCTCCACCAAACAACAAAGACACGCGGATTCAGCAACACTCCGCTTCCATGTTTACCGTGTTTCTGCTCCGTGCCCAAGCGCGCGACTGTTCACGCTTGAACCAGACAATGGTCTGTGCGCACACATGGATGTAACATCATACGATGTGACAAGTGCAACAACTCAGTCATCATCTGTACGTGTATGTACAAGTGCAGTGTTGCGTGGATGGCCAAGCACAAACAAAAACAATTCCCACAAGTGAAATATTGAAAATGGTCAATTTTTTGTGAGAAAATCAAAAATATTGGACAATTACAATAAGAAAAACAGTTTGACTTCTGATGAAACACTTATCCAAAGATGACATTACCCGTGACAAGAAGCCAATCAATTGTAAAAGTGGAAAACTTGAAAAAGTTAAAACGGTTGAAATATGTGCGGGAGTGGAAAATAGTGAAAAATTGCAACAAAAAAAACCCAAAAAAACTACATATTCAAAACAGTTCCCACAAGTCGAATATTCAAAATTACTCAAAAATGAAAAATTGAAACTATTGGAACAAGTCCAAAAAGAAAGCAATTTCGAAAAACAAAATACATATAAACACAAATTCAATTGGTTTGTTATGCGTCAAGACAACGTGCAAAAATTCACTGATCACAAATGAAAAAACTTGTGACAAGTGATTGATCGGAAGTGAACACAACAAATTTGCAATGACCCTCACCAATTTTTTTCAAAAAAAGAATTGAAAATTAATCCAAAAACATGACACGGTTTGACAAGTTCAAATGCTTTGAAAACATAGTGTTGAAAAGCACATACATTCAAAATGCTTGCGACGGTTGTAATGCTTGAAATAATTGGAATCCTAAAAATCAACAACCATAAATTGTCACAGCTTACGTCAAGTTCAAACAATTTTCACGTCTTTTCATGGAGTTCAACACTTTCTTAATTTTTGAAAATTCGGGAAATTATTGTCTCTTCAATTTGGGATAGATGACTTTACACGAATGATCTTCACTTCTGATGAACAGCTTTTCATGAATCATTCGAACTTGTGGCAAGATATTTGTTGATCGCAATCTGTCGCATTCAAGAAAAGTGATTTTCTATTGTTGAATAATTCACAACAATGTTTCTCATTTTGGAGTTTGTCAATTCTGCAAATGCTGCAAATGTTGCCAATGTGTGAACTAATTTCATTTTTTGTTGTCTCAATCTGTTGAATTTGTTTAAACTTACTAAAACGATTTTCACGTTTTTGCTTTGAAACATGATCGGACAAATCATACATCGCAAGTGATGACAACTCACGGTTGACTGTTTTCAATTTTTTGAGTGTTTTTGACACATTTTGATTGATGACTCGTTGACTGCTTGATTTTTTCATACACTTATCTTATGAATGAATTTCTGAACTTGAAAAATTATTTGTCAAACGTCATCTTCACTCACGATCAAAAGCAAATGATTCAAATTTTTCATAGTAAATGAGTTGTTTGATCGTGAATTGTTGACAAAGTCTGACTATTTTTGATGGTGAATCATTTTGAAAAATTCAATGATTAAAATTATTTCAGATTTTTCCGCACTCATTTGTGGTAGATCATTTATCATGTCAATAAATCAAAAATTGTTCAGAAAAAGATTGTCCATATTTTTCCGTTGGCACTCTTTTTACGAACAAAATGGCAAAGACGAAAGGAGTCAAAAGCGAGTGAAACAATTTTCGTCAAAGAAATCTTCACAATGTCTCAACATGACAGATTGATTGCAAAAAAACCAAAACATATGAATGTTTCATTGTTTTATCGCAAACTATGACAACGTAAAGAGTAATTTCCACAGGGTGTCGGAACTTCTGGTGAAATACCCAACTTGAGAGGTTATCGTTTTTGTATTTTTGAAGATGTTTTGAACACTTGTTTGAAAATGTTTTTCATCTCCTTCCAAATTGTAACATTTTTGCTTTGATTTTCCAATTTTCTAATGTTTTCCAACTTTTTCTTATTTTTGATAATTGCTCAGCGATTTCAACGATCGCAACTACATTGATGTTTTTGTTTTTTGTTCAACGCGTAGTCATTTTTTGTGTTATTATCACACTTGTGCTGATCAACTTATCATAAATTGCCACACTTGTGACATTTGATTTTTGACTGGAATCATTCACCCAGTTACATTCTGTTCAACGTTTTTTCCCTTCTTGTTTTTTTGCTTTTTTGACACTATCTTTCGCTTTGAACTTTATCATGCGATCAGGGTGCTTGTCTTAATTTGTTTCGAGCAGTGATAATTCATTGGTCACAAGTTGCGAAAACTCATGTTGAGTCATCCCTCATGCGTCACAAGAACCTTTGCTTCAAGAGCAATTCTAACAAGTTTTTCAAAAACAAATGACATCTTTCACTTTTTCACGTCAACATATGAGATACTTCTCAATTAAAACCCAATAAGCGTTCAAAAAAATGAAACATTTCAAAAAAATCAAAAAAAAAACATTGAAAATAATTGAAATAGCGAATTTTTTGACAACAAGAAATGATTTTATCCGACGAAAAACTTACGACAAGTTTTGATGAAAATTCACATGACCCATGATTAGTAACCTCTTCTACGTTCCAGCAATTCAAAACAATTCAAATGAATCATTTCGTCAATCGTAATTGAAATATGAAAAATTGTTGGACACAACTCGCGACACGCAATTTACCAACAATTTTCTGCTCAAAACTCACGATGAGTCAACATGACATCTGGTTAGATTCCAGACCTAATATGTGACAACCTGTGGTTCAATTTTGTTGACACTTTCCATTTTTTAATTTCGTTTTTTTCATCAATGAAGTTCCTCCAAACAAAAAATACATATGATTTTTCTCAACTTTTTTTCAGACCATGAGAATCAAGTCAAGTCAAATTCAAGCGTATCTCTGATCACAGACAATCTCATGCACGGATGGGACTCGCCATCTGCAAAACGTAGCTCCACGGACAGGTTGTTTCCCATTGAGTGGTGGTTTCTCCGGCCGTCTTCGCCTCCACTCCCTTTTGTCACAACGCTACTGCAGGTGTGGCCGTCCACTCGACGTCTCGCGATAGAGAACGTGGCGAGATGCCAAAATAGTCGTCCGCGACATGGATTTGCAGGATTTCGACGAGCTGACGATTGGAAGTCGTAGCAGATGGCCTCGCGATTTTCGGGATCGCGCAACGTGCCACAGACGCGACTCTCGTGAGTGCCCCCAAGAGGGACGGGACCCTCGGGGCAAGGGCAACCACGAAGGATGGGGCAACACTCGTTGATGCGGTGAAACGCAAAGTCGGAACATACCCGGAGCTGTCTGGGGAAGACGGAAGATGTCGTCTTGTTGTCTTCAGCGGCGAAGTGGGTGGACGCTGGTCATCCGAAACTCGCCAGTTCTTGACCGCGCTGTCCCGAGCATATTCGCGCGACGCTCCTTTTCGCAAAAGTGCTGAGACCGCGTGGCAACGCCGTGGGAGCAACATGTTCGGTTGTTGCGCAGCACGGGCGGTTGCTGAACCTCTTTTGACGTTTTCCCATTTGATTTCAAACACCAAGTCCAAAGTCGTGTTTTTACACACACTTTGAAATTGGTGTGATCATTTTGACGATTTTGGTTCTTAAAATTTGTGAAAGAAAATTTTGATCTTGAGAATATGTTGATCATTTGAAGCTTCTATTTTTTTTGAACTGTCCATGCTTCGATTTCCGTTTTAACTTTTGAAAATTGTTCACACCTGTTTCACATTCACCTGCAACAGATCACGCAGGTGAAGTTGCTGAAAGTGATTGTCGCTGTGACCAATGTCACTCTCTGTGTTCGTGCGACCAATGTCACGACCAATTTACACGTCCAACGTCCACCGTCAAGTTTCAGTTCGACCAATCTCGTCGTCCGCTGACCAGTTCGCTCCGTAGATCTGGTGCTTCACGTCCGTGTGTATGATGATGCTGAACACTGCAAGAGTGTAGATGATGGCAACTGAGGATGCTCTGGTGTGAGATCAGACACCACGATCAAGCTCCAAGGATCACAACGCAAGGAGTCTCAGAGAAGCGGCACGCGATTGCCACACGTGGACTGGCACACGAACTGTGCTCAACACTTCCAAATGACTTGGATCCAACGGCTTGAGGCATGCAACAAATGTGCACAGTCTGATGCAGTGTGCCACGGATCGTTGACATACGTTCGTGCAACACATGACTAAAACAGTCACCTCTGTGAGGGATGAGAGCTGGTGACAACAACTTCTGAATCGCAATCTGCACTTCTGGTGTGTCAATGTAACTGGAAACTGAATTGTGAGAAGCAGACTGTTGCAATCAAGAATTACAAAGACATGAAACATCAACAGGTTCAAAAAGTTCTTCACAAATTGTGGTCACTTGCGACAAATAACTCACAAGAAGTTCGCACAAAACTTCTGATAAGTTATTTATCCCAAAGTGATGTAGCACATGATAGGTAAATTGTCATATGTCAAAGCAAGTCGAAAAAGTGGAAACGGGTAACATGTGTGAAGAAAATAATGAAAGTTTCAATGATGAAACCCATTTTAAAAGGATTAAACAATGTACATTTTCACAACAAGTTCAATAGTTTAAAAAAGATGACAAATTCAAAAACGTTCCAAACATTGAAATTATCAGAATGATCAGGAAAAGAAGAAAGCAATTTTGAAATTCAAAATTGGTCATATTGAGCACACTTTGAAAAGTTTTCCATCCGTGAACATACCGTACGATACAGAACTCTGAATGCTTTTCTTGAAGACATGTGATGAGTTGAACATCACAAGGGAACATTTTGTGTAAAAGTTGCATGTGATACGTCACAGCATTTGTCAAAAATATGCCCAAATTAGAATGGTTCAAAAAATCAGGAAACTTCACAAACTTGAACAGTTCACAACAACAAACTGATGTTATGAGGTGCATTGACATCATCCAAACAAGAGTAACATTCACAAGTTATCATATGTGATGTTGGGGTTTCTCACACACGTGTTGATCTCTCGTCGTGCGTGATGCTCCATCATTGAGAATAAAAAGTGATCTGTCATGATTTCCGACGACTCATTGAGCTTCCTAGTTCTGGACATTTCATTTGTCCATCAAAAGTTACGAAGCTGAAATCTCAAAAGCTAAAAACTGAAGGCTAAAGGTTAACACTTAAAAACACATCTTTATCATTTTTTTCAGCAGAAAGGAGGTAGTCAGAATCAGTGCAACCTAAACCTTACAGAAGGCTAGCAAAAGTGCGCTCCACCTCATGAAGAGGCGGCATGTCCCCATCAGCTCCTGAAGCGCCAGGAAGTTCAGGAGAGATTGCGCCACTGCTCGAGCGACCGTGCAAGACAGAAGAGAGCCCCACCGAAGGCGCCATGCCTGTTCAGCTCTGCGTCGCAACAGCCAAACCTCGGACCTGGCCTTCGCTCTGACCAGCAAACTCACAAATCGCTGGGTTTCGCCAGACCATCTCCCGCCAACTTCGACGCCCAGCACGACAAGCCGCGCCCTGGCACGAGGGCCCACCAACTCGGGGTAACGGGCTTCCTTGGTTCTTCGGGCAACGGCAAGAACGACCCCATCTTCGTCAGCAGCTCGTCTTCTGGCGGTGCCATCACCATGGAGTGCGCTGACGAGTGTTGTGTCCACCGCCAACTGGGCGCCTCCGAACAAAGGCAACCCGTCGACGACAACTTCCAATCTCCTGCCACCACCTCCTTGTGGCAGATCGAGGTCCAGATCTCGCAAGAATGCGTTGGTTGTGACTCGACCTCCCGCTTCACGACAGATGCGGGCTGCCACGTTCTCCACTGCATAACCCCGTCTGCCCAGCACCCCAACTCGTGCACACGCTGCGCGGTGATGGCCATATGCATCAAGTGGGCGGCCACACCGGCAGGTACGCACGGTCAAGGGTAGGGGCATCTGGAGGCGACGCAACAGGATCATGCGGAAAACATTCGACTCGAGAGCAGTCACCCGGCAAGTCGGGCACGTGGAAAAGGCGAGGCCCGTTTCGAAACACATGTCACATTTTTCACAGTCCCACTTTCCAATCGATCAAATCTGTGACACACTCCACTGACGAACTCAGTTTTCCTTGTCCATCGCCAAAGAACCACAGAGGACAGTCCTTTGTCATGGTCGTCCTTCATCGTCCAGAACTGTATTCCCATGCGCGTGCGCGTACCTTTGTGGTGGGCCGAAAACACGCAGCACACTCTCGCGAGAAAAAAGAGCACCTCTTGCGTGCACGGTTCGGGGCCTGTCGTTTTTAGAAAGAACAAAATACGCTGTAGGGTTGCGACCTTTTTGAGGGTGTCGGTTTTTTCGAGAGGCTGTCGTTTTTTTCGCGAGGCTGTCGTTTTTTTCGCTGGGCTCTTCTAGTTTTCTCGGAGGAGGTCAAATGTTTTCCTTTGTGCAGTGTCTACTCTCCAATAAGACTGTTTCTTGAAAGACCTTGAAATGTTTTCGTGACATGCCTTTAAATGTTTCTGCGAAGGTTTTCTTTTTTCGCAAAAACTACAGCGGTCGTGTTGTATTTGACAAACACATCATTTAAATGTTCTTTTGAAGATTCAGAACCTTTGAAAAAGCTCCAAAAAATCATCCAAGAAACATCAACAAGAACATTTGCACACGCAACCGTTGTCTCGCTGAAAACTTTTGAAAAATGAGTTCTTTCAAAACCTTTCTAAATGTTGTCGTAAATGTTCCATCCAAATTTCTTCTAGTGTTTTTTTCGCTGGTCTTCTTCTGCTGTCTTCCTTTCCATCCTTTGCAGCTCTCTCCCTTCCTCTTTTGTGTTGTCTTCCTCCGTCTCCTTGAGGTGA
>CBDCEV010000239.1:0-7061 GCA_965215715.1 Hyphomicrobiales bacterium | reverse complement strand
TTTCTTTTATTGTTCTTTTCTTCTTTTTTTTCTTTTTTCTTTTTTCTTTTTCTTTTTCTTTTTCTTTTTCTTTGTCTTTTTCTTTTTCTTTTTCTTTTTCTTTTTCTTTTCATTTTTCTTTTCTTTTTTCTTTTTCTTTTTCTTTTTCTTTTTCTTTTTCTTTTTCTTTTTTCTTTTTCTTTTTCTTTTTCTTTTTCTTTTTCGTTTTCTTTTTCTTTTCCTTTTTCTTTTTCTTTTTCTTTGTTTTTTTTTTTCTCCCTTTTTTTTCTTTTTCTTTGCATTTGTTTTGTTCATTTCTTTTCTTCTTCGCAGAAACGTACGCCATCGAATGTTGTGGGAACCTGGGTGGGTGGGGTGTTTGCAATTCAGCAATGCAGCGCGTACGTCAAGCCATGCCAGCCCAGATATAGCAGCGTCGAACGCCTCCTTGAACCTAAACCCTGAACCCTAAACCCTAAACCCTGAATCCTAAAACCTAAAACCTAAACCCCTAAAACCTAAACCCTAAAACTTAAACCCTGAAACCTGAACCCCTAAACCCTAAAACCTAAACCCTAAACCCTAAACCCTAAACCTTAAAACCCAAACCCTAAAACCTAAACCCTAAAATACTAAACCCTAAAACACTAAACCCTAAACCCTAAACCCTAAACCCTAAACCCTAAACCCTAAACCCTAAACCCTAAACCCTAAATCTTAAACCCTAAACACCTAAACCCTAAACGTAAACCCTAAACACCTAAACCCTAAACCCTAAACCCTACACCCTACACTTTAAAACCTAAACCCTAACCCTAAACCCTAAACCCTGAACCCTAAACCCTAAACCCTAAACCCTAAATTCCCACCCAGCGCCACTGGCGCGTACCCACCCTAACACGGGTGAACCGACCGCAGGCTCGTAGGTGCTACTCTATGCTGACTAGGACAGGTGGTACCCACACCTGATTGTCGTCCGAAGGACGCTGCTAGATTCGCGGTAGCGGAGCGCCTCGATGGCGCTAAAACAAAGAAGCCCTTTTATATTTACAACTAGCCCCTCCTGGGGCCCTCTATATTGTTATAATATAACCCGTAACCTCCCGCTTTGGATCCCAAGTGAGCTGTCAAGGTGTCCTGGAGAATTTTTCCAGCTGACGACAATGGGCACTCCCTTTGACCTTCTCGGGTGTCAATAACAATTAATTAATTAATTAATTTCAGTGGTTCCCCAGAGCAAAACCTAAGGCATTGTTCTTGACATTTGGGAAGGTCAAAGCATTAATTAGTTAATTTTGGCTCGAATTAATTAATTAATTTCCAGGGTTCCATCAGAGCAAAACCTAAGGAATTGTTCTTGACATTTTGGAAGGTCAAAAACATTATTCTTGACATTTGGGAAGGTCAAAAGGAGTCTAAAGAAGTAACGAGAACCCTATTGCGCGTAGTGCGGTCCACGGATCCTCCACAAGCACCAAGCGCCTTATGATGATTATTGTGGCCCTGAGATCCTCCACAAGCACCACGCACCCCATGGTGATAAGTAAGGTCCAGGGATCCTCCACAAAAACCAAGCATCTTATGGTGCTCAGCATGGCCCAGGGATCCTCCACAAGCACCAAACACCATATGGTGCTTAGTATGGCCCTGGGATCCTCCACAAGCACCAAGCATTTTATGGTGCTTAGTACGGCCCAGGGATCCTCCACAAGCACCAAGCATCCTATGGCGTAGTACGGCCGAGTGATCCTCCACAAGTGCCAAGTACCCTATGGTGCTTTGTATTGCCCAGGGATCCTCCACAAGCACCGAGCACCATATCGTTTTTTGTATGGCCATGGGATCCTCCAGAAAAACCAACCACCCTCATGGTGCTCAGTACGGACAAGTGATCCTCCAAAAATACCAAGCACCTTGTGGTGCTTAGTATTGACCTGGGATCCTACACAAGCACAAAACAACTTATGGTACTTTGTGCGGCCCGCTGAACCTCCACAAACACCAAGCACCCTGTGGTGTTTAGTATGGCCCTTGGATCCTCCACAAGAACCGAGAACCCTTTGGTGTTTAGTATTGCTTAGGGATCCTCCACAAACACCATACACCCTATGGTGTTCAGTATGGCCCTGGGGTCCGGCAAGCTCGTTTTCAGAACCCCCGTCGGTTATAGAGGTTTCCAGGCCCCCGGGGGCCCTCGGGGGGCCGGCCCGTGTACGCAGGAGGTGACCGGGACACCTTTTTCAAGTCGGGGCCCCCGGGGCACAAAAGCTGTCTGGGCTTTTTCGATCCGAAGACCTGTGATTGCGACGACAGCGGCACATAATAAGAAACAAAAGAAAAGATCACAGATGTCGAACACAAACGTGACACACAAGGCTTGACTGTGTGAACAGTGGCCGTATGCATGTGAACACTGAAAATGTGTCGATGACAGGAAGAACTCATTTGGCAAACACGAACAGGATTGGTTCATGATTCGAATTTCTAAGGTCCTCCAATTTGTTCAGCAACACGTTTGACACATTGCACAGAGTGAAGGGTTTCACACTGGATCACATTACTCTTTGGTTAGACGTGCCAGGAATTGAAGCCACGGGGTTCGTTGCGTCATCCCACACGGAATATGATTCCAACAGGAGGTACATTGAGGACTTGCCACATATGCATTTTGTTCCAGCGGCAAACGTGTTGTTTGGTTTATGAAGCAATGCATTCTCGGACGTCATTGAAGATGACCAAAGGACAGCTCAGTGCGCAATGATTTTCGTTGTCACAAATGTGAACACAGTTCTTGTTTGTGTCCTTTCTGTCTTGTCTTCATTTTTGCACAGTCTGGAAAGCACCAAAGTTACACATAACGAACACGTAAGCACAGCGCATGCGTGTTCACATGAAAACACTTTTCCACAGCAGCACTCCGTGTCACACTTCAATTGCAAGTTGCTGTTTGACGTTGCAGTGTTCCGAAATTCAATTTCAACAGTCTTTACATGCTTTTTTTTTTATGTTCATTTGCTTCGTCATGGGGTGCTTTGTCGTGGTAGTCAGAGTGGGGGCAGCCCATGTCGTCTCAATGGCCTGAAGATGGCTGGCAGATTTTCTTTCATATTTTGTGAATGTTTCCAAGCTTGTCGTATAGGGCTCGAGCCACATTGCTCGAGTCATGTCCCGCTACCGAGAACAATATTTTGTGGTTCAATCTTGGTGGACAATCTTTAGACACATGGCAGTCTTTATGCCACTCGTGCCAACGCTATTTCATTGCGCTGGGTCTCTGAACCTTGGCCGCAGTTGTGTGGGAATTCAGGGGCCAGCGCAGCGCTAAACCCTAATACGTGAATTATGGAACAGGCCTTGCGCTGGACACGTATGAGTGGTCGGATGGAGTGTCTGTCCCAGGAGCATAGAGCGAAGCGTGCGACTGGGACGCGCTTCATCCGTACATGCATGACACATATAATCGATGCAACCGCAGCGTTGCTTTTCACCATTGACGACGCGCAGCGCACGCCCCCGCCCGGACATCCACACCTTTAGTGTGGTAAGGGGGCGGGGCCCCACCGCGGAGGGATGCTCGGGCTTCGCCCTCGCACAAGCCCTAAACCCTAAACCCTAAACCCTAAACCCTAAACCCTAAACCATAAACCCTAAACCCTGAACCCTAAACCCCAAACACCTGAAACTCAAACACCTGAACTCCCGCCTTTCGAGCTTCAAAAAAAACTTCATGTTGAGCATCGCCGGCCGGCGACGTTTTCACACAAACACTGACTTTTTTTTTTTTGGTCTTGTTTGCTGTTGTTCTCTCATCAAAATCGTGTTTGGGATGAAATTGGTTTTGGATGAAATTGTTTTGAGATGAAAGTGGTTTTGAGATGAAAGTGGTTTTGAGATGAAACTGGTTTGGGATGAAAGTGGTTTTGGGATGAAATTTACACGTTTGGGATGAAAGTGGTTTTGGACGAAGTTGTATTCTACCGGCTTCTCACTTGGTGAATTCAAGGAAGAAGATGTTCCTTGTCACTTCTGTGGAAAAGTAGATGGGGATGGTCATTTGTTCTGGGAGTGTACGTTTCCATTCATGGTTCGTATTCGGGAGGATCCCGACTTCTCGAAGGTCATGGCATGCAACAAGCGCAATTGGTTCCCGGTGTTTGCTTTGGCAGGGCTGGCTCCTATTTAACGCTTCGTGAGGTCAACATTGTTTGGGCAAACGCTGCCTCTGATACGGTTGATGCTTGCCTCGAGATTGCGTCGGGTAGCTCACCGCATTGATCCTTGTGCTGATTGGGGCCATGGCTGGGATCTTGATGACATCGCTGATATGGTTGACGTGCCCAAGCACCCCAACATTTGGACTGATGGGACCCGGACGGACACGGAGGTGGCTGTTGTGCATACCGTCTGTTTTTGAGACGATTCGCATTGGACGATGCGCGTCGTTCACATCCCTGTGAATACCGAAGAGACGTAGAGACTGCGCATTGAGTTTGTATTGTACTCGTGCCTATCTTTGCGTTTTCAACTTGAAAATCAAACGAGGTAACTTCTGTCGGAAACAACATTGTCAAATGTTCAATGCCCAATTTCAAAGCCTCTCGTTCAGCAGTTATCGCTGAGGCACTCTTTAGCACACGTCGACCATAAGAGACTTTCTGAATAGAACCGTATTCATCCTGCATTCATGTTTCCAAGCAGCCGCACGGAGTCCGCTCTCCTCCTGGCCCCATCGAAAGACAACACAATGTGACGTGATTTTTGCATTTTATCGTGGAGATCATTGTGGATCTGGAAAACGGGAATGGTTCCAGAATTGTTTTAGCTCTTATGAGCCCCTGCAGACTCTGCTAAGAACGGAATATTGGGAGGTTATTTTTGCCTTGCAACGTCTCATCCAGGCGTTTTCAGGCATTGACAACACACATGTATTCAATGGAGTGTCATGCGTGCCAGCTGGAATCGGTGGCTGTCTGCCTTACGCAAGATGGCGATCGCCAGGCTTGCATTTCCCAGATGGGCCAGTGTTGGAAACAGGGCCAATAAGGTCAAAGGTCATGCCACTGAAGACATGGTCGCTGGAGGGCGGGCTCGGAAGGAACATAAGGATGGCAACGAAACAGCAGACGTTGCTGCAGATTTTGACAGGTTGTGTGTCAATTTGAGAGGACTATTGATGCCAAGGTGGAAGAAGGTGATTGGTGGTACCCTCGCATGCTGTCCCGGCACTGGTTCATGCTTGCTATCTCAAGACAGTCAGGGTGGTTCTGTCCTGGACTCCATGATATTCGGGACCAGGCTCCTGGTCCTAAGTCGCGTAGCGTATACGGGAAGTATTTAGTATCTTTGTGTCTTCGATCTCCCTCGTTTTTCCGATTCTTCTTGGCATTCTTGTGATTACGGTCCCCGTTTCTGCCGATGATGCAGGGCAATTGGCATTTTGGGTTGGTATCATGGTGGAATTTACTTCGTTTTTGTTCATTTTTGCGTTGATGAAATGAGTAAATTCGGGGTCTCCAATGAAATGGCTGTTCTCTTTGAAGCTTGGACAAGGCATCGCCAATTGCTAAAAAACAACGTGAAGCGTTCTGGTGGGAGGTTGCATGGTTCCCTCCTCCCTTCTTCTTCTTCGCGCCTCCTCCGCTTGTACCACCTTCTCTGAACGTGCGATCATCAATGGTGCGAAGGACAAGTTGTACTGCATGAAGCTCGATCATGATACCGAGCTGGTGGCTTTTTACCACAAAGAATAACTTACCACACTTTCTACGTGAAGGTGCAAGTGCAAGCGCTTCTCGCCATGGAATGTTGGCACCTTGTATTCATTTGTGTTGCGTCTTGATGTTGCTTGAGAGGTACAGGACAATTGGACACTTTGGGAGATAGATGGTTTGAAGTTGATGTTTCCATTTTTTTCAGCGCATTTTTTTAGAAGTTCCGACAAGGTGAAAACCTTCAAGTTTCCAATGGTCAATTTTATGACGTTCGCGTGGAATTTTGAGGTGCCCTGTGCACAGGCACAGGGCCCGGAGCCCCCACCATCAAGGCAAGTGGCGTGGCGCAGACGCCCGGGAATCAGATTCCAAGGTGTTTGGCATCCTCCAATCAAGTGCAAGCAAGCATTGCGACTCGTCGTCAAGTCACACGTCAAAACCCGGAGAGATCAACGTTTCCCATTTGAAGCTTCGGCTCCTTCTTTATCTTCGCAATTCGGGTCCTTGGTGAAGTTAACAAATACATTGTGCATCCTCGAACCATAGGTAAAGAACGGGAACAGGACGGTGAGGTTCCGAAAATCCGTGCTCGTTGCTCCCCACGGCGTCGGCACTATCGTCTACTTGATTTTCAGCAACATCTCTCAACAATTCGGGCAAGTCTTGCAGCGGGTCTCCCTGTGCTTCATTTGGTTCTTGTATTGGACCTGATACGCGATTGCGCATCGAGTCGCTTCGTGATAAGGGTCCAATCGATCGGGACGTCGAATTGGAACTTGAAGCGGCACTTAAGACACCATGAAGTACAAATAAAACGTGTTTTTCTGTTTTGCAAAGAATTTTGGTACCATCTTTAATAAAAAATGGGTTTCTGACTTCCATGCCAACTCGTAGGAATACCCATGATTTTTGCAGAGTTGACCAAGCAATAGAACAAGTGGAATGTCATCGAGGAGCTGTACGGTCACCAATAAATCCAAATCGTGCACATATACTGTTGCCTTTTCTCTTGTTTCCACTGACCAATTTCGTTGTAAGAACAGTCGCGGACTGTGTGACACTCGTACAGTCCCTGAGTTGAGGTTTCTTTTGCTCAGCATGTGCATTGAAGCACCAGGATCCATGACGAATTCTCTCTCTTAGGGTTTTTGGTCAATGGTGCTGGGAGACACAAATTTTCCGACGTTGAGAAAAACGTTTGCCCTGTTATCGGCAATGGTTCCACGGAGTTTGTGTAATTTTGTCGTAAAATCCTCTGTTGCCTTGCGAACCCATCGCTTTTATTATTTGATCTCTTCATCAGAACGATCCTCAAATTTTGGAGCGTGAAAAGTTCGCCTTTGAGTGCAGGTGGGTTGAATCACTCCGAGC
>CBDCEV010000238.1:0-12054 GCA_965215715.1 Hyphomicrobiales bacterium | reverse complement strand
GGATTCGGGAGAGCAACTGCAAATGGGATCCCTCCTTGTCGGCAAGCCATTTCTGCACGAATGCATGGTGTCCAACGGGCACTCCCAGCACCACAAGACCTCTCTCCTCTCAAGTTCTTCGCCTTTCCAAGCATCATCTCCAATGACGTGCATGCTGGTGGGTTTCACGGCCGCCCCATTCCAGACTTTGGTCTTGCCGAGGTTGACTTGGACGCCGCCGAACCTGCACCAAGATCTCAGTCAGCAACGCGATCACAGCACGCAGATGTCGTCAACGAACGCGAAGAGCATCTCGCCCTCACGCAATGTGGCATTGACTTGTGCGAGAGCCGCGTGCTGACCCAGTGCGTATACAAGCAGGACCTACATGGAGTCTGTGCCGTAGAAGAGTCTGACATGGAAACAATGACGCCATTTCTGGGTTGGTGTGGAGGGCCTCCATCATTGCCTTCCGTTTAATTGGTCGAACGCCTCAATCCCGTCAATGGAGAGCAGTGTCTTCCTGGGATCGAGCTCTATCACAGACCTGACCACACGTGCGACGCAATCTGTTCCTGCTCGCGTGGAGAGTGCGTACAGGAACGGCGTGCAAGCACGCTCGAACTTCAAAGCGCATTGTTGTGCCATCGTGCGCGCCACCCCCGACGGAAAGTGTCTCACGTCACGCGAACTTGCAAGTCCTCACTTGTGCAATGTACAATTGTGCAATTGATCAATCAACTTTCGGCCCAGACTTGTGCAAACGACTCATGATCTTGACGCGCACTCCGCATGAAAGCTCAAGACAAAAAAGCTCACAAGACACTGTGCAGACAGACTCACATGTCCAACTCCCGCGCATTTTTGACATTTTTGTTCATTGTTTTTGACATTTTTGCTTTTTTTTCGTTTATTGTTTGTTTTGTTTTTTCTGTTTTTTTTTGTTTTTGATATTTTTAAAAATATTTTTTGTGTGCTGCGCCCTGAAACACACGAGTACGGTGTATTGTGTTGGCTTATCTGTGAAGTGGGCGACGGAAGGCGTGGCAGCTCCCGTGGTAGAACTGACTGTGAACCCTGTGTGGAAGAGAACGAGATTCTCTTGTGTGAACCGATGGAGTGCGCCTCCACGTTTGCCGATCAAAGCACCTCTGTGGTGGCTGGACGAGGAATGGATCAACTGGAAGGTGATATCCTTGACGCTCAGTGGCAAGAGTGTTGATGTCTCAAACGTCATTGCGATGATCGATGAAGCCCATGGCGGAACACGGTGAGGACGACTGCGACAAGGCGCATTACCAGACTCGTCACTGATCAAGGGCAACAATGCGCACATTGAGGCCGTGCAGAAGTCAAGTTCTGAGCTTGACGCAAGCGTGAAGAGAACGGAGATTCGACAGAAACAGCTGCAGAAATAGTCGTCAGCGTTGCCGACGATGGTTTAGATCAAGCTCGCTGTCAACAGGTTCAACAAATTCAATGCACCCAGGTTGCACGAGGCCGCGTCGAAGGCTGAGTCCATCTCAGCGGATCGTGTCTGCGTTAACATGGAGGGCCTTGGACCTTTAACGTGGAGAACTCCGATCCCGCTGCCAACATTGGTGATCTAACGATGACAACTGTGGCCTTTGACAGACAAAAACGGTTCTTCTTCTTTTTTTTTGACAGCGGAATGGAGCGAAAGTGCAGTCACTCATGAAATGAGATGGTGATCAAGGTGGAAAACAGAGAGTCCCCTTGCTCAAGCAAAGCGACTGTCGCGCACCACATCATGCACTGAGGACGCATCCCCACCAGCCCCAAGAGGTCGCCTGTCCAACAACGACAGCGGAAAAGCCTTGGCAGCGTTGCAAGCCAACAAATTGCCCCAGCGCCTCAACCACGCGGACTGCACCCGCTGACGCATGACACTTGGAGCTCGCTGGGCGCGGTGTTTGGCAAGGGCTCGGAGGAATTGCGCAGTCTCCTCCGACCACCTGACCTCGACTTCGGCTGCCAGGGCAACCAGACGGGCGCGTCCACCTGTGCAATTCAGGGTACGTTCTTTCCTTGCGCCGCCTGGCCTCCTGGAGCACAGCGCCGCCTCTGACTGAAGTCCCGCGCTTCGCTGTCCCGTCTCTGTGCAGGGGAGAGACCATCGTGGTGTCCAAAGCGAGTTGGGCACCGTCAACAAACGGCAACCCGTCGGCGATGACCTCCAGACGTCGACCGCCCATAGCTGCGTGCGGGCCGGGGTATCGAGGTCCCTCATCATGACGTTCGCAGACGCGCGCCCAGCCGCCGCTCGGCATACTTGCGCGCGCTGCACTCCAGAGCAAACCCACGCCTCCAACACCCCAGCTTCAGCGCATCCTGCGTGATGATGGTCAAGAGTGTCAAGTAGACGGCCACATCAGCAAGAACGAGAAGACAGAGGCATTGGAAGACGAAGGCGAGACAGACATCAAGAATGGCCACGAAAACAGTGGATGCCAAAGGTCTCGCTCCGGCTCTGAGAGGGTTGGCCACACGGTGGAATCGAGGTGCTGCTGCTCAACTTGGGAGGCTGCCTCCTTCTGCCAACTCCTCTTCTGCAACTGGCGGCTCATCTTCGGCAGAGTCCCCAGGTCGTGCTCCCTCAGTGATGTCCTCCCAAAGTCGGGGCTCGAACTCTGCTGCACGGAGGTGCCCCTCACAATCCCTGACCGCCCTGAAGCACAAAACTGGATCGCACTCGAGAACCGTGATGATGGTGTCCCCGACGTCAGGGTGGCGCTGCCTCACCGTGGGCAACCTGTCTGCCCAACTCGGAAAGTGAGCAGCATGACGGGCTCGCACAATATGCCCAAACCCAACCTCCCCTTTCGACAGAGGCATTAGAGCAGTGGTCCTGGCGTGTGGCAACTGTGTTGGCACGTGGAGGAGGCTGGCGAGGCAACCCCAAACTCTGTCATTGTGCCTCTGAGCGAAAGGCAATGACAAATCTGGCTGGATCACGCGCAACCAGAAGTTGGCGCGAGTTGCTCCACAGAACAACAACAACAACAGCCACGCTGCAAGGAGGTCCTCCACTGCAGGGATTCTCTGAAACAACAGCTCGTGATCCACGATGTAGAGAGGGTGGCCGATCGGGGCTCCCAGAACACGCAATCCATTCTGGGACAATGGCATCTCCGGATCACTCTTCCACACCACTGCGTCGTGTTCCAAACGCAGCAAAGGTGAGCTCTGCAACCCTGGCGGGCGCTCAGACCCACCCCGGTTCCAGAGTTGGATCTTACCGTGGTGAATCTTGATGCGTGCATGTGCCCACAACAACACGGTGCACTTCCAAGACTCGACGTGTGAACAAATCACGTAGATGTCGTCCAGATATGCGAAGAGCCTCTCGCCGTCTTGTAAACTGGCGTTCGCGGCGGCCAGAGCAGGGTGCTGTCCCGAGCTGAAAAGAAGTGGCATCAAGGGGTCGCCCTGCTCACCGCCTTCGCCCTGAGCATTCTCATGAACCTCTCCCATGCAATCCTCCAAATGTGTTGATGGTCGTCCATGCAATTGTCTGATGAAAGGCATGCATGATCTGGTCCCCACCATCGATCTCCAGCAGAGCTTGCAACATGGCGTTGCGGGAGATCAAGTCGAAAGCTCCAACGCCATCGATGGACACCACTGTGAACTCCACATCGATGCCAGTGAGTATCTGGACGATGTGCGCAATGCACTCGCATCCAACTCGCGCTGATAATGCGTCGTGGCAATCTCAACCCTTTTGCTGTACTGCTGCGCCACAGTCCTCGACACCAAAACGCCGCAAAATGTCTCCGACTGTGATGTCACGAACACCTCCATCCGGGTTGCTCAATGCTGTGATGCGTCCCATCCTCAAGATCTCACCAGGGACTTTCCCTCATGCCAAAAGAGACGCGAACTCAGAGAACTTCATTGAGTCGCGCTCACTGTCCAGCAATGGGAACAAGCAGTCTGCATTCATCCCCGACGGCCCGGGTGTAGCACCACGACGGGACGTGCGCAAATTGTGAAGGAAGATCATCATCCAGAATGAACGCTTGTGCTGGTCTGGCGGACGACACTGCGTGTGGCAGAGGCTCACGACGTTCAGGCGGGCGTCTGGCTGGGTCTCTCAACCTGTCCAACGTGCGCTTGGTCCCAGAGGCCACCTCTGCACCTTCGAGGGCTTGTCTGCCTGCTGACAGTCCCATCTGGACGAGTCTCACTGCTCTCGCTGCGCGCCGCTCCACATCACCTGTTCGTTCTCGACGTCTCCTCCTGGCGCTCAAATTCGCATCCTGCTCAGCACCCGTGATGCTCTGGAGCACCAACGACTCCCACTCCCCTGCTTCGAAACTTCTGAAACGCTCCTCCAATCACTTTCGGGGAACCAATCCACTGCGCGGAGGTCCGTGCAGCAACATTCTTGGTATCAACAAGAACAACTTCCATGCTCTGACTTCCCGTGTGTCTCGTCCCCATGCGCCCGGGCAGCAATACACTCCTCAAATGCAACTCTGATGTGAAAGCGCCCTTCAAAAAAGTGGGAACTGTGCGCATGACGATTGCCCGTCGGCGGTAGATTTCGTGCAAATTGACTCTGTCCACACTAGCAATGCCCACCGCGACCGCGCGAACACGGACTTGTGGTGATTCTTGGACACCATCAACATTGACCCCAATGCCTGCCACCGATCCGGCAACAGAACCTCCATCCGCGGCCAAACTCCTTGTGCTGGAACTGTCTGATTCGGGAACTGTCCCACCAACTTTTGCGGCGGACCCCATTGCTGGGTCATTCTGAAGATCCTGCAACAGACTTGGAGTGGAGAACTTGGCCTGTCCAACACAATCGCCTGGACGTCCATGTCCGAATCTGCTTGGGTGGGCAAACTGATGGCGGCAACGGAGGTGGGGCGTCAGAATCTCCCTGCGTCAAATCAAATTCCAGAGCTTCGCGCACGTCATCTGTGGGCACCGCTCCGTGCTGGTGACCCGTCAACCGCAACCTCTTGGGAACTCGAAGTGAGATTTGCCTCATGGGCATTCAACCCTCCCCTCAAAAACGGGATGGCTGGGAGCCTGGTGCACGCTCACAACCTGCGTCTCCTCCTCGCTCTCACAGCTCGCGACTCCGCCACTATGCAACAACAGTGCACAATCGCTGTCGACCTGGGTGGGACGGGACCGCCTGTGACTAGAACGCCAGGTCCTGGGTGTGGCCTCACCGACTTGGCATCCACGAAACGAATGACGGCTGATGGTGCGCCGGGAACTCATTATGGAACCATGCCGCCTGTCATCTCGGCGAGTCAGCGGCCTGGCCTTGAAGGGACGTCAACTGCAACAACTTTTTCAGAGCTCTCGTGGAACTATCGTTGGCATTGGTGGGATGGTGTCTTCTGCAACGTGTGGCACACTCAACCGTTGCCGCACTGTTGGTCATGGGGCCGCTCTGGCTTTGACCAACGCATCCCGCTCTGCAATTGATTGACCATCTGCTGCAGAGTCTGTACTTGGGTCCCAAAATCCCACAGAGTGGTGGCGGAGACGAAATCACCGACTCTTCAGCACTCCTGGCCTGCTCCAGTAACTTGGATTCGGCTGTGCGCTCTGCTTCTAAATCTGCCAAGGAATGCCGGATGAATTCTTGGGTAGAAGAGACCTACATGTTCAACGGTGGTGCCTCGCCTTCTCCACCTCAGACTTTAGATCATCGACCGATGGGCCGGTGGAGTCGCTCAACACTTCGAGAGCCTTCACCAACTTGAAGATCTTCTTCCGTGCTGCATCCCTGGCTGCGTCAGGCTTCACCTTGAACTTGGCAGACTTGAACGTCGGCTTCCGAGGTTGTGCAACTTGCACTGAACTGGGCAATGGCGACCTTGTGGCTCCTGCTCGAGGCCACTGCTCTGAACGCGGCCTGGGTCCTCACACGATCTAGATCCATCCGGCAGGGACATCTGCCGTAAGGTCTTACGGAAGTGCAAAAGAAACAAACAACACACTGGTGGACCACGCGAAAGCAATGGCCGCCTTGAGCATGAAATGGCTTGTCTTGAGCCAGAATGGCCGGGTTGATGCTCTTGATTCCCACAAACGAGGTCGACAGACATCAATCAACGAAGTAGCTACGATCCGTGATGGCTCCACAAAGTTTCTGATGAGATGCAAGTCAATTGCAAAGCAACTGGTGAACTTTTGATTTGATAGCATCGGCAAAACGTCAGCAAGAGTTTGGTGTTCTTTGTTTTATGCATTTGTGTGAGATCTCAGTGTTTGAAGTGTGTTGACATCGACACGTTTTAACTCTTTGAACTCACATCTTGAACACTTGTCCACGCGATGGAAACGTTCTGAAACATGTGGACGTTCTCAATGGGGACCACAAGCCGACACCACAACCTTCTTCAGTGCGACCAGTGACTCAAAACTTAAATCACCTCATCACGGCTCATCCAAGGTGATCGTGTCCAGACGAGTTAGCTTGAGCCAGAAAGAGTTTGTGGAGTCATTTGCCGCCACGTGGACACACAGTGTCATGTTGTGGCTGACTTGGTTTCACCTGCGGACAACGTGACGAAAGGCGTCGTCATTCTTGGACAGGATTATGGACAGCGCTGTCAGCAATGATCTTTTGAAGGCCACAAGTGCTCTCGAGGGTGCGTGCTTTGAGCGCTGACAGCGTTTTCTTGAACAACCAACAGCTCATTGATCTCGATTTGCAGTTGGTGTTGCGACAATTGCTGAAAGACACTGACACGACGCATCGTGAGTGACGCTGGTCACGCGGAGTGAGTCCGTGAGCAGAGTGGAGAAGTGTGTGACTCGCAAGCACAAGCTGTTCATGCTGGAAGAATCAACATTTTTTGAGGCGGAAAGGCTGAAAGTGGGCATCCAAGAAAACAACAACATCACGGTTTCTACCTCATCTGTGAAAACAGATCCACACGGCAGGGCCCTCACGCTGCATGCCACTCAAGGGTCGTAGCGGCTATCGCACAACACTTGCTGCGTTGTGGGCGTGTCCCCATCCGCACCTGCTGAGGCACTGGAGTCGAAGCAACGACGCAGCGAATTTTTTTGCTGCATTGCACGCCAGGATTCTGCGCCATCTGCGCAACCGCGCGCTGTGCACTTGGTTGGCTTCGCAACAAAGGTGGCGCCGACCGGCCTTGGCTCCAGCCAGAGTAGAGGAAGTCTTGAGTCTCCGACAACCACCTGCTCCCCACTTCGCCAGCGAGCGAGCACCACCAGTCTGGCTGAGTTCAGAGTATGTGCACTCTTTGTGGACGCGTGCTTCCCGCAATGCCACACCTGCATGCCGATTCGCACCTCTGCGGGGCATGCCGTCTCCGTGCAGTGCAGACACCAAAGTCGTGTCCACGGCGAGGTGCACTCCGCCAAACAAGAGCAATCTGTCGGCGGGTAACTTCGAGCCTCCTCCCGTCCAGATGGTTCATCACGCCCAAATCGAGGTCCCTAACCAGATTGTTGTTCCTGACACGTCCCGCCTTCACGGCAAATGCGGGCCGCGGCGCTTTCAACTGCAACACTCCTGTCATGGCACATGCGGACCGGTGGTGGCGTCACACACGGTTGCTGGGGACGTGAACAAAAGGCTCCGCTGAGAGAGGACCCCCTTGAGAGAGCACCATCGCCTGCTCTGGCTCGGTGAGGGTCGGCCGGACTGTGGAGAAGTGGTCCCTCTCAAGCTTCTCCGATGCCTTCTGTTGCCAGCCACCCCATGACCCTTCGTCGTCGGAGGTGCTTGGACGCGCAACTCCAGTCGATCCACGTGGGCAACTCAAAACCAGCACCAGCCAACCTGCGCTGGCACTGTTGCACGTTGTTGATTGACGTCGCGACTGTGTCGTGCGTCAGGTTCTCACGAGGATCGTTGCGACTTCTGGATGCCTTTCTTGCATGGCCGGCTGGGTAGAATCTCAGCGGAGACCCAAACCACCCATGGAACGTAGCCCCACCCAGAGGAGGGGAAGGAAGGCAGCACCTGAAAGGATGGAAAAACAACACCGCCTCAAGGAGGAGGAGATGAAGCAGGACCCAACTGAAGAGAGGGGGAGCGCAACACCGCCCAAAGGAGGAGGAAACCAAGCAGCACCACCCAACCGAAGAGAGGGGAAAAGCAGCTCCACCCAGAGGTGATGGAACGCGGCCCCACATCGTCAATTTTTTTTTCTTTTTTTCATGTCTATGATTTTTCCCCGAAGCCGACTTTTAAACCTTTAGATCTTTTTAAACAGTTAACTTCTTGAAAAAAATCTTTTAAATCTTTTGAATGCGGTATTGGTTTTACTCATTTTTTCATTTGTGTGTGTTGTGTGTTTTTTTTTTTTCGTTTTTATTTTTTTGATTTTTTTTTGATTTTTTCATCATTTTTTCATTTTTTTGATTTTTTCTTCAATTTTGCTCATTTTTGGTTTCTCTTTTTTTTTTTTCGTTTTTTCATGTGTGTGATTTTTTCCCCGGAAGGGGTCCGGGGTTTTGCCCGACTTTCAAATCCTTCAAAACTTGAACTTTTCAAAATTTTTGAATGCAATCCGGTGTTGGTTTTTTTTTTTTTTGATCATTTTTCATTTTTGGATTTGTTTTTTTTTGCAAATTTTGCTCATTTTTTCCCTTTTGATTTTTTGATGTTTTTGTTTTTTTTGACTTTTTTGCCAATGTTGCTCATTTTTTGTTTGAAAACCACCAAAAAATCAAAAAAATGAAAAAATGAAAAACATAAACAAAAAAGCAAATTTAAAAGATATGGAGGATATCAAAGATTTGAAAGATTTAAGAGATTTTAGTCGGGCAAAACCCCCGAACCCCTTTCAAAATCACTGATCTCTTGTTCCTCGACGAAAAGTGGAGCCCAACGGACTACATTGTTTGCCCGTGTCGTTCTTGACATTCGGGAAGGTCAATCCTTTAGCCTGCGACGTTTTCACACAAAGACTGACTCTGATGATGGTCTGACATTTTTGGAAGGTCTCAGACTGACATTTTTGGGGAGGGAGGAGGGGTTCAAAATCACAAACTTGCCAAAGCCAAACCCCTAAACCTCCTAAACCCCCAAACCCTCAACCCTGAACCCCGAACCCCCACCTTTGGACCTTCAACCGGCTTTCCAACCAAACATCGCCTGGCGATGGTTGGTTGGAGGGCGGCTGAAACTCCGAAGGTGGGCATAAGGCCCGCGACGCCTTCACACGAACACGGACACGGACTTTTTTGTTTTTGTTTCGTGGGCTGTGGGCTGTGGGCTGTGTGTGTGTGTGTGGGAGGAGGGAGGGGTGAGAGCGAGACTTTTAGGGTTTATTTAGCGGACGCGGTGGGCCAGACGGAATTTCGATTTAATCTTAGTTCTTTCAACTGACCTTCCCAAAAGTCACCAATTCAACCAAATTTTTTTAACGAGAAAAAAGAAACCCCAGAAACAAAACAACATTTTTTGGAAAGAAAAAAACACAAGGGAGAACGGCAGCACCACCATAAGGAGGCAGAGGAAGGCAGCACCACACAAAAAGAGAGGGGGAAAGTCCTTATTCAAAAAATATCAATTATTACAATTTTAATTATATAAAAATAATTTTAATTTTTATTTGTGTGTGGGTGTGTGCTGTGTGTGGGTGTGTGTGTGCGTCGGGTGTGTGTGTGGGCGTGCGGGTGTGTGGTGTGTTGGTGTGGGAATAATAATTATAATAAAAATTAAAATTAGGTTCATACTTAGGTTTTTAAGTTTTTAAGTTTTTCACTTTTTTTGGGGCCGGTCAAATCTTGAAATATTCAAATCTTCTGGCGACAAAAATGTTAAAATTTTCAAAAACTGAAAAACTTATTTATATTTAATTTTAATTATAAGTATAATTATAATGAATTTTCTTAGTATAATTATATTTATAATTTCTTTTTTAAAATTATACTTATAATTATACTTATAATTATAATTATCATTTGTGTCGGGTGTGTGTGTGGTCGTGTGGGTGTGGGTGTGTGCGTGTGTGCGTGTGTGTGTGCGGGTGTGTGGTGTCTGTGGGTGTGGGAATTGAATTACAATTTTATTAATAATATTTATATTTATTGTGGTATATATTTATATTTATATTGAAATTCACATTGTTTGTTTTTATATTTATATTTATTTTTTTTTTTAATTTTTGTATTTATATTTATAATGAGGTTCATAATTAGGTTTTTTTCAAGTTTTTAATTTTTTTGGGGCTGGTCAAATCTTGAAATATTCAAATCTTCTGGCGACAAAAATGATAAAATTTTCAAAAACTTAAAAACCTATTCATAAACACAAATATAATAATAATTCAATGTATAATTACTGTGATTTTTTACAATTATACTTATAATTATAATTATAATTATTGTCGGGTGTGTGTGTGGGCGTGTGGGTGTGGGTGTGTGCGTGTGTGCGGGTGTGTGTGCGTGTGCGGGTGTGTGGTGTGTGGGTGTGGGAATTGAATTACAATTATAATTATATTTTTGCATTTTTATATTTATATTCAAATTTGTATTTATATTTACATTTTTTAAATTTATTTTTTATTTATATTTATAATTAGGTTCATAATTAGGTTTTTAAGTTTTGAACTTTTTTGGGGCCGGTCAAATCTTGAAATATGCAGATCTTAATTCCAAAGGAATTTAGATTTGAACATTTGAAGATTTTTCTGGCCACAAAAATGTTCAAAACTTCAAAACTTCAAAACCTAATTATGAATCTAATTAAAATATAATTATAATTATACTGAAAATTATAATTATAATTATAATTTTTGTGTGTGTGGTGTGTGGGTGTGTTGGGTGGGCGTGTGTGCGGGTGTGTTGGGTGTGGTGTGTGGGTGTGGGAATTACATTTTTTTTTTGATAATTCTAATTTGGTTCATAATTATTTTTTTTAAGTTCTTGATTTTTCAACTTTTTGGAGGCCAGTCAAATCTTGAAATATTCAAATCTTAATTCGAAAGGAATTAAGATTTGAACATTTAAAGATTTTTCTGGCCACAAAAATGTTTAAAAATTGAAAGCTTCAAAATGTAATGTAAAATATAATTATAATTTTTTGTGTAAAATTATAATTATAATTATAATTATAATTATATTTATGGAAAATTATAAATATTACTAAAATTATAATTATAATTATATTTTTTGTGTGTGGGTGTGGGTGTCGGTGGGTGTGGGAATTGAATTACAATTATGATAAGATTTAAAATTTTAAGTTGTTTTAAAATTATTTTTATTCATATTCATTTTTTTTTCAAAAAATATTTATATTTATTTTTATATTAAAAGTTACATTTACATTTATGTTACAATTTGGTTCAGAATTAGGTTTTCAAGTTTTTAACTTTTTTTGGGGCCGGTCAAATCTTGAAATGTTCAGATTTTAATTCCAAAGGAGTTAAGATTTGAACATTTTAAGTTTTTTCCTGGCCACAAAAATGCTAAAAACCTTAAAACTTAAAAACCTAATTGTCATTTTTTAGTATAATTATAATTATTGTCAAAAATTCTTATTATAATTTGTGTGTGGGTGTGTGGGTGTGGGCGTGTGTGCGTGTGTGTGTGGGTGTGGGAATTACAATTATAATTAAATGTATATTTACATTTATTTTTTTCATTTTTCATTTATATTTATAATGAGGTTCATAATTAGGTTTTTTCAGTTTTAAAACTTTTTTTGGGACCGGTCAAATCTTGAAATATTCAAATCTTAAAGCCAAAGGAATTAAGATTTGAACATTTTTAAGATTTTTCTGGCCACAAAAATGTTAAAAAACTCAAAAGCTGAAAAACGCAATTTTAAATTTTAATCCAATTATAAGTATAATTATAATTTTTATTTGTGTGTGGGTGTCGGGTGTGTGTGGGTGTGGGAATTATAATTATATTCATATCTATATTAAACATAAGAATTAGGGTCATAATTAGGTTTTTAAGTTTTCAAGTTTTGAATTTTTTTGGGGCTGGTCAAGTCTTGAAATATTCAAATCTTCTGGCGACAAAAATGTTAAAATTTTCAAAAACTAAAATAATCAGAATTTTAAATTGAAATTCAAATTTGTAATA
>CBDCEV010000237.1:0-6457 GCA_965215715.1 Hyphomicrobiales bacterium | reverse complement strand
TTCCGCTTCCACTTTCACTGTCACTGTCACTTTCACTTTCACTTTCACTTTTCACTTTTCACTTTCACTGTCACTGCCACTGTCACTGTCACTTTCACTTTCACTTTCACTTTCACTTTTTCTTTCACTTTCACGTTCACGTTCACGTTCACGTTCACGTTCACGTTCACGTTCACGTTCACGTTCACGTTCACTTTGACCTTGACCTTGACTTTGACGTTGACTTTGACTTTGACCTTGATTTTGACTTGGACTTTGACTTTGACACTGACGTTGACTTCGGCATTGGCTTTGGCTTTGACTCTGACTCTGACTCTGACTTTGACTTTGACTTTGACTTTGACTTTGGCTTTCACTTTGACTTTTGACTTTGACTTCGATTTTTGACTTTTACTTTGACGTTGACCTTGACTTTGACTTTGACTGCGCCTTTGACTTTGATTTTCACTTCGACTTTGGCTTTGACTTTGACTTCGACTTTGACTTTGACTTTTGACTTTGAATTCGAGTTTGAATTTGACTTTGACTTTGACTTCGACTTAAAATTTGTATGTCATTTTCACTTTCACATTCACTTTCACTTTCACTTTGACTCTGTAAAACCTTTTAAGTTTATTGTTCTTTTGTGTTTCTGTGACGATTATTGTCATTTATGATATTACTGGTATTGCAACTGGCTTTGTTGCTGTTGTTCTTCTTGCGGTTGTTACTGTCACTGAGAATGGGACACCTACTGTGACTATTGCCGTTACTGTTCATGTTAGTAATACTGTTACTATTGCCGTTATTGTTTATGGTAAGAATACGGTTACTGCCAATGTATTCTACAGTTACTGTTGCTGTTACCCGTTAGTGTGCAAGTTTCAGTTTTGTAGCTGTAGCTGTTGCTGTTGTTATTTTGACTGTACCTGTGACTGCTACTGCTACTGATACTGCTACTGCTGCTGCCACTCTTACTCTTGCTCTCACTCTCACTCTCACTCTTACTCTTACTCTTACCCTTACTCTTACTCTTACCCTTGGTGTTACTGTGACAAATACGGTTGCGGATGTTTTTGGTTGCTCTTGATCTTGCTCTTGCTCTTGCTCTTGCTCTTGCTCTTGCTCTTGCTCTTGCTCTTGCTCTTGCTCTTGCTCTTGCTCTTGCTCTTGCTCTTGCTCTTGCTCTTGCTCTTGCTCTTGCTCTTGCTCTTGCTCTTGCTCTTGCTCTTGCTCCGTTCTAATACAGGCTTTTGTGGGTCTTGTCCTTGATCTTGTTCCTGTTGTTGTTGTTTCTGCTCTTGTTGCTGACATTGTTACTGTGCTGTTTTTGCTACTGTTGTTGCTGTTTCTATTGCTGTTTCTATCATTGTAAGTGTTGTTGCTGTTGCTGTTGCTGTGCCTGTGGAAGTTACTGTCGCTGCTCTTGGTACTGTTTATTGGTGCTGTTACAGTGACTCATACTGTGACATACTGTAACTGTCATTGTTTCTGTTATTGTTGCTACGGGTGTTGCCGTTCTTGTCACTGTGTGGTCACTGTCACGGTCACGGTTCTTGTTATTGTGACTGTCGCTCTTCAGATTACTACGATTATTTGTGGTATTTGTTTTGTTATTATCACGGTCATTATGGTAGCTGTTGTTACTGTTAGGGTTTCTGTCACTGGTCTTGTTCCTGTTGCTGTTGCTGTTGGGTTTTGTTTTCAAGGTGTTCTTCAGAATGCAATTCGAAATTATGAAAAAAAGTAAGGAGAGCGGATCTGGGCATCACGAAAAGCACAAAACGTGGCACGTAGCAACATGCAAGTGCATTTTCTATGTTGTTCATGATGCTCGGCTCCTCACTCCTTATTTTTGATACTTTGGATACCTTAGAGTCTGTTGATACTGTTGGTATTTTGTGAATCAGTTTTTGTATGTTGTGTTTTTTTCGAAGGACAGCAACCCACAGAAAAGGTTTTTGAAGACAAGGAAAAACACACACAAAGTAAGAACGGAAGAGCATTTTTAGTGCTTACACAGCACCCGGCACGTATCACTTGCTTGTTGCCAGTTGTTAAGTGCTGTGTTGGCACGTCGAATTTTGACCCCTGTGTTTATATTATGTTTATCCAAATGGTCTGTAGACATAATTAGCAGTAGGGTTTGAAAGTTCTTATATGGATTTGAATACAATAACTTGTTTGATTGAAGAAAAAATGGAATTGAGCAGTTAATATGTCCAAGTGCAAGCCACATGAAACCCTTCTGCACCTCGGTGTACCCATTCAGTATGTCCAAGTGCAAGTATCATGAAACTTTTCACCACTTCGGATTAAGAAACTCAATATTTCCTATTGCAAGTCACATGAGGGAATTGTATGTTGTAGTATCCAGTAGATGCAAGCACCCGTTGGAACCGCCGAGGGCGCAAGCACCCTCGCAAAATTGAAGGGTTGTGGAAGCGAAAACCACCGAACAAAACGACAAAACACGGGCGTCGAGTCACTTTCCAGACCGAGGCAAGCCAACACCTTCGTATGCGTCATGCCTTGCACTATCGTCAAGGGAAGGGCGAAATACAGTCACCCAGCCAACTTCAGTTCGCAGACTTGTTCTTATTAGTTTGGTCCGACAACCTCTTCCAAGGTGGAGTTCAATAACTGTCTTTATTGTGTTTTCCTTTGTTAATACAATTTTCTCTGTCCTGCGTGACCCTCACTTGAGAGGCACACAAGGAACAAACTTACAGCTTCTCGGGTCATGCTTCAAATCGTGCAGCAAGGTCATGTTGCCGATGTTCACCAACTTTGTCACCCTTCCCTTTTTGTCGTGTTTCCTTCAGAGTAAGAGTCGATCCACATTCGTGGTCCTCGTTGCGAAAGCTCTCGTTGCAATTGTTCTTGTGATGTATTTTTTTCAAAGTACGTGTCCTGGCACCTTGTTTTCCTCTACTTCTCTCTCAATTCTTCGGAGCAAGAGTCGGACCGATTTTCGAATCTTTGTTGCCAAAGCTCTCGTCGTGAAGTATGTCAGAGTATTCGCTTTCGAAGTCTTTGCCAAAACCCTCTTGATGTATCGTATCAAAGTACTCTCTTTCAAGTCTTTATCCTCAAGCCATCAAGCTTTTCAAAGTACCTGGCAAAAAATGTTCGACGCTGCTTTGAGATTTCTTGGAGTTGATCGTTAAACCCTTTGTATGTTTCCAAGTGGTCGCCAGTGACATGCGTCGATGCCGCCACCAATGCATCGTAGCCAGCGGCCTCGTACCATTCCAGGCTTTCGTCCTTCTCGCGACCATCCAACGAGAAGCGTTCAGCCATATGCGAAAGAAAACGGCATAGGCAAACCCCTTAGAACGCCATCAAACGCAAAAGCTGCCACCTCTGAGAGTGTTTAACTTTTTGAATCACAAGAGACACCCGTAGAGCGGGTCTCAAAACAACAGGCTCTGTTGGGAAGCTGCCGTTCACATGAAATCAAAGTCAAAGTCAAAAGCAGGGTAGCACGCCACAACAGCACATAGCCATGAAAGGCAGTGGAACTTGACATGCAACGGTCACCAAAGTGAGTTGCTTGCCGCTGTTCACGAGTTAGCGACCGTAAAATACAGTCGGCTTCTCTTTCGTATTGTTAGTATCATCAAGAGAAAGGTTGGAGCTAGAATACAACCGTAGAACCATCGAAGCTCACAACAAGAACACGTCACGAGTGGTGCTCACCTCTATTTATTGCAGTGAATTACATCCTTTGCATCAATTTTGATCAAGTTAAATAACTATATTTTCAAAACCTTTTGCTGGCAAATACATCGTCTTTAAAATCATTTGAAAGGGTTGGCTGCATCCGTCTATCACTTCCTTTCCAGCTGCTTTGCCTCCTTGCGGTGAAGCACATCTTGAAGCACCCTTTGCATTGCGTTAGCAGCTTTCCCCTTCCAGTTGCTTAACGTCACGCATGGTAAGAATATCTTGCCTTGCATCTTTTCGATCGCGGTTGCTTCTATCGATCTCTTCCCTTCTTTGCTGAATGTCTTACACATCCAAACCTGCAGTTCGTTGTTGATCGTCGCACTTGCGGTATCGATGCCCTTCGGTTCCAGTACACACTTCAGCGCCTCAGTCTGTTGCATTGTCAGGGGTTTACTGCATGATCCTGACATCTTCGCAGCCAGAGACAGCTGTTGCATAAACTCGAAGAAGTGCACATCATCGCAAACGTCATGGCATCGGACCCCTCCACGTCCGAACCGTCATCGTAGAATAACTCTGGGTCGTAGTTGTTGTGCATCAAGAAGCCGTCGTACGCCATCAGAGGACACTGGCTACAAACCTCAACGGTGCAACGCTTGAATGTAAATGATAGACTCCCGCGGAAACCAGGCAACAGTGGTGAACGTGCCGCCGAGGCCGCACAGAACTGTGTGTCTCGAAATGCTGTTCAAATGAGGAAACGGTAGGGTGGAAAGCAGGCAGGTGCGGACACTCACAAGCTTCCCTGTGAACGCAAGCGCCCTCCTCTAAAAAAACAAAGCAATGCCTTCCGAAAAGTTACTGAGCAACAACAGCGTCGGACACTGAGCGTTTCACCATCAAGACAAGCACGAGCACTCGTATATGTCTTGTCTTGCACTATCTCAAGGAGGGTTCACGTCACCCAGCATTCTTTATTCTTTCATTTCTTCCCAACGTCAAGCAACTTGAGCTTTACGTCTTATGGTCCAAAGACCCCTTCAGTAAATAGTCTGAAGACTTCTTCACTTTATTGTGTGAGGACTTGGACCTGAGCTCTCTTTATCGCGTTCGCAAGGTATTCAACAAGTAGAGCTGATGGCAATCGAACCGTGAATGTTCACCAACTTCCCAAAGAAGTTCACCAACTTCATGGACGACGTTCACCAACTTTACTGTCAATGTTCATCAACTTGTCGCAAAAGTTCACCAAATTCCATCAACGTACCACTCAGGATCAAAAACTGATCGTGTAATTTCAAGAACTTTTTCGCACGATGAACGTACCGTTAAGGATCAAGACCTTACCGTTGAAATTCACTCAACTTTTTTCCTGTTTTCCGTGTATGCACCGCTGTGCCGCCACTCTTCTCCCTGTCATTCGTTTCTTCTGCGTTCAGGACTTCCATCTTCCTGTCACTCTTCACTTCCTTTGAAAAGCCACTTCTGCGTTCAAGCTTAACACGGTCTCCAAAATGTACCGGCTGCTCGAGTGCATCTGCTTCATCTCATTCTCGCAAAGGCTGTGGAAAGCAATTTGACTTCCTGCGTCTCCTTTGCTTAACGCTCCTTTCGGTCCGGTACTACTGCCTTTGAGAATTGGCTTGTCGTGTCTCAAGCCCATATTCCAGCTTCGGTTTTTTCAGACTACAAAGAAGTCCACATCTCTCCAAAGTTTGTGTCCCATCTTCTTTGCGAATCGAATCCTCTGTTCTTTCAAAGTCACTTTGCTGTTCCTCTGAATCTTCACAGGTCGAGGCAATGCATTCCTCACTTCTCCTCAACATAGTTTCGCAACAAATTTGCATTGCCCCAAGTTCTTGGTCGATTTCGTCTAAACGCTGTAGAACTTTTCCCCTTTCAAAGTCGCTTTAGCCCACCAGCTTTCTGCCCGTAAAGTGTCAAGCACCCCCTCGCTTTCATACCACTCCAAGTCGGAGTCGTAGTCATCTTCAGCCAAGTCAACCCATATAGGGTCACGACGCAACGCCATCAAGCTTTACGCATCAGCAATCAGACCCATGAGGGTTTGAAAGGCTTGAACAGAATGAGACCTTAGCTTTGAAGGGAACCAGCGGTGAGCGCTGACAGTCGGGACCCAATGAACCCTATGTCCCAACTGCTGTTCACATGAAACCCTTCTCCACTTCGGTGCTGTGCTGGGGTCGGCTGGGCTGGGCTGGGCTGGGCTGGGCTGGCGCTGGGGCTGGGACAGGGACAGGAGCAGGGACAGGGCAGGGCAGGGCAGGGCAGGGCAGGGCAGGGCAGGGCAGGGCAGGTTTGTACTTTTGCACTTGTGTGCTTCTGTACTTTTCTACAACCGTATTTTTTTTTGAACTTTTGAACTTTTGTACGCTTGTAGTTCTTTTTTTTCCTTCAAAACATGTTTTACCTTTTTATTTGTTTTTGATGAATGCTTTTACAGGTTTTCTTTTTTTCCACCATTTGTCCTTTTCCTTTTCAACTTTTGCCTTTCATTTTTTTAAACTTTTTCCTTGTTTTTACTTGAACGCTCTACATCTTATTTTCCTTATTTTTTGTAATTTGTTTTTAATGACGTGCACGCTATATGCTTAAAACACCTTTCCTTTTTTGTTTGTACTTTTTCTTGTTCCTTTTATTGGTTTTTTACTTTTGCTTTTTTTTGTTTCAATTTTGACATGTTTTTAACCTGTTGACCTTTTCACTACTTCATTTTTTTTTGAGTATATGTTTCTTGTTGCGTTTTGTAATTGTTGTGAAATCTTTAAACCTGCAGTCTTTACTG
>CBDCEV010000236.1:0-7315 GCA_965215715.1 Hyphomicrobiales bacterium | reverse complement strand
GTTCACCATCTATCAAGTCCTAACACTCTTCTTTAAGCACTTTCAAGATCACTGTCGGTTGCAGGTGCACATGTCCGAGCACTCACTTTCATTGCGCTTGCTCATCACATAAACACAACCAGAAACACACAGACACGGACACACGCACACAGACACATGACACCCAGACACCCAGACACCCAGACACCGAAGAGAAGGGAGAAGAGAAGGGTGAAGAGCGCAAGAATTTAAAGGAGAGCATCAGAGTTAGTTTTGGTACCGTGTGTCATGCGGTCGGGCGCTCTTCTGTGAAGAAAAGTTTGCGCTGTGTACGTGTCATGCATCTGGTGTGCTGTCGGGGAATCTGTATGCGCTACAGCACACTTGCTTTTTGCGTTACCCTGCCGTGTAGCTGCGGAGTACGCAACACCCGCTGTACGCCCACCAAAAGGAAACCCGAAATGCATTTGCTTGCCAAGCGTTTGCAAAGAGATCTACGGAGGGCCACGAAAAACAAAACCGACCATGGGTTTTTGAACTGTTGGTCACACCATTGAGGCAACCCTATGCGAGCGTTTCGGTGCACATGGGAGCCTTTACAGCATCTGAAAGAACTCTTTCAGCGCTGACAAGCCCCAGAACCCCGGACCTCTTTCTCTGTGTTTGAAAACCATCGCAACCCATGCCCTAACCGAAAATCTTTCGAGAACGAATGCGGCCACACCACACCAGCACAAGGAGAAAGACAGTCGCCAGGATCGCGACTGCAACACACACAAACCACAAACCACAAACCAAACACCTAACCCTGTGCCGACAGACACAGAGAGTTCGAGTGGAAATGGCTTGAGCCGCTCTACTTCTGTGATCCACAACAGAGCATCCGTAAGGTCACCAGAACAGGAACATACTTCGATTTTGAAGCTCGTCTTCCAACACTGGAATGTTGAAGATATAGGGAAGTTATTTGAAAATGCATGTCCGAGACCTGATTCCTCGGTTGTTCAACTGTGAATTTTTACGTTAAGCTCCTTCTGCATGAGAGGGAGAATCCCAAGTTGAAAAGTGTCTGCGGTGTCGGTATGGCAACGCTTTTGAGGATTTCTTTTCCGATTCATCAATTTTCGCAGCAGATCTTTGTGTGTACAAGTGCGCAATGTGTAACTGTAAGACATCTTGCATTCCCATCTCCAGGACAAGATGCTGTCGGTTCATATGGTGCGGAGGGATTTCAAAAACGTTTCCCGGTGTACCAGGTGAGTTCCGTATGTCAAGCTGCAAGCAAGAATCCCGGAAAGGCAGTCCCATAGAACTCGGAACAAAGGATGACTGGGAAGGTGGGAAAACGCTTGCTGTCTCAGGGTCATGTAAATCTCAGGAATCATTCAGAGTGTTCATGTGATTCCTGAATGTCTCTAGACTGACTTTCCTGTAATTCTTGTCGAGAAAGATCATCCGTTCGTAATTCTTGAGTTCCTCAGCTTCAGAACAGCGAACCTTTTCAATTCTTCCATTGAGCTCTCACAGCTTCAATTCCTGATCTCTGTGTTAGAGTTCCACACGATGAGAATGAATTTGTCTTTTCGATTCGCGGAGGGCCACGTCTGCACTTTCTTTTTTTTAAAACTCCTGCATAATCATCTCAGATCGTGCAGTATCTGATTCCTTTGCTCCTCAAAGAGTAATCTCGTATGATATTCCGCTTCAGAGGGTTTAGATAAGGCTGCCTGTTCTCCTTGGGAATATTCCTTCTCTGTCGGAATAAGACTCCTGCAAACTTCTCGGATATCGAATCGATTTCCGTCCCCGTGGCTGGAATGTGTGATGAGCGTGACATGGAATTTTCTCTGTTTGAGGGATGAGTCCTTTCTGAGGCTGCACTTGCTTCTCCCTTTTCTGCGTAAAGAAAAAAACTTTGAAAACATAAACCCTCGTAAAAAATGTATGTATACAAAACCCTTTTGACAAAAAAAAAACTTACAAAAACAAATATTGCAAAAAAAACTTGCAAAAAGAACGAAAAACATGGCAAAAAAACAACCGTTAACGAAAAACAACACAAAACCTCTTTGCAAAAAAAAAGAACACCGTGCAAACAAAACCCTTGCGAAAAAAAACGGAAACAAAACCGCTTCCAAAAAACAAAAACAAAACCCCTTGTACAAATAAAAAACTCGCAAACAAAACCTTGCAAATTAAAAAAACACAACTCGTGGCAACAAAAAAAAACACAACCCACTGCCAAAAAATCGATTGAACAAAACACAACTCCTCGTGCAAATAAAGAACACCTTGCAACATAAAACGCAAATCCTTGCAAAAAAAGTCAACTACTTGGAGAAAAACGCAACACCCTTAAAAAACAACAACCTTTTGCAAAAAAAAACAACCTTTTGCAAAAAAAAACAACCCCTTGCAAAAAAATCCCTGAAAAAAAAACAACTTCTAACAACAAAAAACACAACCCCTTGCAGCAAAAAAAAAAAACACAACCCCTTGCAAGACAAAGACACAACACCTTGGCAAGAAAAAGACTTGACCCGTTGGCACGAAAAAAACACAACCTCTCGGCACGAAAAAAACACAACCCCTTGGAAGAAATAACAACCCCTTGGCAAGAAACACCACAGTCACTTGGTAACAAAAAACTGTCCTCGGAAAAGAAAAAACGCAACCCCTTTGTCAAGAAAAAAAAACACAACCCTCTTGGCAAGGAAAAAAACAAGAACCTTGGCAAAAAAAAGACATAACCCCTTGACGAGAAAAAAAGACAGCCCCTCGCACGCAAAAAACACAACCCCTCGCAAGCAAAAAAACACAACCCCTGACAAGAACAAAACACATCACCATGCAAGAACAAAACTTAACCCTTTGAACTTTCTTTCAACCCTATCTACACTCTATCTGAACACATCTGAAGCCCATCTAAACTCCATCTAAACCATTTCTTTCACGTATCCAACCCCTTTCTAAACCATTCCTGAATCTATCTAGCCTGTGTGACTCCATGTACACCCTATCGACATCAACTAAACCCTTTCTAAAACTGTTGAGATGTCGATGCTGTGATGACCATATTATACCGACCACCATGACCTACTGAGTTATGTGACGATTGATTGGGAGACAGTGTGGAGATGACACGCACAAATCGAGAAGTGTAATCAAGTTTCTTCATGAATGATATCTGTCAAGGTTGTCTCTCCCTGTTCGCTGACGGATGCCGTCCGCGAGTCTTCCTTTGTTGTTTTTCCTTGTTTTGTGCTACACGCGTGATGTAGCGGATCTGTCAGAGTTGACTGTTGTGCGTAATGCGCAGTCCCCGTTTGTTTGTGCACGAGACACAACTGTCCGCTGTGTTCAAGGCTCATCCCAGTTTGCTTTCAGGTAGTTCCTTGTTGAGCCTGATGTGTCGCCACATCTGAATCCTAACAGGACAGATTGTGTCAGAGTGCAGCGAAGTGTGATAAGCTTTGTGACCTGTTTGGTCAGAGATTCTTCCTCATTCGTCACGAGTCCGAGAGTCATCGTGAATCACACTTAATCTGCACGCGTGATCATTGTATTTGACAATTGTTTATATTATTTACATTTGATAATATATATTATTAAAAAAGAAACCTGATTGAAATCTGATCTAAAACCCTTCCTGAACACTACCTGAACTCCCATCTAAACCCATCTACCATCTCGGCGAAAATTATTACAGAAATGCGTGGTGCAGATTTTTATTTTTTCGAATCAATTTCAAACTGTAATGACTGTAATTTAATGCGGATTGAATTTTTTCGAATTAATTTAAAACTCTAATGGAGATAAATTCTGTCGCGGGATTTTTTTTTGAAATTACAGATTTTGTTTTTTTCTGTGAGGGGGACGTGTCCGTTGTCCCGTGTTTCCATGTCCTGACCACCAGACCCAGACACCCAGACAGTGACAAGCCTTGTTTTTTTTTTTTTTTTGCGATGGCTTCAAAAAAGTGTTGACACGAGGTGATTTCTGCGCAGTGCCCTGAATGTCAGAGTGATTAAATTCAAACAAGCGCGGCTGTGGATCGCCTACACAGGCACAGGCGTCAGCACGGGTGGACGTGCCCACAGCCCGCGTTTTTCCCGGGAGTCCAACATGTCTGCAAGTTTTTGTACGAATGCTTGGATACGTGCACGTCGGGAAAACGACCGTGATCCTGAGAGTTGTGTGAATGCTTGGATATGCCCTTGTCAGGCAACCGACCGTGATCTTGAGACGAAAAAGTGAATGCTTGGATATGTGCACCGCGGTCAACCGACTATGATCCCACACTCGATAAACATCTGTAATATCTGTAACGTCTGTAATTTTTATGCGGATTTATTGTTTTGGAATTAATTTAATATCTGTAACTGTAAATCATTTTTGCCGGGATGGTATTCCGTATCTGAACCTCATCGGAACTGTGGCGAAACTTTTTCTAACCCTTCATTTTAAACATATTTGAGCCATACCCATGCCTGTTGTAGAGCCCATCTAAACACCACCCAAATCTTTTCACCAATTAGATCCCTACACCTGAACCTTCCCTAAACCCTACCTGAATCCTAAACCAATTCTTAACCCTGTCGAAACCATTTCTGGACATAATGAAAGCCTTACTACTTAACCTTGTCTGCCTTTTTTTTCAAAAAAAAAAAAACGCAATTTTACAGCTATCGTAACCCTCTCTAAGCCCGATCGAACCCATGTCGAACGATTGTCCGATCTAAAAACAATGTAAGCCCAATCTTAACCTTATCCAAACCATTCTAAACCTTCTTGTCAACCCGAACTAAACCCGATCTGAACCCAATCCGAACCTTATCTTAAACCCAGCTGAACCGTACCTAATGAACCCTGTCTGAAACTCTTCAAAACTACATCTAAACGCAATGTAAATCCCATCTAAGCTCAATCTAAAGCCAATCTGAATCCCATCTGATCTCAAACCGATCTGAACCGTATCTTAACCTTTTTTCAAACTTATGTGATCCTTATCTCAATCCTCTAAAAACATCAACTTCATGTACACCCTTTCTTAAACCCTTCAAAAACCGATTCAAAACCCATCGAATCCTTGTCTAAACTCAATCCAACACCTATCTAAACCCAATCTAGACACCACCTGAAACCCATGTAAACTCCATCTGAACCCTATGTTAATCTTATTGGATACCTATGTAAACACCAACTGAGACCTTGCCAAACCCTATCTAACTTCTATTTATACTCTGTCTCGACATTTCTGAACCCTATCTAAACCGTATCTAGACCGTATCTTTGCCCTGTCCGAACCCTTTTTCAACCCGATTCAAATCGTGTCTCAATCCGATCTAACGCCATGTAAATTTGAACCCTTTCTGAAGTCTACCTAAACCTTTGTCTAAACTCAATTTTAACCGTATCCAAAACCAAATTGGACTCTTCCTAAACCCTACCAAAACCCATTTACAAACAATCGACACCCTATCTCATTACGATCGAAATTGTTTCTTAACCTTATTAAAACCATGTCTGAACCATATCTGAACCCAATCTAAACCTTTTTGAATGCTATCTGCACTCCAAGTAAACTCAATCTATGTTCTTTGTACACACCATCTAAACCGAATCTAAACCCGATCGAAACCCTATCCTCACACAATCTGAACCTTATCTGGACCGCTTCTACACCGTATCTAAACTCTATCTAAAGCCTATCAGACACCAAACTTGAACCTTGTGGATCTCATCTGAACGCGTTCTAAAACAATTCTGAAACTTACCTAAACACCATCTGAACCGTGTCTAAGCCCTATCGAAACCCAAACTCCAAACTGTCTTAACCCTGTTTTCACACATTGTCTAAAGCGCAACAAAACAATTCAGAAACCCTGTCAAACTAATTGTAAATACGATCTCGTACCTATCTGATTCCTATCGAGACCGTCAGGAGGTCCCATCAAAACGCAATCTAAAACCTTTTCTACACGTTACTTTGATCTCATCTGGACACTATCTGAACCTATGTACACTTTACGTAAAACACCGTTAAATCCCCGGTCCAGGGTTCCGATGAGTTTCGATTCGCGTGTTTGTTCCACTAATGGTCGATACGGCTTTCTTGAAACACATCCAGGGTCGTATGAGTAGTCTTGGTCACGTCAATGTATCTCTTCCATGTGGAATTGGGAATTTTCGGGACGTAGAGCTGAACTCGAGGTTCGACGTGATAACGAGAAATGTCATTCCCTTCGGTCGACACAAAATCGTTACGGGCTTCTCTGCCATCCGTGCAGGAATTTTCACAGCTTCAGGCATAGGAATAAACTTTGAACCAAATTTCGTCTATATGGTTGAGACTTGTCCGAACTTCCTTGATGGTCTCCTCTGAGATCTTCACTCTCCACAGCATGATCTGCCTTGGAGTTGATTCTCCAAACAGTTTTGCTGTTGCGTCTGCGATTGGCAAAATAAAAATTTCACCCCTCTTCGGCGTGATCACTTCCTTTCCATCTGACGGGTCCAAATTTTCCAGCTCCTCAACGTCCACGACCATGCTCCGCTACCATGCAGCGATTGTGGACTGGGAATGAAATGGAATGCGCGCAACAAGACAACAGGATGTGTGCGGTCTGATCTTTACCTTGACACAAAGAGGCCTCCTGATGAACCATGGATGAACGAAGTGCAATGCGCATGAGTGACCAACGTCTAGCTACCAAATCAGGTCTTGTCATCATCAGGGGTGAACTCAGGAAGGACTCAGGTAGAAACTGCTCCGTAGATACTGAGCTGATTCACTGAGTGAATTGTTCGAATAGAAGGTCTGTGTTGGTAAACTCACCATTCAAGTGTACGGTGTCTTTGTTATTGTTTCCTCTCATGATTCCACGACTCAAAGCACTGCCACTGTTAAAATCAACATCTGGTAAGCTGCTTCTTTGAATCGTTGCACCCTCCGAGAAGCGATGGAATCCTATTGTCCTTGAGGTTGGTCGCTGTAACCACGGTACCATTGTCCTTGCGAGAATCTTGCCGCATATTATTTGACTTTTTATGAATTCGAAATACCCTTCTCTTCATGTCCTTTTCATTTTCCAATCAATATCATTGAACATGGACATGAAGATGACCTGATCTCCAAACTGTTCTGGTTCGATGTTGCGTGCAGATCATTGTGGATCTTCTGAGGATTCTGCTCAATTGGTTTTCCATCAACTCCAAATAATTCTCCATAAGAAGTAATCAATGGAAATTCTGCCCTTGACCTTCCCATCTTTGACGTGCCCCTGAAGGATCTCGAATCTTTCCCAAGCACAAGACGCAATCTGAACAGAAAAGT
>CBDCEV010000235.1:0-19694 GCA_965215715.1 Hyphomicrobiales bacterium | reverse complement strand
TTTCTGGGCAAAAATATGTCATTTCTATTTATAAAATTCTGGACTGTTCTTGGTGGTTTTACGTGGTCAAAACATGTCGAAATCGGAACTTGATTCAAACAGAATTGCACTCAAGACACTTTGATGCTTTTGCAGATTTCACTTGGCGTCCAAGTCCACGTCAAAAAAAATCATCTTGAATTGTCTTTTCAAGATTTCGTGAAGAAAATGAATTCAGATTTGCTAGGTAACATTATCGGTGTTGCTAATCGTTGTGCCAACTTCATTAATGAAAAATGGGCAAATCATCCATCAGGAAACACTTTTGAACAAACTCTCAGTGATGTTGATGAACATGTTGAAATTCCTTTTTTTAGCAGAAAGAGATTTTTCTAAACTTATTGCACCAATCACAAATCTTGCAGATCGAGTAAATCGATTTGTTGATGAGGATAGGGTGTCGGAATTCACTGAAATCAGACGGCAACTCCAAAAGCAACCCAAGATTCCTGTAATCAAGACATTGCTCACTTCAAGATCGTCACTGGATGTTTGCCACACTTCAGAAAGTTCACGAATGCACAAACATTAGTGATACTTGTTGGGAATTCACACCAAAACCACTTTTCAATCACAAAACCAAAAAACCCAACAGCTCTCTACTTCGAATTATATTAAAGAAAACTACAGAAATGCAAGGTATGAAAACTTATTGACGTCGTTTGGCGGTAACATTTTGAAATGAATAACACACACAAAATAATTTTTTGGTTGAAAATTTGTAGCATTTTGATTTTCTCCAGAGGGTTGAACGTTGGCTGGACAATATTTTGGAACGGTTTTTTCTTGGGGGGGAAATTCTGATTTTTTGATTGTGCAATTCAAAGAAATATGAAAAACACAACAAAAAAGATTTTTTCGTCATTCTTCAATTTCTTGGCAATCTCTTGCACGATCTTCCCGAAAAGATCTGTTTCTCATCTCTAATTCGACACGTTGCCAAGCTCTTCGAACAGTCTGATCAATCAATTGATTCGACTGGTAGGGTTCCATCATCTGGGATCGGAACTGCATGCCAGTTTCATCAAGAGCCATTTCAGCATTTTGCATTCTTCATCGTCTTCTGTCCAATTCAGACGGCGCTTCAGATGATCTTCTCTGAGTTGCCCACTCTCTTGGAAGAACATGACCAACTTTCTTTTCGAGGAAGTCGTCAGTGTCTCTATGTTCGGACAGAATTCTTTTTCTTTCCATTTGAGAATCCTGCACACTCCCTAAATCTTGTTTTAGCTGTTGACAACGGTTTCCTGAAGCTTGAAACCTGCTCAAACATCTCGCCTGGATTTCTCCATGCTTGAATGTGTCTAAGAACAAAGAGACACCGAACGAGATAGCACCGAACGAGATAGCACTTGTTTCGCGCTCCTGAGAAAACAGTGGTGAAGTAGTGGCCGACTTTGGCCAGTCCAATTTTGGCCAATCCATTTTTGGCCATCGTGTTTGGCCAGCCAATTTTGGCCAATCCATTTTTGGCCTTTTTTTTGGTGTTGTTGTGGTGTGGTTGGTTTTGGTGTGTGTCAGTGTTCTGTGTTGTTGTTTTGTTGTTGCGTGTGTGTGTGTGTGTGTGCGTGTATGTGTGGTGGGTGTGTTCAAGGCTCCTCCGCCGGACCCCCCTCCGCCGGACCGCCCTCCGCAAAATTTCAGCCAATTTTCATTCTTTTCTCTCTCTCTCTCTTGTTGGTCCTTTTCGTTGAATTTTGGTGGTGTTTTTGAAACCCTCAAAATTGGCTTTGGCCAAAACCACGATGGCCAAAAATGGATTGGCCAAAGTTGGTCCCTTCCCCCACGTCTGCTGTCGCAGACTTCAGACGCATCCATGGTGGTCACGATCGTCAACGTTCGTGTCGAAACTGCCTCTTCTCGAAAGTGTGATGATCGGAATGTGTTCGCTGCTGACTTCGATGAGAGACTTGGGCTCGCAACCTGTGAGAGGGAATTGTTCAGCCAATCGGTCCAAAGCAGAACCCTCCTTGCAGAGTGGCTGTGGTCGACGGGTATAACAGCGAGGAAGAGGTAGACAACCAAGTGCAATTGTGGAGAAAGATGTTGAGAAAGATGAGGAAAACGGTGGGCCAAGCAAGGTGCGGTGAAACATGGATGAGATGGAATGACTTGAAAGAAACGCACCAACCAATTCAACTTCGGCCAATTTCGAATTCGGCAACTTTTTAGATGTTGAATTTTGGGACCACAAAAATTGGGCCCGAAGGGTGGAAGCCCTGAAAGGTGGCAGCCCAAAAATTCGCACAATTTTCTTTCTTCTTTCTGTCTTTTGGGCACGTTCATCCATGATGAGCCAGCCCTCACTGATGGTGCCCAAACTCTCGTCCGGTCACAGCACGGCCCTTTGGCGTCTGCACCACTCAAATCTCCACCAACGTCCACGGCGACAAGACTGGACCCCAACCTTTCCGCCTTCTCCTGTGCAGGAGACTGCACTTTGCCTTCCCCTGTCGATGCGCACCTGCCAATGTGCCACCAACATGATGTCTTTGGCCACCATTGTGCTGCGTGTGCTGTGGCAGGGGTTCTTGGGAGAAGGGGCTGTCCACTGGAGTGTGCCGCTGCACAAGTGTGCCATGAAGCTGGAGCACGTGTTTGACACGACACTAGTCTCGCCTTGCGACTCAATGGGTCTGCCAGAACTCGACCAACTGACCATGATGGAACAGTCTTGGTCGAAACACGTCGGCGCAAGGAACGAACTTATCCTGAATTGTCAGGTGAAGGAGGACGGGCTCGTCTGGTGGTCCTCGCGGTGGAAGTGGGCGGCCGGTGGAGTGGCGCAACTGCAAAATTCACAGCTGCTTTGGCTGACGCCAAAGCCCAGTCTTGCCCATTCATCTTGCAAAAATAGGGTGAAAACCGCTGTTGTCCGCAAGTGGAGCGCAGTTCTCGCCTGTTCTGCGGCCCGTGCTTTCACTGAGTCCTTGCTGGACCGACAACCCGTGGCAGGTTGGAATGGAGACCCTCCGTCAATGCATGAGGTGTGGGGTGCTCGCTTCGGATAGAGGCGGCAGTGTGCATCTCGTCGTAGGTGCATTGCGAACGGTCATCTCTCAGCAGTGTTGTTCATTTCATGTTTAAAAAAAAATGAAAAAAATCAGAAATGGGTGCAAGGTTCGGGGTTTCGGAAACAAAACAAAACCAAAGTGAAGAGAGATGAGTGAGACCAAGAAGGAAGTTCAGAAAAGTAACAACAAAATAAACGATTAGAAGAGAAAGAGAGAAAGAAGAAACAGAGCAAACACCATCTGTTCGACTTCGGCCAATTTCGACTTCAGCCAATTGCGACTTCGGACAATTCGACTTTGCACAATTCGGCAATTTGGCAGAAGGCAGAAGTTGAATGTCTTGCAAGGGGAAGGGGCAGGAAAGGGTGGGAGAGAGGGGGAGGGAGGAGGATTAGGTCAAGACCATGTTCACAGGGGTTCACAGGGTGGGTTCGAAGGGTGGGTTCAGGTGTGTTCAGGGGAGGAGGGCGGACGAGACCTAAAATCCTTAATAGGAAATAAACAATATCACATTGAATTAACATTTCTGTAGAAAATGAAATGATCTCTCCGTATGTTCCAAGCGGATTGAGCATTCTTACTCTTTCTCTGACAAGCAGAATTTGGCAAACAGCAGAATGGAGGATTTTTTTTCTTTTTTTTTTGAGGCAAGAAGGAAAAGTCTGTCGAAGTCACTCCGTGCGTAGCGCCTCTAACTACGAGTCACTGTCTCAAAGGGCCAACCCCGCAAACGCCATGTGAGGTGGGAGTGTCTCTGTCAGCTCCGACAGAACCTGGGAGCTCCAGGAAGGTGTCTGCCACAGCTGGGGCTGCTGTGCAAGACAACAAAGCACCCCAACGCAAACGCCAAGCCTGCTCCGCCGATGTTGCCGTTCAGCGCATGTGCCAACTGCTTGCGCTTCGGCGTGCCTACTGCTTGACGTCACACACCAAGAATTGGCCAGACAATGCACACCATTCGAACCACGAAGCGTCGTTCAAGCTTCAAACGCTGTCCCTGTGCAACTGTCTCGTCAGATGCACATCACAAGTGGTCCCTTGGACGCACGCGATGTTGGGCCTCCTCCGTCTCCGGTTCAGCAAGCGACGCCGATGACACGCTCAACAAGGATGCAACACAATGTGGCTGCGCTGGTGCTGGCGCGGATCGTTGCATTCTCTGGAAACATCGGCGTTCCCGTCGGCCCAATGGCGAAGATGTTGCCGTTTGGAACTCGGACTGTGCACAAGACGGCGAGGCGTGACGATCACGGACTGAAGCCACTGACTGAGTCTCTCACGTCTTCCGTGGCGGCGTCAGAGCTTCGTTCGGTGGGCGAGCCCGCACGACCTCCTTCGGGCTCAAGCGCGAAGTTCTGAGGATGTTGTTTTCTTGTGAATGTTACAGTTCGACCAATGCATCACCCGCAAAGAATATCTGCCACTAGATTGACCATGTCATTTTGGCACTTCCAATGAAAAATTTTGCTTTATGATTTTTCAACTTAACCAACAAAAATCTTTTTTTACAAGATCATTTTGAATTTGAAAAGAAGATAATTTTCATCACATGCACGTTTTGCCAGGTAAAATAAAATTTTCAAATGTATATGTCGTTCCTCTAATTCTTCAAAAAAAAATATAAATAGATTATTCGACGAAAATAATCACATGATGATGACTCACTCACGTTCCATGAAAAGAAGTTTGTCGAAATATGTCACAAAAAAAAAAACGACACACTTCTACAACATTCAAAACTGCACTAATAGCTTTCATTTTTCTTTAAAATATACACATACCATCGAATAACACCATATCAGATTTAAGAAACCCATTATTTGTTTCATGATTCATGACGAATAAACTTGTTTTCAAAATATTTCTTTCATCAAATTTCATGACAATTGACTATTTCCGTGCCACATTTTGCTAATTCATGAACCATATTTTTAAATGCAAGAAAACGATTTTTTTTCCAGATAGTTTTTCTGAATTTTTTTAAGTTCACTGTATTCATGTGTTATATTGTCTGTCTCAAACAATTGCCGCTGCAACAAGAAAAATGCACTTTTTCCAGAGTCGTCAATGTCAATTTTTTTTTTTTGACCCCTCATCTTGAGTCTTGTACCCATGATCTAGTTTCAATTTTGACTTGGTTGAGCAATATTTTAAAAAAGATTGATTCATGTTGGACTTTTCCATAATAAATTTCGCAAGAAAATTGTTGTTAATTATACTATACATTTGAAAAATAAAAAAAATCTCACTATAGAACATTTTAGTCAAAACAAAACAAATGAAAAAGATCGAAAAAAAAAACTAAATCATTTTCAAGAAAATATTGATGATCATAATACACTGAGTCATTACATACTTGCATTTTTGAAAACCGTCGCAAAGTGAAATTAAAGGGAGAAGAACGTCAAAAACTGAAAATTATTTTTGTTTTTGAAAGATTCCCAAAAACAATGGAATTGGTTGCCCAAATTGATAAATCAGTTTGTGAAATTTAAAGTGATTTAGATACACTTGTTGCAACATGGAATATTTTAAAAAATTTTGTGAATCACAAAATATGCAATCCCATACATTACTTGATGGATTCAAAAAATAAGTCAACAAAAATTTAAGTTAATAAAAATTTCTGTAGCAAATGATTTGAACTCACCATTTGCCACAGCAAATTGAAAATTTGTACTCTTGCTTTAATGACTCGAATTTTGAAAATAGAAGAGTGTAAGAAAGTTGCACATTGTATTCGTGATATCATAGAAAAAATGACAAAAATTTAACACACTCCACAAAAGAGCAAGATGTCTCATAAAGTGACAAATTTCCTGTTTACAAATGAAAGTTTTTTTTTTTTTTTTGGATTCATATGAACTGAAATAATTATTGCAGCTACAGACAGCGTTTATTACAAGAAAAATTAATGCTGATTGATAAAATTGTAGGTAGTCTTGTCCATTTTTAGGGTGATCCTCGCTTATATGTGTGTCAAGCTCCAAATGCGTTTATATGTGTGTCAAGCTCCGTGTCCATTTTGGGTCCATTTTGGGTCCATTTTGGGTCCATTTTGGTTATTGTCTGAGTGGTGATGCATCTTTCAATCAGCATTTAAACAAGAATCGGCATTCAGACAAGAATCAGCATTTAGATAAGAACAATCTTTTGTCAAGAATTCTGGTTTAGACTGTCAAAAAAACGTGCGAGCGAAGCGAGCAAAGGTAAGCGAGCGAAGCGAGCTCCGTTGCATCAGCAGACACATTTGGTGACACACATGTAAACGCATTTGGTGACACACATATAAACGCATTTGGTGACACACATATGAACGCATTTGGTGACACACATATAAACGCATTTGGTGACACACATATAAACGCATTTGGTGACACACATATAAACGCATTTGGTGACACACATACAAACGCATTTGGTGACAATATAGACGCATTTGGTGTTTGGGAGGGGCAACGCTTGACACACATATAAACGCATTTGGGGCTTGACACACATATAAGCGAGGTCCATGGCATTTTCAATAACTTATTATTGTTCCTGTCAACAAATTTATTTAAAGAATCATTTGTAACAAACAACAACATATTTGCAATTCCAATTGCAACACCTTTTTTTTCCTTTAATTTTTTCAACATATCCAACAAATGTTACACATGTCCCTGAGCTTGCGAAAAATTAAAGTGTATTAACAACACTGAAAGATTTTTTAAAACATTAAAGACTATGAATAGAACTAGCTGCACTGTTTTTGGTCATAATATTTTTTTTTTTTAAGGTGCATATGTTGCTCCTCTTTTTCATCAAAAAGCTGCTATAAATTTGAAATTTGAAAAAGACAACAAAAATACAAGTGTAATTCATGATGCAAAATTTGCATGACTCAAGATGACGATGACTTTATTTACGTTTTATGAAGAAGGATTTTATTTTTCTTTATCATGAAAGAATCACGATACACTTTTGCAATAAGAAAAACTGTACTTATTGCTGTTATTTTTGGTCTCCTTCAACTGTACATAAAGACTGATACTCAAATTTGGGACAATTTGTGTCATCGATTGAAATTATATCCTGTTCAATTCACAAATTATTTACTGCATGACTATATTTATGAATGATATTGTCAAATACAAGAAAACTTTTTTTTTTTTCCAGATAATTTTTCTGAATTTTTTAAGTTTGCTGCATTATGTCATCTCTCTAAAATAATTACGACTGCAACAACAGGATCAACTGATGCATCTTTTCCAGACTCGTCAATGTCAGCAATTTTTTCTGACCCTCACCTTGAGTTTTGCACTCAAGACCAACTAGTTTCAGTTTTTCCTAAGTTGAACAATATGTCAAAAAGACTTGGTTTTGGGTGGACTTTACATGTTGAGTTTCGTCGGAAGTTTTCTGTTGATCAAACTAAATCAAACTCTTTTCCTGAACCAGCAAGTTGTACAATTGATTCAAGCAGAAAGATCCACTTGAGAAACAAGGAGAGAACTGTGAAAGTGAACATTTTCTCATGTTTCAGTCTCCTGTCGAATGAATTTCAAACATATTGTATTTTTTTAAAAAAAAAAAACAAATGAAATAGATCCAAATTAGAAAAAATATCAAAATATTTTATAAAAAAATACTAATCAACTTTATGATATAATGAAAAACATTACATGAGATATTAATTAATTTGATGGTCAAAAAACACAAAGAAACTAACAAAATTGTATTTCTGAAAAATGTCACAAAGCAAAAATACCCGAAAATTCTTGTCAATTAGACCATACGTATAATGAACATTTTTAACTATTGATTCAATTATTCAAATGAGTAATGAACTGCAAAAGACATCCAACGATATTTCAAAATTTCCAAAATTTTCAACACAATCAAACCAAGTTGAACAAGACGTTAGATGATTTGAAAAAATTTTTTCCCAGTTAAATATTGTGTTCATCACTTTTCTGAACAATGAAAGGACATTTTTCACTTCCCAGAATGCATTTAAATTTGTAAATTTTTCACTTGTTTGACTTTTTTTTTTTGACAATCAATGACAGAAACAGACACATCAACTTTGACTTTTCATCGATTAATTTTTCCAACTCCAATCATCATGCAAAGTCAGAGTTGTCTATTGATGGAATTTGCATTTGAAAACTTCCTTTTTTTTCACTTGAGTAGGAACATATTCCACAATAGTTGTGAAAAAAACGTTCGTATTGTTTTTGACTTCATCCTCCATTCATGTAAAACAGAAGTGACATCCACTTTTTCCAGAATCTGATGCTCTACCATTTGTCATCCAAAAGAACATGCCGAATTTGTGTCTTGTTGATTTTTCGCTTTTTTTTCTGCAATATCGACCCAAGAAATTTCTGGATTTGCACACGACACTAAAAGTTTAAATTTGGACTCAAAACAATGACCCCCGTCCGAAATCATCCCAACTACAACAAACACGCCCTTGCGCTGAAACTTCATGTGCTGACACAGACTGCCTCCATTTGTTGAAAGATGATTCCCAAGTTTTTCACAAGTAAATTGAAAAACACAAATTTTTAAAGAATTTTCACAAACCTCATCAACCCAACAAAATATTTTTTTTGTTTAGTCCCAGTCAGAAGAATTTTTCAAAAATTGGTGAAAAGTTTTTCCGACAGAATTTTTGAAAAATTTCACACACGATTCTCGAAAATTTTTGAAAAGCTTCTGAAAAGTTTTTCCAAAGATTTCAAAAGTTTTCAAGAATTTTTTCATAAATTGAAAAAAAAAACTTAAGAAGTTTTTTTGAGAAGTGTATGAAAAAATTTTGAAAAATTGTTGGAAAATGTGTGAAATTTTTTCATAAGTTCTTCAAAATTTTGAAAAATTTTGAAAAATGTGAGAAACATTATGTGAAAAATTTTTTAAAATTTTTTTTTTTTTAATTTGTTTTTCAAATTTGTGTGAAGTTAAAAACTTTTTCAAAAACTTTGTCCCCATCCTTGACATTTCACGAATAAGGACCGTCGCTCGTTCATCGCGTTCCAGATGATGTCGTCCTCGGAACCAACCCAAACAATGTCGATCATATAAGGGTTTTGCTGCCTGGATTGACTGGCACTGAAAAAACACACCCTCTTCTTGCCGAATCCTTGCTGTCTCCGCGTTCTCATTCGGTGAAAGATCATCCTCTCAAGTGTTCAGTTCTCTCACCTTCAGAACAACAAATCCTTTTCGATTCTTCCACTTTCTGAAGAATTCTGACACGAGTCTTCACTCTTTCTCGATTTCCAATTCTGCCCGGAATCAGACCTGTTCTCTCCGTGAATTTTCACATGTCTGATTCGCAGAGCTCCGTGCGATGAGAATGTATTTTCCTGTTCAATTCCCCATGCGCCGTGTGTTCACTTTCCATCCAATTTTGGCCAATCCATTTTGGCCAATCCGTTTTTGGATCTGTTGTGTGTCATGGTCCCAAAAGGCACATCCCAGAGGAACTTGGACCCCGAAGGGTGGGGCCCCGAAAAGGTACCCAAAATTTCGCTCGTCTTTTGAACGTCTCTTGCAACAAAATTCATTCTTTTTGTTTGTCACTGTGTGTCTTCTCTTTGTCTGTCATTTCATGGGCAAACATGTCATTTATTTTCACACATTTGTTTGGTCTACTCTTGACGGTATACAGATTTTTCGATTTTTCAACTCTAAATGGCGAATAATTATCAAAATCGAAAGGAACTAAATTTCAAGCAGAATTGTGCTTGAGACACTTTGATGCTCAATGTTGCAGATTTTGCTTGACGTCCAAGTCCACATCAAAAACAAGTTGGCACAAATTGAATCATGAAGATTTTGTGAAAAAGGTGAGTTCAGATTTAGTAAGCAGCATCTTTCATCCATCAGAAATCACTTTCAATGTGCAAACTTTCAGTGATGTTGATGAACATGATGAAATTCCTTATTTGAGCAAAATTTTTTCTGAACTTGTTACACCAATCACAAATCTTGCAGACGAGAAAATCAATTTGTTGATGAGGATAGGGTGTCGGAATTCACTGAAGTCAGACGGCAACTCCAAAAGCAGCCCAAGATTCCTGTAATCAAGACATTGCTCACTTCAAGATCCTTCAAAAGGTTCACGAATGCACAAACATTTGTGATACTTGTTGGGAATTCACACCAAAACCACTTTTCAATCACAAAACCAAAAAACCCAACAACTCTCTACTTCGAATTTTTTGAAAGAAAACTACAGAAATGCAAGGTATGAAAACTTATTGACGTCGTTTGGCGGTAACATTTTGAAATGAATAACACACACAAAATAATTTTTTGGTTGAAAATTTGTTGCATTTTGATTTGCTCCAAAGATTTGAACGTTAACTGGACAACATTTTAGAACGAATGATTTTTGGAAAAATAGATTTTGATTTTTGATGATGTAATTCCAGTATGTAACAAGAAAACATTGAAAACAATTTGTATAATGAAAAGGAAGTATAAAAATGTGCATGATGAATGCTGATATATCTGGAAAGAACTGTGAAATATCATAAAAAAATTGTTTGTAAATTTTACTTTGGATCACAAACTCTGTATTTATTGCATGTGTCAATTGAAAAGAAGTGTAAGGTAAAAGCAACAAATAGACTTATCATTTCCAGAATTTCAAAATTTGATCATTCCCCCTGCATCAAAAGCTGAAGGAGCTGACATAAAGAAAAGAATGTTCACAAATTAATGAAAAATTTTCAACATTTTCACTCAAAGAAATCAAAGCCAACAGAAAACAAGTTGACAAATTTTCACTCATCAAGAATTGATTGAAAAACGTCATTAAGTAACACCGGAAAGTCACGAATTGCTCCTCCCAAAATATCCCAATCAATAAGAACTGCATAATGTCAAAGATAAGAAAAAATTATGAAACTAATCTCCCAAATCCAAAATGATTTGCAACCGTTCTCGCAAGAGTTCTGGTGTCCCCTCGGACTTTCGGACTTGAAAAGGGCGAGGCCTCTCTCAAGAACTGAGGAGTCTCCAGAGACCATCTCCCTCCCACTGTGGCGGCGAGGACCACCAACCTCGCACAACCCCCTGCTGAGCTCAGGGTGCGTCCACTCCTTTCTTCACCGGGCTTCTTCCAAGACCTTCTCACCATTGAGCGCAGCTCCTCTCCTGGCAGTTCCGTCGCGGTGCAGTGGTGACACATGGTGGTGTCCACGGCGAGCTGTGCTCCTGAGAACAGTGGCAAACCGTCAACGACAATCTCCAGACGGCGACCGTCGACTCTAGGCTCTGCCACATCCAACCCTGACCATCACCTTGGTGGAGACTCTTCCTCCAGCTTCTCTGCACACCGAGTCTTGCGGCGCAGTCTCGCACGGCGTGGGCTCCAGCGGATTTTTGTATTTTTGGTTCACAGTACAGAAAGCGAACGTTGTTTCTGGTTGGAAACGTGGAAGGCAGAGACTTGCACCGTTTTGCTCGCAAGTGTGTTGAGACAGGAGGAACGTTGCAGTGTGTCTGGACAAAAACATGTTCATCCAAATGTTGGCGCAACACGATCAGAATATTATTCTTCACTTGACCACACCCGCCCTCTCCGTTTCTTTCGCGCTTGATGTGGTCCTCACCATGAACGCACGACACATCCTTTGAGTGGAATGGGATCTTCACTCAACGCGTCAAAGGATATTGGTATGGGAGTTACTGACTTGGCGCTTATCTGTGGATCAGAATTAATGGTGGACGCGGTGCATGCTACAGTGGTTGGCTCAGCTTGCGCTGGTCTTGAACTCGACGCAGATTCTGGTCACAAGGTCAGATCTTTGGATGTATGCGCTGTTGGCGACACACGATAGTCTTCTCTGAAACATGATGATGTCATCAACATGCACACTCATCATCTTTGCCGAACAATACATGTGTGAGTCTCCTGGCTGTTGACATCACAAAAATTCAATTTAACAATCGAAAATTTGACTTAAATTGCAAGATGAAAAAATTAACTCTTTCTGGGCCCAGATCCAAATAACAAAACGATTGTTCACATTTGTCTTCGAAAATTGTAATTGTAATTGTAACTTACATGTTTTTTTTTGAAAAAAATCATAAAACTCAATTAAAAATTGGATTGATTATTTTTAATCGAATGTGGTTGGTGTGTGTGTGTGTGGTGTTTGTGTGGTGTGTGTTTGGTCAGTGCACGTGGTACTGTTAAAATTAAATCAAAATTCAAACTCAAATCTTTTAATTGATGAAGATTTCTTCAACATTTTAGAAACAAATGGTAATTTCACTTTTTTTTGAAAAAAAAAAAAAACAACAACTGTTTGCCCGATCTTTCTGGGCCCAACTCGAAGTTTAAATAGTGTTCTTCTTCTGACAAATATCAAAAATCGTGTGTGTGGTTTCTGTGTGTGTGGTGTGTTTATCATGGTCAGTACCTGTCACGGTACCATGCTTGATTGAGACAACATGTGAGCTGCAGATGACACGCACAAATCGAGAAGCGTAGATCAGTCTGTCAGTATGATTCCTTGTGTGCACACAGTCAGAGCATGCGTGAACATGTGTGACATGAATCCTGCAGCCCTTCTCCGAGCGCCAAACACGTGTGTGTAAGTCACGTCCCATCTCATACATTCACAACATGGTAGCGGAGCTGTGATTGTTGCTTCACGGAAGAACGGAACCGTGATCGCATCACGGAACTGACTTGCTGTCTGGCGGAGCGGAGAGCTCCGAGTGGAAAGCGTGAAGCGGGGAGCTCCGGGAGACGCTAGTGTCAAGCCTGTCAAGAGAGAAAACGAAGCAGCCGGACAGTGACTGTAGCCGAGCTCGGAATCAAGCGTGGGCAACCTCTGTGGATACGAGAGTTGAGCACGGCGGGTAGCACCGCGTGCCAACAGTGAAATCTGAGCAACCATGTCGACTCCAGAGGAACAGATGGCAACAGCCGTCAAGCAGTTGTACGTGCGACTTCAGCAACTTCAAGGGACGCTGGCAATTCTCCGATCAGTGAGAAGTGAGCTTGTGAAGCAGGTTCAGAATGCCACGTCGACCACCATACATGAAGAATCGATGAAACGTGCGGATCGGTTGTTCAAACTGAGATCATACCTCGGAGCCGTGGACCAGCGGAATGAGCTGGAACCGATGACGACAGAAGATTCGTCGACACCGAGACTCAACATGACGCTCGGCACGAAGATGTACAAAAAAACTCGTGATGGAGACACTGCACAGGTGTCACAATGCAGGTGTGAACGAGGGATTCGCAGGATGGAGGCAGTTCGTGAGAGAACGGGAGCCAAGGTTTGTTGGACTCCTGAGGAACGTGTTGTCTTGCCGACGCAAAGACGACATACCGACACAGCCACCAGTGGATGAAGGACTCGCACATGAGAGTCAATCATCATAGACTGTGATCGACGACATCATGACAGATGTGAATGTGTTGAGGATGGGAGACGGACGAGTCAAAGCTTGTTTCATCCGGGGAAGCACAAGGATTGCGAGCTGGAAACAGATGCGAAAGGAAATCCTCGATATCACGAGAACACAACAGTGCACTGGCAGCAATCCTGTGCCAATGCAGATCGGTGAGCAGCAGAAGAGCAAGGGCAAGGGCAAAGACAACAAGGGCGCAAGGAACGAAGCGTCCGAGAAGGTGAAATACGACGATCGGAGAAAGTGTTACTGCTGCAGAGAGGCAGGTCATGCAAAGTCCCAGAGCAGGACGAGACTGAAGGACGTGGCCGATGCAGAGGAGAAACCAGTGACTGCAAACTTCCGACCAAGTGGCAAAGCAGCGGCGACCACGTGACAACGTTTCTCGTGACAGTGCCACATGTCAAAAGAAAATCATCATGTGCGTGTGTCAAGATCGAGACAACGATGAGGTCGGATGCGGGTAGCACTGCTCCGACTGGGTCAGAACGCATGAAACTCATATCTGCGATTTCAACGTGCGAAACATGTCTGATGACAGACACATGTGCGGGCGGAAGCATCTGTCCAAGAGGGTCTGATCAAACCGCACAGAAGGACACATCGGTGGCAACAACACAGCACCAGATGATTCAGCGCAAGGAAATGTGGATGAGTCGCATTTCGAGAGCTACAGAGACGAGATGCAACTCGTAGCTGTTTGAGCTCAAGGTTTGTCGCAGTGATTTTTCTATTTATTTCAATTGCGGGTAGAAGTGATGTTGTGGATTGGAAAAAGATGCCCGCACCATCTTTCTGGAAATTGAAGACGGCTCGGTCTGACGCAAGACATGGTTGTTGAGCTCTGCTTCCGACTGCGGGTTGTGAAATGGTCGGCGCAGAAAGCTCCCACCGTTGGCTTCCTTTGGTGTCGTCTGCCTGAGCTCGGCCCGAAGTGGCACGTCCCTCTGGAGCTCAAGGAGATGATTGCACAACAGCTTCAAGGTGGCCAAGAATCTTCCCCCGAACCTGCTGGTCTTCCTGGAATCACTGCCCGAAATCAAGAACTGTTGCCGGCCTGAGGGAGCTCATGCTGAGGACTTTCGGTTTCTACAGGGCATCGTGATCAATTTCGCACCTACGATGGACAGGCCAGAGGTCCCACAGTGTCTCTGCGACCTTCTGCGGTCGCATCCGAAGTTGTTGCCGTCCATGCTTTCGCTAGAACGTCGCACGAAATCGAAGGAGGTTCAGCGTTCTCTCGGCGAGATCGGCGCACGTCTGGAGCCGTTTCGAGGAGATGATGTGCCGCCCACAAGCCATCATCTACCAACCGATGTTGCGACTGCTGCACCCAATCACCACGTACCAGGCTTGTGTTGACTTGCGCTGCACCCAATCATTGCGGTGCTCTGGCTGTCTACAATCGCTGCGCCAGCGAGGAGCACAAAGTAAAACAGATCTCAAACGAGTTCCTCACGAACGCAGTGTCGTTGGTGCAAGCAATTGGCGTCTTTGTCAAGCATTCTCCATCGCATTCAGTCTCTGGGAGTGCGGTGAACGCTGCCGTGTCTCAGTTGGAGAGTTGGATGGCGGCCAGGAGGCAGGGACAGGAGCAACGAACATCTCAGCAATGGAAGGGCGGGCGCACTGCCGCCGTGCAAAGCCGCCCTTCAGCCACCGAGCCTGAGGTGAGGCTGGGCCTTTTCCGCGAGCGCGGAAGGCAACGCCCGCGGCCCATCAGGGAGGAAATCTCACAAGAAAACGGAGCCTCCGAAGGAAAATCTGGACCCGAAACGATTCTCCTGGCTGGAGTGCGAGCCTCTCCCTCTGCCACAGTTACGATAAAGAAGAGGGCCCGTTCCGAGTCGAGGAAATGTCATCTTTGCGGTCTTCGCAGCTCTCTCCCAGTGCTCCTTGACCCAATCGGGTCCCGACAGCAGTCTCGTCAGGATCGGTCCGTTGCCTGACGGACGCGTATGCGGCGTCACCGCCTTCTTACGCATACGTGTGATTGCGACGGTGACTCTGTTTTGAAGTTGCAGAAAAACAAGTCAGTGGAACAAGAAATGACGTCACCGCTGCGGTTGCTTCAAGTTGTTGAAATTTCGATTTGTGTCCTTGAATTTTCACTGAAATGCGGCGCCGATCGAATTGTGATTCCAGCAAGGTCTCTTCCGAATTTTTCACCAAGAGTTTCTTCTGTTCTCTCTTTACGCAGTGTTGGTTTGCAAGGCTCGTCGGCCAGCGGACTTCGACGACCAGCCCTTCGTCTCGCAGAACTCGCACATGAGCAACGGGTTTCCCAGAGTGTTCATTATTCTGAAACCGCACTTCACCCTGCTTGACGAGCTTGCGTTCTCAAAACTTGTGTTGTTTCTCACACCCGCTTCGGTTCTCTCAGCGTTGGGCAATGACAAACAGGCAACGACGCCTGTTCACCTCGTGACTTTACATTTCTGTATTGTGCTGCGCAAGCGGTCGACGGGTTTTGGCAACCATCAATATCCATCCCTTCCTGGTTCTCATCGCCTTGTTGATTCCATTTTTCGTGGAGATTAAGTTGTTCTTGTCTCCTGTTTTGCGTCCATTCCTCTGTTTTACCACCCAAGAGCCACTCGTCAGCAATATGGCATATTTGTCCACACATTCTCCCTTGAATTACATGATGGAGGTTTTTTCTTCACTGTAGTGTCCAAGTTTGTGATTTGGTTGTGTCTTCACATAAATCAAAGAGTAAGTTGCAAGAGGGCACGACCAGACCAACGGCACCTCGTTTCTTCGTCATCGCAAACGCTGCAAATGCTGATTATTTTCATCGTGTTCGTGGCATTCATTGAGTTTTGCACGTATGATGACACAACAGGGTTTCATATTTTTTGAAGTTCCTCTCGTGTGGCTCTGATCGTCCTGTGTACAAAGATGTGTGAAACCAACGCGTTTGGTGGGAGGATTCGTGATACAAAGGTTCAGCGCCTCTTTCCAGCCGTTGTGAGGACCGAAATCACATTTTTGATTATTTTCGCCGGTACCTCTGGTTGTTTGGTGTCATTCTCATCGCGGCCGTCTCCCTGGCATCTTTGCAATTCTTCGGACTGGCTACACTGGTCGCCATTGTATGGGTTGTTGTTTTCCTACCGGTTTGCACGATGAGTTTGACTTGACGCTAAATGTGACCGTGCTGCACTACAACGCACGAACGTCGTCGAAGGACGTGCTCCAGAAGTTGCGCCAGTTCTGTTCGACGTGACGTCTATCGTGTCTGTGACCTCGTCCTGGAGACGGAGGATAACGCCTTACTTTCGTGTGCGGTCGGGGTGAATGCCCGTGGACTGCATCCCGGTCGTGTAACGTCCGAGTGCATGACAGAGGTTCTGGTCATGAATGGGCAGCCAGATGAGGCCCTGGAGGTGATCCACAGACATGCGGACTCGGAGGAGACGAGGCCCTGCATCAACACCGTGACTTGACCTCCGTGCTAAAGGCTTCGCCATGGCCAGGCGTGCCAAGGACATCTTCAGCACGTATGAGGAGATGAAGCACAGGGGCTTTGGCCTGAACACGGTATCAACGGTGACGACTTGTCAACAATATTGGACCGATTGCTTTTGCAGGAACATACCGGAGCTGAAGTGTTGTTAAGTGTACTTCGCCTTGAAGTCTTATCTTCCTGCACCGGAAACGAGCCACAACGTTGAGGGGCAAACTGCGTTTTCTGGCACAGCGGCGTCGAGCGGGGGGACCATTCTCCCCTTTCCGCTATTGTGTTGCCCTCAACGTCTGAAATGTTGTGTGCACGGCTCCACCAAGCGTCAAATCTCAGGTTTTGCCGGCAGTTGTGGCCACGGCATAGATGCCTATTTCGGTAAACCAGAATGGGCAGCAGGTGGAAACTGCAGCAAGGTTGGATAAGCTGCAGCTTGACTGGCCTGAGGCGGCCCTTCCGCGGTGTGCGGGGGTCATGGGTCGTTCCGTCTTTGCGGCGGCCTGCCTCGCGGTTTCGCGGTTCTCGGTGACCGCCGGCCATCTGTTCAACAATGTTTAGCTGCATGGGACACCCGCGCGAAGGGATCCGCGCAGGCCGTCAAAAACCTGACGTTTGTCGCTGTGCCGCATTTAAAAAGAAACACATCTCGTCGACCACCGTCAGCACTAAAGGAGCATGTAGCCCGTAGGGCGGAAGGCGAGGTGGTGCGAGAGGACAGAGACGAGATGTAACTCGTAGCTGTTTGGCCACCTCCCTCCCCGCCGCCAGCAGTCAGCTGGTCCGTATTTAACGTCTCTGCGAGTCTGTGCGGTTAGATAAGCTGCAGCTTGACTGGCCTGAGGCCTTTCGCGGTGTGCGGCGGTCATGGGTCGTTTCTTTTTTCCGGCGGCCTGCCTCGCGGTTTCGCGGTTCTTGGCGACCGCCGGCCATCTGTTCAACAGTGTTTAGCTGCATGGGACACCCGCGCGAAGGGATCCGCGCAGGCCGTCAAAAACCTGACGTTTGTCGCTGTGCCGCACTTAAAAAGAAACACATCTCGTCGACATCGTCAGCACTAAAACATCGCAGCAGAGTGACTGGTTCGAATTTGATGAAGGTTACCAAGTGATGCTGCCAGGCCCAGGTGGACAGACCACTGGGACAGTGCGATGGATTCAAATGTGGCAGAACTGCAGGAAAACCATGGAGTGTACCGGTTGCCAGGAACGGCAACAGAAAGCACGGATGGAGCACCGTTGTGCATGAAGTTCACAGTGGCAAGGTTGGTTGACGAGGCAACGCCAAACTCTGAGACAGATTTCGATGTAAATGCAACGCAGTTGGAGGAGAGTGAGGAAACACGCAGATTCAAACACAAGACATTACAACGCCACGTGACCAAGGACAAACAAGATGCACGTCAGATTGCACATCTTCAGTCCAGGTAGGTCACTGAGTGGGAAGACAGTGGATCATATGCATAGACCTCAGGCAGGCACGCACGAGGGTGAAGACAGGAGAGGGAAGGATCAATCAACTCTTCATATCAAACGCGGCAGTTCCACAACATGTGAAAGCAGTCTTGAATTGTTTGGAGTTGGGAGCAGCATTTACAGCCATGTCGGAAGACGGAGTGGAAGTCAGATTGGTGGTTGCGCGTGAAGCATTCAGACCAACTGACAGGACTCGGCTGATCAGAATGAGAGCAGTCAAGAATCCGGTGTGCAACATACCGAAGGCGCCAAGTGTCAATGCTGGAAGAATTGAGCGAGCGAGCCAGAATCCCGAACCTCGAGATCATGGTTCGAAGGGGTATCGGTGGAACGTGTGTGCAAAGTAATGCCAGACACGGTGCGGAAGTGTTCATGGCACATAACACGTCGCCTTGCGAGGCCAGGCAGGATGAAACAGGTCGAGAGGCCGTGTGGACGATCACGCAACGGCCAGGTGTCGGAGTTCACCGAGTTGAATCATTCAAGAAAACCCACAGAAGGCTGGTGAGTGTAGCCTGAGACTGGAGGGCACGGTCATGGTGTCAAGTGGACACTCGAGAGGTACGCTAGCGAGAGTTCGCAGGTGGCGACCCATCTGGAGACGCCCAGAGAATCAACGCTGGGACAGAAAGCCGTTGACTGAAATGAATGGCGAACCGTGGAACACACCACCGCGGGAAGAGGAGAAGCTACAGATACAAGACAGGGAGTGCATTGCCCTGAAACAACAGAACAAGTGTGGAGGTCAGAAAGGAAGCATGACGTGTTGCGAGCATGCTGGATCAAATCTGGGTGATTTGAGAACACGAGCACAGGATATCGTGGACAATGAAGTTGTACAGACAGACAGCCAGCGCTAGTTCGAACGTCTCACAAGGAAAAACACCTTACAGTTTGAGCAAGGCACCATGCAGAGCTCAAACGATGGCACAGCGACGGCTGCGGGTAGACCCGCGCCGGAGGACAGCCACACGATGATGGCTGCAGTTGCGGAAAGTGCAACGACACAATCAACAACGAGCCCAACGATTCGGGTGGTGAAGACCAGTCCAACACCGATTGCCAGAAGGTGCTGGCAAGCAGATCCGATCAGCACGGAACGACATGGACACGTGCAGAGCGATCGATGTGATGACAGATCCCGAAGATTCTGATGCATGGACTCAGCAGGTTGTGGTCTGGAACAAGAAATGCTATGGAGCCAAGAATGGACATCTTGGACACCTGTTTGGATCACAGAAGGTGAGCGAGAGACGAATCAAGGAGCTTGCG
>CBDCEV010000234.1:0-15970 GCA_965215715.1 Hyphomicrobiales bacterium | reverse complement strand
TGTGCTTGAGTTTGGTGACCATTAGAAACCTGGTCTACGAATGGCTCGACGCAGCGGGTCTCGACGTGCCCCCCGGCGATTGGTGGGTGAAGCAACTATTGCGTGGCATGCGCTTGAGCTTCAAGAAACCCGCCAAGTGCTTGAAGGAGCTCCACAGCCCTGCTCTGCAAGAGGCCAACACGCATCGCCTCTTCATCAAGCTGTGCTGGCTCATGCACCCACCAACGCTGTCAGCGCAGAACGCGTCGTGAACATCGACGAAACGTCTTGCCGCCTCCTCCCGGTGCACCAGACCGGATGGGGCCACCGCGGCGTGAAGCAAGCCCAGCTGCAGGGCAACAGAAAAAAGGCCACGACCTTCACGGTCTCCTTCAGCATGGACCGTGGCCCGCTGGACATGCTGGTGCAGATCGTGCACGCGGGCAAGACAGCCGCCATCCTGCCCGAAAAACCCTGGCCAGGGCGCACCCGCCACGTCATTTCGGAAAACGGCTGGGCCTCGACCACCACGATCCTGCAACTTGTGGCCGCTCTTGACGACGTACTGAACCCAGGTTGGGAGGAACAATCGTGGATCCTTCTCTGGGACATGGCCAGCGTCCACCGCCAGCGAGGCCACCCTGGCCGCCATGAAGGCCGCTTTCCCTCACGTCGTGCTGTGCTTCATCCCGCCGCACAGCACTTCGTTCCTGCAGCCCTGCTACATGGCCGTCTTCCGCAGCTTCAAGAGCTGTATCCAGACGCAGGCGAACACGACGCTTGCACGCGCTGTTCTCGACGGCTCATTCGAAGGCTTGACCATGAACAAGCCCTGGCGGCGCCAGTCTTCGGCTGAATGGGGCAGCTCGCGCAGTCACTGACCTCTGCGACGCCAACCAGGTGTGGACGACTTGGCGTCGCTTGCGCGCAAACAGTGACGGCGCTTTCAGCGATGCCGTCGAAGAGGCCGCGGCGCTCCACGCCGAAGGCGAGCTCTTTTCCAAGCACATCGTGCCAGAGCCCGCTCCAGAAGACCCTGTGGAGTGGGCCATAGCAGAGGCGTCAGATGATGACGACGACGCGCCCATGCCAGACGCGCCGCCCGAACCTGAGGTCATCGACATGCCACCGGCCCGCACCGTCTGCACGCCCGATGTCGAACTTGGAGCGCTGCATCGCTCTGCGCCTGGTATACGGCGCTGGACCACGCTGTGTCTATCAACAAAAAATGCCTCACTTGTCCGTCGTCACATGTGTCCTGCCTGGCTTCCCCATACACGTTTCCGTTCTCCTGTGTGTCCTGCCCAGGCTCCAAGACTGTGAAAAAAAGAGTTTTTTTTTTGGTGGGAGGGGCGATGGCCTCAAATGGTGTCCACACAAGGTGATTTCTGCGCAGTGCTTTACACATTTTCGGTGGCGACTCGTGATATTTTAGACTTTTTCCACCGTTTTGTGCAGACCGGACCAAGGAGTCCAACACGTGCGCAAGTTTTTGCCCGAGTGCTGGGGCACGCGCACGGTGGACAACCGACCGTGATCTTGAGGCGAAAAGGTGAATGCACGGATATGCGCACAATCGACAACCGACCGTGATCTTGAGGCGAAAAGGTGAATGCTTGGATATGCGCACAATCGACAACCGACCGTTTTTGACTTAAAACTGTAACGTTCGTAACGTTCGTAATGTTCCGTTTTTTTTAAACGGACGTATTGTTTTGGAATTAATTAGGGTCGTAATGACTGTAATTCGTTACGACCGGAACGATTTTTGGGGTTTTTTCAGAGAAATAACTTCCGCCGGGATGGTAACTTCGCGTCAACGTTTCCGCGTGATTGACCGCTTGAATCCGGCAAACAGGGGACCTTTCAAGGTCGTCGGCGCGACGTTGCTCTCTGCGGCTGGCTCGTCGCAACACAATCCGGAAGGTACGTACACAACTCGGACACCGCCCTACCAAACTGGGCCGCCAGTTCCACCGAGAGCGGCGCTGCTCGTCTGGCGCGCTCTGCCGCTCTGGTCTCTCTCCTGCTCCCATGCGGCTTTCCCCCAAGCTCTACGAACCCCACCTGGGCTCGAGCGTCGTCGCTTACGACTTACACCCACGCCTCAATGCCGAATATGAGGACCTCGGCACCTTGGACAGCGCTGGCGTGGATGAAGACGACTTCTGAGGAATTCTTACCAAAGCCGAAACCCTTGTCGATGAACCACTTGTTGACAAGGGGCTTAAGGGACCTTGGTCTTGACTGCGAGGGCTTCCGGAAGGCTGGCTTCGAACGCTTCGTCCTCCCGCTGGAGGTCTTCCTTTTCCAACCGTTCAAACCTCCGAATCGTCACGGTCCGCCTGAACGTCGACCTTCCTCTCTCTGCGTTCGAGGAACTAGAACAGCACAGTGGGAAATCAGAACGTTCACGCGTCAGACCACAGATTTCAGGAGCACAACAAGACCTTGCACGTGAACAAGATGAACCACGTGAAAAAACTTCGAAATTTGAATTGAAATTGCAAGTCCAAGTCCCAACTGTCCAGAAGATAATGGAAAATGCCACACATCCAGTACAAAGACAAGATTGTGGAAGCACCTGTCCCCGTGATTCAGCAGTTCGTCCAAATGGCAGACGACGCTGGAGTCCAAGGCCCAGAGGACAAATTGGTTCCTTTTGACGCCAAACATGGGGGCTGGTGGCTCAATGCGTGACACCACAACTTCAGATGATTTCTTCGACGATGCGCTCCTGTGGAATCCCAATCTCTCCGCACTTCCTTTCTCTGTGGACTGCCCAGCAACTTCTTTCAAAACAATGTCTTTCATCAGAGATAAAGAAACTCTTCAATCTTTTTCCATCCTTACTCCTGTCGCCTCATATTCTTCATTCGTCCTATTTCTGAGGCCTTCATTTCTTCATTTTCTTGCATCAACTTGGTTTTCTCCATAGCATGCCTTTTCAATAAAACTTGATATTGGTTTGTTGACTCCAATACTTGGCTACCCAAACATCAATCATTCGATTGTCTGTGTTGTGGTGATTCGCCAACGTCACTCGTCTCTTCACAGTGGAATCACATGTCGTAGAAGATTCGTCACCCACCACGATCACTCCATTTGTTCAATCTAATTTTTGTAAAACTTCTGATCCATCTTTTCAACAGAACCCGAAACTGAAATGTTTCTCTTCTTATTTCTTCCATCTTCATCTTTTTAACCATCGTTCTGAACTTTGAACTCTTGATCTTCCACTTCCCAATCATCCAATTGACAATCAAACTCGAATCACCCAAAATCTGAATCCTCATTTTATTACTCCAATCAAAATCCTTATATCCTCAAATTTCTCCCTCTCCTTCATCTGTTTATTCTTTCCGTTGCATCCTCGAATATCTTGTGTACCACCGAGAAAAACATTCTCTCCTGTTGTTGTCCTCAAATTTTACAAATTTGTTGTGCTCAATTCCACAACTGTTTTTCACCAAATTTTTCAAATATCTGGAGACTTCCCACCATCTTTCACAACCACTCCATTTCACCATCAAATAAATGGCCCCAATTCGTTTGCCCCACTCCTGCGTTCTTTTTTTCTCTGTCTTGATTCTTGAAGTCCAGAACCCTTGCACATGTGGATCTGCGCTTTCTCCACTCAAAATTCGCATGCGTGAGAATATTCCTCATCGTTTTGCCGTCTCTGTCACTGTTTTTTGTCAAATATCAACTCCTTGCAACAACAAATTCGCTTTGAGACCTCAACAATTCTTTGTCTTGCTTTATAAATTTAGGCCAAACTAATTCCTTGTTTAAAACCCATTTTCTTGAACCCAAAAGATTCAAAGACCATTTCCTGACTGTTGATTTCCTTTTTCCATCTCCAACTTTTCCTTAAAAGAAAATCGTGTGTGTATTGTACCACTGCTCGGTACCTTTTATGTTTCTTCTTTTGTTCTTGTAGAATTTCATGTGCATTCGCAAAACTTTATCTGGCTTGTTCGTTCGTGTCATCATACACTCTCAGAATCAACTTCCTTCGAGATGAACCCTCCAACTGCGTTGAGGGCTTCGACCACACTGATCGCCTATTTTTTCCCCTCCATCATCAACGTGTGGGTTTCCCGCTTTTTCACGAAAAACGCAAGAAATTAATTTCATCTGATCATCTTTCCAATCTCATCCTTTCCTCTTCAATTCCTCGATTGCATCCATAAAAATCTTGAAATTGTCTGTTTCGATTCCGCAAAAAAAAAAAAACATTAAACAACTTCATGAAACTCACGCCATCCTCCTCTGTTCAATGTCCACTTGTTTTGGGTTTTCGATTCCTGTCCAAACACGGACTCTTTTTTCCACCTTGTTTAAAATGATAAGGGTCAAACGGAGATCCTCGTCTGTTGGAAACAAATGTCATACCTGTGTCCGATCTGCCCCCTCAAAATCGCTCCATCCAATCTTGGAGCAATTTTTCTCTAAGACAATTCGCATCAACACGATGCACGTCCTTCACATGATCGCTGCTCCCTCAATACAACACCAAGGCAATGTCCATTTCAAATGTCACTAAACTCAAATTCAACGGAGAAACAGAACCCCCGCCGAAATGCCATGAACTCTTACTGCATTCCCATTTAATAACGAAACTCTGCTTTGCATTATCACTGACAATGTGTTGTGTTCCTGACTTCCTTCATTTTTCCTTTCATTTCTGCTTCTTTCTTCCCACATCTCGAACTCTTGCCTTCGCAAACCTTCAATAAAAGAAACGGTCATCACAAATGACGTCGTGCAAAAATGTCGTCCACACATCTGAACCTCTAACGATCACATCCAACAATGACTGAACAAAAACCTTCGCTGCACCGCAACTCAAAAATCTTTGCCACCGCCAAGTCCATGCCTGTGCAACGTCTCCCTGCAACTTCTCTGGCGAATCTCGAGTCTTGGCCCATGCCAATACTGAACCGCCGACCTCGGTGGCCAACACGACCAACCTCGCCCTGCCACCTTCTCCTGCGAAATCGGGAAGAATGATCCCCTTGCGTTTGCGCGCAACCTTTAGAACGAAACCTTTCCTGCTGGATGCTCCTCTTCTGGCGACACCGTTGCTGTGGAGAAAAGAGACCATCGTTGTGTCGATGGCCAACTGTGCGCCGCCGTAGAACGGGAAACCATCAACGACCACTTCGAGTCGTTGCCCGTCAAGGTTTCGTGCCTCACGACAAACAAACTGCAACTGACTCCAACGCTCACTCCTCCGCGCAGCTGCACGGTAGTGGCCAAATGCGTGAAAAAACGGCCACACCGGCAACTGCAGAGAGAAAAGGGGAGAAACAACTGAAAACGGTGAAGAAAGAGAATGCGGAAGGGTTGCGAATCGAACCTGAAAACTCGGTCTGTTGGGAACGAGAAGAATGGAATTCTTGCCATTGATCCTTGATACGACAGAAACATGGCTCGTTCGTTTTCGAACTCCAAACCACACGTCCCTTGACAGAAACTGCTTCTCGAGCCACGTCGAAACTTGCTTTCCCACGTTGCAACCTCGAAACCAGCTGCCTCCAATGCATCTACGCACACCAACAAAAATTGGATGGAAAAACAAATCTTGTGTCTTGCAAAAGAACTGATGATCATGTCGGCAACGCCCGGGTGTGGCTGTTTGATCATCTTCAACGCGTCGGCCCAACTAGCCCAATGAACTGCTGGCCTGGACCTCACTGCAATCGCCTTCGCAGAATGACGCTTGGATCCGGGCAACTCACGAAAATGACAATCCCATGATTCTGGAGAAACACCGCCACACGCCATCATCGTCGGCTTGGGTAAATTCTTCCGAATCTTCAGGGACAACTGATCTTAAGATAAAATTCGCACGTTCTGCGGCGCAACAAAACAAAAACATGCGGACTGCAGGTGTGGAACTGCTGGGGTGTGGTCAAGAAAAATTTGGTGACTCGCGATCCTCCCTCTCAAAAAACTGCGAAAGAAATCCCGATGGCCGAACGGAATATCGAAAACATCAAACCCCTGCTGGCAAGTCGGTCGGCAAACTCCTGTCTCCTCTCTTCACGACCACTCCTGGGGTCGCCAACTCTACTGCGTCTTGGCGTGACAATGTTCGTGCCCCCACTCTTGTTCCACACCTTCGTTTTTCCCGTTTGGAATGAAATGCGGGCGTGCTCCACAATTTCTGCGAGAAAATTCTGTGGACTTCAACCACCTTTCCGGCTTGCACACGACATTTAGATTGTCGAAGAATGCGAACAACTGTTTGCCCTCGAACAATTCTGTCCTCACTGATGCCACAACTGCATGCTGGCCCAAACAGAACAACATGGGCATCAATGGGTCGCCCTGTTCTCCGCCCTCTCCTTGCTGGATAACGTGGACGTCAATCCCACAAAAAAATGATGTTTTTCCAAAGGAAGCGCGGACGAAAAACAAAATCTTTCTCGCCGTCGACCACGAGAATTCCTCCAACTGACTCAAAACTCGCAACGTCATCGGGAACTGGCTCTCTGGGCAACTTTGGACGACGAACTGATCTCGGAATACTCTCAACGTTGTATTGGTACCAAAAACGACTGACGCCCCTTCTAAATCTTGTCTTCCAACAAACACCTCCCCTTACTGCACCAATTGGAGAACTCGATGAGCTCGCATCTCCACGCTGTCTACGCCCTTTTGCGTCTCGATCGAACCGAAGCCGCTAACATGCTAACATCCAAACTCATCTCCACGAGAACATCCCATCCATTTTGGTCAATCACTCGTCGCTTTTCCTTTGACCTTGTGCAACGTTTGCATGATTCTTTTGGATCGATCCCTTCTTCTTTATTTGGTCAACTCTCTTTTGCCATCTTGAGTTAATCTCAATTTTCCTCGTAAATTCGCAAATTTCGGCAAATTCTTCATATTTTCTTCGTTACTGTCATGGCCCATCACATCTTCTGCATCTTCCAAACGTTTCACAATCAGTTTTCCAAAACCACTTTCATCGCTTTCGGTTTTTCGACTTCCATCCTTGCAAAATAGAAATTGATCCCACCCACATCTAGAAACTTCTTTCTTGTGTGTTGACCTAACAAATGTAAATCACAAATCAGTGATCAATAAGGTTTTGAGCTCTGCAATGTCTTGCCACTGTGCATCTCGTTACCCACGAGATGGTCACCACAATTAACTCGATAATCTTCCACGTCCGAAATTATTGCTTATCTCCCATAAAAATTTTCCAAAAATGCTTTTCTCATAACAATCTGGCCAAAAAAACAACCGTAATTATTTCGCTCGAGAAGAACAACAAAACCTTGCATATAGGACCAGGACTTAGGCAATGTGTGTCGTGGTAGACGTATCCTGTTGTCTGGGCATTCCGACCTTGGAATTTTCATCAATTCTGACACATTTTCCGTCCTTGATTCAAAACCGAAACTACTTCTGTTGCTTGTCCTGCGCATTCAAATGACCTTGAAATGATATTCATTTGTCGAATCCATCACTTGGGACTGTGAACACTGCAGAACAACATGCATCGTGTTTCACACTTTCACATCGAAATACAACTCCATCATTGTTCTTCTGGTGTTTCTTCTCCGATTCCACATTCTTCAGATAACAAAGATCCATCAATGACGCACAAGAAATTCCACGTTCATTTTCCTTTTGTCGTCGATCACATCACATTTGTGACTTTTGACAAGATCCTTGCCGAAATTAAAAATCAAATTTGTAGCACGTGTTTGTTGCAAATGTTTGATGCAACGTTACTATCTGTTGAAACGACCTTTGAATTTACACAAACATGCTGTAGAACAACTGCAGATTTTTCAATTTGGTACTCTAAACATTTCAATGTTGGAAAACCTCAATTGGTTACCAAAATCCGTTTCCCCGACTTGCGTTCTCCATAAAACAAAAACCAAAAACAACTATCAAAATCACTTTTAGGGTAAAAACTGAGCAGAATAATTTTTCGTTGTTTAATTAATGTGGAGATTGCTCTCAGATGGGCGTCAGGTATTGATCTCGCGTTGCATCTCTCCTTACATTCTGGCAACTGAACAATGCAGATCTTGGTACTCTTGAAGTTGGTAATACTTTTCAACTGCAACGTTGACATTTCTTGCAATGACATCCATCTTAAAAAAACTAACACACATGCTGGAATACCGTTTTACCGTTTTGACAAACTGTCACACAACAACAAGTGCATTGAGTGCCCGCTGGTGTTGGAAATGGCAAATACAACTGTTGAATCTTGGAAAACCAAACCTGGTTACCAATTGCATCTTTTTGCACGAATGAGTCTTTGGTGTGCCGACGAAGTGTTTTTGTGCATGCCAATTGTCTGGTGGATTGTGGATGCACATTTTCGACGAAGTTGCAAAAATCCACATGAGGATCGACGCAAAAAACGTTGTGATACAACAAAAAAATTCAATTATCTGCACAAAAAAACCATCCACAAAATTTCTATGTTGCGAAAACAGTTTGTTCAGGGAGTGTTCATGATCTAATCCACATTCCAAACTAAACTGAATGTCAGATTTTTTGACAAAGGTTTCAATTATGGCGCACAATTTGACACAGCCGTAAAAACAAGAAGATTGCCAGATATTGACATTGATTCTGAATTTTAGAAAATTCCCGGAGAACAAGGCATTCTCTTTTTTTTAGTTCAGATCATGTACGCGCATACATAAGAAGGACGTTTTTTTTTTCCCTGAACGCCATCAAGATCTCTCTCTTGCACCATATTTTTGACAAAGATTATTTCAAGCGATATTTGTGTGAAATCTCACGGATTTTTACAATCAAGATGTTAGGAAAACAACGTCTGCTTTCGCAGAATCACGCATGTTTTCATTAGGAATATGTTCTGTTGCACATGTGCATTGTCGTTATAACCATTTTCTCAGTGTCAAAAATGAAAAATACTGGGTGTTTACACGCACCCTGATTTTAAGATTTCTATGGAATATCATGTTGTGCAGAACAGTGATGCTCCCAGGAGGGAAGGACATTATATGCCACAACACCTTTGAAATTTCTTTCGTACCAACCCTCCAAAAAACATTCAAAATGCTGTTTGTGGTTTTTCCGCATGCAGAGAAATACAAAGAATTGAAACCATGTGAGCGAAAACATCACGATGCACCGAAAAAGTTTGTTTGCGCAAATTCACGCAATGAGGTTCCTTGGTCAATAATATCGATCTCGTAAAAAAATTGTGATTGGTTCTCTTTCGTGAACATTTTGCTTCATGTTGCGTTCCTCTTGTTTCTAACAATGGAATCATGACATTCGAAACAACAGAGTATCGAGAAGTCGACCAGATGGTCAACGGACGCTGACCGGTTCCGTGAACATTGCTGTTACGAAATTCGTGCATTCTCTCAACATAAAATCAACCAGTAACTTGATGCGAAACGCATGAATTAGAGAAAGACCAATGCGTCATCAAATGAAAGAGCAGATTTAAATGGTACCAAGGACAAATTCGCGAGTGTGATGAGTCTCAGTGTCAGTCGGGAAGTTATCGCGCGAACAATACAAAAACCTCCACTGGAACGGACAGAGCATCTAATCAGACACGGGAACCTTTTGAACATGAAGGAGACAACGTCACACATTTCCACCAATTCCCGACCGAGTTACCAAATTGAGAATTCGAGAGGTCCAATCAAACTCTGAATAAATTCACCCTGCCACTTCCGAAAAACGCTTGCACAAAACACAATTTGCCAAATTGCTTTCTTTAAATGCGTGGAAATTAACAATCAATGTTGACTGTTAGAGCGTGTCAACGGTACAAGGGTAATTTTCTTTTCACAAAATGGGTTCCTTTAACCCGAAGAGTGATTTTCGGAAAATGGGCAACGCGGACAAATTGGTTATTTAAGATGGAATTTTCAACGTGACAAACGACCCTCTGTTGTCATTTCTCAGAGACCTCTGACGGAATACCTACCCGCATGTGATCCTGACGGCAGAGGTTGACAGCTTACCAACAGGAAGGAAACAGTTTCTTGATGTCTATGGCTGTTCGTTTCTTGTGGGAATCAAGTGAAGAAAACGACGAAAACACACATGCAGCGATTTTCGTGGTGAAATTTGGTAACTGGTTGCAGGTGCAATCGCAGAACTGCAGAGAGAGTACAATTTTTTCTTTTAATTTTCTGACTTTTACATTCAACCAAATTCCCAACGTCATTCTTTTATGACGAGCGCTCGCTCGATTCTGCCACAAATAATGTAATGCCTCTGTGCGAAGTGACATCGTCGTTGTTTCGGTAAAAACATCAAGAAAATCAAATACTTCTTCATTGTTTTGTAATTCGCCAGAATTGAAGGTTCACCGGTTGTGACTTGAATTGTTCGTCACCTTATTGAATGCCTTCACATCAACAACTGTTGCAAAACCTGCCACTGAAGCAAATCTGGAGAATGTGTAGCAACACTGAAACTGTGTTCTCTCTGCAACCAGTTTATCTGTCCCAGAACGCTTCTGTACCTTGCATGTATTGTAAGAGTGCAAAAGGACGTTTGGTTTCGTACTCAATAACTTTGTCTTCTAACCTTGATAATTGTGCCTGATTGGGGATCCTTCTTCCAGCGAATTCTTTGTCTTGTGAAGAACACATTATTCCAATTTTCGATCCAATTTGGAAATTCTTTCCAAATTGTGCTGTGCGATGGTCCTTCGTTTCCAAGGTTCCTAACTAAATTCGTTCACGCGATTATGTCGAATTCTACAAAGTGAAAACATCGATTGGTTCGTGTGAGAACCATGCAATGACAACACAGTGTCTTCTCAACAATGTTCCATTAATGTGGAAGAGAATCATCGTTCATGCCTTTCAACGTGTTGCGCTGTACGGTACGGTTGCATTAAACAGTACTGATTTTTGCACTTTTGCGTTCAATAGTGCGCTTTTTCATTTGTGCGTCCATCGGCGATTCACAATTTAAAACATATTTGGCTCGTTTTCGACACAGAATCCCAATTGTTTTTCATTGGGTCACACAAAAGAACTGATGCCGTACAAATGAGAAACCATGTGGACACCATCAAACGAATTGCGTGTTTTACTTCATCACCCGTTTTCGTGAGGATCAATCAAATACGAGTGTGCCACAATGCTTTTCATGAAAACGTTGATTTCCTTTTTTTTCCCCGACAAAAGATTAAAAGAAATCAACCCTGACAGAAGAACCAAGGAAGTCAGCAAGTGCGTCTCAACACCGTGCGCAAACGTCACACCTCACGCCGCGCGTCTCCCAACACCTCCTGCACCGAAGGCAACTTGCCCGTAGCACCTGGTTTTCCCCGCCTCTCCAACAGCGAGACTGCCACTGCTTGGGTCACTGAACGCCAGCAAACTGCATCACCTCCGGTACCACGCCGCCTCTGCGCTCGCCCGAAGGATGCGGGGTGCAACCTGAACCTTGCAATGTGCCAGACATCGCAAGAAAACTTCGGTTTCGCGAGACCATCGTCCACCAACTTCTCCAGCAATCACAACTAAACGGGCCCTTCCATGTGATCCGCTCAACTCTGGTGCGATTTTGATTTTTTTCTGCGAGGGACTGATTACTTTTGTTGCGTGAAATGGTATTGAAAACACTGCCCGTGCATTTGCTGTGGTCGCAGCGTCCGATATTCCTGACAAAGCTGTGAATGTGTTCAAAATTCGCTTTCAATATTGTCTCGATGCCGATGGAAACCATCCCGAGGCATGACATTTTACATATGTTGCATTCATGGTGCGAATCAAAAGAAATCTCAATCATTTTCAACAATGGAGCACCTCATAGAAACAGACAGACAGATAAACAGACAGATATCAATCCAACCGAGACTGTCATCTGACCCTGGCTCGAATCTGATCAAATTTAAACTTCAACGCTGGGTGTAACGTGAAATAGTGAAACTTGTCTAGTCCACAGACGTTTCTACTCCCAAAACATGTTTGTCTCGGCTTTTATAATGCAATGCGTCCAGGCATCAGAAATGAAAAAAAAAAACGCACCGTATTGCGCATCACCCTGTATGCTGTTTTCTTCAGTTTTGCAACAATGTATGGTGGATGCACACATCAGTACGGTTCACATCATTTAAATGCCTTCGAAAAAATGGGAGATCCCAAAATTTGCAAGCTGCCGTTTCGCAACTCATCCGAAATCTTGGTCTTGCTTTCTGTTTATTCGGGAAACATAGAGTACTTCTCTGGTTTTTGTTTTGAGGAAAATGCACTGCTTGTCTGTGTTCATGGTCAGCACCAATCTTCCAGTCACATACTTTTTCTGTTTGACCTTCCTGATGTCAACAGAATCAAAAACTTCATGGTCAACCCAGGATTTGTACTCAAGATCTTTCGTATCAACGAACTGTTTGTAGTATCATCGTACTTCTTAAATTGATGCTTCCTTTCGTGCACGGGGTCTCACTTTGGCTCTTGTTCCTGTCGCTTTTCCCGCAAGTGGCCATGAAACGTTCCAACATGTCCTCAAGTTGGACTGTCAACTCTTGGAACTTCAATGTTTTTTCGCAACAATTGTTGGTCACTTCCTCCAGGCACATTGACCCCTGTAAACACGGCATAGTTGTCATGTTGCACACATCTTGTTGTTTTCCATGTTCGGTAGTCACAAAACACAAAGATCCAACTGCGGCTGTATACGTGTGTTTCCAACGTGACTGCCCAATGCTCCTCTTTAGTCAGAACGTCGAGGTCTGGGTAGAGCACAGTCCTTTTGGAGTCAAGACTTTCACATTCTGGATGGTGAGACACGCGGCACGGTTGTTGAGTCACTTCCAAGCTGGTGCTTCCGATGGAACGAAGGCATATGCCCGACATTTTGAAAGGCCCCACGAGTCATTTGTGCTACCATTCCTGAAATGGTCACATGTGGAATGATCGACGCCCAAGCCTGCGAAGTTGAGGAGCAGCAAGGGTTGTGGTTTGTGGTTGGGCAGAACACAAACAAGCAATGCTTGTCTCATTGATTCAAAATTGGGCATCGTTGTTGCTTGCACGATCCGACGTCTGCCGGCGTCTGAACGCGATGAGGCAAGTCTGGTGGTGGCCATGAGGAGCGCACCTGTTGCAGGACGACCAGCAGGCAAGGGGGCAATCAAGCAGTTCCGAGAGCTGAAACGACAGAAAAATTCGGTCTACTCGATGGTGCTACAGGAAAAGAGGACCCAAACAAGTGAGAGCGCGCTTCGTCGTGCGACAGTCCGCAAACTCGCTGGATGCAGCCTATTACAAATCCACACGTGATCCCGAGGTCACGAAAGTATCGATGACGATTGCTCTGGCGGAAGACCTCACAATTTTGTTCAGTGACATCAGCGTTACTTTCATGAACACGCCAAAGGGCGATGCGGTGTACGCAGAGCCGCCTGAAATCTCCACGAGAACAAAGATGTTATCTGGCGTTTGAAAAGAGTGTTGAACGGCTTGAAAGACGCATCTCGATTTTTATATGAACACTTTGTTGACGTGCTCACATCTCGACTCGGATTCTCACGTTCAGAAACACAACCGACACTCTTCCGCGCAACGCGTTCATCGCAATACACGTAGATGATCTGAGCATGGTCGGTTCGAGCTCACAACTGTTTGATGTCGTGGCTGAGATGAAATAACATTGCACCATACATTACTTTGATCGTTAGCTTCTATCAAAAAATAATTCGACGATAAAACTTTAAGATATTTTGATAGTCATCATACTAATCTCTCATAATTAATTTCATCGTAATGAAAAATATCATTTTATGAATAATATCATCATATAATATTTGAGCAACTCGTATCATGAAACGAATCATCTCTCTATCGGCCAAGACTTGAATGAGAAAACCATCTCGAACACTAAATCGATCTCAATTATATAATATAGTTCTTTCGCCATTCTAACACTAAAAATATTATTATCAAATCATTAAAAATTCTCATAAAAATTATATCTCATTTACGATTAATATCATACACTTCTCGATATACTTGTTTTTTTCCTACTGAGTAGATTTCTCATACTACCGAATAATCAAAATTCATTTCTTTTCAAAATCATTATTGATACGGATCATCATTTTAAATTTAAAAGCTCTTCCTTGATCACACGATCGAGTTTTTTTTTTTCGATCTAAATCTTAGTTTCATCGAAAATTAATCTGGAAAATCATTCGTATTGATATCATCGAAATTAATTAAAATATTTCTTCAAAATATGATTTGAAAAAGATGAAGTCTTCGATATGAAAAACATCAGATCATTTGCTTTGTAAAATAACTATAAACACATCTTCTTTATCAAGAAATCTTGATCCTCAATCAATATCATGAAAGAACCGATGATATATTTCAAATAATATAATGGGTCTCATCTTGAATTTTGATATTCCATATCAATAATCTTCATTTTTTAAACATCTATAACATATTATATATTGTAAAAATCATCGTAAAATAATATTATCATTTTTTGAATGATGATATTAATGAGAAGTATTTTTATTTTCATTTCTTCTAAATTTTATCTATCATCTCTTTGTATATATATTTATATTAAATCATCGATAACGAACATCGATCTTTGATCGAGATTCGATGTTATATCGATTTATATATTTTTCATGATCATCTTCTTTCAAATCTTTTCTCATTTCATCAAATTCTAGTGAACCATAAATTTTCAAGTATTGCTCAAGACTACACTAATCATTGTCATTTCATATCATTCGAATTTGATGAAAGTTATATTCCGAATAAAATTTAGTATCTAATTTGAAATATTGATAAATTATCTTTGGTTTAAAGTCGAGAAGTATATTTTTTATTATTCATATAATATTTGATATGATAATATCTATAGTCATAATCATTTATTATAAAGATATTAGTTATTGATAAAGATATAAAAATATTTTTCTTTCGAATAATTTCGGAGTCCCTCAAGCGGTATTGACAAAAAAAATAAATATTATCGTATCTGTCCAATTCATTAGTCTATTATCTTTGTGATTTTTTTAGAAAATATGGTTTTTATAGTCTGTCGGTTATATAATCTCAATAATCAAAATGATTAAATATCTAAGAGAAATTTTAATCTACGAAAATGAATTATGATTATTATTGATCAAGGTTTTATAATTGAATGATATTTTATGATTAGTTTCGTGTTAATCATGATTCATATAAATATGTATCAAATTATAATAATTTCTAGTTTAAATTGTCGAGCTAGAATCATCAGAAACGATATTTGATTTTAAAAATAAACGTAATACGTTAGGAAGTAAAAGATACTCATAATTTTTTGCTATTATATTTTTGAATTTTCATAATTAAAAATAGTATAAAACACTATGATTTTCCTGCTTCTATTGATAAAGCAATGATATTTTACTTGTCAGATTTTAAATTGAAATTAATCACTATCATGAATGTGAATCTTTCAACTATGATACCTCTGACTATTCATTGATACAAATATATAATCATATCAATAGAAATCATCAGAAAAATGATATGTTAATAAAATTATTCTTATTGATATCATGATTGTGTCGTTAATAGTTGGAATAATTTTATAAATCAATCATTTGTATGATTTTGATTTGATACTTTTTTGATCTTGAAATAATCTAAAGCAAAAATTTTCGATCGACTCTCATATTCAATCTTCGAAATCAATCTTCACTATTATCATCAATTACAAAGTAAAATTATATATGTATTATTGCAACGAAAGTCGTGAATAAATCGAATCGTAATTTGATAAAAAAAATTACGACGATGACATATTAATACGTAAATATAAATCATTTACTTTTTAACATTTTCTTCGTGTCAATTATCCTGAAATCATAACATACATCGATTTTATAGATAAATCAAAAATCAATTTCGACGACTACGAATCATAGTTGAAATATGATATATCGTAAAACCCTCTCAATATGCTTCACGTATAACATTTCGATGAGATC
>CBDCEV010000233.1:0-6654 GCA_965215715.1 Hyphomicrobiales bacterium | reverse complement strand
GGCCCTTTCCTTTCCGAAGGCATGCGATGTGTTACTTGGAATACTCAGGGCCTTGTCGGATCTGTCTTCTCCAGATAAAGGAACAGAGAGTTGAAACTCAATTATCTCAAAAAACTCTTGGACCACAACAACAACATTTGTCTCCAGGAAGTGCATGGAAAGAACGAATATCTTCGGGCTATTCAGGTATTGGCTCCGCAATCTCGGTTTTTTGGTACCTTTATTGCTGATAACGAAAACGCGGGAGGATCGGCTATCTGCATTCACAGGGATCTTCTACCTGAAGAGTCTACTGTGACGCATGTGATTACTTGTCATCGTCGCGATCAACTTGTTAACATTCAGTCTGGGCGACACAACTTTGTTATTGTTAACGTACATTTTGAACCTGAACTTACCTTGAGACAATTACGTGGCTGATTGCGTCTTATTCACCCGCACTGGCCTGCGTATCCCAATGGTGTGGGCATTATTTTGGGTGATTTCAACATCTTTGATTTAGAAGAAGGACGATTCATCGTGTGGGACCAAACATTCACCGATGGTGACGGGAGAAAGACTGCAATGTTTCATTCCTTTCTTTCCACACGTCCGACGCACAGTTCAAAGAGCTTGGAGATATTTTGTTACCACTCGCGCGTGGATTCGCGGATTCTGACAACCACGTCAAGATCCTCAGTGAAGCCGTGGGTATGGTCACCTCCAGAATTACCAGTGTTGAACAGACCGTCAATGCCGTCTTTGCCAAGATGGCGTTGTTGCAGCAATGGAACGGAACGTCAACACCCTTACAGAAAATGTCAACTCGCTCACTGCACGCATATGCAAGATTGAAACGAATGCAACGCTCGTCTCCAGTGGTTCCGACTCGGCAAGATCGTGGAACATATTTGGACATAGTAACGGTTCCACAGCCACTGGGTCCTGGGTCCCAGGGTCGTCTGATGACAGTAGAAATACAAGGCGTAGACTTGATACTTTCTCAAGCCCTGAGGATGAACATGCACGAAGTGCCATCTTACTACGGTTCCCTTGTGAACAATACCACACTGGAATTACAAAGTGGATCGATAATCTTTGGGAAGAATCAAATATGTCAGCTCACAATGAGCCTGTCAGAATTCATTGCGAAGCAGGTTCTGCGTCGGGCAGGCTTGTATTTGAAATACGAGCCAAATGTGAAGACTTTGTTGCTCGATATAAAGACGATGGTATTTCCTTTTGCAATCAACAGTCCCTTCTGCTGCACCAATACAACTATCACAGTGCGTCAATCCAGACAATTGAAGACCGAGAGATTGGAAAACAATTTGCGCCCTTGTGGAAAGAAAATTGGCTGAACAGCTTAAAGTTCTCTGTCCTGATGGAGATGACGAAGGTGTTTTCGTCCTCCCAGCGCTCGATGCTCGCTCACAAAGGCTCAAGTTCAAGTTTGGCGCGCGCAGCGCACATTTCACATCATCTCATACGTCTTCTTCATGCGCTCATGTTGTGTGTTTGATTCTCCGGGACTCTCCCTTCCTCTTCTTGCTGTCTATCTTCTCTCCTATCGTCCTGTTCATCCTCCTGGCTCTCAGCTTCTTCTTCGACGATGTGGTGGACAAATACCCTGCGCACTTCTGCTAATGATGACCTTGGCACCCTTGCCGAGTACGACCCTCTCACATGTTACGAGCCCAACGACTACCACATCTCGGAGACCACTGAACCGTACATCCAGGAATCCTCCGGCGAGAACGGGTCCCTGAACTCGATGACTACACCATCGGCATGGCGCTCTCTCTTCACCAGTGTTCACCCAGGAGCGAGCCGCGCGATTCACTTCAACAAGGACACCCTCTACCCTGACATCAGTGTCAAATCTATCTACTACCTTCATGACACAAGACGAGACTTGCCTGATCAGGTGATGGAAGGAGAACAGGGATGGTTCATGCAAGGTGTTCTTTTACGTGCCTCATTTCGTCGACCACCACTCAGCAGTGCTCTCTCTTCATATCAGCAACATTTATGCTAAAAAGAAAGGCATTGCCAAGAAGCTCATCCTCACTCTTCGTGCCATTATGATTTCTCAAGAAGTTGACCTGGTAGCAGGTAATTTCAATGGAACAGCTTGGCGATGTCGCAGCCGAGAAAATCTCAGTACTATTGATGAAGCCTTTGCTGATTGTGCCTTGCCTTCGCCACCAGGCCCCCACCATTGTAGGGACCCGGATCCATTCCGGACAACTGGGCAGACGTCTGTGGATTTCTCAAACCACCCGGCTCTCAACGTTTCCTGAGAGTGAGCAAGCATGGTGCTTCCTCTATCCCTCGACAGGCTCTTGGTCTACGTTCCAATCATCAAAGCTGCCATCATGAGACGTGGCTCCATTTGCACTTCGTTGATTGGAACAATAAATGGTCCCGACAGGCACATTACAACGGAAACATCTGTTTGAAAGAACGTCCTCAAAAACTGCACATCAGTGAAATATTGAGCGACCACTCGCTCTCGTCATGAGTGCGCAACCACTTGCGCTCCCTGGTTTTTTGCGCTTTCCCTTGCTCATCATCACGAAGTGACTTGATGAGATTTGATGTCTTGGCTAGACTGCCTAAGGTGAGGCAGCATGTCCAATTCTTCTCGTGGGATGTGTGACTTCTTGTCCGTTGCGCCAGAAGTTGGTGAGCAACAGTCGCTACTGAAAGCGGATGGCGATCAAGGCAATGCGGTCATTGTGGCCATGGTCTTCAGGTCGGCTGGCAAATGGCACTTCATGGCCATCGATGTGATGCACGAGCTTCTTCCCGACACGTCAACTGCGAGTCTCACTCCACAATGCGGCGAGCAAGTGTTTGAGACGCTCAAAGAGGCTGAAGAATTGGAGCATTGAGATGTTTCACTTCAATTCGATCCAAGCCTTCCAAAACTCAATGTGTTGTGCATGTGATTGTCCACAGTTTTCCAGACCCGCGCACTGCCGGACGTGCAGAAAACATTCCTTCGAAACTCTCATCTCCAAATGTGTCACGAATATGGTTCGACAGCAATCAATGTGAAAGAGAAGAAGACTGAACAATGCATCGGGATTTCCTACTTCCAATATCGAGAAGGAAATTCCAAAATCAACGGGAAAGAAAATTCACTTGGTTGCATTGCCTTCACCGCGCAAGCTTCAAAACAAGATTTGAAATTTGTGAAAATGAAAATTGAGAATTGAGGTATGTTCGTGCGATCCATGAACATTCAAGTGGGATCAAAAAATCCAATTTCATCAAAAAACAGATTCATGAAAAACAGTTTCAAAAATCCAATTCATCCATGGACACTTTCATCAAATCACTTTCATCACAAATCAAAGTGAGAGTTGGGACAGGACCAAAGCGATGCTCAACAAGAATGTTGGGTTGTTCAAGGGGGTTTCAAGGGTTTCATGGGGTTTGAAGGGGCTTCAACGGGTTTCAAGATTTGACAAGGTGTTTCAATGAGTTTCAAGGGGGTTGAGGGGGATCCAAGGTTCAAGGGGGTTCAAAAGCTTTCAAATGTTTTCAAAGGTGTTCAAAGGGGTTCACTTGTGTTCAAAAGGGAGTTCAACAGGTGTTCAAAGGGGTACAAATGTGTTCAAACGATTTAATTGGGGTTCAAAGAGGTTCAAAGTGGTTCAAGAGGGTTCAAGGTGGTTCAATCGAGTTCAAAGGGGGTTCAAGGGGTTCATGGGGGTTCAAGGGGTTTTTGGGATTCAAGGGTGGTTCAGTGTGGTTCAGTGTGGTTCAAGGGGGTTCAAAGGGGTTCAAGGACGTTCAAGGGGGTTCAAGGGGGTGGGGCTTCAAAGGATTTCAGGGGGGTTCAAGGGGGTTCACAAGGGTGCAAAGGGGTTCCATGGTGTTTGAAGGGTTTCAAAGGGGTTCAATGGGGTTCAAGAGTGTTCAACGGAGTTCAAAGGGGTTCAAGGGGTTCAAAAACTGTTTAAAGGGGTTCAACGCGGTTCAAAGGGGTTCAAGAGTGTTCAAGGGGTTTTCAAAGGGGTTCAAAGGAGGTTCAAAGGAGGTTCGAGGGGGGTTCAAGGGGGTTCAAGGGGGCTCAACGGGGTTCAACGGGGTTCAAAATTGTTCAAGGGGTTCAAAGCGGTTCAAAGAGGTTCAAAGAGGCTTAAAGGAGGTTCAAAGGAGGTTCGAGGGGGTTCAAAGGGGTTCAAGGGGAGAGGGGGGGCTTGGGGGGGCTTGGGGGAGAGGGGGGATCAAGGGAGGAGGGGGGAGAGGGGGTTCAAGGGGGAGGGAGAGGGGGAGGGGGGGTTCAAGGGAAGAGTGGAGGGGGGTTCAATCGGAGGAGGAGGGGGGAGGGTCCAAGGGTGGGGTTAAAGGGAGGAGGGGGGGGGAGAACAAGGGGGAGGGAAGGAGGGGAAGGGAGGGTTCAGGGGGGAGGGGGGAAGGGTCCAAGGGGGGAGGAGGGAGAGGGGGATGGACAGAATTGGATTCGGAAACCTAATTCCTTGAGAGCAACACAAAAGAAAAAAAACAAAGGATGAAAAAAAGGAAAAAATGAGGCCTGACAGAGGAACACCCCGAAGAAGGCTCCATAAATTGATTTTTATAAGGAATGTTTAAAAGAAATCGTAACGAATTAAAGGCCAAAAAAAATCAGATTTTGAGCCCCCAACCAAAAAGAAGAAGAAAAAGAAAAAGAAAAAAAAGGAAAAAGAGGCATGAAAAAGGTACTCCTCCGAGACGGCTCCAAAACATGATTTTTTATACAAAAGGTAATGAGAAATCGTGACGAAATTGAGCCTCCCAAAAAATTCAGATTTTCAGCACCCGAGAAAAAGAGAAAAAAGGAAAAAGAAAAACAATTTTGATAAAATGTTTTCACGAAACAAAGAAACATAAACTTTACAGCAGTATCATTAAGAGTATTTTCTCTTTATCCATATACTTATGATAAATATTATTATTCAAAATGTAGTTATAATCAATTCATCATAATTATATTTCTTTTTCGTGTTTCTCTTTCTTTCTTTTTCTTCCTTTTTGGTTTGTTTATAATTATAATTACATTTGTAATTATAATTGTAATTTTTTCGTGTGCCCTTCCCTCTCTTGGGCCTGGTGAACAAGAACACCTCTGCGTGTGTCCGTCTGTGTCAGTCTGTGCCTGTCTGTGTCCGTCTGTGTCCCCCGGCGTCTGTCTTGTTGGCAAATAGACGACGCAAAACCGTATCAGTCTGCACGGATGACCTCGGCCACTTCCATGTCCAAGGCCATCAGAAAGGCCCGCCACTGCACCCTCAGGTGCCGACGCCCACGAGCACTGATGCACGGGTTGCGCAGGAGGGTCGTAGTCGCTGCCAGTAGCCGCTCCCGAAGCCGCAGAGCCGCATCGTTGAGGTGGAGAAGTCTATCGCCATCCTCCTCATCACTCGACATCACAATCGGAGCAACGTCCATGGTGGTCTGAAAAAGGGACAAATGCGACTGAAACGGCTATCAGCGGTGGATGAACAAGTCAACACTCGCCACTCACGTTCGCACAAGCGGTTTCCAAGATGAGGGATCCCACCTTTGTTGTTCCGACCATGTTCGTGTGATGGATGGAACAGGCGACACAAATGGATTGTAAATGGACATTCGTGAGAATTGGACGACACCACGACAAGGGAGAAAGAGAAAACACGGACGATGTAACATGGACAGAAGAGCGTTTTGTATTCCCGCTCTGTATTGCGTCTGTCTTGGGTGTGTGTCTCATCTGAGAATGCCGTGCTTCTTCAAGAAGTTCTTCTGCGCCGCAAGGAAAAAGAAAAGCAAACAAACACGAAAAACAATGATAATCCTAATTATAGTTGTGATAATAATTGGAATTAGAATTATAATTATTGGTATAAATTTTATTTTAACAAAAAAAAAGAAAATATAAAAAAAATAATTATCATTTTTATGAGTTTCAATGAGGTTTCAGGGTTCCAAGGTTTGCAACGGGCCCCTTTCCCAAGCATCCCATCATGGCTCACATGAGTGAGCCAAAAAAAAAAAGGAAAAGGAAAAAAAAAAGAGGCCACAAAGGTGGTACCCCCGAGACGGCCCAAAAAATTGATTTTCTACATAAGAACTGTCAAGAGAAATCGTAACGAAATTGAGGCCCAAAAAAAATCAGATTTTGAGCACCGGAGAAAGAAAAAGAAAAAGAAAAAGAAAAAGAAAAAGAAAAAGAAAAAGAAAAAGAAAAAGAAAAAAAAAGAAAAAAGGAAAAAAGGAAAAGATAGACATGAGAAAAAAAGGAAAAGAGGGCCCAAAGGGGTACTCCCCGAGACGGCCCAAAAAAAAATGATTTTCTACATAAGAATTGTCAAGAGAAATCGTAACGAAATTGAGGCCAAAAAAATCAGATTTTGAGCCTCCGACAAAAAGAAAAAAAAAGAAAAAAGAAAAAAAGAAAGAGAAAAATAAAGATAAAAACCATTCTGATAAAATGTTTTCATGAAACAAAAAGCATACACTTTACACAATTATCATTATGAACATTTTCTCTTTATCAATATAATTATAATTATAATGACATTTATATCTGAAAATATCTTTGTTCAAAAACAGACAAAAGGGCCGCAGAAAGAGAGAAAACGTCTAAAGATATAATTAGGTTATCGCAGACGATCAAGAAGACCTTATTGAGAGAAAGAG
>CBDCEV010000232.1:0-8457 GCA_965215715.1 Hyphomicrobiales bacterium | reverse complement strand
AGAAGTGGCGCTTCTGGAAGTGTCATGGGTCTCGAATCAGTGCTTGAAGCTTTACCGCCAGTTAATTACGACAGAATTTTCTTGTGGAAGTAGATAAGAGTTGGGAGTTACCACAGATGAAGACACATCAATTGCATCTGTTATCAAGCAACGGTGCACCACGATTGCTGCTTTGCGGAGACATAGATGGTCAACACCGTGAAATGAAAGGTCACGAAGGCGGATGCACAACGTGTGCAGCTGGACTTTTCTCACGAAGAGAAAAACGATGACGCGCAATTTGCCATCACGGTTCTGACTCTGTTGGATCGATGATTGGCGACGTGTACGCCAACACGGGTTGGAATCTTTGTGGTCACAAGCTTGTCTGGTGAGGACAGGCACAGAATCGAGACAATCAGGCACGATCAAGAGCATGCGTTGAGATCTTGTGTTGTGCAGTCCAGAACAAGCGTCGTGACGACACGTCTGCAAACCACGCTCAACGCCAAACACCGATCAGTCGAAACCATCGAGAACGAGAGCAAAATCAAGGAGTTGCAAGTCAAGTGGGAGCTTTGAAACTGTGTTTGGAGCAGCGATTTCAGCGTGCGATGCGGATGGAGCAAATTTGCATCCCCGTAGTTCATGAGGCATTCAGTGTGGTGAGTCGCGAATTGTCTCGGTGAAGCTTTCAGTCGAACCGCGTGAGATGGTGAAGAACCAGGGGCACACGAGTAAATCGGCACGACTCGGAACATGAGTTGGGCCAGAGCACGCGGGGTTGGGACAAAGCGGATGAATTGAGCCCGCACGACCAAGAAGATTGGTTAAGATAGAAGTCACAAGCCAGTGATGAATTTCTCTGTGGTTGAGGCCTCAGTGCGACCAGACACAGAACAGTGAAGAGACTGCCACGTGCGGCAAAGCGGAAGGTGATTTTTGGAACGAGCTTTGGTGAAACCATGACAGCGTATTTGGATCTTGAAGATCAGCTCGCAAGGGAGTTATTTCATGTCATGACCGCCGTCTCGAAACGAGAACCGCGAGTGCGATTGAGGAACACAGCAAAACCCGCAGGGTGAGGAAAATACGTTATTGGAACTTTTCACAAGTTATCAACATTTATGGTAATTTTTGTTTGCGTCAATTTTCAAGTTTTTTTTTTCACAAAAAATCATGGTTCACGTTGTGCATGAAAAGATTCAATTTTGCAGCGTCTTTTCACTATCTCAATTGTTTAAACTGTCGCTTATTTTTCAAACATTGAACCGATTTTGATTGATGTTTTTTTCAATGTTTCACAGATTGAGATATTTTTAATTTTTTCATCGTTTTAAACTTTTGTTTAATTATTTGAGTTTTTTTTTTTCAAAAAAAAATCACGTTAATTTGTCGGATTTTTCAAAAACATATGTTATGTTAATTTTCCAATTTTTGACAAAATATCAAAAATTTATGGTAAGTTAATTTTCGTAGGTTACCCAAATTTACGGCTAATTTTTTGATTTCGGGTATTTTGATAATCTGAATGTTTTCAAAAGTTTTAAGTTTAAGTTCACTACCATAAGATGTGGTATTTTTGCGATGTTCAACTTATCGTAAGTTACCCAAACTTTTTGGTTCTCTTTTAAAAAAGGGAAGTGTTGAAGTTTTTATGAGTTTAACAATTTGAATTGTTATGACAATTTATTCAGTGTTGTCACGATTTTTACCATGGTATGTTTTTTTTTTTTGATAAGGTTACACAACATAAGTTGTGTAGATTTATGCTGAGCAACATATCATAAGTAATGAAACGTTTGATAAATTTGTTGTCGTAAGTTATTGTAATGTATGGTTGTGTTTTCTTTTTTGGTGATTGTAATCATTTATTTTCATTTAACTTTTACATTTGAATTCATGATCGGCGAGTTGTCATTTCATAATATTTTTGAACAGTTGAACTGGAACAAGTTTAAGAAAAGTTGCTTTTCGAAGTTTTGAAAATGCTCAAATAATTTACACATGTGAAATGATGAATCAGTTTATTCAGTTACCAAGAGTGTGAAACAGTTGAAATGGTCCAGAAAGTTTCAAACATGAACAAAAGTGAACTTTTTTTTTTGGAAAATAGTTCGAATAATCGAAAAAAGCTCACATAGTTGTTAATATCTGGAATATTTGCAAACGCAGCAACAATTTTAACCATAAGTTATCATAATTTACGTTTGGTTTCTTACCATCAGTTTTTGATTACTCATGGCAAGCTAATTTACCGTATGTTTTCATACATAATTTTCTGGATTACTTTCATTTTTTGCATTGTCTGTTGCATGTGACAGTTTCGAGCGCAAAACAACATGTGTATGTGTCATGGTAGTGGAGCATTTTCGTTATTTCTATTGGTGATTGGATGTGTCGTTTCAGTTGAAATCCATGGATGCAGATCAAACATCGCAAAGTGCTTCCAACGCTTGCAACTCTTGGAGCAGTGACGAACGTCACGCAGACCCAGAGTGCAGTGACGGCAAGAAAGGGCGACGCAATGGACGAGGATGCTTTCACGAAAGGATCGTACAAACATTTTTCCATAAGGTACCGGCAAGAGCAAGGACTCAGAGGTCGTGTGTTGGTATTGCGAGAAAAAAGTCATTGAGCTTCCGAAGGTCGCAAGAAACAGGGACCACGACTGGGCGCGGTCGAGGGGTTCGAAGAAGTGCGAGAAGCAACAAGAAAGAACTCAAAATCAATCGCCACAAGTATGGCAAGACAAGTCACATGTCGAAGGATTGCAGATCCAAAGAAACGAGTGCATTCGAAGTTGGCGAGGACGGCTTGGCAGAGACCGGGTGCATCGAAATGGCCAGCATCCAATTTTTAATGTTCGGAAGAGTGCAGTTGTCAGAAAAAGGTCACAGAATTCGTATTGGGATCGACTCGTGTGCTGCAGTGACTGTGTTCCCCAAGATAGTGGCAGACGACTACCCGATGCTCCAGACGGCAAGCAAAGCAAAGAGTTACGGACCAGCGTCAGGCAAGCTTTCAACGGATCTGGGTGCGCGAAAGGTGCAGGGCAAGCTCAAAGATGGCAGGTACGTGAATCCGATAGTGGCGGACACGCACAGAGCCTTGATGGCGGTGTCAGAGATGAACGACTTGGACACGATGTGTTCTTCCCCAGAGCGACAGAGGCATCAAGGCGTATGCGTACCACGAGGGCAGTGGCACGAAGCTGGAGCGGCAGAGAGAGAATGACGTGTTCGAGTTGCCAGTCGAGCTTGTTCCATACGGCCTGAGTATTTCGAAGCCCAGCATTTCAGGTACGTATTCCTCACTCTCGGCGCTGGAACAGATCGAGGACATGATGGTCAGGGTTGCGATTGCAGACCACCCAAACTGACCGGGGCGTGCAGTGCAGTGATTCCATCGAAAGAAGCTCTGTTGGAGCCTCTCATCATTGATGGAAGTTCTGGAAGTCTCGATGTGATCTACCCGACTCCAGGAGGTGGGACTGTTGGGAGAAAGACCAGTGGTCCCAGGACGGCGAAAGAGGACAACGAGAAGAGCAACTGCAGCGCCAGGTGAATGGTGATGCAGCTCAAGGGCCAGTTGTGAAGGCCAAGAAGGCTCCGTCGGCTCTTTGCTTGGATGAGTGGGATGGGCATTTGGTAGCGAGACACGCCGAGTATCGAGGTTGGTGTCCGTTCTGCGTGGCTGGCAAAAGAAAGAGTGAAGGCATCACGTGACCATGGGCACCGGGAGCTTCATCTGGATTACGCTTACATGGGCAGAGAAGCAGATGGACAGAGCATCGCTAATTCTGGTGGGCAAGTTCTCGAAGGATCGTTGGTTGATCACACACTTTGTACCGTGCAAAAGTACCCAGCATCGGTGGATCGTTGGAAAGCTTGTGAGCGACGTGATCGTGAGTTGCGTGCAAACTTTGGTGACGAAGTCCGATCAAGAGGTGTCGATCGTCAATGTGAAGAACTCTCTGATATGAGAATTGCGTGGTGTTGAAGGGTTGACAGTCATGCCAGAAGAGTCACCAATGTTGGTGCGAGTGCTGCCAATGCTGTGATTGAGAGGGTGTGTGGGAGATGGAAGTGTTGCACAGAATTGTCGGAGTGATCAATAGAGAGTTGATGGCAATTGGAGCAGATCAGAAGCATGTTCTTCAATTGTTGAAAGATCTAGGACTCACGCAAAGCAACATTGTCAAGACTCCGAGAATGAAAATGAGTGCAAGTGAGGCGGAAACAATGGAGAACAGTCCAATTATTGACGGAAAGCAAGCGACAACGTTTCGGAGTGGACCCATGCGATGTGCGTATTTGGCGCAGGACCGTGTCGACATTTTTGAAGCAATCACATGTCTTGCACGAGCGATGTCGAAACCGAGAGTAGGACACATGACACAATTGAAAAAGCTGCGTGGTACTTGAAAGGAGTGCCGAGAAAAGCATTGCAGTACCCCGCGCAAGATCCAAGCGAAGCTCATTTGGAAGTGCACGTGGACAGCGATGGGGATGGAGAGACAGTAACGCGTCGAAGCACACCTGGAGTGATCGCGCGGAGAGGTCGACATTTGCTCAGACACAGTTCACAGTTCAAAACGTGATTGGACTCAATAGTGCGGAAAAGCGGAGCACTACGCATTCACGAAGGGAGGATGCTCAAGATTGGGTCTGCAAAGCTTGTTAATTTGAAGCTACAACTTTCATTGCGCACAGACTCTTCAAGCGCGAAGGCAGTTGCATCGCGAAGAGGAGCTGGCAAGAGCACTCGTCACATAAAGACGATGATGTTGTGGCTACAGGACAGTGTAGCAGCAAAACACTTGCGATTTGAGAAAGTAGCAACCGAACCAAATCTTGCAGACATGTTGACGAAAGCATTTGGCAGATCGAAAATGGAGGAATTCTGTGTAGAAGTTGGTCAGACAGAACTTCATGCGAAAACGGTTGACAAGAAATCTAAGGAAGCCGAGAAGCCCAAAACAGTCAAGTTTGCAGCCGGCACGAATGATGAAACGATCCAGAACAAGTTGAAGGATTCAAGAATTGCAAAGATAAATAACGAGTCGAAGGATGCAAAATTGTGATGGATGCATGCTATGAATTGAATTCGAAATTGGTCAGGAGTTGTGAATGGACAAATTGTGGAACCAGGAGGGATCATTGAATTTTCCGATGTGGTTGTGGTTGGAAACCTTGCAGCGCGAGTGAAAGATCATAGTCACGATGCGAACGGAGTGTCGATTTCTACGTTATTGGTGGCGCGGTGTGTTCTTGACAGCGCAATCCCACCACCGATCACCACAAGTTGTTCATCGCACACTGAAGCTTGTAACGAAATAGGAGCCACAGATGGAATCACTTCGTGACGGCAACTTGAATTTTGACAATGACTACATGTACAATGTGACCATTTGTAGATGTCTTGTTGTTAAGACTCTGTGTCAGCTTTCTCTTTTCAGCTCTTTGGAAACAAGTAGTCATCGGACAACATTGCACGCTTATTGCACGCATGTTTTGCAATCATTGTGGCGATTGTGAAGATTTATTTTGTTTTGAAATTTTCAAATATTTTGAAGAGTTTAAATGGGTTTGGAAAGTTGAACAAATTTAAAAGTTTGTTTTCGGGAATTTTGAAAATATTCAACAAGATTACATATTTGAAACATGTGAAACAATTGATAGAGTTACACATTATGTGAACAGTTCAAGATGGTCCAGAAAGTTCCAAAAGTTAACAACCTTGAGTTTTTTTACAGTTCAAAGAATAACAGTTCACATGGTCCAAATAGTTGAAATAGTTGTGTTGTGTAACAACAAATTTAACCATAAGTTATAATTATTTCGTTTGGCATCTTACCATCAGTTTTGATAACTTATGGAAAGTTCTTTCCCAGTCGTTATCAACATTTATGGCGAGTTTTCGCCGAAGATGAACATGAATGATGTCTTTTCTTTTCTTTTTCATGATTAACTATTCACACATTGTTAACTCGAATTTTTGAAAATTTTTTAAAAACGATTGTCAATGTTCTAATTTTTTCGATTTTTTTGAAACTCTTTTCAAGATTTGAACTTTTCAGATTCAAAATCTGATATGTGATTCATCACTAGTTATGTTAACTTTTGAAATTTCAGTTATCATAAAAAGAATCAGAACTAATGGTAAAGTATTAATCGTAAATTAATAAAATATGTTGTTTACGATTTTCTCTCTTGAAACTATTTTATGTGTTGTTGACGATTTTCCAACATTTTTTCTTTTCCAAAATATTTTTCTTTATGATAAGTTTCTTATCATAACGTATGTTAGTTTCTGATCTATAATTAATCATACGTTGTCAAGATTCATGGTGAGTTTTTTATCGTAAGTCAACAAAACTCACAGTTATTTATTTTTCATTGTTTCAAAAACATTATCTATTTTGAACTATTTTTAACTTTTCCTTGTTTCTAACGTATGGACTTTTCCAACGAATGATAAGTTATTTGCTACAATTTGAAGTGAAAACGTCACCGTTTGAAAAATAAATAGTTTGAATAGGTGTCGTAGTTCACCATGACATATCAAAAACTTACGATATAGAATTACCGAAAGTTCCAATGCCGTAAGATACGCTATTCATCGCATTTTTTGACCATAATTTTGATCAGTAATTTTGTCATCTATATGAATATAAAACAATTTTAAGTTGTTTTACGCAGTTAAAGTATTTGAAACAATTCCAAATTTATTGTTAGTTCAGCGTGTATCAATCGTAAAAAAGTTGAAAGAAGTTGAATATTTCAAATAGGTTTCAAAAGTTCAAACAAGTGTGGAACGTATCATGTGATATTGTTCTCAACCGTACCCATGTAATTGAGTACAAATTGTGCTGAGTATCAACGACAACACGACCATATTCAGCATTTCTTTTTCTTGTTGTGCACGCAGTGTTGCGTCTTTTTCTGTCCGTGTTGTTGGTCTTCTCTGAACTTCACTCACTTTTGATCGAAAGTTTTTGGCCGGAACCGCTTCAAGGAGCGATTTTGTTGTTTGATTGGTTGTTGGTGTGCGTGAACAAGACACGAGCGACCGTGGTCAAGTCAAGTGGTTTGAAATGCTTTGGAAATGGCCAGAGTCGTGAAACCGTGATCTTGGGAGCAGTTTGGTTTTGCAATGCACGGAATTCAACACTTTGGATGTGAGGTCATCCAGTAATTGAGGAATTGGTTGTGCGAGCACAGACATCACCAACGTGATGGATTGAGTTCGCTGTTTGTTCATTATATTGATTCAATTGTTTGTATGTACATCTGCATTTGCACCGATCGTGATCTTGACTGATGACGCATCATCAACATTTCTCAAGGGACTCAAGAAAATAGATCGCATCTCATTGTCACCACCACATGGTCGCGGAGGCGTTGATTGCGTATGTCACGGCGATGAGCCACGCCCAAGAGTGTGGGACGAATTGCTCTGGAAGCGTAACGTGGGACGCAGAGGATACTCCAGTGAAGCTGATCCAACCATTGAGAACGCTGTTCATTTGTTTCATTTGCACATTGTTGACGGTATCGTGATCCAGATTGCCGTTGTCAACTCTTCTTGATTTCAGGAAAGTTTCGAATGCTCAGTGTGGTTATCGCAGTCTGGAAGCTCGGCAGTTCATGTTCAATGCCCACGCTGGTTCTCGAGTCCAGTTGGAAGAGACTCAAGAGTGCAGCAGTCGAAGCAGCCACAGACGCGAGAACATCCAATACTCGCTGCAACCAGGGCTCGAGCACAGATCTACCGATGGACTTTACCACCAAAAGAAATAAGGGCAATGCATTCTTGCATTTCCATGCTTTTGTCACGCGTTGCGAATCGGTTGCTTTGAGGAATCTGGAACGAATTGGAGAGACAGACGGAGCCGTGAGATGGAGACTCTGCGTGAAAGCACACGAACCAGACACGCGTGTACGTAACGTGTCAGGGCTTTTTGGCAACGCTTCGTGAAGAATATCGTCATCGTGAACCATTTCGGGACAAACGCCAGTTGTCTCAACACGCCCGTTTGGTTCGTGAAGTCAAAAGACATCATGCTCACGATGGTGTCGCAAGCAGCAAACCACAGCCGTGGAAAATCTGAGCTCTGACAATAGCAGAAGCAAGCGCAAATTGACAGAAGGGCAAGAAAGAAGCGGATGAAGATGTCATGGCAAGGGGCAAGCTTCGAGGCGGAAGTGATTGCGAACTCGGAGAAGAAAACGGGTTCACGAATTACGAGTCCATTTCCAGGTTGATACGATCACAACCGAGGCGCCATCAGCTGGATTCTCATGCTGGGACTTATCTCATTGCGTAACGATGGCAATGGGAAGTGAAGCCAATTGCTCATCGACAGTGGAGCAGCACCACTTCAGTCAAAAAGATGTGCAGCAATGATCAAGCGATAAGGCAAAGAAGTGGCGCTTCTGGAAGTGTCATGGGTCTCGAATCAGAGCTTGAAGC
>CBDCEV010000231.1:0-6031 GCA_965215715.1 Hyphomicrobiales bacterium | reverse complement strand
CTGGAGACTTCATTGAGTAAAGGTATCGACATCGAGCAACAACACTCCAGTGACAGAGTCCTCAAGGAACAGTGCAAGAGATAGTTTTCCATTGCATCTTATGAGACCTCCCACTTTCTACTTCATCGTCACAGTTCGCAAAATCGTCAGAGTCTTCGATTACGATGTACCAAGAAGTGTCAACGACAAAGCAGTTCTCTTCCTTTCTCCGTCTGAGAAGAATCATTTTTTAAATCATTGACGTGCAATCTATTTCGCTTTCACCATTCAATTTGGAAAGAAAAGTGCCAGAACCTAGGCGTGTTCCACAGGAGCCAGAAACTAGTGCATCGTTGATCCGAAATAGTCAGCAGCGTTGCAGTAGGGTCAAGAACCAACGTATCGCCAGATTCATTTGTAGATGAAGAAAAAAGGAGGGTCTCCATAAACGCCGGATTCGGATTCATGTGCAGATGAAGAAAAAAGGAGGGTCTCCATAAACGCGGCTACTGATGCAGGTGCCGCTGCGCACACCTTGGATCAATAGTCTCCACAGCATCCTGGAAGCGATGTGGCATCCAGATCTGGCCACGCGGAGCGGGAACCATGGAAAAGTATAATATGGAATAGAGAAGTGAACACGCTGGCTGAGCAATCATAGAAAAGTGCAAAGCAGCAGAAGAAGATCGGCAAAGCGGCAGAGGCAACGAATCCCGAGCGGCACTGCTGGTGGCACCCACGGGCAAGGCCAACTCTCAGCTGAGAGGCTCCAGAACGACATAAGCATTGAAACACATGACGAGAACCACTGGGACGAGCATTACAACACATCCGCGGGAGATGAAAACACGCAAAGGACAGGCATCGAAGAACCAAGCTTCGCCGCAACGCCGGATTCTTTGAGTCGCCGAGAATCCCAGCTGGGACAATCGACGCACGTCAGCGAAAAGAGTCCACGGAGAGTTGCTGCTGTTGCTCATCTTGTTTACTCACGGGTCTGCTGCAGTGTTCGTCGTCTGGAAAGCCTGACCCGTCACGTGCATCGCGACGAACAGCACCGAAGCACATGGAGCGAATGCGCGCAAACCTTTTGGGCATGTTGCAGACATAGGTGCCGGGTGCTGCAGCCATGCGGGTGACAGACGTCATGGCGCAGGTCCTCCTCCCTGGCTGTTGTTCATGTTGACCGCGCATGTGAACTGGCATGCGCCGATCGTCCGCCAAGAGTGTTTCTCCCGCACCTTTCTTGACACCGACTTTGCTGTCTGTTTCGAATCTTTTTCCTCCTGCGTGTGACAGATCTGGCGCTCCTCTTCGAGTTGTCGTTTGAGTTGCTCGTGGTTGATTGAGCGGCCTGTCGGCCGTCTTGATTGCCCGACCAACCAAAATTGTTTGCACGAACAATTGAGCACCGCATGAGCGAGTTGGCAGGATCGTTGAGATGCACGCGCAATGCGGTGCCCACTGTTTCCTCGCCACACCTTTCAGCACTGGGGCAAGGTGACTTTCGAGGAACAAGCGCTGCATCTCTGTGTGAGAAACTTCAGGTCAAGAGACAAGTGATATTGAGAGCGACGTTTTGGCCCACTGACATGTTGGTGACTTCCTCAACTCCGTGGCAGCCAGGGGCACTGTTGCGAAAGACCCACGTGTCGTCAACCAGAATCCGTTAATTTCCATCCGTCTGGACAGATACGCTGGAGATCTCCCACAGTTTTCGCTCAAGCCATTGAACCACACCAAATCAGCCAGACACGCACTTGTCTGAGCAGGAATGCTTCTGGAGCAGCGAGAGGATGGAAGACAAGCAATTTCGTTCTCGGAGTGCTCGCCTGTCGAATCTCCGGCCGATGTGTTTCACCTTGCATGCTTCGTAACAGATGTGACAGTCCCAGATGCATTTGGCAGCTTCGTACGGCAGATCGCGTCTTCTACATTCCAGACAGCCTGCGCCTCGAGAGTCGAGCACGGTTCGCGCTCGCCACAAGATCTTGGTGTCAGGTTCCAGTCTCCAGGTGGCAATCTCGCATCGTGATCAACGAGTCACGATCCTCAACACAGCAAGTTCTTTGCTGCCATGTTCGTTGTGTTCCTGGTTCTGTCTCTTGTTTTGATGACACTTTTCTTGATGACACTAAATGGCTGTGCGTTGAACTCCCGAATCATTGTGCGCATGAAGTGCATGTACAACTGCTGAAGAAATGGGTGTGCAATTGTGCTCAGGCAGTCAGGTGGGTGAGTATCAGAGTTAAGCAGTTGGACTGCAGTTTTGGATCTCCGGTCGGTTTTTTTTTGTTTTTTGCGAGTGCTGACTCATTGAGAATTGTTTGATAATGATCCAATTCATGGAAATCCTGCACAAGAGCGTCCGTGAGCAAATCTGTGATCATGTTGATCATTTCAGCGGTGCCCCAATTTCTGTAGTCATCGGTACACAGAAAGAGAGATGTTCATCGCTTGTGCAAGTTGCTATCGGCAACGGTTTTCCTGTTGCCAAGCGACAGCCTTTTGATCACATCATCACTGGCAAGATTCGCTGCGATGTCTTTCTTCAATATCGTGTCGCAACTGCCAACTCCTCTTCGTCACTCGCATTTGATGTTTGCTGCACCACTCCGCGAGTTGATGTTTTGCATTTTGGCATTGAAGATTCCCTGATTTTGTCTGGTGCTGCGCCGTTCGGCGTGCTCAGCAATCGCTAACTGTTGCTCAATCGTGCGCAAACTGAGCTGCCCACTGGCGTTCTCACCGGCAATCCCTAAGGTAGGCCGCCATTTGCCCGCCAAGCCAACACTCCCAAACGAGCAGCGCGCTCATTGTTTATGGTTCAGGTCAGGGTCTAACGTAAGCGGCACCAGCCCAGTGATCGTTATTGAGGGCAGGGTCCAACCGAAAAAAAAGTTTTGTTACAGGCCAGGGTCCCAGGAAGGCAGCACTGGTCCAGTAATTCTTGACCGGGTCAGGGTCCTGCGGAAGATAAAATTCTAAACGCTAACATTCTGAACCCAAAAATCCTAAGCGCAAAAATTTTAAACCCTAAATTCATACATCCGCATAGTCCAAACCTTGAAATTCTAAGCCCCAACATTTTTACCCCGAACATCCAAGCCCCAAGATTGTAAACCCTGAAATTCTAGAGTTTGAAATATTGAGAACTCTGTACATTCCAAACGCCAAAATATTTGAAACACTAGGATCCTACACGCAAAAATTCTAAGTCTCAGAATTTTGAGCCCTGAAATTCCTAACGATAATATCCTGAACGACTGCAATTCTAAGCCTCAACAATTCAACAGTTACAAACACTGGACCCTGCAAACATAAAATTTTGAACCTCTGATCCTCAACCCTACAAGGCATAACCCTCAAAGACTCTACTTAAAAAAAACCTTAAAAATCTAAATTTTGAGCTTCTAAACCCTAGAATTCCACACCCTAAAATTTTAAACTTGACATTGTTTGCAGAAACCGCGCTCCGCAGCGGCAGCGACCGATTTAGGCCAAACTGCTTTAGGCCAGCCCATTTAACATGTTTAGGCCAGTACCACTTTAGGCCATACCACTTTGGGCCAATACCGCTTTAGACCAGCCCGTCTAACCTGTGTAGGCCAGACCTGTTTAGGCCAGACCGACTTGGGCCAAATTGGCCCAACCAGATCGTCCGAAGAAAACAAACAAAAAAAAAACCAAGCAAAAAAAAAGAACAAGGGTGGAGTAAACAATATAGTCCGTGTTTGGAGACGTTTTCACAAAAACACGGCTTATGCCCGCCTTTCGGGTTTCAACAGGCCTTCATGTGGAGCAGGCCGGCGATGCTCCACATGAAGGTCTGTTGAAGGTCGAAAGGCGGGAATTTAGGTGTTTAGGGTTTAGGTGTTTAGGTGTTTAGGTGTTAAAGTGTTTAGGTGTTTAGGTGTTTAGGTGTTTAGATGTTCAGGTGTTTAGGTGTTTAGGTGTTTAGATGTTCAGGTGTTTAGGTGTTTAGGTGTTTAGGTGTTTAAGTGTTTAGGTGTTCAGGCGTTTAGGTGTTTAGGTGTTTAGGTGTGTAGGGGTTTAGGCGTTTGGGGTTTCGGGGTTTAGGTGTTTCGGGGTTTAGGGTTTAGTGTTTAGGGGTTAGGGTTTAGGGTTTAGGGTTTAGGGTTTAGTGTTTAGGGTTTAGGGTTCAGGGTTTGGCGGTGTGGGGGTGTGGGGGTTTGGGGGTGTTGGCCTAAACAGGTCAGGCCTAAGTCGGTCAAGACCTCCCCAGCGCCAATCTCCAAGTCACACCACCATTTGCCCACCGAGCGTGCTCCCATGCGGCCTCTCAAACGCGCCACACAAAACTCTACATTGGAGCGCAAAACGCGCTGCCCAGCCTGCAGACCGGTTCGGCTGTTCACTTGACTTGATATGATTTTCGACGCTTGATTGATGTTGATATTTTGGCTTTTTACACAATCAGGTTTTTAATAAAATCTGCACAAAATCAATATTAATACGATAAAAAGAGATTCAGATCGTTCTTGACCAATTTGATCACTCGTAAAAAAAAAACCAAAAAGTAGATCATGGAACAAAATTTCGCCCGGCTTACACCCTCTGGCCCATTTTTTTTGGCAGAGATGGGTTTTTCCCTTTATGGTTGTTTTGACTTTGTTTGGTCACAAACCTCATTTCTCTACTGTTTCAAACATTTTTTGATCATCCATAAAACCCAAACTTTTCCTCTTGTGGTGTTCTGGATTATTCAGGTCCTCCACATTTGCACATGTGGTTTTACTCTCTTCTGCCTTTTTTGGATTTGTCTATTCTCCAAAACTCTTGAAGACACATTTAGACATTTGAAAATCATTCAAAACACTGTCTACACACCTGAAAACACCTCCCTCCTCCATCTCTCCAAATCCCTCCCAACCCCCCATTCCCTCCCGTCCCCTCCCAAAACTCCAACCCCCCCTCCCTCCGACCACGACAGATATGGCTGAGAATAGTAGCAGATACTGCAAGCCTGGAACATTCATCCTAGCCATACAGGCCAGTGACGGCTGGCTGAGAGAATTTCTTCCGGGCGAGGACCTTCCCGAGTGGAACCCTGTTGACGGCAGCCCGCTGTGAATAGTCCTGCACATTGACTGACTATGCTGATGCTTTAATTTCCCGTGCAGTGCGTGTGCAGGCCGTGATGCGTGTTGCGTCGGGTCGTGACCCGTCGTTTCGGACTTGCGTCTCTAAGTCTCGTCTCGTCTTGTCTTCTTTTTCAATTTCTTTTTCATTTGCTTTCCAACATTATTGAAAAACTTTGTGAATCCTTTTTTATTTCAAAACTTTTTGATATTTTTTGTTGTGTTTTTACATTTGAGCGTTTGTCTTTTACTTCTCTAACTTCTTTTTTCACTTCTTTGAGTTTTGGTTCCCAAAAACTTTTCACAATTTTTTTTTGTAACTTCTTGTTTGCCTTCTCTTTCTGTATCTTTTTACACTTCTTTTTTGATTTTCTTCAGAATTGTTTTTGTTTATAATTTTTTATTTGTTTACATTTTTTTTATTTTCTTTTTCACATCTATTTTTAAATCTGTTCTCACATTTATTTTTAATTCCGTTTTTTCCATGAAAAAAAACAAAAAAAAGTGCAAAACAGTGAGACATTGTTCTCTTTAAGTGTTACCTATTTTTTACATTCATTTGTTTGAACAAAAAAAAAGATAAGAAGTTTTTTTGAAGTTAGATTACAAGGAGTCACAAAAACTTTGAACAAACAAATATGATAAGAAATGTGAAGAACATTGAAAAGTAGACAATTCAACAACAGTTCGGACTGATACCTATTTCTTAAATCATTTTTTGAACAAAAAATGGTTGTTATTTTTTTGAAAATGTTTTAAACACTAATTGTGAACTTTTTAGGTTAGTGGTGAAGTTTGAGAAGCTTGACAAGGATCCTACAGGTTGAGATGTTTGAAAAAGTGGTTGCAAAGTTTTTCCGGTTAATATTTTTTTTACAGTTCCACGCAAAAACGTTTCAAACAAATAGAACAAATGAAGAAAAGGTTCAAAAAATATTGCAAAAAAAACG
>CBDCEV010000230.1:0-8331 GCA_965215715.1 Hyphomicrobiales bacterium | reverse complement strand
AACTCATCAAGAACATTTTCATCCAACTACATCTGACCACTTTCATCCCAAAACCATTTTCACACACACACACACACACACACACCAACACACACACACCAAACGTGCAGATTTCAGGGCCCCAGCATTTCAAACACCACCAAAATTCCACGAAAAGACCCCGAAAGATAATTGTGGCGAGAAAAGGAGAAAAAAACGTGAAATTCTGGGCCCCTCTCCCACCCTTCCGGGACCCACCCCACACGGACCACCCCACACGGACCGCCCCTCCTCCCCAAACACACGGGATGAAAGTGGTTGTGGATGAAAATGGTTTTGGGATGATGAAATTTTCAGGTTCGGGATTGGTTTGGGATGCCCTTGCATTCTTCCACAAGAACATGCAGCATTTCCGATAATTTCCCTTTTTCGCCCGAGGGGATCAAGAATTTGGGCACCCCAAGATGCGTTTGTGCAAGCTGCTTCCGAGGACAGATGGAAATATCCAACATGTTGTGTCGATTTGTATTGACAGATCGCAGAGATGTCATCATGAACGACGTCGTGAACACATTGAGTTGTCTTCATTGGGAAGTTGCAGTCCAAAACTTTCTCCTCCCGATTTCCCGACTCTTCGATCACTCAAAGACTCACTCGATTTTCTGGTTCCTGAGTTCCGAAAGACATTGAGAGGAATATGTTTTCATTTCAAATATTGTTCCTCCATTCGAATATCATGTATCTCGTAAGATCTGCAGATTGCATCAATCCACAATTCAACAGGTATGAAAAAGAACAATTTTGAAGTGACGTATTTTTGAAAAGTTAGAGTATTCTCCATTTGATTTTGTCATGAACTGTAGTTGACCTGTTCAATTACCTCACAGAAAGTACCATTGGCTTCGTAAAAAGTGAGATGATGTTTGCTGACAACAAAATGATGAATCGATGGATTTTTTAATGGCCAATTCGAAAGACATCTGTCAAGATCACTACGACATTCGACAAACGTTGTACAGATAACTCAACGACATCAAGAGTCCGATGCATCGACCATAACACATTTGTTTGGTGATCGTTTGATCACCAGATCCACGTCATTTTGGGATTTAAAATTTCGTCTCTGATTTTGTGAAATTTAAAATCGAACATGTGCGGGTTGCGCGTGTTCCTGTGGTTCATTGGGCTCATACAATACATGGGCCACCCACAGCCTCCTGACCGAAGTCAGCACGGGTGTACTGTGGGTGTCAACCGGGACCCACCCATGTGGCTCTCCATCCAGGCAGGGTGTTGAAGGAACCAGAGCGCCAGCCTTACATACACTGGACGACGTGCTGCGATTTCGAGGAGACGAGGAATATAGAGCTGTGCTCCTACAGAACAACATTTATAAATTATGAATGGATGTTTTTTCATCTGAGATGCTGTGATTTGTTTTTCATTTCAAGTCACGCAGAACAAGGACGTGCACAATCTTTGGAAGTATTCGATGGACTCATTTCGCTCATTCATTCAATGAAATTTCGAAAGAATAAAATAATCAAATGATCCATGATCCTGAAATGTCAGATCTTTGTCATATTTTTCACACTTGATCGTTGAATTTACATTCTTTTACAATGGATCTTTGTTTAATTCAGTGAACCGTATTCGTCGACTTTTCGTGTTCCTCGACCCCATTGAACTAATTTGACAGTTTCTTGTTTCACTTTTCCTTCTCAGATCATCCTTATTCAATTTGATTTCCAACCAAGTCTGAACCACGTCCAACCAATGAAGAGTGTCCTAAATTCTTGCGTGGACCATTCAAGAACGCGTTGAAAGTAGTTTTGGTCAGTGCTGTGGGTGGAAGTTGTTGTTGACAATGTTCTTCCGTTGCATATCACCTATGCACGAGCAGTTCATCATCGAACATCTTGTCAGTTCATTTCTCGATTTCCAGCGTCCGATTGAAACTCATGTGTTCGAATTTCCCATGAACAGGAATGAAAAGGCAGAGGTGGTGATGTCCAGTCGAATCATTAAAATCATGATTGTCTTTGATCATGATTCTATTGTGTTTCTGACTCAAAAATGATTCCAAATTGATTTATGAAACTGAAAAAATTTATCATGTTCTTTTTGCTTTGTGGATTTTTTTGTAAATGACCCTCAAATTGATCCATGGAATTTCACAAAGAAGAAACGAGTCCGAGTACTATCAGGAAATATCGGGCATAAGCGACCATTGGATCTGAACCCCCCCTCCCCGAAAAACGGTCGATTTTGGCACCGATTTTTCGTTGAACTTTTGTTTTTCATTCTTTTTTTTTCTTTTTTTTTTCTTCTTTTTTTTTCTTCTTTTTTTTTTTTGCGCGCCGGTGCCCTTGTGCACTTTGGGCGCCAAACCCCCAAACCCTCAACCCCAAACCCTAAACTCCCAAAACCCTAAACCCCAAGACAATGACCACTTTTGGCCCGCACCACTTTTGGCCCGCACCACTTTTGGCCCGCCCATGTTGGCCCAAACTGTTGCAAACCATCTTTGGCCCAGAAAACCTTCGCCTGTGGGTGTGTTGTGTGTTGTGTGTGTTGTGTGTTGTGTTGTTGTTGTGTGTTGTTGTTGTGTTCTAAACCCCAAAAGACCCAAAGACCCAAACCCTAAAACCCCAAAACCCTGAAACCCTAAACCCGAAACCTAAACCCAAACAACCACCTTTGGACCCTCAGCCGGCCTTGCTGCTGAACATTGCCGGCCTTGCCAAAGTTGTTTGGGCCAAAAGTGGTGTCTGCCCCAAACCCCAAAAACTCTGAACCCCAAAACCCCAAACCCCAAAAAAAAGGGACCGACTTTGGCCAATCCCATTTTGGCCATCCTGATTTGACCAATTTTGGCCAATCCAATTTTGGCCAATATTTTTGGTGTCATGGTGGGGCCCCAAAGGGTGGGAGGCCAAACCCAGATAAAGGGTGGGGCCGCGAAGGGTGGGGCCCCGAGGGTGGGGTCCGAAGGGTGGGGGGCCCAAAATTTCGCGCTTTTTTTCCCTCTCCTGCCAGAGTTTTTCATTCTTTTTCCCTCTCTTTTGGTCTTTTTCGTGGAATTTTGGTGGTGTTTGAAGCGCCGGGACCTCAAATGTGCACGTTTGGAGTTCTCGGGCTGTCGTGTGCGAGCCCCGACGGCACAACACACACACAACAACACAGCACACAACAACACAGAACACCAACACACAACAACACACAGCACAACACAACAACACAAAAAATGGATTGGCCAAAATTGGCTGGCGAAACACGATGGCCAAAAACGGATTGGCCAAAATTGGACTGGCCAAAGTCGGCCACTACCACCCCAAACCCCAAACCCTAAACCCCAAACACCTAAACACCCTAAACACCCTAAACACCCTAAACACCCTAAACACCCTAAACACCCTAAACACTGAAACACCCTGAACCTATGGGAAGGAACGGATTCATCAGATGCTCCACATGAAGGCCTGTTGAAACCCAAAAAGCTGGCATAAGCCGTGTTTGTGTGAAGGCGTCGCCGGCCAAAGGCCGGCGACGCCTTCACACAAACACGGACTATATTGACTGTCCACCCTTTCTTTCGTGTCATTTTTTCTGATGAAAGTGGTTTCTGATGAAATTGGATTTTGATGAAAGTGGTTCTGATGAAAATGGTTTTGATGAAAGTGGTTTCTGATGAAAGTGGTTTGTGATGAAAGTGGTTTGTGATGAAAGTGGTTCTGATGAAAGTGGTTTTTGGTGTTTAGGGTGTTTAGGGTTGATGACATTTTGGAAGGTCAAAAGGGTGACCAGGGAGGGGGGCCCAAAAATGGCCAAAATTCAATATGGCGTAAAACCGGACATCTTTAAAATGGTTGAATACACTTTCATCCAAACACGATTTCATCCAACACACTTTCATCCAAACACGATTTCATCTAATGAATTTCTCATCCAATGACATTTTCAACCAATAACGGGTTCATCCAAAAAAAATCACATGTGGTACAATCAATAGGCGTCGCCGGCCGAAGGCCGGCGACGCCTTCACACAAACACGGCTTATGCCCCGCCTTTCGGGTTTCAACAGGCCTTCATGTGAAGCATCGCCGGCCGAAGGCCGGCGATGCTTCACCTGAAGGTCTGTTGAAGGTCGAAAGGCAGGGGGCATAAGCAGTTTAGGTGTTTAGGTGTTTAGGGTTTAGGTGTTTTGGTGTTTAGGTGTTCAGGGTTTAGGGTTTAGGGTTTAGGGTTCAGGGTTTAGGGTTCAGGGTTTAGGGTTTAGGTGTTTAGTGTTTAGGGGTTTGGGGGTTTAGGGGTTTAGGGTTTAGGGTTCAGGGTTTAGGGTTGGACGAAACCGTTTTTGGATGAAAGTGTCATTGGATGAACCCGTTTTTGGATGAAAGTGTTTTTGGATGAAAGTGTTTTTGGATGAACCCGTTTTTGGATGAGTTTTTTTTTTTTGCAATTTGGATGAAAGTGTACCTAACCCTTTAAAATTACCACAATCAACGGGTGAAGGTGATCACGGACGGTAGCGTTCGCTCGCAGCTCCTGCGTCTCACACATCCACGCATGAATTTTTCCAAATTCAGCATGATTCTTTGAAAGATTGAAATCTGTTCAAATTTATTCGTTGCCCTCACTATATCTTTGAACGACTTCGAAAAAATTCAACATCGTTGTCAGATTAAGTCTTACTCTTTTCGAACAAGGTCAACTTCACAATTTTTACGATTTCGAAAAAAGTTCGATATGAAATTCCACAACTGTGCATTTTTAATTTAATATTTGAACGAATACCATCGGAAAAAAAAAAGCAAATTCTTTGACGAACAACTGATTTCACGAAATGAAATCACCGCGATGACGATGATCACGATCTCCTTTGTTTGTTGCCACGTCGCGATAAAATTTCATGACCTCCAACACGTGTACTTCATCATGTGCAAATAATTTCCGATCATCAGAACTTGAAAGAGTCACATTTAAAGATAATTTTCATCAAGAAATACCTCTGTTATTTTCAGAAAAAAAACATGCACAATCTCAAAAAATACGTGTGTGTCATCCGACGACGAATGCAAAAACACAATAATCATGATGTCCAGTGCTGAACCGATGCACAGAATCCCCGATAACATCGCTGTTGACACTTATCTGAGTCCAACACTCATAATCACCTTATTTGACAATCAAGTGATATTTAAAAAAATACCAATGACTGACTCATTCGAGAAACATGAACAATGCCCTTGATGACAACTACTTTCATCATGAATCGAACGCTCCTTCTTTTTGCTGCATTTATGAAACATCACATGAAAATAGGTCAGAAATTGAAAAAAGTTGAAGGGAATCATCCGAAATCAAAAATTAAGCAAACAAAACAAGGATCTCGCACAGAAAAAAAGTCAGACACGAATGGATTCCAATGTTTCTTGTTTCTGACCCCCTGATCACTTGAAGAGTCTTCTTTTCCAAAAAAGTGACACTGTTCAATGTCTATCACACATTTCAATGTCAGAGTGATGACACAGAACAGTCTTCCCCCCATTGATTTGTTGACTGGATTGTTGACAAAGTGAGGAAAACATGTTTACAGTCGTAATTAAAAAACATATCTTCGTAACTGCGGATCATGTTCACAAAACAAAGAAATTGGAGAACTCACAGCACCAACGACCCCAACACGTGGATCAACACGATCGAAGACATGCCACAACATAAAATCGTTTTTCGTCATTCTTCCTTTGAATTCAGCACGATATTTGATTTTGAAGACACATGTTCAACTTAATGACACAATGGAATACATACTTCTTAAAATGATTTTCACGACCGATAGTCGACACACGAAATTTTATTTTAATTAATCACAAGAACAATCGATCAATGACCGTTTTATTGCAGAACCATTTTTTTTGACCAGTTCAAAAATCATTCCAAAACACAAAAAAAACAAATTTAGAAGTTTTCCATATCACAACATTACATTGTCAAATTCGATTTCCAAGAGTGCCCTATCAAAAAACTCACAAAAAAAAATCCGACAATAGAAATCGATTTTGAATCATGATCAGCTCAAACTTCTGAGCGATTCGAACGCAGCATTTAGTGAAACACATTTTACAAGAAAACTCTTTACTATAATCGTCAGTTTTATTTTTGACAATCCGACAATCATGCTTGAATTGACTGACAGTTCTTCATCATCCTGATCATCCATCCCTTTATCCAACACACGAATGCTTCGAACACTTGTCGGATTTGGAACTTGTCCTTTCAAATTTTCATGAAAGTTCCATCGAAAATGTTCAAAAATAAAATCATTCGAACCTGAGGCCAAATCTATAGAGTCTTCGCGATTTATTTTTCTTGATTCTTCGCGATTTATTTTTCTTGATTGTAACGCGTTGAGGATGATCATACAAACACGATTTCAGATGTGACAAGGTTTAAAATACATATTATTCGTATTAGTATATACATTCCTGATATATCGAATTGTATGAAATTTCATGTCCTACGTCCACTTGTAATGATAACGAATTATACAATCAGAATTTTTTGCGCTTCCACTGAACGTATTTCACTTTATTTCTTTGAATCATTCACTTTCTTGGAATATCTTTGAAATGATGCGATGGAATTGCCGATCAATGATTAGTCGCGACGTGTTGTCCATCATCTTCGAGATCTGAGTTACTATTATACATCGCACAACGTCGAAAACATGTGAACAAATATTGTACATCAGATCGCACAAAGTTCGTCCAGATTGAAATACGTCCTATGTTTATTGTAGTTACGGATATCTGAATTTTTAATATCATCGGCTGTCGCGTCACTGTTTTCTCAGTTTTTGCAGTCTTCTTCAATCTTTATTTGTTCTGCAGATGTCCTTTTGATGATTTACTTTTCATTTTTATTTTTGATTCATTTTAAAAAAATATCAGAATTATAATATCGACGCTTTGATTTTTTATATTTCGAATGGTATGGAAAATGTATTAATTTTCCGTACATGAATTTAACACATATGAGACTGTACCGATTTCTTTCGAATTCATTTTTTATACATATATATGTATATACATATTATTTGAATTTGATTTCAAATTCAGAGAGTCACGAGTATTTTTCCCGAGAATATCGTGTTTCGATAATCTTACACATCTTGGATTACATGCCTTTGGACATAAAAATCATATTTCCTTCCATTTGAAGTTCAATGTATCGATTTATTTTCTCAGCTTTCCATTTTTTCTTTCTTTCATCCATAATCTGACATTATCACATCATGAGGAAAATTTACAATTATCATGGAAGAAACTGAGTGCGTCTGCAGCATCTCATTTTTCTTTTGTTTGTATTTGATTCGGACCATCATTTCCGAAAATCAACATAACTGTTCTCTATGACATAATCGTCAGACATTTGCAAAATGAAGAAATCACAAACACTGAGCGCGTCTGCAGTATCTCAACATTTTAGTTATTCATTACATTTTGTTTCCATCGATTCACATAGAAATCGTTTGCTCTTCCCAATAAGACACGCGAGAAAAAATTTTCGTTCAACTTAATATTTTTCGTCCGTATCATTCCAATTGACTAAATGCGTTAATTCAATTTATTTTGGAGAAATTCACGTCCCTCAAAAAATGGAGAATTACTCGTCGTGTTTCGTTTGTCAAAGTTTCAAGCGACATGTTCTCTCTACTGGAATACATTGACAATCGATCCCGAAGTTTCGCATGAAGACATACGTTGTGACCGGAGTCTTTCAGTGATCAAAATTTAGATCGCGTGTCCATGTCTTTGCTTGTTTCATGACTTGGACTGACAAGTAAATTGATCGTGAGTTCATTCGCTTGAGTATGCGGTGTTCACGTATTGATTGTGATCGAAGCGGAAGGACGTACTGACGAATTTGGTCACAAGTCTTGTACGCTGCAAAGGTGGACGTTGTGATTCGTGAGTGGAAGCAGATAGCGTATCTGGAATCAGTTCACGTCGACAAGGAGATGATGATGTTCGCAAGGTCTTCTAGCATCCACGTCCAAAGCACTCCGTGAGTGAATCTGAATTCAACATGGTCCCTGACTGAACGTGGAGCGGGTGGAGTAGAAGTCTGAATGTGGAGGACGACCGGAAATTCATAAAACAGAATCTTTTTTTTTCGACGGAAAATTGAGGAAAGTCAGTCAGTGCGTCCGGAAAATTGAGGGAAGTCGGTCAGTGCGTCTCACCAACGTGCGCTAGCGCTCACACCTCACGTCGCACGTCTCCCAACACCTCCTGAACCGAAGGTAACTGGCCCGCCGCACCGTTGTTGCCCCGCCTCTCCAACAGT
>CBDCEV010000229.1:0-7170 GCA_965215715.1 Hyphomicrobiales bacterium | reverse complement strand
CGGACTCCTGCCAAGTTTTGATGTTCCGATATCTGAGGTCTTAGCTACCCAACCGTAGAACTCTGTGGAACATCCACAAGAAAAAAAGAGCTCAAAGTCCGCGGTGTTCTTGGAAGTGTCGGCATTGCAATTATGCTTCCAATTCGTTCTCCCTCTCTTGCCACAAGTCTCCCTGCGCTGATGAGTGCAGCAGCCTCACCTGAGGCTTTTGGTGTCACACGTAGATGAATTCCTCGATAAAGTATTTGCAATGACTCGAGAGTCAAACGTGGATTTGCAAAGATTTTTCGTGTAGTCCAGGTGCATTCCATGTGTTGCAGCTCAGCACAGACCGCGGACTTGGAATCCTTGCTGGTTGACTGGGAACGTGGGCAAATTTTTACAGTGTGTCGATTCTGTTACTTGGTGTTCTCTTCATGCAATTCACCCTTTGTTGCTACTCTAGTATCCGTGAAGTGAGTCTCTGTATCGTATCATAACCTTCTTAATTTTTGTACAGAGCTTCAATTCTCCCGTTTCGTGAATACATCTAATCTGAGTGTCTCGAAGTGCTTCCTCTTTCATTGCTAGTTCTTCTTCTAGTCGACCTTGCTCTCTTCGAGATTCTGCATATCCGAGATGGGTGTCCTCCAAATCCAATCGCTGAGCATAAGTTTGCTGCTGAAATTCACTCATGCAAATGTTACGAATTTACACTTTGTATTCCTGCTTCATGAGTTCAGATCTCGCTTCAGCAAGCGAATGATCTCTGGTTCCATCAATGAGAAAATTCGCAACTTCTGGGTTCAATGAGATGAGATGAGAGACGACTATCACAGCACAATCCCAGAGAATCTGAAGAAAAGTTCGCTGCTCCGAAACACTGTGAATGTCGTTAACAATATTCTTCTCCATCAGAAAACGTTTCTGGATTCCGCCTATTTAGCTTGAAAACAACGCGACAAGTTTCCCTGTGCTTATCGGATCTTGAGATGAACTGAACATGACGTTTTCTCGTTCAGAAAAACTTTCGATCGTTCCGCACCTTCTTCTCGCTCCTGTAAGTACAGTGGTGAAGCCAGCAATGCACGAAGTTGTTCGTCGTCCAAGTCCAATTCTGGGTCGTCACGTTGCTTTCCGCTGAATCGTACGTCGACGCTGTGATCGATTGGTGGAAGGACAGGGTCTGATCCGTAAATCCTCGTGTTCAATGAGGTGCTTGTCTTCGGTGAAGTGCTTGTAATCCTTGACGTGAGCAAGCTGCTTGGGCTCACAAACCAGTGAAGAGTGGTGGTTCCGTCAAATTCCAAAAAAATCTCCAAGCATTGGATTCTTTGAGTTGATATTTCCATCTTGCATTCGCTTCAAGATGTCCGTGCATCTTTCTCAGATAATGATCTCAATCTGAGTAGACGTGTACTTTTGCGTTCGCCCACTTGATCACCGTATCGTTCAACAATTGAAGAAGTCTTCCAGTGAGACGAAAAAGATTCAATCGTGGGAACACTCAGAATCTCGAGTGCATGTTCCTCTTCGAACGTGGTGTTTCTGTACGCAATCAAATTTTCATTGGCTGTTGGCACAATTGTTCACCAGTTCAACAAATTGTCTTTTTGGTCCTGCATTTGATCGCCCTCTGTTAAGGGTGGTAGTTCCGTCAAGGCGCCACTATCCTGTGGCCGTTGATCTTCGCAGGGTTGATCTGATCTCTGGAAGACTGATTCAAGAAAAAGTGAGGAATGAGTGCCCGTGCGTGCTGTCAAGTTCTGCAAAATGTACGACATTACGCGATAAAGATGAGGTGTGAGTCTTTTTTGAGCGCAACGCAGACAATGTCCTTCGTGACTTGAGCCATTCAAGTGCATGGAGTCAATCAATGTGAGACTGTACACTCTGACAACAATGAAAAAACAAGTATGGGCAACAACTGTGCATGAGAAAATGGGGTGCGCGGTAGATGTGCGGTCTTCACCATCAAGACGATTCAACTACTGTCGAACATTCTGGAAAACTTTTTTCAAAAGTGTTGATTGTCGGAGATTTTCATATTGTGGTACTCGAACCTTATCCTTGCAAGTTGGTTCTCGGTACCTCGCGCAGATTTCTTTGTACTCCCTCTGAACGCTCACACACACTCCGCACAAATTTCCCTCTGCCTCGAAAAAGATTTTCATCTTTTGCCACTCTTGAGAATTCGTTGCTGAGTTCTGGTCCCTGTCTCGCGCAAATTTCACCATGCACCTGAAACAGAATTCTGACTCAACTCTTGATTCTCCAGGCCTCGACTTCGATACCGCAAGTTCTGCTTCGATTCTTCCTTCCTAAGCTCTCTTAGACATGGTACTCAGCTTTCTGTTCTGGATGGCCACAAGCAAGCATCGGGACATTCATGATCATGAAAAAAAGAAGATGGTTGCACTCATCATTCGTCACTCAGTATGTCTGCGAGTTGGTTTTTGGTGTCAACATGTTTGATTTGGGTCTTGGGGTCCAGATTAATTCGACCAAACAACCAATCAAGAGCAACTCTGTGGGTTCTGGATACGTGTCTCATTGTTGGACTCCTTCCTTCAATGATCATTTTGATCACAGCTTCATTGTCCTCAAACACATACAATAAAGCTTCTCGACGCGAAGAACTGACGTTTGAGGAAAAAATCAACATTGTCGAGATCATCAATCTTTCCATGAATTTGATTTTCGTCTTAAATTGTGTGAGGTGGTAAACGAACTTCACTTTTGTTCGTACACAAGTCTCCCTGTTCTTTATCACTCTGTTTCGTGTTTCCAAGAACTGCGACAATCAGATCCCACAAAATCAAATGCAATGAGATACCATCCAACCTGAATCCTGCATCCAAAGAAATGATTTCTGATTCGGTTGAAGTGTGCGAAACGGCAGTTTGTTTCTTGCACATCCAACTTATTGGAACAAATGTATGACTTCCAAAAATGCACAATGTTCCTCCAGAAGTGGATTTTGAGTCCTCAAGATCTCCTGCAAAATCGGAGTGGTGAAATAGTTTTAGTTTGGATTGTTTTGAAGTATTATCCATATAAGAATGTTTGGATTCACACGCATGATGAATATATGAAATCAATCGAGAAGACAAAGACTTTTGTGCGTTGGAGATTGATGACTGTTCCACCATCCAATACCAAATCTTCTCGAAAGTACTTTCACTGTTTCGGCATTTGCCAAGCATTCACCTTTGTTGCCTTTTGTCACAGGAGATGTCATTGAACATTGACATATATAGAATTCTTCCTGTGAAAGTTTCTGGTGTTTGTCCCATAGAGCTCAGAAGATCACTGATTTTATCACAGAGCTGCAACGTTGTGAATCCTGGGAAAATGTTCCACTCGAGTTCCGTCGACTCTCCTTTGATAGCATCATTATCTGTGTAGCTTCTCTCGGCTCGGGCTCCTGCAACTCTGTTTTTCCAAGCTTCGTTGGAATTTGGATGTTGAAGGATCCTCCCGAGGCACACACAGAATCCGAGAAGACATCGACTGTTGTGCGTTGAAGATTGATGACTATTTCATCATCAATTAATGACAGACGTGTCCAAGAATTCTTTCCCCACAGAATTTTGTCCAGGCAATTGATTTCTTCCTGATTGTTCACCAACTGCGCTGTGACATCGAACATCTTTTCAAGGTGAGACTTCAATGATTCTTGACAACACTTTGAATAGTTGAGAAATTCTTTCCCATAAATGTCGCTGCATTCAACGTTGTAGCCATGAACATTCCCCATATTATTGAATGCTCTTCACCTGGCTCCGCAACGTTCGACATTCTTTCCTGTCTGTTTCGCACTTGGTCTTTGACTTTGTCCACAAATTCTGCTGCGTCACTGCCCATGATGAAATCTTTGGAATTTGCCTGTTCTTGGTGATCCACTGTCTCAGGTTTCTCCGGTCCATCGTGAATCGTCTCTCCGTACCTTGCGGAATGCGCATTTCCGCCGAGAAGATGTTCTTCACGATGAGGATCAACTTTTTGCAATGCATCCCAAGAAATTGTCTCAGGTTTCCCTGATCGATCGTGCGCTGCAGCTCCACCTTTCCACTCTTGAGAAGACCAAGATTGACCATAATCCTCTTCTGAACAACCTGGTGGTGACGGTTTCTCAGGTTTCACCGTTCTATCGTTACTAGAAACAGATTTTCCAGGATCTTGATATCCATACGAAGTCTTCCCCGGGTTTGATGAGGCTGAAGAAGACACGAACGAAGGCGTTCTTGCGGTCAAATTCATCATAGGTCGTGATTTGGCTGTGACACGTCCTTCTCCTGATTCTTATTGAGCTCGTTTTGCCATTGCAGCGATGCAGGCAGTAGAGCTAAAGTGGCTGATATATAAAACAAGGTCAACAAATGATTCCACTCATCGCGTGTGAAATTCCCTTTGGTCAAGATGTCTGCGAGTTGGTTCTTGGTGTCGATGTATTTGATTTGGATTTTGGGGTCCAGATTAATTCGATCAAACAACCAATCAAGAGCAACTCTGTGGGTCCGGGAAACGTGTCTCATCGTTGGACTTCTGCCTTTCATAATCATTTTGATCACTGCTTCGTTGTCCTCAAACACATACAATAAAGCTTCACGATTCGCGGATTGAACATTTGAGGGAACCAAATCAATGTCTTTCATCACATCGATTTTCTTATGAGACTTGTGATGTTTGTGAACATCACTCTCAGGTTTCCCTGATCCATCTGAAACACGAGAAACATTTCCAAGAACAGAAACAATTAAATCCCACAATTCCAGAGAAGGCAAACCATCCAATCTCAGTCCAGCATCCACAGAATGATTTCAGATTCTGTTGAGCTGTGAGAAACTGATGTTTGTTTCTTGCACATCCAACTTATTGGAACAAATGTGTGACTACCAAAAATACATGATGTTCCTCCAGATGTGGATTTTGAATCTTCAAGATCTCCCGCAAAGTCAGAGTCCTGAAACAGTCCCAATCTGCATTGTGGGGAGGGGAGGGAGGGTTGGTTGGTTGGTTGGTTGGTTGGTTGGTTGGTTGGTTGGTTGGTTGGTTGGTTGGTTGGTTGGTTGGTTGGTTGGTTGGTTGGTTGGTTGGTTGGTTGGTTGGTTGGTTGGTTGGTTGGTTGGTTGGTTGGTTGGTTGGTTGGTTGGTTGGTTAGTTGGTTGGTTGGTTGGTTGGTTGGTTAGTTGGTTAGTTGGTTGGTTAGTTGGTTGGTTAGTTGGTTGGTTAGTTGGTTGGTTAGTTGGTTGGTTGGTTGGTTGGTTACCCCTCCCTCCTAAAAAAAAAAGGCAAAAATAAAATGAAAGAGACGCTTTCTTAAAAAAATAAAATGAAAGAAACGCTTTCTTAAACGGTGATTTTTATTTGGGAGAGGGGTCGGTGATTTTTCGGGAGTGGGGGTGGGTGGGGGTGTGGGGGAGAGGAGGAGGGAGTTAGTTAATTAGTTAGTCAGTTACCCTCCCCGTCAAAAAAAAGGGCAAAAATAAATGAAAGAAACGATTTCTTAAAAAAAAGGGCAAAAATTAAATGAAATAAACGCCTTCTTTAAAAAAGGGAAAAATAAAAATGAAAGAATCGCTTTCTAAAAAAAGGCAAAAATCAAAATGAAAGAAACGCTTTTAAAAAAGGAAAATAAAAATAAAAGAAACGCTTTCTTTGAAAAAGGGCAAAAAAAAAAAAACGCTTCCTTTTAAAAAAGGGCAAAAAATCAAAAAATGAAAGAATCGCTTTTCCGATCTCTCTTTTCATTTTTGCTTTGACCTTCCACAAGTGTCAAATTGTTATGAAAGCGATTCTTTCATGTTTTGATTTTTGGACAATTTTTTGGTTGTTTTTTCTTATTCTTTTCATTTTTGCTTTGACCTTCCACAAGTGTCAAATTGTTATGCGGACTGGGGGCTAATTACAACGGCCGGAGAAGCTTATGACTGCGGACGGGGGGCTGATTACAGGGGCGGGAAAGGCTTATGACAGCGGACTGGGGGCTGATTACAGCGGCCGGGGAGCTCATACAAGGGCGGGAAAGGCTTATGAAAGCGGACGGGAAGCTCATTACTGGGGCGGGAAAGGCTTATGACAGCGGACGGGGGGGGCTTTTTGTGTGCGTTTCGGTTTTTTTCTTTTTATGAAAGCGATTCTTTCAGTTTTTGATTTTGAGACCATTTTTTGTTGTTTTTGATTTTTCTTTTCATTTTTGCTTTGACCTTCCACAAGTGTCAAATTGTTATGCGGACTGGGGGCTGATTACAGCGGCCGGGGAAGCCTATGACAGCGGACGGGAAGCTCATTACTGGGGCGGGAAAGGCTTATGACAGCGGACGGGGTGCTTTTTGTGTGCGTTTTGGTTTTTTTTTCTTTTTATGAAAACGATTCTTTCATTTTTTAATTTTGGACCTTGACATTTCGGAAGGTCAACGCGTAATTAATTTCCAGGGTACCCAAAAGCTGAGCCTACAAAATTGTTCTTGACATTTTTGAAGGTCAAAGCAATAATTAATTAATTTCGGCTGAAATTAATTCATTAATTGATTCGGGTGGTCCCCAAAAAACAAATTCTGGGCAATTGTTCTTGACATTTTGAAGGTCAACAGTTAATTAATTAATTTCGATATTGAATTAATTAATTAATTTTCCGGGTGGTCCGGGGCCTGAAACGGAAAGTCGTATCCGATGCCCAATTTTTTACAGCGGCCGGAGAAGCCTATGACAGCGGACGGTGGCTGATTACAGGGGCGGGAAAGGCTTATGACAGCGGACGGGGGGGCTTTTTGTGTTTGTTTTTGTTTGTGTTTCTCTTCTTTTCGGGTTTTGTTGTTGTTGTTGTTGTTGTTGTTGTTGTTGTTGTTCGGAACAATCCATGAATGCGCGTATGTCCACGTCACCATGAGCTAATTGGCAAGAACCCTGTGCCGAGTCACCTGGGAGTGAAACTCCCGGCGACTCCGGCACCCCGGGGAGCCCTCGACGACGAAGAACTCTTCATCGTCGAGGGCTCGAAAAACTGGCGCTCAACTCCGGGATAACCGGAAGAGCGCGAAAAATGGCGCAAAATGCGCCAAAAAACCACTCATCGCCACATAAACCACCATTGCTGAAGTCGAGTACCATGTTCTGTTGCACAACTGGTCTGTCCACGACTCTGGCGATGAACTGAATCACAGGCACTTCCACTGCGCAACCGTCGCT
>CBDCEV010000228.1:0-11593 GCA_965215715.1 Hyphomicrobiales bacterium | reverse complement strand
AAACCAAAAACTAACAGTTTTTTGAAAAAAAAATAAACAAAAAACACACACAAAAAAAAAGAATGTGAGTGTAGGTGTGTTGTGTGTGTGGGGTGCGGTGTGTGGGTGTGTGGGGTGCGGTGTGGGTCTGTTGGTGTGGATGTGGGCGGGGGCGGGGCGGGAGTGTGGGCGTGTGGGTGTGGGTGTGGGTGTGGATTTTTTTTTGTGAGTTTTTTTGTTTATTATTTTTGTTTTTTTCTTTTTATGTGTTTGAGTTTTGAGTTTTTTAGTTTTTGGGTTTTTGTTTTTAGGTTTGAGGTTTTTGGATTTTGGGATTTTTCGATTTTTTGTGTATTGTTCGTTTTTTAAATTGAAAAGATTCAAAAGTATTCAAAAGATTCAAAAAGTAATCACAATATTCAAAAGTTTAAAAAGTAAACTTTGAAATCTTGTGGCAATGGTTTTTAGTTTTAAGTTTTAAGTTTTAAGTTTCAAGTTTTAGGTTTTTAGTTTTAAGTTTTTAGTTTTAGGTTTTTAGTTTTAGGTTTTTAATAAACAAAATTCAAAAAAAATGGGTTGTGGCGCTCCTCTTTTTTTTGGTTGTGGCGCCTCCTTTTTTTTTTTTTTGGTTTGGCGTGTGGGCGTGTGGGTGCGGGTGTGGGTGTGGGTATGGACGTGGATGTTTTTTGTGCGTTTTTTGTTTCTTATTTTTGATTTTTGTTTTTTAGTTTTTCGTTTCTGGGTTTTAGTTTTTTGTTTTCTGGTTTGAGGTTTTGGATTTTACGATTTTTTTTTTGATTTTTTGATTTTTCGATTTTTGGATTTTTTTTGGATTTTTGGATTTTTTGATTTTTTGGATTTTTGGATTTTTTGTTTTTAGTTAGTTTTTAACATTGAAAAGATTCAAAAGTATTCAAAAGATTTGAAAAGGTAATCAAAAGATTAAAAAATTTTAAAAAGTAAACTTTGAAATCTTGTGGCCATGGTTTTTAGTTTTTAGTTTTTAGTTACCTAAAAACTATAAAACCAAAAACTAAAAACTAAAAAAGAGAAAAACCAAGAATTCAAAAATTAAAAAAAAAAAAAAAAAAAAAAAAAAAAATAGTCAAAAAAAAAATGGGTTGTGGCGCCCCTCTCTTTTTTTTGGTTGTGGCGCCCCTCTCTTTTTTTTGGTTGTGGCGCCCCTTTCTTTTTTTTTGGTTGTGGTGCCCCTTCTTTTTTTTGGTTGTGGTGCCCCTTCTTTTTTTTTGGTTGTGGCGCCCCTTCTTTTTTTTGGTTGTGGAAACCAAGAATTCAAAAAATAAAAAAGAAAAATTCAACCCAAAAAAAATACACAAAAGATTCAAAAGTAATTCAAAAGTTTAACTAGTAATTCAAAATATAAAAATGTTTAAAAAAGTAAGGTTTCCAAAAATCCGGTCAGCTTTTTTAGTTTTTAGTTTTGAGTTTTTAGTTTGTAGTTTTTGGTTTTTCTAAAATCTAACAACTAAAAAAACAAAAAAACCAAAAAACTAAAAAACTAGAAACTTAAAATTGAAAAAATAAAAAACTAAAAAACTAGAAACTAAAAAAAAAAAAAAAAAAAAAACGTTGTGGAAGCGGGTGTGGGTGTGGGTGCTGGTGTGTGGGTCTTGTGAGGGAGACGGTGACGTCGTAGGCGTCGTTACTCCCCTTCGCGGAGTGGCGCAGGTTGTGTTGCACGGTGTCCAAGTTGTCGAGGTCGGTGTGCGGCTCAGGGTGCATCAGGACAGAGGAGTGGAAGAAGACGGGGAAGGACAGGTCGAAGTAGAAAGGGAGGAAGGTGAGGTCAGAGAGAAACGCTCATGGATTGCATGCGGATGGGGTAAAGACTCAAGAACATCTTGAACCAATGAGGTGTGTATGACACAACATCAGGAAAGACGACGAAACAGCGCGCTCTTTGTGCCGTGCTCACAGGTGCAGCTTGCGCGTGTCGTGGTTTGCGTCCTTGTGCTTGTTGATGTAGTTTGTGTCATGATTGTTGTCCTCATTGCTCGTGTTGATGTTGTTCATGCTGTAGATACAGTTTTCGTTGCCATTTTTCTGTAGTGGAGATGTTTGCAATTGCCACCACGAGGAGGAGGAGCTTTGCGACCAATTTTGGTAGTACGCTTTATCCTCCGCTTTCTTGAGGCGATGCAATGTAGACAGCGCTTTCTTGAAGTCAGGTCGATGCCTTACCGGCATCGTGTCGGAACCCACAAAGTTCGAACGGGTCCACCAATTGCCACGATATACATCAATTTCTTCTTCTGTGGCAATATGGGTATGATCTTCGTTCGCAAGTCTGTCCATTTCAAGGATGACTTCTTCAGAGCGACTCAATTCGAGCATAGTCTTTCTGAACCATAGATCACGGATAAATCGATCGTGAATGTTTTGTCAGTGTTTCTTTCGACACCTTCTTTGAAGTTGTTTTGCCGTGTGGTATTCTTTATCACCTTCTTTCTTCCCGTACCTGTGACCGTGTGGCCGGCCTTTTCCTGATGTAAAAGTTCGGGATAGAGAAGAGATCCAGCACGGACGAGATGTACTTCTTGTTTTCTGTTGTATCATCTTGCAAGAGGTGTCTACACGTGCAGTAGACAATGCCAGCGTTCCAATACGTCAGACATGCTCTGCACTGTGCTTTTGGCTCCACGTCGACTATCTCGCATAGTTCAGTGTTCCCAACAGCTTTGATCGCATCTTGTGATTCTCTGCTGAAAGGATTAAATGCTCGATGTTGTTGAAGGTCACTTTGAAGTGACCTTCAACATCGATCTTCTTGTGAACGTTGACGCCATGTGATCGTTTCACCATCGAATTCGGCACTCCTGGGATGTTGAAATCGATATTCTCCTCATCGGTTGCAAGGTTGAACTTGTTCGCGTTAGATGATGCAGTATCACGATGTTCGAGAGAATCAACTTCTTTCACTGTGTGTGTGCTTGCGCTCGATTTCACAGGTTCCCCTGTTCCATCGTGAGCAGGCATGACGCGAATGTCTTCAGACAGCTTCACAGGTTTCCCTGTTCTATCTGAAGAGCCAAGTTCTTTATGTAAACGTTTATCATCGATCTCTTGTGAACGGGACGTTTTTCCTTTCTCCACAAAAACACGTTCTGTGTCCTCAGGTTTCCCCGATCGATCACAGATTGGATTGGGTTTGGATTGGGTTGGTTTGGAAAGCTTAACACGTGGTGCTTCTCCAAAAGACTGTTGAGCGAGTTTTCCAACTGGCTGTTGTTCAACTGTAGAACCCAATTGATCATTCCCTTTGGTCCAATTGTGATCGTGTTTCAATGAGATCTTTGGTGGTGGTCGAGGAGACAAATATCGTCTTTCATACAAGACTTCTCCAGTTTTCAATCTTTCAACTTTTGGAATGCAATAAGCTGGAAGCGTCCCTTGAAGAATAATTGCATTCGATCGTGTTTGATAGAATGTTAATCCTTCTTTGATCGCAAGATCAATATCGACCCAAAATACCGCGTCTTGATGCCTTTTCCATGCACTGTGCAAGTATCTCGCTAGACGTGGTACAGAGAAGTCAATATGTTCAGGATCTTTGTGAGTTTCGTCTCTTGGATCAGTGGGCAAGAAGAATACTGTCTGTCTTCTGCTCAAATCTTGACCTCCAGGTATCAAGCCATTGTTGATAATAGAATGAAGATTGAATGCGCATCCAATGTGGTAAATGTAATGGAATATTCAAGTTCCAATCACCACATTGTCCTGTAACGTTGGATCAATGAGATTGCTTCCAGAATGTCCTTGAAGAGAGAATTGTTCCCAAATTGTCAGAGCAATACTGATATCTTCGTTTGGATCCTCCTCCTGCAGCCAAACAAGCTTTCCATCGATCATCAGACCAATTCTGTATTTGTGAATGATGATTTCGAAGATGAAATTTTATCTTGCAGAATTCAAGTGCTCCATCTTCTTCTCGCTGTAACGTTTGATTGTGTCGAAGAAGATTAATGACTTTCTTCGAGAGATCGTACGAAGCAAGATTTTGTTTTGATGGCTCAATGTCAATCCATCTTCTTTCATGTATTGGTATGGTTGCTGTTGTCCCAACGAGTACTCTCGGTTGTGGTTTTGCTTTTGCCTTTGATCTGGCTGCAACCACCTTGATGCTTGTTTGTGGCACTCGCTCTTCTTGTGGATCTGCAGGAATTTCTGTGTTGTCTTGAATAGAATCGACCACATATTTGACCGTTCCATAGGAAATTCTGACCCAAGATTGAGAATTGTTTTGATTCACAGACCAAATTCTAATTTCAATTCTATATTTGAAGTGCTGAAAACTGGTCGTGACTTCCAATACAAGTCCAATCCTCATATTTCCTTGAATCCATCCTTTTGGTTGAGAAGCTGGATCATCTCGAAGTAGAGTGTATTCGCGACAAGCCACTGAGCGAAATTGTCTAAAATCACCAGTGTCCTTGGTCACGAAATATTGTCCAACTTCAACAACACGCATAAATCCTGCTTCCTTACAGAATTTACTCACTTTGTTTTCTGGTGAAAGCGATTCAACTTGTTGAATGTATTGCTGCCAAATAATTTGGTCATTCATGGGATTTTCGTCGTGCAAAGGAGTTTCTGCTTTGACTTCGCCAAGAACAACTGATTGACCCATCAGTATCACAGGTTCCCCCGTTCTCTCTTGATGGTCCCTCAAATTCTTCGCATACGGCTGCCACTGCTCCGTAGACACTGAGCTGATTGACAGAAAGAATAATGCGATAAAGTGTATCAATTGAATCCACATCTGCAGTGAAGTGTATCGACAGTTTTCCTCGTCCTTTGCTTTTCAGCTGACCCCTGGACAACGGAGTCGTGGCACGGAAAGTAGGATGTCCACTTTCTGCAAATTCCAGCAACATTTGCTCTGCAATGTCGTCCCAGGCTCCTTGTGGGCTATTCTCGGAAGAATACCATTTCTTTTCAGAACCTGGTCCTATAAAAGACCATTGTCCAATACCAAATCTTCTCGCAAGTACTTTCACGGTTTCGGCATTTGCCAAGCATTCATCTTTGTTGCCTTTTCTGTCACAAGAGATATCATTGAACATTGACATAAATAGATTTCTTTATGTGAAAGTTGCTGGTGTTTGTCCCAAATAGCTCAGAAGATCACTGATTTTATCACAGAGCTGCAACGTTGTGAATCCTGGGAAGATATTCCACTCGAATTCAGTCGACTCTCCATTAATAGCATCATAATCTCTGTAGCTTTTCTCAGCTCTGGCTCCTGCAACTCTGTTCTTCCAAGCATCGTTGGATTCGGGATGTTGAAGAACCTTTCCGAGACACAACACAGAATCCGAGAAGACATAGACTTTTGTGCGTTGGAGATTGATGACTGTTTCATCACCAATCAGTGACAGACGTGTCCAAGAATACTTTTCTCACTGAATTTTGTCCAGGCCATTGATTTCGTCCTGGTTAATCACCAATTGTGCGGTGATATCAAACATTTGCTTCAATGTGAGATCTTCATGATTCTTGACAACACTTTGAATAGTTGAGAAATTCTTTCCCATGAATGTCGCCGCATTTAACGTTGTAGCCATGAACATTCTCCAAATTATTGAATGCTCTTCACCTGACTCTGCAACGTTCGACATTTTTTTCTGTCTGTTTCGCACTTGGTCTTTGACTTTGTTCACAAATTCTGCTGCGTCACTGCCCATGACGAAATTCTCGGAATTTGCCTCTTCTTGGTGATTCACTGTCTCAGGTTTCCCCGATCCATCGTGAATCGTCTCTCCGTACCTTGCGGAATGCGCATTTCCGCCGAGAAGCGGTTCCTCACGATGAGGGTCAACTTTTTGCAATATATCCCAAGAAGTTGTCTCAAGTTTCCCTGATCGATCGTGCTCCGCAGCTCCACCTTTCCACTCTTGAGAAGACCAAGATCGACCATAATCCTCTTTTGAATAACCTGGTGGTGACGAATTCCAGGTTTCCCCGATCTTTCGTCACTTGCAACAGATTTTCTGGGATTTTGATATCCATACGAGGTCCTCCCCGGGTTTGATGAGGCTGAAGAAGACACGAACGAAGGCGTTCTTGCGGTCAAATTCATCATGGGTCGTGATTTGGCTGTGACACGTCCTTCTCCTGATCCTTGTTGAGCTCGTTTTGCCATTGCAGCGGTGCAAGCTGTGGAGCTGAAATGGCTGATGTTAAACAAATTCAACAAATGATTCGACTCATCACGTGTGAAATTCCCTTTGGTTAAAATGTATGCGAGTTGGTTTTTGGTGTCGATGCATTTGATTTGGATTTTGGGGTCCAGATTAATTCGATCGAACAACCAATCAAGAGCAGCTCTGTGGGTTCTGGAGACGTGTCTCATTGTAGGACTTCTGCCTTTAATAATCATCTTGATTACAGCTTCATTGTCCTCAAACACATACAATAAAGCTTCTTGACGCGCGGATTGGACATTTGAAGGAACAGCATCAATGTCTCTCGTTACATCGATTTTGTTGTGAGACTTGTGGTGTTTGTGTTCATCACTCTCAGGTTTCCCCGATCGATCTGAAACACGAGAAATATTTCCAAGAACAGAAACAATTAGATCCCATAGTTCCAGAGCGGGCAAACCATCCAATCTCAGTCCTGTGTCCAAAGAGATGATTTCAGATTCTGTTGAACTGTGAGAAACAGCCGTTTGTTTCTTGCACATCCAACTTATTGGAACAAATGTATGACAACCAAATACACACAATGTTCCTCCAGAAGTGGAGTTTGAATCTTCAAGATCTCCCGCGAAGTCAGAGTCTTGAAACAGTCCCAGTCTGCATTGTTTGGCAGTATTTCCCACGTGACAATATTGTTTGTATTCACAAGTATGATGAATAGATGAAATCAATCGATTCAGGCGTTTGTCACAGGCTTTGGTCCATTTTGTGATGGATCGTGCGAGCTTATTTACTAACCATAGAATATCAGGTCTTCCAATTCTTGCCAAGTATAAGCATTTCAGAACATTTTTAGAGCATGCATTTGACAATTCTCCAACAGATTTTGTTTCTTCTTCTTTGAAGTGGTGGTCATCGATGCATGGAGTAGATACTTTGTAGAGTTGTTGAGTCGTCTTGTTTGCCAACTCACAATACCGTTCCACACACTTCTTTGCATGACCAGCCATGTCATAAGACCATGAAGAAATACGAAGATTTTGAGGGAATGGTAATTTCTATACTCTCCCCGCAGAATTTCGCGATTCGAACATGGTTCTGTAATTGTCCACAATATCTTTGCTTGTTTCGCATTGTCTTTGAGTGCAGCCCAAGTTTTCATGATCCAAGAAAGATGTTGGTTCTCCCAAATCGACTTCTTTATTGAGTACTTTCCACATCGGATCAAGATTTTGTTTCTTTCCAGCCAATTTTATGTCATCCACATACACAGATAAGAATAATCCTTTTTCACGATGAACAAAGAGACATTCCCAATTTGGAATTTCTCCCAGCCATGTTTCAATAGGATTTTCTCAAATTGCCTTTCCCATAACAGTCCTGCCAAAGGATGACCGTACAAATTCCTTTCAAGAGGAACGACTGGGTCTTCCATACTGGACCATGATTTTGGCCATTTGTGTCGTGGTAGACGAATCCAAATGTCTGGACACTCCGATTTTGGAATTTTCAATAATTTGTGAGTTTTTACTTGGGTATAAGCAGATACTGCATCTGCTGCTTGTCCATCGCAACCAGGCAATCTGGAGATGATATCCATGATCTTAGCTGCTGTCATTTGGGATGCTGAAGATCCTTGTTCAGTGAATACTGCATAAGAACCTGAGTCGTCTTTTACAATATCACCACGGAGTACAACTCGGGACGCTCTTGCTTCATCGATCACTTGTTTCTTACTTTTGACTTTTGTCAAGTTCCACGCCGAAATTTTCTCCAATTTTTCCCATTCCTTGTCCACCGCTGCTTTTGCTGCCGGAATTTTCATAGCTTGAGGCATAGGAATAAATTTGTGAACCAAATTATAGTGCTGTAATGAATTCTCACCTTTTCCTGCAATATGGTCTTCGTGATTATGCGGTATCGAATTTCCCATACGCATTCTTGTGGATTCATCAGCTTCCAGAATACACGCAAGTTTTGTCTGGATTTTGTTGGATGCACCACTCCCACAATTTCTCGAAATTTTGCAGGGCATAGCAGGAGCCACTGATGTTTCCAACTTCTTACGCGCGTTCTTGATGGTTTCTTTAAATTCCGTATCCTCGGGGTCGATGAAATAGATCCCACGCAATTTGCGAGTATTTTCAAGGTGGAGCTTTTCCTCAGACTCCTTCACCTTGGCATGCTTTCCCATTGATTTCAAGAGCTCTGGCCATAGATGACCTGGCCTGGATGTAAGCTGTTTCCTCGTTAAGCTCTCCCCGGACCACATGTATCCGTCAGGAGCTTTTTCGTCGAGTAGAGTAAATTGTGTGAAACCTGTCCAAGGATCAGACAAGTCTCGAGAGCCATCAATGATCCAACAATCATCAATGCGCTTCTCTTGCTTAACATCCAAATTCGTATGAGTAGTTCTGGTTACGTCAATGTATTTCAGTGGAATAGGGAATGATTCTTCTCTCGGCGAGTAAAGTTTGACTCTGGGTTCAACGTGATGGCGGAAAATGAAGTTTCCGACATGGACCAAAAATCATTTATCGCTTCACCGGCATCCGGAAACGAGTCGTGAGGTGGTGGAAGAGACCCTTCTGATTCTCCAAGAAAGTCAACATTACTCTCTCCTCGAAATGGACGTTCCCGTGTGAAGGTGAGGTCTTGATCTCCCCAGGAAGTTTGATTCGTCCATCTGCGATTGGAAAAATAAATTCTCCTTGATTGGGAAATATCACCTCTTTCGCATTGAGTCTTTTCGAGTAGATTTCCGATGCGTCCATCGTTTCCAACTCCTCAAGGTCTGCGATCAGTACGTCACCCTTCCAAATTCCCCCCGCGTACAGAGCGTATCCGAGGAACAATCCAGGTAAAACTTTCTTTCCAAATTGATGGATTCGTGACTGATCCTTCGCAGTTATAGGATGATACTCAACCAATGAACCAAATGGAATATTAGGTCCTTTCAATGGTTGCCCAAAACGTCTTTCATAGGGCGTCTTCCCATCAGATAATAGATCTGTGACGTTTCGCAGATAGGTGTAACATTCCATAGAATCTGCCCACCAACTTTCATTTAGACCCGATTGCAACAATACAGCAGAGGTGCCTTCCTTTACTCTGCGCACTGCTCTTTCCGCAATACCATTAGTCTCCGATTGGTGTGGTGTAGACGTGCAATGATTCCAGGAGAGATCTTCACAAGCTTTGCCGAATTCCAAGGAATTGTCAGTGAGAATGACTTTTGGTTTCCTCTCGGGTTCCAGGAACTTTTGCAAACTTCTCTGGGTTTCTTGTGAAATTTTGTTTTTGCACGGATACGCCTGGATCCATTGAGTGGCTAGATCCTGCCACCACGACTGCATATCGATGATTGTTTCGAGATTCGCAATTGTCGCTTAGGACCTTGTGATCTGCTGTTATCAAGTCACCAAAATTTACAGCTCGAGGTACGGCTTCGCCATTGCGTCTTCTGCATGGGGCCCTGGTAATGTTGGTCCGTTTACAGATCTCGCAATTTTGGTCTTTAGGGAAATGAGTATAAACACTGTGCTTACCCAAATCCTCACGTCTCTTGAATGTGGGCTCTAAAGAAACTTCATGAGAAGAACTGGCGTGAGAGTCTCCGTGTACTTGAATTTCATCATCCACCAAATTTTCCCTGAATTCTTGCAGCCATTCCCGGATCTCAGAATCACGACACGGGTTTCCCCGTTCTATCGTGGTTTCCTTTTTATTTGTTTTTGGGATTTCGTTGGCTTGGATTTCCTCAGGTTTCCCCGTTCTATCATCAATAAACTCAGACACTTGCACTGGAGAGATGTCACTGTCAGGTGCATCTTCCCTTTCTCGAACCGAAATTTCATCTACTGTAGGTGAAGAAGGTGAGGATGAAGAAGATGAAGAAGAATCACTCTCCTGTTTCATAGGTGTCCGTGAGGTTGATGAAGATGCAGAGGAAGAACTCGACAAGCCTGGAACCACGATAGGAACGAAGTTTTCCGTATTGCAGATTATCCGAATCCCGTCCTTGATGAGATAATGGTTTTTGACCATTGATCCATTCGTAGGAATACCCGTGTTCATCGCAAAGCTTTCCGAGCGACAATACTGCTGGCGTATCCTCGATGACCTTCATTGTCAAGAATATATCCAATTCTTTGACATACACACTTGCCTCTTCATGCGTTTGCACTTCTCCATTGGCGGTTATGACCATCGTAGGACTACACGATTTCGTCAAAGTATCTATTTCAGCATTACTCAAGTCCTTTTTGCTGATCATGTGCATTGACGCTCCGGAGTCGACAACAAATTCTCTTTCCTCAGGTTTCAACGTTGATGCAGGCAGGCACCTATTTTCCGAAGGTGAGAAGAATGTTGCTCTTTCATGCTCCTTTAATTTTAACACACTGTTGGCCAGCTTCCACGCTGCTTCGCGGGCACCTTGCTCTTGCCACTCTGTCTCCTCCTGAGACCGATCCTCAAATTTTGGAGCGTTGGGGCTACGCTCATGAGGTTCCTGGACAAATGTAACCGAGCGAAGGATTTTGGTCTCGAATTTTTGCGTGACGTGCAATTGCCTTTGTGAATTTCACATGTTGAATTGGTTTCCGCATGTCTGAGCTCTTCTGTAAAATTGATGACAACGTCGGCGGCTCCATATCCTGAAAGACGCAACCCACTTGTCGTGTATTTGATGAGTTGCACACAACAGGTCCGTGGTGCTCGTGACGTGTGTCACGGCAAACAACGGGTTTCCCCGGTCTATCGTACAACTCATGCTTCTTCATCATGGCTACTGCACTTTTGTCATCATTTTTAAAGACCTTTTTGCTAGGCTGTTCGTCAACCTGGCGATGTGCATAAGAGCACTTTACTCCAAATCTGCAACCAATCTTGGTCTTGTAGAACCAGCATTCTGGAGGGTGCCATTTTTCACAAAATGAGTTCTTGCAAGTTCTTTTAAGGTAATCCTTGCAAGGCCATCGAGACGTTCTACCACTGGGACTTCTGCCTCTGGGACTTCGGGTTCTCGATAATTTTCGCTCATTCTGCCGCATGAAAGAATTCGGAGACGGATTTGATTGTGAACTTTTTCCACGCTTATTCATATCGTGGCGGAAACTACAATTGTCTCCTTTCACACATTGCCCGTTGGTTTCCCATTGCCAACAATCTCCAAGAATTCTTTGTACACGCTGTTTTGTTCCCTGATTCTTGACCACGGCGTTCTTCTCAAAATTTCCAATTCTGTTCCCAAAATTCTTATTTCGAATTTCCTGCTCGATACTTCTCTTCACCATAGTTTTCAATCTGTGATAATCAGGTCCTAACTTCTTCTGATGAGTCTCCAGGTCGTACAATTCCAATACGGTCTTGAGTTTTTCAGACTCTCGTATTCTTAATTTGTACAGTCCTTCCAAGATGTCATCATGTGGGATTTTCGTCATTGACAATAA
>CBDCEV010000227.1:0-17877 GCA_965215715.1 Hyphomicrobiales bacterium | reverse complement strand
GTACTCGGGTGCTTGGATGCTTGGGTTGTTGGGTTACGGCTGGCTGTTCGGAGGTTTGAAGATTTCTTTTTGCCGACTTGATTGTTTTACAAATTTGAACTTCAATCGTAATTTTCTGAAAAGGCTTCTATCGTCATTCACGTGACACTTAAACTAAAATGATAATCTGTAAAGGTGGAAGGGAGAGGAAATATTTGCAAGCTCAAGAAAAACAAAGAAAAACCTTCAAGGTTATCATCACACGTATAATCAGTGTGATAATCATATTGATCAGTGTTGTTACCATGAAAAACAGAATCCTAATTATAATTATCTCTTTTTTTTGTTGTTGATTTAATGGTTGGGTGTTTGGGAGCTTGGGTTCTTGGGATGTTGGGTTCTTGGCTTGCACTGCGGTTCGGTGGTTGGCATGTTTGGATTTTTGTTTTTTGTTGCTTGTTTGTTTCACAGCGTCGAAACGTAAACCACGAGCTGAAATATAATATTGCAACTCTGATTATTATTCTTATTGGGATGAGGATAAGATGATGGAAATTCTGCAAACTTTAAAAGCAAACAATTCGTCAAACATGCTTATCATAATTTCATATGAGAATTTAATTATCATTATGGGTTGTTGGGTTGTTTGGTGGTTGGGTGGTTCGGGGTGGCTGGGGGTGGTTTGGCGAAATGGTGCTTGAGTTCTTGGGCTGTTAGGTTGCTGGGTGGGGTTTTGATGGTGGTGTTTGTTTGGACGTTAGCTTAAACGTAGGCACAGCAAAAGATTAAACTTAAAATACAGTTTTAAGATACAATGATCATTGTAATTCTGATTACAATTGGTGATGTATGGTGGGAATATTACAACGTTTAAACGATTTTAAAAAATTAACTGATGTATTAACGGTAAATTAATTTTAATCTTGATTTGAATCAGCATATGATTTATCATTGTCAGTATGACGAACTAAAAAATGTTCAAATATTTTCAAGTCTTAAAACAATTTTGGGCGCCTTCCCTCAAACGACAATGGTAATGCAAATGATTAAGGGAAGAGGGGAAATTCATTGACTTTAAATGCTTTCAAACCTCTGAACGTTTCAGGGCTTTCATCCCAACGACAAGAATGATAAGAACTTTTCTTTATAGTTACAATGATAAATTCAAATTTAATACAACACATAAGTATTTGTTGTTCAATTAATTTTTCATGTCTTACAAATTTATTACTTATTGTGTACTCAGGTGCTTGAGTTGTTGGGTTACTGTGACCTTGGGGTGTTTGGAATGGCTGGTGGGGTGGTATGTTGGAAAAATGTTTGGATGCTTGGGTGACGCGTTTGTTTTAGTGCTTGTTTTTCCAGCTCTCAGGATTCAATCATAATTTTGAAAAAAATGCTTCTTAAGTCAAGTCAAAATTGTTAAATTTTTCATTGTTGATAGGAAGTAGGAGGAGAGAGGAGATATTTTACAACCCTTAAAAGCTGTCAAGCATTCAAGAAATGTGGAAGAGCTGTTCGAGCTTCGATCAACATGATATTTTTGACACGTAACATATGGCAAAGTTCAGATAACACCAGGTTTATGTTTACATCGTAACTTTAAATCAAGAGACACCGAACAGCACTCAAAACTAAGTGTATGTGTATGTTGATCTGTTTTTCATTTAATGGTTGGGTTCTTTGGTACGTGGGTGCTTGAGTGATTGGGTTCTTGGGTTGCTGGTGTATGGGGTGGTTTGGTGCATGTGTGTTCGGGTGGCGCATGTTTTTAGTTTTTGCGGGTGTGTTGCACAGTCTTGAAGCTAAAAACGAAGGTTTAAAGCTATCGTCGTAAAAGCAAAAAAAAAAACTGATCAAATAATAATTTAAACATTTTACTGACGATGAAAATGGAGGTGGGAATCTTACGTGGTTGAATCATTTCGAAAAAATGTTTAGTGTTGCACAACAACAAAATAACCTATTTTTAGTGTTGTGAAGACGTTGAACCTTCTCAGCACCGGCAGCACCTTCCAGTTGTCGTGTTGAAGGAAAGAAGTGTCGATATGCGCTGGCGATGACACAGCGTCACCAGACTATCTTCTCTTTGAAGTGTTTGTGCAAGAGGACGGAGACGACAGCTTTGCTGAGTGACTCCGTTGAACGTACACGCTCTCGTTGGGTCTTCTGCTTTCTGCTGGTTCACCACTGGGCAATTCTACCGGCCTTACAGGCTTGTTGAAAGCGGTCTCACCATTCATTGTCCCTTCCAGCAAAAAAACTGGTCCTGTTGTTGTGTACACTCCGTTGTTCACGTCCGTCTTGATTGTTGTTCCATCTCGAATGTTTCGAATGTGCGGGTTCTTCTTCCATCACAACAACGTTTCCAGCACGGACAACTTTCTGCAATGAAATGAAAGGCTTGACAATGTTCGCACTCAATAAAGTTATGCATCTTTATATTCCTTCGTGCGTCTTGACGAAATTGTTTTTTTGCCCAAATCGCTGATTTGTTCGCCATTTGCTGCCACAAACTTCTCAAGCAACGTTTTTCGATGGAGTTTGACATGGAGAAACACAAATTCAGGAGTGACGCGCCCGCCGCCCCAGACTCCATCGTTACTCTGATCTTCACCCATCCATCCTTCGCTTCGGTGATCTTCTTTGATTTTGGATCTTGGTCACTCTCCACACTCAACAGCGATGCCTGATTCGCCCCTTTCTTCGTTTGCTTCGTCTGCTGATCACTTCCTGCCACTGTTAATTTTAACATTCTTCCAACAAGCACCATGCTTAAAGCTCTTCATCGTTGTCCGCTGTCTCTTCTACCTGTTCACTTTCATCCTCAGCAGTAGAATACAAATTCTCGTGTCCGCCCTTTCGACCACGCTGCAATCTGTCCTGCCTTGCCAGAAATCCCACATAGCATGCTTTCTCCCTTTCAACCTTTCTCTTGTCCTTTGCCTCCTTTCCTGCCGTTGCCCTTCTGCCACGAGTTCTTTCCTCCTAGAATTGCGTCTCTGCCACCTCTTTCACTCCAACTGTGACCTTTTCCCGAATTTCATTTCCCTTCCCTGTTTCTTTGTATTCTGCTTGCAACGCGAAGTCCATAATTTGTTGATCTACTTCTTCTCGAGTTCTCACCTTCATCCTTCGCGGCCATTCCGATTTCCATTGGAGGACTCGTGCCACCTGCTGTTGTGGCTGTCGCAACCTTGTCAATGATGATGTTCTGCACTGCAATGAGGAGCTCATCGTACGACATCGTTGTACCACTGAATCTGAAGTTCTGCAGACTTTCGAACATTAACTTCTTAACCGCCAACATTTTGTCCTCGTCTCTGATGTTTCCAAACCTGTACTCAAACTTGTTCTTTTCGTTGAGAAACGTCTTCAACATGTCATCAAATTGTTTCAAGTTGTTGGCTCCGTCTCTTGGGATAGGTTGCTGCCAACGACGCAAATGCAGCATTGTCTGATGTTGTCCTCTGATCATATCTCCTCACGATTGCACGCCGCGCTTCGAATCCCTTTTGTCCCTTCACTTGCTTCACTGTTGTCAGTGGTTCATTTGCTGTTGTTTTATGCAGGACATGACAGAGCGACGTGTCAATTGTTCTGAATTCTGCGGGCGGACATCCAATTGCGAATGCACTGATGTCATACATGTCGAAGCACTCCGACGGGCATTGCTTCTTCCTCATTTGACCAAGTCTGCATGCACAGGTGTAGATCTGACATGAAGTGCGCGAACTCGCCCTTTGGGATGAGACCACTGATTCTGTACGGCTTGGATGACTTCGTTGACACATTCTGCAAATGCTGTGTCTGTGCTGTTCAGAGTGTCGATCCTGCCGTTCACCATGTCATCATCTTTGTTTGTACTTGTTGGATCACGTCTGACAGTTCTTGCCTCATTTGTAGCTACAGTGCGACCAAATCTGCTGTGGGGAGCAAGTCTGCATGCGATTCTGGTGCTGTTGAAGCTGTTGCTGCTACCGCTTGCTTCCAGAGGTGCCTGGGCGGTTCAAGCCGTGGCGTCGATTACCGACGCTCCGCAAGTATGCGAAATTCAACTCTCAGGGACAAGGTGAGGTGTATGATTTAAGTTGTCACACACATATACACACGGACACACAAAGACACACACAATCACACACAGCAACACACACACAAACACAGACACACACACACAGACACACACTGGTTGGTGGTTCTTTGATGGTCAGACGCGATTCAAACCAAAACCAAAAAAATCAGAACGGAAATCAGAATGTGACAAAAAAACTTTAATCATGATTATGGTTGTGATGATTTCACGATTTATACTGATGTGAATATTTCAATTGAACTTATCTTAAGAAAACCCTCTACAAACATTAATCCTTCTATGTTCGTGCAATCAGGTTTCCATTAGACAAGAAACGTGTAATTGTATTTGTTCTTGATTTCGCACTTTTTTTATGCAATGGTTGGGTGCTTTGGTGCTTGGGCGCTCAGGAGGGTTAGGCGGTTGGCCGCATGGGTGTTTTTGTGTTTGGCGAGCGCGCGTTTGTTTATGTTTTTTTTTGGTGGAGGTAAAGCTTAAACCATCGTGTGGAAAGCTTTTATCGAAATAATAATTATCATTTTCTTGTTTTTATATATCTTGATAATGAGAAGTGTAATCATTGATATGATTGCAATAATCATTTTACTCATCCTGAGGATAGACGAAGCCCGTGGATGGAAAAGGAGCGGGAGAATGATCTGAGAAACTTTAAAAAAAAACTTTACGATCTGCAAAAAAACCTTTTTACAATATGTTGAAGCTCCGTTCATAATTGTAGTTACCCTTTCCATCAGCAAAAATGATTTTTTATTTACATGACTATTTGTTCATTCCAATTTTGTTCGTGTTTTGCATCAGTGGTTGGGTGCTTGGGTGCTTGGGTTATTGGGTTCTTGACATGCTGGGCGGTTGGGTGGTTGGTGTGGTTTGGTGTACATGTGTTTGGCTGTTTGGATGGCACGTTTTTGTGGTTTTTTTTTTGAAGAAAAAAAGGTTTGACGTTTAAATCAAACATGTCAAAATCATTTGTCATGTTATGATTGTCTTCATAACTAAAACACCAATTGTCATTATCATTATCATGTAGATGGGAGGGAGTGAGAGGTGGGAGAGAGGGAGGTGAATGTTTTACAAGCTTTACAAGTCCAAAACATTGGTCATGTTTGTTGAGCTTTAAAAGCTGCTTCATCACATATTGATATATTTGGTTCATATTCAAATTTAGATTTGTGCTTGTAGGCGTTAACAAAAATAGATATCATCATAATTTTTTCAGCTGTTCATTTTTTTATCATTGGGTACTCGGGTGCTTGGATGCTTGGGTTGTTGGGTTGCGGCTGGCTGTTGGGAGGTTTGAAGATTTCTTTTTGCCGACTTGATTGTTTTACAAATTTGAACTTCAATCGTAATTTTCTGAAAGGGCTTCTATCGTCATTCACGTGACACTTAAACTAAAATGATAATCTGTAAAGGTGGAAAGGAGAGGAAATATATTGCAAGCTCAAGAAAAACAAAGAAAAAACCTTCAAGGCTATCATCACACGTATAATCAGTGTGGTAATCATATTGATCAGTGTTGTTACCATGAAAAACAGAATCCTAATTATAATTATCTCTCTTTTTTTGTTGTTGATTTAATGGATGGGTGTTTGGGAGCTTGGGTTCTTGGGATGTTGGGTTCTTGGCTTGCACTGCGGTTCGGTGGTTGGCATGTTTGGATTTTTTGTTTTTTTGTTGCTTGTTTGTATTCACATCGTCGAAACGTAAACCACGAGCTGAAATATAATATTGCAACTCTGATTATTATTCTTATTGGGATGAGGATAAGATGATGGAAATTCTGCAAACTTTAAAAGCAAAACAATTCGTCAAACATGCTTATCATAATTTCATATGAGAATTTAATTATCATTTATGGGTTGTTGGGTTGTTTGGTGGTTGGGTGGTTCGGGGTGGCTGGGGGTGGTTTGGCGAAATGGTGCTTGAGTTCTTGGGCTGTTAGGTTGCTGGGTGGGGTTTTTGATGGTGGTGTTTGTTTGGGACGTTAGCTTAAACGTAGGCACAGCAAAAAGATTAAACTTAAAATACAGTTTTAAGATACAATGATCATTGTAATTCTGATTACAATTGGTGATGTATGGTGGGAATATTACAACGTTTTAAAAACGATTTTAAAAAAATTAACTGATGTATTAACGGTAAATTAATTTTAATCTTGATTTGAATCAGCATATGATTTATCATTGTCAGTATGACGAAACTAAAAAAATGTTCAATATATTTTCAAGTCTTAAAACAATTTTGGGCGCCTTCCCTCAAAACGACAAATGGTAATGCAGATGATTAAGGGAAGAGGTGAAATTCATTGACTTTAAAATGCTTTCAAAACTCTGAAAACGTTTCAGGGCTTTCATCCCAACGACAAGAAATGATAAGAACTTTTCTTTATAGTTACAATGATAAATTCAAATTTTAATACAACACGTAAGTATTTGTTGTTCAATTAATTTTTTCATGTCTTACAAATTTATTACTTATTGTGTACTCAGGTGCTTGAGTTGTTGGGTTACTGTGACCTTGGGGTGTTTGGAATGGCTGGTGGGGTGGTATGTTGGAAAAATGTTTGGATGCTTGGGTGACGCGTTTGTTTTAGTGCTTGTTTTTCCAGCTCTCAGGATTTTAATCATAATTTTGAAAAAAATGCTTCTTAAGTCAAGTCAAAATTGTTAAATTTTTCATTGTTGATAGGAAGTAGGAGGAGAGAGGAGATATTTTACAACCCTTAAAAGCTGTCAAGCATTCAAGAAATGTGGAAGAGCTGTTCGAGCTTCGATCAACATGATATTTTTGACACGTAACATATGGCAAAGTTCAGATAACACCAGGTTTATGTTTACATCGTAACTTTAAATCAAGAGACACCGAACAGCACTCAAAACTAAGTGTATGTGTATGTTGATCTGTTTTTCATTTAATGGTTGGGTTCTTTGGTACGTGGGTGCTTGAGTGATTGGGTTCTTGGGTTGCTGGTGTATGGGGTGGTTTGGTGCATGTGTGTTCGGGTGGCGCATGTTTTTAGTTTTTGCGGGTGTGTTGCACAGTCTTGAAGCTAAAAACGAAGGTTTAAAGCTATCGTCGTAAAAGCAAAAAAAAAAACTGATCAAATAATAATTTAAACATTTTACTGACGATGAAAATGGGAGGTGGGAATCTTACGTGGTTGAATCATTTCGAAAAAATGTTTAGTGTTGCACAACAACAAAATAACCTATTTTTAGTGTTGTGAAGACGTTGAACCTTCTCAGCACCGGCAGCACCTTCCAGTTGTCGTGTTGAAGGAAAGAAGTGTCGATATGCGCTGGCGATGACACAGCGTCACCAGACTATCTTCTCTTTGAAGTGTTTGTGCAAGAGGACGGAGACGACAGCTTTGCTGAGTGACTCCGTTGAACGTACACGCTCTCGTTGGGTCTTCTGCTTTCTGCTGGTTCACCACTGGGCAATTCTACCGGCCTTACAGGCTTGTTGAAAGCGGTCTCACCATTCATTGTCCCTTCCAGCAAAAAAACTGGTCCTGTTGTTGTGTACACTCCGTTGTTCACGTCCGTCTTGATTGTTGTTCCATCTCGAATGTTTCGAATGTGCGGGTTCTTCTTCCATCACAACAACGTTTCCAGCACGGACAACTTTCTGCAATGAAATGAAAGGCTTGACAATGTTCGCACTCAATAAAGTTATGCATCTTTATATTCCTTCGTGCGTCTTGACGAAATTGTTTTTTTGCCCAAATCGCTGATTTGTTCGCCATTTGCTGCCACAAACTTCTCAAGCAACGTTTTTCGATGGAGTTTGACATGGAGAAACACAAATTCAGGAGTGACGCGCCCCGCCGCCCCAGACTCCATCGTTACTCTGATCTTCACCCATCCATCCTTCGCTTCGGTGATCTTCTTTGATTTTGGATCTTGGTCACTCTCCACACTCAACAGCGATGCCTGATTCGCCCCTTTCTTCGTTTGCTTCGTCTGCTGATCACTTCCTGCCACTGTTAATTTTAACATTCTTCCAACAAGCACCATGCTTAAAGCTCTTCATCGTTGTCCGCTGTCTCTTCTACCTGTTCACTTTCATCCTCAGCAGTAGAATACAAATTCTCGTGTCCGCCCTTTCGACCACGCTGCAATCTGTCCTGCCTTGCCAGAAATCCCACATAGCATGCTTTCTCCCTTTCAACCTTTCTCTTGTCCTTTGCCTCCTTTCCTGCCGTTGCCCTTCTGCCACGAGTTCTTTCCTCCTAGAATTGCGTCTCTGCCACCTCTTTCACTCCAACTGTGACCTTTTCCCGAATTTCATTTCCCTTCCCTGTTTCTTTGTATTCTGCTTGCAACGCGAAGTCCATAATTTGTTGATCTACTTCTTCTCGAGTTCTCACCTTCATCCTTCGCGGCCATTCCGATTTCCATTGGAGGACTCGTGCCACCTGCTGTTGTGGCTGTCGCAACCTTGTCAATGATGATGTTCTGCACTGCAATGAGGAGCTCATCGTACGACATCGTTGTACCACTGAATCTGAAGTTCTGCAGACTTTCGAACATTAACTTCTTAACCGCCAACATTTTGTCCTCGTCTCTGATGTTTCCAAACCTGTACTCAAACTTGTTCTTTTCGTTGAGAAACGTCTTCAACATGTCATCAAATTGTTTCAAGTTGTTGGCTCCGTCTCTTGGGATAGGTTGCTGCCAACGACGCAAATGCAGCATTGTCTGATGTTGTCCTCTGATCATATCTCCTCACGATTGCACGCCGCGCTTCGAATCCCTTTTGTCCCTTCACTTGCTTCACTGTTGTCAGTGGTTCATTTGCTGTTGTTTTATGCAGGACATGACAGAGCGACGTGTCAATTGTTCTGAATTCTGCGGGCGGACATCCAATTGCGAATGCACTGATGTCATACATGTCGAAGCACTCCGACGGGCATTGCTTCTTCCTCATTTGACCAAGTCTGCATGCACAGGTGTAGATCTGACATGAAGTGCGCGAACTCGCCCTTTGGGATGAGACCACTGATTCTGTACGGCTTGGATGACTTCGTTGACACATTCTGCAAATGCTGTGTCTGTGCTGTTCAGAGTGTCGATCCTGCCGTTCACCATGTCATCATCTTTGTTTGTACTTGTTGGATCACGTCTGACAGTTCTTGCCTCATTTGTAGCTACAGTGCGACCAAATCTGCTGTGGGGAGCAAGTCTGCATGCGATTCTGGTGCTGTTGAAGCTGTTGCTGCTACCGCTTGCTTCCAGAGGTGCCTGGGCGGTTCAAGCCGTGGCGTCGATTACCGACGCTCCGCAAGTATGCGAAATTCAACTCTCAGGGACAAGGTGAGGTGTATGAACTAAGTTGTCACACACATATACACACGGACACACAAAGACACACACAAACACAGACAGACACACACAGACGTACACACGGGTTGGTGGTTCTTTGATGGTCAGACGCGATTCAAACCAAAACAAACAAAAAAAATCAGAACAGAAATCATAATGTGACAAAAAAACTTTAATCATGATTATGGTTATGATGATTTCACGATTTATACTGATGTGAATATTTCAATTGAACTTATCTTAAGAAAACCCTCTACAAACATTAATCCTTCTATGTTCGTGCAATCAGGTTTCTATTAGACAAGAAACGTGTAATTGTATTTGTTCTTGATTTCGCACTTTTTTTATGCAATGGTTGGGTGCTTTGGTGCTTGGGCGCTCAGGAGGGTTAGGCGGTTGGCCGCATGGGTGTTTTTGTGTTTGGCGAGGGCGCGTTTGTTTATGTTTTTTTTGGTGGAGGTAAAGCTTAAACCATCGTGTGGAAAGCTTTTATCGAAATAATAATTATCATTTTCTTGTTTTATATATCTTGATAATGAGAAGTGTAATCATTGATATGATTGCAATAATCATTTTACTCATCCTTAGGATAGACGAAGCCCGTGGATGGAAAAGGAGCGGGAGATGATCTGAGAAACTTTAAAAAACTTTACGATCTGCAAAAAACCTTTTACAATATGTTGAAGCTCCGTTCATAATTGTAATTACCCTTGCCATCAGCAAAATGATTTTTATTTACATGACTATTTGTTCATCCAATTTTGTTCGTGTTTTGCATCAGTGGTTGGGTGCTTAGGTGCTTGGGTTATTGGGTTCTTGATATGCTGGGCGGTTGGGTGGTTGGTGTGGTTTGGTGTACATGTGTTTGGCTGTTTGGATGGCACGTTTTTGTGGGTTTTTTTTTTTGAAGAAAAAAGGTTTGACGTTTGAATCAAACATGTCAAAATCATTTGTCATGTTATGATTGTCTTCATAACTAAAACAACAATTGTCATTATCATTGTCATGTAGATGGGAGGGAGTGAGAGGTGGGAGAGAGGGAGGGGAATGTTTTACAAGCTTTACAAGTCCAAAACATTGGTCATGTTTGTTGAGCTTTAAAAGCTGCTTCATCACATATTGATATATTTGGTTCATATTCAATTTTAGATTTGTGCTTGTAGGCGTTAACAAAAATAGATATCATCATAATATTTTCAGCTGTTCATTTTTTATGGTTGGGTACTCGGGTGCTTGGATGCTTGGGTTGTTGGGTTGCGGCTGGCTGTTGGGAGGTTTGAAGATTTCTTTTTGCCGACTTGATTGTTTTACAAATTTGAACTTCAATCGTAATTTTCTGAAAAGGATTCTATCGTCATTCACGTGACACTAAAACTAAAATGATAATCTGTAAATGTGGAAGGGAGAGGAAATATTGCAAGCTCAAGAAAAACAAAGAAAAACCTTCAAGGTTATCATCACACGTATAATCAGTGTGATAATCATATTGATCAGTGTTGTTACCATGAAAAACAGAATCCTAATTATAATTATCTCTTTTTTTGTTGTTGATTTAATGGTTGGGTGTTTGGGAGCTTGGGTTCTTGGGATGTTGGGTTCTTGGCTTGCACTGCGGTTCGGTGGTTGGCATGTTTGGATTTTTGTTTTTTGTTGCTTGTTTGTTTCACAGCGTCGAAACGTAAACCACGAGCTGAAATATAATATTGCAACTCTGATTATTATTCTTATTGGGATGAGGATAAGATGATGGAATTCTGCAAACTTTAAAAGCAAACAATTCGTCAAACATGCTTATCATAATTTCATATGAGAATTTAATTATCATTATGGGTTGTTGGGTTGTTTGGTGGTTGGGTGGTTCGGGTGGCTGGAAGTGGTTTGGCGAAATGGTGCTTGAGTTCTTGGGCCGTTAGGTTGCTGGGTGGGGTTTTGATGGTGGTGTTTGTTTGGACGTTAGCTTAAACGTAGGCACAGCAAAAGATTAAACTTAAAATACAGTTTTAAGATACAATGATCATTGTAATTCTGATTACAATTGGTGATGTATGGTGGGAATATTACAACGTTTAAACAATTTTTAAAAATTAACTGATGTATTAACGGTAAATTAATTTTAATCTTGATTTGAATCAGCATATGATTTATCATTGTCAGTATGACGAACTAAAAAATGTTCAAATATTTTCAAGTCTTAAAACAATTTTGGGCGCCTTCCCTCAAACGACAATGGTAATGCAAATGATTAAGGGAAGAGGGGAAATTCATTGACTTTAAATGTTTTCAAACCTCTGAACGTTTCAGGGCTTTCATCCCAACGACAAGAATGATAAGAACTTTTCTTTACAGTTACAATGATAAATTCAAATTTTATACAACACATAAGTATTTGTTGTTCAATTAATTTTTCATGTCTTACAAATTTATTACTTATTGTGTACTCAGGTGCTTGAGTTGTTGGGTTACTGTGACCTTGTTGTGTTTGGAATGGCTGGTGGGGTGGTATGTTGGAAAAATGTTTGGATGCTTGGGTGACGCGTTTGTTTTAGTGCTTGTTTTTCCAGCTCTCAGGATTTAATCATAATTTTGAAAAAATGCTTCTTAAGTCAAGTCAAAATTGTTAAATTTTTCATTGTTGATAGGAAGTAGGAGGAGAGAGGAGATATTTTACAACCCTTAAAAGCTGTCAAGCATTCAAGAAATGTGGAAGAGCTGTTCGAGCTTTGATCAACATGATATTTTTGACACGTAACATATGGCAAAGTTCAGATAACACCAGGTTTATGTTTACATCGTAACTTTAAATCAAGAGACACCGAACAGCACTCAAAACTAAGTGTATGTGTATGTTGATCTGTTTTTCATTTAATGGTTGGGTTCTTTGGTACGTGGGTGCTTGAGTGATTGGGTTCTTGGGTTGCTGGGGTATGGGGTGGTTTGGTGCATGGGTGTTCGGGTGGCGCATGTTTTTAGTTTTTGCGGATGTGTTGCACAGTCTTGAAGCTAAAAACGAAGGTTTAAAGCTATCGTCGTAAAAGCAAAAAAAAACTGATCAAATAATAATGTAAACATTTTACTGACGATGAAAATGGGAGGTGGGAATCTTACGTGGTTGAATCATTTCGAAAAATGTTTAGTGTTGCACAAACAACAAAATAACCTATTTTTAGTGTTGTGAAGACGTTGAACCTTCTCAGCACCGGCAGCACCTTCCAGTTGTCGTGTTGAAGGAAAGAAGTGTCGATATGCGCTGGCGATGACAGAGCGTCACCAGACTATCTACTCTTTGAAGTGTTTGTGTAAGAGGACGGAGACGACAGCTTTGCTGAGTGACTCCGTTGAACGTACACGCTCTCGTTGGGTCTTCTGCTTTCTGCTGGTTCACCACTGGGCAATTCTACCGGCCTTACAGGCTTGTTGAAAGCGGTCTCACCATTCATTGTCCCTTCCAGCAAAAAAACTGGTCCTGTTGTTGTGTACACTCCGTTGTTCACGTCCGTCTTGATTGTTGTTCCATCTCGAATGTTTCGAATGTGCGGGTTCTTCTTCCATCACAACAACGTTTCCAGCACGGACAACTTTCTGCAATGAAATGAAAGGCTTGACAATGTTCGCACTCAATAAAGTTATGCATCTTTATATTCCTTCGTGCGTCTTGACGAAATTGTTTTTTTGCCCAAATCGCTGATTTGTTCGCCATTTGCTGCCACAAACTTCTCAAGCAACGTTTTTCGATGGAGTTTGACATGGAGAAACACAAATTCAGGAGTGACGCGCCCGCCGCCCCAGACTCCATCGTTACTCTGATCTTCACCCATCCATCCTTCGCTTCGGTGATCTTCTTTGATTTTGGATCTTGGTCACTCTCCACACTCAACAGCGATGCCTGATTCGCCCCTTTCTTCGTTTGCTTCGTCTGCTGATCACTTCCTGCCACTGTTAATTTTAACATTCTTCCAACAAGCACCATGCTTAAAGCTCTTCATCGTTGTCCGCTGTCTCTTCTACCTGTTCACTTTCATCCTCAGCAGTAGAATACAAATTCTCGTGTCCGCCCTTTCGACCACGCTGCAATCTGTCCTGCCTTGCCAGAAATCCCACATAGCATGCTTTCTCCCTTTCAACCTTTCTCTTGTCCTTTGCCTCCTTTCCTGCCGTTGCCCTTCTGCCACGAGTTCTTTCCTCCTAGAATTGCGTCTCTGCCACCTCTTTCACTCCAACTGTGACCTTTTCCCGAATTTCATTTCCCTTCCCTGTTTCTTTGTATTCTGCTTGCAACGCGAAGTCCATAATTTGTTGATCTACTTCTTCTCGAGTTCTCACCTTCATCCTTCGCGGCCATTCCGATTTCCATTGGAGGACTCGTGCCACCTGCTGTTGTGGCTGTCGCAACCTTGTCAATGATGATGTTCTGCACTGCAATGAGGAGCTCATCGTACGACATCGTTGTACCACTGAATCTGAAGTTCTGCAGACTTTCGAACATTAACTTCTTAACCGCCAACATTTTGTCCTCGTCTCTGATGTTTCCAAACCTGTACTCAAACTTGTTCTTTTCGTTGAGAAACGTCTTCAACATGTCATCAAATTGTTTCAAGTTGTTGGCTCCGTCTCTTGGGATAGGTTGCTGCCAACGACGCAAATGCAGCATTGTCTGATGTTGTCCTCTGATCATATCTCCTCACGATTGCACGCCGCGCTTCGAATCCCTTTTGTCCCTTCACTTGCTTCACTGTTGTCAGTGGTTCATTTGCTGTTGTTTTATGCAGGACATGACAGAGCGACGTGTCAATTGTTCTGAATTCTGCGGGCGGACATCCAATTGCGAATGCACTGATGTCATACATGTCGAAGCACTCCGACGGGCATTGCTTCTTCCTCATTTGACCAAGTCTGCATGCACAGGTGTAGATCTGACATGAAGTGCGCGAACTCGCCCTTTGGGATGAGACCACTGATTCTGTACGGCTTGGATGACTTCGTTGACACATTCTGCAAATGCTGTGTCTGTGCTGTTCAGAGTGTCGATCCTGCCGTTCACCATGTCATCATCTTTGTTTGTACTTGTTGGATCACGTCTGACAGTTCTTGCCTCATTTGTAGCTACAGTGCGACCAAATCTGCTGTGGGGAGCAAGTCTGCATGCGATTCTGGTGCTGTTGAAGCTGTTGCTGCTACCGCTTGCTTCCAGAGGTGCCTGGGCGGTTCAAGCCGTGGCGTCGATTACCGACGCTCCGCAAGTATGCGAAATTCAACTCTCAGGGACAAGGTGAGGTGTATGAACTAAGTTGTCACACACATATACACACGGACACACAAAGACACACACAAACACAGACAGACACACACAGACGTACACACGGGTTGGTGGTTCTTTGATGGTCAGACGCGATTCAAACCAAAACAAACAAAAAAAATCAGAACAGAAATCATAATGTGACAAAAAAACTTTAATCATGATTATGGTTATGATGATTTCACGATTTATACTGATGTGAATATTTCAATTGAACTTATCTTAAGAAAACCCTCTACAAACATTAATCCTTCTATGTTCGTGCAATCAGGTTTCTATTAGACAAGAAACGTGTAATTGTATTTGTTCTTGATTTCGCACTTTTTTTATGCAATGGTTGGGTGCTTTGGTGCTTGGGCGCTCAGGAGGGTTAGGCGGTTGGCCGCATGGGTGTTTTTGTGTTTGGCGAGGGCGCGTTTGTTTATGTTTTTTTTGGTGGAGGTAAAGCTTAAACCATCGTGTGGAAAGCTTTTATCGAAATAATAATTATCATTTTCTTGTTTTATATATCTTGATAATGAGAAGTGTAATCATTGATATGATTGCAATAATCATTTTACTCATCCTTAGGATAGACGAAGCCCGTGGATGGAAAAGGAGCGGGAGATGATCTGAGAAACTTTAAAAAACTTTACGATCTGCAAAAAACCTTTTACAATATGTTGAAGCTCCGTTCATAATTGTAATTACCCTTGCCATCAGCAAAATGATTTTTATTTACATGACTATTTGTTCATCCAATTTTGTTCGTGTTTTGCATCAGTGGTTGGGTGCTTAGGTGCTTGGGTTATTGGGTTCTTGATATGCTGGGCGGTTGGGTGGTTGGTGTGGTTTGGTGTACATGTGTTTGGCTGTTTGGATGGCACGTTTTTGTGGGTTTTTTTTTTTGAAGAAAAAAGGTTTGACGTTTGAATCAAACATGTCAAAATCATTTGTCATGTTATGATTGTCTTCATAACTAAAACAACAATTGTCATTATCATTGTCATGTAGATGGGAGGGAGTGAGAGGTGGGAGAGAGGGAGGGGAATGTTTTACAAGCTTTACAAGTCCAAAACATTGGTCATGTTTGTTGAGCTTTAAAAGCTGCTTCATCACATATTGATATATTTGGTTCATATTCAATTTTAGATTTGTGCTTGTAGGCGTTAACAAAAATAGATATCATCATAATATTTTCAGCTGTTCATTTTTTATGGTTGGGTACTCGGGTGCTTGGATGCTTGGGTTGTTGGGTTGCGGCTGGCTGTTGGGAGGTTTGAAGATTTCTTTTTGCCGACTTGATTGTTTTACAAATTTGAACTTCAATCGTAATTTTCTGAAAAGGATTCTATCGTCATTCACGTGACACTAAAACTAAAATGATAATCTGTAAATGTGGAAGGGAGAGGAAATATTGCAAGCTCAAGAAAAACAAAGAAAAACCTTCAAGGTTATCATCACACGTATAATCAGTGTGATAATCATATTGATCAGTGTTGTTACCATGAAAAACAGAATCCTAATTATAATTATCTCTTTTTTTGTTGTTGATTTAATGGTTGGGTGTTTGGGAGCTTGGGTTCTTGGGATGTTGGGTTCTTGGCTTGCACTGCGGTTCGGTGGTTGGCATGTTTGGATTTTTGTTTTTTGTTGCTTGTTTGTTTCACAGCGTCGAAACGTAAACCACGAGCTGAAATATAATATTGCAACTCTGATTATTATTCTTATTGGGATGAGGATAAGATGATGGAATTCTGCAAACTTTAAAAGCAAACAATTCGTCAAACATGCTTATCATAATTTCATATGAGAATTTAATTATCATTATGGGTTGTTGGGTTGTTTGGTGGTTGGGTGGTTCGGGTGGCTGGAAGTGGTTTGGCGAAATGGTGCTTGAGTTCTTGGGCCGTTAGGTTGCTGGGTGGGGTTTTGATGGTGGTGTTTGTTTGGACGTTAGCTTAAACGTAGGCACAGCAAAAGATTAAACTTAAAATACAGTTTTAAGATACAATGATCATTGTAATTCTGATTACAATTGGTGATGTATGGTGGGAATATTACAACGTTTAAACAATTTTTAAAAATTAACTGATGTATTAACGGTAAATTAATTTTAATCTTGATTTGAATCAGCATATGATTTATCATTGTCAGTATGACGAACTAAAAAATGTTCAAATATTTTCAAGTCTTAAAACAATTTTGGGCGCCTTCCCTCAAACGACAATGGTAATGCAAATGATTAAGGGAAGAGGGGAAATTCATTGACTTTAAATGTTTTCAAACCTCTGAACGTTTCAGGGCTTTCATCCCAACGACAAGAATGATAAGAACTTTTCTTTACAGTTACAATGATAAATTCAAATTTTATACAACACATAAGTATTTGTTGTTCAATTAATTTTTCATGTCTTACAAATTTATTACTTATTGTGTACTCAGGTGCTTGAGTTGTTGGGTTACTGTGACCTTGGGGTGTTTGGAATGGCTGGTGGGGTGGTATGTTGGAAAAATGTTTGGATGCTTGGGTGACGCGTTTGTTTTAGTGCTTGTTTTTCCAGCTCTCAGGATTCAATCATAATTTTGAAAAAAATGCTTCTTAAGTCAAGTCAAAATTGTTAAATTTTTCATTGTTGATAGGAAGTAGGAGGAGAGAGGAGATATTTTACAACCCTTAAAAGCTGTCAAGCATTCAAGAAATGTGGAAGAGCTGTTCGAGCTTCGATCAACATGATATTTTTGACACGTAACATATGGCAAAGTTCAGATAACACCAGGTTTATGTTTACATCGTAACTTTAAATCAAGAGACACCGAACAGCACTCAAAACTAAGTGTATGTGTATGTTGATCTGTTTTTCATTTAATGGTTGGGTTCTTTGGTACGTGGGTGCTTGAGTGATTGGGTTCTTGGGTTGCTGGTGTATGGGGTGGTTTGGTGCATGTGTGTTCGGGTGGCGCATGTTTTTAGTTTTTGCGGGTGTGTTGCACAGTCTTGAAGCTAAAAACGAAGGTTTAAAGCTATCGTCGTAAAAGCAAAAAAAAAAACTGATCAAATAATAATTTAAACATTTTACTGACGATGAAAATGGAGGTGGGAATCTTACGTGGTTGAATCATTTCGAAAAAATGTTTAGTGTTGCACAACAACAAAATAACCTATTTTTAGTGTTGTGAAGACGTTGAACCTTCTCAGCACCGGC
>CBDCEV010000226.1:0-5162 GCA_965215715.1 Hyphomicrobiales bacterium | reverse complement strand
TGCGGTTTTCTCCTTTCAAACATTGCTAACTTTTCAGATTTTGTAAATTCTGATGACAAATGTTATCACATATGATAATTTACATATTATAAGTCACGACAAGTTATGACCAATAACATTGTTCATAAGTTGTCACAACTTGTGGTAAGCTGTTCATCGTAAGTTATGATCTTTTTAATTGTGGACACTTTTTGATTATTTCCACTGTTTTGGCTTGTTGAACTATTGTAACCTTGTTTTCCAACTTTTGACACTATTTCAACTATTATTTTTTCAAAACAAAGTTTTGAACTGTTTACGTTGTTTTTTGATCTGTGGCTGTTTGAACTTTTTGAACCATTTTCAACCTTTTCAACCTTTTAAACTTTTGGAACCTCTGTGTTCAAAAAACATTCTGATTTTTTTGGAACTATTCACAACTGTTGAAATATCTTTGAACTTTTGTTTTTTTCGTTTTTTGAACTTTTTTCACTACATTTATTCTTTTCCAAAGTTATGTTAACTTGTGGTACATAATTTACCGTACGCTGTCAATATTTTATGCTCAGCTATTTATCGTAAGATACCATGACTTGTGGTTCACATTTTTTTCCAATGCTGACTCATCAAACCTTTTTTATGGTTTGATTTTTTACAACATTTTCCTATTTGCAGTATTTAAACTTTTTGAACTATGTGAACTCTTTGAACTATTTGAACTATTTGCATTATATTCTCACTTTTCCACTATTTTCACAATTTTGTTTTTTTGAAACTTTCTCGACTCTTTTGGTTCGCTGTCGAACATTTTGTAAATACACGTTTTTTTTCAAAAAATATCTGAAACAATTCTTCCTGACTTTTTCCACTTTAACTTGTGATCAGTTACTTATCAAATCTATTGTTAACTTGTGATCCATAACTTACCATAAGTTATCAAAAACTTATGCTAAGTTATTTTTCGAAAGTTAACAAAACTTACGGTACACTATGTTTTTGACATTTTTAAACTAGTTTAACTCTTAAATGCATTTTTTGCATTTTTCAAACTTTCTCAAACAACTCTTCTGAACTTTTTGACATTTTTATTTTTCAAATGTTTTTTTTTTTTCAAAATGTTTTTGGAACTGTTGTGCATATTTTTCATTTTTGATATTTTATCGAAAAAATGACATATGGTATGGTATTCTACGAAAAATAATTCAGCATAAGTTTTGGTAGCTTATGATAAGTTATTTTTCATTCGTCAACATAAATTGGTGTGTTAACTGACGATAAACGACTTACCTTTTTTTGTTGGTAACTTATGACAAGCTACTTGTCAGAAGCAAACATAATTTTTCGATAAGTAACATATCATAAGTTAAAGCGAAAAAGTTATGAAAGCGAACAAGTATAATAGTTGAAATCGTTCAAAAATAATTGAAAATAGTTTAAATAGTTACACTAAATCAAATAATTCAAAAAGCTTTTTAATCTTTTTTTGAATACGACAAAAAAAGGTTCAAACAGTTCAGCAGGCTCAAAAAGTTGAAAGTTAAATTATTTTTGCATAATTAGTTTCCAGTCAAAATAGTTCACATGTTTTCAAAAGCGAGCCATAAGGTATGATAAATGACGATAAATAACTGAGCATAAGTTTTGATAATTGATGGTAAGTTATGGATCAGATAAATTTCAAAGTTTAGATTGTCAGAATTATTCAAGTAGTTACCATGGTTCAAAAGGTTGAATTACTCAAAAGAAGTTCGATTAGTTTAGATAGTTGCCCAAAAGTTATGTAATTTGCGATAAATTTCTTGCCGCAAGTTTTGATAACTAATGGTAAATTACGTTTCTAAAGCGAACAGAACTTTTGATGAGTAACCTATCAAAAGTCAAAGTGAAAAGTCTTTCAAGAATGAAAATAGTCCTGAAAGGTAAATTCTTTTACGTAGTTTTAATCGTATAAGTAGCTGAATTGCTTTAAAAGTTCAAGTTGTTCAAAATGGTGAACATAGTGAACCATATGTTATCATAACTTACGATGGATTTTTTTGGAAGGGATGGAATTAGAGGACGGCCGTTTTGTCTGTTGATGTGTCCCTCTGTCTTGTCCCGTCCACACGCTCCTCTTGTTTTTGCATGCGCACCAATTGCTTGGTGAGTGCAGAAGCATTTTTTCAGAGTGCTCGCTTCCTGCCACCATGTTCAAAGCTCTCCGCTAGAAAAAGTCTCCGCAAGAAAAGAAGAAGTCCGTGTGTTCGAAATAACTTGGTATAAGTTAGAGAACATACGGTAAGTTATCAATCATAAGTTAACAAAAACTATTGATCAGTAACGTGGCATAAATCAAAGTGAAAGTCTTTTTCTAGAAAAAAACCCAAAATGTAGTTGAACGAGTTGAAAGAGTTAGAATAGTAAAAATCACTGAAATAGTTGAACACTTCAAACAGTGTAAAGAGTTGACATAGTGTTCAAATCTTTCAAAAAGTTACATTGTTTTAAAAGTCTTAATAGGTACAATAATTCAAATATTAAAAAATCAAATGGCTCGAAACAGTTAATCAAAAATTGTAGTAACTTACGACAACCATCTTACCAAAGGTTCAATAGTTTATGGTCAGTTCTTTCACATAAGTTGACAAAACTTTTGCAAAGTAACTGATCAAAAGTTTGAGCGATAAAGGTCGAAAATGAAAAAGTGATCAAACGTTTTTCTATCGTTGAACATTGTGAAGTCTTAAAAAAAGGTTAGAATATGTTTCAACAAGTTTGAATAGTTCCACAAATATTAGTAGGATTTTTTCAGAATAGTTGAAAAACTCATGGCAGAACTTTTGATAAATAACTTGTCATAAGTTAAAAGTGAAAAGTTATCAAAGTTTGAATAGTTGACTCTTTCTTTTCAAAAAAATTACATTTTTCAAAAAAATGCACGAGATTTTTGGGAATCTTGTCTCTATCTTGAATTTACTCTTGTTGATGACCCGACCTGACTTGTTAGGTAGATCTTGCTGACTCATGCGCATTGCATTTCGTCCATCATGTGTTCATCCGGAGGCCTCTTTGTGTCAAGGTAAAGCCAGACCGCACACACCCTGTTGTCTTGTTGCACGTATCCCAGTTTCATCACCAGTCCACAATCATTGCATGGTAGCGGAGCCTTGTTACTGCAGAATCTCGGTGAATTGAGACAGTATGGCAGTGTCGGTGATCGACACTCGGTGAGAATTCAAGCTTGTTCCGTTCTCTGGAGATGACGAACATTGGCCACAGTGGGTTCTCAAGTTTAAGGCTTGGAGCGAGCTGGTCGGTTGGGGACGACAACTGGATGCAGCAGCAGCGTCAACTCTGCCAATCGTGAACACAACGCTTGAGACAGAAGTTCAGACGATCTCGAGACAACTGTACGCAATCCTCGTGGTGAAACTTGAAGGATCGCTTGGAATTGTCCAGCTGGTCAACAAGGGTGAAGGGCTGGAGGCATGGCGTCAATTGAAGTTGGAGTATGAGGACAAGCTGCGTTGTTGCGAGGAATTCTCAACCCCAGGGCAGCTTGGGAGGCGGTGGGACAAGACCATCGGCCTCTACCGGACAGCGAGTGGAGTGGACATCTCAGATGGCATCTTGGCTGCTATGGTACTGGAGCACTCGCCTGAAAGCTACCAAAACATCCTGAAGCAAGCCCCTTCCAATGTGCGAGCATCGTACAGCGCACTGCGTGGCCGGTTACGTGAGTGTGCCGAGACGATGCGGAGATACGATGGGACCTCTGGTTCTTCGCACCAAACCCCATCTACTGGACCTGTGCCGATGGATGTCGATCAGACTCGTGCAGTGTCTGGATTCTCGTCTGGCAAGGATGGGAAAGGGAAATCGAAGGGAAAGGGCAAGGGCAAGGATCGCAAGGGCAATGAAGGTGACAAGAGCAAGGATCAGAAGCCGATATCCAAACCTGAGCAATTCCAAGGATACTGCGGGTCTTGCGACAAATGGGGACACAAGCGTGTTGACTGCAGGAAATGCATCGCCGATGCCAAGTCGAAAGGTGGTGCGGCAGTTGCCTCTGCCGACGATGGAGACGTCGCAGCCGTGATGGAGTTGGACGATGTCGTGATGCGAACTGGAGACGACGAAACGTCGACTGGTTGGTGCTTCCCTCTTCCGAGCATGTGTGCTGTTGTGGGATCAACAGGTTCTCTCCTCCTGTACAGCGGAAGTGATGAACCCCCGAAATTTGCAGATTTGATCCCCACGAGTCGTGATCGCTGCCCCTCCAAGCCTAAAGATGTGCAACAAAATGATCTGGTGATCTCAGGTCAAAAGGCCGTGCCCATGTTGGTGGGACCGACAGGTGGCAAGCGTGCCATGGAGGCAACGGCCACATTCCGAGTTGCTGAGGAACGTGACAACATCTTGTCGCTGGGAAAACTGGTTCGAAAGGGTTTCAGCTTCAATTTGGGTCCTTGTGGTTACCTGGAACGAAACAGTGTGCGCGTGGAAGCTCATGTTTTGCAGCGCACATCGAGACCTGAATACGTGGCGGCTGTCACGGATGAGCGCGATGAGCGCATGGATGGTATGGACGTCAAAGAGTCACAGTTATCGTCGAATTCTGGCCCAGCTGTGGAACCATCAGCTGAAGCAGGAACGACACCTGCACCTGTATTGAAAACGTGGTCGAACATCAAAGAGTTGCATTCCCGGTTACGTGAGCTGGGAGCACCGATTTACGGGACGAAGGACGTGCTCTTCCGACGGCTGTGTGGATATGAACAGAAGGAGTTGGCGGTGGCTACAGAACAGGTGACACCAAAGATTCTCCCTGGTCCAACTCGACCTTCTGAGGTGGAACGACAACACCACAAGGTGAACCACTTACCGCCTGCACCGTGGTGTGAGCCATGCGTCGTGGGACGTTGGAGAGACAAGCCACATCTCCGTAGTGACTTGCGCGAGAATGGAGAACAGCTCCCTGTGATCGCATTTGACTTCGCATTCGTGAAGACAACGTCTGCCAGTGGAGAAACAGAACAGAAATATGCCACGACTCTCGTTGCTGTCGACGCTGACCTGTTTTTCGTGAAAGTCGTTCCTGTTCTGGCAAAGGAGACCACTGATCATTCCGCCACTGGACTGATCAAATTCATTAAGGGTTTCTTTCACAAGCACGTACGATTTAGGTGTGACGGAGAGCCAGC
>CBDCEV010000225.1:0-4453 GCA_965215715.1 Hyphomicrobiales bacterium | reverse complement strand
GCATCCAACTTGCAAGAACCCAAATACAGTCGAACTTCAAGAGACATGGCAAGACACACAACTTCAGAAACACAATTTCGCAAACCAGCAGAAGGTGACTCAACAGTTCAAACCATCCAACTTGCAAGAAACCGCAACACTGACAAACTTCCAGAGGACATCGGAAACACACAACATCAGACACACATGTCAGCACACCCACGTTTGTTTTTTTGCTGCAAGTCAATCAACATCAGCACCGAACGCCAAGGTCGTCTGTTTTTTTTTCTTTTCGCTGCTCGGTGTAAACGATGCTCGCATCGCTTCGAACATGTCCTGATACTTTCAATTTTGTTTGTACGTTAGCCGTGATGACAGTGTGTGTCATCAACCCAAGTTTCCTTCAGCTTCTTTGGTTGCGGTGCTTCTTGGGATTGCTTTTTTATCTCGCGTTTGAGGCGCCGCTTTTCTTTCACTTCGCGTTCCTCTCGTGCGGCTTTCCTCTTTTGCATTTCAACTCTTATGAAGCTGCCGAGGACGTCGATCGAATTGCCTTGAAGTTTCCCCTCCTCATCTCCTCGTTGCTTCAATGCAACAAACCAAGGCTTTTCTCCAACAGTTTCGGTATCTGGTCCAAATGTCGCAGTGTGTTCTTGAAGAACCCGTGGTTGCACCGACCCTGACATCTTCACGCGAGATCGAATCACCGGCGCAATACCTGCAGCCGCGCCTGCGGGTACAGCGGCAGACGCACTCGATGTGTTTGCCGCATGTGGCGGTGGCATTGGTGGAGGTGGCAATGCTGGCGAACACGATGACACGAACTGGCTGCTGGCTGGTACAGGGTATTCTTTGGAGCTGCGCTTGCTCAGCAAGCGGCGTCTCTTTGAGGTCGGATCAGAGACAACTGGAGTTGAAGATTTTGCTGTGCCTGTCGAAGGTTTGGCTCCCGATCCTCACGAGCTTGAAATCTCCGCCTTCTTCTTGTGGGTGTTGCCGTTGTGTGTCTTGATGTGCTTCCTCTTCTTATTTTTTGGCTGCCCGCAGCTTATCGCACATTGCATGAATCCTTCAGTGTCTCCTGGGTCTCCTCGCCCGTACACTTTGTTCAGGCGCGCCAATGTTTCCACAACCATTTCTTCAGTGAACTTTTTCGTCACAAGGCCATTCCACGGAGCCGCCCATCAATGCTACCACTTGCGGCTTCCCAGAGATCGCGTCGCACTCAGCTTTTTCCAAGTGAGTACGATTTTTCGCCTGTCTGCATATCGTGGGCGTTGGTGCTTGCGATCATCTGCTTTGCCTTCTGCAAATCGAAATCGACCATGCTCTTGTAAATCTTGCGCATCATCGTTGAATTCGCGTAGCCATAGTCTGGTTGGTGATGCGCTGTCCCTTGCTTCAGCAACGTCTGTGTTTGGACGCTGTCGCTTGCAACCGTTGCACTGGCTCGAAGACGTGCCTGGTGCCAAGAACTTCCCAACCACTCCTTGTGTCAACGCCGTTTTTGTGCTGGTGCACAGTCAGGAACCAATCTTCGGTTGTCAAATCATCCACAGCTTTCTTGGTCAACAGATGCCACTCTCCAGGTCTCCCTGCTGGCTGGTTGTATTTGATAGTACCCGCCATTTGCACCCGAGCTGCGTAATGAAGCTTTGCAGTCAACGCATCGCTTTTGAAACATTTGTAAACTGAAACCAAATCTTTAATTGACTGTGCAATAGCTTTTGTTGTCAGCTCTCGTTTCGGAGTGGTGCTTCACGTACGCTGACAACAACGAGCTTGGAGGTTTCCAGAATTTTGTTTCACACACCGATATGCGATGCAATCAGTTTCACATGACCGATCAAAGACCGAAGAGCGCTGAACATTTTAACCGACCAGTCATGCTTGGGGTGCAACAGCGGCACACCCATGACAGCGTTGACCAATTTGGAATCGCACAAATAAGCCAACCACACCCAACGGTTCATATTGAGCTTCGGTCCTTGCGTCTTCAAATTGCAACACGCTGACGAAATACTTGGCTCCTTGCATGTGCTTGCTGATCGTGGCTGGCTTCCGAATTCGTGTCTGCAAGTAGGTGTTGAATGAGTGCAGCTGCACAAATGAATCCACCTCAATCGGCCAGCGGCGTCCTTGGCGCGTTTCCCATTCAATCGCTTGGGTCTTGACGTGCATCTTTGGCACAATGACTTCAATTTCTTGTTTTCGTAGCACGGGTAACGGCATCTTCAATGCTCGAAAGTTTTCTTTGCCAACAATCTGAGATCAGCATCGCGAAGAGCCGTCTCTTCCAACGGAACGTTCTGCGGAACAACTGCTGTGAGAAAGCTCTTTTTCCGATGGCGTCGGCTCCTCCTTTTCCATATACCTTGGAGCAAGTGGTGCCGCTGATGGCTGTGCCGCAAAGTCGTCGCTTTGGTCTTCTGGCGCTGTCAATCGTACAACAAATGGCGCGATTGGCACACCGTGCTCTTCGCACAAAAACCCAACATTGAATTTGCTTCCATACTAAAGTAGACGTGTCGCGCGGCTGCGTTGTCGATGTTGGCGCTTGCATCAACGTGTCTTGTGGCTCGGCTGGCGGTGTCACTGTTTCTTCGCCCTGGAGCTGTTTCTTTGAAGCAGATTTCTTTTTCTGCAATTTGAACTCTGTTCTCGTTCGCCATCCTTTGTAGAGGCGTCCCTGCCATGAGGCTCTTCTTGACTTTGCACGTCTGACGCAAGTGCTCATTCAATTTGCTCCAGTCTTGAAGCGGCGGTTTTCTTTTGGCAAATGTAACACCTCACTTCTTTGATTGTCTTGATTTCGAAACCTGGGAGAACACACAATACGCATGTGCACGCTAGATTTGCTTTGTGTGTGTGTGTGTGTGTGCAAGAATTTGTTGGATGTGTGACTTGGTCCCTGTGTGTTGTTGCTTTTGCGACGGGTTGGTATTTAAATGTTGTGGCTTGCTTAGACATGTGCGGCACAATGACAACACATGGTAACTGACAGAACCGAAAGCAGAGAACGAGTGAGAGCAAGCGACAGGCAAAATGAAGAAAAAAAAAAAAACTGAAGGAAAACAAAAACTATGGAAAAACAAATCAAATTGAAAAAACAATTTAACATAAATGAAAAAACATAACAAAAAAGAAAAACAAGAGAAAAGGGCCCAAAGGGGTACCCCTCGAGACGGCTTCAAAAATTGATTTTTTTACACAAGAGCTCAGCCTAAAAAATCGTGACGAAATTGGCGCCTCCCAAAAAAAAAACATATTTCGAATATCCGAAAAAAAAAGGAAAGGAAAAGAAAGAAACAAGGAAAAAAGAAAAAAACAACAAAAAAAAGAAAAGAAAAACAAAAAAAGACTGAAAAAACAACAGGGCCCTGTCCCTGGGCGGCTTCTCCTTGTGGTGAGGGACAGGGAGGGAGACGGAGAGGGCGACGGGTTGAGGAGAGGAGGGAAGAGGAGGCGGGTTAAATACACAAGGGTGTTAGAGTAAAAAAAAAAAAAAAAACATTCTAAGCCTGGGGAGGGAGGGGGGGGGGGGGGGGGGAGGGGGAGGGGGGCGCAAAAATAGGGTTGTACTTGAAGATTGCGTGTTTAACTGTTTTACCACCAGCCGAACGACATCGGGTTTAATCGGGGCTCAAAAAGGGATTAATGGGGGTTAAAATGTGGTTACAATTGGGTTAAAACAGAGTTTAAACGGAGTTCCATTGGAAATAGGGTTAAAAAGTGCCGTTTAAGGTTTAAAACGGGTTTTAAATGGGGTAAAAACGAGGTTAATTTCGGATGAATCGGTCCTGGATGAAATTGTTTTTAGATGAACATGTGTTTTGGATGAACGCGTTTTGGATGAAGTTGCATGCTACCTTTTGGTATTATACACATTAAATTGTTTTTTAAACAAAACAAAGCTTTTGAAGCTTCCAGAAACACAAAAATTATGATTCTAATTCTACATCTAATTCTAATTCCAATTCTATTTCTAATTCCAATTCTGATTATGTTTGAACATATATTTTTTTTAAATTTTGAACCTTCAAGCTTTGAAGTTAAAACAAAAAAAAAGGTGGTTTAGTTCAGTTTTGGGCTTGTATAGAGCTTTTAAAAACTTTAAGAGACTAGACATAATTTTTTAAAAATATTAATGCTTTCAAGGCTTGTGCAGCTTTTTTGCGATTTCAGAAACTGCAAATGATCAATTTAGTTATAATTTGACTTGTAACAATAACTATGAATATTAATGCTTCGAGTTTTTTTTTTTAAATTTTTTCAAACATTTCACCGATTTCAAACCAAATTTGTTTCATTGATAAAAAATCTGAGGCAAACAGTTAACACTATAATGAAATTTAAAAAAAATTGAATAAAAAATGTTTGAAGATTTGGTTTGGTGCTGAATATTTATTATTTTTTTTTTTTGCACAACATTTTTGAAAACTTTTAATAAATATGAATATTGTCATCTTTATTA
>CBDCEV010000224.1:0-12906 GCA_965215715.1 Hyphomicrobiales bacterium | reverse complement strand
TTCGAGGAGCTGATGAAGCTGAATGGGAACGAGATGGCGATGGCCAACAAATTCTTTTCCATGACGTACAGCTGCACGTTGCTTGGAAACTCGAAGGCTTGCAGAAGACAGAAAGCGAACGCGCATTGGCCAAGAAGTTTCAAATTTCAAGAGATCTGCTCCACAGATGGTCAATGCGGCTGGATGATGTCATTGACGATTTGAAAAGCTATGAAACATTGGCTGCCCGCACAGAAGCAGGACTTTGCGACGCATTTCCGAGCATTGACGATGTGAAACAAATTCTCCTGGCATTTGCGTGCTGGTAATAGGAATTCCAGAAGATTGGAACGGCTGTTCAACATTGGCCACCAGACTATTTCGAAATGGCACAGATGTTTGGACATGGAGAACACGAATGATGACGACATCGATCACTTAGCAGAAAAATGTTTTGACAACATGAAACAGAAAGCGATCCCGCAACATCAAGCAACAGCTTCAGCACACACATGGTTGCTGGAACACCAAAAACATTACAACGTTGCAGCATCTAACAAATACAAGCCGTTGAAGCAATGAAAAGCTGTCGACGACGACGCGCCGATCCTTTTGTGGATTAAGACAGCTTCCTAGGCTTTCTGCCCAGCATGTGGGCGAAAGCAATTGGGCACGTACCCGAGCATCCATGTCAAGAAACGTTGCCCGAAAAACTGCGCCCATCAAGCGCCTGAATTCAAAACCCAAAGTAGAAGCATTGCTGCGCGCAGGCGCAAGGTCCAAGAAGCTTATGGCTTACACGACACCACAAGAGACAGATGTGCCAGACGAATTGCGCAAATTGACGCCGCTACAAACACGAGAGCTCGCTATTGTGCAAGTGTTCGTTGATTTCGAAACGAAACGTGGCGGCCGGGCCAGCATCACGAGCAAGCAAAAGAAATCAATTGTCCGTGCACAGTGGCGCAAACAGCCATTGGACAAAGATTCGTTCTCCTCGCCAGACGTCGCGGCAGCATTTGATTGGTTGATGCGCAACAACAACACTTACAGGCGCTACACCGTCGAGCATGCGCACATTTATGCCCAGCGTGACGAAGATTGTTATTGGTACAGGATTCCCACAGCAGAGCTTCTGCTTCAGCGCCCTGGCATCGAAATTGCAGCTTTCCCACAAATATACCCATGGGTAGCGTATGGCGACACAGATTTGCGAATCAGGCTTCGCGAGCAGAATTTGATTTCCGAGAAATATACGCCCAGCCTGAAAACAAGTTGGATGCGCAAGTTCATGAGCCGCTGCATAGAATACCAATCACATTATGTGTTGCAGATGCTTCTCTTCGACATTTACTTGGCAAGGCGCATTTCTTCCATCGTCAGCATCGCCGAAGCGAAGAAGATCGCACCTGACGAAGCTGCAAACGAAATGCAGAATTTCAGCTCCTTCTGGGTGAAAGAAACGCAGAAGCTCGAAGACATGTGTCGGCAGCAAAACAAAATGCCGAATTTGTTCTTCACGGTGGCGCCGGCCGAATGGTCATTCCCATCGCACGCAGGTGTATTCGAAAGGACAAAACAAGACGGCTTGTTGAGCGATGTGCAGCCGATGCTGACCTTGCATTTGTACAACGTGTTCTCAACGCTTGTCGAGAATCTGTTCGCAGACGAAGAGCAGCTCGCAAAGGTTGGCATCAGCAAGGTCATCGAGTTTTCAATGCGCTTCGAATTCCAATCTCGGGGCACCTTGCACATTCATGTCGTCGCTTGGGTTGATTATTTGGTAGATCCAAAATTGTTGCAGGGCAAGACCGGCGGTACACACGATTCTACGCTCGTGCGCCATTTGGAAGCGCTCTTCGCGAGCCGTGTAGACGTGCAGAGCGGCGATTCCGGACATTGCCTCCTGAGGTACGTGACTGGCTACGTGGCGAAGGCTTCAGATTCGCTCAAATTCAAAAGCCACGAATCGAAGGGCGTGGGTTGTGCTGAGCATCTCACGAGGTGGAAGCAGATCTTCCGGCTGTTGTGCAAGCGGACGCTGATGTGGCAAGAAATCGCTTTGGATTTCGCAGGTTTGCCGCTCATGCGTGCTTCTTTCACAGGCGAAACATTGTACACGCCAATTCCAGGCAGCAAAGCAATAAACAGCAGCAGGCACATGTACGAAGCATTCAAAACATGTGCCACCAGCGAAGAGCGCCGAGGATCCTTTGCAGAATGGATCCACAAATATGGTGTGACAACGAAGAAAGAAGCAAATGGTAGCTTCCAATACACATGCAAGCCAAGAAATTTGAGAGGACCACATGCCGGCAAACTTTGCGCAATTGGATTCGCTATGCCCTTCGAGCTTTTGGACATTTTCATCGGCACATGGGCCCTCACTTTCCTGCCGGACACTCGCGAAGAGCAGCTCATATTGAGCGAAGCCGATAGCGCGCTCGTTCCAGAAGGCTTTAAATTCTTGGCTGCAGTGTTGCGGCTTCCAGCATTCAACAACAACACAAACAAATTGAAGCAATGCGTGTTAGAAGATTTCATTTACCGTGGGCTTTCCAAGGATCGTATCCGGACTTTCAATTGTCGCGTAGACGCTGGCCATTATTTGATTCAGCACGTGCATTCGGCAGAAGAAGCAAGCGCATGGTCTGCGAAAAGAATCTTCGAAGCTCCTGTTCGTGAATGGTCTCCGCAGCAACAGGAAGTGTTGGACACAATCGCAATTGGCTTGAACACAACGGATGCAGACGCTCTTCGCGACACAGATCGATGTCTGCACGTCACGGGCGGTCCAGGCACCGGCAAGACGGAAGTTGTGATTCAAGCAGCAATCAACGCAGCAGCTGATGGTTGTAGGGTTCTCATCGGCGCGCCGATCGGAGTCCTCGTGTCGCAATACCGCTCGCGGCTGCCTCCGTGCGAAGAGATCGTGGTGGAGACAATACATTCAGCTTTCCGCATCACCAGAGATCGAGACGCAGAATACATCCCACCCGGGCGGCTGCTGCATTTCGATTTGATCATCTTCGACGAGATTTCGCAAATCGAGGCAGAGGTGCGGAGGAAATTGCAAACTGGTCTCAGTGAATTGAGGCCTTACCCATTCATTGTCTTCGTCGGCGATTTCCAGCAGCTGCAGCCCATTGACGGAAAACAACCATTGTACGATTCGGTTACAGCACTGCGCGCAAATGGGAAGCTTACATTTGTGGAATTGCAACAACATGACGCGGCACGGTGCAAAGATCCTGTCTTGCTTGATTTCCTTAAGGAATGTAAAGAAAAACAGCCCACTCGCGAGAATCTGCAAACGTTCTTCGCAGGGCGGGTCTTGCCTTCAGACCCAGCCAAAGGTGCAAGGTTCGCGATAGATTTTGAACGAAGAAGGAATTGGCAATTAATGTTCCTGACTGTGAAGAACAGCGAAGCTGCCGTTTATAACAAAGCACGCCTCCATGAACAGTTCCCAAATTTCGCAGAGCATTTGCGCGAGCACGGTGTTCCTGGCGATGAGCAAAGCGGTGAAGAGCGCATCGCATTTATCGCAGGCATGCGCATAAGGCTCACGCACAATGTCGACAAGGACAGAGGCTTCGTGAACGGCATGGTGGGCACGATCAAGACAGTGCTTCGCAAAGACGTGTTCGTGCTGGAAACCAAGCAAAGCGGTTTGATTTTGGTACACCCAATTCAGCACCTGGGCAAGCTCTTCATGCCTTGTGCTTACGGGTACGCAACCACAATGAGGAGAGCGCAAGGTGCGACGTTGGATGCAGTGGGCCTTGTTTTCGATCGACGCAAAGCGGCTCGAGGCTACGCATATGTGGGAGCTAGCAGATGCAAGACGGCCACAACATTGTTCTTGGTGGGGAGAATCCGCCGGACTGATTGGCTTCCTGTGCGTGGCGATCCTGAACATGAACAACCAGATATGTCAGCTCTCAGCTTGACCAGCGGTTCCGACGAACCAAATAGCAGCGACATGGAAGACGCTAGACCGCTTCATCACAGACGTCCCAGCTTCAGCGAAGACGATGAGAGCGAAAATGAATTGCAATACGACATCGACGAAGAGGCTGTGCTTGGTTGGCGAGCATTTGTGGAGGATTTCAATGAGATTGACGAAATGGACGTTCGAGGCTTGTTCGATTGAACCGATGACATCAATGAAAAAGCGGTGCTGAGCTGGCGAGCATTTGTAGATAAGTGTGAGGATCTCGAATCGACATTGTGGGCTTGTTCGATTAAATCGAACACACGAAACTGTGCTTCATTGACGAACACTTTTAGAGCGCCTCAATGGAAGCGGCAAAATCAAGATTCTAGATTTATTCGATTGAATTCAACAAGATTGGCAGATGAGCAGACAGGAAATGGCAAGCAGCACATAACAAGCAGCAGGAAAGCAGCAAGCAGCAAGCAGCAGGAAGGCAGCAAGCAGCAGCAATAGCAGGAAAGAAAATGAAAGAAAATGAAAGAAAATTTGAAAGAAAATGAAAGAAAATGAAAGAAAATGAAAAAAATGAAAGAAAATGAATGAAAATGAAAGAAAATGAATGAAAATGAAGGAAAATGAAAGAAAATGAAAGAAAATGAAAGAAAATGAAAGAAAATGAGAGAAAATGAAAGAAAATGAAAGAAAATGACAGAAAATGAGAGAAAATGAAAGAAAATGAAAGAAAATGAAAGAACATGAAAGAAAATGAAAGAACATTTGAGAAAATGAACATGAAAGAAAATGAAAGAAAATGAAAGAAAATGAAAGAAAATGAAAGAAAATTTGAGAAAAAAAGCGAAGAAAAAAAAGCAAGAAAAAAGACACCCAAAAACAAAAAAAAAAAACAAGAAAAAAAAAGGAGTAAAAAATAAGAAAAAGAGGGCCCAAAGGGGTACCCCCGAGACGGGCCCAAAAATTGATTGATTTTTTACATAAGAACTGTAAAGAGAAATCGTAACGAAATTGAGGCCCAAAAAAATCAGATTTTGAGCCCCGGAGAAAGAGAAAGAAAAAGAAAAAGAAAAAGAAAATGAAAGGAAATGAAAGAAAATGAGATAAAATGAAAGAAAATGAGAGTAAATGAAAGAAAATGAGAGTAAATGAAGGAAAATGAAGGAAAATGAGAGAAAATGAGAGAAAATGAGAGAAAATGAGAGAAAATGAAAGAAAATGAAAGAACATGAAAGAAAATGAAATAAAATGACAGAAAATGAAAGAAAATGACAGAAAATGAAGGAAAATGAAGGAAAATGACAGAAAATGAAGGAAAATGAAAGAAAATGAAAGAAAATGAAGGAAAATGAGAGAAAATGAGAGAAAATGAGAGAAAATGAAAGAAAATGAAAGAAAATGAAAGAAAATGAGAGAAAATGAGAGAACATGAGAGAACATGAAGGGAAACTGAAGGAAACTGAAGGAAACTGAAAGGAAACTGAAAGGAAAATGAAAGGAAAATGAAAGGAAAATGAAAGGAAAATGAAAGGAAAATGAAAGGAAAATGAAAGGAAAATGAAAGGAAAATGAAAGGAAAATGAAAGGAAAATGAAAGGAAAATGAAGGAAAATGAAGAAAATGAAGGAAAATGAAAGAATATGAAAGAAAATGAAAGAAAATAAAGGAAAAATGAAAGAAAATGAAAGAAAATGAAAGAAGATGAAAGAAAATGAAAGAAGATGAAAGAAAAATAGAAGATGAAAGAAAGTGAAAGAAGATGAAAGAAATTGAAAGAAATTGAAAGAAAATGAAAGAAAATGAAAGAAAATGAAAGAAAATGAAAGAAAATGAAAGGAAATGAAAGGAAATGAAAGGAAATGAAAGGAAATGAAAGGAAATGAAAGGAAATGAAAGGAAATGAAAGGAAATGAAAGGAAATGAAAGGAAATGGAACAAAATGAAAGAAAATGAAAGAAAATGAAAGAAAATGAAAGAAAATGAAAGAAAATGAAAGAAAATGACAGAAAATGACAGAAAATGACAGAAAATAAAAGAAAATGACAGAAAATAAAAGAAAATGACAGAAAATGAAAGAAAATGAAAGAAAATGTGAGAAAATGAAGGCCCAGGGCAACCCATGACGTGAGCGTCGAGCAACAGATGAGCCTTCAGAAGTTGAGGGTTTGGCCCGGCCTTGTTTTCGGAAACACGACTTGTGAAGGTTTAAATATTAATAGATTTTAGGGTTCAGGTTAGGTGTTTAGGTGTTTAGGTGTTCAGGGTTGGATGAAAATGGTTTGGGATGAAAGTGTCATTGGACGAAACCGTTTTTGGATGAAAGTGTCAATTGGATGAACCCGTTTCTGGATGAAAGTGTAGTGGATGAAATTGTCTTCTCTTTTGGATGAAAGTGTTTTTGGATGAAAGTGTTTTTGGATGAAAGTGTTTTTGGATGAAAATGTTTTTGGATGAAAGTGTTTTTGGATGAGTTTTTTTTTTTGCAATTTGGATGAAAGTGTACCTAACCACACAAACAACAGGCACCAACAGGCACCAACAAGCAACAACAACCAGGAACAAATAACAACAACAAAAGCAATAACAACAACAACAATAGAAAATTTGGCCAAAGAATTAAATCACCAAAATTGGCCAAATGCGGTCAACATTTTGAAACACTAATTCTGGCCAAATTCGGTTTGGCCAAATGCGGTCACGAAAACAAATTGGCCAAATTCGGATTTTTTTGGCCAACTGCGGTTTTGGCCAAATGCGGTTTGGCCAAATGCGGGCATGACCATCAGAATACAATTGGTCGCCCCGTTCTGTTCGTTCAACATGTGAACTTGACACAAGTGTTGGATGGGAATCTATCCCATTCAGATCTTCCCTTTTTCGAGTCTCACTGTCGCTTGACACAGTTGTGGTTGGTGAAGTAGACGAGCTTGAGGAAGATGTAGGATGATTAATCTCGTGTCTTGAAGGTGTCATTGGTGTTGGAAGAGGGAGAACTGGAGGAAGAACTCGCTGACAAGCCAGGAACCACGATTGGAACGCAGTTCTCCGTGTTGCACTGTATTCGAGTTCCGTTCTTGATCAGATGTGGTTTTTGGGTCATGGCCGACTTTGGCCAAACCGACTTTGGCCAATTTTTCGACCGACTTTGGCCAATCGTGGTCTTGACCGACTTTGGCCAAACCGACTTCGGCCAATTTTAGTGTTGAAGAGTGTTGACCGACTTTGGCCAAACCGACTTTGGCCAATTCAAGTGTTGTTGTGTTTTGGCCAATTTTTGTTGTTGTTGTTGTTCTTGTTGTGTTGTTTTGATGTGCCCAACCCCTAAAGACACAAACCCTAAACCTTGCTTGGGAGAGGGGGCCGGCCTTTCGCGGCCCCACTTGTTCTGGGTTTGGCGTTGTTGTTCTTGGTTGTTGCCCGAGAACTCCAAACGTGCACATTTCAGGGCTCCTGCGCTTCAAACACCAACCAAAATTCAACGAGAAGACACCCAGAGAGACACAGAAAGAGCGAAACGGTGGCGGGACAGGGAAGAAAAAGAGCGAAATTTTGGGCCCCCCACCCTTCGGGGCCCCACCCTTCGGGGCCCCACCTTTTCGGGGCCCCACCCTTCGGGGCCCCACCCTTCGGGGCCCCACCCTTCGGGGCCCCACCCTTCGGGGCCCCACCCTTCGGGGCCCAAAAGGGTGTTTGTTCTTCCATGTGTTTTCGTTGTTCTGTCTTTTTGAAAAACAGGAAAATAAACACTAAAATTGGCCAAAGTCGGATTGGCCAAAGTCGGTCAAATAAGGATGGCCAAAGTCGGTTTGGCCAAAGTCGGTCTCAGCCGGTTTTCACCATTGATCCATTCGTAAGAATATCCGTTTTCATCGCGAAGTTTTCCGAGCGATAAGACTGCTGGCGTGTTTTGGAGGACTTTCATAGTCAAGAAAATATCCATTTTTTTGACATACACCGGTGCCTCTTCATGCGTTTGCACTTCTCCATTGGCGGTTATGACTATCGTAGGACTGCACGATTTCGTCAAAGTATCCATTTCAGCATCACTCAAGTCCTTTTTGCTGATCATGTGCATCGACGCTCCGGAGTCGACAACAAATTCTCGTTCCTCAGGTTTAAGATTTTATGCAGGCAAGCACTTGTTTTCTGAAGGTGAGAAGAATGCTGCTTTATTTTCCCTTCAATTTTAGAATACTTTTGGCCAGCCTCCACGCTGCTTCACGGGCACCTTGCTTTTGCCACTCTGTCTCCTCTTGAGACGGATCCTCAAATTTTGGAGCATTGGGGCTGCGCTGATGAGGTTCACCTGGGCAAATCATTCCGAACGAAGGTTTTTGGACTCGAATGTCAGCGTCACGTACAACGGCCTTTGTGAATCTTACACATCGGATGGGTTTCCGTTTCTCTGCTCTTCCGCAAAATCGATGAAGACTTTCGGCGGCTCCGTATCCTGGAATACGCAACCCCATTGTCGTGCATTTGATGAGTAAGCATTCTTGAGAGGCCGCCCTGTTCTATGGTGATGCTTCATTCTTCTTCAACACAGCCACTGCACTTTTGTCATCATCATTTTGTGAACCTTTTAGTCGGCTGTTCATCAACTTGGCGATGCGCATAAACGCACTTTTCCCCAAATCTCCACTCGGACTTGTAGAACAAGCCACTTTTCACAAAATGAGTTTTTGCAAGTTCCTTTGAGGTAATCTTTGCAGGGCCATCGAGACATTCTACCACTGGGACTCTTGCTTGTGGGACTTCGGGTTCTCGACGCATTGCTCTCATTCTGCCGCATGAAAGAACTCGGAGAAGGATTCGGCGGTGTCGATTTTGCACGCTTATTGGTAATTTTAAAGATGTCCGGTTTTACCCCATGTTCAATTTTGGCCATTTTGGGGCCGCCCTCTTAAAGATATCCGGGTTTTACCTCAATTTTGGGTCGACCGCATGTTTTCAGTTGTTTGAAGCACTTCTTTGGCCGAAGAGGAGGCCCAAAATCTTGAATTTTTACCCCACCCGAAATTTTGGCCATTTTTGGGTCGCCCACCCTTTTGATCTTCCGAAATGTCACTAATCTTAAACACCCCAAACACTTTAACACCCAGACACCAAAACCCTAAAACCCTAAACACTTGAACACCTGAACACCCAAACACTTAAATCCTAAACCCAAAACCCTGAAACCCAAAACCCTAAACACCCTAAACACCATAAACCCTAAACACCTAAACACCATAAACACCTAAACACCTAAACACCTAAACACTTAAACACCTGAACACTTAAACACCTGAACACGCCTAAACCCTAAACACCTAAACCCTGAACACCTAAACACCTAAACCACCTAAACATCTCAACAACTAAACACCTAAACGGGCATAAGCCGTGTTTTTGCCAAAAAGCACGGACTACATTGTTTGTCCGCCAGTGTCTTTCTCTGTTGTTTTATTTCTGTAGGAAGACACAACAGACAATGGACTCTGTGTGGCGACGGAGCCGGCAGGACATCTTTGAGAGGGCGGCCCAAAAATGGCCAAAATTTCGGGTGGGGTTAAAATTGAAGATTTTGGGCTTCTTTCTTGGCCAAGAAAGTGCTTCTAACAGCTGAAAAAGTGGAGATCGGCCCAAAAATGGCCAAAATTCATTATGGAGTAAAACCGGACATCTTTAAATATGCCCGCTTATTGATGTCGTGACGGAAACTGCAAGTGTCTCCCCTAGAACACTGCCCTTTGGCTTTCCACTGCCAACATTCTCCTAAAGTTCTGAGTTTCACGCTGTTTTGTCCCCTGATTCTTGACCACGGCGTTCCTTTCATAATTTCCGTTTCTGGCTCCAAAGTTCTTAATTCGTAGTTTCTGTTCGATACTTCTTTTCACCATTGTCTTCAATCTGTGATAACAATGGACTCTGTGTGGCGACGGAGCCGGCAGGACATCTTTGAGAGGGCGGCCCAAAAATGGCCAAAATTTCGGGTGGGGTTAAAATTGAAGATTTTGGGCTTCTTTCTTGGCCAAGAAAGTGCTTCTAACAGCTGAAAAAGTGGAGATCGGCCCAAAAATGGCCAAAATTCATTATGGAGTAAAACCGGACATCTTTAAATATGCCCGCTTATTGATGTCGTGACGGAAACTGCAAGTGTCTCCCCTAGAACACTGCCCTTTGGCTTTCCACTGCCAACATTCTCCTAAAGTTCTGAGTTTCACGCTGTTTTGTCCCCTGATTCTTGACCACGGCGTTCCTTTCATAATTTCCGTTTCTGGCTCCAAAGTTCTTAATTCGTAGTTTCTGTTCGATACTTCTTTTCACCATTGTCTTCAATCTGTGATAATCAAATCCAGTGTTCTTCTGATGAATCTCCATGTTGTACAATTCCAATACTGTCTTGAGTTTCTCAGACTGAATGGGTTGTAAGTGTTACTTTGTTGTAGATCGGCTTGAAAATCTGGTCGATGAAAGTGACTCTCGATCTTCTCGTGTTCTTAATTTGTACAATCCTTCCAACATGTCATCAGATGGGATTTTCGTCATTGATAACAAAACTCTCTCATTTCGAATCGAATTCCTGTTTATCATCATTTTGAAGAGCAATTGTAAACAGGTCGGCATAACACTCGACAGAATCATTCTTGCTTGTGAGGTCAAGGATAGTATCTCGATCTTTGATCAATTTTCTCCTCGAACTTGTATCGAATGTTGAGCCTTGAAATCGTTTCGATTCTTGCTTCACGAAGATCCCGATTTTGTTCCAATAATTGTTCATGAAGAAGTTGTTGATCTCGTCGATGTTGTTCGTCTCTTTGGTGAGAACGATAATTTTCTCCTTTCTGGGACTTGATAACTTACTCAACTTTTGGACACTTCTTCTGTCATAATGCCTGGAATTGTTGTTTTTGAATCCCTGCTTGACAATCAGCGAGAATCTGCTCTCTCTGTCGTTCCAGAAGAATCCTGATTTGCTCATTTTCTGAGCCTCGACGCGGATTTTCTCTGACGTTTGAGATCAGTGAATCAAACTGATCAGCAACAGGTCGCCTTGTTCTAACATGACCGACAGACGACTGACTGGACGACAAACCTTCGTCAGGAGAGTGGTAGGCTCGTCTACGGCTCGCTGCATCTTCTCGCTCTTGGGTGAACAGTGGTGGAAAAACGCCAGGTAGGGTCCATGATCCTTTACGAAGGGGGGTTTCGTTGAAGGGGAGAAGGGGAGCTTCGGAAGGGGCGGGCTTCGGAAGGGAACGTGGTGAGCGAAGCCCCCTCCCCCCCTCCCCCCTTCCTTCGACCTTGAAGCCCCCCCCCCCCCTCCCCTTTCGAAGCCCCCCCTTCCAAGGGTGTGCATGGACCCAACCCCGAGAACGCTATGCCGATGGTGTTGTCATCGTGCTTAAGGTCATGCGAGTTCAGGGACCTGTTCTCGCCGGATGATTCTTGGATGTATAGTTCAGTGGTCTCTGAAATGTGCAGTCATAACCTGCGAGAGGGTCGTACTCGGCAAGGGTGCCATGGTCTTCGTTGGCGAAGAGTGCGCAGGGTACATGTCTCCACATCATGAAAGAAGAAGATGAAGACCAGGAGGAGGAACAGGACGATAGGAGAGAAAAGGGACAGTGGAAGGGAGAGTCGCAGAGAATCAGAACAACCACATCGTGAGTGCATGAGGATGGGACAGAGTGAAATGTGCGTTCCACTCCAAATTTGAGCCAATGTCGATGTGACATTGAAGTGAGTGCATGCAGGTGCGAGAAAATGTGACGTGTGAGGTGTGCTGTTCACAGAAACAGAATGAAACGAAGAATTGAAGTCAGGCGTAACACCAGAAGCGACGTGGAAACAGCGTCAGTTTGTGTGCACTGGTGGCTCTGAACAGCGGGTTGAGCAGCACGTGCCAGAAACACGCGCAATGTCATCTTCTCATGTCGTAAGAAACACGAGAGGCACCTTTCTCGCCTGCGTCGCACCGAACCAACAATGAAGCGCAAATCGCGTTCGACATGGGCCATCACGTCACCGCCATGATTTGACTGACATGGCGCCACACGCGGAGCACGCTTGAGTCAAAACCAAAAAGGCCAGAACGCAGTGCTGGTCACCCCGACAAGTTACACTCACGGAAGACGCAATCCCACAGTTGAATGGGGCGTTTGCTACTTAGGCCAAAAAAAGTTCTAAAACACAACTGTCACTTAGGCCATTTTTTTTGAAATCACAATTATAATTGTAATTATAATTATAATTTACAATTTATATGATGATTGTGATTCTGGGGAGAGAGGGAGGAGAGAGGACATTTAGTGGGGTGGTGGGGCCCCGAAGGGTGGGGCCCTGAAGGGTGGGGCCCGCAGGGTGGGTCCCCGAAGAGTGGGGTCCCTCAGGGTGGGAAGCCCAAAATTTCGCTTTTTTTCCATTTCCCGCCACAATTTCATTCTTTCCACTTTTGGGTGTACTTCTCGTGGAATTTTGGTGGTTTTTGAAGCGTTGGGGCCTTGAAGTGTTCACGTTTGGAGTTCTCGGGTTGTCGTGTGAAGCCATGGCGGGTCTCGGCTTTCGAAAATACCACCAAAAATCCACGAGAAGACCCCCAAGACGTGGAAGAAAGAATGAAAATGGGAGCGGGAGTGCAAAATTTTGGGCGGTCCTGGGGCAGGGCGGTCCTGGGGGAGGGCCTCTCCCCTCCCTCCTCCCTCAACAATTAGAAATGTCAAAAAATTGTGATTTTAATTGTGATTTTGAATTATTATGATGATCACAAGTGTAATTGTAATGAAAATTATAATCATTGTCATTGTAATTACAATTAAAATTTTAATTATATTTATAATTACTAGTATTAACATACTTGGCCCAAGTAGCGACGGCTTCCATTGTCTTGGTGAAATTTGCGCGCTGTGCAGATGCCACTGCACAAGATCCTGAGGCTGAGGCTGACTTTGGCATGACCGATGGCCATTCTTATTTCGACAGGTTGCTTGCAG
>CBDCEV010000223.1:0-22459 GCA_965215715.1 Hyphomicrobiales bacterium | reverse complement strand
CCCGAGTTGATCAATCTTCCGAGAAAGAAACAGAGTTGCATTTTGCGTGAACAAGATGGATTGCGACATTGCAGGCAAGAAGCAAGAAAAGTTCAGTTGGAGAGAACACTCCCAACCCGCAGAAATTTTGGAGCGAATGGTGCGAATGACTGAGAATGATGACGATTGAGAGCTTGAACAGCGCTTCCAGTCGAGCAGGAGTGTAAGTATTCTCAGTTGCACATGAGCGTGAAACACGACCACGAACCCGAGCGCACAGAACACACGATGTCACGACTCCAAGCAACACAAAGAAGGGTTCGCGCTTTGCCACAGAGTCATCTTGGACTCTGTGGCACACTGGTGGGTCCCCGCAATGAAACCCACGGTACACCAGTGCTTCCATGGAGGAAGGCCGTGGGCCCGAAGTAACTTCCACGAGACGACAAACGACCACAAGACAAAGACAGATTTTGAGTCAAATGTGTGTCAGGAACAGGTGCAGACAGACACTTGTCATCCTACATTTCTCTCAATTAAAATCATAAAAACGGCTACAGCTGTTTTTGGGCTCAAGGATTGAGTCTGTGTGTCATAAAAACACATCAGGTTACCATATTTTCTTCTTTCCACTTCAATTATGAGTTTAGTAAAAAGCTAACTCTTTTGATGGAAAACACGTTCTGTGGCGACTCGTTGGTTTCATCTTTATTGAGAAGTGCGGGAGGGACTGGACAACGTGGAACCATGGCACGGAATGAGAAACTAGTACATCAGGTCATTGTTCGGTGTGAATCTTGGTCTGTAGTTTCTGAGGTTGAGTTGGAAACTGAGACATAGAAAACTTTTGATGTGACAGTGGACGTGTGGACACACATTGATTGTGCACATGCAGTCTTCTGGTTTGAAAACATTGACACGTCTTTACATGTTAGCGGAGCGGTTTTGAATTTGCGGCTGGATTGTCGTTGATAGTCGCGGAGCGACTCAGTGGTCGTGTCGGCGGAACCGACTACAAGCATGGGATCAGTTGGTGGATGTTTTGCAGGGTGAGGTCATGAACGCGCGCGCTGCGGCCGAGCAAGCAAGTTTAATAGCGTGTCACAGACGCAGAAACACGACGCGGTTGCTCGGCAAGCCGAAGATCTTTGATGGCAGATCGGACATCTGGAGACGGTTCAAGTTTACGCTCTTGGGTTACGCTGGAGCCGTCGATTCAAGGCTCAAGCAAGCCGCGATCGAGAGCGAAGTGTTGACTGAGCCAGCGATCACGAATGGAGCTTTGCTTCCACGAGCTCAACGAGTCTCGACACAGCTGTTCTGCATGCTGGTATTGCTCTTGGAAGGTTCAGCGAAGCGCTTGTTGGAACACGCAGGTGACGGTGAAGGATTGCTGAGCTGGCACAGACTCGTGCACTTTCGCGGCCTCTTCGCTGCACCAAGCCGCTGCAACATCGATGTGCACCACTCCAAGCGGCACGCCTTGTTCAACGCCGACAAAAGCTGATTTCTTCACCAAAGGTGGGTTGACCACAACGAGAATGGCAAAGCAAAGCAAGCACGAATCCCATAAGTCAGTTGCTTCATTAGTCGATGCTTCGTCTTCGTTTGCTCGGAGACGGTGGTGCGGCCGTTTTCGATGTCCGTTGCTTGGTATCGCTTGCGAATACAAGCGACCGCACAATTTGGCGTGACTGCAATCCTGACATCCATCTTTGATGCGGCACGAAGACGCTGATCACGTGCCCAACTACACGGAACCCGTTGAAAAATCGTACCACATCGTGCACAGATCGCGACATGGGTACAAAACGAATGGACACGAGACACAATCCAGCTTCCGCGCCGCGTGATCGCCCAACGCTGCGCGGCACCATCTCGCTCGCCGAGCGCAGCATTTGCAACTACCGCGTCGTCGTTGAGAGCGGCAAACCCAGCGTGGTCGCGACTTGTTGGGTCGCCATGTTTTGGGCTGTCATCCGTTCGAAAGCGAAGAGTTCTTCCGCGGAACGGACCATTCTTGCTGTGTGAATGTGTAAACACTGGTGTTTCGAGTCAGATGAAGTTGCATGGGTTTGGTGTGACGAGTCGGCGCGTCGGTGTGAAAAATTTAAAATATGTGGTGTTCTGACATATTTTGTTGGATGGAAAGCACAAATTGAATAAAAAGCCCAACATTGACGATGTTCATCTTGATGTTGGGCTTCTTTTGTCCGTACGACAATCCCAAGGATCAAAAAATCTGATGTCCAAAACACGAAGAACTAAAAATGCCAGTGATCAAACAAGCCCAGAGCAAACGAATTACCCAATATCATCAAGAGCAACGACGACCACTTAGAGCTTGTCCAAATAGCCGTGATCGTTTGCAGTGGCTGTGCCACCTTCGAAAATTAGCTTCCTCTCTTGCGGAAATATCCGCAAAGAACTATTGGTGCTCTCGGCGGAAAACCAACGTACGTGGCTCACCGCCAGACCACCACCATCTGAGTATTCTCGAACGCTTGCGATAAGCCCACGACCAACGACACAGCTCTTTGCTATTGTTAAAAACCAAGGCTTTCCCATTTCCAAAACGCGGTTCCCACGCAACGGTTTCCGCTTCACCGACGTTTTTGAAACACGGAGTTCGCGTCACCGAGGTTTCCATTGAGCTACAATTGCCGCTCCCAACCACTCACACCATCTTCTCCAAGTTGGCAGCAGCGCGACGGGTCTCTCATTGATGCTTTTTTTGGTATGACAGAAGCGTGGTGCTGGCTTTAATAAACCATACGTCTGCCAATTCACACTTCATGCAAAGAATGACCATCTTCTCGCATAGCACGTCTGACAAATCTAACGGCACGTTCGGTTGACATCTGCCAACACTTATCTTTGTGTAACATTTCACCGCAGCTGCCGCTCTCTTTTGATATCTAACTTCCATGATTGGCAAATTTTCATCTTGCTCTCTTAAAATGCGCACGCTCCCACGGCGTGTTGTCGATCTCTTGCATTGGTTCTCCAACTTTCCAATGCTTGTCGCAATATTTGGATTGTTCAATCACTCGGGCTTCGCACGCCGCATCTCGCTCAAATGTCGCTGGTAGTTCCGCGCTTGCTCTCCATGGTGTTGGCTCAACGATTTGGGTGCAGCACGTTGCTTCCACCTTCGGAGCTTCCAATGAAATGTTGGACAATTTGCGTACGCTCTTCGGCTGTGTTTCTTTTCTTGTTTTTTCAGCTTGCTTCTCAACAATGTCTACCATTGCCGTCAAAAGGAAGTTTCATGTTCTTTCCCAATGTCGAAAATTGTCATTAAGATTTTTGGCCACGTCTGTCGTGACATCCTTCTCCACCGCTCCGACTTCACCAATCTTGTTGATCTTCTTCATGAATCTGACTAAATGATCGATTGTTTTTTGATTTGTTTGGCTTCTGCTTCTCCCATCTCTCTGAATTGTTCATACACTTTTCTGCTGTGCTTTGGAAACCATTCCAGCAACGCAGATATTCGTTGCCAACAATGCAATCATTTGTGTGTAGCTTCTTGTTGCATCTGTTCTTTGTGCTGCTTTTCAATATGATCACTTCTCCATTTGTATTTGTTTCACCAATCCCAATCCACTTCATGTGTGATCTTGAGAGTGATTTGAATGCATGGACATGTGCATTGCAACTGACTCCATTCTTCAGCCACTGTCCACTCAAAAGAGCACAGCGCGCAGGACATTGGTTCACACTCATATTCATCGAACTTTTTTTGTGGTGGGTTTCGGGTGCTTTCTCCGAAAAAGAATAGAAAGAACAACACAGTTTGAAGACAAGTAGGTTTGGGAACCCGTCCAAACATACAAGTTTTTTTGAAGTTCATTTTGTACCCTAGACTAAACATTTTTTTCAAAAAAAACTTCACATTATAATTTTATTCATGATTGTGTTCGGTTATTGATAGCAACCAATTTATCAAATTGATATTTTCAGTGGATGGATGATCGACTTGTAATTTGACTTCTATTTTTTCCAATAATTTGATTTATAACTTAGTTGGTGAGGTGAAGGTTTGGAGGACTTCCCATAATGACAAGAAACATAATCTTGAGAATTTGAATACACGTTTTTGTCAAAACCTAAAATAATACCTTAAACATCAAGAATTTATAGATTTTCTCATTGGGACTTAATTTTCCAAATGATGAGGAGAGGATTTGGAAGATACGCTTGCAGTTGGTTTGGAGAACCCGCCAGAAGCAACATATCAATAATCTAAAACATCAACAGAACATCATTTTTTACACGCATTGAAATAACCAAGAAAAAGTGCCCACAATAATTTACTTCAAGTTTGGGTTTTTTTTTTTTAAAAAAAAAATAAATCTTCTTACAGTGTACAAGTTAGAAGTTACAATTTTAAAGTTATATGTTAAGTTCAGTTGCTAGTCGATTTATCAATGGTTTGTGATCTTTTCTAAATTTATCGTTTACAGTTTTTTAACGTGTATTTATTAATTGTTTGTTTAAAATTCAATTTTTTTCTTTCGGAGGTCTTCCACGCTTTCATTCCCAATTTATTTGTAAGTGAAGTTGTGATGTTGCAAGTTTTAAGTTGTAAGTTGCTCATCTTTCACGATGACAATTAATGAAGTTAATTTTGCAGGTTGTGATGACGATCTTTCTTATTTTTTCCAAACAAACTTCTTTTTCTTTTTATTCTGGGAGATCCGTCAACTTTTTCTCTTTCCCATTGAGTTATAAGTTACAAGTTGTGAAGTTTTTTGAAATTCGTAATGTTTATCAGGTTAGTTTCAGGTCCAGTTATGAGTCGGTCACTCAGCCATTGAAAACAACACTAAATTTTCCAGATTACTTGAAACATTTTTGATTCAAGTGATTATTCAGGTAATGATTTTAGGCTTGGTTAACACGTGTCTTGATCTCCACAATTTCTTTTTTTTCTTTGTCTTGTTTCTATTCTGGTGGAGGTATTCCAAAATTTCTTCTTCTTTTTTCGAAAGAGCTAATTTTCAATAATATTTAGTTGAAATATCTTCTTTGGTTGAAGTTTTTTTTTTTTAATACAGTTTTTCATTTTATCTTTTTTCGTCTCGGGAGTTCTTCCACACGATGATTTTTTAAAGGTCTTATGAATACGTGTATTGTTTTTCTTTGTGGATGTTTTATCTGAAAGTTTTTGTTTTTCATTGAAGGGGTCCACGAACATTTTTCTCCCAATTCAGATCATAATTTCAAATCATAATTTATATATTTATTTTCAAATTACAAGTGCGAGTTGTTTTTAGACTATATCAGTTAGTGCATCAGTTTTTTTCTTTTTATTCGGCGAGGTCATGATGAGGTTTCTCCGTTGTTTCAGTCAGCATTCTTTGTGCACAGTTCCATACTTTTGACAGTTCTTTCAGAGTCCACAGTTGTGTCCATTAGATTCCACATTTTCCAACTTCAGTTGCGTTGCACAGTGACATACAACACGGCTACGGCTGTTTTGACTCAGGGATCGAGTCTGTGAGTCATAAGAAACACATCATGGTAGCGAAGCAATTAGGTTCGTAGACCAAGGTTGATTGGTGAGACGGACGTATTTTGTTTTGCTCCGGTGTGGGAAATTGGTGACAGATTGGTATTTGCCGAAGAATGTGTTGAAACCACTCACAGTACATTCTCTTGTGTTCTCAGGATCCTTCATTGTGGAACGAATTGGAACAGTTGCAGCTCTCTCGACCATCGATACAGAGCCACATGGCGAAAGTCCAAGAATTTGTTCAAATGATGAACACGTTGCAGGGACAACAACATGCTTTGAATCAAGAGATCTCGAGGTTGACAGCTGAAAATCTGCAGTTCAGACAAGTAGGCTCACCAGGGCTGGCGGAGATTGCGATTGCGGTTGGACACAGTGTTGATGATGAGGCTTACCACAGAGCAGATCACCGACGTTTCACGCGGAAACACAGCCGCCTTCGTAGAGATCGACCAGTTTTTTTTTAAGCTTGGCACTCTAACGACAGTTGAAGAGGCTCACTAAATTGTTGACACGAAGTACAGCGTGTCTCCCGTCGAGAAGATTGCAGAGAGACCCCAAAACGGAAACGTGTGCACCCGAGTTGATCAATCTTCCGAGAAAGAAACAGAGTTGCATTTTGCGTGAACAAGATGGATTGCGACATTGCAGGCAAGAAGCAAGAAAAGTTCAGTTGGAGAGAACACTCCCAACCCGCAGAAATTTTGGAGCGAATGGTGCGAATGACTGAGAATGATGACGATTGAGAGCTTGAACAGCGCTTCCAGTCGAGCAGGAGTGTAAGTATTCTCAGTTGCACATGAGCGTGAAACACGACCACGAACCCGAGCGCACAGAACACACGATGTCACGACTCCAAGCAACACAAAGAAGGGTTCGCGCTTTGCCACAGAGTCATCTTGGACTCTGTGGCACACTGGTGGGTCCCCGCAATGAAACCCACGGTACACCAGTGCTTCCATGGAGGAAGGCCGTGGGCCCGAAGTAACTTCCACGAGACGACAAACGACCACAAGACAAAGACAGATTTTGAGTCAAATGTGTGTCAGGAAACAGGTGCAGACAGACACTTGTCATCCTACATTTCTCTCAATTAAAATCATAAAAACGGCTACAGCTGTTTTTGGGCTCAAGGATTGAGTCTGTGTGTCATAAAAACACATCAGGTTACCATATTTTCTTCTTTCCACTTCAATTATGAGTTTAGTAAAAAGCTAACTCTTTTGATGGAAAACACGTTCTGTGGCGACTCGTTGGTTTCATCTTTATTGAGAAGTGCGGGAGGGACTGGACAACGTGGAACCATGGCACGGAATGAGAAACTAGTACATCAGGTCATTGTTCGGTGTGAATCTTGGTCTGTAGTTTCTGAGGTTGAGTTGGAAACTGAGACATAGAAAACTTTTGATGTGACAGTGGACGTGTGGACACACATTGATTGTGCACATGCAGTCTTCTGGTTTGAAAACATTGACACGTCTTTACATGTTAGCGGAGCGGTTTTGAATTTGCGGCTGGATTGTCGTTGATAGTCGCGGAGCGACTCAGTGGTCGTGTCGGCGGAACCGACTACAAGCATGGGATCAGTTGGTGGATGTTTTGCAGGGTGAGGTCATGAACGCGCGCGCTGCGGCCGAGCAAGCAAGTTTAATAGCGTGTCACAGACGCAGAAACACGACGCGGTTGCTCGGCAAGCCGAAGATCTTTGATGGCAGATCGGACATCTGGAGACGGTTCAAGTTTACGCTCTTGGGTTACGCTGGAGCCGTCGATTCAAGGCTCAAGCAAGCCGCGATCGAGAGCGAAGTGTTGACTGAGCCAGCGATCACGAATGGAGCTTTGCTTCCACGAGCTCAACGAGTCTCGACACAGCTGTTCTGCATGCTGGTATTGCTCTTGGAAGGTTCAGCGAAGCGCTTGTTGGAACACGCAGGTGACGGTGAAGGATTGCTGAGCTGGCACAGACTCGTGCACTTTCGCGGCCTCTTCGCTGCACCAAGCCGCTGCAACATCGATGTGCACCACTCCAAGCGGCACGCCTTGTTCAACGCCGACAAAAGCTGATTCCTTCACCAACGGTGGGTTGACCACAACGAGAATGGCAAAGCAAAGCAAGCACGAATCCCACAAGTCAGTTGCTTCATTAGTCGATGCTTCGTCTTCGTTTGCTCGGAGACGGTGGTGCGGCCGCTTTCGATGTCCGTTGCTTGCTATCGCTTGCGAATACAAGCGACCGCACAATTTGGCGTGACTGCAATCTTGACATCCATCTTTGATGCGGCACGAAGACGCTGATCACGTGCCCAACTGAACGGAACCCGTTGAAAAATCGTACCACATCGTGCACAGATCGCGACATGGGTACAAAACGAATGGACACGAGACACAATCCAGCTTCCGCGCCGCGTGATCGCCCAACGCTGCGCGGCACCATCTCGCTCGCCGAGCGCAGCATTTGCAACTACCGCGTCGTCGTTGAGAGCGGCAAACCCAGCGTGGTCGCGACTTGTTGGGTCGCCATGTTTTGGGCTGTCATCCGTTCGAAAGCGAAGAGTTCTTCCGCGGAACGGACCATTCTTGCTGTGGGAATGTGTAAACACTGGTGTTTCGAGTCAGATGAAGCTGCATGGGTTTGGTGTCACGAGTCGGCGCGTCGGTGTGAAAAATTTTAAAATATGTGGTGTTCTGACATATTTTGTTGGATGGAAAGCACAAATTGAAGAAAAAGCCCAACATTGACGATGTTCATCTTGATGTTGGGCTTCTTTTGTCCGTACGACAATCCCAAGGATCAAAAAATCTGATGTCCAAAACACGAAGAACTAAAAAATGCCAGTGATCAAACAAGCCCAGAGCAAACGAATTACCCAATATCATCAAGAGCAACGACGACCACTTAGAGCTTGTCCAAATAGCCGTGATCGTTTGCAGTGGCTGTGCCACCTTCGAAAATTAGCTTTCTCTCTGGCGGAAATGGCCGCAAAGAATTATTGGTGCTCTCGGCGGAAAACCAACGTACGTGGCTCACCGCCAGACCACCACCATCTGAGTATTCTCGAACGCTTGCGATAAGCCCACGACCAACGACACAGCTCTTTGCTATTGTTAAAAACCAAGGCTTTCCCATTTCCAAAACGCGGTTCCCACGCAACGGTTTCCGCTCCACCGACGTTTTTGAAACACGGAGTTCGCGTCACCGAGGTTTCCATTGAGCTACAACTGCCGCTCCCAACCACTCACACCATCTTCTCCAAGTTGGCAGCAGCGCGACGGGTCTCTCATTGATACTTTTTTTGGTATGACAGAAGCGTGGTGCTGGCTTCAATAAACCATACGTCTGCCAATTCACACTTCATGCAAAGAATGACCATCTTCTCGCATAGCACGTCTGACAAATCTAACGGCACGTTCGGTTGACATCTGCCAACACTTATCTTTGTGTAACATTTCACCGCAGCTGCCGCTCTCTTTTGATACTTAACTTCCATGGTTGGCAATTTTTCATTTTGCTCTCTTAAAATGCGCACGCTCCCACGGCGTGTTGTCGATCTCTTGCATTGGTTCTCCAACTTTCTGATGCTTGTCGCAATATTTGGATTGTTCAATCACTCGGGCTTCGCACGCCGCATCTCGCTCAAATGTCGCTGGTAGTTCCGCGCTTGCTCTCCATGGTGTTGGCTCAACGATTTGGGTGCAGCACGTTGCTTCCACCTTCGGAGCTTTCAATGAAATGTTGGACAATTTGCGTACGCTCTTCGGCTGTGTTTCTTTTCTTGTTTTTTCAGCTTGCTTCTCAACAATGTCTACCATTGCCGTCAAAAGAAAGTTTCATGTTCTTTCCCAATATCGAAAATTGTCATTAAGATTTTGGCCAAGTCTGTCGTGACATTCTTCTCCACCGCTCCGACTTCACCAATCTTGTTCATCTTCTTCATGAATCTGACTAAATGAGCGCTTGTTTTTGATTTGTTTGGCTTCTGCTTCTCCCATCTCTCTGAATTGTTCACACACTTTCTGCTGTGTTTTGGAAACCATTCCAGCAACGCAGATATTCGTTGCCAACAATGCAATCATTTGTGTGTAGCTTCTTGTTGCATCTGTTCTTTGTGCCGCTTTTCAATATGATCACTTCTCCATTGGTATTTGTTTCACCAATCCCAATCCACTTCATGTGTGATCTTGAGAGTGATTTGAATGCATGGACATGTGCATTGCAACTGACTCCATTCTTCAGTCGTTGTCCACTCAAAAGAGCACAGCGCGCAGGACATTGGTTCACACTCATATTCATCGAACTTTTTTTGTGGTGGGTTTCGGGTTCTTTCTCCGAAAAAGAATAGAAAGAACAACACAGTTTGAAGACAAGTAGGTTTGGGAACCCGTCCAAACATACAAGTTTTTTTGAAGTTCATTTTGTACCCTAGACTAAACATTTTTTTCAACAAAAACTTCACATTATAATTTTATTCCTGATTGTGTTCGGTTATTGATATCAACCATTTTATCATATTGACATTTTCAGTGGATGGATGATCGACTTGTAATTTGACTTCTATTTTTTCCAATAATTTGATTTATAACTTAGTTGGTGAGGTGAAGGTTTGGAGGACTTCCCATAATGACAAGAAACATAATCTTGAGAATTTGAATGCACGTTTTTGTCAAAACCTAAAATAATACCTTAAACATCAAGAATTTATAGATTTTCTCATTGGGACTTAATTTTCCAAATGATGAGGAGAGGATTTGGAAGATACGCTTGCAGTTGGTTTGGAGAACCCGCCAGAAGCAACATATCAATAATCTAAAACATCAACAGAACATCATTTTTTACACGCATTGAAATAACCAAGAAAAAGTGCCCACAATAATTTACTTCAAGTTTGGGTTTTTTTTTAAAAAAAAAATAATTCTTCTTACAGTGTACAAGTTAGAAGTTACAATTTAAAAGTTATATGTTAAGTTCAGTTGCTAGTCGATTTATCAATGGTTTGTGATCTTTTCTAAATTTATCGTTTACAGTTTTTTAACGTGTATTTCTTAATTGTTTGTTTAAAATTCAATTTTTAAACTTTCGGAGGTCTTCCACGCTTTCATTCCCAATTTATTTGTAAGTGAAGTTGTGATGTTGCAAGTTTTAAGTTGTAAGTTGCTCATCCTTCACGATGACAATTAATGAAGATAATTTTGCAGGTTGTGATGACGATATTTCTTAGTTTTTCCAAACAAACTTCTTTTTCTTTTTATTCTGGGAGATCCGTCAACTTTTTCTCTTTCCCATTGAGTTATAAGTTACAAGTTGTGAAGTTTTTTGAAATTCGTAATGTTTATCAGGTTAGTTTCAGGTCCAGTTGTGAGTCGGTCACTCAGCCATTGAAAACAACACTAAATTTTCCAGATTACTTGAAACATTTTTGATTCAAGTGATTATTCAGGTAATGATTTTAGGCTTGGTTAACACGTGTCTTAATCTCCACAATTTCTATTTTTCTTTGTCTTGTTTCTATTCTGGGTGAGGTATTCCAAAAATTTCTTCTTCTTTTTTCGAAAGAGCTAATTTTCAATAATAATTAGTTAAAATATCTTCTTTGGTTGAAGTTTTTTTTTTTTTTAATACAGTTTTTCTTTTTATCTTTTTTCGTCTCGGGAGTTCTTCCACACGATGATTTTTTAAAGGTCTTATGAATACGTGTATTGTTTTTCTTTGTGGATGTTTTATCTGAAAGTTTTTGTTTTTCATTGAAGGGTCCACGAACATTTTTCTCCCAATTCAGATCATCATTTCAAATCATAATTTATATGTTTATTTTCAAATTACAAGTGCGAGTTGTTTTTAGACTATATCAGTTAGTGCATCAGTTTTTTTTTTTATTCGGCGAGGTCATGATGAGGTTTCTCCGTTGTTTCAGTCAGCATTCTTTGTGCACAGTTCCATACTTTTGACAGTTCTTTCAGAGTCCACAGTTGTGTCCATTAGATTCCACATTTTCCAACTTCAGTTGCGTTGCACAGTGACATACAACACGGCTACGGCTGTTTTGACTCAGGGATCGAGTCTGTGAGTCATAAAAAACACATCATGGTAGCGAAGCAATTTTGTTCGTAGACCAAGGTTGATTGGTGAGACGGACGTATTTTGTTTTGCTCCGGGGTGGGAAATTGGTGACAGATTGGTATTTGCCGAAGAATGTGTTGAAACCACTCACAGTACATTCTCTTGTGTTCTCAGGATCCTTCATTGTGGAACGAATTGGAACAGTTGCAGCTCTCTCGACCATCGATACAGAGCCACATGGCGAAAGTCCAAGAATTTGTTCAAATGATGAACACGTTGCAGGGACAACAGTATGCTTTGAATCAAGAGGTCTCGAGGTTGACAGCTGAAAAATCTGCAGTTCAGACAAGTAGGCTCACCAGGGCTGGCGGAGATTGCGATTGCGGTTGGACACAGTGTTGATGATGAGGCTTACCACAGAGCAGATCACCGACGTTTCACGCGGAAACACAGCCGCCTTCGTAGAGATCGACCAGTTTTTTTTTAAGCTTGGCACTCTAACGACAGTTGAAGAGGCTCACTAAATTGTTGACACGAAGTACAGCGTGTCTCCCGTCGAGAAGATTGCAGAGAGACCCCAAAACGGAAACGTGTGCACCCGAGTTGATCAATCTTCCGAGAAAGAAACAGAGTTGCATTTTGCGTGAACAAGATGGATTGCGACATTGCAGGCAAGAAGCAAGAAAAGTTCAGTTGGAGAGAACACTCCCAACCCGCAGAAATTTTGGAGCGAATGGTGCGAATGACTGAGAATGATGACGATTGAGAGCTTGAACAGCGCTTCCAGTCGAGCAGGAGTGTAAGTATTCTCAGTTGCACATGAGCGTGAAACACGACCACGAACCCGAGCGCACAGAACACACGATGTCACGACTCCAAGCAACACAAAGAAGGGTTCGCGCTTTGCCACAGAGTCATCTTGGACTCTGTGGCACACTGGTGGGTCCCCGCAATGAAACCCACGGTACACCAGTGCTTCCATGGAGGAAGGCCGTGGGCCCGAAGTAACTTCCACGAGACGACAAACGACCACAAGACAAAGACAGATTTTGAGTCAAATGTGTGTCAGGAACAGGTGCAGACAGACACTTGTCATCCTACATTTCTCTCAATTAAAATCATAAAAACGGCTACAGCTGTTTTTGGGCTCAAGGATTGAGTCTGTGTGTCATAAAAACACATCAGGTTACCATATTTTCTTCTTTCCACTTCAATTATGAGTTTAGTAAAAAGCTAACTCTTTTGATGGAAAACACGTTCTGTGGCGACTCGTTGGTTTCATCTTTATTGAGAAGTGCGGGAGGGACTGGACAACGTGGAACCATGGCACGGAATGAGAAACTAGTACATCAGGTCATTGTTCGGTGTGAATCTTGGTCTGTAGTTTCTGAGGTTGAGTTGGAAACTGAGACATAGAAAACTTTTGATGTGACAGTGGACGTGTGGACACACATTGATTGTGCACATGCAGTCTTCTGGTTTGAAAACATTGACACGTCTTTACATGTTAGCGGAGCGGTTTTGAATTTGCGGCTGGATTGTCGTTGATAGTCGCGGAGCGACTCAGTGGTCGTGTCGGCGGAACCGACTACAAGCATGGGATCAGTTGGTGGATGTTTTGCAGGGTGAGGTCATGAACGCGCGCGCTGCGGCCGAGCAAGCAAGTTTAATAGCGTGTCACAGACGCAGAAACACGACGCGGTTGCTCGGCAAGCCGAAGATCTTTGATGGCAGATCGGACATCTGGAGACGGTTCAAGTTTACGCTCTTGGGTTACGCTGGAGCCGTCGATTCAAGGCTCAAGCAAGCCGCGATCGAGAGCGAAGTGTTGACTGAGCCAGCGATCACGAATGGAGCTTTGCTTCCACGAGCTCAACGAGTCTCGACACAGCTGTTCTGCATGCTGGTATTGCTCTTGGAAGGTTCAGCGAAGCGCTTGTTGGAACACGCAGGTGACGGTGAAGGATTGCTGAGCTGGCACAGACTCGTGCACTTTCGCGGCCTCTTCGCTGCACCAAGCCGCTGCAACATCGATGTGCACCACTCCAAGCGGCACGCCTTGTTCAACGCCGACAAAAGCTGATTCCTTCACCAACGGTGGGTTGACCACAACGAGAATGGCAAAGCAAAGCAAGCACGAATCCCACAAGTCAGTTGCTTCATTAGTCGATGCTTCGTCTTCGTTTGCTCGGAGACGGTGGTGCGGCCGCTTTCGATGTCCGTTGCTTGCTATCGCTTGCGAATACAAGCGACCGCACAATTTGGCGTGACTGCAATCTTGACATCCATCTTTGATGCGGCACGAAGACGCTGATCACGTGCCCAACTGAACGGAACCCGTTGAAAAATCGTACCACATCGTGCACAGATCGCGACATGGGTACAAAACGAATGGACACGAGACACAATCCAGCTTCCGCGCCGCGTGATCGCCCAACGCTGCGCGGCACCATCTCGCTCGCCGAGCGCAGCATTTGCAACTACCGCGTCGTCGTTGAGAGCGGCAAACCCAGCGTGGTCGCGACTTGTTGGGTCGCCATGTTTTGGGCTGTCATCCGTTCGAAAGCGAAGAGTTCTTCCGCGGAACGGACCATTCTTGCTGTGGGAATGTGTAAACACTGGTGTTTCGAGTCAGATGAAGCTGCATGGGTTTGGTGTCACGAGTCGGCGCGTCGGTGTGAAAAATTTTAAAATATGTGGTGTTCTGACATATTTTGTTGGATGGAAAGCACAAATTGAAGAAAAAGCCCAACATTGACGATGTTCATCTTGATGTTGGGCTTCTTTTGTCCGTACGACAATCCCAAGGATCAAAAAATCTGATGTCCAAAACACGAAGAACTAAAAAATGCCAGTGATCAAACAAGCCCAGAGCAAACGAATTACCCAATATCATCAAGAGCAACGACGACCACTTAGAGCTTGTCCAAATAGCCGTGATCGTTTGCAGTGGCTGTGCCACCTTCGAAAATTAGCTTTCTCTCTGGCGAAATGGCCGCAAAGAATTATTGGTGCTCTCGGCGGAAAACCAACGTACGTGGCTCACCGCCAGACCACCACCATCTGAGTATTCTCGAACGCTTGCGATAAGCCCACGACCAACGACACAGCTCTTTGCTATTGTTAAAAACCAAGGCTTTCCCATTTCCAAAACGCGGTTCCCACGCAACGGTTTCCGCTCCACCGACGTTTTGAAACACGGAGTTCGCGTCACCGAGGTTTCCATTGAGCTACAACTGCCGCTCCCAACCACTCACACCATCTTCTCCAAGTTGGCAGCAGCGCGACGGGTCTCTCATTGATACTTTTTTTGGTATGACAGAAGCGTGGTGCTGGCTTCAATAAACCATACGTCTGCCAATTCACACTTCATGCAAAGAATGACCATCTTCTCGCATAGCACGTCTGACAAATCTAACGGCACGTTCGGTTGACATCTGCCAACACTTATCTTTGTGTAACATTTCACCGCAGCTGCCGCTCTCTTTTGATACTTAACTTCCATGGTTGGCAATTTTTCATTTTGCTCTCTTAAAATGCGCACGCTCCCACGGCGTGTTGTCGATCTCTTGCATTGGTTCTCCAACTTTCTGATGCTTGTCGCAATATTTGGATTGTTCAATCACTCGGGCTTCGCACGCCGCATCTCGCTCAAATGTCGCTGGTAGTTCCGCGCTTGCTCTCCATGGTGTTGGCTCAACGATTTGGGTGCAGCACGTTGCTTCCACCTTCGGAGCTTTCAATGAAATGTTGGACAATTTGCGTACGCTCTTCGGCTGTGTTTCTTTTCTTGTTTTTTCAGCTTGCTTCTCAACAATGTCTACCATTGCCGTCAAAAGAAAGTTTCATGTTCTTTCCCAATATCGAAAATTGTCATTAAGATTTTGGCCAAGTCTGTCGTGACATTCTTCTCCACCGCTCCGACTTCACCAATCTTGTTCATCTTCTTCATGAATCTGACTAAATGAGCGCTTGTTTTTGATTTGTTTGGCTTCTGCTTCTCCCATCTCTCTGAATTGTTCACACACTTTCTGCTGTGTTTTGGAAACCATTCCAGCAACGCAGATATTCGTTGCCAACAATGCAATCATTTGTGTGTAGCTTCTTGTTGCATCTGTTCTTTGTGCCGCTTTTCAATATGATCACTTCTCCATTGGTATTTGTTTCACCAATCCCAATCCACTTCATGTGTGATCTTGAGAGTGATTTGAATGCATGGACATGTGCATTGCAACTGACTCCATTCTTCAGTCGTTGTCCACTCAAAAGAGCACAGCGCGCAGGACATTGGTTCACACTCATATTCATCGAACTTTTTTTGTGGTGGGTTTCGGGTTCTTTCTCCGAAAAAGAATAGAAAGAACAACACAGTTTGAAGACAAGTAGGTTTGGGAACCCGTCCAAACATACAAGTTTTTTTGAAGTTCATTTTGTACCCTAGACTAAACATTTTTTTCAACAAAAACTTCACATTATAATTTTATTCCTGATTGTGTTCGGTTATTGATATCAACCATTTTATCATATTGACATTTTCAGTGGATGGATGATCGACTTGTAATTTGACTTCTATTTTTTCCAATAATTTGATTTATAACTTAGTTGGTGAGGTGAAGGTTTGGAGGACTTCCCATAATGACAAGAAACATAATCTTGAGAATTTGAATGCACGTTTTTGTCAAAACCTAAAATAATACCTTAAACATCAAGAATTTATAGATTTTCTCATTGGGACTTAATTTTCCAAATGATGAGGAGAGGATTTGGAAGATACGCTTGCAGTTGGTTTGGAGAACCCGCCAGAAGCAACATATCAATAATCTAAAACATCAACAGAACATCATTTTTTACACGCATTGAAATAACCAAGAAAAAGTGCCCACAATAATTTACTTCAAGTTTGGGTTTTTTTTTAAAAAAAAATAATTCTTCTTACAGTGTACAAGTTAGAAGTTACAATTTAAAAGTTATATGTTAAGTTCAGTTGCTAGTCGATTTATCAATGGTTTGTGATCTTTTCTAAATTTATCGTTTACAGTTTTTTAACGTGTATTTCTTAATTGTTTGTTTAAAATTCAATTTTTAAACTTTCGGAGGTCTTCCACGCTTTCATTCCCAATTTATTTGTAAGTGAAGTTGTGATGTTGCAAGTTTTAAGTTGTAAGTTGCTCATCCTTCACGATGACAATTAATGAAGATAATTTTGCAGGTTGTGATGACGATATTTCTTAGTTTTTCCAAACAAACTTCTTTTTCTTTTTATTCTGGGAGATCCGTCAACTTTTTCTCTTTCCCATTGAGTTATAAGTTACAAGTTGTGAAGTTTTTTGAAATTCGTAATGTTTATCAGGTTAGTTTCAGGTCCAGTTATGAGTCGGTCACTCAGCCATTGAAAACAACACTAAATTTTCCAGATTACTTGAAACATTTTTGATTCAAGTGATTATTCAGGTAATGATTTTAGGCTTGGTTAACACGTGTCTTGATCTCCACAATTTCTTTTTTTTCTTTGTCTTGTTTCTATTCTGGTGGAGGTATTCCAAAATTTCTTCTTCTTTTTTCGAAAGAGCTAATTTTCAATAATATTTAGTTGAAATATCTTCTTTGGTTGAAGTTTTTTTTTTTTAATACAGTTTTTCATTTTATCTTTTTTCGTCTCGGGAGTTCTTCCACACGATGATTTTTTAAAGGTCTTATGAATACGTGTATTGTTTTTCTTTGTGGATGTTTTATCTGAAAGTTTTTGTTTTTCATTGAAGGGGTCCACGAACATTTTTCTCCCAATTCAGATCATAATTTCAAATCATAATTTATATATTTATTTTCAAATTACAAGTGCGAGTTGTTTTTAGACTATATCAGTTAGTGCATCAGTTTTTTTCTTTTTATTCGGCGAGGTCATGATGAGGTTTCTCCGTTGTTTCAGTCAGCATTCTTTGTGCACAGTTCCATACTTTTGACAGTTCTTTCAGAGTCCACAGTTGTGTCCATTAGATTCCACATTTTCCAACTTCAGTTGCGTTGCACAGTGACATACAACACGGCTACGGCTGTTTTGACTCAGGGATCGAGTCTGTGAGTCATAAGAAACACATCATGGTAGCGAAGCAATTAGGTTCGTAGACCAAGGTTGATTGGTGAGACGGACGTATTTTGTTTTGCTCCGGTGTGGGAAATTGGTGACAGATTGGTATTTGCCGAAGAATGTGTTGAAACCACTCACAGTACATTCTCTTGTGTTCTCAGGATCCTTCATTGTGGAACGAATTGGAACAGTTGCAGCTCTCTCGACCATCGATACAGAGCCACATGGCGAAAGTCCAAGAATTTGTTCAAATGATGAACACGTTGCAGGGACAACAACATGCTTTGAATCAAGAGATCTCGAGGTTGACAGCTGAAAATCTGCAGTTCAGACAAGTAGGCTCACCAGGGCTGGCGGAGATTGCGATTGCGGTTGGACACAGTGTTGATGATGAGGCTTACCACAGAGCAGATCACCGACGTTTCACGCGGAAACACAGCCGCCTTCGTAGAGATCGACCAGTTTTTTTTTAAGCTTGGCACTCTAACGACAGTTGAAGAGGCTCACTAAATTGTTGACACGAAGTACAGCGTGTCTCCCGTCGAGAAGATTGCAGAGAGACCCCAAAACGGAAACGTGTGCACCCGAGTTGATCAATCTTCCGAGAAAGAAACAGAGTTGCATTTTGCGTGAACAAGATGGATTGCGACATTGCAGGCAAGAAGCAAGAAAAGTTCAGTTGGAGAGAACACTCCCAACCCGCAGAAATTTTGGAGCGAATGGTGCGAATGACTGAGAATGATGACGATTGAGAGCTTGAACAGCGCTTCCAGTCGAGCAGGAGTGTAAGTATTCTCAGTTGCACATGAGCGTGAAACACGACCACGAACCCGAGCGCACAGAACACACGATGTCACGACTCCAAGCAACACAAAGAAGGGTTCGCGCTTTGCCACAGAGTCATCTTGGACTCTGTGGCACACTGGTGGGTCCCCGCAATGAAACCCACGGTACACCAGTGCTTCCATGGAGGAAGGCCGTGGGCCCGAAGTAACTTCCACGAGACGACAAACGACCACAAGACAAAGACAGATTTTGAGTCAAATGTGTGTCAGGAACAGGTGCAGACAGACACTTGTCATCCTACATTTCTCTCAATTAAAATCATAAAAACGGCTACAGCTGTTTTTGGGCTCAAGGATTGAGTCTGTGTGTCATAAAAACACATCAGGTTACCATATTTTCTTCTTTCCACTTCAATTATGAGTTTAGTAAAAAGCTAACTCTTTTGATGGAAAACACGTTCTGTGGCGACTCGTTGGTTTCATCTTTATTGAGAAGTGCGGGAGGGACTGGACAACGTGGAACCATGGCACGGAATGAGAAACTAGTACATCAGGTCATTGTTCGGTGTGAATCTTGGTCTGTAGTTTCTGAGGTTGAGTTGGAAACTGAGACATAGAAAACTTTTGATGTGACAGTGGACGTGTGGACACACATTGATTGTGCACATGCAGTCTTCTGGTTTGAAAACATTGACACGTCTTTACATGTTAGCGGAGCGGTTTTGAATTTGCGGCTGGATTGTCGTTGATAGTCGCGGAGCGACTCAGTGGTCGTGTCGGCGGAACCGACTACAAGCATGGGATCAGTTGGTGGATGTTTTGCAGGGTGAGGTCATGAACGCGCGCGCTGCGGCCGAGCAAGCAAGTTTAATAGCGTGTCACAGACGCAGAAACACGACGCGGTTGCTCGGCAAGCCGAAGATCTTTGATGGCAGATCGGACATCTGGAGACGGTTCAAGTTTACGCTCTTGGGTTACGCTGGAGCCGTCGATTCAAGGCTCAAGCAAGCCGCGATCGAGAGCGAAGTGTTGACTGAGCCAGCGATCACGAATGGAGCTTTGCTTCCACGAGCTCAACGAGTCTCGACACAGCTGTTCTGCATGCTGGTATTGCTCTTGGAAGGTTCAGCGAAGCGCTTGTTGGAACACGCAGGTGACGGTGAAGGATTGCTGAGCTGGCACAGACTCGTGCACTTTCGCGGCCTCTTCGCTGCACCAAGCCGCTGCAACATCGATGTGCACCACTCCAAGCGGCACGCCTTGTTCAACGCCGACAAAAGCTGATTCCTTCACCAACGGTGGGTTGACCACAACGAGAATGGCAAAGCAAAGCAAGCACGAATCCCACAAGTCAGTTGCTTCATTAGTCGATGCTTCGTCTTCGTTTGCTCGGAGACGGTGGTGCGGCCGCTTTCGATGTCCGTTGCTTGCTATCGCTTGCGAATACAAGCGACCGCACAATTTGGCGTGACTGCAATCTTGACATCCATCTTTGATGCGGCACGAAGACGCTGATCACGTGCCCAACTGAACGGAACCCGTTGAAAAATCGTACCACATCGTGCACAGATCGCGACATGGGTACAAAACGAATGGACACGAGACACAATCCAGCTTCCGCGCCGCGTGATCGCCCAACGCTGCGCGGCACCATCTCGCTCGCCGAGCGCAGCATTTGCAACTACCGCGTCGTCGTTGAGAGCGGCAAACCCAGCGTGGTCGCGACTTGTTGGGTCGCCATGTTTTGGGCTGTCATCCGTTCGAAAGCGAAGAGTTCTTCCGCGGAACGGACCATTCTTGCTGTGGGAATGTGTAAACACTGGTGTTTCGAGTCAGATGAAGCTGCATGGGTTTGGTGTCACGAGTCGGCGCGTCGGTGTGAAAAATTTTAAAATATGTGGTGTTCTGACATATTTTGTTGGATGGAAAGCACAAATTGAAGAAAAAGCCCAACATTGACGATGTTCATCTTGATGTTGGGCTTCTTTTGTCCGTACGACAATCCCAAGGATCAAAAAATCTGATGTCCAAAACACGAAGAACTAAAAAATGCCAGTGATCAAACAAGCCCAGAGCAAACGAATTACCCAATATCATCAAGAGCAACGACGACCACTTAGAGCTTGTCCAAATAGCCGTGATCGTTTGCAGTGGCTGTGCCACCTTCGAAAATTAGCTTTCTCTCTGGCGAAATGGCCGCAAAGAATTATTGGTGCTCTCGGCGGAAAACCAACGTACGTGGCTCACCGCCAGACCACCACCATCTGAGTATTCTCGAACGCTTGCGATAAGCCCACGACCAACGACACAGCTCTTTGCTATTGTTAAAAACCAAGGCTTTCCCATTTCCAAAACGCGGTTCCCACGCAACGGTTTCCGCTCCACCGACGTTTTGAAACACGGAGTTCGCGTCACCGAGGTTTCCATTGAGCTACAACTGCCGCTCCCAACCACTCACACCATCTTCTCCAAGTTGGCAGCAGCGCGACGGGTCTCTCATTGATACTTTTTTTGGTATGACAGAAGCGTGGTGCTGGCTTCAATAAACCATACGTCTGCCAATTCACACTTCATGCAAAGAATGACCATCTTCTCGCATAGCACGTCTGACAAATCTAACGGCACGTTCGGTTGACATCTGCCAACACTTATCTTTGTGTAACATTTCACCGCAGCTGCCGCTCTCTTTTGATACTTAACTTCCATGGTTGGCAATTTTTCATTTTGCTCTCTTAAAATGCGCACGCTCCCACGGCGTGTTGTCGATCTCTTGCATTGGTTCTCCAACTTTCTGATGCTTGTCGCAATATTTGGATTGTTCAATCACTCGGGCTTCGCACGCCGCATCTCGCTCAAATGTCGCTGGTAGTTCCGCGCTTGCTCTCCATGGTGTTGGCTCAACGATTTGGGTGCAGCACGTTGCTTCCACCTTCGGAGCTTTCAATGAAATGTTGGACAATTTGCGTACGCTCTTCGGCTGTGTTTCTTTTCTTGTTTTTTCAGCTTGCTTCTCAACAATGTCTACCATTGCCGTCAAAAGAAAGTTTCATGTTCTTTCCCAATATCGAAAATTGTCATTAAGATTTTGGCCAAGTCTGTCGTGACATTCTTCTCCACCGCTCCGACTTCACCAATCTTGTTCATCTTCTTCATGAATCTGACTAAATGAGCGCTTGTTTTTGATTTGTTTGGCTTCTGCTTCTCCCATCTCTCTGAATTGTTCACACACTTTCTGCTGTGTTTTGGAAACCATTCCAGCAACGCAGATATTCGTTGCCAACAATGCAATCATTTGTGTGTAGCTTCTTGTTGCATCTGTTCTTTGTGCCGCTTTTCAATATGATCACTTCTCCATTGGTATTTGTTTCACCAATCCCAATCCACTTCATGTGTGATCTTGAGAGTGATTTGAATGCATGGACATGTGCATTGCAACTGACTCCATTCTTCAGTCGTTGTCCACTCAAAAGAGCACAGCGCGCAGGACATTGGTTCACACTCATATTCATCGAACTTTTTTTGTGGTGGGTTTCGGGTTCTTTCTCCGAAAAAGAATAGAAAGAACAACACAGTTTGAAGACAAGTAGGTTTGGGAACCCGTCCAAACATACAAGTTTTTTTGAAGTTCATTTTGTACCCTAGACTAAACATTTTTTTCAACAAAAACTTCACATTATAATTTTATTCCTGATTGTGTTCGGTTATTGATATCAACCATTTTATCATATTGACATTTTCAGTGGATGGATGATCGACTTGTAATTTGACTTCTATTTTTTCCAATAATTTGATTTATAACTTAGTTGGTGAGGTGAAGGTTTGGAGGACTTCCCATAATGACAAGAAACATAATCTTGAGAATTTGAATGCACGTTTTTGTCAAAACCTAAAATAATACCTTAAACATCAAGAATTTATAGATTTTCTCATTGGGACTTAATTTTCCAAATGATGAGGAGAGGATTTGGAAGATACGCTTGCAGTTGGTTTGGAGAACCCGCCAGAAGCAACATATCAATAATCTAAAACATCAA
>CBDCEV010000222.1:0-3615 GCA_965215715.1 Hyphomicrobiales bacterium | reverse complement strand
CATTCTTTTGGGTTGAGTGACTAAAGGAAACTGACTCTGAGCACTTTTCAAGTTTCGGATGTCACAGGAAAATTGATCACTGTTGCTTCTTACCTCAACAGGTTGCCCTGTTCTATCGACCACAACTGCAAGGAATTTCGCAAGCTGGTTGTCGTCGACGTCGGGATCGTTGAGGAAGGAAGCATCGTCGTCCAGGGTGTGCTGCCAGTAGATATCACTGGTGACTGCGAGGTCGAGCTCTTCAGCGTTCGTGAGGTTCAAGTCCTTCTTGGGCTCATAACCTGTGAGGGGTGTCTCGTAGTCGGATGTGACCACGGTCCCCAAGCGGAAGTCGCACAGGGGGGTTGGACCTGGACCTCTCGTTGAGCGCTGAGGTGGGACATCAGGAAGGGCTGGAAGGAGAACGGTGAGACGAGGTAGAGAACAAAGGACACAAGGAAGAGGACAGACAAGAAACAACACACAGGTGCGCATGCATGGATGGGATGACGCGTACGAGGCGGACTTGAGCCAAGGTGCGATGTGAAACCAATGTGCATCAATGGGCGGCGCGCAGTGTGCTCAATACTGCGTGTTGTGCGCGTCCATGTGCGCGTTGGTGTTCTTGTTGTTCATCGCATTGTGCTCAAGCGTGATGTTGTTATGCGTAAAGGTGTACGCAATGTCGTAGCCATCCGTAGCCATTTGTGTATTGTAAATTGTTCGTGAATATGAGGTGCAGGGTCTATTCCCTCTACAACTTGCCTTTGCCAGTCCCTTAGTAGACGGCCTGCAGAGCGAGGTCTACGATTCGCTGGTCTCCTTCTTGGCTTGCATTCTCTCCATCTTCTTTCGTTGCCATTCCAATCTCCACTGGGGCGCTGGTGTCATGTTTCCTGCTTCTGGCTGTGGGGACTGTCGATACCTTGTCAATGATGATGTTTTCCAGCGCAATGATGAGCTCACCGTACGGCATTGCCGTTCCTCTAAACCTGTAGTTCAGCAAGCTCTCTGGCATCAATTTCTTGACTGCGAGCACCTTCTCCTCGTCCCTGATCTTGCCAAATCGGTTCTCAGGCAAGCTCATCGTCGTCGACGTAGGGCGTTCTGGAAGTAGATATCGCTGGTGGTAGCGAGGTTCCGCTCATTAGTGTCTGTGAGCTCCATGTCCTTGGGCTCACAACTTGTGACGGGTGTGACATAGTCCAGGCTGACCATGCTCCCGAAGCTGGAGTTGCACAGGGGATCATTCATGGAGATCTCATCAGGCACCAGGGTAGACATCAGGAAGAGTTGGAAGAGGAACTGGAGGAAGAAGTAGAGAGACGGGTGAAGAGAGAACAATCAAGCAACCAAACACAAGTGCGCATGCATGGATGGCATGGAATGACACACAGGGCGAGACTTGAGCCACAAGTGCGATGTATGAACACATGTGCATCTACAGACGGTGCGCGGCGTGCTCAGAACTGCGCAATGTTCTGCGTCAGTGTGCATTGTGTGTGTTCATGCAATTATTCGCAATGTGCTCAAGGTTGTTCAAGTTGTGCGTGAGGATGTACGCAGTTTGCCGTAGCCATTTGTGTATCGTAAAATGTTCGTGAATATGAGGTGCAGGATACATTTCCCTTTACAAAATGTGTCCTGTGTGTTTGTGTTTTTTTTTTTTTGATGATATGTTTTTTTCAAAAAACAGTGTTTTTCCCTTCTTTTTTCAAAAGTTTAAAAAATCTGAAAAGCTAATAAAGTTTTAAAAATAAACTTTCCAAAACCCCTGACGGAGTTTTTAGTTTTTAGTTTTTTATTTTCAGTTTTACAATTTTTTGTTTTTAGAAAAACTAAAAAATTTAAAAGAAAAAACGATCTGAAAAGTGAAAAAATGAATTCAAAAGTTGAATGTTACTTCGAATTAGGTTTCAAAAAAGCGCCCGAAGGGCCAACCCCACCTCTAAGGGCCAACTTCAACTTCGAGAAGGAAGGGCCAACCCCAAACCCGAAAAGGGACGGCCAACCCCAACCCAAAGGGCCGACCCCAACCGGAAGGGCCAACCAGTGTCTTCTTTTTTCCTCCACCAACATTTAAACATATGGATGTTGTTTGTAATTATGTATTATTACCACAAAAGCTGGCCAACCACAAGCAAGACAGAAGGGCCAACCCCGACCCGAAGGGACAACCCCACCCCGAAGGGCCAACTTCAACCCCGAGAAGGAAGGCAACCACCCCACACACACACCGACACCCTGAACCACACAAGGGCGAACCCCGACCCAAGAGAGGGAAGGGCTTATTTACAATCATAATCAAAAAAAAGTAATTATAATTGTCATTAATGATAATCGTGTTTGTTTTTTCGTGTTTTTTCTGTTTTGTTTTTCATTTTCCTGAGAATTAAAATTATATGCGTTATGTTCTTTTGTTTTTTTCTTTTTCTCTTTTGCATAATTATACTTACAAAAAATCCACAAAAGATTCAAAAATAATTCAATCGAAAGTTTAAAAAGTTTAAAAAGATTAAAAAGTTTAAAAAGTAACCCTTCCAAAACTCTCTCAATACTCAAAACTCAAAACTCAAAACAAAAAACTAAAAAATAAAAACTATAAAAAACTCGAAACTTGTGAAAAACGTTCAAAAAAAGGTGAAAATATGTTTTATCAAAATAAACCAACAAAAAACACTGTAAAACTGCAGAAAACATTCAAAAGTTAAAAATCTACTTTTGAATTGATCTCAACAAAGTCGAAAAGACGGAAAAGTCCAACATACCCGTGGGTTGGACTTTTCCACTTGTTTGGCCTTGTGTTTTGTTTTCTCGCTTTTTTGAAACCAAAACGAAAGTAAATTTCAACTTTTGAATTCATTTTTTGACTTTTCAGATCGTTTTTTTTTTTTAAAAAAAAAAATAGTTTTTTAATTTTTCTAAAAACTGCTCGGAATAGGACCTCCACTGAACCGATAAGCATCAGCAAGTGCAGCCTCAGCAGCCCCCAGAGACCAGACAAGCCAAGCTTTAGAAACATCATCAGCACCAAGGGACTCATTAAGCAAAGAGGCATCCCGACGAGACATAAACTGAAGTCGCTCATCATACACCTCCCAAACCCTCTGAACTTCAGCAGACTTGGAACCCCTACTCTTATCAACAGCAGGCAGCCAAGAAGCATGAACAGGCTGCGTAACCCGACAACCCCACCTACCGCAGTCGAAAAGAGTCCGAACCGCAAGTTGAGGAGCAACCCACGTGTCAGCCTGAACCTTGCAGGAAAGAACAGCAGCAGTAGCAAGAGGGCAAACAACCATGAAATCCCGGCGATGACCACCAATCGCAGTCCAACTACGCTTACAAGTAGGAGTAGGCTGCAAACCAGCAGCAAGAGCCCATGCTTCCTCTAAGTCAACCCAGAGCCCAGCCGAAATCCCTTTTGCCAGGCAAGGGATTTTGGTGGGCTCCACGTTGAAATCCCCAACCAGTAGACAGGGCTGACCACGAGCAACCACATGAAGCTCACATAAGGGCAGCACCAAACAACTGCTCAGTCAAAGCAAGCTGCTCAGCATCAGCATCAGCATCCTAATAACCATATAAAACAAACAGGTGCATAAACCTACCAGCCCCAAGAGGAAGCAAACACCG
>CBDCEV010000221.1:0-8900 GCA_965215715.1 Hyphomicrobiales bacterium | reverse complement strand
GTTGGCGTTGGCGTTGGCGTTGGCGTTGGCGTTGGCGTTGGCGTTGGCGTTGGCGTTGGCGTTGGCGTTGGCGTTGGCGTTGGGCGTTTGGCGTTGGCGTTGGCGTTGGCGTTGGCGTTGGCGTTGGCGTTGGCGTTGGCGTTGGCGTTGGCGTTGGCGTTGGCGTTGGCGTTGGCGTTGGCGTTGGCGTTGGCGTTGGCGTTGGCGTTGGCGTTGGCGTTGGCGTTGGCGTTGGCGTTGGCGTTGGCGTTGGCGTTGGCGTTGGCGTTGGCGTTGGCGTTGGCGTTGGCGTTGGCGTTGGCGTTGGCGTTGGCGTTGGCGTTGGCGTTGGCGTTGGCGTTGGCGTTGGCGTTGGCGTTGGCGTTGGCGTTGGCGTTGGCGTTGGCGTTGGCGTTGGGGAGGGACTCGGAGAAAAGAACCTCCTCGAAGGAAGGAGCACCCATCAGGGGAAGGGGCCCACGGCTGTCAGGGCCAACGAAGGGGCCATGGGAGGGAGTTTGTCCCTGAGTAAGGTCGCCCGCGAGGGAAGTGGCGTTGAGAAGAAGACTCCCCCGAAGAGGGCCCTCGGAAGGAAGGACCCCCTTGATGTGGAGGGTTCGGCTGGGGGACGAGGGTGGGAGGGGGAGAGGAGGGAGGGAGGGGAGGAGAGAGGTGACGGACAAGAGGAGGAGAGAGAGGAGGGAGAGGGGGGGTAGCGGGGTGAGAGAGAGGGGAGAGAGGTAGGGGGTGAAGAGGGGTGAAGATGGGAGAAGAGGGAAAGAAGGGGTGGAGGGGAAACAACGAATTGCTTCGTGCGACGTGCAATGTTGGCACTTGTGTTTTGCTTCGTGCTAAGGTTTACGTGTGCACTTTGCACTGAAAGTTTTCAACAGTAGTTTTGATAGTTTTTCTTCTTTGTTTCAAAGGTATCAAAAGTATCAAAAGCAAGGAGGCGGATCTGAGCACATAGCACTCTGCAAAGTTAGGTGCTGTGATCTATGTCGTTCATCGTGTTCGGACCCGTTACATTTGATACTTTGTTATTCTTGTGAGATCAATGTTTTTTTCGAAAACACACACACAATTACAAAACAAGGTAACACATCAAACCCCAATTTGGAGAAATAACATAAAAAACAGTCAACGTACCACTTAGCACTTTGTTGTTGCTCAGTGCAATGTGCTATGTGAGCACTGAGCACGTTGCCAAAACTATGTGGTAACATGACAGATCGCATTTGGCACTTAGCAGAAGCTGAGCGTTAGGTTCTGTGTTAGGACACAGTGTTTGCCAAATGCTAAGTTCTTGGTGTTATGTTAGCTCCTTGCACATTGCAAGAACTAAGTGCTAACATCACACTTAGCACTTAGCAACAACTAAGTGCTGTTTGCTAAATGTTATTGTTAGAACTTATTTGTTGTTAAGTGCTAAGTGCTTCACTCGCTAATATCATTTGTCGTTGTTTTGTTTATCTTTGTTTGATAAGGATTGATATTTATATAATGTATTTCAGATGTACCAAAATTGTCAAAAGTAAGAGACGCGGATCCAGGCACAATGAAAACATAGAACACAGCACATAGCAAAAGCCAAGTGGTATGTTCTATGTTGTTCATCGTGCTCGGATCCGCTCCCTTTGATACTTTTGAAATCGATTTTTCCAAGACAAAAACGCACTCACAAGTACAACAAAAGGGAAAACAACGATGTTAACCAAAAAACTTGGCACTCAGCAATTGCTAAGTGCTGCGTGCGATGTGCCATGCAAGCACTTAGCACTTTGCAACAACAAAGTGCTAACAACGCACATAGCACCAAGCACGTAGCAGAACCTAAGTGAAAAGTGATGTGTTGGCAATTTGTTTTTGCTACGTGGTTGGTGCTACGTGATCACTTGACATTTGCCATGTGTTTTTGGTGTGCTGGATTATTTTGTTTATTTGTGTATTGCAAAACTATGAACAGTAAGTGGTGCTGTATCCAGGCACAATGAAAAACATAGACCATGGCACATAGCAAAAACTAAGTGGTATGTTCCGTGTCGTTCATCGTGCTCGGATCCGCTCTCCTTACTTTTGATACTTTTGCTACTTTTGATACTTTTGAAACTTTTGATACTTTTGATACTTTCTAAATCAATGTTCAAACACTCAAAAAACACAACATGAAAAACGCACACAAGTACACAAATTGGAAAAATGAATGAAACAAAACGAAAAACACATCCTAACATAGCACTTAGCACTTTGTTTTTGCTACGTCCCAAATGCCAGTTGCAAACAGAGCACTTAGCAGTCAACACATGCTTTATGCGAAGTGATATGTGCTATGTTTCACTGAACATTTAGCATGTTTAACATGTGTTTGAAGATGGTTTTTAAAAGTACCCCTATCAAACGTATCAAAAGTAAGGGAGGCGGATCCAGGCACGATGAAAATCTGAGAACATAGCACTTTGCAAAAGTTAAGTGCCATGTTCCACGTCGTTCATCCTGCTCGGATCCGCCTCCCTTTCTTTTGATACTTTCGAAATCAAATTTATCAATGTTTTCAAAAAAAGACAAACACACACACAAGCACCAAAACAGGAAAACATAAAATTCCCAAAAAGTCGGAAGAAATAGAAGGACACAGAAAGAGGTAACATAGCACTTACAATTTTGTTCTTGTTAAGTGTTTAGTGCCAAACGTAGCACTTAGCACTTACAACGTAGCAACAACTAAATGCTATGTGATATCTTGGCACATAGTGCTTGGCAATAGATATGTCGGCACCTAGCACGTAGCAAACACTTAAGAGGTAACACATCAGTTTGCACTTAGCACATATATATGTCCTTCTCTTTGGCACCGTATGTTGTCAGGAACGTGATCAAACTTATGATTAATATCTTTATTTTGTAAATTTGTATTTAATTAGAATTTATTGTGTGGAGATGTTTTTGTTTAAGCAATCAATATGTCCAATTGGAAGTCACAACAAATCATTCTCCGCTTCGGTGTAAGCGTTCAATATGTCCATTTACCATTCACATGAAACCCTTCTCCACTTTGTGAAATCATGGAATATGTCCAATGGCGAGTCACATGTGGAAATGAAGCAGAGGCGGACTCCCACAGCACCCCCGAGGACGCACGCGCCCACAAAAACGAAAGGAAAGACTTCATCACGAAGTACTCTGCGCATTCTTGACAAACCTTGTGAGAGGGCGAGCGCTCCACCAACAGCAGCTTTCCACGAGCCTCGCTTCACCTATCGGACAGAGTGCACGCCAAGACCAAGTACATGGCATGTCTTTCACTCTCATTGAGGGAAGGGGCCACCCAGCTTCAGTTCATCTCTTTATTTTTTGATGTGCTGAAGTTTTTTTGTGCCCAGAATCATCCACTTAAGTATGATCCAAGGTTAATTCTTGCACTGCTTGACTTTGTGCTTTTCTCGTCTTTCACTTTCTCTGCGATGAGGTTGTCTGTGCGTGTGCTTTTCAAGTTCTCACCCTTTCTGCCTTTCTCTTTGCCCTTGGCTTCCTTTTTGGTGAGATTGCCTTCACCCAATACCGCTTCCCTCTGCAAACCTCCAGCCTTGGTTTTTTAACTTTAGTCTTGGATTCAACTTGAGCATTCTACTTTGCTTCAGCTTTGGATTGGGGCATGTCTTTGTGCATACCTCTCTTACTGTGCTTGTGCATCTGCTTGTGCCCTTTTCCTGTCCTGACTTTGGCTTTCTTCTCACACTGCTTCAAATGCCACCCACTCTCTTTCTTCATGTTCTTGTGAGTTCCTTTCTTTCTGCTCCTGCGCCTTTGCTTGTACATCCCTCTCTTCTCTTTCTCTTCTCTCTTCGGCTTGCCTTGGGACTTCCTCCAACTCCTTTGCTCGTTCAGTGAAACGGATTCTGGCAGCAAGGGCGCCTCCAATCTCTCAAAGTACACCGGTTCTCTCGAGTTCAAATAATGAACTTTATTTCTTCTTGTCCCCTTTTCTCCTGGATCCAATCTCTCCAATTTTTCACAAGCGTGTGTATCTTATGGCACCATTATGTTTCTTCCTCCTCGTCAACTTCATCCTCGTCATTTTCATCTTGACGTTCTTGCATTTCCTCCTTGGCACCGATGTTCAAAGCATTCACCATTTCCGTTCTGGACAAAAGTGAATCGATGTCCGTGTCCTCAAATCAATCTTCGTTATCGTCATCGCTGAAGTGCACCACCAGCGCCATCGAACCAAAGGCGTTTTCACAGCAAACGAGGGAAATCACTGGAGCCTTACACCCACGAGGGTGTGAAACAATTTGAACCAAAAGAGACGTTAGTGGATCAAGGCAGCAGAGGCGAACTGCTGTTCACATGAAACTAAAGCGATCACTGAAGAAGTGACAACCAGAAGAGCTGGCAAACAAAAACCCTACACATACAGCAACACGACACCGCACTTTGCGACATATTGTCGGCAGAGATGATTAAATCGCTAAAGGCAAACTAACAAACAAGACAAGGGACACAGTTCTTCAAACAACAACTGAACACGGGCAAGTGAGCAAAAACCATGGGAAACCTCACCCCATGCAACATGTCATGCAATGCTTGGCTTTATTCCGCGATCAAATCGAAATATTGGACTGCAGGAGTGATGCAAAGCGCAATAAAATCTGTTCAGATGAAGCCCTTCTCCACTTCGGTCTTCAAACCTTGTCACATGACACCCTTCTCTCCACTTCGGCGTTGACGTTGTCGTTATCGTTGGCGTTGGCGTTGGGGGAGAGGGACTCGGAGAAAAGAACCTCCTCGAAGGAAGGAGCATCCATCAGGGGAAGGAGCCCACGGCTGCCAGGGCCTACGAAGGGGGCCATGGGAGGGAGTTTCTCCCTGAGTCAGGTCGCCCGCGAGGGAGGTGGCCTTGAGAAGAAGACTCCCCCGAAGAGGGCCCTCGGAAGGAAGGACCCCCTTGATGTGGAGGGTTCGGCTGGGGGACGAGGGTGGGAGGGGGAGAGGAGGGAGGGAGGGGAGGAGAGAGGTGACGGACCAGAGGAGGAGAGAGAGGGGGGAGAGGGGGGGTAGCGGGGTGAGAGAGAGGGGAGAGAGGTAGGGAGGAAGAGAGGTGAAGAGGAGGGAAGAGGGAGAGAAGGGGAGGAGGAGAATCAACCAATTTCTACGTGCGACGTGCAATGTTGGCACTTGTGTTTTGCTTCGTGCTAAGTGCAACGTGCGCACTTCGCACTGAATAGTTTTTCAACGGTAGTTATGATTGTTTTCTTCTTTATTTCAAAGGTATCAAAAGTATCAAATGTAAGGAGGCGGATCCAAGCACATAGCACTCTGCAAAGTTAGGTGGTGTGGTCTATGTCGTCCATCGTGATTGGCTCCGTTACATTTGATACTTTGTTATTCTTGTGAGATCAATGTTTTATTATGTTTTCGAAAACACACACAATTACAAAACAAGGTAACACATGAAACCCAAATTTGGAAAAATATTTAAAAAGTTAACATAGGACTTAGCAATTTGCTGTTGCTAAGTGCAATGTGCTATGTGAGCACTGAGCACCTTGCCCAAAGTGTGTGGTAACACAGCAGATCGCATTTGGCACTCAGCAGAAACTAAGCGTTAGGTTCTGTGTTAGGACACAGTGTTTGCCAAATGCTAAGTTCTTGGTGTTATGTTGGCTCCTTGCACATTGCAAGAACTAAGTGCTAACATCACACTTAGCACTAAGCAACAAATAAATGCTGTGTGCTAAATGTTATTGTTAGCACTTACTTGTTGTTAAGTGCTAAGTGCTTCACTCGCAAATATCATTTATCGTTGTTTTGTTTATCTTTGTTTGAAAAGGATTGATATTTATATTATGTATTTCAGAAGTATCAAAATTGTCAAAAGTAAGAGACGCGGATCCAGGCACAATGAAAAACATAGATCACAGCACATAGCAAAAGCCAAGTGGTATGTCCCATGTTGTTCATCGTGCTCGGATCCGCTCCCTTTGATATTTTTGAAATCGATTTTTCCCTGACAAAAACGCACTCACAAGTACAACGAAAGGGAAAACAACGATGCTAACCAAAAAACTTGGCACTCAGCAATTGCTAAGTGCTGCGTGCGAAGTGCCATGCTGGCACTCAGCACTTTGCAACAACTAAGGGCTAACAAAGCACACACGTAGCAGAACCCAAGTGATAAGTGCTGTGTTGGCACTTTGCTTTTTGCTACGTGATTGGTGCCACGTGAGCACTTGGCATTTGGCATGTGTTTTTGGTGTGCTTGATTATTTTGTTTATTTACGTATTGCAAAACTATGAACAGTAAAGGGACTGCATCCAGGCACAATGAAAAACATAGGCCATGGCACACAGCAAAAGCTGAGTGCTATGTTCCGTGTCGTTCGTCGTGCTCGGATCCGCTCCCCTTACTTTGGATACTTTTGATACTCTTGATACTTTCTAAATCAATGTTCGACCGAACACTCAAAAAACACAGAAGGAAAAACGCACACAAGCACACAAATTGGAAAAGTGAATGAAACAAAACGAAAAACACATCCTAACATAGCACATACCTTTTTGGTTTTTTGCTACGTCCTGAATGATAGCTGCAAACATAGCACTTAGCAGTCAGCACATGCTAAATGCGAAGTGATATGTGCTATGTTTTCACTGAGCATTTGGCATGTTTAGTATGCGATTGAAGATTATTTTTAAGTACTCCTATCAAACGTATCAAAAGTAAGGGAGGCGGATCCAGGCACGATGAAAAACTGAGAACATAGCACTTAGCAAAAGCTAAGTGCCATGTTCTACGTCGTTCATCTTGCTCGGATCCGCCTCCCTTTCTTTTGATACTTTCGAAAACACATTTATCACAATTTTTTTAAAGACAAACACACACAAGCACCAAAACAGGAAAACATAAAATGTCAAAAAAAAAAGTCGGAAGAAATAGAAGGACACAGAAAGAGGTAGCATAGCACTTACAACTTTGTTCTTGTTAAGTGCTAAGTGCTAAACGTAGGACTTAGCACTTACAACGTAGCAACAACTAAATGCTATGTGATATCTTGGGACATAGTGTTTGGCAATAGCTATGTTGGCACCAAGCACGTAGCAAACACTTATGAGGTAACATATCAGTTTGCACTTAGCACTTATAATTTCCTTCTCTTTCGCACCCATATGTTGTCAGGAACGTGATCAAACTTATGATTCTTATCTTTATTTTGTATATTTGTATTTAATTAGATTTTTTGTGTGAAGATGTTTTGTTAAGCAATCAATATGTCCAATTGGAAGTCACAACAATTCATTTTCCGCTTCGTTGTAATCATTCAATGTGTCCAATTACCATTCACATGAAACCCTTCTCCACTTTTGTGAAATCATGCAATATGTCCAATGGCGAGTCACATGAGGTAACGGTACGGTGGAAATGAAGCAGAGGCGGACTCCCACAGCACCCCCGAGGACGCACGCGCCCACAAAAACGAAAGGAAAGACTTCATCACGAGCTACTTACTCTGCGCATCCCTCACAGACCTTGTGAGAGGGCGAGCGCTCCACCAACAGCAGCTTTCCACGAGCCTCGCTTCGCCTATTGGACAGAGTGCACGCCAAGACCAAGTGTATGGCATGTCTTTCACTCTCATTGAGGGAAGGGGGCACCCAGCTTCACTTCATCTCTTTATTTTTTGATGTGCTGAAGTTTTTTTTAGGCCCAGAATCATCCACTCAAGAATGATCCAAGGTTAATTCCTGCACTGATTGACTTTGTGCTTTTCTCGTCTTTCACTTCCTCCGCGATAAGGTTGTCAGTGCGTGTGCTTTTCAAGTTCTCACCCTTTCTGCCTTTCTCTTTGCCTTTTCTTCCTTTTTGGTGAGGGTTGCATTACCCATTACCGCTTCCCTGTGCGAACCTCCAGCTTTGGTTTCAATCTCAGCCTTGGATTTAACTTCAGCATTGTACTTTGCTTCAGGTTTGGATTGCGCATCTCTTTGTGCATACCTCTCTTGCTGTGTTTGTGCATCTGCTTGTGCATCTCCCTCTCCTTTTCCTGTCGCCTCGGACTTTGCTTCAGCCACCACATCTCTTTGTACATCTCTCTTGCTGAATTTGTGCATCTGCTTGTGCCCTTTTCCTGTCCTGACTTTGGCTTTCTTCTCACGCTGCTTCAAATGCCACCCACTCTCTTTCTTCATGTTCTTGTGAGTTCCTTTCTTTCTGCTCCTGCGCCTTTGCTTGTACATCCCTCTCTTCTCTTTCTCTTCTCTCTTCGGCTTGCCTTGGGGCTTCCTCCAACTCCTTTGCTCCTTCAGCGAAACGCGATTCTGGCAGCAAGGGCACCTCCGATCTCTCCATGCACACCGGTTTTCCCCAGTTCAAACAATGAACTTTCTTTCTTCTTGTCCCCTTTTCTCCTGGATCCAACCTCTCCAATTTTTTACAAGCGTGTGTATCTTATGGCACCATTCTGTTTCTTCCTCCTCGTCAACTTCATCCTCATCATTTTCATCTTGACGTTCTTGCATTTCCTCCTTGGCACCGATGTTCAAAGCATTCACCATTTTCGTTCTTGACAAAAGTGAGTCGATGTCCGTGTCCTCAAATCAATCTTCGTTATCGTCATCGCTGAAGTGCACCACCAGCGCCATCGAACCAAAGGCGTTTGCACAGCAAACGAGGGCAATCACTGGAGCCTTACACCCATGAGGGTGTGAAACAATTTGAACCAAAAGAGACGTTAGTGGATCAAGGCAGCAGAGGCGAACTGCTGTTCACATGAAACTAAAGCGATCACTGAAAAACTGACAACCAGAAGAGCTGGCAAACAAAATCCCTACACATCCAGCAACAAGACACCGCACATTGCAACATATTGTCGGCAGAGATGATTAAATCGCTAAATGCAAACTAACAAACAAGACAAGGGAGC
>CBDCEV010000220.1:0-6487 GCA_965215715.1 Hyphomicrobiales bacterium | reverse complement strand
TGCGTCGCGTGCCTCTCGTCCTGGACTACTGTTGGTTTTCTGCGCATTTTTTTTCAACGGATTATGCACGCCACAAAGATTTGATGCTGAGGGTGATGAACAAACGTGTCAAGTTGGATGTCCCGAATGAACCCGGCTTCTCTCTCTCTGTCATTGCAGACGAATGCCCTCTCTCTTGACAATATGTTTGTTTCTATTTGGGGACAGCCCACTGTGCTTCCACGGAGAAGCCATCGTCTCCATGACTTGATCACCCAGGTGTTCCTGCGAAGCCTCCAGCATGGGATCGTGGTGATGGGCTTCACTCACGCGTTTGTGTATGCTCATCATCAACACCGACGAAGCATCGAGAATCCTGGAAACTCTGGAATCCGCTTATGACAGCCACCACTTCTGCCTGCGGTCACGCGTACCAGGTAAAATGCCTAACATGACACATTCCAACAGTCCCACATCTGAACTTCCGCTTGCCGAGTGCCAAAGCCAGATATCCGCATCTTTCCAACGTCCGTACCACAACGCGCGAAAGAGGCAATGATTTCCAAGGATGGGCCATCTACACTGACGGGGGTTCTCGCGTTGTGGATGGTGAAACCTGAGCAGGATTGGGGTGCAATCGCTCGATCTCCTCATGGAAAAAAGATGTTATGGTCCGGTCATCACCACCGAAGCTTATCTCGCTTTTGCAAGTGCCAGCCGCTTTAGAACAGATGTGGTGCACCTCCAATTAGACACCAAACTTCGAGCCAAAATACTCAAAACTTTAACCCCGAAATTTGGCCACACACTTTAGATGATAAGTTTTTTTCTTTGCCACCGCCGATTTCCAGCGAAATCTTCAAAAACAATGTTTTCCATCTTCACAAGTTACTTTGCTCTGGAGAGTACTGTGTAACGATGACGGTTTGAAAACTGCAAATTTCAAGAATTTCAGAAAGAAAACCATGGAAATCCAATTTGTCCACCTTACCATGGTTTCACAAAAAGATTTCCAACTCAACTTTGGTTCTTTATGTGTCATGCAATGTTTGCATGATCGGTGCGTGTGCGCCAATGAACCCTGCGGAAACTGTTTTTCCATCATTGAAACGTGTTCGTGCGCTGGTTTTTTTTTTGGAATTGAGGTGTCGTTACAAACACAATGTAGAATCAAAGCATTCAAAACCAACAATCTGTCCACATTACCAATTATTGTTTCAAAGACTGGTGCATTGGAATTTTTGGCTGCTCTCGGGATTGCAACCAATGTGTAAAGATCAAAACTTCTGCACCGTAGATTTCCACATTCAAAAACGTTTTGGAATGATGGAAGCGTGATGTGCGCTACGAGCTTTTCCACAATAACTGTTGTTGTAAATTGCAAGTTTGTGGATTGCAACGATAACACGAACAATCTTTTCAAAATACCAATCGCTTCTCTGAGATTGTTCAATGATTCTTTAGTTTTCCCATGTCAAAATCACAGCCAATGTCAACAGTTTCAGTGGCGGTCAACAGCCAATGTCGACAGTTCTCTGAAACCATTGTTTTCCACAGAGAAGGCCATCGGTCGTCATCATCACAAATCTTTGTTTCGAAGTGATGTGGAGATGCCCATGCGGAGCCGCTTCAGACTGAATGTTGGGCACAACAGAACAAACTTCAAACCAAACACAAGACCTAAAGTCTCAACATTGGGCACTTACATCTTATGCTGATATTTTTAATCATAGGTCGATGTGAATTTGTGACGAAACTTTGGTTCCTCGTGTGGAATTCTTACAAGACATTGTTTTTCGGATGTTTGAAACTTGCTGTGACTTGGTGTTTTCAAGAAAAGATGTTGGTGTGGTCTTCAATTCTGCAGATTTTTCATTCGTACGCACCACAATCTGTTTTCATCACCACAGTTTTTGACAACTTTTCCCACGAAATTGTGGTCTTTGATGTCGTGATTGCAATTCATGTTGAAAAACCAATGCGTTTACGACACAGAATTCTACAATAAACTCAGCTTTGGATGATGGAAACGTGCTGTGCGCTGAAGCATTCTTCTTTGACGGTCGTTGCAAATTTTCAAGTCCGAAGAATTGCAGCCAAAACGAACCCAACTTGCTCACAACCAACCGTTTTGGCAAAATTGTCCAATGAAACTTTGGTTTCTCATGTCGAATTCACAGCCACTGTCACCTTACAATGCGTTTGCACCAACCAATTCTCTGAAAACATTGTTTTGGATGTTCGAAAGTTGCATTACATTGGTTTTTTTCAAAGATGGGTCATCAATCGCCATCGTCACAAATCTCTGCCACGAAGTGAGTTGGATAATTCCATTCGCACCAACAAAATTGGGTGGAGATACCACCAAACAGACACCACACATGTAATCGTAAAACATGAAACTTGAACCCTGAAACTTGGGGCACTTGACACTTGTGCTGATGAAATATTTTTATCACATGCGATGTCAACCGTTCAATGCGTGTGGGCCAACAAAATCTTCAAGAACGTTGTTTTTAAAAGTTATGAACTCGCTCTACTCTAGTGTTTTCTTCACTTTAGATGGTTCGCATTATTATTTTGAAGTGCATCGATAAGACCAACAATCTGTTGTGCACGGGACCAGAATTCTGGTAAATGTTGTAGTCGAAACTTTTCCTTTTCAAAAACAATCACAGAATGTAAGCTGTTTCATTGCGTTGACACTATCAATTCAAGAAAAATGTGTTTGGGGTCGTTCGAAATTTGCTCTGCCATGCGTTTTTTTCACAACTTGTGTGTTGATGCGCACATTCAGATTTCAACATCAAAGCCATGAAAACAATCGGTTTACATTGTCACCGCTGCTGTCATTTTTCAAAAACGGAATCGTGGCTCTAGCTGCCAACAATGCAATCAATGTCGATCAGTCAATGCGTGCTTGCCGCAAAGAATCTTTCGACAGCAATTTATTGGCTAGAATTTTCCACGCTTGCGGATGTTGCAATTTGCAGTATTGCAACAATAACACAAACAATCTGTTCATATTACCATCGCGATCTTCTTGAAAAAATCCAATGAAACTCTGTTTTTTTTTTGAAGTCGAAATCACAGACAATGTCAGCTGTGCAGTGCGCTTACTCCAAACAATTCTCCAAACAATCTTTTTTGTGACGTGCGGAAAGTTGCACTGTCTCTGTTTCTGGGTTTCTTTTACAGAAAGGCGTGGGTCGACATCATGACAAATGTTTGTGCTGAGCTGGTTTGTAGAATCTCAAGACATTTTGTTTGCGAAAGCTTTGCAGCCTCAAATCAGAAAACTTGAGACACACAAACTTTGTGGTGACGAAATCCTTGTGTCACAACCTGTGTCAACCGTTCAACAACGTTTGCTCCGAGAAAAATCCAGACCAACGCTTTTTTTTTTGAAAATGAAACGTGTTGGCCCTCTTGGAATTTCTCTTTAATCAAAGTTGCTGCAAAACTTGAATGTCTCAAAAAGAAATAATTACAGCAGTGAAACGAGCAATTCGTTCACATCACCAATTGCATCTGAAGAATTTCACATGGGAATTGTTTCAAAAACCGTGCTTCAATCAAAGAAACGACGTGCGCGATGACATTCCACAATTGATGTTGTTGGAAACTGCACTGTTGCAAAACAACTAAAGTAAGACCAACAATCTGTTCACAGTTCTATCGTTTTGACAAGTTTTCCAACGCAATTCTGGTTTTCAGTCTCGGAATGGCAATCAATGGTGGGGGCGGTCAGCGCGTCCTGCGCAAACGAATTTTCGTGAAGAAAAAACATGTTTGAATATAGGAACGTGTTGCGGTCGAAACAATGAATGCTTTCAGCGAGCTGCAAAATTTGTGCAGAAAATTTTGCACGTTGTCCACATTTCCGTTCTTCGCAAGAAACTTTCCAACGTTACTTTGCTTTGAAATGGTTGCATGATCAATGCATGTGCGCCAACGAACCCTGCGGAAACGACATTTTCGATCATTGATCCGTGTTCGTGCGCTGGTTTTTTTTTTTTCTGGAATTGAGGTGTCGTTACAAACACAATGTGGAATCAAAGCATTCAAAACCAACAATCTGTCCACATTACCAATTATTGTTCAAAGACTGGTGCATCGGAACTTTTTGGCTGCTCTCGGGATTGCAACCAATATTTAAAGATCAAATCTTTTGCGCCGTTGATGTCCACATTCAACAACGTTTTTGGATGGATGATATAAGCGTGCAGTTGTTTCAAATTGCAAGTTTGTTGAATTGCAACGATAACACGAACAGTCTGTTCACATTACCAATTGCTTAACACCAAAAAAACCAACGGAACTGTTGGTTCTCATGTCCAAATCACAACCATTGTCATTGTGCAATGCATTTTCTCCAACCAATTCTCCCAAAACAATGTTTTTGGGATATGCGAAAGGTGCACTGTTCAAGAGTCTGGGTTTCTTTCAAAGAAAGACATGTGGCGACATTATCATGAATGTTTGTGACGAACTGATGTGCAGAATTTCATGCGAACCACTACGGTTGGAATATTTGGGCACTACCAAATGAAGAACAAACCTTGAAACCGAAAACCCTGTAGCCTCAACCCAGAAATACAGACACTTAGACTTTGTGGTGATGTCGTCTTTTTGTCACAACCAATGTTAACCGTTTCAGTAGTATTTTTGAAAACCGAAACGTGTTGCGCCCTTGGAGTTTTCAAATGAACAAAGTTGCCGCAAACTTGAATGTTTTTTTTTTTTCAAAAATACATGGGTAAAACGAATAATTCTTTCACATTACCATTTGCTTCTGAAGAATTCTCCAAATGAACTGAAAAATGTTTCAGACAAAGAAACGTGCTGTGCGCGATGGTTCTCCAAAACTGATGTTGCGGGAAGCTGCATTGAGGTAACATCAAACTGAAACCAACAATTTGTTCATATTACTGTCGTTTTGCAAGTTTTCTAACGCAATTTTCGTCGAAACTTTCCAATAAGACTTGCAATTTGTCGACATTACCAAGGTCTTTCACAAAAGTTTTCCGACTCAACTTTTGATTCTTTTTCTGTCATGCAATGTTGCATGATCAACGATATCCGCTGGGAAATCGACAAAAACGAATTTAATAAAACAGTTCTGTTCAACGCATACAAACATGTGCTGGAGGTTGGTACTTACCCTGCGTTGTTTGCCGAAAGTAGAACTGTGTTAATTCGCAAGTATACCCTCTTCGCAGAGATGCATCTCATCCAGACAGATGACTGATAACATTTTTGAGATCGAGACTACTGCCCTTGCCCATATTGCGTGTGCCCCACGAGAGTCAAGTATTTTACAAACAGATTCTGCCGCTGCATATCCTTGTGTCAATCACTCCTGGATCTTCCATGTACTGGAGAAACAGAATTGCCTGAGTTCATCTGCCATTTCCTACGCAGAATCCACTACGAGAGCACCACGAAAGTGGAATTTGCAGGAACGACCCGAGGACAGTTCCTCATGGCCAAGGGCGTGAAACAAGGCTGTCCTGCGAGCGGCTTCTTCTTTGCGATGGCTTTCGACCAGATCTTCCGTTAGGCTTCAAGATTCGATCATTCCAAGGAATCCTGCTGGCCTGGACTTTCTTCAGCCGGCTCAGTGTGAGTATGCTGACCTCGTGGCTGCTCCATTCTTTTCGGGGGACTGAATGACAGCTTTGGCACCTACCTTTCAAACAGTGGACCAATAGCTGGGCTAAATTTGAACCATCGGAAATGCTGTTGGGTGCAATATAGCAGTGAAACACGTGAATCTCTATTAAACTGGCTCTCTGACAATCGTGAGGATTTTCGGGAAATGCAGATTGTCAGGTTTGCCAAGTACGTGGGCACCATGATTGGACCAGATGGCCACATTCAAAGTTGGACGGCACTTCGGAAAAAATTCATTCAAAAAAACCTATGCGATCTCAAGATTTATGTGATGTCTGTGCTGAGTTTTATTGGCTCCGTGTGCGCACCAAACAGAACTACTCTCAAGGCTGAGGCCCATGCCCTTCAGTGTACCACAGCTGGACCGTACAACGCAAAACCTGCCAGCCTACTTGGCGTTGGTTCCGTGTGTGGTCTTGGTCCTGACCTGGTTGGTATCCATTCTATCAACCATGCGGCTCGCTGTCGAACTGCCGCGTGTTCGAACACGCTCAACCAAGGACTTGAGAAGATCCACGCAGCCCGAGCGTTTGATTTTGCTCCTATTCTTGCGCTCAGGTCCAGCTGGGAAAAAGGAATTTCTTGCTCCCTCCATGGCTCGTAGCACCGCGGAAACGTTCAATATTGCATGTCGTCTGAACCATGATGGCAAACTTGATGAAACCCCACAGAATAAGAAGCAAAAAGTTGCCACTGACGTGCTCAGTGCCAAGCCATATGAGTAGGATTTTGCTGGACCAATCTACTCTGCGGGCCTCCAAAGTCCTGGGACCCATCAATCGTTATCGAATTGCGGGACATTCTGCCTCACATGGAACTTGCGTCGCGTGCC
>CBDCEV010000219.1:0-4412 GCA_965215715.1 Hyphomicrobiales bacterium | reverse complement strand
CCGCCTTCTCACCAGGGGTGAGTGAAGGCGGTCTCACACCACCCCGGGCCGCGCGCGAGTGGCCCGCGGTCGGCTCGTGGGCGCCCGCTTACAGCGATGGGCATTTTACTTGTGGAAGGTCGTATTCCCACACCCGCTTGCGCTCTTCCCAAACCTGGGCCTTTTAGGGTTCAGGGTTTTCTTTTTTGTCCGCAAAATCGTGGCGGGTGCCAGTTGTCCACATCATCGTGGCGGGTGCCGCGCGCCACGAGCGCATTGTAAAAAAACCTGATTGCCGCTCGCGCCCTGGTCGAGAAGCATGAGAAAGAAAAAAAACAAAAAAAAAAATACAGGCTTCAAAGGGGTACTCATCCGAGACGGCTCCAAAAATTGATTTTTGCAAACAAAACGTTATGAGAAATCGTAACGAAATTGAGGCCCGAAAAAAACAGATTTTGAGTTCGATTTCGGAGGCGGGACGGCCGAGGGGCTATGCAAGGGGCTGGGCTCGGGCGGGAGCCAGTGCCCAAAACCTTCAGGATCAACGGAGCGGCGCCCAGGGACTTTGCCGTTCTGGACACAAAATTCGCTTTCCCGCACTGCGGAAGTCCTTGTGTCGGGTTTACCTTTCGGGTGTGCCCGCGAGGCGGGCAGGTAAATTATCGTTGACCTTCCAAAATGTCAATGACGATCCAAGTGTCCATGGACATGGCCGTTCTGGACGCAAATATAGCCTTCCCGCACTTCGGAGGTCCTTGTGCGGGGTTTACCTTTCAAATGTGTCCGCGAGGCGGGCAGGTTAATTAGTGTTGACGTTCCAAAATTTTCAATAACAATCCCAGTGTCAAGGGAAATTGCCGTTTTGGACACGAAAATAGCCTTCCCGCACTTCGGAGGTCCTTATGTAGGGGTTTACCTTTCAAATGTGTCCGCGAGGCGGGCAGGTTAATTAGTGTTGACGTTCCAAAATTTTCAATAACAATCCAAGTGTCAAGGGCAAATTGCCGTTTTGGACACGAAAATAGCCTTCCCGCACTTCGGAGGTCCTTATGTAGGGGTTTACATTTTGGGTGTGCCCGCGAGGCGGGCAGGTTAATTATCGTTCACCTTCCAAAATGTCAATGACGATCGAAGTGTCCATGGACATGGCCGTTCTGGACGCAAAAATAACCTTCCCGCACTTCGGAGGTCCTTGTGAGATGTTTACCTTTCGGGTGTGCCCGCGAGGCGGGCAGGTTAATTATCGTTGACCTTCAAATTTTTTCAATAAGAATCACAGTGTCCAAGGACATTGCCGTTCTGGACACAAAAAGTAGCCTTCATGCACTTCGGATGTCCTTGTGTGGGGTTTACCTTTTGGGTGTGCCCGCGAGGCGGGCAGGTTAATTATCGTTCACTTTCCAAAATGTCAATGACGATCCACGTGTCCAGGGACATGGCCGTTCTGAACGCAAAAATAGCTTTCCCGCACTTCGGAGGTCCTTGTGTGGGGTTTACCTCTCGGGTGTGTCCGCGAGGCGGGCAGGTTAATTAGTGTTGACCTTCCAAAAATTTCAATAACAATCCAAGTGTCAAGGGCAAATTGCCGTTTTGGACACGAAAATAGCCTTCCCGCACTTCGGAGGTCCTTGTGTGGGGTTTACCTTTCGGGTGTGTCCGCGAGGCGGGCAGGTTAATCAGTGTGGACCTTCCAAAAAATTCAATAACCATCCCAGTGTCCATGGACATCGCCGTTCCCGCAATTTGGAGGCCGTACTAAGCACAATGGGGTGCTTGGTGCTTGAGGAGTGTCCCAGGGCCATACTAAGCACCATGGGGTGCCTATTGTTTGTTGAGGATCCCTGAACCATCCTGCGCACCATGGGGTGCTCGGTGCTTGTAGAATGATCTTTTGGTCCATACATAAGCACCATTGGGTGCTTGGTGTTTGTTAATAATTCCTGCGTCATAATAAGCATAATTGGATTCTTGGTGTTCAATCTCCTGGGCCACACTTAGCACCACAGGGTCCCTGGGCCACACTTAGCACAAAAGGGTGCTTGGTCCTTGTACAGGATCCCTGGACCATGCTAAAAACCATAGGATGCTTCATTCTTGCTCCGGATCCCTGGGCCACAATGAACACCATAAAGTGCTTTGTGCTTGTTGAAGATCCCTGGAACATAATGAGCACCATGGGGTGCGTGGTGTTTGTGGAGGATCCCTGGGCCATACTAAACACCATAAAGTGCCTGTTGCTTGTCGAGGATCCCTGGGAGGTACAAAACACCATGGGATGCTTGGTGCTCTTTGAAGATACCTGGGTCATACAAAACACGATTGTGTGTTTGGTGCTTTTTCAGCATCTCTGGACAGTAATAAGAACAATAGGGTGCTTGATGAATGTTCGGGATCCCTGGTGCATACTAAACGCAATAAAGTGCATGGTGGTTGCTCGGGATCCTTGTTCAGGATCCCTGGGCCAAACTAAACACAACGTGGTGCTTGGTGCTTGTTCAAGATCCTTGGACCATGCTGCACACCATGGAGTGTTTTGCGCATGTTCAGGATCGCTGGGCCACGCTGAGCACCATAGGGTTCTTCGTGTTTGTTGAGGATCCCTGGACCATACAAAGCACCATAAGGTGTTTGGTGTTTTTTGAGGATGCCTTGGCCAAACTAAGAACCATAAGGTGCTTGTTGCTTTTTTTTTTGCGGATACCTGGGACATACTAAGCACCATAATGTGCTTCGTATTTGTCGAGGATCCCTGGGCCAAACTAAGAACCATAAGGTGCTTGGTGCTTTTTTGCGGATACCTGGGACATACTAAGCACCATAATGTGCTTCGTATTTGTCGAGGATCTCTGGGCCAAACTAAGAGCCATAGGGTGCGTCGTGCTTGTTCAGGGTCCCTGGGCCATACTGAGCACCATTGGGGTTTTTTGTGTTTGTTCCGGATCCCTGGGCCTTGAAAAACACCATAAAGTGCTTGGTGTTTGTTGAGGATCCCTGGACCTCTTGACCTTGCAAAATGTCAAAACAATCCCTTAGGTTTAGTTTTCGTTGGGTCCCTGCAAAAATTAATTATTGAAATGCAAAAATTCAATATATATCGCGATGATCTTCAAAAATGTCAAGAACAAGAAAAAACAATTTTTGGAAAAAAAAAGGACTCAAAGGGGTCCCGTCAGAGACGGGCCGAAAAATTTATTTATTTTTATCAGAAATGTTCAAAAGCACTTGTAAAGAAATTGAGGCTGGAAAAATAACAGATTTTGAGTTCGATTTCGGTGGCGGGACGGCCGAAAATAAATAATTAGTTCCAGAAATGCCGAAATTAATTACTTATTGTTGGACCTTCCAAAATGTCAATGACAGTTCCTGAGGTTTAGCTTTCGGGCCTGCAATAATTAATTTATTCATGAAATGCAGAAATTAATAAAATTATTGCTTCGACCTTCCAAAATGTCAAGAACAATTCCGAGGGACCCTCCAGGGACGAGCCGAAAAATTGAATTGTTTAAAACAAATGTTAACAGAAATCGTAACGAAATTGAAACCGGAATTCGATTTCGGGTGCAGGACGGCCGAAATTAAATAATATATGAATGAAATACTGAAATTATTTATTTATTGCTTTGACCTTCCAAAATGTCTTGCACAATAAAGAAAACAAAAAATGATTTTAAAAAAGAAAAGAGGCCTCAAAGGGGTCCTCTCCCGAGACGGGTCAAAAGTTTTTTTTGCAAAATGTTAAGAAAAATCGTTACGAAATTGAGGCCAGGCAAAACCATATTTTGTTTGCGATTGTGGGGGCGGGACGGACGAAAATAAATAATTAATTAAATACCAAAAAATTTCATTATTGCGTTGATCTCCCAAAATGTCAAAAACAGCCCCTTAGGTTTAGCTTTGGGGGAGCCACTGCTTTAATTAATTAATTAATTAATTAATTAACTGCCGAACTTTATGAATTATCGCCTAAAATGTCAAGAACAGTTAGTTCATTAGGTTTAGCTTTTCGAGTACCCTCGGGGGTCCTCGGGGAGCCCCAAAAAGGGTGGTCCTGCGCGCAAAAACATATGAATTACCTAGCGGCGCTCCGGGATATTGCCGTTGGAGACACCGTGAGCGCACTTTGGAGGTCCTCATGTTTGGGGTTACGGGTGATGTTCTCCAGGCGGAGCCGCCTTGCGGGCTCCGCAGGGCACCCGCGAAGTGGCCTGGGGCCGCGGCTCCGCGCCAGGCGCTCCGCGCCTCGCTCAGCCGCTGACGGCCGAGCCTCGTTTGGCCAAGTTTAGAGTTTAAGGTTTGGGGTTTAAGGTTCAAGGTTTATGGTTTAAAGTTTAGGGTTTAGGGTGTACAACTCGCGCGCTCGGGTGGATGTAAGTGGCCGTCTTCTCACCAGGGGTGAGTGAAGGCGGTCTCACACCACCCCGGGCCGCGCGCGA
>CBDCEV010000218.1:0-7873 GCA_965215715.1 Hyphomicrobiales bacterium | reverse complement strand
ACTTCCTAATGACTTCTGGCTCACACCTGGCCTTGGCTGCCGCCAGCGAAGCCCAGAATAGGCGGGACTCCTCGGACCATCGTCCCTCCACCTCGCAGCCCAGGACCACAAGTCGGGCGCGACCGTGCTGCTGAGCCAACTCGGGGTAAGTCTGCTCTTTCCGACTGTCTCGTATTTGAGTGGTGGCAAAGAGATTCACCAAGGAGTAACAAGCTGGGGGTCTGAGCCTTTAGAAAACCCGTTCTTTTTTCAGTTCGTTTTGTTCGCAGTCGCGTCGATTCCAGTTGGCACCCTCTCCAGGGCCAAATGCCAACAGCGAAGGCCATGGCATAGCGACCATAGTCCAGCACACGGTCACAGCGTGTTCTTCAGCAAGCGCCAGCGCGTTGCGGTGCCAATCACTTTCGGACGTCAAAGTATGCGAGTTTTCCAGACCACGGCGCACTGCGCTTGCCCGTCACATCGCAAAGTCAGTCAACGCGTGTGGCGCGACTGTGATTGACGCTTGCCGTGACAGTTCCGCTCGCTCGCAATCCAAGCACGAAGACGCCGCGAGGAAGCCGCGCGCCGTGAATGATCAACTATCAGAAGCCGGTGAGAAACACAAGACGTGTAACACACAGTCGGAGGATGCAACTATAGCGTTCGGAAAGATTAGACCAACATGTGCGACTGAGAGGCATCCGGCCGCCCGCATGCTTTTATCGGACCTTTCTCGCGACCCGTCGTCGGCACTGGCGCGGGCCAGAAGTGGCGTTGATTCTGCTTTCGGGCACAAGCCTTCCAGCTGATCAAACTCAAGTGAGAAGTTGCTCTCCGACTCCGTTGTATGTTCAAAAATGAAGCGCCACACCGACCGAATCCAAATTCAAGAGCTGGCTCCAGCAGCACTCTGGACATTTGTTTTTCTTTGGAGCAGCTTGGCAAGTGAATTCGTCGGGATCGCCGTCACGATCTCATGGGAGAGATCTCAAGTCAAGTGGAGAGCCTTTGTTAGCCTTCCCTCGCATACCCAGATGACCCGAGTCGTGGAAGCTGGTGCTTTGGAGCTGTGTGCTGTGGTGCCGTGTGTGGTGCTGCGTGGTGGTGGTGCGTGGTAGTGGAGGTGGCTGTGTGGGGTGGAAAGGGAGAGAGGGGGAAGGGGGAGCGGGAGAGGGAGGAGGGGACGAGGGGACGAGAGGCACAGATGAGTGCTCCGCGCAAGAGACATCAAACAAAAAACTAGAGATTTTGAAGTTTTCCGCAAATTTGTTTTTTTTTAATATATTTTTCTTGTGCGTCAGTGCACCCCCAGTGTCAACGCGACCTGCATTAACGACGCGCGTCGTTTGTTGTTTGCCTCCATCAGCTATCTTTAAGGTGCACAGTAAAAATTCATACGTGTTTTAACTTTTTTTTTCAGCGCACCAGGATGCCGACGACCCGATTTGTCGACGCGGCGCGCTCTCATTCTGCCTCCAAGAGCCTCCTCTGGAGGAGAGTTGTTGGTTGTGGTGGTGGTGGCGGCGCGGGGTGGGTGGGTGGTTGGAGGGAGGGGGGAGAGGGGAGAGGGGGAGAGGGGAGAGGGGAGGGGGGAGAGTAAGACTTTTAGGGTTTATTTGGCAGACCCGGAATGATGGACAGAATTGGATTCGGAAACCTAATTCCCTCTCTCTATGCAAAAAGAGAAAAAGAAAAAACACAATGGAAAAAAAAACAAGAACAACGAAAGAACAAAAGAAAAGAAAAAACAGATTTTTGAAAAAAAAAAAAACCTTTCAAGAAAAAGAACATAAACTTGACTTTTTTTTAAAAAAAAAACAAATAATTAAAGTTAGAACTAAAATTGAAAATGGAGTCGAAATTGCAATTATCATGATGAGTATTTTCTCTTTATCATCATCATTGTAATTATAATAATCTTCATGTATGAAAATATCTTTGTTCAAAAACAAACAAGAGGCCCCCACAAAGAGAGAGGGAAAAAGCACGACCAATCATAAGACGGATTGGAGTGGGAAAGCCACGCCATCCAAGTTGCCCCTCTTGAGTGCTGCTGCCGTTGCCTCCTCCTTGTGGGTGCTGCTGTTTCCCTCCTCCTCCGTTTGGGTGGTGGTGCTTCTCCTCCCTCCTCCTACAAATGTAATACACATCCACAACATCCATTTACTATGAACACAACATAAAAAAAAGGAGGAGGGAAGCAGTGCCAACCCAAAAGGAGGGGAGGGAAGGCCACACCGCCCAAGGGGAGAAAGCAACGCAACCCAGAAGAAGAAGAGGAGAACAGCAGCGCCACCCAAAAGAACGATGTGGAAAAGTAGCAACATCCCAAAGGGAAGAGGAGTTGTGAACAGAAGTAAAAGGCAGCAGCGCCCAGAAGGAGCAAGGGAAGACCGCACCACCCAAAGAAGGCTGCGTCCCTCCCTTCTTTGGGCTGGTGTTGCTTTCCCTCTCTTCTCTTTCGGGTGGTGGTGCTTTCCCCTCCTCCTCCTTTGCGTTGGTGCTGCTGTCCTCCCTCCTTCTTTGTTGGTGGCGATGCTTTCCTCCCTTGGGTGGTGCTGCCTTCTTGTGGCTGGTGCTGCACATTTTTGAATTTAAATTCATAGTTGTTTTTCTTTCTGGTTTGTCACTTTCCATCATTATCATTATCATTATCATTATCATTATCATTATCATTATCATTATCATTATCATTATCATTATCATTATCATTATCATTATTATTATCATTATCATTATCATTATCATTATCATTATCATTATCATTATCATTAGCATTATCATTATCATTATCATTATCATTATCATGATCATGATCATGATCATTATCATTATCATTATCATTATCATTATCATTATCATTATCATCATCATTATCATTATCATTATCATTATCATTATCATGATCATTATCATTATCATTATCGTTATCATTAACATTATCATCATCATTATCATCATCATTATCATTACCATTATCATTATCATTATCATTATCATTATCAAAATCATTATCATTATCATTATCATTATCATTATCATTATCATTATCATTATCATTATTATCATCATTATCATTATCATTATCATTATCATCATCATCATTATCATTATCATGATAACTACATAATTCTAATTTGAATTATCTTTATATTTATTTTGATAATTATATACAGAAGGAATGAGGGTTCAGAGTTGGTTTTGGATTGGAGCGGGAAAGCAGCACCATTCAGGAACAAAGAGGGTCAAAAAGGGCACCATGAACATTATAATTATAATTGTGATTATAATTATAATCATAATTATAATTATAATTATAATTATAATTATAATTATAATTATAATTATAATTATAATTATAATTATAATTATAATTATAATTATAATTATCATCGCGATTATCATGATAATGATAATAAGGGTGTATTAAGTTCCAGGGTTTTAATTAGGTTTGGAAGTTTCAATGTTTGCAACTGGCCTCCTTCCCAAACATCCCATCCTGGTCCACTCATCACAGGAGTGAGTCATGATGGGATGCTTGGGAAGGGGGCCCGTTGCAAAATCCTAAAACTCTGACACCTAATTGAAACTTTGAAACTTAATACACCCTTATGATCATCATCATTATCATCATCATTATCATCATCATTATTACCATCATGATTATAATTATAATTATAATTATAATTATAATTATGATTATAATTATGATTATGATCATAATTATATTTACACGTCGACAAAATCACGTAAAAAAACATGAAAAACATGAAAAACTAATCACGTAACAAAATGGCGAAAACACAAAATGACAAAAACAAAAAATGACGAAAAATCATGAAACAAAAAAAAAAACATTCAAAAACATTTCGAACATAAAGATCACGAAAAAAAAAAACGAAACAGATCACAAAATAAATCTATAAGAAACATGAGAAAAAACGCACAAATCTAATCTCAAAAAAAAAAAACACAAAAAAACTAACACAAAAAAACACGAAAAAAAAAAACGATACAAAAACATATTTCGTTTTTGCAACTTTCCCAACAACCTATGAACATTATAATTATAATTATGTTGATGATGATAATAAGGGTGTATTAGGTTGCAGAGTTTAAATTGAGTTTCGGAGTTTCAAGGTTCGCAACGGTCCCTTCCCAAACATCTCATCCTGGTCCATTCATCACATGAGTGAGCAATGATGGGATGCTTGGGAAGGGGGACCCGTTACAAAACCCTGAAACTCTGAAACCTAATTGAAACTCCCAAACCTGATACTCCCTTATTATCATCATCATTATCATTATCATCATTATTACCATCATGATTTTAATTATAATTATAATTATGATCATAATTACAATTATAAATATAAAGATAATTAAAATTAATAACTAATAATAAATAATTAATAATCGATAATCTATAAGAAAAAGCAATCATGAATATTAATAACTAGAAATTATTAAATAACAATTAATAATTAATAATTAAAAAATCAATAATTGATAATTAACCATCATAATTATAATTAAGATGAAGGATTGTAAGACGAAAAAAATCACGCAAAAAAAAAAAAAAATCATGAAAAAACATGAAAACAAATCACAAAAACAATTGCGAAAACACTTAACGACGAAAACAAAATATGACCAAAACAAAAAATGACGAAAAAGAAAAAAAACAAATAAAAACAAGCACGAAAAAAAAAAAATAAATAAAAAATAACAAATGAAAAAAAATAAAAAAAAATAAAAATAAAATAAAATGAAAGACAATGACGAGACACACAAATTGGAAGCAAATGAACCGTCCAAAACGCACACAGACACGCAGACACAGACACAGACACAGACACAAAGACACAAACAGACACACACAGACACACAGACACACAGACACACACACACACACACACTCAGACACACACACACAGACACACACACAGACACACACACAGACACACAAACTCATAAACTCATAAACTCATAAACACACAAACACACAATCACACAAACACAGAAACACAGACACACAGACACAGAGACACACAGACACACAGAAACACACAAACACACAAACACACAAAAACAGACAGACATACAGACACACAGACACACACGAACACACCAACACACCAACACACCAACGACACCAACGACGCGTACGTCGACGGCATCGCCCTGGCCATCCCCGCGCACGCCGACCAGGCCATCGACACTCTTCGACGTACTGTCCTTGTGCTCCGTCGTGTCTTTCGGCAATTTCGATTACCCCTTAATTCCTCTGCTGGAAAAACCGAGGCGTTAGTGGATGCCTTCGGCCCTGGTGCTCGTGCCCTACGCATGGCTCTCTGGCACACGCATGCCTTCAGTGTCGAATGCGCTGATGAGCATGGCTCTACGACTATTCTTCTTTGTGCAGGCCAACATGTCGCCAGAGGTACTGGCTCGCACCTCCGCTGCAAATCGTGCTTTGGGTGCTATTCGTGCCCCTGTCCTCTCTGCTCGGAACATCGAGCAGCTCACCAAGAATGCGGGGCTCTCTTCCTCTGTCCTGAGCAGGTTGTTCCACCTCACTCCTACCTGGCCGAAGCTCAATGGAACTCAGATGCGCAAGATGGAAGGCACCTATCGCAACCTTGTGCGCGTGGCCAGTGGTTGCCCTTGTCCTGATGGTATTCCTGCCAAGAGCCTTGCACAGATGCTCGCCAAGGTCTCCCAGCCGCCTTTGCATATCGCGATGGCCGCGGCTCGCCTGTTATATCTTCCCAGACTCCTGAAGGTGGCCTCCACTGCCATACTCATCCTCTTGGATGCCAATCGATCCTGGCGTGATGCTCTTCGTCATGATTGCCTGTCTATGTGGCTTCAGGCGACCTTCGTCAACCAGGTTCTTCCACTCATCGAACGCTAATTCGAGAGCTTGCACTTTCGAGTTCATCAATTCGGAACCAAGGCGACCATAAGACGTCAATTCTTGCTTCGGAAACTATGTGTTCGCATTTGCCGAAGCCACACTTACAGGAAGAAGTTGACAGCTGTCTAGTTCGTCAGCTCTTTCATGTCCGAATCGTGAAAAACTTGCGATGAAGGATCTGACACATTTACGTCTGCCCTGAGCGATTTTCCAGAAAGACGCCTCCGCACTGGGTCTCCTCCAACATTCGTATCTGCTGCATGCTTCGCACCAGACTCTGCAGGGGGCACACTGTGGAGCAAGAGAACTCAATTTAGCCAGAGGTGTCGTCATCTCTTGCTCTGCACACGCTGCAACCGACTCTGAAATTGTGAGCACTGACTTGAGATTGTGAAGGACACGAGCAACGGCTGAGGACAACACCGTGAGAGAATTGTCTGATAAAGAAGTGGATGTGCACTTGCCATGTGTTTCTATTCGAGCTCTGCAAGTTCCGCGCGATTTTTGTCGAGAGCTGTGTCTGCATCTTGTGGAGCACGTTGCGCTTCTTCGAGATTCAGCGCACAATCTGCACGACGCTTCGTAGCACACTCCACAGCACTTTTGCATGTATCCAATTGGCTTCCCAACGGGCGTGATCTGATGATAGCGCGTTTCAACTTCTCTCTCTGATTCGGAAGAGAGGAACGTATCCCAACAAACATAACAGATACCGGAAGGGCAGCAAGCGCTTTCTCCACATGTTTGATGTCTTCCCGCATATCTGTCTCGTAGGGGCTCACACTGTCCCCTGTCTTTCTCTGGCTTGTCCTCAATAGAGTTGCCGGAATTCTTGTTCCAACCGACTTTGGAAATCCCACACTCTATTTTGGTCATGAACGAGACTGCGGTCGATGGACACAGAATGTTCATGTTTGCTGTCCTTCGACTCGCTTTCTTTCGACTGTCCAATCTGTAGGCACACATCTGCAACAACAGGCCAGTGGTCTTCGGCAGAGCTGATCCTGACGTCAATGTCCTTTCGCACCCCCGCCCACTTGGTGGTTGCGAGGAGCTCTGTGCTGGCACATATGTAGTCCAGACGTGACGTCCAGCTATTTTCGTCCAGGTGAACGGGTCTTCTGCGAAGAATGTGTTGAGTGCAACCATGTTGCTCTCAGTGAGTAATACACGTATTCATTCTCCGTTTTTATTCTCAGCGACAAGGGCATGGCATCCGATACAGTCAGCAACCGTACTTCCAACACGCGCGTTGAAATCACCAAGCGCGAGACATGGTATGGAGTTCAGGCGCTCGTGCACTATCTTATAGAATGCGTCAGAGTCTTGCGGCGTCGAAGCTTCGCGCGCCGTATGTAGGACGAAAACGTGCAACATCCGTGCAATGCCGTCTTGTGGAGAGGCACGCATGGCTAATTTCGCAACAAGCAATCTCGGATTCACAGCTTCAGTGCTCTTCACGGCTTTTGCGTGTCGTTTCTTGACCCAACGCTGCACGCCACAGTGGTGTTTCCCGACGAACGAATCGGAGCCCGTGGTCGCGAAAAAAAGCAACACATTGTTGACAAGGCTTCATTTTTTGTGGTTGAGATTTTGGGCACTTAACTGTTTTCGGTACCGCCGCAGCCTCCAGGGGAGGCGTGGGAACTTGGTTGGGGGATAATCATAACATAGGCAAAATAATAGGGACCCGCGTTGACAGAAAACAACCCCACGCTGTGCAGCCTCATCGCTCTGAAACGCCGATTCACGCTGCACCACCACCTTGACCAGAATTATGATGGGCGAACCTCGCACAGACGGGGAATTGGCCAGGATTTGTTTGACCTAAAAAATGTCGTTCCCCAGTACGCGCCGCCAAATGGAGAAAGTACTTTCCCAGACCTCCTCCCGTTCTAGAAAGGACCTTCCCCCTCGCCGCTTGGCTTGCCGTAGAGGCAGCGGCCAAATGGCGGCACTCTTTTCATTGCA
>CBDCEV010000217.1:0-12664 GCA_965215715.1 Hyphomicrobiales bacterium | reverse complement strand
ACCTGACCCTGCTGCGGTGCCCCTGCCCCTGCTGTGTGTCGTGCCCGTGTCCAGCCCGCGTCCTGCTGTGTCGTGCCCGTGCCCTCCCCTCGTCTTGCTGTGTTGTGCCCGTGCCCTGCCCGCGTCCTGCCCGTGCTTTGCCCGTGTCTTGCCCGCGTCCTGCTGTGTCGTCGTGTCGTGCCCGCCACCTGCTGTGTCGTGCCCGTGTCGTGCCCTTGTCGTGGCGCTGTCGTGTGCCCTTGTCGTGGCGCTGTCGTGCTGAGCCACGGTAATTTATGACACATGGCTTTGCATGAAGTAAGTTGTATTTCATAAGTTACGACAACGTATGACCAACAACTTATCTTAAGTGATCAAAACTTAATAGTAAGATATTTTTGCGTACGTTACGATAACTTTTCGATTCTACAGTTTTTCTTCACTTTGTTTTTTTCATATGTTAAACATTTGAAGCTATCTCAACTTTTTTTTGAATTTCTCAATTTTGTGAGTTTTGGAACTATTTTGATGGTTTAAAAATTTAAGCAGTAGGTTGCTTATCAAAGGTGTGTAAACTCATGACAAATAACTTACCTAAAGTTATCAAAGCCTATGGTAAAAAATATCGTGAGGTATGACATCTTTTGAGGAACTTTTCTTTTTTACAAAACTGTTGTCACTATTTGAAAGTCTTGAATGTTCAACTAATTTGACATTTTTTCAATTTTTAACAGGTTTAACTTGTCGACTCCTAGCATATGATATGTTCCTCATCAAAATTATGTTTGCTTCTGACACTTAACTTCCCACAAGTTTTTCAAAAACTTTTTGTACGTTATTTATCGGAAAAGAACACAACTAGGAGCTCACTCAAAAATGATTTAAATTATTATAGCTTTTGAAACCTTTTGTTTTTTCATCTTAAGAAAAACAAAATCCTGTATTTCAACCATCTAAACTGTGTTTACCATTCTTCTTCTTTTCTTCAAAAAAGATTTTTTTTGCAAAAATATATGTTGATTGTTTCCATTTTTTGAAACTGTTTTAACGGTAAAAAGGCCTTCAAAAGTTGTGTTTAATTAAGAGAAACAACTAACCATGAGTTATCAAATACACCTGGAAGTCTTTCATCGGAAGTAACGTGTGGCTCACAATTTTTAAATTACCTGAATTGTTTCAACTTTTGATGCTTTAAACTTATTGTTAATTTTGTACACTTTCAATTTTTTTTACTACCGTGACTTTTTTTTGGATTTTTCCTGATAATGTTTTCGCTTTATCTTGTGCAAGGCTACTTATCATACCCTACGTCAACTTATGGTGTATACTTACCACATTTGATCAAAACTGGTGATATGTCATGTTTCCGGAAGCTGACATAACGTTTGGTTTTTCTTTCACAAAAAATGTTTACTATTTCTTCTTTTACTCCCAATATTTTTCGATTTTTTGAATGTTTGAACTATTTTTGACTGTTGTTAAGTGTTTTAAACTGTTTATCAACCTTCTGTTCACTTGAACATATGATAGACAGGTTACGTGTCAAAGGTGTGTTACCATAAGTTACCAAAACGGATGAGGTGTTTTGATCGGAAGTTAACAATTTTTGGTTTATTCTACAAGCAAACTTTTTTGACTTTTTCTTACCAAGTACAATTTGTTTGTTCTTGTTGAATTATTTGACAACTTACGCGACAACAAGTGGGCGACAGCGGGCGCGCGTCTCCATGCCAAGACTGCCCTTTGTGCGGGGCGCGTGCGGTCGAAGCTTGCCAGTGGTTTCCCCGGACTGTGTCGGTGAACGGTGGTGTAAGGGTATAACACGGACGTCAATGACCATTGTGCGGGAGGGTACGCGGGAGGTGGGGTGCGCTGTGACAAAGCGGAAACGATGTGATGACGTCAGTGCGCGGAGTGAATTGTTGAAACAAAAAAGATCAGATTGAAAAGATGACAACGATGCATGTGAAAAAAGATCAAAAGTTATGGTATCTAAAAATGAATAATTCACCACATGTTACGTATCGGAATTTTTCATAACTTATGGCTTGCTCACCAAAGGTTGACACTATTTGAAATTTGACTCCCATTTCAAAAGATTCTGACTCTTTCACTTGTTTCAACTTGGTTTATTTCATAGACAGAAGAAGAATCACCCGTGCGCCATGACTCGCCATAAGTTTCGACAACCGAAAAGGAAAAGAAAAGGAAAAACACTTGAGAAGGGTTGGAGGGCACGGATTTGGCGCATGATGGTCAAAGCATTGGGCATCGTCGAGGTTTTGACGTTCGGTTTTGTAAAGCCTGGGAATCGTCAAAAATTTGATACTTCGGGTGAAAACCCTAAGAATCGTCCAGGATTTGACAACGGGAACATGTATCATTCAAAAAACACGTCAAAATTAAAAAATTTCAAGTTTGTGGTTCAAACTCGAATTTGTGAATTACAATTTCAGTCACATTTTTGTCGAAAGGTCGTGGGGGTTCAAATCGGATGGTGTCGATAACTGACAAGTCCATCCATGTCCACTATTTTAACTTAAAAAAAATCTTTTTCACGTGAATTTATGAAGGGTGACGAGATAAAGGTGCTGTTCGAAATTTGTCCAGGAAAAACGGCCCACATCGAACGATTCCGGGAGGTCAAACTCCGTTTTCAGGACAAGTACGTCCTTTTAAAATCTTTTCTTCTTCTTCTTCTTCTTCTTCTTCTTAATCCGAGTGTGAAAGGAGAGCTGGGTGGCGGGAAACAATCCACCCATGTCGGACAGTTGGGTGGTGCTGTTTGGTCTCTTCTTCCTTTGGGTGGTGTTGCTGTTTTTCCTTTCCTCTTTTGCGTGGTGCTGCCTTCTTTTCGTCCTTTGTGCGTGGAGCTGCGTTCCTCCTCTCTCCATTTGCGTGGTGCTGCTTGGTTTCCACCTTCTTTGGGTGGTATTGCTGTTTTTCCTTCTCCTGTTTGGTGGTGTTGCTTTCCTTCACCTCCTTTGGATGAGGCTGCGTTCCCCTCTCTTCTGTTGGGTGTGCTGCTTGGTTTCCTCATTGTTTGGAAGGTGTTGCGTTTTTCCTCTTTTTTTGCCGTGATGGAGATAAATCCCCTGCGGGTGTAATTTGTGGGCGATAACTTTTTTTTTTAGGAACCGTCATTTTCTCACCACACAACAGCCAACGCATCGACGCCAACGCTGACGCAACCAACAGCACAACGACGACAATCATGACAACACACAACATCAGATAGCAACACGCACAAACACATACAGCACATAGACACCACACCAAGCACACCTTTTTTCTTTTCAGCACAGATACAGGCCCACTTCATTCCAAGGGGTTCGAGGCTTGCACAGGAATCCTTCGACAATTGTTTCTTGCATGATGCGAACAGGTCACCGGACAAGGAGCCATCTGGACGAGCGATCATTGTCATTGTTGATGAGATCGGGTAAAGAGAGAGAAGAGAAGGAAGGAGAGATGAACAGAGAGAGAGACAAAAAAGAGACACATGAGAGGGGAGAGAGAGACACGAGAAGAGAGGCAGAGAGAGAAAGAGAGGGGAGGGAGCGACTACCTTCAAAACGCTTCCGTGTGTACGTTCAAAACGCCCCCGTGTGTGCCATCAAAACGCCCGTGTCCTGTGTGACACTGGCGTTTTGAAAGTACACACGGGAGCGTTTTGAACGCACACACGGAAGCGTTTTGAAGTGCAAGACAAGAAGAAACGCACTCACAACCACACAGCCACATCCACATCAACTACAACCACAACAACACGCACTGCCCAACCACAACACACAACACACACAACAACAGACAACACACAGTGCATTGAGAAGAGGGAGGAGAGAGATGAAACAAAAGAGAGAGACATGTGAAGAGAGAGCCAGATGAAAAGAGAGAGAGACAGAGAGACATGTGAAGAAAGAGAAGCACATCTGTAATAACTGTGATTTTATGCGGACTTTTTGTTTTTGGAATTAATAAGTCCCGTAACATTTTTCTGAAAATTTTTTGAATACATAGTTTTTGAATTAATCAGCCAATTTCACATTGTAATCATTTCCGCCCAGATGGTAGTGAAGATGGTATCGATGAAAATGGAAAAGTCATACAGGTTAAAAAGAAGCGAAAAGAGTGCAAAGAGTCTGAACTGTTGAAAGAGTTTTAAAAGACAAGAAAAAAAGAAAAACAGTTTGTGAGAACATCAAAGAAAAATAGAGTTAGAAAAGTATTATAATAAAGTGGTAAAAAATAAATAGGTTTCACAGATAAATAGTTTAAACTTTTTTCGAGCGAGCCATGATTTATGAAAACTTCCAGTACGTAACGTACCACATGTTTTGACTATTTGTGGTTAGTTATTTATCTTGAGTGAACATAACTTTTGATCAGTACTTTGTCATATGGTAAAGTGGACATTTTCTAGAAAGTAAGAGTTCAAATAGTTTACAAAATGTTCAAATAGTTTCAAAAAGATTGAAAAAAGACACTTTGTCAGGAAAAATGAAAATTACCCATAAATTATGACAACTTACGATACATGACTTACCTTGAGTTTTGATAACTCTTGGTAAGTTGTTATCACAAGTTAACAGCACTTTTTTTCTCTCGTCACTATTCATAAATTTAAGTGGAAAAGTTTTTTTGAAGTTAAAATAATTGAAATTTTGAAACCAGTTTCAAATGATTAGTGTAGTCAACAGAAGCTCAAATTGTGTAAAGAAGTTGAACTTGTTGTAATAATTTGGAAAAAGTAAACAGTTGATTTTTTGAAAAAAAAAAAAGCAAAATAGTTAAACTTATTAAAATCAGTTGAAATTTTTCAAATCGTTGAAAAAGAGTTAAGCATGAGTTCTGGTAACTTACGACAAATCAGATACCACAAGTTTTGAAAACGAATGGTGATTTTTTCACACAAGTTGACATACTTTTTCTGAAGTAACCTATCAAAAGTTTAAGTGAAATGGTCAAAATAGTTTAATTTTTGAATAACAGTTCACCGTACGTTGCGATACCTTACGGTAAATGACATTTGATAACTTATGGTAAGTTATTTATCGAAAGGTAACACAACTTTTCATAAGTGACAAATCATTAGTTTAAACGAAAAAGATATGAAAGTTGAAATACTTGGCATAGTCACAAATAGTTTCAAAAGGTTAAAGAGTTCAAATAGTTCAAAGAGTTACAGTCGTTCAAAATAGCAAACCATACGTTATGATAACTTACGGCAAACGACTGACCATTAGGTTAGTTTTGCTTTTGGTAAGTAATTTGTCGTAAGTTATCATAACTTTTTGATAAGTAACTTATCGAAATGTTAAAGTGGAAAAGTTCTGAAAGTTAAAATCGTGAAAAGACTTCAACAAAATCAGTTTTTGTAGAACAAATCCCAAAAAGTCAAAAGGTATGAAATAGTTGACATTGTTGAAGCAGTTCCAAAAACAGTAAAAAAAGGAAAGGGGAATCTCGTTAGAGAAAGGGTGCTGCGGGACACAGGAGCGTTGCCTGAGGAAGAGGGTGACGTCATCAGAGAAAACAAGACCATGTGTGAAGAAAATTTTCTGAGCAGTTGGTGAAGGGAAGATGGGAAAGAGAAAGAAGAAATAATTATGGAAGCGGGCAAGGAGACCATGGAAGAGCGCGGCAAAAAGAGGAGAAGAGGAGACAGAAGAACACGAAACGGGAAGTGTTAAAAGAATGTGTGTCGGTTTGGTTTCTGCGGAGGCATTCGATATCTGTGGTCAAGTGGGAGATCTGGAGAGTTGTGGTGGTCTTCCTTGGAGGGACCTTTTGGAGAAGCTTGAGGATTGGTCTGACCTGGAGCCTGAGACTCGGGTTGATGTGCTGGTGCCTGATGTGACTGACGTGCTTGTTTCCCTTTCTTCTGTGATCACTGAGTTTTGCGATGGGTTGTCTCCGTTACTCGGATCGGGAACTTGTGAAATCGCATTCCTTTTCTTTCTCCAAGAAGAGTGCACACTCTTGGACAGCCATGCAAGAAGAGATGAAGTTCGAAGGCTGACGAAGAACGATGCCGCCCACGCCACTGCAAATTTCGTATTCTTCGTTTGAAGAGGAGCAGGTGCATTCCGAGGTGGAGCAGCAGATTTGGAGTGCGCGTGACAGAACGATCGTTGCAAGAACGAAACAGCACCTGGAAGAAAGTTATAGCATGAAGGTGGAAGTTGGAGAGCTGGAATCTTTGCTGGGTCCGGATGATTCGGGTGCGGATTTCAGACGAATCTTGGAAGAAGCAAGGGACGAAAAAGGTTGCGCGATATTTGAGACCTTCGCTCAGATGGTCTGAGCGAATTCTTGGTAGCGAGTAGAACGCGATGGGACAAGCACTAAATGGCGGCAATACTTGTCTTCTTCATCGAGTCGAAGACAGGGGTAAGCGGGCTTGGACGAGCAGCGGGTTGCGTGGAGCTCGTCGGAAAGAAAGGTGGCGGGAGGGGGCAGTGGCAGATTACTTGGAAAGATGCGCCGATAGAAAAGTGGACAATGAGGCCATGCGGCGCTTGATGGAAGACGAAGGGGTTTTGTCCAAGTACATCATGAAGTACTCGACGAGAGGAGGCAGCAATATGTCCAGCTCTTTAACACAAGAGAGAAAAAGGACCATTTCGTGGCGAGCAGAAGGCGTTGGTTGGAGCGTCAACAAGTTATGATGGCAAAAGCCCCTCCGTGCCCCGAGAGGACTTTGAAAACGCCGCAAGTGTGAGAGATGGGATTTGTGTGGATCCGCCACTCTTCCGTGGAACATCGCAGGGTGAATATGGGTCGAGGACCATAGATCTTGTGTGTGTAGGTGAGACTGTCGGGAAGATAGGAGAAGTAGATGAGATAGGTGAGAGAGAACTTGTGCTTGTGGTCAGTGTCTGGTGCGGCAAGGAACGAGACATGACACGTGGATGACAATCGTTTTAGGGACACAAACATGTGCAATCCTGAGCCTTGCAGCTCTTGAGCCACGCGTGTTCGCGTGATGAAATGTGATCATGCTGTGCAACTCTGCACGTGCTGTATTTTGTGGGTGCACTGTTCACACTCCCCGTCGGTTGGCTGGAGTTTTTTCTCCAGGGAACCGAAACTTGTCTTAACTCTGAGAGAAAAATCACCAATCGTCAGGGCTTTAAAAAATGCTGAGAATTTCAATTGCTCGTCTTCCAATGGGATTGGTCCCACTTTGACGACGATGACGAAGCTGTCTGCAGGTTGGCCCCAGACCCTGACCAAGTTGTCTGCAGGCTTCCCCGCGACCTGTTGTAGAATCACAAACTTGTTTTCGGGTCAACTGCGTAGTCATATTCTTATTGCCCTCGAATTGTTGTCCTTTTCGCAGTCTTATTTGTTGATTGCGAGGATTGGTTCTGTATTCTTCTTGGGTGCTCGTCACGCAATCCTTTGCATTCTCTTTTCGCTTGAGCAAAGTCGGGTCTTTTTTGAGTGGTGGCTGAAGTACTTCAGTATTTAACATGAGAATCCAATGCTTCGAATTTTGATTTTTCAGCTTTTGTACCGACGTGGATGTGCTTCTCCAAGGCGATTCTGTCGTACAACAGTATGTGTTTTTCTTCCCACCCGATGGCATACAACGAGTCTCTGTATGATTGACTGGCGTACCATCGTTATCGTTGGGTGGCGTCCGTGCTTTTGCTGACGTGCTTCATTCAGCATCTGTTTCGCCTGGTAGTACATTCTTTGTCGTTCGGAAGGTCCGTGCTCGTCTCCACCACTGCTGCTCTGCTTGATCACATATCCAGGGATTGAGGTGACGTCACGGTTGTTCTGGTCGAACTCCGTTGGACTCTGTGAGGATTTCATATTTCTTCCACAGCTGCAATGGTCTATACCAAAATTTCCAGTAGGCATCGCAGTCGTAACATTGTTGTTTGGAAGAATTTTCGCAAAGTTCGAAAGATCTCGGAGTTGTTCAAGTCGGCGATCAAATCTGCGATTCTCCGCTGAACTTGTTATCTTCTGCGTTTGACCGTGTTCTCATGTTTGTGGTTGTCGAACTTCTCGATCGGGTGCTTGACCTTGTTCTCACGTGTTGTATCCTGCTGCTCGAATGCAGAAAGATGTGCTCCAGATATTCTGTAATCCACGGTGTTGTTACCAAGTTCCTCCGTAACTTTTCGAATCGCTTGATGGTTCCCAAGATGATCTTGCGTCTTGGTTTTGTGAATCTTGTTGACCATATTGCGAGTTCGATTGCAGTACGACACACGGCACTCTCGGTGTCAAGCGAACCATCTGGTGGAGCTCATCTTGTGTCTTCATACAGACCGCTTTCTCAATGCAAGCTGCAAGTAGTGTGCTGTAGAGAACGATTGCATGTTACCGCGTTCTGGTAAAATTGCAAGCCTTCCTCTTGAGCGAGCTTCAAATTGCACCAACATACTGTATTTTGAAGGTGTGTCCAAGTATTCTGGTATGGCGCGATCCTTGGTTCCGTCAGATCGTGTGGAGTTTCCTCCATACCATATTCATCATCCATCGGATTCACTGCAGTGGAGAATTCCGCTTGTCTTCCTCTCTTGAGGCTTCTTCCTCCTGGAATTCAATTCACTCGCGTCCTCGACGTGGTAGATGGAGGTAAATCCTCTCAGTAATAGCATTGTCTTTTTAATGCAGGATCAATAGCATTATCTCCTCAATGTTCTTGAATTGCTCGAAAGTACAGGAATTGATTGGAAGAGATTGGATTCGCGCAGTGTTGAAATCTTTTCTTTGCTCCTCTTCCTTCTGCAAAGAGTTGATATCGAATCTTCAAGTAACCTTTGCGAAGCGTTGTCGAACTTCTTCTTCCTGCACCTCTTCGATGATGTCACTGTAGTGGATTGTTCCGTCGCTTCCTCGAGGGACTGATTGATCATGTCGTAGCAATCGGGTCATGGCTTTTGGCAATCCGTAACACTTGTGATCGTTGTGTCTCAATGTCGATCCATTTCCTATCAAGAAATGGAAGTCAACGTTGCCGTAGGCTTCTTTCTTGGTCTTGCTTTAGCAGTGGGTTTCCCCGAAGCTACATCCTCTTGTGTCTCGGTTAGCATCGATTCTGTCACGTACTCGTCAACGCCAATCACGATTCTAACCCAAGAGGCAGAATTGTCTTCAAACAGAGATGGAATTTGAACTTCGATACTGTATTGATCAGTATGATAGCAAACTTTCATGTTCAAGACTGGACGAATTCTCATATTCTCGAGAATCCATCCTCTTGTACTAGTCCCCTTTTCATTTCGAGGCATCGTGTATTCTCTGCATAAATGTTGCATCTGTTGTCCTTCTTCTGTATCAAGAGGTGCAGAAGTATTGTCCTGTTTCGACAAGCTTCAAACCCGCATCAGAACATATTTTGGATAATTTCTGGTCTTTTGACAAACTGTTCGAATTTTCGCTCGTATTCTTGCACCAGGTTTTCTCCGTCGCTGTGCATTAGTCGGAGTTTCTTCAGCAGAAGGGCGAGTAGGAATCTCCATCGTTTCCAAATGATCAAGTGCTGCAGGTTTCCCCGGCAAAGATCCTTGGGTAGTTCGTTGCATGAGGCTGCTATTGCTCCGTAGAGACTGAGCTGATTCGCATAAATCACCGCGCGGAGAAGCAACCCGATGTTGTCATCACTACCGTTGAAAAGAAAAGACTTCTTTCTCCCTCCTTTGCTTCGTAATTCTCCTCTCTCTTAAGGCACGAAATATTGGATGACCGGAATCTGGGAAGTACACCGAGATTCACGGCGGCGGATCAGGAGGGAGAGGGCTCCCGCGACTGGGCGGCATCGCCCCGATGCAACACATTCTACACACCAGTGCGGCGTACAGGACGGAGATACGAGAAGATCTGACGATTCTCCCCGAGGAATCCAGGAGCGAATAGCGCCACGCAGAGGAGTATCTTTCCTCTTCACGATTGTGGTCATCTCCGAAGCCTGCCATGGGTCAGCGTGACGGTCACAGGAGACCTCGACGAGGGCAGAATCTGCGGATTCGAACGTCCGGACGCGATACTCTTTCAGATCTACGGGATGCTCGAGTCTGCGGCAAAGGACAGTTGCTCGGACTGTCCGACCACCAGACGTCCACTGGCCGCCCGCCGAAGCTTCAGCATTCATCGCATGGCACAGGGAAGCGGCTGCGCTCGAGGCAGCAAAGAAGCAACGCACGGAGTTTGCCTTTGCTCGGGCTGTCCCAGCCTGGCGCTCGACCAAACGTCCCTGCGATGAGACAAGCCATTCAAGTCAGGCAACAAGGACAGGGGAGCAAAGGCGCAAGGGCCGAAGAAGGCTGGGCAAATTTTGATTGCGTCATGACCTTCGTGGTGCTGGCCCGGCTCGTCCTCGCGACCGTGCACGGCAGTTCCGGCGACATCAAAGTGGGTGGCCCTTGTTTTTTGCATTGATGTCCTCTTTTTCCAGAGAAACAGAGTTCACGAAATTTGTCAGCGAGGAGATCGCCACAGCTCGTTCCCGTCACGCCTCGACGCGGCGTCGGATCCCGATGTCCGCCAGCCCGGGCCATCGTGCGCGCTGTAACCGCCACGAAGCACGAAGCCGGGGATTGTCGCCCTCGTACCGTGTTGTCTCGTACGGCTAAGCACTGGAGGTTTGGGCCCTCTTGGTGAGATTGTCTCACCTGTGTGTCGGTGCTCCTGCACTGCTGTGTGTCCCTGCCCCTGCCCCTGCTGTGTGTCCCTGCTCCTGCTCCTGCTGTGTGTCCCCTGCTCCTGCCCCTGCTGTGTGTCGGTGCCTGCTGTGTGTCGTGCCCCTGCCCCCTGCTGTGTGTCGGTGCTCCTGCCCCTGCTGTGTGTCCTGCTCCTGCCCCTGCTGTGTGTCCTGCCCGCGTCCTGCTGTGTCGTGCCCGTGCCCTCCCCCTCGTCTTGCTGTGTTGTGCCCGTGCCCTCCCCTCGTCTTGCTGTGTTGTGCCCGTGCCCTGCCCGCGTCCTGCTGTGTTGTGCCCGTGCCCTGCCCGCGTCCTGCCCGTGCTTTGCCCGTGTCGTACCCGCTCCCTGCTGTGTCGTGCCCGTGTCGTGCCCGTGTCGTGCCCTTGTCGTGGCGCTGTCGTGCTGAGCCACGGTAATTTATGACACATGGCTTTGCATGAAGTAAGTTGTATTTCATAAGTTACGACAACGTATGACCAACAACTTATCTTAAGTGATCAAAACTTAATAGTAAGATATTTTTGCGTACGTTACGAATAACTTTTCGATTCTACAGTTTTTTTTCACTTTGTTTTTTCACATGTTTAACATTTGAAGCTGTCTCAACTTTTTTTTGAATTTCTCAATTTTGTGACCGTTTTGGAACTATTTTGATGGTACAAAAAGTTTTCAGCACCTGTAGGTTGCTTATCAAAGGTGTGTAGAACTCATGACATGATAACTGACCAAGGAAGTTATCAAATGCCTATGGTTAAAATATCGTGAAGTATGACATCTTTTGAGAAACTTTTTTTACAAACTATTGTCACTATTCGAAAGTCTTGAATGTTCAACTAATTTGACATTTTTTCAATTTTTAACAGGTTTAACTTGTCGACTCCAGCATATGATATGTTCCTTATCAAAATTATGTTTGCTTCTGACACTAAACTTCCCACAGGTTTTCAAAACTTTTTGTACGTTATTTATCGGAAGAGAACACAACTTAGAGCTCACTCAAAATGATTTTAATTATTCAAAAAGCTTTTGAAACCTTTTGTTTTTTCATCTTAAGAAAAACAGAATCCTGTATTTCAACCATCTAAACTGTGTTTACCATTCTTCTTTTCTTCAAAAATCTTTTTTTTTTGCAAAAATATGTTGATTGTTTCCGTTTTGAACTGTTTTAACGGTAAAAAGGCCTTCAAAAGTTGTGTTTAATTAAGAGAAACAACTAACCATGAGTTATCAAATACACCTGGAAGTCTTTCATCGGAAGTAACGTATGGCTCACAATTTTTAAATTACCTGAACTGTTTCAACTTCTGATGCTTTAAACTTATTGTTAATTTTGTACACTTTCATTTTTTTACTACCGTGACTTTTTTTTGGATTTTTCCTGATAACGTTTTCGCTTTATCTTGTGCAAGGCTACTTATCATACCCTACGTCAACTTATGGTGTATACTTACCACATTTGATCAAAACTGGTGATATGTCATGTTTCGGAAGCTGACATAACGTTTGGTTTTCTTTCGCAAAAATGTTTACTATTTCTACTTTTACTCCCAATATTTTTCGATTCTTTGAATGTTTGAACTATTTTTGACTTTTGATAAGTGTTTAAACTGTTTATCAACCTTCTGTTCACTTGAACATATGATAGACAGGTTACGTGTCAAAGTTGTGTTACCATAAGTTACCAAAACGGATGAGGTGTTTTTATCGGAAGTTAACAATTTTTTGGTTTATTCTACAAACGATTTTTTTTTATTTTTTGACTTTTTCTCACCAAGTACAATTTGTTTGTTCTTGTTGAATTATTTGACAACTTACGCGACAACAAGTGGGCGACAGCGGGGCGCGCGTCTCCATGCCAAGACTGCCCTTTGTGCGGGGCGCGTGCGGTCGAAGCTTGCCAGTGGTTTCCTCGGACTGTGTCGGTGAACGGTGGTGTAAGGGTATAACACGGACGTCAATGACCATTGTGCGGGAGGGTACGCGGGAGGTGGGGTGCGCTGTGACAAGCGGAAACGATGTG
>CBDCEV010000216.1:0-6315 GCA_965215715.1 Hyphomicrobiales bacterium | reverse complement strand
TTGTCTGACAGTGTTGAATCGGCAAGTGTTTTGGAGAGCCTCTATGAGGCTGGTTTGCCAGAGGTTCTCAAGCCCTCTGAAGGTGACACGAAGAAACGTCGGGTGGAATCTTTTGATGAATCGGTGGATTGGTGTCAAAAAGAAAGGTCAGCTTTTGCATGGATGACGAATGTTTCGAATGAACGAGAAATATTTGAAATCGACGTTGGTGATCCTCTGGAATCTGAGAAGTCCTTCTGTCGAGATTCGTCGGTGTGGCTGTCAAAGAGATTGTCAGGTGGGAAATCGAGCGAGGTTACCTATCACCGTCTCCTGCCAGGTCAACAATTACAATTCGATGGAGCAATGACAAAAGAGTTGTCACAAGTTTTGGCTGCAAACGCAGTCCGCCGCCTCTCGCAAGAAGAGGAACTGAACCTTAAACTTGAACTTTTGTTGCGCATCACTGAAGTTCTCATCACACGTGAACGATCAAGACAACGACAAGAGTCTTTGACAGCTCCAGAACTCAGTATGTTGCGAGGTGTACTTGGCACAGCCTCTTGGAGGGCTCAGCAAATGTCTCCTCAGTTTGCTGCGGATGTGAGTTTACTGTTGAGCGCGACGGCTGATCCTGAGGTACAGGATCTTCTGGATGCCAACAAACTGGTCCGAGATACGCGTCGCAGTTCTGCACAGTCTCTTCATTTTCACTCCTTCAATGAGACTCCGTGGCAACAGATGGTTTTTGCTTCGTGGGCCGATGCGAGCGATCGTCCCCGTCCAGATGGATCTCGGACAGGAGGTTATGTGATAACTCTGGCCACTGAAGAGTTGTTTGGACATGGTCAAGAAGATTATGTCAGTGTGATGTCTTGGCGATCCTTCAAGGAAAATTGCTGGATCAAACAATGGTGAGACTCAAGCTCAAGCATTTGCTGACGAATCCCTCTGATTGGTCCGTTTGGCCTGGTCTGAGATGCACGGTGCTCCGATGCGGCGCTGGCATTTGTACAACAGTCACGGATTCTCGAGGTTTGTTTGATGCCTTGACGAGAAGCGAATCACCATAGCTTCGACTGCGAAGCTCTCGAACAGGTGAAGAGGCACGTGGTATCAAGGAACAGTGTGCCGTCTCCGATGCTCGCATGCACTTGGTCAATACTTCAACGATGCTGGCAGACAGTCTGACTAAAACTGGATATCCTGCTCGTGCTGTGATGGACGCATGCACTTGGTCAATACTTCAACGATGCTGGCAGACAGTCTGACTAAAACTGGATATCCTGATCGTGCTGTGATGGAGTCGTTCTTGGTCAAGAAACGTTGGAGATGCACCTTTGATCCTACCTTCGAGTCTGGCAGACGCCAGAAAGCAAGAGGTGCACCTTTGTTCAGTCAAGAAGATTTGGACGAGATCAATCCATCGACAGAGTTAGTGGCGTTCGACACTCTGTTGCAGGATGAGTCGCGGTCAAAGATCGAGGAAAAGTTTTGGAGCATGCAAGACATGTACACACGTCTCTCATCAGCAAATCTCGATTTTGACTCTGAACTTCAACACGTCTTTTGTTGGGAACCTGACGAATGTCGCGTCTCTGGAGTATTTCACGTTGATTGTGTTTTCCTTCGTCTTTGTTGAACGCTGTTTCTCGTGTCTGGCTTGGGTGCATCAAACGTTACACGTGGGTGGCAGTTTTTGACGAGAACACACGTTTTTCTGGACACGGGTAACGTTGTTCTCCTGGATCCCGCGAAGACTCTGGTGTCCTTGGTATTGTTGCTGTCTGGTCGACAGCGGTGGACATCTGCTGAACACGTGGCTCTGAGCATCTCTGTATATTTGTTGTCTCCTTTTTACTCTGCCTTGTCTCAGTCAGTGTTTTTGGAACGATACAGAGAAGATTAGCATGTCCCTGCGCAAGTGTTGACACCCATCAATCGAGAAGTGTAGTCAAGTTTCATGTTGCACAGTTTCAGCGATGTAGCCTCTCTTGCTCAAACCTTCTTTTGTAAGTGTTGAGGCAGAGGCCACAAGTAATCTGGAAATGTTGTGCTGATATTGACGTGGGACTGGGCCGGCGGACGTGCCTCGCAGCATGCTCCAGATCTGCACCTACAACCCGCTGACGGCGAGTGCGCGACAGGGATGCAGACTGGAGGAAATTTTACTCACTTTTCAGACGAACCATGTCATCTTCCTGACCGGTACCAAACGGCCACGCACTCACTGCTCTCCTGTGACACACAGTGTGCTTGCTGGATACAGACTGTTCGAGTGGGGCTATGGGATGGGACGGGGGGACGAATCGACACGCGGGGCTCATTGTTGCCGTCAAGATTGACCTTTGCGAAATCTGGCAAATCCGCGAAGTGGCCTCTCCGGGTGCAAGTGTGCAAGGGAGAGGAGGAGCGATCAGGATCAAAACGGCGAAGTTCGATCTTTTGCTGATGGGGCTCTACCTCCCCTCCCCAGTGGCGGCGACCTTTCGACCAAAACATGGGGTTTTGGGATTTTCAAAATTCCATTTTTTTTTTTTGAAAAAATGTCAAAAACGACACACACATAATTGTAATCATAATTCAAAATTATAATTATAATTATGTTCGCCATTTATTCATTTTTCAATTTTTCTTTTTTCTTTTTTAATTTTACATTTTTTTCATTTTCCATTTTTTTTTTTTTTTTTCAATTTTTTGTTTTTTTAATTGTTTTTCAATTTTTTTCATTTTTTCCATTTTTTCATTTTTTTCATTTTTCTTTTTTTCATTTTGACCATGTTTTAAAATGTTTTTTTTTTCATTTTTTTTTCATTCTCTTCATTTTTTCATTTTTTCAATGATTATAATTATTATGATAATTATTACAGTTTTTTATAATTAATAGTTAAGAATTGTAACTATAACTATAATTAAAAATTATAATGCAAAATGAAGAGAATGAAAAAAAAGAATGAAAAAAACAATCAAAAATGTGTCAAAATGAAAAAAAGAAAAAATGAAAAATGGAAGGAAATGGCGAACATAATCATAATTTTAATTTTAATTATAATTAGCATAAAAATATCAAATAATCATTAATATTATAGTCATAATTCTGTGTGTGCCGACAAAAAATATTTTTCAAAATTCGAGTTTTGTGGCGCCAGAGGCTCCAAAACTTTTGAATTTTGAATTTGAAATTTGAAAATTGAAAACTTCAGTTCCGGCATGGCTCATGAGCGAGCCGTGCCGCAACTGAAGTTTTCAATTTTCAAATTCAAAATTCAAAAGTTTTGGTGGCCTCCGGCGCCACAAAACTCGAATTTTGAAAAATAATTATAATTGTATTTTATCAAAAAAAATAATTGTAATTAAATTTTCATTATAATTTTAATTTTGCTTCATTTTCTGTCATTTTCTTTCATTTTTCATTTCTTTTTTTTTTTCATTTTTTCATTTTTCTCATTTTTTCATTTTTTTTCACTCAACCCCGACCGAAGGTCCAACCCCGACCCCAACCCGAAGGAAGGGCCAACCCTCGCCCCAAGAAGGAAGGGCCGACCCCAACCCAAAGGGCCGACCCCAACCCGAAGGGCCAACGCCCACTCCGAAAAGGGCCAACCTCTTCACAAGAGAGGGAAGAACCAGCCCATAAGGAAGGGCCAACCCAAACCCCAACGGCTGACCCCAACCCCAAGGGCCAATCCCTGTCTTATTTTCCTCCACCGTCGGAGACAATTATCGTTGTGTGATTGTTATTGAAATTATGATTATGCCCACACGAAGCTGCCAACCCCGACCCCAAGAAGGAAGGGCCAACCCCAACTTCAAGCCCGAGAAGGGCCAACCTTCACACCGAGAAAGAAGTCCAACCCCTACCCAAGAAAAGCAACCCAAGAGAAGGAAGGGCCAACCCCAACCCAAAGGGGCGACCCCACTCCAAGAAGGAAGAGCCAACCCCGACCCTGAGAAGGGCCAACATCTCTCTACTCAAGAGGAAGAATTTCCAACCCCAAACCCGAAGGAAGGGCCAACCCCAACTCCAATGGCCGACCCCAACCCCAAGGGCCAATCCCTGTCTTATGTCATTGTGTTTTTTGTAATTTAAATTAAGATTATGACCACACAAAGCTGGACAACCGCAACTCCAAGGAGGAAGGGCGGGCCAACCTCAAGTTCAAGCCTCCTTTGCTCTTGGGCCAGGCCTGGCCCCTCACCTTCCTTTCCTTTTGGCTGGGCCCCTGGCCTTCCCGTCCTCACCTTCTTGGCTGGACCTGGCTTTCCCCTCTTTGGGGTCGGGGCCCTGGCCAACCCCGACCCGAAGGGCCAACCTGTAAAAACTTAATCGTCAAATCCAAAGAATATCGTGGATCAATCGTGATATCGTGCGATGATGTGTTCGCTCTTTTCAAGACGCACGAATCACCAACATTGGTCAAAGCTGAAAGTACATGTGCATCCCTCCATGCACCTTGAGCCATGCACCATTCTTGCATGAGTGTGCTGACTCTCTACAACCATCGGTCACTCTGTAAACTCAGTACAACAAACTTCACAACAACAGGAAGAACCACAAGTGCAGGTGTTGCCATACACACAGGAGGTTCAAGAAGAGATCACAGATTCGGAGGTATCATTTAACACGCCTTCTCGACGATCTGGGATCACAGTCATATTGAAAGGGACCTTCGGCTTTCGTTCGTCGATGACAACTTCTCTTCGCCATGACCAGTATGGTTCTGAAACCAATCGTATCATATTCGTCAGGTCATCATTTGGCATTTTTTTCACGTCCCTGTAGGTCTTGTGATCGTCCGTCAACAGTCGTGTACATATCGGGCATTCATTCTTCGCTCTTCCATTTGCATACCTGAAATTCGTCATAGCTCGATATGCAATTTGCGTTGGAAAGATAGCATCGTCATCGTTGAATATCGACCAGTGTAACTTAGTGGTCGTTTCACATTTCAACATCATCTTCGCAGTCGCGACAACTTCCTCATCGATTTCGAACACGGTCGTGTAGTCGGTCATACCTGAGGTAATGCAGCAAAAAGTGATCGCCTTCTCGCGATCTTCATACCATACTTGATCTCGGCCTCGGCAATTCCTGATCATCCTGTCTAGAGTCGTTTGAATCGATTTTTTCCAAATCGCCAAGATCGTTTACGTTCCTCGTGTTGGCATCATAATTGCACTAAACACTGCTGCTGTTTCGTAGTTCTCGTGAAATACCGGGTGCGAGTAGTTGCTCATGTGCATGATCGCGATTTCGTCATCATAATGGTAATCTAATGGAACGTAGGCGTATTCGTTCGTAGGCTTTCCAGCCTTCGTCATCTTGGTGTTTGTCAGTAGCACCTTGTCGAGGATCATCAGGTGCGGTGGCTCGTAGAATAATCTCGCCTTCTTCAAGCTCTCGTCCAATTCGTATCCATCGTACCTGATCGCCTTGCCGTACCACTGTGGAATCGGACAATCTTTGCGCTTGTCTGGTGTAAATCGTTCGTGTTCCTCCCACACTCGTGTCATCTTCACTTGTGTATCGTGTGGGATTCCGATTCTCCGCACCTCGAGCAGATCGGTGATGCTCACCTTCTCGCTAACGGTCTGGAAATCGTGGACTGACTGGATCTCATCATCATTCACGATCTTCATCGCCATCTGGTACGGATCGCCAAACATTTTTGACATCGTACTTTGGTCGCTCTGCCTCGAGGAACTTTGAAAAATCAAAGTTCAGAATTGCCATTGCTCGAGTTTTGTGGGCTTTTGTCTCGCAAACTTCAACCAAATCTGACGGTACACATCTGATGACATGAATCGCATGTTCAAACTTCGTGCATCGTAATCCAACAGCATGCACTTGTCGTTGAATCGTTTCTGAACTCACAAACTTCGGGAAGATGTCAGCTGGGTTTGACAATGTTCCCACCTTTGTCACTTGCAATGTTCCATTGGCCACCAAGTCTTGTACAAACAGCTGTCGCAGTTCAATATGTTTTGTTTTCCGTGTAACTCCTCTTCGTGAGGTGATCGATTTTGCCGAAGAAGAATCGGTGTATATTGTGATATTCGTCTTGCAATTTTTGATCAGTTCTTCAATCGTCGATTTCACGTTCAAAGCTTCAATCGTTGCCATGTTGACTGCGTATAATTCTGCTTCACAACTTGATAGGGCAATTGTTGTTTGTGTCCTTGACCAAAATGATAACACTGCACCTTCAAAATAAATCATGCCTCCGCTTGTGCTTCGTCGTGTGTCACGACATCCAGCCCAACCACTGTCGCTATATGCTTCTATAGACAACAATTCAGGTTCGCTTTCTGGGACTCGAGTTCTTGTTTTCGGCT
>CBDCEV010000215.1:0-10605 GCA_965215715.1 Hyphomicrobiales bacterium | reverse complement strand
ATGGAAGAGCTGGATATGCGATGGAAGGAGAAGAGCTTGAAAATTGTTGCTGGACCTTACACTGAATACAAACCAGGCCAGACCATTGAAATTGTGAGCAAAAGAGACAAGAAATACACCTGGCACGTGACGGAGGGTATGGAAGCGCTTGGCACATGGCTGGACAGTCGCGGATGTTCAGAAACGAGTATGTGGCACAGGATCTCCAAGGGCAACTCCTTATTTTATGCGAAGAAGGCCCTCTTCTGTGACCCGAAGATCCCTGTATGCAAACGCATCTCAGCATCTCAGCATTTTACTCAACCTGTGTACCTACAGTGCTTCATGGTGCAGGAGAATGGGCGTTTACACAAAGTATGTTCCAATCGCTGCGTTCTTGGGAGCTTGGGTAAGCTACGACGTGTCCTCTGCCTTCGTAGACTCCCAAATGAGGGTTGGGTTGATTACATGAAAAGAACGGGACTGATTGCAGCGAAGCAGCTGAAGAAGTACAAGCAACTAAGAATTCAAGATTTGGCTACGAAAAGAGTGAAGATTGCAGCCTGGCAGATGGCTAGCTGCCCGAACGATGCCAAGGGCAGAAGATACTGGGAGGAAATTCTGACTTGGCGATGTGACAAGAACTGGAAGGAAGACTATGTCAAACTGTCAAAGGAAGACTACAGCAACAATCTGCAGTGGAAAAGGCCTCAAACTGGACGGTGTACTTATTGGGAATTACCGTTTGCGCGCTTCTTCGGAGATGACTGGATGCACAAGCTGAAGAAATGCAAAACTTGGACGGAATGGATCTCCCTGACCAAGGATTTTGAGCGTGCTTGGCATAGCATGCTGAATTTGAAGTACACATCTGATCTTGTAAAGAGTGCTGATTCCTGTACAATTCCTGAGAAAAGACCACGTGAAGACAGTCATCCTTGGAATGTTGCGTGGCCATCTGACAGTCATCGTCGTCTGGAGATTCTCGGCGACAGCAAGGTCGTTATCAACTGGATGAATGGAGAGTGGGAGGTCAAGGGTAGCGAGCACACACTACATGTGCGCAACGTGATTGATCAATTTGTGAGATGGTATTTGGGTGGGACTTTTCGTCCAAGAAATGACGAGAGTTGCTGGTGCAGACACGTTTTCCGGAAGTCAAACAAGACTGCTGATACGCATGCTAACTGGCTATTGGACAATGGAGACTCTAATCCAGGTGCGCAATGGAGATGAAGAGACTATTGTGAAAAATTGAAGATGGCAAAACATGTGGTTCTCTCCTTTGATGGGGCAAGAAGAGGTAATGGAAATGGTGCGGCAGCCTGGATATTGTGGATTCGTAACTTGAAGGGTGAATTTGAGAGGATTGCACATGGTGGCAAGCTGCTGAGGAATACGACTGCAATGGAAGCTGAACGTGAGGCATTGAGACTGGGTGTTGAGAATCTTACGATCTTATTTCCGGCGGAAGCAAAAGATTTCCAGTTTGCTGTTGAAAATGAGAGTAGAGAAAAAGAATACAAAGTTGACATTCAGTCCATCCGTCTCCTTGGTCCTTGCACTGATCAATTGAAAGATGTGGGCGTGCACTGTGGCATATCTGAACTCAAGACTAAGCGGCGGAAAACAGGTGCTCATGTGATGGCTGTACAAGACTGAAGTATCTATAAGCACTTCTTCTGCTTCTCTTCCCACTACGAACGGGTATGGTAATATGGGTTGTGACACGCCAGAGATAAGTGTGTCCTCTTCTGAATTTGACAAAGTGGCATGGTGGCTGGATCTTCTGGACCAAACGGACCCTCAAAGAGGGGTGGCGAGAGCTCCTCTAGTACCTTCAGTGAAGAAGAGGAACACAACGTGGACAACAAGCTGCTGTACTCTTTCGCGCACTTCGTACACAGTCCACTATTGCAGTCTTACCTGCTCGATGTGGAAGTATGCAGAGCAGCACTTACGTGCAGTTTCGCCTTGGATGTTTTATATATTGGTCAAATTTGAGTCTCAGCTCCTTCTTCAATCCACGCAGGAAAAGAGCGCTGTCAGACTGTCATCCATGGAATGTCGCATGGCCATCTAACTGTCACCGTCATCTTGTGTTCTTTGGGAAACAGAAAGGTTGTTTTCTACTGGTTGAATAGAGATGGAGATTGGGAGATCAAGGGAATCATGCTCAATTCACACTTGGTACTTGGGTGGTATCTTTCATCCTTGAAAGTACGAATGCTTTGCTGCTGTAGTCATCTTCGCCAGTTATCGTACTAGGCTGCGATTATGCTTGCTGTTGCCTGCTGGTCAACGGTGTCTCATATCCTGTTGTGCTATGAAATGGTATATTTTGTTGGTCATTCGTGATGAGTGGATCACGTAGATTCTTTCGTTGGACGATGCGAGATGAGGAAGTGAATAAGGACAGAGTGTATTACTCGTGGAATGGAACCCGCTCAGTTCTGCCTTCCTGGGCATTTTGCTGAAAGGAAGGTGAGGTGTTGCTGTACGTGAATGCTGTGGTACCTTACGCGAACTCTGTTAGGAATTCTGTGCAACAGATGTTGCTGTTTCCATTTGAAGCACTAGATTTTTCCTTTTCAGTCCCTCAGATTGTATAGAAATGAGAGTAGAAACACAAAGTACAAAGCAAAACGCAGTTCTTGCGTCTCTTCGGTCTCCGTAACGTGCATGCGGAGGACGTGCATCGTGCCGATGCGAATCGTCATTGTTAAAAAAAAATTGCAAAAAAAAAAAAAAACGTTGCGGAATCAACAAAACTCCTTGCAGAAGAAAAAACAATCTTCAACCAAATAAAAATAAAATTAACAAAACCTTCAGCGATATGAAAATAATAAACATTTGAAAAAAGCCTTTGACAAAAAACAAATCTTTTGAAAAACAACTTGGACAACATAATGCCCCTACTGAAACACAACCCCTTCGCAAAAAAAAAAAAGAAACACAACCCCTTGGCAAGAAAAACAACCCCGAACAACCCCCGTGGCAAAAAGGAAAGGCAACCCCTTGGCAAGAAAGAGACGCAACCCCTTGGTCAGAAAAAAAACCCTTGGGAAAAACACTCCTTGGGGAAAAAGACTTCTTGTGAAAAAACCAGTCGAAAAAATCTTGGAAAAATAAAACCTCGAGAAAGAAAAATAAACCTTTCAAAGGGAAATTCATCCTGGAGAAGAAAATTAATAAACCTTGAGAAAACAAAATTGGGAGAAGAAAGATAACTTTGAGTAGATAAAAAACCTTGCGAGCATGAGAGAAAAAACATCTGAAACATCTGAAAAAAGCATCTGAAAAACATTTGTTGAAAAAAAAAACACTTTGCAAAAACAGAAAACTTTTGAAAAAAAAAAAACAAACATGTGAAAAACATCCTTTGAAAAACAACCTGTGAAAGAAACCGTTTGAGAAAGTCCTATATGAAAATCATAAACCTTTGAAGAACCGTTGACAAAAAATCTTTTGAAATAAATTAATAATGCTCAATCTGAAACAAAGAAGACCATCTTTTGTGACAGAAGACCTACGTTTGGAAAAGAAACTCACTTTTTAAAAGAATCTTTTCAAGGAAACCGCCCTTCTGAAAGAAAAACCACTTGTTTAAAAAAAGATTCAAATAACAGAAACATTTTTTTGAATCAACACTCAAAAAAACTTGTGCAAAAACCACCGTTTTTTGCAACAGCAGACTTTTTTCGAAAAAAAAAACAAAAACAAAACATTGTTAAAGCAAATTAGAAGCTTTTGTTTGGGACAGAACCATTTGAAAAAAAAAACTTTGAGAAAAAACGAAAACCATTCGAAAAACAAAACTTTTGAAATGAAAACAATTTGAAAAATATCAAAGAAAAAAACAAGAAAAACTTTGCAAAATAAACATTTGAAAAAAGGCAAAAAAAACTCTTTCTTCCACTCTCTTATTTCTCTCTACTCCCTCTCCAAAAAAAAGCAAAACCCTTGAAAAACATAGGAAAAACTTTTGACAATCTGTCTGAAGAAAAAACTGAAAAGGAAAGAAAACCTTTAGGGCTCCTCTGAGAAAAGAGCCATTGTCAAAAAACTGTTGAAAAAATGAAAAAAACGAGAAAGAAAAAGAACCCTTGAAAGAGAAAAAACCCTTCAACAAAACCTTCAAAATTTTTTTTTTAAAAAAAAAAATGGGTTAAGAAGTTTTTTTTTCAAAAAAACACCCTTTATGAGAAAAAAACGTTTTGAAGAAACATCATATATTGAAAAACGCAAAAACATTTGCATATTCGACAACAAAATTGAAAAACAAAGCTTCGAAAAAAACTTTTGAAAAAATCTGAAAAAAAAAAAAACCCCTTTCGAGAAAAAAAGAACGCTTGTGAAAAAAAAGAACTCCTTCAAACAAACACACTCTGGGAAAAACCATTGTGAAAAAAACATAAACTCCTTTTCTAAACTTTGTCATAAACCGTTCTAAACCTCATCTAAACCTGCGATCAACCCCATGTGAACCCTATCTAAACTTTCTCTTGACACCACTAGAACCCCACTCAACCTTGTCAGCCCTTATCTGAACTCTATTAAAACCCTTTATAAACTAATCTAAACTTCACCCTTGCCACATCGAAACCCTATCGGAACCCTGATCTAAACCCGGTCTAAATACAATCGAAAACCCTCTAAACCCTAACTCGATCAAATCTGAAACCTGTTTAATTCCTATCAAACCTAATGAATACCGTATCTAAACCTTGTTGAAACCTTAACAAAACCCCAATCTAAACCACATATAAACCCTATCTAAACCGTAAGATAACACCATCCAAACCTTATCTAAACCTTCCCTATCTGCACCTATCCAAAAATATCTACAATCTTTCTGAACTTGATCGAAACCTTATGTTAACCTGATTTAAACCTTGCCTAAACCTTGTGTAAACCTTTTTCTGAAACCTATCTAAACCTTATTTGAACCCAATCTTATTTAAACGTCAAATGAACCTTTCCTAAACCCTGTCTAAACCTGTCTCAACTGTGTCCAAACCTTACGTAAATATGATCTAAGACCTATCTCAACTCCATCTAAACTCCTTTTCAAAATCTTTCTACACCTCTTCTACACCCTACCTGAACCTTTTCGAAACCCTTTCACAGCCTGAGAATCTCTCCAAAACATTTGTGAACACTTTCTTGAACCTGTTGAAACCATATCGGAACCATTCCTAAACCCTATCTGTTACACCTTATCTAAACTTTTTCAAAGGTCCATCTAGACCTAATCCAAGCACCAACAAAGTTCATCACAACCCGATCTAAACCCTATTCTTAACCTTAACTGAACTATATTGAAACCTTATCACAACCGATGTGCATCCTATCTAAACACTATCTAAACCGATACATACCCTATCTGAATCACATTTTAACATTACATAAATGGTATCTAAACTTTTACTATCTGGCGCGTATTTAAACCCGAAATACATGTCACCTCAACCCTATCACAACCCTATATAAGCCCTATCTAAAATCTTTGGAAATTTTTTTTAAACCTTGACCTATCTTAACCCGTTCTGATCCAACGAAAAAACCCTTGCTTGTTAACATTTTTCTGAAAAACTAATACCTGTCTGAACCATATCTCAACTCTTCCTCAAACCTGTCGAAAGACTTTCTAAACCCAATTTACACCTTTTCTGAGCCCAGTCTACACCGTACGCCAACCCTATCCAAACCGTTTCTCAACCACTTTTCACTCCTATCTTAACCGTTTATTCACCATATCTTAACCCTATCTTAACATCTTCTTTACCCCATTTAAACCAAACCCTCGACAGTTCACATTACCTGGTCTGAACCCTATCCTTTCAATTTCCATGTGACCCTATCTACACCTATGGACACTCAATCTACACACCTATCTAAACTCCATCTGAACTCTCTCTAAACCCAATCTACACACGTCGTAAACATGATCCAAACCCCACGTCGACACTATCTAATCCGTATCTCACTCAACCCTATCGGAGCCCTGTCTAAAATACATCTAAAAACTAACTAAACTTTTCCTGAACCATACCCTTATCTTATGTCAAGCCGATTTAAATCCTAGACAAGTCTTACTTGAGCCCCATTGAAACCCAATACCTAAACCGTATCTCAACCCTATTTTAACCTTGTCAAGACATTTTTCGATTTATATAAAACCTTATCGAAACCTTGTCGAAATCTTGTGTAACCCCGATCAAACCCCCACCTAAGTCCAATCTGAACCATGTCTATAGCCTTCTTAAACTCGATGTTAACCCCTTTTTCAAAAATACTCCATCTGAACCCTATCTGCACCCCATCTAAACCGTATCTTGACCTATCTAAACCAAATCGAAGCCCATTAACACCTTATTTGAACTTTCTGTACACAATAGCCTGAACTGATTTAAACCCTATCTAAACCTACTTGAAATTTGTTTAAACCCTATCTTCTGTACACAATAGCCTGAACTGATTAAAACCATATCTAAACCTACTTGAAATGTGTTTAAACCCTATCTCATGTGCTTCTAAAACCAATCTCATCACATTCCAAAACCTTTCTACACCAAATCTAAACCCCTTTCTGACACAAACTGAATCGATTTTCAACCCTCTTTAAATCCTATCTGAACTGATCTAAACCTTCTCAGAACCCAACTTGAATTTTTAACCCTGTCTGAAATTCCATGTAACTCCATCTACACCCTATCGAACCCTTAAAAAACCGGTGTCAAACTTTTCGGGACACCATATAAGAATTTTTAAAAACCTTACGAACACGACCTTAAACCCCTCCAAACTCTTTTTTAAATCCCATCTGAAACTGATCTGAACCCTATCTGAGCTCCATCTGTAAATTTTTTTTAGAATCATACCTAAACCTCTAAACCTGAACTAAACCGATCATTTACCTTATTTAATTCAACCCTTTCTGTGCCCTATCTAAAAAGTATCCAGATTTCAAGTAAACCCTATCTAAACTCAATCTGGTTGGTCCCCATCTAAACTATATCTAATCCTGATCTAAACTTCATCTACACCACACTAAAACTTATCAAAACCAGACTGGAACCCGATCTGAAATACACAACGTTGCAAAAAAAAGCAAAGAAACCCTCAAAAAGAAAAAGCGAAACTGCAGAAAACAAACAAAGCCGTTTGCGCAAAAACAGAACCCTTTGAAAAAAAGGCAAAAACAAAAGACCAAAACCCATTGCAAAAAAACAAACCCTATTGGAAAAACAAACTCCTTGATTAAAAAAGCAAATAAACAAATCCCATGCATAAAAACCACAAAACCCATCCGCAAAAGCAAAAACTAAACCCTTTGCAAACAAGAACAAGTTGCAAAAAAAAAAAAACTTGTTTTCTGTCAAATACAAAAACAACTCTTGGTGTCTGCGTCGATCATTGAGCCACTGCTGACTGCACTGTGAGTCGGGCCACCCACGGCCTCCCCACTGTTTGGGCACCGGTGTACCGTGGGTGTCCTTGCCGGGACCCACCGGTGTGATGACTCATCCAGGCAGGATGTTGAGTCATCAGAGCGCCAACCCTTTTTTTGCTGCGCTGAACTGAACTGAGCTGAGGCTGTACTGATCATGGCTGTGAGATGGCTAGCATGGCTGTCTGAACTTTACACGCCCCCCTCAGCCATGCGAGCTCACTTCCTCTTCTTCACATCGTACCGCTGAGTTCGTCCCTGTCTCGGTACTTCTCTGCCTCCCTGGACTGTGGGATTCACCTGCTTCATGATTCGGCATCATCTTCTGTCCCTTGACTTCCATCTCCGTGCTGATTATGGAAAGTTCGTTCTTCCACTTGGACTTCAACTTACGTCTGCTCTTCCGTCTCTCCTTATCACTACCAGACATCTTCAGTTTGACATTGATCACGGGCTTCTTGATCATCCTCGTCACTCTCTTCCTCGACGTCATCGCTTTCATTCAGGGCGTGAAACTTCTTGGCCGTAAACGTGGAACTGGCATTGCGATGATTTGCTCCAATGTGCTGTTTCGCGCTTGTTCCTGCTGAATGAGCTGCACTGTGCTGTTCTGCACCTGTTCCTGCTGAATGAGCTCCACTGTGCTGTTCTGCACCTGTTCCTGCTGAATGAGCTCCAGATTGTCCTCGTCATTGAGTAACTTGATGTTACCACGTCTGTCCACCACTTCTCCGACTCTGAGCCTCTGCCGCTCTTCACACTCTGACGCCTGGGCCGGTTGTGCCACCCTTCAACTTGTAAGCCAAGTCTCAATCTACCGAAAATGCTTTCTGCTTCGGAAAGTTCTGACTCCATCTCCTCAACATCGATTGCCAAACTCATCTGCCGAACCGTTTTCTCCTCGAAGGTCTTGGTCAGGACGTGCATCTCCTCGGTTTCTGCATTCGTGAGACCCTGATGACTGAGTTTTCGAATCGGCGGTTATCTCGTCCTTCAACTGAACTACTCGCACACGAGTCTGCTCCACCTTGTTCTGTCCTTGTTCACCTTCTGCCTGGTCACCACGAGCTTCGACTTCACATCATCCAGCGGTCCTGACTGCGCGCTCACTGCCTGCGCGTTCGTCTTGTTCGCCACTGTCGGCTCTCATACACGGGTTGACCACAAGACATGCTGTGCTGGATCTCAAATGCGAACTGGTCTGACTGCTGCTCGAGACCTGCAGCTTGGTGGCTGCTGCCAGCATAATGACTGCTACGTCGCGCGCTGGTCTCGCAATGGCTACGCTGTTCTGACTCTCCGATGTGGCCTGATCGCTGGCTGTCACGACTTGTCCTCCATACATACCACCTCGCGGCTAAACTTACTGCTGGTTGCGGCTGAACACACATTTCTCTGCTTCTCGTGACGTTGGCCACCTCATGATTGATCTTGATTGACTCGGTTTTCGTCATCTCAGCGAGTCTGGAGACTCGTTTCATGTCATTTGTGACTTCTTGCACGGTCCTTCTGCTGGTGCTTCTGAGAAATTGACCTGCACTGACCTTCTGAACTTCCTCGCGAGATTCGGTTGCTTTCTGTTGTTACGCAGCCATGTTCTTCGACTCGATGTCTGCTTGATGCTGTTGTTCCTCATGTGACATCTCTTCACCATCTGAACCTTGCTCGTTGATCCTGCAGCTCCGTTGTTTCATCGACGTGACTCTATACTTCATCCTCAACTTAAGCACCTTCGATCTGCGCCGTCTCTGATCGTCAACTGTCACATCCATCTCGTCGTTCTCCATCTGCTGAACTTCTTGTACTGCTCCTTCGACCTCGCCATTTTCTCTCTTGTCACCACTCACTTCCAGAGACTCTGCATCCATCACGATGTCCTGCTTGGTTCTCCATTGCTTTCTCCTCAAGTTTCTGTTGCTTCTCCTCTGCAAACTGGTCACACCCGCTCCAGTTTCTCTTTGACACTATACTCCAACTTGGAATCATCCTGCTCTTTCGTTGTGATGGCGATGTACAGCTTTGAATCTCATCCTTTGACCTCTGTCTGCTCTTGTTGATGATTTTCTGTCTGCTGGGCCAAAAACATCCTCTTGTTCGCTGTCACTAACATTACCTGATAATCGCCTTGCACATCTGCCTCCATCATCTTCTTCTCCTCACTTCTCTCCAAACTCCTCGCCCAACTCTGGACAAGTCGGAGTTTCAACTTCTCATCTTCCTTCCATGCGCTTGTCGCCGCAAACGCCACCAACACTGTGTTTCGCCGGATTGCAGCACTGCCATCACAGATTCACGTCTACTGTTGTCTATGCTCTTGCTTCACGGGTTCTTGGGTCCCTTCCCTGGCTGTTTTCTTCACGGATTCTTGGGTTCCGACCCTGGCTGTTTGTTCATGGGTTCTCGGGTCCCAATCCCTGGCTGTTTCACTTTCTTCACGGCCGTTTGGCTCGTGTTTCATACAACCTTCGGTCTTTCTTTCTTCAAACCCATCATCACTCAAACTCCAACTCCAACTCCAATGCGAAATCTTTGTCGTCCAAGGTTCGTCACAGCTCTTGACACGCACCACACTCGAGGTTCTTGACCACTCTTGACATACAATGTCTACTCTTGCGACTGTTTTATTCAACTCTTCACAGATCTTGATCTCCATCCACTCAAAGCTCCCTCGTGCCCAGAGTTTCCTGACACCTCACCTCCAGTGCAGTGTCACCACTCTTGATCAAATGCTCGTCCTTGACGGTAGAGAATCGCGTCTGTCAATGTTCGTGACGATTGCTTGAAGCTACACGCTAATCGTCTTCCTCCTGATCGAGCCCTCCTCGATCTCCTTGTTTCTCTCCTGATCGAGTCCTCCTCGATCACCTTGTTTCTCTCCTGATCGAGTCCTCCTCGATCTCCTTGTTTCTCTCCCTCAACCAAATGACACTCTTCTCTCCCCCTCCTTTGGTTGAGGGTTAAGATGCGCTTCTCGTGGTCCTGGTGCACTCACTGCTCTTTGCCTGCGGTTGGCACTGCTCTTTTCTTGCCTGCGGTTGGCACTGCTCTTCTTTTGCCTGCAGTTGGCACTGCTCTTCTTTTGCCTGCAGTTGGCACTGCTCTTCTTTTGCCTGCAGTTGGCACTGCTCTTCTCTTTTGTTCTTCTCTCTTACTGTCTCGTCTTTCTGCTCTTT
>CBDCEV010000214.1:2500-3839 GCA_965215715.1 Hyphomicrobiales bacterium | reverse complement strand
CGAAGTTAGTACGAGAGGAACACTTCGTTCAGATAGTTGGTAAATGCTGTTAACTGAAAAAGCTAATGCTGCGAAGCTACCATCTGCTGGATTACATCTGAACGCCTCTAAGTTGGAATCCGTGCTGGTTAAGCAGTGCTTCACACCATTTTGGTGGCGACTGGTGATGTTTTAAGCTTTCGCTTTAGTGACATGTGAATTGCGCTTGGTTGTTAAATAGATGTGTGATCAATTATAAAGGCGCTGCTGAAATGATAATTCTTTTGCAGACGACTTAAATACTTCAGGTATTGTAAGTGCCGAGAGTAGCCTTTGTGCTACGATCCACTGAGGTTCATCCTGATTGTGACGAATTGTGCCACACAGAAAGAAATCAAGATGCATAATTTGAGGAATAGACAGAATTGAAATCGTTGGTTCTTTTTGCCAATTGGACCCTCAGGGGTGTCGTTCTTCTGTCTATGTCTCTGTCTCTGTCTCTGTCTTTGTCTTTGTCTTTGTCTTTGTCTCTTTGTCTTTGTCTTTGTCTTTGTCTTTGTCTTTGTCTTTGTCTTTGTCTTTGTCTTTGTCTTTGTCTTTGTCTTTGTCTTTGTCTTTGTCTTTGTCTTTGTCTTTGTCTTTGTCTTTGTCTTTGTCTTTGTCTTTGACCTTTTTTTTTGGATCCGAACTTTGGGCAGGTGCGAGGCCGAGTTGACAGAAAATGTGGAGAGAGATAGGGATTGCTGACTTCAGTTGATTGATGGGAATGAGGGTCTCGCTGGCCTTTTTTTCTGTGCTTGCGCAGGGCAAGGCGAGAAAAAACCCAAAGAACTTCGGGCAGGTGCCAGGACGAACTGACAGAAATTGTGGAGGGTCGACCGCACTTTTTTTTTTTTTTTTGGCGTGGGGTCTGAACCTGGAACAGGTGCTAGTTTACAGAAAATGTGGAGAGGGGATCGCACTTTTCTTTTCTTTTTGCGGTCTGAACATGAAACAGGTGCTAGGCCGAGGTTACACAAAATGTGGAGGGTCGACCGCACTTTTCTTTTTTTTTGGAACAGGTGTTGGGGTCTGAACCTGGAACAGGTGCTAGCTTACATTGAATGTGGAATGAGGGTCTCGCTGGCCTTTTTTTTTCTGTGCTTGCGCAGGGCAAGGCGAGAAAAAACCCAAAGAACTTCGGGCAGGTGCCAGGACGAACTGACAGAAATTGTGGAGGGTCGACCGCACTTTTCTTTTTTTTGGGTGGTCTGAACCTGGAACAGGTGCTAGCTTACAGTAAATGTGGAGAGGAGATCGCACTTTTCTTTGATTTTTGCGGTCTGAACCTGGAACAGGTGCCAGGCCGAGTTGACAGAAA
>CBDCEV010000213.1:0-22330 GCA_965215715.1 Hyphomicrobiales bacterium | reverse complement strand
AGGAAATTTTCCCAGATGCAATTCCGAAATCTGAAATATGGCGAAAATCTATCATACCACTGTGACAACAAGTTCCACCAGTATGATTCAACGTTCGACCTCCACTTTGGAAGTGTGGAAAAGAGAATGACGTTGAACACGGTTCTCTTCTCATTTCACTCTCCCGTCTCTTTGTAGTTCCTGTAATATCAGGTCTCCATTCCTGTAAGGAGGATGCCAAATTCTTTCAATTGTTGAACAATGTAGAACCTAGTCGTTCTTGAGCAGGTGGTCATTCAAAGACGTTTCCTGAAGAACCAGTAAAATTCCGTGTATCGTGCAGCAATCCCAGGAGGTAGAATACAAGTTCATCCAAAACCACTTTCATCCCAAACGTGAAATTTTCATCCAAAACCACTTTCATCCCAATACCACTTTCATCCAAAACCACTTTCATCCCATGACCACTTTCATCCAAAAACCAGTTTCATCCCAAAACATTTTCATCCAAAACCAATTTCATCCCAAAACGATTTTGATGTGAGAACAACAGCAAACAAGACGACGCGGTGGTGGCAAAAACAATATTGTCCGTGTTCGTGTGAAGGCGTCGCTGGCCGAAGGCCGGCCACGCCTTCACACAAACACGGCTCATACCCGCCTTTCGGGTTTCAACCAGCCTTCATGTGGAGCATCGCCGGCCGAAGGCCGGTGATGCTCCACATGAAAGTCTGTTGAAGGTCGAAAGGCGGGAGTTTAGGTGTTTAGGGTTCAGGTTTTTGGGTGTTTTAGGGTGTTTAGGGTGTTTTAGGGGTGTTTTAGGTGTGTTTTAGGGTGTTTTGGGGTGTTTTAGGGTGTTTTAGGTTGTTTTGGGGTGTTTTAGGGTTTTCAGGGGGGTTTTAGGGTTTTTAGGAGGTTTTGGGGGGTTTTAGTATTTTGAGGGTTCTGAGGGTTTTGAGGGTTTTGAGGGTTTAGGTTTTTGAGGGTTTTCATGGTTTTGAGGGTTTAGGTGTTTATATTTTTAGGGTTTAGGGTTTTAGGGTTTAGGGTTTTAGGTTTTTAGGTTTTTAGGTTGTAAGGTTTTTAGGTTTTTAGGATTTTAGGTTTTTAAGGTTTAGGGTTTCAGGGTTTTAGGGGTTCAGGGTTTTAGGTGTTTTAGGGGTTTTAGGGGTTTTAGGTGTTGAGGGTTTTAGGGGTTGAGGGGGTTTTAGGGATTTGTAGGGTTTTTCAGAGTTTTTAGGGGTTTTAGGTTTTTTTGGTGGGGTTTAGGGTGGTTTTAGGGAGTTTCTAGGGGGTTTTAGGGAGGTTAGGGGTTTTTTAGGGGTTTGTAGGGTTTTAGGGTTTTAGGGTTTTAGGGTTTTAGGGTTTTAGGGTTTTAGTGTTTTAGGGTTTTAGGGTTTTGGTTTGTAGGGTTTTGGTTTGTAGGGTTTAGGTTTTTAGGGTTTAGGTTTTTAGGGTTTAGGTTTTTAGGGTTTAGGTTTTTAGGGTTTAGGTTTTTAGGGTTTAGGTTTGGGGTTTAGGGGTTAGGGTTTAGGGTTTTAGGGTTTAGGTTTGGGGTTTAGGGGTTCAAGTGTGTGGTGTTGGGGTTGGGGTTTGGGGTGTGGGATGAAAGTGGTTTTGGACTTGGGATGAAAGTGGTTTTGGATGAAAGTGGTTTTGGGATGAAAGTGGTTTTGGGATGAAAGTGGTTTTGGGATGAAAGTGGTTTGGAACGAGACATGACGCGTGGATGACAGAATGTTTTTGGCACACAAATCCTTAAAACTTGAGCCATGAGCCAAACATGTTCGCGTGATGAAAAGTGATCAGACTGTGCAGTGTGATGTGCTGCTACACTGTGCGCATCTGTTCATGCTGTGTGAGTGGGTGTTCTGATCACACCTCCCGTCGGTCATCGGGCAGTTTATCTCCCGGCAACCGAAATTGGTCCTAAACTCAGATAAAATCACGAGTTCTCGGACAGCGAAGAATGCCAAGAATTCCAACTTCTCGTCTCCCTGTGACTCTGCTTTCTTGAACCGCCAGCCGGTTCGAAGATCGACTCGATAGTCGTGCTCGTCGATTCCTTCGACTGCTTGTCCTCTTCGTTGTCGTGATTGTTGATCAAGAGGAATTGGTTTATATTCTTGTTGAGTCTTTTTCACATGTTCGTCGTGCATTCTTTTGCATTCATTTGCATTCTCGTTTTGCTTGAGCAAAATCAGGTCGTTGATTTGGTGGTTGTTGAGCACCGTCTTGATTCAACCTGAGTATACAATGTTGTGTATTTTGAATTCTTTCACGTTTTGTTGCGAAGTATGAATGGTCTTCCAATGCAATTTTGTCATGTTCAATAATTTGCTCCTCGGTCTACCCAATGAGTGACAAAGAATTTCGGCATTGGTCGTCTTTGTGCCATATGGATTTAAATCCTCCATGCTTGGGTTGACAAGCTTTTTGTAACATTTCCTCAGCCTTACAGTACATTCGTTGCCGTTGAGAAGGTTCCATGTTTGGCACCGCGAATGGTGTTCTTTTTGATATTTTAGTCTGGAATTGATAAGACGTCGTAGTTGTTCTTGTCCAACTCCTTAGTTCTTTGCGAAGATTAAAAAAATTATCCACAAGTACAACAGACAATGCCAGTCTCACAGAAAAATGCACAATCGGAGCATTGTTTTTGGGAAGAGGTCTCGCAAAGAACGAAGATCTCCGCGATCAACTTCTGCGACTTGTCGCTGAATTCATTAATTTCTTCAGCCTTATTCAAGTCCTGCAGGAAAGACTCCTTGTTCGGGTGGCTCTCGAACTGCTGAATCAACGTTTTGACTTTGCCTCTGCGATTCGTGTCCTGTTGTTCGACTGCAGAATGGAGTATGCCAGGTATTCTGTAGTCAATGTTGTTGCACCAAGTTTCCTTGGAACTCTGCGATGAGCTTGGGTGGTCACAAGATGTTCTTGCGTCTTGTTCTTGTTGATCTTGTTCTCCACGTTACGACTTCGCTTTCAGTTGAGAACGATTGCGTGTGATCGTGTTTGGTAAAATTGCAATCCTCTCTTCTGGGCGAGTTTTAAATTGCAAAAGTACAGTGTGTTTTGATGACGTTTCCATGTATTTTTGTATGGCGCGATCCTTGGTTTGTCCAAGTTGCATCGAATTTCTTCCATGGTTTGGTCATCTTCCATCGGGTTCACTGAAGTGAAAAACATAGTTGCCTTTCTCCTTTGAAACTTCTTCCTCCTGGGATCAATCCACTCCTGACTATTGAAAAATCACTTACATTTGCGACGTGATTGATGTACTCGGTGACATCCTCTGGCAACAGTACATTGTCTTGCAATGCAGGATCAACGAGATTACCTCCTGAATGTCCCTGAATTGCTCGGAAATACAAGAAGTGCCAGTCCTCCTCGTTTTGCCAGAATAGACATCCCATCGTTGAGTAACCATTGCGAAGCACCATCGAACTTTCCCTTGAATTCCTTCAGAATATCATCGATTGATCATGTCGCAGTAATCTGATCATGGCTTTTTGACACTGCAAAACAATCTTGACGAAATCTCTCAGGATTGATGTCCATCCATTTTCTTTCACGAAAAGGAATAGAAATGGGAGACGGTGTCACAGCAAGCTTCAGTCGTGGCTTTGCTTTTGCAACAGGTTTCCCTGTAACTCTGTGCTCAACATTTTCAAGGGAAATGGTTTGTGACGTTTCGGTTACATATTTGTTAATTCCGTTCACAATTCGAACCGAAGAAGCTGTTCCCTCTCGAAGCAGAGATTCGATCATGATTTCAATACCGTAACGTCTTTGATGAAGGCAGACTTTCACATCCAAAGACTGGGCCGATTTTCGTGTTTCCGAGAATCCACCCTTCTCGCTCGAGATGCTTCTTCGCTTCGAGGCAATGAAAACTCTCGACATAGATTCTTCATTTCATTTGGTCCTTCTTCTTCATCAATGTGATGAAGAATTGTCCTTCTTCAATATTCTCCAAACCAGCGTCGCAGCACAGTTTGGATAATTTCTGGTCTTCGGGAAGTTGCTCGAATTTACGCTCATAACCTTGCAGCAGATTTCCCTGCAACTCTGCATCGGTGTGAGGATCAGCAGTGGGAAGTTCTGTAAGAATTTCCACTGTTTCCAAACATTCGTTTGCATCAAGTTTCCCTGAAACTCTGGAATGTTTGGACAGTTCTCTGCACAGATCTGCTACTGCTCCGTTCATACTGAGCTGATTTGCAGAAATGACCGTGCGAAGAATCAGTTCAATGTTTTCTTCGCAACCGTTGAAGTGACTAGACATCTTTCCCTTTGCTTTGCTTCTCAAGTCTGAATTTTTGGATGACTGCTTTCTGCAAGGTTGAGCATCATTTGTTCAGCAGTTTTGTCCCAATCTCTGTCTGGTTTATCAGAGCAAGTTCCGTACCATTTCTTCTCTGATCCACGCTCAGGCGAAATCTGCGAGTAAAATTCGCAACTGTAACGGATTTTTCTCACTTTTCTGTGTTTCGTTGTTCTCACCATACAATGTCGTTGTACATTGACATGAAGATGATCCTGTCTTTGAACTGCTCAAGTTCACACTGTGGTTCTGTCAATTTTTTGAATGTCTTCGAAGATGTCCAAGGTACTGAATCCTGGGAATATTTTCCACGCGAATTTGATCGGCTCTCCATCGATTCGATTCAGATCTTTGAGATTTCTATTTCCAAATACCATTTAATTTTGTTCTTCCAGGCTTCGACCAGTTGGTCTCTCATGCTTCCCAGACAGAGCACCGAGTCCGCGAAGACAAAGGTTTTGTCATTCGTAATCTCAAAAGCTTTGTCACATAGTAAACTCGTCGATCTCCACGTGAGCTCTTTGGACTTTTCAGTCACTTGGAATGACTGTTTGACAGACTTCAGGAGTTTATTCTTGGTCAATCGTAAATTCTCCATGTAGTCTCGACCTTGATGAACTGCTGCTTGAAGCGTGACGTTCATGAATATATTCCATTCACTGGTGTTCACGTCAAAGTCATTCAAGTCATCCGTTGGACTTCGGCCGTAAATGTTTCGTACGATCGAACAGACTTTACCCATGTGAGGTACAACTGCTGGAGACATATGAAAATTATGCGGCCATTTCCTGCTTCCAACTTGAGAATTCTATGAATTTCCACAAGTTCTGGACTCTGAAGTTTCGAGTTCTCATCATGTGACAGATTTGACGTTTTACAGACGTCTTCAAATGTAAATAGCTTGTTTGTCCATTGTTTCGAACATTCTATTGTTCATACAGAGCCAATACAGTCTGAAGCTGAACAGAATCCTGCAATTTTACTTGTATAAACCCTCAAAGACGTTTCCGTAGGTATTTCACTTGCTGCTAAGAGAGCTCCGTCCCATCTTGTGTCGAAATCCTGAACGTCATCATTCTGTAAGCGAACATTCAATAGATCTGATAGACCTTGTACGGCTTCGTAAGCTCCCGCGGCCCGAAAATCTTCGTAGATCGTGTAAGCAATCTGCCTTCCTCGTTAGAATCGGTCAAAATTCTGAGCACGCTGCTCTTCGACACGTACTCTTTTTCGGAAATGTGACTGCGTGTTGGGTAGCTTTTTCATGGCTGACGCAATCATCAAGCATTTTGAAGTCAGGAAAATTAGGCTGCCGCCATACAACCGATCGCGGTGTCAAAAGTTCGTCAATTGAATTTGCTATTTCAACTTCTTTGGTCCAGAGCATAGTGATCTGAGGATCGGCTGCTTGACAAACATCAGTCTTGAAGTTGACTTTGCGCTTTGAAATTCTATAGAGACAGGAAATTTTCCCAGATGCAATTCCGAAATCTGAAATATGGCGAAAATCTATCATACCACTGTGACAACAAGTTCCACCAGTATGATTCAACGTTCGACCTCCACTTTGGAAGTGTGGAAAAGAGAATGACGTTGAACACGGTTCTCTTCTCATTTCACTCTCCCGTCTCTTTGTAGTTCCTGTAATATCAGGTCTCCATTCCTGTAAGGAGGATGCCAAATTCTTTCAATTGTTGAACAATGTAGAACCTAGTCGTTCTTGAGCAGGTGGTCATTCAAAGACGTTTCCTGAAGAACCAGTAAAATTCCGTGTATCGTGCAGCAATCCCAGGAGGTAGAATACAAGTTCATCCAAAACCACTTTCATCCCAAACGTGAAATTTTCATCCAAAACCACTTTCATCCCAATACCACTTTCATCCAAAACCACTTTCATCCCATGACCACTTTCATCCAAAAACCAGTTTCATCCCAAAACATTTTCATCCAAAACCAATTTCATCCCAAAACGATTTTGATGTGAGAACAACAGCAAACAAGACGACGCGGTGGTGGCAAAAACAATATTGTCCGTGTTCGTGTGAAGGCGTCGCTGGCCGAAGGCCGGCCACGCCTTCACACAAACACGGCTCATACCCGCCTTTCGGGTTTCAACCAGCCTTCATGTGGAGCATCGCCGGCCGAAGGCCGGTGATGCTCCACATGAAAGTCTGTTGAAGGTCGAAAGGCGGGAGTTTAGGTGTTTAGGGTTCAGGTTTTTGGGTGTTTTAGGGTGTTTAGGGTGTTTTAGGGGTGTTTTAGGTGTGTTTTAGGGTGTTTTGGGGTGTTTTAGGGTGTTTTAGGTTGTTTTGGGGTGTTTTAGGGTTTTCAGGGGGGTTTTAGGGTTTTTAGGAGGTTTTGGGGGGTTTTAGTATTTTGAGGGTTCTGAGGGTTTTGAGGGTTTTGAGGGTTTAGGTTTTTGAGGGTTTTCATGGTTTTGAGGGTTTAGGTGTTTATATTTTTAGGGTTTAGGGTTTTAGGGTTTAGGGTTTTAGGTTTTTAGGTTTTTAGGTTGTAAGGTTTTTAGGTTTTTAGGATTTTAGGTTTTTAAGGTTTAGGGTTTCAGGGTTTTAGGGGTTCAGGGTTTTAGGTGTTTTAGGGGTTTTAGGGGTTTTAGGTGTTGAGGGTTTTAGGGGTTGAGGGGGTTTTAGGGATTTGTAGGGTTTTTCAGAGTTTTTAGGGGTTTTAGGTTTTTTTGGTGGGGTTTAGGGTGGTTTTAGGGAGTTTCTAGGGGGTTTTAGGGAGGTTAGGGGTTTTTTAGGGGTTTGTAGGGTTTTAGGGTTTTAGGGTTTTAGGGTTTTAGGGTTTTAGGGTTTTAGTGTTTTAGGGTTTTAGGGTTTTGGTTTGTAGGGTTTTGGTTTGTAGGGTTTAGGTTTTTAGGGTTTAGGTTTTTAGGGTTTAGGTTTTTAGGGTTTAGGTTTTTAGGGTTTAGGTTTTTAGGGTTTAGGTTTGGGGTTTAGGGGTTAGGGTTTAGGGTTTTAGGGTTTAGGTTTGGGGTTTAGGGGTTCAAGTGTGTGGTGTTGGGGTTGGGGTTTGGGGTGTGGGATGAAAGTGGTTTTGGACTTGGGATGAAAGTGGTTTTGGATGAAAGTGGTTTTGGGATGAAAGTGGTTTTGGGATGAAAGTGGTTTTGGGATGAAAGTGGTTTGGAACGAGACATGACGCGTGGATGACAGAATGTTTTTGGCACACAAATCCTTAAAACTTGAGCCATGAGCCAAACATGTTCGCGTGATGAAAAGTGATCAGACTGTGCAGTGTGATGTGCTGCTACACTGTGCGCATCTGTTCATGCTGTGTGAGTGGGTGTTCTGATCACACCTCCCGTCGGTCATCGGGCAGTTTATCTCCCGGCAACCGAAATTGGTCCTAAACTCAGATAAAATCACGAGTTCTCGGACAGCGAAGAATGCCAAGAATTCCAACTTCTCGTCTCCCTGTGACTCTGCTTTCTTGAACCGCCAGCCGGTTCGAAGATCGACTCGATAGTCGTGCTCGTCGATTCCTTCGACTGCTTGTCCTCTTCGTTGTCGTGATTGTTGATCAAGAGGAATTGGTTTATATTCTTGTTGAGTCTTTTTCACATGTTCGTCGTGCATTCTTTTGCATTCATTTGCATTCTCGTTTTGCTTGAGCAAAATCAGGTCGTTGATTTGGTGGTTGTTGAGCACCGTCTTGATTCAACCTGAGTATACAATGTTGTGTATTTTGAATTCTTTCACGTTTTGTTGCGAAGTATGAATGGTCTTCCAATGCAATTTTGTCATGTTCAATAATTTGCTCCTCGGTCTACCCAATGAGTGACAAAGAATTTCGGCATTGGTCGTCTTTGTGCCATATGGATTTAAATCCTCCATGCTTGGGTTGACAAGCTTTTTGTAACATTTCCTCAGCCTTACAGTACATTCGTTGCCGTTGAGAAGGTTCCATGTTTGGCACCGCGAATGGTGTTCTTTTTGATATTTTAGTCTGGAATTGATAAGACGTCGTAGTTGTTCTTGTCCAACTCCTTAGTTCTTTGCGAAGATTAAAAAAATTATCCACAAGTACAACAGACAATGCCAGTCTCACAGAAAAATGCACAATCGGAGCATTGTTTTTGGGAAGAGGTCTCGCAAAGAACGAAGATCTCCGCGATCAACTTCTGCGACTTGTCGCTGAATTCATTAATTTCTTCAGCCTTATTCAAGTCCTGCAGGAAAGACTCCTTGTTCGGGTGGCTCTCGAACTGCTGAATCAACGTTTTGACTTTGCCTCTGCGATTCGTGTCCTGTTGTTCGACTGCAGAATGGAGTATGCCAGGTATTCTGTAGTCAATGTTGTTGCACCAAGTTTCCTTGGAACTCTGCGATGAGCTTGGGTGGTCACAAGATGTTCTTGCGTCTTGTTCTTGTTGATCTTGTTCTCCACGTTACGACTTCGCTTTCAGTTGAGAACGATTGCGTGTGATCGTGTTTGGTAAAATTGCAATCCTCTCTTCTGGGCGAGTTTTAAATTGCAAAAGTACAGTGTGTTTTGATGACGTTTCCATGTATTTTTGTATGGCGCGATCCTTGGTTTGTCCAAGTTGCATCGAATTTCTTCCATGGTTTGGTCATCTTCCATCGGGTTCACTGAAGTGAAAAACATAGTTGCCTTTCTCCTTTGAAACTTCTTCCTCCTGGGATCAATCCACTCCTGACTATTGAAAAATCACTTACATTTGCGACGTGATTGATGTACTCGGTGACATCCTCTGGCAACAGTACATTGTCTTGCAATGCAGGATCAACGAGATTACCTCCTGAATGTCCCTGAATTGCTCGGAAATACAAGAAGTGCCAGTCCTCCTCGTTTTGCCAGAATAGACATCCCATCGTTGAGTAACCATTGCGAAGCACCATCGAACTTTCCCTTGAATTCCTTCAGAATATCATCGATTGATCATGTCGCAGTAATCTGATCATGGCTTTTTGACACTGCAAAACAATCTTGACGAAATCTCTCAGGATTGATGTCCATCCATTTTCTTTCACGAAAAGGAATAGAAATGGGAGACGGTGTCACAGCAAGCTTCAGTCGTGGCTTTGCTTTTGCAACAGGTTTCCCTGTAACTCTGTGCTCAACATTTTCAAGGGAAATGGTTTGTGACGTTTCGGTTACATATTTGTTAATTCCGTTCACAATTCGAACCGAAGAAGCTGTTCCCTCTCGAAGCAGAGATTCGATCATGATTTCAATACCGTAACGTCTTTGATGAAGGCAGACTTTCACATCCAAAGACTGGGCCGATTTTCGTGTTTCCGAGAATCCACCCTTCTCGCTCGAGATGCTTCTTCGCTTCGAGGCAATGAAAACTCTCGACATAGATTCTTCATTTCATTTGGTCCTTCTTCTTCATCAATGTGATGAAGAATTGTCCTTCTTCAATATTCTCCAAACCAGCGTCGCAGCACAGTTTGGATAATTTCTGGTCTTCGGGAAGTTGCTCGAATTTACGCTCATAACCTTGCAGCAGATTTCCCTGCAACTCTGCATCGGTGTGAGGATCAGCAGTGGGAAGTTCTGTAAGAATTTCCACTGTTTCCAAACATTCGTTTGCATCAAGTTTCCCTGAAACTCTGGAATGTTTGGACAGTTCTCTGCACAGATCTGCTACTGCTCCGTTCATACTGAGCTGATTTGCAGAAATGACCGTGCGAAGAATCAGTTCAATGTTTTCTTCGCAACCGTTGAAGTGACTAGACATCTTTCCCTTTGCTTTGCTTCTCAAGTCTGAATTTTTGGATGACTGCTTTCTGCAAGGTTGAGCATCATTTGTTCAGCAGTTTTGTCCCAATCTCTGTCTGGTTTATCAGAGCAAGTTCCGTACCATTTCTTCTCTGATCCACGCTCAGGCGAAATCTGCGAGTAAAATTCGCAACTGTAACGGATTTTTCTCACTTTTCTGTGTTTCGTTGTTCTCACCATACAATGTCGTTGTACATTGACATGAAGATGATCCTGTCTTTGAACTGCTCAAGTTCACACTGTGGTTCTGTCAATTTTTTGAATGTCTTCGAAGATGTCCAAGGTACTGAATCCTGGGAATATTTTCCACGCGAATTTGATCGGCTCTCCATCGATTCGATTCAGATCTTTGAGATTTCTATTTCCAAATACCATTTAATTTTGTTCTTCCAGGCTTCGACCAGTTGGTCTCTCATGCTTCCCAGACAGAGCACCGAGTCCGCGAAGACAAAGGTTTTGTCATTCGTAATCTCAAAAGCTTTGTCACATAGTAAACTCGTCGATCTCCACGTGAGCTCTTTGGACTTTTCAGTCACTTGGAATGACTGTTTGACAGACTTCAGGAGTTTATTCTTGGTCAATCGTAAATTCTCCATGTAGTCTCGACCTTGATGAACTGCTGCTTGAAGCGTGACGTTCATGAATATATTCCATTCACTGGTGTTCACGTCAAAGTCATTCAAGTCATCCGTTGGACTTCGGCCGTAAATGTTTCGTACGATCGAACAGACTTTACCCATGTGAGGTACAACTGCTGGAGACATATGAAAATTATGCGGCCATTTCCTGCTTCCAACTTGAGAATTCTATGAATTTCCACAAGTTCTGGACTCTGAAGTTTCGAGTTCTCATCATGTGACAGATTTGACGTTTTACAGACGTCTTCAAATGTAAATAGCTTGTTTGTCCATTGTTTCGAACATTCTATTGTTCATACAGAGCCAATACAGTCTGAAGCTGAACAGAATCCTGCAATTTTACTTGTATAAACCCTCAAAGACGTTTCCGTAGGTATTTCACTTGCTGCTAAGAGAGCTCCGTCCCATCTTGTGTCGAAATCCTGAACGTCATCATTCTGTAAGCGAACATTCAATAGATCTGATAGACCTTGTACGGCTTCGTAAGCTCCCGCGGCCCGAAAATCTTCGTAGATCGTGTAAGCAATCTGCCTTCCTCGTTAGAATCGGTCAAAATTCTGAGCACGCTGCTCTTCGACACGTACTCTTTTTCGGAAATGTGACTGCGTGTTGGGTAGCTTTTTCATGGCTGACGCAATCATCAAGCATTTTGAAGTCAGGAAAATTAGGCTGCCGCCATACAACCGATCGCGGTGTCAAAAGTTCGTCAATTGAATTTGCTATTTCAACTTCTTTGGTCCAGAGCATAGTGATCTGAGGATCGGCTGCTTGACAAACATCAGTCTTGAAGTTGACTTTGCGCTTTGAAATTCTATAGAGACAGGAAATTTTCCCAGATGCAATTCCGAAATCTGAAATATGGCGAAAATCTATCATACCACTGTGACAACAAGTTCCACCAGTATGATTCAACGTTCGACCTCCACTTTGGAAGTGTGGAAAAGAGAATGACGTTGAACACGGTTCTCTTCTCATTTCACTCTCCCGTCTCTTTGTAGTTCCTGTAATATCAGGTCTCCATTCCTGTAAGGAGGATGCCAAATTCTTTCAATTGTTGAACAATGTAGAACCTAGTCGTTCTTGAGCAGGTGGTCATTCAAAGACGTTTCCTGAAGAACCAGTAAAATTCCGTGTATCGTGCAGCAATCCCAGGAGGTAGAATACAAGTTCATCCAAAACCACTTTCATCCCAAACGTGAAATTTTCATCCAAAACCACTTTCATCCCAATACCACTTTCATCCAAAACCACTTTCATCCCATGACCACTTTCATCCAAAAACCAGTTTCATCCCAAAACATTTTCATCCAAAACCAATTTCATCCCAAAACGATTTTGATGTGAGAACAACAGCAAACAAGACGACGCGGTGGTGGCAAAAACAATATTGTCCGTGTTCGTGTGAAGGCGTCGCTGGCCGAAGGCCGGCCACGCCTTCACACAAACACGGCTCATACCCGCCTTTCGGGTTTCAACCAGCCTTCATGTGGAGCATCGCCGGCCGAAGGCCGGTGATGCTCCACATGAAAGTCTGTTGAAGGTCGAAAGGCGGGAGTTTAGGTGTTTAGGGTTCAGGTTTTTGGGTGTTTTAGGGTGTTTAGGGTGTTTTAGGGGTGTTTTAGGTGTGTTTTAGGGTGTTTTGGGGTGTTTTAGGGTGTTTTAGGTTGTTTTGGGGTGTTTTAGGGTTTTCAGGGGGGTTTTAGGGTTTTTAGGAGGTTTTGGGGGGTTTTAGTATTTTGAGGGTTCTGAGGGTTTTGAGGGTTTTGAGGGTTTAGGTTTTTGAGGGTTTTCATGGTTTTGAGGGTTTAGGTGTTTATATTTTTAGGGTTTAGGGTTTTAGGGTTTAGGGTTTTAGGTTTTTAGGTTTTTAGGTTGTAAGGTTTTTAGGTTTTTAGGATTTTAGGTTTTTAAGGTTTAGGGTTTCAGGGTTTTAGGGGTTCAGGGTTTTAGGTGTTTTAGGGGTTTTAGGGGTTTTAGGTGTTGAGGGTTTTAGGGGTTGAGGGGGTTTTAGGGATTTGTAGGGTTTTTCAGAGTTTTTAGGGGTTTTAGGTTTTTTTGGTGGGGTTTAGGGTGGTTTTAGGGAGTTTCTAGGGGGTTTTAGGGAGGTTAGGGGTTTTTTAGGGGTTTGTAGGGTTTTAGGGTTTTAGGGTTTTAGGGTTTTAGGGTTTTAGGGTTTTAGTGTTTTAGGGTTTTAGGGTTTTGGTTTGTAGGGTTTTGGTTTGTAGGGTTTAGGTTTTTAGGGTTTAGGTTTTTAGGGTTTAGGTTTTTAGGGTTTAGGTTTTTAGGGTTTAGGTTTTTAGGGTTTAGGTTTGGGGTTTAGGGGTTAGGGTTTAGGGTTTTAGGGTTTAGGTTTGGGGTTTAGGGGTTCAAGTGTGTGGTGTTGGGGTTGGGGTTTGGGGTGTGGGATGAAAGTGGTTTTGGACTTGGGATGAAAGTGGTTTTGGATGAAAGTGGTTTTGGGATGAAAGTGGTTTTGGGATGAAAGTGGTTTTGGGATGAAAGTGGTTTGGAACGAGACATGACGCGTGGATGACAGAATGTTTTTGGCACACAAATCCTTAAAACTTGAGCCATGAGCCAAACATGTTCGCGTGATGAAAAGTGATCAGACTGTGCAGTGTGATGTGCTGCTACACTGTGCGCATCTGTTCATGCTGTGTGAGTGGGTGTTCTGATCACACCTCCCGTCGGTCATCGGGCAGTTTATCTCCCGGCAACCGAAATTGGTCCTAAACTCAGATAAAATCACGAGTTCTCGGACAGCGAAGAATGCCAAGAATTCCAACTTCTCGTCTCCCTGTGACTCTGCTTTCTTGAACCGCCAGCCGGTTCGAAGATCGACTCGATAGTCGTGCTCGTCGATTCCTTCGACTGCTTGTCCTCTTCGTTGTCGTGATTGTTGATCAAGAGGAATTGGTTTATATTCTTGTTGAGTCTTTTTCACATGTTCGTCGTGCATTCTTTTGCATTCATTTGCATTCTCGTTTTGCTTGAGCAAAATCAGGTCGTTGATTTGGTGGTTGTTGAGCACCGTCTTGATTCAACCTGAGTATACAATGTTGTGTATTTTGAATTCTTTCACGTTTTGTTGCGAAGTATGAATGGTCTTCCAATGCAATTTTGTCATGTTCAATAATTTGCTCCTCGGTCTACCCAATGAGTGACAAAGAATTTCGGCATTGGTCGTCTTTGTGCCATATGGATTTAAATCCTCCATGCTTGGGTTGACAAGCTTTTTGTAACATTTCCTCAGCCTTACAGTACATTCGTTGCCGTTGAGAAGGTTCCATGTTTGGCACCGCGAATGGTGTTCTTTTTGATATTTTAGTCTGGAATTGATAAGACGTCGTAGTTGTTCTTGTCCAACTCCTTAGTTCTTTGCGAAGATTAAAAAAATTATCCACAAGTACAACAGACAATGCCAGTCTCACAGAAAAATGCACAATCGGAGCATTGTTTTTGGGAAGAGGTCTCGCAAAGAACGAAGATCTCCGCGATCAACTTCTGCGACTTGTCGCTGAATTCATTAATTTCTTCAGCCTTATTCAAGTCCTGCAGGAAAGACTCCTTGTTCGGGTGGCTCTCGAACTGCTGAATCAACGTTTTGACTTTGCCTCTGCGATTCGTGTCCTGTTGTTCGACTGCAGAATGGAGTATGCCAGGTATTCTGTAGTCAATGTTGTTGCACCAAGTTTCCTTGGAACTCTGCGATGAGCTTGGGTGGTCACAAGATGTTCTTGCGTCTTGTTCTTGTTGATCTTGTTCTCCACGTTACGACTTCGCTTTCAGTTGAGAACGATTGCGTGTGATCGTGTTTGGTAAAATTGCAATCCTCTCTTCTGGGCGAGTTTTAAATTGCAAAAGTACAGTGTGTTTTGATGACGTTTCCATGTATTTTTGTATGGCGCGATCCTTGGTTTGTCCAAGTTGCATCGAATTTCTTCCATGGTTTGGTCATCTTCCATCGGGTTCACTGAAGTGAAAAACATAGTTGCCTTTCTCCTTTGAAACTTCTTCCTCCTGGGATCAATCCACTCCTGACTATTGAAAAATCACTTACATTTGCGACGTGATTGATGTACTCGGTGACATCCTCTGGCAACAGTACATTGTCTTGCAATGCAGGATCAACGAGATTACCTCCTGAATGTCCCTGAATTGCTCGGAAATACAAGAAGTGCCAGTCCTCCTCGTTTTGCCAGAATAGACATCCCATCGTTGAGTAACCATTGCGAAGCACCATCGAACTTTCCCTTGAATTCCTTCAGAATATCATCGATTGATCATGTCGCAGTAATCTGATCATGGCTTTTTGACACTGCAAAACAATCTTGACGAAATCTCTCAGGATTGATGTCCATCCATTTTCTTTCACGAAAAGGAATAGAAATGGGAGACGGTGTCACAGCAAGCTTCAGTCGTGGCTTTGCTTTTGCAACAGGTTTCCCTGTAACTCTGTGCTCAACATTTTCAAGGGAAATGGTTTGTGACGTTTCGGTTACATATTTGTTAATTCCGTTCACAATTCGAACCGAAGAAGCTGTTCCCTCTCGAAGCAGAGATTCGATCATGATTTCAATACCGTAACGTCTTTGATGAAGGCAGACTTTCACATCCAAAGACTGGGCCGATTTTCGTGTTTCCGAGAATCCACCCTTCTCGCTCGAGATGCTTCTTCGCTTCGAGGCAATGAAAACTCTCGACATAGATTCTTCATTTCATTTGGTCCTTCTTCTTCATCAATGTGATGAAGAATTGTCCTTCTTCAATATTCTCCAAACCAGCGTCGCAGCACAGTTTGGATAATTTCTGGTCTTCGGGAAGTTGCTCGAATTTACGCTCATAACCTTGCAGCAGATTTCCCTGCAACTCTGCATCGGTGTGAGGATCAGCAGTGGGAAGTTCTGTAAGAATTTCCACTGTTTCCAAACATTCGTTTGCATCAAGCTTTCCCTGAAACTCTGGAATGTTTGGACAGTTCTCTGCACAGATCTGCTACTGCTCCGTTCATACTGAGCTGATTTGCAGAAATGACCGTGCGAAGAATCAGTTCAATGTTTTCTTCGCAACCGTTGAAGTGACTAGACATCTTTCCCTTTGCTTTGCTTCTCAAGTCTGAATTTTTGGATGACTGCTTTCTGCAAGGTTGAGCATCATTTGTTCAGCAGTTTTGTCCCAATCTCTGTCTGGTTTATCAGAGCAAGTTCCGTACCATTTCTTCTCTGATCCACGCTCAGGCGAAATCTGCGAGTAAAATTCGCAACTGTAACGGATTTTTCTCACTTTTCTGTGTTTCGTTGTTCTCACCATACAATGTCGTTGTACATTGACATGAAGATGATCCTGTCTTTGAACTGCTCAAGTTCACACTGTGGTTCTGTCAATTTTTTGAATGTCTTCGAAGATGTCCAAGGTACTGAATCCTGGGAATACTTTCCACGCGAATTTGATCGGCTCTCCATCGATTCGATTCAGATCTTTGAGATTTCTATTTCCAAATACCATTTAATTTTGTTCTTCCAGGCTTCGACCAGTTGGTCTCTCATGCTTCCCAGACAGAGCACCGAGTCCGGGAAGACAAAGGTTTTGTCATTCGTAATCTCAAAAGCTTTGTCACATAGTAAACTCGTCGATCTCCACGTGAGCTCTTTGGACTTTTCAGTCACTTGGAATGACTGTTTGACAGACTTCAGGAGTTTATTCTTGGTCAATCGTAAATTCTCCATGTAGTCTCGACCTTGATGAACTGCTGCTTGAAGCGTGACGTTCATGAATATATTCCATACACTGGTGTTCACGTCAAAGTCATTCAAGTCATCCGTTGGACTTCGGCCGTAAATGTTTCGTACGATCGAACAGACTTTACCCATGTGAGGTACAACTGCTGGAGACATATGAAAATTATGCGGCCATTTCCTGCTTCCAACTTGAGAATTCTATGAATTTCCACAAGTTCTGGACTCTGAAGTTTCGAGTTCTCATCATGTGACAGATTTGACGTTTTACAGACGTCTTCAAATGTAAATAGCTTGTTTGTCCATTGTTTCGAACATTCTATTGTTCATACAGAGCCAATACAGTCTGAAGCTGAACAGAATCCTGCAATTTTACTTGTATAAACCCTCAAAGACGTTTCCGTAGGTATTTCACTTGCTGCTAAGAGAGCTCCGTCCCATCTTGTGTCGAAATCCTGAACGTCATCATTCTGTAAGCGAACATTCAATAGATCTGATAGACCTTGTACGGCTTCGTAAGCTCCCGCGGCCCGAAAATCTTCGTAGATCGTGTAAGCAATCTGCCTTCCTCGTTAGAATCGGTCAAAATTCTGAGCACGCTGCTCTTCGACACGTACTCTTTTTCGGAAATGTGACTGCGTGTTGGGTAGCTTTTTCATGGCTGACGCAATCATCAAGCATTTTGAAGTCAGGAAAATTAGGCTGCCGCCATACAACCGATCGCGGTGTCAAAAGTTCGTCAATTGAATTTGCTATTTCAACTTCTTTGGTCCAGAGCATAGTGATCTGAGGATCGGCTGCTTGACAAACATCAGTCTTGAAGTTGACTTTGCGCTTTGAAATTCTATAGAGACAGGAAATTTTCCCAGATGCAATTCCGAAATCTGAAATATGGCGAAAATCTATCATACCACTGTGACAACAAGTTCCACCAGTATGATTCAACGTTCGACCTCCACTTTGGAAGTGTGGAAAAGAGAATGACGTTGAACACGGTTCTCTTCTCATTTCACTCTCCCGTCTCTTTGTAGTTCCTGTAATATCAGGTCTCCATTCCTGTAAGGAGGATGCCAAATTCTTTCAATTGTTGAACAATGTAGAACCTAGTCGTTCTTGAGCAGGTGGTCATTCAAAGACGTTTCCTGAAGAACCAGTAAAATTCCGTGTATCGTGCAGCAATCCCAGGAGGTAGAATACAAGTTCATCCAAAACCACTTTCATCCCAAACGTGAAATTTTCATCCAAAACCACTTTCATCCCAATACCACTTTCATCCAAAACCACTTTCATCCCATGACCACTTTCATCCAAAAACCAGTTTCATCCCAAAACATTTTCATCCAAAACCAATTTCATCCCAAAACGATTTTGATGTGAGAACAACAGCAAACAAGACGACGCGGTGGTGGCAAAAACAATATTGTCCGTGTTCGTGTGAAGGCGTCGCTGGCCGAAGGCCGGCCACGCCTTCACACAAACACGGCTCATACCCGCCTTTCGGGTTTCAACCAGCCTTCATGTGGAGCATCGCCGGCCGAAGGCCGGTGATGCTCCACATGAAAGTCTGTTGAAGGTCGAAAGGCGGGAGTTTAGGTGTTTAGGGTTCAGGTTTTTGGGTGTTTTAGGGTGTTTAGGGTGTTTTAGGGGTGTTTTAGGTGTGTTTTAGGGTGTTTTGGGGTGTTTTAGGGTGTTTTAGGTTGTTTTGGGGTGTTTTAGGGTTTTCAGGGGGGTTTTAGGGTTTTTAGGAGGTTTTGGGGGGTTTTAGTATTTTGAGGGTTCTGAGGGTTTTGAGGGTTTTGAGGGTTTAGGTTTTTGAGGGTTTTCATGGTTTTGAGGGTTTAGGTGTTTATATTTTTAGGGTTTAGGGTTTTAGGGTTTAGGGTTTTAGGTTTTTAGGTTTTTAGGTTGTAAGGTTTTTAGGTTTTTAGGATTTTAGGTTTTTAAGGTTTAGGGTTTCAGGGTTTTAGGGGTTCAGGGTTTTAGGTGTTTTAGGGGTTTTAGGGGTTTTAGGTGTTGAGGGTTTTAGGGGTTGAGGGGGTTTTAGGGATTTGTAGGGTTTTTCAGAGTTTTTAGGGGTTTTAGGTTTTTTTGGTGGGGTTTAGGGTGGTTTTAGGGAGTTTCTAGGGGGTTTTAGGGAGGTTAGGGGTTTTTTAGGGGTTTGTAGGGTTTTAGGGTTTTAGGGTTTTAGGGTTTTAGGGTTTTAGGGTTTTAGTGTTTTAGGGTTTTAGGGTTTTGGTTTGTAGGGTTTTGGTTTGTAGGGTTTAGGTTTTTAGGGTTTAGGTTTTTAGGGTTTAGGTTTTTAGGGTTTAGGTTTTTAGGGTTTAGGTTTTTAGGGTTTAGGTTTGGGGTTTAGGGGTTAGGGTTTAGGGTTTTAGGGTTTAGGTTTGGGGTTTAGGGGTTCAAGTGTGTGGTGTTGGGGTTGGGGTTTGGGGTGTGGGATGAAAGTGGTTTTGGACTTGGGATGAAAGTGGTTTTGGATGAAAGTGGTTTTGGGATGAAAGTGGTTTTGGGATGAAAGTGGTTTTGGGATGAAAGTGGTTTGGAACGAGACATGACGCGTGGATGACAGAATGTTTTTGGCACACAAATCCTTAAAACTTGAGCCATGAGCCAAACATGTTCGCGTGATGAAAAGTGATCAGACTGTGCAGTGTGATGTGCTGCTACACTGTGCGCATCTGTTCATGCTGTGTGAGTGGGTGTTCTGATCACACCTCCCGTCGGTCATCGGGCAGTTTATCTCCCGGCAACCGAAATTGGTCCTAAACTCAGATAAAATCACGAGTTCTCGGACAGCGAAGAATGCCAAGAATTCCAACTTCTCGTCTCCCTGTGACTCTGCTTTCTTGAACCGCCAGCCGGTTCGAAGATCGACTCGATAGTCGTGCTCGTCGATTCCTTCGACTGCTTGTCCTCTTCGTTGTCGTGATTGTTGATCAAGAGGAATTGGTTTATATTCTTGTTGAGTCTTTTTCACATGTTCGTCGTGCATTCTTTTGCATTCATTTGCATTCTCGTTTTGCTTGAGCAAAATCAGGTCGTTGATTTGGTGGTTGTTGAGCACCGTCTTGATTCAACCTGAGTATACAATGTTGTGTATTTTGAATTCTTTCACGTTTTGTTGCGAAGTATGAATGGTCTTCCAATGCAATTTTGTCATGTTCAATAATTTGCTCCTCGGTCTACCCAATGAGTGACAAAGAATTTCGGCATTGGTCGTCTTTGTGCCATATGGATTTAAATCCTCCATGCTTGGGTTGACAAGCTTTTTGTAACATTTCCTCAGCCTTACAGTACATTCGTTGCCGTTGAGAAGGTTCCATGTTTGGCACCGCGAATGGTGTTCTTTTTGATATTTTAGTCTGGAATTGATAAGACGTCGTAGTTGTTCTTGTCCAACTCCTTAGTTCTTTGCGAAGATTAAAAAAATTATCCACAAGTACAACAGACAATGCCAGTCTCACAGAAAAATGCACAATCGGAGCATTGTTTTTGGGAAGAGGTCTCGCAAAGAACGAAGATCTCCGCGATCAACTTCTGCGACTTGTCGCTGAATTCATTAATTTCTTCAGCCTTATTCAAGTCCTGCAGGAAAGACTCCTTGTTCGGGTGGCTCTCGAACTGCTGAATCAACGTTTTGACTTTGCCTCTGCGATTCGTGTCCTGTTGTTCGACTGCAGAATGGAGTATGCCAGGTATTCTGTAGTCAATGTTGTTGCACCAAGTTTCCTTGGAACTCTGCGATGAGCTTGGGTGGTCACAAGATGTTCTTGCGTCTTGTTCTTGTTGATCTTGTTCTCCACGTTACGACTTCGCTTTCAGTTGAGAACGATTGCGTGTGATCGTGTTTGGTAAAATTGCAATCCTCTCTTCTGGGCGAGTTTTAAATTGCAAAAGTACAGTGTGTTTTGATGACGTTTCCATGTATTTTTGTATGGCGCGATCCTTGGTTTGTCCAAGTTGCATCGAATTTCTTCCATGGTTTGGTCATCTTCCATCGGGTTCACTGAAGTGAAAAACATAGTTGCCTTTCTCCTTTGAAACTTCTTCCTCCTGGGATCAATCCACTCCTGACTATTGAAAAATCACTTACATTTGCGACGTGATTGATGTACTCGGTGACATCCTCTGGCAACAGTACATTGTCTTGCAATGCAGGATCAACGAGATTACCTCCTGAATGTCCCTGAATTGCTCGGAAATACAAGAAGTGCCAGTCCTCCTCGTTTTGCCAGAATAGACATCCCATCGTTGAGTAACCATTGCGAAGCACCATCGAACTTTCCCTTGAATTCCTTCAGAATATCATCGATTGATCATGTCGCAGTAATCTGATCATGGCTTTTTGACACTGCAAAACAATCTTGACGAAATCTCTCAGGATTGATGTCCATCCATTTTCTTTCACGAAAAGGAATAGAAATGGGAGACGGTGTCACAGCAAGCTTCAGTCGTGGCTTTGCTTTTGCAACAGGTTTCCCTGTAACTCTGTGCTCAACATTTTCAAGGGAAATGGTTTGTGACGTTTCGGTTACATATTTGTTAATTCCGTTCACAATTCGAACCGAAGAAGCTGTTCCCTCTCGAAGCAGAGATTCGATCATGATTTCAATACCGTAACGTCTTTGATGAAGGCAGACTTTCACATCCAAAGACTGGGCCGATTTTCGTGTTTCCGAGAATCCACCCTTCTCGCTCGAGATGCTTCTTCGCTTCGAGGCAATGAAAACTCTCGACATAGATTCTTCATTTCATTTGGTCCTTCTTCTTCATCAATGTGATGAAGAATTGTCCTTCTTCAATATTCTCCAAACCAGCGTCGCAGCACAGTTTGGATAATTTCTGGTCTTCGGGAAGTTGCTCGAATTTACGCTCATAACCTTGCAGCAGATTTCCCTGCAACTCTGCATCGGTGTGAGGATCAGCAGTGGGAAGTTCTGTAAGAATTTCCACTGTTTCCAAACATTCGTTTGCATCAAGTTTCCCTGAAACTCTGGAATGTTTGGACAGTTCTCTGCACAGATCTGCTACTGCTCCGTTCATACTGAGCTGATTTGCAGAAATGACCGTGCGAAGAATCAGTTCAATGTTTTCTTCGCAACCGTTGAAGTGACTAGACATCTTTCCCTTTGCTTTGCTTCTCAAGTCTGAATTTTTGGATGACTGCTTTCTGCAAGGTTGAGCATCATTTGTTCAGCAGTTTTGTCCCAATCTCTGTCTGGTTTATCAGAGCAAGTTCCGTACCATTTCTTCTCTGATCCACGCTCAGGCGAAATCTGCGAGTAAAATTCGCAACTGTAACGGATTTTTCTCACTTTTCTGTGTTTCGTTGTTCTCACCATACAATGTCGTTGTACATTGACATGAAGATGATCCTGTCTTTGAACTGCTCAAGTTCACACTGTGGTTCTGTCAATTTTTTGAATGTCTTCGAAGATGTCCAAGGTACTGAATCCTGGGAATATTTTCCACGCGAATTTGATCGGCTCTCCATCGATTCGATTCAGATCTTTGAGATTTCTATTTCCAAATACCATTTAATTTTGTTCTTCCAGGCTTCGACCAGTTGGTCTCTCATGCTTCCCAGACAGAGCACCGAGTCCGCGAAGACAAAGGTTTTGTCATTCGTAATCTCAAAAGCTTTGTCACATAGTAAACTCGTCGATCTCCACGTGAGCTCTTTGGACTTTTCAGTCACTTGGAATGACTGTTTGACAGACTTCAGGAGTTTATTCTTGGTCAATCGTAAATTCTCCATGTAGTCTCGACCTTGATGAACTGCTGCTTGAAGCGTGACGTTCATGAATATATTCCATTCACTGGTGTTCACGTCAAAGTCATTCAAGTCATCCGTTGGACTTCGGCCGTAAATGTTTCGTACG
>CBDCEV010000212.1:0-8563 GCA_965215715.1 Hyphomicrobiales bacterium | reverse complement strand
TTAACGGGAAACCAGTGTTTCTACATGTTTTTAGCATGAAATACAGGGAAACCCATTTCTTTTATCATAGCAAAACATGAATTTAACCTAATTCAACCATCAAGAAAAGCAGCTATTCATGGGCTATTCATGGGGATATCATGTGATATGTAACCAACTCAACCAACAAACATTGAATGGTTTACCCATCATCTAGGGATCGATCAGAACTGCTATGCCAAGGTGAAGGAAAACCCTAAACCCTTCGCCAAATCTTCACATAGCTATGGAAACAGGATGCACATGGTACATTTATGGATGATTCACCTATATTTACCTTTTTAAATTGGTGACTTTCCAAGGCTATGTTAAATAAGCAGAGGGTTTCTATCAAATCATATTCAGCATCATCCGTGTTTTTTTATGCTCAGTGAGTTTGAACCATAGCTAAATGGCTTGATGTTATGTAATGATGATAAGTATTGGACATAACATATGTAAAAAAAACAATTGGGATGTATGGGTGTTGGTGCTTCAAGCAAAATAGTGGTCAGTAAAAGCTATGTGAATCCCTGTGTGAAACACAGAAACATGGCCATTTTTTAACCAAAGCATTGGATGATTTGGGGGTGATATAATTTGGGAATACCCAATATTTTACTTTCAATCATATGGATGGATTCGGATGATCCCAATATTATGGGAGTAGCCAATAGAAGTATGAAGTATCCTGCATATATTCAGATTATGCGGCTTCACAATTCAAGGATTTTGAATCCGAATCACTCTTCTGGTTCTGCGTGTCCGGGCGTTGTCGGTCTTCTTCTCGTTGGCTCATACCAAAACTCTTTGCCATTGCTGTTGCCACTCTTTTCATATTTCACTGTTGTTGATTTTCTGTGGATTATCGGTGATTTCTCTCTTCATTATGTATTTCATACTATTTGAAGTTTTGGATCCTTAGGTCCTGCCAGATTTCGCTTTTGGATCTGTCTGCCAAATTCGGTAAACATCACAATTTGGGGGTATTTACCATTTTCAGACAGACCCATTTTTCCATGCTGTTGGTCTTTTGCTCAAGTTATAAGTTATTTTATATCCCATTTTTCTATCTCCATCAAATCTAGAATTCTATAGCATGATATAAACAACCCAGTTCTTTTATGTTGTTTTTTGCATGTTCAGAAGTTTTGCCGCCGCCTTGGCATAACAGGTGGCACAAAGTCCCTCCTGGGCACGTCGATGGCGTCGACAGTTTTGATTTTTCCCTCTATGAAATGACTGAGAAAAATACGGATTTATATGGGTTTTATAGGGACTAACCCATTATGATGCACTAAGATGCATTAAGTATGGTTTCTAAGTTTTTGTATTTGGGATAATATGACAGAACGGCGATGTAATATGATGGGATGTAGTCAACAAATAATCTTGGATCTTCTGAAACATAAATCATTTCAACCTTTTTCCAACCAGCAATGTTTGCATACCAGCCCCGCTTTGATACCGAAGGCTACTTTATACTGCCCGTCCTTGGCGCTTCGCAGTGTGCCCGCTTCCATGGCGCTGAAAAAAGGACAAGAAATGGATCAGCGTCACCTGCAGTTTGACAAATATTTGATGACAAGTATATATTTATGGCCCAACTAACACTTATACATGGGAATATAACTACTATAACTGAGCCAAGCATAATTATGTATCATTATAATCCCAGTCAATAACTCATAAGGGCCATTTTTTTATCTTATTATTATTATCTACATTCATCCCAGTTAAAAAATAAATTGGTGTCGTAGTGGGATGGTGCTTTTCTGCTGGCTGTTGAAAAATCACTGGCTGGTGGTTTTTTGAACCCATCTGGCATGGAAAATGCATGGAAAATATATGGAAAATATATGACATTCCTATCAATATATAGGAAAATATATAAAAGTCATGTTTGAAACTATTTGAAACCATCCAGATCAAGACCAACCAAGAATTCCCAGAAGAACAACTTGGTTACGCAAAGCGATTGCAAAAAAAGGCCATTGTCACCCCAATCTGCACCATGAGAGATTCCCTCCGGTCCACCATGACAGCCATGAAAATCTACGATCTACGCGCCTACGCGCCCGTTTTCGACGCTGGCGTCTTGGGCCACAGCCACGAGTGAATTGATGAGTTGCTGAAATTGGAGCTGTGGAACGCAGTCAAATCACTATATTGAACAGAAAGTAACACATCTATAGCAATAATACATTGAAAAGTAAAACATCTATAACACATGAAAATGTCTATTATTTTGGATGGTCTATAACAATCTATATGTGACTATGTGATATAATGTGGCGCTAGAAACAAGATAACCAGGTTTATCATTGGGTTGCCGACAGCAACATGATGTAACAATCTATATGAAACTGGAGTTCTGCGATTGATATCCAAGTTATTGGGGAAATGAATTAGGGATGTCTTGGTTGGTAGGCGCCAGCTCTGGGCTTGAACCTTGAAACTCACATGCTGGAAACAAACTACAATATTTGCGACTATGATGTTGTTTAAACATAACCAAGTGTAAGTCTAAATGTGCAAGTGCAAATGTATATATATATATATATATACAGATAGATATCACATATTATGCATAGATGAGATGCTTACATATGTATACACAGAAACAAATCGTCAAATGGATAAATGAATATGTATACAAATACAATTACACAAAATCAACACACACCCATGATTGATATATATATATATATACATATTATTATTATATATATATATATACATATATGTATATACATAATTATACCTATATATATATGCAAACATATCACATACCCAAGCATCGTAGATCAATCTCACTAGCAAATTCCTATCCCAAGGCACTGGTCCAACTTCCCCGGAACCTGCTGCATCCGTTCATCTAAGGCATCCTGGTACATGACGGGGATGGGCGTTGGTCAATGTGAGGACCCAACGGGGGCCGTATGTGGTCTTTTCAGGGAGTTTGATTTTATCTTGGATTTCAGCAATGCATTTTTCTTGGGCTCTCAAGTTTGATCAAGACATGCATATAGCAGATGAATCAAAAACTGTCGAACGGCATGAACAGAATGCCGCTGCCCTGTCTTGGAGGCCCCCCCCATGCTGCAACAGTGCGGTTGTGAATGTGTGAATATTCAGTCAGGGCCCAGGAAGGAGATACAGCTTGAGTATTGTACAAGAATTCGCTGTATAAGAATTTGAGGGGCTCGAATCCAAGGCGGGCTACATATTTTCAGGCATACCAAACACATAGTACTTTAACAATTTGAGGGACCCTGGAATAAGATTGCCAAATTCTTAAATCACTGCTTTTTCGTGAGGTTTACAATTCCCCTTTGCGCTTCATTTTTTTGGCGTGACCCCTGATATCGTTTTACGGGATGAAATTGGGCTTTGCAGAAAAACAATTTTTCAAGCTCCGAAAAATTGCTTTTTTCCGCGCTATTCTTTGAAACTCAAACAAGCCCGGCTTTGCAAGAAAACAACTTTTCAGGCTCCTTTCAAATGTTTTTTCCACACTGCTCTTTTGCAACTCAGAGAAGCTCGGCTTTGCAAAAAAACAATTTTTCAGACTCCAAAAAATCGTTTTTTGTGCACAAACCTGATAAAATTCATACTAGCCTGGCTTTACACAAAAACACAATTTTTCAGGCTTAAAAAAAATGTTATTTTCCGTGCTGCTCTCATGAAACTCAGACATGTCCGGCTTTGCAAAAATCAATTTTTCAGGCTCTAAAAAATTATTTTTTCGCATGCCTCTTGTCAAATCTGCCAACTCCACCTTGTTACCTCGTTTAAGCTTGCTCCAACTTGTGCAGATGCATGCAATATATAACTAAGAATGCCCTAAGAATTTGAGGGACCCTCGGCCTGTTGTGGTGTAATTTCGTCTGCATTTAAAAATAAGAATTTGAGGGACCCTGCACCTCAAGCTTTCGGATTCTTAACCAGCGCTCTGGCTGTAGTAGTAGCACCGGAAACGTCAAATTCCGAAAAGGTTTACATGCCCAAAAGGTGGTGCCCCATACTTAGCTAAGTTGGCTTGTCAGGTTAAATATGACATATGGTGAATATATCTATACAATGTGGCGCTCCCTCGTTAAAAGTTGGTTTATAGCCCCATCTAACTACAGTTAAAATTTCCATAAACCCTAGTTATTGTAGTTTTAAGCCAACTTAGCTATCTTGGGTGCCCCACATGGTCAACAATTTAAAACTAGGGGGGCACCACCTTGTCGCACCTTGGCAACCTCGCTTGCGTCGCTGGCCCAGGCGCGACAGTGCCGCAGCAACGCCTAGCGTTAAAGCGTTCAGATGGGTTTCATGGGGTTATGAAGAAGATGTGTTTGAAAACGAAAACATGGTTGAATATTATCTGCATAATAAGAATATATATATATATATATTCAGAAATGTATTTAAATAGAACGATATGTATGCGTTTCATGATTTTGGTTTGTATATATATATATGTTACAGCTTGAGTATTGAGTACTGTAAAAAATGCACTGTATAAGAATTTGAGGGGCTCGGATCCAAGGCGGGCTACATATTTTCAGCTATACCAAACACATAATACTTAAAGAATTTGAGGGACCCTGGAATAGGGTTGCCAAATTCATAAATTACTGCTTATACGTGAGGTTTGCAATTCCCCTTTGCGGTCCAATTTTTGTGGCATGACCCCTTATTGCCCGAGTTTTGCAGAAAACAAATCAAGTTCCGAAAAATGGTTTCTTCGCATATGCTTGGACTGCTTCCAATCCACTGTTAGAATTATGATGGCCGTTTCCAGCTACAAGCCTGAAAACAATGATTAATTAAACATGTGAAAAGATGTAAAAATGTGAAAAAATGTGTTTCAAAAATGCACTTTTAAAAAATGTGAAAAACTGCATTTCAAAAACGTGAAAAAATGTGAAAAATGTGAAGAAATGTGAAAAATATGAAAAATGTGGTACATGTGGAAAAACATGTTTTTTTAATCCTTTTCCTAGTTTAAATTAAATAGAATCTACATTCATTGTGAACCTATTGACATGAATCATTGAAAATGAATATATGCTTCTGTGGAATCCTAATGTTTAAGTTTAATATTCTATAATTAAACATTGGGTTTCAAAGAAAACCTGGGAAAAACCTATCTCTAGAAAAAAAAATGGAAAATGGAGCTGAGAAACAGGAACTTTTCAATTGCCTTTTGTTCCCATTTTTCCGCATTTTCACATTTTTTCACATTTTTTCGCATTTTTTCACATTTTTTCACATTTTCAAAACACATTTTTTCACATTTTTTCCAGTTGCATTTTCAAAACGCATTTTTTTCACATTTTTTTTGCGCATTTTTTCAAGTGCATTTTCAAAACACATTTTTTCACATTTTTTCCAGGTGCATTTTCAAAACGCATTTTTTCACATTTTTCACATGTTTTCACATTTTTGTGACAAAAATGTGTTTGAACATGCACCTGGAAAAAATGTGAAAAATGTGTTTTGAACATGTGAAAAAAATGCGTTTTGAAAATGAACCTGGAAAAATGTGAAAAAATGTGTTTTGAAAATGCACTTGAAAAAATGCGAAAAAATGTGAAAAAATGCGAAAAAATGTGATGAACACATTTGGAAAACCAGTTGGGAAGGTGGAACTCTGATTTCTTTTTCTTCAGGTTTGATTTTTTGGGGTTCGACCTATTGTGGTGGACATTTGCCTGCATTAAAAAATAAAAAATTGAAGGGCCCTGGGCCCTGGGCCGCAAGCTTTCGGATTCTTAACCAACTCTCGGGCTGTATATGTAAACATATATGCTTAGATTGTGGTTTTAGTTAATGGGGTCTACTGCTTTTGGTCCCCCTGTTATCATGGCTGGATGGGAACACCGCGGGCAAAACGTATGCAATATCGGACACTTTACATTCAGTCCGGGTTGATATAACTTGATATGTACATGTACACATGTCAATTTTATATACATGTGTGATTGTTTTTATGCACATGCAGGATTAAGCAGCATTTCTCACGTGGAATTAAGCTAGATAACTGGCTAATTTCATGTCCGGGACCCAGTTGGTACGTCGTTAAAGACAACGGTATAACCCATGTTGTATGGGGTAACCATGAACAACCAGGAAAATAATTTGGCACGTGCATGTCACTGGGAAAACTTCTGGGCTTTTAAATATGAGGATAGGATCAATGCTTGTTTTGCTTTGGTTTCTTTCTGATCTTCTGTGATCACATGGAACCATGCTTGTAGAAGAAAACCACTGCCTCCAACATGCAGGAAAACAAAGGAATACATCTGTTTTCAATGCTGAGAAACTCTTTGTGGCACACAAGGGCATTGAACATTCCCCCAGGGTCAATTGCAAGTCACACCACATCCTTGCTTCAAAGGGTTGTAGCTCACAAGGTACTGTCATGTCCTTGTGTCTGCAGGGGTTGGCGCAGTCGATGGTTTTGGAGCTTCCAACCTCTTGTTCGGTTGTAGCCGTGCATCGTCAGCAAGAACTGAGGGTCTGGACGGTATGGTGTCAGCAGCACTTGACGGCCTTGGCGATATGTGGTTAGCAATGCTGGACAGTCTTGATCGTGTTGGCCGCACACATGACGGCCTAGCATCACCATGCCCTCTCTTTCGAGACATATCTTGAAGTGCATCGTTGTGTCTGTCATGTGTAGCGTTTCCACAAGGTACTGCCACGTTGCATTGTACGAAGTCCAATCCTTGACGCCGCTGTCGGCCGATGTGACAAATCCGGCCAACAAGTTGTTCATGTTTTTGGAGACAACTTGGCCATGAAACTAAAGAAAACAACAGCGCATTTTGCTTCAAATCCAACTGGCCAACTTCACAGCTGCTCCTTAGACAGATATGAAGTTTTTTGTTGTCACCATCTGAAGCACACCCACTGACGTCCCTCAGGGGCTCACTGTGTTGGACGTTTCGTCCTTTTCACATTTACAATTTCTGAGCAGCAGTCAAGAATCAGTTGGGAATCAGATTTTGCTTAGTTTTCCTGCTCAAAGCGTGCAACCAGAACCCTGACAAAAACGTCGGTGCGGACATGAACAAATATGACGCGCTGTCAACATATAAAAAACCTTCAGGCTATAATGGGATGCTGGGTTGGCCTGCTGCTTCTCTTCCACTGCTGCTGCCTGAGCCACGGAGTTTTCAGCCTGGCGCTGGACAGCATGCTTAACATATTGGCGCAGGAAGAAAACACGTGCATTTTGTCTTTGGTATCTGCCATGTGTTTGCATTGCAGGACACGCAAATCCCAATTGCCCCGCATTGCCCATTGCATTGTGGCGCCATGAGCCTGCGCCTTTCGCAAGTCCAGCAAGTCCTGCTCGATTTGCCCGCGCAACTTGGAGAACTCCTACCCAGAAGCCGCTTGTGGTGCTACAGTAACCTTGGCGCCTTGGTGGGTTCATGCCATGTGCCTTGAATTTGGCTATCTGCTGGTTAGTGCCACCTATCCGTCTATTCGGACGACATGAACTTTGATTGTGCAAAGATCACTCAACAACAACCGTTATGTAATTTGTCGTTTCATATCCAATTACCTGCCGTTCTTCGGTCAAACCAGGGGTACTAGTAGTGGCGAGCCTCGGTGGATGCTGTGGCACCCTTGAAGCAGCATGTTTCAACATTCAGTGTGCCCAGCAAGACACGCAAAACGTGCAGATTGGAAAAAACTTTGTTCAGCTTCCGGGATCACATCTTGACATGTCATGCGTAATTTGCGTCAATGTACAAAAACCCCAGGACCAAACAATATTTCACATCACAAATCTATATATATAATTAAATATATATATATATATTTATTCATATATATTCAGAAAAAAGAGGAAATTACATTATGTTTCTTGAACATGTTTGATGAGTTCTTGGATTCTGGGCAACAATTGCCGCAAAGCGGTTTCGCGCTCGACCGTGTTTTGTTGTCCATGGTTTCTGCCGCTCCTCCTCACAACTGGCACGTCGTGCTGCTTCATCTTTCCGTTCCTGCCACGGCACAGAGGCGCTGCTACTGTATAGGGGGTGTGGCCAAGAACAATGGCGATAGCGGCGTTGTCTGAAAAAGGCGATAGTGGGGTTGTTTGAAAATGGGGTATATTCACAAATATCCATTTTAATGGATCTAATAAATTCTAATAAGATCTAATGATCTAATCTTGATTGACCGATGGATTTAGGGGACCCTTTTTTCAGAAAAACCCATTTTGATGGAATGGTGGTATACTTGGGGACAACAGGGGGGTTTCTCACGATATGTCTGCGACGTCCACCACGCCTTGGCCAACTTTTGCCGTAAGCTGTGCAGGCTGGAGCTTTGCTTCGCTGCCATGGCCTCCATTGCCTCAGTGGAAGCCTGGCGTCGCATCCAATGAGCAAGGCAGGAGGCGCCAGGAAGAGGTCGCGGCGCCAACGTGTGAACATCATCCAGCCGCTTTCAACCTTGAAAACATGGCTGGCCGTTCCGAGGACATCCTTACATGTCTTACATGTGGTTGGCAACGATGCGACGTTGAATG
>CBDCEV010000211.1:0-9597 GCA_965215715.1 Hyphomicrobiales bacterium | reverse complement strand
GTTGAGCAGAGCAAGTTGCCACCAACTAAAAAGATGTTTTTTTCTTTCGAAAAAATCGTTGGTGTGAATGCACGTATTGCACTGATTGTTTTCTAGAATTGAACAATCAAAGTTTCGTTTCGAAAGAAAGCGGTTGAGAATGTTAACAGCTTGTTGGTTTCATGGCTGCAGTTCTTCCAATGTGCAATTTGCCACCATCTCAATCCTAGAAAACTCCAGAGCAGGGCAAGTTTGGAACATCCAAAACACGGTTTTTGACATCCGTTGTAGCAAACGCACTTGTGCATCAACATTGATTGCCATGTTGGCATGCAAAACCAGATTCCCGTCATAAGCTGTTGATAATGTGAACGTACTTTGAATTTTACTGTTGTTTTCAACATATTTGTAGTTTGCACCGATACCAATTGTTGGAAAAACTGGAGCGAAGCAAGTTCCGAGCATCCAAAAACATTGCTTTTGTAAATTCGTTGGTGCAAGCGCACCGATCGTATATCATTGGTTACCATCCCGACATGAGAAACACAAGTTTCGATTAGCATGTTCACAGTTGCGGTTCGTGGTTTGAGCAGATTGTTGTTTGAACGACCACAAAGAAAGCAATGCGTTGGATTTTCTAAAATTGCTCTGCTCTTGGGTACCTACAGAAGAGATCATGGGACGCCATCATCAAAAATCTTTAAGGCGAGCTGATTTGTAGATTTTGCGAACCCACTATATTTTGGATGCTGGGCAATAAGCACCAAACTTTGGATCCCCAGAACCTAAAACTTCAACACTCAACCATAGACACTTACACCTTGTGCTAATGAAGTATTTTTATCACAGCCAGTGACAACCATCCGTTGGATATTCGAGACTTGCCCTGATCTGGTGTATTCAACAATTAATGTGGTTACGAACTGCAAATTTGTAGAAATGCCGCCATAACATCAGCAAGCAGCTTTGTTTGTTTGTTCAAGTCGAAATAACAACCAATGCAAACCGCTCGTTGCATTTACACCAACGGATTCCTCGAATAAAAAACAGTGTTTGGGATGTTCGAAACTTGCTCTGCTCTGTGGTTTTTCAACCAAAATTGTTGCACATTTCACATGCGTAGAAAATCCGTAATAAAGCCAACAAGCTGTGTGCATCATCAACCGCTTTTGGAAAACATCCCACAAAACATTGTTTTTTTTCTGATGACCCAATAAGCAGTGTCAACCGTTCAGTCCGCATGGTCAACCCAATTCAACAAAAATCATGTGTTGGATGTTCGAAACTTGCTCTACTCTGGTGTTTTGTTGCAAAATGCTCACATGATCAACGGCATTTGTTTAAAATTTCAACGGAACTGGTTTTCATCACGAAATTGCAGCCAATGTGAACCGTTCATGGCGTTTGCTCCGCCATCATAACAAGTGTTTGTGTTGAGCTGATTTGTGGAAATCACAGTTTCGTTGATAAAATTTTCAAACGCAGCTGATTATGTGAACAGCTTGATGGTTTAACTACTGCATTTTGTTTTTACAAATTTGCAGTTTGCACCATCTTAATTGTAGAAAACCACAGATCCGAGACAATTTCTAATTTCCAAAACATAATGTACTTTTAAATGAGTTTTAAAAACAATCTCGTTAAAAGGAAAGTGATGCATTTGGACAAGCGACGTGTGTTGGCGAAATTTGTGGTCTGGAACTTGGGCCAACAAATTCATAATTTATTCGGTGTTTTTTTGAGCATCCATTCACTCACGCCCAACATTTTTCCAAAAAGGCTTCGAACGATGAGTGTCGTAAATTTACGGGTGCAGCGCTTGCCTGCTTGGAACGTAACATGTTTGTTCTACCAAATTCACATGTTTTGCGCGCAACAATGTTGTTCGTCCAAGGAATTGTTTTGAAGCGGACAACGCGTACACACCAACTTGTTTTCTCCAGCTGCCGTGAAAGCAACCCTCGAGCTGGACCAGCTGCGTACCTGCCAAAAAACATTGCACTTCTCTATGGGCACAGGGCGTGCATTCCTGAAACTTGGGTAGCTGTGTCAACTGTTATAGTTTGAAGCAAACCTTCATTGTAGAATCCGTTGAGCAGAGCAAGTTTCTGTCATGCAAAACATGGTTTTTGTAGAGCTCGTTGGCCCAAACGCAGTGATCGCGCTACATTAGTTGCCATCCCGACATGAAAGAAAACAAATGTCCATCAGTTTTTTTCTGAGTACTCTATAAAATCACATTTTTCGGATCGCAACAATGTGGTTGTTTCCTACGACTTATTTTGAAATGGCCATCGCGCACACAAACTTTGGTAAGTGAGCTGCTTTGCAAGAGGCCCTCAGAGCTGGTTCAGGTGGGTCCTTGTCAATTAAACACTGCGCTTCTGCACGGTACAGCGTTAGCATGTTCGAAACATACGTAATTTTTATAAAATGGCATGTGGCAAAAACTTCAAGTGTAGAAAAAGCGTCGAGCAATGCAAGTTGCCACCATCTCAACATGAAAAAAATCGTTGGCCCGAATTCAAAAACCAAAGACTTGTTTAGAAATGTCGCAAAAGCGGTTGATAATGTGAACAGTTGATAATGTGTAACAATCTTAAGCGTTGGAATCCAAGAGCAGAGCAAGTTTCGAACATCCAAAACACCTTTTCAAGAAGTCGTTGGTGCAAGCGCACTCAACGATTGACATAGGATGTGATGTCGTCATGCAAACCCAAATTTCCAGAAGAAAACGTTGACAAGCGCGGCTGGATCATGTGAACATGTTGATGGTTTTGCTGCTGTTGTTAAACAAAAACTGCATGTTGCAACAAACTTCATTGTAGAAAACCGCTGAGCAGCGCAAGTTTCTGTTGTCCAACACATTGTTTTGAAGCACACACATTGTAACGTTTGACATTGGCTGTGAGAAAATACTTCACCAGCACAGAATGTAAGTGTCCAAGATTCAGCGTTGAGGTTTCTGGTCTTTGGGTTCATAGTTGTGTGCTAATGTGGTGCCCAACATCCAAAATGTAGTCGGTTCGCACGACGTTCCACAAATCAGGCTCGCCACAGAGATTTTTTTATGGACCCATGACCTCCATTGTAAATACCCCAAGAGCAGAGCAAGTTTCGAACATCCAAAACAGTGTTTTTCTCAGAAAATTGTTGGTGCCAGCGCAATAACCCGCTCCACCAGCAATCTGTTCACATTACGAACCGCAATTGTTTAACATGTGAATCGAAACTTTGATTTCTCATGCCGGATGGTAACCAATGGTTTACAAATGCAACGTGTTGGATGTGCGAAACTTGCTTTGCTGCTTTGTTCTCTATCATTAATATCGGTGCAAACTGCAAAATTATGCAAAAAAAGTAAACATCATAATATATTCACATTATCAACAGTTTATGACAAGAATTAGGCTTGTGGCATGTCGACATGGCAGTTAATGTTGAACGAACAGGTGCGTTTGCTACAACGAATTCTAGAAAGTGCTTGTGGCTGTTCGAAACATGCTCTGCTCTGGAGTTCCCTATGATTAAGATGGTGGCAAACAGCACACTTGCAGAAATGCAGCCATGACGCCAACAAGCTGTTCACATTGTCAACCATGTGCAACAATTCTCAACTAAATCTTTTTTTGCATGAGATAACAATCAATGCCACCGTTCAGTGCATTTACACCAACGAAGTCTATACACAAAACATGTTTTAGATTGTCGAATCTTGCTCTGCTCAACATTTTCCTAAAATCAAGGTTGTTGCGACCTGCAATTGTATAGAACTTCAACAGCAAAACCAACACTATGTTCACATTCTCAACCGTTTTCACGGGATTTCCAGATAGAAATGTTGTTCGGATCTCGGGATGACAATCCATGTTGAACTATCAAGTGCGTTTGCGCCAACGACTTCTGCAAAAAAACATGTTTTGGATGATGGAAACTTGCTGTGCGCTCTGGGTTCTCTACAATCCAGGTTGTTGCCAACTGCAATTTTCCAGAATTACGTTGGTAAAACAGGGAATCGGTTCACATCACAAGGAAAATTTAATAGCGGGTTCAGCGTTTGCATAGATGGATTTCTGCACATTGCACAAATGCGCACTTCCATCGTGCAACAATGTTGTTGTTTCCTCGAACGTATTTTGAAACGGCCATCGCACAACACCCACTTTTGTGATTGAACTGCCGTGAAAACGACCCTCGGAGCTAATTCAGCAGCGCACATGCAAATAGAAAAAACACTACGCCTCTTGATCTCAGCACTGCATCACACCCATCGCGTGGCGAAAGTACCGCCGCCAAAAAAAATTGCGGAAATCGACGGACTGGAGAAAGCACATTCTGCTGACGCGAAAATGAAATGTCTCCGTCCGCTGGGCATATTGACCAGTAGATGCGCATCAGAAATGCAGTGCCCCCGTAATCGAATTCTTAGCGTACTCTTCAAATTCACCTTTCCATCTTGCAACAATGTTTGCGTTTTCTAGGATACACTTTGAAGCGCCCATCGCACACACCAACTTTTATAATTCAGCTGCCGTAAAAGCGGCGCTCGGAGCTGGTTCAGCTGCGCACATGAAAGTCAACACTGCACTTCTTGATTGGTGCAGCGCTTGCGTGCTTGAAACTTGAATAATTCGACAAAATTGCAGTTGGCAATATCCTTACAGCAATTTTCCAACATCCAAAACATTGATTTTTTTGGAACTCGTTGGCGAAAACGCACCGAACGGTTGACATTGACTGCTATTTCGAGATAAGCTGAAGATTCGTGGATATTTGCGGTTGATGATGTGCACAGTTTGCTGGCTTTGTACGTCTTCTTCACATGTTCAACCGCTTTTGTTAAACTCATTTTGTAATGGAAATTTGGTGGCGGCATGTCGTGATGGCAATCAATGTTGGGCGGTTAATTGCGTTTGCGTCAATGAATTCTACAAAAAACAATGTTTTGGATTTCCATTGTTGTGGAATTACCTGAATTTCGGGCATGCAAGCGTTGTACCCATCAGAAAGTGCAGTGTTGACTTACAGGTACGCATCTGAATCAGCTCCCAGGGCCGCTTTTGCCGCAGCTGAATTGCAAAAGTTGGTATGTGCGATGGGCGCTTCAAAATGTATCCTTAGAAACAAAAAATTGTTGCAAAATGAACGTGTGAATTATAGAATGCGCTGGGGATTCGATTACGTGGGCACTGGTATTCTGATGCGCATGGTTCCGAAAATCATCTCTACCGGTCAATATGCCCAGCAGACGGACACAATTCTTGTTCACGTCACAACTTTCAGCTATAAATACAATGTTTTGTCTGATGCAAAGTTCTTGTGCGCTAGGATTTTCCACAATGAAGATTGTTGCCACAATGCGATGACTCTACTGAAACTTCTTTTCCCACTTGATCCTAAAGGGCCTGTCACAACCAGTCATGATAAATGCGCATTCGTTGACTCTCAACAACGACTAGTCAACATCTGTGCAGATTGAACTGTGTCTCAACTTTATACAAATACAGACGTCCCCACCATGGCTTCAGCATCGTGACACGATCAAAGCCACTTAGAACAACTCTGCACTGCACACGATGAACTCTCGCAGTCTCATCGTCTCCGTGACACTCTCTCACCGCGTCACACTCATCGTACCACTGTTGAGCTTGAGACACTGAGCTCAACTCCACGAGTTTCTGCTTGGCGCGCGCAACTCGTAATCACCATCAGCTGCCACAGCTGATCTCGCAATTTGGTATTCCAATTCGTGAGCGACTCTAGATTCGTACAAGTAGTCATCGCAACGCGAGAATTGCGGATACACTTGACGTGGTCCTCACTCATGGTGGCAATGTGCCGCAAGAACTGTACCAGCTTCCCACAAAAACTCCGCGTGTTCAACATCATCAGCTGCCATAGCTGATCTCCAGAATACCATGAGAGAATCCACGTCCTCTCTTTCACGTGGTCGATGTCATCAGCTCGCATGCTCCTCGGACTCGTGCAGCTCTGTTGCTTTGCAACCTCTGGTTCTCTCGTCACATTTCCTTCAGTTGGCAGGTGTGAATAACATACAATACACGCACAGCTAAGTGGTACCACTCCGACTGTAACGAGTAATACAAGACCAATCGTCCAACTCTGACCCTCAAAATTAGGTCCTCCCAATGATGACCTCAATTACGTTCCTTCGGAAAAGTGAAAAAAAAGCAACATGAACAAAAGAAGATCGATTCGCGGAGCCAAGGTTTTTCATTTTGAAACCTAAAGAAAAATTTTTCAACAACAAAAATAAAATTTCAAAATGTGTTGATCGAATTTTAAATTCCAACTTTATCTCATTTTTGCGAATTCAAATGTAAATGTAGATGGTTGAATTCTCTTTTTAAATTTCAATGTAACTGTGGATACTTAAGATTACTTTATAAGCTTTGAAACATTATTTATGCCTTTGTGAAATCCAAAATAATCCTAATTCATTCCTCCTGGAAAGTTTCAAGATGAAAGTGTGAAAAAAATTTCACAAAGGAAGGAATCAAGTTTTTTCACGAACCAATGAAAATTTCAAATTGAATTATATCTTACTAAGAAAATGATTTTCAAAATCGCTTTTTCTTATTAGATGTACATGACGTGTGGAGACAGACAAGATCAGCAACATGCGATGACTCTGATGAAAATTGTTTCTCACTTGATCTCAAAAGGGGCTGTGACAACCAGTCATGACAAATGCAGATACGTTGACTCTCAACGATCACTAAGCAACGTCTGTGCAGAGTGAAACTGTGTCACAACTTTATACACATGCGGAAGTTCCCGCCATGGCTTCAGCATCGTGACTTTGAAGCTCTGTCACGATCTTAAGCCACTACTTGTCTCAAACTCGTCTCAATCGCTGCTCTGCACTTCACACGATGAACTCTCGCACTCTCATCGTACCCCGTGACACTTTCTCACCGCGTCATTCTCATCATACCACTGTTGAGCTTCTCCCTCATCGTGATTTGAGGTTCTGTCACGATCCTCGGAGCTCAATTCCACGAGTTTCTCTCCGGTGCGCACAACTCGTATACTTCTTCAATTCGGTATTCCACCCGTGAGCAACTCTGGATACAAGTAGTCATCGCAACCTGTAGTCCAATCGACAAGCTCACAGCAAACACGATGATCGCAGCTACACACGGTTTGGTCCTCACTCATGATGGCATTGCGCCACAAGGAACTGTACCAGCGTACCTCGACAATACCGTGCACTCAACATCACCATGAGCTGCCACAGCTGCTCTCCAGAATACCATGAGAGACTCCAACTTCTCTCTCTCGTGGTTGATGGTTTCAGCTCGCAAACTTCTCAAAGTCGTGCAGCCCGGCTGAAATGCAACCTCTGGTTCTCTTGTGACATTTCTTCCAGTTGGCAGGTGTGAATAACATACAATACACTCCAACAGTAACGAGTAAACCGACACCAATCATCCAACTCTGACCCTCGCTCAGGTTCTCCCCAATGATCACTCCAGTGCCCGAAACCACAAGCAACTGTTTTCCAGCCCAAGCCCCCGCGATCAACGTTCCCATTGTCGTCATACATCTCTTGATGCGGTCTCTGTCCAGGTAACTGGTGTGAATTGTGCACGCTCCTCCAGTGTTCAATACGTATAACTCAGACTGCAGCGCGCTCGACAAAATCACGTCTTGTTTTGCACACCCGACGTCGATGACACAATCACCAAGTCTCACGATTACACAGCTGACATGCCTCTGATCTTCACTGTCTCGATCAGTCCAATTCGTGTCATCCTTCCTCACCGATTTCTGCATCATTTCGTGGCAAGGAACTGTCCACGTGAACTCTGGCTCTTCCAAACTCGAAAGCTTCTTGCTCACGATGTTCATCACAGCCTTGGTCAGGTTCGCGGCAACTGCGTCGTGAACGATTCACTCGATCAACGCTTAGTATCCCATGTGTTTAGCTTTGCGGATGTTATAGGCAAAGTCCGGCCTATCAAGTACGAGATAGATTGCAGTGCCACCAGCCACTGATCTCGCTTTCACGATTCCCAGGATAACTCACCCGACGTGTTTCTCGTTGTCCTTGTCGTTGTAGCTGTGTCTGGCGTCAACACGGCTGCATTCGACTGCTCCTACCTGTCTTTCTGGTCCATGCCGACCACACCGTGCTCAATAAGATACTTCAATGTCAAGACACTGCGCTAGCTCTGGGTCTCGTCACCAACTTGCATCGTCGTCGTCGTTCAAGTCCTCGGCTTTGGCTCCATAGACTCTGCGTTCCATCCAGCCCTCATGAATGCTTCATTGCGAAAAATATCTCTTGCCACTATCGTGTGGCTCTTCCTGCTCCAGAATGAGCTTTGAGCAAATACCACACGACAGTACAATCTGGCTCAGCTTCTCTGGATGTGCGTAAATCAATCCATCCATGTCTGTGTGGAAACATGCAATATCCGCGTCCAGAATTGCAGTAATCTTGCGATGTCCGTGCTCTGTGTGACGTTGACTTGCTGCGCTTGCACTGGACATGCGAAACACCTTCAATGCGTGTGTTCCTGCGAAAACATCATACCTTTCGTTTTGATTGGACCTCTATGCTGACAGGTTTCAGCGCACAAAGTTTCCATTTTCAGATGCAATATTTTTCATACGCACATGATACCACCAGTGGCCCCGATTTTCTTACCCCGTCGATTCACACTGAGAGCTTCCATTTGGTCAAATTCTTTCTTCCGCCTTACAATGTACTTGTCTCGCCCCCGCAACTTTCCGGTGTAATGATCAATACCAGTGACTGACATCATCAATTATGTTCACAGAAGACTTCTTCATAGCCTCAGTTGGCAACATCCAGTCTGCTTGCTCCGCTTAATGTCCATCAAAGCTCCTCAAATCACCAATACAACTTTCGACATTGTTCGGAGTCAATTGTGTTTGTGCTCTTTGCTTTGTAGCCACTGTTGTAGCATTTTTATCCAGCGACACATCCATGGGTTGCAACTGATTCTCATCCAGCTGACGCGATGCCCCGCCATTTCTTTCAACGAATTGATCTGTGTTCACTTCCTGCATCGTAACAGGTTGTCTTGTTGCTTCCGTACTCTTGAACGACTCAATTTCTCTCACATCTGGACCTGACGGTATGCTGTCAGCAACACGACTTGCAATTTCTGCTTCAGCAGGCTCTTTCGTCCAAATGATATCAAATCGTGCTCGGCACTCAGATGAAGCTCCTGTATCCATGGCGCATCTTGAGCAAAGTGGTGTACGCCCATCCTTGTCCAACACTTGATCCGTGATGTATTTCTGTCCGACAACTGATGTGTCGAGCTCTGTACTCATTTTCAATTCCCAGAAACAATTCAACACTGCTTTGACACTGTCCAAATTTCATTGTTAATCACGAGATTTTCTCCGACTTGCTCTGACTGAGCGAGTCGAACCTTTGATCGCACTGCGAAACCAACTCAGTTCGGGGAATTTCGCAACTTCACCGTGATAGTCCTTGCTTATCAACTTGAAGAATGACGTTTGCTCCTCGGCTTTGACTATGTAGTGTGTGATCGTCCATGCAGCGTGTCTGTCGCTGTCGCAATCGCGGTCCGCGGTCTTCGGGTTGGTGCCCAG
>CBDCEV010000210.1:0-12204 GCA_965215715.1 Hyphomicrobiales bacterium | reverse complement strand
CGCGTCTAAATCCGCGACCTTCTGCGTGTTCGCGGCCTGAAATGGGCACGTGTCCAACGTTATCACGCAACAACAAATGTCTCCACGGGCTTCGGCACCTCTGCGGCATCGACACTATCAGAACGCTCTTTCTTCAACCCCACAAACAATTTTCAGATCAATATCGTCTTCAGTTGAAACGCTGCTGTCTTGGTTTTATCCAATGCTCGCGCTTTTGCCATCATATGACTCCGTGGGTGGCTCATTGTTGCTTTTTTCGTCGTCTCTCATAACTTTGATATTCCGCTTCGCCATGCAATACTTCGAAACGTTGCACACCCCAAAACAAAATGCTGGGCGCGAAAACTGAAACCCAAAATGGGAACTGAGAACCTGAAACCTCAGCGGAAAATTGAAACAAAAAAAGAGACTGAACCCGAGATCAAATCGTGTCGGGAAAAAGATGATGTCGTAACGGCTATGATACACATATCAAAAAAATGCCCGCACCACCATGATTTTCGCCTTGTTCGTGCACTGATTGTGAAACAACCAGCCCATGCTTCGAAACGTTGTAAATGGTCAGCGGCATCACTGTGGATGATCCCCGAATTCCCGTATTCAGATTGAATGGCGACAAAAAATCAAATTCCCAATCGTGGGTCTTGTACCCTCAAATCTCTCTTGATTTGTTTGACGCTGAACATGCTCGAAATATTCTTGCGTATTCTAAAATGTAGCATCTTCTAACACCCACGCCATGGACATCATCCACGCTTTCAACCAATATTTCCTGTCGTTTTATCCCCAATGTGGCGCGACCAAAATTACAATCTTCTTGGAGTGGAAGAAATAAAAATATTGCATTCAAACCCCACGTGATTTTATTGCTCCACGCTTTGTTTCGCATCCCAAATCCTCATGTATCCTGACACAACGCACGTGGTACCACCCCCAACCCATTTTCCAATGCGTTTCAAGTTCAATCTGGTGGTGACGTCCCACATCCAATTGCTGCGAACTCTCCCCTCCCTCCTACCGTTGATCGCATTCGAAAAATTTCCAGAATGGTCCCGCCATCTCCATTCACTTCTCCTTCCCCGAATTCTGGTGGTTTGACTCTTTAAACACGACCTGTTCGTGTTTCCCGGTTCGTAGATATATCGTGAGAATACCACCATGGTCACCTCAACGCAAATTAATTTGAGCACATTGGCCGTGACACAAATCAGATCGAAGAACTTCAACTTGGGAAGTCTGGCTCCGAATTGACCATCGGTCCAATTTTTTCTTCCTCTCTTCCGGAACTGAGCTTGTTCGTTCTTGCCTACATTGCTGCCGTCCCCTTCGTGCTCGCCGCGTCAATTCGTGTGTCCTCCTTTGGATAAACCCTCCTTCACCCATCTGCGTTCACTGGTGTCAATGCTCCATTGCAACGATCGGTCCCAACAATCTGAATTTTCCAATCTTCGTGGTCTCGTGCAGCAATTAATTGGAGGAATTGTGCCGGGCGAACCAGAAAATAATTTTAAACGTCCGCAATGAAATTTTTCAACTTCGCGATCTATTGTCTCTTCCCATTTCATCAACCACACACGTCCTGGCCCAAACCAACCACCTCCACCGCCCTCTTTCCCACCTGTGCATCATGGACCTCGGGATTCCTTCGTGAAACAATGTCGCCAATCCGACTGCTCCAACAATGTTCCTCCCTACTGCCCAATCGGTTCTGCCGTGCACGTTGCAATTTTATTCTTTCTACGCGCCGCATGCTGGCTTTTCGGAAACAAATCGCATCTCTTCTGAGCGAGACCTCCTCACTTCGGCCCAACATGCACAAACAACCATCCAACGTGTGGCACCCGCACCACCTTGGTCGCACGCGGTCAATAGACGCACTCATCATTTCTTGCGTTGATCTTTTGATGTCTTCGTTTGAAAGCGCAACCCACATGATCCAACAACACAAAATGCGGCACTGGACCTCGTTTTAGATACCCTCACACCTTGCGAAACAATTAAGAATGCGAACATCGGAATCTCTCTTGTTGCAAAATTGTTGTCCTCTACTGGACTCTCACCACTGTTCACGTGTTGCAACGACCCAAATAATTCACAACCCCACTTGCAATGGAATCTCGTGTGCCACCATTTCGAGATTGGCGCCTCATTGATTTCCTCTGTTTGCCAACGCAAACATCTCTGACGCTTGGAATGGGCACTTCCTCGTTGCATACATTCGGCAATTGGACTTGATGGATTTCTTTATTCTCTTGTTCATGGTGAACTTGATCCTCAAAACTTCTTCAGCCTCGTGTTTTCATGAAACGTCGTCCCGAAATCGCTATCTTCAAAAAAAAGACCCTTCCTTCTCAAGCTTCGAACTGTTTGAAAATGCTCACCACACAACACTCTCCCGCATCGGCCACCACTTGTAAAACCCAAAATGGGATCAAATGGAATTGTCTCCTCACTCCTCCTTCCTCCTCCAACACTCTCGTTTCCTTGATTGACATTCAACAAACATTCACGTCATGGGTGGAAAACACGTTGGTTCATCTGTTTGATGCTGGTTCCTTTTGCATGTGGTTCCCACTTCCTTCCCAAAACGAATCTCAAATCCGCTCTCGCGCATTTCTCTCCGTGCAATGACTCGGAAATAAAATACAATTTAATCAAACTGAAGAAAAAACTGTCACGTTTCATCATCAAAAACCACTTTTATCAAAATCCACTTTTATCAAAATTAACCTCAAATGTTGGATGATCATGTGTTAAATTTCGCCCCAACCCCAAACCCTGAAATCCTTCCCAACCTCATAAACTCTCAACACTTGAACACCTAAACACCCGCCTTTCGGTTTTCAACAAACCTGCATGTGGAACATGTAGTGCGGCGATGCTGAACACGTGTTTTAACCCGAGAAACGGGCCTAAAACGTGCGGCGACGCCTTCACACAAACACGGACAATATTGATTGCCCCACCTCTAACATTACTTTCTCGTTTTTTTCCATTGTTTTTTCTGTTCTCATTTTTAAATTTTGGAACAATCAATGATGAGAATGATGTTGATTGACATTTTTGGATTTGATGTGTTTGGTTTTTGATGAAAAATTTTGCTTTACCGAAACTGACATTATTCCATCTCCCCTTCAATTTAACTATCTCGAAAATGGACTTTCAACTTCAATGCGTCCGTCAAAGAACCACCTGGAATGCAATTTGGTGTGTCCACACCTTCGTTACTGATTTCAACAAAACTTGCTAATTGCTACTTTTTGGGTGCAATTGGCGGTCCTGTGGAATTAGACCCACAAAATCTCCGTGATGTGGGCCTCGAAAGGGCATTCCTTCTTGCTTGCTTTAAATCTCCGAATTTCCCGACTGGAATCATTGAAAATAACCCCCGTCCTTGGAATGCTCATGCCCGTGGCAACCGCTTGTACGCTCAATGCATGGCTTGGTACAAATGTTGGTTCGCGTCACGTCCTTACGTGTTGATGCACATCTTTTAGGGGGTGAAATTGTTCGTGTTTATCTCGCTTGCCTTGCAACTGACTGATACAACGTCACGCAAAAAAGGCAAATTTCTCTTCGAATGGCCTTCCCCCTTCGGAATTCTTGGGTCGCCTGACGCTACCCACATCAACACCAATCGGAAACTTTATCTCTGTCTCTGGCCGGATACCTGCGGTGATCAATGCCCTCTCCTTGCTTGTCTTCAACTCCATGTTTGCGGTTCCTGAATCTTGGTTCGCTTTGTTATTTCCATTAACGAATCTTTGGTTTTTCTGGTGAAAGGGCTGGGTCCCTCTGCTCACTATGTGCGGTTGCGCTCGCACCCTATGCCAATGCCTCCATCGACGTTTGATCCAAACAAACTGCACTGTAGAACCCAATTCTTCCACCGACAATTGTCCCCCGATAAAACAATGAGCAAATTCCTCGTCCGTGACACTCTCGTCTGTGGGGTTTGGCCCGTTATGGCCACAATCGTTTTCCTGGGTGCTGCGCTGCTTTGCACTTTGTGGTACCGTGTTCACAATGTCACATGGGTGCGGCATCCATCGTTGTTTAAAACCCATTTCCCACCTTCACACACAACTCGCACTTCGCAATGTGGTTCCACATTGCAACTTTCAACAATTTTGTGTTGCAAATTAAAAACACTTGCCTCGTATAGGCCCCACAAACTCTCCAAACTCCTCCCTGTCGTATCCCTGGTACTCAAATGCACCCTCTTCAATATGTCATGTCAAAACACGTATACGCGATCTTTCCCACAAGAATGCTTGTTGGACCAAAACTTGCAAGAACGAGGCATCCCAGAGCAGTTGCCCCCCGGACGGTCACGACAGTGATGAACCCAGACAACGATCGACAATCGAGCAAGGCGCAATATCCCCATGTGATTGCAAGGGCCTACGAAAGAGAAGGCGACCCATTTTGACCAAATTAAAACGGTACAACAAGTCATGAGAGCAGCCAGAGCGGGACCGCGAACCTCGAGCCCAATTAGGTATTTCCAAATTACAAAATTTCCACTCAAAGAAAAAATCCAATAATTTCGGTTTCGCATGAGCAAGAGATTCTCCGCCATTGTGGACTTGTTTTTGCGTCAGGTGATTTATGACGCGATTTGTGTGGAACCACGTGTGATTGCAGACAGAAAAAGCCAGAAATGGTAGAGACACAGGTGCAATGAAGAGTGACAGACAAGCAACAACAGATTGTGACGAATTGAGCGGACGATCAATTTGGATTTTTGCGCATTAACGTGAAGGACAGAATGGCAATTGGAGCGACAAAAAAAGGCGAACGTCAATGTTCTGTTGTCACAACATGAAAAAATACTTTCGTCTTCAACAAATCGCCAAAATTTGTTTCTCGGTGAAAAAACACTTCAAAAACGCGGAATTGTCCTGCCGCAATGGTGTATTGAAACGTCCGTCACCTTTTGTTTCGCGTGTGCCGATTTTGTCGCCTTCTGGACTCTTCTGGTTGCCATTGAAACCCATGTGCGCAATCTCAATCAATTGCACAGAAATGAATAGACACAAGTTTGTTAAAATGCCCATCCACGATGCGCGTCGTTTGAAAACGGGCACAAATGACTGTTGAGACGGCCTTCGTGTCAACATTACACAGAAAAAACATCACCAGGACGAACAAATAAAAAAATCCCGAACTTGTGCGACCGAAATCACAGGGCCAAACGTGTTGTGCTGGCAAATGAAACTGCTGGCTCATGGTCCGAAGAACTGATGTCTTCATCAAACCGTGTCCTCCAAAATCAAATCTGTACAATGATGGCTTTTGCGTTAGTGGAATGGACACATTCACACCGAAAGTCCACCAAATTCTGAACGAATGGCGAGTCGCGGGTCTGCCTGAAAAACCAGCAAAACTCAATTATACAACACCAACGTTCGATTTTTCTTGATCTGAACACCATCTGCACACGTTGACGGCCTGGACGCCTGGGCGCCTGGACGCCTGGACCCTAAAACACCGTGCTGAACGCCTGCTCAAAAATTGGTCTCCATCAAATGCGCACCTTGTCAACATCATGAACTCCGCCTAGGACGACCAAGGAACCACTTGGTTTGGACAACACCTTTCTTTGCACCCATCACAATTTCAAAAATTAATGATCGCAAAAATAAAAACATGTCCCCAACACTCCAAGATGGCCCGCCACACAACCAACGGGCTTTTTGAAATGTCCAACTTTTTGTATTTCCTGATTTTTCTTTCAATTTTCAATTTTTGTCTGACTTGGTTGACCAAACATGCATGGTAACCATGCATGGCCAAACTTAGATTTGGCCCGATTTGGTTTCGACTGTCATCACCATCAACGCAAGGAAACTAAACACGTTTGTTCCCAAATTAGTCGAACCCGCAACTCAAACAACAAATCTGCTCCTCCGTTTGCTTTTGGCCCATCGTGCAACAAAAATCAAAACCCATCAGGATTATTGGACTTTTACTGCTGAATCTCTCTCGCCGGCGCCCCGTCGGAATCAATGTCCTCCTCACATGAAATGTGCAGATCGCCAATTGGTGCCCAAAATGGAACCGAGCCTTTGTTGCTTTCGCGCGAAGCAGTTTGCGTGTGGTCCCAAATGTGCGGGCAAGTGTTTAGGGGTGTCAAGGCCGGTGCCCAGGGCAGGTGTCCAGGGCAGGTGTCCCAGGGCAGGTTCCCAGGGAAGGTGTCCAGGGCTGGTGCCCCGGACAGGTGCCCAGGGCTAGTGCCGAGGGCAGGAGCTCGGGGCAGGTGCCCAGGGAAAGTGTTCAGGGCATGTGCCCAGGGCAGGTGTCCAAGGCAAGAGTACAGGCAGGTGTCAGAGCAGGTGCTTGGGCAGTTGCCCAAGCCAATGCAAGTGTCCAGGTACCCCAACAAATGTCCAAAACAAGTGCCCCAAACGGGTGTCCAGTCAAGGTGCCCAAAACAGAAAAATGTTCCAAGCACGTGTCTTGCCCAAGACGCCTTCCCAAGACGGTTTTGGAAATTCTTATATTTGAAAACCCCCCCTCGGCCAGGAGGGTCGATTTTGGCACCGACCTTCCACAATGTCTATGAAAAAAAATTTTTCTGCTTTTTTTCCACAAAAAAACACAAAAAACACAAAAAAAAAAAAGCCAAAACAAAATAGTCCGTATTCGTGTAAAGGCGTCGCGGGCCGAAGGCCCGCGACGTCTTCACACAAACACGGCTTATGCCCGGGTGTCAACCGGCCTTTCTGCTAAAGATCCAAAAGTGGGGGTTTAGGGTTAAAGGTTTTGGGTTTAGGGTTTGGGACTTAGGGTTTGGGGTTTTGGGTTTGGGGTTTAGGGGCGCCCGCGGCACAGTACACAGGCACACCCCAACACACCCCGGCACACCCCGGCACACCCCATCACACGCGAACACGCAGGCACAGCACATAGCACGCAGGCACAGCACACAGCACGCAGCACGCAGCACGCAGCACGCAGCACGCAGCACACAGCACACAGCACACAGCACACTTTGGAAGGTCGGTGCCAACATCGACTTTTTTTCCGGGGATGGGACTTCAAATCTCAAATTCGCTTCAACTGCCAGGACTCCTGTCCAGGACTCCTTCTTGAAAGCCTGCTTTGGGACATTCGCCCAGACCAACATCCCAGGACACCTTTGTTTGGACACCACCCATTTTGGGCATTTGCCCTGGACACTTGCCTTGAATTCCTGTTTTGGACTCTTGCTTGGATTCATTCCCTGGACACATTCTTTGGACATTTTTTTTGCGCACCAGTCCTGGGCACTTTCCCTGGACACATGTGAAATTGAGGGAAAAATCAGAAAATATAAGAGACAGACCGGACTTTGACGACTCCCGATGGGTCAGATGAGAAAGCAAACTGTTGAACACTACGCAAAGCAAGGTGTGCTGCACTCGCGCGCTCATGAGACGGTGGACACCAGGAGCAAACCAATGAACTCCATTGTACCTTGGGGAACACCTGCCTTCCAAGTGGTCCAAGTACTGAACCATCACCGCCAGTACAGAGATGAAACGCACGTGGATGAAGCCATCAACAACGACGGTTCTATTCTGCCATCCAAAGGTCGATCACCCATACGAGGGCGAGGATGGAGATGCTCAACAGCCATGACCAATTGCGAATGCAGGTGAAATGAAGGTGAAGCCGATGGGCAGACCTATGAACTCCATGAAGAACACTGGAGCAGTAAGCGTAGTTCACAACAGAAAGTTCAACGCGTCAGTGAACGGGGACTCGACAATCGCAGCGTCGACGGCTGTTGAGGCAGCGCCAAAGCTCAAAGTGAGAGTGGAACCGACAAGAAGCCAATACAAGACTGACACGAGCGACCCCGTCACAGATCTGGGTGGAGCTCCAGCACCGCCAGTCGCAAAAGTCATGACCGTGAACATAAACCCGATGGGCACGGAAGCCAGAAAGTTCCCCTGCAACACAACGTGACCATTGATGATCAGAAGGAAGGTGCCAATAAATTCGTCCATGCGCACAGAAACAGAATCCATGTCAGTCAAACATCACCACGTTCAAGGCGCCAGTGAACAGGATCGACGCACCGACTTGTTGATGCCTGGCCAGGGCTCAAAGCGAAAGTGGAACCAAGGAAAAGCCAAAACAGGACTGACACGAGCGAGCAGCCACAGATCTGCAACGAAGGCTCCAACGTTCGGTAGATCAAAGGAGGAGGTGCCACCCCCTCCGCAATGCCACCAGTCGCAAAAATCTCGACCGTCAGAGGTAAACCCGATGGACACTGGAGCCAGCATTGACCCCACGCTGTGCGTTGCGATCCTTACTAACCCGAGGGACGAGATCCGCCTCGCTGAAAAAAAAACAGACATCACAGGGTACAGACAACTTCACACAGGGATCGTCAAGCCGTCGACCTGGGAGCAAAACTCTGTAATACATTCCACCTCTGAGAAGGGACGGGCGTCCAGCATGACACGCACCGCACAGTGGGCCGCACGCGGTAGCCAGGCCTGTCGCATCGAGGCCCTTCACCTGGAGCAGAACAGCAAGCCATGGTAGACCTCACCCGCCACACCACTCAAGGGAACGCGCGTTGTGTTGTATCATCATCTGCCCGCGCGGAAGTCACGTGGAAGCCTTGGATTGCCTTGCACACCTGCCCTGGACAACCTCTTTGGACACTTTTTAGGACACCAATTTTGGGCACTTGCCTTGGACAGTTTCTTTGGACACCTGCCTTGAATTCCTGCATTGGACTTTTTCTTGGATACATTCCCTGGACACATTCTGCACATTTGTTTGCACACCAGCCCTGGGCACCTTCCCTAGACACTTGCTGAAATTGAGGAAACATCAGAAAATATAAAAAGTTGGACATCTCAAAAAGCCCGTTGGTTGTGTGGCGGGCCATTTTGGAGTGTTGGGGGACATGTTTTTATTTTTTCGCTCATTAATTTTTGAAATTGTGATGTGTGCACAGAACGGTGTTGTCAAAATCAAGTGGTATTCTTTGTTGTTTTAAGAGGATTCATGGTGATCACCAAGTGCGCATTTGATGGACAGCAGTTTTTGAGAAAGCGTTGGCACCTGTGTTTTTGCGTGGCGTCCATGCGTTCAGTACCCAAGCGTAAAGGCGTTCACATCAACAGAAATTGAACGTCGGTGTTGTACAATCGAGTTTGTTCGATTTTCAGGCAGACGTGCCGTTTTCCAGCACAACGAGTTTTGCCTTGTGATTTGGTCGTTCAAATTTGGGATCTGTTTATTTGATCGTCCCGGTGAGGTTCTGTGAAATGTTGACACGAGGGCGTGTCAACAGTCATTAGTGCTTGTTTTCAAACAATGCACATCGTGGATGGGCATTGGAAGGTCAAGGTTTCACACCCACAAATTTGAGTCCGTTTGTTTCCTTGAACCCAAGATTGCGCACATGTGTTTCAATGGCAACCAGAGTCCAAAAGGCGCCCATATCGGCACACGCGAAACAAGAGGTGATGGACGTGCCAATTCATTATTGCGGCAAGACCATCCTTCGATTCCAACAAAGCCCGTGTTTTTTCACCGAGAGACAAATTCTGGCGATTTGTTGAAGAGCAAAGTTTTTTTTCATGTTGTGATGATAAATTTTTGAAATGTTCGCGGACAAAATCCATCCCAGAAAACCCGCAGCAAGAACGAGGCATCCCAGACCAGTTGCCCCCCTGACGGTCACGATTGTGACCAACCCAGACAACAATCCACAGTCGAGCAGAGCAGGTCGCAATTTCCCCATGTGATTGCAAGTGCCTACGAAGGTGAAGACGACCATTTTGAGTTTGAACATATTTAATTAATTCAAAAGGCACAATTAGTCATGAGAGCAGCCAGCGCGGGATTCGAACTTTGAGCGCAGTTGGATATTTCCAAATTATACAAATTCCACGCGTACAATAAAAAAAAAACAATCTCGGTTTCGCGAGCAAAAGTTTCTCCGCCATTGTGGATTTGATTGCGCAGGTGATTTGTGACGCGATGTTTGTGGACGTGTGATTACAGACAGAACAACCCAGAAAGGAAAACACATTGGTGCAATGAAGAGTGATAGACATACAACAACAGATTGTGACGAATTGAGCGACGATCAATTTGGATTTTGCGCATTGAATGGTGTTAAGAGCAACAACACGGCGAACGTCGAGTCCAGTTGTTATGTCTCCAAAGGGCACAAAATATCATTCGAGTTTTGGTCCAACAAGCAAATTTGTGGGCAGGTCGCGTGCACGTTTTTGAAATGGCACATTGCAAGAGGTTCATTGAGTATATGGGATGCGAAAGGTAGCAGTTGGAGAGGAATATGGAGTATTTGCGAGGTCAGTGTTTGAAATTTGCAACACCAAATTCTTGAAAGTTGCAATATGGATCCACATTGCGATGTGTGAGTTGTGTTGAAGGTGGAAATGGGGTTAAACAACGCTGGATGCCGCACCCAGAATGCGCTGGAGTTTAGATGGACAGTATATCCACGACACCATTGTTTGTATATTCTCAGACACAATGGAATTTGTGACATTTATGATCACATACCACAAAGTGCCCAGCAGCGTGACCCAGGTAAAGGATTGTGGCCATAACGGTCCAAACCCCACAGACGTGCTTCAGACGAGGAATTTGCACATTAATTTATCAGGGCCAATTGACGTTGGAAGAATTGGGTTCCACAATGCAGTTTGTTTGGAACAAACGAAGATGGAGGCATTGGTAAAGGGTGCGAGCGCAACCGCACATTGTTTGCACAGGACCCAGCCCATAAACCAGAAAAACCAAAGATTCGTGAATGGAACAAAACGCGAACCAAGATTCAGGCACACATGGAGTTGAACACAAGAAAGGAGAGGGCAAAATCATTGCGGCATCGCTTGTATGTATCCGGTTTGAGAGAGAGAGAGAGATAGTTTTCGATTGGTGTTGATGTGGGCAGCGTCAGGCCACCCAAGAAGTTTGAAGGAGAAAGCCATTCGAAGAGATTTGCCATTTGAGTGACGTTGTATCAATCTGTTGTAAGGCAAGCGGAGATAATTACGATCTTTCCCATTAGATGTGCATCAACACGAAAGGACGTGAAGAGAGCAGACGCGAACCAACATTTGTACCAAGCCATGCATTGAGTGTACAAGCGGTTGCCACGGGCAAAAGCAGTCCATGACAAGGACGGGGTAATTTTCAATGATTCCAATCGGCATATTCGGAGTTTTGAGGCAAGTAAGGAGGAACGCCCTTTCGAGGCCCATATCACGGAGATTTTGTGGGTCCAATTCCACAGGAGAACCGTCAATTGCACCCCCAAAGTAGAAATTAGAAAGTTTTGTTTTTTCAGAAAACGATGGGTGGGACACACCAAAGGGCATTCTGGGGGGTTGTGTGACGCATTGAAGTTGAAAGTCCATTTCCGAGATGGTTAAATTGAAGGGGAGAACCCTCCTTGGGACGACGTCAGTGTCGGTAAAGCACAATTTATTCAAAAACCAATTTTCATCATTAACCAATTTTCATCAAAAACCATGTCTAGCATCATTCATCATTGATTTTTCAAAATATACAAAAATGAGAACAGCAAACAGAATGGAAAACAAAGAAAGAAATGGTAAAGGTGGCACAATCAATATCGTCCGTGTTTGTGTGAAGGCGTCGCGCACGGTTTAGGCCCGCTTTAAAAAGGTGTGGAGCATCGCCGCACCACATGTTCCACATGAAAGTTTGTTGAACGCCGAAAGGTGGGTGTTCAGGTGTTCAGGTGTTCAGGTGTTGAGAGTTAATTGGTTTGGGAAGGATTTCAGGGTTTAGGGATTAGGCGAAATTCAACATTTGACCACCCAATATGTGTGATAGTGGATTTTGATGAAAGTGGATTTTGATGAAAGTGGATTTTGATGTAAGTGGTTTTTGATGAAAGTGGTTTTTGATGAAATTAAATAAATATCAAGAAAAGTGAAAGTTTTATTTTGATTTTGATAAAATTTGTACTTTATTTCCGTTTCATTTCAAGGGGCGGAGAGCAAGGTGCGAGAGCGAGTTTGAGTCGTTTTGGGAAGGAAGTGGGACGGAAGTCGCCAGCATCAAATACAGGGTGTTTCGATAGAATAGGAGCGTTGGGTTTTCGAAAAGGTCCTAATCAGCGAAACAAAGGTCCTATCCGGAGAAACAGTGTTTCATTGAATAGGACCGCTCATGTTTAAGCGGTCC
>CBDCEV010000209.1:0-6781 GCA_965215715.1 Hyphomicrobiales bacterium | reverse complement strand
GGTGAAGCTGTTGGGCTCAAGGTGTCGCAGGTCCGCTTCCTCCACCACGCAAACACGATCATCCTTGCGTTACCAGCTTCTAACACTGCGCAGCGCAGTGGAGCAGCACAACAGGTGCTGGGGGCAGACCCAAACACTGTGGCGCTGCTTAAGAAACTATCGGCTGGAAAGTCGTCCGACGAGTCTTCGCAAAACCTCGGTCAAGACTTGGATGATCTGGCGTGTGAGATATGGTTGCACTGCAAGCACCGCGTATGGACTACGAAGAGGTGGTGCCAGCTGGCATTTTACCACGTTTGGAGCCATGACCACTTACATGGGCTGGTGGGCTCTGTCACGGACTTCAAGGCAATATATCCGACAAAGTTTCGTGGACTCAGAAAGGCTGAATCTCTCAAGCAAAGCACAGCGGCAAGTGGCTCGGTTGCGCAGGGTGCTAAACTGCCTCTGTTAAACACAAGTCCACGGCATTGGTTAGGTACAAAACCATCCTCATTATCATCATGGCTCAAATTACTGCGCATCGTCTCACGGATTATAATTCTCAAACCTGTCCACTCTCGGAACATTGCATGAGTAGTAAAGGAGACCACGAGGGATGTTGAGGGGGGGTTGGTGCAGGTAGAACTTGGCTTGATGTTCGTGGCTCAGTCCTGGGCGTAACGACACGACGCACTCAAGAAGTTATAGCGTAGCTCCTCTTGAGTTGCGCGCCGTCTGTAAGGCGGTTCCTGGAGCGGCTGCGTCTGTAAAAAGGTGGTGGCGTTGAGTGCGCGCTTTCGCGTCTCACAGCTCCCTGAAGGAGGGATCTCTCTCTGCCGCTTTTCGGCTGTGTGTTTCACTCCTTGGGCACAAATAGCCGAAGTGGCTTTATGTTGTATGTGCCGTGGTGCTTAGCCACAGGGGCGGCGCGGGAGTTGCTCAAACTCCCACCACAGTATTGGTTTCTCCATTCACTCAAGATACCACGGGCAATATCTTCCACTTCATCTCTGACGAGGAGCGCGCGGTCTGAAAATTATTGGGGTTAGTAGAATTAGGTGAACTTATCTCTTTTTTTCAACTTCGAGCGTCCGAATGAAAAACTGACACAAACAAAAGCACACAAATACCATTCTCAGTCAGGTCCTTACGGCAGTTTTGCGTGGAGAGGAGGTTGCATGCGTTGACACAGGTAGCCATTTTGGCTCAAGCCATTTGGGCTCAAGCTTCCTTTCGTTGTCGAAATGGCAATGTCTGAGTGTGACGGCTTTGCCTTGAAGGAGAAAGGCGAGCAGCTGGATACGGAAAGGCGCTCATGAACCTCGGACCCGCCGAGTCGGCAGAAAACGGCAAAAGAAAAGTGCTACTTGTCGAAAGATCTCCTCAACAGTCTCAAGGAAGTTGACGAGCCCGTCCCTGTGAGCATGCTCTCCACGGACGTCTGCTTGGATGCTGGAGAAGAGTCAATATCCATTGAAGGTCAAGAAGCATTGCAGGAGGACCAAAGTGAATGTCGGCTTGTGGCTTTAAAGTTTGGAGAGGAGATCGTCATCAAACACACGTTTCTTCAAGTGGTCAGGAAGAAATTTGAAAGACCGCGTGCAGGATCGACACCTTGGTCTTGGAAGCCTGTTGGTGGCTTGATGGGTGAGTGTGGTCGCCTTGCTCTACGAGTCGACGATCAAATCGTCGATGTGTCAGCACCGCATCTTGCCGAAGAGTTTGTTGAAGGAGTGAGTTCGGTTCCACAAGAAGTCGTCGACATTTCAGTGCCGCCTTTTTCCGACGAGACAGTGGAGGTTTTGAAGTTGGTCCCACAAGAAATCGTCGAGGTACTTGCGCCGCCTTCTCTCGACGAGATTGTGGAGGTTGTGAGTGTGGTCTCACAGAAACGAGTGCAACAAAGGAGTGATGAGCGAGGAAAGGTTGCCTTGGCAATTTACCCAAACGAAGATTATCACCAAAGCTCTTGTGACGGAGTTGGTTATGAATGATGGAGCATGCACGGGTTGTGTCTGCGAGAAGGGAGGTGCAGTTTTCAAGGAGCTCGGTCGTGTTTTCGTTGCCAGTGAAGGTTTTGGAGTTGTTTTTACCAACAGCTCGCTGCTCGCCCAGTACCGTCCAGTTTTGTTGCACGTGCTCACAACCAACAGTGAACATTGCACAGGTGTCTGGAAGAAGGGAGGTACGGTTTCAAGGAAATCCTCGATGTTGCAGTGCCGCGTTTTTCCGAAGATATCGTAGCGGTGGTGATTTTTTGGTCCCACAAGAAAGCGCCGATGTGCCAGTACACCCTTTTTCAAGAGGTCGTGGAGGTGGTGAGGTCCGTCCCACAAGAATGAGGGCAATGGAACGACGAGCAAGTGCAAGGTGAAGCTGGTTGTCGTGCTACGAGCGAGCCGAAACGTGTTTTCAATTCGTCGAAGGTTTTAGTTGTGCGGGTGTTGTTGTATGTACAGTGAGAAATTCTTTGTTCTGCAGACACCTCACCCATTGGAGATGATCTAGCACTGGTGGTGCGTTTTTGTGTGCAGCTGCTGCTAGAGCGTGGAACCACGACGCTTTCGTCTCCAAGCACAGTGAAAACACAGGTGGAATATCCTGCGATTGCTGCCTCGGCATGTTGTATGGACTTGAGAGATTGTACTGCTCGGGTTGTGTTGTGTAACGACATTCCGCGACATGCCTGCCGATTCATGCGACAGGACGAAGATCCGAGGGACACGTATCTTCTTTTCATTGATGAACGAATTCGCAAACTTCTGGCTTGGTGTCCTGGCCATGTTCTTTCGCAGTCATGCGTGGCTGCATGTTGTTGTCCGCATCACAGTGCTTTCCATGCGAGCAACAGACAGGGCGAGGCAACGTGCTCAACATAAGTGTTTTTGATTTGTTTCCTAACGCTTGGAAGACGGGAACCAAGGCAGAATATGGGATGAACGGGGCACTCTCGGTTTTCCAAAAGCACACGTCTCGATGTTGGGCGAGTTTGCGCAAACACCTGGGAGTTCACAGACTTCGACTGCTTGTATGGGTCTCTGGCCCACAGACATGGGACCTCATCAAATGTACCAACTCGTGTGGGTGCTGTTCCGCAGCTTCCTGCATCCCAAAGCGTTGATTCCAGTGGTGGAGACGTCACAACCGACAGGAGACAGACGGCAAGTTTGGGTGAAGGGTTTGTCTACGATTGCAATATTGAGCGATGTTGTCAGATGCAAACTCCGCGAGGAAATCGGAATTTCTGTGCTCTTGCTCCATCAATCAAAGACAACAGCATTGAGCCGGCCACTCCTTGATCACAATATGTCGAGATAGCACTGCGGAGCATGGTTGCGAACTTAGAATCTGAAATACTTTATCGGACAGACAGGGTGCTCTTCCGAAAACTGGGTTCCTGTTGTTCCACGTGTTTTTTGAATACAAGGTCTACTATTTCTGTCCTTCTGAACTTCCATCTAAACGTTATGTGGTTGTTCAAAGAGGAGGCCATCAGCATGACGATGCGGGCGTCGGCTCTGGACGCATTTGGAAGCCGACTCAGGATATGTTGGCACCGACACGTGTTTCCTCGCACCAGAGGTCCACGTCCAAGGTGTAGTGGCACATTACACAGGGAACACATGGATGGGTCACTTCCTACACGCAATCAGATTTTGAACTGGCTGAAACGAATGAAAAAGGATCGCGCTGAAACTTCTCAAGCCGAACCTGATCATGTGGCCACTGCGAAACACACTACACTGTCCAGGAATGGTTGCAGGATCCTGTAGAGGATGATCCACTTCAATTGTGCGTGATACCGATTGTGCTCACATTAGATACTGTGCGTATTGTGTTCGCAAACTGTTCCATGGCGACATCGGGCGCGCGTCTCCATGCCAAGGCTGTCCGTTGTGCGTTGCTTGCGTGCAGTAGGAGCTTGCGTGTGGTTCCCTCGCGCTCTGTCGGTGCACGGTTGTTTGAATGTGCAACACGCATGTCAATGGCCGCCGTTGTGCGGGAGGCGTTGTGCGTCTACGTGGAGAGGTGCTCGGGGACTGTAGGGTTGCAGTCTGCGAAAAAGGTGTCAGAAGTGCGATGTGAACACAAGGGGAAACGATGTGGTGACGACTTGTGTGACACCAGTTAGCGTGTGGAGATGTTTTTTTTTGAAACACAATCAGACAATAAAGATGAAAAAGATAATCAAGATGATAATATTCATATTAATGTTTCAAGTATCAAAAATGATCAATCAAAAGAAGGGAGATAAAGCTAAAGAGTTCAAAGTCCTAACCTACAGTACAAAATATTTAATATATGTATACGAACAGTCGCTGCCTCAGATCAAAACTTTGAAGCAAATTTGGTTTTCGAAATCAGTGTAATATTCAAAATGAAAAAATGTTCGAAAGCATTACTATTTCAAATTTAAATTATTTTAATGAATGCAATTTTCATGATAATTTGTAGTTTCTGAAATCTCTGAAAAACGTTAACAATTTTTTAAAGTTGAATTATAAATATCTATAACTTTTAGTTCCTGAGAGCTTACAAAGCATGAAAAGCTTTCAAAGATTGAAAAGCTTTGAAAGCTGTACAAGTGTCAAAAGCCGAAAAATCATTAAAAGCTTGATGAGATCTAATTATAATTTTAATTTGAATTTTTGGATCCTGAAAGTTGAAAAAGCTTGGAAAGTATGAATGGGATTGATTTTTTCAATATTAATGAAATTTTTTTATATTTTCTGAATGTCTCACATGCTCTATGAAGCCTTTGAAGCTTCATAGTTCTAATTAGAATTTGAAGTGTCTGAAAGCGTTGAAAGCTTGAAGCGCTTTTGAAAGGTTCAACAGCCTTATTTGCTTTAAGATTATATTTAAAATGTCTTTTCATAAAAATAATTATAATCATTGTTTTAAAAAACAATTCACAATTTTACAAATAATAATCAAAAAAAATAAAAAAATTAAAATTTTATTTGACTTAAATTGTTTAGTTCCTGAATGCTTTTTGTGCTTGAAAAACTTTAAAGCCTTCAAAGCTTTGATCGTAATTAATATTTTAAAACTTCTGAAGCTTTGAAAGCTTTTTGAAGCTTTGAAGACTTGTCGTGTTTTTCATGGATTTGTAAGCTTCGAAAGCTTTTTAAGCTTTCAGGAACTGTAAATTTTTAGTCATAATTAGCTATTATCACTCAAGCTTCGTAAAGCTTCTGAAGCTTTCAGACACCCAATAATAATTATAAAACTTAAAGTAATTGTAAACATTGATGCTTTTGAAGCATTTGAAGCTTTTAGAGCTTTTGATGCCTCTAATGCTTGCAGGAACTAACAATGATCATTTTCAATTCAATTATAATTGTAAGTTTAATCATTGTCGCTGTTGACGCTTTGAAAGCTTTGAAAGCTTCCACAATTTGTTCATGGTTTAAAGAGTTTTCGGGTCCTAAACCGTTAATGCTTTCAGAAACAACAAATTTACAACTATTTTTTTATTTTCCACAAATTTCACATCTTTTGACGCATTTGACGCTTTTCAAGTAATGAAAAAGGTTTTTATGCTTTCACACACAACAAGATTAATTAATCAAAAAAAACAAAGAAAAACATCAAGCTTTTAAGGCTTTGAAAGAATTTTAAAGCTGTCAAACTTTTCAAGAACTTGTGCATCTTTGAGAAAGTAAAGTTTTTTAGTTATATTATTACTCATAAATATGAAACTTTCTACAACATTTGAAGCTTTCAGGCTTTGATGTTTGTTTATGCTTTTACAGCTTTTCAGACAATCAAAAAACAAAAATACAATTATAATTACCGTTGTAATGTAAAATTTTCAAGCTCTGAAAGCTTCGAAAGCTTCGAAAGCTTTGAAAGCTTTTAACGCAATCAGAAACACCAAAAATATAAATAAAAGTTTGAAGCTTTTGAAGTTTTTACAGCTTTCAGGAACTAAAAATGATAATTCTATCAAACTTATAATTTATAATTCTGAATGTTGCATCTTTTCATGTATTGGATTGTTTAAGCTTGTATTTATTCATTTTTCAATCGTTTAAAGCATTTCTAGCTTTTAAAGCTGTTACCGCTGTCACAAACTAAAAATTGCAATTTTACGTATAAACCTTCAAGCTTTATTTGAAGCTTCTCAAGCCATCCGAAAGTTTTTTTTTAAATAATTTGCAATTTTGTTTTTTAGCTTTTCAAGCGCTTAAAGCTTCTAACGCATGTGAAGCTTTCTAAAGCTTTTCAAGCATTGAAAGCTGTTGTTTTTTTTTTGGGAAAAAACATTCAGGAACTAAAAATAGTAATTCTATTGAGCTTTCAGAGACAAAAAATGCAATTATTATACTTATTAAACCACTTACAGCTTTCAAAGCTTCAAAATCTAGTAGAGACAAAACAATTACTTCATTACATTATAAGTAATTGTTTTGTTTTTAGTCTTATTTTCTCGTTGAAGCTTTCAAAGTTTTTAAAGCTTTGCGATCCTTCAGAAACTACACATTATCAACACTTTACAATTTTTATTATAATTGTCATTGTTATGATGAATACCAAATCTTTTCAAAAGATAAAAGCATTTTCGAGATTTCAGAATCCACAAAATACATTTTTTTAAATTTTTATCATAACCAAAAATATTGTTGCGTTCGAGCTTTTTAAACATTTTGAAACATGTCTCCGATTTCAGAAACGAAAAAAAAATCAAAGTTTTGAAATCTGATGCAACAGTTGTTCCTATCAAGATATCCAAATTGGATGGACAGTTCCATCCAAAACCAGTTTCGACTGAACCCACTTTCATCCAAGAACA
>CBDCEV010000208.1:0-2479 GCA_965215715.1 Hyphomicrobiales bacterium | reverse complement strand
AAAAGAGCCTGTGTGTAAAAAGCGTCTGTGTGTAAAAGCGTCTGTGTGTAAAAGCGTCTGTGTGTAAAAAGCGTCTGTGTGTAAAAAGCGTCTGTGTGTAAAAGCTTCTGTGTGTAAAAGCGCCTGCGTGTAAAAAGCGTCTGTGTGTAAAAGCGTCTGTGCGTAAAAGCGTCTGTGTGTCAAAGAGCCTGTGTGTAAAAAGCGTGTCTCCATACTAACAACAGAAGACTCTGCTCCTCTACGCTCTCGGGCCATCCGTCGTCTAGTTCTTTGTTTTGGGCTTTGTTTAGGGTTCATTTAGGGCTGATTGAGGGGTTAGTCTATGTATTATATGATGTTTCTTAGGGGTTTATTTACGGTATATATGAGAAACAAAAGAAAAACAGGGAAAAGCAGAGAAGCAGGTAAGCAGGAAATAAGCAGAGAAGCAAAGAAGCTGGAAAAGCAGAAAAGCAGGGAAAAGCGGAGAAGGAGAGAAGCAAAGAAGCAGAAAAGCAGGAAAACGCAGAAAAGCAGAGAAGCAAGCCAGCAGGGAAAAGCGGAGAAGCAAAGAAGCAGGGAAAAGCAGAGAAGCAGAGAAGCTGGGAACCAGAAATCCAGAGAAAAAAAAAACAAAACGAAAGAAAAAAACACAAACTAACCCTCCATTAGTTACTGGTATTTAGGGTTTGTTTAAAGTTTTCTGTGGTTGGTTGAAGGTTTATCTGCGGTTTATTTAAGGTCGCTTTAGGGTTTATTTAGGGTTGGTGTAAAATCTATTGAGGGTCAGTTTCTGGTTCATTTGGTGGTGATTTAGGGCTTATTTTGAATTGGTTTAGAGTTTACTTAGGGTTGGTTTAAGGCTTATTTAGGATTGGTATAGTGTTTATTTACCAGCACATGCCAAGGGGTGCCGTAATGGCACCCCTTAGGGAGGGGGTGTCAAAATGGCGCCCCTTTGTTTCTAAGGTGTTTCTCAACCTGTTTGGAGTCATCTGGGATATACATTTCATCTTTGTTATCTGAGTCCACGGAAGCAATGCTTTTGAGTTTTATTTTTGGCTCCCCAAAAATGGCGCGTGTCAAACGTGTCATTTGCGTGTCGGGTGGATGCGCAGGGGGTGCCAAAACGCCACCCCTTTAGGCTAAGGGGTGTCGTTTTGGCGCCCCTTAATGCGTGTCGGCAGTGTGTCACTACCAGGGAGTCGCGTGTCATTTGCGTGTCGGAATTCCCCAAAATTAAAGTTTTTGTTGTTCAGCTCATCTCCAAACATGTCTCCCAAAAATGGTGCTATGAACATCGTTATCACCATATCCTGTTGTGTTTTTTTTGGTTCGGCTAAGGGGTGTCGAAACGTAGCCCCTTAAAGAACACTCGATAGGGGTTCCAAAACGTAGCCCCTTGGAAGGTCTTGGTATGATTGGCTTAGGGTTGGTTTAGGGTTTATTTAGGGTTTGGAGTTGGTCTATGTCTGATTTAGCGTTGGTTCTAGGGTTGCTTTGGGATTTGTTTGGGGCTGTCAGAATTGGTTTTCGCTTGGTGTCGAGTTTCTTGAAGATTTATTTGCAACTCATTTCCGGCGTATTTAAGGTCTATTCTGCAAAGCTACACAATGTAACAATGTAGAAACGAATGATCTTAACAACCCCAACCAAGAACCTCCGGAAACGAAGCAACACAAACACTGCGGAACCCTACGGGGTCACATTAAAAACCCAAACAAGAAACTCCGAAAGCAAAGAAAGCGAGAAACCTAGAAACCAAGAGACCCAGAAACCAAGAAACCGAGGAACCAAGAGACCCAGAAAACCAAGAAACACAGAAACCAAGGGACCCAGAAACCAAGAAACCCAGAAACCGGGGGAACAGAAAGTTAGAACCATGGCGCGTTGCAAAATGAACGCAGCGGCTGCACGCACGAAATTTAGACACGAAGTAACAGCCCTGGTGCGTTGAGAAATGACCCCTGGCGCGTTGAAAAATGACCTAAATACCGCGTTGTAAAATGACCATTTTCTCGCGTTGAGAAATGACCCCCCTTCCGTCAGAGCTATGGGGCAACAAAAACGATCTAAGCGCACAACTTCAAATTCAATTGATCGGTTTTGAAACCAAATCTGTCCCATTTTTCATTCTTAAAGTCTCTACATATAAAGCATGTTTTGCGAACTTTTTGGGGCTTATCTGGAGGGGGACGCAGTATTCTACAAAAGGTTGTGCACGCGTGTGTCAGATTTTGAACTGCAATCGTCAGAGCTATGGGGCAACAAAAACGATCTAAGCGCGCAACTTCAAATTCAATTGATTGGTTTTGAAACCAAATCTGACCCATGTTTCCTTCTTAAAGTCTCTACATTGTTTTTTATTTTTTGGTGGCTCATCTTACCACGAAATCATCCTGAATCAAGAGCCAAAAATGGTCTGAGGGTCCAAGCCATATGTTAATGTGACCCAGCATGACTGGCAAAAGAGGGCTATACGGTTTCCTGTAGGACCCAA
>CBDCEV010000207.1:0-10523 GCA_965215715.1 Hyphomicrobiales bacterium | reverse complement strand
GAAATATTAAATGTGTAATGATTATTATTATTAACAAATATTTTTTAATTTACAATTCTCCACCCAAAAAAGTTCATGACTCCAGATTCCGACGGTTATTGATATAAGTTACTAATATCAGTTATGAATATATTTTATATTAAGAACTTTTTTTTTAAACTGAAATGGTTTCAACCAGCAAAAAACATTTTATAACAAAGCCAAGCAGTTTTTCTGAAGCTCCGTGAGTCCAGATTCCGAGGGCCACTGATGGAAGTTGTTAGTGTAAGGTATTAATATCGTGTATGATATATCCAAAAAATATTGAACTTATATGATTATTTTCTTTTTTGGGTGAAAAAACAGAGGTTGCGGCCACGACTCGAATTTGTAATTCAAGAAAAAGTCGCCGCCATGGGAGCGGAGGGGAAGAGGGAAGAGGTGAGGAGGGGTGCTTTTTTTCTCCCCTTTTGGGTGGTGCTGCCGTTCCTCCTCTTTTGAATGACAGATATGTAAATTCATAAATTGTCACTGCATGAAACTAAATTCAGTTATCTTGAAGTAGTGTAACGTTAAGAACAGTGGTGGTCCCTCCTCCAACTTTTGGTTGGTACTGCCTTCCCTACTCGTCCCTTTTAGAGGGTGCTGCTTTGGTGCTGCTTTGGTGCTTCTTTCAAACTCTTGGGTGGTGCGGCCTTCTCCTTTCTCCTCACCCCTTCGCCCCCTTTGGGTGGTGCTGCTTTCCGCTCCTCCTGCTTTTGGGTGTTGCTGGTTGCGTTCCTCCTCCTTTTGGGTGGTGCTGCCTTCACCTCCCTCTTTGGGGTCGTCCTGCTTTTTCCCTCTCCTTCTTTTGAGTGGTGCTGCTTTCCGTTTCCCTCTCCTTTTGGGTGGTGCTGCTTCCACCCTCCGCCCTCCCTCCTCCCTCCTCCCTCACCACACACAAAAAACGCAGCACCCAAAAAACGCAGCACCACTCAAAAGAAGCAGCACCACCAAAAAAAAGGAGTCAAAGGCAGCACCACCCAAAAGGAGGAGGGGAGACCACCACTTTACATCACCGTACTTTTCCTTAATGTAATTTATTTTGAAATTTGATTCAATTTGATTCAGTTACATTTATTTGCTTAGTGTAATGACAATTCATAATAATTTTAAGGAGCGGCACCACCGCCCAAAGGAGGGAGGAGGCCGCACCACACAAGAGGGGAAAGCAGCACCACACACAAAGGAAGCATGGGACAGCAGCACAACCCAAAGGAGGAGGAGGAAGGCAGCACCACCAAAGGAGTCAAGGGCGACCACCACCACAACCATCTCAAAAGGGAACCACCGCCACCGGCACCACCGCCAACGAGGAAGAGCCAAAGGTCCAAGTTCTAGAACTTCACTGCTTGCAGTACTTGGAACGCTCCACACATTTGAATTGTTGTTGTTCAAACTTTGCACTTAGCAATGCTACGTGCTAACTTGGCATTTGTTTGTTGCAGAGTGCTAAGTGTTATAACTACACAACTAAGTGACAACATAGCACCTAGCACTTCGTACCTTTTTTTTGATACAAAGTGTTGTGTTGCACAAAGAAACTGGCACTTCGTTTTTGCTAAATGCCATGTTCTGTGTTTTTCATCGTGCTCGGATTCACTCCTCTTTCTTCGGATAATTTTTGACACCTTTGATACTTGTGAAATCATGTTCATCATTTGTTCTATTGAAAAATACTGAGTAAGAGAAGAAGAAGAAGACACACAAAGGCACAACACACAGGAGAAAAAACAACGAACAATTCAGAAACACAGAAGCGAAACATAATGCTCACGTAGCACTTGTCACTTTGTTTTGGCTACGTGCAATGTGGTATGTTTCGATAGAGTGTTTGCTTAGTGTTTGCTAGGTGTTTAGTGCTAGATGTGTTAGCACTTAGCACTTAGCGAACATAGCATCTATCACGTAACAATAAGTTTTTTGCAAAGTGCTGAGTGCTAATTTAGCAATCGGCCATTGTAGTTTTTATTCTCAGTATTTCATGATTGTGTATAATTCTTTATGTCAACAGTATCAACAGGATCATAGGAATCAAAAACATCAAAAGTAACGAGGCGAATCGGAGCTCAATGAAACACATGGTACATAGCACCAGGCAAACGCCAAGTATTATGTTCTATGTCTTTCATCGTGCTCGGATCCGACCTCCTTTCCTTTCATACTTTTGATACCTGCGAAAGCAATTTTAACAATGTGTAGAAAAAGTAAGCACATAAAAACCTCAATTTGAATGCAACAAAAGAAAATGCTAACATGGCACTCAGCAGCTTGGTCTTGCAAAGTGCTGAGTGTCATGTGCTGTGTTAGTGCTTAGCACCCAGCAAACACAAAGTGCCAATGTAAAACATAGCACGAAGTACTCAACAACGACCAGATGCTATGTGCTGTGTTAGCACATAATGTTTGCTAAGTGATATGTGCTATGTTGGCACCTAGCACATAGCACTTTGCAGAACCTAAGTGCTAAGTGCTGCGCTCGCACTTAGCATTCAGCCTTTTATTTTTGTGCTTCATGTTTTTACATTCACATATCTCAAAAGTATCAAACGTGAAGGGGGCGGATCCGAGCACGATGAACGACATAGAAGATAGCACTTAGGCGTTGCAAACTGATATGTTCTATGTTTGTCAATGTGCTCAGACTCGGCCCTCCCTTACTTTTGACACTTTTGACACTTTTGATACTTATGATACTGTTGCAATACATTGTCTTATTTGTAATTATTTAACAAACAAAGCACACACAAGGAAAGACACAGGAACACTTATGTAAAACAAAACGCAAAAATATGAAGAATCAAAAGAAAACACAAATGCTAACATAGCAATTGGCACTTTGTGTTCGCTACGTCCGAAGTGCTAGTCAGCGCTTAGCACTGAGCAAACATTAAGTGCTGACATCGCGCACAGCACTTACCACCCAGCACCAACTAAGTGCTAACATAGCGCATAACACTTACCATTTAGCAACACCAAAGTGCTAACATTGAACATAGCACACAGTACACAGCAGAACCTGAGTGCGAAGTGCCATGTTAGCGGTCAGTTTTTGCCAAGTGCCAAGTGCCACGCTAGCACGTCTCAATGAGGAGGTTTTGTGAATTGTTTTCAAACATCTCAAAAAACATCAAAACTATCAAAGGTATCACAGGTAGACAGGATCTGTGCACAATGAAAAACGAAGAACATAGCATAAAGCACCTAGTAAAAGCCAAGTGCAATACTCGATGGCGTTATTAGTGTTTCGTATATAAAATATGTACATATACATGTATAAACGCACACCAGTAAAAATCAAAGAGGGAATACGAATTGGAAGAACGAAATGAAAACAAAGAGCGGTGACATTGCACGTATCATTCTGTTTTTGCTCAGTGCAAAGTGGCAAGTGCTAACATGGCACTTAGCACTTGCTCAGTGCTACGTGCTAACATTGCACTTTGTATTTGTAGCATTTACCAAATAGTCAAGTGCTGACATAGCACTTTGCATTTTACATTTTATTTATCGCATTATATTTGATATGTTGTTGGGAAATTAATCGACATTAAAATTACAATCATTTTTTTTGTACAGACATCGTTCGTGTGAAGATGTAAAAAAAGCAAAAATTGAGCTGTCAAGCTGTGCAATTGCAAGTCACATGAAAATCAGGCAATACCCGAAGGTGCTAATAAAGCAGCGCCCCGAAGGACACCACAATACCCGCAACAGGCAAGGTTCAACAACCCCTCCCCCCTCTCCGCTCGTTGTCAATTGCCACACTGCAGTTTTGCAAAACGCCAGCAACAAGCAACAGTTAGAACGAACAATACACATTTGGGAGCAAGAGTCATTTCCAAAAAGACAGGTTGACACGCGACAGCAAATCCGCCAACAGAGTGGTGTCGGAGAAGTGAAAACGCGAATAGCAATAGATCTGCTGTTCACATGAAACCCTTCTCCACTCCTGTGAAAGCATGCAGTGTGTCGAATTGCGAGTCAAATGAGGAAGCGGCACAATGGAAATGAAGCAGAGGCGGACTCCCACAGCACCCCCGAGGACGCAAGCGCCCACAACAACTAAAGCGAAGACTCCATAACGAGCTATTCTGCGTTTTTTTTTTTTTGCAGACCTGGTAAGAGGGCGCGCGGCGCCTTTTGTAACAGCGCCTTTCACGAACATCGCTTCACCTCTCGGACAGAGTGCAAGCGAAAACCAAAAATTTGCCATGTCTTTCACTATCATTATGGGAAGGGGCAATGAGCCACCCAGCTTTGCTTCATTTCACAGACCTGTGCTTGACATTCGTGAGATAAACACCTCCCTTCTTGGTGGAGCCCAGTGGCTCTCTTGATTGTTTGATGTTCTTGATTTTTTTTGTGCTCAGACAAATTCACTTAAGAATGATCCAAGGTTAGTTCCTGCACTGCTTGACGTTGTGCTTTTCCTTGTCTTTCAACGCCTTCCCAGAAAGGGTGTCTTTGCGTCTGCGTTTCAAGGTTTCTCTCTTTCCGCCTTTCTCTTTGCCCCTTGCTTCCTTTATGGTGAAGGTGTTTTTACTGCAGCCTTGGATTGAGATTCAGCATGGTCCTTTGCTTCATCATTGGATAGTACATCTCTTTGTACATACCTTTCCTGTCCGGATTTTGGCTTCCTCCTCCCGCTGCTTCAAAAGTCACTATTACAAGTGTCATGAAATCTTTCTCCACTTCGGTGTATGCAATGAACATGTCGCATTTCAAGTCCCATGAGGCAACGGTACGTGGCAGCACCCAGTTGATGCAAGCACCCGCTCGACCACCGAGAAAGCAGTCATCCTCGCAAAACTTAAGAGGTCCCCGAAGGAATTACCACCACTGGACGCACGACACGAACCAACAACAGCTGAACCATGAGTTTCGCGTGACCATCCAGAAAGAGTTCAAGCCAAGACCATGTATTTTGCATGTATTGCAATATCATTATGGGAATGGAAGAACCATGCCTATTACCTTAATTTCACAGGCCTGTTCTTATGAGCTTGGTCCGAAGACCCCCTTCTGGGTGGAGTTCAATTCTCGAGTCACGCTTCCAATCGTACAGCAAATTCGTATCGCTGAGGTCCATCAGTCGTTCGGGCCACAGATGTAGGTACAGGTGTCAAGCTCTATGCCCTACGAGTTACAGTCCAAAGTCATGTCGGTGAGCTTCTCTTTTTGATTTACTACCTCATTACAAAGTTTTGCGTTCTTTAACATTCGATTCATGTGAAACATCTCGGTGGAAAAATCCTGTTGCTGAGTTTAGCTTTTTGCTTTGCTTCCTTTTCTACACAAAGTTTTGCATTCTTCGTCATAGTCGTTGCCAAAGCGCTCATGCTGTATTCCTTCAGAGTACTCATTTGCAAAGTCTTTGCCAGAGCACTTGTCCTGAACCTTTTCAAAGCACTTGTGTCCCAAGTCTTTGTTCAAACCACCGTTGCCACTGTTGTCAAATGTGAGGGTATAACCGCATGTCTCTTCCAAGCCTTTGCTTCCACTTGCCTGCTCTTGCCCCCGAGTTTTTGTCTTTCAACATGTTTCTCTGAGGTAATGCTCATCTCTTTAAAGTCGATGCTCTCAATGCGAGATGCAATCCCGCTCCCTTTGTCACGAAGCTCGGGCAATGTTGTCTCTTGGCGTAGCGCATTGAGCTCAACCCAGCCCTCCTCGGTCCAAGCCCACACCTTCACGTTATCGCCAGCGTTGCCAGAACCTCGTACGGCTCGACGCACCTATCGGTATTGAAGATGTCTCTTTCGGCATCCTCACGTACATCTTCATACCCATCGTATACAGCATCCCACCTGGAGTCGTCTGCCGCCGAACCGTAAAACGCTGTGGCACAACCAGCAACGAGGCTCACCCATGACAGGGTGCACCTGTTTGAACCAACATAGACCTTCGTTTCAAAGGGCTCACTTGACAGCAGAAGGGCGCAACCCAACTGTTGTTGACATGAAACATCAAGCTACTTGCAATTGCAAGCTCCAAAAAAAACGCCGATTACAGCCAATAGTTTAGGAAAGACACGACACAAGTCAACAGCAAGTACGCAACGTGATTCCATTGCTAAGATCACAGTTTTGTTCCAAGACTGATTCTTGTCATGTTTTTGGAGTACAGGAACATGCAAAGATCAACGAAAGCTGTTCACATGAAACCCTTCTCGACTTCGGTGTTGTGGTGCCGTGAGGCGTGCCGTGGGCGTGGGCGTGGGCGTGGGCGTGGGCGTGGGCGTGGGCGTTGGCGTTGGCGTGGGCGTTGGCGTGGCTTGGTGGCGCGGGGGCGGGGCGTGGGCGTGGCTTGCTTGGCGCGTCTTGGCGTGGGGATCTTGGAAAAACGGCGCCCTTGAGGGAGGGACTCGGATCAGAGGAAGGTGGCAGGCCATGAAGGGGTCTTGCAAGGGAGCCAGCCCCAAAGTAAGGTCGCCCCTGAGTGAAAGGACCCTGAGAAGAAGGGTCTCCAGTGGAAAGGTGCCTCGAAAGGAAGACAGGAGTTTTTTTTTTGACATCCCAGAAGGCCAAAGCCACGAATTCAAAAAAAAAGACATCTGATCAGGTGTACAGTTGAATTCGACCGAAATTCGTTCCATAGATCTAAGCATCCCACCCACAGGGAGGAGCGAGGGAGGTGGTGGTGGTACGGACGTGGGACGTTAACGGAAGGACTCTGTCGTGCAACTGTCGCTGAGCACCTAATTCGAGAGGCCATGACGCTGTGATCATGGCCCTTTGCCCTGCTCCTGTGTGCAAGGCCCTGAAAACTGCCCCTCACCGCAGCTGACAGCAGTTGAAGTGCCACGGCTCGACGACAGCTGTCGCGGCTCGACGACGACAGCTGTCCCACGGGCACATTAAAAAAACATGGAACATAGCACAAAGCAGAAGCAAAGTATTACGTTCTATGTCGTTCATCGTCGGATCCGCCTCCTTCGCTTTTGATGAGTTTGATACTTTTGAAATCAATTTCAGTTGTTTTTCGTTTTTATATATAGACATATAAAAATATAACACAGGTAACAAAGCAGCAGAAACAAATAGGAAGAAAAAAAAAAACTAGCACTTAGCACTCTGTTTGGTGTTGAACGCTGAGTGCTAACATTTGTCACTTGCTAATTGTTTGGTGCCATGTGATATGTTAGCACTTAGCCCTAACATAGCCCTTTGCACTTCAACCTAACAACATGCTAACATGTTCATGTGTCATGAAAATAATCGAAAATAGGATTATTATTACAATTTTAATTGTAAACATAAATTAAAAAAATGTTGTGGAGATGTGAAAAACCAAAATTAAGTTGTCAATCTGTCCAGTTGCAAGTCACATGAGAATACGGTAAAACAGGAATGAGGCAGGCCTGGGACCCACCACACCCTCCGAGCGCAAGCGCCCACAACTAATCCAACACGCAATGCCTTCCAAAAAGTAACAAAGCTACAGCGACGAACACCAGGCGTCTCACCATAGAAAGACAGAATGCAAGCCAAAACCATCGCATACGTCATGCCTTTCACTATCATCAAGGGTGGGTAGTTTCTTCACCCAGCCAGTCTTCGCTTTCAGCCTTGACAATGGTCCTAGGACCCCTTCTGATTGGAGCTAAGCTCTCTTTTTGTTTTTTGAATTTAAATCTTTTTTATATTTTTTTTTATTACTTTCTTCTTTGCCCAACTTATTACCACTTAAGGAATAAGCAAGGTGATCAAAATTGCGAGACAAAGTACTAATCGTGCCACGAGTCAAGCTTCTCCCGTTCCTTCACTTCTCGAATCTTCAGCTTGCGCTCCATACGTCGGCGATTCTTTTCGGTAACTGGTGTGCGCCTCTCACGTTCTTTAGCTTCCCGCTTGGTCACAGGTTTTTCATCCGAAGCACCTCTTTCCTCAAAGGTCGCATTGTTTGGGTTCACAAACTTACTGCATATCTTCGACTCTTGCATTTCTGCATCTTCTCTTGGAGTCAAAGTCTGTCTGCTCACCTTGTTGACTTCAGCCTTGACAAATAACATTTCAGCTTTGTTTTCATACCTTTTGCGAACAACCTTCTCTTGTGGCTTTGGTTCCAAAGGCATCGCTGCTGGTGCTGCTTCTTGTAGAACAGGAGGGAGTGCATACACCTTTCTTTCCACCGAGTCAAATACATCAGCCCATCTGAATCGTTGACTCTGCATCTCCGTATGCTTTGCGAAAGCAAGCTCCATGTCATCAAAATTTTCACTTGTGACATCTTCCTCTCGCTCTTGTTCAAATTCTTGAAGCTCTTGATCTTGAACATCAACACTGGATGTTTCGTTTCCGAAATACCTGTCCCAAGGCATGTTTATCAAGCCTGCAGCATCCCGCATTACAGCGAAGGCATTGCGCATCAGCTCGTCATCAAAATTTCCACTTGAGACAGCTTCCTCTCGCGTTTGTTCAAATTCATGGTCAAAAGGCCTGTTTAACACGTCTGCAGCTTTCTGCATTGCATCGTTGGCTTTGCGCATCAGCTCGGATTCTGCCTGCCTCGCGCGTTCCTCGGTATCCAGGCAACAACTCTCAGCTATGAGCTTGTCATAGACTTCGTCGCTGTACCAGTCATCAAGATCGTCATCGCACGACAAGTCGAAGTGCAACGCCATTCCCTGGAACACTAAACAGCGCCACAGAAACCAAAGACCTATGAGGGGTTCGAAACTGAAAAAGACGTCCGTGAAGGGGGACCACGGATCAGCAGTGCCTCAAAAAAGACACTGCTGTTCACATGAAACCCTTCTCCACTTCGGTCTTCAAAGCTTGAGCCAAAATGGCTACATCCAACCCACAGGAGAGGAGGGATTGGGTGGTGGTGGTACGGACGTGGGACGTTAACGGAAGGACTCTGTCGTGCAACTGTCGCTGAGCACGTAATTCGAGAGGCCATGACGCTGTGATCATGGCCCTTTGCCCTGCTCCTGTGTGCAAGGCCCTGAAAACTGCCCCTCACCGCAGCTGACAGCAGCTGAAGTGCCACGGCTCGACGACAGCTGTCGCGGCTCGACGACGACAGCTGTCCCACGGGCACATTTAAAAAACCATGGAACATAGCACAAAGCAGAAGCAAAGTATTACGTTCTATGTCGTTCATCGTTGCTCGGATCCGCCTCCCTCGCTTTTGATGAGTTTGATACTTTTGAAATCAACTTCAGTTGTTTGTCGTTTATATCTATATGTATATATATATATATATATATATAAATATATGTTTAACGCAGGTAACAAAGCAGCAGAAACAAATAGGAAGAAAAAAAGGGGTAACCTGGCACTTAGCACTCTGTTTAGTGTTGAATGCTACGTGCTAACATTTGACTTTACACTTGTCACTTGCCAAGTGCTACATGCTGTGTGATATGGTAGCATCTTGCAACGAGTAAGGGCAATGTGCTGGCTTAACACCTAGTGTTTGCAATGTGCTATGTCAGAAATCAGCATTTACCAAATAATAACACGCTAACATAACACGGAGCACTTCAACCTAACTTCGTGCTCACATTTTCACGTGTCACGAAAATCATCGAAAATAGAATTAAAATTGCATTTTTGCATTCATATATATATATATATATATGTATATATGTTTTTATATTTCTTGTGGAGATGTGAAAATATAATTGAATTGTCAATCTGTCCAGTTGCAAGTCACATGAAACCCTTCTCCTACTCTGTGAAAGCATGCATTATGTCGAATTGCGAGTCACATGAGGAAGCGGTACGGTGGAAATGAAGCAGATGCGGACTCCCACAGCACCCACGAGGATGCAAGCGCCCACAAAAACTAAAGCCACTTATGTATGTTAATAATATAAGATATAATATAGTTTATAATAAGTGTTTTCTGATATCGAACTTAAATGATTATTTTACCATTTGTTTTTGTTTTTTGAAAAACTGAGGTTGCGGCCACGACTCGAATTTGTAAATCAAGAAAAAGTCTCCGCCATGGTGGCGGAGGGGAGAAGGGGACGTTGTCTTGGGAGATGCCTTATGTTAGCCATCTTTGTTCCCGGAACAAAGACGATGAAATAAAAACATGCTGCTTTGTGTGGTGCTGCCTTCACCTCTCCCTTTTGGGTGGTGCTGCTTTCCTCCCTCCTTCTTTGGGGTGTGGGTGTTTGACACTCTTGCGTGGTGCTTTCTTCTCCTCTCTCCCTCCTTTGGGCGGTGGTGTCGTTCACCTTTTTTTCAAGTATGGGGCGGTGTTACATTCAATACATGTCATTATTGAAAAAGCAAATTTAATCCAATTGCAGTAAAGTATAGTAAAGTGACGTAAGGCAAGGTAAAGTAAAGTGGTGGTTCACCTCCTCCTTTTGGGGAGCGCTGCCTTCCTCCTCTGTCCTTGTGGGCGGTGCTGCTATGCGTGGTGCTGCTGTCCCATCCTTTTTGTGTATCGAGTTCAATGACATTTAGTAAAGTGGAGAAACGCAGCGTTCTTTCTCCACCTCTTTTAAAAGTAAGTGGAGAAAGAGACTGTAAGCTTAT
>CBDCEV010000206.1:0-5584 GCA_965215715.1 Hyphomicrobiales bacterium | reverse complement strand
AAGTTAAAGACAAAGTCACAGTTGCAGTTTACAGTTTACAGTTTAGAGTTTACAGTTTACAGTTTTAAAGTTGCAAGTTTATAAAGTTTAAAGTTCAAAGTTGAGTTGTCCTCAAAATTAACAAGTTAAAAAGTTGAAAAGGTAAAAAAATGATGAAATATTATGACTCCGTGCCACAATATGCCGTGAATCGTTTTCTTGAGCCGTTGACGGAGTGCGCGACAGTGTCTGTGATGAGTGAGAACAGATGGTCAATCTCCACAAGTGTGGATTTTAACACTCTTCCTCTCGCGCACCTTCAATGCAAGACTCGTGAGCTAAATCGCGGAAGGATCCACAAAACTCAAACAAATCAATGTACCAACACAAACTTGGTCCCGAAAAAAAAGTCTGCTCTGTCATCATCGCGCATTTCTGGGCTCTGAAAGCTATCGAAAAGTTTGGCGTCAGTCACTGTTCAAAATATCGCGCTGCATTTTGCCATTTTGCCATTGCTTTGCACTTTGCTCTTGCTTTGCTTGTTGCAATTGCTATTGCTGTCATGATCCGTTCATCATGAGAAGTTCAAACTTGTCCACCAGTCACTGGTTTTACTCAGCTTGTACATCCGTCTCGGTGTTCACGATCAACGTTGACAACTGTCTGTTTCTGTGCTTTTCATTCCGGGTCTCTGTGTGTGTACTGGGGCTGCAGTCCTTTCATCTTGAAGTGGGGTGTGGGATCCATGGTCAGTAGAATACCAGTCCTGGAAACTTGCCATGTTGTTGTAGTACTGAAGCAGAGACTGGTTTCGTTCCAACATCTGTGCAGTTCTTCGCTGTAGGCACCTTCTTGATACTGAGGTCTCCATCTTGGACTCGTTCTTGTATCCAGAAGTACCGCGTGTCGATGTGCTTCGTTCGCTGTCCTGCTCCCAATCGATCCGTCAAAGAATTTGCCATCGAACTGTCGCTTTGTATTTCCATGTTCATTGGAATTCCCAGATCTTGGTACATAGATCTCAGGGATAGTCCAACTTGACCTCCTTTCACCACTGCGTAAAACTCCACTTCTCCAACGCTCAATGCTGTCAAGCTGTGAAGCGTTGATCCAGATTTCACAGTGTGTTTACCAATCTGATCCACCAGTCCCGTCGTGTTCTTCCTCGAGACTGGGTCGCCAGCAAAGTCGCTGTCCACGAAAATTGTGATCTTGTCAACATGTTTCTGTCTTCGAAATCTGAGCGCTGCTTTTGGCTGTCCCACCAGATACCGTGCTGCACGTTTCAACGACATAAAGTTGAGTTCTCGAGGCTCGCTCATTCTCTGGGCCAAATGTTTCGCTGTTTCAGCCAGATTTTAATCTGTCTTGAGCCAAAAATGAAAAGTCTAATACAAGCAGATCTGTATCGTGTTGCTTCATCTTTCTTCAGAATCGGTGTGCTCATTGCTTTAGTGTTCGTGTTGCATCCTGATTCACTGATGATGAGTGGAGCGTGTCTCACATCAGGTTCAATATCCAGGTACTGTCCAGTTTGATCAACTCCAACTCTGAGTACACGGTTCAACAACAGAAGACTTTTCGCATCTGAATCTTCGAATCCAAGCGTTCCCATGTCTTTCGCTGTGTATTTGGATTTGAGAAGACCGTCGATGTGTTTGAGTCCATCGTCATCTGACAAACACACAAAGTCGTCGCCATGCACTGCCATTCTCACATCTTGATTCGGTTTGTGACACAATGCTGCTCTGTGTGTGCCTCTTCGGAAGCCTCCTGACTCTCCACAGATCAAATTCACGTGGTCAAGCTGCCAGATGTGGAGAGCATCTTGAGTTCCGTACATGCTCTTGACCAATCTGCCAACTTGGTCTTCGCCATACTTCTGACGGTCCTCTGCAGGTAGTTTGATGTAAATGAGTCTCTGGGCTGCTCCTTGGAAATGTGCTCTGCTGATGTCGTAGTGTCTCACCTTCAATGGTTTCCATTCGTTTGACAAACTCACCGACGTCATGTTTGAGAGAAGCACTTTCACCGCTTCAAGAGGTGGCAATGCAGAGAACAATTGAGAAGCTGGTAGAGCTCTTTGAATCCTACTTTGCTTCTTAGTTTTGTATTCTCTTGCACACAACCTCGACCGAATTTTCTTACGTGTCGGATCCACAGACTTGTCTGTGTCCACCCAAATTAGGTCCAACGGTTCCATGCTTGCATCTCTGCACTCTTGCATTGGAACAGTCTCGTAGACACCTTCAAAAGGTACCCAATAATTTCTTCACGTCTCGCGGCCAACACAAGATCTTCGGGCAGATACCCACGGTACTGGTCCTGCAATCTCATCCACTGCATTTAATTGATCATTCTCTTTGAGTTGCTCTCGAAGTGCCTTCAGAATCTTCACAATCAATTTTGGAGGGTACGTGTTCAACAAACGTAGTAGGCATCTCAGGATTCATCCAATTTTTCTCCCAAACTTCCTGTGCATGCTCTTCAAAGTAGCTCTCCAAGGATATTTTGATTCTCCAACTGTTGGTGAGGAAACCCATTGTTTTCCGAACATATTCTCTCGATTCTGATTGCATCCTCTGAACATTCCTTCTGCATTCAGGTCTTTTTACGAAGTAAGTAGTTGATTCTTTTGTGAAATTCCTCATCGTAGGTTCTCTCCACGATGCATGTCCTCCTGGATGTTCATGTCGCCAGTAACGATCAGCAAAGTGCTGTCGCATGTACCATTGCATCATCACATGAAGACCTTTACGAAGTGCCATCAATTTCTTCATGTGCTGATCCGAACTCGCAGAGTGTCTTTCCAAGTACTGTGTCACAAGGAGTGGATCTCTGCTTGGAATTCCGATCTACAACCTCGGTTCATTCTTGTCAATAAATTCTACCGACGAGTTTCGATTATTGGGTTGCAAAATGTTCCATCCACCAATTTTGAGTATGGACAGATCCACCAACTTGAGCTTTGAGAATGAACAACTCCTGCTGAAGCTGAGTCACCACTTGCTCCATCGTAGTTGTCATCGCTCCTCCTGCGTCTCACTTCCCGCAAGATCAACTAGCAATCGTCGTCGAGAAGACTTCCCGGTCCACCAGATAATCTCAACGAGCGCCAATCACCGTTGCGCTACCAGCGTTGCGCTACCGACGCATCGCTACCGTGATGAAATATTATGACTTTGTGTCACAATATGCCGTGAATCTTTTTCTTGAGCCTTGAGCCATTGCGGAGCGTGCGCATCTGTGAATGACTCAGTGAAGATAAGAACAGATATTACACTTGATCAGCACTGTGTACTGAAGGCAAATGTGCATGTATGTACAGCGTGCATGATCGTGTCATTGTTGACAACATGTCTGAGTTTGAACATCTTAAAACAAACTTGAACACTTGAAAAGAAAGCCTGAAAACTAAAAGAAAAAATCTTGAAGACCGAAACAAACTTGAACACACTTCAAAAAATTGAACACACTTGAAAACTTCACCACACATAAAAACTTACACACACGTAAAAACTTACACACACGTAAAAACTTACACACACGTAGAAACTTACACACACGTAGAAACTTACACACACGTAAAAACTTAAATGTAGAAACTTAAACACACTTAATCACCTCAACATTGCAACACTTTCAACACTGCAACACTTCAGCACTTCAACACTTCAACTGAAAAACTTCAGAACTTAAAACTTCAGAAATTTCAAAATTAACTTCTTAACAACTTCAACTCTTAATAAAAATCAAAAAAAACCTAACAAACTCAAAAAAATGAAAAACTTGAAAACTCAAAAAAATGAAAAACTGAAACTCTGAAAAACTCAAACTTATCAATTAAAACTGAAAATTTTTCAAATTTAACTGAACTTTGACCTGAAACTTAACCGTCAGCCCTTCAGCCCTTCAGCTTTTCAACCCTTCAACACTTCGACATCACCTTCAACTTAACTTACCCTCACCTCATCTCTGAGACAGTGACAATGCCAAGGCCTGAAGACCCAAGCAAGAAGACACGGGATAACATCAACACACAAACCAACGACACCAGAGACAGGAGGTTTTCGGGTTCCTTGACTTTCCACAATGGCTAGTCCCCAGGACGACTCACAGAACCACTCCAAATGCCTTATGTTGGGTGGTGCTTCTTTCACCTCACGCATTGTTCTTCAATGTGATTTGTGTTTTTCTCCCCGCGCTCTTTTATCCTTTTCCAATTTTCTTTTTGTTCGCTTCTGTCGGAGCAACAACAAAGAGTAGGAAGAAGACACCACCACACACAGGGGAAGAGGACGGAAAAATGAATTATTTTTGTTCCCTCATGTTTTTCATCTTCCATGATACACACCTTGTTTTTTCTCTCGTTCTTCAAGTTTTTCATTGTATTTTCAATTTTGATGTTGCTTGCCATTGATTGATGTTTTCCATTTTTTAATTTTTGTCAATTGGTTTTTTCCACGTTTTCACCATTTTTGATTTTTGTGTGGTTGGTAAAAATCAAACGTATTTGAGTAACTCCGTTTGAAAAATTGGAAACCTCATGTTTTGGTCGAAAGGTCGCTCCAAGCCGCACCTCTCCCTTGGCTGGTACTCTCGGAAGTCTGTGTGTTCTCGGGCGGTGTTTACTGTTTTTGCAAGTGTTTAACTGTGTTCTAAAGTTGAAGAGATAAGTTTTCAGGTATGTCGCTAATATGATAGATTTTTTAGTTTTCATTGTCTTCAAGTTCTGACGTTTTTGAACGTTTTGAAAATTACTGAAGTTTTGAAAGTCCAAACAGCTCTTCAATTTTTAGGTTTTTCAAGGTTTGTAAAGGTTTTTTTCGTTCTTAAAGTGTTTCAAGTTTGTACAGATATTCAAAACGTCAGTAAATAGGCACCATGGTGATATGGTGAGAGATAAGATTAGAGATCAATTAAGACACACGTGAAGAGATATTTTACAGGTCAAGTAAGTGAGGTTGCAAGATATAAGTTTAAAGTCTTGAAAGTTTCATTGTTAAAAAACTCAATCTGTGATTCACTTACAACTTTTCATTTGTAACTTAAAACTTATAACTGAAAACTTGACATTTTTTTTTTTGAAAAAAATTCAAACACAATTTACAAATTGTAATTTATAATTTGTATTTTATAATTTATAATTATGATTTAGAATTTAGAATTTGTAATTTAGAACTTGTAATTAAAAAAAACTTTTAGCTTATAACCTATACCCTACAGCCTCTAGTCTCTTACCTAAAACCTATATCCTTTTCCAACAATCTGTAACCTGAATGAATGGAACTTATTCACAATTGACTTATTGACTTCTTACTAGTTTTTACTTGTTACGTATTACGTATTACTTATTGCTTAATCCCTTGTACCCAGTAATACCAGAAGACCAAAAGAACAAATTACCAAATTTCCAAGTTACCTTGTTACCTTGTTACTGGTTCCTGGTTAATGACCTTTTTTTTGACCCCTTTTTGAAACCTTTTGACCCTTTTGACCTTTTTACCTCTTTGCTCTCTTTACCCTGTTTACCCCCTTCACTTCCATTCACTCTGATCATTGTGAGCAGAAAGCTCTGAATGAAAACAGACTTCTTCGAGGAAGA
>CBDCEV010000205.1:0-16412 GCA_965215715.1 Hyphomicrobiales bacterium | reverse complement strand
TGGTGCGTCCGTTTTCGATGTCCGTTGCTTGCTATCGCTTGCGAATACAAGCGACCGCACAATTTGGCGTGACTGCAATTCTGACATCCATCCTTGATGCGGCACGAAGACGCTGATCACGTGCGAACTACACGGACCCCGTTGAAAAATCGTATAACATCACGCACAGATCGCGACATGGGTACAAAACGAATGTACACGAGACACAATCCAGCCTCTGCGCCGCGTGATCGCCAAACGTTGCGCGGCACCATCTCGCTAGCCGAGCGCAGCATTTGCAACTACCGCGTCGTCGTTGAGAGCGGCAAACCCAGCGTGGTCGCGACTTGTTGGGTCGCCATGTTTTGGGCTGTCATCCGTTCGAAAGCGAAGAGTTCTTCCGCGGAACGGACCATTTTTGCTGTGGGAATGTGTAAACATTGGTGTTTCGAGTCAGATGAAGCTGCATGGGTTTGGTGTCACGAGTCGGCGCGTCGGTGTGAAAAATGCATGTGGTGTTCTGACATATTTGTTGGATGGAAAGCACAATTTGAAGAAAAAGCCCAACATTGATGATGTTCATCTTGATGTTGGGCTTCTTTTGTCCGTACGACAATCCCAAGGATCAAAAAAATCTGATGTCCAAAACACGAAGAACTAAAAAAATGCCAATGATGAAACAAGCCCAGAGCAAACGAATTCCCAATATCATCAAGAGCAACGACGACCACTTAGAGCTTGTCCAAATAGCCGTGATCGTTTGCAGTGGCTGTGTCACTTTCGAAAATTAGCTTGCGGAAATGTCCGCAAAGAATTATTGGTGCTCTCGGCGGAAAACCAACGTACGTGGCTCACCGCCAGACCACCACCATCTGAGTATTCTCGAACGCTTGCGATAAGCCCCCGACCAACGACACAGCTCTTTGCTATTGTTAAAAACCAACGCTTTCCATTTCCAAAACGCGGTTCCGACGCAACGGTTTCCGCTCCACCGACGTATTTGGAACACGGACTTCGCGTCACCGAGGTTTCCATTGAGCTACAACTGCCGCTCCCAACCACTCCCACCATCTTCTCCAAGTTGGCAGCAGCGCGACGGGTCTCTCATTGATGCTTTTTTTTGGTATGACAGAAGCGTGGTGCTGGCTTTGATAAACCATACGTCTGCCAATTCCCACTTCATGCAAAGAATGACCATCTTCTCGCATAGCACGTCTGACAAATCTAACGGCACGTTCGGTTGACATCTGCCAACACTTATCTTTGTGTTGCATTTCACCGCAGCTGCCGCTCTCTTTTGATACTTAACTTCCATGGTTGGCAATTTTTCATCTTGCTCTCTTAAATGCGCACGCTCCCACGGTGTGTTGTCGATCTCTTGCATTGGTTCTCCAACTTTCTAATGTTTGTCGCAATTTTTGGATTGTTCAATCACTCGGGCTTCGCACGCCGCATCTCGCTCAAATGTCGCTGGGAGTTCCGCGCTTGCTCTCCATGGTGTTGGCTCAACGATTTGGGTGCAGCACGTTGCTTCCATGAAATGTTGGACAATTTGCGTACGCTCTTCGGCTGTGTTTCTTTTCTTGTTTTTTCAGCTTGCTTCTCAACAATGTATACCATTGCCGTCAAAAGAAAGTTTCATGTTCTTTCCCAATGCCGAAAATTGTCATGAAGATTTTGGCCACGTCTGTCGTGACATTCTTCTCCACCGCTCCGACTTCACCAATCTTGTTGATCTTCTTCATGAATCTGATTGAATGATCGCTTGTTTTTTGATTTGCTTGGCTCTTGTTTCTCACATCTTTCTGAATTGTTCATACATTTTCTATTTTGCTTTGGAAACCATTCCAGCAACCATTTGTGTGTAGCATCTTGTTGCATCTGTTCTTTGTGCTGCCCTTCAATATTATCACTTCTTCATTTTGTACTTGATTCACCAATCCCTATCCATTTCATGTGTGATCTTGAGAGTGATTTGAATGCATGGACATGCGCACTGCAACTGACTCCATTCTTCAGCCATATATTCATTCAAAAGAGCGCAGCTCGCAGGACACTGGGTCACGCTCATATTCATCGAACTTTTTTTGTGGTGGGTTTCGGGTTCTTTCTCCGACAAAGAATAGAAAGAACAACACAGTTTGAATACACGTAGGTTTGGGAACCCGTCCAAACATACAAATTTTTTTTGAAGTTCATTTTGTACCAAGACTAAACAATTTTTCAAAAAAAAAAAAAACTTCGAATTATAATTTTGTTCATCATTGTGGTCGGTTGTTGATATCAACCATTTTATCAAATTGACATTTTCAGTGGATGGATTATCGACTTGTAACTTGACCTCTATTTTCTTTTTTTAACCATTTGATTTATTACTAAATTGGTGAGGTGAAGATTTGGAGGACTTCCCATAATGACAAGAAACATAATCATGAGAATTTAAAGGCACGTTTTTGTCTGGACTTTTCATAATACCGTAAACATCAAGAAGTAAAAGTTTTTCTCATTGGGACTTAATTTTCCAAATGAAGAGGGGAGGATTTGGAAGATACGCTTGCACTTGGTTTGGAGAACCCGCCAGAAGCAACATATCAATAATCTAAATCATCAACAGAACATCATTTTTTACACGCATTGAAAACAATAATTTACTTCAAGTTTGGGTCATTTTTCTTGAAATTAATCTTCTTACAGTGTTTCAGTTAGAAGTTACAATTTTTAGTTTTTTGTTAAGTTCAGTTTTTTTGTCGAATTATCAATGGTTCATCCACAAGTTTTTTTGATAGTTAAAAAACCATTTGTGACTGTACACTGAAACATTGATCAATAAAATTATACGTTTTGGGTAGTATTAAATTGTTTTTTCTTTTGATTTTCTTTCGATTCTTACTTATAGTTTTTATTCTTTTTTCTGGAACGTTCATGAACTTTCTTCTCTCCACTTCAAAATTTTGTTAAAACATCAATTATAAAGACACTTTTGTGATCTTTTGTAAATTTATCGTGTATAGTTTTTTTAATGTGTATTTATTAATTGTTTGTCTATTTTGTCAATTTTTCATTTTTTCGGAAGGTCTTCCACACTTTCATTTCTCCAATTGATTTGTAAGTGAAGTTGTGATGTTGCAAGTTTTAAGTCAAGTTGTAAGTTGCTCATCCTTCACTATGACAGTTTGTGAAGATAATTTTGCCAGTTGTGATGACGTTCTTTCTTAGTTTTTGAAAACAAACTTCTTTTTCTTTTTATTCTGGGAGATCCGTCAACTTCTTTCTCTTTCCCATTGAGTTATAAGTTACAAGTTGTGAAGTTTTTTCTGTAATCCGTAAAGTTTATCAGGTTAGTTTCAGGTCCAGTTATGAGTCGGTCACTCAGCCATTTAAAACAACACTAAATTTTTCCAGATTGCTTGAAACATTTTTGATTCAAGTGATTAATTCAGGTAATGATTTCAGGCTTTGTTAACACGTGTATTAATTTCCACAATTTCTTTTTTTTTCTTTGTCTTGTTGATATTCTGGGAGGTATTCCAAAAATTCTTCTTCTTTTTTTCGAAAGAGCTATTTTTCAAGAATAATTTGTTACAAATATTTTCTTTGGTTGAAGTTTGTTTTTTCTAATACAGTTTTTCTTTTTATCCTTTTTCGTCTCGGGAATTCTTCCACACGATGATTTTTTAAAGGTCTTATGAATACTTGTATTGTATTTCTTTGTGGATGTTTTAACTGAAAGTTTTTGTTTTTTATTGAAGGGTCCACGAACTTCCTTTCTCCCAATTCAGATCATAATTTCAAATCATAGTTTATGTGTTTATTTTCAAATTATAAGTGCGAGTTGTTTTTAGACTTTTTCAGTCAGTGCATCAGTTTTTTTCTCCACTTTTTTTTCGGCGAGGTCGTGATGAGGTTTCTCCGTTGTTTCAGTCAGCATTCTTTGTGCACAGTTCCATAGTTTTGACAGTTCTTTCAGGGTCTTCAGTTGTGTCCATTAGATTCCACATTTTCCAATTTCAGTTGCGGTGCACAATGACATACAACACGGCTACGGCTGTTTTGACTCAGGGATCGAGTCTGTGAGTCATAAAAAACACATCATGGTAGCGCAGCAATTTGGTTCGTAGACCAAGGTTGATTGGTGAGACGGAAGTATTTTGTTTTGCTCCGGGGTGGGAAATTGGTGACATGATTGGTATTTGCCGAAGAATGTGTTGAAACCATTCACAGTACAATCTCTCGTGTTCTCAGGATCTTTCACTGTGGAACGAATTGGAACAGTTGCAGCTCTCTCGACCATCGATACAGAGCCAAATGGCGACAGTCGAAGAATTTGTTCAAATGATGAACACGTTGCAGGGACAACAACATGTTTTGAATCAAGAGATCTCGAGGTTGACAGCTGAAAATCTGCAGTTCAGACAAGCTGGCTCACCAGGGCTGGCGGAGATTGCGACTACGGTTGGACACAGTGTTGATGATGAGGCGTACCACAGAGCAGATCACCGACGTTTCACGCGGAAACACAGCCGCCTTCGTTGAGATCGACCAGTTTTTTTTTAAGTTTGGCACTCTAACGACAGTTGAAGAGGCTCACAACACTGTTGACACGAAGTACAGCGTGTCTCCCGTCGAGAAGATTGCAGAGAGACCCCAAAACGGAAAAGTGTACACCAAAGTTGATCAATCTTCCGTGAAAGAAACAGAGTTGCATTTTGCGTGAACAAGATGGATTGCGACATTGCAGGCAACAAGCAAGAAAAGTTCAGTTGGAGAGAACACCCCCAACCCGCAGAAATTTTGGAGCGAATGGTACGAATGACTGAGAATGATGACGATTGAGAGCTTGAACAGCGCTTCCAGTCGAGCAGGAGTGTGAGTATTCTCAGTTGCACATGAGCGTGAAACACGACCACGAACCCGAGCGCACAGAACACACGGTGTCACGACTCCAAGCAACACAAAGAAGGGTTGGCGCTTTGCCACAGAGTCATCTTGGACTCTGTGGCACATTGGTGGGTCCCGGCAGGGACACCCACGGTACACCAGTGCTTCCATGGAGGAAGGCCGTGGGCCCGAAGTAACTTCCACGAGACGACAAACGACCACAAGACAAAGACAGATTTTGAGTCAAATGTGTTTCAGGAAACAGGTGCAGACAGACACTTGTCATCCTTCAATTCTCTCAATTGCGATCATATATTAAACATAATAACTCATATTTTTCAAATTATTATGAGTGCGAGTTGTTTTTTTTAAATTTTATATATCAGTGCATTATTTTTTCAAATTTATTTTTTATTTGGAGATGTCCTCATCTTCCAACTTCAGTTGTGTTGCGCAGTAACGGAAACACGGCTACGGCTGTTTTTGGGCTCAAGGATTGAGTCTGTGTGTCATAAAAACACATCAGGTTACCATATTTTCTTCCATCCACTTGAATTATGAGTTTAGTAAAAAGCTAACTCTTCTGATGGAAAACACGTTCTGTGGCAATTTGTTGGTTTCATCTTTATAGAGAAGTGCGGGAGGGACTGGACTACGTGGAACCATGGCACGGAGTGAGCACCAGTACATCAGGTTATTGTTCGGTGTGAATCTTGGTCTGTAGTTTCTGAGGTGGAGTTGGAAACTGAGACATAGTATACTTTTGATGTGACAGTGGACGTGTGGACACACACTGACTGTGCACATGCAGTCCTCTGGTTTGAAATCATTGACACGTCTTTGCATGGTAGCGGAGCGGTTTTGAATTTGCGGCTGGATTGTCGTTGAGAGTCGCGGAGCGACTCAGTGGTCGTGTCGGCGGAACCGACTAGCATGGGATCAGTTGGTGGATGTTTTGCAGGGTGAGGTCATGAACGCGCGCGCTGCGGCCGAGCAAGCAAGCTTAATAGCGTGTCACAGACGCAGAAACACGACGCGGTTGCTCGGCAAGCCGAAGATCTTTGATGGCAGATCGGACATCTGGCGACAGTTCAAGTTCACGCTCTTGGGTTACGCTGGAGCCGTCGATTCAAGGCTCAAGCAAGCCGCGATCGAGAGTGAAGTGTTGACTGAATCAGCGATCACGAAAGCAGCTTTGCTTCCACGAGCTCAACGAGTCTCGACACAGCTGTTCTACATGCTGGTATTGTTCTTGGAAGGTTCAGCGCAGCGCTTGTTGGAACACGCAGGTGACGGTGAAGGAATGCTGAGCTGGCACAGACTCGTGCATTTTCGCGGCCTCTTCGCTGCACCAAGCCGCTGCAACATCGATGTGCACCACTCCAAGCGGCACGCTTTGTTCAACGCCGAGAAATGCTGATTTCTTCACCAAAGGTGGGTTGACCACAACGAGAATGGCAAAGCAAAGCAAGCACGAATCCCACAAGTCAGTTGCTTCATTAGTCGATGCTTCGTCTTCGTTTGCTCGGAGACGGTGGTGCGGCCGTTTTCGATGTCCGTTGCTTGCTATCGCTTGCGAATACAAGCGACCGCACAATTTGGCGTGACTGCAATTCTGACATCCATCTTTGATGCGGCACGAAGACGCTGATCACGTGCCCAACTACACGGAACCCGTTGAAAAATCGTACCACATCACGCACAGATCGCGACATGGGTACAAAACGAATGGACACGAGACACAATCCAGCTTCCGCGCCGCGTGATCGCCCAACGCTGCGCGGCACCATCTCGCTAGCCGAGCGCAGCATTTGCAACTACCGCGTCGTCGTTGAGAGCGGCAAACCCAGCGTGGTCGCGACTTGTTGGGTCGCCATGTTTTGGGCTGTCATCCGTTCGAAAGCGAAGAGTTCTTCCGCGGAACGGACCATTCTTGCTGTGGGAATGTGTAAACATTGGTGTTTCGAGTCAGATGAAGCTGCATGGGTTTGGTGTCACGAGTCGGCGCGTCGGTGTGAAAAATGCAAAATATGTGGTGTTCTGACATATTTGTTGGATGGAAAGCACAATTTGAAGAAAAAGCCCAACATTGATGATGTTCATCTTGATGTTGGGCTTCTTTTGTCCGTACGACAATCCCAAGGATCAAAAAAATCTGATGTCCAAAACACGAAGAACTAAAAAAATGCCAATGATCAAACAAGCCCAGAGCAAACGAATTCCCAATATCATCAAGAGCAACGACGACCACTTAGAGCTTGTCCAAATAGCCGTGATCGTTTGCAGTGGCTGTGTCATTTTCGAAAATTAGCTTGCGGAAATGTCCGCAAAGAATTATTGGTGCTCTCGGCGGAAAACCAACGTACGTGGCTCACCGCCAGACCACCACCATCTGAGTATTCTCGAACGCTTGCGATAAGCCCACGACCAACGACACAGCTCTTTGCTATTGTTAAAAACCAAGGCTTTCCATTTCCAAAACGCGGTTCCGACGCAACGGTTTCCGCTCCACCGACGTATTTGGAACACGGACTTCGCGTCACCGAGGTTTCCATTGAGCTACAACTGCCGCTCCCAACCACTCCCACCATCTTCTCCAAGTTGGCAGCAGCGCGACGGGTCTCTCATTGATGCTTTTTTTGGTATGACAGAAGCGTGGTGCTGGCTTTAATAAACCATACGTCTGCCAATTCCCACTTCATGCAAAGAATGACCATCTTCTCGCATAGCACGTCTGACAAATCTAACGGCACGTTCGGTTGACATCTGCCAACACTTATCTTTGTGTTGCATTTCACCGCAGCTGCCGCTCTCTTTTGATACTTAACTTCCATGGTTGGCAATTTTTCATCTTGCTCTCTTAAATGCGCACGCTCCCACGGCGTGTTGTCGATCTCTTGCATTGGTTCTCCAACTTTCTAATGTTTGTCGCAATATTTGGATTGTTCAATCATTCGGGCTTCGCACGCCGCATCTCGCTCAAATGTCGCTGGGAGTTCCGCGCTTGCTCTCCATGGTGTTGGCTCAACGATTTGGGTGCAGCACGTTGCTTCCATGGAAATGTTGGACAATTTGCGTACGCTCTTCGGCTGTGTTTCTTTTCTTGTTTTTTCAGCTTGCTTCTCAACAATGTCTACCATTGCCGTCAAAAGAAAGTTTCATGTTCTTTCCCAATGCCGAAAATTGTCATGAAGATTTTGGCCACGTCTGTCGTGACATTCTTCTCCACCGCTCCGACTTCACCAATCTTGTTGATCTTCTTCATGAATCTGACTAAATGAGCGCTTGTTTTTTGATTTGCTTGGCTTCTGTTTCTCACATCTCTCTGAATTGTTCATACACTTTCTATTGTGCTTTGGAAACCATTCCAGCAATCATTTGTGTGTAGCATCTTGTTGCATCTGTTCTTTGTGCTGCCCTTCAATATTATCACTTCTCCATTTTGTATTTGTTTCACCAATCCCTCATCCATTTCATGTGTGATCTTGAGAGTGATTTGAATGCATGGACATGCGCATTGCAAATGACTCCATTCTTCAGCCATATGTCCACTCAAAAGAGCACAGCGCGCAGGACATTGGGTCACACTCATATTCATCGAACTTTTTTTGTGGTGGGTTTCGGGTTCTTTCTCCGAAAAAGAATAGAAAGAACAACACAGTTTGAATACACGTAGGTTTGGGAACCCGTCCAAACATACAAGTTTTTTTTGAAGTTCATTTTGTACCAAGACTAAACAATTTTTCAAAAAAAAAAAAAACTTCAAATTATAATTTTATTCATGATTGTGTTCGGTTGTTGATATCAACCATTTTATCAAATTGACATTTTCAGTGGATGGATTATCGACTTGTAACTTGACCTCTATTTTCTTTTTTTAACCATTTGATTTATTACCTAATTGGTGAGGTGAAGGTTTGGAGGACTTCCCATAATGACAAGAAACATAATCTTGAGAATTTAAATACACGTTTTTGTCAAAACCTTTAAAAATACCTTAAACATCAAGAATTTATAGATTTTCTCATTGGGACTTAATTTTCCAAATGAAGAGGGGAGGATTTGGAAGATACGCTTGCAGTTGGTTTGGAGAACCCGCCAGAAGCAACATATCAATAATCTAAATCATCAACAGAACATCATTTTTTACACGCATTGAAATAACCAAGAAAAAGGTACTCACAATAATTTACTTCAAGTTTGGGTCATTTTTTTTGAAATTAATCTTCTTACAGTGTTTCAGTTAGAAGTTACAATTTTTAGTTTTTTGTTAAGTTCAGTTGTTAGTCGATTTATCAATGGTTCATCCACAAGTTTTTTTGATAATTAAAAAACAATTTGTGAATGTACACTGAAACATTGATCAATACAATTATAGTTTTGGGTGGTATTAGCTTGTTTTTTTTTTTGATTTTCTTTCGATTCTTATTTATAGTTTTTATTCTTTTTTTCTGGAAGGTCCCTAAACTTTCTTCTCTCCACTTCAACATTTTGTCAAAACATGAATTATAAAGACATTTTTGTGGTCTTTTCTAAATTTATCGTTTATAGTTTTTTTAACGTGTATTTATTAATTGTTTGTTTATTTTTTCAATTTGTAAATTTTCGGAGGTCTTCCACACTTTCATTTCTCCAATTGATTTGTAAGTGAAGTTGTTATGTTGCAAGTTTCAAGTCAAGTTGTAAGTTGCTCATCTTTCACGATGACAATTTGTGAAGATAATTTTGCAAGTTGTGATGACGTTCTTTCTTAGTTTTCCCAAACAAACTTTCTTTTTCTTTTTATTCTGGGAGATCCGTCAACTTTTTCTCTATTCCCATTGAGTTATAAGTTACAAGTTGTGAAGTTTTTTTGTAATCCGTAAAGTTTATCAGGTTAGTTTCAGGTCCAGTTATGAGTCGGTCACTCAGCCATTTAAAACAACACTAAAATTTCCAGATTACTTGAAACATTTTTGATTCAAGTGATTAATTCAGGTAATGATTTCAGGCTTTGTTAACACGTGTATTAATCTCCACAATTTCTTTTTTTTTCTTTGTCTTGTTTCTATTCTGGGAGGTATTCCAAAAATTCTTCTTCTTTTTTCGAAAGAGCTATTTTTCAATAATAATTTGTTAGAAATATTTTCTTTGGTTGAAGTTTGTTTTTTATAATACAGTTTTTCTTTTTATCCTTTTTTCGTCTCGGGAGTTCTTCCACACGATGATTTTTTAAAGGTCTTATGAATACGTGTATTGGACTTCTTTGTGGATGTTTTATCTGAAAGTTTTTGTTTTTTATTGAAGGGTCCACGAACTTCCCTTTCTCCCAATTCAGATCATAATTTCAAATCATAGTTTATATGTTTATTTTCAAATTATAAGTGCGAGTTGTTTTTAGACTATATCAGTCAGTGCATCAGTTTTTTTCTCCATTTCTTTTTATTCGGCGAGGTCATGATGAGGTTTCTCTGTTGTTTCAGTCAGCATTCTTTCTGCACAGTTCCATAGTTTTGACAGTTCTTTTCAGAGTCCACAGTTGTGTCCATTAGATTCCACATTTCCCAACTTCAGTTGCGGTGCACAGTGACATACAACACGGCTATGGCTGTTTTGATTCAGGGATCGAGTCTGTGTGTCATAAAAAACACATCATGGTAGCGCAGCAATTTGGTTCGTAGACCGAGGTTGATTGGTGAGACGGAAGTATTTTGTTTTGCTATTGGGTGGGAAATTGGTGACATGATTTGTATTTGCCGAAGAATGTGTTGAAACCACTCACAGTACAATCTCTCGTGTTCTCAGGATCTTTCATTGTGGAACGAATTGGAACAGTTGCAGCTCTCTCGACCATCGATACAGAGCCAAATGGCGACAGTCGAAGAACTTGTTCAAATGATGAACACGTTGCAGGGACAACAGCATGCTTTGAATCAAGACATCTCGAGGTTGACAGCTGACAATCTGCAGTTCAGACAAGGTGGCTCACCAGGGCTGGCGGAGATTGCCATTGCGGTTGGACACAGTGTTGATGATGAGGCGTACCACAGAGCAGATCACCGACGTTTCACGCGGAAACACAGCCGCTTTCGTAGAGATCGACCAGTTTTTTTTTTAAAGTTTGGCACTCTAACGACAGTTGAAGAGGCTCACAACACTGTTGACACGAAGTACAGCGTGTCTCCCGTCGAGAAGATTGCAGAGAGACCCCAAAACGGAAAAGTGTACACCAAAGTTGATCAATCTTCCGAGAAAGAAACAGAGTTGCATTTTGCGTGAACAAGATGGATTGCGACATTGCAGGCAACAAGCAAGAAAAGTTCAGTTGGAGAGAACACCCCCAACCCGCAGAAATTTTGGAGCGAATGGTACGAATGACTGAGAATGATGACGATTGAGAGCTTGAACAGCGCTTCCAGTCGAGCAGGAGTGTAAGTATTCTCAGTTGCACATGAGCGTGAAACACGACCACGAACCCGAGCGCACAGAACACACGGTGTCACGACTCCAAGCAACACAAAGAAGGGTTCGCGCTTTGCCACAGAGTCATCTTGGACTCTGTGGCACACTGGTGGGTCCCGGCAGGGACACCCACGGTACACCAGTGCTTCCATGGAGGAAGGCCGTGGGCCCGAAGTAACTTCCACGAGACGACAAACGACCACAAGACAAAGACAGATTTCGAGTCAAATGTGTTTCAGGAAACAGGTGCAGACAGACACTTGTCATCCTACATTTCTCTCAATTACGATCATATATTAAACATAATAACTCATGTTTTTCAAATTATTATGAGTGCGAGTTGTTCTTTTAATTTTTTAAAAATCAGTGCATTATTTTTTCAAATTTATTTTTTTCGGAGATGTCCTCATCTTCCAACTTCAGTTGTGTTGCGCAGTAACAGAAACACGGCTACGGCTGTTTTTGGGCTCAAGGATTGAGTCTCTGTGTGTCATAAAAACACATCAGGTTACCATATTTTCTTCTCATCCATTTCAATTATGAGTTTAGTAAAAAGCTAACTCTTTTGATGGAAAACACGTTCTGTGGCAACTCGTTGGTTTCATCTTTGTAGAGAAGTGCGGGAGGGACTGGACTACGTGGAACCATGGCACGGAGTGAGCACAAGTACATCAGGTTATTGTTCGGTGTGAATCTTGGTCTGTAGTTTCTGAGGTGGAGTTGGAAACTGAGACATAGTATACTTTTGATGTGACAGTGGACGTGTGGACACACACTGATTGTGCACATGCAGTCCTCTGGTTTGAAATCATTGACACGTCTTTACATGGTAGCGGAGCGGTTTTGAATTTGCGGCTGGATTGTCGTTGAGAGTCGCGGAGCGATTCACTGGTCGTGTCGGCGGAACCGATTACAAGCATGGGATCAGTTGGTGGATGTTTTGCAGGGTGAGGTCATGAACGCGCGCGCTGCGGCCGAGCAAGCAAGCTTAATAGCTAATAGCTTGTCACAGACGCAGAAACACGACGCGCTTGCTCGGCAAGCCGAAGATCTTTGATGGCAGATCGGACATCTGGCGACAGTTCAAGTTCACGCTCTTGGGTTACGCTGGAGCCGTCGATTCAAGGCTCAAGCAAGCCGCGATCGAGAGTGAAGTGTTGACTGAATCAGCGATCACGAATGCAGCTTTGCTTCCACGAGCTCAACGAGTTTCGACACAGCTGTTCTACATGCTGGTATTGCTCTTGGAAGGTTCAGCGCAGCGCTTGTTGGAACACGCAGGTGACGGTGAAGGATTGCTGAGCTGGCACAGACTCGTGCATTTTCGCGGCCTCTTCGCTGCACCAAGCCGCTGCAACATCGATGTGCACCACTCCAAGCGGCACGCCTTGTTCAACGCCGACAAATGTTGATTTCTTCACCAACGGTGGGTTGACCACAACGAGAATGGCAAAGCAAAGCAAACACGAATCCCACAAGTCAGTTGCTTCATTAGTCGATGCTTCGTCTTCGTTTGCTCGGAGACGGTGGTGCGGCCGTTTTCGATGTCCGTTGCTTGCAATCGTTTGCGAATACAAGTGACCGCACAATTTGGCGTGACTGCAATTCTGACATCCATCTTTGATGCGGCACGAAGACGCTGATCACGTGCCCAATTACACGGAACCCGTTGAAAAATCGTACCACATCGTGCACAGATCGCGACATGGGTACAAAACGAATGGACACGAGACACAATCCAGCTTCCGCGCCGCGTGATCGCCCAACGCTGCGCGGCACCATCTCGCTCGCCGAGCGCAGCATTTGCAACTACCGCGTCGTCGTTGAGAGCGGCAAACCCAGCGTGGTCGCGACTTGTTGGGTCGCCATGTTTTGGGCTGCCATCCGTTCGAAAGCGAAGAGTTCTTCCGCGGAACGGACCATTCTTGCTGTGTGAATGTGTGAACATTGGTGTTTCGAGTCAGATGAAATTGCATGGGTTTGGTGTCACGAGTCGGCGCGTCGGTGTGAAAAATTCAAAATATGTGGTGTTCTGACATATTTGTTGGATGGAAAGCACAATTTGAAGAAAAAGCCCAACATTGATGATGTTCATCTTGATGTTGGGCTTCTTTTGTCAGTACGACAATCCCAAGGATCAAAAAAATCTGATGTCCAAAACACGAAGAATTAAAAAAATGCCAATGATCAAACAAGCCCAGAGCTTACGAATTCCCAAAAACATCAAGAGCAACGACGACCACTTAGAGTTTGTCCAAATAGCCGTGATCGTTTGCAGTGGCTGTGCCACTTTCGAAAATTAGCTTGCGGAAATGTCCGCAACGAATTATTGGTGCTCTCGGCGGAAAACCAACGTACGTGGCTCACCGCCAGACCACCACCATCTGAGTATTCTCGAACGCTTGCGATAAGCCCACGACCAACGACACAGCTCCTTGCTCTTGTTAAAAACCAAGGCTTTCCATTTCCAAAACGCGGTTCCGACGCAACGGTTTCCGCTCCACCGACGTAATTGGAACACGGACTTCGCGTCACCGAGGTTTCCATTGAGCTACAATTGGCGCTCCCAACCACTCCCACCATCTTCTCCAAGTTGGCAGCAGCGCGACGGGTCTCTCATTGATGCTTTTTTTTGGGTATGACAGAAGCGTGGTGCTGGCTGTAATAAACCATACGTCTGCCAATTCACACTTCATGCAAAGAATGACCATCTTCTCGCATAGCACGTCTGACAAATCTAACGGCACGTTCGGTTGACATCTGCCAACACTTATCTTTGTGTTGCATTTCACCGCAGCTGCCGCTCTCTTTTGATACTTAACTTCCATGGTTGGCAATTTTTCATCTTGCTCTCTTAAATGCGCACGCTCCCACGGTGTGTTGTCGATCTCTTGCATTGGTTCTCCAACCTTCCAATGCTTGTCGCAATATTTGGATTGTTCAATCATTCGGGCTTCGCACGCCGCATCTCGCTCAAATGTCGCTGGGAGTTCCGCGCTTGCTCTCCATGGTGTTGGCTCAACGATTTGGGTGCAGCACGTTGCTTCCATGGAAATGTTGGACAATTTGCGTACGCTCTTCGGCTGTGTTTCTTTTCTTGTTTTTTCAGCTTGCTTCTCAACAATGTATACCATTGCCGTCAAAAGAAAGTTTCATGTTCTTTCCCAATGCCGAAAATTGTCATGAAGATTTTGGCCACGTCTGTCGTGACATTCTTCTCCACCGCTCCGACTTCACCAATCTTGTTGATCTTCTTCATGAATCTGATTGAATGATCGCTTGTTTTTTGATTTGCTTGGCTCTTGTTTCTCACATCTTTCTGAATTGTTCATACATTTTCTATTTTGCTTTGGAAACCATTCCAGCAACCATTTGTGTGTAGCATCTTGTTGCATCTGTTCTTTGTGCTGCCCTTCAATATTATCACTTCTTCATTTTGTACTTGATTCACCAATCCCTATCCATTTCATGTGTGATCTTGAGAGTGATTTGAATGCATGGACATGCGCACTGCAACTGACTCCATTCTTCAGCCATATATTCATTCAAAAGAGCGCAGCTCGCAGGACACTGGGTCACGCTCATATTCATCGAACTTTTTTTGTGGTGGGTTTCGGGTTCTTTCTCCGACAAAGAATAGAAAGAACAACACAGTTTGAATACACGTAGGTTTGGGAACCCGTCCAAACATACAAATTTTTTTTGAAGTTCATTTTGTACCAAGACTAAACAATTTTTCAAAAAAAAAAAAAACTTCGAATTATAATTTTGTTCATCATTGTGGTCGGTTGTTGATATCAACCATTTTATCAAATTGACATTTTCAGTGGATGGATTATCGACTTGTAACTTGACCTCTATTTTCTTTTTTTAACCATTTGATTTATTACTAAATTGGTGAGGTGAAGATTTGGAGGACTTCCCATAATGACAAGAAACATAATCATGAGAATTTAAAGGCACGTTTTTGTCTGGACTTTTCATAATACCGTAAACATCAAGAAGTAAAAGTTTTTCTCATTGGGACTTAATTTTCCAAATGAAGAGGGGAGGATTTGGAAGATACGCTTGCACTTGGTTTGGAGAACCCGCCAGAAGCAACATATCAATAATCTAAATCATCAACAGAACATCATTTTTTACACGCATTGAAAACAATAATTTACTTCAAGTTTGGGTCATTTTTCTTGAAATTAATCTTCTTACAGTGTTTCAGTTAGAAGTTACAATTTTTAGTTTTTTGTTAAGTTCAGTTTTTTTGTCGAATTATCAATGGTTCATCCACAAGTTTTTTTGATAGTTAAAAAACCATTTGTGACTGTACACTGAAACATTGATCAATACAATTATAGTTTTGGGTGGTATTAGCTTGTTTTTTTTTTTGATTTTCTTTCGATTCTTATTTATAGTTTTTATTCTTTTTTCTGGAAGGTCCCTAAACTTTCTTCTCTCCACTTCAACATTTCGTCAAAACATGAATTATAAAGACACTTTTGTGGTCTTTTCTAAATTTATCGTTTATAGTTTTTTTAACGTGTTTTTATTAATTGTTTGTTTATTTTTTCAATTTGTAAATTTTCGGAAGTCTTCCACACTTTCATTTCTCCAATTGATTTGTAAGTGAAGTTGTTATGTTGCAAGTTTCAAGTCAAGTTGTAAGTTGCTCATCTTTCACGATGACAATTTGTGAAGATAATTTTGCAAGTTGTGATGACGTTCTTTCCTAGTTTTCCCAAACAAACTTTTTTTTCTTTTTATTCTGGGAGATCCGTCAACTTTTTTCCCTTCCCATTGAGTTATAAGTTACAAGTTGTGAAGTTTTTTTGTAATCCGTAAAGTTTATCAGGTTAGTTTCAGGTCCAGTTATGAGTCGGCCACTCAGCCATTTAAAACAACACTAAATTTTCCAGATTACTTGAAACATTTTTGATTCAAGTGATTAATTCAGGTAATGATTTCAGGCTTTGTTAACACGTGTATTAATTTCCACAATTTCTTTTTTTTTCTTTGTCTTGTTTCTATTCTGGGAGGTGTTCCAAAAATTCTTCTTCTTTTTTTCGAAAGAGCTGTTTTTAATAATAATTTGTTACAAAATTTTCTTTGGTTGAAGTTTG
>CBDCEV010000204.1:0-4691 GCA_965215715.1 Hyphomicrobiales bacterium | reverse complement strand
GTCTGGTCTCGGTTCCGGTTGATGCGGCGGTATCTTGCTTACAGACCATTTGAGGCTGCTCGGATTGGTAGGCTTTTGGATTTGGTTAGTGGTGGGGCCCCTGGTCATGGGCCGGTGCACCTTTTGGTTGAAAGTGCTGCTAGTTTGGGGTTTCAGTGGTGTCTTGGTGGGTGTTGGTGGGATAGGCCTGGGTTGCCTCAGTTGCCCATGGTTGAAGGTCCTTATCAGCATTTTCAGGATTCCAGCCTGGGTGCTTGAAGGGATTTTCAATTTCGCTGATCTGTGCAAGCGTAAGGGGTTTCGTGGTGGCCCGCTTTTGGATTTTCGAGGATCCATGCAGCTCCTTGACTCTTCCCATGTTAGGGACAGAGACATGGCACTGCTTCGAACGATCCTTCCCGGTGGGGTTTGGAATGGGTTTTCTCTTGGGCAAGGTGCGGAGAGAAAACGTTCCATGTCGTTTTTGCGGGGGTCCGGATGGGGATGGTCATTTGTTTTGGGAGTGTTCTTACCCCCCTCTGGTTGCTGTCCGAGAGAGTCCTGAGTTTCATGACATTGTCAATTTGGATAAGGCTGGTTGGCCGCGATTGCCTTCTTTGGCATGGTTGGTTACCTGCCTTGTCTGGAGCTGATGATGGTGATCCTTGGGCAGTTGATGCTGCGGATGTTGCTTCTAAGCGTTTGGAGGTTGCTCTTGGCTCCTATGTTGGAGTTAGCCAAGAGCCTGGTGGTGAGTTTTCACTGGTTGAAGATGATGTCCCACTTGCTGATGCTCCTGATGTCTGGCCTGATGGGAGTCTGGTCTTGGATGGGTTTTCTGGTGTTGGTGTTGCTGGGTATGGTGTTTATGCCCATGCATCTGGTGCTGCTTGGTTTGGTAGACAGAGGAGCGCACCTGGATTTGCTTCCCCCATTGCTTGATGGTGCTGGTGAGGCTTGTAGACTGTATTGTTCCATTCCTGGTCCTTTGCAAACTGTGCAGCGGGCTGAGATTTGGGGAGTTTTAGCTGCTCTGCAAGGCTGTACTCGGATGCATGTTGGTGTGGGTAACCTGAATGTGGTTCGTCATGTCTCTCGTATTATTGATGGTAGGTGTACTACCAAGCCTTTTTCTCTAGTTAATGATGGTGACCTGTTTCTTAAGATTCAGCAATTTGTCCGTTGGCGGGGACTTGATACTTCTGCTGTGTCTGAGGTTAAGGGCCACGCTGATGAGGGTTTGGTAGCCTTGGGTAGGGTTCGTGAGGTTGATCGTATTGGTAATAATGAGGCGGATGCTGCTGCTGCTTTGGGTAGGAGGCGTGTACACCATTCTGTTGCTTATGCTAGGGAGATGGTTACTAGGTCTTGTGCACGCTGGTACCCGATAGTTCGTGAGTTTCATCATTTCTTCATTGCCATTGCTAGGTCCGTTCTCAATGATGATGGGATGTCTGGTACTACTTTGCATCCGGTTGTCTCGTCGGCTGCTGCAAACCCGAAGAGGAGGAAGGGTTGAGCCAGGTGGTGGTAACTTCGCCAGGTTGCCTGGTCCTGTTTCTTTGTGGACCTCTGATTGGTATCAGTTACCTGTTGCTTGTGTTGGTGAGGGCGATATTGCTATTTGGCCTTTCACTGTTGGTCTTCTGTTGAAGTTCGTTCATTTTCTAGGTAGTTTGCACTGGCCTCGTGGTGTTGACTGACTTTGGGGTTGGTGGGGTTTCCAAACTTGAACTTCTTATTCTCTATGAGAGGTGGGCTGGTGAGCGGTTGGTAATTGAGGGTGCAGTTCCTTTTGCAAGGCGTGTAGGGCGTCCAATTTCAGTGTCGGCTGTTCCGGTTGGTCCAGGCATTGATATTGGGCGCTCTTGTCGCTTTCTTGGGAGTCTTGTTCGGTTTCTTGCTCTGTTTCTTGGTGGTTTGAGTCGGTTCTTGCCTTGTCGCATTGGTGCAAATCATTGCCGACTTCGGCATTTGGGCTGGGAGAAGTGTGGGCATGGGCTTCCTTCTCGGCCTAGATAAACGTCTGATCCCGTATTTTTAGATTCTCTGCTGCTTGAGGTCTTCGGTTACCCTGTGAGGTCTGGTGGTTTGCTTTTGTCTGGAGAGTTGCCTTTGAGGTTTTACTCTAGCAATTTTGCCTTACGTAAGCCTAGTTGGAGTTTGCCTGATTATGGTGGGGTTCAGGCTTTGTCGTCTGCAGAGGGTTCTGGTCTTGGTATCGTTGAGTTCCGGGCTGCTAGGAGTCGGGAAAGCCCCGGGGGGTGTTGGACTAAAGGAGCTGGAGGGACTTGGAAGAGAATGCGACTTACCAAGAAAAACGGCCAGTTCGTTGGTTCGCAGGTATGGTGTTCCCCATGTCCTTTCATGGTGTTAGGTGGAAGAGACTTCGTTCTCTTGATGAGGCTTTGGGTTTTGGGGCTCACAGTGATAAGAGGGGACGTTTCTCACTGCATGAGCATAGTTTCTTTTCCTCGGGAAGGAGTTGGGTAATGTCCTGTGGTTGTTGCACTGTCCCGTGTCTCCAGGTCTGTGCTTCATTAGTGGCTAGTGGCTAGTAGCTGTGGTGCATGTGTTACAATGTGGACATACACATTGTGACAGAACGCGTCGAAAACAACCACAACAGCTACAACTACAACAGCTACAACAGCTACAGCAGCGTGCCGGTGCATATTTTCGGTGTGCCAGTGCTGCCGGTCGTGATGGATGGCGTGCAAAACCCAATCTTGCAGCGGCTCGTGGGGCAAATTCTCATGGACGACACGGAGCAGGAGATCGAAGTGCCCAAAGATCTCTTGCCAGACCGACCTCTTCTTCGCGCTGTTGTTTCTGCCACGCAGATGGTGGAACAGTTGGTGGAAGTGCCAGTGGTGTCACCGACGGATTGCGTTCTCAATGTTCCTGTGCCGCAGATGGGGAATGAGCTGGTGGAAGTGGCGGAAGTCGTGTCTCAGTCTATATTCCAGCTGCTTTTTGATGAGCAGACCGTTGACATTCCAGTTCTTGGTTGTGTGGAACAGGATTCACCAGCTCGTCGTGGAGCAGATCTTCAAGGAAATCTTCAAGGCTTCCTCCCAGTACAGAGTTCATCGGCGTTTTTTGGGGTATTCAAGATTCTCTCCCAGAACTGAGTTCAACGGCGTTTGGTGGAGGTCTTCAAGATTATTGCGCAGGACAGCGTTCAACAGCGGTTGGTGGAGGTTCTCAAGATTTTCTTGCAAGATGGAGTTCAGCAGCGGTTGGTGGACGTCTTCAACGCTTTCTTGCATGACAGAGCTCAGCGACAACTCTTGGTGGTGGAGGACCTTGTGGAGGTCCTAAAGGTTTTCTCGGCAGCGGCATATGATACAAATCGTGCAGAGTCTTCTTCGTCTTCAGCTGCTGGAGAGAGCAGCGGTAGTGATGGCACGAAGGCCGTGTATGTCAGCCTCCTCCTCCTCCTCTTCACCCGTCCCCACACACACCACACCACACGACTCCTCTTCTCCCCTCCCTCCTCCCCTCCCCCTTCCCAGACACACCACACACGCACCACACCACAGCATAGCACACCACTCCACCCCTCCCTCTCCACTCCACTCCACTCCCGTGGCTGGTACTTTTTTGGTCTCTCGGAGGTCTGTTTGTTCCGGGGCGGTTCACAAGGGATAAATTGTTCAAAGTTTTTGATTTTTTGAAGTGTTGAAATGTTTTAGAAAGTGTTTATCTGTTTGTGACAGTGTTTTAGTGCAGGAGACAAGTTAAGAGACAAGTGAAGCTTTCTAAATACCCAAGAATTTCGGTACTAAGTTTAATGATAAGTCAAGAGATTTGAGGTTTCAGGTGAGTTGCAAGTTGTGACTTACTTGGTAAGTTCAAAAGGTAAACAAATCAAAAGCGCAAAAGTTAAAAGTGATGAGTAAAGTTCTTGTAAGTTTAAAAGTTAATTGAAAGTGGCATCAAGAATATGGTAAGGTAGAAGTTACATGTGATAAATTGAGTTATAAGGTAAGGTACAGGTCAAGTTTTCAGATGTGTTTTGGTCGTTTTTTGAGTTTTTTCAAAGTTTCTGGAAGAGGTTTCAAAAAAGTTCAGAGTTCTTTAAGTTATTAACATCGTTTTAAGCTATTGTTTTCCACAATAATGTTTGAGTTTTTGATAGGTTTACAAGGTTTTACAAGTTTTTACAAATTGTTTTTGGAAAAATGAAAGTTTTGAAGTATGCGAAGTTGCAAAAGTTTGTTAAGTTTTGCAAGTTTTTAGCAATGTTGTCAAAGTGTTTGTAAGTGTTTGAATTTTCATCAACAAAAAATTACTAATCCAAAGTTTTCAAAAATAGTCCGGGAAAACGTAGGTTTTTACAGTATTCAAGTTTTTTTTTTTGAGATGTCAAAACAAAATTTGCAAAACATTGTTTTTCGACCGTTTTTCAAGGTTTCAAAGTTTTCCAGTTTTTTGGTGTTTTTTCAAGTTTTGAAAATTTGTTGAGGTTTTTGATTGAAAATGAAAGAAAGTGTTTTTTTTCATTTGGCGTCTTCCTGAGGTTTGTGTTTTCAAGTTTTTTTCATGGTCTTTCATCTTTATTGTTCTAGTTTTTTTTTGTGTGTTTGATTTTTTTGAGATATTTTCGTTTATCAAAATTTTCAAAGTGTTTTATTTTTATTTTTTGCATTTTTTATTTTTCTCAAGTCTTTACAGTTTTTGTATTTTATGTTTTTTTGTGAGGTTTT
>CBDCEV010000203.1:0-8052 GCA_965215715.1 Hyphomicrobiales bacterium | reverse complement strand
TTTTCCAGCGCGTACCACTCCAGATCAAAGCTTCAAGAAGGTACGAGAGATGATCAATAATCTCATTACTCGCCTGAAGGAGGATACATTCTCCGAGGACGAACACAAGGTTTGTGTGGTACTGAACTGACAACGAACGCTCGTCCACAACTCAAGACTTCGATGGAGAATTTGGCAATGGAAGTGGTGAAACTCTTCGCCCAGGTATCTCATCAAGTCGACAACGATCTTTTTGTGGAAGTGAAGAAATTGATTCAAGACCTGATTTGGAAGCTACAGCGAAATTTCTCGTAAAGGCTTGTGTGATACCGAGTGTCTACAACAAATTGCTCAGAGACAAGTTTACAAGAGGAAGTATCTAATACGAACTACATCTACAATGAGGAGACGACGACAAACGAAGAGTCTATCAAGGATGTGCAGGACGTTCAATCGACCCTGACGCCGGAAATTCAGATTGCGAAGGCTGGTGAAGGAAACGATCTCACACAACAGAATCAGTTTTCCGAGACGCACTACACATTGACCCGGAATGCTTCGCGTAGGACGGTCAATGTGGAGCCAGATTTACAACGGAAATCAGATGATAGGTACCGATGCCATCAGCTTTCTCCAGGTGATTCAGAACGACTTCGCGAAGCTCGAGTCGAAGATCACAGAGCCGAGTCCGAAGCGGTACGCATTTTTGACAAGTTCACTGGGAAAGCCGTGAAGGTGCTTGGGACAGTGTGGAGACCGACGCCTACGATTCTCATCGTCGTGAGAACTCAACCAGAGTCATCTTGATTACTTTGAGCGTGACACAGGACATTGACCAGCGAATTCGCCCAACAGTGGTGCAGGCGGGCGCGTATGTTACGCTGGAGGATTACGAGGATACACTTCACAAGTGGTTGGGAAGAATCAACAGTTATTTGCTTGTACTGTGAACGAATACGCAGGAAATCGAACTGACAGGAAATTTGATGCGAGACTCGGATTCTCACAGTGATACGGATATCCGACGAAGAAGGATGATATTCCGGTCGTGTATGACCGACCTGTCACAGCATTCTGTCAGTGATGAAACAGTGCCGAACAAGACTGAGGTATGTAATTCTGATACAAAGTGGATGTGAACCACGGTGACAGGTTCATCTCTGTGATTTGAGAATCACAAATTCTACCACGAAAGCAAATCAAGCACGTATGAAGCCAACAGTAACATATTCAAGATCGAGTATAACTCTGATCAAGTGTCAAGTTTTCTATTCCAAGGACACTGTGGAGATTGGAGGTATGTCAATCGCAGATTACATTTTTGCCGCTGTGACCGACGTGTCTGTACAAGACAACACCAATGCATGTGAAGGCAAAAGCTCGATATCTTTCGAGCAACGCACGCTGAAGAGTCGAGGCGACTACGAGCGAAAAGCGCTCTGGTCGAGGGAGGGGTGTTAGCAGAACACCTGTTTTCAACCCTGTTTCAGCATGCGTGTCTCGTTACTTGCACAGTGCACATTGATGATCGACAGTCGTTCACATTACACAGCCTGTTGGCAGGGCTGGCTCAAGGGACGAGTCAACAGGAAAGAGTTTCCGCGTCATCCGCATGTTCCATATCATCATGCTGTCTTGTGTGTTCTGGGTTGCACGAGCGCTACACTGATGTATTCAATGTGTTCCTCTCGATTCCCTTCTTGGTGTGGATGGTGTGAAGCTTCCGGTAACACTGGTTGTGAGTTGGTGACGGGGCAGTCGTGGAACAATGGTTTTTATGGAGACATCCAGATGTCGTGGTTGTTACTCTGGATACAGAACCCAAGGGTACATAGCTCAATGGTTAGAGCGGCTGACTGCAGATCAGCAGGTCCCTGGTTCAATTCCGGGTGAAGGTCATGGTTTATCTTCATGACAGGATCCGACAATCTGATGAATCATCCCGCACAGCGGTACAACACTATGAGCCCAATCAGAACAGTAATCACAACGATTACAAGAAAGTCAGTTAACACCTATGGCTCGTTCGTTGATGTTTCAGTTCTTCTCGATTAAGCAGGGTGACAGAGTTGAAGTTTGCGGAGCACCAGGGGATTTTGCACGACTCTGAGTTATGTCGCCTTCACGGACAGTGAGAGTATGATTGGTGACGTAATGCGAACCCAGAGAACACCGCGATTGAGGCCAGCCGCTTGTTCGCTGACCCGGTTTTCGTATCTTTTACGGGCAGCGAACATCTGATTGGGACGCACTGCGAATCCAGAGAACACCGTGTTGACGCCAGCCGAAGATTACTTTTTTGGGTGATGGAGTTGAACTTATTGCGAATGACGGGTGAACACGACTTTAAGTTTGTCGCCTACACGGACATCTACAGAGTTTGGTCTGGCAGGTATCTCTTGTTTCCCAAGAGTGAACCAGACCTCACAGTGGACTTGGCTAATTGCGTTATTGCCGCTCCTCCAAGATGTAGTCTGTCTCTTGCCGCACGCGTCACAGTGGATCCTGCCGGACACAGTGGTGCCTGCCATTGAAAACAGCCATTGCATGATTTACGATGATTTACGAAAGAGTGATACATCCGATTTGACTACGGAGTCCCTGTGATATAACTTTCAAATCTGAATCCGAGGATAATATTGACGGCGAATCCGTTTACAGTTAATTCGGATCAGCAATGCTTTTCTCATTTTTTCCAGTTTTCGAGCGTCTCTCATTGAGATCAGCTGCACTTCACACTGTCGCCTAACTGTGTACAAGTGCAAACCTTGCCAATAGCGCAAGACACACCTGTTCTAACAGATTCTTTTTCGCGGGGTTATGACCCCTACACTCACGCCTGTAAGGCCAGGCCTCTATCGTCAGATGGTTGGACTTCTCTGAGTGTCATTGTCATTGTTCGAAAGGAACATGGTACCCAGGAGTACATACATACTTAATTCGGAATCGATGTGTCATTTGTTTCTTCAGAGCCTCAAATCTGGGTCTTTTGAATCCCCTCCATCCCACAAGCAAATGCTTATTGCGATAGCAAGCATCCTGGCTCGGTTCCGATGCATCATGGATTGAACTCGCGTCAGATGGAATGTGGGTGGTAGTCGATGATGCGCAGAGCTTGCAACAATGACTTCAGCAAACTCTTCTTGTTTTTATTCGATTTACACCTATGCTGAGCTGCATTACGGTGAGCTTGCATTATTTTGCATTGGCTCATGGAAAACCTTGTACATACTAGACTGTTTCAAGGTAGAAGTGGTAATCGCCAAACATTTTAAAAGGCCCATGTGCTCAACTTGGATCAGTTGCTCTCAATCACTTTCACTCCATCTTATGAGTAAAAGATGCATCACACACACATAGCAGGTGGGCAGATGGACGGAGGACAAGCTGCTGAAAGGATCACATACATATATACATAAACATATATATATATACATATATATATATATATATCACAAACGCTTTCTAATCAGAATAGCTGTTGCACCGACGTCTTGCATCGTGCCAAGTAGGCTCTGAATGATGCGCAAGCAAAGTCTCGAAATTGAGCATTGGCCCGTGCCTGTTGCACACAGATCCATCGTCTTTTGTGGCGCACGTCGGCTCATTTTTGATGACAACCCGCCTAAATACGCAGCTAATTTTTCTTGTCGTTGCCGAGGGTGCACATGAACGAGGGACGTGTCCCGTGGCGTTTTCAAAAACAACTTGCAACAACTCTTTGCTTCCATTCAAAGCATATTCGTAAATGGCATCATCTAGCTGCTACACAATCAATGAGCATGAGTAATTCCAAACCCTTAATCGTTAGTGCCGGTTACAAAATAAATCTTCGGAGACAAATCGGCAAATCGTTTTGGCAAATTTGGGCATGAAAAAACTAAGTTTTGGAGAAACATATTTGGGGGGAATTAGAATTTGGAAAACCCAATGTTGGAAAATCTGTTTGGAAAAACCGCTTTGGGGAAAAATCGGTTTTGTAAAAACCGATTTGGGAAACAATCCGTTTTGGAAAACCCAATTTGGGGAAATGACCATGGTCCGTGGACCATGGACCATGGCCATGGCCATGACCTTACTTGAAAAAATATCCAAAAATTGTCAAAAGGGACACTTTTTGGCATTGACTTTTTTGCCAAAGTCGATTTTGATGGTCTAAAAAGCATCCTCACGAAAGATGATCGAGAACAGTACCTGCATTGACTCAAGCGGACAAACATGCGTCGATAAATGTTGATTTTTTCTATCAACATGGATATCCATACCATGGTTGACCATGGTTATCCATGGCCATGGTTGACCATGGTTATCCATGGTTAACCATGGATATCCATTGTGCCACCATCTCATTCTGCCTCTTCGCCTACTTGTCATCGCCTAGCTGCTCCCAAACCACACTTTGTACCGACATCAACCATTCGCCTCATTCCCTCCCGTCATCATCATGATTTGTATTTGATGTGCTGTTCGCAACTGTTTCCATTACACACTGTTTCATTTACTTCTTCCAATCCCGTCTCTAACAACTTCAAGAACTCCTGCGCAACCCACAATTCGGAAGTTGCCTTTAGGATTTTTTCAAAAATCGATGCCATAAGTCGTATGCCGAAAAAAAAAAACTTGCATCACTTTCCAACATGGGTTCAAGATGATGTCCAAAACTCTTCCAGGAGTTTCAGAAGTCGATTCGAAATGCACAACCACGAACATGCAAAAAGAAACTGGAAACGTCAGCAACAAAAACACATGAATGGGCCCAGCAGGGTGTTCACCAAAGGTGTTAAGCCCAAAGGATCCTCGCGCACTTTGCCTTGCAAACACAAACAGAGTTTGTTCCTTTCCTGCCGGATCGACCTTTTTTTTTTCGGGCAGAAAAAGCACTTGTTCAAAATGTCGGGTTCCCATCATGTAGGTTTGATGGCGAATTTTATCAGAACTTCGCAGATGGCAAAGTCCAGCGGACAAGCAAGTTTTGCTTTTTTATGGTTACCTTTCCAATATTGCGACAGTTTTTTTTTGTTGCATAGCATTTCGTGAGGTACTCTTTCACAAAACATGAATTGCGATTCGTTTTGCCATTGCTCATTGGTGTCGAACGATAACCGTGGCGACAAGGGCTTTTTGAGTGCTGCTTTGCGCATCTTAATCCCTGATGTTCTGCGAGGAAAACGAGTGATATATTATGGGACTGGGCCAGGAGCGGGCCTTCCAGACGTGCAGTTGCGAGCGAAAGTTTTCTTGCTAAAGCAATGAAATCAAGCAAAATCAAGCCAATATTTATCATGGATTTCGTTCATTGCACTATCAACCCCAGCTTCAGAGCCAGGCAGATTGGTTTGAGCTCAACTGATTGATGTTTCTTGCCATCGAAGTCTGTCAGACTTTCCGTGAAATTCCATATGTTTTGAGCTGTAGAACAGTGATGTCTTTTTGAAGCCAACTGCTATTGCTTCGCCAAAGAGGAAGCTTGTTTGTTTCGGAAGATATCTGCATTTCCAGAACACACACATACTTGAATTAAGTGTCGAATACGTACGAACAAGTGTCTTCGGTCCTTCATAAGTGTAAATTTCCAGAGTACTGTTGTCGTGTAAGCTTAAATGGGTCATACAGGATGAGGGAACATATTTGGAAATAGCTTCCTTTCTTTCCGTGATCAAAAAAAAAAAAAGAGAAAAATTATGCCTTTCGGAACTACTAGCTTTGTCAACTAATTTTTTGTACAGAGCATATGGATCGAAATCGTGGTTCTTACGATGATTTCATGTCCAGGAAGTACACCTCATGTTTCGAGAGCAGCAAGTCAGCATCTTCAGCAATCTCCCATCTTCTCTCCTTCTCTCCAGACGCTGGAAACCACCACCATATCCAGCTCAACTTATTCAAATTTTACCCCAGCCAAAAATGGCTTATGTTCTGCAGCGCTGTCCTGTGTGTGTTCATGGCAGACAGGGGAAGAAGACGCAGGGTGTATGTAAATCAAATAAATTTGATCTTTGCATTTATTGTTTTCGTGAAGTTTCATGTTTGCGAAGAATGTTAGGGAGTTTTCCCATCGAATGCAAACGATACATTTTCCATATCCTGTGTTGACCAGGATATTTATAGTAGCTTTCCTAGGGATCCTATTCTATGTGTCCTATCTATCCTATCTACCCATCCTATCTATCCTATCTATCCTATCTATCCTTTCTATCCGATCTATCCTATCTACCTATCCTATCTTTCTTATCAACCATATCTTACCTATCTATCCTATCTATTCTATCTATCCTATCTATCTATCCTATCCTATCTATCCTATCTATCCTATGTATCCTATCTATCCTATCCTACCAATTCTATCTATCTTATCTATCCTATCTTTTTGATTTAAATGTGATTTTCGCTTTCTCGTTGGCAGAAGCTGCAGGCTTTTTGTTGAACGATTCGTGAAAAAGCACAGAAAATATTTGAATGAAAAAAAATGTTTTCCATTAATTCTTCGGCAAAAGCCGCAGGGTTTTGTGGAACGCCAAGTGAACAAAAATCATTTAAAAAATGAATTTTCCCAAATCGAGGTGTACACAACTGGATTTCATTAAAGAAACGACTTGCACCAAACATTTGAAAGCATATAAACAAATGCTGGGTTGGGAACAACAACAAGAAACTGGTGTAGTCTGGTGTTTGTTTGAACTCGTGTGCACTGTAATGAAAAATACATGCTGGCCTAGTGACTTTGGATTTGTGGAAAAAAAAAACGTGGTATGATCGACCAGGGTGGCAGTCGAAGTGGTCAAAACTGGAGACCGTTAAAATATTTTAGGACATTTGTTTTTACCAATATGGTTAATTTGTTGTGTTCGTTTCCGTTCGTAGCCTCAATTAAATTAAAGAACAAACAATTTGATTAGTTTTTCTTCGGCTTTTCGGACCGACCTTTTTAATGTTTGCCGGGCCAACGCAGAAATGTCTGCAAGTTCATTTTTGTTGTGACGGAATCTGCAAAAATAGTACTCAATCGGGGAGGTTACTTCTTCGATCGGATAAACATATACATAGCTGTCTTCAATTATGCTGATTTTGATGTCTATGTTTTTGCCAAGACAGCAACTCTTAACGAAATCGAGGGTCAAAAAAGAATCTAGAAAAAGTTTACGAAAAACTGTCCTCACATGTGAAACAGCAAAACTTGCCTAGAAAGCATACTTGTGGAATAACGGAGCTCGCGTAGTGAAGAATACTTGTGGGGCAACAGACCTGCTGCCCTTGTCATGGGTCAACCCCAGGCAAGTATGCGGCCCCTGGCGCCAAGCCAGAAAAATAAGTTTATAAAACGAGTTTTGAGGATTTTATTTTTTTTTTTTTAAAAAAAGTTGTTTCTCGACGCTGTTTGTCCGTTTGAATTAATTCCGAGGCGGTTCTGCACCATTTTTCGTGGGGATTCTTTTTAGACCATCAAAAAAACTTTTGTAAAAAGTGATTTTTGCAAAAACGGTTTTTCCAAAAAACGGTTATTCCCAAAACGGTTTTTCCAAAAAACGGTTTTTCCCACGAGCGCTGCTGTTTTGAAATTTGGATCGATTTTTGTTGGACTTTGCTTGGCTTTTTGCCTGGCTGGATTCTTTGCTGGCCTGTGATTTGGGATGACTTTTTCGATGGTTTTTTGGCCGACAGAGAAAATTTTTTTCGAAAAGCGGCCAAAAAAAAGATTTTTCCAAACGGCGGTCCAAAACAAAAATGATTTTTCTGATACGCAATACGGAACGGTCTGTGCTGAAACGTACGTATCCAATACGTGTGTTTCAATGGGCCGATACGTGTGTATTGGGGCAGCTAAGGGTTTGACCAATGAAAAAAGCTAAGGGTTTGACCAATGAGCTCCTAGAGGGCACCGATGTACAATAAAAAACAATACTCAGGACGTTTTTTCTGGGAAAGTGATGGCCAAAATGGACCATGGACCGTAGACCGTGGAAAATGGACACCATGGTCCATACCATGAAGCAGGGGGCTGCCGCCCCCCGCACCCCCCGCAAACGCAGGAGCTAGCCGCCCCCGCACCCCGGCGAAAACAATAACAATCAACGT
>CBDCEV010000202.1:0-26085 GCA_965215715.1 Hyphomicrobiales bacterium | reverse complement strand
AAAAATCTTGATATTAGATAGTGTCTTGATATATTTATTTCAATTCTTATTCTCTGTAATCTTTATGTTGTTTGGGCCGAAGACTTGGGCCAAGGCTTGTGCTGTGCCAGTGCTGAGAGTAGCAGCAGGAAATAGGGTCAGGGCCAGGAGCATGGCGTTCCAGCGAGAGAACTGAAGACAGCATTCCGTGGCAGTCCCCACAATTTGTGCTATCTCCGCCTGGCACTTGCCCAAGGTTCTGATCCGAAAAACAAAAGTGCGATCCGCGCCTGCTGAAGCGCCAGCACTTTGGTTTGCTCCGCCTGGCACCTGCTCAAGGTTCTGATCCGAAAAAGTGCGATCCACGAAAATGGCCAAGGGCCAAAGGGCCAAAGCCAAGGAAAATGCGAGAATGCAAGAGTGCAAGAATGACAAAACAAAGGGTGATAAACGAAAAACGGGAAACAAAACATGGACAAAAGGAAGCAGGGACAAAGGGAAAACAGAAGGACAAACATGGGGGGAATGGAATAAAAGTGGAAAAAAGACAAACATGAAAAGTGGAAACACGAGAAAAGGAGAAAAGGAGAAAAGGAGGAAAGGCCGACGGGCCAACGGGTCGATGGGCCACCAGAATGTAAACAACAGCAAACGGATATGTATTTAAATTTAAAATTAATAACAATGAAATGTAAATCATGTGTAAATAAAAATGAATAATATAGATTTTAGAAAATATACATTGTATAAAAAACAAAAAAGAACATCAATACTGTAAAAAAGAGTGTAAAGCGAAACAGTAACATCAAATTAAAAAAACAATCAAAAAATCAAACAATAACAATAAAATTAGATTTTTCTGAAAAAGAAGTGACAAAAGAAAAAGAGAACATGTAAAACTACAAAATAGAGAATACACATAATAAAAAGAATATAAACATTATTATGACAATAAAGAATATGAGGAATATAAAAAAGAGAGTACAGAAATTGAACTAATTCAAAAAAAGATACTATTTTGTTTGTATTATAAATTTTAAAAGTTATGCAAAAAAGAAATAAGAAATGTGTATAAATATAGAAACAGGAATCTAAAGAATATCCATATGAAGAATCCAAAAATGAGGAAAATAAAGATTTAAAAAATACAAATGGAAAGATTCAAATAAACACATATTTATGTTTGAATATTTTTTGCGATAAAAAAGAGATTATATTCCAGATTGTTCAAATTCTTGATATCCTCGACATTGTTCTTTCTTATTCAAATCCTTTTTACTATTGAAATTATTGACGAGATTAAAATTTTTGGTATTATTCATCTCATTTCTATTCTTTTCAATCTTTATTTATATTCTTTGGGCCAACGACTAGGGCCAAGGCTTGTGCTGGTGCCAGTGCTAAGAGTGGCAGCAGGAAAGAGGGTCAGGGCGAGGAGTATGGCGAGTGCTTGAGCAAGGGCTGGTGCAAGCACTGGTGATGGTGCTGAGAGTAGGCCAGGGAATAAGGCATGGAGTCAATGCCAAGTGTAGGGCGAGGACTGGATGCACGGAGAAGTCGTTCCAGTGAGAGAACTGAAGACAGCATACCGTGGCAGTCCCTACAATTTGTGTTATCTCCGCCTGGCACCTGCCCAAGGTTCTGATGCGAAAAAATTCGATCCGCGCCAGCTCAGGCGCCAACATTTTGGTTATATGCTCAAGGTTCTGATCCGAGAGAAAGTGCGATCCGCGCCTGAAAAAGGCCAAAGGACCCAAAGGACCAAAAGGACCCAAAGGACCCAAGGGCCACGGACCACGACCACGGCCACGGCAAGGGCACCCGCGACACCAACGGCCAAAGGCAAAGAGGCAAAGAAACAAAGAGGGAAAGACAAGAATGAAAGAAGAACGGCACACCCGAGGCTTAAATTGGAAAAAAAGCAGCAACGATTTCGATTCTTTCTGTTCCTCAAATCATGCATCTTGATTTCTTTCTGTGTGGCACAATTCGTCTCAATCAGGATGAACCACAGTGGATCGTGGCACAAAGGCTGCTCTCGGCACTTACAATACCTGAAGTATTTGAGTCGTCTGCAAAAGAATTATCATATTAGCAGCGCCTTTTAGATTGGTCACATATGTATATATCTACCAAGCGCAATTCACATGTCACCAAAGCAAAAGCTTAAAACATCACTCGTCGCCACTCAAATGCTGTAAAGCACTGCTTAACCAGCACGGATTCCCACTTACAGGCGTTCAGATGTAATCCAGCAGATGGTAGCTTCGCAGCATTAGCTTTTCAGTTAACAGCATTTACCAACCATCTAAACGAAGTGTTCTTCTCGTACTAACTTCGATACTGTCGCAGCACCAAGTTCATCAGTAAGGTAAAGCTAACCTGTCTCACGAAGGTCTAAACCCAGCTCACGTTCCCTGTTGGCGGGTGAACAATCCGACACTTTGGGACTTCTGCGTCTCAATGATAAAGAGCCGACATCGAAGGATCAAAAAAAAAGTCGCTATGAACGCTTGGTTGCTACAAGCCAGTTATCCCTGCGGAGGGGACAGGGCGGGAGGGTAGCACTTTCATGCCGAGGCCAAGCCGCGCTTGTAGTTATCCCTGTGGTAACTTTTCCGACACCTCTGGCTGCATACTCCTCAGACCTAAAGGATGGATTGGCCATGCTTTCACAGTGTGAATTCGTACTGAAAATGAGAATCAAGCAAGCTTTTCCCCTTCTGGTCCACGTGAGATTTCTGTTCTTATTGAGCTCACCTGAGGACACCTGTGTTATCATTTAACAGATGTGCCGCCCCAGCCAAACTCTCAACCTGACTGTGTTTTCCGCGAATGACACTGAGAATAATGGTATTTCACGTTTTTCTTTTCTTCGTTTGTCTTTTCTCTTTGAACTCCATCTACTGGGCTGTGATTTTGGCTGCTCTTCTGTCAAGACGTTCAGCCACAACACGACCGCAAAAAAGAACGAAAAACATCGAGATGAGAAAATTGCACATTGCCTTTGGGCGTCCCATTGTAAAACGGACAATTTTGAAGCTTTTTTTCGCTTGGTGGTCAGGTCCTGGAGAGGGGTGTTTTTGTTCTAAGCTATCCCCTGGCTCTTGGTCTCCTCTGTTCTAATCTATCCTCTGGCTCTTGTCGCTCGGCGGGCGGGTGCGGCAAAAAAAAAAGCGCTGAGAGCGGAGTTTTGGCCACATCTCGACCAAAATGGTGCCCAGACTCGGCTTTCAGAGATTTTCTTGCCACACCAAGGACGCACGTGCCCAAGAGCCAGGGGATAGTTTAGAAGACACGGACCCAAGTTCTCGAGGAAAATTTGGGTGTAAAACATCCCATTCCTTTTTTCCTGTTTTTTCATGTGTTCCTTCTTTTTGTTTCGCCTTTTGTTTCTTTTCTTGCTTTCTGCCTTTCTTCTTTTCTTCCTTTCGTTCTTTCTTGCCTCCCCGACAAAATAATGATGACAGCGTGTGATCAAAAAGAAAGGCTTTTCGAGGAGGTGACCAGCGGAGCCCAAAAGAGTTCCATAATCCTTCGTTGTTTTTTTGTACAACGTGGAACAAGAACTTTCGACCCGCCATCTGCGGGATTTTACCCTTTTTTTTTTTGTTCGTCCTCTTTTTATTTGGCTTTTGGTTTTTGGTCTGAATCCATATAACTTGAGAACCAAATTGACATCCGACTGGGACCCTGGGACCCTGAATCCTAGATCCAAGGACTGAGGGAACAACCCCTCACCCACCAGACGTCAAAAAAATAGCCCCAGAGGTCCGTTTAGCGTCGATTTTCTCCAGGGAACTTGTCTCCGATTTTTTTCTGATTTTTCGGTCTCAGGGGACATCGTGGACATTGCCGCTGTGGACAAAATTCACCGCCAAAAAAAAAAAGTCGCCGCCGCTGGGAACCCACTTTCCACAATCAAGAAAAACAAACCGCCTTGTAACACTGACGATTTTGAAGCTTTTTTGGTGTTCGCTGGTCATTTCCTCGAAAAAAAAAACTGCTTCTGCACCCCAGCATTTTCGTTCTTCATTGATGTTGTCTTTCCAACAACTCCTCTACTCAGCTGCTGTTGGCTGTTGCCTTTGTTCCACCACTTGGGCCAATTATTGGTGGGTACCGCGCCGTCAATTCATGTTCGTTAGTTCTTGGTCGCGCTTCGTTTAGTGTGGCGAAACGCAGCACACTGGTGCAGGACGTTGGCAATGGCAAGTACCACACCAACTCCGCCAACATGCACGCATGTTGCCCAGGACCCGCCCGCGAGGAGGACACCTGGAAGGTGTTTTGGACCACAAAAAAAACACCTCATCGCAGCACCTGAGGCGCCAACCAGTTCCAGGTGCGACGGTTGTGATCCTTGCTTAAGTTTTTGAAGTATGCGCAAGAGACTAAACAGAATCAGGACTGAAATCCAAAGGTTCAAAAAAAAGCAGACATCGCAGCGGCGACTCTGTCCCTGTCAGAAGCCGCAGTCAACTGGACCTATCCACCCGCCAAGGGAGTGCGCGAGCCTTCGGGCAAAGGGGGTCGACTTCAACGACCCTTGCTCAGTTGCCTTTCAGCACACGCACGCCTCTCCCAGTGACCGCTCACTCCGTGGCCAGCTGACTTGCGCTTGGATCATTGTCGACATTCTTGCCGACCGCAGGTGCAACAGCATTGCGTTTCTCCCCTCTTGGCCTTGGCTTCTTGACCACTTGTGCGCCTGGAACAACATCGGCAAGAGGTGCATTGCCACGACAAGCCAACGCAACAAGGAAAGCTGGAGTCTCACGAGCCGCTTCCGCGACTCACTAATGTAAGTGGATCCGCCGTGACCACTACCTCCCATTGTCCCCGATTATGTACGGGTGGTCAGGATGAAAGTCCACAATTTCAGGTCTCGCACCAAACTCGTGGCATTGACTGCGCATTGCGGTGCTCATTACCTTTCCAAGACCTGTTGCACCAAATTGTGGGCCAAAGATCGACCTGAACCATTCTTTGGGAACCTTGCCAGAAACATAAAGTCAGCAAGGCCTGGGGCTACATAATGAGCATCGGGAGCGTCAGGCGACCTATCTGTGGCTTGGCCAGAAATCATGTCGTTCCATTCTCCGCCGCGTTCCTTCGCGAGATTCAGGATATCCTGCACAAGACTGCCTCTGGATTCCAGTAAAAAAAAAAACGATCAGCTTCGCGTGCCAACAACGTGGCATAATGAGCGTACGATTCCTTCGCCATTCCTTCTCGCCCATGGTGGCACAAATTCGAGTGTAGAGCACTTCCTCGCGTTAGCAACGACTGGCTCGCACGCCACGTACGGCACGACATGGGATGAGACAATTTTTGATTTCTGCTTTCATCCGAAGATGCGTGCACTGATTGGGTCGGTCACAAGTGCACAAGATGTTTTCGGCCAGCAGTGCCTTGACCAGTCTTCGGTGCAACGGCACAGCCGTACGTTGGAACTCCCGCGGAATCTCATCCTTGTTCTGCGTGGCTTTCTCGTGAGTCGCGCGGTGTCTGGCCGTGCCTTTTTGGAACATCGCAAGACGACCCAACAGGCATCGCAGCTCAGTTTCGGGTGCATCGTTCCTTCTTCTTTGCCACGACCCTTGTCACTCATCGCCACCCGCAGCACCATCTTCAAGTTTGAATGTGCGTTCTTCGTTCTTGGCACTGCCCAGCTGTTTCAAGAGCAAGGCCGTTTTTCTCATGATTTTCCCATGTGCTTCGAGAGTTTCGTGGGTACTCCGCTGGTGGAGGTTCTTAAGAGACAACCTTCTGCAGAAAAGTGCATCATGGACAGTAAGGACGTCTTGCACGAAAATGTCAACTGTTTTGGCGCTGTGGCAACCACCAGTCTTCACATTCGAAGTGAGGCTGTCAAAAATGCGCCATCATTCGGTGGACGGCCTGTGCTCCGAACCAATCCAGAACACCGAACTCATCACCATTGTCATGTTTGTGGAGGCCATTGGAAACAAGATATGAAAAAAAAAAAACATCTTTTCCAAACAGTGCCACATTTGTTGTCCTCCCAGCGCAGAACACGTTCTTGTCAAGAAAGGCGACTCCTGCCCACGTTTACCGCATGCCTCAAGGAACCAAACGCGAGACATTCAGGTGTAAACCTGTCACGCTTCGCTGATGACTTCGGTGCGATGCCCTTACCGATGCGTTTTCCCAACATTCCTAATTTGTGGCTTGCCACGAGTGATCCACCAGCAAAGTTTTTCCGCGTTGCCGCAGCCCACGTTTGTCACTTCTTGCATGTCTTTTGCGTCCACTTGCCGCAGCAGGCTCCTCTGGAAAGCTCTCCCTCCCCACAAGCTCATTGGTGGGAGCGGTCAGATCGTGTTTGAGAAACGTTATCTTGAGGAATCAACGACTGGAGTAAAATGAGGTGACCAACTGGTGACGTCTTCTTTTTAGTCTCAACTTGTTTTACACAGCGCGCATCACATTGGTCAGTACGCACACTGACAGCTTTCGCAGGCATTCGACACGGCATCGGCGGTTTTGCACGTGTGGTGCACCCGTGCGCTCAAGTCAGGTACGCGTGGTCGTGTCGGTTTCGAGGCGTGCGCCTCAAGGTCCGACCACATTGCTGGACATCGTGTGAACATGTCGTTTTGAATCTCACGCCGCTATTCTTTCAATATGTCTGTTGTAAGCCTTGGTCCTTTCTGATGGAACCGCTCCAGAACGACTGTCCCAACGGCAACAGTAGAACCGAACAGACGTTCCTGGACAGCGCCTCCGTCTCAGACGGCGCAGTTTCGAGTACATCTTGCTTGCAGAATTCCACAAGAAGGAGAAGAGAAGAGAAGAGAAGAGAAGAGAAGAGAAGAGAAGAGAAGAGAAGAGACGAGACGAGACGAGACGAGACGAGACGAGACGAGACGAGACGAGACGAGACGAGACGAGACGAGACGAGACGAGACGAGAAGAGAAGAGAAGAGAAGAGAAGAGAAGAGAAGAGAAGAGAAGAGAAGAGAAGAGAAGAGAAGAGAAGAGTCGCCCAAGTCAAAACCCCAACCCCACACTTGCGCGAAACTTTTTTGCCAAGTTTCGCCCAAGTAACTGGTGCCAGCGGGCGGTGGCCAGAAGTTTCGCCCAAGAGGCCTTCCGCGACCACTTGGGTGAAATAGTTTCACCCAAGGTCCCCTCGAAAACCACTTGGTCGAAACTGTTGCCCAAAAGTTTCGCTCAGAATTGCCCTTCACAAGCACAGTTCACCATCCTTCGGGTCCTACCACTCATGCTCTTACTCAAACCACTCTCAAGATCACGGTCGGTTGCAGGTGCACATATCCAAGCATTCACTTGCATTGCGCTTGCAAGCTTAACACCCAAAAAACTTGCACTCATGTTAGACTCCTTGGTCAGTGTTTCAAGACGGGTCGAACGAGACCATGAAGTCAGAAACGAACGCCAAGAATCGAACAACAGCAATGAACTGTCACTTCAATAACTTGGCGTTTGAACGCAGTCCATTTGTAAATCCCCAGATGCGTGAACACACTCAATGAGACCTGCGCAACGAGTTTAATTCAAAATTGAACTGGTTTTGACAGACAAGGTGAGCAACAACGCAGACACTGACATGAATGCCAGCGCCATGCGCCAATCTCACCAAGCAAAACGTCCAACTCACTTCCCAACTCACTTCCCTTCCAGCAATTTCAGGCACTTGTTAACTTTATTTTCAAAATCCTTTGCATCTTTCCTTCATAGTACTTGCTCGCTATTGGTCTCACTCAAACATTTTTTAAGCTTTAGATGAAGTTTACCACCCACTTTGCGCTCCACTCCCAAGGAATGTGACTTGAGAGTGCATACATACCGCACTCGGGACTGCAAATGACAGACAAGACGCTCACCTGCTCTAGTAACCTTTTCCACGGAGTTTGCATCTGCGCCTGGTATTGCATCATGTGATGACAAAGCAAGGCTGGAAAGCCTGGATTTGATGCTGAGCCCATCCCAATTCATTCGCCATTACTGAGGGAATACAAAGGAGAAAATGAGAAAAGGCCGACGGGCCAACGGGCGAACGGGTCAGTGGGCCGACGGGCCAACGGGGCCCAAGAATATGATCAATATCAAGCATATATGAATACACATTAACAACAATGAATTATTTTTTAAAAAAAAAACATAAATAATGTTAGAAACATATAGATAATACATATTTTAGATAATATACATAGTAAAAACTTTTCATTACAAATAGAATGTAAAGAATATAAAGTGAAACAATTACGTCAAAATTTTGAAGAATAATAATAATATATGAAACAACAACAACTACACATATCAAATGAAAATATATTTAACAAAAGAATACAGAGAATATAACAAAACAGAAAATAGATAATACACATAATTCAAAGAATGTAAAGATTATCATGAGAATAAGGATAACATAAAGAATCACCAAGAGAGTATAGAAATTGAATTTATTGAAATAATTTTTTTATTTTTGAAAATACTATAAATAAAAAAAAATTTGCAAAAAAAAAAACAAAGAATTTTCACAGAAAGAAAGACAGAATATAACGAAGATCAAAAGATGAAATTAACAATATTGATATTAAAAAATCAAAAAAATTTGAAAAATCATAGAGAGAAAACAAAGAACATAGACATCAAACTAAAACATGAAGAATACAAAAATTTTAAGAATAAGAAAAAATCAAAAAAATCTCCATAGAAAAAAGAATACAAATAATACTGAGAATATAAAGAAAAGAAAGAATAAATAATATTGATATTAGAAAAAATCAAAAATAATTTTCAAAACAAATAATAGAGATAACACGAAGAACGTGGACATCAAACTAAACATATGAAGAAGACAAAAATTTTAAGAAATTAAAAATAAAAAATACAAGAAGGATTTTTTTTACGTGAATATTTTTCAAAATCAAAAATGTGAATATCAAGAATATCAAGATTATAAATTAGATTATTTATATTCTCGATATCCTTGACATTATTTTTTATTATTCATATTTGTTTCATTCTTGAAAAATAATGATATTGTTAAAAAAATCTTGATATTAGATAGTGTCTTGATATATTTATTTCAATTCTTATTCTCTGTAATCTTTATGTTATTTGGGCCGAAGACTTGGGCCAAGGCTTGTGCTGTGCCAGTGCTGAGAGTAGCAGCAGGAAATAGGGTCAGGGCCAGGAGCATGGCGTTCCAGCGAGAGAACTGAAGACAGCATTCCGTGGCAGTCCCCACAATTTGTGCTATCTCCGCCTGGCACTTGCCCAAGGTTCTGATCCGAAAAACAAAAGTGCGATCCGCGCCTGCTGAAGCGCCAGCACTTTGGTTTGCTCCGCCTGGCACCTGCTCAAGGTTCTGATCCGAAAAAGTGCGATCCACGAAAATGGCCAAGGGCCAAAGGGCCACAGGAACCAGAGGAACCAGAGGCGCCAGAGGTGCCAAGGCCAAAGCCAAGGAAAATGCGAGAATGCAAGAGTGCAAGAATGACAAAACAAAGGGTGATAAACGAAAAACGGGAAACAAAACATGGACAAAAGGAAACAGGGACAAAGGGAAAACAGAAGGACAAACATGGGGGAATGGAATAAAAGTGGAAAAAAGACAAACATGAAAAGTGGAAACACGAGAAAAGGAGAAAAGGAGAAAAGGAGGAAAGGCCGACGGGCCAACGGGTCGATGGGCCACCAGAATGTAAACAACAGCAAACGGATATGTATTTAAATATAAAATTAATAACAATGAAATGTAAATCATATGTAAATAAAAATGAATAATATAGATTTTAGAAAATATACATTGTATAAAAAACAAAAAAGAACATCAATACTGTAAAAAAAGAGTGTAAAGCGAAACAGTAACATCAAATTAAAAAAACAATCAAAAAATCAATCAATAATAATAAAATTATATTTTTCTGAAAAAGAAGTGACAAAAGAAAAAGAGAACATGTAAAACTACAAAATAGAGAATACACATAATAAAAAGAATATAAACATTATTATGACAATAAAGAATATGAGGAATATAAAAAAGAGAGTACAGAAATTGAACTAATTCAAAAAAATTGATACTATTTTTGTTTGTATTATAAATTTTAAAAAGTTATGCAAATAAGAAATAAGAAATGTGTATAAATATAGAAACAGGAATCTAAAGAATATCCATATGAAGAATACAAAAAATGAGGAAAATAAAGATTTAAAAAATACAAATGGAAAGATTCAAATAAACACATATTTATGTTTGAATATTTTTTGCGATAAAAAAGAGATTATATTTCAGATTGTTCAAATTCTTGATATCCTCGACATTGTTCTTTCTTATTCAAATCCTTTTTACTATTGAAATTATTGACGAGATTAAAATTTTTGGTATTATTCATCTCATTTCTATTCTTTTCAATCTTTATTTATATTCTTTGGGCCAACGACTAGGGCCAAGGCTTGTGCTGGTGCCAGTGCTAAGAGTGGCAGCAGGAAAGAGGGTCAGGGCGAGGAGTATGGCGAGTGCTTGAGCAAGGGCTGGTGCAAGCACTGGTGATGGTGCTGAGAGTAGGCCAGGGAATAAGGCATGGAGTCAATGCCAAGTGTAGGGCGAGGACTGGATGCACGGAGAAGTCGTTCCAGTGAGAGAACTGAAGACAGCATACCGTGGCATTCCCTACAATTTGTGTTATCTCCGCCTGGCACCTGCCCAAGGTTCTGATGCGAAAAAATTCGATCCGCGCCAGCTCAGGCGCCAACATTTTGGTTATATGCTCAAGGTTCTGATCCGAGAGAAAGTGCGATCCGCGCCTGAAAAAGGCCAAAGGACCCAAAGGACCAAAAGGACCCAAAGGACCCAAGGGCCACGGACCACGACCACGGCCACGGCAAGGGCACCCGCGACACCAACGGCCAAAGGCAAAGAGGCAAAGAAACAAAGAGGGAAAGACAAGAATGAAAGAAGAACGGCACACCCGAGGCTTAAATTGGAAAAAAAGCAGCAACGATTTCGATTCTTTCTGTTCCTCAAATCATGCATCTTGATTTCTTTCTGTGTGGCACAATTCGTCTCAATCAGGATGAACCACAGTGGATCGTGGCACAAAGGCTGCTCTCGGCACTTACAATACCTGAAGTATTTGAGTCGTCTGCAAAAGAATTATCATATTAGCAGCGCCTTTTAGATTGGTCACATATGTATATATCTACCAAGCGCAATTCACATGTCACCAAAGCAAAAGCTTAAAACATCACTCGTCGCCACTCAAATGCTGTAAAGCACTGCTTAACCAGCACGGATTCCCACTTACAGGCGTTCAGATGTAATCCAGCAGATGGTAGCTTCGCAGCATTAGCTTTTCAGTTAACAGCATTTACCAACCATCTAAACGAAGTGTTCTTCTCGTACTAACTTCGATTACTGTCGCAGCACCAAGTTCATCAGTAAGGTAAAGCTAACCTGTCTCACGAAGGTCTAAACCCAGCTCACGTTCCCTGTTGGCGGGTGAACAATCCGACACTTTGGGACTTCTGCGTCTCAATGATAAAGAGCCGACATCGAAGGATCAAAAAAAAAAGTCGCTATGAACGCTTGGTTGCTACAAGCCAGTTATCCCTGCGGAGGGGACAGGGCGGGAGGGTAGCACTTTCATGCCGAGGCCAAGCCGCGCTTGTAGTTATCCCTGTGGTAACTTTTCCGACACCTCTGGCTGCATACTCCTCAGACCTAAAGGATGGATTGGCCATGCTTTCACAGTGTGAATTCGTACTGAAAATGAGAATCAAGCAAGCTTTTCCCCTTCTGGTCCACGTGAGATTTCTGTTCTTGTAGAACTCAACTTTGGACACCTGTGTTATCATTTAACAGATGTGCCGCCCCAGCCAAACTCTCAACCTGACTGTGTTTTCCGCGAATGACACTGAGAGTAATGGTATTTCACGTTTTTCTTTTCTTCGTTTGTCTTTTCTCTTTGAACTCCATCTACTGGGCTGTGATTTTGGCTGCTCTTCTGTCAAGACGTTCAGCCAAAACACGACCGCAAAAAAGAACGAAAAACATCGAGATGAGAAAATTGCACATTGCCTTTGGGCGTCCCATTGTAAAACGGACAATTTTGAAGCTTTTTTTCGCTTGGTGGTCAGGTCCTGGAGAGGGGTGTTTTTGTTCTAAACTATCCCCTGGCTCTTGGTCTCCTCTGTTCTAATCTATCCTCTGGCTCTTGTCGCTCGGCGGGCGGGTGCGGCAAAAAAAAGCGCTGAGAGCGGAGTTTTGGCCACATCTCGACCAAAATGGTGCCCAGACTCGGCTTTCAGAGATTTTCTTGCCACACCAAGGACGCACGTGCCCAAGAGCCAGGGGATAGTTTAGAAGACACGGACCCAAGTTCTCGAGGAAAATTTGGGTGTAAAACATCCCATTCCTTTTTTCCTGTTTTTTCATGTGTTCCTTCTTTTTGTTTCGCCTTTTGTTTCTTTTCTTGCTTTCTGCCTTTCTTCTTTTCTTCCTTTCGTTCTTTCTTGCCTCCCCGACAAAATAATGATGACAGCGTGTGATCAAAAAGAAAGGCTTTTCGAGGAGGTGACCAGCGGAGCCCAAAAGAGTTCCATAATCCTTCGTTGTTTTTTTGTACAACGTGGAACAAGAACTTTCGACCCGCCATCTGCGGGATTTTACCCTTTTTTTTGTTCGTCCTCTTTTTATTTGGCTTTTGGTTTTTGGTTTGAATCCATATAACTTGAAAACCAAATTGACATCCGACTTGGACCCTGGGACCCTGAATCCTAGATCCAAGGACTGAGGGAACAACCCTCACCCACCAGACGTCAAAAAAATAGCCCCAGAGGTCCGTTTAGCGTCGATTTTCTCCAGGGAACTTGTCTCCGATTTTTTCTGATTTTTCGGTCTCAGGGGACATCGTGGACATTGCCGCTGAGGACAAAATTCACCGCCAAAAAAAAAAAGTCACCGCCGCTGGGAACCCACTTTCCACAATCAAGAAAAACAAACCGCCTTGTAACACGGACGATTTTGAAGCTTTTTTGGTGCTCGCTGGTCATTTCCTCGAAAAAAAAACTGCTTCTGCACCCCAGCATTTTCGTTCTTCATTGATGTTGTCTTTCCAACAACTCCTCTACTCAGCTGCTGTTTGCTGTTGCCTTTGTTCCACCACTTGGGCCAATTATTGGTGGGTACCGCGCCGTCAATTCATGTTCGTTAGTTCTTGGTCGCGCTTCGTTTAGTGTGGCGAAACGCAGCACACTGGTGCAGGACGTTGGCAATGGCAAGTACCACACCAACTCCGCCAACATGCACGCATGTTGCCCAGGACCCGCCCGCGAGGAGGACACCTGGAAGGTGTTTTGGACCCCAAAAAAAACACCTCATCGCAGCACCTGAGGCGCCAACCAGTTCAGGTGCGACGGTTGTGATCCTTGCTTAAGTTTTTGAAGTATGCGCAAGAGACTAAACAGAATCAGGACTGAAATCCAAAGGTTCAAAAAAAAGCAGACATCGCAGCGGCGACTCTGTCCCTGTCAGAAGCCGCAGTCAACTGGACCTATCCACCCGCCAAGGGAGTGCGCGAGCCTTCGGGCAAAGGGGGTCGACTTCAACGACCCTTGCTCAGTTGCCTTTCAGCACACGCACGCCTCTCCCAGTGACCGCTCACTCCGTGGCCAGCTGACTTGCGCTTGGATCATTGTCGACATTCTTGCCGACCGCAGGTGCAACAGCATTGCGTTTCTCCCCTCTTGGCCTTGGCTTCTTGACCACTTGTGCGCCTGGAACAACATCGGCAAGAGGTGCATTGCCACGACAAGCCAACGCGACAAGGAAAGCTGGAGTCTCACGAGCCGCTTCCGCGACTCACTAATGTAAGTGGATCCGCCGTGACCACTACCTCCCATTGTCCCCGATTGTCTACGGGTGGTCAGGATGAAAGTCCACAATTTCAGGTCTCGCACCAAACTCGTGGCATTGACTGCGCATTGCGGTGCTCATTACCTTTCCAAGACCTGTTGCACCAAATTGTGGGCCAAAGATCGACCTGAACCATTCTTTGGGAACCTTGCCAGAAACATAAAGTCAGCAAGGCCTGGGGCTACATAATGAGCATCGGGAGCGCCAGGCGACCTATCTGTGGCTTGGCCAGAAATCATGTCGTTCCATTCTCCGCCGCGTTCCTTCGCGAGATTCAGGATATCCTGCACAAGACTGCCTCTGGATTCCAGTAAAAAAAAAGCGATCAGCTTCGCGTGCCAACAACGTGGCATAATGAGCGTACGATTCCTTCGCCATTCCTTCTCGCCCATGGTGGCACAAATTCGAGTGTAGAGCACTTCCTCGCGTTAGCAACGACTGGCTCGCACGCCACGTACGGCACGACATGGGATGAGACAATTTTTGATTTCTGCTTTCATCCGAAGATGCGTGCACTGATTGGGTCGGTCACAAGTGCACAAGATGTTTTCGGCCAGCAGTGCCTTGACCAGTCTTCGGTGCAACGGCACAGCCGTACGTTGGAACTCCCGCGGATTCTCATCCTTGTTCTGCGTGGCTTTCTCGTGAGTCGCGCGGTGTCTGGCCGTGCCTTTTTGGAACATCGCAAGACGACCCAACAGGCATCGCAGCTCAGTTTCGGGTGCATCGTTCCTTCTTCTTTGCCACGACCCTTGTCACTCATCGCCACCCGCAGCACCATCTTCAAGTTTGAATGTGCGTTCTTCGTTCTTGGCACTGCCCAGCTGTTTCAAGAGCAAGGCCGTTTTTCTCATGATTTTCCCATGTGCTTCGAGAGTTTCGTGGGTACTCCGCTGGTGGAGGTTCTTAAGAGACAACCTTCTGCAGAAAAGTGCATCATGGACAGTAAGGACGTCTTGCACGAAAATGTCAACTGTTTTGGCGCTGTGGCAACCACCAGTCTTCACATTCGAAGTGAGGCTGTCAAAAATGCGCCATCATTCGGTGGACGGCCTGTGCTCCGAACCAATCCAGAACACCGAACTCATCACCATTGTCATGTTTGTGGAGGCCATTGGAAACAAGATATGAAAAAAAAAAAACATCTTTTCCAAACAGTGCCACATTTGTTGTCCTCCCAGCGCAGAACACGTTCTTGTCAAGAAAGGCGACTCCTGCCCACGTTTACCGCATGCCTCAAGGAACCAAACGCGAGACATTCAGGTGTAAACCTGTCACGCTTCGCTGATGACTTCGGTGCGATGCCCTTACCGATGCGTTTTCCCAACATTCCTAATTTGTGGCTTGCCACGAGTGATCCACCAGCAAAGTTTTTCCGCGTTGCCGCAGCCCACGTTTGTCACTTCTTGCATGTCTTTTACGTCCACTTGCCGCAGCAGGCTCCTCTGGAAAGCTCTCCCTCCCCACAAGCTCATTGGTGGGAGCGGTCAGATCGTGTTTGAGAAACGTTATCTTGAGGAATCAACGACTGGAGTAAAATGAGGTGACCAACTGGTGACGTCTTCTTTTTAGTCTCAACTTGTTTTACACAGCGCGCATCACATTGGTCAGTACGCACACTGACAGCTTTCGCAGGCATTCGACACGGCATCGGCGGTTTTGCACGTGTGGTGCACCCGTGCGCTCAAGTCAGGTACGCGTGGTCGTGTCGGTTTCGAGGCGTGCGCCTCAAGGTCCGACCACATTGCTGGACATCGTGTGAACATGTCGTTTTGAATCTCACGCCGCTATTCTTTCAATATGTCTGTTGTAAGCCTTGGTCCTTTCTGATGGAACCGCTCCAGAACGACTGTCCCAACGGCAACAGTAGAACCGAACAGACGTTCCTGGACAGCGCCTCCGTCTCAGACGGCGCAGTTTCGAGTACATCTTGCTTGCAGAATTCCACAAGAAGGAGACATGAAGAGAAGAGAAGAGAAGAGAAGAGAAGAGAAGAGAAGAGAAGAGAAGAGAAGAGAAGAGAAGAGAAGAGAAGAGAAGAGAAGAGAAGAGAAGAGAAGAGAAGAGAAGAGAAGAGTCGCCCAAGTCAAAACCCCAACCCCACACTTGCGCGAAACTTTTTTGCCAAGTTTCGCCCAAGTAACTGGTGCCAGCGGGCGGTGGCCAGAAGTTTCGCCCAAGAGGCCTTCCGCGACCACTTGGGTGAAATAGTTTCACCCAAGGTCCCTTCGAAAACCACTTGGTCGAAACTGTTGCCCAAAAGTTTCGCTCAGAATTGCCCTTCACAAGCACAGTTCACCATCCTTCGGGTCCTACCACTCATGCTCTTACTCAAACCACTCTCAAGATCACGGTCGGTTGCAGGTGCACATATCCAAGCATTCACTTGCATTGCCCTTGCAAGTTTAACACCCCAAAAACTTGCACTCATGTTAGACTCCTTGGTCCGTGTTTCCAGACGGTTCGAACGAGACCATGTAGTCAGAAACGAACGCCAAGAATCGAACAACTGCAATGAACTGTCACTTCAATAACTTGGCGTTTGAATGCAATCCATTTGTAAATCCCCAGATGCGTGAACACACTGAGCGCGACCTACGCAAAAAGTTTAATTCACAAGTGAACTGGTTCTGACAGACAAGGCAAGCAACAACGCAGACACTGACATGAATGCCACCACCATGCGCCAATCTCACCAAGCAAAACTGGTCCAACTCACTTCCCTACTCACTTCCCTTCCAGCAATTTTAGGCACTTTTTAAGCACTCTTTTCAAAGTCCTTTGAATCTTTTCTTCCTAGTACTTGTTCGCTATCGGTCTCACTCAAACATATATTGAGCTTTAGATGAAGTTCACCACCCACTTTGCGCTCCACTCCCAAGGAACGTGACTCTGAGAGTGCATACATACCGCACTCGGGACTGCAAATGACAGACAAGACGCTCACCTGCTCTGGTAACCTTTTCCACAAGAGTTTGCATCTGCGCCTGGTATTGCATCATGTGACCACAAAGTCAAGGCTGGAAAGCCTGGATTTAATGTTGAGCCCATCCCAATTCATTCGCCATTACTGAGGGAATACAAAGGAGAAAAGGAGAAAAGGCCGACGGGCGAACGGGCGAACGGGTCAGTGGGCCAACGGGCCAACGGGGGCCCAAGAATATGATCAATATCAAGCACATATGAATACACATTAGTAACAATGAATTTTTTTTTAAAAAACATAAATAATGTTAGAAACATGTAGAAAATACATATTTTAGATAATATACATAGTAAAAACTTTTCATTACAAATAGAATATAAAGAATATAAAGTGAAACAGTAACGTCAAAATTTTGAAGACATAATAATAATAATAATATATGAAACAACAACAACTACACATATCAAATGAAAATATATTAAACAAAATAATAACAGAGAATATAACAAAACAGAAAATAGATAATACACATAATTCAAAGAATGTAAAGATGATAATGAGAATAAGGATTACATAAAGAATCACCAAGAGAGTATAGAAATGGAAGTTATTGAAATATTACATATTGTATTTTTGAAAATGTTATTAATAACAAATAAAATATGCAAGTAAGAAAAATCTAAAAAATCTCCATAGAAAGAAAGAATTTAGAATATATACTGAGAATATAAAGATTAAAAAAATGAAATAAATAATGTTGATATTAGAAAAAATCAAAAATAAAATGTTGAAAAATCATAGAGAGAATATTAAGAACATAGACATCAAACTAAAACATGTAGAATACAAAAAAATTAAGAATAAGCAAAAATCAAAAAAATCTCCACAGAAAAAAAAATAGGGCAGAATTTTACTGAGACTATCAAAAAAAAGAAAAGAAGAATAAATAATATTGATATTAGAAAGAATAAAAAATAATTTTCAAAACAAATAAAAGAGAAAATACAAAGAACGTGGACATCAAACTAAACATATGAAGAATACAAAAATTTTAAGAAATTAAAGGAATAAAAAATACAAGAAGGATTTTTTTTACGTGAATATTTTTCAAAATCAAAAATGTGAATATCAAGAATATCAAGATTTTTAATTCATATTGTTTACATTCTCGATATTTTTGACATTATTTTTTATTGTTCATATTTGTTTCATTCTTTGAAAAATTATTGATATTGTTGAAAAATCTTGATATCAGCTAATCTCTTGATATATTTTACCTCAATTCTCTATGCTCTGTAATCTTTATGTTATTTGGGCCGAAGACTTGGGCTAAGGCTTGTGATGGTGCCAGTGCTGAGAGTAGCAGCAGGAAACAGGGTCAGGGCCAGGAGCATGGCGTTCCAGCGAGAGAACTGAAGACAACATTCCGTGGCAGTCCCCACAATTTGTGCTATCTCCGCCTGGCACTTGCCCAAGGTTCTGATCCGAAAAACAAAAGTGCGATCCGCGCCTGCTGAAGCGCCAGCACTTTGGTTTGCTCCGCCTGGCACCTGCTCAAGGTTCTGATCCGAAAAAGTGCGATCCACGAAAATGGCCAAGGGCCAAAGGGCCACAGGAACCAGAGGAACCAGAGGCGCCAGAGGTGCCAAGGCCAAAGCCAAGGAAAATGCGAGAATGCGAGAGTGCAAGAATGACAAAACAAAGGGTGATAAACGAAAAACGGGAAACAAAACATGGACAAAAGGAAACAGGGACAAAGGGAAAACAGAAGGACAAACATGGGTGAATGAAATAAAAGTGGAAAAAGGACAAACATGAAAAGTGGAAACACGAGAAAAGGAGAAAAGTAGAAAAGGAGGAAAGGCCGACGGGCCAACGGGTCGATGGGCCACCAGAATGTACACAACAGCAAATAAAGATAATAACTATATACATATTTAATTAATAACAATGAAAATATAAATCATATAAGTAATGTAAAGAAAATAAATCAAAATAGATTTTTAGAAAATATACATTGTATAAAAAAAACATAAAAGCAAGAACATCAAGACTGTAAAAAAACGAGTGTAAAGCGAAACAGTAACATCAAATTAAAAACAATCAAAAATAAATCAATAATAATAAAATTATATTTTTCTGAAAAAGAAGTGACAAAAGAAAAAGAGAACATGTAAAACTACAAAATAGAGAATACACATAATAAAAAGAATATAAACATTATTATGACAATAAAGAATATGAGGAATATAAAAAAGAGAGTACAGAAATTGAACTAATTCAAAAAAAGATACTATTTTGTTTGTATTATAAATTTTAAAAGTTATGCAAAAAAGAAATAAGAAATGTGTATAAATATAGAAACAGGAATCTAAAGAATATCCATATGAAGAATCCAAAAATGAGGAAAATAAAGATTTAAAAAATACAAATGGAAAGATTCAAATAAACACATATTTATGTTTGAATATTTTTTGCGATAAAAAAGAGATTATATTCCAGATTGTTCAAATTCTTGATATCCTCGACATTGTTCTTTCTTATTCAAATCCTTTTTACTATTGAAATTATTGACGAGATTAAAATTTTTGGTATTATTCATCTCATTTCTATTCTTTTCAATCTTTATTTATATTCTTTGGGCCAACGACTAGGGCCAAGGCTTGTGCTGGTGCCAGTGCTAAGAGTGGCAGCAGGAAAGAGGGTCAGGGCGAGGAGTATGGCGAGTGCTTGAGCAAGGGCTGGTGCAAGCACTGGTGATGGTGCTGAGAGTAGGCCAGGGAATAAGGCATGGAGTCAATGCCAAGAGTAGGGCGAGGACTGGATGCACGGAGAAGTCGTTCCAGTGAGAGAACTGAAGACAGCATACCGTGGCATTCCCTACAATTTGTGTTATCTCCGCCTGGCACCTGCCCAAGGTTCTGATCCGAAAAAAGTGCGATCCGCGCCAGCTCAGGCGCCAACATTTTGGTTATATGCTCAAGGTTCTGATCCGAGAGAAAGTGCGATCCGCGCCTGAAAAAGGCCAAAGGACCCAAAGGACCAAAAGGACCCAAAGGACCCAAGGGCCACGGACCACGACCACGGCCACGGCAAGGGCACCCGCGACACCAACGGCCAAAGGGCAAAGAGGCAAAGAAACAAAGAGTGAAAGACAAGAATGAAAGAAGAACGGGCACACCCGAGGCTTAAATTCGGAAAAAAAAGCAGCAACGATTTCGATTCTTTCTGTTCCTCAAATCATGCATCTTGATTTCTTTCTGTGTGGCACAATTCGTCTCAATCAGGGATGAACCACAGTGGATCGTGGCACAAAGGCTGCTCCTCGGCACTTACAATACCTGAAGTATTTGAGTCGTCTGCAAAAGAATTATCATATTAGCAGCGCCTTTTAGATTGGTCACATATGTATATATCTACCAAGCGCAATTCACATGTCACCAAAGCAAAAAGCTTAAAACATCACTCGTCGCCACTCAAATGCTGTAAAGCACTGCTTAACCAGCACGGATTCCCACTTACAGGCGTTCAGATGTAATCCAGCCAGATGGTAGCTTCGCCAGCATTAGCTTTTCAGTTAAAAGCATTCACCAACCATCTAAACGAAGTGTTCTTCTCGTACTAACTTCGATTACTGTCGCAAGCACCAAGTTCTTCAGTAAGGTAAAGCTAACCTGTCTCACGAAGGTCTAAACCCAGCTCACGTTCCCTGTTGGCGGGTCAACAATCCGACACTTTGGGACTTCTGCGTCTCAATGATAAAGGGCCGACATCGAAGGATCAAAAAAAAAAGTCGCTATGAACGCTTGGTTGCTACAAGCCAGTTATCCCTGCGGAGGGGACAGGGCGGGAGGGTAGCACTTTCATGCCGAGGCCAAGCCGCGCTTGTAGTTATCCCTGTGGTAACTTTTCCGACACCTCTGGCTGCATACTCCTCAGACCTAAAGGATGGATTGGCCATGCTTTCACAGTGTGAATTCGTACTGAAAATGAGAATCAAGCAAGCTTTTCCCCTTCTGGTCCACGTGAGATTTCTGTTCTTGTAGAACTCAACTTTGGACACCTGTGTTATCATTTAACAGATGTGCCGCCCCAGCCAAACTCTCAAACCTGACTGTGTTTTCCGCGAATGACACTGAGAGCAACGGTATTCCACGTTTTTCTTTTCTTCGTTTGTCTTTTCTCTTTGAACTCCATCTACTGGGCTGTGATTTTGGCTGCTCTTCTGTCAAGACGTTCAGCCAAAACACGACCGCAAAAAAGAAGGGAAAACATCGAGATGAGAAAATTGCACATTGCCTTTGAAGCGTCCCATTGTAAAACGGACAATTTTGAAGCTTTTTTTCGCCTTGGTGGTCAGGTCCTGGAGAGGGGTGTTTTTGTTCTAAACTATCCCCTGGCTCTTGGTCTCCTCTGTTCTAATCTATCCTCTGGCTCTTGTCGCTCGGCGGGCGGGTGCGGCAAAAAAAAGCGCTGAGAGCGGAGTTTTGGCCACATCTCGACCAAAATGGTGCCCAGACTCGGCTTTCAGAGATTTTCTTGCCACACCAAGGACGCACGTGCCCAAGAGCCAGGGGATAGTTTAGAAGACAACGGACCCAAGTTCTCGAGAGAAAATTTGGGTGTAAAACATCCCATTCCTTTTTTCCCTGTTTTTTCATGTGTTCCTTCTTTTTGTTTCGCCTTTTGTTTCTTTTCTTGCTTTTCTGCCTTCCTTCTTTTCTTCCTTTCGTTCTTTCTTGCCTCCCCCGACAAAATAATGATGACAGCGTGTGATCAAAAAGAAAGGCTTTTCGAGGAGGTGACCAGCGGAGCCCAAAAGAGTTCCATAATCCTTCGTTGTTTTTTTGTACAACGTGGAACAAGAACTTTCGACCCGCCATCTGCGGGATTTTTCCCTTTTTTTTGTTCGTCCTCTTTTTATTTGGCTTTTGGTTTTTGGTTTGAATCCATATAACTTGAAAACCAAACCGACATCCGACTGGGACCCTGGGACCCTGAATCCTGGATCCAAGGACTGAGGGAACAACTCCTCACCCACCAGACGTCAAAAAAATAGCCCCAGAGGTCCGTTTAGCGTCGATTTTCTCCAGGGAACTTGTCTCCGATTTTTTCTGATTTTTCGGTCTCAAGGGACATCGTGGACATTGCCGCTGAGGACAAAATTCACCGCCAAAAAAAAAAAAGTCACCGCCGCTGGGAACCCACTTTCCACAATCAAGAAAAACAAACCGCCTTGTAACACGGACGATTTTGAAGCTTTTTTGGTGTTCGCTGGTCATTTCCTCGAAAAAAAAACTGCTTCTGCACCCCAGCATTTTCGTTCTTCATTGATGTTGTCTTTCCAACAACTCCTCTACTCAGCTGCTGTTTGCTGTTGCCTTTGTTCCACCACTTGGGCCAGTTATTGGTGGGTACCGCGCCGTCAATTCATGTTCGTTAGTTCTTGGTCGCGCTTCGTTTAGTGTGGCGAAACGCAGCACACTGGTGCAGGACGATGGCAATGGCAAGTACCACACCAACTCCGCCAACATGCACGCATGTTGCCCAGGACCCGCCCGCGAGGAGGACACCTGGAAGGTGTTTTGGGCCCCAAAAAAAAACACCTCATCGCAGCACCTGAGGCGCCAACCAGTCTCAGGTGCGACGGTTGTGATCCTTGCTTAAGTTTTTGAAGTTATGCGCAAGAGACTAAACAGAATCAGGACTGAAATCCAAAGGTTCAAAAAAAAGCAGACATCGCAGCGGCGACTCTGTCCCTGTCAGAAGCCGCAGTCAACTGGACCTATCCACCCGCCAAGGGAGTGCGCGAGCCTTCGGGCAAAGGGGGTCGACTTCAACGACCCTTGCTCAGTTGCCTTTCAGCACACGCACGCCTCTCCCAGTGACCGCTCACTCCGTGGCCAGCTGACTTGCGCTTGGATCATTGTCGACATTCTTGCCGACCGCAGGTGCAACAGCATTGCGTTTCTCCCCTCTTGGCCTTGGCTTCTTGACCACTTGTGCGCCTGGAACAACATCGGCAAGAGGTGCATTGCCACGACAAGCCAACGCGACAAGGAAAGCTGGAGTCTCACGAGCCGCTTCCGCGACTCACTAATGTAAGTGGATCCGCCGTGACCACTACCTCCCATTGTCCCCGATTATGTACGGGTGGTCAGGATGAAAGTCCACAATTTCAGGTCTCGCACCAAACTCGTGGCATTGACTGCGCATTGCGGTGCTCATTACCTTTCCAAGGCCTGTTGCACCAAATTGTGGGCCAAAGATCGACCTGAACCCATTCTTTGGGAACCTTGCCAGAAACATAAAGTCAGCAAGGCCTGGGGCTACATAATGAGCATCGGGAGCGTCAGGCGACCTATCTGTGGCTTGGCCAGAAATCATGTCGTTCCATTCTCCGCCGCGTTCCTTCGCGAGATTCAGGATATCCTGCACAAGACTGCCTCTGGATTCCAGTAAAAAAAGCGATCAGCTTCGCGTGCCAACAACGTGGCATAATGAGCGTACGATTCCTTCGCCATTCCTTCTCGCCCATGGTGGCACAAATTCGAGTGTAGAGCACTTCCTCGCGTTAGCAACGACTGGCTCGCACGCCACGTACGGCACGACATGGGATGAGACAATTTTTGATTTCTGCTTCTCATCGAAGATGCGTGCACTGATGGGTCGGTCACAAGTGCACAAGATGTTTTCGGCCAGCAGTGCCTTGACCAGTCTTCGGTGCAACGGCACAGCCGTACGTTGGAACTCCCGCGGAATCTCATCCTTGTTCTGCGTGCTTTCTCGTGAGTCGCGCGGTGTCTGGCCGTGCCTTTTTGGAACATCGCAAGACGACCCCAACAGGCATCGCAGCTCAGTTTCGGGTGCATCGTTCCTTCTTCTTTGCCACGACCCTTGTCACTCATCGCCACCCGCAGCACCATCTTCAAGTTTGAATGTGCGTTCTTCGTTCTTGGCACTGCCCAGCGGTTTCAAGAGCAAGGCCGTTTTTCTCATGATTTTCCCATGTGCTTCGAGAGTTTCGTGGGTACTCCGCTGGTGGAGGTTCTTAGAGACAACCTTCTGCAGAAAAGTGCATCATGGACAGTAAGGACGTCTTGCACGAAAATGTCAACTGTTTTGGCGCTGTGGCAACCACCAGTCTTCACATTCGAAGTGAGGCTGTCAAAAATGCGCCATCATTCGGTGGACGGCCTGTGCTCCGAACCAATCCAGAACAACCGAACTCATCACCATTGTCATGTTTGTGGAGGCCATTGGAAACAAGATATGAAAAAAAACACTTTTCCAAACAGTGCCACATTTGTTGTCCTCCCAGCGCAGAACACGTTCTTGTCAAGAAAGGCGACTCCTGCCCCACGTTTACCGCATGCCTCAAGGAACCAAACGCGAGACATTCAGGTGTAAACCTGTCACGCTTCGCTGATGACTTCGGTGCGATGCCCCTTACCGATGCGTTTTCCCAACATTCCTAATTTGTGGCTTGCCACGAGTGATCCACCAGCAAAGTTTTTCCGCGTTGCCGCAGCCCACGTTTGTCACTTCTTGCATGTCTTTTGCGTCCACTTGCCGCAGCAGGCTCCTCTGGAAAGCTCTCCCTCCCCACAAGCTCATTGGTGGGAGCGTCAGATCGTGTTTGAGAAACGTTATCTTGAGGAGTCAACGACTGGAGTAAAATGAGGTGACCAACTGGTGACCGTCTTCTTTTTAGTCTCAACTTGTTTACACAGCGCGCATCACATTGGTCAGTACGCACACTGACAGCTTTCGCAGGCATTCGACACGGCATCGGCGGTTTTGCACGTGTGGTGCACCCGTGCGCTCAAGTCAGGTACGCGTGGTCGTGTCGGTTTCGAGGCGTGCGCCTCAAGGTCCGACCACATTGCTGGACATCGTGTGAACATGTCGTTTTGAATCTCACGCCGCTATTCTTTCAATATGTCTGTTGTAAGCCTTGGTCCTTTCTGATGGAACCGCTCCAGAACGACTGTCCCAACGGCAACAGTAGAACCGAACAGACGTTCCTGGACAGCGCCTCCGTCTCAGACGGCGCAGTTTCGAGTACATCTTGCTTGCAGAATTCCACAAGAAGGAGAAGAGAAGAGAAGAGAAGAGAAGAGAAGAGAAGAGAAGAGAAGAGAAGAGACGAGACGAGACGAGACGAGACGAGACGAGACGAGACGAGACGAGACGAGACGAGACGAGACGAGACGAGACGAGACGAGAAGAGAAGAGAAGAGAAGAGAAGAGAAGAGAAGAGAAGAGAAGAAGAGAAGAGAAGAGAAGAGAAGAGAAGAGTCGCCCAAGTCAAAACCCCAACCCCACACTTGCGCGAAACTTTTTTGCCAAGTTTCGCCCAAGTAACTGGTGCCAGCGGGCGGTGGCCAGAAGTTTCGCCCAAGAGGCCTTCCGCGACCACTTGGGTGAAATAGTTTCACCCAAGGTCACCTCGAAAACCACTTGGTCGAAACTGTTGCCCAAAAGTTTCGCTCAGAATTGCCCTTCACAAGCACAGTTCACCATCCTTCGGGTCCTACCACTCATGCTCTTACTCAAACCACTCTCAAGATCACGGTCGGTTGCAGGTGCACATATCCAAGCATTCACTTGCATTGCGCTTGCAAGCTTAACACCCAAAAAACTTGCACTCATGTTAGACTCCTTGGTCAGTGTTTCAAGACGGGTCGAACGAGACCATGAAGTCAGAAACGAACGCCAAGAATCGAACAACAGCAATGAACTGTCACTTCAATAACTTGGCGTTTGAACGCAGTCCATTTGTAAATCCCCAGATGCGTGAACACACTCAATGAGACCTGCGCAACGAGTTTAATTCAAAATTGAACTGGTTTTGACAGACAAGGTGAGCAACAACGCAGACACTGACATGAATGCCAGCGCCATGCGCCAATCTCACCAAGCAAAACGTCCAACTCACTTCCCAACTCACTTCCCTTCCAGCAATTTCAGGCACTTGTTAACTTTATTTTCAAAATCCTTTGCATCTTTCCTTCATAGTACTTGCTCGCTATTGGTCTCACTCAAACATTTTTTAAGCTTTAGATGAAGTTTACCACCCACTTTGCGCTCCACTCCCAAGGAATGTGACTTGAGAGTGCATACATACCGCACTCGGGACTGCAAATGACAGACAAGACGCTCACCTGCTCTAGTAACCTTTTCCACGGAGTTTGCATCTGCGCCTGGTATTGCATCATGTGATGACAAAGCAAGGCTGGAAAGCCTGGATTTGATGCTGAGCCCA
>CBDCEV010000201.1:0-14371 GCA_965215715.1 Hyphomicrobiales bacterium | reverse complement strand
ACCCATCACGGATCGGAGCTGCTTCGTTGACTCGATTGATGTCTGTCAGCCTTGTTCGTGAGAACCAAGAGCATCGACCCCACCAAGTAACCGTCTTTGTCTGTCAAAGGCCAAAGCTGTCATCGTTAGATCACCGATGTTGGCAGTGGGATCGGCGTTCTCTGCGTCAAAGGTCGAAGCTGCCTTGACGTCCGCCACTTCTCCCGCGCTTGCCAGGGCGTCCATCGCTTCTGCACGCAACAGTTCTGCTTCCCTGCGCTCCCACTTCAACTGCACCAGGGCACCTTGAGCAGCGGTGGTCGTCCCGCCCTCCATGTTAACGTAGACACGATCCGCTGAGCTGGACTTCGACGCGGCCTCGTGCAACCTGCATAAAATCCGCTCAACCTGTTGACAGCGAGGTTGATCAAAACCATCGCGTCGGCAACGCTGACGACGAATTCTGCATGCTGTTCGTGTCAAATCTCCGTTTCCTTCGTCACGCTTGTGTCAAGCTCAGAACTCAACTTCATGTGCGCATCGTTGCAGGACAGCTGATCCCTCTGGTAGTCCTTGATCAGTGACGAGCCAGCACTTGTCTGGTCCTCTCTGGTCGAAGTTCTTGCTGCAATGCACCTTGTCGCAGTCGTCCTTACCGTGTTCCGCCATGGGCGCGGAAGGAAACTCGTCGATCATCGCAATGACCTTCGAGACATCAACACTCTTGCCACTGATCGCCAAGGAGATCACATTCCAGTTGAACTCGGAGTAGCTTGGCGTCTTGGGAGATCAAAAAGTTCACCCATTGCTCGTCCAGCCACCACAGAGGTGCTTTGATGAACTTGCATCAAACGCATCTTGGCGCAGACAGCGTCTCTCTCGGTAAACGCAGAGGCGTACTCCATTAGACCCTTATTGCAATCCTCCACAAACTGCGGTTCGCACAAGGGAATCTCGTTTTCTTCCACACAGGACTCACAGTCAGTTCTACCACGGGAGCAGGCACGCCCTCCGTCGCCCACTTCGCAGATGAAGCCAAGACAAGTACACCGTACTCGTGTGTTTCAGGACGCGGCACACCACCTCCCAAACTCTCTGGTTTCTGACTCGAGTTCATTCGCCGCAACACTTGCTCCGCTACCATGCGCGGGAGTGGCACATGTGAGTCTGTCTGCAAAGTGTCTTGCGCGCTTTCTGTCTTGAGCCGTTCATGTGGAGTGCGCGTCAAGATCATGAGTCGGTTGCAGGTGCACATGTCTGAGCTGAAAGCTGACTGATGAACTGCACAACTCTACACTTCACAAGTGAGATTGTCAAGTACGCGTGTTAGCACGAGTGTAGTGTACATCAGGGAAGACACAATCGAACAACCTACGAGACTGGGATTCGCTGTTTCTGTGCTGATCTCAACAAATTGTTCACAAAACAGAAAAAGTTGACCACAAGTTATGTTAACTAACGATTAATGACGCACCATAAGTTTGGGAAACTTATGGTAAGTTATTTATCACAAGTTGAAATATTATTTTTTTTGGGAAAAGTTTCAAAAAAGGAAAAAGGGGAAAACGGTCTCAAAAAAAGATATTTCAACAACGTAAAACAGGTAAATCAATGAATCATGAGTAATGATAACTAAAAATGAATGACATATCACACATCTGTGGTAAATTATGGTAAGCTTTTTTCACACCAAAACAAAAAACAAACATTTTTGACATCTAACTTATCAAAAAAATGAGTTTTTTTTAGTAAAAATGGCCAAAACAGTCAAACAATGGTCATTGTTTTTGTTTCAAAAAAAAATTCCAAATATTCCAAATAGTTAACCATCAGTTCTCACAACTTGCACTAAATGACGTACCATAAGTTGTCATTTAGAATAAAAGTCAGTTATTTATCATTCAGAAAAAAACTATTGATAAACAGCCTATCATAAGTTTAAGTGGAAAAGTTATGAAAGGTATGAAGTAAAAAAAAACGGAAAATGTTCCGACAAATGTTCGAAAAAGTAACACAAAATCAAGAAATACAGAAAATGAAAAAATCAAAATAGTTTTACGCAAAAAATAAAACGGATGTGTTAAGAGAGCATCAAAAATCACAAAAGCCAAGAAGTGAAATTTACCCAGAAGTCAAATTTGTTTTGTTTATTTTTTTTGAGGTACCCATAAGTTATGATAACTTACGATGAATAAATAACTTGCAATCAGTTTTGATAGGTTGTAGTAAGTTATTTATCATAAAAGAACACAACTTATGATAAGTAATGTTTCAAAGAATAAAGTGGAAAAGTTACACATTTGCAGAAAACACTTGAACTCTTTTACAAAAGTGAAAAATAGTTTTAAAAACCAACTTAAACTCGTTAACATGATTGGAAATAGTTCAAACATTTTTCAAATCAAGAAAAATGCCATAAGTTGTGGTAAGTTCTTTGTATTATGCGAACATACATATGACAAGTAATCAATCATTAGCCAAATTGAAAAAGTTCCCAAAATCAAAAATTGAATCGTCAAAAAAAAAATCTAAAAGGGAAAAGTTTTTCAATGGTTAACCATGACCATGAGTCATGCTAACTTTGGAGAAATAACATACCACAAGTTTTGAAAATTTGTGGTTAGTTATTTATCACCAGTTCAAGCGAAAAAGTAAAATAGTTATAACGGTTTCAGAAGTTTTAAAAAAGTGTTAAAAAAGAAGTAAAAATTGAAATATGTATATTTTTGAAAAATGAAAAATGGTCACACGTTATGATAACGTACGATAAATGACTTACCATTAGTTTGTGTTAACTTTAGGCAAGCATTAAATTTAATTAGATATATCTTTTCATAAGTGACGTATCACAAGTAAAAGTGACAATGTTTTTTTGCAAAGAAATAGGCAACAATTGTGTTAGATGCGTTCAAGTGGCCAAAACACTTGAAAATTTGCCATTTTTTAAAACTAGGCCAAAGTTTTGATAACTTGCGATAAATGACGTACCAAAAGTTTGGGTAATTTATGGTATTTTTTCTTTAAGTTAGCGTTTCTTTTGATAAGTAACCTATCAGAAGTTACAGTGAAAAACTTTATTTGAGTGAGCATAATGAAAACATTTCGGGCTTAAGTTGTCAAAACTGTTGAAAAGCAAACATAGAAAAAACAAGTTAGCCAAAAGTTCTGATACCTGACGACCACGGACGTACCAAAAGTGTTTTTGAAATTATGGTAAGCTATTGATCACAAGTTTAAATAACTTTTGTCAAGTAACTCAACAGAAGTTGGAGTGCAAATGTTGTGAAAATTACATCGGTAAGAATTGAAATTGTTGTAAATAGTTGAAACATTGTTAAACATAGTTCAGTTAGAAGAAAAGGTGAAAATTGAAACATATTCAGAAATGCTTGAAAATCGGTTGCGTGCAAAAAGTAAGAAAGTGAGGCCGTGTGAATGGTCAAAAATCGTTGAAATAGCGTTTTAGAGTTAACGATAAGTCACGTTCATTTACGATATATAACATACCAAAAGTGTGATAACTCACAATAAGTTATTTATCATACGTCCACACAACTTTTCAGAAGTAACCAATCATAAATTAAAGCGGAATTTTTTTTTTGAAAAAAAAAAAAAAGCAAGTAAAACGTGAAAAGAGTTGAAAATGAGTAATCAACGCTGAACACAGATTCACCATACGTTATGGTAACTTGCGATAACATGACTTACTCTAAGGGTTTTGAAAACTTTTGGTGAGTTCTTTATGTTAAGTTAACACAAATTATGATTAGTAACCAATCATAAGTTAAAGTGGAAAAGTAAAACATTTTTGCGGAAATTACATGAAGTTGTTACAAAAGTGAAAATTGATCAAAACAAGTTAAATTCGTTGGTATAATTTTCTGCAAAAAAAAAATCAAACAATTTTCAACAAAAGAAATGACCGCAAGGTATGACACTTAGGGATGAATGACGTACCACGCATGTGATATGTTTGTTATTTGTCACAATTAATATTCGAAAATTTGTGCAAGGTAAATGTATGAAAAAACATGTCAAAACATGAAAATTTTTTTTTTTTAAAAAAAAAAGAGCTTGACCATCGTCCAAACCGCTAAAACAGCTCAAAAAGGTTTCAAAAAGCAGAAAATTAAAAAGCAGTTTTAATACTGAGAACACTGAACGTGTTCAAAAAAGATTGTACAAGTTGATAAAAGAGTTCAACAGCCCGAATGTAAAGTAAAAAAATTCAAATGGATTACCACAGAGTGTGATAACTCACGAAAAAGAATTCCCAATAAGTTGTTGATAATTTGTGGTGAGTTGTTTATCATGAGTAAACACAAATTTTGACAAGTAATCAATCATAAGTTAAAGCAAAAAGTTTTTTAGAAAGTACAGATCGCTAAAACTCGTTCAAAGGGCGAGAAATAGTTCCAAAACTTTTTTTACGTAAACGAAAGTTAAACTTGTTATACTGTTTTGAAAAAATCGAAACAGTTAAAAACAGTAAAGAATACTTTCAAAAAATCCAAAAGTCAAAAAAAAAACCCAAAAATAGTGAGAAAGGTCAAACATGAAACAAGTGACTTACGGTCAACATCGCAAAGACAGTTTTAAAGTTGACCACAAGTTACGTTAATTTACCACAGATAACAGACACAGAGGTTTTGATAGTTCATAGCAAAGCTATTTATCATAAGGTAACACAATTTTCCATGTGTAACCAATATTCTGTGAAAGCAACAGTTCAAAAACAAAACAGTTAACAATCGAAACAATAATGAACAAAACAGTTCAAACATTGAAAATATGTTGAATGATTTTTTGAGGTCAAACAGTTGAAATCGCTCAAAAAAGTGAAGAAGAGATGGTTTAATGTGTCCAATTTTTTGAAAGACTTGAACCATGAGGTATGATAACTTGCGACAAGTAACCTAGGATGAGTTGATGTATAACTTATGGTAAGTTGTTCATCATAAGTAAACGCAAATTATAAGATGTCATCCTTCAAAAAAGTACAGTGGGTACAATTAAACATATTTTAACATTATTTCATATAAGAATTCCCCAAGTACGAAAAACCCAAAACAAACAAATAAATCAGTCAATAATAGAAACAAAATAATAACCAATTGAAAGGTCCTCCATTTCCTCCCAAAGAACGAGTGTTGCCTTGCTTCCTCTCTTTTTCTGTATATTTTTGTGAAAAATCTTGATGATAATGATCAGTGAGACCACAACCACCACCCAAAAGGAGGAGCGAAGTGAAAACAGCAACACCCAAAAGGAGGGACAACAAAAAATGAAACATTACTTTCGGAAAAATTCACAAATGGAACAACCGAGAAACAGATTAAGGGAAAAACAACGAAATACTGATGAAAAAGAACCAGTAAAAACCGAAATGGAGATATATAATGTTGAAACAGACAATAATATAAATTTTCCTCAAAAAATGATTATGACAAATATTTAGTAAACTTTGTTGTTATTATAACATTCACCAATTGTTCCTTTAATTTTTCGAAATGTATTTTTAGATTTTATTGAATTGTTCTGTTTCGTTCAAGAGACAATTCAATTTCAAAAATACAATTGTAATGTGAATTGATGGAGACACGAGCACTCGGGCGCCGTTATGGGCAAAAACTCAATGGGATTGTCGAGGATCTCGGGATCGTCCAAGCAGGGCCTTGGCTTAATACCTTGGAGAAGCCGAAAGAGAGAGGCCCAAGGCACCCATAGGACAAGCTCAAAAAGGGACTTTTTCGGCAAACGGACTTTTGTTTCATACAAAATGTTCGGCAATTTGTGTGTCGGAACTGTGGTTCCTCGCCACAGAAGTATTTCTATTCATTTGTTTCATGTTTTTTTTTGAATTCCTGATTTAATTTGTTTTTGTTTTTCTCTCCCTTTTTTTGGTTGGTGCTTTTTCATTAATTTTCAATTTTTTGGTGGAGCCTTGGGCTCAAAGTAATGGAATCGTCGCTTGTTCGGTCCTCCAACACAGTTCTTTTTTTTTCCTCTACATATAACATTCGCTTCTGTGTCTCTTTCTTTATTTATGTGCGTGTTTGTCAATTGATACATTTTTCGTTCGCTTACTATTTGTTTTTTTTGTAATGCTTTATTTGTTCGTTCAGGTGTTTTCGTATTGCGGTATTTTGACTTTTTGTGTCTGTTGACTAAGCGCCAATCATTTATTTGTTCATTGTTTGTAGAAGTGAGATGAGGAAGGAGGGAGGGTGTTGCATGGGGACTGGATTTTCTGTTTTTCAAACATTGCTAACTTCTTTTGATTGTACAGCAATCTGATGATAAGTTATGATGAGTTATCATAACTGATGATGATTCAGTTATCATGGAGTACGATAACCTATGACAGAAGTTTTTAATTGTGATCAATAATTTACCATGAGTTATCAACACTCATGGTGCGTCATCTATCGTAAGTTGTCATAACTTGTGGTCAGATGTGTTTTTCTATTTTGCATAGTTGAACTATTTTAGCTGTCAACTGTTTTAACTTTCATTAAACTTCACTTTACTTTTTGACCATGTGGTGCTGCGTTCTCCTCTGCCTTCTGGGTGGTATTGTTTTCTCTCCTCTCCCTTCTTGTCAAATCCCATAATATTGATATCATATGTATTTACGGAGGGAAATCAAGCACCACCCGAAAGGGAGAGGGAGAAGACAGCCAGCACCCAAAAAGGAGGACAGGAGGAATCAGCGCCAAGCCCAAAGGTGGAGAGCAAGCCACCACCACTTGAGGAAGGAGGAGGCCAAGCAGAGTGAAGCACCACCACCCAAACTGAAAGAGTGAGGAGGCAGCACCAGGTGAAAGGTGGGACCCCAGAGTGAGAAAGCAGTTCCACACCACAGAAGGATGGGACAGAAGCACCACTCCAAGCCGCACCGCCCAAAACAGCACCATCCGCAAGGAGGTGGAGAGACAACCACTTTGCTTTGCCTCCCTCTTCCTTTTGGGCTGGTGCTGTCGTCTCCTCTCCTCCTTATGGGTGGTGCTGTTTTCGCCCCCTCCTCTTTCTGGTGGTATTTCGCTTCACCTTCTTTTGGATGAGGAGGGAGGTCTGCTGGGAGGTGCTGTTTTTCTTTCCACTTTCTTTGGGTGTGTTTGGTGCTTGTCACCCTCGTTCTTTGGGTGGAGGGAGAGGGGCTGCCTTCCTCCCTCCCTCCCTCCCTCCCTCCCGCTTCCTCATCCTCACCCCTCCCGCTCCCCTTGGGCGGTGCTGTTTTCCTCCCGCTTTCCTCTGTTGGGTGGTGCTCGTGTCCCGTCCTTCTTTGGTGTGGTGCTGCTGTCGCCTCTTGGGTGGTGCTGGTAAAGTGGTGCTCCTCCCGTGACGGCGACCTTTGTTTGGTCAATCCGTCGGGTGCGTTCCTGCGCTTCCTCCCCTCGGGTTTTTCGCTTGAGCGGGTCAAATCATAAATTACCAGAGGTGTGTTCTGAATTTGAGAAATAAGCAAAACGAAAGGGAAATGAAATAAATAAAGAAAGGAATCAAATCAACACATGAATAAAGAGTTGTAAACTCAAGAGAAAGCAATAAATAATCAAACATAAATGAGTCATAGACACATGGATTCAAAAAGAAACGCATTGATCATGAAATCTGACAATGGTATTTAGTTCTTGTTGTCGTGATTTATCGAATCCATCATTTTTCAATCACTTGTTCATTATTTGTTTCTTTTTTCTCTTTAGATGTAATACCAGCACAATTCCTCTATTCCTGAAATTAGAGAACATTCGCTTTTTGTGTCTCTTTATTTATATCTGTGCTTGTTCGTCAATGGATGTTCTTCTCAATTGGTTATCATTTTGTTTCTTTTCTTGAATGATTCATTTGTTTGTGTAAGTGTTTTCGTACTTGGGTTTTCTTATATTTTAATTGTTTTTGTGTCTATTGATTGAGCGTCAATCATTTATTTGTTTCTTGTTTGTCGAAGGGAGATGAGGGGGCTGAGGGAGGAAGGACGAGGGCAAGGCGTGGTGTTTCTCTTTTTCAGCATTGCTAACTCTTTTTTTAATTTTGCGACAATTTGATGACATTTAAGGTAAGTTATCACAACTAATGATAATATTTCTATATCATAAGGTACGATAATTTTTGATACGTGGTATTTCATAATTTATGATAACTTTTGGTAAGTTACATGTCATGAGTCAAGAGACGATCAATAACTTACCATAAGTTATCACAACTTACGGTAAGCTACTCGTCGTAAATTACGATACTTTATGATTCTACAATTTCAATCTATATACGCTTTTCAAAAAAACCTCTTACACAAAAACCAGCTAAGAGTTTTCACGATTTAAACTTTTTTGAAAGCAATTTTCACGATCACTTTTTCACGAAAACTTTCGATACGTTACTTATCAAAGTTATGTTAATTTATGACAAAGAGCTTACCATAAGGGATCAAAACCTTGTGGCAAGTTTGATGTCGTAAGTTATCATAACTTATGGTTAACCGTTTGGGTCACCGAAGTATCTGAACCATTTTTAAAACTATGTTAACGATGTTAACGGTTTTTGAACTTTTGAGACTATTCTAACTGTTTGAGCTATTTTCGCTGTTTTTGAAACCATTTCAGTTTGTTTAACAATGTTCATTTTTGTGATTATTTTAGCAATATTAAATTTGCTATTTTGCTTTTTTGACTACTCAAATTTAACTTCTTCTTTCTGCTTTGCACTTTGTTAAGTATGTTACACTTTTGTACTGATCTAATTTTCAAAAAAAAAAATCCTTGCCAAATGTTTTGCTTAACTTAAGATACTCGTGAAATAGCATAGCCCACGGTTCATTTCTTACCTATTTTAACTGTTTTGATTCTTGTAGCTATTTTCACTATATTCTTTTTTGAACCATCTTCCCTTTCTTTTGTCAACAAAAAGATCAATTATTTTAACAATTTGAAATTTTGTAACCTTTCCACTTCCACTTATCATGAGTTATCGAAACTCGCGGTAAGTCATTTTTCATCGTGAGTTATCTTAACTTATGTCCAATTTTATCGGACTACTTTGAAACAATTTGATCTTTTTTTTACAACAATTTAGACTTGTTGAACACTTTTACCCTGAAATAACTTTTTTTAAATAAACTATTTTTATCGAATATGATTTTCATAGCTTTTTTCACTTTGACTTGTGAAAGATTATTTGTCATATGTTATGCTACTTTATGATTAATAGCTTACAGTTGGTAATCAAAAAAACTTATGGTGAGATATTTCGAGAAAGTTATCTTACCAATGGTTTACTGTTTGAACATTTGAACTTGTTAAACATATGTTATTTTTTTAAACTTTTTCCATGAAACATTTATTTTTTCATTTTGCAAACATTGCAAAACTTTTTCACTTTAACTCGTGATACGCTACTTATCAAAAGTTTTTTTTTGAACTTGTGATGAATAACTTGCCAGAAGTTACCAACACTGATGGTACGTCGTCGATCGTAAGTTATCAAAACCTATGGCTAACTAGTCAGACTTGTTGAATTACACCCAACTATTTTACTTTTGAGAAAGTATTGGCTCCATTAAAACTTTAAAAACATTTTTAAAACTTTTTCGGTTTAACTTCTGATAAGTTACTTGTCAAAAGTTATCTTAACATAAGAAGAATATCTCATCAAGAAGTTATCAATGCTTACGGTAAGTCATCAAACGTAAGTTATCAAAAAGTATGGTTAACTCTAAAAAATAATAAAACGCTTTTGAGTATTTAACGCGAGCTTCATCATGTTAGTTTTGTGTCACTTTTTGGCCTACTTTCAAACATTTTTAATTTGGTGAAAGTGATGGTAAACTATTTAAATTGTTTCGATTTTTTTTTGAATGTAGTTTAACTAGTTTATCATTCTTCCAGTAATTAGACGGTTTTGAACTAGTTCTCTTTGAACTATTTTTTGAACTATTTTTACTAACTATTCCAATTATTTTAATTGAATTTTTTGTTATTGTAACCCTTTTGACTTTGAAAACTTTGTCGCGTTAACTTGTGATAAGTTACTTGTCAAAAGTCATGTGAACTTGTGATAAGTAACTTACCACAATTTATCAACACTTATGGTATGCTATGTATCGTGAGTTAACAAAACTTATGGTTCCATTGACAAAAACTCAACTACTTCAACTCAGTAACTGGTTTTGCCATTAAGATTTTTTTAGATTTCGTTTTTTTCTCAAAAATTGTTTACGCACCATATGGTTACTTAGTTTGAACTATTTTTTAACTATTTTTCGAACTTTTTGAACTCTTTTTATTTTCTGAACAATTTACATTGTGTTCAGGATTTTCACTATTTTTCACTGTTTCAAATTTTTTATATGTTTTGAGACTTTTGGAACGATTTCACTTTGAAAACTGTTGCACTCTAACTTGTGATGAGTTACTTAGCATAAAGTATGTTAATTTATGACAAATAACTTACCATAGTGTCAAAACGTATGGTGATTTACTTATCGAAAGTTATCATAACTTACGGAAAAATTCATTGTTCGGACAAGAATATCAAAAAATGAACCATACGTTGTGATAAACTTACGATGATATGATTCACAATGAGTTGTTGCTAATTTTTGGTAAGTCATTTGACAAAGGTAAACATATCTTTTGAAAAGTAAGCTTTCAAAAGTTAAAGGGGCTTTTTTTTGCAACAAAAGTCAAAAACAGATTAAATTGTCAAAACTGTTTACAATATTTTTCAACTTACAAACAAGCCAAAAGTTACCATGACTTACGACAAATGACGTACCGTAAGTTTCGGTAGCTTGTGTTAAGTTTCTTCTCGCAAGTTAAAATAACTTTTTTCTAAGTAACTTATCATAATTTTCTTTGAAAAGTTGAAAAATAGAAACTTACACGAATAAGTGAAAATGATTTTTTTTTTAAAGGATGGTTCAAAAATCGTGAAATTCTTCAATTAATAAAACACCATGAGTAATCATAACTCACAATTAATGACAAACCATACGTTTTTTTTTTTTGCAATTGATGGTAAGTTTTGACTCATAACAGAAATTAAGTTTTGAGAAGTAACACATCAAAAAAAAAAGTTTAAACGATAAAATTGAACATGTCAAAAAATCAAACATTGTGAAAATGTTGAATTTGTTTTTGTGGAAGTAGAAAAATAGTGACCCATCATTTGACATAACTTACTATAAATGACGTACTTTGAGTTATCATTTTAAATTATGGTCAGTTTTTCATGAAGTGTTAACTGGTTAACAAATAGCTTATCAAAAGTTATAGTGAAAAAGTTTTTATGAAAGTTTTGAAGTAAAAAAGTCAAAGTTTTCGAATAAGTGTCGAAATTGTTACAAAAACGAAAAGTTTACACAACATGAAAATAGCTTTACGCGAAACAAAAATCGTGAACAGTAGTTTTCGGAAAAATGAAAAATAGAGACGAAAAATGGTAGAGCCGTGAAATTTTTTATGGTCAAAATCGTTACAATTGTTTTGAAAGTTACCCACAAGTTACGGTAACTTACGATAAACAACATACCAAAAGTTTTGATAGATAAAAGTGAGTTATTTAACAAAGGTGTACACATCCTTTCGTAAGCAACATAGTCAGAAGGTCAGAAGGAGGGTTTCCTCTCTTATCTCGGCTGTGCGCGGTGATTTTTTCAAGCCATGGGCGTTGCAGTGCTCGTGGTGCGCCCTTGTTGGCGCCGAGCCACGTCGCTTGCGTCTCAAAGAAAAGAAAAACAAACAAAACTCTCACAAGAACGTTTTGTTAAATTGCGATACAGAACATACCATAAGTTATGATAACTTGTGATAAATGACGTACCACAAGTTTTTGGAAGCTTATGGTGAGTGATTTACCATAAATTGAAAAACTTGGAAAGTGGCCAATCACAAGTGAAAGTTTAAAAGTGTTTGTCGCAGCAGAGACATAGTATGAAAAACAAGTAATAACATAGTTCAAATCGCTGAAGTTGTTGAAACAGTTCAAAAAAGAGTTAAAACAGAAACGAAGTATAAACACCAAAGAAAGAGTTGAAATTGTTCAGAGAAATAACGGTGTTCAAAAAAATGTGAAAAATATAAAGCTTAGAACAATTCAAATAAGTATCCATATGGTGGTGAAAAACTAACGATAAATATTTTACCATAGGTTGTTGATAACTTGTGGAAAGTTATTCATCATAAGTAAACGCAGACTAGGTTTTTTAACCGATCATAAGTCAAAGTAGAAGAGGTATACATTTTTCGGAAATTAAACAAAAGTCGTTACAAAAGTGAAAATTTTTGAAAAAACAAGTTAAACTCGTTGGCAAAAATTTCTCAAAAATTTCAAACATTTTTTTCACAAAACATTAACCATAGGTTGTGATAACTCAAGATAAATAGGTCACCATGAGTTTTGACAAAATTGTGGTAGGTTTTTGTGTTTTAATGTGTGAACATAACAGATGAAAAACAATCACTATCATGAGCATAGTTCTGAATGAAATTCAAAAAATCAAATCGTGAACAAAGTTTTTTTTTTTAGAATAAAAGAATGCATGTCAAAGGAAAACAATGAGGCATGTCAACGTACGTTAAATAACATACCACAAGTTTTGATAACTTGTGGGAAGCTATTTATCATTAGTTAAAATATTTTTGACAAGTACATATCATCTGTGTAAGTGAGAAAGTGAAAGAGTTTTCAGGGTTACAAAAGTTCAAAGACATGAACTGCAAACATTTGAAAGAGGTAAAAAAGTTCAAAGAGTTCAAATAGCTAAATTAGTTTAATTGAGTGAACAAGTAGAACAGTTGCAACAATTAAAATCGTTGTTAGGACAAGAATATCAAAAATGAACCATACGTTGTGATAGCTTACGATAAATGATTTACCATAAGTTTTGCTAACTCTCGGTGAGTCATTCAACAAAAGTAAACATATTTTTTGATAAGTAAGCTTTCAGAAGTTAAAGTGACAATTTGTTTGGCCAAAAAAAGTTTTTAAACAGTTAAATGGTCAAAACAGTTTAAAATTTTTTCAATTTACAAACAAGCCAAAAGTTATCATGACTTACGACAAATGACGTACCGTAAGTTTTTGGTAACTTATGGTAAGTACTTCTCACGAGTAAATATGTAAGGCTTTTGCCGCAAAGTTGTTTGCACACACGCTGCACCTCACACATACACACTTTCACTCAGCTGTTTTGTTCACCGCCACCTCCGCTCTTCCATCCCTCATTACGTTGGGCTTTCCAAGGCGTGACCTTTGCTATATTAGCGTCCCGTGGCGCTTGCAACGTTGTCTCTGGCGCATTTCTGTGCGTCCCTTCTTTGGTTTTCGGATCTGCCCGTTTCTCTCTGGCAACTTCTCCTCACTCATTTCTTTCATCTTTATCTTCGTGAGTGCCCAGGGCACCATTGGTCCAAGTCGCTTTGCTTCAAGGTCCTGAGTGCATCTTTGCACAACTTCTGAGCCAAGAAGGGCCCGTTGCCTTCTTGGCAAAGCCTGCATGGCAGTGCTGTCTTTCAGATCGGACTCGCTCTGAGCCGCGTCTTGCCAAAATCGATATCATCCACGTTGTGTCTTTCATCATTATGTGTGTGGTGAGCGTGCAGTTCTGTGTGTAATGTGTGAACAATGTGTAAGGCTATTGCCGCAGATTTGTTTGCACACACACTTTGCACTTCGCACACACACTTTCACTCAGCTGTTTTGTTCAAATGCGAACTCGTTTTTTTTTTGAATTTGTCTTTGTCAGACTTCAGGCGGTGGCCAAATCCATGGCTTCAGAGTTCCGTGAGGTCTTCACTGTGGTGATGGCTCCGTTGTTGGTCATCTCGCGGTTGGACTGGGTCACGACTTGTTCGGTTCTGTGAATTGCGTACGCGGTCTTTCTCTGCTTTGTCCCTTATAATTTGAGGAAACAAACCACCCTGATGGGTAAACGAATCTGGTGTTTGTCTCTCTGTCGTACTTGTTAGCGGGTTGGCGCAGGTGGACGTAGAGACGTCACGCCAAAGGACGGTTCACTTTGTGTTGTGGGTGTCAGACGTCTCAGTTCCTCGTGTCACTCTGTCGGGGTCCAGAATCACGCGTCCGTAGTGACGTTGTCACAGGCGTTCCATTGATACTCCTTTCCACAAATGTGGCACTCTCTTGTGGTCGTTCAGTGGTGTTGCGCAAAGGTGTTGACAGAGGTGAACCTTAGTGAAGTCAGACTTCATCTCACCTCTAGTAACTCTTCGCTGGGCCAACAGCTCTCAGCACCGAACCAGGTTTCCGTGCTTTTTTCGTGGGGTCGTGACCCCATCGCTCACGCTTGCAGGGCCAGATGTCCAGCACAGGTTGGTTCCATCTTCGATGAGTGCGCCAGTGTCATTAATGTTCCCAAGATGAAAGTAAGAGC
>CBDCEV010000200.1:0-32750 GCA_965215715.1 Hyphomicrobiales bacterium | reverse complement strand
TCCACCCTTCGAACCTCACCCTTCGGGGACGAACAGTCCGGGGGCGGGGACCGTCCGCGGGACCCCCTCCGCCGGACAGCCCAAAATTTCGTCCTTTTATTCCTCTCCCGCCCCATTTCGCTCTTTTTCTCTCTCTCTAGGGGTCTTCTCGTGGAATTTTGGTGGTGTTTGAAGCGTCAGTGCCAACTGTGCACGTTTGGTTTTGCAAAATGTCAAGAACAATTTTACAATTGATTTGCCCCTCCTAAACTTCCGAAAAAGTCAATGACCAATTATTGCAAATTTTGCTTGTATCCAGGAAAAAGGTAGAATACACTTTCATCCAAAAACGATTTCATCCACTGACACTTTCATCCAAACACGATTTCATCCAATTTTGAAACTTTCATCCAAACGCAGTTTCATCCAATGAACATTCATCCAAGAACTTTTTCATCCAATGAATTTCTCATCCAATGACACTTCCATCCAATGACATTTTCAACCAATAACGGTTTCATCCAAAAAATCACATGTGGGACAATCAATATAGTCCGTGTTTGTGTGAAAGCGTCGCCGGCCGAAGGCCGGCGATGTTCCACATGAAGGTCTGTTGAAGTTCGAAAGGCAGGAGTTTAGGTGTTTAGGGTTTAGGTGTTCAGGGTTTAGTGTTCAGGGTTTAGGGTTCAGGTGTTTAGGGTTTCAGGTGTTAAGGGTTTCAAGTGTTTAGGCGTTCAGGGGTTAGGGTTTAGGGGTTTAGGGTTTAGGGGTTTGGGGTTTAGGAGTTTAGGGTTTGGGGTCCAAGATTTTTGAAATTGGTTTTTGATGAAATTGGATTTTGATGAAAGTGGTTTTGGATGAAAATGGATTTTGATGAAAGTGAGTTGGATGAAAATGGTTTTGATGAAAATGGATTTTGATGAAAATGGATTTTGATGAAAGTGGTTTTTTGATGGAAGTGGTTTTGATGAAAGTGGTTTTTGATGAAAAGTGACAATTTCATCCAATTTTGACACCTAACCGTACATGTACTCATGGGACCGAAGATCTGGAAGACTACCAACAGACTCGCAAGTTTGGCTGCCAGGTCCCACTTTCCAGCTTCCTCTATCAGATCCTTTAGCATATGTCCCAAATTACTTTTGGAATGGGACGAGATCCAGAAGTTGTTGGCCCACACGATGCTGCATATCTGATGTGCCTTTTCCTTCGACGTCCAGCAGGACGCCCATGTTTTCTTGTCCACGTTTCCTCTACACTGGCTCAGAGCTGCGTTGGCCACCATTTGGCACAATCGGGGAGCTTCGCCCGTACCACACTGCATGTTTGAACATGGGAGCTCTCTCTTCTTGTCATTCCCACGCTACAGACATTTTTCACCATCCTTCTGCACCTCACCTCTCCACGGCACGTCTTTGTTCTGTCAATATTCACATCTCTCCACGAAGACTTATTTGCATTATGAATCCTATCTTCCGAGCAATATTTGGTCTTTCCTTGACAGTTCATGGAGAAGCCTTTGTTTTGGATGTGATTTGAGACAGTGGCGACGTGGCGCATGTCGTAGTGACTACAACACTACAAGCGCTAGATTGTCTATGGCTTGAAAAAATGCTGCACACTCATGCTTAGAACAATTTCAACACGTGGAAACGTCCTCAGCCTCAAGTTCCTGCAAAGGAAGCACGTGCCTCCTTTCCCTTCAAACTTATTCACACGAAACACAGTGGCCAACACGGTGAGGGAAGGGCCCTCATCACAAAAGAGCCAAAATGTTCTTTGAAGCAAAATCTTAGAGACTCACGCAAACCGGCTTAGCTCACAGGGGCTTGTCGCTCAACCGACAGGCTCGTTCAAAAACCAAACCAACCACGTCTCCTTTCAATTTCGTGTCATTCTTGGCACAGCATGTCCAATGCTATACGGCAGCTGAGGGCTACTTTTGCCACCTCCCAATCATGTAGAGAGAGATTCCATCACCAGATCCATGCAATCCAATGACATACAGCGCCTCATTGCTCACGTTGTCTGCCTTGAATGAACATCATCAGAAGCCTCACTTCCACCCTTCAACTCTGGGACTTGAAAGCCATCCCCGATGAAAGAGTTGCCGGCTTCTTCTGAATCAAAGAGAAGAGAAGCTCACCATGCGGCCGGGTGCTGGGCCCAAACCGAATCAGCTCCTGAGACCATCGGCTCTTTCTTCAGAAGGAAGAAGAAGAGCTCGCTGTACGGCCCGTATCTCCCTGGGACATTCCATTGCATGGAGGTTCTTGGAGGAACTGGGTATGGAAGTTATGAAAAAGAAAAACACCTGGGTCAAAAGTTGCAAGGAGAGTGCCACAAGAGAAATGCAGATATTCAAGATGGTGGAAAGCTTGGCGGACGATGCCAAGGTGGAAGATGGCGACAGAGGCAGGATCGGAAAACCTTGTAACAACTCCGTGAAGAAAAAGATGAAGAAAAAGAAGCTCGTGCACTCTTGGAAACAAAATGTAGCAAAACATGGATGAGTCCTTCGGAAACCGAGCGAGGAGTACATGTGGTAAAAACCACTTTCATCAAAAGCCAATTACATCAAAAGCCAATTTCATCAGAAACACTCTCATCAAAACCACTCTCATCAGAAATCCCACTGAAGGGGGACAGGACAAAACACGCTTGGGTCCCAAAAACAGAAACACGGCTTATGCCCGCCTTTTGATTTTTAACAGGCCTTCATGTGGAGCATCACCGGCCGAAGGCCGGCGATGTTCCACATGAAGGTCTGTTGAAGGTCAAAAGGCGGGGTTCAGGTGTTTAGGGTTTAGGTGTTTAAGTGTTTAGGGTTTCAGGTGTTTAGGTGTTTTAGGGTTTCAGGTGTATAGGGTTTAGGGGTTAAGGGGTTTAGGGTTCAGGGTTTAGGGGTTGGGGTGTTAGGGTTGTTTGGTGGTTTAGGGAGGGAGGGGGGGTCCAAGATTTTTGAAATTGGTTTTTGATGAAATTGGAAATTGGTTTTTTGATGAAAGTGTTTTTTTTTGAAAAGAGACAATTTCATCCATTTTTGATGAAACTGCACCTAACCGTACATGTACTCATGGGACCGAAGAGCTGGAAGACTACCAAAGACTCGCAAGTTTGGCTGCCAGGTCCCACTTTCCGGCTTCCTCTATCAGATCCTTTAGCATATGTCCCAAATTACTTTTGGAATGGACGAGATCCAGAAGTTGTTCGCCCACACGATGCTGCATATCTGATGTGCCTTTTCCCTTCGACGTCCAGCAGGACGCCCATGTTTTCTTGTCCACGTTTCCTCTACACTGGCTCAGAGCTGCGTGGCCACCATTTGGCACAATCGGGGAGCTTCGACGCACCCGTACCACACTGCCATGTTTGAACATGGGAGCTCTCTCTTCTTGTCATTCCCACGCTACAGACATTTTCCACCATCCTTCTCCACCTCACCTCTCCACGGCACGTCTTTGCTTCTGTCAATATTCACATCTCTCCACGAAGACTTATTTGCATTATGAATCCTTTCTTCCGAGCAATATTTGGTCTTTCCTTGACGGTTCATGGAGAAGCCTTTGTTTTGGATGTGATTTGAGACAGTGGCGACGTGGCGCATGTCGTAGTGACTACAACACTACAAGCGCTAGATTGTCTATGGCTTGAAAAAATGCTGCACACTCATGCTTAGAACAATTTCAACACGTGGAAACGTCCTCAGCCTCAAGTTCCTGCAAAGGAAGCACGTGCCTCCTTTCCCTTCAAACTTATTCACACGAAACACAGTGGCCAACACGGTGAGGGAAGGGCCCTCATCACAAAAGAGCCAAAATGTTCTTTGAAGCAAAATCTTAGAGACTCACGCAAACGGGCTTAGCTCACAGGAGCTTATCGCTCAACCGACAGGCTCGTTCAAAAACCAAACCAACCACGTCTCCTTTCAATTTCGTGTCATTCTTGGCACAGCATGTCCAATTCTTTTTGGCAGCTGAGGGCTACTTTTGCCACCTCCCAATCATGTAAGAAGAGAGAGGGCTTCCATCACCAGATCCATGCAATCCAATGCCGGGATGTGCTTTTTTGGGTGTACAAAATTTTTTTTTGGGGATACAAAATGCTTTTTTCGGGATACAAGAAATTGTTCTTGACATTTTCGGAGGTCAAAGGGGTCTCATCAATTGTTTAATTATTCTAGACATTTTGGAAGGTCAAAAGCGGCAAGGGTGGGGTTCAACGGTCGGAAAAGCAGCAGCACACAAAACAGGAAAAGCAGCACAAAGAAGCAGAAGCCGCAACATCAACAGAAAAAGCAAAATACAGCAACACAAACAAACAAAGCAGCACAAACAACAGCAAAAGCAGCGCACCAAGAGGAACACAATCAAACATTTTGGAAGGTCCAAAGTGGCAAGGGTGGGTTTTTCAACGGACGACGACCCAAAAAGCGGCAGCAAAAGCAGGACAAACAACAGAAAAAGCAAAAACAAAAAAAAGCAGCAACAACAACAAGAAAAGCACAAACAACAAGCCGCACAAGCAGCAGCAAGTTGTACAAACAGCAGCACAAAAGCAACAAAAGAAGCAGCGAAAGCAGCAACGGCAGCAGCACAAACATTAGAAACAGCAGCAACACAGCAGCACAAATAACAGAATAAGCAGCAAAAACATTTTTGAAAGTCAAAAGGCAAAGATTGGTTTTTTCAATGGTCGGCGACCTGAAAGCACCCGCAGCAGCAGCAACAAAGCAGCAACAAAGCAGCAAAGCAGCAAAGCAGCAAAGACAGCAGCAACAAAAGCAACACCATGAACAACAGCAAACCGCAACAAAAGCGGCAGCAAAAGCAACACGAACAGCAAGAAAAACAGCACACAACAAGAAAAGCCAGCATTAAGCAACAGCAAAAAATGAAAACTTCAAAAAAAAGAAGAAAAAGAATTTAAAAAAAGCGAAAGATTTTTTTTGATTTTTCATTTAAAAAAAAAATTCTTGTTTGACGATGTTTTGATTTTATTTTCTTTCTTTAAGCATTTTTCCAATTTTTTGATTTTGATGTTGATTTTTTGATTTTTTTTATTTTTTGGTCTGGGAGGGGAGGAGAGATATTTTCTGATTTTGGTGATTTTTTTCTATTTCTTGTTTTTTCATTTTTTGTTTTGGGTGAAGGGGAAGGATATTTTTGTTTTTTTGATTTGTTTTTCCATGTTTTTTTTTTGTTTTTCTGACCAAGTTTGGCCCGCACCACTTTTGGCCCGTCTCTTGGCCCCTTTTTTTTTGAATCAAACCGTTTTGTGCCCAAACCTTCACGAACCATCCTTGACCCCAAAAAACCTTGGCCAATAAGGCTGCTCTTCGGGACAATTTATTGCTCATGTCTTGTTTCTTGGGCCATGGACCTCCCTGCGAAGGACCCCCCTTGCCCAAGACCACAATGTGCGGGATCCCCCGTTGTGTTGTGTGGTGTGTCGTTGTTGTGTTGTGTTGTGTTGTGTTGTGTTGTGGTGTGGTGTTGGTGTGGTGTGGTGTGGTGTGGTGTGTCGGTGCGGTGTGTGTTCAAAATTTTCGTGGGTGCGTCCAAAATTTGGGCGCTCCCCCTCTGCCGGACCCCCCTCCGCTGGACGACAGCCCGAGAACTCCAAACGTGCACATTTGAGGGTCATAGCCTTCAATCATCACACCACCAAAATTCCACGAAACGACCCCCAAGAGAGGAAGAAAGAGTGAAAATAGTGGCGGGCGAGGGAAAAAAAAAGCGCGAAATTTTGGGCCCCCCACCCTTCGGGCCCCCACCCTTCGGGGCCCCACTTTTGATAGGTTTGGGCCTGCACCCTTCGAACCTCCACCCTTCGAACCTCACCCTTCGGGGACGAACAGTCCGGGGCGGGGACCGTCCGCGGGACCCCCCTCCGCCGGACAGCCCAAAATTTCGTCCTTTTATTCCTCTCCCGCCCCATTTCGCTCTTTTTCTCTCTCTCTAGGGGTCTTCTCGTGGAATTTTGGTGGTGTTTGAAGCGTCAGTGCCAACTGTGCACGTTTGGTTTTGCAAAATGTCAAGAACAATTTTACAATTGATTTGCCCCTCCTAAACTTCCGAAAAAGTCAATGACCAATTATTGCAAATTTTGCTTGTATCCAGGAAAAAGGTAGAATACACTTTCATCCAAAAACGATTTCATCCACTGACACTTTCATCCAAACACGATTTCATCCAATTTTGAAACTTTCATCCAAACGCAGTTTCATCCAATGAACATTCATCCAAGAACTTTTTCATCCAATGAATTTCTCATCCAATGACACTTCCATCCAATGACATTTTCAACCAATAACGGTTTCATCCAAAAAATCACATGTGGGACAATCAATATAGTCCGTGTTTGTGTGAAAGCGTCGCCGGCCGAAGGCCGGCGATGTTCCACATGAAGGTCTGTTGAAGTTCGAAAGGCAGGAGTTTAGGTGTTTAGGGTTTAGGTGTTCAGGGTTTAGGTGTTCAGGGTTTAGGGTTCAGGTGTTTAGGGTTTCAGGTGTTAAGGGTTTCAAGTGTTTAGGCGTTCAGGGGTTAGGGTTTAGGGGTTTAGGGTTTAGGGGTTTGGGGTTTAGGAGTTTAGGGTTTGGGGTCCAAGATTTTTGAAATTGGTTTTTGATGAAATTGGATTTTGATGAAAGTGGTTTTGGATGAAAATGGATTTTGATGAAAGTGAGTTGGATGAAAATGGTTTTGATGAAAATGGATTTTGATGAAAATGGATTTTGATGAAAGTGGTTTTTGATGGAAGTGGTTTTTGATGAAAGTGGTTTTTGATGAAAAGTGACAATTTCATCCAATTTTGACACCTAACCGTACATGTACTCATGGGACCGAAGATCTGGAAGACTACCACAGACTCGCAAGTTTGGCTGCCAGGTCCCACTTTCCAGCTTCCTCTATCAGATCCTTTAGCATATGTCCCAAATTACTTTTGGAATGGGACGAGATCCAGAAGTTGTTGGCCCACACGATGCTGCATATCTGATGTGCCTTTTCCCTTCGACGTCCAGCAGGACGCCCATGTTTTCTTGTCCACGTTTCCTCTACACTGGCTCAGAGCTGCGTGGCCACCATTTGGCACAATCGGGGAGCTTCGCCCGTACCACACTGCCATGTTTGAACATGGGAGCTCTCTCTTCTTGTCATTCCCACGCTACAGACATTTTTCACCATCCTTCTGCACCTCACCTCTCCACGGCACGTCTTTGCTTCTGTCAATATTCACATCTCTCCACGAAGACTTATTTGCATTATGAATCCTATCTTCCGAGCAATATTTGGTCTTTCCTTGACGGTTCATGGAGAAGCCTTTGTTTTGGATGTGATTTGAGACAGTGGCGACGTGGCGCATGTCGTAGTGACTACAACACTACAAGCGCTAGATTGTCTATGGCTTGAAAAAATGCTGCACACTCATGCTTAGAACAATTTCAACACGTGGAAACGTCCTCAGCCTCAAGTTCCTGCAAAGGAAGCACGTGCCTCCTTTCCCTTCAAACTTATTCACACGAAACACAGTGGCCAACACGGTGAGGGAAGGGCCCTCATCACAAAAGAGCCAAAATGTTCTTTGAAGCAAAATCTTAGAGACTCACGCAAACCGGCTTAGCTCACAGGGGCTTGTCGCTCAACCGACAGGCTCGTTCAAAAACCAAACCAACCACGTCTCCTTTCAATTTCGTGTCATTCTTGGCACAGCATGTCCAATGCTATACGGCAGCTGAGGGCTACTTTTGCCACCTCCCAATCATGTAGAGAGAGATTCCATCACCAGATCCATGCAATCCAATGACATACAGCGCCTCATTGCTCACGTTGTCTGCCTTGAATGAACATCATCAGAAGCCTCACTTCCACCCTTCAACTCTGGGACTTGAAAGCCATCCCCGATGAAAGAGTTGCCGGCTTCTTCTGAATCAAAGAGAAGAGAAGCTCACCATGCGGCCGGGTGCTGGGCCCAAACCGAATCAGCTCCCTGAGGACCATCGGCTCTTTCTTCAGAAGGAAGAAGAAGAGCTCGCTGTACGGCCCGTATCTCCCTGGGACATTCCATTGCATGGAGGTTCTTGGAGGAACTGGGTATGGAAGTTATGAAAAAGAAAAACACCTGGGTCAAAAGTTGCAAGGAGAGTGCCACAAGAGAAATGCAGATATTCAAGATGGTGGAAAGCTTGGCGGACGATGCCAAGGTGGAAGATGGCGACAGAGGCAGGATCGGAAGACCTTGTAACAACTCCGTGAAGAAAAAGATGAAGAAAAAGAAGCTCGTGCACTCTTGGAAACAAAATGTAGCAAAACATGGATGAGGCCTTCGGAAACCGAGCGAGGAGTACATGTGGTAAAAACCACATTCATCAAAAGCCAATTACATCAAAAGCCAATTTCATCAGAAACACTCTCATCAAAACCACTCTCATCAGAAATCCCACTGAAGGGGGACAGGACAAAACACGCTTGGGTCCCAAAAACAGAAACACGGCTTATGCCCGCCTTTTGATTTTTAACAGGCCTTCATGTGGAGCATCACCGGCCGAAGGCCGGCGATGTTCCACATGAAGGTCTGTTGAAGGTCAAAAGGCGGGGTTCAGGTGTTTTGGGTTTAGGTGTTTAAGTGTTTAGGGTTTCAGGTGTTTAGGTGTTTAGGGTTTCAGGTGTATAGGGTTTAGGGGTTAAGGGGTTTAGGGTTCAGGGTTTAGGGGTTGGGGTGTTAGGGTTGTTTGGTGGTTTAGGGAGGGAGGGGGGTCCAAGATTTTTGAAATTGGTTTTTGATGAAATTGGAAATTGGTTTTTTGATGAAAGTGTTTTTTTTTTGAAAAGAGACAATTTCATCCATTTTTGATGAAACTGCACCTAACCGTACATGTACTCATGGGACCGAAGAGCTGGAAGACTACCAAAGACTCGCAAGTTTGGCTGCCAGGTCCCACTTTCCGGCTTCCTCTATCAGATCCTTTAGCATATGTCCCAAATTACTTTTGGAATGGGACGAGATCCAGAAGTTGTTGGCCCACACGACGCTGCATATCTGATGTGCCTGTTCCCTTCGACGTCCAGCAGGACGCCCATGTTTTCTTGTCCACGTTTCCTCTACACTGGCTCAGAGCTGCGTGGCCACCATTTGGCACAATCGGGGAGCTTCGACGCACCCGTACCACACTGCCATGTTTGAACATGGGAGCTCTCTCTTCTTGTCATTCCCACGCTACAGACATTTTCCACCATCCTTCTCCACCTCACCTCTCCACGGCACGTCTTTGCTTCTGTCAATATTCACATCTCTCCACGAAGACTTATTTGCATTATGAATCCTTTCTTCCGAGCAATATTTGGTCTTTCCTTGACGGTTCATGGAGAAGCCTTTGTTTTGGATGTGATTTGAGACAGTGGCGACGTGGCGCATGTCGTAGTGACTACAACACTACAAGCGCTAGATTGTCTATGGCTTGAAAAATGCTGCACACTCATGCTTAGAACAATTTCAACACGTGGAAACGTCCTCAGCCTCAAGTTCCTGCAAAGGAAGCACGTGCCTCCTTTCCCTTCAAACTTATTCACACGAAACACAGTGGCCAACACGGTGAGGGAAGGGCCCTCATCACAAAAGAGCCAAAATGTTCTTTGAAGCAAAATCTTAGAGACTCACGCAAACGGGCTTAGCTCACAGGAGCTTGTCGCTCAACCGACAGGCTCGTTCAAAAACCAAACCAACCACGTCTCCCTTTCAATTTCGTGTCATTCTTGGCACAGCATGTCCAATTCTTTTTGGCAGCTGAGGGCTACTTTTGCCACCTCCCAATCATGTAAGAAGAGAGAGGGATTCCATCACCAGATCCATGCAATCCAATGCCGGGATGTGCTTTTTTGGGTGTACAAAAGTTTTTTTTTGGGGATACAAAATGCTTTTTTCGGATACAAGAAATTGTTCTTGACATTTTCGAGAGGTCAAAGGGGTCTCATCAATTGTTTAATTATTCTAGACATTTTGGAAGGTCAAAAGCGGCAAGGGTGGGGTTCAACGGTCGGAAAAGCAGCAGCACACAAAACAGGAAAAGCAGCACAAAGAAGCAGAAGCCGCAACATCAACAGAAAAAGCAAAATACAGCAACACGAACAAACAAAGCAGCACAAACAACAGCAAAAGCAGCGCACCAAGAGGAACACAATCAAACATTTTGGAAGGTCCCAAAGTGGCAAGGGTGGGTTTTTCAACGGACGACGACCCAAAAAGCGGCAGCAAAAGCAGGACAAACAAACAGAAAAAGCAAAAACAAAAAAAAGCAGCAACAACAACAAGAAAAGCACAAACAACAAGCCGCACAAGCAGCAGCAAGTTGTACAAACAGCAGCACAAAAGCAACAAAAGAAGCAGCGAAAGCAGCAACGGCAGCAGCACAAACATTAGAAACAGCAGCAACACAGCAGCACAAATAACAGAATAAGCAGCAAAAACATTTTTGAAAGTCAAAAGGCAAAGATTGGTTTTTTCAATGGTCGGCGACCTGAAAGCACCTCGCAGCAGCAGCAGCAACAAAGCAGCAACAAAGCAGCAAAGCAGCCAAAGCAGCAAAGACAGCAGCAACAAAAGCAACACCATGAACAACAGCAAACCGCAACAAAAGCGGCAGCAAAAGCAACACGAACAGCAAGAAAAACAGCACACAACAAGAAAAGCCAGCATTAAGCAACAGCAAAAAATGAAAACTTCAAAAAAAAGAAGAAAAAGAATTAAAAAAAAGCGAAAGATTTTTTTTTGATTTTTCATTTTTTTTTATAATTTTTTCTTGTTTGACGATGTTTTGATTTTATTTTCTTTCTTTTAGCATTTTTCCAATTTTTTGATTTTGATGTTGATTTTTTGATTTTTTTTATTTTTTGGTCTGGGAGGGGAGGAGAGATATTTTCTGATTTTGGTGATTTTTTTCTATTTCTTGTTTTTTCATTTTTTGTTTTGGGTGAAGGGGAAGGATATTTTTGTTTTTTTGATTTGTTTTTCCATGTTTTTTTTGTTTTTCTGACCAAGTTTGGCCCGCACCACTTTTGGCCCGTCTCTTGGCCCCTTTTTTTTGAATCAAACCGTTTTGTGCCCAAACCTTCACGAACCATCCTTGACCCCAAAAAACCTTGGCCAATAAGGCTGCTCTTCGGGACAATTTATTGCTCATGTCTTGTTTCTTGGGCCCATGGACCTCCCTGCGAAGGACCCCCCTTGCCCAAGACCACAATGTGCGGGATCCCCCGTTGTGTTGTGTGGTGTGTCGTTGTTGTGTTGTGTTGTGTTGTGTTGTGTTGTGTTGTGGTGTGGTGTTGGTGTGGTGTGGTGTGGTGTGGTGTGGTGTGGTGTGGTGTGTCGGTGCGGTGTGTGTTCAAAATTTTCGTGGGTGCGTCCAAAATTTGGGCGCTCCCCCTCTGCCGGACCCCCCTCCGCTGGACGACAGCCCGAGAACTCCAAACGTGCACAATTTGAGGGTCATAGCCTTCAATCATCACACCACCAAAATTCCACGAAACGACCCCCAAGAGAGGAAGAAAGAGTGAAAATAGTGGCGGGCGAGGGAAAAAAAAAGCGCGAAATTTTAGGCCCCCCACCCTTCGGGCCCCCACCCTTCGGGGCCCCACTTTTTCTAGGTTTGGGCCTGCACCCTTCGAACCTCCACCCTTCGAACCTCACCCTTCGGGGACGAACAGTCCGGGGCGGGGACCGTCCGCGGGGACCCCCCTCCGCCGGACAGCCAAAAATTTCGTCCTTTTATTCCTCTCCCGCCCCATTTCGCTCTTTTTCTCTCTCTCTAGGGGTTCTTCTCGTGGAATTTTGGTGGTGTTTGAAGCGTCAGTGCCACCTGTGCACGTTTGGTTTTGCAAAATGTCAAGAACAATTTTACAATTGATTTGCCCCTCCTAAACTTCCGAAAAAGTCAATGACCAATTATTGCAAATTTTGCTTGTATCCAGGAAAAAGGTAGAATACACTTTCATCCAAAAACGATTTCATCCACTGACACTTTCATCCAAACACGATTTCATCCAATTTTGACACTTTCATCCAAACGCAGTTTTCATCCAATGAACATTCATCCAAGAACTTTTTCATCCAATGAATTTCTCATCCAATGACACTTTCATCCAATGACATTTTCAACCAATAACGGTTTCATCAAAAAAATCACATGTGGGACAATCAATATAGTCCGTGTTTGTGTGAAAGCGTCGCCGGCCGAAGGCCGGCGATGTTCCACATGAAGGTCTGTTGAAGTTCGAAAGGCAGGAGTTTAGGTGTTTAGGGTTTAGGTGTTCAGGGTTTAGGTGTTCAGGGTTTAGGGTTCAGGTGTTTAGGGTTTCAGGTGTTTAGGGTTTCAAGTGTTTAGGGTTTCAGGGGTTAGGGTTTAGGGGTTTAGGGTTTTAGGGGTTTGGGGTTTAGGAGTTTAGGGTTTGGGGTCCAAGATTTTTGAAAATTGGTGTTTGATGAAATTGGATTTTGATGAAAGTGGTTTTGGATGAAAATGGATTTTGATGAAAGTGAGTTGGATGAAAATGGTTTTGATGAAAATGGATTTTGATGAAAATGGATTTTGATGAAAGTGGTTTTTGATGGAAGTGGTTTTTGATGAAAGTGGTTTTTTGATGAAAAGTGACAATTTCATCCAATTTTGACACCTAACCGTACATGTACTCATGGGACCGAAGATCTGGAAGACTACCAAAGACTCGCAAGTTTGGCTGCCAGGTCCCACTTTCCGGCTTCCTATATCAGATCCTTTAGCATATGTCCCAAATTACTTTTGGAATGGGACGAGATCCAGAAGTTGTTGGCCCACACGACGCTGCATATCTGATGTGCCTGTTCCCTTCGACGTCCAGCAGGACGCCCATGTTTTCTTGTCCACGTTTCCTCTACACTGGCTCAGAGCTGCGTTGGCCACCATTTGGCACAATCGGGGAGCTTCGCCCGTACCACACTGCATGTTTGAACATGGGAGCTCTCTCTTCTTGTCATTCCCACGCTACAGACATTTTTCACCATCCTTCTGCACCTCACCTCTCCACGGCACGTCTTTGTTCTGTCAATATTCACATCTCTCCACGAAGACTTATTTGCATTATGAATCCTATCTTCCGAGCAATATTTGGTCTTTCCTTGACAGTTCATGGAGAAGCCTTTGTTTTGGATGTGATTTGAGACAGTGGCGACGTGGCGCATGTCGTAGTGACTACAACACTACAAGCGCTAGATTGTCTATGGCTTGAAAAAATGCTGCACACTCATGCTTAGAACAATTTCAACACGTGGAAACGTCCTCAGCCTCAAGTTCCTGCAAAGGAAGCACGTGCCTCCTTTCCCTTCAAACTTATTCACACGAAACACAGTGGCCAACACGGTGAGGGAAGGGCCCTCATCACAAAAGAGCCAAAATGTTCTTTGAAGCAAAATCTTAGAGACTCACGCAAACCGGCTTAGCTCACAGGGGCTTGTCGCTCAACCGACAGGCTCGTTCAAAAACCAAACCAACCACGTCTCCTTTCAATTTCGTGTCATTCTTGGCACAGCATGTCCAATGCTATACGGCAGCTGAGGGCTACTTTTGCCACCTCCCAATCATGTAGAGAGAGATTCCATCACCAGATCCATGCAATCCAATGACATACAGCGCCTCATTGCTCACGTTGTCTGCCTTGAATGAACATCATCAGAAGCCTCACTTCCACCCTTCAACTCTGGGACTTGAAAGCCATCCCCGATGAAAGAGTTGCCGGCTTCTTCTGAATCAAAGAGAAGAGAAGCTCACCATGCGGCCGGGTGCTGGGCCCAAACCGAATCAGCTCCTGAGACCATCGGCTCTTTCTTCAGAAGGAAGAAGAAGAGCTCGCTGTACGGCCCGTATCTCCCTGGGACATTCCATTGCATGGAGGTTCTTGGAGGAACTGGGTATGGAAGTTATGAAAAAGAAAAACACCTGGGTCAAAAGTTGCAAGGAGAGTGCCACAAGAGAAATGCAGATATTCAAGATGGTGGAAAGCTTGGCGGACGATGCCCAAGGTGGAAGATGGGCGACAGAGGCAGGATCGGAAGACCTTGTAACAACTCCGTGAAGAAAAAGATGAAGAAAAAGAAGCTCGTGCACTCTTGGAAACAAAATGTAGCAAAACATGGATGAGGCCTTCGGAAACCGAGCGAGGAGTACATGTGGTAAAAACCACATTCATCAAAAGCCAATTACATCAAAAGCCAATGTCATCAGAAACACTCTCATCAAAACCACTCTCATCAGAAATCCCACTGAAGGGGGACAGGACAAAACACGCTTGGGTCCCAAAAACAGAAACACGGCTTATGCCCGCCTTTTGATTTTAACAGGCCTTCATGTGGAGCATCACCGGCCGAAGGCCGGCGATGTTCCCACATGAAGGTCTGTTGAAGGTCAAAAGCGGGGTTCAGGTGTTTTGGGTTTAGGTGTTTAAGTGTTTAGGGTTTCAGGTGTTTAGGTGTTTAGGGTTTCAGGTGTATAGGGTTTAGGGGTTAAGGGGTTTAGGGTTCAGGGTTTAGGGGTTGGGGTGTTAGGGTGTTGTTTGGTGGTTTAGGGAGGGAGGGGGGGTCCAAGATTTTTGAAATTGGTTTTTGATGAAATTGGAAATTGGTTTTTTGATGAAAGTGTTTTTTTTTTTGAAAAGAGACAATTTCATCCATTTTGATGAAACTGCACCTAACCGTACATGTACTCATGGGACCGAAGAGCTGGAAGACTACCAAAGACTCGCAAGTTGGCTGCCAGGTCCCACTTTCCGGCTTCCTCTATCAGATCCTTTAGCATATGTCCCAAATTACTTTTGGAATGGGACGAGATCCAGAAGTTGTTGGCCCACACGAAGCTGCATATCTGATGTGCCTGTTCCCTTCGACGTCCAGCAGGACGCCCATGTTTTCTTGTCCACGTTTCCTCTACACTGGCTCAGAGCTGCGTGGCCACCATTTGGCACAATCGGGGAGCTTCGACGCACCCGTACCACACTGCCATGTTTGAACATGGAGCTCTCTCTTCTTGTCATTCCCACGCTACAGACATTTTCCACCATCCTTCTCCACCTCACCTCTCCACGGCACGTCTTTGCTTCTGTCAATATTCACATCTCTCCACGAAGACTTATTTGCATTATGAATCCTTTCTTCCGAGCAATATTTGGTCTTTCCTTGACGGTTCATGGAGAAGCCTTTGTTTTGGATGTGATTTGAGACAGTGGCGACGTGGCGCATGTCGTAGTGACTACAACACTACAAGCGCTAGATTGTCTATGGCTTGAAAAATGCTGCACACTCATGCTTAGAACAATTTCAACACGTGGAAACGTCCTCAGCCTCAAGTTCCTGCAAAGGAAGCACGTGCCTCCTTTCCCTTCAAACTTATTCACACGAAACACAGTGGCCAACACGGTGAGGGAAGGGCCCTCATCACAAAAGAGCCAAAATGTTCTTTGAAGCAAAATCTTAGAGACTCACGCAAACGGGCTTAGCTCACAGGAGCTTGTCGCTCAACCGACAGGCTCGTTCAAAAACCAAACCAACCACGTCTCCCTTTCAATTTCGTGTCATTCTTGGCACAGCATGTCCAATTCTTTTTGGCAGCTGAGGGCTACTTTTGCCACCTCCCAATCATGTAAGAAGAGAGAGGGATTCCATCACCAGATCCATGCAATCCAATGCCGGGATGTGCTTTTTTGGGTGTACAAAAGTTTTTTTTTGGGGATACAAAATGCTTTTTTCGGATACAAGAAATTGTTCTTGACATTTTCGAGAGGTCAAAGGGGTCTCATCAATTGTTTAATTATTCTAGACATTTTGGAAGGTCAAAAGCGGCAAGGGTGGGGTTCAACGGTCGGAAAAGCAGCAGCACACAAAACAGGAAAAGCAGCACAAAGAAGCAGAAGCCGCAACATCAACAGAAAAAGCAAAATACAGCAACACGAACAAACAAAGCAGCACAAACAACAGCAAAAGCAGCGCACCAAGAGGAACACAATCAAACATTTTGGAAGGTCCCAAAGTGGCAAGGGTGGGTTTTTCAACGGACGACGACCAAAAAGCGGCAGCAAAAGCAGGACAAACAAACAGAAAAAGCAAAAACAAAAAAAGCAGCAACAACAACAAGAAAAGCACAAACAACAAGCCGCACAAGCAGCAGCAAGTTGTACAAACAGCAGCACAAAAGCAACAAAAGAAGCAGCGAAAGCAGCAACGCAGCAGCACAAACATTAGAAACAGCAGCAACACAGCAGCACAAATAACAGAATAAGCAGCAAAAACATTTTTGAAAGTCAAAAGGCAAAGATTGGTTTTTTCAATGGTCGGCGACCTGAAAGCACCTCGCAGCAGCAGCAGCAACAAAGCAGCAACAAAGCAGCAAAGCAGCCAAAGCAGCAAAGACAGCAGCAACAAAAGCAACACCATGAACAACAGCAAACCGCAACAAAAGCGGCAGCAAAAGCAACACGAACAGCAAGAAAAACAGCACACAACAAGAAAAGCCAGCATTAAGCAACAGCAAAAAATGAAAACTTCAAAAAAAAGAAGAAAAAGAATTAAAAAAAAGCGAAAGATTTTTTTTTGATTTTTCATTTTTTTTTATAATTTTTTCTTGTTTGACGATGTTTTGATTTTATTTTCTTTCTTTTAGCATTTTCCAATTTTTGATTTTGATGTTGATTTTTTGATTTTTTTATTTTTTGGTCTGGGAGGGGAGGAGAGATATTTTCTGATTTTGGTGATTTTTTTCTATTTCTTGTTTTTTCATTTTTTGTTTTGGTGAAGGGGAAGGATATTTTTGTTTTTTTGATTTGTTTTTCCATGTTTTTTTTGTTTTTCTGACCAAGTTTGGCCGCACCACTTTTGGCCCGTCTCTTGGCCCCTTTTTTTTGAATCAAACCGTTTTGTGCCCAAACCTTCACGAACCATCCTTGACCCCAAAAAACCTTGGCCAATAAGGCTGCTCTTCGGGACAATTTATTGCTCATGTCTTGTTTCTTGGGCCCATGGACCTCCCTGCGAAGGACCCCCCTTGCCCAAGACCACAATGTGCGGGATCCCCCGTTGTGTTGTGTGGTGTGTCGTTGTTGTGTTGTGTTGTGTTGTGTTGTGTTGTGTGTGTGGTGTTGGTGTGGTGTGGTGTGGTGTGGTGTGTGTGGTGTGGTGTGTAGGTGCGGTGTGTGTTCAAAATTTTCGTGGGTGCGTTCAAAATTTGGGCGCTCCCCCTCTGCCGGACCCCCTCCGCTGGACGACAGCCCGAGAACTCCAAACGTGCACAATTTGAGGGTCATAGCCTTCAATCATCACACCACCAAAATTCCACGAAACGACCCCCAAGAGAGGAAGAAAGAGTGAAAATAGTGGGGCGTGGGAAAAAAAAAGCGCGAAATTTTAGGCCCCCCACCCTCGGGCCCCCACCCTTCGGGGCCCCACTTTTTCTAGGTTTGGGCCTGCACCCTTCGAACCTCCACCCTTCGAACCTCACCCTTCGGGGACGAACAGTCCGGGGCGGGGACCGTCCGCGGGGACCCCCTCCGCCGGACAGCCAAAAATTTCGTCCTTTTATTCCTCTCCCGCCCCATTTCGCTCTTTTTCTCTCTCTCTAGGGGTTCTTCTCGTGAATTTTGGTGGTGTTTGAAGCGTCAGTGCCACCTGTGCACGTTTGGTTTTGCAAAATGTCAAGAACAATTTTACAATTGATTTGCCCCTCCTAAACTTCCGAAAAAGTCAATGACCAATTATTGCAAATTTTGCTTGTATCCAGGAAAAAGGTAGAATACACTTTCATCCAAAACGATTTCATCCACTGACACTTTCATCCAAACTCGATTCATCCAATTTTGACAATTTCATCCAAACGCAGTTTTCATCCAATGAACATTCATCCAAGAACTTTTTCATCCAATGAATTTCTCATCCAATGACACTTTCATCCAATGACATTTTCAACCAATAACGGTTTCATCAAAAAAATCACATGTGGGACAATCAATATAGTCCGTGTTTGTGTGAAAGCGTCGCCGGCCGAAGGCCGGCGATGTTCCACATGAAGGTCTGTTGAAGTTCGAAAGGCAGGAGTTTAGGTGTTTAGGGTTTAGGTGTTCAGGGTTTAGTGTTCAGGGTTTAGGGTTCAGGTGTTTAGGGTTTCAGGTGTTAAGGGTTTCAAGTGTTTAGGCGTTCAGGGGTTAGGGTTTAGGGGTTTAGGGTTTAGGGGTTTGGGGTTTAGGAGTTTAGGGTTTGGGGTCCAAGATTTTTGAAATTGGTTTTTGATGAAATTGGATTTTGATGAAAGTGGTTTTGGATGAAAATGGATTTTGATGAAAGTGAGTTGGATGAAAATGGTTTTGATGAAAATGGATTTTGATGAAAATGGATTTTGATGAAAGTGGTTTTTTGATGGAAGTGGTTTTGATGAAAGTGGTTTTTGATGAAAAGTGACAATTTCATCCAATTTTGACACCTAACCGTACATGTACTCATGGGACCGAAGATCTGGAAGACTACCAACAGACTCGCAAGTTTGGCTGCCAGGTCCCACTTTCCAGCTTCCTCTATCAGATCCTTTAGCATATGTCCCAAATTACTTTTGGAATGGGACGAGATCCAGAAGTTGTTGGCCCACACGATGCTGCATATCTGATGTGCCTTTTCCTTCGACGTCCAGCAGGACGCCCATGTTTTCTTGTCCACGTTTCCTCTACACTGGCTCAGAGCTGCGTTGGCCACCATTTGGCACAATCGGGGAGCTTCGCCCGTACCACACTGCATGTTTGAACATGGGAGCTCTCTCTTCTTGTCATTCCCACGCTACAGACATTTTTCACCATCCTTCTGCACCTCACCTCTCCACGGCACGTCTTTGTTCTGTCAATATTCACATCTCTCCACGAAGACTTATTTGCATTATGAATCCTATCTTCCGAGCAATATTTGGTCTTTCCTTGACAGTTCATGGAGAAGCCTTTGTTTTGGATGTGATTTGAGACAGTGGCGACGTGGCGCATGTCGTAGTGACTACAACACTACAAGCGCTAGATTGTCTATGGCTTGAAAAAATGCTGCACACTCATGCTTAGAACAATTTCAACACGTGGAAACGTCCTCAGCCTCAAGTTCCTGCAAAGGAAGCACGTGCCTCCTTTCCCTTCAAACTTATTCACACGAAACACAGTGGCCAACACGGTGAGGGAAGGGCCCTCATCACAAAAGAGCCAAAATGTTCTTTGAAGCAAAATCTTAGAGACTCACGCAAACCGGCTTAGCTCACAGGGGCTTGTCGCTCAACCGACAGGCTCGTTCAAAAACCAAACCAACCACGTCTCCTTTCAATTTCGTGTCATTCTTGGCACAGCATGTCCAATGCTATACGGCAGCTGAGGGCTACTTTTGCCACCTCCCAATCATGTAGAGAGAGATTCCATCACCAGATCCATGCAATCCAATGACATACAGCGCCTCATTGCTCACGTTGTCTGCCTTGAATGAACATCATCAGAAGCCTCACTTCCACCCTTCAACTCTGGGACTTGAAAGCCATCCCCGATGAAAGAGTTGCCGGCTTCTTCTGAATCAAAGAGAAGAGAAGCTCACCATGCGGCCGGGTGCTGGGCCCAAACCGAATCAGCTCCTGAGACCATCGGCTCTTTCTTCAGAAGGAAGAAGAAGAGCTCGCTGTACGGCCCGTATCTCCCTGGGACATTCCATTGCATGGAGGTTCTTGGAGGAACTGGGTATGGAAGTTATGAAAAAGAAAAACACCTGGGTCAAAAGTTGCAAGGAGAGTGCCACAAGAGAAATGCAGATATTCAAGATGGTGGAAAGCTTGGCGGACGATGCCCAAGGTGGAAGATGGGCGACAGAGGCAGGATCGGAAGACCTTGTAACAACTCCGTGAAGAAAAAGATGAAGAAAAAGAAGCTCGTGCACTCTTGGAAACAAAATGTAGCAAAACATGGATGAGGCCTTCGGAAACCGAGCGAGGAGTACATGTGGTAAAAACCACATTCATCAAAAGCCAATTACATCAAAAGCCAATGTCATCAGAAACACTCTCATCAAAACCACTCTCATCAGAAATCCCACTGAAGGGGGACAGGACAAAACACGCTTGGGTCCCAAAAACAGAAACACGGCTTATGCCCGCCTTTTGATTTTAACAGGCCTTCATGTGGAGCATCACCGGCCGAAGGCCGGCGATGTTCCCACATGAAGGTCTGTTGAAGGTCAAAAGCGGGGTTCAGGTGTTTTGGGTTTAGGTGTTTAAGTGTTTAGGGTTTCAGGTGTTTAGGTGTTTAGGGTTTCAGGTGTATAGGGTTTAGGGGTTAAGGGGTTTAGGGTTCAGGGTTTAGGGGTTGGGGTGTTAGGGTGTTGTTTGGTGGTTTAGGGAGGGAGGGGGGGTCCAAGATTTTTGAAATTGGTTTTTGATGAAATTGGAAATTGGTTTTTTGATGAAAGTGTTTTTTTTTTTGAAAAGAGACAATTTCATCCATTTTGATGAAACTGCACCTAACCGTACATGTACTCATGGGACCGAAGAGCTGGAAGACTACCAAAGACTCGCAAGTTGGCTGCCAGGTCCCACTTTCCGGCTTCCTCTATCAGATCCTTTAGCATATGTCCCAAATTACTTTTGGAATGGGACGAGATCCAGAAGTTGTTGGCCCACACGAAGCTGCATATCTGATGTGCCTGTTCCCTTCGACGTCCAGCAGGACGCCCATGTTTTCTTGTCCACGTTTCCTCTACACTGGCTCAGAGCTGCGTGGCCACCATTTGGCACAATCGGGGAGCTTCGACGCACCCGTACCACACTGCCATGTTTGAACATGGAGCTCTCTCTTCTTGTCATTCCCACGCTACAGACATTTTCCACCATCCTTCTCCACCTCACCTCTCCACGGCACGTCTTTGCTTCTGTCAATATTCACATCTCTCCACGAAGACTTATTTGCATTATGAATCCTTTCTTCCGAGCAATATTTGGTCTTTCCTTGACGGTTCATGGAGAAGCCTTTGTTTTGGATGTGATTTGAGACAGTGGCGACGTGGCGCATGTCGTAGTGACTACAACACTACAAGCGCTAGATTGTCTATGGCTTGAAAAATGCTGCACACTCATGCTTAGAACAATTTCAACACGTGGAAACGTCCTCAGCCTCAAGTTCCTGCAAAGGAAGCACGTGCCTCCTTTCCCTTCAAACTTATTCACACGAAACACAGTGGCCAACACGGTGAGGGAAGGGCCCTCATCACAAAAGAGCCAAAATGTTCTTTGAAGCAAAATCTTAGAGACTCACGCAAACGGGCTTAGCTCACAGGAGCTTGTCGCTCAACCGACAGGCTCGTTCAAAAACCAAACCAACCACGTCTCCCTTTCAATTTCGTGTCATTCTTGGCACAGCATGTCCAATTCTTTTTGGCAGCTGAGGGCTACTTTTGCCACCTCCCAATCATGTAAGAAGAGAGAGGGATTCCATCACCAGATCCATGCAATCCAATGCCGGGATGTGCTTTTTTGGGTGTACAAAAGTTTTTTTTTGGGGATACAAAATGCTTTTTTCGGATACAAGAAATTGTTCTTGACATTTTCGAGAGGTCAAAGGGGTCTCATCAATTGTTTAATTATTCTAGACATTTTGGAAGGTCAAAAGCGGCAAGGGTGGGGTTCAACGGTCGGAAAAGCAGCAGCACACAAAACAGGAAAAGCAGCACAAAGAAGCAGAAGCCGCAACATCAACAGAAAAAGCAAAATACAGCAACACGAACAAACAAAGCAGCACAAACAACAGCAAAAGCAGCGCACCAAGAGGAACACAATCAAACATTTTGGAAGGTCCCAAAGTGGCAAGGGTGGGTTTTTCAACGGACGACGACCAAAAAGCGGCAGCAAAAGCAGGACAAACAAACAGAAAAAGCAAAAACAAAAAAAGCAGCAACAACAACAAGAAAAGCACAAACAACAAGCCGCACAAGCAGCAGCAAGTTGTACAAACAGCAGCACAAAAGCAACAAAAGAAGCAGCGAAAGCAGCAACGCAGCAGCACAAACATTAGAAACAGCAGCAACACAGCAGCACAAATAACAGAATAAGCAGCAAAAACATTTTTGAAAGTCAAAAGGCAAAGATTGGTTTTTTCAATGGTCGGCGACCTGAAAGCACCTCGCAGCAGCAGCAGCAACAAAGCAGCAACAAAGCAGCAAAGCAGCCAAAGCAGCAAAGACAGCAGCAACAAAAGCAACACCATGAACAACAGCAAACCGCAACAAAAGCGGCAGCAAAAGCAACACGAACAGCAAGAAAAACAGCACACAACAAGAAAAGCCAGCATTAAGCAACAGCAAAAAATGAAAACTTCAAAAAAAAGAAGAAAAAGAATTAAAAAAAAGCGAAAGATTTTTTTTTGATTTTTCATTTTTTTTTATAATTTTTTCTTGTTTGACGATGTTTTGATTTTATTTTCTTTCTTTTAGCATTTTCCAATTTTTGATTTTGATGTTGATTTTTTGATTTTTTTATTTTTTGGTCTGGGAGGGGAGGAGAGATATTTTCTGATTTTGGTGATTTTTTTCTATTTCTTGTTTTTTCATTTTTTGTTTTGGTGAAGGGGAAGGATATTTTTGTTTTTTTGATTTGTTTTTCCATGTTTTTTTTGTTTTTCTGACCAAGTTTGGCCGCACCACTTTTGGCCCGTCTCTTGGCCCCTTTTTTTTGAATCAAACCGTTTTGTGCCCAAACCTTCACGAACCATCCTTGACCCCAAAAAACCTTGGCCAATAAGGCTGCTCTTCGGGACAATTTATTGCTCATGTCTTGTTTCTTGGGCCCATGGACCTCCCTGCGAAGGACCCCCCTTGCCCAAGACCACAATGTGCGGGATCCCCCGTTGTGTTGTGTGGTGTGTCGTTGTTGTGTTGTGTTGTGTTGTGTTGTGTTGTGTGTGTGGTGTTGGTGTGGTGTGGTGTGGTGTGGTGTGTGTGGTGTGGTGTGTAGGTGCGGTGTGTGTTCAAAATTTTCGTGGGTGCGTTCAAAATTTGGGCGCTCCCCCTCTGCCGGACCCCCTCCGCTGGACGACAGCCCGAGAACTCCAAACGTGCACAATTTGAGGGTCATAGCCTTCAATCATCACACCACCAAAATTCCACGAAACGACCCCCAAGAGAGGAAGAAAGAGTGAAAATAGTGGGGCGTGGGAAAAAAAAAGCGCGAAATTTTAGGCCCCCCACCCTCGGGCCCCCACCCTTCGGGGCCCCACTTTTTCTAGGTTTGGGCCTGCACCCTTCGAACCTCCACCCTTCGAACCTCACCCTTCGGGGACGAACAGTCCGGGGCGGGGACCGTCCGCGGGGACCCCCTCCGCCGGACAGCCAAAAATTTCGTCCTTTTATTCCTCTCCCGCCCCATTTCGCTCTTTTTCTCTCTCTCTAGGGGTTCTTCTCGTGAATTTTGGTGGTGTTTGAAGCGTCAGTGCCACCTGTGCACGTTTGGTTTTGCAAAATGTCAAGAACAATTTTACAATTGATTTGCCCCTCCTAAACTTCCGAAAAAGTCAATGACCAATTATTGCAAATTTTGCTTGTATCCAGGAAAAAGGTAGAATACACTTTCATCCAAAACGATTTCATCCACTGACACTTTCATCCAAACTCGATTCATCCAATTTTGACAATTTCATCCAAACGCAGTTTTCATCCAATGAACATTCATCCAAGAACTTTTTCATCCAATGAATTTCTCATCCAATGACACTTTCATCCAATGACATTTTCAACCAATAACGGTTTCATCAAAAAAATCACATGTGGGACAATCAATATAGTCCGTGTTTGTGTGAAAGCGTCGCCGGCCGAAGGCCGGCGATGTTCCACATGAAGGTCTGTTGAAGTTCGAAAGGCAGGAGTTTAGGTGTTTAGGGTTTAGGTGTTCAGGGTTTAGTGTTCAGGGTTTAGGGTTCAGGTGTTTAGGGTTTCAGGTGTTAAGGGTTTCAAGTGTTTAGGCGTTCAGGGGTTAGGGTTTAGGGGTTTAGGGTTTAGGGGTTTGGGGTTTAGGAGTTTAGGGTTTGGGGTCCAAGATTTTTGAAATTGGTTTTTGATGAAATTGGATTTTGATGAAAGTGGTTTTGGATGAAAATGGATTTTGATGAAAGTGAGTTGGATGAAAATGGTTTTGATGAAAATGGATTTTGATGAAAATGGATTTTGATGAAAGTGGTTTTTTGATGGAAGTGGTTTTGATGAAAGTGGTTTTTGATGAAAAGTGACAATTTCATCCAATTTTGACACCTAACCGTACATGTACTCATGGGACCGAAGATCTGGAAGACTACCAACAGACTCGCAAGTTTGGCTGCCAGGTCCCACTTTCCAGCTTCCTCTATCAGATCCTTTAGCATATGTCCCAAATTACTTTTGGAATGGGACGAGATCCAGAAGTTGTTGGCCCACACGATGCTGCATATCTGATGTGCCTTTTCCTTCGACGTCCAGCAGGACGCCCATGTTTTCTTGTCCACGTTTCCTCTACACTGGCTCAGAGCTGCGTTGGCCACCATTTGGCACAATCGGGGAGCTTCGCCCGTACCACACTGCATGTTTGAACATGGGAGCTCTCTCTTCTTGTCATTCCCACGCTACAGACATTTTTCACCATCCTTCTGCACCTCACCTCTCCACGGCACGTCTTTGTTCTGTCAATATTCACATCTCTCCACGAAGACTTATTTGCATTATGAATCCTATCTTCCGAGCAATATTTGGTCTTTCCTTGACAGTTCATGGAGAAGCCTTTGTTTTGGATGTGATTTGAGACAGTGGCGACGTGGCGCATGTCGTAGTGACTACAACACTACAAGCGCTAGATTGTCTATGGCTTGAAAAAATGCTGCACACTCATGCTTAGAACAATTTCAACACGTGGAAACGTCCTCAGCCTCAAGTTCCTGCAAAGGAAGCACGTGCCTCCTTTCCCTTCAAACTTATTCACACGAAACACAGTGGCCAACACGGTGAGGGAAGGGCCCTCATCACAAAAGAGCCAAAATGTTCTTTGAAGCAAAATCTTAGAGACTCACGCAAACCGGCTTAGCTCACAGGGGCTTGTCGCTCAACCGACAGGCTCGTTCAAAAACCAAACCAACCACGTCTCCTTTCAATTTCGTGTCATTCTTGGCACAGCATGTCCAATGCTATACGGCAGCTGAGGGCTACTTTTGCCACCTCCCAATCATGTAGAGAGAGATTCCATCACCAGATCCATGCAATCCAATGACATACAGCGCCTCATTGCTCACGTTGTCTGCCTTGAATGAACATCATCAGAAGCCTCACTTCCACCCTTCAACTCTGGGACTTGAAAGCCATCCCCGATGAAAGAGTTGCCGGCTTCTTCTGAATCAAAGAGAAGAGAAGCTCACCATGCGGCCGGGTGCTGGGCCCAAACCGAATCAGCTCCTGAGACCATCGGCTCTTTCTTCAGAAGGAAGAAGAAGAGCTCGCTGTACGGCCCGTATCTCCCTGGGACATTCCATTGCATGGAGGTTCTTGGAGGAACTGGGTATGGAAGTTATGAAAAAGAAAAACACCTGGGTCAAAAGTTGCAAGGAGAGTGCCACAAGAGAAATGCAGATATTCAAGATGGTGGAAAGCTTGGCGGACGATGCCCAAGGTGGAAGATGGGCGACAGAGGCAGGATCGGAAGACCTTGTAACAACTCCGTGAAGAAAAAGATGAAGAAAAAGAAGCTCGTGCACTCTTGGAAACAAAATGTAGCAAAACATGGATGAGGCCTTCGGAAACCGAGCGAGGAGTACATGTGGTAAAAACCACATTCATCAAAAGCCAATTACATCAAAAGCCAATGTCATCAGAAACACTCTCATCAAAACCACTCTCATCAGAAATCCCACTGAAGGGGGACAGGACAAAACACGCTTGGGTCCCAAAAACAGAAACACGGCTTATGCCCGCCTTTTGATTTTAACAGGCCTTCATGTGGAGCATCACCGGCCGAAGGCCGGCGATGTTCCCACATGAAGGTCTGTTGAAGGTCAAAAGCGGGGTTCAGGTGTTTTGGGTTTAGGTGTTTAAGTGTTTAGGGTTTCAGGTGTTTAGGTGTTTAGGGTTTCAGGTGTATAGGGTTTAGGGGTTAAGGGGTTTAGGGTTCAGGGTTTAGGGGTTGGGGTGTTAGGGTGTTGTTTGGTGGTTTAGGGAGGGAGGGGGGGTCCAAGATTTTTGAAATTGGTTTTTGATGAAATTGGAAATTGGTTTTTTGATGAAAGTGTTTTTTTTTTTGAAAAGAGACAATTTCATCCATTTTGATGAAACTGCACCTAACCGTACATGTACTCATGGGACCGAAGAGCTGGAAGACTACCAAAGACTCGCAAGTTGGCTGCCAGGTCCCACTTTCCGGCTTCCTCTATCAGATCCTTTAGCATATGTCCCAAATTACTTTTGGAATGGGACGAGATCCAGAAGTTGTTGGCCCACACGAAGCTGCATATCTGATGTGCCTGTTCCCTTCGACGTCCAGCAGGACGCCCATGTTTTCTTGTCCACGTTTCCTCTACACTGGCTCAGAGCTGCGTGGCCACCATTTGGCACAATCGGGGAGCTTCGACGCACCCGTACCACACTGCCATGTTTGAACATGGAGCTCTCTCTTCTTGTCATTCCCACGCTACAGACATTTTCCACCATCCTTCTCCACCTCACCTCTCCACGGCACGTCTTTGCTTCTGTCAATATTCACATCTCTCCACGAAGACTTATTTGCATTATGAATCCTTTCTTCCGAGCAATATTTGGTCTTTCCTTGACGGTTCATGGAGAAGCCTTTGTTTTGGATGTGATTTGAGACAGTGGCGACGTGGCGCATGTCGTAGTGACTACAACACTACAAGCGCTAGATTGTCTATGGCTTGAAAAATGCTGCACACTCATGCTTAGAACAATTTCAACACGTGGAAACGTCCTCAGCCTCAAGTTCCTGCAAAGGAAGCACGTGCCTCCTTTCCCTTCAAACTTATTCACACGAAACACAGTGGCCAACACGGTGAGGGAAGGGCCCTCATCACAAAAGAGCCAAAATGTTCTTTGAAGCAAAATCTTAGAGACTCACGCAAACGGGCTTAGCTCACAGGAGCTTGTCGCTCAACCGACAGGCTCGTTCAAAAACCAAACCAACCACGTCTCCCTTTCAATTTCGTGTCATTCTTGGCACAGCATGTCCAATTCTTTTTGGCAGCTGAGGGCTACTTTTGCCACCTCCCAATCATGTAAGAAGAGAGAGGGATTCCATCACCAGATCCATGCAATCCAATGCCGGGATGTGCTTTTTTGGGTGTACAAAAGTTTTTTTTTGGGGATACAAAATGCTTTTTTCGGATACAAGAAATTGTTCTTGACATTTTCGAGAGGTCAAAGGGGTCTCATCAATTGTTTAATTATTCTAGACATTTTGGAAGGTCAAAAGCGGCAAGGGTGGGGTTCAACGGTCGGAAAAGCAGCAGCACACAAAACAGGAAAAGCAGCACAAAGAAGCAGAAGCCGCAACATCAACAGAAAAAGCAAAATACAGCAACACGAACAAACAAAGCAGCACAAACAACAGCAAAAGCAGCGCACCAAGAGGAACACAATCAAACATTTTGGAAGGTCCCAAAGTGGCAAGGGTGGGTTTTTCAACGGACGACGACCAAAAAGCGGCAGCAAAAGCAGGACAAACAAACAGAAAAAGCAAAAACAAAAAAAGCAGCAACAACAACAAGAAAAGCACAAACAACAAGCCGCACAAGCAGCAGCAAGTTGTACAAACAGCAGCACAAAAGCAACAAAAGAAGCAGCGAAAGCAGCAACGCAGCAGCACAAACATTAGAAACAGCAGCAACACAGCAGCACAAATAACAGAATAAGCAGCAAAAACATTTTTGAAAGTCAAAAGGCAAAGATTGGTTTTTTCAATGGTCGGCGACCTGAAAGCACCTCGCAGCAGCAGCAGCAACAAAGCAGCAACAAAGCAGCAAAGCAGCCAAAGCAGCAAAGACAGCAGCAACAAAAGCAACACCATGAACAACAGCAAACCGCAACAAAAGCGGCAGCAAAAGCAACACGAACAGCAAGAAAAACAGCACACAACAAGAAAAGCCAGCATTAAGCAACAGCAAAAAATGAAAACTTCAAAAAAAAGAAGAAAAAGAATTAAAAAAAAGCGAAAGATTTTTTTTTGATTTTTCATTTTTTTTTATAATTTTTTCTTGTTTGACGATGTTTTGATTTTATTTTCTTTCTTTTAGCATTTTCCAATTTTTGATTTTGATGTTGATTTTTTGATTTTTTTATTTTTTGGTCTGGGAGGGGAGGAGAGATATTTTCTGATTTTGGTGATTTTTTTCTATTTCTTGTTTTTTCATTTTTTGTTTTGGTGAAGGGGAAGGATATTTTTGTTTTTTTGATTTGTTTTTCCATGTTTTTTTTGTTTTTCTGACCAAGTTTGGCCGCACCACTTTTGGCCCGTCTCTTGGCCCCTTTTTTTTGAATCAAACCGTTTTGTGCCCAAACCTTCACGAACCATCCTTGACCCCAAAAAACCTTGGCCAATAAGGCTGCTCTTCGGGACAATTTATTGCTCATGTCTTGTTTCTTGGGCCCATGGACCTCCCTGCGAAGGACCCCCCTTGCCCAAGACCACAATGTGCGGGATCCCCCGTTGTGTTGTGTGGTGTGTCGTTGTTGTGTTGTGTTGTGTTGTGTTGTGTTGTGTGTGTGGTGTTGGTGTGGTGTGGTGTGGTGTGGTGTGTGTGGTGTGGTGTGTAGGTGCGGTGTGTGTTCAAAATTTTCGTGGGTGCGTTCAAAATTTGGGCGCTCCCCCTCTGCCGGACCCCCTCCGCTGGACGACAGCCCGAGAACTCCAAACGTGCACAATTTGAGGGTCATAGCCTTCAATCATCACACCACCAAAATTCCACGAAACGACCCCCAAGAGAGGAAGAAAGAGTGAAAATAGTGGGGCGTGGGAAAAAAAAAGCGCGAAATTTTAGGCCCCCCACCCTCGGGCCCCCACCCTTCGGGGCCCCACTTTTTCTAGGTTTGGGCCTGCACCCTTCGAACCTCCACCCTTCGAACCTCACCCTTCGGGGACGAACAGTCCGGGGCGGGGACCGTCCGCGGGGACCCCCTCCGCCGGACAGCCAAAAATTTCGTCCTTTTATTCCTCTCCCGCCCCATTTCGCTCTTTTTCTCTCTCTCTAGGGGTTCTTCTCGTGAATTTTGGTGGTGTTTGAAGCGTCAGTGCCACCTGTGCACGTTTGGTTTTGCAAAATGTCAAGAACAATTTTACAATTGATTTGCCCCTCCTAAACTTCCGAAAAAGTCAATGACCAATTATTGCAAATTTTGCTTGTATCCAGGAAAAAGGTAGAATACACTTTCATCCAAAACGATTTCATCCACTGACACTTTCATCCAAACTCGATTCATCCAATTTTGACAATTTCATCCAAACGCAGTTTTCATCCAATGAACATTCATCCAAGAACTTTTTCATCCAATGAATTTCTCATCCAATGACACTTTCATCCAATGACATTTTCAACCAATAACGGTTTCATCAAAAAAATCACATGTGGGACAATCAATATAGTCCGTGTTTGTGTGAAAGCGTCGCCGGCCGAAGGCCGGCGATGTTCCACATGAAGGTCTGTTGAAGTTCGAAAGGCAGGAGTTTAGGTGTTTAGGGTTTAGGTGTTCAGGGTTTAGGTGTTCAGGGTTTAGGGTTCAGGTGTTTAGGGTTTCAGGTGTTAAGGGTTTCAAGTGTTTAGGCGTTCAGGGGTTAGGGTTTAGGGGTTTAGGGTTTAGGGGTTTGGGGTTTAGGAGTTTAGGGTTTGGGGTCCAAGATTTTTGAAATTGGTTTTTGATGAAATTGGATTTTGATGAAAGTGGTTTTGGATGAAAATGGATTTTGATGAAAGTGAGTTGGATGAAAATGGTTTGATGAAAATGGATTTTGATGAAAATGGATTTTGATGAAAGTGGTTTTTGATGGAAGTGGTTTTTGATGAAAGTGGTTTTTGATGAAAAGTGACAATTTCATCCAATTTTGACACCTAACCGTACATGTACTCATGGGACCGAAGATCTGGAAGACTACCACAGACTCGCAAGTTTGGCTGCCAGGTCCCACTTTCCAGCTTCCTCTATCAGATCCTTTAGCATATGTCCCAAATTACTTTTGGAATGGGACGAGATCCAGAAGTTGTTGGCCCACACGATGCTGCATATCTGATGTGCCTTTTCCCTTCGACGTCCAGCAGGACGCCCATGTTTTCTTGTCCACGTTTCCTCTACACTGGCTCAGAGCTGCGTGGCCACCATTTGGCACAATCGGGAGCTTCGCCCGTACCACACTGCCATGTTTGAACATGGGAGCTCTCTCTTCTTGTCATTCCCACGCTACAGACATTTTTCACCATCCTTCTGCACCTCACCTCTCCACGGCACGTCTTTGCTTCTGTCAATATTCACATCTCTCCACGAAGACTTATTTGCATTATGAATCCTATCTTCCGAGCAATATTTGGTCTTTCCTTGACGGTTCATGGAGAAGCCTTTGTTTTGGATGTGATTTGAGACAGTGGCGACGTGGCGCATGTCGTAGTGACTACAACACTACAAGCGCTAGATTGTCTATGGCTTGAAAAAATGCTGCACACTCATGCTTAGAACAATTTCAACACGTGGAAACGTCCTCAGCCTCAAGTTCCTGCAAAGGAAGCACGTGCCTCCTTTCCCTTCAAACTTATTCACACGAAACACAGTGGCCAACACGGTGAGGGAAGGGCCCTCATCACAAAAGAGCCAAAATGTTCTTTGAAGCAAAATCTTAGAGACTCACGCAAACCGGCTTAGCTCACAGGGGCTTGTCGCTCAACCGACAGGCTCGTTCAAAAACCAAACCAACCACGTCTCCTTTCAATTTCGTGTCATTCTTGGCACAGCATGTCCAATGCTATACGGCAGCTGAGGGCTACTTTTGCCACCTCCCAATCATGTAGAGAGAGATTCCATCACCAGATCCATGCAATCCAATGACATACAGCGCCTCATTGCTCACGTTGTCTGCCTTGAATGAACATCATCAGAAGCCTCACTTCCACCCTTCAACTCTGGGACTTGAAAGCCATCCCCGATGAAAGAGTTGCCGGCTTCTTCTGAATCAAAGAGAAGAGAAGCTCACCATGCGGCCGGGTGCTGGGCCCAAACCGAATCAGCTCCCTGAGGACCATCGGCTCTTTCTTCAGAAGGAAGAAGAAGAGCTCGCTGTACGGCCCGTATCTCCCTGGGACATTCCATTGCATGGAGGTTCTTGGAGGAACTGGGTATGGAAGTTATGAAAAAGAAAAACACCTGGGTCAAAAAGTTGCAAGGAGAGTGCCACAAGAGAAATGCAGATATTCAAGATGGTGGAAAGCTTGGCGGACGATGCCAAGGTGGAAGATGGCGACAGAGGCAGGATCGGAAGACCTTGTAACAACTCCGTGAAGAAAAAGATGAAGAAAAAGAAGCTCGTGCACTCTTGGAAACAAAATGTAGCAAAACATGGATGAGGCCTTCGGAAACCGAGCGAGGAGTACATGTGGTAAAAACCACATTCATCAAAAGCCAATTACATCAAAAGCCAATTTCATCAGAAACACTCTCATCAAAACCACTCTCATCAGAAATCCCACTGAAGGGGGACAGGACAAAACACGCTTGGGTCCCAAAAACAGAAACACGGCTTATGCCCGCCTTTTGATTTTTAACAGGCCTTCATGTGGAGCATCACCGGCCGAAGGCCGGCGATGTTCCACATGAAGGTCTGTTGAAGGTCAAAAGGCGGGGTTCAGGTGTTTTGGGTTTAGGTGTTTAAGTGTTTAGGGTTTCAGGTGTTTAGGTGTTTAGGGTTTCAGGTGTATAGGGTTTAGGGGTTAAGGGGTTTAGGGTTCAGGGTTTAGGGGTTGGGGTGTTAGGGTTGTTTGGTGGTTTAGGGAGGGAGGGGGGTCCAAGATTTTTGAAATTGGTTTTTGATGAAATTGGAAATTGGTTTTTTGATGAAAGTGTTTTTTTTTTGAAAAGAGACAATTTCATCCATTTTTGATGAAACTGCACCTAACCGTACATGTACTCATGGGACCGAAGAGCTGGAAGACTACCAAAGACTCGCAAGTTTGGCTGCCAGGTCCCACTTTCCGGCTTCCTCTATCAGATCCTTTAGCATATGTCCCAAATTACTTTTGGAATGGGACGAGATCCAGAAGTTGTTGGCCCACACGACGCTGCATATCTGATGTGCCTGTTCCCTTCGACGTCCAGCAGGACGCCCATGTTTTCTTGTCCACGTTTCCTCTACACTGGCTCAGAGCTGCGTGGCCACCATTTGGCACAATCGGGGGAGCTTCGACGCACCCGTACCACACTGCCATGTTTGAACATGGGAGCTCTCTCTTCTTGTCATTCCCACGCTACAGACATTTTCCACCATCCTTCTCCACCTCACCTCTCCACGGCACGTCTTTGCTTCTGTCAATATTCACATCTCTCCACGAAGACTTATTTGCATTATGAATCCTTTCTTCCGAGCAATATTTGGTCTTTCCTTGACGGTTCATGGAGAAGCCTTTGTTTTGGATGTGATTTGAGACAGTGGCGACGTGGCGCATGTCGTAGTGACTACAACACTACAAGCGCTAGATTGTCTATGGCTTGAAAAATGC
>CBDCEV010000199.1:0-2525 GCA_965215715.1 Hyphomicrobiales bacterium | reverse complement strand
CTCTCAATTTTAGAATAAAACAAAAAGGAAAACACTAAAACAAAAAACGAACACACCAACAACAAACACACATACAACACAAACAGGTTTGCTCGCTCCGCTCGACCCACCCGTATGAATGTGCCCATTCTGCAAATTTCGCAAATTTGTGAAATTCCCAATTGCAACAATGGAACAACATTTAAATAATTTTCAATCAAAATTAAAGGATATCAAATTAAATTAGATTAGAGAAAATCACAGAACTGTCCAACACACATTTGATGAATTTAAAAATAGAATTAAATTGAATTCAAGCATTTTAATAAGAAATTAAATTAAATTCCAAATTGTGTGTGTCTTTGTGTGTTTGTGTGGTTGTGGTTGTGGTTGTTGTTGAATGATAAATTATTCTAGAAGCATGATAAATGTTAGAGGTGCTGACCTTAGCGATTTTTTTCGTTGATTTTTGTTGTTATTGTGAGGCGTTTTCTTGAACTCATTGTTGTGTGTTGGAGTGCTAGTGAGCAACCCACAGCTTTCCCCACCGCAGTGGACACGGGTGTACTGTTTGTTTTGACCGGGACCCACCCGTGTGATGACCCACCCAGGCAGGATGGTGAGCCATCAAAGCGCCAGCTCGTGCTTGCGTGTTTGCTTGTGCGGTGGTTGTTGTTGTCGTGACTGATTGTGGCGATTAGGCTTTGTGTATCTCACACATTAAAATAAAATTCAATCAATTATTTTTCAAATACACTCAATTTAATTTTTGGAAATTTATCAAATTGAAATAGAACAAACTGAATCAAATAATTTCAAATGAAATCAAAGTCAAAAATTCAACTGAAAGAAAGACTCAATTAAAATTGAAAATTCAAATAAAATCGAAGAAATTGAATTTAAATTACTTTGAAGTGGGTTAAAATACAACAAATCAAATTCAAGTGAATTGCCAGCGCTGGTTTGTAACGCTCCTCCCACCACCACCACCACCAAGGCTCAACCAGGTTGCACTGCACTGTGGCGAACTTTTTAAAGAGAGGCGACGGAAGTCGGGTAAGCGACACACCCAGTGGAGCTCCAGAGAGGGAGTCACCGCCAGCCCAAGGTGGTATACAAACACTGGGCGACGCGCCCGTCCCAAAGATCCAGGAGCTGATCGGGGACAAGGCGGTTGATGTTCCTTTGACCATGCTGCACATACACCAGCAGTCCTTCGAGTTCGGCTTCCTGAAGTTGCCTCTGTTACCGTTCATCGACAGAGTGTTTGCGACAGGTGCAGGAGTTGGTCGAGACAGTGCTGGACTCAGTGAAGGTGCCGCCGTTGCAGTTTATCCACGTGTCGTCGACATTCCTGTTGTGGCGCAGAGGGGTGCTGTCCGTACATTCCTGCATTTTTGGCTGTTGAGGCTGTGGCCGCTCTCGTCGTCGATTCGGCAGTCGATGCACTTGCGCTGTGTTCCCTTCTTTTGTCTGCAGTGTCATGGTTGGTATGGATCAGAAGGACAGTTATGCGGTGACGGAGGTGGATGACGTTGCTGTTCATGCAGCGTCAGCGGTCCAGCTGTCCACGGTTGGACAGCTTCTTTCATCGGCAAGGTGTTCATGATCTGAGGAGGCCGGTGTTGGCTGAATGTTGCGGCATTTTTCGCACTCCGTCCGGCTGGACGTGAGTGCCCATTTTTTTCAGCCCTCGATGGCCAACAGTTGTTAGTTCTCGAGGGCTCGGGGTGGCGGGGACGCCAGAAGTCTGACTCCCAGGTGTTCTGTCACCCTGATCGGTTGCATTATGGCATATGGAGGAACACGTGTCATAAACATCGGGTCCGCACCACCACCACCTCCCCCTCCCTCCCCTCTCCCTTCCGTTTGGATTCGGAAACCTAATTCCCAGATCACTATCCTAAAAGATATGACTGTTTTTTTTTTTTAAAAAAGTTTTTTGGTGTGATTTTTTTGTCATTTTTATTTTTGTGATTTTTAGTTTCTTCGTTTTTTGATTGTGTTTTGGTGTTCGTTTTTTGGTGTGTTTTTTTTTGTGATTTGTTTTTGTGTTTTGTTCGTTTTCATTATTTTTTTTGAAATAAAAAATTGAAATAATAATTCTGATTTTCATTACAGCGAAAATATAATTATCAATATAATCAGAATTACAATTAGAATTTTGATGATGATGACGATAAGGGAGTATTAGGTTGCAGAGTTCAATTTAGGTTTCGGAGTTTGAGGGTTTGCAATGGGCCTCCTTCCTGGGCATCCCGTCGTGGCTCACTCGTCACATGAGTGAGCCATGATGGGATGCCTGTGGAAGGCGCCCGCTGCAAACCCTGAAACTCCGAAACCACAATAAAAAATTCTGAAACGGAGCACCCTCATCATGATTATGACTACAATTATATTTATAATAAAAATAAAAAATATCATTGCAATGAACCCACACACACAAAACAGAAAAGAAACAAAAAAGGAGAAAAAAACAAAAAACAAAAAAAAATGGGAAAAAACGAACAACACTTGAAACAAAAACGTTTTTTATCAAAAAAAAA
>CBDCEV010000198.1:0-2564 GCA_965215715.1 Hyphomicrobiales bacterium | reverse complement strand
TTCCCAAGAAAAACCGTTACATGGCCACAAGAAACAAGAGATCGAATCGAATACAGATCACATGTTGGTAAGTAATGGACCAAAAACGAATTGTTCATGTGATCGAAACGACTATCTGGAGACGATGCCCGAATTTCGACGATCAAGAACAAAACCAAGTGGGTATCCAATCGAACGAACTACCCCAAGCGTTTTTGATCGACGACAACACGGAGTTTCAGCGGCAATCGCAGTCAAAACAACCAGGCACAATCAAAGTTGGCGGAGTTGGTCGCAATTTTAAATTTTTCAGAGGTTTTCGGTTGCGAAAAAAAACGATTGCTAAACGTCAGACGGAAGAAATATAGATTGTGCAAAGACAACACGTGACATTGTGCTACGCAATTTGGTTCGAATTTCGTGTTAAAGAGGCAACGCATTTTTTTAATTTCATGTCTAGTTACAAAATAGTGATTTGCACGCGTAATTCCGATTTGCATGACATTGATTTTCACCCAGTTTTTACGAATTCTAACATGTCCTACAACCACCACCACCAGAACACGGACACCAGAAGCATACGAAGATTTATGATCATCAGAACACGTTTTGTGAGAGGCTTCAAAAGAGAACTAGATCTGCCACAATTGAAAAAAATATTCGTTTGTGGACCGCTTGTGGTCAATGGAGAAGACCGCAGAAAATGCAAAAATGGAAACCACGACTTGTTCGTTGCCATTGCTCAGCATTGCTCAGCATTTCTGGTTGCTGTGGGTTTTTGAAACTGTTTTGTGCGTGGCATGCCAACCAAGTGCGGTATTTTGTGAATTTCTCACGCGGTGGAACATTCAAAAAACCGTTTTATGTGGTTGATATTTGAGATCAAGTGCCAAAAGAAAAGGATTGTTCATTGATTGAATTTTACACGAGAAAAAAATTTACGAACTCAACACCCACCACATTGATCATATTCAATACTGCCCAGATTTCATTAGACAAGAAATACTTTCTGTCCAACGACAAATCGGCAAGCCTTTACGCAGTTTCGCGGTGGTTGGTGTTTGGCTTCGATAACACCAAAAATTGCTGGACAGTGAGTCGCCAGCTCTTTTTTTGACAGGCAAAACGCACGGATCGACTAATGTGGGAAAGCCTCGGAAATATTGAATTCCATAACAAAATCAATTCGAACAACGTCGTCATTCAACAACAATGGTTTGATAATTCAGAAATGATTAATGTTTTGTGTGGAGCGATCTTTCGGTTTTTGATATTGATAGAATTAGTGACGCATCGCGCCCAAAATTTGAATCACATTTTGGGTGAAGAGTGGGTCGGGTGTGTGTTGAAAAGCAATTTGCCACAACCATATTTTGTCAATGCACGAGTGATCTTTCGTATTGTCGATTGAATCTCCCGTTTTTAATTTTGAACATTGCAACGTCAATTTCAGATCTTGTCTTCCCGAGAATGAAAAAAGTAATTTTCAGTCGAGAATGTTTAATATGTCGAGCAAGCAGTCTGGTACGTTTGGTGAGTTAATATCAACGCGAACGTGTTGGGTTTTCAGTCGACAAATTCAACGCCGTTGAAATGTCACTTTTTGTGTTGGCACCACGGTTCCATGTGAAGCAAGAGCATGACATTCGATAAATTCGAAAAAATAAGTTCATTGCAGAGAAATGCGTCTAGTTGTGAAAACCATGTCAGTTCGAAAACATTTGAAACAAATGAGCCCAGACAGATGATTGACAAAGAAACGTGGCGGGACCCGCCGAAAGTGTTTTGCGTGCTTGGTGTGTGCACACGAGAAAACACGCAAAGAAGTTTGTCAACGTTTGGAAAATTCGGGTCCAGAAGGAAAAAAATGAATATTTGGAGGACCAGGTACGTTGTTTGCCCGTAAATGTGGAAATGAAACAACGAATCCGACACCACGCTGTTCGTGTGGTTTGTTGACGCACGGCTATACCAGAAATCTATTTTATCGGTGTCCGTATTTTGCGTATTTTCGGCCATCAAAGAATTCGGGAAAATCGATGGTTCCATTTCTGTTGGCATCTATTTCGTTGTTAATGTTGTGTATTTCGGGTTCTGCCCGAGAAATTGCATGATAATGCCCAATTCTGTCGTCGTCGTCATGATACCGTCATTTACTGCATCACCAAGAGAAAAAAACCTTTGTAATTCGGCCATTTCATCTTCAATAAATTAATTAACCACAGATTAATACACATTTCAATATGTCAAGGCGCACCAATTTTTGAATCGAATTCGATTCAATCCGTTAAAAAAAAAAAACAAACAACGTGGTTACACACGGGTTGTGATTTGGTTCCGTACCGAACCGCATGCACGTTGACCCAGAAACACATTCAATTCACAGACGAGGGGTTTCGATGCGTACGCAGTGCGGTGTATCGCCCGACTCCGTGTTCGGAATGTCACGGTCGACCTCTCAATTCTTCTTCGCAAGAATCGTTCGTAGATGGTTTATTTTCAGGTGTTTGACCGTGATGGCAATGATTGCATCCACGTGGTGACGAATTTGGGTGAGAAATTCACGGACAAAGAAAAGGATGAAA
>CBDCEV010000197.1:0-4903 GCA_965215715.1 Hyphomicrobiales bacterium | reverse complement strand
TCGTGACAGTAATGTTTCTCGAAGATACACCGGCAGTTCTTTCACTCGGAAAACTCTGCGACGATCACAGGAAAAATTACCATTGGACCAGTGGTCAGAAACCACATCTCATCAAAAATGTCAGAAAGATAGAATGCAACACATCGAACTTCGCACCATTCGTTGTCCCTGGTCTATCGACAAGCTCTTCAAGCTCATCTTCACCTACATCTCCTGCATCTTCATCGCAGGAAGCCGTAACTCCCACGGAGCACCCCGCATCAACAAGAAGTGAGAGTATGAGTGAGGAAGTACAAGGAGACTCGTCGCGTTGACCAGCAGAAACCGAAAACCCACAAAAAAAAGATGACAACGAGGAAGCACGAGGAAACTCGTCGCATGGTCTGCCAGAATGGCTACAAGAGTTCAAGAACAATCTGGCAGATGAAAGTGTTCCAGAACACCGAGACGCTTCCAGTTCTTCTCATGAATTATCTTCAGAGTCGCGAGCAAAAGTGGTATCGGGTAAGCATAGCATCTTTACCCGTTTCCTCACTTCCCGAGGGACCGAAATTGCGATCTGCTGGAGAATCAAAATTACGAGGGTTTCTTACGCACTGGTACAGTCGTGCCGACAGCGGGAAGTTTTGGTGATTAAACAACAGCGGATCACCAAGTTCTAAGTGAAGGATGTGAATCTAGACAAAATCTTCGATACGCTGTACCGGTACAAGATTTGGCGTCATAGTGGATACAATCATACCCATGGAAAACGAAAACTTCTCAGGAAACAGAAAAGAGCTTACAAAAGTTCTTGGAGCCGACGAGGAAACCAAAAGTCATTTACACTGACAATTCCCTAGAATTTGCCAAATCTTGTGAAGACTCTTCCTGGAATCATTGTACGTCAACACCTCACAGTTCGGAAACAAATGGGATTGGCGAGAGAGCAGTGCGCAGGATTAAAGGAGGGACTTCTGCTGTACGGTTGCAATCTTGTCTGGATGAAAAATGGTGGGCGGATTCCATGGTGTGTTGCTGCTATCTGCGAAACATATAAGATCTCTTGTCTGATTGGAAAACACCATATGACATCTGGCGTACTGTTGCCACCAGACCGGGCCGCCGGGGCTTCACACGACAGCCCGAGAACTCCAAACGTGCACATTTCAGGGCACCCGCGCTTCAAAACACCACCAAAATTCCACGAGAAGACCCCCAGAGAGACACAGAAACAGCGAAACGGTGGCGGGAAAGGGAAGAGAAAGCGCGAAATTTTGGGCCCCCCACCCTTCGGGGCCCCACCTTCGGGGCCCCACCCTTTCGGGGCCCCACCCTTCTGGGCCCACCCTCCCACCCTTCTGGTCCCCACCCTTCTAGGCCCCACCCTTCTGCACCCTTCTGGACCCCACCCTTCGGGGCCCCACTTTTTCTAGGTTTGGGCCCCCCACCCATCGGGGCTCCACCCATTCGGGGCTCCACCCTTCTGGGTGGAGCCCAGAAGGGTGGAGCCCCGATGGGTAAAACACTAAAACACTAAAATTGGCCAAAGTCGGTTTGGCCAAAGTCGGTCAACACTCTAAAACACTAACTAAAATTGGCCAAAGTCGGTTAGGCCCAAGTTGGTCACTCTAAAACACTAAAATTGGCCAAAGTCGGTCAAAAAATTGGCCAAAGTCGGTTTGGCCAAAGTCGGTCAACATTCTAAGCACTAAAATTGGCCAAAGTCGGTTTGGCTAAAGTTGGTCAACACTCTAAAACACTGAAATTGGCCACAATCGGCAAATTAGAGTTGGCCAAAGTCGGTTTGGCCAAAGTCGGTCAAGACCACGATTGGCCAAAGTCGGTCGAAAAATTGGCCAAAGTCGGTTTGGCCAAAGTCGGTCAACATTCTAAGCACTAAAATTGGCCAAAGTCGGTTTGGCTAAAGTTGGTCAACACTCTAAAACACTGAAATTGGCCACAATCGGCAAATTAGAGTTGGCCAAAGTCGGTTTGGCCAAAGTCGGTCAATTAAGGTTGGCCAAAGTCGGTCAAAATTTTTTGGCCAAAGTCGGTTTGGCCAAAGTCGGTCTCAGCCCTTATTTCTGCGAAAGACCTTTCGAGATTACATCAATTTGGCCCAAAAGTCTTGCCTGGAAAACTCCTTGGACATGCGTTGCACGCGGTAGGAATCTGGAAAGGAGAGATCATGGTCGCAGAGCAGACATTGAGGAATTAGAAAAGATGGACGCATCTGAAATCCACGCAAAAAAACTCCATGCACAGGAAGTGTTAACGCCCATGAATGATGAAAAATTTTAAATTCCTAATCGCAGATGGAACGGTAAAACTCTCTGGCAGAGATCCGGTTCTGAGAACATCCACCAAAATCCAGGATCGCACAGACCGAGGAGAAGAACAAGGAAATCTTCAAGGAGAATCAGACGGATCTTCTTCAACCCCATTTCAAGGCTCATCGTTGTATGATGGTGGAGCTAGAAATGATTTCTGGTCCATTTCAGGCAATTTCATTTACCGTCATCACGTTGAACCCAGAGTCAAATTGTACGTTCCGAGACAAGCGTCATTCCCTTTTCCACTGAAATACATCGACGTGACCAGGGCTACGGATACATCCTGGATGTAATGATGGAGAAAATATCGACGTTTATTGGAACGTTGATGGAGATCGAGAATTGTCAGATAAGTGGACAGGTTTTACAAGATTCACCGTATTGGATGTGAAAACCACCGGATGGACACACATGGTCCGGTGAGAGACTGACAAGAAAAACAAACGACCTGCAGACCAGACACTTTGTGGCCAGAGATTTGGAAAGATGTGTCTGTCGGATGCGTCAAAACGCAAAGGAAAGCAAAAGTGGTATCGAAAAACCGAAGCTCGACAATGCAAGAAAATTGCGTGGTATTTACTTCATTGATCCAGATGATGAAGAATTCAAGGGCATCATGAAGAATGCGCGTGGAAAGTTGGAAATTCCGATGCCAGCTGCAATGCCTTGCAAGACTCAACGTGAGAAGTACAGGGAGACCTGTCGCGTTGAGAAGAAGTGCAAGACAAAATACGCTTGCATTGTTGAGGCCGACGAATCTGCGAGAAAGTGCATGGAAGGATTTTATCATAAGCATCATGAAGATCATATTGCAGGAAAAGGAATGAATTCATAGAGTCCCCACAATCTCGTGCACAAATTTGTTCCTATGCCTCAAGCAATGAAGATACCAGATGCAAAAGCAGCAGTGGACCAAGAATGGGAAAAACTCGAGAAAATACCGGCATGGGAGCTGAGGAAAGTCAGAAACAAAAAGGAGGTGATCAGCAATGAATGAAGGCAAAACCGTACACTCTGCGTCGTTGAATTCGAAGTTAAAGCCACAGTTGCAGAAATACAAAGGTCGAGTTGTACTCCGAGGTGACATTGTGAGAGATGTTTCAGGATCGTATGCAGCATTTATTGAGCAAGGATCATCGGCGTCATGAATGACGGCCGCAAAAGTAATGGATGTCATATCAAGACAACCGGTATGCGCAGGAAAAGCAGCAGACGCAACATCAGTTTATACCCAAGTGAAAATGGAAGATGCTCACAAATTATTGAAAATTCCAAAACTGGAATGTCCAGACATTTGGATTCGTCCACCACGACACACATGGCCCAAATCATGGTCCAGTATGGAAGATCCAGTCGTTCTTCTTGAGCGAAATATGTACGGTCATCCTTTGGCAGGACCATCATGGGAAAGGCAATTTGAGAAAGTCCTATTGAAACATGGATGGGAGAAAATTCCAAATTGAGAATGTTTATTCGTTAAGTGAGAAAAGGGGCTATGTTCTACTTAGGCCAATTTCTACTTAGGCCAGTTCTACTTAGGCCAGGTTCTACTTAGGCCAAGTTCTACTTAGGCCAAGTTCTACTTAGGCCAATTCTACTTAGGCCAACTCTTCTTAGGCCAATTTTTTCAGATTTCGGCCATTCTGGGGTTGTTGTTTGTGTTGTTGAGTTGTTGTGTTGTTGTGTTGTTGTGTTGTTGTGTTGTTGTGTTGTTGTGTTGTTGTGTTGTTGTGTTGTGTGTTGTGTGTTGTGTGTTGTGTGTTGTGCGTGTTCTGTGTGTTCTGTGTGTTCTGTGTGTTCTGTGTGTTCTGTGTGTTGTGTTGTGTGTTCTGTGTGTTGTGTTGTGTGTTGTGTGTTGTGTTGTTGTGTTGTTGTTGTTGTGTGTTGTTGCCTAAAACCTCCTAAACCCTAAACCCTAAACCCTGAACCCTGAACCCTGAACCCTAAACCGTAAACCCTAAACCCTGAACCCTGAACCCTGAACCCTGAACCCTAAACCCTAAACCCTAAACCCTAAACACCTAAACCCTGAACACCTAAACAACGAAACCCCCGCCTTTCGACTTCAACAGACCTTCAGGTGAAGCCGGCGATGCTCCGCATGAAGGCCCGTTGAAACCCGAAAGGCGGACATAAGCCGTGTTTGTGTGGACTATATTGGTTGTCGCGTTTTCGTTTCTTTTTCGCTTCTTTCTTTTTTTTTTTAACTTGACATTTTGGGTGGTCAAAGGGGCAAGCCAAAATTGGCCTAAATTGCACTTGGCCTAAGTAGAACTTGGTCCCCTAATTGTTGGCCTGGCCTAAGTAGAACTGGCCTAAGTAGAAAAAGACGATGGCCTAAGTCGAAATTGGCCTAAGTAGAACGCGCCCGAAAAAGGTCGATTCTTGTCTGTGTATGTGGACGATATAAAACTGGCTGGAAAGAAGCAGAACATCGACCCAATGTGGAAAGTACTTATGAAAGACGTTGATTTAGGAGAATCGACATCGTTCCTTGACAATGTTTATGTGGGTTGCACTCAACGAGACAGTGAAACACGCACAGATGTTGTGGACAATTACAGAAATATGTTCGGATCCAAAATCTC
>CBDCEV010000196.1:0-5731 GCA_965215715.1 Hyphomicrobiales bacterium | reverse complement strand
TTCTTCATGAAAAATTACCAGAACAAAATCGAGATATTCGTGAAGCTCACATCAGAAGTCTTCATGAGATAGAAGAATTGAAGAGAGTTGAAGAGTTACGAATCGATTGATCGAAAATCAGGACACTATTAGTGAACTCTTTTCGAGATCTTGGCGGGATGCTCAGCCGTCTTGGGAATGCCGAGCCGCAACAATGGGCCGCCAGACAATTGGGACACGTATGGTTCGGAACACATATCACCGCATGTATCGAATGAACGCCAAACAACACAGCCTTGGATCCGAGATGCCAGTCTGGACAGTCGAATCAGTGGATGATCTCAAATCTTTGCGTTCTATCAGAGGAATTCATGGACCAGATTTTGAGTTGCTCGACGCAAGAATTGCTTCAGCACTGAACAAAATCATCCAGAATACCCGCTTCAAGAAAAACGTCAGTCTGGAGGAAATGAAAGCTGACAAAGCAGACCCCTTCCTCTCATGAAGACACATCGCTTACTTGATCTACGAATACGATCACTTCCGAGTCACTTGAGACAATGACTCTGTCGACAATTGTGCCGACCTGTTACTTTTGCTGTTTGAAATGACAATATTCAGGAATTCGATTCAAAGTGAGACGGCATTTCAATATCAATGACGAAAATCCCATCTAATGATGGGATTGTACAAATTGAGAAAACGAGAGTCTGAGAAACTCAAGACCGTATTGGAATTTTACAATGTGGAGATTCATCAGAAGGAAGCCGGACATGATTATCACAGATTGAACACAGTGGTGAAAAGAAGCATCGAGCAGTATCTACGAATAATTTTGAAACCACAAATGGAATTTTGAAACAAGCCCCTTGATCAAGAATCAGGGGACAGAACAGCGTGAACAAAGAACTCCACGAGATTGTTGGCAGTGGAAAGCCAACGGTCAATGTTCTGAAGGAGACAATTGCATTTTTCCGTCACGATATCAACAAGCGTGCAAAAACAACACAACCGAATTTCTCCAAGTTCTTTCATGCGGCAGATTGAGAGAAACGCATTCAGAACCAGACAGACGTCCCAGTGGCAGAAGGCCAAGTGGGAAAATGGTTCGATTGCCGTGCAAGGATCACCTTAAAGGAACTTGCACCACTCCACTCTGTAAATAGTGGCATCCTCCAGAATGCTTGTTCTACATGTCCGGAAATGGATGCAGATTTGGTGAAATGTGCTTTTTATGCGCATCGCCAGGTTGAAGAACAGCCCTGCAAAAGGTCTAAAAAGAATGGTGACAAAAAGTGCAGTGGCTTTGTTGAAAACTGCACGACAATTGGGTTGCGTATTTCAAGACATGACGCCGCCGAAGTCTATTCTCCGGAAGTGCACAGACATGCCGAAGCCGATCCAGCGTGTGAAATTCACAAAGGGTATTGGACGTCACACCAAAATTCGAGACCAAAATCCTTCGCTCGGATATATTTGCCCAGGTGAACCTCATGAGCGTAGCCCCAGCGCTCCAAAATTTGAGGATCGGTCTCTAGAGGAGACAGAGTGGCAAGAGCAAGGTGCCCGCGAAGCAGCGTGGAAGCTGGCCAAAAATGTGTTAAAATTAAAGGAGCATGAAAGAGCAACATTCTTCTCTCCTTCGGAAAACAGGCGCCTGCCTGCATCAACTCTTCAACCTGAGGAACGAGAATTTGTTGTCGACTCCGGAGCGTCAATGCACATGATCAGCGAAAATGACTTGAGTGATGCTCAAATGGACACTTTGACGAAATCGTGCAGTCCTACGATAGTCATAACCGCCAATGGAGAAGTGCCGACGCATGAAGAGGCCACAGTGTATGTCAAAGAATTGGATATATTCTTGACTGTGAAAGTCCTCGAAAATATGCCAGCAGTTTTGTCGCAAGGGAAAGCTTTTTCGATGAACACGGATACTCATACGAATGGATCAACGGCAGAAAACCACATCTCATTAAACGGTTTTCGGATACAATGCAACACGGAGAATTTCGTTCCGATCGTGGTTCGTGGTTTATCAATGAATTCTTCCTCCAATTTTCCCTCTTCAAAATCCATGACACTTTCAAAGTTCGTCCACTTCACCAGCCACAACTGACAAGCGACAGTGAGACAAGAGAACGGGAAGACGTGACTGAAATAGAATCCACCAAACCAAACGGGGTTCCAAAAACAAATCAAAACGAAAACCGCGAGACAGAACGGGACGACTTTTTGTGTTCTGACATACCTGGAATGCAGTGAAAGCGGACACCCAGTCTTCCGATCCACGAGTCCATCAACCCAAGGAGTGCTCAGAAGCAAGGGTGGTAAAAAATATCAATGCATCGGCGCTGATGAGGGAACGATTGAAACTGTTTGTCGCACAACTTTTCTATCAGTCAGCTTAATATTTGCGGAGCAGTCTCAGATTTGTGTGACGAATACAAATCTTGCCATGTTGGAACAGGGAGACCTGTTTTGGTAGGACAATTTGACCTATCGTTTGTGGCAACAAGTTCGTTCATGAAATGGCCTGCACCTTCGACCGAAGATCTTGCGCAAGACAATCTGTTGCAAAAGTATCAAGAACGAGTGGACAGGCCATCACAACAAAATCGTGTGATTAAAATTTGTATTGATGCAGGATTCTTGTTAACGCTTGATGTCGGACAGTACTTGATGAGAAAAGACACTGGGGTTTTCTGACAATTTACAGAGTCAGTGGCTTGTCATTCTAGCAGAAAAGTCGGAAAGTCAAAGTTTAGTTTAGATTTTTTCAAAAAATACACCTACCATCGATCCAAGAGTTGAAGTTGTGGGCGAAATTTTTTACTGTAACCTCAAAGTTTAAGTTTAGTTTCTGCCCGAAACGGCAACACTGACAAGGACAGAAGTAGGAGTTTCACCCCCTCACCCCACAAACACCACCACCACCCTTCTCTGCCCGGAAACTTGAACTTTGAACTCTGGGGGCAAAATTCAAAGTTCAGTTAATTGGGCTTTTGGTTTTGGCTTTGCGACACCCCATTCGAGGGAACTCCCAAATTGGGCCCGTATTGGAAGTCACAACCAGCCACCTACTAGGTAAAGATGGAGTGGAAATTGGAAGTGAGTCTATAAATAAGGACCATTCTCACTCGTGGGTCAGAATTTCTCAGAGCTTGAAGAAGTTGGTCTCGGACTTGATCGACAAGGAGGAAGACGACAACGAGCAGGAAACCTCCGAGATGCAGTTCGAAATTGGTGCGTTGAAAACGAATGTACTTGCTGTTGCGAGTCGATTAAAGGCCAAAGCAAAACCACAAAGACGTGTTGTTGCCAGCGTATCCACAAAAACCATGTCCATCGAAGAAAGAAAGTGGACTGATATTGAGCCAGAAGATTATTCGTCAGAAAAAGGCCACTGTTCGAAGGGAGAGACCAGTGCAGTTTCCGGCATGAGAGTGATGATCGTGCACCAAAACCGACACGTTCCGAGCCATCCTTCTCACGAGGTCGAAGGGTGTCGAAGTCCAAGGCAAAAGTAACCATGGTGCCATTCTCCGACAATCGTGCAGATATTATTAGAAGGGTACTTGTACGCGAACGCCTTGTGAATATCGGCATCCACCCTAGTGCCATTTTTTACAAAACAGAGACGTGTTGCAAAGCAGGAGATGAGTGTCCGTTCCCGCTTCATGAGGTTGATGAACAACCAAACAAATAGCCAAAGAAAGGCTACCATTCACACAAAAGAAGAGACAGCGATAACACAAATGCTGTGGCTACAGTGCAATTGGTATCTTCGCCCGCGGAAGAATGGGTAGTCCGGGCTGCGTCAACAAAAGAGCCGGAGGAAAGATAGTTTGTGGTGGATTCCGGAGCGAGTATGCATATGGTCAGCAAGAAAGACCTCAACTCTGCTGAGTTGGAGACTTTGAGGACATCGAGGAGTCTGACGACGGTGATGACGGCCACCGGAGAGGTGCCAACAAGAGAAGAAGCAACGGTATACGTCAAAGAGTTGGGCTTATCAGTGACAGTCATGCTTCTTAAAGAAACTCCCGCAGTTCTTTCTCTCGGGAAGCTCTGCGAGGATCATGGGTATACCTACCACTGGATCAGCGGTCAAAAACCACATATCACCAAAGAGGGAAAAAAGAATTGATTGCAACATATCCAACTGTGCACCATTTGTGGTTCCTGGTTTCTCAACGAGTTCTTCCTCAACCACACCTTCACTTACTTCTCCATCATCTTCATCACAGGATTCCCCATTTGATGTCAACAGATACACCGGTAATTTTAAAGATGTCCAGTTTTACCCCATATTCATTTTTGGCCATTTTTGGGCCGCCCTCTTGAAGATATCCGGGTTTTACCCCACCCGATTTTTTCGACAATTTTGGGCCGACCCCATTTTTTCAGCTGTCAGAAGCACTTGTTTGGCCGAAGAGGAGGCCCAAAATCTTGAATTTTTACCCCACCCCGAAATTTTGGCCATTTTTGGGCCGCCCTCTTAAAGATGTCCGGTTTTACCCCACCCGAAATTTTGGCCATTTTTGGGCCCCCTCCTTGGTCACCCTTTTGATTTTCCGAAATGTCATGACACGTGAACACTTGAACACCCTAAACACCCTAAACACCTAAACACCTAAAAACCAAACAACCTAAACCCTAAACCCTAAACACATAGACCACCTAAACCCTAAACACCTAAACCCTAAACACCTAAACACCTAAACACCTAAACACCTAAACACCCTAAACACATAGACCACCTAAACCCTAAACACCTAAACACCTGAACCCTAAACACCTAAACCCTAAACACCTAAACACATAACACCCTAAACACCTAAACACCTCAACACCTAAACCCCAAACACCTAAACACCTAAACCCTAAACCCTAAACACATAGACCACCTAAACCCTAAACACATAGACCACCTAAACCCTAAACACATAGACCACCTAAACCCTAAACACATAAACACCTAAACCCTAAACACCTAAACACCTAAACACCTAAACACCTAAACACCTAAACCACCTAAACACCTAAACACCTAAACACCTAAACACCCTGAACACATAGACCACCTAAACCCTAAACACCTAAACACCTAAACCCTAAACACCTAAACCCCTGAACACCTAAACACATAACACCCTAAACACCTAAACACCTAAACACCTAAACCCTAAACACACCTAAACCCTAAACCACCTAAACACCTAAACGGGCATAAGCCGTGTTTTTGTGAAAAACGTCGCCGGCCTTCGGCCGGCGACGTTTTCACCAAAAAACACGGACTATATTGTTAGCCGGCAGGACATCTCTGAGAGGGCGGCCCAAAAATGGCAAAAATTTCGGGTGGGGTAAAAATTCAAGAGTTTGGGCCTCCTCTTCGGCCAAAAAAGTGCCTCTGACAGCTGAAAAAGTGGAGGTCGGCCCAAAATTGACCAAAATTTCGGGTGGGGTAAAACCCGGACATCTTGAAGAAGGGGGGGGCCCAAAAATGGCCAAAATTCATTATGGGGTAAAAACATCGAGAAAATAAGGGGGCCCAAAAATGGCCAAAATTCAATATGGGGTAAAACCGGACATCTTTAAATATGCCGATACACCGAAAATCCAGTACAAGAAAGGGTTGAAGTGCGAGTGAGGAGCTACGGGGAAACCGCTGCAAAAACCGACGGAAACCGAAACAAAAATATAAAATGAAGGACGCGAAGAAGCACAAAACGAACTATTGCATGACTGG
>CBDCEV010000195.1:0-8747 GCA_965215715.1 Hyphomicrobiales bacterium | reverse complement strand
GACAAAACCAACGACTTTTTCACTAAAATTGACCGGCTTTTACTGAATGCGTGAAAAACACAATATTGTTCATCAATTTCACCTCATTTTGTTGAAAAACCAATGATTGTTCACAATTATTGACCGACTTTAACTGAATGCCTGTAACACACTGTATTTTCATACCGTTCGCTCCATTTTGATGAAAAAAATCACAAAAAAATGACCGACTTTACTGAATACTTGTAAGACCAGTACTTTCTCGGAAGGCATGACCAATTTTTTTTTTTTAAAAAAAAAAAACATGCGCAGACTGGACAGGAAGGCTCTTCATCATCATCATCCTCCGTAGCACCAACCAACCAACCAGCTCCCTCTGTTTAGGCAGGAGCCTGGGCCCGTGCCACTTGTACAGTTTTCATAAGGTTCTTAAAGTGTTTTTTTAAAGTTTTTGTGTGAATATGACATCAATCCTGATTTGTTGGACGTGAGTTAGTCGATCCTAAAAGACAGAGGTGTTCCACAAGGTTGGGTGCACGGGTCCCTGTCTTAAGATTTGAGTTGCTCAGAAGCTGCTTGACACGTCCCTGTTAGAGTTGTTGAAGACCGAAGTGGAGAAGGGTTTCATGTGAACAGTAACTAGACACATTGTTTTTGTCAGTTGAGGAAATTAGAGTGTTTCAAGCATGCACTGCCGAATCCCGATTTTGTGTCTTTGTTTGGTGGTGTTCAGGCCAGCGCCTTTTGCGCTGCGTCCCTCGCGCTGCGGCATGTTTCGCGCTTGTCGCGCGGTTGGCGCTCTTGGAGCGCGGTTTTCCTTGTTCCTCAGTTGTGAGTAGTATCTCAGTTTGTGTTGTCTGCTGCAAGCCGTACTTGTCCACTGCGTACCGCACCTGATGCGACACTCCGCTTCCATGGCTCAAGGCTCACGAAAACATTGCTCTTGTCATGTCATCACAATTCATTTCATTACACTTTTTTTTGTGACAAAAACTAACAATGTTGAAAAAACAAGGTTCTGGAAAGGTTTACAAAGTTTACAACGTTGAAAAGGTTGAATAGGTTGAAAAGGTCTGAAAATATTTTCCAAAATAATTATAAAAGAGTCAACAAGGTTCACAAAAGTTGGAAAATAAAATGTTGTCAAAATGGTTTAAAAAAAAGCTGGAGGAGGTCAAAAAATTAAGAAATTTTAAGAAGGTTAACAAGGCTAACAAAGTTAAAAAAATTTCACAAAGTTAACAAAGTCAGCAAAATGTTGAATAAAATGTTGACAAAGTTTAACAAAGGTGTTTCAATGAAAAAAAAGACTTTCGTAAAAAAAATGAAAAATCAGGTGGAAAAAGTTGAGATGGTCAACAAAGTTTCACAAAAAAAATTTTGAAACGATTGAAAAGAGATGTTTTAAAAGGTTGACAAGGTTAAAAACGTTGAAAAAGGTTGAAAAGTTTTTTCAAGTCAACAAGGTTGCAGAAAGTCAACAAGGTTAACTTTATTTTTGAAAATTCTGAAAAGGAATTGAAAAGGTTGAAAAAGGTAAAAAAAAAACAATTGAAAAGGTTCAAAAAGCCTTGCAACATGCAAAAAAAGTTATAACAAGTTTTCAATTTTTTCTTTTAAGATAACATGTTTACAAATGTTTTGAAAAGATTCAAGAAAGGTTTTAGAAGTTTTTTTGGTGGCTTAAACATGTTTTAAACAGATTTTGAAAAATACCAAAAACTCAAAAATGTTTGAAAAGGTTCAAAAAAGGCTGAACAGTTTTGGAAAAAAAAAGCCACAGGGCAAAAAAAACACAAAAAAAATCAAAGGTTGAAGAAGTTGAAAACATTGAAACAGAACGAAAAAAGTTGAAAAAGTTTTTTTTGTCAACAAAGTTAACAATGTTAAAACAGAAAGTTTAGAAAGGTTTCACAAAGTTTAAAAAGTTTAACAAGGTTAACAAAGTTCAAAAAGGTTCAAACAGGTTCAAAAAAGTTAACAAGGTTCAGAAGGTTACCAAGGTTTAACAAGGTTTAAAAAGGTTGGTTTAAAAGGTTTAAAAAAGTGAAACAAGGTTTAACATGTTTTAACAAGGTTTCAGACAGTTTTGTAAAGAAATGTTGAAAAAGTTCAAAATGTTGACAAGGTTAATAAGGTTAACAAAGCTGGCAATGTTGACCATGTTTCAAAAAAAGTTTACAAAGTTTTGAAATTTAACAAAGGTTCGACAAGTTTTTTTTTAAAAAAAAAAAAAACACATATTATTGGGGAAAATAAAGAGGTTGAAAAAAGCCTAACAAGGTTTAAAAGTCAACCATGTAAACAATGTTTAAAAAGGTGAACAAGGTTCAAAAAGGTTTCAAAAGGTTTTGAAAAATGGTTCAAAGGTGCAACAATTGATCAGGGTTACAAAGGTTCGAAAAGTTCGAAAGGTTTTTTCCAATTCAATAGGTTTCAGAAGTTTCGACAAGTTCAAGCACATTTTAAACTGTTCAACAAAGTTTATCAAGGTTTAACAAGGCCAAACAAGGTTCAAAAAAGGTTCCAAAGGTTCCAAGGGTTTCAATGGTTTCAAAAGTTTCAAAAGTTTCACAAAGGTTCAAAAAGGACTGAATGGTTTCAAAAGTGTCAAAAATTCCAATGGTTCCAAAGGTTTCAAAAGTTTTCTATGTTTCAAAAAAGGTTCACAAAGGTTCAAAAAAAAGGGTTGAAAAAAAGTTTCAAAAGTTTCAAAAATTCCCATGGTTTCAAAAAGGTTCAACCATGTCAGTCCAATGGTTCAAAAGTCTGTCAGTCCGCAAGTCCTCGTCTCGATTTCTCGCTTTGAAACGAGAATCCGTGATTTTAGATGCTCGAGTTTGGGCCATCAACTTCAATTTGCAATAATCATACTTCTCGTCGCCAAATGTCGTCTCTTGAGCGTAGACTTGCAACAAGTTTTTCAATTCTTCAGACTTTTCGACATGCATCTTGTACAGACTCTCCTATATGCTGTCAGTAGGTCTGTCAAGTGTCTGCTGATAATACTTCATCCCACTTGGTTTCGAAGGCCTGAACGCTGTCGTTCTTGAATTGGACCTTCGATAAATCTTTGAGATCCAAGATGGATTCATTGTCGCCTCTACTTTTTTGAAGAAGTCGTGGATCATCCAAGCAATCTGACTGCCTCCAAGTGATCTTCTCTGGTTGAGCTTTGCCTTCTGCTGCGGTGACTTGTTTCTTGAAGTTTCCTTTCAGGGTGTGTTCTCGAGTCCGCCAGCAATCTTGAATTCAAGATTCTCGAAGTCTGGTCGTGGTCTTCCTGTCAGAGCTGCTGAGGTAATGAGGTCGTCAATACTTTCAGCACACTCAACTTCACCAATCCAAAGCATAGCGGCTCTAGTATGTTGCGAAGAATTAGAGACTGCGCTTCTGAAGCTCATTTTCCAACTTCTGAATTCTGTTGGCTGAGGCCACTTGTCAATAATAACCGCCTCTCTCTTTCTTTTTCTCTCTCTCTCTCTTCTTTTTAGGTCCTCCACAATCAGGGACTGTCCCTGCAGCTTCTGTACTTTCAATTGGTGAAGAAGTCGTCGGAATAGTAGAACAGTGTACTGCCACTGGAGTTTTAGAGTTGCTTGCTGGTGGCCAACTCGGAGCTGCAGCCAATTTTGAAGCTGCTTTCATCATTGCATGCTCTCTTTGTAAGAATAGCTGGGGGTCATCCCCAGCTTGTGGTAGATGACTGATTGCTGGTTCCGTGATTCTGCTGACAGATGATGTCGATGTAGCAACACTCCCATCAACACAAACACATTGAATCGAATTGAGGTTGATCTCCTCGAACACTTTGAATCTCACACTTTTGACTTTCCATCTTTGCTTCAAGATTTCTGGTGAGATTTGGTGGCACAGCTGGTGCTCTCACGTGCACACCTTCGCTGCGTAAATCACGAATGACTTGCTGGTCTTCTGAGGTTCTGGATTCATGGGATTCCAGGTTTGTCCGATTCCTAAACAATTGAGCACCACATTTTGCTCTGTCATTATTGTGACGTCGTACTTCTCGTAGAAATTCTCCTTCTCTTTGTCGAAACGATCAATTTTCTGGTCCAGCAGATGATTGGGCGGCTCGAGATTCTTCATTGCTGTGTTTCCCTGAACCAATCGTGTCAAGTGCTGATTTGGTCCAGCGCATTCTTGACTTCGTTGTTGGCGTGGCGTCTTCCGAGTGTAGTGCTTGAAGACTGAATTCTACACGTAAATCATGTACTCGTTCGTCTCGCCTCCATACTTCTGATGTCACTTCCGTCACCAACATTTCTCGCTTATTTTCAAGAGCTTGATTTGCTTCCGGAGAGAATCGCTTGTCATTGGGAAAATCCGCGTGTCTGCTTCATGTTCGAGTTGTCGAACTTGCATCTGCACGGTGTAATTGTATGCTTCACTTTGTCTTGTCAAAGTATTGAGATGGGTTTTGCCTCGCAGTCGCTTCATATTGGTGAGTGGCAGCGAGAAACTCTTCTTGTTGAAGGAGTAGAGCGCGTCGAGCCGTTTCGCGCAGCTAATTCAGAGCTTCTCGTGCTTGTTGTGTAACCAATTGAACCGCTTCTTGAGGTCCAAGAACGGCAGGTACACTTTGAGGATATGTAACAGGATACTGTACTTGCCAAGGATTCTCTCCGGTCTGATTTGGTATCGGTTGGAGACAGTGAACATGTTGCATGGGGTCGCTCCCAGCTTGTGAGAATGTTGCCAATGCAGAATTCTTCGACGGAAAATTTACACTCGCGAGAAGCGGCAACGGGATGTCGGACATGCGAGAGTTCGTGTCGTCATCTTCATGCGTCAAATCCACTATTGGAACAAACCTTGCTCCGCTCGTATTCATCTCACTGTTCATGGTGTTGATAGAGACGTCAACGTGGGTAGAGACGTTGGGCTCATAACCTCTGTTAGTTTGGTGTAACGTCATACTGCCACACAACAGCGTGAGTTATTGCGCAGATGCAAAGGTGTCAGTTCGTGGTAGTGGAAGTGGTAACCGTCGCACTCAAATAAGGGAATTCAGCGCCTGATGACTTGATGGAATGACTTTTCAATCCGACTTTGAACCTTAAAAGTGCTAAAGTGTGCAGAATGCGTCACATGTGCTTCTGACAGCTTAACGCTGAAGGAGTGTGCGTGAGACTGTGTATCTGTATACAAAGAACATGTTCGCACAACACCAAAAGATCCACACTGCAGATTCTACAACTGGCACAGAGACTTTCCAAACGGATGTGTCTCTCTCAGATGAGGCATCCCTTTCCTCACGAGTGGACGCTGACAAGTAACATCCTATCCGGCCAAGGCGTCATTGAAAGCTTTACTCTCGGAGGCAAAAGTAAACTCGCTTCAAAGCTAAAAAAACAAGGCGGCAAGGCGGTCAGACTGCAGGAGACCTGGCACACAGTACATCTTCGTGTTCCAGTGTGCCCAAACGTGAACTCCTCGCACCTAGCAACAAGAAGCAAGTGACCAAACCAGGTTCGACCACGACAAAGTTTTCCCGAGTGACTCGCAACCCTGTGCAGCCAGAGTGTGCAACCCTGGCACATGAGGCTCAACCTGTGAGCAGAGCTGTGCGAACCCGTGAAATGGTGCAACCCAGTGCTACACTCTGCAGAGCCTGCTCATACCTGTGAGGCGAATCGTGAAGACCTGAACGTACTGTGGTAGTGCAACTCTGCGCACATCGCGAGCTCAGCCACCCCGATGGCAGCCCCGGCGGGAGCCCCCAACGGCCGCGCCAATCAGATGCTCATCACTGAGTGTGTCACGTCCCAACCAAAGGCCTGTGACCCACGGCTGCAAAAGCTGATTGACATTGGCTCCTGGGCGACGAGCGAGAACTTGGTCACCCAGTGGCAGGCTCTCTTTCCTGAACTTCTGTCCACGAATCTTCTCGTACGGAGTCATTCGTGTGCCTCTTCCCGCGTTGTATCGTGTGAGAACCCACGCAGCGTCTCTGATTGTCCACGGCAGCATCGGTGAATGTGTCGTCACGTCAAAAGACGGGGTTTTGTCTTTGAGAACTACCGTTAATGTGCGGGCAAGACCGCGCAATGGAGAGACGGCTTTCCCCGCGGCGCCATTGCTCTGGTGGCTCTGTGTCGGTGACACTTGTCGTAGAATTTGCCAGTCTTGTCCCTCAGGACGACATGCCTTTACCATTTTTGCCCAGTAGCAACTGAACTCATTCTTTGTCTCGACTGTTCCAGCAACCACGTAGGGCATGTCCATCTTCTTGGAGTCTGGCACCATTGTCGCATGGATGGCTCCAGAAGAGGTGTCCACGAGGAAGCATGCCATCTGTAGAGGGCCTCCGTCCACCATGTAGCCGTTGTGAAACTGAAGTTGTGGTACCACGGCGTCAATTTTCGACTGTTCCCGATGTGGAAAAGCACGTCCTCGGGATTCTACGCATACTTTGCACCAAGGCTGACTCGGGAAATGCGTCAAGCTGTGCTGATCCAGTACGATCTGATCAGGAGTGCCCGGATCTTTGAGCGTCGCTGGACGAGATGGCATCGGTTCTTTCGCATCTTCCAGCGCTTGTGGGCCAATCGGCATCTATAACTCTCGAGCGACATCGTTACTCACACCAGCTGTCACCAGGGGTGCCATCAGCATCCCTTTGACGAAGAACAAACTATCTTCCTTGGGCAACTGTGTTTGGGCGTTGTGTTTGAAATTATGTTAGGGTAGAAAAGCGTACCTGTGTCAGCTCGATGATCACTCAAATACCCCTGCTGAGCGAGACAACCAAAAAAGAAGGGGTTTTTGAACATCGCACGCATGAACAAGCACTCGGTTTGTTTCTCCTTCTGGAAGTTGGAATCTTACCAGACGTCCTCCATCATGCTGGAGACGAGCTCCACTCGCCGTGTGAATTCCAGGGTCAAGCAATGGTATTCTTTTGTCCTGGATATTCGATTGACAGACATGGAGCTGCCCATACAAGGTGTTGCGCTTTACGGTGCCGTTTTCATAGGAGAAACTGACCGTTTCTGTTGAGTAGATAGTGCTAGCTCCCTTGCCATGTTATAAGATCTGGTGCCCGAACGCATTCCCTTACGAAAGCTGAGAAAAAACCACGTTTTTGGGGGTAAGCACGTCTGCGAACGAGACAAGTCTCGGTCAATTTATTGTGCAAAATGGAGCGGATCGCATCACGATGCCTGATGGTTGCATCACGATCGGGAACACATCGAGAGATTCGCCTAAACAGAGCACCATTAGACGCAACAGAGGTCAAAAAAAAGGGTATCGAGGATGGATGGAAGGATGGATAAAAATGAGCACCATTAGACGCAACAGAAGTCAAAAAAGATGTACCATCAGCACTTTTAACGCAACACCGGCACCGCAAAGCGCAACATCCTGTAAATATGATGCACCAGCTTATCTCATGGTTGAGGACAGTGAACTGATTGTCACTCCTGGGTCATGATCCATCATTTTGTGGTGTGTGTGGATTGCACCAAAGAGCTTCAATCGTGCTTGGTGTCTGCGAAGAATACGACAGGGTTGAGACTGTTTCTGACTCGTTTGCACCACGTCCACCTGTTTTTGCTTGCACCTTTCTTGTTACTCTTGCCTTTGTATGTAGTGCTGCTGCGTTCCTGAGTGCACGTTCCCACTATCCGACGTCAAGCTCCCCAACTTTCAAGCCTGATTCGAAACCTCAAGTGTGTTTACACCAACGCTTCACTGGCACCATGATCTTCTGCATCAAGGCATATTGACGGTTCTGTGTGTCTGGCGCGTATCTGCTGTGTGTAAGACGCCATGCCTCTGCACCATTGGATTCCTCAACAGAGCGGGCTTCCTTTCGTAATCAAAGCTGACGAATACCACATGTGTGTATGCAGCATTTCACTGATGCTTCTCGAAGAAAACAACTGTTTTTCGATGTCGGTCAACTCATTTTTCAAGAAGAGACTCAGAGTCAGGCCACTCCATATCCGCCACTTTCTTGTCGTACTCCGCGTCACGCTCGGGGCTGGCAATACCATCCGCACGGAAATCATCACAGAATTAATTCCAGAAAAGTCAAAAACTGTTTCTCTGAAAAAAAAAATCCTGCGAAGCCCAAGTCTGTATCTGTTATCAGAAATGATTCCGGACGACCGGAAATTTGTATCTGTGATGCAAAATTGATTCCGGACGACTGGACATCTGTTCTGTAGTCAAAAAACCTGAACAATAATTTTGGAAAGCATCGAAGAAAACAAAAGAAAAGAATCAAATATCCAAACATCCATACATCCATGGTTATTACTTTTAAAAGAACCAAAATCACACAAAAAACACAAAACATCACGTGGTGCAGATCTTCCCCGTGTCACTCATGATACCTGTACAAAGTCTCCCAGTGGGCGCGTCTCTCGTACGGAAAAGGAAATTCTCACGTCAAACAGAAAATCACAGAACATGCAAAAAACAAAAAAAGCGCCGCTCCCGTTGCGCTTCCACGTGCGGCGGAGAACTGTGCCCGTCCTGCAACGCTAGCGTCACGCTTGTTTTCATTTTATGTAAACTGAAAATGACACAGAAATTGCAAAACAAAAGACGCCAGGCACGCTTCGCCTCAACCTGCGGCTGCTCTGTCTGCAGTCTTGGCTGCCTGTCACCTTCGATTCTCCCTGCCCAATCACTTCAAAAAACACACTTGCCGCTCTGCAGCAACAGTCGCTCGAATCTTTTTATTCAGCCCAATCACGCTGATCCATCTGCTCGCGCAGATCTCTCCTTCACCTTTT
>CBDCEV010000194.1:0-6020 GCA_965215715.1 Hyphomicrobiales bacterium | reverse complement strand
GTGGGAGGGTGTTACTGAAAAATACCGTTGTTTTCGGCAAAGGTTCATAGCCACGGCGAACTGTACCTCTGGAATGTCGTTTTGCATTGAAAACAGACAACCGCACCCCAGATTTTTTTTTTTTGAAAATGTTGTTTCTCGCACGGAAGGGTTCTTCAATACTTTTTTATGAAAACATTTCTTTCATTTATTGATTTTTCGGCCATTTTTTTCTTTGTATTGTGACTTCAGTTCTGTTGGAGGGTGTCCCGAACGCTGTCAAGACACATTGACCGATGGATAGCGAATCTTTCGCTTTATGAGCGTGCTTGTGACTTGATGAATAACAATCGTTCATGATATCTTTGGGTTGCTTGTGGATCTGGTTGCATAGTTCTGCATCAAGGGTTGTTTGTTCAATTCATCGGTTATGGTATTGCTTTGACGGAACTTATCCTGTACATGGCCTCGTTTTGACAATGAGTTCTCCAAAAATATTTTTATCAGTTGTAACTCCTTTGAAAAGAATTTCGCCGATGATGGTTGTTCTAAGGAGCTTGTCGTCCATAAACCTGTCGCTCTCATTTCTTTCTTCCAGCTGTTGGTTGGGCTGGATGAATTGCCATTCTTGTGGAAATTGTCAGGTACAATGCTATGGCTGACAGTTTTCCGATATCAACTGTGGCTCCCATGTCCCTCGTTTGTGCTGTTTCGTCAGACTGTCAGATGCTCATTGTAAAGGTTGCTTCATTTGTGAAGCGACAATGCTGTCATTCATGAAGTGCTTCTGCAACGCTGTGTGGTCCTCGTTATCTTCTGCTTGGTTCAGAATGCAATCTAACAGTGAAGTGTTCACCTCTCTTCACCTGGTTTTCTCTTTGTGTTCCTTTTCAGAATTGTGTTAGCATGATGTCATCTTGATGTAAATACATCTTTGGTGGGATTTGTGCTCATTGCCAAATGGTTACAACTTTGCCTTCCGGATCTTCTGCTCATCTCGCCACAATGCCGCCTGCCCTCTTGCCGCGATTTCGTGCACCGCCCGCTTCATCGCCGCGACTGCGGCCGAGCATCGCTCTCAGCCCTTGTCGCCATCGCAGCCTTCTCGTGCAGCGCCTGCTTCATTGCCGCGACTGCGGCCGCATCGCTCTCAGCCCTTGTCGCCATCGCCGCCTTTTCGTGCAGCGCCCGCTATGCTATCATTCAAGAAGTGCTTCTGCAACGCTGTGTGGTTCTCGTTGTCTTCTGCTTGGTTCAGATTGCAATCAAGCAATGTAGTGCTCACCTCTCTTCACTTATCCGGTTGATGCCGCGTCTTGGGTGGATTCATTTGTTACATCATGAACAAATGTTTGCTCTTGTGAACGTGGTGTGTTCTGAAATGTCCTTATTAATCACACGGGTCCACCTCGTGGTTAGTGTCTTGTGTTCAGAGATGTAAAAGTGTATTCATGTTTCATCTTCTGCCAGTTGATTAGTTACATACTGATGTTCTGTCTCACCATCGTTTGTGTTGGCACCTCCGAGTACACTTTGTGAAAAGCTTGTTGGTTACGGATAAGCATTGTCACAAGTGATTTCGGATATGACAAACGCGATTGCATTCATTGTGCCTTTTGCGTTCTCCTTTAACATGCCGATGTTTGTGTTCTTCTTGGAGTTCATGTACAGGAGGCTGTTTGAAGCCGTGTACAACAATTTCTCTGTACGGGAGGCTGATTTTGCAGCCGTGTACAACAAACATTTGTATGGGAGACTCTTTGGAGCCGCGTACATCTGTCTAAAAGCGCTGTGTACATCACACTTTCTGTACTGGAGTCTGTTCGATGCCGTGTACATGACACAATTTGTGCGGGAGGCTGTTTGGAGCCGTGCGCAAGAATCTCTTTGTACGGGAGGCTGTTTTTGAAGCCGTGTGCAACCAACTTTCTGTACCAGTCACTGCTTTCAGCCGTGTGCAAGAAACATCTGATCATCATCACAACATCGCAGCTTTGCGAGTCTTCTTTCGGTTGTCATTGGAAGCCCTCTCCTCGATGAAAAAAATGCTGCATCCGCAAAGACATACCACCACAACCACCCTCTCCGAGACACGCCATAATCAAGATGCCATGTCAATGTTTTTTGTGTAGACGAGTATATTTCGTGTAATATGTATTTCAAGGATTCTGGACCTAAGTTCCTTCACATGATATCGATTTTCGTGTCCTTGAATGACCTGCATTCGTGGCACTTGTAATACTGACGGCCGAGGAACTTCGTATCCGCTTTCGTGGTCTGCCACATCGATATGTGCTGCTATTTGCGTCGCATATTTTTGTTTCTATTTTGCCGTTTTCGTTGCATTGTCATCACTACAGGACTTTGTTGATGTTTTTCATTTGGTTATCCCTTTCTTTGTGTGGTTTGTTTTTTTGTGTCCAGGTCTGTCACATCTATCTGTGTTAGTGAGTTCTTCTTCTTGGTAATGTTATGTGGATACGTGCGTCTCTCAAACAGTTTTTCTCAACACTATCTTTTTGGTCGTTCCTGCTGATGTGCATGTTGTCCAATGTTATGCCTGTGGCATCTCTACTGGACATCTGTTGCTGGCTGCTTGTGCTGGTTGATGATTGGCCACGGCTACATCCTCGGCGAATGCAGTTATACAAACCTGTCTTAGGGATGTGTTGTCCAGCAGATGTCGGTACGCCAGCGGGACTGGCTCGCGACAGGCGCTCTGCCCAAAAAAACTATCTCTATTTTACAGAATACGTTGTCACATTGTAGATACACATTGTTATGCTGGCTATGGTGTCGACAGTATACTTACGCTACATCAATAAGTGCTATTGCACTTATTTGTGAATTTTTTTGATGTACACTTTTTTTCAAAAAAAAAAAAAAAAAACGTCTGTTGTTGAAGACGTTCCTCCAGTTCAAATTGGCGCGCCGCGTGACATCGAGGTTCAGCACCAACTTCGATCTCATCGAAGCCGAAGGTGTACTCAGACCGTACACTGCAACACAGCTTACAGATGTTGGCCGTACTTCATTACCATTCGGATTTTTTTAAATTTTATGGTTCTATTTATTATGAGACATCTCTTTTTTGATTTTTTTCGTGATTTTTTTTTTTTGACCACAATGTTTGTTGTGGGCTCAATTTTGAAATTTTTTGATGGTGTGTTGTTGTTTAATTTTTTGCACATTTCGTGGTGTAAGATTTTTTTCATGCTTCCTTTTTTTTGAACCTTCGGATCCGCAGATCATATCTCTTGTGATCGCGCGTCATATGTCACAGCACCATATAAGAAATACGTCGTGTTGTTTGATGGTTTGTCGTATCCCAGTTCTCCTTGAAGGTCTCCATCAACCTCAGATGTGATTCTGCTGCAACCCTCCATCTAAATGCGCCGGCAAAGATCAAACCCAAGATGCAATTGAGCATCGGTGTCATTGTTGCTGGTTTGTTTTTTGACTTCATGCAGACTCTCCGTTGGTGGAGGGTTGTCGGAAATTGGCCGATGCGTGATGTCTTGCACTCCATTTTTATACCGCTGTCTTTTGGGATACGAAAGATATCCCAAGCACTGTCGATTCCGTCCATTTGAATACGGTGTAAGAGGGACTTGTCATGTCCTTGTTATGTATTGTGTTCACCGCAATATGTATGGGCTATCGTGGAAAATTCTATATATATTTTTAAACACAGTTTGTCATGGGAATTTTTGACATAGTCGCATTGCAATGTGTGCTCCTATTTCTTTTTTTTGATGTATAGACCACTGTTCGAGATTTTTTCCCAGGCCGACCTCGCGAACACGGTGGTCCATGTGCTTCTTGCAATTCTTGTCGAAGCGTGTGCGGATTTTTTTTGTTTTTTTAAAACATGATCTCATATTTCAACTTTTTCAATTATTGTTTGTTCAATAAGTGTTTTGTCTGAAATGTCTATTCTGACAGTGTCATCGAATCTCAACTGAAATCTTTTAAGAATTTTTTGTTTTTCAGTTGACTTTTTAACTTTTTGGTAGTTTTTCAAACTTTTTTTGTGCTCCATGTTTTCACTTTTGTCAGCTGTAGAATAGAGCAGTATCTACGAAAAGTTTTTATTGAAACCCTGTTTGGATCGATACGTATGAGTTTTTGAAGAGTCGGCTGAATATTGATCCCATCACACATCTTTTTATGTTTTTTGTGAAGCGCCTTTCTTGTCTTGTGTTGTTCGTTTTGAGTTCGGTGTATTGCAGCCTTTTTCAACAATCTTTCTGTGTATCAGTCCATCTTCTGTGGTGTTCTTTAGTTGTTTTTTTTTTCACCCTCGCATGTACTTCTGTTGCGTGCTGCATGTTTGCAGTGTTGCTTCACGCTACCTTCTTCATGCACTGTGCCCAGAACTGATGTTTGCACTTGGGAAATAAGTGTTCTTTCGGAGACGCAGATTCGACGATAACGGAATTGCAGGATGCATCCGTTATCGTGTCCCAGGTCCAAGCAATTCTCGTTCACTGCATCCAGCTAGCCTTTTCTGCACCGATGTGTTCCTTCTTGCCGGTAAAGATGATTTGCCAACGATGTTGGGTAAAATGTATTCCACCAAAATACTCTGTCGGCTCCTTCTTTTCTCAATTCAGCCAGGTACTGTGAATCCACAACGCGCAGAGGTTTGCAGCATTATGCAACGCACCCTGTGTGTTTGGTTTCGTTGATTGTGCTTTATTCTTGAGCGCTATTCATCCGAATGCTCTCGTGACTGGAGGATCCTGCATGTTGATTCTCGTCGTTCCTTTGTTGTCCCTACAGAATTGGTGTCGCTTCAAAGTTTTTCTTGACAAGGAACTTGAGAACAGAACTCGTGATCCATTTCGTTTTCGTCGGATTCCTTGCCAACAGCTGAGTGCTGGCGAATGTTCAGTGGTACTTTGCTGTGTGTTGATTTTAGACCATCTACACACCTGTGAAAAACCGACATCACACTGTGCTAACTCCTTCTCGCTGCGCGACTTGAAGATTGAGCTGGCTGTGCTCGATCCCCATCAAGTTCAGGTTCATCGCTGAAAAAAGCTAGAGGCACTCAATTGCCGCTGTCAAAGCTCTCAACGCATCAACGTTCACAAAGGGAGCTCAGTCGCACTTGTCTGAAAGGGTCTGAAGTCTGTTGATGGCATCGCTCGTATAGAGTCCCTTACCTTCATATAAGCTTAATTGATGTTGGGGTTCTTCCGCCATTCCGCAAATTCCAAGAAGTGTGTGATGTATGTATAAACATGTGCCTGTGTTCGAGTGCGATGGTCTCTTATTTTTGTCTCTGTCCTACTCGAAACACCAACATGATCAACATCTCCATCTGCAGCAGGTCTGATGACACACGAATGGCACCTAAACTCTAAACCTCAAACCCTAAACGTGAAACCCTAAACACTAATCCCGAAACACCAAAACCTGAAACCCTGAAACCCTGAAACCCTGAAACCCTGAAACCCTACACCGTAAACCCTACACCCTAAACCCTACACCCTAAACCCTAAACCCTAAACCCTAAACTCCAATCCCTAAGGGAAGCTGTTTCGACGAGAGGGGGGTTGGAGGGCGGAAGGATGGTGGCTCCAAGGAAAGGTGCTCCGAAGGGTGGGAGACAAAAGTCTGTGGACACGAAGGGCGGAAGCCAGATCGGTGAGGGCCCGAAGGGTGGGAGGCCCAAAATTTGGCGCTTTTTTCCCTCTCCCAGCGCAAATTTCGTTCTATCCTCTCTATCTGGCGATCTTCTCGTGGAATTGTGGTCGCGGTTCAAAGCAACGGCCCTCCCAAAATGCGAGGTTTCGGTTTGTGCCAATTTGTGTGAGGCCCGGCGGCCGTCAGGTTTTAGGGTTTATGGTTTTGGAGTTATGGTTTAGGGGTTTTGGGTTTTTGGGTTTGGTGTTTAGAGTTTTTGGGTTAGGGTTTAGGCTTCAGGGTTTAGGTTTTAGGGTTTAGGATTTTAAGGGTTGCTTTTTTGGTTGTGTTTCTGTTCGTGTTTTCTCTTCTTCGTGGCGGTTTATGGGTGCCTTTGTGGCTCTGGG
>CBDCEV010000193.1:0-8573 GCA_965215715.1 Hyphomicrobiales bacterium | reverse complement strand
GAGACCACCACTGGTGTGCACCGCCTTCGTGAGATGGCAGCCAAGGGTGAGCTCCTCTTCCCTGCCATCAACGTCAACGGCTGTGTGACCAAGTCCAAGTTCGACAACGTGCACCTGGAAAAACCAAATGGCAAAAAAAAAACAGTGCACTTAGGAAAGTTGCATGAATTTCTGCCACTGACGAAAACAGTGTCAGTTTTTTGCGTTCTAGGCCCCCGCGAAAAACATTGATAGTGGGCCGCCCCCGTCCTTCCATTCTGGCCGCAGCACAAACCGTTTTTTTACCCAAAGATCATGTTTAAGCGATATTCAGCGATTGCAAATTTGGGATTTACTATCAAATGAGCCTCCCTGAGAACGTTGATCACTTTTTCCGCAAGAATGCAAATGAAATTCCAGTAAAAGTACCAGCCCAAGTTTATGATTGGTGTTACCAGTTTTCTTGCAATTTTCCATTGGTTTTTGTGTTTTTGATATTTTTTTTATGCGCTGGGTTTCGGACCAGCATACATACAGCTTCGAAGGTTTCAGGACCAACGTTGGACTTGAAGTTTTTCTGCAGTAAACTAATACGTGAATCAAACCAAAACCAAGGTTTCTCGCAATTTAACTGTGACGTTTGGTAACAACAAAGTTTGCTCTTAGCCGGAAAGAAACCTGGGCTGAAAACAGATCGGAGATTGAACACTTGTCAATTCCCATCGCGCATTGTTGCAGCAGCTCACCTGCAAGACCTTTCCACCTGCATGTGCTTTCATTGGCTCGCTGTGGAAGCCTACTATAGCATCGTGCACTCTTTTAACAGCTCAAGTGCTAAAACTGCTCCCGACCTCAGGTGTTTTTTTTCACATTTTTGACTTCGAAATGTGCTTCGTGCCATAGCCGTGCGCACGTTTTCAACGGCTCAACTGCCAAAACTTCTCCGGACATCAGGTGTTTTTTCACATATTTACTTCGCAATGTGCTTCGCGCCACAGCTGCGTGCACATTTTGATCGCTCATCCTGCGCACCCGCGGCTTTTAGCTAGCCTATTTTTCGGAGGCCGCAACACCCTATTTGTTTTCGCGTGTTGCTGCATTTGTCTATATTAAATCGGGAAATTTGCCATCTAATCAATCTAATTTTTCATTCGACGAAAAGTTGCAGACACTAGTTCCCCTAAATTTTGGATATTTTGGAACGTTGTCTGAAATAAGACGCAACGGTTTTCCAGGTATGGCTGCCGCCACTCTCTGCCAGACAGCATCATGCGAGCCACTGATGTGATGATTGGCGGCAAGCGTGCCTTGGTGGCAGGCTACGGAGATGTCGGAAAGGGCTGCGCCTTTGCCATGAGGGGTGCTGGTGCCCGTGTGCTCATCACTGAGATTGATCCCATCTGCGCTTTGCAGGCATGTATGGAGGGATTTCAGGTGGTTACCATTGAGGAATGCGTGGGTGAGGTCGACATTTTCACTTCCGCCACGGGCAACTTCAAGATCATCACTTTGGATCACATGAAGAAGATGAAGAACAATGCGATTGTGTGCAACATCGGCCACTTTGACAACGAGATTGCCATGGAGGACTTGGAGAATTTCCCTGGCATCAAGGTTGAGAACATCAAGCCACAGGTGGACCGCTTTGTGTTCCCTGATGGCCACGGTGTCATTGTCTTGGCATCTGGCCGACTGGTGAACCTTGGCTGCGCCACTGGCCATCCATCTTTTCGTCATGTCCTGCTCCTTCACCAACCAGGTGTTGGCTCAGCTGGATATCTTGGAGAACTGCACCAAGAACAAGAAGTACAAGAACGATGTGTACCTGCTGCCCAAGCAGTTGGATGAGAAGGTGGCAGCCCTCCACTTGCCATCTCTGGGTGCAAACCTGACAAAGCTCTCCAAGGAGCAGGCCGACTACATCGGCGTCAAGGTGGATGGTCCTTTCAAGCAGGACACCTACCGCTACTAAGATGATCTAGGATGCTAGGATTTTGATCCCTGCACGGGGAATACGCCAGTTTTTTCTCCAGTTTTCCTTTGTAGCAAAGATTGCCTTTGGCGGCGTAGTGTTTGGCCAGTTCATTCACGGATCCCAAGGGACCCTTAGCTACGTAGGAAGTCAGCAGATTGCGTCATTTGCGCGGAACAACATGCGTGCCAAAAAAGGAGTTTTGATGGTATGGTGTTTCAGCAGGCAAGCGTTGGTGAACTGAGGTATTTATATACCATAGGGAGCGAATCAGCAGCCGGAAACACCAAATGTTGGGTGCCATCATTGTTTTTTTTTGGTTGTGGTTTGACAGTTCACACTGTTTTGCTTTGCATCATGATTTGCATGTTTGTTTGGTTAATTATACGATATCACAGATTTGAATTAAGCATCATTAAAGCACATTAAAGTTCTTAAACCAGTTTGTTTTTATTGGTTCACCCGTGGTCATCACCTTTCTTTCCATCACGGCCAGGAGATTTTTGGACGCCTTAGAGGCTGGCAGCGGTGTACTAAACCAGCGGTGAAAACTGGGGATGGGTCAAAACCTGTGAAATTACCTTCTGGTTGGTGGTTTGGAACATTTTTCCATGTATTGGGAATAATCATCCCAACTGATTAATATTTTTTCAGAGGATTTTTTAAGGAATCTAGGCTAGCTTTTGATAGGTTTGATCCATAACCAACCCAACAAGAGAAACCACAAGGTGGATTTGCCCAGGGATTGGCATAATTACTCATCATATCCAATTATCTGGCCATCATCCGAATCATTTCTTATGATGACTTATGATCATACCCAATTAAATTACCCAATAATCATTGTGGTCATGACTGTCTCATCGAATTGGTTTCTGGTAAAAGTTAGTGGAAAAACCCTATGTTTGGTGGTAAAAAAACCATGGTTTTCCTGTAGATTTTCCTTTAAACCAATCCATTGACTGTCATGATTTTCCCCAAGACCTTCGGGATCATCACTTGTTTTGAACATAGCCAGGTGATGTGGGTACTGTTTTTTTGTTATTCAGCCATTTCAGATCACTCAACCCAAATATATTTACAATTCCCGATTTATGATATATAACTGCAGTACAAATTATAGAAATTTCCGGTATACATATTAAAGAAAAAACACTTGGTACGGTAGAATTACTATTGGGTTTACCACTTTTTATAGTTTGACATAAATTCGTCGTTGTACACCTGCTTGACCTGTCGTTTGACTGAGTAGTACGTTGGACTTGATAAACCTTGGTTTGCAAACTCAATGTTTCATATGTTTCATTTAAACATGGATAACATGGTTTGCCAGTTGCGGATTATCGAATATAAAAAAACTCAGAACGCCGATCATATGGTATAAGAATATATATTATATATAAGGTATGTAAGATACCCTATGTTAATTGAACAGATCTATGGAAAATAATCATGTCTATGTAATAGATAAAAAATGATAAAACGTCTATAAATTGACCATTTTCCATAGCTCTGTTAAATTGCCAGACGGTCATTCCTGTAAACAAATCTTCATTTTTTGTTGCTTAACGATTCTTGTGCCGGAGTTTTTACCGGATGAGGGCGGTGTTTTCGCCGAAGGCCATTGTGATACGCTACGATGTGCGAAGCCGAGAAGGGCTAAACAGGTAGCGGTTTTTTGGGCTCCTGAAATTCGATTTACGTAAACAATTTCAATGTTAAACAAGATTATTAATAAGAATGGTGACAATCGTATCAAAAAAAATCAATGACTAACTATACTTGCCTGAAAGATAATATTATATATAACTGGTCCCCAGAACAAACTATGTGCACGCCTGAAATATTCCTGAGAATGATGAGAAATGATGAGAACATTTGAGATAGTATCAGGATATTTGGAAACTTGAGATATTTTTTTGGGATTTACTTCAGCAAGATGCAGGCTGCGGTTGGGGGTAACAAAAAAAAACAGACTTCCAAAGATGGGATGATTAGTGTAGTACCTTTGGTAACGTAACCCCTATTGTACCTGTGGTACTAACATTGTTGACCCATACCAATGTCTTCATTCTGAAAAGCTGAGGCTGATCAGATCACTTATTTTGGTTAGTCTTCTGACATTGATTGCCATGTTTCCCATCCTAGAATGATTATCCCCAATGTCTAATCTGTATGTACCTTTATGTGCATAAAAATATGCACATGTTCAAATACAAACTAGATATAACATGATATAACATGCATATATTTACATATTCACATAACCATCAGTAACATATGTTACCCATATCAGTACTTATGCAGTACCCATCAGTAACCCCTTTTTTTTGAGCTGTCTCAACCACCTGGCGCACCTGGCACGTCCATCAGGCGTGCGAAGATCGGATTCTGGAGCCCGGCGGCCGATGTTGGAAAAGAACAACTGGCTTTTCCCAGTGGAGATGATTTGGACATGGAATATGTGTGTTTATACCCTCCAGTAAATTAACATAGACCCTGGTAGATAGGGGTTGGAAGATTAGTTTCCTCTAAAAATTGGTGATTTTCAGGGTCTATGTTAATTTACCAGAGGGTATATTCTTTTACAATGTTATGTATAAATATATTTTAATTATATATATATATATAAGAACAATGTTTATGACCAAGAAACATGTTAGCGTGGCGCCAAAAAATAGGGAAGACCCCTAAATCCCATGTTTGTATCATAAATTTTGTCAGTAAATAATCATTCTTAATTGGTATGCACCATTTTTCAGGCGCATCCATAGATTTTTGACGGGTGTTGAATCAACTATGATATAATGTGAATAGAACACAAAGGCAAATGGGGATGTAACCACCAATCATGTGGTTAACCTAGCAACGATTGGTAAAAAAACCAAGTGGGTTTTGGATATATATGGGGCAAACCACCCCGGATATGAAAAAACACATTTGAAAACCCAGAATATGATTTGTAAAGGGTGGATTGTCGCTGATTTTCCATATTAATTTACTGCAAAATATTTTTTTTTTCATGTGGCTATGTCTCAAAATCAGTGACCATCAAGGTTGGATACTAAAAAATACTCAATTGTATGGGGCCCATTGGTGCCCTAATGTTGAGCCACACCTATCATTCATAACAATACCGACTTCAGACATTGAAGATTGGGGAACCAGGGACCATTTGGGACCTTAGAGGATCCATTATGATCAATGATTATTGAAACTGCTCAGCTTTGCATTATATGTCCAAAAGTATAGAAAAACATCGGACGCATCAATCTGGCACATGTTGCCTAAGAATAACATTTGTTGATCCAAAAATCTATGTCCCAGAGGATGTTGCAGCAAGGCACGCGAGCATCAGAGTGCCAGAACTTGCCCGTGGGAGTGAACCAGGAGCCGAAGGTTACTGAATGTTTGCAGTTTGGAAACTTATATGGGACATATAGTGGTGTATGAAGATATGCAGATTTCATCCACCAATGGGGTTGAATTCGCCAATTTTTAATGGTTGAATCAGTCAATCAAACAGCAGGCCAAAGCGGTTGTTAGAGTCCAAAATAGCCCAACACATTTCTTTATCAGAAGAATTCAGAGGCAAATATGATCGGCCAAACATTGAAACTGTGGATGCGGTTTCGACGTTATCACATGTTAACCTCGCTGCAAATGTTGACAGGGTCCCTGTCCGAATAGTGGCTGTGGTGGGCGACCAGAAAAAAACTCCCTCAATAGCGGTTTTCACCGTCCCGTTGCCCGGTGTCAACCAGCATTGCTTGCCCTCAGTGGCTTGCAGGACTGCCTGAATGCAAAACCAAAATCAGGGCAGCACACTAAGACAGAAAAGCGCGCCAGATTGAAGTAGACGGAGTAAAGATGTGGATGGGGTTAGGGTTAAGGTTGGCTTCCCCCTTGTCCTCCCCATCACCTTTCATCTTTATATGCCATGTTGGAGTTTCAGCATGTTGGATGACCGATGATGACCGCACTGTGGTAGGTAAGCTCGGTAAATCCTTCCTTCCAACCCACAGTAAGACCCGCAATTTTGGTTCCCATTGTTTTTTTGCATATGTTTTCACATGTTTTTTCCTGGTTTTCCATGGTTTTCCCGATTGAAAAACCGCCAGCATTTGGCAGTGACGAGGAAGATGAGGAAGCTTATGGATATATGGAGGTCCTAAAATGGGGGGTACCCTTAAATCATCCATTTATAGACTAGATCGATTTTTAAATGAAATTAACCATCTATTTTGCGGTATGCCCCCCCATTTATGGAAACCACAATAGATGACTCATGTTCGGCTCAGCATTCAGGTTTTGTCTTCACAGCTGATCCTTTGGCACAGGCACCTGCTCGACGCCGGGCTGCCGGGGCAGCCAAACTTAATGACCCAGTTTTTTTTTTGGCTTGTTTCACCATGTTTCTTTTCTTTAAAAACATCTTATTTGATGATATATATATATATATATTGTATATATATGGTGTTTATATGGTATTGTTTTACTTTAGGTTAATGATTAATGAGTTTATAACTTGATGATTCACCATGTTTGGTTTGGATGCTCGACTTTGACCCAGACCTCAGACCCTGACTTTTTTCGACGCGAGCTGAACCTCAAATCGCTCTGGCTAGATGGACATTGCATTGACCAAAAATTGGGCTACCCACACATGTCTATAGGCGGGGGTTTTCAAAATATTGTCTTTTCAACCGTACAAAAGGGATGAATGGCTGAGATGACGATACAGTTAAAAACATCTTAAAACCACCTGCAGACGTGTTTCTACTGATGTAATTACAACGAAGCATTTTTAGAGTAGACTTTTGACCACCCAGATGATGCCCAAGATCTCCACAAACAGTGCGTCCTACCGCTGTTCGGCTTTTCGGGCAGCTTTGGGGTGTCGACCTTGCATGGCTACACGTGGAATTCTATGGAACCATATGGAAGCGCTTCAGTTGTGGGATTCCTCAGAGGTAGTTTTTCCGTGTGTTTTTCATGAACTTGCAGTTTTCAAGATGTTTCAAGCTCTACTTCTGGCATCAAAGAGCCGGGGCATGCTGTGGTGACCTTCCCGCCATTGCGCCAACGCGTTCATGGCTCCGGGCTGCCGCAAGGGTTTGTCAATTGAACATCAGCGGCGACTGCTGGAACTTGCCAACTCCCAACATCTTGAAACTTGCTGAGATTTACTGTGGAAATCGGATTATGATCCCTGAAATTTGGATGGTCGGAACATTATCGTGGTTCATAACATTTCACCATTAAGGAGTGCATCCCATCGTTTTCCCAGTTGCTGTACTGTAATGTGACTAGGGTGGCCTAATGTGACCAATTACTTGCCATTGACCAACGTTCAAGGAAACATTTCCTGTAACACTTCCTTGAAAATCAACTTATTGATTGGATTATTGCAGGTTAATATCCCATTTTTGCTGTTTACCACTACCAAGCAATTTTTCCCAATCGTGAACCAATCCAGTTTTCCTCAAGGATCTAAGGTGTTTTCTTCGGTACAATATCCTTTTGCAGCAGTATCTGGACCTTTGATCATTTGATGTTCGACTTCCATTGATCACACAAATGATAAAACCCAGTGGTGAAACCCTAAACTTAAAATATTATATTAAGAACAATAAAAACATACACACAAATAGATTAGACTAATTAGATTAGATTATCGAAGGAAGTTTAGAAGTCAAAACTTCCGACAATATGGAGAGATGAAAAGCAGAGCAGGGAAGAGGCATAGAGAAGAGAAAGATTAGAAGAAAGAAGATTAGAAGAGAAAGAGTAAGAAGACAGAAGATACAGATGCGCGAAAAGGTAGGAAAGTCGCGAAACACTGTGTTTTTCCAATGATTTGTGGCTCCGGAGGGTCGAAAAGTAGGCTCGCTAAAGCGGCGGGTGCGGAGCCAGCTGGCCAGAGGAGAGATGAAAAATTGCACGCCGTTGTGGCGCGAAGCACATTTCCAAGTCAAAATGTACAAAACACACCATTCGCGGACCACTTTTGGAAGTTGAGATGTCGAAAAAGTGCACGCCGTTGTGGCGCGAAGCACATTTCGAAGTCAAAATGTACAAAACACCTCATGCTCGCGGACCACTTTTGGAGGTTGTCAGATGTCGAAAAAGTGCACGCCGTTGTGGCGCGAAGCACATTTCCAAGTCAAAATGTACAAAACACCTCAGCTCCGGACCACTTTTGGAAGTTGAGATGTCGAAAAAGTGCACGCCGTTGTGGCGCGAAGCACATTTCCAAGTCAAAATGTACAAAACACACCATTCTCGGACCACTTTTGGAAGTTGAGATGTCGAAAAAGTGTACGCCGTTGTGGCGCGAAGCACGTTTCCAAGTCAAAAGTGTAAAAAACTGAGGGTTTTCGAAAAAGTGAGCCTTTTTTGACGTTAAGATGTCGAAAAAGTAGACACTGATTAACTTAACTAACTTGACTAACTTAACTACACAGATAAATACCACTGCACTCCATTACACCATCTTCCACTACACTTCACTACATTACACTGCACTACCCTCCACTAAAATACAACTACACCTGCAACTCCACAACTACACTCCACTACACCACACTGCACTCAATGACACTCAATTACACTACATTGC
>CBDCEV010000192.1:0-9902 GCA_965215715.1 Hyphomicrobiales bacterium | reverse complement strand
GTTGCATCACAACAGGCACGTCCACCACTCGATCAAAATGAACCTGTGGCACTTCCACCGTTATCTGTACAGGTCGGATGGTGGGAACTTGGCACTGCAAAACGACTGGGACGTCAACGGGTCTGCCAACGAAACCGCAACTGCGGACACTCCATGGTTTTCTGTACCTTCTGAATTGTTGGCCCCTGTCGCTGCATCATGACAGGTACGTCCACCACTTGCTCAAAGAATTGACCCTGTGACACATCCATCGTCATCTGCATGATTAGAAAGGTGAGAACTTGGCGTAGCATCACTTACTGGCACGTCAACGATCTTGCCATAGCACTGCTCCCGATGAACCTCGACAGTCTTCTGCAGAAACATGGAAACCTGCCTCCGCAACACCATTGAGGGAAGACAGCTCGTCGTGTGTCCCGAAGCATACAGAGGCAAAAAAGCCTGGATCGCCATGTTCGTGGCGGGCTTGATGCAACGTGTCCAACAAGATCAGCGTAGGTCGCAGCAGGCGTCGCAGCAACGGCAGTCCACTCGATCATCACAACGTACGTGAAGTCATCGGCCGTCAGGCTTCCCATCTCAATTCTGCACGTTTCCACGAAGAGAGATATCGGCTTCGCGACGCCTCGTAGATGGGAATTGTGTGCGACATGACGTCGCAAGGTTCCATCACGATGCCCGTTGTGCATCTCAAAGCATACAGAAACAACTCGGCCTGGCTCGCCACGTACATGGCGGGCTCGTTGAACGTACCGAACATAATCTCATGTGCTCTCGGTAGGCCGGAATTTTATCGTACTTTCTTAACGAGGTCCACATCAGTTGGAAGGTACTTGAGGGAAGACAAGGCAGATCCTCCAATCCTCACCGAATACCTTCGCACTGATGGAGCCACCACCTTGATTTCATCGTAGGAAAGGATCTTGGAGCCTCTCGGTCTCACGTCGGCTGCGCTGATCAGAATGAAGAGCAGGGCCAGGAGACCGACGGGGCGACTGATCCAGGAACTCGGGAGCCGGTTCACAATCAGAGAAAAGGTGAGAAATGATAGTGGCGTGCCTGCCTGAGCATGACTGATGGGTACGCCATGCGTCGCTCCATTCACTATTATCTTCGCGGTAAGACGAAAGGGCCTCATCAACGCGAAGCCGCAACGGACAATCAACCTGACGGAAACCAGTATGCGAGCCATCTGCATCGGAGGCAAGAGGCGACTGAATACAAGGAGGTGGGTGAACAGTCGGTGTCGTCGGGATACGCTCATCCGAAGGCGGAGGGGGCTACGAACTTGAGGAAACCCACAGTGTCGGAACTAGACGTCTGTTGTAGTGTTCGTCCTCATCTGAGGACCACCATTCTTGGTTGCCACGTTTGGTGCCTACGCCGGAAACCCCTGGCGTGACGGTCGACGGTGGCGGAACGCCGGCCCCCCCTTGCCCCTTACGCCTTGGTCCCTGTCTTCTTGCCACCACATTTGGACCCGCATGTCTGGCTTAAATGGGTGTGCAAGTAACGCAGAACACCAAATCAGATATTCGGCCATTGCTGACTGCAACAAGATGGGTGCGCACCACAAAAAATCATTTAAGCTGGATGAGAAAGGAGAACAACGGAAGAAAACCAGAAAAAAAAAGCAGGAGGGGACACAATACTACCCCAGCTGAGACTGACCAATGATAGAATGCAAAACCTCGCCGATTTGGGTAAGACGGTGAAGGGTCTCAAAGACACGTTGCACAAAAAACCTCTCTGAGACCAAGAAACAGGAACGTTGTTCTCAGAGAGGAAGCCCCTCATGCCGAGAGAGGCGGCAACAGGAACGTTGTTCGTTCCCGGCATTGCCAGCATTGCTAAAAACGTGATGGGCAGATGGAAATTGCACTTCAAACGCAACAAGAGTTCGTTGCATCTGCGAGCTAACGCGATGTTCCTCTTAGCATGGGCAACACCGAGAGTGACACGAGCCGCGTGTTTGGAACCAAAAAGGATGCGTAAGCGCGCACCGCGAGGAATGAAGGAATTAGCCCAACGACAAGCTTCAGCAAAACCAGTGAGTTCTGCAGTGTTGTTGCTGCAGGATGTGGCCCCTAAGAACGACGGTTGCCAGGGATCACACACGACTGGGCCAGAAATGACCCTAACAACATTTTCCAGCGAGACAATCGCGACTCCCTAACCGGCCACACCTGTGCCGCCAATATTGCGTTTAAAGGCACCATCCGTGAGGAGTCTCCAGCCGGGAGACTCAATGCAAGTCTTCCTGGTAGTAATCCGGCAAGTGGGGAACATGGTGAACAAAAATTGGCTTAGGCAACCGGAAGGCATCAGGTCTGAACTGTTCAGGGTGGAACTCCAAGCACCTCGTGTGGTAGGTGTGAGTCTTGTGATCCCTCCGTACTCGAGCTCTTTGAAATTGAAACCAAAGCCATGATTGGTTCTCTGCAGGTTAAAAGCCGTGACGAAACGCATCGAGAAGCCCAGCAACGAAAATGCAAAGCTTGTCGCTTCGGACGGCAATTTTCAATAATAACTCAATGAAGATAGCCGTAGGTGAGATGCATTCGCCGGTGCCAAACCAAGGGAACATAGGGAGTCGAAGAGGGTGAGGAGACATCGATTGTAATGCCGAATGCAATCAATCCTACCGTGGCACCCCAAAAGGCATCCTGGGTTCTCTTCAGCAGTGTGTGAATCTGGCAGCCGTGCACAGACCAAATCAATGGCACAATTGCAGCGACTGCAAATGGTTGTGGCGATGTCAAAGATTCTGCAAGTTTTTTTTCAAGGGGTTTGGCATTTGCGATATTTTTTTTTTTGCAAGGCTTGTTTTTTCTTAGGGGTGCTTTTTGTTTTTGCCAACAAGGTTTTGTTTTTTGCAATGTTTTTTTTTCAAGAGGTTTTGTGTTTTTTTCTGCAAGGGCTTTGTAATTGTTTTTGCAATGGGTTTCGTGCTTTCTTGTTGCAAGGGGTTTTGTGCTTTAAGAACCGTTTGTTTCAAATGTTTTTTGAAAGTTTTTTTTTTTTTGAAAGTTTATTTTTTGAAGGGTTTGTTTTTTCAGAGGTTTTTGTTTACGAGATATTTTTTGACAACGGTTTTTTTCAGATGTTTTTTCAGTGGGGTTCAGAAGGTTTTTTTTTTCAAGAGGGTCTTTTTTTTAGACTCTTTTTCTTTCATATGGTTTTTTTCTCGAGAGTTGAAACAAAAATTGTAGTGCCAGGAACTATGGTCGAAATGTGGGAGTATGCTGACGAGGACGACAGTGGTGCATCTCGATCGGCATGTTGTTTTTTGTTATGCGTCTGAGTTGACAGCAAGAGACACACACAGACACTGTGTTCGATTGATGGATCTTCAATTGAACAGCGTGGGTCATCTAGACCCAATCTAAGCGCCATCAAACTTCCATCACAACCAGATCTTAAATCTTCATTTCACAAAATAATTACTGGCGAAATTCGTAAATGAATTCCAAAAACCATTTCGTAGTAAAACAAATTACAGAACAAATGGTTACAGCGGTTACAAATACCAAAAACATTATGTCCGCATGAAATGGCGAAAATTGCAGATTTTCTGTCATTTCATGTTTGAAATTTGTAACCTCTTTTCAGCTGGAATGACACTTTCATGATCATGGTGGGTTGTCGGTCGTGTACATATCCAAGCACTCACTTTTTTTCATGGCGTTGACTCTGAAGATCATGGTCGGTTGCCTGACAAGCTCATATTCAAGCATTCACTTCTGACGGTGTTTACTCGCAAGATGACCGTCGGTTGTCCGTGGAGCACATACCCAAGCATTCACGCAAAAACTTGCGCTGACTCTCATGATCGCGAGCAGTTGCCGTCGTGCAAGCATCCAAGCATTCGCCTTCTCTTGGCGCTGACTCTCACGTGTTGGACTCCCTAGGCCGCGCGGGGACAAACTGGAGAGAGCTTAAAAACATCACGAGTCGCCACCAAACTCTGTGTAAAGCACTGCGCAGAAATCACAGGCCATCGCAAAGAAAAAAATGGTTTGTTACTGTCTGGGTGCCAGGGCAGGACACACGGGACAACGGACACGTAAACAACAGAGAGACGATGTGGTATGATGATGGTTGTGGACTTTTTAAAAAGACTAAGCGTGGCCAGCGCCGTATACGAGGCGCAGAGCGATGCAGCGCTCCAAGTTCGACATCGGGCGTGCAGACGCCGGAGATGACCAGGTTCGGGCGGCGCGTCTGGCATGGGCGCGTCGTCCTCGCCGTCTGTATAGGTGTTGCGAAACTCCCGTTTGCACCTCGTCTTCGCCGTCTCTTGATTCAAAAAAACCAGATTGCACGCGTGTCTTTCCGTGACATCAGTGATTGCTTTTACGTGTTTATGAGGAGCGGTTGCACCGCCAAGTGATCGGCCCAAGGGTGCCTCGCTCCTGGTTTCACGACCTCGACGATGAAAAGATCGATGAAACTGGGGAGTTTTTGATGCTTGGCACATCCCTGATCTTTTCCTTGGTTCCAACGACTCATCTGTGAATCCTCAGGAGTTTTGTCAGTTTGCCATCTCTGGGGTGATCATGGAGGATCGGAATGCGGTCTATGCTATCGAATCGGCCCACGGTCGTCAGTTTATCGCTGCTGGTGTACTCTCTCCCGCTACGGTGCTGCTGTCAGGTTCTGCCTTCCCATGTTCTGTTTGTATTGGTGACGTCTACATAGACGACCTCGAACTCATTTATCTCACCCACTTCTCTTTGAAGAGGCAACTGAACTCATGCATGCCGCGGATGAGTTTTATCGAGGAGTGGGAATGCCCGTGTCGAAAACCAAATGCGGAGAATTCACGACACATGACTTTTGGGGAGGTGAGTTCGACGGTGTACTTGGCACAATTGGATTCTCATTGGAGGCGACGAGTCAGCCTCATGCTTTCCACTGTGGTTGGTGCTGTGACAGGGTTGTTGGGGCTCCGTTTGAAGCAGCTCCTCGGAATCTGGACATTCGCTCTCAGTTTTCGGCGTGAAAGACTTTCAGTACTGGATGTTGCCTTCGTGGCGGCAGCTGCCTTTCCTCCCAGACGTCGGTGCACGATTAGGGGGGCTTCGCTCGACGAGCTCCTGGTAACAACCTTCCTCGGTCGTCTTCTCACAGCAAACCTGCGCGCTCACCCATACTTCACTTTGTTTGCAACTGACGCATCCTTCACTGGTGTCTCTCTCGAGCAATGGACCAAACTTTACGATCTCAGCGAAGATCGTGGCGAATCGGTGCGCTTAGACTTGGGCGCTTGCCCTCCGGTGGATACGTGACAGTCGTGCATCTGCGATCTTCCTCACATATGTGGGAAGAGGTCTTCAGTTACCGTTTCGGACTCCTCGACACATAAATGTGCTGGACTTTCAATTTCCGTGTTTGAATTTTCAATGCCCGCCACTCGCCCAACACCTAGGGATTATCCGACAAGAGAGGGTAGAGTGGTGCGCCTCGCGCGGCTTGCGCTAACCCACACTCCTTGCGAAAGTGTGTGCAAAGAACAACCCCCGCATCTAATTACGAATATTACGGTTTTTATTGTTTCGAAAAACAAGTACCTCTGCACGTTTTCTGTAATTATTTTGCGAGAGATGGTATTCTTAACCCTAACAAAACTCCATTGAAACCTTATCAAAACCGATTTACACCCTATCCTCACATTATCTTAACCCTATCTAAACCGATTTGAATTCCTATCTAAATCACATCTTAACCTTACATAAACGGCTTCTAAACCTTAACTTGTTGACGCGAAGCTAAACCCGAAATACAGTCCACCTAAACCCTATCACAAACATGTCTAAAACCCTATCTTGACCTTGTCGAAACATTTTTTTAATCCATAGCCTTTCTAAACCCAATCTGATCCTTATCTAACCCCTCTTCTAAACATTATAACGGTTTTGTTTTACATAAAAAAACCTCTTCTACTACACCCTGTCGAAGGACTCTCTAAACTTTATCTACGCCCTTTCTGAACCCGATGTGAACCGTTTCTCAAACCTATCTGAACCCTTTTTTAACCTTATCTAAACCATTTCTTTAACCATGTCTGAACCCTATCTTAACCTTTTGAACCATATCTGAACTTTATCCGAAACCTACCTTAATCCAGTCTAAACCTCTTCGACAGATGTCAATACCTTATCTGAACCCTATCTGAATCCTATCTATCTCCATGTAACCCTATGTACACCTATCGACACTCAATCTACAAACCTATCTAAACTCAATCTAAACTGTTTCTCAACACAATCTACACACCTCGTAAGCACGATCTAAACCCAATGTCGACACTATCTGATTCTCAACCCTATCGGAAACCTGTCTAAAATCCATCTGAACCCTAGCTAAACCTTTTCTGAACCATACCTATACCATTCGGAAAGGCCATCTAAACCCAATCCAAATCTAACCTGGGCCTTATTGAAATCCAACCTGAACTTTACCTGAACCGTATCTCAACCCTAACTAAACCCTGCCTAGACATATATGAGAACCCTACCTAACACCATCTGCAACCATCAAAAACCGTTTTCAATCTATGTAAACACCGATCAAAACCTTGTCGAAACCTTATCGAAATCTTGTGTAAAACCGATCTAAACCCGATCTAAGCCCAATCTGCACCATTTCTGAAACCATTCTGGACTCTATTTTAACTCTTAAAAACAATATAATTCCTATCCGAACCCTATCTGCACCCAATCTAAACCGTATCTAGACTCTATCTCAACTAAACCCTATTTAAACCTGATCGAAACCATATTAACACCTTATTTGAACTTTCTGAAAACCATATCCCAAATTGATCTTAACCCAATCTAAACCCAATTGAAAATGTGTTTAAACCCTATCTCATCCGCTTCTAAAACCTATCTCAACACTTAATAAACCATTTCTGCACTCTATCTAACCCGCAATTTGACACAAACCAAAAAAATTTAAACCCTAGTAAAACCCTAACCTAACCGTAACTCAACCTTATCTGAAGCCAACCTGAATGTTTTATCCCGAACTGAATCCTGAGTAACACCATCTACACCTATCGAACCCTTTAAAAACACAGATGTAAAACTTGTCTGGACCCCATATAAACAGAATTTAAACCTTTGTATCACAACTTAAGCACCTCTAAACTCTTCTGTAATTCTCTTTGAACCTTATCTGAACCTTATCTGAGCCCTATCTTATCCCAATCTAAACCCTATGTGCACCCTATCTGAACCCAATCTGAAACCTATCTGAAAGCTATTTGAAATCTATCATATGTAAACCCCATCTGAATCCGATCGAAACATCATATAATCGTGTTCTGAAACGTATCGAACCCCAAGCTGAAACCCGTTCTAAACCTAAACCGAACCCATCTTTGCCTGATTTTAACCCTATCTGTGCCTCATCTAAAACTTGTCTTTAACCCCAACTAAAATCTATCTGATCCCATATGAACCCATCTAAACTTGATCTGAACCATATCTAAACCCTCACTAAAACCTTTCGAAGCCAGATCGGAACCCGATCTAAAAACTCAACGTTGCAAAAAAAAAACACCTTGCAAAAAAGAACCTTGCAAAAAAAAAAAAACAACCATGCAGATAAAAATCAACCCTTGCAATTGCAAAAACAAAACGTTGCAGAAAACAAACAAAACCGTTTGCGAAAAAAACAAAACCACTTGAAAAAATAAAAACCATTGGCGAAAAAACAAATCTTTTGTTAGAAAAAACACCACTCCTCACCTCCTCTCCCTCCTCCCACTCTCCAAAAAAAAAACTTTCGCAAAAGCAAAATGATCCCCCTCCCTCCCTCACCTAAGAAAAAAAAAACGAAACCCTTCGCAAAAACAACACAAACCTTCGTGAACAAAAACAGAAACCTTTGCAAAAACAAAAAAACAAACTTTGCAAAAAAACTTAACAGAACCCATTGCAAAAAAAAAAAAACAACCCATTGAAAGAAACAAATCACACCCCTTTGCAACAAAAAAAAAAACAACCCCTTGCAAAGAAAAAGCACAACCCTTTGCAAGAAAAAAAAAAACCTTGCGAAAAAAAAAAAAACACAACCACTTGAAAAGAAAAAAACACAACCCCTTGGACAGAAAGAAAACACAATTCCTTGCAAATAGGCATTACACAATTCTTTGCAAGATAATATAACACTTTAACCTTGCAATTACAAAAAAAAAGCAACCACTTGGCAAGATCAAAGACACAACCCCTTCGCAATAAAAGGGACAATCCCATGGCAAGAAAGAGACAAAATCCCTTGGCAAGAAACTAAAGACACACACATTTCTGGCAAGAAAAATACGCAACCCCTTGGCAAGAAAAATCCGCAACCCTTTGGCAAGACAGAGACGCAACCTGAAGGTGCGTCCATATCAGCCATAGAGCCGATATTTTTGCACTGGCATCGGAGCGCAGGTTTGTTCGTAGTTCACTGTTGGCGTCTAGGTTGAAGGTGATGTGTTTTGACGTATGTGATGGCGTAGACAGTGACGGATACAGGCAAGGACATGTGCGCGCGAAAGATGGATCTGTTTGTGAAGACACATGCAATGAACCTCTGCTCATCTCGAGCCACTCCTGGCCCTTGAGCCACTCCTGGCCCTTGAGCCAAACAAAGGTGCAAGAAAAGTTCACGAGTGCGGTGTTAGTGCGGTGATGTGTGCGCAATTGTGTATATGCGCTTACACCTCCCCGTCGGTTACAGAGGATTTCATCGTCTGTGAACGATACCTCTGACATGTAAAACAAAAAAGAATTACCGCTCAACCCAGCTCTACGAATGTCAGACTTTAGGCGACGTGTTGCCACGTGCTTGTGTCCACGGGTGGCACCAAGAACTCGATGAGCTTGGTGAGCTTGAGTACCACTTCCATCCAGCTTGCGGGTTAGTTTTCACGTAACTGTCCGACGCCTGTGTGAGAATGAGTGTTTATATCTCTGTCGAGTTTGCTGACTGGGATGGATGTTGGAACATTCTTTTACCGCTTCTTTAGGTAGCCTTTCTCTGACGGCCTCCGCAAAGTCAGGGCAGTTGATTCATTGGACCGTTGCTGCCTGAGCTGTTCAAGGATACCTTCCACATGGTGCAGAAAGATGGAGGTACTTCAATCGAGTGTCATCGACAACGTGACCCTCCCAGCGGTCCTTGCGGTGCAGCACGATGTCGAAGTGTGTGAGAAACGTTTTCTGCGGAATGGTGGAGAATCCCGTGGTGCGGCAAAATTTTCTAAACAGTTAGTAACGCAACGAGTGCTGGGGAGATGGACACATTGGGAACGCCACCTCTCCCACATGTTTTTTTTTTTTCCTCTTGTTGTTTCTCCACCACTTGCGTCGAAGAAGCTCCTCGTGTTGATGAAGAATGCGTCAAACACCTTCCCATCGTCGAACAAGTGATTCTCATCATCTGCGGCAACGAACGAATCACTTCGAGTGACCGAATTCGTGGCAACGGTACTTGCAGTGATGGATGCAGTTTCAGCTCTATTGGCAGAGCACGTTACGGAGTTCCCAGTGGTGTGGAGTTTCTCCACAAATCGCTGGTTCATTTCGTTTCACCAGACTCTTGATCCAGTGGTTTGCCGAGTCCATGTAGAACAACCTGTTGCAGCGGAGAAGATCTGACACATCGTGCACGGAACAGTTGTCTGGAGTTAGGTCCTGCTGCAGGCAATTCCGCAGGTACAGGTCGTGGAAAGTTTGTAGATGCATGAGGCCGAGACCGTGAACGTTGTCCCACAGGACAGAGAGCGCAGGTAGTTGACCAGCATGTGTTTGAGGACGAGGCACATTTCCATTTCTTTCGGTTTGTGGAACACACTTTGGAGATGTTGCAGATCGTTCTTCGAAAAAGGATCCAGGAGATGTCGTGTG
>CBDCEV010000191.1:0-5658 GCA_965215715.1 Hyphomicrobiales bacterium | reverse complement strand
GGGAACTAGCGTCAATTGGATCGGTCTGAATATATCGGTGCGCCCTCGAGTGGTGCACTTGACGATCAAAGAGGCTTAAGTCAAAGAACTGCGTGACGTCAAGTTTTGCTTCGGTTTGGGTGAAGCAATTTGTGGTTGCTGTCAAATGGATTCGTGCATTCTTGAATAGTGTTCAAGGGAATATGGTCAGAGTATTTACTCTGGATGTGTATGCTGGTGCTGGGCCATTCGCATGCATGGTCTTTGACGCCTCTCCTTGGGGAGCCGGAGGCTTCTTAGTTGTGGATAAAAATTTTGTATCATGGTTTGCCGCGAAGTTGATGAGGTTGACGAAAAGGCAATCGTCGGCTTCGCAGCAGGTTGGCGAAGCTTTAGCTGTGATTACTTGGAGTTCGTGCCTGGCTACCGATCTGGCTCAACGGTGTTCCGATTTTGGAGGTTAAACCTGACAGTGTGGCTGGGAGTCCGCATGTCGCAGTGGTAGCCAGAGAACTTGCGTTAACCTTATCTGAGTCATGCCTGAGGCCTCAGGTGTGTAATGGTTATTCCTCAGGTTTTGTTGGTGTGCCAGAGGTCTTTATCCATCCCGGAACAATGGACTTTACCATAGCGTGTGATCCGCGTTGCAAATGGGGCGTGAAGGGGGATCATCGCTCTTGTGTCTGGGAAAACTACGTGTTGACCTGCATGTGTTGGCATGTTGCAGTCAATTGGTCAGTGCCTTGTCTGGTACCACGAATGTCTGAAGCTGTTGGTTGTGTTGCATGGGTTGTTGTTGGTCTTCAAATTGCTTGGAGGCATGTGTGCATTCGTGGTGGTGTCGTCAAATGGTTGGTGGCACTGTGCAGTTTGCTGGTGTTTGTGATTGCGTGTTACTTGGGCTCTGTATGAAGGGTTCAAGCTCGGTCGTCAAGCTGCTTGGCGGCCGAGGTGCAATCATGGTAATGTCGTCAAGACGGTTGGTGACACTGTGCATTCTGCTGTTGTGTGTGGTTGCGTGTTCTCGGGCTCTGTATACGGGGTTCGAGCTCGGTCGTCAAGCTGCTTGACGGCCGTGGTGCAATCACGGTGGTGTTGTCAAGACGTTTGATGGCACTGTATATTCTGCTGCTGTGTCGTGATTGCGTGTTACTTGGGCTCTGTGTGTGGAGTTCGAGCTTGGTCGTCAAGACTGATTGGCGGCTGAGTGCAATCAGGTTTGTGTTGTCAATTGTTTGATGGCATTGTGTTGTGGCAGTAATTGGTTCTTGAAGGGTCGTCATGCCGGGGGGGCTCCCAGTTGGCGGTGGTCCGCAGAGCCAAAGCGTCGAAGTCGCAGGGGTTGAGAAGGCATCGCGTTTGAATGCCTCAGCGTCATCTGTGTCGCAGCATACTCTCGAGATAACCAGTGGCGGGTCTGATGCACATTGTTAAGGCTGTTCACCCGTGGGGATCGAGGTGTTGTGTTGTGATTGGCTTGATCGGCAGACTCGGGAACTGGTGCTGTTGTTAACTGCGATGCTTGCTCCTTCGGCCGTCAATTCACAGGATTCGTGGATTAAAACTTGGACACCCTTCCACATGGCATAGTTTGTCCCATTGTTGGGGTCCTGCCACTCGTTCCCGCGAATGTGTTCGCTGTGTACGCTATGTTTCGTGCGGATGGGTACCGGTCTGTGGAGAACTAACTCTCAAAGATCAAGGGACTTACACATTGGGAAGGTTTGATTGGTCCTTGGGTCTTGGGAGAGTATTCAGGAAGTTGAAGAGAGCCGTGAAAAGGGGCTTAGCAGGATTCAAGACATTCAAGTTTCGTTCGTCTGTTCCTGTATGTTATCGGGGTCCTGTGGGGCTTCGGAACCTGCTCGTGGCTGAGGGAATTGGAAATCAGTTGTGTAATGGTCTGTAACTTGGAGTTGGATGCGGTTCACTTTTGGGTTGATGTGTAACGATGGGAGTGTGTGTGTGCTCTGGTGATTTTACTTGTCCATGTTCCATTCATGCCATTTTCAATCATTTTGAGATTTTGAGGTCCTCGCATCGGGGTGAAGTTTCTTCACCATTGTCTCCGACAATCAGCGGTGGTTTCCTGGATAAGTGGCGCGTGATGACCAGCAATGAGTTTGTTGCAAGGCTGATTGGCGAGGCACTCATGGGTTTGATGGTGTACGGCGATTCGGAGGTTACAGTCTTCGCGTTACCGGTGCACGGTTGGTGGTTGGTATGGGTATTAGTATCGTGCTCATCCAGTTGGCAAGGTGGTCATCTGAGGCGGTTTCGTGTTATGTCGTTGAGGTCCTTTACAAGTAATATTCGACGCCTACCGGAATGGATTGTCCCTATCAGCTTTGGGTACATCTGCAGTGGAGACGCCGGGGCAGCTCGAGGTTGTCAAGTCAGAAACGGTGCAGGACAAGAGGCTCATTCACTATTTGCAGCAGGAGGTCGCAAAGCTCAAGGCCATTGAAGATGTCAAGGTGATGGACCTGGGTATATTGTAACACTGAGTCTAATGTGGTACACAGGCCGATTGTGTGGGAAAAGGTGTTGTTTGGATCATTGAAGGACAGATGGTGGCTGGGCCTTTGGTTTGGTCACTACGAGGTTTCGATGGTGATATCGGTGGGCGCTGTGTTTGTCGGGCTGTTCGGGGCAAAGGAACAAAGCTTCGAAATTTTCTGTGCCCCTTTGACCTTTCAAACTCTTCCTGCTCGTCGCCGGATTGACTGATGAGCTAAAGGGTGCGATTTGAAGCGCTTTAGTTCAGCAGCTTAACAAAAGACTCTCCTTGATCTGGAAGGGGGGCGGAATTCATTGCAAGATCGTGTCGACGTCTTTCGTTGCAATCAAACTTTTGAGAGTTGTCACAGTCAGTGCCCGAAGCACTGAGTTGTGGCAACATTGGTGTTTAGAACTGACCCGTCCCACTCAGTTGTTTGGTGGACTGCTGAGTTATGAGGTGCGATTGGGAAGCGACGCTTCAACTCAGCAGCTCTATCAAAATAATGAGAGGTCTCATCTCTGGGGTAAAGGGGGGGCGGGTCTCATCACTGCAAAGGTTGTGGAAAATAGAAAGGTGCAGATAGTGCCAAGGGGGAAAATAAAATGCGTGAGGGGGCGTATCAAATGTCAAGGAGGAAAATAAAGGATTACGGGGAAAACAAAGGCGAAAGCGCTAAGTAGGAAAATCAAAGATTAAGGGAGACAGGAAGGGAGCAGATAGTGCTGAGGGGGAAAATTAAATGCACGAGGGAGAAAATTACAATGTGACGGTTTGAAAAAGGATTATGGGAGAAACAAAAAGCACAAAAGCCGTGGAAAATGAAAGGTTAAGGTGGGAAATAAAGGGTGGAGATAGTGCTAAGGGGCAACATAAAATGCATGAGGGGGTAAATTACAATGTGAAGCGGGAAAATGAAGGACTATTGGGGGGGTAATTTATAGGCACAATAGCGAAGGAGGAAAATCATGGGTCACGGGGAAAAATAAAAGGCGCAGATGGTGCTAAGGGAGAAATAAAATGCATCAGGGAGAAAATAAAATGTGAAGGAGAAAATCAAGGATAACGGGAAGAAATAAAAGGCACAAAAGCTGAGGAGGAAAATGAAAGGTTCAGGGGGGAAACAAGAGGTCCAGACAGTGCAAAGGAAAGAAATGAAATACATGATGGGGAAAATAAAATGTGAAGGGGAGAAACAAAGGATTGTGGGGTGAAAATAAAAGGCATGAAAGCTAAGGAGGAAAAGAAAGGTTAAGGGGACAAATAAAGGGTGCAGATAGTGCTGAGGGGGCAAATAAAAAGCATGAGGGTGGAAATAAATTATGAAGGGAGAAATATAAAGGATTTCGGGGTAAATTACAATGAAAAAGACTAAGGAGGAAAAAAAAAAGGTTAAGGGGAGGGGAAATAAAGGTGCAGATAATGCTGAGGGGAGAAAAACATGAGGGAGATTTTTTTTTAAGGAAGCGTAAAAATAAAGGATTACGGAGGAAAAAAAAAGGTCAAAGGGGAGAAATAAAAGGGTGCAGACAGTGCTAAGGTGCAACATAAAATAATGAGGGAGAAAACAAAAAATGAGGAGGGGAGAGGAAAGGATGACGGGGAAAAATCAACGGTGCAAGTAGTGCTAAGGGGAAAAATAAATTGCATGAGGGGAAAATGTGAAGGGAGAAAATGGATTACTGGGGTAAAAAAATAGGCACACAAAAAGCGAAGGAGTAAAATAAAGGGTCACGGAGAAAATAAAAGTGCAGCTGGTTCTCAAGGAGAACATAGGATGCATGAGGGTGAAAAGAATGTCAAGGGAGATTTGAATGATTACCAGGGTAAATAAAAGGGACAAAAGCGAAGAAGGAACATTTAGGGTCACGGAAAAATAAAAGGTGCAGCTAGTGCTGAAGGAGAAAACAAAATGCGTGAGGGGGCAAATAAAATGTGAAGGGGGGAAATAAAAGATTCCGGGGAGAAATGAAAGGCACAAACGCTAAGGAGGAAAATAAAATGTTTAAGTGAGAAATAAGAGGTGCAGATAGTGCCGAAGGGAGATATGAAATACAGGAGGTGAAAATGTGAAGGGGAAAAATAAGGGATTACCAGAGAAAACAAAAGGCACAAGAGCTAAGGAGAAAAAACAAAGGCTAAGAGGCGATATGAAAGGTGCAGATAGTGCCAAGGGAGAAAATAAAATGCAAGAGGGAGTTAATAAAATGTGAAAGGGGGAGATCAAGGATTACAGAGTGGTGAATAAAAGGCACAAGAGCTGAAAAGGAAATGCAAAGGTTATGGTGGAAAACAAAAGGTGCTGATAGTGCAAAGGGGAGAAATAAAATGCATGACGGTGAAAATGATATTTGAAGGGAGAAATAAAGGATTATGGGAGAAAAAAAAAGGCACACATGCTGAGAAGGAAAATAACTGGTGCAGATAGTGCTGAGGGAAAAATGAGGGTGAAATTAAAATGTGTAAGGGGAGAAAAGGATAAATAAAAGGTTAAGGAGTGAAAGTAAATGGTGCAAGTAGTGCTACGGGGAGAAATAAAATGCATGAAAACTAACATGTGAAGAATGGAAAATATGGGGAGAATTAAAAGGCACAAAAAGCAAAGGAGGAAAAGAAAAGTTAATGGGGAAAATAAAAAGATGCAGACAGTGCCCAAGGGAGAAAATAACACACATGAGGGCGAAATAAAATGTGAAGGTGTGAAGTATAGGATAACGGGAAAAATCAAAGGCACCCGAGCTAAAGAGAAAAATGAAAGGTTAAGGGGTGAAATGAAAAGTGCAGACAGTGCTAATGGAGAAAATAAGAAGCATGAGGGTGAAAATAAAGTGTGAAGTGGGAATTAAATGATTACAAGGGAAAATGAACGGCACAAAAGCGAAGGAGGAACATATAGGGTCACGGGGAAAAATAAAAGGTGCAGCTAGTGCTGATGAAGAAAGAAAAGATGGACAGGGGAGAAATAAAATGTGAAGGAGAGAAAAGAAAGGATTACGAAGGAGGAATAAAAAGCACGATAGTTAAGAAGGAGAACAAGAAAGGTTAAGGGGAGAAATAAAAGGTGCAATTAGTACGAAGGGCTGATATAAAATGTACCAGGTGGGAAAATAAACATGTGAAGAGGGAAAATAAAGGAATACGGGGGAAAATAAAAGGCACCAAAAGCTAAGGAGGAAAAT
>CBDCEV010000190.1:0-5775 GCA_965215715.1 Hyphomicrobiales bacterium | reverse complement strand
CGGTCTACGAACAACGCGCGCTGGTTCAACCACTGCCTACGGCCCTACAGCTGGTTGACAGGCAAAAGAAGAACACTTGCTACTCGATCTCGCCGTCACCAGTGCCTTCCCAGTTCACACTGGTGAATTTGCACGACCTCCTTGCCCTGGCTGCTGCCGTCTACCTGTACATCAAGCTGCATCTGTCACCCGCACAGCCTCCCCGAATTATTTACTGCTTTTACGGCGCCACTTGTCAGACGACATTCTGGTGATGTCCCAAGGCTCCACAGCGCCTCCACCGTCCAGCGGGTCGTACATGCAGAATTCAGGATGCCGCAACAACAGCTTAGCCATGAACTGGCAACGCTCACACCCATGGCTTGGGTGGACATCTTCCGTCCGCGCTTCACGATGCGGCAGCAGCAGCTACAGGGCGACCCCTTCAACCGGCTCCAACCGGCAGTTCGTGCTGACTCCCTCGCTTTCCTTTGCTAGTCAGACTGCCGCAACCCACCTTCGGGATTTGCCATGCAGTATCACCTCCGCAGCCAGCCAAGTTGGCGTGGCTGCTTGGTGTTTGGTTCTGTGCTTTTCATGGTGGCGCCTCAGCAGTCTCGCCGGGCATTGAGTTCCTGAGCTGTGTCCAGTCCTCTCTTGCGGCCAGCTACATCAACCTTGTTACCCTCCACCTTTTTCTTCTATCGCAGTGTTCTTTTTGTTTACTCTGCCCGCCTTGCACACTTCGCGTACGCACATCAAACTCGACGCTTTGTTGCAACGCGTCGCAGGAAAAAAAAAAACCGAAAGGATGTGTGCGAACACTTGTTCGTTCTGTTGAAGAATCCAACGGAGCAGAAGCCCGAATTTGAAAAATGTTGCAAGCAAACACAGACGTGCTCGAATCTCTGACCTCAACGGGTACCATCAAACAGTGATTTGGCTGGGAGACATCCCACGCGGACACTCTCGCTTGGTCCTGTGATTTGGAAGGACATGCGGAGAAGTGCGTGGAAAGATACTTCGAAGTGGCAAACAATAAATCTAGCAATTGAACAAGTAAGACGCCTGAAGGGCGGAGTGCGACCTCCAGGGTCCAGGGCTCAGTTTTTTTTTGTTTTTTTTACATGCGTTTCTTTTCATATTTTTCAGCTGGTTTTTTTTGTTGAAATGTCGTTTCCTTTTCTTTGTCGGGTGCTCAAAATCTGATTTTTTTTTGGCTCAAATGCTTACGATTTTTGGTAGCATTTCCGTTTCACAAAATCATTTTTTTGAGCCGTCTCGGGCGGTCCCTTGGAGGTTCTTTGATTTTTGTTTTCTTGTTTTTTTTCTTGTTTTTTTTTAGTTTTTTCAATTTTTCATTTTATTTATGGGAGGAGGGTGGCATTTTTTTTTTTTAAAAAAAAAAGTGTTCGAGAGATTTTTATATATTTTTTTTTTTTTGATTTTTTTTTGTTCGATATTTCTTTTAAAAAATTTTCATTTTTTTTCATTTGGGCAGGTCAAAGGTGACGCGCGGGACGGTCGGTCGCGACATCGACCAACCGACCAAAGTTTTCGAGTTTGTAATGTTATTCTTGCGACCCTAAAGGTCGCAACAAAGTCTCCACAACTTGTATGGATCATCATCATTTCAATAAAGAAAGAATAGGAAACAGTCAGAGAATTGCCAAAAGTGTGTTCACAAATCGTCTTCAAAGGCTTGTGTACAGCACGCGTTGGCAGACTTGACACATTATGGTCTGTACATCACGGGACAACAGCTGTCACAAAATGGAAAACGCTTGTGACAAAATGCTTGGACAGTTACATCCATGTCACAAGTGGTTACAGACAGCGTTATCATGTGGGAAACACTGCATCAGAATGCAGATAAGTTCGTTTCCAGGACGCCGACTTTGCAGGTGACCTCACCGACTCCACATCAACGTCAGGGAACGTGCTGTGCATTTTGGGAAGCAACACATTCGTGCCGATTAGATGGACCTGCAAGAAGCAAACAGCTGTTTCACACAGCAGCACCGAAGCAGAAATTATCTCATTAGACCCTGGTTTAAGATAGGAAGGAATTCCTGTGCTTAATTTGTGGGACAGGGTAACTGGTGTGTTGGAGCCTCCAGCGGAGAGAGAGATACTACACGCAAGACCGAACCCAAAAGACGAAATCTCTCATGATGGACAATAGGTTATCAGACAGTATTTATTGATTATGTTCCTCCAAACGCACTGATCTCCAGCCAACGGGCATCTCTTTTTGCACTCGAAGATAACGATGTTGTGATCAAGATGATCTTCAAAGGCCGAAGGCCGTCCATGAGACACATCTCCCGAACCTCCGTGGTTTGACCGAATGAACCTGGATCTTGGATTCCAAATCAAACACGTCAACAACTCCCAGCAAATCGATGACATCCTGCTCGAAGCCTCGTTCTCGCGTGAAAGGTGGTCACAGTTGACACACGCTTGCTCAATCTTAAGACACCACACATGTACACCCACAGCCATTTATCAGCTTCATTTTTCGTTTGGACACAAAAGCGACAAGATGTTTGAGCGTCAGGTTGAACCTATCAAAGAAAACGCCACAGCCGAACAGGGGCCGGCACACAATCTCTGTGCGTCCGATCTTCACTCGGTAAGGCCGTCATCAAGCTCCATCAATCCTTGACGAAACACAGCTGGGAGAGATCCTGAGCAAGATGCGAACAGCGTTCACTCAACCAAGCATGTGCAGAAAACGCAACTCTGGGAAAAAGACATCATTATGTTGGAAGGCACCGAGAAACCGGTCGCGTTGAAGCACGAAGAGTCAGAAGTTTCTGCATTGATCCACAAACCGCACGACGATGCCAACGAGAGGCTGAAGATACAAGTTCTGCAGAACATTGGTCGACATGTTGACGTGGATAACCACGTGTAGATGTTGATTGATCAATATTCATGATATGTTGTTACAAGCTTTGTTTCATTTTGTGAGTGGTCTTGTCGATGCATTTACTGACAAAAGCGAATCCGGTAGTCCAGTTCAGAGAGCTCACACCTGTCGTTTCAAAGTCTTTCAGGGAAATTTAGATGATCGTCTAACACGGTATTGACACTTGCTGAAGAGAAGATATTTCGTAGTCAATTCGCTTAATGACATAGGTCCACGTGAACGATCTTCTGAATAGCTCAGTTTTTCCCCAATGGACTCCATCCTCGTTTACCTTTCTTTCCGTGCACTCCAAGTTGTCACATAACACTTTTCGAAGACATGATTCATGTGTTTTCGGAGTTGTTCTCCACCAGCTTTTCTGATTCTGGTGTGGTGGACGGAGGGAAGGGACGCTGGAGAGGGGTCGATCCAGATGTTGAGAGCGACAGGGTACATTCGCTTGGGCCGCTATGGTCACGAGACGGTTACGGAAATCGGTCGGATTCACACATGATGTCTCATCTCCTTCCGTTGGAGGACGTCTTGGACAAGCCGAGCTTCTGAGCAGGACAAATCAAGATCGTCACTGTTTCAGGATGTTCTGCGAGCAGAAAGAGAGTGACGATCATTGTTACGGATGGAGGGGACATTATGCTGCTGGAAAAACATCCTGAGCAGGAGTGGGAAGATCACACTTTGTTTCTTTCGTGAAATCCGCAATGTTTTCAAGAGCATCGTTCCGTCTTGTCAGTTTTGTGTTGCTCCATCTGTCCGTTGTACTTTCATCCCGTGATGAACATCACTTTAGACAAGTTGCGACGCAGGATACCTGCAATAAGTTTGCAAGATAGATATTACAATGTCACTGCTTTCAACGCCGAAGCCGAAGCCGACAAGAGCGCTGAGATTTAGAGCCTTCCAGGAAGACAGACAATATAACATACGTGTCATTCTTTTCATTCCAAGGGAGAATGTGAAAGACACTGGAAGTTGACGAGGGATGTCAAAAAAAAAAAAAAATTTGATGGAGGGTGTCATTTTAAAAAAATGAAACGACAGATATCGTATCAAGAAGATAGTTCGATATACTCTGAGGTAAAAGAACTCTTTGTCTTGAGAACTACGTGTGATAAAGATCATGGAAGAATTTTACTTCATGCTTAAAAAATGTTACTTATAAGATACAAATCAGAAGTGAAAGCAGCAGTATTAGGTTATTACACAAGACTTTTAAAGAGATGTCGAAAGTGTGTTCAATATTTTTCATTCTAATCAGTTCGGAAGTGTCGGAAGAATACGCACTCCAAGGAGTCGATTGAACATATTGCAGGAACAGACCAAGAGAAGAGACGATGGACAAAAACTATTCAGACAACGTCAACGATCAGAAGATGACGTTCGTTGAAAATAGTTTCCAATTTGTTGGAGGAAAAGACAAGAATCAGATCAGTTCAAATAGACAGGATAAATATAAATTGAAATACTTGAAGTATAGCGAAGAGTCAAGGCTTAGAGAAATTATCGTATTTTGTTGAAGTGTCACGCTCTATCTTAAGTATGAAATTCTTGGGATTGACTCGTTCGATTATTTGGGAGATTTCAAAAGACATTTCGATTAATAATTTTAAAAGAGGATACGTAACGCAAGAATCATATATCTTCATTGAGTGAGTTACAAAAAAGCATTATGATCGAAAATGTAATAAAAGTTCCCAAATTGTTTATCTTTTCTTTCAAAAAATCAATACGTTTATTTGATCATCAATTCTTTTCTGACAAACTCAGTTCATTGATCACTATTTTGAAAGTGTATCATTCGATATACGACGTGTTGACAACATATATTGACATGATTTATTTCGCAGAGTAGAGAATTCGACGTTACGAAATTTTCAGAAATTCACAATTGCATATTCATATTTTTCATCCCAGAAAATTTCAGAAATTTGCAAAATGAAAACATTTTTATATGACATTTTTCCAGACATTTGAAATACAATTTCTTGGAGAAATAAAAAATATGATTTGAAAATGATTTCAATCTTATCGAACATTAACTTTGGAAAAATCAAACGACACATTTTTCATAATCAAAGCAAAAATGATTCTGCAAATTGAATAAAAATATTTTTTTAAAAAATGTAATTAGTATCGTATTTGATTTTTCTTGAGTGTCATTTATTTGTTTCTTTCAATATATTTACTTTAATTTTTTCTGTCAGAACTATCTACAAGATAATCTTTTCTTTTGTCCCAAAAAAAAATCCACAAAAATAATTTTATTTTTAATTTGTCGATCTCCGATTGTAAATATATGATTTTACATCGTGTAGGTGACTTGATGATGAATGAATGAATAAATGATGAGGGTAGAAAGATCAGGAAAACAGAAATTAGTGCATGTGTTGCTTGTGAAAGTCTTTGGAATCGGAATAAATCGACTAGGAAGAAAAACTGTGAAAAAAAAACGACGACGAAGTCTACGACTTTCATTGTGAGATAGAGTCGACGAGTACGGAAAATTATGATAGAGAGTTTCGATTACAAATACAGGGTGTTTCGGTGGTTAGGACCTTTTCCAACGCATGATTAGGACCTTTGGATTAGGACCTCTGGCCAAAAAAGTGCCTTTTTGGGCGTTTGGGTTAGGACCATCTGGCCAAAATCGTCGGCAAATCCCAGGGAAAGTGTGAAAACAATGCGTCGGGGAAAATGGCCGTTTTCGGACCTTTTTTGGGTCCGTGGATGACCATACCGTGCCAAAGAAGGAGACCATGTTTTGACAGTTTTCCCAATGTTTCTTGTGTGTTTTGCATTTTCTCACTACTTTGTGACCATGATTTGAGCCTGTTTTATTGTCCAGATTGATTCACGTTCCTCAT
>CBDCEV010000189.1:0-7833 GCA_965215715.1 Hyphomicrobiales bacterium | reverse complement strand
TGCAACCATCCATCGGGGACCTCCACACTGTGCTCCATCCTTTGCGGGGGGCATGCGCGCCGTCTTACCAGGATGCAAAAAAACAAAAGAAAAACATTGCCTTGAGCCAAAATGGCTTCACCCAACACTTTGCAGGCCCGTCCACTCCCACAGAGAAGTCCCCTGACAAGAATCGAGCACCCACTTCACCAACCAAGACAACAAAGCGCACTCTACCCTGATTACCCACGAGTTCTGGGTAACGTGCTTCTTTCCCCATCGGGCCACTTCCAGACCAGCACCCTTCATGGTGGCAGCACAAAATTGGCAGCACCATCCCGAGTCGTGTCAACTGCAAGCTGGGCTCCCGGAAACCCGCGTAGAAACAAGTGCAATTCCCCCAGCCCATTTCCAACGGAAATCCCCTCCCCACAACACACGCTGACCGATGGTGGCCAAGGACGTGGAGAGGATGCCACATCGGCAAGTGCGCGTTATGAGGGAGAGGGAGGCGAGCGACGAAGCAGCTGCGGAAAACTGACGAAAGGCGCTGAAGCGAGTGGGCGAGGGCGCCTCACGTGAGACCAAATCATGCGCTGAGTCGATTGGCTCAGACAAATCTTGAAAGGCACGAGCAATGCACTCACACCCACACTTGGTTGACATCGCATCGAGAAACTTTTTTTTTCGTAAAGAGACACTGCTGAAGACACGTCATCTGTGCAAGAGAAAGAAAAAACACATCTGCCATAATGGCCACGGCGAGACCTGGCAGAGTGGATGGTCTTTTTCCGTGGTGGAGTTCTGGCCAACTGGATCTCCACCGGAACCCTTCGCGGTCTAATTGTGAACTGGGTACTACCAGTTCTGTCATACACCTCCTGGAATTTCCTGCTCCCCTCCATGGCTCACCACTTTGTCCGCGATGCCTGGGTTTCGTTCTCCGTTCATGGCACCGATGCCCATGCAACACGGAATGCGCAAAGCAAACGCCCCTCGAGGTTGCGAGGACAACCAAAACACTGGTTGATTGCGTCAGGCATCGTGGGCTGCTGCTGCGTTCAAAGAGACGCTCCTGTGCGCGCCAGCTGAAATGGGGCTTCCTACCATGGTTGACGAAACTGCGCATGCACCCATGCAGAAAACCCTTCCCAAGATCGCATGCCCAAAGCTTGACATGCTTCGTGCAGATCGTTCCACCCCAACATTACTGCGTCGTTTCTTGGCAGAATGGCACCGGACACGGGGATGAACATGTTCTGAAATTTTGGAAGCCAACCACAGCAAAACTGCACTGGCACGATCCCGTTGTTTCTGCCCACACAAGAGGTACATTCAACACTGACCACTGCTGTCGTCGGATTTCTCTTGGAATGACTCCTGCGTTTGTTCTACACGCCCGACGCGGTCGACAAGTGACCTGATCATGTCCCTTGCTCGTCTCACCTCTCTCGACTCGTCGTCGGATGGCACCCCATCACTTCCCTCACACGCTGGAACCGCTTTTGGTCGCTGTCCAAAAAATCAACATCAAGCTGTGCCTGTCGTTCACCGACACACTGACTCCACGCAACCTGCGTCTGGGGTTCCTACGCTCTGGCAGACTTGCGGTGTCGGAACTACCTGGAATCTGTGGCGAGTCTGAAAAACCTGTTCGATGCTGGATGAAACTGGTTTCGCTCTTCATTGGCTCCCGGGACGCCCAGACCGCCAACATCGAACTCAGCACTTTTGGGTTCGTGGCTGGGGACACTTGGTGGCGCCTTTGTGCGTTGATGTGCCGCGTCGATCGCCCGAAATGATGCTGGGATTGTCGGCAGCGGGTCTGCATCCGTGGGAGGAATGCTCCCTGTGAACCCGGAATTTCTCGGCAGAGTGGAAAATTGCGCACCGCTCTCCCACTGCGTGGCACCACAACTCTCTTGTTCTGTGCGCGACGCGCCGAAACGCCTTTGTGAAATCTCCGTTGCAACTGACCTGCGACCTTGAATGGTGTCTCTGATCAAATCGTGCTCCAAATCGTCCACAATGTACGTGCCACAGATTCAGCCCTAACGACGCAAGGGACAACATTCCGATGGGATCCCACGTTCGACGAAGTCACGCTCTCGACAGTGCGTGTCGTCCGCATTTTTTTGTGCATCCGACTCTGGCTGCTTGCGGGACCTGGGTTGGCCGTCCCACTTTTGGTTTTCTTGTGAGGCCTCACAGCGACCGTCATCACCCAACACTTTGCAGGCCCGTCCACTCCCACAGAGAAGTCCCCTGACAAGAATCGACCACCCAAATCACCAGCCAGGACAACAAAGCGCACTCTACCCTGATTACCCACGAGTTCTGGCAACATGCTTCTTTCCGCCATTGGGCCGCACCCTTCTCCATTTCCTTTTTCCAATAGAAATCCCCTTCACAACACACTCTCACCGATGGTGGCCAAGGACGTGGAGAGGACGGCCACATCGGCAGGTGCGCTTTTCGAGGGAGAGGGAGGGGAGCGACAAGCAAAAGCGGAAAACTGACGAAAGGCGCTGAAGCGAGTGGGCGAGGGCGCCTCACGTGAGACCAAATCATGCGCTGAGTCGATTGGCTCAGACAAATCTTGAAAGGCACGAGCAATGCACTCACACCCACACTTGGTTGACATCGCATCGAGAAACTTTTTTTTTTCGTAAAGAGACACTGCTGAAGACACGTCATCTGTGCAAGAGAAAGAAAAAACACATCTGCCATAATGGCCACGGCGAGACCTGGCAGAGTGGATGGTCTTTTTCCGTGGTGGAGTTCTGGCCAACTGGATCTCCACCGGAACCCTTCGCGGTCTAATTGTGAACTGGCTACTTCCAGTTCTGCCATACACCTCCTGGAATTTCCTGCTCCCCTCCATGGTCCTCACCACTTTGTCCGCGATGCCTGGGGTTCGTTCTCCGTTCATGGCAGTGTGTCCGCCCACCGATGCCCATGCAACACGGAATGCGCAAAGGGCTGCTGCTGCGTTCAAAGAGACGCTCCTGTGCGCGCCAGCTGATATGGGCTTCCCACCGTGGTTGACGAAACCCCTGCGCATGTACCCATGCAGAAAACCCTTCCCAAGATCGCATGCCCAAAGCTTCACATGCTTCGTGCAGATCGTTCCACCCCAACATTACTGCGTCGCTTTTTTGCAGAATGGCACCGGACACGGGGATGAACATGTTCTGAAATTTTGGAAGCCAACCACAGCAAAACTGCACTGGCACGATCCCGTTGTTTCTGCCCACACAAGAGGTACATTCAACACTGACCACTGCTGTCGTCGGATTTCTCTTGGAATGACTCTTGCGTATGTTCTGCACGCCCGACGCGGTCGACAAGTGACCTGACCATGTCCCTTGCTCGTCTCACCTCTCTCGACTCGTCGTCGGATGGCACCCCATCACTTCCCTCACACGCTGGAACCGCTTTTGGTCGCTGTCCAAAAAATCAACATCAAGCTGTGCCTGTCGTTCACAGACACACTGACTCCATGCAACCTGCGTCTGGGGTTCCTACGCTCTGGCAGACTTGCGGTGTCGGAACTACCTGGAATCTGTGGCGAGTCTGAAAAACCCTGTTCAATGCTGAATGAAGGTTTCGCTCTTCATTAGCTCTCGGGACGCCCAGACAGCCAACATCGAACTCAGCACTTTTGGGTCGTGGTGATGCTTCTGTCTTCTCGTTCTTGTGAATCGAGCACCCACTTCACCAACCAAGACAACAAAGCGCACTCTACCCTGATTGACCACGAGTTCTGGGTAACATGCTTCTTTCCGCATTGGGCCACTTCCAGACAAGCACCGTTCATGGTGGCAGCACCATCCCGAGTCGTGTCAACTGCAAGCTGGGCTCCCGGAAACCCGCCTGGAAACACGCACCCTTCCCCCAGTCCAACGGAAATCCCCTCCCCACAACACACTGACCGATGGTGGCCAAGGACGTGGAGAGAACGGCCACATCGGCAGGTGCGCGTTTTGAGGGAGAGGGAGGCGAATGCGACGAAGCAACAGCACTCTGAGCCGATGGGGCTTCAACCAACAAATCGGGTCCCACGGAAAACTGAAAGCGCTGAAGCGAGTGGGCCTCCCTGAGACACCTAAACAAGCAACTTCCGACTGTGCATTGCTGTCGCCGCCTCGTCATACTTCATGTTCGCTCGCAACAATTGCATCCACTTCTCTGGACAAATAAAACCGATCCATGCTCGTTGAAAAGAAAGATCATTGGGTCATGATTGGGGTCACAGCTGGAGCCCACCAAAACCGTGGAACGTTGCATGTTCAGATTCGTCATGACCACAAAAGCGTGACGTTCTTTTCCAGTAGGGTTTCAAAAAAGGATGTCGTTCGTGTTCGTTCATGACTATTAAGGTTACTTAGTGTTTTCGTCAAGTTTTGGCAAACTGTTCGTTTTGTCCAGTTAAATTTTCGTTAAGTTGAGTTCTGGTGAGTACAAACTTCGTGAGGGTTTTGATCAAAGTGAAAAAGATGTTCACAGATTGCTCGGAGGCAGGGTTTAGTCACGATTGGGTCAACGTGTAGTTCAGGTTTAGTTGAAGTGGAGCTCGTGTTTAGTTAAGTTTTGGTTACGGTTGAGTTCGTGTTTAGTTAAAGTTTAGTTCGGGTTTAGTTAAAAATTAGTTTTCTATTAGTTGAGTTTAATTAAGATTAAGGTTTATTGAGCGGTTAGTGTTAAATTTAGTTCAAGATAGTCAATAATTACAAAATTGTCAACGTTGAGTTAGTGTTGAGTTAAGTTTAAAGAAAAGTTTGATAATTGTTTAATGAGAACTCAGCTAGTGTTTAGTTGAAGTTTAGTTTTTGTTTAGTTAGCGTTGAATTTACACTTAGTTAAGGTTCGGTCAAAATTTAGTTAGCGTTTAGGTTGGGTTTTGTTAGGTGACTTGATGTTTCGTTAATGTTCAGCTAGCGTTAAATTAATGTTAGTTGAAGTTTGGTTAAGGTTTGGTTAGTTTTCTGAAAAAAATTAGTAAAGGTTAATTGAGGTTTTGTTAGCGTGAAGTAAAAGTTAAGTTGTGTTGTTTTGTTCTGTTTGAGTTAGTGTTTGGTAAAGGTTTAGTTAAATTTTAGTTGTGGTTTAGTAAGGGTTCAGTTAAAGTTCAGTGAGGGTGTAGTTAGGTTTTAGCTTAGGTTTAGCTATTGTTGGTTTGTTTTTTGTTAAGGTGTGGTCAGCGTTAAGTTAGTGTTTAGTTAGCGTTTCGTTAGCGTTCAGTTAAGGTTAGGTTAAGGTTCAGTTGGGTAATAGTTAGGGTTTTGTTCGGTTTTAGCCACTGTTTCGTTGAGTTGTATCTAAGGTTTGGATCTCGTTTACTTAGGGCTAAGCAAGTTATCAATTAATGTTTCGTTAAGTTTTGGTTAGCGTTGAATTGATGTTTAGTCAAGGTTCATTTAAGGTTTTGTAAGGTTTAGTTATAGTTTAGTTTTGTTTCGTTGAGGTTCAGTTAAAGTTAAGTTAAAGTTAAGTTAATGTTTAGTTATTGTTTTGGTAAGTTTTATTTTTTAAAAATAGTTAAGGTGAGTTTGGGTCCATTCAAGGTTTAGTTGATGTTGCAGTAAGGTTTAGTTACTCTTTTCCTGGTTTTTAAGTTATAAATTAGTTAAGGCTAAGTTAGTTTTAAGTTTAAGATCAGTTGATGTTCAGTTAAGGTTGAGTTAGCGTTTTGTTGAGGTTGAGTTAGCGTTTCGTTGGCAATTTGTTAATGTTTAGTTGAAACATAAGTTGAGGTTTCGTTAATGTTTGGTTACAGTTTAGAGTTGCTGTTTGGTTAGGGTTCAGTTGGTGTTCAGTTTGCGTTTAGATAAGGTTTAGTTACGGTGTAATTAAGGGTGAGTTATAGTTTAGAGAAACTCCAGTTAACGTGATGTTATGAATCAATGAGCTTTTAGTTAAGTTTAATGGGAGGTAGGGTTTAGTTGGGGTTCAGTTCAGGTTAAGTTCGGGTTTTGTTGAGGTGGGTTATGTTTAGTTGACGTTTGGTTGAGGTTTGGTTGAAGTTTAGTAAAAATTTGAGTAATGGGCGTTATTCAAGGTTTAGTTTGCGTTCAGTTAAAGTTCAGTGGGTGTTTTTGTTGAGGTTAAGTTAGCGTTTGGTTGGCATTTGGTTAGGGTTTGGTTAAGTTTGGTTGAGGGTGAGTTAGGGTTTAGTTCAATTTTGGTTAGAGTTTAGTTTTGAAGTTGAGTTAAAGTTAGTAAAAGTGTTAGTCAGGGTTTAGTTCGTTTTAAAATTAATGTTTAGTTTGGTTTTTTGTTAAGGTTTAGGTGAGGTTTAGTTAAGGTTTGCTTAATATTGAATAAAAGCTAGGTAAAAGTTTGGTGGAGGCGTTAGTGAAAGTTTAGTTGGAGGCTAGTTTGGGTTTAGTTGTGGTTAGGTTACAGATTAGTTACAGTAAAGTTAGTGTTTTGCAAAGATCTAGTCAAGGTTTAGTTAAGGTTTCGTTAAGGTTTAGTTAAGGTTCAGTTCAGGGAAGTTAGGGTTGAGTTCATGTCTAGTTAGGTTTTGAAAAAGGTTAGTTAGATTTCAGATAAGGTTTAGTTAAGTTTTGGTTGGGGTTTACTTAGGGTTTGGTCAAGTTTTGTTATGGTCTAGTTCAAGTTTCGATGGTGTTTAGTTGGGGTTGAGTTAGGCTTTAGTTCGGATTTAGTTAAGGTTAGGTCATGGTTCAGTCAGGGTTTAGTCTCAGTATAATTAAGGTTTTGCGGGTGTTTGGGTCAGTGTTCAGTTGAGGTTTAGTTAGGGTTCGGCCAGAATTAAACAACCATTTCGGTTTCGGCTCGGCACTTGATGCTGACTTACCCAATGCACAACGCGGTTCAACGAATCGCACTTCTGATCCCCAAAACCGTATGACGCGGTTTAACAGTTCGCGTGTTGTTTGAACGTCAACCGAAGTTGTCGTTCTTGCTCATACCAGTGGATGGGTGGGACATCGCTTTGTTGCAAAGTGGCCTCGCAGAAGTCAGGAAAAAAAGCAGTCGCACGCAGTTTTTCAGCGATTCAGGGTGGAAAATCAAACGGGCGTCATTTCGGTGGACCCCACTTCCCAACAACGGTGTCAGAGTTTGTTAAGAGGATGGCGACCATTTCACAAGAATTGTGGGACGCATTGCAGTTGGAGCCTCTCACGCAGTGCTGGAACTGTTGTCGTCGATTGTGGCGGAAACTGCCGGAGAAGCTTCCAGTCGAAAACAGTGTTTGTTTAGATGGGAGAACAGAGTTATTCAAGATCGACAAAACTTTTTGTGACACTCGAGTCGACGTTTTTTTCTGAGGAATGGAGCATTTGTGCGACCAATGAATGGGAGGGACGTCGTGCGAGAAAAAAATCTTTTGTCCGTAGTTGAGGCCCATCTTTGTGGACAGCGCCAGTTCCGAGAATGATGGATCGAATTTGACTTTGATTCTGTGAGGGAAGTCTCGGGACAATCTGGCATGTCGATTCTCTGTAAGAAGATATTCGCGCAACAAAATTATTTCACTTGTCAACAACTGGTTCGGACCAAAGTTTTCAAGCATGTCCCTGCTCACTCGGACATCGTGTGGTGGTGCCAACTTCTGCCCAAGACGTGGACAGGATCGCACAAATTTGCAGCACTCGTCTCATGTTGGCTTCAACACATGTTCGCGATCTTGTTTCACAAATGACAATCGTCGTGTCCATCGAGGATCCGGGTTCCACTCAAAGGTGTCTGACGTGGTTTTGAAGCAGTATAGGTGGAAGTCACAAGTCGACAGCGCGATTGATGACAACAAAAGTACTGAAACAGAGAACTTGTTTGGAGCATCGGGAACCCCACTATGATGCGGAGCATTCTTTTTGCCTT
>CBDCEV010000188.1:0-7758 GCA_965215715.1 Hyphomicrobiales bacterium | reverse complement strand
TGTTTTCCCGTGATTTAAGCTAAAGCATATCGAAGGCTAACAAAGAAGGCATCCATTTGTTTTTTACAAGTTTCCTGAAAATTTTAAGTTCACTTTTCTCTATAATCGTAAGTTTTCAATGCGTAGCACTTGGCTACAACTGTGTTTGTTTACTCACATTCCGTCCTCCTGTTTGGTGTCATGTTACACCGCCGAAGTTATGCCTGAAATATCTTTCGACTAGTAAAATAGAGTGATACTACATATGACGGGACTATTCACCACACAATTCTGACCTGTGCAAAACAAGTTGCAGATTACATAGATGTACATTTTGTGACGCTCTGGCGAGAGGAAAAAATTATCACGTGTTCACTAGAAGCAGAAAGTATTAGCTTCCGATAGTCTAAAATAGCAAACATCGATATATTTTTTTATATCTTATGCAGAGTTCGACTTTTCAAGAGTTCGACTTTTCAAGTCTAATTAATTTCACGGTGAAGGATTTCAATATTATTTGCAAGCCACCAGTGTTGCGTCAAGGAAGGCGCCTCGAGAAGCTGCCATTTGCGGAAATAATTTTCTTGTTGGAAATCAGGCGTGTGAGAATTTCAGGTGCGGCATTATTGGAAACTAGACAAAATGTCTTAAGTGCGGATCGGCTTTGAGTAAATGTTCAAAAACTGATAATTTTCGTTAAAAAAAAAGAAAAAAAAAAGGAAAACGCCAGATTTAACACGCAGCAGTTGTAGAGCGCTTCCTCTATATCGCGCCATTGTAAAAGGATAGGTTCTTTGGAGTTCTCGCAGTCAGGACCCCTGTCACCGAGTACAATAGCCAATCAAACCATTATCTCCCTTGGCTGCGAATAGAGGTCACTTATTCTTTTCAGAAACTAGTTGCAGGCGTTTGCGCCTCTTACAAGCAATATGAACAAGCAGTTGCTGTTCCAGTTGCAAAAAAAGACTTTTCGGGTCACACTTGCAGTGTTGGAATCAGCGATATCCACTCAGAAGTTGAGCTTCGTTGATTTTCTTTTAGCACGCGCAAAAGTATTTTTAATTAGTATTCTTAACATGGACCATTTGCCCAGCCCATCGCTCTTGTCTGGGAATAGCGCAGAGGGAACTAATCGACGTTGGTCATGTTGAGTTCTACCAGGGCTGTCTAAGTATGCCTCGAACGGGAAAGTGAGAAAAGCAGACCGTGGAAATGGCAAGTCGGAGTCCAAAGCTATTTTGCAACACATCGGTGTCTTCCCTCCAGTGGGCTCTGGTAAGTACACTTTTTTCTCATACCCACTTTCGTGCATTCCTCGCTGTGATGGCAGACGTCATTAAGCAGATTAACACTACCATACCAGCCCTGAAGACAGTCAGCTTCCGGCAAGACAGCGCTGGCTGCTACCACTGCAGGGCCTGCAGGGCCACCATAGTTTGCGCAGGAGTACTAGGAGCAGAGCTGGGCGTGGTGTTCAAACTCTTGGCTCCCTTTCCCCATGGAGGGAAGGGAGCCTGCGACCGCAAGGCCGGCGGAGACTAAGTCGGATACATTTGTCCTCCTAAACTCCGGACACGATATCAAGATCCCGGTGGAGAACCATCCTTAAGTGTCATCCGGTGCGCGTCCATTGCAAGCCGTTTAGTTGCCACTTGGAAGATCGATGGTGTGAATATACAGTTTTCTAAAGAAGGAATCCGTCCGTGTATGAAGAGCATATGGCGTGGGACCTATAAGACCAATATCTGCGCTGAAATCTAAGGCCCTGTCATCTGATGGTCTACCGTCCATAGCAGTGCTCTAAGCGAAACCGAGCTCGTTCTCCTCAACCGTGAGAAGACGGAGAAAAATCGCACAACCAACTGTCTCTTGACAAACAAGGGGGTTAGTTTCTAGAGAAACTGTGGTGCTGCATCGGTGGGGAAGCGAAACACAAAACTTTGTATTTATCAACTGAGTTGATAAGGTAAATTGAGCCACCGTGAAGAGATTGAAAGCTGACGTTTCGAGCGTTAGCCATTCGTCACAAGGATGGTTCTCCACCTTCGTCACCTGCACTGCTCAGAAGATCAGGCGGAAAGCGACAAAGAGCCCTAAACATTAGGACTCCTTGTCATGATGAGTTTCAACATGAGTTGAGTTTCAAACTCAACTTAATTTCGAGTTTCATGTATAAAATTGTAATCCGCTAGGTTTGCCATAAAATGGTTTCACAAGCTTATAAAGAACGAAAAGGACGGTTCCGGCACCCCTGGCCACACCCCTGGTTTGGGCTTGAGTAAACTCAACATACATTTTTACATTCTCACTCCTGTCTTGACCAATTTTTGAAGACCAATACATAGAGACCTAATAATAATTTCTTTTTCAAAGCCCTAGTAACAGGCAAGGTTTTGGCAAGGCTTCACTGCCTCTAATGATACTGATAAATACATAAATACCGTTAACTGCCACTTATAAGCCCAACCGCTTACAAGCCCCCCCCCCCCGGTTATAGGCCCATCTACCTGTAAACAAAAAAATACATCCGGTATAAGCTCCACCGGATATAAGTCGCCCTCTAGTTTTCCCTGTTTCCTTAATATTAAGCACTCTCACAGAACACTGCGAAGATGAACTCTGAGCTTCTGTTTTGTTACGTTCCGGTTACGTTCGTGTTGTTACAGTTTTGATTTTGTTGTTAAATTAAAATTGAAATGAATTCGATTTATTGTGACGTTTCAAAGGTTAATTAAAAACTGGTAAATTAAAAACGTATTTCGATCAACACTGCTGTGGCTCATTTCGAAACTTATAAGCCCCCCCCGGATATAAGCCCTTCCGTTTATAAGCCCACCCAAAACCCCTTACAAAGTTGTATAAGCCCAGGGCTTATAAGCGGCAGTTGACGGTAATCGGTCCTTGGGTCCACAGGTTTTCAAAGTTCTCATTGCTTTGTTTTTGTTTGTTTGTTTTTTGCTTGCTTGTTGTTGTTGTTGTTTTTTTTTTTTGTTTCCTGTGCATTTCCCCCTTCAAGTCAAACCCGACGTCAGGTAAAATCAAGTGCGTGACATTTTGTTGCGTGACTCAAACTAAACAGGCTTGTAAGCTTTCGGCAAGAAATTATCGTTTCGAAATTTTACAACGAATACAGATCAAGAAAAGACGTCTTATAGGAGAAAACTCTTTTGAAGTTCAAATAAGGAAAAATCATTTTATTCCTGAAGGTTCTTCATTTTAACAAAAGGAGGCGGGATGGAAATAAGTCATTTGGGTTGATTGCCAATACGCGATGCTTCAGTGATGTTGTTGACCCCGGACGCCAAGATGGTTATTATGAAAGAGTACGCACAGAACCTGATATTTAGACAATACCATTTTCAGGTGAGCTAGACATTACCTTTCTGCTGTGGATTACAACCGAATACCAACCAAAATAGAAGAAATGTCCACATTTTCGGTTATTTGGTCGGAGGTATGTGCCAATTGTTGACGTGTTAATGTTGTAATTATCGGGATTTTGAGAGCGTTTGTACTCGGCGCTGATAAAAAGCCCGAAACTAATTTTTAAACCTGGTTTAAGAACGGCATTTCCTCTTTCAAGAATTCTGAATTTCAAGTGATTCGGTGTTTTACCGGGGAGGGAAACTTTCTCTTGAAAAACTGCGCCAAATTGAGAATTCAAAGCAAGCGAATTTTAGTGGTTTTCAGCAGCCTGCCATGACCTTGAAAATTAATCCACAAAAGAATAATTTGACTCAAATTACTTGTAAACTCTTCAACAGCAAATTTCTAAGCTCAAAACAGGATTGTTCCATGACGCGAATTAAACAGAGCGAAGTTTACGAGAAGGTATGATTCGCGTTTATTCGGGGTGTTTGTAGAGACACGTAGTGCGGTACCGGTTTTTTAATTTTTTGGAGGTTTAAAAATAGTTTCTCAACAAAAAATGCCACCACGTTTCTAGAGCTACCATAAGGTATCTCTGGGCGAAAAACGGAGAATTTTGATTTTTCATCATGTGCCACATATTTTCGATTTCGCTCTGTCTTAGTGGACATTGCCTCTTAAGATGTAAATTACATTTAAAGATTTAAGATTTAAGATCAAGGAAGCTTAATTTTCCTAATCCCCATGGTTTCTTTGAAGTCTCCTCGCCACTATTTCAATTTATTTCTTTCTCTCATTTCATTGCTATTAGCAAATAAAACATGTTAAGAAGAGAACTCTAGATAATATTAATGCCGATCTATTGACTTCAATCAAAAAGGCCTATTTAGTAAATCTTCGCAGCTGATGTCATTCCTTCTGGTAGCATTAGCCTCACAGAAGCATAACTGTAAGTGATGCATACTCGCATTCGTAGAAAATTTGATCTCACATTAAACATTAAAACCTCTCACGTTCAGGATTATTTTTGTTTTTGATAAAATGGAATAACCAGAAAGGGAAATGATCTATCAAAAAAGTTTGGAGTCACCGTACATTTATCAGACTTAAATACGCTGTATTTGTCTATATTTCTTCCTCAGCGCAGGCGCTTGGTGCATGACGTGGCGTGACATTGCGGGCGCAGTAAGGATGCGCATACCATTGGCGCGAACGGGCTCCAATTCTGTTCATTCTCGAGAGAGAATGCAGTTCATCACTTTTGATCGGGATGTAGGTTACAAGGTAATGTAGACGAAACACACTTTAACTCACATCTATTCGACTTTTCGTGCTCAGTCCCGTAGATTTTATTTTACCTTTTTTGTTCGTTTATTTGTTTGTTTGTTTGTTTTGCTAGGGTTCTAGCCATTTAGCTTTTTTAGCAAACGTTCCTGGCAATGGCAATGGCAAAGCCGGTTCTGGCAATGGCAAGGAGTATATTTTTAACATGTCGTAGCGGTCTGTACGTGGGAATTCCACATTTTCTCTTGCATTTTACTTGGAAAAACCGAGGAGGTTTAAGATTGTAACCTTTGGCCTCTGTCTTAAAGATTAATGACGCTACAAATGGCACAAAGGCGTAATCCTTCAGTGGCCGTTGTGAGAGGTTATGCGCGGCATGAAAATAAATAAGATAACTCTCCGTAAAGACAAGGCCACCATGGGTAATTTCTCTGGGGTGCAAGATCAAGAATCACTTCCCCTGAACAAATTTTAGTCTAAAACGTTATCTTCCATAACTTTTGATTCTTTAAGAGTTGACATTTTTACTTTACTGGGCTGCAATTTCTGTGAAGCTTCAGTATACAGAATATAAACTAGGTAAATTGACTTTTTTGTCACAAGCGATTGGGGTGAGGGAATTAGAGGAAAGGGAGATCTACAACCACGCCAATCGCTATGACTTGCACGTTGCGCTCCATAACTTTTCAGCTTTTCAAAGCCTAACACCCACTTTACAAGAAATCATATTTGAAATGCTTTGTCACATGCTATGATCAATTTGTTGTCAAACTGTGATAGAGATTGAGGCATACCGTGTAGCACGTAATTTTTGCGGGAGTTTAATTTTGCGGATAGGCGATTCTTTGTGTTTTGCGGAACTAATTTTTGCGATTGGGACAACCTTTTTTTCCTGCATAGGATTAAGTTTTGCCATTTTCTAGAATTAATTAGAATCATAACATTTTGGATTTTTTTTATTTGAGTACATGCGATCAAAATACAGGTGAAACGACATGCCAAATGGACAGAACGTGTTTCAAAATGAATAGACTTTCACCTCATTGTCTTGGAAAACTTCGAAGTGATAATTAGATTCTGAAAAGATGCCTAGACTCTCCGAAAACTAAAAAAGACAATAATATATAGATTTAGCCATGCCTAAAAGCGGAGCCGCCAAGGAATAAACTGGTGCTCGTTTCTCAAAAATAATCCTGAAAGTTTTCGGTCTGAAATATATTTCGGGGCTTTCTTTGGCTCGTTCGCTTTTGAAAAGTGTTTCTCAAAAAGCCCAATAGTGTTCCGAATTGTCTTCCAATCTTTTGAAAATCTGTTCTGTAAAACCAAGCTCGAAAGGTCATTCTAGAGGCTGAGCTCAGCTTGATTATTTTTTTTTTTCGGGCATCAAACTGAACACATAGTTTACTCAGGAGCCGTCTTGCTTGGTTTTCTGCAATGTTTCCAATATTAACTGTCAAGGCTTGTCAAATCTCCTTATATTATTGGCTGTTCGCTTGAATGAACTTGAAACGGCGCTCATTTACAACAACAAGTAAATGGGTTATCTTCATCGAAGTAAATGGGATGTTGGAGTTAACAAAAAACATGAACTGCCACTATTAGTCTGGTCAAAACTTTATACCATCAAGATTTAAAACAAACAAACATCAAACATGCTTTAAATTATGACATAAGTTTTAGGGATGCCAAGTAAGCCTATATAAAGTTAGGTGCTTTGAGGAACGCAAAAAACGTTTTTTCGGAAGCTTTTCGGATAAAATAGCTTTAAACCGACAACTGCTTCGCTTAAAAGATTCTTACTATTGAAAACTTCTAGGACAAGAAAATCGACAATTGCACAAACCGACCCGACAGTTAAAATTGAAAGCAATTATTCGCCGTAAGTGATGCTTGTGCTGTTGCCTTGCGACTGTGCTTTGACCTACTGTTATGAAAAAAACACAAAAATATAAACAGAGAAATCATTTTGAAAAAGTTTATTCGAAAACCCGTTAGTTTATAATTAAATGCAAATCGTGTTACACTTTCAGCACGGCGGTGGGACCGTCCACGCGAGTGAAATTGGCCGTGCATGGCAAAATATTCAAGACTACATTTGTCACAAATGTGAACGCGTTTTCTACTAATTTTTTAAAGTCAAAAGTAAATGACACATTTCTAATGACATAAATTAAATTTCCATTTCAAAATGTAATTTCTTTGATCGTAATACTCAAAATCATGCACCTTTAACCCTTTAAAAACTTCACTTTCTCGGTTGTGTTTCAGAACAAGGCAAGCTCTCCGCCGTGAAAAAAAACAAAGCGCTGAAGTCCTTTGCAGGCAGCTTTCGTAACTTGAACTTTTCGCCTTCTACCAGTATTATTATGAACGTTTTCTTTCCATTTATAGATATTAGATGTTTTTTCCTCAAGTTTAAAACTTCAGTACTGTCGAACAATCGATTTGCTAAAAAAAAAAACCTCTTTTTTCAAAAGCGACGATGGTCATGCGATTTCCCGCCAAGAAAAACTCGGTTGCCCAAAAGCACCGCATGATTTCCCGTCAAGAAAAGATGGCATTCTCCACCCCTGGTCGGGTTGTCTTGGGACTTCCCTCCCCCTCCCCATAGACTGTACGGGCGGGCGGACGCACGTACGCTGACGTCACAACCAAACTTTTTCGGATCGATAGGTTACTAAATTTGCTTAGCGATGGAGCCTGCTGGCGGGCTTTGCCCGCAGGCTCCGCTATAACCTTTCCCATCCCTGATTGGTTACCAAATATGCCATTGTTACTTACTTTATAACATGGAGTGCAAAATTACTGAGTGCTGATTGGTTGAGACAGAGGGCATTTTTTCTTAATTTCCTTTCTAACGAGGGCAAAATTACTGGCTCCTGATTGGCAAAGCACTAAAGCACTTACTTACGCGGAGCAACAGTTAAACTGCTTGTTTCTGGTGAATTGTTTATGGGCGGGTATGGCACTTTTATTCTGAGGGCCGGCTGATTGTGTTTTGACGTGCGTGAAAAGTTTTGCGAAAATTTTGCCTTCTGTGTTAAGAACAAGAAATCACATTGAGTCCTCGTAGAATTAAGGATAAATTTCACGTGTTTTCAAATTTTGTGAGAACTTTGAAATTAC
>CBDCEV010000187.1:0-30712 GCA_965215715.1 Hyphomicrobiales bacterium | reverse complement strand
TCAGGTGGACCGTCACGGGCAAGGTCAGGCATTGACTCTGCGGGTTCACCACTGTCAGAAAAGGATCACTAACTAACATCCGTCAGGAATTATTTTAAAGATAACTGAACTAACTAAAATCAAAAAAATTAGCTAACTTTTGGCCCCGATGGAAAAACAGCTGTCGCTGTCACATTCGTTGACACTGCAGGTCTGGCTCCACGCCCTCGCAAGCGTCGGGCGCCAGCTGACGGCTGGCGTCGGTGCAGAGATGCCAACCTTTGATCTGAACCGCACACACGCACCGATGACGACGGTTGCGTGCATTCACTTTAGGGTTCAGGGTTTGGGTTCAGTGTTCCAGCCCCAAGGCGAAGAGCGAAACACTTTGTGCCAACTGTGGGGTTTCTCTGTGGAACGTCGCCCGCCTCCGGCGACGTTCAAGGCGAGACCGAGTTTGGCCGTTCGAATTTGGCCCGGTCTCAGTTCCGAGTTTGGCCCAGAGAAACCTGGTTCAGCCCCAAGAAGTTGGGGTTTAGATTTCAGGTTGTCAAGTACATTTTAGGTGTTGAGGTGTTTAGGTGTTTTGGTTTTTTGGTTTTTGATTTTTGGTTGTGGGATTAAGGAGTTGAGGGGTTACGAGTTTTAGGGGTTAAGGTGGTTAAGATGGTTAAGGGGGGTTAAGGGGGTTAAGGGTGTTAAGGGTGTTAAGGGAGTTAAGGGTTTTTTTGGGAGTTAAGGACGTTAAGGGTGTTCTTCGGGTCAAGGGCTTCAGGGGGGTCAACGGGAGGTTGTGGGGTAAAGGGGTGCTAAGGGAGTTGAGGGGGTCAAGAGGTATTGAGGTGTTTGGGTGTTTGGGGTTCAGACGCGAGCGCTCTCTGAGCGGTGACAATCAAAAACATGATTCTTACCATCCCACCCACCCATTACCCTCGTACAACCATGGAGGAAACAAGGGGAAAAAACAGAAAAAAAGGAAAACAACAAAAAAGAAAACAAGACAAAAAAAAAAAAGAAAAAAGAAAGGAAAAAAAAAAGGAAAAAAAAAAGAAAGAGAAAGCAAAAATGTTGCTCTCCAAGCCACACAGCAGACGCAAAAAAAGACGTCACTGAGTAAGCGGCTCATTTTTTCAGAGGACACCAGGTGTCATGGACGGGTTCTCCGTCCGAGGAGTCGTTGTTCTTCTTCATCTTCTTGTTACCGGTCGATCTTGACTTCCGTGGACGTCAGAGGCAAGCCGTGGAGGAACGCACAAAACCTAAGTTTTGTCAACGGTTAGTTGAGGGTAACCTCAATGATTAATTTGTTAAATGTTACTGACTTCCGAGAAGGTCAGAGGCGAGGCGTGCAAGGGAGGCCCACAGAAGCCCCTCCCCCAAAAAAACACAGGAAACAGCGACGGTGAGGCCCAGAAGCCGCCCCAAAACGTTGAAAAACGACAAAAAAAAGGAGCAGGGCGAGGCCCGCGGACAAGCGTAAAAACGAACCTGTACCAAAGACTGTGTTTGCCCTTATTAAAATCGTTCGATTTGGACCGCGTCTTGCCCAACAAAATGTACAGGCTTTGTTGTGTGTTTTTCTGGGCCCTTTGCCACACCAGCGTGGAGAGGCACGGAGCCGAAAAACAATCAATCAATTAATTAATTGTTGTTGACATCTGGGAAGGTCAGAGGCAAGGCGTGCACGAGAAGCCAACAAAAAGCCAGAAAATAGCAAACGATGAGGCCCAGAAGTTCCCAAAACGCTTAGAACAACAGGAAAAACACCAAAAATGGCTCAGGGCGAGGCCCGCGGACAAACGTAAAAAGGGACTACTTGTGCCGAAAACTGGGGTTCGACAACCCGAACTCGTTCGCTTTGGGCCGTATTTCATCAACATTTACAGCCTTTTTTTCTGTGGTTTCTCGGCCCTGTGCCAGACAAGCATGGAGAGGCAAGGAGCCAAAAATTAATCAATTGATTTATTCGATGTTGTTGGCTTCCGAGAATGTCGTAGGAGATGCGTCTGTTTTGGTCGTGAGCGTGTGTGCGCGCTGGCTCGCTGTGCGATGTCGGCGGAGGTGAATGCTTGTGTGAGCAACCAAATGGCTCAGGATGTGGGCCTTTCAAATATTACAGCTGTTGCTGTCATATTCGTTGACACAAAGATGTGAAGAGTGCAGGTCTGGCTCCACGCCCTCGCAAGCGTCGCACACGCACCGCTGACGACGGTTGCGTGTGTGCATTCACTTTAGGGTTTAGGGTTTAGGGTCTGCGTGAGTTCGACCTGAGGGTGGAATACAAGTTCATCCAAAACCACTTTCATCCCAAACGTGAAAATTTTATCCCAAAACCACTTTCATCCAAAACCACTTTCATCCCAAGTACACGTTCATCCCAAACCACTTTCATCCAAAACCACTTTCATCCAAAACCATTTTCATCCCATACCCCAAACCCCAACCCCAACCCCACACACCTGAACCCCTAAACCCAAAACCTTAAACCCTAAAACCCTAAACCCTTAAAACAATTAGTTTCAAATGGATATTTAAACCCTGTGAGTCACCCGCCGAAAAATGGCCCTGGCTCCTGGGCCTTCATTTTCTTTCATTTTCTTTCATTTTCTTTCATTTTCTTTTATTCACTTTCATTTTCTTTCATTTTCTTTCATTTTCTTTCATTTACTTTAATTTTCTTTCATTTACTTTCATTTTCTTTCATTTTCTTTCATTTTCTTTCATTTTCTTTTTTCTTGCATTTTCTTTTTTCTTTCTTTTTCTTTTTTCTTTGTTGGGTGCTCAAAATCTGATTTATTCTGGGTCTCAATTTCGTTACGATTTCTCTTGACAGTTCTTATGTAAAAAAACAATTTTTGGGCCCGTCTCGGGGGTACCCCATAGGACCCACTTTTCGTTTTTTGCCACTTTTTTGTCATTTTTTCAATTTTTCGTTTTTTCTTCTTTTTTCATTTTTATTCATTTTTCATTTTTTCATTTTTGCATTCTCTTTTTTTTTTTCATTTTTCAGAGTAGCAGCATGCAGTAGCGTCTTCGCCCAAGCGTTGTTTCATAATGTTATGGGAAACATGGGTGGGTGGGACATCATCAAAAACTTGAAACTTCTCGCTCGAAGCGCCTCTCTCGCTCCATGCGCTCCTTTGACCTGAACCCCAAACCCAAAAACCTGAAACCTAACCCTAAACCCTAAACACCGACGCGCGCACGGAATTAGCCGGCCTGAATTTCCCAATTACGCCCGTGCGGCCGAAAATGAACAATTACTTGATTAAATGTTCTTGACTTCCAGGAAGGTCAGAGCCAAGCCGTGCATGAACGCACCGACCCGAAGTTTTTATCAATGGTTAGTTGAGGGTAACCTCAATGATTAATTAATTAAATGTTATTGACTTCCAAGAAGGTCAGAGGCGAGGCGTGTGTTTTGGTCGTGAGCGCGTGTGTGTGCGCCGAAGCCAGTGGGAGAACACACTTATGCAAGCCACCAAATAGCTCAGATTTTGGGGTCTTCAATTACCATCGGGGCCAAAAGATTTCTTACTAAACGTTATTGTTTGGTGAATTAATTTTAGCTGTCTCCTGCCCAAGTAATATCGGCAAGGAATTAATTAATTTTGCTGTTATGTGTCTGCTCAACATGCATGCCGATCGCTGTGCAGTCGTTTGTTTGTCAGTGGCGCGTCCATAATGTGAGAGGTGAGAGGCAAGGTGGGCACGTCTCAAGGTTGGACACGTGTTTCCTGTTCTGAGGTGCACATCGAGGTAAAATGCATTCATGATGCGGCACCCTTGCTTGTTGTTCAAGAAACTGTTCGCGACTGTTGTCAAGCTTGCCATTACACAACAGTCCCCGGAGTTCACACGTTTCTCCAGTTGACGTCGTCCAGTCTCATGTCCCTTGCTGTTTAGTTCCTCCGTGCGCAAGCTCATGTGCTTCGCCCAAGCAGGCATCCTTTTGTCCTTTGCTGTGCCGACGCACACACTTGGCAGAGACAAGGCAGCGCGACAAGCCGTGAGTTGCTTGCCCGCTTGGGCTTACGCAACCGTGCGACATTAACTACATGCGTGCTTTGAAGGCTGGCCTCACCCGCCCGGCGCAGCCGTTGTTTTGATGCATTCATTCTGGCGGAGTTGTCAACAGATGCACACAACGACACAGCCTGGCCACACATCTTGCCGTGTGCCGACGAGTGGGACTCAGTACTCACAGCGGCGCAAACACACCATGTCGGAGGCAGCCCATTCACTCCACACAGACGACGCCCTGCTCCAGAAATCGTACATGTTGGCGCGGCAGAACACGATGTGGACATGGTCCAGGCTTGATCGAGGAGGACGGCGACGTAGTCGATGAGGACCCCGACGAAGCACAACTCGCAGACGCGCCTTTCTTCGTCGACGAGCTTGAGGGACTCAAGGGAGGGCGACAACCCCAGTGAGGCGGAGACAGTCGTCGCCGAACCACTGCCGTGGCCCTCTGCGCCGACTGATCTGGTGCAGGTCCTCACACACACACCTCCAGGCGCTGCGCATCGTCTGTGGCAAGTGTTCGCCAAAGTAGACAGATTTCAGGACAAAGTAGGTACTTCTTCCGCCGCACTGAAATAAAGATTCAATTCTTTTTGTATTTCATATCGAGAGTTGAGTCTGCTGGGTTGATGACGATCCCATGCCTTACTGGAATCAGGTGGACCGTCACGGGCAAGGTCAGGCATTGACTCTGCGGGTTCACCACTGTCAGAAAAGGATCACTAACTAACATCCGTCAGGAATTATTTTAAAGATAACTGAACTAACTAAAATCAAAAAAATTAGCTAACTTTTGGCCCCGATGGAAAAACAGCTGTCGCTGTCACATTCGTTGACACTGCAGGTCTGGCTCCACGCCCTCGCAAGCGTCGGGCGCCAGCTGACGGCTGGCGTCGGTGCAGAGATGCCAACCTTTGATCTGAACCGCACACACGCACCGATGACGACGGTTGCGTGCATTCACTTTAGGGTTCAGGGTTTGGGTTCAGTGTTCCAGCCCCAAGGCGAAGAGCGAAACACTTTGTGCCAACTGTGGGGTTTCTCTGTGGAACGTCGCCCGCCTCCGGCGACGTTCAAGGCGAGACCGAGTTTGGCCGTTCGAATTTGGCCCGGTCTCAGTTCCGAGTTTGGCCCAGAGAAACCTGGTTCAGCCCCAAGAAGTTGGGGTTTAGATTTCAGGTTGTCAAGTACATTTTAGGTGTTGAGGTGTTTAGGTGTTTTGGTTTTTTGGTTTTTGATTTTTGGTTGTGGGATTAAGGAGTTGAGGGGTTACGAGTTTTAGGGGTTAAGGTGGTTAAGATGGTTAAGGGGGGTTAAGGGGGTTAAGGGTGTTAAGGGTGTTAAGGGAGTTAAGGGTTTTTTTGGGAGTTAAGGACGTTAAGGGTGTTCTTCGGGTCAAGGGCTTCAGGGGGGTCAACGGGAGGTTGTGGGGTAAAGGGGTGCTAAGGGAGTTGAGGGGGTCAAGAGGTATTGAGGTGTTTGGGTGTTTGGGGTTCAGACGCGAGCGCTCTCTGAGCGGTGACAATCAAAAACATGATTCTTACCATCCCACCCACCCATTACCCTCGTACAACCATGGAGGAAACAAGGGGAAAAAACAGAAAAAAAGGAAAACAACAAAAAAGAAAACAAGACAAAAAAAAAAAAGAAAAAAGAAAGGAAAAAAAAAAAGGAAAAAAAAAAGAAAGAGAAAGCAAAAATGTTGCTCTCCAAGCCACACAGCAGACGCAAAAAAAAGACGTCACTGAGTAAGCGGCTCATTTTTTCAGAGGACACCAGGTGTCATGGACGGGTTCTCCGTCCGAGGAGTCGTTGTTCTTCTTCATCTTCTTGTTACCGGTCGATCTTGACTTCCGTGGACGTCAGAGGCAAGCCGTGGAGGAACGCACAAAACCTAAGTTTTGTCAACGGTTAGTTGAGGGTAACCTCAATGATTAATTTGTTAAATGTTACTGACTTCCGAGAAGGTCAGAGGCGAGGCGTGCAAGGGAGGCCCACAGAAGCCCCTCCCCCAAAAAAACACAGGAAACAGCGACGGTGAGGCCCAGAAGCCGCCCCAAAACGTTGAAAAACGACAAAAAAAAGGAGCAGGGCGAGGCCCGCGGACAAGCGTAAAAACGAACCTGTACCAAAGACTGTGTTTGCCCCTTATTAAAATCGTTCGATTTGGACCGCGTCTTGCCCAACAAAATGTACAGGCTTTGTTGTGTGTTTTTCTGGGCCCTTTGCCACACCAGCGTGGAGAGGCACGGAGCCGAAAAACAATCAATCAATTAATTAATTGTTGTTGACATCTGGGAAGGTCAGAGGCAAGGCGTGCACGAGAAGCCAACAAAAAGCCAGAAAATAGCAAACGATGAGGCCCAGAAGTTCCCAAAACGCTTAGAACAACAGGAAAAACACCAAAAATGGCTCAGGGCGAGGCCCGCGGACAAACGTAAAAAGGGACTACTTGTGCCGAAAACTGGGGTTCGACAACCCGAACTCGTTCGCTTTGGGCCGTATTTCATCAACATTTACAGCCTTTTTTTTTCTGTGGTTTCTCGGCCCTGTGCCAGACAAGCATGGAGAGGCAAGGAGCCAAAAATTAATCAATTGATTTATTCGATGTTGTTGGCTTCCGAGAATGTCGTAGGAGATGCGTCTGTTTTGGTCGTGAGCGTGTGTGCGCGCTGGCTCGCTGTGCGATGTCGGCGGAGGTGAATGCTTGTGTGAGCAACCAAATGGCTCAGGATGTGGGCCTTTCAAATATTACAGCTGTTGCTGTCATATTCGCTGACACAAAGATGTGAAGAGTGCAGGTCTGGCTCCACGCCCTCGCAAGCGTCGCACACGCACCGCTGACGACGGTTGCGTGTGTGCATTCACTTTAGGGTTTAGGGTTTAGGGTCTGCGTGAGTTCGACCTGAGGGTGGAATACAAGTTCATCCAAAACCACTTTCATCCCAAACGTGAAAATTTTATCCCAAAACCACTTTCATCCAAAACCACTTTCATCCCAAGTACACGTTCATCCCAAACCACTTTCATCCAAAACCACTTTCATCCAAAACCATTTTCATCCCATACCCCAAACCCCAACCCCAACCCCACACACCTGAACCCCTAAACCCAAAACCTTAAACCCTAAAACCCTAAACCCTTAAAACAATTAGTTTCAAATGGATATTTTTCCTGTGAGTCACCCGCCGAAAAATGGCCCTGGCTCCTGGGCCTTCATTTTCTTTCATTTTCTTTCATTTTCTTTCATTTTCTTTCATTCACTTTCATTTTCTTTCATTTTCTTTCATTTTCTTTCATTTACTTTAATTTTCTTTCATTTACTTTCATTTTCTTTCATTTTCTTTCATTTTCTTTCATTTTCTTTTTTCTTGCATTTTCTTTTTTCTTTCTTTTTCTTTTTTCTTTGTTGGGTGCTCAAAATCTGATTTATTCTGGGTCTCAATTTCGTTACGATTTCTCTTGACAGTTCTTATGTAAAAAAACAATTTTTGGGCCCGTCTCGGGGGTACCCCATAGGACCCACTTTTCGTTTTTTGCCACTTTTTTGTCATTTTTTCAATTTTTCGTTTTTTCTTCTTTTTTCATTTTTATTCATTTTTCATTTTTTCATTTTTGCATTCTCTTTTTTTTTTTCATTTTTCAGAGTAGCAGCATGCAGTAGCCTCTTCGCCCAAGCGTTGTTTCATAATGTTATGGGAAACATGGGTGGGTGGGACATCATCAAAAACTTGAAACTTCTCGCTCCAAGCGCCTCTCTCGCTCCATGCGCTCCTTTGACCTGAACCCCAAACCCAAAAACCTGAAACCTAACCCTAAACCCTAAACACCGACGCGCGCACGGAATTAGCCGGCCTGAATTTCCCAATTACGCCCGTGCGGCCGAAAATGAACAATTACTTGATTAAATGTTCTTGACTTCCAGGAAGGTCAGAGCCAAGCCGTGCATGAACGCACCGACCCGAAGTTTTTATCAATGGTTAGTTGAGGGTAACCTCAATGATTAATTAATTAAATGTTATTGACTTCCAAGAAGGTCAGAGGCGAGGCGTGTGTTTTGGTCGTGAGCGCGTGTGTGCGCCGAAGTCAGTGGGAGAACACACTTATGCAAGCCACCAAATAGCTCAGATTTTGGGGTCTTCAATTACCATCGGGGCCAAAAGATTTCTTACTAAACGTTATTGTTTGGTGAATCAATTTTAGCTGTCTCCTGCCCAAGTAATATCGGCAAGGAATTAATTAATTTTGCTGTTATGTGTCTGCTCAACATGCATGCCGATCGCTGTGCAGTCGTTTGTTTGTCAGTGGCGCGTCCATAATGTGAGAGGTGAGAGGCAAGGTGGGCACGTCTCAAGGTTGGACACGTGTTTCCTGTTCTGAGGTGCACATCGAGGTAAAATGCATTCATGATGCGGCACCCTTGCTTGTTGTTCAAGAAACTGTTCGCGACTGTTGTCAAGCTTGCCATTACACAACAGTCCCCGGAGTTCACACGTTTCTCCAGTTGACGTCGTCCAGTCTCATGTCCCTTGCTGTTTAGTTCCTCCGTGCGCAAGCTCATGTGCTTCGCCCAAGCAGGCATCCTTTTGTCCTTTGCTGTGCCGACGCACACACTTGGCAGAGACAAGGCAGCGCGACAAGCCGTGAGTTGCTTGCCCGCTTGGGCTTACGCAACCGTGCGACATTAACTACATGCGTGCTTTGAAGGCTGGCCTCACCCGCCCGGCGCAGCCGTTGTTTTGATGCATTCATTCTGGCGGAGTTGTCAACAGATGCACACAACGACACAGCCTGGCCACACATCTTGCTGTGTGCCGACGAGTGGGACTCAGTACTCACAGCGGCGCAAACACACCATGTCGGAGGCAGCCCATTCACTCCACACAGACGACGCCCTGCTCCAGAAATCGTACATGTTGGCGCGGCAGAACACGATGTGGACATGGTCCAGGCTTGATCGAGGAGGACGGCGACGTAGTCGATGAGGACCCCGACGAAGCACAACTCGCAGACGCGCCTTTCTTCGTCGACGAGCTTGAGGACTCAAGGGAGGGCGACAACCCCAGTGAGGCGGAGACAGTCGTCGCCGAACCACTGCCGTGGCCCTCTGCGCCGACTGATCTGGTGCAGGTCCTCACACACACACCTCCAGGCGCTGCGCATCGTCTGTGGCAAGTGTTCGCCAAAGTAGACAGATTTCAGGACAAAGTAGGTACTTCTTCCGCCGCACTGAAATAAAGATTCAATTCTTTTTGTATTTCATATCGAGAGTTGAGTCTGCTGGGTTGATGACGATCCCATGCCCTTACTGGAATCAGGTGGACCGTCACGGGCAAGGTCAGGCATTGACTCTGCGGGTTCACCACTGTCAGAAAAGGATCACTAACTAACATCCGTCAGGAATTATTTTAAAGATAACTGAACTAATTAAAATCAAAAAAATTAGCTAACTTTTGGCCCCGATGGAAAAACAGCTGTCGCTGTCACATTCGTTGACACTGCAGGTCTGGCTCCACGCCCTCGCAAGCGTCGGGCGCCAGCTGACGGCTGGCGTCGGTGCAGAGATGCCAACCTTTGATCTGAACCGCACACACGCACCGATGGCGACGGTTGCGTGCATTCACTTTAGGGTTCAGGGTTTGGGTTCAGTGTTCCAGCCCCAAGGCGAAGAGCGAAACACTTTGTGCCAACTGTGGGGTTTCTCTGTGGAACGTCGCCCGCCTCCGGCGACGTTCAAGGCGAGACCGAGTTTGGCCGTTCGAATTTGGCCCGGTCTCAGTTCCGAGTTTGGCCCAGAGAAACCTGGTTCAGCCCCAAGAAGTTGGGGTTTAGATTTCAGGTTGTCAAGTACATTTTAGGTGTTGAGGTGTTTAGGTGTTTTGGTTTTTTGGTTTTTGATTTTTGGTTGTGGGATTAAGGAGTTGAGGGGTTACGAGTTTTAGGGGTTAAGGTGGTTAAGATGGTTAAGGGGGGTTAAGGGGGTTAAGGGTGTTAAGGGTGTTAAGGGAGTTAAGGGTTTTTTTTGGGAGTTAAGGACGTTAAGGGTGTTCTTCGGGTCAAGGGCTTCAGGGGGGTCAACGGGAGGTTGTGGGGTAAAGGGGTGTTAAGGGAGTTGAGGGGGTCAAGAGGTATTGAGGTGTTTGGGTGTTTGGGGTTCAGACGCGAGCGCTCTCTGAGCGGTGACAATCAAAAACATGATTCTTACCATCCCACCCACCCATTACCCTCGTACAACCATGGAGGAAACAAGGGGAAAAAACAGAAAAAAAGGAAAACAACAAAAAAGAAAACAAGACAAAAAAAAAAAAGAAAAAAGAAAGGAAAAAAAAAAGGAAAAAAAAAAGAAAGAGAAAGCAAAAATGTTGCTCTCCAAGCCACACAGCAGACGCAAAAAAAGACGTCACTGAGTAAGCGGCTCATTTTTTCAGAGGACACCAGGTGTCATGGACGGGTTCTCCGTCCGAGGAGTCGTTGTTCTTCTTCATCTTCTTGTTACCGGTCGATCTTGACTTCCGTGGACGTCAGAGGCAAGCCGTGGAGGAACGCACAAAACCTAAGTTTTGTCAACGGTTAGTTGAGGGTAACCTCAATGATTAATTTGTTAAATGTTACTGACTTCCGAGAAGGTCAGAGGCGAGGCGTGCAAGGGAGGCCCACAGAAGCCCCTCCCCCAAAAAAACACAGGAAACAGCGACGGTGAGGCCCAGAAGCCGCCCCAAAACGTTGAAAAACGACAAAAAAAAGGAGCAGGGCGAGGCCCGCGGACAAGCGTAAAAACGAACCTGTACCAAAGACTGTGTTTGCCCTTATTAAAATCGTTCGATTTGGACCGCGTCTTGCCCAACAAAATGTACAGGCTTTGTTGTGTGTTTTTCTGGGCCCTTTGCCACACCAGCGTGGAGAGGCACGGAGCCGAAAAACAATCAATCAATTAATTAATTGTTGTTGACATCTGGGAAGGTCAGAGGCAAGGCGTGCACGAGAAGCCAACAAAAAGCCAGAAAATAGCAAACGATGAGGCCCAGAAGTTCCCAAAACGCTTAGAACAACAGGAAAAACACCAAAAATGGCTCAGGGCGAGGCCCGCGGACAAACGTAAAAAGGGACTACTTGTGCCGAAAACTGGGGTTCGACAACCCGAACTCGTTCGCTTTGGGCCGTATTTCATCAACATTTACAGCCTTTTTTTCTGTGGTTTCTCGGCCCTGTGCCAGACAAGCATGGAGAGGCAAGGAGCCAAAAATTAATCAATTGATTTATTCGATGTTGTTGGCTTCCGAGAATGTCGTAGGAGATGCGTCTGTTTTGGTCGTGAGCGTGTGTGCGCGCTGGCTCGCTGTGCGATGTCGGCGGAGGTGAATGCTTGTGTGAGCAACCAAATGGCTCAGGATGTGGGCCTTTCAAATATTACAGCTGTTGCTGTCATATTCGTTGACACAAAGATGTGAAGAGTGCAGGTCTGGCTCCACGCCCTCGCAAGCGTCGCACACGCACCGCTGACGACGGTTGCGTGTGTGCATTCACTTTAGGGTTTAGGGTTTAGGGTCTGCGTGAGTTCGACCTGAGGGTGGAATACAAGTTCATCCAAAACCACTTTCATCCCAAACGTGAAAATTTTATCCCAAAACCACTTTCATCCAAAACCACTTTCATCCCAAGTACACGTTCATCCCAAACCACTTTCATCCAAAACCACTTTCATCCAAAACCATTTTCATCCCATACCCCAAACCCCAACCCCAACCCCACACACCTGAACCCCTAAACCCAAAACCTTAAACCCTAAAACCCTAAACCCTTAAAACAATTAGTTTCAAATGGATATTTTTCCTGTGAGTCACCCGCCGAAAAATGGCCCTGGCTCCTGGGCCTTCATTTTCTTTCATTTTCTTTCATTTTCTTTCATTTTCTTTCATTCACTTTCATTTTCTTTCATTTTCTTTCATTTTCTTTCATTTACTTTAATTTTCTTTCATTTACTTTCATTTTCTTTCATTTTCTTTCATTTTCTTTCATTTTCTTTTTTCTTGCATTTTCTTTTTTCTTTCTTTTTCTTTTTTCTTTGTTGGGTGCTCAAAATCTGATTTATTCTGGGTCTCAATTTCGTTACGATTTCTCTTGACAGTTCTTATGTAAAAAAACAATTTTTGGGCCCGTCTCGGGGGTACCCCATAGGACCCACTTTTCGTTTTTTGCCACTTTTTTGTCATTTTTTCAATTTTTCGTTTTTTCTTCTTTTTTCATTTTTATTCATTTTTCATTTTTTCATTTTTGCATTCTCTTTTTTTTTCATTTTTCAGAGTAGCAGCATGCAGTAGCATCTTCGCCCAAGCGTTGTTTCATAATGTTATGGGAAACATGGGTGGGTGGGACATCATCAAAAACTTGAAACTTCTCGCTCGAAGCGCCTCTCTCGCTCCATGCGCTCCTTTGACCTGAACCCCAAACCCAAAAACCTGAAACCTAACCCTAAACCCTAAACACCGACGCGCGCACGGAATTAGCCGGCCTGAATTTCCCAATTACGCCCGTGCGGCCGAAAATGAACAATTACTTGATTAAATGTTCTTGACTTCCAGGAAGGTCAGAGCCAAGCCGTGCATGAACGCACCGACCCGAAGTTTTTATCAATGGTTAGTTGAGGGTAACCTCAATGATTAATTAATTAAATGTTATTGACTTCCAAGAAGGTCAGAGGCGAGGCGTGTGTTTTGGTCGTGAGCGCGTGTGTGCGCCGAAGCCAGTGGGAGAACACACTTATGCAAGCCACCAAATAGCTCAGATTTTGGGGTCTTCAATTACCATCGGGGCCAAAAGATTTCTTACTAAACGTTATTGTTTGGTGAATCAATTTTAGCTGTCTCCTGCCCAAGTAATATCGGCAAGGAATTAATTAATTTTGCTGTTATGTGTCTGCTCAACATGCATGCCGATCGCTGTGCAGTCGTTTGTTTGTCAGTGGCGCGTCCATAATGTGAGAGGTGAGAGGCAAGGTGGGCACGTCTCAAGGTTGGACACGTGTTTCCTGTTCTGAGGTGCACATCGAGGTAAAATGCATTCATGATGCGGCACCCTTGCTTGTTGTTCAAGAAACTGTTCGCGACTGTTGTCAAGCTTGCCATTACACAACAGTCCCCGGAGTTCACACGTTTCTCCAGTTGACGTCGTCCAGTCTCATGTCCCTTGCTGTTTAGTTCCTCCGTGCGCAAGCTCATGTGCTTCGCCCAAGCAGGCATCCTTTTGTCCTTTGCTGTGCCGACGCACACACTTGGCAGAGACGAGGCAGCGCGACAAGCCGTGAGTTGCTTGCCCGCTTGGGCTTACGCAACCGTGCGACATTAACTACATGCGTGCTTTGAAGGCTGGCCTCACCCGCCCGGCGCAGCCGTTGTTTTGATGCATTCATTCTGGCGGAGTTGTCAACAGATGCACACAACGACACAGCCTGGCCACACATCTTGCCGTGTGCCGACGAGTGGGACTCAGTACTCACAGCGGCGCAAACACACCATGTCGGAGGCAGCCCATTCACTCCACACAGACGACGCCCTGCTCCAGAAATCGTACATGTTGGCGCGGCAGAACACGATGTGGACATGGTCCAGGCTTGATCGAGGAGGACGGCGACGTAGTCGATGAGGACCCCGACGAAGCACAACTCGCAGACGCGCCTTTCTTCGTCGACGAGCTTGAGGACTCAAGGGAGGGCGACAACCCCAGTGAGGCGGAGACAGTCGTCGCCGAACCACTGCCGTGGCCCTCTGCGCCGACTGATCTGGTGCAGGTCCTCACACACACACCTCCAGGCGCTGCGCATCGTCTGTGGCAAGTGTTCGCCAAAGTAGACAGATTTCAGGACAAAGTAGGTACTTCTTCCGCCGCACTGAAATAAAGATTCAATTCTTTTTGTATTTCATATCGAGAGTTGAGTCTGCTGGGTTGATGACGATCCCATGCCTTACTGGAATCAGGTGGACCGTCACGGGCAAGGTCAGGCATTGACTCTGCGGGTTCACCACTGTCAGAAAAGGATCACTAACTAACATCCGTCAGGAATTATTTTAAAGATAACTGAACTAACTAAAATCAAAAAAATTAGCTAACTTTTGGCCCCGATGGAAAAACAGCTGTCGCTGTCACATTCGTTGACACTGCAGGTCTGGCTCCACGCCCTCGCAAGCGTCGGGCGCCAGCTGACGGCTGGCGTCGGTGCAGAGATGCCAACCTTTGATCTGAACCGCACACACGCACCGATGACGACGGTTGCGTGCATTCACTTTAGGGTTCAGGGTTTGGGTTCAGTGTTCCAGCCCCAAGGCGAAGAGCGAAACACTTTGTGCCAACTGTGGGGTTTCTCTGTGGAACGTCGCCCGCCTCCGGCGACGTTCAAGGCGAGACCGAGTTTGGCCGTTCGAATTTGGCCCGGTCTCAGTTCCGAGTTTGGCCCAGAGAAACCTGGTTCAGCCCCAAGAAGTTGGGGTTTAGATTTCAGGTTGTCAAGTACATTTTAGGTGTTGAGGTGTTTAGGTGTTTTGGTTTTTTGGTTTTTGATTTTTGGTTGTGGGATTAAGGAGTTGAGGGGTTACGAGTTTTAGGGGTTAAGGTGGTTAAGATGGTTAAGGGGGGTTAAGGGGGTTAAGGGTGTTAAGGGTGTTAAGGGAGTTAAGGGTTTTTTTGGGAGTTAAGGACGTTAAGGGTGTTCTTCGGGTCAAGGGCTTCAGGGGGGTCAACGGGAGGTTGTGGGGTAAAGGGGTGCTAAGGGAGTTGAGGGGGTCAAGAGGTATTGAGGTGTTTGGGTGTTTGGGGTTCAGACGCGAGCGCTCTCTGAGCGGTGACAATCAAAAACATGATTCTTACCATCCCACCCACCCATTACCCTCGTACAACCATGGAGGAAACAAGGGGAAAAAACAGAAAAAAAGGAAAACAACAAAAAAGAAAACAAGACAAAAAAAAAAAAGAAAAAAGAAAGGAAAAAAAAAAGGAAAAAAAAAAGAAAGAGAAAGCAAAAATGTTGCTCTCCAAGCCACACAGCAGACGCAAAAAAAGACGTCACTGAGTAAGCGGCTCATTTTTTCAGAGGACACCAGGTGTCATGGACGGGTTCTCCGTCCGAGGAGTCGTTGTTCTTCTTCATCTTCTTGTTACCGGTCGATCTTGACTTCCGTGGACGTCAGAGGCAAGCCGTGGAGGAACGCACAAAACCTAAGTTTTGTCAACGGTTAGTTGAGGGTAACCTCAATGATTAATTTGTTAAATGTTACTGACTTCCGAGAAGGTCAGAGGCGAGGCGTGCAAGGGAGGCCCACAGAAGCCCCTCCCCCAAAAAAACACAGGAAACAGCGACGGTGAGGCCCAGAAGCCGCCCCAAAACGTTGAAAAACGACAAAAAAAAGGAGCAGGGCGAGGCCCGCGGACAAGCGTAAAAACGAACCTGTACCAAAGACTGTGTTTGCCCTTATTAAAATCGTTCGATTTGGACCGCGTCTTGCCCAACAAAATGTACAGGCTTTGTTGTGTGTTTTTCTGGGCCCTTTGCCACACCAGCGTGGAGAGGCACGGAGCCGAAAAACAATCAATCAATTAATTAATTGTTGTTGACATCTGGGAAGGTCAGAGGCAAGGCGTGCACGAGAAGCCAACAAAAAGCCAGAAAATAGCAAACGATGAGGCCCAGAAGTTCCCAAAACGCTTAGAACAACAGGAAAAACACCAAAAATGGCTCAGGGCGAGGCCCGCGGACAAACGTAAAAAGGGACTACTTGTGCCGAAAACTGGGGTTCGACAACCCGAACTCGTTCGCTTTGGGCCGTATTTCATCAACATTTACAGCCTTTTTTTCTGTGGTTTCTCGGCCCTGTGCCAGACAAGCATGGAGAGGCAAGGAGCCAAAAATTAATCAATTGATTTATTCGATGTTGTTGGCTTCCGAGAATGTCGTAGGAGATGCGTCTGTTTTGGTCGTGAGCGTGTGTGCGCGCTGGCTCGCTGTGCGATGTCGGCGGAGGTGAATGCTTGTGTGAGCAACCAAATGGCTCAGGATGTGGGCCTTTCAAATATTACAGCTGTTGCTGTCATATTCGTTGACACAAAGATGTGAAGAGTGCAGGTCTGGCTCCACGCCCTCGCAAGCGTCGCACACGCACCGCTGACGACGGTTGCGTGTGTGCATTCACTTTAGGGTTTAGGGTTTAGGGTCTGCGTGAGTTCGACCTGAGGGTGGAATACAAGTTCATCCAAAACCACTTTCATCCCAAACGTGAAAATTTTATCCCAAAACCACTTTCATCCAAAACCACTTTCATCCCAAGTACACGTTCATCCCAAACCACTTTCATCCAAAACCACTTTCATCCAAAACCATTTTCATCCCATACCCCAAACCCCAACCCCAACCCCACACACCTGAACCCCTAAACCCAAAACCTTAAACCCTAAAACCCTAAACCCTTAAAACAATTAGTTTCAAATGGATATTTTTCCTGTGAGTCACCCGCCGAAAAATGGCCCTGGCTCCTGGGCCTTCATTTTCTTTCATTTTCTTTCATTTTCTTTCATTTTCTTTCATTCACTTTCATTTTCTTTCATTTTCTTTCATTTTCTTTCATTTACTTTAATTTTCTTTCATTTACTTTCATTTTCTTTCATTTTCTTTCATTTTCTTTCATTTTCTTTTTTCTTGCATTTTCTTTTTTCTTTCTTTTTCTTTTTTCTTTGTTGGGTGCTCAAAATCTGATTTATTCTGGGTCTCAATTTCGTTACGATTTCTCTTGACAGTTCTTATGTAAAAAAACAATTTTTGGGCCCGTCTCGGGGGTACCCCATAGGACCCACTTTTCGTTTTTTGCCACTTTTTTGTCATTTTTTCAATTTTTCGTTTTTTCTTCTTTTTTCATTTTTATTCATTTTTCATTTTTTCATTTTTGCATTCTCTTTTTTTTTCATTTTTCAGAGTAGCAGCATGCAGTAGCATCTTCGCCCAAGCGTTGTTTCATAATGTTATGGGAAACATGGGTGGGTGGGACATCATCAAAAACTTGAAACTTCTCGCTCGAAGCGCCTCTCTCGCTCCATGCGCTCCTTTGACCTGAACCCCAAACCCAAAAACCTGAAACCTAACCCTAAACCCTAAACACCGACGCGCGCACGGAATTAGCCGGCCTGAATTTCCCAATTACGCCCGTGCGGCCGAAAATGAACAATTACTTGATTAAATGTTCTTGACTTCCAGGAAGGTCAGAGCCAAGCCGTGCATGAACGCACCGACCCGAAGTTTTTATCAATGGTTAGTTGAGGGTAACCTCAATGATTAATTAATTAAATGTTATTGACTTCCAAGAAGGTCAGAGGCGAGGCGTGTGTTTTGGTCGTGAGCGCGTGTGTGCGCCGAAGCCAGTGGGAGAACACACTTATGCAAGCCACCAAATAGCTCAGATTTTGGGGTCTTCAATTACCATCGGGGCCAAAAGATTTCTTACTAAACGTTATTGTTTGGTGAATCAATTTTAGCTGTCTCCTGCCCAAGTAATATCGGCAAGGAATTAATTAATTTTGCTGTTATGTGTCTGCTCAACATGCATGCCGATCGCTGTGCAGTCGTTTGTTTGTCAGTGGCGCGTCCATAATGTGAGAGGTGAGAGGCAAGGTGGGCACGTCTCAAGGTTGGACACGTGTTTCCTGTTCTGAGGTGCACATCGAGGTAAAATGCATTCATGATGCGGCACCCTTGCTTGTTGTTCAAGAAACTGTTCGCGACTGTTGTCAAGCTTGCCATTACACAACAGTCCCCGGAGTTCACACGTTTCTCCAGTTGACGTCGTCCAGTCTCATGTCCCTTGCTGTTTAGTTCCTCCGTGCGCAAGCTCATGTGCTTCGCCCAAGCAGGCATCCTTTTGTCCTTTGCTGTGCCGACGCACACACTTGGCAGAGACGAGGCAGCGCGACAAGCCGTGAGTTGCTTGCCCGCTTGGGCTTACGCAACCGTGCGACATTAACTACATGCGTGCTTTGAAGGCTGGCCTCACCCGCCCGGCGCAGCCGTTGTTTTGATGCATTCATTCTGGCGGAGTTGTCAACAGATGCACACAACGACACAGCCTGGCCACACATCTTGCCGTGTGCCGACGAGTGGGACTCAGTACTCACAGCGGCGCAAACACACCATGTCGGAGGCAGCCCATTCACTCCACACAGACGACGCCCTGCTCCAGAAATCGTACATGTTGGCGCGGCAGAACACGATGTGGACATGGTCCAGGCTTGATCGAGGAGGACGGCGACGTAGTCGATGAGGACCCCGACGAAGCACAACTCGCAGACGCGCCTTTCTTCGTCGACGAGCTTGAGGACTCAAGGGAGGGCGACAACCCCAGTGAGGCGGAGACAGTCGTCGCCGAACCACTGCCGTGGCCCTCTGCGCCGACTGATCTGGTGCAGGTCCTCACACACACACCTCCAGGCGCTGCGCATCGTCTGTGGCAAGTGTTCGCCAAAGTAGACAGATTTCAGGACAAAGTAGGTACTTCTTCCGCCGCACTGAAATAAAGATTCAATTCTTTTTGTATTTCATATCGAGAGTTGAGTCTGCTGGGTTGATGACGATCCCATGCCTTACTGGAATCAGGTGGACCGTCACGGGCAAGGTCAGGCATTGACTCTGCGGGTTCACCACTGTCAGAAAAGGATCACTAACTAACATCCGTCAGGAATTATTTTAAAGATAACTGAACTAACTAAAATCAAAAAAATTAGCTAACTTTTGGCCCCGATGGAAAAACAGCTGTCGCTGTCACATTCGTTGACACTGCAGGTCTGGCTCCACGCCCTCGCAAGCGTCGGGCGCCAGCTGACGGCTGGCGTCGGTGCAGAGATGCCAACCTTTGATCTGAACCGCACACACGCACCGATGACGACGGTTGCGTGCATTCACTTTAGGGTTCAGGGTTTGGGTTCAGTGTTCCAGCCCCAAGGCGAAGAGCGAAACACTTTGTGCCAACTGTGGGGTTTCTCTGTGGAACGTCGCCCGCCTCCGGCGACGTTCAAGGCGAGACCGAGTTTGGCCGTTCGAATTTGGCCCGGTCTCAGTTCCGAGTTTGGCCCAGAGAAACCTGGTTCAGCCCCAAGAAGTTGGGGTTTAGATTTCAGGTTGTCAAGTACATTTTAGGTGTTGAGGTGTTTAGGTGTTTTGGTTTTTTGGTTTTTGATTTTTGGTTGTGGGATTAAGGAGTTGAGGGGTTACGAGTTTTAGGGGTTAAGGTGGTTAAGATGGTTAAGGGGGGTTAAGGGGGTTAAGGGTGTTAAGGGTGTTAAGGGAGTTAAGGGTTTTTTTGGGAGTTAAGGACGTTAAGGGTGTTCTTCGGGTCAAGGGCTTCAGGGGGGTCAACGGGAGGTTGTGGGGTAAAGGGGTGCTAAGGGAGTTGAGGGGGTCAAGAGGTATTGAGGTGTTTGGGTGTTTGGGGTTCAGACGCGAGCGCTCTCTGAGCGGTGACAATCAAAAACATGATTCTTACCATCCCACCCACCCATTACCCTCGTACAACCATGGAGGAAACAAGGGGAAAAAACAGAAAAAAAGGAAAACAACAAAAAAGAAAACAAGACAAAAAAAAAAAAGAAAAAAGAAAGGAAAAAAAAAAGGAAAAAAAAAAGAAAGAGAAAGCAAAAATGTTGCTCTCCAAGCCACACAGCAGACGCAAAAAAAGACGTCACTGAGTAAGCGGCTCATTTTTTCAGAGGACACCAGGTGTCATGGACGGGTTCTCCGTCCGAGGAGTCGTTGTTCTTCTTCATCTTCTTGTTACCGGTCGATCTTGACTTCCGTGGACGTCAGAGGCAAGCCGTGGAGGAACGCACAAAACCTAAGTTTTGTCAACGGTTAGTTGAGGGTAACCTCAATGATTAATTTGTTAAATGTTACTGACTTCCGAGAAGGTCAGAGGCGAGGCGTGCAAGGGAGGCCCACAGAAGCCCCTCCCCCAAAAAAACACAGGAAACAGCGACGGTGAGGCCCAGAAGCCGCCCCAAAACGTTGAAAAACGACAAAAAAAAGGAGCAGGGCGAGGCCCGCGGACAAGCGTAAAAACGAACCTGTACCAAAGACTGTGTTTGCCCTTATTAAAATCGTTCGATTTGGACCGCGTCTTGCCCAACAAAATGTACAGGCTTTGTTGTGTGTTTTTCTGGGCCCTTTGCCACACCAGCGTGGAGAGGCACGGAGCCGAAAAACAATCAATCAATTAATTAATTGTTGTTGACATCTGGGAAGGTCAGAGGCAAGGCGTGCACGAGAAGCCAACAAAAAGCCAGAAAATAGCAAACGATGAGGCCCAGAAGTTCCCAAAACGCTTAGAACAACAGGAAAAACACCAAAAATGGCTCAGGGCGAGGCCCGCGGACAAACGTAAAAAGGGACTACTTGTGCCGAAAACTGGGGTTCGACAACCCGAACTCGTTCGCTTTGGGCCGTATTTCATCAACATTTACAGCCTTTTTTTCTGTGGTTTCTCGGCCCTGTGCCAGACAAGCATGGAGAGGCAAGGAGCCAAAAATTAATCAATTGATTTATTCGATGTTGTTGGCTTCCGAGAATGTCGTAGGAGATGCGTCTGTTTTGGTCGTGAGCGTGTGTGCGCGCTGGCTCGCTGTGCGATGTCGGCGGAGGTGAATGCTTGTGTGAGCAACCAAATGGCTCAGGATGTGGGCCTTTCAAATATTACAGCTGTTGCTGTCATATTCGTTGACACAAAGATGTGAAGAGTGCAGGTCTGGCTCCACGCCCTCGCAAGCGTCGCACACGCACCGCTGACGACGGTTGCGTGTGTGCATTCACTTTAGGGTTTAGGGTTTAGGGTCTGCGTGAGTTCGACCTGAGGGTGGAATACAAGTTCATCCAAAACCACTTTCATCCCAAACGTGAAAATTTTATCCCAAAACCACTTTCATCCAAAACCACTTTCATCCCAAGTACACGTTCATCCCAAACCACTTTCATCCAAAACCACTTTCATCCAAAACCATTTTCATCCCATACCCCAAACCCCAACCCCAACCCCACACACCTGAACCCCTAAACCCAAAACCTTAAACCCTAAAACCCTAAACCCTTAAAACAATTAGTTTCAAATGGATATTTTTCCTGTGAGTCACCCGCCGAAAAATGGCCCTGGCTCCTGGGCCTTCATTTTCTTTCATTTTCTTTCATTTTCTTTCATTTTCTTTCATTCACTTTCATTTTCTTTCATTTTCTTTCATTTTCTTTCATTTACTTTAATTTTCTTTCATTTACTTTCATTTTCTTTCATTTTCTTTCATTTTCTTTCATTTTCTTTTTTCTTGCATTTTCTTTTTTCTTTCTTTTTCTTTTTTCTTTGTTGGGTGCTCAAAATCTGATTTATTCTGGGTCTCAATTTCGTTACGATTTCTCTTGACAGTTCTTATGTAAAAAAACAATTTTTGGGCCCGTCTCGGGGGTACCCCATAGGACCCACTTTTCGTTTTTTGCCACTTTTTTGTCATTTTTTCAATTTTTCGTTTTTTCTTCTTTTTTCATTTTTATTCATTTTTCATTTTTTCATTTTTGCATTCTCTTTTTTTTTCATTTTTCAGAGTAGCAGCATGCAGTAGCATCTTCGCCCAAGCGTTGTTTCATAATGTTATGGGAAACATGGGTGGGTGGGACATCATCAAAAACTTGAAACTTCTCGCTCGAAGCGCCTCTCTCGCTCCATGCGCTCCTTTGACCTGAACCCCAAACCCAAAAACCTGAAACCTAACCCTAAACCCTAAACACCGACGCGCGCACGGAATTAGCCGGCCTGAATTTCCCAATTACGCCCGTGCGGCCGAAAATGAACAATTACTTGATTAAATGTTCTTGACTTCCAGGAAGGTCAGAGCCAAGCCGTGCATGAACGCACCGACCCGAAGTTTTTATCAATGGTTAGTTGAGGGTAACCTCAATGATTAATTAATTAAATGTTATTGACTTCCAAGAAGGTCAGAGGCGAGGCGTGTGTTTTGGTCGTGAGCGCGTGTGTGCGCCGAAGCCAGTGGGAGAACACACTTATGCAAGCCACCAAATAGCTCAGATTTTGGGGTCTTCAATTACCATCGGGGCCAAAAGATTTCTTACTAAACGTTATTGTTTGGTGAATCAATTTTAGCTGTCTCCTGCCCAAGTAATATCGGCAAGGAATTAATTAATTTTGCTGTTATGTGTCTGCTCAACATGCATGCCGATCGCTGTGCAGTCGTTTGTTTGTCAGTGGCGCGTCCATAATGTGAGAGGTGAGAGGCAAGGTGGGCACGTCTCAAGGTTGGACACGTGTTTCCTGTTCTGAGGTGCACATCGAGGTAAAATGCATTCATGATGCGGCACCCTTGCTTGTTGTTCAAGAAACTGTTCGCGACTGTTGTCAAGCTTGCCATTACACAACAGTCCCCGGAGTTCACACGTTTCTCCAGTTGACGTCGTCCAGTCTCATGTCCCTTGCTGTTTAGTTCCTCCGTGCGCAAGCTCATGTGCTTCGCCCAAGCAGGCATCCTTTTGTCCTTTGCTGTGCCGACGCACACACTTGGCAGAGACGAGGCAGCGCGACAAGCCGTGAGTTGCTTGCCCGCTTGGGCTTACGCAACCGTGCGACATTAACTACATGCGTGCTTTGAAGGCTGGCCTCACCCGCCCGGCGCAGCCGTTGTTTTGATGCATTCATTCTGGCGGAGTTGTCAACAGATGCACACAACGACACAGCCTGGCCACACATCTTGCCGTGTGCCGACGAGTGGGACTCAGTACTCACAGCGGCGCAAACACACCATGTCGGAGGCAGCCCATTCACTCCACACAGACGACGCCCTGCTCCAGAAATCGTACATGTTGGCGCGGCAGAACACGATGTGGACATGGTCCAGGCTTGATCGAGGAGGACGGCGACGTAGTCGATGAGGACCCCGACGAAGCACAACTCGCAGACGCGCCTTTCTTCGTCGACGAGCTTGAGGACTCAAGGGAGGGCGACAACCCCAGTGAGGCGGAGACAGTCGTCGCCGAACCACTGCCGTGGCCCTCTGCGCCGACTGATCTGGTGCAGGTCCTCACACACACACCTCCAGGCGCTGCGCATCGTCTGTGGCAAGTGTTCGCCAAAGTAGACAGATTTCAGGACAAAGTAGGTACTTCTTCCGCCGCACTGAAATAAAGATTCAATTCTTTTTGTATTTCATATCGAGAGTTGAGTCTGCTGGGTTGATGACGATCCCATGCCTTACTGGAATCAGGTGGACCGTCACGGGCAAGGTCAGGCATTGACTCTGCGGGTTCACCACTGTCAGAAAAGGATCACTAACTAACATCCGTCAGGAATTATTTTAAAGATAACTGAACTAACTAAAATCAAAAAAATTAGCTAACTTTTGGCCCCGATGGAAAAACAGCTGTCGCTGTCACATTCGTTGACACTGCAGGTCTGGCTCCACGCCCTCGCAAGCGTCGGGCGCCAGCTGACGGCTGGCGTCGGTGCAGAGATGCCAACCTTTGATCTGAACCGCACACACGCACCGATGACGACGGTTGCGTGCATTCACTTTAGGGTTCAGGGTTTGGGTTCAGTGTTCCAGCCCCAAGGCGAAGAGCGAAACACTTTGTGCCAACTGTGGGGTTTCTCTGTGGAACGTCGCCCGCCTCCGGCGACGTTCAAGGCGAGACCGAGTTTGGCCGTTCGAATTTGGCCCGGTCTCAGTTCCGAGTTTGGCCCAGAGAAACCTGGTTCAGCCCCAAGAAGTTGGGGTTTAGATTTCAGGTTGTCAAGTACATTTTAGGTGTTGAGGTGTTTAGGTGTTTTGGTTTTTTGGTTTTTGATTTTTGGTTGTGGGATTAAGGAGTTGAGGGGTTACGAGTTTTAGGGGTTAAGGTGGTTAAGATGGTTAAGGGGGGTTAAGGGGGTTAAGGGTGTTAAGGGTGTTAAGGGAGTTAAGGGTTTTTTTGGGAGTTAAGGACGTTAAGGGTGTTCTTCGGGTCAAGGGCTTCAGGGGGGTCAACGGGAGGTTGTGGGGTAAAGGGGTGCTAAGGGAGTTGAGGGGGTCAAGAGGTATTGAGGTGTTTGGGTGTTTGGGGTTCAGACGCGAGCGCTCTCTGAGCGGTGACAATCAAAAACATGATTCTTACCATCCCACCCACCCATTACCCTCGTACAACCATGGAGGAAACAAGGGGAAAAAACAGAAAAAAAGGAAAACAACAAAAAAGAAAACAAGACAAAAAAAAAAAAGAAAAAAGAAAGGAAAAAAAAAAGGAAAAAAAAAAGAAAGAGAAAGCAAAAATGTTGCTCTCCAAGCCACACAGCAGACGCAAAAAAAGACGTCACTGAGTAAGCGGCTCATTTTTTCAGAGGACACCAGGTGTCATGGACGGGTTCTCCGTCCGAGGAGTCGTTGTTCTTCTTCATCTTCTTGTTACCGGTCGATCTTGACTTCCGTGGACGTCAGAGGCAAGCCGTGGAGGAACGCACAAAACCTAAGTTTTGTCAACGGTTAGTTGAGGGTAACCTCAATGATTAATTTGTTAAATGTTACTGACTTCCGAGAAGGTCAGAGGCGAGGCGTGCAAGGGAGGCCCACAGAAGCCCCTCCCCCAAAAAAACACAGGAAACAGCGACGGTGAGGCCCAGAAGCCGCCCCAAAACGTTGAAAAACGACAAAAAAAAGGAGCAGGGCGAGGCCCGCGGACAAGCGTAAAAACGAACCTGTACCAAAGACTGTGTTTGCCCTTATTAAAATCGTTCGATTTGGACCGCGTCTTGCCCAACAAAATGTACAGGCTTTGTTGTGTGTTTTTCTGGGCCCTTTGCCACACCAGCGTGGAGAGGCACGGAGCCGAAAAACAATCAATCAATTAATTAATTGTTGTTGACATCTGGGAAGGTCAGAGGCAAGGCGTGCACGAGAAGCCAACAAAAAGCCAGAAAATAGCAAACGATGAGGCCCAGAAGTTCCCAAAACGCTTAGAACAACAGGAAAAACACCAAAAATGGCTCAGGGCGAGGCCCGCGGACAAACGTAAAAAGGGACTACTTGTGCCGAAAACTGGGGTTCGACAACCCGAACTCGTTCGCTTTGGGCCGTATTTCATCAACATTTACAGCCTTTTTTTCTGTGGTTTCTCGGCCCTGTGCCAGACAAGCATGGAGAGGCAAGGAGCCAAAAATTAATCAATTGATTTATTCGATGTTGTTGGCTTCCGAGAATGTCGTAGGAGATGCGTCTGTTTTGGTCGTGAGCGTGTGTGCGCGCTGGCTCGCTGTGCGATGTCGGCGGAGGTGAATGCTTGTGTGAGCAACCAAATGGCTCAGGATGTGGGCCTTTCAAATATTACAGCTGTTGCTGTCATATTCGTTGACACAAAGATGTGAAGAGTGCAGGTCTGGCTCCACGCCCTCGCAAGCGTCGCACACGCACCGCTGACGACGGTTGCGTGTGTGCATTCACTTTAGGGTTTAGGGTTTAGGGTCTGCGTGAGTTCGACCTGAGGGTGGAATACAAGTTCATCCAAAACCACTTTCATCCCAAACGTGAAAATTTTATCCCAAAACCACTTTCATCCAAAACCACTTTCATCCCAAGTACACGTTCATCCCAAACCACTTTCATCCAAAACCACTTTCATCCAAAACCATTTTCATCCCATACCCCAAACCCCAACCCCAACCCCACACACCTGAACCCCTAAACCCAAAACCTTAAACCCTAAAACCCTAAACCCTTAAAACAATTAGTTTCAAATGGATATTTTTCCTGTGAGTCACCCGCCGAAAAATGGCCCTGGCTCCTGGGCCTTCATTTTCTTTCATTTTCTTTCATTTTCTTTCATTTTCTTTCATTCACTTTCATTTTCTTTCATTTTCTTTCATTTTCTTTCATTTACTTTAATTTTCTTTCATTTACTTTCATTTTCTTTCATTTTCTTTCATTTTCTTTCATTTTCTTTTTTCTTGCATTTTCTTTTTTCTTTCTTTTTCTTTTTTCTTTGTTGGGTGCTCAAAATCTGATTTATTCTGGGTCTCAATTTCGTTACGATTTCTCTTGACAGTTCTTATGTAAAAAAACAATTTTTGGGCCCGTCTCGGGGGTACCCCATAGGACCCACTTTTCGTTTTTTGCCACTTTTTTGTCATTTTTTCAATTTTTCGTTTTTTCTTCTTTTTTCATTTTTATTCATTTTTCATTTTTTCATTTTTGCATTCTCTTTTTTTTTCATTTTTCAGAGTAGCAGCATGCAGTAGCATCTTCGCCCAAGCGTTGTTTCATAATGTTATGGGAAACATGGGTGGGTGGGACATCATCAAAAACTTGAAACTTCTCGCTCGAAGCGCCTCTCTCGCTCCATGCGCTCCTTTGACCTGAACCCCAAACCCAAAAACCTGAAACCTAACCCTAAACCCTAAACACCGACGCGCGCACGGAATTAGCCGGCCTGAATTTCCCAATTACGCCCGTGCGGCCGAAAATGAACAATTACTTGATTAAATGTTCTTGACTTCCAGGAAGGTCAGAGCCAAGCCGTGCATGAACGCACCGACCCGAAGTTTTTATCAATGGTTAGTTGAGGGTAACCTCAATGATTAATTAATTAAATGTTATTGACTTCCAAGAAGGTCAGAGGCGAGGCGTGTGTTTTGGTCGTGAGCGCGTGTGTGCGCCGAAGCCAGTGGGAGAACACACTTATGCAAGCCACCAAATAGCTCAGATTTTGGGGTCTTCAATTACCATCGGGGCCAAAAGATTTCTTACTAAACGTTATTGTTTGGTGAATCAATTTTAGCTGTCTCCTGCCCAAGTAATATCGGCAAGGAATTAATTAATTTTGCTGTTATGTGTCTGCTCAACATGCATGCCGATCGCTGTGCAGTCGTTTGTTTGTCAGTGGCGCGTCCATAATGTGAGAGGTGAGAGGCAAGGTGGGCACGTCTCAAGGTTGGACACGTGTTTCCTGTTCTGAGGTGCACATCGAGGTAAAATGCATTCATGATGCGGCACCCTTGCTTGTTGTTCAAGAAACTGTTCGCGACTGTTGTCAAGCTTGCCATTACACAACAGTCCCCGGAGTTCACACGTTTCTCCAGTTGACGTCGTCCAGTCTCATGTCCCTTGCTGTTTAGTTCCTCCGTGCGCAAGCTCATGTGCTTCGCCCAAGCAGGCATCCTTTTGTCCTTTGCTGTGCCGACGCACACACTTGGCAGAGACGAGGCAGCGCGACAAGCCGTGAGTTGCTTGCCCGCTTGGGCTTACGCAACCGTGCGACATTAACTACATGCGTGCTTTGAAGGCTGGCCTCACCCGCCCGGCGCAGCCGTTGTTTTGATGCATTCATTCTGGCGGAGTTGTCAACAGATGCACACAACGACACAGCCTGGCCACACATCTTGCCGTGTGCCGACGAGTGGGACTCAGTACTCACAGCGGCGCAAACACACCATGTCGGAGGCAGCCCATTCACTCCACACAGACGACGCCCTGCTCCAGAAATCGTACATGTTGGCGCGGCAGAACACGATGTGGACATGGTCCAGGCTTGATCGAGGAGGACGGCGACGTAGTCGATGAGGACCCCGACGAAGCACAACTCGCAGACGCGCCTTTCTTCGTCGACGAGCTTGAGGACTCAAGGGAGGGCGACAACCCCAGTGAGGCGGAGACAGTCGTCGCCGAACCACTGCCGTGGCCCTCTGCGCCGACTGATCTGGTGCAGGTCCTCACACACACACCTCCAGGCGCTGCGCATCGTCTGTGGCAAGTGTTCGCCAAAGTAGACAGATTTCAGGACAAAGTAGGTACTTCTTCCGCCGCACTGAAATAAAGATTCAATTCTTTTTGTATTTCATATCGAGAGTTGAGTCTGCTGGGTTGATGACGATCCCATGCCTTACTGGAATCAGGTGGACCGTCACGGGCAAGGTCAGGCATTGACTCTGCGGGTTCACCACTGTCAGAAAAGGATCACTAACTAACATCCGTCAGGAATTATTTTAAAGATAACTGAACTAACTAAAATCAAAAAAATTAGCTAACTTTTGGCCCCGATGGAAAAACAGCTGTCGCTGTCACATTCGTTGACACTGCAGGTCTGGCTCCACGCCCTCGCAAGCGTCGGGCGCCAGCTGACGGCTGGCGTCGGTGCAGAGATGCCAACCTTTGATCTGAACCGCACACACGCACCGATGACGACGGTTGCGTGCATTCACTTTAGGGTTCAGGGTTTGGGTTCAGTGTTCCAGCCCCAAGGCGAAGAGCGAAACACTTTGTGCCAACTGTGGGGTTTCTCTGTGGAACGTCGCCCGCCTCCGGCGACGTTCAAGGCGAGACCGAGTTTGGCCGTTCGAATTTGGCCCGGTCTCAGTTCCGAGTTTGGCCCAGAGAAACCTGGTTCAGCCCCAAGAAGTTGGGGTTTAGATTTCAGGTTGTCAAGTACATTTTAGGTGTTGAGGTGTTTAGGTGTTTTGGTTTTTTGGTTTTTGATTTTTGGTTGTGGGATTAAGGAGTTGAGGGGTTACGAGTTTTAGGGGTTAAGGTGGTTAAGATGGTTAAGGGGGGTTAAGGGGGTTAAGGGTGTTAAGGGTGTTAAGGGAGTTAAGGGTTTTTTTGGGAGTTAAGGACGTTAAGGGTGTTCTTCGGGTCAAGGGCTTCAGGGGGGTCAACGGGAGGTTGTGGGGTAAAGGGGTGCTAAGGGAGTTGAGGGGGTCAAGAGGTATTGAGGTGTTTGGGTGTTTGGGGTTCAGACGCGAGCGCTCTCTGAGCGGTGACAATCAAAAACATGATTCTTACCATCCCACCCACCCATTACCCTCGTACAACCATGGAGGAAACAAGGGGAAAAAACAGAAAAAAAGGAAAACAACAAAAAAGAAAACAAGACAAAAAAAAAAAAGAAAAAAGAAAGGAAAAAAAAAAGGAAAAAAAAAAGAAAGAGAAAGCAAAAATGTTGCTCTCCAAGCCACACAGCAGACGCAAAAAAAGACGTCACTGAGTAAGCGGCTCATTTTTTCAGAGGACACCAGGTGTCATGGACGGGTTCTCCGTCCGAGGAGTCGTTGTTCTTCTTCATCTTCTTGTTACCGGTCGATCTTGACTTCCGTGGACGTCAGAGGCAAGCCGTGGAGGAACGCACAAAACCTAAGTTTTGTCAACGGTTAGTTGAGGGTAACCTCAATGATTAATTTGTTAAATGTTACTGACTTCCGAGAAGGTCAGAGGCGAGGCGTGCAAGGGAGGCCCACAGAAGCCCCTCCCCCAAAAAAACACAGGAAACAGCGACGGTGAGGCCCAGAAGCCGCCCCAAAACGTTGAAAAACGACAAAAAAAAGGAGCAGGGCGAGGCCCGCGGACAAGCGTAAAAACGAACCTGTACCAAAGACTGTGTTTGCCCTTATTAAAATCGTTCGATTTGGACCGCGTCTTGCCCAACAAAATGTACAGGCTTTGTTGTGTGTTTTTCTGGGCCCTTTGCCACACCAGCGTGGAGAGGCACGGAGCCGAAAAACAATCAATCAATTAATTAATTGTTGTTGACATCTGGGAAGGTCAGAGGCAAGGCGTGCACGAGAAGCCAACAAAAAGCCAGAAAATAGCAAACGATGAGGCCCAGAAGTTCCCAAAACGCTTAGAACAACAGGAAAAACACCAAAAATGGCTCAGGGCGAGGCCCGCGGACAAACGTAAAAAGGGACTACTTGTGCCGAAAACTGGGGTTCGACAACCCGAACTCGTTCGCTTTGGGCCGTATTTCATCAACATTTACAGCCTTTTTTTCTGTGGTTTCTCGGCCCTGTGCCAGACAAGCATGGAGAGGCAAGGAGCCAAAAATTAATCAATTGATTTATTCGATGTTGTTGGCTTCCGAGAATGTCGTAGGAGATGCGTCTGTTTTGGTCGTGAGCGTGTGTGCGCGCTGGCTCGCTGTGCGATGTCGGCGGAGGTGAATGCTTGTGTGAGCAACCAAATGGCTCAGGATGTGGGCCTTTCAAATATTACAGCTGTTGCTGTCATATTCGTTGACACAAAGATGTGAAGAGTGCAGGTCTGGCTCCACGCCCTCGCAAGCGTCGCACACGCACCGCTGACGACGGTTGCGTGTGTGCATTCACTTTAGGGTTTAGGGTTTAGGGTCTGCGTGAGTTCGACCTGAGGGTGGAATACAAGTTCATCCAAAACCACTTTCATCCCAAACGTGAAAATTTTATCCCAAAACCACTTTCATCCAAAACCACTTTCATCCCAAGTACACGTTCATCCCAAACCACTTTCATCCAAAACCACTTTCATCCAAAACCATTTTCATCCCATACCCCAAACCCCAACCCCAACCCCACACACCTGAACCCCTAAACCCAAAACCTTAAACCCTAAAACCCTAAACCCTTAAAACAATTAGTTTCAAATGGATATTTTTCCTGTGAGTCACCCGCCGAAAAATGGCCCTGGCTCCTGGGCCTTCATTTTCTTTCATTTTCTTTCATTTTCTTTCATTTTCTTTCATTCACTTTCATTTTCTTTCATTTTCTTTCATTTTCTTTCATTTACTTTAATTTTCTTTCATTTACTTTCATTTTCTTTCATTTTCTTTCATTTTCTTTCATTTTCTTTTTTCTTGCATTTTCTTTTTTCTTTCTTTTTCTTTTTTCTTTGTTGGGTGCTCAAAATCTGATTTATTCTGGGTCTC
>CBDCEV010000186.1:0-6655 GCA_965215715.1 Hyphomicrobiales bacterium | reverse complement strand
TCTGTTTCTCGTCAGAATCTAATACAGGTGTTTTCGTGAATGTTTTTCGTCAAGCTGTTGAACGACTCCTGCCCGTTCTTGCCAGCCGCAGCAGTGCTCGAACTGGTGTCCGCAAGGCGCTCGTCTACAGCAGCACGTGCCAACTCCTCGATCAATCCCAGTTCACTCATGAGATCTTGAATCTCGGCGTGAATATCCCCAGGCGATGTCCTTGCCTTGGCTAGCAGCACGTGGACAGAAAATAACTTGCTCGTGTACACGTCAACTGTCGCACCACGCTTCGAGGACCGCGCGCTCTTCTCTCAAATAGCCTTCGGTCACGATGCAGGGATTGAAAACCCTGATGCTGATGAGCCCGGCGTTCCTTGCATGGCCTGCCGCACGTTAAGAATAAACTTGGTGAGATCCGTGTCTGGAAAGTTCACTGTCTCCACGTTGGACGCGTTGTGTATGTGTTACGCGACACCATGATGAAAGCCTCATTCCCAAGTGTCTGGTTCTTTTTCGACAAGAGGTCTTTGAACGCGGCGAACATCAGATTCAATTGCGGTGATGACTTCGACCAAAAGTAGCCCTCGATGGGATTGTCGTGCCCTTCGGACTTGGTGCATCACCCCAAATGGAGCGTTAGAACAGCTCAAGCTTTGGTTAGCCCGGCAGTGCACTCTCAACTGCAGGTAGAAGCTCAATCGTGAACGATTCACTGATGAATGGGGACAACATTGGTGGCCGCGCTCCCGTGATTGCGTAGTACTGCACGGTCTCGGTATAACCACGACGATGAAGCTCGTCACACAACGTGCACAGTAGAGAACTCAGATCCAGTTTTGGTGGGTTTTCAAATTCCTGCAGAGCTTGCCGTATTATAGAAGTTGCAGATGAATGAATCCTTGAACTAAACGGCGCTTGTAAGACCCCCTCGTTCACCTCCAAAGTAGGTGCGAGCGGACATGGAGCGGTTATCTTTGAACCGAAGTCTGTGACACTTTTGACGGAATCGTCTCACCATGCGTTCATCGATTCAAGTATCGTAGGTGGCGTCTTGCCGCAGAGATCGACCTTGATGGTGCGCCCGGCTTCGAATACGCCCGCGTGAAGCGCGCGTTGTAGACTAAAGTGTTTACAACTGATGCTCACGTGACTCAAAAGGGAGCCTCTCATTCCGAGCCAGGAAACTCACGAGCGATCAAACACATCCTTGTGTCTCTCCGTCTGTCGTCACACACAAGAGACACACACATACACACAACAAAGCACAGCTTCACCACATCACATGCAGGGCTCTTTCCTAAATGGGGTCTCTAGCTTTACGACTCCTTCAGCACCTTTTGAGAAATCAAAGAAGTCAGGATTGACAACTTGGAAGCTCTCCCTTGAAACAGTTTATCGTGGTGCATGGCCCTGCGTTGTCCCACCAGGAGTGGAGCCTGCGGCTTAATTCGATTCAACACGGGAAAACTCACCAGGTTCTGACATAGTGAGGATTGGCAGATGAATAGCTCTTTCTTGATTCAATGGATCGTGGTGCATGGCCGTTCTTCGTTGATGGAGTCACTTCTCTGGTTAATTCCGTTTCTGTGTGTTGACCTTTCTCAGTTGGTGGAATTTTCTCAACATGTTTCCGTAGCGCAGGATCAATGCATCGCTCCCAACCTTTTTCCTCCATTCAAAAATGTAATATGTGGTTACATGTCAGCTGCCTTGGTGAACGCTTTCATGACCAGTGCTTCCTCCTCACACAAGGCAACAGACGATCTCATCACAACGTTGACACGCCTGGCGATTTCACACGACAGACAATTGCAAACTCTGGAGGGCCGCCACACGATCATCATTCTCATCTACGGGCAGGAGGAGACAGCGAAGGTGAAAAACATCCGCGACGAGTGGCAGAAGCAGAAGCCCGAGAAGGGCAGTGCGCATCCATCTGGCGCGTCGCAACGAAGCGTGGTTTGGGCACAACTGATGAACATCTTGCAAGGACAATGTCGCGAACTGATCACGAAGGCTCCCACCTACGGCATCCTGGCAGTTCGACACGGAGAACCATCAGTAAAACCGGGCGCTTCTGGATACGACATCTCCCTCGAGGTTCTTCAACAATGTGTAGAGGCGATCGACAGACTGGCCTCCATTCCGATCCCAGAGGTGGAAAAAATGGTTTTCTAGCTCCGTCCAAAGTGCCCGAACCCTGTGGAGGCAGACGACAAACCATGGGTATGGACGCTGGTTCTTGCTCAAACGGCAAGCTCGCAAACAGTTCGGGACGTCGAAACGGCGGCATCGTACGCGGCAAAACCTTCAGCGATCAAGATGCAGCTGCAAATCAGCCAAGACGGCCCATTGGTGAAACAGTTGATAGCCAAAATCAAGGGGAAAGGGAAGGGCGAACGAGAAGGCAACGCACCACGCAACCACGAAGTCGACCAAAACAAGAAAAAGCGCAAAGGCGATGACAGCTGGTGGGAGTGCTGACCCGGCAGGATGGCGAACCTCTCTACCGAAGCCACTTCTTGCCAGTCTTCAACATGCACGTGACGAAGAAACACGGAAATGGGCCGCCGCCTCCTTGGCCCTTGCGGGGGCGTTGGCGGTGCGGAGTGGCTCCTGGCCCTCACGGGGGCGCCGTGGAAGTTGCTTTCGGAGGCAATCCGCGGCAAAGTACTAACTGTGCTCTATCTCGCACCGTGGTATCTGGCACTCTTCCCGAGGATGGTCAGTTCATGGCCTATGCATCCTCTAAAACAATCTACAACGAACCCAGGGTTGCGCCTGAAGAGCATCCCGTTTTGCTCACGGAAGCTCCTCTGAACCCCATGGCCAACCAAGAGCGCATGACGCAGATCATGTTTGAGACGCATGACCGTTCATCGTTGGTGGAGTCATGTGTCTGGTTAATTCCGTTTCTGTACAGAGAAAAAGAAGAGAGAAGAAGAAGAGAAAGAGAAGAGATGACCCAATCCTGCCCAATAGCGGATGAACTTACTCACATGTTTTTCCTTTTTACCCTCCTAATAGCAGTCTTACTTACCCGCCTAATAGATGGTAACTTGAATGGAATATGACCCTCCTAATAAAAAGTTAACTTACAGACATTTTTGCTCGAAAATACCCCGCCTAACAGACGAAACACACTGTACAAATTGTTTTTTTGTTGAATGTCAAAATTTTGGAATTTTTGAATTTTAATTTTTTGAAATTTATATTTAATCCAAATTGAATTTTACATTTGGATTTAAACTTGAATGTCAAAATGTTGGAATTTTTGAATTTTAAATTTTTGAAATTTTGAAATTTGACACTACGTCACGCACGCACAAAAACTACACATGGAAACCACACATACCACACACACAGACACCACACAGACACCACTCACACCCCAACCACACACGAGCGACACACCCGCCAACCACATTAGATGTATAATTCAAAATTTTTAATATTAATCAGAAATGTTTTCCATTTCATTTTTTCAACATGAACTTAAACAATAAATTTAATGTTGAATTTTTTCACTTCAAAAGGGTCCCGACAACATTAGAACTTCAAAGATGTAAGATTCAAAAAATATTTCAGATCGAAGGCTCAATCAGTTGATTGGGCCCTCCATCGACAACAAATGTTGATCTTTAACCTTTACACTTGAAAAATTTAATGTTGGCGGGACCCTTTCTGGATTGATCTTGAAATTTTTGAATTTTTTAAAAATGTAAATTTATATTTAACTTTTTCAGATAAATTAGGTATCAAAATCTATTTACCTTTAGTTTGTACCGAAAGCACACACACCAACCACACGGACAGACACCACACAGACACCACTCCCACTCCAACCAAACACGAGCGACACACACACAAACCACATATTTTCTTTTTTTTTTAATTAAAAGTGAAATTTGTTTTATGAGTGAATACATATATTGAAATTGAACTCTTAATTTTTATATCGCATTTTTTGGTAAATAATAAACACATGTTGATTGTTTTTTTTGACATTTTTTCAAGAGTAATTTTTAAAATTGGAGTTGGGCCCAGAAAAGGTCCCGCCAACATTAATATTGCAAAGGACAAAATTTGTAAAAACTATTTTCGTTCGAAGGCTCAATCAGTTGGTTGGGCTCCAGACCGAAAACAGTTTTTAAATTTTAACCTTTCAAATTTTGATGTTGGCAGGGCCCTCTCTGGGCCCAGGTCCAATACATACTCCAAAAAGCCGACATTTAAATTTGTTATACTTCTGTGAAAATGTCAAAAAATTGAAAATATGTTATTGATGTTATTGTTGTAAAAAAAAAACCTTCAATAAAAAATGTGTTTTTTCAAAGTTCTGATTTAGATTTTATAACAAATTTCACGAAAGAAGTGAGTCACCGCAGGTACAAGTAGCTCTGGCGAAAACTGCGATCACCAAATACACGCTAAAGCATAAACAATGAAGTTTACCTGCGCAAAAACAGCAACTCCTGTTCACATGGAGCCCCCCTTCACATTGGTCTTGGGACCATCTTATTCACATTCGAGCGAAAATGTGTTTTGTTTTTGGAAAAGTTGCCCACAAACATGAAGAGGAAAATTACAAGCGCCAATACCACTAAAGTTAACTTTGACACCGACATTCAAAATTGAACTTACCAAATATTCAGCAACATTGACATGAGCAGTGACACACACATTAACATATGGAGCATTGAACCTTGAAATCAAACATCAAACATTGAACGCTCGACTGTGAACACTAACATTCAATGCCAAACCTCTCGCTTTAACATCAACATTGAAGGTTAATTATCGAATGTTAAACACTTGACATTAACATTAAGCACGATTCACAAGACATCAAACATCAACATCACACCGCGAACCCATGACACGAGTGAAAAAAAAGAGTTGGGCGTGACGTAAACAGCAGCTGCTGTTCCCATGAGGCACGGGTGTGAAAGGGAATGAATCAGAACAGGCCTGGATAGCACTCCAAGGCGCAAGCGCCTCCGTTAAACCAGAGCGTGGCCTCCATTACCTTTTATCCGCACTTTCCAAAGGAGAGCTGGGTTGAGAGCGCAGGGAACTTCGTCCAACAGCAGTCATAAGCTTCGCCTCGTCCAGGACAGCGTGCCAAGGGTTGCTCTTATCATCAAAGCAAAGCGCAAATCGCCGCCAACAAAACTTCGGCATACCGAAGTGCGGACCCTCTCCTTCAAACACTTTTCCAAGCTACCGAAATGGTAGCCCGAAGGCACATCCACACCTCTGACACCAAGGCTTTGTTGTCAATGGTTAACCTTTGTCCATCACACTTCTTCTTAAACATTTCATTCTTTGCTCTTGTTTTCCGGATGCAATCAAACACGAAGGTACTCTGTTTTTGCTGGGCTTTCGTGGAACTCGCTGTCCTCTTTTTCCTTTGCTTCTCGGATGCTTGGGGTCTGGTCGTCGCTGGCATCCAAAAGTTTTTCCTCTCCTTTTCTCATACGCATCATGAACTGTCAAGACTTCGGGCTTGAAGCTTTTCACTCTGTTTCCTGCCTTTTTGAACTCGGCGTTTTCCACACCCTTCCTTGTGAGAATCAAGTTGTCTGTCTCTTATGCGCTTTCCAAAATCGCAACACGCACTGCGTTGGTATTTGCAGCTTCGGTCTTGAACTTATATTTTTCACTCTATCCAAATGTTCCATTCGATCTTTGTACCAGAGGAATCTGAATTACTTCACAGAAAGTTGAAGCAAGGTCCTGTGCCACGGTCACAACACGGCACGGTGTTGCACCCACAGTCAAAACACGCTTCCTGCTGACGCGCTCCTGAGGTTCACGTTGAGCCTTGCCAAAGCCCCAGATCAACATTAAACCTACCATCGTTTCCGCGCGCTCTGCATCGTCTCTCTTTTTTTTTTTTCGGTTTCTTCTCCCGAGCCCTCCTTTGGACCGCGTTCCGCGATTTTTCCAGTCGGAGAGTATCATGCAAGAAAGTGCGCCCCTTCTTCTTTCCTTTTCGTTTTCTCTGTCCGCCTCCAGCCCTTCTCCCTCGCGATCGCACTCAGCAAGCAGCGCAATCGAATTGCGTTGACGTTCCGTGTCTTCCTGGCTAAAGCAGCTAGGCAAGCCGCCCTTTCTGGACCATTCCTGACACAAATATTCGCCCTTCGGCTCTCCTTTCTTTGCTCCTTTCATCAACCTCCAACTACTCAGTGCCATCAGGCTGACTGTACCACCGCAGCTTAACATCACCTTGCCACCGCTCTGATTGGTCACCGCAATTCGCCCTCGCAACAAGGACAAACCAACACGAACCGGCACAAGGGCACAAAAGGCAATAACCCATTCCGAGTTTGACACCTTCCAGCGAGATGTTCATATGAAACTGTACTGCAGCTCACACGAGGGAACGATATGTAGCAGTATCCAGTAGAAGTAAACTCCCGCTGGTGCCTCGAGCGGCTTTTCAACGAACCCGCTTTTTATCTCAAGCCCCGTCGCCAAAGTAAGACACAGCCTCACTGAAACTTAAAATCTCAGCAAAGGGACCCAGGCGTCAATCCCAAGATGGTATGTCACAGAGCAATGTTCTTATCTTCTGAGAAATTTTGGCCCAACGCCAACCGCTAACGAAACTTCGAGGTTCACCAAGTGAAAAACCCTTTTACAAACTAACCTGAAG
>CBDCEV010000185.1:0-7689 GCA_965215715.1 Hyphomicrobiales bacterium | reverse complement strand
AAACCTATTTGAACCTTATCAACACATATCTCAATCTTATTTAAACCTCAAGTGAACATTTCCTAAACCCTGTCTGAACCTGTCTAAACTATGTCTAAACCTTACGTAAATACGATCTGAGACCTATCTGAACCCTTTCTGAACTCCACCTTAACCCCTTTCAAAATATTTCTACACCTCTTCTACACCCTACCTGAACCTTTTCGAAACCCTTTCTCACAGCCTGAGAATCTTCCCAAAACATGTGTAAACACTTTCTAGACCTGTTGAAACACTATCGAAACCATTCCTAAACCCTATTTACACCTTATTTAAACCTTTTCTGAGGCCTATCTAGACCCAATCCAAGCGCCATCAAACCTCCATCACAACCCGATCCAAACCCTATTCTTAACCCAAACTGAACTCTATTGAAACCTTTTCACAGCCGATCTGCACCCTATCTAAACAGTATCTAAACCGATCCATTCCCCCATCCCAAATCACATCTTAACCTTTCATAAACGGTATCTAAAACCTTAACTTTCTGGCGCGTATCTAAACCCGACATACATTCCACCTCAAGCCTTACCACAACCCTATCTAAACCCTATCTAAAATCTTGGAAAATATTTTATCCATGACCTATCAGAACACGTTCTGATCAAAAAAACCTCTTGCAAACCTTATCAAAGTTTTTTTTTTTTCACAAAAACTTTTAATTCCTGTCTGAACCATATCTCATACCCTTCTCAATCCTGTCGAAAGACTTCCTAAACCCAATCTACACCCTTTCTGAACCCAATCTACACCCTACTCCAACCCTATCTTAACCGTTTCTCAACCATTTTTCACTCCCATCTAGGCCGTTTATTAAACTGATCTTAACCCAATCTTAACCTTTTCTTAACCCTATCTAAACCATATCTGGAACTGGTCCGGAACCTACGTCAATCCAATCTAAACCCTCGACAGATCTCATTACCTGGTCTGAACCCTTTCCTTTCTATCTCCATGTGACCTTGTCTACACCTATCGACACTCAACCTACACACCTATCAAACTGTGAAGAAAAGAAAAACCTTTTGGAATCCTCTGAAAAAAAACTTCCATTGAAAAAAAACCGTTGAAAAAAACCTTGAAGGAAAAAACCATTGAAGAAAAACAATTGAACAAAAAATATTGAAAAACACTGAAAAGGAACAGAACCCTTGATTAAGTAAAAACCCTTCAAAAAACATCAAAAAACATTTTGAATTAAAAAACATGTGTTCAAAAAGTTTCAAAAACAACCCTTTTTTTTTGAAAAAAAAGTTTTGAAGAAACAACATTAATTGAACATTTTTCAAAAAAAAATTGAGATTCGAAAAAAAAATAGGAAAACAATAGCCTCGAAAAAAAACCTTTGAAAAAAAACTGAAAAAAAACAAGAACCCTTTCGAGAAAAAAAAAAAACGCTTGTGAAAAAAAAAAGCTCCTTCGAAAAAAACACTCTGGGAAAAAACCATATGAAAAAAAAAAAACATAAACCCTTATCTAAACTTTGTATAAACCGTTCTAAACCTCATCTAAACCTGCCTCAACCCGATGTAAACCCTATATAAACCTTCTCTTGACACCACTAGAACCCCACTCAACCCTATCAGCCCTTATCCAAGCTTTATCAAAACCCTTTTAAAATTATTTTAAACACCACTTATACCACATCGAAACCCTATCGAAACCCGATATAAATACAATCGAAATCCATCTGAACCCTATCTCAATCAAATCTGAAACCTGTTTAACTCCAATCACACCTCATGTAAACCGTGTCTAATTTTTTTTGAAACCTTACCTAAACCCAATCTGAACCCCATGTACACCTATCTGAAAAGTAAAATAACCCCATCCAAAACCACGGCTCAAGGCTCAAGCCATTTTGGCTCAAGCCAAGTGCTGTGGTTACGTGTCCTGTAGTAGTGGTCGGTGTCGAGCTTGTCTTGAGCCAGTTTTCTTTCGATGGTTCAGAGTTACAGTCGCACGGATGGTGCAGCGCCCTGGCTAGCCGACGCAGTGCGCACCTTGCAGAAACGGGTCGAAATGTTGGAAGCCAAGGACTCGTTCAAGAACGTGGAATGCAAAATCCACGCCAGCAGCTCTATGATCAGTCACAAATCAGTAAATACTGTTCTTGTTCGCCATGTGTCCTTTGCGGAGACAGTGGAATTGGTGGAGTTTGAAGTGATGCAGGCAGAGAAAAGCGACATCGTGGATGGCGATTTCGAGTGCGAAGACAAGAGTCCAAAGGTGCGAGTGCCCAGACACAAAGCAGTGGGCGACTGGAAGTATGACAAGGTCAGAGTTCCACGACCGAGGCGCCTCTCAATCACAGACGTTGCAGGACCCGTCGCAACTGCGACAGAATCCGAATTTGCCCAGATTTTACTCAGTTGTGGATGGAACTACCTACGGAAGTGCAACAGACGGCCACACGTCTCTTTCAACACCTACACCGTCTGGTTTGAGACAGTTGGGGTCTCCCTCTTATGTGAATGATGTCTCTGGTGTTCATACGCCTCCTTCCAACACCTACACCCTCTTGTTTGAGACAGCTTGGATCTCCCTTTCATGCGAATGATGCGCCTCTTTCAACACCTACAGCCTCTGGTTTGAGACAGTTTGGCTCTTCCTTTTATGTGAATGATGACTTGCAGGATATGAAAGATATTCCTGACATACGCATGTCTCCAATGCGTGGAAGTGGCCTCGATCAGAATTCGACAGTTTCCCCCGTGATTGCGCGAAACATGGATTCCGTTGACGCGAATGCAAGTTTCTGTGCGCCCCAGCAGAAGGTAGCTCGTGAGATGGACGTCTCTGTCTTGAACCCGCGAGTGTGCAGTCAAAACTCCGCTGACAACCGTGAGACAAGTGAGAAGCGAACCCTTCGTATTTTTCCGGCTGAACGTGAGGGGGCTATTGAGGAGCTCTCTAAAGCAATGGAAGAAGGGTTTTCTGCCATGTTGGATGAGCTTGTTGAGGCCTTCGACAACCCTGGAGGGATCGGCGACATGATAGACAAGAGCTTTGAGAGATGTGAGTGCTATGAGAAACTCGACAAGCTAGACAAGAAGCTTAAGAGCGATGAATGCGTATGCGGTAAACGGGCCTCAGAGAAAGGTGATTCCATGATTTCCCAGGGACTCTAACACGAACCGCCTCACCTTTGAGGAACTTGTGGACGACTCGGGATACCTGCATGGTTGGTTGGACAGGGCCAGCGACGGTTGGCAAGCAAGGTTGGCTCTCTACGACATTGATGAGGAGCCATGGTACTCACCCTCTTGTGGAAAAGAGCCCCAATATATGGGAGTCATACATGTTCGACTGTTGTCGAAGACGAAGATCGAGACCCAGGTCAAGTTTTCTGATGAGGCCAAGTGGCAGCCGCCAGTTGTCTTAATTCTTAACGGACCGCGGTGTTGCGAGAGAACGTGGTCTGTGAGTGCCTCTCGGCTGAAAATGCCACACGAGCGCCGCTTTGTTGACCAGTTTGTTGATTGCGATACAACCGTTTCGGGTTGCAGTGGAGGCTTGTGCCTCGAGTGTTCGTTGCCGCTCTCAATCACAGACGTTGCAGGACGCGTCGCAATTGCGACAGAATCCGAACTTGCCCAGATTTCGCTCAGTTGTGGGGAGAACTACCTACGGAAGTGCGGTCGACGGCTACACGTCTCCTTCAACACCTACACCGTCTGACTTGAGACAGTTGGGGTCTCCCTCTTATGTGAAAGATGTCTCTGGTGTTCACACGTCTCCTTCGGCACTTACACCTACACCTCTTGTTTGTGACAGTTTGGCTCTTCCTTTAATGAGGATGATGAAGGCACGTCTCCAATTCGTGGAAGTGGCCTCGATCAGACTATGACAGTTTCCTTGGTGATAGCGGAAAACAAGGATTCTGATGACGCGAATGCAAGTTTCTGTGTGCCCCGACAGAAGGTATTTCGTGAGTTGGATGTTTCTGTCACTGATGGACCAAAGCAGAACCTCACGATCGCGGCCGCATTCGCCTTCCAGATCAGGTTGACGAAGGATGCGAGACCCACCGAGTACCTGAACGGGTAGCGGAATCTCATGTTCGTGACGCCACTCGTACAGATCCAGAAAACGAAGGATAAAGGGCAGTTCACGAAATACCACGATTTGATAGACGATGTGACACATGCTGCCAAGAATCAGTACCCACAGAACCTGAAAACGAAAGACAAAGCGCCTCTCGCATTCATCGGCAGGGTGGAAATCGTGATGGCAACCGTGTCAGACGACGTGAACCAGGCCGGGAGTAATTGTTCTTTAAAGTGAGCGACCCTCGCGCGATTTGAGAATTTGCAGTTCACCTTGAAGCAGACAACGTATACTTGAGAAGTAAAGTGTGATCACGAATTCAAGAATTCATCTCGTTTCTTTTTTTGAACAGCGTGAGTGACCACCTGTCGGATTACAGGAATTTATCACGCTCCCTGCGTGTCGCGCAGGTCTCAGTCAGACTCAACAGACTCTTTTTTGTGAGGTCACGACCTCCCCATTCGAGTCCTTAGGGCAAGGTTGACAGATGGATGGAGACCTCATTCGAATGTGTCATTGTCATTGTCATTGTCATTGTCATTGTCATTGTCATTGTCATTGTCATTGTCATTGTCATTGTCATTGTCATTGTCATTGTCATTGTCATTGTCATTGTCATTGTCATTGTCATTGTCATTGTCATTGTCATTGTCATTGTCATTGTCATTGTCATTGTCATTGTCATTGTCATTGTCATTGTCATTGTCATTGTCATTGTCATTGTCATTGTCATTGTCATTGTCATTGTCATTGTCATTGTCATTGTCATTGTCATTGTCATTGTCATTGTCATTGCCTTGTATCCGCGAGTGTGCAGTCAACACTCCGCTGACAACCGTGAAACAAGTGCTTCAACCGTTTCGGGTTGCAGTGGAGGCTTGATGGACAATGATTTCTTGTTCGTGGACTGCAATGGAGGTTTGATGGACAATGATTTCTTGTTCGCGGGCTGCAATGGAGGTTTGATGGACAATGATTTCTTGTTCGTGGACTGCAATGGAGGTTTGATGGACAATGATTTCTTGTTCGCGGGCTGCAATGGAGGTTTGATGGACAATGATTTCTTGTTCGCCAAGAAACCTCGATCTACAGAGAATGTGTACATGGCCGTGCAGCAGTTTACTGATTGCGATACAACCGATTCTTGTTGCAATGGAGGTTTGATGGAGAATGATCTTTGTCGTCAAGAAGCCTCGATCTACACAGAATGCGCAGGTTGTCGCGTATCATGCAGTTCGCTGACACAACCGATTCGGATTTCAATGGAGTTTCTATGGACGACGCTTTCTTGGTTCACATGACAACTCGTTTTGGTCAGAAAGCAGCTATCCATACAAAGCTACTGATGGCACGTTCCAAGAATACAGCTCCAACGGTGTGCCGTACATGGAAGAGCACAATGCCATGTATCAGCGTTTCGTTGGACCCAACCGCGAGGTGTGGGTTGAGCAAGCGCAGTCCCTTTGTTGAATGGAGGTTTTGTGGGCTGAGCAAGCGCAGTCCCTTCGTCGAATGGAGGATATGCACGATGATTTCAAGACTGACGATTTTCGTTGTTGAAATTGCTCTGAGCACTTGAAGTCAGCCGTAGAAAATGAGAGTGGAGGAACAAAGTAAAAAGTTGTTACGCAGTTCCTGCGACTCATCGGCCTTCGCAACGATCATGTGAAGGACGTGCATCGTGTTGATGCGAGTCGTCTTGGAGAAAAAAACCTTATTTAAACGTTCCCTATCTGCAACTATCCAAAAATATCTACAACCTTTCTGAACCTGATCGAAACCCTACGTTAACCCCTATTTAAACCTTGTCTAAACCTTGTGTGAACATTTTCCTGAAACCGTTCTAAACCTTATTTGAACCTTATCAACACATATCTCAATCTTATATAAACCTCAAGTGAACCTTTCCTCAACCCTGTCTAAACCCTATCTAAACTGTGTCTAAAACTTACGTAAATACGATCTGAGACCTATCTGAACCCCAGCTCAACTCCACCTAAACCCCTTTCAAAATCTTTCTACACCTCTTCTACACCCTACCTGAACCTTTTCGAAACCCTTTCTCACAGCCTGAGAATCTTCCCAAAACATTTGTAAACACTTTCCAGACCCTGTTGAAACCGTATCGAAACCCTTCCTAAACCCTATTTTCACCTTATTTAAACTTTTTCTAACGCCTATCTTGACCCAATTCAAGCGCCATCAAACCTCCATCACAACCCGTTCTAAACCCTATTCTTAACCCAAACTGAACTCTATTGAAACCTTTTCACAGCCGATCTGCACCCTATCTAAACAGTATCTAAACCGATCCATTCCCCCATCCAAATCACATCTTAACCTTTCATAAACGGTATCTAAACCTTAACTTTCTGGCGCGTATCTAAACCCGAAATACATTCCACCTCAACCTTTCAACCCTATCTAAACCCCATCTAAAAATTTGTGGAAACAATATATTATGCATGACCTATCTTAACCCGTTCTGATAAAAAAAAACTTCTTGTAAACCCGATCAAAGTTTTTTTAATAAAAATATTCTTATTATGGTCTGAACCATATCTCAACCCCTTCTCAACCCTGTCGAAAGACTTCCTAAACCCAATCTACACCCTTTCTGAACCCAGTCTTCACCCTACCCCCAACCCTATCTTAACCGTTTCTCAACCATTTTTCACTCCTGTCTATACCGTTCATTAACCATATCTTAACCCTATCTTAACCTTTTCTTAACCCTTTCTAAACCATATCTGGAACTGGTCCGGAACCTACCTCAATCCAATCTAAACCCTCGACAGATCTCATTACTTGGTCTGAACCCTATCCTTTCTATCTCCATGTGACCCTATCTACACCTATCTAAACCCCATCTAAATTCTCTAAACCCAATCTACAAACGTCGTAAACACGATCCAAACCCAACGTCGACACTATCTAATCCGTATCTCAACCCTATCGGAGCCCTGTCTAAAATATATCTAAAAACTAACGAAACCTTTTCTGAACCATACCCACACCATATGTCAAGCCCATCTAAACCCTAGCCAAGTCTTACCTGAGCCCCATTGAAACCGTACCTAAACCTCACCTGAACCGTACCTGAACCTCACCTGAACCGTACCTGAACCCTACCTGAACCGTATCTCAACCCTATATAAACCCTGTCTAGACATTTATGAAAACCCTACCTAACCCCATCCGCCACCATCTAAACCATTTTTAAATATATATATAAACACCGATCAAAACCTTATCGAAACCTTGCAGAAATCTTTTGTAACCCCGATCAAAACCCGACCTAAGTCCAATCTGAACCATTTCTAAAACCTTCTTAAACTCGATTTTAAAACTTGAAAAAACTCTCTAATGAAACCTATCTGCACCCAATCTAAACCGTATCTAGACCCCATCTAAACCTAATCGAAACCCTATTAACACCTCATTTGAACTTTCTGTACACAGTTGCCCGAACTGATCTAAACCCTATTGAAACCCAATGGAAAATCAGTTTAAACCTCTCTCATGCGCTTCTAAAGCCAATCTGAACACATTCCAAACCCTTTCTACACCAAACCCAACCCCTTTCTGACACAAACTGAA
>CBDCEV010000184.1:0-8140 GCA_965215715.1 Hyphomicrobiales bacterium | reverse complement strand
TTGTACATCTTGATGTCCATCGAAGCTCCTCACACTTCCGATGTGACCTTCAACACTGTTCGGCGTCAATTGTGTCTCTGCTGCTCGTTTCGTAGCTCCAGTTGTGCCACGTTGTTCCAGCGACACCACTGTGGGTTGCGCTTGGCTCACGTCCCTCTGAGGCGCTGCCCCGCCAGCCACTGGATCTGTGTTTACCTCCATCGCAGCAGCTTGACCACCGGCTGCGGCTTCGGGCTCCACTGGCTCGCTGACTCTCACGTTTGCATCGATTGGTACGGCGTCAACAGCACGATTTGCAACTTCCGCTTCCGCACGACTTGGAACTTCTGCTTCAACAGGTTCCCTGGTCCAAATGGCCTCGAATCGCGCTCGACAGTCGGACGAATGTGATGCTGTACCCAAAGAGCATCGTGTGCAAAGCGGTGCTCGACCATGCTGGTCCAACACTTGATTCGTGTACTTCGGTCATGTGAGCGGCGCATCCAACTCTGTGCGCACTCGCAGCTCCCAAGGACTCACCAACACAGCTTGGACACTCTCCAAATTCCACTATTCGTCACGTGGTTTTCTCCGAAACGCTCTGGCTGAATAATTTGAACAAATGTTCATCAGATCGTTCCGACTTTCCAACCCAGTGAGCTTCTCTCCACTGTTCCGACAGCTTTGGCTGCTTGGCAGAAATACGAAACCAAACCAGTTCGGATAACTTCGCGACCTCACCGTGATAATCTTTGCTCATCAACTTGAAAAATGACGTTTGACCATCAGCTTTGAGCGCATACCGTGTGAGTGTCCACGCAGAATGTCGAACCAACCAGGAAAAATTCGGCAACTCCGCAGGAAACATGTCACTGTGGCAGTTGTAACCAGCGTACTTTTGAAACAACGTTGCACGAATCTGTTTCTCCACCTTTGATGGCTGCTTCACGGTGACCCAAACTGCCATGCGAATACCTGGGCGCGTTTCTCGGAATCGTCTTGAATTCTCTTGTTCTGACAACAGCGTTCTGCAAAGAGACACACACAAAAACTCCATGTCTCCAACACATCACAGACGAAGCGGACCATGTGTTCGGTGACGTCTTTCGGACCCTCCAACGCCGCCACCGCTCCACTCTTGTGCTTCTCTGACACTTTGAACTTCAACTTCTTCTTGAACATACCGACCTCTGCTGAAATGTCACAGTGATCAAACGAAGCAACGTCCAGGCCAGAATCTTTTGCGTCTCGCCGTCTCCGATGCGGATCATCAGCGGCTTTTCCAGACACGCATGCTGGACACCAAGGAACCGGCGGTAGGTGTGTGAGCTCGTGAATGTCTCGTTGTCGTTGTGTGGGCGTTTCCGGAATCGGTTTCGCTCTCACTTTCATCGCCCACTCATCTGGTTCAACTGCTCGCAGCGGGTGTCTCGGTTCAATAGGAACGGCCTCTTGTGAGACTCTTCCAGCCTCTTCAGCATTAGGTAACGGCTCTGCCAGCTCCACCCTTTTGTATCGGCGCCATCTTCACTGAGGAAAATCCAGCAAACGCATTCGCGGATGACTTGTCATCAAACGTGACTCGTCGATCCGCCTGCAACCAACACGATCCATTGTGTTTCTGCAACTTCACGTGCGAAACTCGTTGAGATTGTGATGGTGGTGGCATTGGTTGTCGACTCAAGTTGCAGTCGCCAGAGCAGGAAAACACAACAGATGTCCCATTCTCGTCCAAACTCGAAACACTCGCAACAGGAAGCAACACACTCGACTCGACCATCGTGGAACCAAGACGTTTCGTCTCACCAGCGGAATCACGCTTCTCCCAATGCACTTTCTTGTACCCACGCTGCTCAATTGGAGATCCATCAATCGAAAACAATGGGGGTGCCGTGCCTTCCGCTGACACATCGGGCGCATGCTGATCGATATGCACCATTGGTCAGTGCAAATGTGCGTCTCTGGTCTCTGAACAGCAGCGATCACGACTTCACCAGACGCGAGAACATAGTCATCTCCAGCGTACTGCCACGTTTCGACCATTGCTCCTTGCACTGCCGCTGTGCTCACTTTTCTCGGCCTCGTGACAGACTCGGTTTTCTTTACCCTTCTTGCCTTTGCCCTTCGCTTTCTGATCATCGGGCTTGCCTTTTCCTTTGTTCTTGCCTTTTCCCTTGGAGCCAGTCAGTGCTCCATCAACATCCATGGGCATATGGAGCGCGGCTTCCGCACAAAGAAGATCCACCACTTCGGCTCCCATTTGTGCATAGGTGTCAAGCCTTGCTGAATCCTTCATCACGTGTTTCTGCACCTCAGGAAGGGGTTCCAAACCTTTCAGCAACACTGCACGTCTCACTGTGTCTGCCATTTTCTCACCGCTCTGTAACTCGTAAGCGTTGATTCTCAGATCCAACCGGCGACCAATTCATGGTTGACACCAGCAGACCCATGTGACGAGATTGACGATGTCTGGCCGATACTCCGCCAACATCTTGTGAAGAGCAATCGCGCCTTCACCGGCTGCCACATTGCGTACTATCTTGCGCGACTTGCTCTCGTCAATCATCGTCAGACCAAGCACGGAGTACAGAGAACTCGACAGCTTCTTCTCCGCGCTGCTCAACACGGCGTTGTTCAGGTTCACGACAACAGACCCTTGCACGATTCTCTCGATCATCCCTTCGTAACCGAGATGGTTGGCCTTCAGGAGTGACTGAACCACCAACCAAGCCACTTGTCGTCGTCGCCGTCGAACTGTTTCACTCGTGCCAACATCTCACGATGTAAGTCAGGTTGTGGTACCGACGTTGTCCCACATTGAGCTTGTAGTGCAGACTGTTGAAGCATCGTATTCAGATGCTGGATTGTGCGGCTCGACCCAGGACGCCTTGCTCCAGAGCGTTCAATTAGCTGAGATCTCTTCCATCAGTGAATCGACACTGAACCCGGCTCCGCTACCAACGTGTGCAGATTGCGCCATTTGATGGAGTGCGATGGGCGTATGAACTCTTGTTTTTTTGCTTGCACTCAAAGGAGTTGTGACAACCAGGAAGGAAATATCAGGATTCAGTGATTTGCGACACTGACTATCAACATCTGTGCAGAGTGAGAACTGTGCCTCCACAATGTACACGTGCGGACGTCAAAAAAATACAAAAAACATTTACAAAAACAAAACAAACAAAAATGTTTGAAAAAGATGTGGAAAAATAAGAAAAATGTTTGAAAGCAAATGATAAAAGTTATTTTAAGTTCATGAAGGTTTGTGAGTTTAACTTGAATTAACAAAGAGTTTGTAAATGTTACTGAAATTTTCAATTTTTTTGTCAAAAGATTCAAAGGTTTGAAAAATGAAAAAAGTACAAGTTTAGATTTTTTCCAGAAAAAACAAGAAGTTAATTTAAGTTATTCGAAGTGCATCAGTTGAGAAAGTTGAAAAATGTTGAAACACTTTTTGAAGAAACAAAGGTTGACCAATGAACAATGTTTCCAAATTGTTACAAAGTTTAGAATTTCTTGAAGTTTTTCAAAGTTAAGAGATGTTCACAAAAGTTGACTTAAAGTTTATGCCAGTTTATGAAAGTTTTCAAAAGCAAACATAAAAGTTAATAAGGGTTGATCAAAGTTGATCAAAAGTGAAAAAAGTTTATCAAAAATAAAAACGAAAAATAAAACTTTTCAAAAAAGTGTTCAAAAGTTCACCACCCCTCTCCCTGGAAAAAATTCAAAACATCATCAAATAAAAATCCAAATTCAAATACAAATTAAAAAAAAATCAAATAATAATTTAAAAACAAATCAGAGAAAAAAGTTTGAATAAACGTTCCAAGAAAAGTTCCAACAAAAGTTCCAGAAAAGTTTCAAGCAAAATTCAAATAAAAGTTTGAAATCTAATAAAAATCGAAATAAAAAGTTTCAAGAAAAGTTGAGATAAGTCGAAGTGAACAAAATTTAGAATACATTAAAATGAAGGTTTTAATCAAAAGTTGTTCAAAAAATGAAGTAAAAGTTGAAAGAAAAAATCCCATATCAAAGTTTAAAAATAAAAGTTTCAAGTTATAATTTTTTCTAAAATAAAGTTTAACAGCGACAAGTTTAGATTAAAGTTCAAATCAAAGTTCAAAATGAAAGAAAAACATTAGTCAGAAAAATAAAACACGCGAGACGGATGACCCTTTTCATTCGACTGACGAGAGAGAGTTGACCGCTCCAACCTCTGAGTGTTCACGCATACCCGTGTCACTCGGCTTGGAATCACTAATCCCCAAAACCGAACTTCGCCTCCACGTATGTCACGACTTCCTGGCGCGCATCCTCGAACGTTCGCAAGCGATTCGAGTTGAGGATCAAGTGTTTCTGGAGCTCCTTCGGCACCAACGCCTCCAGACCTGCCAGCTTGATCTCGTCGTTCATCTTATTCTTCGACTTATCCTCGTACTGCGAACACCGGAAACTCCAAGCTCTCCATTCCCGCTTGGAGTTCAAGAAGAGAGCACCGTCCAGGAGAAATGATCGTGCGCAGAAGGTTTCTCTTCCTTCCTCCTGCTGTAGGATCATATCGCTTCTGCAGTCGTCACCACACCTCTAATGGGTTCTTCCGCGAGTTGGCAACAATGTCGTTCACTTCGCCACTCGTGAGGTCCGTAAGCATCGTGTGCATCTGCTGCAAAATGAACTCCAGGTTTGTACTCCTCGTTCCTGGTTCGTCATATGATCGGCAGAAATTCCCGATCGATGAACTCTGTCGAGATTTCCGTCGTCTGTTCAGCAGCCTTGGAGTGGGCATCTTTCCGAACTTGGGCTGCAGTAAGATCGTTGACCACCTGTACTGCTGCTGCAATCTGGACTCGTGCAGCAACTTGGGCTTTGAGAGTGCGCAACTCCTGCTGAAGCTGAATCAGCATTTGCTCCATCGCAGTCCTCGCTCCCCCTCAGGTTGAGCTACCACAAGTGCTCTTCCTGCGTTTCACCGCACGCAAGACCAACAAGCAATCGTCGTCCAGCAATCACCGTCCAGAAGATTTCCCGGTCCACCAGACTCGTTCTCAGCCGAGCTCTCCCGGCCAGCATCCACCACGCAACCACGAATCCGAGCAACGATTCTCGGAACTCTGCACTCCGCGGGCGCAGACAATCTCAACGAGCGCCCATCACCGATGCGCTACCGACGCAATGTTACCATGGCACCGCAACCAAGAGGTAATATTATGACTGTGACACAATATGCCGTGAATCTTTTTCTTGAGCCATTGCGGAGCGTGCGCATCTGTGAATGACTCCGTGAGGATAAGAACAGATACTACACTTGATCAGGACTGTGTACTGAAAGCAACTGTGCAGGTATGTACAGCGTGCATGATGGTGTCATTGTTGACAACATGTCTGAATTTGAACAAAAAACAAATGAGAAAAAAAGTTCAAAAAAAAATCAAATAAAAAATCAAACACAAGTTCAAAGTATGTTCAAGAAAAGTTCCAAGAAAAGTTCCAAGAAAAGTTCCAACAAACGTTCTCCAAAAAGTTTCAATCAATCAAAGTTTCAAGTAAAAGTAGAGATGTTTTTTTGGGGGTGGGACTAAAAATGAAAAATCAGGATACATTAAAATGAAGGTTGTAATAAAAGTTCAAAAAATTGAATAAATTTTTCAAAGAAAAATTCCCATATCAAAGTTTTAAAATAAAAGTTTCAAATAATACAAAATGGAAATAAATTTTCAAAAATAAAGTTTAACGTCAACAATTTTAGATCAATGTTCAAATCAAAGTTCAAATGAAACAAAAACATCAGTCAGAATCAAAAAAACATAAAAGGAAAAAATGAAAGATCGAAAAAATTCCAAAAAGTTGAAAGAGAGGTAAACAAGTTCAAAAAAGTCAAGAAGAGGAAAATATTTTTAAGGGAATAAAAAGGGTACAAACAAAAGTTTTTGAAAAATATTGAAAAATGTTTCCCAAAAGTGTTCGATAAAACTCAGGAAGTTTTTCAAAAACGATTTAAACAAGTTTTGAAAAGTTCAAAATATTCACAAAATCAAACACTCAAACAAAAGATCAAATAAAAGTTCAAAAAAGTTTCAATAAATTTGTAAAGAATCAAATTAATTTGAAAATAATAAAAGTAATAATCTAAAAGTTCAATAATTGCGAGAAGTTGATAAAAGGTACAAAAATTTTGAGTTCAGCAAATTTACACCTCCGAAAAATTGAAAAACAAAATAAAAACAAGTTGATGAAATGTTGGATGAACATGAGTTTGAACCGGTGTCCTGCGCGCTCGTGCTGTTTTGAATGGAACAATGGCTTGTGGATGACGGTCGGTTCAGGTGCACATATCCAAGTCTCAAATCACTCTCAAGATCAGCGCGCATGCATATCTGAGGTGTTGAAAGACTAAGGATCTGTACTTAAGTCAACAAATAAAAATAGAAAAACAAGTGTTTCGAAAAACATTTTTTATTTTTGAAAAAAAGTTGAAAAAAGTTTCAAAAGTTGAACAAAGTTGAAAAGACAATTTCAAAAAGTTTTTAAAACAAAGTTCAAGAGGTTTAAAAATAGAAGTTCAAGAATGTTTTGAAAAGTATCAAATTTTGTAAGTTTACAAAAGTGCAATGAAAGTTTCAAAATGTTCAAAATGTTCAAAAATCAAAAACAGTTTTCAAATTCTTTGAATCAAAAGAGGCAAAACAAAGTTTCAAAAAGTTGAAAGAAAGTTTCAAAAAAGTAAAAAAATTCAAAAGATTCAAAAAGTTGAAAAAATAAAAAAAAGTGACGAAGGCTATAACATGTCATTTTTTCATTTTTTTAAAAGGTCAAAGAGTCGAAAAAGTCTCAAAAGTTTCAACTTCGTGTTTCCTTGTTGCTGAAAGCTGCTTCTTCTCGGTCTGGCCTGCTAGAGCTCTGTCACGGCATGTCAGCTGAGGTCTTCAACCCCACTGTGTGATACTCCGTCACGGCGTGGTTGTCGCGGTAGGACTCGAGCACCACCGTGCGGTACATGAGCTCATTGTCTCTCTTTGCTCCATGTGCTGAGCGTGTCACATGAACTGTGTCTTTCTCTTGCACTGCTGCGCGGTGGCCAGCCACCCATGCTTCTGAATTCTGCCAGTACTGGTCTTCGTCCGAGGGCTCTTGCGTGAGCCTCACTGCGGCGCCGACTTTCTGCTGAATGCTTCGAGGCTTCCCTGCCTCTCCTGCCCGGGTCTTCCCGTGCTCCCCGCACGTCAGAGCCTCCACGTGCTCTGAGGCTTTTGGGCCTTCTCTGCCGCGGTCTTGTGTCTGTTGGAGCCTGCTGTTGTGGAGCTGTTCTTCCTTTCCCGCGGACTTCATGGAGCTATCGTGCTCCTTCACCAACCTCTTCTGGACCTTGCGCTCTCGTATGGAACAGTTGCACCCGTCACTTTTGTTGCTTGCTCACACCCTTGCTCCTCTCCGTGCTTGTGCAGGCCGCTCCAAGCACGTCCAGCGCCGCGCCCGGTCGCTGCTCGCGAATATCCCCATCGCGAGGCCTTGTGAAAGGTCTTGTGCTCCTCCGAGCCCTGTCCGTCGGCGACGTGTGCGCGCGAAACCCGCGTTCTTTCTTAACGGAGTTCCGACGTGTTTCTGTCGTCGCCGTCGCTCCACCGCCACTTCTTCCGGCACCTCCTTTTGTCGAGGCGTCCTCATCGCGAGAGTGTCTTACCCACTTCGCTTGCTCACTTGGCCGTCGGCGTCTCGCGCGCGCGGCACAGACTGTCTGTCACCTTTGAGATGCTTAGTTTGTGTTGCTGTTCCAACGCTGTGTCCTCCTCGTCCGGGATATTTTCCTTCGCCCCGTCGATGTCGAATTCGATGTCAAATTCGACGTTGAACTCGGCACGAATTTCTCAGTACAGTTCGTGTGCCACTCGAGATGTCATCACAGCACCTTCTTGTTTGTGACTTGTCTCCTTGAACAGCTCGACACTGTTGGTCAATGGCAAAGATCATGGGACCAATCCTCCTTGAAATCCGCACCGTTCTTCATCAGGTGCACGCTGCGTCAGCGATGATTCTTGTGAGTACATCTCCTGCATGCTCTGCATCACCTTTCTCATGAACGCATCTCTTGCATCCTCTACCAGTCTTTCACTCTTGCCATGATGGTCAAGTCTTTCACTCTTGCCATGATGGTCAAGTCTTTCAC
>CBDCEV010000183.1:0-5390 GCA_965215715.1 Hyphomicrobiales bacterium | reverse complement strand
CACATCACAACGACTGGAACGAACACCTTGTCGAAGACTCTCGATTGAGGAATCTCCCCTTCTTTTCGGCACAACTGGCCACATCACTTTGCTTTCCTGAAAGCACCTGCCTCTGCACGAAAAGATGAACGTCATCCACCTCATCACCACTTCGCACGCGAGAACCTTGGTTGCTTTCGGAAATCGTGGGAACCTGCCTTTGCAACGTCACCACGTTTTAGTCGATCGCTTGTTGACATGCTGAAACCATCTGTGAGTGCTCAACGACGGATGCTGGGATCATAAGATTTGGCCTTGCATCATCACTGACATCTTTTCGGTCGCATCAAAACACACCTGACGTGGAACCAACTGAAAACAATTGTGCCGCCTGCAGCGAACGACGTACGGCAAAACCGTTGACGACCATGTCGATTATGATCAACTTCTCAAACAAGAAATTCACAAAGAAAAACGTGCACCACGTCCACGACATCTTGCGCAAGAGGTGTACGCAATGTGCCCTTCCCATGTCAACAACGTTTAAACTCCCATGCTAGATGTTCGCAATCTGGACATTGGTGCGGCTATGGCCTACTTTGGCCACGCCTACTTTGGCCACAACCTACTTTGGCCAGACCAACTTTGGCCACGACCTACAATGGCCACGGCTTCTTTGGCCAATGACTGTAACCACAGGGGAGTCCAACACCCTTTTTGGATGGTCAAATGTTGAAATTACGCCGGGTGCCCCTAAACCCTCAACCCTCAACCCAAAACCCTCAAAACCCAATACCCAATACCCTAAAGCTATGCTCTACTTTGGCCGTTCTACTTTGGCCCATTTATACTATGGCCCGTTCTATTTTGGCCCGGTCTACTTTGGCCTGTTCAAATTTGGCCCGGTCTAATTTTCTACTTTGGCCCAGTCCAAATTTGGCCCCACGAATTGAACCCTGAAACCCAACAACCTTAAAACCCTAAACCCCTAAACCCTAAAACCCTAAACCCCTAAACCCCTAAACCCCTAAACCCCTAAACCCCCTAAACCCTAAAACCCTAAAACCCTAAAACCCTAAAACCCTATAACCCAATAACCCAATAACCCAAAAACCCTAAAACCCTAAACCTAAAACCCTAAAACCCTAAAACCCTAAAACCCTAAAACCCTAAAACCCTAAAACCATAAAAACCCTAAAAACCCTAAACCCTAAAACCCTAAAACCCTAAAACCCTAAAACCCTAAACCCTTAACCCTTTTCCTTAAAACTTTGAAACCCTAAAACCCTAAAACCCTCAAAATCTAAAACCCTAAAACCCAAAACCCGTAACTGGCATTAGCCGTGCCTTCGGCCGGCGACGTTTTCACCAAAAAACACGGACTATATTGTTTTGTCCCACCCCTGATGTCCTTCTCTGTCTTTTTCTTCCTGTGTCTTGTCTTCAATTTATTTTTGTTTTGTTTTTTTCTAGTTTTTTTCTTGTTTTCTTTTTGATGCCCAAAATTAGACCAAAGTAGAACGGGCCAAAGTTGAACTTTGCACTTGAGCATTAGACCGGGCCAAACTAGAACGGACCAAAATAGAATTGGGCCAAAATAGAAACAAATGTGGACCAAAATTGCAAGGGGCCAAAGTAACCCTAAACCTTAAACGGGCATTAACCGTGTTTTTGTTAAAACGTCGCCGGCCTGCGATGTTTCCACCAAAAAACACGGACAATATTGTTTGTCCGCCCCTGCCGTGTGGTTTGCTGTGTTCTTCTCTTTTGTCGTTTTTTTTTTGGTGTTTTGGTTGTGTTCTGTTTTTCTTGTTTTTTGTGTGTTTTTTTGTCTTTCATTTTATTGCTCTTGGCCCAAACACTAAAACATTAATTTTGGCCAAAGTCGGCCACCCATCTTTTGGCCAAAATTGGACTATATTGATGTCCCACCTTTTCGGCGTTTTTATTCCCTCCTTTCTTTCCGTTTTCTTCTTCTGTTCTTCGTTTTTTGACAATTTGGAAGTTCAATGTGTTGCACACGAAAGCGTGGCAAAAATTGGTCAGGCCAACGAAGGCGTGGCCAAAATCGGTCGTGGCCAAAATAGGTCGTGGGCAAATAGGAAGTGGCCAAAGTAAGTCGTGGCCAAAGGAGGAAACGCTGTTAGCCAAAAGCGGGCCAATTGAACACCTCCGAAAAGAGGAAGCCCATCTGCGATGACCTCCAACCGCCGACCATCCTCCTGGGCGACCGGCAAGTCCAAGTCCCTGACGAACACGTTTAAGGACACGCGAGCTCCCGCTTCACGACAGACCCTCGCAGCAGCGCTCTCAACAGAGAAACCTCGACTTCCCAAAACCCCTGCCCTCGAACACGCTGCACGGTGGTGGCCACGGACGTCGAGTGGACGGCCACACCGGCAAGTGCGAGAAGCAAGAGGCAAGGGAAGCCAAAAGCGGCGGAGGAGCAAAACACGGAAGAGCTGAAGTGGGAAACGCGAGAGAGACGAAGTGGGGACAGCGGAAAAAGGCAACCCTGCCATTGGGGCCCGATTGTGACCTCAAGAGGGCTTGTTCAGTTGGCGACAGACGGGGCCACACTGAATGGGAACGAAAGTGGTGCTCCACAGACAATGCGGCGAAGAACTGCCAACCATGAGAAGGAACACCAGGGTCAAGTTCGTCAAATTCGGGTTGGCGTGGGCGCAATCCCTGCAAGAGACTGCTCCAATCCGGGGTGATGAACCCCACTGATGCCAATGAAGATCTGCTCTGCAATGCCCCTTGCAAATGGGCCGTAGTGGCAGGTGGGTTCGTCAGCGCCTCTGACATGACCTGCGCAATATTGCTGTGGCGCTCGCGGATGGTCGACAAGCAATCTGCCCAACTTCCCCAATACGCCGCATGAGCTGTGCGAGAGACGCTCCGAATGCCGAGACCTCCAAAGTGAAGGGGAAGGCTGCCCAATTCTCATGTTGCCAAGTGAGGCAGCTGGTCAATGAGGTTGAGAAAGCACTGCCACACCTGTGAATCATGTTGCCGAGCGAACCTTGCTGCAAATGATGGATTGCAAACTCGCAAGTTGTATGTTGCTCTCGAAGAAGCACAGAAGAGGAGCAACAAAAATGCGGATTGGAGATCCGGTATCAAAGGAATGCGACTCAACAACAACTCATGAGACTCCACAGTGGCCTGGAGCTGTGCCTGCACACATTCTGCTGTTCCCAAGGGTGTCCCAAGGACACAAATTCCCCGCAACTCGGCTGGAGCCTGGAGGTCGCCGAACCAAATCTCTGCTTCAGGATCCTCGATGCGAGCTGCTGTGAGCATCACGTGACAATCTGTCGGGACGGCCACCACGATTCCAAATTTGCGTTTTCCCGGCGTTGATTTGGATGCGGCTGTGATTCCAGAAATGCTGCCTCAACAGGTTGTGCAAATCACAAGTCCTCTCTGGCTCGGAGACCACGTACACATCATCCAGAAAAGCCATGACACGTTCATTGGGGAGGATCTGCGATTGCACTGCGAGCAAAGCTCGACGGCGCTCTCTCCCTTCGCCCTGCCTGATTTCATGAGTGGTCCCAAAATCGTCGTCCCATAAATACGATGACGGGTTGCCGTAAAAGAGCAGGACGAAAAGGAATACCGCATCACCACCAGGCACTGAACGAAGACCCTCCAACATGGCCCCTCTAGAAATCAGATCAAAAGCACCAATGCCGTGAATGGAAAACACGGTGGTCCTGTCGCTGAGATCGGTCAAGGCCTGGAGGGCATGGGCAATGCATTCTCCCCCAGATTTCGTCGAGAGAGCGTACTGCAAAGGGGACGTAGCCCGCTCCACGGCAAGAGTAAATTGCTGAGCGATGGTCCTGACCAGTAGACGACGAACCACATCTCCAGAAACGATTCCACGAACGCTGCCATTGGGTTTCTGCAATGCCGTCAGACGCCCCAATCTGATCACATCGACGAACCTCAGCCCGTGCTAAGTCCTGGCAGAAACGCCAAAAACGAATGGTGTCTTCCACACTACCTAACAACGGATGGAGGTAGTCTGTCGTCATTCCTAAAGGGACCTCAAGCAGCGCCTCGGCGGGCCACCCTCAGACTTTTGGCAAAATGTCCCCAACATCTTTGTACAAATTGCATGTACGCAAGGTGTCCTCCCCATATCAACAACGCGGCCAAATACAAAGATTTGTTCTTCGGCCAAACAAGGAGCGCGCCCTGAATGTCGCGCTTCAACTCCCCTGCAAGATGTTCATAATCTGGACATTGGTGCACCTGGATTTCTTCAACGAACTGAACCCGTGGAATTGCATGTTGGTGTTTTTTCAGAATACGACTTATGTCCGTGAAAAATCTGTCTTCCCGCGGAATCACCAATATCTTCTCAGGGAAGGGAGGGCATGCACCAACGATTTCTGGAAAACAAACTAAAAATGTGGACACCAACCCTGACGGCTGCCACAGGACAACAAAAATGTGCACGTCGAATTTGCACCACGTACAACCACTGCTGGTGCAACACTGCGCACACAATCAAGCACTTGCGCTTTCGCCGCGCAATTCGCTGCAGATCTGGTGCTGCGAACTTGTACGCGAACCAGGTGTTCGATGCACCAACAGAATGAAATTTTCGCAGCTCAAAATGCATCATGACGAATTCAAAATTATGTTGCAAATGGAGACCCGAATTCGACCACACCCATTGTACGCTGGAACCACCATGGATCGCCTCAATACAAGTACTTCAAAAAAATTGGCCTCGGTGATCTCTTCTTCCACGATCTTCTGTCGTGAATTGGGGCACCTCAGGAATCTTCACAACCATTCTTCTGCGCCACGAGACGCCGTGCATTAATAGACTGCACAAATGACATCTCATCGGTTTTCTAAACAACTTGAATTCCGCACGACGGGATTTTCCACCACGATTTGCAGAACACGAATCTGACACATTGCGACAACTTGTGAAACCACAAAGAATGCGGATGTGCTCACTCTCTGTCTATGACATTCGACGGGGGTGCCTAACCGTTTCTGCACCAACTGGATCAGGGACCTGTCGCTTCGGCACATCTGGCACATCACCCTACGGATTTGAAAGCGCCTGTTTCTGCACGATGAGATGTACAGTCGACCACCAAACATACACGTGCAACGTTCAAGAATTGGTTGCGTCAGAAATCTTTCTTCAATTTGATAAGACAAAATTACCATCGTTTTCAAAATAGTAACAGTTACTAATAGGAAAAAATCGAAAACATAACCCTGTATCAAATTACAAGCGTTACAGCTTGATAATAAATCTGCCGCATGAAATTACAAACGTTACAAGCGTTAGGAGCATGGGAAGGATCATGGTCGTTTGTTGGAGGTACACATACCCAACAATTCACTTTTTGATGTGGGTTGACACTCTC
>CBDCEV010000182.1:0-7173 GCA_965215715.1 Hyphomicrobiales bacterium | reverse complement strand
GAACCGTCGATCGCGTGTGCGTAATCATCGCAATGGCTGGCAACAAAACAAAAACAAATGGAAACACACGAATTACGCGCTTAATCAAGAACTTGGGGACTTCAAAACAGATCGGCTACGTCTTCATTGTCCCGTGGGCTCGACCTTGGGAGTCCTTCGTCTAAACAGAACAAAAATGGTGTTGCCCTGATCCTCACATTTTACATAACAACGCCTTTTCGAAGTGTTGTTCTTAATTTTTGTTTGGTTTGATCTTCCCTGATCCGTTGATGATCAAATGGGTTCATGGTCTGAATTCAAACTTCATGAACTCGTGAAGATGTTCCTTGTCCTTGTGAGAGAAAATCTTGCGCACGTGTGCTTGATACAAAACCGCTGAAAAGTGGGTCGGGCCATTCCGAATTTGGTGGAAACTCGGAGAAGAACCTGGTTGCTCCTCTTGCTGTTGTTAATCGGCTTTGTCACGCGAACCCACCGTGATGAAAATCTTTTGAAACATTCCATGCTTCAAGAAATTCTGACACATGACGACACCAACCTGTGGGTAAATGTGATTCTGAAAACAACATCCTGGCACAAATTTGATGAAACCAAGGCGCGTTCGTGAGCCAACTGGCGAGAACTGAAACCAATGGGTTTGAACAAATGCGGTTTGACCCCATGGGACATTCATTGCAGACCACTGCTGCCAGCTCAACACCCTCGGAATTTCTTCTCCTGACATCAACGGCCCACCCGGGACACAACCGAACGAATGAATCCTCAACATCCAAAACTTGTCGTTGATTGGCGTCCAACCTGCGCTCGTGCGTCGAACACGAGCGAATCTCTGATCGTGGATGTCCTCCGACACCTGTTTCTGTTTCTGTTGTTGCACTCCCTCACCGTTCCACACCAAACTCAATCTCCGTCGTGGTGGGAAATGGGTGCAACTGTGTTTGACTGACTGGCCTCTGAAGAATCGTTTCAGATCAAACTCAAATGCGTCCACCAACCTTCGTTGTGGACTGGGTGTGGATCGCGTGCACGCGACAGAATTCCTCGAACACGGGACCAATCGTTCCTCGTGTGAAAAGACTAACGTGTCACCTCCCAGATTGTGAGACCGCTGACGTAAAAACTTTGGCGGTCCGGGGTTTGACGCCTCCCCTATCTTCTGGCAAACCATACCGAGACTTCCTCTCGCACACATGCAGAACTGGTCTCGTCGCATGATCACATCGTGCTGCAACGAATGCAAACGATCAGCCGCCACGGCTATGATCTGGGAATTCAAAATGGCACTTGTCATGAACTGGAAAACGGTTCATGTCACCTTTTTAAGGACCACCAACCTTGACACTATAACGTCGAGTCCGTCGTGGCTGATCGAACGGAATCGGCGCGCGCTTTCATTGATGTCACGGTTCCGGCGATGCCAGAATTGCGTTGAACAAATATTTTTTTCACAACAACGGACATCGCATGTTCAATCTGAATTCCGTTAACTGTCTTCGTAACAGAAAGCTTCTGTCCAACCAATCTTCTCCTGGCTGTCGCGGCACAATGTGTCCACCATCCACCTATGAGAGACCGAATTGTGGAGTATTGTGAGCGCACGAAGCAACTGGCGCATCAAGAGGCGCAACCTGCTCAATCGTACAAAATGCATTCCGCGCATCATCATCATGGTCGATACACTTTTATTTTTGTGACGGCGAGTAAGGGATCAGTTAGTCTGTCGGTGAATAGGCGCGACGCCAATCGGCACTTTCGAAGGCGCGCCTCTTCCTGACCGATGCATTTGGCGGCTTCGGACAACTTGCTGCTTTCTGCCAACAGAGCTCTCCTGATGCAAACCGACTCAACCTCTCCTCCAACTTGTTTTTGGGGACGACGCCTCCTCGCGCTGGTCGGAAGAGCAACAACCTCGGAATAAGGAAGAACAACGTCCCGCGTTTCGTCGGTGCCTCCCTTCGGTGATCACGTCCAAAACAACTTGCATCGCGCCCCTGTATGCACCCCTCATTGTGTATGGCACCAACCTCATCGTGTGAAGGCGTAGATGGAATTCCTCGAACAAATCAACTCCATCCAAAACCTCCAAGCCAAAATTGACTCGATCTCCATGAACGGAATCCAAAAGGCTTTCTGTGTCCGACTCGTCACCAAAGACTTCGTGACCACCATCGATGGGGACATCGTCTTCGTCGTTCCTCCTCAATGCCTCGAAATTGTTGTGAAATTAAATCCCGCCACACGATGGGTTGTTTGGAGAAAGCTGGGACCACAACCTGAACATGGGTGTGGTGCGGCCCAAATTGCGCCAGAAGATGCGGGAATCGTGCACGCGGGCAACAAACTGGTGAAAACACACTCGAAATTGAAGAAAGGAACAAAAAGTTCACGGGTGCATGTGGAACAGACGACACGGTGAGAAGAACCTCGTGCAGATTGTTCGCTGGCTGACAACATCATGTCGAAAAACTCGGTCAAACAAGACGTCTGCATGGTGTTGTCGCACAAAAATTCCTTCACGTTGAAAGCTTCGTTTCGAAACGACGATCAGAACCGTCGATCGCGTGTGCGTAATCATCGCAATGGCTGGCAACAAAACAAAAACAAATGGAAACACACGAATTACGCGCTTAATCAAGAACTTGGGGACTTCAAAACAGATCGGCTACGTTTTCATTGTCCCGTGAGCTCGACCTTGGGAGTCCTTCGTCTAAACAGAACAAAAATGGTGTTGCCCTGATCCTCACATTTTACATAACAACGCCTTTTCGAAGTGTTGTTCTTAATTTCTGTTTGGTTTGATCTTCCCTGATCCGTTGATGATCAAATGGGTTCATGGTCTGAATTCAAACTTCATGAACTCGTGAAGATGTTCCTTGTGAGAGAGAATCTTGCGCACGTGTGCTTGATACAAAACCGCTGAAAAGTGGGTCGGGCCATTCCGAATTTGGTGGAAACTCGGAAGAGAACCTGGTTGCTCCTCTTGCTGTTGTTATTCGGCTTTATCGCGCGAATCCACCGTGATGAAAATCTTTTCAAACATCCATACTTCAAGAAATTCTGACACATGGTAGGTAAATGTGATTCTGAAAACAACTGGCACAAATTTGATGAAACCAAAACGCGTTCGTGAGCCAACTGGCGAGAACTGAAACCAATGGGTTTGAACAAATGCGGTTTGACCCCTTATGACATTTTTGGTTTTTTTTTGGGTCCCCCTCTCAATTGACTTTCCAAAATGTCAAAAACAAAAATCATTTGATCTTTTTTGGGGACAAAACCATTTTGTCCGTGTTTTTTGGTGAAAACGTCGCCGGCCGAAAGCCGGCGACGTTTTCACAAAAACACGGCTTATGCCCAAAAGTAAAAATATGTTTTTAGGGTTTAGGTTTAAAAGGTTTAGTTTTATTTTAAAAAGGGTTTTAAGTTTTCAAAGGTTTCAGGGTTTTCGAGGGTTTTGAAGGTTTGAAGGTTTTCAAAGTTTTAGGGTTTTCAAGGTTTTTAGGTTTTCAAGGAAAGGGAAAAGGGAAGGGGGGCCAAAAAAATCTAAATTGTCAAAAGGGGTAAAACCGCACTTGTTCAAAAGGGGGGGCCCAAAAAAGGCCAAAATGTCATAAAAGGTTAAAATTTGGGCTGGTTCTTGACCAAAAATCTGTTTGAAACCTGAAGAAAAGTGGGTTGGGCCCTAAAAAAGAAAAATGTCATAAGGGTTTAAAACTGCACTAAAAAGGGGCCCAAAAAAACCCAAAAATGTCACAATGGGTAAAACCGCAATGTGTGCCGTGCCTGGCTTGCGGCCCGCCAAACTTGGCAAGGCCGTGGAACCTCTTTCATGGCGTGTGCGAATGACCGCACGTTTCCTCGACCGCCGTGCTGCTGTGGACTCCCACGGAATTGTTCCTTCCAATTCGGTTGTCAACAAATTGCCGCCCTGAGAATTCAGAGGACCAACAATTTGAGTGTGCTACAGACGTGACTGTGACTCTCAATCCTTCTGCTCGACAAAAATCATCCAAACATGGAAGAAATAGTCGAAGCAATAAAAACCATGAACGCACAAACAACGTGAACGGCAATGTGAAATCGTCACAACCTTGCACAAAACTTGTACTCGTGCACTTTGAAAACATGGGGAACTCCTTTGGCGAGGCCACCACGGAATGCGGCAAAAGCGCAATGCATGGGAAAGCCAACTCGTCATACGCATGGGTACATTTCCGCTGGAACGCCCATGGACACAAAAACTGGGCACATGGTCACACTGCAGAACCTGGACGAGATCACCGCGTACACGCTAACTCTTTGCCGGTCGACCTAAGGATGATTGTTTCGAAATACAGAATGCACTGTCCCTTATTTTTCGATGTTGGATATGTTTTGTGGTTGGTGCGGGTGGCGCGTGGAATGATGGAAACAATGTTAGCAATCACCCAAGCCATCCACTCAATCGATCCAAAAAAGCGAAATATTGAAAATGTCATGAATGTCCAATTCCTCAGACAAAATGTATAAAATACAATTCGACAAGCCGATAACATAGCATGCATTTCTTAGTAACGACGCTCGCAAAGAAGAAATTCTACCAATTCAGCAACAAATGGTTGCACAAGAAAGCACACAAAGAGAACAACATCCACACACAAATTACAATTTTGAAACTTTGACTCTGGTGTGTTTCGCAAACGAATAGAACACCCACACAAATTCTCAAATTCAAACCTGAACGGGTAAAAAAGACGGTTTGGGGAGGGTTAAGAAAAATTGACCCCTTCCCTTCCCCTCCTCCAAACCGTAGATCGTGATTTTTTTTTGACACCCTCCAAACTGTAAAACGCCCTACAAAAAAAGAATCAAATTTACACAATCAATATAAAGGCTTAAAAAATTGGGCCAGTGACACGCTCCAGGGTCAGAATGCGCGCACCTTTGAACCGCATTCAACGGTTTGAGGGAGGGGGGGGGGGTCACACTTTTTTGTCTTACCTCCCCTCCCCTCCTCCCCAAGCCGTAAAACGCGCTTCGACGGTGCGCACTCTGATTCCCCCCCTCCCCCCAAACCGAAAAATCGTAATACGGTTTTGTTTGGTGGCAACCCGACCCCCCCCCCCCCCTTCCCCAAACCATCTTTCATGAACCTGAACAAGCCAGAAACGGAATCCCCAGAACCTCCATCGATCCCGACAACCAATATTCAAACAAAACGAGAAAGTGACCACAACCAACTCCAACGGCACTTCCAAACACAAATGTGCAAATTACGGAAAAAATGAACGAATTGTTGTCCACTTCGAATAAGAACAATTGAGAGCAATCAAAACAAACTCTCCAAAGAACCCAGAAAAAATGACTTCGGGCGAATCAAATCCAGAGAGAGAGAGAAACAAAAAAAAGACGCACAACAAATTAAACCACAATTGGTGACGTACCCAAGCGCACAATGGAACAAAAAGAGAAACCAAACAACCACTGTCAACAACAGAAAAAGAAAAATTAGAACACCACCAAAGACGACCACGTCCAAAAAAAACAACCGCAGCTTCAAATATGGGAAAGAAAGAGACTTGACCTTTGATGTCATGCAACAGAACACCAGATCGCCGGAAATTTCTTAACGTGTGATCAAATAGCGAAACAAGCTGTGCGAATTCGACAGGCTATGTCTAAACAAACGACCCAAGGGATCTGGGCAACCCGACGTAGAACAATCAATGCGCATTTTTGATTCCCATGAAAGACGAAACAGAATTCAAAAACACCAACCGCCAAAAAATGTTAAATGCAAAACGCAGAAAAAAATCTACCGCCTTTTACGATGCGATGACCACAATCGAAAAAACAACGTGGAACTCGAAAAGAAAACCCACCGAAACTGAATAATTGGCACACCCCAAACCATCGCCCAAACTTTCGTTCAGAAAGACCTCTTCTTCCAAACCTGTTCGCCCAAGCCTTTTCGCCGAAACCCGTTCCCCTCCCCTCGCTGCCCCGTTCCCGGGTATCGTCTCATATTCTCCCGGTTGCCTACTCAACTGTGGCTGGCGCCCGCCGCCCCGTTGCGCAAAACGCGTCGTTTAGCCGCCCAGCCCCGTTGTTGTACCTGCAAATTTGCTGCTCGAAATTCTCAAATTTGCTCTTGCCGCGTATCTCTAATTTTTAAAATTTTCAAAGCACACATTTGGGTAAATAAACGCAAACGAATAGCTTTAAGTTGTATTCTCAAAAAATACGCTCCTCTAAATTGGCAGTTGCGAAATTCGCCAAGCATGCCGAAAAAGCAACACCGTTTTCAAAAAAATCCTTCTCACAAACCTGTTTCACAACATTTTAAAACTTTTCAAACTTTGCATTTCCGATGTACATTTTCAAAATAAATACCCCTATGCCAGAATTTTAAAACAATCCGAAATTCAAAATGTGCAATCTCTCGTCCGACCGAAGATCCGCACAAACTAAAAAAAAATAAAGGTAAAAATTCAAAACCAACAATTTTGGAGAAATGTTGTTTTGATGAAAAATCTTGTGTACAAGAAAGGTTTGAAGAATCTTTACGAATTTATTCAAAACCTGATCTTCCACATTTTTTTCACAAATAATCGGAATTTAAAAATGGATGTACAAGGGTTCAGCCGCGAACGCGAAAAACCAAGAAAACGACAAAAGGAAAAATTTGAAAAATCAAGATTTTTCGGGCATCGGCCGTGTTCAAGAAAAATCTTTTCCACCTGTTTTGAAACATGTTCAGACACACTTTTTCAAACTTTTTGTTTGGGACGTGAATTTTGCAAAAATAAACGCATATGACTTGTTATTAAGATGGTTCTAAAAATAACCCGAGCTTCAAAAAAACTGGTATCGGGGGTCAACCGAAGACCCGAAAAACGCAAAAAACGACAACGGGAAAATCGGTCTTGCGGCCTATTGCGGTCGCCTGCCGCTTCTGCCTTCCTCTCGGGCTAAGCCTCCTCGGTTTGGCCTCGGTTTGGCCTTGGCTTGGCGTTGGTTTGGACTTGGTTTGGCCTTAGCGTTGCTTGGGGCTTTAGCCTTGGCCGCGATGGAGGCTTCAGCAACGCCTGGCGAGGCATCAAGAAAACGCGTCAGTAAATTGTTCCTGGGACATTCCGAAAACTGACAATTGGGCATTGATTTGTCCGATCCAACAGGCAATGGCAGGCGGCA
>CBDCEV010000181.1:0-4067 GCA_965215715.1 Hyphomicrobiales bacterium | reverse complement strand
GCAGAAATGGGCAACTGAAAAACCAAAGCTCGATAATGCCAGAAGATTACGAGGAATTTATTTCATTGACCTTGAGGACAAGGAATTTAAGGAGACGATGAAGAATGCTCGCAAGAAATTGGAAACGCCAATGGCTCCCGCTATGCCTTGCAAGACAAGCAAGAAAAGCAAGAATGGGGAGACCCATGGTAAATCCAATGAGATCAAATCAAAACTTGCGTGTATTTTGGAAGCCAGTGAATCCACAAGACTGCGAATGGGAGAACCTTTACCGAATCATCATGAAGACCATATTGCAGGAAAGGTAGATAATTCACTGCAGCTTTGTGAGTTTGGTACACAAATTTATTCCTATGCCTCAAGCCATGACAATTCCCGCAGCAAAGGCAGCAGTGGATAAGGAATGTGAAAAATTGGAGAAATTTCCTGCGTGGGACCTGACGAAAGTCAGAAGTAAATCAGAGGTGATCGATGAAGCAAGGACGAAGGGCGTGGAAGTTCACTTTGCCTCACCGATGGACATCTGTCAAAGCACCAAAAATACAAAGGTCGAGTTGTACTACGAGGTGATATTGTGAAAGATGGTTCTGGATCTCATGCAGTATTCACTGAACAAGGGTCATCAGCATCACAAATGACAGCAGCAAAGGTCATGGATATCATATCCAGATTGCCAGGGTGCGATAGGACAAGCAGCAGACGTCAGTATCAGCTTTTATTCAAGTAAGAATGGAAGATGCTCACAAATTGTTGAAAATTTTCCAAATCGGGATGTCCAGACATTTGGATTCGTCTACCACGACACAAATGGCCAAAATCATGGTCCTGTTTGGAAGAGCCAGTCGTTATGTGAGCGAAATCTGCATGGTCATCTTTTGGCAGGACTGTTATGGGAAAGGCAATTTGGGAAAATCCTTTTGAAGTACGTTTGGGAGAAGGTTTCCAATTGGGAATACAAAACATTGATCCGATGTGGAAAGTACTCAATAAAGAAGGTGATTCAGGAGAACCAACATCTTTCTTTGATCATGTATTCCTGGGATGTACTCAAAGACAATGTGAAATAAGCAAAGATATTGTTGACAGTTGCAGAACCATGTTTGAATTACGAATTTCCGCGGGAGGAACTGAAAAACGACCATGCTCGGAAAATCTTCGTATTTCTTCGTGGTCCTACGATATGGAAGGTCAGGTAATTTTAAAGATGTCCGGCTTTACACCATATTGAATTTTGGCCATTTTTGGGCCGCCTTCTTAAAGATGTCTGGGTTTTACTCCACCCGAAATTTTGACCAATTTATGGGCCGACCCCACTTTTTCAGCTGTTAGAAGCACTTTTTTGGCCGAAGAGGAGGCCCAATATCTTGATTTTTTACCCCACCCAAAATTTTGGCCATTTTTGCGCCCTCTCAAAGATGTCCGGTTTTACCCCACCCGAAATGTTGGCTAATTTTGGGCCTTCTCTTTGGTCACCCTTTTGACCTTCCAAAATGTCATCAACCTTGAACACCCTAAACACCCTAAACACCATGAGCCCTAAACACCCTGAACACCCTAAACACCCTAAACACCCTAAACACCCTAAACACGTAAACGGGCAATAAGCAGTGTTTTTTGTTTGTCTCCCAGTGTCTTCCTTTGTTGTTTAATTCTGTTCATCTTAGTTTTCTTCTGTGTTTTGTTTTCTTTGTTTTCTTGACTGTTCTGTGTTGATAGTTTTGTGCAATCTCAAAGAATCCAGTAGAGGCAACTATGCCAAACCGAGCACAACGTGTGAGACAAAGAAAAGGCCAAAGCAAGAGACAAGAGGAAGACACAGAGGAAGACACAAGAGACAATGGACACTGTGTGTGGCGACGAAGCTGGCCAAAAATTTGAAAATTCAAGGAGATCTTTGAGAGGGCGGCCCAAGAATGGCCAAAATTTCGGGTGGGGTTAAAATTCAAGATTGTGGGCCTCCTCTTCGGCCAAAAAAAGTGCTTCTAACAACTGAGTGGGGATCGGCCCAAAATTGGCCAAAATTTCGGGTGAGGTAAAACCCGGACATCTTGAAGAAGGGAGGTGCCCCAAAATGGCCAAAATTCATTATGGGGCAAAAACATCGAGAAAATAAGGAGGGCCCAAAAAAGGCCAAAATTCAACATGGGGTAAAACCGGACATCTTAAAATATGCCGAAGGTCATGCTGAGGAATGTGCGGAACGATATTGTGAGTTGGCAAACAAGACGACTCAACAACTCTACAATGTATCTACTCCATGCAATGATGACCATCATTTCAAAGAAGAAGAATTGAAATCTGTGGGAGAAGTGTCAAAAGTCTGCTCCCAAACTGTTCTGAAATTCTTGTACTTGGCACGTGTTGGACGACCTGATATTCTATGGTTCAGTGAAATAAGGTTGCACGATCAATCACAAAATGGACCAAGGCTTGTGACAAACGCCTGAGTCGTGTGAAAACTTACATTCATCACACATTTGAATACAAACAGTATTGTTATGTGGGCAATACTGCTGAATCATGCGTTCTGGTACTGTTTCAAGACTCCGATTCTGCGGGAGATCTTTTGGACTCAAAAATCCACTTCGGGTGGAACATTGTGCGTTTTTCGAAGTCATACATTTGTTCCGATAAGTTGGATGTGTAAGAAACAAACTTGTTTTTCACACAGTTCAATGGAATCAGAAATCATTTCTTGGGATGCGGGATTGAGGTTGGATGGTATTCCCGCTCTTGACTTGTGGGATCTGATCGTTGCAGTTCCTGGAAACACGAATCAGAACCGTTTTGAACAGGGCGATTTGGTAAAGAACAAACGTGAAGTTTGTTCTCCACCTCACCCGATTAATAAATGCAAGCAATCTCAGATCAATGTGATGGAGAATATTGATTTTATTCCCTCAAACGTCAATTCTTCTCGCCAGGAAGCTTTGTTGTATGTGTTTGAAGACAACGAAGCAGGAATCAAGATGAATATAAATGGAAGAAGCCCGACAATGAGACATGTTTCTAGAACCCACAGAGTTGCTCTTGATTGGTTGTTCGATAGAATCAACTTGGAGTCCAAAATCCATATCAAACACTTAGACTCCAAAAACCAACTCGCAGACATACTAACCAAGGGAAACTTTACACGTGATGAGTGGAAGGCTATGTTCCACTAAGGCCAGATTCTACTCAGGCCAATTCTACTCAGGCCAATTCTACTCAGGCCAGGTCTACTTAGGCCTGGTGCGACTTAGGCCAAATTTGTTTTTGGACTTGGGCCATTTTTTCAAGTTGTGAGCGCAAACCCTAAACCCTAAAAACCTAAACCCTGAACCCTGAACCCTAACCTGAACCCTAAAGACCTGAACCCTAAACCCTAAAGACCTAAAGAATGAAACCCTAAAGACCTAAACCCCACAGACCTAAACCCTAAAGACTTAAACCCTAAAGACCTAAACTCTAAAGACTCTGAAACCCTCAAGACCGAAAGACCGAAAGACCGAAACCCTAAAAACCGAAAGACCTAAAGACCTAAAGACCTAAAGACCTAAACCCTGAACCCTAAACCCAAACCTGAACCCCAAAGACCTGAACCCTAGACCCTAAAGTCCTAAAGTCCTAAAGAATGAAACCCTAAAGTCCTAAAGAATTAAACCGTAAAGTCCTAAAGACCTAAAGACCTAAACTAAACCCTAAACTCTAAAACCCTGAAACCTTCAAGACCGAAAGACCTTCAGACCTAAAGACCTAAAGACGGAAAGACCTAAAGACCTAAAGACCTAAACCCTCAACACCCGCCTTTCGACCTGTGAACAGACCTGTCGGCCTAAGCCGTGTTTGTGTGAAGGCGACGCCTTCACAGAAACACGGACTATATTTGACTGTCCCGCCCTTTCGTTTCTTTCTCTCTTCCTTTTCTTTCATTTTTTCATTTTTTTCATCTTGACATTTTGGACGGTCAAAGGGGCAAGCCACAATTGGCCTAAGTTGCACCTGGCCTAAGTAGAACTTAGCTCCCCAATTTTTGGCCTGGCCTAAGTCGCACCTGGCCTAAGTAGAACTGGCCTAAGTAGAAAAAG
>CBDCEV010000180.1:0-9566 GCA_965215715.1 Hyphomicrobiales bacterium | reverse complement strand
GGCGGCGAACCCGGGTCCATGTGGAGGCACTTGAAATTGCTTGGATCATGCCGAACCATTCGTGTTTTCCCCTCTTCCATAGCGACTTGAGGTGAAGACGAAGGGATCGAAGGTCAAGGCCGTGCTCAGCCCCTTTTCCATTCCAGTGCTGTGCCGCGCAGCTCAAGATTGAGCTGCTGAGCGATGCCGCCACGGCCGAGAGAATGGGACTCAAATCGACATCCTGTCCGTCTTCGATCATGTTCCACTCATTACCGACCGGGTCCTCCCAAGCTGTGGCGGAGTGTGGATTCCAACCCGCGTCCAGAAGAGTGGTGATGACGGCAGCAAGATGCCCGCCTACACGACGCCACCTCCTGGTTGGTGGAATGTGTGAGATGCGCTGGTGAAGGATGTTCCAGGCGCGTTTCGCTGCAGAATGTTGCTGAGGGTGCTCGTTCCACCAGGTCAACCATGAACGCACGAGCTCCACGCAATGGCCAGCGTGGTAGTGCGGCACCGACCCCCTTTTCGTGGCATGAGCGCCTTCACCGTGGCTGTACGCAGACGATCCAATTGTGAGGGAGCCATGCCCAACAGCTTGCTGGAGTACGTGGCTGAGGGGAGCATGCCAGTGACGGCCAGCATTCTGGTGGTGCGCGCACTTGTGAGGTTCCGTGCCAGCCTGGAGATCTTCTTTGCGCGCAACCAGGCATTCTTCCATCGCTTGGTGTGTTTCGGAATCCGTCTGCGGGCCGCAAAACCACGATCAATACCCAGGTCGGCGGCAGTCAAAGCAGAATGTACAGGGAAACCTGCAGTCCGAAACCTCTGCACCAACTGTGTGGAAAGGCCTCGGTCAGTGGTGACCAAGGTGGTTTTGGGCGAAATTGTGAAGCCTGCCTCACGCAGACCATTGAGGACAAAGAGACCTGCTTCCCCCAAGTGGTGCTGAATGCGAGCGACAGGTCCAAACATTCTTTGCACAAGGTCGTCCACCCATTCCCTGGTCTGGACCATGGTGTATCTTGAGTGGGCTGTTTCAAGCAGGTTGTAAAGTGCGGCCCTGGCAAAGTTATTGGAGTTTTTGTCACCTGTGATGATGCCCCTCGTAGACTGGAGGGGAAGTGAACAACCATCGGGACCTTGCAGGAATCTCACACCTTGATACGAGGAAAAAGACAAAACAGCAATGGTGGCGGGAAAACCCAGGTCCAGGGCAGCCTTCAAGGTCTTCACAGGACACAGGTAGTCATAAAACTCTTTGATGTCTGTGTAGAAGCAGCCCGTGTGGGTTCCGAGCGTTTGAACGATTTCGTCATCAACCAGGCGGCTGAGGGCTACCTTGAGAGCACTGGAGCCTGCAACGGCCTGGTCCCAGAATCCAGCATGCTCGCTAGTCCACACACGGGTAGGTGCATCTCGCAACTGGGTCCAGAGTCTGATGAGCCAAGGGACGAGTGCAATACCACGGTCACCTGACGTCGGTTTGGGCTTCAAAGCAACAAGATTCACCATCAGTTGCCACGGCCATTGGCAACGCCTTTCTATGTCAAGATATGTGAATGTCAATGTTAATGTTAATGTTAATGTCAATGTTAATGTCTATGTTAATGTCAATGTTAATGTTAATGTTAATGTTAATGTTAATGTTAATGTTAATGTTAATGTTAATGTTAATGTTAATGTTAATGTTAATGTTAATGTTAATGTTAATGTTAATGTTAATGTTAATGTTAATGTTAATGTTAATGTTAATGTTAATGTTAATGATAATGATAATGTTAATGTTAATGTTAATGTTAATGTTAATGTTAATGTTAATGTTAATGTTAATGTTAATGTTAATGTTAATGTTAATGTTAATGTTAATGTTAATGTTAATGTTAATGTTAATGTTAATGTTAATATTAATGTTAACGTTCATGTTCATGTTCATGTTAATGTTAATGTCAATGTCAATGTCAATGTCAATGTCAATGTCAATGTCAATGTCAATGTCAATGTCAATGTCAATGTCAATGTCAATGTCAATGTTATTGTTAATGTTAACCTTAACGTTAACGTTAACGTTAATGATAATGTTAATGTTAATGTTAATGTTAATGTTAATGTTAATGTTAATGTTAATGTTAATGTTAATGTTAATGTTAATGTTAATGTTAATATTAATGTTAATGTTAAATGTTAATGTTAATGTTCATGTTCATGTTAATGTTCATGTTACTGTTAATGTTAATGTTAATGTTAATGTTAATGTTAATGTTAATGTTAATGTTAATGTTAATGTTAATGTTAATGTTAATGTTAATGTTAATGTTAATGTTAATGTTAATGTTAATGTTAATGTTAATGTTAATGTTAATGTTAATGTCAATGTTAATGTTAATGTTAATGTTAATGATAATGTTAAGGCGAATGTTGACGTTCATGTTCATGTTGACGTTAACGGTAAAGTTAATTGTGATGATTTGGGAACTGGTAATCCTCACGTTGATGAAAAGTTTTTTTTTTTTTAAAAAAAACTTGTGTAAGGATAAGAATGTGCATGTCATAAGCAGCTTAGGCTCAGGTTCCATTCCCTTTTCCCGCCAGTGTCTGTTTCGGTTGAAGTGCTCCCATGGGCATCTGCCCTTTGTGTTCCAAGGGTGTTTGTTTTCTGATCTTCGGGCTATGGTGGCTGGGTTCTACGGGTGTCAGACGACATGCCAAGGAAGGAGAAGGGTTGTTGGAACAGGGGTATCTTTGATCAGCGGTACCAAGATGAATACGACAAACACTGTCTTGTCGTTACGTCGAGAGGACGGAACATCGGTCCAAAAAAGCGTTTGCGCTGGTCGAACAATGCACTCGGCTTCAAGAAAAACTTACGAAAGTGTGATGCAATGGGCTGATCTTAAGAAGATGAAAATACAAGCGAAGGATTGTGTTGCTTCCTTCAACCCTTACGTCAATGACAAGATTAGTGTTCCGAGTGACATTGGAAAGGGAAAAGGATCAGGTGCAAAGTCCAGGTCTTCGGAAAAAAAGTAAACGGGTCATAGGAAACCACCTGCCAAAAAACGAGGCAACAATAGTTCGACTGAGCGGGAGGCGAAGGAACGTGAAAAAGCATCAGCGGTGTCGGACGTGATCCATCAAAGAAAACTTTGGAGACTGAAGCATTGGCTTTCTCCGACAGTATGACAGAGCAAGGAACGGTAATTTGAATCAGCGCGAGGTGAAGGAACGTGAAAAATCAAACAGCCACGATGGAACATGCTGGTCATGAAGCGGATTTGAAGACTGAGTTTGTGAACGTTCACCAAAAGAGAGTCGATACGACGGAGGGAAGTGACTCATCGAACAAAGCATCAAACAACACTTGCGATCTGCGTGAGGTGGAAGTACACGTAAAAATCAAGCAATGTTGAAAGAAATCACTCTTCGAAAGAAGTTGAAGACTGAATCGGTGACCTTTGACCGACGGCAAACAGAAGTAAAGGATGGTAGTGGCTCATCCAGCAAGGCATCGAGCGAGACCTTGAATCAGCGTGAGATGAAGGAACGTGAGGTGGAAGGTGTGTCATCGAGAAAGGCATCGACTTCAAAAAGAAGAAAACCGAAGATAGAACACAAGCGATGAAATCAGTCGAAAAGGAGAGGAAGGGAGGGGAGAGGATGGGTCTCAAGGTTTTGAGTTTTACGAGTGCTGTTGGTGGGTCTTAGGGTCATTCTCAGTTGAAATATGTTCAATAAGTGCAAAGATCGAAACGATAACGGGAAAAACGTAAGGAATCAAATTGGAACCGTTACAAGTTTTTAATGAGAAGGAGCGGACTTCACTTTGTGATCCTCGCAGTGTTGAACCTTCGGGCGTTTGTGTGTCATTAGGTCTGTGCGTGCACTTGAGGTTAGTTTGTAAAAGGGTTTTTTCACTTGGTGAACCTCGAAGTTTTGTTAGCGGTTGGCGTTTAGCCACCATTCTCCCGAAGATAAGAACACTGCTAAGTACCATCCATCTTGCGATTAACTCTTGTGTCCCTTTGCTTAGATTTTAGGTTTTTGTTAGGCTGGGTCACACTTGAGCGACGGGCCTTGAGTTAAAAAGTTGGTGTCAGTGCGGAGCCGCTCGCGGCACCCGCGGCCGTTAACTTCTGCTTGATACTGCTACATATCGTTCCCACGTGTGAACTGCAGTACCGCTTCATATCAACATCTCGCTGGAAGGTGTCAAAATTGTCCTCTTTGCGAGGGCGAATTGCGTTGACCAATCAGAGCGGTGGCAAGGTGACGCTGAGCTGCGGTGGTACAGTCAGCCTGATGGCCATGAGTAGTTGGAGGCTGATGAAGGAGGACAGAAAGAACAGCCTAAGGGCGAAGATTTGTATCAGGAATGGTTCAGAACGGTTGGCTTGCCGACCTGCTTACACAGAGCGTGAACGCAATTCGATTGCGCTGCTTGCTGAGTGCGATCGCGAGGGAGAAGGGCTGGAGGCGGACAGAGAAAACGAAAAGGAGGGAAGAAGCGACGTACTTTCTTACATGATACTCTCCGAGTAGAAAAATCACGGAACGCGGTCCAAAGAAGGGTTTGGGAGAAGAAACCGAAACAAAAAGCGATGGAGAGCGTGCGGAGGCGATGGTTGGTTAAATTATTAGGTGAAGCTTGGGCACATCCCAACGTGAACCTCAGGAGCGCGTCAGCAGGAATCGCGTGTTGATCGTGCGTGCAAGACCGTGCCGTGTTGTGACCGTGGCACAGAAGCTTGCTTCAACTTCAGATTCATTTGGTACAAAGTTCGAATGAAACATTTGGATAAAGTGAAAAATATAATTTCAAGGCTGACACTACTAATTGTCAGAACTGCGTGCTGTGATTTTGGAAAGGGCGTGAGAGACAGACAACATGATTGTCGCAAGAAAGGATGTCGAAAAAGCCGAGAGTGAAAAGGGAAAAACAGAGTGAAAATCTTGAAGGCTGATGCCTTGGCAATTAATGATGCAAATGAAAAGAGAGGGAGAACTTTTGGATTCCAGCGAGGAGAAGACCCTAAGCATCCGACAAACAACAGAAGAAGAAGACTGCGAGTTCAGGAACACGGAAGGCCAGCACAAAACAGAGCACTTTCGTGTTTGATTGCATTGGAAAAACAATAGTAAATAATGACATGTTTAAGTAGGAGTGTGATGGACAAAGGTTAACCATTGAAAACAAAGTCTTGGTGCCAGAGGTGTGGATGTGCCTTCGGGCTACCATTTCGGTAGCTTGGAAAAGTGTTTGAAGGAGAGGGTCCGCACTTCGGTGTGCCTCGAAGTTTTGTTGGCGGCGATTTGCGCTTTGCTTTGATGATAGGAGCAACCCTTGGCACGCTGTCCTGGACGAGGCGAAGCTTATGACTGCTGTTGGACGGGGTTCCCTGCGCTCTCAACCCAGTCCCCTTTGGAAAGTGCGGATAAGCGGTAATGGAGGCCACGATCTGGTTTGACGGAGGCGTTTGCGCCTTGCAGTGCTGTCCAGGCCTGTTCTGATACATTCCCTTTCACACCCGTGCCTCATGAGAACAGCAGCTGCTGTTTACGTCGCGCCCAACTCCTTTTTTTCACTAGTGTCATGGGTTTGAGGTGTGATGTTGATGTTTGATGTTTTGTGTTTCGTGCTTAATGTTAATGTCAAGTGTTTATCATTCGATAATTCATCTTCAATGTTGATGTTAAAGCGAGAGGTTTGGCGTTGAATGTTAGTGTTCACAGTCGAGTGTTCAATGTTTGATGTTTGATGTTAAGGTTCAGTGCTCCATATGTGAATGTGTGCGCCAAAGTTCATGTCAATGTTGCTGAATATCTTTGGTAAGTTCAATTTTGAATGTCGGGGTCAATTTTAACTTTAATAGTATTGGTACTTGTAATTTTCCTCTTCATGTTCGTGGCCAACTTTTCCAAAAACAAAAAAATTTTTTCGATCGAATGTGAATAGGATGGTCCCAAGACCAACGTGAAGGAGGGCTCCATGTGAACAGGAGTTGCTGTTTTTGCGCAAGTATACTTCATTGTTTATGCTTTAGCGTGTATTTGGGGTTGCAGTTTTCGCCGTGGCCACTTGTACCTGCGATGACTCACTTCTTTCGTGAAATTTGTTTTTAAAGGTAAATCAGAATTTTGAAAAAAAAAACACATTTTTTATTGATTTTTTTACAACAATAACATCAATAACACATTTTCAATTTTTTGAAAATTTCACAGAAGTATAAGAAATTAAAATGTCAGCTTTTTGGAGTATGTATTGGACCTGGGCGCAGAGAGGGCCTTGCCAACATCAAAATTTCAAAGGTTAAAAATTAAAAAACTTTTTTCGGTCGAGAGCCCAACCAACTGATTAAGTCTTCGAACGAAAATATTTTTTTTTACAAATTTGTCCTTTACAATATTAATGTTGGCGGGACCTTTTCTGGGCCCAACTCCAATTTTAAAAACTACTCTTGAAAAATGTCAAAAAAAAAACAATCAACATGTGTTTATTATGTACCATAAAAATGAAATATCAAAATTATGAGTTGAATTTCAATATATGTATTTATTCAAAAAACAAATTTCACTTTTAATTAGAAAAATCAGAAAATGTGGTTTGTGTGTGTGTCGTTCGTGTGTGGTTGGAGTGGTGGTGGTTGGTGTGCGGTGTCTGTCCGTGTGGTTGGTGTGTGTGCTTTCGGTACAAATTAAAGGTAGATAGATTTTGATACCTAATATTTCTGAAAAAGTTCAATATAAATTTACATTTTTTAAATTTTAAAAATTTCCAAATAGATCCAGAAAGGGTCCAGCCAACATTAAAATCATCAAGGGTAAAGGTTAAAGATCAAAATCTGTTGTCGATGGAGGGCCCAATCAGAAAAAATCAAACATTAAATTTATTGTTTAAGTTCATGTTCAAAAAAATGAAATGGAAAACATTTTTTGATTAATATTAAAATTTTGAATTATACATCTAATGTGGTTGGCGGGTGTGTCGCTCGTATGTGTGGTTGGGGTGTGAGTGGTGTCTGTGTGTGTGGTATGTGTGGTTTCCATGTGTAGTTTCTGTGCGTGCGTTACGTAGTGTCAAATTTCAAAATTTCAAAATTTAAAAATTCAAAAATTCCAAAATTTTGACATTCAAGTTTAAATCCAAATGTAAAATTAAATTTGGATTAAATTTAAATTTCAAGAGTTTGACGATCTTAAATTTTTAAAATTATTTGTTCAACAAAATCAACTTATACAGTGTGTTTCGTCTATTAGGCGGTGTATTTTCGAGCAAAAATATCTGTAAGTTAACTTTTTATTAGGAGGGTCATTTTTTCATTCAAGTTACCATCTATTTGGCGGGTAAGTTGGACTGCTTTTAGGAGGGTAAAAAAAAAGGAAAAACATGTGTGTAAGTTCATCCGCTATTGGGCGGGATTGGGTCATCTCTTCTCTTTATCTTCTTCTTCTTCTCTCTTCTTTTTCTCTGCACAGAAACGGAATTAACCAGACACATGACTCCACCAACGATGAACGGTCATGCGTCTCAAACATGATCTGCGTCATGCGCTCTAAGTTGGCCATGGGGTTCAGAGGAGCTTCCGTGAACAAAACGGGATGCTCTTCAGGCGCAACCCTGGGTTCGTTGTGGATTGTTTTACAGGATGCATAGGCCATGAACTGACCATCCTCGGGAAGTGTGCCAGATTCCACGGTGCGAGAGAGAGCACAGTTAGTACTTTGCCGCGGACTGCCTCCGAGAGCAACTTCCGCGGCGCCCCCGTGAGGGCCAGGAGCCGCTCCCCACCGCCAACGCCCCCGCAAGGGCCAAGGAGGCGGCGGCTCATTTCCGTGTTTCTTCGTCACGTGCATGTTGAAGACTGACAAGAAGTGGCTTCGGTAGAGAGGTTCGCCATCCTGCTGGTCAGCACTCCTACCAGCTGTCTCCGCCTTTGCGCTTTTTTCTTGTTTTGGTCGCCTTCGTGGTTGCGTGGTGCGTTGCCTTCTCGTTCGCCCTTCCCTTTGCCCTTGATTTTGGCTATCAACTGTTTCACCAATGGGCCGTCTTGGCTGATTTGCAGCTGCATCTTGATCGCTGAAGGTTCTGCCGCGTACGATGCCGCCGTTTCGACGTCCCGAACTGTTTGCGAGCTTCCCAGTTGAGCAAGAACCAGCGTCCATACCTATGGTTTGTCGTCTGCCTCCACAGGGTTCGGGTACTTTGGGCGGAGCCTGAAAACCATTTTTTCCGCCTCTGGGATCGGAATGGAGGCCAGTTTGTCGATCGCCTCTGCACATTGTTGAAGAACCTCGAGGGAGATGTCGTATCCAGAAGCGCCCGGTTTTTCTGATGGTTCCCCGTGTCGAACTGCCAGGATGCCGTCGGTGGGAGCCTTCGTGATCAGTTCGCGACATTGTCCTTGCAAGATTTTCATCAGTTGAGCCCAAACCACGCTTCGTTGCGACGCGCCAGATGGATGCGCACTGCCCTTCTCGGGCTTCTGTTTCTGCCACTCGTCGCGGATGGTCTCCACCTTCGCTGTCTGCTCCTGCCCGCAGATGAGAATGATGATCGTGTGGCGGCCCTCCAGAGTTTGCAATTGTCTGTCGTGTGAAATCGCCAGGCGTGTCAACGTTGTGATGAGATCGTCTGTTGCCTTGACCTTCGGGACATACTCCTCTGACTGGGGGTTCTGTGAGGAGGAAGCACTGGTCGTGAGAGCGTTCACCAAGGCAGCTGACATGTAACCACATATTACATTTTTGAATGGAGGAAAAAAGGTTGGGAGCGATGCCTTGATCCTGCCCTCTACGGAAACATGTTGAGAAACTCCACCAACTGAGAACGGTCAACACACAGAAACGGAATTAACCAGACAAGTGACCCCATCAACGAAGAACGGCCATGCACCACGATCCATTGAATCAAGAGAGAGCTATCCATCTGCCAATCCTCACTATGTCAGAACCTGGTGTTTTTTCCCGTGTTGAATCGAATTAAGCCGCAGGCTCCGCTCCTGGTGGTGCCCTTCCGTTGGACAACGCAGGGCCATGCACCACGATAAACTGTTTCAAGGGAGAGCTTCCAATTTGTCAATCCTGACTACTTTGATTTCTCAAAAGGTGCTGAAGGAGTCATAAAGCTAGAGACACGCATTTAGGAAAGAGCCCTGCATGTGATGTGGTGAAGCTGTGTCTCTTGTGTGTGTGTCTCTTGTGTGTGTTCGTGTGCTGCATGCCTCCTTGGTTGTGAGCCAAGGAGGCAACATGAGCAGTTACGCAAAGCGCATGTGCCACGCAGGTGCAAGAGCAGCGAGCTCTCAGTGTGCGTATGCTGTGGTGCATGCGGTGACACTGCTCCTTTTCGCGCGTGGGGATTAGTGCGCATCCGTGTCCCTTGGCCGAGCGCAGCAGATGCTACATCCCCAACCCAAAGGGTCGACACGCTCCCACCGCAGGACGGTCCCACATGCACCCGCATACCACACGCCTTTCTCCCACTGACCTTCCGGAGGAGGAGGCCTGCTGAGGATCCCGGGGCTCCACTGCTCAGTGCAGTCTGTGTAAGCCCCTCCTCTCAGCAGCCTCCTGGATCAGGAGCTGCG
>CBDCEV010000179.1:0-13456 GCA_965215715.1 Hyphomicrobiales bacterium | reverse complement strand
GCGAGAACCCATGCTTCTGGCGAACTTGCGTGTACAACACACAGGTCTGATGAGTTGTATCTGCAAGACGATGTTGGCAACGATTGGCAGAACTGGAGAACAGAAGCATACACAGCAAATGCACCAGTTGCCGTGTGAACCTGGATGCTGGTATATGCCGTGTGAACCTGGATGCTGGTATACGCCGTATGAACCTGGATGCTGGCATACGCCGCATGATTAAAAAGTTCAACTTTTTTAAACTGTTATAGCTTTTTTCGCTTGAACTTTTGATAAGGTACTAATCAACAGTTATGTAAACTTATGAGAAAAACTTACCAGACAAATGCTATATGAACTTTTATAACTTTTTCACTTTCACTTATGATAGAGGTTACTTATCAAAAGTTAATGTTCATTTCTGATCAACAACTTACACTAAGTTGTCCAATTTTATGGGATGTTATTTATCTTGAGTCAGCAAACCTTGAGGTCATCGACATAAAGGTTCAACTTACTTTGTTCGTGCTCAAAGATTTGAACGATTGACGTTGTTCTTCCTCCTTTTTTTTGGTGTATTGTAACTATTTCCCACATGTTAACTGGTTTTACGTAACTTCAAAGTCAAAACAATTTAGACTTTTCTTGTCTAATTTAAAAATTAAAACTTTTTTCAATTTACATTGTTGGAACGATTTAAACAATTTAACTCAGACAACTTTTCTCACAATAACTAATGATAGTTTACTGATCATAAGTTATGTCAACTTGTGGAAGATACCTAGTTTGATTTTTTAACTGTTGTAAATTGTTTAAACTATTTCACCCTCTTCAATGTTTCAACTATTGTAGCTATGTGAACAATATAATCAACTAAGACTCTTGACCTATTTGAAATTTTCGTTACTTTTTTTGAGTTTCAAAAAAATATACCAATTTATTGAAAACTAGCAAAACTTTGACAACTTTCTTCAGTTAAAACTTATGATTGGTAAATTATCATAGGTTACGTTAACTTGTGGCAGATAACTTTCCATGAATTATCAAAACATGTAGTAAGTCATTTCTCGCAAGTTATCATACCGTATGGTGAACTATTGAAATTATGTAACCTTTTTCAACTGTTTGAACTATGTAAATTGTTGTTGTGAAAAAGTTACAGTAGTTTCAAATGATTGCAATTCGTCACATAGATGAAAATATTTGAAATTCTCCAAAATGGTATGATTTTCAAAAAGCTGTAAGAGTGTATCACGGGCAATTTCACTATTTCAGCGATCTAAGCAATTGGAACTTGTCCACTTAAACTTTTTGGTAAGTTACTTAATGTAAAATATGTTAACTCGTGTCAAATAACTTACCATATGTTCAAAACATGTAGTAAGTCATGTATCGTCAGTTATCATAGCGTACAGTAAACCTATTTCCCATATTTTAACTAATATGAAACAAGTTTCAGCCTTGTACCTTTTTGAAAAATCATCACATTTTGGATTGTTTCAATTTTTCTGTATTTGACTTATTGCAATCATTTTTTAAACTGCTATAACTTTTTCACTGTAACTAATGAGAGGTTACCTATCCAAAGTTTTGTAATTTTATGATATACAACTTTCGACAAGTCTTCAAAAACTTCTGGTAAGTTATTTATCGTATGTTATCATACGTTGTGGTTACCTATTTTTAACCTTTTTAACTTTGAACTTTCGCAAGGATCTTCACTATTTTCACTATTTAAACGATCAAAATTATTTTGTACTTTTGTTGCTGTTTCAACGATTTGACCTTTTTCAACAACGTCTTTACATTTTGGGCCTATTCAAATTATTTTCACTATCTAAATGTTTTTCGTCGTTTTTGGGTGAAAATAACTGTTTTACTATTCAAACTATTCTGTTTTTTTGTTTGAAAAATTGACTTTAAAAAAATATATTTTCGCCATTCGATTGCACTAAGTTTCAGGAAGAAGAAGGACCACCACACCAACTAAACAGAAGGCCAGCTCCAGAAACCTGAGTAAACTTAACTTGCATTTTGCTCTTTACTTTTAAGCTGATTAAGTTTGACTTAATTTCATGTTGCTCCTGTGGGTGGTGCTGCTTTCCTCTGCCTCCTTTCAGAGGAGCGGCCGTTCTTTCTTTTTGGAATGGAATGTCATGAAATTAAACTTGACTGAATTGAAATCGAAATTTAAGTTTAGTCACAAGTTAACTGAAATTATGTTGTGTTCATTTCAGTTCAGGTCCCTCTTGACCCGACTCTTTCTGACTTGGGATAAATAACATACTTTTAGTTTTGACAACAAAGTGTAAGTTATTGATCATAAGTGAACATTAACTTTTGGTAAGTAACTTCTATCATAGGTGAAAGCGAAAAGGTTTTTGAAGTTCAAATTACATATGTATGGTAAGGTTTTACTCATAAGTTTACATAACTTTTGATTAGTACCGTATCAAAGTTCAAGCGAAAAAGTAATATTTTAAAAATAGTTGAATCTGTAATCACAGTTTTAAAAGTTCAAAACATTGAAATTGCCTTTGTAATCGCATATTTTCACCAAAAAATTGAAAAAGATCAAAAATGGTTAAAGTAGAAAAATCAAAAACATTTCATAGTTCAAATATCTGGAATAGGCAGCCATAAGGTGTGATAACTTACGATGAACAGTTCGTCATAAGTTTTGATAGCTTATGTGTTGTTTGTTTTCATAACATTACATTACTTGATAAAGCGGAAAAGCTTTCATGTAGTTTTTTTGTTTCAAAGGGTCAAACTCGTAAATGGGATAATTGGTTACCACAAACAAATTACCAGACGTTTGGATAACATTTGGTCATTTGTAAAGTTTAATTAAAAAAGGTGTGAAATGTAAATTTGAACAATTGAAATTATGTCTCCTTCGTTGTATTGTAACTATTTCCAACATGTAAACTTGTTTTAGGTAATTTAACTGTCGAAACAATTTAGACCGTTTCATTTGATTTCAAAAAATTACTTTGTTCAATTTACATTATTGGAACGATCTAAACAATTTAACCTTGACAACTTTTTTCGCTCAAACTTATGACAGGCTACTGATCATAAGTCATGTCAACTTGTGGAAGATAACTCGCCAAAAGTTATCGAAACATATGTTAAGTCATTTATCGTAAGTTGTCATAACGTACGGTGAACTATCTGAACGATGTTGACAATTTAAAAGCTATTCAAAAATGTTTAATTGTTCAAGTCTTCCTTGGCTATTTTTCAATGTATTAGCTACACTAATTTGAGCTATGAAAACAATTAAAATTATGTTGACTGTTGTAACTTTTTCAGTTTTGAAAGCTTTCACGCTTAAACCTTTGATGGGGTTACTTATCAAAAGTTATGTTAACTGTTAGATAACGTACCATAAGTTATCAAAACTGATGGTATGTTACTTACTGCAAAGGAGCAACCTCCACGGTTCACAAAAAATAATGTTTACTTAGTTTGAACTATTTAGACAGTTGTGAACTATTTAAACTGTTTCACCCTCTTCAAAATTTCAACTTTTGTCGCTATTTGAACAATCTTATCAACTAAGACTCTTCTCTTTTTTTTGGTGAAAAAACCTTTTTGACTTTGAAATGGTTATACTTTTTTTGAAATTTTTAAACATTGACAACTGTTTTCACTTAAGCTTGTGATTGGTAAGTTATCATAGGTTATGTTAGCTTGTGGCAGATAACTTTCCATAAGTTATCAAAACTTATGGTATGTCATTTACCGTAAGTTATCAAACCGTACGGTGGACTATTTAAATTATGTTAACTTTTCAGCTGTTTGAACTGTGTAACTTGTTGTGAACTTGTTGGACTTTGTTACCTGTTTCATATTTTCTTTTACTCTCAACTTGTTTGAACTATTTGGAATATTCTAACTATTAACAGTGTTACTTTTGATGAGCTATTTCTGAAGTTCCACTTGAAACTTATGATAAGTTACTCATCAAAAAGAATGTCAACATTTGATAAATATCTTACAAAAGGTTTTTTATACTTATCTTAAGTTCTATGTCATAAGTTTACAAAACATCGGATAGGTAACTTCTCATTAGTTTAAGTGAAAAAGTTATAGCAGTTTAAAATGATTGCAATTGGTCAAATAGAGAAAAATGTTTGAAATTGTCCAAAATGGGATGATTTTTCAAAAAAGGTAGAAGAGTGAAACTTGGTTCAAATTAGTTTAAATGTGAAATGTTGTTTCACTTTTCGCTATGAAAAACTTACGATGCATGACTCACTACATGTTTTGATTTCGTATGGTGAGGTATTTAACGCAAGTTAACATAACTTACGATAAGTAACCTATCAAAAGTTTATGTTGACAAGTTGTAGTAGTTTAAAATTGCTGAAACGTTGCAAAATTGCACGTGAGAGTCAAAACAGAGACTCAAAGTTAAAATAGTAAAAAATATTTGTGGCAGAAAAAAACATTCAAATAGTTCAAATCGTGTAGAACTGTGAATATAGTGCACAAATGGTCAACATAGTTAACCATACGTTGTGGTAACTTACGGAAAATGACTTACCATTCGTTTTCATAACTTATGGTAACTTATTTTTCTCTGAGGTTAACATAACTGAGGATAATTAACCATCATAAGCAAAAGAAAACAAGTTACAACAGTTAGAAATAGTCACAGGAGGTATGAAAGTTTTCAAAGTTTGAATGGTTTGAATTTTTGTGTTGTTCCAAAATAAAACAGTCCATTTTTGTAAAATCGTTTGATAGTAAAAGAAAAGAAAAAAAGCTCAAACAGGTAAAATAGTTTTCAAGGCTTACAACAATTTAAATAGTTCAAATAGTTGAAAAATTAACATAATGTAAATAGTTCACCATACGGTATGATAACTCACGATGAAAGACTTACCATAAGTTTTGATACCTTGTGGTAAGTTATCTACCACAAGTTAACAATAACTAACCTATCATAAGTTTAAGTGAAGAAAGTTGTCAAAGTTTTGCTAGTTTAAAAAATAAATTGGTATTTTTTGAAACTCAAAAAAGGTAAAATATTTTTCAAATAGGAGAAGAGTCTGAATTGATTGGATTGTTTAAAGAGCTGCAACAGTTGAAACATTGAAAAGGGTGAAACACTTTAAATAGCGTACAACAGTTTAAAAAGTTCAAACCAGGTATCTTCCATGAGTTGACAACTTATGATCAGTAACCTATCATAAATTAAAGTTCGAAAGTTGTCAGATTTAAATAGTTAAAATCGTTCCAACAATGTAAATTTTAAAAAAACAAAAATTGAAATTACTTGAAAAGGTATCAATTGTTTCGACAGTTAAATTACCTAAAACTAGTTCACATGTTGGAAATAGTTTACAATACAACAGAGGAGGAATAATGTCAATAGTCCAAATACGTAATCTCAAACAAATTAGGTTCAACCTTCATGTAAGTGACCATAAGGTTTGCTGACTTAGGATAAATGACATACCATAAGTTTTGACAACTGAGTGTAAGTTCTTGTTCAGAAGTAAACATTAACTTTTGGTAAGTAACCTCTATCATAAGTGAATGTGTGAAAAGGTCAAATAACATATGTATGGTATGTTTTTAACATAAGTTTACAAAACTTTTGATTAGTACCTTATCATTAGTTCAAGCGAAAAAGCTTTAAATAGATTCAAATAGTTGAACTTGTAATCATAGTTTAAAAAGTTCAAAACATTGAAAACCTTTTTTTTATCGAAAAAAATAACTACTTCTCGGAGAAGAAGATTGAAAAACAGGTGAAGAACGAAAAATCCAACAACATTTCATGATAACTTACGATAAACAGCTAACCATAAGTTTTGATAACTTATGGTAGGTTTGTTGTCATAACATAACATTACATGTGACAAGTAATCTATCACAAGTTTAAGCGGAAAAGCTTGTAATTCCGCAAATAAAGAAAGACGTTCAAACAGCTGAAATTTGCTGAACTGTCCAAATCATTAATAGGGTTGATTGGTTTGATTGATGTCAAAAAAAAGGAAAATAGCGATTTGAAAAAATGTAAAAATATCTTGTCAAAAAGGCACAAATAAATTGCCAATTTTTTTTTCACAAAAGGTAAGTTTTCGCCCAAAAAGAAAAGACAACAGATGAACTAGTCTTCAACAGAGTGAAAATTGCTGAAAAGTTTGAAAATTTTGAAAAAGCTTAAAATATGGACACAAGTTAAATTTTTTTCGCAAGAGTTTTTCGAAAGTTAACCAAAAGGTATGTTAGTTCACGGTAACAGTAACATACCAGATTTTTTTTTTTGAAAAACTTTTTTTTTTGAATATGTTCTATTTATCTTTTTACTAATTTCATTAGTTTACATCTTTCAACTTTTTTGAATTTTAACTTTTATCACTTTTTCGTGTGAATTTACGATAGATTACTTATCTTCAGGTATGTTAGTTTATTGTAAATAGCACACCATGAGTTATCAAAACTTTCGCTGAGCCATTTTATCGCAAGTTATCATAACACATGTTTTACAATTTTTCGATTTTTTGTTTTTACCATTTTAAAATTTCTTTGTTTATTCAAAAAATGAGTTTTGTCAAACTCTTTTTGATTTTCGTGAACAAAAATCGTCTCATTTCGTGAGACATATCCACTAGTTCAAATTATTTTAGCATTTTTTTTTGCAAATGTTTTTCCATTTTTCTTGTTTTTTCTCCAATTTAATCTTTCAAACATATTCTTTTTCATTTATTTTATGGTAGGTTCCTTATCATGAGTTATGTTCACTTGTGGTGGATAACTTACCACAAGTTTGCACAAGACATTTGCAAAAACTTGTGGTAAGACATTTGACGCAAGTTATCATAACGTGTTGTGAACGAACTGTTGAAACTATGTCAACTCTTTTCTTTTGGGTTTTTCATTTAGTCCGCCCAAAAATATTTCACTCTTTTCTCCATTTTCCGTTTTTCTCAGTAAACACATTTTTTCACAATGTGTTTTTTGAACTTTTTCAATTTTTTTGTAAAACCCTTACTTTTTTACACAGTTTAACTGTTTTGTTTTTTTTCTAAAGTATGTTTTCTGAACCATTTTACACTCATTTTTGAACTGTTCGAACTGTCTTAAAAATTTTCGTCTTTTCGAATTTTTATTTTGGAGTTTTTGTTTTCAATTTTACCTGTCTCTTTTTGTTTGTGAAAGCTTGTCCAATGTATGTTGATCGCGCGCACACGCATGCTGCAGTTGAAGCAGTCTCAGCAGCTGCAGCAGCAGAGCAGCCAGAGGGTTGGCGCTTTGTCCCTGACACCATCCTGCCTGGGTATCAGTGGGCACTCCAGTGGGTCCCGGCAAGGACACCCACGGTACACTGGGGCCCGATCAGCGGGAAGGCCGTGGGTGGCCAGAACACAGTTCAGCACAGCAGATCACAGTGTGAGAAATACACCAAGTATGGTTGCGGAGCAATGTCGATCCAGGGCAAGAGCTTTGGCAAAAAGAGCACTGTTGACGAGAGTCTGTTGTGTTACGGAGGACCCAGAGACGAAGAAGTCGATGAGACGATCCACGAGAAATTCGATGAGAAAGAGAAAATGAAGCATGAGATCAAGAAGTCCGTGAAGGATGGAGCAAGAAGCACCAAGGAGGGTACCTTGACGTCAAGCGAAAACAAGACTGAAGCGAGCTATCAGTGTGGAAAAGCTCGGTTTGTGAACGTGGTGACAGATTGGTGATCAAACAGTGCCCGTATTCACCGAGGCAAGGAGTGTTGCCCAGGTGTGACAACACACCTATCATTTGATTCAGTTGGTTGATGAAATTGTTGAGAGACAGATCATCACATACAGCTCGTTTGACGGAGCTGAACACAAGTGATGATGAAATGGCTGTGAAAAGCCATCACACAAAGCTCGTTTGACGGAGCTGAACATGAGTGATGGAACGTGTTCAATGTGTTTAATGAAGTTCCGCAGGAATAGTCGGAATTTTGACCCGACAAGCGTGGAATGCTGCTCATCTGTCGATTTGAGTGCACAAGACACTCAGGTATGATGCCGTGCGAGACCAGAAACGTGTCTTGGCGGTGGCACACGATGCTGTGCGAGACCAGTCGCTTCCGTGGAGGAAGGACGTGAGTGATGAAACGTGTTGTGCTTACAAAGGAGAGCTGGTGACGCACGCAGCGAGTGAAGGCTGGTGACGCATGCAGCAGACCACTCCGAGGAGACGATGCGTGTTAGAATTCGTTAGCCCTGATCAAGCTGGCGAGAGATTGGTGATGAGATGTCATCAATACTGTGGAGGTGCCACAGATTTAGTACATCGACAGAGCAGTGGATATCCAGGTTGTGCGAGGGAGATGGTGGTTCCTATTTTATGAAGGACCTGTGTGTGTTCCTGAAACGTGTGACGGTAACCGTGATTGCCGCGATTTTGAAGGAGATCGCCGGATGAGGTTGATACTGCTGTTTGGAATTCCGACACCGAGACGCGCCGGTGCGGACGAATTTAGAGAATGCGAGTAGAAGACTGTATACAGCAAATTCGAGAACGTGGGGACGCCCGTGCACATGAATGCCAAAGTATGGATGTCGACGATCCGTGTGACGAGGTGTAGCTTGTGCTTCCGAAAGCAGAGTGCACGTCGAAGCGGAGGGTATTGCGAACCCTTGACATCCAGTGTATTCAGCTTGTTACTTATGCGATGTCCACAACAACGCCGTTTGCAGTGATCGTGGACAACGCGTGCTTTCTGACCAAGGGGGTATATTGTAGGCTGGTTGCATTGTAGGTTGGTTGAAACACGTGCCAAATGGCCGTGAAGAAAGAGAAACAGCCAGGGAAGGGACCCGAGAACCCGTGAAGCAAAACAGCCAGGGACCGGGACCCCAGAACCCGTGAACAAAGAAGAGCAGTGCCAACAGCAGGCGAAGTTTTCACAACGCAACACGTGGAAACGAAACACGTGGAGAAGAACGGAACACAGTGCTTCAAGTCAGGAAGCAACGACAACTGGGAGAACAACTTCTCATTAGTTTAAGTGAAAAAGTTATAGCAGTTTAAAATGATTGCAATTGGAAAAATAGAGAAAAATATTTGAAATAGTCCCAAATGGGATGACTTTCAAAAAGGTAGAAGAGTGGAACGTGTTTCAAATTAGTTTAAATGTGAAAAATAGTTTTACTATACGCCTACATGTTTTGATTTCGTATGGTGAGGTATTTAACGCAAGTTAACATAACTTACGATAAGTAACTGATCAAAAGTTTATGTTGACAAGTTGTAGTAGTTTAAAATTGCTGAAACGTTGCAAAGTTGCACGTGAGAGTCAAAACAGAGACTCAAAGTTAAAATAGTAAAAAAATTTTGTGGCAGAAAAAAACATTCAAATAGTTCAAATCGTGTAGAACTGTGAATATAGTGCACAAATGGTCAACATAGTCAACCATACGTTGTGTTAACTTACGGAAAATGACTTACCATTCGTTTTCATAACTTATGGTAACTTATTTTCTCTGAGGTTAACATAACTGAGGATAATTAACTATCATAAGCAAAAGAAAACAAGTTACGACAGTTAGAAATAGTCACATTAGGTATGAAAGTTTTCAAAGTTTGAATGGTTTCAATTTTTGTGTTGTTCCAAAATCAAACAGTCCATTTTTGTAAAATCGTTTGATATTAAAAAAAAGCTCAAACAGGTAAAATAGTTTTCAAGGCTTACAACAATTTTAAAAGTTCAAATAGTTGAAAATTAACATAATTTAAATAGTTCACCATACGGTATGATAACTTACGATAAATGACTTACCATAAGTTTTGATACCCTATGGTAAGTTATCTACCACAAGTTAACAATAACTAACTTATCATAAGTTTTAGTGAAGAAAGTTGCCAAAGTTTTGCTAGTTTTAAATAAAATGGTTTTTTTTTTTGAAACTCAGAAAATATGTTCCTCTCCTTCTTCCTGGATGGATGGAGTGTTCCGCGCCGTGCGTTGGGTAATGCGAGGTTTTGACGCTGCTGACAGCGAGCGGACGGTCCGACCAGAGTCACCGACTAGCTCCCCGTCAACAACACTCCATTCTCATGCACATCAAAAACCACGGAAAGGGTGGGACGGGCAAAGAAAATACCACATACATTCCCGAAAGGGGGCGTTAACCACGGCCAGGCCGCTTCTGGTTAACGCACGTCTCACTGGTGAGACTTGTGCGAAGAACTTCGCCGATACTTGCTATACCGCCTCGGGCCCGCGGGCGGAATCTCAACCTTGACCGATAAAGCGCATCATAAAAGGAAAATAAACGAGTGGGCCACAGAATGCGCTACACATATTTTCCCAAGCAAGAATTGAAATTCACGCACCCTGAAAATATGTTCCTCTCCTTCTTCCTGGATGGATGGAGTGTTCCGCGCCGTGCGTTGGGTAATGCGAGGTTTTGACGCTGCTGACAGCGAGCGGACGGTCCGACCAGAGTCACCGACTAGCCCCAATGTTGAGATCGGACCTACCGCGAAAAACCTCTGTACCCAATGCTCGCGGGAGGATTGTGAACAAGGCATAATCTCATCGGACGAACTTGATTTTGAGGAAATGCTGAAAGCAACCTGCATTTCCTGTTACACTTGAACAGCATCGTGTCAATGACATCCGTTGGCTTGTTCTGAAGCCAGCAGTGCGAACGACAACAACTCTTGGTGCTCTCTAAGTTCGTGTACGCGAAGTCTCCCGTGGAGTGCGCGCTGGTGACACCACCTATGGTTAACTCTTCATTGACTTGATTTCCAAGGTAGAAGGCGAAGACGGGCGCCAGCATCCACTAGACCTTCCACTGGAGTACGAACTCCGTCCACAAAATGGAACAGGGAAGTGGATCATCAAGCCATGCCGCAGATTCGTCAAATTTTCCAGAGAGTACGAAATTCCAAGTCCAGACACGTTAGTCATTTCGGCGAAAGTGTAATCTGCGATTGACACACCCCCAACATTCACAGTGTCTTTGGAGTAGAAACCTGACACTGGACCAGAGCCGTACTCGATCCTGAATGTGCTGTCGTTGGCGACGTAGGTGTTTGATCTGCATTCGTGGTAGAAATTGTGATTTGAGCACCATCGTAACAATCGGAGTTGGGCACCCACAGATTGGATGAATCTGTGTCATAGAGGACGTTAATCTCCTCACTTGGCGTACCCACAACAAGTGATCCATAGTATTGCGCATCTTGATAGTCGTGGATCACCACTGGCTCACTGGACGCACCGTAATCGTGACCAGCACAGCGCGTTGCTTACCAAGGGCTTCACCAACTCATCAAAGGTCAGCTGTGGCTTTACTAATTTTACGAAGTGTGCTGTAATTGAGACAGCCAACGTCGCGAACAACACCTTTCTCTTGGAATATCGGTGCTGCGAACGGGCCTTCTGCGAGTCGTCAACTGGCTTTGGCCAGGGTTCCTTCATTGTGCTGCCAAAGGCCGTCTCTCCGTGTTGCACGGCACGTCTGCAACGGTTGTTTTCCAGCCTGTGTGGGAACCTCTGAAGCCAGACTGGAAAGCGTCGCCGAGAGTGTGGCGCTGCAATGGCGAGATCCACGCTGTGTACACTAGCAGTGACATGAGAATGTCGCGGTAATCCATTGACTTGGTGATGTGCCCAGGTCTGCCAGTGCTTGTTCCGCACTCATACTAGCGTACAGGACCTCTAAGAATGTCTGCAAGACACCTGCGAAGACTCGTTGCCGTTGTTCACAAGAACTGACACGTACCAGAAGTCATTCGTGATAACGAAGGAGTTTGCATGGCTGTGAATCAGCGCCAAAGCCTCGCCTGTATGCAGGGTGATTGCCATGCAACTGAAACGCCAAAGGACCGGACCGCAAAACACAGGGAGCCAACTGATTCCACGTTTTCGATTCTTGCAAGCACGTCTTGGGACTACGCTTTTCAGCACGCTTTCCGGCCACGTCTACCGACGTACCATTCGGACCGAGGACGTTATGTATTCCGGCAGAACTGGTTGTATTGCTGGTCTTTGGCGCTGTGCAGCGTTGAGTTACCAATTGCACTTTCACTTGCTGCTGACGGAAAAGACAAACAACGTGACGACACCCAACTGCTGTCTTGAGACAATCTGGATTTAGTCCGAATCACGTCCAAGAGGTCTCGCCGCCCATTTGCCGCGGGAAGTCCGTTGTTGGTCTACGCCGACGCTGCATTGCAAGGTCACCACGAGCTGCAAAGAGACAAACTACGCAACGAGTCGCATTGAAGAGTTGCCCAGGGAGCTTCCACGAGTATTACTGGAGCGGCTCCGTCTCGTTGATAAACCGAACGAAGACCATCCGTTGGACCAAACTCACGTGAACCAGCCTTCGAAAAGTGCAAGTTGTGAGACTTCCAAGCAGACCCACGCCCAGCCGCTTCTTCAGTACATCACTGAGGCCACCGAAGCTCCGATTTTCGAAAGTGGAAAAGCTCTGGGGCACACGCAATTCCACTGTGCGGACGCTTTCCATTTGACACTCCGCGTGGAGGGTCTGGATGCTGTGAAGCACCATGCAAGGCGCACTTTTCTTGGCCAAGTGGTTCGTACCTGCCATGATGAGCATCAGGTTGACGCGTCTGCATGTTGCATCCACGATGAGCCGAGCATCCTCGTCTCTGGCACCTGCACGGCCGTCAGTGCGTTCAAGCTAACACTCACACGTGCACGTCTCTGAGCTCCCTGCTCAGAGTTTCACTGTAAACCGAGAAAAGGAAGAACACAGTGACAACGTGAGAACCAAAACCATCGAAACAAGAACACCTACCTTTTCAGAATGTTGAAGACGAGAAACAAAGTGAAACAAGTGACCTGCACAAAAGAACACCTTCAGAGGTCCCGCTATCTAAATTCTGCTCTCGTTGGATCTCAAAACCGGACACGTTTCTGCTCGTTCATAACGCTGGCGCCGGCAACACGAAAGGGGGAGGAGCTGACACCATCGGTGATGGACAACCTCCGAAAAAAATGTGGCACTTGCAATGCAGTGCACGAATAACAGGAGCCAGGTCCGTATTCGCCTCTACAAGCAGGCATCCCAGTGCCTGCCAAGTTTCAACGAGTCGGGGTCCGCAATACTGATCAAGTTGCGAGCTGCAGAAGGGCTCTGGCTCGAATTTCGCCAATCTTCCAGAGAGGTTGCGCGGCTTCTCGATTGGCTGGTTTGAGTGAAGAACTCGCAACAGAGTCTTCAACCTTTCCTGAACAGCTTCCGCCTCCTTGTCGTTCGTGACCCAGTCTCTGAAACTATTACCTTTGTCACCTTCATACCTCACAGCAATGACAGGCACAGAGGGGCTGTACAAAACGTAGCCGTTAGACCACAGCCGCATCGACTGCAACTCGACCGTCGTGGTCAGGCACATCGGGAAGTCGATGGTTCCATGCCATCGGCATGTAGCTTTTGCAAGTTCGCAACTCCGCCTGACCATCGAAGTCAAGCACAGCGGAAAG
>CBDCEV010000178.1:10000-11145 GCA_965215715.1 Hyphomicrobiales bacterium | reverse complement strand
CGCGTCGCGACTTGCGTACGCATACGGGCTTGCGGCGAGGTTTGATGCATGACACACACGATCCCAGATATCAATCTTGTGCCGCTCTCAATTCGTCAGAACCGTCAGCGGCGGAATCTCATCTTCAGATGGCTTGGTGCCTTGGGTGTCACGAGCCTGGCTGTCGGTATCCCCGGCGTATATCTCGGTGGAAATGCCGCGTTGAGTGATCCGATGATGGGGACTCAGATCGAGCGTGTCCGTGGCCAGTTGAGCGCAAACCAGACCGAAATCCCGCGACTGCAATCACGCATCAGTGTGCTTGAAGAAAAGCTGAAAACGCTTGATCTGGTGCGCAACCGCATCGAGTGGCAGGAACTCTTTGCACAGATCGTGAACGCGAGCGATCATCAGATCCACTTCACCTCGCTCCAGGCACTCGGTGGAGGAGTCGAGGGGACCGATCCGCTGCAGGTGAGTGTCACGGGAATTGCGACCACGCAGACCCAGGCCCGCTCATTCGTGGTGAAGCTTGAAGCCGCGGGTCTGTTCGATCGGGTTGAACTCATGAGAACATCCCGCGAGGAACTGAATGAGCAGGAGATCATTGAGTTTCAGATCCATGCCTACATCGGCGAGCCGGACGGAAAAATCGCAATTTTTTTTTGCGGTCTGAACTTGGAACAGGTGCTGGCTTACTGAAAAATCTGGAGAAAAAATCGCACTTTTTTGTTGCGGTCTGAACTTGGAACAGGTGTTGGCTTACCGACAAATCTGAAGAAAAAATCGCAATTTTTTTTTGCGGTCTGAACCTGGAACAGGTGTTGGCTTACCGACAAATCTGGAGAAAAAAATCGCACTTTTTTGGGCGGTCTGAACTTGGAACAGGTGCTGGCTTACTGAAAAATCTGGAGAAAAAATCGCACTTTTTTGGGCGGTATGAACCTCGAACAGGTGCTGGCTTACTGAAAATGTGGAGAAAAAATCGAACTTTTTTTTGGCGGTCTGAACTTGGAACAGGTGTTGGCTTACTGAAAATGTGGTGAAAAAATCGCACTTTTTTTTGCGGTCTGAACTTGGAACAGGTGCTGGCTTACTGAAAAATCTTGAGAAAAAAATCGCACTTTTTTTTTTGCGGTCTGAACCAGGAACAGGTGCTGGCTTAC
>CBDCEV010000177.1:0-3725 GCA_965215715.1 Hyphomicrobiales bacterium | reverse complement strand
CCAGTGAGTAACAAGTAAAGCTGACGGCCCGTCGTCAGTAGCCCCAGCAGATACATAGATACTCTCAAAAGACAATCCCGTGTTTCCAGCACATCCACCTTCGCCCAAGCGACGGTTGCCCAAACCTCCCAAAACATGTCCTAACAACCATGCGTCAGCACAAAAAGACTTGCTTGACATGCACAACGAAATCCGAAACGCGAACCTGTAGATCGGACATCACCTCAACGCTGCGCGTTGTGTGGGCAGTCAATGCTTCAGCGAGGGAAAAGCTCATACAGGTGGCGGGGCTACACAACCCCAAGCACAATCGTGTCACAGCTGCAGTCTGCCTGCAACGTCAAGCAACGCAACGTCTGAGTATGCTGAAGTCGTGTGGAACAACTCATCAACGTCCTTCACCACAACCACCTTGCGAAACGCACACGATTGTGTCAACCATGAGCAGAGTAAAAGATGTTCAGGGTGCCCAGTCTTGAAAGCGATATTCGCATCAACCGAGTACCACTACAACAGCGACGTTTGAAAACATCGAGAAAACCTGTGATTGTTTTTAAGAAATCAACAACACAATCTGAACCCCACGAGAAACACTCCCTGGATACCAGACACACTTGAATGTCTGTCACAAAATGAAAAAAAAACACGGGATATATCTCGCTATAGAAGCGGTACAGTTTGGGCTTACCAGACCTCACTGGGATGCATGCAAAAAACAACTGGCTACAACGAAGGACTCTGCCAACAATCCCCAGAACATCAGCATTTTCGGTCAAACGTCGCCATGTTCAGTCGCTATATGGCGCCATCGAGGATGCCGCCAATGAGTTTGAGTTTGTTGGGGGGGGAGCAGAGCAAACCCCTCACTCCGAAATGCAAGAAAAGAAAAAGAAAAAAAACGGACCCCTCCTCCCAGCGGAGGGAGGAGGGAGGGTAAACCCAAACCCCAAACAAGTTTCTAGTTTGGAGGAAGGGAGAAGGAGGAAGGGGAGGGGAGGGAGAGGGGTCTTCAGGGGCAGCCAAGGCACAAGAACATGACCCCAGGAGACACAACGCGGCATTTTGAGTGGCTGGGGCCTTTGGGATCCACCCTGGGTCCACCAGAAGACCCGAAGATAAGACCAAACAAGAGGGATTTTGGGCCCCTACCCTCAACCGCCCTCCTGGACGGTTTTTTTATCTTCATTTGTTGATCCATGTTGTCTTTCATGTTATTGTTTTTTTCATTTTTCAAATGTTTTTAATTTGTGTTTTGTTTTTTCTTCCACTGTTTCTTTCGTTGTGTTTTTCATGCTTTTCCATTCGTTTCTGACATTTTCCCTTTTATCATGTTTTCATTTGCTCTCTCATGTTTTCCAATTTGTATGTTTGTCTATTTTTCTTTCTTCTTTTTTTTTCGTGTTCTTGTTGTTGTTCATTGTTTCTTCGTTTGTTTTCTTGATGTTTCTTCATGTTTCTTCAGGTTTCCTCATTTTCATCCTTTTTTCATTTTTTCATTTTTTCATTTTTTGATTTGGAACGGGACAAACCTAAACTCCAAACTAGTTTCTAGTTTGTGGGTGTTGGAAGGAGGAGGGAGGGAAGCGGGAGGGTTACCACCCTCCCTAACCCAACCTCTCACCTGGTGTCGCGGCAGCATGGAAGTATCGACGTGAGTCTCCATTTCACGGCGCGAGGACGTGAACAGCAAATCTTTTTCAGCTCCAAATCGTTCTGATTAAGAGGTACCGTGGCTCGTACTTGGCTTCATCACTTGCGTTTCTGGACCAAATCGAAAGTCATTGTTTGAACGTGCACAGTTATTGGTGTGGGTGGTGCACAGTTGGAGCGAAAAGCGCCACTGAGACAAGGGTACCCTCTGCTGCCGGATGGCGTCGCGACAGAGGGAAGTCCAAAGCACAGCAGTCAGTCAAACGGACACGTCGAGCGCACGATCAGATCGGCGAAAAACCAAGTCTGGACGTGCTGACACCCTATCCCATCAACTCCTCCCACATGCTTCCAGCCTACAGTTGTCTTTCCTTTTCCTATCATGATAAAATGCAGGTCGCGTACCACTTCGACATCACCGATGTGAGCGCGCTTCTGATCCCTTCTTTTGGTTCTGCGTCTGACTTTCTCAGGAATACCCGTTTTACAACTCCCCAAGAGCTTGGAGCACCTTCTTGGTCCATGAAGAGGGCTTGGAAGCTTTTCTTACTTTCGTAAACCTTCTCTTGAGTGAGCTTCATGATCATTTCCGTGTCGATTGAGTCTTCGGGTCCATTCACGTTTTTCCACCGCCATCCTGACCCTGACTTAGAGCACCAGGTCAAGTGTTATATCACCAATTCTCCCATCTCCATGGATACATTAAACGAACAGACCGAACATTTTTTAATTTTTTGATAAAAAGAAAATTGATATTTTTGAATTTGTCGTATCTATAAATAAATATGTGTTGACTGGAGGGAGAGTCAGATTCCCAAATTGAATTCGAATGATTTCATGAAAACTAATGATCGAACTTAAAATTTAAATATGGAATTTCTTGGATGCGATGATATCCGTTATCATGTTCTGTTTGGGTAGAACGTGACTCAGTTCTATGACTTGAAACTTATCAATATCAGGTATTGATCCTTAAGAACAGATTTTGAATTATCCAAATAAATCTTGGAAGATACAAAACGAAATCCCAAATCATATTGATATCATGTCCTCTTTTCCACTCATCATGATGATGGACAATGATTTCAAAAGTGAACAAATAGGAAAACACAATTTCTCTCAAAATATCTCATCGATATTCAATTGGCAACCTTTATTATCCTTCAAAGTACATATTTATCATTCACAACGATGAATACAAAAATGATTTATCTGGTTTTCCCTTGATACATGATAATCACGATTCTCGACATACGGAACGTCCACAAAACTATGATAATACAGATCAAATTGGGAAAACGTGAAATTTGTTTCGAGATTTATTGAAAAGTCGAGAACTCAAGATGGTGATCACAGATAATGAAATATGACATCGGGTATATTTTATATGAATTTATTTTGGTAATAACAAATGGACACCAAAGTAATGAAATTATCAATTTTTTTGCAATTTTTGACCAATTCTTTCTGTTCCAGTATTTCTTCTTCAATACTTCCGATGTCTTTTTAATTGAATGTGTTCTCTGACCTTCTTTTTATCCCATCCTGTTCGCGTGATGAATACATTGTTCCTTATGCAGTGAGATTGTCTTAAATATCAAAAGAAACACGAACTGAAAATAGCGATCATCTCAGCATCATGCATATATTTTACCTATATCTTCGATCATCAAATCCCGAAATCAAGTCACGTCGAAACATCGTGGAAAACATATTAAGTATCCCTCATGATCCTTTTCGTATATATTATATGTAATTGACAATATTCATTCAATCCTCTCTGATACATCGTCCTCGCGTATACATAATTTAACGTAATACGAAAAAATCATGTCGTATGTCGTTTCAAATAACAAAAAAAACATGTTCGACAAAACATGTTCACTTACTTTATATGGTATGCATATCATATCAATATCATCTTCTCAATATCATCATATGAATATTCTTATCGATCAAATTTTGTTACAAAACGCAGAGTGGATATAATGCTTGATCATAGGATGGAAATTTGCATTTTTCTGTCTTTACAACAATATTTTGATGTACATTTGTAATTTGTCTGTCAGGAACGA
>CBDCEV010000176.1:0-20382 GCA_965215715.1 Hyphomicrobiales bacterium | reverse complement strand
AGCACCGCCCAAAAGGGGAGATGGGGGGGAGAAGGCAGTACCAACCAAAAGAGGGAGGAGTGACCACCACTTTACTTTATCTTGCCTGACGTCACTTTGCAAAACTTTACTGCAATTGGATTTGATTTGCTCTTTCAATAATGACATGTATTGAATGTAACACCGCCCCATGCTTGAAAAAAAGGTGAACGGCACCACCGCCCAAAGGAGGGAGAGAGGAGAAGAAAGCACCACGCAAGAGTGTTAAACACTCACACCCCAAAGAAGGAGGCAGGGAAGCAGCACCACCCAAAAGGGAGAGGTGAAGGCAGCACCACACAAAGCAGTATGTTTTTATTTCATCGTCTTTGTTCCGGGAACAAAGATGGCTAACATAAGGCATCTCCCAAGACAACGCCCCCCCTCTCCCCTCCGCCACCACGGCGGAGATTTTTTCTTGATTTACAAATTCGAGTCGTGGCCGCAACCTCAGTTTTTCAAAAAACAAAAACAAATGGTAAAATAATCATTTAAGTTCAAAATCAGAAAACACTTATTATAAACTATATTATATCTTATATTATGAACATACATAAGTGGCTTTAGTTTTTGTGGGCGCTTGCATCCTCGTGGGTGCTGTGGGAGTCCGCATCTGCTTCATTTCCACCGTACCGCTTCCTCATGTGACTCGCAATTCGACATAATGCATGTTTTCACAGAAATGGAGAAGGGTTTCATGTGACTTGCAACTGGACAGATTGACAATTCAATTATATTTTTCACATCTCCACAAGAAATATAAAAACATATATACATATTTATAAAAATATAAATGCGAAAATGCAATTTAAATTCTATTTTCAATGATTTTCGTAACACGTGAAAATGTGAGCACGTAGTTAGGTAGAGGTGCACCGTGTTATGTTAGCGTGTTATTATTTGGTAAATGCTGATTTCTGACATAGCACATTGCAAACACTAGGTGTTAAGCCAGCACATTGCCCTTAGTCGTTGCAAGATGCTAACATATCACACAGCATTTAGCACTTAGCAAGTGACAAGTGTTAAGTCACATGTTAGCACGTAGCATTCAACACTAAACAGAGTGCTAAGTGCTAGGTTACCTCTTTTTTTTCTTCCTATTTGTTTCTGCTGCTTTGTTACCTGTGTTAAACATATATATATATATATACATATAGAAAAAAACGAAAAACAACTGAAGTTGATTTCAAAAGTATCAAACTCATCAAAAGCGAGGGAGGCGGATCCGAGCAACGATGAACGACATAGAACGTAATACTTTGCTTCTGCTTTGTGCTATGTTCCATGCTTTTTTTATTGTGCCCGTTTGACAGCTGTCGTCGTCGAGCCGCGACAGCTGTCGTCGAGCCGTGGCACTTCAGCTGCTGTCAGCTGCGGTGAGGGGCAGTTTTCAGGGCCTTGCACACAGGAGCAGGGCAAAGGGGCCATGATCACAGCGTCATGGCCTCTCGAATTAGGTGCTCAGCGACAGTTGCACGACAGAGTCCTTCCGTTAACGTCCCACGTCCGTACCACCACCACCCCCTCCCTCCTCTCCTGTGGGTTGGATGTAGCCATTTTGGCTCAAGCTTTGAAGACCGAAGTGGAGGAGGGTTTCATGTGAACAGCAGTGTCTTTTTTGAGGCACTGCTGATCCGTGGTCCCCTTTCACGTCTTTTTCAGTTTCAAACCCCTCATAGGTCTTTGGTTTCTGTAGCGCTTTTTAGTGTTCCACGGAATGGCGTTGCACTTCGACTTGTCGTGCGATGACGATCTTGATGACTGGTACAGCGACGAAGTCTATGACAAGCTCATAGCTGAGAGTTGTTGCCTGGATACCGAGGAACGCGCGAGGCAGGCAGAATCCGAGCTGATGCGCAATGCCTTCGCTGTAATGCGGGATGCTGCAGACTTGATAAACATGCCTTGGGACAGGTATTTCAAAAACGAAACATCCAGTGTTGATGTTCAAGATCAAGAGCTTCAAGAATTTGAACAAGAGCGAGAGGAAGATGTCACAAGTGAAAATTTTGATGACATGGAGCTTGCTTTCGCAAAGCATACGGAGATGCAGAGTCAACGATTCAGATGGGCTGATGTATTTGACTCGGTGGAAAGAAAGGTGTATGCACTCCCTCCTGTTCTACAGGAAGCAGCACCAGCAGCGATGCCTTTGGAACCAAAGCCACAAGAGAAGGTTGTTCGCAAAAGGTATGAAAACAAAGCTGAAATGTTATTTGTCAAGGCTGAAGTCAACAAGGTGAGCAGACAGACTTTGACTCCAAGAGAAGATGCAGAAATGCAAGAGTCGAAGAAATGCAGTAAGTTTGTGAACCCAAACAATGCGACCTTTAAGGAAAGAGGTGCTTCGGATGAAGAACCTGTGACCAAGCGGGAAGCTAAAGAACGTGAGAGGCGCACACCAGTTACCGAAAAGAATCGCCGAAGTATGGAGCGCAAGATGAAGATTCGAGAAGTGAAGGAACGGGAGAAGCTTGACTCGTGGCACGATTAGTACTTTGTCTCGCAATTTTGATCACCTTGCTTATTCCTTAAGTGATAATAAGTTGGGCAAAGAAGAAAGTAAAAGAAAATAAAAATAGTATAAAAAAAGATTAAAAAATCAAAAACCAAAAAGAGAGCTTAGCTCCAATCAGAAGGGGTCCTAGGACCATTGTCAAGGCTGAAAGTGAAGACTGGCCGGGTGAAGAAACTACCCACCCTTGATGATAGTGAAAGGCATGACGCATGCGATGGTTTTGGCTTGCATTCTGTCTTTCTATGGTGAGACGCCTGGTGTTCGTCGCTGTAGCTTTGTTACTTTTTGGAAGGCATTGCTTGTTGGATTAGTTGTGGGCGCTTGCGCTCGGAGGGTGTTGTGGGTCCCAGGGCCTGCCCTCATTCCTGTTTCACCGTATTCTAATGTGACTTGCAACTGGACAGATTGACAACTTAATTTTGGTTTTTCACATCTCCACAACATTTTTTATATTTATGTTTACAAATAAAATTGTAATAATAATCCTATTTTCGATTATTTTCATGACACATGAACATGTTAGCATGTTGTTAGGTTGAAGTGCAAAGGGCTGTGTTAGGGCTAAGTGCTAACATATCACATAGCACCAAGCATTTAGCAAGTGACAAATGTTAGCACTCAGCGTTCAACACCAAACAGAGTGCTAAGTGCTAGGTTTATTTTTTGTTTTTCTTCCTGTTTGTTTCTGCTGCTTTGTTACCTGTGTTAAACATTAATATGTCTATATAAAAACGAAAAACAACTGAAGTTGATTTCAAAAGTATCAAACTCATCAAAAGCGAGGGAGGCGGATCCGAGCAACGATGAACGACATAGAACGTAATACTGTGCTTCTGCTTTGTGCTATGTTCCATGTTTTTTTAATGTGCCCGTTTGACAGCTGTCGTCGTCGAGCCGCGACAGCTGTCGTCGAGCCGTGGCACTTCAGCTGCTGTCAGCTGCGGTGCGGGGTGGTTTTCAGGGCCTTGCACACAGGTGCAGGGCCTGGGGGTCATGATCACAGCGTGATGGCCTCTCGAACAAGGTACTCAGCGACAGTTGCACGACAGAGTCCTTCCGTTAACGTCCCACGTCCGTACCACCACCACTCCCCTCCCTCCTTCCTTTGGGTGGGACGTTTAGATCTATGGAACGAATTTCGGTCGAATTCAACTGTACACCTGATCAGATGTCTTTTTTTTGAATTCGTGGCTCTGGCCTTCTGGGATATCTACAAAAAAAAACTCCTGTCTTCCTTTCGAGGCACCTTTTCACCGGAGACCCTTCTTCTCAGGGTCTTTTCACTCAGGGGCGACCTTACTTTGGAGCTGGCTCCCTTGCGAGACCCCTTCATGGCCTGCCACTTTCCTCTGATCCGAGTCCCTTCCTCAAGGGCGCCGTTTTCCAGGATCCCCACTCCAAGACGTGCCAAGCAAGCCACACCACGCCCCGCTCCCGCGCCACCAAGCCACGCCACGCCCACGCCCACGCCCACGCCCACGCCCACGCCCACGCCCGCGCCAACGCCAACGCCAACCCCAACGCCAACGCCCACGCCCACGCCCACGGCACGCCTCACGGCACCACAACACCGAAGTGGAGAAGGGTTTCACGTGAACAGCTTTCGTTGTTCTTTGCATGTTCCTGTACTCCCAAAACATGACCAGAATCTGTCTTGGAACAAAACTGTGATCTTAGCAATGGAATCACTATGCGTACTTGCTGTTGACTTGTGTCGTGTCTTTCCTAAACTATTGGCTGTAATCGGCGTTTTTTCGGAGCTTGCAATTGCAAGTAGCTTGATGTTTCATGTCAACAACAGTTGGGTTTGCGCCCTTCTGCTGTCAAGTGAGCCCTTTGAAACCAAGGTCTATGTTGGTTCAAACAGGTGCACCCTGTCATGGGTGAGCTTTTTGCTGAGTCAGCCATGGCGTTTGACGACTTTGCGGCAGACGGCTGGAGGTGGGGATGCGTATGAAGATGTACATGGGGGAAACCGACAGACACATCTTCAATGCCGATTCGTGCACCGAACCCAACGAGGATTCTGACTGTGCTGGCGATAACGTAAAGGTGTGGGCTTGGACCGAGGAGGGCTGGGATGATCACAATGCGTTAATTCACTACATTGCCCGAGTTTCGTGACAAAGGGTGCGGGATTGCATCTCGCATTGAGAGCATCGACTTTAAAGAGATGAGCATTACCTCAGAGAAACATGTTGAAGGACAAAAAACTCGGGGGCAAGAGCAGGCAAGTGGAAGCAAAGGCTTGGAAGAGACATGCGGTTATACCCTCACATTTTACAACAGTGGCAACGGTGGTTTGAACAAAGACTTGGGACACAAGTGCTTTGAAAAGGTTGAGGACAAGATCTCTGGCAAAGACTTCGCAAAGGAGTACTCTGAAAGAAAACAGCATGAGCGCTTTGGCAACGACTATGACGAAGAATGCAAAACTTTGTGTCAAAAAGGAAGCAAAGCAAAAAGCTAAACTCAGCAACAGGATTTTTCCACCGAGATGTTTCACATGAATCGAATGTTAAAGAACGCAAAACATTGTTATGAGGTAGTAAATCAAAAAGAGAAGCTCACCGACATGACTTTGGACTTTAACTCGTAGGGCATAGAGCTTGACACCTGTACCTACATCTTTGGCTCCAAAGATTGATGGACCTCAGCGATACGAATTTGCTGTACGATTGGAAGCGTGACTCGAGAATTACACTCCACCCAGAAGGTGGTCTTCGGACCAAGCTAATAAGAACAGGCCTGTGAAATTAAGGTAATAGGCATGGTTGTTCCATTCCCATAATGATATTGCAATACATGCAAAATACTTGGTCTTGGCTTGAACTCTTTCTGGGTGGTCACGCGAAACTCATGGTTCAGCTGTTGTTGGTTCGTGTCGTGCGTCCAGTGGGTGTAATCCCTTCGGGGACCTCTTAAGTTTTGCGAGGATGACTGCTTTCTCGGTGGTCGAGCGGGTGCTCGCATCTACTGGGTGCTGCCACGTACCGTTGCCTCATGGGACTTGAAATGCGACATTTTCAACGCATACACCGAAGTGGAGAAAGATTTCATGAGACTTGTAATAGTGACTTGGGAGGAGGACGCCAAAATCCAGACAGGAACGGGACACAAGCAGATGCAAAAAAGCAACAAGAGAGATATGTACAAAGAGATGTGCAAACCAATGCTGAAGCAAAGAACCATGCTGAATCTCAATCCAAGGCTGCAGTTAAAACAAAGGTTGAAGGTTCGCACAGGAAAGGGAAGCGGTGATTGTTAAAAGCACCTTCACCAAAAAGGAAGCAAGGGGCAAAGAGAAAGGCGGAAAGAGACAGACCTTGAAAAGCAGACGTAAAGACACCCTTTCTGGGAGGGCGTTGAAATACAAGGAAAAGCACAACGTCAAGCAGTGCAGGAACTAACCTTGAATCATTCTTAAGTGAATTTGTCTGAACACAAAAAAAATCAAGAACATCAAAAAATTAAGAGGGCCACTGGGCTCCACCAAGAAGAGGGGTATTTGCCTTACGAAAGTCAAGCACAAGTCTGTGAAATGAAGCAAAGCTGGGTGGCTCATAGCCCCTTCCCATAATATAGTGAAAGACATGGCAAAATTTTGGTTTTCGCTTGCACTCTGTCCGAGAGGTGAAGCGATGTTCGTGGAAGGCGCTGTTACAAAAGGCGCCTCGCGCCCTCTTACCAGGTCTGCAAGAAAAAACGCAGAATAGCTCGCTATGGAGTCTTCGCTTTAGTTGTTGTGGGCGCTTGCGTCCTCGGGAGTGCTGTAAGGGTCCGCCTCTGCTTCATTTCCACCGTACCGCTTCCTCATTTGACTCGCAATTCGACATACTGCATGCTTTCACAGGAGTGGAGAAGGGTTTCATGTGAACAGCAGATCTATTGCTATTCGCTTTTTCACTTCTCCGACACCACTCTGTTGGCGGATTTGCTGTCGCGTGTCAACCTGTCTTTTTGGAAATGACTCTTACTCCCAAATGTGTATTTTTCGTTCTAACTGTTGCTGTTGCTGGCGTTTAGCATAACTACAGTGTGGCAATTGACGACGAGCGGGGAGGAGTTGTTGAACCTTGCCTGTTGCGAATATTGTGGTGTCCTTTGGAGCGCTGCTTTATTAGCACCTTCGGGTATTGCCTGATTTTCATGTGACTTGCAATTGCACAGCGTGACAGCTCAATTTTTGCTTTTTTACATCTTCACACGAACGATGTCTGTACAAAAAAAAATGATTGTAATTTTAATGTCGATTAATTTCCCAACAACATATCGAAAAAAAATGCGATAAATAAAATGTAAAATGCGAAGTGCTATGTCAGCACTTCACTGTTTGGTAAATGCTACGTGCTAACATTGCACCGAGCACGTACCACTTAGCAAATACAAAGTGCAATGTTAGCACGTAGCACTGAGCAAGTGCTAAGTGCCATGTTTAGCACTTGCCACTTAGCACTGAGCAAAAACAGAATGATAAGTGCAATGTCACCGCTCTTTGTTTTCATTTCTTTCTTCCAATTCGTGTTCCCTCTTTGTTTTTACTTGTGTGCGTCGAGCATTGCACTTGGCTTTTACTAGGTGCTTTGTGCTATGTTCTTCGTTTTTCATTGTGCACAGATCTGTCTACCTGTGATACCTTTGATAGTTTTGATGTTTTTTTTGAGATGTTTGAAAACAAGCCACAGAACCTCCTAATTGCGACGTGCTAGCGTAGCACTTGGCACTAAGCAAAAACTAACGGCTAACAGAGCACTTAGCACTAAGGTTCTGCTGTGTGCTGTGTGCTGTGTTCAATGTTAGCACTTAGGTGTTGCTAGGTAGTATGTGTTATGCGCTACGTTGGCGCTTGGTTGGTGCTGGGTGCTGACACAACACTTAGCACCTCATTTGTGTTTGCCTTTTGATTCTTCATATTTTTGTGTTTTGTTTTACATTTGTGTTCCTGTGTCTTTCCTTGTGTGTGCTTTGTTTGTCAAATAATTACAAATAAGAAAATGTATTTCAACAATATCATAAGTATCAAAAAAATCATAAATATCAAAAGTAAGGGAGGCCCGAGTCTGAACACATTGACAAACATAGAACATAGCACTTGGCAAAACCAAAGTGCTATCTTCTATGTCGTTCATCGTGCTCGGAGCCGCCCTCCTTTACGTTTGACACTTTTGAGATGTGTGAATGTAAAAACATGAAGCACAAAAATGAAAGGCTGAATGCTAAGTGCGAGCGCAGCACTTAGCACTTAGGTTCTGCAAAGTGCTAAGTGCTAGGTGCCAACAAAGCAAATATCACTTAGCAAACATTTGTGCCAACACAGCACATGGCACTTGATTGTTGTTGAGTGCTTCGTGCCATGTTTTACATTGGCACTCTGTGTTTGCTGGGTGCTAAGTACTAACATAGCACATGACAATCAGCACTTAGCAAGACCAAGCTGCTAAGTGCTATGTTAGCATTTTTCTTTTGTTACATCCAAATTGAGGTTTTTATGTGCTTCCTTTTTCTACACATTGTTAAAATTGATTTCGCAATTATCAAAAGTATCAAACGTAAGGGTGTCGGATCCGAGCACGATGAACGACAAAGAACATAACACTTGGCGTTTGCCAAGTGCTATGTACTACGTGTTTCATTGAGCTCAGATTCGCCTCGTCACTTTTGATGTTCTTGATTCCTGTGATACTGTTGATACTGTTGACGTAAAGACTTACACACAATCATGAAATACTGAGAATAAAAACTACAATGGCCCATTGCTGAATTAGCACTCAGCACTTTGCAAAAACTTATTGTTACGTGATAGATGCTATGTTCGCTCAGTGCTAAGTGCTAACACATCTAGCACTAAACACCTAGCAAACACTTAGCAAACACTCTATCGAAACATACCACATTGCACGTAGCCAAAACAAAGTGGCAAGTGCTACATGAGCATTATGTTTCGCTTCAGTGTTTCTGAATTGTTCGTTGTTTTTCTCCTGTGTGTTGTCCCTTTGTGTGTCTTCTTATTCTCTTACTCAGTATTTTTTCACAAGAACAAATGATGAACATGATTTCACAAGTATCAAAGGTATCAAAAATATCCGAAGAAAGAGGAGTGAATCCGAGCACGATGAAAAACACAGAACATGGCATTTAGCCAAAACGAAGTGCCAGTTTCTTTGTGCAACACAACACTTTGTGCTTATCAAAAAAAAGGTACTTAGTGCTTGGTGCTATGTTGTTACTTAGTTGTGAAGTTATAACACTTAGCACCCTGCAACAAAGAAAAGCAAAGTGAGCACTTTGCATTGCTAAGTGCAAAGTTTGAACAAAAACAATTCAAAGGTGTGGAACGTTCTAAGTACTGCAAGCGGTGAAGTTCTAGATCTTGGACCTTTGGCTCTTCCTCGTTGGCGATGCCCGTAGCGGTCCCTTTTGAGGTGGTTGTGGTGGTGGTCGCCCTTGCCTCCTTTGGTGGTGCTGCCTTCCTCCTCCTCCTTTGGGTTGTGCTGCTGTCCCATCCTTCCTTTGTGTGTGGTGCTGCTTTCCCCTCTTGTGTGGTGCTGCCTTCTCCTCCCTCGTTAGGGCCGTGGTGCCGCTCCTTAAAATTATTATGAATTGTCATTACATTAAGCAAATCAATGTAACCGAATCAAATTGAATCAAATTTCAACATAAATTACATTAGCGTAAAGTGCGGTGATGTAAAGTGGTGGTCTCCACTCCTCCTTTTGGGTGGTGCTGCTTTCCCCTCTCTTCCCTTTTCAGTGGTGTTGCGTTCCCGCCTCCTTCTTTGGGGTGTGGGTGGTGCTGCATTCTTCCTCTCTCCTCTTTTGGGTGTTGCTGGTTCCGCTCCTCCTCCTCCTTTTGGGTGGTGCTGCCTTTTACTCCTTTTTTTGGGTGGTGCTGCTTTCTCCCTTCTTCTTTTGAGTGGTGCTGCGTTTTTTGGGTGCTGCGTTTTTTGGGTGCTGCGTTTTTTGGGTGTGAAAGGGAGGAGGGAGAGCGGAGGGTGGAAGGAGCACCACCCAAAAGGAGAGGGAAACGGAAAGCAGCATCACTCAAAAGAAGGAGAGGGAAAAAGCAGGACGACACCAAAGAGGGAGGTGAAGGCAGCACCACCCAAAAGGAGGAGGAGCGCAACCAGCAACACCCAAAAGCAGGAGGAGCGGAAAGCAGCACCACCCAAAGGGTGCGAAGGGTAGAGGGGAAATGAGAAGGCCGCACCACCCAAGAGGAGAAAGCAGCACCAAAGCAGCACCCTCTAAAAGGGAAGAGTGCGGACACCAATACCACGCCAAAGAAGGAGGAGGGACCACCACTGTTCTTAACGTTACACTACTTCAAGATAACTGAATTTAGTTTCATGCAGTGACAATTTATGAATTTACCAATCTGTTATTCAAAAGAGGAGGAACAGCAGCACCACCCAAAGGAGGCTGAGGAAGCAGCACCACCCCAAAGGAGGTGAAGAAAGGCAGCACCACCAGAAGAAGGAGGAGGCCAAACAGCACCACCCAAAAGGGGCGAGGGAAAGAAAGCCTCCTCCCCGCTCCCCTCCACCCTCCCTCTCCGCTCCCGTGGCGGCGACTTTTTCGTGATTTACAAATTCGAGTCGTGGCCGCAACCTCTGATTTTTTCCAAAAAAATGAAAATAATTATATAAGTTCAATATTTTGGGATATATCATACACGATATTAATACCTTACACTAACAACTTCCATCAGTGGCCCTCGGAATCTGAACTTATGGAGCTTCAAAAAAAAAACTGTTTGACTTTGTTAAAAACTGTTTTTTGCTGGTTGAAACCATTTTAGTTAATAAAAAGTTCTTAATATAAAAAATATTCATAACTGATATTAGTAACTTAAATCAATAACCGTCGGAATCTGGAGTCATGAACTTTTTGGGGCGGAGTAGGGTGGGAGAATTGTAAATTAAAAATATTTGTTAATAGTAATAATAATCCTTACACGTTTAATATATCTATGTGGTGGCACAAACAACACCTTACACCAATTCTCTTCGGGATGTGGGTTCATCGAACTTCATTTTTTGTTTCAAATATTTTTTTGCGGTGTGTAGCTTGTGTTTAAATGTTGTACGAATACCTTATAAATAAGAATTGATTCCAAATCCCGAGGGTTCTTAATATAAGGTATTAATATACGGTATGGAGATAAATTGTTTTTGACTTAAATTACTAAGTGTTGTCCATGTACAAATTAGATTTGTTTGGGAAAACATAATAATGTCCATGACACCAGATTTGGAGGGTTACTTAAATAAGTTCACAATTAAAGTTTTTAGCACAACTTACATCAATAAGTTCACACTGTTTGCACAATAATAGGAACACAAAAAAACAATAAGCCAAGCAACAAAAATACTTTTAAACAGGCAACAAACACAATAAACATTCAGACGTTGTTTTTTTTAATTGCCAGGGCCATGCAGATGATGATGGGCTGAAAGGCAGAAGGACGGAAAAAGGACAGACCGTGTTTCTCCACACACCAATTGGTGTCAACCAAGGCGCCACCACTTCGTTTCCCTTTGTGTTCACTTCAAACTTGTCTTCACAATGCTTTTCATCAGTTTCCAGAACATTTATTCGCATGTTTTGAAGACGTAACGGGTCGGTAGACACTCTCTCTGGCTGCCGTCCATCGTTCAGGTCATCATGGTGTGCGGGCGTGCGTTAATGTTGGATGGGACAGCTCACCGCGGAAAAAACGCACACTCACACCCTTACAAAGACTGCGCCCCTACAGCACCCAAGCACCTCCCGCGTACACGCACAAAGCCACCCGCACAACGGCGTCCATTGACATCCGCTTTGTTTCCTCAACCCACCGTGCACCAGCACAGCCCGAGGAAACCACACGCAAGCGTCGACCGCGCGCAAGCCCCGCACAAAAGGCATTCTTGGCATGGAGACGCGCGCCCGATGTCGGCCACCTCTTGTTGCTTCGGGTGGCGTGCTCGGGTGGGAAGTGGTGCGGTGTGGGGTGTGGGTGGCGGTGCTTTCACATCCTCCTAAACAGTATTTTTCAATTGTGCACAATGTGAAAGAAATGAAAAGTTAAAGTTTAACATATTTTCTTTCATTTTTTTGAAAAATGAAATACCGTATTTGCAAAATTCGATAAGGTTACAGAATGGAGAGAGAGAACGCTGCGTTTCTCCACTTTACTAAATGTCATTGAACTCGATACACAAAAAGGATGGGACAGCAGCACCACGCACAGCAGCACCGCCCAAAAGGGGAGATGGGGGGGAGAAGGCAGTACCAACCAAAAGAGGGAGGAGTGACCACCACTTTACTTTATCTTGCCTGACGTCACTTTGCAAAACTTTACTGCAATTTGGATTTGATTTGCTCTTTCAATAATGACATGTATTGAATGTAACACCGCCCCATGCTTGAAAAAAAGGTGAACGGCACCACCGCCCAAAGGAGGGAGAGAGGAGAAGAAAGCACCACGCAAGAGTGTTAAACACTCACACCCCAAAGAAGGAGGCAGGGAAGCAGCACCACCCAAAAGGGAGAGGTGAAGGCAGCACCACACAAAGCAGTATGTTTTTATTTCATCGTCTTTGTTCCGGGAACAAAGATGGCTAACATAAGGCATCTCCCAAGACAACGCCCCCCCTCTCCCCTCCGCCACCACGGCGGAGATTTTTTCTTGATTTACAAATTCGAGTCGTGGCCGCAACCTCAGTTTTTCAAAAAACAAAAACAAATGGTAAAATAATCATTTAAGTTCAAAATCAGAAAACACTTATTATAAACTATATTATATCTTATATTATGAACTTACATAAGTGGCTTTAGTTTTTGTGGGCGCTTGCATCCTCGTGGGTGCTGTGGGAGTCCGCATCTGCTTCATTTCCACCGTACCGCTTCCTCATGTGACTCGCAATTCGACATAATGCATGTTTTCACAGAAATGGAGAAGGGTTTCATGTGACTTGCAACTGGACAGATTGACAATTCAATTATATTTTTCACATCTCCACAAGAAATATAAAAACATATATACATATTTATAAAAATATAAATGCGAAAATGCAATTTAAATTCTATTTTCAATGATTTTCGTGACACGTGAAAATGTGAGCACGTAGTTAGGTAGAGGTGCACCGTGTTATGTTAGCGTGTTATTATTTGGTAAATGCTGATTTCTGACATAGCACATTGCAAACACTAGGTGTTAAGCCAGCACATTGCCCTTAGTCGTTGCAAGATGCTAACATATCACACAGCATTTAGCACTTAGCAAGTGACAAGTGTTAAGTCACATGTTAGCACGTAGCATTCAACACTAAACAGAGTGCTAAGTGCTAGGTTACCTCTTTTTTTTCTTCCTATTTGTTTCTGCTGCTTTGTTACCTGTGTTAAACATATATATATATATATACATATAGAAAAAAACGAAAAACAACTGAAGTTGATTTCAAAAGTATCAAACTCATCAAAAGCGAGGGAGGCGGATCCGAGCAACGATGAACGACATAGAACGTAATACTTTGCTTCTGCTTTGTGCTATGTTCCATGCTTTTTTTATTGTGCCCGTTTGACAGCTGTCGTCGTCGAGCCGCGACAGCTGTCGTCGAGCCGTGGCACTTCAGCTGCTGTCAGCTGCGGTGAGGGGCAGTTTTCAGGGCCTTGCACACAGGAGCAGGGCAAAGGGGCCATGATCACAGCGTCATGGCCTCTCGAATTAGGTGCTCAGCGACAGTTGCACGACAGAGTCCTTCCGTTAACGTCCCACGTCCGTACCACCACCACCCCCTCCCTCCTCTCCTGTGGGTTGGATGTAGCCATTTTGGCTCAAGCTTTGAAGACCGAAGTGGAGGAGGGTTTCATGTGAACAGCAGTGTCTTTTTTGAGGCACTGCTGATCCGTGGTCCCCTTTCACGTCTTTTTCAGTTTCAAACCCCTCATAGGTCTTTGGTTTCTGTAGCGCTTTTTGGTGTTCCACGGAATGGCGTTGCACTTCGACTTGTCGTGCGATGACGATCTTGATGACTGGTACAGCGACGAAGTCTATGACAAGCTCATAGCTGAGAGTTGTTGCCTGGATACCGAGGAACGCGCGAGGCAGGCAGAATCCGAGCTGATGCGCAATGCCTTCGCTGTAATGCGGGATGCTGCAGACTTGATAAACATGCCTTGGGACAGGTATTTCAAAAACGAAACATCCAGTGTTGATGTTCAAGATCAAGAGCTTCAAGAATTTGAACAAGAGCGAGAGGAAGATGTCACAAGTGAAAATTTTGATGACATGGAGCTTGCTTTCGCAAAGCATACGGAGATGCAGAGTCAACGATTCAGATGGGCTGATGTATTTGACTCGGTGGAAAGAAAGGTGTATGCACTCCCTCCTGTTCTACAGGAAGCAGCACCAGCAGCGATGCCTTTGGAACCAAAGCCACAAGAGAAGGTTGTTCGCAAAAGGTATGAAAACAAAGCTGAAATGTTATTTGTCAAGGCTGAAGTCAACAAGGTGAGCAGACAGACTTTGACTCCAAGAGAAGATGCAGAAATGCAAGAGTCGAAGAAATGCAGTAAGTTTGTGAACCCAAACAATGCGACCTTTAAGGAAAGAGGTGCTTCGGATGAAGAACCTGTGACCAAGCGGGAAGCTAAAGAACGTGAGAGGCGCACACCAGTTACCGAAAAGAATCGCCGAAGTATGGAGCGCAAGATGAAGATTCGAGAAGTGAAGGAACGGGAGAAGCTTGACTCGTGGCACGATTAGTACTTTGTCTCGCAATTTTGATCACCTTGCTTATTCCTTAAGTGATAATAAGTTGGGCAAAGAAGAAAGTAAAAGAAAATAAAAATAGTATAAAAAAAGATTAAAAAATCAAAAACCAAAAAGAGAGCTTAGCTCCAATCAGAAGGGGTCCTAGGACCATTGTCAAGGCTGAAAGTGAAGACTGGCCGGGTGAAGAAACTACCCACCCTTGATGATAGTGAAAGGCATGACGCATGCGATGGTTTTGGCTTGCATTCTGTCTTTCTATGGTGAGACGCCTGGTGTTCGTCGCTGTAGCTTTGTTACTTTTTGGAAGGCATTGCTTGTTGGATTAGTTGTGGGCGCTTGCGCTCGGAGGGTGTTGTGGGTCCCAGGGCCTGCCCTCATTCCTGTTTCACCGTATTCTAATGTGACTTGCAACTGGACAGATTGACAACTTAATTTTGGTTTTTCACATCTCCACAACATTTTTTATATTTATGTTTACAAATAAAATTGTAATAATAATCCTATTTTCGATTATTTTCATGACACATGAACATGTTAGCATGTTGTTAGGTTGAAGTGCAAAGGGCTGTGTTAGGGCTAAGTGCTAACATATCACATAGCACCAAGCATTTAGCAAGTGACAAATGTTAGCACTCAGCGTTCAACACCAAACAGAGTGCTAAGTGCTAGGTTTATTTTTTGTTTTTCTTCCTGTTTGTTTCTGCTGCTTTGTTACCTGTGTTAAACATTAATATGTCTATATAAAAACGAAAAACAACTGAAGTTGATTTCAAAAGTATCAAACTCATCAAAAGCGAGGGAGGCGGATCCGAGCAACGATGAACGACATAGAACGTAATACTGTGCTTCTGCTTTGTGCTATGTTCCATGTTTTTTTAATGTGCCCGTTTGACAGCTGTCGTCGTCGAGCCGCGACAGCTGTCGTCGAGCCGTGGCACTTCAGCTGCTGTCAGCTGCGGTGCGGGGTGGTTTTCAGGGCCTTGCACACAGGTGCAGGGCCTGGGGGTCATGATCACAGCGTGATGGCCTCTCGAACAAGGTACTCAGCGACAGTTGCACGACAGAGTCCTTCCGTTAACGTCCCACGTCCGTACCACCACCACTCCCCTCCCTCCTTCCTTTGGGTGGGACGTTTAGATCTATGGAACGAATTTCGGTCGAATTCAACTGTACACCTGATCAGATGTCTTTTTTTTGAATTCGTGGCTCTGGCCTTCTGGGATATCTACAAAAAAAAACTCCTGTCTTCCTTTCGAGGCACCTTTTCACCGGAGACCCTTCTTCTCAGGGTCTTTTCACTCAGGGGCGACCTTACTTTGGAGCTGGCTCCCTTGCGAGACCCCTTCATGGCCTGCCACTTTCCTCTGATCCGAGTCCCTTCCTCAAGGGCGCCGTTTTCCAGGATCCCCACTCCAAGACGTGCCAAGCAAGCCACACCACGCCCCGCTCCCGCGCCACCAAGCCACGCCACGCCCACGCCCACGCCCACGCCCACGCCCACGCCCACGCCCGCGCCAACGCCAACGCCAACCCCAACGCCAACGCCCACGCCCACGCCCACGGCACGCCTCACGGCACCACAACACCGAAGTGGAGAAGGGTTTCACGTGAACAGCTTTCGTTGTTCTTTGCATGTTCCTGTACTCCCAAAACATGACCAGAATCTGTCTTGGAACAAAACTGTGATCTTAGCAATGGAATCACTATGCGTACTTGCTGTTGACTTGTGTCGTGTCTTTCCTAAACTATTGGCTGTAATCGGCGTTTTTTCGGAGCTTGCAATTGCAAGTAGCTTGATGTTTCATGTCAACAACAGTTGGGTTTGCGCCCTTCTGCTGTCAAGTGAGCCCTTTGAAACCAAGGTCTATGTTGGTTCAAACAGGTGCACCCTGTCATGGGTGAGCTTTTTGCTGAGTCAGCCATGGCGTTTGACGACTTTGCGGCAGACGGCTGGAGGTGGGGATGCGTATGAAGATGTACATGGGGGAAACCGACAGACACATCTTCAATGCCGATTCGTGCACCGAACCCAACGAGGATTCTGACTGTGCTGGCGATAACGTAAAGGTGTGGGCTTGGACCGAGGAGGGCTGGGATGATCACAATGCGTTAATTCACTACATTGCCCGAGTTTCGTGACAAAGGGTGCGGGATTGCATCTCGCATTGAGAGCATCGACTTTAAAGAGATGAGCATTACCTCAGAGAAACATGTTGAAGGACAAAAAACTCGGGGGCAAGAGCAGGCAAGTGGAAGCAAAGGCTTGGAAGAGACATGCGGTTATACCCTCACATTTTACAACAGTGGCAACGGTGGTTTGAACAAAGACTTGGGACACAAGTGCTTTGAAAAGGTTGAGGACAAGATCTCTGGCAAAGACTTCGCAAAGGAGTACTCTGAAAGAAAACAGCATGAGCGCTTTGGCAACGACTATGACGAAGAATGCAAAACTTTGTGTCAAAAAGGAAGCAAAGCAAAAAGCTAAACTCAGCAACAGGATTTTTCCACCGAGATGTTTCACATGAATCGAATGTTAAAGAACGCAAAACATTGTTATGAGGTAGTAAATCAAAAAGAGAAGCTCACCGACATGACTTTGGACTTTAACTCGTAGGGCATAGAGCTTGACACCTGTACCTACATCTTTGGCTCCAAAGATTGATGGACCTCAGCGATACGAATTTGCTGTACGATTGGAAGCGTGACTCGAGAATTACACTCCACCCAGAAGGTGGTCTTCGGACCAAGCTAATAAGAACAGGCCTGTGAAATTAAGGTAATAGGCATGGTTGTTCCATTCCCATAATGATATTGCAATACATGCAAAATACTTGGTCTTGGCTTGAACTCTTTCTGGGTGGTCACGCGAAACTCATGGTTCAGCTGTTGTTGGTTCGTGTCGTGCGTCCAGTGGGTGTAATCCCTTCGGGGACCTCTTAAGTTTTGCGAGGATGACTGCTTTCTCGGTGGTCGAGCGGGTGCTCGCATCTACTGGGTGCTGCCACGTACCGTTGCCTCATGGGACTTGAAATGCGACATTTTCAACGCATACACCGAAGTGGAGAAAGATTTCATGAGACTTGTAATAGTGACTTGGGAGGAGGACGCCAAAATCCAGACAGGAACGGGACACAAGCAGATGCAAAAAAGCAACAAGAGAGATATGTACAAAGAGATGTGCAAACCAATGCTGAAGCAAAGAACCATGCTGAATCTCAATCCAAGGCTGCAGTTAAAACAAAGGTTGAAGGTTCGCACAGGAAAGGGAAGCGGTGATTGTTAAAAGCACCTTCACCAAAAAGGAAGCAAGGGGCAAAGAGAAAGGCGGAAAGAGACAGACCTTGAAAAGCAGACGTAAAGACACCCTTTCTGGGAGGGCGTTGAAATACAAGGAAAAGCACAACGTCAAGCAGTGCAGGAACTAACCTTGAATCATTCTTAAGTGAATTTGTCTGAACACAAAAAAAATCAAGAACATCAAAAAATTAAGAGGGCCACTGGGCTCCACCAAGAAGAGGGGTATTTGCCTTACGAAAGTCAAGCACAAGTCTGTGAAATGAAGCAAAGCTGGGTGGCTCATAGCCCCTTCCCATAATATAGTGAAAGACATGGCAAAATTTGGTTTTCGCTTGCACTCTGTCCGAGAGGTGAAGCGATGTTCGTGGAAGGCGCTGTTACAAAAGGCGCCTCGCGCCCTCTTACCAGGTCTGCAAGAAAAAACGCAGAATAGCTCGCTATGGAGTCTTCGCTTTAGTTGTTGTGGGCGCTTGCGTCCTCGGGAGTGCTGTAAGGGTCCGCCTCTGCTTCATTTCCACCGTACCGCTTCCTCATTTGACTCGCAATTCGACATACTGCATGCTTTCACAGGAGTGGAGAAGGGTTTCATGTGAACAGCAGATCTATTGCTATTCGCTTTTTCACTTCTCCGACACCACTCTGTTGGCGGATTTGCTGTCGCGTGTCAACCTGTCTTTTTGGAAATGACTCTTACTCCCAAATGTGTATTTTTCGTTCTAACTGTTGCTGTTGCTGGCGTTTAGCATAACTACAGTGTGGCAATTGACGACGAGCGGGGAGGAGTTGTTGAACCTTGCCTGTTGCGAATATTGTGGTGTCCTTTGGAGCGCTGCTTTATTAGCACCTTCGGGTATTGCCTGATTTTCATGTGACTTGCAATTGCACAGCGTGACAGCTCAATTTTTGCTTTTTTACATCTTCACACGAACGATGTCTGTACAAAAAAAATGATTGTAATTTTAATGTCGATTAATTTCCCAACAACATATCGAAAAAAAATGCGATAAATAAATGTAAAATGCGAAGTGCTATGTCAGCACTTCACTGTTTGATAAATGCTACGTGCTAACATTGCACCGAGCACGTACCACTTAGCAAATACAAAGTGCAATGTTAGCACGTAGCACTGAGCAAGTGCTAAGTGCCATGTTTAGCACTTGCCACTTAGCACTGAGCAAAAACAGAATGATAAGTGCAATGTCACCGCTCTTTGTTTTCATTTCTTTCTTCCAATTCGTGTTCCCTCTTTGTTTTTACTTGTGTGCGTCGAGCATTGCACTTGGCTTTTACTAGGTGCTTTGTGCTATGTTCTTCGTTTTTCATTGTGCACAGATCTGTCTACCTGTGATACCTTTGATAGTTTTGATGTTTTTTTTGAGATGTTTGAAAACAAGCCACAGAACCTCCTAATTGCGACGTGCTAGCGTAGCACTTGGCACTAAGCAAAAACTAACGGCTAACAGAGCACTTAGCACTAAGGTTCTGCTGTGTGCTGTGTGCTGTGTTCAATGTTAGCACTTAGGTGTTGCTAGGTAGTATGTGTTATGCGCTACGTTGGCGCTTGGTTGGTGCTGGGTGCTGACACAACACTTAGCACCTCATTTGTGTTTGCCTTTTGATTCTTCATATTTTTGTGTTTTGTTTTACATTTGTGTTCCTGTGTCTTTCCTTGTGTGTGCTTTGTTTGTCAAATAATTACAAATAAGAAAATGTATTTCAACAATATCATAAGTATCAAAAAAATCATAAATATCAAAAGTAAGGGAGGCCCGAGTCTGAACACATTGACAAACATAGAACATAGCACTTGGCAAAACCAAAGTGCTATCTTCTATGTCGTTCATCGTGCTCGGAGCCGCCTCCTTTACGTTTGACACTTTTGAGATGTGTGAATGTAAAAACATGAAGCACAAAAATGAAAGGCTGAATGCTAAGTGCGAGCGCAGCACTTAGCACTTAGGTTCTGCAAAGTGCTAAGTGCTAGGTGCCAACAAAGCAAATATCACTTAGCAAACATTTGTGCCAACACAGCACATGGCACTTGATTGTTGTTGAGTGCTTCGTGCCATGTTTTACATTGGCACTCTGTGTTTGCTGGGTGCTAAGTACTAACATAGCACATGACAATCAGCACTTAGCAAGACCAAGCTGCTAAGTGCTATGTTAGCATTTTTCTTTTGTTACATCCAAATTGAGGTTTTTATGTGCTTCCTTTTTCTACACATTGTTAAAATTGATTTCGCAATTATCAAAAGTATCAAACGTAAGGGTGTCGGATCCGAGCACGATGAACGACAAAGAACATAACACTTGGCGTTTGCCAAGTGCTATGTACTACGTGTTTCATTGAGCTCAGATTCGCCTCGTCACTTTTGATGTTCTTGATTCCTGTGATACTGTTGATACTGTTGACGTAAAGACTTACACACAATCATGAAATACTGAGAATAAAAACTACAATGGCCCATTGCTGAATTAGCACTCAGCACTTTGCAAAAACTTATTGTTACGTGATAGATGCTATGTTCGCTCAGTGCTAAGTGCTAACACATCTAGCACTAAACACCTAGCAAACACTTAGCAAACACTCTATCGAAACATACCACATTGCACGTAGCCAAAACAAAGTGGCAAGTGCTACATGAGCATTATGTTTCGCTTCAGTGTTTCTGAATTGTTCGTTGTTTTTCTCCTGTGTGTTGTCCCTTTGTGTGTCTTCTTATTCTCTTACTCAGTATTTTTTCACAAGAACAAATGATGAACATGATTTCACAAGTATCAAAGGTATC
>CBDCEV010000175.1:0-2130 GCA_965215715.1 Hyphomicrobiales bacterium | reverse complement strand
TCTCGGCAAATCATGATTGGATGCGTGTCTGCGTTTTCCTGTGTCGGAAAACCGTAATCGAAAGTTACGATCGGAGTCGTCCTTTCTCTTTCTTCTTCTTCCAATAGTTCAATTCGACCTTGTCCGCCAACACCTCGACCTTCGACACAAGCAGCACACCAACTCCTGCAGACAGCATGTCCCTGTAATCTGAATCTTCACCTTTTGTTTCTCTCTGCTCGTTGGATTCTTTGGATTCATTCTGACTTCTTGGGAATTTCTGCTTCCAAGTGTTCCTCATCTTCTTTGTTTCCCATTTCGATATCTGCACGAGATTCCCCAACTGGTTCGATGTCACCACCATTTGGTGCTACATCTCGATTCAGAGTTTTCGTTGGACTTACGAGCGCACTGCTCTGCCGTTTCCCGACTGGTGACACTTCTTCGCAAGATGATGATCAGCATCGTTCACATTCTTGGCACCCTTCCACAGAATACTCATGCAAAATTAATTCCGGGAAAAATGCAGCTGCATGACTAAATAATTCGGAAAAATTCGAAACTGTAACTGCATAAGCCAATAGTTGAAGAAAATAAAATTTGAAAACTGTAACTGCATGGAATAAATAATTCGCAGAAATTACAAAAACTGTTGACCGGCCAAGATGCACTGTCAATCTGTCAATCATTGCCGTGTCTTATCTTCTCCTTCATTTTCTCTTTAAACTTCCCTTTCATCTTCTCTTGTCTTCTTCTCTTTCGTCTTCCCTTCTCTCTCTCTCTGTCTCTGTCTGTCTCTGTCTCTGCCTCCGTGGGCATATTTAATGATGTCCGGTTTTACCCCATATTGAATTTTGGCCTTTTTTGGGTTCCCTTATTTTCTCGATGTTTTTACCCCATAATGAATTTTGGCCATTTTTGGCCCCACCCCCTTCTTCAAGATGTCCGGGTTTTACTCCACCCGAAATTTTGGCCAATTTTGGGCCGATCCCCACTTTTTCTGCCGTTTGGAGCACTTTTTTGGCCCGAAGAGAAGGCCCACAATCTTGAATTTTTTACCCCACCCGAAATTTTGGCCATTTTTGGGCCGCCCTCTCACAGATGTCCTTGAATTTTCAAATTTTGAGGCCGGTTTCGTCGCCACACACAGTGTCCATTGTCTCTTGTGTCTTATAACAACAAAGGAAGACAAACAACATAGTCCGTGTTTTTTGGCCAAAAAAACACGGCTTATGAACGTTTTGGTGTTTAGTTGGTGTTTAGTTGGTGTTTAGTTGGTGTTTAGTTGGTGTTTAGGGTGTTTATTTGGGTTGATGACATTTGGCAAAGATCAAAAGAGGGTGACCAAGGAGGAGGCCCAAAAATGGCCAAAATTTCGGGTGGGGTAAAACCGGACATCTTTAAGAGGGCGGCCCAAAAATGGCCAAAATTTGGGGTGGGGTAAAAAATCAAGATTTTGGGCCTCCTCTTCGGCCAAGAAAGTGCTTCTAACAGCTGAGAAAATGGGTCGGCCCAAAATTGACGAAAAAATCGGGTGGGGTAAAACCCGGATATCTTTAAGAGGGCGGCCCAAAAATGGCCAAAATTGAATATGGAGTAAAACCGGACATCTTTAAAATTTGTAGAGGGATTAAACCCTGCACCTCATATTCACGAACAAATGACTACGTCATATTATGGCTACGACATTGCGTACAACTTTACGCACAACAACATCATGCTTGAGCACAATGCGATGAACAACATGAACACCGTCGCGCACATGAACGTGCACAACACGCAGTACTGAGCACATTGCGCGCCGTTCATTGATGCACAATTGTGTCACATCGCACCTGTGGCTCAAGTCCGCCTTGCACGCGTCATCCCATCCATGCATGTGCACCTGTGTGTTGCGTTGTAGTTGTTTTCTCCTCGCTTGTCTCTGTTCTCTACTTCGTCTCACCGTTCTCCTTCCAGCCCTTCCAGATGTTCACCTCAGTGTTCAACGAGAGGTCCAGGTCCAACCCCCTGTGCGACTTCCGCTTGGGGACCGTGGCCCACCTCTGACCACGAGACACGCCTCACAGGTTATGAGCCCAACAAGGACTCGAACCTCGTGAACACTGATGAGCTCGACCTCGCAGCCACCAGCGATGTCTACTGGCAGCA
>CBDCEV010000174.1:0-4532 GCA_965215715.1 Hyphomicrobiales bacterium | reverse complement strand
TACAAAATATATTTTCTCAACATTTAGAAACTGTTAGAACTGTGTTTTACAGTTTATTGAACAAACCAAAAAATATGCTGACATAACAGTTCTCATGGAAGAAAAATAAAATTGCAATTGACTTGACACGATCTAAATTACACATCCATTGACCCAACTGAAAGAAAATATTCTTTAACTTGTTGAATGCTCATTTAAAATCATCATTCACTCTTACATAATCAAACTCATTAGCATGAAAATACTAACTTTTTGCATCTTGCATTCTAAACTATATGATTTCTTCACAATCCTTTCCTCTTAACTTCAATCTTTGTTCTGAAATTTTCAGAGAAGATGATAAAATAAAAATACTTATAAATTTTTACATTTAAATAATCTTCCTAACTTGTCGAGCTCCTTGTCAATCTATTTCTTAAAGTAGTATTTTCCTATGCTCTTATCATTGATTTAATTGAATATTTTGATGTTTCATAATAGTAAGTAAAAAACTTTTGCATACTCTACAAATATATATTTTTTGAATCATATCTTCGACTATATCGCGGTAAACAAAATCATAATCTATTCCATTAAGTTCTCCTGCTCTAGCACATCTGTTTGTATGAGAAATAGTTAAACGAAAGTTATTAATTTTTTGCTTTGATAAAAAAGTCTTTGGTAAAGAAGTCTTATCTGTCCCTGATGGAGCAGAAACAACCATATAATGAATCATTATCATATTTAATTTTAATCAAAATTTTTATTTACTTATACTTTTTTTTTTACCATTTTCATTAACTGACTTCCTGAAACCGAGTATCGTATAGTAAGTTCAAAATTAACCAATGAAAACCCTAGCTTATTACCACAATCATAACGAAGACCTTCAAAAGTATGTCCTATTAACCGTTCCTCTTGTTAAAAGTTTTGAAATAGCATCAGTTATTTGTATTTCGCCACTTGAACCCTTACCAGTTTCTTTTAAATTAGAAAATATTGTTGATGACAGTCTTTCACGACCAACTACGGAACAGTTAGAAGAAACTTTATCTCTACAAGGTTTTTCTACAATGAAATCATTTTTTTTATTTGACTACATCTTAACTTTATCATAAGACTTTGTATCCTTTTTAGGTACCTTTTGTATGCATTATACATCACATTTTTCCTACAGTATATTGATCAACTAATTGTGATAGAACATTTTTTCCTGATGGATTGTAAAGCAAATCATCTGGTAATAAAACTACAAAATGCTCATATCCTATCAAAGGTTGTGCATATAAAAAGCATGTCCTGATTCTAAAGCTTCCTTTTATCTGATTTCGGCACAATTGATCAATTTTAGGTAAAATACTTTTAATTGTTTGTAAATTTTCATATTGATTTTTCTTTTTTAAGTTATATTCAAGTTCAAAAATTTCATGTCAAAATGATCTTCAATAGCACGTTTATGTTTTCTAGTAATAAGAATTAAGTCTCACAATATACAAAAGAGACATAACCCATCATCAGTGAATACATGACTCTAATACGTCAATATCTTTTCTGAGCTTTTGTTTATGCCTGATTAGTAAGCTTTCTGTGTGAGACTTTTTGTGCTAAAATAAATTTCATTGCTAACTTTCATAATATAAATAAAAATTTTGTTGTTAAAAGTGTAACATACTTTGATTTTGTGATAATTACCAGAAATATAATTAAAATTTGTTTTTATTTGCAAAGAAAAAGAAAGAATCGAGTACTTTACAGATGGTATTTTTTCAATTGTGAAGATGTTTTTTTTGCGCGAAATGGTGTTACAATTGGAACTCAACAGGTCTCATGCATGCGCGCCGAGAGCCTAGACCTCACGCCTGGTGACCACCAACACCTCACTGGTGGAAAGCACCTGGTCCCCAGCGCCTGGAGAACCCCTCACCCCCAACAGGGATGAAGCGACTGCCTCAGCTGTGGAACACGCCAAAAGACAGCTCCAACGTCTGAACCACGCTGCTCGTGCGCTGTGAGGCGGCTGACCACAACAACGCCTTCGTTTCATGGGATGATCTTCACCCGACCTCGCCAGCAACCACCACCAATCGCGCGCGCCCGTCTCGCTGGCACAACTCTGGGTAGGTCCTCTCCTTCAACTTGCGGGCCTCACCCAGAACTTGACCGTCGATGACATCAGCCTGCGTGAGTGGCATCCGAATGGAGTGGTGACACGGTAGTGACCACTTTAGGCCAATACCGCTTTAGGCCAAGCTTTAGGCCAAATTGGCCTATAAACAGGTTCGCGATCTTTTTAGGCCAAAACCACTTCAGGCCAGGCTGGCCTAAACAGGTCAGACCTGTTCAGACTTGTCTGTTAACAAGTGTTGAAGCCAGACCTGTTTTTGTGTGTTGTTGTTGTGTTGTGTTGTGTTGTCTTGTGCTGTGTGAGGTGTGTTGTGTGAGGTGTGGGGGGGTGTCGGTGGGGTGTTCAAGATTTTCGTGGGTGCGTCCAAAATTTGGCCGGACCCCCCTCAGCCGGACCTCCCCTCAGCCGGACCGCCCCTCAGCCCGACCGCCCCTCAGCCCGACCGCCCCTCCGCCGGACCTTCGCTCTTTTTTTCTCTCTCCCGCCGGAAATTTCATTCTCTCTTCTCTCTCTGGGGGGTCTTCTCGTTGCATTTTGGTGGTGTTTTTGAAGGCCGGGGCGCTCAAATGTGCACATTTCAGGGGCAAGGCGCTTCAAACACCCCCAAAATTCCACGAAAGGACTCCAAAAAGAGAGAAGAAAGAAAAACAAATTGTGACAGGAGAGAGAAAAAAAAGCGCGAAATTTTGGCCCCCCACCCTTCGGGGCCCCACCCCTTCGAGGTTCCACCCTTCGGGGCTCCACCGTTCTGGGCTCCACTCTGGCCCCCACACCCTGAGAGGCCTCCACCCTTCGGGGCCTCACAGTTCGGGGCCCCACCCTTCTGGGCTCCACCCTTCTGGCCCCCACTTTTTCTAGGTTTGGCCCCCACCCTGAGATTCCTCCACCCTTCGGGGCCTCACAGTTCGGGGCCCCACCCTCCGCCGACGCGTTGGCCTAAAGCGGCATTGGCCTAAACAAGTCAGGCCTAAACAGGTCAAATTGGCCTAAAGCGGTTTGGCCTAAAGCGGTATTGGCCTAAAGCGGTGCTGGCCCAAACAGGTTAAACGGGCTGGCCTAAAGCGGTTTGGCCTAAACAGGTCGCCACTGTGGCGTCAATGGCCAATTGGCACCCTCCAAACAAAGTCAGTCCTTCGGCAACGACTTCCAGACGGCGCAAGTCACTCCAGATCAAGATCCCTCACCATCACGTTGGTGGACACCCTGGCTCCGCCCTGCCGAAATATCTGAGCGATGGCACTCTCTGCTGCGAAACACCTCCCACCCAGAAGCCGTGCTGCACACTGTGCGGCCAAAAGTGTCGAGTGGACGGCCACACCGGCAGGTGCATACAGTGAAAGGCAAGGGCAGACGGAGACGGCGGAGCAACACGGAATGGCAACTTGGACACGCGGTGGATGGGCATCGCGGTGAAAGGGACGGAACTCAATCCACTTTGCGACCTCACCAAGGCCCACTCATTGGGAGACAATTGGGACCACACCACATTGACGCGGTGGTGTTCGCAAGGCTCCGGCTCCTGTCCTGGCCTCAACCCATCTGCCAGAGCTTCCCAATTCGGGGTGTCACTTCCCGCAATCTCGCACCTCTCCTCAACAACAGCCATGTAACCATGTGCCATGTTCATTCCTCTGATGATGTCTTCTGTGACTTGCGGGTGTCGGTCCTTCACCATTTCGAGGCAGTCTGCCCAGTGAGCAGCGTGGATTCTCGAACAACCTCCAACACCAAGACCGCCCATGGTCAAAGGCATGGACGCTGCCTCATGTGTTTGCGGAGGCAACCCATCCATCTCCAAGATGCTGCTGAGGCACCGTAACACTCTGATCGTGCTGTTCCGCGTAATTTGAGGTGTGCTCTGGTGGAACTGTTCGGAGCGAATAATTTGCTCTCGTGGCTGCGCAGAAAACGAGCAACAACCACCCGACTTGCACATCCTCAATGAGGGGAATTCATTCAAAGAGCAACGCCTGTTCCTTGAACTTCGCTTCCATGTGAGCCGTGGTGAACGACGGGTGGCCAATGGGCACTCCGGCAAACCCATCTCCTCTCCACTCAACTGCGTCTGGATCCACAGCTGGGCTGCGCACGTCAAAACATCGGTCATTGATGGCTTAATGCCTGCCTTGTTCCACAACTTCGTCTTGCCCTGGTGGATGTTGATGCCAGTCTTCTCACGCAATGCCTTCTCCAGGATTGCGTAAACCTGACCCACCCTCACAGGGGAACAGACGACGTAAATGTCATCGAGGAAAGCGAACAACCTTTCGCCTTCCTTCAACTGTGCTTGGACCGCCACCAGAGCCCTGTGCTGCCCAAGGCTGAACAGAAGTGGCAACAGGGGGGTCTCCTTGCTCACCCCCTTCACCCTGAACCACTGTCCGCGCCTCTCCCAACTCATCTTCCCACAAGAATGTCTGTCATAGAA
>CBDCEV010000173.1:0-9147 GCA_965215715.1 Hyphomicrobiales bacterium | reverse complement strand
CAGATTCAGAATGCTGAGGGCCCAGTTTTGGACCCTTGCGCAAAGCAAATATATTTCAGAAGGGACCCAAAAGTGGACCCTCTTAGGATCGAAAGTGGTCCCTCCTGGCGGGCCTGTTTTTGGTCCCTTCATTTTGTCAGATGTGCTGAAGCTTTGCAAGCTGCTATGTGCGCAAAATGTCAAGCTTGAAGCTACTTTAACACAAACAGCATCCGTGGCAGGAATCTTGAACTGTTCGAGGCCCTGGTTGCCAACTCGTAGTTGCTATGATGTGTGACGCTGATGTTTGTGGCCTGATTCCAACAACGCGCCTCAAGAGAGTATTTGAATGTGGCGTCAAACAAGCCCCCAGGGAGGCACCAGATTCAGAATGCTGAGGGCCCAGTTTTGGACCCTTGCGCAAAGCAAATATATTTCAGAAGGGACCCAAAAGTGGACCCTCTTAGGATCGAAAGTGGTCCCTCCTGGCGGGCCTGTTTTTGGTCCCTTCATTTTGTCAGATGTGCTGAAGCTTTGCAAGCTGCTATGTGCGCAAAATGTCAAGCTTGAAGCTACTTTTACACAAACAGCATCCGTGGCAGGAATCTTGAACTGTTCGAGGCCCTGGTTACCAACTCGTAGTTGCTATGATGTGTGACGCTGATGTTTGTGGCCTGATTCCAACAACGCGCCTCAAGAGAGTATTTGAATGGGGCGTCAAACAAGCCCCCAGGGAGGCACCAGATTCAGAATGCTGAGGGCCCAGTTTTGGACCCTTGCGCAAAGCAAACATATTTCAGAAGGGACCCAAAAGTGGACCCTCTTAGGTGGACCCTCTTAGGATCGAAAGTGGTCCCTCCTGGCGGGCCTGTTTTTGGTCCCCTTCATTTTGTCAGATGTGCTGAAGCTTTGCAAGCTGCTATGTGCGCAAAATGCAAGCTTGAAGCTACTTGCACACAAACAGCATCCATGGCAGGAATCTTGAACTGTTCGATGCCCCTGGTTACCAACTCGTAGTTGCTATGATGTGTGACGCTGATGTTTGTGGCCTGATTCCAACAACGCGCCTCAAGAGAGTATTTGAATGGGGCGTCAAACAAGCCCCCAGGGAGGCACCAGATTCAGAATGCTGAGGGCCCAGTTTTGGACCCTTGCGCAAAGCAAATATATTTCAGAAGGGACCCAAAAGTGGACCCTCTTAGGATCGAAAGTGGTCCCTCCTGGCGGGCCTGTTTTTGGTCCCTTCATTTTGTCAGATGTGCTGAAGCTTTGCAAGCTGCTATGTGCGCAAAATGTCAAGCTTGAAGCTACTTTAACACAAACAGCATCCGTGGCAGGAATCTTGAACTGGGGAGGCCCGTATTTGCGTGTCTAATTTTTCTTGACTTTTTCGGGCCCAAAAATAGACCCTTCTGAATGACAGGCAGAAGTAAAAGCCGTCCAAACGACCACCTCTTGGACTCCTGAGCTGGCACAAGTGCATGTGACAGGCCCGGCATCCCCCCTTCCCCCCCGAAACAAAGATCAAAGTGCAGATGCTGCAAAGAATCATTATCTTATTTTTCTCAATCATTGTTTGGAGGGGTGCGGGGAACGTGCCCAAATTTGAGAAATTGTGGCGGATAAGGTTCCAGTCTAACCACTTCGGATGGAATAACAGCAGCGGTCAATTTCTGTTATTTTGCGTCTAAAAAATAGATAGAGAAAAACCAGGGTGCAAAGGTGCAACTTTCGGAAGTGTGAATAAGAAACTATAAAGGTTCTGTTTCCGAGCCTGAAAAAGTTGCACCTTTGCACCCTTCAAAATTTGGCAATGTACAGGGGAAGTGTTTTCCACATTTGCTGCTCTTTCTGTCACTTTAGGAGGAGCACCTCGCCATGTCCAGAGGGTTCGTTTTTAGCACCTGAAATCAGCAGACTTTTTGGAGACACGGTGGGGGCCTCCCTTGTTCGAGGCCCTGGTTACCAACTCGTAGTTGCTATGATGTGTGACGCTGATGTTTGTCGCCTGATTCCAACAACGCGCCTCAAGAGAGTATTTGAATGGGGCGTCAAACAAGCCCCCAGGGAGGCACCAGATTCAGAATGCTGAGGGGCCCAGTTTTGGACCCTTGCGCCAAGCAAACATATTTCAGAAGGGACCCAAAAGTGGACCCTCTTAGGATCGAAAGTGGTCCCTCCTGGCGGGCCTGTTTTTGGTCCCTTCATTTTGTCAGATGTGCTGAGGCTTTGCAAGCTGCTATGTGCGCAAAATGTCAAGCTTGAAGCTACTTTAACACAAACAGCATCCATGGCAGGAATCTTGAACTGTTCGAGGCCCTGGTTACCAACTCGTCGTTGCTATGATGTGTGACGCTGATGTTTGTCGCCTGATTCCAACAACGCGCCTCAAGAGAGTATTTGAATGGGGCGTCAAACAAGCCCCCAGGGAGGCACCAGATTCAGAATGCTGAGGGCCCAGTTTTGGACCCTTGCGCAAAGCAAACATATTTCAGAAGGGACCCAAAAGTGGACCCTCTTAGGATCGAAAGTGGTCCCTCCTGGCGGGCCTGTTTTTGGTCCCTTCGTTTTGTCAGATGTGCTGAAGCTTTGCAAGCTGCTATGTGCGCAAAATGTCAAGCTTGAAGCTACTTGCACACAAACAGCATCCATGGCAGGAATCTTGAACTGTTCGAGGCCCTGGTTGCCAACTCGTAGTTGCTATGATGTGTGACGCTGATGTTTGTGGCCTGATTCCAACAACGCGCCTCAAGAGAGTATTTGAATGGGGCGTCAAACAAGCCCCCAGGGAGGCACCAGATTCAGAATGCTGAGGGCCCAGTTTTGGACCCTTGCGCAAAGCAAATATATTTCAGAAGGGACCCAAAAGTGGACCCTCTTAGGATCGAAAGTGGTCCCTCCTGGCGGGCCTGTTTTTGGTCCCTTCATTTTGTCAGATGTGCTGAAGCTTTGCAAGCTGCTATGTGCGCAAAATGTCAAGCTTGAAGCTACTTTAACACAAACAGCATCCGTGGCAGGAATCTTGAACTGGGGAGGCCCGTATTTGCGTGTCTAATTTTTCTTGACTTTTTCGGGCCCAAAAATAGACCCTTCTGAATGACAGGCAGAAGTAAAAGCCGTTCAAACGACCACCTCTTGGACCCCTGAGCTGGCACAAGTGCATGTGACAGGCCCGGCATCCCCCCTTCGGGCCTGTTTTTGGTCCCCGAAACAAAGATCAAAGTGCAGATGCTCGCAAAGAATCATTATCTTATTTTTCTCAAACTCATTGTTTGGAGGGGTGCGGGGGAACGTGCCCAAATTTGAGAAATTGTGGCGGATGTAGGTTCCAGTCTAACCACTTCGGATGGAATAACAAGCCCCCAGCGCGGTCAATTTCTGTTATTTTGCGTCTAAAAAATAGATAGAGAAAAACCAGGTGCAAAGGTGCAACTTTCGGAAGTGTGAATAAGAAACTATACAGGTTCTGTTTCCTACTATGCCTGAAAAAGTTGCACCTTTGCACCCTTCAACATTTGGCAAACAGGGATCCGTGGCACATTTGCTGATCTTTCTGTCACTTTAGGAGCAGCACCTCGCCATGTCCAGAGGGTTCGTATTTGCGTGTCTAATTTTTCTGTGACTTTAGGAGGAGCACCAAAAATCGACCATGTCTGAGACAGGTTCAGTTTTTAGCAGCCGTCCAAATCGAGCAGACTTTTGGAGACACGGTGGGGGCCTCCCTTGTTCGAGGCCCTGGTTGCCAACTCGTAGTTGCTATGATGTGTGACGCTGATGTTTGTCGCCTGATTCCAACAACGCGCCTCAAGAGAGTATTTGAATGGGGCGTCAAACAAGCCCCCAGGGAGGCACCAGATTCAGAATGCTGAGGGCCCAGTTTTGGACCCTTGCGCAAAGCAAATACATATTTCAGAAGGGACCCAAAAGTGGACCCTCTTAGGATCGAAAGTGGTCCCTCCTGGCGGGCCTGTTTTTGGTCCCTTCATTTTGTCAGATGTGCTGAAGCTTTGCAAGCTGCTATGTGCGCAAAGCATGTCAAGCTTGAAGCTACTTTTTAGCACACAAACAGCATCCGTGGCAGGAATCTTGAACTGTTCGAGGCCCTGGTTGCCAACTCGTAGTTGCTATGATGTGTGACGCTGATGTTTGTGGCCTGATTCCAACAACGCGCCTCAAGAGAGTATTTGAATGGGGCGTCAAACAAGCCCCCAGGGAGGCACCAGATTCAGAATGCTGAGGGCCCAGTTTTGGACCCTTGCGCAAAGCAAATATATTTCAGAAGGGACCCAAAAGTGGACCCTCTTAGGATCGAAAGTGGTCCCTCCTGGCGGGCCTGTTTTTGGTCCCTTCATTTTGTCAGATGTGCTGAAGCTTTGCAAGCTGCTATGTGCGCAAAATGTCAAGCTTGAAGCTACTTTTACACAAACAGCATCCGTGGCAGGAATCTTGAACTGTTCGAGGCCCTGGTTGCCAACTCGTAGTTGCTATGATGTGTGACGCTGATGTTTGTCCCTTCTGAATGGCAGGCTGATTCCAACAACGCGCCCAAGAGAGTATTTGAATGGGCGTCAAACAAGCCCCCAGGGAGGCACCAGATTCAGAATGCTGAGGGCCCAGTTTTGGACCCTTGCGCAAAGCAAATCATATTTCAGAAGGGACCCAAAAGTGGACCCTCTTAGGATCGAAAGTGGTCCCTCCTGGCGAGCCTGTTTTTTCCCTTCTTTTTGTCAGATGTGCTGAAGCTTTGCAAGCTGCTATGTGCGCAAAATGTCAAGCTTGAAGCTACTGTTTCCTACACAAACAGCATCCGTGGCAGGAATCTTGAACTGGGGAGGCCCGTATTTGCGTGTCTAATTTTTCTTGACTTTTTCGGGCCAAAAATAGACCCTTCTGAAATGACAGGCAGAAGTAAAAGCCGTCCAAACGACCACCTCTTGGACTCCTGAGCTGGCACAAGTGCATGTGACAGGCCCGGCATCCCCCCTTCCCCCCCGAAACAAAGATCAAAGTGCAGATGCTCCAAAGAATCATTATCTTATTTTTCTCACAAAGCATTGTTTGGAGGGGTGCGGGGGAACGTGCCCAAATTTGAGAAATTGTGGCGGATAAGGTTCCAGTCTAACCACTTCGGATGGAATAACAAGCAGCGCGGTCAATTTCTGTTATTTTGCGTCTAACAAAATAGATAGAGAAAAACCAGGCCCTGTGCAAAGGTGCAACTTTCGGAAGTGTGAATAAGAAACTATAAAGGTTCTGTGGGGCTTCCGAGCCCCCAGAAAAAGTTGCACCTTTGCACCCTTCAAAATTTGGCAATGTACAGGGGAAAGTGTTTCCACATTTGCTGGCCTCTTTCTGTCACTTTAGGAGCAGCACCTCGCCATGTCCAGAGGGTTCGTTTTTAGCACCTGAAATCAGCAGACTTTTTGGAGACACGGTGGGGGCCTCCCTTGTTCGAGGCCCTGGTTGCCAACTCGTAGTTGCTATGATGTGTGACGCTGATGTTTGTGGCCTGATTCCAACAACGCGCCTCAAGAGAGTATTTGAATGGGGCGTCAAACAAGCCCCCAGGGAGGCACCAGATTCAGAATGCTGAGGGCCCAGTTTTGGACCCTTGCGCAAAGCAAATATATTTCAGAAGGGACCCAAAAGTGGACCCTCTTAGGATCGAAAGTGGTCCCTCCTGGCGGGCCTGTTTTTGGTCCCTTCATTTTGTCAGATGTGCTGAAGCTTTGCAAGCTGCTATGTGCGCAAAATGTCAAGCTTGAAGCTACTTTAACACAAACAGCATCCGTGGCAGGAATCTTGAACTGTTCGAGGCCCTGGTTGCCAACTCGTAGTTGCTATGATGTGTGACGCTGATGTTTGTGGCCTGATTCCAACAACGCGCCTCAAGAGAGTATTTGAATGGGGCGTCAAACAAGCCCCCAGGGAGGCACCAGATTCAGAATGCTGAGGGCCCAGTTTTGGACCCTTGCGCAAAGCAAATATATTTCAGAAGGGACCCAAAAGTGGACCCTCTTAGGATCGAAAGTGGTCCCTCCTGGCGGGCCTGTTTTTGGTCCCTTCATTTTGTCAGATGTGCTGAAGCTTTGCAAGCTGCTATGTGCGCAAAATGTCAAGCTTGAAGCTACTTTTACACAAACAGCATCCGTGGCAGGAATCTTGAACTGTTCGAGGCCCTGGTTGCCAACTCGTAGTTGCTATGATGTGTGACGCTGATGTTTGTGGCCTGATTCCAACAACGCGCCTCAAGAGAGTATTTGAATGGGGCGTCAAACAAGCCCCCAGGGAGGCACCAGATTCAGAATGCTGAGGGCCCAGTTTTGGACCCTTGCGCAAAGCAAATATATTTCAGAAGGGACCCAAAAGTGGACCCTCTTAGGATCGAAAGTGGTCCCTCCTGGCGGGCCTGTTTTTGGTCCCTTCATTTTGTCAGATGTGCTGAAGCTTTGCAAGCTGCTATGTGCGCAAAATGTCAAGCTTGAAGCTACTTTAACACAAACAGCATCCGTGGCAGGAATCTTGAACTGGGGAGGCCCGTATTTGCGTGTCTAATTTTTCTTGACTTTTTCGGGCCCAAAAATAGACCCTTCTGAATGACAGGCAGAAGTAAAAGCCGTCCAAACGACCACCTCTTGGACTCCTGAGCTGGCACAAGTGCATGTGACAGGCCCGGCATCCCCCCTTCCCCCCCGAAACAAAGATCAAAGTGCAGATGCTGCAAAGAATCATTATCTTATTTTTCTCAATCATTGTTTGGAGGGGTGCGGGGGAACGTGCCCAAATTTGAGAAATTGTGGCGGATAAGGTTCCAGTCTAACCACTTCGGATGGAATAACAGCAGGCGGTCAATTTCTGTTATTTTGCGTCTAAAAAATAGATAGAGAAAAACCAGGGTGCAAAGGTGCAACTTTCGGAAGTGTGAATAAGAAACTATACAGGTTCTGTTTCCTACCCTGAAAAAGTTGCACCTTTGCACCCTTCAAAATTTGGCAATGTACAGGGAAAGTGTTTCCACATTTGCTGATCTTTCTGTCACTTTAGGAGCAGCACCTCGCCATGTCCAGAGGGTTCGTTTTTAGCACCTGAAATCAGCAGACTTTTTGGAGACACGGTGGGGGCCTCCCTTGTTCGAGGCCCTGGTTGCCAACTCGTAGTTGCTATGATGTGTGACGCTGATGTTTGTGGCCTGATTCCAACAACGCGCCTCAAGAGAGTATTTGAATGGGGCGTCAAACAAGCCCCCAGGGAGGCACCAGATTCAGAATGCTGAGGGCCCAGTTTTGGACCCTTGCGCAAAGCAAATATATTTCAGAAGGGACCCAAAAGTGGACCCTCTTAGGATCGAAAGTGGTCCCTCCTGGCGGGCCTGTTTTTGGTCCCTTCATTTTGTCAGATGTGCTGAAGCTTTGCAAGCTGCTATGTGCGCAAAATGTCAAGCTTGAAGCTACTTTAACACAAACAGCATCCGTAGGACATCTTGAAAGGCCCGTATTTGCGTGTCTAATTTTTCTTGACTTTTTCGGGCCCAAAAATAGACCCTTCTGAATGACAGGCAGAAGTAAAAGCCGTCCAAACGACCACCTCTTGGACTCCTGAGCTGGCCAAGTGCATGTGACAGGCCCGGCATCCCCCCTTCCCCCCCGAAACAAAGATCAAAGTGCAGATGCTGCAAAGAATCATTATCTTATTTTTCTCAATCATTGTTTGGAGGGGTGCAGGGGAACGTGCCCAAATTTGAAAATTGTGGCTAAGGTTCCAGTCTAACCACTTCGGATGGAATAACAGCACGGTCAATTTCTGTTATTTTGCGTCTAAAAAATAGAAAGAGAAAAACGGGTGCAAAGGTGCAACTTTCGGAAGTGTGAATAAGAAACTATACAGCTGTTTCCTACCCTGAAAAAGTTGCACCTTTGCACTTCAAAATTTGGCAATGTACAGGGAAAGTGTTTCCACATTTGCTGATCTTTCTGTCACTTTAGGAGCAGCACCTCGCCATGTCAAGAGGGTTCGTTTTTAGCACCTGAAATCAGCAGACTTTTTGGAACTGGGGGCCTCCCTTGTTCGAGGCCCTGGTTACCAACTCGTAGTTGCTATGATGTGTGACGCTGATGTTTGTGGCCTGATTCCAACAACGCGCCTCAAGAGAGTATTTGAATGGGGCGTCCAACAAGCCCCCAGGGAGGCACCAGATTCAGAATGCTGAGGGCCCAGTTTTGGACCCTTGCGCAAAGCAAACATATTTCAGAAGGGACCCAAAAGTGGACCCTCTTAGGATCGAAAGTGGTCCCTCCTGGCGGGCCTGTTTTTGGTCCCTTCATTTTGTCAGATGTGCTGAAGCTTTGCAAGCTGCTATGTGCGCAAAATGTCAAGCTTGAAGCTACTTGCACACAAACAGCATCCATGGCAGGAATCTTGAACTGTTCGTGGCCCTGGTTACCAACTCGTAGTTGCTATGATGTGTGACGCTGATGTTTGTCCCCTGATTCCAACAACGCGCCCCAAGAGAGTATTTGAATGGGGCGTCAAACAAGCCCCCAGGGAGGCACCAGATTCAGAATGCTGAGGGCCCAGTTTTGGACCCTTGCGCAAAGCAAACATATTTCAGAAGGGACCCAAAAGTGGACCCTCTTAGGATCGAAAGTGGTCCCTCCTGGCGGGCCTGTTTTTGGTCCCTTCATTTTGTCAGATGTGCTGAAGCTTTGCAAGCTGCTATGCGCGCAAAATGTCAAGCTTGAAGCTACTTTAACACAAACAGCATCCGTGGCAGGAATCTTGAACTGTTCGAGGCCCTGGTTGCCAACTCGTAGTTGCTATGATGTGTGACGCTGATGTTTGTGGCCTGATTCCAACAACGCGCCTCAAGAGAGTATTTGAATGGGGCGTCAAACAAGCCCCCAGGGAGGCACCAGATTCAGAATGCTGAGGGCCCAGTTTTGGACCCTTGCGCAAAGCAAATATATTTCAGAAGGGACCCAAAAGTGGACCCTCTTAGGATCGAAAGTGGTCCCTCCTGGCGGGCCTGTTTTTGGTCCCTTCATTTTGTCAGATGTGCTGAAGCTTTGCAAGCTGCTATGCGCGCAAAATGTCAAGCTTGAAGCTACTTTAACACAAACAGCATCCGTGGCAGGAATCTTGAACTGTTCGAGGCCCTGGTTGCCAACTCGT
>CBDCEV010000172.1:0-8592 GCA_965215715.1 Hyphomicrobiales bacterium | reverse complement strand
ACGTGCTTGTCGAAGCCTTCCGCGTGGTATGCTTGACAGATGGTGATTGGCCAGCTGTGTCGTTCTTCCTTCGGGTTCAAAAGCTGCACGGGTCCACTGCTTGTACTTCTCGTTCACGGCGACCGCTGGGATTGTGACTTCGACATCCTTGGGTGCCACGGCCCGTGCCAACGTCTTCTCCATGTTGCGAAGCACCGACCGCACGTCTTCCTCAAATGGGGTTGTTTTTGTCGTGGTTGGTGGAACCGCTGGGAAAACGGACATGGCCGACGGATGGCAAACCCGGGAAGAGGATGCTGCATCTCCTGGGTGGCGCTCAGCTATTGCGACAGCGCAACCTGCGTGAGCATGTGGTGGTACATGGTCTGGTGTGGGTGGCACAGCTCGATCAGCATCGAAATCACCATGTGTGGCGTCCACACCCTCGGCGGCAGCACTCGACAAGTGCAAATCGACAATGTGACCTCGCTTCAGTGCCCAACCTTCCTCCACCACGATCAACTTCGTCAAGAGCTGCTTGTCGACGTTGCGCTTCCACCTTTTGAAATGCGTCATCACAGATATACTTGCAGAGGGTCTTGTCGCACTTGATGCACGTGAACTCTTCACCCTTAGCTGCGACGCTCACGAGCTGGCGCTCAAGGTCGCTCATGGGCGCTTCGCGCGAAGCAAGCCACGCAGTGTACAACGGTGTACCTTTGAATGACTTCGGCTTCACACCGAGCACGTTCTCCAAGCGGCACGACACTGGACAACCGAATGCTGCTTGTCCGACGTCCACGTACAGTACGCGAGAAACTCCTTCGTGTTGTCCACCTCCTTCACGCAAGGTTGAGTGGACAGCATCCCGAAACTGTTGTGGTTGGCTGTTTGCGGGAAGGAATGCGAACGAATGGCGCTCTGAGTCAGCTTTGAAGCAAAAAAAAGCAAGTCCAACAGAAAAACGCAAACACACATGAGCGCACACAGACATGAGTACAACCAACATGCAATAAACACTGCACGAATGTGATGCATGGTACATCAATGTGACCTTGTTAAGCGAAATTGACAATGCCGTGCGTTTTTTCAACAGGGCACGCTTGGTGGATGACATCAGTGGTCAGAAACGTATTGAATAAGGGCACACATCCATGAACACTTCGGCTCAGCAACATCACGCAACGTTTGTGAGAAAAGGCTGTGTCTTTTGCCGCAGTCGGCGTCGATTCGGCATTTCATGCTCATGAGGTCTGTGCCACGAGCTTGGCACTAATTGCGGCTATCTCCTCGTCGGAGTCTTGAACATCGGACGCCAAAACCCAGTTCTTGACCGCGTTTGAATCCAACCCGTGCCCCTGGCGTGTGAGCTTGAATGCAGATCTCTTGGACACGTCTTTGCCGCACGACACTCATGTGAAGAACTCGTCATTCATCTTTTCCGTAAAGGACACGTGCAACCGCTCCACGGCCGAAACCTGGTGGTGTGCCGCGCCTGATCTGAACACGCCAGCCGCCGCGCGGTACGCTGCGTTCCAGCCGCTCACGTTCTTCATGTGTTCTGCCTTTCACTTCAGTTCTGACAAACAACAAAACAGCAGAGGAGCACCTCCACAGACACACGCACACGCACACGCACACCAGGTACAAGACAAATGAAGTCAAAGTTGTGATCCGGTTTGTGCCATTTGCACAAGTGTCTCGTGTTCATTCCTGCAAGTCGTGCACACTCGCTCGCGTTTCAACGCCATGACTGCCCAGCAAAGAACCAGAAGCAACAGTCTCCGAACCATGAAACCGCTGCGGCGCAGATTGTAGGCTGCGTGTGGGTGTGTGTAATGGGTCGTATTGTGGATCCCAAGAGCCTCGGTGGGTTGTGGGTTTCTGAAAACCTGTCAATTTCATGGTCCGTTTTTTTCCTGATGTGGTTCGCTTTTGTCCTGAAATGCTTTCGTTGTCTTTCGTTTTTGTCCTGAAAAGGTTCGTGTTTGTCCTGCAATGGAAAGGCGGTGTGGTCAAATATATTGCTCTCACACCTGAAAACTTCTTTTGGGTGGCACCGTGCCGTTTTCTTTCTTTTTTGGCCTTCACCTCATCCCCTCTCCCTTTCAGGATCACCCGCGGGCCGGAACCCTGAAACCCCAAACCCTAAACCCTAAACCCTAAACACTACACCCAAAGCCCTAAACCCTTCTTCAATATTTATTTCAACCGTAAACAGATTCACTTCCACCTGAAATTCCCGGCACACTTCGTGTCCCATCCTCATCATGATTTTTCATTTTCTTTCACTTTCTCTCATTTTCTTGTATATTCTTAAAGTTTATTCTCTGATTTTGTTTTTCCTTGGAAAATAAATTCTACTCTCACCTGCTGGGCAGGTCCTGACTTCTGCAAGCCCCTTTGCCCGCATTTTCTTTATTTTTCATTTTTGTTTATTTTCATTTTTCTTTATTTTTATCTTTATCTTTATCTTAATCTTTATCTTCATCTTCATCTTTATCTTTATCTTTATCTTTATCTTTATCTTTATCTTTATCTTTATCTTTATCTTTATCTTTATCTTTATCTTCATCTTTATCTTTATCTTTATCTTTATCTTTATCCTTATCCTTATCCTTATCTTTATCTTTATCTTTATCTTTATCTTTATCTTTATCTTTATCTTTATCTTTATCTTTATCTTTATCTTTATCTTTATCTTTATCTTTATCTTTATCTTTATCTTTATCTTTATCTTTATCTTTATCTTTATCTTTATCTTTATCTTTATCTTTATCTTTATCTTTATCTTTATCTTTATCTTTATCTTTATCTTTATCTTTATCTTTATCTTTATCTTTATCTTTATCTTTATCTTTATCTTTATCTTTATCTTTATCTTTATCTTTATCTTTATCTTTATCTTTATCTTTATCTTTATCTTTATCTTTATCTTTATCTTTATCTTTATCTTTATCTTTATCTTTATCTTTATCTTTATCTTTATCTTTATCTTTATCTTTATCTTTATCTTTATCTTTATCTTTATCTTTATCTTTATCTTTATCTTTATCTTTATCTTTATCTTTATCTTTATCTTTATCTTTATCTTTATCCTTTATCTTTATCTTATCTTTATCTTTATCTTTAACTTTAACTTTAACTTTAACTTTATCTTTATCTTTATCTTTATCTTTATCTTTATCTTTATCTTTATCTTTATCTTTATCTTTATCTTTATCTTTATCTTTATCTTTATCTTTATCTTTATCTTTATCTTTATCTTTATCTTTATCTTTATCTCTATCTCTATCTTTATCTTTATCTTTATCTTTATCTTTATCTTTATCTTTATCTTTTTCTTTATCTTTATCTTTATCTTCATCTTCATCTTCTTCTTTTTCTTTTTCTTTTTCTTTTTCTTTTTTTTTCTTCAATACTGCTGACTGTTAAGTCATTATTTTCAGCTGTCTATATGGCAAGCCGGTTCGCACAAGCCGTTTGATGAGCGATCAGCGTGGATTTTTTATGAGAAGTTGGTCCGCACAAGCCGTTTGATGAGCGCTCAGCGTGGATTTTTGTCCGAAGCTGGTTCGCACAAGCCATTTGATGAACGCTTGGCGTGGATTTTTAACCGAAGCTGGTTCGCACATGCCGTTTGGTGAGCGTTCAGCGTGACGACTTCGTACATGAATCTTTTGGATGTCAACATGACGAGGGAGCAGGGCGGGTGGGAATAGATCCATCCCTGAGACGTTGCTCGCAGAAGAGGGCGCGCGTCAGAACGTGCTAAACCCTAAACCCTAAATTCGCACCCAGCGCCACTGGCGCGTACCCACCCCACGGCTATCGCCGACCGCAGGCGCGTATGGTGTTACACACCGCTGGCATAGAACAGGTGGTATCCACGGCTGATTGCCGTCTGATAGGACGCTGCTAGATTCGCGGTAGCGGAGCGCCTCGGTGGCGCTGAAACGGAGCAGCGCCCGTAGGGCGCGCTGGCGAGCGCCCGCCGCTTCATTGTTATATTAACACCCTAAACCTGTTTTTTTTTTGCCAAAGAAATCGTCTTTGGGTGCGTCACACCTTTGTTGTCCGTTTCCGTCCAGCTCGCTGCAGCCATTTAGTGTTCCCTTTGACCTTCTCGGATGTCATTAACAATTAATTAATTCAGCTCACCAGAAGCTAAACCCAAGGGCTGGTTGTTGACATTTCGGAAGTTCAATCGTTAACTATTTTTCGGCATCTAATTCATTAATTATTTTTCCACAAGAGCTATACCCAAGGTGTTGTTTTTCACATCTTGGAAGGTCAATCGTTGATTAATTATTGTCCGCAATAAATTAAACCATTTTTTATATCCGCTCCTTCCACCGCCCTCCCTCCTCCCCCGCAAAAACGACCCAAATCGAACACAAAATCTGTATTTTTTTGGCCTCAATTGCTTTACGATTTTTCACAACATTTTGAATAAAAGAAACATTTTTGAGCCGTCCCAGGAGGGACCCCTTTGAGGCCGCTTTTTTAAATACATGTTTTCTTGTTTTTTTTTTTTTTTTTAATCTCAGGCTTCTCGACCAGGGCTCGAGCCACATTGCTCGAGCCGTTTCCCGCTACCGCGAACAATTACTTGTGGTTTAACAAGGATTACCATCCTTAGGCACCTTGCGGTCCACATGACAGTCGTGCCAACGTTATTTCATGGCGCTCGGTCTCTTAACCTTAGCCGCAATCTTTGTGGGAATTCAGGGAGCCAGCGCAGCGCTAAACCCTAATACGTTTAAGTGCGGGTGCACTGGGGTGGGTATTATTGAACAGGCACTGCACTGGACACGCCGCGTGGTCGGATGGAGCGTCTGTCCCAGGAGCACGCAGCGGAGCGTGCGACTGGGGCGCGCTTCATTCTACCATGCATGACACATATGATTGATGCTACCGCTGCTGCGTAGCTTTTAGCGTACGCTTCCGCCCGGACATCCACATATCCTCTTTTCGTTTTTTTCTTTTCTTTTCTTTTTTCCTTTTTGTCTTTTTTTCCCTTTTTCTTTTTCCTTTTTTTCCGAAGCTGGTCCGCAGAAGGCATTTGATGAGCGCCGAGCATCGATTTTTTCAGAAGCTAATTCGCACAAGGCATTTAATGAGCGCTCAGCGTGGAGTTTATGAGGCGCGCGATGGGAGCGTCCGCAATTACATGGGAAACAAGGGCGGGTGGGGTGTTGGCCAAGACTTGACACAAGCTTGCCTTTTTATGTTGTCCATGCAGCGAACATACGCGGCGAACGCATCTTTGACCTTCAACCCTAAACCGTAAACCCTAAATTCCCACCCAGCGCGTGTCAACGCGCTCCCCTTTGCAGCATTTCTTTTCAAAAGCCATACCGAAATTATTCCAAATAACCGATCCTGTTTTCGCCCTCTCCTGTTGGCCTCCTTCGCCTTTGTTTACCCGTTGTTTGGCTTGTTTCTTTTTTTTTTCTCCATTTTTTTTCTTGTTTTTTTTTTTCTTTTTTTTTTTGAGGGCAATGTAAGGAACGAATTAACTGCGACGGAAAATGGGCGAGTGGAGTGTCTGATGGTGAATTTCCATTGGCTCTCTGTTCTCTTGGTATGTTCACGTTGGGGCTTCTACGTCTGGTGTTCTGAGCAAGACGTTAAACTGCTCCTTTGTATGTGTGATTTGCTCTTCACGTGATTGTCAATGCAGTCTTTCATCTCCCACACGTTTGGGCTTTGGTGCTTCTCTGTTTGGTGTCCTGAGCAAGACGTTCTGCTCCCTGTATTGTGTTTTCTTGGTGCACCTGCGTATGTCACAGTGTTGTTTGCTTTGGTCCTGAGCAGGACGGCAAACTGCTCCCTGTGTTGGTTTGCTAATGCATATGCGTTTGTCGCAGTGCTGTTTGTTTTAGGCCTGGTCCCAAGCAAGACGGTAAACTGCTTCTTATGTTGGTTCGTCAACCCACCCGCCCACCCTGGGTGATGTCCGTTTGCCGCCGTCTTCCGGACCTGGCCTGTGTGGTCAGGCCGCGCTCCGTTTGTCCATCCCAACACGGGAGCTTTATTGGCGGCTCAGGTGTTTGGTTGACGACAGCCTGCCTCTTTTCTTTTTTTTCTCCTTTTATTTTGTCTCGTTTTCTCATTTATTTGTTTTTGTTTCTTTTCTTTTTTGTCTTTTATTTTTCATGTTCTTTTTTGTTTCTTTTCTTTTTTTTCTTGTTTTTTCTCGGGTTCACGGGTGGGTGGGAATATGAGCAAACGCAAGTCTAGAGCAAACGCGAACAGATGACACCCGCGCCCTGAGTGACGACACTGCGAACGCCTCTTTGACCCCAAACCCTAAACCCAAAAACTGAAAGCCACCACCCTTAAAGATCACGGGTGGCGTCGACCGAGCGATCAGCGAGCGGTCTAAATACCCGCTCTAGGGGACCCAAGGACCGCCCAGCTGCTGTAGGATCGAGGCCTTGGGCATTCCCATGCGGCTCGTCCGGTGTGCTTCGATGCGCAAACTTGTGTGGCTATCCAAACGCCACCCAGGGCCCAGGTGGCGCTCCGACCCGAAACCTTGATCTCCAGCTTCTGGCTGCTCCGAGGAGGGCTACTCCTGGCTACTCCTGGCTACTCCTGGCACCTCCTGAAAGCTTCTGCTAGCACCTGGCTGCTGCTGGTTGCGCCCGGCAGCTCCAGGGCTACTCCAGCTGTTCCTGGTACCTTCTGGCAGCTTCTGTGAGCTCCTGGCCTGGCTACTGCTGGCAGCTTCCAGCTGCTCCAACTCCTTCTCGCGCCTCCTGCGAGGTCCTGGCTGGTCCAGGCAGATCTTTCTCCTGGTATTTCCTGGCAGGGTTTCGCGAACAAATGACTTTCGATGGAATTCAAAGAAATGTTGAGATCTCACACAAAGATATGCAAGGGGAACCTTTCCAGAAATCCAAACTGAAATGTTCGACTAAAATGTTCGTTATTTCATTTCACACTCATGAGTCGTGCACTTCGCAAAATGTTTGATTTCTCTTCCTTCGTTCACTCATTACTGAGATTTGCGATTATGAATGTGTCTCGTCCTGTTCTCATGTTATGCTCTGGTTGTTGACTCGCAAAAAATCACTGTATGGAATTCCAAGACATGTTGAGATCTCACGCACAGTCACGCAAGGAGAAACTTTGAAGAAATCCAAACTGAAATGTATAACCTGACTCGGACGTGTCTTGCGTGCCGTTGGCCAACATACGCACTAATGGCTCGACATCGTGTGATGCATGCATTCGGTAACGGCACCCGTTCGTATGGACACGGGTCGCACTTGGGCGTGCTGCAAACCATTACCACTAACTTGTCAGCGCGGGAGTATGTACATCCTCCATCCAGTCCGGTCCCCAGACTACGAGAACTCCATGGGTAAACTTTACTGGCATCCAGTGGACGGATACCACAGCTTACCCTCTCGCGTTCGTTCAACCATTACCAATAAAAGCCAAGGAGCCGAGTTCCTTAACTGCTGGACATATTGTCCTTACCCGTGAGGATGTCAAGATCGTACGAGACACAGCATTCCTTTCCTGCTGGACATAATGTCCTTGCTGGGAAGGATCTCCGAGCGCCCACACATCCTCTGCCTGTTTCTAGTTACTGAACTACTTCTGAGAATCCAGTGAAAGTTTTTAGTCTTGGTGCCTGAGAGCAGTCCTCCTCGGCATGCCTGCGACTCCCTGCACGTCGAGCTGCTTCTGGCGGCTGCTGGGAGAATCCGTGATGGAGGGAGTTGGAGGGAGGACAAAACCCCAAACCGTAAAAGGTTGTACTCTGGGTGGTCAGAGAAGGACTACGACCTCTCCAGAGCACGCCCTAATAAAAAAAACACCACTCCTCCCAATAAAAATACATATGTTGGAAGTGGTGCTCTTTTGGGCGTGCTCTTTCAAACTATGCAAACCTTACACCCCAAACCCGAAAACCCTGAAATTCCCAAAACCCCCAAACACCCAAAACCCTGAAACTCCCAAACTCCCAAACCCACATCTCCCTAAACTTGCGCTGCGCAGTTAGGGATCACGGAGACCGCTAAGCGGCTGAGGCTATCTGCGACATGCCTTGCCCAAGCCCGCGTATCGCGCAGCTGCACGTGCGCTGGTCACGTCACTTTCTTGCGCCGCTGCGAACTGGACACGTGGACCATTGTACACTCCAAATCTTTAAATCCTAACCCTCCCAAGTCGCCTGGGTCATTCCGCGCCGCCCGCGGCAGGCCAAAACGGTTAAAAACACCAGTAATTTCGATCCCGCCGACCGGGTTACTGTGAAGTTGGGGAAATTTCGGTCGGTCTCCCAATTCAGGGTCTAAATTGAAAAGTCAAACGTAAAGGCCCAAACCCAAAGTAAGGGCCCGAAAATTCAAAATAGAAGGCCAAGCGCCAAATTAAGTGGCAAAATCTTGGTCGACATCAACGGCCCGAACCCAAATCAAGGGCCCAAACTTTCAAATTTGAAGGCCCAGCGGCAAATGAAGGGCCAATTACGTTGTTCGGTTGGACCTCAAATTTAGGGTTCAGATTCAAAGCCCAAATTGAAGCCTCGAACCTTTTGAGGGAACAGACAGAGATGTTGGCCTGTTGCTTGGAAGATAAGCACAATTTGTT
>CBDCEV010000171.1:0-7180 GCA_965215715.1 Hyphomicrobiales bacterium | reverse complement strand
AAAAATTGTAACTTCTAACTGAAACACTGCAAGAAGATTAATTTCAAAAAATGACCCAAACTTGAAGTATATTATTGTGAGTACCTTTTTCTTGGTTATTTCAATGCGTGTAAAAAATGATGTTCTGTTGATGATTTAGATTATTGATGTGTTGCTTCTGGCGGGTTCTCCAAACCAACTGCAAGCGTATCTTCCAAATCCTCCCCTCTTCATTTGGAAAATTAAGTCTCAATGAGAAAATCTTTTTAATTCTTGATGTTGAAGGATATAATTTTAGGTTTTGGCAAAAACGTGTATTTAAATTCTCAAGATTATGTTTCTGATCATTGTGTGAAGTCCTCCAAACCTTCACCTCACCAACTAGGTTATAAATCAAATTGTTGAAAAATAGAAGTCAAGTTACAAATCGATCATCCATCCACTGAAAATGTCAATTTGATAAAATGGTTGATATCAACAACCGAACACAATCATGAAAAAATTATAATTTGAAGTTTCTTTTTTTGAAAGAATGGTTTAGTCTTGGTACAAAATGAACTTCAAAAAAAAACTTGTATGTTTGGACGGGTTCCCAAACCTACGTGTATTCAAACTGTGTTGTTCTTTCTATTCTTTTTCGGAGAAAGAACCCGAAACCCACCACAAAAAAAGTTCGATGAATATGAGTGTGACCCAATGTCCTGCGCGCTGTGCTCTTTTGAGTGGACAGTGGCTGAAGAATGGAGTCAGTTGCAATGCGCATGTCCATGCATTCAAATCACTCTCAAGATCACACATGTGTGAGGTGGATAAGGATTGGTAAACAAGTGCAAACGGAGAAGTGATAGTATTGAAGGACAGCACAAAGAACAGATGCAACAAGAAGCTACACACAAATGATTGCATTGTTGGCAACGAATATCTGCGTTGCTGGAATGGTATCTAAAACACAATAGAAAATGTATGAACAATTCAGAAAGATGTGAGAAACAGAAGCCAAGCAAATCAAAAAACAAGCGATCATTTAGTCAGATTCATGAAGAAGATCGACAAGATTGGTGAAATCGGAGCGGTGGAGAAGAATGTCACGACAGACGTGGCCAAAATCTTAATGACAATTTTCGACATTGGGAAAGAACATGAAACTTTCTTTTGACGGCAATGGTAGATATTGTTGAGAAGCAAGCTGAAAAAACAAGAAAAGAAACACAGCCGAAGAACGTACGCAAATTGTCCAACATTTCATGGAAGCAACGTGCTGCACCCAAATCGTTGAGCCAACACCATGGAGAGCAAGTGCGGAACTCCCAACGACATTTGAGCGAGATGCAGCGTGCGAAGCCCGAATGATTGAACAATCCAAATATTGCGACAAGCATTAGAAAGTTGGAGAACCAATGCAAGAGATCGACAACACGCCGTGGGAGCGTGCGCACTTACGAGAGCAAGATGAAAAATTGCCAACCATGGAAGTTACGTATCAAAAGAGAGCGGAAGCTGCTGTGAAATGCAACACAAGGATAAATGTTGGCAGATGTCAACCGAACGTGCCGTTAGATTTGTCAGACGTGCTATGCGAGAAGATGGTCATTCTTTGCATGAAGTGGGAATTGGCAGACGTATGGTTTATTAAGGCCAGCACCACGCTTCTGTCATACCAAAAAAAGCATCAATGAGAGACCCGTCGCGCTGCTGCCAACTTGGAGAATATGGTGGGAATGGTTGGGAGCGGCAGTTGTAGCTCAATGGAAACCTCGGTGACGCGAAGGTCCGTGTTCCAAATACATCGGTGGAGCGGAAGCCTTTGCGTCGGAACCGCGTTTTGGAAATGGAAAGCCTTGGTTTTTAACAATAGCAAAGAGCTGTGTCGTTGGTCGTGGGCTTATCGCAAGCGTTCGAGAATACTCAGATGGTGGTGGGTCTGGCGGTGAGCCACGTACGTTGGTTTTCCGCCGAGAGCACCAATAATTCGTTGCGGACATTTCCGCAAGCTAATTTTCGAAAGTGGCACAGCCACTGCAAACGATCACGGCTATTTGGACAAACTCTAAGTGGTCGTCGTTGCTCTTGATGATATTGGGAATTCGTTTGCTCTGGGCTTGTTTGATCATTGGCATTTTTTTAGTTCTTCGTGTTTTGGACATCAGATTTTTTGATCCTTGGGATTGTCGTACGGACAAAAGAAGCCCAACATCAAGATGAACATCATCAATGTTGTGCTTTTTCTTCAAATTGTGCTTTCCATCCAACAAATATGTCAGAACACCACATATTTTGCATTTTTCACACCGACGCGCCGACTCGTGACACCAAACCCATGCAGTTTCATCTGACTCGAAACACCAGTGTTCACAACATTCACACAGCAAGAATGGTCCGTTCCGCGGAAGAACTCTTCGCTTTCGAACGGATGGCAGCCCAAAACATGGCGACCCAACAAGTCGCGACCACGCTGGGTTTGCCGCTCTCAACGACGACGCGGGTAGTTGCAAATGCTGCGCTCGGCGAGCGAGATGGTGCCGCGCAGCGTTGGGCGATCACGCGGCGCGGAGGCTGGATTGTGTCTCGTGTCCATTCGTTTTGTACCCATGTCGCGATCTGTGCACGATGTGGTACGATTTTTCAACGGGGTCCGTGTAATTGGGCACGTGATCAGCGTCTTCGTGCCGCATCAAAGATGGATGTCAGAATTGCAGTCACGCCAAATTGTGCGGTCACTTGTATTCGCAAACGATAGCAAGCAGCGGACATCGAAAACGGGCGCACCACCGTCTCCGAGCAAACGAAGACGAAGCATCGACTAATGAAGCAACTGACTTGTGGGATTCGTGTTTGCTTTGCTTTGCCATTCTCGTTTGTGGTCAACCCACCTTTGGTGAAGAAATCAACATTTGTCGGCGTTGAACAAAGCGTGCCGCTTGGAGTGGTGCACATCGATGTTGCAGCGGCTTGGTGCAGCGAAGAGGCCGCGAAAATGCACGAGTCTGTGCCAGCTCAGCAATCCTTCACCGTCACCTGCGTGTTCCAACAAGCGCTGCGCTGAACCTTCCAAGAGCAATACCAGCATGTAGAACAGCTGTGTCGAGACTCGTTGAGCTCGTGGAAGCAAAGCTGCATTCGTGATCGCTGATTCAGTCAACACTTCACTCTCGATCGCGGCTTGCTTGAGCCTTGAATCGACGGCTCCAGCGTAACCCAAGAGGCGTGAACTTGAACTGTCTCCAGATGTCCGATCTGCCATCAAAGATCTTCGGCTTGCCGAGCAACCGCGTCGTGTTTCTGCGTCTGTGACACGCTGTTAAGCTTGCTTGCTCGGCCGCAGCGCGCGCGTTCATGACCTCACCCTGCAAAACATCCACCAACTGATCCCATGCTTGTAGTCGGTTCCGCCGACACGACCAGTGAGTCGCTCCGCGACTCTCAACGACAATCCAGCCGCAAATTCAAAACCGCTCCGCTACCATGTAAAGACGTGTCAATGATTTCAAACCAGAGGACTGCATGTGCACAATCAGTGTGTGTCCACACGTCCACTGTCACATCAAAAGTATACTATGTCTCAGTTTCCAACTCCACCTCAGAAACTACAGACCAAGATTCACACCGAAAAATAACCTGATGTACTTGTGCTCACTCCGTGCCATGGTTCCACGTAGTCCAGGTCCCTCCCGCACTTCTCTATAAAGATGTAAACCAACGAGTTGCCACAGAACGTGTTTTCCATCAAAAGAGTTAGCTTTTTACTAAACTCATGATTGAAATGGAGGGAAGAAAATATGGTAACCTGATGTGTTTTTATGACACACAGAGACTCAATCCTTGAGCCCAAAAACAGCCGTAGCCGTGTTTCTGTTACTGCGCAACACAACTGAAGTTGGAAGATAAGGACATCTCCGAAAAAATAAATTTGAAAAAATAATGCACTGATATATAAAGGTTTAAAAAACAACTCGCACTCATAATTTGAAAAAATATGAGGTATTATGTTTAATTATGATCGTAATTGAGAGAAATGTAGGATGACAAGTGTCTGTCTGCACCTGTTTCCTGAAACACATTTGACTCAAAATCTGTCTTTGTCTATTGGTCGTTTGTCGTCTCGTGGAAGTTACTTCGGGCCACCTACGGCCTGCCTCCATGGAAGCACTGGTGTACCGTGGGGTGTCCCTGCCGGGACCCACCAGTGTGCCACACAATCCAGGATGACTCTGTGGCAAAGCGCGAACCCTTCTTTGTGTTGCTTGGAGTCGTGACATCGTGTGTTCTGTGCGCTCGGGTTCGTGGTCGTGCTTCACGCTCATGTGCAACTGAGAATACTTACACTCCTGCTCGACTGGAAGCGCTGTTCAAGCTCTCAATCGTCATCATTCTCAGTCATTCGTACCATTCGCTCCAAAATTTCTGCGGGTTGGGGGTGTTCTCTCCAACTGAACTTTTCTTGCTTGTTGCCTGCAATGTCGCAATCCATCTTGTTCACGCAAAATGCAACTCTGTTTCTTTCTCGGAAGATTGATCAACTTTGGTGTACACTTTTCCGTTTTGGGGTCTCTCTGCAATCTTCTCGACGGGAGACACGCTGTACTTCGTGTCAACAATGTTGTGAGCCTCTTCAACTGTCGTTAGAGTGCCAAGCTTAAAAAAAACTGGTCGATCTCAACGAAAGCGGCTGTGTTTCCGCGTGAAACGTCGGTGATCTGCTCTGTGGTACGCCTCATCATCAACAATGTGTCCAACCGCAATCGCAATCTCCGCCAGCCCTGGTGAGCCAGCTTGTCTGAACTGCAGATTTTCAGCTGTCAACCTCGAGATCTCTTGATTCAAAACATGTTGTTGTCCCTGCAACGTGTTCATCATTTGAACAAGTTCTTCGACTGTCGCCATTTGGCTCTGTATCGATGGTCGAGAGAGCTGCAACTGTTCCAATTCGTTCCACAATGAAGCATCCTGAGAACACGAGAGATTGTACTGTGAGTGGTTTCAACACATTCTTCGGCAAATAACAATCTGTCACCAATTTCCCACCCCGGAGCAAAACAAAATACTTCCGTCTCACCAATCAACCTTGGTCTACGAACCAAATTGCTGCGCTACCATGATGTGTTTTTTTAATGACACACAGACTCGATCCCTGAGTCAAAACAGCCGTAGCCGTGTTGTATGTCACTGTGCAACGCAACTGAAGTTGGAAAATGTGGAATCCAATGGACACAACTGTGGACTCTGAAATGAACTGTCAAAACTATGGAACTGTGCACAAAGAATGCTGACTGAAACAACTGAGAAACCTCATCATGACCTCGCCGAAAAAAATGGAGAAAAAAACTGATGCACTAACTAAAAAAGTCTAAAAACAACTCGCACTTATAATTTGAAAATAAACATATAAATTATGATTTGAAATTATCATCTGAATTGGCAGAAAAAGTGTTCGTGGACCCTTCAATTAAAAACAAAAACTTTCAGATAAAACATCTACAAAGAAATCCCAATACACGTATTCATAAGACCTTTGAAAAATTAATCGTGTGGAAGAACTCCCGAGACGAAAAAAGATAAAAAGAAAAACTGTATTATAAAAAACAAACTTCAACCAAAGAAAATATTTGAACAAATTATTCTTGAAAAATAGCTCTTTCGAAAAAAGAAGAAAAAATTTTGGAATACCTCTCGGAATAGAAACAAGACACAGAAAAAAAAGAAATTGTGAAGATTAATACACGTGTTAAGAAAGCCTAAAATCATTACCTGAATTAATCACTTGAATCGAAAATGTTTCAAGTAATCTGGAAAATTTAGTGTTGTTTTAAAAAGGCTGAGTGACCGACTCATAACTGGACCTGAAACTAACCTGATAAACTTTACTGTTTACAAAAAAACTTCACGACTTGTAACTTATAACTCAATGGGAAAGAGAAAAAGTTGACCGACCTCCCAGAATAAAAAGAAAAAGAAGTTTGTTTGGAAAAACTAAGAAAGAACGTCATCACAACTTGCAAAATTATCTTCACAAATTGTCATCGTGAAAGATGAGCAACTTACAACCTGACTTAAAACTTGCAACATCACAACTTCACTTACAAATCAATTGGAGAAATGAAAGTGTGGAAGACCTCCGAAATTTTAAAAAATTGAAAAAGTAAACAAACAATTAATAAATACACGTTAAAACAACTATAAACGATAAATCTAGAAAAGACCACAAAAGTGTCTTTATAATTCATGTTTTGACAAAATGTTGAAGTGGAGAGAAGAAAGTTTAGGGACCTTCCAGAAAAAAGAATAAAAACTATCAAGTAAGAATCGAAAGGAATTTTTTTTTAAAAAAAAAAACATGCTAATACCACCCAAAACTATAATTGTATTGATCAGTGTTTCAGTGTACATTCACAAATGGATTTTTTAATTATCAAAAAAAAAACTGGTGGATGAACCATTGATAAATCGACTAACAACTGAACTTAACAAAAACCTAAAAAATTGTAACTTCTAACTGAAACACTGCAAGAAGATTAATTTCAAAAAATGACCCAAACTTGAAGTATATTATTGTGAGTACCTTTTTCTTGGTTATTTCAATGCGTGTAAAAAATGATGTTCTGTTGATGATTTAGATTATTGATGTGTTGCTTCTGGCGGGTTCTCCAAACCAACTGCAAGCGTATCTTCCAAATCCTCCCCTCTTCATTTGGAAAATTAAGTCCCAATGAGAAAATCTTTTTAATTCTTGATGTTGAAGGATATAATTTTAGGTTTTGGCAAAAACGTGTATTTAAATTCTCAAGATTATGTTTCTGATCATTGTGTGAAGTCCTCCAAACCTTCACCTCACCAACTAGGTTATAAATCAAATTGTTGAAAAATAGAAGTCAAGTTACAAATCGATCATCCATCCACTGAAAATGTCAATTTGATAAAATGGTTGATATCAACAACCGAACACAATCATGAAAAAAAATTATAATTTGAAGTTTCTTTTTTTGAAAGAATGGGTTTAGTCTTGGTACAAAATGAACTTCAAAAAAAAACTTGTATGTTTGGACGGGTTCCCAAACCTACGTGTATTCAAACTGTGTTGTTCTTTCTATTCTTTTTCGGAGAAAGAACCCGAAACCCACCACAAAAAAAGTTCGATGAATATGAGTGTGACCCAATGTCCTGCGCGCTGTGCTCTTTTGAGTGGACAGTGACTCAAGAATGGAGT
>CBDCEV010000170.1:0-8943 GCA_965215715.1 Hyphomicrobiales bacterium | reverse complement strand
CCGCGCGCCACACACACAACACACCCACACCCACATTATTTTCTTTTGATGTTTTTTGTGTTTTTTTTTAACATTATTCTTTTGTTTTTTTAGGTTTTAGTTGTTTGTGTTTTGATTGTTTTTTTTTTTGCTATTTTGGATTTTTTGGGATTTTTGATTTTTTTGCTTTTTCGAATGATTAAAAGTATTCAAAAGTATTCAAAAGTATTCAAAAGATTAAAAAGTATTCAAAGGATTAAAAAGTTTAAAAAGTAAGCTTTAAAATCTTGTGACCATGGTTTTTAGTTTTTAGTTTTTTTAGTTTTTAGCTAAGAACTAAAAAACTAAAACTAAAAACTAAAAAACTAAAAAACTAAAAACTAAAAACTGAAAACTGAAAACTAAAAACTAAAAACTAAAACCAAAACTAAAAAATAAGAACTAAAAACTAATCACTAAAAACTAAAAACACTAAACACTAAAAACTAAAAACTAAAAACTAAAAACTAAAAACTAAAACCTCAAATATATAAAATAAAACACAAAAATCAAAAAAAAATCCGTGGTGGGCCCTCCTCCCCTCTTGTTTTGTGGCGGGCCCTCCTCCCCTTTCGTTTTGTGGCGGGCCTCCCCTTTTGTTTTGTGGCGCTCCTCCCCCTCCCCTTTTGTTTTGTGGCGGGCCTCCCCTTTTTGTTTTGTGGCGGGCCCTCCTCCCCTTTTGTTTTGTGGCGGGGCCTCCCTCCTGTGACGGAACCCCTCTTGTGGTGGGGCCCGCCCTCTTGTTGTGGGGCCCGCCCTCTTGTGGTGGGGCCCCCTCTTGTGGTGGGCCCCCCCAATCTTGTGGTGCCTCTCCTCACCCCTCTTGTGAGGGGGCCTCCTCCCTTCAAAAGATTAAAAAGTATTCACGAGATTAAAAAGTTTAAAAAGTAAACTTTGAGATTTTGTGGCCATGGTTTTGAGTTTTTAGTTTTTAATTTGTAGTTACAAACTAAAACTTTAAAACTAAAAACTAAAAACTAAGAACTAAGAACTAAAAACTAAAAACTAAAAACTAAAAACTAAAAACTACAAACTACAAACTACAAACTAAAACTAAAACCTCAAAAATAAGAACAAAAACCCTCTCCCAAAAAAAAACAAAAACAAAAAATCCAAAAACAACCAAAATCAGAAAATGCAAAAAGAAAAAAAAAACAAAGAACCCACACCCAAACCCACAACCACGCACACACGAGCACACGCCCACACGCCCGCCCTCGCCCACACGCACATGCGCGCACCCACACCCCACACACCCGCTCACCGCGCGCCACACACACAACACACCCACACCCACATTATTTTCTTTTGGTGTTTTTTTTTGTTTTTTTTTTTTTTTATCATTATTCTTTTGTTTTTTAGTTTTTAGTTGTTTGTGTTTTGATTGTTTTTTTTTTTTTTGCATTTTTGGATTTTTTGGGATTTTTGATTTTTTTTTGAATTTTTGATTTTTTTAATTCAAAAAAATCAAAAGTATTCAAAAGATTAAAAAGTATTCAAAAGATTCAAAAGTTTAAAAAAGTAAATTTTGAGATCTTGTGGCTATGTTTTTTTTTTTTAAATTTTTGTTTTTAGTTTTTAGCTAAAAACTAAACTCAAAACTGAAAACTGAAAACTGAAAACTAAAAACTAAAAACTAAAAACAAAAAACTAAAACAACTAAAAACAAAAAAAAACAACCAAAAAAAACAAGAACCCACACCCGAACCCCCTCCCGCACACCCACACCCCCATAATTTTCGTTCGGTGTTTTTTTATATTCTTTTTTTTTTAGTTTTCGTTGTTTGTGTTTTGTTTGTTTTTTTTTGCATTTCTGGATTTTTGGATTTTTGGATTTTTCTGAATTTTTTAAATGCAAAATATTCAAAAGTATTCAAAAGATTAAAAAGTTTAAAAAGTAAGCTTTAAAATCTTGTGACCATGGTTTTTAGTTTTTAGTTTTTTTTAGTTTTTAGCTAAAAACTAAAAATTATAAACTGAAAAATAAAAAATAAAACTGAAAACTAAAAACTCAAAACTAAAAACTAAAAACTAAAAATTAAAAATTAAAAAACTAAAAAAAAAACACTAAAAAACTGCAAAAAACATTCAAAATTAAGTTTTTTACTTTTGGATTTTCCACAAAGGGCCAAAAAGGACAAAAAGTACATCATACCCCCCCCCCCCCTCCCCTCTCTCCACCACCACCACCACCACCACCACCACCACCAGATGGTGGAGGTGATGATTGTGAAATCACTCCTATGGCCCAGGATGATGATGCTTTCTTGGGTCTTCACCATGGTGCCTTTGAGGTACACGACATGGAGGATGAGGATGATGAGATTCCTGATGATGATTGTTCGGCGCAGGTCAGACGTGTTAAGGCCACTCCAAGCCTCACGTTTGAAGAAACTTGCAATGACATTGGGTCAGGACGCTTCACTCAAAGTCAATTGGCTGAGATTGTGCAAATTGCGTCTATGCAATCGGACACCTTGTCTCAGGGAACGGTGGGGTAACTCCTTTGGTCTGGGAGTCCAAGAAGATCCTCATGACTCTTGGACTGTGGTTACGAATAAGAAGAAAAGACTGAAGCAACCTCTTTTTAAAAAAGAAGCTGTGCTCGGTGGTGCACCTCCCCTCTCGGGGTCGTGCCCGCTGGGTTGGGGGACGGCGTTGGTCATTGTCTCGACGCCGCCAAACTCCCAAGGGATCGCCTTTTTATTTCCTTTCTATTTTGTTTTGGGGGAAGAAATGTTACTCTTTTTTCCAGTATTTGGGTTTTTTCTTACCGCTGGGTATGCTAGTAGCTACATGGGTGCCCACCCCATGCTACAATGATGCATATTCGGTGGGCACCCCTTATTGGGCATCTTGGGGGAAAGGCTGGCAAAAGCACTGTAGGACCACGTTTTCCCCCTTTGTTGGACGTTTCTTTTTGGTAAGCAAAAGGACTCTTTATTTTTTCTGGGAGGTTATATACTGGATGCTGCATATTGGGAGGGCCAGGCATCCTGGGCCTGGGCCTCGTAATATTGTTCCTGGGCAGCTTTCTATTGAATTCATCAATGTTGGAGGCTGGCTCACTTTTGGTGATTTGGCATTGGATTCCTGTGCTCAGTTCCTGGCTGTTGCTGAGCACAGGTTAATCCCATCTAGAGCCAGGTCTGTTGGTCATTCTTTACGAAAGGCTGGTCATCATTCTGTATGGGCCCCTGCCTGTCAGGATAGGATCGCTGGTGGTCATGCTGGTGTTGGGGTTATTAGTCTTGCTGGTGCCCCTTTATCTCTGCCATCATTTGCCACCCCTCAATTCCAGGAGTTTTTTCGGTTGGGTAGGGTTTTACGAACCACTCTTCCTACTTCTCGAGGAGGAGTGGTTCACCTTTTTGTCGTTTATGGTTATCAAGGTGCTGAGGATGATGCTGAGAAACTAAAGCTTACTGATCATCTTCTTCAGGCTGTACTTGCTGAGGCTCAGGTTGTATGTACTGGTCAACCGATGCTTATTGCTGGTGATTTGAATGCTGACCCTCCTGTTATCCCCTGTCTGGCTAAGGGTATTTCTGCTGGTAGGTATGTTGATCTGGCTCTTGCTCATTCTTTGGGTGCTGGTCTTGCCCCTGACATTACCTGTACCTTTAATCGGGATGATGGTTCTGGTTCTCGTAGGGATTTTGTTCTTGGTTGTCCAGCTGCTCTTGCTGCTTCCCATGCGTGTCATGTCACTGATAGGTGGTTTACTCCCCATTTTTCTCTTTTGGCACGCTTTCGTATTGATGCCTGGATGGCTGATGTTGCTTGCCCGGTTGCTTGTCAGCCTCTTTGGCCTGCTTGTTGGTTGGATACCCCTGATAGGTCTTCTTCATCTTCGTCGCGCATTGTTCAAGATGTCTGGGATGTTTATCGGGATGTTCTTGGTGTTGTTCCTGATGACGTTGTTGGTGCCTTGAGGGATGCTGCATCTCGATCTGCGGTTGATGACTTCTGGTCCATTTGGAGTCGAAATGCTGAGGCGTGTTTATTTCGTGCTTATGAACTTGCTGGTGGTCCTACTGCTGCTGGTCGCTCTGCCTTTCTTGGTAGAGGTCTGTTGCGAATTCGTAACAGGCGTCTAGGAGGTAGAGCTGCTGGTGGCAGTGGTTCCAGTAGGCTGTATCGGGTCAGTCAGGGTGATGAGGTTGATGTTCATTGTGCTCAGTATTTTGTTCATTCTTCTCTTTCTCCTGTTTTACTCTTTCGTAGGCGACTTAAGTCTGTTGCGGATGTTCTTAAGGGCATTAAGAATAAGGGTTTTACTCAATCTAGATGGGATGCCTTAATTAGGTATTGGGGTGCTGTATGTCGTCATGGTCCGTGTGGTCCCATTTCGTCTCTCCAGCCTTGGGAGAATTGGGTTCCTCCTGATTTGCATGGCTTTTATAGGTGGGTTTTTGATTCTCTTGAGGTCTTGAATGGTTTTGTACGACAGGTTGTTGTCTCTCGTCGGGATGAAGGTGTTCGTCGTTGGACTCGGTGGCTTAGAGAGGATTTAAGTTCCAGACCGTATGCGTGGCTGCGACCTGATTTTGTTTCTCCGGCTCCTTTTCTTGTTATTAAGGATCCTGTTGCTGATTCTTCTAGGATTCTTGTTGAGCCCCATCTTATTGATGCTGAATTCCGTAAAGCCTGGTTGCTTTACTTTTGTAGGTCTGGTCATCCTGAGGTTTCTTCTGATCAGTTTCTTGGTTTTATTGGTCATTTTTTGCCTCAACAGGGTTGCTTGGATCTGCCTCGTATCACAGGGCGTGACTTGCAGGATGTTGCTCGTGCAAAAAAGTCTACTGCTGGTGGTCTGGATGGTTGGGCATGGAATGAGATTAAGGCTCTTCCCTTACCTTGGTTTTCTGGGCTTGCTATTCTCCTAGAGCTGGTTGAGTCTACTGGCACTTGGCCTCAGGGTCTTTTGGATGCGTATATTGCTATGATTCCTAAGGCTGATGGTGACTCTACTCCTTTAGGTCAACGGCCCCTCAGTGTGCACCCGGTTGTGTACAGGCTTTGGGCTTCTTTGCGGCTTGGACATTTAAGGGAGTGGGTTGAGGGGTGGTTGCCTAAGTCTGTTTACAGCTTAGGTAATGGTCTTTCTTCGGTTGAAGCCTGGTTTGCTACTGCCTTAGATGTTGAAGATGTGCTCTCGGGTACAGGTGGTGATCAGTTGCATGTTATGGTTGCTGATGTTATCAAATCCTTTGATACGGTTGATAGGTCTATCCTTGACTGTGTTTTGGGTCGTCTTGGTCTTCCTGGTTGGTTTCGTAGGGTGTATTTTTCTTTTCATGATCATGTTAGGCTGCGGTTCAAGCTTGCTGCTGGTCTTGGTGAGCCCTGGTCTCGTGACGGTGGTATTCCTCAAGGTTGTCCTTTGAGTATGGTTTTCATTGTGGCTTTGTATGTTCCTTGGTGTCGTCATCTGGAATCTTTGCCTGATATTAAACCTCAACTTTATGCGGATAATCTTAAATGTTGCACTACTCAACCTAGGGCTTTATTTGAGTCTGCTTACTTTACTGCTAAGTATGTTTGGCTGGTTGGACAGGATGTTTCCCCTTGGCAAGTGTGTCCTTCTTAGTACGTCAAAAGCTGTGCGGCGTGCTATGAAGCATTGGGATATTTCCGGGGATGGGGGTTTTTGGAAGGTCCAGCTGGATGTTCGCGATTTAGGTGGTCATCTTGATTTCACTTATCGTGCTCGTGCTGGTACTCTCTCTCGTAGGATTGGTAAGGCGACTGTGGGTGTTTCTGCTGTTGGTGCTTTACCTTTGGGGTTTTTGACTAAATTGGACCTTGTTCGTGGTAAGTTCATTCCTGCTGGCTTGCATGCAGCTGAGGCTTCATATGTATCCTCTTCGTCCATTAGTGCCTTTAGGGCTGCTATTGTTCGGTCTGTTTGGTCCTCTAAGATGCCTCTTGCTAATGCTCCTGCTATTCTTAACCTGTTGGATGGGCCTGTGGGTGTTGATCCTGCGTATCATGTTGTCTGGTCTAGGTTTCGTATGATGCGTAGGTATCTTGCCTATTGCCCTGATGAACAGCCTAGGATTTTTCGTATGCTGGATCTTATCTCACGGGGTGCTCCTGGTCATGGTCCAGTTCATCTTCTTCTACTTTCTGCTGCTGAACTTGGTTTCGCTTGGGATGGTGCTGAGGAAGGTTGGATTAGGGTTTCTTTACCGCCTTTGCGCATGATGGCTGGTCCCATTCAACATTTTGGTGCTGCTATTTTAGATGCCTGGCGCTTTCATGTTTTTTCAAGACTAGCTGAGCGGAAAGGCTTTTGGGGAGTTGAGTTTGCGGATTTTAAGGGCTCTTTACAACTACTTAACTCGCCCCACCTGCGGGAGCGAGATAAAATGTTGTTAAGAGCCATCTTGTGTGGGGGTGTATGGAACGGATTCCTTCTTGGCAAGGCCAAGAAGGAAGATGTTCCTTGTCGATTTTGTGGTAAGAAGGATGGTGATGGGCATTTGTTCTGGGAATGTACTTTTCCCCCCCTTCAGCATGTTAGGGAGCTTCCTGAGTTTGCTTTCCTCATGTCTCTGGATCGTAGCAGGTGGCCTCGTTGTTTACTTTGGCATGGTTGGTTGCCTGGACTTAGTGGCATGGCTGGTAACAGGCCTTGGGCTTCTTCTTTTGGTGAGCTTGCTTCTTTTCATCTTGAGAGTTGCTTAGGTTCATATCCTCTTGATTTTTCTTCTGCCTGGACTCCTCCTGATTATTGGGATGCTGATGATGTTGCTTTAGAGGTTCCTGATCATCCCAATATTTGGACTGATGGTAGCAGAGAGGACTTCTCTTCTATAGGTGGTTTTGAGGTGGCTGGTGCTGGTGTGTATCTCCCTGCCTCTGAAATGGCATTTGATAATGCTGTTTGGAGAACGGTGGAAGAGTATGGTGATGCTCGTCTTGAGCGTTGCCGTGCTTTTCTCCCTGTCCCTGGTGTTCTGCAATCTGTTCAGCGTGCTGAATTCTGGGGTGCCATTGTTGCTTTGCAGGCTTACTGGCCTTGTCATTTAGGAATTGATAACCTTAATGTTGTTCGCAGCATTGGTCGTCTTCTTGATTTTGGTTGCTTGGCTAAGCCTCTTCCTTTGGTCAAGGATGGTGATTTGATTTCTCTTGTCCGGTACATGATTAATGTCAGGGGTCGAGATACAGTTAAAGTCACTAAAGTCAAAGGTCATGCTAAAGATCATGATGTTCAGCATGGTCATGTTCGTTTAGTTGATCAACAGGGTAATATTGAGGCTGATGTTGCTGCTGATCTGGGTCGTCGTCATCAAACTGAAATGCTGATTGATGCGAGGCGTAGGCTTCTTCAGGCTCGTAGCTATTGGTACTCTGTTATGACTGATCTTCATCGGTTTATGATTGCTGTTGCCCGGGTCTCTGTCAATCATGATGGTAAAGGTGGTACGGCTCCTGATCCTCTGGTTTGGGATAGGGGGAGCAAACCTAAGGTTCGTAAGCTTGACATTCGGGTCACTGAGGATCTCGCTTCTCTTCCTGGTCCCCCTGGGTTTCTTGGTTGTGATTGGGTTCAGGTGCATGCAGGTCACATTACTGATAATGATGTTGCTGCTTGGCCCTATAGTGTTGGTATTCTGGTTAGGTTCAATTCCTTTTTGGGTACCTTACATTGGCCATCTGGCTCGGCTGACTTAGGCCATTTTGGTATCTCCTTCTTGGAGCTTCTTATTCTCTTTGAGCAATGGGCTGGTCACAGATTGCTCAGTGAGAAAGTTGTTAGACCTCATGTTAGGGCTGGACGTCCTATTTTACTTCCTTCTGTTCCTGTGTCAGAGGGAATTGAAATAAGACATGGGTGTCAGTTTCTCAGTAGCTTATTACGTGCTCTTTGTAAACTTCCTGGTGGACTTGGTAGGTTTTTGCCTTGCAGGCTGGGTCCTCATTTATCTAGGTTAAGGCATGTTGGCTGGAATCAATGTTCTCATGGCTTGGTTCCAGGCCATTGGAATCTTGTCATCATCAATGCCTTAGGGCTGTATGTGGTCTTTTGGGTTATCCTCAGGGTTCTGCATCGGAGCTTCTTGATGGTTCTTTGAAGCTCCGATACTGCACTTTGCCCTTTACTAGGCGTTTTCCCCCATGGTCTTTACCTAGGGTTGGTTTTCAGGTTGTAAAGAGGCATTTGGTTAGTCCTGATAATCTCCCGGTCGCTGGTGATGATGTTGGAAAAAGGGTCCGGCTTACCAAGAAGACACGTCCTGGCTTTAGGTTTCATGATAATCCGGACCCAGTCCTTGGGCACTCAACGCCGAGGCGATGGAAAAGATTGCGCCCCCCTTCCTCTGAAGGAGTGGGGGGCGAGGCGGGCGAGCCTCGCAATCTTTTTCCTCGCCTTGGGGTTGGGTGATTTTGCACTTGGGAACGCCTGGAACCTGCTCCCGGAGGCAACAGGCGTAGGGGGGCCGGCTGGACAGTCCAGCCGAAGAGGCTAGCACATTGGTGCTAGCCTTTTTAATTAGTTGCATGCGTGCGTGCGCATGGACAGACATCCGCACGTTACACCACGTCCGCACCACCACCACCACACCACCACCACACCACCACCACCACCAGATGGTGGAGGTGATGATTGTGAAATCACTCCTATGGCCCAGGATGATGATGCTTTCTTGGGTCTTCACCATGGTGCCTTTGAGGTACACGACATGGAGGATGAGGATGATGAGATTCCTGATGATGATTGTTCGGCGCAGGTCAAACGTGTTAAGGCCACTCCAAGCCTCACGTTTGAAGAAACTTGCAATGACATTGGGTCAGGACGCTTCACTCAAAGTCAATTGGCTGAGATTGTGCAAATTGCGTCTATGCAATCGGACACCTTGTCTCAGGGAACGGTGGGGTAACTCCTTTGGTCTGGGAGTCGAAGAAGATCCT
>CBDCEV010000169.1:0-11541 GCA_965215715.1 Hyphomicrobiales bacterium | reverse complement strand
TTTCAAGCTCCAGCTTTGGTGACATGTTAGTTGCGCTTGGTAGTTAAATAGACATGTGATCAATGATAAAGGCGCTGCTAAAACGATAATTCTTTTGCAGACGACTTAAATACTTCAGGTACTGTAAGTGCCGAGAGTAGCCTTTGTGCTACGATTCACTGAGGTTCCTTCTGATTGTGACGAATTGTGCCACACAGAAAGAAATCAAGATACATAATTTGAGGAACAGGAAGAATTGAAATCGTTGCTGCTTCTTCACAATTGAACCCTCAGGGGTGCCGTTCTTCTTTCTTTCTTGTCTTGGCTTTTGCTTCCTTTGCTTCTTTGCCTCGTTGTCTCTTTGCCTCTTTGCCTCTTTGCCTCTTTGCCTCTTTGCTTTGGCCGTTGGTGTCGCTGTTGCCTTTTTGCTTTTTTGCCTTTGCCTTTGCCTTTGCCTTTGCCTTTGCCTTTGCCTTTGCCTTTGCCTTTGCCTTTGCCTTTGCCTTTGCCTTTGCCTTTGCCTTTGCTTTGCCTTTGCCTTTGCCTTTGCCTTTGCCTTTGCCTTTGCCTTTGCCTTTGCCTTTGCCTTTGCCTCCGCCTCCGCCTCCGCCTCCGCCTCCGCCTCCGCCTCCGCCTCCGCCTCCGCCTCCGCCTCCGCCTCCGCCTCCGCCTCCGCCTCCGCCTCCGCCTCCGCCTCCGCCTCCGCCTCTGCCTCTGCCTCTGCCTCTGCCTCTGCCTCTGCCACTGCCCCTGCCCCTGCCTCTGCCTCTGCCTCTGCCTCTGCCACTGCCCCTGCCCCTGCCCCTGCCTCTGCCTTGGCTTTGGCCCTTGGCCCTTGGCCCTTGGCCTTTTTTTTCTGATGCGCTGGCGCCTGAGCATGCGCGGATCGCACTTTTTTGCGTGTCAGAACCTTGAGCGTGCGCCAGGAGGAGAGAGCACAAATTGTAAGGAGTGTTTGGGAATGCTGTCTTCAGTTCTCTCACTGGAATGACGTTCCCCTTGACCGTGGCCTTCGCCGCACATCCAGTCCTCGCCCTACACCAAGCTCTGGCTCGACCACTTCTGTTCTTTCTCCTCCCACTCCTATTCCTACACTCAGCATTGACCCTATGCCTTGTTCCCATGCCAACTCACAGCACCAACACCAGTGCTGGCACCAGCCCTCGCTCAAGCACTGGCCATACTCCAAGCCCTGACCCTATTTCCTGCTGCTACTCTCAGCACTGGCACCAGCACAAGCCTTAACCCTTTTCGTCGGCCTGAATAGTACAAAGATTACAAAGAAGAGACATGAGATAAATAAAATCAAGAATTTAACTGATGTAAAGAATTTTAACAATATCAAAAATTTCAAAAAATATGAATAATAAAAATAATGTCAAGGATATCAAGAAAATAAATAATCGAAATAATAATCTTGATGTTTTTTTTGTAATTTTAACTTCTTATGATATATATTCTTAAAATGTTGTTTATATTTTCCATTTTTCAAAATTTTGATGTTCTTCTATATTCTTGTCAACTTTGATATTCTTTATTTTATATATAATTCTTAATAATATGTACCTTATTTTTCAAACATATTCACATTATTATTATTTTTTTATTATTCACAATATTTCTTTTTATTCATGCTGTTCATTATTATTATTAATCATAATAATAATAATAATAATAATAATAATAATAATAATAATATTATTATTATTATTATTATTATTATTATTATTATTATTATTATTATTATTATTATTATTATATTTCTTGGTTGCCCTGTTGCCCCGTTGCGCCGTTGCCCCGTTGCCCCTCTTCGCCCCTTTGCCCCTTTGCCCCTTTGCTCCTTTTCGCACACGTTGGCCGTGGGTCATTGGCCCGTTGGGCTTTGGCCGTTGGGCTTTGGCCTTGGCGTTGCCTGCCTTACCTTGCCTTCTCTTATCTTCTTTCTTTTCTCTTCCCACACCGAGAAGTTGTTGACCACCAAACATGTTGATCATTATCAAGTCAATCCAGGTGTGTGGTTGTCGACATAGGCTGCAGGTTGCCATGCCAATTCTGCCATGTATGTTGGATGTCCGTGTGTCAAAGCGTGCACGTGGATCGGTCGGGCTTCTTCGGTAAATGGTGGTGTGAGGATACAACGCCGATGTCCATAGCCGACATCTTGCTGGTGGCTCTGTGCGTGTACGCGGGAGGTGCTTGAGCGCTGCAGGGTGGTTTGTTTTGTCAGCTTGTGGGACAGGGGAGGGTGGAGGGGAGCGGCGGTGGAGGGGTGAGAGAGGGCCGTCTGGTCTTTCTCCTCCCACTCCCAGCCCCAACACTTAGCATTGACCCTGTGCCTCATTCCCTGGCCTACTCTGAGCACCAACACAAGTCCTAGCACAAGGCCCAGCTCAAGAACTCGCCATACTCCCAGCCCTGACCCTATTTCCTGCTGCAAGCACTGGCACCAGCACAAGCCTTAGCCCCAGTCGTTGGTCCAAAAATTTGACAAAATCACGAAGAATGGAAATGAGCATATTTTTGATTCTTTTTCAAATTTTTTTCTCTTAACACTTGTCACATTCTTTATAATCTTTATATTCGTAATATTTTTCATGTGTAATTTATTGAATTACTTGTAAATGTTTTAATTATATATATATATATATATATATAATATCTTTGCCTCTATTATGTATATTCTTGGGCCGTTTTGGCCGTTTTGGTTTTAGTTGTTTTTGCAGTTTTGCCCGTTGGCCGTTTTGGCCCGTTGGCCCGTTGGCCCGTCAGCCTGTTGGCCTGTTGGCCCGTTGGCCCGTTGGCCCGTTGGGCCCGTTGGCCCGTTGGCCCGTTGGCCCGTTGGCCCGTTGGCCCTTGCGTGGGCGTTGGCCCGTTGGTCGTTGGCCCGTTGGCACGTTGGCCTTGTCCTTGGCCTTTTCTCCTTTTCTCCTTTTCTCCTTTTCTCCTTTTCTCCTTTTCTCCTTTTCTCCTTTTTCTCCTTTTCTCCTTTTCTCCTTCTCTCTCCTTTTCTCCTTTTCTCCTTTCCTTTTCTCCTTTTCTCCTTTTCGTTTTTTCCCCTTTTCTCATGTTCCCACTTTTACACCTCTCCCATGCTTGTCTTTTTGTTTTCCCTTTGTCCCTGTTTCCCTCTGTCCATGTGTTGTTCCCTTATAGATTTTTCTCATGTTTTGTTTTTGTGTCTTCATTTTTTTCATTTTTTTGTTTTGTTTCATTTTTCATGAGGGTCCCAAGGTCCCAGGGTCCCAGCGTGGGATGTCAATTTGGTTTTCAAGTCGCTTGAATTCAAACCAAAAGTCAACCAAAAGAGGACTGAAAAAAAGGGGCAAAAACCCGCAGACGACGGGTCGAAAGTTCCTTTAACGTTTTTTTTTAAGGATTTTGAAGCTTTTTTGACATCCGCTGGTCACCTCGTCAAAAAGCCTTCTTTTCATCACACATTATCATCATTAATTTGTCGAAAAATGTTCATGGAAATGATGTTAAAACATTGAGGCTGGAAATCTGCAAGTTCCTATTAACGTTTCTCATTAACAAAAAAAACGAACGATTATGAAGCTTTTTTTTGGCCTGCTTCTCCCGAGAAGCAAGGCCGAGGGGATAGTTTTCGGGACCCGCACCCGCACCCGCACCCGCACCCGCACCCGCACCCGGACCCGAACCCGCACCCGCACCTGCACCCGCACCCGGACCTGGACAACCAAACCAAAGAGAGAAGAAAAGTGAATCGACAGGACAAACTCCGAATAATTTGATTCACCCGCAACCAGCTTGCAAACAATGTTGCAAACGAGCACAAATTTGTCACCTGAGGTCGGCAAGGTTTCAGTCTGCTTCTTGGTCTGTCTCTGGCGGCCAATATCGAACACTGATAGACGGAGTTCAAGCATTAATGAACACAAATGCGTGAAGAAAAGTAAGGTCAAATCAAAGCTGAGTACATCAACCCATCATCAAAATGTGTGGTTCCAAAAAAACAAATTTCAAGGACACAAAAAAAGCTTCAACATCGTTTGTTTTGTTAACACCTCGCTCGAAGGCAATTCACATTTTTCATCTGAATGTTTTTCCTTTTTTGAAGTGGTGCTGCTTTGAAACAAGATCTTGACACAAGCAACCGAAACCGAAGAATAATAGAGGGAGTTCAAGCATGTGAAGGGCAAATGGCAGCTGAGTACATGGAGTTGGGGCAAAGACAAGGTCAACACATTATCAAATATGTGGTTCAAAGACACCCATTTTAAGGAGCTGACCAGTGAGCTCAAAAAAAAGCTGCAAAATCGTTCGTTTACAAACAGCGCGCGCTTACTGGCAATTGACATGTTTTCATCTCAATGTGTTTCCTTCTTTTTTGTGGTGCCGCTTTGAAACAAAATCCTGACACACAAGCAACCAAAACCGAGGCGCAACACATGGAGTTCAGGCACGGATGTGAGCTATAATTGGCACAAGTGCTTCAACAAAGGCAAGGACAAAATGGGCAGCTGATTTCTTGGAGTTGGCCCAGACATGCCAAGCGAGGACAAAAGAAGCCTCAACATCGTTAGTTTAAAAGTAAGGCGGTTAAGGGCAATGGACATTTGTTTAATCTCGGTGTTTTTCCTCTCTTTTTGTGTTTTGACATGACATCTTCGCCAGAAAAGCTCTTGTGCAGCAGCGTGTCACACGAACCCAAATTTGTCACCTGATTGCAGCAAGGTTCCAGTCTGCTTCTTTGTCTGTCTCTGGGTGTTTCTTGTGCAACAACAAGACCAAAGAGAGAAGAAAAGCGCATCGACAGGAAAAACTCCAAAGATTGGTGTTCACTACTACTCAGCTTTCAAGCAATGTTGCAAACGAGCACAAATTTGGTCACCTCAGGTGATGTACGGAGTTTAAACAATAATTACCACAAATACATCAAGAAAAGTAACGGCAAATCGCAGCTGAGTTCAGGGAGTTGTGTCAAAGACAACATCAACCCATCACCAAAAATGTGTGGTTCAAAAACACCTATTTCAAGGACACAAGAAAAGTAAAAAAAAAGAGTCTGTTTTGTGTTAGCGCGTACAGGCAATTGACATTTCATCATCTCAATGTTTTTCCTTCTTTTTTGTTTCCAATTTGACTTCAAAACCTTCACAAAAAATGTTCTGGTGAGGCAGCAGCGTTGCAAACAAACGCAAACTTGTCACCTGAGGTCGGCAAGGTTCTCTGGCTTTCTGTCTGCTTCTCGGTCTGCCTCTGGCTTTCTGTTGGCTCTCTCCTCCTGTGCTCTCCGTTGACGGAGTCGCAGAGGTAAACTTGAGGTCGGTAATTTTTTTTTTCAAAACCTTACCGACATTTGGGAGATGACAAAAAAACACAAACAAATGCGAAACGGAGGTCGGTTAGGTTTTACTGAAGGGCAAATGGCAGCTGAGTACAACAAGTTGACGCAACTGCAACATCAACCCATCATCAAGATGTGTGATTCAAAGACACCCATTTCAGCTGCTTGACGCTTCGCGGTGTCGAGTGGATTCACGTTTGGTGACAATTGATGGACAGGGAATGCCACTCGAAGGTTTCCCTGTGTGATGAACAAACAACTCAGAACTGGAGCAGACAAGGGGAATCCGACTGTTTAATTAAAACAAAGCATTGCGATGGCTTCAAATGGTGTTGACACACTGTGAATTGTGTCAAGTGCTCTGAATGTCAAAGTGATGAAATTCAAACAAGCGCGGGTAAACTGCGGGAGTACCTATGACTCTCTTAAGGTAGACAAATAAATGCCTCGTCATCTTATCAGTGACGCGCATGAATGGATTAACGAGAATCCCACTGTACCTATCTACTGTCTGGCGAAACCACAGCTTAGGGAACGGGCTTGGGATAATCAGCGCGGAAAGAAGACCCTGTTGAGCTTGACTCTAGTCCGACTTTGTGAAATGACTTAAGTTGTGTAGGACAGGTGGGAGTGTTGGCGCCAGTGAAATACCACCACACTTAATGTAATTTTACTTATTCCGTCAGACTGAAACCCGCATCACAGCATGTTTTTGATTTTTAATTGTTCCTATAGATGATTGATTTGGTTGGGAAACACAGTCAGGTGGGGGAGTTTGGCTGGGGCGGCACATCTGTGAAAAAGATAACGAAGGTGTCCTAAGGTGAGCTCAATAAGAACAGAAATCTCATGTGGACCAAAAGGGGAAAAGCTTGCTTGACTCTCATTTTCAGTGCGAAAACAAACTGTAAAGTATGGAATGTCGATCCTTTAGGTCTGAGGAGTATTCAGCTAGAGGTGTCGGAAAAGTTACCACAGGGATAACTGGCTTGTGGCGGCCAAGCGTTCATAGCGACGTTGCTTTTTGATCCTTCGATGTCGGCCTTCCTATCATTGAGACGCAGAAGTCCCAAAGTGTCGGATTGGTGGTAACTCGCCAATAGGGAACGTGAGCTGGCTTCAGACCGTCGTGACACAGGTTTGTTTCACCCTACTAATGAACTTGGTGCTGCGACAGTAATCGAAGTCAGTGAGAGAGGAACACTTCGTTCAGATAGTTGGAATATGCTGTAAACTGAAAGGCTAACGCTGCGAAGCGACCATGTGCTGGATTCCATCTGAACGCCTCTAAGTTGGAATCCGTGCTGCGTGAGCACTGCTTTACACCATTCAGACGGCGACTCGTGATGTTTCAAGATCCAGCTTTGGTGACATGCGAATTGTGCTTGGTAGTTCGATGTGTGATCAATAACAAAGACGCTGCTCAAATGACAATTCATTTGCAGACGACCCAACTACTTCAGGTATTGTAAGTGCCGAGAGTAGCGTTTGTGCTGGTATGTGCTGAGGTTCATCCTGTTTGTGACGAATTGTGCCACACAGAAAGAGATCTAGATACATGGTTCGACGACCAGAAAGAATTGAAATCATTGCTGAATCTTTTTTTTTCCAATTGAAACCTCAGCGGCGCCGAACGTCTTTCTTTGCTTTCCTTATTTTCTTTGTTTTTTTGTGCCTTTTTTGCCTTTTTGACTTTTTTTGACTTTTTTTGCCTTTTTCCTTTTCCCTTTTTCCCTTTTTCTTTTTTTGTTTGTTTCTGTTCCCTTTGTTTCTCCTTTTTTTGTCTTCTTTTCCGTATAATTATGTGTGTTCCTGTTTTTTTTCCTTTGTTCCCCTCTCTATTCTTTCACTTGAAGGGCTCGCTATCGCAACCAGCTCCTTGCCCCACACCGTGCCCTTACCACTCCCACGTTCTTTCTCATCCCATCTTTGGCCCTACACTGAGCCCAGCACCAGCACCAACAGTGCTGCATTCAGCACAAGCGCTTGCACCAGCACCAACACCAACGCTACCAGTAACACTTGCACCCTCTTTACCCTCTTTACCTTTCCTCCCTCGCCCCTCTCCCACCCTGTCCCACAGAACCCCTTTACCTTACCCCTTTGATCTCCTTTGGACCACTCGCTCCCTCCCCCCTCCCTTCCTCCACTCACACACCAATCAACAAACCAACCACCCAACCACCCAACCACCCAACTACCCAACCACCCAACCACCCAACCACCCAACCGACAGACCAACCGACCGACCGACCGACCGACCGGCCGACCGACCGACAGACCGTCCAAACAATCAACCAACCAACCAACCAACCAAAACCCTCCACGCTTCTCCTCTCCTGCTGACCCCCTTTGACCCCCTTGACCCCCTTGACCGCTGTTTGTTTTTCACCCTTACCCTTGACCCCTTACCATCCCGAGAAGTTTTGACCACCAAGAGTGCCAATTGTTTTCAACTCAGGCCCTGTGTTCGGAAGGCGACATCAGACGCAACTCGCCATGAAAAACATGCCCTGTATGTGGGACCTCTGTGTGGTCAAAGGGCGCACGTGTTTCGCTTGGTTTTTTTCGGTACATGGAGGTTTTTGGACACAACGCGGATTTTAGTAGCCGACGTTGTGAGAGTGGCTTTGTGCGTGTACACGGGAGGTGCTTGAGCGCTGCAGGGTGGTTTGTTTTGTCAACGAGTGTGGGTGGGACCCCTCTCCCTCTGCTCCTCTCCGCCTCTTCCCGTTACTTCCTCCTTTACCCCTCCCTCCCTCTCTCCCTTGACCTCGTTTCGCTCTGGTTTTTTTTTCGATGCATGGAGGTTTTTGGATGCAACGCGGATGTTAGTAGCCGACGTTGTGGGAGTGGCTTTGTGCGTGTACGCGGGTGGTGCTTGACTGCTGTTGGGTCGTGTGTGTCACAAGGGAGGCGGAGGCTTTCGAACATTTTGGGGTTGTCTCACTTTTGGGCTTTGGCATCTCTCCGTGCTCGCGTGAATTGTCGCCGCTTTCTTGCGGAGCAGTTCTTCTGGAGCGGGGATGTGTGTTGGGCGTGCGTGTCTCGAGTGCCATGTGCTTCCAAGTGGTGGGGTTCGAAGATTGTGTTATCCATCGATGAAAAAAATGGTCGCTCAGCAAAGTGTTTTCGTGATGAAGTGAATTCGGCAAACGTTGGTTCGGTATCGAACATGCTTCGGATTTGCATGTTCATGTTTTCATTTTACATCGTTGCTTCCCGTATCGATACTTCGCGGCACGATTCGTGCGTAGCTCCATTCACCTGGTTGATCCTGCCAGTAGACATGTGTTTGTCTCAAAGATGAAGCCATGCATGTCTTAGTATAAAGCTGTACGTGGTAACACTGCGAATGGCTCATTAAGTTTATTTGATGGCATTCATTTTTCAGATACCGTTGGTAATTCTTTTGCTCATTCATGCAAACAGACCCGACTTATGACTGGTTTTGTTTATTAGATTCCAAATCTTCCAACTTCGGTTGTGTTCTTGATGATTCATGAAAAATTGCTGAGCGCCTTCGGCGATGATTTCAAGTTCCTGACCTTTCAGCTTTCGATGGTAGGGTATTGGCCTACGGTGGTAGTGACGGGTGACAGAGAATTGGAGTTCGATTCTGCAGAGACGGAGCCTGGGAAACGGCTACCACTTCCAAGGAAGGCAGCAGGCACGAAAATCACCCAATCCTGACACAGGGACGTTGTGACAAGAAAAAACAATACAGGGCATCCATGCCTGGTAATTGATGGGTACAAAAATCACTTTACGAGCATCAATTGGATGGCAAGTCTGGTGCCAGGAGCCGCGGTAATTCAAGCTCCAATGGCGTATGTTAAAGTTCTTGCGTTTGAAAAGCTCGTAGTTGGATTTCTGATAGGGACAGTCGGTCCGCCCTTGCAGGTTGAATGGCCCTTGGCATCTTTTTCGAAGACTGTATCTGCACTCTGATTGTGTGGAGCGGTATTCGGAACCTTTACCCTGAGGAAATTAGAGTGTTTCAGGCATGCGCTTGTGGTGAATACATCAGCATGGAATCACAAGATAGGAGTCGCGGCCTACTTTGTTGGTTTGTGCGCCATTGGTTGATAAATAAGGATAGTTGGGAGCATTCTTATTTAATTGTCAAATGTTAATTTCTTGGATGTGTCAAAGACGAACTGCTGCGAAAGCATTTGCCAAGGATGTTTTCATTGATCAAGAACGAAAGTTAGGGGATCGAAGACGATCAGATACCGTCGTAGTCTGAACCATAAACCATGCTCGCAAAGACTGGGAGTCGTTAGCTTTATGACTCCTTCAGCACCTTATGAGAAATCAAATTTTTGGGGTCCTGGACGGAGTATGGTCGCGAGGCTGAAACTTTAAGGAATTGACGGAAGGGCACCACCAGGAGTGGAGCCTGCGGCTTAATTTGATTCAGCACGGGAAAAATTCACCGGGTCCAATCATAGTAAGGATTGGCAGATTGATAGATTCTATGGGTGGTGGCGCATGGCCGTTCTTAGTTGGTGGAGTGAGTTGTCTGGTTAATTTCGTTGACGAACGAGACCTCAGCCTACTAAATAGTGTCAAGTATGATTCTTATTTGATTACTTCTTTGAGGGACTTTGCGTGTCTAACGCAAGGAAGTTTGAGGCAGTAACAGGTTTGTGATGCCCTTAGATGTTCTGGGCTGCACGCACGCTACACTGATGCATTCAACGTGTGTGTATACTTGCCTGAAGAGGTTTGGTCATGTGCAATGTGCATCGTGCAATTTGTTAATCTTCAACGAGGAATTCATTGTCAGCGCGAGTCATCAGCTCGTGCTGATTACGTCCCTGCCCTTTTTACACACCGCCCGTCGCTCCTATCGGTTGAGTGTTTCGGTGAATAAACCGGAGATTGATTCGTTGAGCTTTGCAGAGCATGTCTTTCGAAGTTTTGTGAACCTCATCACTCAGGGAGAAGAGAGGTCTTAACAAGGTTTTCGCAAATGAACCTGAAAGTTGAACGTGACCAAAACATACGCCTTCGCTGTAAACAACAATAGTTGCGAGATCAACTTCCAACGACAAACGTTACCATGCAGCAGTGCCGTAAAAATCTTGGGGGTGAAGTTCTACCTCGTTGACGGGGGCGTGGCTTTCTACTTTTCCGATGCAAACCTCAAATTTGTGGAGCCAGCCTTGGCGGAGTCGAAGCTCCAATCTTCTTTTTGGGCAAGACCTTTCGTCATTGCGGGTGCCATTATCATCAAGGTTAATTACGGGAGCGAGATTCGCCACTTAGACGACACGCAGGAGCAGAACCTGAAGAACTCAATATCTGGGTCGGTGTGGGGGTCGACTTCGCTAAAGGCCACAAACATCATGTTTACCCAAGCTGCCTTGGCCAGCCGTTGGATGAACGTTTGTCGCTCTGTCCGAAACGATCCGTCGCTTGGAGACGTTCCACATCGGAATCACTTTCTCAGAGAACACCAACGACTTCACAAATCAGGCCCTGGCGAAGCGCAATTCTCATCATCGACAAGACTTCGATTAAGTTACGAGACAAGCTCGTCGGTCCGCTGATGCTATACACGATTTAATCTCGTGCAACATGTCAATGATCGGGCATGACTGGCGGGAGTTCGATAGAAACATGATCTGGAAGCAGGTACGGTCGATGCGCTTCGTCTCAAGCGAGCTCCTAACGACCCTCTACCGCATCTTCACGACTTGGGAGAATCTGACGGCGTTCGCGGTGATGATACGATGACGTTATACGGCAGTTCGAAGGACAGCTCTTTAAAAGGTACTGTCCGTACGATACTGTGCAACGGGGTTTGGACAGGATCGGCAGGTGCGAAACATCTCCAAAATGCATGGGGCCCACCTCTTTGTCAACACTGTCAGAATGGGATAGTTGAAACGCTCAGGCATATATGGTGGGAATGTCAAAAATGAACACACACGCACGACGATAAGTTTCGCCTGACTCTGAAAACCCTTTCGTGGACCATGACATGAACAAGCTGCCGAGCTGCACGCAGACGTGCGGCATCAAAAAATGAGGACACCAATGTTCACGTGGACCTGATCATGCTGATTCATAACTTGGTGGTGCGCATCTTCAGAGAACGAGCGGTACATCAGTTGGAACTTTCAGCGTCTTATGCTGTTTGACGGTGTCGGGTTTCTCTCTTTTGCGGGTCTCATCCTTTTGGTGGACGGCTTCTTCCTTACCGACCACATCTCCTTCGACCCGTTCCTGAAATATTCTGTCTC
>CBDCEV010000168.1:0-7440 GCA_965215715.1 Hyphomicrobiales bacterium | reverse complement strand
ACCTTTATCACCTTTATCGCCCTTGTCGCCCTTGTCGCCCTTATCGCCCTTGTCGCCTTTTAAACCCCGTGGTCCTTGTGCTCCCTCCTGACCTTGTGGTCCAGCGGGCCCTTTTTCTCCTCTTGGACCATTAGGACCCTGTGGTCCTCCAGGGCCTTTATCACCCTTCGGTCCAGGAGGACCCTCGGGGCCAGGAGGACCCCCTGGGCCAGGAGGACCCACTTTTCCACTTTCACTCATCGTAGTTTGGCTAGTTCCACCTATTTGACTGTTAATATACCCCATTATATATCTTCATCAAAATTTTTTTTCATTAATTTTTGGGGTTTGTCATAGTAAAGGAAAGAATATTTTTTATCGGTGGCGCGATCTAAAACGTCATGATCCACACCTATTTCGTTTGCAATTCGTTTGTTTTCTTTTGGAAGAAATCTGAAAATACAAAAATGGCTGCAGTTAACACGGATGTCTTTTCGGCACCTTGTAAAAGGTTTGAGAGAGGTAAATAACGCAGCAGTTTTTGTGCCGCCCGTTGATAAAATAATTAATGATATCGTTTTGGTTTTTTTCGCAAACAAGATCATCAAAAACAACTATTTTTTGGTTGTCCGCCGGAAGTTCTTCGAGTGGAATGATTTCATCACCGTAAGCCTCGATAACCTCATAACCAACCTTGGGGTTGTATTTTTCAGCAAATTCCTGCAAAAGAGACTGATATTTGTTCTGGTGCAGGTTTTTTGAAAAGAGGTAAATTTTATCATACTCTAACAACTCATAAAGCATATGCAGTAATGTGTTTGTTTTACCAGAATTACTGGGCCCACAAATTAACATCCGAAAAACATCTGCTGGCATACAAGGGTGACCTTGCTTGTAGTCACTCTTGGAAGAACCTGGGTCATAATTTGGAATCTTCATTTTTTTTTCGCTTCTATATATTAACGCTGGAAATATGTCAATGAAAAAATGGCGTCAGTTGGCTGAAGAAAAGTCGAAGCTAGATCGAACAAACAGAAGAAATTCACCAAAAATTTAAAATGGATAAAATAAACAAAGAGTTTGGTCAGCTTTCAGGAGAAGAGTTTTTTAAACCAATTACAAAAAGGCTTGATGAAAAGAGCAGCACCACTGTGGAAGAAGAGGAAGAAGAGGAGCAGGAAGTTCCTGATTACACAATGGATGAATTTGACGAAATCAACCCTTTTGGTGATGAATTCAGACCGGATGCACCAACACCAGCACCATCACCAACAACACCACCACAACACCATCACCTAACCACCACCACCACCCCCATATCAAGAATTTGATGATGATGATTCCACCACCACCCCACCTGATGGAAGAAACTGTTATCCACACGTCCAAAGAGTGGGGGAAGCCGGAACCGGTTAAACATCAGAATATTCTTAGAAATGTTAAAAGTCATTCTTGCTAAAATTTGGAAGTGATCCAACTTACAAAGTAAAAAGTAAAGGATCTAAATTATTAAATGGTTATAATGAGGCATTTAAACTCGAAACAATTAAGGCAGATGGAACATGCAGAAAAGACTTAAAAGGAAACAACCTTTATCGAACACAATTACAGGAAAAAAAGGCGAAATTAAAACCACCTCCCCCACAAGAAAAAAGAGAAATCTCCAAAACTCCTCTTGAAAAAGCTGTCATGAGCCGAAGACCTGCTTTTGAACTTTCTGACGATGAAGATGACTTTTCTGAACAGGATTGGGAAACCGAAGGAAGCGGCTTCGCTGATGAAGCTGAAAAATTGATCAACCAACTTCATTTGAGCTTAGGATCAATAAAAGCAGGAAACAACTCAATAAAACTAAAAAAACAGGTATTTTATCTGCTTGATTCACTTGTTGAACTCGGTACAATCAATGAAAAACAAAAGAAAAAAATTATTTCTGATTATATACAATAATGAGCTTTGACATACTGCTTGACTCGAGCCTTGCAAAACTAGAAAGAGGTGGAGAACGGAATGTTTCACATGATTTTACAGTGAATTTTCATCCACCGATCGAATTGGGTAAAGGAAACTATAAAGCTGCGCTAAACAGACTTATCACAATGAGTTACTCATGGAATAATATCGATTCTCGTTATGATAACAACAAAATTCGCTGGAAGAAAAAAACAGAACAAGCGTGGAAGACCTTAACTTTTCCGAATGGAATGTATGATTACAAAAGAATCAACACTTTTGTTCAGCAACACACCGGTAAAGTAGACCCAGACAAACAAAGACAGTGATTACATTTTCACAATATATTTCGATATGTCAATTTATAGGGTTGTGACTTTGATACATAACGATTATGAGCTTGACTTGTCTCAAGGAAATTTTGGTGAATTGCTTGGTTATGGAAAAAGTACCTTGAGTGGAGATGTTGTCGGAAGGAAAGTTCCAAATATCACAAGAGGTGTTGATTGGGTTTATTTGCACTGCGATCTTATCACACGCCGAACAAACAATGTTCCAAGCGATGTGTTATACAGTTTCTCAACATCAGATCTTCAGGTTAGCTATCCATTTCGAAAAGAGCCACGTCGACTTGAGTGGCAGCCTGTTAATAAAAGTAATATAAATGCAATAAGAGTTTGGGTGACAGACGGAAGAAACAATATTCTGGATCTCAACGGGACAGACATTGCAATAAGCTTAATGATTGAAAAAGATTAAAGTTTTTTGTCGGTATAATATACAATCATGTATCATCCAAGCGAGTGGGCAAGATACTTTGATGAAAAAACCGGGAGTTATCGATATAAACACAAAGGGTCGGGTGTGATCCGTGACACCTTCATGACAATTGGTAAAGTACTCAAAAACAATGTAAAGAATGTTGCAAAGAAAACTGCTGAAAAAGCCACAAAAACAATCGCTGAAAAAGCGGGTCAGAAAGTTGGTGAACTTGCTGTTGAAAAAGGTTCAAAACAAATACGAAAATTACTGCAAGAGAGAAAAAAACAAAAACCGTTGTCACAAGATGCGCAAAAAAGAAACTTGCAAATATTTTGCAAAAACCAACACCAAAAAAATCAGACGCTCTTGTGAAATTAAATCAAATTTTGGCAAACGAAATTTAATAAAAAAATTTTTTTTTCTATAAATATAATAAGCACTTGCAACATGTTCAGAAGTCAACCATACCTCGAAGAGATACAAAATACGTTCAAATTAATTTAAACACCCCGATCAACTCCCTGGGAATAACCAATTTCAAAAAAAGACGGGCTTACAAATTCACCGTGAAAGACCGAGACAATTTTTATGACTGGTACAACGCTTATTTTCGAGTCGATTTTAAGTTTGAAGCAAAAGCAAACGGAGCCAACATTGCTGCTGACACTGAATCAGCTCCTATCAACGGTTCTTTCTCATTGATCAAAAGTTTGAAAGTAAGTTTCATCAGGGAAAAAATTGTACGAGGCAAGCGATATCCACAAAGGTATTTTCATCAAAAATCTGCTTGATTTTTCAGACGATTTTTCGAGAAGCGTGGCAAAAAACCAATTTTGGTATCTTGACTGAAGACGCCACCACAGAAACTGATGGCAATGCGACAAACGTCGGAATGCGGGCAAGGGCGCTTCTATCACATGGAGGTTTAATGGTTCAGACTATTATCCCTTTGAACAGATACTCCTTCTTCGAAGGTCTTTCCGACAAATTGCTGCCACCGTTGCAACTTGAGTTTGAAATTCAACTGCAAAACGACCAAGAAATGATTTTCCAAAACGATAACAACAGCTCTAAGAAGAATTGTTGTCCGTAAATTTGAGTTGTGGGTCCCACAATTACATTTAACTGGTAAAGGACAGACCCTGGTAAATGAAAATTTCTTGAAACCAACCCAATGGAAATACCTGAATGAAAATTTGCATAACAGCAGCGCCCGAAGGGATGCGAATGGTACGTGGTTGATTACACCTGGGGTAAAAGACCCCAAGCATGTTTTTGTATTCATTCAACAAACTCGGAAACAAAATGATTACAGGTACAAAACCCTTACATCTTTGACACATTTGATATCGATGGTGATAACTCAGCAAGATTGGACACTTGCCGCCTTCAGTACGGCACAAAATTTTACCCTGAGCTTGATTACGACCATGATTTTAAAATAAGAATTTTGAATGATTTGATCAATTTCCGATACAGAAAGAACGACTACAATACCGGAGTTCAGCTGCAGCTTGCAAATTTTGAGAAGTTATACCCAATTATCTATTTTGATCTACGAAACACTGAAGAAAGTGTGACAGGCGACCCGAAAAAGCTCGAATTCCATTACAGACTAAATGAAGCCGCTAACGCTCAAGATTATATGATCTTCGCTTTGGTTTTGAATGAAGAAGAATTCGTGCTGAAGCAAATTGGTAATGAGCTTGTCGCCGTCTAAACAAAAAAAAATTCAAAAAAAAATTCTGAATATAATATACAAACAATGAGCACAACTTATCATCCATTCAAAATCGCACTGACTGATGGTCAGAAAAAGAAACTTCAAAAAGCTTATGTTACAAAGGCAGCTGTTAATCTGAAAGTTAAACCAGACCAAATTGGGCGTGGTGACGAACTTCTTCTCACTGAAACTCAAATCAAGCGATTGAAAAAAAGATCGGCGGCAGGGAAAGGAATGGTAATAAAATTAAGCCAGACACAGATTCAGAATACTGCGCAGCGTGGTGGAAATTTGTTTTCTGCTATGTTAGGTTTGGCACGACCTTTGATAAAGCCAGCCCTTGGGGCATTAGCAAGTGCAGGTTTGAGTTTTGGCGCTGAAAAGGTGCTGAAAAAGATATTTGGAAAGGGTTTTGGACCGAAGGAAATTGAGCTTTATAAACTTGTCCAGCAAATGACTCCTACTCAGAAAAAGGCAGCAGAACAATATCTTGTTGGTCAAGGTTTTGTGACAGGAAGAGGTGCACAATACGGCGGCTTCCTTGGTATGTTGGCGTCTATCGGAGTACCTTTAGCCATTGATTTAGTTCGAAAAATAATTGGAAAAGGTATGCAAACGCAACCACCACGCTCACCGACCGAGACGAGCACCTCCTCTACCACCACCACCTAAAGGTAAAGGAATGCAAATTCAACCTCCACCTTTTTTGGAACTTGGGATGATTATTATCGTTTAAAAAAAACTGAAATTTGAAGATAAACCTCTATCCAACATTGACCTGAGAAAATGGTGCAACTTTTTACGAATTCCAATAAAAGGTATTTTTAGCAGAAATGAAACAAAACCCTTGTTTCATTCTCCATGTATTATAAACTTGGATGATTTTGGAAGTTTGGGAACTCACTGGGTATGTTGTTGGCCAAAAGCCAAAAAGGTCTTTACGAGTATTTCGATTCATTTGGCTTTCCACCACCTTTGGAATGGGAACAAGAGATGTCAATGCATGGGATGAAACATTTTTTCAGAAATGATAACCAAATTCAATGGGAACAAAGTGTGAGATGTGGTTACTACTGCCTTCTCTTTTTAAATGAAAGAAATAAAGGCACAAGTTTTGCCGATATTTTGAAAATGTTCTCCAACGATTTACTTCAAAATGAGGAAATAGTGAAAAATTATTTTTCATAACTATATATAAATGGAATGGAAGTGTACTGTGTGAAAGAAAATAGGTACACACCAAATGTACCGGGGAGTGAAAAAGTTGTTACAACAAAAAAAAACAAATAGAAGAGTCTTGTTAGTAAAATGCGCAAGTTGTGGAAAAATGAAATCTGCTGGTTTCTTGCCGGGAAACTAGGTGAGCCCTCCCTTGCGGAGGGCAGTTGAATATTCGGTGACGTTGCTATGGCAGTCGGTGATCTTGCAATTACAAAAGGAATCCCATATCTTGCGAAAAAAGGTGTTGAAGGTGTAAGATATTACGCTTCTGAAGCAATGAGAGACCCAAAACTGCAAAAGAAAGCAATAAATTACACTCTTGACAAAGCCCGCCCAGTTATTCAAAAAGTTGGAAGTGAAATGTTAAATCAACTTTCAACTAAAGTTCGACCAAACCAACGTTACAAAACTGACAGACCTGATTTGGATGGAGCTGGGTTTGATATACATGCAGCAATTGGAAAATTTCCGAAACCAAAAAAAGGTTGGACATTGCCGGGACATAATTTCACAGGGCCATATAACCCTCTTGAAAAGCAGGTGAAATACAACCCAGAAACGGGTGAAATTCTGGAAATATATCAACCACCAACAGGTGCAACAGATGCGATTGCAATGCAACATGATGTTGATTATGATGTTTGTTCCAACCGTGAAAAAAAGTATGGTGAAAATCTCAAAAAATGTAAACACAAAGCGGATAAAAAAATGGTGAAGTCTCTTGACGCAGTTCCTTACAAACAGAGGCAGTGGGGTCATGCGGCTGCAAGAAATGCAATCAATGCTAAACAAAAGTTAGGGTTGGGTTTGAAAAAACAAAAAGGGACTGGTGTTTTGGATAAACCGTTGGAAGTAGTTAAATTTGCTGAAACTTTGACAAAAAAAATGATTCCTTCCACAAAACCTGTATTCGATCGGTATTGGAAAGGTGATATTGCGAAAAATGCTTTCACAGGACCAACTGGTGTCACAAGCAAGAAATTTTGGACTCATCCAAAAAAGGGTACTGTCATGCGTTTGGTGAAAAATCCGAAAACAGGCAAATATGAAAATGTTTATGAAGAACCTTGATTGGTTTTCAACCACCATTTATCAAACTCCTGTTTTGCGCGCCGCCAACTTTCTAAGCTTTTTGGAAGGTGATGAGAAATAGATTCCATAATTTCTTTTTTGTTGGGCCAGCATTCAGAAGGTACTATTTCAAAATAATTGTACAGAAAACAGGGGTAGTTCACTGACTTGCCGGACATCTTCTGAAATTGAGCAATAACGTTACCAAGAAAATCTACCTCGCTGGAAGAAAACATTTCTTTAATGTTCCATTTTCGCAAAACACTTTTTAAATGAATCATTATTCGTTGGAAGAGCAGTGAAACTTCTTCTCCGATTTTCTTCTTCAAACTGTTCATCATCATCACATTCAAACACTCTACCACATTTTGGACATGCAAGACATAACTCATTCACCACATAAACTATTTGCTCCTCGCATGAAGGACAACGATTAATCTTTTTTGATAACAGGCTTATTTCATTTCTTTTTTGCAACATTTCTTGAATTATTTTCAACGAAATTTTCTCACCTTGCAAACAACCAAACGGGTCGTCCATTTTTTATTGTGTATAGTATACAATGAGCTCACGCGTTTTCAATAAGTTGTCAAAAATTTATTACAGCCCGCAAGGGTATTGGAAAGGGTTTGCAGCAATTAAGAAATTAGCCCAGGCAGCGCAAGTTTCGGAAGATGTGGCTCAAAACTGGTTGATGAAGCAAGCTCTTTGGCAGGTTTATTTACCAGCCC
>CBDCEV010000167.1:0-7567 GCA_965215715.1 Hyphomicrobiales bacterium | reverse complement strand
TTAGGATTATCAAAGAATACCAAAACGTTGAATAACTTACCGAAGCTGTTCACAACTTAAAAGTTTATCAAAGCGTTTTCGTTACTTGTTGTTCACTTCTGACAGCTTATGACAACTTATGATAACTTGTCATGAAATATCATTACGGTAAACCAACAACACATTAAACAGATAATAAATGACACACCCACAGAAACACACATGCAGACACCCACACAAAGGAGGGGCGGGAGGGAAGGGAGGAGGAGTGTGAGTTTGTGGTGGTGGTCGTGATGGTGCTGTGCCATTGAGCGAGCGTGTGTGTCAATCCAGGCGCGCTCCTACGTGCAACTGATCAGAAAAACAGGAGGGAACAACACTGGCTGCCAGTGCCACCCACCAGCCTCAGCTGAAAGCTACACCGTCCTCAACCTGAGGAAGCAAGTTCTGGGTGCTGGTGCAACGTGATTCAACCAACCCCGAGACGGGGGAAAATGGATGGGAGGCACGCCCACCTGCTTGACAGCAGCAAATTCGGCGTACCCAAGAGTTCCCGAAAGAGCATCAAAAACATCCTGGCTACCACTTTCACGAGGTCTGGAGGAAAGACCATGCCCACACTGTGCCAAAGTCTGCGAGAACTGGGATTAAATCTGAAAAGCCCTTCAGGGAGATGCGATAGACAGCGGAAAAGACTGCCAATAAATAGACATCCATGGCAGATGTCCACCATCTGCACGGCAGGAACCGACGCGAAACTGCGAGCTTCGTTCATCGATGTCATCCAAATACTGACGATGGCCCCAGACGTGGCTGTCAAAACATACAGCAAGGGAATGAATAAAGGCACCAGACCCGGCAATTTCAACATCAAGATGATCGATGGAATCTCGACTACCATCAGTCAAACTATTGGATTGGGTTCAGGAGGGAGCTCAGCCATGTACTCCAAGTCTTCAATCCCAGTGAGGCTGATGCAAGTGAAGGTAGGTAGTTCCCAAAATGCACGTTCCAACTCATTGACCGCGAGGTCAAAACTGGCCACAAAACAGGAAGAATCGTCAGGGTGAGAAGAAAGGCCTGGAAGCCAGCCCTGCCAAAGGAGACACCAGGCCAGAGAGAGCGGTCACGTGCCATAGGAAGTAGAAACTCAGGCTCATGGGAAGAGTGGGAGCAACACTCCCCACAACAGTATCCATCTCCATCCGGCTTATCACAGAAACGGACACGTTGGATTTGCTCAGAAGAAATCCATTCCATACAGCTCCTAACATGATGGCCCTCAGCAGCATTGTACCGCGTTCTCTGAGATGAGAAGTAAAGTAGCCGGTCTGAACCAAACATATCCAGCAATGGCCACTCCGGAAACCTTACCTGTTACAGAGCGAAGAAGCAACCGTAGCCTGGCAGGCACCAAAAGTGGCGCGTCGAAAATGCTGCGTGGGACAAGCAGTCGTGCGCAGAAGAGGTAATCCAACCCGTATCCAGCCTTCTTGTTCAGAATCCCTTGAGAACCCAAATTCAGAAGCAGAGGAGGCGAGCAGACGCACCGGTCCGTGTCCAGGGGAACCGGAAGCAGCACAGTCGAGTAGACGAATAATCCGAAATTCATCTTCGGACCAGTAAGCCAAAAATCTCCTTATTTGGCCGAATCGGTTCCAGATAATAAACCGAGGGCAGGATTCCAACTCCAAGGAGCATCAAGGAGCACAAGCAACGCAGGATTGCAAGTCATGGGCATTTATTGGACCAAACGGCTCCAGAGATGGCCGTTCTAAAGAGCGTAGCTCCTGCAATTCCATGAAAACCAGAGGAGAGACATTTGCTGGCAACACCAAGCATGCGTTGGAACCCCACAGGGAAGGGCTCCAACCAAAATGACCTGAGAGGTGGCTTCCTTGGCACGTGCCATGAAAGTGCCCAAGCTGCCGATCTGACGTCCAAGTGGCCACCCAGATCACGCATGTCACATTTGACCAAAAACATCCGGGAGTTGAGTCTCTCCAGGCTTTCATGCGTTGGCGAGCGGTTTTAGAGGTGCTAAGAAGAACGTACTTCCTCGGGGAGGCTGCTTGGCCCACTGCCTGGACGTAATCAACCGTGTGCGGTTGAAGCAATCATCATTATGAGAGGTGCATCCAAGGTTGACCGCATACAGCTAAGGGGTGATACCCTTGAGGCTCTCCAAGATGGCGACAGCAAGGGACGTAAAGAGCGAGAGTGAAAACCATGCTGAGTTGGCATCCTTGGGAGATACCTCCATCTCTGGTCCAATCCGAACCCAGGCCAGCAGCAAGCAAAAAACGAAGCCTGACCTAGTTATAGGAGGCGCAATTTGTCCTGCGAAACCAATGGAGCAATCCAAGTCTACCAAGGGCACAGTCAAGAATGTCTCGATCGACCGTATCGAATGGATTTGATAACATCAGCGACAAACATTTTGACCTCACCTACTCGAGTCTGACCAAGGACTTCTTCAATGTCTAATGCCGTGGCACGCCAAGTATCCACCGAAGAGACTCCTTTGCCAGCGCTGAATACAGCGTCAGGAACCCAGGAAAGAAACCTCTCCTGGTGCTCAAGTCTGATGGAAGCCCAAAGACGGTACACCACAGGAAGAAGGCACAGCGGGCGTTGCCAAGTAGGGGAACTGTCCCCCTTCTGACTTGGTGATCACAGCGATGTAAGCGTCACGAAAGGCTTTGGGACCAACAACCAGCAGCCTCAATGCTACGCAGAACCAGGGCAAGACCAACAAACCAAGAAAAGGAAAAAGGCCCTTGATCTCATTTCAGGCCCAGCAGAAGAGTGTTTAGCAGCAGCGACTTTGTAAAGCTTTTCACCCGTGACAGGAGGAAGATCAAGAAACTGAACTTGAGGCAGATGATCGCCAACAATCAAATAAGGCATCATGGCTTTATAAATGTGGGCATCAAAGGTGAGGCTGAACTAAAATGCAAGAACGATTAGGGACAGTGCCTGGATTGAAAAACAGAAAGTGAGAAGGAGGAACTAAGTCAGGATGGATCCATTCATGAGGGTGAGCTGAGAGACTGCAGGTCTTCACGGTTCCACTTGGCCCAAGAAAGAAGTCGGCTTTCTTTCCTATTTTTGAAGACCTGAGGGATGAAGGCATTAGGGGTCTCCATGGCGTCCATAACCCATAAAAAAATGTGGATCAGGAAGAATCCAGTGAGTCCAAGGTTCAAGGAGGGGCCTGGTTGGGTCGTGACGCACGACAGCATTCCACCAGGCATAAAGTGCGTCCCATCTGGATTCCTTGAAACCGTAAGTACGTATGCTTGGAAGTACATTTTGGAACGATCCGAGCCTTCTCCGGAAGAGTAAAAAAGGGTGAGGGCGATGTGTTAAAGAAAAACCCCCGATGAAGCCACAACGAGGGAATCAGAATGGTCAGCTCTCTACAGTCTGTCATGGCAACAGCCACCTATTTTCGAACGCTGAGGAGCCAGCCTGCCCCATCTCGCGAACTCAGCCGGGCCCAAAAGCGGGGGAGAACGAACGGAGGCCCAACTCCGCTTCGCGAGACCAGAGTCCAAAACATCATCGACCCTGCCGTTGAAGCAGAAGACACGAAGCTGATCCCGCACTTCCAAGGGGACAGTCTGGAGTTCGTTGATGTAAACATCCCAGATATCCAAAACCCGATCAGAAGGAGTGGATCCACCAAGCAGAGCAGAGAAGGGAAAAATTGTGGCAGGGCGCTGGGGCAAACTGAGATAATGTCCACACGAACTACCTTACCTCCGTCTGTATTGGTTTGATAGGTGGGGAAGGATGCTTCTCCCACCAAGACAACTGATTGACCAGCACAGCAGACGTGCGACTCGCAGAGGACGGCAGTGAGAAGCTAATCAGAAAGAGCGAGCTTGTCAAGATCATCTGCTGCGCACTGATGACCATAGAAAACGAAGAGATCAGCAAACCCCACCATTGCTGGTGATGGTGGTGTGGTGTGGGTGTGTGCGTGGGTGTGTGGGTGTGGGGTGGGGTGGGGTGGGGTGTGTGTGGGGGAGGGGTGTTTGTGGGAGAGGAAGAGGGAGAGGAGGATGAGGGGGGAGGGACCATTCTTTTGGGTCATTTGCACCTTTTCCAAAAGTAAATTTAAATTTTGCTTGTTTTCGTGCAGTTGTTGCATTTTTTGTTGTTTTTAACTTTTTGGGATCTTAAAAAACATTGTTAACTTTTTGATTGTTTTTGTACACTTTTCAATGTTTTTTTGAACTTTCTTGGACCATTGCAAAAACTAAGTTTAAACTTTTGATTGTGTTCTGACTATTTTTGTTTTCTGTTTTACCCAGTTCCTTTATATATAATATACACACATACATGTTTGAACATCTTTAAAAAGTTTTCAGTTTTGGGTTTTGGTCTTTGAGTTCTTGAGTTTTCTGAGTTTTTTGTTTTTTTTAACAAAAATTTTGTCTTTGGTATCCAGAGTTTTAGATTTTAGTTTTTAGTTTTCAGTTGTGTTTTGTGTTTTGGTTTTTTGGTGTCTTAAAAAATGTGAGGGGTGGTTGGGTTGGGTGGTTGGGCTAGGGGTTTGGTCGGGTTGGGTGGTCGGGTGGTTGGGTGTCGGGTTGGGTGTCAGTGGTCAGGTGGGGTGTGGTGTGTTGGGTTGGGTTGGGAGGGTGGTTGGGTCGGGTGTTGGGGTGTTGGGATAATTTCGAAAGTTTCAAACATATTTCAAAAGTTTCAAACGTTAGAGTAGTAAAGTATCCAGATTTCTGGTCAGTTTTGAGTTTTTAGTGTTGAGTTTTGAGTGTTGCTAAGAACTCCAAAAAACAAACACTCAGAAAGCTAGGTGGTGGGTTGGGTGTTGGGTTGGGCGTTGGGTTGGGTTGAGTGTTGGGTGGTTGGGTTGAGTGTTGGGTGGTTGGGTTGGGTTCTGGGTGGTTGAGTATCGTGTTGTGAGATTTTTCGACTTTGTAAAAGTGTTTTTCGTTTTTAGTTTCAGTTGATTGTCTTTGGTTTTTATTTTTTACTATTAAGATCATTGTGTTTTTTGTTTTCAGTTTTTAGAGTTCAGTTCCACCATCAAGCCAAAACTGAGAACTAAAAACAAACTTCTGGAAACTCCAATGACCTGAAGTTTCAAAACCTTACTTTACAAACTTTCGAAATCTTGTTTATTTCCAAAACAGACTTCAAAAGTTGAACATGATTTCAAAAGTATCTCAAACATTTCAAAAGTTAAAATGTAAAGTATCCGAGCTTCGGGTCAGTTTATTTTAGCGCTGCTGAAAACGCAAAACGAAAAACAAAAACAAACAAAAAAACAAAAAACACAGAAAACTCGACGTTGGGTTGAGTGGGTGTTTGAGGAGAAAAGCAGCCCCACCCAAAGCAGGAGGAGGCCAGACCGCACCACCCAACAGAAGAGAGGGGGAAAAAGCAGCCCCTCCCAGAGGAGGGGGGAGGAACACCCAACCCAGCCATCCAACACTCAACCCAACACCCCACCCAACCCAACGCCTCCACCAAGTTTCTTTTTTCGTGTTTGGCAAAAAACGAAAAATACGCCCGAAGTTCGGATACCTGACTTAAAAACTTCTGAACTATTTTTTGAAATGTGTGAAATGAGGTATTGAAATCATTTTTGAAAATAAACATGATTTCAAAAGTTTACAAAGTCAGGTTTTGAAATTTCGGGCCATTGGAGTTTTTAGAATTTAATTTTTTTTTTGGGGAGGAGGGAGAGGGGGTTAGTTCCAAGTAAACCAAAAATATAAACAAAAATTCTAAAAAATGCAAGACAGAAAACCAAATGACTCAAAAACTCAAAACCTAAAACCAAAAGAACAAAATCATAAAAGTGAGAACTAACCTATTCATACCAAATACAATAAAACGAAAACTTCTACAACGTCGAAAATTCTCACAACACGATACTCAACACCCAACCGCAAAACCACAACCCCACCACCGAACACCCAACACTCGACCCAACACCTAACATCCCCAGCACACAACACCAAACCACCCAACCCAATCACCCAACATCCCATCCAACCCGAGGCGACCGCTGGAGGAGAGGGGGACGAACAACCACCGAAGGGAGGAGGGGTGTCAACTCCCGGCCGGGATGGGAGGAGGTGGGCAAACGCCCTGCCGTTGGGGAGGAAGGAGCGAAACCGCAACTAGAGGAGTGTGAACCGTCGCCAGAGGGGAGTGAGGGCAAACCACCACCGAAGGGAGAGGGTGGAGGCAAACCACCACTGAAGGAGTGATGGCCAAAAGAAGGAGGAGATCGCAGCGAGAGTGGGGAAGGAACAACTCACCACACGAAAGAAGAGGGAGAAGTTCTCCTCTCTTTTTGGGTGGTGCTGCCTTCCTTCTCCTTCCTCTTTTGGGTGGGTGGGTGGGTGTGTGTTGGTGTGTGGTTGTGTGTCAGTGAGGAGGAGAAGGCGTACTATTCGGCCGTTTGGACCTTTTTGGGACCATTTCAAGAGTAAGTTTGAACATTTGATTGTATGTGTGAAGTTATTCCATGTTTTTGATTTTGGACCTTTCTAGGACCATTTCAAAACATTTCTAACTTTTGATTGTTTTCTGACTATTTTTGTTTTCTGTTTTACCCAAATTTTTTTTATTCATATATGTATGTAAAAACATACACACATGTTTAAACATGTTTTTTTTTGGTCGTAGTTTCCAGTTTTGGTGTTTTGTTTTTTGAGTTTGGGAAGTTTTTTGATTTTTGAGTTTTTTTTTTAAATCTTTAGTATTTAGAGTTTTAGGTTCATAGTTTTAAATTTAAAGTTTCTACAAAGCTGAGGGTTGGATGGTTGGGTGGTGGGGTGTTGGGTGGTTGGTTGGATGGGTGTTGCTGGTGTTGGGTGGTTGGGTGTTGGGTGGTTGGGTGGCTGGGTTGGGTGGGTGATTCGGTCGGGTGGTTTGGTTGGGTGGTTTGGTCAATTGTTGGGTGTTGGGTGATTGGGTCGGGTGGTTGGGTGGTTCGGTGTTGTGTGTTGGGCTGGGTGTTGGGGTGGTTGGGTGGTTGGGTGTTGAGTATCGTGTTGTGAGAATTGGTGGGCTTTGTAAAAGTTTTTTCTTTTCCTTTTTCGTTCTTGTATGTGTTTACAATTGTTAAGTTTTCAGCTTTTTGGGTTTTTTGATTTAGATTTTGGTTTTTTTAATCTTTAGTTGTACTCAAAACTCAAAAAATAAACAAAAATCTCAACATTCCTACGTTTTCCTGCCTTTTCTATTTTGTATGTGTTTTCAATTGACAAGTTTTCAGATTTTGTTTTTTTTGACTTTTAGATTTTAGTTTTTAGTTTTTGGTTGTACTCGAAACTCAAAATTGTAAACAAAATTCCCATGACGCGAAGTTTGCAAATCCTACGTTTTTTAACTCTGCGAATCATTTTATTTTCAGAACAGATTTCGAAAGTATAAACTGCTTGACGGAAAGACCTCTTGCTTGTGGTCTTCTTGTGGTGCGTTCGGGCCACCCACGGCCTTCCCTTTCCGGCCCCAGTGTTCCGTGGGTGTCCTTGCAGCGACTGTGACCACAAAGCGCCACACCTTGTGTGATTGTTTGCGTGTGCATGGTGTCGTCTTG
>CBDCEV010000166.1:0-8100 GCA_965215715.1 Hyphomicrobiales bacterium | reverse complement strand
GAGGGTTGAGGGTTTTGGTGTGTTTTGGTGTGTTTTTTGGTGCGTTTGGGGGTTTTGAGTGGTTTTGGGGTGGGTTTTGGGTGGGTTTTTGGGAGGTTTGGGTTTTTTTTTGGGAAGGGGTTTGTGGGAGAGGGGGAGGTGGGGAGGGGTTTTGGGGGTTTTGGGGGGGTTTGTGGGGGGGGGTTATAGGGTTTTGGGGAAGTTTTATAGGGTTTATAGTGTTTTTTAAAGGTTTTTTTGGGTTTAATATGGTTTTCAGTGTTTAAAAGGGTTTTAGGTTTTTTTAGAGTTTTTTAAGGGTTGTTAAGGGTTTTTAGTGTTTTTCAAAGTTTTTTAAGGTTTTTAGTGTTTTTAAGGTTTTTTTTTAAGGTTTAAGGTTTTTTTAAAGGTTTTTAAGGTTTTTCCTGTTTTTTTAGTGTTTTTAGTGTTTTTTAGTGTTTTTTTACGGGATTTGGTTTTTTTTTGTTTTGTTTTGGGTTTTTTTAAGGGTTTTTTCAATGTTTTTTAAGGTTTTCAGGGTTTTGGGGAGGGGTTTTGGTGGTTTTTTAAAGTGTTTTTGATGGTTTTTAAGGTTTTTGAGGGTTTTTTAAGGGTTTTTTAGGGTTGAGGGTTGAGGGTTGAGGGTTTTGGTGGTTTTAGGGTTTTTAGGGTTTTTAGGGTTTTTAGGTTTTTCGGGTTTTTAGGGTTTTTAGGGTTCAAGGTTTAGGGGTTTGGGAGTTTAGGGTTTGGGGTGTTTAGGGTTTTTAGGGTTTAGGGTTTTTAGGGTTTTGGGGTTTTGGGGGTTTCAGGGGTTTCAAGGGTTCAAGGGTTGTACTTGACATTGTGGAAAGTCAATAGGGACGGGGAGGGGGGCCCAAAAGAGGCCAAAATGTCATAAGGGGTAAAACCGCACTTGTTCGAAATTGCCAACACCAACCACAACACAACACAACACAACAAAAATGGATTGGCCAAAAAATGGATTGGCCAAAATTGGACTCTACCGTGTCTGTGTGTGTGTTTCAAGATTTTGGGTGTGTTCAAGATTGTGTGTGTGTGTGTGTTGGGTGTTGTGTTGGGTGTTTTCAATTGTGTGTGTTGTGTGTTGTGTGTGTGTTGTGTCTTCAAGATTTTTGGTGGGTGTCTTCAAGATTTTTGGGTGTCTTCAAGATTTTTGGTGGGTGTCTTCAAGATTTTGGGGCCTCTCCGCTGGACCCTCCCCCACCCCTCCGCCGGACGATTTTTCTCTCTCCCGCCGGAAATTTCACTCTTTCTTCTCTCTCTGGGGGGTCTTCTCGTTGAATTCTCGTGGTGTTTTTGAAGGCCGGGCGCTCAATTGTGCGCGTTTGGAGTTCTCGGGTTGTCGTGTGAAGCCCCGGCGGCCCCGAAGCCGCCGGGGTTTCACACCACAACCAGAGAGCCCAAACGATTGAGAGTGATATCTCTCCAGTGCAAGTCGGTTGATGATGGATCAGGGCAACCTGATGAAACCAAGCCAATAAAATACCAAAAACAAATAAAAAGGAAACCACGATAGAACGGTGTAACCCGTTGGATTCTGAGATCCCGGAATGGCTGCAAGAATTCAAGGAAAATTTGGTGGATGATGAAATTCCATTACAGGGAGACTCTCACGCCAGTTCGTCTCATGAAGCATCTTTAGAGCCCATACTCAAGAGACGTGAGGATTTGAGTAAGCACTGTGTTGATACTCATTTCCCAAAAGACCGAAATTGCGAGATCTGTCAGAGGACCAAAATTACAAGGGCCCCGTGCACAAGACGCATTGGCGGAGCCGTACCTCGTGCAGAAAATTTTGGTGATTTGATAACAGCAGATCACAAAGTTCTCAGTGAAAGTTGTGAATCTCGAAACAATCATCGATATGCAATCGTGGTGCAGGACTTGGCCACCCAATGGATCCAGTCGTATCCGTGCAAAACATAAACTTCACAGGAAACTCAGAGGAGCTTGCAAAAGTTCCTGGAGCCCGAGAGGAATCCTAAAGTGATTTACTCTTTTTTTTGACTCCATCCAGATGAATCATCAACGCACACCACATCCTTTACAAAACAAAACTATGCTTTACGAGTCAACCCAACTCAAAACGGTGGTCACACTCAACATCATGTGACCTCGGCACCTGGCCATCAGCCCCAAGTGCACCCTTCATGCCCCACAGAGACATGGCAAAAGAACGCGCTGCACGCCAAGATGGAACACCATCTGAGCCTCCACGCTTGTTCCATCCTTCGCTGAGTCACTCGCGGCTCCGTCCTAGCACGGGCTTTCGCCAACTGTCCCACGAAGGACTTTGCTTCTGCGGACCACCTGCTCCCAACCTCCAGCGCCACGACGACCAAACGTGCTCTGGCCCTTGGGCCTCTGAGTTCGGGGTACGTGTTCTCTTTGCGCTTCCTCGCCTGGAGCAGTGATACCCCGTCAGTGTCTGCGGCTCCTCTTCTTGGCTCCCCGTCTCCTCGGACGCTTGACACCAACGTTGTGTCTATTGCAAGTTGCATACCTCCATACAACGGGAGCCCGTCCACAACCACCTCTAACCGCTGACTGTCACCTGCAGCAGGAACTCCCAAGTCCATATCTCTCACCAACATGTTGGTGACAACTCTGCCTCCTGCTTCCCTGCAGATCCGGGCGATCGCACTCTCCAATAGTAACCCCCTCCTCCCCAGAGCCCCTGTCCTTGAACATGCTGCGCGGTGGTGGCCAAGGCTGTCGAGAGGACGGCCACACCCAGATGCGCTGAGACAAGGGAAGGGGGAGACGGAGGCGGCGCTGGAGAAGCACACGGAACAACGGTGAAAGGAACCACTGCACATGGTCCGCTCTGTGACCTCAACAATATCCTTTCGACGGGGTTCATCCCCGGCATCAACGTTGCTGCGCGGAAATCCGCTTCAACGCAACTTGCTGCTGCAAGCTGCCACCCCTGACGTGGGACCCCAGGCTCCCTGTCCTCGTCTCCAATGACGGGCGGGAGCAAACCAGATGCGACATCGTACCAAGATGGAACTTGAAACCCGTCCACTCCATCCAGAACAACAACGGCCCTCCGTGCTGAATCCAAGCATGGTGATGTCCCTCCTCTTTCCAAGTGGTGCACGATGACCTCTGCCACTTCCGGGTGTCTCTCCTTAATCATTGGGAGAGTGTCGGCCCAACTGGACCAAAAAGCCAAAGTTCTTGGAACCCGAAAGGAATCCTAAAGTCATTTACCCTAACAATTCCATGGAATTCGGCAAAGCTTGTGAAGATCTCTCCTGGAATCATTGCACGTCTACACCACACCGATCGGAGACTAATGGTATTGCTGAAAGAGCAGTGCGCAGAGTGAAAGAAGGTACGTCTGCTGTATTGCTGCAATCAGGTCTGAATGAAAGTTGGTGGGGAGATTCTATGGAATGTTACACCCATCTGCGAAACGTCACAGATCTGTTAGTTGATGGGGAAGACGTCCTATGAAAGACGTTTTAACCATTTAAAAGACCTATTATTCCATTTGGTTCATTGGTTGAGTATCATCCTGTAACTGCGAAGGATCAGTCGAGAATCCATCAATTTGGAAAGAAAGTCCTACCTGGATTGTTCCTCGGATACGCTCTCTACGAGGGAGAAATTTGGAAAGGTGACGCACTGATCACAGACCTTGAGGAGTTGGAAACGATGGACGCATCGGAAATCTACTCAAAAAGACTCAATGCGAAAGAGGTGATATTCCCCAAACAAGGAGAATTTGTTTTTCCAATCGCAGATGGACGAATCAAACCCCCTGGAAGAGATCAGGAACTGAGAACATCCACCTTGGTACGGCATCGACCAATTCAAGGAGAGAGTAATATTGACTTTCTTGGAGAATCAGAAGGGTCTCTTCCACAACCTCAAGACTCACTTCCGGATGCAGCACATTGACGTGCCAGAACTGCACCAAGAGAAACGCATCGATGATCATTGGAATGTCGATGGGTCAAAGATTTGTTTAGATATTGGACAAGTTTCACTCATTTTATTGGAAGAAAAACCTCCCGACAGATATATGTCGTCCGGGAGGAGATTAACAAGAAAACAGCTCACATCCAGGCCAGATCATCTTTGACCAGAAGCTCTGGAAGTCAATTGGAAAGCATGAGGACCATATCGCAGGAAAAGGAGACAACTAATTACAGCACTACAGTTTGGTTCATAAATTTGTTCCTGTGCCTCAAGCTACGAAAATTCCGGCAGCAAAAGCAGCGGTGGACAAAGAATGGGAAAAATTGGAGAAAATTTCGGCGTGGAACCTGAGTAAAGTCAGAAGTAAAAGACGTCGAACGAAAAAGTTCATTTTGCATCATTAATGGACATATGTCATTTTAAGAATGCTGAATTGGAGACAAAGTACCAAAAATACAAAGGTCAAGTTGTACTCTGAGGTGATATTGTAAATCATCAACTCAGGGTCTTGCACAGTTTTTAATCATCACAAATGACAACCGCCAAAATCATGGATATCATCTCCAGATTGCCAGGTTGCGATGGACAAGCAGCGGACGCAGTATCTGCTCAACCCAAGTGAAAATGGAAGATGCTCACAAATTACTGAAAAAAACAAAATCGGAGTGTCCAGGAATTTGGATTCGTCTACCACGACACAAATGGCCAAAATCATGGTCCAGTATTGAAAACCCAGTTGTTCCTCTTGAACGGAATCTGTACGGTCATCCTTTGGCACGACTGTTGTGGGAAAGGCGAATTTGAGAAAGTCCTATTAAGTATGGCTGGAAGAAAATTCCAAATTGGGAATGTCTCTTTGCACATCGTGAAAAGGATTATTCGGATCTGTGTATGTGGATGACATAAAATTGGCTGGAAAAAAACGAAATCTTGATCCGATGTACAAAGAAGTCGATTTTGGGAGAGCCAACATCTTTCCTCGATCATGTATACTTGGGATGAACTCAAAGACGATGCCAAATATGCAAAGATATTGTTGACAATAACAGAACCATGTTCGAATCGAGAATTTCCGCGGGAGGGACAGAAAAACTGCCATTCCCTCAAAATGTTCGTATTTCTTGATGATCTCATGATATGGAGGGTCATGCAAAGAAATATGTGGAGCGAAAATACGATTTAGTCAACAAGACTACGCAACAACCACCACAATCTGTTGGAAAGTTGTCACAAGTATGTTCTCAAATTGTTCTAAAATGTTTATACTTGGAACGAATTGGAAGACCTGATATTCTATGGTCAGTACATAAAATCGACTACGTTATGGACCAAAATCTGTGACAAACGCCGGAATCAATTGATTTCATATTTTCATCACACTTGTGAATACAGACAATATTGTCATGTGGGTAATACTGCTAAACAACGCAGATTCGGACTGTTTCAAGACTCTGACTTCGCGGGAGATCTTGAAAATTCGAAATCACTTTTGGAAGAACATTATGCTTTTCTTGGAAGTCATACATTTGCTCCAACAAGTTGGATGTGCAAGAAACAAACTTCAGTTTCACACAGTTCAACAGAATCGGAAATCATCTCTTTGGACGCTGGATTGAGATTAGACGGGCTTCCTGCTCTCGAGTTGTGGGAGCTGATTGTTTCTGTTCTTTGAAATGTTTCTCGTGTTTCAGATCGATCGGGGAAACCTGTGATGATCACAAACACCACAAGTCTCACAAGAAAATCGATGTGATGAAAGACATTGATTCTGTTCCTTCAAATGTCCAATCCTCGCGTCATGAAGCTTTATTGTATGTGTTTGAGGACAATGAAGCTGTGATCAAACGGATAATTGAAGGATCAAGTCCAACGATGAGACACGTGTCCAGAACCCACAAAGTTGCTCTTGATTGGTTGTTCGATCGAATCAATCTGGATTCCAAAACAAATCAAAAACATCGACACCAAAAACCAACTCGCTGACATTTTGACCGAAAGAAATTTCACGCATGATGAGTGGAATGATTTGTTGCTTGTGTCATATTAACCATTTCAGTCCTACAGTTTGCTCTGCTGCAATGACGAAGTGATCAACAAGGAGAAGAACGAGTCACAGCAAAATCAAGACCTATGATGAATCTTATTGGCAAGACGTCATCTTTCGTATCGTCTTCAACTTCAGTAAGTCCGGGGAAGATTATGGAAATCAAGATCCATGGAAATTCGTTGATGGAGAAGATAGATCAGGACGACTTGATAAAGAAACAGATTTATTCGAGAGCTTCTCTTCAACAGAATATTCAAAATTGGATTGCGACCGTTCTTGGTCTTCTCAAGAGTGGAAAGCTGAGACTACGACACACGATCGAACAGGACAACCTGGTAAAACTTTTTGGAGAATTGTACAACAAATTCGACCTGATCACGGAGAAATTCTTCTCGACGGAACCGCGCAATCCGCAAGGTATCAAGAAACACTTCGTGCCAGATCAGGGCGACCTGATAATATCAATTTTCAAGAAGTGGCAAATTCTCAAAATTTCATCATGGGAAGCGATACATCAGAATTGGAATTGTCTGTAGAATCGAGATCATTCGTGAATCATGAAAATGATCAAGTGCGAAAAAGACAGAAAAGAATTTCCAACGTTACAAGAGAAGGAGAAGAATATTCCAAATTTGGGCAACGTTTATGGCTGTAACGATGAATTAAGCGACATTCATGGGGAAGAATTTCCAAGACAATCAAAATCCATTGTGAATCAACAGATCTCATACTGAAGATAATATTCGACATATCTGCAAAATTAGTGAGAGAACAAGATCTCAAATGTGGATACGATTCGTTGGGAAAAACACTCATGGAAATATCTGTCATTTATTGGTGACGAAACAGTCTTCAATCTTCAACACGCGAAAATCTACGTCTTTTCAGATTCGTATTGTCTTGGAAAGATCATCGACATCCAAATCCAACGAATCTTGGAAGGACAGGATAGAATGGATACACTTCTCAAAGCTACAGAGACTTTGATGGAATCAGTGGAGAGCCGACTGAATTCGAGTGGAACATTTTCCCAGGATTCACCACGTTGTATGGTGAAGTCACAAATCTACTGAGCAGATTGGGAGAAACATCAGAAAAATTCACAGGAGGAATGTGGAACGAAAGACAATGAAAGAGAATGCGTGCAAATGTCAAAGTCGCATCTATACAAGCAAAGAAGTTTGATTTGGGACAATGGTCATTCATTGGTCCAGATTTCGAAAAGAAATGGTATTCTAAGGAAGAGGACAGTCCACAAGGGATTTGGGCCATCTTGCAGAAAAGATACTGAAGGAATTCGCTGAGAGTGGATGTCCAATTTTCCGTGCAACGACTCCATTGTCCAGGGGGAAACTCAGAAGCAAAGGACACGGAAAACTGTCGATACACTTTGCTGTCGACCAGGAAAAATTGTAATTGTTTCTGCAAATCAGCTCAGTCTTTACAGGGCAATCGCAAACATGTGTGAAGAATGTGAATCCCTTCACGATAGATCAGGGCAACTTGATAAAGTGATGGGACAATTGTGTTCAGTGAAATCAAGACAGAAGTTCCTTCGGAGAATAACGATCCAGACTATCAAAAATTTCTGTTGCAGCGATTTGAAGAGCGAATTGAAAGGGTTTCACAAACTGATTAAGTAAGTAAATTTAGCATGGATGCAGGACTTCTAAGTTTTGTTGAAATTGTTGTCGTGAAGACATTCTTCCAAGAAATGATGGATCATCACAACCGAAAGGATGGATCCAGGGAAACACAAAAATTGGACCCGTGCTGGAAGTCACCATCAGTTGCTTGCATGACAAACACGGAGTTGAGATTAGCATTATGTCTCTGAGTGAGAACAACACACACTCCTGGGTTAGAACTTCTCATGGATCAAATAAATTTGTGATTGATTCGAACAACAAAAACACAAAAGTTCCTGAAGATCAACCTGAAGAACAAACGTTACATCTGAATGTGAAGGATTTTGCATGCCAATCAAAGGCAAAAGCAAAACCGCAACAAAGGGAACCTGCTTGTTATTCACCAAGTACCATTCCGATGAATGAAAGGAATTCGATTGATATTGAAACAGGGAATCATTCTCGGAAGGGACCGACTTTGGCCAATCCCGTTTT
>CBDCEV010000165.1:0-3772 GCA_965215715.1 Hyphomicrobiales bacterium | reverse complement strand
TGGAGCCCTTTCTTGAACTGGTTTCAGCATCGGTATCGGTGTGTCCAAGTCCTCAGTGAGATCCCTCAGAGCGTGGCATATGACTCTGAAACCTGGTTTGTTGAGTTCTTTACACGATCCGCTTTCCAGGCATGTATGCATGGCCGCTACCTTGTCCCAGGCTGGACCTCCCTGCCAGACTTCGCGAGTGAACTCCGCCGACGTTCCACCAGCCGACACCTGTGGATACATTTTTTGCATCCAGATGTTGGTGGAAGCGTAATTATTGGCTGCTTGTATCCACCGCGAGTGACTCTTTAACTGCTGGGCAATGGCGCGGCGGCCAAAGCCTCCCTTTGCCACTCCAAACAACATCAACCCTTGCCTTTGCCACCCTTACAGTTCTGTATCTCCATGGAGCCAAAGAAGAGGAAGGAGAAAGCAACAAGCGACAGAAAGTTTTGAGACTGAAGATTTCTGTGTTTCAAAGGAGTGCAAGCAGTGTTTGAAGATTCTGTGAAACAGGGAACACAGCAGGTGTCACCAACAGAATCACAAGGCGTAAGCACTGTTTGACGATATCTGTGGACACACATGTATCACAGGGTGTCATGCACGATCCCATGACACGACGCACACATGTGTTGTTCAAGGAACCTATTAAGGTATGTGAACATGACCGACCCGCTCTGCCTCCACTTCGGGGTACGAATCACCCAAATCAGAGCCGTGAAACATGTGGAACGCTGGGTCCCGTCACGTCACACGAGACGACATAAACACAGGTCCTATCAGTGAAACTATGAAGGCACGTGGGCATGCGGGACACAATGTGGTTGTATTAGCTTCGGAGTGCGAATCACCTACCAACGCCTCACCCCATCAGAATGTTCAAACACGCAGTCGGGCAAATGTCGGGATTCGCCCATGTCAATGTCATTCTGGCAGCGAATGTTTTCCCTTTCTGTTCTCAAGGTTGTGGATTACAGTCTTCGGAACATTGTGCCTCCAAGATTATCTGTATCATTCTGGCCGCGAAAGTTTTCCCTTTCTGTTTTCAAGTTGGTGAGTTACAGTATTCTGAAAGTTGTGCTTGCAAGATTCTCCGTATGATTCTGGTCGTGAATCTTTTCTCCTTGGTGTTTTCAAATTTGTCGGTTACAGTCTTTCGTTGTACTGGCAAATGATGGGTGTCAAGCTGACCGTGAATATGTTGTCTCTCAAATTTGTGGTTAGATTCATCGATTGTCCTTCAAAATTCATTATGTCATACTGGCCGCCAATATTTTACCTTCTTCTTTTCTCCACAGACTACTCCTTTGTCCTTCGGTGTCGCCTTTTTCTATCAATGGCTGATTCTGATGCAACACTCCAGAGACTAATCATTGTTGATCAAACTTTCGGAACAAAAACCGCACAGACTAATTTTTGAATGCTCGATTTTAACGGTAACACTCCACAGACTAATCCGATGTTTTCCTTTCCAGTCGCCGACACTCAACTGACTAATCTGGTTTTTATCGCTCACACTCCACAGACTGATCGTGTGAGCTGCTGGTTTCCCGAAGCACCTCAGTTTCCCCAAGCAAGCCGTGCGTTCAAAGACTCATCAGTCCATGTGTGATTGATGCCTGTAACCTCAAAACATTTCGTCTTTTAAATTTTTTACGATTTACGCCTTGAAGCCCTTAAGCCTTTGAACAATTGAGCGCTTTGAAATATGCCATCCCGAGAAGTTTTTGACCACCAAAAATGCTAATCATGTTATTGTCAATCCAGGTGTTTGGTTGGTGATATGGGGTGCAGGTTGCCATGTTTAATTTTCCCTTTATGTTCGACGTCCGTGTGGTCAAAGCGCGCACGTGGATTGCTCAGGTTTTTTCGGTACACCGCGGATTCAGGATACAACGCGGATGTTAATATCCGACGTTGTGGGAGTGGCTTTGCGCGTGTACGTGGGAGGTGCTTGAGCGCTGTAGGGTGTGTTTTTTCACACGGAGGAGAGAGAAGGAGACGCAGGGACCGATGTTTTTCGGCTGTCCCTGGCATCCCCGTCACGCTTAACCCCCAACACCCAACCCTCAAACCTCCACCCTCAACCCTCAACCCTTAACGCTTGACCCTCAACCCTCACCCTCACCCTTACCCGAACCCTTACCCACCGGTCACCATCAAGAGCTTTCCTCCGACTGCCCTCGGAATATGGCTTGAGACGGGTGTGTTTCTGATAATACTGGGTGGAACAACACCGCGGAAAACCCTACTACACACACTTGAAAAAGGTGTTGCCCCACAGCGCACAAGCACCTCCTGCATATGCGTTGAAAGCCAACACCACAACGTCTTTTTTTGTCCGCTTTGGACACACCTGAAAACATGAAGTACTGACAACTATTGGTGAAAAGTAGCTGACAAACGGAATTTGAACCTTCAAGACAGCAGATTTAGCAGAATAGCAAACAGCTGAGGTGCACGGTATCCAAACGTGTTTCTTGTGCACAGGTTTCCGCAAGCGCCAAAATAACGAAGGGTCATTTTGAACAGTGGCAATGTCCGCGGTTCTTCCGCCGTATGATAAAACGTGGGTTTTGTGGCAATCACAGCGCCAAACCGCCCCAAAACCTGAGGGAGACGCACTCGAGTCAAGTGGCATTTGCGGCAAGAAGCGCGAAAGACAGCAGGGAGCACGGGTAACTTAAAAAAGACCGCTGAAACGATTGGAGGTGTCGCAGAAAAAACATCGAAGCCGTCTGGCTCGAGTCTGGGGGCCATTTGCGGCTGAAGGGTGGGAAGGGGCGCTAAACTGCTTGAGGTGTCAGGTGTGACAAAAGCTGTTTCAGAGCTCTGTCGCTGGAGTCTGGGGCCATTTGCGGCAAGAAGTGCCGCATCCCGCAGGGAGAACGGATCCCGTCAAAAAGGACGCTAAAACGCTTGAGGTGTCACAAAAGCTGTTTCAGAGCCCTGTCGCCTTCTTTTTTTCCTTTTTTATTCCTTTTTCCAATTTTCGCCATGTTCCCTCCGTTTTCCAATTTTTTTCATTTTTCACTTTTCTCCTGCTTCTCCGTTTTCCATTTTCCACTTTTTCCATGTTTCCCTTTTCCCCTTTTTCTCATGTTTTCTAAGTTTTTCCTTTTTTGTCCCCCATCCAAACCTAACGTTGTTTTGGAAAAAACATGTTCCACACATATGTGATAACATTTAAACCTTAGGAACCTTTAACCCCCAACCCATCAACCTTTAGACCTTCAAACTTTCCACAATTAACCTTTCGCCTTTCACCTTCAACCTTCAACCTTTGACCTTTACCCTAAATCTTGAATCTCACACGTCGAAACATTTTGGACCTTTGACCTTTAAACTTTTTAACCTTTGGAACCCTTTGACCTTTTTAACCTGTAGCCTTCTAGCATTGACTTTTCCTTTTTTACATTTTACTGTTTTACCTTTTTTACTTCTTAAACCTGTGTAACTTTTTTGACGTCATTTCCTTTTTGACCGTTTTACCTTTTAAAAACATCCTTTCGCCTCTCACCTTTCACTGTTTTACCTTTTTACCTTTTTACCTTTTTACCTTTTTACCTTTTTACCTTTTTACCTTTTTACCTTTTTACCTTTTTACCTTTTTACCTTTTTACCTTTTTTACCTTTACCCTTTGCCTTTACCGGTTGCCTTTACCCTTTGCCTTTACCCTTTGCCTTTACCCCTTTGCCTTTACCCCTTTGCCTTTACCCCTTTGCCTTTGCCTTTGCCTTTGCCTTTGCCTTTGCCTTTGCCTTTGCCTTTGCCTTTGTC
>CBDCEV010000164.1:0-18391 GCA_965215715.1 Hyphomicrobiales bacterium | reverse complement strand
ACCCCGGACAAGCGGAAGGGTGTTTGCACACACGCAGGTTCGGGACCCTCGCGAGTCCGCCGCCGCCTGTTGCAGACATGCCTTGGGGACCCCATCCCCCTGGCCATCTGCTGCTTGTCCATCGCAACCTGGCAATCTGGAGATGATATCCATGATCTTAGCTGCGGTCATTTGGGATGCTGAAGATCCTTGCTCAGTGAATACTGTATAAGACCCAGAATTGTCTTTTACAATATCACCGCGGAGAACAACTCGACCTTTATACTTTTGGTGCTTTGTCTCCAATTCAGCATTTTTCAAATGACATATGTCCATTAATGATGCAAAATGAACTGTAGCGCCCATGGTCCTTGCTTCATCGATCACCTCTTTCTTACTTTTGACTTTGGTCAAGTTCCACGCCGAAATTTTCTCCAATTTTTCCCATTCCTTGTCCACTGCTGCTTTTGCTGCTGGAATTTTCATAGCTTGAGGCATAGGAATAAATTTGTGAACCAAGTTATAATGCTGCAATGAATTCTCACCTTTCCTGCAATATGGTCTTCGTGATTATGAGGTTCAGAATTTCCCATACGCATTCTGATGGATTCATTGGCTTCCAGAATACACGCAAGTTTCGTCTAATTTTTGTCAGATCCGCCACTCCCACAATTCTTCATAATTTTGCAGGGCATAGCAGGAGCAACTGACGTTTCCAATTTCTTACGCGCATTCTTGATGGTTTCTTTGTACTCCTTATCCTCGGGGTCGATGAAATAGATTCCACGCAATTTTCTTGCATTGTCAAGATGAATCTTTTCTTCAGCCCACTTTTGCTTTTCCTTCAGCTTGGCATGCTTTCCCCATTGATTTCCATAACTCTGGCCATAGATGATCTGGCCTGGATGTAAGCTGCTTTCTCGTTAATCTCCCCCCGGACCATGTATATCCGTCAGGAGCTTTCTCATCGAGTAGAGTAAATTGTGTGAAACCTGTCCAAGGATCAGACAAGTCTCGAGCCATCAATATTCCAATAATCATCGATGCGCTTCTCTAGCTTGACATCCAAATTCGTATGAGTAGTTCTGGTGACGTCAATGTATTTCAGTGGAATAGGGAATGATTCTTCTCTCGGCGAGTAAAGTTCGACTCGTGGTTCAACGTGATGGCGGTATATGAAGTTGCCCGACATGGACCAAAAATCGTGCATAGCTTCACCGGCAACCGGAAGTGAGTCATGAGGCTGTGGAAAAGATCCTTCTGATTCTCCAAGAAAGTCAATGTGACCCTCTCCTCGATTTGGTCGCGGCCGTATCAAGGTGGATGTTTTCAGTACCTGATCTTCTCCAGGAGTTTTGATTCGTCCATCTGCTATTGGAAAAGTAAATTCTCCTTTTTGGGGAAATATCACCTCTTTCGCATTGAGTCTTTTCGAGTATATTTCCGATGCGTCCATCGTTTCCAACTCCTCAAGGTCTGCAATCAGTACGTCACCCTTCCAAATTCCTCCCGCGTAAAGAGCGTATCCGAGGAACAATCCAGGTAAAACTTTCTTTCCAAATTGATGGATTCGGGACTGATCTTTCGCAGTTATAGGGTGATACTCAACAAGTGAACCAAAAGGAACAACGGGTCCTTCAAATGGCTTCCCAAAACGTCTTTCATAGGGCGTCTTCCCATCAGACAACAGGTCTGTGACGTTTCGCAGATAGGTATAGCATTCCATGGAATCTGCCCACCAACTTTCATTTAGACCTGATTGCAGCAATACAGCAGAGGTGCCTTCCTTTACTCTGCGCACTGCTCTTTCGGCAATACCATTAGTCCTCCGATCGGTGTGATGTAGACGTGCAATGATTCCATGAAAGATCTTCACAGGCTTTGCCAAATTCCAAGGAATTGTCAGTGTAAATGACTTTTGGTTTCCTCTCGGGCTCCATGAACTTTTGCAAGCTTCTCTGGGTTTCTGTGTGAAGTTTTGTTTTTGCACGGATACGCCTGGATCCATTGAGTAGCTAGATCCTGTACCACGACTGCGTATCGATGATTGTTTCGAGACTCGCAATTGTCGCTTAGGACTTTGTGGTCTGCTGTTATCAAGTCACCGAAGTTGTCAGCACGAGGTACAGCTTCACCTTTGCGTCTTCTGCACGGAGCTCTTGTAATTTTGGTCCGCTTGCAGATCTCACAATTTCGGTCTTTGGGAAAATGAGTATGAACATTGTGTTTACCCAATTCCTCACGTCTCATGTAGATCGGCTCTAAAGAAGCTTCATGAGATGAACTGGCGTGAGAGTCTCCCTGTAACGGAATTTCATCATCCACCAAGTTCTCCCTGAATTCTTGCAACCATTCCGGAATTTCAGAACTGTCCGAGCACAACGGGTTTCCCCGTGCTATCGTGGTCTCTTTTTTATTAGTTTTTGGGATTTTGTTGGCTTGGTCAGCATCAGGTCTCCCTGAGCTATCATCAACAAATTTGGACACAGGTACTGGAGAGATGTCACTGTTAGTCACATCTTCTCTTTCTCGAACCGACAATTCGCCTACTGTAGGTGAAGAAGGTGAGGATGAAGAAGACGATGAAGAATGACTCTCCTGTTTCAAAGGTGTCCTTGAGGTTGATGATGATCCAGAGGAAGAACTGGACAAGCCTGGGACCACGATGGAACAAAGTTCTCGGTATTGCAGACAATCCGAATCCCGTCCTTAATGAGATGTGGTTTTTGACCATTGATCCATTCATAGGAATACCCGTTTTCATCGCAAAGCTTTCCGAGCGATAATACTGCTGGCGTGTTCTCGAGGACTTTCATTGTCAAGAACATACCCAATTCTTTGACATACACAATTGCCTCTTCTTGCGTTTGCACTTCACCATTGGCGGTTATGACTATCGTGGGACTACACGACTTCGTCAAAGTATCCATTTCAGCTTCACTCAGGTCCTTTTTGCTGATCATGTGCATTGACGCCCCGGAGTCCACAACAAACTCTCTTTCCTCAGGTTTCAAAGATGATGCAAGGTGGCACCTATTTTCCGGAGACGAGAAGAATGCTGCTTTTTCATGCTCCTTTAATTTGAACACATTTTTGGCCAGCTTCCACGCTGCTTCGCGGGCACCTAACTCTTGCCACTCTGTCTCTTCGAGTGAACGATCCTCAAATTTTGGAGCATTGGGGGCTACGCTCATGAGGTTCACCTGGGCAAATGTAACCTAGAGAAGGATTCTGGTCTCGAATTTTAGTATGACGCGCAATAGCCTTCGTGAACTTCACACGCTGGATTGGCTTCGGCATGTCAGTGCTCTTCCGGAGAATAGACTTCGGCGGCGTCATGTCCTGAAATACGCAACCCAATTGTCGTGCATCAGATAATTGACGTTTCGATGAATTTCGTCCCAACTTTTTACCACGTTTGCAATCAGGTCTCCCTGAGCTATCGTGATATCGGTTGGTAACGGACTCTCGTTCATGCCAATCACCCTTTTTCAATAAAGCCACGGCGCTTTTGTCATTATTCGATTTGGACCATTTCGTCGGCTGTGTGTCAACCTGACGATGTGCAAAAGAGCACTTCTCCCCAAAACGGCAACCATTCTTGCTCTTGTAGAACAAACATTCAGGAGGATGCCATCTTTTGCAGGATGAGTTATTGCAAGTTCCTTTGAGGTAATCCTTGCAAGGCCATCGCGACGTTCTACCACTGGGACTTTTACCTCTGGGGCTTCGGGTCCTCGATGGTTTTCGCTCACTCTGCTGCGTGAAAGAATTCTGAGACGGATTTGATGGTGAACTTTTCCCACGCTTATTGATATCGTGGCGGAAACTGCAATTGTCTCCTTTCACACATTGCCCGTTGGCTTCCCACTGCCAACAATCTCCAAGAATTCTTTGTACCGCTGGTTTTGTCCCTGGATTCTTGACCACGGCGTTCTTCTCAAAATTTCCGCTTCTGGCTTCAAAGTTCTTATTTCGAATTTCCTGCTCGATACTTCTTTTCACCATAGCTTTCAATCTGTGATAATCAGGTCCTAACTTCTTCTGATGAGTCTCCAGGTCGTACAATTCCAATACGGTCTTGAGTTTCTCAGACTCTCGTATTCTTAATTGTACAATCCTTCCAAGATGTCATCAGGCGGGATTTTCATCATAGACAGTAATATTCCATCCCACTTCGAATCGAATTCCTGAATATCACCATTTCGAACAACAATAGTGAATAGGTCCGGTGTAGGTCTCGACAGAACTATCGGTTCCAGTGACCCGGAATTGTTCGTAGATCAAGTAGGCAATCTGTCTACCTCGAAGGAAACGGTCCTCTTTCTGGGCCTTTTGTTCCTCCAGACTGATCTTCCTTTTGAAATGGGAATTATGGATGATCTTGTTCAGGGCTGAAGCAATCCTCGCATCAAGTACTTCAAAATCAGGCATTGGAATACTGCGAATAGATGACGAAGATCTCAATTCGTCCACTGAATCAGCCAACTCCACTTCTTTGATCCACTGCATAGCTTCCGTAAGAAATTGTGAACAAGTACAAACCTCGGTCTTGAATCTTATCTTCCAACACGAAAACGTAGCTGGAGTAGGGAATTTGTCAAAATGAAGATCCGAAATCTGCAGTCGTTGTTGGTCTGCCCCATAATTCTTTGAAGAGTCTCCTCCACTGAAGAGAACTGAATTTTTGGCTGACGGTCCGGACTGGCATCTCAGATCTGAGTCTTGCTTTGGTCTTCCACTTTTCTCTGCAATAGACTTGTGATTGGTTCTTCGGTAGTTTCTCTCCATGGATTCCATTTGGATGAATTCAATTCCTGAGAATACGGAGCTGACGAAGAAGCTTGTGGATTTGCAAAAACGTTTCCTGAAATACCTCATGTGTCCCAAATATTTGGCGGCTCCTCATCTTGTCGCTGCGATATGAAGGCTGGCTTCAATAATCCTTCACATGGAGGATGTCTAGGGAATAATCCAGGTGGACTGGTAACGTGTGGATTTCCACTGCAAATCGATTCAGCATCCATAAAATCCTTGGAATCATTCATTAAATTCACTTCATTCTGTAGTTCTTGAAGTCTTCCAGATAAATCCATAATAGTTTTCTGATTTTCAGAATTCTGGAATTTTTGCAATTCTAGATGCTTCATAAGATCTTGCTGACGAACTTCACGAAATTCCTGTTGCTGTCGCAATTCTTCATGAAGAACTTTACGATCTTGTTCAGCATGTGCTGCGAGGAGTTCGTGATGAAGAACTTTTTCACTGCACTCAGCAATGAGCATTCTTCGTTGTTCATCAAGCATTGTCCTAATCTGTGCTTGAGCGATCTCTCGCTCTTCCGCGACTCTAGTTTGAACAGAACCCCCAAGTTGACAGATCATTTCGGGTTGTGAAACAACAGGAAACTGACTCTGAGCACTTTTCAAGTTTCGAGTGTCCCAAGAAAACTGACCTTTACTGCTTCGTTGCGCAACAGGTCTCCCTGTGCTATCGACTACACCTGCAAGGTACATCGCAAGCTGGTTATCGTCGACATCGGGATCGTTGCGGGAAGTGTTGTCGTCGAGGGTGTGCTGCCAGTAGATGTCGCTGGTAGCCGCGAGGTCGAGCTCTTCGGTATCCACGAAGTTCATGTCCCGGTTGGGCTCATAACCTGTGAGGGGTGTCTCGTGGTCAGAACTGGCCACGGTCCCCAAGCGGAAGTCGCGCAGGTCTTTGGACTTGAACTTCTCGTGGAACTCGGAGGAAGACATCTGGAAGGTCTGGAAGAAGAGCGACGGAACAAAGAGGAAAAGGAGACGGGTGAAGAGAACAACCACCACACAACGCACAAATGGACATGCATGGATGGGATGACGCGGGCTAGACAACTTGAGCCACGATGTGACACGATGTGCATCAATGAAATGCGCTCAGTGTGCTCAGTACTGAGTGTAGTGCATGTTCATGTGCGCGACAGTGTCTATGTTGATCATCGTGTTGTGCTCAAGGTTGTTGTTGACGTAGCCATTATATATGCAGTCATTTGTTCGTGAATATGAGGTGTAGGATATAATCCTTCTACAAAATCAGGAGGACCACAAGTGTGGGCACAGCAGAGAGGGAAAATAGGAGGGGAACGTGGCATGTCGTCAGGGACCTAGAGAGAATTGAGTACAGAATTTGCAGGGGGCGCGTTGACAGGACGAGGACGAGGTCCGCGGTGTAGAAAGGGCTGGCTCGTAGTGAATGCGGTGACGGCAACAAGGCACACTGTGAGGACCAAAACAATGCTCTCGCTTGCAAGAGCTCCACATGGTGCAGCACAAGTGCTGAAAGTGTAGGAAGTCCACAAAGGAAGGGGGCTGAGCGTTGCAGACGCAGATCAGTGACTGGGAAGAGGGACGTTATCAGAAAAAGGAGTGAGACCCTCCGACATGTTGGGAAGTCGATCTTGATGGGTTGTTGAGAGGTCTGCCGAGGAAAAGCGGCCAAGCGAGCGCTGCGACGAGGCTGAAGGAACCTGAGCAAGGCAAGAAGGAACACAAAAGATGTCAAATTAGTCCATGTGCCGTTTGAGAGAAATGGCTTGAGCCAACCCTCTCCTGTTGTTAAATTGAGGAAAAAGCAGTCCAGCGACACGACCGGCGTGGCCGCTGCAATTTCTTCACCTCCACCGCAGCAGAAGCTGTTGGCCCGTAGTGCACGACACCAAAAAGCAAAATAATGCGAGTCAATGATGTGATTTGCCATCCTCACGAGTGGGCATTTCGGGTGTTGGTGATTGCTCTTCTCTCATCCACACCAGCCGAAGCAAAGAGGCCTGCCACACCACAGTTGACGGGAGCCACGAGATTTGGAGGGCCTCTCATCATAAATTTCTCGCAATAGTCGGCCCTTGAAGTCAACATTCACAAGATGCGAGTTCCTTGTTTTCGCAGATTGATCTCTCGATCATGGCTTCCAAGTTTCCGGCAGCCGTCTTTGACTGTCAAATGAAACCCTTGTCTTCCATGGACAGCAACGGACGTCTTACTTCCCAGACAACAAAGGGATTTTCATTTTGAACACTTTGCCGTGCAGATCAATCGCGCTGCACACGACTTCGCGCAATCCCGAAAATTTGAGCATCTTGCCGTTTGTCGGTCGAAAATCCAAACCTCGCCAGTGTGTCGGTGGTGCTTGCAGAGTCACGTGAGGGCATAATTTTTCGGACACACGGGTACATGAGCTCCTTGAGTCGACAACCAAGCTGCGACTTCACACACGGACTCGAGTCCAATATCTTTTGTGCTTTCATCTGTGGCAGCTTTCTTTGTTTTGTGCTTATGGTGCCAGTTTCTCTTTTCTCCATGCCAACAATTTGCAGTTGCGACCTTGCTTTCGTTGCACCATCCCTCGAACTTTCTCATTCTTGGGTTTTCTTCTTTGCCATTTCGTTGGTTCTTGCTTTTGCTTTCACCTTTATTCTTGTTCTTGCTCGTGTGGCCAGCCGATTCGGCGTCGGATGATGTCGCGTCGAACTTGAACTGGCGGCCGCTGTTTTCATCTTGGACAGGTTTGACATGAAGATTGACGAGATCCGTGATTTGTGCGAACATCGTTGTGAGAAGCGCAACACTGCATGCCAACGTCGCGAACATGTGTGCGATGAAGAGCCAAAAGTGGAACAGTGCTTCGGGACATCTGCGACCGAGGCGAAATTGACGTGGAGAAATGCAGTTTGCACCCAGCTGCGGACACTTCGCAACACTCAAGCCACTTCTGTTCGAACTTGTCTTTGCTTGTGCGGGGGAGGAGGGTTCGTTGGTGGTCAGACTGGAAAAGTGGAAGTTCCCGAAGGTTGGTTGAAAGTGATTCGGGTGACCAAAGACACGGTCGGAGAAGTGGCCGTTGCAGACAGGACGAGTTGCGGCACCGTCAAAGCCAGAGCGACGGCAGCCTCCAGCCGATCACCATACTCAGCAGCCAAAGCATCAGCCGAAGCATCAGTTTGGGTCGAAGACGCCAGGGTTGCGGCCGTTCACGGATCCCGCCACGAAGGTTTCAGACACCAAGGAACGGGTGAGTTGGAAAGAACACTGGCAGCCATGGAGGGTATCGATGGTACCGAGGTCGACTCCGTCCGGGAAGCTTTGGAACCTGCCAAGAAGGCAGCTCAAACGGGTCGACACAGATCAGAAATTGCGAACAGTTTCTGGTCAGAGCTCGAGCACATCTGGAGACGAACGATCCCCAGAGAGCCACGGTGGTGGCCAGCATCGAGGACGGCACCAGAAGATGGAATCTCTGGAAAATCAGCAGCCGCCAGCTCCAGAGACCTCCTCAGAAGTGCAAAGGTTGCGGGCATTGGTGGCCCAGTTGCAGTCGCATCCCAACTTGTGCTGGTTGCAGGTCCAACACCAATGACATTGGACATTCCCAGTTACAAGCGCGCTCGATGGAAAAGATTACGTGCCTTCTTGTATCGAGGAGATGCAGCAATGGGTGTGGGACCGTCACCAAGACCTCCGCCGAACATGGAACTTCGAAGACAGTTTTCAGACTTCGATTTCTTCTGGGGCAATATGGAGCTTCAAAGCCGGACTCCAAACTTCGACGTTCGGGGCGAACATGGAGTTTCGAAGACGGCTTCGAAGTTCAAAGATGGAACTCCAACCCAAACTTCAATGTTCAATGTTTCCCCTCTCCCTGCCATCACCACCCACCCTCTTGCCAAACTGTCTTTTTCTTCATTTTTTCTTTTTCTTTTTTTACCTCGTTTTTTTTTGTTTGTTTTTCTCTTTTTTTTTCATTTTTTGTAACAAGCAAGACTTAAAAGTTCCAACTTCGAAGTTCCAACTTCTTGAAGTTTGGGTTAAGAGTTCCATCTTCGAAATTGGAAGTTTCAACTTCGAACCCAGACTTCAAAGTTCCACCTTCGAACTTCGAACATCTCTCGGAAGCCCTTGGTCGGGCCCATCCTAAAGGGAGGGCTTCGATGAAAGGGAGGTGGAAGGCTCCTTTGACTTTGTATCTTTCGTTGTTTTTTCTGTTTTCAGGTGTTGCCTTCCTTCACCTCCTTGGGGTGGGACTGTTTTTTTTTAACGAGAAAAGAAATGAAGAGGAAGTCAGTCAGTCACCACAAACACGCCTAATCCGCTAAACCCGAGTAGCGGAAATCGTGCACCACCTCATGAGCGTGTGGGATGGCGCCATCTGCACCACAAGGGCGCAAATCTAACAAAGATGCTGCGAATGCCCGTGCAGACGCACACGCCAGCAGAGCACCCCACCTCAAGCGCCAAGCTTGCTCGACTCGACGTCTCATGACACTTGGCTCTGAACGCGCTTTGGCTTTTGCAAGGAGTCGCACGAATGTGCTGGTCTCCGTGGACCAACGACCTCCGATCTCCCCAGCCAACACAACCAACCGTGCTCTGGCTTGGCGGCCCACAAGCTCAGGATAAGTGCGTTCTTTCCGTCTGCGTGCGACTGCCAACGCAGCACCATCCACTCGGGCAGAACCAGGACGGGCCGTTCCGTCGCAGTGCAACGGAGAAACGAGGGTGGTATCAACAGCAAGCTGCACGCCACCGAACAAGGGGAGGCCATCTGCGATGATCTCCAATCGGCGTCCGCCCCTGGCAACTGGCACGGCCAGATCTAAATCTCTCAACAACACGTTGGTTGCAACCCTGGCGCCTCCTTCCCGACACACGCGTGTAGCCGCGCTCTCGATGGCGAATCCCCGTCTTCCCAGAACCCCCGCTCTCGCGCACGCAGCTCGATGATGGCCAAAAGAATCGAGGAAACGGCCACAACGACACTGACGTACGGAGAGAGGGAGAGGGAGGCGAAGACGGCGCAACAAGATCACCCTGAACAGGTGTGGGTCAATGCGAGTCGAGAAACTTGATGGACTCGCGGTGAGGGCCATCCCAGCCATGGGCCCACTCTGCGAGCGAAGCAAAGCCTGCTCATGCTCGGCCATGCGTTCCATCAACCGGCCACGGAACTGGCGCTCAACACGCGATGCAGCCTCATGTTGCCAACCACGCTTGGCTCCTGGCTCGTACTCGTCGGCATCGTGTGTGGGAGGTCGCAAACCATTCGCAAGAGCGTCCCACGTGGGAGGTTCGAAACCCTCGACCCCAGTCAACTCTCTCGCTGCCCTGGATGCTGCATGCAAAGAAGGACACGCATCGACCGCATTCAATTGACGCACCATTTCCAGAGCCACTTCAGGGTGTCTCTTCCGAATCATGGAGAGACAGTCGGCCCAGCTTGCCCAGAAGGCCGGCTCACTGGTGCGAGAGGCATCTCGAAGACCCAGACCTCCCATGGACAGAGGCAATGACGCAGTGGCCTTCGCAATGGGATCTGCCCCCGTTGAGGCTGGGAGAATCTGTGCCAAACACCTCCAGAGACCAGCGTTGTGGCCCTCCGCGAAATTTCGAACCAATTCAGGTCTGATGACTCTCAACAAGTAATTGGCTCGACTCCCGGCGCAATGTAGCAACAATGCCCAAGCAGACTGCGTGTCGTCCAACAAAGGAATCCGAGAGAGGAGAGTGTCATGATCCGCCAAAGTTTTTTGCAGATGGGCCTGCACGAACTCAACACTGCCCAACGGTGTTCCCAGAACTGTGATCCCCTGCTGAACGAGAGGCAAATGCGATCCCCGCCAAACTCTAGCTGTTGGATCTGCTTCTTGGGCGATTCTCTCCAACTCGTCGCACGCACGTGGGCGAATGCCGGCTGCGTTCCACACTTGAGTTTTTCCCCCGTTGATGCGGATGCGAGCGTGACGGTACAGATCCACGTCCAACGTGGTGTAGATCGGCCCCACTCTGTCAGGGGTGGGTGTCGCCACGTACACGTCGTCCAAGAACGCCATCAAACGCTCTCCAGCGTCCAAACGACCCTGCACTGCCTGGAGAGCTGCGTGTTGCCCCAAGGAGAACAGGAGAGGCATCATTGCGTCTCCCTGTTCTCCTCCTTCGCCCTGATCCACATGGTGCACGACACCGACACTGTCTTCCCACAAATACCGAGACGGTTGCCCATAGAACAACCTCACGAATGGGAGTGCTTGAGAACCACCTTCCACATCACGGAGAGCTCCCAACATCGATGCGCGAGATATCTGATCAAAAGCACCGATCCCATCCACGGTCATGATGGTGCATTGCGGGTTCGACTCGGTCAGAGCTTGGAGTGCGTGGGCGATGCACTCAGTCCCAGCCTTGGTGGTCATGGCGTACTGGAATGGGGCTGTGGCGGACTCCACGGCCTTGCTGAGCTGGTGAGACATGGTGCGTGCCACCAACCTCCGCATGATGTCTCCAGCGACAATCCCCCGCACCCCTCCAGAGGGTTTCTGCAGACGCAGTCAATCTACCCAACCGGATGGCGTCGTTGACAGATGCAGGAGTTTGGGCTTAGGCCAACTGATCTCCCAGAAGGAACAAGAGATGGCTGTCCCGGACATGATCGAGCAGAGGCCGCAGATGGTCACTTGTCATGCCCGATGGTCCTGCAGCTGCGCCTCTCCGTGAAGTTCGAAGATTCACCACAAACCGGAACTCCTCCAATTCATAAAGGAATCGCCGGCTGATGCTCCAAAATGTTACGAGGAATTGGATCCCTGGGACGTGGTGGCCGCCGCTCTGGGTCACAGAGGGAATTGAGAGATTGCTCACTGCAAGGCGCAAGAGAAGCACCTTCCAATGCCTGGCGGCCTGACGACAACTCACCCATTTGAACCAGAGAGAGGGCTCGGGCAGCTCGTCTCTCCATCTCATTCGACTGAGTGTCCCTCCTCCGCTTCATGTGCATGGCCACAGAAGCTTCCTCATCGCACTTCCTGCTTGCATGCAGAAGCTGTATCCATTTGCCAGCTGCGAAATCGTCAAATCGTTGGGCCAACTTGTTCTTGTGGATGTTGCCCCCCTGGCGGGCCTGTGCAACAAGAGTCTCGGGAGCAACAAGAACAGTCGCCACCCACGTTCTGACCTGTCTGGAACAACATGTGTTGCTTCCTCCATCGCGAGTCGCATGGCATTTCTGTACGGCACAGATTTCATCACTGCTGTTCTTCTGGTGAATTCATCGCACAAATTGACTGTGTCCAACCACTCCAACGCGACCCTGATGGCAGGTGTGAGTCTGACATCCACCATGTCTGGAACTGGATCTTCAATTACAGGAATCTCCTCACCACTCACCTCGGAACCCCAATCTTCGAGATCCACGTTCTCAACATCCGAACCTGCGCTGGCTGAGTTAACAACCTCATCGGAATCTGAATCTCCGCCAGTCATGTCGAACTCCAGAAATTGTCTCTAACTTGTTAGTCTTTTACATTAAAATATTTTTACAACAAAACAAAGTAAATTTTATCAACAAAAACACCAGATAACTAATGATAAGTTATCGTAACTTTATCACAAATTGTGATAGATAGGATTCTCTTGACGAAATTTTTGCATATTTTCATTTTTTACCCTTTTTGAACCTCTTGTAACCTTTTTCAAAACTTTTAACTAAAATGTTTTTTAAAATAAAAAAACAAATTTATAAACAACAGCATCAGATAACTTATAATAAGTTATCGTAACTTTATCACAATTTATCATAAGATATAATCTCTTGGACGAGATTCATCCATATTTCATGTTTTTAACTTTTTTGAACTTCTCGTAACTTTTTGGGTCATTTGAACTAAAATGTTTTCCACAAGAAAACAAGACAAATTTATCAACAAAAACACCACATAACTAACGATAAGTTATCGTAACTTTATCGCAAATTGTCCCTAAGTTATGTTCTCTTGGACGAGATTTATGGATATTTTCATTTTTAAACTTTTTGTACTTCTTCTAACTTTTTTTTAGTCTTTTAAATGAAAATGTTTTGTAGAACAAAACAAAATAAATTTATCAACCAAAAACACCAGATAACCTATGATAAGTTATCGTAACTTTATCACAAATTGTGATAGATTATGTTCTCTTGTACGCGATTTATTGATATTTTCATTTTTAAATTTTTGAACTTCTTTTAACTTTTTTTTACCTTTTTAACTAAAATGTTTTTTAAAACAAAACAAAACAAATTTACCAACAAAAACACTAGATAACTTATGATAAGTTATCGTAACTTTATCACACATTGTGATAGGATATTGTCTCTTGCACGAGATTTATGGATATTTTCATTTTTTAACTTTTTGAACTTCTTCTAACATTTAAGCCCTTTTAACTAAAATGTTTTTTTACAACAAAACAAAACAAATTTATCAACAAAAACACCAGACAAACTTATGATATGTTATCGTAATTTTATCACAAATTGTGATCGGTTATGTTCTCTTGGACGAGATTTATGGATATTTTCATTTTGAAACTTTTTGAACTTCTTCCAACTTTTGGAACTGTTTAACTAATATGTTTTTCAGAACAAAACAAAACAAATTTGTCAACAAAAACACCAGATAACTTTTGATAAGTTATCGTAACCATTTCACAAATTGTGATAAATTATGTTCTCTTTGGACGAGATTTATGTATATTTTCATTTTTTAACTTTTGACCTTCTTCTTGCTTTTTGAACTTTTGAACTAAAATTATTTTTTACATAGAACAAAACAAATTTATCAACAAAAACACCAGATAACTTATGACAAGTTACCGTAACTTTATCGCAAATGGTGATAAATGATGTTCTCTTGGATGAGATTTATGGATATTTTCATTTTTCAAAATTTTTGAACTTCTTGTAACTGTTTGGGTCATTTGAACTAAAATGTTTTCGACAACAAAACAAAACAAATTTATCAACAAAAACAGAAGATAACTTAGGATCAGTTATCGTAACTTTATCATAAATTGTGACAGATTATGCTCTCTTCGACGAGATTTATGAATATTCTCATTTTTTAACTTTCTGAACTTCTTCTAACTTTTTAAATGTTTTAACTAAATGATTCTTAAAAACAAAACAAAACAAATTTATCAACAGGAACACCAGATCACTTATGATAAGTTATCATAACTTTGTCACACATTGTGATAGGTTATGTTCTCTTGGACGAGATTTATGGATATTTTCATGTTTTTACTTTTTGAATTTCTTCCAACTTTTTGAACTTTTTAAGTAATATGTTTTCAGAACAAAACAAAACAAATTTATCAACAAAAACACCAGGTAACTTATGAAAAGTTATCGTACCTTTATCACAAATTGTGATAGGTTATGTTCTCTTGGACGAAATTTATGGATATTTTCATTTTTTAACTTTTTGAACTTCTTCTAGCTTTTTTAAACAGTTTAACTAAAAATATTTTTTACATAGAACAAAACATATTTATCAACAAAAACACCAGATAACTTATGACAAGTTATCGTAATTTTATCTCAAATTGTAATAGGTTATTTTCTCTTAGATGAGATTTATGGCTATTTTCATGTTTTAACTTTTTGAACTTCTTCTTATTTTTTAACTTTTGAAATAAAATAATTTTTAGAACAAAACAAAAATTATCATCAAAAACACCAGATAACTTATGATAAGTTATCGTAACTTTATCACACATTGTGATAGGTCATGTTCTCTTGGACGAGATTTATGGATATTTTCATTTTTGAACTTTTTGAACTTATGCTAATTTCTTTATCTTTTAAGTAAAATATTTTTTACAACAAAACAAAACAAATTGATCACCAAAAACCACCAGATAACTTATGATAAGTTATCGTAACTTTATCACAAATTGTGATAGATTATTTTCTCTTGGACGAGATTTATGGATATTTCCATTTTTTAACTTTTTTGAACTTCTTCTAACTTTTAAACTTTTACTAAAATGTCTTTTTAGATCAAAACAAAAACAAATTTATCAACAAAAACACCAGATAACTTGTGATAAGTTATCGTAACTTTATCACAAATTCAGATAGGTTATGTTCTCTTATACGAGATTTATGAATATTTTCATTTTTTAACTTTTTGAACTTCTTCTAACTTTTTGAACCTTTTAAATTAAAAATGTTTTTTTAAGAACAAAACAAAACAAATTTATCAACACAAACACCAGATAACTTATCATAAGTTATCGTAACTTTATCACAAATTGTGATAGGTTATGTTCTCTTGGACGAGATTTATTGATATTTTCATGTTTTTTAACTTTCTGAACTTCTTGTACCTTTTTTTTATCTTTTAACGAAAATGTTTCAAAAAAAAAAATATATATATATATATATATATATCATCAAAAACACCAGATAACTTATGAAATGTTATCGTAACTTTATCACAAAGTATGAGAGAATATGCTCTCTTAGACGAAAATTATGGATATTTTGATCTTTTTTCTTTATGAACTTCTTCTAACTTTTTCAACCTTTTAACTAAAATGTTTTTTTAACAAAACAAAACAAATTTATCAACAAAAACACCAGATAACTTATGATGAATTATCGTAATTTTATCACAAATTGTGATAGGTTATGTTCTCTTGGACGAGATTTATGGATATTTTCATTTGTAAACTTTTTGAACTTCTTCTAACTTTTTTAACCTTTTTAACTAGAATGTTTTTTAGAACAAAACAGAACAAATTTTATCAAAAAAAAACCAGATAACTTATGATAAGTTATCGTAACTTTATCACAATTTATGATAGTTTATGTTCTTTTGGACGAGATTTATGGATATTTTCAATTTTTAACTTTTGGAACATCTTTTGTTTTTTTTTTTAAGTTTTTAAGTAAAATGTTTTTTTAAGAACAAAACAAAACAAATTTATCAATAAAATCATCAGACAATTCACGATAAGTTATCGTAACTTTATTACAAATTGTCTCTCACTTTTTTTTGTCTTTTAAATCAAAATATTTTTCGAACAAAACAAAACAAATTTATCAATAACATCTTCAGATAACATACGATAAGTTATCGTAACTTTATTACAAATTATCAAAGGTTATGTTCTCTTGAACGAGATTTATGCATATTTTCATTTTTAACTTTTTGAACTTCTTCTCACTTCGTTTAACCTTTTATCTAACTATTTTTTAGAACAAAGCAAAACAGATTTATCAGCAAAAACACCAGATAACTTATGATAAATTATCGTAGCTTTATCGCAAATTACGACAGCTTATATTCTCTTGTACGAGATTTATGCATATTTCATTTTTTAACTTTTTGATTTTTTTAAATCTTTTTGAACTTTTTAACCGAAATGATTCTTACAAGAAACCAAAACAAATTTATCAACAAAATTCATCAGATAACTTATGATAAGATATCGTAACTTTATCTCAAATTATGATAGATTATGTTCTCTTGATCGAGATTTATGAATATTTTCATGTTTTAACTTTTTGAACTTCTTCTAACTTTCTGATCCTTTTAACTAAAATGATTTTTTTGGATAAGGCAAACAAATTTATCATCAAAAGTATCAGATAACTTATGATAAGTTTTCGTAACTTTATCACAAATAATGATTGAATATAATCTCTTGGACGAGATTGATGCATATTTTCTTTTAAAAAACTTTTTGAACTTCTTCTATCTTTTTGAGTCTTTTATCTAAAATATTTTTGGGTCAAAACGAAACAAATTTATCAATAAAAGCACCAGATAACTTACTATAAATTATCGTAACTTTATTCGAAATTATGACAGGTTATATTCTCTTGAACGAGATTTATGCTTATTTTTCATTTTTTACTTTTTGAACTTCTTCTAACTTTTTTGACTTTTTGACTAAAAATTATTTTTTAAAAAAACACAAAACAAATTTATCAAAAAAAAACCAGATAACTTATGATAAGTTATTGTAACTTTATCGCAAATTGTGATAAGTTATAGTCTCTTTCACGAGATTTATGGATATTCTCATTTTTTACCATTTTGAACTTCTTTTATCTTTTTAACTTTTTAACTGAAAATGTTTGAAAATAAAATGAATCAAATTTAATAAATAAAAGTATCAAATAACTAATGATATGCAATCGTAATTTTTTCTCTATTTATCATTGGATATAATCTCTTGGCAGAGATTTATGCATGTTTTTTGAATTTTTTAAACTTCTTCTAGCTTTTGTTTTTTTTAATTTTAAATATTTTAAAAATGGAGCAAATCAAATTTAATAAAAAAAACCACCAGATAACTTATGATAGTTTATCGTAACTTTATCACAAATTGTGATAGATTATATTCTTTTAGACGAGATTTATGACTATTTTCTTTTTTAAACTTTTTGAATTTCTTCTAACTTTTTACAACTTTTTAGCTAAATCATTTGTTAGAGCAAATCAAAAATTATCAAAACAATACAGATAACTTACGATAAGTTATCGTAACTTTATCTTAAATTATGATAGATTATATTCTCTTGAACGAGATTTAGGAATATTTTCATTTTAAACTTTTTGAACTTCTTTTAAATTTTTGAACTTTTTAAATATTTTTTCGATCAAATTTAACCAATTTTATCAACAAAACCATCAAATATCATATAACTTTTGATAAGCTATCGTAACTTTATCATAAATTGTGATAGATTATTTTTCTTGACCGAGATTTATGGATATTTTCATTTTTTCAATTTTTTAGTCTTCTTCTAACTTTTTTTACCTTTTTAAGTAAAATACTTTTAGAAAGAAGAAAACAAATCATATTTATCAACAGGAACTCCAGATAACTTATGATAAGTTATCGTTACTTTATCACACATTGAGATAGATTATGTTCTCTTGATCAAGATTCATGGATATTTTCATTTTAAAACATTTTGAACTTCTTCTATCATCTTCAACCTTTTAACTAAAAATGATTTTTCAGATCAAAACAAAGCAAATTTATCAATAAAAACATCAGATAACTTATGACAAGTTATCGTAACTTTATCACAAATTCTGGTAGGTTATATTCTCTTGAACGAGATTTATGGTTTTTTTTACTTTTTGAAATTCTTCTAACTTTTTGAATCTTTCAGCAAAAATACTTTTTACAACGAAACAAATCAATTAAAGAAACAGATAACTTATCATAAGATATCATAACTTTATCACAAATTATGATAGATCATAATCTCTTGGATGAGATTTATGCATATTTTTTAAGATTATTTTCATTTTTTTACTTTTTGAATTTCTTCTAATTTTTTATTCTTTTAACTAAAATATTTTTTAGACTAAAAGAAAACAAATTTATCAATAAAATCTTCAGATTTTTGATAAGTTATCGTAACCTTATCCCAAATTATGATAGATTATATTCTCTTGGACGAGATTTAAGAATATTTTCATTTTTAAAATTTTTGAACTTCTTCTATCTTTTTCAATCTTTTAACTAAAAAAGTTTTCTAGAATAAAATAAAATAAATTATCAGCAAAAACACCAGATCACTTATGATAAGTTTTCGTAAC
>CBDCEV010000163.1:0-5928 GCA_965215715.1 Hyphomicrobiales bacterium | reverse complement strand
TGGTCGACGTCATCAGTCTGAACTTCTCATCACTGCTAGACGTAGGTTGCTTGGGGCTCGTGGTTATTGGTTTCCTACTATGCTGGATTTGCATCGATTCATGATTGCTGTTGCTGGGGTCACTGTCAATCATGATGGTAAAGGTGGCACAGCCCCTGATCCTCTTGTTTGGGATCAGGGGAGCAGGCCTAAGGTTCGTAAGCTGGCTATTCGGGTTACTGTTGATCTTGCATCTCTCCGTGGCCCTCCTGGTTTCCTGAATAGTTCTTGGGTTCAGGTTCATGCTGGTCACATTACTGGTGCTGATATTGCTGCTTGGCCTTGCAGTGTTAGTATTCTGGTTAGGTTCACTTCCTTTCTTGAAACTCTGCACTGGCCCTCTGGTTCTGTTGATTTAGGTCATTTTGGGATATCCTTTTTGGAACTTTTAATACTTTTCGAGCAGTGGGCTGGACACCGATTGCTTAGTGAAAAGGTTACCAGACCTCATGTTCGGGCTGGCCGTTCTATTTTATTTCCCTCTGTCCCTGTGTCAGAGGGAATTGAAATACGACATGGGTGCCAGTTCTTTAGTAGTTTAGTGCGTGCCCTTGCAAAGCTACCTGGTGGGCTTGGTAGGTTTTTGCCGTGTAGTCTAGGTTCTCATATGTCTGGGTTAAGGCATCTTGGTTGGAATCAGTGTTCTCATGGTTGGACCTCCAGACCTTTAGAATCCTGTCATCACCAATGCCTCAAGGCCATCTGTGCGGTTTTGGGATATCCTAAGGGTTCAGAGTTTTCCCCCTTGGTCTTTACCTCGGGTTGGTTCTGGGATTGGTACAAGGTACGGTATTACTCCTGGTCATTCTTCGGATACTGGTGGTGATAGGGGCAAAAGGGTCCGGCTTACCAGGAAGACTCGTCCAGGAGAAGCTCTTCATATCATTCCGGATCCAGGGCATCCAACGCCAAGGAGATGGAAAAGATTGCGCTCCCCTTCCTCCGAAGGAGAGGGGTGAGGTGGGCGTGCCTCGCAATCTTTTTCCTCGACTTGGGGTTGGGTGAGGTCTGCACCTGGGGACGCCTGGAACCTGCTTTCGGAGGCTTCAGGCGTAGGGGGTTCCGGCTGGTCAGTCCAGCCGAAGGGGTCACTGGCACTGACCCATTTTAATTAGCTGCACGCGTGCATGAGCATGGACAGACACGCTCTTGCAACATCATGTCCGCACCACCACGCCCACCCCACCACGCCCACTCCCACCCCCACCCCCACCCCCAGCCCCAGCCCCAGCCCCAGCCCCAGCCCCAGCCCCAGCCCCAGCCCCAGCCCCAGCCCCAGCCCCAGCCCAGCACCACCACCCTGCCTCCTCCTCTCCTCCCCCCTCCCCGTGGGTACGACTTTTTGTCCTTTGGGCCCTCTTGGGCCGATTTCAAAAGTAAGTTGCTTACTTTTGAATTTTTCAACGTTAATTACAGTTTTTTTGGGGTGCTCAGGGGTTTTCTCTGCGATTTCACAAGTAATAACTTACTTTTGATTGGTTTCATAGTTATTTTACATGGTTTCTTTCGAAAACCTCAATTTTCACTACTTTTAAACACAATACTTTCCAATCGGTGGTTGGTGGTTCAAGTTGAGCAATTAACCAAAGTATTGTGGGTGTGGGCGTCGGTGTCTTCCGGTGTGGCTGTGGGCGGGCGCGTGGGGGCTGGCGTGGGTGTGGACGCCGCCCGTGTTGCGTGTCCCGTGTGCATTTTTTAGTCTTTAGTCTTTAATCTTTAGTCTTTAGTCTTTAGTTTTTAGTTTTTTTTTTGATTTTTTTCGTTTTTTTTATTAGTTTTTTAGTTTTTTAGTTTTTTGAGTTTTTTTTGTAGTTTTTTTGTAGTTTTTTTGTTTTTTTTTTCAGTTTTTTTTTTTTTTTTTTTAGTTTTTTCGTTTTTAGTGTTTTAGTGTTTTAGCTTTTAGTTATAGTTTTTTAGTTTTTAGTTTTTTAGTTTTGAGTTTTGAGTTTTGAGTTTTTTGTTTTTTGATTTTTGTTTTTAGTTTTTGTTTGAAGTTTTTAATTTCCAGTTTTCAGGTAAAACTAAAAAGTAAAAACTCCGCCGAGAATTTTGGAAGGCTTTTTTTTATATTTTTCAACTTGCCAACTTTTTTTTTCCCAAAAAACACGAAGAAAAACACAGCTAAAAAACACACAGAGTTTTTGTAAAAAGCGTCCGTATGGTTGCGTGCGTGAGTGCGAGGGCGCTCGGGCGTTCTGGGATGTGGTTGTGGCGGTGTGTTGGTGCGTGTGAGTCGGCTAGTTTTTAGAATTTTTTAAAGTTCTCAAAAATAATCTTTAATAGTTTTTAGTTCTTAGTTTTTTTTGTTTTGAGTTTTGAGTTTTTTTGTTTTTTAGTATTTAGTATTTAGTTTTTAGTTTTGAGTTTTTATTCAGTTTAAACTAAAAACTACAAACTCCGCCAGGAGTTTTGGGAGGCTTACTTTTTACACTTTTTAAACTTTTGAAAAAAGGCCGCGAATATTTGTTTTTCAAAAATTTTTTTGGAAAAAAAGCACACACACACACAATTCAAAAGAAAGATGTCCGTACGGTTGCGAGCGTGCGTGCCAGAGCGCGCGGGTGTTCGGGAATGTGGGTGTGGCGGTGTGTTAGTGCGTATGAGTCGGCAACTTTTTTTCAAATGAAAATAAAAGAAAAACTTTTGGACCAGAACGTTTTTTAGTTGTTTTTCTGTTTTGTTTTTGTTTTTTGGGGAAAAAACTGGAAACTAGAAACTGGAACTAGAAACTAAAAACTAAAAACTAAAAACTAGAAACTAAAAGCTTTAAAAATCATTTTTAACTTTAAAACCTAAATAAAAACTATTTAAGAGTTTTTTGAACTTTTAAAAAGTCAGAAAATTAGCCGGCACATACGCACCGACAAACCACCACGCTCACATTCCCAAACGCCCGCGCGCCTTCGCACTCACGCACGCAAACACACGGACGCCTTTTGATTATTTGTGTGTTTTTCTGAACATGTGTTTATTCTGTGTTTTTTTAAGTTTAGAAAGTTTAAAAAGTTTTCAACGTTAAAAAGTAAGCCTCCTAAAAATGCTGGCGGAGTTTTTAGTTTTTTAGTTTTTAGTTTTTAGTTTTTACTCAAAATTAAAAACTAAAAACCAAAAAAACTGACCGACTCACACGCACCAACACACCGCCACACACACATTCCCAGACGCCCGCGCGCTCTGGCACGCTACGCTCATACGGACATCTTTCTTTTTAATTGTGTGTGTGTGTTTTTTTGTGCACAAGGATGAGAATTGTTTTCTATGCGATCCGACTTGAGCTCAAGACGTCTGTGTGCAGAGAAGTATGTCACTGTCATGTCTTCTGTACCAGGCTGTGATGTGACCACTGTGCAACAACATTACAAGGGTTCAACAAGTTTTTTGTTTTCAATGTTTAGTTTTTGATTTTGGTTGTTGTCTCTCGTAAGGAGGATTGGGTTCGAAAGTGGACTAGGTGGCCTTGAGTTCTTCGGTGCTATTATTGCCATGCAGGCGTACTTGCCTTGTCATTTCGGTATTGACAACCTTAATGTTGCTAGGACTCCAGGTCGTCTGCTTGATCGTGATAGTTTAATTCGTCCTTTGCCTTTGGTTAAGGATGGTGATTTGATTGCTCTTCCCCGGTGCATGATTCGCACCCGGGGCCGAGAGACGGTTCGGGTCACTAAGGTTAAAGGGCATGCTGAAGATGTTGATGTTCAGCAAGGTCGGGTTCGGCTGGAGGATCAACTGGGTGTCACTGAGGCTGATGCTGCTGCTGATCTGGGTCGTCGTCATCAGTCTGAGATTCTTATTGATGCTAGGCGTAGGTTGCTTCAGGCTCGTAGTTATTGGTTTCCTACTATGCTGGATTTGCATCGATTCATGATTTCTGTTGCTCGGGTTTCTGTCAATCATGATGGTAAGGGTGGTACTGCCCCTGGTTTGGGATCAGGGGAGTAAGCCTAAGGTTCGTAAGCTTGCTATTAGGGTTAATGTTGATCAGATACTCCTGATAGGTCCTCCTCGTCGGCTACTCGTGTTGTTCAGGATGTCTGGGATGTTTACAGGGATGAGCTTGGGGTGGTCTCTCAGGAGGTTGTGCTCGCTCTTAGGGATGCTGTCTCTCGGTCTTCTGTAGATGATTTATGGACTGTTTGGAGTAGGAGCGCTGAGGAGGGTTTATTTCGGGCCTATTCTAGAGCCGGTGGTCCCACTGAAGCTGGCAGTGCTGCCTTTCTTGGTAGAGGTCTATTAAGTATTCGTTACAGGCGTCTGGGTGGCAGAGCTGTTGGCGTCAGGGGTTCTAGTGGGCTGTATCGGGTCAGCCAGGGTGATGAGGTTGATGTACGTTGTGCACAGTACTTTGTTAGCTCTTCCCTTGCCCCTGTGTTGCTCTTTCGTCGTCGCCTCAAGTCTGTTGCGGATGTTCTCAAAGGTATCAGGAGTAAGGGGTTCACTCAGTCTCGGTGGGATGCTCTTTTAAGGTATTGGGAGCTGTATGTCGTCATGGTCCGTGTGGTCCTATTTCCTCACTTCATCCCTGGGATGATTGGATTCCTCCGGATCTCCATGGCTTTTTCAGGTGGGTTTTTGATTCCCTTGAGGTGTTGAATGGCTTCCTTAAGCAGGTTGTTGTCAGTCGTAGGGATGTTGGGATTCGTAAGTGGGCTACTTGGCTTAGGCAGGATTTGAGTTCTCGGCCTTATGCTTGGCTCAGGAATGGCAGCTTGATTAAGCCTTTGCCTTTGGTCAAGGATGGTGATTTGATCGCTCTTGTCCAATATATGATCCATACTCGCGGTCGTGACACGGTTCGGGTGACCAAGGTGAAGGGGCATGCTGAGGATGTTGATGTCCATCACGGTCTGGTTCGCTTGAAGGATCAGCTTGGAAATGCTGAGGCTGATGCTGCTGCTGATCTGGGTCGTCGTCATCAGTCTGAGATTCTTATTGATGCTAGGCGTAGGCTGCTCAAGGCTCGTAGGTACCCTATTCTGCTTGATCTGCATCGGTTTATGATTGCTGTTGCTAGGGTCACTGTCAATCATGATGGTAAGGGTGGTACTGCCCCTGATCCCCTGGTTTGGGATCAGGGTGGTAGACCTAAAGCTCGCAAGCTTGCTATCAGGGTTAATGTTGATTTTGCCCCTGGCTTCTTGGGTGGGCCCTGGATTCAGGTTCATGGTGGTCGCATTTCTGGTGCTGATGTTGCTGCCTGGCCATACAGTGTTGGCATCTTGTGTTTTACCTCCTTCTTTGGTACCTTGCATTGGCCCATTGGTTCTGATGACATTGGTCAATTTGGAGTTTCTTTTTGGGAACTTTTGATCCTTTTTGAGCAGTGGGCAGGTCACCGGTTGCTCAGTGAAAAGATGACTAGGCCTCATGTCAGGGCTGATCGTCCTATTTTGATTCGTTCCTGTGTCAGAGGGAATTGAAATTTGACTTGGTTGTCAGTTTATCAGTAGTTTGGTTCGAGCACTAACTAAGTTGCCTGGTGGTGTTGGTAGGTTCCTGCCTTGTAGGCTTGGTTCTCATATGTCTAGGTTAAGGCATCTTGGATGGAATCAGTGTTCTCATGGTTTAACTTCTAGACCATTGGAATCCTGTCATCATCAATGCCTCAAGGCTGTCTGTGAGTTTTTTTTGGGTTATCCCAGGGGTTCAGCTTTGGAGCTTCTGGATGGCACACTAAAGCTCCGACACTGCACGACTCTTTTTACCATGCGTTTTCCGCCTTGGCCTCTGCCCAGGGTATGTTATGGGAGTGGTGAAAGACAGTCTGTTACTCCTGGTCATCCATCTGATCCAGGTAGTAATATGGGTAAAAGGGTCCGGCTTACCAGGAAGACGTGTCCAGGAGAAGCTGTTCTCATGACATTCCGCATCCAGGGCATCCAACGCCGAGGA
>CBDCEV010000162.1:0-3059 GCA_965215715.1 Hyphomicrobiales bacterium | reverse complement strand
CGCCCCCAGGGCTGTCGTGTGAAACCCCGGCGGCTTCGGGGCCGCCGGGGTTGACACGACAACCCGAGAACTCCAAACGTGAACATTTCAGAGCCCCGGCGCTTCAAACACCACCAAAATTCCACGAGAAGACCCCCAGAGAGGGAAGAAAAGAACGAAAATTGTGGTGGGACAGGGGAAAAAAGCGCGAAATTTTGGGCGGTCCAGGGGAAGGGCGTCCAAGGGAAGGGCGGTCCCAGGAAGGGCGGTCCCGGGAAGGGCGGTCCCGGGAAGGGCGGTCCCGGGAAGGGCGGTCCCGGGGGCACCGAACATGACCAAACCAAAACCTTGAAACCCCCACACGGAAACCGTGAAACCAACCCACGCCACACAACCACACACAAACACTCACAAACACTCACAAACACTCACACACACAAACACACACACAAACACACACAAACACACAGTCAAAGTCGGTTTGGCCTAAGTCGGTTTGGCCAAAGTCGGTTTGGCCACAGTCGGTTTTGTCCAAAGTCGGTTTTGGCCACAGTCGGTTTTGGCCAAAGTCGGCCATACCACTAAAACACTAACGCTCGCCAAAGTCGGTTTGGCCAAAGTCGGTTGGCCAAAGTCGGATTGGCCAAAGTCGGCCATGACCACCCCTCCGGGCCCCCACCCCTGCGGGCCCCCACCCCTGCGGGCCCCCACCCCTGCGGGCCCCCACCCCTGCGGGCCCCCACCATAAACAAAGTTGGCCATGCGGTCTGGCCAAATTCGGTCAACAAAAATTGGCCAAATTCGACCAAATAAGGATGGCCAAGCGGCCAGTTAACTTTGGCCAAATGTGGTATTGGCCAAATTCGGTTTGACCAAATGCGGCCAAATAAGGATGGCCAAATCAGGTTTGGCCAAATGCGGTCACGGCCCACCCTTCGGGGCCCCCACTTTTTCTGGGTTTGCCCCCCCACCCTTTGGCCCACCATGACACCAGAAATAGATTGGCCAAAAATTGGATGGCCAAAATTGGATTGGCCACAAATGGATTGGCCAAATTGGATTGGCCAAAATTGGTCAAATCAGGATGGCCAAAGTCGGTCTCTTCCATGTTTTTTTTCCCCGTTTGCGTTTTTCTTGTCCCGACGGCTGTTTGCTCACTTTGTCCCGTTTGCGTTTGTTTTGTCCCGCAACAGCACAAGAAGGGAAATCAAAATCCTCTGCACATTCTTATTCGCTTTCTCCAATGTGCATTCCGATTCATCAAAAATTGGCCAGATGTGGAACCGAAACAGCATTCGCAGAAAGATGATCAAAGTCACATAATTTCACTGAAGATGATTGCGCTGCTCAAACACTGAATTCTCGCGAAAAGAATTTGCGTCGAACTTCCCTTAGTGACCACATTTGTCAATTCAATTTTGTTTAAATCATCTGAAAACTGGCGCAAGACACAAGATGTACACAGGACACACCCACAACGTGCATGACGTGCATACAATTTGTTCACAAGTACGCACGAATTATATCAACTTTGCGCGCCGAAAAAAGATCCATCTTCAGATCATGTCAAATCCTTGTTGGTCGTGGCCACACCTTCTCACTTCTCACCCCAAAATGTCGCGCTTTTTCTTCCCTTTCCCGCCACCGTTTCGCTCTTTTTGTGTCTCTCTCTGGGGGTCTTCTCGTGGAATTTTGGCGTGGTGTTTTTTTTGAAGCGCCGGGACCCTCAAATGTGCACGTTTGGGCTCACGAGCTGTCGTGTGAAACCCCGGCGGCTTTTGCAAAATGTCAAGAACATTTTTACAATTAATTTGCTCCCCGGTCAGACTTCCGAAAAAGTCAATGACCAATTATTGCAAATTTTGCTTGTATCCAAAAAACAGCGTCGAACCCTTCGCCACACCTCTTGGCCTCACTTTTTCTGGGTTGTTGTTTGTGCTGCTTTTGCTGCTGTTTTTGCTGTTTTTCATGTTTGTGCGGCTTGTTGTTTGTGCTTTCTGTTTTTGCTTTTTCTGTTGTTCTTGATGCTTTTTAATTTCTGCTTGCACTGTTGTTTCTGTTTTTGTGTGCTGCTTCTGCTTCTTTGTGCTGCTGCTTTCTGTAGGTGCAAAACGATGAAAGATGTGGGAGCACCCGTTGGATGGAGTTCGAACCAAACAATCAATCCTCAACAATGTACAGGGAAACTTGCAGCAGAGTTCAGTCATTGAATGTTTTGGAAAAGAATGCGACATTCTTGTGCTGAAGTAGTCTCATTCAGGGAAATGGTGAATGAAAAATTCCGAGCAAAACTGATTCACCCTCACGGAACAGAGGACACGAACATTCCTCGACCAAGAACAAACAAAGAACAACATTGTGACAAACTACAAGGATATGTTCGACCTAAGGATTTCTGCTGGAGTCAAGGAAAAACTTCCTACATGGATGACCATCAATTCAAAGAAGAAGAAAATGAATCAGTTGGAGAATTGTCTACAATCTGCTATGCAAATTGTCCTCAAATGTCTGCATTTTGGCTCGTATTGGGAAACCTGACATATCATGGTCTGTGAATGAACTTGATCGGGCGGAAGCGTAATGACAAAGGCATAAGAAAGACGATTGACTCGTTTGATCTCGCACATTCATCACACAATAGAAAAATCGATAACATTGTCATGTGCAAAATACAACAGAGAAATGCAGATTAGAATTTGGCAAGACATCTCGAAGACTCCACATGAATATCAGGAAGAGTTCAATGAATGTTGCAGCAAGTTCACTCAACGCAGCTTCAACGACTCAAGTGAAATTAAAGGATGCATCATGACGGGTCGAAAGAAAAACAGCAGGGAAACCTGCCACATGAGAGACAGGAAAATTTCAGGAGAACTGACAATTCTGAGTCTGAGTCATGGTATCACAGGTCTGCTCCTCAAAAGAACGAAGCTTGTGGGAAACCACTTGCAGGAGGGTCAACAGAATTCGTGTCCTCGGAATTCCAGAAAAGTCAAAGCAACAAAGACGCGATTATGGAACACTTCTTGCCACATCGTCACGTCACGTTCCTTACAGGTCTACGACATGGTCAGAAAAAT
>CBDCEV010000161.1:0-13942 GCA_965215715.1 Hyphomicrobiales bacterium | reverse complement strand
AACTCTTGACGGTGTTTCCCAACACACACAGTGACCAAATCCGCCACTGGGACTCGAACCCGGGTCGCTCGACATTTACCCAGCAAGAAAGCACGCTCCATTGCATGGCGAGACTGACGTCGGCAATATTTCATGGAGTTGTGGACTGCTCCGACAACTCAATTGGCGCTGTCAAGATTGTCTAAAAGCGCGCCTCAACGTTTCCTCGACAAGATCAAAACTGTGCGCTGTTCCCGCTTAGAACGACGTACTGCAGCTTTGGAGCCAATCAAAAGGCACGGCAGAGTGGGCGCACACACCTCTGGGATTCGGGCAGGCGTTACCGCACGTACTTTCAAAAGGAGTATGCCAAAGACCACACGTTAATAAAGCAAGCGAGAACAAGAGACCAAGAAAATTAAAACAAAGCGCACATACACCATTGACCTTTAGAACAAACGTTGTCCGACAAAAGAAATTGGACTCAATTTCACTGCAGAGAGCTTGTGTATACACCACACATGTCTTTTGAAACACAAGTGCAAACTTGAAGCTCCTGTGGTAGGCTTGGAGACGTGCAAATGCATACTGATGGACCTTAAAAGGACAGACGTGTGCTTGCCCGTGCTTTTGGACAACATCCTTCCGATGAGATGAGGATTTTGGTCGACCAGGGCCTTGACATAATTGCACGTGCAAGCCTATCAAACGCAAACCGGACGTCCCGTAAAACCGTCGATCACGGTTTCCCGAGCCCGCTGTTTGTATTTACGTTCCAAAGCAACTTTGTTGACTTGAAGTGCCAGTAACGTTCATCATCGTCTTTCAAACAGCGGCTTATGCAAGCACTTTATTTAAAGCTGCTGCAATGGCCCTGGGACTGGAACGCTGCAACAATAACGACGAAGCAATTACTGACATTGACGATACGCCATGGCACTTTCGGACATCAAGGCGTCAACTGGTCTCCACAGACCAAGAGGAGGACTCCCAGGAATGCCAAAGGGCATCGTATCCGAGAGAGCCAAACATTAGGGTGCTCAGGCATCTCCAAGGCAATATCAGCAGCATCCCAATAGTCAGGAAGAGTCTAAGCATCACCAAAGTCTACCGGATACGCACCAAGGCACCTTTCAAGATGAAAAGAGGCTAAATCACCAAAGGAGGTGGCCCAGGGGTCCCCATCACTAATGCCACTCAGACCAGGCAACCAACCATGCCAGAGTAAGCAACGTGGCCACTTACTGCTGATCAAGTGACATCAAGATAAGCAAATTCAGGAAGTTCCCGAACATGGGGGGAGGGAGGGAAAGATACACTCCCAAAACAAGTGACCATCACCATCCCTCTTGCCCACAATAACGACAAGGAACATCTTCTTTCCTGGCTTTACCAAGAAGGAATCCGTTCCAAACTCCCCCACATAAAATGGCTCTTAACAACATTTTATCTCGATCCCTCAGGTGGGACGAGGTAAGTTGTTGTAATGAGCCCTTAAGATCAGCAAATTCAACACACCAAAAACCTTTTCGTTCAGAAAGTCTTGCAAAGACATGAAAGCGCCAGGCCTCCAGAATGGCAGATCCAAAATGTTGATTTGGACCAGTCATCATGCGCAAAGGAGGGAGGGAAACCCGGACCCAACCATGCTCATCACCATCCCAAGCAAAACCTAGTTCAGCAGCAGAGATAAGAAGAAGATGAACAGGCCCATGACCCTGAGCACCCCTGGAGATAAGATCCAGCATCCGAAAGATCCTAGGTTCTTCCTCATGACAATAAGCAAGAAAACTGCGCATCATTCGAAACCTAGACCAAATAACATGAAAAGCAGGATCAACATCAACCAGCCCATCCAGAAGTTTAAGAATAGCAGGAGCATTTGCAAGAGGCATCATGGTGGACCAAACCGCACCGAACAATGGCGGCCCGAAATGCACTAATGGAGGAAGATGATACATAAGAAGCCTCAACAGCGTGGAGGCCAGCAGGAAGATACTTACCACGAACCAGGCCCAGCTTAACCTGAAAACCCAAAGGCAAAGCAACAACTGCAGCAACTCCAACAGTTGCCTTGCCAACTCTGCCATGAAAAAAAGAGCACCAGCTCCAGCACGACAAGTGAAGTCAATATGTCCTCCCAGATCTCTGACATCCAGCTGAACCTTCCAAAAGCCACCATCACCCGAAATGTCCCAAAGTTTCATGGCCCGACGAACCGCCTTGGAAGTGCTGAGAAGAACACATATGCCAGGGGATACAACTTGACCAGGCGTAACGGATATACTGAGCAGAAAAATGAGCAGACTCAAATGAAGCACGCGGACGTGCAGCACTGAACTTAAGATTACTATCAGCATAAAGTTGAGGTTTGACATCAGCTAACGACTCCAGATGACGGTACCAGGGAACATGAAGAGCAACAATAAAAACCATGCTCAGAGGACAACCTTGGGGAATGCCACCATCCCTGCACCAGGGCTCACCTAGACCAGTAGCCAGCTTAAACCTGAACCGAACCTGACTATGATAACGAAAAACAAACTTTACGAAACCAGTCAGGCAAGCAACAAGACGACCCAAAGTACAGTCCAAGAATAGATCTGTCGACAGTATCAAAGGACTTGACAACATCAGCCACCATAACATGAGAAGGGAACACAGCGCGAGGAGCAACGTAACCATAAATACCAGCCTTGATCAGGCCACTGCAACTGTCCCTCAGGTCCATACCGGCCATGATGCAGGGCATCTCAGGCCTGACGACGACTGAAGGGAACACAGCACGAAGAAGAACGTCACCAGGAGAACCAGAAACATGCCACTGCCGCTGTTGACGACGAGCGGGGCCACGAGAGGAAGAAGTTTTAGGAAGGTTCTTCTTCCTCCTCTTCTTCCTTTTCTTCTTGGCCCCCCTGTTCAGGAGGAGGTAGGTGATCCTCTGCATCTGCTGGTGCGTGCGACGCTCAACAGGCACAGCCCACAACGAGTTGAGTTCCTCCTGCTCCTCCCTCTTCAGCAGCTCGTCCTTCTCCTCCTCAATGGACCCCCTGGGCTGCCCACAAGCCGTCGGAGTCCATGAGCTGACGTGCCGGGGCAGGTCCGCACTGACCTGCCCGGCACTCCGCACTTTTTTCCATGAGGAAAAGTGCGAAAAAACCACAGTAAAATCCTCTTCTGCGGGACAAGCAGAAGAGGAAGATCCCTGTCCAAGGCCAGCACCACAAGAAGGAATACGATCTGCTCCACAATCCGCTCGGAAATGCGTTCCACAGAAGGCGTCGCTGTTGAACTCTGTTCTGGGAAAAAACCTTGAACACGCCGCTTGCCACGACCACGAGGAACTGGAGTGTCAACGATCTGCTCCGCGATCTGAAAAGCGATGCGCGTGGGAGACAGGACTGTCGGCACTTCCACCAACTCTTCCGCTGACTGCGGCTCAGGAATAGGAGAACGAGAAGGACACGAAGAACAGGAGATCGTGGGCACTTCGATAACCTGCTCGACCAACGGGCGATCCAGCAACCGCAAGGCGTCCGTCACGTAGTCCACCGTCTGCGGCACAGGAAGATCGAGGATCTGCACCAACGGTGCAAGCTCGCCGAGATCCTCCATGACGTGCCGCCATGCCCTGCCTGCCAACGACCTCAGACAGAGGTGCTGGCAGGCCGACGCCGGGCTCTTCTTCGAGGCTGAAGAGCTCCGGCTCGGGTGTGGGGGGCTTCCGGATCTTCGCCGTGTAGTTCTGCTCGTGCCCCCACACCCCGGCCCTGGCCATCCTCTGTCCCCTTGAGGAATGGTGCGAAAACTCGGCCAGGGCCATGGCGACGGTCATCCGCTCATCCCGCAACATGGAGCGGAGCCGTCGCTCTCTTCGTCGCCGAGCGACGCCACTCGACTGTGGTCGCCCGCTAGGATCAGCCATCATTGTGCAACACAGAGAAAAAACAAAGTTCGCGCAACCTGTCTGAGCCTGTGTGTGGTGGTTGTGGTAGTTGGGGTGGTAGTGGTGGTGGTTGTGGCGGTTGTGGTGGTTGTGGTTCAGATGATTCAGGCAATGGCGTGTCTGTCCATGGGCGTTCCTACGTGCAGCTAATTCAAAGGCAACACAAAGTGTTGCAGGAGGCTAAAAGCGTCAGAGACCTTTCCCTGCAGCGACAGATCCCTGGTGTCTGACAAGCTCGTCAACCAACCCGTGTGCGAGGAAAAAGGAGAGGCAAACCATCCAGTACCCTGAGGTACTAACCTTTTCCATCGCTTGGGCGTTGGAAGACCATCCCCAGAAACAAGAGCACGCCTGACAGCGGAACTCTTACCTGTGATACGAACTCGTTTCGCTGGACGCTCGAAAACAGGATCATGATCCGGAAAATGAACACTGGGTCCAGGACGGGAACCAACCACCGGATAATGACCAGAGAGATCAGGCACCGGCCAAGATGGAAATTTCTTGGAAAAGGGGTGGAGGAGTAACGGAGCTTTAAAGTGCCATTAAAAAGCTCTGTAGCTGCTCCATCAGGATAACCAAAGAAATCTAGAAGAGGAGTGAGAAACTGAAGGTCACAACTCTCACGAGGGCGAGAGGAGAGACCATGTCCACACTGCTCCCAACCCACATGCAACAGTCTAGTGTAGTGAGCACTAGGTTGACAAGGAATGAACCTAACAAGACCTCCTGGAAGATGACCTAAAGCCCTGAAAAGGCTATGGAGAAACTGACACCCATGCCGGATCTCTTGCCCTTTTCCAACTGAAAAACCCGAAAAACCCAGGGGTCTACGGGGACGGAGGTGGGGGCGAATAGCTTTTTCAGCATGCAATCTATGACCAGCAAAGATTTCAAACATCAGAAGCAGCTCAAAATAAGAAATACCAATTTTGCCGAAATCAGGATTACCCTGAGGCCAATGTAAAGAGGCCAAAAAAGAAGAGAACACAAGAAGAATATTAACACTGTATGGCCAAACAGCAACACCTTCCTGTGTGATAGGAAGAAGATACAGAGTACACCAAGTGCTACTTAAGAAACCAGGAGGACCAAGAAGAGTGGCATGATCCACAATCAGACGAAAGGAGGAGGCACGAGTTTTAACAATACCACCTTTGTCCCAAACCATGGCATCCGGAGCAGTGCCACCAAAACCATCATGATTGACCTCAATACGAGAAATAGCAACCATGAATTTATGAAGATCAAAAATGATGGGATACCAATAGCGACGAACCCGGAGAAGGTCACGCCGAGCAGTGATGACTTCATCCTGTTGCCTCAACCTCCCCAAAGCAGCAGCAGCATCAGCACCATTGTTACCTACCAGATCATCAAGACGAACATCACCACTGTCAACCATGGCCCGAGTAGCATGACCCTTAACCTTGGAGACCTGTAGGCACAGCATGGAATGAACAGTAGCAAGCAAATCACCATCCTTAACAAGAGGTACAGGTCACCGAGGAGCTTGTTGGGAGGAGAGCGCCACTCCCCTAAGAACATTCAAATTATCGATACCAATATGAATACCAGAATAGGCTTGCAAAGCAAGAATAACCCCCCAATACTCAACCCTTTGAACCGACTGAATTGGGCCAAGGACACCTGAGAAGATGTGAGAGCTGCCCTCATGTGGATCACCAAGATCTTGAGCATGACCCCAATGATTACTATTACTGTCAAAGATGATAGCCGGAGAATGAACAAAAGCACCAGCCGCAGCAACCTCAACATCAAGATGTGGGATAGGTTCCCTACTACCATCAGTCCAGATATTAGGAGCAACAGGGACATCATCAACCATATCTTGGACATCATCCTGATCCCAAAAAGGATGCCAGGCAGAGGAGGGCAAGGTCACTAGATGCAATGGCCCAAGGGGTACCAATAGTGCGAGCAGACAGACCCGGAAGCCAACCATGCCAAAGAAGACAACGGGGCAGTGAGTGCGATCCCTGCTCATGAGAGGAAGGAACTCAGGCTTGTTACGAAGCTCAACAAAGGGGTGAAAGGTACAATCCCAAAAGAGGTGACCATCATTATCAGGCGCACCACAAAACCTACAAGGAATGTCTTCTTTTTTTTAACTTTACCAAGCCGGAAACCATGCCAAGCTCCACCAGAAAGTATGGCTCGAAGCAACATTTTGTCTCGTTCGCGTAAATGGGAAGAAACAAGTAGTTGATGAGAGCCATAAATAACAACCCCAAAGCCACCCCGAAATCCTTTCCGTTTGCAAAGATCAGTAGCAACTTTATGTTGCCAGGCTTGCCGGATAGCACTGCGAAAATGCTGAATAGGGCCAGCCATCATACGCAGCGGAGGAAGACCAGGCCGAATCCAACCAGCCTGCTCAGAATCCCAGAAAAAACAATTTCTTCGGCAGACTGAAGAAGAAGATGGATGGGCCCATGCCCAGGGGACCCCGTAGAGTCATAGTCCAGCAAACGAAAAATGCGAGCTTCTTCATCAGGACGGTAGACGGAGCTGACGAAAACGACTCCAAATGATAAAGAAAGCCGATTCAGATCCCCAAGGGCCATCTGACAAGCTCAACAAAGCAGGAGTATTAGTCATGGGAAGCTTCTTAGACCAAACAGCTCGGGCAATCGCAGACCGAAAAGAACTAAGAGCAGTTACAGATACAGCAGCACCCTCACAACAATGAAGCCCACCAGGCAGATATTTCGAGCGCACCATTCCAAGCATGCGTTGAAACCCCAGGAGGAGGGCTCCAACAGCAGGGACCTGAGTGGTGGCGGTATTAACTCTGCCACTCAAAGTGCCAGCTACAGCTCGTAAGGTGACGTCCAAATGACCACCTAAATCCCGAACATCAAGCTTGACAGCCCAGAAACAACCCTCATTCATATTGCGCCATGCAGTCATGCGTCGACGAGCAGCCTTAGAGGTGCTAAGTAACACACACTTGCTACGAGAAGCCTCCTGACCCACAGCATGAACATGAGATACAGTATACTGAGCAGCAGCAAAAACAGAGTCAACGTTATAGGAAGTGCACTTGAGATTATCAGCATAGAGTTGAGGAGAAATACCAGCAAGTGACTCCAAATAGCGACACCAAGGAGTATTGAGCGCAACGATGAAGACCATACCAAGAGGGCATCTTTAGGGAATGCCCCCTGACCCAGTTGCAAGTTTAAACCGAAGCCGAACATCCTTATGAAAGGAGAAATAAACCCTACGAAACCAGGCTGGGAGACCAAGCCTTCCAAGGGCACAGTCAAGAATGTCCCTATCCACCGTGTCAAAAGACTTGACAACATCAGCAACGAAGATATGAAAATCAGAATGACGAGCGTGGCTAAGAACCTCCTCAATGTCAATGGAAGTGGCATACCAAGCATCAACCGAAGAGACACCTTTACCAGCACTGACGAACGAGTCGGGGACCCAAGAGCAGAACCATTCTTTAAGATGGGCCAAACGAACCGAGGCCCAAAGCCGATAAACCACCGGCAAGACACATAAAGGGCGCTGACCAAGGGGGTACTATCGCCTTCCGCCTTAGGTATCATCGCAAGATACGCATCAAGGAGTCCCTGGGGCCACTGACCAGCAGCTTCAACCTGCCGAAAAACTACAGCAAGACCAACAAACCAAGAAAGAGAAAGAGCTTTAATCTCATTCCAAGCCCACAAATCAAGACCAGCAGCGGTGGATTTCTTGGCCATAGCAGCTTCATAAAGCTCCTCTCCTGTGTGGTGGATATGGTGGTTGTGGTTGTGGTTGTTGTTGCTGTTGTGTGGTGTTGTGAGTTGTTGTGTGTTGTTGTGTGGTGTGTTGTTGTGTGTTGTGTGTTGTGGTTGTTGTGTGTTGTGGTTGTTGTTGTTGTTGTGTGTTATTGTGTGTTGTGTATTATTGTGTGTTGTTGTGGTTGTGGTGGTTGTGGTTGTGTGTTGTTGTGGTTGTGGATGTTGTCGTGTGTTGTAGTTGTTGTTGTCGTGTGTTGTAGTTGTGGTTGTAGTTGTTGTTGTAGTTGTGGTTGTCGTGTTGTTGTTGTTGTTGTTGTGGTTGTGGTTGTGGTTGTGGTTGTGGTTGTGGTTGTGGTTGTGGTTGTGGTTGTGGTTGTGGTTGCAGTTGCAGTTGCAGTTGCAGTTGCAGTTGCAGCTGCAGCTGCAGCTGCAGCTGAAGCTGAAGCTGTTAGATGGGCTGACCTTAGCGATTTTTTTTCGTCGATTTTCGTCGGAAAAATGTGTATTTTTGTTTCACGTCCAATGAAAATTGTCACTTTTCTTTGGAAAAACGATTACCACCCAAAACGGGTTGTTGATTTTCCTCTGGAAAGAGACACATTCCGAAACAAAACCATGGAAATCGTCGAGGATTTTGATGAAAAAAGTTACAACAACAACGGTAAACCCTGGAAATCGTCGAGGATTTTGCGTGTGAATCCAATTTTTTTGAATTTTCTTTCTTTTTTCATCATTTTTTTTCATTTTTTCGTTTTTCATTTTTTCATTTTTTTTCATTTTTCATTTTTTCATTTTTTCATTTTTTTCATTTTTTTCCTTTTTTTCATTTTTTCATTTTTTCATTTTTTCTCTTTTTTTTTGCATTTTTCTCATTTTTTCATATATTTCATTTTTTCATTTTTTTCATTTTTTCATTTTTCTTGAATTTTTTCATTTTTTCCCATTTTTTCCTTTTTTTCATTTTTTCATTTTTCTCAATTTTTCATTTTTCTTTCATGTTCTTTCATGTTCTTTCATGTTCGTTCATTTTCGTTCATTTTCGTTCATTGTCGTTCATTTTCTATCATTTTCTCTCATTTTCTTTCATTTTCTTTCATTTTCTTTGTCTTTGTTGGGTCTCAAAATCTGATTTTTTTGGGCCTCAATTTCGTTTCGATTTCTCTTGACAGTTCTTATGTGAAAAATCAATTTTTGGGCCCATCTCGGGTGGTGGTACCCCTTTGGACCCTCTCCTTTTTTCCTACTTTTTTTTCCTCCCGTTTTTTTTGTCTTTTTCCTTGCTTTTTATTTTTCATTTTTTCTCATTTTTGGTTCATTTCTTCATTTTTTGATTTTTTAATGTTTTTCATTTTTTCGTTTTTTCCGAAGAAAAAGTTTCTTCTTTTCTTTTTTCTTGTATTTCTTTCAAATATTTGTTTTTGCTTGCGTTGGTATCAGAGTTCAATCGGTGCTCCATGGAGATGTGGGTGTCCTGACGACATGGGGCGGGATAGCTGGGATTGGGTTGGGTTGCCAACTTGGGAGAGAGCATGATTCAACTCCCAAGAGTGGGGTGGAGGCTCCTCCCCTGTTAAAACGGAGCCTCCCCAGATTGTACTATTGTAGTTGTTGTAGTTGTAGTTGTAGTTGTAGTTGTAGTTGTAGTTGTAGTTGTAGTTGTAGTTGTTGTTGTGTTGTCGTGTGTTGTTGTTGCTGTTTCAGACACGACCATGAGGGAACAGTGTTTATGTCAACAACGTCCTATGAATTGTGCAAAGGAGCCCTCGATGGCAAAGAACTCTTCGCCATCGAGAGCTCCCAAATCTGGCGCTCAACTCCCGGACAACCGGAGCGCGAAAAATGCGGCAGAGCCGCCGAAAACCCCGTCCCACCGCCATACGACTGCAAGTAAAAATAATGTTCAGATTTTCAAGTGCGAACTGCGCAGGGAAGTCCGAGTCCACCGTCACGATGAAAATATTTGAAATTCCGAAAGCAATGTAAACTGACGCACGCGGAGACTGCCAGATACTGCTCGTAGAAACTCTTTTAAAGAACCATTCATCATGGTGTAAGGTTCTTTGAACATCGCTATTCAATATCACGTGTTTCATCGTAATTTACCACATGGAGACATGTTTGCAAAAACAAAGACATGAACAACATGTATTCATGTAAAAATTACAGATGTGCCGAAACAGGTACATGAACTCAACGACACGTTTTGACCATAGCAACATAAAACGAAATCATGTTCAGAAAAACAGATTCACATGAATTCAAAAAACGAAACGGTAAACATTTATAAGAAAAGATAACACCGAAGCATCACACATATTAAAAATCCGATTTCGTCAAAACACAAACGCACCCAACTGCATGAACAGAACAAGAGAAAGAAAACTGTAAGTATAATCGTATACAATTACGATTGCTTTTACACGTATAAACATGAACACAAACACAAACACAAACACAATCACAAACACAAACACAAACACAACCATAACCATCGGATGTTGTGGGAACCTGGGAGGGTGGGATAAATGCCTGCCAAGATGCGGCAGCGTCGAACGCCTCCTTGAGCCAAAAACCATGAAACATTAACCATAACACATTAAACCATATACTAAAAACCATAAACCATAAACCATAAACCATGAACCATGACCATAACCATAACCATTGACATAGACATAAACATAGACATAGACATTAACATATAGTGCAAGCGGTGACTGTTCGGTCGCACGACCAAACCAGCCACAGCCGCGTGGATCGGCGCAAGTTCTTCCTAACTCAGTATCCAGTCGGCCAAGAAAAGTACGACGCCGATCAAGCAAGCCCAGGAGGTTGCGACAAGGCATGAGATGGAGGAGTGGCTGTGGAGCAAGCGCACTGTTTTTAACACACGACTCGCATGCTGACGTGAATCATCAAGCCTTGAGCCAATGCAAGTGCATTGGATGAAACGTGAACAAATGAAACAACTGCGCTACACGGCGCGCAACGAGAAAAAGATGCGTGTGTGCTGCGTCCGGTGAGGTGTCCTGTCTTCACATAAACATAAACATAAACATAAAACATAAAACATAAAACATAAAACATAAAACATAAAACATAAAACATAAAACATAAAACATAAAACATAAAACATAAAACATAAAACATAAACAGACACAAACACATACACATACACATAAACATAAAACATAAAACATAAAACATAAACAGACACATAAACACAGACAGAGACAGAGACAGAGACATAGACAGAGACATAAACATAGACATAAACATAGACATAAACATAGACATAGACATAGACATAGACATAGACATAAACATAGACATAAACATAGACATAAACATAGACATAAACATAGACATAGACATAGACATAGACATAGACATAGACATAGACATAGACATAGACATAGACATAGACATAGACATAGACATAGACATAAACATAAACATAAACATAAACATAAACATAAACATAAACATAAACATAAACATAAACATAAACATAAACATAAACATAAACATAAACATAAACATAAACATAAACATAAACATAAACATAAACATAAACATAAACATAAACATAAACATAAACAGACACGTACACGCATACACGTACACGCATACACACGTACACACAGACACACAGACAAACTTATTTTTTTGAATTTAACCATAATTTTCAACATGAATTTCAACATGGACATGGACATGGACATGCACTTGGGCTTGGGCTTGAGCTTGGGCTTGGAGTTGGAGTTGGACATGGAGTTGCACTTGGAGTTGCACTTGCACTTGAACTTGAACAGACACGTAAGCATATGCATACACACGAACTCAAACTGCACACGCACATCAACATTGATAAACATCACATACACATAATCTCTTGTCATATACAGAAAAACACATTAACACTTACATAAACATAAACATAAACGTGCACATTAAACTACACATATACAAATACAAACACAGAAACAAAAACTATACATACACGGGAACAGAAAGATAAACATCCACGTACACTCACGCATACACGTAGTCATACACTTAGTCATACACATGTACATCCACATGAAGATATGCCATACACAAAATAAACATAACGAAAAACATGAACATTAACGTATAGATATATGCATACACATTCACATGAACACAATCATACACACACAAAAAACTATACACACACATCAATAGACACGTAAGCATTAACATACACATGAACATGAACTACACATAAAGCATAAAGAAACGCACACACATACTCATGGAAACGATCTACACATTGACAAGACAAAATGATAAAACATCCAAAAATTTCGTACAAGCACAAAACAGATAAACATAAACTTTTCATACACATCAATGTGAACATGATGATAAACATCCACGCAGATATCTACATGTACATACACAGATACAATTACAAAAAATGCATCAACAACACATACACGGAACCAGATATTCACACAAAAACATGAAGATGGACAAAAACATAACACGTAAATATATACAAAAAACATCAAGATTGCTTAAGCTTGACAAAAACACGATTTGAAGATGAATATTGATGTAGAAAGAGAAATGAACAAACACACACATTAACATCTACATGTGCATGCACGATCACACACCCGAAACGCACGAGTAAGACACAGGAGGAGAGAGAGATGCAGAGTGCCAACATATGTCGCAGCCAGTTCTCATTTGTTTTACAGCTTGGCAACACCGTTGATCATGAAAGCCCGCCCGCGTCTCGCTGAAGACAAACTGGACGAACTCGTGGAATTGTTTTCAGAACACATTGAGGGTATAAGGTCAGAAGTAACGAGATACGGCACGAAAGAGACCAAGTACAAAAATCAAGTGGCTTGGGGCTTCTCATCCACTATGACAACATGATGTTTGGCTCGTAAGAAAGATCGGTACGAATAAAATAAGAACCGACACGTCGGTTCGTATGATGGGAGCCAAACGACTTTTGGGTCAATGCAGTGTTGCCACAACAGGACCCGTGGCGAAAAATGACGTGTGTTGGGTGTTTTTTTTGAGCCCAAATCGCAAACATCAACATACAATTGGCCTTCTGGAGGTGGCCTCCCGCCACTCACCCCAAAACACTCCTTGGTGATCCACCAGCAAGTGTCCCAAATCTTGCACGGTTCCAATTGCCTGACGTTTGGCGTGGACCCTCGACGAGTGGAAGACTGCTCCCATTACAATTCTGCTAATGTGGCTGGGTGCGTTTGTGTATATACGGAATCTGATTTTTACATGTGTTTTGGATGTGATTTGAGACAGTGGCGACGTGGCGCATGTCGTAGTGACAACAACACTACCAGTGCTAGACTGTCTGTGGCTTGAAAAAATAAAACACACTCTTGCTAAGAACAATTTCAATACGTCGAAACGTTCTCAGCCTCATTTCCTGCAAAGAAGACGCATGCCTCCTTTCCCTGAAAACAAAATTGAAAGGCTCAGACAAACCCGCTCAGCTCACTGGGGCTTGTCGGTCAACCGACAGGCTCTGTCAGAAACCGAAACAACCTCATCTTCATTCCATTCTTGGCACAGCATGTCCAATGGGATATGGCAGCTCAGGGCCACTCTTGCCACCTCCCAATCATGGAGGTAACGAGAGATTTTGTCACCAGATCCATGCAATCCAATGCAACGCCTCATTACTCACGTTGTCTGCCTGCTCGTCTTCTGGAGCCTCACCTCCATGCTTCGGTGTTATCTTTTCTTATAAATGTTTAACGTTTCGTTTTTGAATTCATGTGAATCTGTTTTTCTAAAAATGATTTCGTTTCATGTTGTTATGTTAAACACGTGTCGTTGAGTTCATGCATCTGTTTCGGCACATCTGTAATCTTTACATGAATACATGTTGTTCATGTCTCTCTTTTTTTTTGCAAACATGTCTCCATGTGGAAAATTACGATGAAAAACGTGATATTGAATAGCGATGTTCAAAGAACCTTACACCATGATGAATGGTTCTTCAAAAGAGCAATTTCCAGCGAAAATAAGAGCCGACACGTCGGTTCGTACAAAAGAACCAAACGACCCCTGGGTGTATGTTGAGCTCCATGTCATCCACTCCATGTCAGCTTGTATCACTGAATGTCCAATAATTGTCCGCCCACATCATACTGTTGAAGCGGTATTCGTCATCTTCATCTCTTGCAAACTCGATCTCCCAACCCTTGGCCTTCCAAATCCGCTCGACGTTCCACAATAC
>CBDCEV010000160.1:0-7968 GCA_965215715.1 Hyphomicrobiales bacterium | reverse complement strand
GACCTCCTCAGACGACAACCACAACAGCCCTTTGAAGACATGCAACTCAACCCATTTGAAAGACATCAACCTATCCGCTGAAAAGACAAGACAACCATTCACAGAAGAAGCGTAACCTAACTCCAGAGACAACTACCCCAAAGCTAAGCTTTACACGACAAAAACCGGAACGATTTACAAGACAAGGGCCCCTGGCCCCCTCCAACAACAAGGTCAATTAAATCCTCCTTGGACAACCACAACAACCCAGCCTTCTCAAAAAACAACAAAAAAACACAACAACAACAACAACCAACACCTCCCTAAACAACATCACGTCTTAAAAGAAATTGACAACTACCCTGAAACCATTCAAGAGACAACCACATCAACCCACTTTCACAGAAAACCCAACCCAAAGACAAGCGAAGCTTCTTTGAAAGACAACCTTATCCCGTTTAACAACAACAGCCTTAACCACCAAAAATAACAATAACATCAACCTGACTCATTAAAAAACAACAAACTGACTCTCTCCTTGAAAAAACACTTTCATGGGATGAACAAATCAACTACGAGCTGTGCCGCCGCGGTAGCTTTGATGTGTGCGGCTCTTCTGAGCGAACCATTCGTCCAGATTCTTGGCAGCACCAAGTCAGCACGTGCTACGCGTCCAACAAAAGAAAGAATTTGTTAATCATGCTCGCTTGCACCTTCCATCCTCAAGGGTTTTTTCATTAAGGACGAATGATCAACAGAATGGTTTTTTTCATGGGGTTTACGGTTATTTTCGGCAACATGTCATTATTGTTTTGCATTGTGGGATGTACTCATTGTTCGAACGGAATCAGACGGAATCGTACGAAATGAATCTGGCGCTTTGAAAGATCGTTCAGAGGTCGAACTTGGAAGCACCATGGAGCTTTCTCGAGGTTCAGCCTTGACCTTCTCAGAGGTCAATATCGGGCTATCAGCTGTTACCTTGGACGCTGACCCTCTGTGATGTCCTGAGTGCATTGACTTCGTCAGAAGTAATGTGTGGCCTTCTCACACAATCTCGTCGTCTAGAGGACCTATGCGTTCTGGCCCGCCCGGTTCCAGCCACGTTCCGCTCGACTTGCAGCCAAGTTCCAACCGGTTCCGCACGAGTTCCAACTGGTTCCAACCGAGTTTCGCTTGGGTGCCACGGAATCCTGTGTTCGAATCTCTGACTGAAACAAATTTATCCCTGCCTTTTTTGGGTGGAGAGATGTGCTGGCGCCAGAGCAAGCGCGGATTGCACTCTTGTCGGATCAGAACCTTGAGTCAAGCGTCTTTCAAAAATTCTGCAAAAGCAACAACCCAATCCTCTTTACACAACAGCAACCCGGACCTCCTTGAACAACAACAACAACCCGCACGCCTCACAGAAAAACAACTACTACCCAAACCGCTTGAACCAACAACAACAACAACCCAGAACCAAATCAACACCTGCAACCAAACACAACAACAACCCAAACCGCCTAAAACACGACAGCAACGCCCAGACAACAGCCCCAACCTCCTTACCACACCACAACACCTCACCACCTTTAACAACAACTAGAACCTCCTGAAACGTAAACAGCAACAACCCAAACCTCCTTGGACAACACAAACAATTGTGGTGGTGAAATGTGCAGTGGATCGGTGCCGACAAGTAGTCAGTAGGATGAGTGACAACAAGGAGAGTTTCAACGAAAACCCTGGATGACAGACGATCAAGAGAATCTCAACGAAGACTCTTTTGTGTTGCGACGCACATGAATGGAAGCAATGTGCAACATCAATCACTTGAGCCATCAATTCACAACAAGAATGATGGAATGCAAAAGGCAATGACTATGACAGTCTCATATGCACGTGTTGCTCATGGGACAAGTGGCAGGAAAGGCGAAAGGATGTCTTCACTCACACCCAACCCTCCTACTCCAAATACACCCTCATCGGACAACAACCCAGTCCCCCTTCAATGACATGAACCCAGCTCCCTTGAAGATAATAACCCAATCTCTTGAAAAGACAACCACCTCAACCTGACTTCAAAGACAACCTTCAAAGAAGACAACAGCCCTGACCCCTCTGAAAGACAACTGCCACAACCTCCTTAGAAACAACAGCCCAACTCCTACAAAAGACAACAACCAAACCCCTCAGCAACAAGACCTCCAGAAACATAAACAGCAACAGCCCTCATCTCATTGGACCACAACAACACACCCAACCTCTTCAAACAACATCACCCGATGCCCCTTTGCACAACAGAAGCCAACACTTCTTTAAACAACAACAACAACTCCAACTACCTTTGATCGAGTGGGCAAGTCTCCTTTCAAGTCCGAGACGCTTGTCGCTTGAAAACCAGTGCCTTGTGATGGATAACGAAGCGCTGCGCGTGGCGGTGGGCCGAGGCGCAAAGCTCGGGCATCTCCGTGCCGTCACGCAGGATGGCGAAGTCTGGGAGCACCAGAAGAAGTCTTCTCATGCGCGTGCGCTACAGCAAAACTGTTGAGCAAATTGGCTGAGGTGTTAGAATCCAGACGTTCGCTGAGGCGGCGCTCGTGAAACGTGGCATCAGTTGTCGGCGCGCACTGTACCACGTTCCGTGAAATACAACGTCGTGACGTGTCCTATGAGATACAAAGTCCGTTTAAAGGCACATCATCTGCAAAGCGACAGCGAACGTGAACTGACAGACTCTTGCAGCTTCCCGTTGGGCCGCCGCAACAGAGTGTTTTGGTTTTCCCGTCTGCCCTGGAGGTTTTTCTGGAGCGCAGGCAGATTTTATTCCTCGTTCCCTTTCCTTGTTTCTCAGCTGTTTGTGACCTCAAGTGTTTCGCAAACGCGACATTCGTTCTCGGCGTCTTGTACCAGTGGTGTCACGTGGAACTGTCGAAACGACAATCCAGACTGTGAGCCAACCCTTTCGCGTGATTCAATGACAGGTACGCAACTGTGGCATCGTGCAGCCTGTGAGGCGGAAGTCACACCCGCCTTTGCTGCGCTCCATTGACATCTCTGCTGCACAAGGATCGCTCCTTCTCTACTTGGTCCCTCCAGACATCCGTACAAGTAAACGTTTGCTTCCATCAGGCTTGGTTCTTTGTTACTTTCTCTTCTTTTTCTGTCCCACAAACCGAAAAACCACGACCGTCCCAAAAGGCACATCACTATGCCTGAGCTTCCACACTGACGCTTGCATGCATCTCCAGTCCCTGTGTGCCTGCAAAATCGCGTGTTTATCCACGACAAAGGGGCCAAATCGTTCTTTCATGCTTGCCACTTCATTGCTGAAAATGATTTGCAAACCATTACACACGCCTTGGTCGGTGTGTTGCTCTAAAGTTTTTGCTCTTTCCTCTGATCATTGTCCCATGGCAGGTATCCTGGAAAGGTGCCTTCTTCTTGCCTCCATCCCTCGTCCCGCCAGCATCCTCGACAAGCGGTGTGCATGATGGTCGATGAGAGTTCTGGGTGGTGCTGCTGCTTGCTGCTGTGGCTGCGGCTGCCCGGCCTCCGCCTCGACCTCACATGGTCGTGCCCTCCTGTGCCCAGCGAACTGCGCGAGCATCGAAATAAATAAAAACTCACATCGGCCTCGTTGCTGGTACGGGTTTTCCTTTTTGCTACTGTGCACGGGGTCGAAGTGACCAGTCGGCCAAACTCTCCCGCTAACGGAGCTGCAGCAGAATTCATCGGACTCGGTGATGCGACTAGAGGATGACGCAGAAGAGCAGAATGATGAGAACGTGGGAGATTCATGCAAAAGAGTGACATGACATCAAAGACTGACGATGACTGTTTTGCGCAAACAAGACTGCACGCAGTATCAACTTGAGCCACACGCATGCGTTCATACGTGTGAAGTGTGCACTGAGAAAAATGCGCGCGTCTGGTGAGATGTGCTATTCTCTCTCCCCGTCGCGTCTTTGGTGGTTTACCATCTAAAGAAAGACTGTAGCAAGAATGCTAGAACGATCACCTTTGTGCTTCCCGTCATCCCGAGCTTCATAGAAGGCATGCTAATTTTCGTGTCCACCAATCTTGTTCTTCCCAGGGTTGTTTTTGCCATTCGCTCCATGGTTGATGTTCAGTCCATGAATCCCACCATGAGAAGGTCTTGAATCTTTTTGACCATTTCCTCGGGATAAATGCAGTCCTCTTGATTTGAGTTCTACCCGAGGTCGACTTTGCTCTCCTCCAGCTTCTGAATCACCTCTGATTTGTTTTTCATCCGCTTTTCGTCTCGTAAGATTTCTTTTTTAGGAACGCCATCGATCCTTAAGTCGATCTTGTTGAAAATGGAAGTCGTAATTTCAACTCGATCGTCTTCTTGAAGACTCTCATCTTGAGATCTTGTCTCATTCGAACTGTGCACCGGTCTCCCGGAGCTTCCTGTGGCACACGGCTGCATTTGCTGAATGCTATTCGTTTTCTGAGAGCTACTTTCGTCTTGCTGCTCGTTAAACCACCGGCTGCGAAGGATAACCTCAGGTGCAGGTTGAAGTGGGCGTTTTCTCTCATAGATGGCCTTCTTTGTAGTTTGGGCAATTTTCTTGAAAATGCAATCTGGCGGCACTTTTTCATACACAATGATGGCGTTTGACTTCGTTTGCCAAAATCGTAATCCTAAATCTTGTGCCTCCTCCAATTTCACCCAATAAACAGCATCTTGGTCATGTTTCCATTTGCTGCAGTAATGAAATTTTCTTGGAATCTTCATGTTGTCAAGATACTCTTCTTCTTCATCATCTGATTCCAGTGGATTGAGTGGAGAGAAAATACTGTCTGTCTTCATAATTCGTTTCCTCCTGGAATAAGTCCATTCACCACGATAGACATCATGGTGAAGACACATCCTTTATGATTTTGAATATCTGTCCACCCTTGTGACCCATCAAGTCAGGAGCTTTTGTTTCTCCTCCTGAATGTCCCTGAATCGCACGAACGTAAACCAAAATCTTTCCGAGAAGTTTCGCAATACTCGAATCTCACTTTGTTACTTCCTTCTTGGAGAAAATTCCACCCTTGGGAATCAAGAAATTTGTCTGGACCTCTGTCCCAACTGATTCAAGTTCTTCTTTCTTGAATTGATGATCATCCAAGCAAAGACTTGAAACTTTGTGTAATTGCTCAACTTTTTTGTTTGCAAGTTCGACGTACCTTTCCACACAATTTTTGGCGTGTCCTTCCTCATCGTAAGACCATGCAATTGTTTTTGCGTGAGGTTTCACCCATCCAGGTAATTTTTTCAGTTGCTCCAGCAGAAATGCGTGATTCAAACATCTTTGTGTATCGACCACGTTTCAATAAAACTTCTTCAGATGGCCTTTCCCATGCAGATTTTACCAATTTAAATATCTGTGATTTGAACTGTTTTTTCTATTTTTTCACATTCTTAAATTTCAGAAAATCTTTGTATTTTCTTTGTTTTGACAATTTTATGTTTTTTCTCTTTGTTTTTTTTTTTGCAAAAAAAATGAAATTTATTTGTCTTGCTTGCTGTCTTTGTGCTTGAGCAAGTGCCAAGCGGACAAAACCAGAATTCTCGCATTCTGCGCAATTCTCGCAATTCACGCAACTCACGTAATTCACGCAATAATTCACGCATTCTCCCATTCTTTCTATCACCTAAGTCCACAATTCTTGGCACACCATTTTCGCATTATCGCATTTTTGCAGTCTCGCATTCTTCATCACCCTCGCAATTCTCGCACGTCTCGCAATTCTCGCACTCTACGCAATTCACCGCTTCTAATTGTGAATGTCATTTTTCTTTCCAAACTCTTTATATGTTTGAACTTTGTATTCGTAATGTGTTAATGACATATTTCCATATACAATTTGGCCATATGTGCGTGTAACCAATTGATATTTCTTTTTGTTTTCAATATTGTTTGATTTTTTTTGAAAAATATAAAAATCTTCTTTGTATTCTTCAAATTCTCAATTTGATCTTCTCTATGATCCAGAAAGTTTTATTCTAAAGAATATTGTTTGTTTTTCCTTATTTGTGCAAATAAAGAATTTAAAAAAATTATAATGTTTGAACTTATTGGTTTTTGAATTTTTTCCATTCTTCATTTTCAGAAGAATCTTTGTATATTCTTTGTTGGGACAATTTTTTGTTTTTCTATTTGCAAAAATTCTTTTGATCATTTGTTTTTTTGAATTTCAAAAAAATTCTCTGTCAAATTCAAAAAGAAAATTTTCACTCAAAACACTCGGAAAATTCAAAACTTTGCATTCGGAACTTTCAATACAATTGATATTCTGAATATTTGTAACCTGTATCTGTTCATCAACTCTTCACATTCTTCATATTCTCAAATTCTTGAAAAGTTGATCTTCCAATATTCTGTGGCCCCTTGGCCTTCTGGCCCGTAGGGCCGAAGGGCTTCGGGCTTCGGGCTTGGGGCCTGGGCCCGTGGAGCCGTGGGCCCGTTGGTCCGTTGGACCCTTGGACGTTGGGCTTGGGCCGTTGGGCTTGGCTTTCTGTTCTTGTGGACCACCAAAAATGTTGATCACTTTCAAGTCAATCCATGTGTTCGGTTGGCGCCATGTTGTGCAAGTTGCCATGCTTAAACAGCCATGTATGTGGGATTTCCGTGTGGTTAAAGGGCGCACGTGGATCCGTTGGGCTTTTTGGGTACATGGTGGTTTGAGGATACAACGCCGATGTCAATAGCCGACGTTGTGCTGGTGGCTTCGAGCGTGTCCGCGGTGAATGCTTGGGCGCTGTAGGGTGGTTTGTTTTGTCAACGTATGGGTGAGAGGGCCTTTTTTTTTTCGGCGTCTCACTTTTGGGCTTCAGCATCCCGCCATGCTCGGTTGAATTGTCGCCGCTTTCTTGAGGGGCGGTTCTTCTTGAGCGGGGATGTGTGTTGTTGGGCGTTCGTGTCTCGAGTGCCATGCGCTTCCATGGAGTCGGGTTCGAAGATTGTGTTCCATTGATGAAAAGGTCGCTTGGCAAATCGTTTTCGTGATGAAATGATATCGGCAGACGTTGGTTCGGTATCGAACATGCATCGGATTTGTAAGTTCATGTTTTCATTTGTGAATGTCTGTTGTCAGATGTTTTACATCGTTGCTTCCCGTATAGATGCTTCACGGCACGAATCGTGTATAGCTCCATTAACCTGGTTGATCCTGCCAATGGTCAAATGCTTGTCTCTAAGATCAAGCCATGCATGTCTCAGTATGAGCCTTTACGTGGTCACACTGCGAATGGCTCATTAAAACAATTAAAGTTTATGACATACAGACCCGACTTATGAATGGTTGTGTTTATTAGATTCCAAACCTTCCAACTTTGGTTCTGTTCTTGATGATTCATGACAAATTGCTGATCGCCTCTACCATGGCAGTGACGGGTAACAGAGAATTAGGGTTCGGTTCTGGAGAGGGAGCCTGAGAAACGGCTACCACTTCCAAGGAAGGCAGCAAGCGCGTAAATTACCCAATCCTGACACAAGGAGGTAGTGACAAGAAATAACAACACATGGCATCCATATCTTGTCAATGGAATGAGTAATTTTGTAAATCTCTTTACGAGTGTCAATTGGAGAGTAAGTCTGGTGCCAGCAGCCGGTGTGGTAATTCCAGCTCCAAAAGCGAAAATTAAAGTTGATGCGGTTAAAAAGATCATTGTTGAATTTCTGCCGAGGACAGTCGGTCCGCCCTTGCAGGTGAGCATCAGAATGGCCATGGGCATCTTCTCCGAATACTGTATCTGCACTTCACTGAGTGGAGCGGTATTCGGAACCTTTACTTTGAAGAAATTAGTGTGTTTCAAGCTTTTGGAATAGTAAGATAGGACTCGTAGCCTACTTTGTTGGTTTGTGTGCCATAAATAATGATTCACAGGGATAGTTAGGGGCATTCGTATTTCATTGTCAGAGGTGAAATCCTTGGATTTGTTGAAGACGGCCTACTGCAAAAGCTTTTGCCAAAGATGTTCTCATTGAT
>CBDCEV010000159.1:0-9028 GCA_965215715.1 Hyphomicrobiales bacterium | reverse complement strand
GTGATAGTGGCTTTTGAAGCAGCGGGAGGAGGAAGCCAAAATCCGGACAGGAAAGGTATGTACAAAGAGATGTACTATCCAATGATGAAGCAAAGGACCATGCTGAAGTTTAAACCAAGGCGGATGGAACGCAAAGAGAAGCGGTGATGGGTAAAGCCACCTTCACCATAAAGGAAGCAAGGGGCAAAGAGAAAGGCGGAAAGAGAGAGAACTTGAAACGCAGACGCAAAGACACCCTTTCTGGGAAGGCGTTGAAAGAAAAGGAAAAGCACAATGTCAAGCAGTGCAGGAATTAACCTTGGATCATTCTTAAGTGAATTTGTCTGAGCACAAAAAATGTTTATTTCACGAATGTCAAGCACAGGTCTGTGAAATGAAGCAAAGCTGGGTGGCTCATTGCCCCTTCCCATAATGATAGTGAAAGACATGGCATATATTTGGTTTTCGCTTGCACTCTGTCCGAGAGGTGAAGCGATGTTCGTGAAAGGCGCTGTTACAAAAGGCGCCGCGCGCCCTCTTACCAGGTCTGCAAAAAAAAAAACGCAGAATAGCTCGTTATGGAGTCTTCGCTTTAGTTGTTGTGGGGGCTTGCGTCCTCGGTTGTGCTGTGGGAGTCCGCCTCTGCTTCATTTCCACCGTACCGCTTCCTCATTTGACTCGCAATTCGGCACACTGCATGCTTTCACAGGAGTGGAGACGGGTTTCATGTGAACAGCAGATCTATTGCTATTTGCGTTTTCACTTCTCCGACACCACGCTGTTGGCGGATTTGCTGTCGCGTGTCAACCTGTCTTTTTGGAAATGACTCTTGCTCCCAAATGTGTATGGTTCGTTCTAACTGTTGCCTGTTGCTGGCGTTTTGCAAAACTGCAGTGTGGCAATTGACAACGAGCGGGGAGGGGAGGAGGGGTTGTTGAACCTTGCCTGTTGCGGGTATTGTGGTGTCCTTCGGGGCGCTGCTTTATTAGCACCTTCGGGTATCGCCTGATTTTCATGTGACTTGCAATTGCACAGCTTGACAGCTCAATTTTTGCTTTTTTACATCTTCACACGAACGATGTCTGTACAAAAAAAATGATTGTAATTTTAATGTCGATTAATTTCCCAACAACATATCAAATATAATGCGACAAATAAAATGTAAAATGCAAAATGCTATGTCAGCACTTGACTGTTTGGTAAATGCTACGTGCTAACATTGCACCGAACACGTACCACTTAGCAAATACAAAGTGCAATGTTAGCACGTAGCACTAAGCAAGTGCTAAGTGCCATGTTAGCACTTGCCACTTAGCACTGAGCAGAAACAGAATGATACGTGCAATGTCACCGCTCTTTGTTTTCATTTCGTTCTTCCAATTCGTATTCCCTCTTTGATTTTTACTGGTGTGCGTTTATACATGTATATGTACATATTTTATATACGAAACACTAATAACGCCATCGAGTATTGCACTTGGCTTTTACTAGGTGCTTTGTGCTATGTTCTTCGTTTTTTCATTGTGCACAGATCCTGTATACCTTTGATACCTTTGATAGTTTTGATGTTTTTTGAGATGTTTGAAAACAAGCCACAAAACCTCCTCATTGAGACGTGCTAGCGTGGCACTTGGCACTTGGCAAAAACTGACCGCTAACATGGCACTTCGCACTCAGGTTCTGCTGTGTACTGTGTGCTATGTTCAATGTTAGCACTTAGGTGTTGCTAAATGGTAAGTGTTATGCGCTATGTTAGCACTTAGTTGGTGCTGGGTGGTACGTGCTGTGCGCGATGTCAGCACTTAATGTTTGCTCAGTGCTAAGTGCTGACTGGCACTTCGGACGTAGCGAACACAAAGTGCCAAGTGCTATGTTAGCATTTGTGTTTTCTTTTGATTCTTCATATTTTTGCGTTTTGTTTTACATAAGTGTTCCTGTGTCTTTCCTTGTGTGTGCTTTGTTTGTTAAATAATTACAAATATTGCAACAGTATCATAAGTATCAAAAGTGTCAAAAGTGTCAAAAGTAAGGGAGGGCCGAGTCTGAGCACGTTGAAAAACATAGAACATAGCACTTGGCAAAACCTAAGTGCTATCTTCTATGTCGTTCATCGTGCTCGGATCCGCCACCTTCACGTTTGATACTTTTGAGATATGTGAATGTAAAAACATGAAGCACAAATAAAAAAGGCTGAATACTAAGTGCGAGCGCAGCACTTTGCACTTAGGTTCTGCAAAGTGCTATGTGCTAGGTGCCAACAAAGCAAATATCACTTAGCAAACATTATGTGCTAACACAGCACATGGCACTTGATTGTTGCTGAGTGCTTCGTGCTATGTTTTATATTGTCACTTTGTGTTTGCTGGGTGCTAAGCACTAACATAGCACATGACACTCAGCATTAGCAAGACCAAACTGCTAAGTGCCATGTTAGCATTTTCTTTTGTTTCATTCAAATTGAGGTTTTTATGTGCTTACTTTTTCTACACATTGTTAAAATTGATTTCGCAGGTATCAAAAGTATCAAAAGAAAGGAGGTCTGATCCGAGCACGATGAAAGACATAGAACATAATACTTGGCGTTTGCCTGGTGCTATGTACCATGTGTTTCATTGAGCTCCGATTCGCCTCGTTACTTTTGATGTTTTTGATTCCTATGATCCTGTTGATACTGTTGACATAAAGAATTACACACAATCATCAAATACTGCGAATAAAAACTACAATGGCCCATTGCTAAATTAGCACTCAGCACTTTGCAAAAACTTATTGTTACGTGACAGATGCTATGTTCGCTAAGTGCTAAGTGCTAACACATCTGGCACTAAACACCTAGCAAACACTTAGCAAACACTCTATCGCAACATACCACATTGCACGTAGCCAAAACAAAGTGGCAAGTGCTACGTGAGCATTATGTTTCGCTTCTGTGTTTCTGAATTGTTCGTTGTTTTTCTCCTGTGTGTTGTCCCTTTGTGTGTCTTCTTATTCTCTCACTCAGTATTTTTCACAAGAACAAATGATGAACATGATTTCACAAGTATCAAAGGTATCAAAAATATCCGAAGAAAGAGGAGTGAATCCGAGCACGATGAAAAAACACAGAACATGGTATTTAGCCAAAACGAAGTGCCAGTTTCTTTGTGCAAACACAACACTTTGTGCTTATCAAAAAAAAAGGTACTAAGTGCTCAGTGCTATGTTGTTACATAGTTGTGAAGTTATAACACTTAGCACTCTGCAACAAACAAATGCCAAGTTAGCACGTAGCATTGCTAAGTGCAACAATTCAAATGTGTGGAACGTTCCAAGTACTGCAAGCAGTGAAGTTCTAGAACTTGGACCTTTGGCTCTTCCTCGTTGGCGATGGTGCCCGTAGCGGTCCCTTTTGAGGTGGTTGTGGTGGTGGTCGCCCTTGCCTCCTTTGGTGGTGCTGCCTTCCTCCTCCTCCTTTGGGTTGTGCTGCTGTCCCATCCTTCCTTTGTGTGTGGTGCTGCTTTCCCCTGTTGTGTGGTGCTGCCTTCTCCTCCCTCCTTTGGGCGGTGGTGCCGCTCCTTGAAATTATTATGAATTGTCATTACATTAAGCAAATAAATGTAACCGAATCAAATTGAATCAAATTTCAACATAAATTACATTAGAGTAAAGTGCGGTGATGTAGAGTGGTGGTCTCTCCTCCTCCTTTTGGGTGGTGCTGCCTTTTACTCCTTTTTTTTGGGTGGTGCTGCTTTCTCCCTCCTTCTGTTGAGTGGTGCTGCGTTTTTTGGGTGCTGCGTTTTTTTGGGTGTTGCTGGTTCCGCTCCTCCTCCTTTTGGGTGGTGCTGCCTTTTACTCCTTTTTTTGGGTGGTGCTGCTTTCTCCCTGCTTCTTTTGAGTGGTGCTGCGTTTTTTGGGTGCTGCGTTTTTTGAGTGTGGGGAGGGAGGAGGGAGGGCGGAGGGTGGAAGCAGCACCACCCAAAAGGAGAGGGAAACGGAAAGCAGCATCACTCAAAAGAAGGAGAGGGAAAAAGCAGGACGACACCAAAGAGGGAGGTGAAGGCAGCACCACCCAAAAGCAGGAGGAGCGCAACCAGCAACACCCCAAAGCAGGAGGAGCGGAAAGCAGCACCACCCAAAGGGGGCGAAGGGGTGAGGAGAAAGGAGAAGGCCGCACCACCCAAGAGGGGAAAGCAGCACCAAAGCAGCACCCTCTAAAAGGGACGAGTAGGGAAGGCAGTACCAACCAAAAGAAGGAGGAGGGACAACCACTGTTCTTGACGTTACTTTACTTCAAGCTAACTGAATTTAGTTTAATGCAGTGACAATTTATAAATTTACTTGTCTGTCATTCAAAAGAGGAGGAACGGCAGCACCACCAAAAGAAGGAGGAGGAAGCAGCACCACCCAAAGGAGGTGAAGGAAGGCAGCACCACCAGAAGAAGGAGGAGGCCAAACAGCACCACCCAAAAGGGGAGAAAGAAAGAAAGCCTCCTCCCCGCTCCCCTCCACCCTCTCCCTCTCCGCTCTCGTGGCGGCTACTTTTTTCGTGATTTACAAATTCGAGTCGTGGCCGCAACCTCTGTTTTTTTTTCAAAAAAAATGAAAATAATCATATAAGTTCAATATTTTTGGATATATCATACACGATATTAATACCTTACATCAACAACTTCCATCAGTGGCCCTCGGAATCTAGACTCACGGAGCTTCAAAAAAACTGTTTGGCCTTGTTATAAAACTTTTTTGCTGGTTGAAACCATTTTAGTTTAAAAAAAAGTTCTTGATATAAAAAATATTCATAACTGATATTAGTAACTTATATCAATAACCGTCGGAATCTGGAGTCATGAACTTTTTTGGGTGGAGAATTGTAAATTAAAAAATATTTCTTGATACTAATTATCATTACACATTTAATATATTTATCTTGTGGCACAAAAAACACCTTACACCAATCCTCCTCGGGATGTCGGTTCATGGAACTTCATTTTTTGTTTCAATTTTTTTTTGCAAAATATAGCTTACGTTTAAATGTTGTACGAATACCTTATAAGTAAGAATTGATTCCACATCCCGAGGGTTCTTAATATAAGGTATGAATATACGGTATGAAGATAAATTGTTTTTGACTTAAATTACTAAGTGTTGTCCATGTACAAATTAGATTTGTTTAAGAAAACATAATAATGTCCATGACACCAGATTTGGAGGTTTTAATAAGTTCTCAATTAAAGTTTTTAGCACAACTTACATCAATAAGTTCACACTGTTTGCACAATAATAGGAACACGAAAAACATTAAGCCAAGCAACAAAAAGTATTTTAAAAAGACAACAAAGAAAATAAACATTTGGACGTTGTGTTTTTTTTTTAATTGCCAGGGTCATTCAGGTGATAATGGGCAGAGAAGCAGAAGGACGGAAAAAGGACAGACCGTGTTTCTCCACACACCAATTGGTGTCAACCAAGGCGCCACCACTTCGTTTCCCTTTGTGTTCACTTCATACTTGTCTTCACAATGCTTTTCATCAGTTTCCAGAACATTAATTCGCATGTTTTGAAGACGTAACGGGTCGGTAGACACTCTCTCTGGCTGCCGTCCACCGTTCAGGTCATCATGGTGTGCGGGCGTGCGTTAATGTTGGATGGGACAGCTCACCGCGGAAAAAACGCACACTCACACCCTTACAAAGACTGCGCCCCTACAGCACTCAAGCACCTCCCGCGTATACGCACAAAGCCACCCGCACAACGGCGTCCATTGACATCCGCTTTGTTTCCTCAACCCACCGTGCACCAGCACAGCCCGAGGAAACCACACGCAAGCGTCGACCGCGCGCAAGCCCCGCACAAAAGGCATTCTTGGCATGGAGACGCGCGCCCGATGTCGGCCACCTCTTGTTGCTTCGGGTGGCGTGCTCGGGTGGGAAGTGGTGCGGTGTGGGGTGTGGGTGGCGGTGGTGCTTTCCCATCCTCCTAAACAGTATTTCTCAAATTCATAGTTTTCAATTGTACGCATAGTGAAAGAAATGAAATTTTTAAGTTTGAACAATTTTCATTTTTTCTAATGAAATACCGTATTTACAAAATTCGACAAGGTTACAGTGTCTTTCTTCACTTACTTTTCAAAGACGTGGAGAAAGAACACCAAGACCACGACGTTGACCTCCTCTCCCTTCTCCTCCGCTCCCATAACGGCGACTTTTTCTTGATTTTAAAATTCGAGTCGTGGCCGCAACCCCAGTTTTCCAAAACAAATGTTTTGCAAATGTAAAAATATTCATTTAAGTTCGATATTTGAAAAGACTTTTTATAAACTGTCTTATATCTTATATTATTATCTTACATAAGTGGCCCTCGGAATGTGGACTCATGTAAGGACCATGCTGAAGTTTAAACCAAGGCGGATGGTTCGCAAAGAGAAGCGGTGATGGGTAAAGCCACCTTCAACATGAAGGAAGCAAGGGGGAAAGAGAAAGGCGGAAAGAGAGAGAACTTGAAAAGCAGACGCAAAGACACCCTTACCAGCAAGGCGTTGAAATAAAAGGAAAAGCACAATGTCAAGCAGTGCAGGAATTAACGTTGGAAAATTATTAAGTGAATTATCCTGGGCACAAAAATGTTTTTTCAAGAACATCAAAAAATAAAGAGAGCCACTGGGCTCCACCAAAAAGGGAGGTGTTTATCTCACGAATGTCAAGCACAAGTCTGTGACATGAAGTACAGCTGGGTGGCTTATTGCCCCTTCCCATAATGATAGTGAAAGACATGGCATATATTTGGTTTTCGCTTGCACTCTGTCCGAGAGGTGAAGCGATGTTCGTGGAAGAGGGCTGTTACAAAAGGCGCCGCGCGCCCTCTTACCAGGTCGGCAAAAAAGCGCAGTGTAGCTCGTGATGGAGTCTTTGCTTCAATTGTTGTGAGCGTTTGCGTCCTCGAAGGTGCTGTAAGGGTCCGCCTCTGCTTCATTTCTTCCGTACCGCTTCCTCATTTGACTCGCAATTCGACACACTGCATACTTTCACAGAGTAGGAGAAGGGTTTCATGTGACTTGCAACTGGACAGATTGACACTTCAATTATGTTTTTCACATCTCCACAAGAAATATATATATATATATATATATATATATACATATTTATGAATGCAAACATGCAATTTTTAGTTCTATTTTCGATTAATTTCGTGACACGTGAAAATGTGAGCACGTAGTTAGGTTGAAGTGCACCGTGTTATGTTAGCGTGTAATTATTTGGAAAAATGCGGATTTCTGACATAGCACATTGCAAACACTAGGTGTTATGCCAGCACATTGCCCTTAGTCGTTGCAAGATGCTAACATATCACACAGCATTTAGCACTTAGCAAGTGACAAGTGTTGAGTCAAATGTTAGCACGTAGCATTCAACACTAAACAGAGTGCTAAGTGCTAGGTTACTTTTTTTTTTTGTTTTCTTCCTATTTGTTTCTGCTGCTTTGTTACCTGCGTTAAACATATATATAAAAAAAAAAAAATACATAGATATAAACGAAAAACAACTGAAATTGATTTCAAAAGTATCAAACTCATCAAGAGGGAAGGAGGCGGATCCGAGCAACGATGAACGACATAGAACGTAATACTTTGCTTCTGCTTTGTGCTATGTTCCATGTTTTTTTATTGTGCCCGTGGGACAGCTGTCGTCGTCGAGCCGCGACAGCTGTCACCGAGCCGTGGCACTTCAGCTGCTGTCAGCTGCGATGCGGGGCAGTTTTCAGGGCCTTGCACTCAGGTGCAGGGCCTGGTGGCCATGATCACAGCGTCATGGCCTCTCGAATTAAGTGCTCAGCGACAGTTGCACGACAGAGTCCTTCCGTTAACGTCCCACGTCCGTATCACCACCACCTCCTCCCCTCCTCCCGTCCCTCCTCCCCTGTGGGTGGGATGTTTAGATCTATGGAACGAAATTCGGTCAAATTCAACTGAACACCTGATCAGATGTCTTACTTTTTGAATTCGTGGCTTTGGCCTTCTCGGACGTCGTTAAAAAAAAACTGCAATTTTCAAGAGTTGAACTTGGGTTTCTTTCATCTGACCTTCCTTTCGAGGCACCTTTCCACTGGAGACCCTTCTTCTCAGGGTCCTTTCACTCATTGGCGACCTTACTTTGGGGCTGGCTCCCTTGCAAGACCCCTTCATGGCCCTGCCACCTTCCTCTGATCCGAATCCCTCCCCTCAAGGGCGCCGTTTTCCAAGGATCCCCACGCCCACGCCCACGCCCACGCCCACGCCCACGGCACGCCCACGCCCACGCCACATCACACCACAACACCGAAGTGGAGAAGGGTTTCATGTCATCAGCTTTCATTTTTCGCAGGACAGTCCCGCTCTCGAGGCCTGCGTATCGGCCACTTTCTCGAAGCATTCGCCGTGGTCTCAACATTGTGATGGATCGTGACTGCGCAAGAACAACGTGCTCGGCATGCCTACGCCACACTGGCAGCCGGGTATGCCGTGACATCAATGTCCCAGATGAGATCTACACGAAATTGCCAGGAGGCTCAACAGGTAGTTTCGCCATCAGCCGACCCAAGCATGAAATGCCCAAATGCGCGGTTGCAACTGTGACAGCAGGTCTGTTGAGCGTGAGCTACTGAAACGTTCTTGCCAATCTCCATATCGAGGACATGGCGTGACGACATGATGCTCGCACTTCGGAGGTTCCGAATCGAGCCAGCGTTATGTTGTTGTGTATTTCGTGTTCTTTGTTGTGTGTCGTTGTTGTTGTGTGTTGTTGTTGTTGTTGTGTGTGTGTGTGTTGTGTGTTGCGTGGTGTGGGTTGTGGTTTGTTGTCTTGTTGTCTTGTTGTCTTGTTGTCTTGTTGTCTTGTTGTCTTGTTGTCTTGTTGTCTTGTTGTCTTGTTGTCTTGCTGTCTTGTCGTCTTGTCGTCTTGTCGTCTTGTTGTCTTGTTGTCTTGTGTCTTGTGTCTTGTGTCTTGTGTCTTGTGTCTTGTGTCTTGTGTCTTGTGTCTTGTGTGGTTTAACCTGTGGAGATGGAGTGCGCTTCCTGACGGCCAGAGTACGTGTCGGA
>CBDCEV010000158.1:0-6919 GCA_965215715.1 Hyphomicrobiales bacterium | reverse complement strand
TGTGTCAATGATGAAGTCACGTTCGTTGCATCAATTCATGCGAAATGGAAAATAACATTCCTGAACAAGGAGCACATTAAGATTCCAAGGAAAGATTTACAATTGAAATACACTGCATGATGACAGCAACTTTTGATCATGCAGGAAGAGCATATGTAAAAAGATGGAAAAACAAGAAAATAAAACAGCTCCAAGTCAAAAAAATTTGAAAGCATCATATGGAAAGAGAGAGAGGGTATACCCTTTCTGCCAAGCAACAGTATCTTCAAACAATCATAAAAAAAACATGTACTCTTCACTAACTTGTTCAGACACTGATTTACTAAGATAATATTCTTCCCCACACAAAAACATTACTGTATCTGCATCATGCTCCACTGTTCCTGGATTGAGCAAATCACAGAATAAGATTTTTCATCTTCTTGTTGTTCCACGTCTGGAGAAAGGTGAAACATCACAACAAAACAAATATTCAAATCTTTTTGCAGATACTTTTAGGACTCTGCTGCTATGTTCATTGTCTGTTCTCACTGTTACTTTAAAAAAATTCACATCCCTTTGTCTTTTCAGTCTTTTTGCTTCACTAACCAACTGAGAAATATGAAGTCCAGCACATTCAGCAATAAAAAATTTATCCGATGTATTGTTAGCCTTTTCTTTTAATGTATTACATTCATCTTGTACATTCACCGACTTCAATGAAAGAAATTTTTGATCACCGACTTCAATGAAAGAAATTTTGCTGCTAACTGCTCTTGAGACATTTCCAAAAAGAAAATCCTACAATTAATTTTTTTTTTCGAAAATTTTTGTGAAACTATTTTAAAGTTTACAGTAAAAGCAAATTGTAGTTTTTGTTACTTTGGAATCACTTTGAAATTTGTGTATCTTGGATCCATCATCAACTCACTTAAACAATTGATTTTCTAAAACTGATGTGCAATCGTTTACTAAGACACCAAAATCAGATTCATGTAAAGATCCTGTCAATCAGACTTCTTCTGAAAATAAGTTGTACATCACTTGAGTATAACTTTGGGAGACCGCTGTGCTTGTTGATTTCGATGTTGGGAGACAAATAATGAGCTCCGTGTTGTTTCATAAAATCCTCATCATTTGCAGAATAGTAGACACAACTGGATCAACAATGGACAAAGATTTCTGGAATAATTTACACATTGATTGGTAAAATTTTCATGTGAATTGCATGAAACAATGCTTGTGATCTGAAAAGTCAATTACAAAATCCAACAACCCATTATTTTTATAGTTTCGATTCGATGAGATATTGTTGTGATTCTATACAAGATGATAAAATATTTTCACTGGTATTGTGACGATCTTTAGACATTTTTGAGGACTGTTTTCATATTTGATGATTTGTTGTTCATTTCTCTACAAAGATGTGGAGAAGTTAAGATGAAAAATTGAAACGTACTGTTATTAAGTAACTCTTACAGCGGAAATCCTGCTCCACATCGTGGAGCGCAAGTGTTTCCGCTCCGCGTGCCCCAGGGAGTTCCAACATGGACGATGCCACAGCACAGGCTGTGGTGCAGGAGAGGAGAGAGCCCCAGCGAAGGCGCCACGCTTGCTGCACTCGTTTGCGCAACAAATGGTTCTCACTTCGTTTTTTGGCCCTGGCCAGAAGAGACAAGAAAGTCCTCGTTTCCTCGGACCACCTTCCTCCTTCGACAGCCAAAACAACCAGCTTCGCCCGAGCTCGTCACCCCAGCAGCTCAGGGTACCGGCGCTCTTTCCGGCGACGGGCCACTCCCAGCGCAACCCCATCAATCTCAGCTGCGCGTCCCACTGGAGTGCCATCCCTGTGGAGAGCACACACCAATGTGGTGCCAACGCGACATATGCGGGCACATTCTCCAAATTCCACCCGCGTCTGCTCAACACCCCAGCTTGTGCGCACGCTGCTCGGTGATGGCCACATTCATTAAGTGGGAGGCCACCGGCAGGAGCGCACGGTAAGGTGGAGAGGGAGGCGCCAGCGACGCAAGAGAGTGACGCGGAACAACTGCGGGGGAACGGTCGTGATGCGGCATGTGGGGCACGTCACCAGAACCATCACTGCACCCGTCCCGCCCTGGGACCGGATCGTGGCCTTGGCGCTGGGGCTCAACCTGGCAGCGAACAGGAGATCCCTGAACTGTTGCTCGGTCCTGCTCGAGGTCTCGTGCTGCCATCCTGGTCTTCGGTTGCCGGGTTCGAAATCATCCTGATTCCGAGGAGGTGGTCTTGCGCTCAACACTTCGCGCCAAGAAAGAGGTTCGAAGCCTTGGACTCTGGACATCTGTCTGGCAACATCAGCTGTCATTTTGTGTGAGCCCTGGCGGCCGTCAGGCCTCTGGGTGCTGGGCGCCGTGCTGCTCTTTTTTCCGTCGGGCTTTTTGTGTGCGTTTTTGTTTGTGTTTTCTCTTCTTTTCGGGTTGTTGTTATTGTTGTTGTGGTGTTGTGGTTTGTGGTGTTGTTGTGTGGTTTTTGGTTGTTGGTTGTTGGGTGTTGGTTGTTGGTTGTTGGTTGTTGGTTGTTGGTTGTCTGCAACAAAACCCTTGATCTGGTCCACTCACGAACCATTCGCATTGGGCCGCCAATGGAACACACAATTCTTGTTGGAGGCCTGAGAGATGTTCACCACCCACCCAAGAGGACTGACTCTGCAGGAATTGCGCGATTTGGGGGGAAACTGAATGGAAATGGCCTGCCAAAAAAACCACAATTGCGGCTGCGTGTGTCATCCAATATTGTTGCTGCGCCGGTGGGAGCGGATTGCGCGGCCCACTGGAGAACGGTGTCACACTTTGTGCACGCTCCCACGACAACCAATGCCAATGATCCCTGTCCTGGAACTGTGATGGGATGCTCACCCACCCGCACAATGGACCCACACTGGCAAGAGGACCATGGGAGAACCACGTCCGACGAACTTCCTGAACTGGGACTCAACACGTGTCTGACATCTTGTGCACCAATTCCACCTCACATTCGATTGAGAATTGATCACCATGTGGGATGGATCACCGCACACTCCACAAAGCACTTGTGGGCAACTCAAGATGTCACCTGCCGGAACGGTACGAGAACATGAGATGTAGATCCATTGCAAATCCCAAGCCAAAGTCGACTGTTGCTACACTGGAGACCACTCCATGCGTCAGTCAGCGCTTGGTTCGAACTGTGGTGGAGGACCCACACGGGAGAAACACAACAACGACAAATGGGAGGACCAAGGAATTGGTTCCTCGGTTGGTGGGTTGGCCAGAAAGTCTGCTGAGTGTCCATGGAAAGACTCAGCAAACTCGCGCAATTGTTGCAATGGGCATCTCGCCACACAAGCATTGAAAGACAGAGTGAGGCAACCAACATGGACCTCTTGGTTGCAACATGGAACTGCAACACGGTCCTCACCCATCGAATCCATGCACAGAACGCAAGTGACTTCCGGAGGCACTGGCCATTACACCGTTGATGTGGCACATTCGCTGGAACACCCCAACATGATCACGACGTCCTCCTTGGCAACGAGGACAGAACACTGAATCTCCCTTGGCGACAACAACTCGAGAGACACTGAACGTGATCTGGCGACTCAGGGCAACATGAGAACATGCACAATGCCCCATGACCCACTGACGAAGGGTCAACTGCGTCACCACACTCAAGGCACTGTGCATTGCTAATGTGCTCCAAAATGGAACAATATGGGCAGAGAGCATCGATGTCGTCGTCCATGCACGTTGGATGCGTCAAAAAATCGAAACATGGGATGTCAGACACGTGTTGAGTCCAGTTCAGGAAGTTCGTCGGACGTGGTTCTCGCATGGTCCTCTTGCCACCATGGGTCCATTGTGCGGGTGGGTGAGCATCCCATCACAATTCCAGGACAAGGGATCATTGGCATTGGTTGTCGTGGGAGCCTGCACAAAGTGTGACACCGTTCTCCACTGGGCCGCGCAATCCGCTCCCACCGGCGCAACAACAATATAGGATGACACACGCAGCCCAAAATGTTGGGACGCTTTCAATGTGAAAATTGGCATTTTCAATTGTGTCTTTTACCATTGATAGATGATTTTGTCCAACCAGGTTGCACCAACTGCAATTTTTAAATTTTTAATCAAAGCACATTCCAATGATTCATGGGTGTCTTATGACGCGGAAAAGTCCATTCTCACATCTGCAATGTCAAATAACTCTGTGAAATTTTTTTTGTTGTGTTTTCATCCAAAACGATTCCAATTTGTAATTGATGAATTTCTGTCTTGGTCAGTTTTCATCCCATTTTTCCAAGAGGGTCACAAACGTGCATTCTTGTTTTCAAGAATCAATTGAGAATGATATGAAGCAAGAATCATGCCCAGAATTTCTTGTGCACTTCTTGCACTTTGACTTGTATTTTCCAGTTTTTCCTGAATCTCCTCAAACAAATTTGAGTGTGAAACGTATGTTTTTTGAGCAAAGACATGTGCACGCTTGCTCCTATGTTGGTTCCCTCCCTGAAGGAGATTGAAGAGTCTCACTCTCGTGTCTTCGCGCTTCTTGCATCGAGTTGCACGAGATTCCTTGTGTTGCGCGCCTTTGATGCTCCAGCAACGTCGCGCGCTCCGCTGCGGCGTGAAGACGGCGCAAGACCATGGCCAATTGGCCATGCCCCAGCATTGCGTCAGATGCTTTGATACGACGTCACACACCATTGAGTACAGATTTGTTTGCTCAATTATCCGTATCATAAAAGCAACATATGTCAATTACAACAATTTATGGTAAATAATCCGTTGTAATTTTTTTCATTATTGTCACGTTCAACTGTTGAATTCATGAAACATGTTTCAACACGTTGGCTTCGGGGCCACCGGGTCGAAGCTTCACAGTCCACCACCTCCCTCTCCTGAAAAGACTTTGCTCGCGGTGGTTGCACGTCTCCCGCACCTCCGCTCTGCTCCACAAGTCACTGCAACTCTCACCACCGCCTCTCTGTCCCTCAGCCCGTTCCTCGAGCACCCCAAGCCAAAAAGAACACCATTTGCGCCGCCAAGCCTGCTCCACCCTTCACCTCAAGATCGACTTCTCACAAAAGGCCTGGCTCTGGACTGGCCACCACTTCCACACCCACCACAAACGCGCCCTGGCGTGTTTGCCAACCAATTCTGGTGACCTTGGCTCCATCGTCGACAACAACCCGTGTGGTGGGCCGGCCATTACCGAAGGTGGGCACTTCCGAACAGCTGGAAGCCATCCACAACGACCTCGAGTCTTCTGCCATCCGAATGATGCACCAACACGTTGGCTTCGGGGCCACTGGGCCGCTGAAGCTTCACAACCCGAGAACTCCAGACGTGACGTTTCGGGGAGAATCAAACAAATTTGGTGCTGGTTTTTGGCTTGGCCAACTTGGTCGTCCGTTTTGGCCAAACTTCGATTTGGCCAAAGTTGGTCACGAGGCAAGTGAGTTTTGAACGTGCCCAGAAAGTGGGCCGCCGGGGTGGAAGGGACCGACTGTGGCCAATCCCGTTGAGGCCATCCTGATTTGGCCAACTTTGGCCAATCCAATTGCAGGAGGAGTGGGGAGAGAGAGGGGGGAGAGGAGGAGGGGAGGCGAACGGTGGGCCCAACATGTTTCGCACTTTTTTCCACTCTCCCGCCCCATGTTCGCTCTTTTTGTCCTCTCCAGGGGTCTTCTCGTGGAATTTTGTGGTGGTTGAAGCGCCAGGGCCTGGCCTTCCAAAACACCACCAAAATTCAACCAGAAGACACCCAGAGAGAGAAGAACACAAATGGCGTCGGGAGAGGGAAAAAAAGAGCGAAATTGCGGCCGGTCCAGCGGAGGGGCGCAGGGAAGAGAGGGCACAACACACAACAACAAAAAGTATTTTATAACTTGTTACCAACAGAACATAAATGAAATTGAATACCCAATCACTGTTTCATAAATGAAAATTAATGCGATAGAACTACGATCAGACGATGGATCATCTAAACACACAAAGTCAGGAAAGGATTTTGTGTATATTCAAATGAATTTCAGAAAAGTAACAACAATATCTAAAATACAAAGTCCGTTTTTGATCTTCAGACATAATGAAAAGAGAATTTTTTTAACATCAAGAACAACAAAAGCTCGTTTTCATGAATGTACGAATTTTGAACACATATCTGTGAACAAGTAACTTGTTGGAGATATATTTGCATCTATGACTGAAAATCAATTTGCACACGAAGCCTTGTCAAATACTTTAAAAGTGAATGTTTGAAATGCACAGCCTCAAATAAAAGGAAGAACATAAAAATTACTTATTTCATCAGAGTACAAGACCATGTATCTAGCACAGCTTTTCAAATACTAATGTCTAAAGCATTGACGCTATCATGCCTTCTTTTTCTCATAAGCTTTGGCCAATCCCGTTTTGGCCATCCTGATTTGACCAATTTTGGCCAATCCAATTTTGGCCAATGCCACTAAGGCCAAATGCTACTTAGGCCAGTGCTACTTGGGCCAATTAATTGTCAGTTAGGCCAATTTTTTTTTTGTGACAAGGTTCCAAAAAAAAAAAGCCAATTGTCATTTGGGCCAATTTTTTTTTTTTCAGATTTTGGTGTTGTGGTGTTGTGTGTTGTGGTGTTGTGTGCTGAACCCTAAACCCTAAACCCTAAACCCTAAACACCTAAACACCTAAACACCTGAACCCTAAACCCCAAAACACCCAAACACCTAAACACCTCTCCACACAAACACGGACTATGTTGATTGTTCTCACCTTTTTCTTCGTTTTTTTTTTTTTTTTTTGCCTTTTTTGTGTTTTTTTTTTCAAAAAATTGGCCCAAGTGACAATTAGCATTTTAGTACTAAGGCCTGGCCTAAGTGACATTGGCCTAATAAGGGTTGGCCCAAGTGGCAATTGGCCTGAGT
>CBDCEV010000157.1:0-2200 GCA_965215715.1 Hyphomicrobiales bacterium | reverse complement strand
GTGACGGTGTTAGTGTACAGATGTCAATGTACAATCTGTCACATGTTAAAACTGAAAGCACATACAAAATAAAAAAAATACACAGTGTCAAAATTTACAGAGAATATCAAGTTTAAATCAGTATAAGGTAAGTGAACAACACAAAAAAAATCAAAAATACAAAATTTTTGAAAAATAATTTACATATATAGCATGAACTGAAAAATATATAAAGAGTACAACTAACCAGAAACAGATAATTTTCATAATATACATGTGAAACATTTTGAGATAAAATTGAAAAATATTCAGAACAAGAAGAGAGATTTTTTTTAACACAATCAAAAAATAAAAAAAATCTGAAAATTGAATTATTATATTTTTCATATTTCAAGTACGAATAAGAAAAAACAAAGAAAAAACAAAGAAAAATACAAAAATAAAAAAACAAGCTTTTCAAAAAGATCAAGAATATGAAGAATATCAAAAGATGAAATAAAGAATATTGATACATGAAATAAAACTTTTTTGGGAAAAAGAATTTTGACATTAAAGAAAAGAATAACATAAAAAGAACACACGAAATATTTAGGATGCAAAGAATGAAAATAAAAGATACAAAAGAAAAATTCTTTTAAAAAAAAAAACGTGTTGATGATTTGTAATGAAAATAATTTTGAGAACTTGAAGAATATCAAGATTCTTTTTGAGATTATTTATATTCTTTATCTCCTTGACATTATTTTTGAATATTCGTATTTGTTTTTATTCTTGGAACTATTTATATTATTAATATTCTCTTTTTCATGTGAACTGTTGATATTATTTATCTCAATTCTATTCTTTGTAATCTTGATATTCTTTAGGCCGACGACCAGGGCTAAAGCTTGTGCTTGGTGCCTGAGCTGAGAGTAGCAGACGGAAATGGGGTCAGGACTAGGAGTATGGCGAGTGCTTGACCTTGGGCTTTTGCTGGCACTAGTGATGGTGTTGAGAGTAGGCTAGGGAATAAGGCATAGGGTCAATGCCAAGTGCAGGGCTGGGAGTGGGAGGAGAAAGAATAGGAGTGGTCGACCCAGAGCTTGGTGTAGGCCTAAGACTGGATGGACGGCAAAGGCCAGGGCCAAGGGGGAAGTCGTTCCAGTGAGAGAATTGAAGACAGCATTCCGTGGCATTCCCTACAATTTGTGTCATCTCCGCCTGGCACCAACCCAAGGTTCTGATCCGAAAAACGTGCGATCCGCGCCCGCTCAGGCGCTGCTTCGCCTGAGGGTTCATTTGGAAAAACGCAGCAACGATTTCAATTCTTTCTGTTCCTCAAGTCATGTATCTTGATTTATTTCTATGTGGGGCAATACGTCACAATCAGGATGAACTTCAGTGGATCGTAGCACAAAGGCTGCTCTCGGCACTTGCAATCCCTGAAGTATTTAAGTCGTCTGCAAAAGAATTATCATTTTAACAACGCCTTTGTAATTGATCACACATCTATTTAACTACCAAGCACAATTCGCATGTCACCAACGCAAGAGCTTAAAACATCACTGGTCGCCACCAGAATGGTGCAAAGCTCTGCTTAACCAGCACGGATTCCAACTGAGAGGCGTTCAGATGCAATGCAGCAGATGGCAGCTTCGCCGCATTATCTTTTCAATTCCCAACTATCTGAACGAAGTGTTCCTCTCGTACCAACTTCGATTACTGTCGCAGCACGAAGTTCATCAGTAGGGTAAAACTGTGGAGAAGTTCTTACTGTCCGGGGGACCCAGCTCCTCAGCGGCAGTGCGCGTGGTTTTTAGTCCACGACGTCAAGGAAGAGGAAGGTGAAAGGCCTGCCCAAGGTTCTGATCCGAAAAAAGTGCGACCCGCGCCTGCTCCAAGCGGCAGCACATCGAAAAAAAAGGGCCAAGGGCCAAGGGCCAAACACTGCAACTTTTGGTAATTCTAGACGTAATACACGCATATCTTGTTATTGGAACGAGTAAAAATTTATAATCTCTTTACGAGTATCAATTGGAGGGCAAGTCTGGTGCCAGCAGCCGCGGTAATTCCAGCTCCAATGGCGCATGTTGAAGCCGTCGCGGTCAACGAGCTCGTTGTTGGATTTCTGCCGAGGACAGTCGGTCCGCCCTTGCGGGGTGAGCATCTGAATGGCCCTGGACATCTTTTCCGAAGGCTGCATCTGCACTTCATTGTGTGGAGCGGCACTCAGAACCTTCAC
>CBDCEV010000156.1:0-7731 GCA_965215715.1 Hyphomicrobiales bacterium | reverse complement strand
GGACGCAAGGCAGCCGCGGGAGAGACGGCAAGCTCCAGGGGTCGACATCCCGATGATGCGGGAATGCAAGTTTGAATATATTCGGGAAGGGCTGGTCAAAGTGCCAGCGTTTGACACTCAACTCACCACGGCATGGACCAGAAGTGAGGCACACGTGTTGGCAGCGCCTTCGGTGTTCGCAGAGCAAGAAAATAGGAGTCTTTTGAGGAATCGTTGGAGGAAGCACAGAACGCCACGTCGCTGGCAGGCTGGCATCGAGCAGTGTTGACCTGCGGGTGGGCTGGACGGTGCAAGCTGGGGATGAAGGAGTCTGCCTGGCCTTGGACTCTCCTGATGGACCCTTCTCTGCCTTTGAGCCCCCCTCCTCCACACTGCCAGGCATCTTGACTTCGCTCCCGCAAGGGAAGGGTCGCAATACCATGCCCAGGGGACCAACATTTCAGACGACTCACGTTCGCCAGATGCCAGCTGGGTCCTGGTGCGCGGGTGGGCAGAAGTGCTGCGCAAACAAGGTGTGGTCGTCCCCACAGCTCCGTCTGGGATGTTTGGGCGGCACGATGCTTGGACAGCAGCACGCAACATCTCCGACGGTCCCACATTCAACGCGACGTCCGCCATGTGGTGGTCAACATAACCTCACCACCTGAACTGTCTTCTCCGCCTGTAGCACCGGGACAGCGATGTTCGCCTGGTCTCGGGTGGGTTGGTTCGGAGATTTGCAGCTTGTACCATACGTGGTGCCTGCGTGGCTGTGGAAGCCAGTGCAGTGCTGCAAATGGGCCAAGGCCCAGCACACGAATGTGCTGGAGCTTACAACTTTGCTCAATTACCTTTGGCCCTGAGCGGCGAGTGGGTCTTTGCTGGCATGTGGGCAGTGTCACATGTTTGACTCGCCAGTGGCTACGGAAAAGGGAATCGCCTGCCGCATCGTCTCATGTCTATCTCACTCTCGACGTGTTCACAAAGGTTGCCCTTGAGACTCTTTCCCAGTGGAATTTCCGCGACGCAGACAACCGTGTCGTTGGACTTCAGTGATGGATTTTGGTGCAGCGCCACAAGGCCAAAGGTGTATCCTGAGGCATGTTGGCATCATGAGTAAAACGTGGCGGCGCAAGCGTAAAACATTTGTGGCTCTGTTGTGCGTACTCCACAGCTCCTCGAATAACTTCGATGACGCTCTCGGAGACGTCAACCACTGCTGGGCAGACGATGTTCCGCATCAGTCAGCGCTGCGCGCCGTAGGCGCGGTTCCTCCCACGGTTGCGTCGACAGCAACAGCAAAGTTGTACCTCCCGGGGCCGAGAACCCGCGATGTCCAGCGCCACGCCGCCCGTTGAGGTCAAAGCTGTCGTTGCCGCAGCCTGCATGAAAAACGTGACTGGTGCAAGGCCATTCTGATCGGCTTTCCAAGTGTCTTGCGCACATCAGACATGATCAAGACGATGTTTCTCAAGTTCTGGTTGCCATGCGCTCTCATCCAGTAAAACCGCTCTGGTGTCGCCGAGCTCCTCACCACTGACCCTTGGGCCTACCAGCTTCTTCGGCTGTTGATTGTGAAAAACGCGGGGCACCATGGTCCGATTTTCCAGCACAATGCCAAAACGTTGCCTGAAGCCAACTGGTTTGCGAGAGCAGTTGCGTACGAAGCCAGAGAGCATACGCGGTACACTCTGAGGAGGGAAAGTGCACCCCAAGCATTTCACAACGTTTCAATCGCGCAATGGTTGAACGAACCAACACGTCTTCGGTTGCATCTGGTGGTGGCTGTTCCTTGGAAGAGTGTGTCAAAGCTTGCGCGTAGCTTTTCGTATCTTGCTCTGCGTTGTGCTGCGCTCTCGTGCTCGCAATTCATCTGTCAGTTGCACGTGCAGATTACACCACAACACCCAGCAGTTGCAGTTTCTGCGCGTTCCCTCAGACAGTTACACGAACCGTCAGCTCCCCTCCACTTTCCCAAAAAAACGTCAGCCATTGAGCTGAACAACAATGCTGAGGAGAGGCTCGCCCTCGTGCGGCCGTCGCATGCACTGTCTTGGTGGGGGTGGACCCGGGATTGATGACGGGCTTGGCCCGTTCTGGAAAAGTGCCGTTGCTTGGGCGATGACGGCGCGCATTATCTCATGCAGTACGTTTGATGTAGCCATGATGACTTGGTGTGCTGTCTCTCTGGGATGGGAGATGTCTCCCAACCTGGGGTGGTCTCGCCCAGTGAACAGTCCTCCTGTTGGTGCGTGAGGAGAGGTACTGAGCTCTTAACCCGCAACACGGTGGCAGTTCGCTGCGGGCCTGCTACGGGAGCTGGAGCTCCTCACGAAACAGCAAGGATTTTAGCGTCTGGTCATTCCAGTCAGTGCCGGCCCAGCCTGAGGCGTGGCGCGGGTCCAGTTGCGTGCTACATACAAGACACATCTCTGTGTGTCGGGGTGGGACGAAACAAAGAAAAGAGACATCAAGTGACATGCCCGAACAAAAAAAGTGCCTGGACAGCCTAACAGCAAGTGGTATTGTTCGTTCTTCAACAGAATCAAAGGTCTACATCCAGCAGCTGGGTACATACCTTGACGTCACGTTGGCAGGATTCTCCTTCCGTGTTATCTTTTGGAAGGCCATCCGATGAATTTGGGATACTTCGCAAGGGCGACTTTTGGGGTCAATGCGTCGGGCGTGTGCCCGGGCACTTTTGGAGCTTCCGTCAAGCATAAAAATATTCAAAGAAAAGGAACCATTTAAACATATGAAAATTTTGATGAAAGAAAAATGAAAACAAAAAGAGGGCTATGACAACGATGATAATTATTCTAAGAATCATGATTGTGGTTATTACGAACATCTATCTTTATTTTCTTAAAAATTGCAATAAAGTATAATTTGAATCTGAAGAGTGTAAAAACATTTTGCAAACATTCACTTACATTTCCAAAATAATGTTGATCACGATTACAAAAGAAATCGTCATGGTCAGGAGGAGCTGGGCATGGTGTTGGGCAACAATCAATGGAACAGTCGAGGATTCGGGTGCTCCCGGCAAGGCCTTGGCTTAAAACCTTAGAGAAGCCAATAAAAACCAGAGGACCAAGGACAAGCTCAAAAAGGTGACATGCGCGGCAAACGGGGTTGGCTTTCCTGAAATCGCTGGAGTTGGGCCGTTGTTGCCGGACATTTTTCTGCTGGGTAGTTCTCTTCATGATTGTTAATTTTTGAAGTCCTGGATGAATTTCCTGTTGGTCTTCGATAAATCATTTTTTGTTGGTGCATTTTAAAATGCATCTTTAAATTTACGTTCAGGCCTTGGGCTGAACACAATGGAATGGAGGAGGAGAAAGCAGCACGGGGCACGAAAAAGGAAAAGAACCACCAACGGAGTGAGAGGAAGACTTCACCACAAGAAGAAGGAGGCCAAGCAGAACCACCCAGAAGGAGGAGGAGGCCAAGCAGCACCACCCAAAAGGAGGAGACGAGGAAGACAGTACCACCCAAAGGAGGAGGGCGAGGAAGACAGCACCACCCGGAAGGGAAGAGGGACAAGCAGCACCACCCAAACGAACGAGGGGCAGCAGCACCCACTCCAAAGAATGAAGGCAAGGGCAACCCACCACTTTACTTGAATAATTTGGTTTTATTTGACTTACTGTAATTCCGTTGCATTATCTAATTCGTGTTAATATCAGTTTTTTCAGGAAAAAAAAGAGGAACGGCAGCACCACTCCGAGGAGGTGGAGGAAGGCAGCACCACACAAAAGGACGAAGAGAAAGCAGCACCGCCCACGAAAAGAAAAAGGAAACCACCCAAACGAGGAGGATACGACAGAAGAAGAAGGCCAGCAAAAAAAAACTTTAAAGGAACTCTTGAAGGAACATTTACGAAAAATTTCAAGGTCTTTCAAGAAACTGTCCTTTCAAGGTGTGTGCAAGACCACGCGGAAAATCTCGACAGCCTCTGACAAAACCACGACAGCCGCGAAAAAAAACGACATCCGCGCGAGAAAAAAGGACCTCCTGCGTGCACGTGTCGGGGCCTGTGGTTTTTTCCAATGACAACACATTTTGTTGGAAAAAAACAATTTTCTTTTTTTTTTAAAAAAAAAAAAGACCGGCAGTCTTGGCGTGGCAATCTGCGGCGGTTGTTGCCTTGGTTCGTTGTTTCATCTCACGCGAACGATTGATGTTGCAAGATTCTGATTTTCCGAAGGTTGTCCGATTAATGGTCCTCTTTCTCTTGGCTGCAGGCATCCGTGTGCGCAGTCGGGGTCTGCTTGCTGTAAGTGGTGTCCTTTTTCAGGGTGTGCTGCGTGTTACCGCGGTGTGATGCGGCCCACCACAAAGTTGCGCGCACGCACACGGGTACAAGTCTGGACCGTGGAAGCCGAAAACAGCAAGGGACTGTGCTCGATGGTTTCTTGACGGTAAACAAACAGGATTGAGTTAGTCAGTGGAGTGTGTCACGGATTTGATGGATCGGAGTAGTGGACCTGTGCATTCCCATGAAAATGAAACTGAGAAAGATTGTGACATCAGCTGCCAATTTGCCACAAATTTGAATTAATTAGTGTGTGGAGCGGAAAATGAAATACTGAATGGAGAATGAAGTTTCCGAACCTTTGGTTCGAAGGGAAGATGCTTGAGGATTTCTTGACGGTAGAGACAAAGAAATTGAGTTAGTCAGAGGAGTGCGTCGAAACTTTTATCACTTCTGGATTTACAAAACGTTTGAAACTGGATATGTTTGAAAAGAATTTTGGAAAACATAAATGTTTTTGTTTTGTGCTTTGGACTTTTGGCTTTTAGTGTTCAGCTCGTAGCTTTTCAAGAAAAACTGGAATCCAAATACCTTATGATACGTTACTTCCCATAAGTCATGATCACCAATGACAAAGGTAAGATACCAAACGTAAGTTATGATAGCTTGTGCTTTGTGTACTATTTAAATAAATTAAACTTTTTGGCTGTAGTTTGACTACGTAGAATGAAACTATCGACATTTTTTTAAAAAAAAGAAAAACTATTTTGGGGCTTTTTTTTTTTTTTTTGAAAAAATCAACCTTGGAAAAACAACTAAAACAATTTTCGACAGTTTGAATCATTTGAACTGTTTGAGCTTTTTCTAACATTTTAAACAATAAAAACGATTTCAACGGTATGAACAATTCTAATCATATTACCAGAAAACAATTTAAACTATCTAAAGTATTTTTGAACTGTTTTTAACCAATTTGTATCTTGAGCACTTGTTTCAACTCTTTTAACTTTTGTACTTCAACTTATGATGGGTTACTTATCGTAAGACATGCAAATTTATGACAAGGAACCAATCATAAGTTAGAGTTAAAAGTTCACAAAGTGAATTAGTCAAACTAGTTTCAAAAGGAAACCATTGAATTTGGTAACTTACGACAAATAACTTACCAGAAGTTCTAATAACTTAAAATAAGTTATTTAACATAACTTCATGATATGTAACTAATCATAAGCTAAAGTAAAAAAATTGAAAAAGTCGACAACTGAAATAGTAAAAGAAATAAATTCAAAAAAGTGAACACCGTCTAAACAATTAAGTGGTGAAAATCAAGTAGTTTGAAAAATCTGAATTGTCAATACAGTTCAATAAAGTGCAATAGCAAACCCTAAGTTACGATCACTAACGATAAGTAACCCACCATGCGTTTTGATAACTCATGATAAGTTTTTGAGTATCAGTCAGCATGACTTGTGAGAAGTCATCCATCTTACGGTCAAGTAAAAAAAGTTAAAAAAATTAAACAAGTTTTCTCAAATCAAAATAGTTGCAAAAAAGTTAAAACAGTTAGAAAACGTAAATTGTTCAACAAGATTAAACAGTTTGAATCGTTTAAACAGCTTACCTAATCACAAAACTTTAAAAAATGAAAATATTTTTTTTAAAAAAAAACCAAGGTTACCAGAACTTACCTTACCTATCTCACCATAAGTTATGGTAAGTTATTTACCGTAAGTTATCATAACGTCTCGTGAACTTTTCTAACTATTACACTATGTTGACTACTAAAACCATTTGAACTATTTTCACTTTTCACCAACACTCGTGATAGGTTACTTATTATCTAAAAGCATGAATAATTCAAATATTCAAATGTTTTCAAAAAAATGAAAAATGACAAAAAATGTTACAATCGTTCAAAAAAATCAAAAATAACTCAAATAGTTCAAAGCCGCAGGAGAGGCTTGCCCTCGTGTTTCCGTCGCATGCAATGCCTTGGTGGCGTGGACCGGGGATTGACGACGGTCGTGGCCCGTTCAGAAAAAGCGCCGTTTCTTGGGTGATGCTGCGCGCATTGTCTTATGCGGTACGTTTAGCGTAGCCGTGAGGTGAGGACTTGGCGTGCTGTCCCTCTGGGATGGGAGATGTCTCCCAACCTGGAGTGGTCTCGCCCCTCACGAATCAGCAAGGATTTTAACGTCTGGTCATTCCAGTCAATGCCGCTCCAGCCTGAGGCGTGGCGCGGGTCCAGTTGCGTGCTGCATACAAGACACATCTCGGTGCGTCGGTGTGATGAAACAAAGAAAAGAGACATCAAGTGACATGCACAGACATAAAGGTACCTGGACATCCAAACAGCAAGTGGTATTGTTCGTTATTCAGCAGAAGCAAAGGTCTACATCCAGCAGCTGGGTAGACACCTTGACGTCACGTTGGCAGGATTCTCCTTCCGTGTTATCTTTTGGAAGGCCATCCGATGAATTTGGGATACTCCGCAAGGGCGACTTTTGGGGTCAATGCGTCGGGCGTGTGCCCGCGCACTTTTGGAGCTTCCGTCACGCATAAAAACATTCAAAGAAAAGGAACCATTTAAACATATGAAAATATAGATGAAAGAAAAATGAAAACAAAAAGAGGGCTATGACAACGATGATAATTATTCTAAGAATTATGAATGTGGTTATCACGAACATCTATCTTTATTTTCTTTATAATTGCAATAAAAGAAAAATTTGAATCTGAACAGTGTAAAAACATTTTGCAAACATTTACTTACATTTCCAAAATAATGTTGATCACGATTACAGAAGAAATCGTCATGGTCAGGAGGAGCTGGGCATGGTGTTGGGCAACAATCAATGGAACAGTCGAGGATTCCGGTGCTCCCGGCAAGGCCTTGGCTTAAAACCTTAGAGAAGCCAATAAAAACCAGAGGACCAAGGACAAGCTCAAAAAGGTGACATGCGCGGCAAACGGGGTTGGATTTCCTGAAATCGCTGGAGTTGGGCCGTTGTTGCCGGACATTTTTCTGCTGGGTAGTTCTCTTCATGTTTGTTCATTTGTGAATTCCTGGATGAATTTCCTGTTGGTCATCGATAAATCATTTTTTGTTGGTGCATTTAAAAATGCATCTTTAAATTTACGTTCAGGCCTTGGGCTGAACACAATGGAATGGAGGAGGAGAAAGCAGCACGGAGCACGAAAAAGGAAAAGAACCACCAAAGGAGGGAGAGGAAGACTTCACCACAAGAAGAAGGAGGCCAAGCAGAACCACCCAGAAGGAGGAGGAGGCCAAGCACCACCCAAAAGGAGGAGACGAGGAAGACAGTACCACCCAAAGGAGGAGGGCGAGGAAGACAGCACCACCCGGAAGGGAAGAGGGACAAGCAGCACCACCCAAACGAACGAGGGGCAGCAGCACCCACTCCAAAGAATGAAGGCAAGGGCAACCCACCACTTTAACAATTTGGTTTCATTTGACTTACTGTAATTCCGTT
>CBDCEV010000155.1:0-8834 GCA_965215715.1 Hyphomicrobiales bacterium | reverse complement strand
CACATCAGCGCCTAGATTAGCCCCGATTGCGATTAATTCTTGCAGGCTTAAATGACAATCCCACAATTGATTTAATGCCACAAGTGCAGTTGCTGCATTTGAACTGCCACCACCTAAACCTGCACCCATGGGAGTATGCTTTCTTAAGCAAACAAAAATTCCTTGGTTTTTTTTTAACATACGGCTTACTTGCCATAAACGCTTTAAATATAAGGTTGTCTTGTTGGTGGTAAATGTCTGTATTACTGTGCAACTTTAAATCTTGCTGGTCAGTGGTCAATGAAAAAGCCAAACTATCTTTTAAGTCGACAAACTGAAACCAAGTTTGCAAATTGTGATAACCATCAGCTTTTTTCCAGTAATGTTTAAGAACAGGTTAATTTTAGCATGTGCTGGCAATATTAAGCGTCGATCGTCCATGTCTTAATGACACCTGTCAGTTTAATATTGTTATGATAAAGCGTTATTCTTTGCGCAAGCGGATAGTTTTTTGCCAAAAGCGTATAGTTTTGGTAATTAATATGCCAACCTTGCTGTTGTATGCTCTCTGGCACCCCATATCCATCCAACTGAATAGCATAGGGTAAATTCGGGTTGTAAAGCCCGCGCGCCCAATAGAATAAATCCTCCAAAAGCAGATACCAACCAAGCGCTTGTTGCATCAAAAGCGCCAAGGTTTTTGCTTTCTTAAGCTTTCCATTGCTTTGTTTCATGGTAACACCGCCATCATTGCCTACAAAAGTTGTAGCCCCTAACCCCAATATTCCATAAACCTGCAGCCAAAAATCCCGATGGTTTTGTTTCCAAAAAAAGTTTGCTGACTGGTTTTTTTTAACAATTACAACACCCACAACTCCGTTGGCTTGCCAGGTGTTCAATGTCGATAATTTTTGTTGGTATTGCAACCACTGTAACTCAGGGTCACTTGGTTTGGGAAGGCTTTGTTGGACTGGTATCGATGTGCAGGCATTTAGCATCAAAATCACAAAGGCTATATTGAGATATTTTGTCACTTTAAGCGTTGGCATCTTGAATATGCTGGTCCTTGATAGTTCTATAGCTAAGCGCATTGTTAACAATCTAGTTTTTTCCTGTTCGGTTAATTCACGAACAACTTCAGCTGGTGCACCCAAATAGAGAAACTCTGATTTTAAGGTTTTACCAAGAGAGACAACTGAGCCTGCCCTCAGCATAACATCATCCTCAATAATCGCACCGTCTAAAACAATTGCTCCCATACCAATTAACACCCGATTCCCAATGTGGCAGCCATGAATTATTGCACTGTGTCCCACTGTTACAGACTGGCCAATAATCACATCATAGCCTTCTTTTGGTTGATTAAAAAACTCCGTGGTATGGATAACGCTATTGTCTTGAATATTACTATTTTCAGCGACAACGATTGACAGCAAATCCGCCCGAATAGAAACATTTGGCCATATTGAGACATGGTCTTTTAATGTGACATCACCAATAACCGTTGCCATGGCATCAACAAATACGGTTTTAGCAACAATAGGACACTTGCCATTAAATCGGCGAATCGGCATCGGTAGAACCCTTATAATTTTTTTGCTGTTGTGTTTTTATACAAATTCAATGTTCAACTTAATGGCAACTAAGGCAAAGACATAGCAATGCTTAATAGCCGAAAATAATATCAACCGCCACAAATCCTTGGAGTGCCAATAGCAACCAAATCAAAACCAAAGCAACTGCTGAGATCAGGTAAAAAAGACTATCAACAGCAATAATCCCTAGCATAATGCTTGCAGCAATATATAAAATAACGAAAACCAACATATTAACTTTGGTATAAAAAAAACCTCTTTTTATTGGCAACACTGGAATTTCTGCGGCTTTATAGTCGTTAATCCAATAAATGACAATGGCAAAAAATGCGGCATTTGCCAGCAAAATAAAATTAAAAACAAGACAGTGGCAACATGATTAAAATATCCTGTGGCTGCTGTATAGCCAATTACAGGCGGAAGAGCGCCTGAAACTCCTCCGATTACTGTGCCAAATATAGTGCTTCGTTTAGACCATAGCGTACAGGCAACAACATAAGCAACAAGGCCAATAAACGCTATCATAATGGTAATAAAATTCGTGCCCAAAAATAGTAAAAGAAAACCAAATAAGCCAAATAAGAAAGCGTAATTTAACGCAAAATTTTAAGGATACTAGACCACAGGCAGAAGGCTGGTGTTTGGTCCGCTCCATTAAGCAATCAATATCTCGATCAATGTAGTTGTTTAAGACGCATCCGGCGGCAATTACAAGCATCATCCCAAACAGTGCAGCTAAGAAGCCAAAAGTTGAAAAACCACTGGCTTTAACGCCAACGAAGTAGCCGCCAGATAAAGTTACTGTATTGCCAAAAATAATCCCTGGTTTGACAAGTGAAATAAACTTCATGCCATTACATGGCGACCAGCATCATATTGGCATAAAGGTTATACATAATCCATAGCGTTCCAATGACAAGAACAGCAACAATAATCACAGTAAACGCAAAACTTACAAAATTTCATCGTGCCTTGGAAGGAGTGCTTAAATGCAGAAAAAAACCAATTGCACATACAGTTGGATAACCGCCAAGATAGCAACAGCAATATAACTGTTTGACGTTGAAAATACTTCATATCCAACAATATAAAATGCAGCTAATGAAATCACTATCGATAATAAAAAGCCGGTTATATAAGAGCGATAGTTGCCATATGCCGCACCGGTATCTTTATCGTATAAATGTTGATGATTTGTCATTATATTGCTCCCATTAAATACACGATGGAGAACACAAAAATCCAAACAACATCTAGAAAATGCCAAAACAATCCCAAATAAGTCAATTTAGTTTTGGTCACTGGCGTGATGCCGTGTTTGTTAACTTGAAAAATCATCATAGCAATCCAAATCAAGCCAATGCTGACATGTACACCATGGGTGCCGACTAAAGTAAAAAATGAAGACAAAAACGCACTTGCTGCCCAGCTGTGGCCTTCACTATAGAGCTCATGAAACTCATAAATCTCCATAGCAATAAAGTAAAACCCAGCACAAAAGTCACTGCCATCCATTGCATCACTTTGTTTTTGTCGATATTACGAGACAACATCGCCAGCCCATAGGTAAAACTACTGGTTAATAGAAACAGTGTTTCAATTAGAACAAAAGGCAGACTAAATAATTCTTTTGCAGTTGCACCACTGAAAGTATGGGTATGTAAGACAGCATAAACTGCAAACAAGGTTGCAAAGAGCACGCAGTCGCTCATAATATAAATCCAAAAGCCAAATATATTTTTTGAGCCATCATAGGGGTGATGGCTGTGATGTGAGATATCCGCTGTACTCATGCTTGCACCTGTTGCATTTTGTGATACTGATTTTCGATGGTTTCAATTTCCTCAGCCTTTACGTAATAGTCGATATCATAATCACAAGATCGCCTTATCATTGATCCAATCACACCAATTAATCCCAATGCAGCTGCCCACCAGATATGCCATACCATGGCAAAACCGAATATAAAACTAAACCCTGCAATAACAAAACCCATACTGGTGCTTTTTGGCATATGAATTTCAGTATATTTGCTCTGATTAGTTTTTAGCTTCCCTTTTGTTTTTGCATCCAAAAAGCATCTCCGGAATCAACCACAGGATCATGCGCAAAATTATAAAATGCTGGTGGCGATGCTGTTGCCCACTCAAGCGTTCTCCCATTCCATGGGTCACCGGTAATATCTTTGTTTTTATGGCGGTTTTTTACACTGACAACAATTTGTAGCACTTGAAAAACAACGCCGAGAGCAATAATCATCGAACCGATCCAGGCAACAATTAAAAAAGGCTGAAAACCAGTTTCTGTACTATAGTGATCCAAACGTCGGGTCATGCCTAGTGCGCCCAATATATATAGGGGCATAAAAGCAACAAAAAACCCAACAATCCAACACCAGAATGAATACTTTCCTAAACGCTCATTTAAGGTATAACCAAACATCTCAGGAAACCAATAAATTAAGCCTGCAAAATAGCCGAAAACCACGCCACCGATAATAACATTATGAAAGTGGGCCAATTAAAAACACACTATTATGCATCTGAAAATCAATACCTGGAACTGACAACAAAACCCCTGACATGCCGCCAATTGAAAAAGTCACCAAAAAACCCATTAACCAATACATTGGCGTGGTAAAAATAATGCGTCCTCTGAACATGGTAAACAGCCAGTTGAATATTTTTACACCGGTTGGGATGGCAATAATCATCGTCATAATCCCAAAAAATGCATTTACATTAGCACCAGCGCCCATGGTAAAAAAGTGATGCAACCAAACGGAAAAAGACAGAATAGTAATGACAAAAATTGCCCAAACCATGGTAGCGTTGCCAAATAAACGTTTTTGAGAAAAAGTCGCCACTACTTCTGAAAATATGCCAAATGCTGGCAATATTAAAATATATACCTCCGGATGTCCCCAAATCCAAATCAAATTAACATACATCATTTGATCACCGCCAAAACTGGTGGTAAAAAATCGCATATCGAGATAACGATCGAGTGTTAGCAATGCCAGGGTTACCGTTAACAACACCGTCCAAGTAAAAATTGACATTTTCATTAACGACATGCCTTTGCAGCGCATTTTAATAATGGTCACAAAAAAATTAATACCAGACATCAAAGAGCCGACCCCCGATATTTGCAGTGCCCAAATATAGTAATCCATGCCAAGGCTTGGACTATATTCAATGCCTGAAAAAGGCGGATAGGCCAACCAACCGCCATGGGCAAAATCACCAATCAACAAAGAGATATTAACAAGTAACGTGCCGGCGACAAACAGCCAAAAACTGAGTGCATTTTAAAAAAGGAAAAGCAACATCACGGGCACCAATTTGCAAAGGAACGGCAGTATTAATCAGACCAAACATCAAGGGCATAGCCATAAAAAAATCATAATTACCCCATGAGCAGTAAAAATCTGATCAAAATGCTCTGGGATCAAATAGCCATATGACTTTCCTGCAGCAATCGCTTGTTGTGTGCGCATCAACATGGCATCAACAAACCCACGAAAGAGCATTTCAAAAGCAACAATGATATACATAATGCCGATTTTTTTAAGGTCTACCGTCGTGATCCACTCATCCCATAAATATCGCCATTTTTTGGCATACGTGACGCCACCAACAGTAACAAGCCCAGCCACAACGATAAAAATAAACATTACTAGAATAATAAGCTGCTGACTAAACGGCTCGAACAGATAAGGAAAAACCTCGTGCGGGTTACTTAACTTTCCAATTAGCGCTTCTAACATGTTTATATCCTAATTTTTCTGATTTATCTTTAAGGTTCTCATGCAAAGGTTCTCCTGATGCGGTAAATCCTGGCATCATATATGACATGACAATATCGTTAAATAAGTGATCTTCAACACCACCAAAGTAATGAACAGGATTATCAACAGAAGGCGGCATGAGCTTACTCCAGAACAGATCCCAGTTAAAATTCTGTTGTGATTGTTTTACCTGTTTGATCCAATCATCAAATTTTTCATCTGTCGTGGCAGTAACATTAAATTGCATTTCAGCAAAGCCAGCCCCTGTGTAATTGGCGGAAAATCCACGGTACATCCCTGACTGGCCAGCAATTAAATGCTGCTCTGTAACCATTCCAGTCATCGCATAAATCTGCCCGCCCAGCTCAGGGATAACGAAAGAATTCATTGGGGCTGCAGCTGTTATTTTAAAGGTAATCGGACGGTTAGTCGGGATTAGAAAATAATTAATTGAAGCAACTTTGTAATCAGGGTAGATAAACAGCCACTTCCAATCAAGTGCAACCACCTCAACATTAACTGGTTTTTGATCGCTATCAAGTGGGCGAAATGGGTCAAGCCTATGTGCACTAATCCAGGTGACAGTTGCCAATATCAGTATAATGATAAAAGGAATGGTCCACCATACCAATTCAAGCAATGTGCTATGACACCAATCTGGGCGATATTTTGATTGCTTTGCCGAAGCACGATAACGCCACCCAAACCAAAAAGTTAAGAAAATGACCGGTATCACAACAATCAACATCAGCAAAATCGAGAATATAAGCAACTTCAGTTCATAAGATGCAATCTCACCTTTTGGGTTTTAAAACCCCTGAGCTGCAGCTGGTTGTAAAGAAGCTGACAAAAATAAAAAAAAAGAACATGAAGGAGCTTTATAATTTGCTTTACGTTCACGGACTGTTCTAATCAAAAAACTTCCTAATTAGATTTTTTGAGGTTAAAAGCTAAAAAGACTGTTAAAACATAAAAAACTGTGCGCAACTTAGACTGAAAAACAACCAAGCGCTTAAAGTATTATGTTGCGTAATATCGCATTAATACCAGCAAAAAACAAATAAAACATTCACCTGGTTTTTTTTTTTTTACAAAAAGTTTCTTTCGAAATAAAGATATTTTACAAATTCATAAGGATTGATAATTTAATCAGCTTTGTTCGTTGGTTTTGATTTGTCGATTTGTGAAGCTTTGTCGCCAGTCTGAAGTTCTTGGTATAAAGCACGCACAATTGCTAGATTGTATTTCTTGAAAATTATTTCAATTTTTTCCTTTAGCATCTGAAACTGTTCTTTACTGTTTACATCGAAAACAATTTCACCTTGTTTATGGTTAATAGTTGTTCCATAGTTATGGATCTCTCTGGCAATATCGTTATTTTCATCGTTAAACAAGACTTTTCCCAAAGCTACGTAAGTTTTATGGGAAACATTTTGATTATCTAAAGAGGTAAAAATTACAATTGCTTGATCTTTTTTGCTGCATCCAAATGACAGGGTTGTTGCTAGAGAAAACATCAATAAAACTAGTGCTTTTCTCACTGATTTTCTTTCGTTATTTTTTATGATAAAATTGTAAGATGGACACTATCAACTGAAGCGCTTTGAGTCAATGCTTAAAAATTTTTAATCACCTAACGTTTGGCTATGACCTACTTGAGTACTTATAATTAAATAATTAAATAGTTTTTATTTATGTTTATAAATATATGTCCTTAATAATCTGTGTACAATTCCAAGCAAACCCAATTTAAACCTTGGTTTTGGTTATGGATAATTCTGTGTAGAAGCATGAGGAATAAAGTAGATTACCCTGTGGAAATAAAAGAGTAAAAATCAAAAAAAAAAAAGATATATCAAAATCTATCGACATAAACACCCACAGACCTATAAACAGGAAAATTAACAGTTGAATTAACATGTTATTCACAAAATTACTCACAAATCTATCCACAAGAGTTGGTCGATCATATTGCTTGTTTTTGGCGCTTTGTTATAATCCAAAAACCAAATGAAATTACATCTTTCGCCAACGTCAAAATATACCTAAGTTATTGATTTTTAAGGAAAAATTCACTGATGAAGCTGTGGAAACAATGTTTAGACTGTTTGAAAAATACAGTTTCTGAACAAGAGTTTAGAATCTGGATTATGCCCTTGAAAGTTAATGATCAGGGTAATTTATTCACAGTTTACACACCAAATCAATATTTCTTGGGATGGGTGAAATCGAAATATCAGTCTAAGATCATTGAGAGTCTAAAAAAAAAACTAATAACTTAATTGTTGAGTTTGCGATTAACAGTCCCGAAAATACCGGCCTTGATAAGTCTGTAAAAAACACAGCAAAATGATGCAATAAAACCAACTGTTGGTCACCAGACAAACCTCTTTACAAAAACATCACCCGATGATAATAAAACAGATCAAAAAGAAGATCTCCCAGATAAAGTCTCTGATTTAAATGATGTTTTAAAGGGCACTTCAACTGAGTTATATGGGTTTGATCAGGCGTTGTCTTTACCAAAGGCTAGAAAAACAGTTAAGTTTGGTTCACCCTTAAAAAAAAAAAGAATACAGTTTTGATAGTTTTGTTGTTGGTAAAGCAAATGAAGTTGCTCGCGCTGCAGCAATGCAAGTTTCAATTAATTTGGGCTGTGCTTATAATCCCTTGTTTATTTATGGTGGGAGCGGTCTTGGCAAAACCCACTTAATGCATGCTATTGGCAATTACGTATTGCATAATAGTGAGAAATCGAAAGTTTTACATGTAACCTCTGAACGTTTTGTTAAAGATTATGTTGATGCCGTTAGGTTACACTCAGGTTATGAATTCCAAAAGTTTTTATCGTTCAGTAGATGTGTTGTTGGTTGATGATATTCAATTTATTGCCGGTAAAGCTGGCTCTCAAGAAGAGTTTTTTCATACCTTTAATACATTGCTTGCTATTAGAAGTGTTGTCTTTAATCAATAGACTCATCGCAGCGTTATCGAAATATAAGTCAATCGTTTCGCCGCTGACAGCATTTACAACATCCAGCAAATAACCAATATTAAAACTGACCTCGATTGTCTGTCCATCATATTTGATTGGAACTCCATCTTCGGCTTGCTCATTTTCTGGGTTATTCGCGGCTAATAACAGCTGGTTTTTCTCCAATCGTAACCTTACGCTCCAATATTGTTCGTTCGATAAAATTGATGTTCGCAATAATGCTTGCTTTAGCTCATTTCGATTGGCAACCACGTGTTTGTTATTGTTTTTTGGAATAACACAACTGTAGTCAGGATAACTTGCATCTATGAGTTTAGATGCAAATTGATAGCCTGGAAGAATGAGTTTAAAATAATTTTTCCTGCTTGCACCTCGGCAATGCTGTCATAATCAATCGTTGTTTTTTGTAGTTCTAAAATAGCTTTGCGCGGAATGATCATCTGCAGAGATTTTAAACCGATGTTTTCAATGGTTG
>CBDCEV010000154.1:0-7741 GCA_965215715.1 Hyphomicrobiales bacterium | reverse complement strand
TTTGCAATGTGCGGTGTCTTGTTTGCTGGACGTGTAGGGTTTTTTGTTTGCCAGCTCTTCTGGTTGTCAGTTTCTTCAGTGATCGCTTTAGTTTTCATGTGAAGAGCAGTTTCGCCTCTGCTGCCTTGATCCACAAACGTCTCTTTTGGTTCAAATTGTTTTCACACCCCTCATGGGTGTAAGGCTCCAGTGATTGCCCCTCGTTTGCTGTGCAAACGCCTTTGGTTCGATGGCGCTGGTGCTGCACTTTAGCGATGACGATAACGAAGATTGATTTGAGGACACTGACATCGACTCACTTTTGTCAAGAACGAAAAATGGTGAATGCTTTGAACATCGGTGCCAAGGAGGAATGCAAGAACGTCAAAATGAAAATGTTGAGGATGAAGTTGACGAGGAGGAAGAAAACATAATGGTGCCATAAGATACACACGCTTGTGAAAAATTGGAGAGATTGGATCCAGGAGAAAAGGGGGCAAGAAGAAAGAAAGTTCATTATTTGAAACTCGGGAAAAACAAGTGTACTTTGAGAGATTGGAGGGCGCCCCTTGCTGCCAGAATCGCGTTTCGCTGAACGAGCAAAGGAGTTGGAGGAAGTCCCAAGGCAAGCCCAAGAGAGAAGAGAAAGAGAAGAGAGGGATGTTCAAGCAAAGGCGCAGGAGCAGGAAGAAAGGAACTCACAAGAACATGAAGAAAGAGAGTGGGTGGCATTTGAAGCAGCATGAGAAGAACGCCAAAGTCAGGACAGGAAAAGGGCACAAGCAGATGCACAAACACAGCAAGAGAGGTATGAACAAAGAGATGCACAATGCAAGGTTGAAGCAAAGTACAATGATGAAATTAAATCCAAGGCTGAGGTTAAAAACCAAAGCTGGAGGTTTCGCACCGGGAAGAGGTAATGGGCATTGCCACCCTCACCAAAAAGGAAGCAAAAGGCAAAGAGAAAGGCGGAAATGGAGAGAACTTGAAAAAACATACGCAATGACAACCTTATCGCGAAGGAAGTGAAAGACAAGAAAAAGCACAAAGTCAAGCAGTGCAAGCATTAACCTTGGATCATTCTTATGTGAATGATTCTGGGCACAAAAAAAAACTTCAAGCACATCAAAAAATAAAGAGAGCCATTGGGCTCCATCAACAAGGGAGGTATTTACCTCACGAAAGTTCACCACAAGTCTGAGACATGAAATAAAGCTGGATGGCTTACTGCCCCCCTTCCCTTGAGGAGAGTGAAAGACATGCTATTTACTTGGTCTTGGGCGTGCACTCTGTCCGATAGGCGAAGCGAGGCTCGTGGAAAGCTGCTGTTGGTGGAGCGCTCGCCCTCTCACAAGGTCTGTGAGGAATGCGCAGAGTAGCTCGTGATGAAGTCCTTCGCTTTCGTTTTTTGTGGGGCGCGTCCTTCCTCGTTGTGCTGTGGGAGTTCGCCTCTGCTTCATTTTCCACCGTACCGTTACCTCATGTGACTCGCCATTGGACATATTGCATAATTTTCACAAAAGTTGAGAAGGGTTTTCATGTGAATAGTAATTGGACACATTGAATGATGACAACGAAGCAGAAAAATGAAGACATATTGATTGCTAAACAAAACATCTTCACACAAAAAAAATCGAATTAAAATACAAAATTTACAAAATAAAGATATTAATTCATAAGTTTGATCACGTTTCCTGACAACATTTGGTGCGAAAGAGAAAGAAATTATATGTGCCAAGCGCGAACTGATATGTTACCTCTCAAGTGTTTTGCTACGTGCTTGGTGCCAACATCGCCGTTGCCAAAACACTATGTCCCCAAGATATCACATAACATCTAGTTGTTGCTACGTTGCAAGTGCAAAGTCCTACGTTTAGCACTTAGCACTTAACAAGAACAAAGTTGTAAGTGCTATGTTTACCTCTTTCTGTGTCCTTCTATTTCTTCCGACTCTTTTTTGAAATTTTATATTTTTCCTGTTTTGGTGATTGTGTGTTTGTCCTTTTTTTTTATTGTGATAAATTTGATTTCGAAAGTATCAAAAGTAAGGGGAGGGCGGGTCAGAGCAAGATGAACGAGGCAGAACATGGCACTTAGCTTTTGCTAAGTGCTATGTTCTCAGTTTTTTCATCGTGCCTGGATCCGCCTCCCTTACTTTTGATACGCTTGATTGGAGTACTTTTAAAAAACAATTTTTAAACGCATATAAAAACATGCTAAATGCTCAGTGAAAAACATAGCACATATGACTTCGCATTTAGCATGTGCTGACTGCTAAGTGCTATGTTTGCAGCTAGCATTTAGGGACGTAGCAAAAAAACAAAAAGCTATGTGCTATGTTAGGATGTGTTTTTTTGGTTTTTTTTTTCATTCACTTTTCCAATTTGTGTACTTGTGTGCGTTTTTTCATTTTGAGTTTTTTTTGAGTGTTTGGTCGAACATTGATTTACAAAGTATCAAAAGTATCAAAAAGTATCAAAAGTATCAAAAGTATCAAAAGTTTTCCAAAGTAAGGGGAGCGGATCCGAGCACGACGAACGACACGGAAACATAGCACTTGGCTTTTGCTGTGTGCCATGGTCTGTGTTTTTTCATTGTGCCTGGATACAGTCCCCTTTACTGTTCATTGTTTTTTGCAATACGTAAATAAACAAAATAATCAAGCACACACCAAAAAACACGTGCCAAAATGCCAAGTGCTCACGTGGCACCAATCACGTAGCAAAAAAGCAAATTGCCAACACAGCACTTATCACTTAGGTTCTGCTACGTGCTTGGTGATATGTGCTTTGTTAGCACTTTGTTGTTGCAAAGTGCTGAGTGCTAGCATGGCACATCGAACGCAGCACTTACCAATTGTTGAGTGCCAAGTTTTTTTGGTTTGCATCGTTGTTTTTCCCTTTTGTAGTACTTGTGAGTGCGTTTTTTGTCATGGAAAAAATCGATTTCAAAAGTATCAAAGGGAGCGGATCCGAGCACGATGAACAACATAGAATATACCACTTGGCTTTTTGCTATGTGCTGTGATCTATGTTTTTTCATTGTGCCTGGATCCGCGTCCTCTTACTTTTGACAATTTTGATACGTGTGAAATACATAATATAAAAAATCAATCATTATCAAACAAAGATAAAACAAAACATTGATGAATGATAAGTGCGAGTGAAGCACTTAGCATTTAACAACAAGTAAAATACTAACAATAACATTTAGCATTCAGCACTTAGTTCTTGCTGAGTGCTAAGTGCAACGTTAGCACTTAGTTCTTGCAATGTGCAAGGTGCTGACATAACACCAAGAACGTAGCATTTGGCAAAACACTATGTCCTAAACACAGAAACCTAACGCTTAGTTTTCTGCCAAGTGCCAAATGCGATCTGTTTACGTTTACCACGTAGTTTTTGGGAACGTGCTCAGTGCTCACATGGCACATTGCACTTAGCAACAACAAAGTGCTAAGTGCTACGTTAAACTGTTTTTTTTTTTAATGTTTTTCCAAATTTGGGTTTGATGTGTTTACCTTGTTTTTGTAATTGTGTGTATGTTTTTCGAAAACATGATAAAAACATTGATCTCACAAGAATAACAGAGTATCAAATGTAACGGGGGCCGATCACGATGAACGACATGGGACAGCACCTAACTCTGCAGAGTGCTATGTGCTTGGATCCGCCTCCTTACTTTGTATACTTTTGATACCTTTGAAATAAAGAAGAAAAAACAATCATAACATACTGTTGAAAAACTTTTCAGTGCGAGGTGCACACGTAAACTTTAGCACGAAGCAAAAACACAAGTGCCAACATCGCACGTCGCACGTAGCAATTCGTTTGTCCTCCCTCCACACCCTCGTTCTCTCCTCTCTCCCTCTCCACCCTCATCCCCCAGTCGAACCCTCCACATCAAGAGGTCCATCCTTCCGAGGGCCCTCTTCGGGGAGTCCTTCTTCTCAAGGCCCCCTTCCCTCGCGGGCGACCTCAGGGAGAGACTCCCTCCCATGGCCCCCTTCGTGGGGCCCTGGCAGCCGTGTGCCCCTTCCCCTGATGAGGGCTCCTTCCTTTGAGGAGGTTCTTTTTCTCCGAGTCCCTCCCTCCCGGGGGCGCCCTTTTTTCAGGGTCACCACGCCACGCCACGCCAACGTCCAACGCCAACGCCAACGCCAACGCCAACGCCAAACGCCAACGCCAACGCCAACGCCCAAACGCCAACGCCAACGCCAACGCCCAACGCCAACGCCAACGCCAACGCCAACGCCAAACGCCAAACGCCAACGCCAAACGCCAACGCCAAACGCCAACGCCAAACGCCAACGCCGACGCCGACGCCGACGCCGATGCCGACGCCGACGCCGAAGTGGAGAAGGGTGCAATGTGACAAGGTTTTGAAGACCGAAGTGGAGAAGCGCTTGATGTGAACAGAATTCATTGCGCTCTGCATCACTCCTGCAGTCCAATATTTCGATTTGATCGCGGAATAAAGCCAAGCATTGCATGACATGTTGCATGGGGTGAGGTTTTCCCTTGGTTTTTTGCTCACTTGCCTGTGTTTCAGCTGTCGTTTTGAAGAACTGTGTCCCCTTGTCTTGTTTTGTTAGTTTTGCCTTGGGCGATTTAATCATCTCTGCCGACAATATGTTGCAATGTGCGGTGTCCTTGTTGCTGGGACGTGTAGGGTTTTTTGTTTTGCCAGCTCTTCTGGTTGTCAGTTTCTTCAGTGATCGCTTTAGTTTTCATGTGAACAGCAGTTCGCCCTCTGCTGCCTTCATCCACTAACGTCTCTTTTGGTTCAAATTGTTTTCACACCCCTCATGGGTGTAAGGCTCCAGTGATTGCCCTCGTTTGCTGTGCACACATCTTTGGTTCGATGGCGCTGGTGGTGCACTTCAGCGTTTGCCGATAACGAAGATTGATTTGAGGGACACTGACATCGATTCACTTTTTGTCCAGAACGGAAATGGTGAATGCTTTGAACATCGGTGCCAAGGAGGAAATGCAAGAAACGTCAAGATGAAAATGATGAGGATGAAGTTGACGAGGAGGAAGAAAACAGAATGGTGCCATAAGATACACACGCTTGTGAAAAATTGGAGAGATTGGATCCAGGAGAAAAGGGGGCAAGAAGAAAGAAAGCTCATTATTTGAACTCGGGAGAAACAGGTGTACTTTGAGAGATTGGAGGTGCCCTTGCTGCCAGAATCGCGTTTTCGCTGAACGAGCAAAGGAGTTGGAGGAAGTCCCAAGGCAAGCCGAGGAGAGAAGATGAAGAGAAGAGAGGGATGTACAAGCAAAGGTGCAGGAGCAGGAAGAGGAGAAACTCACAAGAACATGAACAAAAAAAGTGGGTGGCATTTGAAGCAGCGTGAGAAGAAAGCCAAAGTCAGGGACAGGAATAGGGCACAAGCAGATGCACAAAACACAGCAAGAGAGGTATGCACAAAGAGATGCCCGAATCCAAAGCTGAAGCAAAGTAGAATGCCGAAGTTGAATCCAAGACTAAAGTTTAAAAACCAAGGCTGGAAGTTTGCACATGGAAGCGGTATTGGGTGAAGGCACCCTCACCAAAAAGGAAGCAAAGGGCAAAGAGAAAGGCGGAAAGGGAGAGAAACTTGAAAAGCATACGCAATGACAACCTTTTGGCGGAGGAAGTGCAAGACAAGAAAAGCACAACGTCAAGCAGCGCAGGAATTAACCTTGGATCATTCTTGAGTGGATGATTCTGGGCACAAAAAAACTGCAAGCACACCAAAAAATAAAGAGAGCCATTGGGCTCCACCAACAAGGGAGGTATTTACCTCACGAAAGTTTCACCACAAGTCTGAGACATGAAATAAAGCTGGATGGCTTGTTACACCCTTCCCTTAATGAGAGTGAAAGACATGCCATATACTTGGTCTTGGCGTGCACTCTGTCCGATAGGTGAAGCGAGGCTCGTGGAAAGCTGCTGTTGGTGGAGCGCCGCTCGCCCTCTCACAAGTTCTGTGAGGAATGCGCAGAGTAGCTCGTGATGAAGTCTTTGCTTTCGTTTTTGTGGGCGCGTGCGTCCTCGGGGGTGCTGTGGGAGTCCGCCTCTGTTTTCATTTCCACCGTACCGTTACCTCATGTGACTCGCCATTGGACATATTGCATGATTCCACAAAAGTTGAGAAAGGGTTTTCATGTGAATAGTAATTGGACACATTGAATGATGACAACGAAGCGGAAAATGAATTGTTGCGACTTCCAATTGGACACATTGATTGCTTAAAAAAAAACATCTCCACACAATAAATTCTAATTAAATACAAATTTACAAAAATAAAGATATTAATCATAAGTTTGATCACGTTCCTGACAACATACGGTGCGAAAGAGAAGGAAATATACATGTGCTAAGTGCAAAACTGATGTGTTACCTCTTAAGTGTTTTGCTACGTGCTTGGTGCCAGCACAGCTGTTGCCAAACACTATGTGCCAAGATATCACATAGCATTCAGTTGTTGCTACGTTGTAAGTGCTAGGTGCTACGTTTAGCACTGAACACTTAACAAGAACAAAGTTGTAAGTGCTATGTTTACCTCTTTCTGTGTCCCTTCAATTTCTTCCGACTTGTTGAAAAATATGTTTTCCTGTTTTTGGTGCTTGTGTGTGTTTGTCTTTTTTTTTGAAAAAATGATAAATTTGATTTCGAAAGTATCAAAAGTAAGGGAGGTGGATCCGAGCAGGATGAACGACGTAGAAACATGTCACTTAGCCTTTGCTAAGTGCTATGCTCTCAGTTTTTTTCATCGTGCCTGGATCCGCCTCCCTTACTTTTGATACGTTAGATAGGAGTACTCTAAAAAAACAATCTTCAAAACGCGTATTAAACATGCTAAAATGCTCAGTGAAAACATAGCACATATCACTTCGCATTTAGCATGTGCTGACTGCTAAGTGCTATGTTTGCAGCTAGCATTTAGGGCGTAGCAAAAAACAAAGTGCTAAGTTCTATGCTTGGATGTGTTTTTTCGTTTTGTTTCATTCATTTTTTCCAATTTGTGTACTTGTGTGCGTTTTTTCATTTTGTGTTTTTTTGAGTGTTTGATCGAACATTGATTTACAAAGTATCAAAAGTATCAAAAGTATCAAACGTATCAAAAGTACGGAGGGCGGATCCGAGCACGACGAACGACACGGAAACATAGCACTTGGCTTTTGCTATGTGCCATGGTCTATGTTTTTCATTGTGCCTGAATACAGTCCCTTTGCTGTCAATAGTTTTTGCAATGCGTAAATAAACAAAATAATCAAGCACACCAAAAAACACATGCCAAATGTCAAGTGCTCACGTGGCACCAATCACGTAGCAAAAAACAAAGTGCCAACACAGCACTTATCACTTGGGTTCTGCTACGTGCTAGGTGCTATGTGCTTTGTCAGCACTTAGTTGTTGCAAAGTGCTGAGTGCCAGCATGGCACATCGCGCGCAGCACTTAGCAATTGCTGAGTGCCAAGTTTTTTGGTTTACCATCGTTGTTTTCCCTTTTGTTTATTCAACACTTTTTGTTTTCCATTTTGTTGAACTTGTGAGTGCGTTTTTTGTCGAGGAAAAAATCGATTTCAAAAGTATCAAACTCAGCGGATCCGAGCACGATGAACAACATAGAACATACCACTTGGCTTTTGCTATGTGCTGTGTTTCTATGTTTTTTCATTGTGCCTGGATCCGCGTCTCTTACTTTTGACAATTTTGATACTTCTGAAATACATAATATAAATATCAATCCTTATCGAACAAAGATAAA
>CBDCEV010000153.1:0-6672 GCA_965215715.1 Hyphomicrobiales bacterium | reverse complement strand
GAATGAATTTTCGAGGGAGTAGAAGTGGACATGAAAGATTGAGTCAAAGTGAAAGGCAAAGGTGTACGTGAAGCAGCGCGATGAAGTCTTGGACAACAGAGCCAAGCATAATGAATTGAAGGTTGAGGCTGGTACAGTGGCGACCGCTCAAGTGATGCTGGCAGACTCAGTGAAAGAACATATGAGTGACTGCAGGACGAGCATTACCACTGGTCCATGACGAATCAATGCCGACGGAACACGAGTCGAAGAACGATTCGCAGTTGAATCCAAGTCTGCAATGTACAGACCAGACTTGAGACGGAGGCAACAGCGAGAAGGAGAAGACAACGAGACATCGAATTGAATCGAGACCTAAACAGGCAAAGTCATGTCGATCCTGGCACTGCTGTCAGGTGGATTGATCGTGATCTTGGTTGGGAACCATCAGCGAAAAGAATCAAAGAGTAATGCGACGGAGAGTGATGCACCCAAGCAGGGAGTGAGCGAAACTCACACAAGTCAGCTGGCGTGGACGTGAAGGCGAACATTGGTTGCGGACTCTTGGATCTGGCGTGAAAGCTGGACGACAGGTGCCGACGTGAAAAGTCCGTTGCAAGTTTGTGCAGGTGTCCGAGACGTGGTGGCCGGAGTGCGTGGATCGTGCAGACGTGTACGCCGAGACGCAGATCGTGCAGACGTGTACGATGACGAGTCAGAAGACGCGTCCAAGAGGAGGCAGGCGACTCTGGTGTTGGTGTCGAAACGTGCCTTCTCATGCAAGAGAGGAAAAGCTTGGCGCCAAGTTTTGGCCAAGTTTTGAGATCTGCACGTAACGTTGCTGCGAAATTAGTGCTGTGGAATTCGTCCGTATCGCCTGAGTGACTTGATCAGCCATCATGCGAGAGGAGGTGCGGACAATTCGTTGGGATCTGTACAGATATAGCGAATTCCAGTCTCGTTGGTTATTCGACAGTGTCTTCCTTCATGTGCACTACATTCGTGCTGACACGCGCACTTGATGCTAAGCACATCGGTGATGAGTGTTCCAAACACAGTTTCATTTGTGCAGTTCATCAGATAGCTTTCAGTCTCATGTACAAACTTGTACATCTACACCTGACTCATGATGCCGACAATGACCGAACATGGCTCAAGGACAGAGGCGCGCAGGACATTTTGCAGTCAGGTTCACATGTCCCACTCCCGCACATATGGATTTTTTTTGTCAAAAAAAGTACACTTTAATCAGTTATAAGTTAAAGGTTATAATTTAAAAGTAAAACGTTTTTTATTTTCAATTTAATTTGTAACATAATTGGAGGGAGGAAAGAATGGGAAACCCCACCATAATGAACAAAATGATGTGCATTCAAAGAATCTATAATACACGCAATAATATAATTCAAAAAACAACTTGAAATGATTTCCTTAAAAAGTTCAACATTGATTAAAGTTTTTAAAGTGGCGGGAGGAAGGTTTGGAGGACCCGCCAGAATAAACGTAATTAGGGAAATTCATAGAAAAAATGAATATCAAGAATTTTAATACACTTTTAAATTTAACGTCAAAACACTTACAATAATAATTTTATTCATTATTGGTGTAGGTCATATTATTACAAGTTGGTGATTGAATGTTTCTTTTTCGTTTTGATCTCTTGGATCTATGAGCAGCTTGTAACTTAATTTATAACTCAAATGGCGGCAAAGGCTTGGAGACTTCACCAGCATCAAAATAAAGAAAAGAAAAAGTTTAATATCAAGAATATAAACGCACGTATTCGTATGGCTTGTAAGAATACCCTAAAATAGTATTAACAATATTGCTGTACGTAAAAAAGGTGTAAATTGTACGCTACAATTTACAAGTTACAATTTTTAACTTTTACGTTTTGATTTTTTAAACTTTGATTTACACTTTGAATGTTTGATCTTATAACTTTTCAATTTGTAACCTGCAACTACAATGACTAAAGTTATTTGTTTTGGTATGAATTTAAGGTTTTTATTAAGTTTCATGTTGTTTTAAACATGAATGGATAAAGTTATCATTGGAGGTTTAATTTTTTTGTTTTTTTATGTATTTTCATTTTTTCTTCTTGTTCTTTTGATTCTTTTTATTCTGGGATGCGCCCGAAGCTTTCTTCTTCCCACACGTTACGTTATAAGTTGAGTTGCTTTTTTGTGTTTTTTTTAAAAAAAGTTGTTTTCTAAACTATTTTTATGCTGGGTGGTCCGCCAAACGTTCTTCTCGCCATTTGAAACAAGAACTTGGAAAATGATAAATGTAATTTTGCATGTTATAATTTCAAATTGTTATTTCAAGTTTTTCGGTTTTTTTTTTTTTGAAAAATCTTTTTTGGAGAGGAGCCCCACACCCTCACCTTTCTCATCAGTTTGTAAGTTCAGTTGTAAAGAAACAATTTACAAGTAAGTTACAATCTAAAAATTTCGTAAAGTTTTATGTGTTTCATGTCCCAATTAACAGAATAATAATTTGAGACAAAACTTCAGATTAATTTTATTCTTGGAGAGGAGCCCCAGACCCTCATCCTTCTTCATTGGTTTACAAGTCGAGTAAGATATAAGTCACAAGTTAACGTATAAGTCAAGTTATAAATTGTTCACTTCCCACTTGACAGAATGATAATTTAATTTTGAAACAAAAAAAAAACTTCAAAATTCCACCCAAAAAATCATACTTGGACGTTTTTTTGTTGTAATTCTTATTTTCTACAAAACAATAACTTTTGAATTGTTACGTCTTTTCGTCATAATTTTTTCTGCGTCAGATTGTAAATAGGTCCACAGACGTGATGGGGCCCAGTCACCCCAAGGTGGGAGGGAAGAGGAAGGCCGCACCACCAGAAGAAGGAGGAATGGAGTGGAGAAGCAGCACCATGCCAGACAAGGAGGAGGGAACGCATCACTTCCCAGAAGGACGGGGGAACGACAGCACCACCCAACACGAGGGAGGAGAAAGCATCACCACAAGTCAAAAGCGAAACACAGCACCAAAGCAAAGCAAGACCACCGAAAGCAGCACCGCCCAAAAGGATGAAGGGTGACCACCACTTTACTTCTCTTTAAAAATGTGATCTGGAATGTGCCCATGTTTTCAAATTTTGTTGCATTTTGAAATTGCTCATGTTTTTTTATTTTTGGTCCATCTTGTACATGCTCATTTTTATACTTTTTTCTTTTTTGGAATTGCTCATTTTCAGTATGTAATGCATTTTGAACATGCTCACGTTTCACTCTTGCACCAAATTTGTTTTCAAACAGATGTTATTGGGAATATTTCCATGTTTTCAATTTTTTGTTGCATCTTTAAATTGCTCATTTTTTTGCGTGATATTTTGGTACATCTTGGAAATGTTCACTCTCATTTTTCCATGTTGGAATTCCTCAGTTTCAGTATTTGATTTGTCATGCTTTGTTGTCGCAGCCCCTTTGAGTCCAAGCAACAAACAAGAGTTCATACGCCCATCGCACTCCATCCATTTGCGCCATCTGCACACGTTGGTAGCGGAGCAGTGAAGTCTGATTCATTGATGGAAGAGATCACGCGAGCATTTTCTTGCTGTACGCCGAATCAACAGGTGGGCGATACGCAGCGCGTACCTGGTCATGCTTCGCACTTGGGCTCTTTTGGCTTTCAGTTTGGGGTAAGGAGGTCTTTGTCCAAGAGCTTCACGTTGTTGGCGATGTTCGTGGCGCCAAACATTTAAACAATTTTTCTACCTCATTGGTTTCATTCAAATCTTCACTTCCACATCAAAGTGCACGTCGGAAACATGTGCATGTTTGATGTTTTTGTTCGCAACATTTTCAGAAAGAAGCAGAAAGCATTTTGTTTTGGTTTAAACAACAAACACGGCGGGGTTGCTTTCCGGCGAGCTTGGGGTGCGTGGGAGAGAGAGGAGAGGGATGGAGAGAATGGTGTGGTGTGGTGTGGTGTGGTGTGTGTCAGTGTGTGGCCGAGGGCGAGGAAGGGAGATGGGAGAGGAGAGTTGGATGCATTTTAGTGTTTATTTTAGTTACCGAATTAGAAATGCATTGGAACAAAGATTTAATTCTTAATTCCCGTCTTTGAAAGGCAGCACCACCCCAAAGGAGGGAGAGGAGAGGAGGAGAAGCAAGAGGTTCGATCTTGCCCGTGTTTCCGTGGCTGTTTATTTTCGAAAACATGTTTGAACATCAAAGTTGAAAACGAACAAGCACAAAAATCAAATTATTTCTGAATCTGAACATAAGAAAACACATTAACAACTACAAGTTTGTGAAATTTATTTCAAACTCTGGCGGAAAAATCAACAAAAAAAAGGTGACATGAATTCAAAAAATAAAGGGTGCATCTGGCTGCTTCGCGGGAAGGTCGAAAATGCCGAAACATCTCATTTACGGAGGGAGGTCTCTGGGTCTCTCGTGTCTTTCTCTTTTTTCTTTGTTTCCCTCACTTTCTGTCACAAGACTTCAGAAAAGTTATCATCATTGATCGCAACTTGTGAAAATTTTTCATAATTTGAGGTAACTTATCATAAGTTATCGAAAGTTATCATAAGGTCTGAAAACTTGTCATGGCTTTGTGATAATAGAAAACATTTGAGAATTCCTTAAGAAAAACTCAACAACAGTTGTCATCAGTTTTTATGAAAAAAAAAAAACAGACAAACCAATTCACGCCCACATCCACAGGCACACGCACATACCACCCCACACGCACACCGAAACACCACAAGTCATTCGCCCAGCCAGCTCCTTGTACATAAAGAAAGCATTGGCTGTGAGGCCCGGAGTGCGTCATGCAGAAAGAGTGAAATGAAGTGGGCTTGTATTTGCGCTGGAATTGGAGAATAAGCTTCTTTCTCTCCGTCTCTTTCTCTCTTTGTTTCTTTTCGCAATTTGTGACAGAAAAAAATCATTGGTTTGCGTTTCCACATTCGTGACTGTTTTTTGAACATTAATGAAGAATTGTAGGAGAACAAACTTCCATTAAAACAATTATGATTGTATCATAACTTATGAACAGTGACCATAATTTATCATAACTTATCATAAGTTGTCATTATGATTATTTGTCATAAGTTTTGTAAAGGTTATTATATATATATATATATATATATATATATCACAAGTTATGACAACTCGTATCATTGGTCATCATAGTTGGTGACAGACAGAAAAACATTGACAAACGAGACACACCCACCCACAGACTGACATACCGACAGACAGATACACCCACACCCACACAGTCACATGCAGTCACCCACACACAGACCCGCCCACACCTACCCACCCAAACATCGTAAGTTGATCGGTCGTCCATTCAACTCCATATAGACAAAACTCTGACTTGCCTTGAAGGCCAGAGTCCCAGGGTCCTTCTGGTTTGGCCAAATGTTCGCATCAGTATTTGGGCCCGACATGGAGATGCGGCTCACTCACGTTATGTATGTGTGTCTATGTCCGTGTTGAGAAGAGGACGAAAACAACGCAAAAATGCAAAGTGTTTTTGGACCGAAAACTCACGCAAAAGAAGAAGGAGGATCACAGGACAAAAATTTGAAATTGTTGTTTGATGTTTTTTTTTGTGTTTGTTTTTTTTTTTGAGGGGTGGAGAATTGTGGAAAAATGTTTGGATTTTTTGTCCCGCGCAAGGCCTCCCGAACAAAGAAGTTGAAAGCTGAATAAAACGAACTTGACAACTATCATTTGCAACTTGTTCTTTAATTTAGAAATCAAAATCAATTGATTTGAATCAACATGTCGTTGTTGAACTCGAAGAAGGTCAGAACACGATTCATAGTCGAAGAGCAAGATAAAGCACATTGGGATTTGGATCGTAATGGCACGCCAGAGTTAGGACCACCCAGAAGGACGAGGGAACGACATCACCACCCAACACGAGGGAGGAGCAAACATCAACACGAAAGAGCGAAACACAGCACCAAAGCAAAGCAAGACCACCGAAAGCAGCACCGCCCAAAAGGATGAAGGGTGACCACCACTTTACTTCTCTTTAAAAATGTGATCTGGAATGTGCCCATGTTTTCAATTTTTGTTGCATTTTGAAATTGCTCATGTTTTCTTTTTTGGTCCATCTTGTCCATGCTCATTTTTTCACTTTTTTCTTTATTGGAATTGCTCATTTTCAGTATGTGTTGCATGTTGAACATGCTCATGTTACGCTTTTGTTGCATCCAATTCTGGACGACCCTTGAACAAGGAGGTGGGCATTATAATGTTTGAATGCCACTTTATGTTTTCATGTGTGAATCTTAATTCTTGTGAATTCATCTGTTTACATTCACACAAGAATTTGAATTTCAAAGCAAATGTTTCGTTTCCAAATCAATGTTTCTTTTGGAAGTAAAAGTTGAATGTGAGTGTTCATTTGAGTTTGAATCAACATGTCATGATGTGAACATCAATTCGAATTTGAATGAACATGTTTTATTCCCGACATTTTGAGTTTTTTCCAAAAACAAACTTCAACATGTAAACATTCATTCTGATTTAAACAATTTTCTTCTTCTCTTCCCCACAGACATCACATTTTGATTGACACATTCCAATTTCCATGTAGAAAAAAGTTTCATGAACAAATGAAAAATTGAACAAATGCATATTTCAAATTGAACCAACGTTTATCTTCAAATTCAGATTATTGTTGAATTGAAAAAAC
>CBDCEV010000152.1:0-8007 GCA_965215715.1 Hyphomicrobiales bacterium | reverse complement strand
TTATTGTCCCTTCCCATGATGATAGTGAAAGACATGGCATATATTTGGTTTTCGCTTGCACTCTGTCCGAGAGGTGAAGCGATGTTCGTGGAAGAGGGCTGTTACAAAAGGCGCCGCGCGCCCTCTTACCAGGTCGGCAAAAAAGCGCAGTGTAGCTCGTGATGGAGTCTTTGCTTCAGTTGTTGTGGGCGTTTGCGTCCTCGAAGGTGATGTAAGGGTCCGCCTCTGCTTCATTTCTTCCGTACCGGTTCCTCATGTGACTCGCAATTCGACATACTGCATGATATCACAGAGTAGGAGAAGGGTTTCATGTGACTTGCAATTCTGGACAGATTGACAATTCAATTATATTTTTCACATCTCCACAAGAAATAAAATATATATATATATATATATATATATGAATGCAAAAATGCAATTTTTATTCTATTTTCGATGGTTTTTGTGACACGTGAAAATGTGAGCACGTGGTTAGGTTGAAGTGCACCGTGTTATGTTAGCGTGTAAATAAAAGGTAAAGGCTGATTTCTGACAAAGCACATTGCAAACACTTGGTGTTAAGCCAGCACATTGCCCTTAGTCGTTGCAAGATGCTAACATATCACATAGCACCAAGCATTTAGCAAGTGACAAATGTTAGCACTCAGCGTTCAACACCAAACAGAGTGCTAAGTGCTAGGTTATTTTTTGTTTTTCTTCCTATTTGTTTCTGCTGCTTTGTTACCTGTGTTAAACATATATATGTCTATATATAAAAACGAAAAACAACTGAAATTGATTTCAAAAGTATCAAACTCATCAAAAGCGAGGGAGGCGGATCCGAGCAACGATGAACGACATAGAACGTAATACTTTGCTTCTGCTTTGTGCTATGTTCCATGCTCTTTTTAATGTGCCCGTGGGACAGCTGTCGTCGTCGAGCCGCGACAGCTGTCGTCGAGCCGTGGCACTTCAGCTGCTGTCAGCTGCGGTGAGGGGCAGTTTTCAGGGCCTTGCACACAGGAGCAGGGCAAATGGGGTCATGATCACAGCGTGATGGCCTCTCGCAGAAGGTTCTCAGCGACAGTTGCACGACAGAGTCCTTCCGTTAACGTCCCACGTCCGTACCACCACCACTCCCCTCCCTCCTCCCTGTGGGTGGACGTTCAGATCTATGGAACGAATTTCGGTCGAATTCAACTGTACACCTGATCAGATGTTTTTTTTGAATTCGCGGCTCTGGCCTTCTGGGATGTCTTTGAAAAAAAACTCCTGTCTTCCTTTCGAGGCACCTTTCCACCGGAGACCCTTCTTCGCAGGGTCTTTTCACTCAGGGGCGACCTTACTTTGGGGCTGGCTCCCTTGCAAGACCCCTTCATGGCCTGCCACCTTCCTCTGATCCGAGTCCCTCCCTCAAGGGCGCCGTTTTTCCAGGATCCCCACTCCAAGACGTGCCAAGCAAGCCACACCACGCCCCGCTCCCGCGCCACCAAGCCACGCCACGCCCACGCCCACGCCCACGCCCACGCCCACGCCCACGCCCACGCCCGCGCCAACGCCAACGCCAACGCCAACGCCCACGCCCACGCCCACGGCACGCCTCACGGCACCACAACACCGAAGTGGAGAAGGGTTTCACGTGAACAGCTTTCGTTGTTCTTTACATGTTCCTGTACTCCCAAAACATGACCAGAATCTGTCTTGGAACAAAACTGTGATCTTAGCAATGGAATCACCATGCGTACTTGCTGTTGACTTGTGTCGTGTCTTTCCTAAACTATTGGCTGTAATCGGCGTTTTTTCGGAGCTTGCAATTGCAAGTAGCTTGATGTTTCATGTCAACAACAGTTGGGTTTGCGCCCTTCTGCTGTCAAGTGAGCCCTTTGAAACGAAGGTCTATGTTGGTTCAAACAGGTGCACCCTGTCATGGGTGAGCTTTTTGCTGAGTCAGCCATGGCGTTTGACGACTTTGCGGCAGACGGCTGGAGGTGGGGATGCGTATGAAGATGTACATGGGGAAACCGACAGACACATCTTCAATGCCGATTCGTGCACCGAACCCAACGAGGATTCTGACTGTGCTGGCGATAACGTAAAGGTGTGGGCTTGGACCAAGGAGGGCTGGGATGATCACAATGCGTTAATTCACTACATTGCCCGAGTTTCGTGACAAAGGGTGCGGGATTGCATCTCGCATTGAGAGCATCGACTTTAAAGAGATGAGCATTACCTCAGAGAAACATGTTGAAGGACAAAAAACTCGGGGGCAAGAGCAGGCAAGTGGAAGCAAAGGCTTGGAAGAGACATGCGGTTATACCCTCACATTTGACAACAGTGGCAACGGTGGTTTGAACAAAGACTTGGGACACAAGTGCTTTGAAAAGGTTGAGGACAAGATCTCTGGCAAAGACTTCGCAAATGAGTACTCTGAAAGAAAACAGCATGAGCGCTTTGGCAACGACTATGACGAAGAATGCAAAACTTTGTGTCAAAAAGGAAGCAAAGCAAAAAGCTAAACTCAGCAACAGGATTTTTCCACCGAGATGTTTCACATGAATCGAATGTTAAAGAACGCAAAACATTGTTATGAGGTAGTAAATCAAAAAGAGAAGCTCACCGACATGACTTTGGACTTTGACTCGTAGGGCATAGAGCTTGACACCTGTACCTACATCTTTGGCTCCAAAGACTGATGGACCTCAGCGATACGAATTTGCTGTACGATTGGAAGCGTGACTCGAGAATTAAACTCCACCCAGAAGGGGGTCCTAATAAGAACAGGCCTGTGAAATTAGGGTAATAGGCATGGTTCTTCCATTCCCATAATGATATTGCAATACATGCAAAATACTTGGTCTTGGCTTGAACTCTTTCTGGGTGGTCACGCGAAACTCATGGTTCAGCTGTTGTTGGTTCGTGTCGTGCGTCCAGTGGGTGTAATCCCTTCGGGGACCTCTTAAGTTTTGCGAGGATGACTGCTTTCTCGGTGGTCGAGCGGGTGCTTGCATCTACTGGGTGCTGCCACGTACCGTTGCCTCATATTCAACGCATACACCGAAGTGGAGAAAGATTTCATGAGACTTGTAATAGTGACTTGGGAGGAGGACGCCCAAATCCGGACAGGAACGGGACACAAGCAGATGCAAAAAAGCAACAAGAGAGATATGTACAAAGAGATGTGCAAACCAATGCTGAAGCAAAGGACCATGCTGAATCTCAATCCAAGGCTGCAGTTAAAACAAAGGTTGAAGGTTCGTACAGGAAAGGGAAGCGGTGATTGGTAAAAGCACCTTCACCATGAAGGAAGCAAGGGGCAAAGAGAAAGGCGGAAAGAGAGAGACCTTGAAAAGCAGACGCAAAGACACCCTTTCTGGGAGGGCGTTGAAAGACAAGGAAAAGCACAACGTCAAGCAGTGCAGGAACTAACCTTGGATCATTCTTAAGTGAAGTTGTCTGAACACAAAAAAAATCAAGAACATCAAAAAATTAAGAGGGCCACTGGGCTCCACCAAGAAGAGGGGTATTTGCCTTACGAAAGTCAAGCACAGGTCTGTGAAATGAAGCAAAGCTGGGTGGCTCATGGCCCCTTCCCATAATGATAGTGAAAGACATGGCAAAATTTTGGTTTTCGCTTGCACTCTGTCCGAGAGGTGAAGCGATGTTCGTGAAAGGCGCTGTTACAAAAGGCGCCGCGCGCCCTCTTACCAGGTCTGCAAAAAAAAAACGCAGAATAGCTCGTTATGGAGTCTTCGCTTTAGTTGTTGTGGGCGCTTGCGTCCTCGGGAGTGCTGTAAGGGTCCGCCGCTGCTTCATTTCCACCGTACCGCTTCCTCATTTGACTCGCAATTCGACATACTGCATGCTTTCACAGAAGTGAGAAGGGTTTCATGTGAACAGCAGATCTATTGCTATTCGCTTTTTCACTTCTCCGACACCACTCTGTTGGCGGATTTGCTGTCGCGTGTCAACCTGTCTTTTTGGAAATGACTCTTACTCCCAAATGTGTATTTTTCGTTCTAACTGTTGCTGTCGCTGGCGTTTAGCATAACTACAGTGTGCCAAGTGACGACGAGCGGGGAGGAGTTGTTGAACCTTGCCTGTTGCGAATATTGTGGTGTCCTTCGGAGCGCTGCTTTATTAGCACCTTCGGGTGTTGCCTGATTTTCATGTGACTTGCAATTGCACAGCGTGACAGCTCAATTTTTGCTTTTTTACATCTTCACACGAACGATGTCTGTACAAAAAAAAAAGATTGTAATTTTAATGTCGATTAATTTCCCAACAACATATCAAATATAATGCGATAAATAAAATGTAAAATGCGAAGTGCTATGTCAGCACTTAACTGTTTGGTAAATGCTACGTGCTAACATTGCACCGATCACGTACCACTTAGCAAATACAAAGTGCAATGTCAGCACGTAGCACTGAGCAAGTGCTAAGTGCCATGTTAGCACTTGCCACTTAGCACTGAGCAAAAACAGAATGATAAGTGCAATGTCACCGCTCTTTTGTTTTCATTTCTTTCTTCCAATTCGTGTTCCCTCTTTGTTTTTACTTGTGTGCGTCGAGCATTGCACTTGGCTTTTACTAGGTGCTTTGTGCTATGTTCTTCGTTTTTCATTGTGCACAGATCCTGTCTACCTGTGATACCTTTGATAGTTTTGATGTTTTTTTTGAGATGTTTGAAAACAGGCCACAGAACCTCCCAATTGCGACGTGCTAGCGTAGCACTTGGCACTAAGCAAAAACTAACGGCTAACAGAGCACTTAGCACTAAGGTTCTGCTGTGTGCTGTGTGCTGTGTTCAATGTTAGCACTTAGGTGTTGCTAGGTAGTATGTGTTATGCGCTACGTTGGCGCTTGGTTGGTGCTGGGTGGCAAGTGCTATGCGCGATGTCAGCACTTAATGTTTGCTGAGTGCTGACATAACACTTAGCACCTCATTTGTGTTTGCCTTTTGATTCTTCATATTTTTGTGTTTTGTTTTACATTTGTGTTCCTGTGTCTTTCCTTGTGTGTGCTTTGTTTGTCAAATAATTACAAATAAGAAAATGTATTTCAACAGTATCATAAGTATCAAAAATATCATAAATATCAAAAGTAAGGGAGGGCCGAGTCTGAACACATTGACAAACATAGAACATAGCACTTGGCAAAACCAAAGTGCTATCTTCTATATCGTTCATCGTGCTCGGAGCCGCCTCCTTTACGTTTGACACTTTTGAGATGTGTGAATGTAAAAACATGAAGCACAAAAATGAAAGGCTGAATGCTAAGTGCGAGCGCAGCACTTAGCACTTAGGTTCTGCAAAGTGATAAGTGCTTGGTGCCAACAAAGCAAATATCACTTAGCAAACATTTGTGCCAACACAGCACATGGCACTTGATTGTTGTTGAGTGCTTCGTGCCATGTTTTACATTGGCACTTTGTGTTTGCTGGGTGCTAAGTACTAACATAGCACATGGCAATCAGCACTTAGCAAGACCAAGCTGCTAAGTGCTATGTTAGCATTTTTCTTTTGTTACATCCAAATTGAGGTTTTTATGTGCTTCCTTTTTCTACACATTGTTAAAATTGATTTCGCAATTATCAAAAGTATCAAACGTAAGGGTGTCGGATCCGAGCACGATGAACGACAAAGAACATAACACTTGGCGTTTGCCAAGTGCTATGTACTACGTGTTTCATTGAGCTCAGATTCGCCTCGTCACTTTTGATGTTCTTGATTCCTGTGATACTGTTGATACTGTTGACGTAAAGAATTACACACAATCATGAAATACTGAGAATAAAAACTACAATGGCCCATTGCTGAATTAGCACTCAGCACTTTGCAAAAACTTATTGTTACGTGATAGATGCTATGTTCGCTCAGTGCTAAGTGCTAACACATCTAGCACTAAACACCTGGCAAACACTTAGCAAACACTCTTTCGAAACATACCACATTGCACGTAGCCAAACCAAAGTGGCAAGTGCTACGTGAGCATTATGTTTCGCTTCTGTGTTTCTGAATTGTTCGTTGTTTTTCTCCTGTGTGTTGTCCCTTTGTGTGTCTTCTTATTCTCTTACTCAGTATTTTTCACAAGAACAAATGATGAACATGATTTCACAAGTATCAAAGGTATCAAAAATATCCGAAGAAAGAGGGGTGAATCCGAGCACGATGAAAAACACAGAACATGGCATTTAGCCAAAACGAAGTGCCAGTTTCTTTGTGCAACACAACACTTTGTATCAAAAAAAGGTACTTAGTGCTTGGTGCTATGTTGTTACATAGTTGTGAAGTTATAACACTTAGCACTCTGCAACAGACAAATGCCAAGTTATCACTTTGCATTGCGAAGTGCGAAGTTTGAACAAAAACAATTCAAAGGTGTGGACCGTTCTAAGCACTGCAAGCAGTGAAGTTCTAGATCTTGGACCTTTGGCTCTTCCTCGTTGGCGATGGTGCTGCCTTTTACTCTTTTTTTTGGGTGGTGCTGCTTTCTCCCTTCTTCTTTTGGGTGGTGCTGCGTTTTTTGGGTGCTGCGTTTTTTGGGTGCTGCGTTTTTTGGGTGTGGAAAGGGAGGAGGGAGAGCGGAGGGTGGAAGCAGCACCACCCAAAAGGAGAGGGAAACGGAAAGCAGCATCACTCAAAAGAAGGAGAGGGAAAAAGCAGGACGACACCAAAGAGGGAGGTGAAGGCAGCACCACCCAAAAGGAGGAGGAGCGCAATCAGCAACACCCAAAAGCAGGAGGAGCGGAAAGCAGCACCACCCAAAGGGTGCGAAGGGGTAGAGGGGAAAGGAGAAGGCCGCACCACCCAAGAGGGGAAAGCAGCACCAAAGCAGCACCCTCTAAAACTGACGAGTAGGGAAGGCAGTACCAACCAAAAGTAGGAGGAGGGACCACCACTGTTCTTAACGTTACCTTACTTCAAGATAACTGAATTTAGTTTCATGCAGTGACAATTTCTGAATTTACATATCTGTCATTCAAAAGAGGAGGAACGGCAGCACCACCCAAAGGAGGCTGAGGAAGCAGCACCACCCAAAGGGGGAGAAAGAAAGCACCCCTCCTCACCTCTTCCCTCTCCCCCTCCGCTCCCATTTCGGCGACTTTTTCTTGAATTACAAATTCGAGTCGTGGCCGCAACCTCTGTTTTTTTCCAAAAAAAGAAAATAATTATATAAGTTCAATATTTTGGGATATATCATACACGACATTAATACCTTACACTAACAACTTCCATCAGTGGCCCTCGGAATCTAGACTCACGGAGCTTCAAAAAAACTGCTTGGCTTTGTTATAAAATGTTTCTTGCTGGTTGAAACCATTTTAGTTTTAAAAAAGTTCTTAATATAAAATATATTCATAACTGATATTAGTAACTTATATCAATAACCGTCGGAATCTGGAGTCATGAACTTTTTTGGGTGGGAGAATTGTAAATTAAAAAATATTTGTTAATAATGATAATTATCATTACACATTTAATATATCTATGTGGTGGCACAAAAAACACCTTACACCAATTCTCTTCGGGATGTGGGTTCATCGAACTTCTTTTTTTGTTTCAAAATATTTTTTTTTGCGGTGTGTAGCTTGTGTTTAAATGTTGTACGAATACCTTATAAATAAGAATTGATTCCACATCCCGAGGGTTCTTAAAAAAAGGTATGATTATACGGTATGGAGATAAATTGTTTTTGACCTAAATTACTATGTGTTGTCCATGTACAAATTAGATTTGTTTGGGAAAACATAATAATGTCCATGACACCAGATACGGAGGGTTACTTAAATAAGTTCTAAATAAAAGTTTTTGGCACAACTTACATCAATAAGTTCACACTGTTTGCACAATAATAGGAACACAAAAAACAAGAACCCAAGCATCAAAAATACTTTTAAACAGGCAATAAACACAATAAACATTCAGACGTTGTTTTTTTTAATTGCCAGGGCCATGCAGATGATGATGGGCTGAAAGGCAGAAGGACGGAAAAAGGACAGACCGTGTTTCTCCACACACCAATTGG
>CBDCEV010000151.1:0-6534 GCA_965215715.1 Hyphomicrobiales bacterium | reverse complement strand
TTGGAGTTATCAGATAAAATCAAATTGAAAGGAAGCTCATTTTTCATTTCTCAATATCTAAAATATGATATTGAAATCTCCGATTTTCTTCAGATCGTGGAAATCGTAATGATATTTTCGATGATACACTTCTGTAGATGACGATTTTAATGACGAATAAGATGACGTTATTCTAAATATTAAATATTCTATAGACGCTCAATTGACCTCACGAAAATACTTTTTTAAATATTTGAAAAATTACGTGAGAAGCAATATCATCATAACTGAATACGTATTTATTTATATAATTGACAGAATTGAATAATAAGATAAGAGATTCTTTTCTTCGTATTTTTTGAATAGTATGAGCGATTACAGTTTCAAATCTGTATACGAAAAAGATGGACTCAATATAGTAGTACAAATACGATACGATCACGTCGCTGAGAGCTTTAAAGATCTCATCACGTAGCTGACGAAATCAAAAATCATCAATACGAGCTACAAGAATGGTAATTATTGATACCGGATCATATGAATATCATCCTAATGATCCTACTTTTATCGTCTATAATTCACGGAAGAATTTACCATGAACACATCATAATCTCTATTCGTTTATTTATCATCGATATAATATGATTTCTCTTTTCTACGCTTATATTTTTTGAATTTGTAACTTGATATTTATTTCATCACATATATGATCAAAGTCGAAGTGATGATATATATTTTTATTATAAAGATATTTCTATTCTCTTATTGATTAAAATCACTACTGCTCTTCTGCTGTTATTGCTTCTCTTGCTGTTGTTTTTGCAACTTGTCTGCTTTACTGTTGCTTTTGCTGTGTTCGCTGCTGTGCTGCCGCTGTTACTGCGATAATGCGGATTTTGCTGCAGCTCTTGCTTCTGTGTTGCTGCTACTGCTGCGGCTGAAATTACGTGTGCTTCTTTGGTGCTTTTGTTGCTCTGCTGCGGCTTTTCTTTTTGCTGTTGTATTTCCTTCTTTGCTGTTTTTAACTGCTGCTTTTGCTGCTCTTCTGCGGTGTTTTTTTTCTTTGCTGCTGCTTTTCTTCCTTTTGCTGCTCTGCTGCTGTTTTCGCTGCTTTCTTTGCTGCGCTACTGCTTTTGATGCTGCTTCTGCTGTTTTGGTTTTGCTTTGCTCGTAATTTTTCTGTTTTGCAGGAACTGTTCGCGCTTTTGTCGCTTTTGCTGCAGTTTCTACACTTTTGCTTGCTGCTTTTGCTGTTGTTTTTGATGCTGTTTTTGGTGCTGTTGTTGATGATTTGCTGTTGCTCTTGCTGCTTTTGCTGCTTTTGGTGCTTCTTTTTCAAAGCTGCTGTTGCTTTTGCTTCCATTTGGTGTATTTGCTGCTTCTGCTGCTGTTTTTCCTGTTTCCGCTGTTTTTGTTGTTGTTTGTCCTCTCTGTTGCTGCTTTTCCTTCTTCGCTTCTGTATTTGCTGCTGCTTTTGCTCCTTTGCTTTCGTTGCTGCTGCTTTCGCGGCTGTGCTGCTGCTTTTGCTGCTTCGTTGCTGCTTTTGTCACTTTGCTTTTGTTGCTCTGCTGTTGCTTTTGCTATTGTGCTGCTGCTTTTGTTACTGCTTTTGCTGTTCTATTTGCTGCTTTGATACTGTGTTGATACTGCTTTGCAACTACACTTTTGCTGCTGCTTTTGCTGCTGCTTTTGCTGCTCTGCTACTATTGGTGCTTTGCTGCTGCTTTTACTGCTTTCGTTTGTTTGCTGCTGTTTTTTGCTGCTTTCTCTGCTGTGCAAAGGTTTTTTCTGTTTTCCATGTTGCTTTTGCTGCTTTGTCACTTTTGCTGTTGTTTTGCTTCTTTGCTGCTGTTATTGGTGCTTTCGCTGCTTTCGCTGCTGTATGTGCTGTTTTTGCTACTCCTTTTGCTGCGTTGCTGATGCTTTTGCTTCTTTGTTGCTGTTTTTGCTGCGTTGCTGATGTTTTTGCTGCTTTTGTTGCTTTCCGCTGCTGCTTTCTTTGCTGTGTTGCTGCTTTTACTACTATGCTGCTGTTTTTGTTTTGCTTTGCTCGTAATTTTCCTGTTTTGCAGGAACTGTTCGCGCTTTTGTCGCTTTTGATGCTGCTTCTACACTTTTTGCTTGCTGCTTTTGCTGCTGTTTTTGATGCTGTTCTTGGTGCTGCTGTTGCTGATTTGTTGCTCTTGCTGCTTTTGCTGCTGCTTTTTCAACGCTGCTGTTGCTTTTGCTTTCATTTGATGTATTTGCTGCTTTTGCTGCTGTTTTTCTTTCTTTCGCTGCTTTTTTTGCTGTTTTTCATCTCTGCTGCTGCTTTTCCTTCTTTGCTGCTGCTTTAGCTGCATTTGTTTCTTTGCTGCTGCTTTTGATACTTTTGCTTCTGCTTTTGCTGCTTTCGCTGCTGCTTTTGCTTCTTTGCTGCTGTTTTTGCTCCCTTTCGCTGCTGTGATGCTGCTTTCGCGGCTGTGCTGCTGATTTTGCTGCTTTGCTGGTGCTTTTGTTGCTGCGTTTGCTTCTTTGCTGCTTTTGCTACTGTGTTTCCTTCTTTACTGCTGCTTTTGTTTCTTTGCTGCGCTCCAGAGGGGTCGAAAAAAAACTTTCTTTGTGAACAAAGAAATCTTCAACCCCTGTGTCTCTGGGAGGAAATCCGTATAAAGATAATTGCATGGACGCGGTGCGACCGTCATCGTTTTATTCTCCGAAAAAAATAAGACAAAGGAAGTCGCGTCCGTGGGTGACACATCGTGATACATCCAGAAGAAATTGATATCACAACGTATTTAATTCACCTCTCAATGTTAGAGGTGGTTTTTGTCCAAATTAGATGAATTGAATCTTTTCAGAAGTGGAAAAATATCTCTTCCTGTTGAAATATCATTTCATTTTTTGTTTAATCGTGACTGATGTACCTTGAAGTGTAATTTTGAATGTGTCGATTTTCAATAGTGAGTAATTTCATTATTTTGAAATATTTTTTGAAATGTCTGAGAAATAATTTGATCAATCCTGAATTCAAACGATTCATCAATTTGACGAAATCTCACGAGATAATTCATCTCAGATTTTCGTTCGAAAATGAAATGAGATATATTTCAGCTTCGAAGAATCAACAAACGAACTCAATTGGATATGATCAGAAGTCAAGTACGACGAACGAATAAGAAGACGATCTTCGGAGTAATTGTCGACAGCCTTATAAGAAGACGATCTTAGAAGTAGTGAGCGATCGTGGAGATTATCTTCGTGAGACACATGATAGTGCAATTATCTTTTAGCAAAATCTGGCGAGTACACGAAATCTTAAAGTGATTCAGTGTACTCGATAAGTAAGCGTATCGACAAATGTGCGGGAGAGATGGAGGACGACGGGACCAGAATCTGATCAAAAGCGAAATAACTGTTCGCTTGCAAAAGTCAGATTTAAAGCGGAACTGAGAAATGAATTGTTTGATGGTCTCGTCGTTCGCTTGTTTGGTAATTTCGTTGCGCGTTGTCTCTTTTTCTTATGGGATGCGCTGGTGTTTCCGTTCGTGTCATGGATTGGTTGACTGATGATTCGTGTGTTCGAGTGTGTGGTTAGCCTAATATTTTTTGAAGTGTTGTATGGATTCGCTGTTCGTAAGACTTCATTCTTTCATTCTGATTCTTTCCTTTTCATCAATCTCTTTAGGTCGCAAGATTTTCTGATTCCGCGCCAGAACCTCCTGTCGATATTCCCGTTCGCGATTCTTCGGTGATTCGTCTTCGGACGAAGAGCGATGGTGTTAAAGCTTCGTACTCTCAAGGCCACTTCGATCTTCCATCTTCGATACCGCCGATAGTAACTGAAAATGACTTTCTAACGCACGACAGCTGGGCCAAGCAACGATACCAAGATTAAAGTTGGCCACCGTGGGATCTTCAGTGACAAAGGATTTCGAGGTGGCCCTCCATTGCTCCAACGTCTCGCAAGCACCAAAAAGGATGATTCTCCACTGATGCAAGTTCGAAGGCGGTCTTGCATCAGGGTGAACAGTTGGCGAACGCTGATCGCACTCGCCCATTTTGATGCGTCTGGGGATGTTCTTCTTCTCCCCTTGCAGAAACGCGTGGAATTGAACCACCGGACAGAGGGTGGGAGCGCGTCATAGAAACACGTTGATGAGAATCTGATGGACCGTGTTGGCATGAAATGTCCAGAAGATGTTATTCAGACCGGTGTGCGAACGGACGACCAAAACCAATGCCTGGATCGCACACCACCGACTCATGACTCGGGTGAACGTACAACAGTGTGCTCGAAGCCAAATTTGGAATAAACTGGCCTGCCCAATGCCGATCTTCAGCATCGATCATTTCCACCATGAATGAGACGATTGCGTTTCCTGTTGTTCTGCTTTAAAAGCTTCTGCTACTCACAACGCTGCAGGAGCACCTCAAACTCTCACCGCTTCCAAATCTCGGGGCGCTTCGAGACATCATCCTCGGCCCCCAATCACTCCTGGAAATGCCAGCAGCAAGTGCTTCAACTGGCCTTCCTCTGCGAGAACACATTCGTCGAGGCCTCAGCATATGCTCACAATGGCAATCGTACGCAATCAAAAGAAAAGTGCAGGATTGACAAATGCTGGGTGGTGAAATGACGCATGACGCCAACGAGACAAAAAAATCACGGCAAAAAGACACACATTGACGAAAACAATAAAAACGGGACCAAAAAAAACAGATGACAAACGAGACGAAAAAAAAAAACGAAAAAGGGGAGAAAACAAAAAAACACAGAGACCAAAAAAAAACAAATCCAAACTGAAAAAAAAAAACATGCAACTGGAACAGAAACAATGCAATTCTTCTGTTTCTTGCTTGTGCTGCTTCTCCTACTTCTGCTGCTTCATCCGCTTCAACCTAGAACCTGAACTCTAAACACCAAAACCCCTAAAACATAACACCTAAACCACAAAAACCAAAAACAACTAAAATCAAAACACCTAAACAATAAGACGTCCGGAAAAAAACAGGTCATTTAGGGCATGTTTAAACCCCAATGTCCTAGTCTCTTCGGACGAGTTTTTTTTGATTTTACCCCAGCGCGGCGGTGGTGCAGATGTGCGCGGTTGTGTTGAAAAATGACGTTTATTTCTGTTGGTGTTTATTGTCCCGTCTGCTCGTTTTTGGATCCCGTCTGCTGTGTGTTTGTTTTTTTTCACTTTTGTTTTGTCCCGTTTGTTCTTTTTTCCGTTGTCGCGTTTGCGTTTTTTATCCTGTGCGAGATTTTCCCATGACGTTTTTTTTTTTTGTCCAGCCCCGTTGACGCATGAGGTTTGAGGCGAAACCGCACGTGGGACACTTGCTACACCAGCAGTGGCCGTCCTTGCAGGGAGACGGAAGAGGCCAGCCAAAGGCGGGCGCGAATCACTGAGCGTCGGCGCCGCAATTCTGGACTGAGGGGCTGCAATACGCGCACGAGCGAAGTGGTCGGTGGCGCACGGAATCAGACACATGTGCCAGTCTGGTGGCGTGCCTGAGAACGGGCGAAATGGCAACGGGGCCCGCAAAAAGTGCACCATTCCGAGAGAATGCCCACTAGCCACCCACGGAAACATGAAAGCTCGCACACTTCATGGCACGTGGAGGGCCGCCATTAAGTTTCTTGAGGCTCCTCGTCTTGTCGTCGCACTCTCGCAGCATCGGGCAACGTATGGAAACAAGATCTGGAGGCGGACTCCAAGCAAATGCCACACGTGTGGCACGGGCAGCCAGCTCTGGGTGAGGGCCAGGTGCGAGAGGAACGTCGGTGATGGCGCGCACACAAACAGCACGCAGCGCACGTGCCCAAACTCCAAAAAGGAGAAACCCAAATGGGCACGGGCAAACAGATCAAATAACAAAAGCTTGAAGTCCGTGCATTTGAATGCTGTCGGTCACCGTCAACGTTCCGATAATCGTCCCTGCGGCTTTCACATAATACATGCAATGTCGTGTATGTCCGCCTGTCAAAATCAATATTTTTTGAGTGGCACAAAGAATGGTCCCAGTTTAGGCACATAGATCTAAACTCTTGGATCAACGTGATGACGATAAATATGATACCGAATAGTACTCCAAAAATCGTGTCGGACTTCGGCGTCATCCGTCCGAGGGCTGACAATTGAGATCCGTCCGACTCTCCTGGAAGAACATCGTTGTGCTCGTCGCCTCGTGCAGAATGGTCCCAACTTGAGCTGCGTGTTCGGATTACATGATCTCTCCATGCCAAGTTGACTGATACATATGCGATAAGGAATATGAATTGTTCACCGTTTTCGGTATGAGAAACTGCGGAGCGGTGAGTCTTCAAACACGAATTTCTGACGCGTCCAACTGCGACAAGAATCTCCTTTCCAGATGCCTCCCTCCTCCAGTGCCTGAGGACAACACTTCGTCATGCCTGCCACGCGCCCTGATGATGTGAGACACACGTGACACTGCCATCCTTCCTTTTTCACGTTACAGGCATGACACTTTGTTCAGACTTTCCTGTTATACTCTTTCAATGGCTTTGGCTCAAGGCCACACAATTGTGCACATTGAATGAGTTCC
>CBDCEV010000150.1:0-7192 GCA_965215715.1 Hyphomicrobiales bacterium | reverse complement strand
TGTTCTCAAATGATTCTTCCAAAGCAAACACGCATTGACTGTTCAGCATCAGTTGCATTGCCGACATCAAGAACCACAATTTCGTTCGTAAAATTGTCAAAAGCTGTTGTAATGTGAACCGATTGTGTTTGCATCAATCATAAGTTTTAGTAAAACGCTCAAGAGAGCAAGTTTCAACCGACCAAAAAACAGATTGTTGGTGTTGTTGATGCATTTGAACAAAATTACAGTTCGCACTCAGCTTAAGTGCAGGAAGCCCGAGAGCAATGCACGTTCCGATTTTTCAAAAAAAAAACGTTTTTGTTAATTTCGTTGGCGCAACCGCATTAAAAAGTTGACATTAGCTATGAGCAAAATACTTCATCAACACAGGGATTAAGTGTCTAAGTCTCAAGGTTGAGGTTTCATGTTTAAGGGTTCCATGTGTGGTTATCGTGGTGCCACACCATCCAATTTGTAGTGGTTTCAATGCGGCAAAAAAAAACTGATCAACATGAGGTGTAGTGCACAATGTTCAGGGTTTAAGTTCCATGTGTTTGGTTCGAAGTTTGGTATTCGTTTGGTGGTTTGGTGGTGCCCAACATCTAATCTGAAGTGGTTCGCACGAGCTTCTCCAAATCACTTCATCACAAAAGTTTTGCGATGATGACGACCGATGACTTTCTCTGTAGAACACCCAGAAGCTGTGCAACTTTCGAACATCAAAAAACTGTTTTTTGAGAATTGGATGAAGTAAACCGCACTGAGCTTCTGACAACGGCTGCGATTCCGACATGAGTAACCAAAGTTTCACTGGACCACTTATGTTATCGTTTCAATTCCACAAACTTGCAAGTTGAAACACCCGTAATTTGTGGAAATCTCGTAGCGCACAACACGCTTCCATCATCCGAAAACCTTGTTTACTGTGGAAAACGTCGGGGCAACAGCTTTGATCTTCACACATTGATTGCAATCCCGACAGGAACCAAAGATCCGATGTACCAGTCTGTCAAAGCAGTTGGTTGTGGACAGATTGCTGGCCTTACTGCTTTATTTCTACGTTGTGGCTGCAATGACCTCAATTCTGGAAAACCCAGCGCACAACACGTTTCTGTAGTCGAAAAAAATGGTTTCCGAAGGGTTCGTTGGCCACGCTCACTGATCATGCGACGTGGCATGACACACAATTAACCAAAGTTGTGTTGGAAAGCTTTTTGTGCAAAACCCCCATATAATTTGGACAAAGTGTAAGTTTTACTTCATATTTTGAACAACATGCAGTTTGAGGAAACATTCGTTGATGAAGGTCTTCGCGCGCAACATGTTCCTATATTCGAACTATCTCTTTTTTTTTTTTTGAAATTCGCTTGCGCAGAACGCACTGACCGACACGGAAAAGCAAAGCTACGTTGGAAAACTTGTCGAAACGCTAGTAATGTGAACAGATTGTTGGTCTTGTCTTACTTTTGTAATTTTACAACATTGCAGTTTCCAGCAACATCAATTTTGGAGAGTCATCGCGCACAGCATGTATCTTCATCTTATCTCACTTTCTCGAACAATTCCTCTGTGAAAATCATCAGATGCAATTGGTGATTATCATAACCTCCAATCGCGCAACTTTTTTTTTTTTTTAAAAAAAAATACTCGTTCTGGATTTCCTTGGAGGAAGCGTACTGAACGGTTTGACATAAGTTGAGATAAAGCAAAGCAAGCAAGACACCGAAGTTTCGTGACATACTTCGACCTGAGATTCATTATGTACCAGTCTTTGACACCAGTTCGTGATGTTGGCAGACTGTTGGCTTTACTGCTTTAATTCTACGTTGGGGTTGCAACGACCTCAATTCCAGAAAACACAGCACACAACACCTGCATAACGTGGACGACTGGCACGTGCACCACCTTGTCAATGTGCTGAGCCTGTGTCACAGGTGGTTCCCAGAGTAGTGTGATATCAAGTGCAGGTGCTGCGAGTACGGCTGGAGATGGAGCAACGTGTTCAAACACACGGTGCGGAAGCAAAGGCGGCGTATGTCGCGGCGAGCACTGCGTCATCGGTCCTGCGTATCCATGCTTGCCACTCGCATGTGGCTGTGGTGCGCAGCAGTGGCGAGCGCCATGAGGATCGAGAACTGTTCGTGACGCCAATGAGACCGCAAGCGTCGTAATATCCTCCGCTTGGCAGCAGAGACAATGGCTGGCGCAACATTACGGTCAACCATCAGCTGACCGTTTGGTGTAGTCACAAAAGGAGCCACACCAAAAAGGGAGTACGCTTGAGACAAACACCCATGTGAACAGACTGTTTGTGCTATTGTTGAAAGTTCTAGAACATGCAACAACCGTAATTGTGGAAAGCTCCAGCAAACAAATTGTTCTCAAATGATTCTTTGAAGCAAACACGCATTGACTGTTCAGCATCAGTTGCATTGCCGACATCAAGAACCACAATTCCGTTCGTAAAGTTGTCAAAAGCTGTTGTAATGTGAACCGATTGTGTTTGCATCAATCATAAGTTTTAGTAAAACGCTCAAGAGAGCAAGTTTCGACCGACCAAAAAACAGATTGTTGGTGTTGTTGATGCATTTCAACAAAATTACAGTTCGCACTCATCTTTAAGTGCAGGGAAAACCGAGAGCAATGCACGTTCCGAACATTCGAAAAAACGTTTTTGTTAATTTCGTTGGCGCAACCGCATTAAAAGGTTGACATCGGCTCTAAGCAAAAAAAAAAACTCTGTCAGCACAGGGATTAAGTGTCTAAGTCTCAGGGTTGAGGTTTCATGTTTTGGGATTACATGTGTGGTGTCTGTTTAGTGGTGCCCACCATACAACTGTAATGGTGCGAATGAAATTATCCAACTCACTTCGTCGCAGAGGATGGTGATGATGGCGAAGTATGACACTCTCAAGAAAAAAACACCCAAAGCAGCGCAACTTTCGAACATCCAAAACAGTGTATTCAGAGAATTGGTTGGAATAAACGCACTGAGCGGGTGATATTGGCTGTGAATTCGATGTGAGAAGCCAAAGTTTAATCGGACAATTTCACCCTTCACCAAAAAAAAAAAACGGTTGGCAATGTGAACAAGTTGTGCGCGTTTTGGCTGCAATTCTTCGAACTTGAACTGTGCAACAACCGTCAAAGAATTAAGCCGCCGCGCAGAGCACGTTTCCATCATCCAAAGCTTTGTTTACCGTAGAATTCTACGTCGCAAAAACGCATTGATTTTTCTACATTCATTGCAATTTGGAAATCAAAGACCACAATTACCGTTGGAAAGAGTTTACAAAAGCTGCGGTAATGTTTACAGATTGTGGCTCGTACGAATGAGATCCAGAGAATTGTAGTCCGCACCAACATCTTTTGTTGAAGACATCAGATCAAAGAAAATTTCGAAGATCCAAAAACATTGTCTTGGTCCACATGAGACACCAATGTTTCGTTACACATTGACATCGGCTGTGGCAACAAAAAACACAGTAAGTGTCCAAGTTTCGGGGTTGAAGTTTTGTTTGTTCGGCTCGAAGATCGGAGTTTGTTTGGTGGTGCCCAACATCCAATCTGAAGTGGTTCGCACGAGCTTCTCAAAATCACTTCGCCACAAAGATTTGTGATGATGACGACCGATGACTTTCTGTGCAGAACACCCGAAACAATGGAACTTTCGAACTTCAAAAAAACATTGTTTTTGACGATTGGCTGGAGAAAACGCACTGAGCGGGTGGCGAAAGGTGATGTGAACAGATTGTTGGTGTTATCGTTTCAATTCCACAAAATTGCAATATGCAACAACCGTAATTTGTGGAAAGCTCGTAGCGCACAACGCGCTTCCATCAGCCAAAAAACCGTTGTTTTACTGCAGCCTTCTTTTCGGCGCAAAAGCTTTGATCTTACAACATTGATTGCAATCACGAGAGGATTCAAAGTTCCGATGTACCAATCTTTGAGAGCAGTTGGTAATGTGGAAAGATTGTTTGCTTTTCTGTTGTAATTTTACATTGTAGCTGCCGCGACATCCATTTCAGAAAAACCAAGCGCACAAACACGTTTCTGTGATCGAAAATATAGTTTTCGTCGGGTTCGTTGGCGCACACGCACCATTCGTGCAACATGGCATGGACACACAACAAACCAAAGTTGCGTTGGAAAGCTTTTTGTGCAAAAACGATGGTAGCGTGGACAGAGTGCACGTTTTAGAAAATATGTTGCACAAACATGCAGTTTGAGAAAACATTCGTTGATGAAGGTCTTCGCGCAACACGTTCCTTTTTTTTTCGAACATATCGTTTGTTTTTCGAAATTCGTCAGCGCAGAACGCGCTGACCGCACACCATTGATTGCCATCCCAACACGGAAAACCAAAGCTGCGTTGGATAACTTGTAAAAGCGATGGTAATGTTTGTTGTTGTAAGACGATTCGCACCAGCGCGATGCGCGTCACTCACATTCCGTGATGACCAAAGAGCCGCAGAAAACTGCGCGTAATGTTTGTGCTGAACTGTCTAGCTGAATTTCAATCTCAAAATCAAACAAACGAGCCTACTTTGTCTGCACCAAAGCTGCCAGGCACTCTCATGCCCAGTTGCACCCTCCACTGCCATACTGTTCGGCGTATCGTTGACGCTATCAACAGTCATTCCTGTGAGCCAGCCACGACTCCGCAGCACCTGAACAATCTGGAAATATGTTCTGGCTGGATGTCCTTGGTCGTGGGGAATCTATGTCTCATACCAATCGCGCGACACGTTTCCTTCGCAAGTGCAACGAGGTGTGATCAAGTTCGCTTTGATACCGAGTTCCCCAGCTCTGAAGATGACGTCCGTTGATAACACGTCGCGGCGGATCAACGGAAAACCCATCGTCGTTCAGTTTCTTCCCTAAACGAGTTGCCATCGAGTGAATGCGAGACATGGCGTCCTCAATCTCATCATCACTCGCGTACCCGAACTTGCCGACGTGCTCACCGCCTGCCATTCTACTCTCTCAGAGAGAAGAAGCGAGAAGGGGGTGCAAGTCAAGTTCCAGGCTCGCCAACTCCTCGTTCAGGAGCTTCCTCCATTCTTCCTCATCGGCCTTCAAGATGGCCATCTGCACCTCCTTGAGGGTCCCAATCCGTAACTTTTCTTGCAACTTCTCCTCCCATGCGGCCAGAATCCCGATCCTCTTGCGGGACCATCTCCATCTTCGCTGGATGATCCGGGCAGCCCAATTCTCCTCCTCCAACTGCGTCATCGAGCACAAGTACTTCTCCTCTTCAGAGCCGTCCACATCTGCCGTAACAAGCTTCGCACGAAATGCTATTGGTGGGCACCACGGACAATTCTGCCACCGTGCACCCTCCGAGTGGCCCAAGGCAGCCGCGCAACGTCCGTGGAACACGCCAGGTAAATCGTAATCAGCCGAACGCAAGCTGCAGTCCGGCCCCTGGCAGCATACCAAGATGTCATCTTCATCCTCAAACATGCCACAATGAGCGCGCGCCCGCTTCATCTCGTCGAACCCCTGCTCATAACACAATCGTGCCGAAAGCGCTCTCCATGTCCCGCCTGAAGGAGATGAGCAGCTGTGCCAGACGCGTCTCCAAATGCGCTTTCGACTCATACGTACCACATAGCATAGCTCCTCAAGTCTCCTCACGGCATTGCTCCTCATCGAATCTCGTGAAGAACCGTTGGCGCAGGCGCAATGTAATCATCTGGTGCTGGTGCTGCGTACTCACCTGACACAAATGTACTCACCGACAGGTGCAAGTGCGGCGTCCACTGCAGGCGTAGGCGCAATGTACTCAAGCACTGGAACTGGTGCTGCGTACACACTTGGCGCAGGCGAGATGTACTCATCGACAGGTGCAGGTGCGGCGTCCACTGCAGGCGTAGGAGCAATGTAATCAACAGCCTGGTGCAAAACCAAAGCTGCGTTGGATGAATTGTGTTTTCCCTTATCATTCTTGTTTGTTAGGTGTCATTGCAATTTTTTGCAATGACGTGCAAATTCTGCAATGCTTGGCGTCCCAAGCAATCTATTTTTTTACAATGCATTGTTGAAAATCACACTTCGCATGGCAAAATGTACTCCAGCAGTGTTCTGTTTTGCGTGTCATTGCATTTTTTGCACTGCGCACCGAAAAATCAGACGTCCAGGAGGAGGTCTTTGCCATTGCAAAACAAGCATTCTTATTTTTGCACTGCTTCGAATTTGTGAATTATCAGTGCAATTTTTACATTGCTAAGAAAAACTGTGTTTTGCAGTGTAAAAAATTGCAATGATTTGGCTAGTTTTGGCTGCATCCTGGAGCAGTGTAATTTTTACACTACGTTTTTGATAGTGCTAAAAAGCGGCACAACATCAGAAGACACGACGTCAGAGCAAAACCGCGTGCACGAAGGCACTTCAGCACTGCAGCCGAGACACACCGACGCACGCGCCACACCCCACATGACACCAACACCAAAGGATCCAGACAGTTTCGCAAGTTGGTCCGACGCCGATGTTCTCCAGGTCTTGTGCGGGACGCACCATTTCCACAAGTGGGCATCAGTGGTCTTTCTGGCCAGGTGACAGATGGCGGCATGTTTTGTGGATCCCGTTTGCACTTTCACGCGCTGTCAGCCTTTCGCATTCGGCGTCCTTCGTGTTATAATGTCAGAGCCTTCCCCGAATGTTCAAATGATTGGTTGTCGCGCGCGCGTTGGAACACACATGCCCGTTGGGCGGCCATGTTGGGTCTCAAATCATCCGATTTCACCACCGTGTCACTGAACATTTCCCGTTTTATTTTTTAACACGTCAAAAGAAGCAGTGCAATTTTTCACTGGAATTGCAATTTTTTACAATGCTAGAAAAAGTGTGTTCTCTGGAAGTGTAATTTTTACGTCGAAAAACAGTGCAATTTTACACTGGAATTGCAATTTTTACACTGCATTGTAAAACGAAGCAGAGCAAAACAGAACGGATGTTCTGGGTTACCTTCACTTGCGCACCACCAACTTGCCTGGCCCGACAGCATCACGCGCAGACACCTCGAGGCTAACCACGAACAAGCCCCCAGTTGCGCAGATGCTCCTGGACAGCAGATCTCTGTCAAAGCCAACGTTCTCACACATGAGTTCGTCCAAGCAGTCGATGATCTGGAAGGTTTCCCGTCTGTCAACAAAGATCATCCTGCAATCTTGCTGCTGCTTCACTTGGTTCTTTCGCGGTGCTA
>CBDCEV010000149.1:0-7699 GCA_965215715.1 Hyphomicrobiales bacterium | reverse complement strand
GTATCATTTTCCATTTTTCTTGTGGAAAATCTTCTATGGGAGATGCAAATTGGATACCAGCAATATTCAAAAAACATCAATTCTTTAAAATTTTTTGATTATATCTTTCAACATTTGATCAATTTCTAAAGGTTTAGAAAGATCTGGCATCTACACAAACCCTTTTTACTATTGAACATTACTAATTCATACATAACGCTAAATTTCAAACATTTAGTAATTTTCAGCTATTTATAACAGACCCTTTTTTGCAGCAATTACTATATCATCAACAGCTGGTAAAGATAGTTTTTCAAGGTTTACCGCATAAGGCAAAGGAACATCCTTACCCGAAACAATCTCGGGAGCTGAATCTAGGTAATCAAATATTTCTCGCATCACGATGGAGCTAATAGTTGCCCCAATTCCAGAAAAAACACCCTTCTTCAACTAAAACCAAACGATTTGTTTTACGAACTGATTCCAAAATTAGTTCTTCATCTAGTGACCTTATGGTTCTTAAATCTATAATTTCAGCATTTATATTTTCTGATGCTAAAGTCTCGGCTGCTTCAACTGCCATACCTACTTGCAGGGAAAAGGTCACTATCGTCACATCTGATCCTTCCTGCACAACCCTAGCTTTACCAATTGGTATCGGTTCACTAGAATCAGGAACTTCGAAAGTTCTGCCGTACATTATTTCTTTTTCTAAAAAAATTACAGGATTATCGTTCTTAATAGCACTAATCAGCAGTCCCTTTGCATCTTCAGCACTATAAGGAGAAATAATTTTTAAACCAGGAATGTGCGAATAAAAAGCTGCAAAATTTTGACAGTGCTGGGCACCAACGCGCGCTGCAGCTCCGTTTGGACCTCTAAAAACTATTGGACATCCAAGTTGACCACCAGACAAAAAGTTAGTTTTAGCTGCAGCATTGACTATCTGATCAAAAGCCTGCATAGCAAAATTAAATGTCATAAACTCAACTATTGGACGAAGACCAACAAATGCAGCACAAACCGCAAAACCAGCAAACCCATGTTCAGTAATCGTTGTGTCAATGACCCTTTTGCTACCAAACTCTTGAAGTAACCCTTGCGTCACCTAAAATGTACCTTGATACTCAGCAACTTCTTCTCCCATGACAAAGACTTTTTCGTCTCTTTGCATTTCCTCTCTCATAGTTGACTGTAGAGCTTCTCTAACCGTAATTTCGGCCATATACGTACCTCTCTGTAAAAAGCTCGTCTGAGCTAGGCAAAGGTTCTGAAGTTGCAAACTCTTCTACCTCAGATATTTTTGCCTTAATTTTTTTTTTCTATGGATTTTAAATCCTCTTCACTAGCATATTTACTTTTTATAATTAAATCCCTGACTTCACTTAATGGGTCAAGATCTTTATATTGCTCAACTTCTTTCGCCCTATATTTTGCAGGATCATACATGGAGTGCCATCTAAACCTGTAGGTTTTGACTTCAACAATAATTGACCCCTTACCAGATCTTGCATAGTCAGATGCAAAAACAGCTGCATTGTAAACCTCTTCAACATCCATACCATTCACCTGAATACCAGGGATATTAAACGATTCACCCTTTTTGTATAAATCAGTCATAGATGTAGACCTATTTACTGACGTGCCCATTGGATATTCATTGTTTTCGATTACATAAACAATAGGCAAACCCCATAATGATGCCATATTGAAGGCTTCATACACCTGCCCCTGATTCGTCGCTCCATCACCTAAAAAAGTATAACAAATATTTTTAGTATTGTTGTACTTCTCAGCAAAGGCAAGACCAGTACCAATTGGCACCTGAGCACCAACAATACCATGACCACCGTAAAATGTTCCAGGAATGTCAAACATGTGCATAGATCCACCTTTGCCCCTAGAGCAACCAGAGGCTCTAGCAGTCAATTCTGCCATAACAAAACTTTGGATCAATTCCAGACATAATAATGTGCGCATGATCTCGGTAACTGGTAATCATGCTATCTCTTTTAATAAGTTTTGCAAATTCAAAACCCATCATTACAGCTTCTTGCCCAATGTACAGGTGACAAAAACCACCTATCAACCCCATGCCATAAAACTGACCACACTTTTCTTCAAAACGACGAATAAGCAACATATGTTCATAACATTTGACATACTGCAATGCACTTAATTTTGCTTCATTTTGCTTAAATCCAATCATTTAATTTTATTGAAATAAATAAGATTCGAACATTTTGTACGATCATAGTGTTGTCAATACCCCACTCCAAGAGTAGTAAAGCACGAAGATGCTAAAAGCATTCATGGTCAAGAAGTTTATAGCCATTATGAATTGAATTACTTAATCAAAAAAATCAAGATTCAGAAAATTTAATACATCAGCTTTTACAGGAAAAGGAGTTGATAGTTTCATTGAATTTCTAAAGAAAAACGCAAAAACAAAAACATATTGGTTATATGAAAGCGATGACATGACTAACCTCTCAATGAGGTTCTTAGCTTCAGAAATAACTAGAGATTAAATTATTTTTTAAATCCTCACCAAGAATTACCATATAATCTTACAGTTGAAAACGAAAGTTGGACAACACAGAAAAATGGTTCAGTAAAAGTAAATCAGGTTATAATAGTTTCTAAAGAAGGTTATAAGAATATGATAATCGAGAAAATTAAGGAAATTGGAACAAAAGCCAGAATGAATATCGAAGAACTAATCGGCATAAAAATCCATCTTTTTTATTTGTTAAGGTGAGAAAAACATGGGAAGACAACCCTGATCTTTACTATTCAATGGGATTATAAGTAGAGAATTTCGTACCATCAAATAACAGTAGTTAGCAAATTTGTAGATTTTTAATGATTCCTGGAAAGAGACTTCGTCAAGAGCATCCAGATGATCTGGTTCGTGGTTTTACCAAATTAGAATTGGAGTTGTAGGAGTTAGAGTCGTTAGAACCAAAGTTAACCGAGGATCCTTTTTTTTTGAGCTGACAAAAGCGCCAAGGTTATCGCCAATGAATACACCAGAGCTTCCAGATGAGGTGTTGGCTTTTAGACTAGGAGGTTATCCATGTGGTTCAACTATAAAAAGAGGTCTAACTCTAGGTCGTTCTATCTATTCCCAGCATGTACAAGACCAAGAAATTGAAGATTCTGAACCATTGAGCGGTGAATCAAGAGATTTAGAATAACTGGCATGTTTATGTTATACTAACTTATAAGGGTATTAAGGGGTTATGTAGTGTCAATTTTATACCTTACAAGGCATCAAAACGTTAAATTTAATCAGTGCCTGAATAAACAAACAAAGTTCTACAATATTCCAACGGGATTTTTAATAGGACTACTTACTTGTGGGTTTTTTTTGGCGTAATTATAAGAGGTTTAATAGTAGGATCAATTATTGCCATGATTGGTGGTGCAGTTGGAAAAGAAATTTTAAACTCTTACCTGCTTTTTACTTCTGAATTCGATTTCTTACGCTAGTCCAAACAATGACTTACCAGCCCTACCAGTTCCAGAAAATGTTGTGACTGACTCAAAAAGCGACACATCTTTTTGGAGCAAAACATTCAATTTTTTTGGACGATCCTGAAGGGAAAGATGAAAGAAATTTTTTAAGGTAATACAAAATGACATGAAGAGTCAATTCGGAATATTTTGCTTTCAGAGTTTAGGGGTAATCCAGAAATTCCTAAATATAGCAATGCAACAATATCTTTAAATGAAACAATCGCGTCAATAAAAAAAGAATTAGAAAAAAACGTCAACGAGAAAAAAGCTAGTGTTGAAAATGTTGACCAGTCTAACGAAATGCAAAAATGATACTACAGAAGTTAAAAATTCAGGACGGAGTAGCGGACACGAGAACTGCGATTTCAATATAGCCATATCACGAGCATTGTATAAAATACTGTCCCCTTGCTTATAAGAAGGGTCGTGTTCTTCATCGACTATAATTAAAGACCTGTGATGGCATAATTTGATTTCGGGTTTTGAGGTTTTTTCCATGCAGATGTAGCAGATAATTTCATGAACGACATAGTTTCTAAACATATAAATTCTATCGTTGAGGAAGAATCAGAAAAATCTTCTTCATTTTCAAACCATGAAGGTAAACTTATTGATTTATCTAAGAAAGTGGTTGACGGATGGCCCCACCCTCCGGGCGCCCCACTTTTTCTCGGTTTGGGCCCCCCACCCTTCGGGACCATACCCTTCGAGGCCCCACCCTTCGGGGCAGGTTTGGCCAAAGTCGGCCAATTAAGGTTGGCCGAAGTCGGTTTGGCCAAAGTCGGTCAATTAAAGTTGGCCAAAGTCGGTCAAATTTTTCTGGGCAAAGTCGGTTTGGCCAAAGTCGGTCGCAGCCGGAGGCCCAACCCTCCCATGCACAATGAAGACGCAACATCTTCGGTCAACTCATCGCACTGATCTGGTGCAATCCTCAAAATGTTGCACAGACAACTCCAGAGACCGGCATTGTGATCAGCTGAGAACTGAACAATCAACTCAGGACGGACGGATTGCACGCATCATGTAGCAGGCCCGTGCGCTGGCGCAATGCAACAACAAAGCCCATGCTGACTGCACGTCTGGCAACGAAGGGATTTTCTCCAGTAATGTCCTCCGTTGTGCGGCGCAAATGATCTCTCACGAAATCTTCGTGGCCCAGAGGCGTACCCAATACTTTGATGCCTTGTGTGTTCGTGGGTCCATCACCGCGCCAAACGGTGTCGAATTCTGGATTGACTGCCCGACCTGCACGGTCCAGAATGTCGCACCCTTCTGGACCCAAACCGGATGCATTCCAAACTTGCGTCTTGCCATCGTGCACGCGGATGCGAGAATGTCGCCACAGTTCTGCCTGTAAAATGTTGTACACAGCAAGAATTCTGTCAGGAGAGGTCACTATGTACACATCATCCAAGAACGCGAACACTCTCTCGTGAACCTCCAACTGCCTCTGGACCGCCATGAGTGCCGCATGTTGTCCCAAAGAGAACAACAACGGCATCATGGGGTCTCCTTGTTCGCCGCCTTCCCCTTGTGCAATGTTGTGCACCACACCTGCATCGTCCTCCCAAATGTAGTGTGATGGACTGCCATTGAACTGGTGAGCGAAAGGTAACGCAGAGGGACACAAATTGGCCAACCCTTGCAACATTGCTCCGCGCGAAACCAAATCGCACCAATCCCATCCATGGACAGAATTGTGGCATTGGGGTCACATCCGGCCCTGGTGGAGAGGGCGTATTGGAACGGCGATGTGGCTGCAAGCGCTGCATCGCTGAGCTGTTGAGTGATCGTCCTGGACACCAACCGTCGCACGACGTCGCTTGCGACGATGCCACGAATTCCACCATCGGGCTTCCGCAATGCAGTCAATCGTCCAAGGCGCATTGCTTGCGTGGCTGCTTCAGGTGCGACCCGCCTGTGCCAACTGTTGCCCCATCAAAAAGAACAGATGGCCATCACGCACGTTCTCCAACAGAATCCTCAGATGTTCTGAAGTCATGCCAGAAGGTCCGCCGGCCACGCCTCTGTGAGCTGATCTCCAATTCTGGAGGAACGTTTCTTCGTCCAACTCAAACTGATCGGGCGGAACGTGCTTCAACAAATGCACTGGAATTGGTTCCCTTGGTCGAGGTGGCCTCCAGGTTGGATTCTGCAACTGCTGCAACGTGTCTTCCGAACCTGGAGCAACTTCCGCCGCTTCCAATGCAGCCCTGCCTGAAAACAACTCGCCCATCTGAACAAAAACTTGAGCCCTAGCTGCTCTCCGCTCCGTGTCATCCCTGGCACGGCGCCTCCTTCGGCGAACCATCGCATCACTGGCAACTTCTGAAGCATCTCGCGCATACTGGATAAGAAGCTCCCACTGACCCTCGGCAAACTGGCGGGTACAGTACACTTTCATCCAAAATCGATTTCATCCAATGACACTTTCATCCAAAACACTTTCATCCAATTTTGACAATTTCATCCAATGACACTTTCATCCAATTTTGACACTTTCGTCCAAAACACTTTCATCCAATTTTGACAATTTCATCCAATGAATTTCTCATCCAATGACATTTTCATCCAATGACATTTTCAATCAATAACGGTTTCATCCAAAAAATCACATTGGTACAATCAAAAAAGTCCGTGTTTGTGTCGAAGCGTCGCCGGCCGAAGGCTGGCGATGCTTCACATGAAGGTTTGTTGAAGGTCGAACGGCGGGAGTTTAGGTGTGTTTAGTGTTTAGTTTAGGTGTTTAGGTGTTTAGGGTTCAGGTGTTTGGGTGTTTAGGTGTTTAGGGTTCAGGGTTCAGTGTTTGGGTTTGGGATGAAAGTGGTTTTGGATGACACTGTCATTGGATGAAACCGATTTTGGGTGAAAGTGTCGTGGATTGTCTTCTGTTATGGATGAAAGTGTTTTTGGACGAAAGTGTTTTTGGACGAAAGTGTTTTTGGACGAAAGTGTTTTTGGATGTGTTTTTTTTCGCATTTGGATGAAAGTGACCTAACCAAACTGACGGAATCTCGTCTGCAATGCTTCCCGGCTGATTGACCCTCCGCGTGGTTTGCGACTCAACAACATGCGGGGAAAGAGCAAGAACAACTTCCACCCACGAGACTTGCGAACGTGTTCATCACACGTGGTCTGTCATGGCGATGTGCATTGCACTCCTGTAGGGCCCTTTCAAAAAATGAGGCACTGTCTTCATCACCACTGCTCTCTTGGAGAAAATCGTCTCCAAATCGATCCTGCCCAACCGTCTCAAAGCCTCTCGGGCCGCTGGGGCTCGCACAAGACAGCCCGAGAACCCAAACGTGCACATTTCAGGGTTCCGGCCTTTAAAAACACCACCAAAATTCCACGAAAAGGACCAACAAGAGAGGAAGAAAGAATGAAAACTGTGGCGGGAGAGGGAAAAAAAAGAGCGAAATTTTGGGCGGTCCGGCGGAGGGGGGTCCGGTGGACAGGCCCTGAACACCCACCACACACACAACAACAACAACAACAACAACAAGAACAACAACAACAACAACAACAACAACAACAACAACAACAACAACAACAACAACAACAACAACAACAACAACAACAACAACAACAACAACAACAACAACAACAACACCTGAACATTTCGCCAAAACACTAAAACACAAAAATTGGCCAAAGTCGGTTTGGCCAAAGTCGGTCAAGACCACGATTGGCCAAAGTCGGTCAAAAAATTGGCCAAAGTCGGTTTGGCCAAAGTCGGTTTGGCCAAAGTCGGCCATCGGAATTTTGTGGTTGACGTTGTCTTTGCGACGTTTCGATCCCTTGTTGGTCTTCGATTGTCGGTGCAGTCTTCTTCAACAGTATTGATCCAATTGGTTGAGACTGGATGTGTTTTATCTCCTATGGTGCCTTTCAGTGTTTGGCCACTCTGCATATTGAAGTTGAGTCAATTTGAACTGTACAGCTGCTGTGCCCAAGTGTCCTTGGAGTCTGTAGCGCTTGGTTGTGGGTCAACTGAGTTTTAGACGCGTCCGTTCTCTCGGGAGGTGGCTGGAAGCGTCAATTGTGTGATAGAAAACGTTCTCTCAATATGATTGAGAATGTTGTCTGGGGTCTGCAGTCCGGTTTCTGGATTTAGTCTGATTGTATTTCTTCGTGATGCGTTCGTGTTCGCACGCTCATGCACTTCCGATCAACTGTGTCGAGTCCAAAAACATCC
>CBDCEV010000148.1:0-1838 GCA_965215715.1 Hyphomicrobiales bacterium | reverse complement strand
AACCTATCGTAAGTAATGTAGTTAAACGACTGTCGCTTAACTGATGTAGTATAACCGATGCAGCTTCACTCATAGAGGTACAGAATGTGACTAAACTAACCTAAGTCACAAGACGTAGTCTGATAAACAAAACTCAACTTACGTAGCTTAGCTGACGTAGTTTGATTTATATCTGAACAGACTTATCTTAGTTAACGTTTCTGCATTTACTTTTCTGCATTCGGCTTTTTCTTAACTCACTTTTCTTAACGCACTTGTCTTCACTCACTTTTCTCAGATCACTTTTCTCAACTCATCTTTCTTGACACTTTTTTTTGATCCGTTTTTTTTTTACTCCTTGTGTACAGTCAATTTCTCAACTCATTTTTGATGACTCATTTTTCTTATCTCAATTTTTTTACCTCATTTTTCTCAACGCACTTTTTCTTAACTCATTTTTTCTTGAGTCATGCTTCTTAATTCATTTTTCTTAACTCACTTTTCTTAACTCATTTTTCTTCAGTCGTTTTTTTTTCTTTTTTTTTTCTGAACTCACTTTTTTTAAACTTGCTTTTCTTAACTCACATTACTTGAGTTATTTTATTTAAGTCACGTTACTTACTTCACGCTACGAAATTCACGTTACCTCACTCGCTTTTCTTCTTCACTCACTTTTCTTCTTCACTCACTTTTCGGGTGGAAAATCGTTTTGGTGTTTAGGTTTTAGGGTTTAGGGTTTTGGGTTTAGGGTTTAGGGTTTTGGGTTTAGGGTTTAAGGTTTAGGGTTTAGGGTTCAGGGTTCAGGGTTTAGGGTTTAGGGTTTAGGGCTTGTTGCTGTGGGTCGTCACGCCTGACACGGTCCACCAGAGTGTGGTGGGCGTTGCCTGCCACGCCCTCTATGACAACAGCACGGAGGGCGCACGTCAGGATACACATGCTCCGTACATACACGGCATGTTGTATCCAGCCGTGCGCGTTCCGTGCATCGATCATTTCCATGCTGCGATTGCACACGCACGTTTAGCATGTTTATTATTTCCCGCGCCAACGTCCCGCACTTAAGCGTATTAGGGTTTAGCGCTGCGCTGGCACCCTAAATTCCGACAAATGATCGCGGCTGAAGCATTGTGGCTTGGGCGCTGGGTCGAAAGGCTTAGCGAGGCCCACAGACAAGCCTAAAAATGGACCTGAAATCGTTCGATTTGGACCGTTTTTCACCGACAAAATTTACTGCCCTTTTTTCCATAGTTTTTCGGGCTTCCCGAGGGCGCGGGAGGATGGGCCGGAGGAGGGGCCGTGGAACGTTTCTGGTTTACAATTTGGGAATCGGATACGACTTTCCGACGGCCCCGGGCCGGCCGAAAATAAATAAATAATTTATTTCCTGTCGAAATTCATTATTTAGCGAATGACTTTCCAAAATGTCAATAACAATTCCGTGGAAGTCGCTTTTTGGAGTACACTGGAAATAAATAATTAATAAATTGTTCTTCACATTTTGGAAGGTCTATGGCGGGCCATGTGGTGGCGCCACATTATCGGGTGGAGGGGCGGCCGCCGAAATCAATATTAACCGCGCCGGCGCAAGTTCACGGGTAGTAAATTATAATAAGATCCCACAGGCGTGGGTGCCTGGCAATTGGTTTTTTCCCGATGTTTAAGGTTTCCCCGAGTCAGTCAAATGCCATAGTCGGCATTCTCCCATGTGCCATTTCGCACTATCGAGCTGAAAGTGCGGAAATAAGCTGCTGGTGCCACTTGTGAATTCTGGGAGCTACACATACCAGCCTCAGGGGTAGCTAGCCCACTGAACGGTGGAGGCGCGTTGACACGCGCTGGGTGGGAATTGAAGGTTCCGA
>CBDCEV010000147.1:0-7211 GCA_965215715.1 Hyphomicrobiales bacterium | reverse complement strand
GGCTTTGTAGCCTACTCCGTGTTTCTTCGGAGTATTGTCACGCATCGGATCCACCACCTGTCGCCAAAGTTCGCCTGGAGCCGCCCATCTCGGAGTCGCACGCCGCCCCGAAAGTCCTTCTCAAGTTCCTCTGGTTCCAGGGAGTATCCTTCTGCTGCGGCCCAACGTACACCCTGTTGTTCTCGGAATCTCGCTTCCCGTAGCTGTGCTTCCCATTCCACTTTCGTCCCAAGGCATCTCCCCCAAAGGTCCAGCTTGTCTGAGATGTGTCGCCCATGCAGCGGCGGTTGGCAGAGAACTCAAAGGAATGTCATATCGTCTTCGTTTTGGTCCACAAGGGTGGGAAAGCATGGCTCGAGCCGCTGACCATAGCGTCCTGAAGTCACGTTGGTCTCACGCGTCGGAGATGCGCTGTGCTTGCTCGGTGTGTTTTTTCGTCTTGTCACGTCTCTGAAGTCTACGTACCGTTGCTGTCGCTCTCCAGTATGTCGAGTAGGTCCTCCATCCTGTGAAGATGTGTCTCACCCGCTCAATGTCCGAAGGAAAGTCTGAGTCACGCATCTGATTTTCGAGACGACGAGGAGGTAATTTCATAACTTCGAGTTTCGCTTCTGTCATGAGGAGTTGAGATCCTGGCCTGAATTTCTCTGGCGTACAAGTCAAAGCCAGCAGTCATGAGCACTTGATTGAGTTTCGCCCAAAAATCGTTGACCGCCAAGTGGTTCCACTCTTCATCGTGCCTGCATGCTTCCTCCACTCTTGACAGAAAGGCGGTCCAGTCCTGCGCGAAAAGGGCACCCTGCGTAAGCTTGTTCTTGTCCCATTGATGTTCTTGCCTTTTTTCATGTATTCCATATGTGAGCTGATGTTGAAATACACACTGAATCCGACGATGATCCCTTCTCCCCAGGGCTGCTGCCAGTTGCAATCTATCTCCGTCGTGGTGCAGTGCGCAACATCTGTGAACGTGAACAGTAGCAGGAAGACACGCAAAGTCGATCTGAGTGTTGGAGAAGGGTGTTCGCCGCCTGCAAGTGATGATCTCGCAAAAGTTCTCCCAAGCACTGGCCGTTGAATGTTTTTTTTTGCTGCTGTACTTACCAATCTGCTCTGGCCATGGAGTTTGGGAGATGTGACCATTGGCGTCCAGTAAAGGCACAGGCACGACACGCGAAGGTGTCTCATCCAAAACCTTGCGCGCCCACTTCCAAATTTTTTCGCTGATGTTTCTCTCGCAGATTCGATGGGGACGGTGGCAGGTATAAACTCATGATCAGAAAAGCCGCGTCCCCTCTGACCAGCTTCAGTGCCCCACCTCGTCCTGCCAGCGGTGCAGGTGGCGTGTAGATGCGTCTGACGTTGGCTGGCAGGAAGGTATTCTCTCGGATGGCAATCGCTACCCCCGAGTGCTTGGATGGAAACAGAGATCCCTGCCTCCACGGAAAACGGTAAACTCTGAATTTGTGTAGGTGTTCCGAAAAACCAAAATCCAGCGAGCCACTCCCGGAGGCTTGTGCAGCGCAAGCCCCGTTTTCTGTTCACGTTGCAGCTTTCGACAACACCACCCTGGATAGCGGTCAGCAATTCTTCGTAGTCACCACAAAAACAAGCAAGGCACGGACTGAGTTGCGTCAACACCCACTGGGAATCAGAATTTGAGCAAGGTGGCTGGTGGTGGTGATGTTGATGATGATGTTTCAATGTTGATCTGTGCCCCGCGCCCTCCCCCTCTCCCCCCCTCCTCCCCCTCCCCCACAACCTCCTTATCACCCGAAGGGTGGTCGTTTTGGTTTATAAAACCACTGTGTTTCCTTGGTTAGGACCTTTTCCAACGCAAGATTAGGACCTTTGGAATAGGACCTCGGGTCAAAAACGCGACCTTCGGCCGAAAACGTCGGTAAGTCCAATGACCGTTTTGGGATCTTTTGTGGGTCCATGGATGGCCATATCGTGCCAATAAAGGAGACCATGTTGTTTATAATGTTCCCAATATTTCTTGTGTTTCTTGTAATTACCCACGCTATTTTCATCATGTTTAGCCTGTTATATGATCACAAATACAACTCAACACAACAACAGACAGCACGCAAACGAAGACGAAAACGGCACATTGCTCGGTTTGTTTGTTGTCTCCTGTCAATCGTGGCTTGGAAATTGACGAAAATTCTGCGATCTTGGGCTCGTGGGTTTCGGCCGTGTGGCAGGAGCCGCGTGTGCCGAGTACATGCTGGGCGACAGGGTCAAAGCCATTTGTGTTTATCAGGCAAAGCGAATGATTGGAGGAATCGGCAACGTGTTGTTCTGGACCCATTCTCAAACATTAAACGGGCCAGTGGTTACTTCCTTTGAACCTCTTGTGCAAGTGATAACTCCACGTGGGCCATTTTTGGTAAGCAGAAAATTGACAATAAGGGATGAACCAAACATCAGGTTAAGGTGCTCAAGAATTGTTCATTTTTTGCATGTTTTCTCGATGAAAAACGCAGAGGTCCTATCCGGTGAAACAATGTTTCACCGGATAGGACCCACGAGCTTAGAATTTATTTTCCAAGGATGGAAAAGTTCAGACTTTATTTCTCGAGAAAGGGGCGAGCTTAGAGTTTATTTTCCGAGAAAGGGAAAATTTAGAGTTTAATTCTCAAGAATGGTGCGAGTTTAGAGTTTGTTTTCCAAGGAATGAAAAGTTTGGAGTTTAATTACCAGGATAGGGACGAGTTCAGAATTTATTTTCCAAGGAAGGGAAAAGTTTAGACTTTATTTCTCGAGAAAGGCGGGGCGGCCAAGGCGGGGCGACATAATTAACGCAAAAGTGTCCCAGGGTTCAAACACTTTTTGTACTCATGCTGTTTAGGGTTTAGGGTTTAGGGTTCAACCCTAACCCACCCCCGTTTCCCTATCCAATTGTGCTTACCATGAGACGGTGGTCGCCCAGGTTCGCAAAAAAGTTCGAGCAATGAATTGACCAATTCATGAAGACTTGTGGTTCTGTTTTGCTGTTGCATCAAGGAGACACCCCACGATTGGGCTGACCCGAGCTTCGTGGTTATGTAACACAGGGCGCACCAGCCCCAGGTTGTACGTGACACGTGTGAGATGATGCTGAAACAGGAAAAGAAAAAGAAAAAAAAAAAAAAAAAGGAAAAAGAACCAGAAAAATGAAGAAAAAAGAGGTCTCAATGGGGTGACCCCCGAGACGGCTCAAAACATTGATTTTTTTGTTCACAAATCACAAGAAATCGTGAAGCAATTGAGGCCCCAAAAAATCAGATTCTGATTACCCGAGAAAGAAGTGAAAGAAGTGAATGAAAAATTGAAAAAATGAAGAAAAATGAACAAAAAAATGAAGAAATTTGAAAAATGAAGAAAAATGACAACTTGAATGAGCACCCGAAAAAAGAAAAAAAGAAAAAAGAGAGGCCAAGGGGTACAACCCAAGACGGCTCAAAAAAAACAATATAAGAAACGTTATCAAAAAATCGTGAAGCGATTGAGGAGGAAAAAAATCAGATGTTGAGAAACCAGAAAAGAGGAAAAAGAAAAAAGAAAAAAAGAAAAAAAATGAAAAAGAAAAAAAAATTGAAAAGAAAAAAGAAGAAGAAAAAACAGAAGAACAGACAAAAAAAAAAAACTGTAAAAAAAAGAAACAAAGAAAAAAAGAAACAAAGAAAAAAGAAAAAAAAAAAAGGAAAAAATATATAATGAGAAAAAGAAGAAAAGAGACCTCAAAGGGGTACCTCCCGCGACGGCTGGAAAAATTGATTTTTTTGTAAAGAAAAGCAACAAGAACTCGTGAACCAATTGAGGCCGAAATAAATTAGATTTTGACGACCCGAAAAGAAAACATTTTTTAAAAAAATCATGAAAAAAAGGACAAAAATAAAAAAGGGAGAAAAAGAAGCAAACAAAAAGGAAAAAAGGAAAAAAGGAAAAAGGAAAAAGGAAAAAGGAAAAAGGAAAAAGGAAAAGACGCCTCAAAGGGGGCGAGGAGGAGAGGAGGAAGGGAGGGGGGAGGGGGGGGGTTAAGGTTAATGTTAATGTTAATGTTAATGTTAATGTTAATGTTAATGTTAATGTTAATGTTAATGTTAATGTTAATGTTAATGTTAATGTTAATGTTAATGTTAATGTTAATGTTAATGTTAATGTTAATGTTAATGTTAATGTTAATGTTAATGTTAATGTTAATGTTAATGTTAATGTTAATGTTAATGTTAATGTTAATGGTAATGTTAATGTTAATGTTAATGTTAATGCTAATGCTAATGTTAATGTTAATGTTAATGTTAATGTTAATGTTAATGTTAATGTTAATGTTAATGTTGATGTTAATGTTAATGTTAATGTTAATGTTAATGTTAATGTTAAAATTAAAGTTAAAGTTAAAGTTAATGCTAATGTTAAAGTTAAAGTTAAAGTTAATGTTAATGTTAATGTTAATGTTAATGTTAATGTTAATGTTAATGTTAATGTTAATGTTAATGTTAATGTTAATGTTAATGTTAATGTTAATGTTAATGTTAATGTTAATGTTAATGTTAATGGTAATGGTAATGGTAATGGTAATGGTAATGGTAATGTTAATGTTAATGTTAATGTTAATGTTAATGTTAATGTTAATGTTAATGTTAATGTTAATGTTAATGTTAATGTTAATGTTAATGTTAATGTTAATGTTAATGTTAATGTTAATGTTAATGTTAATGTTAATGTTAATGTTAATGTTAATGTTAATGTTAATGTTAATGTTAATGTTAATGTTAATGTTAATGTTAATGTTAATGTTAATGTTAATGTTAATGTTCATGTTCATGTTAATGTTAATGTTGATGTTGATGTTGATGTTGATGTTGATGTTGATGTTGATTTTAATGTTAATGTTTGATGTTGATGTTGATGTTGATGTTAATGTTAATGTTGATGTTGATTTTAATGTTAATGTGCATGCTGATGTTAATGCTAATGTTAATGCTAATCCTGATGCAAATGCTAATATTAATGCTAATGCTAATGCTGATGCTAATGCTAATGCTACTGCTACTGCTACCGCTACTGCTAATGCTAATGCTAATGGTAATGGTAATGGTAATGGTAATGCTAATGCGAATGCTAACGCTAATGCTAATGCTAATGCTAATGCTAAAGCTAATGCTAATGCGAATGCGAATGCGAATGCGAATGCGAATGCAATTGTGAATGTGAATGCGAATGCGAATGCGAATGCGAATGCGAATGCGAAAGCTAATGCAAATGCAAATGCAAATGCTAATGCGAATGCGAAAGCGAAAGCGAAAGCGAAAGCGAAAGCGAATGCGGATGCGGATGCGAATGCGGGTGCGAATGCGATTGCGAATGCGACTGCGAATGCGTATGCGAATGCCAATGATGCTAATGCCAATGCCAATCATCATCATCATCATCATCGTCGTCGTCGTCATCGTCGTCACCATCATTTTCCGTTGCCATCTGGGCTCAAGCTTCCTGACCAGAACCCGAGATTTCTTATGGTTGACATCACTGCATTTGAGAAGCTGCTTAAGACTCACACGAAGATACGGAAAAAGGTGCAGGACCTTTGGCGCAGAAGTTTGGACGCCGACAACCTCGCCCAGGAGCTCTCTCGTGTTGTTTGCTACGACGAGGTGCCGCTCCTCAAGCGCATCGGCAGGCACCTTACTAGCGCAAAGCGGTCATCGCAATCTTGGGGCAACGCCAAGAAAGTCGACGACGGGGTTTTCAAATGCCTCCAGTCTCAAGTTCGGCCGCTTCGAAGCAGTGTGAACAGGTGGTATAAAGATAGCCTTTGCGAAGTATTTTGGCAGTGTGTCCGAGCTCGCCTGATCGCTGTGACCAGGAAGCGGTTCACGCTGCGACGCCTCCCTCCGAAGTGCTGTCCTGCCACCAGCCAACCGTACGCTTTGTATGGTCGGGCTTGATGTCAGCAAGGGTCAAATCGGCGTCGGCGAAGAAACTCTGCGACAAGGCACAGTCGAAACACCATGCCATTGTGCGAGCCTACAAAGCGCGCAGCCTCGTCATGATCACCATCATTGTCATCATCACCATCACTGAAGTTGCAATTTAAGTTTCATTGACATTTCAACGAAGTTTAATGATGTTCTAATCCTGCCTCCAAGGTTGCTGTTATTTGTATTCTCTGCAACAGTGTAGGCTCAAGCGCCAGCATCTCACACCACCACTCTGGTCCTGCTTTCAGGTGCCAGGTTTTGCAAGGCGCTCACACGTCCACTCTGCCAGCCAACATGCTCTCCAAGAACACGGAGGCGCTCGTGAGCATGAACAGCCAGACGGCTAAGTTCGCCAAGTGGAACGTGAAGATCCTGGACACGAAGGTCGTCGATTACTCGTTCTCTTCGAAGGGGCGAGAACATCCATGCGCAGAAGTTCCAGTGCGTGCGCGTGTCCCATGTGCCAGAGCAGGACATGCTCGGTTTTGTGCCTTCCGACTTCAAGGACCGCAATGCTGCGACCAAAGCAGCGGAAAAGTTCACGGCCGACTCTGTCTGGGAGATCACAACGCCTGCCTTTGACACGCGGTCCAAGCCAGAGTTCAATGGGTCTCCCATCAAGTCCGGGGTCTTGCTATCCAAGCCGACAACGACCACGAGAGTGCCGCCTGCCAATGCGGCTGCACTGGCGTATCCAGCCGCGCACGTCGCTTTGGACAAGGGCATCGTGGACCTCCTGAAGGGCACGGCCGGGCAGCACCAATCAGAGGAAGTCGTCCGACTACTGCGGAAAGTTTCTCGGCATGGGCCCTTGTGTTTGTTTTTTTTCTTCACTTTTTTCCTTTTTCTTTAGATCATCTCCTCAACGTCGGGAATGCCCAACTTGGCACATAACTGGCGGAGGTCAAGGAGTAAAACGCAGCGGTCGCATCAAGAAAGATGGTGGCATGAGCCTCTGGCTTTAAACCTCGCGGTAAAGAGACGCGCGCAATGGCTGGCAAACTCGTTCGACCTGCCTGGAAACCCTCCACACTGAGCATCAGCTGCGTGGTTCAAGACAGCTGGGAGGAGACGTCAACGCAAAGCACGCCCACAAACCTTGCCAACACACGACGACGTCAGGACGCCCCTGCTGTTGGAACACTCCTCAATCGGCCCTTCTTGTGGATAGTGCGAACCATGCCTCCACGCCATGCAGCAGCAGACTTAAAGAAGAGGTCAGAAATCAGAGTGGCCATCCCATTA
>CBDCEV010000146.1:0-4077 GCA_965215715.1 Hyphomicrobiales bacterium | reverse complement strand
CAGATGCACTGGCCAGTGAAAAAAGAGAGTGAAAAAAGGTACTGCACATTCATCCCTCTCCCCCTCCCCATCCCCAAACCTCCTTCTTCTTTTTTTTTTGATGGAAAGAGGATAAACCTCACTTTATTTTAAAAATAAACAAACTCTAAGGAGGCTTTTCGGCCCCCTTAGAGGAATTTTTGGGTTGGGGGGTTTGGATTTTTTGGGGGGAGTAAAGCAGCACTCAACCCACCACTACTATCTTGTCTCAAACCACAAAACCAAACACTCAACAGACCAAGGAAGAGCTTAAAAACCAATTTATTGAAAAAGAAACCACCAAAGGAAACAAAACAACAATAAACTATAACAGGCAAGATCTTTTTTGATGGAAAGAGGATAAACCTCGATTTATTAAATAAACCAAAAAATATAATTAAAAACCATCTTGACTAAAGGTCCTCCCCAGAAAAAGACTCAGACCCAGATGACCCAGATTTCCACCCCAACCCAAACAAAGTTGTAGTTAAGTCTAGGAAAAGAAAAAGGAAAAGAACCAAGAAAATCCCTATACCCTCCCCAACCCCCCCCTGAAGGGGTGGATATGGGTGAAACAAAGAGAAAGAGAGAAAGGCAAAGAAACAAGGAATGTGGTGAAGATGTGACAAAGTCAACAGCAGCAAGGAGAAGGCAAAGAAGAACGAGCGCAAGGCTAAAGGCTAAATCTAGGGCACTTGTCTGGCGTGCGACAAAGTGCCGTTGACAAACTACCAAAAGCCAAAAGGGGTAGAAACGAAATGACAAATGACTTTGTCATTTCTTTCCCTTTCGAACTTGCTCTCTCTTCTCGCCAATGCTTTGTTTATTAGTGAAATGAATCAGCCTTTCAGGGCGATGTGATGAGTACCAAGAAGTGCCTCTACATCCTCCCAGGGGGACAAAGACAAGCTGACCTCAGCTTGAAGTGCAATGGCGGTCACCAGATAACCTCGATCGGAGTTCATTCCAGCATTTATCAGCATCCTATTTTAAATAAATGAGTAAAAAATCTTTCCTGGTCATTTTCAATCATCCTACAAGAGGATCCAGTCGTGAGACTAGCCAGTTAGACACCTCAGCATGTTCCGAAGAGATTCTATTAGGGTAGTGTGGGACTCTCACCCACTAAAAAACCTCACTTATTCATGTGCAATGTCAGTCGAGAGTTTCCTGTGTTCTGGCGTTTCCTGTGTCTTTGTTCTTTTTTTTTTTTTTTTTTTTTTTTTGTGTGTGTGTGTGTGTGTGTGCATGCACACACACAATGCACTTGTTTGTTTATTAATATCTAATCCTCTTTTCTTCGCCTTTTGCTTGGTTTGTATATGCTCTTGTTTTTCCTTTCTTTTGGTTGATTCTCTGATTGTTTCTGTTCCATTTCATAGTCATCTATTAGCCCTTGACATTTCAGGTCTTTGACGGATTTCCACTGATTGTAAGACGCATTGAACCCTTTCCATTTGACACAGTACTGGATGCAGATGAAGAGTAACACACTCCACTAACCTCCCAAGATCCCAAACAGCAAAGGATGGTTTCAAGAAAGATTTATTAAAAAGAAGAAAGAAAACCTTCTCTTTTATAATGTTCAAGACATCCGCAGAATATCCTCCAACAAGCCAGTGCAAGCCCCGAACCGACACTAATGATCCCTAATCCGAAACGTCACCGGCTTCCCATAACAATAGTTAATTCAAACAATTAACATGTCAAATTGAAAACACCTTTCAAAATACTTTGACAAAACTCCACACTCAAACCTTCTAAAGGACGGTACTCCTGCTCATCCCCCGCCAAAACAAACTCCTTGAAAAGGATGTTTCTTTGACAATAAAACTCCCCCTCCCTCTCTCCCTCTCTCTCCCACGAGTGCAAACAAATCAAACCTAGTCGAGAACCCAAGTGCATTCTCAACAAATTATCATTATTCACACCTATTAACTCAAAAAAATAAAATAGAAGAGTGAAAAGTTAGTTACCCCAACCCCAAAACTCTCCTCGCCACAGCAAAAAAAAATAAAAGAATTCACAACAAATAACTCCATCAGCTCCGCAATTTTCGCAAAATAAATCAGAAGAAATCGCTCGACCCTCAACTTAATAAAAGAATTCTCAAAAATTAATCCAAGAACCCCATTTGGCGTCCACGACTCCCACAAGATAAAATAAAACAAAAATTCTCCCTCGATTCACAATCAAAAGGACCCCACAACATCCACAACCCCCACAAAACAAAATAATTAAAAGAAAATTCCATCGACTCACATCAACAAAACAAATCAACAGTAATTCTCTCAACTCCCACAAAATAAAAAGGAATCCCCGGAAACCCAATTCAAGGAACCCTCTCCACTTCCATGACGAACATGACAAGGAAATTCTCTCGATTTACACCTCATAAATCACCAAGAATCCTCGAACTCCCACGAAATACACAGCAAGAAATCCCCTCAACAAAGGATAGAGACTTCATTGACTCCCTCTCAATCAAATAAGAGAAATTCCCTCCCAAATAAACAAGAAGAAACACTCAACTCAACGAAAATAATAGCAGAAATCACCTCGCAAGTAAAACAGAAGAGACTTCCACCACCCCCGCTTGGTAAAATAAAAGAAATCTGGTCCACAATTAACCAAAGACTCCTCGACTCAACAGAATAAAAGAACAGAAACCCTCGAAATAAACGAACAGACTTCATAACTCCCACTGAATACTCAACAAATCTCCCCAACTCCTCAAAATCCACAATAATTCTTTTCCATTTCCGACCACAATAAATCAGAACAAAAGAAGAATTATCACAAACAGAAGAAGAAGAAGATAACAGAAGAAAAAAATAAGAAGAAGGAGCTCAAAGGAGCTCCCCTTCCTCACCCTCTTTCAAGAGCATTTCCCCCACATAAACCGATTCTTTGTAAGTATCATCATTATGGATCTTTTCCAGAGCAACCCAGAAGTCGTCCCACTTACATTTCTCAACATCGATATTTTCATTCTTCAGAAATCTCCTCTCTCTCTCCGTCAACAATCCATCAACTTTATCCCTCACTCTCAAACTATTAAAATCTCCCTCGACAAACTCCTTCGACCATCGAAAAGCATCAACCACTCGCCCAATTTCACATTGGAATTTAAAAATAGTCTCAGGTCTCGTCAAACTCCTCCAATAATCCAACAATTTCTCCTCCCAATCCAACCCAACAACCCAACTTCTCAAAAGAGAAAGACAATTACCAACATCTTTCGACCTCACACCTTGGTTACAACACAAACGTTCAACCCAACTCAGTTCCAAGGATCGACAGAGCTCAACCACCGCTTCTTCTCCCACTCTTTCTCCCAATTCGAGCTTAGTTAACACCGCAGCCTCATACTCAAGCCAATCTCCAACAGAAACAGGCAAAACAGACGGCATTTTGGGTAAATCCACACCCCCTCGTTCTTGAATTTTCAAAAATCCATTCGAGGTTAATGCTCCCTCAAAATCTCCCACAACAACTCCCTCTTTTCTAACACCAATCTCCTCTCCTTTTCCTCGAGAATGGGACAAGAAAATTGGCGACTCCACTGGTGCATGCAAAGAGAACGGAGGAGGAGAAGAAGAATTAACAAACTTGTTTGAAGATAAGTTAGAAGAAGAAAGATTTGACGGATTCAAACTCGAAGTAACAACATTTCCACCTTGGCCTTCGGTAGAAATAGACCTCTTTAATCGCTCAAACTCGCCTGCAGACAAACCCATCTCCTCATATTCCAACTTCGCCGGCATACAAGCATCAAACTCATCCTCCCACACTCCTCGACCCTTTAACTCATTCATAATAAAGTTGAAGGTCACCAACTTAAGGCGATACTCATCAACCACAGATTTCAATACTCGCTTAACAAAAAGAACAAGTCGATCGAAACTGTTAAACTCCCTCGAACCCAACAACCACACACTCCCTCTTTGTTGACCTTTGTCAAACAAACTCATAATCTCCAACATTTTCTTTCTCAACAAATTTAACTCCCTCTTTTTATCAACAAACTTTTTCTTCAAAGACTCAATCTCTTTAGGG
>CBDCEV010000145.1:0-8825 GCA_965215715.1 Hyphomicrobiales bacterium | reverse complement strand
CGCGCTTCTTCGACCGTCTCATGTCTTGCACGCCCTGCTGTTGTTGCTGCTGTTGCTTCACCTGTCGTTTCACGTGTTCGGTCGTATACACAAGTTGATGCTGCTGCATGCGATGATGCGGTTGCATTGCATGATAGTTCCTTGTGTTCTCGTAATTCAGGCGGTACTGGTGGTCTCTTGCCTGTGCAGAGGTCCACCACGCAGAAAAGTGCGTCTGAGCAGCACGGTTGGGAGCAGGTCTGTCGTGCAGACCGTAGATATGTCGCCAGCCCCGGCTGCTGGAACATATCGACGGTCTGCCGACAAAGGGCATGACCAGCGACAGGTCTCTCGGAAATGTCTGGCAGAGAGCTCTGGGGGAGGTCCAGGTCCTGGTCCTGGTCCCGGTCGTAGGTCTGGTCCTGGTGGAGGAGTCTCAGGCCTCGCTGCGGCCTCCTTGGAGATTCCTTGCTCATTGGTGATGCCACCTGGGCGTCACCAGTCCGCACCGCAATCCCTGGGTTGGGCGCGGGTATGTGGTACCGAGAATTCGGGAGTTTGGGTGCTAAAGGGTGACGCCAGGACTTATAACCTGCCTTGGAACTTAGACGATGTGGGGATCGTCTGGGAACGAAGGTCAGGATATGAGACGGCCTGGGCCACACCAGGGCATGTCTGTTCATGTTCACACACTTATGGACATGGACCAGTTCTGCCACAGGCTAATCCCTCCGTTTTTACAGAGGCGGTTAACCTGTGGAGCAGGGTCGCATCCCTTCTGACACCTTGGTGTGCTAAAGGGGAGGTGCCTACGGGGGTGAACATGAACCGGTACGCTGGGGATGGATCATGTATCCCACGGCATTGCGATAACGAGCGTTTGTTCGGGTCTCCGTTTGAGCCGAAGGTCATCGTCAGTATGAGCCTCGGACATTCGGCCCTGTTCAAATTGCGTCGTCGCGCGTCGGAGAATACTCCCTCTCAAATTCGGTTGGATCATGGTGACCTTTTGGTCATGGATGGTCTAACCCAATTGGAGTATGAGTACTCTACGGCGTCTGAACTGGAGGGACCTCGGGTTAATCTTACGTTCCGTTGGATATCACAGCACATTAGGTCTTGTCCACTTGCAGGCTTAATTGGCGGTGCTCTACCTTCAGATGCGCAAGATTTGGCTGAGCCACATTCCCGTAGGGGGAGGGGTCGAGGAAATCAAAATGTCCATGACTTGTTTAATGGTCCTCCTGGTTGTACTCGGTACATGCTTTCTCCGAAAGTATGTATTTGATACATACGAGGGAGTACGTTGCCGTAATTACCATCGTTGGGTTTCCCTTCGATGGAGAATACCGCGACGTAACCATTTAATGGGGGACTGGCTTTTTCACTTCCTTGTCAGTTATCAAAGGGGGAAAAACAACAGTTTTTTTGTCATTTTCATGACATTAGCTATCTGCTGATTGCATTAGTTACCTCTGGAGGGCCCACTCCTGGTAATGATGATATGCATGATGTAGTTTCACCTAATGGGCATTTTGGGGGAGTTCATGGCAGAAGCAATATAAGACCAGGTATTCCTCCCTTTGTTGGATTTCTTTTGCCCTATACCTTTTTTGGTTTCTAATAGGTCTGTACGGTTTTTCTGGGGCCTTCTTGTCTGGATGCTGAGTATTGGTCGTGCCCGTCATCCTGGTCCTGGCACTTCCTCTTATCCTCTTGGATTCAGCATTGAGTTTCTTAATGTTGGTGGGTGGCTCTCTAGGGGTGATTTGGCGCTGGAATCTTCTGCTCATTTTCTTGCTATCGCTGAGCATCGTCTGGTTCCTGCTCGTGCTCGTGCTGTTACCACTCAGCTTCGTCGAGCTCGACGTTCTTCAGTCTGGGCACCGTCTTGTCAGGATGTTACTCCTGAAGGCCATGCGGGGGTTGGCGTCATCAGTCTTCATGGTGCCTCCCTTTCTCTTCCCTTATCGATTCCTCTTTTAAGGAGTTCTTTCGTATTGGGCGTGCTATGAGGGTTGTTCTTCCATTAGGTAATGGTGGGGTAGTTCACCTCTTTGTCGTTTATGGATACCAAGGCGCTGATAATGATCCTGAGAAGCTTCAACTCACCGAGCATCTTTTTGCTGCTGTATTGGCTGAAGCTAGGTTGTGCTGGTCAACCAGTTGTTCTTGCTGGTGATTTTAATGTTGAGCCTTTGGTTATCCCTTCTTTGGCCAAAGGTATCTCTGATGGTCATTGGGTTGACCTTGAGCATGCTTTTTCTTTTGGTCGGGGTGTTCCCCCATCTTCTACTTGTCAGTTCCAGCTTGATGAGGATAAAGGTTCTCGTAGGGATTTCATTTTAGCCTGCCCCATTGCTCTGGCAGCTGCCTCTGCATGTTATGTTTCCCCTGATCGTTGGTTTACTCCTCATTTCTCTGTATGTGCTGAGTTCTCCCTTTCTTCTTGGGGGGCTAGAACGCATTCTCCTCTTTGGCCTGCTTGCTGGCTTCAGTCTCCTGATCGTTCGCGTTCTTGTACGTCCCAAGAGGTTCGTGATATTTGGGATGTTTACATCCGTGAGGTTGGCTTTGTTCCACTTGCTGTTCGTGAGCGACTTTTCCGTCTTTGCAGCTCCACTGATGTAGATTCGTCATGGCTTCTTTGGAGTAAGGAAGCTGAAGCCAGTCTTGCTCGTGCTTATCTTTCTGCTGGTGGCCCTCCCATTTCGAGTCCCAGTAGTTATGTTGGTCGTGGCTCTCTTTCTATTTACTCTGTGAGGTTGGGTGGTCGGTGTCATGATCGTATTTATCATGTTGATCGTTCTGATGAGTTTGATGTTACTCTTTTGGCTTTTTCTTGAACTCCTCTCTTGCGCCTGTACTCCGCTTCCGGCGTAGTTTTGTTTCGGTTTGTAATGTTCTAAAAGGTATCAAGCGACATGGCTTTTCGGATACCAGGATTGCTGCCTTGGAGCATCGTTGGCGTGCTGTAGTTCGTTTGGGCCCTACAGGTCCTGTTACCTCTTTTGAGCCTTGGAGTAGCTGAATTCCACCTGACCTTCATGGTTTCTACAAATGGGCCATGGACACTTTAGCTCTATTTAATGAGTTTGTTCTCCGTGTTGTTCGCCATCGTCAGAGTTCTCGCTCTCTTGCTTGGGCTAATTGGATTCGTGAGGATCTTGCTTCTCGTCCTTACAAGTGGCTTCGTCCGGAGTTCGTTCCTCCTGCACCCTATACCCCAGGATTCTCCTAATGGTTCTGGTATTTTGGTCCAGCCTGCTCTTATTGATGCACACTTTCGTCAAGCATGGATGCCCTATTTCCGTCGTGAAGGTCATCCTGTAGTCACTACCCAAGCTTTCTTGGACTTTGTTGGTGATCTTCTTCCTCAGGAACCCTTCTTAGATCTTCCCATTCTTACCGGTGAGGATCTTTATGAGGCTGCCATGGCCAAGAAATCTACTGCTGGTGGACTTGATGGCTGGGCTTGGAACGAGATTAAGGCTCTTTCCTTATCTTGGTTTGTTGGTCTTGCTTTAGTTCTGCGTCAGATTGAGACTGCTGGAAGATGGCCTCAGGGTCTCCTTGATGCGTATATCGCGATGATTCCTAAGGCTGAGGGTGATAGCACCCCCCTTGGTCAACGTCCTTTATGCGTTTTGCCGGTAGTGTATCGTCTATGGGCCTCTGTTCGTCTTGCTCACCTTAAGGACTGGTTTTCTTCGTGGGTCCCTGACTCAGTCTTTAGTGCTGGCAAAGGTGTTTCTTCGGTTGATGCTTGGTATTCCACGGCCATTGACATTGAAGAAGTCCTTAGTCAGACTCGTCATTCTGACTTTCATATCTTCGTTGCTGATGTTGTTAAGTCCTTTGATACTGTTGATAGGGATATCCTTGATTGTACCCTTGGTAGGCTTGGTCTTCCTGCTTGGTTTCGTAGGGTTTATTTCTCTTTTCATAGAGATGTACGTCTTCGTTTTAAGCTTGCTGCGGGTTTAGGGGTTGCTTGGAAGCGTGATGGTGGCATTCCACAGGGCTGTCCTTTGAGTATGGTTTTCATCATTGCTCTGTATACTCCTTGGTGTCGTTACTTGGAGTCTTGTGCTTCTATTTCCCCTCAACTCTATGCTGACAATCTTAAATGTACCTCCTACAGTGTTGATTCTGTTCTTCAAGCTGCTCAGTACACTGTTTCTTATGTTCGTGCTGTTGGTCAAGAGGCTTCTCCTAGTAAGTGTGTTTTGCTTAGCACCTCTAAGGCTGCTCGTAGACGTATGACTGCTTGGCGCAATAGGAATGAAGGCTGCTTCTGGGCTGTCAAGCTTGATGTTCGTGATCTTGGGAGGTCATTTGGACGTCACTCTTCGAGCTGTTGCTGGTACTTTGACTAAAAGGGTTCAAATCGCCACCACTCAAGTTCCTGCTGTTGGAGCCCTCCCCCTGGGGTTTCAGCGCATGCTTGGGATGGTGAGGTGTAAATATCTGCCTGGAGGTTTACATGGCTGTGAGGGAGCTGCTGTATCTGTCACTGCTCTTAGTTCCTTTCGTTCCGCTATTTCTCGAGCTGTCTGGTCTAAGAAACTTCCCATGACTAACACTCCTGCTCTGCTTAGCTTGTTGGATGGACCTTGGGGATCTGATCCTGCTTTCTTCATCATCTGGAACCGCTTTCGTCAATTAAGGCGTTATCTTGCGTATCGTCCCTGATGATGAAGCTCGCATTTTTCGATTATTGGATTATGCCTCTGCTGGGTCCCCGGGGCATGGGCCGATTCATCTCCTTATTCAGTCTGCTGATGAACTTGGTTTTTTCTGGGATTCTGATCAGGCTGGTTGGATTAGGCCTGGTCTTCCTCTTCGTTTGATGGCTGGTCCTGTTCAACATTTTCGAGATGCTGTTTGGAAGGCTTGGCAACATCGGGTTGCTACTGATCTTTGCAAACGGAAAGGGTTTCGTGGTGGTTTTGGATTTGATGTTTATGGCTCTCATCAACTACTTGTCTCTTCCCATCTGAGGGAAAGAGATAAAATGTTGCTTCGTGCCATTCTTTCTGGGGGAGTTTGGAATGGCTTCTTGCTTGGTAAAGTCAAGAAAGAAGACGTTCCTTGTAGGTTTTGTGGTGCGCCTGATAATGATGCCCACCTTTTTTGAGACTGCACCCTTCCTCCCTTTGTTGAGCTTCGCAATCAGCATGAGTTTCTCTCCCTTATGAGTAAGGATCGCACTAGTTGGCCCCGGTGTCTTTTGTGGGATGGCTGGCTTCCAGGTCTTTCTTCTCGTACGGTTGGTACACCTTGGGCTGTTGCTTCTAGTGATCTTGCTAGCTCCTGTCTTGAGACTGCCTTTGGTTCTTATCCTCTTGATGCTTCTTCTGCTTGGCAGCCCTTTTGGGACCAGGATGATGTTCAGGATATGATTGATGATGTCCCTGACAACCCTAATATTTGGACCGATGGTAGTAGGGAACCTATCCCACATCTTGATGTTGAAATTGCTGGTGCTGGTGCTTTTATTCATTCTCCTGCTATCGTCTTTGATAGTAGTTATTGGGGTCATGCTCAGGATCTTGATGATCCTCATGAAGGTAGCTCTCATATTTTTCGGGTATTCCAGGCCCCATTCAGTCTGTTCAGAGAGCTGAATATTGGGGAGTCATTCTTGCTTTGCAAGCCTATTCTGGCATTCATGTTGGCATTGATAATATGAACGTACTACGGGGAGTTGCTGCTCTTCTCTCTCGTAGGTTGCCTCGGTCTCCCCTTCCTCTCCTGAAGGACGGTGATCTGCTTGCTACCATTCATTCTATGCTTTGCCTTCGTGGTTTTGACACGGTTAAGGTTTCTAAAGTAAAGGGTCACGCTACTCGTGCCATGGTTGCTAGTGGTGTTCGTCTTGAAGATCTGGTTGGCAATAATGGTGCTGACGCTGCTGCTGATTTGGGTAGATTAAGGCAGCATGACGATGTCATCACTGCTCGTCGTAATCTTCTCCGGGTCCGACGCCTTTGGTACCCTATCATGCTTGACCTTCATCGGTTCATGGTTGCCATTTCTCGTATTGAAGTTAATCATGATGGTTTTGGTGGCTCGGCTCCGGATGCCATGGTTTGGGATGTAGGTGGTGTTGCTAAGACTCGTGCTCCCTCCTTTCGTTTGATTGTTGATTATGCTACTCTTCCTGGACTTCCAGATTTTTTGAGTAGTTCTTGGTGTACTTTGGATCCTCTTCCAATTACCGCTGATGATGTTGCTGCTTGGCCCTATGGTGTTAACATCCTTCTTGTTTTTTCTTCCTTTTTGGCCTCTCTTCACTGGCCGCAAGGAGTCTCTGATTTGGGTAAATTTGGCATTTCTTATTTTGAACTGCTTTTGATGTTTGAAGTCTTTTCTGGTTTTCGGCTTCAGACTGAGAATACAGTTCGACCCCATTTGCGTTCTAATCGATCTCTGGCTTTTTCTGGTTTTTCGGTTGGTATAGGGCAAGAAATCCGACATGGTTGTCAGTTTATTCATAGTTTGATCCGGGCTTTAGGTCATCTCCCCGGTGGCCTTTCTCGGTTCATTCCTTGTCACCCTGGTGCTCATCATGCTAGGTTGTCTCATTTGGGTTGGGAGCGGTATGGACATGGTCTCACTTCTCGTCCTCGTGAGAGTTGTGACCATCGATTTCTTGTCCCTCTCCTTGATTTCTTTGGATGTCCTAGTGGAGCTGTTACGGAGCTTTTTAGTGGTTGCTTAAAGCTTCGCTACTCTTCCACTCCTTTTTCCAAAAAAATCCCTTCATGGCCAGTTTCTTCTGTCCCAGTTTGTTTACCGGTGGTTGGTCCTGGTCCTGGACTCAGTTTTCATTATCCAGACTGTGATCCCAGTGTAGAGCGTCCAGCGAAGCGCTTTCGCATCACAGGTAAACGTTCCGCTTTCAGGCGAGAACGGGGTTCTGGGGAAGGTCTTCCAACGCCTAAACGATGGAAAAGGTTAGTACCTCAGGGTACTGGGGCTTCGGGGATCGAGGGATTTGTGCCTCCTTTCCTTTTTCCTCGTACGGGTGTTGGCTGACGAGCTTGTCTGGCACCTGAGATCTGTCGCTGCAGGTTCAGGTCCTTTTTTGCTCTCAGCAGTTGTTTTTTAATTAGGTGCATCTAGACACGCGCCAGGATAGACTCATCATTTGTACCACACACACCACACACACACAACACACAACACACCCACAATTTTTTGGGGTGGTGTTTGTTTGTTTATTATTTTTTTTGTTTTTTTTGTTGTTTTTTTTACAGCTTTTAGTTTTTCGTTTTTTAGTTTTTTGTTTTTAGTTCAAAACTAAAAACTAAAAACTGAAAACTAAAAACCATGGCCACAACATTTCAAAGCTTACTACTTAAACTTTTTAATCTTTTGAATACTTTTGAATCTTTTCAATTTTCGAAAAACTGACTAAAAATAAAAAAATCCAAAAATCCAAAAATAAAAATTCAAAAAATAATCAACCAAAAAACACCCCAAAAAAACATCCACTCCCATACCCACACCCACACCCGCACCCACACCCACACGCCCACACACCACACATCCACAACACACCACACCCACATTCTTTTTTTTTGGGGGTGTTTTTTTGTTCATTTTTTTGATTTTTTTAGTTTTTAGTTTCTAGTTTTTTAGTTCTTAGTTCAAATCTAAAAACAAAAATCTAAAAACTAAAAACGAAAAACTAAAAACTGAAAACTAAAAACGCAGACCGGTTTTGTGTAAACCTTATTTTTTAAACAAAACAAGAAGAAAAGGGCGCCACAACCCCAAAAAAAAACAGGGCGCCACAACCAAAAAAAAGAAAGGGCGTCACAACAACCAAAAAAAGAAAGGGCGCCACAACCAAAAAAAAGAAAGGGCGCCACAACCCCAAAAAGAAAGGGCGCCACAACCAAAAAAAAAAAGGAGCGTCACAACTCCCCAAAAAAAAGGGCGCCACAACCAAAAAAAGAAAGGAGGAGCGCCACAACCAAAAAAAAAGGGAGGGCGTCACAGCCAAAAAAAAGAGAGAGCGGCGCCTCAACCCAAATTTTTTTTTTTAATTTTTGATTTTTGTTTTATTTATTTTTTTGATTTTTAGTTTTGAGTTTTTCTTTCTCAAGTCAAAACTAAAAGTAAAAACCATGGCCACAAGATTTCAAAGTTTACTTTTTAAACTTTTCAATCTTTTGAATCCTTTTGAATCTTTTCAATTTTCGAAAAACTGACTAAAAATAAAAAAATCCAAAAAATCCAAAAATCAACAAATAATAAAAACAAAAAAACATCCACGCCCATACCCACACCCTCACCCGCACCCACACTCACAAGCCCCGCCCACGCCCACACCCACACCCACATCCACACACCCACACCCACACACCGTACCCACACACCCACACACCCACACACCACACACCTCACACACTACACACACAACACACCCACACCCACATTCTTTTTTTCGGGAGGTGCTTTTTTTGTTTCTTATTTTTTTTGTTTGAATTAGTTTTGAGTTTTCAGTTAAATTTTTTTTAATTTTAGTTTTTAGTTTTTCGTTTTTGGTTTTGAACTAAGAACTAAAAACTAAAAACGAAAAAATTTTTTTTGAAAAAAAAAAATAAAAACTAAAAAAATCAAAAAATAAAAACTAAAAACTAAAAATTTTTTTTAAAAAATCAAAAAGACATACCAAAAAAAAATGTGGGTCTGGGTGTGTTGTGTGTGTGAGGTGTGGGTGTGTGGGGTGCGGCGTGTGGGTGTGTGGGGTGCGGTGTGTCGGTCTGTTGGTGTGGGTGTGTGGATGTGGGTGTGGGTATGGGCGTGGATCATTATTTTTTTGTTTTAAG
>CBDCEV010000144.1:0-8440 GCA_965215715.1 Hyphomicrobiales bacterium | reverse complement strand
TCACTCAGGCCAACCCTTGTTGTTATTTAGGCCAGCTGCTACATAGGCCAAATGTCACTTAGGCCAGGTCCAAGAACTGAAGCACTTTATTGTCACTTGGACCAATTTTTCGAAGGCTCAATTTTTGAGGGTCAGGAGAGTGGGGTGTGTGTCACTCAAGCCAATTTTTTCAAGCCAAAATCAATAAAACTTATAAAAACAAAATGAAATTATTATAATGAAAATTTCAATTATAATTAAAATTTTTATTTTTATAATTTAAATTACAATTATTTAATTATATATTTTTGATTTTTTTGCAGTTGTAATTCTTTTTTTTAAGCATAATTAATGAATAATGATTATGATTATAATTGTGGGAGGAGGAGGAGGAGGGAGCGAACCCAGAAAAATGGGCCCCGAAGGGTGGAGGGCCCAAGATTTCGCGCATGTTTTTCCCTCTCCCGCCACAATGTTCTTTCTTTCTTCCTCTCTCTTGGGGGTCTTTTCGTGGAATTTTGGCGGTGTTTGAAGCGCCGGGCCCTGAAATCTTCACGTTTGGAGTTCTCGGGCTGTCGTGTGAAGCCTTGGCGGGACCAGGAAGTTGGAGAAGAAATTCAAAGAGGAGGTGGGCCAGGACTGGACAACACCAGCCGAGCATTGTTTTGGTCTTAACACGGGCCTCTTGCATCTGCACTTTTCACACCTCTCCCGACGTCCAGAGTCACTTCGGATGGACGCTCAGCCTTGCCGTCTTCTCTTGTGCAGGCGTCTGTATTTGCCCCTTCCCTTTTCCATGCACCCTGCCGATGTGGCCGCCAACTTGATGTGTTTGGCCACCATCGTGCGTGGCAGGGGATGCGCGGCAGCCAAGGTGTGCAGAGAGCTTGGTTTCGGTGTCCACAAACGTTCACGTCAGAGACTTGGACCTCGCCGACCTCAACGCTGTCGACGGCCGCCGACTCGATGTCGTGGCTGACGGGTTTTCTTTGTGGCATGGAGCCCAGGTGGCCATCGACACCACCTTGGTCTCCATTCTACTCTGCACAGCAGCGCCAGGAGGCAATGACGGTGCTGCACTGGAAGTTGCCAAGCGCCGGAAGGAGCGCGCTCCAGAACTCGTTGGGGAAGGGGGTCTGGCACGGTAGGTTGTAGTGGGCGGAAGAAATTGCCACTTTCCTCACAGCCTTGGCCAAGACGCGTGCCGAGTCCTCTCCATTCATTTCAGGGCAGGGTCAAAGCCGCGTTGATTCGTCGGTGGAGCGCAATGTTTGCGTGCTCTGAAGCACGGGCTTTCGCAGTGTCTTTGCTCGACCGCAGATCAGGGTGGGTTTGAACAAGTGCGATTTTGAACCTTATGAAATTTTTCCCTTTTTGGGGCCCACTGTTTTCTCGGTGTTTTTGCCCCATATGACAATTTGCATTGTTTTGGTCCTTTGACCTTCAAAAATGTCAACAACAATGAGACGCAAAAAGAGGGGCAAGAAAAATTGGTGGGGAGCGAAGACCGAAACACTTTGTGCCGACTTTCGGGTTGTCCGCGTCTTCCTATTCAATGTCCCAGGCAGGCGACGATGAACAGAAAAACGCGGTTCAACCCCAAAGTCGGGTTTTAGGTTTTAGGTTGTAGGTTTTAGGTTTCATGGTTCAGGGTTGTTTTTGGTTTGGGTATTGTTTAGGGTTTGGGTATTGTGTAGGGTTTGGGTATTGTTTAGGGTTTGGGGGTTGTTTAGGGTTTGGGAGTTGTTTGGGGTTTGGGGGTTGTTTGGGGTTTGGGGTTGGTTGGGGTTTAGGATTTGTTTAGGGTTGTTTAGGGTTTAGGGTTGTTCAGGGTTTGGGGTTGTTTGGGGTTCAGGGTTGTTTAGGTTTAGGGTTCAGGATGCTTGACATTTTGAGCGGGGAGGAGAGGAGCTCCCAAAAAGCCAAAAATGTCATAAGGGGTAAAACCGCACTTGTTCGAAATTACCCAGACCACTGCTTGTGCACGAGGTCTTGCGGGATGCACGTTTTGGCTAGTTTGCCTGTTTTGGTTGCCCTGATGTTTTTTTTTTTGCCAGTTCGGCTCAATTTGTGGCCTACACTGTTGATTTTCCTTTTGTGTGCACTGACTTCCTCCTTCAACATCTTGCGCCTCAAAAAAAGGAAAAAAGGAAGAAAAAAGAGAACAAGGAAAACGAAGAATAGAGGTGTGGGAAAAACAAAAAGGATGAACGAAACAACAAATTTACGGAAATTGGTTCAAAACTTAAAGAAACACCAATTCTGGTCACTCAAAACATTAATGCACTAATTTTTGGGCGTTTGCCACTCAGGCCAAATGTCACTCAGGCCAACCCTTGTTATTTGGGCCAGCTGCTACATAGGCCAAATGTCACTTAGGCCAGGTCCAAGTACTGAAGCACTTTGTTGTCACTTGGACCAATTCTTTAATGGCTCAATTTTTGGGGGTCAGGAGAGTGAGTGGGGTGTGTGTCACTCAGGCCAATTTTTTCAAGCCAAAATCAATTATAATTATAATTTATTATACAAATTACAATTATTAAATTATATATATATTTTTTGCAGTTGTAATTCCTATTTTTTAACATAATTAATGAATAATGATTATGATTGTAATTGTGGGAGGAGGAGGAGGGAGCGAACCCAGAAAAATGGGCCCCGAAGGGTGGAGGGCCCAAGATTTCGCGCATGTTTTTCCCTCTCCCGCCACAATGTTCTTTCTTTCTTCCTCTCTTGGGGGTCTTTTCGTGGAATTTTGGCGGTGTTTGAAGCGCCGGGCCCTGAAATCTTCACGTTTGGAGTTCTCGGGCTGTCGTGTGAAGCCTTGGCGGGACCAGGAAGTTGGAGAAGAAATTCAAAGAGGAGGTGGGCCAGGACTGGACAACACCAGCCGAGCATTGTTTTGGTCTTAACACGGGCCTCTTGCATCTGCACTTTTCACACCTCTCCCGACGTCCAGAGTCACTTCGGATGGACGCTCAGCCTTGCCGTCTTCTCTTGTGCAGGCGTCTGTATTTGCCCCTTCCCTTTTCCATGCACCCTGCCGATGTGGCCGCCAACTTGATGTGTTTGGCCACCATCGTGCGTGGCAGGGGATGCGCGGCAGCCAAGGTGTGCAGAGAGCTTGGGGTTCGGTGTCCACAAACGTTCACGTCAGAGACTTGGACCTCGCCGACCTCAACGCTGTCGACGGCCGCCGACTCGATGTCGTGGCTGACGGGTTTTCTTTGTGGCATGCAGCCCAGGTGGCCATCGACACCACCTTGGTCTCCACTCTACTCTGCACAGCAGCGCCAGCAGACAATGACGGTGCTGCACTGGAAGTTGCCAAGCGCCCGAAGGAGCGCGCCCCAAAACTCGTTGGGGAAGGGCGTCTGGCACGGTGGGTTGTAGTGGGCGGAAGAAATTGCCACTTTCCTCACAGCCTTGGCCAAGACGCGTGCCGAGTCCTCTCCATTCATTTCAGGGCATGGTCAAAGCCGCGTTGATTCGTCGGTGGAGCGCAATGTTTGCGTGCTCTGAAGCACGGGCTTTCGCAGTGTCTTTGCTCGACCGCAGATCAGGGTGGGTTTGAACAAGTGCGATTTTGAACCTTATGAAATTTTTCCCTTTTTGGGGCCCACTGTTTTCTCGGTGTTTTTGCCCCATATGACAATTTGCATTGTTTTGGTCCTTTGACCTTCAAAAATGTCAACAACAATGAGACGCAAAAAAGAGGAGCAAGAAAAATTGGTGGGAGCGAAGACCGAAACACTTTGTGCCGACTTTCGGGTTGTCCGCGTCTTTCTATTCAATGTCGCAGGCAGGCGACGATGAACAGAAAAACGCGGTTCAACCCCAAAGTCGGGTTTTAGGTTTTAGGTTGTAGGTTTTAGGTTTCATGGTTCAGGGTTGTTTTTGGTTTGGGTATTGTTTAGGGTTTGGGGGTTGTTTAGGGTTTGGGAGTTGTTTGGGGTTTGGGGGTTGTTTGGGGTTTGGGGTTGGTTGGGGTTTAGGATTTGTTTAGGGTTGTTTAGGGTTTAGGGTTGTTCAGGGTTTAGGGTTGTTCAGGGTTTGGGGTTGTTTGGGGTTCAGGGTTGTTTAGGTTTAGGGTTCAGGATGCTTGACATTTTGAGCGGAGAGGAGAGGAGCTCCCAAAAAGCCAAAAATGTCATAAGGGGTAAAACCGCACTTGTTCAAAATTACCCAGACCACTGCTTGTGCACGAGGTCTTGCGGGATGCACGTTTTGGCTAGTTTGCCTGTTTTGGTTGCCCTGATGTTTTTTTTTTTTTTGCCAGTTCGGCTCAATTTGTGGCCTACACTGTTGATTTTCCTTTTGTGTGCACTGACTTCCTCCTTCAACATCTTGCGTCTCAAAAAAAGGAAAAAAGGAAGAAAAAAGAGAACAAGGAAAACGAAGAACAGAGGTGTGGGAAAAACAAAAAGGATGAACGAAACAACAAATTTACGGAAATTGGTTCAAAACTTAAAGAAACACCAATTCTGGTCACTCAAAACATTAATGCACTAATTTTTGGGCGTTTGCCACTCAGGCCAAATGTCACTCAGGCCAACCCTCATTGTTTTTCACGCCAGCTGCTACATAGGCCAATGTCACTTAGGCCAGGTCCAAGTACTGAAGCACTTTATTGTCACTTGGACCAATTCTTTAATGCCTCAATTTTTGGGGGTCAGGAGAGTGAGTGGGGTGTGTGTCACTCAGGCCAATTTTTTCAAGCCAAAATCAATTATAATTATAATTTTTATTATATAAATTACAATTATTAAATTATATATGTATTTTTTGCAGTTGTAATTCCTATTTTTTAACATAATTAATGAATAATGATTATGATTATAATTGTGGGAGGAGGGAGAGGGAGCGAACCCAGAAAAATGGGCCCCGCAGGGTGGGGAGCCCAAAATTTCGCGCTTTTTTTTTTTTCCCTCTCCCGCCACAATGTTCTTTCTTTCTTCCTCTCTTGGGTGTCTTTTCGTGGAATTTTGGTGGTGTTTGAAGCGCCGGGCCCTGAAATGTTCACGTTTGGATTCTCGGGTTGTCGTGTGAAGCCCCGGCGGGACCAGGAAGTTGGAGAAGAAATTCAAAGAGGAGGTGGGCCAAGGACTGGACAACTCCAGTCGAGCATTGTTTTGGTCCAAGCACGGGCCCCTTGCATCTGCACTTTTTCACAGCTCTCCCGACGTCTAGAGTCACTTCAGATGGACGCTCAGCCTTTCCGTCTTCTCTTGTGCAGGCGTCTGTGTTTGCCCCTTCCCTTTTCCATGCACCCTGCCGATGTGGCCGCCAACTTGATGTGTTTGGCCACCATCGTGCGTGGCAGGGGATGCGCGGCAGCCAAGGTGTGCAGAGAGCTTGGGGTTCGGTGTCCACAAACGTTCACGTCAGAGACTTGGACCTCGCCGACCTCAACGCTGTCGACGGCGCCGACTCGATGTCGTGGCTGACGGGTTTTCTTTGTGGCATGGAGCCCAGGTGGCCATCGACACCACCTTGGTCTCCATTCTACTCTGCACAGCAGCGCCAGGAGGCAATGACGGTGCTGCACTGGAAGTTGCCAAGCGCCGGAAGGAGCGCGCTCCAGAACTCGTTGGGGAAGGGGGTCTGGCACGGTGGGTTGTAGTGGGCGGAAGAAATTGCCACTTTCCTCGCAGCCTTGGCCAAGACGCGTGCCGAGTCCTCATTCACTTCAGGGCAGGGTCAAAGCCGCGTTGATTCGTCGGTGGAGCGCAATGTTTGCGTGCTCTGAAGCACGGGCTTTCGCAGTGTCTTTGCTCGACCGCAGACCAGGGTGGGTTTGAACAAGTGCGATTTTACCCCTTTTGAAATTTTGGCCTTAATTGGGCCTTTGACCTTCAAAAATGTCAACAACAATGAGATGCAAAAAGAGGAGCAAGAGAAATTAATTGGTGGGGAGCGAAGACCGAAACACTTTGTGCCGACTTTCGGGTTGTCCGCGTCTTTCTGTTCAATGTCGCAGGCAGGCGACGATGAACAGAAAAACGTGGTTCAACCCCAAAGTCGGGTTTTAGGTTTAGGGTTTGGGGTTGTTCAGGGTTTAGGGTTGTTGAGGGTTCGGGGTTGTTCAGGGTTCGGGGTTGTTCAGGGTTCGGGGTTGTTTGGGGTTTGGTTTTTTTTGGGGTTTGTGGTTGTTTGGGGTTTGGGGTTGTTTGACATTTTGGAAGGTCAAGGGAGCGGGCCTCCCAAAAAGCCAAAATGTAACAAGGGGTAAAATTTGGGCCGATTCTCGACCCGAGAAACGCTTAAAACCCGAAGAAAAGTCTGTTTGGGCCCAGCAAAGGCCAAAATGTCATAAGGGGTAAAACTCGTTCAAATTACCCAGACCAGTGCCAGGCACCGGGGGAGACATCCCGTCTGTGCACGAGGTCTTGCGGGATGCACGTCTTGGCTAGTTTGCCTGTTTTGGTTGCCCTGATGATTTTTTTTTGCCAGTTCGGCTCAATTTGGCCTACACAGATGATTTTCCTTTTGTGTGCACTGACTTTCCTCCTTCAACATCTTGCGTCTCAAAAAAAGGAAAAAAGGAAGAAAAAAAGAGAACAAGGAAAACGAAGAATAGAGGTGTGGGAAAAACAAAAAGGATGAACGAAACAACAAATTTACGGAAATTGGTTCAAAACATGAAAACACCAATTCTGGTCACTCAAAACATTAATGCACCAATTCTTGGGCGTTTGCTACACAGGCCAAATGTCACTCTGTAAAGAGTACATCTCCAGTTACAGAAAATCACTACAAAAATGGCTACGTAAATTACAAGAACTTCATCATGACCAATGAGGACAACAATCGTGACACCAAGTACACCATCAACAATGACACGAACAATCACGACGCGCGCGATCTGCACAAGTGAGCACAGCAGCGCGCCGTTAGTTGTGTTTCCTGTCTTGATGTTGAGTCATGATCCTCTTGGCTCAAGTCGTTCACGTGACTGTCATCTTCACGCCATGTCGCACATGTGTGGTTCTCCTTGATCTTCACCTACCTCCCTCGACCTGTCCTTCCCCGTCTTCTTCCACTCCTCTGTCCTGATGCACCCTGACCTGCACACCGACCTCGACAACCTGGACTCCGTGGAAAATAACCTGCGCCACTCCGCCAAGGGGAGCAACGACGCCTACGACGTCACCTTCTCCCTCACAGGTTATGAGCCCAACGACACGGTCTCCAACGAGCTCGTCGACTCCCAGGGTCCCTTCTCCTACGTTACAGATGACACTACTCTCGGCAAGTTGCTCACCGAAGCACACCGAGAATACGCCGATTACCGCAGTCTGGAAGGTAAGTTTGTCAGTCAGTCGTCATTGTCTGTCGCGTCCGATAGAACGGAGAAACCCGTGGGAAAGAGCAACATCGATCAGTTTAGTTTTGGTGTCAGAAACACGTACAGTGCTCACAATCAGTTTCCTGCAATCACCCAAGCTGAAAAAATGGTCGATAGAACGGGGAAACCCGTGGGAGAGAGCAGTTCCAGTGCACAGATTAGGACCTTGTTTGATGAACAGAGACAAATGATCATCGCAGAATGCTGCGAGAAAGTTTCTCATCACGAACTCCAAGCAGCTCGAGCAGAACAAGAACGTCAAATTCTACAAGAAGACTTATGGCGTCAGGAAAAGGATTTTCGTGAAGTTCATCAACAAAATCTTACTGAGATGGAGGAATTACGAAAATTCCAGAGTTCTACCTTCGATACGCTCGCAAGTCGGAAGCTCATCGAGGACCAGAACACTATTATGGAAGTATCTGGAAGATTACAAGAGTTACAAAATGAAGTAAATTGTATGAACGATTCTAAGGACTTCCAGGACGCTGAATCGGTACGCAGTGGAAATTCTCACGTTACCAGTCAACCAATGTTATTCCCTAAACATCCTATTCCTGAAGGGATGTTGAGGCCTTCATTCGTATCGCCGCGCCGCAAAGAAGGGCTGCCAGACATTTGGGATACACCTGGTATATCGGGGAAACGTTTTTGTAAATCCACAGGCTTCCTCTACAGCTCCTTATCCTCAAGATTTGAATCCATGGAGAAAGAGTGAAAGACCAGAACAAAATCAAGATCTGAGATGCCAGTCTGGACCGTCAGCCAAAGATTCAGTCATCTTCAGTGGAGGAGACTCTTCTAAGAATTATGGGGCAGACCAACAACGACTGCAGATTTCGGATCTCCATTTTGACAAGTTCCCTACGCCAGCAACCTTCGCTTGCTGGAAGATAAGGTTCAAGACCGAGGTATGTACTTGTTCACAATTTCCTACGGAGGCGATGCAATGGATCAAGGAAGTGGAGTTGGTTGATTCAGTGGATGAATTGAGATCTTCGTCATCTACTCGTGGTATTTCAATGCCGAATTTTGAAGTACTTGATGCGAGGATTGCTTCAGCACTGAACAAAATCATCCATAATTCCCAGTTCAAATCAGAATCAGTATGGA
>CBDCEV010000143.1:0-6087 GCA_965215715.1 Hyphomicrobiales bacterium | reverse complement strand
AGTACGAAAAAAATATGACATCTGAAAAAGAAAACATTTTCAGAAAGCACCGTAGAGAAAGGAACAGAAGAGCATGTCGAAGGAACGGTCGCGACCGAATTTGGCCAAACCTGATTTGGCCATCCTCATTTGGCCGCATTTGGCCAAACCGAATTTGGCCAATACCACATTTTGCCAAAGTTAACTGGCCGCATTTGGCCAACCTTATTTGCCCGAATTTGGCCAATTTTTGTTGACCGAATTTGGCCAGACCGCATTTGGCCAAAATTTTTTTGTGGTGTGGGGTGTTCGTTGTGGTGTGTTCGTTGTTCGCCGTCAGGCCGCCGGGGTTTCACAAAATGACACCAACCGAAACCCGCATTTCGGGTGGGCCATGGCCTTGAACCGCGGCCACAATTCCACGAGAAGACCCCCCAGAAAGAGAAGAAAGAATGAAATTTCCGGCGGGAGAGAGAAAAAAAAGAGCGAAATTTTGGGCGGTCCAGGAGAAGGGCGGTCCGGCGGAGGGAGGGGGGGTCCGGGGGAGAGACCCAAAAATCTTGAACACATCCACAACACACACAACACAAACACAACACACACACACAACACACACACCACAACAACACAACAACAACACAACAACAACACAACAACACCAAGCAACACCAAGCAACACCAAGCAACACCAAGCAACACCAAGCAACACCAAGCAACACCAAGCAACACCAAGCAACACCAAGCAACACCAAGCAACACCAAGCAACACCAAGCAACACCAAGCAACACCAAGCAACACCAAGCAACAACAAGCAACAACAAGCAACAACAAGCAACAACAAGCAACAACAAGCAACAACAAGCAACAACAAGCAACAACAAGCAACAACAAGCAACAACAAGCAACAACAAGCAACAACAAGCAACAACAAGCAACACCAGAAATTTTGGCCAAAACACTAAAACACCAAAATTGGCCAAGTGCGGTTTGCCAAATGCGGTCAACACTTTGAAACACTAATTCTGGCCAAATGCGCTTTTGGCCAGATGCGGTTTGGCCAAATGCGGGCATGACCGAAGGAACACACAATCTGTATGGCAAACACACGCTTGACACGATGTTGTCGAGAAAAGGAGCTGCTGTGAACGGGGCAGCAGTCGAGGAAAATCATTTACGTATTTGTTCAGGTCTCGATGCATTTCCATCTGCGCATCACAGGGACAAACTCAAGGATGAAATACTATATAAAATTACACTACAGAGAAAAATTCGTGATAGTTTGTCCAAAAGAACAAAAAGACGACGAGCAAATTTCGGAGCTCGTCGATATTGCAGTAAACATATGGGAATGCACTGTGCATCAAAATCGGAATGGACAAGACTCCAATTTTTCAAATTAGTGTCAAAATACAGTACATGAGTGACGACGTAAAAAGAGAAGAAGTTGAATCGTCTGTTCCACTACGAGTCACTCGTGAAATGAAGTTTCCAATTATTTTATCTTTGATACTTTACATGAAGTGGCATATTTAAAGATGTCCGGTTTTACCCCCTATTGAATTTTGGCCATTTTGGGGCCCCCTTATTTTCTCGATGTTTTTACCCCATAGTGAATTTTGGCCATTTTTGGGCCTCCACTCGCCTTTCACCTTCCACAATGTCAATAACCATGGAGGCAGGGAGAATTGCCAGGGAACGAAGAACAAAAGAAACAAAGAAAACAACACAAAACAAACAGAAAGGAAACAACAAAGAAAGACACTGGCGGGACAAACAATGTAGTCCGTGTTTTTTGGTGAAAACGTCGTCGGCCGAAGGCTGGCGACGTTTTCACAAAAACGGCCGGCGACGTTTTCACCAAAAAACACGGCTTTTGCCCGTTTAGGTGTTTAGGGTGTTTCGGGTGTTTTTAGGGCTTATGGTTTAGTGTGTTTAGGGTGTTTAGGGTGTTGAAGGTCAATGACATTTGGGAAGGTCAATAGGGTGACCAAGGAGGGGGCCCAAAAATGGCCAAAATTCAATATGGGGTAAAACCGGACATCTTTAAAAGGGCGGCCAAAAAATGGCCAAAATTTTGGGTGGGATAAAGTTTCAACATTTTGGGCCTCCTCTTCGGCCAAAAAAATGCTTCTAACAACTGAAAAAGTGGGGTCGGCCCAAAATTGACGAAAATTTCGGGTGTGGTAAAACACGGACATCTTTAAGAGGACGGCCCAAAAAAGGCCAAAATTCAATATGGGGTAAAACCGGACATCTTTAAAATTACCCATGAAGTGTCTCCTCTACTTTCCCCCCCCCTTTCAACTCACGAGATGATGATCGTTTGTTTTTTGCAGGAACTATCATCATAAATTCCAGTCAGTATCATGGATACATATGAGTTTTCTCATCAATTTAGTGAAAATAATAACGACAGAGTTCCATTCGAAAGTCTGATTCAGCACATTCATCACATAGCGTAATGAAATCAGTACAGGTCCATGATATCGCGAAAAAAATTGATATACAGCGACGTCCCGCGTCACGAGTGATCATTGAAGTGATGTCGTCACGATCAGATATATTATAATGAGATTTCAGCGGATGTCCGGAATACGTACGTCCTAATTTTCAAATTTTAAAAAAAGACTCGACTCAGTACGTTCGACGAGTCAGTGAAATAAAAAAATAATTGAATAGTTTTAGGAATAGAAGTTTGTAGAGTCGATAAATTTCAAGGTTTTTTTCATTTCATTTTTAATCTTAAATCGAATGTATTTTCATTTATTGAAGTATGTCATATAGTGACGATAAACGAAAGTAATTTTATTTGAGTCATTTTCTGAGATCAAGGATCATGAGTATTGAGACGACATTAAATTATTTTCGTAAATTCGATACAAAAATTTTGCTTATTTGATTTTTTCGATAAGATATTGAAAGATTTTTTTCCACGAAACGAAATCTTCCATGACATATTACATCGATCAACAACAATATGAATATCAAATGTATCTTTTCACTTCATCATTGTGAATAAATCGTTTTCGAGTTCAGAAAAATGACACGATATCCAAAAAATTCATAGATCGTGAGTTTGAAAATAACTGAGATATCGAAGTACACGTAAAAAGATGCTTTAATGTCGAAATATCACAGTAACACAAAGTCGAAACCGTTAAATAAATTATCGTGTTTTTTCGAAAAAAAAAACTGCCTTAAACCTTGTTATAGAGACATTGATAGTACTGTCAGTTTTCTTTTTTTCCTATATATTTCAAATAAATGACGAATGAACAAATTGCACTCCACGATTCCAAGATACATCGTAAAAACAAATATCCTTTCCTTTTTTTATTTGCATATCTGAAAGAGTCTTTTTGCTTTTCACAAGAAGACACAAATCAGAAAGTAAAATATTTCATTCATTTCTACACGCGATTCGAAAACGAAATCCCGATACACGTTCGAACGATTTGAAATCATTTAATGCATTAGTGTCGGATGCTTATTGAGAACTTTTAATGGATTATTTAAATTTAAGAAAAACTGATACTGAACTAATAAACATCAAAAAAGCTCCATCGAAAGATACAATTCTGGAAAAAAAAAAGAAATCCGTCCTTCCAGTGGATCAGCTAGATTTCAGATAAGTTCATCTCTCCATCGTTCTGCTCCTCGTCGTCCTCCTACTCCATTGATGAAGACTCCACTCCTGGGACAAACTTCTCAAACACTTACTACTACTATGACTCCTCCTAAGATCACGACTTCTCTCCCAGAACAAGCTTCTCAGGAACTTACTACTGCTGTGTCGCTCCCAGGAAGACCTCTCTGGATCTCACGACTCCGTTCCCGACACAGACTTGTCAGGATCTCGCTTCTTCTCTGAATGGAGATCGCTGCAAGGAAACTGTGATAGATTCTTTTTCGTCATATATCGGACTGGACGCGGTGTACTCGATTTGATGAATCATCAATTTCAGAAAAAAAAAGAAGTATCATCACTCAATCAATGACGAGTTCAAACAACATATTATTCGATGAAATAAACGTCTTTGCATATGCTTCGATTTCTTTGTAATATTAATTTGTGAACGATCATTTATTTTTGATTTTTTCTCGAAATCGGAGCTTATCAGTGCAGAATAATGAAGCGTTGAAAGATACATTTGATATTGACATTATCGACTCGTAATGCAATGTGATTGAAGATTTCGATACTTGAGAAAAACACTTCTGTCAACATCCAATCGAAAATCGAATGAAAAATTATTCTATCGAATTTGAACATATCATCTCAATCTTCAAATTATTATTGGAATTTGAGTCACCTCAGAAACATGAATTATATGATGGGAGAAATGATTCGAATTGATCACTATCGATCGCGTTCCAACAAATGTGGAGGAACGATTTTCGCAGAAATAGATTACTGTTGACAGATAGTCAAGTAGTTTTCCGAAAATTTGATTTATCTTGAAGAAATGATATGCTTCCAACAAAGAAAGTCCACTCGATTCAAGATTGGAATGTAATGGGATTAATAAAAGAAGGTCGTATTCATCGACACTAGTAATAATTAATATTTAATTGGTATTATAATTTTCCAAATATTATTTCATTATTTCGAATTTTTTGGAACTATGATCTCGTAAGGTCGGGATAACAGATTGATCTGTTATTTTTTGTTTCCGATCGTAGAGACTCTTCTTTTTTCTGGTCGTAAAGACACTTCTCCAATCATCGTCTCGTGACATGGGTTCTCGCTACGGGCTTGGGGGGAATCGACGCGATGTTGTAAAACGTTAATCATCGTTGATAAGATTGTTACGGAACAGTTTCTGTCCAAGTGTCACTGCGATTCTCAAGCGAACTGTCATTAGTTATCGTCGATCCGATCACGTCTCAGCAAAGTTGAAATACTTGTTCTCAGGAATAACAGTGCGATCGAGATTGGTGATATAACACGATTTGGGTTCAGTATGATACATGTCCCCAATAAACGTCCAATAACTACTGCAGAGAAATAGACAAAATGAAATTGCACTATTCTGGAAATCACATGAGAACACGACGAAATAATCCACAGATGTAACAAAATGTCATGGAAGATTTTCTCTGCAGATTAGAATAGGATTCTATGGATCTTTTTTTTGTTTGATACGAGGGTCCCTGGATAGGGGTCGTGATCTAAATTATGGAACTTGGGGACACGGATTCTCAAGATTCAGGGATCGCTGCAAACAGGAGTTCTCCGTCTATCTGAATCATCTGACGATGTGAGAATGTGCTGTCTAAATGTCGACGATAATGTCTTCCCGACAAGTTGTGTCTCGCACGTTTGATTTGAGCGTGTATGTGCGCGGATCGCACTCCGTACTAATATGCTTGATCTTTGATTTTTTTATTTATTTCTTTGATACGGAACTATCAATATTTCCTTATAGCAGTCCGTTAATTGAAAAAATATCGATCACGACGGATCACATCGTCGTTAACACGCACATGAAGAAAACAACTCGACGTCAAAATTGTAAGTTAGTTAAATTTTCGAGGTAAAATCTGTAGGACGAAATTTAGGTCACAGATTTTCAGAAAATGTTGTAAGCAATATGATTCCTGATCATGATGACAGGATGTGCTTACGTCCCAAGCAATCGTCAGTGGACAGTGCTCACAGAAAAAAATCATCTTTCCTTTGCGTTATTGAGATTATGTTGTCATGTGTGCTTGTCTGTATTACTTCTCCCTTGACCTTCCACAAGGATCTTTTTTTTTACTCCATCCAGATGAATCATCAACGCACACCACATCCTTCACAAACAAAACTGTGCTCTACGAGTCAACCCAACTCAAAACGTTGGTCACACTCAATCTCATGTGACCTCGGCACCTGGCCATCAGCCCCAAGTGCACCCTTCATGCCCAACAGAGACATGGCAAACGAACGCGCTGCCGCACACGACAAGATGGAACACCATCTGAGCCTCCACGCTTGTTCCATCCTTCGCTGAGTCACTCGCGGCTCCGTCCTGGCACGGGCTTTCGCCAACTGTCCCACGAAGGACTTTGCTTCTGCGGACCACCTGCCCCCAACCTCCAGCGCCACGACGACCATGCGTGCT
>CBDCEV010000142.1:0-14185 GCA_965215715.1 Hyphomicrobiales bacterium | reverse complement strand
TCTGACAGTGTCCGTCTGTGTCTGTCTGTGTCTGTCTGTGTCTGTCTGTGTCTGTCTGCTTTTTTGGCCCCTGTCGGGGTACCTCCCCTTGCGGGCTCCAAAAATCAATTTTCCGCAACAAAAAAGACCCCAACACCAAGAAAGTATTTTTTGCCTTTTCCATTTTTCTGTTTTCGGTCGCCCGTTTTTCCCTTTTTTACATTTGTTCGATTGATATTTACATTTTGTTCTTCCATGTGTTACAAAACTCACTTCTGTTCAATGTGTTTCTGTACCGTCAAGAACCATCGAACACTTTCCCTTCGAACCGGAGGTTCATAAATGTCCTTCTCCATTTACTATTTCCTTTTCTGCTCCACAAACTCATTAATTCAAATGTATGTCCACTGGGTTCTAATGTCACAATCTTTTACAGTCTTTCAGTTTATTTGGAATGCACAGGTCCATCATTCCAATCCATCATGGCGGCACTCCCTCTTCCCTGTGGGTGGTGGCGGTCTTCCCTCTCCTCCCTCGGGGTGGCGGTGTGCCCTCTCTCCCTTCGGGCGGTGTCGTTCACTTCCACATGGGAAGAGTAGGAAGGCAACACCACCAAAAAGAGTGAGAGGATGGCAGCACCACCGAAAGAAGGAGCAGACCAAGAAGCACCCCCCAGCAGGAGGGGAACTGGCACCACCGCCCAAAAGAAGGAGGAGGGGAGACACGACTTTACTTTGCCTCTCTCCCCTTTTGGGCGGCGCTGCTGTCCCTACCTTCTTTTGTGTGGTGCTGCTTTCCCCTCTTCCTCCTTTTCGGTGTGTTGGTAAACATTAGGGCACATAGACTTCTGGAGTTTGGTGCTGTCGCTCCGACGTCGTTCCGGAGGTTTAGAGGTGTCGTCTTTCAAGACGCCAGTGCCGTCGCTTCGTGAAACTTTGGAATCACACCTCAGAAAGATCTTGAGGGCTGGTGGGTCTTCGTTTAAACTCCTTGCGCACGCCCCTGAGAAGCACTGACACTGATCAACAAAACAACACGGAAATCTGCACGCAACATCACCACATCCATTGTTGATGTGTTGAGTGACAGGAACTGCAATACGCCCGAGAAGTGTGCGGTAAGGTCGGTTTGGAAGCTGAGCCTTGATTGCACGATCGGCACTTGATGCTGCACTGGCTTTTCGTGCAAATGTGGTTGGTATGGAATCATTCTTCAGTACGTCAATACACAGCGCCAAGAATTGGTGGCGCTAGAAAAATGTCCCGTCCTGTTGCTCGTGCTAGCCGAGGGCGTCGCCCAACTCGCAGAGCCGTGATGCATGACGCCGCAGGCACATGGCTATGGTGGGTAAAACGCTTTGCCCGCTGACTGGTGCTCGACAAGGGATGCGGGCTGACGAGACAGTAAGACCCCAACCCCCTTCGAAACTCAACGATTTTGCCAATGTTGGCACAGTGCCCGAAAACATTTTTGGAAAAAACACAATTTCTTGAACCCCCCTCCCCCCCTCTCCCAAAAAAACAAAACTAAAAACAAAAACCAAACAAAAAAAAACACAAACAATAAGAGACACACCAAAAACATAACAAACACAAAACAACTAACGCAGAAAAAGGCTGGGCTCCCGACGGCCCGAAACCGAGACTTGGCCGCCGCGGACGATGTTGGGTCCGATTTGCTCCAAACCGAAAACAAAATTTTGTCCATGTTTGACCCCCGATATTTTGCCAATCATTTTTTCAAAGAAACAAAAAAACAGAACAATAAAAACAGAAAACAAAAAAAAAGACGGATGCACTTGAACAAACTTAGAACGTGGAAGTTCTCGGTAAATTTAGAACTCTAATTTAGCACCTGATGTTGATTTTGTTCGGTGATTTTCATTGTTTGATGTCTTGCGTCAGTCATCTTCAGACAAGTGCAGCCGCTCCCAACTCTTTCGCGGCAAAGCCTCGTGTCAAGCAGTCGCCGTCAATGCTCCGCCCTGCGATGCGGCGCCCGACAATGTTGGACACGGACTGCTTGGGCGATGCACTGTTGCGCGCCCATCAGGAATGTGCACAATCTTGAGAACGAGCTGGAGACGACGCGATCCAAGGTACACGTGTGCCGCGAGAGGACAAGGGCATTTTGTTTTGGTCGCATTTGGATCGTTCAGTCACGACGTCAGATGGCGTTCCTCAAGACTATGTTGCGCAGAGCCTTCGTCCAGGAACTTGCGGACGGGCACAACGCGCCCGCGGAGGTTGTGGAAGAGGTTCTGTTCAACTTGGACCCGTCACGGACGAGACGTCGAGGGACACTGGAAGCACCGCCCGAGTCAGGAAACTCTTCATCTGTGTCGCAGATAAAAACTCGGGGCTTGATGTTGTGGTTGTTTTCTCTCAAACTGCGAGTTCTCACTTGTAGAAGCGCGCCTGAGGAGTTGTGACACGCTTGGCAGCAGGCTCGGCTTCTGACGGTAGAGCGGTGCGCGTGGCGCTGACACCTCCACGGGACACAGTGCCGTCGACGCCTCCAGGGTCGGCGTCATCCAGTGGAGTGCCGCGCCTGCCGCGAAAAAGTTGCTGAGGTGCCGCCATCCTGCAGACACGAGGTGCCAGGCGTGCTGGAACCTGGGCCGCGGGAACACCGTAGGCAAGGCTCACGCAGAGTCTTGCCCAAAGGCTCAGGAGAGACGCCGCGCCATCATGAAGGACCCAAAGGGTGAGAAGTGAGGCTGTTCGTGTGCTAACCCGCGCGCGCCAAAGAATGCACGTGCAGATGTCGCTTTGCAAAAAAAAAACTCAAGCGCATCACCACTCTGATCGTGTCGTTACTGAGTCTATTCAGTCCTTTTCCCTTTGACACGCCGCGCACGCAGAGCACACAGACACACTACGAGTGCAGGCATGCGGCGCGCACGACTGGACGAGGCACTTGCGTGACAAGACGACGTAAAACACAAGATCCACATGAGGTCCAACACATCGAGAGACAGGCCAGATGAGTCTGCGCAGGGTCAGAGCACAGTGAGAGCAGATCAGAACGGGGCACAATTGGACAGGGCAGGGCAGAGCTGGGTCGAGCAGGGCTGGGATGCGGTAGTGCAGCAACACCCAAAGGAGGAGGAGGAAAGCAGCACCACCGAAGGAAGGAACAGACCAAGAAGCACGACCCAACGGGGGCGAGGGAACTGGCACCACCACCCAAGAGGAGGAGGGGAAAGCAGTTCCATACCAGTGACGGCTGGAGAAGGCAACACCGCACAAGAGGAGCGACGGCAGCCAGCTCCTCCGCCTTTGTTTCTTTACCTATTTTACACATGAACATGATTAATTCAGCTTGGAGGACCTAAAATCCGTACGTTCCGTAAACTTACGCACCCGTACAGGGATAAGTCACTTGCACCCAATTCTAGACCAAAGGAGGCGGCTTCGAGCTGTATGTGGTGTGGCTAAGTCTATAAAGTATAATGGTTTTTCTATCACACTGGGCTTAGAATTGTCCAAAGCAGTTGAGCCGTGTTTTACAGGCAGGTCCAGTTGGCCCTTTGGTCCAAGTTGGGTTCCAAGAGGGGCCCTGCTCCTCCACTCTGATCTTTCTGACTTTCTAAGGAAAATAGTTTCAAGTGGCTAAGGGCCGACATTGTGCCCCCCATCCCCATGCTTGGTTTGCACCCCAAACGGTTGAAGGTTTTGCTCCAGCTATGCTTTCTGATCCTGGATTGATTGACAAGCAATTCCAAGCTGCCTGGCTGCCATTTTTCTCCAGAAACACTCTGGCAATGCTTGCGAGGATGCCTTTCTGCGAGATGTTGGGGAACGGATGCCTTCACTAGATGTTATCCCTCCCCTCCCCTTGATGGCGACATGCTTTTCCATGCAGTTCGTGCGACATATGAAGGCTTTTCCTGTTACGTGGTCCAATGTTCTGGAAGATGTCTGGAACCTAGTAGAGATGACTTGCTGTTCGCGTACATCGTACCGTGATGATCCTAAATCTGAGGGTGACGCGACACCGTTGGGACAGAGACCGCTGAGTGTGCCACCGGTTCTATACAGACTTTGGGCAACTGTTCGGATTGACCACGTTAAAGACCGGTTCTCTTCCTGGGTTTCTGACTGTGTTGCCTGGTACACAACTGCCTTGGACATTGAAGAACTTTGAGTGGTGTGAGTGATGACCATGTACACATGTTTGTTGCTGACGTAGTAAAGTCTTTTGATACTGCAAATAGGGTATCTTGGACTGTGTTCTGAATAGACTTGGGTTACCTGGGTGGTTTCGGCAGGTGTACTTTGAGTTTCATGCCAATGTTCGTCTCGGGTTCGAACTTGCCTCTGGGATTGGTGAAGCTTGGACCAGAGACGGTGGTATTCCACAGGGTTGTCCATTGAGTATTGTGTTTATTGTTGCCTTGTATTTGCCTCACTGCAGGTAAATTGAACCAGTTGGTGGCGTTAAGCCCCAGTTGTATGCAGACAATCTCAAATGTGTATGTGCTGACCCTGCCGCTTTGCTTGCTGCTGCTAGGTTTTCTAACAGCCATATTCACGCTGTTGGTCAAGCTGCTGCGCCCATTAAGTGTATCCTTATGAGTACTTCGCTTGCGGTACATAGGGACGTGTGGGATTGGGTTATTTCTGGTGGAGGTGACAAGTGGAAGGTTCAGCTTGATGTGCGTGACGTAGGTGGGCATATCGACACTACGTTGCGGCAGCGTGCCTCCACAATTGCTGCTAGGATTGTTAACGAGCTCGACAAGATTCCTGTTGTAGGAGCGCTGCCTTTGGGATTTGGGGAGACGCTACATGTCCTACGTTCAAAGTCGGTGGCGCCTGCTTTACATGGGATTGATGCCTCCTCCATCTCAGTTTCCAGCCTAATCTTTCTTAGATCTGCCTTCTGCTGTATGGGTCCTCCAAGATGCATTTGGCTAATTCCGACGCCGTCCTTTCTCTTCTAGGTGGCGTTTCTGGATGTGATCCTGCATTCTTCGTAGTTTGGGCTAGGTTCCGCGTGATGCGTAGGTACCTTGCGTTCAATACTGCTCAGGGTCGATCGTACCTTTCGTATGTTTGATCGTGTTGCGATGGGGTGCCCTGGCCATGGTTCTGTCCATCTCAAAGTTTCTGGAGATGTGTTCAGAAGGGAGGGTTTCAGGTGGTCCTTTCTTGGATATAAGGGTATCTCAACAGCTCCTTTTCTCTCAGGAGGTAAGGGAAAGAGATAAAGGTCTGTTGCGAAGCACTCTTGCCGGAGGGGTTTGGAATGAATTTTTACTCGGCCAGATAGAGGGGACATCGTCATGAAAAAAGTGTGGAGGAGTAGATCATGATGGTCATCTATTTTGGGGACTGTACCTGGCCACCAATTGTTGACATTAGGGAGTCCCCGAGTTTTGGGACGTTGTTTCTCTGGGCAATTCAAAATGGCCTAGATGTTTACAATGGCATGGTTGGCAACCTGCACTGTCTTGTACGCCTGGTCATTCCCATTGGCCAGGTCATCATCAGACACCATTTTCAACAAGTTGGAATGCGCTCTCGGTGCCCCGATTCTCGTCATGCCTGGTCTGATGGGAGTTGGGGTTCTGGATAATGCTTGAGGTTGCGGGCGCTGGCATATAGCACGACTTGAGGTGCAGCTTGGGTCTCGCGTGATTGGGGTCACCTTGATCATCTTCACCTTGGTCAAGTTGGGTGACGAGGGCGCTTGCAGGACTGTTTAGTTCCATCCCCGGACCTGTTCGATGTATACAACGCGCCGAATTTGGGTGTCTCAACACATTTTTTCATAGGCACTGATGACCATAATGTCTTTCGTTCTGTCAGTGGGTTACTCGGCAATTTTGAGTTCAGGAGACCTTTTTCCTTTACTGACTGACGGTGCCCTTCTCTCTCACACCGTTGGTATTTTAGCTCTGCGGGGTCGTGACACGGTCAGAGTGGCAAAATTCAGAGGACATGACACAGGAGACATGGTCAGGAATGGACGGGGTGCGTCGGATAGACAAGATTGGCAATGAAGCTGCAGATGCAGCGGCTGAATTGGGAAGGCGTCATCAGCTTGAACAGACGTTAGGAGAAACGTAATTCACGCTTGCGACAACTTTTACCGGACAAAAGGAGATCTTCGCAGATCTGTTATTGCCATGTCCAGGTGTGTCGTTAACGCGGATGGCACAGGAGGGACTGCGCCACAACCGACCTTTTGGTGTAGTGGTGCAGCTCCCAAGAAGCCCGCGTTGAAACCTCTGTTAGAGACCTTGCCTGGCGTCCTCGCCCCTCCTCTCTTTGGACTGGAACGTCTGGCCACGTGGGACTGGCATTCTTGTTAAGTTTTGAAGTTGTCTGGCCACCTTACACTGGTCCTCTGAAAATGTGTATCTTGGCCTTGGTGGGAGTGTCATATTTGGAGTTGCTGATTCTCTATGGGTTGGGGCGGGCGAATGGGTTGGTGCCAAGGCCAAAAGAATAGGACGCTCAATTTCTGTGTCGGTTGTTCCGTTTGGTCTAGGCACACACATTTGGCGCTCGGTTCAGGGCCCTGTGTGGCCCACCTGGCGGAATTCGTCGTTTCATTCCTTGTCAACTTGGGACCAATCACTGCCGCTTGCGACACATTGGCTGCGAGCAATGCGGTCATGGCCTCACATCCCGTTCCACGGAAACATCTGCTATCCCTTTCCTGGACTCACTCCTGGCTTTGTTTGGCTACACCGCAGATTCAGAGTCTAGCTTGACCGCTGGTGACTTGAAGCTTCGATACTGCAAGTCACCCTTTGCTAGATTCCGAAGTTGGAGTAAGGGGCAAAGGCGGGGCAACACCAATTACCGCCCCAAGGATGGTGCACACCCACCACCTCCACAAAGACATAGAGGACGCACTCACTGTGAGAGAGGCCCCCAGAGAAAGTGGCCTCCAGAGGGCGTGCTCCACGTTGGCCAGTTTCGAGTTTGGCCAGGTGGGTTTCAAAGTGCTGAAGTGCGAAAGTGAGAAGGCCTACTTTGACCACTTCTACTTTGGCCAATTCCTACTTTGGACAATTCGACTTCGACAAAACAAAACTCAAAAAAAAATAAAAACTTCAACCTTGCAACCTCAAACTTAGAACTTAACAGCGAACTGTACATCTTACTGAATCTATAACGTACTTATTACTGAACTTATTTCTAACTTATAACTTAAGTGTTAACTGAATGTTTGACTCAACTTTTTAACTTAACTGTTAAAAGAACTTATATCTCAACTTTGATCTCAACTTAAAAAAAATTAACTTATGTGTTGTTTCGCATGTGTGTCGAAAATGTTCCAGAACCAAGCTTTCACATTGTGACAGCCAAACTTTCCGTCAGTCTGTCTAGTTATTGCCTCAAGAGATTTTGAGTTCGCCACGACAACGAAGGGAGCCACCCAGTTGATCCACGCGTCTTTCTTGTGGACCGTCAATAGCGTCCGAAAAGAGGACGTCACCATTTGGCGTTGCACGTGCCGGTCATCAAGCAATTGCTGGGCTCTTTTCTTGACGAAAATAAATCACGAGGGAGGCGACGGAACAGATCAGCATGACGGATCGCAGGCACGCACCTCGTCCTGAAGACATTGTGCGGGCCCGCGCTGCTTCACTGCGACAGGCCGCGGTGCATCGCACCTCATGAAATGTGTCCAGATTTTTCAACGCAGACACCGTGAGCGTCACCCCAGCGGCTCAGCATGTCAATCTGGACGGAGGATGAGACGTCTCTGCAAGGAAGCGTGCACGAGAGAAATGAACCAGACACTGGTCTTCAAGAATTGGTCATCTCCCCTCACATCTCTTGCTACATCGCGGTGAGTGTCTCTTGCGCGCAGATTCTCGACCACGTGATGACCGCATACTTGCTTTCGGTGTCTATCGCCACTTGCATTTTGTTCCATCAGCCAGCAACCATCCTCGCTGACGGGACATTTCAAGTGGTTCCGACCCTTTGGACGCAACAGTACACAGTGCATATGTCCATCCAAGGTTACAACATCCCTTTGATGTACTTTCTGTTGCCAGGGGACACGATGGGCATGCACAGGGAAATGTCGACCACCATCTTAAGAATTGGCAGGGCGTGAATTGTACAGTCCATGGCAGGTGGATTTCGAGGCAAGTATGATCGGTGCCCACAGGGGAATTATGGGTGGCTCATCTTTCCATGTGTTTCTTCCTGACGAAGGCCATCGCAAAGTAGACAACCTGGGTTTGCCGAGGTACCCACATGATCTGGAGTTCCGCCGGGTTGTGGCGTGGTGTTGGCTCGCTCTCTTGCCACTTCCAATCGCGGAGCGGGTTTCGACTCATGTTGTCGTTCCCACGTGCACAGTGCATCCCTCACTCTTTTGAGTGGACTTATATCGGCACGAACCGTCCTACAAGCAGCCACAGCGGTTTTTCCACAGCGGTTCTTCCAGAAGCCTTCTGGAACACCAATTCGCAATCTCAATTGGAGGGGTGCCAACGACAAACAAATGTGAGAGTTTTCATCACCAGCAGTGATGCCTCCATGATGCACAACACCCTGGTGTGCCGCAGTTTCTCTCCGCGATTAGCAGCAGCAGGTCGCCAAGGCGGATTTGCACATTACCGCGGTGAATGCTGGGCACACACGCGTCCCTGAAGGAACTCTCTCTCGGAAGACCGAGAAGCACAGGCCTGTTCTCCGTGCTGTGACAGACGCGAACATCATGCACGTCGTGGGTCAGTTGACGCACGTCCGATTGAACATCAGTGATTCCATTGGATTCCGGATTGTGTCCCCAGATGGTGTGGGCGAGACACAAGGTCATCCCACTGAGGAGTCACAGCCAGCCCAACGGGCATCCTCACATTGCCCGTCTTTGTCATCAGACCCTTTTGAACGTGCGGAGGACCCAGTACACCAGACCTCAGAGGAGACAGTGTTGCGAGTTGACTGGGCAGGAAGGGCAGAAGCCAACAGGGGAGCAGACACCATCCTCATACCAGTTGTTGCCCGTAGTCTCACAGACACCATACGTCCAACAGGAACTGGGCCAGGAGGCAAAAACCAAAAGTCTGGGCGCCATAGTGGTGCATGAAGCGGCAGAGTGGTTGTCCACAGAAGGATTCTAGCAGGGCCGGCACCGTCTCCACAACATTTGATACTTGGCAGCAGACGCTGCTCAAGATCAGTGTTGGACGTTTGGACGTGAGTTCGGGGAGGTTCGAAGGGTTTGTGGAAATTTGAACTCTGTCGCCGTTCGCGTGTTTGCCACGGCTGTTTTGGTTCAATGGCCAAAGGGTGCCCACGACTTTCGTGGGAACCGAAAACAGCCAACCCCGCGTTGTTGCGAGCTGTGCCTCGTTTCTATGGCGGGAATTGGCACATTGCCTGCGCCACTCTAACGAGCAAAGTGCCCTCTCCTCGCAACTGCCTCAAGGAAATTTATCTTGGTGTTGTGGGCCAACTCAGCGGGGCATCTCCTCGGGACGCTCGTGCAATTGAGTTGATGTCACAGGCACAGTTCGTGTTCTTGCGAGCTGGGACAGTTGACGCCAAAGTTGTGTCGCAAGTGTTTCTGGACGACGGGGCCAGAGAGCCCAAGATATTTCAGCAAGATCAAGTGAGGACAAAAACCAAGGACACAAAGAGCTCAATGGGTCCATGCAAGGGTTCGTCCGAGGAGCGCGCGTGGTGCATGATGGGGAGCCGTCCGGGGGAGTGTGGTCTGGGGGGAAGCACCACAAAGCAGAAGACCACGGATGGTCCAAGAGAGGCCTGTCTGGGAGAGGACGGTCCAGGAGAGGTGCCTGGAAAGCAGAAAACAAAAGTTGGTGCAGGGGAGCGAGGTCCAGGTGAGGGCAGTCGGGGAAAGGCCTAAAATCTTGACGTTTTGTGCCTTCTCATGGTTTTTATGTTGCCGCTTTTGTTCCTCTTCTTGGTGTCTGCTCGTGAACCCACGGTGGTCCCTGAAGGACCTGGACCGCCCAAAATGCCGAAATTCACACAATTGGGAGTCATCTCGCGCGAATCTCAGCGAATTTTTTGAATGTCAAAGAATTCCAAGATTTTCCAAGATTTGCGATGATTTTGAAGGTTTCAAAGAATTCAAAAAATCAAAGATTTTGAAGATTCTGATGTCTCTGACTAAAACGACTTAATTGATTTAGTTGATTTAACTGATTTGCCTGATGAAAATGATTCAACTGATTTAAATGATTTCACTGATTTAACATATTTCATTGATTTAGCTGAATTAACTTATTTAATCGATTTAGTTGCTTCAACTGATTCAATTGCACTAACTGAGTTTGTTGTTTTTGATGATTTTAATATTTTTTTTACTGACGTCATTGTGTTTTTTATTGATTCTAAAAGCTTTCAGAGATTTCCAAGATTTTGAACATGTAAAAACACATCTTCGCATTTGTATTCTTCCTTGAACCCCTCTCAAGTTCACGGTCGGTTGCAAGTGCGCATATCCGAACATTCACTTGCATTGAGTTTCCAAGACTAGCACCAAAACATGCTCACACGTGGGTCCCTCTCTCTGAAGACTCCTATCTCTGGGTGCCTCTCTCTCTTCTCTGAAGACCCCTCTCTCTGAAGGCTCGTCTCTCTCTGAGGGCCCCTCTCTCTGGGAGACCCTGCTCACTGGGTGCGTCTTCCAGTGTTTAGATCATTTTTCGGAAATTAACTCGCACTACATTATAGTTACTTTCAGTCACATTGTGTAAGAAACAAGTCAAAGATTGTAAAGATGTTTCAATAGCTTGGAGAGTTTTTTTTTTAATGTTTAAGGATTGTTTGGATTTTGAAGTTTTTGAATTTCAAACAATATCCAATCCTCCGCCAGAATGTTCCAAGTCAAATGAACCCTGCTTCCGACTTTTACCCCCCCTCTCTCCCCCCACCCCTCCTCCACCTCCTCCCTCCCTGTGGATGGTACTATTTCGACATGTTTGACAATTTTTGGCATTATTTCAAAAGTGAGCCAACATGGTTGTCTTACTTTTGATTGTTTTTTTGCCCAGTTGTTCCACATCTTTTTTGACACGCATATTTCTTCCATGTTTGGTTTCTGTGTCTGTGTCTATGTGTTAGTGTGTGTGTGAGCGTGGGTGGGTGGGTGGGTCTGTATCTGTGTCTGTGGCTGTGTCTGTGTCTGTGTCTGTGTCTGTGCTTTTGTGTCTGTGTCTGTGTGTGTTTGTGTGTGTGTGTCTGTGAGTGTGTGTGTGTGTGAGTGTGGGTGTGTGTGTGTGAGTGGCCGTGTGTGGGTGTGTGTGTGTCTGTGCCTGTGTCTGTGTCTGTGTCTGTCAGTCAGTGTTCGTCTGTGTCTTCTGATCCTGTATTGTTGTCTTCGTTTTGTCTGGCTGTCTGTCTGTCTGTCTGTCTGTCTGTCTGTCTGTCTGTCTGCTTTTCTGTGTGTCTTCTGAAGTTTCCCTCAGGATCGCTGGAGCTGAACAGCTTTATCACGTAAAGCGAGTGAGTGAAGTTGAAATCTGGAACGTGTTGTCTTCGACCTATTCTCAAAATAGGTAAGATCCAGTAGTTGCTTTGGTGAACCTCTGGGGCAAGTGATAACATTACGTGGGCCGTTTTCTGGTAAGCAGAACTGGCGATGAGGGATGAACCTAACATTGGGTTAAAGTGATCAAGTACTCGCTCATCCAAAAAAAAAACACAAATGATTTTTGTTTTTGTTTAATCCAAAACATATACAAACAATTGCAAAGAAAACGTCGAAAACATGAAAACATAATAAAAATGCGCAAAACATGAAAAAGAGGAAAAACAGAAAAATGAAAAAAAATGATTGAGAACAATATAGAAAATAAAAAAAGGAAAAAACACAAAAATAAGTTCAACAAAAAAGAACATTGAACGAACACAATAGAACAACTCAAAAAAAAACAGAAACACAACAACGAATTCGAACTTATAACTTATAACTTATAACTTATAACTTATAACTTATAACTTATAACTTATAACTTATAACTTATAACTTATAACTTATAACTTATAACTTATAACTTATAACTTATAACTTATAACTTATACCTTATACCTTATACCTTATAACTTACAACTTATAACTTATAACTTATAACTTATAACTTATAACTGTATAACTTATAACTTATAACTTATAACTTGATAACTTATAACTTATAACTTATAACTTATAACTTATAACTTATAACTTATAACTTATAACTTATAACTTATAACTTATAACTTATAACTTATAACGTATAACCTTATACCTTACATGCTTTTCACTTTTTTAATTTTTTAACTTTTTGATTTTTTTTTACTTTTAATTTACAAATTTATAAACTTATAACTTATAAATTATCAACTGATAACTTGGTAACTTATAATTTATAAGTAATAACTTAGAACTTAGAACTTAGAATTCTAGGACTTAAAACTAAAAAAAAAAAAAAAACAATATTTGGTTTTGAGTTCTAAATTCTAAGTTATATGTTCTAAGTTGTAAGTTGTAAGTTGTGAAGTTGAAAGTTGTAAGTTATAAGTTGTAAGTTGTAAGTTGCTAAGTTTTAAGTTCTAAGTTCTGAGTTCTAAGTTCTAAGTTCGTAAGTTCTAAGTTCTAAGTTCTAAGTTCTAAAATCTAAGTTCCAAGCTCTAGGTTTTTATTTCTAAGTTCCAGGTGCTAAGTTCTAAGTTCTAAGTTCTAAGTTATGACTTTAAAGTTGTGACTTATAAGTTCTACGTTTCTGAGTTCTAATTTCTAAGTTCCATGTTCTAAGTTATAAGTTATAAGTTCTAAGTTCTAAGTTCTAAGTTCTACGTTCTGAGCCCTCCGCAACCCCCCACACACCAGCTTCCACCTCCTTATGTTTTTTTAAAACCGTTTGAACCTTTTGAAATCAAAAATTAACTTTCGAAATCAAAAAACACTTTTGAAATCAAAAATTCAAACCAAAAATTAAAACTTAATGAAAACTAAAAGCATCAACAAAAACAAAAATGAAAGTAACAATAACAAATTCGAACTTGTAACTTATATTTTATAAGTTCTAAGTTCTAAGTTCTAAGTTCTAAACTTTTGAATTCAACAATTAACTCTCAAAAATTAAAATTAACTTTTTGAACTCGTGAATTGAACACAAAACCTGTAAACTGTTCAAAAAATGTTCAATGCAAACAAACAAAGTCAACAACAACAACAAGAAAAAAAAAAGAGAACTTATAGCGTCCAAGTTCGACGTTCTAAGTTTAAAGTTCTAAGTTCTAGGTTCTACGTTTTAAGTTCTAATTTCAAAGGTCTACGTTATAACTAAAATAACTTAGAAATTAAAACTTACAACTTAGAATTTACAACAAAGAAGTGCGAATTTGTTGTTGTGTCTTTTCATTTTTGTTTTTTGTTCATTTGTTTTTTGTTTTCATTCTTTAAAAATTTTTGTAACATATATTTATTGTTTAATTTGTTGATTACAAAAGTGAATTTCGATTTCGAAAGTTAATTTTTGATTTCAAAAGTTATATATATTTGAAGTTTAAATAGGCGGGGTGGGAGGTGGTGGAGAGGGCTCAGAACTCAGAACTTTGATCGTTGAACTTAGAACTTCTAAGTTCTAAGTTATAGGTTATAGGTTAATAACTTACAAGTTCAAAGTTCCAACTTAAAACTTACAAGGTATAAGTTATAGGTTACAAGTTACAAGTTTTACTTCTGGCGGTGTCCTTCAATTCCACATGGGAAGAGTAGGAAGGCAGCACCACCAAAGAACTGGGAGGAAGGCAGCACCACCGAAAGAAGGAACAGACCAAGAAGCACCACCCAGCAGGGGCGAGGGAACCGGCACCACGCCCAAAAGAAGGAGGGGAAAGCAGTTCCATACCAGTGAAGGGCGGAGAAGGCAGCACCGCCCAAGAGGAGCGAGGGCAGCCAGCTCCACCGCCTTTGTGTCAAAACCTAAATTACACATGAACATGATTAAGTTTAACTAAAAAATGTTGTAACTTATCACTTATAACTCATAACTTCTGACTCATAACTTATAACTTATAATTATAAGTCCGAATTGTCGTTTAACCATATAATTGGTTTTGTTGATTTTTTGTCTCATGAATTTGTTTTTTTTTTTAAAAAAAAACACATGTTTCATTCATTTTGTTTTTCTCTTTGTTTTTGAGTTGTTGTTTTCGATTTTTTGTTATTTGTAAAACATTTATTTGAGAAGCTGTGTGTCTGACAGTGT
>CBDCEV010000141.1:0-11182 GCA_965215715.1 Hyphomicrobiales bacterium | reverse complement strand
GCCAGGGCCTTCAGTCTCTCCTCGAGGGTCCTGCTTCAGGAGGCGTGGACGGTCCCACCCCCTCCATGAACGCCGTGCTGGGTGACGCACGGTTTGGTTGAGTTGAGGCCGCGCCTCTCCGTTAGCCGATTGTGTGCATGTTCTCAGCAGAGTTGTATCTTTTTCAGTGGTAAAAAAAGTCATTCGGTTGGTTGGGCCAAATTGGACCCCACTTCTGTCGACATCGGGACGCTCCGGCGACACCATGTCGTGTGGTCGTTTGACGGCTGGGACTCGCACCGCTCGGGACGCTTTTGCGATACCATGCGGTTAGGTTGGGTTGCCACGGTCTGGGTTAAGGCCGTATTGTCGACGGTCGGGACGTGTCTGCGGTATGTGTCTCGCGTGCACGGTCGAATCCGTTCTCTAGGTTTCAGCGCTTCGTTTGAGACGCTTCGGCGACACTTTGCAATTGCTGCCTGTGTCGATGCCCTCGGGTACACGCGGTCGGGACGCTTCGGCGATACCATCCGCGGGTGTGTGGAAAAGGTGGATCGACTTGGAATTCAGTTTGGTTTTGTGTTGTTGCTCTGGTGTGGTGCCGCGTGGGACGCTATGGCGATACCACCGGACCCACCGATCATTCGGGAGTGTGAAGTTTAGGCTTCAGAAGGTTGTTCATGTACCCTCAGGCTCATGTCAGGTGTGATCTTGGTTCAGGAGCCATGAAGCGATCACGTCGCCAAGCCTTTCTGAATGCACCGTTGCCGGTGCGCTTGTATGCGAATGGCGTCAGGACCACTACCACACGTGTTGGAGGTGCTCCTGTTCGTCAGCACAAATCCGACGCTGACACAGGGTCTGCGAGTTCGGCAAGGTCTTGTGCAACTCCTTCAACACACGGACCTCACTTGCACGAAGGTTTTGCTTGTCCGATCGACAATCCTGTGGTTAAACATCCCTCGGCAGTCACATCGGCGTGTTCGGCGGGTGGCTGGGCTCTTGAACCGTTCGGAGTCTCACCTTCAACCGCCATGAGGTGCACGAGCGAGCTCAAGTCAGCAGCCATCGCTCTCATCACCGTTCAAGACCAAGCTGATCGAGCTTCCCTGGCGTTGGAGGATGGATTCTTGTCACAGTCCAGCAAACAATCACGATATGGGGAAATCAAGACCCTATGCGACATCGCTGCCGCGTCGGGCAATTCCCTCTTCCCGCTCGAGCTGTCCGTCATCAGGCAGGTCGCTGGTGTCATGCTGAAGGCCGGTTACAGATCAGTTGACTCGTACCTCGCTGCAGCCAGGTCTCACAACTCCGAACTTGGGTACATCTTGCCCGAGTCCCTCAAACATTGGATGAAAGGTGCCGACAGAGCAGCGCGTCGTGGACAGGGTCGAGCGCTCAGGGCAGTGGTATTCGACCCGGTTACTGCTGCTGCGCACTGTCCCACACCCTCGGAGCAACACACCATCCGGTACGGGCCTGAGCTCGCATGGCACTCGCTGGTTGTTGGGGTCTGGTGGATGTTGCGTGAAGTTGAACTCATCGAATTGCGCCTGAGGTCGGTCAAACTTCATGAGGTGGAACGCCGCGTTGAAATCAGATTGGGCGTCACAAAGACTGACATCAGAGGGTCGGGTTGTATCCGAGCTTTCGATTGCACCTGCAGCACTACGTTGGCTCCCACGCTCTGTCCTTACCACGTGCTAGCGTATGCGGTGCAACACAGGTTGAACCGTGGCGCCAGCAGTGAGGATCCATTGTTCGCCACGCCGACAGGCACACAACCTACGAAGAAAGCCACCATCTATACATGGAGGAGTGTCGTGCTTGCCAATTTGCTCAGAGACGATTTTGGGGAACCAACGACGAGGGAGCTTACTGGACACAGTCCACGGAGAGTGGGTGCGCAATGGTTAACCACTCAGGGACTGGATTTGTGGCAGGTGGCACACATCGGCCGATGGGGCAGCAGCTCTGTCGAGCGTTATGTCGCTGAAGCCGCAGCCTACAGATCCGCCGTGTTCTCCGTGACAGCTGGAATGGCACTAAGTCGTCCTTCAAGCGAGGGTCCTGGCAACACACATTGGTGGGAAGTACAAGACGCATTCCTGTCGATGAGGGCAGCCGAACGGTCGGTAAATGATCTCCGGCGCAAGCTACAACAACAAGCCGAACGCGCGGAGGGCACTTGGCAAGCACAAGTCTCACGTCTTGGTCTGGAGCTCCGAACTTTGGCCTTGGAAGCAGCAGGGAAGGGTAGCCAACAGGCCGGCACCGAGGTGGGCAGTTGCGTGGTGAATCTGAGAACTGGTGTATTCCACAAAACCAGGAGTTGGCCCGCCAGGCGCACCACATGTGGTCGGCCCATCAAGGCGAGGGTTTGGGAGTTCAGGGCTGCTCCTACGGGCCTCAACAGGTGTGCTAGGCCTGAGTGTTGGGGACATCAGGCGGTTGTGGTTGATAACGAATCGGACAGTAGTTGGTCTAAACAGGGTGGGGTTGCATCGGGTTCAGACGTGTCTGGATGATGGGCACTTCTCGCGCGCAATGAGCACTCATTCGTCACCGTGGTCTGTCGTGTCGGTTTCACCCACAGCGAACTGCGACGCACCAATGCAGGGAAACCCACGGAGTGGGTGACTTGCATGGGAGGAGCGGGTCGCTGTCTCTTTGTGTGTTGTCTTGTTGTCATCCCTTGTCTGTCGGCATTTTGGAGCAAGATCTTTGTGACGTGCACTCATTCGCGCCTACCCACCCACCCGGCGAGGCGAGGATCTCTGGTAGTGCTGCGGTTCGGGACGCTCCGGCGATACCATACCGTGGTCACGTGGGGCGCGCGCGGAGCGCGGGATGGGACGCTTCGGCGATACCTTCCGGGGGTTTTGTCAATTCTTTTTTCTTGTTCGCGTTAGCTTGTTGTAGTTTACTGATTGGGGGTTGCATCGGGTTCAGACGTGTTTGGATGATGGGCTATTCTCGCGCGCAATGAGCACTCATTCGTCACCGTGTTCTGTCGTGTCGGTTTCACCCACAGCGAACTGCGACGCACCAATGCAGATGTGGGCCGGCTGCAACGGGGTCAGCCCCTGACTCGGAGCTGCTTGCCCGCAGCCGCAAACTCCTTCACGTTCGAGAGTTCGCTGTGGTGGAGGTTTCCTGCGGAAGAGTTTATCAGCGCTCAGCGATCGGTGTTGGTCGACAACGAGCGGAAAGAGCAAAAAGCCGTGTGGCTTGGAGTCGAGGACGTACACGAAGAGAATCATGTTGACCTGCATCCCCCCTTGTGGGTGACATGCAGGAGAGTTTTCAGTCATTGTTTGTTGATCGTTCTGTCTTCGAAAATGTACCATCCATCATGGCACAGCCCAAGTCAGGCACCTGTTTGGAGGTGTCTGGAGGAAACCATTGGAGATCGTGGGGCAGAGGGCAAAGCGGGTGATCCTCGCTTATATGTGTGTCAAGCTCTTGGTGCGCTTATATGTGTGTCACCTTGTGGGTCCATTTTGGGTCCATGTTGGGTCCATTTTGGGTCCATTTTGGGTCCATTTTGGGTCCATCTGGGGTCCATCTGGGGTCCATTTTGCTTATCAATCAGAATTCAAACAAGAATCGGTATTTAGACAAGAATCAGCATTCACACAAGAATCAATAACAAGACAAGAATCAGTGTTTACACAAGAATACTTTTTAGACAAGAATTCGAGTTAAGACTGTTAAAAAACATGCGAGCGAAGCGAGCAAAGGTAAGCGAGCGAAGCGAGCTCCGTTGCGAATTCGGCAGACGCATTTGGTGACACACATATAAACGCATTTGGTGACACACATATAAACGCATTTGGTGACACACATATAAACGCATTTGGTGACACACATATAAACGCATTTGGTGTTTGCGGGGGGGCAACGCCTGACACACATATAAACGCATTTGGTGCTTGACACACATATAAGCGAGGTCCATGGGGCAAAGCTCATGTCGTGGGACTGCGTCATGCGTGTCGGTCTGCTGAAAGCCTGGGGAAACGGTTGCTGCTCTTGCTGGACAACATGGCCTTGGTACTGGGCGCTTTAAAGGGCCGCGGTATCACCCCAAATCTCAACCACATTTGTCGCGAAATCTGTGTCATCTCTCTTGCAACGTTCACCGTCCCTGTCTGCAGATGGATTGCGTCAGAAGGTAACCCAGCCATCTCGTTCAAAGCGTTACCGGCCAAACTTGCATTACGATGTGGGCCGGCTGCAACGGGGTCAGCCCCTGACTTGGAGCTGCTTGCCGTCCTCGCAGCCGAAGCTTCACGAGTTGCCAGTGGAGAAGCGCAAACTCGAAAACGTTCGAGAGTTCGCTCGTGCGGTGGTGTTGCCGACCAGAGTTGAGAAAAGATGGAAAAAGGCCCGAAAACGACACGAGTACGAATTCGAGCCCACACTGCAGCGGCGAGTCTGGTTTGCCAGCACTCCCCTCTTCGGCGAGCCGTCCTTCCTCCAGCAGAACCGAGTCACCGCAGCCACGGTTCAGCGCTGCACGGTCACAACGAGTTTCTGGCCTTTTGAAAAATGACGATGGAACGAGCTAAAGCTGTCGGCCAAGTTGGACGAGATGGTGGAAATGCTGGAACACCTGTAAGTTCGAGGCTGCGGACACAGGGCGGGAGATTACTTGATGGCAGCAGTCAAGTTCGTCGGATGGATTCAAAGTTTCTCTCTTCCCCGTGCTGTGTAGGCTGTCGACGGTCAGCGCCAGGAATGTCTCAGTGCCCTCTCCCTTGGGTAGCAACCGCGGCAAGCTTATTGTCCAGTATGTGGCTTTCTTGAAGCCCAGCGAATTGTGCAACCTGACGGTAGGTCAGGTCATTCGGCCTCTGCAAGGGTCGGGCGAGCAGAGGGCTCTCCTCTGAGCTCCTCAGAAGGCCTTGAAAACGGTCGAGTTTGACGAAAGCGTCTTGATGAGATACACGCAGGCAAAACGGCAGCGACACCCCCTCCGGAGCCGATCTCAGGCAAGGTACGTCGAGGAAAACGCATCTTTCAGAGTTCTCTTGAGTAACTTCAGATGCAGCATTTCAGCACATAATGAAATTTAACGACAACGCCAACATGTGTAATGATTTCAATAATTAATTTTTGGAATGATTCAAAAAACATATTTTCAGTTTTCTTTTTATGAATCATTTTTCGAACCAGAAAGATTCTTGTTCATTCATTAACTCCTTGAAAAATGAAATCAACGAAATGATTTTCACATTACCACTCTTATCCGCATATGACGACAAAAAAAATTTATTCAGCTTAATTAGAAAACCACAACAACATCCATACAATATCATCGTATCGAGAACGGATTGTGCGTCAATGAAATTGAAAAAACAAATTTCAGCACGAAAGAAAACATGTTCAATTTGATATGGAGAAGCAATTTACATGTCAACAACGAAATCCAAGGTCTCCATGAGTGCGGTAGAACATGATACATTTACAAGAAGAAGTTAACGTTAAAGTTCGACAGGATAAAGCTTAAGTCGAATAATTCGCAGACAGAGTAACATGGAAAATGTTTCAAACTGGACAAATCCGAAAGCGCTGAGTAGCAAAAGTCGACAACGTGACGTGGCCCAACCAAAACCGACTTTGGTCAGCTCTTTGACCGACTTGACTTTGATCTGATTTAGTTTTTCAGTGTTTTGACCAAATTTTCTCAATCAATAAAAAAACCCAAACCCCTGAACCCAAGAGACCTAAACCCTACACCCTGAAGACCTGAAGACCTGCACCCAGAAGACCTGAACCCAAAACACCTAAACCCTAAACCGAAGGTGGAGGCCCCGAAGGGCCGCCGGGGCTTCACACGACAGTCCGAGAGCCCAAACGTGCACATTTGAGGGTCCCGACGCTTAAAACACCACCAAAATTCAACGAAAGGACCCCCAAGAGAGGGAAGCAAGAATGACAATTGTGGCGGGAGAGGGGAAAAAAAGAGCGAAATTTTGGGCGGTCCGGCGGAGGGGGGGGGGTCCGCCGGAGGGGGGGGGGGGTCCGGCTGAGGGGGGTCCGGCCAAATCTTGGACGCACCCACGAAAATCTTGAACACCCCATCGACACACCCCCACACCTTCACACAACACACCTCACACAACACAAGACAACACAACACAAGACAACACAACACAAGACAAGACAAGACACCAACACACCAACACCAAACCACCAAACCACCAAACCACCAAACCCACCCCAAACCCCCAAACACCCCAAACACCCCAAACACCCCAAACACCCCAAACACCCCAAACACCCCAAACACCCCAAACACCCCAAACACCCCAAACACCCCAAACACCCCAAACACCTCAACACACCAACACACCACACACAACCAACCAACCAACAACCAACAACCAACAACCAACACAACAGGTCTGGCTTTAACACTTGTTAACAAACAAGTCTGAAAACCAAATTGGCCTAGAGCGGTATTGGCCCATTGGCCTAGAGCGGTATTGGCCTAAAGCGGCATTGGCCCAAACAGGTCTGACCTGTTTGGGCCAGCCAGCCTAAAGCGGTTTTGGCCTCAACAGGTCACGAACCTGTTACGGCCAATTTGTCCTAAAGCGGTATTGGCCTGAAGCGGTACTGGCCTAAAGCGGTATTGGCCTAAAGCGATTTGGCCTGAAGCGGTCACTACCCACCCTTCGGGGCCCCATCCCAGCCTCTCCCCCGGACCCCCCCTCCGCGGGACCGCCCAAAATTTCGCTTTTTGTTTCCAATTCTCTTTCGTTCTTCTCTCTCTTGTGGTTTTTTTCGTTGAATTTTGGTGGTGTTTTAAGCGTCGGGACCCTCAAATGTGCACGTTTGGGCTCTCGGGCTGTCGTGTGAAACCCCCGCGGCCCAAAATTTGGCGAAAGTCGGTCAGTTGAGGTTGACCGAAGTACGTCAAAATTTTTTGGCCAAAGTCGATGTGGCCAAGGTTGGATTGGTCAAAGTCGGTCAATTGAGGATGGCTCGGTTTGGCCAAAGTCGACCTCAGCGGAAGTGACGTGACGTGCGAAAAAAAAAAAAAAGACAACTTCCATCATGTGACACAGTAAAAGTGTGATTTAATTGAAATAAGATATAAAAATGAACACAATATATTGTTGAAATGTTTTTTATCACTTCAGCTACGTGTTCTTTCATATTTTTTTCGTTTTTCCATCATCCGTGTGTGTCATTGAATTGAAGCAAACGTGAAGTGTATGATCAGTCCGATCGATATATCAAATTATTGAAACTTGAAAGTTCTGAGAATACTAAATCGGATTTGGTTTTTGAAAAACATGAACCATTTTTTTGATACGAGTGACAGCACGTCCTGCAGACCATACTTTCATTTACGAATTTCCAAAATGGAAAAAAATAGTCTTTCCAAAATGTTGCAGTGACTTTTCTTTCCAACATGCGATTCGAAAAAATCAATTTGTCGAACTGTAATTTCTTTTCCCGACATTTTCCTTTTCCGTCACGAATTGTCAAGAAAAACAAGTCAATGATGATGACGATTTCGAAGTGGACATGGGAAAAAAAAAAAAGATAACATTGCATAATTTATTGTGAGTTTGTACAGATCGTAAGGAAAAAGGATCAATCCCAATTTGATTTCGATGTCTTTACGAAGTTAATTCACCGAATTAATTTTTGGATCAGAAATTTCAATCGAAAGAAAACAAAATAGAAGTTTTTTTCTTCGGATAATGTTTTAGGAGTCATCTCCTGAAAACAATCATTTGATCTCCTTGTACGGTTTGAAAAATGTTTAAAACGTGGTTTTGCTGTCCATGATGGTGATAGAAAAATCATGATGTAAATACTACACTTAAAATGTCTTGAGAAAACAGTGAAAACATATGTGAAAAAATGGATACGAGAAACGAGTGAGATGAATTGCAGTATCGCAACAAGGAAAATCAGGACGACAATGTGAAAAACTGGGACACAACGCTCAATGACACAGATGCTAATGACGACGGAGACAACGACGCCACAGCGCACTTCACCGCTTGCGTAGCACTGCACAACTGAGCGCGCGCACGTAGTCCTGTTCCTTGCACATTTCATCACACTCACATTTGGCTCAAGTTTGAGTCTTGCACCTTTTACCCAATCTCCATGCCATACACGCGAGTGATTGTCTCTCTCTGACTCGACCTACTCCTTTCTCTACTTCCCAGCCTTCCTCCTGTCTGTCTTCCTCTCCTCCTTCTTCCACCTCAGCGACGAGCAGCAGCCGGAGCTCAACAAGAAGATCATGGAAAGCCTATGCGACTCCGCTAACAACGGGGGTGAGGACACTTACGACTTCCTCTACTTCCCCACACATGATGTACACATCTTCTTCACGACATCACTTTTAAAATGGAATCATCGTCACAAAGTTGAAGTTGATTTTGGTTGTCCTGAATGGATTCGAAAAATCTTCAGTAAAATTTTTTAACATGAAAAGAAATATCCCTATTTTTGATCGTAACATAAAGCGGAGATATCAAAGAATTCAATTTGGATGTGTTGTCATCACAGTGCGAAAATACGATATTCGTATTGTTTGTCTCCAACGTCCTGCTTTGTTTTGTTAATTGATCCAACAAATGACCTGAATGTGCTGCTCTACTGAACGCAAGTCATACGGACATTTGTGTCCACGCTCAAAAGTAACTATGTTGCTCTTTTTTGTATGTGAACGTCTGATGGTATCGAAGAGTCTGACGTTCCTCCGAACGTCTGTCAAGATAAGTACTTTTTAAAAATTTGCGTCCAATTTTTTGTGATTTTCGATGAGAAAATATCATCACTTATAAATTTCTGTCGCTTCGCAAGTCATACGTTTCACTCATGATCAAACTTATTCAGAAGATGTTCACGATCGTCACATTGAAAATTTAATTTCGTGACGTTGAACTCATCAACGGGGATATCGACTCGATAGTAACAAGTGATGAATTTCCACTGATCAGGAAATATGAAATCATAATTTTGTGTCCATTGATCAAAATTCGTTCGATGAAAAAAGAAGAAGAATTATCAGTAGATGCACACGTTTTCGATGATCCATTTTGAAAAGTTATCGACATTTTCCGATTTCGGATCCATCAACACATTGATGATCATTCAAATAAATCACTACGTGTTATTGGGATTTACAAACCTTTTTTTATAACAGTCTGAAAAACAATAGTGATAAGTTCGGTTTCATGACAAGTTTGCTTTCGTTTTATTCAATTAATCTTCTGATCTTGATTCTACGTTGTTTCAGAAATCGAAAAAGATTTCAGAGATGACTTCGAAAATATATTCAGTCATGAAGTACTGTAACTTGATTGGAAAATGATGTTGTACGTTTTATTATTCAAAATTGATCTGCAATGGTTTTCCCTTTTTTATTTCCATTATTTAACTAGTAGTGTTTCGCGTGCGAGAGTTGTTTTCATGAGAATGAAAAATGTATGACTAAAGTTTTCGTTTTTTGGAAATATAATCGAATGTTTCATCATACGATGAACACGTTTCGTTCGTTATTCGATCGTTTCTATCGTTTTCAACGAATTGCACTGCACGTCATTTATTGAAAAATTAAATTTTCTGCGAGTGGTAAATGATAGAACAATATTAATTAATGTTGCAATCTATAATTACCTTCACACGGGACACTTGAATTGAACGAGAAATCGAAGATACGAATTTTGATAAAAAAATTTTTTTGACATTGTGACAATTCAAGTTTGAACAACGCCAACATGTGCTATGATTTCAACAATCAATTTTTGGAATTTTTCAAAAAGATATTTTCGATTTAAATATTATGAATCAATTTTTCCAACCACAAAGATCCATGTTCATTTTATATCTTTCTTGAAATATAAAATCCACGAAATGATTTTCATACCACCACTCTGATCCACATATGATGACCAAAAAAAATTGAGCGTAATTAGAAAATCACAACAACATCCATACAATAACTCGTAATGAGGCCGGATTGAGCGTCAATATAATTGAAAAAAAAAATTACATCACGACGGAAAACATGTTCAATTTGATTTGGAGATACAATTTACAAATCAACAACGAAATCCTAGTTTTCCACACATTCGATAGAACATAAGCCGATACAGAAAAATATCTGTCTCTCATATTCACATGAAAACGTAACCGTTAAAGTTCAACAGGATAAAGCTTAAGTCGTAAAATATTCCCAGACAGAATAATATGAAAAATGAATTACCTTGGACACATCCCAAAGAGCTGACGTGACGTACAAAAAAAAAAAACGTCCATGATGTATTAACAATAATGTATGATTTAGTTGAAGTAAATTTTTTAAAATGAGCACAATAGATTGTTGAAAGCTTTACATCACTGCAGCTATATATTTTGGCATATTCTTATCGTTTTTGAATCAGCCGAGTCATTGAATGGAAGCATATTTAATTTGTATGATCAGTTCGATCGATATATCGAAGATATTAAAACTGAACGTTCTGGGGACACTAAATCGGATTTGACTCTTGAAAACATGAATTCTTTTAGGATACGAGTGATAGCACGTCCACTCGAACTGCAGATCATACTTTCATTTGCGGTAACAGAATTTCTCAAATAGAAAAATTAGTCTTTCCAAAATGTTGCAGTGTGACTCTCTTTTTAATATACGATTCAAAAAAAACAATTTGTTGAACTTCAATATTCTTTTCCTGACATTTTCCTTTTCCGTCACGAATTGACATTAAAAAAACATCAATGATAATGATGATTTCGAATTTGACATGAAAAACAAATATTGTATAATTTATTATGAGTTTATACAAGATCGCAAAGAAAAATAAAAACGATCCCAACTTGATTTCGATGTCTTTACGAAGTTAATTAATTCACCGAGTTAATTTTTGGATCAGAAATTTCAATCGAATAGAAACAAAATAGAAGTTGCCTTCTTCGGAAAATGGTTTAGGAATTGTTTCCAAAGAAGAATCATTAAATTTTTCTTTACGATTTGAATGATGTTGAAAAAGTGGTTTTGTTGTCCATGATGATGATAGGAAAAACATGATGTACACATCATCCACACGACATCACTTTGAAAAACATGAATCATGGTAACGAAATTGTAGTTGATATCGGTTGTCCTGAATGGAATCAAAAAATTGTCCATAAAAAAATACGATTAAAAGAAATC
>CBDCEV010000140.1:0-9096 GCA_965215715.1 Hyphomicrobiales bacterium | reverse complement strand
CAGTTCGAACAACAAACAACCAGGGATCTCTTGCGAAAATGTTGGTGAGAACTTCTCCAATCGCTTTGTCACTTACCAATTCTACATTTTAGACTTCCTGTTAGAGGTCTTTGTATCTTGCTTCGAATCGGTCTTCGCATATTTGATCAGCCAGCTTTTCTTTTTTGCGTCTCCATCGAATTTCTCTGAAGTCGCTTCGTTGTGACGGGTTCTCTTCGTTGTTAATGGGATCTCGAACTTCGCCATGACACATCCGTGATCGCTTCCCATGTGTATCATGTCGTTGGCCTCCGCGTCTTTGCTCCAGCAGTAGTGTTTTTTGTCAATCAAGATGTAACCCAGTTGTTTCTCTATTCCTTTTGGAGTGTGGTACGTCACTTGTTTATGCGGTATTTTCTTGTACATCGTGTTCAGAGCGACAATTTTCTTCTTAAAGAGACACTGCGTCATCCATTCACCTCTGCAGTTCGCTTTGTTCAGTGTGTAGTGACCAACACATGAAAACTCGATACCAATACCTGGGCCAAACTCAGCGTTAAAATCACCTCCAATGATTTTCATGTTCCTGTCTTTGTCTATTACCTTGCGGATCGTTTCGTACGTTCTTTCAACTCCGATACTGATGCTGCAACCACTCGCTTGCTTGCGCATTCCACCAAATTGATCTTGTTGTTCCACCTGTTTTTTCACAATGATTGCGACACCGTGTTTATTGGTGAATTTTCCTGACGTGTCCCTGCTCAGTCTCCCAGACTTCTTTGCTTGGTCGCCATGTCTCGGAAATTAGGACTACGTCCCATTTTGCTCCATGCTCTTTACGAAACAATTCTTCAAATCTTTCGCTCGAACTCATCGACCTCGTGTTTTTTTGCAAAACCGTGAACGCCATCTTTTCAGGTCTCGTCTCCTGAACGTTCGAAAGTGAATCATTGCTGCTGCTGCTTTTACCTGTTATTTCTTCATCGGTCCTTCTCAATGCTTCATTCTGCTGCCAAATGTCTTTGTTTCTTCATTCGTGATCTCTTCAATCTTCGCATCCTTTTGGTTTGGAAGTGTGCCGATGCTGCTGCCGTGTGTGATCTCGTCTCTTTGCTTCTGCCCGTTTTTCATTTCTTCAATTTGCCTTCTTCCTGACTTCTCATAGTCATTTCTTGTGACGTATTTGCTGCCTTTCGCTGCTTTTTGAATTTTCTTCTCTGCCAACTACCGCAATGCAAACACCTTTGTCTTTCATGTCTTCTTCATTTTATCTAAACTATTATCTTCAATTTATTGTCATTACTGCTGAAAGATAATTACAATTTTTGTTTGTCTTTTGTTGCGTTTTTTTGACTACTTGTAATCATTCCTCCTCTCCTTCTTTCCATCCCTTTTTCACGACTGCTCACAATCGTTTCGACGAGTTTTTTTGTCAACCATGTTTCATCAGATCTCGCACTTCTTCTTCTATGTCGTGGTGCTGGTTGTATCTTAATTCACCACTTTCGTCAACTTTTAAAAACTATTTGTCCTTCCACAACAACAATTCTTCTTTCATGGCTCAGTCCCATGTGATTCAGTGGAATTTCGTTTTTGCTGTTGAGAACAAATTGAACGTATCTCAATCTCTCACATTGGAATCTTTCTTGGACGTCCACAACTGGTAGTTTTTTGTTGCTCTTCTATTCATCTGTGGTTGTCATTGTCTTGCTGCTCTGACAAATCTGTGCCTGATTCTTTCACTTTGAAATTCCATGAAATCATGTGTGATTGGTATAGCGGGACAGTCGATTGTGTATTCCATTTCCTTCATTTTGCCAGCCCTGATGGTTGCTTCTGTCGTGATCTTAAATTAAATTTCGTCACTATCTTCTTTGAATCCCGGTGACAACTGCTTCATTTTCGATTTGGACATTCCGAGATCTTTCTTTCAAACTTTCTCCATCGCAATTTGTTGCAATTGCTTGTGACCTTCTCTCCTCCATAGCGTCCATCTTCATTTCCAATGCGGAGAGTTTTTCCTCGAAATTGGCGTTGATGTGTTCTTCAATCTTGGCGTCTATATTCTTTTCCATATTTGTCATTTTTCATCATTTCTTTGATCAAGAATTCGAATGTCCGTCTTAATCTGTATTAGAACTTCAGCGATGTGTCGATCTCTGTTTTGATTCTTAATATTCATGTGAGAGAATGTCTCGAATATCCTGTCCATTGTCGTTCTCGTAACCGTGATCTCGAAACTCACTGCTGTCATTGATTTTTTTGTTTTTTTTTTTTTCTTTTTTTTTTTTTTTTTTTTGAGAGAGCTCGAATATCCTGTCCATTGTCGTTCTCGTAACCGTGATCTCGAAACTCACTGCTGTCATTGATAGCTCGAATTGTGAAATGTCGCCCGTCCGGTTCTTCTCCACTGCAACTGACGGACTTTTGTCTTTTTCTAGGAAGCTGACGTCAATGCATGGTTCAGAAACTTTCCTTTTTGCCTCTCTTTCCTCCATCTTTGAAGTGGGAAGGTGTTCCTTGTTCTTCGTACCGCTGATCAAAAGTGCCGTCATTTCAGTTCTTTTTCATTCATCTTGTATTATTCGATCTTTCTCTTGTCCACAAAAACTCTTCCTCGGCTCACCAAGTACTGATGATTTTTTTAGGAGGAGGATTTTTGTTTTTCTTCCATTTGCTTCTTTACGTCCTTCACCGTGTGTTGCGGGATTTTTTTTTTTTCACGACGATTCGCAACAACACGATGCACGTCCTCCGCATGATCTTTGCGAAAACCGAAGAATCGCATGGACTGCGTATCAACCAATGTACTTTTTTCTCTTCTTTACAACAAACTGAACATCTTTTGTTTCAACTGAAAACAATGTCATCAGATGTTCATCACTCATTCTCTTTGCCTCACGAACAGGTCATGGACACCCTGAGAGATTCTGACCAAACAGCAGTAATCCTGGAATGTGCCACCAATAAGTAACTCTGTATAGGAAGCTGCTTTCTATGCAAAACGAGTTTTCGTGGGAACCGAGAAAGCATTGTCCATCAAATCTCCATTGAAACCCGAATCGGTTGTGTCAGCGAACTGTTTGCTGCATGGCAACATGCGCTTTCTGTGTAGATCAAGGTTTGTGGGCCAAAAAGAGATCATTATCCATCAAACCTCCATTGCAGCCCGCGAACAAGAAATCATTGTACATCAAACCCAACAATCCACACAATTGTCGTAGACATTCAACGCGCCACCGTCAAACCAACGGAAATCGCCAATCATGAAATTGTCGCGCATAACCTCCATTCAACGAAAGGACTGCGCCTGCTCAATACAAACCACGCGGTCGGGTTCAAAAACACGCCGGTACATGGCACTGTACTCTTCTATGTAGGGCATACGATACCGTTGGAGACACGCTGTTTGGTTTCCAACCGAACAACTGTGTTCCTGGAATGTGCCATCAATAACTTTGGTTGCTGACCCAAAACTTTCATCAATACAATTCGCTGTTTCTGGAAACACCTGAGAATTTCCCACCAAACAACTGCATTCCCGAATCGGTTGAATCGCAATCCAACGAAGTGCTCGCGACACCACTGCGTACGCATTTAATGCAGATCGAAGTTTCTTGGCAGACGAGAAATCATTGTCCATCAAACCTCCAATGCAGCCCGAATCGGTTGTATCGCGGTCAACAAACTGCTGCACGGCAACGTATGCATTCTGTGAAATCTGAAATTTTTGCGAAAAAAAATCATTTACCATGAAACCTCACGGCAACGTACGCATTCTGTGTAATTCGAAGTTTCTTGGCGATCAAGAAATCATTATTCATCAAAACTTGCATTGCAACTCGAATCGGTTGTGTTTGTGTCGCAATCAACGAACTGCTGCACGTCAAAGTACGCATTCTGTGTGTGCAGAAGTGGTCAACTGATTCACCATACCTGTACCATCACAACATCACCTGGCCAACCGAATCGCCGTGTGACAGTCTTAGGCAAGAAACACTCACAAGTCACGTTCAAAATCAAGACAACTGGCGTGGTAGAAAAAACAACAATGCGACGCGAGAAGAATCCTCCTGAAGAGGACGTCACATCGTTACCAACAAAACGCAACACCGCAACAAATCACCATTTCCAATCTTCTCAAACGGCAAATGTACTCAATTTCCAATGTTTCCAATTCCTCCTTCAAAAAAACATTCTCTTTCTCAATATCCTTCCGAAGCAAACGTTCAACCACACGTCGACGGACTTCCCGCAACTTCTTTTACAAACTATTCTCGCTAACAACTCAAAGCTCCCTCCTTGTTTTGTGTGCATCCATCTCCATCTCCTGAAGATCGTCAGGGCGGCAAAACACACCTCTTGCGATCTTGTTTGTCATCGAACACAAATACTTCTCCTCATCAAATGCAAGCCCTGTATCCAACCAATAAATGTATTCCGCCAAAGAAACTGATGCTACGCTACTTGCCTCTGGCACCGGAAACAAGCACTCTACAATTGGAACTGGAATGGCAGCTGGAAAGACACCATGGACTTTGCCACTCCATGATTTCACGTGTTTTGTCTTGTTGTACTTGCCATCGATGAGATAGATCCTCGTACTTGCCCTTCCTCGAACTTCTTGTCCCCTCCTCTGTTTTCACCTTATCGTTGAGCTCATGCGCTTGCAACTTAGGCTGCTGCTGGGGTCGATGAACATGCTTTTTGTTTACATTTTGTATTGTTGTTTACCAGAAAAAACTCAAAAAAAAAACGCCCTTCACATTTGTTTTGAATTTGTCACCTTGACACAATGTCAGCAAAACTCTTGCCTGCTGAAACTGCGACGTGAAATGCATCGGTCCGGGACGTGTCGTCGGTCATGTGCTCGGTGGAATCCTCGGTTTCATATGTTTGGTGAGGTCCTCTGTCATTACCGTTCGGGTAATGCTCACCTGTCACCGTCACCTTGGTTCTCCTCTCCGTAGATCACATCGGTTACCTTGGGGTACGTGTGCTCGCAGATTGTGTTGGCAAACAATGGATTTACGTCGTGGAAATAACTTGCACGGATTAATGGGTCGAAGAACTCCTTGCCTGACTCGGGAGGGCTCTACAACAGACCAAAATGATGTTGTAAATACTGATGAAATGCAGACACAAATCTCACAAGCGCTCTTACACTTTATGTCCGGTGTGAAACGGGAATTCGAAATCACGTCAGAAACTGGGTTGCAATTCTGGTCGGGAATTTTTGCAATTTTCTGACATCAACACCTTGCACTTCTCCAAGCAAATCTCACAGGCACTTTTGTTCTCGCACGAAGCCTCAATCGTGGTGATCCACATGTTGACCTCCCATTTCCCTCCATTTGAATTCCAACAATATCGTATTCTGGGAAGGTTATAAGAATTCTGATCTAAAATAAAGCAAAAATACAACACTTCTTCAGAAACCTGGTGGCAGATTTTATCAGGATATCCCTCTTTTGAAAACTCGGACGGAAAAGAGGAAGGCCAATTCAACTTCGTGTTCGTCGTCCAACAAAGTCTGGCGAACCACAAATCGGGCCATGACCATCAAACCATCGCTCACAGAAAAACGGAGTCAAAACTGAAAATCCGAAAATATGTGTCGCTCATTCTGTCAATAACAAAAAAAAAACGTTCTAAATCATGCACATATGCAAAACTCGCTTGCGAACGCTGGACCCAAGCGGTTATCTTGAACTATTCAACTGCATGGTCCGGGGTTTCTGGCTTCTGGACCAACAAAAAACTGGGGTTGCTGCACGTTTCGGATGTACGTCATGACTGCATCGAATTTCTTCCACCAACGCTGAAGTGGATCGTTCAGAAATATTTCCAAAAATGAGAATCACTGCTCCATCTCGCACACCTGAGACCACCAGAAAAAAAAAACTGAAATACAGCGGTCCTGGTTTTATGTCCAAAACATATGCCTCAAAAAAACACGTCAGATGTCTCCCAATTGCAGATTCCAATCCAACCATTGCTGACAAACATCCAGAAAAGTCGGAAAATCAGAATTAAATTCAAAATTTCGCTCAAAAACTCCTTCTATCGGTCGGTTTTAACATTGACGTTTCGGGCGAAACTTTAAACTTCAAACTTAAAATTTAAAAATTTAATTTCTGCTCGAAACTCAACTTTATTCTCTGGTTGCAAAATTTAAAATTTAATTCCCACAAGAAACTCCCACACCGAAAAAGACGGAAACAAAAATTTCCCCCCTCCCCCTCCCCCCGCCAACCACCACCGCCACCACCCACTAACGATCACAAACTCATGTGAAAATTCAAAAACTTCAAACTTGAAATTTAGAATTTAATTTCAACCCGAAACTAAAACTTTAAACTCTGGGGCAAAATTTTAAAATTTAAATTTCGGCCCTGAAACTAAACTTTGAACTCTCTGGGAATAAAATTTAAAAATTTTTATAAGCCAAAAATTTTTATTTTAAACAAAACGACCATACTCCAATCAAAAGACAAAACAACATTCGTCCAACTGTCAAACGGTTGGAAACTGAATGGAACCACTGCAAACAAATTCCATTACATCAGGATCCGTGTTTGTTTGAAAACGTCGCCAACGACGCCTTCACACAAACTCGGCTTTGGCCCGCCTTTCAGGTTTCAACAGACCTTCATGTGGAGCATCGCCGGTCGAAGGTCTGTTGTAAATCGAAAAGCGGGGAGGAGAGGGGGGTAAAACGGGGAAAGGGTTAAAAAGGGGGTATAGATGGGGGAGGGTAAAGAAAGGGGTGAGAGGGGGGTAAGAGAGGGGGAAGGGGTTTTGAAAAGGGGAGGGGTTAAAAAAAAGCGGTGAACAGAATTGGGGGGTTTTGAGGGGGGTTGAGGGTTTTTGGGGGGTTTTTGGTGAAAGTGGACAAAAGGGTCAAAAGGGGTCAAAAAGTAAAAAAAAAAAAAAAGTCAAAAGGGGAGAGGGTCAGAAAGGGGGTCAAGGCAATTGAGGGTTTTTTAGGGGTTCAAAAAGCTTTGGGGTTTAGATGGGTCAGGGGAAAACAAAAAGGTTCGGGAGGGTTGGGGTGGAAGGGGTTGAAAAGGGGGTATGGGAAGGGGTAAAGGGGGGGGGAAATGGGGGGAAGAAAAAGGGTGTGTGTTTGTGTGGGGAAAGGGGGGGTTTAAAAGGGGGGTGAAAATGGTAAATGGGGTTAAGGGGGTTGAGGGTTTTAAAATTAAGGGTTTGATTATACTGGGTTGAAAGCTTGAGGACTCTGGGATTTTAAAATTTGAGGGTTCTAAAATTTGAGGGTTTGAAAATTTAATTTCAACATTGAACCATCAAAAAAGTGCTCGGTCATTTTGGAAAAAAAAGGTTTTGGGGTCAAATTGGTTTTGGGGTGGAAGTTGTTTTGGGGTGGAAATGGTTTTGGGGTGCAAAAATGGTTTTGTAATGAAAATGGTTTTGGGATGAAGAGTGAGAATTTCCATCCCAATTTTAATGAAATTGTACCAAACTGACAAAAAACGGTTTGCAATTTGAATCTTTGCTTTCGCAACACTTTCACCCGCACTGCTTCTTTTTCCTCCAGTTTCTTCCATTCAAAATCTTTGGCCTTCCAAATGAAATTTTGTGCCATGCACATCCTCGCTCGTTTCCTTTTTTGACAACTCCCTGGACCAATTTTCAAGTTACTTTTTTTGAAAATCCACACTCTCTGCCCTCCCATTCATCGATGACACACTCATTTGATCGTCCGGCAATGAAAATCAGAAAACAAAAAAAAACATCTCTCTCACTGTTCTTCTTCCACTTCAAAATTTCGTTTTTATCCTGAAAAAACTGACAACGGAACAAATGGGAATTCGGTAACACTGAACAAATGCGATTATACCCCTCATGACATGTTCGCCTTTTTTGGAACCCTTCATCTCTGTCTCTACTGACCTTCCACAATGTCAACCCCACAAAACTTCGCCTAAACCTAACTTAAACCCAAAACCTAAAACCTCAAAAAACCATAAAACCCTGAAACCCAACCCTTTACCTTTCACCCTCAAATCCTCAACCCTCAACCCTTATTGAAAACCCAAAACCCAAACGGGCAAAAACCGTGTTTTTGTGAAAACGTTGCCGAAAACCGGCAACGTTTTCCCCAAAAAACATGATCAAAAAATTTTATCCAAAAAAACTGACCACCAATTTTGACATTCTGGAAAATCAATTGCGAAAAGGACCCGCAAAAAAACACAAAATTGTCATATGGGATAGAACACAAAAACAGGGTTAAATTGAGGGGGGGACAATAAAAACAAAAATAACACCAAGTGTTTCACCACACTTGTTCAAACCCATCGAGAATTCACTGACACACGATCACTTGTTGTGATCAACTTGATTTTTAACAACTGGTCTTTTGCCGTGCATTCGCAATCGCAATTCTAAATCGACATCTGACGGACACGTGAGACTCAACAAACATGCGGGAATGCTTCAACGGTTCTCTTCACAACAATTCTCCGTCGAAACACCTCGCTCTTCTCCATCCCTGGTTTTTCTCCCTTTTACGAAACCTCTTCAGGAGAGACTCCTCTCTGGATTTTGAGATGGTGCAAACTTCCTTTTTTGAGACAAAAAGATGAAATGAAGTGTTATTTCCACATCAAAAAGTCAATCAAAATTGCAGACCGCCTCACCCTGGAACCAGCCCACTGTACCGAAGGCTGCAGGAACATTGCCCTCCCCTGCATGGGAATGGGTCAAACCTAACACAGACGAAACAATTGCGCGAGACATTGCGCACGCCAACATGCCTCCCCATCGCATCCGCCAGGCTTGTTCGGCGCGCTTCCTCATCAGAAGAATTTTGCTGCGTGCGCGATCGCCAATGCACTGAATCCCCTAATTTCCTTTGACCACCTGCCGCCCACCTCGATCGCCGCGACCACCAAATGTGCTCGTCGCCCTGGCCAAGAACTCTGGGTACGTGACTTCTTTTTTTCTTCGGGGCGATCTTGGAGTGCCACACCATTGCTGTCTGGCCCCACGTCGAGGGGCACCGTGTCAATGCAAAGCGCACGACCTGCGCACCGCCTCATACTGGTAAAACCTTCCACGACGACCTCCAGACGGCGAATGTCTCCTGCG
>CBDCEV010000139.1:0-8356 GCA_965215715.1 Hyphomicrobiales bacterium | reverse complement strand
CACACAGATCGAGGAGTCAAAACCACGCGATGTCAAAGACACTGCGTTAATGCTTCTCGTGTTGGGTGGCCTTGGGTTGAGCAGTGCGGTTAGCACATGCAAGGCAGCTTACTCGGCAGATTGCCTTTCGATGGTTCAGCGACGTCATCCACAGGTTGCTGCAGCATTGTCAATTAGTTGAAGGTGACTTTCGTCCCGTTCTTGAAGCAGTTTCCAAGTGCAAAGCAGAATTGACAAGGAAGATGGATTTCGTGCCACAGTCAAGGGCTGCCCTGGAATTCGGAGAACAACCTTCATCGAGGGAGTCGGAGGATCGTGAACTTGGAACACACCAGAATGGATGGCAACACGAAGCTTGCACACATTTCGAATGTTCATTTCGAGACGAGTTGTTCACTTGGTTTCCAGACCAGACAGCCGCTTTGGTCAGGTCGCAGGCAAGTCTGGAGAAGGAGCTGTCGCTGATGGTGACTCTTTTCGAATTGGGGGCAACAACCCCGTCCCAACTCTTCCGTGTTGTGTTGCTCCGACGCCTTCGCTTGGCTTTTCCCTTCTATGTGCGTAGTTGCCCTTGTGGCCGACGACTTAATTCTTGTGGCCATCATCGGGCGGTTTCGCACAGGTAGGGGTGCTTGGACGACGTGGGTATGCTTTGGGGAGCATCATGACGCGCTTTGCAGGGAGGCAGGCGGCCGAGTGCGCACGAACATGTTAGAGACATGGACGTCCAAGCACCTCTCGCAGCCAAGCACCTCTCGCAGGAGACATTCGCCGTCTGGAGGTCGTCGTGGAAGGTTTTACCTGTATGAGGCGGTTTTTGCATTGACACGGTGCCCCTCGACGTGGGGCTAGACAGCTATGGTGTGGCACTCCAAGATCGCCCCGAAGAAAAAAGAAGTCACGTACCCAGAGTTTTTGGTCAGGGCGACGAGCACATTTGGTGGTCGCGGCGATCGAGGTGGGGCGGCAGGTGGACAAAGGAAATTAGGGGATTCAGTGCATTGGCGATCGCGCGCGCACGCAGCAAAATTCTTCTGATGAGGAGCGCGCCGAACAAGTTTGGCGGATGCGATGGGGAGGCATGTTGGCGTGCGCAGATGTCTCGCGCGGTTTGTTTCGTCTGTGTTAGGTTTGACCCATTCCCATGGAGGGGAGGGCAATGTTCCTGCAGCCTTCGGTACAGTGGGCTGGTTCCAGGGTGAGGCGGCTTGCAATTTTGATTGACTTTTTGATGTGGAAATTACACTTCATTTCATCTTTTTGTCTCCAAAAAGAAAGTTTGCACATTTCACAATCCAGAGAGGAGTCTCTCTTGAAGAGGTTTCGTTAAAGGGAGAAAAACCAGAGATGGAGAAGAGCGAAGTGTTTCGACGGAGAATTGTTGGTGAAGAGAACCGTTGAAGCATTCCCGCTTGTTTGTTGAGTCTCACGTGTCCGTCAGATGTCGATTTAGAATTGCGATTGCGAATGCACGGCAAAAGACCAGTTGTTGAAAATCAAGTTGATCACAACAAGTGATCGTGTGTCAGTGAATTCTCGATGGGTTTGAACAAGTGTGGTGAAACACTTGATGTTATTTTTGTTTTTTTGTCCCCCCCTCAATTTAACCCTATTTTTTTTGTTCTATCCCAAATGACATTTTTGTGTTTTTTTGCGGGTCTTTTCGCAATTTATTTTCCAGAATGTCAAAATTGGTGGTCAGTTTTTTTTTGGAAAAATTTTTGTTCATGTTTTTTGGGTAAAAACGTTGCCGGTTTTCGGCAACGTTTTCACAAAAACACGGTTTTTGCCCGTTTGGGTTTGGGTTTTGAATAAGGGTTTGAGGGTTGAGGGTTTAAGGGTTTGAGGGTTTGAGGGTTTGAGGGTTTGAGGGTTTGGAGATTAAGGGTGAAGGGTAAAGGGTTGGGTTTCATGGTTTTATGGTTTTTTGGGGTTTCAGGTTTAAGGTTTTAGGTTTTGGGTTTTCAGTTTGAGGTTTATTGAAGGGCGAAGTTTGTGGGGTTGACATTGTGGAAGGTCAGTAGAGACAGAGAGGAAGGGCTCCAAAAAAGGCGAACATGTCATGAGGGGTAAAATCGCATTTGTTCAGTGTTACCGAATTCCATTTGTTCCGTTGTCAGTTTGTTCAGGGATAAAAACGAAATTTGAAGTGGAAGAAGAACAGTGAGAGAGATGTTTTTTTTTGTTTTTCTGATTTTTCATTGCTGGACGATGAGTGGTCATCGATGAATGGGAGGGCAGAGAGTGTGGATTTTCAAAAAAAGTAACTTGAATTGGTCCAGGGAGTTGTCAAAACAGGAAACGAGCGAGGGTGTGCAAGGCACAAAATTTCATTTGGAAGGCCAAAGATTTTGAATGGAAGAAATTGGAGGAAAAAGAAGTAGTGCGCATTTAGACGGGTGAAAGTGTTGCGAAAGCAGAGATTCAATTTGCAAACCGTTTTTTGTCGGTTAGTTACAATTTCATCAAAATTGGGATGGAAATTGTCACTCTTCATCCCAAAAATTTTCACCCCAAAACCATTTTTTCACCCCAAAACCATTTCCACCCCAAAACCATTTCCACCCCAAAACAACTTCCACCCCAAAACCATTTTTTTCCAAAATGACCGAGCACTTTTTTGATGGTTCAATGTTGAAATTAATTTTCAACCCTCAAACTTTAGAACCCTTAAATTTTAAAACCCCAGAATCCTCAAGTTTTCAACTAATATAATCAAACCCTTAATTTTGAAACCCTTAACCCCAAAACCCCCTTTACCATTTTCACCCCCCTTTCCCCCCCCTTTTTTCCCCCACACACACACACCTTTTTTCTTCCCCCATCCCCCCCCCCCTGCCCCCCCATACCCCTTTTTCAACCCCCTCCACCCCAACCCTCCGAACCTTTTTGTTTTCCAAAACCCGTTTCAACCCCAAAGCTTTTTGAACCCCTAAAAATACCCTCAATTGCTTTGATTCTCTTTCTGACCCTCTTTTTTTTTTACCTTTTGACCCCTTTTGACCTTTTTATCCACTTTCACCCAAAACCCCCCAAAAACTTTCAACCCCCTTTCAAAACTCCCCAATTCTGTTCACCGCTTTTTTTTTAACCCCTCTCCCCCCTTCTTAACCCCCTCCCCCACCCCTCTAACCCCCCTCTTAACCCTCCCCCCTCTTCACCCCATCTAAACCCTCCCCCTTTAAACATCCTCCTGTTTTACCCCCCCTTAACCCCCGCTTTTCGATTTACAACAGACCTTCGACCGGCGATGCTCCACATGAAGGTCTGTTGAAACCTGAAAGGCGGGCCTAAGCCGAGTTGTGTGAAGGCGTCGTTGGCGACGCTTTCAAACAAACACAGACTATATTGATTGTCCTTGCCCTTGTCGTTTCTTTTTCTCTTCTTTCCCACATTTTGGATGGTCAAAGGGCTCATTTGGGATGAGGTTGATTTTCGGATTTGATGAAAGTGGCGATGGGATGTAAGTGGTATTGGATGATCGTACTGAGTTCAAGGTTCGTTGGTGTTTGCGAGATCAGAATTTGTTTTGCAGTGGTTCCATTCAGTTTCCAACCCGTTTAACAGTTGGACGAATGTTGTTATGTATAATGATTGGAGTGTGGTCGTTTTATTCAAATTAAAATTTTTTGGCTATTTAAAATTTTTAAATTTTATTCCCAGAGTTCAAAATTAAGTTTCAGGGCCGAAATTTTAATTTTGCCCCAGAGTTTAAAGTTTGAGTTTCAGGTTGAAATTAAATTCTAAATTTTAAGTTTGAAGTTTTTTAATTTTCGTTTAAAAAAGTTCGTGATCGTTAGTGGGTGGTGGCGGGTGGTGGTTTGGCGGGGGGAGGGGGAGGGGGAAAATTTTTGGTTTCCGTTTTTTTCGGTGTGGGAGTTTCTTGTGGAAATTAAATTTTAAATTTTGCAACCAGAGTTAAAAGTTGAGTTTCGAGCAGAAATTTAATTTTTAAATTTTAAGTTTGCAGTTTAAAGTTTCGCCCGAAACGTCAATGTTAAAACCGACCGATAGAAGGAGTTTTTGAACGAAATTTTGAATTTAATTCTGATTTTCCGACATTTCTGGATGTTTGTCAGCAATGGTTGGATTGGAATCTGCAATTGGGAGACATCTGACGTGTTTTTTTTGAGGCATATGTTTTGGACAGAAAACCAGGACCGTTGTATTTCAGTTTTTTTTTTTTTTTGGTGGTCTCAGGTGTGCGAGATGGAGCAGTGATTCTCATTTTTGGAAATATTTCTGAACGATCCATTTCAGCGTTGGTGGAAGAAATTCGATGCAGTCATGACGTACATCCGAAACGTGCAGCAACCCCAGTTTTTTTGTTGGTCCAGAAGCCAGAAACCCCGGACCATGCAGTTGAATAGTTCAAGATCACCGTATGGGTCCAGCGTTCGCAAGCGAGTTTTGCACATGTGTATGATTTTGAACGTTTTTTTCTTGTTATTGACAGAATGAGCGACACATATTTTCGGATTTTCAGTTTTGATTCCGTTTTTCTGTGAGCGATGGTTTGATGGTCATGGCCCGATTTGTGGTTCGCCAGATTTTGTTGGAGGGATATCTTGATAAAGTCTGCCACCAGGTTTCTGAAGAAGTGTTTGTATTCTTGTTTTATTTTGGATCAGAATTCTTATGAACTTCCCAGAATACGATATTGTTGGAATTCAAATGGAGGGAAATGGGAGGTCAACATGTGGATCACGACGATTGACTTCGTTCGAGGCCTCGTGCGAGTCCAAGAGTGCCTGTGAGATTTGCTTGGAGAAGTGCAAGGTGATGATGTCGTGAGAGAAAATTGCAAAAACTCCCGACCAGAATTGCAACCCAGTTTCTGACGTGATTTCGAATTCCCGTTTCACACCAGACACAGAGTGTAAGAGCGTTTGTGTCTGCAGACCATCAGTATTTACAACATAAATTTTGGTCTGTTGTGGAGCCCTCCCGAGTCAGGCAAGGAGTTTCTTCGACCCCACCAATCCGTGCAAGTTATTTCCACGACGTAAATCCATTGCTTGCCAACACAATCTACGAGCACACGTTCCCCAAGGTAACCGATGTGATCTACGGAGAGGAGAACCAAGGTGACGGTGACAGGTGCGGAAATGACAGAGGACATCACCAAACATATGAAACCGAGGATTCCCACCAAGTTCAAGAGTTTTGCTGACATTGTGTCAAGGTGACAAATTCAAAACAAATGTGAAGGGGCGTTTTTTTTTTTGAGTTTTTTTTCTGGTAAACAACAATAAAAAATGTAAATAAAAAGCATGTTCATCGAACCCCAGAACGTTGCAAGCACATGGGCACGACGATACGGTGCAAACAGAGGAGGGGACAAGAAGCTCGAGGAAGGGCAAGTACTAGGATCTATTTCATCGATGGCAAGTACAACAAGACAACAGACGGGAAAACATGGAGTGGTAAAGTCCATGGTGTCTTTCCAGTTGCCATACCAGCTCCAATTGTAGAGTGTTTGTTTCCGGTGCCAGAGGCAAGTTGCGTAGTTCAGCTTCTTTGGCGGAAAACATTTTTTGGTTGAATACAGGGCTTGCACCTGATGAGGAGAATTATTTGTGCTTGATGATAAGATCGCAAGAGGTGTGTTGTGCCGCCTTGACGATCCAGAGGAGATGGAAATGGATGCACACAAGGAGGGAGCTTTGAGTTGCTAGCGAGAAGAGTTTGTAAAAGAAGTTGCGGGAAGTCCGTCGACGTGTGGTTGAACGTTTGCCTCGGAAGGATGTTGAGAAAGAGTGGGAGAATGCTGTTGAATGAGGAATTGGAAACATTGGAAATTGAGTACATCTGCCGTTTGAGAAGAGTGGAATGGTGATTTGTTGCGGTGCTGCGTTTTTGCTGGTAACGATGTGACGTCCTCTTCAGGAGGATTATTTCTCGCGTCGCATTGCTGGTTTTTTCTACCACGCCAGTTGTCTTGATTTTGAACGTGACTTGTGAGAGTTTCTTGCCTAAGACTGTCACACGGCGATTCGGGTTGGCCAGGTGATGTTGTGATGGTACAGGAATGGTGAATCAGTTGACCATTTCTGCACACACAGAATGCGTACATTTGACGTGCAGCAGTTCGTTGATTGCGACACAAACTCAACCGATTCGAGTTGCAATGCAAGTTTTGATGGACAATGATATCTTGATCGCGAAGAAACCTCGATCTTCACAGAATGCGTACGTTGCCGTGAGGTTTCATGGTAAATGATTTCTTGTTCGCAAAAGAAATTTCAGATTTCACAGAATGCATACGTTGCCGTGCAGCAGTTTGTTGACTGCGCGATACAACCGATTCGGGCTGCAATGGAGGTTTGACGGACAATGATTTCCTTGTTCGCGGGCTGCATTGGAGGTTTGGTGGACAATGATTTCTCGTCTGCCAAGAAACCTCGATCTGCACAGAATGCGTTCGCAGTAGTGGAGCACTTCTTTGGATTGCGACACAACCGATTCGGGAATGCAGGTGTTTGGTGGGAAATTCTCAGGTGTTTCCAGAAACAGCGAATTGTATTGATGAAAGTTTTGGGTCAGCAACCAAAGTTATTGATGGCACATTCCAGGAATACAGTTGTTCGGTTGGAAACCAAACAGCGTGGCCCCAACGGCATCGTATGCCTTTCATGGAAGAGTACAGTGCCATCTACCGGCGTCCCTTTGAACCCAACCGCGTGGTTTGTGTTGAGCAGGCGCAGTCATTTCGTTGAATGGAGGTTATGCACGACAATTTCATGATTGGCGATTTCCGTTGGTTTTGATGGTTGCGCATCTTGCAGTCGGGAATCTCAGTTGGTGCAGTCCCTTCGTTGAATGGAGGTTATGCACGACGATTTCATGATTGGCGATTTTGCGTTGGTTTGAGGGTGGCGCGTTGAATGTCTACGACAATTGCGTGGATTGTTGGGCTTGATGGACAATGATTTCTTGTTCGCGGGCTGCAATGGAGGTTTGATGGACAATGATCTCTTTTTGGCCCACAAACCTTGATCTACACAGAAAGCGCATGTTGCCATGCAGCAAACAGTTCGCTGACACAACCGATTCGGGTTTCAATGGAGATTTGATGGACAATGCTTTCTCGGTTCCCACGAAAACTCGTTTTGCACAGAAAGCAGTTTCCCATACAGAGCTACTTATTGGTGGCACATTCCAGGAATACTGCTGTTTGGTCAGAATCTCTCAGGGTGTCCATGACGGCTGTTCGTGAGGCAAAGAGAATGAGTGAATGAACATCTGATGACATTGTTTTCAGTTGAAACAAAAAGATGTTCAGTTTGTGGAAAAGAAGAGAAAAAAAGTACATACTTGATACGCAGTCCATGCGAATCTTCGGTCTTCGCAAAGATCATGCGGAGGACGTGCATCGTGCTGTTGCGAATCGTCGTGAAAAAAAAATCCCGCAACACACGGTGAAGGACGTAAAGAAGCAAATGGAAGAAAAACAAAAATCCTCCTCTTAACAAAATCATCAGTATTTGGTGAGCCGAGGAAGAGTTTTTGTGGACAAGAGAAAGATCGAATAATACAAGATGAATGAAAAAGAAACAATTGAAATGACGGCACTTTAGATCAGCGGTACGAAGAACAGAGAACACCTTCCCACTTTAAAGATGGAGGAAAGAGAGGCAAAAAGGAAAGTTTCTGAACCATGCATTGACGTCAGCTTCCTAGAAAAAGACAAAAGTCCGTCAGTTGCATCTCAAGGAAAAATGGCAAAATGATGCAGTGGAGAAGAACCGGACGGGCGACATTTCACAATTCGAGCTATCAATGACAGCAGTGAGTTTCGAGATCACGGTTACGAGAACGACAATGGACAGGATATTCGAGACATTCTCTCACATGAATATTAAGAATCAAAACAGAGATCGACACATCGTTGAAGTTCTAATACACACTAAGACGGACATTCGAATTCTTGATCAAAGAAATGATGAAAAATGACAAATATGGAAGAGAATATAGACGCCAAGATTGAAGAACACATCAACGCCAATTTCGAGGAAAAACTCTCCCGCCATTGGAATTGAAGATGCACGCTATGGAGGAGAGAAGGTCACAAGCAATTGCAATAAACCGCGATGGAGAAAGTATGAAAGAAAGATTTGGGAATGTCCCAACGAAATAAAGCAGTTGTCACCGGGATTTAAAGAAGATAGTGACGAAATTTAATTAAAGATCACGACAGAAGCAACCATCAGGGCTGTCAAAATGAAGGAAATGGAATACACAATCGACTGTCCCGCTATACCAATCACACATGATTTCATGGAATTTCAAAGTGAAAGAATCAGGCACAGATTTGTCAGAGCAGCAAGACAATGACAACCACACATGAATAGAA
>CBDCEV010000138.1:0-5328 GCA_965215715.1 Hyphomicrobiales bacterium | reverse complement strand
GAGGAGGGGGGGGTTTGGGTTTGGTGGGGTAGTAACCCCATCCCTCCCCAAACCCCAAACCAGTTTGGGGTTTGGGTTTGCTCCCTCTCCCTCCCTCCTCCCCAACTTTTAAAAAAATGAAAAAATAATAAAAAAAAAATTTTTAAAAAAAACAACAAAAACAAAAACAGTGAAAATTTCAAAAAAAAAAAGACAAGAAATAGAAACAACCAAAAATGCACAAAAAAAGAACAAATGGGCAACATGATAAAAATGAGGAACGTTGGCCCAAACCCAGAAAAAGTGGAGGCCCCGTGTCCCTCCGCCCGAAGGGTGGGGCCCGGAGGAGTGGGGGCCCGAAACTTCGGGCGCCCAGAGGGGTGGGGCCCAGAAGGGTGGAGCCACGCAGCGTGGGCGCTCGAAGGGTGGGGGCGCGAAGGCGGGCGGCCCAAAATTTCGCGCTTTTTTCCCTCTCCCGCTCCCATTTTCGCTCTTTTTCTATCTCTCTGGGGGTCTTCTCGTGGAATTTTGGTGGTGTTTGAAGCGCCGCGACCCTCAAATGTGCACGTTTGGAACATTTGAGGGTCCCGGCGCTTCAAACACCACCAAAATTCAACGAGAAGACCCCCAGAGAGAGAAAAAAAGAGCGAAAATGGGGGTGGGAGAGGGAAAAAAAGAGCGAAATTTTGAGCGGTCCGGCGGAGGAGGGGTCGGGCGGAGGAAAAGAAAAAACAATCACAAAAATGGAAAAATCAAAAAATCACAAAAAAAACAACTCAAATCAAAAAAAATAATGCAAAAAAAAGAAAAATTGGAAAAATGATAAAAATGAAAAAATAAGATATAATGAAGAAAAAACAACGAAAAACATGAAAAAACATGAAAAAATGAAACAAAGCCCTCCCAAAAAAAACGAAAAAAAAAAACGAAAAAACTGAAAAATAATAAATTAAAGGGAGGGTGTTTTGGGTTTGGGAAGTAGTTGCACCCCTCCCCAAACCTCAAGCTAGTTTGGGGTTTGGGGAGGTAGTAACCTCTCCTCTCCCAAACCCCAAACTAGTTTGAGGTGGGGGTGGGGGTTTACCCGTGGCCGCATTTGGCGGACCCCGCCAGCCAGGGCGAAATTTGGATTTAAATCTTAATTCCTTCTAGTGACCTCCGCACTTTTTCTCTTTTTTTGTTCTTTTCATTTTCTTTTACAATTACAAGTATCATGTTCGAATTCATGGAATTAAGATCTCAACATTCAAAGACTTGGCTGACCCCAAAAATTTTACGAACTTAAAATCTTAATTCCTGTGGATGTCTTTTCAAATAACTTGAATTGTAATCATACTAAAAATACATGTAATTAAAAGTATTTTAAAATTATGATTATAAAGATTCTCAATCTAATAAAATTAAAAAATTATAATTATAATTATAATTATAATTACAAATACATTTTTTTAATTGTAATCAAAAAATTGACTTTTATTATACTTATAATTATAATTATATTTCGAAATTTTAATTTAAATTAAAATTATTTAGGTTTTGAAGTTTTTTTTAACTTTTTTTTGGCCAGAAAAATCTTTAAATGTTCAAATCTTGATTCGAAAGATAATTAAAATTATAATTATAATTATAATTATTTTTACAATTCCCACACTCACACACCACACACCCGCACACACGCCCAAAGGCCCACACCCGCACACACGCCCAACACACACACACCACACACCCACACACAAATTATAATTTATAATTTCATTTTAATTATACTTATAATTAAATTTTGTGTGTAGGCTTACAATTAGGTTTTTAAGTTTTTAAAGTTTTTAACATTTTTGTGGCCCATTCATCACGTGTGAAATTTCCTGTGGTCAACATGTCAGCGAGTTGGTTTTTGGTGTCAACATATTTGATTTGGATCTTGGGGTCCAAATTGATTCTGTCAAACAACCAATCGAGCGTGACTCTGTGGGTTCGGGACATGTGTCTCATTGTTGGACTTCGGCCCTTAATGATCACCTTGATCACAGCTTCGTTGTCTTCAAAAAATGTACAACTGAACTTCGAATTGAGAAGAGTGTGCGTTTGTGGCAAAATGGTCCACATGCGACAATTCATCGGCGTCTCGGTTTCCCTATTGTTTGGGTTTGGATGTGCGATCCCTTCCGGGATCTCGCAGACAGTTTCCTGCTGTGGGCTTGGTTTTTGGTGATGTGGTACTGTTCGATGAACGTAACAATTCTATCACCTCATCCCATAAGTCCAAAGCAAGTAATCCGTCCATTCTCAGTTCCAACAAGATGATTTCAGACTCTGTGGAACTGTGGGATACTGACGTTTGCTTCTTGCACATCCAACTAACTATTGGCGACAAATGTTCGACTTCCAATAATACATAAGATCACCACCGAAGTTGATGTTGATTCCTCGAAGTCCCCAGCAAAATCTGGGTCTTGGAATAAACCCAATCGACAATGCTGAACCGTGTTACCCACATGACAATATTGCTGGTGGTCACTTGTGTGATGAATGCAGGAGATCAAGCGTGCCTGTCGTCGGTCACATGCTCTTGTCCATTTGGTGACCGATCGAGCAAGTTTGTTTACTGTCCATAAGGTGTCTGGTCTACCACTTCGTGCCAAGTACAAACATTTCTACACAATTTGTGAACACTCTAGTTCCTCTATCTTGAAATGGTGATCATCCAAGCAAGGAGTTGAGACTTTGTATAGTTGCTCTGTCTTCTTGTTCGCCAGTTCGCAGTGTCTTTCAACGCATTTTTTGAGCGTGTCCTCCCATGTCGTAGGACCACGCAACAGTCTTTGTGTGAGGTTTTTCCCACCCTGGTAATTTTTTCAGTTGCTCCAACAGAAATTCGTGATTCAAACATTTATCTGTATTCATTGATGATGATTTCGTTCGGTTTACATTCACGTTGAGTGCATCCCAAGTATACGTGATCAAGAAATGAAGTTTGTTCGTCAAGGTGAACATTTTTCATCAATTTCTTCCACATGGGAGCCATATTCTGCTTCTTTCCAACCATTTTGATGTCATCCACGCAAATCGATAAGAATAATCCTTGTGTTCGATGAACGAACATATTCCCAATTCGGTACTTTTTCCCATACAAGCTCCTGACCGTACAGATTTCGTTCAACAAGTACCACTGGATCTTCAATGTGAGCCCATGATTTGGGCCACTTGTGTCGTGGAAGACGTATCCATGCAAATGGGACATTCCGATTGAAGAATTTTGAGCAATGTGGGAGCATCCTCCAATTTAAACTAAGTATGGGCAGATACTGCACCAGCTGCTTGTCCGTCACAACCTGGTAACCTTGCCATACCTCATTATTTTTGCAGCAGTCATCTGAGACGCAGACGAGCCCTGTTCAGTAAAAACTGCATAGGCTCCAGAGTCGTCTTTTACAATGTCGCCCGGAGCACGACTCTGCCTTGAGACTTCTGAAATTTTGGTTCTAACTCCGCATATTTTTGAGATGACAGATGTCCATCAATGTAGCAAAGTGGACTTCTTTTGTCTCTGTGTGCTTCCAGAATAACCTCCTTCTTGCTTTTTGACTTTTCCCAGCTCCATTCCTTCCACTGCTGCTTTTGCATCCGGAATTTTCATCGGAACCAAATTGTAATGGGTCATCGAAGTTTTTCCTTTGCCTGCAATGTGATCTTTGAGTTTTGTAGGTAGAGAAGATTCCACTCTTTGCCTTGTGGATTCATGAGATTCCACCATGCAACCATGAATCGTTTTTGGAATCTTTCGGGATGCAATTTCCTGCTTTGCATCCACCTTCGTGGTGCCAGTTTGAACTTTTCTTTTGCAGCATTATCGAGTTCTGGCTTCTCGTTTTTCCATTCTTGTTTTTCTAAAGCTGCTTTTCTGACTTGAGGCCACACGCTCTCAGGTCTGACAGTTGCTTGATTTCTTGTCAGTGTCCGCCCAGTCCACACATATCCCTTTGGAGGTTTCTCTTTCAATAATGTGAAGTTGGTGAATCCTGTCCAAGATTCCGATAAACTTCTCTTCGCGTCCATTTTCCAATAATCATCTATACGATTTTCTTGCAACACGTCCAGATTTGTGTGAGTTGACCTTGTTACATCAATGTATTTCAATGCACGTGAAGTTCGTTGTGATGACGATAAATGAATTCACCTTGAGTGGACCAAAAGTCTTTCCGGTCTTCAGCGTCGTCTCTTGATTCTGTCGGTTGAGGCTCTCCCGTGTCGCCATAAAGTTCTCCACTGAGATCTTCACTCACTACAGGTTGTTCCTGTCTTAGAGCGAGTTCTCGGATTTGATGTCTCTTCCCAACAATTTTGCTGTACCATCTGGAATTGAGAATATGAATTGTTCTCCCTTGTGTGGCGTTAATGCTTCTTTGGCGTTGATTCTTCGAGGATAAATTTCCGAGTCTGCTACCAAAATATCTCCTTTCCCAAGTCTCCCTGCGATTAACGCATATCCAAGGAACACTCCAGGTAGAACTTTCTTTCCAAATTGGTGATGCCTGGACTGGTCTCGAGCAGAATTCGGAAAATATTCAATCATTGCCAAAAAATATCGGACCTTTGAATGGTTCTCACAAGGAGTTTTCCCATCTGCCAGGAGGTCTTGGACATTTCGGAGAAAGCAATAGCACTCCATGGAATCAAACCACCATTTCTCATCCAAGCCTGATTGTAATAACACAGCGGATGTTCCTTCTTTTACTCTTCGTACTGCTCTTTCCCGCAATGCCGTTCGTCTCGGATCGATGAGGTGTTGAAGTTCGGTGATTCCATGATAAATCTTGACAGGATTCGCCACAATCCAATGAAGTGTCAGTGTAATGACTTTCGGCTTTGCTGACGGCTCAAGAAACTTTCGTAAACTCTTTTCCGTCTCCTGAAAAGTTTTTGTTTTGAACGGATAAGATTGAATCCATTGTTTTTTGTTTTAGAGACGATTCGCACCAGCGCGATGCGCGTCATTCACGTTCACAGTGATAACCGAAGAGTCGCAGAAAACTGCGCATCAAGTTTGCACTGTACTGCACTACCTCAAAAATCAAACAAACAAATGCGCATTGGACCGAAGATCAGATCCACCATTCCATCTGGCAACAGGTCGACATCTTCACCCTTGGATTGAAAGCGTGGAGACTGCGGTGCAGAAAGTCACGAAGTTTGTCTTGCAGTCGCCATCCCAAGTCAGAGACGAAGCAAAAATCCGACATCACATCACCCCGTGCATGGATCTTGCCATACTGGACCATAGCCTCCTTGCTCACTTTCCTATCTTCATCGCCGCACATTTTGTCGTGATACCGAGTTCCTCCGAGCTCTGAA
>CBDCEV010000137.1:0-5661 GCA_965215715.1 Hyphomicrobiales bacterium | reverse complement strand
TCTCCTGCATGGTGGCGGCAATCCCTTCGTCGTGCGTCATGTCTTGCTCGTACTGCTGCGGAGAAGGGGACCCTTGTATGTTCAAATTCTCGGTCAAAACCAAATTACTGTTCAATCAAGTGTCTTTCAACAACGTGTTACTTTCATGATCTGCTGGGGAGCAACGACTCGTAGTCTGCAGGAGAAGACGATCCATCGTCGCCAACGCCTTCCGGTGAGCCTTGCGATGAGACCCACCAGGCAGTCTGCCAGCAAGAGGTCCACGCCGCCACCCGCACTGAAAGGCGTATCATTATGCCGGTTATCCAAAAGTTCAACTGAAGGTCCTTGAAGAAGTGACTGCGCCAGCTGCCAGAAACCAAGCCTCCGCCGGCTGGTGGTCTTGTGTTTGACATCGCAGACTGCTTCGCAACCGATGCCATGCTCACTGCAAACTGGAAGGAAAACAACACGCACACACTTGCTCTCAATCGCTTATGTGTGAATCATCGTGAACCCTGTGTATAAGCACCACCATTGAACGGGAGGAAAAGACGCATCGCCCACTGGAGGTCCTTCCCTCCCTCTTTTGGGTCTCGTGGCTTTGTCCGTCGCTCCGTATGGGTGGAAGCAAGGAGGAAGGAGGAGGGAAAGAACCAACATCCAAAAGGAGGGGAGCGGCTGCACCACCTGGAAGTTATCAAATTTTTACCCAAACAAGTTTTTCATAACACTTTTTTCAAGTTCACTTACAAGCTAACTTATCCCAGAAACTAACTTAACCCAGAAACCTAAAACTGACTAAGCTTGGAAACTAACTTATCGGTGACACTAACTAAACTGAGAAAAATACATTTACTTAGAAACTAACTTAACTTAGAAACTTTTTGAACTTAGACACAAACTGAACTCAGACACTAACTGAACTGAGAGACTAAGTTTAGAAGGTAAGTTAGCATAACAAAGAAAGATAAAACTAACTAAATCATCTTTATTTAGCACTGAACTTATTATTTTGAAACAAAAACACAAACATAATGACACACGGATCAAGAGAGAAAACATGATAACATGTTTTTAAGTGGGAAAATGGAACATAACAAAATGAAGAGACAAAGAAAAAGACAGAAAAGTAAAGTTTGTTCGAAAGAAAGAACATCTTTGTTTTTAAAATGAAACAGTTTACCAAACGAAAAAAAACATGAAACATATGAAAAAGGAGATTCCCGAAAACTTGGCTCAAGGCCATCCAACTTATGATAACTCATCATAAGTTGTCGTAAGGTGGGTACCACAACTTTGATAAGTTACGGTACTTTACTTCGCACAATGACATGAGGGGGTTCGTGACTTTTGTCTTGGTGAACGTGAAACACTCGGTCGTGCACAGGCCAACACTTGGAGAAGATATCAAGGCCGACGCGGAAAACAACACCAAGGAAGGTGGTCGCGCCTGACAAAACAATCTCGGTGAGAAGTGAAGGAACTACTGTGCATATGTGCGGTGACAGTAAGGTCGCTGAAAGATGGACCATTGTACTTCTCGAGGGCGAAACAGTACGCGAACAGAATCGGTGGTATACATAGGACAGAAGATCGGCCACTGCGTGAAGCACATCCACAGAGAGCACCACCAAGAGGCTGATCACATGGCAAAGTGGGAAGCAGAAGGAGATGTGAATGTTATTGTTGAAGGTTTCAGGACTATGACGGCGTGGCAAACGGTACGAGGCAAGTGGGACGGAAGTACAAAACACATGTGGCAACAGTGGATGTGGCATTCCGATCAAAGCGGTGTGACAGGGAAAGGTGGGTCACAGTCAGCAACAAATCTGTGCATTTGAAGACCAGTACTCCTATTGAGGCAGAACTAGCTGGCGCCCACATCCTAATATAATTCCTTGAATTAATGATTGATCTTTGATAAGTTATGGCACCTAACTTACGACAACCTTTGATAGGTCATGACCAGTTGGAAGGTCTGGGCCAAGTTTTCGGGAACCACCAATTTTCAATTTTTCCATCTTTTTCGACTCATCTTTTTTTTTGTCATTCTCTTCTTCCCTCCCAGTTTTGTACCAAACTTTGGTTCAGACATTTTTTCGGACTGGGGAGAAAAGTGGACGTAGAAGACTTACTTAACCTTTAACTTGGACCCAAACTTCACTCAGAAACTTACTAAACTTAGAAGATACTTTATCTTAGAAACCAGTCAAACTTAGAAGATAACTTAGACACAATTTTCTTGGGGTCTAATTCAATTTTTGAATCTCACTAAACTTGGAAGACAACTTGACTTACACAACAAGATAACTTAGAAACTAACATCACCGAGTTCAAACTGAGGCCTAATTTAATGTTTGAAGATAAGTTAACCAAGACAACAAGATAATTTAGAAACTAACTTCACCGGTTTCAAACGAACTTAACAAACTAATTTTACTGGAGTCCGATTCAAATGATTGAACCATACGAAACTCAGAAGATAAGTTAACTTCGACAACATGTTAACTCAGAAACTAACTTGACCAAGTTCAAATTAACTTAACTCTGATACTCATTTTTCTTGACGCCTAATTTAATGTTTGTTGCATACTGAACTTTGAAGATAAGTTGACGTTGACAAACAGTTAACTTGGAAACTAACTTGACTCGGTTGAAAGTAATTTAACTTGGAAAGTAATTTTACAATGGAGACTGATTAAACTTTAAATCTTACTGAATTTAGAAGATATTTTAACTTAGACGACATAATTTAGAAGCTCACTTGACCCAGTTCAAACTTACCCAATATATAGAAACTAACTTAGAAGGTTCCTTAATACCGAAACTAACATAACCTAGAAACTGACGTAATCTAGACACTTACTTAACTTAGAAACTAACTTTTAAGAAAAAGCTTGCCCTAAAAACTAACTTGACATGGCCGAACTAACGTAACTTAAACACTATCTTAACTTAGAAACGGACTTCACTTCGCACTGACATGTTTCATGTTTTTTTTTTTTCAAATTTAAAGTTGGCACATGATAAAGATTAAAAAACGAATGGATTTTTTTTGGGAAAATACAGGATCATTGCCAACATGAATAGACCAAGAACAAAATGCAGAAAAGTAAAGATTATTGTTCACCAAAAAATCAAACATATTCCAAAGTTCAAAAAGTTAATCACGTTGAATGTCATGAAAACATTGAAAATGAACAATATTTTGAAATGAGATATGGAGGTTCCCAAAAACTTGGCCCAAGGCCATCCAACTTATGATAACTCATCACAAGTTGTCGTAAGGTGGGTACCACAACTTTGATAAGTTACGGTAGCTTATTTTGCAAGATGGATATGAGGGTGTTCGTGACTTTTGCCTTGATGAACGTGAAACACTCGGTCGTGCACAGGCCAACGCTGGGAGATGATATCAAAGCAGACGCGGAAAACAAAACCAAGGGAGGTGGGCGCGCTTGACAAAACAATCTCGGTGAGAAGTCAAGGAGCTACTGTGCAGATGTGCGGGGACAGTAAGGTCGCTGAAAGATGGACCATTGTACTTCTCGAGGGCGAAACAGTACGCGGACAGAATCGGAGGTAAACAGAGGACAGAAGCACATCCACAGAGAGCACCATAAAGAGGCTGATCACATGGCAAAATGGGAAGCAGAAGGAGATATGAATGTTATTGTTGAAGGTTTCAGAACCATGAAGGCGTGGCAAACGATACGAGGCAAGTGGGACGGAAGTAAAAAGCACATGTGGCAACAGTGGATGTGGCATTCCGATTACAGCGGTGGACAGGGAAAGGTGGGGCACAGTCAGCAACAAATCTGTACCTTTGAAGATGTGCTGCTGTGGAGGCAGAAGTAGCTTGCGCCTGCATCCTAACAGAAGTACTATGTTAGACAACACGACTTAGACAACACGATTACACACATGAAAATATTTCCGATTTTTTTTCGTAGCACATCAGTTACATGACAAATCTTTTCACTGATGCGCACTCCGCATGAATGGCTCGAGAAAACGATCAACGGCATGTGAGCACAAACAGTCATTTTATCAACATTTTCAAACACATGTCAAATTTAGTTTGACTTTTCGGAGTTTGTTTCTCTCGTCGTCTCTTTCTTTTCATTTATCTTTTCGTTTCGTTTCATGAACATCTTTCCGTTTCTTCTTCTTTTTTCTCTTTCATAAATTGATTTCTGGGAAAATGCATTAATGCGTTTTTTTTTCAGGGGAACTGAGCCCATCAACTTTTGGGCGGAAGTTGAGTCACGGTGTCTTGGGGGTCGCGCCCTGGCGTCCCAAAAACTTTTACAAAAATTGGTTTCTTGGGTTTTTGTCACTTCAATTAAGTTGTTGGAGAAGTGAGTCCAGACACTTTTTGTGTCTTCGCACTTTGTTGAGTTTGTCTTTCTTCTTCTCTGTCTGTCTGTCGTCTGTCCGTCCGTCTGTCTGTCCGTCTGTGTGTCTCTGTGTCTGTTTCTGTCTGTCTTTGTCTTGTTTCTCTGTGTCATGCTTCTGGTGTGTCGTGGTGCTTCTCGGGGATGTTGTGTGTGTTGTGTGTGGTGTGTGTGTCTCAGAGGTTGTATGTGTTGCATGCGTTTGAAAGCACTCATGGCGACGCCGGCGTTGGCTCTTCGTTTCAAAGGGAAACGCATCCCTGAGTTCCTCTGAGAAATAATACAAACTGTGAGACCCAATGGCCTAGCAATCTTTGTGTTGCTTGCCAAATTCTCAATCACAGTACGAATTCAAACCGTGAAAGCACGGCCTTGTGCTCGACAACTTGATTGATTCTCATGAACAGCACAAATTCAAACAGCGAAACGAACGGCCTGTCGTCGGTGGAGGTGGCGAGAGACGGTGGACGTAGGGATGCTAGGGTGGTTCAGGGTGTGACAGCCGGGAGGTTGACAGTTGCGGGTGGTGGGTGGGGTGAGGGGGGTGGGTGGGAGTGGTATAACAGATGATGTGTTTTGAAGGACAATTATTATTGTGAGACTCATCTCCGGTTTGACGAGACTGAACAAGTCCATGGAAAGCCTCAAAATAGATACGAGGACTGAGATCAAGCAGGAAATACGGAAGGTGAAGGAGATCAGAAAGCACTTGGTGGAGGTGACAGAGATGAACAGGAGGATGAAGGCAGAGATGGAGCCTGGGTTTCGAAACGAAGAAAATGAGGACTATGATGCGTAACGAACTTGCCAAAGAGTCGGTGTCAGATGCCAGTACCGACAGGCATGGTATTCCCTGAAGACGTCTCCACCGTGACAGTGGAGGTGGAACAGCCCAAGATCAAGACGATTGTAAAGTGCATGGAGGATGGTGATTTCTATTCTCACGAAGAGGCCTGTGGAAGTCCCTGAAACTTGTGACATCGGTGGCGTGTGTTACTTGAGAGATTCGAGCTGAGTTCTTAGCCGATGCTCAGAGACGTGAAGACTCTGACGCAGAAGGCACCGACGAGCGTGTCTTGGGCGTTGCACACGATGCGTTGTTGTGTGCGAGAAGAGTGAAGTCGCTTCCGTGGAGGGAGGACATGATGTGAGGTGCCGTCAAGCTGGCGAGGAGATTGACGAGTCGTTGAAGAGATCGTCATCCATGTCATGCCACAAGTGATGGGGATCGCGAAGGGTTCTCAAAATCACACAGCAGGTTGCACAGGAGTTGCAGATTGTC
>CBDCEV010000136.1:0-5786 GCA_965215715.1 Hyphomicrobiales bacterium | reverse complement strand
TTTGAGGGTTTTTGAGGGTTTTGGGTGGTTTGGGTGGGTTTTGGTGGGTTTTGTAGGGTTTTGATTGGTTTTGGGGGGTTTTGGGGGAGTTTTGTGGGGTTTTGGGTGGTTTTGGTGGGTTTTGGTGGGTTTTGGTGGGTTTTGAGGGGTTTTGGTGGGTTTTGGGGGGGTTTGGGTGGGTTTTTGGGAGGTTTTTGGGAGTTTTTTTGGTGTTTTTGTGTGTTTTTAGGTGTTTTTATGTGTTTTTAGTGGTTTTTAGGGGTTTGTGGGGTTTGTGGGGTTTTTAGGGGTTTGTGGGTTTTGGAGGGTTTGGGGGTTTAAGGGGTTTGGGGGTTTAAGGGGTTTAAGGGGTGTAAGGGGTTTTAAGAGGTGTAAGGGTTTTAAGGGGTTTTAAGGGGATTTAAGGGGTTTTAAGGGGTTTTAGAGGTTTTAGGGGTTTAATGGGTTTAATGTGTTTTAGGGAGGTTTTAGGAAGGTTTTAGGAAGGTTTTAGGGAGGTTTTAGGGAGGTTTTAGGGAGGTTTTAGGGAGGTTTTAGGGAGGTTTTAGGGAGGTTTTAGGGAGGTTTAGTGGGGTTTTAGGGTGGTTTTATGGTGGTTTTAGTGGGGTTTTAGGGGTTTTCGGGGTTTTAGGGGTTTTAGGTTTTTTATGTTTTTTTGTGGTTTTAGGGGTTTTAGGGGTTTTAGGGGTTTTAGGGGTTTTATGGGTTTTAGTGGTTTTAGGAGTTTTAGGAAGGAAGAGACCGACTTTTGCCAATCCCGTTTTGGCCATCCTGGTTTGACCAATTTTGGCCAATCCAATTTGGGCCAATCCATTTTTGGCCATCGTGGTTTTGGCCGGGCCAATTTTGGCCAAAGCCAATTTTGGCCAATCCAATTTTTGGCCAATCTATTTTGGGTGTCATGGTGGGGCCCCAAAGGGTGCACCGAAACCAACCACAACAACACAAAAAATGGATTCGCCAAAAATGGATTGGCCAAACCTCTCATTTTGGCCAAAAATGGATTGGCCCAAAGTCGGCCTTAACCTCTTGTCGCACTGGTCGTCGCCGATTTTCTTACTTTGAGATTCAGTCAGATTTTCACCACTTCGAACCCGTCTCTGTCGGTTCTTTGTACCTTCGCTCTACGGGTCGTATTAGTCGTATCTTCATTCTGCAAATGCCAGCATCGATTGGGTCGCAGCCTGGGCGATAGCCGCCTCTGCAACAACTTAAAGCACAGCTCTGGCTTGCTCTCCAGCAAGAGCTGCTTCGCTTCTCCAGGTCTCGGTATAAATTTTCGAGATTCTTATACAGCAAATTCTGCCGCGTTTGGCTCTCGGTTGTCACGAGAGATGTTCCTTTCACCTACGTCGTCGTGTCTCACTTTAATTCCTCCAACTCAGTCCCAAATGGCATTGAAAAGAAAGAATAGAGCACAACACCCACGATCATCAGTAGCAGAATACAATCACAAATATCAGGAACAGAACAAAACACCAAGATCGCGCACCAAACAACCCGTGTCTACACAAACCAGGGCTAAAAGCAACAAACTCGGATAGGGTTTGCGCCACAAATGTAAAAATGACTGCCATTGCATCGTAGTAAACATTCCCTTTATCGAAATATCCTCCAACTGATCATTTGTTCGCACATACTTGATAAAAATAGAGTGATCCAAGGTCACTCGCCCGAACAACCAATCCAAATCGACTCTGTGCGTTCTCGTGACGTGCCTTAGGTTTGGGCTCTGTCCTTTGTTGATCATTTGGATCACGGCCGCATTGTCTTCGAAGGTGTAAAGTTGGTTTGAATGAAGGCTGTTGGGAATGTTGGGCAAAACATGGTCAATTGACTCATATACACAAACGTCAAAATGTGACTGAGACGGTGTGACTCTATCGCGTAAATGACGCTCAAGGTTTCACTTGATTGACTTACTGGACAATGTTTCCAACACGCACACCCAAAATTGAAGAGCTGATAAGCCATCCACGCGTGAACATGCGTCAAGCGAAATAATTTGAGACTCAACACTGTGAGAAACTGCAAGTTGCTTCTTGCACATCCATGAAATGGGAACAAACGTGTGTGATCCAAATGCGCACAGTAAACCTCCTGACGTTGATTTTGACTCCCGCAAGTCACTTGCCAATGAAGCATCTTGGAAGAAACCAAGTTTGCAATCTTCAATTTTATTTCCGACGTGAATGCGAGAGGGGATTGTCCAGCCAGTCGGCAATAGTGGATGGACACGTCAAAGGATATAACAGCTAAAGAAAGGTGGACAATCCAAGTGCAAGTGTAGGAAACGGCGTGGAGAAGTGTGGTGACAACTTTGGGTCAAGCACGGTACGGTGAAACATGGATGAGATGGAACGACATTTACAACTCACAAGAACAATAATCCAACGATCCTGTCGAGAGCATGGGCTCCAGAACTTGAGTTAAACGCGCACACGAAAAAATTGCGTGTGTGGCACGTGAAAGATGCGCGTGGTGCAGTGTACTGTCTTACACCTCCCGTCGCTTACAAAGGAATCGCTATTGCCTCTGAGTGAAACTCCTTGAAACAAATCACTGTGATTCTTTCTTCAACGTGAAAGAACATAAATTATTCATTCTATTCTTGCCATTCTTGTGACGTCCACCAGGGTGAAGAGCAGGAAGAAGATTGAGACCAATTTTCCCATCCCCAACGTTTCCATTGCCGTTTCAATCTTGCACGTTCTTCAATTGATCGTTGGATTCTCCACTTGTTGCCGAATAATCAGAACTTCGTTCACTGCTTCTGGGAAATCTGCCCTTTTTCCTCATTGGTCCAGGCTTCGGTCCTTGACCATTGACGCCGAGAGTATCCTTGTCCTCATATCGCTCACGCTCTTTCCTGGTGGCAGTTTTTGAAAAAGCAATTGACATGAGCGAATCCAAATATTGACAATATTCTTCACGCCATCCGATGACGATTTGAGAATTTCTCTACAATTCGTCTCTCTGTCATTTAGCCGTAGTCGACAAAAAGTCTTTCTTCTTCGCGCGTCGCGTTGAGTCATTCGCTTTGATAGTGATCCTACTGCTGATCCTGTTATCTGACGTTTCTGTTCCTTCGAAGGTTTTAATTTTTTTTGGCAAGTGCAGTACGACAATCCTTTTGGCCAGTACCTGGCACAAGACGGGCACTGTATTTTCGAAGAAACTTCTCCCAATTCAAAAAATTCGATCTTTCCCATGTTTTGGATGGTCTTTTTGGATTCCTCACTGAACGTATTGAACTCTTACTTCGTACTCAAGTCGGCAATGACAGATTCTGTTTGAAATTGCATTCTGAGCGTATTCACCAAGTCTCGAACGTTGGGAACTTTTCCTTGATCTTCAAGTACTGCATTTTGTGGTACTCCTTGAACACGGGGATCAATTTTGAAGAGGTCTCCCTCCGCACACGATTGCTCGCTGCTTGATTGTTTGTCGTGCTCCACTTGCCAAGCACTCTTCAACACGAGCTGGTCGTGGCGTGGGAATCCTTTGGTGCAAAATTTTATCCCGTGCAACGCTTGCCACTTTTTCGGCGATGAGTCAAGATTGAAGGATTGAGTTTCCAGTCAAAAAAGCATCCTCTGTGATACAGGAATTCCTTCCATCTGAGTGGAATAGCGACATGACCCATCAGTTCAGGCGCAACCAAGTCTCCTTGTGAGTGACCTAGGATGGAGCGATTATACAGGAGAACATTGTTGACGTTCTTGCAACATTGGAATCGGGTTTTTAGATCCAGTCATTGAGAATGAAAGAAGGCTCGAGCACCTTCACTTTGGAAATCACGTCGTAGCTTTGAACACAAAGAACTCCAAAGAACTGCTCCGTCAATTTCTCGATCATCAATGTCTCGATGTCGTACAGGTGCTGTCAATCTTTCCGAGATTTTCCAATCAAGAGATTTCCTTTCGACAGTACCGTGAGCAAAAATGTAATTTCACTTCCTTTGTGTCGATCTGGATGAAATCCTTGGAAGGGTAATTCATCAATCAGAATCGATTGTTCCTGTGGCTTCGACGCACGAGTTTCATCAATGCTTCTTTTTTTTTAAGACGCCGAGTCGAAATGGTCATGGTGAATGTGCATGCGATATGGATGACAAAAGAGAAAAGAACGAGGCAAAAAAAAAGGGAAGCGAAGCATGCGTGCTAATGAATCGAAAGGGAACGCGTCACCAAATCACTTGGTAAGGATGCACGCGTTCCGCATAGTATTGTTGGACGCGTGCGAATGGTCGCAATGTCACGAGGAGAGCGAATGGTCGCTCACGATATCGCTGATGCGCCTTTTCTGCTGGCCGTAGTGGTACGGCGCAGGACGTTCTCTCAAGAGAATTCGTCGATCGTGTTCTTCGTGATGTGATTGAGCGCTGCGCCAATCGACGAATTCGAGGTGAAGCCATGTCTCGTGGTGGCAGCTTTGATCGGCCGGACGCAGGCCTAGAGCGTTTGTGCGATGAAGAAAGCGCCGTGAAGTCGGACTTGTCCAGTGCTGGTCGGACTCGGGCGGCTTCAGGAACTCGCACACGTCGGCCCAGCATCCTGGAATCGAACCTGGTCCCCACAATGGTGTACGGTCAAGCGGCGTTGGCAAAGCGCAATCCGCAAAGGCCTCTTCAATGGTACTGATGTTGTTTCTATTGCAGCACCGCCACGCTGTCCCGTTGAAATCGACTGCAACCAGGTCGACATGTTCACCAAGCATTACGGCACGGATTGTGAGGGTGTGCTTTTTCGCAATACCCCGTTTTTGGCGTAGATATTGCTTATATGCAAAGACAGAACTGTGAATGTTTTTTGGCCGCTGAGGGGTCGTCTGCGAAATGAAGCACGTGAAAGCACCCCTCGCAAAACCCATCCTTGGTCTCCTTCCATCACTTTATCAGGCAAGTCGCGCCGGGTTTCATGGAGGTAAATTGTCTTGACTTCGATATTAGGGTAGAAGGTGTCTTTGTTGAAGAGAACAGCGTATCCTCCGTAGTGGGTCACGTGGAACCGATTCGTGACAAGTTCATGGTCAACATAATCAATTGCTTTTTGCAATGTGATGACGTGCCACTTGCCTGCGGTCTCCTTCTCAAAAGTATCTTCTTTTCCACGTCGAGGTCCTGGATTCCAGTTGTAGCTGCTGAGTCGTTTTTGCACAGGTGAACGATTAGGGACTTTGTTGCCGAAGTGATACTCCTAAAAAGATGTATCGTGTCTTCTGGCGGATGCTTCGCGGAACTCTGCGACGGCCTTTTGAACATCAACCTTATGCCGTTCTAAGGTGACATCGGGGTTTATTTTTACCCACGTAGTGTAATGATCTTGGCTGGAGGAGACCACGTCCTCATAGCCCGACAGGATCTCTTCACAAGGAAACGGCAACTCCAGGCGTACGAGTAAAGGGACTGAGCTGCTTCGGATTAATAAAGTTATACTGACGTTTTGATGGAGTTAATGGTGCCTCTGTTCTCACCCAGAGAGATGCAGTACATTGGGGTCCAAGAAGTTCCCAGGTAGGCGCATCGGGTTGCCCAGCTGCTTGCCATGAGAATCTTGCTGCTGAAGGTGTATGAGCCGCAGGAATTGCCTGAAGAGAATTTTCTCCAGGGTCACCTGTGGGGTCCTTACAAACACATAACATTTTTTCGAAGTAAACATTCTTAGTCTCGTGTTTTGGCCTGGTTAGGGCGAGGGAAACTTGAGCATGATGGGAAGCTTGGGAATTGATGTGCTTTTTCTCTGCAGCCGCTCTCGCCTTCCCTTAATGTTTTTTCTTTTCTTCCT
>CBDCEV010000135.1:0-8389 GCA_965215715.1 Hyphomicrobiales bacterium | reverse complement strand
TGTCTGTCCATGCACGCGCACAGTGCAACTAATTAAATGGGCTGATGCCAGTGCATCAGCCCCTTCGGCTGGACTGACCAGCCGGAAAAAACCCTACGCCCTTTCCCTCCGAAGGCAGGTTCCGGGCGTCCCTGAGTGCAAAAATTCACCCAACTCCAATTCGAGGAAAAAGGTTGCGAGGCACGCCCACCTCACCCTCCCCTCCTTCGGAGGAAGGAGGGCGCAACCTTTTCCATCGCCTTGAAGTTGAGTGCCCCTGGTCTGGACGTCTGACAGGTGAAACACTAACCCGTGTTTTCCTGGTTAGACGGACTCTTTTAACCCCGCTACCACCAGATCCAACCAAGGGACCAGTAGCATCTCCCAAATTCCTAATCCGACCATCTCCAACTGATGGTAAAAACCAAGTGGGAAAACGATGGGAAAAGGGAGTGGAACAGCAGCGGAGCTTTAAGACACCATCTAAAAGCTCCGCCGCTGATCCCTTGGGGTAACCCAAAATACCACAGACTGCACTAAGGCAACGATGATGACATGTTTCCAACGGTCTAGAAGTAAGACCATGGGAACACTGGTTCCACCCCAAATGACGTAACCTTGACAAATGGGTACCAACGTGACAAGGCAAGAACCTGCCTAAACCACCTTCCAGCTTACCCAGCGCTCGGACCAGACTGCTGAGAAACTGACACCCATGTCGAATTTCGATTCCCTCTGAAACAGGAACAGAGGAAACCAAAATAGGACGACCCGCTCGAACATGAGGTCTAGTAACTTTTTCACTAAGTAAACGGTGACCAGACCATTGCTCAAAAAGGATCAAAAGTTCCAAAAAAGAAACTCCAAAATGCCCCATATCAACAGAACCAGAAGGCCAATGTAAGGTACCCAGAAAGGCAGAAAGCCGAACCAAAATACCCACACTGTAAGGCCAAGCAGCAATATCAGCACCAGTAATGGGACCGGCATGCACCTGAACCCAATCACTAGAAAGAAAACCAGGAGGACCGGGAAGAGATGCCAGATCAACAGTAACCCGAACTTCATGCTTCCGAACCTTAGGCTTACTTCCTTGATCCCAAACCAGAGGATCAGGAGCAGTACCACCCCTACCATCATGGTTAACCGAAACCCTAGCAATGGCAATCATAAAGCGATGCAAATCAGTCATAATAGGATACCAATAACTGCGAGCACCAAGTAACTTACGTCGAGCATCAATAAGAACCTCATCCTGATGACGACGACCCAGGTCAGCAGCAACATCAGCCTCAGCATTGCCCTGCTTATCCACCAAACGAACCCTACCCTGATGAACATCAACATCTTCAGCATGCCCTTTAACCTTGGTAACCCGAACCGTGTCCTGACCCCTGGCACGAATCATGTACTGAACAAGGGCAATCAAGTCACCATCTTTAACCAAAGCAAGAGGTTTAGCCAAACAACCAGCATCAAGCAAAGAACCAATGCTACGAACAACATTAAGGTTATCAATGCCAAGATGACAAGGCCAATAAGCCTGTAAAGCAACAATAGCACCCCAAAACTCAGCACGCTGAACTGATTGGAGAACCCCAGGGACAGGTAGAAAAGCACGGCAACGCTCAAGACGAGCATCACCATACTCTTCAACCGTACCCCAAACCGAGTGATCAAAAGCAACCTCAGAGGCAGGGAGATAAGTACCAGCACCAGCAACCTCAAAGCCCCCAACAGAGGAATAATCTTCCCGACTACCATCAGTCCAAATATTAGGATGATCCGGCATCTCCAAAGCAATATCATCAGCATCCCAATAATCAGGAGGAGTCCAGGCAGCAGAGAAATCAACAGGATATGAACCTAAGCACCTCTCAAGATGAAAAGAAGCAAGCTCACCAAAAGACAAAGCCCATGGCCTACCACCAGTCAAACCATTAAGACCAGGTAGCCAACCATGCCAAAGCAAGCATCTAGGCCACCTACTACGATCAAGGGACATGAGGAATGCAAACTCAGGCAGCTCACGTACATGTTGAAGGGGGGAAAAAGAACACTCCCAAAACAAATGTCCATCACCATCCCTCTCACCACAAAAGCGACAAGGAACATCTTCCTTCTTGGCTTTACCAAGAAGGAATCCGTTCCATACCCCTCCACATAAAATGGCTCTTAACAACATTTTATCTCGCTCCCGCAGGTGGGGCGAGTTAAGTAGTTGTAAAGAGCCTTTAAAATCCGCAAATTCAACACCCCAAAAACCTTTCCGCTCAGCTAGCCTAGAAAAAATACGAAAGCGCCAGGCATCCAAAATAGCAGCACCAAAATGTTGAATGGGACCAGCCATCATGCGCAAAGGCGGTAAAGAAACCCTAATCCAACCTTCTTCAGCACCATCCCAAGCGAAACCAACCTCAGCTGCAGAAAGAAGAAGAAGATGCACAGGACCATGCCCAGGAGCACCCCTAGCAATAAGATCCAGCATACGAAAAATCCTAGGCTTTTCTTCAGGACAATAAGCAAGATATCGACGCATCATACGAAACCTGGACCAAACAACATGATACGCAGGATCAACACCAACAGGCCCATCCAACAGGTTAAGAACAGCTGGAGCATTAGCAAGAGGCATCTTAGAAGACCAAACCGCCCGAACAATAGCAGCCCGAAAGGAACTAAGAGACGAAGAAGAGACATAAGATGCTTCAGCAGCGTGCAAGCCAGCCGAAATAAACTTGCCCCTAACCAGACCCAGCTTGGCCTGAAACCCCAAAGGGAGAGCACCAACAGCAGCAACACCATCAGTGGCCTTACCAACCCTACGGGAGAGAGTACCAGCACGAGAACGATGGGTGAAATCAAGATGACCTCCCAGATCCCTAACATCCAGCTGAACGTTCCAGAAACCACCATCACCCGAAATGTCCCAGAACTTCATGGCCCGACGAACCGTTCTGGAAGTGCTAAGAAGAACACACTTGCCAGGGGAAACGTCCTGTCCAACAAGCCGAACATATCTAGCAGTAAAATAAGCAGACTCAAATAAGGCCCGGGGACGGACAGCACTACATTTGAGGTTATCAGCATAAAGTTGAGGCTTGATATCAGGCAAAGACTCAAGATGACGACACCAGGGGACATAAAGAGCAACAATGAAAACCATGCTCAAAGGACAACCCTGGGGAATACCACCGTCTCTACACCAAGGCTCACCAAGACCAGCAGCAAGCTTAAACCTCAACCGAACCTGACTATGAAACGAAAAATAAACTTTACGAAACCAGCCAGGCAAACCAAGACGACCTAAAGCACAGTCCAAGATAGACCTATCAACCGTATCAAAGGACTTGATAACATCAGCCACCATAACATGCAACTGATCATTACCAGTGCCAGAAAGAACATCTTCAATATCCAAGGCAGTAGAAAACCAGGCCTCAACCGAGGATAAACCATTACCTAAGCTGTAGACAGACTTAGGCAACCACCCCTCAACCCACTCCCGCAAGTGTCCAAGCCGAAGTGAAGCCCACAGCCGGTACACAACCGGGAGCACACTGAGGGGTCTTTGACCTAAAGGGGTGGAATCACCATCAGCCTTAGGAATCATGGCAATATACGCATCCAAAAGACCCTGAGGCCAAATGCCAGTAGACTCAATAAGCTCCAAAAGAATAGCGAGACCCGAGAACCAAGGCAAGGGAAGAGCCTTAACCTCATTCCAGGCCCAACCATCCAAACCACCAGCAGTAGCCTTTTTAGAACGCGCAACCTCCTGCAAATCACGACCAGTGATACGGGGAAGGTCCAAAAAATCTTCCTGAGGCAAAAAATGACCAATAAACCCAAGAAATTGGTCTACAGAGACCTGAGGATGACCAGACCTACAGAAATAAGGCATCCAGGCTTTACGAAACTCAGCATCAACAAGATGAGGTTCAACAACAACATGGGGAGACCCAGCCTGGGGATCCTTAACAACCAGAAATGGTGAGGGTGGAACAAAGTCAGGCCGTAACCAAGCATACGGCCTAGAACTCAGGTCCTCCCGGAGCCACCTCTTCCACCGCCGGATACCCTCATCCCTACGAGAAACAACTGCCTGACGAAGAAACTTATTAAGCTCATCAAGCGAGTCAAAAACCCACCGATAAAAACCATGTAAATCAGGGGGAATCCAGTCCTCCCAGGGATGAAGGGAGACAATAGGTCCACAAGGACCATGACGACAAACCGCACTCCAATACCGGACCAAGGCATCCCACCTAGATTGACTAAACCCCTTATCCCGAATACCCCTAAGAACATCAGCAACAGACTTGAGACGCCGACGAAAGAGTAAGACAGGAGAAAGAGAAGAATGCACAAAGTATTGGGAACAATGGCAATCAACCTCATCACCCCGGGAGACACGATACAACCTACTAGAGCCCATGCCTCCAACCGAAGTACCACCAAGACGCCTACGACGAATACGCAAGAAGCCTCTCCCAAGGTACGAAGAACTGCCAGCAGCAATAGGACCTCCAGCCAGAGTATAGGCCCGTAATAAACCATCCTCAGCACCCTTACTCCAAATAGACCAAAAATCATCAACAGAAGACCTAGATGCAGCATCCCTGAGTGCACGAACAACCTCATCAGGTACAATACCAAGAACATCCCGATAAATGCCCCAGACATCCTGTACAGCACGAGAGGATGACGAAGAAGACCTATCAGGAGTGTCCAACCAGCAAGCAGGCCAAAGAGGCTGGCAGGCAACGGGGCAAGAAACCTCAGCCGTCCAGGCATCAATACGAAAGCGAGCAAGGACAGAGAAATGAGGAGGAAACCAACGATCCGTAACACCACACTCAACAGAGGCAGCAAGAGTATTAGAACAGCCAACCAGAAAATCTCTACGAGAACCAGAACCATCATCCTGATTAAAGGTACAAGTAATACCAGGCATGGAACCAGCACCAAGAGAATGAGCAAGGGCCAAATCAACATACCGACCAGCAGACATACCCTTAGCAAGACAGGGTATGACCGCAGGATCAGCATTGAGATCCCCAGCAATAAGAAGAGGTTGACCAGTACAAACCACCTGAGCCTCAGCAAGAACAGCCTGCAACAGCCGATCAGTGAGTCTCAACTTTTCAGCATCCTCCTCCGCACCCTGATACCCATAGACAACAAAGAGATGAACCACTCCTCCTTTTCCAGTAGGAAGAGTGGTCCGCAAAACCCTACCTAACCTAAAGAACTCTTGAAACTCAGGAGTAATAAAAGAGGGAAGGGCCAAAGGGGCACCACCTAAGCTGACAACACCAACCCCAGCATGACCACCTGGAATAGAATCCTGACAGGCAGGGGCCCAGACTGAATGGAAGCCAGCAATACGAAGTTGATGACCAATCGACCTAGCCCTGGCAGGGATTAACCTGTGTTCAGCTACAGCCAGGAACTGAGCACAGGAATCCATAGCCAAATCCCCATAAGTCAACCACCCACCAATATTAGCAAACTCAATGGACAGTTGACCAGGAATGAAAGTCCTCCTACCAGGCCCAGGATGCCGAGCACGCCCAATATGAAGCATCCATACCACCATCCCCCAGAAAAAGTAAAGAGTCCGTTTACTAACCAGAAAAACACTTTTACTAAGGGGGGAAACTGTGGTCTTACAGTGATTCTGCCCGCTCTTCCCCCCATATGCCCCTTTAGGAATGCCCACCAAGTATGCATCACGGTAGCATGGGGTGGGCTCCCTCTTAGCTACTAGCATACCCAGCAGTAAGACCCTAAGAAAAGTTATACCCCTCAAAAAAAGGCATAACTTAGAATCCCCCTAAATTACCCCAAGGGAAATAAAAAGTCCGTTTTCTGGAAAACTGGCTGCGCCGCGACAATGGCCAACGTCGTCCTCCCACCCATCTAGCACTACTCCGTGAAGGAAAGTGCATCAATGAGCAGGAAGGACGCCGGCCACTGTAGCAACACTCCTTTCTAATGTTCATCCAAATGCCGCCCAGAAGAACGGACACAAGGATGAACAAAAGAAAGACCAATATCCAGAAAAAAGACCAATTATTTTCCCCTTCATTCCCAAATCGAGAACCTGGCTCGGGTAAACCTTGCACACACGAAGGGAGCAAACAACCCACTACGCCTGCAAGTGGACAGGACGCAGTGTGTTGCGCAACCCAACGGTAAGTAAGGTTAACCCGAGGTCCCTGCAGCCCAGGCATCGTACAATGTAAATACTCCGATTGCGCTGAACCATCCATGACCAGGATGTCACCATGGTCCAGCGTAATCGAAGAGGTCACATTATCCGACACGCGACGAACCTTGAACTCCACGGGATTCCCTAAACTCAAACTAACAATGAGCTTAGGTGAATCCCGTGGGCCGAACAAGGGTTCGTTATCGCTATGCCAACGAACGCATGATCTTGAACCATCGTAATGGTTCAAGTTCACCCCCGTTGGCAATTCCTTCTTACCACACCAGGGTGATAAGAAGGGCGCGACCCTGCCCCACAAACCAATAACTCCATCCCAGATGGCCTTATTAGTTTGTGGTCTGACTGCTGCTCCATGTCCATACTGGTATGAACACAGACAGACTTGCCCTGGCGTAACCCAGGCTGTCTTGTATGAACCCTGCTTCCTCCATCCCACCCGAAGGTAATCAAGATTGGCAGGGAGCATACAAGCTCTGGCGTTACCCTTTAGCAACCAAATCCCCGATTGTGCGGTCCCACACACCTTCGTCCAGCCCATCAATTGCCTGATTCTCTTGCCAGGTCCAGGTGACACAGACAGAGAATCAGGAACCTCCGGGTGGAGGGAAGGTGTGACCACACTTCCCTTACATTTCCTGGTACCAGTGCCCGGTTGCTGCCCAGAGAACGACCCCACAACCTGCCTCCGTACACCACCGGCCGGCCGAAAATTTACCCCCGCCTCAAGGTGGTGGTGGTGTGTTGAATGGTTGTATTATTCTAAAAGAATAATTATTGTTAGATGGGCTGACCTTAGCGATTTTTTTTTCGTTGATTTTCGTCGGTAAAATGTGTGTGTTTGTTTCACGTCCAATGAAAATTGTCACTTTTCTTCGGAAAAACGATTACACCCCAAAACAGGTTGTTGATTTTCCTCTGGAAAGAGACACATTCCGAAACAAAATCATGGAAATCGTCGAGGATTTTGACGAAAAAAGTTACAACAACAACGGTAAACCCTGGAAATTGTCGAGGATTTTGCGTGTGAATCCAATTTTTTTCATTTTTCTTTCTTTGTTCATCATTTTTCTCCTTTTTTTTCATTTTTTCATTTTTTTCATTTTTTCATTTTTTCATTTTTTCATTTTTCTTTCATTTTCATTCATGAAGATCATTTTCCTTCATTTTCTTTCATTTTCTTTCATTTTCTGACAATTCTTCATTTTTTCATTTTTTTCATTTTTTCATTTTTTTTCATTTTTCTTTTTTTTATTTTTTCATTTTTTCCATTTTTTTCATTTTTTCTTTTTTTTTCATATTTCCTTTTTTTTTTTTCATTTTTTTTTCAATTTTTCTTTTTTTTCAATTTTTCATTTTTTCATGTTTCTATCATTTTCATTCATTTTCTTTGATTTTCTTTCATTTTCTCTCATTTTCATTCATTTTCTTTCATTTTCATTCATTTTCTTTGATTTTCTTTCATTTTCTCTCATTTTCTTCCATTTTCTTTCATTTTCTTTTATTTTCCTTCATTTTCTTCTATTTTCTTTCATTTTCTTTCATGTTCTTTCATTTTCTTTCATTTTCTTTCATGTTCTTTCATTTTCTTTCATTTTCTATCATTTTCGTTCATTTTCTTTTATTTTTCTTTCATTTTCTTTTATTTGTCTTTCATTTTCTTTCATTTTTCTTTCTTATTCTTTCGTTTGTCTTTCATTTTTCTTTCATTTTCTCTCATTTTCTTTCATTTTCTTTCATTTTCATTCATTTTCATTCATTTTCTTTCATTTTCTTTCATGTTCTTTCATTATCTTTCTTTTTTTTCATTTTCTTTCATTTTTCTTTCATTTTCTTTCATTTTTCTTTCATTTTTTTTCTTCATTTTCTTTCATTTTCTTTCATTTTCTTTTTCTTTGTTGGGTGCTCAAAATCTGATTTTTTTCGGGCCTCAATTTCGTTACGATTTCTCTTGACAATTCTTATGTGAAAAATCAATTTTTGGGCCCATCTCGGGTGGTAGGTACCCCTTTGGGCACTCTTTTCCTTTTTTTCCTACTTTTTTTTTCTACCGTTTTTTTGTCTTTTTTCTTCCTTTTTATTTTTTCATTTTTTCTCATTTTTTGTTCATTTCTTCATTTTTTGTTTTTTTTTAATGTTTTTTCTTTTTCTTTTTTCATTTTTCCGAAGAAAAAG
>CBDCEV010000134.1:0-16071 GCA_965215715.1 Hyphomicrobiales bacterium | reverse complement strand
TGCTCGACAACTACCAAAGATCTCATTGCGACACGATCACGATTGGAGCAAAGGGAAAGTTCTATTGGGTTCTACAGTTGATCAACAGCCAGAAGGTTCCGGAAGGGACCGACTTTGGCCAATCCCGTTTTGGCCATCCTGATTTGACCAATTTTGGCCAATCCAATTTTGGCCAATCCATTTTTTGGCCATCGTGGTTTTGGCCCGGCCAATTTTGGCCAAATCCAATTTTGGCCAACCCATTTTTGGCCCGAATTAGTGTTTCAGTGGTTTCACAATCTGTGCGGCCCCGAAGGGTTGGGGCCCGAAGGGTGGGGCCCCGAAGGGTGGGGGCCCAAAATTTCGCGCTTTTTTTTCCGTCTCCACCATCATTTTCGCTCTTTTTTGTCTCTCTCTGGGTGTTTTCTCGTGGTTTTTTGGTGGGTTTTTGGAAGCGCGGGGCCGTCAAATGTGCACGTTTGGAGTTCTCGGGATGTTGTGTGAAACCCCGGCGGCCCCGAAGCCGGGTCTCGGTCTTCACAAAAACCACCAAAATTCAACGAGCAGACACACAGTGAGAGACAAAAAAGAGCGAAATTGGTGGCGGGAGACGGAAAAAAAGCGCGAAAATTTTGGAGGTCCGGCGGAGGGGGTCCGGCGGAGGGGGTCCGGTGGAGGGGAGTCCGCCGGCAGGCGCAAGGTGGTCCAAACCAACAACCACACCACCAACACGAACCACAACAACAAACAACAACAAACACCACACGAACCACAACCACAAACACCCCACGAACCACAACAACAAACGACAAACAACCACAAGAAACAACAAAAATGGATTGGATTGGCCCAAATTGGCCAAACCACTAACCACTAACCTCTAATTTTGGCCAAAAATGGATTGGCCAAAATTGGCTGGCCAAATGGACTGGCCAATAATGGATTGGCCAAAATTGGACTGGCCAAAGTCGGCCACTACCACAACACCATTTTCCAGGAGTAAGCTCAAAAGCAAAAGAAAACGGAAAACTGTCTGTACATTTTGCTGCGGATCATCAAACAATTGAGATTATTTTTCGCATAATTGTTTTTGCCAATCAGCTCGGTCTTCACGGAGCAGTTGCAAACATGTGTGAAGAATTTGAATCCCTTCAAGATCGATCCGACAACCTGATGTATTGATGGGACAATCAATTGTTTTCAGTGAAATCAAGGCAGAAATTCTTTTGGAGAATGACATCCCATCACACAAGAATTTTTCATTGCAGCGATATGAAAGACGAATCGAAATGCTTTCACAGGAAAACAAAGTGAGTAAATTCTGTATGGATGCAAGATTCATACATGTTGTTGAGATTGGACAGTATTTCATGACTAAGGACACTGGAGAACAATTTTTCGCGAGGGCTTGTCGTGAATACACTCTTCCAAGAAGTGACGAATCATCACAACCAAAAGGATGGATTCAGAGAAACAAGAAAATTGGACCCGTATTGGAAATTAAGACCAGTTATTCATACGGCAAACACGGAATTGAAATTAGAATCTTGTCTCTGAGTGAAGACAACTCTCAATCCTGGGTCAGGATTTCTCATGGATCAAATAATTTCGTTATTGATTCGAACGACAACAGCATGGAAGTTCCTACAGATCTACCTGAAAAACAAGCGTCACAACTGATTGTGAAGGATTTTGCAGCCAGAGCAAAGACAAAAGCAAACCACAAAGAAGAGAACTTGTTGATTTACTGAGCATCATTCCGATGAATGAAAGAAAGTGGATTGATATTGAACCACGGAAACATTCTCTCTCTGCGTATGAGGTTTCGAAGAAAGTGATTCATCTTCTTCAACACTCTTAAACAGTACAACGAGAAGACGACGGAGCAGTTCAATTCTGGAGGATAAAGAATTATTTTCGGAATCAGTTTGCACAAGTGCAGTAGTGGTCTGACGATCGTTGGAAATTATGCTTGGCAGCAGGAGGAGGACCAAAAAAGGAGATATCAGTACTGCACTGATATTTCAGGAACAATTGTTTACCTCCGAGCTCTTCAAGGTCATTCAGGACGTAATCTCATTGATCCTTCAGTGCAAGACACTGATTATTCAGAGTGGATTTTTTCCAATATATTTACCACATTTGTTGTGCGTTTAATCTTCATTCTATCATTAACAATGGATTGATACCTGGAGGTCAGAATTCAAGCAAGAGATAAACAGTATTCTTTTTGCCCATTGATCCCAAAGACAAAGGGGCATAAGGATCCTGGAAAGATTGACCTCAATGAACCACGTCGTGCACAATACCTGCATAACGCATGGAAGAAACATCAAGACGCGGTATTTTGGGTTGATATTAATCTTGCGATTCAAAAAGGATGACATTCTATCAGACTCGATCGAATGCAATCATCCTTCAAGGAATACGTCCAGCTCATTGTATTCCAAAAGTTGTGAGATTGATAACTGGAGAAGTCTTATGTGAAAAATCATACAAATCTCCTCGACAACTACCAAAGATCTCATTACGACACGATCACGATTGGACCAAAGGGAAAGTTCCATTGGGTTCTACAGTTGATCAACAGCCAGAAGGTTCCGGAAGGGACAGACTTTGGCCAATCCCGTTTTGGCCATCCTGATTTGACCAAATTTGGCCAATCCAATTTTGGCCAAATCCAATTTTGGCCAACCCATTTTTGGCCCGAATTAGTGTTTCAGTGGTTTCACAATCTGTGCGGCCCCGAAGGGTTGGGGCCCGAAGGTGAGTGGGGCCCCGAAGGGTGGGGGCCCAAAATTTCGCGCTTTTTTTCCGTCTCCACCATCATTTTCGCTCTTTTTTGTCTCTCTCTGGGTGTCTTCTCGTGGTTTTTTGGTGGGTTTTTGCAAGCGCCGGGCCGTCAAATGTGCACGTTTGGAGTTCTCGGGTTGTTGTGTGAAACCCCGGCGGCCCCGAAGCCGGGTCTCGGTCTTCACAAAAACCACCAAAATTCAACGAGCAGACACACAGTGAGAGACAAAAAAGAGCGAAATTGGTGGCGGGAGACGGAAAAAAAAGCGCGAAAATTTTGGGAGGTCCGGCGGAGGGGGTCCGGTGGAGGGGAGTCCGCCGGCAGGCGCAAGGTGGTCCAAACCAACAACCACACCACCAACACGAACCACAACAACAAACAACAACAAACACCACACGAACCACAACCACAAACAACCCACGAACCACAACAACAAACGACAAACAACCACAAGAAACAACAAACAACATCAAAACACAACAACACACAACGACACAGACACTCACACCAACAGCAACACCAACCACAACACAACAAAAATGGATTGGATTGGCCAAAATTGGACTGGCCAAAGTCGGCCAATACCACAACACCATTTTCCAGGAGTAAGCTCAAAAGCAAAAGAAAACGGAAAACTGTCTGTACATTTTGCTGCGGATCATCAAACAATTGAGATTATTTTTCGCATAACTGTTTTTGCCAATCAGCTCGGTCTTCACGGAGCAGTTGCAAACATGTGTGAAGAATTTGAATCCCTTCAAGATCGATCCGACAACCTGATGTATTGATGGGACAATCAATTGTTTTCAGTGAAATCAAGGCAAAAATTCCTTTGGAGAATGACATCCCATCACACAAGAATTTTTTCATTGCAACGGTATGAAAAACGAATCGAAATGCTTTCACAGGAAAACGAAGTGAGTAAATTCTGTATGGATGCAAGATTCATACATGTTGTTGAGATTGGACAGTATTTCATGACTAAGGACACTGGAGAACAATTTTTCGCGAGGGCTTGTCGTGAATACACTCTTCCAAGAAGTGACAAATCATCACAACCAAAAGGATGGATTCAGAGAAACACGAAAATTGGACCCGTATTGGAAATTAAGACCAGTTATTCATACGGCAAACACGGAATTGAAATTAGAATCTTGTCTCTGAGTGAAGACAACTCTCAATCCTGGGTCAGGATTTCTCATGGATCAAATAATTTCGTTATTGATTCGAACGACAACAGCATGGAAGTTCGTACAGATCTACCTGAAAAACAAGCGTCACAACTGATTGTGAAGGATTTTGCAGCCAGATCAAAGACAAAAGCAAACCACAAAGAAGAGAACTTGTTGATTTACTGAGCATCATTCCGATGAATGAAAGAAAGTGGATTGATATTGAACCACGGAAACATTCTCTCTCTCTGCGTAGGAGGTTTCGAAGAAAGTGATTCATCTTCTTCAACACTCTCAAACAGTACAACGAGAAGACGACGGAGCAGTTCAATTCTGGAGGATAAAGAATTATTTTCGGAATCAGTTTGCACAAGTGCAGTAGTGGTCTGACGATCGTTGGAAATTATGCTTGGCAGCAGGAGGAGGACCAAAAAAGGAGATATCAGTACTGCACTGATATTTCAGGAACAATTGTTTACCCTCCGAGCTCTTCAAGGTCATTCAGGACGTAATCTCATTGATCCTTCAGTGCAAGACACTGTGATTATTCAGCGTGGATTTTACCAATATATTTACCACATTTGATGTGCGTTTAATCTTCATTCTATCATCAACAATGGATTGATACTTGGAGGTCAGAATTCAAGCAAGAGAAAAACAGTATTCTTTTTGCCCATTGATCCCAAAGACAAAGGGCATAAGGATCCTGGAAAGATTGACCTCAATGAACCACGTCGTGCACAATACCTGCATAACGCATGGAAGAAACATCAAGACGCGGTATTTTGGGTTGATATTAATCTTGCGATTCAAAAAAGGATGACATTCCATCAGACTCGATCGAATGCAATCATCCTTCAAGGAATACGTCCAGCTTATTGTATTCCCAAAGTTGTGAGATTAATAACTGGAGAAGTCTTATGTGAAAAATCATACAAATCTGCTCGACAACTACCAAAGATCTCATTGCGACACGATCACGATTGGAGCAAAGGGAAAGTTCTATTGGGTTCTACAGTTGATCAACAGCCAGAAGGTTCCGGAAGGGACCGACTTTGGCCAATCCCGTTTTGGCCATCCTGATTTGACCAATTTTGGCCAATCCAATTTTGGCCAATCCATTTTTGGCCATCGTGGTTTTGGCCCGGCCAATTTTGGCCAAATCCAATTTTGGCCAACCCATTTTTGGCCCGAATTAGTGTTTCAGTGGTTTCACAATCTGTGCGGCCCCGAAGGGTTGGGGCCCGAAGGGTGGGGCCCCGAAGGGTGGGGGCCCAAAATTTCGCGCTTTTTTTTTCCGTCTCCACCATCATTTTCGCTCTTTTTTGTCTCTCTCTGGGTGTCTTCTCGTGGTTTTTTTTGGTGGTTTTTGGAAGCGCCGGGCCGTCAAATGTGAACGTTTGGAGTTCTCGGGTTGTTGTGTGAAACCCGGCGGCCCCGAAGCCGAGTCTCGGTCTTCACAAAAACCACCAAAATTCAACGAGCAGACGCACAGTGAGAGACAAAAAAGAGCGAAATTGGTGGCGGGAGACGGAAAAAAAAGCGCGAATTTTTTGGAGGTCCGGCGGAGGGGGTCCGGTGGAGGGGAGTCCGCCGGCAGGCGCAAGGTGGTCCAAACCAACAACCACACCACCAACACGAACCACAACAACAAACAACAACAAACACCACACGAACCACAACCACAAACACCCCACGAACCACAACAACAAACGACAAACAACCACAAGAAACAACAATCAACAGCAAAACACAACAACACACAACAACACAGACACTCACACCAACACCAACACCAACCACAACACAACAAAAATGGATTGGATTGGCCAAAATTGGCCAAACCACTAACCACTAACCTCTAATTTTGGCCCAAAATGGATTGCCCAAAGTTGGCTGGCCAAATGGGCTGGCCAAAAATGGATTGGCCAAAATTGGACTGGCCAAAGTCGGCCACTACCACAACACCATTTTCCAGGAGTAAGCTCAAAAGCAAAAGAAAACGGAAAACTGTCTGTACATTTTGCTGCGGATCATCAAACAATTGAGATTATTTTTCGCATAATTGTTTTTGCCAATCAGCTCGGTCTTCACGGAGCAGTTGCAAACATGTGTGAAGAATTTGAATCCCTTCAAGATCGATCCGACAACCTGATGTATTGATGGGACAATCAATTGTTTTCAGTGAAATCAAGGCAGAAATTCCTTTGGAGAATGACATCCCATCACACAAGAATTTTTCATTGCAACGATATGAAAAACGAATCGAAATGCTTTCACAGGAAAACAAAGTGAGTAAATTCTGTATGGATGCAAGATTCATACATGTTGTTGAGATTGGACAGTATTTCATGACTAAGGACACTGGAGAACAATTTTTCGCGAGGGCTTGTCGTGAATACACTCTTCCAAGAAGTGACGAATCATCACAACCAAAAGGATGGATTCAGAGAAACACGAAAATTGGACCCGTATTGGAAATTAAGACCAGTTATTCATACGGCAAACACGGAATTGAAATTAGAATCTTGTCTCTGAGTGAAGACAACTCTCAATCCTGGGTCAGGATTTCTCATGGATCAAATAATTTCGTTATTGATTCGAACGACAACAGCATGGAAGTTCCTACAGATCTACCTGAAAAACAAGCGTCACAACTGATTGTGAAGGATTTTGCAGCCAGATCAAAGACAAAAGCAAACCACAAAGAAGAGAACTTGTTGATTTACTGAGCATCATTCCGATGAATGAAAGAAAGTGGATTGATATTGAACCACGGAAACATTCTCTCTCTGCGTATGAGGTTTCGAAGAAAGTGATTCATCTTCTTCAACACTCTCAAACAGTACAACGAGAAGACGACGGAGCAGTTCAATTCTGGAGGATAAAGAATTATTTTCGGAATCAGTTTCCACAAGTGCAGTAGTGGTCTGACGATCGTTGGAAATTATGCTTGGCAGCAGGAGGAGGACCAAAAAAGGAGATATCAGTACTGCACTGATATTTCAGGAACAATTGTTTACCTCCGAGCTCTTCAAGGTCATTCAGGACGTAATCTCATTGATCCTTCAGTGCAAGACACTGTGATTATTCAGAGTGGATTTTTTCCAATATATTTACCACATTTGATGTGCGTTTAATCTTCATTCTATCATCAACAATGGATTGATACCTGGAGGTCAGAATTCAAGCAAGAGATAAACAGTATTCTTTTTGCCCATTGATCCCAAAGACAAAGGGCATAAGGATCCTGGAAAGATTGACCTCAATGAACCACGTCGTGCACAATACCTGCATAACGCATGGAAGAAACATCAAGACGCGGTATTTTGGGTTGATATTAATCTTGCGATTCAAAAAGGATGACATTCTATCAGACTCGATCGAATGCAATCATCCTTCAAGGAATACGTCCAGCTCATTGTATTCCAAAAGTTGTGAGATTGATAACTGGAGAAGTCTTATGTGAAAAATCATACAAATCTCCTCGACAACTACCAAAGATCTCATTACGACACGATCACGATTGGACCAAAGGGAAAGTTCCATTGGGTTCTACAGTTGATCAACAGCCAGAAGGTTCCGGAAGGGACAGACTTTGGCCAATCCCGTTTTGGCCATCCTGATTTGACCAAATTTGGCCAATCCAATTTTGGCCAATTTTGGCCAAATCCAATTTTGGCCAACCCATTTTTGGCCCGAATTAGTGTTTCAGTGGTTTCACAATCTGTGCGGCCCCGAAGGGTTGGGGCCCGAAGGGGAGTGGGGCCCCGAAGGGTGGGGGCCCAAAATTTCGCGCTTTTTTTTCCGTCTCCACCATCATTTTCGCTCTTTTTTGTCTCTCTCTGGGTGTCTTCTCGTGGTTTTTTGGTGGTTTTTGCAAGCGCCGGGCCGTCAAATGTGCACGTTTGGAGTTCTCGGGTTGTTGTGTGAAACCCCGGCGGCCCCGAAGCCGGGTCTCGGTCTTCACAAAAACCACCAAAATTCAACGAGCAGACACACAGTGAGAGACAAAAAAGAGCGAAATTGGTGGCGGGAGACGGAAAAAAAAGCGCGAAAATTTTGGGAGGTCCGGCGGAGGGGGTCCGGTGGAGGGGAGTCCGCCGGCAGGCGCAAGGTGGTCCAAACCAACAACCACACCACCAACACGAACCACAACAACAAACAACAACAAACACCACACGAACCACAACCACAAACAACCCACGAACCACAACAACAAACGACAAACAACCACAAGAAACAACAAACAACATCAAAACACAACAACACACAACGACACAGACACTCACACCAACAGCAACACCAACCACAACACAACAAAAATGGATGGATTGGCCAAAATTGGCCAAACCACTAACCACTAACCTCTAATTTTGGCCAAAAATGGATTGGCCAAAATTGGCTGGCCAAATGGGCTGGCCAAAAATGGATTGGCCAAAATTGGACTGGCCAAAGTCGGCCAATACCACAACACCATTTTCCAGGAGTAAGCTCAAAAGCAAAAGAAAACGGAAAACTGTCTGTACATTTTGCTGCGGATCATCAAACAATTGAGATTATTTTTCGCATAATTGTTTTTGCCAATCAGCTCGGTCTTCACGGAGCAGTTGCAAACATGTGTGAAGAATTTGAATCCCTTCAAGATCGATCCGACAACCTGATGTATTGATGGGACAATCAATTGTTTTCAGTGAAATCAAGGCAAAAATTCCTTTGGAGAATGACATCCCATCACACAAGAATTTTTTCATTGCAACGGTATGAAAAACGAATCGAAATGCTTTCACAGGAAAACGAAGTGAGTAAATTCTGTATGGATGCAAGATTCATACATGTTGTTGAGATTGGACAGTATTTCATGACTAAGGACACTGGAGAACAATTTTTCGCGAGGGCTTGTCGTGAATACACTCTTCCAAGAAGTGACAAATCATCACAACCAAAAGGATGGATTCAGAGAAACACGAAAATTGGACCCGTATTGGAAATTAAGACCAGTTATTCATACGGCAAACACGGAATTGAAATTAGAATCTTGTCTCTGAGTGAAGACAACTCTCAATCCTGGGTCAGGATTTCTCATGGATCAAATAATTTCGTTATTGATTCGAACGACAACAGCATGGAAGTTCGTACAGATCTACCTGAAAAACAAGCGTCACAACTGATTGTGAAGGATTTTGCAGCCAGATCAAAGACAAAAGCAAACCACAAAGAAGAGAACTTGTTGATTTACTGAGCATCATTCCGATGAATGAAAGAAAGTGGATTGATATTGAACCACGGAAACATTCTCTCTCTCTGCGTAGGAGGTTTCGAAGAAAGTGATTCATCTTCTTCAACACTCTCAAACAGTACAACGAGAAGACGACGGAGCAGTTCAATTCTGGAGGATAAAGAATTATTTTCGGAATCAGTTTGCACAAGTGCAGTAGTGGTCTGACGATCGTTGGAAATTATGCTTGGCAGCAGGAGGAGGACCAAAAAAGGAGATATCAGTACTGCACTGATATTTCAGGAACAATTGTTTACCTCCGAGCTCTTCAAGGTCATTCAGGACGTAATCTCATTGATCCTTCAGTGCAAGACACTGTGATTATTCAGCGTGGATTTTACCAATATATTTACCACATTTGATGTGCGTTTAATCTTCATTCTATCATCAACAATGGATTGATACTTGGAGGTCAGAATTCAAGCAAGAGAAAAACAGTATTCTTTTTGCCCATTGATCCCAAAGACAAAGGGCATAAGGATCCTGGAAAGATTGACCTCAATGAACCACGTCGTGCACAATACCTGCATAACGCATGGAAGAAACATCAAGACGCGGTATTTTGGGTTGATATTAATCTTGCGATTCAAAAAAGGATGACATTCTATCAGACTCGATCGAATGCAATCATCCTTCAAGGAATACGTCCAGCTTATTGTATTCCCAAAGTTGTGAGATTAATAACTGGAGAAGTCTTATGTGAAAAATCATACAAATCTGCTCGACAACTACCAAAGATCTCATTGCGACACGATCACGATTGGAGCAAAGGGAAAGTTCTATTGGGTTCTACAGTTGATCAACAGCCAGAAGGTTCCGGAAGGGACCGACTTTGGCCAATCCCGTTTTGGCCATCCTGATTTGACCAATTTTGGCCAATCCAATTTTGGCCAATCCATTTTTGGCCATCGTGGTTTTGGCCCGGCCAATTTTGGCCAAATCCAATTTTGGCCAACCCATTTTTGGCCCGAATTAGTGTTTCAGTGGTTTCACAATCTGTGCGGCCCCGAAGGGTTGGGGCCCGAAGGGTGGGGCCCCGAAGGGTGGGGGCCCAAAATTTCGCGCTTTTTTTTTCCGTCTCCACCATCATTTTCGCTCTTTTTTGTCTCTCTCTGGGTGTCTTCTCGTGGTTTTTTGGTGGGTTTTTGGAAGCGCGGGGCCGTCAAATGTGCACGTTTGGAGTTCTCGGGTTGTTGTGTGAAACCCCGGCGGCCCCGAAGCCGGGTCTCGGTCTTCACAAAAACCACCAAAATTCAACGAGCAGACACACAGTGAGAGACAAAAAAGAGCGAAATTGGTGGCGGGAGACGGAAAAAAAGCGCGAAAATTTTGGAGGTCCGGCGGAGGGGGTCCGGCGGAGGGGGTCCGGTGGAGGGGAGTCCGCCGGCAGGCGCAAGGTGGTCCAAACCAACAACCACACCACCAACACGAACCACAACAACAAACAACAACAAACACCACACGAACCACAACCACAAACACCCCACGAACCACAACAACAAACGACAAACAACCACAAGAAACAACAAAAATGGATTGGATTGGCCAAAATTGGCCAAACCACTAACCACTAACCTCTAATTTTGGCCAAAAATGGATTGGCCAAAATTGGCTGGCCAAATGGGCTGGCCAAAAATGGATTGGCCAAAATTGGACTGGCCAAAGTCGGCCACTACCACAACACCATTTTCCAGGAGTAAGCTCAAAAGCAAAAGAAAACGGAAAACTGTCTGTACATTTTGCTGCGGATCATCAAACAATTGAGATTATTTTTCGCATAATTGTTTTTGCCAATCAGCTCGGTCTTTACGGAGCAGTTGCAAACATGTGTGAAGAATTTGAATCCCTTCAAGATCGATCCGACAACCTGATGTATTGATGGGACAATCAATTGTTTTCAGTGAAATCAAGGCAAAAATTCCTTTGGAGAATGACATCCCATCACACAAGAATTTTTTCATTGCAGCGATATGAAAAACGAATCGAAATGCTTTCACAGGAAAACAAAGTGAGTAAATTCTGTATGGATGCAAGATTCATACATGTTGTTGAGATTGGACAGTATTTCATGACTAAGGACACTGGAGAACAATTTTTCGCGAGGGCTTGTCGTGAATACACTCTTCCAAGAAGTGACGAATCATCACAACCAAAAGGATGGATTCAGAGAAACACGAAAATTGGACCCGTATTGGAAATTAAGACAAGTTATTCATACGGCAAACACGGAATTGAAATTAGAATCTTGTCTCTGAGTGAAGACAACTCTCAATCCTGGGTCATGATTTCTCATGGATCAAATAATTTCGTTATTGATTCGAACGACAACAGCATGGAAGTTCCTACAGATCTACCTGAAAAACAAGCTTCACAACTGATTGTGAAGGATTTTGCAGCCAGATCAAAGACAAAAGCAAACCACAAAGAAGAGAACTTGTTGATTTACTGAGCATCATTCCGATGAATGAAAGAAAGTGGATTGATATTGAACCACGGAAACATTCTCTCTCTGCGTATGAGGTTTCGAAGAAAGTGATTCATCTTCTTCGACACTCTCAAACAGTACAACGAGAAGACGACGGAGCAGTTCAATTCTGGAGGATAAAGAATTATTTTCGGAATCAGTTTGCACAAGTGCAGTAGTGGTCTGACGATCGTTGGAAATTATGCTTGGCAGCAGGAGGAGGACCAAAAAGGAGATATCAGTACTTCACTGATATTTCAGGAACAATTGTTTACCTCCGAGCTCTTCAAGGTCATTCAGGACGTAATCTCATTGATCCTTCATGTGCAAGACACTGTGATTATTCATCGTGGATTTTACCAATGTATTTACCACATTTGATGTGCGTTTAATCTTCATTCTATCATCAACAATGGATTGATACTTGGAGGTCAGAATTCAAGCAAGAGAAAAAACAGTATTCTTTTCGCCCATTGATCCCAAAGACAAAGGGCATAAGGATCCTGGAAAGATTGACCTCAATGAACCACGTCGTGCACAATACCTGCATAACGCATGGAAGAAACATCAAGACGCGGTATTTTGGGTTGATATTAATCTTGCGATTCAAAAAGGATGACATTCTATCAGACTCGATCGAATGCAATCATCCTTCAAGGAATACGTCCAGCTCATTGTATTCCAAAAGTTGTGAGATTGATAACTGGAGAAGTCTTATGTGAAAAATCATACAAATCTCCTCGACAACTACCAAAGATCTCATTACGACACGATCACGATTGGAGCAAAGGGAAAGTTCCATTGGGTTCTACAGTTGATCAACAGCCAGAAGGTTCCGGAAGGGACCGACTTTGGCCAATCCCGTTTTGGCCATCCTGATTTGACCAAATTTGGCCAATCCAATTTTGGCCAAATCCAATTTTGGCCAACCATTTTTGGCCCGAATTAGTGTTTCAGTGGTTTCACAATCTGTGCGGCCCCGAAGGGTTGGGGCCCGAATGCTGGTGGGGCCCCGAAGGGTGGGGCCCCGAAGGGTGGGGAGCCCAAAATTTCGCGCTTTTTTTTTCCGTCTCCACCATCATTTTCGCTCTTTTTTGTCTCTCTCTGGGTGTCTTCTCGTGGTTTTTTTGGTGGGTTTTTGGAAGCGCCGGGCCGTCAAATGTGCACTTTTGGAGTTCTCGGGTTGTTGTGTGAAACCCCGGCGGCCCCGAAGCCGGGTCTCGGTCTTCACAAAAACCACCAAAATTCAACGAGCAGACACACAGTGAGAGACAAAAAAGAGCGAAATTGGTGGCGGGAGACGGAAAAAAAAGCGCGAAAATTTTGGGAGGTCAGGCGGAGGGGGTCCGGTGGAGGGGAGTCCGCCGGCAGGCGCAAGGTGGTCCAATCCAACAACCACACCACCAACACGAACCACAAAAACAAACAACAACAAACACCACACGAACCACAACCACAAACAACTCCACGAACCACAACAACAAACGACAAACAACCACAAGAAACAACAATCAACATGCAAAACACAACAACACACAACAACACAAACACTCACACCAACACCAACACCAACCACAACACAACACAACAAAAATGGATTGGCCAAAAATGGATTGGCCAAAATTGGATTGGCCAAAATTGGCCAAACCACTAACCACTAACCTCTAATTTTGGCCCAAAATGGATTGTCCAAAATTGGCTGGCCAAATGGGCTGGCCAAAAATGGATTGGCCAAAATTTGACTGGCCAAAGTCGGCCAATACCACAACACCATTTTCCAGGGGTAAGCTCAAAAGCAAAAGAAAACGGAAAACTGTCTGTACATTTTGCTGCGGATCATCAAACAATTGAGATTATTTTTCGCATAATTGTTTTTGCCAATCAGCTCGGTCTTTACGGAGCAGTTGCACACATGTGTGAAGAATTTGAATCCCTTCAAGATCGATCCGACAACCTGATGTATTGATGGGACAATCAATTGTTTTCAGTGAAATTAAGGCAGAAATTCCTTTGGAGACTGACATTCCATCACACAAGAATTTTTCATTGCAACGATATGAAAAACGAATCGAAATGCTTTCACAGGAAAACAAAGTGAGCAAATTCTGTATGGATGCAAGATTCATACATGTTGTTGAGATTGGACAGTATTTCATGACTAAGGACAGTGGAGAACAATTTTTTGCGAGAGCTTGTCGTGTATACACTCTTCCAAGAAGTGACAAATCATCACAACCAAAAGGATGGATTCAGAGAAACACGAAAATTGGACCCGTATTGGAAATTAAGACCAGTTATTCATACGGCAAACACGGAATTGAAATTAGAATCTTGTCTCTGAGTGAAGACAACTCTCAATCCTGGGTCAGGATTTCTCATGGATCAAATAATTTCGTTATTGATTCGAACGACAACAGCATGGAAGTTCCTACAGATCTACCTGAAAAACAAGCTTCACAACTGATTGTGAAGGATTTTGCAGCCAGATCAAAGACAAAAGCAAACCACAAAGAAGAGAACTTGTTGATTTACTGAGCATCATTCCGATGAATGAAAGAAAGTGGATTGATATTGAACCACGGAAACATTCTCTCTCTGCGTATGAGGTTTCGAAGAAAGTGATTCATCTTCTTCGACACTCTCAAACAGTACAACGAGAAGACGACGGAGCAGTTCAATTCTGGAGGATAAAGAATTATTTTCGGAATCAGTTTGCACAAGTGCAGTAGTGGTCTGACGATCGTTGGAAATTATGCTTGGCAGCAGGAGGAGGACCAAAAAAGGAGATATCAGTACTGCACTGATACTTCAGGAACAATTGTTTATCTCCGAGCTCTTGAAGGTCATTCAGGACGTAATCTCATTGATCCTTCAGTGCAAGACACTGTGATTATTCAGCGTGGATTTTACCAATATATTTACCACATTTGATGTGCGTTTAATCTTCATTCTATCATCAACAATGGATTGATACTTGGAGGTCAGAATTCAAGCAAGAGAAAAACAGTATTCTTTTTGCCCATTGATCCCAAAGACAAAGGGCATAAGGATCCTGGAAAGATTGACCTCAATGAACCACGTCGTGCACAATACCTGCATAACGCATGGAAGAAACATCAAGACGCGGTATTTTGGGTTGATATTAATCTTGCGATTCAAAAAAGGATGACATTCCATCAGACTCGATCGAATGCAATCATCCTTCAAGGAATACGTCCAGCTTATTGTATTCCCAAAGTTGTGAGATTAATAACTGGAGAAGTCTTATGTGAAAAATCATACAAATCTGCTCGACAACTACCAAAGATCTCATTGCGACACGATCACGATTGGAGCAAAGGGAAAGTTCTATTGGGTTCTACAGTTGATCAACAGCCAGAAGGTTCCGGAAGGGACCGACTTTGGCCAATCCCGTTTTGGCCATCCTGATTTGACCAATTTTGGCCAATCCAATTTTGGCCAATCCATTTTTGGCCATCGTGGTTTTGGCCCGGCCAATTTTGGCCAAATCCAATTTTGGCCAACCCATTTTTGGCCCGAATTAGTGTTTCAGTGGTTTCACAATCTGTGCGGCCCCGAAGGGTTGGGGCCCGAAGGGTGGGGCCCCGAAGGGTGGGGGCCCAAAATTTCGCGCTTTTTTTTTCCGTCTCCACCATCATTTTCGCTCTTTTTTGTCTCTCTCTGGGTGTTTTCTCGTGGTTTTTTGGTGGGTTTTTGGAAGCGCGGGGCCGTCAAATGTGCACGTTTGGAGTTCTCGGGATGTTGTGTGAAACCCCGGCGGCCCCGAAGCCGGGTCTCGGTCTTCACAAAAACCACCAAAATTCAACGAGCAGACACACAGTGAGAGACAAAAAAGAGCGAAATTGGTGGCGGGAGACGGAAAAAAAGCGCGAAAATTTTGGAGGTCCGGCGGAGGGGGTCCGGCGGAGGGGGTCCGGTGGAGGGGAGTCCGCCGGCAGGCGCAAGGTGGTCCAAACCAACAACCACACCACCAACACGAACCACAACAACAAACAACAACAAACACCACACGAACCACAACCACAAACACCCCACGAACCACAACAACAAACGACAAACAACCACAAGAAACAACAAAAATGGATTGGATTGGCCCAAATTGGCCAAACCACTAACCACTAACCTCTAATTTTGGCCAAAAATGGATTGGCCAAAATTGGCTGGCCAAATGGACTGGCCAATAATGGATTGGCCAAAATTGGACTGGCCAAAGTCGGCCACTACCACAACACCATTTTCCAGGAGTAAGCTCAAAAGCAAAAGAAAACGGAAAACTGTCTGTACATTTTGCTGCGGATCATCAAACAATTGAGATTATTTTTCGCATAATTGTTTTTGCCAATCAGCTCGGTCTTCACGGAGC
>CBDCEV010000133.1:0-12500 GCA_965215715.1 Hyphomicrobiales bacterium | reverse complement strand
TAAACTATCCCCTGGCTCTTGGTCTCCTCTGTTCTAATCTATCCCCTTGCTCTTGTCGCCCGGCGCAAAAAAAGAGTTCTGGCCACATCTCGACCAAAATGTTGCCCAGACTCGGCCTTCAGAGTTTTTTTTTGCCACATCAAGGACGCACGGGCTCCAAGAGCCAGGGGACAGTCTAGAAGACACGGACTCAAGTTCTTGGGGATTGTTTGGGTGTAAAACATCCAATTCCTTTTTTCCTTTTTTTTGCATGTGGTCCTTCTTTTTGTTTCTCCTTTTGTTTCTTTTCTTGCTTTCTCCCTTTCTTCTTTTCTTCCTTTCGTTCTTTCTTGCCTCCCCGACAAACTCATGATGACATTGTGTGATCAGAAAAAGGCTTTTCGAGGAAGTGACCAGCAGAGCCCAAAAAAAGTTCCATAATCGTTCGTCTTTTTTTTTTTTTGTGAAACGTGGACAGGAACTTGTAGATTTTCGGCCTCAATGTTTCAACACCATTTTCACGAACATTCTTCGACAAAGTAATGATGACAGTGTGTGATCAAAAAAAGGCTTTTCGAGTAGGTGACCAACGGAGGCCCAAAAAGCATCATAACCGTCCGCCCCCCCACCCAAAAAGCCAACAAGAACCTGCAAATCCTCAACCTCAACGTCTTAACTTCATTTTTTGAACATTTTTCGATAAATTAATGATGATAATGTGTGTGATCAACAAAACGGCTTTTCGAGGGTGACCAGGGGAGCCCAAAAGAGTTCCGTAATCCTTCGTTGTTTTTTTTTTTGTAAAACGTGGAACAAGAACTTTCGACCCGCCATCTGCGGGAATTTACCTTTTTTTTGTTCGTTCTCTTTTTGTTTGGCTTTTGGTTTGAATCCATATAACTTGAAAACCAAATTGACATCCGACTTGGACCCTGAGATTGTGGGACCCTGAATCCTAGATCCAAGGACTGAGGGAACAACCTCTCACCCACCAGACGTCAAAAAAATAGCCCCGGAGGTCCGTTTAGCGTCGATTTTCACCAGGGAACTTGTCTCCGATATTTTTTTCTGATTTTTCGGTCTCAAGGGACATCGTGGACGACATTCACCGCCAAAAAAAAAATGACACCGCCACTGGGGACCCACTTTCCACAATCAAGAAAAACAAAACGTCCTTGCAAGAAAAAGAACAAGAGCAAAATCGAATTTCTGCGCAAAGAAGCCTGTGTTTGCAAAGCGACAACGGATGCAGATGTGCTTTTCCTTTTTTTTTGAGTCTTTTCATTGTGTCTTTTTCTTTTTCTTTTTCTTTTTTCTTTTTTCTTCTTCATTTTCTTTTTTTTTGTCCGCGTTTGCACTCCCTCTGTTAGGCTTCGATTTGGGTTGATTGAGTGCCAAGATCTGGGTCCGACACGGCACCACAAAAAAAATTTGAGATTAGAAAATTCCAAATTGCCTTTAAGCGCCCCATTGTAAAACGGACGATTTTGAAGCTTTTTTTTGGTGCTCGCTGGTCAGGTCCTCAAAAAAAAAAAAAAAAACTGCTTCTGCACCCCAGCATTTTTGTTCTTCATTGACGTTGTCTTTCCAACGACTCCCTCTACTCAGCTGCTGTTTGATGTTGCCTTTGTTCCACCACTTGGGCCAACTATCGCTGGGTTCCGCGCCGTCAATTCATGTTCATCAGTTCTTGGTCGCGCTTCGTTTCGTGTGGCGAAACGCAGCACACTGGTGCGCGCATTCCAGGACGTTGGCAATGGCAAGTAAAACACCAACTCCGCCAATATGCACGCCTGTTGCTCAGGACCCGCCCGCGAGGAGGACACCTGGAAGGTGTTTTGGTCCCCCAAAAAAACACACCTCAGTGCAGCACCTGAGGCGCCAACCAGCTCCAGTGCGACGGTTGTGATCCTTGCTTATGTTTTGAAGTATGCGCAAGAGACTAAAAGGAATCAGGACTGAATTCCAAAGGTTACAAAAAAATGCAGATATCGCAGCGGCGACTCTATCCCAGTCAACTGGACCCACCCACCCGCCAAGGGAGTGCGCGAGCCTTCGGGCAAAGGGGTCGACTTCAACGACCCTTGCTCAGTTGCCTTTCAGCACACGCACGCCTCCCCCAGTGACCGCCCACTCCGTGGCCAGGTGACTTGCGCTTGGATCATTGTCGACATTCTTGCCGACCGCAGGTGCAGCAGCATTGCGTTTCTCCCCTCTTGGCCTTGACTTCTTGACCACTTGTGCGCCTGGAACAACATCGGCAAGAGGTGCATTGCCACGACAAGCCACCGCAGCAAGGAAAGCTGGAGTCTCACGAGCCGCTTCCGCGACTCACTGTTGTCAGTGGATCCGCCGTGACCACTACCTCCCATTGTCACCGATTGTGCGGGTACGGGTGGTCAAGACGAAAGTCCACAATTTCAGGTCTCACACTGAACTCGTGGCCTTGACTGCGCATTGCGGTACTCATTACCTTTCCAAGGCCTGTTGCACCAAATTGTGGGCCAAAGATCGACCTGTACCATTCTTTGTGAACCTTGCCAGACACATAAAGTCAGCAAGGCCTCGGGCTAAATAAAGGGCATCGGGAGCGTCAGGCGACCCATCTGTGGCTTGGCCAGAAATCATGTCGTTCCATTCTCCGCCGCGTACCTTCGCGAGATTCAGGATATCCTGACTGCCTCTGGATTCTTGTAAAAAAAGCGATCAGCTTGGCGTGCCAACAAGGTGGCATAACAAGCGTACGTTTCCTTCGCCATTCCTTCTCGCCCATGGTGGCACAAGTTCGAGTGGAGCACTTCCTCGCGTTAGCAACGACTGGCTCGCACACAACGTACGGCACGACATGGGATGAGACGATTTTGATTTCTGCTTCCATCCGAAGATGCGTGCACAGATTGGGTCGGTCACAAGTGCACAAGATGTACGCGGCCAGCAGTGCCTTGACCAGTCTTCGGTGCAACTGCACAGCCGTACGTTGGAACTCTCGCGGAATCTCATCCTTGTTCTGCGTGCCTTTCTCGTGAGTCACGCGGTGTCTGGCCGTGCCTTTTCGGAACATCGCAAGACGATCCAACAAGCATCGCAGCTCAGTTTCGGGTACATCGTTCCTTGTTCTTTGCCACGACCCTTTTCACTTATCACCACCCGCAGCACCATCTTCAAGTTTGAATGTGCGTTCTTCGTTCTTGGGACTGCCCAGCTGGTTCAAGAGCAAGGCCGTTTTGCGCACAATGTTTCTGATGAATTTTCCATGTGCTTCGAGAGTTCCGCGGGTACTCCGCTGGTGGAGGTTCTCAAGAGACAACCTTCCACAGAAAAATGCTTCATGGACGGTAAGGACGTCTTGCACGAAAATGTCAACTGTTTTGGCGCTGTGGAAACCACCAGTCTTCAAATTCGAAGCGAGGCTGTCAAAAATGCGCCATCATACGGTGGGCCGCCTGTGCTCCGAACCAATCCAGAACACCGAACTCATCACCGTTGTCATGTTTGTGGAGGCCGTTGGAAACAAGATATGAAAACATCTTTTCCAAACTGTGCCACATTTGTTGTCCTCCCAGCGCAGAACACGTTCTTGTCAAGCAAGGCGACTCCTGCCCACGTTTACCGCTTGCCTCAAGGAACCAAACGCGAGACATTCAGGTGTAAACCTGTCTTGCTTCGCTGATGACTTCGGTGCGATGCCCTTCCCGATGCGTTTTCCCCAAAATTCCCAATTTGTGGCTTGCCACGAGCGATCCACCAGCAAAGTTTTTTCCGCGTTGCGGCAGCCCAAGTTTGTCACTTTGCATGCCTTTTGCGTCCACTTGCCGCAGCAGGCTCCTGGAAAGCTCTCCCTCACCACAAGCTCATTGGTGGGAGCGGTCAGATCGTGTTTGAGAATCGTTATCTTGAGGAAGCAACGACTGGAGTAGAATGAAGTGACCAACAAGTGACGTCTTTTTTTCAGTCGCAACTTGTTGCAACACTACGCCAGCAAGCCATGATGGACGTCCAAATATCATTGGCATGGCCGTGTCAATCCTGAAAGCACTCAACACCACAATTCGGTGGTGAGTCGCTCTCGCGAGCACAAGGAAATCGTCCGCTTCGGCAAAACTGCCTTGCTGCAGTTGATCCAAGCAGCTCTGCCCTTGCTGGATGCGTATCGCGGTGCGAAGCCGCTAAATTCCCGAGCCAGTCCGGACACCACTGTTCTTCGTCCTTTGCGACGCTGCTGTCACGTGGCAGTCCCGAAGAAAGACGGTCGACCTTTCTGTAGCGCTTCAGGTGACGTACAGCGAGAACAGCACGCGTCGCGCAACGCCCATCAGGCATCGCGTTGAGCGGTGGGCTTCAGACAAGGGCCAACCAACGCCTTGAACGTGAAGGAGTTCCTCGCCAGTGGCAGCACCGCGTTCGCGGAGAAGTGCTGACACAGCGGAGAGTCTCAACGGCTCTTTTCACGATGTTTTCGTTGAGTGCGTGCGTGAGGCGGTAAAATTCCTTACATGGATGAACTCCACGCCAGGGGCGGAAGGTCTCTGCGTGCGCCAGGGACACTCCGAAGGATGTCTGCGCGATCTCGGCGCCATGCGGTTGCGGAGCCGCCTTTGAGTGACACCAGAGTGGCACACAGAGCGCTCTTCCGTACGTTTAGCCCTGACACGGCGGGCTCGCAAGCAAGGCCGTGCGGGCCGCTTGAAAAACGCGCTGAGGACGGAACCGCCTCGTGCTCCGAAGCAAGCCCGCGGGTTGTGATCCAGAGTCCAAGTACCACGTGTGGGTGAAGCGCGACAGACTACCAGACGCGCGCGCAATGTCGCCTGAGGCGGCTGACGCCACGGTCGGGCGATTCCCGAGCGCGCCCATCGGGGAAGCCCGCCACTGGGACGCCGCTCCTCGGCTGAGGCGTTCGACGAGTCGGTGCAGCCGACGACTGCGGGAGGGCCGCGGGTCGACAACTCCCGACTGGAGCCGGTCCAGTTCGGGTGTCGTCACCCCGAAGGCCTTGTGGTGTTCCCACGCGACCTGGGATCCACCAAGTTGCGTGACATCACCACGATGATGACACAATGCACAACGCTGACCCCGTGCTCCGCGCCGTCGGGCACCGTGGCTTGCATCGTCTCTGGCGGTGTCGCGGCAACCTGATAATGGAGAATCCCAAGAAATGCGTCTTGCCAGAGTGAAGAAACCGTTCCCCGAATCATTCAGCGGACTTCCCACTCGAATCAGACCACATGAGATTGCCACAACGCTCACGTCGATGGCAGGGACACGAGGCTGGTGATGTAGGCGGATCTCAAGAAACGATTCTTGTTTGTGACCTGAAATCCAAAAAGCAACCCCTTTCCTGGTGGACACCCGATCCTGGAACGTTACAGACACCAGGTTTTCTTAGATTGTCACACTGCTGGCCTGCGCAGCTTGCCCACCAGAAAGCTGCAGCCAGGCCTCCTTTGCGGCCTGGTTGTGCTGCCAGCAGAGACATCATTGCAGCAAAAGAGCTGCAAAAAACAAGTAAAAGGGCAACATAAACAAAGCACATGACACACCATGTCACAACACAGCGTGCATCACATTGGTCAGTACGCACACTGACAGCACACGCAGGCATTCGACACGGCATCAGTGGTTTTGCCCCTCGACTGGCTGCGCTTATCGCTTGCACGGGTGGTGAGCCCGTGCGCTCAAGTCAGGTACGCGTGGTCGTGCCGGTTTCGAGGCGTGCGCCTCAAGGTTCGACCACATTGCTGGACATCGTGTGAACATGTCGTTTTGAATCTCACGCCGCCATTCTCTCAATATGTCTGTTGTAGGCCTTGGTCCTTTCTGATGGAACCGCTCCAGAACTACCGTCCCGCCAATCGGCAACAGTAGAACCGAACAGACGTTCCTGGACAGCGCCTCTGTCTCAGTTTCGAATACATCTTGCTTGCAGAATTCCAAAAGAGAAGAGAAGAGAAGAGAAGAGAAGAGAAGAGAAGAGAAGAGAAGAGAAGAGAAGAGAAGAGAAGAGAAGAGAAGAGAAGAGAGAAGAGAAGAGAAGAGAAGAGAAGAGAAGAGAAGAGAAGAGAAGAGAAGAGAAGAGTCGCCCAAGTCAAAACCCCAACCCCGCACTTGGGCGAAACTTTTTGCCAAGTTTCGCCCAAGTAACTGGTGCCAGCGGGCGGTGGCCAAAAGTTTCGCCCAAGAGGCCTTCCGCGACCACTTGGGCGAAATAGTTTCACCCAAGGTCCAATCGAAAACCACTTGGGTGAAACTGTTGCCCAAAAGTTTCGCTCAGAATTGACCTTCACAAGCACAGTTCACCATCCTTCGGGTCCCAACACTCATGCTCTTACTCAAACCACTCTCAAGATCACGGTCGGTTGCAGGTGCACATATCCAAGCATTCACTTGCATTGCGCTTGCAAGTTTGACACCAGAAAACTTGCGCACATGTTAGACTCCTTGGCCCGTGTTTCAAGACGGGTCGAACGAGACCATGTAGTCAGAAACGAACGCCAAGAATCGAACAACTGCAATGAACTGTCACTTCAATAACTTGGCGTTTGAACGCAATCCATCTGTAAATCCCCAGATGCGTGAACACACTCAATGCGACCTACGCAGAAAGTTAAATTCACGAGTGAACTGGTTCTGACAGACAAGGCAAGCAACAACGCAGACACTGACATGAATGCCAGCGTCGTGCGCCAATCTCGCAAAGCAAAACTGGTCCAACTCACTTCCCTTCCAGCACCTTCAAGCTTTTTTAAAAAAACTTTTTCAAAGTCCTTTGCATCTTTTCTTCACAGTACTTGTTCGCTATCGGTCTCAAACACATATTGAGAGCTTTAGATGAAGTTTACCACCCACTTTGCGCTCCACTCCCAAGGAGCGTGACTCTGAGAGTGCATACCGTACGCGCGGGACTGCAAATGACAGACAAGACGCTCACCTGCGCTGATAACCTTTTCCCAAGAGTTTGCATGTGTTTCATCACGTGACCCAACTCAAGGCTGGAAAGCCTGGATTTCCATGCTGAGCCTATCCCAATTCATTCGCCATTACTAATGGAATACAAAGGAGAAAAGTAGAAAAGGAGAAAAAGCCGACGGGCCGACTGGCCAACGGGCCAACGGGCCGACGGGCTAACGGGCCAACGGTTTGATGGGCCAACGGGCCAACGGGCCCCAGAATAGAAACAACATCAAATATAGATAAATAACTTTTTACATATATAAAAAATATATATATATATATATAAACAATGAAAAGTACAAATCAAATAACTAATTTAAATAATAAATAATAGATATTTTAGATAACATACACAGTGTCAACTTTTCATTATTGGTGATGGTAATAGAATACAAAGTGCAACAATAACGTCACAATTTTGAAAAATAAATGATAATTTAAAAATGTTCAAAATAACAATTACACATATCAAATGAAAAATACACTTAACAAAAGAATATACAGTATATCAGAAAAAACAGAACACAGATAATACACATAATTCAAAGAATGTAAAGATAAAAATGAGAATAAGGATTATATAAAGGATCAAAAAAGAGAGAGTACAGAACTTGAAGTTATTGAAATAATAAATATTGTTTTTCAAAATATTATTAAAACAAATAAATTATGCAAATAAGAAACATCAAAAAAATCTCCATAGAAAAAAGAATACAAATAATACTGAGAATATAAGGAATATAAAAATAAATAATATTGATATTAGAAAAATTCAAAACTCATTTTCAAAACAAATAATAGAGATAATGCGAAGAACATAGACATCAAACTAAACATTTGAAGAAGACAAAAATTTTTAAGAAATTAAAAATTAAAAAGGAGAAATATGAAACAAAGATTTTTTTATGTGATGTTTTCAAAATCAAAAAATGTGAATATCAAGAATATCAAGATTATAAATTAGATTACGATATCCTTGACTTTATTTTATATCATTCATGTTTGTTTCATTCTTGAAAATAATGATATTGTGAAAAATCTTGATATTAGATAAATTCTTGATATTGTTCATCTCATTTCTATTCTATGTTATCTTTACATTCTTTGAGCTGAAGGCTGGGGCCAAGGCTTGTGCTGGTGGCAGTACTGAGAGTAGCAGCAGGAAGTAGGGTCAGGGCCAGGAGTATGTCGAGTGCTTGAGCAAGGGCTGGTGCTAGCACTGGTGATGGTGCTGAAAGTACCAGGGACTAAGGCATAGGGTCAACGCTAAGTGTGGGGCGAGGACTGGATGCACGGCAAAGGCCACAGCCAAGGGAAAAGTCGTTCCAGTGAGAGAACTGAAGACAGCATTCCGTGGCATGTCCCCCACAATTTGTGTTATCTCCGCCTGGCACCTGCCCAAGGTTCTGATGCGAAAAAAAGTGCGATCCGCGCCTGCTCAGGCGCCAACAATTTGGTAAGATGCTCAAGGTTCTGATCCGAAAAAAGTGCGATCCGCGCCTGAAAAAGGCCAAAGGGCCCAAGGGCCCAAAGGGCCCAAAGGACCCAAAGGACCCAAGGGACCCAAAGGACCCAAGGGCCAAGGCAAGGGCACCGGCGACACCAACGGCCAAAGCAAAAGAGGCAAAGAGGCAAAGGCAAAGAGGCAAAGAGGGAAAGACAAGAAAGAAAGAAGAACGGCACCCCTGAGGCTTAAATTGGAAAAAAAGCAGCAACGATTTCGATTCTTTCTGTTCCTCATATCATGTATCTTGTTTTTCTTTCTGTGTGAGCACAATTCGTCTCAATCAGGATGAACCTCTGTGGATCGTAGCACATAAGGCTACTCTCGGCACTTACAATACCTGAAGTATTTGAGTCGTCTGCAATAGAATTATCGTTTCAGCAGCGCCTTTGTAATTGGTCACACATCAATTAAACTTCCAAGCGCAATTCACATGTCACCAAAGCAAAAGCTTAAAACATCACTCGTCGCCACTCAAATGCTGTAAAGCACTGCTCAACCAGCACGGATTCCAACTTAGAGGCGTTCAGCTGTAATGCAGCAGATGGTAGCTTCGCAGCGTTAGCTTTTCAGTTAACAACATTTACCAACTGTCTGAACGGAGTGTTCTTCTCCTACTGACTTCGATTACTGTCGCAGCACCAAGTTCATCAATATGGTAAAAACTAACCTGTCTCACGACGGTCTAATCCCAGCTCACGTTCCCTATTGGCGGCTGAACAATCCGACACTTTGCGACTTCTGCGTCTCAACGACAGGAAGAGCCGACATCGAAGGATCAAAAAGCAACGTCGCTACGAACGCTTGGCTGCCACAAGCCACTTATCCCTGTGCTAACTTTTCCGACACCTCTGGCTGCAGGACTCCTCAGACCTGAAGGATCGATAGGCCATGCTTTCACAGTTTGTATTCGTACTGAAAATGAGAATCAAGCAAGCTTTTCCCCTTTTGGTCCACATGAGATTTCTGTTCTTGTAGAACTCACCTGAGGACACCTCTGTTGTCATTTAACAGATGTGCCGCCCCAGCCAAACTCTCCACCTGACTGTGTTTTCCGCGCAAAATCGAATCATTCTATAGGAACAATTTTTAACCAAAAACCTGCTGAGATGCGGGTTGCAGTCTTACGGAACAAGTAAAATGACATTGAGAGTCGTGGTATTTCACTGGCGCCAAAGCTCCCACCCATCGTACACCTAAGTCACTTCACAAAGTCCGACGGGCCAACGGGCCGACGGGCCGACGGGCTAACGGGCCAACAGATTATAAACAATATCAACATTTTTCATAAAATTTCCATCAATAACAATGAAAATAAATAAAAACATTAAAGTAACATAAAATAGATAGTACACATTTTTTGATAATATACATAGTGCAAACTTTTCACTACAAATGGAATATGAAGAATATACAGTGGAACAATAATGTCAAAATTTTTTTGAAAAATTTTAACCAATGATGTTTGAAATAACATTCAAAGAATGTAAAGATTATAATGAGAATAGGGATTATAAACAGAATCAAACAGAGAGTATAGAACTTGAATTTATTTTAATAAAAAATATTGTTTTGGAAAATATTATTTAAATCAAATAATTTTTGCAAATAAGAAAAAACAAAGAATTTTCACATAGAAAAAAGAGAACAGATAATACTGAGATTATAGAAGAATCAAAAGATGAAATAAATAATATTGATATTACAGAAAATAAAAATAATTTTCAAAACATCAATTAGAGAGAATACCAAGAACATAGACATCAAACAAAAAATATGAAGAATACAAAATTTTTGAGAAATATACAAATAAAAAAATACAAGAAGGATTTTCTTTACGTGATTATTTTTCAAAATCAAAAATGTGAATATCAAGAATATCAAGATTATAAATTCGATTATTTATGTTCTCGATATCCTTGACATTATTTTTTATTATTCATATTTGTTTCATTCTTGAAAATAATGATATTGTTAAAAAAATCTTGATATTGGATAAATTCTTGATATTATTCATCTCATTTCTATTCTATGTAATCTTTATATTCTTTGGGCTGAAAGCAACGGCCCAGGCCCAGGCCCAGGCCCAGGCCCAGGCCCAGGCCCAGGCCCAGGCCCAGGCCCAGGCCCAGGCCCACGGCACCCGACACCAACGGCCAAAGCAAAGAGGCGAAGAGGGAAAGACAAGAAAGAAAGAAGAACGGCACCCCTGAGGGTTAAATTGGGAAAAAAGCAGCAACGATTTCGATTCTTTCTGTTCCTCAAATCATGCATCTTGATTTCTTTCTGTGTGGCACAATTCGTCTCAATCAGGATGAACCACAGTGGATCGTGGCACAAAGGCTGCTCTCGGCACTTACAATACCTGAAGCATTCAACTCGTCTGCAAGAGAATTACCATTTCAGCAGCGCATTTACAATTGATCACACATGTATTTTTCTACCAAGCGCAATTCACATGTCCCCAAAGCAAAAGCTTAAAACATCACTCGTCGCCACTCAAATGCTGTAAAGCACTGCTCAACCAGCACGGATTCCAACTTAGAGGCGTTCAGATGTAATGCAGCAGATGGTAGCTTCGCAGCATTACCTTTTCAGTTAACAACATTTACCAACTGTCTGAACGAAATGTTCTTCTCCTACTTACTTCGATTACTGTCGCAGCACCAAGTTCGTCAGTAAGGTGAAACTAACCTCTCTCACGACGGTGTAATCCCAGCTCACGTTCCCTATTGGCGGCTGAACAACCCGACACTTTGGGACTTCTGCGTCTCAACGACAGGAAGAGCCGACATCGAAGGATCAAAAAGCAACGTCGCTATGAACGCTTGGCTGCCACAAGCCAGTTATCCCTGCGGAGGGGACAGGGCGGGAGGGTAGCACTTTCATGCTGGCGCCAAGCCGCGCTTGTAGTTATCCCTGTGGTAACTTTTCCGACACCTCTGGCTGCATACTCCTCAGACCTAAAGGATGGATAGGCCATACTTTCACAGTGTGTATTCGTACAGAAAATGAGAATCAAGCAAGCTTTTCCCCCTTTTGGTCCACATGAGATTTCTGTTCTTGTAGAACTCACCTGAGGACACCTGTGTTATCATTTAACAGATGTGCCGCTCCAGCCAAACTCTCAACCTGACTGTGTTCTCCGCGAATGACACTGAGAGAAATGGAATTTCACTTTTTTCTTTTCTTCGTTTGTCTTTTCTCTTTTGAACTCCATCCACTGGGCTGTGATTTTGGCTGCTCTTCAGTCAAGATGTTCAGAAAGTTGCACATTGCCTTGAAGCGTCTCATTGTAAAACGGACAATTTTGAAGCTTTTTTGCGCTCGGTGGTCAGGTCCTGGAAAGGGGTGTTTTTGTTCTAAACTATCACCTGGCTCTTGGTCTCCTCTGTTCTAATCTATCCCCTTGCTCTTGTCGCTCGGCGGGTGGGTGCGGCAAAAAAAGCGCTGAGTGCGGAGTTTTGGCCACATCTCGACCAAAATGTTGCCCAGACTCGGCCTTCAGAGATTTTTTTTTTTTTTGCCACATCAAGGACGCACGTGCCCCAAGAGCCAGGGACAATCCCCTGGCCCTTGGTTCTGGGGGAAAGTTTGGGTGCAAAACATCCCATTCCTTTTTTCCTTTTCATCCTTCTTTCCTACTTTCCTTTTTTTTCATGTGTTCCTTCTTTTTGTTTCTCCTTTTGTTTCTTTTCTTGCTTTCTTCCTTTCTTCTTTCCTTCCTTTCCTTCCTTCCTTTCGTTCTTTCTTGCCTCCCCGACAAACTCATGATGACAATGTGTGATCAAAAAAAAAAAAAAGATTTTTGAGGTGGTGACCACCAGGAGGCCAAAAAAGCTTCTTAATCGTTTGTTTTTTTCTGTAAAACGTGGACAGGAACCTGCAGATGTTCAGCCTCAATGTTTCAACACCATTTTCATGAACGTTCTTCGATAATATAAAGATGACAGTGTGTGATCAAAAAAGGCTTTTCGAGGAGGTGACCAACGGAGGCCCAAAAAGCATCATAACCGTCCGCCCCCCCCACCCAAAAAGCCAACAAGAACTTGCAAATCCTCAACCT
>CBDCEV010000132.1:0-3971 GCA_965215715.1 Hyphomicrobiales bacterium | reverse complement strand
TCACAATTGTAATTATAATTAGAATCAAACTGATAAGTATGAGTAAAATAATTGGCCTAAGTTGCTTGGCCTTGGTGACCTTTGGCCTGAGTGACATTTGGTAGGGTTGATAAGTTCCAAAAAGCATTGGCTAAAGTAGCACTGGCCCAAGTAGCATGTAGCCCATGCTTCGGGGCCCCACCTTTGGCGGCCCACTTTTGCACAAGCCGGAAAAGGCCTAAAAGTGGTCTGGGCCAAAAGTGGTGGGACAGTGAAAAAAAACGCGAAATTTCGGGCCCCCACCGTTCGGGGGCCCGACTTTGTGTGTTTGGCCCTCCAACCCCTCTTGGACCAAGAAACCTGGAGACCAGGAGACGTCCCAAGAAGGAATGGTCCAGGCCGTCCGGGCAGGGCGAGGGGGAAGGGGGGGGCTTCGAAGGGGCCTTTGAAGGGAGGAGGGGAGGCTTCGAAGGGCTTCGAAGAACCCCTTCCTGAAGGGTCTCAGACCCTACTCGGGCTGTCGTGAGAACCCCCGGCGGCTTTGGGGCTGCCGGGGCTTCACACGACAACCTAAGAACTCCGTACGTGCACATTTCAGGGCCCCGGTGCTTTAAAAACACCACCAAAATTCCACGCAAGGACCCCAGAGAGAAACAAAGTGCGAAAATTGGGGCGGGGAGAGGGAAAAAAGCGCAAAATTTTGGGCCCCACCAACCCTTCGGGCCCCATTTTTCTGGGTTCGCTCCTCCCTCCTTTGGATCCCAGAAAGAACCATTCCGTCAAAATACCCTCTTTTTAAAAAAAAAAAAACTTCACCCCAAAATATATTTTTAATTTTGAAAAAGAAATTTCAAAATTTCATTTTTAAAATTTTTAAACAAAATTACAGAATTGCATGGGAGAGCAGGGGCGGTCGGGAGCAGGGGGAGGAGTGTTGCGGTCGGGGTTGGGTGAAGGGATGGAGGGTTGGGGTGTGTGGGTGGAGTGACAGGGGGGAGGGGAGGGGAGGGACGGGGAGGGAGGAGAGGGGGTTCTGGGTCGGGGGGGCGTTGGGGAGTGGCGGTCCGGGTGCGGGCGGTCGGGGGGGTGTGGCGTTCGGGAGTGGGGACGGTCCTGGAAAAGAATGGCGCTGTCCAGGTGGGGGGCGGCCCGTTTGGAAGCGGCCCAGGTGAAAGTGGTCGGCTGCGGTGACGGTCAGGGGTGGGGGAGGCGGTCCCAGAAAAAATGGGGCGGTCCGGGTGAAGGCGGTCTGGGGTGGGGGTGGTCCTGGTGGGGAATTTCCGGGTGGTGGGCGGTCTGGGTGTCCAGTGGGGGCGGTCCGGGTGGGGGCCAAAATTTCGCGCTTTTTTTTTTCCTTTCCCGACCCTTTTTCATTTTTTTGAAGCTTTCAGGTTTTTTCGTGGACTTGTGTCGGTGGTTTGGGCGTTTTGATTTCCAAAAACTGTGCAAAACATGCAAGATTGGAGTTCTCTTGACATCTTGTGAAGCCCCGGCGGCCCCCGAAGGCCTCCATGGCCACTGGCCTCAAAAACGAGGCCTGAATAAAAAAATTGGCTCCCAAGAAGTCGAATTCGTCAAAACAAGTTTTTCAATTTTTTAAAATCTTGTTTTAAATTTTTTTAAAAAATCTTATTTTAAGATTTCAAAAATTTAATTGTAAATTTTTAAAATACAATTTTTTAAAAATCATTTAAAATTTTTTTTAAAAAAAATTTGATTTTAAAATCAAATTTTGAAATCCAACATTTATTTTTTGAATTTTAGAATTTTTGTTTTTTTTAAAATTTTTGAAAAAAAAATTACGGAATGGTTCTTGCTCTTTTGTCCCCCCGTAATGTCCCCTCTCTCCCCCATCATCCTTCCCTCCTCCTCTTCCCCACAATCATAATCATAGAATTTTAATAATAATTATTATTATAATTGTAATTATACATAGTTGTAGTGATAACTATAAATATAAAAGACATAATTTTAAGTAGATTATAATTACAATTATAATTGTAATTATAATTGGCCTTAAAATTGGCCTAAGTGACGTGAAGTGTTTTAGTACTTAGACCTGGCCAAAGTGACATTTGGCCAAAGTTGCAAACGCCCGAACGTCATGGGGTGACAAGGGGACCCCACAATGGCCCAAATTTCGGGTGGGGTAAAATTTCAAGATTTTGAGCCTCTTCTTCGGCCAAAAAAGTGCTTCTAACAACTGAAAAAAGTTGGGGTCGGACCAAAATTGACGAATTTTTCGGGTGGGGTAAAACACGCACATCTTCAAGACGGCGGCCCCAAAAAGGCCAAAATTCAACCGATTCATAATCACAGTTAAACAAACGATTTCCGTTGTCAAAGTAATTAATTTAATTCCAACGGTACACATGAACGACAAGACAAATCCTGCCCTGAAACCAGACGCAAAGATTCGACGCATGATTGAAAGCATTGTGAAATTGTTTTGAGGGTCCTTTACAGAGCGCCTAGCACCAGCGCAAGATTGTCAGAAAAGGATCTGGAAGCGTCCCAGCGGATAACGACTTTCAACATACCGAACAGCATACAAGATGGAACGTGCTTCGAGAAAATATGATGTTTTCCTCGCGGAAGAAATCACCGTGCGCGGCTAACTTCCATTCCGAGGTGTCCAGAAGTTGCAACGACACCTCAGAGAAGTCCGCTACGACTCTCCCTTCGAGCGAAGCGACACCTCATCTTGGTCCGAACCTGAGGAACACTCCATAACGACATCTGGGCGCGATGGAGCGGAGCGCACGTGAGCTGGCACCGATGGACCTTGCAACTACCCAGGAACCTTGTCCGCTTCCGAGACACGCTCACACCTCCGAAGTAAGCTCACGACATCCTTCACGAACCGTCAAACGCGAAGCCTCGTTTCGGATGCATCCGTACAGATGCAGACATCAGGCCATCGACGACTCCAATTAATGCGGTGAAGACGGAGAATTCTCCCAAATGCTCTTCGTTCCAAACGCACAGTTGACCACCTGCTCTCCTAGAAGGACTTCGCCCGCGCAAATTTGAAGCTGGCATCAAGGATCGAGAGAGCACCACGATTGCTGAGTGCCAGAGAAAGACTCGTGACCATTGACGAGCTCCATCGCCCCATCGCCCCCCGCTGATGCAACGGCGCGAAGAGACCGTCCGAGCGACTGATCGAGTGCGTGATATCCGTTTGCTCGTTCCACTGCAATACGCGTTGGCTGGAGAAACTTTATAACCGAGAACATCGGCACTTCCATTGGCACGGGACATGTCGCGGCATACTTATAGATGTCCAGTTGTACCCATTTTGAATTTTGGCCATTTTTGGCCTCTTTATTTTCTCGATGTTTTCATCTCCATAATGAATTTTGGCCATTTTGTGGCCCTCCTCCCTCGCCTTCAACCTTCCACAATGTCAATATCCATGGAGGTGGGAGCGAAGAGGGAATTGCCGGAAAGCGAAGAGCGAAGAGCGAAGCGCTTTGGCCAACTGTGGTTGTCCGCGTTTCTCTGGGATTTGGCGACTTTTAGATTTGACCCCCCCCCCTCCTCTCCCTCTCTCCTCCTCCCAAAAAAGGTCGATTTTAGCACGCTCCCCTCTCCTCCTCCCGGCACCGAAGGAACATCATATAGTCCGTGTTTGTGAACACGGCTTATGGCCACTTTTGGCGTTTCAGCTGACAGGCCTGCTGAAGCTCCAGAGGTGGGTGTTCCGGTGTTTCAGGTGTTCTGGTGTTTAGGTGTGGGCGTTTGGGCGTTTGGGCGTTCAGGCGTTGATGACATTTGGGAAGGTCACAGGGGTGACCAGGGAGGGCACCTCAAAATGGCGAAAATTCATTATTGGGGTAAAACCGGACATCATTAAGAGGGCGGCCCAAAAATGGCCAAAATTTCGGGTGGGTAAAATTTCAAGATTTTGGGCCTCCTCTTCGGCCAGAAAAGTGCTTCTAACAACTGAAAAAGTTGGGGTCGGCCCAGAATTGACGAACATTTCGGGT
>CBDCEV010000131.1:0-8889 GCA_965215715.1 Hyphomicrobiales bacterium | reverse complement strand
TCCACTCTTCTCCAATCTTTTCTGCTCTTTTCCATTATTTTCTACTATTTCATGTTTCCGTTATTTTATTCTCTTTTCCAATCTTTTGCTGTCGTTTTGACCTCAATTCAACTTCATCCAACTTCATTTCATATCATTCAACTTACTTCAATTTCATTCAACTTCATTCGACCTCATTTTACTTCATTCCTTTGCAGTGACTTCCATTCATTCAACATTATTCAACTTTGTTCGTCTGTATTGAACATTATTCGAATTCAGTTACCTCCATTCCACCACTTCATTCAACTTGATGTCACTTCATTCACTTTCCCTTTTGCATTTCACCGCATTGCTCTTCACTTAACCCGTAGCTCACCTGACTTCACTTTACTTCTTCATTTCACTTCACGTGACTTCACATCCCTTCACATCACTTCAAATCTTCATGTCGCTTCACTTCATTGCACATCATTGTGCTTCTATGAACTTCGGTGCACTTCATTGCAAATCATTGCACTTCATTTCACGTCGTGTTGCTTCTTTTCACTTCACTCAACTTCTTCTTGCTTGATTCCACTTCATTCAAAATCACATCACTTCGTTCGACTTCTTCTTCTTCTTGACTTCTTTTGCTTCTTTCCTTCTTTCAGTTCATCTGCTGCATCCGCTTCATCTGTTTCATCTACCTCACCAACTCATTTTTCAACATTATTCTTCATTTTCTCACGTCATTTTTCTCCCTCCTCCATTCTCATTCAGTCATTTTGTTCAGCTTTTGTATTTTATGGATTTAACTTCAGATTTTTTTATTTTACACATTCGACTGCGCACATTACTCTTTATTTATTCTGTGACATACGTTCTCCGTCAAACTTTCCTGATCACTCATAAGACTTCATTAATTCTACTGCGTCGCTCCTTTTCCTTGAATCGACTACATTCGTTCCTCCTGACACCGCACAACCGCATACACGGAGGTACACAAGCGTCGTTTTTCCGTGGGACATTTGTGACGCGGAGGAGGCTGTGCGACCCCTCATGCCTTGTCGTTCCGACGGCAGTTAGGCACCGCGACTCCCTGCAGGCGAGACGAGGAATGTCGCATCAAGACACTTCTACGTCTTTCTCTTCTCTTCGCAAATGCACCACAATCACTGACGCATCTGCGACGTATGGTCGTCTGCTGGGGCTGTGAAGGACATGTCGATGGATTTTCCGACGTCTTAGAAAGGATGATAGATTTACGATGAGTTCTCTGGCGCTTTCGCCGACAATTGATTTGTCCAGTTGATGTTATCGAGACTCTCGCGATGGACGTCCTGTGTGACGGGATGGAAAAGATGACTTGGCCAGTCATAAATTTCACTGATGTGCCGCACTTTTTGAATTTGTCCCGTGCAGTTCCGGGTGCGTTGTGGAGTGAGCTTTTGACATGGATTTCACGAGCCTTCCAGTACCAACTATTGCTCCGCCATCTTCGAGTGCGAACATCATGTCGGAATTTCTTTTGGCACTGGCAGTCGCTCCCCAAGACTTCCTCTTGGTGCGGACACCGCATTCACAGTTCTTGCTCTGCAGCACATTGTGATGCACCCAACTCTTAAAAGGTCGAATCGATGCTCACATTCTGGATCCGGCATGCAGTCTTCAGAGCTTCTTGAGAGATGGCCGTGTCTTGAAGAAGTGGATGGTGCAGTTCGTGAGATATGCCCTGGTGCAGATGAAGATTCAGGTGTTCGTGACAGGTTCCAGTGCGTCAAATCAATGATATTCTCACGCTGATCGTCCGTTTCAGCTTCAACGGTCAGTAACACGCAAGGAAAGTTTTGGTGATGAAGTGGCCAAGTTGATGTACTTCCCAAAGGACACTCTAGAAGCGGCACTGGTCTCTTGCGGTTGTTCGCAACGGAAACCACTCATTGCGAACAGTGCCCAGCCAGTTTCCGGTTCCATCACTTTTTGCAACCACAACTTCTGTTTCAGGAAATACAGTTCCAACCTCGACCGCATGTGGGAATTTGATGGACATCTCTCATGAAGAGTTCAAGGGTTTACGTGGGTTAAATCGGGTTTGAAGGAGTTTGTGATGTACAGTGGTGTACAAAGGGTTCGAAAAGTGTAAAGGTGGTTTACCAAAGTTTACTGTATCTGAAAATGATGGAAGTGGTAAGATGGTGAAGAAATCTTGTTTTTGAACTGGACATGTCCACAAATGGGTTTTCAAAATTTTAACAGTGGTTTTAGATGGGTCTACAATTTTGTCAAAATTGTTGATCGAGTTTTTGAAGTGTTGCAACAGAATGTAAAGTGGTGTGGAGGGATTCACGGTGTTTCCAAAATGTTTAGGGGTTTACAAAAGGCATCAAAAAATGTTTTAACGTGATGGTAAAAAGGGTTTTCATGTGTTGTTACTAGGTTTCCAAGGGTTTCAACGGGCTTACAAGAGTTCATGGGAGTGCACAAATGTTTACGAAGGCTTACAATGGTTCAAACGAAGCGACATGTGTTAAGATCGTTTGAATGAGTGTAAAAGAGTTCAACGTTTTTGGGGTTCTGAAGTGTTATTCAGGTGTGGTCAAAGGTTTTACGGTATGTTCAACAGTGGTGGCCAGTTTTGATTGGTTCTGATGATTTTTATCATTTTTTTAACAAGTTTTCAAAAATTGCCAAAGGATTTCAAAAAGTTGACATGGGTTTAAAAAAGATTTACAAAAGTTGTCAACGCGTAACGCGGTATCAAATGGTTGTAAAAAACAGTCTAAAAAAAAGATACAATAGGTTCAAAAATTTTTGAAAGAGTTAGCGCGGATTGAAAAGGGGCGGTTCGAACTGTGTTGAATGGGTTCCAAAAAGTTTCGATGTGTTTGAACAGGATGTCAAGTGGTGTGAAGGGGTTCACAGCGTTTAAACAAATTTACAAGGGTGTTTCCGAAAGGCATTAAAAAATTGTTTTCGCGTGCCGGTAGGAAGGGTTTTCATCTGTTGTTGCAAGGGTTTCAACGGGCTTACAAGAGTTTACTGGAGTGCACAAACGTTGACACAGGTTTACAATGGTCCAAAGGAAGCGACATGTGCTTGGATCGTTTAAATGAGTGTGAAAGAGTTCAACGGTTTTGGGGGTTCTGAAGTGTTTTCAGGTGTCATCACAGGTTTCAAGGTGTGTTCAACAATGGTGGCCAGTTTTGATTGGTGCTGATCATTTTTTATCAGGTTTTTGCATTTGTTTTTCAAACATATTTCAAAAGGATTCGCCATGTGGTGATCAAAAGCTTCTTAAAAACATTTCTTTAGGTACAAAAAAGTTTGTTTTTTTTTGGAAAGATTTTGCGCGGATTAAGAGGGAGGGAGGGAGGGAGAGGTGTTCGCAATGTGTTGAAAAAAGTTCCACGAAGTGTTGATGGGTTTATCCTTGTTTTTTCAAACAAAAATTTCAAAAATGTTTGAAAAAGTGTGTAATAAGTGGTTGAAGTTGTTTCTCCGGTTTGAAAAACGTTGTTATCTTGTTTCTGACAGGTTTTTAACGTGCTGTCAAAGGTTTTGAACACTAAAAACATGTTTGCAAACTCATGCATTACAAAGTGTTCGAACGTGTCGAAAAGGTTTTGCATGTATTTTGAACGTTATGAACAAACTCCAAAGGGAAGTCACAAAAGTTTACAGGGTTTAAACGTCGTTTTGAACAGGTATTAAGATGTTATTTTTCAATGGTTCCAGCCACAATCGCTGTACAATTGTTATCGCATCGTGTTCCAAGTTCACTGAAGCTTTAGGCCGTTTGATCAGGGTTCGAAAGACGATGTTGCAAACGTTCACAATGACCTTATGAAAAAAATCATCGGGAAGTTCATCAGGCGTTGGAAAGTTTTTTTTTTTCAAATGGGGTTCAATAAGTTTAATGTGTCGTGAAACATGTCAAAGGGTTTCAAAAAAGGTGCACAATGTTTGGGGCGTGAAAAGGTTTAGTGTTGGGTTACAGAGGGAAACATTGTCAAAGAAGACAACGGTTTACGTTTTGAATTGCTGCTAATGTCTAAGAAAAGGTTCAAACGGGTTCAAAAACATGTGTAGAAATGTTTTCAAGACGTTCAGAAAATTCAAGACAAAAAAAGTTTAGCAAGGATCACAAAAATGGGTTGAAGGATGGGTAAACCGATTTGAAAGGTGTAGAGCGGTGTACAAAGGCCAGAGGGGTGTAAATGGGTTACTCTGGTTTGAAAGGGGTGGTTGAAAGGGGTGGTTGGTGGTGAGTAAAATTTTTACAAAGGGAAAAAGGGTGTGCAATGGGTCGACAAGGTCGACAGGGTTTGCACACGTGTTACAAGGTACACGCGGGGTGGAAGGGTTTCAATTTTTTTGACCCGGTGTGTGGGAAGGAGGAGGGGTAAAAGGTTGAGACACTGTGTTTGAGGGGTCTACATGTGTTTGAAAGGTTCGGATGGGTTTCAAGGGACGTCAAGAGACGTTCACCATTGTGTTCAGGTTTTGCAAGGGCTTACAAGGGTGTGCATGGGAGAAAACAGGTCTGAACGGGTGAAACTTGAGAAAGGTGGTGTGCACAGGGTTGAAAATGGTTTGCAAAGGTGCTAAGGGGTACAAATGAGGTGGGAGAGACTCAAAAATGTTTACACTGTGTTTGAAGGGAGGGGGGGGGGGTTAATGGAGGAGGGGGTTTAAGACAGTTGAAAAACGATATTCAAGGGTCTAGAAAGGTTCAACATTCTGTTTCAAGGGAGTCAACATGGAGTTTAGCAAGGTTTTACGAGGGTTTGAATCGGTGAGAAGAGGTATCATTCGTTCATAAAGACTGAACAATGATTTCATGTGGTTTCACTGGTTCACACCTGTTTACAGGGTCCTAACTCGTTTCAATGGTTTTCAAGGGGGGTTTACATGGTCTTCAAGGGTTCACAAGGCTTGTAAAGGGTGACGAGGGGTTCATGCAGGTGTAAAAACAGTGTGCAGGGGTCTACATGGGTTTAAAGGAGTTCGAGAAGGGTTCAGGGGTTCCAAAAGAGGTTCAACATCGTGTTTAAAGGGAGTCAACATGGAGTTTACAAGATTTTGGACGGGTTTGAAAGTGTGAAAAGAGGTATCAACGGTTCAACAGGGTTCAATCGGGTTCAACAATGATTCCATGTGGTTTTCATTAGTTCACCCGGGTTTCAAAAGGCTCTACAGGGGTTCAATGCATGTTTTTTTTGGGTTCGCAAAGCTTGCAAGGGTGAGGGAGGGAGAGGGAGAGAGGGGCAAATTTTTTCAAGGGGTTTTAGAGTTTGGCTTCGAAACGGCTTGAATGGTTTGAAGAGTTTCAGGTGGTTTTCAACGGTTCAAGAGAATTGGTTTACAAGGTTTGAACATGTTTGTAAATGGTTTACAAAGGAATTTACAAATGGTTCTGAAAAGGTTCAAAAAATGTAAATGTTGAAATTTGTTTCACAGTGTTTGAAAGGGTGTAAAGTGGCGTGCGGGGTGTTTACGGAGAAATCGTATAAGATTGTTTGAATGAGACTCAATGAAATTCAACAGTTTTGAGGGTTCTCAAAAAATTAGGAAGTATTAACAGGATTTTTACGGTGTGCATTAATGATGTCAGGATTTGGTCGGTTCTGATCGGTTTTCAGAACGTGTTCAAAAATGTTTAAATGAGGTCTTAAAACGAATTTTCGAAAAAGTTTTGAAAGCGAAAAAAAACGGTTGTAACAGAGTTGTAAGAAGGTTTCAAACGGGGTCAAGAAGTATAAATGGATTGAAAAAAGTTTGGTGCAGAAATGTTTTCAAGGCGTTCAAAAAAATTGAAAAGAGGTTTAACACGGATCACAAAGCGGTTTGAAGGATGTAGAAACGATTTTGAAAGGTGTACGGCGGTGTACAGGGGCGAAAAGGTTGGTTAAGTGTGGTTTTCTATGGGGTTAACGGGTTCACAGTTGTTCTAATGGTTTTCACTGGTTTCAAAAGTGGGTTTACATTTTGTTTAAGGTTTAACAAAGCTCGCAAGGGAGGAGGGAGGGAGGGAGGGGAGGGAACAGGGAGGCGGAAGGAGAGAATGGTTTCTAAGAAGTTTTTCAGGTTTGGGTTTGAAACGGTTGGAATGGTTTTAAAGTTTCAAGTGGTTTTAATAGGTCAACATGTTTATTAAGATTTAAATTTGTTTCCGAGGTTTGAACCTGTCTACAAAAGGGTTGGAACACATTTAAAACGTTGTTCGAATTAGGTTTAGAAATGTTTTCTTATTTTTGAAACATGTTTAAAAGTGTTTGAAGAAGGTGTAAAGTGGTGTGAAGACGTTTACAGTGTTTGAAAAAGATTTACTGGGGTTCACAGAATTTTTTTTTGTAAAAAAAAAACTAAACGGTTTTAATGTGATTCTGAAAAGGGTCTATGTGTGTGTCTGATATGGTTTGCAAAGGTTTCAACTGGCTTACAAAGGTTTTTGTGAGTGTAAAAAGGTTTACAGAGGTTTAGAATGGTAATGGTTCAAAAGATGTGAAATGAGCTTTTATCATTTCAATGAGTGCTGGTGGGTTTAGAATTTCAAAAGGGTTCTAAATGTTTTGAAGTGTACTAGCAATAATTAAGGGGTGTTCGATAATGGTGGCTTGGTTAAATTGTTTCTGATGGTTTTAACAAGAAGACAAAGAGGTGTTCAAAATGGTTTCAAACTGCGTGAGAGAAATTTGAACGGGTTTAGCACGGATCACCCAAAAAGGGTTTCACAATGTGCCAACAACGTTTCAAAAAGTTTTGAAGGATTTAACACTGCGTATTGAAAAATTATGTTTTACAAGGTTTTCGTTGGTGTCGAAAGATGTTTTGCATGGTGTAAACAATAAAAGATCAAGTTCTTAAATGGTGGGCACAGTGTTTACAAGGTTTTAACATTGGATTGAAAAAAAGTATTGAGAAGGTTTTTGGAAAGTTTCGATGATTGTACATGGGTTTGCAATGGTTTTAACGATGTTATTATTGTTTTCAAAAGTTCCACGTAAATTTTGAAAGCTTCAAATTCTCGTACTACAAAGGTTTACAAAATAAGTTCCAGAGGTTCAATCGGGAAGGTTATGAAGCGTTTTACAATGGTTTAGACTGGCGGTTTACAAAGCGGTTTTTGTGGCTAAAAGTTTTCAAGGTCTAAATTAGGTGCACAGGGTTTGGGTGGAGACGAAGTTAAAGTTGGGTTACGGAAATAAAACGTGTTCAAAAAACAGTGGTTTCAATTGTTTGAGTTGCTGGTAATTGATGAGGTTTGAATGGGTTGAAAAGAATCTGGTTTAGAAATGTTGTCAAGGCGTTCGAAAAAATGTAAATGAGGTTCCATACGGATTACAACACGGAGTGAAGGATGTCGAAACGGATTCGACAGGTGCACAACGGTGTACAAAGCGAATAGGGGTGTAAAGGGGGTGCAAGAAGGTGAACAGGGGTGGTGAGTGGTGTGAAGGTATCGAAAAGGGAGAAGGGTGGTGTGCAAAGGGTTGACACGGTGGGCAGATGTGTGCAGGATTCCAAGGGGGTGGACCGAATTGAAGTATGTCTCTGTGTTGGGGGGGGGTATAGAGAAGCTGAGTTAATGGAGAGGGACTACAAAGGTCGAAAGCAGTGTTGTATCGGGGTTCAGAAAAAGTTCACAATTGTGTTTGAAGTGGGTCAACATGGGGTCTCCAAAGGTTTACAGGAGAATGCAGGTATCAACGGATCAACAAAGTTCGATCGTGATTTGTATGTTCTCACTGGTTCACGCGGGTATACAAGGCTTCTGACGGGTTTCAATGGTTTCGAACAGAGTTTCAATGGTTTTCGGTTTTTACAAGGTTTGCAAGGAGGAGGGTGAGGGGAAAGAGGAGGGGGTTGGAGCAAAAGGTCTTTGAAAGGTTTTGAGGTTTGGGCTTGAATGGTTTGAATGGTACACAAATGTTTGTGATGAATTTCATGAGCTTGATTGGTTCAACTGGTGTAAACTGTTTCCAAGGTCTACATCGTTTGGATGCTTCAACAAGTTTAGGGTTTGAACTATTTACGCAGTTCAAAAGGTTTACAGGGTTTCAAAGTTCACAGGGTTTAACGGCTTCAAGGGTTTACAGGTCACACCTGTAAGGGTTACGGACTCGAGGGCATTATGCGAAATCACAAACAATTTTGTTGGATCACAAGCCCAAGCGGGCCGACCGAGGGTCCACAGGTCCCGACAGAGAGGTGGAGGGCAGCAGATCACTTCCACCAGACCATGCCAACAACCCCAACAATGCGCACGATCGAATGTTGTTTGTGGAATCACGCGCCCAATGCAAGTCTTGCCACAAACTTCACCACCTCGAATTTCGTATCATTTCTTGTGGAAGGCTTTGCGGGAGTTCACCCAACGACAGTTTCATGAAATGACAGTTCACCCAGCGACAGTTCTGCTTTTGTAAGCTGCGGCAAGGGTGAGAAGTGATGCCGCGACGTGGATGCATTCGCGCGGACAATGCAGTTGGGTCCAGATTTTGAGAGGTCCTCGCCCACAAGCAACGACGAGGCCGAAGAGGGAGGGGCCACAGCCCATTGCCGTGACAGCCCAGGGACGTTGGAAGGGGACGAACGGAAGTGATCGGCCACCCGCCGAAGGTGCGCAGTTCGGAAGCTGCGTTGGCGGCTTTGGGACCCGAAGATTGCGCCACGAAATTCGAGCTCGAGACGGCCCTCAAAAGTGCGAAGGGACAGTCCTTTTTTGTCAGAATGGATCGAGACACGAAGATTGCTGCAGCCCCAGGACGGGTGTCCAGGTTGGGAGCAGGGCAAGGATGTGAAATGCTTGCGAGCGGCCTTCAAGCCCAAATCCGAGAGAGGGAAGCTTTCATCGAAAAGGCGAAAAAAAAGGATCGCCAAAATCGACAAGCGAGAGGCCGGAGTCCGGAGCGTGGAGGATGCCGA
>CBDCEV010000130.1:0-6500 GCA_965215715.1 Hyphomicrobiales bacterium | reverse complement strand
CAACAGAAACTCACTAGAATGGAAAAACACAAGCATCCAAAAGAAAAATCGTTCGACGGGACACGGAAACATTTTCACAAATAAGTTGTACGCCCGACACATCGTGGACAAAAACCAACTTGGTGGTACACATCCTCACGCACCAACGCTCGAATCTCCACTACAAGTGCACATCAACGATGGTCGTTTCCCTTCCACCAGATTTTTTTGTGGGTCGAATGAACAAACAAATTTGCGAACATGGCAACTGGACAACCCGTTCCATTGCTGTGCTCAAGCCCTCAAGTCAAGGCCATGAACTGGAAAATCATAAAGCTCCAGATCAACAAATACTCAGCACGTCATGCAAACGATTTGCACAACCAAGGTCTGTGGCCACTACATCGTCACGGCTCTGGACCAAACAAAGCCTACTAGGTGGCACTCATCACCGCGCTCCAATTGTGGAATCTTCATTATGGATGCCCAAAACAACGTTGATCGTTTGACATCTAACATATACACGGATCGCGTGGAAATATTGGCAAGCATGGCTCGGCCAACCACTGTCACGCGGTGCCCAGTGCAAGCGCGACAAACATCGAATCACGCACTCGTCAGAACGGAAGACCACACACACAAACACATCGCACACAAAATCCTGCTAGACTTAATGAAAACAGTGTGTCGAAAAACGATCGTCGTCACGACTTTCGTAAAAGACCAACTTGGTGACAAAAAAACTCGCGATGGTGAAATCTCCAGACATAATTCAGAAATGTTGTTGTTACGCATCCTGCGTATTTGCGTAGATTACGTGTCATGGCGGCTGGAACAAGCACACCAATGCAATTCCAACATCAATCGTAGCTTACGGAAAACCACACACATTCGAACAGAAATTGCGCGACGCGACTCGCAACGGATTTGCACAACCAGGCACTGTGACGAACACATCGTGGAACTTGAAAATGAAAACCAACTTGGTGGAACTCATCCTCGCGCTCCAAAACTGGAATCTCGGCTACATGCGCATCAACGCTGGTATTTCCCTTCCTCCCCTCGCCTCGCCTCTCCCTCCCTCAGAATTTACGCGGATCGCTTAAACATGCTCGCCATGATGACGGCCGGAATAACCACTCCAATGCTGTCGGTCCCAAACTCAAGTGTGACACAAAACGATGAATGTACTCACCAACACAGAAAACCACAAACATCCAAAGCAAAAAAAAACGCCACTCGGCATGCAGAAGATTTTCACATATGTACGATGTGGCAAACACATCATGGGCAAACCCACACTTGGTGGCACACGGTCTTACGAAGCAACTCGGAATAATCCTGTAAAATGCGCCCACAACGCTGGTCGTTTCCTTTCCTCCAGAATTTACGCGAGTCGCGCGAAAACGTTCGCAAACATGGCGGCTTGACCAGCCACATCTATGCGCTCAAGAATCAACAGTGACAGAAATCGATTTACGTACTCACCAGAACGGACAATCACAAACATCCTGATCAGAAATCGCTGGACGCAACATCAGAACGATTTGTGGCGACCACAACGGGACGACCCTGGTGCAAAGCCAACTTGGTGGTATCCATCCACGGATCATGAGAAAAAATGATCATTTTACTGTCATCATATGCGCGAATCGCTTGGACATGTTCGAGATCATAGCGGCGCTCGACTAACCCATTCCAAGGCCGTGTCTCATTCAAAAAATGAATAGAATTTACATGGGTCGAGCGAACAAACAACTTTGCAAACATGGCGGCTGGACATCCCATTCCAGTGCGGTGTCAGAGTCAACCACTGAAGTCCATTAACCTCCGCACCACGAACTGAAAATCGCAAACGTCCAGATCAAAACTTACTGGGCAAATCATGCAAACGATTTGCACAACCAAGCTCTGTCGCGACCACATTGTCACGGCTCTAGACCAAACAAAGCCAATTTGGTGGCATCCATCTTCGCGCTCCAACGCTGAAATCTCCACATTTCTTGCTAAAAAGACATCGTTGGTCGTTTCACGTCCAACAGATACGTGAATCGCTAGGACATGTTCGAGATCATAGCGGCGCTCGACTAACCGATTCCAATGCCGTGCTTCATTCAAAAATTGAACAACAGAACCAGGTACTCACTAGAATGGAAAAACACAAGCATCCAAAAGAAAAATCGTTCGACGGGACACGGAAACATTTTCACAAATAAGTTGTACGCCCGACACATCGTGGACAAAAACCAACTTGGTGGTACACATCCTCACGCACCAACGCTCGAATCTCCACTACAAGTGCACATCAACGATGGTCGTTTCCCTTCCACCAGATTTTTTTGTGGGTCGAATGAACAAACAAATTTGCGAACATGGCAACTGGACAACCCGTTCCATTGCTGTGCTCAAGCCCTCAAGTCAAGGCCATGAACTGGAAAATCATAAAGCTCCAGATCAACAAATACTCAGCACGTCATGCAAACGATTTGCACAACCAAGGTCTGTGGCGACTACATCGTCACGGCTCTGGACCAAACAAAGCCTACTTGGTGGCACTCATCACCGCGCTCCAATTGTGGAATCTTCATTATGGATGCCAAAACAACGTTGATCGTTTGACATCTAACATATACACGGATCGCGTGGAAATATTGGCAAGCATGGCTCGGCCAACCACTGTCACGCGGTGCCCAGTGCAAGCGCGACAAACATCGAATCACGCACTCGTCAGAACGGAAGACCACACACACAAACACATCGCACACAAAATCCTGCTAGACTTAATGAAAACAGTGTGTCGAAAAACGATCGTCGTCACGACTTTCGAAAAAGACCAACTTGGTGACAAAAAAACTCGCGATGGTGAAATCTCCAGACATAATTCAGAAATGTTGTTGTTACGTATCCTGCGTATTTGCGTAGATTACGTGTCATGGCGGCTGGAACAACCACACCAATGCAATTCCAACATCAATCGTAGCTTACGGAAAACCACACACATTCGAACAGAAATTGCGCGACGCGACTCGCAACGGATTTGCACAACCAGGCACTGTGACGAACACATCGTGGAAATTGAAAATGAAAACCAACTTGGTGGAACTCATCCTCGCGCTCCAAAACTGGAATCTCGGCTACATGCGCATCAACGCTGGTATTTCCCTTCCTCGCCTCGCCTCGCCTCTCCCTCCCTCAGAATTTACGCGGATCGCTTAAACATGCTCGCCATGATGACGGCCGGAATAACCACTCCAATGCTGTCGGTCCCAAACTCAAGTGTGACACAAAACGATGAATGTACTCACCAACACAGAAAACCACAAACATCCAAAGCAAAAAAAAACGCCACTCGGCATGCAGAAGATTTTCACATATGTACGATGTGGCAAACACATCATGGGCAAACCCACACTTGGTGGCACACGGTCTTACGAAGCAACTCGGAATAATCCTGTAAAATGCGCCCACAACGCTGGTCGTTTCCTTTCCTCCAGAATTTACGCGAGTCGCGCGAAAACGTTCGCAAACATGGCAGCTTGACCAGCCACATCTATGCGGTCAAGAATCAACAGTGACAGAAATCGATTTACGTACTCACCAGAACGGACAATCACAAACATCCTGATCAGAAATCGCTGAACGCAACATCAGAACGATTTGTGGCGACCACAACGGGACGACCCTGGTGCAAAGCCAACTTGGTGGCATCCATCCACGGATCATGAGAAAAAAAGGTCATTTTACTGTCATCATATGCGCGAATCTCTTGGCCATGTTCGAGATCATAGCGGCGCTCGACTAACCTACTCCAATGTGGTGCCTCTTTCAAAAAAAAATAACAAATGTAAAACACCATAATCGCCAGAAAGGAAAAACGACAAGCATCCGAAACAAAAGTCGCTCGGGACATCCAATTTTTTCACAAAACAAACTGTCTAACGAACACATCGTTGAGAAAAGCCAACTTGGTGGCACACATCCTCACGCACCAGCGTTCGAGTCTCCACTACAGATCCACATCAACGCTGGTCGTATTCATCTCGTTAGAATTACTTGTGTCGAATGAACTAAACAAATGTGCGGTCAAAGCGGCTGGACAAGCCTTCCCAATGCGGTGCCAGAGTCAACAACTGAAGTCGATTAACCTCCTCACCATGAACTGAAAATCGCAAACATACAGATCTAAACTTACTGGGCACGTCAAGCAAACGATTTGCACAACCAAGGTCTGTGGCGACTACATCGTCACGGCTCTGGACCGAAACGATACCAACTTCGGGGCACCCATCCTCGCACTCGAATGGTGGGCTCTCCAATATGCATGCCAAAACAGCGTTGGTTGTTGCACATCCAAAATACACGGATCACTTGGACATGTTGGCATGCACGGTTCGGCCATCCACTGCCATGCGGTGCCCGATGCAAGCGCGGCAAACATCGAAGCACGCACTAACCAGAACGGAAGACCACACACAAACACATCGCACACAGAATACTGCTCGACTAAAAAAAAGAACACGGTGGGTAGAAGAACGATCGTCCTCACGACTCCAGGACAAAAGCGAACCTGATGACAAATGTACTCGCGATCGAAGAATCTCCAAACATTTTTCACAAATGCTGTTGTCGTTACGCATCCTGCGTATTTGCGTGGATTACGCGAACACATTGACAATCATGACGACTGCACAACCCACGTCAACGCGGTGCCCACTTCAAAGGAGACAAAAATCGAATCATGTACTCACTTTTACAGGAACAGACGAACATCCCGATCTCAATACGCTGGACTCGAGTTGCCAACGATTTGCACAACCAAACGCTGTGACGATCTCATCGTGACGACCCTGGTCCACAGCCAACTTGGTGGCACACATCCTCGCGCACTCACGATGGATTCTCCACTACGCATGCCAGAGCAGAAACAGCGTTGGTCAGAATGTGTTGTTTTCACGTCCAACGTGCATGCGATTCGCTTGGACATGTTCGTAATCATGACCGCCTGTAAAAAATCCCATGCGTGAAAACACACAGACAATAACACACATCGTATCACGTACTGACCAAAAATGAAACCTACAAAGATACAAAACACAAATCGCACAACTAAGCATGCCATAATTCTCTCCAACCAAACGCCGTGGCGGCCACATCGTGCGTGCTGCCTCAAGACAAAATAGAACTTCATTGCATATATTCTCACGCTCCAACGCGGGAATCTCCAATACACATGCGCAACAACGCGGACTTTTTTCCTTCATCCAGAATTTACGCGAATCGGGCAAAAATGCTCGCAATCATGGCGCTGGATCAGCCACTTCAATGCGGTCCCAAATTCAACAATGACACATTTTTTAAAATAAAACAAATGGAAACTTTTCTGGATTTAAGAATTTTCAATTCATTATATTTTTTTTAATTGAAATTTTTCATGATTCATCAGGAAGATCTTTTGGTTTGAATTCGATAATTTTTTAAAATTTATGATAAGATTAAAAAAAGTCATCTCGACGATATCACGAAAATGTTTTTAATCATGATAAAAATTATCAATTATCATTTTGGATCAATCGATGAAATTATTTTTGACAAGGATTCAAAAAAAAAGTGAAGATCAAGAATAAATAAGTAATCAATATATCATTTCGTAATAACAACTATCATAAATTCGATGTTATTCTGTATGATTTTTTGATATTGCTCATTTCAATTAAAGTTTTTTTTAAGTAAATATATTGATGATTCCAAAAAACATGGAAAAACGTTTGATCTTTGTAATTCGTGAAAATTAAAAAATTCGGTACTATGCTTTTCTTTTAAATTACATACAAATGTTTTTTTGACATTTTGAACCGATCGAAAATACTTATGATTTATATTGAATCATTTTTTAGTATGTATTGTAAATGAATGACGCTGTTTTGATTTTTTCATTATCATCATTTTCGATTTTGAAAGATTTCAAAAATATAAAATTGTTAATACTTTATAATGATAATGGAGGATGAAATTGAAGATGAGCTGCATTTTTTGAAAGATCTGAAAGGTAATTTTTTCTTTTTCGATGACTTCATTCTTGAAATAATTTTTGAAATAAATCAGTTTGATTATTGTACCGTCACGAACAAATATCTGTCAATCGTCAATACGATCATCAGTGTAGGAGTCAGTCATCATTTCGTGATATTAGAGCCGATCCTATTGAAATTGAAGTTCAAATAAAGTCAAAGTTAGAGTCGGAAAGATTTTTTTATCTCTCAATTTTCTTAATTCATTGATGTTATTTCAATTATCATTAAGAATAATTTTCAAAATCTGAGTTTCATATTTTTTCAATTATATCATATTGAAAATATGAGCAATATTTCCGTGTAGAGTGGTGCGTCGGATCAAAAAACGAAACAATCATAGATAGATTGAATAATTATGATGATTGGATTCTCTGAAAATTGATATCTTTTGTCAAATTGATACTTCTTCGAATATGATGATAATCAATTATGATTATCAATCAGAAGGTC
>CBDCEV010000129.1:0-11014 GCA_965215715.1 Hyphomicrobiales bacterium | reverse complement strand
CGTGAAAAAGGATGCGACCCTGCCCCACAAGTTAACCGCCTCTGTAAAATATGTCCTTTTTTTTTGATTCTTTTTTTTTGCGACTAGGCGCTAATCACATTATTCCCTCATTGTTTGTGGAAAAGGAGATGAGGGTGCGGGGGTGGCTAGGGATCGGGGTTTTTCTCTTTTCAAACATTTGCTAACTTTTCGATTATGTAACAATCTGCAGTCTGGAATCTGATGACAAGTCATGACAACTTGTGGTAAGCTATTCACCGTAAGGTATGATGACATGTGATTCATTCATAGAAAAACATTTGTTGAACGGTTTAAACTACTTTGAGTTATTTGAAACTATTTCAACTATTTTAACTGTTTTAACTTTTTAAACTGCCATAACTTTCCCATTTAAACTTTGGATAAATTTCTGACCCAAAGTGATGTTTCTATAATAAACAACTTACTGTAATTTATCAAACCTTGTGGTAAAGTAAATCGTACGTACTCAAAAAATATGATTACCCAATTTGATTTTTAAAAACTACTTTTTTGAACTATTTGAACGATGTATCACTATTTGAACGCAATAAACTACATAAACTATTTTCAAATTCTTTACTTTTGAAACTTTTTCGCTTGAACTTTTGATAGGTTACTTGTTGAAAGTTATGTTAACTATGTTAACATGTGACCAACAGCTTGTCATAAATTGAAAAAACTTGTGGTCAGATATTTGTCGTAAGTTTTCAGAACTTCTGGTAATACTGTTATCACTATTTAAACTTGTTTAAAACCAATTTAAACTATGTTGACTTTGAACCATTTTAAACTTTTATGACTCTTTTAATTGTTTGTTTTTGTTTTAAAAAAACTTTTTCGCTGTAACTTATGATAGGTTACTTGCCCTGAGTTATGGAAACTTGTTATCAATCACAAACGATTTGCTGTAACAACTTTTTGTGATTTTTTATCATAACTTACGATTCGCTACTGAAACTAATGAAACTATTCACATTTTGAACTTTTTTTGTTGCACTATGCCAACTGTGCCAAACATTAAACATTTTTCAACTTAAACACAAGTATTTTACCTGTTTAAAATAAGTTTTGCGAATTAATCTTTTCAACGATTTAAAACCATTTGCATTAAAAAAAACTTGTCACTTTGAATTATGATAGAATACTTATCAAACGTTATGTTCGCTTGTGACAAGTAACTTACCACAAGTTATCAAAGCACAGAGTAAGGAATTTATCGGAAGTTGTCAAAGCATTCGGTCAACTTTGTTTCGTTTTGTGAGATTTTTCTGATTTTTACATGGCTAAACTGCTGTAACTGTTTAAACTATTATTCTAAACTTATGGTAGGTTATTTATCGTAAATTATCATGTGACTTCTTCTCGTCCATGGCAGTTACGTTAACTTGTGGTAAATTAACTTGCCATGAACGCACGGTAAGTTACCCATCGTAAGTTATCAAATCTTGTGGTTGACTGTTTGACACTTCAAAAATTTGAAGTATCGTAACTGTTTAATCTGTTTTAACTGTTTGAACTATGTTTCAACTGTTTGGACAATTTTAGTTTTTTTTTCACTTTTCACTGTTTGATTTTTCACAACAACAAATGTTTTACTCTATTTTATGTTTTTGATTTTTTTTTGCAACAAAAACTTTTTCACTTCAGTTGAATAACTTACAACAAGTTCTCAAAACTTACGGGGAACTATCTGTCGTAAGTTATCAGTATTTATGGAAACGAGTTGACCGATTAAAAATTTAACTCTCTTTTTTGATTTCTAACTGTTTTCATTTTGAAACTCGTTTAAACTGTGTTCTGACCATTTTTGAATTTTTCGGTTTTTTTAATGCACTGAGAACTAATTTAACTTGTACACCTATTTCACTTCAATTTATCATTGGTTACTTACCAAATGTTATGTTAAATTATGATAGACAACATATCACACGTAATCAAAACTTTTGCCAATATGTTTGTCGCGCAAGTTACAAAACTAATGGTTTACTATGTTTGACTCCTCCAACCTTTCGAACAATGTGAACGATTTTGAACTGTTAAACTGTTTTGAATTGTTTTTCTTTTTTCCATATTTCTATTTTGAACTGCTTGAACTCATTAAACTTCTTTCTGTTGTTATGTTAGTTTGTTTGAAAACATTTTTACTATTCTTAATTTTCTAACCCGTTTAAAATATTTTTAAATATTTTCCATTTAGCTCATGATAGGTGACTTATCAAGAGGTATGATAACTTACGTCAAGTAACCTACCATGAGTTATCGAAGCTTGTGGCAGGTCATCAAACGCAAGTTGTCATACCTTGTAGTCAACTTTTAAAGTAATTTATATTTGAACCTATTTTCACTTTTTCCTATTTTGACGATTATCACATTTTTGTAACCTTATTCGCTTTATTTTTTTTTTAAAAAAATTGAACTGTTGTATTGCTAACTACTCAAACTTTTTGAACTCTGTTAACATTCTTTGATTTTTTCGCTTTTTCCAATTTTATGCCGTTTTTAAAACTATTCATGACGTTTTCGCGTTAACTTATGATTGGCTACTTCTCAAAAGTAATGTCAACTTGTGAAAAAAACTTGTCATCAGTTACCAAAAACTGATGGTAAGTTATTTATCGTAAGTTATGGTACCTCATTTTTCTAAAAATGGTACAAACACTTGAGACAGTTCTCACAGTTTCTCTTAAAGTTCAATACATCAAAGTTTTTGAGTTTTGGGAAAATGATTTTTTTAAAAAAAAAACAGAAGAAGGAATAACATATTTAAATGGGTCAAGCAGTTTACACAGTTTACCATCAGTTATGATAATTAACTTACCACAAGTTTTGAGAACATATGATAAAATTTTTTATCACCACTTGGCATAAGGTTTGGAAAGAAACTCAACCATTGACACTTTTTGAACTTTTTTTTGTGATTTTACCTGTTTTCAAAATCTGGTTTACCATGTTTTAGATTTCCTTCTTGTTAATGTTAGCGTATTGATCATAAGTTCACATGACTCATGATAAGTAACCAATCATAAGTACAAGTGGGAGAGTTCTCAAAAAATGTGTGAACATATGCTGGGGACCGAAACCATCACTACCACTTGTGGCACTGTGTACAACGGAATCACTGATGACGACTCTCGTATGGACAACTTGCATTCGACGTTTGTGCTCACTCCTGTGAACTTGCTTGAGGTAACAACGGAAGGTTGCTGGAACGTTGTTGTGTCTGTGCGCGCGTGGTTCCGCGTGCTTCCCGTGCTCCCTTGTGCACGCTTCCTGTTGGTCTCGTGATCAAGACGGCAGGTTGACTGCCAGTCGCCTCTGTCAGAGTTGAACGCGTCTGTCACTTTCAGTTCGACGGAAGCTGACAGGACTGTACCTTGTGCGACATCGAGTGACGATACTCAATCATTGTTGTTGACACTGATGCATCCTGATCATGAAGGCACTCCAAGGTTCAAAAGTCATACTGTCGTATCCCTTCATCACACTGTGACTTTCATCACTACTGTGTGCAGATTAGTTTCAAAAAATTCAGAAAATAATTGAAATAGTATGAAAATTTGAAAACAAATCAAAACTTAAAATGATTCATACGATATGATAACTGACGATAAATAACTTTCAGAAAGTTTTGATAACGTGTGGGAAGTTGATTATCGTAAGCCAACAGAACTTTTGATAAGTAACCTATCATGAGTGAAGGTGAAAAAGTTAAAATCGAAGAAATAGTTATCAGTAACTTACCATACGTTTTGATACCTTACGGTAACTTACCATAAGTTCTTTGAAAATAGTGTGAATGTTTCAAATGGTTCAAAGAGCTCAAACAAGTCAAAACAGAAAGCCGCAAGATGTGACAACTTACGATAAATGACACACCATAAGTTTTGATTTATTTTCGTAAGTTATCAACAATACCAATCTAACATAACTTTTGATAAGTAACCCAGCATGTGTTTAAGTGCAAAGTTGTAACCGTTATAAACAATTTAATTTAAAAACACAATCAGTCCCATTAAGATCCAGGGTCAGACACTCCAGAAACAAGGCGTAACAACCCTGGCCAAAGGCAGGCGTAGTGCAACGTTAGGAAAGTATTCGTGGTTCATTGGTAACACGGGCAAAGCCCACCAAGAACAACCGGTCCACCGGTAACACGGGCAGAGCCACCAGGAGGACCACCCCACCAACGGGTACAGGCCACCAGCACCACCTTAGCCCACGGTTGGAACCCGTTGTGGTCAACGGTCCCAGCCCTGTAGCTGTAACAACAGCTCACAGACAGAGAAAACCCGACACCAGATGGGTGGTCTGTGGCACTCAAGCAAGCACACTGCGTGAAATGTAGAAATGTTGTGCATCATGCGTGCGTCTGTGCCTGCAGAGCAGGACTTGGCACATGGCGCGCGAGTCAGTGCTTGCCACGGGCAGGACTTTGGTACCCAGGACCAAACGATCTCCAGCAGGTTGTAGAGGCACTCGTCGACCTGATCTCGGCCAAGTCGTCGGCGAAGTCGCCAAGCCGATCTCGGCCAAGCCATAGACCACATTCCACATCCAGTGGAAGACTTGATACAGTTTGGAACGATAACATAACCAACGTGTACGTCAAAATCGCGGCTGTGAGGGGCAAGACACCGAACAGGATCCACGCTTACCTTCGCGTTGAAAATTTGATCCATTCCGGAGCTTGACATTGTAAAACGAGTGCGTGAGACGTAAAAATTAACGGCACAGAGGTGCAACACACGGACTCAAGAGTCGAGCAGACATCAAAATTAATACCATCTGGCCAGACAAATCTTGGTGGCGGGACTTTCGTGTTTGTCTGCAGCGTTAAATACACCAACGACTGCAGCAACAATGCACCGTACACATGTAGGAAAGTGTCCAAAAACTTCAAGCGTTGCAAACACTGGCGTGTGCAGCAAAATTGCGGATTGAAGGAGCCAGACGGGAGTCTGTTTCAGGATCCGACTTCACTCAAAGTGTGTGCAGCAAACTTCAGGATCTGGAGAGAGGTATCTCCCACAAAGTTGCAGCATGCACGTTCACACCGAAGTTCGTCCCTTGGCTTTGAGACCACATCAGCGGGACGTTTTCAAGATGACCGTATTTCGCTTGAGACATTATTTGGCTGAGTTCAAGATGAAACTTGGGCTTCTGTCGAACACAATAGCTCGAGATCATCTTAAACCGGAGAGCTGACAGCATTTCGTCTGCAACATCAGTTCAAACCGATCTTCTCGCGAACAGCAAATAGTACTTCAGAGGAGTCGCGGATCACTCCCATGGAGCTCACACGGAGATGAGAGCCGCAAGCGGCGGTCTCCACACTGTGCAAGTACTTTTGCACCACTCGAGTGCACGAGCTGGACAACAATGTGCCGAACCTGCCAGTAGAGATTACCCACAGTGGCCGTATTGTGCGCAACCGAAATGGCCCGAGATGGAGATCACATGATCCATTTCGGGAAGTACGTAGTCGGCACCGTTGGCGGTGTGCGCGACATTGAACGTGGCCATGCAATCGATGGTGCACGGGTGGTTGAACAACGCGCTGGTCACAAACTCAACGAGAACACCAACGAGACGCGACGATGGCGTAAGGCGTGTTTTCGACCACTGCACCATCGAACTTCATCTTGTCCGAAGTTTGAAAGGATCACATGGTTCTTCATCTTGTCCATGTGACCTCAGGTGATGATGTTGAAGTTACAACTGAAGAAACGAAGATGACGATCTCCTCGAGGCTCTGCATGGCTGCCGTTTCAAAATTGCTGCTTGGCTCAACAAAGCCGGCATCCTGCCAGTAGAATTCATGTTGCAAGTCCAGCTCGTCTTGAACTGCACGGAAAACTCACATCGTGCAGCGGTGAAAGCGGAAACACAATCTGGTCACATCGCGTACTTCCGTGTTTTTCTATGGCGACCAAAACATTCAAGGACTTTTTTTTGGCGATTGAGATGCCATGTGGTGTCTCTCCCATCAAGCGTCATGCACGCTCACACCGCGACCGCGGTAACAATCTTTGGCGACCGAGATTCCATGTTGAGTGTCTCAACAAGAAGTGATTCTTCTGATCTGACTATTTGAACTTTTTTTACTCAAGGTGATGGCAAGAACGGAAAGAAAGGAGGCAAAGGTCAAAACCCATTACCAGCAGGAGGACCATCAAACAAGTCATGGACATTTCCATTTCCTCAACCCAACATCACAGGAGTGGTGCTCAGCCAAATCTTGCGCATCTGAAGGTGGAGCACCGTCAATTAAGCCTGCTAGTGGACACGACGTAGTGTGCTGTGATATCCAACGGAACGTAAGATTAATCCGAGGACCCAACAGTTCAGACGCTGCAGAGTGCACAACTCGGATTGAGCAAAATCATCCACGACCAGGAGGTTCCCATGATCCAACCAAATCCCAGAGGGTGTATTCTGAGCTGCCCGACGACGCAACTTGAACAGGACCGAGTGTCCGAGGCTCATACTTGCTATCACCTTCGGCTCACACGGGCGCCCGAACCAGGGCTCGTTATCGCAGTGCCATGGGATGAATGATCACTCCCCAGCGTACCGGTTCAAGTTCACTCCCGAAGGCACCTCCTCTGAAGCACACCAAGGTGTCAGAAGGGATGCGACCCTGCCCACAAGTTCACCGCCTCGGTAAAGACGAAGGGATTCGCTTGTGGTCGAACTGCTCCATGCCCACATGAATGTGAGCACAGACAACAATGCCCTGGCGTGACCCAGGCTGTCTCACAACCTGACCGACTTTCCCAGACGACCCCACATCGTCTAAGTTCGTTGGCAGGTCGTGAGACCCGGAAACACCCTTTAGCACCCAAACTCCCGACATCGAGGTACCGCACACCTGCGCCCAACCAAGGGATTTCAGGCGCAACCTGACAGTGCCCAGGCAAGACCATCAAGGATCGCGGTATCCCTGGAAGGCCGCGGAAGCACCTCACCCCCACACGCAACACCGGACCTGGGACCTGGACCAGAACCTGAACCTGCACCGGGACCTGGACCTCAGCGTCGTGCCAGACTCCACCGCACGCAAAGCGCCCGCTGACCGCGAATATGTTCCAGCAGCCAGGGGCAGTGACACATGACCTGTCAGCACAGTTGACCCCGTCCCGATCGTTGGGCTCCACCTCTTTGTTTGAGGAACTCCTTCGGAAGCCGTCTTGAAGCACGAATTGCACGAATTCCACTGACTGTTCACTGCAACTGAACTGGATGGAGACTCTTTGGCCCGCATCATCGGTCGGCATAGCTGACCTCGTCGCCACCGTGCCGCATTGAGACACGAATTCCGATAAGCCGCGCCGAGGCACGATTTGAACTGACTTTAGGGGCAGAACAGCGGCCCGCGCAAAACACCCACGTACACACCCAGGACACCCAACACAAACGCCACCCAGCAACGCAACCACACACACACCCGACAGCACCCGACAGATGCAACACATGATGGAACAACCGGTGCGCAGAGGTCAACACGTGAATCAGCATTGGACGAGTCTGTGCCTGCACCGGCCTTGCACAAAGTCCTTGCCTCTGAACACTGCTTCAAAATAACGTTGAAAACACGAGATGTGCGGCGTGGTGTTGGGCCAAGCGACACATGCACCTGGAATCCAACGCGTTTTCAAGTTCCTTGGAAACTGAGAAATTTGGAAGGAGCAAAGAAGAAGGCTGGAACTGGACTGCTTGTGTCTTTCTTGCGAATTGAAAGCTGTGTCTGCGAACGCGACGACCTCTTATCTTTTTCCGTTTCGAAGAACAGCTTCCCGCCCTTGGCACCATGCCAGAGTTACCCTTACGACACATCCGCTGCTCCTTGAGCACCAGTGCCAGAGTTACACACTTGCGACCCCGGGTGAGGTTGCCTTCACCTTCCTGCTCCACAGTTTGCGTGGCAGCATCAACCGTCATGTTGTGAAAGTCTTGCGTTGCAGTCGCCATTTCGTCTGACGAGACCGAAGCTGACAAGCGAGCAATCAACTCCTGCGGTCTCGACAATAGGAACTCAGTTGGAGCGGGAGGAGGTTCTTCAGTTGCCTCCACAACTTTTTCCACCACTCTGACTTTCCTCTTCCTTTTGGCTCAACAAAGCCTTACCATCATCGTTAGATTGCAAAGACATCTGATCGTTTGAAGAAGCCTCACACTCACTGCCACCTTGTCCACCATGGAACACTGGAGCCGGGCAACCAGCATTTCCTGCCTGGTTGACGCCTTTGTCATCAGAGGACTTTCCTCTGTCTAGTTCATCCCGCAAAGCTTGCCACTCTGACGCAAGCGTGACACCCTCAAGACATTTGGCACTTTCAAGTGCGGTGAGCCTGGCAAGTTCATGTCGCGCGTCTGCTTGGTCAAAAGATGTGTGTCCGAATCTTGGCCTGAAGCATCGCACAAGTGGCAGGGTTCATGCTCAGCCCAAAGCGGTTCGAGCGCACGATCTTGGAAAACGCAACTTGTCCTGTCCTGGGTTTCCACCATTGCTACGTGAAAAGGGAGTGGATGGAGGCACCGGAACCCCTTGAGGTCTCCGTTGTCTGCCCTGGTGAGCCCCTTTCCCTGCTTTCATTCCGTGGCTGTGGTTGACTTGCACGAGGATCTCCACAACTGTAGCACGATTTGCGAGTGGGCCAGCACTTGGTGGCACGACATGTAGGACTGCAGCAGGACCATTCGCCAAACCCTCCAAAGCCTCCATCCCCACTTGCACCACCCCTGAATCCAGCCTGGACCCTGATCATGCACTCGTTGCGAACCCGCAGAGATACCCGAGCAGCTGGAGAACCAACAGGAATAATACGCCCATCAAATAGAACCGACTGAAGTCCAATCCATATGCCAGCAAGACACAACCTCCATAAGATCTTTCACACCGTGCGCAGGATGAACCCGAGCTACGCTGGTGCCCTCTCCATTACGTTTGAACGAAGACCTGGGTCACAAATTTGTCTTTCACGTGAGTCAGCGGAACGCTTTTGTCCATGCTCCGTCCCTTTGAGGTCTCCAGTACGTCCACCCGTGCTGTCTCCTTTGCTTGCAACGCAAGAACGGAGACCTCTGATACGTTGCCTTCTTCCTGTCCGGACTGCGTGGGGCGTGAAGAGCAAAGACGGGAGAAAGCCAGGAAGCACTCCACTTCACCAAAATCATTCTTCACTCGTGGCCATGCCATCAGACTCAGCCAAACATCCAGAACCGTTCTTCACTGTGACCACATGTTCAAATTTCATCTCGCAGGTCGAGCTGAAGATCACACCGTCAAGTTCATTCTCGCATTGAACATCACCATCGCCTCAAGCTTGCATGACGAGATCGTGACCACGTTGGTCCAGCCGACAAGCTTACTGAGGCAAGGTGTGAGCACCACACAGCTCAAAAACGAGAAGATCGCGGCAAACTGAGCACTCGCACCCAGCAGCGCGGCTGCAGGCGGCACGGGGAACTCCTGAAAATACTGCGCAAAGCCGCCAGGTAGGAGCCTTTGCACAGGTGGCGGAGCGCATCGCAGCATCATCGCAAGCCATCCGAAGGGTACCGTGCACGAACCCGAACAGGGCCACATCGACGTCACGGACGACGATCAACCACTGCCCCAAAAAATGGAGCACGGCGGCTTCACACCACCGAAATTGAGCACGAACGGCATCGGAACCAGCGCAGACGGCTGACCCACACACAGAGGAGCGCGAACGTGGAACATTGCCATCACTGAGCTACCTCTCTGCAGCGAGTCACGAAAACTTTGGCACCTCAGCGGACTTCTCGAGTCCGTCGATACAAGTAAGACGCCTGAAGGGCGGAGTGCGACCTTTAGCATCCAGGGTTTACGTTTTTTTTTCTTTCCACTTGACAACAGCACCAACTCCACGCTCCACAATCCACAAAGAGCTGGCGCTCTGGTAACATCCATCATCCTGGATGGAGGGCCACACGGGTGGGTCCCGGTCAACACCCACAGTACACCCGTGCTCCCAAAGTGGGAGGAGGCTGTGGGTAGTTCGCAAAGCACTGCACCTACATGAGTCCAATCACGAAGGGAATGGAAGGTCCATTCACAACATGGTAGCGGAGCCTGACACGTTCCACAGCCAGGAGCCAGCTCAGGTCAGCACAGTGTGAGTTGATGGAGTGTGCAGACGACGAGGAGCGAAGCGATGATCTCTCCAGCACCGTGCCGTCGGAAACACCGTGGCAGTGCAAGCCAGAGTTTAGCACGGACAAGATGGTCGCCAACAACAAGAACCTGACAGCGAGGCCCAGGCGGAGCAGAACAGTCTCAGTTCCAGCCGAGTGTCAGATCAGTGTTGGTTGCGTTGGGAGTCTTTGCGGGTCTCGTAGCGTTGGTCGGAACAAGGCGACATCAACGGTCGTTGTTTTGAGGACTACACTTGTGAGTGTGACAGCGGTTTCGAGTTGAAGTCAACGGCAAGAGACAGCGAGATCTGCCATGCTTGCGAGAACGAGCAGGATTGTCCTGGTGGAAGGCGTGCGTTCCAGTGAGTTGCGTTGACAAGATCAATGGTTACTCCTGTTCGTGATCTCCTGGATATGAAGAAAGGTCGAGCGCAGAGTACGTGTGATTGCAACAGGAAGAGCAGCGGCGTACCAGCTGACGTCGACAGTGTTGATCGCGTGCCCTCGAAGTCCAGATGATCAAGGCGACGAAGGAGAAGTCTGTGTCGAGTGTGGCCGAGACTGTCCTGAAGCATGAGACGGTGCATGAGGTGGCCGATGACAGCACGTGCAACAGAAGCAGCAGGAGAGTACCGGATCGAAGAAATCTACTGACGAGTTGATCAGCAACATCGATTCCGTGAACACAGAGTTGCAAGCTGTGGTGGAGCGACTCGCCAAGCTCAATGACATGTGCGTTGCCAAAGCCATGAAGTGTGAGGAGAAGTCGCAGAAGCGTGCAGCTGAGCTCTCTGGGAACGAGCTCGAGGAGGCTCTGTCCATTCTGTCTGAG
>CBDCEV010000128.1:0-6817 GCA_965215715.1 Hyphomicrobiales bacterium | reverse complement strand
GATCAGTTTGCAGAGGAGGTCTCGCCCACAAGCGTTTGTATTCGACAAGAAGAAACGCGATCTACACAGGACGCAGCAACATCACGTCAAACATTTATTTGCACACTGAGCCTATCGATTGGCGTACCCAGAGGGCTGCATCGGCATGTTGACAGGGTTATTCATGGTGTATCGATAAGTCTGTCCATAGGCCTACCGATAGGGTATCCACACGCCTATCTGAACGGGCTGTTCGGTTTCAACAATCATCAGGCCACGCATTCACCACGCATTGAATCCCACACTTGACCCCCACGTACCCAGAATGCGTTTTTTTTCTACACTCCTTCTACACTTCAACCACTTCAAGGATTTATGAAGCTGTAGCTGGCCTCCGAGATTAGAACACCAAAGTGGACCACTCTTCTTTCTATCTGCTGTGGCCAGCCTCTGGTTCAGCGCTGCCGATCTCGAGCTGTGTGTGGGTGATTCGTCCACCAAGATCACCACTGGGACCGTCCGCAGTAGCTATTTGTTCAATTCCATCTGCTCTGTCTCGTCATCTACCTGCATTCGGTATGCAAGTTCGTCCATCTCCTTTCTGCGCACTCGTGCAAATTTTTATTTATATTCATATGGGGGTTTGGTTGTACCATGTGCGCGTGTCCCTTGGTGCGGGAGTTTAAACAGTTTTTTGAGTTGAAGATTGGCTCCCGATCTTAAACTATTAGAGGAAATGTGTAAAATGTTCAAACGTTGTAAGCGTCTCCCTCTTCCCTCCCAAGGGAAGGGAGGAGCCAAGCTTAAACTCTTTAAGATCTTTGATCACTTTCAACAAGCCAAAAATGCCGGGATAAAATAAAGTCAAAACTTTGCGAGTGCAAAGTGATGAGTTCCAAACAATTTGTTAAGTTGAAAGAGTTTAAAGAGTTTAAGATTGGTCCCGCTCCCGATCTTAAACTACTAGAGGAAATGTGTAAAATGTTCAAACGTTGTATGCGTCTCCCTCTTCCCTCCCAAGGGAAGGGAGGAGCCAAGCTTAAACTCTTCAAGATCTTTGATCACTTTCAACAAGCCAAAAATGCCGGGATAAAATAAAGTCAAAACTTTGCGAGTGCAAAGTGATGAGTTCCAAACAATTTGTTAAGTTGAAAGAGTTTAAAGAGTTTAAGATTGGTCCCGCTCCCGATCTTAAACTATTAGAGGAAATGTGTAAAATGTTCAAACGTTTTAAGCGTCTCCCTCTTCCCTCCCAAGGGAAGGGAGGAGCCAAGCTTAAACTCTTCAAGATCTTTGATCACTTTCAACAAGCCAAAAATGCCGGGATAAAATAAAGTCAAAACTTTGCGAGTGCAAAGTGATGAGTTCCAAACAATTTGTTAAGTTTGAAGAGTTTAAAGAGTTTAAGATTGGTCCCGCTCCCGATCTTAAACTATTAGAGAAAATGTGTAAAATGTTCAAACGTTGTAAGCGTCTCCCTCTTCCCTCCCAAGGGAAGGGAGGAGCCAAGCTTAAACTCTTTAAGATCTTTGATCACTTTCAACAAGCCAAAAATGCCGGGATAAAATAAAGTCAAAACTTTGCGAGTGCAAAGTGATGAGTTCCAAACAATTTGTTAAGTTGAAACAGTTTAAAGAGTTTAAGATTGGTCCCGCTCCCGATCTTAAACTGTTAGAGGAAATGTGTAAAATGTTCAAACGTTTTAAGCGTCTCCCTCTTCCCTCCCAAGGGAAGGGAGGAGCCAAGCTTAAACTCTTTAAGATCTTTGATCACTTTCAACAAGCCAAAAATGCCGGGATAAAATAAAGTCAAAACTTTGCGAGTGCAAAGTGATGAGTTCCAAACAATTTGTTAAGTTGAAAGAGTTTAAAGAGTTCAAGATTGGTCCCGCTCCCGATCTTAAACTACAAGAGGAAATGTGTAAAATGTTCAAACGTTTTAAGCGTCTCCCTCTTCCCTCCCAAGGGAAGGGAGGAGCCAAGCTTAAACTCTTTAAGATCTTTGATCACTTTCAACAAGCCAAAAATGCCGGGATAAAATAAAGTCAAAACTTTGCGAGTGCAAAGTGATGGGTTCCAAACAATTTGTTAAGTTGAAACAGTTTAAAGAGTTTAAGATTGGTCCCGCTCCCGAGAGGGGTGAAGCTTAAACTCTTTACCCTCTTAAAAAAGTTTAAACCGTTTCAAGAGTTTAAAGAGTTTACACATTCTAAAGAGTTTAAAGACATTAAAGAGTTTAACCGTTCTCCTCCCTCCTCTCCAATCGAGGCGAGGGGCCAAACTTAAACTCCTTAAAGTATGTTAACTCTTCAAACTGTCCAACGTTTTGAAAAGTTTAAACACTTTACACAGTTTAAACAGTTTAAAGAGTTTAAAGAGTTCAAGATCGGCTTAAATAGTTTAAGATCGGAAGCGGGGCCAACCTTAAACTCTTTACACTCTGTAAGCTCTTGAAACTCTTTAAACAATTTAAACAGTTAGAAACAGTTTAAGTTTGGCCCCTCTCCTCCCTTGGGGGAGGAGGAGGGAGGGAAGGAAGACGCTTAAACTCTTTAGAGGCTTTAACAGTTCAAACAGTTTTGAAGAAAATATGTTCGTCTTAAACAGTTTAAGATTGGGAGCGGTTGGCCTTCCATCTCGGAGTAGGGGTTGGCCCTTCCTTCTCTTGGGTTGGGGTTCCGAGGGAGGGAGAGGGAGGAGGGAGAGGGAGGGGCCTTCCTTCTCTGGGTTGGGTTGGCCCTGCTCCAACCCCGAGAAGGAAGGGGAGAAATGGCCAATTCCCCACCAAGGGAAGGAAGGGCCAACTGCCACCCGAAGAAAGAAGGGTCAACCCAAACCCCAAGAAAGGAAGGATCATGATTATCATTATAATTACAATTATTATTACGATTATAATTATAACTACAACTGTTCACAAAAAAATCATAATTTCTTTTCGAGGGCGGGGGAAAGAAGACAGGAGTTGGCCCTTCGGGTTGGGGTCGGCCCTAGGGCTTGGGGGCTTGTCCTTCCTTCTTGGGGCGAGGTTGGCTCTTCCTTCTTCGGGTTGGGGTTGCCCTTTCTTTTCGGGTGGTGGGTTGGCCCATCATTTTTGTTTCTTGTTTTTCTTTTCATTTTTCATTGCTTCTTCAATTTTTGCGTTTACTGGCTCAATGGTTTTGTTTCCTTCCCCACAGAAGAGAGGGGCAAAGCACCACGACCCAGAGGAGCAGAAGGCCAAGCAACACCACCTACAAAAAGAGTGAAAAAAAAAAACGGCCCCACCCAAAGTTGGTAGTGGTGCTTTCCTCCCTTCCAACTTCGGGTGGTGCTGCCTTCCTCGGCCTCCTTTGGGTGGGAGCGGCCGTTCCTTTTTTTGATTTTTTTTTAGAAAAAAAAGTAAACGAGATCAAAAAGAGAGTCTGTCTATCTTTCAGGGACAGGGAGAGAGAAAAAAAGATAAAGAGATAATCTCTCTCAAGCGAGACCGTGCGAAAGAAGGCCCTGTCCCGCTAAAAAAGGACAGAACAATGAAGTTCCAGCCACATACAGATACGTATATACAGGGTGTTTCGTTTGATTGGGAGCGTTGGTTTTCGAAAAGGTCCTTCCCAGTGAAACACGAGGTCCTATCCTGCGAAACACGAGGTCCTATCCAGTGAAACAGTGTTTCTCCGGATGGTACCTCGTGTTTCATCGCGAAAACAATGGTTTTTGATCATCTTGAGCAGCACTTCAACCTGATGATTGGTCCATTTTTCATCGCCATTTTTGACCTTACCAAGATTGCTCCACGTAGAGTTTTCACTTGCTCGAGAGGCTAAGTAACCACTGGATCGTGCCCGTCTAAAGTTTGAGAACAGGTTCAGAACAACACGGCCGAAAACCACGCAGATTCCAGAAAACACACACACACAACAACAACAACAACACAGACACAACACCACACAACGCCACACACCACCACACACAACCAGAAACACGTGTAAAAAACGAAAAAAAAAACAGACAGACACAGACAAGGACAGACGTTAGAGTGTCGCGACGACCCTCTACCAGAGTTCCCTCTGTTTTTGTCCTGTTCAGGCATTGTTCACCACCTTTCGGGTGTTAACGCCTGTGCTCTTGCTCAAACCACTCGCAAGATAACGGTCGGTTACAACTTGGCCGGAAACAGACGCCACGACCAACAAAATGAGCACCAAACAAGTGCAAAATGTGATGTGGTGTGATGTGATGTAATGTGTTGTGCTGTATTGTGGGTATTATGTGCTGTGTGTTGTTGTGTTATGCTATATTTGTATTAAAAAAATGAACAAATAGGGATAATTTAACAAGCTAAAAACATGGTGAAAACAGCGTGGTGAAAAACACAAGGAATAAAGGGAATCGATCAAAACACGGACTCCTTCTTTGGCACGATATGGCCATCCAAGAACTCCCAAAAAATGTCCGAAAACGATCATTTTTGCCCAACGCATTATTTTTTACACTTCCCCTGGGATTTGTCGACGTTTTCGGCCGAAGGTCCTATCCCAAACGCCCATTTTGCCCGAGGTCCTTGATCCAAAGGTTCTAATTATGCGTTGGAAAAGATCCTAACCAACGAAACACCCGGTAAAAATGTCACCCTGTGCGGAATGAATGTGGTCCTGAGTCATGTCAGCAGTTGCTCACATCCCTCGCCACCCTCGTCATCATCCTCATTCCTTTCGTCAGCTCATCAGCTGGTCCGCCTGTTCCTCTTCGAGATCCACGTCCATTCCTGTTGGACGCTGAATCTCGACCACTGGGACTGGCGCAGCTTCGCCTCGTTCGTCGGCTAGCTCTGTAGCACGTCAAGCATATCCTCCAGGCGCAGCACGAGCACTTGAGTATCTCCGTTCCTCTTCTCCTCGTTATTGCATCTGCGCGCGATACTCCCCACGCATCAAGGCTGCAGTGTTCGCACTAGTGCTTGAATCCGAAATCCAGGATTGTCATCGGACATTTTCCTGGCGTCAAAATCTCCCGTGGTCCCTGGTGCATCTCTCCACGGAATCTCTACATGCAGTGCTCCCGCCGCATTGTGTTCCCAGTTCGAAGCTCAGGATTGTCGGCTTCAATCTTTCTTGCACGACTTTTTGTCGCTCTGCTTCGCAAGATCTCGTCGAGCTCTCTCCCAGTCCGCTCCCACTCCGTTGCTGGTTGCATATTGGATCTGCTCTCCGTTGAGCAGGAGCGTTTCAATGATGTGTTCATTTTCGTTTTCCGTCTTCTCCACACTCACAGCCGAAGACGTCGCCCTCATGCCCTGTATACCCAAAGCAGCCGCATCGAGCGCTTTGCGCCAGTGGGGTCCGCTCCGAGGAACTGAACTTCACTCTCTTGTTGGCCTCGAACTCGAACTCGGTCCTCGTATCGCCTCAGGCTCCATCAACTGGGTGTTGGTCAGTTTTGGCGCAACCTCTGTGTGTCTGTTCATTCCCTGGACCTCCGCTTTGATTTTCTCCACCATCAACACCGCTTCGGATGACATCGCCTACAAGTGTGCCTTCGGTGAATGGAAGCAGAGTTCCCATCTTCGTTGCCAGGCCCGTCGTCGGGCCACTGGTTTCCTAGCTTTTCGACTGCTTCGCAAGTAGTTCTCATCTTTTTTGTGGCCTCGCTCAATCTCTTCTGTGCGATGACCGAGCTTTTGCGCCGCATCAACGGCTTTCTTCGCTCTCAGCGCGTTTGGGGCATCTCGACCGCTTTCCTGACAATCTCGTGAAGCCCCCTTCGCGTGCATCGTGTTCTCCTCGGTCAGCCTGTCGTAGACTCGTCTGTGATCACCAGTTTCGGAGGGTGGACTCGTGTTCCATGTTGACTGCCAGCATCCACCACAAGTCGTGCACCGCCACTGCTGCCCGTGTCTTCCACCGCAGTCCAGGCATACTCACTCTGTGGAAGGGAGGAGAGGGTGTGAGAGCGGTTGGGGAGGGTGTGGGGTGGTGGTGGTGATGGGAGAAGTGGTGGATGAGTGCGCGGGGTGGAGAAAGGAGAGGGCGAAGAGAAAGAGGGATGGGGGAAAATTGTAAACTGACTAACTGACTGACTAACCATGTAACAGACAAACAAATGAAGTGACTCTGTAACTGAAGAGCAATCCACATCACTAACTCTAACTAACTCTAACTTAACCAACTCCAACCAACTCTCACCAACTCTCACAACTCCCATTACCTCTAACTACCTCTGACACCTATAACTAATTCTAACTCTAACACTGACTAACACCAACGAACTAACACCAGCGAACTAACACTGACGAACTAACGAAACACTAACTGAACACTAACTAACAATAAATAATACTAACACTAGCACTAGCACTAGCACCAGCACTAACACTAAACTAACACTAACACCAACACTAACTCACTCACTCACTAACTGACTAACTGACTGACTGACTGACTAACTGACTGACTAACTGACTCACTGACTCACTGACTCACTCACTCACTGATTCATTAACTACCAAACTGACTGACTGACTGACTGACTGACTCACTGACTCACCAACCGACAGACCAACCAACCAACCCACTAACTGAATAACACCACCTGGGTCACGAACTTACCAACCAACTAACCAACCCACTGACCAACTAAGTAAATTCATAACGAACTCACTGAGTCACTCATTGACTAACTAACTAACCAACCAACCAATGAACCAACAAACCAACCAACGATCTCCATATAACTCACTAACAACCAACCCACTAACAATCTGAGTAACTTCATAACGAACTCACTCAGTCACTCACTAACTTACGATCTCAAAATAACTGACCAACTAACTGACCCACTAACCAATCAATTAAGTTACGAAA
>CBDCEV010000127.1:0-7295 GCA_965215715.1 Hyphomicrobiales bacterium | reverse complement strand
GAACGGAAGCCAGCTTGCCCCTGGACTGACACGGCACCACGGACGATTCGTGACCTTCGTGCAGCGCGACGCGCCTCCATTGCTAAGCATGCGCTTGAGGATTGTGTGCATGTTGCGCGGGCATGTGTTCCTCGGATCGAAGACACCCTGATATGCATGCACCAAACGAATGGGACGTGCTCAAGGATTGTCCACTCCATGCGTTGACAACGCATTGTTTTGTTGCTCCCGTGGACCGGCCCTGCATTTTGGACATCGTGGTTCCCCAACATCGATGGCAAACCGAAGGAACTGAACCCACCTGCACCAACCTTCCCTTTGCGTTCGACTCCTCTATCATCAACTCCATCGAAGATGATCGTGACTGGCCCATCACCACATCTTTCGAAGAACGCACAAATTGTGTTTCTTGTGTGGGGCTGTCTTGTGGCGCTGGGGCCACTTCAAAATGTCACATTACACGGTTGGTGTGAGGGAGAGGGGGTCAAGCGGAAGCGTTGGCGTCTCACACTGGACCAATTCGACAGAAGACGCCCAAGCACGACGCCACCTGGGAACGCTGCAGCTGCGTGTCATCGAGCCCGTAACGGAGATTCGTAGCGGTTTGCCTTTGCCACTGCTGGCCGCGCGATCATCGCCACCCGCTGCCGCAGTGGGACTGACAACCTGCCGTGGATTTTCCTCATTTGCTTGCCATGAACTTTGGATCTTCCCAACCGCGCCCATCTGGCAGCGGTGAAAGCTCGCTGTCTCGAAGTGAAATCGATGCCAATGTTTCGCTCCGCCCTGGACCCCTGCACCTCGAGCGACGCAAGTCGCGCCTGCAACCTTGTTCGTGGGATGCGATTTTTTGGTGTGCAAAATGATTTTTGGGAGATTCAAAAGACCAAAGTGATTTTTTTGGGACAACCAAAGTCTTTTTGGGTGATACAAAATGTTTTTCGGGAACAAAAATTTGTTCTTGACATTTTGGAAGGTCAAGAGCGGCAAAGGTGAGGTTGAACGGTCGGCGACCCACAAAGCAGCCGCAAAAGCAGCAGAAAGCAGAAAGCACACGTAACAGGAAAAGCAACACAAACAACAGGTGCCGGCAAGTAGCACAAACAACAGAGCACCAAACAGCAGCAACACAGCACCAAAAGGATCAGCAAAAGCAGCAAAAGAAGCAGCAAGAGCAGCACAAACAACAACAGCAAAAGCGCACCCAAGAAGAACCAAGCAACAGCAAAAAAGCAGCACAAGCAACAGCAAAAGTTGCACAAACAGTACAAACAGCAACGAAAACAGCAAGAGCAGCAACAGAGACACGAAGGCCCAGAAGGCGGGGCTTGAAGGTCTCTCACTGGCGTTTTCTCGTGGAATTTCGGTGGAGTTTTCGATGCTTTTTTGGGATACTGGTAATTTTTACAACAATTGGTTATTGACTTTTTTGTGAGGTCAATGGGGAGCCAATCAATTGTAAAATTGTTATTGACATTGTGGAGGGTCAAGAGCGGCAAGGGTGGGTTTTTCAACGGTCACTGAACCAAAAGCGACAGCAAAAGCAGGACAAACACAAAAAAAAGCGTAACAGTGCAAGCAGAAACAAAAAAAGCAGCAACAACAACAAGCTACACAAGCAGCCAGCAAGTTGTACAAACAGCAGCACAAATAGAAACAACAGCAACACAACAGAACAAGCAACAAAACATTTTGGAAGGTCAAAAGCGGGCAAAGATTGGCGTTTCAACGGTTGGCGACCTGAAAGCACCCGCAGCAGTAGCAACAACAAAGCAACAAAAGCAACACCATAAACAACAGAAACAACACAAAAAAAAGCAACAAAAGCAGTGCAAACATTTTCGAAGGTCAAAAGTGGCAAAAGTGGGTTTTTCGGGCGCGACCTACTTTGGCCACGACCTACTGGCCACGGTCTCACGGACTTTGGCCACGATCATTTTTGGGCATTTTCGAGGGTGAGGAAGGGGAGGAGAAGGGGCTATGACCTACTTAGGCCAGTCCTACTTAGGCCCAGTCCTACTTAGGCCAGTCCTACTTAGGCCAAGCCTACTAAGGCCAAAAGGTTTTCCAGGCCTACTTGGGCCATACATACTTAGGCCAGGCCAACGCAGGCCAGGCTTTGTGTTGTGGTGTGTTGTGTGTGTGCTGTGTGTGTGTGTGCTGTGTGTGCTGTGTGTGTGTTGTTGTGTGTGTTGTTGTGTGTGTGTGGTGTGTGTGTGTGCTGTGTGTGTGTGTTTGGGGTGTGTGTTTGGGGGTGTGTGGGCTGTGTGCGTCTAAACACCTGAACCCTAAACACCTAAACACCTAAAACACCTAAACTCTAAACACCTAAACACCTAAACACCTAAACACCTAAACACCTAAACACCTAAACACCTAAACCCAAAACCCTAAACCCTAAACCCTAAAACCAAGAAAAACCCATCTCACTGCTGGCGGTCGAGGTCCCCGCAATACTTGCACCCAACCATCGGGAACCTCCATGACTGACCATCCACGACGAACCATCGCGCACTGCACACGCCGTGACAACAAAAGAACAACACAACCTGCCTCTGCGTGTGAACAACAGAGACTTGAGCCAAAATGGCAAGATCCCGGCAAAAGAAAGAGATTTGCCACACAATGAACGTAAAGGATCACCTGGCTTTTTTAAATGAAATATGTTATACCAGAGATCATCACATATTATTCTATTCATTTCGGTTCGGTTTCGAACCGTGTGGAAATTCTGAGAAATACAGTTTCATCAGGAATCCCATCACTGCCAATATTCACAGTCATTCCATGTTCCAATAAACATGAAATGATGACACTTCGTAAATGTATGTTACAAACACATGTACATCTACATCGGACACACAATATTGAGGTGCAAGATGCGCGTAGAACAAAACTGGATACAGAATCTTCCAAAAATTATCGTAACGATCACGATCTTATTATCAAGAGCGAACACGTCAATTTTCAGAAAGTAAAATAAAAAAGTTGAAATAACAATTTTTGTCGAATTCACAACAACCCAGAAACAGTGAGGGCTGTCCGGCGGAGGGGGGTCCCGCAGAGGGTTTTGGAAGGCTGGTGTCCCGAAGGGTGGGGCCTCGAAGGATGGGTGGCCCAAAATTTCGCGCTTTTTTTCACTCTCCCGCCACTGTTTTCATTCTTTTTTTCTCTCTCTGCAAGTCGGGACCCTCAAATGTGCACGTTTGGAGTTCTTGGGCTGTCGTGTGAAGCCCCATTTTGGGCGGTCCGGCGGAGGGGGTGGAGTCGGGGGAGGGGGTCCAGCGGAGGGGACCCACGAAAATTTTGAACACACACCGCACCCGACACACCACAACACGACACAACACAACACAACACACCCACACCCACAACGGGGGATCCCGCACAAGTCTTGGGCAAGGGGGTCCATCGCAGGGTGGTCCATGGCCCGAAAAAAACATGGAAAAACAAATCAAAAAAAGAAATATCCTCTCTCTCCTACACCCAAAATAAAAAATCAAAAAAACAAAACAACAGAAAAAAACATCCCCAAAATCAAAAAAATGAAAAAAAATCAATAACAAAATCAAAAATTTGAAAAAATGCTAAAAGAAAGAAAATCAAATCAAAATATTGCTCAAACAAGAAAAAATAAAAATAAAAATAAAAAATAATCAGACAAATCTTTTGCTTTTTCTTATACTTTTTCTTCTTCATTTTCCAAATTTGTTGTCAATTATTTTTGATTTTGTTGTAATTTGAGCGATGTTCTGGGATTTTGGTCAACCAAAAAGATGTTGTATCTCCAAAAAAAAAAATTGCATCCCAAAAAAAGTTTCTCTGTTTCCCCAAAAAAGTTTTGTTGTATCCCAAATAAAACATTTTGTACCCCAAAAAAATCGCATCCCAACACGTAGGGCAACTCAGAAGCGTCTTTGGCTGTCTGTGCCCTCCAGGATCCCACACCTGATGACGCCAACAAAGCACATGAGGAATATCAACGCACAGCGGCTTGTTGCTGCCGCAAAACCCTCGAAGATCAGAAATGCGGCTGCCGAGAGAGCTGCCACAGAACCTGGTAGGAAAGAGATAAGAAACATGCCAGTCAAGCCTTCAACTTTTCGGATTTGCTTGTCTTCTCGGGTCCGTTGGCCAAAAATCAGCCTGGTCCCACCAAAATCAGCTTGCCATCAAAAGATCGGCCAAGCCATGGCCCCAATTGGCCAAGTTAAAGGTTGTGGCCAAAGTTGGCCTGGCCAAAGTCGGCCTGGCCAAAGTAGGTCATGGCCAAAGTAGGTCATGGCCAAAGTAGGTCATGGCCAAAGTAGGTCGTGGCCAGAGTAAGTCGTGGCCAAAGTAGGCCACAGCTGGGTTTTTCAACGGACGACGACACAAAAAGCGGCAGCAAAAGCAGGACAGACACAAAAAAAAGCGTAACAGTGCAAGCAGAAACAAAAAAAAGCAGCAACAACAACAACAACAAAGCCGCACAAGCAGCAGCACAAATAGCACCAACCAGCAACACAACAGCAACACAACAGAACAAGCAACAAAACATTTGGGAAGGTCAAAAGCGGGCAAAGATTGGCGTTTCAACGGTTGGCGACCTGAAAGCACCCGCAGCAGTAGCAACAACAAAGCAACAAAAGCAACACCATAAACAACAGAAACAACACAAAAAAGCAACAAAAGCAATGCAAACATTTTGGAAGGTCAAAAGTGGCAAAGGTGGGTTTTTTGGGCGCGACCTGCTTTGGCCACGACCTACTGGCCACGGTCTCACCGACTGTGGCCACGATCAATTTTGGGCATTTTCGACGGTGAGGAAGGGGAGGGGGAAGGGTAGCCGACGGCCGAAGGGTGGGGCGATGGGGACCCAAACGCTGAAAAAGTGTGGGAGCGAGAGGGCCTGAAGGGTGGGGGCAAAAAGGGTGGGGGCCCCCAAGGGTGGGGGCCTCGAATGGTGGAGGCCCGAAGGGTGCGGGGCCCAAAATTTCGCGCTTTTTTTTCCTTCTGCCGGGGCGTCACTGGAAGGCTGGTGTCCCTATGGGTGGGGCCCCGAAGGGTGGGGCCTCGAAGGGTGGGGGGGCCCACAATTTCGCGCTTCTTTTGCCTTCCTCTCTCTGGGGGTCTTCTCGTGGAATTTTGGTGTGGTGTTTTGGTCGGTCGGGACCTCAAATGTGCTTGTTAAACCCCGGCGGCCTTTGGGGGTTTCACACGACATGACAAGCCCGAGAACTCCAAACGTGCACATTTCAGGACCCCGGCGCTCCAAACACCACCAAAATTCCACGAAAAGACCCCAAGAGAAGGAGAAAAAGAGCGAAAAGCGCGAAATTGGGCTCCCCACCCTTCAGGGCCTCCCACCCCTTCGGGGCCCCAACTTTTTGTGCTCCCAAAATTCAACATCCAAAAATTGGCCGAAGTTGAAAAAAAAACTGGCCGAAGTCGAAATTGACCGAAGTCGATCGCGCTCTTGAATGCATGGCCACACCGGCGTGAATGGCGGACAAACGGATGGATTGAGGCACGGGCAAACAAACAGAAAAAAGTGAAAAAAAAAGAAAAAGAGAAGAAGAAACAGAGCAAACACCATTTGTTCGACTTCGGCCAATTAACCAATTTCGACTTCGGCCAATATTTGGAAGTTGGATCAAGAAAGAGAGTATTTGAACATCCTCGAAATCAGATTACACGAAATGTAAACACACGCGCGTGGACTACAAATTAGATAGTGACTTTTAAATTCATTACATCTTTCGTCTCGATCGCTTACATACCACGTTTATAATTTTATTTCAGTGAATTTGTCCGTTCGGAATTTTACTTGACTTTCGTTTCGTATCAGAAAAAAAAAAGTGGACACATGACAAAGCTTGTGAGATTTGCAAATGCAATCAATGAGACCATGACACATTGACAAACTTTTGGATTGTCGTCGTCTCGTGATCTACAAAAATTGTTGAAAGATGGACAGACGGAACGGTGATATTGGAATTCTACTCCCAACTTTGTGAGAACATGACTCAACAAATGAAGAAAACAGTATTAAAAGATTTCCGAATTGGAAAATGTTTTTTCAATATCCTGACGAACAAAGCGTGATTCTAAAATCATATTCAATGACATGGCATGTAAATGAATATTTCTTTTTAAATGTCACGATTTTTTGATAAATCACAGATGATGATACTTGATGACGAGTGTCATTTCGAAAATAAAACCGATATCAACTTGATCGTTGCACAATGGTGCGAAATGAGTTCATCTACTCACTTCATTTTTTCGACTTTGAAAATTGTTTTTTTCATGTCCTGATCATTACTGACGGATTTTACGTTTGAACATGAAAAATTTGACAAATCATCCAACTGATCATTTTTTTCGGAATTTTTTTGTTGCAGTAGTTTGGAATAAAAGTTTTTAATCAAATCCATTTCAATCTGAGATTATGGATATCGACTCTGTAAAAAAAATCGATATGCTGACTATTTCTGCGATAATTCAATGATCAATGTTTCGTTGAACAAAGTTTTCGGACATTTTATCTTCAACGTCATTTTTTGAAAATTCTTGACTGCAGAGACGTCAATATCATCGATAGGAATGGAGAATCACGGACCTGCAGAAATCAATGAAGAAATTTATGAGATTAGACAGTGCATATGTCTATTTCGGCACAACTCGAAATACACACGTGGGAATTCAAAAAATCCAAGAGTGCACGTTAGTAATTCTGTGTAAACGATTTTGAAATACAGAAGACGAACTGTCAGAAATCAAAGATCAAAAAATCAATCTATACGAATTTTGTATATCACGCATACGTTATTCACACGAATCATGCAGTTCAGATATGGCCCATAACAAGATGAAGGACGACAAGAATTTGTGTCATTTAGGTTGACGATTCGTTTCGTTTTTTGTTGCGTTTTTAGAAAGGGATTTTTCATTTTTTTCAACAGATTTCGACACTTTGGAAAGTGTAAAGATCATCTTCGATGTTTTTCGATCAGATTCACGAAAGAAATCGAATGTATCAATCTTTGACTCGTCGTTATTCTTTCTTCTCGTGCTGATCATGTGGATGATCATCAATTATCGACCCAGAGATGGAGTGACGGAGAAGTCTGCGCGCGATCTTGTTTTTAACGGAACAAACAGATCAACGTCGACACTTGAGACTGATCAAAAACGCAAAAGAAACTAGATTTCTCACAGAATGAGAGCGTCCTCAGTCTCACGTTCGAATCACATCATCCGAATGTTACGTTTTAAAAACAAAAGATTTTCCGGATCACGAATTGATATTC
>CBDCEV010000126.1:0-8163 GCA_965215715.1 Hyphomicrobiales bacterium | reverse complement strand
ACAATTCCCATGTCACCAAAGCTGAAGCTTGAAACATCACGAGTCGCCGCCAGAATGGTGTAAAGCAGTGCTCACGCAGCACGGATTCCAACTTAGAGGCGTTCAGATGGAATCCAGCACATGGTAGTTTCGCAGCATTAACTTTTCAGTTCACTGCATGTTCCAACTATCTGAACGAAGTGTTCCTCTCGTACTACTTCGATTACTGTCGCCGCACCAAGTGCATCAGCAGGGTAGAACTGACCTGTCTCGCAAAGGGTCGGTCAAGTTCCCAAGCGTAAAACCTTACCGACCTCGGTTTCGCATTTTTTTGTTTTTTTTTGTCATCTCCCAAAGGTCGGTAAGGTTTTGAAAAAAAAAAGGTTTCCGACCTCAAGTTTTCCTCTGCGACTCCGTCAACGGAGAGCACAGGAGGAGAGAGCCAACAGAAAGCCAGAGGCAGACCAAGAAGCATACAGAAAGCCAGAGAACCTTGCCGACCTCAGGTGACAAATTTGTTCTCGTTTGCAAAATCGTTTGCAAGCTGGTGATGGGTGAAACAAATTATTCGGAGTTTGTCCTGTCGATTCGCTTTTCTTCTCTCTTTGGTTTCGTTGTCCGGGTGCGGGTGCGGGTGCGGGTGCGGGTCCTGAAAACTATCCCCTGGTCCTTGTTTCTCGGGGAAAGCAGGCCAAAAAAAAGCTTCATAATCGTACGTTTTTCAACTAGAACGTTAATAGGAACTTGTAGGGTTGCAGCCTGAAAGCTTCAATTTTTGAAAAAACATTTTTCGAAAAATTAATAATGATAATGTGTGACCAAAAAAAGGAGGTGAGCAGCGGAGACAAAAAAAGCTTCAAAATCGTTCGTTTTACAACAAAAGTTAATAGGAACTTGCAGATTTTCAGCCTCAATGATTTTTATGAACATGTTTCGACAAATTAATGATGATAGTGTTTGATGAAAAGAAGGCTTTTTGAGGAGGTGACCAGCGGATGCCCAAAAAGCTTCAACATCTTTTTTAAAATAAAACATTAATAGGAACTTTCGTCTGCGGGTTTTTGCCTCTTTTTTTCCGTCCTCTTTTTGGTCGACTTTTGGTGTGAATTCGAGCAACTTGAAAACCAAATTGACATCCGACACTGGGACATTGGGACCCTCAGACCCTCAGACAATGGGTCCTGAGGACTTAGCGTCCCTGTGTCATGGAAGGGCCAAGTGATACGTCACTCACCCGACGTCAAAAAATGGCCCAAAATTCCGTTTTGGTCGATTTTCCCCAAGGAACTTTTCACCGATTTTTTTTTCTGTTGTTTCGGTCTGTGACGTTGCCGCTGGGGACAACATTCCCCGCCCAAAAAAAATTGACATTGCCGGGACCCACTTTTCCACAATCAAGAAAATCAAAACGTCCTTCCAAAAAAAAAAAGAACAAGAGCAAAGTTGAGTTTCTGCCCAAAGAAGCCAATGTTTGCAAGGCAACGACGGATGCAGGTTGCCATGCGTGGTCTGGTGGCGTTGCGCGTTGGTTGAGTGGCTTAATTTTCTGCTTGTGAAACTCGATATTTGTCGGTAGATCAGCGTTTTACAATACAACATAAATGTCTGGATCTTCCTTGTGGGTGTGGCTTTGTGCGTGTACGCGGCAAGTGCTTGGGCGCAGGGTGTTTTCCTTTTTTTTGCTCTTTTCCTTTTTTTTTTGGTCTCTTTCTCTTTCTCTTTCTCTTTCTTTTTCTTTTTTTTTTTTTTTTTTCTTTTTTTTTTTTTCTTCTTTTTTTTTTTTTCTTCTTCTTTTTCTTTTCCTTTTATTGGGTGCTCAGATTTTGCTTTTTGCTGACGATTTCCAATCAAAGCTCTTGTGTCAAATATCATTTTTTTTATCAGTCTTGGAGCGCCCCTTTGGGCTCATTTCCTTTTTTCTTTTTCATATTATTTTCTTTTTTCTTTTTTCTTCCTTTTTTTATCTTTTCTTTGCGAGAATTTACGCCACCGGATGTTGTGGGAATCTGGGAGGGTAAATAAATGCCAACCAAGAAATAGTAGCGTCGAACGCCTCCTTACCCCAAACCCTGAACCCTAAATCCCCACCCAGCGCCACTGGTTCGTACCCACCCTAACACGGGTGAGCCGACCGTAGACGCGTTTGGTGCAACACACCGCTGGGACAGGAATGGGCCGATTGCCGTCCGAATGGATGCTGCTAGATTCGCGGTAGCAGAGCGCCTCGATGGCGGCAAATCGGGCAGCGCCCATGGCGAGCGCCTGCCGCCTCATATATACTATTTTTTGCCCTAATCCTGACGTTTTCAATCCTTCCGAAATCCTCCATCTCTGAAAATGAAACAGAGGACCTGAGGAACGACCTATGTGAGGTCCAAATGCGTTGGTTGCTGTCGCAGGTTCCCGGTTACACAGTTGCCATCAAGTTTTGCGCGCAATACTCCACGGGACCTGAGGTCAACCTTAAGGCTTTGAAGGTGTTCATGTCGTTGCTGCCAGATGAGCGGTTGCGCAAAGCTCTGGGCCTCACACCGCATGCCAAAGATGAGACTCTGAAAATAAAGCCGGCGGCTTGGAGGAATGACATCAGTCGCTTGTTGACGTATGCTGTCCTTGTGTTTACCGCGCATCGTTCTCAATAAGTTTCTGATTGCTGGTCCAAAGGTGACGTTGCAAGGACCCCATGTCTATTGAACATTGCGACAGAGACATGCATGTTCAGGACATACAAGACTGCACTGGCACCGCACCGGAGAACACTTCCTTTTAACATTTGACCGACACATACAGAATAGGAAAAGACACCCGTCTGACACATGACCATTTCTCTCTCCTGTGATTTTAACAAGAAACGTTTCCTCCACAGCGAACACCTACACAAGGCAAAACACACATAAGACAAAAAGGTACAGGATTTGTTTCTTCCTCGGGTCGAATCGTCCGGCCAATTTGCAAACCTAAGTTTTCTCTTGGCGCCCAGAATCGGAAGACCGCAAACAGCAAAAACATTTGCAAAACTTGTATGATTTTGGCGCGCACGGTTTTATTAAACAGAAAGTTTTATCATTGCGCCCGAGCGACCGAAAATAAATAATTTATTTATGAAAAAAAAAAGTAATGGGCTTCCGAGAAGGTCAGAGGCGAGCCGCGGAAGCTTGATCTGTCAGCGCTGCAGGACGATCTCGATCAAGGCCCCAGTGCGTTGGAACGGGCTGGCGTGACTTGCCAAACTTCACGATTGCGGCTCTTGCGTCGCAGGACGAAGCAGCTCAGGCAAGCGACGGAGACGGCGCCCACCGATGAGAACGTGTCCGCTTCATGGATTGCACGATCCCTTGGTGATGTGGTGAAGAGGCACCACTCCATGTAAAGACACATACGGTGCGATCACTCATGACGAAATCGAAGGACAGAGTTCAGTTTTTTTTGGACCACGCTTGTGGGAAGGCTCTCATACCACAGATTCTCAGGGGAGCTGATGGACAAGCCCACGTGACCAAATATTACAAGCATATCAGAATGCGGCTGGACTGCGTGGAGCCACTTGACTTAGATTCGAGGCTATGCTGGACGGAGAATTATCAGATTGTTGCAACGCTTTGGGTGCCTTGCAGGCGGACCTTGTGGAGATGCCAGCGAACGGGAACACGCTCGACGCCCTTCGTGGAGATTTCGGCAAGACGGGTAGAAGCCTGGCCAATGCGGTGGCGGAGACGGAGACGTGGAAGGCGCGCATGGACCCATGGATCAGAAACAGGGACACGGCCCAGCTCAAGAGGCTCACGATACAGCACGTTCGACAGCGAGGGGCAGAACTCTCAAGACATGTGGACGTTGTTGGGCGAGGCGGTGCAGTTCCTCACTGGCGGAGGACCAGGCGCAGAAATTCATCGTTTTCCAACTGAAGACTGTGGAAGTTGCCATTGGTTTTCGCGCAAAAGGAGACCACGGTCAGACGGCACAGGCGAAGGTCGACCTGGGGTGGATCAGTAAGTTCGTGCAGGAGACCTTGCTCGCATTCTCCATGGCAGCGTGGGTCATTGTTATGCAGGAGCTTGTGGCGGCGCTTCACACGCGCATCCAGTGCCGTCTTCTCTAGCGAACTCTGGACCAAGCTCGGCAGTGCGACGACGCAGCTCGCCAATGGGAAGCATCCTGACGATGCGGAGTGGTTGGAACTGCAGCGACAGCTGGAGCTTGCAGACCAGCAACACTTCAAGGGCCAGCACGTCATCGAGCGCATCAACAAGCTGCTGGTCGAGCTTGCGGTATTTAGTCCTGCCAAAGCCACCACGTCGTGGACACAGGCCATCGCGGTGGCGCAGATGTTGGTGCCCATCTCAACAATGCCACACCCAGAGGTGTACACATGTGTGTGCTCTCTTGCTACATGTCGATGCGAGTTCTGCAGACGTGCGAAGGCCATGCCTGGGACATGAGTGGATGACAGCCATGGCACCGCTCGTGCGCGACGCTCAGAGAGCCAAGGACTTGCGAGCGCAGCTGGAGACGCTGGTCGTGCAAGCGCTCTCATTCCGCAACCCCTTTTTTAACGGATGGCCCCTTTCGATGCTGAAAGGACGTGTGGTGGATGGTGGTGGCAGTGGTGGCGGAGGTGGCGCCTGAGGGCCAAAGCATCGAAAGGGCAGGGCCAGTAAAAAAAAGGGTGCGGTGTGACAGGCGGAACCATGGGCTCCAATCGCAGACGCTAGGGGTGCAAAGCAAGTGTCTGCAATGCCTGGCGACGCAGGAATCGAGGGGCCCATCAGCCCTCTCCTCGAGACAGTCCAGCCCTTGAAGATCCTCCCTCTGTCGGCCAAGTCAGTGGACTACGAGGCGCGCATCTTCAACCATTTGAAATTGCACTTCAAGAACAAGGTTGAGTTGGCGACGGCAGAGTTGCGCCCGATCGCTGGTGGCAGCCCTAACGGTAATGGCAAGCACTGGTTGAATGAGCGGGATGTGGTCAGATTGGGACGACGTGTGCGAGCAGCACAGGATGACTTTGAAAAGGTTCAGCGTCAGCGATCTGGTGCGGATCATCAAGTCCACCGAAGTGGTGCTGGACAATTGCAAGGCCTTTTCGGAGCTCTGGTCTTCCAACTCAACCGACGCCTTCTTGGTGAGCGGGTCTTGGAACCTTTTTTGAAAGTTGGGCCGCGCACACAACTTTGGCGTTGGATACCGTTTCCGCAGAACTTTGGCTTCTGCCAGAATCCTGTCGGTGAACAACTTTTCCTGCAACTCTTTTTTTTGGGCGCGAAGCTGGCTGTCTGGGGCCTGGCAGATCATAACCCTAAACCATCATCCCTGAACCCTGAACCTTGAACCCTAAAGCCCAAAACCAAAAAAAACAAAACCCCAAACCCCCATACTCGAAGCAACCCAAACCCCAAACCACCCAAACCCCAAAACCCCCCAAAACCACCCAAATCACCCGAACCCCCCAAACCACCCAAACCACCCAAACCACCCAAACTCCCAAACCCACATCTCCCTGAACTTGCGCAGCGCAGTTGGGGATCACGGAGACCGCTATGCGGCTGAGGCTATCTGCGACATGCCTTGCCCAAACCCGCGTATCGCGCAGCAACTGCTTGCAGGTGCGCTGGTCACGTTACGTTCTTGCCCCGCAATGGACTGGACACGTGGACCATTGCACACCCCAAACCTTTAAATCCTAACTCTCCCAAGTCCCCTGGGTCATTCGGCGCCGCCCGCGACAGCCCAAAACGGTTTAAAACAACAGTAAATTCGATCCCGCCAACCAAGTTTTACTGTGATTTTGTGGAATTGTTGGTTGGTCCCCAAATTCAGGGTCTAAACTAAAAGTCAAACGTAACGGTCCAATCCAAAAAACCCTCAAAAATAAAGGCCCAGCGTCAAATTCAGTGGCAAAGTCTTGGTCGAAATTAACGGCCCTAACTCAAATCACGGGGCCAAACCTGCAAAATTGAAGGCCCAGCGGCAAATTAAGGGTCAACACCTTTGTTCGGTCGGACCTCAAATTTAGGGTTCAGATGTAAAGCCAAAATTGAAGCCCAGATCTAGATTGAGGGCTCAAACCTTCTGAACGAACAGACAGACATGTTGGTCTGTAGCTTGGAAGACAATTACAATTTGTTCATCAACCCAACAAGCGACCTGGAGCGCGAGAGATGAGAGTGCTCCGCTAGCCGAAAATCCTCCCGAAACCTTAATCTTAAAGAGCGGAAGCAGGGTGGAACTTGGAGCGGGATCAACAGAAGACACATTCCAAAAATTACAATAAACCCTGCACATTAACACCCTACAACCCTAAAACCCTGAAACCTTGCTGAAGCCTGGGAAATCTTGAACACCCGAAACCTGAAACCTGAAACCTGAAACCTGAAACCTGAAACCTGAAACCTGAAACCTGAAACCTGAAACGTGAAACGTGAAACGTGAAACCTGACACATGAAACCTGAAACCTTCAATCTAAAAATTTTAATCTTGAACCTTACCCCTTGAACCTTGAACCTTAAACCTTAAACCTTAAACCTTAAACCTTAAACCTTAAACCTTAAACCTTAAACCTTGAACCTTCAACCTTAAACCTTAAACCTTAAACCTTAAAACTTGAACCTTAAACCTTAAACCTCAAATCTTAACCGTCACCTTAACCTTGACCTTGACCTTGTCCGCGACCTTGACCTTGACCTTGACCTTGACCTTGACTTTGACCTTGACCTTGACCTTGACCTTGACCCTCACCTTCACCTTCACTTTCACCTTCACCTTCACTTTAACCATCACCTCAACCTCAACCTCAACCTCAACCTCAACAGTAACCTTCACCTTAACCTTAACCTTAACCTTAACTTTAACCTTAACCTTAACCTCAACCTTAACCTTAACGTTAACCGTAACCTTAACCTTAACCTTAACCTTGACCTTAACCTTAACCTTAACCTTAACCTTAACCTTAACCTTAACCTTAACCTTAACCGTAACCTTGACCTTGACCTTGACCTTAATCTTAACCTTGACCTTGACCTTGACCTTAACCTTAACCTCAACTTCAACCTCAACCTTAACCTTAACCTTAACCTTAACCTTAACCTTAACGTTAACCTTAACCTTAACCGTAATCTTAACCTCAACCTTGACCTTGACCTTGACCTTGATTTGCCTCTTTGCCTGGTTGCCTCGTTGCCTCGTTGCCTCGTTGTTTTTTTTTTTTTTCTTTTCTTTTTTCCTTTTTTTTTCTTTTTCTTTTCTTTGGGAATATGGCATGGGTGTCAGGGTGGGAATAGATAGGTTTATTTAAATGGTAGCCGAACAGCAAAAAAAGCTGAACAGGAAAGTAAATGAGGGAATCCTTTGTCCATTCCCCGCGAAGAGCACGCGCCGAACGCCTCCTAGACCCTAAACCTTCAACCTCAAAACTTAAACCTTCAACATTCAACCTTCAAACTTCAACCTTCAACCATGAACCTTAAACCTGAAACCTGAAACCTGCAGCCCAAAAAATTAATCTTAAACCTTAAACCTTGAACCTTGAATCCTAAACCTTTAAACCTAAAACCTTAAACCTTAAACCTTGAACCTTAAACCTTAAACCTTAAAACTTGAACCTTAAATCTTAAACCTTAACATTAAACCTCAAGCCTCTTTGCTTCTTTGCTTCTTTGCCTTGTTGCCTTTTTGCCTGGTTGTCTCGTTGCCTCGTTGCCTCGTTGCCTCGTTGCCTCGTTGCCTCGTTGCCTGTTTACCTCTTTGCCTCTTTGCCTCTTTGCTTCTTTGCCTTGGCCTTGACCTTGACCTTGACCTTGACCTTGACCTTGACCTTGACCTTGACCTTGACCTCGGCCTTTGACCTTGACGTCAACCGTCACCTTAACCTTGACCCCGACCTTGTCCGTGACCTTCACCTTCACCTTCACCCTTCACCTTCACCTTCACCTTCACCTTCACCTTCACCTTCACCTTCACCTTCACCTTCACCTTCACCTTCACCTTCACCTTCACCTTCACCTTCACCTTCACCTTCACCTTCACCTTCACCTTCACCTTCACCTTCACCTTCACCTTCACCTTCACCTTCACCTTCACCTTCACCTTCACCTTCACCTTCACCTTCACCTTCACCTTCACCTTCACCCTCACCTTCACCTTCACCTTCACCTTCACCTTCACCTTCACCTTCGCCTTCAACTTCA
>CBDCEV010000124.1:0-7843 GCA_965215715.1 Hyphomicrobiales bacterium | reverse complement strand
TTGATTTTTCCCCACCCGAAATTTTGGCCTTTTTTGGGCCCCTCGGTCACCCTTTTGACCTTCCAAAATGTCATTAACACCTGAACACCTGAACACTTGAACACCCCTAAACACCTAAACACCTAAACACCTAAACACCAAAACACCAAAACACCAAAACACCAAAACCCCAAAACCCCAAAACCACCCAAACCACCCAAACCACCCAAACCACCCAAACCACCCAAACCACCCAAACCACCCAAACCACCTAAACCACCTAAACCACCTAAACCGCCTAAACCGCCTAAACCGCCTAAACCACCTAAACCACCTAAACAACTGAACACCTGAACGGGCATAAGCCGTGTTTTTGTGAAAACGTCGCCGGGCGACGTTTTCACCAAAAAAACACGGACCACATTGTTTGTCCGCCAGTGTCTTTCTTTGTTGTTTTATTTCTGTAGGAAGACACAAGAGACAATGGACACTGTGGCGACGGAGCCGGCAGGACATCTTTGAGGGCGGCCCAAAAATGGCCAAAATTTCGGGTGGGGTAAAACTCGGACATCTTTAAATGTGCCTGACAAGGGTGCATTTGACCACAATTTTTGAACTTTGAATGTGTGGGGTGTGGTGTATTAACGACTTCATGGAAAACACGCTTGTTGGATGCCGACAGATAGCGTCTCGTCTCGTCTCGTGACGTTATTTTTTTTTGGTTCTCGTGTCGTGAGTACGAAGGCAATGCACAAAGTATGCAGATCTGATTCGAAATCGCGTTTCACTTCTTTTTGAGTGATTGTTTGTTGCAGTGTGTGATCCTTCACTCCGACATAGAATTTTTGAGTCACATCGACGATGTGGATTTTTCGAAGTTTGTTGAACAAGTGGCATCAACAAACACCACATGAGCTTCATGTTCGGGATATTTTGTTTGAATCTCTTGTCACAAAACCTGAAACAGTGCTGACCTCATTTTCCCTCGTATTGTCACGGGTGTTGTGTCCAGTCATCTTCCGCGATGAAGAAATATTCGAACGACATTTGCCGCTCCCCGTATCCGGAGGAGACGATCAACCAGCACTTGACGGAGCGAGATGTTTCGCGAAGTTGCAAGAACAAGATTGTGGTGGAAGGCACGGATACCGGGAAACAGACGATCGCGCGAGCACGCAGCGAACTTCCTCTGATGAGGAACCGCGTCGAACAAGTCAAGCGGATGAGATGGGAGGCATGTTGGCGCAAGGTGTTCCGTGCGGTTGCTTCGTCACGGCTGGATTTGCCCTCCCATGGAGGTGACGGCAATCTTCCAACGTCACACGAGGTGGACGGGGAACCGATGCGGGGACTCCAGGGTCTGGCCCGCAGTTTGGCCCTCTTGACGTGGAACTGACACTTCACTTTGACTTCGTCCGTCTCTTTGAAGAAGAAGCGGGATAACGTATCTTGTTGTGATGTGTGTCCAATCTGACACCAAATGATGGAAACTCATTGAAAAACACAACAGTTCCATCGCATCTCAACATGTTCAAAAAAATAACCCCAGAGATGTCCGGGTGCATGGCCGCGACTTGTGGCCACAAGTCCACGAGACCCACCCCGAGAGAGAAAACAAAAGAGCGAAAGTGGAGCGGGAAGGGAAGAAACAAGATGTGAAATTTTGGACGGTCTGGGAGAGGGGGGTCTGGTGGAGGAGGATCAGACGTCCAACAAGAAACGGTTTGAACGACAAAGTGGCTTGGAACATTGGCCTTAACTCTTTGCCCAAGTGGCGCTTGGTCTATTTTTCCTTTTTTCTTTTGGTCCAGGTCGTACTTGGCCTTCGTTGCACTGGCCTAAGCAGTACAGACCGAAGCAGGATTGGCTTGAGCAGCACTGGCGCAAGTGGGATTGGTCTGAGGATTTGCCTGAACAGAAATTAGCCTCACCAGGATTGGCCCAAGAAGCACACAGCCGCAAGTGGTCAACAGTCGAAGTGACGTCTGGTTCGAAATGATACATGGTCGGCGTCCCAAGAAAGTTGACCCAAGGCAGAGCGCAGAGGTACAAGACATCGACAACCAGGTCGCAGAGGACGTCAACCCAAGCGCCAGGAAGCTCTGGCAAAAACTCGAGCCCAATTGGAATGAACTGTGTCGGAACGCAAGTAGATTTTACTTATACGCCCGAACCCCATCTTATTGTTTGCCTTATTTTTGTCCAACTTCAATTTTTCAGCTGTTTTGAGCATTTTTTTCGTGAAGGTGTCAGAATCGAACCCCATGTTACATTATGCGTTTTTTTGTCCACCCCTTTTAACTTATACGCCCGAACCATGTTACATTTTGCCCCATTTTTGTCCACCCCTTTTTGAATTATTCGCCCTGAACCCCTTCTCACTGTTCACGTTATTTTTGTCCAGACTTCAATTTTTGAGCTGTTTTGAGCTTTTTTTTTGACAAGGTGTCAGAATCGAACCCCATGTTACATTTCGGGTCTTTTTTGTCCGGCCAAACCCAAAATTAAACCCTACAACCAACCCCTTAGAACCCCACACTAACACCCTAAACACGATAAACACCCTAAACACCCACCTTTAGACCTTCAGCCGGCCTTTCTACTGAACATTGCCGGCCTGCGGCCGGGAATGTTCAACAGAAAGGGCGGCTGAAGCCCCAACGGCGGGCATAAGCCGTGTTCTTGTGAAGGCGTCGCCGGCCTTCGGCCGGGGACGCCTTCTCAAAAAAACACGGACTATATTGTTTTTGCCCCGCGTCGTTCTTGACATTCGGGAAGTTCAGTTGTCGTGGTCCGCGGGAGGAAGGAGGTGGGAGTTGGTGCCAAAATCGATCTTTTTTCCGGGGAGGGAGAGGGATTCGAAACTAAAAGTGTCACAGACACAAGGGCGACGACGGACAACAATGACCATTTTTGAATATGGGGTTCAAACACGGGAAAAAGTGGGTGGACAAAAATGGGGCAAAATGCAATATGGGGCGTGTAACTAGAAATACCCTGATTGTTCATGAACAAAGATAATTCGAAATGTGAGAGATCCCATATCCACGGACTTATCAAAATGAACTTTTTTTTTTGCTTTCGAGATGGCAGACTTTTTTTTGAAGTTGTTGCATGTGTTGCTTTCGGTAATTTTAAAGATGTCCGGTTTCACCCCATCCGAAATTTTCGTCAATGTTGGGCCGAACCCACTTTTTCAGCTGTTAGAAGCACTTTTTTGGCCGAAGAGGAGGCCCAAAATGTTGAAATTTTACCCCACCCAAAATTTTGGTCTTTTTTGGGCCCCCTCCCTGGTCACCCTTTTGACCTTCCTAAATGTCATTAACACCTGAACACCTGAACACCTCAATGGGCATAAGCCGTGTTCTTTTGAAGGCGTCGCCGGCCTTCGGCCGGCGACGTTTTCACCAAAAAACACGGACTACATTGTTTGTCTCACCCCCAGTGTCTTTCTTTGTTGTTTTATTTCTGTTTATCTTGGTTTTCTTCTGTGTGTTGTTTTCTTTGTTTTCTTTTGTTCTTCCCTGGCTTTCCTTCTGCCAAGGTTCTTGACATTGTGGAAGGTCAAGGGCGAGTGGGGGGCCCAAAAATGGCCAAAATTCAATATGGGGCAAAACCGGACATCTTTAAAATTGCCGCGCTGAAATTGTCGTTCAAGATTGTATCGATTTGCGATTTTTTGTTTGTTCACGAACAAAGATAATTCGATTTTGAGGTCACCAAGTCCATGAGCGTTCACGATGACAGTTTTCTTCTGCATTTGTTCCATGCTTTTTCTATTGCACGTTTTTGTTGTTGGTGTGCGTGTTGCTTTCGGAATGGATATCGACAGTTGATTAAGATCGTGAAAACTCATGTGATTTTATCATCGATTTTGTATTTCGTTGTTCGTGTTTTTTTGAGGCGATTTCGTCGACACGTGGCGTTCGGGCTTCGTTTGTATCACTTTTGATTTCATGTGTTGTATTTCTTCGTTTCATGTTTTTGACGTATGAGATTTCCACCAGGTATGAAAATGTATCTGCATACATACATATATATATATATTTCCTTCTTTTCGATGGAAGTCGAATTCTTCAATTTTTTCATCCAGATCAATGCTGTTTTTTCTTTTATCCACACGTAACGTTCACCTCCAACTACTCTGCAGTCCATCATCGTCTTCCGTCTCGTTCGGAATTGCAGATTTTTTGCACCATGTGGATGATACGTTGGTAGTGAAGATTTTCTTCAATTTCTTTCATGTCGATATACATCCGTTCACTGAGAGATGCGTCCGAATTGTTAATGTGACGAATCCAAATCAGAATAAAAAGCGGAAATGTAAAATATGTCAAGCCATTTTGGCTCAAGGCCATTCCATCCAAGATGTGAAATTTGGTGTCCCCTCCGCAGTGGTGGTTAATCCGATGAAACACCACTGCGGAGGACAGGGGAAAATGTAGATGTGCATGGATGGAGTGGCGCGGTACCGTCCCGAGCATGACGTCAAACTGCTCGCCCCATGGTCCTCGGTTGTTGTGTCTCTCTCTTCGTTACTTTCAGCCAGTCAACGGTGTCGTTCGCGGCACGACCATGTTCGAAGAGGCCCTGACCACATGACGAAGGACTTGATCGTGCGAGCTCCAACCGGTCGGTATGGAAGCTGTTCTCTTCGGTTCGTTTGCTGAAAGCCACGTCCGCGGCGCTGGTTCTCATTGCCTCAGGTGCGTTGGACAATTTTTGGAAGCTTGGGTGCATCCCGTGCTCATGTTCTTTCTCTGGAATCACGGTGAAAAATTGTGAGTCTCGATTTCCGAACTGTGATCTCCCGCGTGAACGATGAATGTGGTGCCGTGGATAAGCAGTGGGCTTACGACCCTTGTGGTCGTGGTGTCGTCGAGGCAAAACGCCAACGCCGCGTCAAGCAGCACGAAGATGATTCCATAGATTATTGTACGCGTGACGAGATACTCACGGTGTTGGCCCCTCATTCACGCTGAAGCTCAGGGTGGTTGCGCCACCAAGGTGAAAGTACTCTGTATGGATTGGTTTGCGACGTGTACATCCGCGTTCCAGTCTCGCAATTCGGCAAGTGGGGCAACATGAAAGAGCCAGACCAGCTCAGAATCCCCCCTGGGACCGCACCGCGGCCACAACGCCGTCAGCCATGCTGGCGAACATGCGTCCCCGGAACACTTCGTCCGTCCTGGACGCCATTTCGTGCTGCCATCCGTCGCTGTTCCCACGCTCAAAATCGTCAATGTCGCGGATTAGTGGCCTGGCACCGTCTGCGAGCGCTCTCCAAGATTGTGGAACGAAGTCCCTGACTCCATTCAACTGATGGGCTGCGTCACTGGCAGCTCTCATGATGAGAGTGTCAGGGCGTCCCTCCAGCTGTGCAATGAGTTGACCTGCCATATCCTGGGTGCCGATTCTGGATCTGCCCAACTTGCCCAGAACGCTGGCACTCTCAATCGATCAGCGCTTCGGAGGCCAATCTCTCCAAGAATGAGGGGCAATGTGGTGGTATGCCGGATCTCGTCAGTGCACATGCCAAGGTCAACGTGAAGGACGCGCCCGAGGCATTGCCAAATGTTCTCATCGTGAGATCGCGCATTCCACTCCACGGCGTCAGGGTGCCGGAGCTGGTAATTGGCGCGTGCAGCTGCACAGTAGAGGAGCAAGCAACAACCACGCTGATTCGGAATGGATGTCGACAGTAGATTAAAATCGTGAAAATTCATGTGATTGTGTGTGGTTCGTTTTTTTTACACGATTTCGTCGACACGTGGCCTTGTGGCTTCGCATGTTCCACTTTTGTAGATGTATTGTCTTGATGTTTTTATGTTTTTCGTGCGTGATCCGATCATTGTCAATTGACAATGAATGTGTCCAGCAGGGCGAGTGGGTCTGGAGACTCTCGAAGGCCCATTCGAAGCTGAAGCGTCCAAGATTTCGGAAGTGCCGCCCAAATGTCAGGGGACGCTCGATTTGGGCCAATTTGACATAGGCCAATGGGGCCAAAAAAAAAAATCTCTTAGAGATTTGTTTAGGCCAACCCCCCCTCCCCATCCCCCCCACCCACCCTCCCGTCTTCCACGGTGGGCAAACACAATTCATGCAAAAGTGGTGCCCCGAAGGGTGGGGTGGGGCCCCACAGGTGGGGAGGCCAACAATTTCGCTCTTTTTTCCCTCTCGCCCGCCAATTTTCTTTCTTTCTTCTCTCTCTTGGGGAGGTTTTTCGTGTTATTTTGGTGTGTTTTTGTAGGCCGGGATCCTGAAATGTGCACGTTTGGAGTGGTCGGGCTGTCGTGTGAAACCCCGGCGACCGAAGGGTGGGAAGGCCCAAAGCCGCCGGGACTTCACACGACAGCCAGAGAGCCCAAACGTGCACATTTCAGGGTCCCGGCCTTCAGAAACACCATCAAAACAGCAGAGAGGGCAAAAGAAAAGCGAAATTATGGGCGGTCCTGCCCTTTTGAGGGCGGTCTTGGAGAGGGCGGTCCTGGAGGTGGCCTCTACCCACCCCTCCCTCCCTCAATTATAGAAGAAATAAATGTAATCAAAATTACTAAGATAATTCTCATTGTAATCAAAATTGTAATTTGTGACAACATAATGTTGTTCAAAAATATAATTTTGGTTGTGGTTTTTGAATTATAATTACAGTTATGATTATTGTTATTGCTCTTTCTAATTGTGAATGAGATATTTTCTTAAATGATTGTGATCGTTCACTGTCGTTATTTCAACGATAATCGATTCAAATGGTATTTCGTAGCAAGAAAATTCGGATATGATTTCAAGGGACCAATGAATTTTCTCAATCGATAATATGATGTCGATTCACGGAGTTTCCGGAAATACATAAAAAACATGTTTGGTCGTCTGCCTATCTGATTTATGTGTTACTATTCAGAATGATGTCCGTTGATATTTTTATCAATTTCGAATGAAGTCGACTCGGTACGGACATGCAATGATGCGAATCTTTACCTGTCACTGTTGTTGGTTTTCTTTGAAATAAAGAAATGTGACTTCTTTTTTGTCGTGCAATATTCCCATTCTTGACCCCTGTCACTCTGTATTTACATCTGTGACTCCATATTTTTCGCATCTGTGATGAAAATGTTTTTGCCATTCGTCCGTCGCGTTCACAACATGTCGGATACAAAATCGTTCTAAGAATTTCGAATTGAAATGAAGAAGTTTGTTGTTCTGAGTTTGTTGAACATGAATAGATGAAAAATCTTGAAAAAATATTTGTATTGGGAAGACATCGTATTTTAATGTCGATCTGTCGATTCCAATAGTCGAAACTTTTTTCTTTCAGTCACTGAACAAAAAAATGGTTCTGAAACTCTTCAATACTTCTCCTTGTGTTGCCTCTTCTCTTTCTGGTCCTCTCGAGTTCGAATGCATCTCGATGATGTCTTGAATGTTGAATTTGCATGAAATTGAGTGCGATATCTTCTGACGTGCAAAGGTTTGCAATCCAGGAACAAATTTCGAATATTTCATGAACAACGCTGTATGAATTGGATTTGCTCCCCGTCAACGGTCCTCCAATCTTGAGTGACCGTACAAGAAAGAAAGTTTTTTTGTTCGTCATCTGTTCGTTCGTTTCAAGAAAGAAAAATGTATCCATTGAGCAGTCAATTTTGATTCAGTATTGTTTTCAGATTGCGTAATCATTCGTTTTCTTCGTTAAAAAAGTTGTGATTCGCTGTAATGTCAACTCCAAATTTTCGTGTTTTTTGTGGTTCGTGACATTATTGTCATGATTTTTTTCAGAATGGAGCTTTTGTTTTTTTCTGTTTGAGTACATCTTGACGGGTATTTTTGAAAGAAGAATGAATCGATTGGAAGCTTCAACTTTGTT
>CBDCEV010000123.1:0-4647 GCA_965215715.1 Hyphomicrobiales bacterium | reverse complement strand
AGCCGGGGGCTTGGATCCCGACTTTAGCCAAAATGGCTACGGAACGCATCGGCAGGCACCGAATTCGTTTGGAAACCCAGCGACACGCACGTCCACCACTCCATAAAACCGCAAAGAAGCACACGGTGAGATAACCTGCGTGAGACAGCCTGCCACCGACAACGGTACATGGAAGGCCATCTTCGCGCGCGGGTAAGGAACAGAATCGTGTGAACACAGTGACACCCACGTACAGCACCCAACCGAAATGCGGGAATGCCGCAAATGAGGAATGAGCGGCGCGAGCAAGCAGTACTGCTCGATGCCCAGGTGGAGCAATTCTTTTTCTGTGGACCGGAACCGCTCGGTGCCGACAGTCTCCGTGTAAGTGTACCCGCGCTCTCCGTGCAAACAAACGAAGGATCGTGCGGGGCAAAGCGTACGTAAGCCACTGATGGTTGCCATTCCTCCAAAATATCCCATCTTGCGAAGCGGTGAATGGAGACTCAAAGTGAAATTAAACTGGGCACACTCCCAAACACTTTCCGCTCCCGCGCGCTCCGTGCTTGTTTGTGCTTTTCACAGCCAAGGCTGTTCACCATTTTACTCGACCAAAATTGCTCCCAAAGGTCTCGAGTCCAACCCACGGGCAGAGGAAGGAGACGGCGAAGGGAGAAGAGGAGGGGAAGAGGAGGGTTGGGTGTCCGGTGTGGTTTGGTGTGTGCGTGGGATAATTCTATTTCAATTTCAATTTCTCAGTAAAATTATAATTCAAAAAAATGCACCAGATGTCGATGAAATGTCAAAATGTTTGAGGTGCTTGAAAGTTTGATTAAAAAAACAATCGTTCTCAAATATCAATATTGAAGCTTCGAACCCTGTGATAAATTACACAGAGTTCGAAAACTGTTGTCTTTTACTTGGTGCAATATTTTAAAATTACAATTATAATCAAGATTATAACTATTTAACATGTCGAAAAAGTGATGTCTAAACTGCTCAAGGGCTTCAAGATTCATGGTTATTGCTCAAAATTAAGTCTTTTTATAGAAGTAATTTTTTAAGAGGCTTGCAAACATTTTGAACATGTCTGAACTGTTGAGTTTTTTTTTTTTTTTGCAGATTTGCAATAATTGTAATGATCATGACACTCAACATTTAAATTATCATGTCAAAGCGTTCAAACGTTGTCAACATTTGAAAAACTGGTCTTTCTTCTATCAAAAAGAAATTTAAACTGTCCAAAGCTGGAATGGACAAATATATCTGCATGATAATTCGAAAAGTGTTGTGTGTAAATTTACAGAAGTAGACATATCAAGGCATTTACTTTCACTACAGTTTTTGAATCTTGTTTGTAACATTTCACAGATTTCAAAAAAAAGTTTTTGTCTTGTGCAATCATTCGACAGAATTTTACTTCGAAGACATGTCAAGCAAGAATCGGAGGTTTCAAAAACCGCTTGACATTTCGAAGAGTTCGTTTTTCAACCAAAAGTTGTTAATTTGGAAAATAATCTGCAGAATTGTACACATTATTTCAAAAGCTTTCGAACATTTCTGGACATGTCGCAAAATTTTTTGAAAAAACTTCTGGCCGATTCGAGAAACCGAGTGCGTTTCCAAGTTTGAAAAATCTGAGACTACAACCGTCATCACTACACTTATGTTTGTCTTTAGGAGTCAAGTGTTTGACTTGTTACGATTTTGTGGCTTTGCACATTGAAATTCCATTCTTTGAACGAGATTTTTTTTGCATATTTTTGGAAAATGAATATTATCATCCCTTTTTTATCTTCACCATATTTTTCTCTGCTGTTTTTTTTTTTTTTCAAAAAATGTCTCCACGCACTGACTGTTGTCAAACAAAGCCGCCACCACTTCGTTTCCCTTTGTGTTCACTTCACTCTCCTCACATCCTCATGAAGACTGACCCTTCAGACCCCAAGCACCTCCCTCACAATGGGGGCCATTGACATCCGTGTTATATCCTCAAACCACCGTGCACCGACACAGCCCGAGCGAACCACACGCGAGCTTCGACCGCACGCAGGCACCGCACAAAGGGCAGTCTTGGTATGGAAACGCGCGCCCGATGTTGCCCAACTCTGGTCGCGTCGTGTGGGCTGGTTGGGGAAAATGATGATTGAGGTGTTTTTTTCGAAAATTATGCATTAAATCTTCTCGACCACATAAGTTGACAATGATAGTTTCTGGTTCCCTTCTCAAACATTAAAATTTAACAATTGGCGTATTCATGATTTACGTGCAATTGCCCAAACAAATTTATTGCCAGTTGTCGTTCTGGTTCCCATTTCAAAAACAAGAAGATTTAACAGTTCAAGTTTCTTCGAAAAAAACACATATTTCAAAAATGTTTTTCCAGAAAAACTGTCGTTCCGCTCACCGCTTGTGGAAAATATGACAAATGATCATTTGTTTTGTGGACAATATGAATAAATATTAAGTTTTCCGGAAACAAATTTCACAATTGTTGTTCCCGTTCCTTTTGACGAAAAAAACACTCCCAGATGAGGATGTAGGCAAGCAGCACCACCCGAAAGAGAGGGAGGAAGGCAGCACCACGGGAGAAGAGAGGAGGCCAAGCAGCACCGCCCACAAAGAGCCCAAACCACACACCTCCAAATTACACACGCCAGTCCACGCACCTCCAAAACACAGACTCTTGAACACCTCCTTCCCCAAACCACATACCTCCAAACCACTCATCCCGAATCCACACACTCCTCAACCACACATACCAACACCAAACACTCCGAAAATACACACCACCTCCCAAACCACGCACCTTCTAAACCACACACTTGCCAACCACACACACAAACCACTCACTTCCAAACGACACTCTCCCTACACCGATTAATTTTAATTGGGTGTAATGTAATCATAATTTCACTTTCATTTACTCGAGTCCATGCATGGTTGTTTTAAAATTACATTTAATTCAATGAAATGAAAGAATATACTGCTTTTGACAGCCAAGGCTGTTCACCATCAAAATCTCACAAGGCTGGCACGCACCACCAAAAAATGTGAGGAGTGGGTGTGAAATATGACTCCGTGATGGAGGGCATGTCGTGAGCGTTCCCGATGTGGTAGATGCAATCGGCGAAGTCATTCGGTAACGACACGTGGATGACATTTGTTTTAGGGACACTAAGATGTGCAATTCTGAGTTTTCCAGCTCTTGAGCAACGCGTGTTCGCGTGATGAAATGTGAATTGCTGTGCAACATTGTACGTGCTGTATTTGTGGGTGTACTGTTCACAGTAACACTTGATTGTCTTGCAATGTAGGATCAACGAGAGTACCTCCTGAATGTCCCTGGATTGCTCGGAAATACAGGAAATGTTTTGAAGAATCAGGGTTCAAGCAGTATTGAAACCTTTTCTTCGGTCGGTCCTCCTCCTTTTTGCCAGGAAGCTGATCGAAGCTTCAATTGACCAATGCGAAGTACCCGCAAACCTTGACTTCAACAATTCTGCCAGATCGTCAAATCTGACTGCTCCATCTTCTTATCGATGAACTGTGTCATCATGTCGCAACAATCTGATTATAAATTTTGACACTTCAAAACAACCTTGACAGAATTTTCCTCGTTCAACGTCTATCCATGTTCGTTCACGATAAGGAATGGACACAAGAGAGAACGTTGAAGAGGGCTTTAATCGTGGTACAGCCTTCGCGACAGATATTCCTGTACCTCTGTTCTCAAAACTCGTAAACAGGAATTTCTTCAGACGTTTCGATTACGTATTTGTTGATTCCGTTCACGGTACGAACCCAAGAAACTGTTCGGTCAAGAAATGAGGATTCGATCATGATTTCCACACCGAAACGTCCTTGATGATTACAGACTTTCACAACCAGGACTGGGCCGATCTTCGTGTTTCCACGGATCCACCCTCTCACGCGGGATGATTCCTCACTTCGAGGTAAAGTACTCTCGACATGATCCCTTGGTATCGTCATCAAGTACAATGAAGAACTGTCATTTCTCAATGTTCTTCGAGAAACCAGCATTGGAGCAGAGCTTGGTCAGTTTCTATTGTGCAATACGTTTCTTTGCACTTCGGTATCAGTCTGAGAAATCGATTTAGCAATAAGGAAATTCTGTCGGTACAACCACTGATTCCAAATTATCAGTCGCGGCGGGTGTTTCACCGTAACTCGTGAATTTCTGGCTTATTCTCTACACAAATCCGCTACTGCCCCGCAGACGCGGGGCTGGTTGACGGAAAATAAGTGTGCGAAGAGTCAATTCAATGGTGTCACCACTACCGTTGAAGTTAATGTATTTTACTCCTTTTCCTTTGCTTTTCAATTCTCACTTTTTCTAATGCGCTGCGAGCACGGAATACAGGATGTCCGCTTTCGGCAAAGTTGAGCATCATGCCATGAGCAGTTTTCTTCCATTCTCCATCAAGTTTGTTGACATGAGTTCCGTACCATTTCTTCTCCGATCCAGGCCCTGGAAACGATCAATGTCCTCGCGTGAATCTTCGAGCATACTCAGCGACGCTGAGGGCATTCGCACTACAATCTTCTTTGTTTCCTCGTTTTCTCCAATCAAAGTCATTTTACATTGAAATGAATATGATCCTTCCCTTGAATTGCTCTGGTTCACACCTTGATTCAGTCGTAATC
>CBDCEV010000122.1:0-5326 GCA_965215715.1 Hyphomicrobiales bacterium | reverse complement strand
GTTTTAACCAAACCCCCTTTGGTTCAAAGGGGGGTTTAAACCAAACCCCTTTAAAGCAAAAGGGGGGTTTTAAACCAAACCCCCTTTGGTTTCAAAGGGGTCCAGTTTGAACCAAAGGGGGGTTTGGTTCGTCCGCTTTTTTAAAGGGGGTTTAAAGGGGGTTTAAAGGGGGGGTTTTAAAGGGTGGTTTAAACCAAACTCCCTTTGGTTTCAAAGGGTTAAACCAGTTTGAACCAAAGGGAGGTTTGGTTCGTCCGCATATTTAAAGGGGGGTTTAAAGGGGGGGTTTAAACCAAACCACCCTTTGGTTTAAAGGGGGGTTTAAACCAACTCCCCTTTGGTTTAAAGGGTGGTTTAAACCAAACCCCCTTTGGTGTAAAGGGGGGGGGGGGGGGAAAATGAAAACGAAACATGTTCGGGTTCATTTTGGTCTTCCCCCCCTCCCCCCGTGCTCCGGGAGGGCGGGGGGGGGTTAAAGGGGGTTTAAAGGGGGGTTTAAACCAACCCCCCTTTGGTTTTAAACCCCTTTCGAAACCCTTCGGAGAGGCCCTGCCTCAAATAGTTTCATCCAAGTGGACATTTTCAATAAAAAACAACTTCATCCAAGTGGACATTTCAATCAAAAACGACTTTCATCAAAATTGATGCTGATTGAATGTGGTGGACAAAAACAAAAACAAGATGAAAGCAAAAAGAAACAACAGAAAAGAAGACAAATGGTGTGGTACAAACAATGGAGTCCGTGTTTTTTTTTTTGTGAAATGTCGACGGCTTTAAACACGGCTTGATGCCCGTTTGGGGTTTGGGGTTTAGGGTTTAAATGTTGGGTGTTTGGGTGTTCAAAAGTTTATGTGTTTTGGTGTTTAGGTGTTTGGGGAAAATGTTTTTGGACGAGAGTGGTTTGGGATGAAAGTATGCAAGTTTGAAATTGGATTTTGATGAACATGTTGGATTAAATAGGATTTTTGATGAATGTGTTTTGAATGAAAGTGTTTTTTTGATGAAAGTGGTTTTGTATGAAAAAATAGTTCCATCCCCAATGTGATGAGAGTGTACCTAACCTCAAGAGTGTGGCGATGAATCAAGAGCACCGCGTTGAATCAAGAGCACAGCGTCGAATCAAGAGCACCGCGTTGAATCAAGAGCACAGCGTCGAATCAAGAGCACGGCGCTGAATCAAGAGCATGGCGCTGAACCAAGACCACGGTGTCGAATCAAGAGTGGTGAAATACAAGTTCATCAAAACCGCTTTCATCCCAAAAAACATTTTCATCAAACACCACGTTCTTAAAAAAAAAAAAACAACAATTTCATCCAAACACAGTTTCATCCAAAAACATTTTCATCAAAAACCAATTTCATCCAAACCAATTTCATCAAAAATCACTTTCACCAACAACCACTCTCATCAAAAAATATTTTCATGAAAAAACCACTTTCGCCAAAATTGATTCTGATCGAATGTGGTGGACAAAAACAAAAACAAGATGAAAGCAAAAAGAAACAACAGAAAAGAAGACGACAGGTGTGGCACAACAATAGACTCCGTTTTTTCTTGTAAAAAAAACGTCAACGGCTTTAAACACGGCTGATGCTTGTTTAGGGTTTCGGTTTGGGGTTAAAGTGTTTAGCTGTTTGGGTGTTTGGGTGTTTGGGTGTTTGGGGTTTAGGGTTCAAGTGTTTGGGGAAAATGTTTTTGGAAGAGAGTGGTTTGGGATGAAAGTGTTAAAGCATGAAATTGGATTTTTGATGAAAAAATTTGGAAGAAAAGTGTCAGTTTCATCCCAAATGTGATGAGAGTGCATTTGACATCATGAGAACGGCGCCGAATCAAGAGTGCGGCGCCAAATCAAGATGGGCGCGCTCGACTTAGGCCAATTCGTCTCAGGCCAGCGGGTTTGTTCGACTTAGGCCAGTTCGACTTAGGCCAGTTCGACTTAGGCCAATTCGACTTAGGCCAACGGGCCCTTTTTTCGACTTTGGCCAAAAAAAATCTCTATGAGATTTTGTTCGACTTAGACCAGAAAAAATCCTATGGACTTTGCAATTTGGCCCAAACCGAGTTGGGCCAGTCTCGGCACCCGAATTTGGGGCTTCGAAGGGTGGGAGCCCAAACCAAGAAAAGGTGGGGCCCCGCAGGGTGGGGCGCGCAGCGTGGGGCCCCGAAGGGAGTCCAAACCTAGAAATGGTGGGGCCTGGAAGGTGGGGCCCGGAAGGGTGGGGGGGGGCTTCCACACGACAACCTGAAGGCGAGAACAAGCACATTTGAGGTCCCGACCGACCAAAACACCACCAAAATTCCACGAGAAGACCCCCAGAGAGAGGAAAAAAGACACGAGAAGACACCCGGAGAGAGAAAAAAAGACACGAGAAGATCCCCAGAGAGAGAAAAAAAGAATGAAAATGGGGAGTGGGAGAAGGAAAAAAAAGCGCGAAATTTTGGGCGGTCCGGCGGAGGGCGGTCCGGCGGAGGGGCGGTTCGGCGGAGGGGGGGGGTCCGGCGGAGGGGCGGGGGTCCGGGGGATCACGCAAATCTTGGGACCGACACACACAGCAGACACACACACAGCAGACACACACACAGCAGACACACACACACAGCAGACACACACACACAGCAAAATCTGCAACAATTTGGGCCCCAACACGATTGGCCTAACTCGAATTGGCCTAACTCGACTTGGCCTAAGTCGTGCAAAAATTTTTGGCCAACACAGATTGGCCTAACTCGAACTGGCCTAACTCGAACTGGCCTAAGTCGAATTGGCCTAAGTCGAATTGGCCTAAGTCGGCCATGGGCCTAAGTCGAATAAACCATGATTGGCCTAACTCGAACTGGCCTAAGTCGAACTGGCCTAAGTCGAACTGGCCTAAGTCGAATTGGCCTAAGTCGAATTGGCCTGAGTCGGCCATGGGCCTAAGTCGAATAAACCATGATTGGCCCAAGTCGAACTGGCCTAAGTCGAGCATCCTCCATCTGAGGGGGGGTCCAGCGGAAGGGGTCCATCGGAAATGGGGTGTAGGGAGGGAAAACAGAAACAGAACAAAAACAAAATGAAGAAGGAGATGAGCAAGATCAATAAAAAAAAGTAAAGAAAAGAAAAACCAAAGCAAAAGAAAAAAAAAAGAGAGAAAGAAGAAACAGAGCAAACACCATCTGTTCGACTTCGGCCAATTAATTTCGACTTCGGCCAATTTCGACTTCGGCCAATTTCGACTTCGGCCAATTCGATTTCGGCCAGCTGGCCGAAGTCAAATTGTCCGAAGTCGAATTGGCCGAAGTCGAGCATCCTCTCCGTGCACAGCACAATCGTTCCAGGAGAGCAATTGCACATTTTGCTCCGTTGGTCTCTCGTTGCGATTCCCTCGCACGCTCCACCAACCAGCGGCCATCAGCTCGGATTCACCAGAACTCAGACAAACCATGTTCTGCTTCTTGGAAGACGCATACACGTGATACCACGTGTTTTCAACAGAACCTTCGACCCAAACTGCAATTCCAGAATAGCTGCGACAGTCTTTGACGTCTCCAGCCCAATCAGCAACGGTCATCACCACGACCGAACCTTGCGGAGTGCCCGCAATACCAGGAACATCAAAATTGCAACCAACGATCATGTTGCAGGATTTCCAATCAATTATCTCAGCAAACGCTTGATGTTGATTTCATCGCGAGTGGTAGCTGTGTCAACGTGAGTGGACAATTGACAAACTGCATTCTTGATGTCAGCGACGATCCAACCAGAGTAACTCACCAAGCAACTGTCTGTGACGTCGTTATTCGTCCAGGATAGTGTCACTGTCATCAGGTTTCTCGAAACTGAGTGTGTTGGATCCCTTGAGTTCGCCAAAACCAAAGTCTTTGCACAACTGTGTCACGTAGTCACACGAAACTCCAATTTTTTAACCTTGCGGTTCCGGCACAAAGAACGACCAAGAAACTCTTGAGGCTTGTCAGTCGCCACACACAGCAGACACACACACAGCACACACACAGCAGACACACACACAGCAGACACACACACAGCAAAATCTGCAACAATTTGGGCCCCAACACGATTGGCCCAACAATCCAGACCCCAACCACGCAAATCTGCAACAATTTGGGCCCCAACACGATTGGCCTAACTCGAATTGGCCTAACTCGAATTGGCCTAAGTCGTGCAAAAATTTTTGGCCAACACAGATTGGCCTAACTCGAACTGGCCTAACTCGAACTGGCCTAAGTCGAATTGGCCTAAGTCGAATTGGCCTAAGTCGGCCATGGGCCTAAGTCGAATAAACCATGATTGGCCTAAGTCGAACTGGCCTAAGTCGAGCATCCTCATCAAGAGTACAACGTTCAATCAAGAGTACAGCGCTGAAATCAGTACAGCGTGCTGAAATCAAGAGTACAGCGCGCTGAAATCAAGAGCACGGCGGTACGGCGCTGAATCCAGCGTGCGGCGCCGAATTGAAAGCACGGCGCTGAACCACGAGCACGAGAATTGAACCAAGAGTACGGCGCCCGACTCAAGAGTACAGCGCTGAATCCAAGAGAACAGCGCTGAATCAAGAGAACAGCGCTGAATCAAGAGTACAGCGCTGAATCAAGAGTACAGCCCTGAATCAAGAGTACAGCGCTGAATCAAGAGTACAGCGCTGAATCAAGAGTACAGCGCAATCAAGAGTACAGCGTTGAATCAAGAGTACAGCGCTGAATCAAGAATCAAGAGTACAGCGCTGAATCAAGAGTACAGCGCTGAAGCAAGAGCACAGCGCTGAATCAAGAGTACAGCCCTGAATCAAGAATCAAGAGTACAGCGCTGAATCAAGTGTACAGCGCTGAATCAAGAGTAACAGCGCTGAATCAAGAGTACAGCGCTGAATCAAGAGTACAGCGCTGAATCAAGAGTACAGCGCTGAATCAAGAGCAACAGCGCTGAATCAAGAGCAACAGCGCTGAATCAAGAGTACAGCGCTGAATCAAGAGCACAGCGCTGAATCAAGAATACAGCGACAAATCAAGAGTGCGGCGCTGAATCAAAAGTGCGGTGCTGCGCATCAAGAGTACGACGCTGAATCGAAACCCTTTCAAAGGGGGGGTTTCAACCCCCTTTTAAACCCCCTTTTGAACCTCCTCACCCCTCCCATTTCAACAGGTGGTTCAAACCCTTTTTTTCCCCGTTTGAAACCTCCATCCCTTTCAACAGCGGGTACAAACCCCCTTTAAACCCCCCTCCCCTCTCTCCCTGAAACCTTCCCAGTGGCCTTGCCTCCGCTGAATCAAGAGTGCAGTGCTGAATCAAAGGTACAGCGCTGAATTAAGGGTACAGCTCTGAATCAA
>CBDCEV010000121.1:0-13188 GCA_965215715.1 Hyphomicrobiales bacterium | reverse complement strand
CCACCGAAGAAGGGCAGACATCGAGGATGGTGTGGCACTGCGGGAGGCCAGGAAGCGCAAAGGAAGGACGTACCCCGAGTTGTGCCAGGGCAACGGCCGCGCGCGTTTGGTGCGGGAGAAGGGAAGAGACCGACTTTGGCCAATCCCGTTTGGCCATCCTGATTTGACCAATTTTGGCCAATCCATTTTTAGCCATCGTGGTTTTGGCCAATCCAATTTTGGCCAATCCATTATTGGCCAATCCATTGGATCTGTGTGTGTGTCATGGCCCTGAAGGGTGGGGCCCAAACCCAGAAAAAATTGGGCCCCGAAGGGTGGGGCAACGAAAGGTGATGCCCCGAAGGGTGGGGCCACGAAGGGTGGGCCCGAAGGGTGGGGGCCCAAAATTTCGCGTTTTTTTTTCCCCTCTCCCACTCCATTTTTCGTTCTTTTTGTCTCTCTCTGGGGGTCTTCTCGTGGTTTTTTGGTGGTGTTTGGAAGCGCCGGGGCCGTCAAATGTGCACGCTTGGAGTTCTCAGGTTGTTGTGTGAAGCCCCCGGTGGCCTCAAAGCCGCCGGACCACACGAACCACAACAACAAACGAAAACACACAACCAGAAACAACACCACACAACAACACACAACAACCCACACCAACACCAACCACCACACAACGCAACACACAAAAATGGATTGGCCAAGAATGGATTGGCCAAAATTGGATTGGCCCAAACTGGCCAAACCACAAACCACTAACCTCCAATTTTGGCCAAAATGGATTGGCCGAAATTGGCTGGCCAAATGGGCTGGCCAAAAATGGATTGGCCCAAATTGGATTGGCCAAAGTCGGCCTTAACCGGGAGAAGTCGGTGGCAGGTGGTCTGAAGAGACCAAGACGTTCTTGTGGTCCTTGGTTTGCGCCAAGGCGTCGTCAGTGCCGCGACGGATGTACGGCAGTGCCTGAGCCGCTTGGTACAGGAGATGGACATGCCTCCTGGCTTGCTCTTCGGCGAAGGCAGTGGCTCACTGCCTTCTGGGCAAGGAGGGTTCTCCCGGAGCGGTGCTGTCAGTCGACGAGGTGGTGGCTGACGCCCTGTTTTTGGTGTAGCGCGCGCGCACTGGTTCAGAATTGGACGGACTCATCGCGTTCATCTTTTTGTTGCCAAAAAAAAGTGCTTGGTGTTTTGTTCCACTTTGGCCAGTTCTACTCTGGCCAATTTAATTGTACTGATCATTGCAATTAGAATTTTTATTGTAGTTGTGATTGTTTTTGTTGTCATGAGGTGGGGCTCCAGAAGGGTGGGGACCCAAAGGGTCGGGCCCCGAACCTGGAAAAGTTGGGCCCCAGAAGGATGGAGGGGCCCAAAATTTCGCGCTTTTTTTCCCTCTCCCGCCACTGTGTTCATTCTTTCCTCCCTCTCTTGGGGTTCCTTTCGTGGAATTTTGGTGTTTGAAGGCCAGGGGCCGTCAAATGTGCACGTTTGGAGTTCTTGGGTTGTCGTGTGAAGCCCCGGCGGCCCCCCCTCCCCTTCTTTCTCCCTTCTGTCGCAACCAATGTCCACACCACCAACACGAATCACAACCACAACAACAAACAACAACAAACACACCACACGAACCACAACCAGAAACAACAACACACACAACAAAACACTCGCAACACGTTCAACAATACCCACACCAACACCAACCACAACACAACACAACAAAAATGGATTGGCCAACATTGGATTGGCCAAAGTCGGCCACTTCCGTGGGGAGGAGGGGGGTCCGGCGTCGGTGGTCCAGAGGGTGGTCCACGAAACTCTAAACCAACAACAACCACAACAACAAACAACCAAACAACCAGAACCACAACAACACCAACACTTGCAGAAATGGAGGGTGGAGCCAGATCTGAATGTCGTTATTTGGGTCTTTGGGTTTGGGCTTTATTGGTTTTGCTCAGAACATTGAGACAGAAAAATTGGCCAAAGTCGGTTTGGCCAAAGTCGGTTTCGCTTGTGAGGCACTCTTGTTGCACTTGTCTGCATTGTGATGCACTTCCTTGTTTGGCTCAGTCAGCATGACCACTTTTGGCCCATCCGACTCCTGTCCGGGGCCGCCGGGGCTTCACACGACAGCCCGAGAACTCCAAACGTGCACATTTGACGGCCCCGGCGCTTCCAACACCACCAAAATTTCACGATGGTGGCAAGAGACGGAAAAAAAAGCGCGGGTAATTTTGAAGATGTCCGGTTTTACCCCATATTGATTTTTGGCCTTTTTTTGGGCCCCCTTTTAAGATGTCCGTGTTTGACCCCACCTGAAATTTTCGTCAATTTTAGGCCGACCCCAACTTTTTCAGCTGTTTGACGCACTTTTTTGGCCAAAGAGGAGGTCCACAATATTGAAAATTTACCCACCCAAAATCTTGGCCATTATTGGGCCGCCCTCTTAAAGATGTCCCGTTTTACTCCATGTTGAATTGGGCCATTTTGGGGCCTCCCTCCCTGGTCACCTTTTTGACCTTCCAGAATGTCATTAACCCTAAACCCTTTACACCCTGAACACCCCTAAAACACCCTAAACACCCTAAAACACCTAAAACACCCTGAACACCCTGAACACCTGAACACCTGAACACCTGAATACCTAAACACCCAAAGCCGTGTTTTTGTGAAAACGTCGACGGCGTTCGGCCGGCGACGTTTTCACCAAAAAAACACGGACAATATTGTTTGTCCCGCTCCCAGTGTCTTCCTTTGTGGTTCCTCTGTTTTTCTTTGTTTTCTTTTGTTCTTCGTTCCCTGGCAATTCTCCCTGGCTCTCTTGCGCCCCCACCTCCATGGTTCTTGACAGGGCGTGACCTACTTAGGCCAGTCCTACTTAGGCCAGGCCTTTCCACAATATAGTCCGTGTTTGTGTGAAGGCGTCGCCGGCCGAAGGCCGGCGACGCTTTCACACAAACATGGCTTATGCCCCCCTTTTGATTTTCAACAGGCCTTCATGTGGAGCATCGCCGGCCGAAGGCTGGCGATGCTTCACATGAAGGTCTGTTGAAGGTCGAAAGGCGGGAATTTAGGTGTTTAAGGTTTAAGGTTTTAGTTTTGGGGTTTTGGGGTTTTGGGGGTCCAGGGGTTCAGGGGTTCAGGGGTTCAGGGGTTCAGGGGTTCTGGTGTTTTGGTGTTTGGGTGTTTGGGTGTTCAGGTGTTTGGGTGTTTGGGTGTTCAGGTGTTCACCGCGCCCCTCTCCACACACAGCACACACCCCAAACACACACACAGCAACACACACCACACACACAGCACACACAGACACACACACAACACACCCACAACACAAGGCCTGGCCTGCGTTGGCCTGGCCTAAGTAGGCCTGGCCTAAGTGGAATTGGTCTAAGTTGACCTGGCCTAAGTAGGACTGGCCTAAGTAGTAGGACTGGGCTTGAGTAGGACTGGCCTAAGAAGGTCATAGCCTCTTGACATTGTGGAAGGTCAAAGGCGAGGGGAGGGGGCAAAAATGGCCAAAATTCATTGTGGGGTGAAAACATCGAGAAACTAAGGAGCCCCAAAATGGCCAAAATTCAACATGGGGTAAAACCGGACATCTTTAAATATGCCCACCTTTACCCCCTTTGATTTCAAATGGGTTCAAACCAAACCACCTTTGGTTTAATGGGGGAAAATGAAAACCAAACTTGTTCGGGTTCACTCTGGTCCCCCTCCCCCCGCGGTGCTCCCGGAGGGTTTGGTTTGAAGGGAGGTGTGAAGGGGGGGGTTTAAACCAACCTCCCCTTTTGGTTTAAACCCCTTTCGAAACCCTTTGGAGAGGCCCTGCCTCCGACTGTGGCTTTCACAATAAATTGTTCGACATATGGGCATTGTAATTATGATCGTTGTGCACGAAACCTGTGATTATGGAGCCTGTAATAAACAACATGAAAGTTTTAAACCTTCAACCCACCAAAAACATCCGAAATTGATCATTGGACCTTTGATCCACACAAAAACTTTTGCTCTGCGAACCATTGACCTTTGACTTTACACAATTCAAACTTCTTGATGTCGAAAACATTGGCTGGTGACCTTTTGGCCTTGAACCATTAAAATTTGAAAACCTTGAAAAAATCTGAACTTGGAATGTTTGCACCACCCCATTTTGTGTCGACACGGACATTTCTCGACTCTGGCCACTCGTCACCCATGTGCACGCGCGTGTGCTCTATCACATTTTGCACACTTTGAAATATGTTGTCGCAGCGATTTGGGCCCAGTGTGACACTTCTTCCGCGAAGAAGTGTTGCTCTGCACGTGTTGGGCGCGCGAGAAACCACGCCCTATCACACACTCCTTTGTGTGTTCCCTCCTGTTTGTAGGATCGAAAACGAGTGTTCAGAGTAACAACCAGGTGAAACATCTGGAGGAGGGAGAATTGTACATCCTTCAGAAGTGACATACACGGCCATTTTTGGGCAAGCCGTGCCCAACTGAGTTTTGTGCCCCGGCATGCTGGCAATTCATTTTCCGCCCACCCACCCAGAACGGACATTCACATTTGTTGGGGTGTTGTCGTCCGGAGGATCGGCGGGCCGCGCACTGCCCGCTGAGGGAAGACTCTTGCCACATTTGAGAAGAGAAAAGAAGGGAGGTTGGGGCGGGGATGTCGTACCAGGTTTGTCACCAGATGTTTGCTTGAGTTTCTGGAGTGCCTTCTGTTTTGCGGTGGTATCTTCGATACTGACATTGATAGCGGAGCAAGAGTTTGATCCATGTCAGAGGGTGCTGCTGCCGAGTACGGCCCGGAGCCCCAACCGAGAGAGCAGGAACTTCCTGCTGACGACGAAGAACATGATTTCGCCGAGTAAGAAGGAGAAGCCGAAGGAGAAGCTGATCCACATGTACTTCTACTGCAACCCGTCTTGACAGTGTTTGCGGAGACGCAGAAGCAATTATTTCGACGGGATGGCAACGGCTGGAGAAAAATATTGGAAGAGGTCGGTGAATCTCACAAAGCAGCTCCATGAATTAACCGATCAGGAGTTTGTTTTGCTGATCGCGTCGCATTCGAAGGGAACTGCCAAGGACGCTGAGATACCTGGAGGAAGACTTTGCTGGGCCACTGGCTTTGCAGATCCAGGACCGAGTCCACGGACAATTGGCGCACGATCGACTGGACGAAGCTCATGCTGCTTGGGACTCATGGGCAGAGGATGCGTACAAAAAAAATGTAATGGAGATAAATCCCGTGCGGGAGTAATTTGTGTACGATTGCGGATATCGTTTTTTTTTTTTTCGGAACCGTCACGTGAGATTTCTTTTTTTTTCATCACACAACAGCCAACGCATCGAGGCCAACACCGACGCGCTTCCCTTCCAACTTCGTTTGTTGTCAAGACAATTCATGATAAATTGATGATCGCGTGTGGAAAACGAGCCTTCACTGTCTCTTTGTTTGCATTTTCTTTTTTGACGATCGTCCCAATTGCTGTTGACACAATGTGATTTCTGCGCGGTGCTCCGAATGTCAACGTGATGAGAAATCCAAACAAGCACGGACAAACAGCAGGAGTATTGATGTCTGCTACGTCTGACAAAGGCCAAGCGTTTTTCAAATGAAAAAATACGAAGTATAAAGCCGAAAACCAATGTTTAAACATTTCAAGGTTTCGATTGTCTCTAGATCAAGAGTCCAAAGTTACGGTTTACAGATTTTGGAAGGTTTGAAACTTCCAAGGTTTGAGATGTTGATGGGTCTTAAGGTTCAAAGGGAAACGGTCAGAGGTGCTGAGTCAAAGGTAAAAAGTCCAAGGTCAACCACATTTCAATTCGCTTTGGTACACGATTCTTCACCAAACATGCCACGTGATACACCGTTCCAGCACGTACGATCGACAGCGCAATGTGCCGATGTTCTCTAGAACCCAACGCGTACTTCAAACCCACGCACACCATTTTGTTGAAATAAAATGATCGCGACCTTGTTGTTGTCTTCATGGGTAGTTTGGAGCGTCTTGCCGGCAGACACATAGGACACCGCTAGTGTTTTGCACACTCCAATGCTTCCTTCGAAGCTCCACCAAGCCTCAGTATTCTCGAGACTGTCTTAAACGGAGAATGTCCAAGACCACGATAAGTTTTTCGTTCAGATCATCGCACTTCAGGAGAAATGGTGGTTGTGACCTTTTCGCGATGCTGGCTTGGAATCTCCATGTCGCTCCAACCATGCTCGACCCCCCCCTCGTTGACGTCAAAGAGCTCCCCTGGCACTCTTTCATTGGGCCACGAGTCGAAAGCCATAATCTTATCCTCCCTGCAGCCATTATCGTTTGATCTTTTTTTTTTTTTTTTGTTTTGCACGAAGTCCCCTGTTCTATGCAACAAACTAGATTTGAAACTCCATCAGTTCGAAGATCACACATCACTTGGCAGTACTCCAGACATACGTTTCGATGGATTCTGGTACTAACTGTTAGGGTCGTGTTGTTTTTCTGATTTTTCCGTGAAGGTCTTCCGTCATGGTTCTCGTGAAACCATCGCGCTCTCCTCTCCTAAAAATACTGCATGACAAAATGTCCACATCATCCGTCCAATGATGGGAACTCACATGTCACGGACATGTTCCGTGATCCTCCAGCATCTTCCAGTTTTCTTTGGGCTTCAGATCAAACTCGACTTTTGCGTGACAAAGCTGTGTCCATCGTCCAACTCATCAAAAATCGACTTCAGCTGTGGAAAAACCACAAGTGTCACTCACGGATGTCCACTGTCCGCTCGTACAAGTTCTCTTTCACGGACATCGGTCGTTGCCTTCTGAGAAGTCCAGTTGCAATGTCATCTGGACCTACCAGCCCATGACTCTCACTCGGAATCTCTGTCATCGGGAGTTCTCTCACGTGTCCCGAGATTCCAACCTGGCATGTCCACAAAATTGGGAGGATGCCACCTGCTTTGTCTTCCGGTAAAGCCAATTGACCACCAACTGCACTTCGATAGCCCGCGTCAATCATGCCAGTCCCTGTCGGTAGGTAGCTGCACCCTCAATACTTCCTTCGTGAAAACATGTGCTGTCGTGTGGGCAACAAAGTGTTGTCCAATTGTCGGACCAGCAAAAATCTTCTCGTGTCTGCTCCACAACACCCAGCGCAGGCCGCACTGTTTGCACGTTGCCCACTCTGCGTGTTGACTGGCTCCCCAGCTCAGGTGTTCAAGGAGATGTTCGCACTGCCTTGTTGCTGCCAATGTTTTACACCATAACGACCTTTTGGTGCTCACCTGCAACCGACCATTCCCATCAATGCATGACGTGTAAATGTTGTTTCGCAGTCTTCCATGCTTGGTCATCCACTTTGGTTTGCAGACTTCAGGTCCTCCAGCATTCTTCCTCAGACAAGCTGTTTTCCATCGGAGAGCCCTCACTCCACCAGACCAGAAGAATTGGTTGATGACGTTGATGCGCCCTCTGAGCCACGAGCTGCTTCTCGGACGGATGACGTTGCTCTCTTTCGAAGGGACAGGAGTTCATACACGTTTCATTGACCATCAGACAGATCGCCCCCCCTGCAGCAGCCGAGCATCTTTTCTAAATCTTCAACGGCACAAGACCTCATCTTCTGCTTCTCAGTCGGTATCCCGTTTTCTGTTCCAGCCACAATCCAGTCCATGTCTTTAAAATCGTCTTCGTGGTCATCATCCTGCAAGAGGTCGTTCGTCGCAGCACCCTGGATATCTGTGGTCACGAACACCCTGTGCGCCAGAACCGGATCCTCCACTCCACGGGCAGGGGCAGATCAACCGCAGTGATGTCCATCAGCGACCGGATCTCATGTTCTTTGAGCTTCACTGTCAATGGCCGCATCAACTCTTTTGGTGGAACTTCCGTTTCCTTCACCAGTTCGTCCCAAAACAAAGTTTCACGCGGTGAAGTCGCTGGCGAAGGTTGGGACTGTTTGGTTTGCCGCGCCTCTCGTCCATCTTCCGTGCACAGTCGAATCGCTTGTCTGGATTCTTCCGTTATAACTCCATCAGAGGTGGTCTTCTTCCATCGTGTCCGGGGTTTTATTCCATTTTCTGCGTGATAGGTTCCATTGTTGCTCCTCCTCCCGATTCGAGTGGGCTTGGTTTTGATGGGCTCCACGGTGAAGGGCATTTGGCGCCAGATTGCAAGCAAGCAGAGCGTCTCACTCAAGCAACGCCGCAGGAAAATCTAGAAAGAAGAACAACGCCAAGCATCGCACCCAAAGCGGCTTTACCGCACAGCGCAAACCTCACGGTCACCACAAGGCATCCAAACAAGGTGAGAAAACCACGGAAGGTTCCAGTTGATTCCCAGCAAAGACTCCACAGAGACGAGAATACCTTACATGACTCTCGGTCGTCTGTCTCCTTATTTCTTCCCAAGCCGACCGCTGGGTCGCCACGTGCCCTATATGTTACTTAGGCCAATTCTACTCAGGCCAAAAACCACTTAGGCCAATTCTACTTAGGCCAATCGTCACTCAGGCCAATTTTTTTCAGACTCAGGCCAGGCCAATTTTTTTGCCAAACCCAAACCCAACCAACCTTTTTCCCCAAACCATAAACCCTAAACACCTAAACACCAAACCCTAAACCCCTAAACCCCTAAAGCCCCAAAGCCCCAAAACCCCTAAACCCCTAAACCCTACACCCTAGACACCTAAATTCCGCCTTTCGCCCTTCCACAGACCTTCATGTGAAGCATCACCGGCCTTCGTCCGGCGGCGCCTTACACAAACACGGACTATATTGATTTTTCTGCATGTTTTCCTGTTTGTTGTTTTTCATTTTTTTTTCAACAAAAAATCAGGCCAAAATTTTGTTGGCCTGTCAGAAAATTGGCCAAAGTGACATTTAGCACTTTAGTACAAAAGGCCTGGCCTGAGTAGCAATTGGCCCCAAGTAGCAATTAGGGTTGGCCTTAGTTTGAATGGCCTAAGTAGCAACCACTTCCACCACAAAGAGCGCAAGTGATTGGTCGCACCACCCGCGTCTTTCTCTGACAACAAGCGGTTGTCGATGTAGGCGACTATCCGCAGACTCTGATCCCACGAAGTCCTTCAGGATGCGAAGTTTCTGCAGCTCTCTCGTCCACTTTGTTCAATACAGACATCATTTCGGGGTGAAAGACGGTTTGGGAGGGGGTCAAAGAAAAAGTGTCACGTTGAACGGTTTGGGGGGTGTCAAGGCTTGACCCCCCCCCCTCCCCCTCCCCCCCAAACCGTTTAACGTGACATTTTTTCCTGACACCCCCCAAACCGTACAACGTGACATTTTTTGAATTGACCCCGATCAGTCCCACACAAGAATCAGCCCTAAACAAGAATCAGCCCTTCACAAGAATCAGATTGACACAAGAAACCGTGTAGCAAAAGCGGGTGGCGCCACCGTGGCACCGCAGGTGCCACCCGCGAGCGGAGCGAGCTCCGTGAGGCCCGGTGACACGCACCGGTGTCAGAGTTCGCGCACCGTTGAACCACGTTCAACGGTTTGGGAGGGGGGGTCACGTTTTTTTTGTCTGACCCCCCCCCAACCGTTGAACGTGGTTCAATTGTGCGCACTCTGACCCCCCCTCTCCCCAAAACGTGGAACGTAATACGGTTTGGGAGGGGTCAGACCTTGACCCCCCCCCCTCCCCCCCCAAACCGTCTTTCATGGTGATTCGAATCCAGTTCTTTGGGCCCATTACGTTGCACACCAACGTCATTTCGGTACCTCCCGCAGTTGCTCTCTGGAGCGACAGAATCAGGCTGCCCTTTTGCCTCGTGCCACAGCGAATCGGCTTTTTCACATCGCAACCTGTCCGCAACGTATCCTTGACCTGGGGATTGTACCATCTGCGCGGAAATGATTACAGATTTGACTGGTGCACATTTTATTTTTTTTCGAGTTAATTAAATCCGTAATGTTCCTAATTCAATGCGGTTTGAAATTTTTTTCGGTTTAATTAAAACCGTAAAGGAGATAAATTCTCTCGCGGGACAATTTTTTTTGAAATTACAGACGTTTTTTCTTCTGAACCTTCACCACCGCACAACAGCCAACGCATCGACGGCAACCAACAACACAACGAAGACAACACAACTGTCACACACTGTCATGTTGACACATGTTCACAACCAAATACGAACCGGTAGAATACACTTTCATCCAAAATCGATTTCATCCACTGACACTTTCATCCAAAACACTATTCATCCAATTTTGACACTTTCAAACGCAGTTTTATCCAATGAACATTCATCCAAGAACTTTTTCATCCAATGAATTTCTCATCCAAACATTTTCATCCAATGACATTTTCAACCAACAACGGTTTCATCCAATGACACTTTCATCCAAAAAAAAATCGTGAAAGCGTCGCCGGCCGAAGGCCGGCGACGCCTTCACATGAAGGTCTGTGGAAGGTCAAAAGGCGGGAGTTTAGGTGTTTAGGGGTTTAGGTGTTTAGGGCCAAAGTTGCAAGGGCACCAGCGCGCGAAAAAAAAGAAGAAAAAAAAAAAGAAAAAAAGAAATGAAAAAAAGTTCAACGAAAAATCGGTGCCAAAATCGACCGTTTTTCCGGGGGAGGGGGGTTCAGATCTAAGAGTCGCTTATACCCCTCTGGCCTTCCTGATATCCGCCGACTTTGTTTGGTACGCTGTCAAGGAATGCTGCTTCGGCGGTAGGTAACCATCGTCTTGCGCAACGGAATGTCTTTTGCAAATTCATCTTCCTTCCATCCCGGTTTAATGTTTACAGTTGCAAATGTTATTTAATCAAAGTAATTTTCTGTAAGTAAAAAAAATTTGCAGAACAAATCTTACAGATGGTACTGATTCAGGAAAATATGTCCGCATAAAATTACGGCAGTTACAGATTTGCATTTTATCTTTCTTTCTTTTTTACATCTGTCTCTCTTCTTTCATCTATCTCTTCTCATTTCTATCTCTCTTCAGTTCTCTCTATCTCTTCTCTGGTAAAGTACAAGTTCATCAAAACTACTATCATCAAAAAATTTTTTTCATCAAAATCCACATTCATCAAAAACCACTTTCATCACAAAACCTATTTCATCAAAAAACCACTTTCATCAAAAACCAGTGTCATCAAAAAACCACTTTCATCAAAGACCACTCTCATCAAAAACCAATTTTGATCAGAGACCACTTTCATCAAAAACCAATTTCATCAGAAACCACTTCCTGTCAGAGGGACCCAAGTCTCGGGGGGGGGGGGGGGGGAGGAGGAGGTGCTCGGGGCCGCCCCCGCCCACCACCACCACCACCACAAAAACAATATAGACCGTGTTTGTGTGAAGGCGTCGCGGGCGACGCCTTCACACGAACACGGCTTATGCCCACCTTGGGGTCTCAGCCGGCCTTTCTGCTGAGGGTCCAAAGGTGGGTGTTTAGGTTTTAGGTTTTAGGTTTAGGTTTTAGGTTTTAGGTTTTTGGGGTTTAGGTTTTAGGGTTCAGGGTTCAGGGTTCAGGGTTCAGGGGGTTAGGTCTTTAGGGTTTGGGGTTTTTTGATGAAAGTGGTTTTTGATGAAAGTTGTTTTTGATGAAAGTGGTTTTTGATGGAAGTGGTTTTTGATGAAAGTGTTTTTGATGAAAGTGGCTTTTTGATGAAAGTGGTTTTTGATGAAAGTGGTTTTTGATGAAAATTTTGTTGATGAAATTGACCACTTTCATTCTAATTTTGATGAATCCGTACCTAACCCTCTTCTCTATCTTCATCTCTTGTCATTTTTTCATCTTTTCACATCTGTCTCTGTCTCTTTTCCTCTCTCTTTCTTTCTCTTCCTCACATGTCTGTCTCTCTTGTCGGCTCTCTCTGATTCTAAAAGTTCTCAATGACGATTACAGTGATCGCGCGTTTAGTTGACTGTCTCTGTGCACATGGCCCCGACTTGCCCTGAGGGTCAGAGTGCACGTGGTTCATCCAATTATTCCTGTGCAAGCCTCGTGCCACTTGGAACGAAGTGGGCTCTTTCCTGTGTTGGATGGAATTGTCCTTTCACTTGCGACCTTTGTCTTGTCACACAGGTACCTTCCACTTCTTACCATTGACCTTCTGTCTTTGCGACACTAAACCCTGCATATCAACCTGATCGCATCCTCGGCTTCGACGTCAAATTAAACCTCAACATCAACTAACTTGATCGTTTTGATCTGTCACTCAACTGGCATTTTTCCAACTCAAACTCACTAGACTTGACTGAATTTACTCAAGCACTGAATTTACTCAAGCTTGAAAAAACGTCACACGCCCATCCTCAGATGCTAACCTGAGAAATCCATTTCATCATCTTGCTCAAACAGTGAAGTGGAAATTAAACTTAACTGTATAAATGAGAAAAAAACGTTTTCGAAAACGTAATTTTGAAATTTTACCACACATGCTTTGCTGATTTTGTTACCTTGCAACACGTAAAAACATACTTCAAAATCTTCATTTCAACAGTTGGTTGAAAAACTCGATTTAACAAACACAACTCACAACCTACCAAACCCAAAATTCAATTTACACATCACGTTCAAGCTCAATGCTTTAACTTAAAGTGAAACTGAACGTGATTAGACGTAATGCCAAAATCATGGGTTGAAGAAACTCTATTTTAACACATTGCGTTGAAGAACGAACTTCAAAAACACTTCGCATAAACACGCAACGTGAAGAAGATTTTGCCCTTTGAGTTCACTAAACACTTCACTTCTTTATTTTCAACTGTGCGTAAAGCCTTCATGAACACTTTACTGAACATCTGTACTGCAAACTCGACCTCAAACATAACTTGAAACTTCACCAACACTTGGTTGACACTTCACTGCGATTTTAGAACGTTACTGGAAAACCGAACCTGCAACTGAACTTGAAACGGAGCTTGAATCTGAACCTGGGATTTGACATACGATTTGACATGGAAAAACGAACTTGAAAATCCCACTTCGAATCGCACAAAAAAGTGGCTCACGGCCCGTGCCAACCGCACTGTACGCACCAGTGGATACGACCACTTTTTTACACTTTTTGCGTCATGGTGGACGGAACGCACACTTTCATTGGCGGTGTCGTTCCGGGGCTTCGAGAAGGGACCCAAAACACGCTCGGTGCGTGATCGCATCTTGGGACTTTCTGAGATCCGTTGTCCGTCCGTGTACGGTGGTGCTCTTACAGAGTTGAACTTCATGGCGATGTTTGTGTTCATTCACATAGGGATCGTGCGCACCGC
>CBDCEV010000120.1:0-6583 GCA_965215715.1 Hyphomicrobiales bacterium | reverse complement strand
AAATAAAAATGTTCAAGTCTATTTACAAAAACAAAACACGTCGCACTTGATTGAGCCGGATCGCCCGTTGCCTCCTCTCCCGCTCCTCTTGCAACCGCCGCTCCCTCACCCTTGCCATGTCACTAAAATAAACTCGGATCCTTTGCCATGCTCGACTCGCATACACAGAAGGCAGGTACAAGTTCAGTTCATTGTCCATTTCCCTGAAATGTTCTAATGACATGGGCCAACGCTTCTCGCAGTTTGACCACACCCGGTGTTGGTCCACCCATGGAATGATGCGGTTGACAAGAACCCCCAGAAAAGCTTCGCACGTTGCGGGGTGTGGATGACCTTCCCGGTCCCCATTCTCTGTCCATACCATGGACCGCAAAAACAATTCAAAAAAGGCGGCCACGCGCCCACGGGTTAGATGACGCCAGGTTTGTTCGCGCCTTTCCACCATTCGCACCGTCTGGCGTTCCACGGCCGTACGCTCGACTCCAACTCTTGTCCTCAGCACCTCCTCACCATGCTCATTCACCTCACTGGCTAGGGAACCCAATGGTCTTCTCATTCTGGACATTTTTTTTTTCCCGAGCCAACTGACATAAGTCAACACGACTGAACTCAAAGCTAGGAATGGCGTCCTGTGGCCTCCCTTGACTTATATACCCCGATTCGCGCAATGCACCATGGTCTATCTAAGGAGGGGGGAGGGGGTACCCCCACCTCTTCCCCTCCCAAAGCATGATGGGTCTTTCTCTCATTGGCCCCTTCCCTCCCACGTGACCCTTTTGTTTCTCTATAAAAAATCACATACGAAAGATCAATAAAAGATGTTGTGATCTTTATTGATTCTCTACACCATCATGTTCGTTGACTTTTTCTGGACAGTTCAAGGGTCATGATCGTTCTGCCTTGTTTGAAAGGAGCCGGTTGTCCATTGGCTGTTTGAATGTCAATGGCAATGCTGTCAAAGATGGTTTTGCCAAGAGGAAAATACATCCGTTGCGTGGTATCAAACTGATGATCGGTATTGCCAGCATCAATGGCACGTAAAAAACCTTTTTCTTGATTTCCAACCACGCTGTCAATGACGAGATCCGTGTAAATCATGAGTTGTTGTCGTCCTTGTTGCGGTTTGACGGTTTGGGTGGTGGGAAATGGTTGTCGACTGAGATTCGGGCCCAAGAACAACTCATACTCGAAATCGGGGTGGGTAAAGCTGACAGAGACGATGCCATGCGGTGGATATTTGTTGACAGGCCCTATGGTGGGTGTCCATTTGTGGCGATCGTCGTAATCCACGATATGTTTCACCAGATAATTTTTTTCTTGGACAATTCTCTGCGTTGGCGTTCCATCTTTGACAAGTCCCATCAGGCTGGCCAATTTCCATTCCATTTCAAATTGCATGTTGGCTGGTATGAGTACATACAACGAATCTAATTCGGAGGCGATGCCGGCATTGGTGATTTTCACGTAGGGTTGAGCCAGGTTAAGAGCGGCTAGTTGTTGTCGTTTCCCTAGATCGTCCACGTCCATTTTGGCTATATCCATCATGACTTCCATGTGTTGTTTTTCTATTTCGTAAGCGATGGCAATCCATGCCTCTTTCAAATTGTGGTAATACCCTGGCGGTAAATGGATTTGTTTGGTCACTTGAATGGGAGCCGTTCCATCAGCACGTTTTGGTATGTATCTGATATCTGTTTTCATCCAATGTTTTTGACTATCTTCTTGCGTCCAATTCTGCTTGGTTTGATCTCCCAATTGTTGATAAAAAGCCGGGTGTGAGATATGAATCAAAGCCGCTTCCCAATCATCTTCCACCAAATAATGTGAATGAGGCAGTCGAGCCGTAAATTTTTGTCCATTCCCTTGTGCTTGATCACTGATAAGGGTGATGTAAAAACTCATCGTGATTACTCCCTCACCTTAGGGTTTACCCTTTTATACCTTACCCCCGATGCTTGAATTGGACTTGTGCCATATCAAACCCATATCAAATCCATATCTGGGCCATATATGGGTCACCCCCGTTCTCACAATTGGACTTTGGACTTTGAGCCCGCCTTTTCTCAGCGGTTTTACTTCCCCTTGAGCCCACGATCCCTTTTTCACACTCGTCAGCGGTTTCTCATTTTAAACCACGTGACTTCCGGTTCCCATGAGCCCGCGATCCTTTTTTCCATCTGGTCAGCGGTTTCCCCCTCTTAAAACCATGTGACTTCCGGTTCCAGGCACTTCCGGTCGGTGACGTCATTGATTTCCTCTCGACCAATCAGAAGCCTCCATATGTGCCATACTAGCGTCCCCTACTACTTAGAGCAAAAGAGAGACTGCTCGCAGTCTAGGCCAGCCCCTAAAATGCGGCGCTTCCAGACGTCCTTGCGAGGAAATACGGCAATATCTGCCTCCTCCACAGGCCCTTTGCATTTGAACAAGCGCGAAGAGCAATCGACTGGAAACGAGCAAAGCGGGAGGCGCGAGGCTCTATGGGAATGAGACAAACGACTCGTGAAGCGGGTCTCTCCTCCTGGCATACGGAGCTTGCGCCCGCAGTGCTAGCGGCAGTGAAAACCGAGTTTTCCTACGTCATCATCCCTCATCGTAACATTGGGTACATCGCAATATGGATTACATGATGTCACTTGCTAATTGTCCAGTTTTTCCAACTCGAGCCAGAGGGCAGGAAAGCAACGGGAGGGAGTTGCATAAAACTTAACGTCCGGCGAAACTTATAACGCCAGACGTTCACTCCAGTCAAAGTCACTATTTTAACGTCTGTCATTAGCTGTTACGTCCAGTGTTAGGTTTTTGCAATGATAGATAACTAACGAGGTGCATAGCGGCGAGCTGGTTATAATTATTCGATATCCAGCAAGTCCGAGTAGAATAATTGTTTTATTAAACGTCGACCACTATAGCTGTTATAAAATCAAGACAGAAAGAAAAAAACGAGTAAGAGATAAAAAGGGACAAGAATTGGTCACATGACTAAACGAAAAAGCGCCAAAAGCTTGCTAAGTGTGCGGCGTTTCTCTCCAAAGCTGAATGAATCAAAATGAAACTGCTCCGAACCAAAGTGAACAAAGTGGCACAAGTTTTGGGAAAAAATCTACAAATTTTTGGCTCTGAAAATGCGGTACGTGTTTGTTTTTCTTGAAGCATTGTCATAATCATCGTTCAAAGTGGATTGAAGCTGTACGATTTCACCATATTAGCTGCAGGAGTTGAAACGGAGCAAGATTGTAATCTGTTCGCACAACGGCGTCATCATGTGCTTGTTTAGTCGAACTGAAGACAGAATTTTAACTTGACCAGGTTATCTCTATGCAGCTCAGAAACAGGATTACTGTAGTGAGGAACGTCGGAATTCACCTGTTCTCAGCTTAGAGTTGTGGACGGAATGGTAAAAACAACACTCAAACAACTGGGAAGCGATTCAACTTCTTTTAGATAGCATCCGATTTGTATCAGAACATTTGGAGCTTTTGGAACAGAGAGCTACAACGAGTGCAGGTAAAACAGAGTCAACTTTGTGTGGTATAGCCAAAAAATGTCGCCCTTCCTTCCTTCTTTCTAGCTTGGTAGTTTGTTCGGTTCTTGCTTAGATTGCTTCTTGAATTTCGTACTGACTCGCCATGAATGTGTGACAGTTTTTATTAAATGCTTCTCTTTCATTTTACTGTGTTTTGTTTTATGTCTTGTCTTGATACTTCGGAGTAGAAAGCCTTCCTGACTGATCGAACCCACCGCTTGTAATTTTTTTTATGATCGACGTGACGATGAAAGAAATTATTAAGCTGAATTGTAAACACACCGCTAACTGCTTAAATTTCTATTTCTACACAGTTTCTTGTCGTATTAAGAAATTAGGCACTCTGGAACAATTTTGATTTGTGTCTCGTGACGCTGTTGGAATTTCTGCTTAATTTAAATTCGTTGCAAAGTGATTTTTCTCGTCCATTTTTCTCACCAGGTGAGCTTGCTCATATTTAAAGATGAAAAACAACAAGGGAAAACATAAACGCAAAAACACAATGCGGACCGCTGAGGAAACAGTAAAGTTGACTTTTTTCCTTCAAAAATAAGACTTCAGCAAGACATTCACCGACAGCGCTTTTTGCAGCATTCTTTGGAAAGCTTATTAAGGTCAAGAAGAGTACTCGTGAAACTACAGTTGCTCTGTTAAAAAAACGAATGAACTCACTTAGTGTCGCTCCCGGCAGCCGGGGAGCGACTCGACAGACTTTGCAATCTAAATACCGGTAGGCATTTTTCACTGATTCGCATGCCCACTGGCTGTTTAGTTCTGTCATTCATTAAACAACTTTGCTAAAATAAACAATATCGCCCAGGCATCAGGCCGTTTACTGGGAAACGTCATCTGAAAAATGTTTTCTGAAGCTTCCAAGCACAATAATGGAGGGAAAATGGCACAACTTTTACGCCCGCGAAGTATTTCTCGGGTGTTTTAAAGAACACATCCTAAACTATTTTTCGGAAGCTTTTAGAGTCTCTTTTTGGACAAAATAGCTTTAGACCGAGAACTGTTTCACCTATAGTTACTTGAATAACTTTTTCACTTCGATCTACAGACACGCTACAAAACCATGCTACACTGAACTCACTCACTAAATCGGCGATTCTAATTTACTTTAGTCTCTAATTTAGGACAGAAATGGCATTCACTTCAAGTGAGGAAGCTGAAAATATAACATTACAGGGAGCTGATAAAATATTCCACAACTGAAAAAACATAGAGCTTTACACTAGGACTATAAAATTGACGACAGAGCGACTGACTTTTCAGTTTGTTCAATAATTAAATTAGCAATCAGTCAAAACAACCCAATGTGCGATGACGAATACTAAACTGGATTGAGAAAACAACACCGACCCAGTCTAAAATAGTCACACTATATAATTTTGGGATAAAATGTAAACTAGTTGAGAAATGAGAATTGCTTAAAAAACGAACTTTAACGAAAAAATCTTAAAAGACTACGCAATGAACTGCAATTTTTTAAGCTTACATCAGATCGCTTATTTACGAAATTCATTTTATATGATTAAACGTAGAAAATGGGACAACTGACTTTCACAAAACTAAAACTGCATTAAGATAAGCACTTGCTTGCCTGCATTCATACATATAAATGTAAATCTAACTAGAATCACTGGTGTTGCTGGTAAACGAACACAAATACGATGCTCGACTGAACAGGCGACAACCTCGTTCCCGGGGTCCTTTCTCCTTATGACGTAGGAAAACTCAGTTTGCCCCGCGTACTTAGCTCTGATTGGTCAATTTCAATTTCAGTCGCGTGGACCGTATGCCAGGATGATTTTTATGGCAGTCCGGCTGTCCAAAACAGGGTATGGTTGCAAAATTGTCATCGTTAAAATATGGCTTACTCAAAGTATTTTCCAAATTCTAAATCAGAGACGTGTGCCAGTCTTTAAAACACTTTAAAACTGCGAAAAACAAGAGAGTGTGTGTTTCGTCATTTGTCCCGAACAGGGACCTAACGTGGAGGTGGTTGTCCTGAACAGGGTTGATATTTTAGGGCTTTTTTGTCCGAAACAGGGTCAGGTTTTCAGATCTCTAGCAGTACTCCTACACCCAAACATGGGTCAAGTGCAACCACCCCCGCCCTCCTTTGGGGTGGCCTGCTCTCCAGTTGGTTTCATTAGTTCAGTTGGGTTCACGTTTAGGCTTTCGGGTCACCGCAAACGTGAGTTTTCGAATCCATGTCAAGCCTAAATTTTTTTTTTCAGGTCTTCTTTTTCAGTTGCTTAAGTTGAATACACTTAACTATGACAATCACGTTCAATATGCCAGTTAATTAGAGATTAAAAGGAGGTTGATCGTAACAAACTCGAATAGAATAGCCTGTGAACAGGCTCCGCGATGGGGAAAATGACGCAAAAAACCAAAAAAATAATCAGCGAGCAAAGCAAGCCGATGGAAGAAGACTGAGTAAGGACAAGGAGTAAGGAGAGAACGCAGGGCGGCCCTCCATCCGTTTTCTTTGCTCGCCCATTTTTTTTCTCACGATATTTCCCCACCGCGGAGATGCTAGGGAAAACGTAGGCACGCAATGCGCGCAGAGCAGATGACGTTTTGTTTCACAAAATTACTTGTCAAATGAATTTATTATGACAACCTATGGGTCCACAACCACCGTTCGGCCCCACTCTAAGCCCCTCGACCCCACCTCCCTGGCTCCCTTCCCCAACCTGAAGATAACTAACATAAAACTGGGAAACAAGCAGTGTGACTACGTGACCGTTTGTTATAGGGTGACATTAAAATTGCACTCCAAAAATATGACTTAACTAGCGAAGTAATTAAAGCTCCTCTTCTTGCTTTTTTTCAGATGAAAAAACTAAAACTAAAACAAGTATCACTTAAACATAATTTAGGCAAAGATCAGAGTACTACAGCAAAAGAAATTTAAGCTGCAGTTGACCCCTTTATCTTTTTACTTCTATCTGTAAATCTCCAATAAGTTTTTAGAGCTCATGGACGGTCAACTTTAGATAGGGTTTTGTAACTTTCCACGTGATTTGTATGAAACCTGACTCGCGT
>CBDCEV010000119.1:0-30646 GCA_965215715.1 Hyphomicrobiales bacterium | reverse complement strand
GGACTTGAGGGGTGGAGAGCCTGTCTCCCCACCCCAGTGGGACGCACAACCATCAAACGCTCAACCAAACACGAGGCGAGAAAACAAAGATGCATCAAACCATACCGAACTGTGCGATTCACAACACCATCGTCATGAGACAAAGCACATATTAGCCACCAACGCACAACCAATCCAAAAACACAGAAAGAGGGTTGCAAGTGAAGTGGAATGGTCATAGAATGATGACGAAGGAACTCCAAACATCTGCTTCCATCGGCTGATCCCAGGTCCTCGCCACGTCGGTGAGGCAGTGCCAACAACGAACTTCAATTCTCTTCCGCAACTGAGGATTCGCAAGTGACATTGCCTGGAGGAACTGACCAGGCGCGGCCTTACTCCATTAACAACGTACAGCAAATCACTTGACCTGGCTGTGAGAGGAAGATGCTACCAATATTGGAGACAGTCTCTCTGGGAAAGCCACCGCTAAGCCTGACATCCTGAGGAGTTACTGTAGTAGAACTCACATTTGCTCCACGGATGATTGGCAGGGTGGAGACAAGTGAACAGCACGGAGAATTCCTTCGGCCAGACGGGACACACTTCGATGTCAGAGCAAGCAGGAAAATGGTCACACCAACTGTGATGTTTCGGAGTCGCCCGACTCGAGGTACGCTGTGTTGATGCTGGCGAAACCTGACAAACCGTTCTCGCGCCGAGAACATGGACCAATCAGGCTCCAATGAGACCTGGGCCCACCTGGCCAGCGTCACGACAACACGGGTTTCAAGGTCCAGGAGCGCCCGCTTCTGCGGACACACTGCAGCTGGTCTTCTCCAGCGATGGGGATCGTGCTATTCTCCAACGGAAATGAGAAAAGTTGGATCGTCAACAGACTGCAAGGTGCCAAGGCATACTGGGCGTACGCACCCTGCACGATCCCCACCTCACAAATGTCCATTGCGACGACAACACCCGACATATTTGTGCCAAAGAATCCCGCAAAGCACCCGAAGCCAAACATTCCGACGAGAGCGTAATCACTCCGTAGTTTCGGCGCTGAACGTTCTCGGGAATCCAGAGGCCTTATCATTCATTGCTGTTCCACAAGAGCACCAACGAACCTTCGTGGATTACAGCAAAGTAGTAGCTTGAGGGAGAGAATCACACAGCTGAAACTGGTAATTCCAACTCACGTCCATCACCTTGGCGTGCGTGACGACATCTTACAAGACGATGCAGCTGTCTATGACCCGCCAGTTTTCGTCTGAACTGAGGGACACACTCGCAATGTCGTTTCCGATTTCCGTCAGATGGATTATCGGAATTCAAGGAGTGAAGCGTCGCGTGAAACGGTGCCAATGCAGACAGAAACACCCCAACAAACAAGAAGGAAACACCAACGTATCGGACCAATCACACTGGTTGCTTCAAGACGCAGAGTGCAACACTGTGGACAACAGCAGGTTAACACGAAGAACATGACAAGGAAATTGATTGACACCGACACTGTTGGTAAAACTGGATTCAATTTGGAATACCAGGCCGAGACTGACATGGGCACAGCTTTGCTCCCGAACAACATATCTTTCTAGCACCTGGCCGTCTCAGAAGACGAGGTCACCAAGTCCCACGAGGATCCAGAAAACGTGGGAGGTCAGGGCCGTCTTGCCATGCGTCACGTTAATCTCAGCGACGGAAGGCATCTCAACTAAAGATTCGTATGAAATCGAACCACTGAACCGATCAGTTTGCTGATGAGCGTGAATCGGTCACTCATTAAGCCGACGCTCAGCCGATCGCACACAACGTGCGAGAAAACGAGAAAAGGGCATTGTACAGGACAATTGGGTCAGTTCTCAAACAAGGAAACTTTTTTGAGACACCCAAGAAACAAGCAAACACCACTGAACCAACACTAGAAATTGGTTGTCTCCTCATTTTCCTGGATCTCAACGGACAGCTCGTGGTGCATGTAGGCGCAGCAACGCACCTCGGACCGTACACCAGGCCGCAGTTTTCACCCACCGTGACGACGACGTACTGAGCACAGCTGGAAGTTCAAAGGAAGTAGAGGCTAGACCCTGAACTGTGAGATCATCAGAGAAAATGGTACTGAGCATGTCGTCTACCTTCTCTCAAAAACTGCGGCATGCGGTTCCGCTCTCCGACATGGCATAGGAGACTGGTCACATGGTGTGACGGTGCACGCTGGGGCAGCAGTCGTGGCCGCACTCAGAGATTCATCTATACTGGGGGTAACGGTGGTACCGCGCCCAGAGATTCATGCATGCTGGGGGTAAAGGTCGTAGCCGCGCCCAAGGTCCAGTCCATACTGGGTCACTGGACAAGAGCATGCACCTACAACACTCTGTGCTACTCGAAGTTAGTGAGGAAAGAGGAAGCGCCACTCTGACAAGGTCATCACAGCATCAAGACGGACTGCCGAGGTCACGATTTGAGTAATGTCGATCGCCCTCGGCAGTTCCGTACACCTGAAAGCCTCGGTTTTCAAGACGATGTCAATGGTGTCATTGTCCAAGGAAGCGAATGTTGTGCTCATGGTAGTTCACCACGACATTCGCATCAGCCCATGCATGAATCAATGCCATCTCCCGCGCCAACAACTTGGCAGAAAGGTTTGAGCGTCGTCAGATCACAAGGCGTCAAGGCATATTAGGCGTACGCAGCCTGCACGATGCCTCACACCTCGGAACTACACAGAGGGTCGCAGTTTTCGCCAACTGCAACGACAACACTTGCCATGTCTATGCCAATGGTCTCCGCGGAGCACCTGAAGCCGAACCTCGATGAGAGCTACCGCTCCCTGACTTTGGCACTGAAACAATCTCATTCAAGGTGACGCACGACCAATCTGGCGGCGAGCGGGGAGAACCAGAGGACTCACGGCACCCTGCATAAGCTTTTGCCAACGTAAAGATGGAATGTTCATCCAGAGCACATGTTGCGTCCTTCGCATCCAGAATCAAACTCCTGGTTTCACTTTTGCGAACGGGCCAGCCCAGTGAGGGGTTTAGCATCTGGATGACGCGGTACACGTCGAAACTGCACTCAGTTTTTAATCATCGCCAAAGATCGTGCTCCACCCGCTTCTGCAGACACTGCAAGCTGGTCTTTCCAACGATGGGGAAACGTGCCAGCCTCTGCACGACAATGAGGAAAGTTTGAGTGTCGTTACTGCAGGTCAACAAGGCATTCTGGGCGTACGCACCTGCACGATGCTCCACACCTCAGAACCGTACGTCAGGTCGCAGTTTTCGCCCACTGCGACGACGACTCCCGCCATGTATGTGCCAATGGTCCCGGGGACTCCATGCGCATTGAGTACAAGCAACGGCAGTCTTTCCTGTCAAGGCGATTTCAGTCGCAACTTCACCGTCCTTGTCGGCAAGTTGTCACCGAGAAATTCGACAAACCGACCATAACCTAAAAAAGAACAAAAGGAAGGAAAAAGAAAAGACACTGCGGTGTCTCTTGAGCATGCGTGCGACATGTGTAATGAAGTGTAGTGGAGGCCCTGCCCAACCAACCAACCACCACCATTCCACATGTGCAATCTACAAACTGCAATCTACAAACTGCAATCTACAAACTGCAATCTACAAACTGCAATCTACAAACTACAATCTACAAGCTACAATCTACAAGCTACAATCTGCAAGCTACAATCTGCAAGCTACAATCTGCAAGCTGCAAGCTGCAATCTGCAAGCTGCAATCTGCAAGCTGCAATCTGCAGTCTGCAATCAACAATGAACAATGAACAATCAACATGTGCATGTACATATGCATTTACATTTGCATTTGCACTTAGATTGAGACGTACACTTACATTTACACTTACACTTACACTTGCACTTGCACTAGCACTTACACTTGCACTTAGACTTACACTTACACTTACACCAAGATGGCAGCGTCAGACCGAGACAACAGCAGGAAAGACAAACTTGTGACGAGTGGAAGAGACGCGTGCATAACTGTGCTGAGCGGTGTGTTTGGATGTTCTCTCAGCAAGCGTATCGCAACACTTGTGTTCTCAATCGAGTAACATTGCCGCGGCCATGGAGCATTTTCAGTGATGTCTGCGGGGTGATGCACAATGAGGAGATTCTCTTGTCTTGCTTGGGCAGCGCAATGACGAATGATTTCGATACACTTCTTCCTGGCGACACCGCACGTCCGTCTCCAATGCTATGCTGGAGTGGGTCTCACTGTGGAGGTGGCTTGTCGTCTCATCGACCACGGGATCGGGGCCTCCAAGCAAGTGGCCTCTCATCGTCAGCTTCGTCGACAGGTTCTTTGCTGGACGCTTTGACAAATTGCTTCTCTGCAAATGTCTCGTCGTGGCGCGTCACTTAAATTTGCTGAACGAGGTTCTGGTGAAGCTCTGTCCGTGCTCCTTCCAGTGTTTCAGTCTTGCGCGCGGAGTCAGTCACAGAAGTACCTCGAAGACCGACACCCCGCGTGGCAGTTCACGGCGAGCTCTGGGTACTTGTGTCAAGAGTTTTTCAAACGCGCCACGCGCGTCTTGGGCGACGTGGGTCTTTGACTTCCGGCCTTGAGCACAGGAACAACTGGCGCAACCATTGCGAGCCGCAGCCACTGAACCTCAACCTTGTGCAGGAGTACAAAGATTTTTTCGCCCTGATCGCCAGTGTCACCCGCGAGGTCCGATCGTTCGTTTCCATGCTCACGGGGTCCTCAGCAGCGCATTGACAGCTAGCTGTCGATGAGCGTCCCGCTTGAGATGTCGATGGGTCTTGCAGAGCTTTGTCACCATCGGTTGTGGTGCACTGTATGACGCCAAATGCGGAGCCGTCTCATCCAACTGGCTGGTTGGTTGGGTAGGTGGGTGTCGTGTTGGGTGTTAGTGATTGGGTGGTCGGGTTGGGTGTTGGACGGTTGGGCGGTTGGGTGTTGAGTGTCGTGTTGTGAGATTTTTTCGACTGTAATTTTTTTTCGTTTTTCGTTTTTTTTTTGTGTTTTTGGCTTCAGTCGCTTTTTAAACACAATTAAAAAAAAGTTGTTAGTTTGGAGTTCTACCAAATACTTTGAACAAGCAACAAATTCTAAAAACACATTTCTAAAACTCGCACGACCCGAAGTTTGAAAACCTTACTTTAAACACATGTGAAATATCTGGTTCAAAACAGGTTTCAAAAGTTAAAAAATGATTTGGAAAGTATTTCGAGAGTATTTCGAGAGTTTCAAAAGTTCAAAAATGAAAGTATCCGAACTTCGGGTCAGCATGTTTATTTTGTAGTTTTGCGTTTTCAGAACAACTCAAAACAACAACAAAAACACCATACAACAGCAAAAAACGAAACATATAAAACAGAAACTTATGGTCGGGTGTTGGTTTGGGCGTTGGGTTTGTTGGGTGATGGGGTGTTGGGTGTTGGGTTTGCTGTCAGGTGGTTGGGCTGGGTGTTTGGTTGGGTCTTGGCGTGGTCGGGTTTGGGTGGTCGGGTGGTTGCGTGGATGGGTGTTCGGCTGGGTTGGGTGTTTGGGTGTTGGGCGTTTTTTTTCTGAAAAAATTGGTTTCATTTTTTTCGTTTTAACCCGAACAAAAAACAAAAAACTCAAAACTAAAAATGATGACCCGAAGTTCGGACACGTTACTTAAAAAATACTACTTTTGACATATGTTTTTACACCTTTGAAATCATTTTTAACTTTTGAAATCATTTCAACAAGTAAAACATGTTTTTTATGTAAAACACATTTCGAAAGTTTACAAGTTTTCCCAAATTAGGAGATTGGAAGTTCGGGTCATCATGTTTTATTTTTTTAGTTTTTGGTTCTGCTGAAAAAACAAAACTAAGAAAAAAAAAAAACGAAAAAATTAAGCGAAAAACTCAAAACTCTGAAGAAAAAACTCTGGGTTGGGTGGTTGGGTTGGGTGGTTATGTTTTGTGTGTTTGGTTGCAAGTGTTGGGTGCCGGGTCGGGTGGTTGGGTGGTTCGGTGGTTTGGTGTTGTGTGTTGGTTGGTTGGGTGTTGGGTAGTTTTTTTTCGTTTTTTTTTTTCGCAAGACGATAAAACTAAAATAAAAAAAACTGAAAACAAAAAACGCTGACCCGAAGTCTGGATACTTTACTTTGGAAACTTCTCAAATTTTTGAAACAATTTTGAAACTTTTCAAATCACATTCAACTTTTGTAAACTTTCCAACAAGTGAAAAAAACATGATTTCGAATGGTAAAAAAGTATTTCGAAGGTTAAACAAGTTTGAAAAAGTGTCCGAACCTCGTGTTTTTCAGTTTTTTTTAGTTTTGAAGTTGGGCATCCTTTCATTCCTTTCATTCCTCTCATTCCTTTCATTCCTTTCATTTCTACATTTCCTACATTCCTACACTGCATTCTTACCTTCCTTACCTTCCTTACCTTCCTTACCTTCCTTACCTTCCTTACCTTCCTTACCTTCCTGACACTCCTGACATTCCCTACACTCCCTCAACGTCTTGCAGTCTTGCAGTCTTGCAGTCTCACAGTCTCACAGTCTCGGAGTCTTACAGTCTTACATTTTTACATTCATACATTTTTTCATTCTTACATTTTCATCTTCTTTTACCTCTTTAATTGTAATTGTTTTTACTTCTTCAATTGTAAATTTATTTCACCTGTAAACTTTTTTCACTTTTGCACGTGTCAATTTTACACTTCTCCGCTTGTAATTATTTTTCACTCTTTCACTCTTTCACGTATGAGTGTCTTAGCTTCTTAGTTTCCCGGCTTCTTAACTTGTTTTCAACTTTTTAACCTTTTGTTTGTGAAATCTGTTAAACTTGTGAACGTTGTTCACTTTTCTTTTTTACTCTTTTTACTTCTTGTTTTCTCTATGTTTCTTTTTTGGGTTTTCTTTTTTACATTTTACGTGCACATGTACATGCACACTATCAACTTTAACGTTAACATGAACGTGAACATGAACGTTAAAATGAACATGAACATGAACATGAACATGAAGTGTTTGTCTGTCATCAACTAACAATCATCAACCATCAACCACCAATCCACAATCACCAATTCACAACCATCAATCAACAATCATCAATTGACAAGTATCAAGTAACAACTAACGATTAACAACTAACAACTATCAACTGGAACTGACAACTGACAGTTAACATCTAACAGCTAACTTTTTTGAAAAAAAACTAACACTTGACAGTTTAACATTTAACAAGTCGCGAGTCACAAGTCACAGGTCACAAGATCATCAGGTCATGGGGTCAACACGTCAACAAGTCTACACGCCAACACGTCAACAGCTGAACAGTTTTTTGACATTGACATTGACATTTAAATTTACATTTACATTTACATTTACATTTACATTTACATTTACATTTACATTTACATTTACATTTACATTTACATTTACATTTACATTTACATTTACATTTACATTTACAACCATATTTACATTTACATTTACATTTACATTTACATGTACATGTACATGTACATTCACATTTACATTGACATACAGTTACAGCTGCAGCTACAATCTACAATCTACAATCTACAATCTACAATCTACGATGTGCAATCTACAATGTGCAATGTACAATGTACAATGCACAATGCACAATGTACAATCTACATGTGCATCTACAAATGAATTTACATTTGCATTTGCACTTAGATTGAGACTTACACTTACATTTACAATTACATTTGCACTTGCACTTACACTTACACTTGCACTTGCAATTACACTTACACATACACTTACAATTACACTTACACCAAGATGGCAGCGTCAGAACGAGACAACACCAGGGGAAGACAAACTTGTGACGAGTGGAAGAGACGCGTGTACCACTGTGCTGAGTGGTGTGTTTGGATGTTCTCTCAGCAAGCGTACCGCAACACTTGTGTTCTCAATCGAGTAACATTGCCGCGGCCATGGAGCATTTCAGTGATGTCTGCGGGGTGATGCACAATGAGGAGGTTCTCTTGTCTTGCTTGGGCAGCGCAATGACGAATGATTTCGATACGCTTCTTCCTGGCGACACCGCACGTCCGTCTCCAATGCCATGCTGGAGTGGGTCTCACTGTGGAGGTGGCTTGTCGTCTCATCGACCACGGGATCGGGGCCTCCAAGCAAGTGGCCTCTCATCGTCAGCTTCGTCGACAAGTTCTTTGCTGGACGCTTTGACAAATTGCTTCTTTGCAAACGTCTCGTCGTGGCGCGTCACTTCAATTTGCTGAACGAGGTTCTGGTGAAGCTCTGTCCATGCTCCTTGCAGTGTTTCAGTCTTGCGCGCGGAGTCAGTCACAGAAGTACCTCGAAGACCGACACCCCGCGTGGCAGTTCACGGCGAGCTCTGGGTACTTGTGTCAAGGGGTTTTTCAAACGCGCCGCCCGTGTCTCGGGCGACGTGGGTCTTTGGCTTCCGGCCTTGAGCACAGGAACAACTGGCGCAACCATTGCGAGCCGCAGCCACTGAACCTCAACCTTGTGCAGGAGTACAAAGATTTTTGTTTTTTCGCCCTGATCGCCAGTGTCACCCGCGAGGTCCGATCGTTCGTTTCCATGCCCACGGGGTCCTCAGCAGCGCATTGACAGCTAGCTGTCGATGAGCGTCCCGCTTGAGATGTCGATGGGTCTTGCAGAGCTTTGTCACCATCAGTTGTGGTGCGCTGTATGACGCCAACTGGCGGAGCCTGGGTAGGTGGGTGTTGTGTTGGGTGTTAGTGGTTAGGTGGTCGGGTTGGGTGTTGGACGGTTGGGCGGTTGGGTGTTGAGTGTCGTGTTGTGAGATTTTTCGACTAAAAGTTGTTTTTTCGTTTTTCGTTTTTCTTTTGTTTTTGGCTTCAGTCGCTTTTTAAACACAATTTAAAAAAAAGGTTGTTAGTTTTGAGTTCTACCAAATACTTTGAACAATTAACAAAATCTAAAAACAAATTTCTAAAACTCGCACGACCCGAAGTTTGAAAACCTCACTTTAAAAACATGTAAAAATATCTTGTTCAAAACAGATTTCAGAAGTTAAAAATTGATTTCGAAAGTATTTCGAGAGTTTCAAAAGTTCAAATATGAAAGTATCCGAACTTCGGGTCAGCATGTTTATTTTGTAGTTTTGCGTTTGTAGAACAACTCAAAACAACAACAAAAACACCATACAACAGCAAAAAACGAAAAAATAAAAAACTGAAACTTATGGTGGGGTGTTGGTTTGGGCGTTGGGTTTGTTGGGTGACGGGGTGTTGTGTGTTGGTGTGTTGGGTGTTGGGTTTGGTGTCAGGTGGTAAGGCTGGGTGTTTGGTTGGGTCTTGGCGTGGTCGGGTTGGGTGGTCGGGTGGTTGCGTGGATGGGTGTTCGGCTGTGTTGGGTGGTTGGGTGTTGGGCTTTTTTTTAATTGGTTTCATTTTTTCGTTTACAACAAAAAACTCAAAACTAAAAATGATGGACCCGAAGTTCGGACACGTTACTTCTTCAAAAATTGTTCTACTTTTGAAACACATTTTTTACACCTTTGAAATCATTTTTAGCTTTGGAATTTCAACAAGTAATAACATGTTTTTTAATGTAAAACACATTTCGAAAGTTTTACAAGTTTCCAAAAATTGGGAGACTGGGGGTTCGGGTCGTCATGTTTATTTTTTTTAGTTTTTGGTTCTGCTGAAAACAAAACTAAGAAAAAGAAAAAAAAAAAAAAACGAAAAAATTAAGCGAAAAACTCAAAACTCTGAAGAAAAAACTCTGGGTTGGGCGGTGGGTTGGGTGGTTATGTGTTGTGTGTTTGGTTGGAGGTGTTGGGTGCCCGGGTCGGGTGGTTGGGTGGTTCGGTGGTTTGGTGTTGTGTGTTGGTTGGTTGGGTGTTGGGTAGTTTTTTTTTTCGTTTTTTAGCAAGACGATAAAACTAAAATCAAAAAACTGAAAACGAAAAACGCTGACCCGAAGTCTGGATACTTTTCTTTGGAAACTTCTCAAATTTTTGAAACAATTTTGAAACTTTTCAAATCACATTCAACTTTTGTAAACTTTCCAACAAGTGAAAGAAACATGATTTCGAAATGGTAAAAAAGTATTTCGAAGGTTAAACAAGTTTGAAAAAGTGTCCGAACCTCGTTTGTTTTTCCAGTTTTTTTTTAGTTTTGAAGTTGGGCATCCTTTCATTCCTTTCATTCCTCTCATTCCTTTCATTCCTTTCATTTCTACATTTCCTACATTCCTTCACTGCATTCTTACCTTCCTTACCTTCCTTACCTTCCTTACCTTCCTTACCTTCCTTACCTTCCTGACATTCCTGACATTCCCTACACTCCCTCAACGTCTTGCAGTCTTGCAGTCTTGCAGTCTTGCAGTCTCACAGTCTTACGGAGTCTTACAGTCTTACATTTTTTACATTCATACATTTTTTCATTCTTACATTTTCATCTTCTTTTACCTCTTTAATTGTAATTGTTTTTACTTCTTCAATTGTAAATTTATTTCACCTGTAAACTTTTTTCACTCTTTGCACGTGTCAATTTTACACTTCTCCGCTTGTAATTATTTTTCACTCTTTCACTCTTTCACGTATGAGTGTCTTAGCTTCTTAGTTTCCCGGCTTCTTAACTTGTTTTCAACTTTTTAACCTTTTGTTTGTGAAATCTGTTAAACTTATGAACGTTGTTCACTTTTCTTTTTTATTCTTTTTACTTCTTGTTTTCTCCATGTTTTTTTTTTTTTTGTGTTTTCTTTTTTACATTTTACGTGCACATGTACATGCACACTATCAACCTTAACGTTAACATGAACGTGAACATGAACGTTAAAATGAACATGAACATGAAAACATGAACATGAAGTGTTTGTCTGTCATCAACTAACAATCATCAACCATCAACCACCAATCCACAATCACCAATTCACAAACCATCAATCAACAATCATCAATTGACAAGTATCAAGTAACAACTAACGATTAACAACTAACAACTATCAACTGGAACTGACAACTGACAGTTAACATCTAACAGCTAACTTTTTTTGAAAAAAATCAAACTAACACTTGACAGTTTAACATTTAACAAGTCGCGAGTCACAAGTCACAGGATCATCAAGATCATCAGGTCATGGGGTCAACACGTCAACAGCTGAACAGTTTTTGACATTGACATTGACATTGACATTGACATTGACATTGACATTGACATTGACATTGACATTGACATTGACATTGACATTGACATTGACATTGACATTGACATTGACATTGACATTGACATTGACATTGACATTGACATTGACATTGACATTGACATTGACATTGACATTGACACTAAGAGCTGCAGCCAAAGCTGCAGCAAAAGGTACAGCAAAAGGTACAGCTACAAGTACATTTACATTTACATTTACATTTACATTTACATTTACATTTACATTTACATTTACATTTACATTTACATTTACATTTACATTTACATTTACATTTACATTTACATTTACATTTACATGTACATGTACATGTACATGTACATGTACATGTACATTAACATTAACATTAACATTAACATTTACATTTACATTTACATTTACATTTACATTTACATTTAGATTTACATTTACATTTACATTTAGATTTACATTTACATTTAGATTTTACATTTTTTCATTTTTCATTTTTGACATTTTAAAATGATTCAAAAAAAATACACTTTTGACATTTTTGACACTTTTACACTTTTACAATTTTACATTTTTACATTTTGTACATTTTGTACATTTTGTACATTTTTTACATTTTGTACATTTTGTACATTATGTACATTATGTACATTATGTACATTATGTACATTATGTACATTATGTACATTATGTACATTTTGTACATTTTACAATTACAATTACAATTACAGTTACAATTACATCTACAATGACATCTACGACCGTAGTTGCGCCCAGGGGAGTGTCAGCATCCACCAACGAAGTGTTCCCTGCATCCCCAACGCCAAAGTGGAGCGCATAAACAACAGAGTCATGACTGTTGAAGCTGTGCATCCAGTGTTTTGCAGGTGAAGATCGGAAGAGAGAACTCTCCGTCGGAGCAACAGAAATGCAACTGAAGGTGTGTGCCCTGCATTACATCGGATGACGCACGAAACGCTGCGGGCAGTCAACACTCCATCAACACAAACCTTCAAGTGTAAATTCAACCGACACTCTGACCTCCACGGGGTCGAAAGTGCGAGTCCTGGAGCGAAAACAACAGCCTACGACCAGTCGGCTTTCCTTGACGAGTAAACGCGTGCGCATGCCGACCTTTATGCTGTAGGCGCGGAGTGATCGGCAGCGCTGGGCATAACCCTTCAAATTTGATTCTCATCAACTGCGCGAAGGTCCCAATTTCTCGTTGGACGAGGTCTGCACAGAGAGCGTAGGCGCATTGACGTCGCCGACGGTGACGCTTGGTATGCGCCCCGTCAATGCCAGGAAGGACGTAGGACTTTGTTGGCTCCAGGTGTTGATGTCAACCAGGAGCCAGTGGAAACCTGGATCAACATGTGCTCGCTTGACGGGGCGTCTGACTGTGATGGCGAGCACACAACAAAACCCAACAAGACACAGTGTTTCACTGCAACTTGTACGCGATTTGGCCAGAGAAGAGCTCTGCAACATTGCCTCACAGAGCAATGCCCCAACGCTCGAACACTTCACCTGCGGCGGACACCTTGCAGCAGCATCGGTGGTCAAAACATGGGACAGGTGCGCGGGTGATGCCAGCATCACCGCGCCGTGAGCTCGTCGCGTCCACCGTGAGAACACTCTGTTCCGTGAGCGAAGCGGATACGGGTTGTTTCAATGGTCTCCTGCTCGACGTGCACTCAAATTGGCACTGATGCAGCGTACCCAAACTTCACGGCTCATACACAGACCCACGGACAAGCTGCAAAAGGAGTGATGAATTGTGCTGGCGACCGTGAAGAAACAGCAGGCAGTTCCAACCACGTTGACGATGGCCTGCAGAAAATTCATGTTTGGTCGCGCAGTGAGCCACACTAACTAATTTACGAGGTTTGCTGGTCCACGGTGGCGATGCTTGCGGGCGAAGAACGCTTTGCAAGCCACAAGATCGTCACTTGCGCAGGAGGACCAGAGACAATCCTGCACTTTTGCGGTCCACAGGACAGTGACGTTGAGACTCTCCGTGAGGCACGTGTCTAAAAGTTTTTGTCGTGTTGCTGCCACACACAGTGGGCAGTTTCGGCAACACGAACAGGTCCGAGCGCACCTTCAAAAATCAAAGCATGGAATGTGAGGACCACGTTGAAATTTTCGTCCCTTTTCGTCGAAGGGGAGGCCGCAGGGATCCACATTTGCCATCTGCTGGGCACTCAATTTTTTGCTGGGCGTCACCACAGTGAACTTTGGGGATTGCATCCACCAATGAAATCTGGAGCATCGCTTTGCTTCGGCGAAGATTTCCTGTCCACTGGTCGCTAACAGCGACTCTGTCCAACTCGGAGGTGGACGTGCCTGCCCTGAGGTCACTTGATGTGCGCGAGAGTCCCCAACGGGGTCGTAGACAGCTTGACAACGTGATCGACGCCTTGTGGGTCGTGGTACCTCATAAGTGCCTGGCCGCACTCTCGGTCCAACGGTCCGAGGGTGCGGCCGAAGGGAGGTTGTCACAAAACACGACTCTTGATATGTCATGAAGCCAAGGACCCGAACCCACAACAAGACAGAGGCGGGGGTTGCAAAGTGTGTGTGTCGGTGGCGTTACCAATCTGCTCTCCTTGCACAGCACCAAAATTAGCTGTGCTGCCCCTCAGTGATGCGCCGGCATGTGTCGAATGTCCGGCGTCGACGGCACTCTCTCGTCAACCAAAGGCGTTGATGTCAGAGACAGGTCACCGTCACCATACATCTCTGGGATCACAACGATTTTCTCACCAAGTAGCGACCGCAGGATCTCAACTGTCCTCGCTACGACCTGCTCCTCATTGACCAGCTACACCAAGCTTGCATCGGTCAATTCGCGAATATTGTCGTCAACGAAGAGACCCACAAGCCAGGCATTCCATCGAGGTTCTCTCGAACCATCTTCAACTTACCTTGAAGACTTCGAGCTTGAACTCGATGAATGCAACAGTAAAGACGATGACGGACTTGCCATACCATCGTCACGCGTCTGTGGAGTCTGGGCATGATCGTGGTACGTCCAAGACGCAGCACGGTCACCATCGTTGGAGGACGACAGGATGGACTCTACCACCCATCAGATGTTGTGAAGAAGTTCAACTCTGAGAGATCACGCAGGGCAAGATGCTGAGAACTGGGTGGTCTACCTTCCTACAGAACAGTCGTTTCCAAGCCAACCCTGTTAACAAGTTGGTCCGCTCGGTAAACAACTGTGGAGCACACGTGGCAGCCTGCACAGCGGCCACCCCTCGCCGCAACTGAGCCACACACCGCATGAAAAGATTATGAAACAGCCCGCGAAACTGGTACACGACAGGGGTCACCACGCGCTTGAAGATTTTCAAGATGGCAACTGCTTTCCACTGAGTTCTTGTCTGAACCGTGGCAGCTTAGAACTCTCCGTTGTGATCACAAACTTGCGCCTGAGCAGGAAAGAGGTGATGACCTTCATCACAACCGAGAAGCGTGTTGTACATTTCGCGAAACACAGGTATACTCGCGTGTATCTGTTACACGCTGCAGTGACACACAATTGTGTCAACTCGCTCAACAGTACCGAGACCCCAAGCTGCTCAAGGGACATCGAAGACGGACTGCAGGGGGCAGATGGGTGGCAGCCCAAAAGCCCTCGCAACAGCATCTGGCAGGGGAGACCAGCCTGCTGGGGGACTACCGGAGTCCCAACGATGTCAAGCCGGGCCAAGGTTCAGTCTCAACCAAGGTCCCGTCCACGCTGGGGTAACGGTCGCAGCCGCGCCCAGTGGAATTTTCAGACCACAAGCGTTATCTTTGCCAGCCACAACACGGACTGCTCTGTCAGGCGACAACTGCAACAACTGGCCGTGCATGTCGTACGCACTACCAACAGGAAGCATGTCTTCTAACGGAGAGAGAGACAAGCTGCGCAATGACTGTGAGACAAAAGTAACAACAATACCACGGTTGTTCAGATTCATTCATTCCACAAGGTCACGAACGAGTCAGAATCCGCAACAACAAAGCACGAGCTTGAGGGTGAAAAGCACACGAATGATTGCAATCTCTCAAGCATGTCTTCCGACAGAGAGAAAGACAGGCTTCGCAATGTCGGTGAGACACGTCGACCACAGCGAAGTACAAGCAAATGTGTGTCATCTTGGGTATGCGCTGTGATTTGCACGGGGCTAAGGTTGTCCAGCGTCATCCTAAAGTCAACTTAAAGATTCGGCATTCTGGGAGCGTTTCATTCGTTCACCTTTCATAAGACAGGGAAACAATGTAATTTCACATCCTGAAACTCCTGCGCGAAGTCAGAACACTTGTGGGCTTATAAATTTCAGTGTAAACGCCTTTGTGCTCTCGCCTCGATAAGAACTCTGCATGAAGAAGATCTCAGACGCGTCAGGCCACTGAAAACCGTCGTCCTTGGCAAAAGAGCAGTGAACTGCTACAAAAAACGCAGACTGCCGAGGTCACGATCTGCATAATCTCAGAAAGACTGCCCGATCGCCCTCGACAGTTACTGCACTCCTCGGGAACGGTCCCGAGCAATTCAAGCAAGAAACGCATGTCACACTGGCGTGCAAGAGCCCAGCGGACACTCAATGTGTTTGGCCTGAAGCTCCTCACAATGTCCGTCGTCTGGAAGCGCCAACGCCAGAATGAAACTTTGCAGGTTGAAAATCTCCAGAGATGAGTCGACGGCCTCCTCGTGCCCACACGGTTGGAGGGGATCTTGACAAGGACAACCCTTGCGAAAACGATGTTGCGTGAAGACACTGGACACAAAGATGGTTGTCTCACGAAGCGCCACAGCTAACTGCGCTTCATCCAGTCCTTGACCCCGCTTCAGGACGCAGGCGGGAAAGGGACCTTGCTCGCTCCGCCGTCGTCGATGTAGCACCAGCTCCACTCCTGCGGAGTTCTGGGCTTGCCTGTATAATGTGTTCTACTTGTTGAGGAGATCAGGCAACTCCTGCTCCAGCACTACCTCTTTGGTACTGTTGTCGCGAAGGGCAGGGAGCATGTTCTCGAGAAAATGGCCTCCAGGAGGCTCACAGAAAAGGCGCCAAAGCGTCGTCGCAACTCCACCCACCAGAATCGCACGGCCTCCAGCGCTCGCGCTGTGAGCTGCGGGCCCAGGGAGATGTACACAGCCACGTTGTGAGGAGGAGGGCCTACCCCTCCTCCTCCGGAGAACTCCTCGACAATGTGAGGAGGAAGGGAGAGGTGCCAATCCTTCATCCTTCCGAAGAACACAGCGACATTGTTGATGTACACACCGAGGATGTGAGGAAGAGGGCGGGCGTGCAATCCCTCTGCCTCCGAAGAAGCCACGGCTCATGAAGAAGAAGCCGCTGGACTTGAGGGGTGGAGAGCCTGTCTCCCCACCCCAGTGGGACGCACAACCATCAAACGCTCAACCAAACACGAGGCGAGAAAAGAAAGATGCATCAAACCATACCGAACTGTGCGATTCACAACACCATCGTCATGAGACAAAGCACATATTAGCCACCAACGCACAACCAATCCAAAAACACAGGAAGAGGGTTGCAAGTGAAGTGGAATGGTCACAGAATGATGACGAAGGAACTCCAAACATCTGCTTCCATCGGCTGATCCCAGGTCCTCGCCACGTCGGTGAGGCAGTGCCAGCAACGAACTTCAATTCTCTTCCGCAACTGAGGATTCGCAAGTGACATTGCCTGGAGGAATTGACCAGACGCGGCCTTACTCCATTAACAACGTACAGCAAATCACTCGACCTGGCTGTGAGAGGAAGATGCTACCAATATTGGAGACAGTCTCTCTGGGAAAGCCACCGTCTAAGCCTGACATCCTGAGGAGTTACTGTAGTAGAACTCACATTTGCTCCACGGATGATTGGCAGGGTGGAGACAAGTGAACAGCACGGAGAATTCCTTCGGCCAGACGGGACACACTTCGCTGTCAGAGCAAGCAAGAAAATGGTCACACCAACTGTGATGTTTCGGAGTCGCCCGACTCGAGGTACGCTGTGTTGATGCTGGCGAAACCTGACAAACCGTTCTCGCGCCGAGAACATGGACCAATCAGGCTCCAATGAGACCTGGGCCCACCTGGCCAGCGTCACGACAACACGGATTTCAAGGTCCAGGAGCGCCCGCTTCTGCGGACACACTGCAGCTGGTCTTCTCCAGCGATGGGGATCGTGCTATTCTCCCAACGGAAATGAGAAAAGTTGGATCGTCAACAGACTGCAAGGTGCCAAGGCATACTGGGCGTACGTACCCTGCACGATCCCCACCTCACAAATGTCCATTGCGACGACAACACCCGACATATTTGTGCCAAAGAATCCCGCAAAGCACCCGAAGCCAAACATTCCGACGAGAGCGTAATCACTCCGTAGTTTCGGCGCTGAACGTTCTCGGGAATCCAGAGGCCTTATGATTCATTGCTGTTCCACAAGAGCACCAACGAACATTCGTGGATTACAGCAAAGTACAAGCTTGAGGGAGAGAATCACACAGCTGAAACTGGTAATTCCAACTCACGTCCATCACCTTGGCGTGCGTGACGACACCTTACAAGACGATGCAGCTGTCTATGACCCGCCAGTTTTCGTCTGGACTGAGGGACACACTCGCAATGTCGTTTCAGATTTCCGTCAGATGGATTATCGGAATTCAAGGAGTGAAGCGTCGCGTGAAACGGTGCCAATGCAGACAGAAACACCCCAACAAACAAGAAGGAAACACCAACGTATCGGACCAATCACACTGGTTGCTTCAAGACGCAGAGTGCAACACTGTGGACAACAGCAGGTTAACACGAAGAACATGACAAGGAAATTGATTGACACCGACACTGTTGGTAAAACTGGATTCAATTTGGAATACCAGGCCGAGACTGACATGGGCACAGCTTTGCTCCCGAACAACATATCTTTCTAGCACCTGGCCGTCTCAGAAGACGAGGTCACCAAGTCCCACGAGGATCCAGAAAACGTGGGAGGTCAGGGCCGTCTTGCCATGCGTCACGTTAATCTCAGCGACGGAAGGCATCTCAACTAAAGATTCGTATGAAATCGAACCACTGAACCGATCAGTTTGCTGATGAGCGTGAATCGGTCATTCATTAAGCCGACGCTCAGCCGATCGCACACAACGTGCGAGAAAACGAGAAAAGGGCATTGTACAGGACAGTTGGGTCAGTTCTCAAACAAGGAAACTTTTTTGAGACACCCAAGAAACAAGCAAACACCACTGAACCAACACTAGAAATTGGTTGTCTCCTCATTTTCCTGGATCTCAACGGACAGCTCGTGGTGCATGTAGGCGCAGCAACGCACCTCGGACCGTACACCAGGCCGCAGTTTTCACCCACCGTGACGACGACGTACTGAGCACAGCTGGAAGTTCAAAGGAAGTAGAGGCTAGACCCTGAACTGTGAGACCATCAGAGAAAATGGTACTGAGCATGTCGTCTACCTTCTCTCAAAAAATGCGGCATGCGGTTCCGCTCTCCGACATGGCATAGGAGACTGGTCACATGGTGTGACGGTGCACGCTGGGGCAGCAGTCGTGGCCGCACTCAGAGATTCATCTATACTGGTGGTAACGGTGGTACCGCGCCCAGAGATTCATGCATGCTGGGGGTAACGGTCGTAGCCGCGCCCAAGGTCCAGTCCATACTGGGGTCACTGGACAAGAGCATGCACCTACAACACTCTGTGCTACTCGAAGTTAGTGAGGAAAGAGGAAGCGCCACTCTGACAAGGTCATCACAGCATCAAGACGGACTGCCGAGGTCACGATTTGAATAATGTCGATCGCCCTCGGCAGTTCCGTACACCTGAAAGCCTCGGTTTTCAAGACGATGTCAATGGTGTCATTGTCCAAGGAAGCGAATGTTGTGCTCATGGTAGTTCACCACGACATTCGCATTAGCCCATGCATGAATCAATGCCATCTCCCGCGCCAACAACTTGGCAGAAAGGTTTGAGCGTCGTCAGATCACAAGGCGTCAAGGCATATTAGGCGTACGCAGCCTGCACGATGCCTCACACCTCGGAACTACACAGAGGGTCGCAGTTTTCGCCAACTGCAACGACAACACTTGCCATGTCTATGCCAATGGTCTCCGCGGAGCACCTGAAGCCGAACCTCGATGAGAGCTACCGCTCCCTGACTCTGGCACTGAAACAATCTCATTCAAGGTGACGCACGACCAATCTGGCGGCGAGCGGGGAGAACCAGAGGACTCACGGCACCGTGCATAAGCTTTTGCCAACGTAAAGATGGAATGTTCATCCAGAGCACATGTTGCGTCCTTCGCATCCAGAATCAAACTCCTGGTTTCACTTTTGCGAACGGGCCAGCCCAGTGAGGGGTTTAGCATCTGGATGACGCGGTACACGTCGAAACTGCACTCAGTTTTTAATCATCGCCAAAGATCGTGCTCCACCCGCTTCTGCAGACACTGCAAGCTGGTCTTTCCAACGATGGAGAAACGTGCCAGCCTCTGCACGACAATGAGGAAAGTTTGAGTGTCGTTACTGCAGGTCAACAAGGCATTCTGGGCGTACGCACCTGCACGATGCTCCACACCTCAGAACCGTACGTCAGGTCGCAGTTTTCGCCCACTGCGACGACGACTCCCGCCATGTATGTGCCAATGGTCCCGGGGACTCCATGCGCATTGAGTACAAGCAACGGCAGTCTTTCCTGTCAAGGCGATTTCAGTCGCAACTTCACCGTCCTTGTCGGCAAGTTGTCACCGAGAAATTCGACAAACCGACCATAACCTAAAAAAGAACAAAAGGAAGGAAAAAGAAAAGACACTGCGGTGTCTCTTGAGCATGCGTGCGACATGTGTAATGAAGTGTAGTGGAGGCCCTGCCCAACCAACCAACCACCACCATTCCACATGTGCAATCTACAAACTGCAATCTACAAACTGCAATCTACAAACTGCTGCAATCTACAAACTGCAATCTACAAACTACAATCTACAAGCTACAATCTACAAGCTACAATCTGCAAGCTACAATCTGCAAGCTACAATCTGCAAGCTGCAAGCTGCAAGCTGCAAGCTGCAAGCTGCAAGCTGCAAGCTGCAAGTCTGCAAGCTGCAAGCAATGCAACAATGCAATCTGCAATCTGCAGTCTGCAATCTGCAGTCTGCAACCTGCAGTCTGCAGTCTGCAGTCTGCAATCAACAATGAGACGTATCAACATGTGCATGTACACTATGCATTTACATTTGCATTTGCACTTTGATTGAGACTTACACTTACATTTACACTTGCACTTACACTTACACTTACACCAAGATGGCAGCGTCAGACCGAGACAACAGCAAGGAAAGACAAACTTGTGACGAGTGGAAGAGACGCGTGCATAACTGTGCTGAGCGGTGTGTTTGGATGTTCTCTCAGCAAGCGTACCGCAACACTTGTGTTCTCAATCGAGTAACATTGCCGCGGCCATGGAGCATTTTCAGTGATGTCTGCGGGGTGATGCACAATGAGGAGGTTCTCTTGTCTTGCTTGGGCAGCCCAATGACGAATGATTTCGATACACTTCTTCCTGGCGACACCGCACGTCCGTCTCCAATGCCATGCTGGAGTGGGTCTCACTGTGGAGGTGGCTTGTCGTCTCATCGACCACGGGATCGGGGCCTCCAAGCAAGTGGCCTCTCATCGTCAGCTTCGTCGACAGGTTCTTTGCTGGACGCTTTGACAAATTGCTTCTTTGCAAACGTCTCGTCGAGGCGCGTCACTTCAATTTGCTGAACGAGGTTCTGGTGAAGCTCTGTCCATGCTCCTTCCAGTGTTTCAGTCTTGCGCGCGGTGTCAGTCACAGAAGTACCTCGGAGACCGACACCCTGCGTGGCAGTTCACGGCGAGCTCTGGGTACTTGTGTCAAGAGTTCTTCAAACGCGCCACGCGCGTCTTGGGCGATGTGGGTCTTTGACTTCCGGCCTTGAGCACAGGAACAACTGGCGCAACCATTGCGACCCGCAGCCACTGAACCTCAACCTTGTGCAGGAGTACAAAGATTTTTTCGCCCTGATCGCCAGTGTTACCCGCGAAGTCGGATCGTTCGTTTCCATGCTCACGGGGTCCTCAGCAGCGCATTGACAGCTAACTGTCGATGAGCGTCCCGCTTGAGATGTCGATGGGTCTTGCAGAGCTTTGTCACCATCAGTTGTGGTGCGCTGTATGACGCCAAATGGCGGAGCCGTCTCATCCAACTGGCTGGTTGGTTGGGTAGGTGGGTGTCGTGTTGGGTGTTTGTGATTGGGTGGTCGGGTTGGGTGTTGGACGGTTGGGCGGTTGGGTGTTGAGTGTCGTGTTGTGAGATTTTTTCGACTGTAGAAGTTTTTTCGTTTTTCGTTTTTTTTTTGTGTTTTTGGCTTCAGTCGCTTTTTAAACACAATTAAAAAAAAAGGTTGTTAGTTTTGAGTTCTACCAAATACTTTGAACAATTAACAAAATCTAAAAACAAATTTCTAAAACTCGCACGACCCGAAGTGTGAAAACCTTACTTAAAAAACATGTGAAATATCTTGTTCAAAAACAGATTTCAAAAGTTACAAAATGATTTGGAAAGTATTTCGAGAGTATTTCGAGAGTTTCAAAAGTTCAAAAATGAAAGTATCCGAACTTCGGGTCAGCATGTTTATTTTGTAGTTTTGCGTTTGTCAGAACAACTCAAAACAACAACAAAAACACCATACAACAGCAAAAAACGAAAAAAAAAAAAAAAACAGAAACTTATGGTCGGGTGTTGGTTTGGGCGTTGGGTTTGTTGGGTGATGGGGTGTTGTGTGTTGGGTGTTGGGTTTGCTGTCAAGTGGTTGGGCTGGGTGTTTGGTTGGGTCTTGGCGTGGTCGGGTTTGGGTGGTCGGGTGGTTGCGTGGATGGGTGTTCGGCTGGGTTGGGTGGTTGGGTGTTGGGCGTTTTTTTTTCTGAAAAAAATTGGTTTCATTTTTTTCGTTTTAACCCAAACAAAAAACAAAAAACTCAAAACTAAAAATGATGACCCGAAGTTCGGACACGTTACTTAAAAAATACTACTTTTGACATATGTTTTTACACCTTTGAAATCATTTTTAACTTTTGAAATCATTTCAACAAGTAAAACATGTTTTTTATGTAAAACACATTTCGAAAGTTTACAAGTTTTCCCAAATTAGGAGATTGGAAGTTCGGGTCATCATGTTTTATTTTTTTAGTTTTTGGTTCTGCTGAAAAAACAAAACTAAGAAAAAAAAAAAACGAAAAAATTAAGCGAAAAACTCAAAACTCTGAAGAAAAAACTCTGGGTTGGGTGGTTGGGTTGGGTGGTTATGTTTTGTGTGTTTGGTTGCAAGTGTTGGGTGCCGGGTCGGGTGGTTGGGTGGTTCGGTGGTTTGGTGTTGTGTGTTGGTTGGTTGGGTGTTGGGTAGTTTTTTTTCGTTTTTTTTTTTCGCAAGACGATAAAACTAAAATAAAAAAAACTGAAAACAAAAAACGCTGACCCGAAGTCTGGATACTTTACTTTGGAAACTTCTCAAATTTTTGAAACAATTTTGAAACTTTTCAAATCACATTCAACTTTTGTAAACTTTCCAACAAGTGAAAAAAACATGATTTCGAATGGTAAAAAAGTATTTCGAAGGTTAAACAAGTTTGAAAAAGTGTCCGAACCTCGTGTTTTTCAGTTTTTTTTAGTTTTGAAGTTGGGCATCCTTTCATTCCTTTCATTCCTCTCATTCCTTTCATTCCTTTCATTTCTACATTTCCTACATTCCTACACTGCATTCTTACCTTCCTTACCTTCCTTACCTTCCTTACCTTCCTTACCTTCCTTACCTTCCTTACCTTCCTGACACTCCTGACATTCCCTACACTCCCTCAACGTCTTGCAGTCTTGCAGTCTTGCAGTCTCACAGTCTCACAGTCTCGGAGTCTTACAGTCTTACATTTTTACATTCATACATTTTTTCATTCTTACATTTTCATCTTCTTTTACCTCTTTAATTGTAATTGTTTTTACTTCTTCAATTGTAAATTTATTTCACCTGTAAACTTTTTTCACTTTTGCACGTGTCAATTTTACACTTCTCCGCTTGTAATTATTTTTCACTCTTTCACTCTTTCACGTATGAGTGTCTTAGCTTCTTAGTTTCCCGGCTTCTTAACTTGTTTTCAACTTTTTAACCTTTTGTTTGTGAAATCTGTTAAACTTGTGAACGTTGTTCACTTTTCTTTTTTACTCTTTTTACTTCTTGTTTTCTCTATGTTTCTTTTTTGGGTTTTCTTTTTTACATTTTACGTGCACATGTACATGCACACTATCAACTTTAACGTTAACATGAACGTGAACATGAACGTTAAAATGAACATGAACATGAACATGAACATGAAGTGTTTGTCTGTCATCAACTAACAATCATCAACCATCAACCACCAATCCACAATCACCAATTCACAACCATCAATCAACAATCATCAATTGACAAGTATCAAGTAACAACTAACGATTAACAACTAACAACTATCAACTGGAACTGACAACTGACAGTTAACATCTAACAGCTAACTTTTTTGAAAAAAAACTAACACTTGACAGTTTAACATTTAACAAGTCGCGAGTCACAAGTCACAGGTCACAAGATCATCAGGTCATGGGGTCAACACGTCAACAAGTCTACACGCCAACACGTCAACAGCTGAACAGTTTTTTGACATTGACATTGACATTTAAATTTACATTTACATTTACATTTACATTTACATTTACATTTACATTTACATTTACATTTACATTTACATTTACATTTACATTTACATTTACATTTACATTTACATTTACAACCATATTTACATTTACATTTACATTTACATTTACATGTACATGTACATGTACATTCACATTTACATTGACATACAGTTACAGCTGCAGCTACAATCTACAATCTACAATCTACAATCTACAATCTACGATGTGCAATCTACAATGTGCAATGTACAATGTACAATGCACAATGCACAATGTACAATCTACATGTGCATCTACAAATGAATTTACATTTGCATTTGCACTTAGATTGAGACTTACACTTACATTTACAATTACATTTGCACTTGCACTTACACTTACACTTGCACTTGCAATTACACTTACACATACACTTACAATTACACTTACACCAAGATGGCAGCGTCAGAACGAGACAACACCAGGGGAAGACAAACTTGTGACGAGTGGAAGAGACGCGTGTACCACTGTGCTGAGTGGTGTGTTTGGATGTTCTCTCAGCAAGCGTACCGCAACACTTGTGTTCTCAATCGAGTAACATTGCCGCGGCCATGGAGCATTTCAGTGATGTCTGCGGGGTGATGCACAATGAGGAGGTTCTCTTGTCTTGCTTGGGCAGCGCAATGACGAATGATTTCGATACGCTTCTTCCTGGCGACACCGCACGTCCGTCTCCAATGCCATGCTGGAGTGGGTCTCACTGTGGAGGTGGCTTGTCGTCTCATCGACCACGGGATCGGGGCCTCCAAGCAAGTGGCCTCTCATCGTCAGCTTCGTCGACAAGTTCTTTGCTGGACGCTTTGACAAATTGCTTCTTTGCAAACGTCTCGTCGTGGCGCGTCACTTCAATTTGCTGAACGAGGTTCTGGTGAAGCTCTGTCCATGCTCCTTGCAGTGTTTCAGTCTTGCGCGCGGAGTCAGTCACAGAAGTACCTCGAAGACCGACACCCCGCGTGGCAGTTCACGGCGAGCTCTGGGTACTTGTGTCAAGGGGTTTTTCAAACGCGCCGCCCGTGTCTCGGGCGACGTGGGTCTTTGGCTTCCGGCCTTGAGCACAGGAACAACTGGCGCAACCATTGCGAGCCGCAGCCACTGAACCTCAACCTTGTGCAGGAGTACAAAGATTTTTGTTTTTTCGCCCTGATCGCCAGTGTCACCCGCGAGGTCCGATCGTTCGTTTCCATGCCCACGGGGTCCTCAGCAGCGCATTGACAGCTAGCTGTCGATGAGCGTCCCGCTTGAGATGTCGATGGGTCTTGCAGAGCTTTGTCACCATCAGTTGTGGTGCGCTGTATGACGCCAACTGGCGGAGCCTGGGTAGGTGGGTGTTGTGTTGGGTGTTAGTGGTTAGGTGGTCGGGTTGGGTGTTGGACGGTTGGGCGGTTGGGTGTTGAGTGTCGTGTTGTGAGATTTTTCGACTAAAAGTTGTTTTTTCGTTTTTCGTTTTTCTTTTGTTTTTGGCTTCAGTCGCTTTTTAAACACAATTTAAAAAAAAGGTTGTTAGTTTTGAGTTCTACCAAATACTTTGAACAATTAACAAAATCTAAAAACAAATTTCTAAAACTCGCACGACCCGAAGTTTGAAAACCTCACTTTAAAAACATGTAAAAATATCTTGTTCAAAACAGATTTCAGAAGTTAAAAATTGATTTCGAAAGTATTTCGAGAGTTTCAAAAGTTCAAATATGAAAGTATCCGAACTTCGGGTCAGCATGTTTATTTTGTAGTTTTGCGTTTGTAGAACAACTCAAAACAACAACAAAAACACCATACAACAGCAAAAAACGAAAAAATAAAAAACTGAAACTTATGGTGGGGTGTTGGTTTGGGCGTTGGGTTTGTTGGGTGACGGGGTGTTGTGTGTTGGTGTGTTGGGTGTTGGGTTTGGTGTCAGGTGGTAAGGCTGGGTGTTTGGTTGGGTCTTGGCGTGGTCGGGTTGGGTGGTCGGGTGGTTGCGTGGATGGGTGTTCGGCTGTGTTGGGTGGTTGGGTGTTGGGCTTTTTTTTAATTGGTTTCATTTTTTCGTTTACAACAAAAAACTCAAAACTAAAAATGATGGACCCGAAGTTCGGACACGTTACTTTTTAAAAAATTGTTCTACTTTTGAAACACATTTTTTACACCTTTGAAATCATTTTTAGCTTTTGAATTTCAACAGGTAATAACATTTTTAATGTAAAACACATTTCGAAAGTTTTACAAGTTTCCAAAAATTAGGAGACTGGAAGTTCGGGTCATCATGTTTTTTTTTTTTAGTTTTTGGTTCTGCTGAAAACAAAACTAAGAAAAAAAAGAAAAAAACGAAAAAATTAAGCGAAAAACTCAAAACTCTGAAGAAACAACTCTGGGTTGGGCGGTGGGTTGGGTGGTTATGTGTTGTGTGTTTGGTTGGAGGTGTTGGGTGCCCGGGTCGGGTGGTTGGGTGGTTCGGTGTTGTGTGTTGGTTGGTTGGGTGTTGGGTAGTTTTTTTTTTCGTTTTTTAACACGACGATAAAACTAAAATCCAAAAACTGAAAACAAAAAACGCTGACCCGAAGTCTGGATACTTTACTTTGGAAACTTCTCAAATTTTTGAAACAATTTTGAAACTTTTCAAATCACGTTCAACTTTTGTAATCTTTCCAACAAGTAAAGAAAAGTTTCCAAATGGTATACAAGTATTTCGAAGGTTAAACAAGTTTGAAAAAGTGTCCGAACCTCGTTTGTTTTTCCAGTTTTTTTTTAGTTTTGAAGTTGGGCATCCTTTCATTCCTTTCATTCCTCTCATTCCTTTCATTCCTTTCATTTCTACATTTCCTACATTCCTACACTGCATTCTTACCTTCCTTACCTTCCTTACCTTCCTTACCTTCCTTACCTTCCTTACCTTCCTGACATTCCTGACATTCCCTACACTCCCTCAACGTCTTGCAGTCTTGCAGTCTTGCAGTCTTGCAGTCTCAGAGTCTTACAGTCTTACAGTCTTACATTTTTTACATTCATACATTCTTACATTTTCATTTTCTTTTACCTCTTTAATTGTAATTGTTTTACTTCTGCAATTGTAAATTTATTTCATCTGTAAACTTTTTTCACTCTTTCACGTGTCAATTTTTCACTTCTTCGCTTGTAATTAGTTTTAACTTTTTCTTTTTTTCACTTTTGAGTGTCTTAGCTCCTTTGTTTCCCGGCTTTTTAACTTGTTTTCAACTTTTTAACCTTTTGTTTGTGAAATCTGTTAAACTTGTGAACGTTGTTCACTTTTCTTTTTTATTCTTTTTACTACTTGTTTTCTCCATGTTTCTTTTTTCTTTTTACATTTTACATGTACATGTACATGCACACTATCAACCTTAACGTTAACATGAACGTGAACATGAACGTTAAAATGAACATGAACATGAAAACATGAACATGAAGTGTTTGTCTGTCAACAACTAACAATCATCAACCATCAACCACCAACCCACCATCACCAATTCACAACCATCAATCAACAATTATCAATTGACAAGTATCAATTAACAACAAACGATTAACAACTGGCACCTATCAACCGAAAACTGACAACTAACAACTAACCTTTTTTTTTTTCAAAAAAATCAAACTAACACTTGACAGTTTAACAGTTAACAAGTCGCGAGTCACAAGTCACATGATCATCAGGTCATCAGGTCAACACGTCAACACGTCAACAGCTGAACAGTTTTTGACATTGACATTGACATTGACATTGACATTGACATTGACATTGACATTGACATTGACATTGACATTGACATTGACATTGACATTGACATTGACATTGACATTGACATTGACATTGACATTGACATTGACATTGACATTGACATTGACATTGACATTGACATTGACATTGACACTAAGAGCTGCAGCCAAAGCTGCAGCAAAAGGTACAGCAAAAGGTACAGCTACAAGTACATTTACATTTACATTTACATTTACATTTACATTTACATTTACATTTACATTTACATTTACATTTACATTTACATTTACATTTACATTTACATTTACATTTACATTTACATTTACATTTACATTTACATTTACATTTACATTTACATTTACATTTACATTTACATTTACATTTACATTTACATTTACATTTACATTTACATTTACATTTACATTTAGATTTACATTTAGATTTACATTTAGATTTACATTTAGATTTAGATTTTACATTTTTTCATTTTTCTTTTTGACATTTTAAAATATTCAAAAAAAATACACTTTTACATTTTTACACTTTTACACTTTTACAATTTTACATTTTTACATTTTGTACATTTTGTACATTTTGTACATTTTGTACATTTTGTACATTTTGTACATTTTGTACATTTTGTACATTTTGTACATTTTGTACATTTTGTACATTTTGTACATTTTGTACATTTTGTACATTTTACAATTACAATTACAATTACAGTTACAATTACATCTACAATGACATCTACGACCGTAGTTGCGCCCAGGGGAGTGTCAGCATCCACCAACGAAGTGTTCCCTGCATCCCCAACGCCAAAGTGGAGCGCATAAACAACAGAGTCATGACTGTTGAAGCTGTGCATCCAGTGTTTTGCAGGTGAAGATCGGAAGAGAGAACTCTCCGTCGGAGCAACAGAAATGCAACTGAAGGTGTGTGCCCTGCATTACATCGGATGACGCACGAAACGCTGCGGGCAGTCAACACTCCATCAACACAAACCTTCAAGTGTAAATTCAACCGACACTCTGACCTCCACGGGGTCGAAAGTGCGAGTCCTGGAGCGAAAACAACAGCCTACGACCAGTCGGCTTTCCTTGACGAGTAAACGCGTGCGCATGCCGACCTTTATGCTGTAGGCGCGGAGTGATCGGCAGCGCTGGGCATAACCCTTCAAATTTGATTCTCATCAACTGCGCGAAGGTCCCAATTTCTCGTTGGACGAGGTCTGCACAGAGAGCGTAGGCGCATTGACGTCGCCGACGGTGACGCTTGGTATGCGCCCCGTCAATGCCAGGAAGGACGTAGGACTTTGTTGGCTCCAGGTGTTGATGTCAACCAGGAGCCAGTGGAAACCTGGATCAACATGTGCTCGCTTGACGGGGCGTCTGACTGTGATGGCGAGCACACAACAAAACCCAACAAGACACAGTGTTTCACTGCAACTTGTACGCGATTTGGCCAGAGAAGAGCTCTGCAACATTGCCTCACAGAGCAATGCCCCAACGCTCGAACACTTCACCTGCGGCGGACACCTTGCAGCAGCATCGGTGGTCAAAACATGGGACAGGTGCGCGGGTGATGCCAGCATCACCGCGCCGTGAGCTCGTCGCGTCCACCGTGAGAACACTCTGTTCCGTGAGCGAAGCGGATACGGGTTGTTTCAATGGTCTCCTGCTCGACGTGCACTCAAATTGGCACTGATGCAGCGTACCCAAACTTCACGGCTCATACACAGACCCACGGACAAGCTGCAAAAGGAGTGATGAATTGTGCTGGCGACCGTGAAGAAACAGCAGGCAGTTCCAACCACGTTGACGATGGCCTGCAGAAAATTCATGTTTGGTCGCGCAGTGAGCCACACTAACTAATTTACGAGGTTTGCTGGTCCACGGTGGCGATGCTTGCGGGCGAAGAACGCTTTGCAAGCCACAAGATCGTCACTTGCGCAGGAGGACCAGAGACAATCCTGCACTTTTGCGGTCCACAGGACAGTGACGTTGAGACTCTCCGTGAGGCACGTGTCTAAAAGTTTTTGTCGTGTTGCTGCCACACACAGTGGGCAGTTTCGGCAACACGAACAGGTCCGAGCGCACCTTCAAAATCAAAGCATGGAATGTGAGGACCACGTTGAAATTTTCGTCCCTTTTCGTCGAAGGGGAGGCCGCAGGGATCCACATTTGCCATCTGCTGGGCACTCAATTTTTTGCTGGGCGTCACCACAGTGAACTTTGGGGATTGCATCCACCAATGAAATCTGGAGCATCGCTTTGCTTCGGCGAAGATTTCCTGTCCACTGGTCGCTAACAGCGACTCTGTCCAACTCGGAGGTGGACGTGCCTGCCCTGAGGTCACTTGATGTGCGCGAGAGTCCCCAACGGGGTCGTAGACAGCTTGACAACGTGATCGACGCCTTGTGGGTCGTGGTACCTCATAAGTGCCTGGCCGCACTCTCGGTCCAACGGTCCGAGGGTGCGGCCGAAGGGAGGTTGTCACAAAACACGACTCTTGATATGTCATGAAGCCAAGGACCCGAACCCACAACAAGACAGAGGCGGGGGTTGCAAAGTGTGTGTGTCGGTGGCGTTACCAATCTGCTCTCCTTGCACAGCACCAAAATTAGCTGTGCTGCCCCTCAGTGATGCGCCGGCATGTGTCGAATGTCCGGCGTCGACGGCACTCTCTCGTCAACCAAAGGCGTTGATGTCAGAGACAGGTCACCGTCACCATACATCTCTGGGATCACAACGATTTTCTCACCAAGTAGCGACCGCAGGATCTCAACTGTCCTCGCTACGACCTGCTCCTCATTGACCAGCTACACCAAGCTTGCATCGGTCAATTCGCGAATATTGTCGTCAACGAAGAGACCCACAAGCCAGGCATTCCATCGAGGTTCTCTCGAACCATCTTCAACTTACCTTGAAGACTTCGAGCTTGAACTCGATGAATGCAACAGTAAAGACGATGACGGACTTGCCATACCATCGTCACGCGTCTGTGGAGTCTGGGCA
>CBDCEV010000118.1:0-5441 GCA_965215715.1 Hyphomicrobiales bacterium | reverse complement strand
AAGTGCGCTGCCCTTCTTGCAGAGTGGTGGGGAAGTCAAAGCCACAGCTCTTGCCAGTGACTCGCTTCCGATAAGCCATGGCCTTGACAATAGTTCTTCTCGCGCACTGCGCCAAACACACAGTCGGAATCGTTCCTTGACTTTGAGCCGCGCTGCTACAGGATATTGCTGACCCACTTCCTCATGGCTGATGATAATGACGATGATGATGGCGATGCTAAAAACATGATGATGAATACGATGATGATGGTGATGATGGTGATGATGGTAACATGGGCAGTGATCTGGTGAAGGCGACGATGGCAACGATGGTGGGACTGGTGATGACGATGCTGTAGCTGCTGTAGAACAGGATGGTGATGATGATGGCAAGGGTAATGATATGGTGACGGCGATGGTGACAACGATGGTGAGGTTGATGGTGGGGATAAGATGCTGCTGAAGATGATGATGGTCATGACGATAACAAAGATTGATGGTCCCGCGACGGCGATGGGCAGGCAAGCAAGCACGCGGGCACGCGGGCACGCAGGGACACAGGAACGCAGACACACAGGAACGCGAGCGCGCAGGCACGCAGGCACGCAGGCACTCGGGCACGCAAGCACGCAAGCAGGCAGGCAAGCAAGCAGGCAAACACGGCGACTGCGAAAACGGTCCAAAACAGCGCCGCAAAAATTTGAGCAGAGTCTTGTGCTGCAAAAAGGGTCCCAACCGGTCCCTGGTTGGGTAGAGGTTCCCGCTTTAAGCGCAGTGTCCTCGCCGGAGTTTACCCCGTCCGGAGGGGGCTTGGTTTTAAGGTCCCGCAGCCCCGGACCCCACCATGCCGAGTCACCCAGGCATGGGGACTGGGAGTTTCCACCCAGAGGCAGTAAGTTGCCAGCTGCATCACCTATGCCACATCGCTTCACATGTGTTTCGGAAGTCTGTACCCACCGACGTAATATCACTGGCCTTTCCACGCGCGCCGTCATGTCCTGGGGTTGTCGGGTCCACGCCAAGCAGAGATGTCACCGCCCGCCCCGGCCAGGAGCGCAACGACGGGGGTCTTCGGGTCCCCTCCCAGGCAATACCTAACCCCTCCTCCACTCCTCGGCTTGTCAAAGGCCGGCTTCCTCCCGTAAAACACCTGCAGAGCAAGTGATTGATGGCAGTTGTGGCATTTGCAATCGTTGCCGTGCCGCCGCAAAGTAATGATGGCAATTGGCTGTTATTACTGCTCCGCCTCCCGCAATCATACCACACGCTCGGGAGCCCAAGGTTGGGAAAAAAAACGCGCTGGTTGGAAACAAAACGGTAAAGGTTAAGAAAAAAAAGCTAAGATTGGCAAAAAAAACACTTGGGCTGAAAAAAAACGCAGCACGGAGATTGGCAAAAAAACGCTGACGATCCAAAGTTGGAAATAAACGGTCCGCTGACGTTGAAAAAAAAAACGATTGCCAATGAGAGTTGGGGAAAAAACGATTTAGGTTGGATTTCAAACGATCGAGGTTTGAAGTTGGAAAAAAACGTTTTAGGTTGGATTTAATAGGCAGGCCAATTTCAATTCTAATTTTCATTTTAATTTTAGTTTTAATTTTAATTTTAATTTAAATGTAAATTTCAATTTTAGTTTTAGTTTTGATTTTTTTGTTGTGTTTTTTACAAAAAAATGTAATTTTTAGTTTTAATGAGAAAATTTCTATTTAAATTTTATCTGAATTTGTTTTCTTTTTCTCTTTTTGATTTTTCTTAATGTATTTGTCATGTCAATTTTTCAATTTTTGAATTTTTATTTTAATTTTTGAATTTCGATTTTTAATTTTTATATTAATATTTATATTAATTTTAATTTTAATTTAAATTTCAATTTCATTTTCAAACACAATTTCAATTACACTATTGCCTTTCCAGTGCTTGCCTCTCTTCGCGTACTATTACACTCTGCCTCGCCAGTTCCAGATCGAATGGACATTCCATATCAATGAAAAAGAAGGAAGTTCTCCTTGGGTTTCGTTCGCTAACGTCAATTTCAAACATTGCAATAGTCAAACGAACACAATCGCGCATTTTTTCCTCGACAAGCGATGATCGCTCGCGCCTTGTGCCGAATCAAAATGTGTTTTGAAAAATGGGACATCTCCCAACTGCATCCATCCAAGTGCACCCTCCCTGCTGCACCCTCCCAAGTGCACCTTTCCAGTTGCATTCGCCCCCTTGCACCCTCCCATCTTTGGCTCACGCTCACCTCAGGCTCAGAGTTAGGATCATGCTCAAGCTCAAGCTCTAGCTCAGGGTCAGGGTCTGGCTCGAGCTCAGGCACGTAGTTGCGTGCTTCCGTGCAGTATCGTTGTGGAGTAGTTGTGCTTGTCGTGTTGTGTGCTTGCGTTTGTTTCAGGCACATTGACACTGAGGAATCGGCAGTAGAAACACATGGCCACAAACAGTGGTGCGCACGAACCGCTCGAATTGCGTTACACACAACACATGAACGCTGCGCTTGCGTCACACAGAGGGCAACGCGGGACATTGCAGATGTTGCACTAAGAATCATGAAGTATGTTGATTCTCCAACAGTGTTCAGCATGGCGTTGTTTTACGAAAATCTACAGTGCGTTGAGTCAATCTGCTCTCTCACCGTGCGCACGGAGAAACTTCAAGAATGAACATTTGCCTTGTGGTGGCACCAACCCACTCTGTTCTGCACACTTCTGTGTCCCTGTCGGCTGCGCGTCGAGGAACGGCACGGGCATTGTCGGCTGCACGTCCAGAAGCTCTACTGATCCTTCAGGCCTGTGTGGCGTCGCGCACAAATCTTCCGCCTCTTCCAGTCTGGCCATTCAACTTGATGTGCCAGAACACCAAGAACGTCGAATACCACCTTGTCCAACATCGTCAACGCTCCAAAGTGGTCATTGGATCGAACATCCTGCAGCAGATGCGCAACACCGTCGCTGCTCCACTGGTCGTCGGTGCTGAGCTCTTTTTCCCAAAGCGCATAGTGCAGCACTCAACGACACTTTCGACTCAACTGTCGAATTTCACATTGTTGGAGCTGTTCGACGCTTGTCACAATTTCTTTCGCGGCTTCAACGATTGGGAATACAGAAGCTGTCGCTGGTACTTCGGCTCGCAGCGGCGCTGGTGATGTCAGACAGTACCCTTCCCTGGTAAAGCGCAATAGGCATGACATGTTCATCGACTTGCACCCAGCAGAGACGCCACGGTGTGCCATCGCTGTTGGTTTTAATCGCACCCGCGTTAGCGGAACTTTGTTGTTCCGTCGTTGCGCTTTCCGTGTTGACAACAGCGTGAGCGCAACACTTTTTTTGTTTTGGTACCAGGTCCTCACTATTTGGTTCATATCGAGATTCGCTTGTCGACCAAGGTATGTCCCGCTCACTTGAGATTGTGCGAAATTCTTCAAGTGATCGACAATTTCCAAACCATGTGTTCCCAGAGTAAGACGAGCACAGGAAACACGGCACGCCCTCCGTGGTGTTGTCCGCTTCGGTGTAAGGAGGAAGCGTGGCGGACTCAGAGTCGATGACTTGAGACAGTGTGACGCGGTAGTCCTTTGCGGGACGCCTCTTTAAACCCAGCGCATTCCAAACATTGCTCACCATTGCGACTTGCCACACAACAAAACAGAAAGAACTTGAGTGACAGCTTCGGCTACACGAACACACCGAATACAAACCAAGACGCGCGCAAAACAAGAACGACTGTATCACATCACACCAGAAACGCTGAGATTGCGAAGCGTGCAACAAAGGAACGCTGGAATTGCGTCGCACACAAGACAAGACCATGGCGACAGAAATTGTTTTCGTCCTCGTCATTTTCTGTGTTTTCGTGAGACCGGGACTTGAACGACAACGAGAACATGAACAACGTGTGCAACATGTGAAAAACTTCCACAGACATGGGTGTAGGTACGCTCTCAGGAAGCAGCACATTCGATCCTCGTTGCGCGTGCAGTGTGAATGCGCAACTGATAAATGCACAGCACGTCGTTTTGTTGCGTGTGCAGTGTGATGATGCGTTTTCGACAAAGTGGGCAAACAAGTTCCAAATCATCATTTCAAATGCAAAAAAACTGCAGTTGCGCCTTCAGATTTGCTCAAACCGCTGCAATACTGACGAATATGTTCTGCCAGTGTGTGCGTTTTAAGTTTCTTTTCAGGGACATCAAACAAAGAAGGCTTGCCTGCTTCAGCGGTGCCACATATCCTTGATGATGGACGGAGGTGACGCGGAACCAAAATAACGATTATCTCGCTTGCAGCAACTGGTTTTGCTGCGGCTTGAAAGGGCTTTGCCTACCTCGATGCACAGGGCTCAGTTGTACCAGATGTCCTTCGCCCTTCTTTTCTTTTTTTGCCTTTTCATTTTGTGTTGTTTTCTTTTTATTTTCCATCGGAAGCTCGTGTTTCTTTTTTTTGAACGTGGAATGAAATTTGTTTCAGGAAATTTTCAAAACCATTTAGATGTTCACAATAGAAAACGTATTTTCCGAAATGTTCAAATTTCCTTTGGAAGCTACCGTTTCTTTTTTGTTGAAAATAAATTGAAGATTCCAAACTGAAAAAGAAACAGGAAATTAAACATAATTTATATTTTTAAAATTCGCAAAAATAATTATCTGTTGAATGTTTTTTTTCCGAAATCAGCACCGAAGGATCCTTAGCAGTTACTTCTTTTCCTCGATATTTTGACATCCTGAAAAGTTCAATTTTCTATTGAAAGCTGGCGTTTCGTTTCTTTTTCTTGCTGGAGTTTTTTTTGGCACACAAATCTTATAAAAAACACATTTAGATCTTCAAAATAAAAAAGGCACACGTTTTAATTCCAACCTAAAACGTTTTTTTTCCAACTTTCATCATCGACCGTTTAAAATCCAACCTGGAACGTTTTTTTTCCTAACCGAACTCTACGATGATGATGATGACGATGATGATGATGATGATGATGATGAGGATGGCGATGATGATGTTATGATGACGATCATGACGGTCCTGTTGATGACGATGATGACCATGATGATGATGACGATGATGATGTGATGATGATGTGATGATGATGATGATGATGATGATGATGATGATGATGATGATGATGATGATGATGATGATGATGATGATGATGATGATGATGATGATGATGATGATGTTGTTGTTGTTGTTGTTGTTGTTGTTGTTGTTGTTGTTGTTGTTGTTGTTGTTGTTGTTGTTGTTGTTGTTGTTGTTGTTGTTGTTGTTGTTGTTGTTGTTGTTGTTGTTGTGATGTTATGATGATGATGAGGATTCCCTCTCTCACTGCTTCCGGTTGCTTCGAGCTCAGGAGCTCTTGCGCGCCAAAGCGCCGCTGCCCAACGGGCGCCCGCGCTTGCGCTGCTGGGGCAGCAAGCTGAAGTCGCGGTTGCGCGGGGCGGGACGTGAAGTCCAAGGACTCCGCGTAAA
>CBDCEV010000117.1:0-2675 GCA_965215715.1 Hyphomicrobiales bacterium | reverse complement strand
ATAGGGGGAAGACCTTCAGCCTTGAGCCGAAACCACTCACCACGCACCCCAGCAAGAATTCACCTTTGTTCAACAACAGCCAGGAAATCAACACCAGCGACAAGAGCAAGGTCCCCATGAATGAGCCAGCCACCAACATAATGAAATTCCAAACACAAAATGTCTGCCCAGAATTTTTTAGTAAAATGTCGACTGAAGAGAAAAACCCAAAAAGAAGAAAGAGAGGTTTATATTGTTTTTGCCAGCAATTTCTCAGAAGCGCCTTATTTCAATGCACCATACATGCATAATAACCATGGAAACTGGGCGGTCCCACTAAGGCTAACATGCATGGTTTCCACATCAACAAATCACCAAAAAACTCACATAAAACAAACAAGCAATTCTTAAAGATTTTTTAAAATATTTTCCCCAAGGGTTACAAAAGCCCCACCGACCTTTGCCCAAAGGTCATGTCCGGCAGGAGGCAAAACTAAGTAACCTTAGTTTTGTGCACAGCAAGGAAACCAACAAACCTAAGACTCCCCATATGCACAAGGACACCAAAAAAAGATACCAAAAAAAACAAAAAAAAACGTCATAAATAGCATTCCCCATAACAAGATCTGATGATTTTCGCGCACACGTTGGCAAACAGCATGCCACCCCTGCATAATACAAAAACAAAGGGAACATGCTGTTTGACCCAACGGAACGTAATGTTAATCGGATCCTGTTCCCGATCAGGGATCGTCTGATGAAAAACTCATCCTGGCATTGTTCAAGGACTCACACCTCCACTTGAAAAATGCAAATTACCAAAACTCACTGAACCAATGAGCTTGGCATCCCCACACTTTCCAAATAAAGGTTCGTCGTCGCAATGCCAACCAACACACGATTTCCGTCTTAGGTAAAGGATCAGGTTCGCGGCCGTTGGCATTTCCCCTTCCGCACACCAAAATAGCACCAAGGGTGCGATGGCCCTCCACACTCCAGGTAGCAATGACCAGCACAGCTTTCCAGTGTGTGGCCCAATAACGAGGCCATGTCCACACGCGAACAAGAACATGAAAAATTACAGGGCATCGCTCACGCTGTGTGAAACGATCCCTTCTTTTCCCAGTCTCCTTCTGCGTCAAAAAAAGAAAAAAGATTTTCTCCTTGGGAAGGCACCCCGGAACAATCATCCCAGACAATTTTGTTTTCTCCAATAGTGACCAGCCCGGCATGTTCCTAATTACTAGGGCCTGACCCAAATGATTCAGGACAGGAAACAGGACATGAAAGACGCGCCACACGAACTGCACACCCCGACAAGATTTCCACTTCCTGGGAAATCTTCAGGCCCTAATTCTTCAAAAAGCCTGCCCACTCTTTTCATGCAACTTTAGAGGCGCCTGCTGTGGAGAGGCAAACTTCTCTGCAGAAAGACGTCTGACCCCAGTCCGAGTACACGTTCTCAACGACTTTGTCACCCTTGATACGCAAAAACCCCTTTCTCGTACAACCCCGTTTCCCAACGACTTCATTGAATTCTAACCACAGCGTGCAACATGCACATCATGCAGGGAACGTGCTGGTGTGTTGTTTGAGTTATGTATCTGCGAATTCTAAACTTTTCAAAAAACTTTCGAACATCCCGTTCAAAGCCTTGTGAAAACTTTTTAAAAACCTTATTGAAGGCCAGTTCAGAGCCCTTTGAAAGCCTTGTATAGCTCTTTAAAAACTTTTCGAAAGCACGTGAAAAAAACCTGTGAAAAAACACTGTTGAAAACACTGAAGAGCACTTTAAGAACCCTTGCACAACCCTAAAAAGGCTTTTTACAAACCTTTTGGGTTCTCATTTTCAAACGCTTTAACAGCCTTTCACAAGCTTTTCAAAGACCCCAGTCCGAGTACACGTTCTCAACGACTTTGTCCCCCTTGACACGCAAAAACCCCTTTCTCGTACAACCCCGTTTCCCAACGATTTCATTGAATTATTGTATGAGTTATGTGTCTGCGAATTCTAAACTTTTTGAAAGCCTTTGAAAAATCCCGTTAAAAGCCTTGTAAGAGCTTGTTAAAAAACCTTATTGAAAGCCTGTTCAAAGCTTTTTGAAAGCCTTGGATAGCTCTCTAAAAGTTTTTTGAAAGCACGGGAAAAACCTTTGAAAAACATTTTTGAAAACACTGAAAAGCACTTTAAGAACCCCTTGTAAAACCCTACAAAAGCTTTTTACAAACCTTTCGGGTTCTTTTTTAAAAAACCACACCTCCTGAACACCCCCCGAACACCCTCCGAACACCCTCCGAACACCCCCCGACCCCGAACCCCAAGATCACCCCCCTTCTTGGGAAGGTTAATTGTCACAGATATTTGGGGAGGGAGGGGGGGCGCCTCAGACTGACATTTTTAGGGGGGGGGGGGGGGGGTGACCAACTTTTGGGGGAGGTGGATTCAAATTCGACAATCCCCCGTTCCCCGCCCCCCCCCCCCCCCCCGAACACACCCTCGGAGCCCCACCCTTCGGTGCAACACCCTTCTTGGCCCAACCCCCGGACCACCCACACCAGGACCGACCGAGCCGCGTATTTTGGCTGGTCGGGCCCCGTCAGGCTTGGCAACACCGTTGGGCCACTCTTTTGGCATGCGCGAGTGCCCGCGCGTTCGCTCTGTCTCTGCTGGACCGCCGTTCTGCTGTTGGTTCCGA
>CBDCEV010000116.1:0-29835 GCA_965215715.1 Hyphomicrobiales bacterium | reverse complement strand
CAGAATCCTTTCCTGACTTTGTGTGTTTAGATAATCCGTTTACTTTCCAGAATTCATTTTATGCTGTATTACATCGTCTGATCGTACTTCTATCGCATTAATTTTCATTATTATACAGTGATTAGGTATTTAATTTTATATATGTTCTGTTGGTAACTAGTTATAAAATACTTTTTTATTGTTGTTTCAAAATACTTAACTGCTTTGCACGAAAATTCCATTACTTTTGTATTTTGTAGTATATCATTTGGTAATTTTAGTTTTATTGCATACAAAAAAAAATTATGCTTACAAGCTACACGCTCGCTTACATATTTTTCATCTCCTATTATTATACGTCCCAATAGTTGAGCATGTTTTCTAATTTGATACTTCCTTCTGGTTATTGCGCGTCATAATATTTTACAAATACTTGGATTTGGTGCTTTAATACTTGATACTCAATTATGCTTATTATATCTAAATTTTGATGATGTGTAGATTTTAAAATATCTGATTTAATTTTAGATACTCCTAAATTGTAAGATATGTACTCTTTTTGAAATTTTCTACAAGCAAATGATTTTGCTAACTCTACAGTCGGATTTTTATTTTTAGCAAAAATTAGCACTCCGCTAGTATCTTTGTCTGGTCTGTGTACCATGGATATGCTGTATCCAAGATGATAATTAAAAAAGTTTAGAGTCCAATTAATAGGTAAAGTTTTTTTCGAACCTAACTGCACAGCTAAGTCAGCAGGTTTGTTGATTACAGAAAAGTTTTGATCTTCGTATATGCAATAATCGTTAAATATTTGTTTAACGAAAATTGTTGTATGATTTGATGAATTAACTTTATTTGAATTGATGTTTTTCTCGAATTTATATTTTCAAGTTCTTCAGGAATACTAATTACATCATCTTGCTGAACTCTATATTTAGCTAAACAAGCTTTACAGTTAACTTTGATTAACCTTTTTCTTAAGTATCTTTGGCGACAATGTATCAAAAGATCAGGAACTTGACATAATAAATCCTGATACATCTTTACATTTTTCTATCAGGCAAGCTAGTAATGTATTAAATCCAAAAGATTACTTTCTTGATACATCAAAAAAAAAAATAAGATATGATTTAAAAAAGTTGTGCTTTTTTTTTAGTGTCTTACATTAGTACAAAAATATTATGTCAAATATCATAAATGTTGATAAGATGCATAGTCTGGACAGTGATTTTGTATTTGTAGTTTTAAACAGTTGTGATAATCATTCTTTTTCTACAAAGTTTATTCAATTAATTTGTCTCAGAAGGCTAGACATTGGTTGTGATCAATTTTTTCCTTACAAAAGAATTAAACAAAATATATCCAATATGTTTTTTTTATAATGCTGATGTCTCGTCTGCTGGAGTCTGTGGCAATGCAACCCGTTGTTCAGCATATTTAGATCATGAGCAAGATAAAATAAATGAAATTCAAGTGTCAATAAATGATGGGAATTTGCATTTTTTTTAACTGTCAAAGTGATATAGTTGTTAATAGTGTCAGTCTCACTTGAAGCAGATTGGATTCCATCAAAGAGCGCACTAATTGAGTTTGCAGATACTTATCAAATTAATATATCAGATATCGTATGTGTTGATATGGGCAATCCTCACTTGGTGATATTTCAAACTTTTTCAACGATTAAAGATAACGCAAAAATAGTAATTAATATAAGAAAATCTAATTTTCCTTTGTGGTGTAAATATAAATTTTGTTCGTCTAAAAGATAATGACTTGCATATCAAAACATGGGAAAGAGGACTAGATAGTTTTTCTTTAGCTTGTGGTAGTGGACGTTGTGCAAGTTTTGCAGCTGCTATAGAAAATGATTTTTTTTAAGTCTGGAGCTATAGCTTATCTAGACATAGGATCTTTGAACATGTCTTATGACAAAAATAATATTGCTATGATGCAAGGATCTGCATGTAAAGTTTTTTCTGCCATCACTAAAATAGTCCTAAATAAGGGCATAAATGAAAAATAAGTTCTCAAAAATTGGTAAGTATTATCTGATAACTGTAGATATGCAAAAAGATACAGTGGGAATAATAGATTCCGGAGCATGGGACACTGCTTTGACAATACAAATGTCTAAGATATTAAATGTGAATTTATATGCTGTACAAAAATCTGTTTTTACACAGCTGAAAAACAATAGAACAAACAAAAAATCTCTTCCAGAAATATCAATTCCTGTAAATATTCAAACATTCAACAATATCAGGAAAATAGCATGTAATTAAATTTATTTTTATTGTCGTGTCTTCTCTTGCAGTATTAGAAGTAGTAGAACAATTAAAGTATTTTGATATCCAAGATATTCCAATTATTATTTGCAGCAAAGGAATAAATACTAACGGTGTATTTTCTGATATCTTAGAAAAAAAAAAAAGCTTCATAATCCTGTTTTAGTTCTCTCTGGCCCAAATATTGCAAATGAAGTAGCTCTAAACAATCTTTCGATCACAATGATGAATTGTAAAGATTTATCGTTAGCTTCTTTGTTATCTGCAATATTTATCCCCGATACTTTTATATTCATTCCTGCATCAAAAATTGCACGGTGCAAAAAAAATATCGCAGCAAGTTTGTGCGGTATTTCTGATCAAGTGTTTAACAACAGTAATACTCAAGTATATATATATATATATATACAAGAGCATTACAAGATATATTTTATATACATAGTTTTATACAAAAAGGAAAATTAGTTTCAACTGATTTTGTTAATGATAGTTTGAATACTGGAGTAGTAGGAGATTGAGTAGCATGTTGTTATTCTAATAAATCTAGAAATTACTCTTTTGGACATCAGCTTGTCAATATTCTAGTCAGTAAAAGGGAAGATTTGATAAAAAATTACCCAACTTTTGTAGGATCTAAGGAAAATGCCAGTAACATTGTATTTTTGCAAAGTTCAATGTCTGTTCAACGTAGCACTATCGCTCTTCTATCATAAGATATAATAAAATTTTTTTGTAGTTTTAGAGAATTTGATCAAGAGTGATTGGCAGCCTCGGCGGAACTTTGGAGAGAATGTCCCACGGGAACTGGACTGCGACCTACACGCAATCGCTCCAATTCCTCTCGTAATCTCTGGGCCGTGACCGCATTTGGTCACACCTGATTTGGCCATCCTTCTTTGGCCGCATTTGGCCATCCTTATTTGGCCGAATTTGACCAATTTTTGTTGACCGAATTTGGCCAGACCGCATTTGGCCAATTTTGTTTTTGGTGGGGGCCCAGAGGGGTGGGGACGTACTGCAAGCTGCGATATTTGAAAACTCACTTACAGTTATTGTAGGATGGATTTGAGAATTCATTAATTCTGTTATTCCTATTTTAAGGATAGCATTAATTTCTTTTGGAGATATATAAGAACATTCTTGTAAAAGTGAGTTTACGAAAATTGAAGTTTTATCTTTGACTAATTTAAAAAATGTTTATCAGTCTTTTTGCAAAACTTATACTTGACTTAAAAAAATGATATCCTGATTTTCTTTGAATTCAGATATTATATTTTGTTTCTATAGTATAGGAATTTCTTGTAATATGCGTTCAGGATCATTTTGATAGTCGGCAATCTCAATATTATATAATGTTTGTCCCGATCATAGTCTTGATACGATTTTGCTTTGTATTAGATTCATTTTAATTTCTACTTGCAATGTGCTTCAACATTATACATGATCTCGAAGTTGAGTTTGCTAAAGAATTGTTGTGAGATGATCAATAATAAGTTGTATCTGTTAAAAATTGGAATTTGTTTTTGTTCATATATATGTAGGTGGTCCAACAAATTATCTGCTGATTGGACTGTTTGATATAGTGTAGTAAAAAGTTTTGCGCAGTTATTGTAGTCATTTAGCTCAAAGTTTTGAATAGAATTGCAAGTTTTTTCATGTATTTTTATATCTAAATAATTTTTCTGTGAGAATGAGCTTTTACTTGTCTATAATTAATTCTTTGAAAATAATTTTTATCTGCTTTTACTATATTTTTTATTCTTTTTAAAAATTGTTAAACACTGAAAAGTTAATTTTTCATTGGTTTGTATAAAAGAATTTAGAAGTTTTATAAAGACTTCTAAAATTTGAGTATTATATTGGCAGTATATATCAGAAAAAACAATTATTGTTCTTGTTATCATATTGATTGAAGTAGAAAATATTACTGAATATAGTATCTATTAACTGTCTATTGTAGCTAATTTTGTAATTAATTTTAATGTCTTTCTTGCAAAAAAATAATGTCTTTTTTAGTCAGCTCTTTTTGATCGATTTTTACATCAGAAAAAAGAGACCCACTAAACTCTATTAGTTTGCTTAAATCTAGATTATTTAACAAATCTATTGTTCCAGATATACTAATTATGTTCACACCATATCTTCTTAACCCATATCTATCGTATGTGTTGATAACTTTAGTATTCACAACAAAAAGACCTACTAGACCATCTGCGTTATCTAATAAAGACAAGAGTATTAATTTATGATTCTTCTGATCCAAATTACTTACATCTTCATAAAGATATTTTATGTAATTACATACATCAGTATTAAAAACATTATTTTTAACAATATATGCGCCAATTTTTCTCTTTAATTTCATCAAATCTATTTGACATCATTATTGTTAAATCACATTTGCAAAGTTCGGATGTTGTTTGTAAATTATCTTTGATTGCACTTAAATTTACTGTTTTGATAAGTTCAGAAGTTAATTTTTGTGATCTTCTATTCTTATCTAACATTGAATCTAATATTTAATGAAATATTATATCTTTCAAATGTTTTTTTAGTGTTTTTATATCTGTTTTTAATTTTTTTCTAGTGAACAAATTTGGCATCTTCTTGTCTTGTTTACGCGCAATTTTGAGGTTCTTTTTGTCCCTTTTTTGCATCGTTACCCAAAGTGTTCACAATCAATAAAAAATGTTGCAACCTCATTGTTAAGGTTCAAAGTAACAAAACCCTTTGATGTGTTTTTAATGTAACTTCAATTATTTCATCAGACAAAGTCAGATAATTTTTATCAAAAGTATCTATCATTAAATAAGGGTAGTCAAAGTGTCCTATGACTTGTTCTGAAAGCTCATTGTCTATTTTTATGCTTAGGATATATTTTTTAAACAAAATGTCTTTCACTGGATTTAATATAAATTGCTCTCTTTTTTCTCTACCAAAGATTACGTAATTATCTTGTAAAAATTGTCAATATGTTTTTATATCTTTGATTAAAATAGGTTGTTCTGGAATAGATAAGAATTTGTTTGTGCAAGTATCATTACAGGATGTTAGATGATAATATTAAAAAGATATTCGTTTGTCTTCCAATATACATAACATATTTTTATGGTCTTGACCAGCTCATTGTACTTTGATGAAAAGAGAGCATGGATTTTTTCCATTTATTCGAACTACGTAATGCAGGTAGTATTTGTGATAATATGGCGGTTAGTTGTTTTTTTTTGGTTTATTATATTCCCAATATAATTGATTTGATTTCGATATTTTTCTCGTTGATCAATAGTACAAGAATTTTTTTTGCAAAAACTATCTGAAGTATTTTTAGCAGATACTTTAGCGTCTTTTTACTGAACATTTGTTTCTTTATTATGTATTACTATGTTTTTTTTCAAAAAAAATAATTATTATCCTGCATCTTGTACAAAAAAGATTAATTTACTAATATTGAATATTTTCATAATTTATATCTAGTGTAAAAAAATGTTGGTAACTTTTTTGTGCACTTTCTTGCTCAAAGCTGGATAATTCTTCAGAATAAAGTTCTAACAACAAGTTTTTGATGTTTTTTCTTTATCATAAATTGTAAAAAAAAATCAAAAATTTACTCCTAATTGCTCATTTTGAAAAGTGTTTATGCATTTGAAGCTCAAATTTTGGGTTTTAGCTTTTTATACTTCCCTTTCTGTCAAGCTTGAAGTGTCTCTAACTGATAAAGCATTAAGTATGTGTTTGCATATAAAAACTAATCATAGGCTGTTTATGGTAAGTTTGATTTTACTAATCTTGCACATTCTTCTTGAAAGTGTTCAAAATTTTGTAGCAGTAATTTTGTATTAACATGCTCAAAATTAAACTGAGAAAATTAATTTTCAAACTTAGAAAAATTTCTCTTTGTAGTGTATTTTAGTGTACATATGACAAATTTTAACTGATATATTTTTCTACATCTTGTAGTATCATAGCTGTCCTTGCTGGTCCACAAGTAATTTCTCCTCTGTGGTGTGTGCATTCTATGTTAGCTATCTGACTCATATAGGTTATTTGAGACATCTCCATGTCATTGCACACAACTTCCCATCCGGAACTGATTTTAAAAGTATTTGTAGCTGATAATAATGCTGAATCCTATTAAAATGATTATCAAATCTCTCAACAGCTGGTCTTCTTACAGGGTGAAGGTATACTACATTCCATGAACTTTTTTACATGGACTGAATACTGTTGCTGGATGTAATGTTCCTGCTCCCATTGGCACATCGCAGGGATGTAGGACAATACATTGTTTGTTGGACCAAAAGTTTTTTTTTTATTTTTTATTATATTTTGAAGAGTTAAGGACTACATGAAATTTTTATTAAGTTATTTCAAAAAAATTTGTTTTATAAATTAGATATTTGCAGTGCATTTTAAGCTAAATTGCTATATCTTTTAACCAAGACAGGATGCGCTTAAAAAGTGCAAATTTTATGTCCTATAGTTTTAGCACTTTTTGATTTATTGAATGTAAAATTAATAATTCCTACATCTTGTATAATATAGTTTTCTACTTCTATCCTCAATAAATCTTATTCTTGAGCTTTTTCACCATATTTTTTAATAATCTTGATAAGAAATTACTTCTGCTTTTATAAATCCATCAGATATATCTGAGTGTATCAGGCGGGTCGCTGCTTATGCATTAGACGCTATTTTTATAGATCACATTCTAGCTACTTGAGGACCCGCTGTGAAGTAGCTATTTAATCCCAGAAATTTGTAACTACACTTGATTATTTCATTTACAGAAGCTTCTTTTATTTCATGTTCATGTAATGATGCTTTTTTGTCTGATTCTTCAGCAACAATTTTTATTTCATCTTCAAATTTGTCCCAAATTACAATAGCAGAATTATTTTCTTTGTTGGCTTTGTTTTCTATCATGAGAGAATATTGGTTACCGTCTGACAAATCTGCTTGACTTGTATTGAAAGCATAAACAACAGGTTTATTAGTAAGCAAAAATAACTGATTGATGTGATTTTTTTGTTTTTCTAAGTCATAATATTTATTATACAGGTAACCCTTGGATAAGTGTTTTTTTTATAAAATAGCTAATTATTTTTTGTTCTGTAATTGTTTAATCTGTTGCATTAGCTTTTTAAATAATTCACTCATTTTTGTGGTTTTTCTGGATGCAATAATAATAGTTTAGTTTTTGTAGTATCTATTTCTGAAATAGGAAATTATTTCTCTTTTCACATGAGTTATGCAACTATCTTTGAAGTATGTAATCAAATGTATTGTTAAATCCATTTGGGATATATGACTCAAGAATTTATTTTTACATTCTTCTCCTTTACTTGCTCCTTTTATAAATTCTGCTGAATCCATATATTTTATTTTAGCTTGTTCCGTGCTTGAAAATTTTGCTATTTTGACTATTTTGTTTAGTCTTTCATCTGGAACAAATACAGAGACTTTATTATGATTTGTTCTGCAAAAAGGATAGTTTGCTGCTTGAGCTTGAGAGTTTTGACATAAAGCGTTAAAAAAGTAGATTTTCCAACATTTGGTGGTCCCACTATTTCGCATTATAATCACATGTTATTTTTGATTGAATTAGGTTATAAAAAAACATTGTTTGTGTTAAACAACTTTGCGTGATTTTGATTATATATTCATTTTGCCGCTGCTATTGCCCCTTGTGCAGAAATTTTCTTGATTTGCGTTTGATGTATTAACTTTCCAGGGAGAGCCTCTGGGGTTTCACCAGGGGGGGGGTTTAACCCCCCCCTCCTCCCTTTAAACCCCCCTTTAAACCTCCCCTTTAACCCCCTCTCCTTTAAACCCCTCCCCCGTTTAAACCCCCCCTCCCCCCCTAACCCCCCCCCCTCCCTTTCACTTTCACTTTCAATTTCCCCCCCCCTCCTCTCCCGGGGGTCTCCCGGGGGTCTCCCGGGGGTCTCCCGGGGGTCTCTCGGGTTGTCTGAAGGGTGGAGCCCCGAAGGGTGGGGCCCTGAAGGGTGGGGGGCCCAAAATTTCGCGCTTTTTTTCCCTCTCCCGCCGGAAAATTCGCTCTTTTCTTCCCTCTTTGGGGGTCTTCTCGTGGAATTTTGGTGGTGTTTGAAGCGCCGGGGCGCTCAAATGTGCACGTTTGGAGTTCTCGGGTTGTCGTGTGCGAGCCCCGGCGGCCCGGTCTGGTGGGGCCGCCGGGGATCGAAATTTTGGGCAGTCCTGGGGGAGGGCGGTCCTGGGGAAGGGCGGCCCTGGGTGTCTCCGGTGGGTCTCCGGTGGGTCTCCGGTGGGTCTCCGGTGGGTCTCCGGTGGGTCTTGGAACCCCCCTCCCCTTTTAACCCCTCCCTACAAAAAAAAACACCTTGGGTTTAAAGGGGGGTTTTAAACCAAACCCCCTTTGGTTTAAAGGGGGGTTTAAACCAAACCCCCTTTGGTTAAAGGGGGGGGGGGGTTTAAAGGGGGGTTTAAAGGGTGGTTGAAACCAAACCCCCTTTGGTTTAAAGGGGGGTTTAAAGGGGGGTTTAAACCAAACCCCCTTTGGTTTCAAAGGGGTTAAACCAGTTTGAACCAAAGGGAGGTTTGGTTCGTCCGCATATTTAAAGGGGGGTTTCATGGGGGGTTTAAAGTTGGGGTTTAAACCAAACCCCCTTCGGTTTAAAGGGAGTTTAAACCAACCCCCCTTTGGTTTAAAGGGAGGTTTAAACCAAACCCCCTGTGGTTTAAAGGGAGGTTTAAACCAAACCCCCATTGGTTTAAAGGAGGGTTTAAACCAAACCCCCTTTGGTTTAAAGGGAGGTTTAAACCAAACCCCCTTTGGTTTAAAGGGGGGGAAAATGAAAACCAAACATGTCCGGGTTCACTTTGGTCTCCCCCCCCCGTGCTCCGGAGGTGGGGGTATAAAGGGGAGTTTTAAACCAAACCCCTTTGGTTTGAACCCCTTTCGAACCCCTTCGGAGAGGCCCTGCCTCTAACTTTCTTGTTTGGCCGTTGAAAGTAATTACTATTTCAGGGTTTCCCCGACCTCTTATGGAGTGTACTACTATCTGATTTTTTCGCATTTTTTATTTCATTGGTATTTATCACATCAAGATTTGGCACTGATTTTTGAATATTGTTTGCAGTCATTAAGGCTGTGTCAGATGGACTCTCTTGCTTTTGATTGTGATGCGTGTCTATTATATCAATGTTCATGTCCTTTGTATTTTTCAAAATGTTTATCATTTGCTTTGTATTTTCTGTATGTAAAAATTGGCATTTTTTTAATATATCTTTTATCATTTGTGGATGATTTTGTCTGACCGGGTTGTACATACTACTTTTTAAAATTTTTATTCAAAGCAAAATTTGATTTGTTATGTTTTTCATCCAAAAGGTATCCAATTTGTAGTTGATGATTTTCTGTTATCTTGGTTAGTATTGATCCCATTTTTCCAAGTGCGTCAAAAACGTCTATTCTTATTTTCGAGGATCAGCTAAAAGAATAATATGAAGTAGGAGTCATGCCCAGAATATTATACACTTCTTGTACTTTGATTGATTTATATTTTTTAGTTTTTCCTGAATCTCGTCTGACAAATTTGAGTGTGAAAAGTTTATTTTTTGAGGCAAAAGTATGTGCAAAGATTCATCTAAAGCTTTTGCTTCTTTTTTCTTACTTTTATATATATATCATATCTGAATTTATTGTATAAAAATTCCATGAATTAACTATCTAGTTTACTTAAATCAGTGAATGTTTTTTGAATATTATCTGTGACTATTTTGTTGACATATATCAAGATATCAGTGTAAAATGAGAGTTTTTTTTCAATACTAATTTGTGTCTTATTGATTTCTAATTGACTTTTTTCATACGTAATGTTTCAGGTAGCGAAACTCTTGTGTTAAATTTTGATGTTTTTTCATTGAATAATTCTGGTCTTTTTTCGCTAACACATCCTACCTCACATCCAAGTTGACTTTGTCTGTTATCGACATCATCTCTGAATTCAGATCTTGATGTGAACATTCTTTAAAACACATTTATATATTTTTGTGTTAGATCGACTATCATAACATCTATGTGTGAATTTGTTCTGTCGATTCTCAAGAATTCAGGATAGATGTAAAAGTTTTTTTTTAATGTGTATCTTATTGATTTCTAATTGACTTTTTTTTAATCGCAATGTTTCATATAGCGAGACTACTTTTAATAAACTTAGTTTTTTTTAAAGTAAACATTCTAAGTCTTTATTCGGTAACGTATCCTACCACATGTCCAAGTTAAATAAGTCTTTTCTCGGCATTATCTTGTCTTATGTTTAGTCTGTATTCAGATCTTGACGAACGTATTCTGATGGACTGAAATTGTTCTGTTGACTGTGAAAGGACCTTTATTTTTAACTTTTTGAGCTGGATTATTTCCTGCTGTTGTTCATTTATTTATCTGTCAGGAACGATTTATCTGAAGATTTTATTGATCACATTCAATTTTTTTCAGTTAAGAAGAGATGTAAATGTAAAAAATGCAACAAACAATTTTGCTTCTTCATGCTCAAGCGTCCCAATATTTTGGCTCAAGTCTCAAACGGTTCATTGCTTGCGCGTGATCCGAGGATTTTGTTTGCTGATTGTGTACGATCCGCGGGCCGCGTCCACCTGCAGCCAAATGGCCTCAAGCGCAGCGCGATCGCCAAGGTGGACGTTGGCGCAACAGAGGTGTCGATCCCGACACCAAGAAGGCCAAAGCATGCGCGAAGGTGGAGAAACTCCAGAAAGCCCTCGACGCATTGTGAACCCTCGGAGGCCATCAAGAAATCGTTAAAGAAGGCACAAGAGGCTGCGCAGGAACGCCCATCCCAGAGTTGGTGAAGGAGTGCAAGGAGTTCATGGACCGTTCAACCAAGAGAATCTCCAAGTTGCAAGCGGAATTGGATGCGGAGACAGTCCTTCTTCAGGAGAGCCGCGCGCGTCTGGCGAGGTTGGAGTCACAGCAAGCAGCAACTCCAGATTTGCAGCAAATGGTGAACCAACTTCAAGCGGAGCGCGATGCATTGTGCGTGGAGTTGCGACAGAGCCGGGTGGCCAAGGACAGGACGCCGTGGAGCGGAGATGCGCTTCCAGATGTGACCATGATCCATGCATTGCCAGAAGACCACCAGGCCATCGAAGAGTGGATGGCTTCAAGAAATCTCGATTTGCGGGACGCTCTGTTCGGGTTAGCGGACGTGATCTCGTTTGTCTCAAATCTGTTGGCACAAGGAGCAGCAAAATTGGCAGCGCGGAGGGCATCCGCAGTTGTGTTGCAGTCCATGGAGGTTCAGACTTCTCTCGGAAGTCGCATGGGTGCCCTCATCGACGAATCCGATGCCAAGCGAAGGTGTGTCGAAGGAGGAGGGCATTGAATTTGTTGATGTTCAGGGGGCGTTGTCGGAGGTGCGAGGCCCGTTACGGTCCAGCAGCGAGGCCTCTCCGCCGCAGTGCCAGATTGCAGGCACAGGAAGTCAGCCCCACTGCAGTGGATTCGCCAAGCGTTTTGGATGCTCTGGAGTTCGATCTGACAGTTGAAGATAAGCGGCATTGCAGATGTTCCGCTTTGTCAAGGCACATTGGGGTTGTTCAGGCAGGTTCGGCATTGCCGCGCGCTTTGACGCAGCAAGGTGGTCCCCAGTCAACGTTCCATTTATTTGGGAAGCTGCAGGCGAGTCGGTTGCGTGCCCTGGGTTCGATTGGTTGTGCAGTGTGACCAGTTCCATCACAGAGAACGTCGAATTCCACGAGAACAATTTGTCAGTGAGTGAAGCCGTCGTAGTTGGTTGGACTGCGCTCCGAGGTGTGATCAGATCCTGGGGTGTCCGTTGCGGGGAAGATTTGAGTTGTTGGTTTCGAGCCGGGAGCCCAACCAGGGAACCATTTCTCGGCGAGGGCACAAGAGCGCGTGTTGCAGTTGGCCAGCGCGGTCGATGCACGCGTGGCTTTGTTAGAGTCTGTTTTCGTGACAGTGGCGTTGCACATGGGCCAACAAGAACATGTTGAGGGTGTTGTGCCAGCCAGTGGTCCAACACGCACAGCACCGGGCAGCCGAGGTCGGTTACCAATTGCTGGTCCTGTTCCTTCAGCAAGTTGGGAATCTCTGGACTCTGTGAATCTTGAACACATTTTCTTGGAGCGCGTTCCAGTTCTGAGGAGTTGCCCTCATTTCATGAGGGGTCGATTGCGGCAGAGCTTTGATTTGGCTTTGCGCGAGAGACATCGGGCGCATCTGGCAGAAGCTCTTCGGGTTGATCCCCAGGCTCTTGTTGCATCGTCCTCGAGGTTCAGGATCAGTGGGACGTGACGAACTGTGTTCCCGCGCAGACCGATTCGCTGCGGGGGAGTGGGTCAGTTTGATTGACACGGCACGGTCAGTTGTACTCGAAAGATCACCGAAGGGCAAGGCAATTTCTGAAGAGGAGAGGCGAGGGAAGGCAGCTCAGAACCGGGTTCTCCGAGGACAGGTGTCTCGGGCCCGGCACGAATTGACTGGAGCAGCACTGGCCCCCCGAACCGATGCCACTTTCGCAGAGTTGCAAGGGAGACGTCCTCAGGCACCAGTCCGACCCATTCCCAGGGAAGTGTTGGATTTTGTCCCTGACCAAGTTCTCGATTTGGACCAGCAGGAATTTGTCAAGTGCCTTCGAACATCTCCTTCGGGGAGTGCCCCAGGTCCTGGTGGGTGCACCAACGAATTGTTGCGCGTCTGCTTGGACGATAGCGAACTTCTCCAGCTTCTGTTTCTGGCCGCAGAAGATCTGGCGCGGGGCAATGCACCACCAGCAGCCAAGCCTTTCATGACTGCCACCATGACAGCTTTGTCTAAGAAGGACGGCGGGGTGCGGGGGATTGCCACAGGGACTTCTTTCCGCCGGCTGGTTGCAAAGACACTGGCGAGGCAATTTATGAAAGAAGTGGAGCGCACTTGTGCTCCGTTCCAGTTTGCGTTGTCGACACGTGCAGGCGTTGACTGTGTCGGGCATGCAGTGCGCGCAGCAACCGATGCGGATCCCCGAGGCTGCTGTGTTGTCCATCGACGGCATGGGCGCGTACGGTCACGTTTTACGAGCGCCATGATGTCCAAGCTCTTGGAGATGCCTGGGGCGCGGACTCCTCCCCTTTGTCAGGAGCACATACGCTTCTCCGTCATGTTACCATTGGGAAAGATCAGGACGGAGTAAGGAAACAGGTCTGGCAACACGAGGGAGGCGAACAGGGCGACCCTCTGATGCCTCTCTGTTTCAGTCTTGCTGTGCACGATGCATTGTCAGCGGTCAAGGAACGGATGTTGCCCGGTGAAGAGTTGTTTGCGTTCCTCGACGATGTCTACATTTTGGCAGATTTTTGTACGACTTGTTGGCTGACCGGTTGTTCAGAGGAGCTGGCATCCGAGTGCACATGGGGAAGACGCGTGTGTGGAACCAAGCCGGAGAGTAGGGCTTTGTCGTGGGTGCCGGACCTGCAGTGCGCTTGGCAGTTGTTGGTGCAATGCGCAGGCCCACGGTGCCACCATTTGCCTGAGAACCATGCCTCCATCCCACGTGGTCGGATACGCGGCTGGACATGACGAGGGGATGCGTCGTGCCATGGTGAGCTTGTTGGGCCAGTTGCCCGGAGACAGGGAGCCAGAAAAGTGCAGCGCAAAGCATTGCCACCCTTCCCGTGCGTCTCGGTGGATTGGGCCTTCGGTCAACAGCACGGATGAGCCCTGCTGCATACTGGGCTTCGTGGGCCGATGCTTTGCCCATGTTGCAAGCTCGCCTCCCTCAGGTCACCGCCAACATCGTTGGAGGTTTGGTGCGGGAGGCCCCAATGACAGGAAGGAGGCTATGTTCTACTTAGGCCAGGTTCTACTTAGGCCAATTCTACTTAGGCCAGGTCTACTTAGGCCAGGTGCGACTCAGGCCAAATTTTTGTTTTTTCAGATTTCGGCCATTTTCTGGGGTTGTGTGTTGTGTTGTTGTGTTGTTGTTGTGTGGTGTGTGTGTGTGTTGTGTGTTGTTGTGTTGTTGTTGTTGTTGTTGTTGTTGTTGTTGTTGTTGTTGTTGTTGTTGTTGTTGTTGTTGCTGCCTAAACCCTAAAAGACCTAAACTAAAGACGTAAACCCTGAATCCTAAACCCTAAACCCTAAAAACATAAACCCTAAACCCGAAAGACCTAAACCCGAAAGACCTAAACCCGAAAGACCTAAACCCGAAAGACCTAAACCGTAAAGACCTAAACCCTAAAGACCAAAACCCTAAAGACCTAAACCCTAAAGTCCAAAACCCTGAAGACCTAAACCCTAAAGACCTAAACCCTAAAGACCTAAACCCTAAACCCTAAACCCTAAAGACCTGAGCCTTATACTCTAAACCCCTAAACCTCCGCCTTTCGATTTCAACAGACCTTCATGTGGAGCATCGCCGGCGTTCGGCCGGCGATGCGCCACATGAAGGCCTGTTGAAACCCGAAAGGCGCAAGGCGTCGCCGGCCTTCGGCCGGCGACGCCTTCACAGAAACACGGACTATATTGACTGTCCCGCCCTTTCGTTTCTTTTTCTCTTCCTTTTTTCATTTTTTTCATCTTGACATTTTGGATGGTCAAAGGGGCAAGCCAAAATTGGCCTAAGTTGCACCTGGCCTAAGTAGAACTGGCCTAAGTAGAAGACGACGATGGCCTAAGTCGAAATTGGCCTAAGTAGAACGCGCCCTGACAGGATGTCTGGGAGAGCTCCAAGAGTCCGCACGCTCGTTGGACCACAGTGGGACGTCCAGGATGGACAGCGCTCAGGGATGGAGCTCGACCTCATGGTTTCGTGGCCGAACCAGGTGAGTGGCAGCATGGCTGGCAGTACTTCGCGTCTTCCTCTCTCGAACACCACTTTCGGGAAAACGTTGTGCTGGCCCAGTCATCTGCCGGGAACCAGGCTCATCTGCGTTCCCACTCGGGACATGGGTCCAGCAGTGTTCTCTGCGGTTGCCCCACCTCACCGGAATTCCAGATTCAGCCATCATTGTTCCGGACGATTGTGTTGGAGAGGCTCCGTCTCCCATTGCAGATCACGGAAGCAGTCTGCGAGTGTGGTGCTTGGTTGGACAGGTGCGGGCGCCACCGGGCAGCATGCCCACGGTCAGGGAGGTTGCGATCCAGGGCAGTTGCGACAGAGACGACACTGGCTCGGGTGTGCAGGGAACCAGGAGCAACGGTGAGACGCAACGTGAAGTTGCGCGACATGTGGACATCACCCTCCGGAGCGCACTCACTTCTGCTGGAATTGCTTGCCCCAACGCAGCGATCACCAATGGCGCCGTGTTGCATCGCGCGCGTCAGGACAAAGAGGCGAAGTATTGGGAACTGCAGGTGTCACCTCATTGTCGTGGCTCTGGAGACGGGCGGGAGATGGGGCGACGAAGCGGTCGCCTTTATTGACAGCCTTGCTTCAGCACGGTCTCGCGCAGCTATTCCTGTTCTCCGAGGATCCGCGTATTGGGCATGGCGCAAGAGGTGGGTCAGGATGTTGGCGATCTCTTGCGCCCGGGCGTTTGCCAGTTCGCTCATCTCGTCACCTGCTGACATGTGGACGGGCACGGACGGCCCGACTCCCGACATGGCTGACTTGTTTGGTGAGTCATGAGTGCCAGGTGTAGTGCTCTTCCGTGGGAGTTGTGAGTGACTTCTCATTTCAAGGTGTGTTAGGGGGTCTCTCGGTGGGTCTCCGGGGGGTCTCCGGGGGGTCTCTGGGGGGTCTCCGGGGGGTTCCTCCCCCCCTCCCCCCCCTCCCTTATTAACCCTTCAGGCAGCGACCTGTTCAGGCCAAACCGCTTTAGGCCAGCCGGTTAAACCTGTTCAGGCCAGCACCGCTTTGGCCAATACCGCTTTAGGCCAACGCGTCGGGGGAGGGTGGGGCCCCGCACTGTGAGACCCCGAAGGGTGGAGGCCCAAACCTAGAAAAAGTGGGAGCCTGAAGGGTGGAGCCTGGAAGGGTGGAGCCCAGAAGGGTGGGGAGGAGGCCCAAAATTTCGCGCTTTTTTTTCCCTCTCCCGCCGCAAAATTCATTCTTTTCTTGCCTCTCTGGGGGTTTTCCCGTGGAATTTTGGTGGTGTTTGAAGCGCCGGAACCCTCTAATGTGCACGTTTGGAGTTCTCTGGTTGTTGTGTGAAGCGGCCTTAAAGCCGCCGGGGTTTCACACCACAGCCCGAGAGCCCAAACGTGCACATTTGAGGGTCCTGGCACCAAAATTCAACCAGAAGACCTCCCAGAGAGAGAAGAAAAGAACGCATTTTGCGGCGGGAGAGGGAAAAAAGAACGAAATTTTGGGCGGTCCAGGAGCGGTCCTGGGCAAGGGCAGTCCCCCTTTGCAAGGGCGGTCCCCCTGGGCAAGGGCGGTCCCCCTGGGCAAGGGCGGTCCCCCTGGGCAAGGGCGGTCCCCCTGGGCAAGGGCGCTCCCCCGGGCAAGGGCGCTCCCCCGGGCAAGGGCGCTCCCCCGGTCAAGGGCGCTCCCCTGGGCAAGGGCGGTCCCCTGGGCAAGGGCGGTCCACTGGGGGTCCCCTGGGCAAGGGCGGTCTCCTGGGCAAGGGCTGTCTCCTGGGGGTCTCTTGGTTGGGGTCTCCGGGGCCTCTTTTAACCCCCCTCTCCCTTTAAACCCTCCTCCCTTTAAACCTCCCCTCCCCCTCCCTTTAAACCTCCTCCCTTTCATTTTCACAAAAAAACAGAAAAAACAAAAAAATGTTCAAACCAACCCCCCTATGGTTTAAAGGGGGGGTTTGAACCAAACCCCCTTTGGTTTAAAGGTGGGTTTAAACCAAACCCCCTTTGGTTTAAATGGGGGGTTTCAACCAAATCCCTTTGGTTTAAAGGGAGGTTTAAACCAACTCCCCCTTTGGTTTAAAGGGGGAGAAAATGAAAGCCAAAAGTGTTCGGGTTCACTTTGGTCCGCTCCCCTCCTCCCGCGGTGCTCCCGCAGGGTTTGGTTTAAAGGGAGAGAGGGGGGGAGGGGAAGAGGGGTTAAAGTTGGTTTTTAGGGAGGGAGGGAGGGTTAAACCAAACCCCCTTTGGTTTAAACCCCTTTCAAACCCCTTCGGAGAGGCCCTGTCTCAAGCTCCGACACTGTACTGCTATTTTTACCATGCGTTTTCCCCTTTGACCTTTGCCCAAGGGTGGAATTGGGAGTGGTAAAAGGCATCTCCTGGATGAAGGTGGTAACACGGGTAAACAGGTCCGCCTAACCACGAAGACGTGTCCAGGTGCATCTTCTCACGTCATTCCGTCTCCAGGGCATCCAACGCCGAGGCGATGGAAAAGATTGCGTCCCCCTTCCTCCGAAGGAGTGGATGTGCCTCGCAATCGACGTGGGTTGGGTGAGTTTTGCACCAGGGAACGCCTGGAACCTGCCTTCGGAGGGAACAGGCGTAGGGGGTTCCGGTTGGTCAGTCCAGCCGAAGGGGGCTGGCACATTGGTGCTGACCCGTTTTTAATTCATTGCATACTGCGTGCACGCATGGACAGACATGCGCGTTTTGCCACATGTCCGCACCACCACCACCATCACCCCCTCCCCCTCCTCCCCACACACACAACCACACACAAGACAACACACACAGCACACAACACACACACCACACAACAACACACAACAACACAAACCCAAAAGAGTAACATGCGTTTAACTTTCAGTGGTTCACTGGATCATGCAACTCACTGTGCACAATGCTTATCACACTTCCTTGCCGGTTTCATCATTGTTCGAACCAAGACAATTAATGACAATGACAATGACACACGTAATCAATCGCTTCACAAAACACACACACACACACTAACACACCAACACACCAACACACCAACACATACACAGACACACACAACCACACACACAAAACGCAAAAACACACAACACTCAACACACACAACACAACACAACACAACACAACACAACACAACACAACACAACACAACACAACACAACACAACACAACACAACACAACACAACACAACACAACACAACACAACACAACACAACACAACACAACACAACACAACACAACACAACACAACACAACACAACACAGGGTTCAAACACACTCGTTTTCCCGGTGTGAGCAATTTGTTTTGGTGATTTTGTTTCACGAAATTGCGGCGAACCCCATTCCCGGTCGAGAACTTGAGAGTTCAAAGCACAGACGTGCTCGTGCAAGACGTTCACTCGCACGCAATTGGTTGCGAGCAGCCAAAGCTGGGTGGCTGACTCACTCTGGCAAGCGTCGGACAGCTCGTGCTCTACGGTTGCTGCGTAGACACCACCGTTCAGAGGCTCCTTGCATGGCGCCGAAGCAAAGCACACGACCGCGAACTGCAGCACAGCCCAATGACGCGGAGAAGAAGGTACAATGTGGGACCTGCAACAGTGATTCTTGGATTTTTGCTCACAAATGGACACCTGGTCGCACTTGTCGTTTCTGCTGTTCTCCTTTTCCCAAGCCAATTGCTCGAGCGCAGTCTGTTAGCAAACGAGCAGCAGTGGATGTTGGAACGGCCCCAGCAGGAGGTGTTGAACCATGGTTGCGAGAAATTCTCCAAGAAAAACTGGACGTTGCCGAACGGGCAGGAGACCAAGGCGCCGTCAAGAAGATCAGAGCCTTATGCCCTGAGCTCGTCTCCAAAGATAGAGGCGACGGAGGCGTTGACTTGTGGATCTCGCTCACGAAGCAGATGCAGCAGCTGCAGCAACAGCAGTTGCAACTGGTCGAGGCAGCGGTACGACACAAGCACAAGGCAGCCGAACAAGAAGAGCGAGCGATTGAGATTGGGAAGTCCATTTCCCAAATTCGCAGACGTCTCACGAACACTGCGAAGGAGTCAGAGGCAAAGGTGCTGGACGAGAAATCCCTGGACTTCGCGGACGATGAGACCAAAAAAGCCTATCAGGATGCCCTCAAGCTGGAGCGTGCGGCGGCCAAGCGGGTGGCTGAAATCGCTGAGGCCGCGAGAACGATGCAGATGGAGCGAAAGCGAGCAGCCCAGACAGAGTGTGTGGCGATGGAGGAAGACACAAAGATGCCAGTGTCAAAGGAGCAAGAGGATGAGGTCAAGCAGTTGTTGGCCAAGGTTTCGAAGGAGGCGGAGCAACGGGCTTATCTGGCAGGGCCAACAGCTGAGCCAAAAGATCCGAAGCCTGAGGACAAGGGTAAGCCGTGTTCCTGACACACGGAAAATTTTGTTCCAAAACGTGACATCCTTTGGCCACAAAGCGAGGACGTGGCTATTGAGTGACCAAATGGACTACGACATCATGGGAGTGGCGGAGCACCATTTGGACTTGGCGAGCGCGGCAGAGGAGGCAGGGCGCCTGCGAGTGGAAGGATACCGCTCGATTTGGACTCCTGCCAATTTGACAGGCCGTGGAGGAACCAGTGGGGGAACAATGGCAATGATCAAACCACACTGGAAATTTTCAAGGTATTTGGAAGGTTATGGGGACCTCGCGGAGCCTTTGAAACGCTGGGATTGGACACCCATTTTTTGGCATTTGAAGGGTCTCACTTTGGCAGTGGTATTTGCATATTTCTCCACAGGAGACGATGCGCAGGCAGCCAATCAGGTCAAAATGGCGCAGATTTTGGAGTTTACCCACTCGATTCGAACGCCGTTTGCAATTGCTGCCGATTTCAACATGGAGCCTGACCAGCTGTGGGAGACTGGGTGGGTTCAGAGCTTGGGCCAGAGGGCTAGCATTGTTGTGCCGGAGGTGGGGCACACGTGCACTACAGGTCGTGGGCGAATCATCGACTTTGCTGTCATTTCAGATTCCGTGAGACCTTTCTGGAGGGGTATCACACCGGAATACAATTCGCCATGCAAACCACACATTGGTATATGCTTGCAATTCACGGCCACTCCCACACAGGTCCGCGTGAGGCAGGCCTGCTTTCCTAAGAACTTCGCTTTCCCGAAAACTGTTGAGCAGGTGGTGCCTTCGAGAAAGCGTATGAAGTCAAAAACCAAGCCTGAGGAACCCATTAAAAAAGAGATCAAGTTTGTCTGCAAGGCCGAGCATTGGGGATCTGCACTGCCAAGCCGTCGCAAGACAAGATCTGGTCCCCCAAATGCGGTTTCTCAGTCTATTGGGTTTTTGTCCACAAGAACACAAGCATGCGTATTGGGGCATTGTTTTCAGGAATTCATGCAGAAGGCGGAGGAGTGCGTTGCTGAGGCGCATGGGCTCGCTGAGCATGAGCGCATCAGATATGGTGGTAGATCTGCAGGGGTGAAATTTCGGCTGCGCACTGTGGTCCCCGCACGAAGACAATTAGCCACCAGACAATGCCACAACAAGCACGCAAACTGTTGGGAATTGATTACAGCACGCATCACTGATTTGATTAAACTGTGCCAGCGTGAACAAGTAGGTGAGAATGTCAGTGCGCAATGGTTTCAAGACATCAGATCCGCTTTGAAGCGGGAAGTACAATTCGGCTTGGACGAAGCAATGGCGAACTCCACTGCGGACGACGACTGGACCGCCGAGCAGTGGAGGCAAATTCTGATGGACCCGCAGCAATTCGACTTGGACGATTTGGAGGAGGTTCGAGTCAACGCAATGCAGCGAGCCAAAGCTTGCGCCAAGAAAGCTTTGGCAATGGGACGCGCAGCAGCGAAGGAGTGGGCAGCAGCGGCGATGAGCCAAGGCGCCAAGCTTGCTCACAGATGGACTGGAAGGATTGGAACGAAGCCGCAGCTGGCAGAGGAGGTGATCACTGGATCATCACATTTCTGCACGCCAGTTGACATGATGGCATCTCGTTTCAAGACATGGGTAGCAAAGTGGCAAAAAGCACGCGACACTACTCAAGACACAGTTATGGCTATCCAGGAAGTTAGGCAGCGTGCGAAGGCAAACCAGGACATGCCCAAGATCATGCTTGAGGACCTGGATGAAGCGCTTGCCACGATGAACGAGGCGACAGGGTTGGGAGCAGACCGTTTTGGACCTCGTTTCATCAAGTCCCTGCCAAAGGAGGGCAGGCAAAAATTTGTGGATCTTCTCAATCAATGCGAGGAACAGGTTGCGTGGCCCTGGCAGGTATACATCACACTGGTGTGTTTGCTTGCCAAAGAGGTAAAAGGCGAGCGACCTATCTCCTTGCTGACAATGCTCTACCGCATATGGAGTCGCACGAGAAAAGCCTTCGCGACGGAGTGGTGCGATGCGAAGGCGGGTTTCTGGGATGACGCAGTGAGAGGCAGCTCACCGCTGCAGGCGGCTTTGCGCCGATTGGTGGCTGATGAGTTGACGCAGCACACCGACAATCAGGAGGCCTGCACGGTGTTATTTGATGTGGAAAGTTTTTATGATTCCATTTCATTGTCTCTGGTGGCTCGAGCTGGATTGAAACTGGCATACCCCCCGGTACTTTTGAGTTTGGCTCTACTCACGTATGCAGGGGTCCGTTTCTTAACCGCAGGCTGCAGTGGTTTCAGCGAAGGTATTGTCATCAGCAATGGGGTGGCGGCGGGATGCGCGCAAGGCAACCACGCTGCAAGATTGGCGCTCTACGACATGCTGCAGAAGTCGCACGAGCTGCACCCGTCCACCACGACTGCGCAATGGGTGGATGACCTGGCACAGCGCACGCAAGCTCCGCCGAGTGAGGTGGTCAACAAAGCGGTGGAGGCGGCGTTGCAGTTGGTACAGGACCTACAAGAGAGTAAGTTGGCGGTTGCTTCCAAATCGGTGGTTATTGCGACCACACCTCAGATCGCCAAACAGGTTGTTTCCTCTCTTGCAAGACATGACATACACATCCAGGAAGCCGGTCAAGCCAGGGATCTGGGATTGGATGTATCAAGCGCAAGAAAGTCGGCGCGTCGTACCATGGCCAAGAGATGGGCCAAGGCTGGAAGACGAACGAAAAGATGTGCGAGGTTCGGCAGGTGGGCCTCGAAGCAAGCTACTGCGCGGCTCTGGAGGACGGGGGCTTGGGCGCAGAAAGCTTATGGTACTGCGGCGATGGGCGCGCCGCCGTCATGGGTCAAGCAAGCGAGGACGAGAGCGGCTGAAGCTGCACAATGCGGAGGTCGAGGCAGGTGTCTGACCACGGCAATTGCGCTCTTGCATCCCAATGCCGACCCAGCAGTCCAGGTCCCGTGTAATCTCATTAGGCAATGGCTTATCTTTTGGGAGCACAATCACAGACTCAGGCCCTACATTGGAAAAGTGTGGGCAAAAATTGCGACGGCGATGATGGCGAGGAGTCCTGCAACCAGATGGAGGTACGTGCGGGGACACATGTCCGCTGTCATCGTAACACTCATGCAACACAATTGGGTTCCCATACGGCACACATCCTGGAAAGACCCTGAAGGCAATAGATGGACTCTCAAGGCAGGAGGTGTGGGTATTGATGATTGGGGATTCTGGCAAGCCTTCCGTGCTTCGATTGAGGGGCAGTTGTGGGAGAAGGCTGCGAGGCATGAGCTGGGAGCAGGTTTGGATGGCGGGGCAGATCTCACCACGTTGTTCAAACACGACAAGTTCTTGGAGAGAAAGGGCTTGCATGCAGCCCGAGGCATGTTGTTGGCAGCGGCTACGGCGTCGTGCTGGACGCAGGAGCGGCGATATCGAGCGGGGCTGGTGGACACAGCGCTCTGCCCCAGATGCGAGGAAGCCGATGAGGACATGTTCCATCGAGTTTGGCAATGCCGAGCCAACACAGGTGAGATCTTTGACAAGACACAGCATCTCGTTCAAAAAGCCACCCTAGCCAAAGACGCAAATGAATGTTTCTGGCTCAGGGGGGTTGTGCCACGATCCTGGACTTTGCAAGACTCGAAGTTGGGGTTCTGGCGTCAATTTGGGAGTGGCGTATTGACCGAAGCTTGTACCTACATTTTTGGGGACGGCTCGGGAACGCACAGCGATCCGCGAATCAGGCGCGTGGGATGGTCCGCGGTCATTATTCAGGGTATGTCAAACTGTCTTGGGCAAACCTTGAACACATGGAAACGTCACAGTGAGAGGCTCATGAACAGCCTCAAGCCCGTAGGCGGCTGGATGGGCACGCTTGGTGAGGGCGAGCTCAACACAGTGGGCAGGGCGGAGCTCATGGCATGCGTGGTGGCAGCCGAGAGCACGCGAGGCAACGTGGTTTACGTCACGGACTACCAGATTCTCAAGAAAAGGCAAGATAGGGGTTGGCCCACACCTCGCCTTGGACAAGGCAGCAACCCAGATCTTTGGTGGCGATTGTCTCGTGCCCTAAAAACGAGGCAAGGAACTTTTACAGTGCAGTGGCAGCGTGCGCACGTTGACGTGGCCGACATCAATACTGAGAATCACGACATGGCGATTGTATTTGGCAATGAGATGGCCGATGCGGTGGCTAAGAAGGCGGCAGGTGAAGCGGCGCTGCGAGGTGCGGCAGCGGAGCAAGTGGCTTGGGTGGACGCGCTGGCTTGGCAGGTCCAAAGGAGGATCGTTGAGGCAAATTTGCAAGCGTCCAAAGCCAATCCCACAGTTCTGACACTTCGCGAAAAAGGTCTCAGGAGAGTTCAATACAAAACTGTCTTGCAGGCACTTTTTGAGCAGACCACACATCAACTGGCATTTCGACGTTCCAGGCAACGGTGGGAATGTCAAACCTGTAAGCAAAGCATGGGTGAAACGTCTCTTGTGCGCTGGTTGAGGGCGGGCCCATGTTCAGGCGAGATCCAAACCATGCAGAGTATTGGGAATTCTCTCGGCATGGATGTGCGGCAGGTGCGGGCGGGGGCATACATTCCAATTGGGTGGAAAATCGTGCATCCGTCGCATTCAGTGGCCCAGTACCGAGGCATAACGTGGTGCTGGAATTGTGCGGGATGGACATCGCGGTCGTTGTGCAAGCTGAGCGTGCAATGTTCGGGAACTATCAAGTCTTCGGCACGTGATGCGCTGAGCAGGATCAAGCGGGGTCTCCCGCCGCGTGCAAGAATGAGTTGGCCGTTGCCAGCGACGGCTTCTGAGGAGCTGCTGGAGTGGCCTCTGACAGCACCAGTGAATGTGGCTTCTAATTGAGATATGCCTTCTCCGCGAGTTGAGGCGCATCTGCATTGGTGTTTTACTCTTTGTCCAACCTGTGTGAGTACCTGGGCACAATCTGTACACGTTGAATGGGGTCGGGACCTGGTGGTGTTACTGGGCTGCGTGCGCTGTGCTGTTTTGCGTCAAACACCGTAGTGCAAGATGTGTACCTCATACTCGAGCGATGGCAGCGATGACGAGGGCTCCGAGCAGCCCAATATGTGGAATGGGATGTTGGAACTTTTCACGCTGTGGGAAATCAGCCCAAGACTACAACGAGGGTTGCAAGATTGGGAATTGGGCAGGGTGGCACTGACGTGCCATTTTGCGCTGGACGTCTTTTGTGTAGTAGATTTGCCCACTGTTCAGCCGACCCAATGAACAGTGGAGAGGTAGTTGTTGAACACGTTGAGGTGTTGGGACTCAGCGCGGTCAGTTTCTTTTTGTTCCGTCTTGGCGGCGGCGCGTCGGGCGCCAACTTCGTTGTCACGTCACACGCGTTAAAGAAGAGTGAAACAGTGAACACAACACACAACACACAACACACAACACACAACACACAACACACAACACACAACACACAACACACAACACACAACACACAACACACAACACACAACAACAACAACAACAACAACAACAACAACAACAACAACAACAACAACAACAACAACAACAACAACAACAACAACAACAACAACAACAACAACAACAACAACAACAACAACAACAACAACAACAACAACAACAACAACAACAACAACAACAACAACAACAACAACAACAACAACAACAACAACAACAACAACAACAACAACAACAACAACAACAACAACAACAACAACAACAACAACAACAACAACAACAACAACAACAACAACAACAACAACAACAACAACAACAACAACAACAACAACAACAACAACAACAACAACAACAACAACAACAACAACAACAACAACAACAACAACAACAACAACAACAACAACAACAACAACAACAACAACAACAACAACAACAACAACAACAACAACAACAACAACAACAACAACAACAACAACAACACACGGAGACAGAGACAGAGAGACACAGGGACAGAGAGACACAGAGACAGAGAGACAAAACAAGACAAGAAAAGAGAAGACGAGACAATAAAAGAGAAGACGAGACAATAAAAGAGAAGAAACTAGAAGATGAAAGAGAAGAGACACGTGAAGATGAAAGAGAAGGTCAAAGACAAGAGAAGAGAAGATCGAGAGAAGAGAAGAGAGAGGACAAGAAGAGAGAAGAAGCAAGACAAGATGAAGAAGAGAGACAAGATGAAGAGAAGATGAAAGGGAGAATGAAAGAGAAAATGAAGAGAAGAGAAAAGAAGGAAAAGATTTTTTTTTTTAAAAAATGTTTCTGAACCCTCAAACCCGCCAGATGAATGAACCCAAAATGTTTCTAAAAAAAAATCCCCGTCGGACGAATTATTCCTCATTTTTTTCTGCAAAAGTTCAGAAACTGGCCGTGTTTTCATTTCTTTACATGATTCGAATTCGATTTTTTGGGCCCGGGGAATTAATTCAGAATGGTTCCGGGCGGCACAGTAGGGAAAGAGCTACCCGAGCGAATGCCCAGCACAGCACTCGCTCTTCGAATTCCTGATGCGCAGGAGCCCCGTGCTCCACACGCACCGGAGGGCAGCCTCATGCAGACACATCTCGCATTCTCGCCCTTTGCAAGAAATGCTTTCGTGGGGGAGACGGAGAGCAGCCCACCATCGTGTTGTCTGGCTGTTGTTGCACAGGAAACTCCGGCAGTCTTTGCCAACACTCTCCTTTGCCACTGTGGTGACCAGTGGATGTCTGTCGAACTTGACCCCGCGTCTGTCGACCATCTCCCCCTGCGTGCGAGCCCCGCACTCACCCCTTGCGGGTGTAGTGCTTTCGTGTCAGGGGGACCGAGAGAAAACGTACCATCGCATGGCCGGGCTGCCGCACAAGACCCCGAGTCTTGTCGGACAACTCCCCTCCCCACTTGCGTTTCGTCCAGGGATGGACCGAAGCCGCTAATTACCTCGACAAGAAACCTTTCTGTGTCCACTGGGACACGTTTTCACCACTTTCGCATCCTGCGCAATTGAGGTGGGGAAGAAACTGTTCTGGTGCTGGAGACCCCGCGTCTGGTCAAAACTTCCCCCTTTTTGGGCACACGTCCCAAGGAAAACTACTTGCTGACCTCGTGTGTGCCATTCCCTCCAGGATCTGTTCCCGGATCGCACATCCGCAGACCTGATAACCGGCTTGCCAGGTTGACCCGGTAGTTCCAATATAATCGGCCTGCTGATCGGGGGGAATCCTGCCTCCGCACGCCGACTCCACCTCCTGAGCGCGGCCTTTCTCGTCCCGATCGTCCACCACATGGTCCTCAATGTCAAAACCGCTGCGCCTGCTTCGTGGGTTGACCGTGCCATCATTGGGAAAGTAGTCATCGTACCCAGAAAGTTCGCCAGGCGAATGCTCGCGGTCGGGACCTTGAGAGGGGGGCCAATCACTCAATGAGTTGTCCGATGCCTTGAACTGTGTAGAGATTGTGCCGTTCAATACCCTCGCGCTGGAACAGCTGTGATGTGGAAGGAGATCGAGGGAGCGCTCCAGGACTGCAATGACCGTCACCATGCCCAACATATCGAAAGGGTGCGTGGTTGAGCATTGCACTGGACCGATGCTCGTGAGACCGCATACCTGACCAACTCCCGCGGCCAGTTCTCACCGACGACGACATGCACCACAATCGATCAATGATCCTCTCTGCGTGGAGAGACCAAGAAATATTACTTCGGATGCAGACTCTCTGAGACATGTTCCTTCAATACGGAAAGAATGAGATCCATGCGGAGTCGCGTACAACCGGAAGCCACCACCTGCTTATTTCTTTGAGTTCCGGTTGCCAGGGCTAGAAAAGGGGTACTCCTGACCACCTGATGTCGGGCTCGAGCGGGCAATCAAGAATGCGTCGCATCAACCCGTTCCAAAACGATGGGGTGAGCGGACCCCCGGGACAACTGGGAACGCCGTGCCGCTGCCAGTGCAACCCTGCGATTGATCCATGAGCTTCACTCCGACGTACAAGGCCAGTAAGACCCGAAAGTCGCCTGGATACAACCCACCAGCGGCGAGGAAAAAGATCCGAACGTGCGTGTTGTTCGCGAAAGAATCAAGCCACGCGTTCCGGCCACATACGCATCCAGCCGTTCATGTGCACCTCGGTGGAAACGTTGCAGAGGAAGTAAGAGATCTCCGTCAACCTGGTCTGCCGCGCGCATTCTTGTGGCATGAAGAAAAGAGGAGCCAGTAGTGTTCCTCACGACCTTGGACAGGCTACCGTCGAAGTACTTCTCCTGCTGGCCGGCGACCTCTGACTCCGACTGCACGAAGCACGACCTCCGACAAGCGACGCCTGGAGTCGAGGTTAAGAAGTAAGGGGGTTACCTGCCAGAAAGTCGCTCCTCCTGAGCCGTGCTGGTTCTTGGAACTCGGTGCCCTTTGTCTTGACGTCGACCAGTTCCTGGGGTTGGTGCCCCTTCCTCCCATCGGGCTCTCTGGAGCCGTGGGTTAAGCCCCGCCCAGTGGGAGAACGTCCACCGAGCGAGGTGTTCCAAAAGACACCTTGTCAACCGAAGCGCCACAAAAACAGGTGGCGCCATGCATATGCTGCCCTGGTGTCCCTCCCGCAGGAGCTGGAATGAGACTCCCGCGAGCAGCATCATCCCACACAACCGCCGCGCAACGTGCAGCCAGGCCATGGCCATCCCCCTCGACCGCGTGTCCACGTACTTGAGGAAGACGAGTAACACTCGACGTCAACGCCGAAGGACATCTGCAACTGAAGGATGAAGAGCTCGAGCCCGTACATCACGAGGTCACCCGCCAAGCGCATCATGAAAAACTGATCAAAAGCGTAAAACTGGTCCAGTCCCACCATAAGGCCCATAATACCAGGAGCGTAACGGCCGTGTGAGAAGAAATCGAACCACCTCCGAATACACATGGACACTGTCTCGGAGCAGAGCGAACTTGCGGAGAAGAACCGAAATGGGACGACATTAACAAAGACAACACTCAATGGAGGTGGGTCCTACGCAAGAAAGGTGAAGGTTTCGGAAACCAGCTGGAAGAGGAAACCGTTGCTCTCCCACAGGCTGACGCTGAGCACGTTTCCTTGGACGCAGACGTTGAGCAACACATGCACTGCAGACTCCTCCGCCTGGTTCACCCTCTCTCAGCAGTTGTACACAACCGATTGAAGTGGCTTCGTCCTCTTCGGGGAAATTGGAATTGAGGCACGCAGAACGTTGAAGGGCTGCCTCTCCGCTTGAAAAGAACTCTACTTCACTTCCTGGGCCCCCTTGGTCGGGACCACACCGCCATACATGATGCCCACCTCCACCTGACCATGCTTAGCGGGTAACTTGAACACGATGCTTCCTGCAGTCCTTCAGCCAGGAGATCCCATACCAGAAGTCTCGCTCGTGCCCACTGGTTGGAGAAGATCGCCCTTATTGGCGTTGGGGCGCTGGAAGTCCGTAGCCGAGTGCCCAATCCCTAAGGGAGACTCCCGGCGCCTTGCCTCCAACTCTGCGCACTGGAAGAAGGCCTTGCATCGAAACGTAGACCGAGTAGATATGTTTGCGAGCCTGAACGCGCACCCAGACCTCTCCAAGATCGAAAGACGTGCACTGAGTGAAGCTGAGAATTGCGTTTTTACTCCGACGAAGCGGCGTCCAACGTGGGACATTACGGTGGGCTGAGGAGCACGCTCATATTCGGACTCCAATCGACCCGGCCTTCAATCGATGATCACGGTAAAAAGTGACCCCTCCAGCCGCATGTACGACAATTGAAGCAGACCTTGGTGTTGACGGACGATGGAATTCCCGTAATTGATGGAGACACACGTGAACGGCAATACAAATTGACGATGCGCAGAGCAACTTCGCTCGGCGATGCCGCAATACCGTGGGCAGCGTAGAGAATTCCACACCTCAGGCACCTTGGGAGCCTCCACGTGGTGAGATGCAATGGAAATGATGGTTCGTCGTCAGATATCTGCAATACCGCCGAAAATGGAAAACATTCCACAACTCCAGCATCTTGGGAGCCTCAACGTAGTCAAAGGCAATGGAATGATGGATCATCGAAACACGAGCATTAGGGAAAAACTGCAAATGAGAACCTTGCAGGAATAACGTCCTCAAAGTCCTGAGCTACATGAGGCCGCCACACCGCAGTGTTCCACTGCGCCGTAACGGCGCGGAACACACAACGAAGGAGAGGGCGCAAAGCACGCTGGTGCCTGCAGCGTTTGAGACACGGCTGCGCGGTCTCACACCGAAATGCGTTGTGCTGCGCGTCTCGTCGTGCTGTGTTTGAGAAGAGGGCGCATGTTCTGAGGAACCTGTACCAAGGATGTCCTTCGGGTGAGGAGAAGCATATCCAGGTTCGGAAGCTTAGGAGGGTGACATTGAAGAAGT
>CBDCEV010000115.1:0-20192 GCA_965215715.1 Hyphomicrobiales bacterium | reverse complement strand
GTCACTTTTTTTGATTTCCTTCTTCGATTTTTGTTTTTTACATAATAACTCGGAATAATACTCTGTTCATGTAGTGTTAATTTTCCTTTAATACGAGATGAGTTTTTTTGTTGAATGCTTCATCACACACACTTAGCATAACACGTAATTGACCCCTCAATTTTGTGTTTTCTCCAATGAACTCGCAACAGTGACTTGTAATAGTAAATTGTTCAAAAAACTTTGATAAGTAAAGATAATACATATATATATATATATATATATATTTGTTTCTTGTTTTCCCAATATGCTGTGGCGCATTGAGCATGTCATTTCGAATTTTCTTTCAGGCGCTTCCTGTTGTCCTCTTTTTGCAATCTTGTCATTCCATTGTTTTCACACCTATTCGTCGTCCGCGCTCTCACTTGCTTCTCATCCTCCACCCGGAAAGTCACTTGCACGCACGCACCAATCGCATGAGACCCATGCATTCTTTTTGCTGTGTCCTGCCACTGGCTCAGTGTGTCTCACCGATCCAAACTTGTTTCAAAAGTCCAGAAGCAATGAGTGAAACAAAAAAGCATGAGGAAAACAATGCCAAGACGCAGACACAGCAGGAACGCAGACATAACACACGCACAACACACCCAAACACGACGGTAACGCCGACGCACACAGTCGCAGACGCGGAGAAACGGAGGCACTTGCACCACGACGCCAGCCTCTCTCGAACCGCTTGAATTTGATCGTCGCTCAGCTTTCTGACACAAAGGTCCTTTTTTTGTGACCGACGGGTGACTCCTCATCCACTGCCTCGCAGTCGTCGAGCTCTTCATGGGAAGGTGGCGCACTTGATGTGACTCCCGAGACGGGCTCGATGCTGCCAAGACCGAAAAGCATAAATTGTTGGGGATGACGGAAGATGAGACAAAGTGCTGACCGAACACACGGAACGACGCAGACGCAACAGCACTTGTGAATCCTTGGGATCAAGGTGTCGGGAGGGAGGAGGCTGCGACCTTTGGTCAGAAATGGTGGAATGAAGTTTGTTTTTCGTGATTTTCGAACGCATCAGCAAACCTTAATTTTATTGTGATAAGAAAAAAGAAATAAAACGAACAACAGGTTGTGATAATTGATTTTTGTTAACAAGCATACATTTGCAACCATGTGGATAAGAAGAAACATTTCCATTAACAAAGAATCAGAATATAACACATGATCAGAGCAATATTTTTACAAGAAACAGTCAAAAGGCTAATCTCAACAAAGATAAGAATTCTCAAAATAATCATGAAGATCGTAACCATCACAGGCAACGTTATTATTATTATCATTTTGTGAAGATCAAAAATTTTCCTCATCAGAACTTTTAAAAACACACGTGAAAATCTTAATTTTTGACCGACGACTTTAGAACAACAACTTGTTGTAACAACTTTCAAGGTTATCAATTTTGTATTGACCAATAATGACAACTTTTGAATACTGTTTGAACTGTTTTGAAACTTTTGACTTTTTCGAAATTTCAAAAAATGCAGTTGCAAATTCTTTCAAACCTTGTGCTTGTTGACGGGCTTGGTGCTGTTTCGTGTTGTTTTCCTCAAATATCAGTGGTTTCTGTTATTAATTTTGAAATTTTTACATTTCCAACAGTTGTTGTTATTTCGAAGTTTTTTCTGTAAACGAAAGATTTTACTCAACAGTTACTGCTGCAATGTGGTGTACTACAATTGCTTTCTTGACAGGAAACTTGAACTCCACCCATCCCTTCTACTTTTTTTTTTGTTTTCTGCGACTGTTTGTATTATAAAGTATGTCATTTGTTTTTCTTCATTGTTCTGTGTTTCTGGAAAAACGCATCAATATTGGGGTCACTTGTGGGTTCTTGCCAGTCAGTCCTTGGCCTTGAGTTCAGTTGCATTCGGATACGCAGACACAATCGTGTTGTTCCTCTGAAGCCGTCTGAGACATTTCACAGATACATTTACAGCATGCGCACACTGTCATACCGACAGTCACACACTTGTCTCGGGAACAACATGTCATCAAAAACCTCAAACAATTTTCATATTATGTTATTTTGTCAATTGGTAAATTGGTAAAATCGTTTTTGTTTTGCACGTGTTTTTTCATTTTCAAACTTTGTTACTTTCTTAAACAGGTATGATAATGAGTGACTATCGGAACAAAAATGTTGCGCAATGCAAAAAAACAAATAAAAACCAATTTTATGGGCCAGGTTCATTTTTCATTTTTTTTTGAAAGAATTTGTATTCTGAACAGTGAAGCCTTTGATGCAAATTTTTATCATAGTAACTGATACTCGTTACTGCCCACTGACACTTACAATTCATGATTGATAGTAAAATTTTTTTGAATACTCAGTAATAAGAAGAATGATCACAATCACATTGAAATGATAACTAATATTTTTCACATTCAACCACAACTTCTAAGGTTTCACATGACATTCACGAAATTTGTTTTCCAAACTCAAGTTGGAGCGCTGTGTGCGTTCAAAGTTTCTCGTTTTTTTTGAATTGTTGACTTTTGACAGAAGCGTAACTTTTAAGCTTTATTGTCAAAATAACTCATGGACATTCACTTTCGCAAATTCAGAAATCAATAACACATACAATTCAAAAGTTTGAAAAATCGTGTTGACGGGCTGGGTGCATGTCTCAGTTCTTCTTTCAACAAAAGAAATGTCTGTATCGTTCATAACATGTTGCTCTCATAACTTATTCGATTTCTTCAAAACAAACAAATTTTCTCAGAACCACAAAAAGAGTTTACTGCCCGGTTGTGGAGTTTCTGTTTGTTTGGACTTTTTCGAATTTGTGGACTCATACCTTTTCATGATAAACTCTGGATTCAAATTTCCCGAAAGTAAGAACAACGAGTTGGCGTGTCAGGTGCAATCCAAAGGGTTTTTCCAATTACAATCATTCAACACCCATCTTTTCATTTTTTTTGTCCACAATATTTCTTGCACACATTCACAATTGGATTTTTTTTCAAATTACTTTTGATCATGACCTTGAGTAATTTCTCAGAATCATAATTTTCCGAAACTTCCTTCCCCAAACGAAACCCTTTCAAAATTCAAAAAAAATCCTAATTTTGAAAATTGCTTTGATGGCAATTCCAATGTTCATTGCAATTTCAACTTTTCGAATCATCAACTTTTTAAAAAACTTAAAACCAATAACTTGTTTTCGCGTTTTTTCCATCACAGTTCATTTTCGTACTTTACAGAAATATTTTTTGGTGGTATCGTCACTTTTGCAAGTGACGTGTTCTTTGGTAATGTAATGATTTTTCTTGAAAAACGTTTGAAAAGTCGAACCGCCAGGCGAGACCGACAAGTGCCCCACCCAAAACAGCGGAGGCCCGAGGAGAGCATCCACGTGACTCTTCGGTGTTGGAGGATCAGTTCATGGGAGCCGGCGTCATGTTGCTTAATCGAACCTCTGGTCCGTGTTGTTCATCGTCTTCTGTGTGTGCCGCCTTCTGTGCTGGTTCCTTTTCCGTTCATGTTGTCGATTTGTCCCATTTGGCAGTGGATCTTATCATCATGATCCTGATTTTTCACAATGGGACTTCCACAATTCCGCATTTTCCACGTTTTTCTCGTCTCGTTTCCCCATGGCACCGTTGGTTCTTCGCATCCTCTCCTGGTGTCACGCGTGGGAAGAGGATCGCTGGCAGGGTTTCAACCATCATAACCTCATACAGTTGTTTGGATGGAATCTGTAGCACCCCCTTGGAGTGCGGCATGGGAGAGAGTACACTGGACTGGCTTCAGTCTGGTGTCGTCAGCCCAGGCCATCAGAAGGGCGGAGTGTTGCGCAGTCGCAGGCCTCAAAAGGCGCACCGCTGCTTCCCGTCCTCACGGGAGTACGTTTTCCCGCGCAAATCAGTGAGGTTCAGGCCTTCGAGGTGTTCGTCCACCTCAGGATATTTTATGTCGTCCGTCCCTCTCGGATCGCTATTTGTGATTTTGTTTGACTTCGTTCGCAAACAATTGATGTGTTGTTTGGATATCTGTTGTCCGCACAGGTTAACGGGAATACTGCCGTTGGCGTGGCATGTGAGACACCCCTCGTTGTCTTACAATTCTTTGTTTTGAACGTTTTTCTGGTGGGTTCTTCCAGGCCTCCCCGCGGCAGCTCTTGTTCCACCAGAAGGAGATCCTCGACGTGAGCTTGATCATTCAGCTGTTGAGGACCAGAGTGTTGTCGGTGCCATCAGTCAGTGTCTTGTTCATCATTGTCATGTGTACTGTGATTTCTTTTGCCGTGTGACTTAAGCATGTGGTTGTCATTGTTCAGGCCGTCGTCGTTGAACCTCAGCGAGTGGAACGGACACAAGATCGGTCGTTTCTTGCGTCGTTCGCCCAGTACCGATGATGTTGCCGTCATTTTTCTGCCCAAGGATGAGCAACGGCGACTTGCACGCGGACGTCACGTACAGCTTCTGGGGCAACCTCAGGTTGTGGTGCTGTGGGTGGCGCACCTTCGCCCGCCGTTGGACGGAGTTCAATTCGTATGTGGTTGAGCAACTTCATCGTGCCTATCTTGCGGGGTTGCCACTGCTGGACCGCCAGAAGGTGCAGGAGCTCAAGGGCCTGGTCACGGAGCGCAGCGACACGGACCCGTCCGTCTTGCTGCTGTGTTTCTCCACGGGCCAGTACTTGGTGATGACGGCCGCCCAGGAGCCTTTGTGCTGATTGCGTGGACTGACGCCGACTGGCCTTCGTCGCGCTGGGCGACACACTGTTCTCATCGTACACTTGGGGTGACTCTTGCGATCTCCCAGGGGTCGTTATCATCGGCGGGCAGGATCAGCTGCACACGCTTTTCCTCAGTCATTTGCTTCGTTGCTCTGTGAAGTCGTCCAGACTTTGGGTTCTGCTGCCCACCGAGGAACTCTGACGCCGAACGCCGCAGAGAGGTACTTCAGGGACGGTGGCGCCTCGACCTGGCGGACCTGCCAAGCGGCTACCTCTTGGCCGAAGCTTGCGTCAGCGAGGCGTTCGGCGGGTGCGCGTGCGGTTCTTCCGAGCAACAACGGCTGGGCCGCGCCTTGCCCCGCTGCCTCGTATGTCGCGCGCGCACTTGCTATTACACGTGGGCCGTGCGCAGCAGGATTTTCCGCCGTGCGTCATCCCGTCGACCCGCAAGTGCTCGAGTCGGTGTTCCTGCTCTTCTCGGATTGAGTTGCGGTGCTGCAGCGTGTTGGCGTCCTTCATAGCGAGTGAAACCATTTTGCTGTTCTGCTCCGCCAAAGGAATGACGACGTTCGTCCTTTCGGTCTTTCATCGTGTCGGTCACTTTTTTTGATTTCCTTCTTCGATTTTTGTTTTTTACATAATAACTCGGAATAATACTCTGTTCATGTAGTGTTAATTTTCCTTTAATACGAGATGAGTTTTTTTGTTGAATGCTTCATCACACACACTTAGCATAACACGTAATTGACCCCTCAATTTTGTGTTTTCTCCAATGAACTCGCAACAGTGACTTGTAATAGTAAATTGTTCAAAAAACTTTGATAAATAAAGATAATACATATATATATATATATATATATATTTGTTTCTTGTTTTCCCAATATGCTTTGGCGCATTGAGCATGTCATCTCGAATTTTCTTTCAGGCGCTTCCTGTTGTCCTCTTTTTGCAATCTTGTCATTCCATTGTTTTCACACCTATTCGTCGTCCGCGCTCTCACTTGCTTCTCATCCTCCACCCGGAAAGTCACTTGCACGCACGCACCAATCGCATGAGACCCATGCATTCTTTTTGCTGTGTCCTGCCACTGGCTCAGTGTGTCTCACCGATCCAAACTTGTTTCAAAAGTCCAGAAGCAATGAGTGAAATAAAAAAATACATGATGAAAAACAATGCCAAGACGCAGACACAGCAGGAACGCAGACATAACACACGCACAACACACCCAAACACGACGGTAACGCCGACGCACACAGTCGCAGACGCGGAGAAACGGAGGCACTTGCACCACGACGCCAGCCTCTCTCGAACCGCTTGAATTTGATCGCCGCTCAGCTTTCTGACACAAAGGTCCTTTTTTTGTGACCGACAGACGGAGACTCTTCGTCCACTGCCTCGCAGTCGTCGAGCTCTTCATGGGAAGGTGGCGCACTTGATGTGACTCCCGAGACGGGTTCGATGCTGCCAAGACCGAGAAGCATAAATTGTTGGGGATGAAGGAAGATGAGACAAAGTGCTGACCGAACACACGGAACAACGCAGACGCAACAGCACTTGTGAATCCTTGGGATCAAGGTGTCGGGAGGGAGGAGGCTGCGACCTTTGGTCAGAAATGGTGGAATGAAGTTTGTTTTTCGTGATTTTCGAACGCATCAGCAAACCTTAATTTTAATTGTGATAATAAAAAAGAAATAAAACGAACAACAGGTTGTGATAATTGATTTTTGTTCACAAGCATACATTTGCAACCATGTGGATGAGAAGAAACATTTCCATTAACAAAGAATCAGAATATAACACATGATCAGAGTAAGATTTTTACAAGAAACAGTCAAAAGGCTAATCTCAACAACGATAAGAATTCTCAAAATAATCATGAAGATCGTAACCATCACAGACAACGTTTTTTTTTATTATTATCATTTTGTGAAGATCAAAAATTTCCTCATCAGAACTTATTATAAACACACGTTATAATCTTAATTTTTGAACGACGACTTTAGAACAACAACTTGTTGTAACAACTTTCAAGGTTATCAATTTTGTATTGACCAATATTGACAACTTTTGAATACTGTTTGAACTGTTTTGAAACTTTTGACTTTTTCGAAATTTCAAAAAATGCAGTTGCAAATTCTTTCAAACCTTGTGCTTGTTGACGGGCTTGGTGCTGTTTCATGTTGTTTTCCTCAAAAAACATCATTGGTATCTGTTTTTAATTTTGAAATTTTTACATTTCCAACAGTTGTTATTATTTCGAAGTTTTTTCTGTAAACAAAAGATTTTACTCAACAGTTATTGCTGCAATGTGGTGTAAAACAATTGCTTTCTTGACAGAAAACTTGAATTGCACCCATCCCATCTACTCTTTTTTTTGTTTTCTGCGACTGTTTGCATTGCAAAGTATGTCATTTGTTTTTCTTCATTGTTCTGTGTTTCTGGAAAAAATGCATCAATATTGGAGGTCACTTGTGGGTTCTTGCCAGTCAGTCCTTGGCCTTGAGTTCAGTTGCATTCGGATACGCAGACACAATCGTGTTGTTCCTCTGAAGCCGTCTGAGAGATTTCACAGACACATCTACAGCATGGGCACACTGTCACACCGACAGTCACACACTTGTCTCGGGAACAACATGTCATCAAAAACCTCAAACAATTTTCATATTATGTTACTTTGTCAATTGGTAAATTGGTAAAATCGTTTTTGTTTTGCACTTGTTTTTTCATTTTCAAACTTTGTTTACTTTCTTAAACAGGTATGATAATGAGTGACTATCGGAACAAAAATGTTGCGCAATGCAAAAAAAACAAATATAAAACCAGATCTCATGGGCCGGGTTCATTTTTCATTTTTCTTTTTTTGAAAGATTTTTGTATTCTGCATCAGTGAAGCCTTTGATGCATAAGTTTTATCATAATAACTGATATTCGTTACTTGTCCACTGACACTTACAATTCATAATTCATAGTAAAACTTTTTTGAATATTCAGTAATAAGAAGAAATGATCACAATCACATTGAAATTATAACTAATATTTTTCATTTTCAACCACAACTTCTCAAGAAGTTTCACATGACATGTGCACGAAATTTGTTTTCCAAACTCAAGTTGGGGCGCTGTGTGCATTCAAAGTTTTTCGGTTTTTTTGAATTGTTGACTTTTGACAGAAGCGTAACTTTTAAGCTTTATTGTCAAAATAACTTATGGACATTCGCTTTTTCGCAAATTCAGAAATCACTAACACATACAAGTCAAAAGTTTGAAAAATCGTGTTGACGGGCTGGGTGCATGTCTCAGTTCTTCTTTCAGCAAAAGAAATGTCTCTATCTTTCATAATATGTTGCTCTCATAACTTATTCGATTTCTTCAAAACATACAAATTTTCTCAGAACCACAAAAAGAGTTTACTGCCCGGTTGTGGAGTTTCTGTTTGTTTGGACTTTTTCGAATTTGTGGACTCATACCTTTTTCATGATAAACTCTGGATTCAAATTTCCCGAAAGTAAGAACAACGAGTTGGCGTGTCAGGTGCAATCCAAAGGGTTTTTCCAATTACAATCATTCAACACCCATCTTTTCATTTTTTTTGTCCACAATATTTCTTGCACACATTCACAATTGGATTTTTTTTCAAATTACTTTTGATCATGACCTTGAGTGATTTCTCAGAATCATAATTTTCCGAAGCTTCCTTCACCCAAAACGAAACCCTTTCAAAATTCAAAAAAAATCCTCATTTTTGAAAATTGCTTTGATGGCAATTCCAATGTTCATTGCAATTTCAATTTTTCGAATCATCAACCTTTTTTAAAAACTTCGAACCAATAACTTGTTTTCGCGTATTTTTCAATCACAGTTCATTTTCTTCGTACTTCACAGAAATAATTTGTAGTGGTATCGTCACTTTTGCAAGTGACATGTTCTTTGGTTATGTAATGACCTTTCTTGAAAAACGTTTGAAAAGTCGAACCGCCAGGCGAGACCGACAAGTGCACCACCCAAAACGGCGGAGGCCCGAGGAGAGTATCCACGTGACTCTTCGGTGTTGGAGGATCAGTTCATGGGAGCTGGCGTCATGTGGCTTAATCAAACCTCTGGTCCGTGTTGTTCATCGTTTTCTGTGTGTACCGCCTTCTGTGCTGGTCCCTTTTCCGTTCATGTTGACAATTTGTTCCATTTGGCAGTGGATATTGTCATCATGATCCTGAATTTTCACAATGGGACTTCCACAATTCTGCAGCAGTTTTCCTCACACGTTTTTCTCTTCTCGTTCACCATGGCGCCGTTGGTTCTTCGCATGCGTGGGAAGAGGATCGCTGACAGGGTTTCAACCATCATAACCTCGTACAGTTGTTTGGATGGAATCTGTAGACAACCCCATGGAGTTCGGCGTGGCAGAGAGTACACTGGACTGGCTTCAGTCTGGTGTCGTAAGCCCAGGCCATCAGAAGGGCGGGGTGTTGCGCAGTCGCAGGCCTCAAAATGCGCACCGCTGCTTCCCGTCCTCACGGGAGTACGTTTTCCCGCGCAAATCAGTGAGGTTCAGGCCTTCGAGGTGTTCGTCCACCTCAGGATATTTTATGTCGTCCGTCCCTTTCGGATCGCTATTTGTGATTTTGTTTGACTTCGTTCGCAAACAAGTGATGTGGTGATCGGATATCTGTTGTCCGCACAGGGGTCTTCCGAGCTCCTCGAGGTGTTCGTCGCCGTCCTGGGCCGCTTGTCACAGTTTGGTCTCCAGGTTGTCACCCTCGGGTGCAGCCCACAGTTTTGCCGGCTGCTTCACAGATGCCGCCGATGTTGTGCTCCAATTTGTCTCCACCAGTCCTTGTGTAGGATACGTGCAACACATCAATGTTATGCAGGAGTTCCCTTGTGGACACGGCGACTGCACTTGAGTGGGCATCCTCCAACACAGGGACAGGAACTCGATTGCTCCTCGCTGTTAACGGGAATACTGCCGTAGGCGTGGCTTGTGGGACACCACTCGTTGTCTTATGATTCTCTGTGTTGAACATGTTCTTTGTGGGTTCTTCCAGACCTCACCGCGGCAGCTCTTGTTCCACCAGAAGGAGGTCCTCGACGTGAGCCTGATCAATCAGCTGTTGAGGACCAGCAGTGTTGTCGCCGAGACGGGAGCTTCTGTCATCGAGCAGTCGGAGGCTCGGTGCAGTGGTCAGTGTCTTGTTCATCATTGTCGTGTGTGCTGTGATCTCTTTTGCCGTGTGACTTAAGCATGTGGTTGTCATTGTTCAGGCCGTCGTCGTTGAACCTCAGCGAGTGGGGCGGACACAAGGTCGGTCGTTTCTTGCGTCGTTCGCCCAGCACCGATGATGTTGCCGTCATTTTCTGCCCAAGGATGAGCAACGACGAATTGCACGCGGACGCCACGTACAGCTTCTGGGACCACCTCAGGTTGTGGTGCTATGGGTGGCGCACCTTCGCCCGCCGTAGGACAGAATTCAATTCGTATGTGATTGAGCAACTTCCTCGTTCCTACCCTGCGGGGTTGCCACTGCTGGACCGCCAGAAGGTGCAGGAGCTCAAGGACCTGGTCACGGAGCGCAGCGACACGGACCCGTCCGTCTTGCTGCTGGGTTTCTCCGCGGGCCAGTACTTGGTGATGACGGCCGCCCAGGAGCCTTTGTGCTGATTGCGTGGACTGACGCCGACTGGCCTTCGTCGCGCTGGGCGACACACTGTTCTCATCGTACACTTGGGGTGACTCTTGCGATCTCCCAGGGGTCGTTATCATCGGCGGGCAGGAACAGCTGCACACGCTTTTCCTCAGTCATTTGCTTCGTTGTAGTTGTCCAGATTTTGGGTTCTGCTGCCCACCGAGGAACTCTGACGCCGAACGCCGCAGAGAGGTACTTCGGGAACGGCGGCGCCTCGACCTGGCGGACCTGCCAAGCGGCTACCTCTTGGCCGAAGCTTGCGTCAGCGAGGCGTTCGGCGGGTGCGCGTGCGGTTCTTCCGAGCAACAACGGCTGGGCCGCGCCTTGCCCCGCTGCCTCGTATGTCGCGCGCGCACTTGCTATTACACGTGGGCCGTGCGCAGCAGGATTTTGCGGCGTGCGTCATCCCGTCGACCCGCAAGTGCTCGAGTCGGTGTTCCTGCTCTTCTCGGATTGAGTTGCGGAGCTGCAGCGTGTTGGCGTCCTTCATAGCGAGTGAAATCATTTTGCTGTTCTGCCTCGCCAAAAAGATTGACGACGTTGGTCCTTTTGGTCTTCCATCGTGTCGGTCATGTTGTTTGAATTCCTTCTTCAAACTTTTATTTTTTTATCATAATCACTCCTGATAATACTTTTTCAATTTTGTTTAATTTCGTTTAATAAGAAATGAGAATACTGATTGAATATATGTATCACACAAACGTCCAATGACCTTCATTGACATTGGCGCTTCCTGTTGTCTCGTAATCTTGCCATTCTTTTTTTTCAAACCTGTTCGTCGTCCGCGCTCTCACACGCTTCTCATCCTCCACCCGTAAAGTCACTTGCACGCACGCACCAATCGCAAGAGACCCATGCATTCTTTGTGCTGTGTCCTGCCACTGGCTCAGTGTGTCTCACCGATCCAAACCTGTTTCAAAAGTCCAGAAACAATGAGTAAAACAAAAACATACATGATGAAAACAATGCCAAGACGCAGACACAGCAGGAACGCAGACACAACACACGCACAACACACTCAAACACGACGGTAACGCCGACGCACACAATCGCAGACGCGGAGAAACGGAGGCACTTGCACCACGACGCCAGCCTCTCTCGAACCGCTTGAATTTGATCGTCGCTCAGCTTTCTGACACAAAGGTCCTTTTTTTGTGACCGACGGGTGACTCCTCATCCACTGCCTCGCAGTCGTCGAGCTCTTCATGGGAAGGTGGCGCACTTGATGTGACTCCCGAGACGGGCTCGATGCTGCCAAGACCGAAAAGCATAAATTGTTGGGGATGACGGAAGATGAGACAAAGTGCTGACCGAACACACGGAACAACGCAGACGCAACAGCACTTGTGAATCCTTGGGATCAAGGTGTCGGGAGGGAGGAGGCTGCGACCTTTGGTCAGAAATGGTGGAATGAAGTTTGTTTTTCGTGATTTTCGAACGCATCAGCAAACCTTATTTTATTGTGATAAGAAAAAAGAAATAAAACGAACAACAGGTTGTGATAATTGATTTTTGTTAACAAGCATACATTTGCAACCATGTGGATAAGAAGAAACATTTCCATTAACAAAGAATCAGAATATAACACATGATCAGAGTAATATTTTTACAAGAAACAGTCAAAAGGCTAATCTCAACAACGATAAGAATTCTCAAAATAATCATGAAGATCGTAACCATCACAGGCAACGTTATTATTATTATCATTTTGTGAAGATCAAAAATTTTCCTCATCAGAACTTATAAAAAACACACGTGAAAATCTTAATTTTTGACCGACGACTTTAGAACAACAACTTGTTGTAACAACTTTCAAGGTTATCAATTTTGTATTGACCAATAATGACAACTTTTGAATACTGTTTGAACTGTTTTGAAACTTTTGACTTTTTCGAAATTTCAAAAAATGCAGTTGCAAATTCTTTCAAACCTTGTGCTTGTTGACGGGCTTGGTGCTGTTTCGTGTTGTTTTCCTCAAATATCAGTGGTTTCTGTTATTAATTTTGAAATTTTTACATTTCCAACAGTTGTTGTTATTTCGAAGTTTTTTCTGTAAACGAAAGATTTTACTCAACAGTTACTGCTGCAATGTGGTGTACTACAATTGCTTTCTTGACAGGAAACTTGAACTCCACCCATCCCTTCTACTTTTTTTTTTGTTTTCTGCGACTGTTTGTATTATAAAGTATGTCATTTGTTTTTCTTCATTGTTCTGTGTTTCTGGAAAAACGCATCAATATTGGGGTCACTTGTGGGTTCTTGCCAGTCAGTCCTTGGCCTTGAGTTCAGTTGCATTCGGATACGCAGACACAATCGTGTTGTTCCTCTGAAGCCGTCTGAGACATTTCACAGATACATTTACAGCATGCGCACACTGTCATACCGACAGTCACACACTTGTCTCGGGAACAACATGTCATCAAAAACCTCAAACAATTTTCATATTATGTTATTTTGTCAATTGGTAAATTGGTAAAATCGTTTTTGTTTTGCACGTGTTTTTTCATTTTCAAACTTTGTTACTTTCTTAAACAGGTATGATAATGAGTGACTATCGGAACAAAAATGTTGCGCAATGCAAAAAAACAAATAAAAACCAATTTTATGGGCCAGGTTCATTTTTCATTTTTTTTTTTGAAAGAATTTGTATTCTGAACAGTGAAGCCTTTGATGCAAATTTTTATCATAGTAACTGATACTCGTTACTGCCCACTGACACTTACAATTCATAATTGATAGTAAAATTTTTTTGAATACTCAGTAATAAGAAGAATGATCACAATCACATTGAAATGATAACTAATATTTTTCACATTCAACCACAACTTCTAAGGTTTCACATGACATTCACGAAATTTGTTTTCCAAACTCAAGTTGGAGCGCTGTGTGCGTTCAAAGTTTCTCGTTTTTTTTGAATTGTTGACTTTTGACAGAAGCGTAACTTTTAAGCTTTATTGTCAAAATAACTCATGGACATTCACTTTCGCAAATTCAGAAATCAATAACACATACAATTCAAAAGTTTGAAAAATCGTGTTGACGGGCTGGGTGCATGTCTCAGTTCTTCTTTCAACAAAAGAAATGTCTGTATCGTTCATAATATGTTGCTCTCATAACTTATTCGATTTCTTCAAAACAAACAAATTTTCTCAGAACCACAAAAAGAGTTTACTGCCCGGTTGTGGAGTTTCTGTTTGTTTGGACTTTTTCGAATTTGTGGACTCATACCTTTTCATGATAAACTCTGGATTCAAATTTCCCGAAAGTAAGAACAACGAGTTGGCGTGTCAGGTGCAATCCAAAGGGTTTTTCCAATTACAATCATTCAACACCCATCTTTTCATTTTTTTTGTCCACAATATTTCTTGCACACATTCACAATTGGATTTTTTTTCAAATAACCTTTGATCATGACCTTGAGTAATTTCTCAGAATCATAATTTTCCGAAACTTCCTTCCCCAAACGAAACCCTTTCAAAATTCAAAAAAAATCCTAATTTTGAAAATTGCTTTGATGGCAATTCCAATGTTCATTGCAATTTCAACTTTTCGAATCATCAACTTTTTAAAAAACTTAAAACCAATAACTTGTTTTCGCGTTTTTTCCATCACAGTTCATTTTCGTACTTTACAGAAATAATTTTTGGTGGTATCGTCACTTTTGCAAGTGACGTGTTCTTTGGTAATGTAATGATTTTTCTTGAAAAACGTTTGAAAAGTCGAACCGCCAGGCGAGACCGACAAGTGCCCCACCCAAAACAGCGGAGGCCCGAGGAGAGCATCCACGTGACTCTTCGGTGTTGGAGGATCAGTTCATGGGAGCCGGCGTCATGTTGCTTAATCGAACCTCTGGTCCGTGTTGTTCATCGTCTTCTGTGTGTGCCGCCTTCTGTGCTGGTTCCTTTTCCGTTCATGTTGTCGATTTGTCCCATTTGGCAGTGGATCTTATCATCATGATCCTGATTTTTCACAATGGGACTTCCACAATTCCGCAGCAGTTTTCCTCACACGTTTTTCTCGTCTCGTTCCCCATGGCACCGTTGGTTCTTCGCATCCTCTCCTGGTGTCACGCGTGGGAAGAGGATCGCTGGCAGGGTTTCAACCATCATAACCTCATACAGTTGTTTGGATGGAATCTGTAGCACCCCCTTGGAGTGCGGCATGGGAGAGAGTACACTGGACTGGCTTCAGTCTGGTGTCGTCAGCCCAGGCCATCAGAAGGGCGGAGTGTTGCGCAGTCGCAGGCCTCAAAAGGCGCACCGCTGCTTCCCGTCCTCACGGGAGTACGTTTTCCCGCGCAAATCAGTGAGGTTCAGGCCTTCGAGGTGTTCGTCCACCTCAGGATATTTTATGTCGTCCGTCCCTCTCGGATCGCTATTTGTGATTTTGTTTGACTTCGTTCGCAAACAATTGATGTGTTGTTTGGATATCTGTTGTCCGCACAGGAGTCATCCGAGCTCCTCGAGGTGTTCGTCGCCGTCCTGGGCCGCTTGTCACAGGGTTAACGGGAATACTGCCGTTGGCGTGGCATGTGAGACACCCCTCGTTGTCTTACAATTCTTTGTTTTGAACGTTTTTCTGGTGGGTTCTTCCAGGCCTCCCCGCGGCAGCTCTTGTTCCACCAGAAGGAGATCCTCGACGTGAGCTTGATCATTCAGCTGTTGAGGACCAGAGTGTTGTCGGTGCCATCAGTCAGTGTCTTGTTCATCATTGTCATGTGTACTGTGATTTCTTTTGCCGTGTGACTTAAGCATGTGGTTGTCATTGTTCAGGCCGTCGTCGTTGAACCTCAGCGAGTGGAACGGACACAAGATCGGTCGTTTCTTGCGTCGTTCGCCCAGTACCGATGATGTTGCCGTCATTTTCTGCCCAAGGATGAGCAACGGCGACTTGCACGCGGACGTCACGTACAGCTTCTGGGGCAACCTCAGGTTGTGGTGCTGTGGGTGGCGCACCTTCGCCCGCCGTTGGACGGAGTTCAATTCGTATGTGGTTGAGCAACTTCATCGTGCCTATCTTGCGGGGTTGCCACTGCTGGACCGCCAGAAGGTGCAGGAGCTCAAGGGCCTGGTCACGGAGCGCAGCGACACGGACCCGTCCGTCTTGCTGCTGTGTTTCTCCACGGGCCAGTACTTGGTGATGACGGCCGCCCAGGAGCCTTTGTGCTGATTGCGTGGACTGACGCCGACTGGCCTTCGTCGCGCTGGGCGACACACTGTTCTCATCGTACACTTGGGGTGACTCTTGCGATCTCCCAGGGGTCGTTATCATCGGCGGGCAGGAACAGCTGCACACGCTTTTCCTCAGTCATTTGCTTCGTTGCTCTGTGAAGTCGTCCAGACTTTGGGTTCTGCTGCCCACCGAGGAACTCTGACGCCGAACGCCGCAGAGAGGTACTTCAGGGACGGTGGCGCCTCGACCTGGCGGACCTGCCAAGCGGCTACCTCTTGGCCGAAGCTTGCGTCAGCGAGGCGTTCGGCGGGTGCGCGTGCGGTTCTTCCGAGCAACAACGGCTGGGCCGCGCCTTGCCCCGCTGCCTCGTATGTCGCGCGCGCACTTGCTATTACACGTGGGCCGTGCGCAGCAGGATTTTGCGGCGTGCGTCATCCCGTCGACCCGCAAGTGCTCGAGTCGGTGTTCCTGCTCTTCTCGGATTGAGTTGCGGAGCTGCAGCGTGTTGGCGTCCTTCATAGCGAGTGAAATCATTTTGCTGTTCTGCTCTCGCCAAAAAGATTGACGACGTTGGTCCTTTTGGTCTTCCATCGTGTCGGTCACTTTTTTTGATTTCCTTCTTCGATTTTTGTTTTTTACATAATAACTCGGAATAATACTCTGTTCATGTAGTGTTAATTTTCCTTTAATACGAGATGAGTTTTTTTGTTGAATGCATAATCACTCACACTTAGCATAATACTTAATTGACCCCTCAATTTTGTGTTTTCTCCAATGAACTCGCAACAGTGACTTGTAATAAGTAAATTGTTCAGAATACTTTGATAAGTAAAGATAATACATATGTATATACACATATATATATTTGTTTCTTGTTTTCCCAATGATGCTGTGGCGCATTGAGCATGTCATTTCGTAATTTTCTTTCAGGCGCATTCCTGTTGTCCTCTTTTTGCAATCTTGTCATTCCATTGTTTTCACACCTATTCGTCGTCCGCGCTCTCACACGCTTCTCATCCTCCACCCGTAAAGTCACTTGCACGCACGCACCAATCGCAAGAGACCCATGCATTCTTTGTGCTGTGTCTTGCCACTGGCTCAGTGTGTCTCACCGATCCAAACCTGTTTCAAAAGTCCAGAAACAATGAGTAAAACAAAAACATACATGATGAAAACAATGCCAAGACGCAGACACAGCAGGAACGCAGACACAACACACGCACAACACACTCAAACACGACGGTAACGCCGACGCACACAATCGCAGACGCGGAGAAACGGAGGCACTTGCACCACGACGCCAGCCTCTCTCGAACCGCTTGAATTTGATCGTCGCTCAGCTTTCTGACACAAAGGTCCTTTTTTTGTGACCGACGGGTGACTCCTCATCCACTGCCTCGCAGTCGTCGAGCTCTTCATGGGAAGGTGGCGCACTTGATGTGACTCCCGAGACGGGCTCGATGCTGCCAAGACCGAAAAGCATAAATTGTTGGGGATGACGGAAGATGAGACAAAGTGCTGACCGAACACACGGAACAACGCAGACGCAACAGCACTTGTGAATCCTTGGGATCAAGGTGTCGGGAGGGAGGAGGCTGCGACCTTTGGTCAGAAATGGTGGAATGAAGTTTGTTTTTCGTGATTTTCGAACGCATCAGCAAACCTTAATTTTATTGTGATAAGAAAAAAGAAATAAAACGAACAACAGGTTGTGATAATTGATTTTTGTTAACAAGCATACATTTGCAACCATGTGGATAAGAAGAAACATTTCCATTAACAAAGAATCAGAATATAACACATGATCAGAGCAATATTTTTACAAGAAACAGTCAAAAGGCTAATCTCAACAACGATAAGAATTCTCAAAATAATCATGAAGATCGTAACCATCACAGACAACGTTATTATTATTATCATTTTGTGAAGATCAAAAATTTCCTCATCAGAACTTATTATAAACACACGTGAAAATCTTAATTTTTGACCGACGACTTTAGAACAACAACTTGTTGTAACAACTTTCAAGGTTATCAATTTTGTATTGACCAATAATGACAACTTTTGAATACTGTTTGAACTGTTTTGAAACTTTTGACTTTTTCGAAATTTCAAAAAATGCAGTTGCAAATTCTTTCAAACCTTGTGCTTGTTGACGGGCTTGGTGCTGTTTCATGTTGTTTTCCTCAAATATCAGTGGTTTCTGTTATTAATTTTGAAATTTTTACATTTCCAACAGTTGTTGTTATTTCGAAGTCTTTTCTGTAAACGAAAGATTTTACTCAACAGTTACTGCTGCAATGTGGTGTACTACAATTGCTTTCTTGACAGGAAACTTGAACTCCACCCATCCCTTCTACTTTTTTTTTTGTTTTCTGCGACTGTTTGTATTATAAAGTATGTCATTTGTTTTTCTTCATTGTTCTGTGTTTCTGGAAAAACGCATCAATATTGGGGTCACTTGTGGGTTCTTGCCAGTCAGTCCTTGGCCTTGAGTTCAGTTGCATTCGGATACGCAGACACAATCGTGTTGTTCCTCTGAAGCCGTCTGAGACATTTCACAGATACATTTACAGCATGCGCACACTGTCATACCGACAGTCACACACTTGTCTCGGGAACAACATGTCATCAAAAACCTCAAACAATTTTCATATTATGTTATTTTGTCAATTGGTAAATTGGTAAAATCGTTTTTGTTTTGCACGTGTTTTTTCATTTTCAAACTTTGTTACTTTCTTAAACAGGTATGATAATGAGTGACTATCGGAACAAAAATGTTGCGCAATGCAAAAAAAACAAATAAAAACCAATTTTATGGGCCAGGTTCATTTTTCATTTTTTTTTTTTTGAAAGAATTTGTATTCTGAACAGTGAAGCCTTTGATGCAAATTTTTATCATAGTAACTGATACTCGTTACTGCCCACTGACACTTACAATTCATAATTGATAGTAAAACTTTTTTGAATACTCAGTAATAAGAAGAATGATCACAATCACATTGAAATGATAACTAATATTTTTCACATTCAACCACAACTTCTAAGGTTTCACATGACATTCACGAAATTTGTTTTCCAAACTCAAGTTGGAGCGCTGTGTGCGTTCAAAGTTTCTCGTTTTTTTTGAATTGTTGACTTTTGACAGAAGCGTAACTTTTAAGCTTTATTGTCAAAATAACTCATGGACATTCACTTTCGCAAATTCAGAAATCAATAACACATACAATTCAAAAGTTTGAAAAATCGTGTTGACGGGCTGGGTGCATGTCTCAGTTCTTCTTTCAACACAAGAAATGTCTGTATCGTTCATAATATGTTGCTCTCATAACTTATTCGATTTCTTCAAAACAAACAAATTTTCTCAGAACCACAAAAAGAGTTTACTGCCCGGTTGTGGAGTTTCTGTTTGTTTGGACTTTTTCGAATTTGTGGACTCATACCTTTTTCATGATAAACTCTGGATTCAAATTTCCCGAAAGTAAGAACAACGAGTTGGCGTGTCAGGTGCAATCCAAAGGGTTTTTCCAATTACAATCATTCAACACCCATCTTTTCATTTTTTTTGTCCACAATATTTCTTGCACACATTCACAATTGGATTTTTTTCAAATAACCTTTGATCATGACCTTGAGTAATTTCTCAGAATCATAATTTTCCGAAACTTCCTTCCCCAAACGAAACCCTTTCAAAATTCAAAACATCCTAATTTTGAAAATTGCTTTGATGGCAATTCCAATGTTCATTGCAATTTCAACTTTTCGAATCATCAACTTTTTAAAAAACTTAAAACCAATAACTTGTTTTCGCGTTTTTTCCATCACAGTTCATTTTCGTACTTTACAGAAATATTTTTTGGTGGTATCGTCACTTTTGCAAGTGACGTGTTCTTTGGTAATGTAATGATTTTTCTTGAAAAACGTTTGAAAAGTCGAACCGCCAGGCGAGACCGACAAGTGCCCCACCCAAAACAGCGGAGGCCCGAGGAGAGCATCCACGTGACTCTTCGGTGTTGGAGGATCAGTTCATGGGAGCCGGCGTCATGTTGCTTAATCGAACCTCTGGTCCGTGTTGTTCATCGTCTTCTGTGTGTGCCGCCTTCTGTGCTGGTTCCTTTTCCGTTCATGTTGTCGATTTGTCCCATTTGGCAGTGGATCTTATCATCATGATCCTGATTTTTCACAATGGGACTTCCACAATTCCGCAGCAGTTTTCCTCACACGTTTTTCTCGTCTCGTTCCCCATGGCACCGTTGGTTCTTCGCATCCTCTCCTGGTGTCACGCGTGGGAAGAGGATCGCTGGCAGGGTTTCAACCATCATAACCTCATACAGTTGTTTGGATGGAATCTGTAGCACCCCCTTGGAGTGCGGCATGGGAGAGAGTACACTGGACTGGCTTCAGTCTGGTGTCGTCAGCCCAGGCCATCAGAAGGGCGGAGTGTTGCGCAGTCGCAGGCCTCAAAAGGCGCACCGCTGCTTCCCGTCCTCACGGGAGTACGTTTTCCCGCGCAAATCAGTGAGGTTCAGGCCTTCGAGGTGTTCGTCCACCTCAGGATATTTTATGTCGTCCGTCCCTCTCGGATCGCTATTTGTGATTTTGTTTGACTTCGTTCGCAAACAA
>CBDCEV010000114.1:0-5312 GCA_965215715.1 Hyphomicrobiales bacterium | reverse complement strand
GCTACGAAGCCGACGACAACCGACGCCGACTCGTCAATCCCATTCACGAGCTTCACAGTCGCGCAACGTCAGGACACGCTCCTCGGTGCCTTTCAACTGAAAGCAATGCTCGCCACAGAAAGTCGCGGGACATGGGAGCCTTTTTACGTCTTGCTCAGGACAGGTATGTGCACACTGACTTCTCGGCGTCCATGCGTCCTGGGACACATGCTCTGCAGTTCGAGTAAAGACGCCTATGATGATGATGCTGATGATGATGATGATGATGATGTCGGTCATGATGATGAAAAAAAGGAAAAAAAGGAGGGAGGATTGGTGAGAGGAGCGGAGAGGAAGGGAGGGGGAGACAGAAGGAAGAGGAAGAGAGGAGGAAAGAAAAGAGAGGGAGTTTTTATGTTTCAGGATTTGGTGTTTATTTGGTGGTGCCGAACATCCGAAGAGGTGGGTTAGCCACAAATTCTACAAACCAGCTCGCGACAAAGAGGCGTTGTAACGGCGACCCATGATCTTCATTGTAGACAAATCATTTGTTCTTTTTCGAAGAAATTCATCGAGCAGACGCACTGAAAGTTCCACCGTAATTCTGGAAAACTACATTGGAGTTCGTTGTCTTGTTTATGTAAAAGCGATTGAAAATGTGAACATATTTTTGGTTTTGCTGCCAATGTTTGTGCAAAAAAACATTTAGCAACAACTATCATGGTAGAAAACCGCTCAGCAGAGCAAGTTTCTGCTATCTAAAATTGTTTCTGTTCCTTCGTCGGAGCAAAAGCACTGAGCCGTTGACAGTGACTCATATTGCGACATGAAAAACCAAAGCGTCGTTCAAAATGTTTTTGCAAAAAACGGTGGATGAACAGCTTGCGGGTTTTATGGAGGCAACTCCGCAAATTTGCAATCTGCAACGATCTTAATCACAGAAATCACCAGAGCACAGCACATTTCGAACCTCCAACACATGATTTTTGTAGGCATGAGTTGGCCAACCGGACTGAACAGTTGACATTGGCTCTTGGGTCATCATGAAAAATCAATGTTTTGTTGTATCATTGTGAAAAAAAAAAAAACTTTGTTTCGTTCAGATTTGTTTTGCAAAAGTGGTTGATGATGTACACAGCTTGTTGGCTTTATTACTGATATTCTACAAATCTGAAATTTGCAACAATCTTGATTGAATGAGGGGAGCGCTAATGGGTGCGCAATAAGGGAACGGAGTGCCAATACAAAAACGCTTTGCAATAGCTCAACGCTGGAGGCGTTCAGTTCGTGGAAGACTTTGGCCTGGTAACAACACTATGGGGCCGTCAATTCTCCCAGCATGAAGCTGCTTGTGGCGCACAGCACAACTTTCGATTGCTTGTGGTACGCGCAGACCACTGGCGCAATGTTTGCGCATGCTGGCGCACAGAATGTTTTTTTTTGCGTCGAGGTACGCGCCCTCGCGTCGCGCGAGCGCTACGGCCACCTTGTACTGCTGTCGAGCGTGAGCGCTTGGCCATTCCAACAAGGAGCCAGCCATAGATGCGCGGGCTTCCACACATTGCTGAGAATTTCAAGGTTGATATTTTTGAAGCATGTTCTTGCGGTTTGCTCTAACGCCATTGCCGGCAACCCCATTTAACGTCGCCCAGGAATCCGTTGGCGTAATTGCACCGAGCGGTTGGCATTGGTTGTCATTTCGACTTGAACAAATAAAGTTTCACTGTAAGAGTGCAATAGCGGTTGATGAACAGCTTGCTGGTGTTATGGCGGCATTTCGACAAATTTGCAGGTCGCAACCATCTTCATTGCTGAATACACCAGATCAGGGCAAGTCTCGAATTTCCAAAACATTTTTTTTGTTGAATTCGTTGGAGCAAACGCATTGCGCGGTTGTCACTGGCTGTGACACAAATACTTCATCAGAAAAGGTGTATGTGTCTACGGTGCAGGGTTGAGGTTGATTTTTTTTGAATGCGAGCCATGATCTTCATTGTTGGTGCCAGAGCAACCTTCTAACATCCAAAACGTTGCTTTTATGAATTCGCCGGAGCAAACACAGATCGGTTGACATTGGCTGTAGTCTCGACATGAGAAACCAAAGTGTCGTCAGGAATATCAAAAAAAAAAAACGCAAAGTGAGATGAGATCGCTGGTGTTATTGCTGTAATTCAAGCAACTTTACTTGTGGCAAACACTGGCGCACAAAGAAAAATGTGAGAGATAGTAGAGACTTGCTTTGCTCAACGTTTTTCTGCAATTTAAGGTAGTTGCCAAATGCATTTTTGTGAAACTTAATTAAACAGAAATACAGACAACATGTTCACATGTTCAACTGTCTTTTGAACATTTTCCGATGGGAGTTTGTTTTTTTTCACATCGGAACAGCAGCCAGTGTCCACCGTTATTTTGGATCATGAAAGTGCTGTACCCGTCAAGGAGCGCCGTGTTTATTTACAAGTACCCAGCCGAACCCGCTCAGGCGGTCGCTTTTACCGCAGTTCAATTGCAAAAAAGTTGGTTTGTGTGTGTGCTGGCCGCTTCAAATTTGTATTGGGAAACAACAACATTGTTGCAAGCTGCAGTGTGAATGTGTAGAAAAAACTACGTTCCAAGCATGCAAGCATGCAAGCATGCAAGCGTCGCACCCGTAAATTTATTTCACTCGTTGATTGGTGTCTTGTGAGACAAGTTTTAGGCGAAAGTGAATGGGAGCAGAGAGAACTCTGTGGATCATATGCATGCAAATTTACGGAAATCCTTGATGAATGTTAATTTTGTTGGACCAAGTTCCAGAACACAAACTTTGCCAACACATGCGCGGACACGTGATTGGACAAGTCTTTTCTTGGCTTGCACTTGAGCCATGATCTTCCATCACGGTCAAGATCATCGGTCGGTTTGCGAGTGCACAAGTCTGTGTACAATCGTGTTAAAGAACAACTTGAAAGCATTGAACAGATGCGTCACACGGCAACGCAGTAGCAACGCAGCAGCAACGCAGCAGCAACGCAGCAGCAACGCCGCAGCAACGCCGCAGCAACGCCGCAGCAACGTAGCAGCAACGTAGCAGCAACGAAGCAGCAACGCAGCAGCAACGCAGCAGCAGCAGCAGCGAACAGCCGTATCCAGCAACAACAGCAGCAACAAGCAGCAACAAGCAGCAATAGCATCATCAGCGGCAACAGCAGCAACAACACAGAACAGAGAGAGAAACGACCACAACAGAGACCGATGCAAATATTGAACTTTTTTAGAAAAAAATGAGGCTAATGGTGAAACTCCCTTTTCTGTCTTTTTTGTGTGGCAATTGTTTGTGAAAAGACATTCACTTCTGGTCTAATTAGGCGTATTTTAAGATCTAATTAAGAAACACTTTGTAGTATTGAATTAAAAAAGAAAAATTTGATGATAAGAAGTTTTTCGCTGGAGGGAAAACGACTGTCGGCCGGAAGTGACGTTAAATAATGGAGTCAGTAGATCAAGGATGGATCAATTCTTGGTCTGTCTGCATGAGAGGAGCAACGGGTACTGGAATCAGATAACATAATACTGCGCCGATCAAAACATGATGGAGATGCAGTTGTGCTCCAAAATATGAGAACCGCTTCTCGTAGTTTGTTTTTTGGCTTGGGTTCCATCACGTTCCGCCTCAGTGGTGTGCGGAACCTGAGGCCAGCGTGTCTGGAACATTTATTTTATTGTGATGCCAGCATCCAATGCTTACGGGACATCCCACAGTCGCGATGTCGACGGAGAGCACAGTGTCTGTGCGCTGACTGGGTTCAACAGCGTGGTGGTACGCTCTCGAAAGCAGTCGGCAGGCAGCTGTGCGCCAGACTGTTGGTTGAGGTTTTGCTACGTGGATAATCTGATGGAGAAGCTGACTGGAGGTCTGTCCTGCAGGATCCTGAGCTTTCTGGCACTGACGCGAAGTCACTGTGTGATCATCTGCAGAGAATGGTATCAGTCGCACGACAACGACAAACGATGAATGATCTGCGGGTGAGAAATGATCGTATGGACAATTCTTTGGTAAAAAAAACAATGTGCCAACGACCCACACGATGTCAGACGTTTTTGACTCAAAATGACGTGGACGGCAAACTTTCAAAGCATACTTGGGATGAAGCTGCCGCATGAGGGTATCGTACAATTCTTCGACAGCGACGGTAACGACGCTTGTAACGTGCCCAGTTGTGCTTGATGAACCAGGTGGCGCGGTGTGGCTTCTCCATCCTGTCTTGCCGAGGGCGACACACAGTCGACACACAAAAAAAAACTTGAGGTTGCTCCCACTTTGGCTGCCACGCTCACCCACGTCAAACGTGCGCGTATGCGCGCATTCTGACTTGGATGCGTGTGTTGTTCTGCCGAACTGGACGCAGATTGCATCTGCAGCCGACTTTTTGCTGCGTGGGTTGCGGTTATTATTGCTGTGGTGGTCGCGATTGCACTCCTTTTGGGCAGCGCGATGGCACTTCTATGCGCGCCTTTCTTCCTTTCGAAGCTGCGCGAACGTGGAGCGTCTGAAAATCTGTCTTGTGGGACGTCCCAGCGGAACAACCAGCAACACATAGGCTTGTACACGTACATGCAGCGCAGGACAGCAGCACTGTGGCTCCTGACAAAAATGAAAATCCTGTCAATCTGCTGATGTCTAGTAAGGCACCGCAATTGGAAAGGACCGCGCCTGGTGAAACCGCTTTAGCTGGTGTGTATGGTGAGCCAGCAACAAACATTTTTAGATCCAGTGGAGCGTATCTGCACAGTGCGTAGACGAACACAACCACGACTGGTGCTCAACAAACAAAGAACAATGTTTGCAAGCTACAGTGTGAATTTGCTGCGCGTGATGCATGACATGGAGCGCACTGAGCCACAGACTTCGTTGGCGTCCTTACCGCTGAAAAGAGTCATTGCCACTTCATGCTCACGTAAGAATTGAGAGTATACATGTTGCCACAAAGCTGAATTCACACCTTACACACCTGAACAGCACAACGGACTTTGGTGCGATGATTAATCTACATTTCTCCGACACGCGCCCAGCCAAAGGGAACACTCTCAATCTCTGTGTTGTGAATTGCACAAGGAGAAATTACAAACAAACAGCGAAACCAAACGTAACACGCACACTTGGCATTTTGCACCGCACGTATCACTGCAGCATTCGCTTTCGGCAAATGGTACGGCGAGCCACTGAACATCAACCAGAAGGCGCTTGTGCACCATTTGCTCATGTTTCGCCGCTTACCTTGTGACTCTTTGCGTTGCCTCCTGGAACCCCTTGAGCGAAATTCGACTCCTCTCTGCAACGGCAATTACAGCCC
>CBDCEV010000113.1:0-5073 GCA_965215715.1 Hyphomicrobiales bacterium | reverse complement strand
AGTAATGAATTTGTAAAGTTGTAATGTTGTAAAGTTGTTGTAAAGTTGTTGTAAAGTTAACAAGTTAACAAGTTAACAAAAGTTAACACAATTTAAAAAATTAACAAAAAAGTTAAAAAATCTTCTAAAAAAAATTTACAAAAATAAAAAGGAAAATATAAAAAGTGAAAAACAATTTAAAAAGTTTAAAAAATTGAAAAAGTTGAAAAAGTTGAAAAAGTTGATAAAAAGTGGAACAAGTGGCAAAAACTGAAAAATGGAAAAATTGAAAAAAAGAAAAGATTGGAAAAGTTGAGAAAAGTTGAGAAAATTTAGATAGAAGTTTAGAAAAGTTGAGAAAAGTTTAGAAAAGTTTAGAAAATAGAAAAATTTGAAAAAGTTTTAAAAACATGAAAAAATTTTAAAAAAATTTAAGGTTAGAAGTTATAGGTTATAGGTTATAAGATATAAGTTATAGGTTACAGGTTACAGGTTACAAATTACAGGTTACAAGTTATAGGTAAAAGGTTATAGGTTACAAGTTGTAAGTTACAAGTTGTTAGTTACAAGTTGTTAGTTATAAGTTATAATTTATAAGTTATAAGTATTAGAATTTGAAGTTTCAGGTTTTGAAATTTTCAAGGTATACGTAAGACGTTATACGTTAGAAGTTAGTTAGAAATAAGTCACAACAGAAGTTGTGAGTTTGAAGTTGTAAGTTGTAAGCAACAAGTTAACAAAAATAAGTTGTAAGAAAAAAGTTGCAAGATACAAATTATAAGATGGAAGTATTAAGAGTTTTTGAGAGTGAAAATTTTGAAAAAGTTTGAAAAGATAAGAAAATTTTGAAAAAATTCTCAAAGTTCTAAGAGTTGTAAAAGTTCTAGAAACACTGAATTAAAGTTCTAAACGTTCTGAAAGAAAGAAAAAGTTTTTCAGGAAAGATGGCAATGAAAACAATCATGTAAGTATTAAAAAATATGAAAATAACAAGAAGTTTTGAAACTGTAAAGAAAAGATGAAAGTTTAAAAAACGGAAAAGAAAGCCCCAAACAGTTATGAAAAGTAAAAAAAAAATGTTAAAAAAAAAAAAAAAAAAAAAACGAGAAAATATAAAAAGATGATAGAAAGTTGGAAAGAGGTATCAAAAAAAAATTGAAAAAAAAAGCGAAAAAATGTTGAAAATATGTTCCTCTCCTTCATCCTAGATGGATGGAGTGACCGCGCCGACGTTGGGTAAAAGCGAGGTTTTGGCGCTGCTGACAGCGAGCGGTCGGCCCGACCAGAGTCACCGACTAGCCCCTGTCAGCGTCACTCCATACACATGCCACCACAACCAAAGGGAAGGGTGGGAGGGCAAAGACAAAACCACACACTCCCGAAAGGGAGCGTAAATCACATGTCTCTCTAGGGAGACATGTGTGAGGAACATCGCCGATATTTTCTATACCGCCTCGGGCTTGCGGGCGGAATAACATCATTCGTCAGAATGCGCTACACATATTTTCCCAAGCGAGAATTAAAATTCACGCCCCCTGAAAATATGTTCCTCTCCTTCATCCTAGATGGATGGAGTGACCGCGCCGACGTTGGGTAAAAGCGAGGTTTTGGCGCTGCTGACAGCGAGCGGTCGGCCCGACCAGAGTCACCGACTAGCCCCAATGTTGTGATCGGGACCTACCGCGGAAACAAAACCTCAGTACCCAATGCTCGCGGGAGGATTGTGATCATGGCATAATCCCAACGGACGTACCTGATCTGAGGAAATGAGGTGTGTGATGGCTGAAAGCAGCCCGCATTTCCTTTCTTCACCTGAACAGCATCGTGTCAATGACACTGAATTTGACATGTTGTGAAGCCAACGCCATGTCTCCCGTGTAGTGCGCGCTGTTGACATCACTGATGGTCAACTTTATTGACTTGACCTTCAAGGTAGAAGGCGAAGGCGGGCTCCGCGCCAGCATCAACCAGACTTTCCACTGGAGTATGAGCTCCGTCCACAAAAAGGGATGGAAGTGGAACATCAGCCATGCTGCAGATTCCGTCAAATTATTCCTTCCAGAGAGAACGAAATTTCAAGTCTAGACACGTAGGCATCTCGGCGGAAGTGTAATCTGTGATTGGTACATCCACTATTCACAGCGTTCTGGAGTAGAACTTGACACTGGACCCGAGCCGTACCTGAACTGAATGTGTTGCCGTTGGCGACGTAAGTGCCTGATCTCTCCCACGTGGTAGAAATTGTGACTTGAGACCCATCGCAACAAGCTGAGTTGGACACCCATAGATAGGATGAGCCTGTGTCATAGAACACGTTCATCTCGTCACTTGGCGTATCCACAACAAGTGATCCATTGTATTGCGCATCTTTAATAGTCGTGGAACACCACTGGCTCACTGGACGCACCATACCCCGTGCGCAGCACAGCGCGTTGTTTACCAAGGGTTCATGAACTCACCAAAGGACAGTTGTGGCTGCACTTAAGTCACGGAGTGAGTTGTAATTGAGACAGCCATCGTCGCGAACAAGACTTACATTTTGGAATATCGGTGCTGCGACCGGGCCTCTTGCGAGTCGTCAACTGGCTTTTGGCCAGGACGCCACGAACCGTAATGTGAGTGTTCGCCCAAACTGGAGGTGTGTCGGAGGATCGCACCGTGGCCGCAGCCAGCCGGATAGAAATCCTCGAATGGGACGACACAGCGGGAATGCACTCTGTGCAAACACTACGAAAGTGCAGGATGTGCCGCGTCATATGAGACACCGCGGACTATGGGGTGAAAGCACAGCACAAAGTCCTCTTGTCGCGAGGCTGTACGTGAGTCCTCGGACTCACTGTGACATGGTAGTAATGTGACTGCTGCGCTAGGAATAGTGGCATCAGTTAAGTGCACAAACAAATGCCAGTAGCGAGTAACCTGAGGACCCTCCAAGAATATCTGCAAGACACTTGCGAAAGACGTATGTTGTTCTTACAAGAACGGAACTGACCAGAAGTTATTCGTGGTAACGAAGGAGTCTGCATGGCTGTGAAACAGCACCAAAGACTTGCCTTTATGCATGGTCATTGCCATGCAACCGAACACCAGTGACCGGGCTGCAAACCACAGGGCAATTACAGTAGGAATCAAACTCCTCGTACGACACCAGGCTGACAACGGAACACTGACAGTAGAGCCGGTGTTCTGGGACACAAAACTTCTGGCTACAGTAGGCAAGAATAGAAGGAACAGACCAGTCACAAGAAAGTTCTCGCCAGAGCTTCAGGGCGGAATCTTCGATCACGGACATCTGTTAGAGACGGCAGGAACGAAGCGTAGCTCCCCTTTGGGCCTGGAGGGCCGTTAGGACAACCTTCCCTGGAAGGTGCTCCGTCGCCCGTGTCATCCTTCGATGCACGGTTGGGCAACATCGCGAGGCGTGGAGATCCTAAGAAAAATTCAGGCATTTGAAAAAGTCCTGCGATTCCGGCAAGTACGTTTTCCGACCACGCCTTTCGGCCACGCCTTCCGACCACGCCTTCCGGCCACGTCTTCCGACGTGCCATACTGATCGAGGGACGTCATGCTTCTGGCAGAACTGGCTGTACCTCTGATTTTCGGCGCTATGCAGCGCTGAGTCCTCCAATTGTGCTTTCACTTGCGGCTAACGGAAAAGGCAACAAGTGTGACGACACCCAACTGCTGTTGTGTGATAACCTGGATTGAGGAGGTGCCTGCGAGACAGGCCAGAACTTTTCCTTTCCGAACTGCTCGACGAGGTTTCGTTATCAGAATTTTCGAGGGAGAGCCACAGCATCTGCGACACGTCTGTCACGGTCGCATAACAATTCCAGCTCACCAAGCCATGATGAGTGACAAGAGTAAGACGGTACACAGTGGCCGGAATTTTACGAGCATCAGTAACAGGACACACAAACCGACGAAATGCATAACATGTTCATTGAGGTGAAATCCAGAGTCCACTGTACGTCGCAAACTGTCCAAGGAGCAACGTACAGTGTGACGTGTCACTCCGTTCCAGCACGAAACAAAACCATTGAAGCACTGCAGATGCAAATTCTCGTGCACCACAGGCATGGCCATAAATCCGGACGCGGACCGTCCTCAACACCACGGAGCACGTTCTTTTCCTCAAAGTGTTGAGCGCATAAGGCGAAGACACGAGGTCAAGGCGACAACCTGCCAAGCGCATCAATCTTTAAAGGTAGTCGCGTGATGCTTGGAGTCTGCAAACAAGACAATGTCACAGTCCCCGGTGGTCAGATGCGTCCTCGGTCATGCCGAAGAACAAGAGAAAACAAAAACGCTGTTCAACCCTCTCCAATCAGAGGGCGACAAGCCCACAGCTGCCGGGGACAGTTCCTGCAGGCGACAGCTGCACAGTTTATCAGCGACAGCGCAGCGCATCACGCAGAATCAGGGGATGACCTCACATGTGGATTGCAGCGTCGGAAAACGGAGCAACAACGACAACACAATTTGCTGTTTAGAGAAAGGCAGGTCTTGGAACTCGGCCTGGTTATAAGCTGAAGAGCACAGATCTCGTCAAAATCTCTTCTGAGAGTACGAAAATCCAAGTCTAGACACTTTAGTCACCTCGGTGAAAGTATAATTTGCGATTGATACCCCAACACCACCTACAGTGTCCTCGGAGTAGAAGCCTGACACTGGACCCGAATAGACTCGAGTCGGAATGTGCTGGCGTCGGCGACGCAGACGTTTGATCTGCAATTGCGGTAGAAATTGTGACTTGAGTACCATCGTAACAATCGGAGTTGGGCACTCATAGATTGGATGAACCGTGCCATAGAGCACGGTAATCTCGTCACTTGGCGTAACCACAATAAATGACCATAGTATTGCATCTTGATGATCGTGGAACACACTGGCTCACTGGACGCACCGTAACCGTGCCCAGCACAGCGCGTTGTTCACCAACGGTCTCATTAATCCTTCAAAGGTCAGCTGTGGCTGTAATAATCTCACAGAGTGAGCTGTAATTGAGACAGCCAGGTTGTGTTTCTGGCTTGCTGTCACTGCACAACCATCGTGCAGATGCTTTGCACTTCGCAGACCAGAAGTGTGAACTTG
>CBDCEV010000112.1:0-11603 GCA_965215715.1 Hyphomicrobiales bacterium | reverse complement strand
CCAGCGTGGACGTGGCCGAGCTTTACAGTCCACCCCGGGTGACCGCTGAGGCGCAGAAGTTCGGCCTAAAGACCGGCGAGGCCATGGATATCCTCACGGGGTGGGACTTCACCAAAAACGAGCACAAGCGAATGGCGAAGGAGTACATCGACAAGTACAAGCCCAGGCTCATCGTGGGCAGCCCGATGTGCGCCATGTTTAGTGCCCTCCAGAACTTGACGCCGTCGTCCGAGGAAAAGCAGCACAGATGGCGTGAGGACCGGAAGCACCTCCAGTTTGTGGGCGCAAGGAGGGCATCTGGTTCCTACATATACATCCAGCCTCAGCAACCTCGTGGAGTTTGAAGGAGATCACTGATGGTGTAGACGTGACTGCAGCTGATCAGTGCATGTTCGGACTCAAGACCTGGGGCATGGACGGGAAGTCATGGGAGCCAGCGATGAAGAAGATCAGGTTCATGTCAAACAGCCCCGAGATCCTGTCCGAGTTGACGCGCAAATGCGACGAACGACATCGTCATCAGCAACTTTTGGGGTCGCGCGCCGGACCTGCGGCTCGGTACCCGGAGGGCTTGTGCAGGGCGATTTGCATAGGCCTCATGAAGGAGCTGTTGACTTCGACATGGAGGCCTGGGACGACGTCACGGGAAAAGCGTTGGACCCCAAAGCGCTGCGACAGGCGAGGTTGAAGGAGATGAAGTACGTGATGGAGAAGGAGGTGTGGCAGCCGATCTCCCGGGAAGAGGCCCGACGACGAGGATGGAAGGTCGTGAAGACCAGGTGGATCGACATCAACAAAGGAGACGAGGACACGCCGAACTACCGGAGTCGGTTGGTGGCGAAGCAGTTCAACGACTGCGCGGGCGAGGGGCTATTCGCCAGTACGCCGCCGCTGGAGGCGTTGAGGTTCCTGATCAGTGAGGCGGCCACGGTGCGAGGGGAAGAGGGTTGGGAGGACAAGGTGATAATGGTGAATGACGTGGCCCGTGCGTTCTTCGATGCACCGATGCGGAGGGACATCTGCGTCGAGCTGCCGGCGGAAGGTGGCGAGGGAGAGGACATGGTCGGACACTTGATCATGAGCCTCCACGGCACGCGCAACGCCGCGAACTTCCAGGAAGAGGTCAGGTCTTTCATGAACAAGAACAAGGCGGACCAGTCCAAATACAGCCCGAGCGTCTATCACAACAAGGAGTATGGTTTGATCACCCTGGTGCACGGAGATGACTTCATCACAGTTGGCAATCGCAAGAACATCAGGTGGTTCAACAACAAGCTCGAGGGCAGATTCGAGATCAAAACAAAGATCATCGGACAAGGTGAGGGGGGTCGAGAAGCACGAGTACTCAACCGGATCCTCCGCGTGCTGGGAGTACGAGCCGGACCAGAGACACGCGGATATCTTGATCCAGGCCATGAACCTCTCAGGAGCCAAGGGAGTCAAGGCGCCGGGCGAGGACGAGAAGAACTGGGAGATAAGCGAGAACGACCAGGCCGTGGACTCCAAGGAGGAGACGCACTTTCGAGCGCTCGCGGCACGAGCCAATTATTTGGCCTTGGACCGCATGGACTTGCAGTATGCGACGAAGGAGGTGTGCAGAGGCATGGCGGCGCCGACGAGGGGACATGTGAAGAAATTGAGGAGGCTCATCCGATACCTCATTGAGGCACCGAGGGTGGTGACGGAATACAAGTTCTAGGGAGATGTGAGGGAGATGGAGGTGTTCTCAGACAGTAACTGGGCAGGCTGCAGACGGACAGCGAGATCCACCAGCGGTGGAGTCACGATGAGGGGCACGCACTACGTGAAGAGCTGGAATAGCACACAGAAGAACGTGACCTTGAGCAGCGCCGAGGCCGAACTCCTGGTTGCAGTCAAGGCCAGTGGAGAGGCGCTGGAGATGCTGCAGTTGATGTCGTCAGTCGGAGTCTCCATGACGGCGTCCATCATGGTGGACGCGTCTGCAGCACTGGCAGTAGTTTCCAGGAAGGGAAACGACAAATTGCGTCATGTCAGAGTGGGACATCTTTGGGTGCAACGGGTCGCCGCCGACGGGGGCCTGAAGTACCACAAGGTGAACGGAGAGGAGAACCCGAGTGACGCATGCACCAAGCACCTCGCCGATGAACGCCTGAGGAAGCTAGTCGCGAGCGTGGGACAGTGCCAATGGTCGGGGCGAGCGCAAGAGTCGCTCCGCGTGGAGCCTGCGCGGAAGGCGCCGGCAGATTCGCCCGGATGCCTAAAGCATCAGGGCGAGGGGGAGTGTCAGCACATCTCGACCCCCAGCAGGGGTCTCTCACCTGGTTGTGATCCGGTAGCCGTTTACTGCGCAAAAACATTAGCACGATTGCATTAATAACGCTAACTTGTAAATTACATTACACAATACATACAATACCACTTGCATACGCGCAGGGTTTCCCTTGCGTGATGACCATGGCTTTCCAACGTCAACCTTCGCATTCGCACTGTAAAGGCACTGCCAAATCACAACACATACCTCATGCAAAGCTTGTTGATCCATATGCTCACGCACTTGCCCTCAAGCAGCCGTCGCTTCATCCAACATTTTCTGGTCTTGCTCCAAGAGTTCTGCCTGAACATCCAACTGAACTTCACATTGCTTTTGAATTATCGATAACACGCGTTGTGCCAAGTTTCCATATGCATTCGATAAATCTGGATTCATCCGTGTACGCACTGCACTCACTGAAAAAATCACCATTCACATTGCTTTGAAATCTTTTGCCACTCATTTGTCCAACATCCATGGGCAAAAATGCGCGTTGGCACTTCCAATCCGGCAGCCATTTCAAATGCAGGCCAATACACCGCATGAACACGAATAATGTCCTTTCCGCCAAATGTAAGTCCGCTGGCCAGTAGGCTTTTCTTGCATCATCACCTGCAACAGGATACCCAAACGCAGCAAAAAAGTTTGTTACCTAACTACACATACATGACATGTTTATCATCGTGAGGAACTGGAAACGCCAATCGCAACAAGTGCGTCAAACAGACAAATCTGACTACCCACCGTTTACAAACGCACCACTTCATTTCGACGACAAGTCGGCGCAATGAGGTCAAGATTCTCCTCATGAAACTTCAACAAAGGCTCTTGCCATCTGGAATGCCTAAAAAATAGCTTGGCTCCCCTACCCAAGCAACCTCAACACTTGTGGGAGCTTTGCCTTCCACTAACTCTGACTCTGCGTAAAAAGCTGGGTTGAGTACCAAGTGCATAACTGTCTAAGTAAATATCACTTGCCTCTATTAACTTTGTCCATAGCGCATGTGTTGCTTGTTTATGTTCCAGCGCTGTTGTTCGAATAAAACGATCTGTCGTCGCATCCAACACTGGCAATGAATCTTTTAGATTTTGACACACACGATCTACAAACGCTTGCGGGACATCTCAGGGTTTTTCCGCTGACCGTGGAACCTTCTGCCCAAACATCACGTCATAGCCTTCCATGCGGTTGAACCGCGCTTAGACATCCGAAGCCCGCGCTTAGACATCCGAAGCAATTGTTGTGTACGCATGACCAATACGGAGCTTGTCATCGCCATAGTAAACAGGGGTTGTAATGTAATATGTTTTGTTCATCAACTTGTTCATCTTCCAGACAGCCTACAAAGGATTACAGGATAATCAATACTTTGTTTGAAGTTTTATAATATACCTCCACAAACCAAAGCTACTAACCCTTTCGCTATTGAAATCTTTTTTTGGTCCCTACAATATCTGCATGGTAATAATCGAAAGACCGCAAATGAATAATTATTGTACTATGCTTGCCGTCTTGTAATCTGTTTGCATCTGAACACGATATAGCACTAAGAAGAGAGCCCTCTACTCAAACACATCATCTCACTCCAACCTTTCTAGAACCTCAAACACCAAACTCTCACACTGCCAATTCATGCGTATGGATAATTGACAGTAGTGGTGAACTTACTGCGGTTAAGGAGCGTAAAACACTATAAACCTCGTGGACGGATATATGTGCTAAGGTATAGGCCCATCACCCTCATGGAGTCAATCCACGTGAGAGGGAAGATTATTGATAAGTTTTTATTTGGCGGATTCCCATGAGCAGACGATGTATTGCGTGTGGCAAAGCAACAAAGTCAAGAACTTGCAGCAGTCCGGGAAGAAGCACCTACAATGCTACTGCACCAACGCACCGAGCAGTCGGCCACCATGAAGTACGTTATATCACAAACGAACAGCATATTACCCTGGGAACTCAAGATGACACTGTTTATGAATGCTCTTTTGATTCAAGATTCTGACTAAGTCCGAGCGTTCCAGCAAGGCTGAGTATCGCCAGCTGTTCCATTGAACGCTGCCCACGAAACACGTTTTGAATGTGTTGAGAACGAACATGGACATCCAATATGCGTGCAACGTGGAACTGAAGACTACCCATTATAACACCTTCCACAGTTCCCCAGAGTTCCCGGCCAGGACATCTTGTTTCAGTTGCTTGCGCTCAACGCATATACCATTTAGCAGGAAGCTCGTTCTGCTTTCTGGGTTTGCAAAATGCTATACATGTACTTGGCCGTATTGTCCAACTGAACGGCCACACTCACATGTTCCAGGCAAGCACCTTTGCCAATCGCTTTCCACCTACCTCTAAAAAAAAAAAAATCCACTTTGATGCACGGCACCTTCGTCGCCTCTTGCTGAAATGAAATATACGGGTTACTGCTGGGTGTTTCTCAATTAGACCCTGAGTTTTTTGTGTGACAGGCGCCACAAGGTTTCACAATTAGCTTCGCTCAGCTTAGCCGAAAAATGGCATTGACATGGACATGGCGCTGAGCGAATATGGATTTCACGCGCCAAAACGTTTCACAATTAGCCCCGGCTTGACCACCACTAACGTCAGAATTTGGGACCAAAACCGTCCAACATGTCGAAAATTCAAAAACCGTTTCTAAATTAGTGCTTTTTATGGTTTTTGGGTCCGTTGGAGGCCAAATTGACAAAACAAATTGCATAACACTGCATAAAACCTGATAAAATCAGGTCAAACTGGACGTACAAATTGAAAATGATAATGATGAGGAAGAGGAAGAGGAAGAGGAGGAGGAAGAGGAAGACAGAGAGAAAGAGAGACAGAGAGGAAGACGGAGAACGAGAGAGACACCAAACACTTATGCTCTTGCGCAAACGACTCTGAAGATCACAATTGGTTGCTTGTGCCGACGTCCAAGCAGGCGCAGAAGCAGTGACACAAGACAGAAAAAAAGACGACAACAACACAAGACAAAGAAGAAACGACCACAACAGAGACAACGGAAGACCACGGAGAGGAGGAGAGAGAGAGGTGAAGAAGAGAGAGGAGAGAGAAAGGGAGAAGTGATGAAAATCATGTGCCTCAAAAACACAAAAAACGCCGAAGCATCAGGAAAAAGTGCTTTTTACACGTTGGAAATTCAAAACATACTTCGTTTTCGCAAAAACGGCCATTTCGGGTCTAATTAGGCTTATTTTCGAAGCTAATTAAGAAACACCCAGGAGATGCATCAATACGACCACCCGCTGGCCACATGCTCAACCAGGTTTGAACAATGTCGCTTGTGCTTGAAAGAATAGATTCACCTCCATCACATACAAATCGCTTGTCCACCAGAACAGACTCTTTTTCTCGCTCTGCATCCAAAGGACGAAACCCCGTCAACATTTCAATCTTTTTCTGGGCATGATCTCCTGGATCAATCAGTTGCATCACACACTGAATGGGACGGCTCCTACACAGCACTATTGCGTCTGATACAACAGCATGATCAACATCAACTTGTGTAGGTCGCACCTCATCCATCATATTAGGCTTGCTACACACCGCTCGCAGTTCATCCGCTTTAGGCCAAATCTCGGACATCTCCATGCCCCAACGTTCACATCCAGGTTTTCTTAACCAGTGCTCTTGTGCGTTGCGTCCAAAGCTGGATCGATCTGAATGTTCAGTGTTACCAAAATTTGATTAAATAGCTTCACGATCGCCAGTCTTTTCCACTTTACTGCCACTTGTCTGTTTAGGAGTGCCCAACACAAAGAACACACAACACACCAAAAAAGATAGTTTCTTTTATATTGGTTATCACATTCAATCTCCTAAAGTTCTGCGTTCACCCAGAAAAACATATCAGAGAAAAACGATCGACTGTTCTCCATATATGTCAGGTCACATCTACTTTTTCGACGCCGCTACTTCAGCTTCTTGTTGTTGTAAAATACAATACATGTACCGTGCCACATTGTCCAACTGCACCGACATGTTTGACTTTTCAGCATTTGCAGCACCCACTGATTCAAGCGCCCCTCCACGTTGGAAGCAGCCCGATTTTATCAGCGGGGCTTTCATCGAATCATTCTGGAACAATGCATATGGATCATGCGAAACAGCCACAATATGCCCAACTTTAGGATTCTTCGACATCCAGATTTCAATAATATCTGGGGTCGTTGGTCTTGCAAACGTTTCACCATTTTGTTTCATAGCAGCAGATGGCTTGGAATTGCTTGAACAGCTTCAGATTTAGGCACTTGTTTCCATACAAATCATGCCGCGTCAGACTCGTTCCTGGGCAACGCTTCTCTGCACTTCCAAGCTTTACATACAAATCGCGCATCCAGCAACTCTCCCACACCTTATCTATCAGGTTCTGAAGGGCAATCCCCAGTCAGAACTGCAATCTTTATCGGTGCAAGTTCACCTGTATCAAGTAAGCGCATTAATTGTTGCACTCGCATGCGCATCCGACATACTGTGGCTCGTACAACTACCGCATAATGACTACTAATCTTGGAATGCAGCACCTCACCAATCATTCCAACCCGTCGTAAAATCGACTGCAATTTGTTCACAATCATCTGGTACTCAGATGTCGGCATTTGCCACCGCTCTTCTCCTGGCTTTCGCAACCATTGTTTTTGTGCATGTGCATTCATCGCCGCTAACGTCGGGTCAACGGCAACACCTGGGGTTGTAAAAATCGCATGAAACAATCATCAACAGTTGATAACTCTGCCTTTGACGAACACACCATCAGAAAAATATTGAACAAATGTGCAGCATTTCTGCGGAAATCTCAAAACTCAAACGCAAACCTGTGCCCTGTACAGCCAGAAAACGTGATTAAATTCCAGAACGTTTGAAAAGAAGTCGTTACTGACGCGTATCGTGAAAGTAGACCTGACCTGTCGACCATTGGTCAACCGCAACAAACTTTGCGTCAATTTGTATTCGCAGCAGTGCCTTACATAACGGACACCCATCCTTATTACCCTGTACAACCAACTCTAGGTGATCAACAACTTCCTTCACTCCATCAACTTTCCACAACGCATTCACCAGGTCAATGTGCTCTTGTGGCGAAGTTACATGTCCGACGATCAAGACACGTCTGTCAAAAATCAAACTCCCATCTGACGGCAAGTTGTCCCGAGTAACGCTATCAATTGATCTATTGTGCACCACCTCATCCGCTGCTGACTGTCTTCCTAACGTTGAGGTTTGGGGTGCGTTTGAACTACACGAAGCTTGTGCACACACAGTAGTACTAAGGGTTTTACAATTTTCAGAAGTCCTCTCCAAAGGATGCACCAGGCGCACATGCAATTACATCAAAACGAACAGGGATCTCTTCCATATCGGGGTGATCTTGAATGTAATGGCGGTATTCATCCATAATGCTGCATCGTTGACTTGTGAAACTACGTACAAACCGTCTCCTGTTGTTTTTTGAACATTCACTTCTACGCATGCTACCATACTTTATATTGCGCAATAAATTTTATTTCGCCATCAGGTGTCTTCTTGTTGAAAAGATCCCATGAGCGACGTAGAACTGCAGCGCACAGTTAAAACAATCCACAAAGACACAAGCACCAATACAGCATGCTTAGACAACGTTTTGCATCAAGTGTGTTTATTATCATTAACAGCAGCTCGACGAACAGGGTGTATCAACCCCAGAAAATCGCTTAGGTATTCAGCGTCTCGAAACAAGCTTTTCGACCTCATTAACATCCTCCCTTTTTGTGAATTTCATTTCCAACAAACAGCTGACGTGGACGCTTAATTTGATGCCCCGACGTTTCCGTCATCTCTCTCCAGTGTGAAATCCAACCGGATGTCCGAGCTAGCGCAAACATGACTGTAAACATACTTGTCGGAATTCCGATGGCCTTTGAGATAATCCCTGAATAAAAGTCAGCATTTGGGTACAAGTTTCGCGCTGAAAAATATGGGTCGTCCATCGCGGTCTTCTTCATCTCCATTGCAACTTTTGGTAGCGGAACATGTATTTCAAGTCGCTGTAATGCTTCATGACAGCTTTTACGCTGCGTCTTGGCTCGGGAGTCATATTTTTTTTATGCACACAGTGGCCCAAGCCCATCAAAACGGAAAGGATCATCTTCGTCTTTTACTCTTTAAATGAACTTTGGCCTGTTGTCTATCGAACCGATTTCTTCCAGCATTTTCAAAATCGCTTCGTTTGCACCGCCGTACGAAGGCCCCATGAAATGCAATCCTTGCCGCAATGCACGCAACAGGATCAGCACCACTGGACCCCGTCTGCTGACGGTCCGCAAGAAAGAGAAACACTCTATCAACTGCTCGGCATGCCACAGGGTCCACCACGTATTCTTCCACAGGAACTGAAAACATACTGTGTAGAAAATTCCCGGCATAGAAATGTTTATTTAATGGGTATACAAACGTTTGTCTTGTTGAATACTTAGAGGCACACGCAGCGATCGTAGGAAGCTTTGCTTTTAAGCGTTTGGAAATTAAGTATTCATGCGTTGGGTTGTGAACATCTAAATTTTCATGATACACGGCCGATTAACCACCAATTACAACGACTTATACAGACATCGGGTCCTCTTTTGGCCAATTCCTCTTTTGGCCAATTTTCGTCCCACCCACCACCCACCCACCCACCCACTCCACGTGGTGGGGTGGTTGGGGTGGGGGGTGGGAGGTGGGGGGGGGGGAGGGGGAGAGAGGAGGGGTATGATGTGCTTTTTGTCTTTTTTGGAAAATTCAAAAGTAAAAACTTACTTTTGAATGTTTTTGTGCAGTTGTTCAGTGTTTTTTGTTTTTGAACCCTTTTTTTAGTTTTTAGTTTTTAGTTTTTAGTTTTGGGAGAACTAAAAACTAAAAACTAAAAATCCAAAAAACCCCCAAAAAACAAAAAATCACAAAATGCAAAAAAAAAAACACACACAAACAACTAAAAACCTAAAAACAAAAGAACAATAAACAAAAAAAGCAAAAACAAAAAATAAAATAAATAATGTGGATGTGGGTGTGTTGTGTGTTTGTGGTGTGCGGTGTGTGGGCGTGTGGGGTGCGGCGCGTGGGTGTGTGGTGCGTTGTGTGTGGGTGTTGGTGTGGGTGTGTGCATGTGCGTGTGGGCGAGGGCGGGTGTGCGCGCGTGCTCCTGTGGGTGCGGGTGTGGGTGTGGGTTTGGGTGTGGGTTCTTTTTTTTGATAATTTTTTTCGCGTTTCTGGCTTTTTTTTGGTTTTTGTTGTAGTTTATATTTTTTAGGTTTTAGTTCTTTTTTAGTTTTTAGTTTTTAGTTTTTAGTTTTTGCCCCCTAAAAACTAAAAACTAAAAACTAAAAACTAAAAACTAAAAACTAAAAACTAAAAACTAAAAACTAAAAACTAAAAACTAAAAACCACAAGATTTCAAAGTTTACCTTTTAAACTTTTTAATCTTTTGAATACTTTTGAATCTTTCGAATTATTTGAAAAAAAAAAAAACATTTTAAAAACATCCAAAAATCCAAAAAAAAACAAAAAATGCAAAAAAAAAAAAAAAAAAAAAAAAAAAAAAAAAAAAAAAACTTAAAAACAGAAGAATAATAAACACAAAAAAACACAAAAAAATTAATAATAATGTGGATGTGGGTGTGTTGTGTGTGTGTGTGTGGTGTGCGGTGTTTGGGTGTGTGGGGTGCTGTGTGTTGGTGCGTTGTGCGTGGGTGTGTCGGTGTTGGTGTGTGCATGTGCGTGTGGGCGAGGGCGGGTGTGTGCGCGTGTGCTCGTGTGGGTGCGGGTTTGGGTGTGGGTTCTTGTTTTTGTTTACTGTTTTTTTTTTTTGCATTTTTGGATTTTTTGTTTTTTTTGTTTTAGTTTATATCTTTTAGGTTCTATTTTTTAGGTTTTAGTTCTTAGTTTTTAGTTCTTAGTTTTTAGTTCTTAGTTTTTAGTTTTTAGTTTTTAGTTTTTAGTTTTTAGTTTTTAGTTTTTAGTTTTTAGGGAGCGCGCCACCACACCAAAAGGGAGGGCGCCACCACACCAAAAGGGAGGGCGCCACCACACCAAAAGGGAGGGCGCCATCAAACCAAAAGGGGAGCGCCACCACACCAAAAGGGGAGCGCCACCAATCCCAAAGGGGGATTTTTTTTTAAAAAAAATTCAAAAGATTCAAAAGTATTCAAAAGATTAAAAAGTATTCAAAAGATTAAAAAGTTTAAAAAGTAAACTTCGAAATCTTGTGGCCATGGCTTTTAGTTTTTGGTTTTTAGTTTTTTGTTTCACTAAAAACTGAAAACTAAAAACTAAAAATTAAAAAACTAAAAACTAAAAGCCATGGCCACAAGATTTCAAAGTTTACTTTTAAAACTTTTTGATCTTTTGAATACTTTTGAATCTTTTGAATCTTTCTTTTTTTTTAAAAAAAAAGAAAAACGCAAAAAATGAAAAAAAACCCAAAAAGTCCCAAAATGCAAAAAAACACAAACAACTAAAAACTTAAAAACAAAAGAATAATAAACCAAAACAAAAACACACAAAAAACAATTAATAAAATAATGTGGATGTGGGTGTGTTGTGCGGTGTGCGGCGCGCGGTGTGTTTGCGGTGTGCGGTGCGTGGGTGTGCGGTGCGTTGTGTGTGGGTGTGTTGGTGTGGGTGTGTGCATGTGCGTGTCGGCGAGGGCGGGTATGTGCGCGTGCTCGTGTGTGTGCGCGTGTGGGTGCGGGTGTGGGTGTGGGTTTGGGTCTCGGTTCTTGTTTTTTGTTTACTGTTTTTTTTTTGCATTTTTGGATTTTTGGTTTTTTTGTTTTAGTTTATATTGTTAAGGTTTTATTAGTTTTAGTTTTGAGTTTTTAGTTTTTAGTTTTTAGTTTTTAGTTTTTAGTTTTTTGTGGGCAAAAACTAAAAACTAAAAACTAAAACCGAAAAAATAAGAACTAAAGCTTCAAAAATATAAACTAAAACGAAAAAATCCCCAAAAACAAAAATCCAAAAATGCAAAAAAAAAAACAGTAAACAAGAACAAGAACCCACACACACACCTCCCTCGCCCACACGCACATGCACACGCCAACACCAAAGCACCCGCACACAACGCACCCACCCACCCACACACCACACACCACACACCGCACACCACGCACGCGCAACACACCCACATCCACATTATTATTATTTTGTTTTGTTTTTTGTTTATTATTGTTTTGTTTTTAAGTTTGTTGTTGTTTGTGTTTTGTTTGTTTTTTTTTTGCATTTTTGATTTTGGATTTTTGGATTTTTTTTCAAAAAAATGTTTTTTTTTTTTTTTAATAA
>CBDCEV010000111.1:0-8221 GCA_965215715.1 Hyphomicrobiales bacterium | reverse complement strand
TGAATTTGCTGAGCAATGGACATTCCGAAATCATCCGGCTATGCTGCAACTGTGGCTATAGGAGGCAGCTGCTCTTTGAAGCTGAAGCTGTCTTGGCACATGCCTTGGCTTCTGCGCAGGCCGTTGAGTAGCCAGAAATGAGATGCCTCAAGTTTCACTAGTTGCTGTCAGGCCTGTAGAGAGCCACGTTTATTCGTTCAAGCACTTTCTCTACCAGACATTTGTGTTTCCCCAACATTCGCACAGACTGGTGGCTCTGAAGCTATGCTTTGCATGACTTCACGTCACGCTGGTCGTCCTTGAAGGATGGATTGCAACAGAGCTCTTGGAAGGTCTCACAGACATTGATGAAACGTGTTAAACACGTGGTCGCTTTAAGAGCTTCACTTGCCATGTGACAAAACTCAGAGCTGGCGTGTCTCAATCACTCAGTACGCTCAGTCGCCAGCGGTCCCAGTAAGCTCCACACAACAATGTTTCCCCAGCACGCACTTCGCATGACTTCATGTCACGCTGGTTCTCTTCAATGTTGGTTTGAAACACAGCTCTGGGAACAGTTCTGAAACATACTAGAAACATTTGATGTAGTGAGCCATTTCGGAAATTTTGTTCACGGATTATTCCGTTGTTGCCCTAAGGAATGGTGCGCGAACCAGTCTTCAGAACTTGATGATTGCACCAAAGCGTGGGAGGAGCGACCCTGCTCAGCAGGCTTCAAAGCGTATGCATGTAAACAAATCATGGAAAAACTCTTGTCAAAGATGACCTCAAACTAACAAATGCACTTGTAGTAGTATTATTGAAAACAAGTCTGCAGACAACACCAGGTTAGGTTTGAAGAGCTGCAGCTGGAAGCCGGAAGCATGTTAGACAATGCTTCCGACCGCTGTGCTTTGACCCCCGCACATCGCAGCTGCAAAGCGAACCATCCGCAAATCGTTTCATTGCACACCGGAAATGTTTAAAACTAAGCTGCAACATGAGCTGTGTGAAGTGCGGAGTGTGAAGAGTGCAGTGTGAAGTGTGATCTTTGGAGCGCAAAGCGTCGCTTGGTATTGCGTTGCAATGTGGTCGTGTGCAGGTGATGCTCGTGGACAGCAACAGCGCAACAGGTTCGCAAGAAGCGCGCGCACACGGGCCTGGGTCGCGCACGGCGCGTGCAAGTTCTATAGATGAAACAAGTCTTAAAATGTAAAACTCTACGGCAACTTCAACCATTCACATGTTTCATTGGGTTTGTATTGGTGGTCCGGTATTGACCCTACTGCGTGTTCTAGTTCTTCCCTCGATCCTCGGTATCTCTACTCCTCTCCCTACGCGGATCTTGCGCGACGCGGTAGTGTTCTATCTTGGGTCGGGTCTACTCTTGCTGAACCAGGGTTGCAACTTGTGTTTTTGCAAGGTTGCCGGTTTTACCTTGTTTTTTCTGGAAGCTTTTTAGCTGACTTCAGGTAAGATGATTATTTTGGAATCATCCGGAAACTTCAGCTGTGCTGTCTGCATTGCGGTGATCCGTGTTTTTCCCATGTAGGGTGCTGTGCATCGGTATGCAGGTAGACTGCGACTTCCATAACCTGTTACCGTTGGCCAGTTGTGTTGGCCGTGACGAGCCAGATGTCTGCTGCTCTTTCCCACTGCTGGACATTTCGATTCCAAGCCAGGGAAGAAAACACCAGACAGAACAGGTGGGGAATGTGTGTTTACACTGCGTATGTGTACATATGGCTCTGGAAGCTCTGATTTCGCACATGTCATAACATCAAAGGATCTCCTTCTACAACGGCACGGCTGCTGTGTCATTGGGTTTGCTCACATGCGGGCATCTATCGAAATTGGGTACCAATGTACCGACTAATATGGTTATTTCATTTTTCCCCCCAATTATGACATGTTAATAAGGCATATATCATAATACGTATCATTCTGTATCCTAAGGGGTGAATCATTTTTGAGTCATAGCCAGGTGTCCTCATGATGGTGCTTTTCTGTTTCGGACAGCTTGCGGGCTTTTCCCGTGACTGGCATGACATCAGATGGTCCACCTGGTCACTTTGTTCAGGGGTTCTGGTCACCTGTTTGGTGGCCATGTTTTGGCGACCGCAGACACAAGTGTTCTTCGACCGAGTTTGCATCAGCTAGACGGACAGTAAACCCATGCATCATATGTCAGAAACCTTGAACAGAGGAGTTTTGGACTGTTTTTAAGCATCGGTGAGGTCAGATCTTTTTTGCATGGCACCTTCAGCAAATCCAAGGATTGTGGTGTTTGTTCGAACTGGCTGCCTTTTTGCAAAAAGCCGGAAGACACGGAAACAAGCCTTGATTGTCAGGCCCATGGTGTTTGACAGTGGTTGTTTTAGGCATGCGGCTGATACGGCGCCCTTGGAAGGGTTGCCAATTTTGAGATGTGCCATTTACGATCCCTTGGAAGGGTTGCAAATTTCAAAAATGAGGCTTGCGGAAATGGGGGTATAGGATTTGATTTTTTTGAGTTTTTAACATGTTGCACATGCTGTCGTATGATCATCAGGGGGGTGGGGGGGTGTATTAACGTTCTTGACGAACACTTCCTTCACGTTACGGAAGATGCACACGTTGCGCATGCTGTCGTATGATCATCAGGGGGGGTTGGGGGTGTGGGGGGGTGTATTAACGTCCCTGACGAGCACTTCCTTTACGTTACGGAAGATGCAAACGTTGCACATGCTGTCAGTTGTGTCAAAGATTATCCCCACAAAAGGTTCAAGTTGGCCCAAGTCAACCACAAACAAAATATCTTTACTATGACTAAGACTTATCATTTTCGAGGTCGTTTGTGGGATAAATCCTATAGAACCATTGTTGCTGGTACTCAACAAATGGATGGAACATGGAAACACTTTAAAAAATGGCGACCTCCGTCGATGCTCCACAAAAAAGCAAAACGTGCACAAAAAAAGGTACACTTGGGCCTACAGCTGGACATGGCGTCACATTGCTGCCTTGTTGCAGACTGTGGCTTCTGCGTTGCCACAAGCGCTCTGGCACCGCTAGCGTCGAGAAGAGGAAAAAACTGGAAGAGTGAATGTCGCCCTGATATGATTCGGATGATTGAAAATCATAAATTTCTAATGTTTTTTTTGACCCTTGAAGAGCAAAATCGAGTCACCGCGCAGGCGAAACGCAAATTTTCACTTTTGAGTCACACGCCTGCCAATCGAAATGAATGTCCATGTTGCAAACATTTTTTGACGACTCCTGCAAATACCAGCATTTTGTCTCTTAGCCTCAAAAATCAGAATTTCAAATTCGTCACCCTTACAAGGGCGCCGAGTCAACCGGTTGCCTTGTTTTATGCCTTTGACCCTTGTACCAACACACCTGGACTTGGACCATCCACCATTTATAGTTTATCAATTAATAAATTATCCCATTGAAGATGCGGAGTTCCATGCCAGGTTTGATTACCAGAGGAAACGTTTTTTTTTTCAGGTTGCCTTGACTTAATGATATTGTGTGTTTTTGGTACTGACTAATTCCAGATAATATTGAACTGATATCATGTTTTTTGGGCCAAGTGGGTGGTGAGAAACCCCAACAAAAGAATTTGGGATATACATAAATAAACAAACATATTAAACGTACATGACATGTACATACTAAAAACTCCATTTCAACATCGGAAAAATACGTAGATAAATAGATACATCTGGTTACGTGTTGGGTAATGTCCTCTGGTTCAAATCGGCAGGTCCTTCGCACGGGAGATTCGTTTCCACCGAAACTCGCTGGAGTGCAGAACTTCGCGCGGAATACGATCCAAGCCTTAGTGAGCGATGGGCACAAGGCTGGACTGCATAACTGGATGGTGCTGAAAGGAACAAATGAACTCTGATTGGAAAAAAAGAACATGATAGAGCATATGGACTCCTCTCCAAAATGCTTACAAGGAACTTTAGCCTCCTTTTTTGAGGCAAAAAATTGTAACTGCACCTTAAAGCAGATCTTGTAAGTGCAACCCTTACACTAACATCAAAGGATCTCCTCCTACAACGGCACGGCTGCTGTGTCATTGGGTTTGCTCACATGCGGGCATCTATCGAAATTGGGTACCAATGTACCGACTAATATGGTTATTTCATTTTTCCCCCCAATTATGACATGTTAATAAGGCATATATCATAATACGTATCATTCTGTATCCTAAGGGGTGAATCATTTTTGAGCCATAGCCAGGTGTCCTCATGATGGTGCTTTTCTGTTTCGGACAGCTTCCGGGCTTTTCCCGTGACTGGCATGACATCAGATGGTCCACCTGGTCACTTTGTTCAGGGGTTCTGGTCACCTGTTTGGTGGCCATGTTTTGGCGACCGCAGACACAAGTGTTCTTCGACCGAGTTTGCATCAGCTAGACGGACAGTAAACCCATTCATCATATGTCAGAAACCTTGAACAGAGGAGTTTTGGACTGTTTTTAATCATCGGTGAGGTCAGATCTTTTTTGCATGGCACCTTCAGCAAATCCAAGGATTGTGGTGTTTGTTCGAACTGGCTGCCTTTTTGCAAAAAGCCGGAAGACACGGAAACAAGCCTTGATTGTCAGGCCCATGGTGTTTGACAGTGGTTGTTTTATGCCTTTGACCCTTGTACCAACACACCTGGACTTGGACCATCCACCATTTATAGTTTATCAATTAATAAATTATCCCATTGAAGATGCGGAGTTCCATGCCAGGTTTGATTACCAGAGGAAACGTTTTTTTTTCAGGTTGCCTTGACTTAATGATATTGTGTGTTTTTGGTCCTGACTAATTCCAGATAATATTGAACTGATATAATGTTTTTTGGGCCAAGTGGGTGGTGAGAAACCCCAACAAAAGAATTTGGGATATACATAAATAAACAAACATATTAAACGTACATGACATGTACATACTAAAAACTCCATTTCAACATCGGAAAAATACGTAGATAAATAGATACATCTGGTTACGTGTTGGGTAATGTCCTCTGGTTCAAATCGGCAGGTCCTTCGCACGGGAGATTCGTTTCCACCGAAACTCGCTGGAGTGCAGAACTTCGCGCGGAATACGATCCAAGCCTTAGTGAGCGATGGGCACAAGGCTGGACTGCATAACTGGATGGTGCTGAAAGGAACAAATGAACTCTGATTGGAAAAAAAGAACATGATAGAGCATATGGACTCCTCTCCAAAATGCTTACAAGGAACTTTAGCCTCCTTTTTTGAGGCAAAAAAAATTGTAACTGCACCTTAAAGCAGATCCGGTAAGTGCAACCCTTACACTACACAATTGTGAAAATAGTAAATCAAAACAATGGATACAATTCTTTATTTTTTTCATTGTGTAGCGTAAGGACGCGCCCGGGTAACTATCTATGGAAACTTAAATTTGTGCAGTGGCAGGCGCGGAGTATTTGAGAAGGCAGTGGCACGCGCAGCATTTTAGAGGCACCTTATCTCATCTTGAGTTTGGGCGGCGCCAAAACGATCTGAGCCAAACAGCGTAGGATAAAAAAATGCACCTTATAAAAACAACAGTGGCCAAAAAATGGGAACCAAACAGTTGAAAACAAAAATTGGCACCCTACAAAAATGTTTGTGCCCAAAAAAATCTGAGACAAACAGTGTAAGATCAAAAAATGCGCCTTATAAAAATGACCGTGGCCAAAAAATCGGAGCCAAACAGTTGAAGATAAAAAATGGCACCTTATAGAAATGACTGTGGCGAAAAAAATCTGAGCCTAACAGTGTAAGATAAAAAAATGGCAATTTATAAAAAAAACTGCTGGCAAAAAATGGGAGCAAAACAGTTGAAAAAAATATGGCACCTTATAAAAACCACAGTGGCGAAAACAAATTGAACCAAGGTAAAAAATGCGCCTTATATAAAAATGACAGTGGCCAAAAAAATCGGAGCCAAACAGTTGAAGATAAAAAATGGCACCTTATAAAAATGACTGTGGCGAAAATAAATGAGCCACACAGTGCAAGATAAAAAAATGCAATTTAAAGAATCACTGTTGCCAAAAAACCGGAGCCAAACAGTTGCAAAAAATGGCACCTTACAAAAATGTTTGTGCCCAAAAAAATCTGAGACAAACAGTGTAAGATCAAAAAATGCGGCTTATAAAAATGACCGTGGCCAAAAAATCGGAGCCAAACAGTTGAAGATAAAAAATGGCACCTTATAGAAATGACTGTGGCGAAAAAAATCTGAGCCTAACAGTGTAAGATAAAAAAATGGCAATTTACAAAAAAAATTGCTGGCAAAAAATGGGAGCAAAACAGTTGAAAAAAATATGGCACCTTAAAAAAACCACAGTGGCGAAAACAAATTGAACCAAACAGTGTAAGGTAAAAAATGCGCCTTATATAAAAATGACAGTGGCCAAAAAAATCGGAGCCAAACAGTTGAAGATAAAAAATGGCACCCTATAAAAATGACTGTGGCGAAAAAAAATTGAGCCACAGTGCAAGATAAGAAAATGCAATTTATAAAATGACTGTTGCCAAAAAAACGGAGCCAAACAGTTGCAAAAAATGGCACCTTACAAAAATGACTGTGGCCCAAAAAATCTAAACCAAACAGCGTAGGAAAAAAAAATGCGCCTTATAAAAATGACAGTGACCAAAAAAATCGGAACCAACCAGTTGAAAACAAAAAATGGCACCCTATAAACATGACTGTGGCGAAAAAAAATTGAGCCACAGTGCAAGATAAGAAAATGCAATTTATAAAATGACTGTTGCCAAAAAAACGGAGCCAAACAGTTGAAAAAAATGGCACCTTATAAAAATGACTGTGGCCAAAGAAATCTGAACCAAACAGCGTAGGATAAAAAATGCGCCTTGTGGCAAAAAAATCGAACCCAAACAATGTAAGAAAAAGGATGCATCTTATGAGGAAAATTGTGGGCAGGCGCAGTACTTATGAAACAACTATGTCCATCTTGAACGTGGCAGCTGGCACGGGCAGTATTTGAAAAGCAACTATGGCCATCTTGAATGTGGCAGCTGGCAGGGGCACTATTTGAGAAGCAACTATGGCCATCTTGAACGTGGCAACTGGCAGGGGCAGCATTTGAAAAGCAATCATGGCCATCTTGAACGTGGCAACTGGCAAGGGTAGTAGTTGAGAAGCAACTATGGCCATCTTGAACGTGGCAACTGGCAGGGGCAGTATTTGAGAAACAACTATGGCCCTCTTGAACGTGGCAACTGGCAGGGGCAGTATTTGAGAAGTAACTATGGGCAGCTTGAACGTTGCAACTGGCAAGGCGCACTATTTGAGAAACAATTATGACCATCTTGAACGTGGCAATTGGCAGGGGCAGTATTTGAGAAGCAATTATGGCCATATTAAATTTGGGGAGTTGCAAGCGCAATATTTGAGAAACAACTATGGCCGCATGGCCATCTTGAACGTGGCAACTGGCAGGGGCAGTATTTGAGAAGCAACTATGGCCAGCTTGAACGTGGCAACGGGCAGGGGCAGTATTTGAGAAGCCCGAGTAGCTCAGATTACGGAAACCATGCGTCTATTCGCAGGCAGTGTAGGAGTGGCCAACTCCATGCAGTATCTCGTTTTGCTGCCTGGCCTAGCTTTGGTCCACCGCGGCGAACTATTCACTCATGACCGCCTTTGTGACCCCTAGTTTTGGTTCTGGTCATGTGCACATAAAGGGATATACAATTTCTGGACAGTACTAGACTTCCCAAACGCAGACACTACACAATAATTCCGGGTCCAAAGTTTGCCCTTGCAGCTATATCATGGTGAGCAAGAGATTTGTCCAAATGGTTTTCCCGTTTTTTGCGGAGGAAGCAAAAAGAAAGGCTGAGTTGGAAGAATTGGCCTTGAGTGCAGAGCAGGATGAAGAAGACGTTTTTGATTTTGGTGGCATGAGGTGACAACTCCATAGCCCAACTTCTCACAGAACTTGTGTCTACGCCTTGGATATGTCGCAGCGCTTCGACAGCTTTGGACCCGCAAAAGTAGCGTAGCGCAGTGGGCCGTGTGTGTATGTCCCAACTGGATTCTCTTGTTGCAGAGATAGTTGCCCAGAACCATGAGTTTTCGATCTAACCAAGGTTTTCTTGCTGCGGTCAAAGCCACCTTCCCATCTATTCCTGCCTGTCTGTCTGTCTGCCTGATTGTCTACCTGCCGCCGATCCACCTGTCTATGCGTCAATCTCTATATGTCTGCAATCATGCAGGCT
>CBDCEV010000110.1:0-5139 GCA_965215715.1 Hyphomicrobiales bacterium | reverse complement strand
GCCCGCAATTGCGGATAGGAATGAGGGGCCCTTTTATAATTATCCATTTAAAAAATAAAAAAAATTCTTTCATTTTTCATTTTTTCAATTTTGTTTTCGTTTTGCTTTTTTTTTTCTTTTTTCTTTTTCATTTTTCCCTCCCGGGTCCCTTGGCCCTCCCCAGGCCCCCAAAAAAACAAGACTCCGGTGCGTCAGTTGCACATGCTGAGGAAGAACGACTGACTTCCAGAAGAACAAGAGACATTTTTTCACACGACCAATTGACCGGAAGTTCGAGAACTCGACAGGTGAACGATGGAGATCTGCACATGGTTCTGAGACTCGAACTCTGCTCCAAAATACCACATGTTCGTTTCGCTACCTCCGAGGTAAAAGGGGAAATCCAGCGCCCATGGCACACAGCAAAAGCATAGCAAGTACGTTGAATATCGGAGAACACTCCATACGAAACATAATTATAGTACCACTGACTGAACGGCATGCTACGAAAGAGGCAACGGTGTATGTCATATACTTGGACATGTTCATTGTAGTCCAATTCTCAGACGACGCACCGGCCGTGCTATCGCTGGGAACGTTATACGAAGAGAGAGTGGATGTTCTTGTGGTTGCAAAGAAGGAGAAACACCTTTCCTGTGCAGAACATGGGAAGAGAATTGATTGCAGGATAGAAAAATATACCGGTTGTCGTACTCCGTATCACTCACACTGAGCACGCGCCAAGAAATCTGTTGCATGAGCTGCCCGAGTGGCTGAAACCTTTCAATCAAGGATTTTCCGGCAGGAGCATCAAGTTTAACAGACGATGCACGAAGAAGTGGTGTGGAAATGATATGACCACCAGCCAAACTTCCACTCACTCATATTTCAGCGAGACCGTGTTCAAATAAGCCAGGTGGAAAACCTGATTTATTCACCCATTTTTCCAAAAAAAAAAAACATGCAAATTGCAAGAAACGCACCACAAGTACAAGAGCGTTTTGCAAACAGAATTCCGAAAGAATTGGAAGATTTCCCGAAGGCGACAAATTTGGAGATATAATCACCGCAGATCATAAAATTCTCAATGCGAAGAATTAATGCCGACGTCGTTGTTGGACCGCCGTCCCGTGCCAGCTCCTGGGTCGATTCCTTCGGTGAACGAAGTGGTGCGCGAGGCCAGGTTCCTCTAAGTCTCGGGTGAGTGCTCATGTGGACTGACCGTCAGGATCTCTCCTGGTACTGTGTGACTGTTCCTTACACTTCCGCGCCAAAAAAATTACAGCAGAGATATTCAGTGGTAGTACAAGGTTTGGCCACACAATTGATTCACAGTTGTCCGCGTTAAAGCAAGGATGCACAGGAAACGATGATATGTTTGTGAAGGTTCTTTCCAGTTATTGAATATCCAGCAACAATTCAGACGAATAGTTCGACGGAGGTCTGGATCGCAAAACATTGATATTTTCACGTCAAAAAAGTGCAATTTACTTGGAACGCATTTCCAGGCGTATGTACGATCGACATCAAGAACGAGATCGAGATATTCTTGAATGGAGTGGGACCTGGCGATTTGCGCGACAGAATTTTATTCATGTCGATATTTAGCGGCATTGAGCATTGGACAAAAGATGTCGAAAATTCCAGCCTTTCAGAACGCAAGAGAGGTCTATATTGGCGTGCAGTTGGATGTGCATCTTCATCGTGATCGTGCTCTGCGTATGGTTTGATCGAAAAATGAAAGTCACACCATGGAATGAAGAATACGATGACACGGAGATTCTGGATTTGTCAATTGAACATGTAACCGATATCAAGCACAGACAGGAAAGTGTGGAAAACTCCACGTAGATGCAAGATTAAAATTTTGGCAGCGTCAACCAGATTAAATCACTATGCTAAAATGGTGGAGACAGGAAAACCCTTCATCACAAAGTAAATCAATAAAGCTCAAATAAGGTTCATCGTATCTTTGCCGTGGGTGTGACTTGGCAAGCGATGGTCCTCAGTTAATCGTGCGATGTGCTATCAAAGAAGTTTTCGACGTGAAAACATTTGAGCCTGGAGGATTTTGAACCAATTGAAGTGTTGTACGATTGAAATCACCAGAATACGCACAGTCCTAGGTTAAAACATGCAAAGGAACGACACACAACATGCTTCTCAGATAGTACCTGGCGATGCAGATCAACGACATGAAGCGGCACAAAGCGAGCGCGTTGGGAAACCGACAGATTCATGATCTAGCAAAATTGCAGATAAGTCAGTCAATCTTCTTGAACATGCACAGTCACCACTCGCGTATGCGATGGGACGACCTATACAAGAAAACGCGAACGTTGTGGGAAACCCATGAAAGAAGAACTGCAAGCAGTTTAACTGAAAAGCAGTCCCGAGACGAACTTGGACGTTATTACCAGATTATGCGGACAACAAGAAAGATTATCCACACAGGTTTGTATCCAAGCACTTCACGAATTTACTCAGACATGCAGAAAATCTTCATGCAGAAGACGGAGCGAGGATGCTCGACTTCGGCCAATTCGACTTCGGCCAGCTGGCCGAAATCGAATTGGCCGAAGTCGAATTTGGCCGAAGTCGAATTTGGCCGAAGTCGAAATTGGCCGAAGTCGAAACAAGTCGAACAGATGATCTTGTGATTCTCTTTTCTTTTTTTCTTTTTTTTTTCTTTTTCTTTTGCTTTTTCTATTTCTTTCTCTTCTTCTTTTTGGTTTTTAACCCAAAAACCCTAAACCTTTAACCCTTTACCCAAAACCCTTAACCCTTAACCCTAAACTCTCAACATTAATACTCTACATTAATACTCTATGTATATTTAAACCCTGCGGAGGATTTCGGGCGCCGAAACGTGCCCCCCTTAACACCCCCCTTAACACCCCCCTTAACACTCCCCTTTCGGGCGCCGAAACGGCCGCTCCCTTAAGGCCCCTCTTTCGGGCGCCGCGACGGCCCCCCTCCTTCTCCCTGGGCCTCCCTGGGCATTCATTTTCTTTCATTATCTTTCATTTTCTTTCATTTTCTCAAATTGTCTTTCATTTTCTTTCATTTTCTTTCATTTCCTTTCATTTTCTTAGGCCCCCCCCCCCCCCCCCCCCACCCTTCTCCCTGGGCCTCCGTGGGCCTCCGTGAGCCTCCGTGGGCCTCCGTGGGCCTCCGTGGGCCTCCGTGGGCCTCCGTGGGCCTCCGTGGACCCTAAAATTGCAAAAAAAAAACCGTCAAAAAAGCAGGTAGGAAACAATGGCTTTGACAGAGGCCTTCCTGGGTGGCAAACCCGAGGCCCGAGGCCAACCAAAAACAGAAAAAAAAAAAAACGCCCAAAAAGACTAGGAAATTGATGTCTAAACGGCCCTAAAATGACATTTTTGGAGCCCTCCAAGGAGGGACCCCGTGAGGTGCCTTAAAATTGCAAAAAACTGAAAAAAAAAAGCAGGTAGGAAACTACAGGTTTGACAGAGACCTTCATGGGTGGCAAACCCGAGACCCGAGACAACCCAAAAATAGAAAAAAAAGCGCCCAAAAAGACTTTCTTCATACGATGAAAAACTTGTCCACAGGAGTGCGGCTGCCACCTGATGACGCTGCTATGTAATGGGTTCACGGGTGGGTGGGAGCAATTCGATCCCTGAGTCGGTGCACGCAGATGAGGCGCACAAGAACCCCTCCTTGACCCTAAACCCTAAACCCTAAACCCTAAACCCAAAAACCCTAAAACCCTAAAACCCTAAAACCCTAAAACCCTAAAACCCTAAAACCCTAAAACCCTTAACCCTTAACCCTTAACCCTAAAACCCTAAAACCCTAAAACCCTAAAACCCTCAAACCTTAAAACCCTAAAACCCTAAAACCCTAAAACCCTAAAACCCTAAAACCCTAAAACCCTAAAACCCTAAAACCCTAAAACCCTAAAACCCTAAACCCTAAACCCTAAACCCCAAACCCTAAACCCTAAAACCTAAACCCTAAACACCTAAACCCTAAACCCAAAACACCTGCCTTTCAACCTTCAACAGACCTTCATGTGGAGCATCGCTGGCCTTCGGCTGGCGATGCTCCACATGAAGGCTTGTTGAAACCCGAAAAGGCGGGCATAAGCCGTGTTTGGGTGAAGGCGTCGCTGGCTTTCGGCCTGCGACGCCTTCACACAAACACGGACTACATTATTGATTGTCGCGCCCTTGTGGTTTCTTTTCTCGTCCTTTTTTTTTCTTCTTTTCATCTTCACATTTGGGATGGTCAAAGGAAATTGGCCGAAGTCGAAATTGGCTGAAGTCGAAATTGGCCGAAGTCGAAATTGGCCGAAGTCGAATTGGCCGAAGTCGAAAAAAAAAAGCTGGCCGAAGTCGAAATTGGCCGAAGTCGACCACGACCGACGGAGCAGCTCGTGCAAGATTATTTTGGAAATTTTTCACTGAGATGCATACTGGAGTGTGAATTGGCATTCACGTGGAATTATTCCACGGACCAGCCAAGATTTGAATTATGTCGATTTGAAAATGAAGAGATTGCAGACAGTTGTGCAATTCAAAGTCACAGTGCGAAGCTATCTCTGAAACCAAGTTACTTCAACATGAGAAACCAGAGAATGAAAAGAAAATGAGATTCCATACTGGTTCTTTGGCGAATTACCGAAGTTTTGTTAATGGAGAATCGCCAAAATTCTGCAGATGAACTTCAAAAAGTTTTGTAAACAATGCGGACGTCTTGATCACAATTGTACGTAGCAATTCAATTTGAAGATCCCGCCGCAGCTGAACTTGATTTTCTTCCAAAGCAGTAGAAACGCCATCATTCTGAATGGGAAAATGTCGGCTAAGGCAAAGAACAGATCGACACAAGCAAACAAGAACAAAGCGAAATTGAAGAGAGGGATGTCGAGATTAGGCGTTATCTGTTGCTTGACACAATTTTTTGTTCGATCACCGCAGAGAGATGTTCTCACAAACGAAGTGCGAATCATCAACAATCAAGGACATTTGGAGAACCATGAAATTTGCACCTGATGTCAACATTGTCACATTTATGAAAGAGAAGAAAAAGCGTCTTAATGTGGGAAAAAATTCATTGGGAACCAACGACAAGGTCAAAAATTAGAAGAAGCATATTGTGTGTGGAAAAAGTTTGTCGGAACTCAGTCATGAT
>CBDCEV010000109.1:0-7389 GCA_965215715.1 Hyphomicrobiales bacterium | reverse complement strand
GCCAACCCCCGACCCCACGGGGCAACCCCAACAACAAGAAGGAAGTTCCAACCCTCACTCCAAGAGAAGGAAGCGCCAACCCCGATCCCAAGAGGGAAGTGCCAACCCTCACCCCGAGAAGGTCCAACCCCTGGGGCCAACCTGCCCAAGAGAGGGGACGCCCAACTTCAACCCCGAGAAGGAAGGGCCAACACCAAACCCGAAAAGGAAGGGCCAACCCCAACCCGAAGGGCCAACCCCTGTCTTCTTTTTTCCTTCACCCTCGGATACAATTGTCATTTTTTGATTTCAATTATGATTATAATTGCAACAACCCCAACCACAAGGAGGAAGGGCCAACTCGACACCAAGGGCCGACCCCAACCCGAAGGGCCAACCCCTATCTTCTTGTCCTCCACCATCATTTTTATATTTATATTTGGTTTTTTTATTTTGTAGTTATAATTATTACCACAGAAAGCTGGCCAACCCAAAGTCCAAGAAGGAAGGGCCAACTTCAACCCCGACAAGGAAGGGCGAACCCCAAACCAGGAAACGAAGGGCCAACCCCAACCCCAAGAAGGAAGAGCCAACCAAGGAAGAGCCAACACCCACCCAAGAGAAGGAAGGACCAACCCCAACCCGAAAAGGAAGCGCCAACCCCCACCCCAGAAGGAAGTGCCAACCCCAACCCAAGAGAGGGAAGGGCCAACCCATCAGGAAGCGCCAATCCCAAACCCGAAAAGGAAGGGCGAACCCTCACCCCGAGAAGGGCCAACCCCTGCGGCCAACCCCTGTCCAGAGAGGCTGACGGCAAACCCCAACCCGAAAAGGAAGGGCCAACCCCAACCCAAAGGGTTAACCCCTGTCTTCTTTTTTCCTCAACCATCATTACATATATATATATATATATGTGTTTTTATGTGTAATAAAAATTATTACCACAGAAAGCTGGTCAACCAGAAGTCCAAGGCAGAAGAGCCAACCTCCACCCAAGAGAAGGAAGGGCCAACCCACACCCAAGAGAAGGAAAGGCCGACCCCAAACCCGAAAAGGAAGTGCCAACCCTCACACCGAGAAGGGCCAACCCCTGGGGCCAACCCCTGCCCAAGAGAGGGGACGGCCAACCCTCACTCCAAGAGAAGGAAGCGCCAACCCCGATCCCAAGAGGGAAGTGCCTACCCTCACCCCGAGAAGGGCCAACCCCTGGGGCCAACCTGCCCAAGAGAGGGGACGCCCAACTTCAACCCCGAGAAGGAAGGGCCAACACCAAACCCGAAAAGGAAGGGCCGAAAACAACCCGAAGGGCCAACCCCTGTCTTCTTGTCCTCCACCATCATTTTTATATTTATCTTTGGTTTTTATTTGTAGTTATATTTTTTACCACGGGGAGCTGGCCAACCCAAAGTCCAAGGAGGAAGGGCCAACCCCGACCCGAAGGGTCAACCCCGACCCGAAACCCCGACATGAAGTTCCAACACCCACCGAAGAGAAGGAAGGGCAAACCCCAACCCAAGAGAAGGCCTTCCCAACCTAAGAGTTATGTGCAATCATAACTATATATTTATAATTATAATTATCATTATGTTTGTAATTATAATTATAATTATAATTATAATTATAATTGTAATTTCGTGTTTTTCTCTTTTCTTGTCATTATTATAATTAAAATTATACTAAGAATTATAATTCTAATTATAAAAAGAAAAATTTGAAAAAATGAAATAACGAAGAAAACATATGTAATAATAATAATAATTATAATTTTAGTTATAATTAGGTTTCAAAGTTTCAATTAGGTTTCAGAGTTTCAAGGTTTGCAGCGGGCCCCTTTCCAAGCATCCCATCATGGCTCACTCATGTGATGAGTGGACCAAGGGATGTGCGGGAAAGGGGCCCGTTGCAAACCTTGAAACTCTCAAACCTAATTGAAACTCTGAAACCTAATTATTATAATTATAATTATAATAATAATTATAATGAAAAATGTTATAATTATAAAAGGAAAAAAAGGGAAAACACTCAAAAACCATTATAATCATAATTATGATTATCATTATAATTACAATTATGATTATAATTAAAATTATAATTATATTTTTTTAAATAGAAAAATTGAAAAATAATGAAAAATAAAATATTTCCATTTTGATTATAATTATAATAAGAATTTTGATTGTAATTATAATTTTTGTTCGTGTTTTTCTCTTTTGTTTTTCATTTTCTTGTTGGAATTATAATTATATGTTTTTTTTTTTCTTTTTCTCTTGTGCATCGAAAGAGGAGATTAGGTTTCCGAATCCAATTCTGTCCATCATTCCGGGTCTGCCAAATAAACCCTAAAAGTCTGGCTCTCGGGGCTGGGGGAGAAAGGGGGGCTTCACAGGGGGCTTCGAAGGTAGGCACCAAGGGGAGGGCTTCAAGGAAGGGGCTTCAAGGGGAGGAAGGGGGGCTTCAGGGAGGGAGGGGGGGAGAAGGGGGAGAGGGGTGAAGAGGAGGGGAGGGGAGAGGGGGGCAGGGGGAGGGAGCTTAAGGGGGCTTCGAAGGGAAGGGAGGGAGGGAGGGGGCTTCGAAGGGGTGGCTTCAAGGGAGAGCGGGTTAAGGGGGGTGCTTCACAGGTGAGGCTTGGGGGAGGGAGGGAGAGGGGAGGGGGCTCAAGGAGGGGGCTCAAGGGGAGAGGGGGGGGGGGCTTGAGGAGGAGCTAAAGAGGAGGCTTCAAGGGAGGGAAGGCTTAAGGGGGAGCTTGAGGGAGGAGGAGGGGAGGGGAGAGGGAGGCCAAGGGAGGGGGCTCAAGGGGGCTTCGGAGGGGAGCTTGAGGAGAGGGAGGCGAAAGGGGGAGGGAGGGAGAGAGGAGGATTGAGGAGAGGCTCAAGGGGAAGCTTCGAAAGGGTGCTTCAAGGGGGAGGGGCTTAAGGGGGCTTCGAAGGGGAGTGGGTTGGGGCTAATTCAAAAGTGGATTTTATTTCTTGAATGTTTTCTGCAGTTTTGCAGTGTTTTTTGTTTTCTGGTTTTTTGAAACCATTTCGAAAGTAAATGTCAACTTTTGGATTTGTTTTTTGACTTTTCAGATCGGTTTTTAAATTTTTTATTTTTCCCAAAACTAAAAACTAAAAACTAATATCAAATAACTAAACAACTAAAAGCTAAAAACTAAAAACTCCGCCAGAGGTTCTGGAAAAGCTTTCTTTGTTAAACTTTTGGGTGAAGGAAAAAAAACTAAAATAAAAGAACATATTATTTTAAAAAGGAAACATTTAAAAACACACCCACACCCAGACTCCCACACACCCGCGCGCCCACACGCCATGCCGACCTCCTAAACCACACACCCACACACAAACATACAGTCACATTGAAAAACTAGAAACTAAAAACTAAACAACTAAAAATTAAAAATGAAAAACTCAAAACTAAAAACTCCGCCAGGGTTTTTGGAAAGCTTATAAAAAGAACCAAAATAAAAGAACATATTAAAAAAACACAAACACACAAGGAAACATATAAAAAACACACCCACGCCCACACACCCACCCAACACCCACGCGCCCACACAGACACCCACACTTACACACCCACTGACCCACACACAAACATATTTTTGTGTGTGTTTTTTTTTAAGAAAACAAAATATGTTTTTTCTTTTTGCATGGCTCAAAAGTTCAAAAAGTTTTTAAAGTTTGAGAAGTGAGCCTCCGGGTGGAGTTTTTAGTTTTTAGTTTTTACTGAAAACTATAAATTAAAAACTAAAAGCTAAAAACTCCGCCGGGAGTTTTTAAAATTTTGAATTATTTTTGAATCTTTGGTGTTTTTTGATTTTTTTGATTTTTTATATTTTTTGTCCCTAAAAATATAATTACAATTATAATTATAATTATACATTTTGTTTTTTAGTTTTTAGTCAAAAGGTTTTAGTTTTTAGCTTTTAGTTACTTTTTTAAATTTTTAGTTTTTACTAAAAACTAAAAACTATAAACTAGAAACTAAAAACTTCTTGTATAATCATCAAACTAATTATACTTATAATTATACTTATACTTGTTCAAAAATCCAAAAAAATCTACAAAATATTCAAAAATAATTCAAAAGTTTCAAAAGTTTAAAATGATAAGAAACTGAAAAGAAATCAAAAAACATGAATTTCGAAAAAAAAAAATATTTTAAAGTTTGTAGTGTTCAGCAAAACGCAAAGCTCAAAACTCAAAACTAAAACCAAAAACTAAAATAAATAAGTGAGTTTTTGGTGTCAGGAGGTTGGACGTTGAGTCGATCCGGCGAATGACGACGACATGGATTTGTCGCTCGCGCCCACCATGGTGGTTCCACCGACCATGCCCCGTGGAGCAGATCTCTCTCTCTCTCTTGAGCTTAACGCCCGACCGGGTCCAGTCTTGGCCGATGACGACGGTGCGGGTGCCTTATTTGAGGTTCACGCTCCGCCCTTGGACCATCGGGTGGGTTGTCAGCCTGCGCACACGCATTCGGCCTTGGAGGACCGCTTGGAACGTTTGTTCGCGCAAGGGCGCGACCTTGCGAGCAGCCTCGTGCGCCCTGAAGAGAACATTGACGAGATGGGCATCGTCGCTGCCACGGAGACACGAAGTGGCACTGTCCCTGGTGGAGCTCAGTCCTGACAATACTTGCCGCGGCGTGGGTGCAGATGTTCCGTGTGCGTTTTGCCCGTGGTTGCATGTGAAGAATTCAAAAGGGGTGTTGTACTGGCATGTGCTTCATCATCATTGTGCCGAGCGCCACTTCAGCAACTGCGTGCGATCATGTCTGTGTATCAGTGCGATTTGTATAGACGCCAGGCTAACTACCTCAGACGGTCTGCGGCTCTCCTCCCGTCCTCCGTGGGTGCATTGTCCTGCACGCACCGTTTGCATGTCGATGAATTCAGGCTACTATTGTCTGGATCCGACCCGTGTGTCACAGGGAAGGAGGCGAGGACCGAAACACTGCCTGTTCGTCGTGTCGGGAACATGTACCACGACAGGGAGTTCGCTGACATCGTACTTCGATACCTGTTGCAGTCAGGGAACAGGCTCACGACACCTCTGAACCGTTTCATGTGCGACATGCAGCTTCGTGGTTGCGTGTTGGGCCTCATGCATCCGGAACATATGAAAATTGCCATGGGCCTGCGCAGGTACGACACAAGGATTCCCCGTCCTGCGGAAGGGATCGTGGACTGCGGGGTGGATGACAACACCTGCGTCTCACTATTCGCACCCTCGAAGGTGGCCTTCTCAATTTGGCAGTGGTACCCCGTGCACGGGCATGGACGGACTTGGCCTCTTGGATTCGTTCCCTTGCTGCCGTGGGCCACCATGTTTCCCGACGAGGTCGCAAATAAGAATACTCGGAAAGGGAAGTCCAGGCTGAGGATTTTTATGGCGGCGGCGATCAACTCAAAAAACGTATTGGAATTGTACGACATGGAGATTCATCAGTTGATATCGGTTCCTAACTGTCAAAAGTTGAAACCATGGTGAAAAGGTGTATAGATCAGAAACTCCGTTTACGAAATTTCGACGCCAGGCATGGGAAAATTGAATCTGGAGCCGTGGAAAGGAGTCGAAAGGGAATCATTGGCGTTGAAGGAGGAGAAGGTATCTGTTACCAATGGAAAGAAAAAGGCCAGTGTTCCCAACCAGACCAATCCACTTTCTGGCATGAGAGTAACGATCGTGCGCAAAAACCGACACAGACTCCTCACAGCCGTGAATCCAACGTTCGCACATGGCAAAATGGTAACCATGGGTCCATTCTTCGACAACCGTGCAGATATTATTTGAGAGGTACCTGCACGCGAACGCCTGGTGAACATTGGCATCCGCCCGAGTGCCAAGTCTGTAAAAATGAAACGGGTTGCAAGGCTGGAGATAAGTGTCTGTTTCCGCATCACAAGGTTGATGAACAACGAAATAAAAAGCCGAAAAAGAGCAACATCCCAAAAAGAAGAGAAAACGACGACAAGAATGCTGTGGCTGTTGTGGAAACTGCACCACAACTTGGTTGTGTCTCGCAAGACTCGGAAGCATTAGTTTCTCACGGAGGAAAACAGGCCCGGAGAAACCCGATGCAGAAAGTCTTGGAATCAATTCAAGTCTGTGCTGCGCCAAGCGAGTATCAGGGAAAAGAAAGGACCATCGCTTGGGAAAAATGAATGTCAAAGTTCCTCATCAGCGCGATGTGCCCGAAGCAAGGCGTGGAATCTTGCTAAAAACATATACAAGCTCAAAGAAAAAGACAAGGCTGCATTCCACTTTCAAGCGGAGGAATGGGCTCCCGGCTGCGTCAACAAAAGAGCCAGAGCGAGTATGCATGTGGTCAGTGAGAAAGACCTTGACTCTGCTGAGTTGGAGACCATGAAGACATCGAGGAGTCCGACAACGTTTAACGAGGTGGACATCGACTTCAGGGTGTCTGGATTGCCACGTGCAGTTGTGAAACAAGCCGAAAATTCTCGTGTTCGTGAACTCGTGAAGAAGATCGAGAGTCACCCTCATCAAGAAGCACTTCAAGCCGATCTGCAACAAAGTAATGCCTACAACCCATTTAGTGAAAAATCAAAGCAGATGATTCGGGACATGTAGAACTATTTGAGTTGTGCGAGACAATTCCCAAAGTGCAATGCTCAGAATGCCTTCCTTCTTTATTGGAATCAAGGCATCGTTTACTGCACTTGTGGGCATCTTTTGAGAGAGAATAAATCCAGCCGACGTATCCACCGTTGGCAATTTGATATTCTCTCGATCCCGAACCATGTCATGGAGAAGGGGCATGGAAAGACTGAAGCACAAAGAGAACACTTTATCGCCCATAATTTAAGAAAGAGATGCATCGAAAATAATTTTGAAGGAAGGCGTGGAATCTTGCTGATAACAAATACTAGTTCAAAGAAAAAGACAGGGCTGCATTCTACTTTCCCGGGGAAAAATGGGTACTCCCGGTTGTGTAAACAAAAGAGCCAGAGGAGAGAGAGCTTGTGGTTGATTCCGGGGCGAGTATGCATGTGGTCAGTGAGAAAGACCAGACCATGAGGACATCAAAGAGTCCGACGACGGTGATGATGGCCACCGGCGAGGTGCGAACAAGTAAAGAAGCGACGGTATATGTCAAACAATTGGACTTATTCGTCACTGTAATGCTTACTCAAAAAACTCCCACAATGCTTTCATTGGGAGAAACTCTGCGAAGAACATGGGTACACGTATCACTGGAAAAGCTGTCAAAAACCCACATAAAATTGATTGCAATATATCAAACTTTGTACCATGTGTGGTTCCTGGAATAAGAGCGAGTTCTTCCTCAACAACACCTTCATCTGCTTCTCCATCATCTTCATCACAGGATTCCGTTTTTTGATGTCAACAGATACACAATCCAGTACCAGAAAGAAGTGGAGGT
>CBDCEV010000108.1:0-19361 GCA_965215715.1 Hyphomicrobiales bacterium | reverse complement strand
TTGCGCGCCTCCACCAAGTTTGCGGACACCTGCGCGGCGACAACCTCCAAGCGGAACCGCCTGCAACAAGCGGCAACTCGCAAACGAAGTCGAGGGTCTTCAAGTGTGTGAACGCGTCCAACAACTGCGTGCGGTTCGCGTCCGTGTTGTGCACGACGTACCGCGGCCCCGCAACGCCCGCCTCACTGTGGCTTTTGGCCGTGCCTTTGGTGACGACTTGCGTCGCGGCGCTCAACTCCATGGGCACCTGCGAGCCGAAGTCGTTGTAGTCCACTGGGTCCATGCTCCACGCGACCATGTTGTACCAAACTTCCACGGAGAACGAGCACGCACTCGCGATGCCTTGGTACTCGATGCCACGCGCACGTGGGCAACCCCAACTTGTGGCCAACGGGAAGCCTCCTCCTCTCCTCCGTCAGGTGGCCTCCCCGGCTGAGGCTTTGCTTGCTGGTTTCACGCTCCAACTTATGCGTGGTGGTACCTTAGGCCTGGTTACTGTTGCGTTGGTACGTACCACCTGCTCACATATCACCTCAAATTAAGTTGAATAGAATATTTCACTTGATGACAACATATGAAGAGTTAGCTTGAAAAGAATTTGGAAAATAGTGACAAGTTACGACAAATTATTGGCAAAGTTGGCAGTTGTCAACAAGTAACAAGTAACACATGTAATTAAAACGTTCGAAAAAGAACTTCTGAAACGGAAAAAATTTACAAGTAAGACACCTGAAGGGCGGAGTGCGACTTTTACGGTGAAGGGTTTATTTTTCTGATTTTTTGATTTTTTTGACCTCAATTGCTGCACGAGTTCTTGTAACATTTCTGATGAAAAAAAACATTTGTTTGAGCCGTTTCGGGGTGTACACCTTGGAGGCCGCTGTTGCTTTTCTTTTCTTTCTTTGATTTTTGTTAAAAAAATGTTTTCAATTTGTTTTTTTTTTTGCAGAGCGAACGCAGGAAATGGCAGAAACGGCGCCGACAAAAAAGACAAGTGAACGGCTTGTGGCGGTGGCTCAGTTGGTGTGCCCAGATGTGTTCAATTTGTTTGCCGATTTTTCAACAAGCACGATGTTCCAATGATGTTATCTTGGAGCCAGGCACGTTTACAGATCAGCCGTAAAACAACTTGCGTGTGTTGTTTCGTTGGTCGGCTGCTCACTTGACGAGTTCCTCAATATTTCGTTCGGTTTGATTTTTGCATTTTTTTTGATTTGAGTAAAGCAAGCCTCGTATCTTCCACGGCGCGACAGACAGGGCCAATCACCAACGTGCATCGCGACACTACAGGGCGAGCGTTCTCAAGCAGAAATACGACTTGACAGGTTGCCCGTTCCGCACAATGCGGGCTCCCGAGTTGGTTGCCAATGATCTTCGCGATTTGATCGATGATGGTTGAACGAGGTGAACACAAAGCTCTCCTTCTAAGACTCCCGCTGTGGCAAGATTGACAGATGTCGACCAGTCGGTTCTGTTGCGCGACTACGCTTCGTTCAGAACGCCACTTGGTGTTCACTTTCACGGTAAAGTGCTCATTCTTGCGCAAATTCTTTGGGTCCTTGCGGGGTTGGCTCATGTCGGCGACCAGGTGGCTCGTCGATGCGCCAAGCGGGCAGTGGACTTGGCCAGCCGAGTGGAAGATTGATACACCCAACACATGATTTCCAAGGTGGCTCGCTGGCGTTCGAATGGGTGTTTTGGTTGTCTTGTCAAGTGCTTTTTGAGGAGGTGTTTGGAACATGCCAGTTGCACCCGCATGTTTGGACGCCCGATGGCGCACCCGCGCAGTGCAGACCACTATCGGAATGACCCTTTCTTACAAAACAGAAGAACAAGACAAAGTTTGAACATTGCGGTGTGTCGCGACCTGACCAACTGTTGGACAATGTATTGTTCTCGGGTATTGTAACGAGCTTGATGTACTTCCTCTCAAGAATTTAATGCATTTCTGCACCCAACCTCGATTGAGGTTTGTCATCTGTCCAAGTGGACGCCAGCAAAGACGCTTTGGGGCTTTTACCTGTGTCGGTCGCCGGGTGTGTTTTTTTGCGTTTTTTCTTTCTCTCTTGTGATTTTCCATCTGGGAACATTTAATTTATGGATATGTTTTGGATTTTTCACTTTTCGAAAGTTCAGACTTCTTTTGACTCATCGAAAAATTCGGATAATTTATCGATTCTTTTGATCAGTCATCGAATAAATTTTTCAAATGTCAACTTTGTCACTAACTAATGTTTACCCAAGCAAACTGATCGAAAGTTGTGACAAGTGAGTGGCAAGGGTGACGAGTTTAAAAAGGTTTTTTAAAAAAACTCAAAGGCGAAATTCTAGAAAACTCATAATGTAATACCTTATCACATGTTCTTTTTTGGAGAGGAGGGAAAAAGTTGGTTGAGTCACACTTGACCAGAGTGTCAGAACAAGAACAAGAAAAAGAACAAGAAAAACAAGTAACATACGTTCACACAAACAAAGAAAAAAGAGAGAAACAAAATGAAAGATCAGCACCCTTAGTACAAAACAATGTTACACATGTATTCTGTTGTCGGAAGTTCTTCTCTAACGTTTTAAAACAGGTGTTACTTGTTGTTAACTGCACATTTTGCCACTGATTTTTCGAAATTTGTCATTATTTTCCATTTTCTGTACAAGCTTACTCTTCATATGTTATCATCAAGTAAAGTATTCTGTCCAACCTAACTTATCATGATTTATGATAAGCTGGTGGCAAGGTTGGCAGTCCACAGTCAACAAAAAAAAAACTTCACAAAAGTTTCAAAAAATTAACTGAGTGAACTTCCAGAAATCTCAATAGTTACAGACTCACCAAAACTTTTCATTAATTTTTGAAACTTTCACGCATTTTGAGAAAAGGAATGAAAAGTTGGTAAAATATGAGTTTGTCGGAGTTTCACTTTTCAACTTTTGTCTTTTTTTCAAGCGTTTGTTAACTTCCAATCTTGCTAACTTACCATAACTTTCCTATTATATCCAAGCTTGCTTTTCATACCTGATCATATTCTTTCCAACGTAACTTAAATTAACTTTTGAAGTTCGTGGCAAGGTTGGCAGTTAACAAAAGTCCAAAAATAAGAAGAATAAATTGAATTTTCTGGAAAATTCACAATTTATGACCCCATCCAAATTTAGAAACGATTTCCTTCGGAGCCCATCATGAGCAGAACTCAACAACAAGAAAAAGCAAAGAACAAAAACAAGAATAAAACAATCCCAAAACGAAAAGTGCTAAATACAACGTAAAAACATCAACAAGTGGGAGAAGGAAGAGAGGAGAAAACGTGGCAGCCGGGGAAAAGGGGTAACCAGGACGTTACTAACAATAGTATTTCAATATTATGTCAATCTTTTTGATCTTGGCTTTCTTTGACAATTTTGAGTGTGTTCGGAAGTTCATTTCTCTCATTTTTCTCCAACAACTTTTTTCGCTTATGTAAGTTGGCAACGTTGCCACTATCATGTCATATTCTTTCCAAATTAACTTTCCACAATTTGTGATGCGTATGTTGCAAGGTTTGCACTTCGGATTTTTGAAAACAAAAAAAAGATGAAAAGAACTCTTCGGAGGCTCAAAATTTACAACCTCATCATAGCTTGTTTGTTCAAAAAAACTTTGGAGCCCACCTTACCTTGGCCAGAACTTCCAGAACAAGAACAAGAAAAGAACAAGACAAGGAAGAGGAAGCAGTGAAGATAAAGAAGGGAACATTACTCATCAGAAGCACTACCTACATAATAATGACCTTCATTATCTTTGTTATCTCTTTGTTTTCCAAGAACCCTCCGCGCACCAACTGGTGTCAAACAAGCCGCCACAACCACTGCATTATGAAGATTGCGACCCGACAGCACCCTCAAAGCCTCCCGCACAGCAACAACCATCGTGCACCGACACAGCCCGACGAAACCACTCACAAGCTTCGACTGCACGCAATCCCCGCGCGAAAGGCAATCTTGGCATGGAGACTCACGCCCGATGTCGCGCACACCCCCTAATCGCGTTGGGTCGGGAGGTCGGGTGGGGTCGGGCGGAAAAAGATTATTATATTATTTGAAGTGTTTCTGCATAAACTTTTCATCACCAGTCTTGCTGGCCCTTTCTTTGCAAAACATTGAGATAAATATTGATTATCTGGTGTTGCGGTGCTGTTCCTTTTTGTTTCCTTTGGAGTGGTGCTGCTCACTTGTTTTTTCTTAAGGGTGGGGCGGCCTTCTTCCCTTGCATCTTTGGGGTGGTGGTCCTTTCCCTCCTCTCCGTGTGGGGGCGGTTCTGCCTTCCCTTTCCTTCCCCTCCTCCTTTGGGCTGGCGCTGCTGTCTCCCTCCCTCCTCTGGGTGGTTGTGCTTTCCTCCCTCTAGAGGAGACTCAGTCAAATTACTCAAACAATTCAGTTCATTTCAATGACACCTAGTCAAAAAAAAACAACACACGTTGCACCACCCAAAGAATACGACAGGGCAAAAAAAACAACACACGTTGCACCACCCAAAGAATACGACAGGGCAGAGGAGGCAACGCTGGCCAATGCCTCACGAAGTCGTGGCCCGAAAGGCATGTTATGAAACTGGTGTAGGTTCCTGTGTGCACGGCACCTCCTGGTCACAACGATGCTGCGCGTGTCTCCGCCCAGCCTGCATGTGTCGGCTTCGCTGGTACATGTACTCGCTTCGGTGTCCAGGTCGTCTGGCATGCCTAGACGAGGAACCCTCGCCCTCCAGCTCTCTTCCGTTACTTGCGTACGCCGTTGTGTAGATTTGGGTTTCCGTGTTCCGTTCTTTCTCTTTGGTACGGGCTGCCGCACAACGCAAGCCACCACGCGGCTGGTATCATGCATATCTCTGTTGCGACATGGAACTTTGCAACAGAAAGCAAGCGAGTGAATGGACAGGGGCTTGAAAGACACAAAGAGACAAAGAGAGGAAGTGAGAGCAAGACTGCAACACAGAAAGAGAGAAAGAGCGAAAGGTTGATGCTGCTTTCCCTCCTCTCCTTTGAAGTGGGGCTGCTTTCTCCTCTTCTTTCTTGGAGGAGGGGTGCTGCTTTTCCTCCACATCCTTCGGTGGTGCCGTTGTCCTCTTTTTTTGAATGGAATGAAGTGAAACCAAATACATGTAAGTAAATTAAAGTAAAGTCGGCGAAGTCATGTAAAGTAAAGTAACGTAAATTATAACTACATGTACAATTACACTTACATTACAAGTACAAGTACAAGTACAAATACAAGTACAAGAAAAAGTACAAGTACAAGTACAAGTAGAAGTTCAAGTACAAGTACAAGTACAAGTACAAGTACAAGTGCAGTTACAATTGCAATTACAATTGAAGGTACAGGTACAGGTACAGCAAAGTAAAGTGAAATAAAAGTGTTCGAAAGCAAAGTAAAGTAGATTAAATAAAAATTTAAGTCAAATTAAATTACAATAACATGAAGTAAAGTTGTGGTCTCCCTCCTCCTTTTTGGCGGTGCTGCTTTTGGTGGTGTTGCTTTCCCATCCTTCTTTCGCGTGATGCTGATTTCTCCTCTAGGGTCGTGCTTCCTTCTCTTCTCCTTGTCTGGCGGTGCTGCTCGTTTCCGCCATTTCCAGCGCCTCACCCTTTGTGGTTGTGATACAGTGCTTCTTTAAGGCCGCGTTCGCTCGGCTGTAGTGCTCACACGCGCTCTGTGCGGCGCTGGTTTCGTGATGCCGCGAAGCATTCGAGAGGTGACGGCTCAGTGCGATATCCGCGCTGCTCCCTGGAACGTCACCACTGAAGCGGTCCGAGAGGCCGTAGCCGTCATCTGGCTGTGTGGTCGGTTGCTTAATGGTGCGGCCGTTGTGGTCTGCGGATCCCATGAGATTCTGGATTCCATCAGCGCAGGAAGTGCAGGATTGCCTTGTTGCCACAAAAGGGCTTGCATAAGATGCGTCAGCATCCTTCTTGGAAAGTGCTGGAGTGTACTGTCCCTGTGGCATGTAGGAAGTGCCGTGTTGTAAGAATCGTGTTCCCAAAGTCTTTGTTTCTTTTTTTTGGGAGCTGGCGGGGGCTTCACAGAGTGTCCAGGACTTCTTCACAGTCTGCGTGGAACCTGATACGGACGACGTCATATATTTTTTCGAAGTGGTCGCGGCGGTGCGCCCCGAGACGGCCGTCCGCTTTGGTTTGTTTGGCGCCGTTCGTCGTCAGATGGACCATTGGACCCACTTCGCCAAGTGGATTGTCGAGAAATGCTTGGTGGTCTGCCGTTGCTGGCGGTGGCATCATGTCGGGCACGTTGCAGAGCTGGGAGGCCAAATATCCAGGGTGTCTGTGCGGAAAAGCCCACACTTTTGCTCCATTCACTTTGACTCCGCATGCCATGTTGCTCGTGGCCGAGATCTGGAAATTTAGGGCTGTTTATCTGTCGGGTGGAAGTCGAGGTCGGAGACTGAGGATCAACTTGGTGCGACTTCTGTTTCGCGGCTACGGCCTGCCGCTGAAGGTACTTTGTGCGGGAGTAATTTCGATGAGCCGGACATTCTGCAGAAATATTGCAGTCTTTGGCGGAGCCCATGCGTGTGTGCCATGAGCACCATGAAAATGGATCAGCCACGCCGTTGCCAGAGACCGTGCTTACGAACACTTGGTCAGGAATCGCGTGTTTACATCATTTGCGGGACGACATGGTGAAGCAACAAACGATGAGCACTCGGAGAAACGATTCGATGGTAGCGTTGGTGGATTGCTTGCTGTTGTCGGGTGTCGTGCGGACCCAACAAAACTGCCGTGAAGCTTTGGGAAGCTGCCATTTCCGTGAGGGTGCCTGAAACAGCGCTTGCGAATTTCTTGCGGTCTCGGTTACGCGACGCGCATGCGATTGCGATGGCCATCCGCACAACCTCACACACGCACCGTGCGATGGTGTACGTGGGTCTGTGCGTGTACTCCCAACACCAGAACTGTTTTTGTCGGAGGGCCATCAGGTGATTTGGAGCACCTTGAACTCTTCGCCAGTCGGTCACTACGATTGCTTGATGAATGGTTTCAAAAACATTTCAGTTGTAAGCTTGCCACAAGCGCTTGAGAGTGCTAACAGGTTATGGGCGGGAGTTTTGGAGCGAGATGAAGAATGTCATCTGTTGCGGTTTCTTGGTGAGTGCTTGAAGCCAGAACAGGAGTCTCTAGAAGCGTTGGCAGTGGATGTGCGGGACTGCGCAACAAAATGCACGTTGTCTGCCATGCGCTAGGATGGTGAGCAATTCTTGGAAAGAGGCGGCCTGGAGAGTCAGCCGCGTGTTTTCTTGGAGGGAGACCTCGGGACGGAGTCAGGCGGTTCTTCATTCTATGACAATCTCCCTGAGATGTTCGGCGATTGGGCTGCCCTCTCGGACAAAGATTGCGAGGCTCGTGGCCACGTAGCTGCCAAGTTGAAGGGAAGCTCTGAGGTTCCGAGTGGGTATTGTGATCCAACTGCTGCAGCGGACGTTGTTCTTACACGAAGCCCTCGGCGGTGTCACAGATACCCTCTCGGAGATGTCGCCACAAGAAGCTTCCGAGTGCGTCGCTGACGACACACAGCAGCCGTCCTGCAGCGGCAGCACAGATTCGGCCGAGATGCCGTCAGCGCTTGGTTCGCCAGGCCAGTCATCGGAGGGCCCCCGCGATGCAAAGGCGAAGTCGACGTCTCATGAAGTCGACTGCAGGTCGTCGTTTTGTGTGGCAGGGCTTCTTCGCACAGTTCACAAGTGCACGGAAGGCTTCGCCCTCGCGATGTCGCACTGGGCAAGTGTTTGCAGAGCTGTTGAAGCATGTCTCGTTTGCTCAATTCACTCCCACATGAAGATCCGGTTGGTGATTACGTGTTTCCAGGCCGAGCCGCTTGTGGAACAAATTCTCCAGTTCAGGTTCTCTTGTGTGCGGAGGCCGTTGGAGTACAGCGTTAGCATCTTTCGTTGGCGTGGTGGCAATCGGAAAGCCGTCGGGGTTCGCTTGGAGCGATGATGCTGACATGTTGGGCGGCGAAGTGCAGGACGATCAGCAAGGAGCACCCAACGACAAGAAGAGTGTGAATCTGGATATGTCAGAAGAAGCCATAAAGTCCAAACTATTCTGGGCATGAGCGATCATGGTCGTAAAGGTGGGCAGTGCCCTTGCCGCACAGACAGGGCCGACCACCAAGGTGCATCGCGACACCACAGGGCGAGCTTACTCATGCAGAAATACGACTTAACAGGTTGCCCGTTCCGCACATTGCGGGCTCCCGAGTTGGTTGCCAATGAACTTCGCGATTTGATCGATAATTTGTTGAACGAGGTGAACACAAAGCTCCTTTTTTGGACTCCCGCAGTGGCAAGATTGACAGATGTCGACTGGTCGGTGCTATTGCGCGACTACGCTTCGTTCAGAACGCCACTTGGTGTTCACCTTCACGGTAAAGTGCACATTCTTGGCGCAAATGCTATGGGTCTTTGCGGGGTTGGCCCATGTCGGCGACCAGGTGGCTCGTCGATGCGCCGTGCGGGCACTGGACTTGGCCAGCCGAGTGGAAGATTGGTGCACCCAACACATTGTCTCCAAGGTGGCTCGCTGGCGTTCGAATGGGTGTTTGGTTGTCTTGCTCAGTGCACTTTGAGGAGGTGTTTGGAACATGCCAGTTGCACCAGCATGTTTGGACGCCCGATGGCGCACCCGCGCAGTGCAGACCATTATCGAAATGACCCTACAAAACTGAAGAGCAAGACAAAGTTTGAACATTGCGGTGTGTCGCGACCTGACCAACTGTTGGACAATGTATTGTTCTCGGGCATTGTAACAAGCTTGATGTACTTCCTCTTAAGAATTATTTGCATTTCTGCACCCAACCTTGATTGAGGTTTGTCATCTGTCCAAGTGGACGCCAGCAAAGACGCTTTGGTGCTTTTACCCATGTCGGTCGCTGGTTGTGTTTTTTTGCGTTTTTTCTTTCTCTCTTGTGATTTTCCATCTGGGAACATTTATTTTATGGATATGTTTTGGATTCTTCACTTTTCGAAAGTTTAGACTCTTCTTTTTTACTCATCGAAAAATTCGGATAATTTATCGATTCTTTTGATCAGTTATCGAATAAATTTACCAAATGTCAACTTTGTCACCTGACTCATCTTTTCCCACGGCCAAATTCGAAAGTTATGATAAGTGACTGGCAAGGTTGACGAGTTTAAAAAGTAAAAAAACTCAAAGGCGAAATTCTGGAAAACTCAAACGTACTACTTTCGCGTTTTTTGGGGAAAAAAAGTTGGTTGAGTCAAACTTGACCAGAGTGTCAGAACAAGAACAAGAAAAAAACAAGAAAAACAGGTAACATTAAAATACAATGACAAAAGAAAAAGAAAAAACACACAATAACACAAATAAAGAAAAAAGAGAGAAACAAAATGAAAGATCAGCACCCTTAGTACAAAACAAACAATGTTACACATGTTTTCTGTTGTCGGAAGTTCTTTTTCTAACGTTATTAAAACAGGTGTTACTTGTTGTTAACTGCACATTTTGCCCCTGTTTTTTTCGTAATTTGTCATTTTCTTCCATCTTCTGTTCAAGCTTACTCTTCATATGTTACCATCAAGTGAAATATTCTGTCCAACCTAACTTATCATAATTTAAGACATGCTAGTGGCAAGGTTGGCAGTCCACAAAAAACATCAGAAAGGTTTCAAAAAGTTAACTGAGTGAACTTCCAGAAATCTCAAAAGTTACAGACTCACCAAAAACTTTTCACTATATTTTTAATTTTCACACTTTTTGAGATGAAGTATGATCAGTTGGTAAATTATGAGTTTGTCGGAGTTTCACTTTTCAACTTTTGTCTTTTTTTCAAACGTTTGTTACCTGTCCAACCTTGCTGACTTACCATAACTTTCCATATGATATCCAATCTTCCTTTTCATACCTAATCATATTCTTTCCAACTTAACTTATCATAACTTTTGAAGTTCGTTGGCAGTTAACAAAAAGTTCAAAATTTTGAATAAAAAAAAACAGTGAATTTCTGGAAAACTCACATATTATAACCCCATCAAAATTTACAAACGATTTTCTTCCGAGCGCACCATGAGCAGAACTCAACAACAAGAAAAAGAAAAGAACAAAAACAAAAATAAAACAATCCCAAAACGAAAGATGCTAAATACAACGTAAAAATGTTTTAAAAAAGGTGAAAAGAGAAGAAGAGAAAACACAGGTACACAAAAGATAATAACCAGAACATTACTAACAATAGTTTTTTCAATATTATTTCAATCTTTCATGATCTTGGTTTTCTTTTGACAATTTTGAGTGTGTTCGGAAGTTCACTTCTTTCATTTTCTCCTACAACGTTTTCACTTATGTTAGTTGGCAACGTTGCCGCTGTCATATCATATTCTTTCCAACTTCACTTTCCACAACTTGTGATACGTATGTTGCAAGGTTTGCACTTCGGAATGTTTGAAAACAAAAAAACGTTTAAAAATACACTCGGGAAAAATCAAAATTTACAACCTCATCATAGCTTGTTTGTTCAAAAACCTTGGGAGCCCACCTTACCTTGGCCAGAACTTGAGAACGAGAACAAGAAAAGAACAAGACAAGGAAGAGAAAACAGTGAAGAAAAAGAAGGGAACATTACTCATTAGAAGCACTACCTAAATAATAATGACCTTCATTATCTTTGTTATCTCTTTGTTTTTCCAATAATGTTCCACGCACCAACTGGTGTCAAACAAGCCGCCACAACATCGTTTGACTTTGTGTTCACTTCGCACGAGTCACACTGCGTTATGAAGACTGCGACCCGACAGCACCCAAGCACCTCCCGCGGACACGCTCAAAGCCTCCCGCACAACAACAACCATCGTGCACCGACACCGCTCGACGAAACCACTCGCAAGCTTCGACTGCACGCAATCTCCGCGCGAAAGGCAATCTTGGCATGGAGACTCGCGCCCGATGTCGCGCACACCCCAAGTCGCGTTGGGTCGGGAGGTCGGGTGGCGTCGGGCGGGGCAAAAGATTATTATATTTTTGAAGTGTTTCTGCATAAACTTTTCATCAACGGTCTTTCTGGTCCTTTCTTTTTTTAGCAAAACATTGAGATAAATATTGATTATCTGGTGTTGCGGTGCTGTTGGGAGTGGTGCTGCTCACTTGTTTTTTCTTAAGGGTGGTGCGGCCTTCCTCCCTTGCATCTTTGGGGTGGTGGTCTTGTCCCTCCTCTCCGTGTGGGTGCGGTTCTGCCTTCTCCCTTCCTTCCCCTCCTCCTTTGGGCTGGCGCTGCTGTCTCCCTCCCTCCTTTGGGTGGTGGTGCTTTCCTCCCTCAAGAGGAAAACTCAGTTAAGTTACTCAAAAAAATCAGTTCAATTCAATGACCTAGTCCAAAAAATAACACACGTTGCCCCACCCGAAAAATGCGACAGGGCAGAGGAGGCAACGCTGGCCAATGCCTCACGAAGTCATGGCCCGAAAGGCATGTTATGAATCTGGTGTAAGTTCTTGTGTGTACGCCACCTCCTGGTCACAACGATGCTGCGCGTGTCTCCGCCCAGCCTGCATGTGTCGGCTTCGCTGGTACATGTACTCGCTTCGGTGTCCAGGTCGTCTGGCATGCCTAGACGAGGAACCCTCGCCCCTCCAGTTCTCTTCCGTTACTTGCGTACGCCGTTGTGTAGATTTGGGTTTCCATGTTCCCTTCTTTCTTTGTGGTACGGGCTGCCGCACAACGCAAACCATCACACGGCTGATATCATGCGTGTATCTCTGTTGCGACATGGAACTTTGCAACAGAAAGCAAGCGAGTGAATGGACAGGGGCAAGAAAGACACAAAGAGACAAAGAGAGAAAGTGAGAGCAAGACTGCAACACAGAAGGAGAGAAAGAGCGAAAGGTTGATGCTGCTTTCCCTCCTCTCCTTTGAAGTGGTGCTGCTTTTCCCACTTCTTTTTTGCTTTTCTCCAGTTTTTGCGAGTGGTGCTGCCGTTGTCCCTTTTTTGAATGCAATGAAGTGAAACCAAATACATGGAAAAGTAAAAGTAAAAGTAAAAGTAAAAGTAAAAGTAAAAGCAAAAGTAAAAGTAAAAGTAAAAGTAAAAGTAAAAGTAAAAGTAAAGTTGTGGTCTCCCTCCTCCTTTTTGGCGGTGCTGCTCTTGGTGGCGCTGCTCTCCCATCCTTCTTTGGCATGGTGCTGATTTCTCCTCTTGGGTCGTGCTGCCTTCTCCTCTCCTTGTCCGGCGGTGCTGCTTCAATGTTAGCTTGCTTAGAAACCCTATCACAGTTTCAAAGGTGCGATGAGATGTTGCAGCCAAGTTGCCGCATGTTGGGTTTTCCCTCTTGTGCCCGCAACCAAGACGCAAACGCCAGTGCGGTTTGCCAAGCAAAACATGGCATCACCCAGCAGACGCTCGATGGAACAATGGGCAGGCATTTCTGGTGGAAAGTAGCGACGTCTTGGCTTGCAGATTCGCCCTCGCGCGCTCGATGTTGAAAGAAACAGACCGGGCAAGATGGTCCAGCTTTTTGCAAAACAGTGTTCCGCTGTCATCGGTCTGGCTTTGAAGGCGCCATTGTGTCCAGGTTTTGCTGCAGTTTTCGTCGAATGACTGAGACGTTGCATTTGTGTTTTGTGGCCAGCAGCGACCTGTCATTTGTAGAGGGCGGCGTGTCCCTTTGTAGTTGTTCGGGACATGTGAGGCATTTTTGTTGTGCGGGAAGTTGAAAGGCAGTGCATGGAGACGTCTGGGTGTTGCGCAGTCGTGGACTTTTTTGTCTCGGTCTTACCAACGCTTGCACTTCCAAGTTGTTGCTTGAGTTGTTTTTGGAATGTCGGCTCCATGTTGCTTCGAGAATCCGTGCCGTGGAAGATACAACGCGTGCTTTACTCAGAGAAAAAGATGCAAAAAAACGAACGAAATATTGAGGAACTCGTCAAGTGGGCAGCCGACCAGCATGACAATACACACAAGTTTTTTTTTTACGGCAGATCTGTTGAACACGAGTGTGGCACCAGGATAACATCATTGGAACATCGTGCTTGTTGACAATCGGCAAACAACTTGAACACATCTGGGCACACCAACTGAGCCACTTTCACAAGCCGTTTACTCATCTTTTGCGTCGGCGCGCTTCCTCCATTTCCTTCGCCTCACCCTTTGTGGTTGTGATACAGTGCTTCTTTGAGGCCGCGTTCGTTTGGTTGTTGTGCTCACACGCGCTCTGTGCGGCGCTGGTTTCGTGGTGCCGCGGAGCATTCGAGAGGTGACGGCTTCAATGCGATATCGGTCCGAGAGGCCGTGGCCGTCATCTGGCTGTGTGGTCGGTTGCTTAATGGTGCGGCCGTTGTGGTCTGCGGATCCCATGAGATTCTGGATTCCTTAGCGCAGGAAGTGCAGGATTGCCTTGTTGCTACAAATGGGCTTGCATAAGATACATCAGCGTCCTTCTTGGAAAGTACTGGAGTGTACTGTCCCTGTGGCATGTAGGAAGTGCCGTGTTGTAAGAATCGTGTTCCCGTATTTGTTTCTTTTTTGGGGAGCTGGCGCGGGCTTCACAGAGTGTCCGTGACCTCTTCACAATCTGCAAGGAACCTGATACGGACGACGTCATATGCCGTAACTCCCGCAATTGCGGATAGGAGTGAGGGGTTCCCTGCCGTTTTTTCCGTTTTTCCGATGTTTTTTAAATTTATTTGTTTCGTTTTTCATTTTTTTGACGTCATATATTTCTTCGAAGTGGTCGCGGCGGTGCGCTTCGAAACGGCCGTCCGCTTTGGTTTGTCAGTCACCGTTCGTCGTCAGATGGACCATTGGACCCACTTCGCGAAGTGGATTGTCGAGAAATGCTTGGTGGTCTGCCGTTGCTGGCGGCGGCATCATGTCGGGCACGTTGGAGAGCTGGGAGGTCAAATATCCAGGGTGTCTACGCGGAAAAGCCCACACTTTTGATCCATTCACTTTGACGCCGCATGCCATGTTGCTCGTGGCCGAGATCTGGAAATTTAGGGCTGTTTATCTGTCGGGTGGAAGGCGAGGTCGGAGACTGAGGATCAACTTGGGTGCGACTTCTGTCGGCTACGGCGTGCCGCTGAAGGTACTTTGTGCAAGGAGTAATTTCGATGAGCCATGGATCAGCCACGCCGTTGCCAGAGACCGTGCTTACGAACTCTTGGTCAGGAATCGCGTGTTTACATCATTTGCGGGACGACATGGGGAAGCAACAAGCGCTGAGCACTCGGAGAAACTATTCGATACTGGCGTTGGTGGATTGCTTGCTGTTGTCGGGTGTCGTGCGGACCCAACAAAACTGCCGTGAAGCTTTGGGAAGCAGCCATTTCCGTGAGCGTGCCGCGCTCGCGAATTTCTTGCGGTCTCGGACAAGCGACGCGCATGCGATTGCGATGACCATCCGCACAATCTCACACAGGCAGCGTGCGATGGTGTACGTGGGTCTGTGCGTGTACTTCCAACACCAGAACTGTGATTTGGAGCACCATGAACTCTTCACCAATCGGTCACTACGATTGCTTGATGAATGGTTTCAGTAGCATGTCAGTTGTAAGCTTGCCACAAGCGCTTGAGTGTGCTAGGAGTTTATGGGCGGGAGTTTTGGAGCGAGATGAAGAATGTGATCTGTTGCGGTTTCTTGGTGGGTGCTAGAAGCCAGAACAGGGGTCTCCAGAAGCGTTGGCAGTGGATGTGCGGGACTGCGCGACAAAATGCACGTTGTCTGCCATGCGGCCAGGATGGTGAGCAATTCTTGGAAAGAGGCGGCCTCGAGAGTCAGCCGCGTGTTTTCTTGGACGGGAGACGTCGGGACGGAGTCAGGCAGTTCTTCATTCTATGACAATCTCCTTGAGATGTTCGGCGATTGGGCTGCCCTCTCGGACAAAGATTGCGAGGCTCGTGGCCACGTAGCTGCCGAGTTAAAGGGAAGCTCAGAGGTTCCGGGTGGGTACTGTGATCCAACTGCTGCAGCGGACGTTCGCCCTCGGTGGTGTCACAGATACCCTTTCGGAGATGTCGCCACAAGAAGGTTCCGAGCACGTCGCTGACGACACACAGCAGCCGTCCTGCAGCGGCAGCACAGATTCGGCCGAGGTGCCGTCAGCGCTTGGTTCGCCAGGCCAGTCATCGGAGGGCCCCCCGCGATGCAAAGGCGAAGTCGACGTCTTATGAAGTCGACTGCAGGTCGTCGTTTTGTGTGGCAGGGCTTCTTGGCACAGTTCACAAGTGCACGGAAGGCTTCGCCCTCGCGATGTCGCACTGGGCCAGTTTTGCAGAGCTGTTGAAGCATGTCTCGTTTGCTCAATTCACTCCCACACGAAGACCCAGTTGGTGCTTACTTGTTTTCAGGCCGAGTCGCTTGTGGAGCAAATTCTCCAGTTCAGGTTCCTTGTGTGCGGAGGCCGTTGGAGTACAGCGTTAGCATCTTTCGTTGGCTTGGTGGCAATCGGAAAGCCGTCGGGGTTCGCTTGGAGCGATGATGCTGACATGTTGGGCGGCGAAGTGCAGGACGATCAGCAAGGAGCCAAAGGCAAGAGTGTGAATCTGGATATGTCAGAAGAAGCCATAAAGTCAAAACTGGTCTGGGCATAAGCGATCATCGTCGACAAGGTTGCCGAAGTGTTGTTGCAAACGGTGGCGTGGGCAGTGCCCTTGCCGCACAGACAGGGCCGATCACCAAGGTGCATCGCGACACCACAGGGCGAGCGTTCTCAAGCATAAATACGACTTAACAGGTTGCCCGTTCCGCACATTGCGGGCTCCCGAGTTGGCTGCCAATGAACTTCGCGATCCGACCGATAATTTGTTGAACGAGGTGAACACAAAGCTCCTTTTTGGACTCCCGCAGTGTCAAGATTGACAGATGTCGACCAGTCGGATGTATTGCGCGACTACGCTTCGTTCAGAACGCCACTTGGTGTTCACTTTCATGGTAAAGTGCTCATTCTTGCGCAAATTCTTTGGGTCCTTGCGGTGTTGGCCCATGTCGACGACCAGGTGGCTCATCGATGCGCCAAGCGGGCAGTGGACTTGGCCAGCCGAGTGGAAGATTGATACACCCAACACATTGTTTCCAAGGTGGCTCGCTGGCGTTCGAATGCGTGTTTGGTTGTCTTGTTGTGCATTTTGAGGAGGCGTTTAGAATTTGCCAGTTGCACCAGCAAGTTTGGACGCCCCATGGCGCACCCGCGCATTGCAGACCATTATCGGAAAGACCCTTTCTTACCAAACAGAAGAACAAGACAAAGTTTGAACATTGCGGTGTGTCGCGACCTGACCAACTGTTGGACAATGTATTGTTCTCGGGCATTGTAACAAGCTTGATGTACTTCCTCATAAGAATTATTTGCATTTCTGTACCCAACCTTGATTGAGGTTTGTCACCTGTCCAAGTGGACGCCAGCAAAGACGCTTTGGGGCTTTTACCCATGTCTGTCGCCGGTTGTGGTTTTTTGCGTTTTTTTTTCTTTTTTGCGATTTGTCCATCTGTGAACATTTACTTTATGGGTATGTTTTGGATTTTTCACTTTTCGAAAGTTTGGACTACTCATCGAAAAAATTCGGATAACTTATCGATTCTTTTGATCAGTTATCGAATGGATTTTTCAAAAGTCAACTTTGCCACTAACTTATCCTTTCCCACGCAAATTGTTCGAAAGTTGTGATAAGTGTGTGGCAAGGTTGACGAGTTTAAAAAGAAAACTCAAAGGCGAAATTCTGGAAAACTCAAAATGTACTACCTTATCGCATGTTCTTTTTTTTTGCGAAAAAAAAAAAAGTTGAGTCAAAATTGACCAGAGTGTCAGAACAAGAACAAGAAAAAAACAAGAAAAACAGGTAACATTAAAATACAATGACAAAAGAAAAAGAAAAAACACACAATAACACAAATAAAGAAAAAAGAGAGAAACAAAATGAAAGATCAGCACCCTTAGTACAAAACAAACAATGTTACACATGTATTCTGTTGTCGGAAGTTCTTCTCTAACTTTTTAAAACAGGTGTTACTTGTTGTTAACTGCACATTTTGCCACTAATTTTTCGTAATTTGTCATTATTTTCCGTATTTTGTGCGAGCTAACTCTTCATATGTTATCATCAAGTGAAGTATTCTGTCCAACTTGACTTATCATAACTTTCGAAGTTCGTGGCAAGGCTGGCAGTAAACAAAAGGTCAAAAAATAAAAATACAATAATACAGTGAATTTCTGAAACTCACAATTTATGACCCCATCAAAATTTTTACAAACGATGTTCTGCCGAGCCCACCATGAGCAGAACTCAACAACAAGAAAAAGCAAAGAACAAAAACAAGAATAAAACAATCCCAAAACGAAAAGTGCTAAATACAACGTAAAAAACGTAAAAAAGTAAAAAGAGAACAAGAGAAAACATAGCAACACAGAAAAGAGAATAACCAGAACATTACTAACAATATTTTTCAACTTTATGTCAATCTTTATGATCTTGGCTTTCTTTCACAATTTTAAGTGTGTTCGGAAGTTAACTTCTTTCATGTTCTCTCCTACAACGTTTTCACTTGTGTAAATTAGCAACGTTGCCACTGTCATATCATATCCTTTCCAAATTAACTTTCCACAGCTTGTGATACGTATTTTGCAAGGTTTGCACTTCGGAATTTTTCAAAAAAGACGTTTAACAACACACTCGGAAAAAATCAAAATTTACTGGCTCATCATAATTTGTTTGTTCAAAAACCTTGGGAGCCCACCTTACCTTGGCCAGAACTTGAGAACGAGAACAAGAAAAGAACAAGACAAGGAAGAGAAAACAGTGAAGAAAAAGAAGGGAACATTACTCATTAGAAGCACTGCCTACATAATAATAACCTTCATTATCTTTGTTATCTCTTTGTTTTTCCAGTAATTGTCCACGCACCAACTGGTGTCAAACAAGCCGCCACAACCACTGCATTATGAAGATTGCGACCCGACAGCACCCAAGCACCTCCCGCGGACACGCTCAAAGCCTCCCGCACAGCAACAACCATCGTGCACCGACACAGCCCGACGAAACCACTCGCAAGCTTCTCGACGGCCAAGTGGCTCGTCGATGCGCCAAGCGGGGACCATTATCGGAATGACCCTTTCTTACAAAACAGAAGAACAAGACAAAGTTTGAAAATTGCGGTGTGTCGCGACCTGACCAACTGTTGGACAATGTATTGTTCTCGGGCATTGTAACAAGCTTAATGTACTTCCTGTCAAGAATTTTTTGCATTTCTGCACCCAAAATTGATTGAGGTTTGCCATCTGTCCAAGTGGACGCCAGCAAAGACGCCTTGGGGCTTTTACCCGTGTCGGTCGCTGGTTGTGTTCTTTTGCGTTGTTTTCTTTCTTACTTTAAGAATATGTTTTGGATTTTTCACTTTTCGAAAGTTCAGACTTTTTTTTTTACTCATCGAAAAATTCGGATAACTTATCGATTCTTTTGATCAGTCATCGAATAAATTTTTCAAATGTCAACTTTGCCACTAACTAATGTTTACCCACGCAAACTGATCGAAAATTGTGACAAATGAGTGGCAAGGGTGACGAGTTAAAAAAGGTTTTAAAAAAAACTCAAAAGCGAAATTCTGGAAAACTCAAAATGTACTACCTTATCACATGTTCTTTTTTGGAGAGGAGGGAAAAAGTTGGTTGAGTCACACTTGACCAGAGTGTCAGAACAAGAACAAGAAAAAGAACAAGAAAAACAGGTAACATTAAAATACACACTTTCACACAAACAAAGAAAAAAGAGAGAAACAAAATGAAAGATCAGCACCCTTAGTACAGAACAAACAATGTTACACATGTATTCTGTTGTCGGAAGTTCTTCTCTAACGTTTTAAAACAAGTGTTACTTGTTGTTAACTGCACATTTTGCCCCTGTTTTTTTCGAAATTTGTCATTATTTTCCGTATTTTGTGCGAGCTTACTCTTCATATGTTATCATCAAGTGAAGTATTCTGTCCAACTTGACTTATCATAACTTTCGAAGTTCGTGGCAAGGCTGGCAGTAAACAAAAGGTCAAAAAATAAAAATACAATAATACAGTGAATTTCTGAAACTCACAATTTATGACACCATCAAAATTTTTACAAACGATGTTCTGCCGAGCCCACCATGAGCAGAACTCAACAACAAGAAAAAGCAAAGAACAAAAACAAGAATAAAACAATCCCAAAACGAAAAGTGCTAAATACAACGTAAAAAAACGTAAAAAAGTAAAAAGAGAACAAGAGAAAACATAGCAACACAGAAAAGAGAATAACCAGAACATTACTAACAATATTTTTCAACTTTATGTCAATCTTTATGATCTTGGCTTTCTTTCACAATTTTAAGTGTGTTCGGAAGTTAACTTCTTTCA
>CBDCEV010000107.1:0-2739 GCA_965215715.1 Hyphomicrobiales bacterium | reverse complement strand
CTATGTTGCTGGTCTGGGGGAAAAAAAAAAAAGTATAAATCCGGGAAACCCCAGAATTTTTTTTTGGTGGGGGAGTTTTCCCTCACACCAGGCCGAAGATGTACCCTGCAGCAGGCCCGAACCACGAGGATTTCGGCTCCCGATGACTGCTTCCCGCGCAGAACTGGGTTCCGACCTGATGTCGGAGAGATCCACGCCGTGTCCAGCCCGGAAGGAACAGATGTTCACTACCGTGGCCTCCGGCGGCTGGGGGGCTCCGCCCCCCAGACCCCCCTGTGGCTTGTGTTTGTCAATATGCGACTGTGGGGTTCTTCGCTACCGCCAAGTTTTCGTCAAAGTTCGGCGATTTCTCCCTATGCATACACATAGGAAATGCACCAACACATCGTTTCGGCACCGTAGCGAAGACCCACGGTGGCGCTGTCTACTCCGTGCCTCCGGACGCGCCCCGGAGAACCCGGTGTTCGGTCAGGACGGGATTTTGGGGGAAGCGCCGGAAAATACCCCAGACCAGCAGAACCAGCAAAAATCTGAAAATCCAATTTCAAGCTACGTGCCTGACTGTGGGGTAATCAGGCTGGGGAAAAAAACAACAAATCACAACAAATCACACCCGATCATTATTATTAAAGTTGGATTAGCGTGCCGGCACCGCGCCTCGGCGAGGGAACCGTACCCGCTGTCCTGTATATTAACCTATGTCACGCCGCTAGGGCGTGATCGCCTCCTCGGTAAAGGAAAAGGAGGTCTGAACGAGGCACTCTGCGCCTGTAGCCCGGTTGTGAGCCGGGATACGACGGCGGCCTTCAGAAAGAAAGAAAGGGAAGAGACGTAAACCCCCCTCCCGCATAATATTACTGGGGGGGGGCAAATAATCGTGCACTCCACTATTAATTGGCGAACGGGCGGGTATAATTGAGGGGCCCAAAAAAGGTCAAAAAGTTGACGGGGGGGAATAATCGTGGGGTGCACGATTATTCACTTTTGCAAGTTTTCTGGTCAGTTCTGGGGACAAACATCGCAAAAACCTCGTCCGTTTGTATATTTGGAATCTGTGCGGATCGTAGTGGGGTCATTTTGGCCATGGGGTGTCTGTCTTCACCCCTTACTGGCAGTGACCGTCTAGGCTCATTTTCGTGTTGAAACTGGGGGCTCAAGGCCGGACATGTGGACGAATATGAGCCAAAATGGTGATGACCAGTCACGGGTGAAGACAGACACCCCATGGTCGAAATGACCCCACCACGATCCGCACGGGCTCCCAACATTCAAAAGAACGAGTTTTTTGAAAATTCTGCGGGAAAAATTGCTCATTTTTCTTCCACAACTGACCGAAAATAGCCAAAAGTGAATAATCGTGCACCCCACGATTATTCAGCGGAAAAAACTTTATAAATGCCTGTTTCAAAAAGGCACTATTATTTGACTATGCACGATTATTCGACTATGCACGATTAATTGCCCCCCCCAGTAAATATAGAATATTTAATATTATGCGTATATTTAATATTATGAGGTATATTTAATATTATGAGTTTTGGGGGCCGATATTTAATATTATGAGTACTGGGCTGTTTGCTACCAGGACTCACTTGCAAACAACCGCTAGCGAACAACGGATGCTGAAAATAGGATTTTTTCAGTCACCTACGTCATGTACAGACGCTGTGCGTCCCCGGAGATGACCTCTTTTGGCCTACTAGCCGAAAAAAACGGCCAAAAAACCCCCAAAAACGCCCTATTTAATATTATGAGTTACAGTGCCGCGGGAAAGTTTCGAACGAACAAAAGTTTTAAAATTCTCCGTTCTAAAGTTTTTTCGTCTCAAAACTTATGTTTTGTTTTAAAAGTTATCTACCCTGCATCATGGGAGTTTCCTAGAGGTGTGTGGGATGATGTGCCACATGTGCAACACTCCAGCGCTGTGAACAGGCAGTCATAGGGTCAGGCGGGTGTCGGCATCCTTCAACCTCACTCAGGTTACTCCTATCTGTCCCCTATCGCCAGGTTTGCTGCGAGTTGCCCAAAGCGGATGAGTTTGCGAATCGTAGGCCAGAGAGGCCAGAAGAGGAATGTCCAACCTCAACAGGGTCGCTATCCCCAGTCGTGTGGTTTCCGCAACCGAGCGGTCCATCCCTCCAGACCACTCGACATGAGGGCCTTTTCGAGTCCACTGGATGCTGACATCGCAAATAGAATGACCTCGACCTGTCCAGTCCTGTCAAGAAGTATTTTTAGTATCTGCCCTGTCAAGAAATCTTTGCCCGAAAATACTTCGGACAAAGATCCTTGACTTTGAAACAAAGTATTGAACAAAAGAAAGTTTTTAAAAAATTCGTGAAGCGCGATTTTCGTCTTAAAACTTAAAATTATCTTAAAACTTATCGTGTTCGAAACTTTTCTGTGGCACTGTATTGAATATTATGAGTTATATTTAATATTATGCGTTATACAGTGCCGCAGAAAAGTTTCGAACGAACAAAAGTTTTAAAATTCTCCGTTCGAAAGTTTTTTCGTCTCAAAACTTTTGTTTTGTTTTAAAAGTTATCTATCCTGCATCATGGGAGTTTCCTAGAGGTGTGTGGGATGATGTGCCACATGTGCAACACTCCAGCGCTGTGAACAGGCAGTCTTTGGGTCAGGCGGGTGTCAGCATCCTTCAACCTCACTCAGGTTACTCCTATCTGTCCCCTATCGCCAGGTTTGCTGCGAGTTGCCAAAAGCGGATGAGTTTGCGGA
>CBDCEV010000106.1:0-7089 GCA_965215715.1 Hyphomicrobiales bacterium | reverse complement strand
GAAACAAAATGATTACAGGTACAACCCTTACATCTTTGACACATTTGATATCGATGGTGATGACTCAGCAAGATTGGACACTTGCCGCCTTCAGTACGGCACAAAATTTTACCCTGAGCTTGATTACGACCATGATTTTACAATAAGAATTTTGAATGATTTGATCAATTTCCGATACAGAAAGAACGACTACAATACCGGAGTTCAGCTGCAGCTTGCAAATTTTGAGAAGTTATACCCAATTATCTATTTTGATCTACGAAACATTGAAGAAAGTGTGACAGGCGATCCGAAAAAGCTTGAATTACATTACAGGCTGAATCAAGCCGCTGACGCTCAAGATTATATGACCTTCGCTTTGGTTTTGAATGAAGAAGAATTCGTGCTAAAACAAATTGGCAGTGAGCTTGTCGTTGTCTAGAAAAAAAAATGAAAAAAAATTGAATATAATATACACAATAGAGCACAACTTATCATCCATTCAAAATCGCACTGACTGATGGTCAGAAAAAGAAACTTCAAAAAGCTTACGTTACGAAGGCACCTGTTAATCTGAAAGTTAAACCAGACCAAATTGGGCGTGGTGACGAACTTCTTCTCACTGAAACTCAAATCAAGCGATTGAAAAAAAGATCGGCGGCAGGGAAAGGAATGGTAATAAAATTAAGCCAGACACAGATTCAGAACACTGCGTAGCGTGGTGGAAATTTGTTTTCTGCTATGACAGGTTTGGTACGACCTTTGATAAAGCCAGCCCTTGGAGCATTAGCGAGTGCAGGTTTGAGTTTTGGCGCTGAAAAGGTTCTGAAAAAGATATTTGGAAAGGGTTTTGGCCCAAAGGAAATTGAGCTTTATAAACTTGTCCAGCGAATGACTCCTGCTCAGAAAAAGGCGGCAAAACAATATCTTGTTGGAAAAGGTTTGGTGAAAGGAGGCGGCGCACAATACGGCGGTTTCCTTGGTATGTTGGCGTCTATCGGAGTACCTTTGGCCCTTGATTTGGTCAGAAAAATAATTGGAAAAGGTATGCAAACGCAACCTCCACCACCGCCACCACCACGAACAAGACGATCACCAGGAATACCAAAAGGTAAAGGGATGCAAATTCAACCTCCACCTTTCTATGGAACTTGGGAGGATTATTATCGTTTAAAAAAAAGACTGAAATTTGAAGATAAACCACTTTCCAACATTGACCTGAGAAAATGGTGCAACTTTTTACGAATTCTCATCAAAGGTATTTTTAGCAGAAACGAAACAAAACCTTTGTTTCATTCCCCATGCATTATCAACTTGGATGATTTCGGACGTTTGGGAACTCACTGGGTATGTTGTTGGCCAAAAGGAAAAGGTCTTTATGAGTATTTCGATTCATTTGGGCTTCCACCACCTTTGGAATGGGAAAAAGAAATGTCAGTGCATGGGATGACACATTTTTTCAGAAATGATAACCAAATTCAATGGGAACAAAGTGTGAGATGTGGTTACTACTGCCTTCTCTTTTTAAACGAAAGAAATAAAGGAACAAGTTTTACCGACATTTTGAAAATGTTCTCCAACGATTTACTTCAAAATGAAAAAATAGTGAAAAATTATTTTTCTTAAAATATACAATAGAAATGTACTGTGTGAAAGAAGAGCGGAACACCCCCAATGTGAAGGAGACCGAAAAAGTTGTAATCACAAAGAACAATCGAAAACTCTTGAAAGCAAAATGCGCTAGTTGTGGAAAAATGAAATCAAAGTTTTTGCCGGGAAACTAGGTGAGCCCTCCCTTGCGGAGGGCAGTGGAATATTTGGCGATGTTGCTATGGCAGTTGGTGATCTTGCTATTACAAAAGGAATCCCATATCTTGCGAAAAAAGGTGTTGAAGGTGTAAGATATTATGCTTCTGAAGCTATGAGAGACCCCAAACTGCAAAAGATAGCAATAAATTACACTCTTGACAAAGCCCGCCCAGTCATTCAAAAAGTCGGAAGTGAAATGTTTGATCAACTTTCAACAAAAGTTCGACCAAACCAACGTTACAAAACTGACAGACCTGATTTGGATGGAGCTGGGTTTGATATACATGCTGCAATTGGGAAACTTCCGAAACCAAAAAAAGGTTGGACATTGCCTGGGCACAATTACACAGGGCCATACAATCCTCTTGAAAAACAGGTGAAATACGATCCAGAAACGGATGAAATTCTGGAAGTATATCAACAGCCAACAGGCGCAACAGATGCGATTGCAATGCAACATGATGTTGATTATGATGTTTGTTCCAACCGTGAAAAAAAGTATGGTGAAAATCTTAAAAAATGCAAAAACAAAGCAGATAAAAACTGGTAAGATTTCTTGACGAAGTTCCTTACAAACAAAGGGAGTGGGGTCATGCGGCTGCAAGAAATGTGATCAATGCTAAACAAAAGTTAGGTTTGGGTTTGAAAAAACAAAAAGGGACTGGTGTTTTGGACAAACCGTTGGAAGCAGTTAATTTTGCTGAAACTTTGACAAAAAAATTATTCCTTCCACAAAACCTGTATTCGATTGGTATTGGTCAGGTGATATTGCAAAAAATGCTTTCACAGGTCCAACTGGTGTCACAAGCAAGAAATTTTGGACTCATCCGAAAAAGGGTACTGTTATGCGTTTGGTGAAAAATCCGAAAACAGGCAAGTATGAAAATGTTTATGAAGAACCTTAATTGGTTTTCAACCACCATTTATAAAACTCCTGTTTTGCGTGCCGCCAACTTTTTAAGCTTTTTGGAAGGTGATTAGAAATAGATTCCATAATTTCTTTTTTCTTAGGCCAGCATTCAGAAGGTACTATTTCAAAATAATTGTACAGAAAATAGGGGTAGTTCACTGACTTGTCGGACATCTTCTGAAATTGAGCAATAACGTTACCAAGAAAATCTACCTCGCTGGAAGAAAACATTTCTTTAATGTTCCATTTTCGCAAAACACTTTTTAAATAATCATTATTCGTTGGAAGAGCAGTGGAACTTCTTCTCCAATTTTGTTCTTGAAACTTTTCATCATCATCAAATTCAAACCCTCTACCACATTTTGGACATGCACGACAGAACTCATTCACCACATAAATTAATTGCTCCTCGCATGAAGGACAACGATCAATCTTTTTTTATAACAGGCTTATTTCATTTTTTTGCAACATTTCCTTAATCATTTTCGACGAAATTTTCTCACCTTGCAAACAACCAAACGGGTCGTCCATTTTTTATTGTGTATAGTATACAATGAGCTCACGCGTTTTAAATAAGTTGTCAAAAATTTATTACAGCCCGCAAGGGTATTGGAAAGGGTTTGCAGCAATTAAGAAATTAGCCCAGGCAGCGAAAGTTTCGGAAGATGTGGCTCAAAACTGGTTGATGAAGCAAGCTTTTTGGCAAGTTTATTTACCAGCCCCACGGTACATTCCAAGACCGAAATTTGATGTTCCTGTTCCAAACAAAGTTCACCAAGCCGATCTTCTATATCTCCCACACGATCACCCACCACGCTCCCGTAAAACTTTTAAATATGCTCTCACAGTGGTAGATGTGGCCTCTCGATACAAAGAGGCCGAACCGTTGACCACAAAAGAGGCTAAAGAAGTTGCAGCTGCTCTGGAGCGGATTTATAGTCGTGGTCCTTTGAAGTGGCCGAAACTGCTTCAGGTCGATCCTGGTCGTGAGTTTATGGGTGCTGTGAATCAACTGCCTTCGAAACATAATGTCGAGATTAGACGTGGTCGAGTGGATATTCACCGTGATCAAGCTATCGTTGAAAGATTCAACCGCACCCTGGCTGAACGACTGTTTGGACACCAATATGGGGTTGAAATGCGCCTCCTGAGGGTCAGCGGTCTACTTCGTGGGTGAAAAGGCTTCCTCAAGTTGTTGCCGCTCTGAACAACGAGGTAACAAGCCTTACCGGCAAGAAACCCGCCGTTGCCATTAAAGAAAAATATGTTTCTGCAAAGCCATCGACACCTTATTCAAGGCCTGTTGGGCAAAGGGAAAAAAAGCTCCCCTCTCTCGTTAATGTGCGCTATCTCTACCAACCTGGCGAGCTTGAAGGCGGTGTAAAAAGAGCTACAGATCCAATCTGGTCTTTGAAAGTTTACAGCATTGAAAGATCTTTTACCAAACCAAATCAACCCGTTCTCTACTATTTGTACGACGGTCCCAAGCGCGGCTTCGTGCGTGAAGAACTGCTGGTTGTCCTCCAAACACACAATTACCCCCCGAGCAACTTTAAAACTTCGGCATCTAACTCTTTAAGTTCATCATATGTTAATGTTGGCATTTCGTTGTACCCATAAGCTTTTGTATGAATACCATCGTCACATATCCATCGCTTTGAATCAAATGGTGAAAGCGAAATTTTGTTAAGATACATTCCGTTTATCACATGCCCCTCGCTTCGAATAATGTTCATTCCATGCCTTTTCTGCTCCTTACCAAAAAGAGTTTCCTTGTAATGTTCATGCATAATTTTTTTATTCACAACACTCTTTTTTACACCCTTTGCTTTTTTTATATTTTTTTCGTCAGCTTTCAAGATAGAATACATTTTTGGTCTAAGACAAACACACTCTACAATTGGTGTTCCATTGCATTCATCTTTCATTTTGCCCAAGACCTTTTTGTTTATATTTGAGTAAAGTTTATGTTCTTTCGGGTAGTCACTCGTATCATAAAGATCTTTGTTTTTTTCGATGTCTTTGTATACGTCATTAGTTTCAATTTCAACAAGAAGGCTGTCGGTATCTGTGTATAAAAGCTCGCACTTTGGCCCGTATTGTTTTTTTAGTTCGTTGTAGAAAAAGTCGTACATCAATATCTTGCTGTTGTCAAGGAGAGTCATCCCCGTGTAAACAGGTTTGTCAAGCAGCAGCTGGCTTTTGTGCATGTCAATTCCAACAAGGTCATTTGAAAAAATTACATGCCTTGAGTACAAAGGGCTGGCAACCAATTTTCTTATTTTTTCTGTCTCATCGCTTCTTGCTAATTCTATTTCAACATGTTTACGCACGTTTTCCATGGTTTTGCCGAAAACTGAGTTATTCATTAGCTTGTAAAAATTCTTTTCAAAGTCGCTCTTTGATTTTTTCCTGATCGAATTCTGTATTCATCCGGATGTACGGCTCCATTCAGCATTCTTGTTCGAACTCCAACACCCTGTGCACGCGCTTCAGTTTCATGCCCTGCTTCAGATAAAACTGCAAGTTTCTGTAATGCACGACATAGTTGCTTTTGTCCTCAAGTGTCAGCAGCAGCTTCTCGCTGTCCGGCGCTTTCAAATCTTGGTCTTTCATTAACCTCTTTTGGTAGTCTGACATAAATTCTTTTTTTACAATCTTTTTTTCAGGAGCCAGGGGATAGCTGTTGTGTTGCTCATGCAGTTCTGCTGGATATTCAAGATCCACCTCAAGAATCCATCCATTATTTGCGTTTTCTTTTTTCCTCATTATTTCTTCCTCAGTTGGTATAACACGTTTCCATTTAAAATCTCTTTTCGGGAGTGGGTTGCTCATTGCCCATCCGTAAAGGTTGTTCTCGTCAAGATACATTATGTATTTGTTCAGTTTGCTTGGGTCATAGTCCGGTACAAGCGGGTTGTTTGCCTTTGCGTATCTCTTGCTTACCATGGAGATTCCACCCCGCATTCCCCTTTCCACGAAAAGATGCATTTCAATGTCTGTGAATAACTCAAGCTCAACCCCAGTCTTATTCAAGAGAGCGTCCCAGGATAGACCTGGAGACGTGCAATAATGAGCCGGATCTAACCCCTACTGCTCTTGGCATAGGTTTCTGAAGTTTTCAAAAACATCCGCCAGCAGGGCGACATCCGTTTTCACGTAAAGATCGTGTAAATCGCCCAAAGTTTTACATTCAAAAGTTTTCCAAACAGTCTGCAAGTGTTCGTAATCTTCGTCTGTTATGTGCTCGTCGTTCAGCTTGCTGTAAAACTTCTCTTTTTCAGGAAGCTTTGTCTCGCTAAATCTTTTCCATGAGTCCATGTACTCGTAAGGGTAAATCAATTTTTTGTAAAGAAGATCGCTTCCTTTTGAAATGGTTGATGTTATTTTCAATGACTCCTTTGGTGTTGCGCTTACAAGTGAATCAAGACTTGCTTGCAAAAAGTTCAAGCTGTCGATGAAACGCAAACCACCGACTGAAAATGTTATATATTTCTCCATGTTGTTGGCGATACATTTCACTTTTTTTTTCAGCTGTGACATCGCTTGCATTAAATGGTGTGCGTCATAGCCCCTCAGGTTGTGGAATACAACTGGTATGTGGTACGTCTTGGGGTTTATACGAAGTTTCAAATTGCATTCGTTATGCGCGGCTCCGCGGTACCTACCCGTTTTGTGGCAATGGTCTTTTACTGCGTCTTTGAAGTTTTTCTGAAGTAAAGGGTTTCCACAGAAATTACAATTTTCCTGTGATTGTGCTTCCAACTGGTATTTTTGTCTGTTAATCTTTTTAGCCTAAGAATACTCCATTGTTGTTGTTCTTTCTGTGCTCTGTAAAAACATTTTTTGTGCCATTGACCCCTATAACTGCATTTTTCACTGCCTTCATCGCCTTCTATGCTCCAAACCGGTAAAGAGTCTAAGAATTCATCTTTTATCAAACTTTTGTTACAAATATGACAATCAGTTGCATTTTTAAATTTTACCCAGTCTTCTGGCTCCATCACAATAGGCTTTTTTTCTGATAAACATTCTCTTATTTTCACCTCTTCTTGAAGAATATCACTTAAAAACATTCCAACCGCGTTTTCACCCCTGTAAACCTTTGACCCAAAAACTTTACCGTCTTTTCTCACAACCATGTAAGAATATCCACATGCCTCATGCCATTCGGTCTTCTCTGTGTAGCTTTTTTTCTTGCTCTCTGGACAAATCTCACAGCCAAGAATCTTTCTAATCAAAGCCTCAATGTCAGCATATATAACGTATGGAACCTTCATCTTTTTATGATGATTTCGGAAAGAAAGGGTGTTTTTCCCCTCTTCAGGCATCTCGATCCTTGTCGGCCTGCCATTCACACCATTGCAATATTTTTTGTGGTTCTCAAGCAA
>CBDCEV010000105.1:0-8928 GCA_965215715.1 Hyphomicrobiales bacterium | reverse complement strand
CAGACCCAGATGATCCAGACCCCAACCCAGGCAAAGTTGTCCTCCCTCAACTTCATGAAAAGATGCCTCTCCCCTCCTCCCCCTGAACCCTCCCCCCCTCCCTCCCCCCTTAAAGCGCCCGACCCTACCTCCCTCCCCTCTTTCCCTGCCCCCCCCCCCCCCTCGCCCTCCCCCCTCCCTGCCTGCACCACCAAAAACAGTCTGGGGAACAGTGGTTCCCCCCTTAGACATGATGGCTTTATTGTATTTTTTTGTTTTGTTTATCCTCTTTCCATCAAAAAAAAAAAAAAAAAGAACAGTGTGCTGAAAGTAAACAGCTTTGTGGAAGGAGATGGTATCTTTCAATTGATTCCAGGAGTTTCAGGTGATAGGGAAGGAGGTGGTGGTTGTGGGGGTAGGAGCCTGAGTTGAGGCAACCAATGATGAGTTTGGAGTCTCCAAAGAAGCAGCAGTGCTTGGACCAGAGACGACAATCAATCATGAGTTCAACAGCAAGGATGGCGGCTTTGTATTCAGCTTGGTTCAATGTGATCATGGGGGTTGTTGCTACCTTGTTCAAAATTTTGTCAGTGTTGAAGAAAAGGGCTGCTCATGAGCCGCCTTGGTAGGGGGAAGTTCAGGTGATGGTGGAGAATTCCCACTTAGGAAAATTCGAGTTTTTCAATCTTAAAAAAATCTTAGAAAAAAATCTTACAAAAATCCAAGAATATTTTTTATCTTACAATAATCTTTGAATTATGTCCCACATAAATCCTATAAGATATTTTCAACTTATAAGATTCTTATAGACCATAATTCAAAGATTTTTGTAAGATGGGAAAACTTGTATGTCCCTAATTCCCACTTCATTCTGAGGCCCTGAGGCTGAGATAATCCCCCTTCTTTTATTGCTGTTGTCCATGATGATGTGGCGCCTGAGGGCGATACTGTAGGGCGAGCTTGTGCTGTGCTGTTTGCTGACATATCATCATTTATGGGATTGTAAAGAAGGATTTCCCTTGTTTAAATCCCATAACTGGTGATTGTTGTTTTGACTTTGGTTTTTCTTGTTGTTTTTATTATTCCATTATGTTACTTTGATAATACTCGTTGGGAGACAATTTCCTTTTTTTCATCCAATGGGATGATGCCACGTCATTTGTGTTGCCGCGACAATCTGTCGTTGGCTCCGACAATCTTGCGTTGGCTTTTTTTTGTGGATTTTACAACGCTTTCCCATGTTCCGTAGCATCATCCCACTGGATGAAAAACAAGGAAATCTTACCCAAGCAAGTATTATCCTGGTCAAACGATTTTGGGCTTGGGAAAATTGTCAAGCATAATTTTTTTGATGCTGCCTGTTTTTTTTTTGGGTGAATAGACGAAGGGAGGAAGAGGTTGTGGAAAAGCCTGCGGAGCTGGCTTTCCCAACCTCTTCCTCCCTTCGTCTATTCACCAAAAAAAAATCGCAGCCCCACCAAAAAAATTAATCTGACAATTTTCCCGCCCAAAACCGTTTACCGTAGATTATCTCTTTTATTCTACTTTTCTTGTAAAGTGTAATAAAAGGTCTGAAAAATCAGATTCTTTTGTTCCTTTCTTTCTTTCTTTTCTTTCTCTCTTTCTCTCTTCACCTTCACTCTTCTATTCTCTCATTCTGCTTGGATTCTAGAGCCCTAGCTCTATCCATTTACTTTGGGAGGCTCCATCAGGGAAAATGTTGAGGAGAGGAGGGGTGGAGGGAGGGGAGAGGGTGAGGAGGATCGGGGTAGAGGGTGGGGAAGGAATGGGAGAGGGGGGGGGGGGGGGGGGGGGGGGGGGGGGGGTTGGGGGAAGGGAGAGAGAGGGGAGTCAGGAGTGGGAGGGGGGATGTGGGGGGAAAAATAAAAATAAAAATAAAAAAAAATAAAAACATAAACAAAAATAAAAATAAAAATAAAAATAAAAATAAAAATAAAAACAAAAACAAAAACAAAAACAAAAATAAAAATAAATAAATAAATAAAAATAAAAATAAAAATAAAAATAAAAATAAAAATAAAAATAAATATAAAAATGAAATAAAAATAAATAAATAAATAAAAATAAAAATAAAAAAAAAAAATAAAAATAAAAATAAAATAAAAATAAAAAAAAATAATAAAAGAAAAAATCAAAGAAAATAAAAGGGAACAAAAAGGGGAAAGTGGGAGAAAAATGAGACAGAAGAGCAGACTGTGTGACTCAAGGAGTGACACCAGAGCTAAAGTAGAGTGCTAATCTCTTTAGTTTTTTTTTTTATGGAAAGAGGATAAACCTCACTTTATTTTATTCCCCCCCACCAACCTCCCACATCTCCCCCTCCCACTCCCGAATCCCCCTCCCTCTCCCTCCCCCCAACTCCTCCCCTTCCCCCCCATCTCTCCTCCCCTCCCCCCTCTCCCCCTCCTTCCCCACCCTCTACCCCCATCCTCCTCACCCTCTCCCCCCCCTCCACCCCTCCCCTCCTCAACATCTTCCCTGAGGGACCTCTCTCCCAACTTGACACCCGCAGCGGCGCCAGAACCAAGATGTTCAACGCTTTTTTTGATGGAGCCTCCCGAACTTCCCCCTACCAAGGCGGCTCAGGAGCAGCCCTCTTCTTCAACACTGATGAATTCTCGAATGAGGTAGCAACAACCCCCCTGATCACATCGAACCAAGCCGAATACAAAGCCACCATCCTCGCTGTTGAACTCATGATCAATTGCCACCTCTTGGATGACCTGGTCAACGCCTTCGCTTCGCTGTGTTGTCTTCTGTTGCTTGTTTCTTTCTTTCGCGACTCATGTTTTATGATCGCTCAATAAATAAGGGTTTTGTTTGTTGGTCAATGGAGATGACCAGATTTAGCTCCCTAAATCTGGCCACACGAGAGAAGCACACTTGTTGTTCTTGTTGTTCTCTTTGTTGTTCTTTCACTGCTGAAAGACTCATACACCTTCACTCTTTTCCCCTTGGTATTCACCAAACACGTTTGCTCCTTCTTCCTTTGTTTATTCCTTCTCTATCTCTCTCTTTTGTAAGGGCATGACGGCACCTTACACATGACGACGCTTGTAGATTCTCCTCTTTTGATTCTCCTGTTCGAGACGAATTGATTTTCTCTCTATTCGTTCTCTCTATTATTCTTTCCTTTTCTTTTCTTTTTCTTTCGAGGGAGGGATTTTATTTTGTTGTTTGAGAGAAGGCTTTTCTTTTATTTCTTCTATTTGTTTGGAGAACGAACAAGTGAGATACCGCCAACGCCACAACTTGTTCACTTGTTCGCTTCTTCGACTTCTTCATTTTTTTCTTCTTCATTTTTTTTCCATTCGAGCGTTCTCCAACACTTTTGTGTTGTCGTGAGAACTTGCCGGATTCGTTGCGGACGTGCACGCGCGTTCTTCAACACTTTTGTGTTGTCTCAAGGTGGACGCGCGCGTTCTATGACACTTTTGTGTTGGTGCGAGAACTTACCGGATGTTGGACAGAACATGGACCACGTCACGGACGCGTCCTTGCCTTGCTGTCCAACGACACTTTTGTGTTATTGAACGTACTACCTTCCGTTTTCCTGGAAGAACAGATGTTTTGGGCAATGTTTTCTTACCGTTCTCCCATACATGGGCGCGGGACACAAACTTTTGGGTGCCTACTCACGAGGGTAGGTAAAAAAGTGTCGTGGACATTTTTGCAGGGTATGGGTACGTGTACTTGGTTTTTTTCTGCTTTTTCTGCACTTCTTCGACTTTGACGTTTTTCTTGTTCTTTCGCTTTCGATTTGCTTGTTTCTTTCTCCTTTGTCGAGTTTCGTCTCTTGAAACCTTTGTGATTTGGAAAGCAACCTCGAGTCGACCTTCAACTGTTGTAAAATGGTGAAGGAAATTGCGAAAGCTTCGAAGAAGAAGCCTAAGAAGAAGCCTACCCCCACCGGAACTGAAGAAATCTTTCGTTCTCCGAACCTACCACCACCTGTGAGAAAAGTCCCTGACAATCCCTTGATTCGTGATGATGATGACCCACCCGCCCCAGCAGACCCGTCTTACCATGTCTCCCCTGCTCCAACAACTTTATTTCCTCCTCCTGAGAAGAGGAGTCGATATCGTCCCCCTGCAAGTTGGACTAGGAGAACACCATTGTTACCGTTGCCTACAACTCCGACGTCGAGTACTACTCCTACTTCTGGTACTACTCCTACTTCTGGAGCCTCACCATCGTTGCCGTTGCCTACAACTCCTACGTCGAGCACTACTCCTACTTCTGGTGCAAAACGAGCTGCTGATACACTATTGACTGGCCTCTCGAAGAGTTCTTCCCAAGTTTCTGGTGGTGCTCAACCTCCCCCTGAAAAGAGGGTTCGGCTGAATCCCCCAAATGAGGAACAGAGTAGAGCCATACAAGTTTCTCCATCTTAAAAAAATCTTAAAAAAAGATCTTGCAAAAATCTTAGAAGATTTTTTATCTTATAATAATCTTTAAAGACACTTCCACAAAAATCCTATAAGATTTTTTCAACTTATAAGATTCTTGTGGAAGTGTCTTTTAAGATTAAAGTAAGATGGGAAAACTTGTATGGCCCTAGGAACAGAGGGCTCGTGTGAACCCCTCAACGGAGGAACAGACCTCTTTTAAGTTGTTTATGAAGGAGAGTCAGGCAATGTTTGCAACAATGTCATCTAATATGGTACAACTACAAGGAGCAATGACGTCTAACATGGAGCAACTACAAGGAGTTATCATCGCTTTGACTGAGAAGTTGACTTCCACTCAACCCTCCGCCACTCCAAGCACCACTTCTGACCCTGTTTCTGTCGAGATGGAAGTTAGTGAGCCGGCGACTACTGCTACAACTCCACACACACCTTACCCTGCTGCTCCTGCTCCTTCTGCTGCTGCCCCTGTCCCTTCTGCTGCCGCCCCTGCTGCGCCTACTGCTGCTCCTTCCGCTTCATTTGCTCCTTCCACTTACTCTGGACCAAATGGAGGAGGAATGGTTCCTTCCTCGGCGATGTACCAACCCCCTGTTACGGTTCCCGTCACTCGTGTGGATAACACCTTCACCCCATCCCCAGTTCCCCGAGGAATGGAGGGTTTGGAAACGACTTATGGTGGTGCTAACTTTGCTCCTTTGACAGCGGAAAATCGAGGTTTTAACCAGCCTAACCAGACCAGTTCCGCTAGGAATCAAGGTTTTTACCCACCAAGGAGTCAACCACACGCTATGGACTACACCTGCAACCCCTACGAGGCTACAAGAGCGTTCTCTCCCCACGAGGGGTCGGGAGAAGCTCGAGGACAGACGTTCAACGACGAGGTGAAGTTTATCATCGCCATGGCTGGAACTCGAGTGAGAAATGCCTTCTTGCTAGCTGTAGTAAAGAGGATGTTGATGACTCGAGCGACGAGCGGGACCTTGCCCAGTAGGACTGAGGCTGGAGGGTGGATCCAGAAAACCCTACATGACTTGGCGAATCCTGACACGAAGTTATCCCATAGGAATTCTAAGTTGAAGGATTTTGTCAAGACGTTCGATCGCTTTGGTGTGGACGATAAGAGAAAGGTTACTGATGAACTGGTTCGAGGAATGGCTTCTGGTCAGGTGCACAACGACAACAATTCTCAACGTGCAGTCTTCGCCAAGCTTCACTTGCGAAAAATCACTGAGATTACCCCGAATACTTCGGTGTTGGCCGACAGTATGTGGACTTTTATCAATGCCCACGTGAGAGGTTATGAGGGTATCGACCCTCGTGCTGACCTGGTCGTCGATTTGGAGAAGAACTTGCACGAGCAATTTGCCCAATTTGCTCAGGAGTGTTTGAACTCGAATATCCCTGAAGAAGAAGCGGTGAAATCCTTCACCGATTACTTGGGAAAGTCTCATCCGAAGCAATGGAACGAGGCGATGGTGTTGGCGAGTTACACTCCCCACTCTGGAGCTCCGATCGATGTTGTACTTCAACAATTCCACACCCTTGTCACCACCCAGAGACAAACCCCAACTCCTACCCCTTCCCCTGCCCCTACCCCTGCATTCTTTGGTGGAGCTGTAGGTGCAGGATGTTTTATTTGTGGATCGAGACACACGTGGAGGAGATGTTGGTACAAGGAATCACACAGGTCCAAAGCGAATGCTGCGGACAAGTTTTGTCATATACATGGATGGGTGGCTGACCATGACACCTCCAACTGCCCAACTCGAAAGGAAATCCTTGAGAGGAAGGCTAAGGGGGAGAAGATGCCATACCCTAAGAAAGACAAAACTAAGAAACCCAACAATTCTCCCGTGAACTCCCCACCTCCCCCACAGACCCCCACTGTAAATCCCACACAGAATCCCCCACAGACCCCCACTGCAAACCCCCCACAAGCCCCCACAGTTCCCCCACAGTATCAACCAATTTATATCCAACCACCCACACAACAATACCAACAACCCCCTGTTATAATGATGCAATCCCCTTTCCAATACCCACCACAAATGACTCCCTCGCAAAATCCCCCACAGACCCCCACTGTCCCTACAAATTCCCCCACTGAACAAACCCCCAATGACTCTAACACCTCGGGCAACTCGGGAAACGAGTAAGCTCCGAGGTTGGGGGCCGTCCCCCGGAGCTTGATATATGTGAGAATGAAAATACTGAGAATGATAAAAACACTGAAAATAATAATAAAAAACACAGTATTCCCACATATAAAGGCCTGTTAATTGATGATATTATACACGACAACATCCCTGAGGATGTGTCGAGAGACATTTCCCAACCTGTTTATTTTAAAGCAGAGTTAGGAGGGTTAATGGACATTGAAATTTGTGACGATTCTGGCTCCGGTGTCTCTATGATTAACACTGATATTCTGAAGAAGATGATAGTGTACCGGAAGGGAAGCTTGAAAGACTTCCAAGTCCAAGTTGCAAATGGAAATGTGAACAAGAAAACTGAATATGCTCTCGTTGAGATGGCGCATGGAGATCATAGGGAGTTAGTTGCCTTTGTTATAAGCAAAAACCTCCCCTGTGCTGCATTGATCGGCCGAGCCACCAAAAGAAGATTAGGTATAACTTACGACAGTGAGTTAAACCAAGTTTTCTGGCGGGGAGATAGGCTGACAACCCCAGAAGAGACTTATTCTGATAGTGTAGGAGCGACTTTCCTGACTAAGCGCATTTCTTGTTTCACCATTATCACGGATAGAAGGGAGAAAATCCAAGCATTTCATGGAAAGCCTATCACTGTACGGACTCGTGAGGAAGGGAATCCTTATACCACGGCATATTTTGTGCCGAGAAACCCTCTCAAAAACGAAGTCACCCCCATTCAAGAAGGCTTAGTGCACTGGGATAGAAAAAATGGAACAACTCTCCTTAATTATGTGAATTTCACGGGAAGACAAAAGACTCTACCAAAGGGTACCATTCTCGGTCAAGTTCATTTTCTGACAGTCGGGGAAGCAATGGATATGACTATTGTTCCTTTTGGAGACGAGACAGACTCAGTGACGGACAGAGCAAGAAAGTCCAGAGAGAAAGTCTCAAAAGACTTGAAGAATTTGAAAAAGGAGAATAAGAAGGTACCAGGGGACCCCACTGAAAATGACCCCGTAAGCTTCAGAGTGTCTGAGAATTATCGTGAAATTCTAGAGAAACACGATCTCGAGTTTCTTATTGAAGGATCAGAGGACAACCCAACCATTCAACCTACACCATTACAATCCTTTCTGGTAGAACAAGTTGAGACTCAGTCTTATATGAGAGGCTTCAAAGATGGAGCGAAAAATAATCCAGAGGATAATGTAGATTTGGTTGTTGAAGAGAGCATGGTTGATGTGTTGATTAACTGTTTGCATACACATGTTAAAGCTCAAAATGAACCTCCTACTGATCCGGAGATGAGAGAGATTTATGATATATTTAAGCTTCGAGATGCAGATGTTACAACGGAACAGGCTTACCTTTTAGCTAAGCTATTGGGTAAATACCGTTCCATCTGGGAACATAATAATGAAGCGAAGATAAATCATACAAATGCCGCCCAATGCGAAATTATTGTTGAAGATGGTACAAGACCAATTAGACAAAAAAGTAGACAAACTTCCCAAGCGAAAGCCGAGGTTATATGGGGCTTCATTGAAAACATGGAAGGAAGGAATGTCATTAGACCGTCTAAGTCAGCATGGGCCTCACCAGTGTTGCTTGCAGCAAAGAAAAATGGCAAATGGCGCTTTTGCGTTGATTACCGAAGATTGAATGATGTTACAGTGAAAGATGCATATCCACTACCACGAATAGATGAAATTATTTCGTCTCTCGGGGGAGGAGGGTTGAAAATTTCAACCTTTGATCTCACAGATGCATTCTGGTCAATCCCCATGAAGGAAGAGGATATTGAAAAAACTGCATTCATAACGAAGTTCGGATTGTGGGAATTTATTTCCATGCCATTTGGGCTGACGAATGCTCCCGCTACACAACAAAGATTCATAGAATCGATTCTGCAAGGACTTCTATGGAAGTGTTGTTTTGCATACATCGATGATATCGTTTGTTTTAGCAGGACTTTCGAACAACACTTGGAAGACGTTGAGTCTATTTTCAAGAGATTAGAAGACAATGGTCTTAAATTGCAACCACCAAAGTGTTCATTTCTTCGTCCCTCATTTGAGATTTTGGGCTATGTCGCCACACCGGATGGATTAAAGCCTAACCCTGACAAGGTCAAGGCAATGAAAGAATTCCCGGTTCCGAGGACAAGAAAAGAAACACAAGGATTTCTTGGCATATGCTCATGGTTGAGAAGATTCATCCCTAAATGTTCTGAAAGAACACAACACTTGAGAAAATGTACCCACATTCCAGACCCAAAGCAATTTAAACTCACAAAAGAAGCCATTGAAGAGTTCCACGCTGTCAAGGAAATTATCTGTAAAGATACTTGTCTAGCGCAC
>CBDCEV010000104.1:0-14483 GCA_965215715.1 Hyphomicrobiales bacterium | reverse complement strand
AATTTCGGCACTCAGATATTCCAGCACCGCAGCCAAGTACACTGGAGCACCAGCGCCAACACGCTCGGCGTAGTTGCCCCTTACGAAGGAGACGATGGATACGACCGACAGGAAACTGAAGACCTGCTCGGGATGAACGAGACTTTGACTTGGTGCCCTGAGCTTTACCTTTTCCGCGTCCGGTCATTTTTTCAAGAACTCGAGTCGAGAGAAATCAATGTGTCCGCTAAAATCTATGAAGCCCAAATTTATTTTGCTTGTGCTGTCTTTCGCGGATCAAAACGCACCAATCAAGACGCGACCGTAGCTTCACAAAAGATATGCAAACTACCTTTGTTTTCGATTTTTTTCTTTAAGCGGCATCGGACTTTTTAACTAATAACCAATCGGTAAAAGCACGGCAATTGTGAATCCGCATACTAATTAATCCTATTGAATTTGTTGACATAAATAGAAATTGCGCTAGCCTGAGTTATCGAAGCTGATTTCGAGAATCAAAGCGAATAATCCATAACTGAGAACTCATGGCACCGAGAAAGTACCGGCCGCGAAAAAGGGTGAGAAGAGAGCGGGCAAGGCTAAGTCCGGGACGGCTGATGGTTCAGGCAAGAACAAGAAGCGGACTAGGAGAAAGGAGAGCTATGCGATCTACATCTACAAGGTCTTGAAGCAGGTGCACACCCTGACACGGGCATCTCCAGCAAAGCCATGGGCATCATGAACTCCTTCGTGAACGACATCTTCGAGCGCATCGCCACGGAATCTTCCCGCCTGGCCCACTACAACAAGAAATCCACCATTAGTTCCCGCGAGATCCAAACCCGCCATCAGACTGCTTCTGCCCGGAGGAATTGGCAAAGCACGCCGTCAGCGAGGGTACCAAGGCCGTAACGAAGTTTACCAGCAGCAAGTGAGCTAGTCGCTCTTGCTAAAACAAACCAACGGCTCTTTTAGGAGCCACTAAATGTCGTATAAAGCAATGTCCACCAATACTATCAAAACCCCTAACCCACTATAAAGTAGGCAGACGCTCACAAACGAAAAAAAATCTTAGTTGCTCCAGCTTTTCCGCGAACATTGAATCGCGACCAACAAAACAGCAATAATTATAATTCCCGATATACATATAACTGTGCATTACCCATACACACGATACCACGGTGTGTTTGTGTGTGTGTGTGTGTCTCTGTGTGTGTGTGTGTGTGTGTGTGTTTGGTTAGTTTGATTTGGTTTTGACTTTTGTATTGTTTGTTTGTGTGTTTTGTTTTGTTTTTTTCTTGTGGTGCATTAAGTTCACTGATTTGCGAGCAACAGCGATATTACAGAAATTATTGACCTGCCTCCACTGGCCTTAAAACTATGCGTACTCTTTTTATTTCCCTCTAAGCATTTGGTATCTCTGGTCTGTCTGTGATATCCAGACAATTAAACTAGCCGCTCTAGTTTCCGATATGATTCGGTATGGGTGGGCAATGGTACACGAAAAGGGAGGGGTTGTGCTATTGTGTCAAATCATCGAAGGCTGATCATTGCTTTTCTTTATTTGGTGGCTCCTAAAGGAGCCGTTTTGTTAAAGTGGTGCGTGTTCACTTCTTGCTAACTTTCTTGGCTGCCGGCTTTCTAGTAGGCGCCTTTGTGTTCTCCTTCGACTTCTTTGCTGACGGCTTCTTGGCTGTGCTGTTCTTTGGGACTGAAGCTCCCTGCTTTGTGGTGGATTTCTTCTCTTTCTTGGCAGGCTTAGGCTTAGCAGCGGGCTTTTTCTTTACCGGGGATATTTTAGCCGCTGGTGTTTTGGTCTTCTTTTCTGACTTAGCAGCGGCGGGCTTCTTCTTTGCCTGGACTGGCTTTTTCGCTGCTTTCTTCTCCTCCTCCTTGTTGACCTTGAAGGATCCCGAGGCTCCCACGCCTTTCGTGTGAATGAATTTCCCACTGACCTCGCCCCGTTTTAGAGCTTGCTTGATGTATTGGTGTGCCCTATCTCCCACTTTGTAGTTGGACTTGATGTACTTTTCGATGGCTTGAAGCGACGAGCCGTTTCTCTCCTTAAGAGCGACAATGGCAGCCTTGATCATTTCGGTATATTTGGGATGTTCGACAGGCTTTTTAGCGCCTTCCTTTTTCTTTCCGCTGTTGTCAGACATTCTATTAAACTTCTGTCAACTCCGTTCGCTTTGCGAGATGTCGATTGTCTGCGTTGTAAAGTTTTTACTTCTATAAGCGGACCGCAGAGGGAGCAAACCGCTACTACTAGGCTTTACGAACGTGTTTAACTTAGGCTATGTTGTGCTTCTTTGCCCCGTTCAAGACTCGATAATTTCCCGGTCTCGTTACATTTTGTGTTTTTTCAAACTGATTTCAGTTGTAGAATTAAGTACACTGCTCCATGAGGCAAACGAGTGGGACGATGAGAGTGTTTTTAACAGCCTGGAGAGCCGATAGCTCAAGTATACACAACATTCTTTAGTCATTACGCGGCATTTTGTGCAAGATCGCGCTTCGAAAACCAGAAGGAAAATACAAAACTTCGCAAAAACACATTCGCGCTGGGGGGTTTCAAAACCTCATATTTTATAACTCGACCTCGTGTCTTTTTGCATTGATGGACGACTTAAAAAAGCCTTCATCCTGTCTTTCTTTTCTTGCCACGCACTTCATGAACAGACGAGAGCGCTTCAAAATAGTATTTTCGCCGATTTTTTTCATGTTGTATAGAGAACAAAGCAACTTTAAAGCATTTTCTATGTCGTGCTTGTATTACAACGTATCGCTACTTACATTTGTAGAGAAATGTCCCGTAAAAAACCATGCGTTTTGAGAAATCAAAGTTTTCAAACAAATCGCACGTGCTCACAGGCGTAACAAAGTGCTAACGATGTCGTCATGAATTATGTCTAATTCGTTAGAACGCGCGTTTAATTACATGTTCTTTCGAAGGCAGCTGAGTTATTTCGAGAGTACTGCAGCGCCTAGCATTTTATTGTTAGGTTTATGACATGACACTGCCCTTGTTTAAATGCGTAGTAATATTATTGCTTGTGATAATTAAAGAAAAAAAAAGCAGTGTTGTTTTGTCCTAAAAGCTGCGCGCGCACAGACATGAAAGCACAAAGCGCGCTCAATTTCCAGCTAAATTACTATTTCTTCTTGTTGTTTGCGCTGTTTTATCTCTCTTTCATACATCAGACCGAGCTTATCTGAGTTGCTCGAAACCAAACTTCAGTTAAGAGACACATAAGTCACAAGTAATTGGCCATTGACTTTTTATTCGAGTGGTGGCTCCTAAAGGAGCCGTTTGTTGTGGTGCTCTCGGATGATTGACTTAAGCACGTTCTCCGCGAATTCGACGGGCCAGCTGGATGTCCTTGGGCATTATGGTGACACGTTTGGCGTGGATGGCACACAGGTTGGTGTCCTCGAACAGACCGACCAAGTAGGCTTCGCTAGCCTCTTGAAGAGCCAACACAGCGGAGCTTTGAAACCGCAAGTCGGTTTTGAAATCCTGTGCGATTTCTCGAACGAGACGCTGGAACGGCAACTTGCGGATCAACAGTTCGGTAGATTTCTGATAGCGACGGATTTCTCGGAGAGCGACGGTACCGGGCCTGTAACGGTGAGGTTTCTTAACTCCGCCGGTAGCAGGAGCGCTTTTTCTCGCCGCTTTGGTAGCTAACTGCTTGCGAGGTGCTTTTCCACCGGTTGACTTTCGAGCTGTTTGCTTTGTACGAGCCATGACTGCTAACAACGTTCGCGAAAATACTAAATCGCTCACAAAACTTGCGTTTGTCGCAATATTTGGAGGGGCTCGATTTATTGCGAAAATCCTGTAATCTGATTGGATCAAATAACTTGCGATGTGATTGGTGCGGAGTTAGATGTATTTATTTCATTAAAACATTCCGAGACCGCCCTACAAAAAATTTGCATTTGCTTTGTTTATCTGTATATATTGCGAAAAAAAAGGCATGTTTCCTGAGAGGTAAGGCAAAAAGGTATTAGATAATCCGGTCAGGCGGCAACAACTCACTCATTCTTTCGAAATTCCAATCCGAAAATTTGCTAACATGTCAGGACGCGGTAAAGGAGGCAAAGGTTTAGGCAAAGGAGGCGCTAAGCGTCACCGAAAAATTCTACGAGATAACATACAGGGAATCACCAAGCCAGCTATCCGTCGCCTTGCCCGCCGTGGAGGTGTCAAGCGTATTTCTGGGCTAATCTACGAGGAGACTCGTGGTGTTCTCAAAGTTTTCCTTGAGAACGTCATCCGTGATGCTGTGACCTATACCGAGCACGCCAAGCGAAAGACCGTTACCGCCATGGATGTGGTGTACGCTCTCAAACGCCAAGGACGTACTCTGTACGGATTTGGTGGTTAAAGCGTTCCATAGCTACAAGTCTACAAAACAAACGGCTCTTTTAGGAGCCAACAACTCACGCAAAAGTTGTGACCAATAAAGTGCTTATCTCCAAACCGATTTCGCGCACAGACATACAGACAGTTTCGTAACCTTGAAATACACACCACATTCACTCACCTTAGATAAACAAACACAGCGAAACCGTAATAGGGATTACAGCGAAATAGAAACAAACAAACAAACGAACAAACAAACACGACGACCATTAAAAATAAACAAACAACAACGATACATTACGTAATGGCATGAGAACATAAAATTGGTGAGGGTGGTTTTCAGCTAAGCACTGGATTATTTTTAACTGCTTGCGTGAACAAAACTTTCTTTACGCGAAGTGCGGATAAAAAGTACATTTCAGCCGCGCTAAAAGGGTTTTAGCCTTTATGACTGCTGTCACTTTTACCAGGTCAATTTATCAGTGGATAATCGACTCAGTCTATTCTTTCAAGAATCAAGCCAACATTTTCTTCTTTTGCAGGAATTTATTCCAGCCCGATGATTATCTCGTGCATTACCCAAATCAAATGTCCGCTGGCGTCTACGCGTGTCTTCGGAAGTTCATTCCCAGCGGTTCAATATCAAGCACAGTAAGTGTCAAACTTTTACTTAAGTAATTTTTTTAAATCAATTTGTTTCATTGCCTTGCCAAACATGCACAGTTTCAAGTTTACCATGCACGCGATCAACATCGCAGTCGCAGCGCTGCGCAATTAAGGGACTTTTTATGCTTGTTAGTTTTCAGAAAGCGCACACTTTACGCAAATAGGGAGTGTTATTCGTTGCAAACTAGAAATTATAAAACGATAAATGTGCTCCTTTGAAATTACATCTTTTGCTAGACATGAATTATTTGCTGATTGGCCATGACTTTATTTGATATTTGGTGGCTCCTAAAAGAGCCGTTTTTGTTTTCTGTGGTAAGCCTGTAGCTTAATGTTGTTTCTTCTCCGTTTTCTTGGGTAAAAGCACTGCTTGAATGTTGGGGAGAACACCACCCTGAGCGATGGTGACTCCGGCAAGCAGTTTGTTCAACTCTTCGTCATTCCGGACAGCCAGTTGAAGATGTCGAGGAATGATTCTGGTTTTCTTGTTGTCCCGTGCAGCGTTTCCGGCTAACTCGAGAATTTCGGCACTCAGATATTCCAGCACCGCAGCCAAGTACACTGGAGCACCAGCGCCAACACGCTCGGCGTAGTTGCCCTTACGAAGGAGACGATGGATACGACCGACAGGAAACTGAAGACCTGCTCGGGATGAACGAGACTTTGACTTGGTGCCCTGAGCTTTACCTTTTCCGCGTCCGGTCATTTTTTCAAGAACTCGAGTCGAGAGAAATCAATGTGTCCGCTAAAATCTATGAACCCCAAATTTATTTTGCTTGTGCTGTCTTTCGCGGATCAAAACGCACCAATCAAGACGCGACCGTAGCTTCACAAAAGATATGCAAACTACCTTTGTTTTCGATTTTTTTCTTTAAGCGGCATCGGACTTTTTAACTAATAACCAATCGGTAAAAAGCACGGCAATTGTGATCCGCATACTAATTAATCCTATTGAATTTGTTGACATAAATAGAAATTGCGCTAGCCTGAGTTATCGAAGCTGATTTCGAGAATCAAAGCGAATAATCCATAACTGAGAACTCATGGCACCGAAAGTACCGGCCGCGAAAAAGGGTGAGAAGAGAGCGGGCAAGGCTAAGTCCGGGACGGCTGATGGTTCAGGCAAGAACAAGAAGCGGACTAGGAGAAAGGAGAGCTATGCGATCTACATCTACAAGGTCTTGAAGCAGGTGCACCCTGACACGGGCATCTCCAGCAAAGCCATGGGCATCATGAACTCCTTCGTGAACGACATCTTCGAGCGCATCGCCACGGAATCTTCCCGCCTGGCCCACTACAACAAGAAATCCACCATTAGTTCCCGCGAGATCCAAACCGCCATCAGACTGCTTCTGCCCGGAGAATTGGCAAAGCACGCCGTCAGCGAGGGTACCAAGGCCGTAACGAAGTTTACCAGCAGCAAGTGAGCTAGTCGCTCTTGCTGAAACAAACCAACGGCTCTTTTAGGAGCCACTAAATGTCGTATAAAGCAATGTCCAACAATACTATCAAAACCCCTAACCCGCTATAAAGTAGGCAGACGCTCACAAACGAAAAAAATCTTAGTTGCTCCAGCTTTTCCGCGAACATTGAATCGCGACGAACAAAACAGCAATAATTGTAATTCCCGATATAGATATAACTGTGCATTACCCATACACACGATACCACGGTGTGTTTGTGTGTGTGTGTTTGTGTGTGTGTGTTTGTGTGTGTGTGTGTGTGTGTGTGTTTGTGTGTTTGTGTGTGTGTGGTTTGGTTTGACTTTTGTATTGTTTGTTTGTGTGTTTTGTTTTGTTTTTTTTCTTGTGGTGCATTAAGTTCACTGATTTGCGAGCAACAGCGATATTACAGAAATTATTGACCTGCCTCCACTGGCCGTAAAACTACGCGTACTCTTTTTATTTCCCTCTAAGCATTTGGTATCTCTGGTCTGTCTGTGATATCCAGACAATTAAATTAGCCGCTCTAGTTTCCGATATGATTCGGTATGGGTGGGCAATGGTACACGAAAAGGGAGGGGTGTGCTATTGTGTCAAATCATTGAAGGCTGATCATTGCTTTTCTTTATTTGGTGGCTCCTAAAGGAGCCGTTTTGTTAAAGTGGTGCGTGTTCACTTCTTGCTAACTTTCTTGGCTGCCGGCTTTCTAGTAGGCGCCTTTGTGTTCTCCTTCGACTTCTTTGCTGACGGCTTCTTGGCTGTGCTGTTCTTTGGGACTGAAGCTCTCTGCTTTGTGGTGGATTTCTTCTCTTTCTTGGCAGGCTTAGGCTTAGCAGCGGGCTTTTTCTTTACCGGGGATATTTTAGCCGCTGGTGTTTTGGTCTTCTTTTCTGACTTAGCAGCGGCGGGCTTCTTCTTTGCCGGGACTGGCTTTTTCGCTGCTTTCTTCTCCTCCTCCTTGTTGACCTTGAAGGATCCCGAGGCTCCCACGCCTTTCGTGTGAATGAATTTCCCACTGACCTCGCCCCGTTTTAGAGCTTGCTTGATGTATTGGTGTGCCCTATCTCCCACTTTGTAGTTGGACTTGATGTACTTTTCGATGGCTTGAAGCGACGAGCCATTTCTCTCCTTAAGAGCGACAATGGCAGCCTTGATCATTTCGGTATATTTGGGATGTTCGACAGGCTTTTTAGCGCCTTCCTTTTTCTTTCCGCTGTTGTCAGACATTCTATTAAACTTCTGTCAACTCCGTTCGCTTTGCGAGATGTCGATTGTCTGCGTTGTAAAGTTTTTACTTCTATAAGCGGACCGCAGAGGGAGCAAACCGCTACTACTAGGCTTTACGAACGTGTTTAACTTAGGCTATGTTGTGCTTCTTTGCCCCGTTCAAGACTCGATAATTTCCCGGTCTCGTTACATTTTGTGTTTTTTGAAACTGATTTCAGTTGTAGAATTAAGTACACTGCTCCATGAGGCAAACGAGTGGGACGATGAGAGTGTTTTTAACAGCCTGGAGAGCCGATAGCTTAAGTATACACAACATTCTTTAGTCATTACGCGGCATTTTGTGCAAGATCGCGCTTCGAAAACCAGAAGGAAAATACCAAACTTCGCAAAAACACATTCGCGCTGGGGGGTTTCAAAACCTCATATTTTATAACTCGACCTCGTGTCTTTTTGCATTGATGGACGACTTAAAAAAGCCTTCATCCTGTCTTTCTTTTCTTGCCACGCACTTCATGAACAGACGAGAGCGCTTCAAAATAGTATTTTCGCCGATTTTTTTCATGTTGTATAGAGAACAAAGCAACTTTAAAGCATTTTCTATGTCGTGCTTGTATTACAACGTATCGCTACTTACATTTGTAGAGAAATGTCCCGTAAAAAACCATGCGTTTTGAGAAATCAAAGTTTTCAAACAGATCGCACGTGCTCACAGGCGTAACAAAGTGCTAACGATGTCGTCATGAATTATGTCTAATTCGTTAGAACGCGCGTTTAATTACATGTTCTTTCGAAGGCAGCTGAGTTATTTCGAGAGTACTGCAGCGCCTAGCATTTTATTGTTAGGTTTATGACATGACACTGCCCTTGTTTAAATGCGTAGTAATATTATTGCTTGTGATAATTAAAGAAAAAAAAAGCAGTGTTGTTTTGTCCTAAAAGCTGCGCGCGCACAGACATGACAGCACAAAGCGCGCTCAATTTCCAGCTAAATTACTATTTCTTCTTGTTGTTTGCGCTGTTTTATCTCTCTTTCATAGATCAGACCGAGCTTATCTGAGTTGCTCGAAACCAAACTTCAGTTAAGAGACACATAAGTCACAAGTAATTGGCCATTGACTTTTTATTCGAGTGGTGGCTCCTAAAGGAGCCGTTTGTTGTGGTGCTCTCGGATGATTGACTTAAGCACGTTCTCCGCGAATTCGACGGGCCAGCTGGATGTCCTTGGGCATTATGGTGACACGTTTGGCGTGGATGGCACACAGGTTGGTGTCCTCGAACAGACCGACCAAGTAGGCTTCGCTAGCCTCTTGAAGAGCCAACACAGCGGAGCTTTGAAACCGCAAGTCGGTTTTGAAATCCTGTGCGATTTCTCGAACGAGACGCTGGAACGGCAACTTGCGGATCAACAGTTCGGTAGATTTCTGATAGCGACGGATTTCTCGGAGAGCGACGGTACCGGGCCTGTAACGGTGAGGTTTCTTAACTCCGCCGGTAGCAGGAGCGCTTTTTCTCGCCGCTTTGGTAGCTAACTGCTTGCGAGGTGCTTTTCCACCGGTTGACTTTCGAGCTGTTTGCTTTGTACGAGCCATGACTGCTAACAACGTTCGCGAAAATACTAAATCGCTCACAAAACTTGCGTTTGTCGCAATATTTGGAGGGGCTCGATTTATTGCGAAAATCCTGTAATCTGATTGGATCAAATAACTTGCGATGTGATTGGTGCGGAGTTAGATGTATTTATTTCATTAAAACATTCCGAGACCGCCCTACAAAAAATTTGCATTTGCTTTGTTTATCTGTATATATTGCGAAAAAAAAGGCATGTTTTCTGAGAGGTAAGGCAAAAAGGTATTAGATAATCCGGTCAGGCGGCAACAACTCACTCATTCTTTCGAAATTCCAATCCGAAAATTTGCTAACATGTCAGGACGCGGTAAAGGAGGCAAAGGTTTAGGCAAAGGAGGCGCTAAGCGTCACCGAAAAATTCTACGAGATAACATACAGGGAATCACCAAGCCAGCTATCCGTCGCCTTGCCCGCCGTGGAGGTGTCAAGCGTATTTCTGGGCTAATCTACGAGGAGACTCGTGGTGTTCTCAAAGTTTTCCTTGAGAACGTCATCCGTGATGCTGTGACCTATACCGAGCACGCCAAGCGAAAGACCGTTACCGCCATGGATGTGGTGTACGCTCTCAAACGCCAAGGACGTACTCTGTACGGATTTGGTGGTTAAAGCGTTCCATAGCTACAAGTCTACAAAACAAACGGCTCTTTTAGGAGCCAACAACTCACGCAAAAGTTGTGACCAATAAAGTGCTTATCTCCAAACCGATTTCGCGCACAGACATACAGACAGTTTCGTAACCTTGAAATACACACCACATTCACTCACCTTAGATAAACAAACACAGCGAAACCGTAATAGGGATTACAGCGAAATAGAAACAAACAAACAAACGAACAAACAAACACGACGACCATTAAAAATAAACAAACAACAACGATACATTACGTTATGGCATGAGAACATAAAATTGGTGAGGGTGGTTTTCAGCTAAGCACTGGATTATTTTTAACTGCTTGCGTGAACAAAACTTTCTTTACGCGAAGTGCGGATAAAAAGTACATTTCAGCCGCGCTAAAAGGGTTTTAGCCTTTATGACTGCTGTCACTTTTACCAGGTCAATTTATCAGTGGATAATCGACTCAGTCTATTCTTTCAAGAATCAAGCCAACATTTTCTTCTTTTGCAGGAATTTATTCCAGCCCGATGATTATCTCGTGCATTACCCAAATCAAATGTCCGCTGGCGTCTACGCGTGTCTTCGGAAGTTCATTCCCAGCGATTCAATATCAAGCACAGTAAGTGTCAAACTTTTACTTAAGTAATTTTTTTAAATCAATTTGTTTCATTGCCTTGCCAAACATGCACAGTTTCAAGTTTACCATGCACGCGATCAACATCGCAGTCGCAGCGCTGCGCAATTAAGGGACTTTTTATGCTTGTTAGTTTTCAGAAAGCGCACACTTTACGCAAATAGGGAGTGTTATTCGTTGCAAACTAGAAATTATAAAACGATAAATGTGCTCCTTTGAAATTACATCTTTTGCTAGACATGAATTATTTGCTGATTGGCCATGACTTTATTTGATATTTGGTGGCTCCTAAAAGAGCCGTTTTTGTTTTCTGTGGTAAGCCTGTAGCTTAATGTTGTTTCTTCTCCGTTTTCTTGGGTAAAAGCACTGCTTGAATGTTGGGGAGAACACCACCCTGAGCGATGGTGACTCCGGCAAGCAGTTTGTTCAACTCTTCGTCATTCCGGACAGCCAGTTGAAGATGTCGAGGAATGATTCTGGTTTTCTTGTTGTCCCGTGCAGCGTTTCCGGCTAACTCGAGAATTTCGGCACTCAGATATTCCAGCACCGCAGCCAAGTACACTGGAGCACCAGCGCCAACACGCTCGGCGTAGTTGCCCTTACGAAGGAGACGATGGATACGACCGACAGGAAACTGAAGACCTGCTCGGGATGAACGAGACTTTGACTTGGTGCCCTGAGCTTTACCTTTTCCGCGTCCGGTCATTTTTTCAAGAACTCGAGTCGAGAGAAATCAATGTGTCCGCTAAAATCTATGAACCCCAAATTTATTTTGCTTGTGCTGTCTTTCGCGGATCAAAACGCACCAATCAAGACGCGACCGTAGCTTCACAAAAGATATGCAAACTACCTTTGTTTTCGATTTTTTTCTTTAAGCGGCATCGGACTTTTTAACTAATAACCAATCGGTAAAAAGCACGGCAATTGTGATCCGCATACTAATTAATCCTATTGAATTTGTTGACATAAATAGAAATTGCGCTAGCCTGAGTTATCGAAGCTGATTTCGAGAATCAAAGCGAATAATCCATAACTGAGAACTCATGGCACCGAAAGTACCGGCCGCGAAAAAGGGTGAGACGAGAGCGGGCAAGGCTAAGTCCGGGACGGCTGATGGTTCAGGCAAGAACAAGAAGCGGACTAGGAGAAAGGAGAGCTATGCGATCTACATCTACAAGGTCTTGAAGCAGGTGCACCCTGACACGGGCATCTCCAGCAAAGCCATGGGCATCATGAACTCCTTCGTGAACGACATCTTCGAGCGCATCGCCACGGAATCTTCCCGCCTGGCCCACTACAACAAGAAATCCACCATTAGTTCCCGCGAGATCCAAACCGCCATCAGACTGCTTCTGCCCGGAGAATTGGCAAAGCACGCCGTCAGCGAGGGTACCAAGGCCGTAACGAAGTTTACCAGCAGCAAGTGAGCTAGTCGCTCTTGCTGAAACAAACCAACGGCTCTTTTAGGAGCCACTAAATGTCGTATAAAGCAATGTCCAACAATACTATCAAAACCCCTAACCCGCTATAAAGTAGGCAGACGCTCACAAACGAAAAAAATCTTAGTTGCTCCAGCTTTTCCGCGAACATTGAATCGCGACGAACAAAACAGCAATAATTGTAATTCCCGATATAGATATAACTGTGCATTACCCATACACACGATACCACGGTGTGTTTGTGTGTGTGTGTTTGTGTGTGTGTTTGTGTGTGTGTGTGTGTGTGTGTGTGTGTGTTTGGTTTGTTTGGTTTGGTTTGACTTTTGTATTGTTTGTTTTGTGTGTTTTGTTTTGTTTTTTTTTTCTTGTGGTGCATTAAGTTCACTGATTTGCGAGCAACAGCGATATTACAGAAATTATTGACCTGCCTCCACTGGCCGTAAAACTACGCGTACTCTTTTTATTTCCCTCTAAGCATTTGGTATCTCTGGTCTGTCTGTGATATCCAGACAATTAAATTAGCCGCTCTAGTTTCCGATATGATTCGGTATGGGTGGGCAATGGTACACGAAAAGGGGAGGGGTGTGCTATTGTGTCAAATCATTGAAGGCTGATCATTGCTTTTCTTTATTTGGTGGCTCCTAAAGGAGCCGTTTTTGTTAAAGTGGTGCGTGTTCACTTCTTGCTAACTTTCTTGGCTGCCGGCTTTCTAGTAGGCGCCTTTGTGTTCTCCTTCGACTTCTTTGCTGACGGCTTCTTGGCTGTGCTGTTCTTTGGGACTGAAGCTCTCTGCTTTGTGGTGGATTTCTTCTCTTTCTTGGCAGGCTTAGGCTTAGCAGCGGGCTTTTTCTTTACCGGGGATATTTTAGCCGCTGGTGTTTTGGTCTTCTTTTCTGACTTAGCAGCGGCGGGCTTCTTCTTTGCCGGGACTGACTTTTTCGCTGCTTTCTTCTCCTCCTCCTTGTTGACCCTTGAAGGATCCCGAGGCTCCCACGCCTTTCGTGTGAATGAATTTCCCACTGACCTCGCCCCGTTTTAGAGCTTGCTTGATGTATTGGTGTGCCCTATCTCCCACTTTGTAGTTGGACTTGATGTACTTTTCGATGGCTTGAAGCGACGAGCCGTTTCTCTCCTTAAGAGCGACAATGGCAGCCTTGATCATTTCGGTATATTTGGGATGTTCGACAGGCTTTTTAGCGCCTTCCTTTTTCTTTCCGCTGTTGTCAGACATTCTATTAAACTTCTGTCAACTCCGTTCGCTTTGCGAGATGTCGATTGTCTCCGTTGTAAAGTTTTTACTTCTATAAGCGGACCGCAGAGGGAGCAAACCGCTACTACTAGGCTTTACGAACGTGTTTAACTTAGGCTATGTTGTGCTTCTTTGCCCCGTTCAAGACTCGATAATTTCCCGGTCTCGTTACATTTTGTGTTTTTTCAAACTGATTTCAGTTGTAGAATTAAGTACCCTGCTCCTTGAGGCAAACGAGTGGGACGATGAGAGTGTTTTTAACAGCCTGGAGAGCCGATAGCTCAAGTATACACAACATTCTTTAGTCATTACGCGGCATTTTGTGCAAGATCGCGCTTCGAAAACCAGAAGGAAAATACAAAACTTCGCAAAACCACATTCGCGCTGGGGGGTTTCAAAAACCTCATATTTTATAACTCGACCTCGTGTCTTTTTGCATTGATGGACGACTTAAAAAAGCCTTCATCCTGTCTTTCTTTTCTTGCCACGCACTTCATGAACAGACGAGAGCGCTTCAAAATAGTATTTTCGCCGATTTTTTTCATGTTGTATAGAGAACAAAGCAACTTTAAAGCATTTTCTATGTCGTGCTTGTATTACAACGTATCGCTACTTACATTTGTAGAGAAATGTCCCGTAAAAAACCATGCGTTTTGAGAAATCAAAGTTTTCAAACAGATCGCACGTGCTCACAGGCGTAACAAAGTGCTAACGATGTCGTCATGAATTATGTCTAATTCGTTAGAACGCGCGTTTAATTACATGTTCTTTCGAAGGCAGCTGAGTTATTTCGAGAGTACTGCAGCGCCTAGCATTTTATTGTTAGGTTTATGACATGACACTGCCCTTGTTTAAATGCGTAGTAATATTATTGCTTGCGATAATTAAAGAAAAAAAAAGCAGTGTTGTTTTGTCCTAAAAGCTGCGCGCGCACAGACATGACAGCACAAAGCGCGCTCAATTCCAGCTAAATTACTATTTCTTCTTGTTGTTTGCGCTGTTTTATCTCTCTTTCATAGATCAGACCGAGCTTATCTGAGTTGCTCGAAACCAAACTTCAGTTAAGAGACACATAAGTCACAAGTAATTGGCCATTGACTTTTTATTCGAGTGGTGGCTCCTAAAGGAGCCGTTTGTTGTGGTGCTCTCGGATGATTGACTTAAGCACGTTCTCCGCGAATTCGACGGGCCAGCTGGATGTCCTTGGGCATTATGGTGACACGTTTGGCGTGG
>CBDCEV010000103.1:0-7397 GCA_965215715.1 Hyphomicrobiales bacterium | reverse complement strand
ATGACGAGCAAAATAAAGGCACAATTCCAATGCCGATGTTTGCGAGAAGGCCGTCGACCATGAGTTCGTCAATACCTGTGGAAATTCCGCAGAACCCATGGTTGGACAGCAAAGACAGCAGACACCGGAGCTGCAATTCGACAAATTTCCCCACTCCACATTCCTTTTTTTATGTTGGAAGATTCAGATTCAAGAATCAAGTGACTACAACGAAGTGGAGATGGTCAATTCATTAGAGGAATTGAAGTCCTCGCGATCCGTTTCTGGAAAGAATTTTCCGACTTCCGAGATGCTGGACGCGAAAAGTGCTTCTGCTCTGAACAAGATCATCGAGAATTCCCAATTCAAGAAGAAGGTCAGTCTCGAGGAACAGAAAGCCAAGAGAGAGGACGAGGAAGACAGGTCGCCTTCATGATCGACGAGTACTTTCGAGTTGCTGGCGCTCTTAATACTGTTGCTGATTTTTCTCTGTTGCTGATGATGATGTGCAGGAATTCGATACAATATTGGATGACGTACTACTTTCTGTGTCAAAGATCGCATCTGATGATGTCGTGAAAAGTCTGTACACATAGAGAATACGTGAGTCCGCGCAACTCAAAACCGTATTGGAATTGTACGACATGGAGATTCATCAGAAGATATCGTTGCTAGATCAGAAACTACGACTACGCAAGTTTGACGCGTGGTCAAGAGTCGAAAGGGATTAAGTAGCGTTGAAAAAGGATTTGTTACCAGTGGAATGAAAAAGGCCAATGTTCGAAGGGAAACCAGTGCAGTTTCCGGCATGAAAAGTAACGATCGTGCACGACAAAAACCGAACCCGAATGCCGCCATACTTGCTGAGCCATCAAGGACACGAGATCGAAGTGTGTCGAGGTAATCCTGGTCAACCGTGCAGATACTTTTGGAAAGGTACTTGCACGAGATCGCTCAAGTCAATTCCACAAAAACGAATCGGGATGTGAAGCAAGGGATAAGTGTTTGTTCCCGCATCAAAAGATTGACGAACAACCGAGTAAGTAACCGAAAAAAGAGCGACCATTCCCACAAAATAAGAGACGGTGACAAAAATGCAGTGGCTATGGTGAAAATTGTATCTCAGATGGGTTGTGTCTCGCAAGACTCGGAGTTATTGGATTCTCAAAGAAGCAAACAAGCCCGGGGAAACCCGATGCAAAAAGTCTTGGGGCCGATTCGAAGAATACAATTCACTCAGTCTACGCTACGTCAAGCAAGTATACGGGAAAAGAAAGGGACCATCGCTTGGACAAACAGGATCGGATACAGAAAGACAACAGCGATGCGCCCGAAGCAAGGCATGGAACTTTGCCAAGAACAAATACAAGCTGCCAGAAGAAAGAAAGTTTGTGGTAGATTCAGGAGCTAGTATGCATATGGTCAGCAAGAAAGACCTTAACTATGCTGCATTGGAGACCATGGAGGATATCGAAAAATCTTACGACGGTGTTGACGGCGAGGTGCAAACCAGAGAAGAAGCCACGGTATTGTCAAAGAATTGGACTTAATCGTGACAGTCATGCTTCTTGAAGAAACGCCCGCAGTTCATTCACTCGGGAAGCTCTGCGAAGAGCATGGGTACACGTATCGCTGGAAAAGCGGTCAAAAACCACATCTCATCAGAAGCAAGAGAATTAATTGATTGCAATGTATCAAATATGAACCATTTGTGGTTCCTGGTTTATCAAAGAGTTCCTCCTCAACTACACCTTTCACCTACTTCTCCATCATCTTCATCACAGGATTCCGTATTTGATGTCAACAGACACACCGAAAATCCAGCACCAGAAAGAAGTGGAAGTACGAGTGAGGAGTTACTGGGAAACCCCACTGCATAGATCAACAGAAACCGAAAACACAAATAAAAATAAAGGACGCGAAAAAGTACAGAGCGATCTATTGCATGACTTGCGGGACTGGCTACAGGAGTTCAGAGAAATTTTGGTTGATGAAAGTAGTTCTTTAGAGCCACGGGGAAACCCTGCGCCTGAGGATCAAGACAATTCCAGAATCTCCCCATGAATTACCAATGGAGTCGCGCAATAGTTGAACCGGGTTCGGGTAAGCACAGTGTATATACGCACTTTCCGAAGGACCCAAATTGTGATATCTGCTTGAAAACGAAAATAACACTGGTTTCTTGCGCTAACACAGTCATGCCCAGAGCGGAACATTTTGGTGACTTGATAACAGCAGATCACAAGGTTCTCAGTGAAAATTGTGAGTCTCGAAACAATCATCGATACGCCGTTGTGGTACAAGATTTTGGAAACCCAGTGGATCCAGGCATAACCGTGCAAAACAAAAACTTCACAACAAACCCAGAGAAGCTTGCAAAAGTTATTGGAGCCCGATAGGAAGCCTAAAGTCATTTACGCTGACAACTCCATGGAATTTGGCAAATCCTGTGAAGAATTAACCTGGAATGATTGTACGTCAACACCACAGATCAGAAACAAATGGGATTGCCGAAAGAGCAATGCGCAGAGTGAATGAAGGGACATCTGCGGTATTGTTGCAATCAGGTCTGGTGGGCGGATTCAATGGAATGTTCTTGCTATCTGCGAAGCATTCAAAAGCTCTTGTCTGATGGGACACCATATGAGAGGCGGTTCGGGATACCATTTAACGGACCAGTAAAACAGTTTGGAGCAGAGATTACGTCAGTTCGGTCCAAAAGTCTTGCCAGGAAGATTCCTCGGTTATGTGTTGTCCGCAGGGTGAATCTGGAAAGGAGACACAATGCTCGCAGACATTGAAGAATTGGAGGAGATGGACGCATCAGAACTCCACGCCAGAAGGCTCAATGCAAAGGAAGTGTAAACGCCCATGAAAATGAAAAATTTGTATCCCAGTCGCAGATGGAACAGTTCAAATTTCTGGAGGAGATCGACGTCTGAGAACATCCACTTTAATGCGGGATCGTCCGGAACGAGGAGAGGAACAAGAAATTCTTCGTCCATCTCCACAACGAGCGGACTCAACACGATATGATGTGGAATCGATGAAAATTACTTGAACGTGGATGGAGAAAAAGAATTTTCTGATGCATGGACAGGCTTCACAAGATGCATCTTATTGAACGAAAAGCCACCTGATGGGTACACATGGTCCGGGAGGAGACCAACGAGAAAACAAACAACTTCTCGTGCAGACAATGTATGGCCAGATATGTGGAAGCATATGTCTGATGCATCGAAACGCAAAGCAAAGCAACAGTGGGCTATCGAGAAACCAAAGCTCGACAATGCCAGAAAATTACGTGGTATGTTCTTCATTGAAACTGAGGATGAGCACTTCAAGAACATCATGAAAGCCTCTCGGAGAAAGTTGGAAGTTCCGATGCCAGCAGCAATGCCTTGCAAAAAACCGATAAAGAGCAGTGGTGAAACCCACCGCAGTTTTGTGAAACGCAAGACCAAATACGCTTGTGTTGTTGATGCCGACGAAAGCACGAGACCAAGGCTAGAAGGAGCAGTACACAAACATCACCAAGATCATATCACTGAAAAAGGAATGAATTCTCTGAATCATTACAGTGTTGTTCACAAATTTATTCCTATGCCTCAAGCAATGAAAATTCCTGCAGCAAAAGCAGCGGTGGACAAGGAATGTGAAAAATTGGAGAAAAATTCGGCGTGGAACCTGACGAAAGTCAGAAGCAAATCAGAGGTGATCGATGAAGCAAGGACGAAGGGCGCAAAAGTTCATTTTGCCTCATTGATGGATCTTTGTCATCTTAAGAATCCGGAGCTGGAACTTCGGTATCAAATATACAGTGGCAGAGTTGTACTCCGAGGTGACATTGTGAAAGATGATTCAGGATCATAGGCAGTATTTGCTGAACAAGGATCGTCACAAATGACAGCCGCAAAAAATCATCAACATTATATCCAGACTTCCTGGATGCGCAAGACAAGCAGCAGATGCAGTATCCGCTAAAACCCAGGTCCAAAGGAAAGATGCGCCAACGTTATTGAAAAATTCCAAAGTCAGAATGTCCAGATATTTGGATACGTCTACCACGACACAATGGACAAAATCATGGTCCAACATGGAAGACACCAGTTGTTCCTCTTGAGCGGAGTACGGTCACCCTTTGGCAACACTTTTGTGGGAAAAGCAATCCGAGAAAGTTCTATAAAAACATGGTCGGGGAAAAGTTCCGAATTGGGAATGCTCATTCGTACACCGTGAAAAAGAACTATTCTTATCTCTGTGTTTGTGGATGACATAAAATTTCTGGAAAGAAACACAATATTGATCCGACGTGGAAAGTACTCAATTAAGAAGTTGATTTGGGAGAACCAACATCTTTCTTGGATCATGTATACTTGGGCTGCACTCAAAGACAATGCGAAATAAGCAAAGATATTGTGGACAATTACAGAAGTATGTTTGAATCTACAATTTCTGCTGGTGCTATGGAACAACTGTGAGTTTCCATGAAATCGGACGGACATATTACCTCATGGTCCTATGACAGGGAAGGTCATGCAAAGCAGTGCGTGGAAAGATGTTGCGAACTGGCAAACAAAACAACGCAACAATTATACAAAGTCGCAACACCATTTTTTGACGACCACCAATTCAAAGAGGAAGAAAAGGGATCTGTTGGATAATTGTCTAAAGTTTGGTCGCAGATTGTTCTGGCATGTTGATATTTGGCACGTATTGGTATGCTTGATGTTTTATGGTTCGTGAACAAACTTGCTCGTTCGGTTACAAAATGGACTAAAGCCTGTGACGTGTGGCTCGTTTGATCTCCTACATTCATCACTCAAGTGGAGCACCAACAATATTGTTATGTGGGTAACACAGCACAACAATGCAGTCTGGTACATTTTGTGTATTTTTGGAAGTCAAACATTTGTACCAACAGCTTGGATGTGCAAGAAACAGACCTCGGTCTCACACAGCTGAACAGAAGCCGAGCTTGTGTCTCTTGATGCAGGTTTACGCATGGATGGAATACCAGCTCTTGATCTTTGGGATTTGTGATTGACGTATTTCATTCCTCACAAAATCAAATCAAATCAAATCAACAAAACCAAAGATCAGAAGTCGCAGGGAAACTTGTCGCAAAACACCAAACTCCACATGAAAAACCGAAATCCAACAAAGCACGTCAATCTGGATCTGAACAATGTTGATCACGTTTCGTCAAACGTAAGATCATCTCGATTTGGTGCTATGTGATATGTCCTTGAGGACAATGAAGCCGTGATTAAGATTATCATCAAGGGCAGGATTCCAACAATGAGACACGTGTCAAGAACCCACAGGGTTGCTCTGGATTGGTTGTTTGAAAGGATAAACTTGGATCCGAAAAATTCAAATCAGGTACATCGACACTCAATCGCAGACAAAGTGACCAAAGGAAATTTCACACCTGACGAATGGAACAGTCTTCTTAACTTGTTCAATTTCAGCCATTGCAGCTCTCTCTGCTGCGCTCAGAATTGCAGACGATGGCGAAAAGGGTGCAAGAACAAAAAGAAGAAGACAGGGTTGCGGCAAAATCAAAGCCGACGACCATGAACTTGACTTCAACTTCCTCGACAAGTTCCTCATCCGTGAACCATCCGATTGCGTCGAAAAGCCCGGGAATACTCAAAGTATCTTCAGGGAAACCTCACTCGAGGGCAAGAAGAAATTCAAAACCCGACGCAGCGTCGAGTTCTCAAGACAGGGTGAAAGATGCATACCTTGGCGGGTTAAGCAGAAAATGGCCACACAATTTTCATGTCTCCAGCATCTGTGACTCACATGAAAGTCCATTCGATCGTACGGCAAATTTAAAATGGTAGAATACATTTTCATCCAAAAACGATTTCATCCAATGACACTTTCATCCAAAAACGGTTTCATCCAATGACACTTTCATCCAAAACACTTTCATCCAATTTTGACACTTTCATCCAAACGCAGTTCCATCCAATGAACATTCATCCAAAAACTGTTTCATCCCAAAAATTCACATGTGGGACAATCAATAGAGTCCGTATTTCTGTGAAAGCGTCGCCGGCCGGCGACGCTTTCACAGAAACACTGCTTATGCCCGCCTTTTGGGTTCAGCAGGATTTCATGTGGAGCATCGCCGGGTTCAGGTGTTCAGGTGTTTAGGTGTTTAGGTGTTTAGGTTTTAGGTGTTTAGGTGTTTAGGTTTTAGGTGTTTAGGTGTTTGGGTTTTAGGGTTTCTTTGAGTTTTTTAGGGTTTTGTAGTTTGTTTAGGTTTTTTGAGGTTTTTTATGTTTTTTTCAGGGTTTTTAGTTTTTCTTAGTTTTTTTTGAATGTTTTTTTATGTTTTTTAGGTTTTCTAAGGGTTTTTAGGTTTTTAAGGGTTTTTTTACGGTTTTTAAGGTTTTTTAAGGGGTTTTAAGGTTTTTTAAAGGGTTTTCAAAGTTTTTTCAGGGTTTCTAGGTTTTTTTTTTTGAGTTTTTTTTTTGAGTTTTTTTTTGAAGTTTTGTTAGGGTTTTTTAAGTTTTTTTTTTTTTAAAAAAAAAAGTTTTATTTTTATTTTATTTTGTAAAAGGTTTTTTGAAGGTGTTTTAGGGTTTTTGAGGGTTTTTGAAGGTTTTAAGCGTTTTTTTTAAGGGTTTTAATGTTTTTTTAGGGTTTTAAGGATTTTTTTAGGGTTTTAAGGAGCTTTTTCAGGGTTTTAAGGTGTTTTTTTAGGGTTTTAAGGTGTTTTTTTTTAAGGTTTTAAGGTTTTTTTTAAGGTTTTAAGGTTTTTTTTAAGGTTTTAAGGTGTTTTCTTTGGGGTTTGAAGGTGTTTTCTTTGGAGTTCTAAGGGTTTCTAAGGGTTTCTAAGGGTTTCTAAGGGTTTTTTAAGGGTTTTTTAAGGGTTTTTTAAGGGGTGTTTCAAGGGGTGTTTCAAGGGGTGTTTCAAATGGGGTGTTTCAAATGGGGTGTTTTTAATGGGGTGTTTTTAATGGGGTGTTTTTAATGGGGTGTTTTTAAGAGGTGTTTCAAGGGGTGTTTCAAGGGGTGTTTCAAGGGGTGTTTCAAGGGGTGTTTCAAGGGGTGTTTCAAGGGGGCGTTTCAAGGGGGCGTTTCAAGGGGGTTTTCAAGGGGGTTTTCAAGGAGGTTTTCAAGGGGTTTAGGTGTTTGGACGAAAGTGTTGTTGGACGAAACCATTTTTGGATGAAAGTGTCATTTGATGAAACCGTTTTTGGATGAAAGTGTCGTGGATGGAATTGTCAGCTGTTTTTGGATGAAAGTGTTTTTGGATGAAAGTGTTTTTGGATGAAAGTGTTTTTTGGATGAAAGTGTTTTTGGACGAAAGTGTTTTTGGATGAGTTTTTTTTTGCAATTTGAATGAAAGTGTACCTAACCGATTTGAATGACCTCGACGTGAACAAAGCCATAACACT
>CBDCEV010000102.1:0-2275 GCA_965215715.1 Hyphomicrobiales bacterium | reverse complement strand
AGAAAGCAGCCCCACCTAAAGAAGAAGGAGAAGACATGAAACACCACCAACCAGAAGAAGGGGAGAAAGCAGCCTCACTCAAGGAAGGAGGGGAAGGAAGGCAGCACCACGAAGAAGGAGAGGAAACAACGCAGCACCGCCCAAAGGAGGAGGAGACAAAGCAGCACCCAAACAGCCAAGGGATAATTATAATTATAATTATAGTTATAATTATAATTATCCCTTCACCCGATAATCATAATTATAATTATATTTATAATCATAATTATAATTATAATTATCCTTTGGTCCGAGAATCCGCGGATTTAAAATTTTTTTAAAAATTTTAAAAATTTTAAAATGTTACAAATTTTTGTTCATTTTTTTAAATTTTTTTTCTAAAATTTTTTTGAAAAATATCAAAATTTTTTGGAAATTTTTTTTTTAAAAAATAAAAATAAAAAAAAATCAAAATCATAAATTTTTTATAATTGAAAAATTTAAAATTTTTTTAAAATTTTTTAAAAATTGAAAAAATAAATAATTATATTTATAATTACAATTATAATTAAAATTTAAATTATAATTATAATTATCCCTTGGTCCGAGAATCCGCGTATTTTAAAAATTTTAAAAAAAATCAATAATTTAACAAATTTTCAAAATTTGAAAAATTAAAAAAATTCAAAATTTTAAACTGTTTTTTTGAACCCACCCCCAGACGAAAAGGTCCACGCCACTCCTCTCCCCTCCCCTCCCTTCCCCAAAACCCAAAACTAGTTTGGGGTTTGGGGGAGGGTAACTACCCCCTCCCCGCTCCAAACTTGTCCGCGGCAGCATGCCGTCCACCCGCCCAGCTGAGGGTACGTGGAATTCTTGTTGTCCACCCACCTGCCAGCATTAGTTTCTTTGGGCTGGCACTTTGTTGGTGCTGTTTTCTTGTTAACCGCATCTGGTGTCGTTGGTGTGGTTTTCTTGTCAACCGCATCCTCTCGCCATGAAGCGCAATGATAGTGAAGTTGGAGAAGGAGCACACCTTTTGCGCACCACTTCATACAGGGTTCATGTGTGAAGATGATTACAAGAACGTATAGCGTGCAGTATGTGCGACAACATTCGTAAATTTTATTACACAGGTCCAAAACACACAAGGCAGCGAACAAGAACCATGTTTTCAGTGTGGCCGCAAGTTTTTTTGAAGGTGATGGAGATCCAACAGAAGTTCTGCAAGCTTTTCTCTCACCAAGCTCAAATGACATGCGCCAGGAATGCGGTGCATGTGGGGGAGTTTGAATGCGGTTTATTTGAAAAACGAGTAATGGCCACCAGAAGCACTGCGAAACTACTCGAAGAGAAATTAACCTTAGTGGTGAGCTCCAGTAAATGTCGGCTTAAAGAAGATGGAACGTGAGCGTGCAACTGAGCCATATCAGCACAATTCGACGGTGCGCTCAGGCATTGTGCATTTTGGATATGACGAGCGCTTTCCAGGCGTGCCCTCGAGAAGCCGTCATTTGCTTCGTTCAGCAGTCTCCGCATCCGATGCTTCTTATGGCGTGGTGCTGGCTACACGGGGAGCCACGTCACGGTGCCCCAAGCAAACGAGACGACTCAATAAAATCAAACAGCGCATTGGGGTCGATCAAGAATGCTTCCTCCAGTCGTGCTGTGAAGTTTTGGCACTGAGGCACGCCCTGGAAAGAACGAGTGCTGCAAGAATATTTGGAATACTTGTTAGCGAAGGAGTGGAGGAGACAACTGGAGCAGCAGAACCAACGGGACGACGTTTTTGTTTACGCTGTGTCGGGAGAGAGTGTTCACCGCTTGAGGAGGCCACTGGTGTGCCTGTCTTGGGAAGGGGAACCTGGGGTGGGGGGAGAGGGAGGTCGACCACCATGTGAGAGAGACTGTTCATCTCGATGACACGTTCCTCAAGGAGGATCCACGGGGCGGTGAGGGAAGCATACGAAGTCTTTGGCAGAAAGGTGGCGCTTCGCAGATTGACAACAAGTCCACGCACGAAACACAGAGGTATGGAATGTAAATCTTCTGGACCAATTCTTCCATGGCATTTTGCACTTGAGTCCCGTATGCCACGATGCCAGCGGAAGCAAGCCATGCGATCCACAGCTGGTCCAGGCGTCAAGGATGCCGTGGTCTCAACAGCTTTGCAATCGTACGATCTTGTCGTCATCGGCAGTTGCATTTCTCTTCTTGCGAGTTCAGAAAAACCACTGGCGGTTGAACTGCTCTTGGGACTACCATGCAGTCACTCTTGGGTAAGTCAACATCGCGG
>CBDCEV010000101.1:0-3145 GCA_965215715.1 Hyphomicrobiales bacterium | reverse complement strand
GTGTGGTCTGAACAAGCATGGAGCAAGTCAAACGCAGCCTTCCAGGTTGTCAACGCCGTGTCCAGGGCAGTGCGCAGCTGGAGGCAATGCCCATATACGTATGGGTACAAAGTTTTTATGCCCATATACGTATGGTTACAGGATTACGTATGGTTACAAAAAACTTTACTTTCCCATATGTGTATGGTTACCAACACCATACGTATATGGGCAAAAATGTTTCCCGACAAGAGTTTGGCCATTTTTTCAGGAATTTTCTGACTTCCACTGGATTTCCACCCAGAAGCCAAAATTTCCAGATTTTCAGTGGATTTCCAGCCAAAACTCAGAATTTCAGGCTTCACAGGACTTTTCAGCCCAAAGCCAAAAATTCCAAATTTCTGCTGGATCTTCACTCAATCCTGGACTTTTCAGTCAGTACCAAAATTCTGGCCTCAGGCAGTGTTCTGATGGATTTTCAATCAAACTGAGATTTCTCAAGTTCTGGTGGACTTTCAGTCAATGAAAAAGTTCTGAAAAGTTCCAGAGTTTTGGTGGACTGGCCAACACTTGGTTGAAATCCACCAGAACTTGGAACCTCCAGCTGAGACCGAAAGGTGTCACAGAACTTGGAAAACTGGCTTGGTTGACAATTCAGGAGAAGTTTCCCTGGACTTGGAATTTGGTTCTCTGGCCTGTGCAAGATCAGTGGAGTCAGTGGGTTTGTGTGGAAGTGGGGTCCAGGTGCCAGTCAGGAGATTTCCAATTGGGGTGAAAGTGGGGTCCAGGTGAGTAGGGACTGGACCTGGCTGAAAAATCCAGTTTTCCAACCAAAAATGGCATTACGTTACTACGTATGGTTACAAAAAACTTTTTTGCCCATATACGTATGGTGTCGGTAACCATACACATATGGGCAAATGAAAGTTGTACCATACGCTTATGGGATTTCACTCGCGCAGCTGCTCCGGGTCCTTCCGCAGCAGACCGTCCAGCTCCATCACCGAGGCACAGGTGGGCACATGGGTCGGGGCAATACACTCCTCATAGGTTCTTTTTCTCTCGATGCATCAGCACTTGCCTTCGTGTGGGGGTGAATCCATGAAGAATTGCCGTCAGTGAGTCGTGAATCCACCGCAAAAAATCCCTGGATTTTCCCCTGAGTTTCCCCTGACTTTCCCCTGACTCAGGCGAAATTTCTGAAAATTGGCCTGACTTTTAAAGTCAGGGGAAACTCAAGGGGAAGTCAGGCCCTCCACGCCTGAGTCAGGCCGTACTCCATGTATGGTGAATGGTGTTGTTGAAAGGTCCAAATTGCGTTGGTTGTGCGTAGTTCTGCCGAAATCGTGCACACGTTGTGCATAGTGCATGTGTAACGCCATTTGCGACCAAAATGTAAATTTCCTGCACCCGAGCGTTGACGCTTCCACACACCCTTACAAACCCACTTGCCTGATGAAGGGGGTGGTGTGTAGAGCACGTTTGGCAGGGCTGAATGACACTTTCCGCGCGAAGGTCGTGTGCGTAATTAAAAAACGGTCCGAGGGCCGGAGGCCCGAGGCCTTTTTTTACCTGCACGAGGGTGCAATTGAGGCCGATACGGGGTGCAGATGATGGTTTCTTGCACAACCCAGTCATGTTTTGCACATCACGACGAACTCGGAAATTCCTCATATTTGCACTCCAGGTCTCATATTTGCACTGGTGCAAATATGGGACCTGGAGTGCGTGCAAATAATGACTGGGGGGTGCAAGAAAGTTCAAATTGTGTAGTTCCTGCGTACTTCGTGCGTAGCCCGAGCGTACTTTGGGTAGTTCGTGCGTATATTGTGCGAAGCGTCTTTGACAGCACCAGTAACGGACTTTTGGAACGTAACTATTTTAGAACGGACCGGGAAAAAATGGGCACGTCGCTACTTCGTCGCTCGTAACGAGTAAAAATATCAGGTGGTTTATACACCGCCAATGTGAGGTGTGCGGGTGTATTCCTGAAGGATTCACTTCTGCGTCCACACTGAGTGATTTTGGAGTGATTTTCACTCCAAATTTCACTCCAGGAACATTGGATGCTGCAAGGTTGCAGGGGTTTCTGCAGTATTTGCCTTGAAAAAGCCAAAAAACATGATTTTTTCACGAAACTCGACATGTCCGTGCGTTATTATCCAAAAAATGATCCCAGGGGGGTATTCTGGAGCCATCTCCACCAAAAACTACACCATCCGCCCGCAAAATTGTCCGAATAACGCAAGTTTTCATGAAAATAACGGAAAAATAACGCGTTATTTTAGGAGAAAACGTTTTCCAATTTTTTGACATCACGGAGTGGCCCCCTGGAGTGATATTTTACCCAAGAAAATTCTTTTAGGGGGGGGTAGGGACCCGAGTTTCGGGTCAGATTCACCGGGAAATGCTGCCTTTTTTGGGGTCAAAAAATAACGCAAAAATAACGTTATTACCGTTACTGGTAACGGAATAACGCCCAATGTATGTTTTTAATTTCCAAAAATTAAAAATTAATTTTCGATTATTCGCCGGAACAGCAAAATTAATCAAAATTACTCCGAAAAATTAAAAAGTTAACTTTTCAAGCGGAAATTAATTTTCGGGAAGATGGCAATTAAAAATTACAAAAATTAATTTCCTGCCATCTATGGTATACAATGTGCCCCAGGGATGTCTAGGGTACGTTTTTCACCCGAAAACCACCCAAAATGGGGTCTAGTTGCCCCGATTTTGACATTTTTTCATGAAAATCGGGGTTTTGCCCAAAATGGGTAAACCCCCCTTTTTTCACCGAATATTCAAAAATTCGGACCGAGAAAGGGCAACTAAGTGTGAAAAACCGGTTTCATTGGGTCCCCAGACATATTTTTGAGGCGGGTACACCCATTCCAGGTGCCAATAGCCCGTGTTTGGGGTTGGAAAAATTTTTATTACAAAAGTTTCCCGTACATCGATTCTTGCGAGCCCCCGAGAACTGGGGGTAGGCCACCTTGTTGGCCTTCGGTGGCCCGGTCTTCTGCTGGGTCTTCTGTGCCTGTTTCTTCTCCGCCTCGTACAGCTTCACCATAGCTGCAGCGGTACCGATAGGTGCCGCGGGGCAGGCGTCGGCCATCTCCTTGAGCCCTGTCGGGTGGTCCTTCCCGTTGCTCTTCCGGAGGCCCAA
>CBDCEV010000100.1:0-8942 GCA_965215715.1 Hyphomicrobiales bacterium | reverse complement strand
CAAAAGCTAAACCTAGGGAACTGTTCTTGACATTTTGGAAGGTCACAACAATAATTAATTAATTTCGGCTGTTAATTAATTAATTAAAATAATTCCGGCGTCTCCCAAAAGTTAAACCTAGGAACTGTTATTGACATTTTGGAAGGTCAATCGCTAATTCATTTATTTCGACATATAATTAATTAATTATTTATTTTCGGGTGGCCCGGGGCCTGAAACGGAAAGTCGTATCCGATTCCCAATTTTTACACCAGAAACGTTCCACGGCCCCTCCTCCGGCTCCATCTCCCCGCCCCCGCGGGAAGCCCGAAAAACTACAGAAAAAAAGGCCGCAAATTTTGTCGGTGAAAAACGGTCCAAATCGAACGATTTCAGGGGGTCAACCCCCGTTTTGGGCACAAGTCCATTTTTAGGCTTGTCTGTGGGCCTCGCTAAGCCTTTCGACCCAGCGCCCAAGCCACAATGCTTCAGCCGCGATCATATGTGGGAATTTAGGGGGCCAGCGCAGCGCTAAACCCTAATACGTGTAAGTGCGGGTTGGATGGGGTGGGAATTTTTGGACGGGCACTGCACTGGACGCGCCATCAATCATGTGTGTTATGCGTGGTCGGAGGGAGCGTATGCCCCAGGAGCACAGAGCGGAGCGTGTGACTGGGGCGCGCTTCATCCGACCATGCATGACACAAATGATTGATGCAACCGCAGCGTTGCTTTTCTCCACAGACCGCGCACAGCGCACGCCCCCGCCCGGACATCCACACCTTTAGTGTGGTAAGGGGGCGGGGCCCCACCGCGGAGCTCCGGGCTGCTCGGGCTTCGCCCTCGCACAAGCCCTAAACCCTAAACCCTAAACCCTAAACCCTAAACCCTAAACCCTAAACCCTAAACCCTAAACCCTAAACCCTAAACCCTAAACCCTAAACCCTAAATTCCCTACCCTAGCGCGTGTCAACGCGCTCCCACCCTTCAGTGGGCAAGCCACCCCTGAGGCTGGTCTGTGTACCACCCAGTATTGACAAGTGGCACCAGCAGCTGATTTCCGCACTATCAGCTCGATAGTGCGAAATAATATATATGGGAGAATGCCGACTATGGCATTTGAACTAAATCTGGGAAACCCTTAAAATCGGGTTAAACCGATTTGCCAGGCAGCCACGCCTGTGGCATCTTATTATTATTTAATACCCTAAAACTGGCGCCGGCGCTCGTAAGACCGTTACCGCGTACGCTCCCCCCCCAGTCATCTGGCGCGACCGCATGGCTCGCCTTTGACCTTCCAAAATGTCAAGAACAATTTATTAATTAATTAATTTCCGGGGCCCCCTCGGAGCACAACCTAAGGCGTTGTTCTTGACATTTCGGAAGGTCAACCGTTGAATGATTAATTCTGGCATTTCATTAATTAATTATGTAATCCGAGGGCCCCTCGAGAGCTAATTCTAGGGACTCGTTCTTGACATTTTGGAAGGTCAAAGCAATAATTAATTTCAGGGGCTCCCGAAAGCGGCGCGGAGACCATTGGCGCTACATTGGCAAACTGACAGATTTGCATTTTGTGCCGGCCACAGGCGTGTAATGACATTGAGCCAATCGTTGTGTCAGTTCCAATGAAAAAATATTTCAAGGAAAATGCACAGTGGGCATCCCATCGTCAGCATCTCTGTCACGCACAGCACGTCTTCTGTGTGGTGCTATGCGTAGTCCTGTGTTCATCTATTCGTTGACATTTTTTGTGTTGCATAATTTTTGTCCTACAGCACGATTTCAACACAATGCTTCTTGAGCACGCATCTGCGCACAGGGTTGAAGTTGATTCTGAACAAACTTCTGTTTCGATGCTTTGTGTCCGCCTGTACTGCACACATCCGTCTCGCGTGCGTAATGTGTGACAAAGACGATTCGTGGATCTTATTATTTTCATTCAGCATGTCTTCAATCCAAATGGTTTCCAAAAAATATGTCCAGATAACGATCACAACACATACAGAAAGCAATTTAAATGTAAATCTACATGCTTCCATCCTATGACATGCTTTTGCATTTTGATTTCTTCATGTCTGTATGTGTCCGTCGGCTTTTGTGGATCACTGTTGTTTATTTTGGTAAATGTTTTCACTGTTCCTCGGCTTCAAAAATATGAATCGGCACTCACAGCCAGTGTCGCTTTCGAAAACTAATTTTCCATGTTTGAGGAACGTGGTCGTAACCTTTGGTGCGCAAGAATTACTATGTACCCGCTACCCGAAATTAGAACATTTACTCTGGAACAAATTGCGTAAACAAGAAAGATGGGAATTTAGGGTGCCAGCGCAGCGCTAAACCCTAATACGCTTAAGTGCGGGAGGTTGGGGTGGGAAATAGTAAACATATGGAACATGTGTTTGACACCGCAGCATGGAAATAATCGATGCACGGAACGCGCACGGCGGGATACAACATGCCCCGTTCCTACATCCCAGTGTATGTACGGGGCATGTGTATCCTGACGTGCGCGCTCCGTGCTGTTGTCATTTTCGCCGCAAGTATTGTTTGTGGCGCACCAACGGAGTACGCCCCCGCCTTCAATCCACAGTTTTAGTGTGGTAAGAGGGCGGGGCAAGCAACGCCCTTCACGCTCTGGTGGACCCTGTCAGGCGTGGCGACCCACAGCGAAACCCTAAACCCTAAACCCTAAACCCTAAACCCTAAACCCTAAACCCTAAACCCTAAACCCTAAACCCTAAACCCTAAACCCTAAACCCTAAACCTAAACCCTAAACCCTAAACCCTAAACCCTAAACCCTAAATTCCCACCCCGCGCGTGTCAACGCGCTCCCACCCTTCAGTGGGCAAGCCACCCCTGAGGCTGGTCTGTGTACCACCCACTATAGACAAGTGGCACCAGCAGCTGATTTCCGCACTATCAGCTCGATAGTGCGAAATATAAATAAAACTATGCCGACTATGGCATTGTCTAATTTCCGCCAGCCGGGCTAAATCCAGTAAACCTTAAAAAAATCGGGTTAAACCGATCTGCCAGGCAGCCACGCCTGTGGCACCTATTTATTATTTAAAACCCGTAAACGCAGTTTTTCCCTCCAAACGAGCACAAGTCCACCGTTTCCGGCCCGGCCACATGGTCCGCCATTGACCTTCCAAAATGTCAAGAACAATTTATTAATTTTTTAATTTCCAGGGTACCCCAAAAGCTAAACCTAGGAAATTGTTCTTGACATTTGCGAAGGTCAAAGCAATAATTAATTAATTTCGGCTTTAATTAATTAATTTTTACTTTCTGGGGTACCCCAAAAGCTAAACCTAGGAAATTGTTCTTGACATTTGCGAAGGTCAAAGCAATAATTAATTAATTTCGGCTTTAATTAATTAATTTTTACTTTCTGGGGTACCCCAAAAGCTAAACCTAGGAAATTGTTCTTGACATTTGCGAAGGTCAAAGCAATAATTAATTAATTTCGGCTTTAATTAATTAATTTTTACTTTCCGGGGTACCCCAAAAGCTAAACCTAGGAAATTGTTCTTGACATTTGGGAAGGTCAAAGCAATAATTAATTAATTTCGGCTTTAATTAATTAATTATTACTTTCCGGGGTACCCCAAAAGCTAAACCTATGGAATTGTTCTTGACATTTTGGAAGGTCAAGGCGCGGCCTTTGCCCAAGCCTCCCAAGCCGCCGAAGCCGCCCAAGCCGCCCAAGCCGCCATGCCGCCCAAGCCCCCGAAGCCGCCAAAGCCGCCCAAACCGACAAGCCGCCCAAGCCGCCCAAGCCGCCCCAGCCGTCAAAGCCGCCCAAGCCGCCCAAGCCGCCCAAGCCGCCCAAGCCTCCCAAGCCCTCCAAGCCCAAGCTCATGCCCAAGCCCAAGCCCAAGCCTTAGCCCAAGCCCAAACCCAAAAGCCCAAGCCCAAGCCCAAGCCCAAGCCCAAGCCTAAGCCCAAGCCCAAGCCCAAGCCTAAGCCCAAGCCCAAGCCCAAGCCCAAGCCCAAGCCCAAGCCCAAGCCCAAGCCCAAGCCCAAGCCCAAGCCCAAGCCCAAGCCCAAGCCCGAGCCCAAGCCTAGCGGTGAAAAAAACGTCGCGCCTTAGCCGCATCTGTGGTGGGAATTTAGGGCCAGCGCAGCGATAAACCCTAATACGATTAAGTTCGGGAGGTTGGGGTGGGAAAATTAATCATGTGAAGCTTGCGCAAACGATTGCAGCATGGTGACAATCGATGCACGGAACGCGCACGGCAGGATACAACATGCCCCGTTCCTACATCCCCGTGTATGTACGGGGCATGTGTATCCTGACGTGCGCGCTCCGTGCTGTTGTCATGTTCGCCGCAAGTATTGTTTGTGCCGCATCACGGATTACGCCCCCGCCTTCAATCCACAGCTTTAGTGTGGTAAGAGGGCGGGGCAGGCAACGCCCTTCACGCTCTGGCGGACCCTGTTAGGCGTGGCGACCCACAGCGACAAGCCCTAAACCCTAAATTCCCACCCAGCGCCACTGGCGCGTACCCACCCTAACACGGGTGAAACCGACCGCAGGCGCGTATGTGCTACTCTATGCTGACAAGGACAGGTGGTACCCACAGCTGATTGCCGTCCGAAGGACGCTGCTAGATTCGCGGTAGCGAAGCGCCTCGATGGCGCTAAATCGACGAAATTCCGATAAATTTACTACGAGCCCCGCCTGGGGCTGCCTATATATATTATATATAACCCTTAACCGCGCGTTCCACAACCTAAGACGCGTTTGTAGATCTGAGCCAGCCGGCCCCTAGGGAATTGTTTTGACATTTTGGAAGGTCAACGCGTAATTAATTTCCAGGGTACCCCAAAAGCTAAACCTAGGAAATTGTTCTTGACATTTGGGAAGGTCAAAGCAATAATTAATTAATTTCGGCTTTAATTAATTAATTATTTATTTCCGGGTTCCCTCCGAGCAAAAACTAAGGCATTGTTCTTGACATTTTGGAAGGTCAAAGCATTAATTAATTAATTTCGGCATTTAATCAATTGATTTTTAATTTCGGACTTCCCCTAAGCCAAATCCCTTACGATTCCTAGGGTTCTGGTCCCGAGCACCAAATCCCTGACGATTCCTAAGGTTTTGAAGTCCAGACACCAAATCCCAGACGATTCCTAGGTTTTGAAGTCCAGACACCAAATCCCATACATATCGTTAGAATTTGAAACAAAAAGTCGTATACGATTCCCAAAGTGCGAACCAGAACCGCTCGGGGCCAAAATTGGCAAAAAAAAATTGGCGTGAAATTTGTCGGGCAAAACCGACCCAAATCGAACGATTTCGGGGGGTCAAACCCCGTTTTCGGCACAAGTCCATTTTTAGGCTTGTCCGTGGGCCTCTGCGGGCCTCTCGACCCTGCGCTCAAGCCACATTGCTTGAGCCGTTTCCCGCTACCGCGAACAATAACTTGTGGTGTAATGTTGGATCGCGATCCTTACGCTCCATGCGGTCTATATTTCAGTCGCGCCAACGATGTCTCGATGCGCTTGGTCTCTTAACCTCAGCCGCAATCTTTGTGGGAATTTAGGGGGCCAGCGCAGCGCTAAACCCTAATACGTTTAAGTGCGGGTGGTAGGGGTGGGTATTATTGGACAGGCACCGCACTGGACACGCCATCAATCATGTGTGTTATGCGTGGTCGGATGGAGCGTCTGCCCCAGGAGCACACAGCGGAGCGTGCGACTGGGGCGCGCTTCATCCGACCATGCATGACACATATGATTGATGCCACCGCAGCGTAGCTTTGCTCCACAGACTACGCGCAGCGCACGCCCCCGCCCGGACATCCACACCTTTAGTGTGGTAAGGGGGCGGGGCCCCACCGCGGAGGGATGCTCGGGCTTCGCCCTCGCACAAGCCCTAAACCCTAAACCATAAACCCTAAACCCTAAACCCTAAACCCTAAACCCTAAACCATAAACTGTAAAGGCGGCCGTTCAGGCCGCCATTAACAGACTTCCTTTGAACCAGGTACAGGCGCAGTTTCTTTCATTTTCTTTCATTTTCTTTCATTTTCTTTCATTTTCTTTCATTTTTTCTTTCATTTTCTTTCATTTTCTTTCATTTTCTCTCATTTTCTTTCATTTTCTTTCATTTTCTTTCATTTTCTTTTATTTTCTTTCAGTTTTCTTTCATTTTCTTTCATTTTTATTTCATTTTCTTTCATTTTCTTTCATTTTCTTTCATTTTCTCTCATTTTCTTTCATTTTCTTTCATTTTCTTTCACTTTCATTTCCTTTCATTTTCTTTTTCTTTTTTTTTTCTTTTTCTTTCTCTTTCTCCGGGGCTCAAAATCTGATTTTTTTTGGGCCTCAATTTCGTTACGATTTCTCTTGACAGTTCTTATGTAAAAAATCAATTTTTGGGCCCGTCTCGGGTGGTACCCCCTTGGGCCCTCTTTTTTTTGTTTTTTCATCCTTTTTTTTTTCTGTCTTTTTTCTTGCTTTTTTTTCTTCGCCTTTTTTTTTCAAATTTTCTTTCATTTTCTTTCATTTTCTTTCATTTTTTCTTTCATTTTCTATCATTTTCTTTCATTTTCTTTCATTTTCTTTCATTTTCTGTCATTTTCTTTCATTTTCTTTCATTTTCTCTCATTTCATTTTCTTTCATTTTCTTTCATTTTTTCTCATTTTCCTTCATTTTCTTTCATTTTCTTTCATTTTCTTTCATTTTCTTTCATTTTCTGTCATTTTCTTTCATTTTCTTTCATTTTCTATCATTTTCTTTCATTTTCTTTCATTTTCTTTCATTTTCTTTCATTTTCTTTCATTTTCTTTCATTTTCTTTCATTTTCTCTCATTTTCCTTCATTTTCTTTCATTTTCTTTCATTTTCTTTCATTTCCTTTCATTTTCTTTTTCTTTTTCTTTTTCTTTTTCTTTCTCCGGGGCTCAAAATCTGATTTTTTTTGGGCCTCAATTTCGTTACGATTTCTCTTGACAGTTCTTATGTAAAAAATCAATCTTTGGGCCCGTCTCGGGGGGTACCCCTTTGGGCCCTCTTTTTCTTATTTTTTACTCCTTTTTTTTTCTTGTTTTTTTTTTGTCTTTTTTCTTGCTTTTTTTTCTTCGGTTTTTTTTTTTTTTTTTAAACAAACCCTAATTTTCTTTCATTTTCTTTCATTTTCTTTCATTTTTTCTTTCATTTTCTTTCATGTTCTATCATTTTCTTTCATTTCCTTTCATTTTCTTTTTCTTTTTCTTTTTCTTTTCTTTTTCTTTCTCCGGGGCTCAAAATCTGATTTTTTTGGGGTCTCAATTTCGTTACGATTTCTCTTGACAGTTCTTATGTAAAAAATCAATTTTTGGGCCCGTCTCGGGGGGTACCCCTTTGGGCCCTCTTTTTCTTATTTTTTACTCCTAAACCCTAAACCCTAAACCCTAAACCCTAAACCCTAAACCCTAAACCCTAAACCCTGAACCCTAAACCCTAAACCATTTTCTTTCATTTTCTTTCATCTTTTGTCATTTTCTTCATTTTCTTTCATTTTGTTTCATTTTCTTTCATTTTCTTTCATTTTCTTTAATTTTCTCTCATTTTCCTTTATTTTCTCTCATTTTCTTTCATTTTCTTTCATTTTCTTTTATTTTCTTTCATTTTCTGTAATTTTCTTTCATTTTCTTTCATTTTCTTTCCTGCTATTGCTGCTGCTTGCTGCCTTCCTGCTGCTGCATACTGCTTGCTGCTTTCCTGCTGCTTGTTATGTGGTGCTTGCCATTTCCTGTCTGCTCATCTGCCAATCTTGTTGAATTCAATCGAATAAATCTAGAATCTTGATTTTGCTGCTTCCATTGAGGCGCTCTAAAAGTGTTCGTCAATCAAGCACAGCTTCGTGTGTTCGATTTAATCGAACAAGCCCACAATGTCGATTCGAGATCCGGACACTTATCTACAAATGCTCGTCAGCTCAGCATCGCTTTTTCATTGATGTCATCAGTTCAATCGAACAAGCCTCGAAGGTCCATTTCGTCAACGAGCTGCAACATGGCCTGCTGTATATTGCTTGCATCCTTCTTGCCTTTGCTGCTGCCATTGCTGCTGTGTTGTTCTTGCCGAAGTTCTGACTTACGTATTTGCTGTTCTTGTTTGTTGCTTGACAATTGTTTTTTGTTCTTTGCTGTCGGTTGATGCATGTTGCTTGCTATGTGCTTCTTTTTGCCATTTTCTTTCTTGAATAGTTTCTTATGGATGTGTGGGCTGAAGCCCACACCCCATTTCCTTCGTCTCATAGAAGGCTGCACAATGTAATGGGTCTCATGGGTGGGTGTGATTATTTCCAAGATATACCAGCGTCGAACGTCTCCTTGACCCTAAACCCTAATTCCTAAACCCTAAACCCTAAACCCTAAACCCTAAACCCTAAACCCTAAACCCTAAACCCTAAACCCTAAACCCTAAACCCTAAACCCTAAAACCCTAAACCCTAAACCCTAAACCTGAACCCTAAACCCTAAACCCTAAACCCTAAACCCTAAACCCTAAATTTCCCACCCAGCGCCACTGGCGCGTACCCACCCTCACACGGCTACCGCCGCAGCTAGCTCGTTGGTGCTACACACCGCTGACACAGGACAGGTGGCACCCACAGCTGTTGTCCGTCCAGAACAGGACGGAATTTGATTTGTGTAGCTAATCAATGCTTGATCTATCGCAGCGCCGTGCGATTTGCAGCTTGCCGCGCCTGCTCTTCTTTATTATTTAATATCCTTAAACTACAATCGAAAGTTTTAAAGGGGGTGGGATGAATTTCGCTCTCCGCTCGCGACCACGAATCGCACGGGACCCCAAATCCCTTACGATTCCTAGGATTTTGCGCTAAACCTAGGCAATTGTTCTTGACTTTTTGGAAGGTCAAAGCAATAATTAATCATTTCGGCTTTAATTAAATAATTATTAATTTCCGGGGTACCCCAAAAGTGAAACCTAGGGAATTGTT
>CBDCEV010000099.1:0-10679 GCA_965215715.1 Hyphomicrobiales bacterium | reverse complement strand
TGACTGAAGTTGAGCGTTTCCAGTTCAAAGAAAAGGGAGGCAAGGTGCACCGCCACCCAAGGAAAAGGTGCACAACCACCAGAAGATCACAGGAATTGAGGGGCCACATTGGCTTGGTTTTCTCCAGATTGGGTTCAGAGCGACACGCAGGAGGTCTAACAGACACGTATTCTAAACAACAAACATTGCGATGTCACATCGTTCCAACATGTACCACTTGTGTCAAGTGAATGTAAGAGGTGTGGACGGCCGAGCAATGCAGTTGAGCCGATGTTGCGTAGATGGCACCGCGGTCCACGTGCAGCTGCAAGGATCAAGAATAGAGCAGCTGAGCCAACCAAGCAGGTACTGGAGAGGAAGGCTGTGATTATTCAAATGCCGTCCCGATGCGTGCAGCATGTACAAGGAAGGAGTACGCGGCGAAAGAGACTCAGTACACGGTTGCCGCCGTGAATGTCGTGTGAATTTCGCAAAAGTGAAGGTGCGGTCGGTGCTCCAGTGGGATCGCCACCACTTGCCGTGGGCACGCTTAGTTACTGGTAGTCACAGGTACCGCGCCAGTGTGGACATGTAAAGATACACGGCGCAAAATACACCGAGAGCAGGAGAGTAGCTAACTTATCCATACACAAAATATAAGGCGCTACCTCCAGGTTTCTGTCAGGTCAAGGAGAACAATTTGCACACCGCGAAATGTAGAGGGCTGGAAATTGTACAATTGTTTCGTTGGACCTTCGGTCAGATTGCCGCAAGAGGTGGGTTGCGTGAGTCTGAGTGTCTTGGGTACTCAAGCTTCAACTGAGGATGCAAATAGATTCGTCCTTTGGAGTCGTTCAGTCTTTCGGCGTCTGTTGTTAACAGCTTGGTTGTCTTCCCCACGCTTTGCAAACAGCTTTTCAGTGTCTTGACGTGCGCTGTTTTACGTCTCAGTGGTGCTGAGTCTCACAGGTGTCTGCCTGTTTGTTTTTCGAGGAGTGGCCTCGCCAAGACAACACTTCAAAACCACAAACCTGTGTAGAGGTTGTACATGCTGCAGGCAAGTCTGCTTTTTCAGGCCGAGCTTGCTTCAGAGACTGTTTGTTTGGGAGAGAAGCCTCTTTTCTCGGATATCGGAGAGGTGCGTGAACTGTTCGAAGTGCAAACATCATATCAGGCCAGGTGGGATGTACGCTACGTGTCATGGAGATCAGGTTGTTTCTGGTGTAGTGCGCATGAAAGACTGCAGCGCAGAGCTTTTCGCCGATGACAAATTCTGCGAGGCATGAATTCGGACGCTGACGTCTCATTGTTGCGAGCTGCGGGGTTGAAGGAGGAGGGCGAGGTAGAACGACGAGATCATTTCATCGCGGTGTTATTGGGGTCGTATCGAAGACGAGACTGAACACATGACAAGGATAATGACGTACAAAAGGCGTGAACACGCACAGAACACCGTCATCTTCTTTTATTTTTAGATGTCCACACCTCGGAGATCATCAAAGTTAAAACATTGCGGACGTCAGCCCTCTTGCTTCTGTCACTCTCTTCAATATTAACTTGGAAAACTGACCACGCTCGCCGCACCTCGTTGAGATTGGGTCGGGATCAGACTCGGATACATGTCGGTTGTTTGAACTGCACTCTCTCTGTCTCTTGCTGTGGCGCGTCCCACTGACGAACTTGCTGTTTTCTCGCGGCTACACTGTTGTGTTGGGCACCACGTTTTTTTCGTGGAAGCGGTGCTGGAGGAGCTCGGAAGATTTCCCAGGTCACATCAACGGTCAGAACGAATCACGTCGCACATGAAACAAGAGGCGGCACCGAATCCACATGACGGTTACACCTAACTTCATTGGAACCTGAACGTGAAACTTAACCCCCAAAGCAAGAACTCAAACAATGACAGGGTCTGTGATTGTGGTCGGTCTCTTTTTTTGGGCCCTCCGACATGAAGGTTTTCCATGGTTTCCAGGCGGTGAACATTCCAGACGTACCGCCAAATAGCACGATCGTCGTCTTCATTGCGCCTGCCACCGTGACCTGGCATTCGAGAAAACACCAAACGCACGGCACATACAATAGAAACCCATGGGACCGCGAAGACGAAAATCCGATGAAAGAAAAAACAGTCACGCGTTATCCGTTAAGACACAGGATTGGATTTCTCTTCAACGCGACTCAATCATGCACATGTTGTCGGTCACAGTTTTTGAAGCGTTGGAGTGGAAAACGTGAGAAAAGGAGCAATGAGGAAATAACTTCCCATAAGTTTTTGGCTTCTCATGGTAAGTTATTGAACATAAGCTGACATTACTCATGATGAGTTATCTATCACAAGTCAAAACGAAAAATATGTTTGTTAAGAGTTCAACTCGTTAACAAGCTAAATTAGTTTAATCAAGATTGTTCGACAAAAAGTTCAAAAAGAAAAAAAGGCTAGAGCAATTGAAATAGAGTTAAAATAGTGACAACAGTTAAAATATGTCAAAATTTTCAAGTGTAGAAAGTTTGAAGAGTTCCATACGTTGTGACAACTTACGATAAATGACTTACCATAAGATTTGACAACTCATGATGAGGTATTATTTATCGTGAGATAACATACCTTTCAAGAAACAACCTATCACAAGGTAAAGTGAAAAAGTTACAACAGTGAACATAGTTGACATTGTTAACATAGTTTAAATAGATTCGAATAGCCAAAAATAGTTTACATTCCGTTTTGGTAGGTCACGATAAATGACTTACCAAAATTTTGCTAACTTAAATAAGTTAAAGCGAAAAAGTTGTCAGTGTTAAAATAGTTTGAATTTTGAAAAAAGGTTTAAATATCCAAGAACAATTTAACTAAGCTTAATTGAAAAAAGTTTTCAAAGTTTAAATAGTTAAAAGGTTCAAGTAGTTAAAATTGGTTACAAGAGTCAAGCAACACAAGTTTAAAGTAGGTCACCACCACCAGTTGTGATACCTTGCGATACATGAATTCCCATCCGTTGTGTAAACTTGTGGTAAGTCATTTATCATAAGTTATGAAAACTTTTGACAAATAAGCTTTCATGAGAAAAAAAGGGAAAGTTTTCAAAGTTAAAATATACATCAGCAAAATTTCAACTTCTTGTAACAGTTAGAAAAACACAAAAACATTGTTCAAATACGTTGAAAAAGTAGAATAATTTGAAATATTAAATAGTTTAAGTATTGAAAATAAGTTGAAAAGGTAAAGTAGTTCAAAAATGAAAATAGGTCAAATATTTCACCGCTAAGTATGATTACTTACGACAAACAACTTACAATAAGTTCGGATAACATATGGTTATTACATGACTTTTGAAAAGCAAAACTTTTTCATTGGTGAGAGCGAAAAAGTTAGAAAGTAAAAAAGCTACAACAGTTAGAATATCTCAAAAAGTACAACAAGTAAGACAACTGAAATAGTGTAAATAAATTTCGAAAGTTTAAATCGTTCAAACTGTTCGCCATACGTTATGATAACTTATGATAAGTGATACATTGTGGTAAGTTTTTTTTAAACACAAGTTAACATACCTTTTGGTGAAGAACCTATCAGAAATTAAAGTGGAAAAGTTTTCATGAGTAAACTTGTTAACATAGTTGAGATTCAGGGCGACTTTTTATTTACGGCCTAGACCGTTCCGTTTACGCTCCTTTTTTTAAAAAAAAGTCCACAACCATGTACGGCCGAAACATCGTTTTTCTCCTTGGAATGACATTTCTGTTCCAGAAGATTACAAAGCAAGACAAGGAAAGCAATCCAAAAACGGCACAAAGAAGTGCCCGAGTTAGATAAGATGGTTTGTCGGTGAACAGAACTGGTGCGTGGATTTGAAGCGCAAGATCGAGGGTGTGCCCGAGTCTTTTGCTCATTTGTGGACAAAGTTGCTCTTATGTTATGGTCTCTTGCCAGCATACATTGCTTCATGTTCCCAGAATTTCTCGAGGATCTGTGGTCGTAACGACGAAGACGTTGCGAAAACCAGCCCGCCAAAACAGTGTCAAGATTTAGACGGCCCACACTTTCACCGAGTCTCACGCAAAACTCATCACCATCAATCACCAAACCAAACTCCAGTCCATTTTTAGACACGGAGTTGGGGTACAAAAAGTACGTCCTACCACAAAGCCACCAGGAGGACATTCACGGCCAAATCAAGAGCGAGAAACATCGTCAACATTTCACTCTCACTCGGTGAAATTGGTGGCTAGAAAAGATACGTCCGTTTATCCCGGAAACCGGAAATTATACGGCGTTGAACCGTATTATTTGTTCCCGCTCGGGCTGTACATATTTTTACATAGTTTAAATGGTTTAAATGGTTCAAATACTTATATTAGGTGACCTGACGTTTTGGTAGATCACGTTAAGTGACTTACTTTAAGTTTTAACTTTAATGAGTTAATGTGAAAAAGTTTTCAAAATTAAAATATTTTCAATAAATCCAATGGTTCACATATCCCAAAACAGTTTAAATAGTTAGTTTAAAAATGTGAAAGGGCTTCGAAAGTTCAAATAGTTAAAAAGGGTAAAGTAGTGTGAATAGTTGCAATAGATAAGTAACACCAGTTCAAAACAGGTCACCATGAGTAATGATTACTTACGGTAAATGATTCACCATTAATTGTGTTAGGTTATGGCAAGTTATTCATCACAAGTTAGCATAACAAACGATAAGTGAGCAATCACAAGTTGAAACGAGCAAGTTATATAAGCTACTTTAAGACAACAAAGGTAAATCCTTTTTTCAATTTTGCAAAAAGATCAGGTAGTCTCAATAATTCAAACAGTTGAAAGAACAGAAAATTGGAATAATTTAAATCATAAAATTTGTTTAACAATTCAAAAAGATAATTGGTAAAACATATGAAACCAAACTTACCATTAGTTTTTTGAGAACTTGTTATAAGGTGTTGAACACAAGTTCACATAGCTTATGATACGTAAGCTATCACATGTTACACCGAAAAAGTTATTATTTACAAATAGTTAAACTCGGTAACTGACCAAATTGGTTTAAATTGGATTTTTCGAGGTTTAGAAATCTTAAGAGGTCATAGTAATCAAAATAGTCGAAAACAGTTTAATCTTAACACCAGTTCAAAGAAGGCAGAATAAGTTTTGTCAACATCCGATGAAAATAGATTAAAAATTGGTCACCATACGTTATGACAACTTACGACAAGTGTTTTTCCACAAGTTGTGATACCTTGCGATACATGAATTCCCATCCGTTGTGTAAACTCATGGTAAGTCATTTATCACAAGTTATGAAAACTTTTGACAAATAAGCTTTCATGAGAAAAAAAGGGAAAGTTTTCAAAGTTAAAATATACATCAGCAAAATTTCAACTTCTTGTAACAGTTAGAAAAACACAAAAACATAGTTCAAATACGTTGAAAAAGTAGAATAATTTGAAATATTAAATAGTTTAAGTATTGAAAATAAGTTGAATAGGTAAAGTAGTTCAAAAATGAAAATAGGTCAAATATTTCACCGCTAAGTATGATTACTTACGACAAACAACTCACAATAAGTTCGGGAAACATATGGTTAATTTTGCAAGTCAACATGACTTTTGAAAGCAAATTCTCATTGGCGAAAGCGAAAAAGTTAGAAAGTAAAAAAGCTACAATAGTTAGAATATCTCAAAAAGTACAACAAGTAAGACAGCTGAAATAGTGTAAATAAATTTCAAAAGTTTAAATCGTTCAAACTGTTCGCCATACGTTGTGTTGACTCACGGTAATTCATTCATCACGAGTCAGCATAACTTTTGACATGCAAGCTATCATGAGTCAAAGAAAGGATAAAGTTTTCAAAGTTAGAATATATGTCAACAAAATTTCAACTTGTTCCAAAAGATAAAAAAACAAAACATAGTTCAAACAAGTTGAAAAAAGTAGCATGATTCTAAATGATTAAAATAGTCTTAAAAAGTGAAAATTGGTAAAATACTTCAAAAATGAAAATATTGAAATTATTTGAAAATGGTGAAAATGGTTTTAAAAGGGAGAATAATGAAAATATTCCTAATAGTTAACCATTAAGTAGGATAACTTACAAGAAATGGCATACAATAATGTTTGACAACTTTTGGAATACTTTTCACAATTGAACATAACTTTTTGATAAGTAACCTGTCAAGAGTTAAATTGAAGTGTAAAAGTTTAAAAAAATAAAATAATTAAAAGACTTACAATAGCTGAAATTCAAGAAGTTCATAACATATGTGTTTTGAAAGAAATCAAAGAATAAAAATTGTTATTTCAAGGGTTATTGACAATGAAGAATATGCAAAATGACGTGTGCAAATGTCGCTGATGACCGTGGCTTGATTCTTGGCACAAATGGCTATGACTCATCATGGAATCTGTGGATGATCGTTGAATTCATCAACTCCTCCTAGTCGCGAGGTGCCATCGCCACGCGATTCACTGGCACGATCATCACACCTCTAGCATGATAAGATGACTGAAAACACTTACCAGCAAATTGAAATTCTGCACAGGATGAATCCGCAATCTGTCAACTTTCCACGAGAGACAGTGCAGAACTAGGAAAATCAACGTGCCCAATTCACACATGTTGCATCGCGAATTGCAGAAGAGCAGGCTTCCTGCCGTTCCAAACCACTTCAAAGAAAAAGAAAGAAAAGACGCGAATTGCAGGCAAAACACGCATGTGACTCTGAACTGGCTCGAGCAATTGAAAAAGTAGCGTTGGCCGTTTTCCAAGCACTTCTTTGGCGCAAGACAGCCAATGGTCACAAAATGACATCCAACGCAGTCTGAACAGAGCTTGGTCGAGAGAGCATGGGAAGAGTGAACATCGTTCAAAATTGGTCGTGCAAACGTGACGTAGCCACGTCTTCAAGCCTTCGCTTGCCGACCTGCCATGTTCAAAGCTTGCTTCGCTCGACCTTCGCCCTTGGCCAGTCCAAACATTCCCAGCAGTCGCCGCACGGTGTCTTCAGGTATGCCCGCCTTTGTCCCGACATCTGGAGCCAAGTCCTTTCCCGCACGCCGGGTGATCGCAATCTGTCGTCGAGCCACGGCGTGTTGAAGCCACAACGCAGGACAATGGATGTGTCGAATTCTTCCTGCACCACGTCTGGAGCACAACCCCTTGCATGCTGAGCTGTCCGTTACCAGTTCAGCCTTGACATCCAGTGATAAGTCCGACATGAGACTCTTCAACTCCAGTGTCCGACAAGCACATCTCACGGATCCGTAAAACTCCGCTTCTCCACTCAACTAGCTTAAAATCGTCTGTGTTGAGCTGGCTGCGAAGATCGGATGTTTTCCCAGCATGAGATAGGTCGCTGAAGTGCTCTTGCGAGTCACCGGACAAAGCTGCCCAGTTCGAATCTGTCAACCCCAAGACTTTTCCCGTCCATTCCTGCCGTGAGTATCGCCACGGCACACGTGGATGACTCGCCAGATATCGTGAAAGAGCCTTGAGCGTTTCATCGGCGTGAAAATGTTGGTGACGCCATGGCTCGCGAGATCTCCTTCGCTGTTTTCTGAATGTCAGGTCGATCGAGGGCCAGGTACAAACATCTCATGCAATTGCTGCGGAACTCGACACGTCACTTCTCATCCAAGAAAGGTCCTGCCAGTGGACGTTGAACCAGGAAGTTTGCTTTGTCCCATGGAATTGGCTTGCCTTTGATCGACACATTGAGTCCATATGCAGCCATGAGCAGATCAGCGTGTCTCTGATCCGCTTCGTACATTAACATCTCCGGACACCCTGATGATACGTGATGACTCTGTTCAAAATTCGGATCTCATGCAAACCGTCGGCACCCGGAATTCCTCGATCCTTGATGATGAATCGTTCAGACAGTGTCGCTTTGTAGCCTTCCAAGTCACCACGCACTCCGAGCCCAACGTAATCATCGCCGTGCACAAAGTAAAGCAGGAATTTGCTACGATGGGCGAAGACGCATGTACTGAACATCCCTTGTTTAAAGTCATGATCCAAGAAATGATCACGGACAGCAAATTCAAAAGCCTGTCCTGCGTCTCGCATCCCATACCAGCCACGCCGAGCAAGCAAGCACGTGTCTTCCGGTAGACCCATCTCTGGCACAGTTTCAACGTAGAAATCGTCACGCAGAACTTCCGCATGCGGGTAAGCTCTGCTTACGTCCAGGAACTGTAAAACAAGAGGCTCACCACCAGTCCCTTTCATTGACATAATGAGAGAGCAAAACAAACGAACAACTTCGAGCGGTGGCGTGCTTGATGTGACAGCTGCGATATCCGAGACGCTGATAGTGCTAGTCCTCCGGTCGCTGCTCATCCACCTTGTTACAGTCAATCCACCGCATCCCGAAAGGCTTCCGTCCCATTAGCTGATACGCTTCTGTCCGTGGTCGAGGTTCGAATGCTTTCAGTCTCCAGGCAAAGTCAATTTCGGATTGTCGTGCTGCGGCTGTTCCAACAGGGTCAAGTTCCAGGCCAGTGTATTGGTCATAGTACTTCTGTGAAGGTAGTCGAGTCTCATTGAAGTCGGCATCTTGAACATCATGGTCAACATGTGGTCTCCAATCCCAACTTCCACGGCATGAAGATGAACACCATTTTTCCGACGCAATTGAATCGAAAGACACCTCAAGATGGTCTCAACCAGTCTGGGAGGGTAACGTTCTGTCGCGTGCATGATCAAACTTGTTGGAACTCTCGTTTCCAACTCACGGCTTTGGTCCACATTTTGCACCTCACTCAACTCACGCGCAAAATCATTCATGGATGTCATCCAACCAGTTCGCTGCGTCGATTGGCGTTCTCACCAGCCACCATCCTTCAAAGGCCAACGCTCCACCGATCCATACAAGCGTTGATCGCATCGTACCACAACCACACCTGGCAATTCTCTCACAGCTTTCAAGCAGTCCAGGTCCCACGAAGAAGCTCTCCATGGATGTTCATGGAAAAAGTGTACTCCACGTTCTGTTTGCCATCGATAGACGGCACAGCAAAAGTTCAAGTGTTTGATTCCTTGGATTCGCGCTTCACGTTCATCTTTGTTCCAGGGAGAATGTCTTCGAGTCGGAGGCGATCCAATCACCAACTCTGGACGTTCTGCATGTAACGTCTTCCAGCACTCCTGTCGTCCAGCTGCCGAAGCCAAGTCCCATCCAAACCGCAAATCTACAACCGCACCTGGGAGCTCGCTGAATGCACTCCCCAATTTCGCCGAACGCCCAAGCAAGAAAATCTCCCCGACAATCGGATTCTGCCACGTGCAACGCACCCAACTCTTTGACATGTTTACACATTGAATCCAAGGCTGCCTCAAGCTCTTCACGAGGCTGTTTCTGCTGTACGCACAACACCCTGAGGATCCTACACTCTATTTAAACTTTGAAAGCTTTTATCTAAGATGGGCAGTCGATTCAGGAATCAGTGTGTGCAACAAAGCAAAAGAAGAGAAACGCTGATAAAGTATCTGGAAAGGGATTGTTCTATCACACCACAACATGCTCAATTGAGGGAGCACTGTGAGGAAGGCACCTTCATTGCGCAATATGAGCTGGGAAGATCATGGCAAACACTTATTTTCAATACTTAAACTGTTTAATACTTGAAATTGTTCTACTTGTTCAACTTATTTGAACTATGTTTTTCCAACTATCACAAGAAGTTGAAATTTTGCTGATATGTATTTTAACTTGAAAAACTTGTTGAACTCATGAAAGCGTGCTTGTCAGAAGTTTTCCTGACTTTTGATAAATAACTTACCATTTGTTCACACAACGTATTGGAAATCATGTATCGCAAGGTATCACAACTGATGGTGGTGACCTATTTTAAACTTGTGTCACTTGACTCTTGTAACAATTTAAACTACTTTAACCTTATAACTATTTACACTTTTGAAAACTTTTCCCATTCAAACTCACTGAAACTTTTCTTGGATTTTTTAAACTATTTTTAATTTTTTTTTACAAGATCTAAACTATTTTAACTGTGAAAGCTTTTTCGCATGAGCTTATGTGAGTTATCAAAACTTATGGACAATCATTTGTCATAAACTATCGAAGCGTCATGTTGACCAGTTCAACTTTTTGAAACGTTTCAACTATTACACTTGTGAAACTGTGTTAACTTTTAAAACTATGTTAATTTTCACTTCAACAAATGAGAGGATGTCTACCAAACGTTATGTTAACTTGTGATACATAACTTACCACAAGTTATCAAAACTTGTGGAAAAACACTTATCGTAAGTTATCATAACGTATGGTGAACCATTTAAACTATTGAAGCTTTTTGAAATTATTTAAACTACTTCTAATCATGGAATAAATTGGTCGTAAACTAAAGAAAAAAGTTCTCGGACACAAACGGAGACAGAGAACCACCCGCCCGATCCCAACAGGATTCAAATGATGATGAAAGCGAGCAATATTTTTATTGCAAGCTGCTAAGTGAGGTTCGGTGACAGTCCTGTAGTACAAGCTACAAGGCCACTGGCATATCTTGCTTGGCGGCCTGACAGGACAAGCCTGGAACCCCCAACATCCCATAAGAACCTGCACTTGCTACATCATTATTTTCAAGGCGACACAGCAGACGGTGTAGCGAACTACTGCACAACTACTCACACCACAGGGAAGCACCTCGTACAACGCTGGACCACCAAGGAGGTAGACGGGAAATCCTCGACCAATTG
>CBDCEV010000098.1:0-2429 GCA_965215715.1 Hyphomicrobiales bacterium | reverse complement strand
TGGCTTTTTGAGCTCAAACATGTTTTGAAAAAAGATCTGTCATTTGACGGGAGAAATATTCCCAACACAAACCGACGCTGTAAGTGATATGCACGGTGCGCACACTCATGTTGTCCTCCTGAAGATCAACTTTCGATTCTTTGGGACAAGATGAGTGGTGTGTCGTCGTCGGCGTCGCTTCCGTCGTTGTCGTGGGCTTCAGTCGCGTGTGTTGTTTGTCCAGTCTTTGTTGGTTTTGGTTGTCGTCATGACGGTCGAGGTCGTGCGTCGTCACGAGTTGTTTGAGCTTGTTGCCCATAAAAAAATATATCCTTGGGGTCCTATTGCAAGCCATCTTGTGCAGTGGCCAACTCGCCATCATTCGTGATTTTTTTGAGAGATGTTTGGCAAACTCCAACACGGCAACGATGCGCTGCCGCCAGTCGAGCTTGACCTCTGCTGATCTTTGGTCAGCAGCCGATGCAGAGGTGGGCAGCATCATGAAAATTCACGTGTGAATCTGGCTTTTCTGTTTCTCGTTGGCCTGGCCGAGATGATGCTTGTTCCCTGTGTACCCCAGAATAACGAGGAGTAAGCTGCAATGACAAGCTGTATTTTGTGTTTTGTCAAACAATCTTCATCCAAGTCTTTTCCGTTTAGTCTTGTCTTGTGTGGACACGGCTTTTTTTTGTGCACTATCCTTGGTGTGTTGCTGTTGCCCCTGATGTTGATGATCGTTTTCAGCCACTGGTGATTGTGGATGTTACGCTCCATTTTTTGTCTCAAAGCCATTTGGGAATGTCGACGAATTGAAAGAGATTCGTGAAAGACGGTGTACCTGGTGAGAGGGACATCGTTGGAGAGAATCGAGCCAAACGCATTATGAGTCGCACAAAAATTTTGCAAATTACGCTGTTGTGGCCTGTGCAACTCCATGTCCCACGTCACTCAAGCAGTGTTGACGTGTTGACGTGAAAATATGACAGATATGAGTCATCAGGCCAAGAAACAAAGACAAAAATCATAACGAGATACCCTATTTTTTTTTGACCGAATCCTTTTGTATAAAATTTCATAAAAAAATCAAAGCGACAAGATACTTCAAAAGATGACATTGCTGTTCAAAACCGTGGAAAAATTGCATCAGTGATTGACACGAACGTTAAATTTTTGAAGGGCAAATTGGACCAAGGGTTTATGATTTCGGGAATCCAAAGGAAAAGAGATTGTGGCAATCTCAAGACGAAAATGGTCGTCAAGATGGAACAAGGATTCAAGTCCCACGAAAATGCAAAGCAACTTGTTCGGAATGAGATTTCTGTCCAGAAAAAACGAATCAAGGATTTAAAGGGACAGAAGCAGCAGAGTTTGCAGCGATGCCAGCATTGCAGTGGAAAAGAAATCTGGAACTATGGCTCGATCACAGTTGCTTTCCCCCGAGTGTACTGAACCGTGGATTTTCAATTAAATGGAATCGGGTGGTATGTCAAAGATTTCACACACAAACACATTCAGTGGCTTACGGACGAATAAATAAAAACTGTCTTGGACAATTTGGAGACGATGATGCCACAGAAAGTCAGAAAGCTGACTAATCGGGAGCAACAAAAAATGAACAGGGCTCACTGTCAAGAAAATAATTTCACATGACCAAAAAAAGGACTGACCAATCAATTCTGAGTCAGAATGAATCTTGAGATCACTCCTGTAAGTAGTAGCGTGGGCACATTGTTCGAGATCTTCAAAAAAAAGGAAAAAGACACGCGAATGAGGACTGGAAAATGGATAACAATGTTGTGTTCATGATTTTTTTAGATTGTGACGACATACTCATCAAAATCTTTGTGAAGTCAGTGTGTACCAAATACAAAATGAGCAAGCTGTTGCCCAAAGATCAGGCCAGTGCCTGACTGCTGATTTCACTGAGCAAAAATTGTCAATGATCCATTGACATATTCATGAGGAAAGAAATTAAATTGCTGACTTTTTCTTTTAAGAAAACGAGATCCTAAGATGTGCCCCAAAGAACGTGTGTCATGGTGACCAAGAGGATTTCGTCGCCTTTGTGTAATCAACCAAGTTTTTCAAAATTCAAAAATCATGAAGATTCGAATGGAGAAGTACAGCCGATCTCTTTGGAGGCGTTCTTCAATGTAGCCATAAGTGAAAAAAAGTCAAACTGTGGTTGCGGAGCGTCAAACATTCGACAAAGGTCAGGAATGGGATGAAAACTAAAGAAAAGAAAATGAAGACATGATATTATTGATCCCGCAAACGTTTTCATCCACACCCGCGACGAGGGACCGAGGTTTAAAATGAGTGGAGACTGTAAAATTGCTGAATAACGGATCAATGGTCATCAAGTTACTGGAAAATTGGTCATGTGCAGAAAACGTTGCACTCGTGGTGGGAAGAAAAGGACGCATTTCCACTCGCAGGGGCACAATCAA
>CBDCEV010000097.1:0-8178 GCA_965215715.1 Hyphomicrobiales bacterium | reverse complement strand
AACTCAGCAACAGCCAGCACAGTGCCAACAACCATCTTGACGACACCACCACGAATGCACATAGGCCGCCAAGCAGCTTGACGACCGAATAGCGACAACCCATGCGACCGCACACAACACAGCCAAAACAGTGCCAACACCAACTTGACGACACCACCACGAAGCACCGACACAACACACAGCTTCAGACATTCGTGGTTCAAGACCTGGCACTGACCCCCTCCTGACTGCAACATGCCAACACATGCAGGTCGACACGTAGTTCCCCCCAGACACAAGAGCGAAGATCCCCCCTCACGCCCCATTTGCAACGCGGATCACACGCTACGGTAAAAGTCCATTGTTCTGGGTTGGATAGAGACCTCAGGCACACCATCAAAAGCCTGAGGAATAACAAATTGCACACCAGGCTGGAATCGCCTGCTCAGAATGTCAGCAAGCCGATTTGCAACACCTGGAGTGTGTTTCACCACCTGAGGCCTCACGCATGACTCAGATAAGGTTAACGCAAGTTCACTGGCTACCACTGCGACATGCGGACTCCGTGTGTGCATGCTCGCAACCATTGTCATTGCAGCCACACTGTCAGACTTAACCTCCAAAATCGGAACCCCGTTGAGCCAGATCGGTAGCCAGGCACGAACTCCAAGTAACACAGCTAAAGCCTCGGCAACCTGCTGCGAAGCCGATTCACCAAACCGGATCCCGATTGCCTCTTCGTCAACCTCATCAAACTTCGCGGCAAACCACGACACAAACTTTCCATCCACAACTAAGAAGCCTCCGGCTCCCCAAGGAGAGGCGTCAAAGACCATTCGTGCGAACGGCCCAACACCAGCATACACATCCAGAGTAAATACTCTGACCATATTCCCTTGAACACCATTCAAGAATGCACGAATCCATTTGACAGCTACCACAAATTGCTTCACCCAAACACAATTTTGAGGAGTGCTATCACTGGGAACGGCGCAGATGGCGGCCCAAATCGAGCGAAGGAAGGGTCTCCAGAAGATGAGAATCGAAGCAAAACTTGACGCTTTGCCTGCAAAGCTTCTGAGCCACTTCTTAGTCACGAGATTGCGCAACAAAGCCTCATCGGCCAAGTCACATAGTTCTTTGACCCGAGCCTCTGTGATCGTCAAGTGCACCACCCGAGGGCGCACTGATATATTCAGACCGATCCAATCAACGCTAGTTCCACGGCTGCCTTTTCGGAAGGACAGTGGAAACCCTAACGCCGTGAAGAGCAAGACCAAGCACGCGAAAAGGTAATTTCTTCGAGTCTCAGTGCCTCGCACCACAGTCAGTGGGTCATCAACGTAAGTGTTAATTCGCGCAGGACACACACCACCTTCCCACAAACAAGATTGCACAAGCCGAATTGCCAAAGACACCACCCCAGCCCAGGCCAATGGCCCGTTGCGAGAACCTTGAGCTGCCCGAAGAAATACAAAATACCGAGACCTCAATTTGCCGACGAAGAATCTCCGTTCTGCAGCCAATAATGGTACGTTCCAAAACGCATCCACAAAATCAAGCACCAAAAGATCCAGTTGTTCGTCCGTGCCCAAAGGATGTTTGTGCAACATGTCCATGATGTCATAAACCACGTCCGTTGCTCGTGGTAGTGGGACACGATGAACCTTTCGAGTTCCTTCCTTGACCCGAGACTGTTTCACGTCTAGGATCAGCCTCCTCTTCAATTTGCCAAATCGCACCTTCGTGACCTGGCCAAACCGGGAAAGGACAGGTGTGCCACCCAAGTAAACTTCACACTCTTGAAGGGAATCAAATGCTTTCAAGAATCCTTTCTCCACAAACTCATGAACCTGAGACCACACGTTTTCGTCCTCGTCCATTCCAGCGTAGTTCCGGAAAATCTCAACGTCGCCTTCGAGGTCTTCAGGCTCCAAAACATCCTCGTCACTCGGCTGCGCCAAAGGAAAGACACCAGGAAGCAAAGGCTGACAAAGAATACCTGCCGGGGCACCATGACGAACCCAATCGGCAGCCACTTTCCCTGGATCATGCGCCAGGTTGGCCCATGCAGACAACAACCCATGACAGATCGACGAGGTGCACTCTCCAAAAGTCGGGCCCCAATCTTCAGTCCCCAAATGCTTCCCGAGCCTGATGCGAGATGCCTCCACGTCCTGTAATTTCGGCCCAGCATTCTCCGAATCCGACCCAATCGCGTGATAGCAATCGTCAACCACGTGAGGGAACTCAACCAGAAAGGAATCAAGGATTTTTCTGACTTGGCTTCCAACAGCCAAGTTGCCAGGAAGAAAAGCGACAGCACGCGCTGCCCTAACCATACCACCGATGCACTCCTCATCTTCCAGTTTGCGCGATGATTTAGGATTCACAACCGAGCCCCTTAATTGAGTGTCCATGTCCACAAAAGTAGCCTCGAGTGGCCATGGCATCGAAACAGGCACACCTACAGACACCACTGTAGAATCACGAATTCCAGATGTCACCAAATCAACCGATGAACTGCACTCACCATTGATGTTGCCAACGAGAACATCGCCAACATCCAAGGACCTATCAAATATACCTGGTGACTGCATCAGACCGTGCATCTCGGGCAACTCGAACACAAAATTGGGAATTGCAGGCAATACGAACACCCAAGGCATACACATGCTGTGAATGATTTGCAAAACCTCGATGCAGCGGAACACAATGAACGTCTCTGTCCTGACGACTTCTTTATCATCCGGTCGAAGTCCCTTCAGACCATACACATCGGTGCCAATGCACCCACGGAATCTCCGACAAAATGTGGAATACGGAGGTGACAATACTACTGCCACAAAATCACCGTCCGTAATTCTGTCCTTCACACGCTTGAACAATTCACCATCACACCAATCCAACACCGCAGTGTCAGACAAATCAATGAACACAACATTAAACCCACGGACTCCAACCTCCTTCTCAAAGCCGTCAAATGGAGCAGAAATGCGAGCGCACACGAAGAGAATTCTTGGAATATCATGCACATTGCTCGTGCTGCCAGCGCAAGCCCCAGCCAACCTCTCAACAGATGGACTTGGATCCCGCTTCACACGTTGACCATGGACTGCCGATGCTCGCACGTTGTCAGTGGGGATTCAAGACTGCCCACGCCCTTTCAGCTTGCCCTTACCTTTCCCAAGACCCTTCGACTTTGGCCTTGTTCCCACAACATAAGGACGACTCGCTGGGAAATCCGTCCTTGGACAAAAGTGAGCTCCATGAGTCGCGTCCAAACATCTACTGCACTGATGTACCAAGGTTCCATCATTCGGACAATCAGAATTCTGCGGGTTTGAAACGCAAGCACCAGTGTTGAAAGCGTCACACAACTTACGCCCTCTCCTGTTCGACACAAACGAATTGCCACTGACATCATGCGTCTTCGCCAATTTGAAGGGCCTCCAATTGAAGTCCTCGCGGAACCACCCTTTACCTGGACGAACTTGTGCCACGTTGTCCGACGAAGGTGATCTCCCCATTCTTCGACTGAGGATTATCAAAGCAGGTTCCTCCAATTCGATCCTCCAGAAATGTGCGTCAATTAAGACTTCACCCCACACCCAATCCCAAGGTCGTTTGGGATTCATTGGATGCGACATCCCTGCAGCCGTAGCACGCGCACGCTCCTCATCACCTCGCCGACGAACTCGCTCCATGTGTTCACTCCGACACCGACTTTCAGCCTGGTAAATTTGGAACCATACCGATGATCCATACCTGGAAACGTACCGCTTGATCATGTTTGCGTACATGTCCAAGCGGCCCAACTCAACTGCCTTCCAGGAGATCAAAGCCGTCCGAAGACAAGCATAGGACCCGCTCCAGCAATCAATGTCCGGAGGACCTGAAACCTCGATGGGTATGATAGACCCGTCTGATGAGAATGTCGTGCCCTGCAACTTGAGCTTTCGCATCATACGATTACCGTGCGGCACCCAGACAGCAAAATCTACGTAAGGACAAACATCGCCTTCGAGGAATTTCTGGACCGCTGTAAGCTGTTTCAGCTGTGAGTTCTTCCTCAACTGGAGGCACTACTCCGAACACAGCCTTGTAATTGTCGTAGGCAACCTTCAACTCACCAGCCTCAAGAACAGACATCACCACTTCTGAGGACTGATTCGTGACCGTGTTGAAATTGAACTTTCCCAGCCCCGAACCATTCGACATACTCGGCACAATGGAACTAACGGGAGCTTGCTCACCAACACGCAAACCAGTAGTTTTCAAGACTGCAGCCCCCTTTGCAACCACCGCTTTGGCTTTCAGAGCCGGCGACGCAGGCTTGGCAAGTGCGGACCACTTCGAGATTGCCTCATCCCAATCAGCCTCTGACACAGCAGCCAGGACTCGTGGATGATCATTATCTTCAATGCCCAAGATATATAGCAACTTCTGTAGTGGTTCGCCTTTGAGTTGTGCCCACGCGCACACAGACTGCACAGTCGTAAACGACTGCATCTCAACAGGTGTTGGCTCCATGTGTACAAATCTTTCAAAGAGTACGCGCACAAACGTCTTTGCCCCAAAATGGCAAAGGACACAAAACTTGCACGCGTGTTAAAGACGACCCTCCCACCCACCTAAGCACGCAAGCTTGTGATCCTCACACCGCTACGCTCTGTTCCTCACGAAAAAAAAACGAAACGTGTTAGGGAAATTGGTTTTGCGTTCCACGAAATGGTGTTTTTTTCAAAATGTCGAAAAACATTGCGTATTTCGGCTGCGGCGTGCACTGTGTTGCTGTTTCAAAAGTTCTGTTCAAAAACAAAAATCCGAAAGTTCCTAAACCAGAAGAAACATGGAACGTGTTTGGGACATTGGTTTTGTGTTTCATCAAATGGTATTTTTTGTTCAAACTCAACAATAACGTGCTACGGCCGATATACGGAACGTTTTTCTTTTATTCAAGAAAAAGTGTTGACATCGAAAAGATTCAAACAGAAAAAGAACAAGGCAGGGCGAACATAACGTATCATAACTTTTGTTCCAATTTCCCAATTTCACTTTCAGTTGAAAACTTATTCGAAAAAAGTTTGAAAAAGTGAAAAATTGAAGATCTGAAAAGATCTCACCCAAGCGAACATAACTTATCACAACTTATGATATTTATCGTAAGTTACGTGCCATAACTTATCATAACATATCCAAGTTTATGATAATGTATGATAAGTTTGAGGAAGTTTTTCCAAACATCACTTTCTTAGTTGTTTTAACTTGCTTTTTTCTTTTTACTTTTCATTTTTAAACATGTTAAACGTTTTTTGACTCATAAAACAGAACAAAACAAAAATACAACGACAACAAATGCAAAGAAAACAACAAAAAAAAGGAAAGAGAAAACAAAAACTAAAACCATATATTGCGGAAAAATACATTTTGAAAAAAGGACAGAAAGAATCGAACAAAAACACAAATAAAGGATACAGAAGTTAATAAAACATAATGTAAAACAAGTTTTTTTCATATATGGGTTACAAAAGCTTAAAAAGTAAAAAAAAAGGTGTTTTTAAATTATATTCGAAAAAAAACTTTACCACCAGGCACCTAACTTATAATAACTTATCATAACTTAGGATAATTTATGATAAATTATCAAAAGTTATCAGACGCTATCATAAGTTAGGTAATTTGATGGTAAAGTTTTCCCGAACATCACATTTTGAATTCTTTTTGAAAGAAAAATTTTAATATCTAAAAAAAAAACTTCTTTAAATTATCGGAAAAAAAGGGAAGGCACAACAAACATGAATTACAACGAAAAGAAATGCAAAGATACAAAAATGAAGAAGAAAAAGCAAATAAAGAAAAATACAAATACCACACTTTTTGAACTTTTTAACGGAAGGGAAAAATCACAAACAGAGAATACAACGAAAAGGAATGCACAGGAAAACACAGAATGGAAAAGAGAAGAAAAGAAAAAACGAAACAACAACAAAAGCTATTTACAATGGAAAGAATCATAAGTTAGGTGCCACAACTTATCATAACTTATCCAAGGTGATAATAAGTTATGATAAGTTTGAAGAAGTTTTCCCGAACATCACTTTATTTTTTTTTGCAGTTTTAAACTTTTTTCAAACTTTTTGTCAATTTCCAAACTTTTTTGATTTTTTTTTAACCTTTTTAACTTTTTAAACATGTTTCCACTTTTTGACCTTATCGAAAAAAAGGAGGCAAAATACAACGACGAGAAATGCAGAGATAAAAAAGGAAAAACGAAAGAAGACACCAAAACTAAAACTCAAAATAGAGGAAAACACTTCAAACACAGGATAGAAAGAAAAAGACAAAAAAAACAACAACAAAGAAATCATACAGATTGTAATCAAAAAAGAAAAGATTCTTTTAATCTAAAAGTTTAAAAAGTGTAAAAGGTGTTTTTTCAAAAAAAAAATTGATGTTCGGAGACTTTACTGCCAGGTCATCGATCTTATCACAACTTATGATAACTTATGATAAGTTATCATAAGTTATCAGACGTTATCATAAGTTAGGTAACGTGGTGGTAAAGTTTTCCCGAAAATCCCCTAATACAAGAATCATTTTTGGACTTTTTTGAAGATTTTCAATTTTTTTCTTTTTCACTTATCACAAAAAAATCACAAACATAGAATTCAACGGAAAGAAGTGCAAAGAAAAAAAAGAAACAAAAAAGGAAACAAAAACAAAAACAATATACAAGGGAACAACATGTTCCAAAACACATGTAAGAAAGATAAATACAAAACATAGCAATGCTACAAAAACTGAAAAACCATTTAGAAAAATAAATCAAATATAGATAAAGGAACAACCCAGACAAAAAACAGAGAAAACCCATAAATACAATGAAAAAAGTGAACAGAAACAGACACCATGAACAAAAACATAATGAAAGGTTAAGGCGCAAAAGAATGAAAAGACACAGCTGAACTCATTATTTCTTTCCTTTATATTTTCAAGATATTGTTGGGAGATGTTCAACAAAAGTTCAAAAAGTCAAAAAGAGGAGGAGATGGAACCACGCTTCTAATCATAATTTTCATTCTAATTTTGATATTTATTTTTTTGAAAAAAATTCCATGCCAATTGAAATTTGTAGTTTTTTTTCGAAAACTTTTCTCGTAATTAAAATTTTCATTATAATTATAATTTCTTATTCAAAGTACTTTAAATCAATCCATTACGTTGACATTGCAGATGGTCAAAGGAGGAAAAAAGGTCAACGCATTTGCCCCAAAGGTCGCGGCTACGGGGTTGACCAACAAAGACTTCAAATCCCGGAACTTCATTTTGACAAGTTTCCTACTCCACAAACGTTTTCGTGTTGGAAAATAAGGTTTAAGACGGAAGTGTGTTCTTGTTCAACTTTTTCCAAAAAACCATGTTATGGATCAAAGAAGAAGAGATGGCGTGGACGATTTAAAATCTTCTTGATCCATTCGGGGACTTACTCTTTTTCCCAATTTTGAATTGTTGGACGCGAGAATTGCATCATTCCTGAACAACATCATCCAGAATTCCTACTTCAAGAAGGTCAGTCTGGAGGAACAGCAGGCTCAGAAAGCAGATCGATTCCTTCGCGGAAGACAGATCGCTCACTTGATCTACGACTACTTCCAGGTCATTGGCGTCAACGATTCTGTGCTCGATTAAGCCGACATTCTCTATTGTTCTTCGGAATGACAATATTCAGGAATTTGATACAAGATGGGACGAAATTTCACTATCTATGGGACATTTCCCCCTTGATGACATTCTGGAAAGTTTGTACAAATTAAGAATACGAGAGCCTGAGAAATTGAAGACCGTACCAGAACCGCACAACTTGGAGATTCATCAGAAGAAGTCGAAACCTGTCTTTCACAGATTGAAGACAATGGTCAAGAGACGTATTGAGCAAGATCTTAGGACGAGGAATTTTGAGGCCTTGAAACGGGAGAATTGGATCAAACATGCTGGTCAAGAATCAGAGGGAGCAACGTCATATTCTGAAAGGACAAGGTGATTGTTGGCAACCGGAAGCCATAGGGTAGTGTTCGAAAGGAAACAATTGCAGTTTCCGGCATGATACAAATAAGCGTGCAAAATCTACGACACCGCCAGCTCCTTCTCCAGAACCTTCGACGACGCAAGATGGGCAAAATCACCAAATGCGAAAAG
>CBDCEV010000096.1:0-5572 GCA_965215715.1 Hyphomicrobiales bacterium | reverse complement strand
TTCAGTGAATACAGCCCCGACAACTCTGACTCATGGACTTGGCACGCTCGACGAGTTCTTCCGAATCTGAGGTACTGGCACATCGACAGTTTGTAGTGAAATCATCAAAAAATGCAAAAAATAATGAATAAGTAAACACACGTGTCGGATTTTTTTCATTTGCTCATTGTCTTACATTTTGTTTGCACTGCCAGGCGCTTTGAAATTGCAGCCTCGGCTTGGAGCTTCATTCTCCCAACCTCTTTTTCAGCAACGGGTTGGTCTTATTGGATTCAATGTAATTTTTGTATGTCGTGTCTTTGGAACATTTCAAGAAGTCCGAAATCCCCCAAAATCCATCAAAGTTACAGAAAATTGTTCCAAAAAGTGTTTATTTTAAGGTGAGGACAGAAAAATGCAAATCAACATGTCTTTTCAGATTTCTGTCCCGCCTTATTTCATGATGTCCGAAATCACAAATATCTGACAAGGAGAAAAATGGGAAAAACAAAAACGTCAGAAAACGTTTCGGAAATTTTGGGAAAAAACACAATATGAAGAACTTGTGTTTTAATATTTTGTTTTTCTTCAAAGCAAAAAATAGATGTATGTACGTCTATACAAATATATTTTTTGAAGATATATATATATGATATATCGTATATATGTGTTTTCCAAATTCATGGAGTCCAAAAATAACAACCAAATCTCATAAAATTCAAAATGTTTCAAACAATGCACAACATCAAAGAAAAATGCAAATCAACAATCTGCCCACCAGATACGTTTGATATACATATATATTTTTGTTTTTGGACAAACATTCACCCTTTTTACACTGTGTGAGATTTGGGGAATTTTGGACTTCATGGAATTGTGGACATACGAACATCTTTACATGTTTGTTTGAGGCTTGAAGAGGGCCATGTCTTCCCTCTGAGCTTGTGGATTTCTGACGAGTTTTCATGCTTCTCCTTTCTGGTGTAATTCGCGTATCTCCGTCCTGCCTTACGAGTACCATGGCTTCGCACGCACAGCGCGTAGACATCTTTGCCTCATAAAGACAGGTGTCCCGGAGGATGTGTCGCAAGTGGGCAACTTTGAGTCCAATGTGTCACAAGGATACGTCGTCCGAATTTGTAACCGCCATGCACGTTCTGCTTGGAGGGCGGGAAGTGGTTGGCTTCTTCCCGTGGCGGCGCCGCAGTGCGGGATCGGAGCTTCTTGGATGACCGTGGAAGCAGGGCCGGGACTCACTCTGTGAGGGAAAAAAGTGGTTCGTTTTTTGTGTGTGTGTGCTTTTGTCTTGGTGTGTGTGTGTCTGTCTCTCTGTCTGTGTGTCCATCCCCCGTGAGCTTGCAAGTGGTTTGAGTCGGAGCCTCAATGTGGAGACCCGAAAGATGGTGAACGATGTATGTGAAGGGCACAATCAGTGGAAACTCTGGTGGAGGCTCGCAGCAAGGTTGCGTAAGGGTTTTTCGCTTTGAAGCCGGCGATGGTCAGGCGTTGCCGCTTGCTCAGTTGTCAGATAATGTGTTCATGTGAATTGCCCATCTTGGATGTGCGTGGACTATTACTGATGGGCGAGGAGGTGAAGGACAAGGACAAGGAGGAGAGATATTTGTGAAACATCCAGTAACCCACCTGACGGAGTTGGGAACAACTTCACCTCCTAATGCTTTTTACCGACATGTCTCTCTGCTCCACTTACACGTTCTGTGCGTGTCTGTCTGTGTGTCGTCATGTTGTGTTGTTGATGACATCATGTCCCACCGCCACGCAACTGCTTGGTCAGTCAATGTTTTACCTACAATGTTTTTCATCGCGATGGGAAGGGGTTGCTGCTTGGTCGGCTCGGGATCTGGATGAGCACCAGTGTGTTGGCGCGGACATGGCGTCTACACATTCGTGACAAGTCCTCGGGTCCTGAATTGTTGCCGATGGACAATTGCGTGTTCTCTCACGATAAGGTATTGTGTGCTGATGCAGCGGGTCACTTCACAGAACGACAAATGCTGGCTTCCACGGTCTCCCAGACGTGTCACCATTGGATTTGGGTATTTGGAGCATGATGACGAATACGGTGCTCGAGGCCGACTCGTTGGCACCGCTGCGCGCAGACATCGTTGCGGCAGCCCGCACGATGTTCTGTACGCAGACACTTGGCGACGGAATTGTTCTTGAAAGAGTGCGGCCAGTGTTTGTTCGCAAGCGGAGGCCACTTTGAGTTACATGGAAGCAGCAGCAACGCTCAAGACATGGAAGGTGCGCTGGGTTTCATGATAGGTACACATTTGCACATGTAGGGCGTAATCGGCGGGACGGATCAAACAGCAATTACGCTGCATACGCCCAAGTCCTTGTCACATGATTACGTCCCATCGACAGAATTTGGACAGCCATGCTCCGCCACATTGTGTTTTCTAGCAATTTCCAACTTTACTTCCCACTTCACTGAAACAGACAAAGCGTGTCACATGATTACGTCTTAAAACGCTTCAAAGACGCAACTTGTATGTGTTGAAATAATTTTTAAAAACATAGATAGATATCTTTTGGTTTGTTTTTTCTTGCTTGTTGATTTTTCTGATAAAAAGCATTTTTCGCTGTGTGAAATTTTGGGGATTCTAGACTTCATGAAATTTGTGAAAATTAAATATACGAGTTTTTCCTTAAATTTTTTTATTTGCATTTTCAAATTTTGAAAATTTTGCGCACTTTTTGAGATTTCGGACTTCTTGAAATGTTGGAAAGAAAAACATGTACACTGAAATATTCATGTTATACTTTTGACTTTTGCGAGTTTGTTTTTCAAAAAAAAAAAGGTGATATTTTTTAGGTGTGGGACTGCATGGGATGTTGGATTTTTTCATTACATGTTTTTTTTTTTAATATACAAGTGGCACGGAGCCCAGGCTCCTACCTAATGAGAGAGGGCTGGTTGGTTGGTGCTACGGAGGATGATGATGGTGAGCCTTCCTGTTCCGTCTGCGCAAGTGTTTTTTTGATTCTAGGTCATGCCTTCCGAAAAAATACTGGGTTTTACACGTATGCAGTAAAAGTCTGTCTTTTTTATTAAAAATCATAGGTTTGTCCAGCAAAATGAGGTGAAATGTATCAAAAAGTATTGGTTTTACAAATATCCAGTAAAAATCGGTCAACTTTTGTGCAAAAACCATTTGTTTTTTTATGCAAAATGGGGTGAAATGTATCAAAAAGTACAGGTTTTACAAGTATCCAGTAGAAGTCGGTCAACTTTTTGTGCAAAAACCATTGTTTTTTTTGCAAAATGGTGATTTTCAGGGTGGGGGTGGGTGGGAACCGACACAGCGACACACCCACGCATTAATGGTCTGGGGTTTGGGTGGGTGGCTGTTTGGAGGGTTGGGTGGTGGTGGTGGTGGTGGTGGGGAGGTGGGGGAGGGGTCGAATTAATCGCTTATGAGCTCCACCCAGGTAGGTAGGAAAAAATATAATGTTAAACACTTGTTTGATTAGCATTTTTCAACTTTTTTTCTTTTTCAGATTTTTGGAATTCATGATGTTTGAAAACATTTTGTACATGTACAGAAACATAGATATCTTGTAGTTCTGAAAATAACTTACATTCCGTTTGCATCTTGAATTTTTGTAACTTTTTGAAATTTTTGAAATTGTGTGAGGTTTTGGAAGTGTTGAACTTTGTAAAATTGAGAAAGATAGATATGTTTATTTCCTTATGTATTTTACATGTTTTAATACATTTGTTGTTGCACTCAAAAAATGTTTCGACTTTTGGGATGTTAGACTTCATAAAATGTCGAAAGATATATAATTTTGAAAATTCGTTTTTGTCTATATGTATAAATATATGTTTGCAAATCTTGATGTTTTTGTCCTTTTTTTGAAGATTGTGAGATTTGTGAGGTGTTGGGATTCATCAAATTTGGCAAGATTACGTCGGCATGACCACACAATATCCCACTGTTTCCAGTTTGTTCTTGGCATCTCGCACATCTGTCTACAGCACTTATCACAGGCTTACCGGCGCATCCGCGTTGGCTCAAGGTTGAGCCGAAAACAAAGCGCGCGTCATACACAATGCAATCATTTTGTGCGACCATGGTAGCGGAGTGCCGGTTCAATGGCGCCGAGTGCGTCATGAATTCGTTAGATGAGATGAGATCAGAGACACCACAACAGACGGATATCCCGCAGGTGTACGAGCACACACATGAATTCATTTCTCTCGTTCAAGGAGGACTTGTTGGCAGTTGTTTTTGCCACCGAGGCCACGGTCGCGTTCGATGCGACGGACGGTGGTACTCTCGCGACGGACAGTCTGACAACTCTCAAAACTGCCCGTGTGTCGCATTCTTGGTTGCAGAGGTTGGTTGTATCTCAACGTGCCCTTAATGTGTCGCGAATGGGAAAGTCCGTTGTTACACGGGTGTCGTTCAGTACGCATAGCTCACTTTCCGTATCTCCGCTGTCATGAAGTTTGGTGCGGGTGTTGGTGAGGAACCGTTTGCCAAAGTGAAGGAATTGTTCACACACTGGAGAAACAGGTTGCAGTCAGAGGCTTCGTCAAGAGGTCAGCCACAAGTCTCATTGCGATGATGAGTTGGCGAAAGCCAGTGAGAAGAGAGTGGATCTTGAAACTCAGGTGGCGACGCACTCTTCCCGGCTTGAAGCAGCTGGAATTGTGGAGGTACACCAGGAGTATCATCGAACAGATCGTCTATGTGCCGGTGTCTCAGATTTTACAATGAGACCGTCGAGGTGGTGAAGCCGTTTCCCCCTGAACAGGCCCGATCCATTGACAAGATTGACAGGCCCGTTGCTGTGCGAAATCAGGTCTCCATGGTCCAGACAGCGCAGAACACTGTTCAGGTTCCGCGTGGTCCATTTTCTGACCTTGTGGTAGATGTGCCTGGTGCGATGCAGCAAGGGCCAGTGACTCGGAAAGTGCAAAGGACGGTTGCAATCCCACAGTTGCAATTCATCGACAAAGTTGTTGATGCATCAGTTGGAATGCCGAGACATGTTCCCACAATCGAGGGTGTTCAAAAAACTGTGGACGATTCGCAAGTGCAGCACACTGACAAGTTGTTCGATGTCCCCGTGCGACGACGAGTTCCTGTAATTCTGAAAGTGTTGAAGATCATCAATGAGCCAGTGCCGCCGATTGTGGACGAGACCGTTCCAGCACTGAAGTTGGCTCCAGGACGTGCCTTTGGTGATGCAGAGACAGGTCCCAATGATCCACAAGTTACAGCAAACTGTTGGGGTCCCACTTTTCAAGCACACTGACAGGACTGTGGGTGTACCAGTGGTGCGGCAATACCATGTACCAGTCGCCGCGACAGCTCAGAAAACACTTGAAGTGTCACAGATTCAGTGCATTGACAAGGTCGTGGACATGTCGGTTGTGATGCGAAGACAGGTTTCCACAATTCAGAAGGTGCAGAAGACGGTGGAAACTCCACAAATCCAGTTCACCGACAGAGTAATAGTATTCCCGTGATGGCACAGAGAGAGGTCCACTCGTCTCAGAGAGTTCAGATTACTGTGGAGGTGCTCCAGTTCATCGACAAGTTGGTCGGCGCCACCA
>CBDCEV010000095.1:0-5999 GCA_965215715.1 Hyphomicrobiales bacterium | reverse complement strand
TCAAAAGTAATTCAAAAGTTTAAAAAGTTTCAAAAAACACAAAAGGTAAGCCTTCCAAAACACACCGCGGAGGGTTTTTTGTTTTTAGTTTTGAGGTTTCACTAAAAACGAAAAACTAAAAACTAAAAACTAAATGGAAATTATAATTATATTTTTACTTTTAATTAAAGGTATAATTATATTTATAGGAAAATTATAATTATAAATACCATAAAAAAAAGTAAAAATTGAGAGATGGCTCAAAAATCAAAAAAAAAAAAAAACAAAAAATCCACCCAAAAAAACACAAAAGATTCAAAAATAATTCAAAAGTTTAAAAAGTAAACTTTCCAAAACTCCAGGCGGAGTTTTTAGCTTTTAGTTTTTAGTTTTTTACTTGTCAGTTTTGAGTTTTGACTAAAAACTAAAAACTAAAAACCAAAAACTTCGCGGTGAGTAGCTTTGTGAACTTTTGAACCATGCAAAAAAAACACATTAAAAAAAATCACACACAACAAAAAAAGTGTGTGGGTCAGTGGGTGTGTAAGTGTGGGTGTCTGTGTGGGTGCGTGGTTCAGGGTGTCGGCGTGGCGTGGGGGCGCGTGGGCGCGTGGGTGTGTGGGTGTCTGGGTGTGTTTTTTGTTTTTCCTGTGTGTTTGTGATTTTTTTGATATATATGTTTTTTACTTGATTTTTCTTTTTCTTTCATCCAAAATTTTAACAAGTTTTTCAAGTTTAAAAAGTAAGTTTTTTAAAACCTTTGGCGGAGTTTCTATTTTTTAGTTTTTAGTTTTTAGTATAAACTAAAAACTAAAAGCTCAGCTGGGAGTTGTGCAAGGCTTACTTTTTAAACTTTTTAAACTTTTGAAAAATGGGCCATGCAAAAAAAATCAAAAAGAGAAAAACAAAACACACAAATAATAATATAAAGAAGGTGCACGTCACTGTGTATGTTTGTGTGTGGGTGTGTGGTTCAGGGTGTCGGTGTGGTGTGCTGGCGCGTGGGTGTGTGGGTGTGGGTGTGTTTTTTTTAAAAAAAATGTTTCCTGTGTGTTTGTTTTTTTTACTAATATGTTTTTTTTCGTTTTATTACTTCTGTTTCAAAAGTTTTAAAAAAGTTTTAAAAGTAAGCTTTCGAACACTCCTGGCGCAGTTTTAAGTTTTCAGTTTTTTTTCTAAGTTTTTTGAATTTTTAATTTTTAGTTTTTAGTTTTAATTTTTTTCAAAAACTAAAATTAAAAAACCGATCTGAAAAATCAAAAAATGAATTCAAAAGTTGAAATATACTTTCGAATTGGTTTCAAAAAAGCGCCCGAACGGCCAATTCCATCCCGAAGGGCCAACTTCAACACCGAGAAGGAAGGGCCAACCCTCACCCCAAGAGAAGGAAGGGCCAACCCTCACCCCGAGAAGGGCCAACCCTCACACCGAGAAGGGCCAACCCCTGGTGCCAACCTCTGCCCAAGAGAGTGGACGGCCAACCCCAACCCCAAGAAGGGAGGGCCAACCCCACCCCAAAGGGCCAACTTCAACACCGAGAAGGAAGGGCGAACCCCAAACTCGATGTTTTTGATTTTAATCCTTTTTGCATGTTGGAATTAAAATTATAATTAGTATAATATTTTATAATAATTATAATTATAATTTTGATAATTATAATTATAATTTCATTAATAATTATAATTATAATTTCATTTATTACAATTATAATTATAATGACAATTGCAATTATAAATTCTTTTCTTCTACCCTCGGACTTCAGTGTCATGAAACGAATGTAATTTTCAACACAATTAAAACCACACAAAGCTGGCCAATCCCGACCCCAAGAAGGAAGGGCCAACCCCACACCGAAGGGCCAACTTCAACCCCGAGAAGGAAGGGCGATCCTTCACCCATGAGAAGGAAGGGCCAACCCCAAACCCGAAAAGGAAGGGCCAACCCCAACCCAAAGGGCCGACCCCAAACCCAAAAAGGAAGGGCCAACCCCAAAACGCGAACAACAAGTTCAACCTTGCAACCGACGAGGAGAATATCGATTTCAACATCCCAGGAGTGCCGAATTCGATGGTGAAACGATCACATGGCGTCAACGTTCACAACTTGATTCAGAAGATCGAGAACCACCCTCAGCAACAACCACTTCAAAGTGATCTTCAACAACATCGAGCATTCAACCCTTTCAGCAAAGAATCACAAGACGTGATTAAAGCTTTTGGAAACACTGTGAACTATGCGAGATAGTCGATGTGGAGCCAAAAGCACAATGCAGAGCATGCCTGGCGTACTGGGACGTTGGCATCGTCTACTGCACGTGCGGGCACTTCTTACGAGATGATGCGACAGAAAACAAGAAGTACATCAAGTCTGTTCTTGATCTCTTCTCTATCCCGAACTTTTACATCAGGAAAGGCCGGCCGCACGGTCACAGGTACGGGAACAAAGAAGGTTGTAAAGAATACCACACTGCAAATCAACTCAAAAAGAAGTGCAGGAAACGAGGATACAACAACATTCACGATCGATTCATTCTTGACACATGGTTCAGAAAAATCCATGTTAAAAATGGATCGTACAGAAGTGATTCGCGAGATGGACAGATTGGCGAACGAAGACCACACCCATATTGCCATAGAAGAAGAACTCGATGTATATCGTGGCAATTGGTGGATACGTTCGAATTTCGTGGGTTCCGACACGATGCCGATAAGGCATCGCCCTGACTTCAAAAAAGCGCTGTCGACCTTGCATCGCCTCAAGAAAGCAGAGGATAAAGTTTATTACCACAATTGGTCACAATGCTCTTCCTCATCATGGTGGCAATGGCAAGATTCCTGGTGGCATCCCTCATCTGAGACATCACCACGACGATGGACTTGACACTGATCGAACGGGGAAACCTGCGAAAATCAGTGAAACGTCCATTTATGTATGGCATGAGTCTCACAATGAATTTGGTGCAAAATTACAGTGATCATTTCGGTAACAGTCAACGCAGTTCACTGTCACCGACGGGAGGTGTAAAGAGTACATCTCCAACTACAGAAAATGGCTACGAAAACTGTGTATCACAGCATGAACTACAACACGAGCGATAAGGACAACAAGCATGACACAAACTACATCAACAAGCACAAGTACACGAACCACGACACGCGCAAGCTGCACTTGTGAGCACGGCACGTAGAGCGCGCAGTCTCCGTCTTTCTTGATGTCTGTGTCACACGCACCTTATAGCTCAAGATGTTCTTGAGTCTCACTTCATCCCATCTTCATACATGAGCGTCTCTCCTTGACCTCACCTTCCTCGTCCTCTACTTCGACCTGAGACCTTCCCCGTCCTCTTCCACTTCTCCGTCCTGATGCAACCCGGGCAGCACACTGAGCTCGACAACCTGATCGCCATGCAAAACCTGCGCACCTCCGCGAACAAGGAGAGTAACGACGCTTACGACGTCTCCGTCTCCCTCACAGGTTTTGAGCCCAACGACATGGTCTTCAACGAGCTCGGCAAATCCCAGGGTTCCTTCTCCTACATTACCCAGTCATCGGACCTGGACATAGACGACACTACGCTCGGCAAGCTGCTCACCGAAGCACTCCGAGAATATGCCGATTACAGCAATCCGGAAGGCGTGTCAGTCAGTCAGTCGTCATTGTCTGTCGTGTTCGATAGAACAGGGAAACCTGTGGGAGAAAGAAATGTCGATCAGTCAATTGGTTTTGGTGTCACTAGAAACACGTACAGTGCTCACAGCAAGTTTTCTGAAAACACCCAAGCTGAGAAAGTGGTCGATAGAACAGGGAAACTTGTGGGAGAAAGCAGCTCAAGTGCACAGACTAGGACCTTGCTAGATGAACAGAGACAGATGATTACCGCAGAATACTTCGAGAAAATTGGTCATCACGAACTCGAAGCATCTCGAGCCGAAGAAGAACGCCGAATTCTACAAGAAGACTTATGGCGTCAGCAAAAGGCTTTTCGTGAAGTTCATCAACAAAGTCTCACTGAGATGGAGGTACTACGAAAATTCCAAAGTTCTACCTTCGATACGCTCGCAAGACGGAAGCTCATCGAGGACCAGAACACTATTATGGAATTATCAGGAAGATTACAAGAACTACAAAATGAAGTTTTTTGTTTGAATGATTCTAAGGACTTCCAGGACGCTGAATCAGTTCGCAGTGGAAATTCCCACGTTACCAGTCGACCAATGTTATTCCCACCACATCCGATCCCTGAAGGGATGTTGAGGCATTCTTTCGTATCGCCTCGCCGCAAAGAAGGGCTGCCATGCATTTGGGACACACATGATGTATCGGGAAACGTTTTTGCAAATCCACATGCTTCCTCTTCAGCTCCTTATCCTCAAGAATTGAATCCATGGGGGACAACCGTTGAGGAACCGCTTCACATGTCTACAGCGGAAAAAAGTGAAAGACCAGAACAAAATCAAGATCTGAGATGCCAGTCTGGACCGTCAGCCAAAGATTCAGTCATCTTCAGTGGAGGAGACTCTTCAAAGAATTATGGTGCAGACCAACGACTGCAGATTTTCGGATCTCCATTTTGACAAGTTCCCTACACCAGCAACCTTCGCTTGCTGGAAGATAAGGTTCAAGACCGAGGTATGTACTTGTTCACAATTTCCTACGGAGGCGATGCAATGGATCAAAGAAGTGGAGATGGTTGATTCAGTGGATGATTTAAAGTCTTCGTCATCTACTCGTGGTATTTCAATGCCGAATTTTGAAGTACTTGATGCGAGGATTGCTTCAGCACTGAACAAAATCATCCATAATTCCCAATTCAAAAAGGAGAATCAGTCTGGAGGAACAAAAAGCCCAGAAAGAGGACCGTTTCCTTCGAGGTAGACAGATTGCCTACTTGATCTACAATCACTTCCGGGTCACTGGGAGCCATGATTCTGTCGAAAACTACACCGACCTATTCACTATTGTTCTTCGAAATGACGATATTCAGGAATTCGACTCAAAAGTGGGACGGAATTTTATTGTCTATGACAAAGATTCCATCCGATGACATCTTGGAAGGATTGGACAAACTGAGAATACGAGAGTCTGAGAAACCAAGACCGTATTGGAATTGTACGACCTAGAGACCCATCAAAAGAAGTTGGGACCAGATTATCACAGATTCAAAGCTATGGTGAAAAGAAGTATTGAGCAGGATATTCGAAATAAAAATTTTGGGATCAGAAATGGAAATTTTGAGAAGAACGCCGTGGTCAAGAATCAGGGAACAAAACAGCGTGTACAAAGAATTCTTGGAGATTGTTGGCAATGGGAAACCAACGGGCAGTGTGTGAAAGGAGACAATTGTAGTTTCCGGCACGATATGAATAAGCGTGGAAAAGTTACACCATCAAATCCGTCTTCGAATTCTTTCATGCAGCAGAGTGAGCGAAAATCATCGAGAACCCGATGTCCCAGAGGCAGAAGTCCCAGTGGTAGAACGTCTCGATGGCCTTGCAAGGATTACCTCAAAGGAACTTGCAACAACTCATTCTGTGAAAAGTGGCACCCTCCAGAATGCTTGTTCTTCAAGACCAAGAGTGGTTGTCGGTTTGGGAAAAGTGCTCATTCGCACATCGTCATGTTGATGAACAGCCGACGAAAAGGTCTAAAACGAATAATGACAAAAGTGCTGTGGCTATGTTGAAAAAGGGAAATTGGCAAGCAAGAGAACCTGTCACCGATGGATGTCACGATCGACCGGGGAAACCTGGGAAGAGAGGTGATAAGAAATTGGGACAAAATTCATCTAAACGTCAATCTTCTGATGCACGGCAATTGGTTGCGTATTTCAGGACATGACGCCGCCGAAGTCTATTCTCCGGAAGGGCACTGACATGCCGAAGCCGATCCAGCGTGTGAAGTTCACAAAGGCTATTGCACGTCATACCAAAATTCGAGACCAAAATCCCTCGCTCGGTTATATTTATCCAGGTGAACCTCATGAGCGTAGCCCCAACGCTCCGAAATGTGAGGATCGTTCA
>CBDCEV010000094.1:0-5327 GCA_965215715.1 Hyphomicrobiales bacterium | reverse complement strand
CAAAAGGAGGAGGAAAAGGGTGTACCACCACTTCACCTCACACTATTTCACTTTACGTCACCATTCTTAGCCTTACTTCACTGTAGGTGACCTTTTTATTTCTGTGAATCAAATTTGATATAATTTAGTTGTAAAAAGGTACATTAATTTCATTTTATCTCATTTCATTCAAAAGGAGAAAGGCACCACCACCGAAAAAGAAGAGGCCGACAAGCACCACCACCCGAAAGGACCTCTCCACGACCCGACCACCGGACCCGACGCGACAAGAAGCGGGCGAAATCGGGCGCGCGTCTCCATGCCAAGATTGTCCTTTGCGCGGGACTCGCGTGCGGCCGAAGCTTGCGTCTGGTTTCCTCGGGCTGTGTCGGTGCGCGGTGGTTTAAGGACACAACACGCATGTCGATGACCGTCGTTGTGCGGAGAGGGCTTTGTGCGTGTACGCAGCAGGTGCTTGGGTGCTGTAGGGTCGCAGTCTTCACAAGGGTGTGATAAGAGTGAAATACAAGTGTTTGTTAATTGTGTTCAAGTTTTTGAAGTTGTGAGAGTTGCACATGTGTTGTGAGTTTTCAGAGTTTTTATAGATGTTAGTGGTGAAAAGCTTCCAAAGCTTTTTAATGTATTCTGTGGTAATTGCGCGTGTGATTTGTGCGCATGTTTGGTTGTGTGCTTGCGAGCTACCTACAGCCTCTTCCCATTTAGGGAGCACGGGTGTACTGTGGGTATTGACCGGGATCCACCCGTGTGGCCCTCCACCCAGGCAGAATGGTGGAGGTTACCAGAGCGCCAGCCCTTGTTGTGGATTTGTGGAGTGGATTGTTGACTGTGGTGAACGTGTCGGGCATTGGGAAGATAGGGTACGAATTCCCACATATTCTCAACGAAAAAAATTGAATGTGGTCCAAGTTTTCAAAGTTTGTCAAAAAAATTGAAGTTGTTCAAGTATGGAAAGATTATTGGAATTTTGGAAACGTGTTCTGAAATTTTGCTTTCGGAAAAATCAAAATGTTGAAAAGTGTTCACAGTTATCAAAGTTCGCGAAGTTTTCAAATGTTTTTGCAGTTTTCAAAAATTTTAACATACTTTTCCAAGTTCTCAAAGTTGTATGTTGTTGGATGTTCAAATTGTGTTTCAAAAAAACTTTTGAATGTTTTGATCAGAGGAACTTCAAAAATGAAGATTTTTCAACAAGAAAATAATTAAAAAAAAACTTCGAAAAAGACGACGTTGATTTGAGTTGGCAGATACGTTGTAATTTTAATTGTTTCGGAGGTTTCCATGGAGTTCAAAGCAAATTTCGAACTTAAGTTATAAGTTATGGGATAAGTTGCAAGTTATGCTTTAAGTTAAAGGTTGAATTGTGTAAGGCGTGCCGTGGTCGAGTTTGCCTTTTTTGTCAATGTTTTAAAAATTTTGAAAATTTGTTTTGACGTTTTTCCAGTATTCGATGTTTCTGAAGTGGTCAAAGTTTTGAAAGTGTCCAAAGTTCTTTGACACATTAAAGTGGTGAAAGGTTTTCCGCTTGTGTTCAAAAACTTTTTTTGGAGTAAAAAAAAAAAGGAAAATGAGGTGTGTTTCAAAATTTGCATGTTTTGAACGTGTTTGACGTTTCCAAAAGTTTTTGATGTTTTTCAAGTTTTCTGAAGTTATGAGAAAAGCTATGGAGGATAAGGGAAAACACAAACGTTTTGCCAAGTTGAATATTTGAAAAAAGTTTGTTATTGCTGCAAAGTTTTCAAAGTGTCGGAGGTTGTTGAACGTTTCGGAAATTTTTGAAAGTTTTCAAGTTTTTTCTACATTGCTGAGTTCTCAAAGTTTTGGAAAAATTGTTGTTGTTCATTTCGTGTCTGAAGTTTTGAATCTTTTCGTTCGATTTGGTAAAGTTTTCGAAGTTAAGAAATTGTTGAAAGTTTCGAAATGTTTGAAAGTTTATGAAAAAGTTTACAATTTAACATGTTTTGAATGTTTGAAAACTGTTGGAAACATAAATTTGCAAAAAAAAAAAAAAAACAAGAAAATAAACTTTGAAAACTCAACAAAAATAATTTCTAAGTTCAGGGATAACTTGTAGGTTACGTTGTAATTGAAGGCTTAAAGTGAAGTTCAAAGTTAAATTATAAGTTATACGTTCACAATAAAAAGTTAAGTTTTGAATTCGGGCCTCATTCGGCGTTGTTTTTTGTTAGTGTTACGAATGATTTGAAGGTTTTGCAACGAAATCTCTAACGTTTTCAAAGTTATTTAAGTGTGGAAAGTTTTGGGTGTTAACAAGTTCTAAGAATCTTTGCAGTGTTGGATGTTTTTCGATGTTTTTTGAGTGCTTCAAGTTTTTCTTATTGAAAATTAGTGTTTTAAGTCAAGTTTGTGAGTTTTCAAAAAATGTTCAAACTCATTCGGAAAGTTTTTTTGATTGTTTCAAGTATGGTGTTTTGATTTTCGAAAAAAAAAAGTCGCTGTCAAAGTTGCTCAATTAAAAATGTTTGGAGTTTGAAAAGATTTCAAAAGTTTGACAATGTTGAAAATGTTTGTGACGTTTTTGAAAGTGTGATTCGTTTTTTCTGAGGCGTTTGTATCGTTTTCGAAGTTTTTTTAAAAATTCTTGAAAATTTTTGAAGTTTTTCAAGTTTGAAAAGGTTTCTGTTTTGTGAAAATTTTGCAAAAATTGAAAGTTTGGATACAGAACACAAACTTCGACAACTTTTTTCCACAAAACAAATTGGAGAAACAACCGACCGCACAACTCATAACTGAACTGTCGTGAGGTGCGCGATGTCGTGTGCGCTTTTCTTTTGACGCGCATCACGGGGGTCGCCGCATGCATCATGCTGAGCCCCACGAGGACCCGAGAGATGCTGAGCCAGACGCGGCCCAATGGCTTTCGCGTCCAGCCCAACAATCCCTCTCGAATTTGAGCTCATGTTCTCAGTAGTTGATCGTGAAATTGACGCGAAGCCCATGCTTCGGATCCAAGATCCGGGCGTGTGTCCTCGCACTCTTCCTTTCCCGAATTTGTTACGGTGCGGGCGGGTAGGACAAAACACTTGCACCCACCGGGTGTCGCCTCGAGCCAAAATGGCCACAGGCTCTGCGTGGTTGTGTGCACGGATGAGGCCATCCACTGCCTCGTGCCTCCACTAGCGAGCAAACTACGTCACAGAAAACGGCAGCCCTGCGTGGTTCAGTGAACGGATGAGGCCACCCGCTGTTCGTGCGACTCCATGCGAGCAAGCCCCTTCACGAACTCGGCGGTTCTGCGTGGTTCAGTCCACGGTTGATGCCACTTACTGTCTTATGCGTCCCTCCAAGTGAGCAAACCACTTCACAAACGCCGCTCTGCGTGGTTGTGTGCACGGATGAGGCCATCCACTGCCTCGTGCCTCCACTCGCGAGCAAACCACGTCACAGAAAACGGCAGCTCTCCGTGGCTCAGTGCACGGATGAGCTCGAACGAGACGTTGGACGAAGAACATCGTCGAAACCACGTTGTCTTCCTCAGCACCGAGAAGCTCTGAGTGACTAACGTGCATCACGAAGTGGGTCGTGCGTTCTCAGGCTGTCTTTGTCTGAGCTGTCTGTTGTGAAAGTGCAAATCATCGTCTTGCCAGTACAATGTCGGAGCTAGCCAGGTCGAAGAAATCCCATGACAATGACCGGGTGAGCTGAGGGTGTTTTCTGCGAAAGTATATGCGATTGCATCGCAGTCAGCGCCCTGGAGGTCCATGCCAAGTCATTGGAACGAAGCGTACCCCTCGTTGGCGGGAAAGAGACACCGTGTGACGCCTGGTCAAACTGTTGTCCGCGTGAGATTTCTGGAAACTTTTGCCGTGCAACGGCTCAAGAGAGAAAGTCTCGCAATTTCGTGTGAATTCTGTCGTTGTCGTCATGTCGTGTGGCCGTCCGTTGGACAGACCATGGACTGACATCGTAACGCGGCAATGCAAGTCAGCCACTGCGCGTGGCTTCGTACCGTTTGAGGTAACGGCATCACGCATAACAAAACGAAACCCACAGCCTGAAACTCCCGCTGCGGGAATGAGCCGACAGATTGCACATTCATGCCTTTCTCGGCAACCAGGAAAGGTCCACCCAACAGTTCCGCAACATCTGCGTCAGATGTACGAAACTGTGACGAACGCAGCGATGCTTGTCGCACCCGCAGCTCTGCAATGGTGCAAACGAGGTTGCGCATCGTCGAATGTACAGATTGGCAAAGGGAGCAGTGGCTGACAACGACAGTTGCATCCTTGTGCGTGTCCGTCAAACCAAACGCGTCAAATTCTCCAAGGCTGCCCGTAATATTGTGTGTGCCAGTGGAGAAGATCAGATTGATGTGCTTGAGGGCAAAGTCGTCACGGGCATGTCACAGCCTCAAGTCGTGGATTTGGGGTTGCCATCCATTGCACCAGCGTGGTGACAGGCACGTACACCTCGTCGAACACACCCTCCCTGCTTCCTGAGAAACCTCGTGCTGTGGTAGAAATAAGTGGTCTATCGCAAAGAACCTGGAACGCTTCGCGTCGGACGACGCGGGAAGCAGCAACTGGCAACTTCGCAGCACGACTCTCATGTTGGACAGAAGTGCTTGCGACTGTGGCACACACGCACGTGCAGGTTCCCTTGCAATGGCTGGCGCTGATCGCACATGCATCGGTTGCGGCAGCCAATCCACAAGGAGGCTATTGTTACGGAGCGCACGGTTTGCACGGTAGGAGGATAACGATGATTGTGATGGGATCCCATTTGTGATTCGCTTGCTCCGATGGTGGCGCTCACGCACGCTTTGTGGGACAACTGGACGCCGCAGGCCACGATGGCCAAATGTATCAGGGTTGCTCATGAAGAGCAGAGTGATAATTGTTAAGGCCCTTGATGGCGGTTACCAGGAGCGCGCGCTTATTTTGAAAACACATGCCACTGGCTGCCGACCTCCAGAACACGAGCCGTGCGCACATGATGCGGCGGCCGCTTGTAGCCCAATGCCGCAACAGAGAGCAAGACACTCCAAGTGGAACTGCAGCGAACACCTCAACCAACCAGAAACGTGCAACAAACAGACGAAACCAAAAGCCACTGCTGCAGAAATACCAAGAGCGCGCCAATCGGAACACCAGTGACACCATGGAGGGCTCAGAAACGACAACAATAACACCATTTGCACGTGACAAGCAACGTAGCTGACACCGCACGGCGTATTCGTGCGTATTGCCGATCTGCAGAGTTGTGTGGCTGCGACAAACGCAATGGATGATGAACTGGCACGACATACCAAATTTTGGTCGGAAAAAACGAAATATACCACTTCGGAGCAACCCGGCGCTCACGGTAAC
>CBDCEV010000093.1:0-10228 GCA_965215715.1 Hyphomicrobiales bacterium | reverse complement strand
ACCCTACCCCCCACCCTCCCTCTTCCCTCCCCCCGAAATGACTGAGCAGTGGATTCCCCCTTAGTCAAGATGGTTTTCAATATATTTTTTGGTTTATTTAATAAATCAAGGTTTATCCTCTTTCCATCAAAAAAAAAAAAAGAGAGAGAGATAGAGAGAGAGAGAGAAGAGAAAGATTCAAGAAAGAGAGATTTGAGAAAGAGAGAGAGAGAGAGAGAAGAAGAGAGAGAGAAGAGAGAGAGAGAGAGAGAGAGAGATGTAAAAGTAAATCAACCAACACAAACAACAACAACAACAAAGCAAAGCAATGGGGGCAGTTTGTGGGAAAAGTAAAACAGGAGCAAGCAGAGAAGGTGTGACCCCCAGGTATGGACTGCCAGCAAGGATACCGCCGATTCCTATAAAAGGATGTCTGGTGGTGGGAATGCTGGTGTCTGATACCAGGTTCGAACCTCAATGCGGACAGCCTTATTTATTATATAAAAGTTCAATTTGTTTCACAGAATATCACCGAACAATAATCATCCGAAGAATTCCTTTTGCACTCCTTCGGAGCCCTCCGGGGCAGAAGAAAGGGCAGCCATAACCGACATAACTCAAGGGAAATGAAGGGCATGACACAGCTGAACTTCCCCCCCCCCCAGGCAAGAAGAGTTCGCCTTGGGAGAACAAAAGAAAGAAAAAAAAGAAAAAATAAAATAAAATGAAATAAAATTCAGAAATCAAGAGATTAAAGAAAATTAAAAAATCAAAAAATTAAAAATCAAAAAAAAAAATCAAAAAATCAAAGATAAACAAAAAAAGAAAAAAAAAAAAGGAATTCCAAAGAATTCAAAAGAGTTCCAACAGCTTATTCTTGGCCCTGAAATGTACCAAGGAAATCTTCCACCAAGTCCTCACAATTAGTTTTGGAAGCATCAACCCAAGATTCTTTCTTGAATCCCTTCCATTTGACTTTATATTGTGGTTTTCCTTTTTCATGCCTCATCGCGACGATTTTCTGAACATCCCAAACATTTCCATCAACATCCGAGCCTTCAGCTACGTCTGTCTTCTCTTTGTTTGGTTCATTTAGTGTAAATTCCTGTCAGAGGTATACTTTCTCTAGCATTTCTCCATTTCGGGTTTTGACCTCATGGTTACCCTTGACAGCTTTAATATCATATACACCTTTTCCGTCAGAGTCAACGACTCGGTATAATTCAGGATAAAGTAAGGGATTATATTTCTTGTTAAATTTTCCTTTTCTTTTAACATTTTTAATTTTAACCAAGTCTCCCTTCTTAAATTCGCCAAGTGTGGCTTTGTTGGCCTCATTATACTTCTGTGCATACATTTCTCCCTGTGCCTTCTTCTTTTTCGCTACCCAGTCAAACACCTTCGCCTGGGATTCCTCGAGCTTTGCAACATATTCATTTACTGTGAGCGATTTTTTATTCACCACTCCAGTCAAAGCTTCGACAGGCATTATGGGGTGTCGGCCATGAAATAAAAAGAAAGGGGAGTGTCCTGTTACACTACTCTTTGAGGTATTCATGGCAAATTCAACATTGGGGAGAAGAAGATCCCAGTCTTCAGAGAAATCTTTCATGTATGCTCGAAGCATGGTTTGGACTGTTTTATGTGCATTTTCAACTTTCCCATTCGATTTGGAATTATATGGACATATTTTTCGGTGTTGTAAACCCATTTTCTTTGTTAATTCTGCCATAACTTCATTGGCGAATTCAGGACCATTGTCAGTAATAATCTTTAAAGGCATTGAGTGATTGCAAACATAATTATGCAATGCATCCGCCACCGATTTACTGTCCGGGTCGCCCATTGGATAGAGTCTTATATGGCCTGTAAATGACTCTATAATTGCCAAAATATGGGAGTTCCCTCTCTTAGTCGCGGGTCCTCCTTTTGTGCAATCCAAATGAACTAGGACGCCGGGATAGGTTGCAAAGTAAGGTCTCAACTTAGATCGAACCTTCTTCTTGTGGGTTGTTTCTTGGCAGACAGTGCATGTTCTACAATATGCCTGAATGTAACTTCCCATAGAATGAAAATAATACGATCTCCGAATGACATCGACCAGTTTTGTGAATTTGAGGTGTCCCCCCATCTTACTATCATGATATGCTTCCAAGACTTCATCCCACATTTGTCGAGGGAGCATTGCAGGTGGAAGATCGTCCTGCTCATGAGTTGGGACATCTATTTTCCTCAAGATTCCTTTGGAATCGATGATGTATTGGTGAGCGACAGATTTAACATATCTTGCTCTCGAATGGGCTCTTGGCAACCGTCCTTCTACTAAGTAATCAATTATTTCCAATAGTAAAGGATCAAGCCTTTGTTCCTTTGCAAGGTCTTCTTCTGGCAAAATGGGAGAATCAACTCCGGCATCCTCCATGACAACATCCTTATTTTCTTTCATGGATGTATCATGAGTTTGCTCTTCTTGTATCTCTCTTTCACCGATTGTTTGGGTTTTTTCTTCATTTATTTCTGCCTTTGCTGACTTGGCGTGGGACCTTGTCATCATGGGAAGGAGTCTAATCTCAGGACCACATCCTATCTCATCTTCCTCGTCATGACTCAAATTCGAGATGAGATTATTTTGTGTATTCAAGGCCATTTCTGGGTCCTTCATGTTCTCACAAGCAGCAGCAATTAATAAACCAAACAATTTATTGTCAGAATCCTCGACTGGAGGCTGGTAAACCAAGTAATGTCGACTGAGTGCGTCTGGAATCGCCATCGCCTTTCCTGGTTTATGAATAACTCTTGGAGAAAAATGAAGCAATCTTGCTATCCAGTTCTTCAAGGCAGGAATAGTTGATGGTTTTGTAGATTCTTGACGAAATAATTGTGACAGGCACTTACAATCGCAAAATACAATCGGGTCACGACCCAAAACATAATATCGAAACTGTTGGAGGGCCCATAATATTCCATGAGCTTCTCAAACTGTGTTTGAGTATTTTCTCTGGGCTGGGTCGAATTGCTGTGAGGCATATTCTATCACCCTGTGCCTTCCAGAGTCGTCAGTTTGAGTCAATATTGCTCCTTTTCCCACACCACTACAATCAACATGGATGTAAAATTGTTCATCCATTTTGGGGTGGGCTAAGCATGACTCGTCGGTAATAATTCTCTTTATTTCATTAAATTCGTCTCTTGCTTTTTGTGTTAATTTAAAATATCTTGGTTCTTGTTTTGCACATTGTCTCAAGTGTCTTGTTATATTTGAACAATGTGGTATGAATCTTCTTAACCAAGAAACCATTCCCAAAAAGCTTTCGACTTCCTTCACCGACCTTGGTTCAGGATAGTCTTTGAGTGCCTGTACCTTCTTGGGAGACGGCTTGAGGCCGTGTTTGGTAGCAACATAACCCAAAATTTCAAAGCTGGGTTTGCAGAAAGAACATTTTGCCGGTTGCAATAGAAGGTTGTGTGATTCGAGGCGACTCATTATTTCATCCAAGTGGTCGACGTGTTCCTCGAATGTGTTAGAGAAACAGAGAATATCGTCAATGTAAGCAAAGCAGCTTTTCCGAATTAATCCTCCCAGCACAGCCTCGATGAATCTTTGCTGTGTAGCTGGTGCATTTGTTAATCCAAAAGGCATTGAAATAAATTCCCAGAGGCCTGAACGGCTTATGAATGCTGTTTTGTGTCTATCTTCTTCTTTTATTTTAATAGACCAAAAGGCATCTGTCAGGTCGAGTGTTGAAAAGTAAGTCGATTTGCCCATCGAGTTTAAAATATCTGACATTTTTGGGAGAGGATAAGCATCTTTTATTGTTACTTTATTCAATCTTCTGTAATCGACACAGAATCTTATCTTTCCATTCTTCTTGTCTGCCAGTAAGATTGGTGATGCCCAAGGTGATGACGAAGGTTGGATTACCCCTCTCCTTCTCATATCTGTCACCAGCTTCCCAATAATATATTCTTCGACAGGGCTTCTGTCTTTCAACTTTGTTCTGACAGGAGTCTCATTCGACAAGTTAATCTCACACTCGACTGAGTCGGTGTGTTGGACTTTCTCGTCCTTTGCTTGCCAAACATTCTTGTATTTTATGAGGAGATCAATGAGCTTTTCTGTCTGATCGTTGTTGAGAGTTGTTTTATCTAAAGAAAATTCTTCAAAAATTCTTCAAAAATTCTTCAAAAAAATCGGTGTTTTCCAAGTCAAGAGGTGAGTTGTTCCCAAAGGAACTTGTGGTTTTAACGTCACCGTCTTGCTCGTTGGGTTCATCACGAGGATTGTGGCTGTTGCCCATTTATAGCCGCGTGATTTTTTAAAATCAACCAGACCGGGAAAAGCAAACAACTTCCCATTTTGTCTCATCTCAGGAAGGAAATATCCCTGGTGATACCACCTTGTTTTCTTCCTTGTTTGGACTTCCACCTTCGCCATTGTTCTTGCCGGGATTTTTGTATTCCGCAAAACTGTGGTGGTAAGGGGTGCTTTGTGGGAGGTTCGTACAGGATTTGTAAAGAGAAACTTATTTGGGATGTCTGCTTTTCCCAAGTTTTCTTTATTCCAAATTGTTTCCCCTCTCTTGTTGTAGTGAAAACCATTTTTTATTAAAAAATCTCTCCCCACTATAGCAGGCATTGGAAGATCTTTCATTGATATAAACCAGATCTTCTTCTTTTGCTCATTTGAGGTGGCTTCAATCTCAACGAATTGTTTAACAGGGATCTTTTGTCCATTACCAACTTCAAGAAAAATGGGTTCATTGATTTCTACTTTTCTTTCAACTCGAATGTTATTCTTTTGGAGGTAAAAAGTACTGATAAGACAAGCACCAGCACAAGTGTCGTGACCAGTGATTGTTGGTACCCCTCCCAATTTCCATTCGAATCCCATGGCGGAACCAATTTGTTCCATACAAATATCTTGGAGTTTATTATTCAATAAAAAAGTTTTTTGAGGCAAAGAATCATTGGAAGAAATTGTTTTATTTATTTTCTTTTCTCCCACCAGCCCTGAGGGTTGCCCCCCAGTCTCAGGGCTTACTCGTTTTTTGACTTCAAGAAGGCTTGGAATTGCTTGAATTGCTTGAACTCCTCAAAGTCGATTTCTTTAGAATCCCCCGCATTGTCAGCTCTGGCTGCTGCTTTCGCAGCTGCCTTCGCCCTCCTCTTCTCCTTATTCTTCATAGTCTTAATGTAAGGGGGAAGACTCAAAAGCTTGGAGGGTTCGGCGACAATACGTTCTCGGTAGACACATTCCTTCGTGGAATGTCTTCCTCGACCATGGAAAGCACACTCCTTTTGTCCATCAGCAAAGTCATAGCGAAAGTCAGGGTTCTTCTTTCGAAATGTCTTCACAATCGAACACTCCGACTCCTCATGATCGTTTCCCAAACAAACATCACAAGTAGCATCACGGAGCTCTTTCTCGGCCTTCTTGTAAGAGGAAGAACTCTTACTAATCCCATAGAAAGGTGTCGACTTCTTCTTCTTATCGTCCAACTCGAAGAGATTTTGAACCCTCCGACACAGAAGAAGCAACGGGTCCCTTTCGACAGAAGTAGGGGAAAGAGTCAACATCGTTCTTTGCCAAGCATCCCTGTAAGGGGACCTCTTAATTCTCTTGACAGTCTCACTTCTCCATTCCGCCTTCTCCATGGCATCTTCGCCATGAAGTGAGGAGACCAAGGCTTTGAATCGAACAAAGTGAGTTGGCAAGGATTTCTCGGCCGTAAATTCATACAAATCGATGTCATCCCCACTCGTGTCGGCTCCTCCTCCATGAATCTCAGCAAGAGCTGAAAGGAGGTGCTCAATCGACATAACCGTGTGGGTCTCGATCGTCTCAACATTTTTACCAATCAGGAGATTGTTCAACTCCTGCCCCATGCGTGGTCCATCAGGCACCCGCTCAGTCACTTTTTTAAGGCGAGAGAGGTAGGTAACCCACTTGAAACTGTCATCTTGCGATGGGGGTGGATTCCCTTCGAAGAAGTTTTTAATCAAAGTAAGAAATTCCTTACAGGACATTTCCTCCTTCTTCTTCTTCGAGGGGACACTTCGCACTCCAACCCTGTCTTCAAAGAAATCAGGGGTGGTCGAAGTGCGGGTCTTCCTCTTCTTTGCAGAAGGTGAAGCCCCGGGGGAGTCTCTTCCGACTAAATCGGAATTATCTCCCTTTCTTGCATCGATGACCAAGTGGCCATTTTGATGCCTCTTGATGAGAATAGGGTTTCCATCAGAATCATGTAGGCCCATCTCGTTCAAGAAGGAAATGTCAAACCCGTCCCCAGACTCACTTCTCGAAAGGTCAGCAGGTCTTTCAACATTCGGGGGGGTTTGAGGTGTGGTGGTAATGGGGCTCACGCTGGCGGCAGCAGCGAGCTTTGGAGGAACTGAGAGGTTTGGGGCAGACTTGGAATATCCACGTGCCAATTTCCTTCTCTTGTTCTTCCCAATCAGCGGCAGGGGTGTTGAAGGTGCATCCTTGCGCTTTCTCCTTTCCACCGGTTCATCTCCTTCTTCATCCGCATCCGCCACCTGCGAAGGTGTTGGACGGGGGTCTCCACCGTCATCATCCTCAGCAGAGGAAGAAGAAGACCCAGAAGAAGAAGACGATGAGCTTTCTTCCGACGACGACTCCTCAGAAGACTCCTCGGATGAGGACTCCTCCTCATATTCCATCTCATGTAAGTCAGCCATCACAAGAAAGTGAGTTCGAGTAACAGATGTCGCCAATAAATGTAAAAGTAAATCGACCAACACAAACAACAACAACAACAAAGCAAAGCAATGGGGGCAGTTTGTGGGAAAAGTAAAACAGGAGCAAGCAGAGAAGGTGTGACCCCCAGGTATGGACTGCCAGCAAGGAAACCGCCGATTCCTATAAAAGGATGTCTGGTGGTGGGAATGCTGGTGTCTGATACCAGGTTCGAACCTCAATGCAGACAGCCTTATTTATTATATAAAAGTTCAATTTGTTTCACAGAATATCACCGAACAATAATCATCCGAAGAATTCCTTTTGCAGAGACAGAGAGAGAGAGAGAGAGAGAGAGAGAGAGAGAGAGAGAGAGAGAGAGAGAGAGAGAGAGAGAGAGAGAGAGAGAGAGAGAGAGAGAGAGAGAGAGAGAGAGAGAGAGAGAGAGAGAGAGAGAGAGAGAGAGAGAGAGAGAGAGAGAGAGAGAGAGAGAGAGAGAGAGAGAGAGAGAGAGAGAGAGACCAAGAATTATCCTCCTCATAAGAAAGAGGATAATTATAGGGCCATACAAGTTTCTCCATCTTAAAAAAATCTTAAAAAAAGATCTTGCAAAAATCTTAGAAGATTTTTTATTTTATAATAATCTTTAAAGACACTTCCACAAAAATCCTATAAGATTTTTTCAACTTATAAGATTCTTGTGGAAGTGTTTTTTAAGATTAAAGTAAGATGGGAAAACTTGTATGGCCCTAGGATAATTACACGCCAACACCACTCTCCCAAAAGAATTTTGGAAATTGAAAATGGTATTAGGACGCTTCCACCGCCTCCAGTATTGAGTAAGCTTCAATTTCCAGTCAGTCCCAACCACCCAATCTCTCAAGAGTTTAAGACAACTTTGAACATCTTGAGTTCTCACACCCTGGAAGTTCAAACGTTTTTTTTTTTTTTAATAATTAATAATTTTGTTCAAACGTTGAACATACTCATAACCCAAGGATTTACAGAGCTCCACCACAGCATCCTCCCCCTCTCTTTCACCCAACTCGAGAGCACATAACAACTCGCCTTCATAGCAAAGCCATTTGTGAGCCAAACATGGTTTAAGAGGTAAAGAAGGTAACACAACACTCCTCCTCTTCTGAATTCTTAAGAATCCATCAGAGATAACTCCCACAGAAGCTCCCCCCTCTTGCTTCACCAGATTTTTGCCCCCCTACAAAATCGGCAACCCCACTGGTAAATGCAGAGAAGACAACAAAGCAGAAAAAGGAGAAACACGAGGACCATCAGAAGATGAATTAGGAGAAGTAAAACTAGGGGAGAGCATATAACCCCATCTTAAAAAAATCCTGTCCTCAGCTGTCAGGCCCGAAAAAAAAAAACCCAAAAAAAAATTTTTTGGAAAGTGAAAATATACTACGCCCTACTGATACATCGTAAGGTGTAGTGGATTTTCGTAGGGCGTAGGACATTTTCATAGTAAATTTTCATAGTTCGTAGGGATTTTTCGTAGTTTTTTTTTCTTTTGAAAAAAAGTCTTTATTCTATTATCATCATTATCAATAACAACAACAACAACAACAATAATAACAATAACAACAACAACAACAATAACAACAACAACAACAACAACAACAACAACAACAACAACAACAACAACAACAACAACAACAACAACAACAACAACAACAACAACAACAACAACAACAACAACAACAACAACAACAACAACAACAACAACAACAACAACAACAACAACAACAACAACAACAACAACAACAACAACAACAACAACATCAACAACAACAACAATAACAACAACAACAACAACAACAACAACATCAACAACATCAACAACATCAACAACCAACCTGAGAGTAATTTGAAGAATTTTCTTTATCTTTGTCTCATTTCCGAGAACAAAGTAAACAAACTTTCTATAATCCCCAACTCAATATCCAAACTCTTCTTCTCAACAAACGAGTCTTTCAACTTGTCCAAGGTAGGGCCATACAAGTTTCTCCATCTTAAAAAAATCTTAAAAAAAGATCTTGCAAAAATCTTAGAAGATTTTTATCTTATAATAATCTTTAAAGACACTTCCACAAAAATCCTATAAGATTTTTTCAACTTGTAAGATTCTTGTGGAAGTGTTTTTTAAGATTAAAGTAAGATGGGAAAACTTGTATGGCCCTATGTCCAAGGTAAGCTTCACACGTTGATTTGCCACTCTCAACAACACATCAAGACTAGCTTCCTCGTTTTGAAAAGGAGTAAATGAAGAATCCAAGGAATCTAAGTTCACTTGGTCCACAACCCCAGAACCTTTTTTTTTTTTTTTTATAATTAAGGGCGACCTTTATTTGAAATAATTCAAACCCAAATTAACATATGAAACTGGGGCTCGGGGGGTCAAAATGGGACCCCTATCTTCAGTATCACGAAATAAATAACAAGCAGTACTCAAGGGGGGTGGTGGTCCCATTGTTGCTCAGAAGAAGAGGAAGAGAGGAAGAAAGAGAGGGAGGAGGGGAGAGAAAGAGGGGAAGAAGGAGTAGATGAAGGGGGAGATGAAAGAGGGGATGAGAGAGGAGAGGAGGAGGGAGAAAGAGGGGGGGAGGAAGAGGGGGAAGAAGAGGGAGAAGGGGGGAGAGAAGAAGAGAGAGAAGAAAGAGGAACAGTAAAAGAAAGAATAGATTGGTGGCTGGTGAGGGGGGTGCTCCGAGAGCGCCTTCTTTTAGGGAAGTGAATCTTGACTTTGGCTTGAGGGAGGGGGGAAGGGGGGGGGGGGGGAGGGGGGGGGGGGGAGGGGATGGAGGGGGGGGGTTGGGAGGGGGAAGAGGAGGTGGGGGAAGGAGGGGGGGGTTAGGGTGGAGGTTTGAAGGAGGGTTTGGACAGGTTCAAGGGTCTTTGGAAAAGTGTGGAAGGGAGGGGAAGGTGGGGGAGAGGGGGAGGGGGGGGGGAGGTTGGGGGGGGGTTCAAGGCGGAACGGGGGAGGGGAAGGGGCAGGGATGTCAGGTTTCAAGTGCAAAGTAGTAGTTCAGGTTCTTGGTCATGGTGGGGATTGCGAAGGGAGAAGGGGGTGTTGGAGAGGATTTCAGATGGATGGTTCTTGGTGGGGAAGAGAAAGGGGGTGGAGTTGTTGTTGACTTGGTGGTGGGAGGGGAGGTGGGGAAGGGAGCGGGGGGTGAAGATAGGGACATACAAGTTTTCCCATCTTACAAAAATCTTTGAATTATGGCCTATAAGAATCTTATAAGTTGAAAATATCTTATAGGATTTATGTGGGACATAAGTCAAAGATTATTATAAGATAAAAAATATTCTTGGATTTTTGTAAGATTTTTTTCTAAGATTTTTTTAAGATTGAAAAACTCGAATTTTCCTAGGGTGAAGAGGTTTTTTGGAGGAGGGGGAGGGAGTTTGGAGTTGATCACATCAAGGAAAAGGGGGGAGGGGGTGGGGGGGAGGGTGGGCCTCTGAGTCCCAGGAGTTACTCGCATAACAAAACCAGCATCATCGGAGATAGAAGCAGCATGGGCAAGCGCA
>CBDCEV010000092.1:0-33340 GCA_965215715.1 Hyphomicrobiales bacterium | reverse complement strand
CGTTGGCGTGGGCGTGGGCGTGGGTGTGGGCGTGGGCGTGGGCGTGGGCGTTGGCGTTGGCGTTGGCGTGGGCGTGGGCGTGGGCGTGGGCGTGGGCGTGGGCGTGGGGATTGGGAAAAATGGAGTTCCTGAGGGGAGGGACTCGGATCAGAGGAAGGTGGCAGGCCATGAAGGGGTCTTGGGAGGGAGCCAACCCCTGAGTGAAAGGACCCTGAGAAGAAGGGTCTCCAGTGGAAAGGTGCCTCGAAAGGAAGACAGGAGTTTTTTTTTTTGACATCCCAGAAGGCCAAAGCCACGAATTCAAAAAAAAGACATCTGATCAGGTGTACAGTTGAATTTGACCGAAATTCGTTCCATAGATCTAAACATCCAACCCACAGGAGAGGAGGGATTGGGTGGTGGTGGTACGGACGTGGGACGTTAACGGAAGGACTCTGTCGTGCAAATGTCGCTGAGTACCTAATTCGAGAGGCCATGACGCTGTGATCATGGCCACCAGGCCCTGCACCTGAGTGCAAGGCCCTGAAAACTGCCCCGCATCGCAGCTGACAGCAGCTGAAGTGCCACGGCTCGGTGACAGCTGTCGCGGCTCGACGACGACAGCTGTCCCACGGGCACAATAAAAAAACCATGGAACATAGCACAAAGCAGAAGCAAAGTATTACGTTCTATGTCGTTCATCGTTGCTCGGATCCGCCTCCTTCGCTTTTGATGAGTTTGATACTTTTGAAATCAACTTCAGTTGTTTTTCGTTTATATCTATATGTATATATATATATGTTTATCGCAGGTAACAAAGCAGCAGAAACAAATAGGAAGAACACAAAAAAAAAAGGTAACCTAGCACTTAGCACTCTGTTTAGTGTTGAATGCTACGTGCTAACATTTGACTCAACACTTGTCACTTGCTAAGTGCTAAATGCTGTGTGATATGTTAGCATCTTGCAACGACTAAGGGCAATGTGCTGGCTTAACACCTAGTGTTTGCAATGTGCTATGTCAGAAATCCGCATTTTTCCAAATAATTACACGCTAACATAACACGGTGCACTTCAACCTAACTACGTGCTCACATTTTCACGTGTCACGAAAATCATCGAAAATAGAATTAAAATTGCATTTTTGCATTCATATATATATATATATATATATACATGTTTTTTATATTTCTTGTGGAGATGTGAAAAATATAATTGAATTGTCAATCTGTCCAGTTGCAAGTCACATGAAACCCTTCTCCTACTCTGTGATAGAATGCAGTGTGTCGAATTGCGAGTCAAATGAGGAAGCGGTACGGAAGAAATGAAGCAGAGGCGGACCCTTACATCACCTTCGAGGACGCAAACGCCCACAACAACTGAAGCAAAGACTCCATCACGAGCTACACTGCGCTTTTTTGCCGACCTGGTAAGAGGGCGCGCGGCGCCTTTTGTAACAGCCCTCTTCCACGAACATCGCTTCACCTCTCGGACAGAGTGCAAGCGAAAACCAAATATATGCCATGTCTTTCACTATCATTATGGGAAGGGGCAATAAGCCACCCAGCTCTACTTCATGTCACAGACTTGTGCTTGACATTCGTGAGATAAACACCTCCCTTTTTGGTGGAGCCCAGTGGCTCTCTTTATTTTTTGATGTTCTTGAAAAAACATTTTTGTGCCCAGAATAATTCACTTAATAATTTTCCAACGTTAATTCTTGCACTGCTTGACGTTGTGCTTTTCCTTGTCTTTCAACGCCCTCCCAGAAAGGGTGTCTTTGCGTCTGCTTTTCAAGTTCTCTCTCTTTCCGCCTTTCTTTTTGCCCCTTGCTTCCTTTATGGTGAAGTTGGCTTTACCCATCACCGCTTCTCTTTGCGAACCATCCGCCTTGGTTTAAACTTCAGCATGGTCTTTTGCTTTAGCATTGGATTGTACATCTCTTTGTACATATCTGTCTTGCTGCTTTTGTGCATCTGCTTCTGTCCCTGTCATTGTCCTGATTTTGGCTTTTTTCTCACGCTGCTTCAAAAGCCACTATCACAAGTCTCATGAAACCCTTCTCCACTTCGATGTATGCCTTGAACATGTCGCATTTCAAGTCCCATGAGGCAACGGTACGAAGCAGCACCTCGTAGATGCAAGCACCCGCTCGACCACCGAGAAAGCAGTCATCCTCGCAAAACTTGAGAGGTCCCCGAAGGAATTACCACCATTGGACGCACGACACGAACCAACAACAGCTGAACCATGAGTTTCGCGTGACCATCCAGAAAGAGTTCAAGCCAAGACCAAGTATTTTGCATGTATTGCAATATCATTATGGGAATGGAAGAACCATGCCTATTACCTTAATTTCACAGGCCTGTTCTTATTAGCTTGGTCCGAAGACCCCCCTTCTGGGTGGAGTTCAATTCTCGAGTCACGCTTCCAATCGTACAGCAAATTCGTATCGTTGAGGTCCATCAGTCGTTCGAGCCAAAGATGTAGTTACAGGTGTCAAGCTCCATGCCCCACGAGTCAAAGTCCAAATTCATGGTGGTGAGCTTCTCTTTTTGATTTACTACCTCATAAAAAAGTTTTGCGTTCTTTAACATTCGATTCATGTGAAACATCTCGGTGGAAAAATCCCGTTGCTGCATTTATCTTTTTGCTTTGCTTCCTTTTTAAAAACAAAGTTTTGCATTTTTCGTCACAGTCGTCGCCAAAGCGCTCATGCTGTATTCCTTCAGAGTACTCATTTGCAAAGTCTTTGCCAGAGCACTTGTTCTGAACCTTTTCAAAGCATTTGTGTCCCAAGTCTTTGTTCAAACCACCGTTGCCGCTGTTGTCAAATGTGAGGGTATAACCGCATGTCTCTTCCAAGCCTTTGCTTCCACTTGCCTGCTCTTGCCCCTCGAGTTTTTGTCTTTCAACATGTTTCTCCAAGGTAATGCTCATCTCTTTAAAGTCGATGCTCTCAATGCGAGATGCAATCCCGCTCTCTTTCTTTGTCACGAAGCTCGGGCAATGTTGTCCTTCGGCGTAGCGCATTGAGCTCAACCCAGCCCTCCTCGGTCCAAGCCCACACCTTTACGCTATCGCCAGCGTTGTCAGAACCTCGTACGGCTCGACGCACCTATCGGTGTTGGGCATCACCACGTACATCTTCATACCCATCGTATACAGCATCCCACCTGGAGTCGTCTGCCGCCGAACCGTAAAACGCTGTGGCACAACCAGCAACGAGGCTCACCCATGACAGGGTGCACCTATCTGAACCAAAAGAGACCTTGGTTTCAAAGGGCTCACCTGACAGCAGAAGGGCGCAAACCCAACTGTTGTTGACATGAAACATCAAGCGACTTGCAATTGCGAGCTCCCAAAAACCAACCGATCACAGCCAATAGTTCACGAAGGACACGACACAAGTCAACACCAAGTACGCATAGTGATTTCATTGCTAAGGTCACTAACAACACTCAGACCGACATGAAGTGCAAAAGCATAAGCCGAGCGTGGGAAAATAAACTAAAAGAAAGGAAACTCACCTCCAGGAACTACGTCCTGCAGGCAAAGTTTTATTCCAAGACTGATTCTTTTCATGTTATTGGAGTACAGGAACAGGCAAAGAACAATGAAAGCTGTTCACATGAAACCCTTCTCCACTTGGGTGTTGTGGTGTGGTGAGGCGCTGGCGTTGGCGTTGGCGCTGGCGCTGGCGCGGGCGTGCCGTGGGCGTGGGCGTGGGCGTGGGCGTGGGCGTGGGCGTGGGCGTGGGCGTGGGATTGGCGTGGGCGTGGGATTGGCGTGGGGATTGGGAAAAATGGAGTTCCTGAGGGGAGGGACTCGGATCAGAGGAAGGTGGCAGGCCATGAAGGGGTCTTGGGAGGGAGCCAACCCCTGAGTGAAAGGACCCTGAGAAGAAGGGTCTCCAGTGGAAAGGGGCTCGAAAGGAAGGTCAGATGAAAGAACCCCAAGTTCAACTCTTGAAAATAGCAGTTTTTTTTTTTTAAGAAAAAGGACTTCCGAGAAGGCCGAAGCCACGAATTCAAAAAGAAGAACATCTGATCAGGTGTACAGTTGAATTTGACCGAAATTCGTTCCATAGATCTAAACATCCCACCCACAGGAGAGGAGGGAGGGAGGTGGTGGTGGTACGGACGTGGGACGTTAACGGAAGGACTCTGTCGTGCAACTGTCGCTGAGTACCTTGTTCGAGAGGCCATCACGCTGTGATCATGACCCCAGGCCCTGCACCTGTGTGCAAGGCCCTGAAAACCACCCCGCACCGCAGCTGACAGCAGTTGAAGTGCCACGGCTCGACGACAGCTGTCGCGGCTCGACGACGACAGCTGTCCCACGGGCACAATAAAAAAACCATGGAACATAGCACAAAGCAGAAGCAAAGTATTACGTTCTATGTCGTTCATCGTTGCTCGGATCGGCCTCCTTCGCTTTTGATGAGTTTGATACTTTTGAAATCAATTTCAGTTGTTTTTCGTTTTTATATATAGACATATAAAAATATAACACAGGTAACAAAGCAGCAGAAACAAATAGGAAGAAAAACAAAAAATAACCTAGCACTTAGCACTCTGTTTGGTGTTGAACGCTGAGTGCTAACATTTGTCACTTGCTAAATGCTTGGTGCCATGTGATATGTTAGCACTTAGCCCTAACGTAGCCCTTTGCACTTCAACCTAACAACATGCTAACATGTTCATGTGTCATGAAAATAATCGACAATAGGATTATTATTACAATTTTATTTGTAAACATAAATATAAAAAATGTTGTGGAGATGTGAAAAACCAAAATTAAGTTGTCAATCTGTCCAGTTGCAAGTCACATGAGAATACGGTAAAACAGGACTGAGGCAGGCCTGGGACCCACCACACCCTCCGAGCGCAAGCGACCACAACTAATCCAACAAGCAATGCCTTCCAAAAAGTAACAAAGCTACAGCGACGAACACCAGGCGTCTCACCATAGAAAGACAGAATGCAAGCCAAAACCATCGCATACGTCATGCCTTTCACTATCATCAAGGGTGGGTAGTTTCTTCACCCAGCCAGTCTTCACTTTCAGCCTTGACAATGGTCCTAGGACCCCTTCTGATTGGAGCTAAGCTCTCTTTTTGGTTTTTGAATTTTAATCTTTTTTTTATACTTTTTTTTTTACTTTCTTCTTTACCCAACTTGTTACCACTTAAGGAATAAGCAAGGTGATCAAAATTGCGAGACAAAGTACTAATCGTGCCACGAGTCAAGCTTCTCCCGTTCCTTCACTTCTCGAATCTTCAGCTTGCGCTCCATACGTCGGCGATTCTTTTCGGTAACTGGTGTGCGCCTCTCACGTTCTTTAGCTTCCCGCTTGGTCACAGGTTTTTCATCCGAAGCACCTCTTTCCTCAAAGGTCGCATTGTTTGGGTTCACAAACTTACTGCATATCTTCGACTCTTGCATTTCTGCATCTTCTCTTGGAGTCAAAGTCTGTCTCCTCACCTTGTTGACTTCAGCCTTGACAAATAACATTTCAGCATTGTTTTCATACCTTTTGCGAACAACCTTCTCTTGTGGCTTTGGTTCCAAAGGCATCGCTGCTGGTGCTGCTTCTTGTAGAACAGGAGGGAGTGCATACACCTTTCTTTCCACCGAGTCAAATACATCAGCCCATCTGAATCGTTGACTCTGCATCTCCGTATGCTTTGCGAAAGCAAGCTCCATGTCATCAAAATTTTCACTTGTGACATCTTCCTCTCGCTCAGGTTCAAATTCTTGAAGCTCTTGATCTTGAACATCAACACTGGATGTTTCGTTTCCGAAATACCTGTCCCAAGGCATGTTTATCAAGTCTGCAGCATCCCGCATTACAGCGAAGGCATTGCGCATCAGCTCGTCATCAAAATTTCCACTTGAGACAGCTTCCTCTCGCGCTTGTTCAAATTCATGGTCAAAAGGCCTGTTTAACACGTCTGCAGCTTTCTGCATTGCATCGTTGGCTTTGCGCATCAGCTCGGATTCTGCCTGCCTCGCGCGTTCCTCGGTATCCAGGCAACAACTCTCAGCTATGAGCTTGTCATAGACTTCGTCGCTGTACCAGTCATCAAGATCGTCATCGCACGACAAGTCGAAGTGCAACGCCATTCCTTGGAACACTAAAAAGCGCTACAGAAACCAAAGACCTATGAGGGGTTCGAAACTGAAAAAGACGTCCGTGAAGGGGGGCCACGGATCAGCAGTGCCTCAAAAAAGACACTGCTGTTCACATGAAACCCTTCTCCACTTCGGTCTTCAAAGCTTGAGCCAAAATGGATACATCCAACCCACAGGAGAGGAGGGATTGGGTGGTGGTGGTACGGACGTGGGACGTTAACGGAAGGACTCTGTCGTGCACCTGTCGCTGAGCACCTAATTCGAGAGGCCATGACGCTGTGATCATGGCCCTTTGCCCTGCACCTGTGTGCAAGGCCCTGAAAACTGCCCCTCACCGCAGCTGACAGCAGCTGAAGTGCCACGGCTCGACGACAACTGTCGCGGCTCGACGACGACAGCTGTCCCACGGGCACAATAAAAAAACCATGGAACATAGCACAAAGCAGAAGCAAAGTATTACGTTCTATGTCGTTCATCGTTGCTCGGATCCGCCTCCCTCGCTTTTGATGAGTTTGATACTTTTGAAATCAACTTCAGTTGTTTTTCGTTTATATCTATATGTTTTTTTATATATATGTTTAACACAGGTAACAAAGCAGCAGAAACAAATAGGAAGAAAAAAAAGGGGTAACCTAGCACTTAGCACTCTGTTTAGTGTTGAATGCTACGTGCTAACATTTGACTCAACACTTGTCACTTGCTAAGTGCTAAATGCTGTGTGATATGTTAGCATCTTGCAACGACTAAGGGCAATGTGCTGGCTTAACACCTAGTGTTTGCAATGTGCTATGTCAGAAATCCGCATTTTTCCAAATAGTTACACGCTAACATAACACGATGCACTTCAACCTAACTACGTGCTCACATTTTCACGTGTCACGAAAATCATCGAAAATAGAATTAAAATTGCATTTTTGCATTCATATATATATATATACACACATGTTTTTATATTTCTTGTGGAGATGTGAAAATATATAATTGAATTGTCAATCTGTCCAGTTGCAAGTCACATGAAACCCTTCTCCTACTCTGTGATAGAATGCAGTGTGTCGAATTGCGAGTCAAATGAGGAAGCGGTACGGAAGAAATGAAGCAGAGGCGGACCCTTACATCACCTTCGAGGACGCAAACGCCCACAACAACTGAAGCAAAGACTCCATCACGAGCTACACTGCGCTTTTTTGCCGACCTGGTAAGAGGGCGCGCGGCGCCTTTTGTAACAGCGCTCTTTCACGAACATCGCTTCACCTCTCGGACAGAGTGCAAGCGAAAACCAAATATATGCCATGTCTTACTCTATCATTATGGGAAGGGGCAATATGCCACCCAGCTCTACTTCATGTCACAGACTTGTGCTTGACATTCGTGAGATAAACACCTCCCTTTTTGGTGGAGCCCAGTGGCTCTCTTTATTTTTTGATGTTCTTGAAAAACATTTTTGTGCCCAGAACAATCCACTTAATAATTTTCCAACGTTAATTCTTGCACTGCTTGACGTTGTGCTTTTCCTTGTCTTTCAACGCCCTCCCAGAAAGGGTGTCTTTGCGTCTGCTTTTCAAGTTCTCTCTCTCTTTCCGCCTTTCTTTTTGCCCCTTGCTTCCTTTATGGTGAAGGTGGCTTTACCCATCACCGCTTCTCTTTGCGAACCATCCGCCTTGGTTTAAACTTCAGCATGGTCCTTACATGAGTCCACATTCCGAGGGCCACTTATGTAAGGTAATAATATAAGATATAAGACAGTTTATAATAAGTGTTTTAAAATATCGAACTCAAAATGATTATTTTACATTTGCAAAACTTTTTTTTTTGGGAAACTGAGGTTGCGGCCACGACTCGAATTTGTAAATCAAGAAAAAGTCGCCGTTATGGGAGCGGAGGGGAAGGGGGAGGAGGTCAACGTCGTGGTCTTGGGAGATGCCTTATGTTGGGCGTCTTTGTTCCCGGAACAGATTCGATGAAATAAATAAAAACGTGCTGCTTCGGATGGTGCTGCCTTCACCTCTCCCTTTTGGGTGGTGCTGCTTCCCTGCCTCTCTCCTTTTGGGCGGTGATGCTTTCCTCCCTCCTTCTTTGGGGTTGTGCTGTTTTCTCCTCTTGCGTGGTGCTGTCTTCTCCTCTGTCCCTCCTTTTGGGCGGTGTTACATTCAATACATGCAACTATTGAAAAACAAATCAAATCCAATTGCAGTAAAGTATAGCAAAGTGACGTCAGGCAAGATAAAGTAAAGTGGTGGTCACTCCTCCCTCTTTTGGTTGGTACTGCCTTCCACCCCATCTCCCCTTTTGGGCGGTGCTGCTGTGCGTGGTGCTGCTGTCCCATCCTTTTTGTGTTTCGAGTTCAATGACATTTAGCAAAGTGGAGAAACGCAGCGTTCTTTCTCCACCTCTTTTAAAAGTAAGTGGAGAAAGAGACTGTAATCTTATCGAATTTTGTAAATACGGTATTACATTTTTCAAAAAAATACCAGAAAATACGTTAAACTTTATTTTTTCATTTCTTTCACAGTGTACCGCACCACTTCCCACCCGAGCACGCCACCCGAAGCAACAAGAGGTGGCCGACATCGGGCGCGCGTCTCCATGCCAAGAATGCCTTTTGTGCGGGGCTTGCGCGCGGTCGACGCTTGCGTGTGGTTTCCTCGGGCTGTGCTGGTGCACGGTGGGTTGAGGAAACAAAGCGGATGTCAATGGACGCCGTTGTGCGGGTGGCTTTGTGCGTATACGCGGGAGGTGCTTGAGTGCTGCAGGGGCGCAGTCTTTGTAAGGGTGTGAGTGTGCGTTTTTTCCGCGGTGAGCTGTCCCATCCAACATTAACGCACGCCCGCACACCATGATGACCTGAACGGTGGACGGCAGCCAGAGAGAGTGTCTACCGACCCGTTACGTCTTCAAAACATGCGAATTAATGTTCTGGAAACTGATGAAAAGCATTGTGAAGACAAGTATGAAGTGAACACAAAGGGAAACGAAGTGGTGGCGCCTTGGTTGACACCAATTGGTGTGTGGAGAAACACGGTCTGTCCTTTTTCCGTCCTTCTGCTTCTCTGCCCATTATCACCTGAATGACCCTGGCAATTAAAAAAAAAAACAACGTCCAAATGTTTATTTTGTTTGTTGTCATTTTAAAATACTTTTTGTTGCCTGGCTTAATGTTTTTCGTGTTCCTATTATTGTGCAAACAGTGTGAACTTATTGATGTAAGTTGTGCTAAAAACTTTAATTGAGAACTTATTTAAACCTCCAAATCTGGTGTCATGGACATTATTATGTTTTCCCAAACAAATCTAATTTGTACATGGACAACACTTAGTAATTTAAGTCAAAAACAATTTATCTTCATACCGTATATTCATACCTTATATTAAGAACCCTCGGGATGTGGAATCAATTCTTACTTATAAGGTATTCGTACAACATTTAAACGTAAGCTATATTTTGCAAAAAAAAATTGAAACAAAAAATGAAGTTCGATGAACCGACATCCCGAGGAGGATTGGTGTAAGGTGTTTTTTGTGCCACAACATAGATATATTAAATGTGTAATGATAATTAGTATCAAGAAATATTTTTTAATTTACAATTCTCCACCCAAAAAAGTTCATGACTCCAGATTCCGACGGTTATTGATATAAGTTACTAATATCAGTTATGAATATTTTTTATATCAAGAACTTTTTTTTAAACTAAAATGGTTTCAACCAGCAAAAAAGTTTTATAACAAAGCCAAACAGTTTTTTTGAAGCTCCGTGAGTCTAGATTCCGAGGGCCACTGATGGAAGTTGTTGATGTAAGGTATTAATATCGTGTATGATATATCCAAAAATATTGAACTTATATGATTATTTTCATTTTTTTCAAAAAAAAAACAGAGGTTGCGGCCACGACTCGAATTTGTAAATCACGAAAAAGTAGCCGCCACGAGAGCGGAGAGGGAGAGGGTGGAGGGGAGCGGGGAGGAGGCTTTCTTTCTTTCTCCCCTTTTGGGTGGTGCTGTTTGGCCTCCTCCTTCTTCTGGTGGTGCTGCCTTCCTTCACCTCCTTTGGGTGGTGCTGCTTCCTCCTCCTTCTTTTGGTGGTGCTGCCGTTCCTCCTCTTTTGAATGACAGACAAGTAAATTTATAAAATGTCACTGCATTAAACTAAATTCAGTTAACTTGAAGTAACGTCAAGAACAGTGGTTGTCCCTCCTCCTTCTTTTGGTTGGTACTGCCTTCCCTACTCGTCCCTTTTAGAGGGTGCTGCTTTGGTGCTGCTTTCCCCTCTTGGCTGGTGCGGCCTTCTCCTTTCTCCTCACCCCTTCGCCCCCTTTGGGTGGTGCTGCTTTCCGCTCCTCCTGCTTTGGGGTGTTGCTGGTTGCGCTCCTCCTGCTTTTGGGTGGTGCTGCCTTCACCTCCCTCTTTGGTGTCGTCCTGCTTTTTCCCTCTCCTTCTTTTGAGTGATGCGGCTTTCCGTTTCCCTCTCCTTTTGGGTGGTGCTGCTTCCACCCTCCGCCCTCCCTCCTCCCTCCCCACACTCAAAAAACGCAGCACCCAAAAAACGCAGCACCACTCAAAAGAAGCAGGGAGAAAGCAGCACCACCCAAAAAAAGGAGTAAAAGGCAGCACCACCCAAAAGGAGGAGGAGCGGAACCAGCAACACCCGAAAAACGCAGCACCCAAAAAACGCAGCACCACTCAACAGAAGGAGGGAGAAAGCAGCACCACCCAAAAAAAGGAGTAAAAGGCAGCACCACCCAAAAGGAGGAGGAGAGACCACCACTCTACATCACCGCACTTTACTCTAATGTAATTTATGTTGAAATTTGATTCAATTTGATTCGGTTACATTTATTTGCTTAATGTAATGACAATTCATAATAATTTCAAGGAGCGGCACCACCGCCCAAAGGAGGGAGGAGAAGGCAGCACCACACAACAGGGGAAAGCAGCACCACACACAAAGGAAGGATGGGACAGCAGCACAACCCAAAGGAGGAGGAGGAAGGCAGCACCACCAAAGGAGGCAAGGGCGACCACCACCACAACCACCTCAAAAGGGACCGCTACGGGCACCATCGCCAACGAGGAAGAGCCAAAGGTCCAAGTTCTAGAACTTCACTGCTTGCAGTACTTGGAACGTTCCACACATTTGAATTTTTGCACTTAGCAATGCTACGTGCTAACTTGGCATTTGTTTGTTGCAGAGTGCTAAGTGTTATAACTTCACAACTATGTAACAACATAGCACTGAGCACTTAGTACCTTTTTTTTGATAAGCACAAAGTGTTGTGTTTGCACAAAGAAACTGGCACTTCGTTTTGGCTAAATGCCATGTTCTGTGTTTTTTCATCGTGCTCGGATTCACTCCTCTTTCTTCGGATATTTTTGATACCTTGGATACTTGTGAAATCATGTTCATCATTTGTTCTTGTGAAAAATACTGAGTGAGAGAATAAGAAGACACACAAAGGGACAACACACAGGAGAAAAACAACGAACAATTCAGAAACACAGAAGCGAAACATAATGCTCACGTAGCACTTGCCACTTTGTTTTGGCTACGTGCAATGTGGTATGTTTCGATAGAGTGTTTGCTAAGTGTTTGCTAGGTGTTTAGTGCCAGATGTGTTAGCACTTAGCACTTAGCGAACATAGCATCTGTCACGTAACAATAAGTTTTTGCAAAGTGCTGAGTGCTAATTTAGCAATGGACCATTGTAGTTTTTATTCTCAGTATTTGATGATTGTGTGTAATTCTTTATGTCAACAGTATCAACAGGATCATAGGAATCAAAAACATCACAAGTAACGAGGCGAATCGGAGCTCAATGAAACACATGGTACATAGCACCAGGCAAACGCCAAGTATTATGTTCTATGTCTTTCATCGTGCTCGGATCAGACCTCCTTTCTTTTGATACTTTTGATACCTGCGAAATCAATTTTAACAATGTGTAGAAAAAGTAAGCACATAAAAACCTCAATTTGAATGAAACAAAAGAAAATGCTAACATGGCACTTAGCAGTTTGGTCTTGCTAATGCTGAGTGTCATGTGCTATGTTAGTGCTTAGCACCCAGCAAACACAAAGTGACAATATAAAACATAGCACGAAGCACTCAGCAACAATCAAGTGCCATGTGCTGTGTTAGCACATAATGTTTGCTAAGTGATATTTGCTTTGTTGGCACCTAGCACATAGCACTTTGCAGAACCTAAGTGCAAAGTGCTGCGCTCGCACTTAGCATTCAGCCTTTTTTATTTGTGCTTCATGTTTTTTACATTCACATATCTCAAAAGTATCAAACGTGAAGGTGGCGGATCCGAGCACGATGAACGACATAGAAGATAGCACTTAGCTGTTGCAAACTGATATGTTCTATGTTTGTCAACGTGCTCAGACTCGGCCCTCCCTTACTTTTGACACTTTTGACACTTTTGATACTTATGATACTGTTGCAATATTTGTAATTATTTAACAAACAAAGCACACACAAGGAAAGACACAGGAACACTTATGTAAAACAAAACGCAAAAATATGAAGAATCAAAAGAAAACACAAATGCTAACATAGCACTTGGCACTTTGTGTTCGCTACGTCCGAAGTGCTAGTCAGCACTTAGCACTGAGCAAACATTAAGTGCTGACATCGCGCACAGCACTTACCACCCAGCACCAACTAAGTGCTAACATAGCGCATAACACTTACCATTTAGCAACACCTAAGTGCTAACATTGAACATAGCACACAGTACACAGCAGAACCTGAGTGCGTAAGTGCTCTGTTAGCCGTTAGTTTTTGCCGAGTGCCAAGTGCTACGCTAGGCACGTCGCAATGCAGGAGGTTTTGTGGCTTGTTTTCAAACATCTCAAAAAACATCAAAACTATCAAAGGTATCAAAGGTAGACCCGGATCTGGGCACAATGAAAAACGATTGAACATAGCACAAAGCACCCAGTAAAAGCCAAGTGCTATGTTCTATGGCGTTATTAGTGTTTCGTATATATAATATGTACATATACATATATAAACGCACACAAGTAAAAATCAAAGAGGGAACACGAATTGGAAGAAAGAAATGAAAACAAAGAGCGGTGACATAGCACTTATGATTCTGTTTTTGCTCAGTGCTAAGTGCTCAGTGGTGCGTGCTAACATGGCACTTTGCACTTGCTAAGTGGTACGTGCTACAATTTTAGCACGTGGCATACCAATAAATTAAGTGCTGCACTTTGCATTTTACATTTTATTTATCGCATTTTTTTAAACGTTGTTAGGAAATTAATCAACATTAAAATTACAATCATTTTTTGTACAGACTTTGTTCGTGTGAAGATGTAAAAAAGCAAAAATTGAGCTGTCAAGCTGTGCAAGTGCAAGTCACATGAAAATCAGGCAATACCCGAAGGTGCTAATAAAGCAGCGCCCCGAAGGACACCACAATACCCGCAACAGGCAAGGTTCAACAACCCCTCCCCCCCTCCCCGCTCGTTGTCAATTGCCACACTGTTGTTTTGCTAAGCGCTAGCAACAGGCAACAGTTAGAACTAACAGTACACAGATGGGAGCCAGAGTCATTTCCAAAAAGACAGGTTGACACACGACAGCAAATCCGCCAACATTGTGGTGTCGGAGAAGTGAAAACGCAAATAGCAATAAATCTGCTGTTCACATGAAACCCTTCTCCACTCCTGTGAGAAGCATGCAGTATGCCGAATTGCGAGTCAAATGAGGAAACGGTACGGTGGAAATGAAGCAGAGGCGGACTCCCACAGCACACCCGCGGACGCAAGCCCCCACAACAACTGAAACGAAGACTCCAAAACGAGGTACACTGCGTTCTTTTTTTGCAGACCTGGTAAGAGGGCGCGCGGCGCCCTTTGTAACAGTGCCTTTCACGAACATCGCTTCGCCTGTCGGACAGAGTGCAAGCCAAAACCAAATAATGGCATGTCTTTCACTATCATTGAGGGAAGGGGCAATAAGCCACCCAGCTTTGCTTCATTTCACAGACCTGTGCTTGACTTTCGTGAGGTAAATACCCTCTTTGTGCTCTTTTTTTGATGTTCTTGAAGTTTTTTTTGTGCCCAGACAAATTCACTGAAGAATGATCCAAGGTTAATTCCTGCACTGCTTGACATTGTGCTATTCCTTTTCTTTCAACGCCTTCCCAGAAAGGGTGTCTTTGCGTCTGCTTTTCAAGTTGTCTCTCTCTCTCTTTCCGCATTTCTCGTTGCCCCTTGCTTTCTTTATGATGAAGGCGGCTTTACCCATGACCGCTTGCCTGTGCGAACCTTCAACCTTGGTTTTAACTTCAGCCTTGGATCGAGATTCAGCATGGTCCTTTGCTTCAGCATTGGATTGTACATCTCTTTGTGCATATCTCTCATGCTGCTTTTGCGCATCTGCTGGTGCATCTCCCTCTCCTTTCCCTGTCGCCTCGGACTTTGCGTCAGCCTTGGGTTGTACATCTTCCTGTGCACATCTCTTGCTGCTTTTGCACATACTGCTTGTGTCCCTGTCATTGTCCTGATTTTGGCTTCCTCCTCCCGCTGCTTCAAAAGTCACTATTACAAGTGTCATGAAATCTTTCTCCACTTCGGTGTATGCGTTGAATATGTCGCATTTCAAGTCCCATGAGGCAACGGTACGTGGCAGCACCCAGTAGATGCAAGCACCCGCTCGACCACCGAGAAAGCAGTCATCCTCGCAAAACTTAAGAGGTCCCCGAAGGGATTACCACCACTGGACGCACGACACGAACCAACAACAGCTGAACCATGAGTTTCGCGTGACCATCCAGAAAGAGTTCAAGCCAAGACCAAGTATTTTGCATGTATTACAATAGCATTATGGGAATGGAAGAACCATGCCTATTACCTTAATTTCACAGGCCTGTTCTTATTAGCTTGGTCCGAAGACCCCCTTCTGGGTGGAGTTCAATTCTCGAGTCACGCTTCTAATCGTACAGCAAATTCGTATCGTTGAGGTCCATCAGTCGTTCGAGCCAAAGATGTAGGTACAGGTGTCAAGCTCCATGCCCCACGAGTCAAAGTCCAAATTCATGTCGGTGAGCTTCTCTTTTTGATTTACTACCTCATAAAAAAGTTTTGCGTTCTTTAACATTCGATTCATGTGAAACATCTCGGTGGAAAAATCCTGTTGCTGAGTTTAGCTTTTTGCTTTGCTTCCTTTTTTACACAAAGTTTTGCATTCTTCGTCATAGTCGTTGCCAAAGCGCTCATGCTGTATTCCTTCAGAGTACTCATTTGCAAAGTCTTTGCCAGAGCACTTGTCCTGAACCTTTTCAAAGCACTTGTGTCCCAAGTCTTTGTTCAAACCACAGTTGCCGCTGTTGTCAAATGTGAGGGTATAACCGAATGTCTCTTCCAAGCCTTTGCTTCCACTTGCCTGCTCTTGCCCCCGAGTTTTTGTCTTTCAACATGTTTCTCTGAGGTAATGCTCATCTCTTTAAAGTCGATGCTCTCAATGCGAGATGCAATCCCGCACCCTTTGTCACGAAACTCGGGCAATGTAGTGAATTGACGCATTGTGATCATCCCAGCCCTCCTCGGTCCAAGCCCACACCTTTACGTTATCGCCAGCACAGTCAGAATCCTCGTTGGGTTCGGTGCACGAATCGGCATTGAAGATGTGTCTGTCGGTTGCCCCATGTACATCTTCATACGCATCCCCACCTCCAGCCGTCTGCCGCCGAAGTCGTCAAACGCCATGGCTGAACTCAGCAAAAAGCTCACCCATGACAGGGTGCACCTGTTTGAACCAACATAGACCTTCGTGTCAAAGGGCTCACCTGACAGCAGAAGGGCGCAAACCCAACTGTTGTTGACATGAAACATCAAGCTACTTGCAATTGCAAGCTCCAAAAAAACGCCGATTACAGCCAATAGTTTAGGAAAGACACGACACAAGTCAACAGCAAGTACGCAACGTGATTCCATTGCTAAGATCACAGTTTTGTTCCAAGACTGATTCTTGTCATGTTTTTGGAGTACAGGAACATGCAAAGAACAACGAAAGCTGTTCACATGAAACCCTTCTCCACTTCGGTGTTGTGGTGCCGTGAGGCGTGCCGTGGGCGTGGGCGTTGGCGTTGGCGTTGGCGCGGGCGTGGGCGTGGGCGTGGGCGTGGGCGTGGGCGTTGGCGTTGGCGTTGGCGTTGGCGTTGGCGTGGGCGTGGGCGTGGGCGTGGTGTGGCTTGCGTGGCGCGTCTTGGCGTGGGGATCTTGGAAAAACGGAGTTCCTTGAGGGGAGGGACTCGGATCAGAGGAAGGTGGCAGGCCATCAAGGGGTCTTGCAAGGGAGCCAGCCCCAAAGTAAGGTCGTCCCTGAGTGAAAGGACCCTGAGAAGAAGGGTCTCCAGTGGAAAGGTGCCTCGAAAGGAAGACAGGAGTTTTTTTTTAAGACATCCCAGAAGGCCAAAGCCACGAATTCAAAAAAAAAGACATCTGATCAGGTGTACAGTAGAATTCGACCGAAATTCGTTCCATAGATCTAAACATCCAACCCACAGGGAGGAGGGAGGGAGGTGGTGGTGGTACGGGCGTGGGACGTTAACGGAAGGACTCTGTCGTGCAACTGTCGCTGAGTACCTTGTTCGAGAGGCCATCACGCTGTGATCATGACCCCCAGGCCCTGCACCTATGTGCAAGGCCCTGAAAACCACCCCGCACCGCAGCTGACAGCAGCTGAAGTGCCACGGCTCGACGACAGCTGTCGCGGCTCGACGACGACAGCTGTCCCACGGGCACAATAAAAAAACATGGAACATAGCACAAAGCAGAAGCAAAGTATTACGTTCTATGTCGTTCATCGTTGCTCGGATCCGCCTCCTTCGCTTTTGATGAGTTTGATACTTTTGAAAGCAATTTCAGTTGTTTTTCGTTTTTAAAAAATAGACAAATAAAAATATAACACAGGAAACAAAGCACCAGAAACAAATAGGAAGAAAAACAAAAAATAACCTAGCACTTTGCACTCTGTTTGGTGTTGAACGCTGAGTGCTAACATTTGTCACTTGCTAAATGCTTGGTGCTATGTGATATGTTAGCACTTAGCCCTAACATAGCCCTTTGCACTTCAACCTAACAACATGCTAACATGTTCATGTGTCATGAAAATAATCGAAAATAGGATTATTATTATTACAATTTTATTTGTAAACATAAATATAAAAAAGTTGTGGAGATGTGAAAAACCAAAATTAAGTTGTCAATCTGTCCAGTTGCAAGTCACATGAGAATACGGTAAAACAGGAATGAGGCAGGCTTGGGACCCACCACACCCTCCGAGCGCAAGAGCCCACAACTAATCCAACAAGCAGTGCCTTCCAAAAAGTAACAAAGCTACAGCGACGAACACCAGGCGTCTCACCATAGAAAGACAGAATGCAAGCCAAAACCATCGCATACGTCATGCCTTTCACTATCATCAAGGGTGGGTAGTTTCTTCACCCAGCCAGTCTTCACTTTCAGCCTTGACAATGGTCCTAGGACCCCTTCTGATTGGAGCTAAGCTCTCTTTTTGGTTTTTGAATTTTAATCTTTTTTTTTTTTTACTATTTTTATTTTTTACCACTTAAGGAATAAGCAAGGTGATCAAAATTGCGAGACAAAGTACTAATCGTGCCACGAGTCAAGCTTCTCCCGTTCCTTCACTTCTCGAATCTTCAGCTTGCGCTCCATAAGTCGACGATTCTTTTCGGTAACTGGTGTGCGCCTCTCACGTTCTTTAGCTTCCCGCTTGGTCACAGGTTTTTCATCCGAAGCACCTCTTTCCTCAAAGGTCGCATTGTTTGGGTTCACAAACTTACTGCATATCTTCGACTCTTGCATTTCTGCATCTTCTCTTGGAGTCAAAGTCTGTCTGCTCACCTTGTTGACTTCAGCATTGACAAATAACATTCCAGCTTTGTTTTCATACCTTTTGCGAACAACCTTCTCTTGTGGCTTTGGTTCCAAAGGAGGGAGTGCATACACCTTTCTTTCCACCGAGTCAAATACATCAGCCCATCTGAATCGTTGACTCTGCATCTCCGTATGCTTTGCGAAAGCAAGCTCCATGTCATCAAAATTTTCACTTGTGACATCTTCCTCTCGCTCTTGTTCAAATTCTTGAAGCTCTTGATCTTGAACATCAACACTGGATGTTTCGTTTCCGAAATACCTGTCCCGAGGCATGTTTATCAAGTCTGCAGCATCCCGCATTACAGCGAAGGCATTGCGCATCAGCTCGTCATCAAAATTTCCACTTGAGACAGCTTCCTCTCGCGCTTGTTCAAATTCATGGTCAAAAGGCCTGTTTAACACGTCTGCAGCTTTCTGCATTGCATCGTTGGCTTTGCGCATCAGCTCGGATTCTGCCTGCCTCGCGCGTTCCTCGGTATCCAGGCAACAACTCTCAGCTATGAGCTTGTCATAGACTTCGTCGCTGTACCAGTCATCAAGATCGTCATCGCACGACAAGTCGAAGTGCAACGCCATTCCGTGGAACACTAAAAAGCGCTACAGAAACCAAAGACCTATGAGGGGTTTGAAACTTAAAAAGACGTCCGTGATGGGGGACCACGGATCAGCAGTGCGTCAAAAAAGACACTGCTGTTCACATGAAACCCTTCTCCACTTCGGTCTTCAAAGCTTGAGCCAAAATGGCTACATCCAACCCACAGGAGAGGAGGGAGGGGGTGGTGGTGGTACGGACGTGGGACGTTAACGGAAGGACTCTGTCGTGCAACTGTCGCTGAGCACCTAATTCGAGAGGCCATGACGCTGTGATCATGGCCTTTGCCCTGCTCCTGTGTGCAAGGCCCTGAAAACTGCCCCTCACCGCAGCTGACAGCAGCTGAAGTGCCACGGCTCGACGACAGCTGTCGCGGCTCGACGACGACAGCTGTCCCACGGGCACAATAAAAAAACATGGAACATAGCACAAAGCAGAAGCAAAGTATTACGTTCTATGTCGTTCATCGTTGCTCGGATCCGCCTCCCTCGCTTTTGATGAGTTTGATACTTTTGAAATCAACTTCAGTTGTTTTTCGTTTATATCTATATGTATATATATATATATATATATATATGTTTAACACAGGTAACAAAGCAGCAGAAACAAATAGGAAGAAAAAAAGGGTAACCAACCACTAAGCACTCTGTTTAGTGTTGAATACTACGTGCTAACATTTGACTTAATACTTGTCACTTGCTAAGTGCTAAATGCTGTGTGATATGTTAGCATCTTGCAACGACTAAGGGCAATGTGCTGGCTTAACACCTAGTGTTTGCAATGTGCTATGTCAGAAATCGGCATTTACCAAATAATAACACGCTAACATAACACGGTGCACCTCTACCTAACTACGTGCTCACATTTTCACGTGTCACGAAAATCATCGAAAATAGAATTAAAAATGCATTTTTGCATTCCTATATATATATATATGTATATGTTTTTTATATTTCTTGTGGAGATGTGAAAAATATAATTGAATTGTCAATCTGTCCAGTTGCAAGTCACATGAAACCCTTCTCCATTTCTGTGAAATCATGCACTATGTCGAATTGCGAGTCACATGAGGAAGCGGTACGGTAGAAATGAAGCAGATGCGGACTCCCACAGCACCCACGAGGATGCAAGCGCCCACAAAAACTAAAGCCACTTGTGTATGTTACTAATATAAGATATAATATAGTTTATAATAAGTGTTTTCTGATATTGAACTTAAATGATTATTTTACCATTTGTTTTTGTTTTTTTGAAAAACTGAGGTTGCGGCCACGACTCGAATTTGTAAATCAAGAAAAATTCGCCGTTATGGGAGCGGAGGAGAAGGGGGAGGAGGTCAACGTCGTGGTCTTGGGAGATGCCTTATGTTAGCCATCTTTGTTCCCGGAACAGATTCGATGAAATAAAAACGTGCTGCTTCGGATGGTGCTGCCTTCACCTCTCCCTTTTGGGTGGTGCTGCTTCCCCGCCTCTCTCCTTTTGGGTGGTGCTGCTTTCCTCCCTCCAGTCAATAGATGTCATTATTGAAAAAGCAAATTTAATCCAATTGCAGTGAAGTATAGTAAAGTGACGTAAGGCAAGGTAAAGTAAAGTGGTGGTTCACCTCCTCCTTTTGGGGAGCGCTGCCTTCCTCCTCTGTCCTTTTGGGCGGTGCTGCTATGCGTGGTGCTGCTGTCCCATCCTTTTTGTGTATCGAGTTCAATGACATTTAGTAAAGTGGAGAACCGCAGCGTTCTCTCTCCACCTCTTTTAAAAGTAAGTGGAGAAAGAGACTGTAACCTTATCGAATTTTGTAAATACGGTATTTCATTTTTCAAAAAATAAAAAGAAAATATGTTAAACTTTAACTTTTCATTTCTTTCACATTGTGTACAATTGAGAAATACTGTTTAGGAGGATGGGAAAGCACCGCCACCCACACCCCACACCGCACCACTTCCCACCCGAGCACGCCACACGAAGCAACCAAGAGGTGGCCGACATCGGGCGCGCGTCTCCATGCCAAGAATGCCTTTTGTGCGGGGCGTGCGCGCGGTCGACGCTTGCGTGTGGTTTCCTCGGGCTGTGCTGGTGCACGGTGGGTTGAGGAAACAAAGCGGATGTCAATGGACGCCGTTGTGCGGGTGGCTTTGTGCGTGTACGCGGGAGGTGCTTGGGTGCTGTAGGGGCGCAGTCTTTGCAAGGGTGTGAGTGTGCGTTTTTTCCGCGGTGAGCTGTCCCATCCAACATTAACGCACGCCCGCACACCATGATGACCTGAACGGTGGACGGCAGCCAGAGAGAGTGTCTACCGACCCGTTACGTCTTCAAAACATGCGAATATATGTTCTGGAAACTGATGAAAAGCATTGTGAAGACATGTTTGAAGTGAACACACAAGAAACGAAGTGGTGGCGCCTTGGTTGACACCAATTGTTTTTGGAGAAACACGGTCTGTCCTTTTTCCGTCCTTCTGCCTTTCTGCCCATCATCATCTAAATGGCCCTGGCAATTAAAAAAAAAAAAAACAACGTCTGAATGTTTATTACTATTGTTGCCTTTTAAAAATTATTTTTGTTGCTTGGCTTATTGGTTTTTGTGTTCCTGTTATTGTGCAAACAGTGTGAACTTATTGAGATGTAAGTTGTGCTAAAAACTTTTATTTAGAACTTATTTAAGTAACCCTCTAAATCTGGTGTCATGGATATTATTATGTTGTCCCAAACAAATCTAATTTGTACATGGACAACACTTAGTAATTTAAGTCAAAAACAATTTATCTTCATACCGTATATTCATACCTTATATTAAGAACCCTCGGGATGTGGAATCAATTCTTATTTATAAGGTATTCGTACAACATTTAAACATAAGCTATATTATGCAAAAATATTTGAAACAAAAAATGAAGTTCGATGAACCCACATCCCGAAGAGAATTGGTGTAAGGTGTTTTTTGTGCCACAACATAGATATATTAAATGTGTAATGATAATTTTTATTAAGAAATAATTTAAATTTACAATTCTCCACCCAAAAAAGTTCATGACTCCAGATTCCGACGGTTAATGATATAAGTTACTGATATCAGTTTTGAATGTACATATATATATATATATTATATTAAGAACTTTAAAAAAACTAAAATGGTTTCAACCAGCAAAAAAAGTTTTATAACAAAGCCAAACAGTTTTTTTGAAGCTCCGTGAGTCTAGATTCCGAGGGCCACTGATGGAAGTTGTTGGTGCAAGGTATTGATATCGTTTATGACACTGCCAAAATATTAAACTGATATAATTATTTTTACATAAAAAACAACTGAGGTTGCGGCCACGACTCGAATTTGTAAATCAAGAAAAAGTCGCCGCCATGGGAGCGGAGGAGGAGAGGGAAGAGGTGAGGAGGGGTGCTTTCTTTCTCCCCTTTTGAGTGGTGCTGCCGTTCCTCCTCTTTTGAATGACAGATATGTAAATTCATAAATTGTCACTGCATGAAACTAAATTCAGTTATCTTGAAGTAGTGTAACGTTAAGAACAGTGGTGGTCCCTCCTCCTTCTTTTGGTTGGTACTGCCTTCCCTACTCGTCAATTTTAGAGGGTGCTGCTTTGGTGCTGCTTTCTCCTCTTGGGTGGTGCGGCCTTCTCCTTTCTCCTCACCCCTTCGCCCCCTTTGGGTGGTGCTGCTTTCCGCTCCTCCTGCTTTTGGGTGTTGCTGGTTGCGTTCCTCCTCCTTTTGGGTGGTGCTGCCTTCACCTCCCTCTTTGGGGTCGTCCTGCTTTTTCCCTCTCCTTCTTTTGAGTTGTGCTGCTTTCCGTTTCCCTCTCCTTTTGGGTGGTGCTGCTTCCACCCTCCGCCCTCCCTCCTCCCTCCTCCCTCCCTCCCCACACCCAAAAAACGCAGCACCCAAAAAACGCAGCACCACTCAAAAGAAGCAGCACCACCCAAAAAAAGAGTAAAAGGCAGCACCACCCAAAAGGAGGAGGGGAGACCACCACTTTACATCACCGTACTTTACCTTAATGTAATTTATTTTGAAATTTGATTCAATTTGATTCGGTTACATTGATTTGCTTAATGTAATGACAATTCAAAATAATTTTAAGGAGCGGCACCACCGCCCAAAGGAGGGAGGAGGAAGGCAGCACCACCAAAGGAGTCAAGGGCGACCACCACCACAACCATCTCAAAAGGGAACCACCGCCACCGGCACCACCGCCAACGAGGAAGAGCCAAAGGTCCAAGTTCTAGAACTTCACTGCTTGCAGTACTTAGAACGTTACACACATTTGAATTGTTTCTGTTCAAACTTTGCACTTAGCAATGCTACGTGATAACTTGGCATTTGTTTGTTGCAGAGTGCTAAGTGTTATAACTACACAACTAAGTAACAACATAGCACCTAGCACTTAGTACCTTTTTTTTTGATACAAAGTGTTGTGTTGCACAAAGAAAATGGCACTTCGTTTTTGCTAAATGCCATGTTCTGTGTTTTTCATCGTGCTCGGATTCACTCCTCTTTCTTCGGATAATTTTGATACCTTTGATACTTGTGAAATCATGTTCACGAGAGAAAGAGAGAACGAGTGAATGAGAGATCGAGAACGAGAGAAAGAGAGAAAGAGAGAAAGGGAGGAAGAGAGAACGAGAGAACGAGAGAAAGAAAGAAATAAAGAGAAAGGGAGGAAGAGAGAAAGAGAGAGATCGAGAACGAGACAAAGGGAGGAAGAGAGAACAAGAGAACGAGAGAACGAGAGAAAGAAAGAAATAAAGAGAAAGGGAGGAAGAGAGAAAGAGAGAAAGAGAGAAAGAGAGAACGAGAGAAAGAGAGAAAGAGAGAACAGGAGGAAGAGACAACGAGAGAAAGATAGGACGAGAGAAAAAGAGAAAGAGAGAAAGGGAGGAAGAGAGACAGAGGGAAAGAGAGACAGAAGAACGAGAGAAAGAAAGAAAGAGAGAAAGGGAGGAAGAGAGAATGAGAGGAAGACAGAGAGAGGTAAACAGAGAAAGAGAGAAAGAGAGGAAGAGAGAAAGAGAGAAAGAGAGAACGAGAGAAAGAGAGAGAAAGAGAGAACGAGAGAAACTGAGAAAGAGAGAAAGAGAGAAAGGGAGGAAGAGAGAAAGGGAGGAAGAGAGAAAGAGAGAAAGCGAGAACGAGAGAAAGAGAGGGAGAGAGAAAGGGAGAAGAGAGAAAGAGAGCGAAGCGTAAAACGCTGTGGCACAACCAGCAACGAGGCTCACCCACGACAAGGTGCACCCATCTGAACCAATGGAGACCTTGGTTTCAAAGGGCTCACCTGACAGCAGAAGGGCGCAAACCCAACTGTTGTTGACATGAAACATCCAAGCGACTTGCAATTGCGAGCTCCCAAAAACCAACCGATCACAGCCAATAGTTCAGGAAGGACACGACACAAGTCAACAGCAAGTACGCATAGTGATTTCATTGCTAAGATCACAGTTTTGTTCCAAGACTGATTCTGGTCATGTTTTGGGAGTACAGGAACAGGCAAAGAACAATGAAAGCTGTTCACATGAAACCCTTCTCCACTTCGGTGTTGTGGTGTGGTGAGGCGTGGGCGTGGGCGTGGGCGTGGGCGTGGGCGTGGGCGTGTGCGTGGGCGTGGGATTGGCGTGGGGATCTTGGAAAAACGGCGCCCTTGAGGGAGGGACTCGGATCAGAGGAAGGTGGCAGGCCATGAAGGGGTCTTGGGAGGGAGCCAACCCCTGAGTGAAAGGACCCTGAGAAGAAGGGTCTCCAGTGGAAAGGGGCTCGAAAGGAAGGTCAGATGAAAGAACCCCAAGTTCAACTCTTGAAAATAGCAGTTTTTTTTTTTTAAAAAAAAGGACTTCCGAGAAGGCTGAAGCCACGAATTCGAAAAGAAGAACATCTGATCAGGTGTACAGTTGAATTCGACCGAAATTCGTTCCATAGATCTAAACATCCCACCCACAGGAGAGGAGGGAGGGGGGTGGTGGTGGTACGGACGTGGGACGTTAACGGAAGGACTCTGTCGTGCAACTGTCGCTGAGCACCTAATTCGAGAGGCCATGACGCTGTGATCATGGCCCTTTGCCCTGCTCCTGTGTGCAAGGCCCTGAAAACTGCCCCTCACCGCAGCTGACAGCAGCTGAAGTGCCACAGCTCGACGACAGCTGTCGCGGCTCGACGACGACAGCTGTCCCACGGGCACATTAAAAAAACCATGGAACATAGCACAAAGCAGAAGCAAAGTATTACGTTCTATGTCGTTCATCGTTGCTCGGATCCGCCTCCCTCGTTTTTGATGAGTTGGATACTTTTGAAATCAAATTCAGTTGTTTTTCGTTTATATCTATATGTATATATATTTATGTTTAACACAGGTAACAAAGCAGCAGAAACAAATAGGAAGAAAAACACAAAAAAAAGTAACCTAGCACTTAGCACTCTGTTTAGTGTTGAATGCTACGTGCTAACATTTGACTCAACACTTGTCACTTGCTAAGTGCTAAATGCTGTGTGATATGTTAGCATCTTGCAACGACTAAGGGCAATGTGCTGGCTTAACACCTAGTGTTTGCAATGTGCTATGTCAGAAATCAGCATTTACCAAATAATTACACGCTAACAAAACACGGTGCACTTCAACCTAACTACGTGCTCACATTTTCACGTGTCACGAAAATCATCGAAAATAGAATTAAAATTGCATTTTTGCATTCATATATATATATATATATATACATGTTTTTTTAATTTCTTGTGGAGATGTGAAAAATATAATTGAATTGTCAATCTGTCCAGTTGCAAGTCACATGAAACCCTTCTCCATTTCTGTGAAAGAATGCAGTGTGTCGAATTGCGAGTCAAATGAGGAAGCGGTACGGAAGAAATGAAACAGAGGCGGACCCTTACATCACCTTCGAGGACGCAAACGCCCACAACAACTGAAGCAAAGACTCCATCATGAGCTATTCTGCGTTTTTTTTTTTGCAGACTTGGTAAGAGGGCGCGCGGCGCCTTTTGTAACAGCGCCTTTCACGAACCTCGCTTCACCTCTCGGACAGAGTGCAAGCGAAAACCAAAATTTTGCCATGTCTTTCACTATCATTATGGGAAGGGGCAATAAGCCACCCAGCTCTACTTCATGTCACAGACTTGTGCTTGACATTCGTGAGATAAACACCTCCCTTTTTGGTGGAGCCCAGTGGCTCTCTTTATTTTTTGATGTTCTTGAAAAACATTTTTGTGCCCAGAATAATTCACTTAATAATTTTCCAACGTTAATTCCTGCACTGCTTGACGTTGTGCTTTTCCTTGTCTTTCAACGCCCTCCCAGAAAGGGTGTCTTTGCGTTTGCTTTTCAAGTTCTCTCTCTTTCCGCCTTTCTTTTTGCCCCTTGCTTCCTTCATGGTGAAGGTGGCTTTACCCATCACCGCTTCTCTTTGCGAGCCATCCGCCTTGGTTTAAACTTCAGCATGGTCCTTACATGAGTCCACATTCCGAGGGCCACTTATGTAATGTAATAATATAAGATATAAGACAGTTTATAATAAGTGTTTTGAAATATCGAACTCAAATGATTTTTTACATTTGCAAAACATTTTTTTGGGAAAACTGAGGTTGCGGCCACGACTCGAATTTGCAAATCAAGAAAAAGTCGCCGTTATGGGAGCGGAGGGGAAGGGGGAGGAGGTCAACGTCGTGGTCTTGGGAGATGCCTTGTGTTGGGCGTCTTTGTTCCCGGAACAGATTCGATGAAATAAAAACGTGCTGCTTCGGATGGTGCTGCCTTCACCTCTCCCTTTTGGGTGGTGCTGCTTCCCCGCCTCTCTCCTTTTGGGTGGTGCTGCTTTCCTCCCTCCAGTCAATACATGTCATAATTGAAAAAGCAAATTTAATCCAATTGCAGTGAAGTATAGTAAAGTGACGTAAGGCAAGTAAAGTAAAGTGGTGGTTCACCTCCTCCTTTTGGGGAGCGCTGCCTTCCTCCTCTGTCCTTTTGGGCGGTGCTGCTATGCATGGTGCTGCTGTCCCATCCTTTTTGTGTACCGAGTTCAATGACATTTAGTAAAGTGGAGAACCGCAGCGTTCTCTCTCCACCTCTTTTAAAAGTAAGTGGAGAAAGAGACTGTAACCTTATCGAATTTTGTAAATACGGTATTTCATTTTTCAAAAAAATAAAAGAAAAGATGTTAAACTTTAACTTTTCATTTCTTTCACATTGTGTACAATTGAGAAATACTGTTTAGGAGGATGGGAAAGCACCGCCACCCACACCCCACACTGCACCACTTCCCACCCGAGCACGCCACCCGAAGCAACAAGAGGTGGCCGACATCGGGCGCGCGTCTCCATGCCAAGAATGCCTTTTGTGCTGGGCTTGCGCGCGGTCGACGCTTGCGTGTGGTTTCCTCGGGCTGTGCTGGTGCACGGTGGGTTGAGGAAACAAAGCGGATGTCAATGGACGCCGTTGTGCGGGTGGCTTTGTGCGTGTACGCGGAAGGTGCTTGGGTGCTGTAGGGGCGCAGTCTTTGCAAGGGTGTGAGTGTGCGTTTTTTCCGCGGTGAGCTGTCCCATCCAACATTAACGCACGCCCGCACACCATGATGACCTGAACGGTGGACGGCAGCCAGAGAGAGTGTCTACCGACCCGTTAAGTCTTCAAAACATGCGAATAAATGTTCTGGAAACTGAGGAAAAGCATTGTGAAGACATGTTTGAAGTGAACACATAGGGAAACGAAGTGGTGGCGCCTTGGTTGACACCAATTGGTGTGTGGAGAAACACGGTCTGTCCTTTTTCTGTCCTTCTTCTTCTCTGCCCATTATCACCTGAATGACCCTGGCAATTTAAAAAAAACAACGTCCAAATGTTTATTACGTTCGTTGCCTTTTTAAAATTATTTATGTTGCTTGGCTTATTGGTTTTTGTGTTCCTATTATTGTGCAAACAGTGTGAACTTATTGAGATGTAAGTTGTGCTAAAAACTTTTATTTAGAACTTATTTAAGTAACCCTCCAAATCTGGTGTCATGGATATTATTATGTTGTCCCAAACAAATCTAATTTGTACATGGACAACACTTAGTAATTTAAGTCAAAAACAATTTATCTTCATACCGTATATTCATACCTTATATTAAGAACCCTCGGGATGTGGAATCAATTCTTATTTATAAGGTATTCGTACAACATTTAAACATAAGCTATATTATGCAAAAAATATTTGAAACAAAAAATGAAGTTCGATGAACCCACATCCCGAAGAGAATTGGTGTAAGGTGTCTTTTTGTGCCACAACATAGATATATTAAATGTGTAATGATTATTATTATTAACAAATATTTTTAATTTACAATTCTCCCACCCTACTCCGCCCAAAAAAGTTCATGACTCCAGATTCCGACGGTTATTGATTTAAGTTACTTATATCAGTTTTGAATATTTTTTTATATTAAGAACTTTTTTTTAAACTAAAATGGTTTCAACCAGCAAAAAACAGTTTTTGACAAAGTCAAACAGTTTTTTTGAAGCTCCATAAGTTCAGATTCCGAGGGCTACTGATGGAAGTTGTTAGTGCAAGGTATTGATATCGTTTATGACACTGCCAAAATATTAAACTGATATAATTATTTTTACATTAAAAAAAAAAAACAACTGAGTTTGCGGCCACGACTCGAATTTGTAAATCACGAAAAAGTCGCCGCCACGGGAGCAGAGAGGGAGGGTGGAGGAGAGCGGTGAGGAGGCTTTCTTTCCCTCGCCCCTTTTGTGTGGTGCTGTTTGGCCTCCTCCTTCTTCTGGTGGTGCTGCCTTTCTTCCCCTCCTTTGGGTGGTGCTGCTTCCTCAGCCTCCTTTGGGTGGTGCTGCCGTTCCTCCTCTTTTGAATGACAGATAGGTAAATTCATAAATTGTCACTGCATGAAACTAAATTCAGTTATCTTGAAGTAGTGTAACGTTAAGAACAGTGGTGGTCCCTCCTCCTTCTTTGGCGTGGTATTGGTGTCCGCACTCTTCCCTTTAAGAGGGTGCTGCTTTGGTGCTGCTTTCCCCTCTTGGGTGGTGCGGCCTTCTCATTTCACCTCTACCCTTCGCACCCTTTGGGTGGTGCTGCTTTCCGCTCCTCCTGCTTTTGGGTGTTGCTGCTTGCGCTCCTCCTCCTTTTGGGTGGTGCTGCCTTCACCTCCCTCTTTGGTGTCGTCCTGCTATTTCCCTCTCCTTCTTTTGAGTGATGCTGCTTTCCGTTTCCCTCTCCTTTTGGGTGGTGCTGCTTCCACCCTCCGCTCTCCCTCCTCCCTTTCCACACCCAAAAAACGCAGCACCCAAAAAACGCAGCACCCAAAAAACGCAGCACCACTCAAAAGAAGAAGGGAGAAAGCAGCACCACCCAAAAAAAGGAGTAAAAGGCAGCACCACCCAAAAGGAGGAGGAGCGGAACCAGCAACACCCAAAAGAGGAGAGAGGAAGAATGCAGCACCACCCACACCCCAAAGAAGGAGGCGGGAACGCAACACCACTGAAAAGGGAAGAGAGGGGAAAGCAGCACCACCCAAAAGGAGGAGTGGAGACCACCACTTTACATCACCGCACTTTACTCTAATGTAATTTATGTTGAAATTTGATTCAATTTGATTCGGTTACATTGATTTGCTTGATGTAATGACAATTCTTAACAATAAAAAGGAGCGGCACCACGGCCCTAACGAGGGAGGAGAAGGCAGCACCACACAAGAGGGGAAAGCAGCACCACACACAAAGGAAGGATGGGACAGCAGCACAACCCAAAGGAGGAGGAGGAAGGCAGCACCACCAAAGGAGGCAAGGGCGACCACCACCACAACCACCTCAAAAGGGACCGCTACGGGCACCATCGCCAACGAGGAAGAGCCAAAGGTCCAAGATCTAGAACTTCACTGCTTGCAGTACTTAGAACGTTCCACACCTTTGAATTGTTTTTGTTCAAACTTTGCACTTAGCAATGCAAAGTGCTCACTTTGCATTTGTTTGTTGCAGAGTGCTAAGTGCTATAACTACACAACTATGTAACAACATAGCACCTAGCACTTCGTACCTTTTTTTTGATACAAAGTGTTGTGTTGCACAAAGAAACTGGCACTTCGTTTTGGCTAAATGCCATGTTCTGTGTTTTTCATCGTGCTCGGATTCACTCCTCTTTCTTCGCATATTTTTGATACCTTTGATACTTGTGAAATCATGTTCATCATTTGTTCTTGTGAAAAATACTGAGTAAGAGAATAAGAAGACACACAAAGGGACAACACACAGGAGAAAAACAACGAACAATTCAGAAACACTGAAGCGAAACATAATGCTCACGTAGCACTTGCCACTTTGTTTTGGCTACGTGCAATTTGGTATGTTTCGATAGAGTGTTTGCTAAGTGTTTGCTAGGTGTTTAGTGCTAGATGTGTTAGCACTTAGCACTGAGCGAACATAGCATCTATCACGTAACAATAAGTTTTTGCAAAGTGCTGAGTGCTAATTCAGCAATGGGCCATTGTAGTTTTTATTCTCAGTATTTCATGATTGTGTGTAAGTCTTTACGTCAACAGTATCAACAGTATCACAGGAATCAAGAACATCAAAAGTGACGAGGCGAATCTGAGCTCAATGAAACACGTAGTACATAGCACTTGGCAAACGCCAAGTGTTATGTTCTTTGTCGTTCATCGTGCTCGGATCCGACACCCTTACGTTTGATACTTTTGAGAATTGCGAAATCAATTTTAACAATGTGTAGAAAAAGGAAGCACATAAAAACCTCAATTTGGATGTAACAAAAGAAAAATGCTAACATAGCACTTAGCAGCTTGGTCTTGCTAAGTGCTGATTGTCTTGTGCTATGTTAGTACTTAGCACCCAGCAAACACAAAGTGCCAATGTAAAACATGGCACGAAGCACTCAACAACAATCAAGTGCCATGTGCTGTGTTGGCACAAATGTTTGCTAAGTGATATTTGCTTTGTTGGCACCAAGCACTTAGCACTTTGCAGAACCTAAGTGCTAAGTGCTGCGCTCGCACTTAGCATTCAGCCTTTCATTTTTGTGCTTCATGTTTTTACATTCACACATCTCAAAAGTGTCAAACGTAAAGGAGGCGGCTCCGAGCACGATGAACGACATAGAAGATAGCACTTTGGTTTCGCCAAGTGCTATGTTCTATGTTTGTCAATGTGTTCAGACTCGGCCCTCCCTTACTTTTGATATTTATGATATTTTTGATACTTATGATACTGTTGAAATACATTTTCTTATTTGTAATTATTTGACAAACAAAGCACACACAAGGAAAAACACAGGAACACAAATGTAAAACAAAACACAAAAGTATGAAGAATCAAAAGGCAAACACAAATGAGGTGCTAAGTGTTATGTCAGCACTCAGCAAACATTAAGTGCTGACATCGCGCATAGCACTTGCCACCCAGCACCAACCAAGCGCCAACGTAGCGCATAACACATACTACCTAGCAACACCTAACTGCTAACATTGAACACAGCACACAGCACACAGCAGAACCTTAGTGCTAAGTGCTCTGTTAGCCGTTAGTTTTTGCTTAGTGCCAAGTGCTACGCTAGCACGTCGCAATTAGGAGGTTCTGTGGCTTGTTTTCAAACATCTCAAAAAAACATCAAAACTATCAAAGGTATCACAGGTAGACAGGATCTGTGCACAATGAAAAACGAAGAACATAGCACAAAGCACCTAGTAAAAGCCAAGTGCAATGCTCGACGCACACAAGTAAAAACACAGAGGGAACACGAATTGGAAGAAAGAAATGAAAACAAAGACCGGTGACATTGCACTTATCATTCTGTTTTTGCTCAGTGCTAAGTGGCAAGTGCTAACATGGCACTTAGCACTTGCTCAGTGCTACGTGCTAACATTGCACTTTGTATTTGCTAAGTGGTACGTGATCGGTGCAATGTTAGCACGTAGCATTTACCAAACAGTTAAGTGCTGACATAGCACTTCGCATTTTACATTTTATTTATCGCATTTTTTTTTTGATATGTTGTTGGGAAATTAATCGACATTAAAATTACAATCATTTTTTTTGTACAGACATCGTTCGTGTGAAGATGTAAAAAAGCAAAAATTGAGCTGTCACGCTGTGCAATTGCAAGTCACATGAAAATCAGGCAATACCCGAAGGTGCTAATAAAGCAGCGCTCCGAAGGACACCACAATATTCGCAACAGGCAAGGTTCAACAACTCCTCCCCGCTCGTCGTCAATTGGCACACTGTAGTTATGCTAAACGCCAGCAACAGCAACAGTTAGAACGAAAAATACACATTTGGGAGTAAGAGTCATTTCCAAAAAGACAGGTTGACACGCGACAGCAAATCCGCCAACAGAGTGGTGTCGGAGAAGTGAAAAAGCGAATAGCAATAGATCTGCTGTTCACATGAAACCCTTCTCCACTCCTGTGAAAGCATGCAGTATGTCGAATTGCGAGTCAAATGAGGAAGCGGTACGGTGGAAATGAAGCAGAGGCGGACCCTTACAGCACTCCCGAGGACGCAAGCGCCCACAACAACTAAAGCGAAGACTCCATAACGAGCTATTCTGCGTTTTTTTTTTGCAGACCTGGTAAGAGGGCGCGCGGCGCCTTGTGTAACAGCGCCTTTCACGAACATCGCTTCACCTCTCGGACAGAGTGGAAGCGAAAACCAATTTTTTGCCATGTCTTTCACTATCATTGTGAGGTGCCATGAGCCACCCAGCTTTGCTTCATTTCACAGACCTGTGCTTGACTTTCGTAAGGCAAATACCCCTCTTCTTGGTGGAGCCCAGTGGCCCTCTTAATTGTTTGATGTTCTTGATTTTTTTTGTGTTCAGACAACATCACTTAAGAATGATTCAAGGTTAGTTCCTGCACTGCTTGACGTTGTGCTTTTCCTTGTCTTTCAACGCCTTGCCGGTAAGGGTGTCTTTGCGTCTGCTTTTCAAGGTCTGTCTCTTTCCGCCTTTCTCTTTGCCCCTTGCTTCCTTTTTGGTGAAGGTGCTTTTAACAATCACCGCTTCCCTTTCCTGTGCGAACCTTCAACCTTTGTTTTAACTGCAGCCTTGGATTGAGATTCAGCATGGTCCTTTGCTTCAGCATTGGTTTGCACATCTCTTTGTACATATCTCTCTTGTTGCTTTTTTGCATCTGCTTGTGTCCCGTTCCTGTCCGGATTTTGGCGTCCTCCTCCCAAGTCACTATTACAAGTCTCATGAAATCTTTCTCCACTTCGGTGTATGCGTTGAAAATGTCGCATTTCAAGTCCCATGAGGCAACGGTACGTGGCAGCACCCAGTAGATGCGAGCACCCGCTCGACCACCGAGAAAGCAGTCATCCTCGCAAAACTTAAGAGGTCCCCGAAGGGATTACACCCACTGGACGCACGACACGAACCAACAACAGCTGAACCATGAGTTTCGCGTGACCATCCAGAAAGAGTTCAAGCCAAGACCAAGTATTTTGCATGTATTGCAATATCATTAAGGGAATGAAGGGAACCATGCCTATTACCTTAATTTCACAGGCCTGTTCTTATTAGCTTGGTCCGAAGACCCCCTTCTGGGTGGAGTTTAATTCTCGAGTCACGCTTCCAATCGTACAGCAAATTCGTATCGCTGAGGTCCATCAGTCTTTGGAGCCAAAGATGTAGGTACAGGTGTCAAGCTCTATGCCCTACGAGTGAAAGTCCAAAGTCATGTCGGTGAGCTTCTCTTTTTGATTTACTACCTTCAC
>CBDCEV010000091.1:0-4445 GCA_965215715.1 Hyphomicrobiales bacterium | reverse complement strand
CAGTATCCCAGTATCCAAGTATCCAAGTGCAAAGTGCAAAGTGCACAGTACACAGTACACAGTACAAAGTGTAAAGTACAAAGCATAAAGCATAACGTATTATGTATAATGTATAAGGTATACAATATATTGTATAAAGTATAAAGTATAAAGTATAAAGTATAAAGTATAAAGTATAAAGTATAAAGTATAAAGTATAAAGTATAAAGTATAAAGTATAAAGTATAAAGTATATAGTATATAGTATATAGTATATAGTATAAAGTATAAAGTATAAAGTATAAAGTATAAAGTATAAAGTATAAAGTATAAAGTATAAAGTATAAAGTATAAAGTATAAAGTATATATAAAGTATAAAGTATAAAGTATAAAGTATAAAGTATAAAGTATAAAGTATAAAGTATAAAGTATAAAGTATAAAGTATAAAGTATAAAGTATAAAGTATAAAGTATAAAGTATAAAGTATAAAGTATAAAGTATAAAGTATAAAGTATAAAGTATAAAGTATAGAGTTTTAGTTATACAAGGAGAAAGTTTTCAAGGACAAAGTATAAATGGACAAAGTATAAAAGGACAGAGAAAAAAGGACACAGGACGCAGGACGGAGGACGCAAGACGCAGGACGCAGGACGAAGGACGAAGGACGAAGGACGAAGGACGGGGTTGCTGACGAAAGCATCTCAGGACAGTCTTACAAGAAGAGATCAAGTCCCAAGCTTGACCACAAAACGCCACCAAACCAACTCCATGTGCATCTTTGAAGCAACTCATGAAACGTATTCCACGCGTCAAAGCACAACACAAAAAGAGACAAAAAGACACAGGCGTGGAAGCCCCAATGAGAAGACAACAACATAAATTCGCATCGGCGCAACAACGAAACAAACTGTTGCTGTCCACAAAGAAACCTCAGGAGCAAATACAATTACAAGCACAATGAAATGAAAGTAAAGGAGCAAACCAGCTCATTTACAATGGCAATGACCAGCGCAAGAACACGAGCGTACATGCACCACGTACACTTCCAGGTGCAAGTGTGAATCAAAGTGCAACAACTGGTAAATACACAACTACAAGTGCAAAGGGGCCACGGGGGCAAAAGGATGGGGCAACACACCAACCAGCACAACCATAACAACCACGAAAATCATAACCTCAACCTCAACCACACCAGAACATGCAGGTCTATGTGGCTGCCCTCAGGCCCGCCGCGACGCATCATGCTTCAGCGTTGCAAGTGTTTTGCAGTGCAGTTGCAGCGATGCGCGGATGAGTCAGCAGTTCGCAATATGCGCGCATCACCCTCACAAAATCGTTACTATTGCGTTTGTGTTTTGCAACTTATTTGAGACTCACATCATGCAGTTACAACCATCCTGCAGAATCATCATGTACACACGTGATTTTGACGTTCACCACGAAGACATTCAACATGTTGCAGAATTATGTGTGCTGCGAGCCTCTGGATGCGAGGATGGCTCAAAGGTCTTGTGGTTTGCAAGTCTCTCGCAACAAAACCCCCTTTCACACAGCGTTCCCTCGATGTCCAAATGAGGGTTGAGCTGTCTTAGATGCACATTGGGCGGGCACACGGAGGCCATCAACAGCACGATGCACTTGAGGAGCCCTGTGATACCAGCTCCACCCTCCAAGTGGCCGATGTTGGTCTTCGCGCTTTGTGAGCAGCAGAGCCGACTCCCGGACTTCCATGGACGTCTTCAAGGCACCCACCTCGATGGGATCACCCAAGGCCGTTCCCGTCCCGTGGCACTCAGCCACCAAGATCTGCGAAGGCACCAGCTGAGCTTCTCGCATGGATGCCTCATGACTCACGTTTCTCTCGGTGGGACATCTTGCTCGCAACAGACCCCAGCGCATCTGCCACGATCTCCACGACATTTCTGGGACCACACATGACATTTTGTCAACAGTGCTCACGATCACATTGCAACGAGCCCAAAACTGGGGATTGATTAAGACCCCGTGGTGGCCCACCACCCCCAGGTTGGAAAAGCGAATGCAAAGCAGAAGAAACACGACAACGAAAACCACATCTTCGCGTTCGCCTTGTCTCCTGGTTGGCACGCCTGTCTCTCGTTCTGTTGTATTGGAAGTTTCGTCAACAACATGTTGGCGCATTGACATGTTGGCGCAATGACAATGACACACTCAGACAAGGTCATCCAACATCTGTCAGGGACCTGGCCCTACTTGAGTGCTGGGGTCATGACCCCGTGCAAAGAGAATCTGCTGAACTTGTACACCTTGCGCTGCAAGCAAGGAGGGACCCTGTGTTGCACTGTATGAAAAAACAGTGCACAGGGTCGAGCGGGAAATGCAATTAACAGGCGTATGCTGTGACAATTTCGTATGAATTCAAAAAAAACAAAGTCATACTGAGACATCAACACCGCAGAATCCTCGGATTCTGTTCTGAACAAGAAGGGGGGTTCGGGGAAAAGTGTGGCAGACTCTTGTGACCTAGTGGTTTGAACTCGCCAGCACATTAAGAGACCAAATCCACGAACTGCTGCTCATTCAAAGACACATTGACGTTTCAGTGAGGCACCGTGGCAATTCGCGTCTTGACACAGCTTTTTTCTGTGTTTTCTTGTTATTGTTTACTTTGTGTATTTTCATGTAAAAAGTTTTTGTGATTCTTTTTAAAACTTTTATTTTTCCTTTTTTTTCAATGTTCTAAACCTTTGTTATTTTAGTTTTTTTTTACCTTGTTCACTTTTTCAATTCTTTTCTTTTTGATTAAAAAAAAATTAAATGGTTACTTTTTGAACTTTTTTTTGTTCGTTTTTGATTTTGTTTTTCCTTGATATTATTGACTTTTGAACTTTTTCTAATTTTTTGTTCCTTTTTTCTTGAAAAAATATTATTTTTTTACTTTTTTCATTTATGTGTTTCGGCGAAAAAACTTTTATCTTTTTGACTTTCTTTCTTTCTTGATTTTCCTCTCTTTATTGCTTTTCTTACTAAAAAATATGTAACTTTTTTCAATTTCTTTTATTTTTCAACTTTTTTAATGTTTTTCCTTCTTTTTTATTTTTTTGTTTTTTGAAATGTATATATATATAGTAAAATTATTTTTTTCTGTTTTTACTTTTTATTTTCTCTTTTTCTTACTTTTTGACTTTTTCCTTTTTTTACGTGTTCCTTTATTACTTTTACACGGTCAACCTTTTTACTCTTATCATTTTATCGTTTAAAACTTTGCCATTTACAATTTTTATTTCAATAGCAGGGTCTCTTGCAGCATCGCTCACACGCGCAGCGTGTTTAAAACCAGTGCAAGACACACAACAACACACGTTCGTCTCAGAGCCCTTGCACTAATAGAAGAAACTTCAGCGGTTGACCATGTCGGTTTGAACGCGGCTGGTGAGTTGCACCGTTGGATGCGTGAAAGACGAGCTGGAGTGGCGGACGTGCATGGAAAAGGACAAGGGCGATGCTGCAGAGCACATGATCAACGGCATGTCTGACCACATTTGAGTTCAAGTCGGAGATGCGACACACAAACATCCAACTCACTCTTCCACATCACGAGAAACGACCACCACCAGGGACGCTCAGACGCTTTCTGGTGGAAGGTGATGATGGACTCCTCAAGGGTGTGGGAGTTACCTTCAGGCCGAGAAAAATGCAAGAGTGGGCGAGGCAAGAGTTGCGGTGCTAACAACCCGGCGGCTGGCACCGAAGCGACACATCCAAACAAGCATCGATGTAAATGTGTAGACAAGATCCGCAAGGCTGGGGATTGCCAGCTGCTCTGCGTTGAAACAAAGCCATTGACATGTTGAAAAAAGTGCGAGTCCCACATTTCCCGTCGGTTGATACGAAGTGGCAGGTATCTCTGGTGCTGGCACCGTGGCCGCCACGGCCCCGAACATCAATTGGTTTCTTTTCTTCTTTGTTTCAAACAATTTCGTTCAAGAGAGTTCGTGGGGGTGAAAAGCAGCAGAGGATACAAATGCGTGTGTTGCCAAGTGGGGGCTCAACCGTTCTGGTGGCGGTTGTCGATTGCTCGCTGCCGGTCACAGCGGCACCAGGTTCGTCTGCGTCTGTGAAGTAGGCGGTGAGTACCGCGTTTTTGGTGTGGGGGGATTCTGCGATTATGAGGCCTCACTCGATGGCGGCGCTTGTATAAATGTGCCAACGGATCCAAAACCAAGCCGCCATTTGTCACCTGGCCAGAAAGACCACTGACGCCCACTTGTGGAGATGGTGCTTATCGCACAAGACCTGGACAACACCGGCGTCGGGCCAACACGGGTAGCTGTCAACCTCGTTTGATGTTGGTGTCATGTGGAGTGTGGCGCGTGCGTCGGTGTACTTTGCCCAGCAGTGTAAAAATGTAACACCAGTGTAACAAGTGCACTGGAACTGCACAGATTCGAAGCATTGCAAAAAAAAGAGTGCCTACTTCACAAT
>CBDCEV010000090.1:0-19052 GCA_965215715.1 Hyphomicrobiales bacterium | reverse complement strand
TGATCAACTCGGGTGCACACGTTTCCGTTCTGGGGTCTCTCTGCAATCTTCTCGACGGGAGACACGCTGTACTTCGTGTCAACAATTTAGTGAGCCTCTTCAACTGTCGTTAGAGTGCCAAGCTTAAAAAAAACTCTACGAAGGCGGCTGTGTTTCCGCGTGAAACGTCGGTGATCTGCTCTGTGGTAAGCCTCATCATCAACACTGTGTCCAACCGTAATTGCAATCTCCGCCAGCCCTGGTGAGCCAACTTGTCTGAACTGCAGATTTTCAGCTGTCAACCTCGAGACCTCTTGATTCAAAGCATGCTGTTGTCCCTGCAACGTGTTCATCACTTGAACAAATTCTTGGACTGTCGCCATTTGGCTCTGTATCGATGGTCGAGAGAGCTGCAACCTTTTCCAATTCGTTCCAAAATGAAGGATCCTGAGAACACGAGGGATTGTACTGTGAGTTGTTTCAACACATTCTTCGGCAAATACCAATCTGTCACCTATTTCCCACACCGGCGTCTCACCAATCAACCTTGGTATGACACACAGACTCGATCCCTGAGTCAAAACAGCCGTAGCCGTGTTGTATGTCACTGTGCACCGCAACTGAAGTTGGAAAATGTGGAATCTAATGGACACAACTGTGGACTCTGAAAGAACTGTCAAAAGTATGGAACTGTGCACAAAGAATGCTGACTGAAACAACGGAGAAACCTCATCATGACCTCGCCGAAAAAATGAAAAAAAACTGATGCACTAACTGATAGTCTAAAAACAACTCGCACTTATAATTTGAAAATAAACATATAAATTATGATTTGAAATTATCATCTGAATTGGGAGAAAAATGTTCGTGGACCCTTCAATAAAAAACAAAAACGTTCAGTTAAAACATCCACAAAGAAGTCCAATACACGTATTCATAAGACCTTTGAAAAATCATCGTGTGGAAGAACTCCCGAGACGAAAAAAGATAAAAAGAAAAACTGTTTAAAAAAAACTTCAACCGAAGAACATATTTTAACAAATTATGATTCAAAATAGCTCTTTCGAAAAAAGAAGAAGAAATTTTTGGAGACCTCCCAGAATAGAAACAAGACAAAGAAAAAAAGAAATTGTGGAGATTAATACACGTCTTAACAAAGCCTAAAATCATTACCTGAATTAATCACTTGAATCAAAAATCTTTCAAATAATCTGAAAATTTTAGTGTTGATTTACATGGCGGAGTGACCGACTCATAACTCGACCTGAAACTAACCTTGTAAACTTTACGAATTACAAAAAACTTCATAAATTGTAATTTTTAACTCAATGGGATAGAGAAAAAGTTGACCAATCTCCCAGTATAAAAAGAAAAAGAAATTTGTTTTGAAAAACTAAGAAAGAACGTCATCACAACTTGCAAAATTATCTTCATAAATTGTCATCGCGAAGGATGAGAAACTTACAACTTGACTCAAAACTTGCAACATCACAACTTCACCTACAAATCAATTGGAGAAATGAAAGTGTGGAAGACCTCCGAAAAAATAAAAAATGACAAAATACACAATCAATTAATAAACACACGTTAAAAAACTATCAACGATAAATTTACAAAAGATCACAAAAATGTCCTTATAATTAATGTTTTAGCAAAATTTTGAAGTGGAGAGAAGAAAGTTTAGGAACCTTCCAGAAAAAGATTAAAACAAAAAGTAAGAATCGAAAGAAAATCAAAAAAAACAAGCTAATACTACCCAAAACTTTATTGTATTGATCAATGTTTCAATGTACATTCACAAATTGTTTTATAATTATCATATAAACTGGTGGATGAACCATTGATAAGTCGACTAGCAACTGAACTTAACATATAACTTTTAAATTGTAACTTCTAACTTATACACTGTAAGAAGATTAATTTCAAAAAAAGACCCAAACTTGAAGTAAATTATTGTGGGCACTTTTTCTTGGTTATTTCAATGCGTGTAAAAAATGATGTTCTGTTGATGTTTTAGATTATTGATATGTTGCTTCTGGCGGGTTCTCCAAACCAACTGCAAACGTATCTTCCAAATCCTCTCCTCATCATTTGGAAAATTAAGTCCCAATGAGAAAATCTATAAATTCTTGATGTTTAAAGTAATATTTTAAGTTTTTGGACAAAACGTGTATTCAAATTCTCAAGATTATGTTTCTTGTCATTATGGGAAGTCCTCCAAACCTTCACCTCACCAATTAAGTTATAAATCAAATTATTGGAAAAAATAGAAGTCAAATTACAAGTCGATCATCCATCCACTGAAAATGTCAATTTGATAAATTGGTTGATATCAATAACCGAACACAATCATGAATAAAATTATAATGAAAAATTTTTTTGAAAAAATTGTTTTGTCTAGGGTACAAAAAGAACTTTAAAAAAACTTGTATGTTTGGACGGGTTCCCAAACCTACGTGTATTCAAACTGTGTTGTTCTTTCTATTCTTTTTCGGAGAAAGAACCCGAAACCCACCACAAAAAAAGTTCGATGAATATGAGTGTGAACCAGTGTCCTGCGCGCTGTGCTCTTTTGAGTGGACAGTGGCTGAAGAATGGAGTCAGTTGCAGTGCACATGTCCATGCATTCAAATCACTCTCAAGATCACACATGAAGTGGATTGGGATTGGTGAAACAAGTACAAATGGAGAAGTGATCATATTGAAAAGCAGCACAAAGAACAGATGCAACAAGAAACTACACACAAATGATTGCATTGTTGGCAACGAATATCTGCGTTGCTGGAATGGTATCCAAAACACAATAGAAAGTGTATGAACAATTCAGAGAAGATCAACAAGATTGGTGAAGTCGGAGCGGTGGAGAAGAATGTCACGACAGACGTGGCCAAAATCTTAATGACAATTTTCGACATTGTGAAAGAACATGAAACTTCCTTTTGACGGCAATGGTAGACATTGTTGAGAAGCAAGCTGAAAAAACAAGAAAAGAAACACAGCCGAAGAGCGTACGCAAATTGTCCAACATTTCATTGAAAGCTCCGAAGGTGGAAGCAACGTGCTGCACCCAAATCGTTGAGCCAACACCATGGAGAGCAAGCGCGGAACTACCAGCGACATTTGAGCGAGATGCGGCGTGCGAAGCCCGAGTGATTGAACAATCCAAATATTGCGACAAGCATCAGAAAGTTGGAGAACGAATGCAAGAGATCGATAACACGCCGTGGGATCGTGCGCATTTTAAGAGAGCAAGATGAAAAATTGCCAACCATGGAAGTTAAGTATCAAAAGAGAGCGGCAGCTGCGGTGAAATGTTACACAAAGATAAGTGTTGGCAGATGTCAACCGAACGTGCCGTTAGATTTGTCAGACGTGCTATGCGAGAAGATGGTCATTCTTTGCATGAAGTGTGAATTGGCAGACGTATGGTTTATTAAAGCCAGCACCACGCTTCTGTCATACCAAAAAAAGCATCAATGAGAGACCCGTCGCGCTGCTGCCAACTTGGAGAAGATGGTGTGAGTGGTTGGGAGCGGCAGTTGTAGCTCAATGGAAACCTCGGTGACGCGAACTCCGTGTTCCAAAAACGTCGGTGGAGCGGAAACCGTTGCGTGTGAACCGCGTTTTGGAAATGGGAAAGCCTTGGTTTTTTTAGCAAAGAGCTTTGTCGTTGGTCGTGGGCTTGTCGCAAGCGTTCGAGAATACTCAGAGGGTGGTGGTCTGGCGGTGAGCCACGTACGTTGGTTTTCCGCCGAGAGCACCAATAGTTCTTTGCGGATATTTCCGCAAGCTAATTTTCGAAAGTGGCACAGCCACTGCAAACGATCACGGCTATTTGGACAAACTCTAAGTGGTCGTCGTCGTTCTTGATGATATTGGGAATTCGTTTGCTCTGGGCTTGTTTGATCACTGGCATTTTTTAGTTCTTCGTGTTTTGGACATCAGATTTTTTGATCCTTGGATTGTCGTACGGACAAAAGAAGCCCAACATCAAGATGAACATCGTCAATGTTGGGCTTTTTATTCAATTTGTGCTTTCCATCCAACAAATATGTCAGAACACCACATATTTTTAAATTTTTCACACCGACGCGCCGACTCGTGACACCAAACCCATGCAGCTTCATCTGACTCGAAACACCAGTGTTTACACATTCTCACGGCAAGAATGGTCCGTTCCGCGGAAGAACTCTTCGCTTTCGAACGGATGACAGCCCAAAACATGGCGACCCAACAAGTCGCGACCACGCTGGGTTTGCCGCTCTCAACGACGACGCGGTAGTTGCAAATGCTGCGCTCGGCGAGCGAGATGGTGCCGCGCAGCGTTGGGCGATCACGCGGCGCGGAAGCTGGATTGTGTCTCGTGTACATTCGTTTTGTACCCATGTCGCGATCTGTGCACGATGTGGTACGATTTTTCAACGGGGTCCGTGTAGTTGAGCACGTGATCAGCGTCTTCGTGCCGCATCAAAGATGGATGTCAGAATTGCAGTCACGCCAAATTGTGCGGTCGCTTGTATTCGCAAGTGATAGCAAGCAACGGACATCGAAAACGGCCGCACCACCGTCTCCGAGCAAACGAAGACGAAGCATCGACTAATGAAGCAACTGACTTGAGGGATTCGTGCTTGCTTTGCTTTGCCATTCTCGTTGTGGTCAACCCACCGTTGGTGAAGGAATCAGCTTTTGTCGGCGTTGAACAAGGCGTGCCGCTTGGAGTGGTGCACATCGATGTTGCAGCGGCTTGGTGCAGCGAAGAGGCCGCGAAAGTGCACGAATCTGTGCCAGCTCAGCAATCCTTCACCGTCACCTGCGTGTTCCAACAAGCGCTTCGCTGAACCTTCCAAGAGCAATACCAGCATGCAGAACAGCTGTGTCGAGACTCGTTGAGCTCGTGGAAGCAAAGCTCCATTCGTGATCGCTGACTCAATCAACACTTCGCTCTCGATCGCGGCTTGCTTGAGCCTGGAATCGACGGCTCCAGCGTAACCCAAGAGCGTAAACTTGGACTGTCTCCAGATGTCCGATCTGTCATCAAAGATCTTCGGCTTGCCGAGCACCCGCGTCGTGTTTCTGCGTCTGTGACACGCTATTAAACTTGCTTGCTCGGCCGCAGCGCGCGCGTTCATGACCTCACCCTGCAAAACATCCACCAACTGATCCCATGCTTGTAGTCGGTTCCGCCGACACGACCACTGAGTCGCTCCGCGACTCTCAACGACAATCCAGCCGCAAATTCAAAACCGCTCCGCTACCATGTAAAGACGTGTCAATGTTTTCAAACCAGAGGACTGCATGTGCACAATCAGTGTGTGTCCACACGTCCACTGTCACATCAAAAGTATACTATGTCTCAGTTTCCAACTCCACCTCAGAAACTACAGACCAAGATTCACACCGAACAATGGCCTGGTGTACTAGTTTCTCACTCCGTGCCATGGTTCCACGTTGTCCAGTCCCTCCCGCACTTTTTAATAAAGATGAAACCAACGAGTTGCCACAGAACGTGTTTTCCATCAAAAGAGTTAGCTTTTTACTAAACTCATAATTTAAGTGGAAAGAAGAAAAGCCCAAAAACAGCCGTAGCCGTGTTTCTGTTACTGCGCAACACAACTGAAATTGGAAGATGAGGACATCTCCGAATAAAAATAAATTTGAAAAAATGCACTGATATACAAAGTTTAAAAACAACTCGAACTCATAATGTGAAAACATATGAGTTATTATGTTTAATTATGATTGTAATTGAGAGAAATGTAGGATGACAAGTGTCTGTCTGCACCTGTTTCCTGAAACACATTTGACTCAAATTCTGTCTTTGTGTTGTGGTCGTTTGTCGTCTCGTGGATGTTACTTCGGGCCACTCATGGCCTTCCTCCGTAGAAGCACTGGTGTACCGTGGGTGTCCCTGCCGGGACCCACCAGTGTGCCACAGAGTCCAAGATGACTCTGTGGCAAAGCGCGAACCCTTCTTTGTGTTGCTTGGAGTCGTGACATCGTGTGTTCTGTGCGCTCGGGTTCGTGGTCGTGTTTCACGCTCATGTGCAACTGAGAATACTTACACTCCTGCTCGACTGGAAGCGCTGTTCAAGCTCTCAGTCGTCATCATTCTCAGTCATTCGTACCATTCGCTCCAAAATTTCTGCGGGTTGGGAGTGTTCTCTCAAACTGAACTTTTCTTGCTTCTTGCCTGCAATGTCGCAATCCATCTTGTTCACGCAAAATGCAACTCTGTTTCTTTCTCGGAAGATTGATCAACTCGGGTGCACACGTTTCCGTTCTGGGGTCTCTCTGCAATCTTCTCGACGGGAGACACGCTGTACTTCGTGTCAACAATTTAGTGAGCCTCTTCAACTGTCGTTAGAGTGCCAAGCTTAAAAAAAACTCTACGAAGGCGGCTGTGTTTCCGCGTGAAACGTCGGTGATCTGCTCTGTGGTAAGCCTCATCATCAACACTGTGTCCAACCGTAATTGCAATCTCCGCCAGCCCTGGTGAGCCAACTTGTCTGAACTGCAGATTTTCAGCTGTCAACCTCGAGACCTCTTGATTCAAAGCATGCTGTTGTCCCTGCAACGTGTTCATCACTTGAACAAATTCTTGGACTGTCGCCATTTGGCTCTGTATCGATGGTCGAGAGAGCTGCAACCTTTTCCAATTCGTTCCAAAATGAAGGATCCTGAGAACACGAGGGATTGTACTGTGAGTTGTTTCAACACATTCTTCGGCAAATACCAATCTGTCACCTATTTCCCACACCGGCGTCTCACCAATCAACCTTGGTATGACACACAGACTCGATCCCTGAGTCAAAACAGCCGTAGCCGTGTTGTATGTCACTGTGCACCGCAACTGAAGTTGGAAAATGTGGAATCTAATGGACACAACTGGGGACTCTGAAAGAACTGTCAAAAGTATGGAACTGTGCACAAAGAATGCTGACTGAAACAACGGAGAAACCTCATCATGACCTCGCCGAAAAAATGAAAAAAAACTGATGCACTAACTGATAGTCTAAAAACAACTCGCACTTATAATTTGAAAATAAACATATAAATTATGATTTGAAATTATCATCTGAATTGGGAGAAAAATGTTCGTGGACCCTTCAATAAAAAACAAAAACGTTCAGTTAAAACATCCACAAAGAAGTCCAATACACGTATTCATAAGACCTTTGAAAAATCATCGTGTGGAAGAACTCCCGAGACGAAAAAAGATAAAAAGAAAAACTGTTTAAAAAAAACTTCAACCGAAGAACATATTTTAACAAATTATGATTCAAAATAGCTCTTTCGAAAAAAGAAGAAGAAATTTTTGGAGACCTCCCAGAATAGAAACAAGACAAAGAAAAAAAGAAATTGTGGAGATTAATACACGTCTTAACAAAGCCTACAATCATTACCTGAATTAATCACTTGAATCAAAAATCTTTCAAATAATCTGAAAATTTTAGTGTTGATTTACATGGCGGAGTGACCGACTCATAACTCGACCTGAAACTAACCTTGTAAACTTTACGAATTACAAAAAACTTCATAAATTGTAATTTTTAACTCAATGGGATAGAGAAAAAGTTGACCAATCTCCCAGTATAAAAAGAAAAAGAAATTTGTTTTGAAAAACTAAGAAAGAACGTCATCACAACTTGCAAAATTATCTTCATAAATTGTCATCGCGAAGGATGAGAAACTTACAACTTGACTCAAAACTTGCAACATCACAACTTCACCTACAAATCAATTGGAGAAATGAAAGTGTGGACGACCTCCGAAAAAATAAAAAATGACAAAATACACAATCAATTAATAAACACACGTTAAAAAAACTATCAACGATAAATTTACAAAAGATCACAAAAATGTCCTTATAATTAATGTTTTAGCAAAATTTTGAAGTGGAGAGAAGAAAGTTTAGGAACCTTCCAGAAAAAGATTAAAACAAAAAGTAAGAATCGAAAGAAAATCAAAAAAACAAGCTAATACTACCCAAAACTTTATTGTTTTGATCAATGTTTCAATGTACATTCACAACTTGTTTTATAATTATCATATAAACTGGTGTATGAACCATTGATAAATCGACTAGCAACTGAACTTAACATATAACTTTTAAATTGTAACTTCTAACTTATACACTGTAAGAAGATTAATTTCAAAAAAAGACCCAAACTTGAAGTAAATTATTGTGGGCACTTTTTCTTGGTTATTTCAATGCGTGTAAAAAATGATGTTCTGTTGATGTTTTAGATTATTGATATGTTGCTTCTGGCGGGTTCTCCAAACCAACTGCAAACGTATCTTCCAAATCCTCTCCTCATCATTTGGAAAATTAAGTCCCAATGAGAAAATCTATAAATTCTTGATATTTAAAGTAATATTTTAAGTTTTTGGACAAAACGTGTATTCAAATTCTCAAGATTATGTTTCTTGTCATTATGGGAAGTCCTCCAAACCTTCACCTCACCAATTAAGTTATAAATCAAATTATTGGAAAAAATAGAAATCAAATTACAAGTCGATCATCCATCCACTGAAAATGTCAATTTGATAAATTGGTTGATATCAATAACCGAACACAATCATGAATAAAATTATAATGAAAAATTTTTTTTGAAAAAATTGTTTTGTCTAGGGTACAAAAAGAACTTAAAAAAAATTGTATGTTTGGACGGGTTCCCAAACCTACGTGTATTCAAACTGTGTTGTTCTTTCTATTCTTTTTCGGAGAAAGAACCCGAAACCCACCACAAAAAAAGTTCGATGAATATGAGTGTGAACCAGTGTCCTGCGCGCTGTGCTCTTTTGAGTGGACAGTGGCTGAAGAATGGAGTCAGTTGCAGTGCACATGTCCATGCATTCAAATCACTCTCAAGATCACACATGAAGTGGATTGGGATTGGTGAAACAAGTACAAATGGAGAAGTGATCATATTGAAAAGCAGCACAAAGAACAGATGCAACAAGAAACTACACACAAATGATTGCATTGTTGGCAACGAATATCTGCGTTGCTGGAATGGTATCCAAAACACAATAGAAAGTGTATGAACAATTCAGAGAAGATCAACAAGATTGGTGAAGTCGGAGCGGTGGAGAAGAATGTCACGACAGACGTGGCCAAAATCTTAATGACAATTTTCGACATTGTGAAAGAACATGAAACTTCCTTTTGACGGCAATGGTAGACATTGTTGAGAAGCAAGCTGAAAAAACAAGAAAAGAAACACAGCCGAAGAGCGTACGCAAATTGTCCAACATTTCATTGAAAGCTCCGAAGGTGGAAGCAACGTGCTGCACCCAAATCGTTGAGCCAACACCATGGAGAGCAAGCGCGGAACTACCAGCGACATTTGAGCGAGATGCGGCGTGCGAAGCCCGAGTGATTGAACAATCCAAATATTGCGACAAGCATCAGAAAGTTGGAGAACGAATGCAAGAGATCCACAACACGCCGTGGGATCGTGCGCATTTTAAGAGAGCAAGATGAAAAATTGCCAACCATGGAAGTTAAGTATCAAAAGAGAGCGGCAGCTGCGGTGAAATGTTACACAAAGATAAGTGTTGGCAGATGTCAACCGAACGTGCCGTTAGATTTGTCAGACGTGCTATGCGAGAAGATGGTCATTCTTTGCATGAAGTGTGAATTGGCAGACGTATGGTTTATTAAAGCCAGCACCACGCTTCTGTCATACCAAAAAAAGCATCAATGAGAGACCCGTCGCGCTGCTGCCAACTTGGAGAAGATGGTGTGAGTGGTTGGGAGCGGCAGTTGTAGCTCAATGGAAACCTCGGTGACGCGAACTCCGTGTTCCAAAAACGTCGGTGGAGCGGAAACCGTTGCGTGTGAACCGCGTTTTGGAAATGGGAAAGCCTTGGTTTTTAACAATTAGCAAAGAGCTGTGTCGTTGGTCGTGGGCTTATCGCAAGCGTTCGAGAATACTCAGAGGGTGGTGGTCTGGCGGTGAGCCACGTACGTTGGTTTTCCGCCGAGAGCACCAATAGTTCTTTGCGGATATTTCCGCAAGCTAATTTTCGAAAGTGGCACAGCCACTGCAAACGATCACGGCTATTTGGACAAACTCTAAGTGGTCGTCGTCGTTCTTGATGATATTGGGAATTCGTTTGCTCTGGGCTTGTTTGATCACTGGCATTTTTTAGTTCTTCGTGTTTTGGACATCAGATTTTTTGATCCTTGGATTGTCGTACGGACAAAAGAAGCCCAACATCAAGATGAACATCGTCAATGTTGGGCTTATTATTCAATTTGTGCTTCCCATCCAACAAAATATGTCAGAACACCACATATTTTTAAATTTTTCACACCGACGCGCCGACTCGTGACACCAAACCCATGCAGCTTCATCTGACTCGAAACACCAGTGTTTACACATTCCCACGGCAAGAATGGTCCGTTCCGCGGAAGAACTCTTCGCTTTCGAACGGATGACAGCCCAAAACATGGCGACCCAACAAGTCGCGACCACGCTGGGTTTGCCGCTCTCAACGACGACGCGGTAGTTGCAAATGCTGCGCTCGGCGAGCGAGATGGTGCCGCGCAGCGTTGGGCGATCACGCGGCGCGGAAGCTGGATTGTGTCTCGTGTACATTCGTTTTGTACCCATGTCGCGATCTGTGCACGATGTGGTACGATTTTTCAACGGGGTCCGTGTAGTTGAGCACGTGATCAGCGTCTTCGTGCCGCATCAAAGATGGATGTCAGAATTGCAGTCACGCCAAATTGTGCGGTCGCTTGTATTCGCAAGTGATAGCAAGCAACGGACATCGAAAACGGCCGCGCCACCGTCTCCGAGCAAACGAAGACGAAGCACCGACCAATGAAGCAACTGACTTGAGGGATTCGTGCTTGCTTTGCTTTGCCATTCTCGTTGTGGTCAACCCACCGTTGGTGAAGGAATCAGCTTTTGTCGGCGTTGAACAAGGCGTGCCGCTTGGAGTGGTGCACATCGATGTTGCAGCGGCTTGGTGCAGCGAAGAGGCCGCGAAAGTGCACGAGTCTGTGCCAGCTCAGCAATCCTTCACCGTCACCTGCGTGTTCCAACAAGCGCTTCGCTGAACCTTCCAAGAGCAATACCAGCATGCAGAACAGCTGTGTCGAGACTCGTTGAGCTCGTGGAAGCAAAGCTCCATTCGTGATCGCTGACTCAATCAACACTTCGCTCTCGATCGCGGCTTGCTTGAGCCTGGAATCGACGGCTCCAGCGTAACCCAAGAGCGTAAACTTGGACTGTCTCCAGATGTCCGATCTGTCATCAAAGATCTTCGGCTTGCCGAGCACCCGCGTCGTGTTTCTGCGTCTGTGACACGCTATTAAACTTGCTTGCTCGGCCGCAGCGCGCGCGTTCATGACCTCACCCTGCAAAACATCCACCAACTGATCCCATGCTTGTAGTCGGTTCCGCCGACACGACCACTGAGTCGCTCCGCGACTCTCAACGACAATCCAGCCGCAAATTCAAAACCGCTCCGCTAACATGTAAAGACGTGTCAATGTTTTCAAACCAGAAGACTGCATGTGCACAATCAATCAATGTGTGTCGACACGTCCACTGTCACATCAAAAATATACTATGTCTCAGTTTCCAACTCCACCTCAGAAACTACAGACCAAGATTCACACCGAACAATAACCTGATGTACTAGTTTCTCACTCCGTGCCATGGTTCCACGTTGTCCAGTCCCTCCCGCACTTTTTAATAAAGATGAAACCAACGAGTTGCCACAGAACGTGTTTTCCATCAAAAGAGTTAGCTTTTTACTAAACTCATAATTTAAGTGGAAAGAAGAAAAGCCCAAAAACAGCCGTAGCCGTGTTTCTGTTACTGCGCAACACAACTGAAATTGGAAGATGAGGACATCTCCGAATAAAAATAAATTTGAAAAAATGCACTGATATACAAAGTTTAAAAACAACTCGAACTCATAATGTGAAAACATATGAGTTATTATGTTTAATTATGATTGTAATTGAGAGAAATGTAGGATGACAAGTGTCTGTCTGCACCTGTTTCCTGAAACACATTTGACTCAAATTCTGTCTTTGTGTTGTGGTCGTTTGTCGTCTCGTGGATGTTACTTCGGGCCACTCATGGCCTTCCTCCGTAGAAGCACTGGTGTACCGTGGGTGTCCCTGCCGGGACCCACCAGTGTGCCACAGAGTCCAAGATGACTCTGTGGCAAAGCGCGAACCCTTCTTTGTGTTGCTTGGAGTCGTGACATCGTGTGTTCTGTGCGCTCGGGTTCGTGGTCGTGTTTCACGCTCATGTGCAACTGAGAATACTTACACTCCTGCTCGACTGGAAGCGCTGTTCAAGCTCTCAGTCGTCATCATTCTCAGTCATTCGTACCATTCGCTCCAAAATTTCTGCGGGTTGGGAGTGTTCTCTCAAACTGAACTTTTCTTGCTTCTTGCCTGCAATGTCGCAATCCATCTTGTTCACGCAAAATGCAACTCTGTTTCTTTCTCGGAAGATTGATCAACTCGGGTGCACACGTTTCCGTTCTGGGGTCTCTCTGCAATCTTCTCGACGGGAGACACGCTGTACTTCGTGTCAACAATTTAGTGAGCCTCTTCAACTGTCGTTAGAGTGCCAAGCTTAAAAAAAACTCTACGAAGGCGGCTGTGTTTCCGCGTGAAACGTCGGTGATCTGCTCTGTGGTAAGCCTCATCATCAACACTGTGTCCAACCGTAATTGCAATCTCCGCCAGCCCTGGTGAGCCAACTTGTCTGAACTGCAGATTTTCAGCTGTCAACCTCGAGACCTCTTGATTCAAAGCATGCTGTTGTCCCTGCAACGTGTTCATCACTTGAACAAATTCTTGGACTGTCGCCATTTGGCTCTGTATCGATGGTCGAGAGAGCTGCAACCTTTTCCAATTCGTTCCAAAATGAAGGATCCTGAGAACACGAGGGATTGTACTGTGAGTTGTTTCAACACATTCTTCGGCAAATACCAATCTGTCACCTATTTCCCACACCGGCGTCTCACCAATCAACCTTGGTATGACACACAGACTCGATCCCTGAGTCAAAACAGCCGTAGCCGTGTTGTATGTCACTGTGCACCGCAACTGAAGTTGGAAAATGTGGAATCTAATGGACACAACTGGGGACTCTGAAAGAACTGTCAAAAGTATGGAACTGTGCACAAAGAATGCTGACTGAAACAACGGAGAAACCTCATCATGACCTCGCCGAAAAAATGAAAAAAAACTGATGCACTAACTGATAGTCTAAAAACAACTCGCACTTATAATTTGAAAATAAACATATAAATTATGATTTGAAATTATCATCTGAATTGGGAGAAAAATGTTCGTGGACCCTTCAATAAAAAACAAAAACGTTCAGTTAAAACATCCACAAAGAAGTCCAATACACGTATTCATAAGACCTTTGAAAAATCATCGTGTGGAAGAACTCCCGAGACGAAAAAAGATAAAAAGAAAAACTGTTTAAAAAAAACTTCAACCGAAGAACATATTTTAACAAATTATGATTCAAAATAGCTCTTTCGAAAAAAGAAGAAGAAATTTTTGGAGACCTCCCAGAATAGAAACAAGACAAAGAAAAAAAGAAATTGTGGAGATTAATACACGTCTTAACAAAGCCTACAATCATTACCTGAATTAATCACTTGAATCAAAAATCTTTCAAATAATCTGAAAATTTTAGTGTTGATTTACATGGCGGAGTGACCGACTCATAACTCGACCTGAAACTAACCTTGTAAACTTTACGAATTACAAAAAACTTCATAAATTGTAATTTTTAACTCAATGGGATAGAGAAAAAGTTGACCAATCTCCCAGTATAAAAAGAAAAAGAAATTTGTTTTGAAAAACTAAGAAAGAACGTCATCACAACTTGCAAAATTATCTTCATAAATTGTCATCGCGAAGGATGAGAAACTTACAACTTGACTCAAAACTTGCAACATCACAACTTCACCTACAAATCAATTGGAGAAATGAAAGTGTGGAAGACCTCCGAAAAAATAAAAAATGACAAAATACACAATCAATTAATAAACACACGTTAAAAAACTATCAACGATAAATTTACAAAAGATCACAAAAATGTCCTTATAATTAATGTTTTAGCAAAATTTTGAAGTGGAGAGAAGAAAGTTTAGGAACCTTCCAGAAAAAGATTAAAACAAAAAGTAAGAATCGAAAGAAAATCAAAAAAAACAAGCTAATACTACCCAAAACTTTATTGTATTGATCAATGTTTCAATGTACATTCACAAATTGTTTTATAATTATCATATAAACTGGTGGATGAACCATTGATAAGTCGACTAGCAACTGAACTTAACATATAACTTTTAAATTGTAACTTCTAACTTATACACTGTAAGAAGATTAATTTCAAAAAAAGACCCAAACTTGAAGTAAATTATTGTGGGCACTTTTTCTTGGTTATTTCAATGCGTGTAAAAAATGATGTTCTGTTGATGTTTTAGATTATTGATATGTTGCTTCTGGCGGGTTCTCCAAACCAACTGCAAACGTATCTTCCAAATCCTCTCCTCATCATTTGGAAAATTAAGTCCCAATGAGAAAATCTATAAATTCTTGATGTTTAAAGTAATATTTTAAGTTTTTGGACAAAACGTGTATTCAAATTCTCAAGATTATGTTTCTTGTCATTATGGGAAGTCCTCCAAACCTTCACCTCACCAATTAAGTTATAAATCAAATTATTGGAAAAAATAGAAGTCAAATTACAAGTCGATCATCCATCCACTGAAAATGTCAATTTGATAAATTGGTTGATATCAATAACCGAACACAATCATGAATAAAATTATAATGAAAAATTTTTTTGAAAAAATTGTTTTGTCTAGGGTACAAAAAGAACTTTAAAAAAACTTGTATGTTTGGACGGGTTCCCAAACCTACGTGTATTCAAACTGTGTTGTTCTTTCTATTCTTTTTCGGAGAAAGAACCCGAAACCCACCACAAAAAAAGTTCGATGAATATGAGTGTGAACCAGTGTCCTGCGCGCTGTGCTCTTTTGAGTGGACAGTGGCTGAAGAATGGAGTCAGTTGCAGTGCACATGTCCATGCATTCAAATCACTCTCAAGATCACACATGAAGTGGATTGGGATTGGTGAAACAAGTACAAATGGAGAAGTGATCATATTGAAAAGCAGCACAAAGAACAGATGCAACAAGAAACTACACACAAATGATTGCATTGTTGGCAACGAATATCTGCGTTGCTGGAATGGTATCCAAAACACAATAGAAAGTGTATGAACAATTCAGAGAAGATCAACAAGATTGGTGAAGTCGGAGCGGTGGAGAAGAATGTCACGACAGACGTGGCCAAAATCTTAATGACAATTTTCGACATTGTGAAAGAACATGAAACTTCCTTTTGACGGCAATGGTAGACATTGTTGAGAAGCAAGCTGAAAAAACAAGAAAAGAAACACAGCCGAAGAGCGTACGCAAATTGTCCAACATTTCATTGAAAGCTCCGAAGGTGGAAGCAACGTGCTGCACCCAAATCGTTGAGCCAACACCATGGAGAGCAAGCGCGGAACTACCAGCGACATTTGAGCGAGATGCGGCGTGCGAAGCCCGAGTGATTGAACAATCCAAATATTGCGACAAGCATCAGAAAGTTGGAGAACGAATGCAAGAGATCGATAACACGCCGTGGGATCGTGCGCATTTTAAGAGAGCAAGATGAAAAATTGCCAACCATGGAAGTTAAGTATCAAAAGAGAGCGGCAGCTGCGGTGAAATGTTACACAAAGATAAGTGTTGGCAGATGTCAACCGAACGTGCCGTTAGATTTGTCAGACGTGCTATGCGAGAAGATGGTCATTCTTTGCATGAAGTGTGAATTGGCAGACGTATGGTTTATTAAAGCCAGCACCACGCTTCTGTCATACCAAAAAAAGCATCAATGAGAGACCCGTCGCGCTGCTGCCAACTTGGAGAAGATGGTGTGAGTGGTTGGGAGCGGCAGTTGTAGCTCAATGGAAACCTCGGTGACGCGAACTCCGTGTTCCAAAAACGTCGGTGGAGCGGAAACCGTTGCGTGTGAACCGCGTTTTGGAAATGGGAAAGCCTTGGTTTTTTTAGCAAAGAGCTTTGTCGTTGGTCGTGGGCTTGTCGCAAGCGTTCGAGAATACTCAGAGGGTGGTGGTCTGGCGGTGAGCCACGTACGTTGGTTTTCCGCCGAGAGCACCAATAGTTCTTTGCGGATATTTCCGCAAGCTAATTTTCGAAAGTGGCACAGCCACTGCAAACGATCACGGCTATTTGGACAAACTCTAAGTGGTCGTCGTCGTTCTTGATGATATTGGGAATTCGTTTGCTCTGGGCTTGTTTGATCACTGGCATTTTTTAGTTCTTCGTGTTTTGGACATCAGATTTTTTGATCCTTGGATTGTCGTACGGACAAAAGAAGCCCAACATCAAGATGAACATCGTCAATGTTGGGCTTTTTATTCAATTTGTGCTTTCCATCCAACAAATATGTCAGAACACCACATATTTTTAAATTTTTCACACCGACGCGCCGACTCGTGACACCAAACCCATGCAGCTTCATCTGACTCGAAACACCAGTGTTTACACATTCTCACGGCAAGAATGGTCCGTTCCGCGGAAGAACTCTTCGCTTTCGAACGGATGACAGCCCAAAACATGGCGACCCAACAAGTCGCGACCACGCTGGGTTTGCCGCTCTCAACGACGACGCGGTAGTTGCAAATGCTGCGCTCGGCGAGCGAGATGGTGCCGCGCAGCGTTGGGCGATCACGCGGCGCGGAAGCTGGATTGTGTCTCGTGTACATTCGTTTTGTACCCATGTCGCGATCTGTGCACGATGTGGTACGATTTTTCAACGGGGTCCGTGTAGTTGAGCACGTGATCAGCGTCTTCGTGCCGCATCAAAGATGGATGTCAGAATTGCAGTCACGCCAAATTGTGCGGTCGCTTGTATTCGCAAGTGATAGCAAGCAACGGACATCGAAAACGGCCGCACCACCGTCTCCGAGCAAACGAAGACGAAGCATCGACTAATGAAGCAACTGACTTGAGGGATTCGTGCTTGCTTTGCTTTGCCATTCTCGTTGTGGTCAACCCACCGTTGGTGAAGGAATCAGCTTTTGTCGGCGTTGAACAAGGCGTGCCGCTTGGAGTGGTGCACATCGATGTTGCAGCGGCTTGGTGCAGCGAAGAGGCCGCGAAAGTGCACGAATCTGTGCCAGCTCAGCAATCCTTCACCGTCACCTGCGTGTTCCAACAAGCGCTTCGCTGAACCTTCCAAGAGCAATACCAGCATGCAGAACAGCTGTGTCGAGACTCGTTGAGCTCGTGGAAGCAAAGCTCCATTCGTGATCGCTGACTCAATCAACACTTCGCTCTCGATCGCGGCTTGCTTGAGCCTGGAATCGACGGCTCCAGCGTAACCCAAGAGCGTAAACTTGGACTGTCTCCAGATGTCCGATCTGTCATCAAAGATCTTCGGCTTGCCGAGCACCCGCGTCGTGTTTCTGCGTCTGTGACACGCTATTAAACTTGCTTGCTCGGCCGCAGCGCGCGCGTTCATGACCTCACCCTGCAAAACATCCACCAACTGATCCATGCTTGTAGTCGGTTCCGCCGACACGACCACTGAGTCGCTCCGCGACTCTCAACGACAATCCAGCCGCAAATTCAAAACCGCTCCGCTACCATGTAAAGACGTGTCAATGTTTTCAAACCAGAGGACTGCATGTGCACAATCAGTGTGTGTCCACACGTCCACTGTCACATCAAAAGTATACTATGTCTCAGTTTCCAACTCCACCTCAGAAACTACAGACCAAGATTCACACCGAACAATGGCCTGGTGTACTAGTTTCTCACTCCGTGCCATGGTTCCACGTTGTCCAGTCCCTCCCGCACTTTTTAATAAAGATGAAACCAACGAGTTGCCACAGAACGTGTTTTCCATCAAAAGAGTTAGCTTTTTACTAAACTCATAATTTAAGTGGAAAGAAGAAAAGCCCAAAAACAGCCGTAGCCGTGTTTCTGTTACTGCGCAACACAACTGAAATTGGAAGATGAGGACATCTCCGAATAAAAATAAATTTGAAAAAATGCACTGATATACAAAGTTTAAAAACAACTCGAACTCATAATGTGAAAACATATGAGTTATTATGTTTAATTATGATTGTAATTGAGAGAAATGTAGGATGACAAGTGTCTGTCTGCACCTGTTTCCTGAAACACATTTGACTCAAATTCTGTCTTTGTGTTGTGGTCGTTTGTCGTCTCGTGGATGTTACTTCGGGCCACTCATGGCCTTCCTCCGTAGAAGCACTGGTGTACCGTGGGTGTCCCTGCCGGGACCCACCAGTGTGCCACAGAGTCCAAGATGACTCTGTGGCAAAGCGCGAACCCTTCTTTGTGTTGCTTGGAGTCGTGACATCGTGTGTTCTGTGCGCTCGGGTTCGTGGTCGTGTTTCACGCTCATGTGCAACTGAGAATACTTACACTCCTGCTCGACTGGAAGCGCTGTTCAAGCTCTCAGTCGTCATCATTCTCAGTCATTCGTACCATTCGCTCCAAAATTTCTGCGGGTTGGGAGTGTTCTCTCAAACTGAACTTTTCTTGCTTCTTGCCTGCAATGTCGCAATCCATCTTGTTCACGCAAAATGCAACTCTGTTTCTTTCTCGGAAGATTGATCAACTCGGGTGCACACGTTTCCGTTCTGGGGTCTCTCTGCAATCTTCTCGACGGGAGACACGCTGTACTTCGTGTCAACAATTTAGTGAGCCTCTTCAACTGTCGTTAGAGTGCCAAGCTTAAAAAAAACTCTACGAAGGCGGCTGTGTTTCCGCGTGAAACGTCGGTGATCTGCTCTGTGGTAAGCCTCATCATCAACACTGTGTCCAACCGTAATTGCAATCTCCGCCAGCCCTGGTGAGCCAACTTGTCTGAACTGCAGATTTTCAGCTGTCAACCTCGAGACCTCTTGATTCAAAGCATGCTGTTGTCCCTGCAACGTGTTCATCACTTGAACAAATTCTTGGAC
>CBDCEV010000089.1:0-7899 GCA_965215715.1 Hyphomicrobiales bacterium | reverse complement strand
GAGGATGGAGGTTCAACCCTTCCGTTCTTCACTCGACCTCACTTGCCGATGTTGGCCGCCAACTCGACTCTGTTGGCGATCATCGAGCAGCGTGCAGTGTGGCGTGTCCTGGGGTGAAGAGGGTTTCCACTTGAGCAGGCAGCAGCACAGGTGTGCAGAGAAGCAGGGCGAGAGTGAAGACCACACTTTCGTCCGCGACATGGATCTGGAAGGGGGTGGTCGGACGGCTTGACGTTGTGGCATGGCGCACAACTCGCCATCGACACCACTCTGGTCGCCCTTGCACCGGGATGGCACCGCCAGGCGGACAGCGGCAGACGGCAACGGGGCAGTTCTGAAGCAAGCGACACGTTTGAAGGAGGTCACTTTCCCGGAGCTCTCAGGGGAACGGGGACGCCACGTTTGGTGGTTCTCGCTGCAGAAGTCGGGGGGTGATGGTCTAAAAAGACGGCACATTTCTTGTGCGCTCTCACCAATGTTCACACCCAGACAGCACCCTGATCCTCCGGCATGGCTCCCGCAGATGGAGCAACGTCTTGGCTTGCAGCGCGGCCAGGCTTTCGCATTGTCTCTCTTGGACAAGCACCCGAGTCTTGGGCTGAGGTGCTTCAGGTGCACTTGGTACACTGGTTTTGTTTGAACACATGCGGTGAAACCCAAAAACACAAGAACCCTTTAACCCTTTGACACTTCACCCCGAACCGCTGAAACCATGAAACCGTTGAAACTCCACCACCCCACTATCTTAAAACCCGTAAACCCCGAAAACCGCCCAAACCCTGAAACCCCCAAACCCTGAAAACATGAACCTTGAACGAACTCAACCCCAAACCCAACCCTTGAAACTTCAAATCTTCAACCAGGAAATTGAACAACATCGCTAGCCGAAACGCTGACAACCCCACAGGTGGCCAAAGTGCTTCCTTCTTCCCCCCTCCTCCCAGCAATTTTCCCCTGGCCCTCTTTCTGCGTTACAATTCTTTTGGAAGGTTAAACGCGAGGGGGCCCAAAAGGTCTTGATGAATCGAATTGCGTTCCATAGTCGATTTTTCCTTGGTGAATGCGAGCTCTTACATTGAGTATCTATTCGAGTCTCCAGCGCATGATATAAATTCTGACCAGGCTTGAAATCAATTGGTTTTTTTCTTGATTGTTTCATGGTCGTGTGTCATCATTAGGCTATTCATTATCTTTGATATTTTTCTCAATTGATCGTGCCTCTTTTCCATTTTCACAACTCTCTTTTTGATTTTCACAGATAAGTGATAGGGGGTAACGACTTATTTGTCTGTTTGGTTGTGCTCTTTGCAGATACGGTTGGTGATATTTCAAAAAAGTGCTTTTGAGTTGAAACGAAAGGAGTCGTGTCTGTCTTTGTACTCTTTGCTGTGAAAGTTAAAGAAGAAGAAAGCTTCTCGAGATGAACTCCCATCTGATCTCAGCATTGGGATCGGAAATGTTGCAATGTCAATTGGGCGTTGATTTCTGCAACATGTTTGTGTCCGACGGTCTGGCGAGCGTTGTTTGTTTTGCGGGCATCAATGCGGCTGAGATCTCGCGAGGCAATTGCGTGAAACTCGTGCACGTCTTGAACATCAGCTTGGATTGCTGGTACGTCCATCCTGATCCAAGAGATGCTCTCCCTCAACAACATGTCCAATCTGACCTCCGGCGATCATCAAATATTTCTTTGCTTCATCACGTCGCTCGTTGCATCGCTGTGCGCACGCGGCTGTGTTATGTCCGAGGTTGTGTTGTTGTGCGAGCCCGCTGTGGTGCTGTGTCGTTGTGCGAGTCGGCTGTGGTGTTGTGTCATTGTGGTTGGTTGTTGTGTTGTGTTGCGTTTGTTGTGCGAGCTGGTGTGTTGTGCGACGTGTGTGGTGCGAGTTGTGCCCTTCCAGAGACCGAGCAAGGCATGAAGATCCTTGGCACACCTTTGGGTCACCCACAATTCGTGCAATCTTTCCTCCGCGCCACGAATGAAGCCCACGCAGTGTTGGTGAACAGAATTCCAGAGATCCCTGACTTGTAATCAGCCTGGTTGGTCTTGCTTCTGTGCTTCTACAAAAGGGAATTATTTGTTCTGTGCATTGCACCCAGCCGCCACCCAGGATTTTGCTTCCGTTCATGACAATGCGTCGAGGGTTTGTCTGAGTAATTTGTTGGACGTTTTTGTTGGGTGAGTCCGCTAGTTTGATGGTGAAGTCCCGGCACCTCCCCAATTGCAGCTGTTGTTCTGGACGCGGATCACCACCCAGGCCTCCATTTCACAGTAGCCCGCGCAACCGGGGAGCATCTACTGGAGGCCCGTTTCGATGTCCCAAGTTGGGAAGCATTGGCGAATGGTTTGTGACTTGTATGCCGATTCTGTCAGTGAGCCCGGAGTCCCACGTCATGGGTGGCAGTGTAAGGCCATACGTCCAGTGAATGAACGTTTTCACGAAGGGGTTGTGCAGCCGCGTTTGTTGCATGCAGCACTATTGCGTTCACAAAGCGGTCGCCAGCTTTTTTGCCCTTCGCCAGTTTCCCTTCTGCCCTTCACGCGCGTTTTGACCCAGAGCCGTTCCGCGTGTTTCTGTTGCATCGCCTCTGGCTTCCTCTACCCTTGTCCGGTCGTTCCTGCCGGTGTGGCCGTCCACTCGATTCCAGTGGCTACCACCGTGCAACTTGCGCCGTGGCAGGAGTGTTGGGTTCAAGGGGTTTCGCATTGTAGTCTGCCGCAGCGTGGATTTGCAGGGAAGGCGGCCGTGTGTCCGCGAATGTCAGAGTGCAGGAAGGATTTGGCGGCGCCGAACCTGCTGGACAACCGCAGGAACAAAGTCGTGGTTGACGGGTTGCCGCTCTTCCATGGTGCCCAATTCGCCGTGGAGCCAACGTGGAATGCAGCCCTGTTTACAGCAAGGCGTCTCAAAGAGTCCAAGTGCCCTGAGCCCCCCCCCCCCCTCCCTTCCACACCCATCGGGCCCCGGACCCTTTGGACCCCCCACCCTTCGGGCCCCACTATTCTCGTACCAGGGCCCCCCACCAACCCTGGCGACCCGTGCTCGCCAAGAGGTAGTAGTTCCTTCCGTTTGGTCCGAGACGGCGGTGGAAGCGTTGCAACCGCGTCACGGTGTCCATTTTCGCATCGGTGAGTTGTAATTTGCAAACACGTGACTTTGGTGGATCTTCGAGGGCGTGAAGTGTATTCGAGCGCACAACAGAGTGCATCACTTGTGCGAGAATCTTTCTTGTTGGATCCAGTTTGGTTTGAAGTATTTTCGAACAGATTGTTGCAGCAGCAGTCTGCGTTGTGGGAGTTTGTTGGTTTGTCACGGTTTGTGTGAGTAACGACGATGCCAGTGGTCTTTGCGCATTCGAGTTCTGTGTGTTGGTTTTCCCACGTTTTCTTTTTGAAATTTGTTCGTGTGGTCGGGTTGTGTTTTCTTTGCAATGAAGGCGTTCCTTCTTGACGAGTGTGTGCTTGTGTGTCTTGTTTGGGTCCAGAGTGGATGGGTCTTGGCTGGAAAGTTTCTTCAGCGGTGTTGGCGCAAGCACCAGGCAGTCGCCATGGCTGTCACAGCTGCCCTCCACCAGAGTGCTGACCAGAAGATGGCACCACATGGTGGCGAAACACGTGTCCTGACACCACGACCATTGCGTGTGATTGGCGACCAAACCAAGAACTGGCGGGTGACCCAAGAAAGACCACATCGTGCCCCAGTGCCCAGGGTATGGAGGATATTGTGGGAGCCGTGCCGGGTGGACGACACGACTTCTTGTGAATTCTGATCACGGGTATGGCGAACTGCCTCTCGGAAGTGAAGGACGAGATAGCCGACAAGATAAAAAATTGTGCAACGTGAATGAACAACAAATTCATGTTGCTGCAGATTTATATCACATTATGACTGGTGTTAAACATATTTGTCGCCAAAATGTACAAGATGTGATACATTGCTGATATTTTGTTCCAAAAAATTCCTATTGCTCATTTTTCAAGAATTAATGATTTAAGCAAACAGTTGATAACAATCAAAGAAACATAAATTCACCGTGGGATAATGTGTTCTGGTTGTACGGCTGCAGCATGGAGGGTATTTGATCTTTCTTGGAGCTGATTCTGATGTCGCTGATAAGGAACAATTGCTGGATCTGTTGGAGTGTTATGGCAATGATTGAAGCTTGCATGACAGATGGGTGTCAAATTTAATTACTTTTGAATTTTATTCTTCATAAGGTTCTCATGACATTGTTCTGTAATTCATGTCAGAGGTCAGGGGAACTGCGATGCATCACAGATCTGATGATTTTCATATTTTCATGAAATAGTGACACACGATTAGAATTTGAATCTGTTGAAAAATTGCGGATGATTGAAGTAAAAGTGCCAATATCAGTTTCGAAAAATCGATGAATAAGGCTTCAAGATGTTTTTACAAAAAAAGTTATGGAGGAAAACACTGAGAAAAATCAACAATTCCTTGGGATAAATCAACATCCTCCCCATAATTTTTCGGATGATAGAGAAATCTCAGGTAGCGCTATTTGATGAAAATTATGACCGACAACATTCAGCAATCCGAAAAACTCGGTTACTTCTTGAAAGATGATGACACAAGAATATTTGGAAATCGAATTCTTTCTGTATAACTATGACTTGAAATGATCAAGATGTTCCAAAACGATCACTGTGCACTCAAGTTTATTGTATCATCAATGGGAGAAAATATTTTGTTTGTGTAACAGGATTTGTAATGAAATTTATAGAAATGAAATTTATAATGTTCAGTTCACTCCACTAAAGTGTTGAAGAATTTTTTGAGAGAATCAAACACAACTTTCAACTGATTTTGATGACTTGATTTGCGTACATATGTTTGCCGTTGCCCTGATCTATCCATCATTTTGATTCACAAAATCGCTGAAAAACATCATTTTCGTGAAGTAAATTTCACTGGGTGACGTAAAAAATACACTTGAAGAGAAAAAAACATATGACGGAGATGAATCCGTGATAAAACTTTGTATCAAGAGGATGATGATTTGCCTTCAAAGTGTTTATAAAAAGAAAATGATGAAAAAAACATTTTTGTTGTCTTGATCTTTTCACTTTTGGAGTCGAACTTTGAAGGATAAAACATATAAGACGTATTTCAAAATTTTCGAAAAAAAAAGCCAATATGAATTTAAATCAGCAAATTGGAAAACGTCATAAAGATCAAATCAGAATTCCGTTCAATACTATTGCGTGGGAATCTTTTTATGAAGTTATCTGAATTACAAAAAATGCAAACCCTACAAATTAATGATTATTCTCTCTGGAAGGCATCGTCATCTTGAATTGATTTCAAAAGTGAAAACATGATTAAAAATTGTTTTCGATTCATTGAAGCTTCCTATATCGATCGACTGAAAGGTTCGAAATAATTTGATTTTTTTTTTCCAAAATTTAGTAACATATGCTTTTTCAAAAATCAAATAAACATTTAAAAAAAAATTGGACAAGATCAAATACACAGGGATCATCTACAAATTTTTTTCTAGTATAATTATTTTCACGAGATGCCGAAAATGACAAATCTGAACCAAAAAAAAAAAACATATGCGTCATTAGTTTCCAATTCGTAACTTGATTTTTACGAAATCCTTTGGGAAAAAAATCCAATTTTTATTGCAGAGTGCGAGGTCGTAAAAAATGATTTCTCGACTAAATCAGATACTTTTGATACGAAATTGACAATATTTACAACTGTACATGATTGCATTACGTTAAATGTCGAGAAAATGGATACAGATAGTTTCAACTTTTCAAAAATATTTGAATGGGAATACTTTCCGATATCAGGATAAGAATTTTAATGTAGAAGCGCAGACAAAACTAACTATCGCTCAGTTCACGCGTAGTTATTTAAGTCAAATACTGCGATGCATAATTGCACATTTAAACATTCTGTGTTACTAAGAAATGGACATATTTTGGAAAAAATTGGAACAAGAGATTATTTGACTGAAATACAGGTTACTTCAATGATAAAAATGATCAAAATCTTTACAAGTCATATTAAATGATATTTCATCAGTAAGTGAAAAAATATATATCCATGATCCAGTTGTATCAATGTGATTGAAGAATTCCTGTCAAAATATTTTAAAAAAATCAAAAAATAGTATGAATTGACTTATCAAATCGCTGATAATTTGCAAATTGTCCTCACAAAAAATTACACTCTTATCACAGGTCGTGTCGTTTCAATCATCAGAAGTCGTTTCAGTTGCTTACGGAGTTGGAAAAGGATACGAAAAAATTTTTGAACATATGAGCACGAACGATTGGTAAAACTTGAATCTATGTAGCGCTGCAAATGTTATCTTTGAGGGATATATTATGTCAATGAATGATCAGTTTGGAACACTTTGGATGTATTGTAATAGTTGAGACAACTTGTATTTCATCATGCTTCAAAGCTTTTCTTCCTGTCAGTCAAATAAAGAACGAACGATGATTTCTTTATTTCTGATATCCAATATATTATTCACAATTTAATTTGAAAATTCTGCAAGATTCGATATACAAAGTCGAAATTGATCAAAAGAGGGCACAGCGAAGGCAACTGTCATGTTCTTTGCGGTAGTCAAAAAAACATGAATTTTTTTGTTGTATTGATGGTATTTTGCACGAAATTGATTCAATTTCGAACGAAAACGATACTCAGTGCTGTTTTCACGTCAGGCTTCTATCGGGGAGTCTGAAATGTCATCTTTATCGACGTTACAATTCCACTCAGGTCAATTTTTATCACTAATCATAAAATATTTGAGAAATAACGCTGTTACAGTAAGCTCCTTTTCGAGATTGTCCAATAAAAGCATTCCTTACGAATTCTTTCAACACTCATTCTTATACATGTTGAAATTGGGATTGTCAACAGCGGAATTGTAGGGAAGTCACGGACGTAAACGATTTACGGGGGTGATTGTTCGTGGTTGTTGAGTCGAGAACACACTGGACAAGTGCGCTTTGGAAGAGAGGAAGTGCTACGGGCCCGACCACCGACTCCGAGAGATGTTCCGATTTCGAACATGGAACTTTGAAGTTCAACTTCGAAGTTCAATGTTCGATCTTCTGGGTCCAAAATAGAAGTTCGAAGTCCGAGTTGGGACTTCAATGTTCGATGTCGCGCCAACCACCCACTGTCTTCTTTTTTTCTTTCGTTTTTTTTTCCACGCCAATCTTTGAAGCCTCGAACTTCGAAGTCGGAGTTTGGACTTTTATGTTCGATCTTCTGGGAGAATTGAAAATTCGGAGGACGGTTTTCAATGCGGATACATCGCAGGGGAAGGTGGCATGTTGACTTGTCTGTCGTCAAACACAACATTGCTAAATCAGGGTTTTCAGTGCAAGGTTCGCAGATGGAGCAGCAACGGATTCTTGAGAATTTCATCATGGGTTTCTTTCAGAAGTTGGAGACCATTCTTTTTCCAGAGGACATTTTCGCACAACACATTCTAGATTTGGTTTCGACGTGGGATGCCATTGGTGCAGTCAGTATCATGGCCATGGGTTCATGATGCAGGAGTTTGCCCTCACGGCATTGTGCACTCCCACAGCCGTGTTGAACCCGGAGAACTCTATGGATGTCTTTTCTCTTACATGGACATTTCTGCTTCGCAGCGGCAGCGCTGACGCGTCTTCCAAGTCCTCCACATGTTTCAAGCGTTGAGTTGGGGAACAAGGTGTCCGTGTCAACGCACCTCACTGTTGACCTTTTCACGTTTGCATCTGGACGAGTTCATTGATTTTACATTGTGTTGCAACAGTCACATTGTTCGCAGACCCCAATGCGCACGAGTTTCCCAGTTTTGGCACGACCGAAGCAAGCATCTCTTGCGTTCATTACCATCGATTTGTGACCCTTC
>CBDCEV010000088.1:0-5042 GCA_965215715.1 Hyphomicrobiales bacterium | reverse complement strand
AAGGTCTGTCTTCTTCGCGAGGTATGGCCGTCAGGATAGGATCCTTTTCATGTGACGGACGTTCGGGTTAGGTACACTTTCATCCAAATGCGAAAAAAAACTCATCCAAAAACACTTTCGTCCAATGACACTTTCATCCAAAAATGGTTTCATCCCAACCCTAACCCTGAACCCTGAACCCTAAACCCCAAACCGTAAACACCTGAACACTTGGGCTGAGACCGACTTTGGCCATCCTTATTAGCCGACTTTGGCCAATTCCAACTTTGGCCAGAAAAATTTGACCGACTTTGGCCAACCTTAATTGACCTTTGGCCAAACCTGCCCCGAAGGGTGGGGCCCCGCAGGGTGGGGCCCCGAAGGGTGGAGGGCAAAAACCTAGAAAAAGTGAGGCCCCGAAGGGTGGGGCCCCGAAGGGTGGTCGCGGCCGAAGTTGGCCAAACCTGATTTGGCCATCCTTATTTGGCTGCATTTGGCCAAACCGAATTTGGCCAATACCATTTGACCAAAGTTAACTGGCTGCATTTGGCCATCCTTATTTGGCCGAATTTGGCCAATTTTTGTTGACCGAATTTGGCCAGACCGCATTTGGCCAATTTTGTTTTCGGTGGGGCCTGAAGGGGTGGTGGGGCCTGAAGGGGTGGGGGCCCGGAGGGGTGGGGGCCCGGAGGGGTGGGGGCCCGGAGGGGTGGGGGCCCGGAGGGGTGGGGGCCCGGAAGGGTGGGGGCCCGAAGGGTGGGGGCCCAAGGGTGGGAGGCCCAAAATTTCGCGCTTTTTTTGCTCTCTCCCACCGGAAATTTCATTCTTTCTCTCTCTCTGGGTGTTTTTTCGTGGAATTTTGGTGGTGTTTGAAGCGCCGGGGCGCTCAAATGTGCACGTTTGGAGTTCTCTGGTTGTCGTGAGAAGCCCCGGCGGCCCGGTGGAACACACCCACCACACACACAAACAACAACCACAAACAACAACCACCAACAGGCACCAACAGGCACCAACAGGCACCACCAACAGGCACCACCAACAGGCACCACCAACAGGCACCACCAACTGGCACCACCAACTGGCACCAACAGGCACCAACAGGCACCAGGCACCAACAAACAACAACAAGCAACAACCAGGAACAACAACAACAACAACCAGGAACAACAACAACAACAACAAGCAATAACAACCAGGAACAACAACAACAAAAACAATGACAACAACAACAACAGAAAATTTGGCCAAAAACATTAAATCACTAATTTTGGCCAAATGCGGTTTGGCCAAATGCGGGCATGACCCGAAGGGTGGGCCTCGAAGGGTGGGGCCCCGAAGGGTGGGCCCCGAAGGGTGGGGGCCCAAAATTTCGCGCTTTTTCTTCCCTTTCCCGCCACCGTTTCGCTCTTTCTGTGTCTCTCTGGGTGTCTTCTCGTGGAATTTTGGTGGTGTTTGAAGCGCAGGGACCCTCTAATGTGCACGGGCTCTGGACCATCGCCGGCCTTCGGCCGGCGATGCTCCACATGAAGGCCCGTTGAAACCCGAAAGGCGGACATTAGCCGTGCGAAGGCCGGCGACGCGTTTCTTTTTCTCTTCCTTTTTTTTTTTTTTATTTTTCTTTCTTTTTTCATCTTGACATTTGGGATGGTCAAAGGAGCAAGCCAAAATTGGCCTAAGTTGCACTTGGCCTGAGTAGAACTTGGCCTAAGCAGAAAAAGTCAATGGCCTAAGTCGAAATTGGCCTGAGTGGAACGCGCCCATTACATGAGAGGGAGACGGATGTCGAAGGAAAGACGACATTGAAACTCGATGAATCTTTACGAAAAGCTGTGACTGCAGGTCATGGAGCGATCATATCAAGAAGCGTGCGACGTAGGAAATGAGCTGATGAAAGAGTACGTTCAATATAATTCACGTGAGAGGATAGAGCGTCATCTCTGATCTGATGTAAGTGTTATCTAGATACAAGTACCAATGTTGAAGGAAAAGCTGGAGAATTTCGATGACATTAGTGATTCTTCACGCAAGAAGCGGGAAGAATTGGTCGAGTCAGATCAATCACGTAACGTATGTGGGACGTATCGGATCAACGAGTTGAGCGACATCGAAATATGATCACGTGGAGCGCACAGTGATTTGGAAGGGAGATGTCAGGATGGTGAATCGTAAAGGTGCGAGTCATCATCTTCTGACACGCGTTCTAAAAGTTTGACATGATTTTAGTCGATCATCTTGTCTTTTGACTTTCGAAATTGAGAAGGAGAAGCGACGACGCGCAGAGTTCAGAGAGTCGTATGGAAGCACGACATGATGGCAGATGTACAGACATGACTTCCAGTTCGATGATTTCAAAAATACCACGATACAAAATAAGATTAATAAGTCTACCGAAGGGTCGATACAGAATCCCGTTTACTCGACAAAGTTCATGATGATAAGGATACGAGGGAGTCCGTATAATGTTCCGAATACGAAGATCATCGTAAAAAAAGAGGAGTTGACTATACTGACAGACTTTCGACGAACGAAGGACGTCTGGAGAATCCGATGCAGATAACGACGGATCAAGACATGAACAGGACTCTCACAGAGGATCATCGAACGTAAGAATACATAAAAAATCTGAGTCGAAGCGTCTTGGGACGAGAAAGCTCGTGAAGTCAGTTCTGAAGAAATCCTGAGTCCGAATCGAAAAAAAATGATTCGACGCAAGAAGCGGACGTCGCTGAACAATAGACATAATAAAGGAGTCTCGTAGTTGTCTATCTCCTGTCATAGATGGAATTATTTTCTTTCTTGGAAATGCAGACTGTAATATGAAAGAATTGTCGCGCAGATATGACCCTACGCTGCTCCTCCCTCGATATGACTTCGGTTTGAGCACGAAATTTCCGCGATCCTTTGGACACATGACGCTACGTACGTCTACTACTTTCAGGAGTGAGCACAGACTCAGAAATCACTCGACGTTACGAGATGAATGATGATCAGAGGTCACGGGACAGAAAATTTCTTGCAAACAACATCTCAAGCTGTCGAGCGTCAAACAACACAGGAAGAGAACGATAACTGAAACGTTTATGAAGATTTCGGATACCGTCACGACGTTATTCCTCGTGTTCAGTGAATCATCGTTTTCAACGTCTCTTGAAGTATAATGACGTAATTCAGTAGTCAAAGCTAAATTTACAAGTTTTCGACGAGAGTCTCATCCAAAATTAGAGAAAAATTCAATCGGACGATTGAATGAATAGATCTCATCAGAATTGAGATTCTGCGAAAATGTTCATCAAAAAATCCTGAGTAAATAAATGGAAGATCAATCAAATCCCAACACACATAAAAATTAAATTCCACATGGATTGTTTGCTGATTCGTGACGCTACGGAAGCAATGAGAGTGGTCAGATAGGAGTGGGAAGAAGAAAATTCCGTAAGAGATGTTGAACGTCGATTTCGAGAAATCGTTGATGTTCTTTCAAAGACGAAGATTACGAGGACATTATTTGATAAATTATAATGCAACTGATAAGGACAGTTTTTCCTGCAATATCGTGTACTTCATCACAGTCAGACACTTCGTGGATAGAATACGGAGGGAGATGTCACGCAGAAAGCGACCAAAGATTATGCGTTGTAACAGTAAATGGAATGATTGAGAGCAGGAGCTCGAAAAATATTATGTATACCAAAATCTTGTTTTCGGAACAGGATGTCATTCAATTAGATTCACACGGTAAAGTACAAGTTCATCAAAACCACTTTCATCCAAAAATTTTTTCATCAAAATCCACTTTCATCAAAGAACTACTTTCATCAAAAAACCACTTTCATCAAAAAGCCACTTTAATTAAAAAACCAATTTCATTAAAAAACCAGTTTCATCAAAAACCAGCTTCATCAAAAACCAGTTTCATCAAAAACCACTTTCATCAAAGACCACTTTCATCAGAAACCACTTTCATCAGAAACCACTTCTCACCCGAGCAAAAACAATATAGACCGTGTTTGTGTGAGCGACGCCTTTGCACAAACACGGCTTATGCCCACCTTTGGGGTCTCAGCTGGTTTTTGATGAAAGGGGATTTTGATGAAAGTGGATTTTGATGAAAGTGGATTTTGATGAAAGTGGTTTGTGATGAAAGTGGTTTTTGATGAAAATTTTTTGATGAAATTGACCTTAACCATTCACTCTCCCACATCACATCCGAAAATGGAAAAGGGGATGTAAAGTTCGTGTCAAAGCAGACCTTATACGGGAAGGTAGTTCAACAGCAAAAGATTGACTTGTGTCACTTGAAACTTTGAGTTGACACAGTAATTGTCCAGATACAGTGGACAAGTCCGACGTTGGATGTCAAGCAGTTTTTTCCCGAACATGGAGCATCCGTATCGGAGATGACAGCGACGAAGGATCTGGACACTCTTCCGTCTACTTCGTACACTGAAGAAGCGTAAGACGCTGTGTGAGCTTCTACACAAATCTGAATGGAAGATTTTTCAGACCGCAGAAGTTTGTGACAACGGTATGCTCCGTAATTCGGATCAGAATTCTTCGTAAAAAACGTCCAGCGGACTTCGACAAGATCGATGATCCAGTAGTTCCGTCCGATCACTCATTGACAGCATTGTTGTTACGACTCAAATTGGAATAAACATTACTGCGAGACCAAGTTGAAAACGGTCAAGAGTTCGGAATGATTATTTTCTTGTCGAGGAGTCAATGTTGTCTTGTCCGTATGATTCCACATGTTATCAAGATGATGGATTGTAAAGTGAACTTAGTTCCGACATGTTTTTATTTCGAGAGAACATCGACTTTGAAAATCCAACATCACAATCTGAACAAGAAAACTTGGGATACAATCAAACAGTTTTCTCAGTCGACGTAGACACGGTCAAGAAAAACTCCGAAATGTTTCAAATAATTTCAACGTCAAATGTGGAAGAAACTCTGTACGACATCAAAGATCATAACATTCAAAGATTTCGTCATGGACTTATGAACGGCAATGATACGGAGCGATACTGTGAAGTGTCAAAGCAATCTGTACTTCATTTGAA
>CBDCEV010000087.1:0-13372 GCA_965215715.1 Hyphomicrobiales bacterium | reverse complement strand
ACGGGCTGCCGTTTCGAAGGCTCTGCTAGCCGCGCTGCAGCAATCCAACGCTGGCGGCGTAGATCGACGGCCACACTGCGTGCAGCGGATGGCCGCACGTCTCGAACATGAGCACAACCAGAGAAAGCCCATGCATTGCACTTACCGTGCAGCCCGAAACCCATTCTGAATTAATTCACCGGGCCCGAAAAATCGAATTCGAATCATGTAAATAATTGAAAACACGGTCAGGTTCTGAACTTTCGAACAAAAAATGGAGGAATAATTCGTCCGAAAGGGATTTTTTCGAAACATTTTGGGCTAATTCATCTGGCGGGTTTGAGGGTCCTCAAACATTTTTTTTGAAAAACAAATTTTCTTTCATCTCTTTACATCTCTCTTCATTTTCTCTTTCATCTTCTCTCTGCTTTTTCATATTCTCTCTTGTCTCTTCTTTTTCATCTTGTCTCTCATTTTCTCAATCATCTGTTCTCTTCTCTTGTCTCTTGTCTTTTCTCTCCTCTTTCATCTTCTCTCTTCTCTCTCTTGTCTCTTGTCTCTTGTCTCTTCTCTCTTATCTCTCTTCCGTTCTCTTCTCTTGTGTTTCATCTTCTCTCTTCTCTTCGCATTCTTGTCTCGTCTCGTCTTCTCCCGTATTGTCTTGTTTTGTCTTCTTTTGTCTTCTCTTCTCTTGTCTCTCCTCTGCCGTCTTCTCTTCTCTCTCTGTCCCTGTCTTCTTTCCCTGTCTCTCTCTGTCTCTGTTTCTGTCTCTCTCTCTGTCTCTGTCTCTCTCTATCTCCGAGTGGTGGTGTGGTCGTGTTGTTGAGTTGTGTTGTGTCTTGTGTTGTGGTGTGTGCTGCGGTGTGGTGTGTAGTGTGGTGTGTGTTGTGTGGCACGCTGAAAACCCCGTGTGTCCATTCAAAACGTGCCCGTGTGTACGTTCAAAACGTCCCCGTGTGTACCGGCACCACGCGCACATGTGTTTCAACATGTGCGCGTGGTTCCGGTACACACGGGCACGTTTTGAGTGGACACACGGTCGGGAGGGGGAGGGTCATCGTCAGTTCTGCTTACTTTTGCCCACATAGGGTTATCACTTGACCCCAGAGGTTCACCAAAGAAACCCTTGGATCTTTCACACTTTCAATGTGAGGATGGGTCGAGAACAACACGTGCCCGATTCCTCTAATCATTCGCTTTACCTGATGAAGCTGTTCGTCTTCAGCTGTCCTGAGGGAAACAAGCAACTGTTTTTTTCGGTTTGTCTTTCGCCCCTTTCTCCAGGCATAACGAACGATCTGACGGTCAGTATCGCCACGAACCTCCACCAGCGTTTGCCCTTCTCAAACCTCGTTCACTATCTTTCAAGTCCTTACTCAAACCACTTTCAAGATCACGGAACATATACATATACATATACATATACATATACATATACATATACATATACATATACATATACATATACATATACATATACATATACATATACATATACATATACATATACATATACATATACATATACATATACATATACATATACATATACATATACATATACATATACATATACATATACATATACATATACATATACATATACATATACATATACATATACATATACATATACATATACATATACATATACATATACATATACATATACATATACATATACATATACATATACATATACATATACATATACATATACATATACATATACATATACATATACATATACATATACATATACATATACATATACATATAATACATATACATATACATATACATATACATATACATATACATATACATATACATATACATATACATATACATATACATAACATATACATATACATATACATATACATATACATATACATATACATATACATATACATATACATATACATATACATATACATATACATATACATATACATATACATATACATATACATATACATATACATATACATATACATATACATATACATATACATATACATATACATATACATATACATATACATATACATATACATATACATATACATATACATATACATATACATATACATATACATATACATATACATATACATATACATATACATATACATATACATATACATATACATATACATATACATATACATATACATATACATATACATATACATATACATATAACATATAACATATAACATATAACATAAAACATATAACATATAACATATAACATATAACATATAACATATAACATATAACATATAACATATAACATATAACATATAACATATAACATATAACATATAACATATAACATATAACATATAACATATAACATATAACATATAACATATAACATATAACATATAACATATAACATATAACATATAACATATAACATATAACATATAACATATAACATATAACATATAACATATAACATATAACATATAACATATACATGTACATGTACATATACATAACACATATACATATACATAATAAAAAAGTGAATATATGTGTATCATCATGAATCTTCACGGACACAACAACATTCGAAATGGAATTGCGTGGGCAAAAACAGGCCACGGCACGTTCACATGTACGGCCACATTGTGTGTGATTGAACTTTGAACACACCAAACATTCGAATCCCTCAAAAAAACAATTTCCGCGACGACGAAATTCGAATTCGAATCAGCTAATTAATTCCAAAAAACTCCCGAAATCGTTCGAATTGGTTTCGGGCGGCATGGTAATGTGGTTGAAATCGTTTCACCAAGCGTGGATGTTGTACTCGTGTAGTGCACTGAATGTGTGCTTGTGTACAGTGAGAAATGTATGTATGACTTAGGAACCACTGGTTTGGGATGATGCAACAACAAGGAAGTCAACACTGTCACTGGAATTAACACTGTCTCCACTGGTACCACCGAGCGAGTGAATCGTCGTCACGAGACGTGCACAAAGCAAAAGAAGCACTGATCTCTCAGACTTGTACTTGAACTGGATGGCTTGATGACATGGCACGTTGTAGGTAAGGCTTCATGTCAAGTCACGGTTGGTGGTCAAGTCACATGTGTCGACGTTTGAATCACACTTAAAAATGACGCGATGGGCAACATGAGGGATGGGAGGGTCCATCAACATCTCGAGGAAGCAGTCGTAGAGCACGAGGTCCCAGTTTGCTGCTGGAAAAGATGATCCCGTAGTCGTGTTTGTGTGCCAGCGTGGCGGGCATGGACCCGAGCTTCTGAGCAGTCGACAATCCACACGAAGGCATGCCGCAGGTCGATGCTTTCCAGCTTCGAAAGTTTTGTATTACGCGTGTCGCCACGGTCATTTGATTGTCAGTGCGTTGCGTCGGATTGAAAAGCTGCTGTGGTTCCCGACGTGTTGATGAAATTGTACAGATGTACGAGAGAGTCCAGACCACGACGCGCAGAAAGTTCACTCCACACGACGACAACACAGCACCGCAACACATACAGAGCTGGCGCTTTGCTACTGAATCACCCTGGACTCAGGAGCACACGGGTGGGTCCCGGCAGGACACACAGTTACACCAGTGCCCAAAAAGGAAGGCCGTGGGTGGCTCGACCTCACGTCTCACGAACACGACAAAGGTCGTACACACCACAAGGTGTTTTAACATGGTGGCGGAGCGCAACACTACCACGGCACTCCAACAACTTCCACTCTCACACCACTTGCAGGTTCAAACGCAAGTGACAGGTACGAGGGATTCTCGCCGATGATACGCGGGAATGGGCCGAGCGCAATTTGATGATTGTCGAGGACGACACCGACGAGACAGCGACAGCCGCGACAATCCGTGGGTTACTCCAGTTGACAATGACAGACTGCGATGATGTGGCTTTGAGACCGCAGCCCGTGCCAAACCCCATTGGAAATCAGATCTTTCCCCTTTCCAGCTGTCTCAGACAGGTGTGCGAGGTCTGGCCACGGCCATGACCGTGATCGTGTTGAAGACACGAAGCTTGCCAGATTTGGCGACACTTGATACGTTCGGTGAATACCTCGTCGAACAGGCGTGTCGATGACAGACACGCACGTGCGCAGTTTGACCAGCTCGCATATCGAAGACCGTTCTCTGCAAGCTCAGTCGAGTGATCAGGTTACCACAATTCCCACGCCCAGTTTCGACGTTGAGGACAAGAAACGGTGCTTTACCAAGTGAGATGTCGGAGGCCAGGACTCTGACGGGTTGACCTGCGTCATTGACAGCAATGACCGCGACCGCGTTGAAGATGCGAAGCTCTGTCGACCAAGAGCGTGCCGACGACAGACGTCGGTGTCGCAGTGGCAAGGGTCGAACGGCTTGATCTTTACAGCTCGCAATTTACCAGTGCTCACAGAAGCCAAGAGCATTTCCCAGTCATGACCGTCAGCTATATTTGATTTTGTTTGAGACACCGTTGAGCTGATGATCCGCCCCGTGATGAACAACACAATCCCCCTCAGTTCGTTCCCTGTGGATCGCCACGTCCTCTTGTATTTCCGTGGCTTTGCGCTTGACTTCTTTGCGGCCACGCAGAGTTCGTCATGAACTGCTCGGCGGTTGCTAACTTCCCTGAAGGCGTTACACAGCCGAACGCCCGTGGCTTCATGTGCAGCCCAGCAATCAGTGAAGTCCTTGGTTGCCGCGGTGAGTGCGTCGCTCGAGCTGTCGAGATCGTCCTGTAGACGGCTTTGTTCTTTCAAAGTGCGTTCGAGTTCTTCGGCCATTTTCAGGGTCGCGACATGCAGTGTGTCTCCGGCCTCTTGTTCATGTGTGACATTGGCCATGGTGACCTCAAAGTCCACATATTCTTTCTTTCGCTAGGGCGTCTAGTGCTTGTACGGACTTTTGGTTGAGGTCGTGGGCTTTGTCGTTGGCGTCGGCATTTTTCTTGTATGTGACGTTGATACTCCCCTTGCGACTGTTGAGAAGTCGGTGAAGTTCACTCAATCGCCGCTTCGCGACCTCCTTGTCTGTAGCAGCATCTCCTGTGGAGCTTCCAGCGGTGCCTGCTACCTTCCTGTCTGTGGCTTCCGTCGTGGCGGCCCGACCCAGACTTCTGTCCTGCTCATCCACAATTTCAATCTCCGCATCGGCCCAGGTTTCTGGCGGCGACCCCCTGGCCGAGGGTGATCCTCGCGATGCGTCCTCGTTCCACCCGTGGTTATAAAAACCACGAGAGGCCCTCTTGCTCCACCCGGAATATGCATTGGCGGTGGAGAGCCCACCCTTCGGCATTCCAGGAGGATGTCATCGACGGGTGTAACAGCGAGGGAGAGTCAGACGAACCAAGTGCAAGTGTTGGAAAAGAAGTGGAGAAATGTGAGGACAGCTGCGGGTCAAGCAAGGTCGGGTGGAACGTGGATGATTAGGAATGACTTTTGGCGAACACACGGACTGCATTCAACAGAATGCATCAGTCATCTTGAGCAACGTGCACACGACGAGAAACTTTGCGTGTGGCATGTGATAGATGCGCGCGGTGCGGTGTGCTGTTTCCACGCCGCCGCTTGCAAAGGGATCGCCACTGCCTGTAAGCGCAACTCCTTCAAAAAACAAATCACTGTGGTTCTTTCTGCAACGCGAGAGAAAGTATCCCTGCCATTCCTGCCATTCTTCTGGCGTCCACCAGGTTGAAGAGGAGGAAGATTGAGACCAGCTGATCCATCTCCTACGTATCCATTGCTGTTCCAATCTTTCACGTTCTTCGATTGGTCGCTGTCGGAAGCGTAAATGTTCAGGGATTTACGGATTTGGATTCTCCAGTTGTCTTCGCAGAACCAGAACTTTGTGTACCGTTTGCGGGTAATCTGCCCTTTTCTTCATTGGTTCAGGCTTCAGTCATTGACCATCGGACGCCGAGAGTTTTGTTATTCTCATATCGCGTACGCTCTTTCCGCGTAGCCGTATCGGAGAAATCAATTGCCATGAGCGAATCCAAATAGTGTCAACCCTCTTCTGTCCATCCGATGGCGGAGTTGAGGATTTCGGTACAATTCGTTTTTTCTGAAATCTTTCTGTAACAGGCGAAAAATGTGTTTCTTCTTCGCGTGTCGCGTTGATTCATTCGTTTTGAAGTTATCGTACTGCTCATGGGACCGTTTTTCTTCTTGAAAAAAAAGACGTATGAGCAAGGCGTCAAGTAAACAGTACGACAAAAATACAAAGAGGCCAAGTCCCACCGTTACCGGTAGGCTGTCCAACGTCATGCACAAAGCAGGCCTCAACACTTCGTGGTCGATATTCGTGGAAACTCAATCCAACAACAGGCTGCATTGTGTTCTCGAGTTACTGCGCGACGTTGATCACATCAAGAAAACTCTTTGGCACGTCAACATGAAGTTTCCAGGGTGACGCATTCCACGGGGACATCTCGCACGTAAGAAAAGGTGCAATTTCGGTTCCTAGGGCACTGCAACAACACGCTCTTCAAACGGAGCGTCAGTGTCTGGATGCAAAGGCTGACTCTCGCACATCTTCACATCGGTTACGTCCATGAAATTCTCTGACGAACGAGCTCGACGTCAACTGACTGCTCTTGGGATCGTCCATGCTTGCACACCGCGAATAATCCTTTGTCACAATGAGACGAGACGAGATGAGGCGCTATCTGTCGGCAACCGACAAGCGTTTTCCATGATCACAACAACATACGAGGCTGTATACATTCAAAATACAAAACTGCGGTCGCTACCACCACATTATCAGGGCGGTGGGCAAGGTAACTCTCCAACGAGCGCAACCAACACGTGGCCAAGCAGCCAACTTGGTGAACGAAAAATGCGAGGCTGGCGTGCAAGTACGCATTGAACGTCCGCCGCATACCCATCCATACTGAGTACTTTCACTCAGGTGGAGCAACCACCCTGAGCTTCGTGAGAGGGGCCAACGCCGTCGGTTCCTTTAAATATGCGCTTACCGGTCACTTTGGAACAAGGCCGTGCCACCTGACACACGTGATAGATGCTTGTCACCATGTAGTGCCGAGTTCTTCCTTCGTCTTGCGTTTCTGTTCTTTCGAAGGTCTCAAACACATTCCGCAAGTGCAATGCAACAGTCCTTCTGGTCAGTATTTGGCGCAAGACGGGCACTGTCTCCCAATTCAAATAATTCGATCTTTCCCAATTTGGGGGTCTTCATGGATTCCTCACTGAGCGTGTTGAATTCTCCTGTTTTTTTTTTCAAGCCGGCAATGGCAGATTCTGACCTGGAATTGTCTTCTGAGCGTATGTACCCAGTCTTGAATCTTGGCCACTCTTCTTTGATCTTCAAGTACTGCATTCTGTGGTACTCCTTGCACACAGAGATCAATTGTGAAAAGGTCTCCTTCCGCAAACGATTGCTCGCTTGCTTGTTTTTGTCGTGCTGCACTTGCCAAGCTTCAACGCGATTTTCGTTGCCAGTCGTGGCGTGGGAATCCTTTGGTACAAAATCTTGTTTCCTCTGGTGCTTACCACCTTTTCAATGCAGTCAGCTGGCACTGAGTCAAAAAAGGATGGCGTGAAATCGGTCGGCCAGAATTGTAATCCTTTTCTTGTGCCCTGCCCAAGTGGATCCAGCAGACTGCGTCCTGACGAGGCTTCCATTTGCTCTCATAGTGCACTCTCGGCGTCGATAAGTCGTCGAATGAATCTGGTTCATCCCCAAAAGGGTCTCAGTGAAGAACACTGCCTGTCGCCGTTCTTTGGTGTCCCTTCCACCTTCTATGAGCCCTTGCCCGTAATTAACGAGTTCACGTCAAAAGAGCATCCTCGGTAAAAGAATGCTGCACGAGATTTGTGTGAATCATGAGACCATCCTGAGTCCTGATGATGACCCTTAGGTAAATCTTGCTGACTCATGCGCATTGCACTTCGTAAGTTTTACTGTAAGTATAACTGTCAGTTTTACTGTATGTTTTACTGTAAGTTTTACTGTAAGTATAATTGTAAGTATAACTATATGTATAACTGTAAGTATAATTGTAAGTATAACTATATGTATAACTGTAAGTATAATTGTAAGTATAACTGTAAGTATAACTGTAGGTATAACTAGAACTAGAACTAGAACTAGAACTAGAACTAGAACTAGAACTAGAACTAGAACTAGAACGAGAACGAGAACTAGAACTAGAACTAGAACTAGAACTAGAACTAGAACTAGAACTAGAACTAGAACTAGAACTAGAACTAGAACTAGAACTAGAACTAGAACAAGAACTGGAACTAGAACTAGAACAAGAACTGGAACTTGAACTTGAAAACTAGAACACTAATACACTAGAACTGAAGGACATACAAAGATGTCAGATGCACGCGTGTATGACAAAATGACCTTTTCAGCGTGTCTTCAGCCAATGAGGCGGTCACACATGTCTGTCACACATCACTGGAAGAACATCACTTAGTGCGCACATGTGCAGAAGACAAGTGGTGAGGTGGACCACGGACCATTTATAGTGCAACATGTCTCACTAGAACACTAAAACACTAAATCAGTAAACCACTAAAAGAGTAAAACACTAAAACACAAAGCACTAAAACTAAAAAAACACTCAAACTAAAAAACACTCAAACTAAAAAACACTCAAACTAAAAAAACATTAAAACTTTGAGTAAAACTAAAACTAAAACTAGAACTAAAACTAAAACGAAAACTAAAACTAAAAATAAAACTAAAACTAAAACTAAAACCAAAACTAAAACCAAAACTAAAACCAAAACAAAAACTAAAACTAAAACTAAAACTAAAACTTTGAATAAAACAAAAACTAAAACTAAAATCAAAAAACTAAAAGCTAAAAGCACAAAGCTAAACAACTCAAAACTAAAACAATTTTTTCTAAAAAAAAACTTTAAACTTTTTTTTTTGAAAAAAATCTTAAAACTTTTTTTTCAAAACAAAAGACATAAAACTTTTTTTTTTTTTAAAAAAAAAACAAAAAACAAAAACTTGAAACTTGAAACCAAAAAGCTAGAAGCTAAAAACTAAAAAAAAAAAAAAACTAAACAAAAACTCAAAAATAAAAAAAACAAAGAAAAAATTTAAACAAATCAAAACTTACAACAATAAAAAACTTAAAACAAAAAAAACTTAAAACTAAAAAAAAAACAAAACTTAAAACTAAAAAAAACAAAACTTAAAACTTTTTTTTTAAAAAAAAAAATTAAAACTTTAAAAAAAAAAAACTTGAAACTCTTAAAAAACTAAACTTTAAACTTAAAAAAAAAAACTTAAAACTTTTTTCAAAAAAAAAAACTTAATACTTAAAAGAACTTAAAACTTAAATAAACTTTAAACTAAAAAAACTCAAAACATCAAACAAAAAAAAACTTAAAACTTTTTTTAAAAAAAAAAACTTAAAACTAACCACAAAAAAAAACTTAAAACTAAAAAAAAAAACTTAAAACTAAAAAAAAAAAAACTTAAAACTTAAAAAAAACTTAAAAACTACAAAAAAAAACTTAATTTTTTTCAAAAAAAAACTTTTTAAAAAAAAACTTAAAACTTTTTTTTTTTTTAAAAAAAAAAAAAAACTAAAAACTAAAAAAATAAAATAAAACTTAAAAGTAAAGGCTAAACGGCTACAAGGCTAAAAGGTTAAAAGGCTAAAAACTAAAAACTAAAAAAAAAAATAAAAAAAAAAAAACTAAAAACCATAAACTAAAAACCATAAACTAAAAAAAAAAAAAAACTAATAAAAAAAGCTAAAAAGCTAAAAAAGCTAAAAGCTAAAAAGCTAAAAGCTGAAAGCTGAAAGCTAAAAGCTAAAAACTAAAAGCTAAAAACCTTAAAACTAAAAACTAAAAACTAAAAACTAAAAACTAAAAACTAAAAACTAAAAACTAAAAACCAAAACACATACAACACATACAACACATCCAACACTCCAACACTCCCAACACTCCAACACTCCAACACTCCAACACTTCAACACATAAACACATAAACACATAAACACTAAAACACTAAAACACATAAACACTAAAACACCAAAACACTAAAACACTAAAACACTAAAACACGAAAACACTAAAACACTAAAACTCTAAAACTATAACGATAACGATAACGACAAGGATAAGGATAATGCAAAACGTGTGATCTTTTTAGATCGGACTTCAGCCATGCAAGACGTGTCATCATGAGTCAGCGATGGTGCAAGTGATCAAGTGTATGTACAACTGTGACACAACAAAACTGCACACCAGACTGAGGGAACTGTCGACAACACCAAACTGGCGCTTGTCAGCGCATGGCTGAAACACTCCAATTACCTCAACTGAAAAGATGTGATCATCAAAGAAGCAACTAAACTCACTACCTGGAACTTCAGGGCGCGTGCTCGACAAGGCAACAAATTCTTCGAGGCCACATCAACATCAAGTTTTCACGGAGTTCGAATTCCATCAGCGAAATATCGCTGGTCATGTTCAAAAACAGACAAGGCCCAATTGCTGTTCACTTCTTTTCTCCGAAGCGACGTGTGGATTCAGACGTCTTGATGCAGTTAATTATGCATTTAAATTCAAGAGTAGGAAAAAACACCTCTCCACGGCTGCAAGCCGTTTGGTTCCCACACGCATTCATACTTTTGTTCATGCATCAGGATTCTCTGGATAAGTTTTCAATTTTGTTCATACCGTCACGACCGTCTTAACCAATTTTGTCCATGCGTTACGTTCTTGTGGACGAATATTCACCTTTGTCCATTCATCACAATCCTTATTGACCACTTTTGCCCATAGCGTCGCGGTGTTCTGAACGAGTTCTTGATGACCGCCAAAATCGACGCCTTGACGAAGCAGCACCCAAACGACTTGTCATCATGTGAAGGGGAGTGGAAGACGTTCAGGGTGACCTCACTCTCTTCTGCAGCGGAGCAGCGCAGGTTGTCAGCCATGCTCTTCGTGTAGTGGAGCTCAGGGAACAGCTCAAGGTGGAAGAGGAAGACGGTGACAGACAGGAGGAAGAGGAAGAGGTAGAAAGTGGAGAAGCGAGTCAAGGAGAGTGCGCCATGTGTATGACCGTGGATGAAGTGTGAAAGCGCTCAGGACATGAGCCAAAGAACGTGAAGTGTGAGACAATCACAACTGTGGAACAATGCGCAGTGCGTGCAGACTCAGTGCATGTGCGCCACGCGATCGTCGAAGTCAACGTCGTCATTGGTGTTCTGCTTTGTGGTCTGCTTGTTGGTGTACGCGTCGTTCCAGTTTTACTTGTGATGCTGTAGTTCTCACTCACTTCGTTCTCATAGCTCATATACCGTAGCCATTGTTTTTATGTAGAATTTTCGTAGCCATTTTTTCTGTATTGGAGGTATGGTGTTTACACACCCCGTCGGTGACAGTAAACTGCTGTTAGCTGTTACCCGAATTTTGAACTGTACTTCAGCAAATTAATTCTGAGAACCATACCTCGAATAAGTGGCCAATCACTTTTCTATCAGGTTTCCCTGACCAATCAGTGCTGGGTACGTCTTCGTGGTGATGCTCATAAGAAGAATGCCACCAGGATTCTTGCCAGTTCCACCAAGACGAGGAATAGCTTTGCTTCCATCTTTGCTGATGAGCTGCACCCTCTTGGTCTTTGAGCTGTCGCAAGGAAGACAATGCTTGTTTGAAGTCAGGTCGATGCCGGAACTGGCATTGTATCGGAACCAACTGTGTTCGAACGGGTCCACCAGTTAGCTCTGTAGCCTCGAATTTCTTGGGGTTAGGTGGTGCGTGTGGTCTTCGTTCGCCAATTCGTCCATCTTGCGACACATTTCCTCCGTGCGACCGGTGTCAAACATGTTCTTGCGGAACTTCTCGTCTCGTATGAACCGGTCGTGGATACTCAAGTGGAACTTATTTTTGCATTTCTTCTTGAGCGAATTCGCGATGTAGTATTATCTGTCCCCTGGCTTCTTCCCGTAACGGTGCCCGTGGGATCGCCCTTTCTTTATTAATAGCTAAGAATAGAAAGGAGATCCATTGTGTATTGAACGAATTTCTTGTTCTCCTCTGTTCCTTTTCGCAAGAAGTGCCCGCACGTGCAGCAGACGATGCCGACGTCCCAGTAGATGATAGACATACCTTGCAAGCGTTGGTCGTTTTGGTTCCGTGTCGAGTAGTTCGCGCAGCCAATTCGATGTTCCAAACTTCATAAATCATTTGTTTTGATTCTGGACTGAAGGGATTAAATGATTGACTCCTGTTGTAGGTCGCGTTGAAGAGCATGTCGATGCGGGTGGTTCTCGATTTTCTGAATCAATTCTCGAACGCTGGCGCCATGCAATTGCTTCACTGTAGAATGTGGTAGTCCTGGAATGTTGAAGTCGATGTCCTCTTCGTTGATTTCACGACTGAACTCGTTGTCCGTGTTCAGTAACGCAATTTCACGATGTTCTTCAGGAGCAAATTGTTCTTTCACTGTGTGTGCACTTGAGCTGTTACGCTCATCAGGTTGCCCCTGATCCATCGTGAGTTTGCTCAACACGGGTGTTTTCAGACAGATTTATCAGGTTGCCCTGATCTATCTGAAGCACAGAGTCTTTCGTGAAAAGCCTTTTTTCATCTATCTCATGGGAACGGGACGTTTCACCTTTAACAACAAACACATCTTGCGTGTTATCAAGGTTGCCCCTGATCGATCACAGATTGATTTTGGGATTGGTCGGGTTAGTTGGGGAGAACGTTTCGTGTTGAACTTCTCCTCGAGACTGTCGAACAACCTTACCTTTTTGGCTGTTGATCAACTGTAGAACCCGATGGAACTTTCCCTCTGCGTCCAAATCGTGATCGTGACGTACTGAGATCTTTGGTGGTGGTCGAGGAGACATGTATGATTTCTCATTTTAGACTTCTCCAGTCTTCAATCTGACAACTTTTGGCATACAATAAGCTGGAAGTATTCCTTGAAGGATGATTGCATTCGATCGTGTTTGATAGAATGCCAATCCTTTTTTGAATCGCAAGATTGATGTCGACCCAATATATTGCGTCTGATGTTTCTTCCAGGCACTATGCAAAGTATTGTGCACGACGTGGTTCATTCAAGTCAATCTTTTCAGGATCTTGATGCCCTTTGTCCTCTGGAATCAATAAGCAAGAAGAATATCTGTCTGTCTCTTGCTTGAATTCTGACCTCCAGGTATCAATCCATTGTTGATGATAGAATGAAGATTAAAAGCACATCCAGTGTGGGTAAATATGTTGGAAAAAATCCACTTTGAATTATCACATTGTCCTGCAATGAAGGATCAATGAGATTACGTCCTGAATGACCTTGAAGAGCTCGGAGATAAACAATTGTTCCTGAAATATCAGTGCAGTACTGATATCTCCTTTTTGCTCCTCCTTCTGCTGCCAAGCATAATTT
>CBDCEV010000086.1:0-3290 GCA_965215715.1 Hyphomicrobiales bacterium | reverse complement strand
TCGAAAAACTCGAAGTGCATCGTCACCAGCAAAAACCAGCCATGCACATACGGCCATGTTTGCAGAGATGCACGGACAAAGTGTGTGGGCAAATATACTTTCCCTTGATGGTGCAACACGCAAAATTCAACGTACACTAAACTCTGACATGTGAACTTTGCTTGGGTACATCACGCTCCGTACTGGACCCGTCGTGGTTGTGGTTGAGACCATTCTCATGTGTCAAGGGCTCGTATTTGCACGAAAGAAGCCGGATCGTGCAGTGTACAATAGTTCTGCAGAGACCGAATCGTGTAATGTAAAAAAGAATTAATTCCAAAAACCCCCAAAAATGATGTAATTGAGTATTAATCGCCAAGAATAAAATCATGTAAGGTAATTTTTGTGTTAACGACGGTAAGGCTGTCTTACACATCGGAGCGGATGGTCGACAGTGGATTCTGCAGGGGGACGGGCATGTGGTTCATCGGGTCGAATGTGAACAGTTGTCTGTGATCGTGTTGCACAGTTGGCTTTTCGACAGGGTGTAAAGGTTCGTGCTTGGAGTCTTTCTTCATGAAGAAGAAATAGAGTTCGGCAAAGGGCCCAGACAACCCATCTGCGTTCCATTTCCCAGTTGTCGCACGCATTCACAAGACGTCGTCTGGCACCAAGAAAACGCGAACTGATACTCGAGAGAAGGCCTTCCAACACGTATCGCACGTCCCACAGAACATAATTCACAAAATATTTGAGTACTTGCATCAAAATAAAAAATCACCATCGCTGTCCTCGTCTGGGCTTTTTGGGCATTGATACTTCCACATTCAAAAAAATTGGTGAGAGACTCCCACTAGATATCGAGACGCTGTCGTCATGATACCCAGGGTGGACCCAAATGTTGTCAGCCTGGTGCTTCGGCGGCCTGGTTTCCCGATAAATTCATCACTGTATCTCGGAAGGAGGTCATATCCGCCTTTGCCTAAGTCGCCAGTGTGCATTGGCTCCTGAGGAAGTCCCCGACCAAATCAGCGGAAACTGTCCATGATCGAATTCCGCAGCCTTTTCTCGAACTGTTCGATCTTCAGTAGCCGGAGTAAGGTGTTTCCCAGTGCACCCAAATCTGTCTCCCACCTTCAAGCGGCGAGCCACTGTGCGTAACATCACCACGTCATCGGTCGTCAGCATGAAGCTGACCATGTTCCACAACGATCCGAAAAGTGTTCCTTCCACTGTGTGCGGCAGAAAGGCACAGCGTTCCACTGCCTAGACAAGAACTGACTGATCCAACCTGCTTGAACCTGCTGGCCACGATCGATTCGATGTCCTTTGACAGACTGCATGCCTTACCCACTTCCTTCATCACCCGGTACCACAAAGCCTCGCACACACGAGCTACAAGCAACCCTCATACCAAGGGACGGGGTTTGGGGTGGGAGGAGGAGGGGTGGCCTGGACTTTTGGGGTTTATTTGGGAGACCCAGAATGGCGGACATAATTGGCCTCGGAAACCTGAGAGTAAGGGAGAGGCCAAGACCTGCCCAAAAGGGGAGGATGGGAAGGTTCAAAATTGGAGTTTTGTGGCGCCAGAGGCTCCCAAAACTTTAGTATTTCTTAAATGAAATTCCAATTCTAATCCTAATGAAAATTTAATTTTAAAAAATTTTGTGTGTGTGGCTTTATTTCAAAAACAAAACTCAAAAAAAAACGAAAAGAACAAAAGACAAAAAAAAACGAAGCACAAACAGAGAAAACACGAAAAAACATTAAAAATTCTACTTACACATGTTTTTTCTCGTTTTCTCTTTTTTTCACATGAGTGAGCCATGATGGGATGCTTGGGAAGGGGGGCCGCTGCAAACCTTGAAACTCTGAAACCTAACTGCAAATCCGAAACCTAATTTTCATTAAAATTATCATAATTATTGAAATTATCAATGTTTTACGTTTTTTTTCATATTTTACGCTGCCAAATGGCAAACCCCAAACCACCCGAAAAGGAAGGGCCAACCTTCACCCCGAGAAGGGCCAACCCCTGCCCAAGAGAGGGAAAGGCCAACACCAAGAGGTAAGCCCGAAGGGCCGACCCCAACCCGAAGGGCCAACAGCACCCCAACCCAAGGGCCGACCCCAACCCACAGGGCCAACTCCTGTCTTCATGTCCTCCACCATCATATATATATATATATGTATATAAATTTTATTTCTAATAAACAAATAAATATTACCACAGAAAGCCGGCCTTCCCCAAGCCCAACACAGAAGGGCCAACCCCGACCCGAAGAGGAGAAGGAAGGGCCAACCCCAATCCCACGAGGGAGAAAGGCATATTTCTAATCATAAACATAATTTTTAATTTTAAATTTCAAAATCAAAATCGAGAAGTTTTGGAAGCCTCTGGCGCCACAAAACTCCAATTTTGAAAAATTATTGTTTTTGTAAGAAAAAACCCTCCCATCCTCCCTGTGGGGTCAAGTCCCGCCCTACCCTTTCTTTACTCGTGGGTTGGGCCTGGCCTTTTTCCATATTTTTCTTTTGGGTCCCGGCCTTGCCAACCACGGCCAACCCCGACCCCGAAGATATTTTCAAATAAAAATATTATTGTAATGTTAATTTTATTGATAAGAGAAAATATTCATAATGATAATTGTGTAAAGTTTATGTTTTTTCTTCGTGAAAACATTTTTCAGAACTGTTTTTTTTCAATTCTTTTGTTCTTGTGTTGTTTTTGTTTTTCCTTTTTTTTTCTCTCTTTCTTTTGCATCAAAAGAGGAATTAGGTTCCCGAATCCAATTCTGTCCATCATTACGGGTCTACCAAATAAACATTAGAAGTCTGGCTTTCGGCGTGCGGGGGAACTGGTGACGGTCCACCCACATTCAATGCATTCCTCCGAAAAATGCATTTGCGGGAGACGTCACAGCATCTATCGCTCATGCATGCTTTTGTCGATCCACTGACTCGATTTTTTCATCAACATGCCACAGCCACCCAGTTCGGCATCGAGGGAATTCCGGCCCGGTACTGCCCGCACTTTCTGTGAATTGTGGCCCACTCCAATTTCTTCGTCAAGACCTGATTCTTAGTCCCCGCACTGCACGTACCTCGTTCACAGCTACCGTCCCAAAACCCACACAAACCGGTGACTTCGGACCAGATAACATCCGCAGTCTTCTTCACGTCCTTCGACACCTTTTCCGCCCAACCAGCTTCTTTGTTCTGTTCGCGCAAGATGGTGCACCGCCCAGTCGGCTACGCGTCCCATAGGTCATCTCCACGACCCCACCACTCTCTCAAGAGATTCTGCGGCA
>CBDCEV010000085.1:0-1904 GCA_965215715.1 Hyphomicrobiales bacterium | reverse complement strand
ACGACAACACATAAAAATATCATTCTTTTCTGTTTTTGTTGATTGTGTTTCCATATTTTGTACCGTGATTTTGTTTCGTGCTGTTTTTGTCGTGCTTTTTTTATCATGAATTTTATTATCGTGATTTCGTCATTTTTGATTTCGTCATTTGTTTGTTTCGTGGTTTGAGTTTCGTGCTTTTTTTCATAAATTGTTTTTGCGTCTTCTTTTGTCTTGAATGTCTTCGGCCGCACAAGTGGCGCTGGAAACAGTTGATTATTTGAATATTTTAAAAAACATTCAAATATTCAAATATTCAAATGTGTTTGGGCCTCCCTGTCCAGCCAAATGCTTCAGTTTCGTAAATGAAATCAAAAATGACAGAAATGAAAGAAATTGACAATAACAAATAAAGGACTGAGCAAAGTCAATGTGAAGTGGTGGTTACCCTTGCTTTCCTTCTTTGCGGTGAGTGTTGCTTCCCCTCGTTCTTTTGGGTAGTGGTGCTTTTTCCTCCCCTCACTCCTTTCGGATGGTGCTGGTTTCTCTTTATTCCTCTTGTGTGGTGCTGTTTCCTCCTCCTCCTTTTGCGTGGTGCTGTCTGCCTCTCCCTCCTTTCGAAGGTGCTGTTCTCTCCCTCTCTCGTATGGGTGGCGCTGTTTTTCCTTCCTTCATCTTTTGTTTGGTGTTGCCTTCCTCCGCCTCATTGGGGTGGTGTTGTTGTTCTCCAATTTTTACTGACTTGAAATTGAATGCCCTTCCACAGAGTACTAATGCAGAATAAATTCCGAGAAAAGAGAACTGCAGCTGCACAAGTAAATAATTCAAAGAAATTGAAAAAACTGTAACTGCATAAGTAATTAATTCAAGTTTCAACATGTGCGCGTGGTGCTGTACACACGGGGACGTTTTGAATGCACACGCGGAGGCGTCTTGCATGTACACACGGGGGCGTGAGATCGAGAGGTGCTGGGAGACATCTACATCTGCATCTGCATCTGCATCTACATATATATATGTATATACTCACACATCTACATCTACATCTACATCTAAATCTCTTCATCTTCATTGCCTGAAGCTTCCTTGCGCGTTGGACACACACATTGTTCCTTTAACAAGCAATCAAATTAGAATCACACCTGAATCTTTTTTGCAAGCTGAGGTCTCGCTCGTTAACGAAATTGTCCAGACAACTTCACGCCACCAACTAAGAACACCCACAGAACCACGAAAGAGCTTTCAATCTGTCAACCCTAACTGTATCTGGGCCTTGTGGGTTTTCCCATTTTGAGTCAAAGTGATGTCGCAGGCTCCACTGCTGGTGGTGCCCTCTCAGTCACTTCCTTCAAGTTTCAGCCGTGCGACCATACTCCTCCCAGAACCTCAGAACTTTGCGTTCTCATAAGGTGTCAATCCCCTAACCTTCGTTCTTGATCAATGTAAACAAAATTGGAAAATGCTTACACACAACGACGACGACGACAGACCAACAGCAACACAGCAACGGCAACACAGCAACAGCAGCACCGCAACCGCAGCAACGGACACGCGATGACCATGGTAAGACACAATTCAGGAGCCCTTATCAACACAATAAAAAAGGCACTGACATGACAAAAACCGCACTCGCAAAAACTGTATTTCATAAAAAAATCGCCCTGGGTCAAAAACTGCAACTGTTTAGCGAATTAATTCCTCCCGGCGCCAAAACTGTAGCTGCATAAAAAATTAATTCCTCCTGGCGCCAACACTGTGGCTGCATACGCCAGTTAACTCCCCAAAACAAAAAACTGACTGCATAAATTTCCGGTGGAAGGGTAATGTAACTGCACGAAATCAACTTGAATTAAACAACTTTGGAGGGTGCCCTTGCCTTCTTGCCTTCAATTTTTGTGGGCGCTGCTTCCACTCGTTCTTCCTCC
>CBDCEV010000084.1:0-10754 GCA_965215715.1 Hyphomicrobiales bacterium | reverse complement strand
GTGGGAAGCAAGAGCCCAAGGTTTATTTCTTGTCATCAATTTGTGGGCAGGTGTTGGTAGTTTGCTCGTTGCACTTGTTAGTTTGGGTGTCAGTGTACTGCATTGACAGTGGAACCGGATCGCTCTGCCGCGCAGTGCCATGCAACGGCGTTCCCGCAAGCTGTCTTGATGGAGCGAGCCACAGATGTGCAAGTCGATATGTTGGACACAGTGGTGCAGCGACTCCAGCTCCGAGCCATTTTGGTCGCTGGCGGCCTGTGCGGTTGAGAGGGAGAATTTGCCGACCGCAAAAAGCAGATTGTGCAGTTGCAGCGCTTTGTTGAAAAGGTGCCGCCAAAGATTTGATCTGCCAGTTTTGTCCCCCCTGGGAAAATGAAGGTGCTGTTTCTCCGCATATCATCAATGACTACACAACAATTGTGGGTATCCGTCCCGTCGAGTGCCAAGCTGGACAATTTGGTTAGGTGTCGAGACGCAGGCTCTTTTGGTTGCGTGGTCCACGAGGAGGACCACAGGCAGTGGGACAGATTCTAAATTACCGCCATCATTGAGTTTCGCGTGGACCACATCCTCGAGCCTTATTGCAGGAAAAGTCGTGTAAAAAACACGAATGCCTGTTCCAGAACACATTTTGTTCACTGGAGGTTTTGTACTGCTGTTTGACCCCAAAAGAAGTCGTGCAACAGCAAGGTCGCGGTGCTCCTTGCACGTTCACCAGTGAATTTCAACAACTTCCCCAGGAAGCAAGACGCTGCGAGTGCTCAGGCACAAACGAGTTTTAATGCTGATGATCGCAGATTTCCGCCCAAAGCATGCGAGGACCGCAGTCTCCTGTGGGGAGGGACGCAATGGCGCCGTTGGGACGCCGACGAACGAGCACAAGCCATGGGCTTGCCTGGTTCCATTGTTTCGCCCATGCTCCAAGCAGACAGACCGCATTGTCGCCAAGCGGCCATGTCAACAGCAGTCGGAAACAGTTTCCATGTCCCGTCTCTGATGGCCATGTTCATGATGTTGTTCCAGTTGCTCACGCCTGCGATTAACAGGCCCTTGTCTCCTGAACAGGAGAAGCAACTCCACACTCGATGAAAGCCTTCGTGTTGTGAACCGGGCAGAGCAGTTCTCACTCCTGATCTTGAAAGCCGAGGACGTCATCGGACACATGCAAATGCAATTCAATTTTTATGGGGAGAAATGGGTGCAGCGCCGTGGTATGAGGTGCGAGATAACCTCAAAGTGATCCCGCTGAGCGATTTGCAACTCTTTTTTGTGTACCAACGTCTGATTGATAGGCGGACTGTTATCTTTGGTCCTCGTTGGTGGTCTCATAAACGTCGGGCCTCCCAGTGCGGCTTCTTTCGGCTTTCAACGAGCGGCTGCCACTCGAGGATTGGATCATTTGCTCCCTCCTGGTTTGGGTCCTGGTCGTCATCAATTGTTTGCCAAACAGTTACCCAGTTCCTTTTCCGTTCTCGTTCAGGGAGATGAAGACTTGGAGTTCGCCGCTCTCGCGGCAGCTGTGTGGGGACCTTTCCTTCCAAATTTTCGGTCATCTCAATTGCAATTGCTGTGCAAAGTCCATGCGGCTGTGCAACCTCTGGCAGAGTGGGCGCGTTCCGCTCAAAGTCCCTCAGCACATCGAATTGCGGTCGTCAAAGACCTGGCGTTCATCGCTGCCTTGTCTGCATTGTTACGATGGCCGGATATTCACCAGGCAGCCGCATGCATCCTTGGTTTCCGCATCGTAAGTGACATCAAGTCCTCCAACGTATTCCGAGAGCTCCAGCCATCGACTGCAAATAGAGGAACTCAAGCTTTCCTTGACCGTGCTCGAGAATGTGACAACCTGACACGGCGTCCTGGTCCTGAGCACGCTGATGGTATTTTCCGGTTCGCGCAAGAGGACATCCAGAAAACATGTGCAACAGGTCTGCTCTCGCGTGAAGCAGCCGATCAAAATGCATGGAGTCGGAGGTTGGAGGCCGATGATCAGAATTGTTCACACACAGGCCAATGGCAAACAGTGGGCCACATCCTCGATCGATGACGCAAAGAAACACATTTTGTGAATTCAATTTGTTCACCACCATGAATTTCAACAACTTCCCCAGAGAGACCTGCGGAGTCTAGGCACACCATTGGCACAGATACGAGGACCGCAGTCTCCTGTGGGGTGGGACGCAATGGCGCCGTTGGGACGCCGACGAACGAGCACAAGCCATGGGCTTGCCTGGTTCCATTGGATTGCAGAAGCGGCATCTGTTTTGCAGCGCAAGCACTTCGAACGTGGAGACGAAACAGAAGAGATGGAATGCACCATCTCGATCATGGACCTGCCGCTGATGCATACCGGAGATGCCCGTGTCATCCTGTGGACGCGAGATTTTCATACACCGCGGTGCATGTCCCAGATCACAATTGCTGGAAATCCCTGAAACTCGACAGTTTGGCGTTTGGTCTCATGTCTGCAGTTGTCTCTTCCAATCGTTTGCGAACGCTCGTGGTGGCTGCTGTTGGTCGAATGACTTGCGTATTGGCGAGTGCGTTCTTCGATGACTTGGTCACTTTGGATCGAGTCAGAGCAAGACATACTGGTAACGCAGCTGTGCACAAGCTGCTTTCCTTTGTTGGTGCTCGGGCGCGTCTGTTGATGTCGTATTGTTTCTTCGAACTTGGTACTTTCTGAAGGAGGCGTACGCTTCGCACCGAAAGCCACGTCAGTCGAAAAAGTACAAATCATGGTTCAATCAGCTCTGGATTCTCAGCCACTCTCACCCGGACACACATCCAAGCATCGTGGTAGCTCGGAGTGGGCCACCAGTCGCAACGTTGCACGAACTGGAATTCGGGCACTCAAATCCCGTCACTGCGCTTTTGCAGATACCCATGTTTTGTCTGAAGTTCTTGAGTCTGCTTTGCTGCACAACTGCAAAAACAGCCTGGCATTGTGTGCAGCGATGCTTCAGTTGAGCCTGACACATTGCCACGATTGGAATGAAAATGCATCGATGAACGCGGACACACCTGTACTGGCTCGTACATTGGATCTCGACCAAAATACGCTCTCGAAATGGCTGCCACGCAAAACACAAAGTGTTGCTGCTGAAACTTTTTGCTTCCCAGCGGCAGTATGAGACTGCCGAGAGTTTTGCCGGTCAAGACATTATCTTGTTTGCAGATAATGAAGCATCCGTCACCACCATCATCAGAGAAGCGTGTACACCTGACGATATCAACGACTTCGCAGAAGCAACAATGGCCATGATGGCATTGCAGTGGGTTGAATGGATCGACAGCAACAGTAATCCTGCGGACGGATTATCTCGTCAGGAATTGGCCGATCCGCTGTTTGGTGCTATTGCATCGGTACCTTCTCGTCCAACATGGCAGTCACCAACCGACTTCCCTCTCTCTCCGATGCCTCGCGGTTCTACAGGCAGGTTTCCCTGCTGGACATTACTAACCATTGTGCACGTTGGAGGGTTACGTTGGGGGTTTTGCGGGTCTCGGCTCGCGAGTCGAGTCAGTTGCCTGCCAGTACTTTCGTACTCCAACGTGCATAACTTGTAAGCGCTGGCGACCACTCCGAATCAGGGAAGTGCACACATCCACCAGGATGACCGAAAAGAAAAAAACTGTCATACATCTCTGCGCACCTTTTTTTTCTCGATGTTTTTTTTTTCTCGATGGTTGTTTTTCTCGATTGTTTTTTTTTTGTGAGGAGGAGGGGGTTTCTCGTGTTTTTTCAAGTGGTTGTTATTTCTCGTGGGTCTTTTTTCAGTGGTTTGTTTCTCGGTGGGTTTTTCTTGGTGGATTTTTTCTGTATGGGTTTTTTTCTCCGTGGTTTTTTTTTTGTCGTTGTTTTGTTGTTTCGCCGTGTTAATTTTTTTCGCCGTGGTTTTTTCGCCGAGGAGAAGGAGAGGAAGGGTCCGTATGTTTTTTTTCAATGTTTTTTTTTTCCGTCGCAGTTTGTTTGTTTTTCGCAATGGTTTTAAGTTTTGTTGTTCCTGGTAGGGTTTGCTGGATTTGTTGTCAAAATCTTGGTCGAAGTGTCCGCATATTCACCTTCATTGCACTTCAATCGTTTACAAGGCCACGGTCGGTCTGTGCAAACATTCACCTTCAATGCGCTTGAACCGTTCTGATGAGTACGGTCGGTATATCCAAGCATTCACTTCCGATTTCGCATGAGCGGCTGCTGTGCTCGTCTTTGAGGTCAATCTCGTTTTCTTCCACGTGTTCACTTCTTTCTTCATCATGCAGATCTTCGTCATAGTCTGTCTTTTTGTTGTTGTATCTTGTTTTCGTCTGTATTATGAGTCGTGGCATTCTTCTTTGCACTGTACGTGTCGGTTTTTCGTGTTCGAATGTGAGAATCCATGTTCCGACTCCGTACATCAACGACGGGGAGACAACTGACACGAAGAGTCTCATTCTTTGCCTGGTCTTGCACGATTTGCTTGTCAATTATTGACGGGGTAATTATTGACGGGGTGCTTCGCAAACGCCGCCCGAACATAACGAATTCGGTGATCGACCCCTGCACATTCCCTGTTTCTGAATGTTGTCAACTGCTCCAAATACTTCACATTCCATTCCGGTGATGGGACCTCTATCTTCATCCTGTGGACTTCAATTTCTTTCTGTTCTCTGGAGTTTTAATTTATCATTTTTTCAGTCTCATCCAGGTTTATTTTTGAATCTGTATCTTTCAACGTTTCGTTTGAAGTCCGTCATGATCCTTGTGGGCTGATTCAATGAATTCGGCATCAACATCACGTCATCGGCAAAGCGTAGGTTTGATATGCACTGTTTCATGTCGTCCTCTCCCCTGCCTGTGTCATTCATGGGTCACCTTGTTTCGAATCACTCCATGTCGGATCTGTCTTGACCATTCCAATCTGTCCGTCGTGGTTCTTCTTCAGGAATTTAATGTGGTTCACTGATCGATTGACCACTGAGCGAATCTCAGATTGAGGCGTGTTCGATCGAGTTGAATGCCTTCTCAAAATCCACTGTCGCGACCCAGTAATTGACTCCTCACTCTCTGCATTTCTGCGCAATTTGCCTGTAAAGGTGCAAGTGGTCCGTTCTTTGCCAGTTGTTTCTGAAACCACCCTGATCAAGAACTTGAAACTGGTCAAGTTTGTCGTAAAAACGTGTGTATGACAAACTGCTGAGCAACTCATACAACGTCGGTATCGTGCAGAAGGTCGATAATTCGCGGGCTGAGTCGATTTTTCCTTTCTTGTGTATCACTTTAGTTGTCGCTTGCTTCCATGTGGACGGTGTTTGTGTGTTTTGTTCGATTATCATGTTGAATGTGTCCCGTGTCAATTCTTTCGTCTCCTCGTCACAGTTCATCAGCATCTCGGCGTTGACTCCTTTCTCGTCCGCTGCTTTCCCTTTCTTGAGTGTTTTGATGGCCTTCTGGATCTCATCCGTGGTGAACTCAAGAATGTGGTGTTCTTGGGTAATCATGTCGCTCTGTGTTTCGATATCTTGCTCTGTCAGGTTCAAACAGTTTGTCGTAGTGTCTCGCGAACGTGTTTGCAATGCCTTTTCTTGATGCTTCATTTTCACCATCTTCTGTTTTCATGAAAGATGTCAGTACTTTTCTTTTCCTGGTTGTCCAAACGTTCACATTTTCTGCGCTTGAACCATTCATTTTGAAGATCACAGTCGGCATGTCCATTCACTTTGACTGCGGTTGACATCATTGTCGGCATGAACGAACGTTCACGTTCACTGCGCTTGAATCGTTCTGAAGATCACGGTCGGCATGTCCAATCGTTTGAATCGTTCTCAAGATCGTGTCGAAACATTCACTGCGTGTGAATCGTTCTCAAGATCACGATCGGTGGAGGAGGGGGGGAGGGAAGGAGGGGAAGGAGGAGAGGAGGGTGGGATTTATCATGTGGGAAGGGTAGGGGAGAGGGAGGGAGGGTGGAATTTCTCGTGTGGAGAGGGATGGGGAGAGGGGGAAGGAAGGGAAGGAAGATGGGGTTCAGTAGTGATTTTTTTCCGCGTTTTTTTTTTCAGTCGTGGTTTTTGTTTTCCAGTAGTGGTTTTTTTTGTTTTCAGTCATGGGAGGTTGTGTTCAGTCATGTGTGTGTTGGTGGTGGGGTGTTTCTGTCGTGGGTTTTTGATTGTTTCAGTAGTATGTTTTTGTTTCAGTAGTGGTGCGTGTTTTGTTTAAGTAGTGGAGCCTGTTCTTGTTCAGCAGTGGGGTTCAGCCTCAAGAGCTTCAGCAATTTGCTGTTCTATGGGGTTTTGCAGCTGCGTTCCGACGTCCTCTCTTCTCTGTCTTGGAGGCCACACAGAGCTCCACAGCCGACGCCCTTGTTGCCAGCCAGCAGGTCAGTTGTCTCAAGTTCGTCTTAAGATCCTTGCGGCAGCAGCGCTGTTGGGAAGTGCCGGCCTCTCGCTGCGAGCGCCTGTGAGATCGGTCACTGCAGCTGCAGTGACGCTTCTGAGGACAGGCGGATCAGCCAGTGAAGCGCGCAACGTTCTGTGGTACAGAGCGCACAAGCTCGAGAATGAAGTCGATTTTGGCGCGACCAGCATTGTGAGAGATTTCGGCGCAAGATAATACAGTGCATGAGTGCTGCGTTTGTGTTTTTTTCGCCTGAGATTGGGTGACAGTTTTATCGTGTGCTCCATTGACTGTGCTGGTGGTTGCTGCAAATCAACATGCTTCTTTCTTCATGTGCAGTCTTGCTCTGGGCTTAAAAGTGCCGCAGGCAGATTCGGGGAACTTCTACCTACAGTTGACGGTGGAGTGTCCGTGTTACTGGCACGCGTGGGAACGCCCATCTGGAGCCCTCCTCCTCCAGGTTGTCACAAAACCATCCTCATTATCATCGTGGCTCAAATTACTGCGCACAGTCTCATTACCTACAACAGGTAACCCTGTCCACTCTCGGAACTTTGCTTGAGTAGTAAAGGAGATCGCGCAAGATGTGGCGGGACTGGACGGGTTGGTGCAGGTGGAACTTGGCTTGGTGATCTTGGCTCAGTTCTGGGTGTAACAACACGAGGCACTCAACGTCTGTATGACGGTTCCTGGAGCGGCTGCGTCTGTAAAAAGGTGGTGGCGTTGAGTGCACGCTTTTCGCATCTCACAACTCCCTGAAGGAGGGATCTCTCTCTGCCGCTTTTCGACTGTGTGTCTTCCTCCTTGGGCATGCACTGAACTGGTTTGCTCGAACACAAAAAACAAAAGTGGCTATATGTTGTGTGCCATGGCGCTTTGCCACAGTGGCGGCGTGGCAGTTGAACGAACTCCCCCCACGGTCTTGGTTTTTCCATTCACTAAAGAGACCACGGGCAGTATCTTGGGCTTCATCTCTGACGAGGAGCATGCGGTCTGAAAATTACCGGGGTTAGTAGATTTAGGTCAACTAATCATTTCTTTCATTCAACTTCGAGCATCCGAATGAAAAACAGACACAAACTCAATCACACAAATGCAATTATCAGGCAGTTCTTTTCTGCAGTTTCGCGTGGAGAGGACGTTGCATGCGTTGACACAGGTGGCATACCCTGCAATTGTTGCCTCGGCATGTCTTATGGACTTGAGATATTGGACTGGTCAGGTTGTGTTGTGTAACGACATTCACCGACATGCCTGCCGATTCGCACTGCATGACGAAGATCTAAGGAACACCTATCTTATTTTGATTGATGAACGAATTCGCAAACTTCTGGCTTGGTGTCCTTCCAATGTTCTTTCGCAGCCATGCGTGGCTGCATGCTCATCACATTGTTTTACTTGCGCGCAACAGACATACGAGGCAAAGTGCTCAACATAAGTGTTTTTGATTTGTTTTTGAACGCTTGGAAGACTTGAACCAAGGCAGAATATGCGGTGGACGGAGCACTTTCGGATTCAAGAAACACACATCATGTGACCTCATCAAATGTACCAACTCGTGAAGGTGGTGTTCCACAGATTCCTGCATCCAAAAGCGTTGATTCCAGTGGTGAAGACGTCACAACCGACACAAGACAGACTGCAAGTTTGGGTGAAGGTTTTGTCTCACAGGGGAAATCGGAAATCCTGTGCTCCTGGTCCATCAATCAAAGACAACAGCCATTGACAAGCCAGAGGTATTGAGCCGCCCACTCCTTGATCACAACGTGTTGAGATACCACTGCGAGGCATGGTTGCGCACTTAGAATCTGACATACACTGTCGAACAGACAAGGTCCTCTTCTGAAACCTGGGTTCGTGTTGTTCAGAGTCGACTGGGTGCGGATCGTCACACGAATGTTTCAAAAATGATCTACGATATCTGTCTTTCAGAACTTCCGTTTAACAGTTATGTGGTGGTTGGAAGAGGATATCATCAGCATGACGATGCGGGCATCGGCTCTGGACACATTTGGAAGCCGGCTCAGGAACTGCTGGCACCGACACATGTTTCCTCGCACCAGAGGCCATGTTAAAATGTTTGGTGGCCACAGCACACATGGAACACACGGATGAATCAGTTTTTCCGCGCTGAAACTTCTCAACCCGTATCTGATCATGTGGCTACATGTTGGAAAGCATTTCCATTTAACATTTAAATAATTTTAATGATTGCAATTATAATGATAATTTGTAGTTTCTGAAATATCTAAAAACTTCTTTAAGTTTGTTGAAAAATATTTTATAACTTTTAGTTCCTGAGAGCTTGCAAAGCATGAAAAGCTTTCAAAGATTGAAAATCTTTGAAAGCTGTACAAGTCCAAAAAGCCTGAAAATCATGAAAAGATTGAAGAGCTCTAATTATAATAAAAAATTTGAATTTTTAGTTCCTGACAGTTGAAAAAGTAATTATCATAATAATCATAGTTTTTCAAAAGTTTTTTGATTGCGTTCAACGCTCCGCAAGCTTTGAACTTATAATAGAAATTTTCAGTTCCTGAAAGGTTTGAAAATGATAAAGAGGTTTACAAGTTTGAAAAGGTTTCAAAACTATAATATTTTCGAAAGATAATTACAAAAAAAAATTGATTACAGTGTTTAGTTTCTGACAGCGTTAAAAGCTTCGAACACTTTTGAAAGCTTCAAAGATTTAAATGTTGTAAGAGCTTCTGAAACCTTTAATTTTTTACGCAAAATAGCACTGTAGGTCCTCAAAGCTGTAAACGTTTTGAACGATTTAAAAGCTTTAAAAGATTTAAAAGCTTCAAAAGCGTTGAAGGCTTTAAATGTTGTAAAGGTTGAAAAACTGTTATCTTTTGTAATATAATGGAAATTGTGATTGTCCTGAAAGCTGCAAAATTTCAAAAAGCTTCAAAAACCCTTCAAAAAAGACTTAAAATCTTTAGTTCCTGAAAGCTTAACAAACTTTTAAAAATTGATAGCGTTCAAAGCTTTGATCGTGATGTGATATTTTTTTACACATTTAAGCTTTTTTTCAACGTTTAAAAATTAAAAACTTCTGAAGCTATGAAAGCTTGCTAAACTCTCAGAAACCAAAAAGTATGATGAAAACACATAATTGAGAATTATAATTATAATTCATTAATTTGCTAAAGATTTGAAAGCTTTTGAAGCTTGACAGCCTTGTCGTGTTTACAAGATTTGTCAGCTTCGAAGCTTTTAAGGTTTTCAGGATGTCTTAATTTTAAACATAATTAGCTATTTTCAGCAATTTTTTAAAGCTTTCAGTAACTAAACATGAACTTTTTTATCCCAATTAAAACTGCAAGTTTAAATTTTGATGCTTTGGACGCTTTGAAAGCTGTGAATACTATATCGGTTTTTTTCGTGGTTTTTAGAGTTTAAGGGTCCTGAAGCTTTAATGCTTTCAGAAACAACAAATTATAGAAAAAATGTTTGTTGAATTTTCCACAAATTTTCAACTTTTTACACATTTAACGCTGTTCAAGCTGTGAAAGGTTTTTCTGCTTTCACAAACAAAAAGATGTAATGTCTTTTTTCAAAAAACGTTGCAAAGACGAACATCAAGCTTTTTGAGCTTTCAAAGGTTTGTAAGCTGTCAAAAAAAAACTTGTACATATTTGATAAAGTACAGTTGTAAATATGAAACTTTCTACAACTCTTGAAGCTTTTTTAGCTTTGATTTTTTTTTGAAGCTTTTACAGCTTTTCAGTCTATGAAAACAAAAATACAATTGTAATTACCGTGAGATTTTTTTTAAAAAAAAATTCAAGCTTTGAAAGATTTGAAAGCTTTTAACAGTATCAGAAAAACAAAAAAAATATTATAGTTTAGAGCTTTTGAAGCTTTTTGAGCTTTCAGAAACGAATAATTTTAATTCTATTCGAAATCATTCTTGTAATTATTATTGTGAATACTGTAGCATTTCATGCATTCAAAAACAGTTAAGCTTGTAATCTTTTCACTTTTCAAGCGTTAAAAGAATTTTGAAACTTTTAAAGCTTGTAACCCTGTCAGAAACTAAAATTTATAATTGTACGTATGAACCGCCAAGCCTTTTTTGAGGCTTTTCAAGCCTTCAGAAAGTTTTGAATTATTTGCAATTTTTTTGATAAAGTTCGTTCAGCTTTTCAAGCGCTTAATGCTTCTCACACATTTAAAGATTTGTAAAGCTTTTCAAGCATTGAAAGCTGTTCCACAATTTTTTGAAAACAAAAAAGCTTTCAGGGACTAAAAATGGTTATTTTTAGGATGAAGCTTTTAAAGCTTTTTACACCTTCAGAAACAATATATAAAAATATATTATTAGAATTACAATTATGATTAGAATTATAGTACTTATTAAATCATTTACAAA
>CBDCEV010000083.1:0-15791 GCA_965215715.1 Hyphomicrobiales bacterium | reverse complement strand
TTCTGCACACGGAAGAAGCCCTAAATCCCAAACCCTAAACCCCGAACCCTGAACATAGTTTTCATATGTTAATTTGAAGCTTAATGCCAAATCGGGAACCTACGCTCTGCTTGTGGCCCAGACGGACCTCTCATTGCCCAGACGGTCCTCTCATTGCCCAGACGATCCTCTCATTGTCCAGACGGTCCTCTCATTGCCCAGACGGTCCTCTTTTTTTTTTTTTCTTTTTTTCTCTTTTTTTTTTTCTTTTTTTCTTTTTTTCTGGGACTTGAAATTCGTTAAAAAAAGGCACATGACATAATGTAATGGTTGCCAACGGGTGGGTGCGGGTTTACATGCAAAGCTTTGACTTTGGTCAGACTCCAAGAATGTTGACCGCGACCGCAAGAGTGCGCCCGTGTTAGAACGTGCCAGACCCTGAACCCTGAAGCTTAAACCCTGAACCCAAAACTCTGAACCCTGAAACCTAAACTCTGAAACCTAAACCCCAAACCCTGACTTTGGGGTTACAAATTTGGTTCCCGCGCCGGTGACGAGAACGGTGGAGGGAGGGTGAAAGTGTCGAAGGGGGGAGAAGAAGAGCATCACTCACTGCATGTGTTGGAGATACTTGCGCTTCAGTAAAACTTGATTTGGCAACTGTAACGTTGTTCTTTGCATCTTGTGGATCAATACAAGCATTAGTTTGTCAATAGAACAATATTTCCAACTCAAAATCAAACGCTCAGTTTTTTCTCCATCCGCACGAAAACTGAAATATTTTTCATTTGTTGGTCAAAATTTGTCCAATTAAAAACGAAGCTTGTCCAACGATATTATGTTGAACTTTTGACGGTGCGTGCAAGTCTTATAATATTTGAATGGTCTACTTTGTCTTGATGATATGAAGAATTAACTGTAACAAATCTAACTATAACACTTATTACGGGACTGACAACATATCTATCAACTGAGCAGAAAAAAAGATAAAGGAATTGACTTCTAAAAAAATATTTTTGATTGAAGTGATAAGGCAATATATCATCCAGAAGCTGAACTTCATTATTTTTGAAAAATGCACAAGTAATTCATGATTATTCTGGGATATCATTAGGAAAATCATCACAGGGATAACATTTTTTGGAAAATCCTTGTGATCCTTTTTTGACCTGAGTTTCTATGTCTGTTGCTGGGTTTCTTTACTCAGTAGACTCTGCAGCTTTTTGATAATGTGGCGAAGTTTCAGGAGAATTACTTTTAGTACTTAAAACATGAATAAAGCTTTTTAGCATATCATCAGGTCTTTAACTTTTTTTTTGATCCATCGATCAGATCAGTTTTTTTCGCAAAGATGTTCTGGATTATCAAGAGATGCACTTAAATATTGATTTTTGATAGTGGAATCGATTTGACATCGACATTTACGATACTGTTGATGTCTAATATGTATTTAAATAGATTGCTATGCCCCACAGCTGACACATCAATTGAACGTACGACTAGCTTAGATTAGATGATATCAGTAATGTCTTCATTCATTTCAGTACTACAACAGCTGCTCCTTCAATCAGAAATAAATTCCCTAGAACACGAACAAGAATTCGGATTTTTCCAGACTCTCAATCACTTTTTGCAGATCGAAAATCATTAAATTTAGATCAATTGAGGTTAGCTTCGTGATACTAAACACAGCACTTACATTTCAGATCTGGATCAAAATAAATTTTCACTTTTACGGCTGCAATTTTTCGGCTTGAGACGCTATGTTTTTGAGATTCGCTTCTTTAAGAATTACTTCAAATACTAGAAGCTGATTGTTTTGAAAAGAAAATTGTCCAGATACTTCCAATCGTCCATCACACATGTAAGTATTTGAGGATTCAAGATCCAAAACCCTATTGATAAATTATATAATAGTTTAAAGTTTGTCCAACTCCAATTCATCTTCAATAGATTTCTGAACTATGATTGTAATATCAGCATCTGCTGTATTTTAACGATGATGAATCCATGTTATCAATAAAAAAATGAGATATGAGTCACTACTTGAATTGTCTCCAATATTTAAAGAAGACATTGACAAATTTTCTGAAATGTTTGTTTCTGTATTGATAAAATTTTCATTTTATGAAGTGATAATGTTTAAAAGTTTATGTTTCAGAGTAAAACGAAATTGATTTAAACATATTTCAATAATATTTTTTGACTCGCAGTCAATCTTTATCGAGAGAGAATAGTTGTCAGATTACGTATTTGGAAGTGATTTTGTTAATATTTCTTAGTTTTGTCCTCCAGATCCAACTGAGATCAGGAATGATTTAATGATATGACTTAAAATCACAATGATTTATATAGTTTTACTTTCATAATGAAGCTATGAATTTCTATTAAATCTTATACTTTAATAGAATTTCCTTTGATCTAAAAATCATCAATATGCACGAGAAAAAAATCCAGACCAAGCGAACTATCAAAAGATAGAAACAAACTATTCGTTTCAAGAGTACAAGTAAGAATCAAATCTTAATACCAGCTTTTCAGCCCAAAATTCTTATTGAAACTAACTTAGTCTATATTTCGAATAATATCATTTAATAATAGATTTGGATCCAGATAAGACAAAAGAAAATACTTTGAAAAGTATATTGACAAACAGATTTGATTTTTCAATTTTCTTAATGCAGTAATTACTGATACAAGAGATACAACTTATTTGAATATGTTCTTGTTCAAGCCTTTTTCAGACGAAGCTGACGTAGAGAAAATAATGTTTATATTTCCAACATGGATCTTTGGAGTTGAATCAAATTTATTTTATACAATATCATAATCAGAACTATTTTCAGCTGTTAATTTACAAAAATTTACAACACTATTTGTGATTTTAATTGTCTTCTTATCTACATTCATGTCAAAAGTTATTTCGTGACTCAAGTACCCGTCAATATCTTGTATACTCTGTCTGGTGATTTTAGCATTTCCTTTCAATGTTAAGTTTTCGATAAAAAACATATTATCACTTGTAAAATTAAGAGATAAATCAACTCTCCCTTTGAAAGTTCAAGATTTGTGTTGAAAACGATATTATCCGTGTCGTCTTTAACATCACCTTTTATTTTATAATCTTTTCTCGATGGAAATGATTTACATGCTAAATTATCAAGACCATTAGGATTTTCAATTTCTAAATTTTGAATCATGATTTTACTTTTGGTTGAACCAATTTTATATGTTCATAAAAATTAAATTTATCCTCGATAATTTTTGAAAAGGATATATTCATCATGACAAACCTTTTTTCATTTTATGATGATTTCTCGATTGAGAATTTTTTTATATATGGATGTTTTTGAAAATTTTCAAAACGGATAATCATTTGACATGAGTTCAAGATTAATCAGAAGTTGATTGATTTCAATTCCAGACATTACAATATTCCCAGTGAACAAAGAAAAGAAGGGCAGAGAAAATATATATTGTTATTTTCCTAAGTTAAAACAGTTACACCATTGCATCAATTGTTTTTTACTTTTCCGTAAAAAACGTGCAAGTTTTTTTTTGTAATATTGATGAACGATTTCGAACGATAATAAGTCGTAATATCGGTATTAATATATTACATAACACAAATTTGACTTTTCAAGCTTTTGACATTTCGCACAGAATCTGACACACTTTGCGCACAACTTATGTAAAAAGTTTTATGACTATTTTGCAGTCCACGGACATAAACAAAGGTGTTTCATTTTATTTGTGAAGCTAATCAAATTCATGGTCCAATTTTTGACAAAGAAAAGCGCAATAATGCAGTAATCATAACTAAAGAATATTTTGATGGTCCGCTAGAAATTTGAACTATTCGTTCTCCCTCTGGTTTCACGCAATGGATTCTTGAGAAGAAAAATTCACTTGTAGAAGAATACACATCTCACGAAAAATTTTAAAAATTAATTATACATGAATTTATCGTCAAAAAACCGTTAAAGATCAAGACATTTTTCTAAATCAGTAAACTTACTTGAAAAAGCTTGAAAATCATAAGAATCTTTACGTAAGAATCAAATTTCATCAAACAGGAAACAACGTTGTCATAATAAAGATGGGCATCGCTCAATTATAAAAAATAATTACATAAACATAATTATGAAGTTGTTGATTTTGAAAAGATAATGAAAATACTTCGTATGTGAAGATATTATGAAGATTGAAATAATTTACAGTGCATCGTTACATTCCAAAATATAGTTTGATTCCAATGAAATATGTTATTAACTTCTTGGTCTTCATGTACAAATCAAGTATCTCATCATGGATCTTATAGTAAAGATAGAATCAATTGCGATAAGTTAATTTTAATGGAAAATTTTTCAAGAGTCTCCATATCTCAAAATATAGTCGACGAGTGATATTGACAGACAAGATTATAAATGCTATCGAATTTTTACTCAGCGTAATTAGACTTATTCTTGATTGAAACAAGTAACTACATAAGGGATATATACACTTTTTAAGCTTTAGTATTATTGGTAGTATTTCAATTATTATTTTTGTTATCCATGAACTCTTTATCATTTTCAAATCCATTTCTCCATGAGATATTCAAAAGCTTGTCTACTTGATTTTTTCAATAGCAGACACATATCTTTTTGTGTAAAATAAACTTAAGAATACAACTGATTGAACGATGTTTAAAAAAAATTTAATGAAAACAAGATTCTGGAACGAATGATCTTCTTATATCATTCATAAACGCAATGAAAGCTTTCAATTATTTTGGATAAACTAACTGTTTACGTTCCTACAAATACATTCTCTACGTTTCTGATGAGATACTTCATAATACTGGTGTAATATTTTTATTTTCGGGACACGTTATCTTTGAATCGTTCTTTTTATTTTTGGACGAAATGTGTCTTTTTAATCTTTTTTTTTCAAAAAAAACTGATTATCAAGATTTTTCGAAGCATGTGCTCCCTGGGAACTTAGTGCCAATCTCTGACAGTTTTATCTTTATAACAGAGTTCCTTTATTACCATTTTTTCTTTTAAATATTTTTATTAAATATTCAATCTGCAATTAACGTAACTGACAATGTAGAAACAACACTAAATAATGATTTAATTCAGACACTATTTCAAAATTCATTAAGTAAATAATGACCTTGAGATTTGGATGCAAAAATATTAAAGATACTATGGTGATCATTTTCACAATATTACTTCGTTTTTGTTCTATTATTCCAAGTAAGACATCCAAAAAAAAGTGCTTGATCGAGATTAAAGATTTACGTGTTCATAACTTGAATTTAAATATGTGAATACAGTGGATAACATAAAATTTGTCAATTCACCTTTGCAAATTTATTAGGTTACTGAGATTAATTAATTACCCTACCAAAAAAACAAAATACCCTTTTTCAGTTTGGGAAAGAAAGCTTCCTTGTTGACCAATTCGTTTGGGTAAACCGACATAATTTATATTTTGTTTTAAGCCGAACTTGTCAAGAGCATTTTTCGATCCAAATTGTTTTTTATGTCTCACATTTGTGTAATTTCTTAGGTAATAATTTAAGATTTATGTTAAGTAGTTGAAAAAAAATCTTTAACTTCATTACACGTATTTGCATTTATTGCACACTTTTTCTTAACTTGAATTAAAATTTATTAATTATTGTGAAATATTTTCGAATAAAAAAACGTCACAGAATTATTAATGAATGTGAAATTAGAACGACTTCATGGTACGATAAAGCAAGTGTCATTAATTTCGACATTCAATCTACTAAATACTTCGGTTTGTCCCATTTCCTTCAACTAAGAGCATCAATTGCTCAAGTGATTTGAAATGTTTTTAAAAAATTAAAAGACATATTGACTAAATCAATCCAGAAAGGAACTAAATCTGACACTACTTAAATACTTTTTTCAACTTTCTTGATTTTAAATTACCTAAGTTCTTATCACAAGGTGGAGACATCTTTGGCTTTAAAATGTCAAGCTGAATCTAATTAAAAATCACTGATAAAAATGTAATTATGGTACAAACAAGGATCTGTCGCGACATATTTTGATTTACATTTTTTTGAGTATCTCAATAAAAGTTCTCAAGGCAAAAATATTTTTTCTCGGTTGGCTTTTCATTTTTTCGTCAGTCTTCTTTAGTAGATCTTGAAAATAGATCCCTACAATCAAATTTCTTTGACAGATATTTTTCTGATGGTTCTGGTGAAGTTCATGATTTGTGTCAAGATGATTTGGCAAGTCTGACTCGATTATTTTTTTTTTTTGAAAATTTCAAGTCGTTTCTTCTCAAATATTGTTAACGCGTGTGTCGAGGCAAGGATTTGTTGTGTCTGACGGATCGTTCTCATGGTTCGCAAGGGATGGTCGGCATTTCCCACTCCTTCAGGGTGTGCGTGGACCAAGTCCATCTTCTGTTCAATGGTGACGTCGTCAGCCATGGGGGCGAGTTATCCTGTTCAGCGGCCCCAGTCACCTCGGTCAAGGAGAGTTCCCTGTGGAAGCGCAGGTGCAGCGAGCAACGTTGTGCAGGGGAATCCAGACGAAGTGCAGGCGGCACCGTCTCTCGAACGATTGGAGAGTGCAGTGGCCGTTCTTGGAGGAGGATACCGAAATTCGTGGTCTGCAAGCCGCATTGAAGGAAGCCCGTCGCGCGGCACAGGACCGCCCTTTGGCAGCCCAAGTTGAGGAATGCCAAGCATTCATTTAACGTTCGCAGAGAAGGTTTCGAGAGGAGATGGCCAGGACGACAGGGCCAGGCCCAACAGTTGGTGCCGCAGGGGCGGACCCTACTCCCACACAGCCCGGGAAGATCCCGGAGTTCGCAGAGCTCGATCGATTGAGGGCACGCGTGGCATCGTCGAAGGCGGAGAGTCCCCAGTGAGGGTTCAGACCCTGGACCTCCAGCAGTGGTGGGAGGTGCCATCCACCATGATTTGACTCTGATCGATTCTTCCGGTGAAGATTGCCCCATTTGTTGTGACCAGATCGGCAGCCGCAACTGTAGGTCCTAGAGTCAGTTGATGCCACTCCACAGTCGATCCAGGACCGTGAGTGGGACAGAGGAGGTGTGGAGACACCGAACAGGTTTCTGTCCATTGCAAGACAGTTCAGAAGGTGATTCAGGTGACAGAGTTGCCGCTTTCGACGAGCGCGACGACGGGGGTTCTGTTGTGGTCAGCAGTGAGGACCAGTCCGAAGCGGAGTTTTCAGCGAGGTCGTGGAGAGTGCAGCCCCAGTGGAGGTTGAGGAAGACATCACGCTCGTTGAAGACATCCTTCCATCTCAAGTTTTGCGCGAAAGCATTGATCAGTTTGGACGAGGTCGACGTCACGACATTGTTTCGCACAAGAGCGGTGGTGATGAGGATGAACAGAGGAAGTGCAGGGCATGGAAGTTGTTCTGATCATCAACTTGCAACAGATGGTCAACCAATTGCAGGCAGAGCGAGACGTTCTCGCGGAGAGGTTGCAGCAGCACGATGTTGTTGCGGAACCATTGGGGAGGAAGCCCCGGATGCGGGAATTCACCACAATGGAAGAGTTGGTGCACGGATGCACGTTCGCCAACAGGGACATGAACGAGGCGTCTCGAGGCAACGTCCAAGAAATCAGCAGGTTGGCACAGGGCGCAGCGCAGTTGAAACGTTGGACCCCGAAGGGCCTCTATGCGCGTCCAGTTGGCAAACCAAGTCAGTTGAGGTCAAGTGGACCAGCGTTCACCAATCTCTCATGTTGAGGGAGAGGAGTGGCAGTTGGAAGTGGACGAGGAGTTCATCAACAGTGAACCCGATGATGAAATTCCTTTCCGGTTGGTGGGTGCAGCAAATTGAGAGCAGGTTCAGATCCATCCGAAACGGGCTTGCATGATGAAGAGTCCCCAGATTCCTTCGAGTGGAGCCGCACAGGGTTGCCATAAGAACCGCTTTTGAAGAGATCCTTGCAGGTTGTCGAAGCCGAGATGTGGTTCGCGAGGAGAACGGATGGATGTTCATGCTTCTTCCCCGCATGTTGTTGCACAGGCCTCCAAGGGGCGGAGGGATCCCGAAATCCAAATTGCAGAGACAGGCGTGATCTAACATAATGCTCAGCATTTTTATTTCTTAGGACAACGATAATCCAAACAGTCAACGTGAGTGCAATGAACACGGTCTTATCACAAGAACCATGCGTCCAGCCGATTCACCTTGGAGCCAGCCCCAATAACGGTGAACATGTCGTTGCGGAATTCGCCTTCCACGCGAGAACTTGTTGCCGACACGTTCCTGGTTCAGGGTCCTTGGTCGGGGGACGGGCGCCTCGTGCCAGAGCATCCGGGTCGCTGGTTCTTCGCTGAGCTCTGCCACATCTCAGCCACCCGGGGTGCCGCTGCCGAATCATCGGCATGCAATCGGCCCAACTGGCCCAGAAGGCCGGCTTGCTCCCTCGAACTGCGTTCCTCAACCCGAGACCAACCAGAACGAGTGGCATGGATGCAGTATCCCGCACGTCTTGTGGTTGTTCGGGCTTAATCTGTGCAAATGCACAGAAACACCTCCACATGGAAGTGTCATGTCTTTGACAAAATTCCAGTGTTGCACCAGGCTCAACACCTTGGTCAAATGATTCTCGTGCGGCGCGCAGTGGATCGACAACAACCATGATGACTGCAGTTTGAGTGTACATCTTCCTTCTCCTCCAAAAAAAATCTCGTTCAACTTTAACACAATCTTTTAGTAAAATGTTGACATGTTGCATATCATATTGTTGTTTCAGTTGTATTTTCCAGTAGAATTATCCAATTGCAGTTCCATTCATGTTAAAGGATATTTTCAATCATGCGAAAGGATTGGATGTGGATACGTCTGTTCTTTATTTCATTGTGACACACACGAGTCGAGTTTTTTGTGTTACCGTTGCCACTTGGCTCAAGCCATTTCTGTTCAAACCTCTGACGTGCCGGGGACATGTTTGGTTCTTCTGTCCAGTGTCAATTTATTTTGGTTCGTGAACTTCCAATGCCACGCCGTGGATGGAAACACTTGGAGGTGCCCTCCGGCAGGATCCAGGTTCTTGGTGGGCCACGTCCAAATTTCGTGCAATTGTTCAGCAAAAGAGCGCACTTCGTCAGACGTTCCGCAGCCACGTGGCCGTTGGAGGCAGCCTCAGCACAACGGCTCGAGTCAGGGGAGGGTCACTGTCGAAGCCCGTGCTTGTAAGAGTGCGTTGAAGTCTGCCCAGCGCGCATTGGAAGACAGTTCAAGTGTTGGAGTGCGAAGCTTTCATGGGCAGGTCCCAGAATCGGTTGGCCAACCTCGAGGAAGAGCGCGCCAGAAACAAGACGTGTGGACGCTGCTACAGCACGATCACAGAGACTTCGAGAATTGGCGTCTGCAGCGACGGTTGTTCCTGCGTCAGATATGGACAGAGAACAACGTTTGCGCAGGTGGAAGGGACCATCACGACAGGAGCGTCCTCGCGTGCCGAGGGATCTTCAGGAGGCGCTAACCGACGGGAATTCGGCACGAGTGCTCCAATTGATGGTCCCATGAAGGTTGGTCTTCCGAGCAATTGTCGACTAGTGCGGGTTGTTGGGTTGCCGTGTGGCCCAGTGCAGAGTCGGGGCCAAACGAAGTTTGGCCAAGTCGTTTTGCCAGCACCAAGTTTGGCCACCACCAAGTTTGGCCAGATTTTGTTTTCAAGGTCGGGAGGGTTTTGGCCGTCCGGGTGGTCGGTGGTGGGGCCTGTCCGGGTCTGGTGGGGTGGGGGCGGTCCGGGTGGGGGCCTTGAAGGGTGGGGGGCCCAAACTCAGAAAAGTGGGGGAGGGTGGGGCTCCGAAGGGTGGAGGCCCCGAACAGTGGTGCCCCGAAGGGTGGGGCCCCGAACAGTGGGGCCCCGAAGGGTGGGGCCCAAAATTTCGCGCTTTTTTATTCCCTCTCCCGCCACAATTTTCATTCTTTCTTCCCTCTCTTGGGGTCTTCTCGTGGAATTTTGGAGGTGTTTGAAGCGCCGGGGCCTTGAAATGTGCACGTTTGGAGTTCTCGGGCTGTCGAAAGGAACAGTAGACGCGTGATCCCCAGGACATTTGGCGACTTGTCCTTGTCAGTTCCTGCAGTTGGCTGTCAACATGTGATTGCAGCATGGATGGCCGAACTTGGCAATGTTCAGTTTCCCGGTTGTGCAGACCTGGAGGATGACGATTTAGCTCTGCATTCAGAGTCTTGTTTTGGTGAAATGGAAGGGATGATGTCGTTGAATGGGGTGCACTGCCTCTTCCCACGCGTCGGGAGGAGTCAAGAATTGAGCCAGCCTCCAACAGGTTCGCCGCAATGGCTGACGCAGAGGTTGTCCCGGCTGGAACGAGGCGGTCCCCAGAGAACAGTGACCGATTCGGCGACCCTTCTGGACAGTGATTCAAATGCACCGTTGTTGTCAGTGGCAGTCAGTGGATTGTCCGGTGATCACCCACAAGAAACGAGTCAGGCGTGTTGTCGATGTGGATGTCCCATCGCCAGCAAGGGGATGCAGTGGGCTTCAAGCGTTGACAGGGAGTGACGGTGAGTCCGAGCACAAAGTGTGTGGAGCAATTCATAGAAATGACGGGATTGAGGCCACCCATACCGATTTGACGGTGGCGGATTCTCTTGGCGAGGAAGAAGTTCTGAACAGGATGCGGAGCAGGAATGGATGCATCAGTTGTCCAGTGTCAGACGGATCAGAACGACGGCTCGTCCTCCAGTTCGAACCTGATTCGGCCCCCAATCAGGGAGATGTGAGTGAGGGTGGCACGAATGTTAATGAGGTGGAGACGAGGGGTTGGAAGTTGACACCCAGATTGCTCACCCGGCCACCACGCGGGGGTCTGGTGCCGCAAGGACGTCTGAAGGAGCGTGGGAGAGTGGGTTCCTCTCTTGGAGTTGTCGTTGGAGTGTTCCATGCAATGTTTTAAGAAGGATGCAGAAGGGCAACGGACGAACTCCAGAGCAGGGCTGGTCGTGCGCTGGGATTGGCCCATATGGAGGAGTTGTCCAACGTTCGAGGGCTTTGGAGGGGGAAGTAGTGGCTCCGGTCGGGGTATTTTCAGTTTTTCGCCCGAACCCCATATTGCATTTTGCCCCATTTTTGTCCACCAACTTTTTCTCGCGTTTGAACCCCATATTAAAAAATGGGTCATTTTCGTCCGTCGTCGCCATTTGACCTTCCAAAATGTCAGACAATCATTATAGTCCGTGTTTTGTGTGAAAGCGTCGCCGGCCGAAGCTTGGCAGGTTTCGGACACTTTTGGATCTGAATCCATCCCCTCCCCGGAAAAAGGTTGATTTGGCACCGACTCCCCAGCCGGCCTTTCTGCTGAACATTGCCGGCCGCAGGCCGGCAATGTTCAGTAGAAAGGCCGGCTGAAGGTCCAAAGGTGGAGGTTTTGGTGTTTATGGGTTTTAGGGGTTTTGGGTGGTTGAGGGGGGTTTGGGGGTTTGATTGTGGCGTTTAATTTTGGGTTCGGCCGGACAAAAACGATCCGAAATGTGATATGGTGTTCGGGCGTACAACAAAAAAGTCGTGGACAAAAAAACGCAAAATGTAACATGGGGTTCGATTCTGACACCTTCTCGAAAAAAGGTTCAAAACAACAGTAAAATTGATGTTTGGACAAAAACGAGGCAAAAAGTAAGAAGGAGTTCAGGGCGTATTCCTCAAAAAGGGGTGGACAAAAATGTGGCAAAATGAAGTATGGAGTTTGGGCGTATAACTAAAATCTACCTCCGGTCGCGACCGCATTTGGCCAAACCTGATTTGGCCATCCTTGTTTGACCACATTTGTCCAAACCGAATTTGGCCATGACCACATTGGGCCAATGTTGTTTGACCGCATTTGGCCATTTTTTTTAACCGAATTTGGCCAAACCGCATTTGGCCAAATTGTGTGGAGTGGGAGGGAGTGAGAGGAGCCCTGAAGGGTGGGCCCCGAAGGGTGGGGGGCCAAAATTTCGCGTTTTTTATCCGTCTTCCGCCCCCCATTGTTTTTTCTCTCTCTGGGGTCTTCTCGTTGAATTTTGGTGTATTTTGAAGGTCCCCTCAAATGTGCGCGTTTGGAGTTCTGGTGAAACCCCGGCGGCGAGGGTCCCGGCCTTCACAAACACCACATAATTCAACGAGAAGACCCCCAGAGAGAGAGAGAAAATGAACGAAAATTGTGGCGGGAGAGGGAAAAAAAGTGCGAAATTTTGGGCGGTCCGGGGGAGGGCGGTCCGAGGGAGGGCGGTCCAGTGGAGAGCGGTCCAGTGGAGAGCGGTCCAGTGGAGGGGCGGTCCGGCGGAGGGGGTGGGTCCAGGGTTGGGAGGGGGGCAAAAAATTAATCACGCCCCAATGAGTGTTGGTTCAACATTTTTTGGGCGTAACACGCCCAAAAAAATGTTGAACACGCTCAAAAAAATGTTGAACCCCCCTAACGTTGTTGAACACGCCCAAAAAAATGTTGAACACGCCCAAAAAATGTTGAACACGCTCAAAAAATTGAAGAACCCCCAAATGTTGTTGCCAAAAAATGTTGAACACGTTCAAAGAAATGTTGAATCCCGCTTATGTTGTTGAACACCCACACACACGTTTGAAATCACCCACACATGAGGAACACTCCCAAAAATATGTAAGTATTTGCAAACACGGCCACACAAATTCTGGCCAAATGCGGTCTGGCCAAATGCGGTCATGACCGTGGTTCCAGGCAGCGAGAAAACTTGGAAAGCCATCACAAACGAAGCAAAGAGGACCGCGGACCGCAAGAGAGGGTGTCGATCAAGAGTTGTCGGACGTGAACCCAACAGTCCCTGTGGATTTGGATGTGGATTTCTTGTTGAAGAATTTGAGGACTTCCCGCCGAGGTGCAGCGGCAGGTCCATCAGGAATGACCTGTGGAACATTGTTCGGCGAGGTGGCGACGATGTTTGCTAGGGGACAAATCCCACCAGAGATTTTGGGTTGGGAAAAAATGACCGCTCTGCAAGAGTTAGACGGGGGAGTCCGGTGAATCGCGGTGGAGGGACGTGATGCGCAGGTCAGTGGCCAGGACTCTCGCACAGCAATTTGGTCCATAGGCCGGCCTCAACCCGTTCCAGTACGCACTGTCCACAAGAGCAGGAACAGAGTGCGTAGCACACGTGGTGCAGGCATTGACCAGTTTGGACAAAGGAGCCACAATGTTGACGGTGTTGGAGCGTACGACACGATTTTCAGGAAAGCTCTGATGCGAGGGGTGGCAGACATGGCTGATGAGTTGAGCCCCTTCGTCCGGCAATTCTATTCTTCTCCGTCAGGTGGGAGTACGAGAAAGATTCAGCAGGTCGAAGGAGGAGAACAAGGCGATCCTTTGATGCCACTTCTTTTCAGCGTCGGGCAACACCGAGCATTGGTTCAGGTGCAGGCTGGTTCGCGTGAGGGGAAAGATTGTTCGCTTTCCTTGACAACATCCACGTCGTGTGCCCACCTGGGAGAGTGGGAGACACGAGTCGTTGGAGCACGCGTTGCGAACAAAAGCAGGCATCAACATCCATTTGGGGAAAACAAAGTTGTGGAATGCAGAAGGACAAAGACCTGGTGTTGTGGATGCCGTCACTGATGTTGCACAGAAGGTGAAACCAGAGGCCGTGGTGTGGAGAGGAGACCTCTCATTGCCGACATCGAAGCAAGGTCTGAAAATCCTTCGTGTCCCAGTCGGACACCCAGAATATATTGTGAGGGAGTCGGCCTAGAAAGCAGTAGAACAATCGTTGCTCTTTGAACGTATCGTGGAAGATGTGCAGGCAGTCGAGAGTTCACGCAAGATTACGCCGAAATGCACGACAGGAGCGTGACCAGGTGTTTGGAGCATCAAGGATGTGCGATGCCGCACATTGGGGTAGCTGGGCAGACTGCTTGTTGATGGCCCCACATCGCCCACGCAATCTTGAGAGGGTTGGCCAGCCGCACACCAGGTTATTTGAGAGACATTGGAGTGGAAGTTCCATCTTGGGAAGCCCTGGCGGAAGGTCTGCGTCCAGAGGATGTCGACATGGAGCCAGAGCCCAGTCAACCAAACCATGGTTGGCAGAAGTTTGCGTCAGTGACGATTCAGACTCTCCACCTAGAGAGTGTCGTTTGGCCCACCCTCTCACCAGCAGAGGAAGCAATGGTGCGATCACAAAGTGGACCCTCGCTTCGTCCTGTTCACCGCGATGCCCACGACAGTGTCACACGAATCGCTTCGGAGTCGTTTCGGTTTCTCTTGTTGCGACTCCTCCGTTCTCCTTTGCCCCTCCGTCTCCTCGACGTCCTTGGCCACCACCGCGCAGTTTGCAGCACAGGAGGGGCGTTGGGAAGAAGGGGGTTCGCGGCCAGAAGCGCTGTGGCGCAGATTTGCTGGGAAGGAGGAGTCCGGGTGTCTCTCAACGCAATGTTGCGGGACCTCGACATTGCACCGACGGACGCCGCTTGGAGGTGGTTGCAGAAGGATTGACCCTGCACGGAGGATGCCAGTTGGCCTTGGACGCCACAGTGGTGTCACCACTGCACGGGGACGCCACCCACCGAAGAAGGGCAGACATCGAGGATAAAGTGGCACTGCGGGAGACCAGGAGGCGCGCACCCCGAGTTGTGCCAGGGCAACGACCGTGGGCGTTTGGTGGTAGAAGTCGGGGTCAGGTGGTCTGAAGAGACCAAGACGTTCTTGTGGTCGTTGGCTTGCGCCAAGGCGTCGTCAGTGCCGCGACGGATGTACGGCAGTGCGCGAGCCGCTTGGTACAGGAGGTGGACATGCCTCCTGGCTTGCTCTTCGACGAAGGCAGTGGCTTGCTCCCTTCTGGGCAAGGAGGGTTCTCTTCGAGCAGGAGAGAATTTGCAATAAAATTCTTATTTTACAATTCTCGTCCATTGATATATCATTTGGGCAATTGATTTTCATTACCAATATATGGGGGAATAAAACACTCTAATTCTTCAGTGTTGCGTTCTTCGTTTTGTGTTATTTTTTGACTTGTGATCACAATACATGACAGATTACGATAACTTTTCGCTTTCGTCTTATTTTCACAAAGTTATTTTTGTCCAAGTAAAGATGTTTCAGAAATGATTGAATTGCTTGTACGATATGATACATGTTATCAGTGTCTTTCGTCAAATGAATTTGGATTAAAAAAACAAATGAAGATTATGATTATTATGATCAGTACGAATCATGAGAGTAGACTTTTGGAATTAATTTAAATGAAACTCAATAAAATCAACTAAAATATATGACGTATGAATGAACATTTTGATCGTGTTGTGACATTTAGAAGTTTTTGGATCTTTTTTTTTAATTCTCAGTCTTATACTTTACACATCTGTGGATCTTGAATTTCAATCATCCATTTGATTGTACAGACTATTTTTTTGTTACCGCTTCGTTTTTACAGTTCACTCGTAAGTCAACGAGTGTTTGCTCAATGGAATCTAAGGGAATATTTTGATTATCAGCGGTTAATTTTTTTGTTGACAAATTAGATAACTAGTTGCAAATTCCAGTAATCTTATGTTCTTTTGGGAAGAATTATAAGAGTTCATGAAATTATTTTGATGTCGTTCCTGAGAAGGCCATGCGAAATGGTTGTCCCTTCATGCTAAATCAAAGCAACTTGGCGAGCTCAGCCAAGACGCACGAGCGCCCGGGGTCAACGCGTCGAGGGTGAAGTTGGGAACTCAACGAGAGACCCTCGATGACCCATTCCACGATGCTGAGATGGAAAACGGTGTGGATACACAATGAACAGAGTATCGCCAACGTCACAGGACTCGGCTCGGTGAC
>CBDCEV010000082.1:0-7081 GCA_965215715.1 Hyphomicrobiales bacterium | reverse complement strand
TTGAGGCTCGTGCTCCAACTCAGCGAGCAGTTGCCTGGCAACCTGGGGGTGACGCCCAGCAATGTGTCTGCCCAACTCGCCAAGAACGCTGGGGGTGCTCACACGACAAGCGGATCACAACTCGATGCCTCCCAGAACAAAAAGCATGGAAGCAGCTCCGACCACGTCGTCCCCTTGCTCTGGAGATGTGTGGAGAATTCTGCACAGACACTCCCACACACTGGCGTCATGTCTCTGACAAAACGTGGCTGCCATCTGGGGCTCAACCACTCTGGCCACATGGCGGGAAGCACAGTGAACCAGAAGCAACCACGCCGACTGCACATCCTCGACCATGGGAATGCGGGCCAACAATGTGTGATGATGTGCGCTGAGCATCTCCTGGTGGCCAAGAGGTGTGCCAACACTTTGATGCCGCGACGATGTGATGGCAAATCCTCGGATCCCCGCCACACCACCGCTGCAGGATCTGCAAGAACCGCTGCTCGCTGGGCCTGACTCGGCCCACAAACCACACGCGATCGGCATGGAGACGGTGTGCACGTCGTCAAGGAACGCGAAAAGAACCCGACCGCTGCACTCTCTCCCACGCTGCGTGATGACCCAAGGAGACAACAACGGCATCATTGCGTCCCCTGCTCCCCGCCTTCCATCTTGGGTGATTGTGTGCACTCTGCCCAAGGAATCCTCCAACAAACATTGGGAAGGTGTTCCGTAGAACATCGACGTCGATCCTGCCACAAGTGCCTGCGACATTGCTCGGCGTGAAATGAGGTCCTACGCGCTTGTACCATCGATGGACATGACTGTTGCCCGTGGGTCACTTTCGGTCAATCCTTGCAGAGCGTGTGCAATGCACCCACTCTTGGTTGACATTGCGTACTGTGACGGGGCTCGCTGCACACTGATGGTGCGAGCCACCAACCTCCTCACGATGTCACCAGATTCCCCGAACACCTCCGTTCGGTTTCTGAAGTGCGGTCAACCTGCCAAGACGGATGCAAGCCTGAATCGGGTAATTTTAAACATGTCTGGTTTTACACCATATTGAATTTTGGCCTTTTTGGGCCGCCCTCTCAAATATATGTCAGTGTTTTACCCCACCCGAAATTTTCGTCAATTTTGGGCCGACCCCACTTTTTCAGCTGAAGCACTTGTTTGGCCGAAGAAGAGGCCCACAATGTTGAAGTTTTGCCCCACCTCAAATTTTGGCCATTTTTTGGCCCCCTGGTCACCCTTTTGACCTTCCAAAATGTCACTAACCCTGAACCCTGAACACCCAAAACACCCTGAACACCCAAAACACCCTGAACACCCTGAACACCCTGAACACCCAAAACACCCTGAACACCCAAAACACCCTGAACACCCAAAACACCCAAAACACCCAAAACACCCAAAACACCCAAAACACCCAAAACACCCAAACACCCAAACACCCAAACGGGCATAAGCCGTGTTTTTTGTGAAAACGTCGCCGGCCTTCGGCTGGCGACGTTTTCACCAAAAACACGGAATACATTGTTTGTCCCGCTCCCAGTGTCTTTCTTTGTTGTTTCATTTCTGTTTGTCTTCCCTGGCTCTTCTTCTGCGCCCACACCTCCATGGTTCTTGACATTGTGGAAGGTCAAAGGCGAGGAAGGGGCCCCAAAATGGCCAAAATTCATTATGGTGTAAAAACATAGAGAAAATAAGGGAGCCCCAAAATGGCCAAAATTCAACATGGTGAAAAACCGGACATCTTTAAATATGCCCCGAATCGCGAGGAAAATCTGGGCGCGGGCCAACTGTTCGCATGCTCTGAAGAACCTCTGCAAATCTCTTGGTGGTCCAAGGGGTTGGAAATGCTCCACTGCTGATGCCAACACCACGACCACGAGGCTCATAAGCACAACACGAACACCAGGATCACACCGAGCGAAAATGCAACTGTCGCCCACAGTTGCCATAACCGCGCATCAACACCCAACAATCATCGCATTAAACACGCGCATGGCGCCGTCGTGGAGCGAGCGACGGCAATCGCACACTTTGTGGAACTTGGCCGCGGAGAAGAGTAACTCACCATCGGTAACAGTCTGTTTGAACTTGAGAACACCTGTGGTCGTTTCTTCAACGACGCAAGCTCCTCCGAAAAGGCAATGAAGCGCTCATTGTGCAACAAACCGCCAATCCTTGGATGCAAATCACGGAGCTGCTGTTCCTGCGGCGGTTGCTGCTGCGGCTGTTGCTGTGGCTGTGGCTGCTGGGCTGGAGAGAAGTGTCGGATAAGGTGGAAAGTGGCTTCGTTGCTCTTTCTGTTCTGCCTTGCTTCCCACCTTTCTCCCTTTTTTCAGTCTCTCTCTCTTCCCACCCGACGCAATTTCCGTCGTGGACCTGTTCGGCCGCTTGCCTGGCTGCTTGCCAGGTTCAATGTGTGGTCCGTGGTCAACACGGATCCACCACGCGTTTCGCCAAGCTGCCTCGCAATGTAGAGCCCCAGTTGACTGAAAGATTGGAACTCGATCCGCCGAACCAAGAACCACTCGACGGTGTTGGCAACGGGAAGCAAGTTCGTGGAAAGTGGAGTGGTGCGCAAGTTGCGATAGACCACATTGGTGTGTGCTCTGCATGGAGATGGAGCGAGGAGTGACGGAGTTGTTTTGACAGCAACTTGCACAAAGAAGGAGGCCACTAATCTGTAATTCTTCGGTCCAGGGCGGCGCGCGCATCAAATGGTCTTGGCGGTCGAAATCGGTTGATGGTCAGAAGAGACCAAGTTTCCTGAGCCGATGCCTCTGACTCCACCATCTGTGAAATGGCCAACCTGATGGCGTCGCGGACTGTTGGTGTGACTTGGGCTCTGGCAAGAGCATCTGCCACTTGGAAAAACAATTTCGAATCCTTGGTGTGGTCCAACCACGGCTGCAAGTGCTCTGTGGACTTTCGCAGTCCCCCTTCTTGCGGACCTCAAATTCCGCAAGAACATTGAATCGTCCAAATTGAACAAACCGCAAGGTCTGTAATCCATCAGCTCTGGTGTGCCATCCGCCTCCTGACGGACAAAAACCAAACGTTCATGTCCGCAATTCTTTGGTCCATGTTGTCTGGAAAATCGGTGTCCTCGTCATCCACCATTTTTTTTGAGAAGGAGTGGGAAATGAGCACAGCGCACAATTGCACAAAACAAGAACCGCGGTCTGCCCCGATCAGAAGTGGATGGCAACTCACCATCGGCGCCTTGTCCCCCTCGGCGCTCCAGCAACGCAGTCGAAAATGCTTGTGTCGCGGCTCTGCCCACAACGATCCCTCACACACCGCCTTCTGGCTGTCATTGTTGCCAACAGAAAAGGTCTCGATGCAACATGTGCCCTGCCCAGGGCCAAATCCTCTGCAACCAAGAAGAGAGTTGTGTGACTTCAAGATCATCCAAACATGTCCGCCACATTTCGTTCGTGCACCCTCGGGGTCTTGTGTAAAATTGTTCAGATCACTTTTTGTATCGAAACACGACACATTGTTGTACGATACTTGATTTCGCATTGATAACAATCGATCGTGAATTTTGCCGATCATCAACCACTCATCATCACGATGACAATGAACTTTTCTTTGTTCACGTCCAAAATTTCATCAATGTCATGAAACCATCTTTTCCATGAATCCACCAGAGAATAATCATGCCGATTTTGATATGTGTACAATTCAGGACCAGAAAGAAAAGTGTTTTGTTTTGATGAGAAACTGACAGTTTTCGAGTTCGTCATTCTTCATCATGATGCTTGTGAGACAATCAGTCTTCTTAAATTTTTTTTGAAAAAATGATATATCTCTTATTCCACTATGAAAAATATAATTCATATGTTTCATATCAAAAAGATAATCATTTGAATTATCAATCTCAAAATGAGTATTCGATCTTTTATATTTCTAAAGAATTACTTCGAGAAACTAAAGATCTTACCAATTTTTATGTTTTTTATTTTCAGAGGACATGAATTGTCTTTTTCTTCTGGCACATCATTGATTTTCTTTTACATCAAAATTGTCCAAGAGCATCAGTCGTCTGCTCATTATATGCTGCTAATCATTGATCAGTACAGTTCATTTTTTAAAGATTGTGATAAACAGATAATCATTATTTTCATTTTCATGTCTATCTTCATCTAAAATCATTTCACCTTGTCAATTTACCGTCATGATTTTCATCATCGTTGAAAATAGAGCATGTAATAATTGTTTTCCAATAATCGATATGTTCCAAGTAGTATTCAAAAATGAAAAAATACGTTAAATATTTTGAAAAATATTTGTAATCAAATTCCAAAATTTGACAGAAAAAATAATTATCAATAAAACCCAGTTGGTCCACTTGTTTAATTTGAGCAATTCAGTGTTTCCCAAATACCAATTCAGTTTTTCTCAAATTCCAGGTGATAAGTAATAAAAAGTATATTCTTATAAATAATTTCAATTCAAATATCTGCTTCATTTTTCGTGATTTTCTTTTAAAAACATTATTTCCTTTTATGAACATTTCTTTATCGATATCATAAAAAAAATCACGAACATCGTTCGTCAATCTTCTTTTGTCTATTATTCAGTTTGGGCGCAAATGTTTGGAATCCCTTTCCCGGGACAATGAGGTGGACACATCGCGGTCGTCACGCTTGGGGCCAGTTGTTGGCAGTCGCCTCTGTTTGCAAAGGTACTTGTGCGAGTCTGTGTTGGCTCCAGCCAGTTCCGTGCCTGCGTTTCGCTCAGTTGGTGTCCGACTGTCTGCCGACCGTGCCAGTCCAAATGTGGTGGGTCCACAATTGGAAATCCGTAACCCAGCTTCGAGAAGTTGATGACGTCCGACACTTTCATCGTCAGAGATGGAAGTTCGGGGTGACCTTTTTTTTTTACCCGCAGCAGATTATAAAGTCGCAGTTGACTTTTCTGCAAACGGATCACGTCAGAACGAGAAGACTTCAATGTTGATGAGCTTGGACACGTACGCGAAACCATGTGAGCCTCCCAGAGAACGTATTCGCAGTTTTGGCATTGAGGGAACACCGCATCCGTTAGTGAGGAACAAGAGACAGAATGACAACGTGAACGCATGGTGTAAAAGGAATGCTTCAGCGATGGAACCTGAAATTTTGGATGTTTTCGCAATGCAAGGTGATGAGAAGGCGGCAAGAGCAAAGCAGCGAGTACGAGGGATTGGAGGTCCAAGCTCTGTTTATCCGACATTCCATTCGCAGGAGAGAGTGGGAAGAACGCACTTTAAAAGTGGCGCACAGAGGAGATGGAGCAGGAGACAGAGCACTATCGATTGCGTGAATATGTCAATAGAGAGAGAAACGCAGATAAATTGGACAGTAGGATGACCGATCACCCAGGCGTGGAAAGGAAAACCGGAGGTTCACACGCACATCACGTGACGTGCAAGGGTTGCGGTGACACATGAGGAGGAGAATTGCCACGGATAGTCGGACAAGTGTGTCAAGAATCAACGGAGATTCTGGAAAGGTAGATCAAGAAGCAGCTGATGTACACACGATCAAAGACACGTGTCGACAAATTGATCTATTGAGGAGATGCAAGATAAGATAGTTTGGAGGATACACTCAAGAGAAAAAGAAACACAGAATTTCTTTCGAAACAGAGAATCTCATGGACACCAGAGAGGACTTGAATTTGGCAACGTAACATGACGTGCCTTGAAGCCCATCCCAAGCTCATATTTACAATGACACGACTAACATATCTTAAATCTGATGTTTATCATTGATTTTGACTAAATGATTGAATTGTTTTTTTAATTGAATGAGTATGACACGGCATCGTTAAAGTCAATTGTATGAGATTAAAATTTTAGACATCATCAGAACTATGCAAGATGTCAATTGATTGTGAAATTGACACGACTAATCATATCACGATTTTTATCGTTAAGTCATCAGTACCTATGATGAATGGATTCACATGTTTTTTAATTTAAAAAGAACTCAACGAATTCTATATGTTTGAAAAGAAATGATGATATTAAGATATCAAATCATTGTTCCAAAAGCAAGAATATTCAGTATCGATCATCATTTTCTTATTCGACAATTACATTTAAGAGTGCAAATAAATCAAGATGCGTTTTTCTCAATCATTTGAGGGAAGAGAAATATTTCATTTTTCTATCAATACATGTCAAAAGCAATGAAAATAAATTTATGTGTCGTGAAGAATTTCATCCGGATGAAAGAAAAATAATCGAGATAAAACAATAAAAATAAAGCAGATTAAATTAGTATCGTTTGAAAGAGCCAATCATTTTTAACGATTCCTTTTCAAATCAAAACATTACGACTTCAAAAGCTATCATATTATCCCGATATCATTGAAACATTATAAACCGACCTGAGCATGTCGATCACGATCGTAATCCAATGTATCAAATCAAAAAATAAAAACGATTTTTCATCATTAATTTCATGAAAATCGGAATATTATAGTAAACATTAAATGAAGTATCATCAGTAAAAGATAAAGATAATAATAAGTAAAATCGATCATCACATTGCCGCAAAAAAAAAACTGATCATTTATAATTTGGTTTTGTTATTGGTAAGAAGATGGGCAAATGATGAATTTGAAAATAAGTTTCGAAGCTAGATTTTCAATTCTCAAAAAGATTCATCTTCGAGAGTATGATGACTTCAAGATAAGATCACCAAAGAAGAAATAAGAACTATCGAGAAAGTAAATTTACTCCATAGTACATTTTGGGCACCAATGTTTGGAATCGGCTTCCCGGGACACTGAGCTGGACACATCGCGGTCGTCACGCTTGGGGCCGGTTGTTGGCAGTCGCCTCAGTTTGCGAAGGTGCTTGTGCGAGTCTGTGTTGGCTCCAGCCAGTTCCGTGCCTGCGTTTCCCGCAGTTGGTGTCTGACCGTCTGCTATTTGTAGTCATGCCGACCGTGCGCGTGAAAGTCCACTCCCATAGGTTGCACCCGCTTGAGGCCGCCCGCGCGTGGCACCTCCACACCGAGGAGGGCATCGGCTTCAGGGACATTTGCGGCGAAGTCGTGAACGTGGCCGGCGAGACGCCGTCGAACAA
>CBDCEV010000081.1:0-8580 GCA_965215715.1 Hyphomicrobiales bacterium | reverse complement strand
CAACGAGGCTCACCCATGATAGGGTGCACCTATCTGAACCAATGGAGACCTTGGTTTCAAAGGGCTCACTTGACAGCAGAAGGGCGCAAACCCAACTGTTGTCGACATGAAACATCAAGCGACTTGCAATTGCGAGCTCCCAAAAACCAACCGATCACAGCCAATAGTTCAGGAAGGACACGACACAAGTCAACAGCAAGTATGCATAGTGATTTCATTGCTGAGGTCACTAACAACACTCAGACCGACATGAAGTGCAAAAGCAGAAGCTGAATGTGGGAAAATACAGTAAAAGAAAGGAAACTCACCTCCAGGAACTATGTCTTGCAGGCAAAGTTTTATTCCAAGACTGATTCTTGTCATGTTTTTGGAGTACAGGAACAGGCAAAGAACAACGAAAGCTGTTCACATGAAACCCTTCTCCACTTCGGTGTTGTGGTGCCGTGGGCGTGGGCGTGGGCGTGGGCGTGGGCGTGGGCGTGGGCGTGGGCGTTGGCGTTGGCGTTGGCGTTGGCGTTGGCGTTGGCGTTGGCGTTGGCGTTGGCGCGGGCGTGGGCGTGGGCGTGGGCGTGGGCGTGGGCGTGGGCGTGGCTTGGTGGCGCGGGGGCGGGGCGTCGTGTAGCTTGCTTGGCGCGTCTTGGCGTGGGTATCCTGGAAAAACGGCGCCCTTGAGGGAGGGACTCGGATCAGAGGAAGGTGGCAGGCCATGAAGGGGTCTTGGGAGGGAGCCAACCCCTGAGTGAAAGGACCCTGAGAAGAAGGGTCTCCAGCGGAAAGGGGCTCGAAAGGAAGGTCAGATGAAAGAACCCCAAGTTCAACTCTTGAAAATAGCAGTTTTTTTTTTTTAAAAAAAAAAACGACATCCCAGAAGGCCGAAGCCACGAATTCAAAAAGAAAGACATCTGATCAGGTGTTCAGTTGAATTTGACCGAAATTCGTTCCATTGATCTAAACATCCCACCCACAGGGGAGGAGGGACGGGAGGAGGAGAGGAGGTGGTGGTGATACGGACGTGGGACGTTAACGGAAGGACTCTGTCGTGCAACTGTCGCTGAGCACTTAATTCGAGAGGCCATGACGCTGAGATCATGGCCCCCAGGCCCTGCACCTGAGTGCAAGGCCCTGAAGACTGCCCCGCATCGCAGCTGACAGCAGCTGAAGTGCCACGGCTCGGTGACAGCTGTCGCGGCTCGACGACGACGGCTGTCCCCCGGGCACAATAAAAAAATGGAACATAGCACAAAGCAGAAGCAAAGTATTACGTTCTATGTCGTTCATCGTTGCTCGGATCCGCCTCCCTCGCTTTTGATGATTTTGATACTTTTGAAACCAACTTCAGTTGTTTTTCGTTTATATCTATATGTATATATATATATATGTTTAACACAGGTAACAAAGCAGCAGAAACAAATAGGAAGAAAACAAAAAAAAGGGTAACCTAGCACTTAGCACTCTGTTTAGTGTTGAATGCTACGTGCTAACATTTGACTTAACACTTGTCACTTGCAAAGTGCTAAATGCTATGTGATATGTTAGCATCTTGCAACGACTAAGGGCAATGTGACCACACAATTACACGCTAACATAACACGGTACACTTCAACCTAACTACGTGCTCACATTTTTACGTGTCACGAAAATAATCGAAAATTGAATTAAAATTGCATGTTTGCATTCATAAATATATATATATATATATATATATATATACATGTTTTTTTTAATTCTTGTGGAGATGTGAAAAATATAATTGAATTGTCAATCTGTCCAGTTGCAAGTCACACGAAACCCTTCTCCTACTCTGTGATAGAATGCAGTGTGTCGAATTGCGAGTCAAATGAGGAAGCGGTGCGGAAGAAATGAAGCAGAGGCGGACTCCCACAGCACCCACGAGGATGCAAGCGCCCACAAAAACTAAAGCCACTTATGTATGTTAATAATATAAGATATAATATAGTTTATAATAAGTGTTTTCTGATATCGAACTTGAATGATTATTTTACCATTTGTTTTTGTTTTTTGAAAAACTGAGGTTGCGGCCACGACTTGAATTTGTAAATCAAGAAAAAGTCTCCGCCATGGTGGCGCAGGGGAGAGGGTGACGTTGTCTTGGGAGATGCCTTATGTTAGCCATCTTTGTTCCCGGATCAGATTCGATGAAATAAAAACGTGCTGCTTCGGATGGTGCTGCCTTCACCTCTCCCTTTTGGGTGGTGCTGCTTTCCTCCCTCCTTCTTTGGGGGTGTGGGTGTTTAACACTCTTGCGTGGTGCTTTCTTCTCCTCTCTCCCTTCTTTGGGCGGTGGTGCCGTTCACCTTTTTTTCAAGCATGGGGCGATGTTACATTCAATACATGTCATTATTGAAAAAGCAAATTTAATCCAATTGCAGTGAAGTATAGTAAAGTGACGTAAGGCAAGGTGAAGTAAAGTGGTGGTTCACCTCCTCCTTTTGGGGAGGGCTGCCTTCCTCCTCTGTCCTTTTGGGCGGTGCTGCTATGCGTGGTGCTGCTGTCCCATCCTTTTTGTGTGTCGAGTTCAATGACATTTAGTAAAGTGGGGAAACACAGCGTTCTTTTCTCCACCTTTTTTAAAAGTAAGTGGAGAAAGAGACTGTAACCTTATCAAATTTTGTAAATACGGTACTTCATTAGAAAAAATGAATTTTTTTAAACTTAAAATTTTCATTTCTTTCACTTTGCGCACAATTGAAAACTATGAATTTGAGAAATACTGTTTAGGAGGATGGGAAAGCACCACCGCCACCCACACCCCACACCGCACCACTTCCCACCCGAGCACGCCACCCGAAGCAACAAGAGGTGGCCGACATCGGGCGCGCGTCTCCATGCCAAGAATGCCTTTTGTGCGGGGCTTGCGCGCGGTCGACGCTTGCGTGTGGTTTCCTCGGGCTGTGCTGGTGCACGGTGGGTTGAGGAAACAAAGCGGATGTCAATGGACGCCGTTGTGCGGGTGGCGTTGTGCGTGTACGCGGGAGGTGCTTGGGTGCTGTAGGGGCGCAGTCTTTGTAAGGGTGTGAGTGTGCGTTTTTTCCGCGGTGAGCTGTCCCATCCAACATTAACGCACGCCCGCACACCATGATGACCTGAACGGTGGACGGCAGCCAGAGAGAGTGTCTACCGACCCGTTACGTCTTCAAAACATGCGAATAAATGTTTTGGAAACTGATGAAAAGCATTGTGAAGACAAGTTTGAAGTGAACACAAAGGGAAACGAAGTGGTGGTGCCTTGGTTGACACCAATTGGTGTGTGGAGAAACACGGTCTGTCCTTTTTCCGTCCTTCTGCCTTTCTGCCCATCATCATCTGAATGGCCCTGGCAATTAAAAAAACAACGTCTGAATGTTTATTGTGTTTGTTGCCTGTTTCAAAGTATTTTTGTTGCTTGGCTTATTGTTTTTTCGTGTTCCTATTATTGTGCAAACAGTGTGAACTTATTGATGTAAGTTGTGCTAAAAACTTTTATTTAGAACTTATTTAAGTAACCCTCCAAATCTGGTGTCATGGACATTATTATGTTCTCCCAAACAAATCTAATTTGTACATGGACAACACTTAGTAATTTAAGTCAAAACAATTTATCTCCATACCGTATATTCATACCTTATATTAAGAACCCTCGGGATGTGGAATCAATTCCTATTTATAAGGTATTCGTACAACATTTAAACACAAGCTACACACCGCAAAAAAAAAATATTCGAAACAAAAAATGAAGTTCGATGAACCCACATCCCGAAGAGAATTGGTGTAAGGTGTTTTTTTGTGCCACCACAGAGATACATTAAATGTGTAATGATTATTATTATTAACAAATATTTTTAATTTACAATTCTCCACCCAAAAAAGTTCATGACTCCAGATTCCGACGGTTATTGATATAAGTTACTAATATCAGTTATGAATATATTTTATATTAAGAACTTTTTTTTAACTGAAATGGTTTCAACCAGCAAAAAACATTTTATAACAAAGCCAAGCAGTTTTTTTGAAGCTCCGTGAGTCCAGATTCCGAGGACCACTGATGGAAGTTGTTAGTGTAAGGTATTAATATCGTGTATGATATATCCAAAAATATTGAACTTATATGATTATTTTCTTTTTTGGGTGAAAAAACAGAGGTTGCGGCCACGACTCGAATTTGTAATTCAAGAAAAAGTCTCCGCCATGGTGGCGGAGGGGGAGAGGGAAGAGGTGAGGAGGGGTGCTTTCTTTCTCCCCTTTTGGGTGGTGCTGCCGTTCCTCCTCTTTTGAATGACAGATATGTAAATTCATAAATTGTCACTGCATGAAACTAAATTCAGTTATCTTGAAGTACTGTAACGTTAAAAACAGTGGTGGTCCCTCCTCCAACTTTTGGTTGGTACTGCCTTCCCTACTCGTCCCTTTTAGATTGTGCTGCTTTGGTGCTGCTTTCCCCTCTTGGGTGGTGCGGCCTTCTCCTTTCTCCTCACCCGTTCGCCCCCTTTGGGTGGTGCTGCTTTCCGCTCCTCCTGCTTTTGGGTGGTGCTGGTTGCGTTCCTCCTCCTTTTGGGTGGTGCTGCCTTCACCTCCCTCTTTGGGGTCGTCCTGCTTTTTCCCTCTCCTTCTTTTGAGTGGTGCTGTTTTCCGTTTCCCTCTCCTTTTGGGTGGTGCTGCTTCCACCCTCCGCCCTCCCTCCTCCCTCCTCCCTCCCCACACCCAAAAAACGCAGCACCCAAAAAACGCAGCACCACTCAAAAGAAGCAGCACCACCCAAAAAAAGGAGTAAAAGGCAGCACCACCCAAAAGGAGGAGGGGAGACCACCACTTTACATCACCGTACTTTACCTTAATGTAATTTATTTTGAAATTTGATTCAATTTGATTCAGTTACATTTATTTGCTTAGTGTAATGACAATTCATAATAATTTTAAGGAGCGGCACCACCGCCCAAAGGAGGGAGGAGAAGGCAGCACCACACAAGAGGGGAAAGCAGCACCACACACAAAGGAAGCATGGGACAGCAGCACAACCCAAAGGAGGAGGAGGAAGGCAGCACCACAAAAGGAGGCAAGGCCGACCACCACCACAACCATCTCAAAAGGGAACCACCGCCACCGGCACCACCGCCAACGAGCAAGAGCCAAAGGTCCAAGTTCTAGAACTTCACTGCTTGCAGTACTTGGAACGTTCCACACATTTGAATTGTTGTTGTTCAAACTTTGCACTTAGCAATGCTACGTGCTAACTTGGCATTTGTTTGTTGCAGAGTGCTAAGTGTTATAACTACACAACTAAGTGACAACATAGCACCTAGCACTTCGTACCTTTTTTTTGATACAAAGTGTTGTGTTGCACACAGAAAATGGCACTTCGTTTTTGCTAAATGCCATGTTCTGTGTTTTTCATCGTGCTCGGATTCACTCCTCTTTCTTCGGATATTTTTTGACACCTTTGATACTTGTGAAATCATGTTCATCATTTGTTCTATTGAAAAATACTGAGTAAGAGAAGAAGAAGAAGACACACAAAGGCACAACACACAGGAGAAAAAACAACGAACAATTCAGAAACACAGAAGCGAAACATAATGCTCACGTAGCACTTGTCACTTTGTTTTGGCTACGTGCAATGTGGTATGTTTCAATAGAGTGTTTGCTAAGTGTTTGCTAGGTGTTTAGTGCTAGATGTGTTAGCACTTAGCACTTAGCGAACATAGCATCTATCACGTAACAATAAGTTTTTGCAAAGTGCTGAGTGCTAATTTAGCAATGGGCCATTGTAGTTTTTTATTCTCAGTATTTCATGATTGTTTGTAATTCTTTATGTCAACAGTATCAACAGGATCACAGGAATCAAAAACATCAAAAGTAACGAGGCGAATCGGAGCTCAATGAAACACATGGAACATAGCACCAGGCAAACGCCAAGTATTATGTTCTATGTCTTTCATCGTGCTCGGATCCGACCTCCTTTCCTTTGATACTTTTGATACCTGCGAAATCAATTTTAACAATGTGTAGAAAAAGTAAGCACATAAAAACCTCAATTTGAATGAAACAAAAGAAAATGCTAACATGGCACTGAGCAGCTTGGTCTTGCTAAGTGCTGAGTGTCATGTGCTGTGTTAGTGCTTAGCACCCGGCAAACAGAAAGTGCCAATGTAAAACATAGCAAGAAGCACTCAACAACGACCAAGTGCTATGTGCTGTGTTAGCACATAATGTTTGCTAAATGATATGTGCCATGTTGGCACCTAGCACATAGCACTTTGCAGAACCTAAGTGCTAAGTGCTGCGCTCGCACTTAGCATTCAGCCTTTTATATTTGTGTTTCATGTTTTTACATTCACATATCTCAAAAGTATCAAACGTGAAGGGGGCGGATCCGAGCACGATGAACGACATAGAAGATAGCACTTAGCTGTTGCAAACTGATATGTTCTATGTTTGTCAATGTGCTCAGACTCGGTCCTCCCTTACTTTTGACACTTTTGACACTTTTGATACTTATGATACTGTTGCAATACATTGTCTTATTTGTAATTATTTAACAAACAAAGCACACACAAGGAAAGACACAGGAACACTTATGTAAAACAAAACGCAAAAATATGAAGAATCAAAAGAAAACACAAATGCTAACATAGCACTTGGCACTTTGTGTTCGCTACGTCCGAAGTGCTAGTCAGCACTTAGCACTGAGCAAACATTAAGTGCTGACATCGCGCACAGCACTTACCACCCAGCACCAACTAAGTGCTAACATAGCGCATAACACTTACCATTTAGCAACACCTAAGTGCTAACATTGAACATAGCACACAGTACACAGCAGAACCTGAGTGCGAAGTGCCATGTTAGCGGTAAGTTTTTGCCAAGTGCCCAAGTGCCACGCTAGCACGTCTCAATGAGGAGGTTTTATGAATTGTTTTCAAACATCTCAAAAACATCAAAACTATCAAAGGTATCAAAGGTAGACAGGATCTGTGCACAATGAAAAACGAAGAACATAGCACAAAGCACCAAGTAAAAGCCAAGTGCAATACTCGATGGCGTTATTAGTGTTTCGTATATAAAAATATGTACATATACATGTATACACGCACACCAGTAAAAATCAAAGAGGGAATACGAATTGGAAGAACGAAATGAAAACAAAGAGCGGTGACATTGCACGTATCATTCTGTTTTTGCTCAATGCAAAGTGGCAAGTGCTAACATGGCACTTAGCACTTGCTCAGTGCTACGTGCTAACATTGCACTTTGTATTTGTAGCATTTACCAAACAGTCAAGTGCTGACAAAGCACTTTGCATTTTACATTTTATTTATCGCATTATATTTGATATGTTGTTGGGAAATTAATCGACATTAAAATTACAATCATTTTTTTTGTACAGACATCGTTCGTGTGAAGATTAAAAAAAGCAAAAATTGAGCTGCCAAGCTGTGCAATTGCAAGTCACATGAAAATCAGGCAATACCCGAAGGTGCTAATAAAGCAGCGCCCCGAAGGACACCACAATACCGGCAACAGGCAAGGTTCAACAACCCCTCCCGCCCTCCCCGCTCGTTGTCAATTGCCACACTGCAGTTTTGCAAAACGCCAGCAACAGGCAACAGTTAGAACGAACAATACACATTTGGGAGCAAGAGTCATTTCCAAAAAGACAGATTGACACGCGACAGCAAATCCGCCAACAGAGTGGTGTCGGAGAAGTGAAAACGCGAATAGCAATAGATCTGCTGTTCACATGAAACCCTTCTCCACTCCTGTGAAAGCATGCAGTGTGTCGAATTGCGAGTCAAATGAGGAAGCGGTACGGTGGAAATGAAGCAGAGGCGGACTCCCACAGCACCCCCGAGGACGCAATTCTCCACAACAACTAAAGCGAAGACTCCATAACGAGCTATTCTGCGTTTTTTTTTGCAGACCTGGTAAGAGGGCGCGCGGCGCCTTTTGTAACAGCGCCTTTCACGAACATCGCTTCACCTCTCGGACAGAGTGCAAGGGAAAACCAAAATTTTGCCATGTCTTTCACTATCATTATGGGAAGGGGCAGTGAGCCACCCAGCATTGCTTCATTTCACAGACCTGTGCTTGACATTCGTGAGATAAACACCTCCCTTCTTGGTGGAGCCCAGTGGCTCTCTTGATTGTTTGATGTTCTTGATTTTTTTTGTGCTCAGACAAATTCACTTAAGAATGATCCAAGGTTAGTTCCTGCACTGCTTGACGTTGTGCTTTTCCTTGTCTTTCAACGCCTTCCCAGAAAGGGTGTCTTTGCGTCTGCGTTTCAAGGTTTCTCTCTTTCCGCCTTTCTCTTTGCCCCTTGCTTCCTTTATGGTGAAGGTGTTTTTACTGCAGCCTTGGATTGAGATTCAGCATGGTCCTTTGCTTCATCATTGGATAGTACATCTCTTTGTACATACCTTTCATGTCCGGATTTTGGCTTCCTCCTCCCGCTGCTTCAAAAGTCACTATTACAAGTGTCATGAAATCTTTCTCCACTTCGGTGTATGCGTTGAATATGTCGCATTTCAAGTCCCATGAGGCAACGGTACGTGGCAGCACCCAGTAGATGCAAGCACCCGCTCG
>CBDCEV010000080.1:0-21520 GCA_965215715.1 Hyphomicrobiales bacterium | reverse complement strand
CGTGCCAAGTGCTAAGTGCTATGTGCTTCACTCAAATGCACACAAACAAAATGTTTTTTTGAAAACATTGAAAAACAAAGTTTGAAATGAAGCACAAGTACCTCAAGTATCTGCAAAACAAAAAAACTAAGAATACTAAGAATACTTTTCAAAAATCTAATGAACATGTTTCAACTTCTATTTGCAAATATCGACATACAAAACCGTCGTCATTCTTTGGTTGTCCATTGTTTGAACCAAAAACCTTGACATCGCACGTAGCAGTTAGCGCTCAGTGTATTACTTACTGTCAGGTGCTTGGTGCGAAGTGCTAACATAACACTCAGCATAAAGCACTCAGCACATGGTGTTTCACCAAGTGCTTCATGCCAACATAGCACGCAGCATGCAGCACACAAGCACCTGGTGTGTGACTTAGTGCCAAATGCAAAGTGCTAACGTAGACCCGCAGCACGCCGCACTTAGCACTTAGTTTCCAAATGGTAACATAGCACGTGGCACCGAAACGATTAGCACTTGGTAAAAACACAAAGTACCTGAGGGCTAAATTATTAATTCATTCAAGTGAACCAAAACAAAATGTTTTGTTTAAAAATATGTTCTCCCGAAAGATTTTCAAAGTAGCAAAGTTGTTTTAAAAGTTGAACAAGGTTTTAGAAGTATAAGAAGAGCAAAAGGGGTCTGTGTCGGAGCATGATGTGAGACATTGAACATAGAACATGGCAAAAGCTGAGTGCTGTGTTCCATGTCATACGTCGTACTCGGATTCAGCTCTTCCTCCCTCCATTTTGAACGTTCAAAATACTTTTGACACACTTGAAATACTTTTGTTTCAAAAAAGAATTACAAAACTGTGCATTCATCTGTTTTCCATAAACATCAATCATTTATTTTGTGTTGTTTCTGACATAGCACTTGGCACTTGGCACTTAATGTTTTTCTCTCTGTGCTAGGTGCTTCGTGCCAACATAGCACATGACACTTAGTGTTTCACAAGGTGCAACGTGCAAGATGGGAAGTGCTGTGTCAGCAGTTGTCACTCAGCACTTGTCTTGAGATTTGATGATTTTTTGAGATATTTTCTTTTTTGGGATTTTTTTGTCTTTTTGAACTTTCTTTGATGAAATATTTTCACCAACAAAATGTTTCAGATGGGTCAAAAATGTACTTTCAATTTAAAGGGAAAATGAAAAACACGTTAAAACGTACTACAAGTTGATGGGCGGGAAGGTGGGAGGGAGGAGGGGTCGGATCCGAGCGCGACGTAGGACATAGAACATAGCGCGCTGTGCCTTCCCTTTCTCTCTCGGGTGATGCTACTTTTCCACCTCGTTCTTTGGGGTGGTGCTGCTTGCTCCCCTCCTCCTTCATTGTTGGGAGAGGACGAGAGAGGGGCTGGGAAGTGCTGCGTGCCCTTCGTTTCTGTGGGAGTGCTGCTTCACCACTCGATGAGAGCAAGCGGGACCACCACTTTACTTAACCTCACCTACCTTTCTGCACTCAACAGTACTGTGCTGTACTGATTTTACCTCTTACCTCTCACCTCTTACCTCTTGCCTCTTGCCTCTTTGCCTTTTTGCCTGTACCTGTACATTTCTTTGCTTTTGCCTTTGCCTTCAAACAAGAGGGAGCGAGAAAGCAGCACCACCCAAGAGAAGAAAGCAGTGGGACAGCAGCACCGCGCCAAAAAAGGGAGGGTGTAGAAAGCAGCACCACCAAAAAAGAGGAAGAGGGACCACCACTTCAATTCACTTCACTTCACTTCACTCGTGACGTTACTCGTGGCTACTGCTTCTGCTACTGCTTCTGCTAGTTCTACTTGACTTTACTTTAGTGTGATTTAATTTAATCCAGTTACATTTCCGAACAGAAGCGGAGGAGGAAAGAGATAAAAACAGCACCACCCAAAAGAAGGACGAGGCCAAGCAGCACCACCGCAAAGGCGCATGGAGGACCACCACCACTCTACCCTGTATGCTGGGTGTCATGTTAGCACTTCGCACCAAGCACCTGAGACTGAGTAAAACACAAAGTGCTAAGTGCCACGTGCGATGTCAATGTTTTATTCAAACAATGGACAACCATAGAATGACGACGGTTTTGTATGTCAATATTTGCAAATAGAAGTTGAAAAATGTTCATTAGATTTTTGTAACGTAGTCTTAGATTTCTTTGCTTTTGAAGGCGCAGAAGTTACTTTTGTTTTCAAACTTTGTTTTTTCAATGTTTCAAAAAAAAAACATTTTGTTTGTGTGCATTTGAATGAAGCGCGTAGCACTTGGCACTTGGCACGCAGTACACCGTTATTTACTTAGTACTGGGTGCTCAATGCTACGACAGCGTTTAGCACTTAGCCCCTTTTTCAATAACACAAAGTGCTGAGTCGCAGGTGCTATTTGATATGTTAGCACCCAGCACTTTGTAAAACACCAAGTTCTGTGCCAAAGACAATAGATTTTTGGTTTGAGCAAAATTGGAAAGCAAAATTTTGAAGAGTTTTGTATATCCATGTTCTCAATATCTTATTGTATTTGTTTGTTATTTGAATTGTTAACAGTGGGAATGTGGTTCACTTCATTTTTGCCCTCAGCGCGTGGTACTCAGTGTTCTGTTGAGTACCATATGCTTTGTGCTAGCGCGAGGCATTTAGCACGATGTAAGACATGAAACGTGGCACATAGCAAAAAGCTAAGCGCTGTGTGCTCCGCCAGCACTCAGCACTTAGTGTTTTATTTTTTGCGAAGTGCAAAGTGTTAGCGTTGCAATCTGCACGTAGTACTTCGCACTCAGTGAAACGCTGAAGCGTAGGTGTTTTGCGCCATGTCAGCACTTTGCACTTATCACCCTCAGCACTTTGTAAAACACCATGTGCTAAATGCTATTTGCGATGTCAGAAATGACAGACAAACACATCATGCGTTAAAAAAAAGGGCACACTAAAGTGAGTAGTTTTGCAAATCCTCCAAAAAATGCTATTTGTTCATGTGTTTTTGAAAAATATTCAAACTATTGAAAATTTCAAGTTAGGGGAGCTGGATCCGTGTTCATCGTGCTCTCATCCACACCTTTCCTTAAAATTGAATGTTTTCAAAAGTTTTTGAAAAAATTGAATGTTTTCAAATACCTTTGGACACCATTTTTTCCAATGAAAACATCAAGGATAATACACATGTTGTTTCTGTTCATTGATGAAGTCACTGAGCACTTAGTTTTAGGCTGAGTGCTCAATGCCAAGTGGCACCGAACACTCAACACCGCAAAGAAAGTATGTCAGAAATGTTAGTAAACAAAAGCAATCTGAAAAACTCTTCTGAAAACCAATGAAACAACATTTCTGGTAAATCAATTTTCCATGGCAACACATTTCCTTTTGTTCCTTCAATACATATCAGTTTGTATTTAGAACTTTGTTTTGGTCAGTGCTGAGTGCCAACGTACCACTTGCAATCTTGCGAGACAAGCGCAGACGGACACACAGACAGACAGTGACACGTTCAACGAAAAAATGTGCGTGTGTGCGCGTCCGGTCAGGTGTACTGTCAACAGGTTCTGAGAAGTGGAATAGGTCCAAACAGCCAACAGCAGGCAAAACAAGAGCATAGCCAACAGCAGGTAAAGCAAACCAAAGGACTGCGACCGAGACAAGGCCAAGTACATGGACCCATTGCCGTTGGAAGCGTTGGTGATCCTGACGAGGGACCTCTGGAAGCAGCACCGCCTGGTGGACGAACGTGCAGGCCTCGCGCTCGTGGTGTCGTACGACCTCTTCACGCGGTCATCAGAAACGTCGAAAATCTCACGCGACGTCATGGCCCCTCAAGCAGGAGGACACTGTCAGTCATCATTGCGCAATGCGTAACTACACGCGATACGACAACAACACAACCCGTGAAAAGCGGCCTTCTCGACGACACAGTCAAGGCCCGCTTGCGCAAAGCCGCCTGCCCTGTCGACCGACCGTTGCTTTCGCTTCTGACGCTCATCGAGTGCGAACAAGCTGTCAGAAACGCAGCCACGCGAACACGACTGACAGCGTTGAAGATCTCACCACACTGCGGTCGCCACGGCGGCGCAAGTACAGACGCATCCAAGCTGCTTCTGGATCTGGCGGGCATCCAAATAGAGGCCGGTGGCTCGCCGCACACTCCGTGCGACGCTCTGAAGAAGCTGGCATACTCACTCAGCAAGTGGCGTTACTCGATCTCCTGTACAAACCATGCAGGGCAGGCTCTTGCGGATTCGAGCTTCATGAAGCTCTGTTTGGCAGCAGTTGTGGACATTCGTGCGGCGTCGTGAAGTCACTCTTCCGCGTCGGGATTCAGGAAAAGGTTTGGTTGTCCCACCCACCTCGTCCCGTTTCTTACGATTGCATCGGGTGGCAAGGGTGTGACGTCGAAGAAGTTGGGCTCATAACTTGTGAGAGGGGCGTTGTTGGCCAAAGGGCCAGACTCCTCATTGGGCGAAGTGCACAGGGGATCTTGCTCCTGCAACATCCACATGGAAGAGGAAAAGGTGGAAGTCAAAGTTCAGGAGGATGAAGTAGATGATGTGAGAGACAAATGAAGAGTTCGAAGAGAGGGTCGAAGAGAGATCAAACACACAGGCGCATGACACATGGATGGTATGACGCGCACGAACACCTTGAGCCACTGTCGTGTGACATGACATTACAAAGTGCGCACAAACACGAGAAAAAGTGACGTGTGAGGTGTACTGTTTACACACACCGTCGGTTGCAGCAGATTGCCATCAGCACTAAACGATCCTGCTACAACAAATTAGAAAATACTTTGAACTCCACAAGTTTTTTATCCCACTGCCACCATGAAGAACTGGAAGAACAAGACGGATACCACTTTTGGTATTGATGAAAAGGAATTGGTTCAGGTCGCTCTGCTCCAGATTCGCGGTGGAGACGGTTCACAATTGTGGCTGCTGTTCGGAAGTCTGATCGGAGTTTCATCGGTGCATTTCTGCCTGATTTGTTCAATGAGATTTACCAGTTGTTCTTATATCTCTCATACTCCTCAGAGGATGGGCAGTAGGAGTGGTCTTCCTGTGCCAATTTATCCGTCTCGATGCACTTCTCCTCGGTCCAGCCAATTTTGAGTTGCGAATCACGATATTCTGAATCTCGTTGGGAAACGATCGTGAATTCCATCAAAATTGTTTTTGATACATCTCTTCCGCGCGTTGTGGGCCACGAAATGCTCTTTCTGTGCCTCAGTCTTGCCGTTCCGAGCACCACGAGGTCGACCCTTTCTGATGACGTAGTCCGGAATTGAGAGAGCTTCCAGTCGCCACTGGTGAAAAATTTGGCTGGATTCGCTTTCAACCAAGAGATGTCCACAAGTGCAATGGATTATTCCTTGATTCCAATAAAGAAGGCATTCTGAGCATTGCACTTTCGGAATTGTTTCGCATAACTCGAATAACTCCACATTGCCCAATTCACGAATCATCGCTTTCGCATCGTCACTGAATGGGTTGTAGACGTTATTTTACTGCAAATCGGCTTGAAGTGCTTCTCGATGAGGATGACTCTCGAGCTTCTTCACGAGCTCACGAACACGGAAGTTTTCTGCTTGTTTCACAACTGCATGTGGCAATCCACACACTCTCAAGTCAATGTCTATTTCCTCGCCCTGTGTGAACAAACCGATGGATTGTCCACTTTTGACAGGTCTCCCCGTTCTTGTTTGATCTGTGTCAACGTTTTCGTCTGTGTCTTTGTCTTGATCTAAACGTTCAACAGACACTGGCACACAACTGTTAACAGGTCTCACCGTTCTTACATTGGTGCTTTCGCAGCCAAACAAGACACCTTTGTCGATTTCCTGAGTAATCGAACGGGATGGTTGCTCACTCTTAAACAGGTCTCCCCGTTCTCACAATTGGATTTTTGGTCTTTGGTTGGGTTTGCTGGAGTCTTCACTACCTCCAGCAACTTCTGAACCCAATTCTTTCATCCAATTGTCTTCAAAGGAGATCTTCTGAGGCATCCGAGGTGACGCAAAAACTTTCTCGTATATGATTTCTCCAGTTTCCGTCATGATAGCCTTCGGGATACAATAGGCTGGGAAGCGTGTCGTAAAGGATGATTGCGTTCGATCTTGTTTGATAGAACTTAAATCCTTTCTTTTGAGCAAGTCTGATGTCGACCCAATACACTGTGTTTTGATGTTTCTTCCACGCTGTCTGCATGTATGTGCAAGACGCGGTGCTTCCAAGTCAATTTTGTTCGAATCTCTGTATTCTTTGTTCATAGGAGCCACAGACGTGAAGAATACCGTCTGTCTTTTGCTCAAAATTTGTCCTCCCCGTATCAATCCTGAATTCGTGATGGAGTGTAATTTGATTGCACATCCGATGTGAGATGGGTGAGTACAATATTGAAATCTTTTCTTGTTACCTCCGCCTCCTGCCATTTTACTCTTCCACAATTCATCATACCAATGTTGAGAATACAGAAATTGGCTCCGAAGATAAACTTTTATTCTCCAGAATTCAATCGCTCCATCTTCATCTCGAGGTAGGTCACCATGACGAAGAAGAGTACTCAGTTGTTTTGACACTGGGTAAGCGATAGATGAATAATTTTCTGGCTCAATTTCAGTCCAAATTCTTTCACCGATAGGTACAGTTCTTGTAGATGAGCAGGCAGGAGTACGTCTTCGTGGTTTTGCTTTAGCCTTTGATCGGCTCGCATAAGCAAGTACATTCGTTTTCAACGCAAAGTCTTCGAACTGCATCTCAGAGGTTTCCTGCTCGTTGTTGTCGTCCTCCTTGTTGTTGCTTAAGCCCGTGACCAACTTATTCAAGCCATGAGAAATTCTGACCCACGAGTGATAATTGTCTTTGTTTACAGATTCCATTCTAATTTCAGCTCCAAATTTACCTTGTAGGTAGCTGGTTGTGACTTCCAACACGGGCCCAATTTTGGTGTTCTCTCGAATCCAACCTTTCGGGTCAGATGATTTTTCATCTCTTGGCAAAGTGTACTCACGACAAGCCACTGATTCTGTAAATTGTGAGAATTCTTCAGTGTCTTTTGTCATGAAGTACTGTCCGACTTCAACCGTTGTCGGGAATCCTGCTTCAGTGCATAACTTAATCACACAATTTTGTTGTGATAACTTTTCAACTTGTTCTTGGTACTTTTGCAACAGATCTTCTTGCGCAGGATCATCGGTCGAAGGTGTAGGTGTTTTCATCAACGAACTTGTTGGCACAAACAATGGGTCAGATTGTCCTACCATAACAGGAATAAATTTCAAAAACAAATGAAAAATACAACATGTTTTGGTGGATGAGCAAAACTACTCATTTTAGTGTGCCCTTCTTTTTAAACGCATGATGTGTTTGTCTATCATTTCTGACATCGCAAATAGCATTTAGCACACATGTTTTTTTTACAAAGTGTGCTGAGGGTGATAAGTGCAAAGTGCTAACATGGCGCAAAACACCAACGATTTAGCGTTTCACTGAGTGCGATGTGCTACGTGCAAAAAAGCAACGCTAACACTTTGCACTTCGCAAAAAAAGAAACACAAAGTGCAAAGCGCCAACGGAGCACATTGCGCTTAGCTTTTTGCTTTGTGCCACGTTCCATTGTTTTACATCGTGCTGAATGCTTCGCGCTAGCTCAAAGCATGGTACTCAACCTGAGTGCTTAAATCAGGTAAACCAAAACAAAATGTTTAGTTTTCCCAAACATCTTCAAACAATAACAAAAGTATTTGAAAAAGTCAATCCTCCTTACTTATAAAACTTAAAAACCTAACACACTTTTGAACTACTGTTAATAATTCAAATAACAAACAAATACAATAAGATATTGAGAACATGGATATACAAAACTCTTCATTATTTTGCTTTCACAATTTTGCTCAAACCAAAAATCTGTTGTTTCTTGCACAGAACATGGTGTTTTACAAAGTGCTGGGTGCTAACATATCAAATAGCACCTGCGACTCAGCACTTTGTGTTTTTGAAAAAGGGGCTAAGTGCTAAACGCTAACATAGCACTGAGCACCCAGCAGTGAGTAAATAACTGTGTACTTCGTGCCAAGTGCTAAGTGCTATGTGTTTCACTCAAATGCACACAAACAAAATGTTTTTTTGAAAACATTGAAAAACAAAGTTTGAAATGAAGCACAAGTACCTCAAGTATCTGCAAAACCAAAAAACTAAGAATACTAAGAATACTTTTCAAAAATCTAATGAACATTTTTCAACTTCTGTTTGCAAATATTGACATACAAAACCGTCGTCATTCTTTGGTTGTCCATTGTTTGAACCAAAAACCTTGACATCGCACGTAGCAGTTAGCACTCAGTGTTTTACTTACTGTCAGGTGCTTGGTGCGAAGTGCTAACATAACACTCAGCATAAAGCACTCAGCACATGGTGTTTCACCAAGTGCTTCATGCCAACATAGCACGCAGCATGCAGCACACAGCACCTGGTGTGTGACTTAGTGCCAAATGCAAAGTGCTAACGTAGACCGCAGCACGCCGCACTTAGCACTTAGTTTCCAAATGGTAACATAGCACGTGGCACCGAACGATTAGCACTTGGTAAAAACACAAAGTACCTGAGGGCTAAATTATTAATTCATTCAAGTGAACCAAAACAAAATGTTTTATTTAAAAAAAAAGTTCTCCCAGCAAGATTTATCAAAGTAGCAAAAGTTGTTTTAAAAGTTGAACAAGGTTTTTAGAAGTATAAGAAGAGCAAAAGGGGTCTGTGTCGGAGCATGATGTGAGACATTGAACATAGAACATGGCAAAAGCTTAGTGCTGTGTTCCATGTCATACGTCGTACTCGGATTCAGCTCTTCCTCCCTCTATTTTGAACGTTCAAAATACTTTTGACACACTTGAAATACTTTTGTTTCAAAAAAGAATTACAAAACTGTGCATTCATCTGTTTTCCAAAACATCAATCATTTATTTTGTGTTGTTTCTGACATAGCACTTGGCACTTGGCACTTAATGTTTTTCTCTCAGTGCTAGGTGCTTCGTGCCAACATAGCACATGACACTTAGTGTTTCACAAAGTGCAACGTGCAAGATGGGAAGTGCTGTGTCAGCAGTTGTCACTCAGCACTTGTCTTGAGATTTGATGATTTTTTGAGATATTTTCTTTTTTGGGATTTTTTTGTCTTTTTGAACTTTCTTTGATGAAATATTTTCACCAACAAAATGTTTCAGATGGGTCAAAAATGTACTTTCAATTTAAAGGGAAAATGAAAAACACGTTAAAACGTACTACAAGTTGATGGGCGGGAAGGTGGGAGGGAGGAGGGGTCGGATCCGAGCGCGACGTAGGACATAGAACATAGCGCGCTGTGCCTTCCCTTTCTCTCTCGGGTGATGCTACTTTTCCACCTCGTTCTTTGGGGTGGTGCTGCTTGCTCCCCTCCTCCTTCATTGTTGGGAGAGGACGAGAGAGGGGCTGGGAGGTGCTGCGTGCCCTTCCTTTCTTTGGGAGTGGTGCTGCTTCACCACTCGATGAGAGCAAGCGGGACCACCACTTTACTTAACCTCACCTACCTTTCTGCACTCAACAGTACTGTGCTGTACTGATTTTACCTCTTACCTCTCACCTCTTACCTCTTGCCTCTTGCCTCTTTGCCTTTTTGCCTGTACCTGTACATTTCTTTGCTTTTGCCTTTGCCTTCAAACAAGAGGGAGCGAGAAAGCAGCACCACCCAAGAGAAGAAAGCAGTGGGACAGCAGCACCGCGCCAAAAAAGGGAGGGTGTAGAAAGCAGCACCACCAAAAAAGAGGAAGAGGGACCACCACTTCAATTCACTTCACTTCACTTCACTCGTGACGTTACTCGTGGCTACTGCTTCTGCTACTGCTTCTGCTAGTTCTACTTGACTTTACTTTAGTGTGATTTAATTTAATCCAGTTACATTTCCGAACAGAAGCGGAGGAGGAAAGAGATAAAAACAGCACCACCCAAAAGAAGGACGAGGCCAAGCAGCACCACCGCAAAGGCGCATGGAGGACCACCACCACTCTACCCTGTATGCTGGGTGTCATGTTAGCACTTCGCACCAAGCACCTGAGACTGAGTAAAACACAAAGTGCTAAGTGCCACGTGCGATGTCAATGTTTTTATTCAAACAATGGACAACCATAGAATGACGACGGTTTTGTATGTCAATATTTGCAAATAGAAGTTGAAAAATGTTCATTAGATTTTTGTAAAGTAGTCTTAGATTTCTTTGCTTTTGAAGGCGCAGAAGTTACTTTTGTTTTCAAACTTTGTTTTTTCAATGTTTCAAAAAAAAACATTTTGTTTGTGTGCATTTGAATGAAGCGCGTAGCACTTGGCACTTGGCACGCAGTACACCGTTATTTACTTAGTACTGGGTGCTCAATGCTACGACAGCGTTTAGCACTTAGCCCTTTTTTCAATAACACAAAGTGCTGAGTCGCAGGTGCTATTTGATATGTTAGCACCCAGCACTTTGTAAAACACCAAGTTCTGTGCCAAAGACAATAGATTTTTGCTTTGAGCAAAATTGGAAAGCAAAATTTTGAAGAGTTTTGTATATCCATGTTCTCAATATCTTATTGTATTTGTTTGTTATTTGAATTGTTAACAGTGGGAATGTGGTTCACTTCATTTTTGCCCTCAGCGCGTGGTACTCAGTGTTCTGTTGAGTACCATATGCTTTGTGCTAGCGCGAGGCATTTAGCACGATGTAAGACATGAAACGTGGCACATAGCAAAAAGCTAAGCGCTGTGTGCTCCGCCAGCACTCAGCACTTAGTGTTTTATTTTTTGCGAAGTGCAAAGTGTTAGCGTTGCAATCTGCACGTAGTACTTCGCACTCAGTGAAACGCTGAAGCGTAGGTGTTTTGCGCCATGTTAGCACTTTGCACTTATCACCCTCAGCACTTTGTAAAACACCATGTGCTAAATGCTATTTGCGATGTCAGAAATGACAGACAAACACATCATGCGTTAAAAAAGAAGGGCACACTAAAATGAGTAGTTTTGCAAATCCTCCAAAAAAAATGCTATTTGTTCATGTGTTTTTGAAAAATATTCAAACTATTGAAAATTTCAAGTTAGGGGAGCTGGATCCGTGTTCATCGTGCTCTCATCCACACCTTTCCTTAAAATTGAATGTTTTCAAAAGTTTTTGAAAAAATTGAATGTTTTCAAATACCTTTGGACACCATTTTTTCCAACGAAAACATCAAGGATAATACACATGTTGTTTCTGTTCATTGATGAAGTCACTGAGCACTTAGTTTTAGGCTGAGTGCTCAATGCCAAGTGGCACCGAACACTCAACACCGCAAAGAAAGTATGTCAGAAATGTTAGTAAACAAAAGCAATCTGAAAAACTCTTCTGAAAACCAATGAAACAACATTTCTGGTAAATCAATTTTCCATGGCAACACATTTCCTTTTGTTCCTTCAATACATATCAGTTTGTATTTAGAACTTTGTTTTGGTCAGTGCTGAGTGCCAACGTACCACTTGCAATCTTGCGAGACAAGCGCAGACGGACACACAGACAGACAGTGACACGTTCAACGAAAAAATGTGCGTGTGTGCGCGTCCGGTCAGGTGTACTGTCAACAGGTTCTGAGAAGTGGAATAGGTCCAAACAGCCAACAGCAGGCAAAACAAGAGCATAGCCAACAGCAGGTAAAGCAAACCAAAGGACTGCGACCGAGACAAGGCCAAGTACATGGACCCATTGCCGTTGGAAGCGTTGGTGATCCTGACGAGGGACCTCTGGAAGCAGCACCGCCTGGTGGACGAACGTGCAGGCCTCGCGCTCGTGGTGTCGTACGACCTCTTCACGCGGTCATCAGAAACGTCGAAAATCTCACGCGACGTCATGGCCCCTCAAGCAGGAGGACACTGTCAGTCATCATTGCGCAATGCGTAACTACACGCGATACGACAACAACACAACCCGTGAAAAGCGGCCTTCTCGACGACACAGTCAAGGCCCGCTTGCGTAAAGCCGCCTGCCCTGTCGACCGACCGTTGCTTTCGCTTCTGACGCTCATCGAGTGCGAACAAGCTGTCAGAAACGCAGCCACGCGAACACGACTGACAGCGTTGAAGATCTCACCACACTGCGGTCGCCACGGCGGCGCAAGTACAGACGCATCCAAGCTGCTTCTGGATCTGGCGGGCATCCAAAATAGAGGCCGGTGGCTCGCCGCACACTCCGTGCGACGCTCTGAAGAAGCTGGCATACTCACTCAGCAAGTGGCGTTACTCGATCTCCTGTGCAAACCATGCAGGGCAGGCTCTTGCGGATTCGAGCTTCATGAAGCTCTGTTTGGCAGCAGTTGTGGACATTCGTGCGGCGTCGTGAAGTCACTCTTCCGCGTCGGGATTCAGGAAAAGGTTTGGTTGTCCCACCCACCTCGTCCCGTTTCTCACGATTGCATCGGGTGGCAAGGGTGTGACGTCGAAGAAGTTGGGCTCATAACTTGTGAGAGGGGCGTTGTTGGCCAAAGGGCCAGACTCCTCATTGGGCGAAGTGCACAGGGGATCTTGCTCCTGCAACATCCACATGGAAGAGGAAAAGGTGGAAGTCAAAGTTCAGGAGGATGAAGTAGATGATGTGAGAGACAAATGAAGAGTTCGAAGAGAGGGTCGAAGAGAGATCAAACACACAGGCGCATGACACATGGATGGTATGACGCGCACGAACACCTTGAGCCACTGTCGTGTGACATGACATTACAAAGTGCGCACAAACACGAGAAAAAGCGACGTGTGAGGTGTACTGTTTACACACACCGTCGGTTGCAGCAGATTGCCATCAGCACTAAACGATCCTGCTACAACAAATTAGAAAATACTTTGAACTCCACAAGTTTTTTATCCCACTGCCACCATGAAGAACTGGAAGAACAAGACGGATACCACTTTTGGTATTGATGAAAAGGAATTGGTTCAGGTCGCTCTGCTCCAGATTCGCGGTGGAGACGGTTCACAATTGTGACTGCTGTTCGGAAGTCTGATCGGAGTTTCATCGGTGCATTTCTGCCTGATTTGTTCAATGAGATTTACCAGTTGTTCTTATATCTCTCATACTCCTCAGAGGATGGGCAGTAGGAGTGGTCTTCCTGTGCCAATTTATCCGTCTCGATGCACTTCTCCTCGGTCCAGCCAATTTTGAGTTGCGAATCACGATATTCTGAATCTCGTTGGAAACGATCGTGAATTCCATCAAAATTGTTTTTGATACATCTCTTCCGCGCGTTGTGGGCCACGAAATGCTCTTTCTGTGCCTCAGTCTTGCCGTTCCGAGCACCACGAGGTCGACCCTTTCTGATGACGTAGTCCGGAATTGAGAGAGCTTCCAGTCGCCACTGGTGAAAAATTTGGCTGGATTCGCTTTCAACCAAGAGATGTCCACAAGTGCAATGGATTATTCCTTGATTCCAATAAAGAAGGCATTCTGAGCATTGCACTTTCGGAATTGTTTCGCATAACTCGAATAACTCCACATTGCCCAATTCACGAATCATCGCTTTCGCATCGTCACTGAATGGGTTGTAGACGTTATTTTACTGCAAATCGGCTTGAAGTGCTTCTCGATGAGGATGACTCTCGAGCTTCTTCACGAGCTCACGAACACGGAAGTTTTCTGCTTATTTCACAACTGCATGTGGCAATCCACACACTCTCAAGTCAATGTCTATTTCCTCGCCCTGTGTGAACAAACCGATGGATTGTCCACTTTTGACAGGTCTCCCCGTTCTTATTTGATCTGTGTCAACGTTTTCGTCTGTGTCTTTGTCTTGATCTAAACGTTCAACAGACACTGGCACACAACTGTTAACAGGTCTCACCGTTCTTACATTGGTGCTTTCGCAGCCAAACAAGACACCTTTGTCGATTTCCTGAGTAATCGAACGGGATGGTTGCTCACTCTTAAACAGGTCTCCCCGTTCTCACAATTGGATTTTTGGTCTTTGGTTGGGTTTGCTGGGAGTCTTCACTACCTCCAGCAACTTCTGAACCCAATTCTTTCATCCAATTGTCTTCAAAGGAGATCTTCTGAGGCATCCGAGGTGACGCAAAAACTTTCTCGTATATGATTTCTCCAGTTTCCGTCATGATAGCCTTCGGGATACAATAGGCTGGGAAGCGTGTCGTAAAGGATGATTGCGTTCGATCTTGTTTGATAGAACTTAAATCCTTTCTTTTGAGCAAGTCTGATGTCGACCCAATACACTGTGTTTTGATGTTTCTTCCACGCTGTCTGCATGTATGTGCAAGACGCGGTGCTTCCAAGTCAATTTTGTTCGAATCTCTGTATTCTTTGTTCATAGGAGCCACAGACGTGAAGAATACCGTCTGTCTTTTGCTCAAAATTTGTCCTCCCCGTATCAATCCTGAATTCGTGGTGGAGTGTAAATTGATTGCACATCCGATGTGAGATGGGTGAGTACAATATTGAAATCTTTTCTTGTTACCTCCGCCTCCTGCCATTTTACTCTTCCACAATTCATCATACCAATGTTGAGAATACAGAAATTGGCTCCGAAGATAAACTTTTATTCTCCAGAATTCAATCGCTCCATCTTCATCTCGAGGTAGGTCACCATGACGAAGAAGAGTACTCAGTTGTTTTGACACTGGGTAAGCGATAGATGAATAATTTTCTGGCTCAATTTCAGTCCAAAATCTTTCACCGATAGGTACAGTTCTTGTAGATGAGCAGGCAGGAGTACGTCTTCGTGGTTTTGCTTTAGCCTTTGATCGGCTCGCATAAGCAAGTACATTCGTTTTCAACGCAAAGTCTTCGAACTGCATCTCAGAGGTTTCCTGCTCGTTGTTGTCGTCCTCCTTGTTGTTGCTTAAGCCCGTGACCAACTTATTCAAGCCATGAGAAATTCTGACCCACGAGTGATAATTGTCTTTGTTTACAGATTCCATTCTAATTTCAGCTCCAAATTTACCTTGTAGGTAGCTGGTTGTGACTTCCAACACGGGCCCAATTTTGGTGTTCTCTCGAATCCAACCTTTCGGGTCAGATGATTTTTCATCTCTTGGCAAAGTGTACTCACGACAAGCCACTGATTCTGTAAATTGTGAGAATTCTTCAGTGTCTTTTGTCATGAAGTACTGTCCGACTTCAACCGTTGTCGGGAATCCTGCTTCAGTGCATAACTTAATCACACAATTTTGTTGTGATAACTTTTCAACTTGTTCTTGGTACTTTTGCAACAGATCTTCTTGCGCAGGATCATCGGTCGAAGGTGTAGGTGTTTTCATCAACGAACTTGTTGGCACAAACAATGGGTCAGATTGTCCTACCATAACAGGAATAAATTTCAAAAACAAATGAAAAATACAACATGTTTTGGTGGATGAGCAAAACTACTCATTTTAGTGTGCCCTTCTTTTTTTACGCATGATGTGTTTGTCTGTCATTTCTGACATCGCAAATGGCACTTAGCACACATGGTGTTTTACAAAGTGCTGAGGGTGATAAGTGCAAAGTGCTAACATGGCGCAAAGCACCTACGCTTAAGCGTTTCACTGAGTTCGAAGTACTGCGTGCAAAGTGCAACGCAAACACTTTGCACTTCGCAAAAAAAAAGTGCTAAGTGCCAACGGAGCACATAGTGCTTAGCTTTTTGCTTTGTGCCACGTTCCATGTCTTACATCGTGTTAAATGCCTCGCGCTAGCACAAAGCATATGGTACTCAACAAAACACTGAGTACTCGCGCAAGTGCTATCAGTAAACTAAAACAAAATGTTTAGTTTTCCCAAACATCTTCAAACAGTAACAAAAGTATTTGAAAAAGTCAAGCCTCTTTACTTATAAAACTTAAAAACCTAACACTCTTTTGAACTACTGTTAATAATTCAAATAACAAACAAATACAATAAGATATTGAGAACATGGATATACAAAACTCTTCATTATTTTGCTTTCCAATTTTGCTCAAACCAAAAATCTGGTGTTACTTGCACAGAACATGGTGTTTTACAAAGTGCTGCGTGCTAACATATCAAATAGCACCTGCGACTCAGCACTTTGTGTTTTTGAAAAAGGGGCTAAGTGCTAAACGCTAACATGGCACTGAGCACCCAGCACTAAGTAAAAAACTAAGTACTTCGTGCCAAGTGCTAAGTGCTATGTGCTTCACTCAAATGCACACAAACAAAATGTTTTTTTGAAAACATTGAAAAACAAAGTTTGAAATGAAGCACAAGTACCTCAAGTATCTGCAAAACAAAAAAACTAAGAATACTAAGAATACTTTTCAAAAATCTAATGAACATGTTTCAACTTCTATTTGCAAATATCGACATACAAAACCGTCGTCATTCTTTGGTTGTCCATTGTTTGAACCAAAAACCTTGACATCGCACGTAGCAGTTAGCACTCAGTGTTTTACTTACTGTCAGGTGCTTGGTGCGAAGTGCTAACATAACACTCAGCATAAAGCACTCAGCACATGGTGTTTCACCAAGTGCTTCATGCCAACATAGCACGCAGCATGCAGCACACAGCACCTGGTGTGTGACTTAGTGCCAAATGCAAAGTGCTAACGTAGACCGCAGCACGCCGCACTTAGCACTTAGTTTCCAAATGGTAACATAGCACGTGGCACCGAACGATTAGCACTTGGTAAAAACACAAAGTACTGAGGGCTAAATTATTAATTCATTCAAGTGAACCAAAACAAAATGTTTTGTTTAAAAATATGTTCTCCCGGAAAGATTTTCAAAGTAGCAAAAGTTGTTTTAAAAGTTGAACAAGGTTTTTAGAAGTATAAGAAGAGCAAAAGGGGTCTGTGTCGGAGCATGATGTGAGACATTGAACATAGAACATGGCAAAAGCTGAGTGCTGTGTTCCATGTCATACGTCGTACTCGGATTCAGCTCTTCATCCCTCTATTTTGAACGTTCAAAATACTTTTGACACACTTGAAAATACTTTTGTTTCAAAAAAGAATTACAAAACTGTGCATTCATCTGTTTTCCAAAACATCAATCATTTATTTTCTGTTGTTTCTGACATAGCAACTTGGCACTTGGCACTTAATGTTTTTCTCTCAGTGCTAGGTGCTTCGTGCCAACATAGCACATGACACTTAGTGTTTCACAAAGTGCAACGTGCAAGATGGGAAGTGCTGTGTCATCAGTTGTCACTCAGCACTTGGCAAAATTCGAAGGTTGAAGTTTTTGATTCTTGAGATTTTGTTTTTTGAGATATTTCCTTTTTTGAGATGGTTTTTCGTCTTTGTGATTTTTCTTTGATGAAAGGTATTTTCACCAACAAAATATTTCAGATGGGTCAAAAATGTACTTTCAATATAAAAGGGACAAATGAAAAACACGTTTAAACGTACTACAAGTTGATGGGCGGGAAGGAGGGAGGGAGGAGGGGTCGGATCCGAGCGCGACGTAGGACATAGAACATAGCGCGCTGTGCCTTCCCTTTCTCTCTCGGGTGATGCTACTTTTCACCTCGTTCTTTGGGGTGGTGCTGCTTGCTCCCCTCCTCCTTCATTGTTGGGAGAGGACGAGAGAGGGGCTGGGAAGTGCTGCGTGCCCTTCGTTTCTGTGGGAGTGCTGCTTCACCACTCGATGAGAGCAAGCGGGACCACCACTTTACTTAACCTCACCTACCTTTCTGCACTCAACAGTACTGTGCTGTACTGATTTTACCTCTTACCTCTCACCTCTTACCTCTTGCCTCTTGCCTCTTTGCCTTTTTGCCTGTACCTGTACATTTCTTTGCTTTTGCCTTTGCCTTCAAACAAGAGGGAGCGAGAAAGCAGCACCACCCAAGAGAAGAAAGCAGTGGGACAGCAGCACCGCGCCAAAAAAGGGAGGGTGTAGAAAGCAGCACCACCAAAAAAGAGGAAGAGGGACCACCACTTCAATTCACTTCACTTCACTTCACTCGTGACGTTACTCGTGGCTACTGCTTCTGCTACTGCTTCTGCTAGTTCTACTTGACTTTACTTTAGTGTGATTTAATTTAATCCAGTTACATTTCCGAACAGAAGCGGAGGAGGAAAGAGATAAAAACAGCACCACCCAAAAGAAGGACGAGGCCAAGCAGCACCACCGCAAAGGCGCATGGAGGACCACCACCACTCTACCCTGTATGCTGGGTGTCATGTTAGCACTTCGCACCAAGCACCTGAGACTGAGTAAAACACAAAGTGCTAAGTGCCACGTGCGATGTCAATGTTTTATTCAAACAATGGACAACCATAGAATGACGACGGTTTTGTATGTCAATATTTGCAAATAGAAGTTGAAAAATGTTCATTAGATTTTTGTAACGTAGTCTTAGATTTCTTTGCTTTTGAAGGCGCAGAAGTTACTTTTGTTTTCAAACTTTGTTTTTTCAATGTTTCAAAAAAAAAACATTTTGTTTGTGTGCATTTGAATGAAGCGCGTAGCACTTGGCACTTGGCACGCAGTACACCGTTATTTACTTAGTACTGGGTGCTCAATGCTACGACAGCGTTTAGCACTTAGCCCCTTTTTCAATAACACAAAGTGCTGAGTCGCAGGTGCTATTTGATATGTTAGCACCCAGCACTTTGTAAAACACCAAGTTCTGTGCCAAAGACAATAGATTTTTGGTTTGAGCAAAATTGGAAAGCAAAATTTTGAAGAGTTTTGTATATCCATGTTCTCAATATCTTATTGTATTTGTTTGTTATTTGAATTGTTAACAGTGGGAATGTGGTTCACTTCATTTTTGCCCTCAGCGCGTGGTACTCAGTGTTCTGTTGAGTACCATATGCTTTGTGCTAGCGCGAGGCATTTAGCACGATGTAAGACATGAAACGTGGCACATAGCAAAAAGCTAAGCGCTGTGTGCTCCGCCAGCACTCAGCACTTAGTGTTTTATTTTTTGCGAAGTGCAAAGTGTTAGCGTTGCAATCTGCACGTAGTACTTCGCACTCAGTGAAACGCTGAAGCGTAGGTGTTTTGCGCCATGTCAGCACTTTGCACTTATCACCCTCAGCACTTTGTAAAACACCATGTGCTAAATGCTATTTGCGATGTCAGAAATGACAGACAAACACATCATGCGTTAAAAAAAAGGGCACACTAAAGTGAGTAGTTTTGCAAATCCTCCAAAAAATGCTATTTGTTCATGTGTTTTTGAAAAATATTCAAACTATTGAAAATTTCAAGTTAGGGGAGCTGGATCCGTGTTCATCGTGCTCTCATCCACACCTTTCCTTAAAATTGAATGTTTTCAAAAGTTTTTGAAAAAATTGAATGTTTTCAAATACCTTTGGACACCATTTTTTCCAATGAAAACATCAAGGATAATACACATGTTGTTTCTGTTCATTGATGAAGTCACTGAGCACTTAGTTTTAGGCTGAGTGCTCAATGCCAAGTGGCACCGAACACTCAACACCGCAAAGAAAGTATGTCAGAAATGTTAGTAAACAAAAGCAATCTGAAAAACTCTTCTGAAAACCAATGAAACAACATTTCTGGTAAATCAATTTTCCATGGCAACACATTTCCTTTTGTTCCTTCAATACATATCAGTTTGTATTTAGAACTTTGTTTTGGTCAGTGCTGAGTGCCAACGTACCACTTGCAATCTTGCGAGACAAGCGCAGACGGACACACAGACAGACAGTGACACGTTCAACGAAAAAATGTGCGTGTGTGCGCGTCCGGTCAGGTGTACTGTCAACAGGTTCTGAGAAGTGGAATAGGTCCAAACAGCCAACAGCAGGCAAAACAAGAGCATAGCCAACAGCAGGTAAAGCAAACCAAAGGACTGCGACCGAGACAAGGCCAAGTACATGGACCCATTGCCGTTGGAAGCGTTGGTGATCCTGACGAGGGACCTCTGGAAGCAGCACCGCCTGGTGGACGAACGTGCAGGCCTCGCGCTCGTGGTGTCGTACGACCTCTTCACGCGGTCATCAGAAACGTCGAAAATCTCACGCGACGTCATGGCCCCTCAAGCAGGAGGACACTGTCAGTCATCATTGCGCAATGCGTAACTACACGCGATACGACAACAACACAACCCGTGAAAAGCGGCCTTCTCGACGACACAGTCAAGGCCCGCTTGCGCAAAGCCGCCTGCCCTGTCGACCGACCGTTGCTTTCGCTTCTGACGCTCATCGAGTGCGAACAAGCTGTCAGAAACGCAGCCACGCGAACACGACTGACAGCGTTGAAGATCTCACCACACTGCGGTCGCCACGGCGGCGCAAGTACAGACGCATCCAAGCTGCTTCTGGATCTGGCGGGCATCCAAATAGAGGCCGGTGGCTCGCCGCACACTCCGTGCGACGCTCTGAAGAAGCTGGCATACTCACTCAGCAAGTGGCGTTACTCGATCTCCTGTACAAACCATGCAGGGCAGGCTCTTGCGGATTCGAGCTTCATGAAGCTCTGTTTGGCAGCAGTTGTGGACATTCGTGCGGCGTCGTGAAGTCACTCTTCCGCGTCGGGATTCAGGAAAAGGTTTGGTTGTCCCACCCACCTCGTCCCGTTTCTTACGATTGCATCGGGTGGCAAGGGTGTGACGTCGAAGAAGTTGGGCTCATAACTTGTGAGAGGGGCGTTGTTGGCCAAAGGGCCAGACTCCTCATTGGGCGAAGTGCACAGGGGATCTTGCTCCTGCAACATCCACATGGAAGAGGAAAAGGTGGAAGTCAAAGTTCAGGAGGATGAAGTAGATGATGTGAGAGACAAATGAAGAGTTCGAAGAGAGGGTCGAAGAGAGATCAAACACACAGGCGCATGACACATGGATGGTATGACGCGCACGAACACCTTGAGCCACTGTCGTGTGACATGACATTACAAAGTGCGCACAAACACGAGAAAAAGTGACGTGTGAGGTGTACTGTTTACACACACCGTCGGTTGCAGCAGATTGCCATCAGCACTAAACGATCCTGCTACAACAAATTAGAAAATACTTTGAACTCCACAAGTTTTTTATCCCACTGCCACCATGAAGAACTGGAAGAACAAGACGGATACCACTTTTGGTATTGATGAAAAGGAATTGGTTCAGGTCGCTCTGCTCCAGATTCGCGGTGGAGACGGTTCACAATTGTGGCTGCTGTTCGGAAGTCTGATCGGAGTTTCATCGGTGCATTTCTGCCTGATTTGTTCAATGAGATTTACCAGTTGTTCTTATATCTCTCATACTCCTCAGAGGATGGGCAGTAGGAGTGGTCTTCCTGTGCCAATTTATCCGTCTCGATGCACTTCTCCTCGGTCCAGCCAATTTTGAGTTGCGAATCACGATATTCTGAATCTCGTTGGGAAACGATCGTGAATTCCATCAAAATTGTTTTTGATACATCTCTTCCGCGCGTTGTGGGCCACGAAATGCTCTTTCTGTGCCTCAGTCTTGCCGTTCCGAGCACCACGAGGTCGACCCTTTCTGATGACGTAGTCCGGAATTGAGAGAGCTTCCAGTCGCCACTGGTGAAAAATTTGGCTGGATTCGCTTTCAACCAAGAGATGTCCACAAGT
>CBDCEV010000079.1:0-6723 GCA_965215715.1 Hyphomicrobiales bacterium | reverse complement strand
GACCAATCAAATCTCGAAATCTTTATAACCCAAGTCGGACATTATAATTATAAAAAGAATTATAATCATAATTACAATAACCATTGCAAGCATAATTACAATTGAGATTTTTTAAAATCCCATCCACAGGAATTAAGATTTTCAGTTTGAACACATTTTTGCGGCCAGTCAAGTTTCGATATTTTTGAAACTTAATTCACACACATACACAATCACATTCGTGAACACGGAAGAAGCGTTTCGACGCAATGAGAAAATGTTTCCAAATGCGTTTGGCGTGTGTGTGTTTTTGCGTGTGCGATTGATTGTTGGTGTGTTTGTTCAAGATGGATGAAAAAAAAAACACAAGATGCACAGTCAAACACTTGGGATCATTTGAAATTACATCCATGGGAATTAAGTTTTCAAATTTTCTTAAAATTTTTGGAGCCCGTACAATCTTCCAATGTTTAAATCTTAATTCCGAACAATTTAGTTTTTAACATTGAAACATTTTCTGGTGCCAGTCAAATCTTGAAATCTTCAAAACCTTATTCGGAAATTACCATTATAGCTATAAATATAATAAGGATTAAAATTGTCAATAAATGTTCAATTACAAGCATAATAAAAAATTGATTTTTTGAAAAGGAACTGAGATTTTAAGTTGTTTTACACTTTGGGGTCCGGTAAAATCTTGAAATGTTTCAATCTTAATTCCACGGAATTAAGATTTAAACATTCAAAGATTTTTGTGCCAGGTAAAACCTAATTCGAACATTATGATTTTAATATTTTTTGAGAATTGTGATTCTATTTAAAAAAATTGACATGATAATTGTAATCATAATTTTAATTTTACTTAAATTTGAGATTATTTGAAACGACATCCACAAAAAAATAAGATTTAAACATTTAAACATTTTGGGAGCCAGTTAAATCTTGAAATCTTCAAAACCTAATTCGGAAATTGTAACTCTTATTGATAATTCTACAGGGTGGTCGGCTAGCCCTGGGCACCTGAAATTTCGACCCCTCCCTCTCCCTTTTTTCCCTGCGTTCCGGGCATCCGGATTTCATTTTTCCCATAAATTGTCGTAGAAAAAATGGAAGAGGGAGGACAGGGCTTCAAATTAGGGTGAAAACAACAAATTTCGATGTAAATTTTACCACAAACAGCAGGTTTTTACACATTACACACTGACGCGCATGACCGACTTGATGACTTATCCATACACCACAAGCCACATTGCTCTCAAATCACAAGTGTTTTCAAGCCTTCTCACAACATGGTGCGATCCAGAGAGGAGCGTTTCGCCATGGAGCGCATGGCGACTCAAGGCTTCGGCGCCAAGAAAATCGGGACCACGCTGGGCTTGCCGCAATCGACCACGAAGCGGTAGGCGGATTTTTTTTAAACAGTGATCCTGAGATTTCACATCGTGCCGCTCAAAGACACAGCGCAAAAACACGTCATTAACACGTCATTTGACTCGATGACACTCTCCACAGACACCGACGGCACCACAGAGACAGACAACACGTGGTAAAACCCTGCTGTTTTGTGACACAATCCCAAACTGAAGTTTCTCACCCCCTCAACCTCAAAATGGGCCAAGGAGTCCCAAAACCTAATTTCGATCCCCCTGTGTTTTTCGTTCTCTTCAACGACCGTGCCGCAGATGGTGGAAAACAGTGCAAAAATGAGCGAGATCGAAATTTTGAAAAATAGGCATTTTTGCGATGTGCCCTTTTCCTTGAATGAGAAGCAAATTCTTGAAACAACATGCATTTTGGTCGATCCACTGCGTGATTTGAATGGTTTTTTGAATGCTCACCCCAAAAGAGAGGGGCTCAAATTAAGGCCCCGCGACGGTCCCGCGTCGAAATTTCGATCCCCCGGACCTCCCAAAAGGGCCCATTCCGACCGAAAAGGGGGCCAAAAGTGGAGCCGTTCCGATTTTTGAGAGACGAATAGGGCCCAGGGCCAGCCGGCCACCCTGCAAGTATAATAATAATTTTTTTCATTGAAATTGCGGACAATTCGTTGAGGTCAGCACAGAAATAGCGAATCCAGTCTCGTAGGTTGTTCGGTTGTGTCTTCCCTGATGTGCACTGTGTTCGTGGTAACACGCGTACTTGGCAGTTTCACATGTGCAGGGTACAGTTGTGCAGTTCATCAGCCAGCTCTCAGCCCAGACTTGTGCACCTGCAACCGACTCATGATCTTCACGCGCACTTCGCATGAATGGTTCAAGACAAAAAGCGCGCAGGACACTTTGCAGACAGACTCACATGTCCCACTCCCGCGCAGAAATTATAATTATTGAGATTATTTGAAAGGACATCCACAGGAATCAAGATTTTGAGGGCAGCTGGTAAAATCTTTACATGTTCAAATCTTAATTCCAAGGATTTACGATTTAAACATTTAATCGTCTGGGGTTGGCTTTGCCTTCTCGGGGTTGGGGTTGGCCCTTCAATCCTGGGGTTGCCCCTTCCCTCTCGGTTGGGCTTGGCCTTTCCTTCTTGGGGTGAGGGCTGGCCCTTCCTTCTCGCGGTTTGGTCCTTGCCCGTCTTTCTTGTGGTGGTGATGACCTCTTTCTTGCTGAGGAGCTTCGCCCTCCCTTTTTGGGGTGTGGGGTTGGCCCTTCTTGGGGGGTGCGCCTTTTGATCTCCAGAGTGGAGGGTTGGCCCTGCCTTCTCGGGTTGGGGTTATTGGCCATTCCAAGCATTTTTGTTCAAATAATTAAGTGAAAGAGGGAAAAAAAGCAAAAAGATGTAAAGAAAACAAAAAGGAAAAAAAGAAAAAAAAAGAAGGAAGCTCATTAGAAGGAATTAAGATTTAAATCATAATTCCGCCTTGGGAGAATGGGTCCGCCAAATAAACCCTAAAAGTCTCGCTCTCTCCCCCCGCCCCCTCTCCTCCCCTCCCTTCCAAAACGACATCCAGTTCTACAATTGGTTCCACCCTGGGTACTTACTGCATTGCGAAGGTCACTACTGCCACCTCTTCGACACTGAAAGTTCCCGCCTCAGTGCACAAGACTTCTTCAACTGACTGTTCTCTGCCTGCTCCTGTCTTTGGCTTCCAAGTCGTCGAGGCGGACCTTCCATCACTCTGCTGCGTCACAAGGGACACCGCAGCGGGGCGCAAGCAAGCATGTCGACCACGCCGTTGTGGGGCTCCTCAAAGACTCTGGTCGGCTCCTTGCTCGTGAGGCGCTCGATTGCAACAATGTCCTGGCGCAGACGAAAAATGTACGTCTGCATGACAGGGCAAGCTGCCTTTAAGGATGAAGTGCTGGCTTTTAGGTGTTTCCGAGACAGGTGGAAGAGGTCTTCCATCGGATGTGCACAGCCAGAGAATCCATGCGATCTCGGGCTTGCAAAACTGCGATGCTGTCGTTGGGGTACTGCTCGGCGCACAGGGTCACGAACCGTGCGCCTCGCAAGCGCGGAAAGAGCCAGGCCGTCTCCGGCGATGCCAGGCCACAAGCCAACCATTACCCAGAGTCCAGGTTCCGCCAAGGGATACGGCTTGCGGTGAGGAGGTGCTTTCAGCATGATTTGTTTCTCCGATCCCGGGTCCATATACACGGGGGCGGCCTTCCACAAATCTTGGAAAAAACAGTTGTTTATTTTTTCGGGTCAAATTACACGGGAGTGTCCTTCCGGAGATCATCGAAGAAAACATGATGTTTGTTTTTGCAGGTCAAGAAACACGGAGGTGGCGGTTCTTGAGATCATAAAAAAACAGTTTTCTTTTAGTGGGGTGCAGGCAGGAGGGCGCGTTGGAGGAGAGTGGAGGAGGATGACGCTGGATTGACTCTGTTCGCCAGAGCAATGTGTTTTGCGTTCCAGCCAGACCCGCAGCATGGAATATCGTCTGGAAAACCAGTGTTGTGACCAGAATTGGTGCCAACACAACACCAATCAACAACAAAAAAGCGCGAGCAAACAAACAGTCAGAATGGCGCAAAAGTGACCAACGCGATAAACCAGCTATGATGTTGACGCAGATCATGAGAAACCGTACACACGGCAACGATTTTTTTGTGCCCCACACGCGCAGGATGAACACTTACATGGAACAAAATTCGTGACGCGATAAAAGTGCCGATGCAACACCTGGCAACTTCAATAATAGTATTATTAATACTAATATCCATATTCAGATTAATTGAAAGAAAATAATAAGTAAAGAATAATAGTATTAATCATAATACTAATAATAATCAATCGTGGTCTGAAAAACACGCAAAAATGAACGGGATCTAGGCATCAGGTGGCCGCAATGGCACACCTTGGTGTTCGAAGGGACAGGTGGCGGCAGACACGAGAGTGGTGTTCCTCGAAGGATGTGAAGAAGATGCTGCTGAAACGAGCCAGAATGGTCCGTTGGAAACAACCGCAGCTAAACCTCTGAGTCTGAGGGGCTGAAGGAAGGAGAGTGCCTGGAGCCAATCCAGCCTACGTTGCGAAGGAGGACCAACGAATTGTGGACAGACACGCACCGCAATGTGACGAGGAAGCCTGGTCGTGGCAGGAGGATGGGTGCAGCAGAGGTTGTACGACATTGGTTGTACGAACAGAAGTGTAGGGGCTGTAACAAAGAAGAAGGCACGGAGAAGCTCAGGCCGTACCATTGTCCGTCTTGGAGGGCCGTTGGGAACCAGATCCGGTAGGGTTTTGGTGTAATGAGACCAAAGGCCAAAAACGTCGAAGAAGGAGTAACAGTTGGAGGAAAAGTCAGTTGTCAGTCAGAAGTTCAGGCAAGTGGAGTGCATGTGTATGCATGGGATGTGCGGTACATTGGATGCAGTGAAAGCCAATGGAACAGGGTCATTTCAATATGAAAAAGTGGGAGTCTGAAAAGTACAAGAACTGGAGCATGCCAGCAGAAGGCTTCAAGGGCCATGTTGCCACGGACGGCTCCTTGATAGGAAGAGCGGGCAAGTGGAGAGCATGTGGGTGGTCAGTGGCGCAGCTGGATCATGATGAAGAAATGGAGCCACTGCGTGGGATGTACGGTACGTGGGAGGCTGATCTTAAGGTACACTGTACCGCCAAGAGAGCTGAGCCATCCTGTGCTTGCTTAGGAAGGCGAACACGGTCTTACTGCGGTTCATGTTGACAACAAAGGAATCATTGATGCGCTTCGGAGAGGAGAAATGAAGTGCATTGGTCCAAAAGCGATGGACGCCGATAGGTGGTTTTTGATCTGGGAGGAGGTGCGCAGAGTTCATCAAGAAGGCATACTACTGGAAGTCGAGCATGTCGTCAAATTCTGTGGTTTTTTCACATCCAGATGGGAACCTCGTTGTTCGTTTTGACTTTATTTGTCTTCTTTCTCACGATTCGGGCGCAGGACGGACAAGCGCAAGCAAAAAAGGCTTGACACAAAACTTGAGTCAGTTGCTGCTGGACAAAGTGCCGAACTCAGTCAGTGATCATTGGTGCGGGAGAGAAGTTAAAACAACAAATGCGCAATAAAAAACTTAACTTACACTTTCACATATTGTGAAAAAAATAAAAAACAAAATACAAAATCGTCGAGTCTCAGTCAACGCAGGTGCGACAACGATACATGAAATGTGACACGCAACTTTTGTATGGCACAAGCGGGCCCACTAGGGGTGAATGAAGATGGCAGTTGTAGGGCAAGTGACACATGTGCGCTGCAAGGTTATGTACAGATAGATGTGTATGCGCTCGACACTGTGCAGTGCAGACAGACACACAACAGGGATACCAACAAAGAGTGCTGAAGAAACAAACTTGGGATCCTACTTTGTCCAACACAACTCATGTCACCGTTGCACGACGACAGGCGTGCAACCACCCCACACCTCGGCAACAAGGTGATCTGCGATTGACACATCTCCAATGTTCACAGTTCACTTGGAGTAGAAACCAGGGGACGTGCAACCTCAAGCCATGCTGCAGATTCCGTCACGTTTGCCGAGGTACGAAATTCCAAGTCCAGATCACCGTCAATAATACACAAGAGTTGTGAACGCTGTTCTCAGACACAGTAACGTGTTGCACCTTCATCAGCAGGTTTGTCACAAAATCGGTGATACCATTGTACGCACATCCAGATTCGCACTCCTAAAATTTCTTCTTGCCAACAACTCGTTTCACCATCTGCTTACTTGCTCGTAGGCCACGATTCTTCGTCGAAGGAAGAACTGTTACGGATCTCTCAATCTGCAATTTGATATCTCGCATCGATCCACCTCAAGTCAGTTTCACCGGACACTGCCTCAGCCTTGACTATGGCCATGAAGCGAAGATGTTCCACTGGAATACTTCTGATCTTGATCTTACTCTCAATCACCTTCGCCGTGCGGATCACTTTGTTGAGTTTCAGCAAATCTTGAACTGTCGGTGAGGACTGTTTTCGACGCAGTTCTGCCAGCTGAAATGATAACTGTGGACAGCAGTGATCCACAAACCAGCCCAGACTCCCAACACCTCCTCGGAATTGAGTATGCTCCTTTGAGTTCAGGAGACGTTCAGGCTTGGTTTTCTCGGCCTTGGACACTTCTATTTGTGCAAGCTCATGTTTGTACTGTTCCATGTCAAACACGATTTCTCCATTTGGCATCTGCGAAATCTGGCGACCGTTGAACCGACAATTGCCCACGTCCGAGGCTCCAAAGTCAAACTCTTTGCGCACTGCTGTCATGATTCTGTCGAAAGTCTCATCTCCACCTCCGATCACATCATCGACATGCA
>CBDCEV010000078.1:0-2981 GCA_965215715.1 Hyphomicrobiales bacterium | reverse complement strand
ATAACTCAAAATGGAGCAATCAATCCTACAATATCGTCAAGATAGAATATGACGATGTCGGAGACAGAACCTTCAAACTGGAAGGATTGAACAAACCGTATTTGAGGCACGAGATTTTGAAAGTATAAAAAAATTATCTATAATATTAATATATGACAGAGGTAGTCATAAAAGAGATTGATAATGAAGAACCAAAGGAAGAAACAATACCAGAGCCAATACAGGAAGAAGCACCGAAGGAAGAGGAGAAACCAGAAGAAAAAATTGAAAAACCAGTTCAAGAGAAACCACAACCAGCAACGGTAGTCCCAAAGCCCAAAAGGGCAAGACCGTCAAGGGCGAAACCACCTTTTGACCCAGAAGCATTCAAAAGCGACCTTGTAAAACAAATAAAGGAAGAACTACAAAGTGCGATGTCCGCCAGAGACACCTACAACAAAGCCAAAGAGGAAAAGAACAAAGCGACGAGAGAGAAATTAAAATCTTTAGCATCAAAAATTTTAAAGTATTATATATATATAAATGAACATCAAGGGAACAGAAAACGGAACTCGACAAAAAAGACATCTACGAAAACGTCCGCAAGGACATCAACAGAAGACAAACCGTCCATTCAAACAAAAGCGCCAACTACAGGAGCGGAACGCCCGCAATGCCAGACAGAATAAAAAATGTGTATAGCAGTTATGACCACTACTACCACAACGACAGCAACACGGCAAGGGATATGCAAAACCAAACAGGAACCACAGCGCCTAACCTCAATCAATACATGAATTTGAAGCAAATAATTCGACATCTTTGAACAACAGCTTGGTAGAATTTGAACCTGAACCTACACATAGAAACTCTGACCACCTCAACAATTATCCCCCTCATCCAAACACAGAAAGTCCCAGAAAAGTTAGGGACAAAAAATCCCCAGAACATACAACACATAAAACATCAACAACAACGATAATACATTAGCCCCAAACATAAAAACCATAACAGGGAACATACTAACATAAAGTGTCCTAGTTCCCCTGTTTTACCATTTTTTTCCCATCCAGCCAAGGTCACAGTAGACCTCCTGGTTGCTGACATCCCCAAAGGCCCAATGGCTATCCCGCAGTACCTCTGCGTTGCGCCGGGGCCACTTGAGCCCCTCCGCCAGGATGTCCCAGGCTTTCGAGGTCATGTGCCGTGGCGCCCACATAGAGTTCCTGCAACTGGAGCCCCATGGCCTCGGAAGGCTCCGGGGACCCCGGGGACCCCCGGGACCCGGTCATGGGACTCAGGGACTCACAGAAATTGCAGGGTGAACTAGTGACGATTTCTGAGATGACCCTCCAAGTGGAGGATCACAAGGGGGGATGAAGTGATTGTGGACCATGAAAAATGGTGAGTTTAATATAGTTTAACATAGTTTAACTATGTAACTTGGAGAGTTCATGGGATATACAACTCAGAATATGAGGGGTCTGTCTGAAAATGGTACAAATTTGAGGTGGAAAATGATGATCAAGCACTAGATGGCTTATGCGGTGCCCATTGATGATGGATTAGGAATCCACCATCAAGAATTGTGATGGTTTACCATCAAGACTTTGCATTTAACTGATTTAACTGTCAAGAATTGGGTTTTGAAGGGCGGATCTGAATGGTACTGGGGGGGAGTTGTAGATGATCTAGCATTGTTTGCCAATTTCAGAAAGCGTGAAAGAAAAGCTCGGGGGAATCTAGATAGTGAAGCGAAGAGAAATGGTGGATTTGACCTGAGCAAATGCCGAAAAACGGGTGCGTTTTCATAGACCGCAAAAAGACACATCAACGCTGTATCTGGGATTGTTTGGGTCTCCCTTTAAGACTTTAAAAATGCTAGTTTGTTTTGGCATAAGAGAGCCATCAATTCCGGCCAAGAGACCACGAATGACCACACTTCCTGTGTGAAATCCACCGCATCGAACCTATTCAGGCCCCAATGGAGTGCGTCCCCATGGGATGCCACGATGACACCATGAATCATCAGCTGCGACAGCGGGAAGAAGGTTGATCTTTGGACCACCAAGATGTAGGACCACCATACCTTCTGGCCGGGTTATGGCGACTGGGACACCCACATTCCCAATCCGAATCAGGACTTAATGAAAATGACAACCCCAGTACCCAAAAGGAATTGTTTGGCACGAACCCCGCATCCCCGAGACTGGCGCGGCCCCTGTACCCAAACAAAAAGGTAAACAACACCAGCCTCTCCACAGCAACTAATGATCAAGACGTATCAAGGAAACTGATCATCGATTTAGAAGTTCAAGCGAAATAATGATGATCAGCACTTAATCAAAGGAAGTTTAGAAGTCAAACTTCCGACAATATGGCAGATGGAAAAGCAGAGGTGGGAAGAGCCAGAGAAGAGAAAAGCAGAAGAGAGAAGATCAGAGAAGAGAAAGTCAGAAGAAAGAAGATGCAGGTGCGTGAAAAGGTAGGAAAGTCGCGAAACACTGTGTTTTTCAAATGGTTTGTGGCTCTGGAGGGCCGAAAAGGTAGGCTCGCTAAAGCGGCGGCTGCGGAGCCATCTGGCCAGATGAGAGATGAAAAGTTGCACGCCGTTGTGACGCGCAGCACATTTGGAAATCAAAATGTGCAAAACGCCTCATGTTCAGGCCACTTTTTGGAAGTTGAGATGTCGAAAAAGTGAACGCCATTGTGGCGCGAAGCACATTTCCAAGTCAAAAGTGCCAAAAACTGAGGGGTCCGGACCACTTTTGAAAGTTCAGATGTGGTTTTGCGAGGGTTTTGTAGCATTTCCAAAAACGATGGCAGGCGTGGGACATTTGCAGAGGATCTGCACAAATGCATGTCGCCGTGGCAGGCGCAATACAAGAGATATGTTCATCAGAGATGTTAGGAGGTCAGGGCGCTGATTTCTTGACAGGGGGTGCATTTTGGAGCATCAAACCTTTGCGTGACAGGTGCAGCACTTCGTATGACCTGGCATC
>CBDCEV010000077.1:0-7613 GCA_965215715.1 Hyphomicrobiales bacterium | reverse complement strand
GTCAAAACCTGCATATGCGAGTTAAACGTTTCAAGTCCTTATAAGTTTCTGGTAAGGTCGTCGGATTTTCCACACTTGCCAAGTTTGAGAGTTTTTTGGGCAAATTTCCGCAGCGGTATGGTGTTTGGGTAAACTTTATGCAAATTAGGCTCAAGCCATGCCTTAAGTGGCCTGAGATTCACAAGTGGATTCCGGATTCCAAACTTTATTGGATTCCGGATTCCATATCAGTTCCAGTCCACTAGATTCCGGATTCCAATAGCAAAACTTTCTTGGATTCCGGATTTCGGATTCTGTTACATGGGGCGATGCTATTTATAACTTATTGCGATTTTGAGACGGCAATTCTGCATCATATTGGCAGCTAGTTGGAAGAAAATATATTAGTAGTAAAGTCGGCCCGTATGGGACTCAGGCTGGCTTCTGATTGGTCGAGAGCAAATCAATGACGTCACCGGAACCGGAAGTGACCGGAAGTGCCTGGAACCGGAAGTCACATGGTTTTAAGAATGGGAAAACCGCTGACCAGGTGGAAAAAAAGGATCGCAGGCTCATGGGAACCGGAAGTCACGTGGTTTGGAATGGGAAACCGCTGGCGAGTGTGAAAAAAGGGATCGTGGGCTCAAGGGGAAGTAAAACCGCTGAGAAAACGCGGGCTCAAAGTCCAAAGTCCAATTTTGGGAACGGGGGTGACCCATATATGGCCCAGATATGGATTTGATATGGTTTTGATATGGCACATCAAGCAAAAGGCATTTATAAGTTGGAAAGAAAATATTTTAATGTAAATCATATAATCCATGGCTTGCAGATGATGAGAGTTCCATGTTCACAAGGGGAAGCAGAAGCGTGGCGTCTTTAATAATCAGATGTTTATGATGAGTGTTCCTATTAATGAGGATCCTTTTGATAATATGAGTGTTCACTTTTAATGAGTTCCTTTTGATAATATGAAGTGTTCCTTTTAATAATCCTGAGTGGGTGGTCCTCGAGGGCACAATGACGAACTATGCAAGCCAGGCAGCGGCACGGAGTCCAAAGTTCAATGTCCTGGGAAGGAACACGCGCCCTGGGAAAGAGTATAAGTTGATCAGAAAAGTAATAATTTGCGAACAAATAATTCTGACCTAAAGCATGACCTTTGTATTTTAAAACGAATGAAGCGTATCCGGTTGCCAAACAGAATTAGAAGAACATAGCTTTCCAATTGACAGTTGTAAAACAGAATTAAATTTATTCACAGTAAACAGATTGAATTTACGACAAAATGTGTCAAATGTGTGCAACACTGTGCAATAATCTGTAAACAAAACCAAAAGAATTTCTAGTAGTTTTCGAAGCGAACACGCGTCTCCAATTACAAAATATAAAGCGACAAATAAAATAACAGCAATCAAAACAAATGAAAAATGCCGATCAACGATTAAATGAATTTGCCTAGCGAACTTAAAACGAATGAAGCGTATCCGGTCGCCAAACAGAATTAGAAGAACATAGCTTTCCAATTGACAGTTGTAAAACAGAATTAAATTTATTCACAGTAAACAGATTGAATTTACGACAAAATGTGTCAAATGTGTGCAACACTGTGCAATAATCTGTAAACAAAACCAAAAGAGAATTTCTAGTAGTTTCGAAGCGAACACGCGTCTCCAATTACAAAATACAAAGCGACAAATAAAATAACAGCAATCAAAACAAACGAAAAATGCCGATAAACGATTAAATGAATTTGCCTAGCGAACTTAAAGTGAAAGCACAAATAGATAAACTAGATTTGCTTGAATCACGAAACAGAATTATAACTCTAAGTTTATACTAAAATGATACGCTTAATAAAACTATACAGTAATTAACGAGGTCAAGTACCTAATTTATAGGCGACCGATGGTAACCGGTAGATATGGAGTTCCGCTTTTAGGCTTGGCTAAATCTATATATTTTTTTTAGCTGACAGTCAGAAAAAAATGATGCTTACTTTGCGTGGAGGTTTGCTTGTTGTTTTCAACAAGCCGCTCGCTTTCTTCTCGGCGAAAATACGAGTTGTCATCTCGTTTGTCTCACCGCGTTACAGTCAGCACATCGTTGGACTGTGGAAAAAAGAAATACAGAGAGTGAGTAAAAATAAATCAAATAGTCTTTCGGGTAGAAAAGGATTTTTTCACAACAACGCGGGGAATGGGAAAACATTGCGAGCTAAACAGAACCGCTTCGGTTTTCAATTTTTTTCGAGGCGACAAAAAATTAGTTTCATTTCGAAAAACAAAACTAGTAAACGAGTATTATAAGACACACTGTTTTTTAATCGAAAAGTTCGTCGTTGTGGGAAAAACAGGCTAAACACTTCAATATTTTTAGCCGGCAGCAAAACACAACACTTACCTCGTGTTAAGCTTTCGCTGTTTTCAAAACATCCATTCGGCGGCTTCTACAGATAAAAATCTCCCACATTTTTCGCTGAAATCTTAGCTGTCATCGTTTTGTTTGTAAAGCCGAGGGTTGCTGGGGTAAAGCGATGAATAAATCTGTGAAAAAACTGTCGTAAGTCTCCCTGACCTTCCTCCATCTTGAAAAAAAGAAAGTTCGGGGGTAATTTTGCTGCTTATATAGCTAAACAGTATGACCTTATTTGGTTAGGATTGGTTGTGATTGGTCAGTCCCAGTCAGGCCATGGTCAAGGTCCAAGGCCATGGTCAAAGTATCAGCCGATCAGAAGCAGAGTTTCACAACAACGCGGGGAATGGGAAAACATTGCGAGCTAAACAGAACCGCTTCGGTTTTCAAATTTTTTTTTTTTTTTTTTTTAATCGAGGCGACAAAAAAAAAAAAGCGAATAGTTTCATCTCAACTCTCCAGAAAAAGTCAACGGACATGACGTGGTTGTTTTTTTTTATAGAGAAAGCGAATCATTAATTAAATCCTGGAGCACGTGGGCTCAGAGGAAAGAAAAGAGAGGACATTTCGTGACGCTTACATGACGTATCAGAATAGGCCTCTGGCTAGGGTGGGAAACCGCTGACCAGTGGGAAAAAAAAGGATCGCGGGCTCAGGATGGAGCAAAACTGCTGAGGAACGCGGGCTCAAAGTCCACAGTCCAATTTGAGCATCGGGGGCAGGTATAAAAAGGTAACCAGAGGGGTTAGGTGGTGATTGTGACCATGAGTTTTTACATCACCCTTATCAGTGATCAAGCACAAGGCACGAATCAAAAATTTACTGTCAGACTTCCTCATTCACATTATTTGGTGGAAGATGATTGGGAAGCGGCCTTGGTTCATATCTCACACCCGGCTTTTTATCAACAATTGGGAGATCAAACCAAGCAGAATTGGACGCAAGAAGATAGTCAAAAACATTGGATGAAAACAGATATCAGATACATACCAAAACGTGCTGATGGAACGGCTCCCATTCAAGTGACCAAACAAATCCATTTACCGCCAGGGTATTACCACAATTTGAAAGAGGCATGGATTGCCATCGCTTACGAAATAGAAAAACAACACATGGAAGTCATGATGGATATAGCCAAAATGGACGTGGACGATCTAGGGAAACGACAACAACTAGCCGCTCTTAACCTGGCTCAACCCTACGTGAAAATCACCAATGCCGGCATCGCCTCCGAATTAGATTCGTTGTATGTACTCATACCAGCCAACATGCAATTTGAAATGGAATGGAAATTGGCCAGCCTGATGGGACTTGTCAAAGATGGAACGCCAACGCAGAGAATTGTCCAAGAAAAAAATTATCTGGTGAAACATATCGTGGATTACGACGATCGCCACAAATGGACACCCACCATAGGGCCTGTCAACAAATATCCACCGCATGGCATCGTCTCTGTCAGCTTTACCCACCCCGATTTCGAGTATGAGTTGTTCTTGGGTCCTAATCTCAGTCGACAACCATTTCCCACCACCCAAACCGTCAAACCGCAACAAGGACGACAACAACTCATGATTTACACGGATCTCGTCATTGACAGCGTGGTTGGAAATCAAGAAAAAGGTTTTTTACGTGCCATTGATGCTGGCAATACCGATCATCAGTTTGATACCACGCAACGGATGTATTTTCCTCTTGGCAAAACCATCTTTGACAGCATTGCCATTGACATTCAAACAGCGAATGGACAGCCGGCTCCTTTCAAACAAGGCAGTACCATCATTACCCTTCAACTCTCCAGAAAAAGTCAACGGACATGACGTCAGGGTTGTGAACTTTTTTATTTTAATTAAAAAAAGAGTTGATGTTTTTTACAAAGGGTGGTCTGTGTTCTTTGCCACGCGGGGGTAGTGGGGCGCTCCTATGTACAATTGAAAAAAGCTATCTACAAGATGTTTGAAAAACTAAAAATCTCCCATAATTAGAAAAGCTATGTACAATGTTGTCAGTTTTTAAATTAAAAAAACGGAAAAAAAAACTAAAAACTAAAAGAAAAGCTATGTACAGATTGAAAAATAAAAACTAAGAAATTACAAATGAAAGTCTTCCAGTTCCATACGTAATTGATCAATGTTCTCGGGTAGACAGAAGGTGCGGTTGAATAAGGCTTGAATTTCGGCTCGGGTTTTCTCGTCCACATCCCGGGATCCCACAATAGCACTGCTTTGATGAAGGGTGGGCTTTTTAGGTCCCCAAGGGACAAATTGACTGCCAGTGACCAGGGTGGCGGCATTCTCATTGACTTGGTAGTAATGGTCCGAGCGGTACCATGATTGACTGGGGATGTCAAACAGGTAGACGGGTTTGCCTTGATCCATAGCCAATTGCACAGTCCAACCAGTGCCTCCTTTCACGCGTTTATGATCCGGTTCCAAGATGCCAAAGGCATAGATGGTATGGGCTTTTTTGGCCAATTTGATAATTGCGTTGCAGCAATTGCAGGGTGTAAAAATGACTGGGCATTTGTTTGCCTAGTTTCTCCGCTGCCTGGTGAAGATGGGGGTTGGCCAGCATCAGGACTTCCACCGTAGAAGGGGTGATGAAAGTGGCTCGAGGATGGTTCGGGGGGACCAGGACTTCTAGTTGCATCCCAAAGTGTTTGGCATGTTGTTCCACGAGGGCATCCGTACCTTTGGCTCCCCCGGTGTAGACCACATGGCCATGACCCACTTGCAGTTCCAAGGCACCGAGATCTTGTTCTCCGATCATGTCAATGTCTGGGGGCATGGCTTTTGAGAATGAAGATCTAGTGACCAAGGGACCGTCTTAAATAGGGACAACGGACCAATGGGAAGACAAGAGGTCCTTATTTGGATTGAACAAGCTGACCAATGGGAAGATAACAAGTCCTTATATGGGTAGGATAAGCTGACCAATGACAGTCAAGGGTCTAAGGTATAAAAAGGCATGGTCGGTAGGGGTGACATCAACCTTTGAGTACGATGTCTGTCGATCGGAAGAGAAAATCAACCCATCCCCCAGAGGGGAAGAAGAAGAAGAAGAGCATTCAACATATGACGCCCGTGGACTGTGATCCTGTGGTGTGCGACGTGGTGGAAGACACCCGAGCTGCCGGTGGAAGATATGATGAAAGAATTGAATGATATGGTGGAGCAATCACCCCCATCACCTCAATACACCTGGTGACGTACCGTGTATCCTCCTCCCAGTTCAGTGGACACTATGGTATGCCCTTGCCATGAGGTGCGTTTGGAGGCCCGAGAATCTCAAAAGGGATGGAAGTATGTGAAATGTCCCATGCAACCGTGTTTGCTGTTTTGTGGACAAGATCAAGTTCTGGAGTATATGAAAGCCGTGTATAGTCAACCTCATGTAGAAGTGTTGGACATGTGGGGTGGTTTACAATGCTTTTGCCGTGAACCCGCTACGCTTCAACAGAGTCATTCGACCCAGAACCCCGATCGCTTGTTTCTGACTTGTTCCAAGAAAACGTGTGGCTTCTTCCGATGGGCCGATCAACCCTTGGGTCCCAAGTACTGGACGTTGGTTTCATGACAACCCTCCCAAAAAAGCCGACCAACAAGCTGAACCACCCACCCGTGATGCTCAAGGATATCCCAAGAGGGAGCTATGACATCCCTGGCCCGCCACCACCTCCAGTCCAAAGGAAAGAGGACTTGGAACGAGAACGGTCCCCTGACAGACTATGAGAAACAATTGTTACGAGAAATTCAAGAGCTCAAGAACCGTCAAGAAATGATGGTAGCCCCAGCTCCACCACCCCCCAAGTACAGTGACAGTGTGGAGAACTGGCAGAAAGGTCTAGAGACCATCAGTTGTGGCCGTCTAGGTCTCTTTTAAATGAGAGAACGAATAAAATTTTTTATCAATGTCACCATGGAGTCTGTGTGTGATGCGTGGGAGTCTGTCTTGTCCCTGGGGCAATGGCAATGTCATCAAACCCTTTGTCAAGTCTTATATGATCACCAACCCGGCACCCAAATCCCCATACCCCCTTGTCCCGAGGACACGCATCCTCTCCACCTCTTTGAAGAAACCCATGTGGACCGCAACCTGTATCGATGGGTGGTGTTTGTCTTATGGTTAAAAGCTCACCCAGAGGCATGGCGATGGTATCGAATCATTCAAAAGGCGCATCCCCACACGGTCCCTACCATATCGACCTTATGGGATGAATGCCAGAACGTATGGCCCCTCGAAAGAAAAAGGTCTCCCAACCATGGTTGAGTCAGTACCACGATCCTCGAGCCCCCGGCAGTTTAGGTGGGGTGCAACGATTTGCTAAAGCCCATCGTCTCCCTTTGAAAAAAGCTCAACGGGTCTTGGAACGGGATTTGGCCTATACGTTACATAAACCACGACGTCGTCGTTTTCCCACCGTCCCCGTGATCGTAGGAGGATTAGATGATCAATGGGTCGCGGATTTAGTGGAAGTGCAACCCTTGGCCAAGTATAATCGGGGTATACGATACTTGTTGACGGTCTTGGATGTCTTGTCCAAGTACGCGTGGGTCCAACCGTTGAAAGACAAAACCGGGGTGGCCTTGGTTCATGCCTTTGACAAGATTTTGAAAGGACGTCACCCGAATCGATTGCAAACGGATCGAGGGAAAGAATTTTATAACCGGACCTTTCAACGATGGCTTGACGAGCAAGGCATTCAACATTTTTCGACCGAAGGGGATGCGAAAGCCAGTGTGGTGGAACGATTTAACCGCACCTTGAAAGAACGGTTGTACCGTTATTTCACCGCGGCCAACACCTTACGCTTTGACGATGTGTTACCCGAGTTGGTGCAAGGGTATAATGCCACCCGGCATCGAAGTATTGGTATGGCCCCTCAAGACGTGACATGGGACAACGAAGAAGCCGTGTGGAAACGATTGTATGCCCAACGGTTGAAAGACAAGAAAAAACCTAAATTCAAAGTCGGAGATCGTGTCCGTCTCAATAAGATTCATCGTACCTTTGAAAAAGGCTATTTACCCGGTTGGACCGAAGAAGTGTTTGTGGTGCATCGGGTGATCCCGGGATCTGTGCCCACGTATAAGATTCACGAATGGGATGATACCCCCGTCCAAGGTACGTTTTATGAAGAGGATTTACAAAAAGTCCATGTATCCGAGGTGTTTCGCATTGAAAAGGTACTTAAGCGACAAAAAGGTCGTTGGTTGGTCAAG
>CBDCEV010000076.1:0-11045 GCA_965215715.1 Hyphomicrobiales bacterium | reverse complement strand
AATAGAGTGCCAAAACTGACAGTTTTCCCTTGGGATTGACAATCCTGGGGGAAATTTTTATACCTGAACAACAAGAATATGTGGAAAGCCACTAAAAAATGTTAAAAACATACAAACCCCCTACAAAGCACTAAATTGCACCCAATTTCCAGTACCCAGTTCTCCCATATTTCTGCAGATATCTGGGTTCATTCTGGGTGCCAAAATGCACCACACATTCACACCAGAGCCCACATTCTGAATGGGCAACCCACGATTTTCTGGGTTACTCTGTGCAATAGGTGGAAATGCTGCAAAGTCGCAATTAGCCTCCATTTACAAGGGCAACCAACGATTTCTTAAGCTACAGTTTCTGTACTTCATTGGTATGGACTGACTCTGAATAGAGTACCAAAAATGACAGTTTTCCCTTGGGATTGACAATCCTGGGGGGAATTTTTATATCTGAACAAGAAGAAAATATGTAGAAAACCAGTAAAAATCACAAAAGCACTAAAAGTCACTGAAAATCACTAAAATGTATCTAATTTCCAGGACCCAATTTACCCACATTTCTGCTGATATCTGGGCTGATTCTGGGTCCCAAAATGTGCCACCAGAGCCCACATTCCGAATGGGCAACCCACAAATTCTGGGGTTACTCTGCACAATAGGTGGAAATACTACCAAGTGACAATTAGCCTCTATTTACAAGGGCAACCAACGATTTCTTAAGCTACAGTTTCTGTACTTCATTGGTATGGACTGACTCTGAATAGAGTACCAAAACTGACAGTTTTCCCTTGGGATTGACAATCCTGGGGGAAATTTTTATATCTGAACAAAAAAATTCTGTAGAAAACCACTAAAAAACACAAAAACACTGACAAGTGTTAAATTGCACCCAATTTCCAGTACCTGATTTTCCCATATTTCAACTCATATCTGGGCTGATTCTGGGTCCCAAAATGCACCACATGTTCACACCAGAGCCCACATTCTGAATGGGCAACCAACGATTTCTGGGGTTACTCTGCACAATAGGTGAAAATGCTGCAAAGTCGCAATTAGCCTCCATTTACAAGGGCAACCAACGATTTCTTAAGCTACAGTTTCTGTACTTCATTGGTATGGACTGACTCTGAATAGAGTACCAAAACTGACAGTTTTCCCTTGGGATTGACAATCCTGGGGGAAATTTTTATATCTGAACCAAAAAAATGACAAGTGTTAAATTGCACCCAATGTAGAAAAACCATATCTAAAAATTCACACAAAAGAGCACTTCTGAATGGGCAACCAACGATTTCTGGGGTTACTCTGCACAATAGGTGAAAATGCTGCAAAGTCGCAATTAGCATTTACAAGGGCAACCAACGATTTCCAGTACCTGATTTTCCCATATTTCAACTCATATCTGGGCTGATTCTGGGTCCCAAAATTCACCACATGTTCACACCAGAGCCCACATTCTGAATGGGCAACCAACGATTTCTGGGGTTACTCTGCACAATAGGTGAAAATGCTGCAAAGTCGCAATTAGCCTCCATTTACAAGGGCAACCAACGATTTCTTAAGCTACAGTTTCTGTACTTCATTGGTATGGACTGACTCTGAATAGAGTACCAAAAATGACAGTTTTCCCTTGGGATTGACAATCCTGGGGGAAATTTTTATATCTGACCCAAAAAAATATGTGGAAAACCACTAAAAACACTAAAAAACACCAAAAAGTGTTAAATTGCACCCAATTTTCAGTACCTGATTTCCTCCCACTTCTGCTGACATCTGGGTTGATTCTGAGTACCAAAATGGCACTACCAGACCCTGTACGTGCCACCAAAATTTTCGGTTTTCCATGGGTACCCAGCCATAATTGATGAAATGCAGTTGACCGGAATTTTTCGATAAACTTTTTTTTTCTCGAAAGATATAAAGCTCATAACCCTGCTACGTTTAGCCCAAAATTTTTGTACATATCGTCACGTACAGACGTCGGTAGTATATTTTTTCAAAGGAATTTTTTGGGTATTTTTAGCACTGTGGGTTCAAACCTCACTTTTTTTTTTTTTTTTTTTTTTACAAAACTCCAATTTGGGTGGTTCGAACACCCTGGGTGGGTCAAAATCGGGTGTCTCAAAAATGCGCGAATGGTTCAGATACTGGGTGTGAAACGGTATATAATGTCCAAATATGGGTCCCCAGCCAGGACCCATTAGGTCGTTTTTTTTGGCCAAAACCCTGTTTTTTGCCCATTTTCACCTAAAAAATGGCATTTCTGTGAAAATGGCTGGGGACCCACCGTGTGACGGGTACCACCGTTTTTGACCCAGATTTCGGGTCAGAAACGGTGCAAACTGTTGGTGAGCTCACCAGGGCCCAGTATGGAGCTCCAGGTACATATTGAGGTGAAATCATGGGGTGTTTTCTAAGGAATCTAGGTGTGTTGGAAGCAAGTTGACCACCTGGGTGGGTACTTTTTTTTTTTTTTTTTTTTTTTTCCACACCCAGATTCTGGTACAGAAACGGGTATATCTGGGTCCAAAAAAGTGGCCGATTTGGGGTGCCAAAACCCCAAAAATAGGTCCAAAAATGGCCAAAAAACACTTTTTGGAACACCAAAAACGACTTAATTGGTGGTGGCTGGGCAGTACCCTACCAACGTTTTGATTCCTCTCTGACCCAATATCCCCACCTCTCGCGCATTTTTGAGACACCCGAAATAGACCCCCCCAGGGTGTTCGAACCACCAAAGTTGGAGTTTGTCCAAAAACGAGAAAGTGTGTTTCCTACCAACACTGCTACAAATTTCCCAAAAATTCCTTCGAAAAAATATACTACCGGTGTCTGTACGTGACGATATGTATATTTTTTTTGGGTGAAACGTAGTAGGGTCATGAGCTTTATATCTTTCAGAAAAAAAAATTTTATCGAAAAATTCCGGTCCATTGAATTCTATCAATTATGGCTGAGGACCCATAAAAAATCGAAAATACCAGTGGCACGGACAGGGTCTGGTAGTGCCATTTTGGTACTCAAAATGCCTCCTGGGTGGTGTGGAAAATCGGTACGTTTTTTTGAAAAAAAAAAAAAAAAAGTTTTTTTTAGGATTCAAGCACCCGGACTTCCCAACTGGTCACCCACGTCAGTACTATCCAGGCCTGCTGGTGCTTAACTTCTCAAATCAGGCGGGATGAGGTGTATTCACCAGAGTATGGCCGAATCCAATAAGGAGTTCGGAATTGTAATCAGAAAGGCAGCCCACCCCATTTTCCCCTTTACCCCTGGTCTACACCAAAAAATATGGGTCCCAAAAAAAAAAAAATTGTAAACCCGATTCTGGGTCCCAAAATTCACCACATGTTCACACCAGAGCCCACATTCTGAATGGGCAACCAACGATTTCTGGGGTTACTCTGCACAATAGGTGAAAATGCTGCAAAGTCGCAATTAGCCTCCATTTACAAGGGCAACCAACGATTTCTTAAGCTACAGTTTCTGTACTTCATTGGTATGGACTGACTCTGAATAGAGTACCAAAACTGACAGTTTTCCCTTGGGATTGACAATCCTGGGGGAAATTTTTATATCTGAACAAAAAAATTCTGTAGAAAACCACTGAAAAACACAAAAACACTGACAAGTGTTAAATTGCACCCAATTTCCAGTACCTGATTTTCCCATATTTCAACTCATATCTGGGCTGATTCTGGGTCCCAAAATGCACCACATGTTCACACCAGAGCCCACATTCTGAATGGGCAACCAACGATTTCTGGGGTTACTCTGCAGAATAGGTGAAAATGCTGCAAAGTCGCAATTAGCCTCCATTTACAAGGGCAACCAACGATTTCTTAAGCTACAGTTTCTGTACTTCATTGGTATGGACTGACTCTGAATAGAGTACCAAAACTGACAGTTTTCCCTTGGGATTGACAATCCTGGGGGAAATTTTTATATCTGAACAAAAAAATTCTGTAGAAAACCACTAAAAAACACAAAAACACTGACAAGTGTTAAATTGCACCCAATTTCCAGTACCTGATTTTCCCATATTTCAACTCATATCTGGGCTGATTCTGGGTCCCAAAATTCACCACATGTTCACACCAGAGCCCACATTCTGAATGGGCAACCAACGATTTCTGGGGTTACTCTGCACAATAGGTGAAAATGCTGCAAAGTCGCAATTAGCCTCCATTTACAAGGGCAACCAACGATTTCTTAAGCTACAGTTTCTGTACTTCATTGGTATGGACTGACTCTGAATAGAGTACCAAAAATGACAGTTTTCCCTTGGGATTGACAATCCTGGGGGAAATTTTTATATCTGACCCAAAAAAATATGTGGAAAACCACTAAAAACACTAAAAAACACCAAAAAGTGTTAAATTGCACCCAATTTTCAGTACCTGATTTCCTCCCACTTCTGCTGACATCTGGGTTGATTCTGAGTACCAAAATGGCACTACCAGACCCTGTACGTGCCACCAAAATTTTCGGTTTTCCATGGGTACCCAGCCATAATTGATGAAATGCAGTTGACCGGAATTTTTCGATAAACTTTTTTTTTCTCGAAAGATATAAAGCTCATAACCCTGCTACGTTTAGCCCAAAATTTTTGTACATATCGTCACGTACAGACGTCGGTAGTATATTTTTTCAAAGGAATTTTTTGGGTATTTTTAGCACTGTGGGTTCAAACCTCACTTTTTTTTTTTTTTTTTTTTTTTACAAAACTCCAATTTGGGTGGTTCGAACACCCTGGGTGGGTCAAAATCGGGTGTCTCAAAAATGCGCGAATGGTTCAGATACTGGGTGTGAAACGGTATATAATGTCCAAATATGGGTCCCCAGCCAGGACCCATTAGGTCGTTTTTTTTGGCCAAAACCCTGTTTTTTGCCCATTTTCACCTAAAAAATGGCATTTCTGTGAAAATGGCTGGGGACCCACCGTGTGACGGGTACCACCGTTTTTGACCCAGATTTCGGGTCAGAAACGGTGCAAACTGTTGGTGAGCTCACCAGGGCCCAGTATGGAGCTCCAGGTACATATTGAGGTGAAATCATGGGGTGTTTTCTAAGGAATCTAGGTGTGTTGGAAGCAAGTTGACCACCTGGGTGGGTACTTTTTTTTTTTTTTTTTTTTTTTTCCACACCCAGATTCTGGTACAGAAACGGGTATATCTGGGTCCAAAAAAGTGGCCGATTTGGGGTGCCAAAACCCCAAAAATAGGTCCAAAAATGGCCAAAAAACACTTTTTGGAACACCAAAAACGACTTAATTGGTGGTGGCTGGGCAGTACCCTACCAACGTTTTGATTCCTCTCTGACCCAATATCCCCACCTCTCGCGCATTTTTGAGACACCCGAAATAGACCCCCCCAGGGTGTTCGAACCACCAAAGTTGGAGTTTGTCCAAAAACGAGAAAGTGTGTTTCCTACCAACACTGCTACAAATTTCCCAAAAATTCCTTCGAAAAAATATACTACCGGTGTCTGTACGTGACGATATGTATATTTTTTTTGGGTGAAACGTAGTAGGGTCATGAGCTTTATATCTTTCAGAAAAAAAAATTTTATCGAAAAATTCCGGTCCATTGAATTCTATCAATTATGGCTGAGGACCCATAAAAAATCGAAAATACCAGTGGCACGGACAGGGTCTGGTAGTGCCATTTTGGTACTCAAAATGCCTCCTGGGTGGTGTGGAAAATCGGTACGTTTTTTTGAAAAAAAAAAAAAAAAAGTTTTTTTTAGGATTCAAGCACCCGGACTTCCCAACTGGTCACCCACGTCAGTACTATCCAGGCCTGCTGGTGCTTAACTTCTCAAATCAGGCGGGATGAGGTGTATTCACCAGAGTATGGCCGAATCCAATAAGGAGTTCAGAGTTGTATTCATAAAGGCATCCCACCCCATACCCCCCTGTATACTGGACCATACATACAAAAAAAGGTGGTTGCGTTGTGTGCTGGTTATGCTCCAAGTTCTAATATTTATGTGTTGAAGACTGAACGCAATCGGAGGTAAAACCTGAGTTTCAGACTCGTCATGGGTCGAAAGTCATTCTGTGCGAGCGCACAAATGGCCAAATATGTCCGCACATGGTCCCACAACTGGGTCCTGCGTGCAAGCAGATTTTGGAAGCATTTGATAAATCAGCATGATTTTGCAAATTGCGAGTTGCATTTGTTTGGTAGAAGTAGCACAACAACTTAGCACCTACAAGATGGGTACCTCCAACTTGGGGGCACACAACCCATAATCGTATAGCAGTCCAGTTCCCAAGTTGCAGGTTTGAGCATCTGTGTCAAACCTGCAACCTTACATACAGACCAAGCAATGAATATGATACCATAGCTGCAAAGTTACAGGTACCTATATTTTGGAGCCCAGAAATGGGACATCCGTCAAAATTGGATCGATACAGAGAAGATTAGCATGGTCCCTGCGCAAGGATGACACGCATTAATCGAGAAAGTATCACCTTTTTTTTCACATATTTTTGTTTTTTATAATAAATATCTCCTCTCAGGATTGGTATCCCAGGAGGAGTTCTGTCAGTTTTGGGTCTCTTTTCAGAGTCAGTCCATACCAATGAAGTACAGAAACTGTAGCTTAAGAAATCGTTGGTTGCCCTTACAAATAGAGGCTAAGTGACACTTTGCAGTATTTTCACCTATTGCACAGAGTAACCTGAGTATTCACCAGTGTTGGAGAGTACACACCCTTGTTACTATGGCTCACCACCTGTCAAAAAAACTAAGAGGCAAGCCTTCAGGCTGAAGAGGCTACAAGCTTACAGCCGAAGAATCTTACCCCTGTTTCACCACATACCCAGGACTGCACTGCTGAGGTAGCATATTATGGTAGCAGTGTACAAGCCCAGTTGGGGGTTTGAGTTCCCCCTAATATATATACAGTATACATACTGGGGTGTGGGTCCTGAGATATGGAGTGGCGGCTGTACATCCCCTAAGCAACGGTTTCTTAATAGGGGCATACCTTCTCGGCCTTTTGGCTAAGATCAAGTGTATTATCTGTTCTTATCAGCTTAATATCTGATACAGTACCTTGTGTACTGAACGATATTAACGCAATTTCTCAACGGGGTGATGGGTCGCCAGGGCAACCTGGTCCATTCACACGTGTTGCCCTGGAGCTGCACAACATCCAGGAGTGGCACACCCACCTATGTTTTTATATACACAGAGACAAGAGAACAACAAGTATGCAGTGTATACAGTGTATACCTACATATATATATATATATATATATATATATATATATATATATAGGGTATGGGTATAGTAGGCAAAAAAAAGTCGCCTCCCCAGTTCGAGCTGTTGAATTGGAGGACTCCTCACTCTGCTCTGCACTGCGATCCTTGAACTGTCCACTGCAGGGGTTAGGAGCTGCTCTGTGACCAGCCTGGCCCGGTTCACCCCATTTTACTCCAATTGTTGCTAAGGTTTGCACCAAAGCCACAACCGGGACAGTAGACTAACAGGGACAGTAGCATCAACACAGAAGTAGAGGAACCCTTGGACCCAGTCCAAGATTGCCCAGTTCTGAGAAGCCTTGCCCTCCCAAGCTAGGAGTAACAGAGTGTTGCTGACACACTCCGGCTAATAAATACTGTTTTCCTAACTTGGTGTCTATGAATGGTATAACCATCAAACCTACGTACGTCAATTTGCAGGTTTGATAGTTTGTACAGAATTTTGTATTCTGTATGGCCTGAATAGCACAATAAATAAAGAACATTTGCTGCAAAGGCAGCTTCACAAATTGCCAATGGTGCCGCCGAAGCAGCCCATGGCGGGAATTGGGTAGTTTTCAACCAGCAATCTCTCCATGGCGTCCCTGTTTGGTCATAGCCTATGGATTTATCCCGAGCGCAAGGATACCCCTTATAAAATACCGTTGGTTAGGGGGGGTACGTAGCCGACATGGGAATTGCACAGGTCAAGGGGTCCATGAGTATATAATATAAAAAACAAGCTGTAAGTGGAAGGGCTGTGCTGATTGGGAAGCCAATTTCCAAGGAAAAGGGTAACCCAGTTTTAGAACAATCATCGCAAGGCTCATGCTGCACATGCCCGACCGTCTTCATCATCCAGCTTTGGTCTTGTGCTAGAGAAAACAATCTCCAACACGAATGTACTCAAAAACAGATCCTGTGTAGAGTACAGTCTTGCCCTTTACAAAAACCGTTGCTTAGGGGGGGTACGTAGCCGACATGGAATTGCACAAGTGGAGGGGTCCATGATTTTTAGTTAAAAAAGGTGGGTTTGTGCAGAACACAGCACCACCGCTGTCAAAAATTTCACTGTGCATCCCAGCCGAAGCCAGTGCCACCAGTGCCCCCTGCGCAGTGCAATGCAGGGGCCACTGGTGTGTCAACACCCTTGTTGATCAGGTTAGACACCAGTAAGGTATGTAACCCTCCATAGAAGAACCGTTGGTTAGAGGGGGAGATCCTGTCTGCCTAACCAACGGTTTCCCCAACAAGGGGTATCTCACAACTTTTGCCCAGAACGAACTCATCTTTCGCCTTTTACTAAAGATGACCGTGGGTAAGAGTTACTCAAGTGAAAGCATAATTTTTGAAGAGGCCTCTGTGTCTCACTTGTTTTTATAACCGCACAAAATTACAACCAAGTTATTGGCAATATGGGAGGTAACAAAACACGTAGTAAAATACTGAATAAAACACTGCAAAACCACAGATTTGCCAGGAATGGTGCAGCTGTGTGTACTTTACCAAGTGTACACACATTATTCACACTTTACCACAACTCAAACACAGGTCCAGAATAGGAAAGTATAAAATTTTCCTCTCAGGATTGATATCCCAGGAGGAAATTCTGTCAGTTTTGGGTCTCTTTTCAGAGTCAGTCCATACCAATGAAGTACAGAAACTGTAGCTTAAGAAATCGTTGGTTGCCCTTGTAAATAGAGGCTAAGTACCACTTTGCAGCATTTTCACCTATTGTGCAGAGTAACCCCAGAAACTGTTGATTTTCATACTTGAGATTTCTGAGGTTCTGGGATGCAGATTCCGGAGTGTGGCCATAAAAATATCCAGAACACCATCTCGGTGCGTGCCAGGGGTTGGAAGCCTCCTGAAATCATCGGGAGAGCCCTGGAAAGGCGGTGCCTCACGCTGGTTTGAGGCTGTGGTGGTGTAAATGGGTAAAACCCCACTTTCCTAGTAAATCCCTCCTGTTGGGTCCCCTACCCTGTTTCCCCCAAGATTTGGGGGCTTTCTGAAGCAGGGTTTGATGAACTGGCCCCAAACAAGTGCCCAACCCTTTTTTACTCTGGTCCTGTGGGTGTTTTGGGGGGGTTTGAACCCATTTTCTCACCCTGGGGTGCTGTTCTGAATATTTTACTGCCCTCTGTTCTGCCTACCCCGGATGTGGTGAAATCGGGGTGGTCCGATTCTGTTCCGCGTTTCGGGGTGGAAAATCTGTGTTCCGGGTTTGAACAAATGGCACCGTGACAATGGGGTGCCTGGCCGTTTCCACCCTCGCTTTCGATGTTCATGGGGCGGAGATTTTAATTATTTACTTGCATAAGAACTGTGCACCCCGCTGCTGGGGAGTCGATTTTTGGGCAAAAGTGGGTGCATGAAACAGAGGCGATCCGAGGTGCTTCTCTGTCAACCTGCTGTTACAAAGTTGGTTCTTTTGCCCTCTGGAGCTCTGTAGATCATGCGCAGACCGGTTAGGAGGCCAGTTCTGGCGGATAAAAATGTTTAAAACATGTTTTTTGGTCAAAAAATCAGGTCACCACCACCGGTTGCGCAACAGCGCATCTCGCTGAAATTACCCCAGAAATCTTCCCAGACCGGCACCCTGGGTGCTCTACCAGGTTTTTTCACATATGGGCGCTCCTTGTGCACCCAGGAAGGCGAGTTCGTTCAGCTTCCGGGGCCATCCGTCAGTGTTCAGCCCCGAAGAGGACCCCATGAGGTCGGTCGTTTTTGCCTGTTGTCGGGTCGATGCAAGAAAATTCTCTTCCGAATTTCAAACGTAAACCTAGCCAGATATGTGATCGTACCTTACATCGTTGGGTTCCGCTGGTCTGACCGTTCAAATTTCACTTCAGAGAGTAGTCTCGGAAATGAGCTCTGCATACTTTCAAGGCCACAATACCTTCGAAAAAAGTGTCGGTTTTTCAGGTGCATGCCGGAGGCTGTCGGGTAGAAAAAGTGGTTCTAAACATTGCGCAGCGCACATTTTGTATTTCTATCGATGAAATTCGGGCCTGTGCATATATGCAGGGGCCCTGGAATCACGATTCGTTTCACATCCCAGGCCAGCCGTGAGGTTTGCACAGGTGTGGGAATTTTTTTTTGGCTGACCAACTTTTCCGAACTTTGGGCTATAATCACATGTTTTCACCCATTTCAGGCATCGGGACAGCATTTCCGGAAAATTTCCACCGGACCGCATTTATCCCTCCAGTGACGGGGAACACACGGTGGTGCTGGAATTCCACCCCAGATCAGCACAGAAAACTTTTTTCGCAAAGGGGAAAAAACACCCTGAAAAATGGGGCCCTGTTTTTGGGGGTGATTTTTACCATCTGGGACCCCCTGTGTGCACATTTTACATTTCTATCGGTTGAAATCGGGTACAAAGGAGCTCCCTGGGCCGTTTTCAAACCCGGATCTCGCTGTGCGGCCATATTTTCACACCCTAGGTGCTGGAAAATGGCCTGAAAAAAATGGGTCCAAATGGGCCCAAAATTGAAAACAGGCAAGTTTCACACACCCAGGCAGAGGTGTCACCCCATATGTACTGGCACCGTATCAAGGCCAGAATCTGGGGGTGGAACGGGGTAGCATATGTTGGGGTCACAGATGCTGTGTGGGTGGTTCAAACCCGGTACTGGTCCCGTCACACCCCAGATTCTGAATACGAAACCAACGGTTCCTGGGTCTACTCTGCAGAATAGCTGGTTTTGGGGCAAAGTGACAATTAGCCTCCGTTTACAAGGGCAACCAACGATTTCTTAAGCTACAGTTTCTGTACTTCATTGGTATGGACTG
>CBDCEV010000075.1:0-8981 GCA_965215715.1 Hyphomicrobiales bacterium | reverse complement strand
TGGGGAGAACCAGATTTCACATTGCACGGCCGCGCATGGCATGCAGCTCCAGAGTCCGCCCAAAACTCGGGAACTCACATTGTTTGTCACTTTCTTCTTCGGACATTCACGAGCAATTTGTCCAACCTCATTGCAGTTGTGACAAGCGCTTTTCTTCATGGTGTCGCCATCCTTGGGTTTGGTGCCTTTTCCTTGACCTTTCTTGCCCTTCTTTCCTTCGCCACCTCCCTTGTTGGTTTGGTACCAGCAGTCTTTCGCAAAATGACATTTCTTCGAGCACACGTGACAAACAGCATGCTTCGCGAGCACACTCAGATCCATCGGAGATGGACCTAAACAAGTTTGCTTGCAGCACCCTTCGACACCTGGAAAGTACTTCTGGTTCCCAGCGCCTCACCATCCGACGCCACGCATCCATTCCGTTTCTCACTGGGCTGTTCTGCACGATGTCCAGCGCTTCTACGGGTTCGTCCTGTGTGCTGCGTGATTCTGAGTTATCGCGTCTTGCCTGATCTCCAGTTCTTACTGACTTGCTGATACCATCAGCACACCCAGCCTCGGTGCCATTGCCGCACAGTATGCTCCCATCTTGAACGTCCACGTCGACCAACGTTCTTTGCCGTTGTGCTCGCCAGAGTACATGTTTGGTTTCGTCAAGAGTTTCGTGTCAACCAAGCTTATACCTGATCGCACTTCCCGCTTGTGCCGTCACTGCCCGTTGTCTTGTCAACTCTTGTGTCACTGCGTCAAGTTGCGCTGTTTGTAACGCTGTCATCTCCCTCAGCAGTTGTACCTCATCAGCTGTGGCCATGACTCTTCACCACGATACTTGTATCACTCGTTTCTCCAGTACCCAGCGTTCACCGCTAGTCAGAACGAATGCTCCATGCACAAACTTGGGATGAAAGTCGCAGTGTGATGCAGGGATACGACAGTATGACTTTTGAACCTTGGAGTGCCTTCATGATCAGGATGCATCAGTCTCCACAACAATGATCGAGTGTCGCCACTCGCTGACGCACAAGCTACAGTCATGTCAGCGTCCGTCGGACTGAAAGTGACAGACGCGTTCAACTCTGACAAAGGCGACTGGCAGTCAACCTGCCGTCTTGATCACGAGACCAACAGGAAGCGTGCACAAGGGAGCACGGGAAGCACGCGGAACCACGCGCGCACAGACACAACAACGTTCCAGCAACCGTCCATCGTTACCTCAAGCAGGTTCACAAGAGTGAGCACAAACGTCGAATGCAAGTTGTCCATACGAGAGTCGTCATCAGTGACTCCGTTGTACACAGTGCCACAAGTGGTAGTGATGGTTTCGGTTCCCAGCATGTTTTCACACATTTGTTTTTTCTAACTCTCCACTTAAACTTATGATAAGTTACTTATCAGAAGCGATGTTCACTTATGACAAGAACTAACCACAAGTCATCGAAACTTGTGGGAAGTTTTTTGTCGTAAGTAATCATGACTTGTTATGTTTATTTTCGAACTGATTATTATTTTCACGATTTAACACATTTTACCTTTGTTTTGACCAGTTTAACAAAATCGCTAATGTAATTGTTTAAACTATTACCACCCGGATATCCAATTTAACTTGTATAACCATTTTTGACTTAAACGTGAATCAGTAACTTATATTAAGTTATCAAAACTTGTTTTCAGATATTCATCGTAAGTTATCAAAACTCATGATTCGCTACTTTAACTCTTTGAACCATTCGAACAAGTTGAACAAGTTTAAGTGTTGGAAGCATTTATTATTGGTGTGGGTTTTATTTTCAAAAATACTTTGAACTAATGGAACACATTTTTCTTGTTATGTTTGCTTGCTCGTTTGTTTTTTTTTTTTCCAAAAATTTTGCAACTATTCTTACTTTTCTAACCCGTTCAGAAAATTTTTAAAGCTTTTTTTTTCATCTAGCTCATGATAGGTGACTTATCAAAAGTTATAAAAATATTATGATAGTAACTTACCATAAGTTATCAAAGCCTCACGTAAGTTGTCATAACGTGTGGATCATTTTGAAAGTATTGGATTTTTTTGAATCATTTTTTACTTCTTTTCAAAAATTATTTTTGACGATTACCGCTATTTGAATTTTCCTTTTTCTTGTAAAAAAATGTATTTCAACTATTCAAACTGTTTGAGCTTGTCTCACGTTTTCGCATTAACCTATGATAGGATACCTCTCAGAAGTTTTGTCAACTTGTGAAAAATCACGTTTTTTTTTTTTCGTAAGTTATGATACCTTATGTTTAAACAGTTCAAATACTTGAAATATCCCACACAGTTTCAAAAGTTCAAAAACATCAAGTTTTTTAGGCAAAAAAGTGATTTTTCACAAACACCAAGAAATAACATATTTAAAGGGCTCAACCAGTTTGCTTTGTTTACACCAAAAGTTTTTTCAATAAATTACCATTAGTTTTGATCACGTGTGACAAACTGTTTATCAAAAGTTGACTTTGCTTTTGTTGGATAAGTATTTCATCGTAAAGTGAAAAGTTTTACAAGTTAAAATTGTTATACAGTTGATATACCTTGAAAAGTTAGAAACATTTCAAATCAATTTTTACAGTTTGAACAGTTGAAAAAGTTGAAACAATGAAATATTTCATAGTAGTCCAAATACTGAACCAAAAGCAATGATAACCCACGACAAATATTCATCAGAAGTTATCGAAACTTATGTCAAGTTATCGATCAGAAGTTCACATGACTTATGAGAAGTAACCTAGCACAAGTTCACGTGCACAATGTTTTCCAATGTTTTTAGGAGTTGAAGTGTGAAAAGAGTTTTCGATGTTAAAATACTTTTACGAGCTGAAATAGTTGAAACAAGTAATCATGAGTTCTGATAACATACGATAAATAACTCACCATAAGCTTTGATACTTTGTGACAAGTAATGAAACCTGAGTTCATTAAAAAAAACCAAATAGTGAAAATAGTTCAAATATTTTTTAAAGTTTCGCGCGGCAAAAAAATTCAATAACATAAGGTAAACTGTTTACACAAGTAAAAAGTGGAAATTGCTTCTAACATCGAACAGTTTTATTTGTGAACGATAGGGTATGGCAACTTACGATAAACCACTTACCGTAAGTGTTGATGACTTTGTATAAGATACTGATGGTAAGTTAACATGCTTTTTTTGATAAGTAACCTATCTTAAAGTAAAATGGAAAAGTTGAAATAGTTAACTTAGTAAGAAAAAAACGTGTGTATCTTTCAAAACAAGAAGCAAAAATTGCAATTGTATGTTAGTTAAACTGATAGTTACAATAAGACAATGAAGATAATGACTATTTTTCATACCAATCACAATGCTAATTTTTGGGTGAGAAAATTGATCGCCATCAGAGTTTGTCCCAACAAAGTAATCTCCCTTTTTCTCTTTTGTGTTTACTGGTTCCTTTTCGATCAGTTTTTCGCATTTTTCCTTTTTAAACTGTTTTTGCATGTTTTACCTACTTCTTAAATTTTCATGTTTTATTCTTTTCGTGGCGGTACGGAAACAACTGAGGGCGCGGGAACGCGCCCGACCGCACTGACCCGAAACGACGCCATTACTAGCACCTCTCCTTTTGCTCACCTTGGTGTGAAAAAGGATGCGACCCTGCCCCACAAGTTAACCCCTCTGTAAAAAATATGTCCTTTTTATTCTTTTTTTCGCGACTGAGCGCCAATCACGTATTTGCACATTGTCTGTGGAGAAGGAAACGGGGGGAGCTCGAGGGGCAAGGGATGAAGTTTTCTCTTTTCAAACATTGCTAACTTTTTCAATTGTGTAACAAACTGCAATCTGATGACAAGTTACGACAACTTGTGGTAAGCTATTCACCGTATGGTATGATGACATGTGATTCTTTCATAGAAAAACTTTTGTTGAACAATTTCAACGATTTACAATATTTTCAATATTTTTGACAATCTGAACAATTTAAACTATTTTGAGATTTTGAAACTATTGGAACCATTGAAAACTATGTCAACTATTTAATCTGCGAAACTTTTCCCACTTTAACTTGTGAAAAGTTTCTTATCCAAAGTGATGTTAAATTATGATAAATAACTTATCGCAAAATATCAAAAATTATGGTGAAGTAAAATGTAAGTATCATAACTTACAATTGTTTATTTTTGACTATTTATTCAAATATTTTGAACTATTTGAACGATGTATCACTATTTGAACGCAATAAACTACATAAACTTTTTTCAAACTCTTAACTTTTGAAACTTTTTCGCTTGAACTATTGATAGGTTGCTTGTCGAAAGGTATGTTAACTTGTGATCAACAGCTTGTCATAAATTGAAAAAACTTATGGTGAGATATTTGTCGTAAGTTTTCCGAACTTCTGGTTAAGACTATTCTGACTATTTGACCTATTTTTAATTATTTCAAACTATGTTGATTTTTCACCTATTTTCAAACTTTAATGACTATCTTAATTGGTTGTTTCAATTTTGTAAACACTTTTTCACTGTAACTTATGAAAGGTTACTTGCCCTAAGTTATGTTAACTTGTTATCAATCACAAACGATTTGCTGTAACAACTTTTTGTGATTTTTGGGTAAGATATCATAACTTACGATTCGCTATTGAAACTAATGAAACTATTTACATTTTGAACTTTTTTTGTTGCACTATTCCAACTGTGCCAAACATTAAACATTTTTCAACTTTGTCACAAGTATTTTACCTGTTTAAACAAGTTTTGCGAATTAATCTTTTCAACGATTTAAAACCATTTGCTTAAAAAAAAACTTGTCACTTTGAATTATGACAGAATACTTATCAAACGTTATGTTCGCTTGTGACAGGATACTTACCACAAGTTGTCAAAGCACAGAGTAAGGAATTTATCGGAAGTTGTCAAAGCATTCGGTCAACTTTGTTTCGTTTTGTGAGATTTTTCTGATTTTTACATGGCTAAACTGCTGTAACTGTTTAAACTATTATTCTAAACTTATGGTAGGTTATTTATCGTAAGTTATCATTTTTACACTATTTTGAACACAAAATCAGTTCTTTTGTTGAAGAACTTGTTCACTTGAACTTGTGGTAGGCCACTTATCAACAGTTGTGTAACCTTATGATCAACAACTTCTCACAAGTTAATAAGACTTGTGGTAAGTTATTTATCGTTGGTTATCGATCCTTTAGTTTTACCATTGACACTTTTAAAGCAAAATTCATGTTTTTCTTGATTTTAACAATTTTACCCTGTAAATAACTAGATTTAGCTGTTTTAGCTTTGCTTCTTGTTTTGAGAAACAAGTTTACACACCTTTTTTTTTTTGCTAAGTTGATTTTTTCGACTTCATCACTTTACTTTATGATTGGCTACTTATCAAAATGAGTACGTTAACAAACGATCACTAACATATAAAAAGTGATCAAAACATATGGTAAGTTTTTTACGTAAGTTGCCATACCCATTGGTTCACAATTTAAACAAAAAATGTTGAAGCAATTTTCACTTTATATTGATCTAAATTGTTTATAACTTGTGTTCTTGACCTTTTTGGTGCGAAAAACGATGATTTTTTTTAACTTTTAAACTGTTTCAACTTGATTAACGTGCGTAATTAACTTCTGTTCAATAACAGAACAAAAGGTATCAAAACCTATTCTCTAAGTCATTTACCGTAAGTTTTCATAACTAATGGTTGATGGTTTCAACTATGTTAATTTTTCAACTTTTAAGAAATAATTCGGATTTTTTTGACTTGTTAAAAGTCGTAGAAACTTTGGAAATCATTTCGCACTTGTACTTATGATTGGTACTTGTGAGAACTTATGATCAATACACCCAACATTAACAAGAAGCAAATCTAAAACATAGTAAAACAGTTTTTAAAAGTGAAATTCGTTAAAACAGGAGAAATCACAAATATTTTTTTAAAAGGTGTCATTGGTGAAACATAAGTTCTGGTAACTCCTGACATTTTCTCGTTTGTTATCTTTGCTTATTTATGGTTAAATTATTTGAACTTTTTGAAACTGTTTCAGCTATTTCAACTTCTTCAACTGTTTCAACTGTTGATTTTCATTTATAGAACTTTTCCACCTTCACTTTATGATAAATTTCTTTTCAAACCTTGTGTCGAGGGTTCGGGCGTGCCGGGGCCGGGGTCGAAGGGTGTTTTACTCCCAGGTGACCTGGCATCCTAAGTCGGTGCATGCACAGCGTTGGCCTATGGACAAACACACGTCATCAGCAAGAGGTCTGCACCACCACGACCACCAACAACAACAACACCCCACCACGGCTGGCCGGTTTGACGTACCGGTGGGGCTCAGTAGCCAGTCAGTTCCTTACCCTTGTGGGGGAGCTGGCTGGTGAAGCCAGGTGTCAGCCAGAACCTTGTACAGAGCAACGCTAGGTCAACAAGTACATCCGTCTGAGGCACCTGACCTACACCACGGTTGCAGTGTCAAAGAGACCGTCTTCTCGCGGGGCCTGTGGACGCGGAGTCGGGGACCTTGGTGGCCAGGCCAGGGTGGGGCGCTGTTGCGCTGGCTCCGTCAAGAAGCGGCAGGGAAGAGGGGCGGTGGCCAGGTCGTGGCGGCGGTGGTGGGGTCAGGGGAGAAGGGGAGGGAGCGGCGGCGGGGCGGGGCGGGCGGCGTTTCCTGGTGCAGTTTTTTTGGTTTGGACGTCCCTGTGACCCAGTGACAAGTTCCAACATTCCTCTTCGACAACGCGCCCCAGATCCAGTTTATCGACAGAGTGGTGGGCTTTCCTGTTGTGCTGCAGAAGACCGTGGAAATTCTCTTGGTGCCGTTCTTGTTGCTGGTTTGACATGCCCGTTGCTGTGCATCGACAGGTGCGTGGCCTTACGTCCCTACGATCACGCAGCGACAAGTTCCAGCGGTGTAGCAGTGGGAGTGCCTTCAATCAGTTCATCGCCAGAGTGGTTGCTTCGTTGTGAACAGAGACAGGTACGTGGGGTACAACTGTGGAGAGTCCACAAGTGCAGTTCCTGACAAATTGTTCGCGGACTGCGGGCACTGGCACATCGATAAGGCCGTCGATGTGCCAGTTATCAGCAGACAAGGCTCCTGTTCTACATCTTTATTTACTTCGGGATTCAATTTGGACGCGCCAACGAAGTATTTTTCACGTCAAGCTCGCCACTTGACGACGATGATGAAGGTTTGGGTGATGACGAGGTGCGAATGAGGAGTTGAAGATGGTGAAGGTCTCTGAATGGGTTTTTCGCCGTGAATGGCGGAATTTTTCGCGCTCCTCCAGGTCCTCAAGAGTTGAGCGCCAGTTTTTGGAGCCCTCGATGGTGAAGAGTTCTTTGCCATCGAGGGCTCCTGCACAATGTATCTCAGCCTCATGTGGATAAACACATGGTTCGCCTCTCTGCTCGTGTCAAAAACAACAAGAACAAGAACAAGAACAAGAACAAGAACAACAACAACACACCACACACAACTTCATGCAAGTATTGTGGGACCCTACTTGGCGGTTGCAGGTGTCTGGACATGTTGCCAGTCTGGTTACTGCTGATCTTGGGTTTGCTGAGAGTGGTGGGGCTGTGAGGGTGCTTGCTGGTCGGGAGGTTCACTCGGTTAGTGGTTCTGGACCAGGACGGAAACGAATTCGACTAAACAGAAAACCCCCCTGCACACCTCGCGGGTTTAGTTATTCAATCTCGGCTACGGGTGTGGAAGAGATTGCGTCACGTGGAGCATTCACTTGTCTCCATTCCTGATCACAAGAGGAGGCGTAATGATCAGGGTGATGGGAGTTCTGTTCCTGTTCTGGAGAAGACAGTCGTGCTCCCACAGCTGCACTCATTGTGGTCTTCGTCGGGGCAGCTCATCATCGCGTTGATGAGCTGATGGGGTGAGTTTTAGGGCCCTGCACACAGGTGCAGGGCCGGGGGTCGTGTCCACAGGGACACGGCCCCCATAATCAGCTGCACGCAGGCACGACCCTGGACAGACACGGCGTGTTCTTAATCATCTGAACCACCACCACCACCAGAGCACGTTTGTCCAAAAGTCGACCACAGCAGTGGGTTGACAAGCGCGCACTTTCGTCTCTAGCGGGTGCCATGAATGTCGATCATGGCGAACGCGCCACTGGTGCCGCCGCTCGTCGGCGTGGGCGACGACTCGGGGCTGCATGCCGGCGTGAGCAGATCAGCGTCGCGGTGGCAGTGGCGGTCTCACACCACAGTGCTCCTCGGAGTGAGAGACCAGGCAAGAACCAAGCCCTACGGGGACAGAAGACCGCCACTGGGGGAGGTCAGCGGCCCGGCGTCCTGACAGAGCCGGAGCCGTAGGGAGGGGCAGTCACGGTCGGTTACGTGGCTGCCCCAGTGCCGTTGCTGGCCGTTCCGCTTCTGGCCGGCGCGGCAGGTGAGGCAGTCGACGCTCGCACCCTCTCCTTCCTCCTCGCGCCGTTGCTTGCCGAGACGAAGGAGGAGGAGGAGGAGGAGAGGAACAAGCGGGAGGAGAAGGAGGAACTCCACTCTTTGATGGCAGTGCCGCCGGAGCGTCGCACGGACCATCAGGTCAGGAGGATCACCGACCACGTCCTGCACAGGGGGGCCAAGAGTAAAAGGAAGAAGAGGAGGAAGAAGAAGCTTCCTCGTACCCCTTCAAATTCCTCTTCTGGCCGCGCTCGTCGTCGACTGCGGCAGTGGCATGCTCGTTTTGCTGGTTTTGCTGGTGATGTTACTATGCGCGCTGTGTTGACTTCGGTTGCCGCCAGGCCTGAGATGCTCGGCATTATGGCCGGTACAGACCTGAAGGACAGTCCGCGAGTATGGTTCGCTCATCGTCGACTCTGGCAGTGGCATGTGCAAGTCTCGTTTTTCTTTTCTCGCGCTGTGCTCCTTGTGGTTGCAGACATGCCCATATGCTTGTCATTTTGGTCGGTGTGGACCAGAAGGACACTTTCGCTGTTCTGGTTTTGCTGGTGACGCTGCTTACCCGTTGTGTTT
>CBDCEV010000074.1:0-18549 GCA_965215715.1 Hyphomicrobiales bacterium | reverse complement strand
CTTGTAGACAGAAAAACGATTGGCGTTGTTGCGTATGTATGTGTGTTGGAGATTCACGCGTTGGAGCGTGACAATGTGTGCCACCAAGTTGGCTTTTGTCTTGAGGCGCCACGATGTGGTCTCCACAGCGCCGTGGGTGCATGCCGAGTCGAGCGACTAGTGTTTCCAGTGTTTGTAGATTTCCGTTTTGGTCGGTACGTGATTCGACGTGTGTTATTGTCGGTGCTTTCTCCCGTATTGGAGTTGTTGTCCATGCCGCCATGATTGCGAACGTGTCCAAGCGATCAGCATATATGTTGGGAAGCAAATGACTAACGTTGTCTTTTGCACAAGAGTTTCATGCTTTTGAGCCTTACTATGTGTGCCACCAAGTTGGCTTTTGGTGGTCACGATGTGGTCTCCACAATGTTTAGTGTGCAAAAAAAAGTTCTTGATGGCGAGTCCAGCGATTTTTGATAGGGATGTTTGTGATCGTTCGTTCTGGTGATTACGTTCATCGTTTTGTGCCACTGTTGAATTTGGGACCGCATGGGAGTGGCGGGTCCAGCCGCTATGATTGCCAACATTTTCGCGCGATTCGCGTACATTGTTGAGGAAGGGACGACCAGCGTTGTTGTCCATATGTATTGGGGATTTTCCGCGTTAGATCGTGACGATGTGTGCCTCCAAGTTGGCTATTGTTTTGAGGCGCCACGATGTGGTCACCACAGCGTCGGTTGGGAACATGTTTTGTGTGAGAGCGATACGTGTTTCGTTTGTTTGTGGATTTCCGTTCCAGTCAGCACGTGATTCGATGTGTCAGTAATTGTCGGTGCTTCGTCCCGTATTGGAGTTGTTGCCCATGCCGCCATGATGGCGAAAGTGTCCAAGCGATCAGCAAATATGTTGGGAAGGAAACGACCAACGTTGTCTTTTGCACTGGAGATTCCTGCGTTGGAACGCGACTATGTGTGCGACCAAGTTGGCTTGGCGTGGTCACGGTGTGTTTGCCACAATGTTTGGTGTGCAAAAAAAAGTTCTTGGTGGCGGTCCAGCGATTTTTGATTGGGATGTTTGAGATTGTTCGCTATGGAGATTGCGTTCATGGTTATGTGCCATTGGGGAATTTGGGACTGCAAGGGAGTGGCGGGTCCAGCCGCCATGACTGCCATCAGTTACGCGCGATTCGCGTACATAGTTGAAGAAGGGACACGCGAAGCATTGTTGCCCAGGTGTATTGGGGATTTCTGCGTTGGAGCGTGCCGATGTGTGCCTCCAAGTTGGCTCTTGTTTTGAGGCGCCACGATGTGGTTTCCGCAGCGCCCAGTTTAGTGTTTCGTATGTTTTGTAGATTTCCGTTCCAGTCAGTACGTTATTTGATGTGTGTCATTGTCGGAGTGTTCCTCCGCATTTGAGTTTTGTGTCCAGGCCGCCATGATTGCCACCAGTCTTCGCGACTCGCAAATGTCTTCGGCTCAAGGGAAGCTACCCGAGTTAATGCGTGTGTATATTCAACATCCCGCTCTGGAGCGTGAGGATGTGTGCCACCAAGTTGGTTTTTGCTTTGAGGCGCCACGATGTGGTCTCCACAGCGCCGTGGGTGCATGCCGAGTCGAGCGATTTGCGTTTCCAGTGTTTGTAGATTTCCGTTTTTGTCTGTGCGTGATTCGACGTGTGTTATTGTCGGTGCTTTCTCCCGTATTGGAGTTGTTGCCCATGCCGCCGTGATTGCGAACGTGTCCAGGCGATCAGCATATATGTTGGGAAGCAACTGACTAACGTTGTCTTTTGTACAAGAGTTTCAAGCTTTTGAGCCTTACTATGTGTGCCACCAAGTTGGCTTGGGGTGGTCACGATGTGGTCGCCACAATGTTTGGTTTGCAAAGGAACGTGCTGATGCCGAGTCCATCGGTTTTTGATGTGGATGTTTGTGATTTTCCGTTTTGGTGAGTACGTGAATGGACTTGTGTCACTGTTGAATTTGGGACCGCATTGGAGGGGTTGGTCCGGCCGCCGTGATCGGCATTTTTTCGCGCGACACGCGTAAATTTGTGGAGGGAGAAGCACGACTACCGTTGATGCCCATTGTGTATCGGGGATTTCAGCGTTGGAGCAGGCGAAATGGGAGCCACCAAGTTCGTTTAGGACCAGGGTGGTCGCGATGTCGTGGCCACAGCGCCTGGTGGGGAGAAATCTTTTGCATGACAGCGTTTTGTTTTTCGCATGTTTATGGATTTCCGTTCTTGTCACTACGTGATTTGACGTGTCTGTCGGAGTGTTCTTCCACATTGGAGTTCCTTGGCCAGGCCGCGATGATTGCCAGCAGGTTTCGCGATTCGAAAGTTTTGGCGGAAGGGAACGACCCGCTTTATTGCGCATGAAAATTGGACATCCCGCATTTGATCTTGAGGATGTGTGCCAAGTTGGCTTTTGACCACGATGTGTTCGGAACAACCAGTGAACATTATTTGCATGTTCCGCCGGACGATTTTTGTTCCGGATGCTTGTGGCTCTCCATTCTGATGGGTACAATATTCAACTTTTGTCATAGGAGCGCGAGGAGGTGTGCCACCGATGTGGCAAAGGACCAGGGTCACCACGAAGAGATCGCCACTACGTTTGGTTGTGCAAGTCGTTGGCATGACGAGGCCAGCGGTTTGAGATTGGCATGTTCGCGCGTTGCCGTGGAAGTCAGTGGTGAGTGCGTGACTCGATTTCTGTGCTTGTTGAAGTGGGCACGGCGTTTGAATGGAATGTTCATTTGCCATGATTGCCAACATGTTTCGCGACTCGCGAGAATTCTTGTAGACAGAAAAACGATTGGCGTTGTTGCGTATGTATGTGTGTGGGAGATTCACGCGTTGGAGCGTGACAATGTGTGCCACCAAGTTGGCTTTTGTCTTGAGGCGCCACGATGTGGTCTCCACAGCGCCGTGGGTGCATGCCGAGTCGAGCGACTAGTGTTTCCAGTGTTTGTAGATTTCCGTTTTGGTCGGTACGTGATTCGACGTGTGTTATTGTCGGTGCTTTCTCCCGTATTGGAGTTGTTGCCCATGCCGCCGTGATTGCGAACGTGTCCAAGCGAGCAGCAAAAAAGTTAGGAAGCAAACGACCAACGTTGTCTGTTGTACAAGAGATTCCTGCGTTGGAACGCGACTATGTGTGCGACGAAGTTGGCTTGGGGTGGTCACGATGTGGTCTCCACAATGTTTAGTGTGCAAAAAAAAGTTCTTGATGGCGAGTCCAGCGATTTTTGATCGGGATGTTTGTGGTCGTTCGTTCTGGTGATTACGTTCATCGTTTTGTGCCACTGTTGAATTTGGGACCGCATGGGAGTGGCGGGTCCAGCCGCTATGATTGCCAACATTTTCGCGCGATTCGCGTACATTGTTGAGGAAGGGACGACCAGCGTTGCTGTCCACATGTATTGGGGATTTCCGCGTTGGAGCGCGACGATGTGTGCCTCCAAGTTGGCTATTGTTTTGAGCCGCCATGATGGCGAAAGTGTCCAAGCGATCAGCATATATGTTGGGAAGGAAACGACCAACGTTGTCTTTTGCACTGGAGATTCCTGCGTTGGAACGCGACTATGTGTGCGACCAAGTTGGCTTGGCGTGGTCACGGTGTGTTTGCCACAGTGTTTAGTGTGCAAAAAAAAGTTCTTGATGGCGGTCTAGCGATTTTTGATCGCGATGTTTGAGATTGTTCGTTATGGAGATTGCGTTCATAGTTATGTGCCATCGTGGAATGTGGGACTGCAAGGGAGTGGCGGGTGAAGCCGCCATGACTGCCATCAGTTACGCGCGATTCGCGTACATAGTTGAAGAAGGGACACGACCAGCATTGTTGCCCAGATGTTTTGGGGATTTCCGCGTTGGAGCGTGCCGATGTGTGCCTCCAAGTTGGCTCTTGTTTTGAGGCGCCACGATGTGGTTTCCGCAGCGCCCAGTTTTGTGTTTCGTATGTTTTGTAGATTTCCGTTCCAGTCAGTACGTTATTTGATGTGTGTCATTGTCGGAGTGTTCTTCCGAATTGGAGTTCTTGTGGCCGGGCCGCCTTGATTGCCACCAGCCTTCGCGACTCGCAAATGTCTTCGGCTCAAGGGAAACTACCCGAGTTAATGCGTGTGTATATTCAACATCCCGCTCTGGAGCGTGAGGATGTGTGCCACCAAGTTGGCTTTTTGCTAGGAGGCGCCGCGATGTGGTCTCCACAGCGCCGTGGGTGCATGCCGAGTCGAGCGACTAGTGTTTCCAGTGTTTGTAGATTTCCGTTTTGGTCGGCACGTGATTCGAGGTGTGTTATTGTCGGTGCTTTCTCCAGTATTGGAGTTGTTGCCCATGCCACCATGATTGCGAACGTGTCCAAGCGATCAGCATATATGTTGGCAAGTAAATGACTAACGTTGTCTTTTGTACAAGAGTTTCAAGCTTTTGAGCCTTACTATGTGTGCCACCAAGTTGGCTTGGGGTGGTCACGATGTGGTCGCCACAATGTTTGGTGTGCAAAGGAACGTGCTTGATGCCGAGTCCATCGGTTTTTGATGTGGATGTTTGTGATTTTCGTTTTGGTGAGTACGTGAATCGATTTGTGCCACTGTTGAATTTGGGACCGCATTGGAGGGGTTGGTCCAGCCGACGTGATCGGCATTTTTTCGCGCGACACGCGTAAATTTGTGGAGGGAGAAATACTACTACCGTTGATGCCCTTGTGTATTGGGGATTGCAGCGGTGGAGCAGGCGAAAAGGGAGCCACCAAGTTCGTTTAGGACCAGGGTGGTCGCGATGTCGTGGCCACAGCGCCTGGTGGGGAAAATCTTTTGTTTTTCATGATGGAGCGTCATTTGTGTTCCGTATGTTTGTGATTGCCAGCAGGTTTCGCGATTCGAAAGTTTTGGCGGAAGGGAACGACCCGCTTTATTGCGCATGAAAATTGGACATCCCGCATTTGATCTTGAGGATGTGTGCCAAGTTGGCTTTTGACCACGATGTGTTCGGAACAACCAGTGAACATTATTTGCATGTTCCGCCGGACGATTTTTGTTCCGGATACTTGTGGCTCTCCATTCTGATGGGTACAATATTCAACTTTTGTCATAGGAGCGCGAGGAGGTGTGCCACCGATGTGGCAAAGGACCAGGGTCACCACGAAGAGATCGCCACTACGTTTGGTTGTGGAAGTCGTTGGCATGACGAGGCCAGCGGTTTGAGATCGGCATGTTCGTCAGTTGCCGTGGAAGTCAGTGGTGAGTGCGTGATTCGATTTCTGTGCCTGTTGAAGTGGGCACGGCGTTTGAATGGAATGTTCATTTGCCATGATTGCCAAACGTTTCGCGACCCGCGAGAATTCTTGTAGACAGAAAAACGATTGGCGTTGTTGCGTATGTATGTGTATCGGAGATTCACGCGTTGGAGCGTGACAATGTGTGCCACCAAGTTGGCTTTTGTCTTGAGGCGCCACGATGTGGTCTCCACAGCGCCCTGGAGTGCATGCCGAGTCGAGCGATGTGTTATTGTGTTCCCTGTGTTCGTAGATCTCCGGTTTCTTTTGTCGGTACGTGATTCGACGTGTGTTATTGTCGGTGCTTTCTCCCGTACTGGAGTTTTTGCCGCATGGGAGTGCCGCCATGATTGCGAACGTGTCCAATGTATTGGGGATTTCCGCGTTGGAGCGCGAGCAGCAAAAAAGTTAGGAAGCAAACGACCAACGTTGTCTTTTGCACAAGAGATTCCTGCGTTGGAACGCGACTATGTGTGCGACCAAGTTGGCTTGGGGTGGTCACGATGTGGTCGCCACAATGTTTGGTGTGCAAAAATGACTGCCATCAGTTACGCGCGATTCGCGCACATAGTTGAAGAAGGGACGCGACCAGCATTGTTGCCCAGGTGTTTTGGGGATTTCTGCGTTGGAGCGTGCCGATGAAGTTGGCTCTTGTTTTGAGGCGCCACGATCCAGCGATTTTTGATCGGGATGTTTGTGATTGTTCGTTCTGGTGATTACGTTTATCGTTTTGTGCCACTGTTGAATTTCCCGCTCTGGACCGCATGGGAGTGGCGGGTCCAGCCGCCATGATTGCCAACATTTTCGCAAATTTCGCACGATTCGCGCACAACATTGTTGAGGAAGGGACACGACCAGCGTTGTTGCCCAGGTATTGGGGATTTCCGTGTTGGAGCGTGAGGATTTGTGCTCCCATGTTGGCTCTTGTGTTGAGGCCTCGGTTGGGAACATGTTTTGCATGACAGCGATTTGTGTTTCGTTCGTTTGTGGATTTCCGTTCTTGTCAGTACGTGATTTGATGTGTGTCATCGTCAGAGTGTTCACTTGCATTGGAGTTCTTTGCCGGGCCGCCATGATTGCCACTAGTTTTCGCGACTTGCGAAAATCCTGGTGGAAGGAAAATGATACGCTTTAATGCAAATGTATATTCAACATCCTCCTTTGGAGCGTGAGGATGTGTGCCACCAAGTTGGTTTCGGACCATGGTCATCACAATGCGATAGCCGTAGCGTTTGTGTGTGCAAGTCGTTGGCACGTCGAGTCCAGTGGTTTGAGATCAGGGATGTCCGTGCCTTCCGTGGAAAGTGAATACGTGGTCGGATTTACGTCACGGGTAAGTTGGAACCGCAAGAGTCGTGACGACGGTCGTTCTTCCCGCCACTGTGTTGCTTTTTTTCAGTCGTGTGCATGCCGCGTCGAGCGGTAATCTATGTGCGATATGTTTGCTTGTTGTTTTTTCGATTTTTGTGAGTTCGTGAGTCGATGTTTGCTCGTATTGCATTGGGCACCGCATGGGCGTGGTTAGCCGAGCCATGATTGTTTACATGTTGAAGAGAATTGCGCATATGTTGGATATCAAACGACCAACGCTGTTTTTTTTGCATGAACCATGAAGAGATTCCACCATTGGAATGCGAGGATGCACCAGGTTGGTTGTCTTTGGTCCTGAGCAGTGACGATGAGGTCACCACAGAGTTTTGTTGTGCAACTCATTTACATGATTTGGCCAGGAGTGTTTGATCTGGATGCTTGGGATTTTCAGTTCTTTGTGAGCATGGTAATAAACTTGAACTGTTGATTTGAGCACCACATGGGAATGAGTTGTCCAGCCGCCATGATTGCAAATTTGTTTGTTCACTCAACCCACGTGAATTCTGGTGGAAGGGACACGACCAGCGTTGATGTGCAATGCAGTGTAGATTCCAGCGCTGGACAGTGAGGATGTGTGCCACCAAGTTGACTTTTGTCCAGGTTGTGTTCGGCGCACAATGTATAAACAAGAATGTGTGCAGTTTCCGCCGAACGATTTTTGTTTCAGATGCGTCTGAAACAACATTCTGGTAAAGACGTGAATCAACTTTTGTTATGTTTGAATGGTGAACATCATTGGATTGAGTTGGTCGAGCGCCGCTATGATTGCGAACATGACCAAGCGAAGCGCGTATTATTTTGAAAGTGAACGACTAACGTTGTTTTTTTACTTTAATCGTAGACGTTCCACACTTAGAGCGCGACGATGGATGCCACCAAGTTGGCTTCGAATCTGGGTGGTCACGATGTGGTCGCCTCAACGTCGGGTGTGCAAAGGAACGTCCTGGTGCCGAGTCCGTCGGTTGTTGATGTGGATGTTTGTGATTTTCTGTTGTGACGAGTACATTACTTGATGTGTGTCACTGTTGAATTTGGGACCGCCTTGGAGGGGTTGGTGCAGCCGCCGTGATCGGCATTTTTTCGCACGACACGCGTAAATTTGTGGAGGGAGAAACACGACTACCGTTGACGCCCTTGTGCATTGGGGATTGCAGCGGTGGAGCAGGCGAAAAGGGAGCCACCAAGTTCGTTTAGGACCAGGGTGGTCGCGATGTGGTGGCCACAGCGCCAGGTGGTGAGAAATCTTTTGCATGACAGCGTTTTGTTTTTCGTATGTTTGTGGATTTCCGTTCTTGTCAGTACGTGATTTGACGTGTCATTGTCTGATGTTCTCCCGCATTGGAGTTCCTTGGCCAGGCCGCTCTGGTTGCCAATTGTTTTCGCGATTCGCGAAAGTTTTGGCGGAAGGAGAACGATCCGCTTTATTTCGCATGAAAATTCGACATCCCGCATTTGATCGTGAGGATGTGCGCCACCAAGTAGGTTTTTGACCACGATGTGTTCGCTAGACAGCGTATCGGTGAACATATTTGCATGTCCCGTCGAAAGATTCTAATTTCGGATGCTTGTAGTTTTCAATTTTGGAGAATACGTGATTCTATTTTTGTGATTTCCGAATATGGCGCCGCATTGGAGTCGGTTGGTCGAGCGAAGCTTGAACGACCAACGTTGTTATTTCGAACCGTCGCAATTTTGGCGTTAGTGCGCGAGCATGGATGCCACCAATTTGGCTTTGGACCAGGGTGGTCGTGATGTTGTCGCCACAATGTTTGGTTTGCAAAAAAAAAAGTTCTGATGGCGAGTTCCCCGTTTATTGATTCGGATGTTTGTGATTTTCCATTCTGGTGAGTACGTTAATCGATTTGTTTCACTGTTGATTCTTCCCGCATTGGAGGAGTTGGTCAAGCCCCATGATTGTTGTAATGGGATGTTCATTGGCCATGAAGGAAGGGACACGACCAGCGTTGTTACGTATGCGTATTGGAGATTCCAGCATACGAGCGTCAGGGTTTGTGCCGCCAAGGTGGCTTTTGTCAAGAGGCGCGACGATGTTCGACACTGTTTTTTGGTTGTGCAAATCTGTTGCATGTAGCGTTGCGCGATTTTTTTTTATCTGATGTTTCGTTTTGGTGAGTACGTGAATCGATATGTGTCACTGTTGAATTTGGGACCGTATTGGAGGGGTTGGTCCAGCCGACGTGATCGGCATTTTTTCGCGCGACACGCGTAAATTTGTGGAGGGAGAAGCACGACTACCGTTGATGCCCTTGTGTATTGGGGATTTCCGCGTTGGAGCGTGACGATGTGTGCCTCCAAGTTGGCTCTTGTTTTGAGGCGCTTCGATGTCGTGGCCGCAGCGGCCAGTTGGGAACATTTTTGCATGACACCGATTTGTGTTTCGTACGTTTGTAGATTTCCGTTGTGGTCAGTACGTTATTTGATGTGTGTCATTGTCGGAGTGTTCTTCAGCATCGGAGTTCTTTGGCCTGGCCGCTCTGGTTGCCAAGTGTTTTCGCGATTCGCGAAAGTTTTGGCGGAAGGGAAACGATTTGCGTTCATGTGCATGGATTCTGGGTTGGTTGAGCGCCGCTATCATCGCGAACATGTCCAAGCGATCCGCGAATTCGTTGGAATTGAAACGACTAAAGCTATTTTTTGCATGAATCGTGGAGATTCCTCGTTGGAGCGCAAGGATGTGTGCCACCAATTTGGTTTCGGACCATGGTCATCACTATGTGATAGCCGCAGCGCTTGGTTGTGCAAGTCGTTGGCACGTCGAGTCTGGTGGCTTGAGATCGGGATGTCCGTGAGTTCCCAAAATAGTGAGTACGTGGTTCGGTTCACCACACGGCAGAATTTGGAACCGCAAGAGTCGTGACGACGGTCGTTCTTCCCGCCACCGTGTTCCTTTTGTTCAGTCCTATGCATGCCGCGTCGAGCGGTAATTTATGTGCGATATGTTTGTCTGTCGTCTTCGTTCTTGTGAGTGTGTGAGTCGATTTTTGCTCATATCATTGGGCACCGCATGAGCGTGGTTGGCCGAGCCATGATTGTGAACATGTTGAAGAGAATTGCGCATATGTTGGATGTCAAACGACCAAAGCTGCCTTCGTGCATGTGTCATGAAGAGATTCCACCATTGAAGTGCGAGGATGCACCACGTTGGTTGTGTTTGGTCCAGAGCCGTGGCGATGAGGTCACCACAGAGTTTTGTTGTGCAACTAATTTACATGATTTGCCCAGAATTGTTTGATATGGATGCTTGGAATTTTCAGTACTTGGTGAGCAGGGTAATAAATTTGAGTTTTTGCTTTGAGCACCGCAATGGAACGGTTTTTCCAGCCGCCATGATTGCAAATTTGGGTGTTCACTCGACCCATGTGAATTCTGGTGGAGAGAAACCACCAGCGTTGATGTGCATTGCAGTGGAGATGCCAACGCTGGACCGTGAGGATGTGTGCCACCGAGTTGGTTTTGGTCCAGGTTGTGTTCGGCACGCAGCGTATCGGTGAAAATATAAGCATGTTCCGTCGAACGGTTTTTGTTTCAGACGCGTGTCGTTTTCATTCTGGTGAGTACAACGAGTAAAGGTAAAGGAAGGGACACGACCAGCGTTCTTGTCCAGGTGTATTGGGGATTGCCGCGTTGGAGCGTGACGATGTGTGCCTCTGAGTTTTCTCTTGTTTTGAGGCGCCACGATGTGGTTCCCGCAGCGCCCAGTTGGGAACATTTTTGCATGACAGGGATTTTTGTTTCGTATGTTTTGTCGATTTCTTGTGTAGTCAGTACGTTATTTGATGTGTGTCATTGTCGGAGTATTCTTCCGCATTGGAATACTTTTGTCAGGCCGGTCTGGTTGTCAATTGTTTTCGCGATTCGCGAAAGTTTTGGCAGAAAGGAAACGATTTACCTTCATGCGCATATGTTCTGATATATTTCGTATTGGAGCGTGAGGATGTGTGTCACAAAGATGGCTTTTGACCACGATGTGCACAGCGTACCGGTGAACATAATTTGCATGTTCCGTCGGACGATTTTTGTTCCGGATGCTTGCGGCTCTCCATTCTGGTGATTACGTTATTCAACTTTTGTCATATTTCAATGAGGCACAGCGCTGGAGTGGGTGGGTCGAGCGCCGCTATCATCGCGAACATGTCTCAGCGAACCGCGAAAATTTTGAACGCGAACGACTAAAGTTGTTGTTTTTTTTTTGACATGCATCGAGGAAGTTTTGGCTTTAGAAGAGCGCGACAATGGATGCCACCAAGTAGACCTTGGACCAAGGTGATCACGATGTGGTTGCCTCAATGTTGGGCGTGTAAAGAAACGATTTGATGCCGATTCCATAGATTTTTTGATTTTGATGTTTGCCATCCTTGGTTGTGGTGAGTACACTGATGGATTTGTGTCCTTATTGATTTTGACACTGCCATGGAGTGTTTGGTCCAGCCGCCATGTCTGCAATGTTTTCGCTCGACACGCGTAAATTCTGGAGGAAGGGACACGACCAACGATGTCGCGCATGTGTATTGGAGATTCCAGCGTTCGATCGTGCGAATGCGTGCCACCAAGTTGGTTCTTGTCTTGAGGAGCCACGATCGGGTCTCCACAGCGCCGTGGGTGCATGCCGAGTCGAGCGATTTGTGTTCCGAGTTTTTGTAGATGTCTGTTCTGGTCGGTACGTGATTCGATGTGTACTGTTGTCGGTGCTTTCTATCGTATTGGAGTTTTTTCGGCCAAGCCGCCATGACTGCGAACGTGTCCAACCGATCAGCAAAAATGCTGGGAAGCAAATGACTAACGTTGTCTTTTGCACAAGAGTTTCAAGCTTTTGAGCCTCACGATGTGTGCCAGCAAGTTGGGTTGGGGTGGTCACGATGTGGTCGCCACAATATTTGATGTGCAAAAAAGTTCTTGATGGCGAATCCAGCGATTTTTGATCAGGATGTTTGTTTCCGTTCTGGTGAGTACGTTCAGCGATCTGTGCCATTGTTGAATTTGCGACTGCATGGGAGTGGCGGGTCCAGCGGCCATGAGGATGGGACACGACCAGCGTTGTCGCCCAATTGTATTGGGGATTTCCGCGTTGGAGCGTGCCGATGTGTGCCTCCAAGTTGGCTCTTGTTTTGAGACGCCACGATGTGGTTTCCGCAGCGCCCAGTTTTGTGTTTCGTATGTTTTGTAGATTTCCGTTCCAGTCAGTACGTTAGTTGATGTGTGTCATTGTCGGAGTGTTCCTCCGCATTGGAGTTTTGTGGCCAGGCCGTCATAATTGCCAGCAGTTTTCGCGACTCGCAAAAGTCTTCGGCTCAACGGGAGGTAATGCGTGTGTTTTTCGGACATTCCGCATTGGATCGTAAGGATGTGTGCCACCAAGTTGTCTTTTGACCACGATGTGTTAGCCATACAAAGTATTGGTCAAAAATCGCTGGAAAATTCTGTCAGTACGTTATTCAACTTTTGTCATATTGGAATGAGTCACAGGATTGGAGTGGATTGATCGAGCGCCGCTGTCATCGCGAACATGTCCAAGCGATCCGTGTACACGTTGGACGAGAAATGACGAAAGCTGTTTTTGTATGGATCGTTGAGATTCCAGCGATGGAGCGCAACGATGGATGCCATCACGTTGGTATTGGACCACGGTGGTCACGATGTCACCTATGTTTGGTGTGCAAAAAAAAGTTCTTGGTGGCGAGTCCAGCGACTTTTGATTGGGATGCCTGTGTCCGTTATGGTGATTACGTTCATCGTTTTGTGTCACTGTTAAATTTCGGATTGCATGGGAGTGGTTGGTCAAGTCGTCATGATTGCCAACAGTTCCGTGCATTTCGCGTATATTTTCGAGAAACGGTCACGACTAGCGTTGTTGCGTATATGTACAGGAGAGGCTTGAGTCGAGCGATCTGTGTTTCGAGTGTTTGTAGAATTCCGTTCTGGTCGGCACGTGATTCGATGTATAATGTTTGTGGGATGCTTTCTGTCGCATTGGAGTTCTCTGGTCCAGTCGTCATGTCTGCGAACGTGTCCAGACGATCCGTACACATGTTGGACGTCAGACGATAAAATCTGATCAACATTCTTCCATGGTTTTGGCAAGAATAGAGGAGATATGAGTGTTCAAGCGCGAGGATGTGTGTCGTCGAGATTACATGGGATCATTCTTGTCGCTGTGTTCGTCATAGTGTTTCGTTGTGCTCTCATTATCATCAAAAGTCCAGCGATTTGAAATCGAGATGATCGTGAGTTGTCGCGAAAGTAGATAACAAGTACATGATCATATTTTAACTCATTTCAAATATTTTTCAAAGTATCAGATATTGATTTTGAGAATGTTTTTCAGATCTTGATAGCAGGATTTTTCCTCAGACTCTGATCGAGATCGATAATATAAATGATTGAAAAGAGATTATGATCAAAATCATGTCTCGAGTATATAAATATGAGAAATACTTTACTTATGTGAACCTGTTTAAAACAATTTTGATGAATTTATTGAATTTAACGAGGAATGTCATAATTGATTATTACTTAATGTTGATATCAAAAAGAAATATATATTGAATATTTTATCATGATTGATCATCAGATCTAATTCAATAATATATCAATCATTCTTAAATTTCAATGAGTGGATAGTATCAAATTTGAAATTGAATAGACTATTACAAGTATTTCGATGAATAGAAAGTGAATGATATTAAAATTTTAGGCAGTATTATCACCTTTATTCAAGAAAGTATCCGATTAAATTTCGAAATTTATGCATATATATATATATATATATATATTGTATATACTCATTGTCATCTAATATAATCTTTCTTATCTGTATTAAAAAAATGATCACTTTCATTCATATACTTTCTGAAAAATGGGTAATTTAGGCTATCTCTTAAAATACGTTTAAATCAGTTGCGATCAGTTACTATTCTATGATTTAACTTTCATATTCATTGAATGTATATTAAGTATTAAAATGAGCATGATCTTCACTTTGTACTCTTTAGGAGAGATATTTAAATAAGGTCATTTTTCCACATGATAATATAGAGACATCCTAAAATAAGATCTAAAGCTTCAATTCAACGACATTGAGTTCTCGATCTTGATCTCAATTTTCATATAAAATTATAGTACCTCATGACCAAAATTCAGATATTATGAAAAGTTTTTTTATCATGATGAAATTCATTTTTTCTTTATTTTTTTCTATCATCTCTCTGAACTTTAATGAAGAAGTGATACATGAAAAATATCGAAATGATATGGGTCATCTAAAATATTAATACTACTCCGACCAATTAATCTTAAACGATTCTTAATGGAAAAAATTGAATATTTCAAATTATGAAAATATAAAAATTCAAATAAAATATTTTGACTAATCATGATGAATAAATATCAATGTATTTCTGCTTTGATAAAAAGATAATAGATCGATAATGACGATGAACAGTTCTATCTGAGATATGATATTGCATCGACTCATCTAGAATCTCATTATTTTTCAAATCTGATCATCATAAGTCAAAATTATTTATAATATTTTCATTTTTATACTCAATCATTATTTCAATAGAAACTTACAACGTATATTTTTGAATAGTAGAATATAATTTGATTATTATTAGATTTGATTTCGTGAAGATTTTGATAGAGTATTCATTCATATTAACTAAAATGAAAAGCAAAAATGAAAAGCAGTTCATAAAAAACACATATCAATATTAATCAAATCAGATCTCTTGAATAGATTTCGTCATGAATCATCAAAAGTTACTTTGACATATTATTCGAAAACATTACTTACATGATGAAAAAAATTAAGTGATAGTATTACCTTTCTATATAAACAAAAAATAATTAGTAAGATTTTTTCAGCTGAAACCATTGTTTTTTTTACTGATCAAATATTTGAATATTAAAAGATGAAGATGCTTTTAAAAAATTCGTTGTTTTAGAGAGTATTATTTTTGTCAAAGATAAGCTTTTTTAAATTTATGAATTCGATGATATTGATAATTTGTAAATATAAGAATATAATCATTTCATAAATAATTACTTTTTTAAATATGATTTAGTAATTTTTCAAAAAAAAAAGTACGTACCAATTTGAATGAGAAGAATTTATTCATTCGTCATAGAAAAGAAAACCCTCTCATTATTGTATTTAAAATTATTCATGAGGAATGATGAATCATTTCAATTCACGCATCATGAATGAATGAAATGATCTTGATCAAAAAAAAATTCAGAACTTCAAAATATCTTTTAAAATTTTGATGAAAATTATTACTTATTTGATATATCTTTTAGTAATCTCGTAACAGTACGATTAAAAATATATAAATATGAAATACGACTTTTTGAAAATTCAATGATTTTTTCTTTAAATCAAGATTTTCAAAGATTATTATTACTCAAATACTTATCATGGATATAATTCAAATATCAGTTACAATACGATCATTCATTTTCAAGACGATGATCACTTTTCGATATCATAGTCTAATCGGCTCAAGATGAAATTTAACTGGATGAAACTCATGAGAAAAAGACACTTGAAATCTTGATTCATCGAATAGCAGTACTTCAACTATCGTCAAGATGATTATTTAAAGATGAATTTCTTAGAAAGATCATTCAAATAAAAAAAAGTAAATGAAATATTAAATAGATGATGATATATAGTATAATGTGAATTAGATATCCAAATTATCAAAAAGATGATGACGAAAAAAATATAAGATTCGAAATTAATACTGATTTGTGCACGAAATAGCTTCATATTCAGTATCAATGAGAGTATTTCTAAAATCCATTACTTTTTAATTAAATCTCTTCGATGAAAAAGAAATATGTCATGGAAAGTACGTCTCACGAATAGATATAGATCTTCAAACAAGAAAATCAATAAAGTAATTATATTGCGATCTCATCTTCTTTAGAAATAAATGTTTTAGTTCTCTGAAGGAAGATCATAAAGAGACTCATTTTCAAATATAAAAAAAAGATTGAAGAGTAATTTTATCAGAGTGAAAATTGATATTAAATATGGATCCTCAAAAATGATATCTCTCAAATGAAGAAATAGAAGAAACTCAACTAGTTACGTAATACTTCTTTTGTCAAGAAATTCAGTCATAAGAAATATATTGCATTTCTTATCGATGATAATCTTGAAATCATATTAAAAAATCATACTTCATCACATCTTCTTTTTCTTGAAATGCGCTATTCGAAAATCTTAATCAGTTCGATCATCTTTGATACGAGCGCTGATCATATATCGATTTCTGTCAAAGAAACACTTCTCTGATGATCTTTAAATTCATCATATATATTGAAAAATCGATTTTCATTTGGTATGTTTTTGAAACTATTTTTAAAGTGCGCATTACTGGTAATTCACGATGATCGTTCAAGAATTTGAGAAAAAGGAAAAGATTCAATTATATAATTAAGATTTAAATGGATATGATCGAGAAAAAATAATATAATCATAATACAATTTGTAATTGAAATTCATTTGCTTGACTCCAAGGTAAATTTCATCATTAATCGATACACGAATTCAAAATAAAAGAGAAATCGCGAGAAAAAAAAAGATCTCATATATTTAAGAAAAATGAAGACGATTGATGAGAGAATCAGATTATTATCGAGAGAAGCAGATCAGAGAAAAAAATGATTAAGATTATTTTAATCATTTTTTGTCATGAAAATTATTATATATTGAAAAGATTTAAAAAAATGGACTGAGATACGAAATTGAATAATCTTTTCAAGAATCACTTTATTTTTTGCTTCTGATCATTATGTTCATTCGATAAGAAAATGATTACATTTTTTCGAACTATTTTTCAATTTTTTAATTAAGTGAAAATATATCTAATTATCGATGACTAATATTGTCAAAAAATCATCTGATTATCAGTATTATTCATAATAAATCTGTTATATATATATCTATCTATATATATTTAATGGAATATTTCCAGAATACTTATCATATGATTCGACGACGACATTTACTGAATTCAACATTTTACCGTTTGAGAAAATATTATTTCTATTCCAAATCATTTATGATGAATTATGAATTCAACATATTACGAATCATAAATAAATCTATGTTCATCGATACGCTGTGTGACGAAGACATCGTGACCAAATCGCATCTTGATGACACACATCCTCACGATCCCAAGACGAAATATATCAGAATACATGCACATGATCGTAAATCGTTTCCTTTCTGCCAAAACTTTTGCGAATCGCGAAAACATTGACAACCAGAGCGGTCTGACCAAAGAACTCCAATGCGGAAGAACTCCGACAATGACACACATCAAATAACGTACTGACTAGACAAGAAATCTGACAAAACATACGAAACACAAAACCCAACGTGGGCGCTGCGGAAACCACATCGAAGACGTCTCAAAATCAAGAGCCAACTTGGAGGCACACATCGTCACGCTCCAACTCGGAAATCCCCAAGACACCTGGGCAACAATGCTGGTCGTGTCCCTTCTTCAACAAGGTACGCGAATCGCGCGCAAATGTTGGCAGTCATGACGGCTGGACCCGACACTCCCATGCTGAACCCAAATTCATCAGTGACACAAAACGATGAACGTAATCATCAGTAACCGAAAAATCACAAACATCCCGATCAAAAATCGTTGGACTCGTCATCAATAACATCTTTTGGCACAGCAAAGATTGTGACGACCACATCGTGACCACCCCAAACTACCGTGATCGCACACATAGTCGCGTTCCAACGCAGGAATCTCTTGTTCAAAAGACAATTGCGTCAGACATTTGACTTCCGAACATACAAGCTGATCGCTATGGACACGTTCGCAATCATGACATCTTGGCCGAAAAAGCTCCAATGCGATAGAAAGCACCGACAACAATACACATCGAATCACGTACCGACCAGAACAGACATCTACAAAAACTCGGAACACAAATCGCTCGACTCGGCATGCACCCACGGCGCTGTGGAGACCCGATCGTGGCTCCTCAAGACAAAAGCCAACTTGGCGGCACGCATTCGCACGCTCGAACGCGGGAATCTCCAACACATGCGCGACATCGTTGGTCGTGTCCCTTCCTCCAGAATTTACGCGTGTCGCCCGCAAAAAATTGCCGATCATGGCGGGTGGACCAACCACTCCAGGGCCATCCCAAATTCAACAATGAAACTGATAATAAATGAATGTACTCATCAGAACTGAAAATCAATAAAATACACATCAAAAACCCATGGACTCGGCATCAGATCGTCGCAATGCACGCAAACATTGTGGTGACCTCATCGTGACACCCTGATCCAAAGTCTACTTGGTGGCATCCATTGTCGCGCTCTTCTAAAGCCAAAACTTCCTCGATGCATGCCAAAAAAAAAAACTTTAGTCGTTCGCGTTCAAAATATACGCGGTTGGCCGAGACATGTTCGCGATGATAGCGGCGCTCGACCCACCCACTCCAGTGCTGTGCCTCATTGAAATATGACAAAAGTTGAATAACGTAATCACCAGAATGGAGAGCCGCAAGCATCTGGAACAAAAATCGTCCGACGGAACATGCAAATTATGTTCACGGGTACGCTGTGTGGCGAACACATCGTGGTCAAAAGCCATCTTTGTGACACACATCCTCACGCTCCAATACGAAATATATCAGAACATATGCAAATGAAGGTAAATCGTTTCCTTTCTGCCAAAACTTGCGCGAATCGCGAAAACAATTGACAACCAGCCCGGCCTGACAAAAGTATTCCAATGCGGAAGAATACTCCGACAATGACACACATCAAATAACGTACTGACTACACAAGAAATCCACAAAACATACGAAACAAAAATCCCTGTCATGCAAAAATGTTCCCAACTGGGCGCT
>CBDCEV010000073.1:0-10623 GCA_965215715.1 Hyphomicrobiales bacterium | reverse complement strand
CATCTCCAATTTTTAAGAGAACTAGTATTACTTCATTGCAGGACACCAAAATTATTTTTGTAATAATATATAACTCAATCATATCTATTTTGCTATGTATAGGAAGTTGTTAAATTCATTCATTGTGTTTTATTCCCAAGTTTACAGTAAATTACAAAAACGTTATTCGTAATAAAGACTTTTAAATATTTTTCAAGATATATTTGATATCCATACATGATAATTAAACATTACTTACTTACAAATATTAGATTGAACAGCTGAAGTCTGTTCCTGAGATTTTATCTAAATATTTTCGTAAAAATGACCATAGTAAGTCATCAAGGGGTGTCATACGTAGAAAAAAAAATAGAAGTTAAATCTTTTTTGACTGTGAAAGAAAGAAAGGATTATAGTTGGCGTTTCAGAATTTCTTTAAAATTATCCTGGACTATTAAACTTCATATCTTTGAAAACAGATTTGTTCAATGATAATGTCAGTCATCATGGAAAAATATAGACTCAACTTGACAGGGTATTTACGTTTCCCTCGATAGTGTATTGCGTAAGTAACTTATTCAATGTACATATTAGTGATCAGTCTAATGTCATTCACTTTATAGCTTTTGGTCTTTGCGCTTCAGCTGTTGTCACTTTTATCATTGAACGTGCAAAAAAGCTCAAAAGTTTGTGTTTGTTATTTTAAAATAATAAGTTTCAATCAGTGAGCTGATTGTCAGTAAGAAAGATACTCACTCATTGCTTTGTCCCGCGTCAACTTACAAGTTACGGATGGAGATGTGTTTTTTTGTTTCTGGTATAATAGTCTTGTGTTTTGTAATGATCCATTTTTAATAGGTTACGTGATTCGCCTAAAAAACTTGGGTTTCCGTCGGTGGAGACGTTTCAGGATAATGAAAGTTATTAAAAAGGACACTAAAGAAAATCATTTTACAACAATCTAGATATTTAAAAAGTGTTTTCCAATTAAAAAAACTCTTGTATATATGTTTTGTTAATATGTGTGTGCATATTGTTCGTATAGGAATTATTTGGTGCGCGTCACTTTTTTATGAATTTAAAGGAATCCCCTTGCTCATGTCGGTTGGCTAGTTGCAGCATATGAAGTTGCTGGTTTGTTAGGAGACTCTGCGTCTGACTGGATATCTGATCGTATTGGTGGTCAAAGAGGTCCGATAGATTTTCTTTTATTGCTTGTTTGACGTTTGTCTTGTCAATGCTTTGGTTTATGCCAGAATATTATACAGTTTCTAACGCTACTGCACTGATTTTGATTGGATTCTTTTTTTATGGATCACAAATATTTGTTGGCGTTGCTTCGACTGATTTTGCTTCAAAAAAAGCAATTGGCACAGCAAATCGTCTCGCGGACACAATAGTGTATGTTGGATCAGGCTTATCGGGAATATGCGTTGGTAATTTTGTAAATAATTATGGTTGGATAGGTCCGTTTGGATTTTTTATTGGAGTAGCGCTACGTGACGAATTTTTTTTCATCCTTATCTTGCGTCGGGTTAATAAAAAAAGAACATGTCCATTTAAACTGATTCAATCTAGATGTTTATGTCTTAATGAGTAACAGATAAATTTTGTTAGTTCTTTACTTATTTTTATCAATCTTATTCAGATTTTCCACAGTAGTATCAGCACTCCGTTTCAACGATCCAAAGCAGTTAAGCAGAGTTTTTTTTCGCGATTCTCCTGTCCCTGTAACTCAAACACGATTTTCATATGTCCTTTTTTTCCTCCATCTCTTTTCATTAAATCGGGAGTTTGATATGACTCGTTCTGAATACGTTTAGAACTTCTCGTGACAAAGTATACTCATCATCTCTAAAGACTTTTGTCTGATCTTCCTTGATATTATATAATCTGTATTCTTTTTTGTCGAATCCATTAATTCCAGCTATCTTCATAGCGTCAATTGCAAAAGCTCCCTGGTTGTGACTATTACTCTATATATCTATGTATCTAGGTAATTCCCAAAGTCCAAAAAACTTTTGTACTTCACTCAATGCTACAGTATTTTGCGCTGAAACTTTGAGATGTTTTTTTTTTCAGAAAACGAAATCAGCATTATGAATAGCGTTGTCTACAATTTTCTTTATGACTTATTTAAGACGAGTAATTTAGTTGGCTTTTTGTGTAATTATTTTAAAGCTGATCCGTAAGTTTTCTTATCGCTAATATCATGACTAATGATTAGTTTTTAGTAGATTCTCTTGCTTGATAAAGCTGTGTAATACATTTTCTATAATTTCAGAAGACTTTACGTCATATGTGCGGAAAGAGAAGTACACTTGACTTCCGCATGAATGATGGGATCTATAGATAAATGACTGAAAGCAAAATTTTACATTTTTATGAGTACGCGCGATAATATCGTCCACATCAATTTTTCGACGCTATGAGATTTCAGCTGAATACAGCTTGTAGCTTTAATTTTATCCCTTATTTCAATTTCTTTTTCATATTGTATTTCATTATCAAAGACTTTTATTTTTTATAAAATTTTTTGCAAGCTCTAATTTTTTTTCCTCCATAAAAAAGTTTTTTTCTTCCACTACAGTTTCGTCATGCTAGTTCTTGAAATTTTTTCAAAGTAAAAAGCGGAATGATGTTTTATTTGATTTTGTAAACATGATCGTTCTCTCTTTACAAAGTAGCTGTCAGTATCGGATCGAAGACGAATTTTTTTTTCTGGAAAGGCAGTATCAACACATCCAGCTGCAACATGAAGACCACACTATTTGTCATTACTTAAAATTTTCCAACGAAACTTCAATAATTTTCGACGTTTGCGATCAGTCCATGTTGAATTTGTGATGATGTTTTTTTTGATTAAATGTCCTTCAAGGAGTAGTGTGATTGACGCAGATGCAGCAAGAACATGTTGTGTGTCAAGGATCCTAGTTTTTCCCTCCCAACGATAAGTGCATTGCGTCGATCGAAACTTAAGATTTTTTGTCTCATCTATGTGAATAATATTGTTGATAGAGTCCATTCTTTTGTAAATGTCAGGAGCATTGGGACGTTACATATTTAATTCTTTCTACATTTTCTATTTTGCTTACGTTACTCATTTTTAGATAAGGGATTGACGTCTCCGAAAAAGCAAGGATTGCATTTTAATGTGCGTTTGTACTTAAACATAAATTCTTCAAAGCACCATGTATCATGATGATTTCTTTTGCATTAGAAACAGTTTGGGTAAAATCTGCAATTTCTTCCAAGTCACTGTGAAATAACACATGGATAAATTTTGACTATCAAGAATAGTGTAAAAATCGTATTTATACTAATTCTGAAATTATTTATGAAGCTTTCTTTCCTAAGTCATTTGATATTGAACATTCTGCATTGTCATATCGAAATGAATTCGATAATTCCATCCAATAACAAACACAAGAACCATCATCCTGAACTTTTTTCAGGAAGAAAAAATCTCAAAAAAGTGCGCATTATTTTTTTTTTTTAAAATCTTCGAAACGAGTTTGGGATGACGTGACTATGATTGTAGTGTTCATATTCAGTGGGAGTTTTAAAAAAATCAAATTGATCATTCATAATAATTTTTGAAAACGAATTTTATACATGTTAATCCGGCAATTCAGGAGGGGTGTTCAGAAGCGTTTAAAAAATTTGCATTCTTTATACATATCTTTGATTTTATCAAATATCCAAACAAAAATATTATTGTTAAAGAATTTACCTATTTCTGAAAATTGTCCATGACCAGACAAAATCTTGAAATGGTCAACATGTCGTTTGTCTGCTCATTCTTGAAGGGTTGACGTCATTTTGTTGGAGATTGTCTTTTCAAAAGCGCTTTTTTCCTCCTTTCAACAAAATGTGTGAGCTGAAATTAAACACTTTTGGTACAGTGTCAAACAATCCTTCCATTACTTCTTGTTCAGTTCCAGATCCATGTAAATCATTCAAGTTGTTTCTTTTCCATGAATTTACAACTTTAAAGTACCAGTTGTTTGTTTTGTTGAATTCGCATTTATTTATAAAGTTGATTTGTCGCGTAATTGTTCTTCTTCTGAAGTGCTTCCTGACGTAGCGATTGGGTCAATAATCACAAAGAGTGCAATATTTGTTGAGATTATAAGCTGTTCTGTAGAAAATAAATCAGCATAATCAAGTCGAAGTGACACAAGGATTTGTACTACTAAATTCAATTGTTGATTGATCTTATTGTGTTACAATCACAAATTCTCGACATTTCAGGAGTCAATTTTTTTGTTGTAATTGGTATTTTGAGTCGTTTGTTGTGCAGGAACAGCTGTATCCTCAATTAGAGACAAGGACACATCTGTTTCAAATGAGCAGTATTTTTGTTGTATGCATTTCGAATTGAACATGTCAATTTTGACATGCATTATTTCATGTTTTTCATTTCACAATCGATTTTGATCGGGAGTCTTTCTTTTGTTCTGATCAAAAGACGCGAGAATTCATGGGACACGAATTGCTAATTTTAAATTTTGTGACAACAGATGAAAAACGTGTTTGTGAAGGGTTTGATCCGATGAAAGACGTTGGTTCGAAACAATAATAATGTGTATTTTGTCTGCTAAAATTATTGTTTATTGTTCTTCTGGGATGAGTTGGAAGAGCACATAAATGGGAGCGCAAAATACAGTCATTCAGGAAAATGTCACGTGCCCGCATCGCCCAGAGTGATCGCACACCGATCTGCAGCGGAGCCACCAAGTCCCCATCCACAGTTCGGAACCCGAGTTGACGATGGTCAATGTTGTGGAGGAGCCGTTGGTCATTCCAGCAGTTGGTCCGTTGGACACGCAATTGGATTCAACGGAGTTGCGAGTGGTGCCAACAGGATCAACAGTATTTGCCAGTGCGCCCCCCCTCAGACGTGCAGGTGTTCATCTGGAGGAAGAGCCATCAGATTCTTGGACAGGAGGACGACGGTTGAGTTTGATGTTTGATGGCGTTCCCATTGCCGAGAGTTGTGGAAGAAGAGGAGCCACCTACGTTGCCAGCATCGTCCAGTGAGGTCAGAGTCGTGCACCAGGTTGAAGTTGTGGCCATGGATGTGGGACACGGAAACATTGGTCTCGGAAAGATCAAGATTCGGAGATGATGATTTCGAGCCCGAACACGAATCAGCACCCGAGGAGGATGAGTTGTGGGAACGGAATTCGGTGGCGAGTGGCATCAGTGAAGTTGAGGTTCAGGGTCGAGTGTGAGGACAGTGCAGTTGAACCCGAAGTCCACTTGGATGCAGTGCAGTTCATGGCCGCAAGGATTCGTTTCGCATTCACACAGTTGATGAGGTTGATGTGCCGGCCATGTTTGCGAGGAGGGGTTGGTCATGCAAAACGTGCCAAGATTTTTGCGGGGAGCATTCCAGCAGGTTCGTCAGTGAATGATGCCAGGCGACAGGAGAGAGGGTGGAAACTCGGGTGAAAGACGGTTTGGGGGGTGGGGGGGGGGGTCAAAGAAAAAGTGTCACGTTGAACGGTTTGGGGGGTGTCAAGCAAGGTTTGACCCCCTAAACCGTTTAACGTGACATTTTTTTCTTGACACCCCCCAAACCGATCAGTCCCACACAAGAATCAGCCCTAAACAAGAATCAGCCCATCACAAGAATCAAATTTACACAAGAAACTGTCAACAGGGTTCAAAAAAAGCCCCACGAGCGGAGTGAGCTCCGTGAGGCCCGGTGACACGCACCGGTGTCAGAGTTCGCGCACCGTTGAACCACGTTCAACGGTTTGGGGGGGGTCACATTTTTTTTGTCTGACCCCCCCCCCCCCCAAACCGTTGAACGTGGTTCAATTGTGCGCACTCTGACCCCCCCCAAGACGTGAACGTAATACGGTTTGGGGGGTGTCGGACCTTGACCCCCCAAACCGTCTTTCATGGGGAAACTCTTCATGTTGATCCCTCGCATGCTACATCACCGGAGACCCTGAGGCGGCACCATCCCTCGAGAAAAGTTGGTGCAACGCTTCGAGCAGTTCTTGGTAGGCCAGTGGTTGGAATTGATCCGCATTTGCGTGGTGAACAAAGAAGAATCTGTCAAAGTGGCACGACGCCGTTCGAGAAGACAAGGACAGGAGGTTTTCCCAACCACGTGATCCATTGCCCGATGACATCTTTGGCCATGTTCCTGACGTGGAGTTCCAATTGGATGCAGCAGGTTCAAACGCAATGTCAGGTCGGCAAAACGTGGAGCGGCGGGCGGACCATCTGGCATGACGATGGAACACCTCCGCACCCTGTTGGACAGTCCCCGAGACACACAGTCACTCTACGTCGTGTGTGAACTCTTGGCGAGAGGCCTTGTTCCCAATTCCATCAGAGACATCGTCAGGATTGGTCGGCTCACGGCGTTGCAGAAGCCCTCAGGGGGAGTCAGGGGTTTTGTGGCCGGGGATGTGATCAGGAGGGTGGTGGCACGGACGATTGCACAGCAACTCAGTGAGGCAGTGGAAATTGCAACGGCCCCGTCCAGTACGCGCTCACAACAAGGTGTGGGAGTTTTTGACCTTACGCGAGAGCATGTTGCGGGGCCTCTTGAGATGCCCAGGCGGGAGCTCAGTCATGCCATTTGTGCAGATGTTCTATGGGCAGCCAAGTGCATATTTGTGGCAGGATGATTTCGGGGAGGCACACACCATCAACCAAGGAGAGGGGGGAGAACAGGGAGACCCCCTCATGCTTCTCTTGTTTTCTTTGGGCCAGCATTCCGTTTTGGAAGCGGTGAGCAACCGATTGCAGGCGGATGACAAGTTGATGGCATTTTTGGACGACGTCTACGTTGTGAACGCTCGCCCAGACAATGTTCTGCACTCGTACAGAGTCTTGGTAAGAGCTCTGGACCCACGCATGCACACGGATCAACGGAGGCAAGACGCAAGTGTGGAACCAAAGTGGCTCGCAACCTCACGGGTGTGACATCTTGCAGAGAATTGCAGTCCTGTCAGATCCAGATGTTGTCGTGTGGAGAGGTTCCGATGTTCCAACCGTGCACCAAGGCATCAAAATTTTGGGGACGCCTCTTGGGCACCATGATTTCGTGCAGAATTTCTTGGAACGAGTTGCCGACGAACATCAACAATTCTTGGATTTGTTGTCTGTTGTGCCGAATTTGCAGTCAAGTTGGTTGCTTTTGGTGACAGTGTCCAGGGGTTTGTTGAAGCACACGACAGAGGGTTGTGGGAGTGTGCGCGTTGTTGAACATCCCGGTCCTCCAAGAACGGTCAATACGGGACACAGCCACCCTTCCTTTGTCTTTGGGAGGGTTGGGTCTGCGAAGCGCCCTCCGCACAAGCCCTTCAGTTTGTTGGGCGAGCTGGGCAGACAGCTTGCCGATGATCAGAGGGGGACACCCAGTAGTTGCAGACATGATCATCAGAGTTGGAAGGGCACCCAGTCACTCCCTGTTTGCGAGGAGCCTCAATGTGTGCCCGTGACCTGGTTGGTGTTGGTGGATTCGACCCGCCAAGTTGGATCTCTCGCGGTGCCTGTCCACACACCGTCAGTCAGCCAGAGGATTTTGAACCAGGCGGGGTCCGTCAAGGGTGGCAGCATGAGGCAGTTTCTCGAGTTGAACTGGTTTTCAGGGACACAGTGTTGATGCCACGATTCGCTTGCCACGAGCAGACAAGTCCTCTCTCTCCTGCAGTTCGAACCGCAGCTCCGCGTGCTGCGCCGCTTGCGTCTCCCCCTTTCCCTCACGTCACGTGTATGCCGGTGTGGCCGCCAAATCGATCCATTTGGCCACCACCGCGCTGCATGTTCACGTGCAGGTGTGTTGGGACGGCGTGGGTGTGCAGTTGAGAGTGCAGACAGGGCACGGGTGACGACAAACGTCATGATGCGGGATTTGGACTTCTTTTTTCCCCGAGGAGCAGATGGGAGGCGTCTGGAAGTCGTGGCTGATGGACTCCCGTTGTTTGAGGGAGCGCAACTGGCTGTTGACACAACGCTCGTGTGCCCTCTCCACAGGGCACGGGTGACGACAAACGTCATGATGCGGGATTTGGACTTCTTTTTTCCCCGAGGAGCAGATGGGAGGCGTCTGGAAGTCGTGGCTGATGGACTCCCGTTGTTTGAGGGAGCGCAACTGGCTGTTGACACAACGCTCGTGTGCCCTCTCCACTGCGACGGGTCAGCACGACCAGGTGCGTCGTCCAGGGACGGGGCCCTCATCACAGCACGGCGCAAGAAAGAGAGGGTGTGCCCAGAGCTGATTGGTCCCCATGGACGTGTTCGATTGGTCGTTTTGGCAGGCGAGGTGGGAGGACGGTGGTCCGATGAGACCCGTTCTTTCATCAGTCAGTTGGCCAAGGCCAAGTCCAGAGCGGAACCCTTTCTCTTGCGAAGGAGAATGGAGCAGGTTTGGCGGCTCAGGTGGGGCGCAATTTTGTCGTGTGCAGCCAGGGCGTTTGCTTCCTCACTCCTGGATCGCCGCACCGCGTTGGGCTCAGATGGTGCAACCCCCCTGTCTCATGAGGTGGAAGGGGATTTCCGGCACTCGGGGTCAGGGCCTTGAGTTGCCAGTTGTTTTTTTTTTTTGACTTTGAGGTGCATCATGAATTGTGTTGAACTGACTGTTCCTTTTACACATTGCGCGTCAAAAAAAAAAAAAAATTGTTGTTCTTCTGGGAGCATGGAAATGGGAGCGCAAAATACAGTCATTCAGAAAAATGTCACACATATTCATAACATTGAAGTTTCTCTTGCATCTCAGCTAAATAAAGTTGTCAAAGTAAAGCAGATTGAAGCAGATGTGAGACTTGATGAATCTGACAAAAAAATACCAAACAAGTTCATTGAAACAATAAAAATTAAAATTTTTTTTAGAAAACTTGAAGAATGATAGTGATGTAAAGTCATTTGGAGCAATAATTCGTCAATAGTTTTCATCGTAAATTTGATTTGTTTCAGTTTGTGAGCTGAAAACATGAACAGTAACGTCATTTGACAATATTGTTTTTTCAAAAAAAAATTTGACATTAAACATGACATGAACAATGCGTCAGTCAGCCTCAAATGCATGAAATAGGGTAAATGATTCCCACTCAATGACAAAGAAATATTGTTTTTTTTCATACAGATTTGTATGTTCGACAGATGTGCTGATTGAAGTTCTTGGGACAAAGGGTGCATCATCATGACGTAAGAAGCTTTGTTTTGAAATTGTGATTGGTTATTGTTGAAAATGTTGATTCCTTGTGCAACATATGAGATGGTTGATATTGATTGAACATTGGAAAATGAAAAAGTCGAGGTGTCAGTAATTCAAAAGTTAAACAAAATGATGCATGTGATTTTTCACGAAAAAAAAATACGACATGAATGAGTGTCCTGATCGTTGTCTACATCACTTCATTCAAATTTCAAAGTGAAGTGTTTCAGAGTTTTTGTCACTGCTCAAAATGCTGAAGTTGCAGTGTCATGTGGAAATCAAAAGTCTGAAGAGGCTCTTGAATTTATCCGCCAGAGTGTGGAGACCGGATGGAGACCGATGGGGAAACGGGTTGTTGTGTAGCGCGGGCGGTTGTTGAGTCTCTCTTGGGCAAGTGTGGTCCAGGCGTTGATGGGGAGTCAACATCCGTGCATAAGTGGTCCATGATCTCAAACACGTTTGAAACTGAAATGTTTCATCTTTTCTAGCAAAAAAAAAAAAAGAGTTTTTCTTCAATTTGCACATTTCATTTATGAAATCCAGACAGTCCAAACATGTGTCTGGACTAAAAATGTTGATTTTGTCAATTTTCCACTCTTTTTTTGCATTTATCAGTTCACACGTCATCACGATTTCCATCAATTGTGATTGATGGAATTTTCAATGGTTGCAAATTTCATTTTTTTGACATCATCGTTAACATTGTTGAATGTCAATCTTGGTGGAATTTCACAATTTTCACGATTCAGAAGATGCGTTGGGCCGAGGGATTCAATGCACCATGACAACACGTTGCGTGCACGATTGGTGACCCCAGCCCATTTGAGGAGCGTCAGACGAGGAGTTTGCACCCGGGCCGTCAGGCATGAGTTGCGAACACTTGCAGCCACTGCTTGAGTCTGACAAGGATTCCACATTGTTGTCAGGGGGCATGTCCTCCGATTGGGCAGGGTCAAAGTTTTGAAGAAGGTTGATGGAGGTGTCACCCGGTGCGACGTTCTGGAAGCAGTGGCAAGGGTTGTGGACCCGATCGCCAGAGTTTGGAGGGGCAATCACGAGGATAGACGTGATTCGTTGAATGGGAACTTGTTGAGAGAGTTGCCCACGCGCATCCCCAAGTGCAGGACGCTACAGTTGATGTGGGGGCAGTTTTCCAACGAAGAATGCAGGGTGTTCACCGTTCAGTGATGTGAGTGGAAATCAGGTTGGCATCTTGTTGTTACCTCGGTTGCTCTTCTTCCGTCCATCCCGAGGAGGGTTGGTGCCGAAGTCTCAATTGTCGGTTTCAGGCGTTCTCTCAGCGAAACTGCCCTCAAATCCCACAACAGACGACGCCGGCCAGGGTGGAATCGTTGGTCCACATGGGCGAGTTGTCAGCAGCACGATTGGCGTTGGAGGGAGACTCTGTGGCCCCAGGTACTGATGCCACACTCTCTGTTCTCCATCCCTGAAGACAT
>CBDCEV010000072.1:0-8235 GCA_965215715.1 Hyphomicrobiales bacterium | reverse complement strand
CTCGCACAGCCTTGTCAGGTGAGGCGACTTACTCTCAAACTTAAAAATGGTTCAGAAAGCCTCATGCCAACCCCGGATCGGGCCCAAGCGCTGCATTGTCTCATTCAATTGACTTCAGCCGGTGAATTGATCTGACAACTCAGCGCCTGCATTGTCTTGTCGCATTAATTAATAAATAAGGTAATTAATTCATTAATTATCTAATTAACTAGTTGATTGGTGAATTCATTAATAAGTTAATTACTACATCAATGAATTAATTAATTAACGAATTAGTTAATTAATGGTCAACTCAGCCTGACGCTGGGGGTAATTTTCAAAAAACATTTTACGAAAGTAAAGTGCGGATAATTGCGGTGGTGGTTCTCCACTCTCCTTTTGGGTGCGGCTGCTTGGTCTGTTGCTGCTTTTGGCGGTGCTGCTTTCCTCCTTCCTGTCGGTGGCGATGCTCTCCTCGGCCCTTGTGGAAATTTGTCACACTGAAAGAGTACTGTACAAGTAACTATTTGTTTGTTCCAACGGTCCACCGCAAAAAACCTTTAAAGTTTTTTTTTGCACAACAAAATTCAAGTTCAAATCAATAAATCGGAATGATTTTTCACGAAAAAATTTCAAAAATGAAAGTCTGATTTTTGATGGAGAGCCTCTCAAGAGGAGGAGCAAGGAGGAAATCAGCACCAACCAACAGGAGAAGCAGCACCACTCAAGAGGAGGAGGAAGTCAACCTGGGACAAGGAAGGGAGACAACACCAGCACCCCTAAAGAAGGATGGTTTTTTTTGTTCTTGACCGGTGGAACGACGGAGGCGTCGTGGCCAAGAATGCAGCGCCACCCGCATTTTTCGGGCACCTCCCAGGAAAACGAGGTCGACCCCCGATGTCGGTCAATTGGGCTCTATCTGCTCAATGTTTTCGTGGCTGTGTCCCACATTTGTGCATGGAGTTGACAACGAAAAAATAAAAAAAATACTTTTCCTCCACACCGACGAGGATGCGCAGCAGCGCTCCAGCAGCAGCGCCCAAAAGGAGCAGGAGAAACCACCACTTTTACCTTGCCTTACTTGACTTTCCTGCACGTCGTTTACACTTTACTCTGCTGCACGTTGCTTGAAAACACGGAGGGAGGAGAAGGCAGCACCACCCAAGAGGTGAAAACAGCGCCACACCACAGGAGGCAGGAGAAAGGCGGCACCACCCACAAGGGGGGATGCTGCTTTCGCCCTCCATCCTTTGGGTGGTGCTATTCACACCTTGTGCATGATTTTTTCAAAGTAAAGCAAGGTGAAGTAAACTGGTGGTCTTCCCTCCTCCTTATGGGTGGTGGTACCATTCCTTCACTTTTTTGAATGCAAAGAAATCAGATGACCATGAACTAAAGTGTAGAAAGGTAATGTAATAATGTAAAGCGGTTCAACTGAAAACCGAACCTTCCCCAACAAACACATTTAACTTAAACATTTTTCTTCTTCACCACCCACATCGTACACACCGCCACTTCCCACCCGACCACCACGCCCGAAGTCACAAGATGTGGGCGACATCGGGCGCGCTAGACAACCACCGCAAACGTTTATCTTTTTCTTTTCAAGCGCAAGTTACCAATGTCAAATCTCCCCTTTGAGCGGGGCGTGCGTGCGGTTGAAGCTTGCGTGTGGTCTTCCTCGGGCTCTGTCGGTGCACGGTGGTTTCGAGGATACAACACGCATGTCAATGACCGTCGTTCTGCAGCTTTGTTGCGTGTAAGCGGGAGGTGCTTGGGCGCTGTTGGATCACAGTCTCTACCAGGGTGTGAGTGTGTGTTTTTCCGCGGTGAACTGGCTCCACCCAATCTTGGCGCACGCCCGCACTCCACGATGATCTCAATGCTGGACGGGAGCCAGAGAGTGTCTACCGACCCGTAACGTCGTTGAAACTTGCGAATAAATGTACTGAATACGAAGCGAAACGAAGAGGTGGCGCCCTGTTTGACACCAGTAGGTGTTCGGAAGAATAATGTCTGTCTCTTTTTCTGTCGTTCTGCGTTTCTGCCCTTTTTCATTTGAATGACCCTTGGCGTTGTTTTCCTCTCACCAACTTTCAAATGCTCAATGTGTTCATTGTCTTTCTTAATTGTGTTTGTTGCTTGGTTTCATTTTTTGCGCGTTGTTTTTGATTATTGCGTTCAAACCAATGGCTTTGTCAACACAAGTTATTTCATTAAGTTATCAGTTCAAGGTTTTTTTTTTTTTTTTCATATTTTCACGCGGGTTGTGGAGGTCATGGGTTTTTTTACTGTTTCTAAGTTTCTTGAGGTAAAGTAGAAATGCTTATTGTATAGGTTCCGACAACTTCTTATTTATTTGAAGTTATATGTATTAATTACTTCTTTTTACAAAATTTCGGGGTGTGGGGTCCTGGGACTTTTTTGGGAGGGAGATTTTTATTCTTTTCCAACAAAAATGACCAATTTTGTGAAATTTGTCGAAAAATTCACATTGTTCAAAAAACAAACGTTTCTCCCTCCACTTGTTCAAAATCAAAAAAGTTGTCAACAAAGCTTAAAGATGATAATTAAATTTGATAATAATAGTTTTTCACGAGAAGTTTTTCCAAACTAATATTAATGACTGTCGAGATGTGGAGTCATGTGATTTTTTGATCTTCTCACAAGAAAATGCAGTTGTTCAAAATGTTCAATGTGTTTTTTTTTTTCAAAAAATGTTCTTATTTTTTCAAAACTGAAAATTAATCAAAAAGGTTCAAAATTAAAGAAAACTTGTCAAGTATTAAAATAAGTTGGTGTCATGAGCATTCTTCGAAACCAATATTCATGACTCATATCAATGACTTTCAAGCTCACAACTTTCCGACAATTCGAAAAAGATCTCCGACTCCAAGTTGATGAATGTGTAACCTTAACAAATGCAAAAGTTCTTTGGCCACACATCCCAGTTTTTTTTTTGAAAAAGTTATTTGATTCATTGAAATACACACTTTGAGTTACAAACTTGAATTATTGACTAAAAAAGCAAATTCCCTCAAACATTTTTACATGAGAGAAAAAGTGGAACAAATTCGAAAAAAAAAAAAAAAAACTCTGAAAAACAGAGAAGTTCCATGACCCCACATCCCGAGGGTAAAAAAATTGGTTATCATGCGAAAATAAAGGTGATATAACTAATAATCATAATTTTCATTCCCAGCTTAAATGTTTTACAAGTTCAAACGTCCAAAACAAATTCCTATTTTCAAGATTGAAAAAGTTCAACAAATGACAAAATCCATGGCTCCAGGTTCCGACTCTGTTTCTCAAATAAATTTATGAACATCATTTTTTTGTTAGAGAATCAAAAAAATACGCACACTTACACATTTTAATTCACAAATTTACAACACAGAAGATGCGTTTTGTTCTACATTTTTCATTAAAAAAAAATACTGATTCCCAACTCTCCGACGGTATTCAAGATAAATTGTAAATATGTCTTATTGATAAAACTTTTGTTGATAACTTTGAATACGCGCCTAAATTCTTAATTAAACGCATCTTTTGGGTGGTGCTGTTTCTCCTGTTGGTTGGTGCTGATTTCTCCCCCTCTTCCTCTTGCGTGGTTCTCTCATCAAAAATTCAGACTTTCATTTTTGAAATTTTAATCTTGAAAAATGAGTTCGATTTTTTCATTTGAACTTGAAATTGTTTTTTGCCATTGAAGGCTGTTGTGCAATGAAACGTTCGAACAAAAAACTGACTTTTACAATACCTTTATAGAAGAACAAGAATTCTACAAGGAGCAAGGAGGAAAGCATCACCACCCAAAGGAAGGAGGAAAACAGCACCGCCAAAAGCAACAGCAGACGAAGCAGCCGCACCCAAAAGGAGAAGGAGGAACCTCTTTAATTAACCGTACTTTACTCTAATGAAACGTTCTTGAAGATTCATTGAAACTTAGTGACATTATGTTGATTAATCTTCATTCATTATAGTGAAAAAAAGAAACGGCACCACCGTCCGCAGGAGGAGGAGGGAGAAAGCAGCACGACCCCAGAGGAGAAAGCAGAACCACCCTGACCACCCAAGAGGTGAAAGCAGCACCACCACCACAAAGAAGAAACACGGAAACAACAGCGCCACTCACAAGGAGGAAGGGGAAAGCGGCACCACCCAAAAGATGGAGGAGGAATACACCACCACCCGAAAGGTGGATAGGGACAGAAGTACCACATAAATCAGCACCACCCACAAGGAAGAGGACCACCACTACACGTTTGTTTACGTTACTTCACTTTTTACTCTTACCTTCACTTGTACTTTTATTTTCACTTTGACTTTACTCTACGCTACTTTACCTTTCTTTACCCTCACCTTGCCTCTCCTTCCTTTCCCATACCCTCCTCAACTGTACTGTGCTTAAACTGGCTTTAATTTCTTCTCATTCAAAAAACAGAAGAACGGCAGTAACGTCCAAAGAAGGTGGAGGAAGGCAGCACCATCCAAAATAATGAGGAGCAGCACCACGCCAAAGATGGACACTGAAAGCAGCACCACCCATCAAGAAGAGGGAGGACCACCACTTTACGTCACTGTACTTTTTCACTGTTCACTTCAAACTTTTCCTTAAACCTCAAACCTTGAACATTTAACCTTTAACCGTACCTTGCTTGACATGTCCCTCTGCCGGTGCCGCCCGGCGAAAAGTGTCTGCCGCCTTCCGTGACTTGTGTCAGTAACCGTCGGAATGTGCGCTCATGGAACATGGCCTTTTCTGGATTTTCAATTTTTGCATATTGTGAACTTATTCAAAAAAAAACAACCATACATTTTGACCATGAAGTTGAATATAAAGTGATAAGAGAAGGTTCTTAGAATACATTGATGATGATACTTCAAGTGAATGACTGAGCAATATTTCCCTCGGGATCTGGAGTCATGGAACTTTTTTTGTTTTGTCAGAAACTCACTCATGGAAGTTTGTTTGATAAATCTTGTACTCAGTACTATCATCCTTAACGTTTTTGATGAATTTGCAACCTTAACAAGTTCAAAACTTCCGTGGTCCCACATCTATGTTTTTTGAATAAGTTATTTCTTTAATTGAAAAATAACTTCAATTACAAACTTTAATTGTTGCCAAAAACCACATTTCCTAAACATGTTTTGATTTCAGAAAAGGGCAAAATATGTTCAAAAAAAGCTACGAAAAAATTGCAAGATCCTCCATCTCGAGGGTTCAAAATAAAGGTTGTCGTGAAAAAAATTGACATAAATAAAAATAATAACTTTCATTTTCAACTTGAATGTTTGACAAGTTCAAACGTTAAAAAAAAACAAATTTTTAAGATTGAAAAGTTCAAAAAATCTCAAGTTCCATGGCTCCAGATTCCGACTGTGTTTCTCGAACACATTTATGAACATCACTTTTTGGGGAGAGTATCAAAACTTTTACCCACACTAACACATTTTAATTCACAAAGTTACAACACCGAAAATACAATATTTTTAAATTTTTCTTTGTTGCAACTTTTTGAAAAATCCTGATTCCTGATTCCGACGGTATTCAAGATAAATTATAAATCCGTCTTGTTGGTAAAAACTTTTGTTGATAATTTTAATTGTAAACCTCAATTCTTAATAAAACGCATCTCAAAATGAAAAAGGTCAGGCGCAGTAAAGTGGTGTCTCACCATGCTCCGTTTGGGCGTTGCTGCTGGTGCGCTGCTGTCCATCCTCGTCGGTGTGGAGGAAAAGTAATTGTATTTGTAATTGTTTACGTTGACCCGTTCATGTTAAAAAATTGGAAACAACAACAAACACAAGGGCCGGATCGGGCCTAATTGGCCCACATTGGAGGTCAACCTCGTTTTAAAATTGGTGTGTTGAACCCCTCTTTTTGTTCTCCGAAAATCGCGGGTGGCGCTGCATTCCACCCTTGGCCACGACGCGTCCGTCGTCATAACCGATCAAATACACAAACAAAACTGCTCTTTCTTTTGGGTGGTGGTGGTGGTTTCCTCCTTTGCCTCGCCTCTTTGAGGTGGCTTGCTCCTACTGTTGGGCTGTGCTGCTTTCTCTCCCTCTTCCTTTGGAGTGGTGCAGCTTTGCCCCTCCTCCTCTCCTTTTGGGCGGTGCTGCTTTGGGTAGTGCTGCTGTACCAGCATCCTCTGGAGTGGCACTGTTTCTCCTCAGTCCTCCTTGTATTTGTCGCTGATTTCCCTCCTTGGGTGGCGCTGCCGTTTCCTCTCTCTTTCGGGCGGTGTGCGGGTTTTCCTCCTCTCTCCTTTTGGGTGGTGTTCTTTTTCGAAGAAAGCAGCGCCACCACCCAAAGAAGGGGAAGAGAGGCAACGCCACGCAAGAGGAGGAGAAGCGGCACCATCCTCCTCCACCAAAGAACATGAGCAAATTCAAAACTGCTTGTTTGCAAAAACCCATGAACAAACCAAATGGCAACAATGCCACGTGTTTTTTTGCATGTGGAACGTTTTGAATTTGCTCAATGTTTGGAAATTCGTAGTTGTGAATGCACGTAACAAGTCGAATAATGCAGCGTCAAGTGAACAAATCAAAAAAAAGTTCCCAAAACAAACAATCAAAACTCTTTAAAACTCCTCTAATGCAATCATCAAAAATCCTCAAAAATCAACCCTCCCAACAAATCAACAACCTCAAACATCCCAAACATCAAAAATCTCAAAAATCAAAGATCTAACACAGCAAACACCTCAAACTTGTCATCTTGCCAAATGATTAGCGCTAACAAAGCACTCAGCACTCAGCAAAACACTCAGTGCTGAGTTCTAACATGGCACTTGGCACTCAGCGTTTTGTCAAGTGCTACGTGATAACATTGCACCTCACAAAAAAATGTGTAGAAAACAAAAGCCTTTTCCACAATCAAAACAGTGGAAAACATATCAAGAAACATGTCGGTAATTTGTTTTCAATATTTCCGTTTTTGTTCAACTGATTTGCAAAATGTGAAAAGTATGTCGTAAGTGTTACAAAAGTTGAAAGCGTTCACAGCAGGGGGCTTGGACCCGAGCACGATGTACGACATAGAAGTTGGAACTTAGCAAAAGCAAAATGCTATGTTCTACGTCCTACGTCGTGCCTCGAACCTTTCCTTTTACTGCATGTTAATACTTGTGTTCCGAAACCTTTTAAACACATGTTGTTGCTTTGTGATTTTGGGTGAAAGCACATCAATAAATCAACATCCAATTTAGCAATAAAAAAATCTCAAAAATGAGAGAGATCCAAAATCTCAAACATCAAAAACATGAAATTTTAGTTAATTGTTATGTGCGAAGTGCAAACATTGCCATTGGCATCTAGCACAACACCAAGTGCAAAGTGCCAAGTGTTAACAGAGCGTTAAGCACTCAGCAAAAAACAAGTGTCCGCTAACATAGCACTTGGTACTTGTAACATAATGTTAAGCTGAGTGCTACATGCAACGTGCTGACATCGCACTTAGCGCTTGCCGTTTTGATGTGTTATTGATACAAACATGGCACACGCAGCATTTTGCTCCCAAAAAAGACGAGAGACACACACACAACGTTTCAGACAAAAGAGAAAAACAAATCAATTTGTTATTACAAATGGCCAACAAATCAAGCAACCATTGTGCGACCTTTTCACAAAACGAAATGTTGATTCACCCGATTTTTCGAAGTCGTGAAATTAGTTTGGAAGCATTTTTGGTGTGTAACGTGCGAACGGCAAGCACGATGTACGACAGAGATCATAGCACGTCCCTTTAACACTTGCAATACTTTGTTGATTTGATGTTACTGTTTGAAATACTTATGTTTCTTCTCCAAAACTTGGTGTGAAAAAAGAATGACACAAGCGTCAAATTTTCTCATAATCAAAATGTCACACATCATAAACATCATACTTTGTATTTGCTGAGTGCTGAGTGTGAACATAGCACTTTACACTGAGCAAAAATCCAAGTGCTAAGAGCTGACATGGCACTTTGCATTTAGTGTTTTCTTAAGTGCAAATTGTTTAGTACGTATTCATCACATGCACATGCTTGAAAACAGTGTCATCCACAGACGACGGGTACGCAATTCACTACGAACGCATGCAAGACACGCTATCCAACTGCAAAGCACAAGAAACATCTTGTGAAAGGTAGCTACTGCATCCCACGAACAGTCGATTTGAACCACTAGTCCATCAACAAGACAAAAAGCACATTGCAACACATGCCTGCAGAGTTGTTTTCATCACTAATGGTCAACAAACATC
>CBDCEV010000071.1:0-11640 GCA_965215715.1 Hyphomicrobiales bacterium | reverse complement strand
ACATTGCGGTTTGCTTTGAACTCGTCTGTTGTTCTTCCGTCCTGGACATCGCAGCTCCGATCACACCTGCGGTGGTCCGAATGTGTGATCGCCCCTGGCATTGCGCAAGGCCGACGCGATCGTAGGCACTGATTGGCTGAAGTGACATCTTTGCGTGTCGATGGAGTCTCCACGTTGTCCCACCCTCCGATGTATCTCTCACAGATCGGAAACTCGCCTCTTCCAGTGTGGGATCGATACGAAGACGTGCTGATTGTGAGAAACGCTGGCATAATAGCGCACTGGACTTGGAGTTGTCAGAAAGTTATCTTCCTCTGAAATCTATGTGGCACGACAAGATTCGCATGCGCCGTGTCGTGATTCACATTTCCTCGCGTCTGTGTTTTGCGCATACCTGTCCACACGACGGCCAAAGTCGTAGCTCGATGGAGCATCCTGCCGCCAGCACTCCCTTCATGAAGCCCATTCGTCAAAGTCGCTTGGTGACGTGCTCGACCGAAAAAAAAGGACATGCGCTGCATAGTTTATGAGCGTGTCTCGTTTCCAGAATTTTTGTCCTCGCCAGAAACAGGTGCCGCCATGATTCGGAGATTGTGCTCTGTGCGCCACCCACACTACGCGCTCGTGCCAAGCACTGACCGGTTTTCTTTGCAAGATCCTTGCCATTTCTTCATTTTTTCTTTTAATTTTGAAGGTTTCCTTGTCACGTGGTCTGCCAAGCCAACAACACAACAGTCATGGCTGCGCTTTGTGATGCTGCAATCCATCCATGGACAACCATAACATTGTGGAGGTCCCCGATGTTTGGGAGCACGTCAGTTGCTCCCGCAGTAACTCTTGCCGTGCCTGCTTTGAACCTGTGGACGCAGAGTGCTGCGGAGCAGAATGCATCGTGCCAGAACAGTGGGGTTACGACGCTGTTTCGCGGGAGTCGCGCTCGCGTGTTGGCGAGGAATCGAGTCCGCGGAGAACGGATCATTGCAAAAACACACATGGTGGATGTTATCAATTCCCAGGAACACGTTTCTGATATCCTCTGTTGCACGTGCTGCGCTCCGAGACGCTTGCGCCATTCCCAGCTAAGATCTGATTGTCTTGTGCGTGGTGTTGGGTCACTTCGTCTTCCACAAAAGGCGGATCTCGAAGGTCCAGTACGATGAGCTCAAAGTGTTGGCACAGCGAGCTCAGTGTGGATTGGTACATCTTTATCATCCGTGCTGGCAGCGAGCATGTGCTCTGTCGTTTGCTTGTGGAGTGGGTGAGGAATTTACCGCACCATGTCCAACAAACACGTCGCTGCCAGGACTTTCCAGTGGTACGTAACAGGCGCTGGCGAGTCGCGATCTGTGCGAATCCAAGGAACATCTCCAACAAAGCAACTTGAAAAACAAAATGCATTGTACGCTGGCATGAAATCCAACGAGGCAGGTCCTGTTTGGCACTTGGTGTTATCCGATGTCCCTCTCTTTCGATGTTGATTTGTTGTGGTTTCGCGAAGATATTTTCCCTGTTGTCCTCGGTTGTGTGTCTCACTTCCGTTTCTTTCGTGCAGTCACTCCTTGCTATCTGCTTTACTAGTTGGTCCGTGTCAATGCTCACGGTCAAGAACAGGATCGTCATCAGCCATCCATTACTCGGGCGCGCATGGCGACCTTGATCCATTCGTGAGAGCCCCGCCAACCCTGTGGAGTGGTAAGTCTTGAAAGGGTAAATTGCGCTGATGTGCGAGGTCGTTGCGGCGCTGCACGAACGACCCCAGTGCAAGGGGTCGCCACAGAAAGCAAGGTTCATATAGCGAGTATGAACAAACCAAAAGTGGTGACGTTGGACTACAACGTGATTGCAAGCATCGACGTGCCAATTGATGGCACAGAGCCATTCAAACAGTCGGGTCAAAAGTCAGTGCTGGGTCACCGAAAACAAAACGTCAAACAACAGTGGTGTTTCGGGTGATCATGAGGAACTGGAATCAGTGGATCAAAACAACAAGCGTCGCCATGCTGACTTCAAGGAACCGTTGCGTGTGTTGCTGATAAAGGAGGGACAATTGCGTACAGTAAGAGCGACAGGATTGTCGATCCGCGAGAAAAGATGGTGCCACAGGCACCAACAAGTGGAGGGAGGTACTGCATGAACAACTGCCATGTTGGTAGAGGCACGGAGCAAGTTGGCACTGATCAAGAAAAAGACGATATGCCGGAAACTGTTTCAGTTTCGTGGCACACTTGAGCCGATTGTGAGAATGGAGAGGACCAAACATTTTTTTATGAGATGGCTGAAATCTAACAAGGGAGTTGCGAAGAGTGAACGGCGATTCGCACACACTAAGCTTGAGAAAGGCAAATGGAATCAAGGGAGAGGAGAGGCAGGAGGAGCAGGGGAAATGGGAACTCATTGGAAAGGTGCGAGGCAGCCTGAAAGTGTCAAGAGAAAGCCTGTGCTATGATGGGCGTCAGGATGCGTGAGAATATGGCGCTGGGAGAAGTCAAGAACAGGCAAGATCAGCAGCGTGGCCCACACAGCGAAAAGAAGGGCGTATGAGGCAAACTGCGGAAGGAGTGTTCGGCTTCGAGGATTTCTGGATCGATACAGGATCGAGTTGCAGCAGATCGTCCAGTTCGATTCGGGCAGCTTGTCTTGCCCATCACCTCAAGCATCCTCGATGTCACAGAAGGAAATGGAAACTGCACGGCAACTAGGAAGCCCAAGAACGAGTCCATGGTGCCATGTGAAGCCGGGAGGCAGGTCAGTGAAACACAGGGGGGAAATCCAAAACACCCAAAAACGAGTCCTTGAAGGGAGGCCACAATCTGACCACACATGCTGATCAAGGAGCAGGGAAAGGGTCAGGATGTGGATCAGGACGGTCTGCCAAGGAGCACAGGAGCACAGGTGAATTGGGTGTGCTGGTTCTTGAAGTCGCAGCAGTTGTTAAGAAACAGAGCAGAAGGTGCTCACCAAAAAACAGTCGTCTGGAATCTGGGCAACAAGAAAGAAGACAAATACATCGCTGAGAAAGGTGAGTGCCCGAGGTACTTTGCGATGGAGGATGGTCAGCGCAAGAACTAAAGTATCATGAGGCACACAGGAGAGGACGAGGGACCGATCACCGCGATTGCAGGAATGATGCGAATGCTGGTGGCCCGAGTATGGGTGACACTGGGAAACTGCGAATCTGATGCAGAGGAGTTCCATGACAGCACGTCAGGACACTGGATGTGTCCAGATGTGGGAAGGATGGCCAGTGTGGAGGTTATTTAAAGGCTTACGCCAATGCCGCCGACCCCCCTCGTTTGGCGTGAGCTTGCGTAGGAGCCAGAAGGGCGGCCCTCCCCAAACCTCCTGCTGAATAGGTGTTATTTATATCTTCTGGCCTTTGTACAGGTTGCGCTCACACGCCAAAGATTGGTGGAAGGATTTGGGCTTCCAGAGGAACCCGTTGAACAACGAACTGCCTCTTCGGAAGTGCTTTGAGAATACAGGCAGAGACACCACAGCCACAAGGTGCGTGGACATCAAAAAAAGGGAGACCAGACCTAACCGCTCAACAGGTCAAGACTGGTCGCGAGGGCCACACTTGATGAATCACAATGTAAGACTTGTTTTCAGCAGCACCCCCCCCCCCCCACAGAGGCAGAGCAGACGTTTCGGTCTTTTCATTTTGAACCCTGGTGGTAAAGAATGTGCGGAAAAAAAGAAGATCAGGGATGATGCTCATGTTTCTGAGCTGAGGAAGGCACATGTTCATGCCAAGGCCCCGAGGCAAGTGTGTGGACAGGGAGATCACGGCAGTGGCATTCGTTAATGGCTTCGCAGTCCTCGCACAAAAGAAGCAGCGGCAGTGTTGGATGCACGAGAAGGAGTGTATGTAAGTGTGCAATTATGCGTGGGGAGATGTAACCTGGAAGACAGGGCAATCAAGCGGCATAATACACCCCGGGGAGGTAACTAACTAACCTCCCGACCTCCCCCGCAAGGGAGGTTAGTCAGTTACCCCCACCTCTCCCTCTCCTCCCCGTGGTCGCCAGGAACCCAAAAAAGCCCGAAAAGAAGAGAAAACACAAACAAAAACGCACACAAAAAGCCCGACAGAAAAAGGAGCAGCGCGGCGCCCAGCACCCAGAGCCAAAAAGGAAGACAAGAAAGTCCGAAACGAAGGGAAAACACAAACAAAAACGCACACAAAAAGCCCGACGGAAAAAGGAGCAGCGCGGCGCCCAGCACACCGAAAAAAAAAGGGCAAAAAACAAAAACGAAAGAAACGCTTTCTTAACAATTTGACACTTGTGGAAGGTCAAAGCAAAAATGAAAAGGAAAAAAAAAAACAACAAAAAATGGTCCAAAAATCAAAAAATGAAAGAATCGCTTTCATAACAATTTGACACTTGTGGAAGGTCAAAGCAAAAATGAAAATAAAAATAAAAACAACAAAAAAATGGTCCAAAAATCAAAAAATGAAAGAATCGCTTTCATAACAATTTGACACTTGTGGAAGGTCAAAGCAAGAATGAAAAGAAAATTCAAAAAAAAAAAACAACAAAAAATGGTCCAAAAGTCCAAAAAATGAAAGAATCGCTTTCACAAATAAAACACCGAAACGCACACAAAAAGCCCCCCCGTCCGCTGTCATGAGCCTTTCCCGCCCCAGTAATCAGCTTCCCGTCCGCTGTCATAGGCTTCTCCGGCCGCTGTCATGAGCCTGTGCCCCTCCTTCCCCCCTCCCCCGTGGTCGCCAGGAACCCAAAAAAGCCCGACAAGAATAGAAAACACAAACAAAAACGCCCACAAAAAGCCCGACGGAAAAAAGAGCAGCACGGCGCCCAGCACACCTTCAAAAAAAGGGCAAAAATAAAAATGAAAGAAACGTTTTCTTAACAATTTGACACTTGTGGAAGGTCAAAGCAAAAATGAAAAGAAAAATAAAAAACAACAAAAAATGGTCCAAAAATCAAAAAATGAAAGAATCGCTTTCATAAAAAAAAAAAAACACCGAAACGCACACAAGAAGCCCGACGGAAAAAAGAGCAGCGCGGCGCCCAGCACCCAGAGCCAAAAAGGAACCAAAAAAAGCCCGAAAAGAACAGAAAACACAAACAAAAACGCACACAAAAAGCCCGACGGAAAAAAGAGTAGCACGGCGCCCAGCAGCCAAAAAAAAGACCCCAAAAAGGCACCACTTTAAAAAAGGCCAAAAAATGAAAAGAAATGCTTTCTTAACAATTTGACACTTGTGGAAGGTCAAAGCAAAAATGAAAAGAAAAATCCACCCAAAAAAAAACAAAAAAATGTTCCAAAAATCAAAAAATGAAAGAATCGCTTTCATAACAATTTGACACTTGTGGAAGGTCAAAGCAAAAATGAAAAGAAAAATAAAAAACAACAAAAAAATGGTCCAAAAATCCAAAAATGGAAGAATCGCTTTCATAACAATTTGACACTTGTGGAAGGTCAAAGCAAAAATGAAAAGAAAAAAAAAACAAAAAATGGTTCAAAAATCAAAAAATGAAAGAATCGCTTTCATAACAATTTGACACTTGTGGAAGGTCAAAGCAAAAATGAAAAGAAAAATAAAAAACAGCAAAAAATGGTCCAAAAATCAAAAAATGAAAAGAAAAATAAAAAACAACAAAAAATGGTCCAAAAATCAAAAAATGAAAGAATCGCTTTCACAACAATTTGGCACTTGTGGAAGGTCAAAGCAAAAATGAAAAGAAAAAAAAATCAACAAAAAATGGTCCAAAAATCAAAAAATGAAAGAATCGCTTTCTTAAAAAAAAAAAAAAAACACCGAAACGCACACAAAAAGCCCGACGGAAAAAAAGAGCAGCGCGGCGCCCAGCTCCAAGAGCCAAAAAGGAACCCAAAAAAACCCGACAAGAAGAGAAAACACAAACAAAAACGCACAAAAAAAGCCCGACGGAAAAAGGAGCAGCGCGGCGCCCAGCACACCGAAAAAAAAAGGGCAAAAAACAAAAATGAAAGAATCGCTTTCATAACAATTTGACACTTGTGGAAGGTCAAAGCAAAAATGAAAAGAAAAATCAAAAACAACAAAAAAATGGTCCAAAAATCAAAAAATGAAAGAATCGCTTTCATAACAATTTGACACTTGTGGAAGGTCAAAGCAAAAATTGAAAGAATAAAAAACAACAAAAAATGGTCCAAAAATCCAAAAATGAAAGAATCGCTTTCATAACAATTTGACACTTGTGGAAGGTCAAAGCAAAAATGAAAAGAAAAATAAAAAACAACAAAAATGGTCCCAATATCAAAAAATGAAAGAATCACTTTCATAACAATTTGACACTTGTGGAAGGTCAAAGCAAAAATGAAAAGACAATTGAAAAAACAACAACAAAAAATGGTCCAAAAATCAAAAAATGAAAGAATCGCTTTCACAAAAAACACACCGAAACGCACACAAAAAGCCCCCCCGTCCGCTGTCATAAGCTTTTCCCGCCCCAGTAATGAGCTTCCCGTCCGCTGTAATCAGCACCCCGTCCGCTGTCATGAGCCTGTGCCCCTCCTTCCCCCCCCCCCTCTCCCCCCTCCCCCGTGGTCGCCAGGAACCCAAAAAAGCCCGAAAAGAAGTGAAAACACAAACAAAAACGCACACAAAAAGCCCGACGGAAAAAGGAGCAGCACGGCGCCCAGCACCCAGAGCTTAAAAGGAACCCAAGAAAGTCCGAAACGAAGGGAAAACACAAACAAAAACGCACACAAAAAGCCAGACGGAAAAAGGAGCAGCGAGGCACCCAGCACACCGAAAAAAAAGGGCAAAAAACAAAAACGAAAGAAACGCTTTCTTAACAATTTGACACTTGTGGAAGGTCAAAGCAAAAATGAAAAGGATAAAAAACAACAAAAAATGGTCCAAAAATCAAAAAATGAAAGAATCGCTTTCATAACAATTTGACACTTGTGGAAGGTCAAAGCAAAAATGAAAATAAAAAAACAACAACAAAAAATGGTCCAGAAATCAAAAAACGGTCGCCGAAGGGGGAGCGGAGGTACATAACCAACCTCCGCTTGGGTTAGTTAGGGGAGTTTGTTAAAACTAAACTAAACTAAACTAAACTAAACTAAACTAAACTAAACTAAACTAAACTAAACTAAACTAAACTAAACTAAACTAAACTAAACTAAACTAAACTAAACTAAACTAAACTAAACTAAACTAAACTAAACTAAACTAAACTAAACTAAACTAAACTAAACTAAACTAAACTAAACTAAACTAAACTAAACTAAACTAAACTAAACTAAACTAAACTAAACTAAACTAAACTAAACTAAACTAAACTAAACTAAACTAAACTAAACTAAACTAAACTAAACTAAACTAAACTAAACTAAACTAAACTAAACTAAACTAAACTAAACTAAACTAAACTAAACTAAACTAAACTAAACTAAACTAAACTAAACTAAACTAAACTAAACTAAACTAAACTAAACTAAACTAAACTAAACTAAACTAAACTAAACTAAACTAAACTAAACTAAACTAAACTAAACTAAACTAAACTAAACTAAACTAAACTAAACTAAACTAAACTAAACTAAACTAAACTAAACTAAACTAAACTAAACTGAACCACTGAACTGAACTAAACTAAACTGAACTGAACTGAACTGAACTGAACTGAACTGAACTAAACTGAACTAAACTAAACTGAACTGAACTGAACTGAACTAAACTGAACTGAACTGAACTAACTGAACTGAACTGAACTAAACTGAACTAAACTGAACTAAACTGAACTAAACTGAACTGAACTGAACTGAACTGAACTAAACTAAACTAAACTAAACTAAACTGAACTAAACTAAACTAAACTAAACTAAACTGAACTAAACTAAACTAAACTAAACTAAACTGAACTAAACTAAACTAAAACTAAACTAAACTAAACTAAACTAAACTAAACTAAACTAAACTAAACTAAACTAAACTAACTAAACTAAACTAAACTAAACTAAACTAAACTAAACTAAACTAAACTAAACTAAACTAAACTAAACTAAACTAAACTAAACTAAACTAAACTAAACTAAACTAAACTAAACTAAACTAAACTAAACTAAACTAAACTAAACTAAACTAAACTAAACTAAACTAAACTAAACTAAACTAAACCGACCGTTGCATGGTGTGAAGTAGGTCAGCACCGATATGGCAAGAATATCTCATAGCAGCTGGGAGAAGTGAAGTGTGGTGTGCCCGAGTTTCATGTGCCGATTCAAATACAAGATAGGTCTCTCACTGGTGTGTTTGTTGACGCTGACTTTTGCGAGTTGCATGCGCAGAAGAACGGCGGCGACGGGTGAGACCGAAGACTCTGCGTCGAATGCTCGCATTACGGAACTGATTTCTGTGGACGTGCAAGCAATGTTCCCGCATGCTTCCATCAATCTGCAGCGAAGTACTCAAAGTCACTTGTTTTCTCTGCTGCTACAGGTTCTTTCCACGTCTCTGTCTGGCTCAACTTGCCTTGTGAGTGGAGAAACATTTGGTGGAAAAGTTTTGGTGAAGTCACATCATGTTTTCGTTTGGTCTCTGATTCTTCGACACACTCACGAGACGTTGACCAATATGAGGACATTAGTGGATGCCATCCTGGGGTATTGGGCGTTGCGGACCCGTTGGTCGAACCCGATTTGCGAGCTCACATCGTGTTGGTTGTTTGTTTTTTCTGTGTCAATGAGTGTATGCTGAGAATTTATTGGCACCATTTTGGAGAGAGAGGCGTGATGCAGCTTGCGCTGTGAATGCAAAACATCAAACTTTTGAAAGCTCTCAAGTTTCCTGATGCCCACTTCAACAGTGGAAAAGTTGGATGGAAGTACTGCACAGGAGGGCTGACAGGATGACGGCGGGGACGGTGACAGTTTTCCCACTTGCAATGGTCAAAAACTCAAGGAAGTTACACGTTTGCTGCGCATCTTGGCTTCAGATGACCTTGCAAAGAGTTGCTCTGCTGGAGGTGTCGACGGCTCTTGTCGAGGCAGGGATGCGCATGGAGCACGTGCGCTCTTCGCCAAGCGGCGTTCGGGCATAACCGCAGTATGTGTGTCTCTCTCCACTTGAGACTTCGTGTGGTCATATGTTCAAGCACGTTGTCCTTCTTTGGCCACACATCCGAAAATCTCGGCGGCGGCATCTATTTCTGATCAATCGCAGTGAAAGGCGCACAGTGTGACTCGCATTGTTGAGTGTCTTCGTGGGAGCGTCGTGTTATTAACGAAGATGAGGTCTGAAAGGAAAGCCCTGATCGATGACAGGTCGGTCCCAGCGAAGCTCTGTTGTGAGTGACTCTCTGCCAATCCTCTGGCAAGAAGTGCATGTGCACTCCTCTTCTGTCGACGGCCGAAAGACGCCCAAGTACAGTCACAGCGTTCCCAGGAGCCCTCAGAGTACAGAAGCCTGATCTGTTGGAGGCTGGCCTCTGAAGGCGCGCGGTGACCTTGTTGCTGGGGCTTTCGCATCTCATGGGCAGTCTGTCTATTGCAGTCTGGACCAACACTTGTGAAGTGCACAATGATCAAAGAAACGTCAACAACCACACGCCCTCGGAGGCCCATGTCGCACCTTTGCGCACGAAGCCGTAGCCTTTTTGGCTCAAGCCTCTGTTGCGCGCGCGCAGGGGACAGGTTTGGTTCATTCTGGCAAGTGTCAATTTTATTTCGGCTCCGTTCGTAAGAACGGCTTCCAATGCCACGCCGTGGATGGAGTCACTTGGAGGTGCCTTCCGGTTGGATCCAGGTTCTTCGTGGGCCACGCCCAAAATCCGTGCAGTGGCCTTCGGCAAAGGAGCGCAATTCGTCAGACGTTCCGCAGCCACGTGGCCTTTGGAGGCAGCCTCAGCCGCACAAGGACGGGCGGGTGCACGCCCGGCAAATCCAGACGAAGCCGTGAAGGCCGCACGTGCACGAGTACAACGGCTCGAGACAGCGTTGGCCGCTTTGGGAGAGTCAGATTCTGTCGAAGCCCGTGCACTACAGAGTGCGTTGAAGTCTGCCCAGCGCGCATCGGAAGACAAACCTGTCGATGTTCAAGTGAAGGGGTTCGAAGCTTTCATCGGCAGGTCCCAGAATCGGTTGGCCAACCTCGAGAAAGAGTGCGCCAAGGAACAGGACATGTTGGACGCCGCTGCAGCACGGTTGGCGAGACTTCGAGAATTGGCGTCCACAGGAGTTCCGACGCAGCCACCACCGTTTGTTCCTCCAGCGTCAGATTTGGAGGCAGAGATCAAGCGTTTGCGCGAACATGTGGCCGAGTTGGAAGGGACCAGCACGACACAGGAGCGTCCTCGCGTGCGCCCACGAGTTTCCGGGGCTGCAGGAGGCGGGTTTCATCCCATTAATGCCAAGTTTGATCCCTGCAGAGCTCTACCACTGGATCGAAGATCGTCAGACAGATCTTCAGGAGGCGCTCGTCGATGGGAATTCGGCACGAGTGCTCGAATTGACGTCGAAGATGGCGGAAGGGGCAGAACAGTTGAGGGAGATCGCATGCAGCCGAATGGTCCCATGAGGTTGGTTCTTCCGAGCAATTGCCCACCAGTGTGGGTTGTTGGGTTACCGTGTGGGTGAGGCGTCAAACCCTGGCCCAGTACAGACTCGCCAGGCCAGGAGGTTGGAGAGATCAAATCCAACTGGCCCAACAGAAGGGTTTGGAAGCACGCAAGTGGAACCGTCATCAGATGAAGAGATTCTGGTCCGCCCCAACAGTGGACGCCACGTGGTCCCGAGGACAATTGGCGAATTGTACTCAGTTCCTCCAGTTGGTGGCAGTCAACGCAGTCTGACAAGTGGGACAGTGGGAGAGCCCGAAACCACAGTTTCAGCATCGCCGCAGGCTCCGATTGCAGCAGGGATGGCCGAGACTGACAATGAGCTTTCGAGGGGCACGATTCACGAAGGGGGTCACAGTCCTGTTCAGTTTCCCGGTTGCGCAGATCGGGAGGATGATGATTGCAGCTCTGCAGGTTCGGAGTCTTGTTGGAGTGAAATGGAACACATTGGCGATGATGATGTTATTGAACGGGGTGCACTGCCTCTTCCCATGCGCCAGATGGAGTCAATAATTGAGCCATGCTCCAACAGGTTCGCCGCATTGGCAGGCGCAGAGACTTTTCCGGCTGGAACGAGGCGGTCCCAGAGAACAGTGACCGATTGCGCGACCCTTCTGGACAGTGATTTAGATGCACCGTTGTTGTCAAGGGCAGTCAGTGGACTGTTGTTGGATGCATTGGAAGAGGATTTGATGCAGCCGGTGATCCCCCACTAGAAACGAGTCAGGCGTGTTCTCGATGTGGATGTCCCATCGCCAGCAAGGGGAAGTGGTGAGCTCCGAGCGTTGACGGAGGGTGACGTTGAGTGTGGATAAATTCAAAGAGATGACGGGATTGAGGCCACGCATTTCGATCTGACGGTGGCGGATTCTCTTGGCGAGGAAGGAGTTCCACCAGCTGATCCTGAACGTGACCCCGAACAGGATGTGGGGCAGGCGGAACGGATGCATCAGTTGTCTGAGTCTGACACAGAGAGTGTCAGAGACAGATCAGAAGACGACGTCACGTTCGAGCCTAATCCGGCCCCCAGTCAGGGAGATGTGAGGGAGGGCCCACATGCAGA
>CBDCEV010000070.1:2500-5000 GCA_965215715.1 Hyphomicrobiales bacterium | reverse complement strand
AGAAAAAGAATGCGAAAAAGAAAGGGGGAAAAAAAAGAGAGGAAAATATTGTCAGCTCGGCCAAGCACTTGCCCGAGGTTCAGACCCGAAGAAAAGAAAAGTGCGATCCACTCTCCACAAAAGGAAACGTGCGGTCCACTTTCTACAATTTCTGTCAGATCAGCCCAGCACTTGCCCGAGGTTCTTTGGGTTCAGAGCTGAAAAAAAAGGCCAGGGAGACCCTCATCCCGAGGTTCAGACGCAAGGGCAAGGGTTAGGGCAAGGGTCAGGGCAAGGGTCAGGGCAAGGGTCAGGGCAAGGGTCAGGGCAAGGGTCAGGGCAAGGGCAAGAACGAAAGAAAAACGACATCCCTGAGGGTTCAATGGGCAAAAAGAAACACCATTTCTTTTCTTTCTATTTCAAAAAAAAACCAAAACCCTCATTTCAGTCAATTAACAGAAGTCAGAGCATTCACTCTCTCACTCCCTCTCTCTCTCTACAATTTCTGTCAGCTCATCCCCCACCTCCCAAAAAAAAAAATCTTCGGTTTCCAGTCGATGTGTATTTAAAGACCCACCAGTCCCTGTGTATTTAAAGGCCCACCAGTCCCTGTGTATTTTACGACCCACCAGTCATCCATCAAGAGTTTTCCTCCAACTGCCCTTGGCATACGACTCAAGACGGGTGTGTTTCTGGTCATACTGGGTGGGGGCAGCACCGCGGACGACCTTACTCCACGAAAGCAGCAAGAAATACGAACCGACATCGCTCAAGAGTTCCCGCGTGCACCCAACGGCAGCGTTGATCTTCGACACCTGTCGCAAAAAAACTGGACCGATTTAGGTGCGTGCTTTGACCACACACACATCTCACAGACACGATGCATCTGCAACGGCAAAAAATATCCAACGTCGACAACTAGACATATGAGTAGACCTTGAAATGTACCTGCCCGAGGTTCAGACCCAAAAAAAAAGAAGTGCGATTCACTCTGGCTTCTCGGTCCGCGCGGGAAACCGCCCCAAACCCGAGCGAGAATTCCCATGAAAAGTCCAAACCGTGAAAAGCAAATTCCAACCAAAAATCCGAAGGCAACGCGGTATGAGCTTAGTCTACAACGGTTACAAATTGCCATTCCAAATGCATCTTGTTGTACGCAAGGACAAGTTTTGCTTTAAAACTTCAATGATTTCTAGTGTTTTGTGCAGGTCAACACGCAATTTTGAATTCAAAAGCCGTCAAACTGCTGGTGGCTTGGCCGTGTACGCGGGAGGTCTTGTGCGATTCAGGTCGTTTTTTTTTTCTGTGCTGATGACCGTCTGTAGTTGTACGCGTGCTTCGGCCCACGTTACACAGCCACATGATTGTCACATGGAGGGCTTTGCTGAAGTCTGTGGGCCGACATTCAGTAAGCAGGGCCCCCCACTCAATGCATAAGATGGAACGCTTTGTACGAAGGAGAAGTCACACTATCTTGATTGTGCTTCCTGGTGTAAGCCTTGCGTTTGCGCGCATTGTCTCTGCACCCTTCGCAAATGCAAGCTCTGCGTCTGCAAGCTTCAAATCCGCAGATTATGTGGGAAGCTTTGCATGTGGACGTAGTGCGTCGGCAAGCTTCGCATATGCAACCTTTGTCAATAAAACCCTCAGGGTGTCTTTCCTTGCCTCTTGCCCACTTGCCCTCTTGCCCTCTTGCCCTCTTGCCCTCTTGCCCTCTTGCCCTCTTGCCCTCTTGCCCTCTTGCCCTCTTGCCCTTTTGCCCTTCTGCCCTTCTGCCCTTTTGCCCTTTTGCCCTTTTGCCCTTTTGCCCTTTTGCCCTTTTGCCCTTTTGACCTTTTGCCCTTTTGCCCTTTTGCCCTTTTGCCCTTTTGCCCTTTTGCCCTTTTGCCCTTTTGCCCTTTTGCCCTTTTGCCCTTCTGCCCTTTTGCCCTTTCGCCCTGTTGCCCTTTTGCCCTTTTGCCCTTTTGCCCTTTTGCCCTTTTGCCCTTTTGCCCTTTTGCCTTTTTGCCCTTTTGCCCTTTTGCCCTTTTGCCCTTATGCCCTTGTGCCCTTGTGCCCTTGTGCCCTTTTGCCCTTTTGCCCTTTTGCTCTTTTGCCCTTTTTGCCCTTTTGCCCTTTTGCCCTTTTGCCCTTTTGCCCTTTTGCCCTTTTGCCCTTTTGCCCTTTTGCCCTTTTGCCCATGTGCCCTTGTGCCCTTGTGCCCTTGTGCCCTTGTGCCCTTGTGCCCTTGTGCCCTTTTGCCCTTTTGCCCTTTTGCCCTTTTGCCCTTTTGCCCTTTTGCCCTTTTGCCCTTTTGCCCTTGTGCCCTTGTGCCCTTGTGCCCTTGTGCCCTTTTGCCCTTTTTGCCCTTTTTGCCCTTTTTGCCCTTTTTGTCCTTTTGCCCTTTTGCCCTTGTGCCCTTGTGCCCTTGTGCCCTTGTGCCCTTGTGTCCTTGTGCCCTTTTGCCCTTTTGCCCTTTTGCTCTTTTGCCCTTTTGCCCTTTTGCCCTTTCGCCCTTTTGCCCTTGTGCCCTTTTGCCCTT
>CBDCEV010000069.1:0-10854 GCA_965215715.1 Hyphomicrobiales bacterium | reverse complement strand
CTTACATGGTTTAGAGACACTTTCCAACCTAATTGGAGATGGTCCACCCAACACAATTCCTACACCAGACCATCGTGCGGATCTTTTCAGCAATTCGCTGCAAACTGTGCCCACCGATGTACCTTCCTATCCCACTGGCAGCCTCAGCTTCATACACGCAATTGGCACGCACCTCATTCAGCCCAAAACATTGGCCTGGAACATTTCCAAAATGCTACGCTTGCTGCTTCGACGCATTGGTAGAACTTGTTGCCAACCGTGGCTTTGATCACCCTGTGCATAAAGCCTTCTCCGTTCTTGGGACAAAACTGCCGCTTTGACTTTATCTTTTTCTCTTCAGTGGCTTCTGGATCAAACAGACCCTCAATCCTGAAGTGGAAATCGGTGGCAAACCAGACGGCAACACAAATCTCGTGTCGCTTTTGAAGAGCGTGTTGATCCACATATTCAGCAAATGAAGCCTCATCGAAATCAGCCCCGCGCTTTGCCAAACTCGTCAGCCTGTGCATTCGCACACGTTCTCAAACATCACCAACTCCTTTTCTTAGTTCAAGGTGTGGGCCTTAACCCACACATTCCTTATCCACATGCCTTCTTCTTCGACACGCCAATTATAAAATCTCGCACCCTGACCCGAACATCAAGATTTTTGTGCGTGGCCGTGATACAATTGACCTCACCTTCGTCAAACGCCAAAACCAGACCTCTTTCATCAAAAGAGATCCTGGCCAAACCAATTCACAGATAGCCAGGTTGAACACCCAAATCTCAACCCTCACTTGAAACTCCAACAACATCACCCTACCAACACTATCAAAATTCATTTAGACTCTGACTCAACAAGAAGCCGCAAACTTACCCGCAACACCTCTTAGAGAACCATCAACAACAACTTACACAAGAAAACGAGGGATCACGGCCCAACTGATCCCCTAACACCTCTATTCGTTCTAAGCAATTTTAGAACTGAACTTCCTGTCAACCCCAGACACTCGAAGAAGAGGCAAGACCTCTTTCCCACAACCACATCTCATGACTGTCATGAGCACAATCAACGAAGCGCTCAACTTCTTCCACTTTCAACCTGATGTGACGCCAACAAAAACATTCACATGGCCTGTGTTTCTCTCTGCCTGGCCTTCCACAAATCACACACTAACCCAATTTAAACAAACCAAACTTGCGGAAACAATCCTTCGTGTCAAACGAAAACCGCATGTATTTGCCCTTCCTCGAGACGAAATTCTGACTGGCCCAAACCAATCAGCGTTGTCCATTTCTCCGACACATTTGTTTTTCCATCATCTCAATCTCACTCTTTTCAACAAATGCTTTTTGAAGTCATTCAGGTGTCCAATTTTGCAATCAAGAACTGTGCCATCCACAACGAACTTATCCCAACGTGGCCATTGCATGTCTGCGCCTCTTAACTCACAGCACACAACTCCCGCTGGCCCTTGCACGTGACTCCAAAACTCAGCTTCAAAGATCTGCCTCCTCCAAACAAGTTCCCTCCGAACAGGATCTCATCCATTGAAGAGAGTGGCCGAGAAGGATGGTTCCGCTCCAACCCAACATCCACCTCAGAAAAGATTGTTCAAAAACGCACTGGGTTCTTTGCCCAACATCTCCACAATCAGCCTTCACATCTTCAATCTTTGCTCATAGCACACACGAAACAAACAATCTACGACCCCAGATTCCCAACAGGAACCAACTCCATCTAAACCAACTTCATGGTGCCTTTTTTTCAATTCACTGTAGCTTGAAAACAATGCTTTTCGACTGTGCCAACTCTTATGTTTCAAACTTTTTGGCGCTCGACCTCTTTCTTACCGAACTTCCTTGGTAAATCGTGCGCTTGTCAACCTGCCATCAATGTCTGGACCATCTTCATGACAGGACCAAAACAAACAACATCAACCTTGCTTTTTTCCATTGCCGCTCTCAACAACACAGAACTCCAACTGCACGTTGGTCATTTCCGCCTTCAAAACTTCGTGAAAGTCTCTTGCCCTCAACACAAGATCCTTTGCCACACCTCTCATGACAACTTGATGCCGTCGAAGAGAACCCTTACTTGTAACTCAACAAACACGCTGAAAATCTTCGTCGCCCTCTCAACTCCTCCACTCCTATTAAAACGTGCGTCCCAACCTTGATCATATCTCGTGGGGGCTCGAAACTGTTCCCAACATCTTTTTGACCATGGTGAACAACGATAGATATTAAAACGAAAGGCGTCGTGTTGTCATCAGTATGCCACACTCCATGAAATTTTAACCTTTCTGTAAGAAAAACGCAAATTCTGCCGCAACACTCGTGGAGAAGTCCCACATGAAAACCACCCACTCCGACACACGTGGTGGCTCTGAAACAACCCTGCGCGAAACACGCTGAACGCAGACACAACTTCTTCCTGCTTCCTCAACTCAAATCTTCCCACGGTCTGTGCTGCCTTTTTGACCTCTTCTCAACCCTTCCACTGCGTGGACCATTCCTTGAACTCAACTCCAAATATCGCTCCTTCGGCGTCATCTTCTGACGTACAGAATTGAAACATCGCGCCAACCATCCACGGGGTCGCCTGATGGAGAACTTTCCTTCCTCCATCAACACTGAAAACAGATTTCAACAGAAACAATATCGCTTGAATGTCTTTGTCCTGTCAATTCGCGCAAAAATTCACAACTCATCCTGCACATGTGCTGTTCTATCTCCTTGATGATCTGACGGCTTCTGAATACATCTTCCAATTGTATTGTCTTCCACCAACATCTCATTGTTTACACCATGCTTGTGAGATGCTCACCTTTCTGACATCGGCCGCTGTCTACAAACTGGAACACCAAGCACTTCCTTGTCGCCCATCGGCGCCGCTTTCATCAGGTTTTTCTTTTTATTTTCAACCTGAATGATGGGCTGGCCTCAACCTTTGATGTGGTGACAACATTCAATCCTGTAAAAATACTGCTTCCATGCGAAATGCTGCTCTTCATTAACTTGTCCAAGAAAATTCATTTTTAATTTTCATATTCTTGCCGTTTCCATTCTTTTCACATTTTGACAATCCACAATGGCCTGTCTTGTCACATCAACGCTGGCTCGTTTGCGACAATTTCAATCGTTTCAATGCACTCTCTCCCTTCCTTCGACATTGTCGTTGCTTTCATCTTTTTTTCTTACACACACACGACCGATTGAACGATGCGGACTTTCCTCCAACAGTGTGCGCTAACGGCACAACCTACGCGGCCAAACCTGCACAGCGGAACTCCCCTTCCTCCTCGTGCGCTGCCGTTGTCATCCCGTCAACACCGACGGCACTGTGCAACTCCAGAAGTGACGCTGCGAATGCCTTGGCTGCTGCGCATCCTAACAACCCGCGTCATCGGAGAGGCGATAATCGTTTCGTTTTATCATTACAGCAATACGACGATGCTGATATTTGAAATATTTTCAACAAAGCGTACTTGAGATTCTTGATCAGCTATGAAGCATGATCCAGTCTTATCACTTTCAGCCGAATCAATTTGAGTACGGATCCATTTGTGCATTATACTTATAGCGTCTTTTCTCGTCGCGAAAGCGAACTCTTACTATATCAGTGATGATGCTTCGGGATCTTGGTATCATAGCCATCTGAAATCATCATTATCCTGAATCTCATCAAGTACAATAAGATGATAATAAATTCATGATTTACTATTTGTCCATATCGAGTCCCGATACTTTTTTACAGAATTTTTCCGATCACGATTCTCTGATACGACCCACTGGATATTCGCAGTCTATCACACATTGAAATCAAGTAATTGAACGCTTCGAGATGTAATCTTCTCAACACTCCATCGTGAACTGGACGTGTATATAAAATGATCAAGACTAAAGAAATCATCAACGCTCCTATAAAATCACGCTTGATTTACTTTAATCTGACGTATGAGTCGTCTACGACACGTTAGATAATTTCACCAGTAAATCGAAGAGAAGAGTAAGTATTTAGAGAAGAATCTACGCTCATGCAATATTCTGAAGTCGTATCAAAAACCAGTACTCGAAATGAAAAACGATTGGAAGGGAGATCACCCCAGCTGACAATCCGATCGCTATAAGTTGATCTCTCATCATGTATGGCGAGCTCAGTTTTCATAAATTCGGATCAATTGGACGTACCATATTTCGTATGACAGCGCAATAAGTTCACGGTGGTCATCAATGGAGGTCATGCATAATTGTTAGATTTTCTGTATGATTTAAACTGAACTGAAAATCATTGAAAAATTAATGTCTCTTCATCATAAAACGGAAGTACGCGGATCAATATCAATTCATCAAGATTGTTTGATTCGTTTATCAAATTTTTCAAAGGTAATTTTGATATTTTTCAAAAAGTTTTTTATATGCATGATATGGATTAAAGTTTTTGATGAAAAGAATATAAATTATCATTTGTGTAGAAAAAGGTAAGATGCTCATCAAAAGAATAAACATTTTAGATAAGAAAAATTCCTTTAATGATGAAAGTCTGTTATTATCTAAGATTTAAATTTTAAAAAGTAGATATATATGGTGCGAAAGATTTCATTTTTGAACAATAGTATGATAGAGAATTTCTCAAAAATATATCATCAATATATAAGAATCTCATGACTGCTTCAAGTCGCTATGCATTTCGAATACAAAGAATTCTCGTCATTTGGATCATCATCAATAAGTTTTTTTTTTGATGTAGAATATCGCGAAGTCAAGATCGTATACGTCTACCTAATTGGATGCGCATTTTTTTTTTAGCAATTTCGCTGATATGATTTCAAGAATAAATCAGAAAAAATTTAATATTGATCATCATCGCGTTCGTCATCTTGAAATCTAAATTTTTGAGAATTGAGAATATACTTTTAAACGTCATAATTGGCCATGTGCTGTATCTCCTCCAATGATTTTAAAATTTATAAGGTGGTGTGATATGATGTATGCGATAGAATTGATCAAAAATTTCGACTTTTTCCTTACTCACTGAAGCACTATGTATTGGTCGGATCGACATGGGTACCTTCAATATCAGTTATCACCAGTGTCGTAATCCTTTTTATATATCATGGATGGTCAGCGCGCTCCTGCGTCTGAACAAGAATACGCGATTAACTGGAACGAGGATTGGCTCAATTGGATATCATCGATCGTGATTTCCTGTCAAAAATTGCATAAACACTTTCCCGTTCTCTTTGATATGTATGCGTTTCTTGATGTCACGTTCGTGAAGTGTACTGACGAAGATTTCGTACTCCACTATATCGAAGAGTTTCTCGATACCTCCGAGTAAATTCTTGGATCCTGTATGACTTGAAGTCTCGATGGTGTGAGGAATACTCCAGCCGTAATATCCTTCTCAGAAAGACTTCCTTCGAAAGTCCCGCGTCCAACTGTCAGGCCAAGGTGTTTATCAGCGTTGGTGACTTTGCTGCGAAGGTCCTTGCTGTCAGGCAGTGAATTCCAGGGTAGTGGCACACAAGTACAATTAACACACTTGATTTTTTTCTGTGCATTGACCGCACATAGTCAGATGTGACTGATGGACGACAATAAGTCACGTCAAAGGTCGAATCGCGAGGAAAAACTGACAAAAAAGCAAATCTCAAGAAAATGATGCAACGAATACTCTGATATTCGGACGCGAGAAGGTTAGATGCCAACTGTCTTCATCGCACGACACTTCAAGAGCATCTGCAAATCGTGCTGCATTGATGCCACGCTTTTCTATTCAACCACTCGTGTAGGTAACATTGATGCCACGCTCTTCTGTTCAACCACTCGTGAAGGTAACAGATTGTAGACATCTGCGAGACCCAAGGCTGGGCGGGCCAACATCTGCAGATGGCCGGGACCTTCTCCGCATCGCGAGCGCTAACCAGGCGTCGTAAAAACTTCTTGTCCTCGTTCCTTTCTCTCCTTCACGAGCGAGACAAAAATTAGCGACGACAAGCGACGACAAGGAAGATACACAGAGCCGAGGTTCTTCCCGGTCAATGTTGACTGATTTTCCACAAAACGTGCGAGAATATCCAAATAAGACGTTTTCATGTCTTTCAACTGGTGGAACAGTGCTCCACCACGCCATTCTTCATCCAAGCGAGTTGTGCACGTCTTGCAATCGTCGACGTCTTCGTCCAGCATTTTGGCGGATGAGACACCCTCCTCGAATTTCATCGTGTGTCTTCCACTCTGGAATCGACTGTGGGTGTTTTACGGCCGTCTTCGCCCTTTCTCCATAAATCCGTCTTCCACTCACGGCACAGTCGAAGTCTTTCCACACGTACACATATTGCTTGCGGCATCTGATAGTCTTGAACTTTGGCGTCAGACCGCCATTCTCAAAAAAGATACGACACATGAAACATCTCAGTTGGTTCATAACTGTCATCGGCTGTCCAGGGTTGGGATTCTCTCTGTGATCACATTCTCATTCATTGTAATGGTCAACGTATCCTACCCGCGGAAAATTGATAAGGTCACTCAACTTTCTCCTTTTCGTCACTGTGTGCAAAATTCTCAAATTTTCGACGAGATCCACAGTGCGTTGATTTTTCTATCGTTCAAATAAGGAGCTCCGTCAAGTTCTTCTCCTTCTCCCGCTTCTTCTGATCTGTGAGCCGGTGTTGATATCGTTCATCTCAAGATATGTTTTCTAATCATCTCTGAATTCAGTATGAAGCACATCGAAATTTTTCTGTTGTCTGCTGTAAAGGAAGAGGTTTCGTATCATCATCGTATTGGATCTTTGTCGGTCTTCGCGCGGATGGACAAAGTAGAAGTGCATTTTTATTTAATGTATCCACATTTTCTTCTCTGGATATTCTCAGTAACACTTCTCCAAGTCATTCTTGCAAATCTTAATTCGTCGATATTATTTTTACAGCTATTCGTACCTGAGAAAGATAACCCACGCTATCCGTCCCCATCAGTCTTCCTCAACCGTCAAAACGTCATATCTTTTGAAAGAACTTTCGAACCACAGCCTTTCCTGAGATAACAAAGCACTTTATCAACGTTACGTTCATCGAATGCACACGCACCAACACCAATTTGCCTCTTCTCTCACCAACACACTTTGTATTTCAATTATCCCAATCACCGTTTGTCTCCATCACTCCTTACTGTCACCCTGTGACTTCCAGTGATCAATTATGTATCCTGACAAACCCATCACCTTGGTCCACAACCAAAACTTCAAGAATATCATCAAACGACAGCCACATTTCAAATTGCTTTTTCACCATCTGCTCTCGAAACAAATGATTCACAACGTATTGAACACTCGGAAAACGAGACATCGTTCCAGCGCACGCAGCGGAAAGTGCTATCATTTTGCCAGAAGGACAGATCGTCGTACGTCAAGCGAAATCGAATCGATTGTGTGTACTCTGTCATGTGACAAAACCTCCATCTCATTCCTTTCGTACTCATTCTCTTCGTTAACATCGAAACGTTCTTCCCACTTCATGTGAGATGTCGATTCTCTTTGTCACACGATAAAATGATAGAATTCTGTCAAAATCCAATCCATATAGACATAGCGTCATGATCATGATATTTTGTATGCAATCTTCTTTTTGCCTTTATCCGGTAAAAGCAGAAGCACTACTTACTTGATGTCGTGTACGATCTCTCATCTCTTGAATTATATGATGTGTTGATGAAGTTAGGACGTGACAATCGGTGAAGCTATTTGAAATATCGTGTCGCCGATAGGACCACCCTTCGGGAAATAATGAGGTTAGGACGGAAGGGCGGAGGCGGCGGTGGGAACCAACTTCCAATCCTTCCGGAATCCATTCACGGCCCGCGCTGCGGTCGCGCGGCGTCTGGGCGGCGCGACGGCCATTTTAGACAGATGACAGATGGAGAGGGAGATTGTAGCCATTTTTGCTCAAGACAGTCGTTGCTTTTTGCACGGTCTGTCGATTGCTCTTTGGTGTGCGAACTTAGTATCAACTTAGTGGTTGCACTCCGTTCGTGAGAACGGTTCGCCATGCCAAGAGGATGGAAACCAGCGGACGATCTCGCCCAGTTGCTGTGGAGGCAGATTTTGCGCGGCCCTCGCCCTCCAGCAGTGTCGTGGCCGTCAGCCCAGGACAAAGCCAAAGGCAAAGGCACAGGGGGACGTCTGAACGTTTCACGAGAGGTGGGAGAACAGCGGAACCGACGTTGGCAAGGCAGAGTTCCGCGTCAAGAAAAGACATCCGAGAGACGGAGTCCGGACGACGTGGCAGCCGACCACCAGAGCCAGATCGACAAATTGGAGCGCGCAATCGAGGTTCTCGGTGAGGACAACGTTGAGGCTGCAGGGTTGGTCGCGAGTCTGAAGAAGCTCCGGACGAAATCAGTGGCCCCTGTTGGGGAGAGATTGGACGCGTGCCAGCAATTCGTGGAGAGGGAGCGAAAACGGTTCGCGGCAGCCGAGGAGGCTGTGATGAAGGCGCTTCAAACGAAGTCGCGTCTCGAGTGCGAGCTCGAAGAAGGGTTGTCGAGATTGAAATGTCTTCGGGAGGAAGCGGCAGCTCAGACAGCGATGGACCAATCAGCCCCAGTCAGTACAGAAGAGGTTTCATCTGCAGTGCCAGTGTCAGCACCGTCAATGGCAGAGTTCCGCGAGATGGTGTCGAATTTGGAACGCGAGATATCAGTTGCGAGTGGAGATGTTAAGGCAGCGAGTTCCAGAGAGCCCCCCCCGTGCATCAGTCATCTCCAATGTCAACTCTGGTCGACCACGGCGAGCCGGTCGTGGTCGACTTCGGCCAATTTCGACTTCGGCCAATTTCAACTTCGGCCAATTCGACTTCGGCCAATTTTGTTTGGTCTCTTTGACCATCCCAAATTTGAAAATGAAAAAAAGAAGAAACAAAAAAGAACAGAAAAGAAACCAAATGGGCGCGACAGTCAATATAGTCCGTGTTTGTGTGAATGCGTCGCCGGCCGAAGGCCGGCGACGCATTCACACAAACACGGCTTATGCCCGCTTTTCGGGTTTCAACAGGCCTTCATGTGGAGCATCGCTGGCCGAAGGCCGGCGATGCTCCACATGAAGGTCTGTTGAAGGTCGAAAAGCGGGAATTTAGGTGTTTAGGGTTTAGGGTTTAGGTTTAGGGTTTAGGGTTTAGGGTTTAGGGTTTAGGGTTTAGGGGTTAGGGTTAAGGGATTAGGGTTTAGGGTTTAGGGTTAAGGGTTTAGGGTTAAGGTTTTAGGATTTAGGGTTAAGGTTTTAGGGTTTAGGGTTAAGGTTTTAGGGTTTAGGGTTAAGGTTTTAGGGTTTATGGTTTAGGGTTTATGGTTTATGGTTTATGGTTTAGGTTTTAGGGTTTTAGGTTTTAGGGTTTTAGGGTTGAGGGTTTTGGGTTTAGGGTTGAGGGTTTTGGGTTTTGGGTTTAGGGTTTTGGGTTTTGGGGTTTTGGGGTTTTGGGGTTTTGGGGTTTTGGGGTTTTGGGGTTTTTGGGTTTTGGGGTTTTGGGGTTTTGGGGTTTTGGGGTTTTGGGGTTTTGGGGTTTTGGGGTTTTAGGGTTTTAGGGTTTTAGGGTTTTAGGGTTTTAGGGTTTTAGGGTTTTAGGGTTTTGGGGTTTTGGGGTTTTGGGGTTTTGGGGTTTTGGGGTTTTGGGGTTTTGGGGTTTTGGGGTTTTGGGGTTTTGGGGTTTTGGGGTTTTGGGGTTTTGGGGTTTTGGGGTTTTAGGGTTTTAGGGTTTTAGGGTTTTAGGGTTTTAGGGTTTTAGGGTTTTGGGGTTTTAGGGTTTTGGGGTTTTGGGGTTTAGGGTTTAGGGTTTAGGGTTTAGGGTTTTGGGTTTAGGGTTTAGGGTTTAGGGTTTTGGGTTTAGGGGAAATAAGAACAGGAACAAGAACCAGAAAAAGAAAAGAAAAAGAAAAGAAAAAGAAAAAGAAGAAGAAAAAGAAGAAGAAAAAGAAAAAGAAGAAGAAAAAGAAAAAGAAAAAGAAAAAACAAAAAGAAAAAGATAAAGACAAAGAAAAAGAAAAAGAAGAAAAATAAAAAGACAAATTCAAAGAAAAAGAAAACAAAAGAGATTAAAAGAGAAAAAAAAGAAAACAAAACAGCACCACAAGATCATCTGTTCGACTTCGGCCAATTCGACTTCGGCCAGCTGGCCGAAATCGAATTGGCCGAAGTCGGAATTGGCCGAAGTCGAGCATAACCGGCGAGTCGGTTCACAGGAGCTCGAACCGTTTCAACCCACTGGCGTAGGTCGAGGTGCGAGGGCGGGCGTGGAGCCAAATAGTCTCAGGAGGTTGAAGCGGTGCAGATCTCGGAGTCGGAGTTTGGGAGTCGGTGGCACTGAAGTTGACATGTCAGTGGCCAGCGTGTGGGAAGATGCGCAACCGTTCTCCAGCAGCACAGATGGGATGTGTTCAGTTTTCGGCATGGTGAGGGTGCACAACAGGTTTGGAGCTTTGAGCGAAGAGTGTGCGGAGTCAGTTGCACCTGCCCCAGGCCTGACCCAATGGGAATCAGGTGCAGATTTCTCAATGCCACCGAGAGCGTCAGGATTCACCCCGTCACCATTCCAGCGAGAGTGGGGTGACGGTGCCAGCCAGTGCAGCAGGCAGTCGTGTGCCTCCGGAGGTGGTGAATGCGTTGATGCGAGATTTGCCCGCGGAAAACGATTCTGAAGCAGGTGCGTGTGACACCGTCATTGCATCAGGGGACAGATTACAGGCAATGTGCAGTGATGATGAAGCCCGTCCAAGTCAATGGGAGAGTGGTGTTGAGCGATCAGGGTTGATTTCAGACACAAGTTCAGTCGACGAGTGTGTGGTCTCGGAGATGTTGATTCCAAGAAGGCTGGTTTT
>CBDCEV010000068.1:0-2345 GCA_965215715.1 Hyphomicrobiales bacterium | reverse complement strand
CTATTGGGAATCTCCATTCAACAAAAAGGCAAAGAAAACCAAAGTTTGAGCCAGGTTTCGCCCGTTGACCAGAATTGGGTCCGAAACCTCACCAACTCAGGGATCGAATAGCTCCCAGCCACCCGTGAACCCATCACACAACGTTCATCAGGTGGATGCCGCACTCCTGTGGACAACAGAAGAAAAAGAAAAAGAAAATAAAAGAAAAGAGAAAAACGAAAAAGAAGCCTCAACTTCAGATTTAGAAACCCCAACAGAAAGAAAATGCAAATGCGCATGCACATGCATTTGCGAAATGCAATGAAAACTTCAGAAAATATTTGAAAAAACTGGAAGATCTACAAAAAATCTTGAAAATCTGAAAACACATCTGAAATAACACCTGAAAACACACCTGAAAACACATCTGAAAACACACCTCAAAAAACATATCGAAAAAACATTTCAAATGAAAAAAATCTAAAATCAAAAAATTCTGATCTGCAAAAAATAAATGAAATCAAAAAAAAGAGTTCTACATCAAAAAAATGATATGGAAAAAATAATCTGAGAAAAAAAAGGTTTCAAAACAAAATCTGGGGGCTCTGGCCCGTGAGCCCAAACATGCACACTTCAAGGGTCCCGGCCTTCAAAAAAAACAACCAAAATTCAATGGAAAGACCCCAACAGAGGTAGAAAGAATGAAAATTGTGGCGGGAGAGTGAAAAAGAAGAGCGAAATTTTGGGCGATCCAGCGGAACGCGGTCCTGGCGGAAGGGGGTCTGGGGAAGGGAGAGGTCTGGGATTGGGCCTTGAAAGGTGGGGCCCGGGGTTTGGGTTCAGGTCCTTTGGGGTGTGGTCTTCAAGTCTCTGAGGTTCAGGGTTCGGGTTGTGGTTTGAGAAAATTTGCCCAAAAAACACTGAAACAACAAATTTGGCCAAAGTCGGTCAAATCATGGAAACACAAACTTTGGTCAAACTTGGCCAGAGTCTGTTTGGCCAAAGTCGGTCAGAGAACTGGCCAATGTCGGTTTGGCCAAAGTCAACAATGGCCAGAAAGTCTCTTTCGAAGGGAAACACCCTTATCGCAGCCACCCCTCCTCCCAAAAAAAAAAAAGCCTCCCCTTCGCCCGACCCCCCTTCGCCTGTCAAGACACCAATTTTCGCTGCAAGGAATTCGCGCTAAGGTCAAAATTCAGTGAATGGCAACAACGACAAGAATAAAAATTGATGACACGAAACACAAAACCCCACCAATGTGTGAAGTGACTTCGTGGGGAACCCTGACTTCTTCGTTTTCGTGATGTAGCAAGTTCGGATGAAATACCCTCACCGCGCTGGAACCGACCATGTTCTTTGGGCCGATTAATAATTTCCCTCTCCAGTCACCCGCGCTTATTCTTTCAGGTTTGAACACCCTAAATTCCAATATTAGCGTACATTCAACAAGGCTCCACGGCAAACAGTCAGCACTTGCTGGTGAGTACTGAGGTCTGATGACTCCAGGAGGGAGGGAGCGAAGCACCATTGCTGAGCTCAAGCGAGTCGCCAGATGCTTGACTGGACATGGGCGGTTGCTCCAGGAGTTTGTGTGACAAATCGAGGAACCGTCTCATGTTGTTGTGTTGACTGACTCGGATCACGCAGGTTGATTGAGAGCACGTGAAAGTACATCATCATCCAGCCTGAAGATCTGGGAGTTGTCATCAGTGAAAACACCAAAATTGTGCTTGCACAATGCTTGAAGTTCGGATTGATGCGTCTGCTGGAAGAGGGACAGCAGCACGGCGATGAGCTGGGATAACTCGACACATTCACTCTCTGACATTGTGGGTACGAAATCATACACAAGATGGCGAAGTCAAAATCACGAAAATCCTTGGAGTCTCGAACTTGGCAGGAAAAGTGTCGTTGTTACGTTCACGATGGAAGCTCTGGTATCGCGTTGCGAGCAGAAGTGCAAGAAATCACGCGACAATATCGTGAAGCTTTCATTTTCGATGATGCAAGTGAACTTGACACGCAGTCAGAAACAAATTTGGATTTTGGACGGGAATGACAACATGAGCAGCGACAGTGGTGGAACTAAAACAGTTGCGGGACCAAATGGTGTGAACCCACAGTGAATCGCTTCACTCCACAACACAAACAGAACCTGAATAAATTGCGATGCAATGCAACCAAACAGTCCGACCACGACAACGCTGACAACATTCTCGATCACAAACGTTTCTATCCTTGCTATTGCACGAAGCTCGTCACCGAGTTTGTTTATGATTTTTAGCGAAATATTGATTGTTCACTTTGAATCAGTTCAATGAATATATTTTTGCGTGCTAGATCGATGTTCGTTGCTCGAAGTTGTG
>CBDCEV010000067.1:0-8883 GCA_965215715.1 Hyphomicrobiales bacterium | reverse complement strand
GGTGCCAAAATCTGCCAACAGAGCCCACATTCTGAATGGGCAACCCACAATTTCTGGGGTTACTCTGCACAATAGGTGGAAATGCTGCAAAGTCGCAATTAGCCTCCATTTACAAGGGCAACCAACGATTTCTTAAGCTACAGTTTCTGTACTTCATTGGTATGGACTGACTCTGAATAGAGTACCAAAAATGACAGTTTTCCCTTGGGATTGACAATCCTGGGGGAAATTTTTATATCTGAACAAGAAGAAAATATGTAGAAAACCAGTAAAAATCACAAAAGCACTAAAAGTCACTAAAAATCACGAAAATGTACCTAATTTCCAGGACCCAATTTACCCATATTTCTGCTGATATCTGGGCTGATTCTGGGTCCCAAAATTCACCACATGTTCACACCAGAGCCCACATTCTGAATGGGCAACCCACAATTTCTGGGGTTACTCTGCACAATAGGTGGAAATACTACCAAGTGACAATTAGCCTCCATTTACAAGGGCAACCAACGATTTCTTAAGCTACAGTTTCTGTACTTCATTGGTATGGACTGACTCTGAATAGAGTACCAAAAACTGACAGTTTTCCCTTGGGATTGACAATCCTGGGGGAAATTTTTATATCTGAACAAAAAAATTCTGTAGAAAACCACTAAAAAACACAAAAACACTGACAAGTGTTAAATTGCACCCAATTTCCAGTACCTGATTTTCCCATATTTCAACTCATATCTGGGCTGATTCTGGGTCCCAAAATTCACCACATGTTCACACCAGAGCCCACATTCTGAATGGGCAACCAACGATTTCTGGGGTTACTCTGCACAATAGGTGAAAATGCTGCAAAGTCGCAATTAGCCTCCATTTACAAGGGCAACCAACGATTTCTTAAGCTACAGTTTCTGTACTTCATTGGTATGGACTGACTCTGAATAGAGTACCAAAACTGACAGTTTTCCCTTGGGATTGACAATCCTGGGGGAAATTTTTATATCTGAACAAAAAAATTCTGTAGAAAACCACTAAAAAACACAAAAACACTGACAAGTGTTAAATTGCACCCAATTTCCAGTACCTGATTTTCCCATATTTCAACTCATATCTGGGCTGATTCTGGGTCCCAAAATTCACCACATGTTCACACCAGAGCCCACATTCTGAATGGGCAACCAACGATTTCTGGGGTTACTCTGCACAATAGGTGAAAATGCTGCAAAGTCGCAATTAGCCTCCATTTACAAGGGCAACCAACGATTTCTTAAGCTACAGTTTCTGTACTTCATTGGTATGGACTGACTCTGAATAGAGTACCAAAAATGACAGTTTTCCCTTGGGATTGACAATCCTGGGGGAAATTTTTATATCTGACCCAAAAAAATATGTGGAAAACCACTAAAAACACTAAAAAACACCAAAAAGTGTTAAATTGCACCCAATTTTCAGTACCTGATTTCCTCCCACTTCTGCTGACATCTGGGTTGATTCTGAGTACCAAAATGGCACTACCAGACCCTGTACGTGCCACCAAAATTTTCGGTTTTCCATGGGTACCCAGCCATAATTGATGAAATGCAGTTGACCGGAATTTTTCGATAAACTTTTTTTTTCTCGAAAGATATAAAGCTCATAACCCTGCTACGTTTAGCCCAAAATTTTTGTACATATCGTCACGTACAGACATCGGTAGTATATTTTTTCAAAGGAATTTTTCGGGTATTTTTAGCACTGTGGGTTCAAACCTCACTTTTTTTTTTTTTTTTTTTTTTTACAAAACTCCAATTTGGGTGGTTCGAACACCCTGGGTGGGTCAAAATCGGGTGTCTCAAAAATGCGCGAATGGTTCAGATACTGGGTGTGAAACGGTATATAATGTCCAAATATGGGTCCCCAGCCAGGACCCATTAGGTCGTTTTTTTTGGCCAAAACCCTGTTTTTTGCCCATTTTCACCTAAAAAATGGCATTTCTGTGAAAATGGCTGGGGACCCACCGTGTGACGGGTACCACCGTTTTTGACCCAGATTTCGGGTCAGAAACGGTGCAAACTGTTGGTGAGCTCACCAGGGCCCAGTATGGAGCTCCAGGTACATATTGAGGTGAAATCATGGGGTGTTTTCTAAGGAATCTAGGTGTGTTGGAAGCAAGTTGACCACCTGGGTGGGTACTTTTTTTTTTTTTTTTTTTTTTTTTCCACACCCAGATTCTGGTACAGAAACGGGTATATCTGGGTCCAAAAAAGTGGCCGATTTGGGGTGCCAAAACCCCAAAAATAGGTCCAAAAATGGCCAAAAAACACTTTTTGGAACACCAAAAACGACTTAATTGGTGGTGGCTGGGCAGTACCCTACCAACGTTTTGATTCCTCTCTGACCCAATATCCCCACCTCTCGCGCATTTTTGAGACACCCGAAATAGACCCCCCCAGGGTGTTCGAACCACCAAAGTTGGAGTTTGTCCAAAAACGAGAAAGTGTGTTTCCTACCAACACTGCTACAAATTTCCCAAAAATTCCTTCGAAAAAATATACTACCGGTGTCTGTACGTGACGATATGTATATTTTTTTTGGGTGAAACGTAGTAGGGTCATGAGCTTTATATCTTTCAGAAAAAAAAATTTTATCGAAAAATTCCGGTCCATTGAATTCTATCAATTATGGCTGAGGACCCATAAAAAATCGAAAATACCAGTGGCACGGACAGGGTCTGGTAGTGCCATTTTGGTACTCAAAATGCCTCCTGGGTGGTGTGGAAAATCGGTACGTTTTTTTGAAAAAAAAAAAAAAAAAGTTTTTTTTAGGATTCAAGCACCCGGACTTCCCAACTGGTCACCCACGTCAGTACTATCCAGGCCTGCTGGTGCTTAACTTCTCAAATCAGGCGGGATGAGGTGTATTCACCAGAGTATGGCCGAATCCAATAAGGAGTTCGGAATTGTAATCAGAAAGGCAGCCCACCCCATTTTCCCCTTTACCCATGGTATACACCAAAAAATATGGGTCCCAAAAAAAAAAACATTTTTAGGATTCAAGCACCCGGACTTCCCAACTGGTCACCCACGTCAGTACTATCCAGGCCTGCTGGTGCTTAACTTCTCAAATCAGGCGGGATGAGGTGTATTCACCAGAGTATGGCCGAATCCAATAAGGAGTTCAGAGTTGTATTCATAAAGGCATCCCACCCCATACCCCCCTGTATACTGGACCATACATACAAAAAAAGGTGGTTGCGTTGTGTGCTGGTTATGCTCCAAGTTCTAATATTTGTGTGTTGAAGACTGAACGCAATCGGAGGTAAAACCTGAGTTTTAGACTCTTCATGGTTGAAAGTCATTCTGTGCGAGTGCACGGAAATGGCCAAATATGTCCGCACATGGGCCCACAACTGGGCCCTGTGTGCAAGCAGATTTTGGAAGCATTTGTAAATCAGCATGCGCGATTTTGCAAATTGCAGTTGCATTTGTTTGGTAGAAGTAGCACAACAACTTAGCACCTACAAGATAGGGACCTCCAACTTGGGGGCACACAATCTATAATCGTATAGCAGTCCAGTTCCCAAGTTGCAGGTTTGAGCATCTGTGTCAAACCTGCAACCTTACGTACAGACCAAGCAATGAATATGATGCCATAGTTGCAAAGTTACAGGTACCTATATTTTGGAGCCCAGAAATGGGACATCCGTCAAAATTGGATCGATACAGAGAAGATTAGCATGGTCCCTGCGCAAGGATGACACGCATTAATCGAGAAAGTATCACCTTTTTTTTCACATATTTTTGTTTTTTATAATAAATATCTCCTCTCAGGATTGGTATCCCAGGAGGAGTTCTGTCAGTTTTGGGTCTCTTTTCAGAGTCAGTCCATACCAATGAAGTACAGAAACTGTAGCTTAAGAAATCGTTGGTTGCCCTTACAAATAGAGGCTAAGCGACACTTTGCAGTATTTTCACCTATTGCACAGAGTTACCTGAGTATTCACCAGTGTTGGAGAGTACACACCCTTGTTGCTATGGCTCACCACCTGTCAAAAAAACTAAGAGGCAAGCCTTCAGTCTGAAGAGGCTACAAGCTTACAGCCGAAGAATCTTACCCCTGTTTCACCACATACCCAGGACTGCACTGCTGAGGTAGCATATTATAGTAGCAGTGTACAAGCCCAGTTGGGGGTTTGAGTTCCCCCTAATATATATACAGTATACATACTGGGGTGTGGGTCCTGAGATATGGAGTGGCGGCTGTACATCCCCTAAGCAACGGTTTCTTAATAGGGGCATACCTTCTCGGCCTTTTGGCTAAGATCAAGTGTATTATCTGTTCTTATCAGCTTAATATCTGATACAGTACCTTGTGTACTGAACGATATTAACGCAATTTCTCAACGGGGTGATGGGTCGCCAGGGCAACCTGGTCCATTCACACGTGTTGCCCTGGAGCTGCACAACATCCAGGAGTGGCACACCCACCTATGTTTTTATATACATATTCAACAGAGAATATACATACATATATATATATATGTATGGGGTATAGGTATAGTAGGTAAAAAAAAGTCGCCTCCCCAGTTCGAGCTGTTGAATTGGAGGACTCCTCACTCTGCTCTGCACTGCGATCCTTGAACTGTCCACTGCAGGGGTTAGGAGCTGCTCTGTGACCAGCCTGGCCCGGTTCACCCCATTTTACTCCAATTGTTGCTAAGGTTTGCACCAAAGCCACAACCGGGACAGTAGACTAACAGGGACAGTAGCATCAACACAGAAGTAGAGGAACCCTTGGACCCAGTCCAAGATTGCCCAGTTCTGAGAAGCCTTGCCCTCCCAAGCTAGGAGTAACAGAGTGTTGCTGACACACTCCGGCTAATAAATACTGTTTTCCTAACTTGGTGTCTATGAATGGTATAACCATCAAACCTACGTACGTCAATTTGCAGGTTTGATAGTTTACACAGAATTTTGTATTCTGTATGGCCTGAATAGCACAATAAATAAAGAACATTTGCTGCAAAGGCAGCTTCACAAATTGCCAATGGTTGCCGCCGAAGCAGCCCATGGCGGGAATTGGGTAGTTTTCAACCAGCAATCTCTCCATGGCGTCCCTGTTTGGTCATAGCCTATGGATTTATCCCGAGCGCAAGGATGCCCTTTACAAAAACCGTTGGTTAGGGGGGGTACGTATTTGACATGGAATTGCACAGGTCAAGGGGTCCATGAGTATAAAATATAAAAACAAGCTGTAAGTGGAAGGGCTGTGCTGATTGGGAAGCCAATTTCCAAGGAAAAGGGAACCCAGTTTTAGAACAATCATCGCAAGGCTCATGCTGCACATGCCCGACCGTCTTCATCATCCAGCTTTGGTCTTGTGCTAGAGAAAACAATCTCCAACACGAATGTACTCAAAAACAGATCCTGTGTAGAGTACAGTCTTGCCCTTTATAAAAACCGTTGCTTAGGGGGGGTACGTAGCCGACATGGAATTGCACAAGTGGAGGGGTCCATGATTTTTTTTTAGTTGGTTAAAAAAAGGTGGGTTTGTGCAGAACACAGCACCACCGCTGTCAAAAATTTCACTGTGCATCCCAGCCGAAGCCAGTGCCACCAGTGCCCCCTGCGCAGTGCAATGCAGGGGCCACTGGTGTGTCAACACCCTTGTTGATCAGGTTAGACACCAGTAAGGTATGTAACCCTCCATAGAAGAACCGTTGGTTAGAGGGGGAGATCCTGTCTGCCTAACCAACGGTTTCCCCAACAAGGGGTATCTCACAACTTTTGCCCAGAACGAACTCATCTTTCGCCTTTTACTAAAGATGACCGTGGGTAAGAGTTACTCAAGTGAAAGCATAATTTTTGAAGAGGCCTCTGTGTCTCACTTGTTTTTATAACCACACAAAATTGCAACCAAGTTATTGGCAATATGGGAGGTAACAAAACACTGCAAAATACTGAATAAAACACTGCAAAATCACAGATTTACCAGGAATGCTGCAGCTGTGTGTACTTTACCAAGTGTAAACACATTATTCACACTTTACCACAACTCAAACACAGGTCCAGAATAGGAAAGTATAAAATTTTCCTCTCAGGATTGATATCCCAGGAGGAAATTCTGTCAGTTTTGGGTCTCTTTTCAGAGTCAGTCCATACCAATGAAGTACAGAAACTGTAGCTTAAGAAATCGTTGGTTGCCCTTGTAAATAGAGGCTAAGTACCACTTTGCAGCATTTTCACCTATTGTGCAGAGTAACCCCAGAATCTGTTGATTTTCATACTTGAGATTTCTGAGGTTCTGGGATACAGATTCCGGAGTGTGGCCATAAAAATATCCAGAACACCATCTCGGTGTGTGCCAGGGGTTGGAAGCCTCCTGAAATCATCGGGAGAGCCCTGGAAAGGCGGTGCCTAACGCTGGTTTGAGGCTGCGGTGGTGTAAATGGGTAAAACCCCACTTTCCTAGTAAATCCCTCCTGTTGGGTCCCCTACCCTGTTTCCCCCAAGATTTGGGGGCTTTCTGAAGCGGGGTTTGATGACCTGCCCCCAAACAAGTGCCCAACCCTTTTTTACTCTGGTCCTGTGGGTGTTTTGGGGGGGTTTGAACCCATTTTCTCACCCTGGGGTGCTGTTTTGAATATTTTACTGCCCTCTGTTCTGCCTACCCCGGATGTGGTGAAATCGGGGTGGTCCGATTCTGTTCCGCGTTTCGGGGTGGAAGATCTGTGTTCCGGGTTTGAACAAATGGCACCGTGACAATGGGGTGCCTGGCCGTTTCCACCCTCGCTTTCGATGTTCATGGGGCGGAGATTTTAATTATTTACTTGCATAAGAACTGTGCACCCCGCTGCTGGGGAGTCGATTTTTGGGCAAAAGTGGGTGCATGAAACAGAGGCGATCCGAGGTGCTTCTCTGTCAACCTGCTGTTACGAAGCTGGTTCTTTTGCCCTCTGGAGCTCTGTAGATCATGCGCAGACCGGTTAGGAGGCCAGTTCTGGCGGATAAAAATGTTTAAAACATGTTTTTTGGTCAAAAAATCAGGTCACCGCCGCCGGTCGCGCAACAGCGCATCTCGCTGAAATTACCCCAGAAATCTTCCCAGACCGGCACCCTGGGTGCTCTACCAGGTTTTTTCACATATGGGCGCTCCTTTTACACCCAGGAAGGCGAGTTCGTTCAGCTTCCGGGGCCATCCGTCAGTGTTCAGCCCCGAAGAGGACCCCATGAGGTCGGTCGTTTTTGCCTGTTGTCGGGTCGATGCAAGAAAATTCTCTTCCAAATTTCAAACGTAAAACTGGCCAGATATGCGATCGTACCTTACATCGTTGGGTTCCGCTGGTCTGACCGTTTGAATTTCACTTCAGAGGGTAGTCTCGGAAATGAGCTCTGCATACTTTCAAGGCCATAATACCTTCGAAAAAAGTGTCGGTTTTTCAGGTGCATGCCGGAGGCTGTCGGGTAGAAAAAGTGGTTCTAAACATTGCGCAGCGCACATTTTGTATTTCTATCGGTAAAATTCGGGCCTGTGCATATATGCAGGGGCCCTGGAATCACGATTCGTTTCACATCCCAGGCCAGCCGTGAGGTTTGCACAGGTGTGGGAATTTTTTTTTGGCTGACCAACTTTTCCGAATTTTGGGCTATAATCACATGTTTTCACCCATTTCAGCCATCGGGACAGCATTTCCGGAAAATTTCCACCGGACCGCATTTATCCCTCCAGTGGCGGGGAACACACGGTGGTGCTGGAATTACACCCCAGATCAGCACAGAAATTTTTTTTTGTGAAGGGGAAAAAACACCCTGAAAAATGGGGCCCTGTTTTTGGGGGTGATTTTTACCATCTGGGACCCCCTGTGTGCACATTTTACATTTCTATCGGTTGAAATCGGGTACAAAGGAGCTCCCTGGGCCGTTTTCAAACCCGGATCTCGCTGTGCGGCCATATTTTCACACCCTAGGTGCTGGAAAATGGCCTGAAAAAAATGGGTCCAAATGGGCCCAAAATTGAAAACAGGCAAGTTTCACACACCCAGGCAGAGGTGTCACCCCATATGCACTGGCACCGTATCAAGGCCAGAATCTGGGGGTGGAACGGGGTAGCATATGTTGGGGTCACAGATGCTGTGTGGGTGGTTCAAACCCGGTACTGGTCCCGTCACACCCCGGATTCTGAATATGAAACCAACGGTTCCTGGGTCCACTCTGCAGAATAGCTGGTTTCGGGGCAAAGTGGCAATTAGCCTCCATTTACAAGGGCAACCAACGATTTCTTAAGCTACAGTTTCTGTACTTCATTGGTATGGACTGACTCTGAATAGAGTACCAAAAATGACAGTTTTCCCTTGGGATTGACAATCCTGGGGGGAATTTTTATACCTGAACAACAAGAATATGTGGAAAACCACTAAAAAATGTTAAAAACACACAAACCCCCTACAAAGCACTAAACTGCACCCAATTTCCAGTATCCAGTTTTCCCATATTTCTGCAGATATCTGGGCTGATTCTGGGTGCCAAAATGTACCACACATTCACACCAGAGCCCACATTCTGAATGGGCAACCAACGATTTCTGGGGTTACTCTGCACAATAGGTGAAAATGCTGCAAAGTCGCAATTAGCCTCCATTTACAAGGGCAACCAACGATTTCTTAAGCTACAGTTTCTGTACTTCATTGGTATGGACTGACTCTGAATAGAGTACCAAAAATGACAGTTTTCCCTTGGGATTGACAATCCTGGGGGAAATTTTTATATCTGAACAAGAAGAAAATATGTAGAAAACCAGTAGAAATCACAAAAGCACTAAAAGTCACTAAAAATCACGAAAATGTACCTAATTTCCAGGACCCAATTTACCCATATTTCTGCTGATATCTGGGCTGATTCTGGGTGCCAAAATCTGCCA
>CBDCEV010000066.1:0-8576 GCA_965215715.1 Hyphomicrobiales bacterium | reverse complement strand
CTTCCCGGAACACCCTCCAAAGCACTAAAAGTCACAGGTAAAAAAAGGGACACACAAGGGGTGACAGGTCACAAATTGGAGAACACACTCAGGGTCACATCCCAAAAATTTCCGGTCGCACGCCCAAAATTATCGGCCACACGCCCAAAATACGGGTCACACGCACAAAATTACAGGTCATACCCCGAAAATTACTGGTCACACGCTTGCGCACAGACAAAGTCAAAGGCAGCAGCATCACAGCTGCAACATTAACAACGTGACATGGCATCAAGCAACAATCCCAACTCCTGGTCCAGAACAGCAAAACGCACGCGCGTCACGCCCAAACCACGGTGGTCCGTCGATAACAACAACCACTGGCGCTTGAGGACGTGGGAAGGGTGGATGCCGTGAGGAATGTGGTTGTGGCATTGAGGACAGAAAGTTTGGGCTCGGGTGGGACTATGCTTGGCATGTTGTTGGAATGGATGAGGATGTTGCGGGGAGACTTTTAGCAGGCCTCAGAAGGACGATGTTGGGCCAGGGGAGTTGCTGATTGGTGGGGTGGCTCTTGTTCACAAGAGGGTCAGGAAAGTAAGGCATTGGTGAAGACAAATATATGGAGCTGACGACAGAGAAGTTGGAGGAACTATGTGTGAATCTGATTGATGACTGCATGTGAAGTGAATTGTTTGACAGCCTTCTGAGAATCTCAAGAAAAGCACATTTGAGTATAAAACACTCACAAACTAAGACCGCGAGAGACTGTAGTGGTAGGAGCAGACGTTGGGAAAGTAAACCGTTTTGCATCTTCTCCAAGGAGAAACACAGAGAGCAATGGACAGGACTCGGATAATGCAGTTGTTAACCACAGCACTTCTTCTGCGACATGCGACAGTTTGCTATGTGTTCGTGCTTGTCTTTCGTTTTATCCTTCGTCTACATGTTGTTTGTCTGTTTGTTGCCCGCCCCATCGTGATACATCGCCGCTACTACACACCTTACACGCATGGTGATGACCAACACGTTGTCCGTCGCGTATGTGGGGATGATCTGTGTTTTCACTTTCGCTTGTGCATGTTCTGTTCTTTGCGACAACCCACTCGCCCACGTCTTCGTTAACTTGAACTTCCCCATGACATCCTTCGCTTACACCCCTTGTGCCTCTCACACAGACCAGTTTGTGAAAGTTTCACAGATGACATTGTCTCACTCCAGGAGAACGTGTACTTGGCGGCGATGGCTTGCGCTTGGCGTGGTGCTTTTCGAAGGCGTACGACTGTCCATGAGTTTTTTCTGCAAAATTGTTCGTGATGAGACACGTTGACGTTTTTCCTCGATGAACGCCACCAGCACCCCTGGCTGCCCGAAGCCGAGCTTCGCGAAAGCAGCTGCAAAAGGGGGCGGCACTGTGTCAACCACGTGCATGTATAGTGCGTCGGAGAACATCTGCCCGTGGACCCTGAGGTACTTCTTGACGCAACGGCACCAACCGCGCCAAGGCTGCTCCAACGAGCTGCACGACCAGAGGAAAGGCACACGCGCATACCAGAAACGCAGGAGAACGCTGCGACACAGGAGCTTGCCTGAACCGCTGGTACACACCGAAGCCGCCGGAATCGCGGCACCACATAAGGAAGGGCACAGGGTGCAGGTTCGGCGTGAAAGTGTGGTTCGTGCGTGCGCGTCGTGTTTGTGCGTGGTGTCACGTGCGCGGCGTGCAGTCAGACGCGCACGCGCACACGTCGCGCATGTGCCGCGCTTACACGCGTCGCGTCGCGCTGTGCTTTGCGTGTTGCGCTACGCATGCATGGCATTCATGCATTCTTGCATTCATTCATCTATTCATTTACCGATTCGTTCGTTCATCTTTTTAAATTATCAGTAATTTGAACATTTAGATTGACATTGACATTCGCACTCTTTTTTTCAAGTCATGGGCATAGAGGTGCCTTGCGAATGACCCGAGAACTGCAGGCGGATCGTTTTTCTGGCACCAGCAGCAAATGGCGTGCGGCCCACCTCCGATGGCGCGCTTCTGTAGCGGGGCGCAGATCGCGGCTGAGAAAGGTGGCAGGGCGTGTGAAACGGGGTGCGCACGGTGGTATGGTCCATTGGGGTTCTTGTGTTACTGAGAAGGTCATTCATTGATAAAACTTCCGGTGTTTATTAGCATTTGATGCGATTTTTTGTGGGTGGTTTTTTTTTTAAAAAAAATTGATTTACTATGTGTCTTGTATTACAACTATTAAAATTTTATTACTATTCAAAACGATTCTCCTTCTCGCCAGCTCCCACCCACAATTTAAAATTTGTGAGTTATGAACTGTAACTTGTTACGTATAACTAAAAACTCAGTTTTCTCAGTTCTCTCAGTTTTCTTAGTTAACAGGTTTCATGTGGGAAGGGAGGAAGAGGGTACCACTGAGATTTTTCAACTTTTGCAAACTCATTATTTTCTCAAAAAATATTGTAACGGGTACATTTCTTAAACATAATTTCCTTCGTCAGCCTCCACCAACATTTTAAAAGTCACAAGCTTACAAGATGCAAGTTTTCAGGAAAAGTTTTCAAACACGTCACAACGGGTAAGTTGCGATGTGTTTGAAAACAATTTGACAAATTCAAGTAGGAAATAAACACAAATGCAAGACGAACGTGTGAAGGTACCTTCGCACCGTCACAATTTTTTCAATTACAACTTGCCATTTTTTAACTATTTTTGACTTAAAAAAATTTTTTTTCTTCATCTCTTGTCAACTCTTTTCAACTCTTTTCAACTCTTTTCAACTCTTTTCAACTTTTTTCAATTCTTTTCAACTCTTTTCAACGCTTTTCAACTTTTTTTCAACTCTTTTCAACTTTTTTTCAACTCTTTTCAACTTTTTTCAACTCTTTTAATTTTTTTTTTCAGTTTTTCAACTCTTTTCAACTCTTTTCAATTTTTCAATTTTTTTTTACTTTTTTTCAACTTTTTTCAATTTTTTCAAAACTTTTTAAAGTTTTTTTAAAACCTTTTATTCCTTTTTTATCACTTTTTTCATGACTTTTTGTAAACTTTTTTAATTTTGAAACTTTTTTAACTTTGATTTTTTGATTTTTTTGAATTTTTTTGAAAAAAAACTTTTTTTTTGTAAAAAACTTTTTTACTTTTTAACGTTTTTACTTCTTTAACTCGTTTTTCAATTTTTTCAACTTTTCTAAACCTTTTCTGAACTTAATTTTTTCATTTTTTTTTTCAAAATTTTTTTTTTGAGAAAAAAAACTGTTTTTTTAATTTTTTATTTTCTGATTTTTTCTAATTTTTCAAAAATTTTGAAACTTTTTTGATTTTTTTTTTTTTTTTTACTTTTTTGATTTTTCTTCACTTTTTTGAGACGGAATCACATTACTTCGTTTGATGACGTTTGGTTGCAGTGAGCTGCTTGCGCGAGCCATGTATGGGATAGCCCAGTCCCCATGGCGATGACACGCAAGCAGCTGGCACGACTTGACGGGCACACAAGCAAGAGTACAGGCAGACGTGACTGTAAGACCTACGCTCTTGCATATGCCGTTTTCTGTAGTGATGAAAGTGTGTGTTGTCTGAATGCTGGCTCAAGGAAAATCCATGCATAACCATCTTGCATGGTAGCGGAGCGAGGTTTTCTTATCCGCTTTGTTTGCACCGCGTACACACGTCAGTTGCTGCGATGGCTACTGTGGAGGCCATGACCCAGTTGCTCCCCCAGAGCGCCGAATTCGTCAGGACCATAAAAGGTTGAAAAAGGCAAGAAGGGGAAGGAAAAAGAGGAAAGTAAAAAAAGGTACAAAGGTACCAAAGTAAAGAGGTAAAGACGTAATTTTTTTACTTTTTTTATTTAATTTGTTCCTTTTTCTTTCTACTTTTCAACTGTTTTACTTTGCTTGTCAACCATTTAATGTTTTACTTTTTTAACTTCTTAACTTTTGAAATTTATAACTTTTGCCTCTTAACTTTTACCTTATAACGTATAACTAAAAACTTATAACGTATAACCTATTACTTATAACCTATACTTATAACCTCTCACTGGTAACCTGTAACTTGTAACCTCTAACTTGTAACTTTATCTTAGTTACTTAATAGCCTAGTTACTTGATTACTTATAACGTACAACTTATAACTTATAACTTATAATTTACAAGTAATACCCTATAATTTATACCTTATACATTATATCTCATACCTTATACATTATACATTGTACTTTATACCTTATATCCTGTACCTTATAACTTATAACATATAACTTATACCTTATACCTTAGAAATTGTAACTTGTAACTTGTAACTTGTAACTTGTAACTTGTAACTTGTAACTTATGACTTATAACTTATAACTTGCAACTTGTTGTTGACAGCTCCTAACTTCTGACTTCTAACTTCCAACTTCTAACTTCCAGCTTTCACTTCCAACTTTTAACTTCAACTTTCAACTTTCCACTTTCCACTTTTCCACTTTCCACCTTCTAACTTCCACCTTCTTCTTTCTACCTTCTAACTTCCAACTTCCAACTTCTAACTTCTAACTTCTAACTTATAGATGAGTGCATGCGCTGACAGAGATCACCACGGGTCCTTCATCCGAAGTTTCTCTTCCAGTCTGCGCCTTCGCACGCGTCTGCCGTCGCAGAAAGCCTTGCTCACAGCACCTCTTCTCCTGGGCAAGTTTTCAGGTATAGTTTTCAAACACATCACAACGGGTAAGTTTCGATTTGTTTGAAAACAATTTGACAAATTCAAGTTGGAAAAAAACACAAATGCAAGACGAACGTGTGAAGGTACCTTCGCACCGTCACAATTTTTTGACGAACTCTCAATGCATTGCGGACGAACTTGCGAAGTTCCAATGCGAGAACCGGACGCAGCCAAGACATCATCGACATGAGGTCATCATCGGAGGTCCGAAGGTCACTGAGAAGACAGGCGAGTGTCAGGATGAGCTGGTACTGGCGAGTTGCAGGTTGATGGCAAGATGGAGGTGAATTCCGTCGGGCCACATTTCACGGGTCACGATGATGAGGCGGTCGATGAGGAGGACATTCCGAAGTTCTACGACGATGTGACTGGGAAGATGCTTCCTGGGCATTTGGTCCGAGCAGCGCGCCAGGAGGAAATCAAGTTTTTGAACACGTTCCCAGTGGAGGTGAATGCGAAAGGCAAGGAGCGCGTGTCGGTCAGGAAGTGCGCACGTCAACAAAGGCGATCGTGACAGTTTCGGTGGAAGGATCCGTTCATGCAGGGCACGTTCGCGGCCACACCTCCCTTGGAAAGTCTGAAGTATGTTTTTCAATGGATTCAGACCCGCAGACGGCGCCATGGACGGAAGCTGGAAATCAAGCTACTCGTGCTGGACGTATCCCGAGCACATTTCCACCCACCAGCAGTACGAGAGCTGTATATCACCCTGCCGGATGAGGACGCAACACCAGGCATGGTTGGACAACTTCTTCGAACGCTCTATGGAACACGAGACGCCGCTCATGAGTGGGACGACTTCGGGAATACCAAGATCAGTGCGGTCGGGTATCAGGTCGGGATGAGCAATCCATGCCTCTACGTGCACGGTACAGAACCATCTATAGGTTGGAGGCATGGCGACGACATTTTGTTTGCAGGCGAGGAGGAGTTTGTAGACAGTGTCTATGACAAGTTGAAGGGTGAGATGATCATCAAGAAGCGGGCATTGCTCGGATTTGCTGAGAAAGATGACAAACATTGCACAATCCTGAATCGACTCATCGACTTCACTGTGGGTGAGGACGGGCCAGTGATCACCTACGAGCCAGACCCTCGACACGTCGATTTGCTGCTCGAGCACATGGGGCTTGAAGGGGCAAAGGTCAAAGGCGTGAGCACTCCAGGTGAAAAGTCCGGAACGTACTACGACGAGACTGAGCTCGAGAAGTCCAGTGTGACGTTGTACAGGTCATGCGTGATGCGTCTAGCATACTTGAGTGCAGATCTTCCTCACTTGCAGTTCTGCGCAAATCGGTTGGCACGTGGCATGGCTAAGCCGACGCGAGGCCACTGGAACCGTCTGAAGAGAGCTGTGCGGTATCTGAAGGTGCATGGTCGCTGGGTTCAAGAATACCGTCTTCAGGATCCGACGAGCATGATTGACATTTTCACGGATTCGGATTGGGTAGGTGACAAAATGGATCGCAAGAGTGTATCGTGCGTGGTGACCTTGATTGGAGGACATTGCACCCGATGCCAAACTGCCACACAGACTGTCCCAGCACTGTCTTCAGGTGAGGCCGAGTACGTGGGAAACGTCAAGGGCGGCAGCGTCAGGATCGGCATGCAGTCTATGGCGCGCGACTTCGGCGACGAACGGGTGGTGCGTATCGCAACGGACAGTAGTGCATCGAAGGGCATCGCATCGAGACTTGGACTTGGCAAGATCCGCCATCTCGATACGGGATTGCTATGGTTGCAACACCACGTGCGACGAAAAGTGCTCCAGTTAGTCAAGACGGCTGGAAGCGGAAATCCTGCAGACATTGGTACCAAAGATCTCGCGGAGAAAGACGTGAAGCGAATCATGGTCAAACTTGGCTTTCAGGAGAGGACCGGGAGACATCCAAAAGCGTTGTGTATCTCTGGTGGTGCGGGTAGCCCCGCACCGACAGAAGAAGGGGAAGGCTTGAGTCAGCTGACGGCTCGGAGCTGAGAGAGAGGCGGCGGCGCACGCTGTTTGATCAATGCGCTGCATGCTTGACGGTGGAGAGCGCGCACCGCCGAGGAGGGGTGTGTGAATCTCATTGATGATTGCATGTGAAATGAATTGTTTGACTGCCTTCTGAGAATCTCAAGAAAAGCACATTTGAGTATAAAACACTCACAACCAGACAGGGACTCCTCAAGGTCCAATCCACCAGACCACTCTTTTGAGGTGCATCAGCCCAACTGAAGCCCAAAGCCACAACGCAATGGGAAGAACACACAAAGGGCGTTGTCCCAAGGAGGTAGAATCACCATCCATCTTAGGTATCATAGCAATATAAGCATCAAATAATCCATCCGAGAAAACTTCCTCCTCAACCAGGGTAAGGATAGATGCCAACCTATCAAACCAGGCAACAGGCAATGCTTTGAATTTCCTCCAGCCCCAACCATCCAAGCTACCAGCTGTAGGCTTTCTACTTTGAACAACCTCAAAAAGCATGTCACCAGACAGAGGGAGAAGTTGAACTTCACCCAGCAGAGGAGTAAGTTCCTCAGCAAAACCTCTGAAGGCATCCAAATCAGCATTACCTTCATTCCCTCTGCAAAAGAAAGGCATCCAAGCTTTTCTAAACTGCTCATCAAAAACCTGTGGCTTCACCAAGACACCCGAACCATCAACCGTATCTCTGGGATCACAGCTGAGAAACGGAGCAGGCGGGATCAAGTCCGGCCGTAACCATTTATATGGGTGAACAAGAGGATCCTCCAAAACCCAACTCCTCCACACCCGAATAGCAAAATCCTTCCGATGAACATCTACCCGCTGAACAAATTCAGTTATACAAGCAATCGCAGCATCAACCCCAGCACCAAATTCAGGCAAACCAGCCCCAGGTCCAGACATCAACATGGCCCAATCCAAACACACACCCGGACCATGCCGAATAATGCAAGTCCATTGCTTATCAAGCTCCAAACCTTGCAAGAGTGAAACCATCCCGAGCAATACCCAAGAGCAGACACGCTACACACCGAAGTCTTTCTTAAGTGCAACAGGGGGGCAACCGAATGACTACTGTAAAGATGCACTTCAGTGGCATCTACCGGATCAACCAAGTCCAGCCTCTATCTACCAATGCTCTTGCCTCCAATGGAAGAAACCCAACACGGGCTCTCCCTCTACCAAGAACAAGCCCCTGGGTGGGAACTGGGCCACCAGCCATCCCAAAAGCTGAGGCAAGAGCCCGCTCTGCAGCAGCTGACCAGCAATCCCGAGCCAGATGAAGATCACCACCAACAAGAGCATCACCAAAAGCCAAAGCATCAACCACAGGAACCAACTGAAAACGATGATCATATATCTCCCAATTCTCTCTAACCTCAACCGATTTGGAATTTCGAGACTTATCTACCGCCGAAACCCAAGAAGCAGGCCAGAGAGGATTAACCCTAACAGGCTGAGTAACCCTAGCGGACCAACGGCAAGCCTGAAAAGTCGCAAAAACTGTAAAATGAGGCTGAATCCAACGAGAGCAATCAACCCAGCAACCCCCAAGAGCCGCAGAAGCCAACGGACAGCCCAAAATAAAGTCCCTCCCAGTACTTCCAGGACAAGCCCAATCACGCTTGCAAGTAACAGCAGGGTCGACACCAGCAGTCCGAGCCCAAGCACCTTTAAAGTGTGAGACACATTCCAATGGACGAAAAACCTTTCACGTTGGAAGAATCTTGTTTGAGAGAGACCCACTATGTTTCTTCATCAAGTGTATGCGGGCTGTGAACAACTCGAATGCAGACCGAAGAACAGTCTCGCCACTGCCACCGCGTGGTCTGCAGGTCGCAACATGGCAGAATCTGCAACGAAATGCGTTGAACATTACTGCATCACCAGTTGAAGAAA
>CBDCEV010000065.1:0-8864 GCA_965215715.1 Hyphomicrobiales bacterium | reverse complement strand
CGTAAGATGAAAGACCCAATGAACTTGAGCCAATGTGGTGTGACACATTATCAGTGAGACATGAAACACAACTAACGACGCGCTGCTGTGCTCACTTGTGCAGATTGTGCGCGTTGTGACTGTTCGTGTACTTGGTGTCACGATTGTTGTCCACATTGGTCATGTTGAAGTTCTTGTAATTGTTGTAATTTACGTAGCCATTTTTGTGGTGCTTTTCTGTAACTGGAGATGTACTCTTTACAGAAAGAATCCGTCCGTCATCAAGTCAGCCATGTCATCTCCTGGCTGGTCAGTTCCACATCGGGCGCGCTCTACTTAGGCCAATTCGAATTAGGCCAGCGGGTTTATTCGAGTTAGGCCCGTTCAACTTAGGCCAATTCGAGTTAGGCCAATTCGACTTAGGCCAATCGGGCTTTTTTTCGACTTAGGCCAAAAAAAAATCTCATAGAGATTTTGTTCGACTTAGGCCAATTTTTTTTTTCGATTTTGGACGCTTCTGGAACAGAGAAACCAAGATGGAGTCACAGGGAACAGCACACCAAGAGGCCAAACGAGAAACACAGAAATAACACAACAAACAAAAAGCACATTGGGGGCCGGACAAACAAAATAGTCCGTGTTTTTTGGTGAAAACGTCGCCGGCCGAAGGCCGGCGACGTTTTCACAAAAACACGGTTTATGCCCGTTTAGGTTTTAGGAGTTTAGGGTTTAGGGGTTTAGGGTTTGGGGGTTTAGGGGTTTAGGGGTTTAGGGGTTTAGGGGTTTAGGAGTTTAGGGGTTTAGGGGTTTAGGGGTTTAGGGTTTAGGTCTTTAGGGTTTAGGGTTTAGGTCTTTAGGGTTCAGGGTTCAGGGTTTAGGGTTCAGGTGTTAAGGGTTTAGGGTTTAGGGTTTAGGGTTCAGGGTTCAGATTTAGGGGTTTAGGGTTCAGGTCTTTAGGTCTTTGGGGTTTAGGGTTTATGGTTTAGGGTTTAGGTTTTATAGGGTTTTAGGGTTTTGGGTCGAATTGGCATAAGTCAAAATTGGCCTAAGTCGTGCAAAAATTTTTGGGCCACCAAAAATTGGCCTAAGTCGAATTGGCCTAACTCGAACTGGCCTAACTCGAATTGGCCTAAGTCGGGCACGGGCCTAAGTCGAATAAACCCGGATTGGCCTAAGTCGAACTGGCCTTAGTCGAGCATCCTCTCCACATCTCCTCTCTTCTCAGTCTACCACAGCATGCTGCACAACCTGGACCGCATGACCTTCTCCAAGAAGACACTGTACACCCAGAACCACTTTCTCAAGAACTCCCTACAAGAAACTTCAGCAAACGCAATACAGTCGGAAAGCAACGTTAAAAAATCACTCACACCTCAACTATGAGAGTGCCGCAAACCTGCGCCGAACACTCCCACATCTTGAATTGTCTACACATAATTCATCGTTTGCTTTTACCACTCAACGCCGTTAAACATTGACATGAAGATGATTGGGCGTGACGTACTTAGGCCAAGTCCCACTTAGGCCAATCTTTTTTTCTACTTAGGCCAGTCCTACTTAGGCCAGTCCTACTTAGGCCAGGCTTACTTAGGCCAGCCCCCGTCCAGGCCAGGCCTATCCACAATATAGTCCGTGTTTGTGTGAAGGCGTCGCCGGCCGAAGGCCGGCGACACCTGCACACAAACATGGCTTATGCCCGCCTTTTGATTTTCAACAGGCCTTCATGTGGAGCATCGCCGGCCGAAGGCCGGCGATGCTCCACATGATGGTCTGTTGAAGGTCGAAAGGCGGGAATTTAGGTGTTTTGGTGTTCAGGTGTTCAGGTGTTCAGGTGTTCAGGTGTTCAGGTGTTTAGGTGTTCAGGTGTTCAGGTGTTTAGGTGTTTAGGTGTTCAGGTGTTTAGGGTTTGGGGTTTGGGGTTTGGGGTTTGGGGTTTAGGGTCAAGGAGGCGTTCGACGCTGGTATATCTGGGCTGGCATGGCTTGGCGTGCGCGCTGCATTGCTGAATTGCAAACACCCCACCCACCCAGGTTCCCACAACATTGCGATGGCGTACGTAAACAAATGCAAAGAAAAAGAAAAAAGTTTTTTTTAAAAAGAAAAAGACAAAGAAAAAAACAAAGACAAAGACAAATAAAAAGAAAAAGAAAAAGAAAAAGAAAAAAGAAAAAAGAAAAAAGAAGAAGAAAAGAAAGAAAAAGAAAACAGGCCTCAAAGGGGTGTACCCCGCGAGACGGGCCGAAAAATTGAATTATTTATAAGAAATGCTCAAAGAAATCGTAACGGAATTGAGGCCCGGACAAAATCAGATTTTGAGCACCCGACAAAAATAAAAAGAAAAAATAAAAAAAGGAAAGAAAAAGAAAAAGAAAAAGAAAAAGAAAAAGAAAGAGAAAAAGAAAAAAAGAAAAAAAGAAAAAAAGAAAAAAAGAAAAAAAGAAAAAAAGAAAAAGAAAAAGAAAAAGAAAAAGAAAAAAAGAAAAAAGAAACAAGAAAAAAGAAACAAGAAAAAAAAAACAAGAACAAGAAAAAGAAAAAGAACAAGAAAAAGAACAAGAAAAAGCAAAAAGCAAAAAGCAAAAAGCAAAAGGCAAAAGGCAAAAGGCAAAAGGGCAAAAGGGCAAAAGGGCAAAAGGGCAAAAGGGCAAAAGGGCAAAAGGGCAAAAGGGCAAAAGGGCAAAAGGGCAAAAGGGCAAAAGGGCAAAAGGGCAAAAAGGCAAAAAGGCAAAAAGGCAAAAGGCAAAAAAGAAAAAAGAAAAAAGAAAAAAGAAAAAAGAAAAAAGAAAAAAGAAGAAAGAAAAAGAAAAGCAAAAAAAAGAAAAGAGGCCTCAAAGGGGTACCCCCCGAGACGGGCCGAAAAATTGACTTATCTATCAGAAATGTTTCAAAGAAATCGCACCGGAATTGAGGCCGGAAGAAATCAGATTTTGAGCACCCGACAAAAATAAAATAAAAAAATAAAAAGGAAAGAAAAAGAAAAAGAAAAAGAAAAAGAAAAAGAAAGAAAAAAAGAAAAAGAAAAAGAAAAAGAAAAAGCAAAAGCAAAAGCAAAAGCAAAAGCAAAAGCAAAAGAAAAAGAAAAAGAAAGTCGAATGCAATGCCCGCCTGGCTTATTTGACTGGCGCCTGGCTTAAAAGGCAGTGTGCGGCGCAAAAATTTCCGCTAAAAATTACCCTAAATGCGAACAGGGTTTAGGTATATTTTGGTAAATAGGGTTTAGGGTTCAGGTGTTTAGGGTTCAGGTGTTTAGGGTTCAGGTGTTTAGGGTTCAGGTGTTTAGGGTTCAGGTGTTTAGGGTTTAGGTGTTTAGGGTTTAGGTGTTTAGGGTTCAGGTGTTTAGGGTTCAGGTGTTTAGGGTTTAGGTGTTTAGGGTTTAGGTGTTTAGGGTTTAGGGTTCAGGTGTTTAGGGTTTAGGTGTTTAGACGCACACAGCCCACACACCAACACACACACACAGACACACACACAACAACACACCACAACACACCACAACACAAGGCCTGGCCTGCGTTGGCCTGGCCTAAGTAGGTCTGGCCTAAGTAGGCCTGGCCCAAGTGGAATTGGCCTAAGTAGGCCTGGAAAACCTTTTGGCCTAAGTAGGCCTGGCCTAAGTAGGCCTGGCCTAAGTAGGACTGGCCTAAGTAGGACTGGCCTAAGTAGGACTGGCCTAAGTAGGCCTGGAAAACCTTTTGGCCTAAGTAGGCCTGGCCTAAGTAGGATTGGCCTAAGTAGGACTGGGCCTAAGTAGGACTGGCCTAAGTAGGTCATAGCCAGATGATCCTGTCTATGTCGTTCAGAATCTGTTAAGTCTGATTGGGGATCCCATTGAAGTGAGTCCTGTGGGAAAAATCTTCCACTCGAATAGAACAATTTGTCAAACAATTCGACAATTCCATTCCTTGAAATAATTGTAGCATCCAAAAGAAGACAAAATTGCATGTCCAGCTTTTGTCTCCTACTCTTCCCCAATTGAATATTCCACAATGGGACACATAGTGCTGGACTTGACGAGTCTTGCATATCCGCCAAAACTGCGTGAGCGATTTGCTCACCCCAAGAGACATGCAACTTTTGCTCTCTCACAGAGAAAATCTGCATATCCAGATCACACACGAGAACTGGACGAAGATGAAGATGATCATCCTCCTGTTCGTTCAGACGGTAACGCAGATTCTGAAGACGAAGATGTACGCCTCTGGTGCAACCGACAACAAGAAAAATCCAATGGAGAAAAGCGCGAATCTGCTGCCGCACGCAGAGTTCCTACACAAGTACGCAGAACACAAGGACCTCCAGCTTGGCAAGACACGTCTGCCAAACTGGAACAAGAGGTGTCAGGAAACCCGCGCGGGCGGTCAGAAGAAGTTTCGATTTTGGGCAGCAAGCCAGACGGTGAAGTTCTCCGCAGATTTTTATTCAAATGGTCTGAATGAAAGAAATTTCAGGGTCTTTCACCTGAAACATTACCAAATGTCTCACAGTTCAAGAAGAGAACAGCTCACTTGAACAGTTCTGGAAGGATTTATGATCTCCACCAGAATGAGGTAAGGACATGCGAGCCCTGGCGGCCCGGTCTGGTGGGGCCGCCGGGGTTTCACACGACAGCCCGAGAGCCCAAACGTGCACATTTCAGGGTTCCGGCCTTCAAAACACCACCAAAATTCAACGAGAAGACACCCAGAGAGAGACAGAAACAGCGAAACGGTGGCGGGAAAGGGAAGAAAAAGAGCGAAATTTTGGGCGGTCCGGCGGAGGGGGGTCCAGTGGAGGGGGGGTCCGGCGGAAGGGGGTCCAGGGAAGTCCAAACCAGCAACAACCACAACAACCACAACCACAACAACGCCAAACGCAGAACAAGTGGGGCCCCGCCCGCTCTCCCAAGCAAGGTTTAGGGTCTTTAGGGGTTGGGCACAATAACACACAACAACACACAACACAACAAAACAACACAACAACACAAAACAACAACACAACAACAACACAAAACAACAACACGGTGGTCTGGTTGATGGGATGCAGTGTAGTACTGCGAATATTTACAAGTCTCCTTGAACGAAATGTTGGCACGAGGAACGTTGGTGATCCTCAGCCCTTGGTAACATAATTTTGGTCGGAAAATTGATTGTGCGGGTTTATCATCTGGCGGCATGGACAATGCGAAGAAATACATTTCGGCAGTGCGATCTTGAACCAGACAATGACAAAGGCTCAGACATTCGCAAGAAATTGTGACAAGCGACACCGTCGGAGATCCCTTGAACGGACACTTTTAGCCTTGTTTTTGTGCAGTATGAAGCTCACTGCGATCCCCAGCCTTGTGTTTGGATCAGCTTTGTTGTGCATCGAACTCCTAGGGAAGTCCATTTTGAATGTGGCTTACGAGTTTTTGTTAGTTCTCAGTGATTGATCTTGGTCATGTCGAATCAGGCTCTCACTTTGAATTTTATGGTCAGATTGATTTTGTGAGTCAGTTGCTTCATGATGCGTTCACGTGTCATGCACCTCCGGTCATTCGGTCGAGATCAAACAACAACAACAGCAACACCTGAAAATTTCGCCAAAACACTAAAACACCAAAATTGGCCAAAGTCGGTTTGGCCAAAGTCGGTCAAAACTCTAAAACACTGAGATTGGCCAAAGTCGGTTTGGCCAAAGTCGGTCAAGACCACGATTGGCCAAAATCGGTCGAAAAATTGGCCAAAGTCGGTTTGGCCAAAGTCGGCCATGACCGACACGTCTGCCAAACTGGAACAAGAGGTGTCAGGAAACCCGCGCGGTCAGAAGAAGTCTCGATTTTGGGCAGCAACCAGACGGTGAAGTTCTCCGCAGCATAAAAAACAAATGGTCTAAATGAAAGAAATTTCAGGGTCTTTCACCTGAAACATTACCAAATGTCTCACAGTTCAAGAAGAGAACAGCTCACTTGAACAGTTCTGGAAGGATTTATGATCTCCACCAGAATGAGGTAAGGACATGCCCGTTCTGCATTACAACGAAGCCGAGACGTGACAGATCGGTTAGGTACAGTTTCATCCAAATTGGGATGAACTTGGCGCTTTTCATCCCAAAAATTTTCATCCAAAACAACTTTCATCCCATACCACTTTCATCCAAAACCACTTTCATCCCATACCAACAACCACCAACAACAGAACAACAACCAACAACCAACAACCAACACACACCCAGACAGACGCACACACCAAAACCTTTTTCATCCCAAAACCACTTTCATTCAAAACCACTGTCATCCCAAACCACTTTCATCCCAAAACCACTTTCATCCCAACCCTTCGGGGCCCCACCCTCCGGTGCAACACCCTTCTTGGCCCAACCCCCGGACCACCCCCACCCGGACCACCCCCACCCGGACCACCCCCCACCAGGACCGCCCCAACCCCGGACCGTCCCAACCCCGGACCACCCCCACCCGGACCACCCTCCCCCGGACCGACCGAGCCGGACCACCCCTCCGCCGGACCGCCCCTCCGCTGGACCGCCCAAAATTTCGCGTTTTTTTTTCCCTCTCCCGCCACCGTTTCGCTGTTTCTGTCTCTCTCTCTTGGGGGTCCTTTCGTGGAATTTTGGTGGGATTTTTGAAGCGCAGGGGCCCTGAAATGTGCACGTTTGGAGTTCTCGGGCTGTCGTGTGCGAGCCCCGGCGGCCCGGTCTGGTGTGGCCGCCGGGGTTTCACACGACAGCCCGAGAGCCCAAACGTGCACATTTTCGGGTTCTGGCCTTCGAAAACACCACCAAAATTCCACGAAAGGACCCCCAAGAGAGAGAAGAAAGAAAGAAAATTGTGGCGGGAGAGGGAAAAAAAAAAAGCGCGAAATTTTGGGCCCCCCACCCTTCTGGGCTCCATCCTTCTGATCTCCACCCTTCGGGGCCCAACCCTTCTTGGCAGACCTCCTCGGGGCCCCACCCTTCGGGGCCCAACCCTTCTTCGCCCCCCGTCCCTCGGGGCCCCACCCTTCGGGGCCCCACCTTTCTAGGTTTGGGCCCCCCACCCTTCGGGGCCCCACCCTTCGGGGCCCCACCCCTTCGGGTGCCCCCCAACCTGCCAGGCCGCCCCCACCCCGCTCACACAAACACATGGGATGAAAGTTGTTTCGGATGAAAGTGGTCATGGGGTGAAATTGGTTTTGGATGAAAGTGGTGTTGGGATGAAAGTGGTTTTGGATGAAAGTGGTTTTGGATGAAAATATGGTTTTGGATGAAAGTGGTTTTGGATGAAAGTGGTTTTAGATGAAAGTGGTTTGGGATGAAAGTGGTTTTGGGATGAAAGTGGTTTTGGGATGAAATTTACACGTTTGGGATGAAAGTGGTTTTGGATGAACTTGTATTCTACCGACAGATCACGTGTTCACGGATTAAGAGCAGTAAAGTTTGAAGAACTAATTTGTTTGGACCACGGCTCTCCCAAAATTGGAGACAAGACCTTTGGATTTCCCATTGTTTCAGATGGAGCGACATCACAATGAGCAGCAAATCCAAGTAAGTACCTCTCCATCGGAAGCCACTTCCAAAATTCATGAGTGGATGGACACTTTCCAGATGAACCCGAAAGCGATTTGTGCAGACATGCCTCTCCACCGTTTTCATGACATGCAGGCTTTCTATCGAACGTACAACATGAAGACACTTCCAACAGGACCACACACTCCTTGGCCAAATCAAGCTGAGATGGGCGTACGACAGTTCAAAAAGTTTCTTTCAGCACTCGTGGATACGACCCCGAAGAATCTGGACCGTACCATTCTGGCACAAACTACTCCAGCCCAGTTGACGCGCAAGGCAGCAACGGTAGGAAAACACACAAGTTACTCAGAGTGGTAAACGCCTATGGAGTTAACCATGGGAAGAAAACGCAGAGATCTCATGAACCCAAGCTTTCATGAGTCCCAGAGAGCTTACCATCAACCAAACAGGATCTCTTGAATGAAGAGATTCAGAAGTTGGGTACGCAAAACAATCTCGAAATACAACAGCGAGAAGATGTTCGACGAAATTTTGCTGAACGCATGAAATTCATCCCTCCTTTTCGAGTGGGAGAAAGAGTTTTTTACTGACATGAAGACACGAGTAAAATTCAGCAAGGACGAAAATCTTGAAAATAGATGAATGTGGAAATTCTTGCTCTCAAGTCCCATGGCGGTAATCAGCATCCATCTTTCAAGTAAAATGTGAGCACATTAAGAACACTTCTGGACACTCTCTGGATCTGGCAGAACCTCCAGATTCGCGTGAGCGCACAGGAGCACTTGTACTGTGGCTTTCTTGCAAGTCAAATAAATGTTTGGGTGCTATTCTCTGCCGTTTCTATTTTGAGCGCTGTTCTTGATCGACAAGGACTTCAGGTCGCAGCGCCAATAGACCTTCCATACAAGAACCCAAGTTGATTTTTCACAACTTTGGCGTCCACCTGAGTTCGTACCAGCTTCGCGTGAGCGTGTGGTTCCAACGGAATGGCAAGTCCGATTAACCTTACGCGACTGTGTTTCTGAGGCGAAAGTGGCCCTTCACGGGAATCCATCAGCAAGTGCAACAGATTTTGCCTCGCTCATGGCCGTTCTTCGACGTCATTTTTGGGGTGAGACACGTCAATTGGACGAAGGGTTGTATGGACATGGTGACATGCGCATGCGAGGACATGAACGACGCAATACAACAGACAACTGGGCACGAGGCGAAAAGGAACTCATCAGGTCAATTGCTGATGGCCATGAAGCGTGCCGGTGAAGGTCAGCACACTGTTGACGCCAATATGGTAAGCCACGCCTGTGTGGGCGAATGGACGGCTTGACATCCTCGCTTGTGTGACCCTTCTGTTTGCTGCAATGGAACGGCGCCGAGCGTTTTTTCTAGAGGAGTTGTCGTTCGTG
>CBDCEV010000064.1:0-8038 GCA_965215715.1 Hyphomicrobiales bacterium | reverse complement strand
TGCAGCAGCACGAGGGCTGGCTCTCAGAAGTAGAAGCGGCGCCGTCAAACACATGGAAACCGGGCACTTCTGGCTGCAGCGGAAGGAGAAAATCCATCAATCCCGCCGTTCTGATGACGAAACATCTGGATGGAAAGCGTTTGACAACGCTGTGTGAACTTTTGAACCTCAAACACATCAGTGGACGGCCGAGTTCAGCACCAAAGCTGACGACTGACAAAGAGTACAATGACACTGTTGAAACAGGCAGGAGCAAACGAAATTGCTTTATCTTCCGGATCGGAAGTGCGGAGTGGATCAACGAAGCGGACTGCCAGACGAGCGCTGGATGTATGATTACGATCGTCATTACTGTGTGTATTCTGGTGTATGTGGTATCGACATGGTGGAACACTGGGAAATTGTTGCGACAATCAGCAACAGCACGCAAACTCTGGAAGAAGGGTGTCACTCGCAAGACATCGAGAATCCTGCTCGTGAGAAATGACAAAGCAACACATTGGAAAAGTGACTGCGCATTCCTTTGAAAGTCACATGCAATCCAAACTCAGAGTTGGTGTTCTCACTGTAATCCAACCGACGCATTTGGAAAGCGCGGCGCGACTGGAGGCGGCGCGGTGGAACAAGAGAACAAGATGTTGAGCCTCAGAGTACAGTGTTGAATCCGTGCAGTATCAGTATGCAGAGCAGCAGTACAGTCCGACACCGCTTGTTGCACTGACCTTGACGCACTGTTTAACTCCGCAGAACGGATCAGTTCCTTTTATTGTGTCACATAAATTGGAGTCTTTTGTTTTCCTTTTCGGTTGCGTCACAATTTGAAAACACTCAGAAGCGCATCTTGTCGTTGTGCTTTGTGCAAACTCATCCATACTTTCTTACACTTGCTGTTCGTGACTTCGACGACACTTCTGGTTGCGGGACGATTGACGACTGGTGTATCAGTGAAGTGTCGTGGATTGACTGATACAGTCAATGTCTCGAATTGATTGTGAACTCGGAATCTCGAGTGGATAGCGATCCTGCCAGCGGAACTACAAGAGGAGTAAATCTCCAAACAATTTGTGTTTAAAAGTTTCAACTTTAAAAACCAATTTTCTGAGTTTAAATTTTTACATTCGTATTTACAACCAGCCCGCGATCGAAAATAACTTTTTAAGTTTATTTATTTATCTCTGAAGTTTCAAAGGTTTGGCGGGCCCCTTTCTGTGTGTCTGTGTGGTGTCTGGAGTGTGTGTGTGTGTCGTGTCCATGTGGTTTGTCTGTGTTGTTACAATTGAATTTAAATTTATATTTAAACGGTAAATTTCAATTTTTGAATTTAAATAGGATTTTAGTTTTTAATTTAAGTTCAAAATTCTTGAATTAAAATCAGCATTGGAACGAAAATTATTTCTGAGGTGTGAGTTTCCTTGTCATTAATCTTGAGAGTTTTAAAAAATTATCTCTGATCTAAATATCATGTTGTCATCAAAAATTTGTCAAACAGTTCAAGAATTTTTAATTTTCAAATTTGAATTTTACATGTTTTATTTTAATTCAAATTTGAATTTCGCACACACAGAACTCCCTACACACACCAGCCACACACACCCGCACCACGCAAATTTGCGTGTGCGTGCGGGGTGTTGGTGGTTTCTGTGTGTGAAATTTTCACTTTTTGATTTTTGTTGAAATTGACAGACACTCATGATAAATGACCTGCCCATCTCCAAACTTCAAAAACCATTTTCGATCGAGAGCTTATTCTTAGAACTGAAATTTCTTTTATTACGAAAAATTTATCAATCAATTTGAGAATTTAAATTTGTCCACTCAAACCTTTTGTTTTAAAAAATAATTTCGCACACACAGAACCATACACACACCAACCACACACTCCGCACCCACACCCAAATTTGTGTGTGGTGCTTGTGCGTGTCGTTTCTGTGTGTATGAAATTTTGATTAAAATTTACAAGTCACTGTGGTGTCTGTGGGTGTGTGGAGGAGGAAAGGAGGGGTCTGTGTGGCGTCTGTGTCCAATGTCAAATTCAACTTTGTCTTAACTTTCAAATATTTAATTTATATTCCGGCTCCATTTTTTTTTCAAAAAAAAATGAAAATTTTTAAACTTCAAGTTTCAAAGTTGTGAAATTAAAATTTCAAGTTTAAATGGATTTTTGAACAGCCCTCGATCAAACATAGTTTTGAAAGTTTTTAAGTTTGGAGTTGGGACTTGAAAGGTCCCATCAAAAAAAAAAAAACTTGAAAGATTGAAGACTTAGAAAATAAACCTAAGAGCTATTTCCGATTGAGGTCTGGTTGTAAATAAAAAATGGTTTTCTTCCAAAAAATCAAGATTAAAGACATGTTCATTAAAATTTAAGTCTAAATTTCAAATGGAGATTTGATACCACACCACACACAGACACCACACAGACACCACACACAGACACCACATACAAACTTGGGTGTGAGTCCTGGTGTGTGTGTCTGTGTCTGTGTTGGTGATGTGTGTGTGGTTTCTGTTATTGAGCAATTTAATTGTAAATGTCAAATTTGAATTTAAAATTTTTAGCTTGATTCTCAAAAACTGTCAACATCCCACATTGCTCACCGCACTTCACGACTCTCCGGTGACACAATTTCGGCTTGTCCACGTCATCGAGACATTTTTCCTGCGTCACGTCAAGGATGACCCACGGTGTCGGTATCAACGTGGATGATGTGCTCGGCATCGGTGTACCGATAAGCATGTAGCTTGTCCATCTGCTCCTGCCTGATCCTACTTTTACCTTGGTCGGCATCCCCCGCCAGCGCTCACGCATCAAGGCAGGAAGATCTTCTTTTTCCCACACGGCATCCAAGTTCTCAAGATTCCTAGCTTCGGATAGGATGGCATCGATACACCTCTTAGTACCGTTAATGGCCTCACTTTTCCTCCCACGTCGAATCATACTGAAATGCTTTGCAACGTGCTTGTCTCGGTCTTGGTGTCCATCGAAGCCCCTCAACCCAACACTACCATCTTCTTCCGCATTGTTTGCAGTCGATAGTGTTCTCACTCTCAGCTTTGCAGCAATCATCGTGGTGTTCTGCTTCAGCGACACATCCTGGTCCTCATCCAGCTGACATGCTGCCCCGCCAGCTCTTTTAACAACTGGACTCCGCACAAGTTTCCTTGTGCCACTTCGATCATTCGTCGTGATGCCTCCGACGTCTCTTTACCTATCTGTATTCGCCTCCATTGCAGCAAGCTGACTACCGGCTGCAGCTGCCGGATCAACTGAATTCGATGGCATACTGTCGTCAGTACAACTTGCAATTTCTTCTGCAGCAAGCTCTTTGGTCGCATTGATCTCGAATCGCGCTCGACACTTGAACGAATGTGTTTCTGCGCCCAAGACGCCCTCGTTTGTCCAACACTCGATTCGTGATGCACTTCTGCCTCACTGCTGATGTGTAGAATGCTGTAATCGCTTTCAATTCCCAAGTGCAATTCAACAATGCTTTGATACTGTTCGAATTCCACTTTTCATCATGAACGTGTTCTTGACGTTCTGACTGAGCAAATCAAACCTTTGATCACGAGCGGATGTTCAACGAGTCGTTTCAACTTTCTAACAGAATGAGCATCATTCTGCTGTTCTGCCACTTTAAACTGCATGGCAATACTGCGAAACCAACTAACTTCAGAATACTTCTCAATCTAACTGTGGTAGTCCTTGTTCGTCAACTTGAAGACTGACTTTTGCTCTTCAGCGTTGATTGCGTACCGAGTGATCGTCCATGTGGCGTACCTGTCTCTGTCGCATTGGTAACCTGCTGTCCATGTGTGGGAAATAAATACGTGTATCTGTTTCCACACTTCTTTGATGAATGATTCACAGTGACCCAAATTGTCCTGCGAATACCTCAATGTGTTTCGTGCAATTGTCTTGACTCGTCTTGTCGTGGCAATAGTGTTCTGCAACGTGATCTTTGCTGTCTCATTTTGACACTTGAGACTGAACATACCAAATCTCCACTTATCCAATCGATCGCAACTGACTCGGACCATGTACTCAATGACGTCTTTCGGTCCAGTCCTTGCAGCAATATTGGTTCGATCAAATGATGCATCTTCCGGATCTGAATCTTGTCGTCGCCGATGTAGATCATCACTGATCTTTGCCTACTAGAGAATACCTCTCTGTTGCTGTGTGGACGTTTCAGGAATTCGCTTTGCTTTCACTTTCAATACACCGTGACCTGGGTCGACTGCTCGCAGTAGCTCTCTCTGTTCAACGGTCACGGCCTCATTCGCTGAGTGCTCCTTCTTGTCGAGTTCCCTCACCGTGGTCACCACTTCGAATCTTTTGAGTTCTGTCTTCGTCTGTACGCCAGCATATGAACTTTACCTGAACAATGAATATGCCTGATCCTTGGCTCCGGCCGTTTGATCTTGGATCACCTGCGTTGCTTCTGCTAAGGTCCTCAACTCCTCTGCAAAGTCTTTCATTGAGATCTCGTTACTTGGCTGCAAGTGCTCTGGCTTGCGGCTTGAGACGTCTTCAGCGATACCAAACTCTTCGATGCCTCTGCGAGATCAGTCTTCTCTGCAGCCAATGCTGCGGCAAACTCCGTCTTGGCCTTCTTCAAGACTTTGGTGTCCTGTGTCAACTTGTCCTCAAGAAACTGCTTGAGCATCGCGAAGTTGTGTGCAGCACTGAACTCGTCGTGGCGAGTGTCGCTTGTCTCGGACTGTACCTTATTAAGCAAATCCGTGAGTACATCGACGATGTCAGAGCTGTGGCTCTGGTATGTCTTGACCCCGAAATCAGACAACTCACCGTCATCCTCGTCGCTTGTTTGTTGATTCTGCACGATCACCACCAACTTCTGCCTGTTGACACTGGATGAAGCTGTTGCGTCGATCACCACAGTGAAAGCCTCCATGACACTGTTCATGTTGTGTGAGTGTAAATCTTCTTGTGCAAGAAAACTGGATTCTTGATCATCTCCTTCTGAATGATCGCGATGACACGCTGGAATGTGTTGACAACATCCATCAATTCAGCTTCGGATGTGCTGAACTCCTTTATCTCCTTTTCTCTCACAGCAATCGCAGCGGTCAACTCTAAGTCCGACGTAGAAATTTGACTGTCTCTGGCCGTGCCTGAGCTGGTGCCCTCGTCCTTCGCGGCTTTGTTCTCGATGGCAACTCTCGTAGAAGCGATGTTCGCCGTGAGGGTTTCCTCCTGATGGCCGTCGTTCGGCGCTTGCTCTTTACACAACTGTGAATAAGCTCTACAACAATCATACAAGACCTCTTCGTTACGCTCGTCTTCAAGGTGAACGTCTCTTGTGTCGGGGACTTGATTCGCACATCGCATTTCAACAAGCACTACAAGTAGAACTGTTTCGTCTTGGGCGTGGCCACTGCAAATGTTCGCAGTGTTCCACGCGTCAACTGCGTTTCACCAAACACTTCGTTCAGAGTAGTACTGGTGTGGAAAATCTTCACGCGCATCATCTCGCACTTGCGGTTGTCAATACTCCGCTGGTGCTGGGTCTGGGTCTGGTCCTGGTTCCCCATGACACAGCAGTCTCGCTCTGCGTGTAGACGCCCTCGCATCCACACTCGAATCCGTACTCGAAACAACCCTCGAAGACACACTTGAACTCGAACGCGGCTTCGTTGCAATTCTTGTCGCTGTACTCGTCGCAATGTTCGTCGCGGCTCTCTAACGCAATCCTTGAGCTCCTGGTTACACTCACCAAGCTGTCTGGACTCAATATCCTCCGCGCAAACAACTTGTCTACATCTTCGTTAAACTCATTCACTCGTGCTAGCATCTCGCTGTGCTTCTCGTGATCCTGGTCCTCGTGCCACTCTCGGTGCCAGACCGGCTTACATCCAGCGTCTCTCTCACGGACGTCTTGTTCCATCAGTGAATCACGTCACCGGGCTCCGCTGCCAACGTGTCAGGATGTGTCGAAACATGCAGTGCTACGCACGTATGGACTCTGTTTTCTTTTTTGATGTCAAAGCGGCTGTGACAGACACTCATGATCAATGACCTGCCCATCTCCAAACTTCAAAAAACCATTTTCGATCGAGGGCTTATTCTTAGAACTGAAATTATTTTATTACGAAAATATTATCAAACAATTTGAGAATTAAAATTGTTCCATTCAAACCTTTTTGTTTTTAAAAATAATTTCGCACACACAGAACCATACACACCAACCACACACTCCGCACCAACACCCAAATTTGTGTGTGGTGCTTGTGTGTGGTTTCGGTGTGTATGAAATTTTGATTTTTATTTTCAAGTCAATGTGCTGTCTGTGGGTTTGTGGAGGGGGAGAAGGAAGGGTCTGTGTGGCGTCTGTGTCCAATGTCAAATTCGACTCTGTCTTAACTTTCAAATTTTTAATTTATATTCCGGCTCCATTTTTTTCAAAAAAAAAATTGAAATTGTTCAAACTTGAAGTTTCAAAGTTGTGAAGGTTGAAATTTCAAGTTTAAATGGATTTGTGAACAGCCCTCGATCAAATATAGTTTTTAAAGTTTTTAAGTTTGGAGTTGGGACTTGAAAGGGTCCCACTCTTTTTTTTTTTGAAGAAAACTTTAAAGATCTAAGTGTGTGTGGACGTGGGCGTGGGCGTGGGGACGGGTGTGGGCGTCTATGCGGTTTGTGCTTGGTGTGAGTGTTTGGTTTGTGTGTCCTTCGTGTGTGCCGCTCGTGCGTGTGAGTGTGGTTTCTGTTGGTGTGAATTTTGACTAAAGAAAAATTAAAAAAAATTTTGAATTAAATGTAAAAAGTCAGCAAGGTGTTGGTGTGGTGTCTGTGTTTGGTTTTGTGTTCAATTCGCATTTTCAATTTACATTTCAAATTTTGAAAAGAGAATGAACATTTAGATGTAGAATCAGGTCATCGATCGAAAGTCGCTCCTTCAGTCTAAGTCGTTTTTCTCCAAAAAGCTCTGATCTGTCAATTTTCAAGGTTTCAAGTTTCGCGAGACCCTTTCTGGGCCGATTTCAGAACTCTCAAAACTATTATCGATCGAGGGCTGATTCTGACATAAAATTTTGATTTTTTTTGGAGAAATAATTTTACTTTTAAAAATTCACAAAAAAAACTAATGTTGAATGCTACAGTTCAAAGTTTTTGAATTGTCAAATTTCATTTTTTCTGAAATTCAAATTTTTCAATTTCAAATTGAAAAACATGAATATTTATTTGTTTAGTAACAAATAAATATTCATGTTTTAATTTTAAATGTAAAAATTTCACACACACACAGACACGAGCGGTACACACGAAAGACACACAAACCAAACACACGAACCAAACAGACACCACGCACAAACCGCATTGACACCCGCACCCAAGCCCACGCCCATGGCTACACACACCCACATTCACACCCACACGCACTCACACACACATATCATATTGAGTTTTTGTTGCTCTTGTTTGTTATTTTTCATATTCTCTAAATTCAAGGTGATTTAATTTGTAATTAAAGAAGAGAACATGATTTTTTTGCTTTGCATTGAACAAGAAAGACTCAAATAAAAAATCACAATCTTGTTCGGGAAAAACAGACACAAAAAATTGAAATCTGATGTTGAAAATGACCGAAAACGTTTTGTAGTAAAAACGGCTGTAATTTTTCAAATTTGAGACAGCAATCGGATCATCTACTGTAAAAATGAAAAAATTTTGGTCGAGCAGTCGCCGTCCCCTCCCCTCTCCTTCCCACCCCTTCCCATCCCACCACCCACCCTCACCCACCCACTTCTCGTGTGTAGCCCGCTACACACGTTGGGTTAACGCTGCAAGGAACAACACCTAATTCTTTCACTTCACGTCCTTCCCTTGCCTGACCATGACACTGTCCAGATCACCACCGTACTGTCGCCACGCTGCTTGGCCTTTATGGTCGTTTCTGTCCCGTCGAGATGTGTTGCGCTTCCAACGCGCAACCCGATGCTTGCTCCACGTTGCTGAACTCTGCCTCACCTGAAAGGATTTTGATCGCCGTCAGCCCACACGTGACGCCGT
>CBDCEV010000063.1:0-8758 GCA_965215715.1 Hyphomicrobiales bacterium | reverse complement strand
CGCTTGACAGATGACAGAAAGCTGCGTGAGCTCAAAGCCTGACGCACGGATGAGTGATCACATGTGGTGCCTTGAGCTACGACTCAGGGCAGCACAAGTGTCACTCATCGATCAACTGCTCACGAGATAAGCCGCGAGATACCGTCGTGGGTGCAAGTCATCGCTCTCGCTTTTTTCGGCCCCGGCTCTCGATCGTCGGCTTCAAATTCGTTCCCGAGGCCATTGAATTCATCTTCTTAGTGAGGCAATCGACAACCATACAGCTCGTGTCAATCCACCGAACTGCATTATCTTCAAAATTCTGTTGCAATAATTTGTCCAATGCGATCCACCAGATTCTCCAACAAGCTCTGCTTCAAAACTTCGTGTATCTTACTGAGCTTGACATGATCCATTGGCTCGCTCGTTGGTTTCTTCCAATGCCAGACTTTCTCAATCCGACACCCACAAGTGTCGCATCCTCTCCTCCTGGAGTCTTCTCGTTGAATCGTGGTGGTGTCTGCAAGCCATGAACCAGCCTGGGTGCGCGTTCGGGCTCTCTGGCGTCATCGTGTGAAACTCCGGCGGCCAATCCCTTCGTAGCGATCTCCAGCTTCAGTGCGTCGTTCTTGCGCACCTCGATCACTTTGACAGAGATCTCGATGTGATCCTGTTTCATGGTGTCCTTGTCGGGCTTGCTCGTGTGAGCGTCGTACTTCTCCATCGCGACGAAGTACTATTGCTCGAAGTCGTAAGGGTTGCCGTCGTAAAGCGGCAGTCCAGCTGTGGTCTGCTGAACCGTGTCCTGTCCTCGAGGGTGGCAGCAAAACGACTTCAGCAATGCTTGGGTCGCCATGTCCACAGTGATCTCGGTCCGACGCGGCTCTGGATCACAAGCGAGAGTGGCGCAACTGCAGAGCGTCACCTCTGCTTCACTACCAGTGTTCAAATGAAACGACAAACGATGGTCGAGATGCCTATTTTGTTGGTTGGTGTGGAGTCACCGTCCAGGGATCTGGCGTCTGAGAGATTCGCCTGTAACGGCTTCTCATTGTAAAAAAGACCCCTGTGAAAACGAGCAATTTGTAGCAATGATACGCCTCCCGCATCAAGCAAAGGGTTCCGTTGCAGGAGAAGGCAAAATTACATTCGAAGTTTCTGCCCATGCAACTTGCACAGTTCGTGGCTACGAAATGGTGTTGATCTGTCGTTGTTTTGTTCGACAAGGTAACCCTGGACAATTTGTGAGAGTCCATCGTTTCTTTTCGGTTGGAACAAAACTCTACTTCCATTTCTTGCTTGTTTTTCTCAAGCTTCTGATACATCGCTCTCCGCTCGATGTCTGTCAGCAATAATTCGATGGCTTTCCGCGAGGTTTCTTTCCTTTTTTTGTGAAAGTACTCACTGGACTCCCGAGCTTCTTGTAATTTAAGAGTCAATGGTTGAACTTCGTCTCCAAAGAGGTGTGCAGCCGATTCGGATCTCAAGTAACCGTCGCGGAAATGTTGTGCTTCCTGACGAACCATGTCCTGTGAGACTGATTCGAGTGTCCTTCAAGACGCTCGCTGCTCCGATTCCACCAGAAGACGAACGAAATTTATTTTAGCTTCTCCTTCTTGAACGAGTTGTTGTTGATCGTGCACCATGTGGGCTCTTTGCTGCCGGAGTGTTTCGTGAACTTCGTTACCAAGTCGAAGGAAGATATCTCTTTCTCTTTGCTGCATGGTCGATTCATTGTTAAAATTTGTCTGTCTCAATTCTGAGCTCAATGTCGTTTCAAGTCGAGCTGGAGAATCCGATACTGCCTGACTGACTGCATATCGGGCAAGTCGCGTCTGTTGTCGGACAGCAAGTTGGAATTGATGATTTCGATGGCAAGACGAGTGCTCTGTTCGAAGCAGACAGCTCGTCCTGGGCAATTCTGTGAGTTATACGGTTCGTCCGACTTAACTCGTTGACCTAGATCCTCAGCAGAAAGTTTTCATGACCTCGTTCTCCGAATAACAACGTATTCGCATCGGGTCTTCCTGAGCTGGCAATTCCGCCGAAGCTGAGGATTGACCTGTCACCTGTTTGGAAGGATACTACGTCGCCTGATGTCGTTCAATTCCCATGTGAATTTTGAGTAGATGCCTGCGCGAGGTTTCACCTAACAAACTGAATCTGACCACCTTGTTGAGCCATTGTTGCGAGCTTTTGGCTCACCACCTGTAGAAGTGGTGTTCACGTCAACAAAACCAAAACAAGAGTATGCGCACTTGGATGCAGAGTGTGAGGTGTTCTTCGTGGTCTGTACGATCGTACAACGTAGTGCGTGTGTCCGCTCCAGTATGTCAAGGAGCCGTGCGACGAGGCGCAACCCTTTTTCGGAAAACCGCTGACGAACGAGCGCTCCATCAAAATGCTGCAAGACTTGAGAGAAAAACTGAGTGGCAACCTGAGAAGAGAAGATTGGTGTGTGTGCGCCCAGCTTGTGCGTGTTGAAACTGCGGGTTCGCCTTAAGATATTCCATCCTGCTTCATCATTCAAGATGTGATCAGCTACTTCATGAATGCTTGTGCTGTACGGTGCGGCTTCTTTGTTGTGTCCGCTTCAGTCACCGTCTCTTGAGCTGAAGATGCGTCTGTCATCGTCACGACCACTGCTGTGTCCACCTCGAAAAGAAAATGATACCAGAACTGTATTCTTGGGCCAGTCCCAAAGCCTGATTTGTCCCTTTTTCAGATCCTTCACAATGGCTTTGCTTTCGGCTTCTTAAAGCCCACTGACGTGATCCCTCAAATCTGGTCATCGTTCTCGTGATATCAAACCTGAAGATCCCAAAACAGGTGCCGTTTGCGCACACTCCGCTCACAAGCGTCATCTCCGAAACTCCTACCGTCAACTTCATATCGAATGAGTCCAACAATCTCTGCAACATCACGACACGTCACAACAACATCAGACTCATCACGCTGGATCAGCCATCAGACTTCGTGGTTCCGTCTGACTGCCCTGCACAAATCGTCAACGGTGTCACGAAAAGTCGCAACACCGATGATTCTATTTCAGCGCGTGCACATGTTTTGCAATCTGGCTTTTGGAAATCGAAGTTGCAAATGGCACAGCTGAATTTCTTCCAAAAACATGCATCCAGATTCTTGCGATCAATGGATCGGTGCGCGAGAGAGCACAATTGTTTCTGCGTCCTCACATTGGGGACTGGGATGACCTCACTTCAAACGCAGAGACAACAAGACTGGGTCAACAGATTCGTCTTGGAAATGCGCGTTCAATATGTTCACTGTTTGAAAGCGAATCTTGTTCGCCGCGAAGCTGAGGAGTGAATGATGCGCCTCGATCTCCGCTGTCGGCAAGTCAGTTCGTAGTCGATTCCTCCAAGATTGCCTCGTCCACACAATCGACTCTTGTAGTCAGATGCGACGATCCAACTCTTCTCAAATATGCCGCTCGGTCCACATCCAGCCAGCGAGTGGGTACGGGCATGTGTCCTGCACCGAGCAACTTCCGCAACCCTGCTCCTCGAGAAGTCCTTCCTGCCACAACCCTCTGCCACTTCATCCGTTCGCTCTTCCAGCTGATGTTCACTTCCTTCCTCTTTTGTTTTCAAAACCGTCACCTGACAGCCTATGGGCCAGTGAGTTCTTGGCTGGTGAGGACGGCACACCCGCCAATGCCACTCCACCTCCTGGCCTGGCCACCAGCGTTGCGATGGCTTTTTCCCAGGCCTTTCTTGTGCTCCTCGCCTGCACAAGAGCTGACTGGGAGTGCGGGACAGGACCCAGCTAGCCCTTGCTCTCTTTCTCGAAATCACTCGTTTTCCCACGCGTCTCCTTCTTTCTCATTCTTGGAAGAAGCATTCCAGAGCCCAGAGCGGCAAGAAGCGTGGCTTGACTCAGAAGTCTGTCAAGTTTCAGTCTGAACATCCTCTCGTCACTTTGTCAACATGTCTGTGCGGGGCTCGTCAGCATCATCGCTGATGGTCTCTTCAGATAGTTCCAAGAGCTCACGTAAACTTCTTCGAAAGTCAAGCTTTGATAGCCACCAAGCACCTCGGGTAGCCGCTTGCTGACTTGCTCTTCTCGTTGCAGCATCGGTTCTTCTGGGTCATCTGATCCTTTGCAATCGTTCCTCGCTTCGTCTACATGAGACTGCTGCTATCCCAGCAGCATCTGTTCCTCATGCTCACGTTTATATAGCTGCGCGAATGATTTCGCGTCGGTGGCCTTGGCTTGTCTTCTCCGCTACATAAAACGGAACGCCTTCACATACAATCCAACACACTTTTTGAGGACACCCTTCAAAACTGACGATGCGTGCTGGCGGCGAGCATCTGTTACTTCGTACGTCCGTCTCCTTGATTCCCTTGAAACGATACGAGATCGATTCGTCGTGATGAGTCGGCATGATGTCTCATCTCCATTCTTTCAACGAGAATCGTCATTGGATCTGCGCTTTCCTGCAAACTTCCAATTTGTCCAACAAATTCCTCATCCCCTTGATCACAGCTCCATATCTTGGCCGCCTCCACTGAGCAGGAAAAAAACAGCACGATGTTTCACGCTCACCGTGCTGATTTCTGCACTCAACCATTCCTCATCTGTCCCGTGCTTCTCAGTTTCTTGATTTCTACGACCTTCGCAGCGGTTCGTTTCCACACATCTTTATTTCGCCCAACGTTCTCCGGTTCCTGGAGTGCTCCAGTCCGAGTATGCAAGGAATAGCCTGCCCAAGAAATCCAGTAAAACATCAAAGCATCCCAACATTCCTGCGACGTGGGCGTCCCATTCGACCTGATTCCCAAGGTCCACTAACATCCAAGCCAAACGCGAAGTTGAAGATGCACGGTCGAGGCAACGCGACTCACGTGTTGCTCTGAACATTGGGCTGCTCCTGCTGTGTCGATCAACGGCTCTTTCAGGCAACGTCTAAAATGCGAGTGTAATCGAAGGATTACTGCTCTCGCGGTTCGACGTAACTTCAACCGCTGTCTCCTTCCAACGGCCTCATCACACGGTCTTTCTGGCAAGGGATGTTCCTTCAACGAAGTTTGTTAACGCGTCACAGCCTCGTGATGTTCGTCTCCGACATTCTCATCGTTCTCCACGGCTTCAAATACTCCTGTCGCGCAACTCCGCTCCTTGTTGTGCAGACTCCACAGGAAGAGCGGTCGCCCACCGGCACTTTGAGGTCCTCGACACATTGGGCCAGTCGGCGACTATCTCTGCCACAACCTCATTTGTCGCAAAACTCAAATGACCACGTCCGTCACACCACAAGAAAAGTTCCGAGAATTCTGCATGTGACACACAATCGACGAACTTGTGTCTCTCGACGCGCCTTGGCAAGAGTGTGGAATGGCAACCCACATGATGAAGTTGGAGGAGTGACCGCTTGTTGACAACACACCTTTTCTGTCGGAACACTTGTAGATGGGACACTGGTACACCGAATCGGGATCTGTCTTGTTCTCGCTCATCTCGACAGGTTTCAGCCAGATTGGCGAAAAAGAACTCCACAACACCTCGGAGGATTCGCAATGACAGTGGACCACACGCTTGCGTGCGAGCACGATTGGGCGGCACAAACCGCGTTTTCCCAAAAACCTTCGGGAAGGAATCCGCAATGCACATGTTGTCGTCGTCCCAGCGGGCTCCATCCATGAACAGCCCATAAATGTAAGCACCGCTGGGTGGAGTCTCTGTGGCCTTATGAATCAAAACCAAGTTCAATTGCAACAAACTAGACATACGAATAACACAGAAGACTCTGTAGACGCTTGGAAGAACGAACGTGTGGCAATGCGTGTTCATGACTCCAGTGGTGCCATTGATTCAGCACAACGGTACGACCTCTTCCAATGTGTATTTCTTGTTCGCTGCAATCATGACGTCGTGCACCATCAAAGCTACTCATGGACGGACGGATTCCACCACCTCAAAAAAAACACCAGACGCAACGTCAGAAGTCTTGCAAAGTGTACACCATGCAGCCCAGTCCAGGTGAGGATGCCGCCGATGAGTTTGGGTTTGGGATTGGGGGAGGGGGGCGGCAACCCCTCCTCCTCCTCCCAAACTCAAACACACCAAAAAAGACAAAAAAAAAGGAAAAAACAATTCAAAAATGACAAAAAAAACAAAAGAATCGGACCCCGGCCGGGTGAGAGGGGCGGAGGGAGGGGAAGGGGAGAGAGAGGGAGGAGTATGTTGGACTTTTTGTCCTTTTGGCTCCTTTTGTACCGATTTCAAAAGTAAAGGTAGTTTCAGTTTTTAGTTTTTAGTTTTTTTAGTTTTTTTTTTTTTTTTTTGTTGTTTTTTTTTTCAGTTTTTCAGTTTTTCAGTTTTTCAGTTTTTAGAGAAATTTCCAGCTTTTTTGAAAAAACGAAAAAAAAACACACGTTACAAAAACACACACACAGTTATAAAAAAAAAAGCGTCCGTATGGTTGCGCGCGTGAGTGCGAGGGCGTGCTGGCGTTCGGGGATGTGGGTGTGGCGGTGTCTCGGTGCACATGTGGCGGCCATGTTTTTGGTTTTTTTACGTTCTAAAAAAATCATTAATAGTTTTTAGTTTTGAGTTTTTTAGTTTTTTGGATTTTATTTTCGTAGTGTTTAAGTTTTCAGGTCTTTGTTTTTGTTCATATTTTTGTTTCAGTTAGGACTAAAAACCAAAAACTCCGCCGGGAATTTTGGGAAGCTTACTTCTTCAACTTTTAAAACTTTTTATACTTTTATTTTATTTTTTTAAAAAAAAACCACGAATTTTTTTTAATGCTAAAAGAAAAAAAAACACACACATAAAAAAAAGGCGTCCGTATGGTCGCGAGGGTGTGTGCGAAGGCGCGCGGGCGTTTGGGGATGTGGGCGTGGCGGTGTTTTGGTGCGCATGTGCCGGCAAGGTATTTGTTTTTCAAATAAAAAACAGTTAACAGTTTATAGAATAAGTTATAAGTTATAAGTTATAAGTTATAAGTTATAAGTTATAAGTTATAAGTTATAAGTTATAAGTTATAAGTTATAAGTTATAAGTTATAAGTTATAAGTTATAAGTTATAAGTTATAAGTTATAAGTTATAAGTTATAAGTTATAAGTTATAAGTTAGAGGTTAGAGGTTAGAGGTTAGAGGTTAGAGGTTAGAGGTTAGAGGTTAGAGGTTAGAGGTTAGAGGTTAGAGGTTAGAGGTTAGAGGTTAGAGGTTAGAGGTTAGAGGTTAGAGGTTAGAGGTTAGAGGTTAGAGGTTAGAGGTTAGAGGTTAGAGGTTAGAGGTTAGAGGTTAGAGGTTAGAGGTTAGAGGTTAGAGGTTAGAGGTTAGAGGTTAGAGGTTAGAGGTTAGAGGTTAGAGGTTAGAGGTTAGAGGTTAGAGGTTAGAGGTTAGAGGTTAGAGGTTAGAGGTTAGAGGTTAGAGGTTAGAGGTTAGAGGTTAGAGGTTAGAGGTTAGAGGTTAGAGGTTAGAGGTTAGAGGTTAGAGGTTAGAGGTTAGAGGTTAGAGGTTAGAGGTTAGAGGTTAGAGGTTAGAGGTTAGAGGTTAGAGGTTAGAGGTTAGAGGTTAGAGGTTAGAGGTTGGAGGTTGGAGGTTAGAGGTTGGAGGTTGGAGGTTGGAGGTTGGAGGTTAGAGGTTAGAGGTTAGAGGTTAGAGGTTAGAGGTTAGAGGTTAGAGGTTAGAGGTTAGAGGTTAGAGGTTAGAGGTTAGAGGTTAGAGGTTAGAGGTTAGAGGTTAGAGGTTAGAGGTTAGAGGTTAGAGGTTAGAGGTTAGAGGTTAGAGGTTAGAGGTTAGAGGTTAGAGGTTAGAGGTTAGAGGTTAGAGGTTAGAGGTTAGAGGTTAGAGGTTAGAGGTTAGAGGTTAGAGGTTAGAGGTTAGAGGTTAGAGGTTAGAGGTTATAGGTTATAGGTTATAGGTTATAGGTTATAAGTTGTAAGTTATAAGTTATAAGTTATAAGTTATAAGTTATAAGTTATAAGTTATAAGTTATAAGTTATAAGTTATAAGCTCAAAGTTATAAGCTCAAAGTTATAAGCTCAAAGTTATAAGCTCAAAGTTATAAGCTCAAAGTTAAAAGTTAAAAGTTAAAAGTTAAAAGTTAAAAGTTAAAAGTTAAAAGTTAAAAGTTAAAAGTTAAAAGTGAAAAAGTTAAAAGTGAAAAAGTTAAAAGTGAAAATTTTTGAAGTTTTTCAGTTTTTAAGTTTTGAAGTTTTTAAGTTTTTAAGTTTGAGTTTTTTTGTAGTTTGTGAAGTTTTTCAAGTTTTTAAAGTTTTGAAAGTTTTGAAGGTTTTTCAAGTTTTGGAGGTTTTTTAAGTTTTGAAGGTTTTTAAAGTTTTTAAAGTTTTTAAAGTTTTTAGAATTTTTAAAGTTTTTAAAGTTTTTAAAGTTTTTAAAGCTTTTAAAGCTTTTAAAGTTTTTATAGTTTTTAAAGCTTTTAAAGCTTTTAAAGTTTTTAAAGTTTTTAAAGTTTTTAAAAGCTTTGAAAGCTTTTAAAGTTTTTAAAGTTTGTAAAGTTTGTAAAGCTTTTAAAGTTTGTAAAGTTTTTAAAGTTTGTAAAGATCGTAAAAGTTTTTAAAGTTTTTTAAAAAGCTTTTGAAAATTTGAAAAAGTTTTCAAAAGTTTTAAAAAGTTTTACAAAGTTTTAAAAAGTTTTCAAAGTTTTTAACAAAAATTTTTTTTCAAAATTTTGAAAAGTTTTTTAAAAGTTTTTTTTGAGTTTGTAAAAAGTTCTCAAAAATATTTTTTTTGAAAAAAAGTTTTCAAAAAAAGTTTTCAAAAAGTGTTTTCAAAAAGTGTCTT
>CBDCEV010000062.1:0-16163 GCA_965215715.1 Hyphomicrobiales bacterium | reverse complement strand
CCTCATTACATACAAAATGGTTTTTATCGACCACGAATTTTGTAATGCATTACTGATTTTCATTTTCGACCACCAATTTCGCTAGACATTTTGGGCCGAAGGGTAATTGTGCTTGGTTACTTTGGTGAACCTCTGGGGCAAGTGACAACTCTGCTTCGGCCACTTTTTGGTTTGGCGGTGAGGGATGGACCCAACATTGGGTTGAGGTGAGCCCACTCATCAGAAACCACAGAGGGCGTTGGTTCAGATTCATTTCTTCAGCATTGCGCATTTCTGTCGAAGTTCAGTGAACCTCGCCACTGAGAGGAAGGAGAAGTCAACACAAGGTTTCTGTCAGTGAACTTGCGGAAGTATCATTCACATTCCCAATGCGTCTTTGTGCAAATAATTTCACCATCTTAATATTTTCCATTTTCGTTGATGGCTTGAAGATGGATGATGGATTGGCTCGAACAACGATGAAGGCGCCAGGGAAGTGTGGATAAGCAGTGTGCATTGTGAGTTGCGTGATTCGGTGAACCATTTGAAAGTTGAACGCATCTTGCTTTTTTGGGTTATTGTTGAAATCATGTTTTCTGAGTGTCATTGTCTGCGTGTGTTGGTGTGTGTGTGTTGGTGTGTGTCTTGATGGCTTCAAGATGGATGTCTTGGTTCGAACAACGATGAAGACGGGAGCGAAGTGTAATGAGCATTGTGCAACGCGAGTTGCACGATTCGGTGAACCATTCGAAATCTGAACGCATTTTGCTTTTGCGGGTTATTCTTGAAATCATGTTTTCTGAGTGTCATTGTCTGCGTGTGTTGGTGTGTGTGTTGGTGTGTGCTGATGGCTTCAAGATGGATGTCTTGGTTCGAACAACGATGAAGACGGCAGCGAAGTGTGGATAAGCATTGTGCATTGTGAGTTGCGTGATTCGGTGAACCTTTCGAAATCTGAACGCATTTTGCTTTTTCGTGTTCTTCTTGAAAACATGTTTTTTGAGTGGTGTGTATTGGTGTGTGTATTTTTTGTGGTGCGATTGATTGTGTGTGTTCAGATAGACGAAAAAACAAACAACGTGAACAACACAGACAAGATGCACAGTCAAAATGAGAATGAATGTTTTTCACTATTACAATTATTCGTATTTTTTACTAAAATCATAATTTTAATGATAACAATAAAAATTATGATTAAAAATATGAGTGAGATCATTTGAAATGACATCCACAGGAATTAAGATTTCAATTTTTTGATATTTTGGGACCAGAAAAACCTTGAAATCTTTAAAAACCTATTTCGAACATTGTAATTATAAAATTTTTTTTTAAAAAAAAAAGTAACAAGAATAAAAATAATAACAATCATAATTACAATTAGTGATAATTGTGATCATAGTTATGATTGATATTTTTTGACAGGACATCCACAGGAGTTAAGATTTGACATTTGAACATTTTTTTGGTGCAGTCAAATTTCGATATTTTTGAAACTTTGTTCACGCACATACACAATCAAGTTCGTGAACACGGAAGAAGCGTTTCGACGCAATGACAAAATGTTTCGAAATGCGTTTGGCGTGTGTGTGTGTGTGTGTTTTTGCGTGTGCGATTGATTGTTGGTGTGTGTGTTTTTGCGTGTGCGATCGATTGTCGGTGTGTATGTTCAAGATGGATCATACAAAAAGCAACACACACAAGATGCACCTGTCAAACACATGGGATCATTTGGAATGACATCCACAGGAATTAAGTTTTCAAGTTTTAACATTTTGGCGCCCGTAAAATCTTGAAATCTTTGATTATAATTAAAAAAATACAATTGTAATTGTCATTCTGATCACAACAATTGTGATAAAAATTGAGATTTTTTTGAAAAGGAATTATTTTGGATTTTTTTCAAACATTGTTGGGTTCTGGCAAAATCTTTAATAGTTTATCTTAATTCCAAGGACTTAAGACTAAACATTTAAAGATATTGGGGGATAGTCAAATCTTGAATTCGGTAAAACCTGACTCGAACATGATGATTATCATTATGTTTATAAAATTGTGATAATAAAAATAATAAGTGTATTTGAGATTATTTGAAAGGACATCCACAGGAATTAAGATTTTTAGTTTTTAACATTTTGGGAGCCGAAAAAATCTTTAATTGTTCAAATCTTAATTCCAAGCAATTAAGATTCAAACATTGAAATATTTTTGGATCGAGTGAAATCTTGAAATCGTTAAAACCTAATTCGAACATCATGATTCCAACTGTAATTATAATTATACTTATACTTTTAATTACAATTATGTTTGAGTTTTTATATATATATATATATATATATATATGTGTACATTAATAATTGCATTTTTTTGAAAGGACATCCACAGGAACTGATATTTTATTTTTAAAACATTTTTTGAGCCGGTAAAAGCTGTAAATGTTTAAATCTCAAATCCCTTGCCCGTCTTTTCGGTGGTGGTGGTTGGTCATTCCTTCTTGTTGTGGGGGTTCGCCATTCCTCCTTGGCGTGGGAGGGCAGCTCTTCTTGGGATTGGGGTTGACACTTGCTCCCTCTCGGGTTGGGGCTGGGTCTTTCCTTCTTGGGGTGAGGGCTGGTCCTTCCTTCTCGCGGTTGTTGGTCCTTGCCCGTCTTTCTTGTGGTGGTGGTTGCCTCTTCCTTCTGGCTGTGGGCTTCGTCCTCCCTTTTTTGGAATGGGGGTTGGCCCTTCTTGGGGGTTGCCCCTTTTCTCCTCCGGAGTGGGGGGGAGAGGTGAGGGGAGGTGAGGAGGAGGAGGGGAGGGTGGAGGAGGGGTTGGACCTGTCCTCTTGGGGTTGGAGTTGGTCCTGCCTTCTCGGGTTGTGGTTGTTGGCCTTTCCAAGGATGTTTTTTTCATTTTTTGAAGAATCAAAGAAGAGAGAAAAAAGAAAAATGAAAGAAAATAAAATTTCACAAAAAAAAGGAAAAAGGAAAAGTCAATGGAAGAAATCAATATTTAAATCCTGATTCCGCCGCGGGTCCGAAAAATAAACCGTAAAAATCTCGCTCCCCAGCTCCCCCTCTCCCCGCCTCCCTCCCCTCCCTCCTCTCCCCTCTTCCTCCTCTCCCCTCCCCTCCTCCCTCACCACCACCAACACCACCTCCTCCCCTCCTCTCCCTCCCCTCCTCCCCTCCTCCCCCTCCTCCTCCCCCTCACACACACCACACCACACCACACCACACCACACCACACCACACCACACCACACCGTTGGGTGGTGCCGCTTGGCCTCCTTCGTTGGGTGCTGTTGCGTTTTACACTCTCTCTCCTTTTGCGTGGTGCTGCCTTCCTTCTCTCCCTTTTGGTGGTGCTGCTTTCTCTCCCTCTTCTGTTTTGGTGCCGCTTGGCCTCCTTCGTTGGTTGGTGATGCGTTGTTCCCTCCTTCTTTGTGGTGCTGCCTTCCTTCCCCTTCTTCTTTGGGTGGGGCTGCTTTCTCTCCCTCTTCTGCTGGAAGGTGCTGCCTTACCTTCTCTTTCTTTGGGTGGTGTTTTGTGTGGGGCTACTTTTCCCTTCTCTTCTGTTGGGTGGTGCCGCTTGGCCTCCTTCGTTGGGTGCTGTTGCGTTTTACACTCTCTCTCCTTTTGCGTGGTGCTGCCACACCACACCACACCACCGCCACCGCCACCGCCACCGCCACCACCACCGCGTTCCAGCAACTGTAAGACGTGACCGTGGATGCCATGGAGATCGAGGCTGGCACGGACTGCGGATGGAGCGTGGAACTCATGCACGCTGTCCTCGGCCTGACCACTCGGAAAAGGAGCGACCAACCAGGCACGCCATCCATGACTCACCGCAACGGGCCATTCCACACAGGGGACAACAGGAGAACTAGACACGCGAACTCCCAGAGAGACACTGACGCACACCTTCACTCAGTCCAACCGCACCCGCAGCCAAATCTTAGAACAAGGTGGGACAACTGCCACGGAGATCGAGTTCCAGCCCAGTCCGCCCATATTGGGCGGACGGATGGAGACCCCCAGGACCCTGGGGGACCAGCGGAACACCATGTGCAAATTACACGGGCACGACGGACGAAGTGGGTGCCAAACGGGCCCGTCCCACGACTTGCCCGACACCACAGAGGAGAGCGGACGGGAGAGGACCAGCAGCGGACCCACGTCAGGGGGCAGAAACGTAACTCACATTATCTGGGCACGCACCCTTCCAGGTCCTTGCGATGAAGATCACTCTCGAAAACAAGTTCTCTGACACAACCAGCGTTGACGTTTCTCGGTGGGCCGACCGCTCACTCCTTCTCACCACGGCCCTTGGCGACCCCTTCCCTCCCTTCTCCCGTCCTTCGCTCCTCACCCGCGTATGGGGGACGTTTGTGCTTTTTTCCACAGTCAGTTTTTGGAGTTTGGACCGAAAACTTCTGTCTTCTGTTTTCATCTCTTTCATGTTTTCCTGAGTTAAAAAAAATCGACCATGCGGGCCCCACAAAAAAAAAGAAGCCGCAACGACTTGGATTATGATATGTGTTAGTCGAATGATCACATCCACTAGTACACACACCTCTCACCGCACTTGCTTCATGTCACCGCAGTCATCCCAACACGTTCGTGTGGGCTCAAAATGTCGCTGCGAAGGAACTCAGCCATGTAACCACCATGTCATCCAACACGGTGGCGGCGTGCCAGTGTGCGACGTGTGCACTTGGCTGCCTCCAGAGACCTCCTCCCTCTCTTTGGATCACACGACTGGTGGCTGGCTTGGGATGACTCTGACTCCGACGAATGGGCCGAGTCTTGGCCTGACTCAGTGATGGACGATGCCGAAGCCCCACGACATCGACGACAGGACCGGCCTTGTGACGGGCCGCGGTCCCTCCCAGGCCGGGACTCTCTTCTCCCTCCCTTGTTCTTCGTCGCGTCCTCTTCGGTTTTGCGGTGTGGTTAATCTGGCTATCATGCTTGAATAGAACGATCCACAAGTTCGGTTGGATGGCGTGAACCCCAATTCATGTGCCACTGGCAATGCCGGGAAGAAGGGTTCAATCACATCGACATCGCATCAGTGATGGTGGAGGAGGCTGAGTTGCACACGATAACCCTGTGCAAAGACTGTTTAAATCTGAGGCAAAGCGAAAGGAAGGAGCTTGTTGTGAACAGCAGACTTTGGAAGCTTCCAGTCGCTGAGTTGGCAGTGGGCCTGGGTGCACGCGGTCTTGAGCAGAAGACAAGGGAGATTTGCGCGGGCAAGAAGATGTACTGGAAGAGACTGTTGACAGAAGCTGCGGCGGCGCTGAGTCTGGGTAAAGAGTGGCTGGATGTGTCGCCACACAAAGGAGGGTTCACCGTGCCGCAAGAGAGCAATAATTTCCAATTGCCAGGCATGATGGTGCGGAAAGGTGTCAAGGTGGGTCGGGCGGACGAGTGGTGGGATTTGATGAAGAGCGAAGGAGAGCCACGAGGCGACGAGGATGACCAGCGCAAAAGCATCGTGCAGAAGGTCATGCGGCGAATCATCGCGCCAGTTCAGGTGTGGGGAGACGTAACACGTTCGTGTGTGTGCCCTCACTGCCACCGTTTCTCGCTTGAGGACCAACCCTGGTGGGTTTCGACAGGGTCTCGGTGACAGCGCCAAGAGCAGGAAGAAAAAGTGCAGCTGGTGGTGTGCGGCATGCGCCGGCCAGTACAACTGGAGGGACCCGAACAGAATCTTGGTTATACAGGACGGTGGGGTCCCAGCGAAGCGAAGGTGTTTCGGGCTCACGTCCCACCGCAAGGTGCGTGCGAGAATCTGGTGCGTTCTGTAAAATTGCTGGCCAATTTGCAAAATGGCGGGGGCAACTTGGTGGACACCATCTTCAACGGTTCGCAGGAGCGAAGCAGACTCAAGGTCACGTATGAGTCAAGGAGATTCACCGAGGTGGACAATCGGAAGGCGGTGAAGACAGACGAGCTGGAGAAACATTCGGAGGCGATGAAGGTAGTCAGGCTCAATCTCAACAGAGCGACCTTCCCGGATGCGACCATCCGAGAAGGGGTGGATGAATGGACGGTTCGGGCGGGAATGTTGCGCACCTTGCCACCGGTCGACGAAGACTGGCTCGCAATTTGTGAGGCCATCTACAGGGGCGTCGAGGGAGCAGAGTACTTGAAGTTTGTGGAAATGAACAAGGAAAAGTGAATGAGGGATGCCAACGAATAAGGTGATGCGTATCACGACCAAACCTGCGCTTAGAAGATTGAAAGTAGGAGCGAGAGGCACGATGGAACAAAAACTTCCAAGGCCCAGCTTTGGCTTTGTCTGAGGCGCCACGTGGAGTGCAAAAGCGGGAAGATGCGGGTTCTTCCACAGCTGGAGGGAGCAGAAATTGAGTTTCGTGCTTTTTATTCTCATCGTGCGCTGAGGGGTGAGCTGCCGCTTGGAGGTTTGAATGTTTTAGGAATGCTCTCTTACATTGCGGTCAGCAATGTTTTCGGGCTGTCAGGTTTCTTTGCCCCACAGTTTTCAGTTCCGAAGAGGAGGAGTGGCTCTTCTGGCACCTTCGCTGTGAGTGTTGCACTTGTCACAGACGGCTCAACACCGCAACGCCTTCGTCTCCAAGCACATCAAGAAACGAAAAAACACAAGAATGGAAATTTACATTCCAGAGTGATTCGTTGTCAACACAGTTGAACTTCCACAAAGCCTTCCTATTTCCCGTCCATAGTGTTTTCCTTTATCACCATATCAAGATTCCTCCACAGTCACGGGCTTCACGCCCGTGCTCGCCACGCCGCCACAGCGGCCCAAAATCACTTCTTGTGACTGACAGTATTCAACTGTTCAGTCGCTTCTGACTTGAGTTTTCAATTGTTCGGGACACATTTCTGTCTGTGAATCTTTCAAGTTCCCAAGCCAATCCGGCTCTGATGCGCTGAAATTTTGACAAGTGGACTGTTGCAGTGTTGGCGGTCAGAATCAAAATCACAATCGCTCTGGATCTTTGTTGGGCCCTCATGCACAAAGTCGCACCAATAACATCTAAAGGTACCAGTCGAGCAAGCTGAAAGGCAAAACCGCGCGCTAGTCGTCAGAAGGCACCGCGCGCCTCGGTACGAGTGGACCATTCCACTGCGCTCGCATCCTTCCGTTCGGGCGCGCCACTTGTCCATCTTTACTGAAACCTTCACGACTTTCTTGATCCAGTGTCTTGGTGTCCAGTGGTTTCAATATCGGTGTTCGTCTATTGATTGCAATCCACTCTCTTGGGCTTCCCGTTTCTGTGGGCCGTGTTGCTGTTCGTGCCCGTCAGCTGTCTTGACTCGACACGGACCGTGGAGACAAGCGCTGGAGGAAGCTTTACCAGAACGACTGGGTTACAAGTGCTGGAGGAACATGAGGAAACAGCCTGACCTTACCAATGTCGCTGACACGTCACATCGGAAAAGCAAGATTGTTGTGGAAATCCCCGTACCAGCTCCGTAAGGAACCCTAGGCTCCCCTCCTCCCGAGGCCGGAACTTTTAGGGTTCATTTGGTGGACCCCGCCGGCCAGGACGGAATTAGGATTTAAATCTCAATTTTCTCTTGACCTTCTCAAAAGTCATGTACTATTTCGGGACATCCCGGTCGTTTCTGAGAACTTGCGTGGTCTCGTTCGAACCGTCTTGAAACACACGTGTGCAGTCTGTGTTCATGGTCTTTGATCTTGTCTTGTTGTCTTCGTTTTGTCTTGTGTCTGTGTCGGTGTCTGTGTCTCTGTCTCTGAGTCACTGTCTGTGTCTGTGTCTGTCTGTCTTCCGAAGTTTCCCTCAGGGTGGCTCCGTTGAACAGGACTTACTCTCAATCTCTGAAAGTAAGATCCAGTGGTTACTTTTGTGAACGTCTGGGGCAAATGACAACTCCACGAATGTGCCGGTACACACGGGTACGTTTTGAATGTTAACACGGTGGTTTTCAGCGTGCCACACCACACACGCCACGACCACGACGACAACGACGACAACGACACAACAACACCAACCAAACAACAACACCAACCAACCAACCAACCAACCAACCAACCAACCAACACACACAACAAAAGCACAGCAACATCACAGCAGCAACACAGAGGAGTACAAGAGAGAAGAGAGAAGAAATCAAGAGAGATGAAGAGAGACAGAGATGAAGAGAGGTAAAAATGAAGAGAGAAAAAATGAGAAGAGAGAAGAGAAATGAGAGAAGAGAGAGAGAGAGACACTTTGAGCTCCACATTACAAAATTAATTGCGGCTTATTACATAAATAATCTCCTCATTACATACAAAATGGGTCTTTATCGACCCCGAATTGTGTAATGCATTACTGATTTTCATTTTCGACCACCAATTTCGCTAAACATTTTGGGCCGAAGGGTAATTGTGCTTGGTTACTTTGGTGAACCTCTGGGGCAAGTGACAACTCTGCTTCGGCCACTTTTTGGTTTGGCGCTGAGGGATGGACCCAACATTGGGTTGAGGTGAGCCCACTCATCAGAAACCACAGAGGGCGTTGGTTCAGATTCATTTCTTCAGCATTGCGCATTTCTGTCGAAGTTCAGTGAACCTCGCCACTGAGAGGAAGGAGAAGTCATCACAAGGTTTCTGTCAGTGAACTTGCGGAAGGATCATTCACATTCCAAATGCGTCTTTGTGCCAATAATTTCACCATCTTAATATTTTCCATTTTCGTTGATGGCTTGAAGATGGATGATGGATTGGCTCGAACAACGATGAAGGCGCCAGCGAAGTGTGGATAAGCAGTGTGCATTGTGAGTTGCGTGATTCGGTGAACCATTTGAAAGTTGAATGCATCTTGCTTTTTCGGGTTATTGTTGAAATCATGTTTTCTGAGTGTCATTGCGTGTGTTGGTGTGTGTGTTGGTGTGTGTTGATGGCTTCAAGATGGATGTCTTGGTTCGAACAACGATGAAGACGGCAGCGAAGTGTAATGAGCATTGCGCAATGTGAGTTGCATGATTCGGTGAACCATTCGAAATCTGAACGCATTTTGCTTTTGCGGGTTATTCTTGAAATCATGTTTTCTGAGTGTCATTGTCTGTGTTTTGGTGTGGTGTGCATTGGTGTGTGTTTTTTTGTGGTGCGATTGATTGTGTCTGTTCAGATGGACGAACAAACAAACAACGTGAACAACACACAAGATGCACAGTCACAAGGAGAATGAATGTTTTTCACTATTACGGTTTTTATTTCTGAAAAATAAAATCATAATTTTTTTTAAAAAAAAATTATTATTATTAAAATTATTATCAGTGAGATCCATTGAAATGACATCCACAGGAATAAAGATTTCAAGTTTTTGACATTTTGGGACCAGAAAAATTTTGAAATCTTTGATTATAATTTTTTCTAATTGTAATTGTCATTTTGATCACAATAATAATAATTGAGATTTTTTGAAAAGAAATTATGTTTGATTTTTAAAAAAACATTTTTTGGTGTCTGGTAAAATCTTTAATAGTTTATCTTAATTCCAAGGAATTAGGACTTGACATTTAAAGATATTCGGGGCTAGTCAAATCTTGAATTCGGTAAAACCTGACTCGAACATGACGATAAAAATTATGTTTATAAATTGTGATGATAATGATAATATGTGTATTTGAGATTATTTGAAAGGACATCCACAGGAATCAAGATTTTTAGTTTTTAACATTTTGGGAGCCGAAAAATCTTTAAATGTTCAATTCTTAATTCCAAGCAATTAAGATTTAAACATTGAAACATTTTTGGAGCGAGTCAAATCTTGAAATCGTTAAAACTTGATTCGAACATCATGATTCCAACTTTTATTATAATTTTAATTTTAATTACAATTATGTTTGAGTTTTTTTCATAATTTTACTCTTTTTAAAATTACATGTGTACATTTATAATTGAATTTTTTTTTGCAGGGACATCCGCAGGAACTATTATTTCAAGTTTTTTTAACACATTTTTGGAGCCGGTAAAAGCTGTAAACGTTTAAATCTCAAATCCCGTGCCGTCTTTTCGGTGGTGGTGGTTGCCTCTTCCTTCTGGCTGTGGGGCTTCGCCCTCCTTTTTGGGAGGGGAGGTTGGCCCTTTTGTCCTCCGGAGTGGGGAGAGAGGGGAGGTGAGGAGGAGGAGGAGAGGGTGGATTAGGGGTTGGCCCTTCCCTCTTGGGGTTGGAGTTGGTCTGCCCCTCTCCCCCCCGTGGTCGCCAGGAACCCAAAAAAGTCCGAAAAGAAGAGAAAACACAAACAAAAACGCACACAAAAAGCCCAACGGAAAAAGGAGCAGCGCGGCGCCCAGCACACCTTGAAAAAAAGGGCAAAAAATAAAAATGAAAGACTCGCTTACTTAACAATTTGACACTTTGTGGAAGGTCAAAGCAAAAATGAAAAGAAAAAAAAAACAACAAAAAATGTCAAAAAATCAAAAAATGAAAGAATCGCTTTCATAACAATTTGACACTTGTGGAAGGTCAAAGCACAAATGAAAAGAAAAATTAAAAAAACAACAAAAAATGTCCCAAAATCACAAAATGAAAGAATCGCTTTCATAAAAAAAACCGAAACACAACAACACCACAACAACCACACAACAACCACACCACAACAACACCACAACAACCACACAACAACCACATCACAACAACACCACAAACAACAACACCACAACAACACCACAACAACCACACAACAACCACACCACAACCACACAACAACCACACAACAACCACACAACAACGGTCGAAACCGACTTTGGCCAATCCGACTTTGGCCATCCTTATCCGACCGACTTTGGCCAAACCGACTTTGGCCAAACCGACTTTGGCCAAAGTTAAGGTTTTAGTTGTATGTAAAGTTTTTTTTGGGGAGTTAATTGTTTGGGTTTTTTGAAATTGATTGTTCAGGTTTTTTTTGTGTGTGTTGAGTTGTCGTGGGTGGGTGGAGAAGGGTGGGAGCCAGAAACGTGGGGGCCAGAAGGGTGGGGGCCCCGAAGGGTGGGGGCCAGAAGGGTGGGGCCCCAACCCAGACAAAGTGGGGGCCAGAAGTGGGGGCCAGAAGGGTGGGGGCCAGAAGGGTGGGGGCCCCAACCCAGAAAAAGTGGGAGCCCGAAGGGTGGGGGCCAAAAGTGGGGGCCGGAAAGGTGGGGGTTCGAAGGGTGGGGGCCCGAAGGGTGGGGGGCCCAAAATTTCGCGTTTTTTTTTTTCCTCTCCCGCCGCAAAATTTGTTCTTTTCTTCCCTCTCTGGGGGTCTTCTCGTGGATTTTTGGTGGTGTTTGAAGCGCCGGGGCACATTTGAGGGTCTTGGTCTTCAAAACACCACCAAAAATTCAACGAGAAGACACCCAGAGAGGGAAGAAAAGAACGAATTTTGCGGCGGGAGAGAGAAAAAAAGAGCGAAATTTTGGGCGGTCCTGGGAAGGGCGGTCCTGGGAAGGCGGTTCTCGGGAAGGGCGGTCCTGGGGGCACTCAACATGACCAAACCAAAACCTTGAAACCAACACCCACACAAACACACACAAACACACACCAACACACACAAACACACACACACAACACAAACACACACAAACACACAGCACAAGTCGAACTCGGTTTGGCCAAAGTCGGTTTGGCCAAAGTCTGTTTTGGCCAAAGTCGGTTTTGGCCAAAGTCGGCCATACCACTAAAACACTAACGCTGGCCGAAGTCGGTTTGGCCAAACTCGGTCGCCAAAAAGGGCTGGCCAAACTCGGTTGGCCAAAGTCGGATTGGCCAAAGTCGGCCATGACCCACAACAACAACACAACAACAACAACACAACAACACCACAACAACACCACAACAACACCACAACAACACCACAACAACAACCACAACAACACCACAACAACCACACAACAACCACAACACAACAACAACAACACAACAACAACAACAACACAACAACAACACCACAACAACCACACAACAACCACACCACAACACAACAACAACAACAACAACAACAACAACAACAACAACAACAACAACAACAACAACAACAACAACAACAACAACAACAACAACAACAACAACAACAACAACAACAACAACGAAAACCCGAAAAGAAGAGAAAACACAAACAAAAACGCACACAAAGAGCCCCCCCGTCCGCTGTCATAAGCCTTTCGCGCCCCAATAATGAGCCCCCCGTCCGCTGTCACAGGCCCCCCCGGCCGCTGTAATCGGCCCCCCCGTCCGCTGTCATAAGCCTTTCCCGCCCCTGTAATCAGCCCCCCGTCCGCTGTCATAAGCCTTTCCCGCCCTAGTAATGAGCTTCCCGTCCGCTGTCACAGGCTTCCCCGGCGGCTGTAATCAGCACCCCGTCCGCTGTCATAAGCTTCTCCGGCCACTGTAATTAGCACCCAGTCCGCATAACAATTTGACAGTTGTGGAAGGTCAAAGCAAAAATGAGAAGAAAAATTAAAAACAACAAAAAATTGTCCAAAAATCAAATAATGAAAGAATCGCTTTCATAACAATTTGACACTTGTGGAAGGTCAAAGCAAAAATGAAAAGAAAGATAAAAAAAAAAAACGATTCTTGCATTTTTTGATTTTTCCTTTTTTTTAAGAGCGTTTCTTTGATTTTTATTTTTCCTTTTGTTAAGAAAGCGTTTCTTTTATTTTTATTTTTGCCTTTTTTTAAGAAAGCGTTTCTTTTATTTTTAATTTTGCCTTTTTTTTAAGAAAGCGTTTCTTTTATTTTTATTTTTTGCTTTTTTTTGTAAGAAAGCGTTTCTGTTATTTTTATTTTTGCTTTTTTAAAAAAAAACTTTTCTTTTTATTTTTATTTTTTGCCTTTTTTTAAGGAGGGGATGTTATGAAAGCGATTCTTTCATTTTTTATTTTTGCACTTTTTTTTAGAAAGCGATTCTTTTTTTTATTTTTGCCTTTTTTTAAGAAAGCGATTCTTTCATTTTTTGATTTTTTTCCTTTTTTTAGAAAGCGTTTCTTTTTTATTTTTTGCCCTTTTTTTAAGAAAGCGTTTCTTTGATTGTTATTTTTTGCCTTTTTTAAGAAAGCGTTTCTTTTATTTATTTTTTGTTCTTTTTTTAAGAAAGCCTTTTTTTGATTTTTATTTTTGCCTTTTTTTTAGAAAGCGTTTTTTGCCTTTTTTCTAAGAAAGCGTTTCTTTTTTTTTTGCCTTTTTAAAAGAAAGCGTTTCTTTTATTTTTATTTTTTGCCCCTTTTTCAAGGAGAGGGGGTAACTAACTAACTAACTAACTAACTAACTAACTAACTAACTAACTCTAACTAACTAACTAACTAACTAACTAACTAACTAACTAACTAACTAACTAACTAACTAACTAACTAACTAACTAACTAACTAACTAACTAACTAACTAACTAACTAACTAACTAACCCCCCCCCCCCCTCCCGGGGAGGGAGGGGTAACTAACTAACTAACTAACTAACTAACTAACTAACTAACTAACTAACTAACTAACTAACTAACTAACTAACTAACTAACTAACTAACTAACTAACTAACTAACTAACTAACTAACTAACTAACTAACTAACTAACTAACTAACTAACTAACTAACTAACTAACTAACTAACTAACTAACTAACTAACCCCCCCCCCCCCCTCCCGGGGAGGGAGGGGTAACTAACTAACTAACTAACTAACTAACTAACTAACTAACTAACTAACTAACTAACTAACTAACTAACTAACTAACTAACTAACTAACTAACTAACTAAACCCCCCCTCCCTCCCCGAAAGGTGGACCTTGGGTTTAAAAATTCAGATTTTTAATTTTTCCTTTTTTGTTTTCTTCTTTTTGTTTTCCTCTTTGTTTCTTTTTGTTTCTATTTTTTGTTTTTAACTTCGTTTTTTTTTTTCTTTTTTTTTTTTCTTTTTGAAAGAGACCCGCCCAAAGAAGGTGGGGAAGGAAGGTACCACCACGCAAAAAGAGAGGGAACAACGCAACACCACCCAACGAAGGAGGCCAAGCAACACCACCCAAGAGAAGAGGAGAGGGAAAGCAGCTCCACCCAAAGGGTGAGAAGGAAGGCAGCACCACGCAAAAGAAGAGAGGGCAAGACGCAACACCACCCATTGAGGGAGGCCAAGCGGCACCACCCAACAGAAGAGAAGGAAAAAGTAGCCCCACCCAAAACACCACCCAAAGAAAGAGAAGGTAAGGCAGCACCTTGCAGCAGAAGAGGGGGAGAAAGCAGCCCCACCCAAAGAAGAAGGGGAAGGAAGGCAGCACCACAAAGAAGGATGGGGAACAACGCATCACCAACCAACGAAGGAGGCCAAGCGGCACCTAAACAGAAGAGGGAGAGAAAGCAGCCCCACCAAAAGGGAGAGAAGGAAGGCAGCACCACGCAAAAGGAGAGGGAACAACGCAACACCGGTCAACGAAGGAGGCCAAGCAACACCACCCAAGAGAAGAGGAGAGAGAAAGCAGCACCACCCAAAGGAGGAAAAGGAAGGCAGCACCACGCAAAAGAAGAGAGAAGGAAAGGAAAAACGCAGCACCGCCCAAAGGAGGAGGCAAAGCAGCACCCAAACAGCAGAAGGGGAGAAAGCAGCACCACCAAAAGGGTCAGAAGGAAGGCAGCACCACGCAAAAAGAGAGGGAATAACGCAACACCACCCAACGAAGGAGGCCAAGCAACACCACCCAAGAGAAGAGGAGAGGGAAAGCAGCTCCACCTAAAGGAGGAGAAGGAAGGCAGCACCACGCAAAAGAACAGAGGGCAAAACGCAACAGCACCCAACGAGGGAGACCAAGTGGCACCACCCAACAGAAGACAAGGGAAAAGTAGCCCCACCCAAAAACACCATCCAAAGAATGAAGAGACAAAGAAGCACCACCCAACAGAAGAGGGGACAGCCCCACTTGAAGGAAGGAGGGGAAGGAAGGCAGCACCACAAAGAAGGACAGGGAAAAACGCAACACCGCCCAAAGAAGGAGGAGGCAAAGCAGCACCCAAACAGCCAAGGGATAATTATAATTATAATTACAATGATAATCATAATTATAATTATAATTATAATTATCCCTTGGCCCGATAATCATAATTATAATTATAATTATAATTAGTAAAACACCGCCGATATCAGTCGGACGCCCGGGCAACCTCATGAGCCGACGGAGGCGGAGAGAAAATTGCACAGGTTGGTGCAACGAAAGCTGCGTGCGTGGACGCGGCGGCTGCGCAAGTCGACGTGGCCGGACTGCGTGCGTAGACGTGGTTGGGAGCCCTCACAGAAGGTGGCAGGACCGGATGAGGGACAAGTCGATTCAATGCGACTAGAAACTTGCACAAGGTTGGTGCAAGAAGCCGCGTGTGAGGACGCGGTGGCTGCGTATGTGGACGCGGCCGGATTCCTCTTCAGTGAAGGAGGACGTTATGTACAAAGCAATTGGCACCATCGGTGCGGTACAAACCCGCACGATGACGCTGAGTACGAGTTCAAAGGTGTAAACGACAAGTCGAAGGAAGACGAAGATCTTCACAACGAGTGGAAGTACAACCACATGATCTCAGACGAGTTGACCACAACAGAGAACGCGCAAGAGTGGCACAACTCACAGAAAAGAATGGCATGTTGGAGAAGGACATCTCAGCAAGCAAGCCCAAGCTTCACGAATCGAGGGGGGAAGAGCCGAATGCCGATCGTGAAAAGCTTCAGGCTGAGAGATGAAAGCTGCGCTGCACAAGATGAAGACAACTCCTGGCTACATCAGGGAGGATGCCATCGACGAGCGCATTGCATTCTTTGAGTACCAGATATGGATGGAGTCCACCACGTTGAAGCCACCACGTTGAAGATGGAGAAGAAACTGTTGGCGGAAATCACAGTCTTGAAACAGCTTCGTGACGAGGCGAACAGCGACATTGTGGTCACAGAAGCTGCAGAATGGGAGCACAAGAAGACGCTGATGAATTGAGTGACGCAAAGAATGAAGAGATTGCCGCGAGTAACCAGCAACAACACAAGGAGAAAAGCCTCGAAGCGCAGGAGACGAAACTCTGGAGCGACCGTAACACTGCCAAATTTGCGAGGACCCAGGAGTCTTTCGGTGAGCAGGAGGCATCTCTTGCGAATCTCAACGCGTGACGTCTGGTCGAGACTCAGAGAATTGCTGAGACCATTGAAATTCTTGCTGAAGTGATCGGACACGAGATCAATACCTTTGACCAGGATCCCGTGAA
>CBDCEV010000061.1:0-3645 GCA_965215715.1 Hyphomicrobiales bacterium | reverse complement strand
CCAACGCTTGGCGTCGTTGGGGCGACCCGGGATGAAAGTGCACAAAAGGGTTATCGTAATCGTGTCATACACCCTGCGCACCTCCCCGCGAAATGTTCCAGCACGCTTTGCACAGGCCTGTCGGGAGCGCTGTGCGTCGTTCCTTTGCTTCGTGCACGTGAGGGCACAGCGGACCACGAGAGAGTAATCATAGGATGAAACGAAACGATGAACCTGACACGAGGCTTGGACCGTTTCCACCTCCACGGCAGGGCGCACCACTGACAACACCGACGGAGCTCGGTCTGGAGCCCATGCGGGTTGCAGCGCCCACGAAAGAGCTCGGTTTGGTGTTTTTGCGGGCTGAGACACGGGACCCGGCACCGCAACAGCTCTTGCCGGCTGTGAGTTAGTTACCACTTCGAGACAACTCAGGTCCACACGCGCTTGGTTCAGTTCCCGCTCAAGGCGGATGACTTCACGGATCGTGAACTCGACACCCTCCCGGTGGCGTCGTCTCCTGCTCGTTTTGAAAGGGGCGCAGAGCACTTTCTAATCATGATACAAACAAGAACAATGAAGACGCTCAGCATTTGTTACCTTTATTGTCTCAATCAATCTTCATTGGGTTATGACAACGAGTTTTGAACCTCAGAGTGTTTTGTATCAGTTCCTGGTCTCACAGGTTCCTGTTCCACAGTTTTGTCACAAAAAAAGCCATCGAGGGCCAACGACAGTGTTTCCGTCGGGGACTGAAAGGCAGCTGCCAGTCGCTGCGTGTCATCAAGGTCTGTTCCTGTAACTTGCGTGCTGGAATGTAAATGTAATTCCAAGACATCACTGAGCACGACATGTGTGCGCGAACAGTGCCTTTGAGGCACTGACCTGCTGTGGCAGGGCAGCCTTCTTCGCTGGCACTGACCTGCTTGCTGTGGCAGGGCAGCCTTCTTCGCTCGCTGAAGTCGAAGAGGTCTGCGACATGCCGAGCGTGGGAGATATTTGATCCTCGTGGTACGCTCACAGCATCGTCGAAAACTTTCCGGCACAGGGCAACGCACCCACACAGACGAGGCACTCCCAACGCACGCCACGAGACTACACACGATGCGCATCTTAACATGCTTTTAAGTGTGTTATCTTTCAAGAAACCCAGAGTAACTTTTTGGTGTATGGTAACTCTTTGTTATAAAACCTCTTAAAAACAGTTTTAATTATTGAACTTTTTCACTTCACTCTGTGATATGTTACTTGTCATAAACTATGTTACTTTTATGATCCATAATATTCCTGAGTTCTCATAACGTATGGTAAGTTCGTCATCACAAGTTATCACAACCTTTTGTTCGCTATTTTCAAAACTTGTTCACAAGTTTCCCATCCAACTTTATGTTAACTTATGGTAAATAACTTTACCGTATTGTCTCAAAAAAACGTTTGTTTTACAATAACTAAACAATACTTATGGTTTACTATTGAATCTATTAATTTTTTGAACTGTTGAAAAATGTTGTTTTTTTTTTAAAAAAAAACCAAACTTTTTGAACCTTTTTTCAAAAAAAAAACAAAAATGAATTGGTTTGGATGACTTTGGGTAAATTATGTATCCTAGGCTAACATAACTTTTGATGAGTAACTTATCATAACTACAAGCGAAAAAATTGAAAGTTCAAAAACTGAAAATAGTGCAAACAGTAAGAAATAGTCAAAATAGATTTAACATTTTCAACAGTTGCGAAATGTAAAACGGTTCACATAATTCATAAATTTAAAATTTTCAAATTCTTTTTATATTGAAACTGTAGAACCATATGTTACCATAATTTACGATGAAAAGCTTACCATATGTAATGATAACTTTGGACAAGTTATTGATCATAAGTTGTGGTAACCTATGATATGTGACTAGGCATAAGTTATCATAACTTTTGAAAAGCCATCCATCATAAGTTATCGTAACTTATGATAAATAAATCAACAGAAGTTGTGATGACTTATCAAGACCTGTCATCGGGATTCCGCAACATCGAAAAAGTTACACCGCGCGCACCTGGGATGCGCTTGCACAGTCCTCTCGGCCAAGCTCACGATCACGCTTCACGCTCCCGTTCTTCGTTCAACTGCACCGCAGCCGAAACGTGCGCCACATCGAGAAGGCACTGGCTCGCTGTTGATCAGCGACGGGGGATCGGCCACGGGCCTGCCGGTCAAGTGCTGCCATCTGGCACCTCCTGGCCGCACTCGCCTCTCCCGCGCTCAGCCTCGCGCAGCACCAGTTTCGGCGTCTCTGGAACCAGCAGAACCTGCTCGCGCACGCCCAACGACTTGACCCCGTGGCTCGCCCAGCAGGCTAGTCAGGCCCAGCCTGACGCCGCTGAGGCTCGTCGAAGGTAGTGAAGACAAACGCCGCCGACGCATGCGCAAGCAAGCAAAGCGTTTCATGTGGCGCGAGATCTGACGTGCACGTCTCCGCGGTCGCCTTGTTCAGCGTCCTGGCACGCTGTGACTCTGAGTGGGGTCACTCCGACAGCCACGGGGAGGTTGCTTGCACTTAGCAACCGCTGGCGAATCGTTGGTGTGAGTTTTGCAGCGTCCGACTTCCACTCTGTCTCGCTTTCACCAGCGCGGAGAGCTCCGCCCTCCTCCTTTTTTCAGCCTGCTTTTCTCAGGAACTGATTTCATGAGTGTGTAGGGAAAAAATGTTTGAAAAGAGAAAGCTCCACTCCTGGCTCCCCAGCCTCCTCATCTCTCCCCACACACAATGAACAAGTAAGTGATTGGCGCTCAGTCAGTAGAAGCAAGAGTAAACACATAAGAAATGCCAAAAATGCGACAACACATAAACAAACAAATTAATCAATAAATGTATCAGTTGACACACAAGAACATACATAAATATAATGACACAATTAGAGAGGAATGAAAGAACTGTGCAGATATCAAATCAACACAGAAAGAAAAAACAAATGAACAAATAACTGGAAAACGAGGGATTCGATGAATCACGACAGCAATCTTTTTTGAAAAAATATGATCAATGTGTTTCTTTTTGACTCCATGTATCCATGTGTTTGTCTATTAATTTGTTGCTTTCTTTTGATTTTCCAACTATTTGGTCATTTGTTGATTTATTTCTATGTTTCTTTCATTTGTTATTCATGTCTGTGTTGTTTTTTGTTTTCAAATTCATACCAATTTTATTTGATTTATTTATTTACCAGCTCAAGCGAAGAACCTGGAGAGAATGGCGCAGGAACGTGCCCGACGCACCGACCCCAGACGTCATCGCCACGAGCACCTTCCACTTGGGCGAGGAGAGGAGTGACCCTCTGCAGAGCGCAACGAATAACTTTTTGGAAGAAGAAAGCGACCTTTCTGAAGCTGATCGCGACGCAATGGAAGCAAGGGGCAAATTTCTGGGGCATGTCTGGTGAATTATTCACGGCCACCGCGTTGTGCCCAGAGAACAGCTGTATGTTGTCATCTTATCTTAGCTGCAATCGGTCTCCCGATGCCTGGGCATTGGCATTATGGGACTCGTTGCGTCCAGATGACGACGATGCATGTTGCTCTCTTTTAGGCATCCAAAAGTAAACTTCCAAATCTGACGCCTCTGGTTCGGTGACTTGTGAGCTCCAAGTGAACGTGGGAAATGCAATCGGTCACCCG
>CBDCEV010000060.1:0-6858 GCA_965215715.1 Hyphomicrobiales bacterium | reverse complement strand
CGTGGGTAGTTCTCACATTGGCCTGAATTCAGGGCAGCCTTTGCCGGACCCGCAGCGCAGGGCAGGGAGTGCTGTCTATTAACCTGTTCATGATCGGCGTCATGATGTCTCTTTGTGTGTCACATCACACACAGTCACACAACATTCATTGCGCGAGCATTTCCATGTTCACACACATTCTACAGGTTTCTTTGCAGCATTTCTGTTCTTTCTGTTGTGTCTTCTGTTGCAATTGCATGATGGATCTGTCCCTGTAGTCTCTCATTACTCCATTGCAACTTGAACATTTGGGAATTCTCGCCGTGGCAGATGTCAATTTCCCAGTTATGTCAGCTCCTCGGGCCTTCCAGGATGCATTGTCGCGCTTGCCACAACCATTGATTGTGCCAGAAAATCTCTTGCGCAGCATTCTTGAAACCGTGCGACAACGAGTTCCCCATCTATTGGGTGGAAACACAGATCAGGGGCCGTTGTTTGCACGATCAGAGTTGGTGATCTATCCGTCTGTCGAATGTTGTACCCGTTGTGGTTCAGCCGTTCATTCCAAAGAGTTTCGCAAGTGCAAGGCACTCACTTTCGTCGATGGGGTTGTGCTTGTCTCTTTCGGAGTGTTCCGTTGTCCTTGTGGTGCGTCTTTCACAGGATCGTGGATGAGTCCCAAAGGTTTTGCCCGCGTCAGATCCGAACAAAGCAGACTATTTTCAGATAATTGCGTTGCCCAAGGTGCAGTCAGTCGCTTTCATTGAGACGCGACTGTTGATGTTCATCACATATGGTGTCACATACTGTGCCATGTCTTTGACTGGTGCAGTGCAGACGTTAGAAGCGTTCCATGCCACTCCAATGCCGCACATGAAAAATATTCTGTTCGACGCGTGGTTAAATTGAAATTCATTGCGACTTCTCTGGCGCTTGAGAGAAAAGGACTTGATGCAATTGGATTGGCATTTGTATTGTTCAGAAATTCACAACGTGCAGTTCGAGTTCGTGGAGCCAATGTTGCGCCATTTCTTGCTACGCACATATTGTCATGATCACTGTTGCGCTCTCTGTAAGGTGCAGTGCGTCGGCGTGGATGGTGTGGTTGGTGTTGCCACGCACGTGTGTCTGTCTACGGATGTGCCGCCGTTGGAATTCCCCGCCACAAGAATTCAGGTTCAATTTGGCTGCAGGCGGCCACCGCACAGTATTTTCCGGTATTGTGCTGAACATCTGTCACGCGTCGGTGCACAGCCGATCGTTTGTGACGAACGAACTTGGACCAGCACAAGTGGACCGTACATTTTTTGTCGTACATGCAAAGGTTGCAACAAACAGATCCCATGTGGCAATCGATTTCATGCATGTTCTTCTGGATGCGATTTTGTCTAGTGTTCAGTGTGTCACACTCGTGCACGGCGCAGATCTTGGCCAGCTGCAGTTCCAGAAGCGCCGAGCAGCATCAGGTCATCAGAGAATTCCGTCAACGATCTTCCCTGTGGAATCGACAAGGACAAGACGCGCAGAGCGCGCGGTCGTTACGGGGGTGTCTTGTCTTTCGTGTTGCCTTGCGGGACCGTCGTGAACTTGATGCCAATCCGCTCAGGCGAGTCTCTGACGCAGTTGTACGCAATGTTGGGGGAGGTCTCGTTTGGTGTCGATTCCATCTTGAGTCTCATTCCTTGTGTGGGTGTTGTGTTTTTTTTTTCGATTTCAATTTTCACGATGTCAGGTCCGGCATAACAGGGTGGTGAAGCACGTCATTTTCGACAACGCTTGCGGTCTCACGCTCTTCATCAAGAATCGCCTGACGCGAGGCCCATGTGAGATGGCAGATAAATTGCGGAACATCTATTGCGTGCTCGACAGGTTACACATGACGAACCACACTGCATGTCTGGACCGGGAAATTCGAGATATTTGCCTGAGGTCAACATCAACAACCACCCGGAGCTGGAGAACGTCAACACATCTCTTAACGTGAGTTTCAACACGTTCCTTCACAGATTTGTTAACATGGCATGTCACATGACGCCCATATCTTACGGAATATTCGTTCTCTTGTTGGCTATTTTGTGGAATGAACATGTTGTTCCCACGGGTGTCGCATACACTCGCGTACACACCGACCAGACACCATACGGGCATCTGAGGCGAGTGAGCCAAAGGGTAGATCAACCTTTGTGATTCAGGTGCACGTGTGTCAATACGTTGAAGAGGAAAACAAATACCAAGTACCATTACTTTGATTCGCAGAAACAGCCGCACTCACACTCCCACTCAATACACAACATACAAACACAAACAAATCGCCAGGAACCACTCACTCATTGCAAATATAAAGTTCCATTTCTCTGAATGTTGATTTTTGCGCACACAGTTTCCACCAGGAAATTGAACTCGAAAATCAAAGTGCAATTTTCGCATGGAGCCAAATTTGGAACTTCGGGGCTAAAGTTTAAAGTTGCGTGTTCGCAAGGAAACAAAACATTCAATTTCGGGAGGCGAAGTTTGAAGTTGAGTTTCCGGACGGAAACTAAACTTCAAACTCCGGAGCCAAAGTTTAAAGTTTAGTTTCCGTCCAAAAACCAAACTTTAAACTTGGGGCGAAGTTTAAAGTTTAGTTTCCGGGCGGAATTTTCAACAACGACAGGATAGAAGTAGGAGTTTCTCCTCCTTCCTCCCCTCCCCAAACCCACGCCACCACCGGCTGAGACTGACTTCGGCCAAACCGACTTTGGCCATCCTTATTTGGCCGACTTTGGCCAAACCCACTTTGGCCAAAAAATTTTGACCGACTTTGGCCAACTTTAATTGACCTACTTTGGCCCAAATTTGGGTGGCCGACTTTGGCCAAACCGACTTTGGCCAATTTTAGTGTTTCAGTGTTTTGGCCTTCTTAAAAAAAAGTCGAAGTAAAGAAGAATTCACACCCGTCAAGTTCGAAGTGGAGCCCCCAATCCCAGAAAAATGGGTCCCTGAAGGGTGGGGCCCCGAAGGGTGGGGAGCCCACAATTCCGCGCTTTTTTTTCCCTCTCCCGCCACCATTTCGCTCTTTTTGTGTCTCTCTGGGTGTCTTCTCGTGGAATTTTGGTGGTGTGATTGAAGGCCGGGACCCTCAAATGTGCACGTTTGGAGTTCTCGGGCTGTCGTGTGAAACCCCGGCGGCTTTGGGGCCGCCGGGGCTTCACACGACAGCCCGAGAGGTCCCAAAAAGAGCGAAAATGGAGGAGAGGGAAAGAAGCGCAAAATTTTGGACGGTCCAGCGGAGGGAGGAGGGGTCTTGCGACAACCACAACAACGCGAAACCCAGAAAAAGTGGAGCCCGAAGGGTGGGGCCAAGAAAGCTCGGCCCTCTCTCCCAAGTAAGGGTTTGGGTCTTTGGGGTTTGGGCTTTTTGGGTTCAGAAAATTTGGCCAAAACACTGAAACACTAAAATTGGCCAAAGTCGGTTTGGCCAACGTCGGCCACCCAAATTTTGGCCAAAATCGGTTTGGCCAAAGTCGGCCATGACCCCACCACCACACTGGAACCCTGGGAAAAGTTTAAAGTTTCGTTTCCGCCCAGAAACTAAACTTTAAACTTTGGGGGCGAAGTGTAAAGTTTAGTTTCCGGGCGGAAACTGAACTTTGAACTCCGGGGCCAAAGTTTAAAGTTTCGTTTCCGCCCAGAAACTAAACTTAAAACTTTGGGGGCGAAGTTTGAAGCTTAGTTTCCGCCCGGAAACTAAACTTTAAACTCCGGGGCCAAAGTTTAAAGTTTGGTTTCTCCCCGGACACTAAACTTTAAAGGTTGGGAACGAAGTTTGAAGTTTAGTTTCCGCCCGGAAACTAAACTCTTAATTTTGACTTTACGACCATACCCATTTTTTTTGTTGTGCAGAAGGCTTTCTTGGAGATTCAACGTTCCGCGAAGGCGGTGCTTAATTTGGGACACAAACATTCTTGTGGACATAAAAAACTTTTTTGGGGATACAGAAACTTTTTTCGGGATACAAAATGCTTTTTTGGGATAGAAAATCCTTTTTTTCGGGAAACATAAGGTTGTGGTTGACCAAAATCCCAAAACATCACAAAAATTTCCCAAATTCACAAAAATCAAAAAATGAAAAAAAGATGAAGAAGAAGAATAAGAAAAAGTATTTTTTTTTTAAATTTTCTCGTTTTAACAATATTTTGATTTGATTTTCTTTCTTTTAGAATTTTTTTCACTTTTTTGATTTTGTTGATTTTTTGATGTTTTTGATTTTTTTTGGTCTGGGAGGGAGGAGAGAGATTTTTCCATTTTTGTTTGATCTTGAGGATTTTTTTCTATTTTTGTTTCTTCATTTTATTTTTTGTTTTGGGTGAAGGTATTTTTTGATGTTTTTCCATGTTTTTTTTCTGACCACTTTTGGCCCAGTCCGCCTCTTGGCCCAGACAACTTTTTCTGATCAAACCGTTGTGTGCCCAGACCTTTGAGAACCACCTTTGACCCCAAAGAACCTTGGCCAATGGGGCTGCTCTTCGGGACAATTTGTTGCTCATGTCTTGTTTTTTCGGCCATGGACCTCCCTGCGAGGGACCCCCCTTGCCACCCTGTGCGGGATCCCCCGTTGTGTTGTGTGGTGTGTCGGTGCGGTGTGAGTTCAAAATTTTCGTGGGTGCGTCCAAGATTTGGGCGCTCTTGACTCTCCTTCCCCCGACTCCCTCACCTCCCCTCCGCCGGACCGCCCAAAATTTCGCTCTTTTTTTCAACCTCCCAACAATTTTCATTTCTTTCTTCCCTCTCTTGAGGTCTTCTCGTTGAGTTTTGGTGTTCTGAAGACTTGGACCCTTAAATGTCCAGTTTGTGCCTTATCCTTCCGTTCATTCTGATTTCCAAGCCAAAACTTCTGGCTTCGCACAATGTCCGACAATTGGTCACATTCGCGAAAATGTCGTTGGGTCATGGGCATGAACGTCTCGGGTTGCGGAGTGCGTTCCAATTGCGGCAGGTAGGGCGTCGGGCGATCGCTTGGAAATGATCCGAGGCTGGTTTCTTGGGAGCTTTGGCATGTTGAGGGGAAGAAGCGAGAGTGCGCACATTGTTTTGAGAAAGCCGCCGGGGTTTCACACGACAGCCCGGGAGCCCAAACGTGCACATTTTAGGGTCCCGGCCTTCAAAAACACCACCAAAAATTCAACGAGAAGACACCCAGAGAGACAGAAAAAGAACGTAATGGGCGGGAGACTGGTAAAAAGCGCGAAATTTTGGGCCGTCCGCGGAGGGGAGGGCCCGGTGGAGGGTGGTCCAGGGGAGTCCAAACCAACAACAACCACAACGACCACAAACAAACCGCCAGAAATGGGTGGAGGCCAAACCCAGAACAAGTGTGGCCCCGCAGGGGAGAGGGGAGGGGCCCGAAGGGTGGGGTCACAAAGGGTGGGCCCCATGGGGTCGGGCCCCTTCTCCCCAGGTTTAGGGTTTGTGTGTGTCTGTGTAGGTTTTGGGTTCAGGTCTGAATGTATGTTTTTGGGTCTTTGGGGTTTGGACTTTTTGTGTTCACAAAACCGAGCCAAAACACTAAAATTGGCCAAAATCGGTATGGCCAAAGTCGGTCAACACATTAAAGCACTAAAATTGGCCAAAGTCGGTCAAGCCCACAATTGGCCAAAGTCGGTCAAAGAGCTGGCCAAAGTCTGTTTGGCCAAAGTCGGCCATGACCTGAATATCTCGTTCGTGTCTCAAAACAGAAATAAATTTGGAGTTCTGACCACCTTTCATCCACAGTGCGAACGTTCTGACACGGTGTTGACATATTTTTTGTCAGCCAGTCATCTGGTCACGCCACTTAGCGGCAACAATTCAACGGACAAATTTCAAATTTGCACGCATTGCCTCGGTGTCAGCACGGATTGAGAGACAAAGCACTTCCAGCGACGGGTGCCACTTTTTCTGGGGTACAAAATGCTTTTTTTTGGGATACAACGTTCCGCGAAGGCGGTGCTTTTTTTTGGACACAAAAAACTCTTTTGGGATACAAAAAACTTTTTTTTGGGATACAAAAAACTTTTTCTTGGGATACAAAAAACTTTTTCTTGGGATACAGAAAACTTTTTCTGGGATACAGAAACTTTTTTCGGGATACAAAATGCTTTTTTCGGGATAGAAAATCCTTTTTTCGGGATACATAAGGTTTTGGTTGACCAGAATCCCAGAAAATCACACAAATTTCCAAAATTCACAAAAATCAAAAAATTCAAAAAAAGAAGATGAAGAAGAATAAGAAAATATATTTTTTCTTGTTTGAACAATATTTTGATTTGATTTTCTTTCTTTTAGCACTTTTTCATTTTTTTTGGTCTGGGAGGGGGGAGGAGAGATATTTTCCATTTTTTTGATTTGTTTTTTCATTTGTTTGTTTTGGGTGAAGGGGAGAGTGTTTTTTTGTTTTTTCCATGTTTTTTTGTCTTTCTGACCACTTTTGGCCCGCACCACTTTGGCCCAGACCGCCTCTTGGCCCCTTTTTTTATCAAACCGTTGTGTGCCCAGACCTTTGAGAACCACCCTTGACCCCAAAAAACCTTGGCCAATGGGGCTGCTCTTCGGGACAATTTGTTGCTCATGTCTTGTTTTGTGGACCATGGACTTCCCTGCGAGGGACCCCCCTTGCCACCATGTGCGGGATCCCCGTTGTGTTGTGTGGTGTGTCGTTGTTGTTGTGTTGTGGTGTGTCGGTGCGGTGTGAGTTCAAAATTTTCGTGGGTGCGTCCATGATTTGGGCGCTCCCCCGACTCCCCCTTCCGCCGGACTCCCTCTCCCGACTCCCCCTCCCTCCGCCGGACCCCCCTCCGCCGGACCGCCCTCCACCGGACCGCCCAAAATTTCGCTCTTTTTTTCCCTCTCCCGCCACTATTT
>CBDCEV010000059.1:0-4358 GCA_965215715.1 Hyphomicrobiales bacterium | reverse complement strand
CTTCAAGCGGAGAACGACGTACATGCATCATGGAACGATCGCGCCTCCCGATTCGTTCAGAGGCGCCGCGGGTAAATCTGATACCTGCGAATGGCCGGTGGTTCAGTTGGACGCGGATGTTGGCGACATTCCATGTATGGGCGCATCGTCAAGAAAGTTGAAATGCGGGCTTTGTTCATGACGTTGGTGCGTCTTGGTGACTCTGCGTGTCTTTACTCCGATACTGTTGGAGTCGTACAGACGAACAGAGCAGGAATCAGTCATGGGCATGACAATGCCGACTGAAGGTGTCTTCTTTGGACACAGTTTGATGTGTTCGTCGACGCTGACTTAGTTCACTCACCCCGAAGGTACAAAAGGCAAACTTGAGAATGTTGCAACTGACACACAAAGGTGTGGAGGGACATGGTGTCTTTCTCGATGAAAGAGCAGCACGCGACACGCGGACCTCCGAAGATATGATTTTTTGGTGCGGTCAAATATTCAGTATGTTGTCACGACAGGATCACGAGAAAATGGAAACATGCAAAAGAAGTGAAAGCCAAAGTTAGAAGATTCTGTCCAAAGGGCAAGGGAAGGCACTGAACTCAAAATGCACAAGTGCTTCCAAGAAGGCTCAAGTTACATGCATGTGTCAGATGTTGCAAAAGATGCATGTACGAAAAGTCCAATGTGTTTGCCGTGGAGACAAATGGACTGATGAGAATGAGAGTCAGTTTAAGCAACGCAGAGAACACTGCGTGTTTGAGGATTCTTTGGGGTTGTTGGAGAGGAGGGTGACGAGTGTTTTTTTTTCGGTTTTAATGTTTTTTTTTTGTGATTTGGCCGTACCTAACCGACAGCGGAGGTTCTGATGGGGGCGAGAATGACAGCTCTGACGTGTCAGGGGCATCGCAGTTGGGGGTTCTCTGAGGCGTCTTGTGGCAAGAACACTCGCGAAGCAGTTCAGCAAAGCGTTCGAGACAAAATGTGCGCCTTTCCAGCACGCTTTGTCCACCAGGGCGGGGACAGATAACGTCGGGCACATGTTGCGCGCAGCAACGGACGCAAAACCAACTGGGACCATCCTGAGCGTGGATAAGATTGGAGCCTACGATCATGTCCACAGGTCTGCGATGTTGGTCCGACTCCTGCGCATGCCTGCTGGCAGGGCACTCCTCCTGTTCGTGAGGTCCTACGTTCGACCTTCACAATATTTGTGGTACGGGCGATCACAGACATCTCTGACGCGCGGCATTGGTCAACTGTGATGTTCTCAATCTTCAAATCGTGATCTCCTTTCAACCGTCTCGTGATGTCACTGACCTTGGTGATCTTTCACTTGTCATCATCATCGTGATGTTTTTCGCGCGAGTCCCACGGACAGATAGTGGTGGGTTCACGCGTGTACACATTCGCTTGGTGAAGTGCGTGGCAAGTACTTGTCTCCATGTCAAGCACAGGGACGCTTCTGGGAACGCAGTTGCCTTCGAACATTTTGCCAACGATTGGGTGGAATGTTGGATGTGTTGTTTTGGAGTGTTGGTGAGGTACGCGACCGTTGTGGAGTCAGAACAGGTTCAAAAGTGACGTGTTTTTTTTCATTTTTGCATGTTTTTAATGTTCAGCACGTTTCTCGAAATCACAATCATTTACACGAAACATGAAAGACACATGGGGTGATGTTGCAGAGTCTTGGGATGTGAATCTTACGCATGTGGTTCACATATCTTTGCCGAATTGCCAACAATGCCATGTAAAATTCAAAACTCTGAGAACACCATTTAAAATCATTGAGAGACCAACAAAAAAAAAGAACACACAATTTCAAACATCAAGAAAAACTTCAAATACACTATGAAAACCAAATAAAACAATGAAACCAAGAAAACAATGAAAAAACAAACAAACTTCATTTCCCCTTCTTCCCAGCCACTTTCATCAAAAACCACTTTCATCAAAACCATTTTCATCAGAACCACTTTCATCAAAATCCAATTTCATCAAAAACCACTTTCATCAAAAACCACTTTAAAAACCTAAAGACCCAAAGACCTAAAGACCTAAGACCTGAAGACCTAAAGCCCTGAACCCTGAACCCTAAAGACCTAAACCCCAAAGACCTAAACCCCAAAGACCTAAACCCCAAAGACCTAAACCCCAAAGACCAAAACCGCAAAGACCAAAACCGCAAAGACCAAAACCGCAAAGACCAAAACCGCAAAGACCAAAACCGCAAAGACCAAAACCGCAAAGACCAAAACCCCAAAGACCAAAACCCCAAAGACCTGAACCCCAAAGACCAAAACCCCAAAGACCTGAACCCCAAAGACCTGAACCCCAAAGACCCACACCCTAAAGACCCATACCCTAAAGACCTAAACCCTAAAGACCTAAACCCTAAAACCTGAACCCTAAACCCCTAAACCCCTAAACCTTAAAGACCTGAAGACCTAAACCCCCGCCTTTCGACTTCAACAGACCTTCATGGAGCATCGCCGGCCTTCGGCCGGCGATGCCTCACATGAAAGCCTGTTGAGACCTCAAAGGCAGGCATAAGCCGTGTTTGTGTGAAGGCGTCGCCGGCATTCGGCCTGTCCCACCCTTTCGTTTCATTTTTTCTGATGAAAATGGTTTCTGATGAAAGCGGTTTTTGATGAAGCTGGTTTTTTGATGAAAGTGGTTTCTGATGAAAGTGGTTTTTTTGATGAAAGTGGTTTTGATGAACTTGTGCTTTACCCTGCTGTCTCGCTCGGGACTCTTGCTTGCGACAAACTGTTGCAGGCAGACAGAAGCCACTCGGTGTCGTCCAACATTCCCTTGAAGCGCTCCAACCACCCTCGGGGTCCTGGGAGAGATCCTCGGTGCACTTTTCAGGCTCGAGAGAAACACATTCAGTTGAGGACCTGTGGCAATGGTGCAACTGGGATCTGCGGACGCTTCCTGGGGGTATTTTTATTTTAGTCATACGCCCGAACCCCATGTTGCATTTTGCCCCATTTTTGTCCACCCACTTTTTCCCGTGTTTGAACCCCATGTTCAAAAATGGGTCATTTTTGTCCGTCGTCGCCCTTGTGTCTGTGACACTTTTTTTAGATTCGAATCCCCGCCCCTCCGCCGAAAAAAGATCGAATTTGGCACCGACTCCCGGTCATGCCCGCATTTGGCCAAACCGCATTTGCCCAAAACCGCATTTGGCCAAAAAAATCCGAATTTGGCCAGGTCGTTTTCGTGACCGCATTTGGCCAAACCGCATTTGGCCAATTTTAGTGTTTTAGTGTCTTGGCCAAATTTTCAGGTGTTGTTGTTGTTGTTGTTGTTGTTGTTGTTGTTGTTGTTTGTTGCCTGTTGGTGCCTGTTGGTGCCTGTTGGTGCCTGTTGGTGCTCGTTGGTGCTCGTTGGTGCCTGTTGGTGCCTGTTGGTGCTCGTTGGTGCTTGTTGGTGCTTGTTGGTGCTTGTTGGTGCTTGTTGTGTGTGTGTGTGTTGTGTGTGTGTTGTGTGTGGTGGGTGTGTTCACGGACCCCCCTCCGAAATTTCGCTCTTTTTTTTCTCTCTCCCGCCGAAAATTTCATTCTTTCTTCTCTCTTGGGGGGTCTTCTCGTTGAATTTTGGTGGTGTTTGAAGCGCCGGGGCGCTCAAATGTGCACGTTTGGAGTTCTCGGGCTGTCGTGTGAAGCCCCGGCGGCCTTCACACGACAAACCGAGAACTCCAAACGTGCACATTTGAGCGCCCCGGCGCTTCAAACACCACCAAAATTCCACGAGAAGACCCCAGAGAGGGAGGAAAGAATGAAGTTTCCGGCGGGAGAGAGAAAAAAAAGCGTGAAATTTTGGGCCCCCCACCCTTCGGGCCCCCCACCCCTTCGGGCCCCCCACCATCCCACCAAAAACAAAAAATGGCCAAATGCGGTCTGGCCAAATTCGGCCAACAAAAATTGGCCAAATGCGGCCAGTTGACTTTGGCCTATTGTGGTTTTGGCCAGATTCGGTTTGGCCAAAAGCGGCCGCGACCCCGCCACGCGCGGACTTCAACAATTGAACTTCCCGAATGTCAAGAACGACGCGGGCAAAAACAAAAAAGTCCGTGTTTTTTGAGAAGGCGTCGCCGGCCCAAGAACACGGCATATGCCCACCTTTGGGGTTTCAGCAGAAAGGCCGGCTGAAGGTCCAAAAGTGGGAGTTCAAGTGTTCAGGGTGTTGAGGGTGTTCAGGGTGTTCATGTTTAGTGTGTTTAGGGAGTTTAGGGTGTTCAGTGTGGGGTTCCAGGGGTTGGTTGTAGGGTTCAATTTTGGACTTGGCGAGACAAAAACGACCCGCAATGTAATATGGGGTTCGATTCTGACACCTTCACGAAAAATGCTCAAAACAGCTGAAAAATT
>CBDCEV010000058.1:0-7257 GCA_965215715.1 Hyphomicrobiales bacterium | reverse complement strand
AACCATTTCTTAACCATATCTTAACCCTATCTTAACCTTTTCTTTAACCTATCTGAACCATATCTGAACCTTATCCGAAACCTACCTTAATCCAGTCTAAACCTCTTCGACAGATCTCAATACCTGATCTGAACCCTATCTGAATCCTATCTATCTCCATGTAACCCTATGTACACCTATCGACACTCAATCTACACACCTATCTAAACTCAATCTAAACTGTTTCTCAACACAATCTACACACCTCGTAAGCACGAACTAAACCCAATGTCGACACTATCTGATCCGTATCTCAACCCTATCGGAACCCTGTCTAACATTTATCTGAAACCTAGCTAAACCTTCTCTGAACCATACCTATACTATACGGAAAGCCCATCTTGACCCTATCCAAATCCTGGGCCTTATTGAAATCCAACCTGAACCTTACCTGAACCGTATCTCAACCCTGTCAAAACCCTGCCTAGACATTTATGAGAACCCTACCTAACATGATCTGCAACCATCTCAATCGTTTTCAATCTATGTAAACACCAATCAAAACCTTGTCGAAACCTTATCGACATCTTGTGTAAAACCGATCTAAATCCGATCTAAGCCCAATCTGCACCATTTCTGAAACCATTCTAGGCCCTATTTAACCCTTAAAAACAATCTAAGCCCTATCCGAACCCTATCTGCACCCAATCTAAACCGTATCTAGACCCTATCTCAACTAAACCCTATTTAAACCTAATCGAAACCCTATTAACACCTTGTTTGAACTTTCTGTAAACCGTATCCCAAACTGATCTAAACCCGATCTAAACCAATTGAAAATGTGTTTAAACCCTATCTCATCCGTTTCTGAAACCTATCTCAACACTTTAGAGGCCATTTCTGCACTCTATCTAACCACCTATTTGTTACAAACTGAATGTTTTTAAACCCTCTGTGAACCGTATCCTAACCGTAACGAAACCCTATCTGAAGCCAACCTGAATATTTATCCCGAACTGAATCCTGAGTAACCCTATCTACACCCTATCGAACCCTTTAAAAAACAGATGTAAAACTTTTCAGGACCCTATATGAACAGATTTAAAACCTTTGTATCACAACCTAAGCCCTCTAAACTCTTCTGTAATCCTCTTTGAACCTTATCTGAACCCTATCTGAGCCCTATCTTATCTCCATCTAAACCCTATGTCCATCCTATCTGAACCCAATCTGAAACCTATCTGAAATCTATCATTAAACAAACTATCCAAGTTTTATTTTAACCCTTTTCAAATTCTATGTAAACCCCATCTGAATCCGATCGAAACATCATATAATCGTGTTCTGAAACGTATCGAACCCCAAGCTGAACCCGTTCTAAACCTAAACCGAACACATCTTCTCCTTATTTTAACCCTATCAATGCCTTCTCTAAAACGTATCTAGATTTTATGTAAACCCATCTGAACTCTATCTGATCCCATCTGAACCCTATCTAAACCTGATCTAACCTCACTAAAACCTATCGAAGCCAGATCGGAACCCGATCTAAAAAACACAACGTTGCAAAAAAAACTTTGCAAAAAAAAAACTTTGCAAAAAAAACAACAACCATGCAGATAAAAATCAACCCTTGCCAAAAAAAATTGCAAAACAAAACGTTGCAGAAAACAAACAAAACAGTTCGCGAAAAAAACAAAACCATCTGAAAAAAAAGCGAAAAAACACAACAGAACCCATTGCAAAAAAAAAAACCTTCTCGAAAAAAAAACAAATCTCTTAATAGAAAAAACACCACTCCTCACCTCCCTCTCCCTCCTCCCACTCTCCAAAAAAAAAACTTTCGCAAAAGCAAAAACAAAACGTTTTGCAAACAAGAAAAGCTTCCAAAAAAAAAAACAAAAACTTTTTTTCTAAAAAAAAAACTTGCATAATCCCCCTCCCTCCCTCACCCAAGTAAAAAAGAAAAAACAAAACGAAACCCTTCGCAAAAACAAAAACAAAACCATCTCCAAGTAAACACAAACCTTCGTGAACAAATACAGAAACCTTCGCAAAAACAAAAAACCTTGCAAAAAGAAGCAAACCCTTGCAAGGAACAAAAAACAACTTTGCAAAAAAACTAAACAGAACCCATCGCAAAAAAAAAAAAAAAAAACTTTGCAAAACAAAAAACACAAGATCTTGCGAAAAAAAAACAACACCGTGCAAAAAAAACAACCCCTTGCAACAAAAAAACACAACCCCTTGCAAAAAAAACAATCCATTGTAAGAAACAAATCACAACTCCTTGCAACAAAAAAAACAACAACCCCCTTGCGAAGAAAAAGCACAACCCTTTGCAAGAAAAAAAAAACCTCGCGAAAAAAAAAAACACAACCACTTGACAAGAAAAAAAAACACAACCCCTTTGAAAGAAAAAAACAACCCCTTGGACAGAAAGAAAACACAATTCCTTGCAAAAAGCAAAACACAATTCCTTGCAAAAAGGCAATACACAATTCCTTGCAAGATAATAAAACAACACCTCGTAAGAAAAAAACACCCAACCTTGAAATAAGAAAAAAAAAAGCAACCACTTGACAAGAACAAAAACACAACCCCTTCGCAAAAAAAGGCACAATCCCATGGCAAGAAAGAGACACAATCCCTTGGCAAGGAAAAGTCACAATCCCTTGGCAAGACAAGAGACACAACCCCTTGGACAAAAACAAAAACACAACCCCTTGGACAAACAAAAGACACAACCCCTTGGCAAGAAAAAGACACACACTAAAGACACACACTTCTGGCAAGAAAGAGACGCAACCCCTTGGCAAGAAAAATCCGCAACCCTTTGGCAAGAAAGAGACGCAACCTGAAGGTGCGTCCATATCAGCCATACAGCCGATACTTTGCACTGGTAGCGGCGCGCAGGTTTGTTCATACTTCACTGTGGGCGTCTAGGTTGTAGGTGATGTGCTTGACGTATGTGAAGGTGTAGAAAGTGACGGATACAGCAAAGACGTGTGCGCGCGAAAGATGGAACTTTTTGTGAAGACACATGCAATGAGACTCTGCTCATCTCGAGCCACTCCTGGCCCTTGAGGCGAACAAAGGTGCGAGAAAAGTTCACGAGTGCGGTCTTAGCGCGGTGAGGTGTGCGCAACTGTGTATATGCGCTTACCACCCCCACCTCCCCGTCGGTTACAGAGGATTTAATCGTCCGTAAAGGAAACCTCTGCAACCAAAGACATGTAAAACAAAAAAGAATCACCGCTCATCCCAGCTCTACGAATGTCAGACTTTAGGCGACGTGTTGCCACGTGCTTGCCTCGACGGCTGCCACCAAGTACTCGATGAGCTTGGTGAGCTTGAGTACCACTTCCATTCAGTTTGCGGGTCAGTTTTCACGTAACTGTCCGACGTCTGTGAGAATGGGTGGTTATATCTCTGTCGAGTTTGCTGACTGGGATGGATGTTGGAACATTCTTTTACCGCTTCTTTAGGTAGCCTTTCTTTTTCCCTGACGGCTTCCGCATAGTCAGGCCGTTGATTCATTGGACCGTTGCTGCCTGAGCTGTTCAAGGAAACCTTCCAAACATGTGCGTATCGCATCTCCTCTTCCCTTGTAGCTGTATAGCTTTGATCTTGGGCTGCGATTTTGTCGAGATGGTCACACGTTTCTTCGGTCCAGCCAATTTTTGTTTGGGAATCTATGTATTCTTCGGATAATTGAAATCTTTCCAATATGGATTCATATCCTTTCTTCCGTGACTTCCTCGATGAGTCGTGGGCTTTGTGATACAATTGTTGCGCATCTGAGGTTCCGCATCTTCGTCCTCGAAATACTCCTTTGTGTATCACATAATTTGGAATCGAAAGAATATCAAATCGATCCTTGTTTGTTTGCCACCTTATATTGGTCCGTTCCAGGCAGAATCCGCATCTGCAGTACACGACCCCTTTCGTGCAATACGCCAGACATAGAGGGCACTTGATCTTGGGGGAGACTTCGCACATCTCGAAGTATTCTTGGACTCTTCGCTGAATGGATTGTACTCTTGATTTTGCTGCAGGTCCGCCTTCAACGCTTCTCGGTGTGGATGCGTTTCGATCTGATGAATCAAATTCTTCACAATATTTTTGCGTGTGGTATCCTGCTGTTCAAGACAATTGTCACTTAGGCTACCGGTTTCCCGGTGCTGGTTCACACTTCCATCATTCACACCTTTTTGGCTACAGGTTTCCCTGTGCTCGCTTGAATCGGCGCTTGATTCTCTCGCTTCTAAATTTGAAGTATCAACTCGTCTTTTTGTCCAAGCGGTTTTCAGTGTGATTTTTGGCGGTGAACGCGGTGACTTGTACACCTGATCGTACAATACTTCTCCTGTCTTCCATAGTACAACTTTTTCCATGCAACACGGAGGAAGAGTGTTGTAGAGAATTATCGCGTTCGACCTGGTCAGGTAGAATTTCAATCCCTTTCTCTGAGCAACAGTCAAATTGATCCAGTACACGGTGTTCTGATATAATTTCCACTTTTGCCTGTATACTGCAATTCTTGGCTTCGTCAAGTCAAACTCCTTTTGCCAGTGCTCATGTATATTCATGGGATTTACTGCCGTAAAGAACACTGTTTGCCTCCCTTTCTTTGCGTCTCTTCCACCTGCGATCAAACCTGATAGTGTGATGGAGTGCAGGTTGGTAGAGTTTCCAACGTGTTAGATGTACTCAGCGAAGTCATCTGGTAACACCACCAGGTCATGCAAAGAAGGGTCGATCTGAGTTCCTCCTGAGTGACATTGAAGAGCTCGAAGGCAAAGAAGAGCTTCCGAATTGTTCGGGTCAGTACAGTCTTGAAATCTTTTCTTGGATCCTCCTCCCTCTGCAAATGATCAAGCCACGTTCGCATTGACCAAGACAGGGATGACTCAAATTGCGAGACAAACATCGGCGCATCAATGTGGACGTATAAAAGACTATATGCGTTATATCGAAATCAACTTCTACGAATCATCTCTCTCATCATCGTGGAAAGAGTTCTTATATATATCGTATCGAAATATCCCGTACGACTAACTATACGAAGTAAAAGTCGTGTCGCTTGCCCTGCACTGTGCGGATGATATTGTCCTGATACAACTGGTTGACGCTCCGAACCCACCTGACCGACTGGACAACATGTCGCGCATCTCAGGAATCCCGTTTCAATTCTCCTGCGTACGCGTTATTGAATTGCCCCTCAGTGTGATCTTGTCAAGATACGATTGATGTTCCTCGAGCGACGTCAAGAAATCCCATATCGTCGCTCATCTGGCTGCACGGCCGCAGGACAGCTTGTATGCGCTGGATCTGCGAGAACTGTGTTGGCCATAAACGCAAATTGTCTCACAAACTACACGTAACACTCATGGCGCGGCTATCAGTTATAAGTGAAAAACGCGCACAATGTAGTCAGAACACCTAGAAATCCTCTGTCTCCATTCTGTTCTAGAAGGGCTCATCTGAGCGTGCACAAATGTCCCATCCTTGGGACCCGGTGTGAACTCCTAATATCTGCTACTCGATGACGGATGGCATTCGCTTCTTTGCTGATTTGTGCACGGCTCTTCCTCAACATCTTCATTGGCCATTGGCCTTAAGATTCTATTCGTTTCACTTATGCAACAAGAGCAGTTGCGCTTCTTTTTCTTGTCGTCTTCAAACTTCTGTGCACTATCTTCGATCAAGCGTGTGGTCACTTCCTGCCTCGCTGTCGAGAAGTCAGAACCACCATTCATCTCAATGTTCACGTTCCTCACTCTTTGATTGCACGTCATCGATCATCTCCATTTTCCTCACTCAGTTGCTCTCCTCGACGGACTTTTGCTCCATGCTCTCTTTGTGACCTTAAGACCATTTCTTTTGAATTGAGAGTCACAGAGTCAGAGTTCCTCCCCGGTGGGGGAAGAGCCTCCATTTCCTCAGCTCCTCTTTCACGATTCTGATCAGCTGTGGTCCATCCCTTCCAGGACTGCAGTTCCGCTCCCTCATCGGTTTTGGAGCTTTCAAAAGACCTTGCTTGACCCGCTTGCTTGCCACCATCATCATCAGCATCACGATCATCTGGTCCCGCCTCACCACTGTCTCCTGTGCATGTGGATGCGGTGCCTTTGGTGTTTTGGTTCAACAGTGGACAATCATCCAACCCGGCCACCAAGGAGACCTTGCTTCGTCTCCTCAATTGCACCATTCATCTCGCTCCTGTGTTTTCACTTTCTGTGTTCTTGATCGTCAAAACACAAGCGTGGTTTCCATTGTCGCAACGAGCTCGATGCAGCACATCATGAGCTCGGCAGAGGTCTCCGTATCGCTTTCCAAGAAAAAAACTTCAGTTGTCCAAGTGTTCAGGTAAACGCACTAACAGTGATTTTTTATGTCGGTTACATGGCAGTCTTTGCTTCCCCGTGATGTGTATTCATGTCGATCGCTACATCGCTAAAACGAGGAATCTTGCGACGAACGTCTTGCTGCTCATCCGCGATATCATGAGCCGGGTGTCCATAGACTTTGTGGCAGGCGACTTTGGTGGTACTGCATGGGATCAACGACGTAAAAATACAATCCGCAGTCTCTTCCACAACACACTCATGCCTTTACCGCCTGAGGCTTCTTTCCTGAGGTGACCTGCGAAGTGCCCCTGAAAAATCGAGCAGATGTCGGTGGGTCTATCAAATCACCACGTACCGAAACAGAGAGGTGAATCTCAAGAGGCAAGGTACACACGGCACCGAGAAGCGGTACCCGGGCTCAGAACCAATGATCAGACGAGCCACTGTCCCACCTTCACGCACCTCTTACATGCCGAATTTGACAAAAAAATGAAAAAAAACCAAGAGTTAGGCTGACAAACGACATGACTGAAAATCACGCAACCGACCGCAGCGTGTTACGATCCCGTAGTGCCGTGGCGTTACCCGTGGGTGTTACCACCAGCGGTCTCTCTTCACCACGCTTGGTTCCCAGGTCGAAGCCGACAATTGCTGGTGCCCCGTCGCAGCCCGGCCATGACTTGCGACTGCAACCGTTCCCGCTTTTACTCCTTCAACCCCGCAGAAGATGTCCATCTGAGAGAGACCGTATGTTTTACGAGGACCCGCTCTGAGTCCTGACAATGAGCGGCACGTTGATCATGTCAGCACCATGAGTGTGACTGCCTGAAGGGCAAGACAACAAAAGTGCATGCTGTGAGAGGGCGAAGAGTGTGCGCAATGTATGATGAATGATCGCACCACTTCTTTTCCGACCCGTAGCAAT
>CBDCEV010000057.1:0-6138 GCA_965215715.1 Hyphomicrobiales bacterium | reverse complement strand
AAGCGCTGCCCCGTCTGTGCCCACTGTGTCCGACGATCTGGACACCATGGAATTAGCGAATGCACGAGCGCATGACACCGCCCACATCCGCCTCCACCGGCCACGCCAAGCAAGGTATGTGGACCGTTGCAACACAGGCGGAGCCTCACGTGCCCTGGCTCCCGCCAATGTCGACAAACTCAACGGCTTCAGGGCTCCACCGACCCCCAGTTTCAATGCCCACGACGACCAAATCAACACCTGTGACCCGCCAGGAGCTCCTTGTGTTTTTCCTCCTTTGACACGCCTGGCGGCCATCAATACTGCTCCGTTGGTGTGTGCAGCGTTCGTGTCATTCTTTCTTCTCTCTCTCTCTGGGGGGTCTTCTCGTGGAATTGTGGCCGCTGTTCAAGGCCATGGCCCACCCAAAATGAGGGTTTCGGCCGCTGGACAACCCTGAACCGGACAACCCAAAATTTCGCTCTTTTTTTCCCTTCTCCCACCACAATTTTCATTCTTCTCTCCCTCTCTTCGGGGTCCTTTCGTTGAATTTTGGTGGTGTTTTAGAAGCCCCCCGGCAGCTTCGGGGCCGCCGGGGCTTCACACGACAACCAGATAACTCCAAACGCGCACATTTGAGGGTCTTGGTCTTCAAAAACACCACCAAAATTCCACGAGAAAACCCCCGGAGAGAGAAGAAAGAATGAAATTTCCGGTGGGAGAGAGAAAAAAAAGCGCGGAAATTTTGGGCCCCCAACCCTGCGGGCCCCCAACCCTTTGGGCCCCCACTTTTTCTGGGTTCGGGCCCCCACCCCTTTGGGCCCCCACCCCTCCGGGCCCCCGGCTGAGACCGACTTGGCCAATCCGACTTTGGCCATCCTTATTGGCCGACTTTGGCCAATTCCGACTTTGGCCAAACCGACTTTGACCGACTTTGGCCAACCTTAATTGACCGACTTTGGCCAAACCGACTTTGGCCAACCTTAGTTGGCCGACTTTGGCCAAACCTGCCCCGAAGGGTGGGGGCCCGTAGGGTGTGGGCCCAAACCTAGAAAAAGTGAGGCCTCGAAGGGTGGGGCCCCTCAGGGTTCAGGGTTCAGGGTTCTGGCTTCAGGGCGGCTTCGGGGCCGCCGGGGTTTCACACAACAACCCGAACTCCAAACGTGCACAATTGACGGCCCCGGCGCTTCAAACATCACCAAAATTCCACGAGCAGACCCCCAGAGAGACACAACAAGAGCGAAACGGTGGCGGGAAAGGGAAGAAAAAGCGCGAAATTTTGGGCGGTCCGGCGGAGGGCGGTCCGGCGGAGTCCAAACCCACAACCACAACAAGACAGAACCACACAAAACAACAACACAACAGCAACAGCAACAACACAGCAACAACAACACAGCAACAACAACACAGCAACAACAACACAGCAACAACACAACAACAACAAACACAAACAACAACACACACACAACAAAACAACACAACAACCAAGCACCACCAACAATCACCAACAGGCACCAACCAGGAACAACTAACAATTGGCCAGAAAATTTGGCCAAAACACTAAAAACACTAAAATTGGCCAAAGTCGGTCAACACACTAAAGTCACTAAAATTGGCCAAAGTCGGTTCGGCCAAAGTCGGTCAAGCCCACGATTGGCCAAAGTCGGTTTGGCCAAAGTCGGTTTGGCCAAAGTCGGAATTGGCCAAAGTGGGTCGAAAAATTGGCCAAAGTAGGTTTGGCCAAAGTCGTCCCTGACCGGGCCCCCAAGACTTCGGGCCCCCAACCCTTCGGGCTCCCCACCCCTTCGGGACCCCAACCCTTCGGGCCCCCACCCCTCCGGGCCCCCACCCCTTCGGGCCCCTCCGGGCCCCCACCAAAAACAAAAAATTGGCCAAATGCGGTTTGGCCAAATTCGGTCAACAAAAATTGGCCAAATACGGCCAAATAAGGTTGGCCAAATGCGGCCAAATTAAGTTTGGCCAAACGTGGTCCTGGCCAAATGCGGTTTGGCCAAATGCGGCCAAATGAGGATGGCCAAATCAGGTTTGGCCAAATGCGGTCACTACCACCATTAATTGGTTGCGTATTTCAAGATTTGGAGCCGCCGAAGTCTACAACGATTTTGCGGAAGAGCTCAAACATGCTGAAGTCAATCCGACGTTTTCGATTCAATAAAGCCGTGGTACGTCATGCCAACATTCGAGACCAAAATCCATCCCATGAGTGATTTGCCAAAATGATCCTCATCAGCGTAACCCCAATGCTCCAAAATTTGAGGATCGGTCTCAGGAAGAGACGGAATGGCATGAGCGATGTGCCCGTGAAGCAGCGTGGAGGCTAAAAATTAAAGGAGAACCATAAAACAGCATTCTTCTCACATTCGGAATCAACCCTTTCACCAGAGGAAAGAGAATTTGTTGCAGACTCCGGGGCGTCGATGCACATGATCAGCATAAAGGATTTGAATTCCGCTGGATCGGAAACTTTGACGACGTTGAAAAGTCCGACGACGGTTATAACAGCCAATGGTGAAGTGCAGAGTCACAGTTTATGTCAAAGATTTGGATATATTCCAGAGAATGAAAGTCCTCGAGGACACGGCTATGACCTACTTAGGCCAGTCCTACTTAGGCCAAAAGGTTTTCCAGGCCTACTTAGGCCAGTCCTGCCTTGTGTTGTGGTGTGTTGTGTGTGTGTGTGTTTGGGGTGTGTGGGCTGTGTGCTTCTTAACACTAAATCCTGAACACCTAAACAACTAAACACTTGAAAACTAAACCCAAAACCCCAAAACCCCAAAACCCCAAAACCCCCAAACCCCAAAACCCCCAAACCCCAAAACCCCCAAACCCCAAAACCCCCAAACCCCAAACCCTAGAACGCCGAACACCTGAAATTCCTGAAACCTTTCAACCTTCAACACACCTTCATGTGGAGCATCGCCACGGACTATATCGTGGATGGGCCTGGCCTAAACAGACCTTCATGCCTGAGTAGGCATCGCCTGATAATAGAGACTCAGCCTAAGAAGAAAAAGAGACTTGGCCTAAGTAGGACTTGGCCTAAGTAGGACTGGCCTAAGTAGGACTGGCCTGAGTAGGACTGGCCTGAGTAGAAAAAAGACTTGGCCTAAGTAGGTCACGTCCGAGGATACACCAGCATTTTTATCGCTGGGAAAGCTTTGCGATGAACACGGATACTCATACGAGTGGATCACCGGTCAAAAACCACATCTCATTAAAAACGGTATTGGGATACAGTGCAACACGCAGAACTTCGTTCCGATTGTGGTTCCAGGTTTATCAACGAGTCTTCCTGAAGCTTGCCTTCTTCAACTTCCATGACACCTTCAAGGCAAGTCTTCCTCAAGCTCGTCTACCCATGACATCTTCAACCGGGTCAAGCGAGTGTGTGCCAGACAAAAACGGGGAGACCCGTGTTGGGAAAGATTCCCGCAGCTGTGTCAAGTAAACATGTTGAAAGGCAAGAACGGGGAGACGGGTACTCTTCTGCTATTTCGGAAGAACAGCTGTTGACAAATGAGACTCGCACGCAAATTCTTCTCATGGAAGTTAAGTACACTTTCATCCAAACTGCAAAAAAAAAACTCATCCAAAAACACTGTCGTCCAAAACAGAAGACAATTTCATCCACGACACTTTCATCCAAAAACGGTTTCATCCAATGACACTTTCATCCAAAAATGGTTTCATCCAACGACACTTTCGTCCAAAACCGGTTTCATCCAATGACACTTTCATCCAAAACCATTTTCATCCCAAACCCAAAAAAACTGAGCCCTAAAACCTAAACCCTAAACACCTAAACACCTAAACACCTAAACACCCCTAAACCCTAAACACCTAAACCCCAAAACTCCAAAACTCCAAAACACCTAAACACCTAAACCATAAACCATAAACCCTAAACACCTAAACACCTAAACCATAAACCCCAAACACCTAAACGACCTTCAACAGACCTTCAACAGACCTAAACCCTAAAGCATCGCTAAACGGCCTAAACACCTAAACGATGCTAAACTCCCCTCCCGGCCTGTTCGATTCCTTCGAACAGACCTTCATACAGACCGTGTTTGTGTGAAGGCATCGCCGGCCTTCGGCCGGCGACGCTTTCACACAAACACGGACTATATTGATTGTCCCACATGTGATTTTTTTGGATGAAACCGTTATTGGGTGAAAATGTCATTGGATGAAAGTGTCATTGGATGAGAAAGTTTTTGGATGAATGTTCATTGGATGAAACTGCGTTTGGATGAAAGTGTCAAAATTGGATGAAAGTGTTTTGGATGAAAGTGTCAGTGGATGAAAACGCTTTTGGATGAAAGTGTCAGTGGATGAAAACGTTTTTGGATGAAAGTGTATTCTACCTTCTCATGGATCACCTTTAGAGCCTGCGAGAAGTGCTGATTTGGGTGAGCACAGTGTTTATACTCATTTCCCTGAAGACCAAAAATGCGAGATCTGTAAAAAAGGACCAAAATTACAAGGGCCGAATGCAGAAGACGCAATGGCGAAGCCGTACCTCGTGCTGAAAAATTTGGGTCATGCCCGCATTTGGCCAGAATTAGTGTTTCAAAGTGTTGACCGCATTTGGCCAAACCGCATTTGGCCAATTTTAGTGTTTTAGTGTTTTGGCCAAAATTTCTGGTTGTTGTTGTTGTTGTTCCTGGTTGGTGCCTGTTGGTGATTGTTGGTGCCTGTTGGTGATTGTTAGTGGTGCTTGGTTGTTGTTGTTGTTGTTGTTGTTGTTGTTGTTGTTTCTGAGTGTGTATTCAACGTGTGTATGGCCACAACGTGAACAATGCAGTGCAGGCAAAACCTAATTACTACCCCTCATGCAAGAACCTGGAGACGTGGGCTCGTGCAATCCCCGGCTTCAGCCAATTCCCGCCCGGGCAAAACCAGGATCATGACCTCCAGCCTCCTGATGAACCTTCAAAAACTTGGCACCAGGAAAACTAGAATCAGAACCCAGAGAACCCCGAAGCCTCTTCCAAACTCTGGGACGAGACTGTATCCCCGGAACACCCTGTCTAGCAAGGTGTGCTGGTGTTTTCCTGTATAGTCGGACTCTTTTAGCGCCTCCACCAGAACCACCACCCAGGTAAACACCAGCACGACCCAACGCAGAGGACAAAGCATTATGACCACCCCGAACCAGTCCCCAAGAGGCAAGGAAACTATGAACATGACCACCCTCAGGTAAACGCCAAGTGGGTATCCTACAAGCAAAACTCTCAGAGAAAAACCTAAGAGGCAAAGTCCCAGCAAGCAACCCAGCACCAGAGCCAGATGGATACCCAAAAAGAACAAGAAGCTCATCCAAAAACCAAACAGAAGAAGTCTCACGGGGCCTAGAAGTAAGACCATGATTACATTTTTCCCAATCAATGTGCCGAAGGCGACAATGATTAGCACCAATCCTCCCGGGAAGAAACCTACCAAGACCTCCAGGCAATAAGGAAAGGGCACGAAAAATAGCCACAAAAAACCTACAAGAACGCCAAATATCAATGCCTCGACCAAAAGGAACAGCCGACACTGAAATTGGACGCCCGGCCCTACGACGCTCAGGAACAGCCTTTTCAAGAGAAAGCCGTTACAAAATAAGTAATTCTACGAAAGAAACACCCCCAACACCAAGATCATCAGCAGCAACAGGCCAATGTAAGGTGCCTAAAAAGGCAGAAACCTTGACCAAAAGAGAAACAGAATAAGGCCAAACCCTAACATCATCAACAGTAACACCACTAACCCCAAAAGAAACCCACTCGCCACTCCAAAGACAAGCAGGACCAGGCAAAAAGGCCAAATTACGAACGGCATCAACATCCCTACGTCTCTTTGGCAAAGAACCAGCAGACCAAACAAGAGGGTGAGGAGCAGAACCACCACCATCATCATGATTGACAACAGCCCTAGCAATAGCCACAAAAAAAACGATGAAGAGCACAAACAACAGGATACCACCTATTACAAACCCCAACCAAATTCCTACGAGCATCAATAACACGCACAGGAACCCTCCTCCTCCCAAAATCAGCAGCCTCGTCAGCAGCTTTGTTGCCCAAACGATCCAAATCACGAACACGACCATCAACAACCATATCCTCACTCGCATGACCTTTAACTTTA
>CBDCEV010000056.1:0-9673 GCA_965215715.1 Hyphomicrobiales bacterium | reverse complement strand
ACGACTGCGCTCGTGGTGGCGACATGAGCAGCAGTCGATCGCTGCGGCCCTGGCCACGTCACTACACCACTCAGCCCTACGGGGACAGAAGAAGGCCAGGGCCGGGGAGGGGGATTTCGAGTTGAACTTTGCGGCGAAGATCCGGAGGCATCCCCCTCCCCAGGCGGCAGGCACCGTGTACTTTCCGATGGACGTGGATGATGTGCCTGCCGCCAGGGGCTCCCGGCCAGACCGTCTGCTTGACGTGTCTGGACCGCAGGAGCGGGTCCAGCGGCGTACCTTGGAGCAGCTTGTCGACAGTCCGCCGGTCGTGCCGTCTCTCGCTGCTCCTGTGCCGCTGATGGCAGAGCAGTTGGTGGATGTCCTCTCCCTCGTGGCGAAGTACGAGAAGGAGATGGACAGGCTTGAGGACCTGATCCTCACGGGTGCCCCTGTCAGTTCTGCTGACAGGGAGGCTTGGCGTCGCTGGGTCAATCGCTCCTCCTCTTCCTCCGGTGCAAAGAGGAAGAAAAAGAAGAGGAGGAAGAGGAAATTGCCGAAAGCCGGCGGTCGTGCGGTTCGTGGACAAGTTGGTTGTCGTGCCCGTTGTTGTGCAACGACACGTCTTGGGGAGCGCTCGTGGTGTGCCAGCGCCACAGACCATGGACGCTGTGGAGGAGATTCCGCTTGTATGGAGGTTTTCTTCGTGCCGCAGATCACGGAGGAATTGTGAAGGTGATTCAGCTGGGGACAAAGTCGTTGACATGCTCGTTATTGTGCAACGACAAGTGCTTTGGGAGACAGAGCAGAAAACTGTGGAGGTTCCGCAGTTTCGCTCTTCCACAGGTGCAGTTCTTGGTGGTTGTCGACATGCCCGTTGTTGTGCTTGACAAGTGCATGATGCAGACAGTGCAGAAAACTGCGGAGTTCGCAGTTGGGGTGGTCGCCGTGGCCGTCGTTGTGCAACGACAGGTGCCCGGTTTGGTCCAGACAGTGCTCAAACTGTGGAGATTCCGCAGCTGAGCACTGAGTAGTTGGTTTTTGCGGAGGTGCAGCCGTGCGCACCCTCCGCTAGTGGGAAGCCCTCGACGACGAAGAGTTCTTCGTCGTCGAGGGCTGGGGGGTGGCGCTGACGCCGGGAGTTTCTCCCAGGTGTCAGGCCACCAGTCGTGCATAATTAGTGGCTAGACTTGCCCAGCCTTCAGGATTAGCCGCGTGTGGACAGACACATGTGCGCTAAAGAGTTTCCTCCAAAACAACAACAACAACAACGAATGATGGAGAACATCGTGAAGGATGCTTGGTGATGAACATCCTGATGGATTGACCCACAGTCAGCGTACAGACCAGGATCTTTGGAGAGTTTTCAGCAGTTACAGCAGTCTCAGCGGTTGCAGCAGCAGCAGAAATGGTTGAGAACGAGCCAAGTCGATTGGGCCGGTGAACGCTGAACGCCAGAGGTCAAGGGGTCAAGTCAAAAGAGGATCGAATATCCAAACTCAGTATGATTCCTGAGATGAAGCAGATCGACGATTGGTCGAATGCAAACTGGATGCTCTACTATGAGCAGAACGCAGCTGAAATCTGAAGCGTCGATGATTGTGACGAGACGATGTGACGCAGCTGGGTTGAATGCCAGCGAATTATTTGTCAGTTTGTTTTTAATGTTGCTTTCAGTTTAGGGCTTGAGTCAAACTGGCCAAACGGTGCATTGTGTTGGCACGTGGATGTAGATTTGGCTACCCTCGTCAGGAGGAGTGTTTGTGCCAGACCATCCACACGCCATACCTGTACATTGCACATTGCTTTCAGTTTCCCAGAATGCACGCACTTGATGATGTGTGATCCACAGCCCTTTCGTGTCGAGCAAAAGGTCATACCTTGCGCGCAGGACACAGAGCAGAAACACGGCAAACAGTAAGACGATTTAATTAATTTTTTTATTTGATTCATTTTTCTTTTAGTTCATTCGATCAGATTAAATCCAAGTCACATTTCATCGACTCTAATTTAATGTATTTCCAGTCAATCAGCTGATTCTACACTTGTCATGTCATGTCATGTGCATAATGTATCAATTGAACACTGTAAAAAGAAGTGTGCTGTCGTGAGGAGGAATAAATCAACACCACCCAATAGTTGGAGGGGAAAACCGCCGCAGCACCCAAAATAATGGAGGAGGCGAAAGCAACACCACCCAAAAAGCAGGAAGTTGGAGAGAAGCACCACCCCAAAGGAGGAGGATGGGTAAAGCAGCGCCACTCCAAGGAAGGAGGGAGGAAGTCAACACCACCGAGGAGGAGGAGGAAACCGCAGCACCATCCGAAAGGAGAGGAGAAAAGCAGCAACACACATAAGGAGAGCTTTAAGTTTGACATTTTGCGCATGACATGAAATGACATTCACAGAATCAATATTTTAATTTTTGAAAATGCGTGAGTTTTTTTGTCATCAGTCAAATTTCGTTACAAGACATTTGAATGACATTGGCATACATGAAATATAGTGAAACTGTTTTACATCACTTGCAATTCTGATTGATTAAACTGTACAGAGTCAAATTATATTCAAATAGATTGAATCAAAATGGAATTACATCAAAGAAAAATGTAAATCACGTTCAATTGGAGAAAATCAAATACCATTGAACGAAAATTTCAATTGCACTTAATTGAAGAATATCAAAATCAATTGTGGTAAATGTTGTGTGGTGATAAAAACCATTCTGGAAACCGTCTCTGAGTCTCCATACACATATTTTTTGTTTAGATCAATGTTTGTTCGATAAAAAAAGATGAGAAAGCCCGAAAGGCGGAGCGTAAGGCACCACCATCCAAGGGTGGCTTGCGGCACCACACCAACGAAGGAGGGAGGAAAACAATACCCACCAGAAGGAGAGCAGAACGGATGCACAATTATCTTCACACTGCCACAGTGTACACAACACATGACTTTCACAGAGTTCCATGTGATGATGTTGAAATGAAGAGTGAAAATATATTTCATTAGAATCGACTGAATCGAAATAGATTAATTGATTGTTTGTGGAAACAAATTGGAGTACATTCAACTAAAGTGTATTTGATCGAATTCGTTGTTGAAAAAGAAACTTTCTTTGGTTGATTCAATCAATTCAAATGAAATTAAAATGGAATGACAATGAATTGGCTAACTCAAAAAAAACTCAACATCAAACCAAATCAAAAATGTCTTTCATGGATTACTTTTACAATCAGGAAATCACTTAAATTGCATTTAAATTGCATTCGATTTTCGTCACAAGACACGAATGACATTGACATACATGAAATTAAGTGGAATTACATTAATTTTGTTCAAATTCTGTTTGATCAAATTGCAATAAATCTCATGATATTGAAGTACATTGAATCAACATGGAATTAGATCAAAGAAACAAAAATGTTAATAACATTCAAATGAAGAAGATCAAAATTCAATTGTAGTAAATGTTGTTTGGTGATAAAAACCTTTCTGGAAAAGACCTCTGGACCCAACTATTATGTTTTTTTGAGGACCGAGAGGCGTTTCCAAAAACGTGCAGTTTTCGCAATGAAAAATTGGTTGTTTCGGGATGTGTTGGGTTTCCGTCTAGGGACGAATTGGGTGTCGGAGGAGGCGGTGGGAGACGATCTTCACCGTCAGACGGGACGGTGCTGCTTACACCCCGTCCTTCAGAATGGTGGTGCTTGCCACTCCTACTCTTTCTGGGTGGCGGTGCTGGACAGGGACGATGGGGATGGATATCTTTTTTTTTTTTAAAGTGGTGCTGTGTTTTCCCATCTCCTTCTGATGGGTGGTGCTGCTTTCCTCCCTCCTTCGTTGGCGTTGTGCCGCATTCTCACAGGATGGTGCTGCTTTACTCCTCCTCTTTCTGGGTGGTGGTGGTTTCCTGCCATATACACATATATTTCTACATTTTAGATCAATGCTTGTTCGACAAAAGACAAAAAGATGAGGTGAGAAAGCCCGAAAGGCGGAGGGTAAGGCACCACCATCCAAGGATGGCTTTCGGCGCTACTCCAACGAAGGAGGGAGGAAAGCAGTACCCACCAGAAGGAGAGGAGAACGGACACACAATCATCTTCACATTGTCACATTGTTCACAACACGTGATTTTAACAGAGTTCCAAATAATGTTGTTGAAATGAAGAGTGAAAATTTCAGTAGAATCGACTAAATCGGAATAGATTAATTGATTGTTTTGGAAACAAATTGGAGTAAATTCAGCTACTTTGTAGTTGATCGAATTCTTTTTTGAGAATGAAACTTTCCTTGGTTGATTCAATCAAATGAAATCGAAATAAACTGTAATAAAAATGATTTGAGGGACTCACATAACATCAAACCAAACCAAATCAAAAAGATCTTTCATGAAATAACATCTCATTCAAAAATCACTTCAAATTAATTTTCGATTACATTAGATTGAATTTTTAAATGGTCATTTCATTGAATTTCCATCAAAATCGAATACGGCATATGATAAACCACCAACAACTTGATGTGGCACTTGTGTATTGCGGCTCACTCGCGTCCGTGCACGGCTTTATGCCCGCCTGTCCGTCTCGCGTGTCTGCTCATATCTTTCGTCGCTGCATCGCTCTTTTTCTGGTCCCTCCCACCCACAGCCGATTGGTTCTGAGAAGCTTACTCCGTCGGAGTTCACCCTCTGAGGAGTTCACCCGTTCTGTGCAGTGGCGTCGAGCAACGGAGCTTTGCCCACACCGTCTCGCCTTTCGGAGCATCACCCTCTACTGATCAGTGACGTGACGCAAAAAAAAATTTGTTCATTGCAGACATCACACACAATGCGAGCGCAGCCACAATGGGACGGATTTTGTCGGGGTACGCAGACGGCGGTCGCTTGTGGAGTTGCTTTTGTTAGTTTATAATTTGATTTTTCTTTTTTTTTTTCGTTTGTTGTAATCTAATTCGATCTAATTTGAGTAATTCAATTTGATTTAAGGATATTCAATCTCTTGTTTTTTCTAAGATTTATTTGTGTAAGACGATTCAATTCAATTTAATTTGATTCAGTTTTCTGCATTTAGTTTTTGTTCATTCGATCAGATTAAATCCAATTCACATTTCATCGATTCTGATTTTATTGTATTTCCAGTCAATCAACTGTTTCTAAACCTGTCATGTCATGTGCACAATGTATCAACGTAACACTGTAAAGAGAATTGTGCTGTCGTGAGGAAGGAGGAAATCAACACCACCCGAAAGGAGGAGGGGAGAGAGCCGCCGCACCACCAAAAATAATGGAGGAGGAGAAAGTAACACCACCCAAGAGGAGGAGGTAACCTCAACACCACCCAAAAAAAGAAGGAACAGGAAAAGCAACACCGCACGAAAGTAGGAAGTTGGAAAGGAGCACCACACCAAAGGAAGATAGTGAAGCAGCGCCACTCCAAGGAAGGAGAGAGGAAGTCAACACCACAGAAGAGGAGGAGGAAACCGCAGCACCATCGGGAAGGAGTTTGACAATTTGTGCATGACATGACATGACATTCACAGGATTTTTTCTCAAAAAAAAATTGCGAAATGTTAATCACATGCAATTGAAGAATATCAAATTCAATTGTGGTGAATGTTGTGTGGTGATAAAAACCATTCTGGAAACCGTCTCTGAGTCCCCATACACACATTTATTAGATCAATGATTGTTCGACAAAAAAAGATGAGAAAGCCCGAAAGGCGGAGGGTAAGGCACCACCATCCAAGGGTGGCTTGCGGCGCTACTCCAACGAAGGGTGAGGAATGCAATACCCACCAGAAGGGGAGCAGAACGGAAGCACAATTATCTTCACACTGTCACATTGTACACAACACATGACTTCAACAGAGTTCCATATACGGTTGTTGAAATGAAGGGTGAAAATATAATTTCATTTGAATCGACGAAATCGAAATAGATTGACTGATCGTTTTTGGAAACAAATTAGAGTACATTCAACTCAAAAATTGTATTTGATCGAGTTCTCCGTTGAAAATGAAACTTTCCTCGGTTGATGCAATCAACTTGAATCGAACTAAACTGTTATAAAAATCATGGATTCATTTTACAACCAAAAATCACTTAAATTGCCATTAATTTGCATTAGATGGAATCAAAATTTTTTTTGAAAAAAAATTTGCATCTCCATCCAATCGAATAAGTCAAATGAAGAACCAAGAAAAATTCATCTCGAAAATTGAAAGAACTAAATTAACTGAGTATGCTCTTCTCAATCAAATCAAGGAAGTGAAACGAAATGCATTGAAAAATGAACTCCACTTTCATGTAGAATATTTTACTGACATTAAATTAAAATAACATTTTAATCGAAACACATTGAATTTCACTGAATGAAATATTTAATTACGTTAAATTTGATGGAATTTAATGGAATTAGAAAAACAGTGTAGTTCAAAAAAGCACTGAATAAAATTCAATGAATTTTATTTCTTTAACTGAAATTACATTTTAAGGTGATCTAATTATGTTGAACTCAATCAGGTTCCATATATATTTTCCAAAAAAATGAAACTTTAGTGAAATGTGAGTCAATTTCAAAATTTGATTCAACTGAATGTGAAGAGAATTGTGCAGCCGTTCTCCTCTCCCAATTTGGAGTGGTGCTGCTCTTCTTCCCACACCGTGTGGGTGGTGCTGTTTTCCTCCCTCCTCCTTCGGTGTGGTGCTGCGGAACGATCGTCCCCGTCCAACGGTGACGATGGGGACGATCGACACTGACCGACGGCGACGTTGGTGACGATCGTCCCCATCCGACACAGACAGGCACGATGGAGATGGATATCCCATCTTTTTTTTGAGGTTGTGCTGTTTTTCCCCTCTCTTTCTGTTGGGTGGTGCTCGCATTCTGACAGGGTGGTGTTGCGTGACCCTCCGCTTATCGGGTGGTGCTGCTCCTCCCACCTCCCTCTCACCTCCCTCCTTTATGTCTTTTCGAGCAGTTCTTGATCCTATTTAAGAATATCCATAGTTCACGAAACAATAAATATGTTAGAGAAAATTACCACCATCCAGAAGAAGGAGGCGGGAAAGCAGCACCACACCAAAGGAGGAGGACACCGCAACACCACCCAGAAGGATGAGTGGAACTCAGCACCACCAAAAAGGAGGAAGAGGAAAAGCAGCACCGCACAAAAGCAGGAGTATGAGTAGGGCAGCGCCACTCCAAAAGAGAGCTTCACGTTTGACAATTTGTGCATGACATTCAAAAATCACAAATCAAATTTCGTCACAAGACACTTGAATGACATTGACATACATGAAATTAAGTGGAATTACATGAAAATTATTCAAATTCTGATTGATTAAATTGCAAGAAATCGAATGATATTCAAGTACATTGCCTCAACATGGAATAAGATCAAAGAAACAAAAAAGTAAATCACATTCAATTGAAGAATATTCAATTCAATTGCGGTAAATGTTGTGTGGTGATGAAAACCACTCTGGAAAACGTCTCTCAGTCCCCACACATATACATATATATATGTTGGTTTAATGCTCGTTTGACAAAAGACATAAAGCATATGAGGTGAGGAAGCCCGAAAGGCGGAGGGTAAGGCACCACCATCCAAGGGTGGCTTGCGGCACTACCCCAACGAAGGAGGGAGGAAAGCAGTACCCACCAGAAGGAGAACAGAACGGAGGCACAATTATCTTCACACTGTCACATTGTACACAACACGTGATTTTAACAGAGTTCCATACAAGGTTGTTGAAAATGGTGAAAATTTTTTTCATTTGAATCGACTCAATCGAAATAGATTGATTGATTGTTTTTGGAAACAGAGTGGAATACTTTCAACTAAAAAATGTATTTGGTCGAATTCTTTGTTGAAAATGAAACTTTCTTTGGTTGATTCAATCAATTAAATGAATGAAATGAATTGAGTAACTCGCATAACCTCAAGCCAAACCAATTTTTAAAAATCTTTTCATTGATTTCTTTTACAATCAAAAGATCACTTAAATTGCAATTATTTTTCATTAGACCGCAATAATATTTGTAATTTAATTGCATTTCCATCCAATCGAATAAGTCAAATGAAGAACCAAAAATAAATTCAATTTCATTTCATCTCGAAAATTGAAAGAACCAAATTAAATGAGTATGCTCTTCTCAACCAAATCAAGGAAGTGAAACGAAATGCATTGAAAATGAACTCAACTTTCATGTTGATTTTTTCTTGTTATTAAATTGAATTAATACTTTAAACGAAACACATTGAATTTCACGAAATGTTATGTAATTACGTTAAATTTGATGGAGATTAATGGAATTAGAAGAACAGTGTAGTTCAAAAAAAAAAGCACTGAATAAAATTCAATGAATTTTGATTTCTTTGACTGAAATTACATTTTAAGGTGATCTAATTATGTTGAACTCAATGAACTTCCATTTTTATTTTCCAATAAAATGAAACTTTAGTGAAATTGTTGTGAGTCAATTTCAAAATTTGATTGAACTGAATGTGAAGAGAATTGTGCAGCCGTTCTCTTCTCCCTATTTGGAGTGGTGCTGCGCCTCCCTCCTTCTTCGGTGTGGTGCTGCGCAACGGTGACGATGGGGACGATCGACACTGACCGACGGCGACGTTGGTGACGATCGTCCCCATCCGACACAGACAGGGACGATGGGGATGGATATCCCATCTGTTTTTTTTTTTCTTGAGGTTGTGCTGTTCTTCTCCTCTCTTTCTGTTGGGTGGTGCTCGCATTCAGACGGGTGGTGTTGCGTCACCCTCCGCTTATCGGGTGGTGCTGGTCCTCCCACCTCCCTCCCTCTTTTATGTCTTTCCGAGCAGTTTTTGATCCTATTTTAGTATATCCATAGTTCAAGAAACAATAAATATGTTAGAGAAAATCACCACCTCCCACAAGGAGGAGGCGGGAAAGCAGCACCACCCTAAAGGAGGAGGACACCGCAACACCAGCCAAAAGGATGAGTGGAACTCAGCACCACCGAAAAGGAGGAAGAGGAAAAGCAGCACCGCCCAAAAGCAGGAGGATGAGAAAAGCAGCACCACTCCAAAAGAGAGCTTCACGTTTGACAATTTGCGCATGACCTGACATGACATGACATTCATAGAATCAAAAAAATTTGTGGAAATACATCAGTTTTTTTTCAAAAATCACAAATCAAATTTCGTCACAAGACATTTGAATGCCATTGACACACCTGAAATTAAGTGGAATTACATTTAATTTGTTCAAATTCTGATTGATCAAATTGCAATAAATCGAATGCTATTTTTAATACATTGAATCAACATGGAATAAGATCAAAGAAACAAAAATGTTAATAACATTCAATTGAAAGAAGATCAAAATTCAATTGTAGTAAATGTTGTGTGGTGATAAAAACCATTCTGGAAAAGGCCTCTGTACCCAACTTTTATGTTTTTTGGGACCGAGAGGCGTTTCCCAAAACGTGCAGTTTTCGCAATGAAAAAAGTTGGTAGTTTCGGGATGTGCTGGGTTTCCGTCTAGGGACGAGCTGGGTGTCGGAGGAGGCGGGGGGGACGACCGTCCCCGTCCGACAGGGTGGTGCTGCTTACAACTCCTCCTCTTTCTGGGTGGTGGTGGTTTCCTTCCATACACATGTTTTTTTAGATCAATGTTTGTCGACAAAAGACTTAAAAAAAGATGAGGTGA
>CBDCEV010000055.1:0-8814 GCA_965215715.1 Hyphomicrobiales bacterium | reverse complement strand
TACCCCAATACTTGCCGCTTGGATGAGTCGATAAAGGTGGCGGTTTCCCTGCAAACCTACGACTCATGGCAAACAAACGTCGCGGGTCCCAAGAAACCCCAAACTTATGTGGTTGTTGCAAAAACCAACATATCAATTCCTGACTGCATGATGGTCAGAAGTTGTGACTTGAAAAGAAAATGGGCTTGGAGTTCCTGACGGCATGATTGTCGGAGACGTCAGCCTGATTGAAAGCTATACGGTTGTTGCCACTTCGGAACATCCAATTCCTGACTGCGTGATTGTCAGAAGAATGATTTTGAAAGAAAATCGAATGTCCACTTCCTGACTGCATGATTGCCGGGAACTTGAACCTGAATGAAAACTGAACACTAAATTCCCTCGACTGCATGCTTGTCCGGAACCTGGTTCTAGCATGGAACTGAGGTAGTATTTCGTGACTGGACATTCAGGAAAAGTTCCGGGGCTTACTGAATACCTCATGACAACTTAGTTTCATCCAGCATGCTTGGAATCACTGTGAGTCATGAGATGTATGATATGTCAAACAGATAATAGGCCTCTGTTACCTGGCCTCCAACTCTCGACTTATACAATCGAGATTATTGTCCTTAGACTCCGGCACGAAATTTCAAAACAACTCGGCTTCACGACAAAACCGGACTCTTCCAACCGTTCACTCTGGTCAATGTATTGTCGTCCAACAGGATCACAGTGTGCTTTGACCGCGTCCTCCACGACCTCTAGGTTCAGTGTGATGAGGCCACTCTACGAAACCTACTAGCCAAGGCTAGATAGTCGTTGGCTCGAGCTTCATCTTCTCCACGGAGCCCATCTGACAAGCTCTCGAGGTGGTCCCCCAGATATGTAAATAGACGAACCTGGTCTTGTCGATTCAGAAGCCTATCTTGATGGGAAACATCCATGAAGAATAGGAGTGCCTGCTGAAAAAGGCGAGCTCTGGTAAAATCTTCCATCGCCAGGCAGTTGTACAACTCTATTTGTAGCTTGTTGCGTGCGATTGCCCAAAGAACGGCCTGAGGCAATGAAGATCCGTCCCCCCACATCATTGAATTCAATGAGAAGTTGGGTGTCTGCAGTTGCCTCCTCCCTGGGGTAATCCAACCTTGCACCAACCCCTCCAACTACATTGAAGTCGCTTTGCAGGCCCAACAACCTGTCTTGGTGAAGAACTGTTGACATAAACCTGTCCGGGCCCATAGAGCGGTATGCCATCATGTTCCGTCTCTCTCGGGCAAAAACTTGCTGCCTTTGTTGGATTGATAAGCTCTGATAGGGATTGAAACCTCCAAGGCGTACCATTCCAACGTGCTGCCATCCAACTTGCTCGGCTAGACGGTCGTGATCTGCAGTAATCACATCGAGGTCCTCCCTGAGCCTTCCAACGACGGAGAATAATTCCGAAAGCGCACCATTTAAGGAGCTCACCTCTCGTCTCAAACAATTGTTCTCACTGTTGATACGATCGAATGCTGACCTAAGTGTGGCATAATCAACTTCCTCCATGGCAGTTGCTGGTGGCAAAAATTTCCACCACTTTCGAAGTACCCAAGTGGCAAATAAACTGATCGCTGAACAAAGAACTGGCACCAGCCATGACATCGAAGTGCTGTTGTTTGCAGATGAATCTCCTCCAGGTCCAAAGCACTCGTCTGTACCGCCGAGATAGTCTGGTCCTGGGTTTGCACCATCTGCTAGCTGGAAGCTCATGAAGCATAAAAACGCCCAGGGTTGTAAGCTGGAGAGCTGTCCGACCAGTCGTTGTATGGAAGTGTAACAGTGGCGACAACCACAGTCCATGTAGATAACTTTGTCCACAATACTGTCCAGAATAAATGAAAAAGGGAAAAAAGTACCTGCGAAGTAACCCAACATTGGTAGAAAACTTCCACATCGGAGTCGCAACTGGGCCAAAAATCTCCCTGAGTCTGGACGCACGAACTGGCCGCACGTCGAGTGAAAATCGAACCAGGCCCTCAAAAGGACGACACTGTGGATTGTTCCCCACTCGCAGATAGTCCTGTAGAGACCCAAAATCGCGATACTCCCTGAGTCAGTTGACTGACAAGAGTCGCCATTGATACCAAGCTGCTTCGATGTTTGGCTACACTGAGAAGATACACTCCCCGTCTGCAACGTGCGGACAATGTGACAGTTCCCAAAAGTGCAGAACCAATCATGCAGGGGCGCGAACCACACTTGAACGCTGAAGCTCTCGACGGACTTGATAAAGAGCAAAAAGTTGCCATGCAAAAATAGGTCTGCTGAACGCCCAGACTTCAGTAAAACGTTCCGCATTTGGCCCAAATTGTTCGTTTAGCCAAAATTGTTCGTTTGCACTTGGATCAATTTCCAACCAGGGAGCAATAAGAAAAATTGCAAATGGACATACCCGAACCATCCCCTGTGAAATACAGTATGTCCGAAACAGGATAGGAGCTACAAAAGCGGAGTCGACAGCGTGTTCCAACTGTGAAAATGATTCCAGAAAATGTTGAAAAAATGTACACACAGGTCCCCACTGGTCAGCGATTTACCAAAAATCGTCATCACTGCTTGCAATTTCAGCTTCTTGGTTGCATTGCTTCATTGCCGCCTGTGATTCTGATCTTCCTCGATGAGTTTATCCAGATGAAAACTGATTACTGCATCGCACCTTGAGTGCCTTGCTATGGCGAACGCGGTGCAACACTTTCCGATCTGTTCTCTGAAACGCTTCCTGTTCAATCTGATGGGCAATGGCACTAGGTGACATTCCGACCCATCGTGGCCTCCAAAGTTCAAAATCTGGCCAGTCGAGGTTTTCAGAGGAGTCGTCGTCGGATCCGTGATTCCATGGCTCATCCGGATCAACTTCTTGATCAGATTCATCCATGGCGCTGCCGTTGTGCCGAGGCGTGGCCACTCGAACCTGGTACACAAATTGTACCAGTTCCAAGTGACCAAACCCAGAGCACCGCTCGGCTAGTGAAAAAATTGCCCTTATTTAAAAGGGACTCCCGCCCTCCCACCACTTGATTGGGAAAAAGCCACAGCATTACAAATGATGATGTGACGTGTGAAGGATGTGGTTTGTTTCCAATGGAATTATTGAATGCCACATCGAAAAAATTAAAAGTTGAAATGGGAAGTTGAACGCCAAATTGTTTGCGTCACCATGTTTGGTTGGATGTTTCAACCTTTAACAAATGTTTGTTTACCACCAAACAGAGAGGATTCTTGTTGATCCTTATTTGTGAGACTTCACAAATTTTTGTTTGGAGAAATAAGGCTTTCATCTTTTTTCAAAAGAGTGACATCCTCTCATGTAGCGCTCCACCACAGAGGTCTCCAAACTTCTTCTTCTCCTTGTCCTTGTCGTTCTTGCTGTCCGTGGCTGTGTCCATCTCAGTCTCACCTCTGAAAGTCAGCAATCACATAATAATTTAATCACGTCACATAAGCTTAGAAAATCTCTCAAAGCCTCACAGCTCACTTGGTGTACAAACTTTGAACTTTGAACTTTGAACTCTGAAATTGAACTTTGAACTTTCTTGAAGACTTCAAGACTTCGAACTTCGAACTTAAATTATAATAATCTAAGGGTTGTACTCATGGCCATCTTCATCTCAAACATAGTGTCTTCACGGATCTTCTCCAGTTTTGCTAGGCATTTGGAAGTAATACGTTCCTCCAAACAGCGATGTAGATGCAGTGGTCGATGCTCCTGCAGAGCTGCATTGAATTGCATGTCAACACTCAACACTTAACACTGTCACACTGTGAGAAAATAGTGATTATAGACTATAGGCTATAGGATTTAGATTATAGACTATAAACTATAGACTCTAGACTATATAAGTATAGTAAGTCGTTGTAAGTGATTGTCCGATCACCGGTCCGAGTCCGAGTCCAGTCCAGTCCAGTCATCTCCGGCCCTGTCCTCCCACCAAGCCTGCCAAGACCTGTTGTGGATGCCTGTCATGATCTGTAGAAGTTTGACAGCAGTATGAAAGTGGCGGCAGCGGCTGCAGCTCCGGCAGGGCATCATCTGCAGGTGAGCCTGAGGTGAGCATTGAGCAGCGGATTGCAAATTGCACAGCTCTGAAATAGAGTTGAGAGACTGAGAGAGTCCGAGTCCTGTCACTGTCCTGTCATGTCTTCTATAAGACTGCTGACTATATTTCTGACTGACTACGAGATTCCGAATACGAGAGTGAGAGAGAGTGATAGAGAGAAGAGAGACAGAAATTGAGAGAAACTGAGAAATGACTGTCATGTCAAGACTGTCATGACATCATGTCATGACATCTTATAGTAATGAGTAATGTCAGAGTCGGTCAGAGTCAGAGTAATGAGTAATGTCAACTTTTCAAGTTGATCAAGTAACTGTCATGCCATGCAATGCATGAGTCTCATCGTCTTGTTTTTTGTGAATCTGAAGAAACAAACAAACTGATGAGTCAAGCAACTTGTTGACAAAACACTGTGAAATGTTTTCAACACCTTCTGGCAAGTATAGGATGCTGTTCCAAGCCCAGCGTATGCATCATTCTGTTTGATGTCTGCTGCTCAAATTTTGCTTCACATTGTGTCTGTGGGACTGGGCGTCTGGATGGTTGATCAAAAGCATCTCTGAGAAGCCTTGCTGGTAGTTGAACAAATCCTTCATGTTGTTCGGCCCAGGGGGAAAGCCTTCACCTTGGCTTCAGCGAGAGACGCAGAATGTAGTTTCATTTCTCCATCTTCCACGTCCAGATCCTGCTCGGCATGCTGCTGTTCATCAGTCGCAGTCTCAGCCTCGGCCGCGGCTGCGGCGGCCGCAGCCGCGGCCTTTCTTTTTTTACCATGAGTCTTACGAGCTGGAGCTGCACGAGGGACACCAATGTGAATCACACAACCTGCTCCATTGGTGTCATCATCATCTGTGACAAAACCCTCGTTGGCATTGTTACCAGCAACAGACCCAGGTGACCCAGGCTCAGGCCGCCCTCCATTTCCATCCTCTCCATCCTCTCCTGGCTCTGGCCCATCTGGTGGTTTGGCATCTGCAGAACCTGAATTTGAGCTAGAGTCCGAATTTGAACTGGAGTCCGAGTCCGAGGACAAACTGCTACCAGGGCTTTCACCATCGGTCAGATTAGTGTCCTGTCGCAGACTCTGTTGCGAAGCATGCTCTAAAACTTCGGGCTCAGGCTGCTCAGGCTTAGGGCGAGGCCCAGGCTGCCGCTGCTGACGCACACAGCGGCCACGGCCAGTGCCACCAACCAGTACCCGGAGAGCGATGCCGTCGAACACGCCGTGTGACCGGTCGACCTTGTGTATTGCCACGCCCTCGCTGTGGCATGATTGAGCCAGCACTTGTGCAAGCAAGCTGAATGAGAAAGCCATACCAACTTGCTGCACACATATTCCAGTTTGGAAGTTCAAACTTCAAATTTAAGATTTCACTTCAGACTTCAGAACTTAAGACGATTGACTCTGGCGACCACTGTGGCTTGCACATTGTAAGACTGTAAGACTTGAAATTTGAAACCTTAGCCCCTTGGCCGCCTTGGCCTTGCCCTTGCAGCAGTTTTGCGCTTTTTCCCAGTTTTGCTGTGTTGCTTGAAGAATGCATATAATCTACTGATTCACAGTGACAGAGTCACAGACACAGTGACACAAATCACACACACATTCTTGCCACAGCCTGACAGCAACAGTGATCCGGGCTCCGGATCCGTGTTACCCTCAGGCCGTCAGGAACTGACCAATGCGCCGCTGCGCAACAGCAACAATGTATCAAATCAAATCTATAAACATTATGAGTCAATGGCATGACATGAGTCAATAAGCATCCACGGAGATTCACATGGCTTGCTGTGACTGCACAGTGATAGTGGAGTGGTGTGTGACTTGAGACTCATACTGTAACAAACCAGTGACTCATTTGGTCAAATTGCATTGCAAGGAACCTTGAGCTGACTCTTGAGGTTCGACTTGAGGACTTGACTGGACCTTGAGCCAATCAAAATTTGAATTAACAAGTGCTTGGGCAGCTTGGCTTGAAGTATCACTCACTGCGCAGTCAGCTTTGCGACATGCGACCATGTTCTGTTGGTACTGCTCAGACTGCTCATACTCCAGCATCTCACGAATAGACGTCTGCTCACAAGTGCAATCTTTGCAAAGGGCTGCAAGTTCTGGCTAAGGATGTCCTCATAACATATGTGGCCAGGACTGGGCCAGTGACTGGGCCTGGCCTGAACAATTAATCGTTATGGAGTATGGAATGGAATCCTGATATATTGTATGTGTATGTTGTATGAAGTTGTATGTGTATATATATATATATCTGTGTGTGTGTATTATATATAATATTATATTATTAAAGTTATTTAATACACAATATAGCTTATAGATTATAGATTTATGATATATAAATAATTATATAGAATTCTGGGTGAGTCCCGTCCCGAGTCCAAAGTCCAAACCAAACTCCAACAAAATAGAAATATAAGCTCAGCTGAACCCAGTCCAGTCTCTCATCCAACCAGTCATGGAGGACACCAGACCAACAAGAAAGGCACAACTTTTCAAAAGATAGTATCTTCAGCTTTTCCAAGAGTTCACAGCTCACCGGCATGGCAAGGGACGGCACAAAGGTTGGTGCTGGTCTGATCTGCTGGTCTTGGTCTTGGTCTTGGACTGATGGGAAAAAGCTATATTATACATGTACCAGTAATGTCTATACAGCATGCGACTGACTCTGCTCAATGACTCAATGATGCATCACATGTCTTGGACATCGTTGAACTGAACTCCACCAGATCTCAGGTTTTGAGGCTGTGGCTGTGGCCAGAGCTTTTGCAGCATTTTGGGTGAAGACGTCTGAAGATCCTGGTGCATCGGCAGGCCGCCCTGCCCCCCCCCTCGCTACAATTCACACATTGTCACAGAGTCTCCATAAAGAGAGAAACAAAAAAAATAAAAATCTTGTCTCTGGGAATTACAGTCCTTTTGTATGCCATAGTGCCATAGAGTTTCAGTTGAAGTTTAGAATTATGGCTTAAGGTGAGGTAATGAAGTTCAAAAGGTAGCCTACTTCTAAGAGGTATGTTTCCGCTCAAAGGGTTAAGTTGATGTTTATAGTTTCCAATTCTTTATCAAGTATTTTTCAAAGGGATTGGCGCCGAAGGCGCCGAAGAAAAAATATTAAGATATCTGATCTCTCCAACTCCAACTCCAACAGGACAAAAACCCTTAGCTGCAGTTGAAAAAATTTCTAAAATTTTAGAAATTTTTTCAGCTGCAGTTAAGGATTTTGTGCCTTTTTGTTTGCTAACTTTTGCAATGGGGGTCGGCCCCCCCCCCGGCTGGGAGCGCTCGCGAATTTTTTTGTCATATATTTTTCAAAGAGGTTGGCGGCCGAAGGCGCCGAAGAAAAAATATTCAGACATCCGATCACTCCAACTCCAACTCCAACAGGACAAAATCCTTAGCTGCAGTTGAAAAAATTTCTAAAATTTTAGAAATTTTTTCAGCTGCAGTTAAGGGTTTTAGATTTTTTTGCCGCAGTTTTTGAAAATCCAAAAAAAATCCTTAGCTGCAGGTGAAAAAATTTCTAAAATTTTAGAAATTTTTTCAGCTGCAGTTAAGGGTTTTAGATTTTTTTGCCGCAGTTTTTGAAAATCAAAAAAATCCTTAGCTGCAGTTGAAAATTTTTCTAAAATTTTAGAAATTTTTTCAGCTGCAGTTAAGGGGTTTTAGATTTTTTTGCCGCAGTTTTTGAAAATCAAAAAAATCCTTAGCTGCAGTTGAAAAAATTTCTAACAATTTTAGAAATTTTTTTCAGCTGCAGTTAAGGGTTTTAGATTTTTTTGCCGCAGTTTTTGAAAATCCAAAAAACAAACCCTTAGCTGCAGTTGAAAAAAATTCTAAAATTTTAGAAAATTTTTCAACTGCAGCTAAGGTTTCTGAGATCATAGCTTGACAAGTGGCTGAGTGACTGGTTGATAAAAGTTGATTGTGAAATTTTAAAAAAAACAAAAAAAAGGACAAAGTTTCCATTTTTTCAAACCTTAGCTGCAGTGAAAATTTTTTCTAAAATTTTAGAATTTTTTTCAAACTGCAGCTAAGGGTTTTCTTTGGATGCCCAAGAAAATGGCGAACGCTACTGCAGCAAAAAAATAATATCACACCCTTAGCCACAGTTGAACACAAATCTAAAATTTTAGATTTTTTTCGACTGCTGCGGCTAAGGAATTTTGAATCCTGGCTTGTTTTTCAGGCTTGTGTTTGTCCTGGGCAGTTAGACTCAAATTGAACACCCTCTTGCCTCTTGCACTGCACCGCAGACCGCACCTGCCCAAGTTAGACAAGATTACATTGTTCATTCTTTGGAACCATGAAAGCAACCAATGCTGCTGATCAGTGCTGTGCTGATTGGACTCAATTCCATATTTGGAGTTTGGATTGGAGAAACATCAACACACAATCATCTCAATGCATTCAACTCAATCTGAGCAGCTGCAGAGTTTCCTCCCTCACAGCTCACCAGTCACTTGCAATCAGTGACATTGCACTTTGCACTTTGCACTGCGACATCACTGCGATGCTAACTTTTTTGGCTTGACTATGTCACTATGTTCCGAAGGCCAGTGTGTCAGCATCTCTTGCCAATTGCCAGATGCAAATTGATGCAACCACAAGACAAGATCTGATTTGCAAGCATTTGGTTCGTGGTTTCATGACTGGTTGGATCCGAACAAATGCACATCATATAATTTTCAGATTGACTGAAGGTCTGATGATACAATGAGCAAAATAAAA
>CBDCEV010000054.1:0-8711 GCA_965215715.1 Hyphomicrobiales bacterium | reverse complement strand
TTGGGCTCCCAAAGCTACAAGGAATTCCATGGCTCGGGGAGTCCCAATTTAGAGACACACCAGCACGTTTAAATGCACATGTTTGACTCAATGTTTGACTACTATTTTGATCTATTTTGCTCAAGTGAAAGTAGTGCTGGAAGCAGAATCCGATGCATTGAACATCATTTGAATACATTATGCACACCTGTTTTGGCTGCCTTTGGCTTGGGTGCCAGCAACACAGGCGTGTTTGACCAAGCAATCCACGGTCGAAGCGCTCTTGAATACGCTTGACCGAGGTCCAGTGGGCATTGAGGGATGATTCTTCGGAAACAAACATAAATTATTTTTGTTTCTTCATTTGACGACGAAGATTGAGCATAGTAGACCTACTGTAGAAAGTGGTTGATGGTATTTCAGCTGCCCTCCCCATCAGTTCGATTGTGTGATTGATGCAACTCCCTAAAAACAGGTGACCCTTGGGCTGGCGAACTTTTCTGGTGGCCGCAGCTTGGTTTCAGATAGGATTTGGGATTTGGGAGTTGAGTCAACTCTAAATTCTTCCTTGAGGCGATTGCTTGTTCTGCAAAAAAACTTTTCTGGCTATCGTCAAACAGAGACAGTGCCATGATGCGCAAGGCCGGGAGAAACCAAACGCGAAGAAGTTTGTGGAGTTGATCTGTGCAACTTGGAATTAGACGAGTGTGAGCATCATCCAGTCAACACACCTGATGAACACAATGTGTATGGCGTTGCCAAACTCCCGAATTGTCACATCAGCCCTTTTGATTTTAATGCATGAGTGGTCTTGGTAACAACCTTGGTCCAGTCTGAACGGAAAATTGAAGTGACACGTTGTGAAATCACCAGCGACTCACCTCTCCTCATCCGCCAACTGCAGGCAACAAACTCTTGCGATATCGTGTCTCAGCTGGACAATCCTGCCCCAGACATGCTTGAAACATGTAGAGATTTGGAAGAACTGTGTAATGACTCCAACTAGCTGAGGAGGTTTTTGGAAGGTGAGCATAGCAGCATAGCCCCCCGACGGCACCCATGAGGCCCGTTCGCTGAGACATGCTACGTTGCGGAAATGCGAAGATCGAAGAGGCAGGGTAGAAACGGGAAATGGTCAGCCTTGCAACCTGGTAGAAAGCTAGTCTTGATATGAAGACCTTCGATATCCTAATGTTCTATATGATTTGTTCAGCAACTTCCAAATTCAAGGCATGCTTTTGAGCTTAAAGGGGGGGGTTTCTGGCAACGTTGGCGTTTTGGATGAGCAGACATACCAGGTTGTTTACCGGCAAAGGATTGTCAATTCGGGCAAGACACAGAGACAATGACAACTAGCAATCCACTTGCAAACCAAACATAGAGCCATAGCTTGTGATGGAATTAAAGCAGTGGAACGAAGCTGGAAAACAACAAGAACAGAGCCCATCATAGCTCTGTATCAAAGACAGATTTCGTTTGCCATAACCACTCCATGTCCATTTTTCAGGCGATCCGAAAGGAACCATAGACATTCCATCATCCACTTCAAGTTTTTGAAAGGGTCCTGACACTATGTTCCTCTTGGAATCCAAAGCCATGAGTCTTTTTGACCTTGGGTGCTTGAAAAAATCAGCAATGAGAGTGCAGCTCCCGCTAATGACACGAGGGCATTGCACGGCCAAAGTCTCGAGATGACCGATACATTGACACTCACTGATGTCAAGGAGCGGGCTGTTGTTCATGGAAGTGAAAAGATGCTTTGAAGATTTTTGAACTGATACAGTACCGACCATGATTGTTGCTGTGACATGCCTGCGTCACAGTTTGGCGCGCTCCCAATCAGTCGATTGTTGTTGCCAACAGTCCCTGGTGTTTTAGGTAATCAGACGGTGATGCTGTAACAAATTGTTCATGCCGCTTGGCTTTCGATGTTTACCATGCTGTAAAGCATCCAACTCCCAAGCCGCACCAGTGAGGACTTGGCTTCCTTTCGGCTTCCGTTCTGGGACCGTGGACATGGCTTTCTGGGATCCGCTGGCGCAGGCATTTGTCTACACGTGGATCAGGCACAGCGGGCCAGCGGGCCAGCGGGCTGCGTGGGTGACGCACGGGCTGCCCCGATTTCGACTCGAGACAAACATTATGTCATTATGAATCATGGTCTGCCTTTGAATGATGACCGATGTTTCCAAGTTCACTTCATTCACCTCAGTGAGAGAAAAATGATGTTTCGGTACTCTGGGCTTTAATGAACTCAGGCCTTTGGTGAGGACGCTGTTTTGCAATGTGTTCTGCCACGCCAGCCTGAGGCCTGGTGGAGCAACGTTGCAAAAAACTTCTTTGGCAACAAGCTGGTAGCACTCTGGGGTCCAGGAGAGAAAATCCTGGGATCTCCAGAGCACAACTTGTAGCAAGACCTGTGCCTTTTTCTCATTCTACCTGGACTTTCCGATGCATATCATTTGCAAGCAAATATCACTGTTTTGATCATTTTTTCTCTGGGAGGGATGGTATAGTTTGCATTTGTTGTGCGTTGTGTCTGTGTGTGTGTGTGCCTGTGTGTCTGTGTGATTCTGTGTGTATATTCATTTATGTTTTGTTTCAAATCAGAGGCTGCCCAGCGTGACAACCCTTTGGTGTTGCGTCAAACAAACGGGATAGAACAAACTTATTATGCAGGATATTCTCATCCTGGTCATGATATTCAATGATTTTAATGCTTGCTCTCAGTATTTGTCAGAACTACTCTCCTTTCTTTAGTCAGATGACCTCTAGCCAACATTCTTTTTCTTCCCTTCAAGGTTTTCAAAACAAAAAGGCGGGTCAATTCTGGCTTCAGAGGAACACGGGTGCTGGACACTTGCGGCGGCGAACTCTTCAGAAAACCATTATGTCCCGTGCTTGGAGAGTGGCCAGTAGACTCTCAGTAGACTATAGTGATTGAACAAACTCAACTCGGTGGCTTCAGGCAACAGACCCTACTGTTTCATCAGATGTATTCCATGCCCGCTTTCTTGGAGTTCGATAGGTGAGCGGCACCTAGCTGCGTTGGCTGAATGCAGACGAGTGGCTTTGCTCCGCCCTGGAGATGTGGCATGCTTCACGGGAGGCCGCTTGGCAGATCTTGGTCGAGGTGGGGAGACATGACCACCTTTTTTGCTTTAACCGAAAGGCGTAGAAGCCATGGGGCCTGCTCTTGGCCTGCCCTTTGCTTGGAACAAGCATGACCATTTGGAACGCCTAGCAGAATTTCCCAGTCCAACAGCTGGTAGTCTGCTTGGCCGACCCATTGAATGTGAACCGACGTGTGAGGCTTGCCACACACTACACTGGTTCTGGGATCAGCATTGAATCTCACCTTTTATGAGTCTCTCGGCCAGAAAGTCCGGATAGCATCCCAAAGCAAGTTTCAGAAAATGGCCTACTGCGGAGAGAAAATGCTTCAAAGAATGGGAATGCGTCCAATTTGGTTGAATTTGTGAATTGGTGAGAAGGTCAAACTCTCTGGGACTGGTTACTGGAGCTCGCTTCAGGAGCTTTCTGAACTGGAACTGCCCCAGCCTCAGTCCTCGAAGTTCACGCGCGCCTGGGCCGGCTTGTTACCACCATGATTTACAAGCAGCGAGGCGAGGCAAAGTTGTTGTCCTCGATGACCTTCAGGGACATGTTCCAACCCCACGTTCCAAATTTACCCATGATTGAGAACAGCCCCCACCACCCTTTTTTAATTGATCTAAAGTGTCTTGTCCTTCCACTCCTATTTCAGTGCCGCGTTCTTTTAGTATCATTATCCCCCCCGGGTGTCGCAACTTCGCAATCCTGGCTTTTCTTTCATTGTTGCGCTCTTCATTTATCATCCCATGATTGATGCCCCTCACCCAAAAAGGTCGCACCCTCCTCTTCTGTCAAAGTTATTTTCTTAATTTATCGACCCACCATTCATAAACCCTCTTCCGCGCCCTAAATTGTTTCAACCTTCCCAATATTCGTTCATAAGTTCCTAACGTATCAGAATATGACTCTTAGGCACACTCTAGTGGCACAACGGAAACGTCCTTTGCCACTCTTGTTTCACAACATATCATCGTATATCGTACGGCTCTTTGGCGCGTTGAACGGGCACGAGTGAAATTTCGAAGCAAAAAGCAAAAGTTTATTTCAGACCTTTTATCGGCAAAACGCGCTTGCACAAGCGAGCGGATTTGCAGCGCTGCAGGTGAAACATTAAGCAACAAATACCTTCAATACCATGCGGCTGCAAATATAGGGTGTAACTCTTTGTTGGATCAGTGCATGTGAATCAGCTGATTTGGTCAACACGTGCCGTTTTTTGACGTCCGGACTGGGGCAAAACGAGCCTTCCAACTTGAAACTGGTATTTCTAATTTGCCTTGCAAACAAAGACATGTTTTTGACCGAGTATTGATTGTATTGCAGAATTGTGTTCGTGGCCCCAGTTTGTATGTAACCTAACTTCATCGTAGACGGGAAACATGAGTAGCCGGTATACACCTCGCCTGAACTCATACCCTTTCAGGTCCAGGCCAAGAAAAATACCCGGGAAAACATCCTTTTTGGCCATAAGGTGACAACTTGGATCTTCTCCTTTCAGGGCTTCAGAGAAGGGTCGACCAAGCTTGGTGGCAGCAACTTGGCGATGGTGAGCGTGGAATTTCATGGAACGATGGCAGTCATTGGCGAAAAAGCGCGCAACAACAATTCAATAAGGCTGATGAAGGAGTCGTTGGATTTTCTGTTTGTTGCTTCAAGTTCGACCATGTTGTGCAAGTTGTTGTTGACTGTCAACAGATCTTGAGGAACAATATGGAGCCAAAGTTTGTGGAGACGGTGTCTTGTTTGCATTTGGATTGAGTGGGGTTCGTTCCGTTGTCGCAATACTCGAGACCATCCTTGCTGCTCCTATTTGTTTGTCTGCTGTTCTGCAAGGTGCTTGGGGACATTGTTCGCGTGGCAGGCGACGTGCGAGATGCGCCCTCATCTTGTCTTCACCTAGTGAGCAGTGAGGCTTTTCCGCCAAGCAACGCTGAACTCAGAAAGGGATTGAGTCGGCCTTGCAACGGTACGAAGGGTTTGCTGCCAAGTCAGCACTGCAAAGCGGCAGGAGATTTCATCGAGGACTCTGAGGATCACGAGAAATTCGTATCGTTGCTGCGTACAAGGCCTGCTGCAATACACTCTGATGCTGTCTTCTGAAAAGAATGATAAAGCTTGCTGCAGCTTGCTCATCTGTGAGAAGTGTGAGATGGGATTCAAGACTTTGAGTGTGGCCGTCAACATTCACAACATTGCAGTGTACTGTTTTCTATGCTTGTGCGACTGCTGAGCATTTCATGATTCTTGATTAGATTGTTCGCTAGATCACAGATCCCTCTTTTTGCCATTAAGTCCCGATTGTTTGCTGGTTGAATTGGGATGTAGTCAGTGGTGCTGTCGCAAGCCCTTTGTTGGGGAACACACCAAATGGCTGAACCTTCAAATTTGACAGGGAAAGTACATCACGAATCATGGTTTACATGCTGAAAGCGGACCATGAAATCCAAACATGCTTGCACATATACTTTATTATACTATATTTTTAATATTATACATTATATTGTGTTATATTAAATTCTATTGTATTATATTATATTATTCTATATTACATTACATTAAACTACATTTGTTACATTACATGATGTTATATTTTCTAATTTTACATTGTTTTAACTTATCTTGAATTAAGTCATCTCATAGTGTATTATAGTAACCTATTTTTTATGTTTTATTTCATTACATTGTATTGTATTAAGTAATATTAGATTGTTTTATATATATTACATTGAATTATGTTACATTGTATTATGTTACATTGTTCTATATTACATTGTATTGTATGATTTTATTTTGTTTCGTATGGTATTACATATTATTACGTTTTTTTTTTGATTGCATCTTATTATTTATGTCAGTTTTACCATATTGATTTTGATTTTTTGTCATTATGTCAAGGTGTATGTTATAAGACAAGGTATTTTTGGTCATGAAATAAACAACATATTATTTTAAGTTGTATTAAATTATGTTAATTTGTAACATCTTGCATGCACGTGATTTATTTTATTGTTTTATATTGTGAGACCCTTTATACATGTGCAATCTATTATAATCTATTATATTATATATATATATATTGTATTGAATTTTGTGTTGTATTGTCCTGGATTGTGTTGTATTTTATATAAGCTATAATTTGTAGTATCTTATATTGTGTCATATGAAAGTGAATCAAATCCCATGTGCATACAAATTTCTTGTATTTCGTGTAAAATGATATTTTTTTTTTTTTACCTGTATGTGTTTACACACACATCTATATTATAAACCGTGTTTTAAAAATACTTGATCTATTTAATGTATATATATATATGGCTATTTCAATATACACATACTGTACAGTTGTAATACTAGATGCATATATCATAAAATCACATTTCCATTATATGAACTTAAGTTAGATCATTTTCAAATGTACATTTGTATTTGTTGAATTAAACCATATTCAACTATATTTTGATATTTTTTAAAAATGTTTTTTTGAATGTGTAAACAAATAAGTATATATATATATCTTTCCAAATATAATATTTGTTTGTTTTTCTTCTTTATTGTACCAAATTATGTCATGTTATTGTTTTTGTTTTAGTCTACCATGTTATATTTTGTTTTTCTGAATTATATTGTATTTTATTTTATGGTATCTATTTTTTAAAAGTATGTTTTCATGATATTTGAAGAATCGTATAGTTTTTGAATCATATTTTACTGCATTTTTTCCAACAGAAAATAGCGGTCTAAACATTGTTTTTTGGGCCTGTGTGAAAACGAGCATTTGGATGGTGTTCGCTTGCAGGCCGTTGACCGCTGCTCGTTTGGTGCAAGCAGGCAGTGATTGGGCATTGAAACTTATATAAACCGGAATCAATCTATCGGGTGTCATCAGCAAATCATCAAACTGATTCAACCATTTTTGGCTGTGGCACTTGGATGGCTCAGTGGGTTTTTGAGTTTTTGTGTGTGTTGGGTTCAGCAAGTCTAGAACTGGAAACCACTGTTCCTTTTGTTGCGGCCACTAGCTGCCAACCAAAAATAGAAAATCTTGCATTCGGCAGAAACACTGACTGACCAGGCATACAAGAGCGCTTGCGGCCAGGGACAGCCAAAAGGCACGCTTGGATGGTGGCATGGGCTAAATCATCGATGGTCATCGATGGTCATGTTAGCTTTCCATGAGCACATCCTGGATGCTGTGGTAAGATACATCTAAATGCAGCATCTTGGCAAACAATACAGGCCACCTCTTGGGGCCGCCTTTCCACTTATCCTTTCTATTGGGCAGAAGCGTCGGCCAGGGTTCATTTGATTGGATGCTGAGAACATTGTGCCAAGCATCGTAAAGTTTTTAAATCACCTTTCCACGTACTGGTCATGCTCTTTGCTCCGATGTTGAGGCGCTGCTTGCGATGAACACAGCGGCGACGCTAGGAACCCAGAGTTGGAGCAAGGGCGGCAAGGGCTGGCAAGAACTGCACTAGGTCTATCAGCAGCTCAGATCACGGAAGTGCATCGCAAAGTTTGTTGTTTTGGAGAGGCGATCTCGGGGGATCGTGAAAGATGATGGCAATGATATTCTTGCCATAGTATCTGAAAAGACTTTCAGGCCTCCTTTGGCAGTGATTCTATTTCACACACTCACAGATTCGTCTACAACCCAAAAGATCTGTCCAGCTTGCCGGCTAGCATTACGCTCAAGCTGGCAACTAGACGCCCCAAATCTATCCAACTCTTACGAACAGAAATCATGGCGGACTCCAAAGTCAAGGACATGGGCCTGGCCGAGTTTGGCCGCAAGGAGCTGACTCTTGCTGAGCATGAAATGCCAGGTCTCATGGCAGCCAGGAAGGATTACAGACCTGGACAGCCTTTCAAGGGCTTGAACATCAACGGCTCCCTCCACATGACCATCCAGACCGGTGTCCTCATTGAGACTTTGGCTGCCTTGGGTGCCAAGGTGCGTTGGTGCTCATGCAACATCTTCAGCACTCAGGATCATGCTGCTGCTGCCATTGCCAAGGCCAACACTGCCACTGTCTTTGCATGGAAGGGTGAGACCTTGCAAGAGTACTGGTGGTGCACTGAGCAGATGATGACAGTGCCAGGTGCGGATGGATGCGATCAGCTTGTGGATGACGGAGATGATGCCACCCTGTTGGTTCACAAGGGCAAGGAGTTGGAGGAGAAGTTGCCAAGGACGGCAGCCTGCCAGATCCAGCCAGCACCACCAACGCCGAGTTCAAGTGTGTCTTGCAGGTGTTGAGGGACTCCATCCAGGCGGACAAGACCAAGTACACACGAATGGCTGCCAAGTGCAAGGGTGTTAGCGAGGAGACTACCGCTGGTGTGCACCGCCTTCGTGAGATGGCAGCCAAGGGCGAGCTGCTCTTCCCTGCCATCAACGTGAACGACTGCGTGACCAAGTCCAAGTTCGACAACGTCTATGGTTGCCGACACTCTCTGCCAGACAGCATCATGCGCGCCACTGATGTGATGATTGGTGGCAAGCGCGCCCTTGTGGCAGGCTACGGAGATGTCGGAAAGGGCTGCGCCTTCGCCATGAGGGGTGCTGGTGCCAGAGTCTTAATCACGGAAATCGATCCCATCTGCGCTTTGCAGGC
>CBDCEV010000053.1:0-3962 GCA_965215715.1 Hyphomicrobiales bacterium | reverse complement strand
ACAACTCGCTCAACTCTCTGGGAACTCTGGGTCACGGGCATCGGCTGATCTGCGCTTGCACTTGCCACACAAGACATGGTCGCCGGCCGCTTGTTCGATTGATTCCGGATCGCAGCGTCTCTCTTCCCTTCGACTTCGGCGAGTTTGGCTTCAACGCAATAATCTCGGCACACTCTGGTGAAGGAAACAAAGGTGTTGATGGTTCCGGGATGTTCGTGGGTGCGGCTTGTTCGGCCTCCAAGCGCTGGAGGCGACCCTTCGCTTCTGCAAGAGCACTGAATTCGGCTGAACGTTCCGCGTCGAACTCTGCCACCGTCTTCTCGGACCTTGAGATGAACTTGCGGCACTGTTCGAGTTCGACATCGATTGGTGCTCTCTTGGACGCAATCCGGGCCTTCTCCAACTCTTGCTTCAGAACATCTGTGGCAACTCCTGGACAATCGGACATCAACAACAACACCTGTTCCAACTTTTGCACCTTCGAGAGAGCGGTCCCTCGAGCAATCTCCGGGTTGACTCGGAATGGCGGTGCCTTGACCACCCTCGGAATCGGACGTGAAACACCCTGATGACGTTGCTGCATTGGATGGGAACCCGACTTCGCGCTGGGCCACGCCTTGCTGGTCGGTCTCGGCCCACGTAAGACCTGCACCCAACCCGCAGGAACGCCCATCGACTGCCACGATCTGCGTGGCATCAACTCACGGCTTACCTGGGACGCAAAAGACGAAACACGCGCAAGCAATGTCGTCTTGAACAGAAATGGCCTTGAGCAGGTGTTTGTAAGTGGGTTTATGTTTTTTAAAATGGTTTTTATGTTTTTTCAGTGTCTTTAGATGTTTTGAGATGGTTTTTGTGATTTTTGAAGGTTTCAAGAGCGGTAAAGTGTTTTAAATGTTTCTCAGTATTTTTACGTGTATGTTTGAGGATTTACTGTTTTACAGGTTTTATAATGTTTTTAGTGGTTTTTTATGTGGTTTACATGTTTTCATTTTTTACATTTACTGGGTTTCATGTGTATGTTGGACTATTTACTGGTATGTACTGGTAATTACTGGTATGTTGTGGTATGTAGGTGTATGAAAGGATATTTGTGTTATTCACAAGTATCTAATGGTGTTAGGCTTCCGTTAAATTCATAATAATGTATTTTGGTGTATATGGGAGTATAAGGGGTCTTAAGGGTTATTGGAGGTGTTGGGGAGGGGGAGAGGGGGTATTGAGGGGTATTAAAGAGTATTAGGGTGTATCAAGGGTATGAAAGGGTAAGAAGAGGTATAAATTCGTATAATGGGGTGTTTCACGTTAGAAGGAAGTATTGAAGGGTATTCAGGAGTACCCAAAGGTGTTCTGGGTTCTTGAGGAGCATCAAGTTTTGTGTTTGGGAATTGAATGAATTTTGTGGTATCAAGTAGTAGTCAGGGATGTTCTTAAGTATTGAGGAAAATCAAGGCGTATCCATGGTTATCAAAGGTAAGAATAGGTATTGCGCGGTAACCGACGGTTTAAGGGTTTTTGTATGAGGTAGTAAGGGGTATGAAGGGTGGAAAGTTAATTACGGGGTTTTTAGGGGTATTCAAAGTTGTGAAGGGATGGGAGGGGCACCAAACGGTATGAAGGGGTCTTTAGGGAATACCAAGGTGGAAATAATTGTTGAAGGGTGAAAGGGGTCGAAACTGAGTTTGGCCAATTCCACCTCAGGCGATAAGGTTCTTCGGTTCCGACTTCAGCCTTGAAGACAGAAGTGTACCTCAAGGTGGGGTTCTTTGGGCAGAAGTCCGAAGAGAAGCAGGGCACCCCAAGGCAGGAGGCTTCTTCTTGGGTCGAAGATCTCTTGGAATAACTCAGGCCTTTCCTCACCAATAACCGAGTGTGGCCCATCCAATGTGGAACCGTTTTGTCCACCCACCCCATTTGGCCGTGACCGCATTTGGCCAAACTGAATTTGGCCAATACCACAATTTGGCCAAAGTCAACTGGCCGCATTTGGCCATCCTTATTTGGCCGAATTTGGCCAATTTTTGTTGACCGAATTTGGCCAGACCGCATTTGGCCAATTTTGTTTTTGGTGGGGGCCGGAAGGGGGCCCGGAGGGGTGGGGGCCCGGAGGGGTGGGGGCCCTGGGTGGGGGCCGAAGGGTGGGCCCCGAAGGGTGGAGGGCCCAAAATTTCGCGCTTTTTTACGTTTCCCGCACCCATTTTCATTCTTTCTTCCCTCTCTTGGGGTCGGTCCCGCCTTCAAAAACACCACCAAAATTCAACGAGAAGACCTCCCAGAGAGAGAAGAAAGAAAGAAATTTCCGGCGGGAGAGTGAAAAAAAAGAGCGAAATTTTGGGCGGTCCAGGAGAAGGGCGGTCCGGCGGAGGGGGTCTGGGGAGAGGCCCAAAAATCTTGAACACACCCACCACCCACCAAGCACCACCAACAGGCACCAACCAGGCAACAACCAGGAACAACCAGGAACAACAACAACAGCAACAATGACCCCCGTTTTCCCCAGACCCCGATTGATTGACAAATGTCAAAGTTTTTTTCTGTGTTGTTTTGCAGTCCCTGAATTGTGCGGTTATGGCCGACGTTGGCCAACCCAATTTTGACCAATCTGTTGCCCAACGCATTTGGTCAGCCAATGGGGCCATTCCAGTTGGAAAATTTATTTTCTTGTTGGTTGTGTTTGTTGTTAGGTTGGGTGTTTTGGGGTGTTGGGTGTTCGGTGTTGGGTGTGTTGTGTTGTGTGAGGTGTGTCGAGATTTTCGGGGGTGCGTCCAAGATTTGGGTGGTCCCCATCCCCCCCCCGGACCCCCCTTCACCCGAACCTCTCCCCTTTTCCAGGACCCCTTCCACCGGACCCCCACCCCTTCAACGGGACCTCCCTCCCCCTTCCGCCGGACCGTCCCCACCCTTTTGAACCCCCACCCTTTTGGAGGCCCCGCCCTTTTGGGGGGCTCCTCCCCGGCCCCCCCCTCCCCCTTTCAACAGGAAGCCCCACCCCCTCCGGGACACAATTTCGGGAGCCACAACCCATCCGGGGGCCCCTCTCCCTCAGGGGCCCCTATCTCCCCCTTCCTCCCTAAATTCTTATCACAATTAGAGTTGCTTTTTTCATTACAGTTGCATCTTTCAAAAGAATTGTGAGTTTTATTTGTTTTGGCTTCAAAGAAAATTGGCCTGAGTGACAGACCCGTCACTCCCCTGACCCCCCAAAATTTAGCTTTCGACATTTGTGTTTCAGTGCTTTGATCCGGCTTGAGTGACATTGGCCAAAGGAGCACAAAAAACATTGGCTTGAGTAGCAAACGCCTACTTGGGGAGAGGGGTACAACCAAGAAAAGGGATATGAAAGGGGTACAATAACAGGGGAGAAGGGGAAAAAGGGAGGGGGGATAGGAGGGGAGGAGAGGGGGGTACAAATTTGGGAAGTATTATCGATGGAGAGGGTGAAAATTAAGAGGGTATGTTTTTTCAGGGGCGGTAGAATTGAAAGAAGGGGAGAGGGAGGGGGTAAGTGTGGGGGAGGGGGATGATCAAGGGATTGTGTTGTTTGGGGGTTTGGAGAGGGGTATGACACGGGGGTGGCACAATTAGGGAGAGGGGCATAATTGAAGGAGGAGGACGGGAGGGAGGAGGGGTTGATTAAAGGGTGAAGAGTTTTGTGAAGGGGGACGTCAACAAAGGGGGCGTTTGTTGTTTGGGCGAAATGTTTTTCAGGCCAGCGATTTTTGTCACTCAGGCCAACGAATGCCACTATGGCCAATGTCACTTGGGCCAGCAAAAAGTACCAAAACACCAATGTCACTCTGGCCATTTTTTTCGAAGTCTAAAATTTGGGGGTCAGGGGAGTGAGGGGCTGTCACTTGGGCCAATTTTTTGAAGCCCATGAAAATTACAATTATGTATATAATTATAATTATGGGTTAGGTACACTGTCATCCAAATTGCAAAAAAAAACTCATCCAAAGACA
>CBDCEV010000052.1:0-4942 GCA_965215715.1 Hyphomicrobiales bacterium | reverse complement strand
GCTCCACCTCCAATCGAGGAAAAGGGCTCCCAATCGCTGGAGGAAAACCCTAGCTGTGCGTCGACTTGGGCTGCCAGAAGATGACATTGCGCTGGATGGCAGGCCTCCTTCAGTGGCAAACCAGGATCTTTGTCGATGGGCCACTGGCGGGCCACGGCAGTGACCGCTTTCCGTTGTTTGGCCAATTGGCCTGAACAGGTTGAACCTGTTCAGGCCAATGCTGCTTCAAACCCCACAACCGAAAATTTTTTGTCGCTCTGGCACGCACAAGCTGGTGACCGTCCTCTGACACTCTCAGGGGGAAATTAGGCCTCCAATTGTGCGACTTTGGCCCTCAGAAGAACCACTTCCGCCGTCAGATCTATCAGATCCCGCGGTTGGGGTTGAGGCGCTGCAGCAACGCGTGCCTCCCCTGGGCCTTGTCCAACTCTGCAACCTCCTGAATCTCCTCTGCGTCGATGGATCCTGCAACTGCCAACGTAACCAGAGCCGCATCGACGCATAACGCTTTTGCTTGGCAAGGAACATCCATCTGACTCCATCCTCACGTGGGCATCACAACCTTTGTTGCGAAAGGAGCTGACTGGCAACAAAATCAACTCTGGGCTGCAACGCCACACAAACAAAACTTCGACGGCACGCAAACGCAATGCGCCGTTGGAAAAGAAATGGTTTGAGGCCCAAGGTGCCTTGGTTGCTCGCACCTCCAGAAAAATGGATTCGAGAGCACTTTTTGGTCCAGCGGCCGTCTCCCTCCGTGCTCTCCTCCCTCCCTTTTTTTCTCCCTTCCCTCGGGTCAAACAGAAAGCTCGTGGTCCCACGTTGGGGCCTGGAACAACCGCCGTGGCACGGATAGGGGGGTGGAAGGTTGGACAAAGGCAGAAACAAGAAGCAGAAACAGAAGCACTTTGACCGTTTTTTGGAATTTTCGAGCGATGTGGCCCAAAATGGTAACAATCGCACCGAAGACAGTTTTCACGTGGCCCAACCACACTTTGATCCCTTTTCATCCACAATTTACCCAGTTCCATCACGGATTGCTTGGGGGACATGGTGGGAACGGGGGAGTTTGGCAATTGAGCATGTTCGTTTTTCGTCCAAGGAATTTTGAACGATCCCCTTCCTCCCTCCGAGGGAAACCGCGCATTGACGTCCACAAATTATCGGTCTGAAGTGAAAAAATCACGGTCTCCGAGTGGCAGCGCATGAACTGCCCACCCTCAACCACGGAAACAGGTTTGTGCAATTGCACTTTCTCGAACAAATCTTGGAACGTTCCGACATTCCCGAAATGCATGAAACCTTCAGTGTTTATTGATTCTGCTCAAGGGGCAGGGTGTTGGTTTTCTCTGACGCGCATACCATCGTTCATCACTGAGTTGATGACAAGTTTGTGAACGGAACGTGAGAAGTCCTGTGTGGTTAGGCCAAACCATGTTTCGCATTGACGTTGATTGAGGGTCAGAAGCAGATGCAGGGGGTCGCCCCAATTGCCGACATGGTGAGGATCTTCATCTTTGGCGCGCAGTGTACTTCTTCGTTCGATCTTTGGTGATCGCTCGAAATTGTGTCTTCATCACATTTGCGAAACGTTTACTATCTTCGATTTTGTTTTTTCGCAAGTAGAAGGAGTGTTTTTCTTTTCGGCTGGTGCGACGCGGTGCGATCCCATTCAAGCTGGTGTTGCCAATGAAACTGTATCTTTTCACAGCGTTGCGGTCCGCATCGTTGGTGTCATGAATGCCTTCTTTTGGTGTTTGAATGGTGCTCTCTTTCCAAGTGACAGTCCTTTGAATCTGTGGATCCTCCACTTTGCACCATGAATTCCTCCATCTGAGCGCGTCCGAACGCACCATCGTTACCATGACAAATCGTGGAATCGTTTTGCGCAAGATGTGTTCTGTCATTTGGCATTTCAAGAAGCATTTTGCCAAACGCGCAGAAAGATTTACTTGCAGATGTGTGTGCCAGGCATGTCGTGAACAATTTCTTTGACACCTCCTCCCTCCCTGCCCAAAATTCTTTGCGTGAACAATTTCTTTGACCCCCTCCCTCCCTGCCCAAAATTCTTTGAGTTTTTGCCGTGCTTTACCGTTAGAGATCATTTTTGTTTCGCCACACGGTTGTGGGTGTATCGAATGTTCGGTGATCCCTTTCTTTGGGAGTTATTCCGAGATCAGCTTTCTCTACGCAGACTCTTTCCTCTTCATGCGTGAGGCCGCTCGCCGCTCTCACGTTAGTCCTGCATGATAATAGGTTTATAAACAATCTGCGTGGAAGATGTGCGTTTGTTTTGCACGCTTTGAGTCCAACAGCAGGTGTTACAGCAGGTTGAACAACTCTTCTGTGCTTTGTGGACGATCTGACTCTGGAAATCTTTCTCGCATTCGTCGCAAAAACATGATGCTAGGAAACTGTCGCATGAACAACATGTTTACCCCGGCCAATTTAATATTTTACTTTCCAAAATTACTTCAAGATCATGTGGCGGATAGAGTTGCCCGAAAGTGGAAACGCCAAACAAAAAACCTGAATGGGAATGGTTCTTGTTGCCGCGAAAAATCTGGGGACTATTCATTCCTGGCGTGCGGTCCCCGCTTTAGATACGTGGGGTCGCCCATCGTTTTGTCAAAGCGAGGGGCATTATTTACTTTCTTAAACGACGATGCGCTCGTACTGTTTAGGTCCGCCTTATCTTGGTCCAAACAAGCTCATCTTGGTTGCACACGATGTGGACCTGCACTTCGATCGTGGGTAATTCTGGTGGTTGAGTCGATAACACGTCGGGAACGGGCCAAAATGTGCTACTTTGAGAGTGCGCTGCAGCGCTCGGTGCCGTTCAAATTCTTTGCAAGAAAGCAAAGTTTGCCCAACGTGCCCAGCACGTGACACGTCATTGCAGCACTGCCATTGCGAAACTTGATCAATTAATAAAACCTCTGTCGCATGTCCGTGCAGTAAGTGTCGTCAAACTGCGTGCGCTCGCCGGCTACTTTTATTGTGAGGGTAATTTTCTAGAAATGCGGTTTTACCCCTTTTGACATTTTGGCCTTTTTTTGCCCTCTCCCCGTCCCTGTTGACCTTCCACCATATCAATTACAATCCGAAGAACCCTTTCACCTAAACCCTCAACCCCAAACCCAAAACCCTAAAATAGAAAAAAACGTAAATCCTCAACCCCAAAACCTAAAACCTAAAACCTAAAACCTAAAACCTAAAACCTAAAACCTAAAACCTAAAACCTAAAACCTAAAACCTAAAACCTAAAACCTAAAACCTAAAACCTAAAACCTAAAACCTAAAACCTAAAACCTAAAACCTAAAACCTAAAACCTAAAACCTAAAACCTAAAACCTAAAACCTAAAACCTAAAACCTAAAACCTAAAACCTAAAACCTAAAACCTAAAACCTAAAACCTAAAACCTAAAACCTAACACCTAACACCTAACACCTAACACCTAACACCTAACACCTAACACCTAACACCTAACACCTAACACCTAACACCTAACACCTAACACCTAACACCTAACACCTAACACCTAACACCTAACACCTAACACCTAACACCTAACACCTAACACCTAACACCTAACACCTAACACCTAAAACCTAAAACCTAAAACCTAAAACCTAAAAACTAAAAACTAAAAACTAAAAACTAAAACTAAAAACTAAAAACTAAAAACTAAAAACTAAAAACTAAAAACTAAAAACTAAAAACTAAAAACTAAAAACTAAAAACTAAAAACTAAAAACTAAAAACTAAAAACTAAAAACTAAAAACTAAAACCTGAAACCTAAAACCTAATACCTAAAACCTAATACCTTACACCCAAAACCCCAATAAACCACTCAAAACCCTAAACCACTGAACCCTCTTCCAGCTTGATGTATTTAAAAGCTACACCCATTTTTACCGTTTTGGCCCTCTCCTGTTGGCTGCCCTGGCGCTTTTTTTCCATCTGTTTTCAAGCATTTTTCGTTTTTTTTTTTGTTTTTTTTTTGAAAAAAAAACTTTTGTTTAGTCTTTGTTTTGCTTGTGATTCATTTTTTCTATCTTTTTTTTTTTTTTTTTCATTTTTTCATTTTTTCATTTTTACTTTTTCAAAAAAAAAAAAAAACATTTTTTGTTGAGCGATGGAGCCACAAAGAAGCGCCCGGCGGGGCGTAAAACACGCGGAAGGAAGTGTGTGAACACGATCACCTGACAGTGAAGTGAGTCCGCTGCTTGTGCGAGCCGTGTGGAAAAGCCCAATCCCACCGGTGATGACCACAAGTTGCGGCAGTAGAACAACTGGGGCGTCCCGAAGGAAGACGGGCGGATGCGACCGTAAGCCCCAGTTTCCTTCACAGTTTTTCCTTCCAGTAGTGTGCGCATTTTGACGAGTGAACTTGACTTTCTGACGCATGTTTGGCTCAAGTGTCATCGCATGAAAACAAGTTTCGCATGGTAGCGGAGCACTTGTGTTCTGTCCGATGGCTGCCAACATCGAGCAGGTTTTGCAGGCTCTTGGGCAGATGACAGAGATGCTGAGGTTGATGGCGGTCAACCAAGAGGCTCAAGCCCAACAAGCTCAGGCTGCTGCTCAACAGGCTCAACATGCTCAACCAGGGAATCGTCGCGGAGACGAACGTCGCGGAGTGGGTCTCGACGAACGGTACTTCCGTCGCGTCGAGAAGCTTGAGTCCCACAACAACTGGAAAGACTTCAGCTTCCAGTTTGCCACGGCTGTTGGAGCAGCTGATCATCAAGTGAAGAAGATGATGGACCTTGTCACCAGGGCGGGCAGAAACCCCCAATTGGGACGACATCTTCGAAGACTACTCAGACGAGGAGATCTTGACGGCCTCGAACCAGATTTACTCGGCGCTATCCCTTTTGGTGGGAGGCGAGGCAATGACGATTGTCCGTGGAGTGCCAGTTGGTGAAGGTTGGAT
>CBDCEV010000051.1:0-4753 GCA_965215715.1 Hyphomicrobiales bacterium | reverse complement strand
CCGAGAAAAATTTTCTGTATCCCAAAGCACCACTTTCGCGGAAAGTTGCATCACGGGGAGGACATTTTGTACTCCCATAAATGGCACCCTGGCTTGGGCTGATCCTCTGAACCACCTCCCTCCCCTTCACAAAATCTGAGGAGGAGGCGTCGTGGAGGACTTGGGTTTGATGCCTCACCCACACGGACACTTTGCATCCCACATCGATGCTCCACAATTCTGGCAATGGCCTGCGGTCTTCTGAAATGGATCGCACAATGTACCCTCACACGCGAACTGGAATTTCGATTTCGACAAAAGACGTCTTTACGTGACCACATTGGCCACAGAAGATGGCTGCACTGAAATGTTTCTGTCAGATGCTTCACACCTTCCGACATCGCTTGGAACAACTCCGTGACGTGATGCAAGTCTCCCATTGTGAGAGCATTGCGCTGCTCGGCCTGACGATCCTGCAACCAACTCATCACGTCGTTTGGCACGTGCCTCGGCATCAAGGGGATGGCTTGCCCACCTTGCAACCGCCTGTTTCTTGGCCACTGGACAGACATCTTCCTCTGTGGCGCACATCACTTGCAACTCTTTCGCCAATGCATCCCGCTACCACTGCAACAAATTGACCATTTGTTGAAGTGCCGCCTGTGATCCGGATTCTTGACGGTCTGCACACTGCACCGCCTCGGACCGCAACCGCTCCAACATGGCCCTGGCTTCGGTCAACGACTCTTGCTCGGCAACTCGTTGCGCATCGATCTCTGCCAAACGCCGTTCGGGCCTCATGATGAAAGATTCGCACTGCTGGATCTGCACGTCCAATGTTGGCACCGAGTTCCAAATCTTCTCGAGTTTCCTTGCTTTCTCTTGGGCTGTGCCTTCCAAATCTGGACTCACATGGCGAACTGCACCCGTTGTAGATCAACGGTGGGTCCCTTCATTCGCTGCACGCCAGTCTGACGAACTGCAGGCGCCGGTTTTTGACGGTGGGTACCTTCAGAGACCAATGGAAGCCTACCGTCCGGACTTCCATCGTCCATCCTCGGCGTGCATCAACCCACGACCAACAAACAACCAAAAAAACCAAACCGAACCTGACACACCCCGCTGAAACAAAATGTGACTTGAGCCGAAATGGCTTGTTTGGAAGGGCATTCTGGCTGTGTGTTTTGCTGTCTTCACCACCCTTACCTGCCATTGTGGGAATAATGCGGTGTTAGTGTGACATTCCATTGGAGGCCGGTTCATGACATCCAAGATGGTCCGAATCGCGGCGGTGAAATTGGTCGAATTCTTGATTCTCAGATTTTGTTTGCCCAACAAATTTATTGTTTTGTTGTTTGAAATTTGGTTTCCATCAAATGTAACGGTTTTAATTGAGCGTTCTGCGTCCTTGTTGGTCGAAATGAAATCATCAATTTTCACATTGTTTGGACATCTGGAAGATCAACGGTTCTCAGTGGACATCCTGGGTCGTTGAATTACGTCTGATGTTCAATTGTTTCACCGACGACAGTTCTTCCGAATTAGACGTCTCATGTTTTTTCTTCTTGTCATCACTTTCGACTTCGAATCTTTTTCTTGTCCTTTGCATCCGCCTTTTTTAAGTTTTCTTCCTTTTTTTTTCTCTGCCCTTGCCGTTGACGATGTCTGCTGGACGAATGTTGTTTCTGGCTATGTTCTACTTAGGCCAATCCTACTTAGGCCAATTTCTACTTAGGCCAGTTCTACTTAGGCCAGGTTCTACTTAGGCCAATTCTACTTAGGCCAATTCTACTTAGGCCAGGTGCGACTTAGGCCAAATTTTTGTTTTTTCAGATTTCGGCCATTCTGGGGTTGTGTTGTTGTTGTGTTGTTGTTGTGTTGTTGTTGTGGTTGTTGTTGTGTTGTTGTGTTGTTGTTGTTGTTTGTTGTGTGTTGGTGTGTTGTTGCCCAAACCCTAAACCCTAAACCCTAAACCCTAAACCCCAAACCCTAAACCCTAAAGACCTAAACCCTGAAAACCCTAAAGACCTAAACCCTAAAGACCTAAACCCTAAACCCCCTAAAGACCTAAACCCTAAAGACCTAAACCCTAAAGAAACCCTAAAGACCTAAACCCTAAAGACCTAAACCCTAAAGACCTAAACCCTAAAGACCTAAACCCTAAAGACCTAAACCCTAAAAACCTAAACCCTGACCCTAAAGACCTAAACCCTAAAGACCTAAACCCTAAACCCTAAAGACCTAAAGACCTAAACCCTGAAGACCTAAACCCTAAACCCTAAAGACCTAAACCCTAAACCCCTAAAGACCTAAACCCTAAACCCTAAAGACCTAAACCCTAAACCCTAAAGACCTAAACCCCTAAACCCCTAAACCCCCAAACCCCTAAACCTCCGCCTTTCGACTTCCAACAGACCTTCATGTGGAGCATCGCCGGCCTTCGGCCGGCGATGCTCCACATGAAGGCCCGTTGAAACCCGAAAGGCGGACATAAGCCGTGTTTGTGTGAAGGCGTCGCCGGCCTTCGGCCGGCGACGCCTTCACACAAACACGGACTATATTGATTGTCCCGCCCTTTCGTTTCTTTTTTCTCTTCCTTTTTCATTTTTTCTTTCTTTTTTTCATCTTGACATTTTGGATGGTCAAAGGGGCAAGCAAAAATTGGCCTAAGTTGCACCTGGCCTAAGTAGAACTTAGCCCCCTAATTTTTGGCCTGGCCTAAGTCGCACCTGGCCTAAGTAGAACTGGCCTAAGTAGAAAAAGACGTTGGCCTAAGTCGAAATTGGCCTAAGTAGAACGCGCCCGTTGTTTCTTTTACTTCTTCGATTTCTTTGACGTCTTTTTCCTTGTTGACCTTTTTTGTTGTGCGGACGACGCTCATCCTCTGAGTCGTTTTGCCAAGTATCAAACGAATCGTCCGTGACGTTTTCTTCATTGGTGACGTTGCAGTTTTCGTTTTTCGTGCAGGAGATCAGCAAGAGTTTTGACCTTGCTGTCCTTGTCTTCCGGATTGTCTTTCCATTCTTGTCGGTCGACTGCTTCTGTCGTGTTGTCTGGGATGACCTCATCACACCAGAAGCTCGGATCTTTCATCAGCTTCCCAAGTTGCAATGCATGCATGCTGACGATGCACGCGCGCACTCCCGTTGACCATTTTGTTAGGCAGCTTCCATCAAGACTTTTAATTTCTTCTGGTCCTTCAAAAGCTGGCACACAATACCGACGGCACGCTTAATCTTCGCTTTTTTTCGCTGCCTGTATTTAGAGTTTTGAGTGTGTCGTGAAAAAGGTGATCTCTTAGCAGACAATCTTTGATTGATCAAGTCCCGCTTCCCAGACGACAGCACTGCCGCCCTTCCAATCGAAACTTTTACCTTTGCAAGGTGCTGGATAATCTTCTGTGGACCCAGATAGCAAAGAAAGTGCGCAATTGTTTGGGTGTTCACTTGTCGAACAGAAACTTGCATGGTGCAAATGTGCATGCCAATTGTTTTCGTGACGCGCGCATCACTTGAAGCACGTTTTTGGTGAGCTGTCAAGAGTTCTGCGCAATGCGTGCTTGTGCTCTAACACCACAGTTTCGCATTGCACGTGTTGCGCGCGAAACGAGCATTCACCAGAAACGATTCCGAAACCCAAACTGTGCCCTTGCATCAAACTTTGCCACGAGTCGCGTGTCTCATGTTGGGTGAATTGCAATGTTAGCGGCTCATTGATGCAATCTCACGTCAATGCACATCTCACGTCAATCACCAAGTGTTTATACACCCGTTGCTGGGACGAAGTGCTGTGGATTGATGTGTCCAATGTACCTCCAATGCGCGTCGTATTGAACTCATGACACAGCGACTTACCTCGCAACTTCGATACCAAGGTAGTCGAGCCAAATCGTGATGCGCTTCAAATGAGTCCTTGAATTTTGTGTACAATTGTGCGGTGTAGAATTAGATGTTGATGACTATCAACGAGTGCTCGAATGCTATGTTGTGACACCAATGACCGTGACGCGCATGTAACTGACAAGACACATTTTTTTTCACATTGCGCCAATGACGCTCCGAGGAAAATTAGTGTTGGTGTTGGTGCTCAACTGATCTGCGATGTTCACCAGAAAGTGTTTTGATTCTAATCAGTGTCTCCAGCAATGATGCATTTTTGTTCTAGTGTGCCAAAATACATTTGCAGAAACCAATTGTTCAATTCATTGGTGACTATTCTGGAGATCGTGGAGAACATGGTGTCAAGTGTTTCCGCGACCACTGCGACTATCAATTCAATATTTGGTTCTTGTGAGTGATGTGACTCTCGATGACTTAGAGAAAGTGTTTCCTGTCCTTTGACTACCTGTTTGACATTTTTCCTCGGTGGCTTTGAGGTACGAAGAACACAACTATTCAACAACGAGGACACTTGCACCTCAACATTGCATACACATGCAATGTGCATAATTGAGCCCAAAATGGATGCTCAACGGCTCTTGATAGTTCTTCGTTTTCACGTGGACGCCCTCTCAGTTGTTTGTAGTCTCTGACAAATACGAACGTAGGCCGCCACCATGCGGCACTCCAGATGTCCATGAGTGGTCAAAAAAAAAGTTTGCAGTGAGTTTGCTCATCAAACTTAGTTCAACAGGAACAGAAACGCTCCATGAATCGCGTCCACGTCCAGAAGAGTGAACTTTCTCGTCGCGTGCTCGCCAATTTGACAGCAAGAGCTGTCAATAAAAACCTTGCGCCATCGGTGCACATTGTTGAAATGACCGCTTGCGACACCA
>CBDCEV010000050.1:0-19528 GCA_965215715.1 Hyphomicrobiales bacterium | reverse complement strand
GTTGTAAGCCTTAGTCCTTTCTGATGGAACCGCTCCAGAACGACTGTCCCAACGGCAACAGTAGAACCGAACAGACGTTCCTGGACAGCGCCTCCGTCTCAGACGGCGCAGTTTCGAGTACATCTTGCTTGCAGAATTCCACAAGAAGGAGACATGAAGAGAAGAGAAGAGAAGAGAAGAGAAGAGAAGAGAAGAGAAGAGAAGAGAAGAGAAGAGAAGAGAAGAGAAGAGAAGAGAAGAGAAGAGAAGAGAAGAGAAGAGTCGCCCAAGTCAAAACCCCAACCCCACACTTGCGCGAAACTTTTTTGCCAAGTTTCGCCCAAGTAACTGGTGCCAGCGGGCGGTGGCCAGAAGTTTCGCCCAAGAGGCCTTCCGCGACCACTTGGGTGAAATAGTTTCACCCAAGGTCCCTTCGAAAACCACTTGGTCGAAACTGTTGCCCAAAAGTTTCGCTCAGAATTGCCCTTCACAAGCACAGTTCACCATCCTTCGGGTCCTACCACTCATGCTCTTACTCAAACCACTCTCAAGATCACGGTCGGTTGCAGGTGCACATATCCAAGCATTCACTTGCATTGCGCTTGCAAGCTTAACACCCAAAAAACTTGCACTCATGTTAGACTCCTTGGTCAGTGTTTCAAGACGGGTCGAACGAGACCATGAAGTCAGAAACGAACGCCAAGAATCGAACAACAGCAATGAACTGTCACTTCAATAACTTGGCGTTTGAACGCAGTCCATTTGTAAATCCCCAGATGCGTGAACACACTCAATGAGACCTGCGCAACGAGTTTAATTCAAAATTGAACTGGTTTTGACAGACAAGGTGAGCAACAACGCAGACACTGACATGAATGCCAGCGCCATGCGCCAATCTCACCAAGCAAAACGTCCAACTCACTTCCCAACTCACTTCCCTTCCAGCAATTTTAGGCACTTGTTAACTTTATTTTCAAAATCCTTTGCATCTTTCCTTCATAGTACTTGCTCGCTATTGGTCTCACTCAAACATTTTTTAAGCTTTAGATGAAGTTTACCACCCACTTTGCGCTCCACTCCCAAGGAATGTGACTTGAGAGTGCATACATACCGCACTCGGGACTGCAAATGACAGACAAGACGCTCACCTGCTCTAGTAACCTTTTCCACGGAGTTTGCATCTGCGCCTGGTATTGCATCATGTGATGACAAAGCAAGGCTGGAAAGCCTGGATTTGATGTTGAGCCCATCCCAATTCATTCGCCATTACTGAGGGAATACAAAGGAGAAAATGAGAAAAGGCCGACGGGCGAACGGGCGAACGGGTCAGTGGGCCGACGGGCCAACGGGGCCCAAGAATATGATCAATATCAAGCATATATGAATACACATTAACAACAATGAATTATTTTTTAAAAAACATAAATAATGTTAGAAACATATAGATAATACATATTTTAGATAATATACATAGTAAAAACTTTTCATTACAAATAGAATGTAAAGAATATAAAGTGAAACAGTTACGTCAAAATTTTGAAGAATAATAATAATAATAATATATGAAACAACAACAACTACACATATCAAATGAAAATATATTAAACAAAAGAATACAGAGAATATAACAAAACAGAAAATAGATAATACACATAATTCAAAGAATGTAAAGATTATCATGAGAATAAGGATAACATAAAGAATCACCAAGAGAGTATAGAAATTGAATTTATTGAAAATTTTTTTTATTTTTGAAAATACTATAAATAAAAAAAAATTTGCAAAAAAAAACAAAGAATTTTCACAGAAAGAAAGACAGAATATAACGAAGATCAAAAGATGAAATTAACAATATTGATATTAAAAAATCAAAAAAAAATTTGAAAAATCATAGAGAGAAAACAAAGAACATAGACATCAAACTAAAACATGAAGAATACAAAAATTTTAAGAATAAGAAAAAATCAAAAAATCTCCATAGAAAAAAGAATACAAATAATACTGAGACTAAAAAAAAAAGAAAAGAAGAATAAATAATATTGATATTAGAAAAAATCAAAAATAATTTTCAAAACAAATAATAGAGATAACACGAAGAACGTGGACATCAAACTAAACATATGAAGAAGACAAAAATTTTAAGAAATTAAAAATAAAAAATACAAGAAGGATTTTTTTTACGTGAATATTTTTCAAAATCAAAAATGAGAATATAAAGAATATCAAGTTTGTATTTCAGATGATTTATATTCTTGATATCCTTGACATTATTTTTATTGTTCATATTTGTTTTATTTTTAAATTATATTGATATTGATATTGTTAAACATTTTTGATATCAGATAGCGTCTTGATATATTTATTTCAATTTCTATTCTCTGTAATCTTTATGTTATTTGGGCCGAAGACTTGGGCCAAGGCTTGTGCTGTGCCAGTGCTGAGAGTAGCAGCAGGAAATAGGGTCAGGGCCAGGAGCATGGCGTTCCAGCGAGAGAACTGAAGACAGCATTCCGTGGCAGTCCCCACAAGTTGTGCTATCTCCGCCTGGCACTTGCCCAAGGTTCTGATCCGAAAAACAAAAGTGCGATCCGCGCCTGCTGAAGCGCCAGCACTTTGCTTTGCACCGCCTGGCACCTGCTCAAGGTTCTGATCCGAAAAAGTGCGATCCACGAAAATGGCCAAGGGCCAAAGGGCCACAGGAACCAGAGGAACCAGAGGAACCAGAGGGGCCAGAGGGGCCAGAGGGGCCAAGGCCAAAGACAAGGAAAATGCGAGAATGCAAGAGTGCAAGAATGACAAAACAAAGGGTGATAAACGAAAAACGGGAAACAAAACATGGACAAAAGGAAACAGGGACAAAGGGAAAACAGAAGGACAAGCATGGGTGAATGGAATAAAAGTGGAAAAAGGACAAACATGAAAAGTGGAAACACGAGAAAAGGAGAAAAGGAGAAAAGGACGAAAGGCCGACGAGCCAACGGGTCGATGGGCCACCAGAATGTAAACAACAGCAAACGGATATGTATTTAAATATAAAAAAATAATAACAATGAAATATAAATCATATGTAAATAAAAAATGAACAATATAGATTTTAGAAAATATACATTGTAAAAAAAACATAAAAGAATATCAATGCTGTAAAAAAGAGTGCAAAGCGAAACAGTAACATCAAATTGAAAAACAATCAAAAAATCAATCAATAATCAATAAAATTATATTTTTCTGAAAAAGAAGTGACAAAAGAAAAAGAGAACATGTAAAACTACAAAAATAGAGAATACACATAATAAAAAGAATTTAGACATTATCATGGCAATAAAGAATATGAAGAATATAAAAAAGAGAGTACAGAAATTGAACTAATTCAAAAAATTGATGCAATTTTTGTTTGTATTAAAAATTTTTGGAAAAAAAGTTATGCAAATAAGAAAAAAGAAATGTGTATGTAAATATGGAAACAGGAATCTAAAGAAAATCCATATGAAGAATACAAAAAATGAGGAAAATAAAGATTCAAAAAAAAAAAACAAAAGGAAAGATTCAAATAAACACATATTTATGTTTGAATTTTTTTTTGTGATAAAAAAAAGAGATAAAATTTCAGATTGTTCAAAATTCTTGATATCCTCGACATTGTTCTTTCTTATTCAAATCCTTTTTACAATTGAAATTATTGACGAGATTAAAATTTTTGGTATTATTCATCTCATTTCTATTCTTTTCAATCTTGATTTATATTCTTTGGGCCAACGACTAGGGCCAAGGCTTGCGCTGGTGCCAGTGCTAAGAGTGGCAGCAGGAAAGAGGGTCAGGGCGAGGAGTATGGCGAGTGCTTGAGCAAGGGCTGGTGCAAGCACTGGTGATGGTGCTGAGAGAAGGCCAGGGAATAAGGCATGGAGTCAATGCTAAGTGAAGGGCGAGGACTGGATGCACGGAAAAGTCGTTCCAGTGAGAGAACTGAAGACAGCATACCGTGGCAGTCCCCACAATTTGTGCTATCTCCGCCTGGCACCTGCCCAAGGTTCTGATGCGAAAAAATTCGATCCGCGCCAGCTCAGGCGCCAACAATCTGGTCATATGCTCAAAGTTCTGATCCGAGAGAAAGTGCGATCCGCGCCTGAAAAAGGCCAAAGGGCCCAAAGGACCCCAAGGGCCCAAAAGGACCCAAAGGACCAAAAGGACCCAAAGGACCCAAGGGCCACGGACCACGACCACGGCAAGGGCACCCGCGACACCAACGACCAGAGGCAAAGAAGCAAAGAAGCAAAGAGGGAAAGAAAGAAAGAAAGAAAGAAAGAAAGAAAGAAAGAAAGAAAGAAAGAAAGAAAGAAAGAAAGAAAGAAAGAAAGAAAGAAAGAAAGAAAGAAAGAAAGAAAGAAAGAAAGAAAGAAAGAAAGAAAGAAAGAAAGAAAGAAAGAAAGAAAGAAAGAAGGAAGAACGGCACACCCTGAGGGTTAAATTGGAAAAAAAGCAGCAACGATTTCAATTCTTTCTGTTCCTCAAATCATGCATCTTGACTTCTTTCTGTGTGGCACAATTCGTCTCAATCAGGATGAACCTCTGTGGATCGTAGCACAAAGGCTGCTCTCGGCACTTACAATACCTGAAGTATTTGAGTCGTCTGCAAAAGAATTATCATATTCAGCAGCGCATTTACAGATTGATCACACATCTAAAAATCTACCAAGCGCAATTCACATGTCACCAAAGCAAAAGCTTAAAACATCACTCGTCGCCACTCAAATGCTGTAAAGCACTGCTGAACCAGCACGGATTCCCACTTACAGGCGTTCAGATGTAATCCAGCAGATGGTAGCTTCGCAGCATTAGCTTTTCAGTTAACAGCATTTACCAACTATCTGAACGAAGTGTTCTTCTCGTACTAACTTCGATTACTGTCGCAGCACCAAGTTCATCAGTAAGGTAAAGCTAACCTGTCTCACGACGGTCTAAACCCAGCTCACGTTCCCTATTGGCGGGTGAACAATGCGACACTTTGGGACTTCTGCGTCTCAATGATACTGAGAGCCGACATCGAAGGATCAAAAAAAAAAACGTCGCTATGAACGCTTGGTTGCTACAAGCCAGTTATCCCTGCGGAGGGGACAGGGCGGGAGGGTAGCACTTTCATGCCGAGGCCAAGCCGCGCTTGTAGTTATCCCTGTGGTAACTTTTCCGACACCTCTGGCTGCATACTCCTCAGACCTAAAGGATGGATTGGCCATGCTTTCACAGTGTGAATTCGTACTGAAAATGAGAATCAAGCAAGCTTTTCCCCTTCTGGTCCACGTGAGATTTCTGTTCTTGTAGAACTCAACTTTGGACACCTGTGTTATCATTTAACAGATGTGCCGCCCCAGCCAAACTCTCAACCTGACTGTGTTTTCCGCGAATGACACTGAGAGTAATGGTATTTCACGTTTTTCTTTTCTTCGTTTGTCTTTTCTCTTTGAACTCCATCTACTGGGCTGTGATTTTGGCTGCTCTTCTGTCAAGACGTTCAGCCAAAACACGACCGCAAAAAAGAAGGGAAAACATTGAGATGAGAAAATTGCACATTGCCTTTGAAGCGTCCCGCTGTAAAACGGACAATTTTGAAGCTTTTTTTCGCTTGGTGGTCAAGTCCTGGAGAGGGGTGTTTTTGTTATAAACTATCCCCTGGCTCTTGGTCTCCTCTGTTCTAATCTATCCTCTGGCTCTTGTCGCTCGGCGGGCGGGTGCGGCAAAAAAAAGCGCTGAGAGCGGAGTTCTGGCCACACAACGACCAAAATGCTGTCCAGACTCGACTCTCAGATTCTTTTTTTGCCACATCAAGGACGCACGGGCTCCAAGAGCCAGGTTATAGTTTATTGGATACGGCAAGTTCTTAGGGATAGTTTGGGTCTAAAACATCCCCTTGCCCCTGGTTCTGGGTGAAAATTTGGGTCTAAAACATCTCCTTGCTCTTGTCGCTCAGCGGGTTGGTGCGGCAAAAAAGCGCTGAGTGCGGAGTTTTTGGCCACATCTCGACCAAAATGCTGCCCAGACTCGGCCTTCAGAGATTTTCTTGCCACATCAAGGACGCACGTGCTCCAAGAGCCAGGGGATAGTTTAGAAGACACGGACTCAAGTTTTTGGTGATTGTTCGGGTCTAAACTATGGCCCTTGGTTCTCGGGGAAAGTTTGGGTGCAAAACATCCCATTCCTTTTTTCCTTTTTCTCCTTCTTTCCTTCTTTCCTTTTTTTCATGTGTTCCTTCTTTTTGTTTCTCCTTTTGTTTCTTTTCTTGCTTTCTTCCTTTCTTCTTTCCTTCCTTTCCTTCCTTTCGTTCTTTCTTGCCTCCCCGACAAACTCATGTTGACAATGTGTGATCAAAAAAAGGATTTTTGAGGAGGTGGTGACTAACGAGGCCAAAAAAGCTTCTTAATCGTTTGTTTCTTTTTTTTGTAAAACGTGGACAGGAACTTGTAGATGTTCAGCCTCAATGTTTCAACACCATTTTCATGAATATTTTTCGACAAAGCAATGATGACAGTGTGTGATCAAAAAGGAAGGCTTTTCGAGGAGGTGACCAGCGGGAGCCCAAAAAAGTTCCATAACCGTTCGTTTTTTTTCAAAAACGTGGAAAGGAACTTTCGACCCGCCATCTGCGGGATTTTACCCTTTTTTTTTTCGTCCCTCTTTTTGGTTGGCTTTTGGTTTGAATCCATACAACTTGAAAACCAAATTGACCTCCGACTTGGACCCTGGGACCCTGGGACCCTGGGACCCTGAATCCTAGATCCCAAGGACTGGGGGAACAACCCCTCGCCCACCAGACGTCAAAAAATGGCCCCAGAGGTCCGTTTAGCGTCGATTGTCACCAAGTGAACTTGTCTCCGATTTTTTTTTCTGATGTTTCGGTCTGCGGGGACGTCGGTGACATTGCCGCTGGGGACCCACTTTCCACAATCAAGAAAAACAAAACGTCCTTGCAAAAAAAACAACAAGAGCAAAGTTGAATTCCTGCGCAAAGAAGCCTGTGTTTGCAAGGCGCCAAAGGATGCAAGTTGCCATGCCTGATCTGCCAGATTTGCGCGTTGGTTGTGTGGCGGAATTTTCTGCCTGTGAACCTCGATATTTTTCGGTAGATCAGCAATGTCTGGATCTTCCTTGTGAGTGTGGCTTTGTGCGTGTACGCGGGATGTGCTTGGGCGCTGAAGGGTGTTTTTCCTCTTTTTTTTAAAAGTCTTTTCATCACGCCTTTTTCTTTTTTTTCTTCTTCTTTCTTCTTCTTTTTCTTTTTTTTTGTCCGCGTTTGCACTCCCTCTATTTGGTCGATGTGGGTTGCTTGCGTGCCAAGATTTGGGTCCGAGACGGTACCACAAAAAAAAGACGAGAGACAACATTGAGACTAGAAAATTGCCAAATTGCCTTTGAGCGTCCCATTGTAAAACGGACGATTTTGAAGCTTTTTTTGGTGCTCGCTGGTCAGGTCCTCGAAAAAAACTGCTTTTGCACCACAGCATTTTCGTTCTTCATTGACGTTGTCTTTCCAACAACTCCCTCTACTCAGCTGCTGTTTGCTGTTGCCTTTGTTCCACCACTTGGGCCAATTATTGTTGGGCACCGCGCCGTCAATTCATGTTCATTAGTTCTTGGTCGCGCTTCGTTTGGTGTGGCGAAACGCAGCACACTGGTGCGCGCATTCCAGGACGTTGGCAACGGCAAGTACCACACCAACTCCGCCAACATGCACGCATGCTGCTCAAGACCCGCCCGCGAGGAGGACACCTGGTAGGTGTTTTGGGCCTCCAAAAAACACACCTCATTGCAAAACTGAGGCGCCAAACAGTTCCAGTGCGACGGTTGTGATCCTTGCTTATGTTTTGTAGTATGCGCAAGAGACTAAACAAAAGGAATCATTACTGAAATCCAAAGGTTCCAAAAAAAGCAGACATGGCAGCGGCGACTCTGTCCCTGTCAGAAGCCGCAGTCAACTGGACCTATCCACGCGTTCCTTCGCGATATTCAGGATATCCTGACTGCCTCTGGATTCCAGTAAATAGAAAAGCGATCAGCTTGGCGTGCCAACAAGGTGGCACTAATGAGCGTACGTTTCCTTCGACATTCCTTCTCGCCCATGGTGGCACAAGTTCGAGTGGAGCACTTCCTCGCGTTAGCAACAACTGGCTCGCACACCACGTACGGCACGACATGGTATGAGACAATTTTGAATTCTGCTTCCATCCGAAGATGCGTGCACTGATTGGGTCGGTCACAAGTGAACAAGATGTACTCGGCCAGCAGTGCCTTGACCAGTCTTCGGTGCAACGGCACAGCCGTACGTTGGAACTCCCGCGGAATCTCATCCTTGTTCTGCGTGGCTTTCTCGTGAGTCGCGCGGTGTCTGGCCGTGCCTTTTTGGAACATCGCAAGACGACCCAACAGGCATCGCAGCTCAGTTTCGGGTGCATCGTTCCTTCTTCTTTGCCACGACCCTTGTCACTCATCGCCACCCGCAGCACCATCTTCAGGTTTGAATGTGCGTTCTTCGTTCTTGGCACTGCCCAGCTGTTTCAAGAGCAAGGCCGTTTTTCGCTCATGATTTTCCCATGTGCTTCGAGAGTTTCGTGGGTACTCCGCTGGTGGAGGTTCTTACGAGACAACCTTCTACAGAAAAGTGCATCATGGACAGTAAGAACGTCTTGCACGAAAATGTCAACTGTTTTGGCGCTGTGGCAACCACCAGTCTTCACATTCGAAGTGAGGCTGTCAAAAATTCGCCATCATGCGGTGGACGGCCTGTGCTCCGAACCAATCCAGAACACCGAACTCATCACCGTTGTCATGTTTGTGGAGGCCGTTGGAAACATGATATGAAAAACATCTTTTCCAAACTGTGCCACATTTGTTGTCCTCCGAGCGCAGAACACGTTCATGTCAAGAAAGGCGACTCCTGCCCACGTTTACCGCATGCCTCAAGGAACCAAACGCGAGACATTCAGGTGTAAACCTGTCATGCTTCGCTGATGACTTCGGTGCGATGCCCTTACCGATGCGTTTTCCCAACATTCCCAATTTGTGGCTTGCCACGAGCGATCCACCAGCAAAGTTTTTTCCGCGTTGCCGCTGGCCACGTTTGTCACTTCCTGCATGCCTTTTGCGTCCACTTGCCGCAGCAAGCTCCTCTGGAAAGCTCTCCCTCCCCACAAGCTCATTGGTGGGAGCAGTCAGATCGTGTTTGAGAAACGTTATCTTGAGGAAGCAACGACTGGAGTAGAATGAAGTGACCAACTTGTGACGTCTTTTATTTAGTCGCAACTTGTTGCAACACTACACCAGCAAGCCATGATGGACGTCCAAACATCATTGGCATGGCCGTGTCAATCCTGAAAGCACTCAACACCACAATTCGGTGGCGAGTCGCTCTCGCGAGCACAGGGAAATCGCCCGCTTCAGCAAAACTGCCGTGCTGTGGTTGATCCAAGCAGCTCTGCCCTTGCTGAATGCGTATCGCGGTGCGAAGCCAAGCCAACCCACACACCTCTGTTCTTCGTCCTTTGCGACGCTGCTGTCACGTGGCATTCCCGAAGAAAGACGGTCGACCTTTCTGTAGCGCTTCACGTGACGTGCAGCGAGAACAGAATGCGTCGTGCAACGCCCACCAAGCATCGCGTTGAGCGGTGGGTTTCTGGTATGTCCAGGCGTGGTTCACGCTTCAGACAAGGGCAAACCAACGCCTTGATCGTGAAGGAGTTCCTCTCCAGTGGGAGCACCGCGTTCGCGGAGAAGTACTGACACAGCGGAGAGTCTCAACGGCTCTGTACACAGTGTTCCCGTTGAGTGCGTGCATGAGTCGTATAAATTCCTTACAGGCATGAACTCCACGCCAGGGGTGGAAGGTCTCTGCGTGCGCCAGGGACATTCCGAAGGATGTCTGCGCGATCTCGGCGACATGCGGTTGCGGAGCCGCCTTTGAGTGACACCAGAGTGGTACACAGAGCGCTCTTCCGTCCGTTTAGCCCGAAACGGCGGACTCGCCAGCAAAGCCGTGCATGAGCCGCTTGAAAAACGCGCTGAGGATGGAACCGCCTGGTGCTCCGAGGCAAGCCTGCGGGTTGTGATCCAGAATCCAAGTACCACGTGCGAGTGAAGCACGACAGACTACCAGACGCGCGCGCAATGTCGCCTGAGGCGGCTGACGCCATGGTCGGGCGACTCCCGAGCGCGCCCAGCGGTGAAGCCCGCCACTAAAACGCCGCTCCTCGGCTGAGGCGTTCGACGAGTCGGTGCAGCCGACGACTGCGGGAGGGCCGCGGGTCGACAACTCCCGACTGGAGCCGGTCCAGTTCGGAAGTCGTCACCCCGAAGGCCTTGTGGTGTTCCCACGCGACCTGGGATCCACCAAGTTGCGTGACATCACCACGATGATGACACAATGCACAACGCTGACCCCGTGCTCCGCGCCGTCGGGCACCGTGGCTTGCATCGTCTCTGGCGGCGTCGCGGCAACCTGATAACGGAGAATCCCAAGAAATGCGCGTTTTGCGAGAGTGAAGAAACCGTTCCCCGAGTCATTTTGTCGACTTCCTGCTCCAGTCAGACCACGTGAGATTGCCACAACGCTCGCGTCAACGGCAGGGACACGAATCTGGTGAAGGGGAGGGAGAGTCTTGAAAGTGACCTGAAATCCAAAGACCAACCCCTTTCCTGGTGGACACCCCATCCTGGAACGTTAAGGACACCAGGTTTTCTTAGATTGTCACACTGCTGGCCTGCGCAGCTTGCCCAGCAGAAAGCTGCAGCCAAGCCTCCTTTGCGGCCTGCTTGCGGGCTGCCAGCAGAGACATCATTGCAGCAAAAGAGCTGCAAAAAACGAGTAAAATGGCTACATAAACAAAGCACATGACACACCATGTCACAACACAGCGTGCATCACATTGGTCAGTACGCACACTGACAGCACACGCAGGCATTCGACACGGCATCAGTGGTTTTGCCCCTCGATTGGCTGCGCTTATCGCTTGCACGGGTGGTGAGCCCGTGCGCTCAAGTCAGGTACGCGTGGTCGTGTCGGTTTCGAGGCGTGCGCCTCAAGGTTCGACCACATTGCTGGACATCGTGTGAACATGTCGTTTTGAATCTCACGCCGCTATTCTCTCGGTATGTCTGTTGTAAGCCTTGGTTCTTTGCTGATGGAACCGCTCCAGATCTACTGTCCCTCCAAACGGCAACAGTAGAACCGAACAGACGTTCCTGGACAGCGCCTCCGTCTCAGACGGCGCAGTTTCGAATACATCTTGCTTGCAGAATTCCACAAGAAGGAGAAGAGAAGAGAAGAGAAGAGAAGAGACGAGACGAGACGAGAAGAGAAGAGAAGAGAAGAGAAGAGAAGAGAACAGAACAGAACAGAAGAGAAGAGAAGAGAAGAGAAGAGACGAAGAGAAGAGAAGAGAAGAGAAGAGAAGAGAAGAGAAGAGAAGAGAAGAGAAGAGAAGAGAAGAGAAGAGAAGAGAAGAGAAGAGAAGAGAAGAGAAGAGAAGAGAAGACAAGACAAGACAAGACAAGACAAGACAAGACAAAGACAAGACAAGACAAGACAAGACAAGAGAAGAGAAGAGAAGAGAAGAGAAGAGAAGAGAAGAGAAGAGAAGAGAAGAGAAGAGAAGAGAAGTTTCGCCCAAGTCACAACCCCAACCCAGCACTTGGGCGAAACTTGGTCAGGCGGTGGCCAAAAGTTTCGCTCAGAATTGCCCTTCTCAGGCACAGTTCACCATCTTTCGGGTCCTAACACTTACGGTCTTACTCAAACCACTCTCAAGATCACGGTCGGTTGCAAGTGCACATATCCAACCATTCACTTCCATTGCGCTTGCAAGTTTAACACCCGAAAACTTGCGCACATGTTAGACTCCTTGGTCTGTGTTTCAAGAAGGGTCGAATGAGACCATGAAGTCAGAAACGAACGCCAAGAATCGAACAACAACAATGAACTGTCACTTCAATAACTTGCCGTTTGAACGCAATCCATTTGTAAATCCCCAGATGCGTGAACACACTCAATGCGACCTGCGCAACGAGTTTAATTCACAAATGAACTGGTTCTGACAGACAAAGCAAGCAACAACGCAGACACTGACATGAATGCCAGCGCCATGCGCCAATCTCACAAAGCAAAATTGGTCCAACTCACGTTCCCTTCCAGCATCTCCCAGCTTTTTTGAACTTTTTTTCAAAATCCTTTGCATCCTTCCTTCATAGTACTTGTTCGCTATCGGTCTCAAACATTTAATTGAGCTTCAAATGAAGTTTACCACCCACTTTGCGCGCCACTCCCAAGGAACGTGACTTGAGAGTGCATACCGTACGCGCGGGACTGCAAATGACAGACAAGACGCTCACCTGCTCCAGTAACCTTTTCCACTGAGTTTGCATCTGCGCCCGGTATTGCATCATGTGACCACAAGTCAAGGCTGGAAAGCATGGATTTCCATGCTGAGCCCATCCCAATTCATTCGCCATTAGTAAGGGAATACAAAGGAGAAAAGGCCGACGGGCCAACGGGCGAACGGGTCAGCGGGCTGATGGGCCAACGGGCCAACAGAATATAAACAATATCAAGCTTTTATCAATATACATTAATAACAATGAATTTTTTTACAAAAAAACATCAATAATGTAAAATAAAATAGATAATACATATTTTAGATAATATACATAGTAAAAAACTGTTCGTTACAAATAGAATATCAAGAAGATAAAGTGAAACAGTTACGTCACAATTTTGAAAAATAAATGATGATTTTAAATAAGAATATATGAAACAACAACTACACATATCAAATAAAAATACATTTAACAAAAGAAAAAACAGAATTTTTCAAAAAAAAAAAACTAGATAATACACATAATTCAAAGAACATGAACATTATAATGAGAAGAAAGAACATGAAGATTAAAAAAGAGTAAGAAATGGAATTAATTCACATAGTAGACACTATTTTGAATGTATTACAATTTAAATGAACTATGCAAAAAGAAACAAAGAATACATATAGAAAGAGGAATATAAAGAATATCCATTTTAAGAATTCAAAAAAGAACATAAAAAATTAAACATAGAAAAGGGAAAACAAATAAACACATATTTATGTTTGAAATTTATTTTTGTGATAAAAAAAAGAGATTATATTTCAGATTGTTCGAGTTCTTAACATCCTTGACATTGTTTCCAAATTATTCACATCATTGATTATTTTGAAATTATTGATGTGATTGAAATTGATGGTATTATTGATCTCAATTTCTATTCTCTGTAATCTTTATGTCATTCGGGCCGACGACCAGGGCGCTGAGAGTAGCAGCAGTGCCAAGGCCAAGGCCAAGGGCAAGGCCAAGGCCAAGGCCAAGGCCAAGGCCAAGGCCAAGGCCAAGGCCAAGGCCAAGGTCACGGCCAAGGCCAAGGCCAAGGCCAAGGCCACGGCCACGGCCACGGCCACGGCCAGGGCCAGGGCCAGGGCCAGGGCCAGGGCACAGGCGACACCAAAGGCCAAAGCAAAGACGCAAAGACGCAAAGAGGCAAAGAGGCAAAGAGGCAAAGAGGCAAAGAGGCAAAGAGGCAAAGAGGCAAAGACAAGAAAGACAAGAAAGACAAGAAAGACAAGAAAGACAAGAAAGAAAGAAAGCAAGAAAGAAAGAAAGAAAGAAAGAAAGAAAGAAAGAAAGAAAGAAGAAAGAAAAAGAAAGAAAGAAAAGAAAAGAAAAGAAAAGAAAAGAAAAGAAAAGAAAAGAAAAGAAAAGAAAAAGAAAAGAAAAGAAAAGAAAAGAAAAGAAAAGAAAAGAAAGAAAGAAAGAAAGAAAGAAAGAAAGAAAGAAGAACGGCACCCCTGAGGGTTAAATTGGAAAAAAGCAGCAACGATTTCAATTCTTTCTGTTCCGCAAATCATGTATCTTGATTTCTTTCTGTGTGGCACAATTCGACTCAACCAGGATGAACCTCTGTGGATCGTGGCACATAAGCAACTCTCGGCACTTACAATACCTGAAGTATTTGAGTCGTCTGCAAAAGAATTATCATATTAGCAGCGCCTTTTAGATTGGTCACATATGTATATATCTTCCAAGCTCACAGGTCACCAAAGCAAAAGCTTAAAACATCACTCGTCGCCACTCAAAATGCTGTAAGACACTGCTCAAACATCACAGATTCCAGCTTCGAGGCGTTCTGTTGTGATCCAGCAGATGGTAGCTTCGTAGCATTAGCTTTTCAGTTAACAACATTTACCAACCATCTGAACGAAGTGTTCTTCTCGTACTAACTTCGGTTACTGTCGCAGCACCAAGTTCATCAGCAAGGTAAAGCTAACCTGTCTCACGACGGTCTAAACCCAGCTCACGTTGCCTATTGGCGGGTGAACAATCCGACACTTTGGGTTTCTGCGTCTCAATGAGAGGAAGAGCCGACATCGAAGGATCAAAAAGCAACGTCGCTATGAACGCTTGGCTGCCACAAGCCAGTTATCCCTGCGGAGGGGACAGGGCGGGTAGCACTTTCATGCTGGCGCCAAGCCGCGCTAGTAGTTATCCTGAAGCGCCCGCAGGTGTGGCTGGCCATGGCCTACATGCGTCATACTATTCAGACCTGATCGATTCAGTCCTGATCAGCCTGAGCGTCATACGCTGATTGCTTTCAGGGAAAGTAACTTTGCTGACCCCGCACGCCTTTTTTTGCGGCAGAAGTTCGCATTCCAACTTCTGCCGTTTTTGTTTTCGTTTTTTGCTTCTGACGCGAGCCCTGCGCGAAAAACGAAAAATAAAGCGGCAGAAGTTGGCGCTCCACGCTCTGCGACCAACCGACACCAACTTCTGCCGTTTTTATTTTCGTTTTTTTGCGACTTACCCGAGCCCTGCGCGAAAAACGAAAAAGAAAGCGGCAGAAGTCTCTCCAGCGTTTCAGCGTCGTTCTTTCAAAAGTGCACCTGTTTTCAAAAACCTTGGTTTCAAAGCAAACGCACAATGACCTTGTTTTTGTGCTTCTCCCTCGGGTCTGGGAGCAATCACCGCCGAAAACGGCCCCAGACTGGAGCGAGGGAGCTTCCGCGATTTTTTTTTTTTCGACACCTCTAGCGTTTTAGCGCCGTTTTTTTAACGTGCACCTGTTTTCAAAAGTCCTAGGTTTTTAAGCAAACGCCAAATGATCGATTCTTCTTTGCGTTTTTACGTCCGTGTGGCCAAAAGTGGCGTTTCATGTGGGAGGGTACTACGCGGGTGGCCTCGTATCATCGTAGATCATCGTTCGCGTTCCAACTTCTGCCGCTTTTATTTGCGTCTATTGCTTCTGACACGAGCCCTGCGCGAAAAACGAAAAATGAAGCGGCAGAAGTTCGCGCTCCGCGCTCTGCGACCTACCGACACCAACTTCTGCCGCTTTTATTTTCGTTTTTGCTTCTAACCCGAGCAGGAGTTGGTACTCACGAACGCAACCGCAGCAGAAGATGACAACACTTGAACTCGAAAAACATGCACCGCAGAAGTTGCTAGCAAAAAGCGCTTTAAACTGGAGCATCAATCAAAGCAATGGAACCACCCTAGGCGAACTTTGAGTTCAAAAGGTGATCGCGTTGGCTTCGGAGCTCAGAAGCTCGTACTAACGCCAGCACCACGAGAAGGTCCGATCACTTAGGTGGGCGCAACGACAGAAGAAAAGAACTTTCACGCAAGCCAAAACGACGTGCGCACACCAAACGGAGAGGAAATTCAGTGCGCGCTCTTCCGACGCAAGGGCTAAAGGCAACTGCTGAAGACTCTCGCAAAATAAAACAGACACTGAAAAAACGCCTCCATGAAAAACGCGTCAACAAAAACGCTGGTGAAAAACGAACAAGATTGCAGCTCTTGTGGCGGATCAAACAGTTCGTCCAACGCATCACGGGCCACGTCAGTTGCTCGTCCTAAACGGTACTCCCTGCGCTCTTCGGCGAGAACGGAGGCACGGGCCACAAGGGCAATCTGTCGCTTTCGGCTCTTTTGGAACCGTCTGCAAACGTCAGACCCTCCGCAGCCGCGTGCAACATTGAAGAACTTGCAGTTCATGCCGTATGGACAGGTCTTCTTGTAGCTTCCTCGGGTCCTTCTGGGCCGTTCGTCACTGTTTGCTTCGTATGTACATCCGTCTGGAACCTCGGAAATGTTCAGTTGGTTCAAAGTGGACCATCGGCTGTCAGCTCGAAAGCCTCCAACCGAGAGAGCAGCTTTCACCCACTTCGAATTTTCAGGTTTCAGTCTTCGTACCACGCGTTGCATTGCAGGACAGGACATTCCGCGCCGACAGAAGCGCCCAGGTCCTCCCTCTTGGACAAGTCCAAGGCATGTGCAGCCGGGCCGTCCACGGCCCAATCGGTCCGCGCCACGGTGCGTCCTCAAAGCCCTTCTCCTGGCTGGCCCGTTTGGGATGCTGTCCTCAAGTTTACCCCTACGCGCCCATCGCTGGGACTCACGCAACTGACGACGAAGTTCCGCTCGGCGAGCAGTCATCATGCGACGGACGCCTTCGAGTTCCTGGTGATTATCAGGTGTAGTCAAAAAGCAAAATGGACTGTGCTTTGAAACTCTTGAACAGTCAAGTTAACCGCAGAATGTCCCCAGAGCAACAGTGCAGCCTCGAACGTGGCGCGGTCCTCCCGTGCAGCGACGGCCTTCTCCTCCAAGACCTGCGACCTGTTGACGCACTCGCACTGATGCTTGGCGGCGCGAAGGGCAGCAGCACGGCAACGATGCCACTCGTCGAAACCTGAGTGAACGAAAGAAAACCAGAGATCAATGTTTCTTTGGACGTACGTTCCAAAAGCAAAGAGGGTGACAGTGCGAACGAAGTGGCTCGCAGCGAAGCCAGCTGGGCGCCTTCCTGGCCGAAAACCGCACTGCGAGGACACCACCATGCCCCTGGTGGTCGACCCACAGCTCGCGCGGGAGCACCACGTGGAGTAGTCCGGAATTCTAAAGCCCTGTCGGTTGCCAAAACTTTGAAACGTGTTTTGCTGTACGTCTAAGAACAGAAACTTTTGTCTTGTGTCATGTTTTTTGCCTCACCTGTCCAAGTCGTCGGTAGCTTCAGAGGCAGGAGGGACTTGAAGACCTCGCCAACGCTTTCCAGCGAACTGGTCCACGTCGACGCTTACGGACACCGTCAGGACTCCTGCACACCACCGAGACATGGAGCGAAAGAATGCGACACGGAGAAAGACGAAGGGGCAACTTGATGGAAACAGCTGACATGCGCACGGCTTCACTGTGTGTGTCTGTGGGTGCATTTCGATGACAACGCAGACTCATGGCGAACCTGATGATAAATAAAGATGCACAATCGCAGTGAGCCAACGACGTCACAAACAGCACTGCGAACACATGACTCAATGAGACCTGCGCAACGAGTTTAATTCAAAATTGAACTGGTTTTGACAGACAAGGCAAGCAACAACGCAGACACTGACATGAATGCCAGCGCCATGCGCCAATCTCACCAAGCAAAACGTCCAACTCACTTCCCAACTCACTTCCCTTCCAGCAATTTCAGGCACTTGTTAACTTTATTTTCAAAATCCTTTGCATCTTTCCTTCATAGTACTTGCTCGCTATTGGTCTCAAACATTTTTTAAGCTTTAGATGAAGTTTACCACCCACTTTGCGCTCCACTCCCAAGGAACGTGACTTGAGAGTGCATACATACCGCACTCGGGACTGCAAATGACAGACAGGACGCTCACCTGCTCTAGCAACCTTTTCCACAGAGTTTGCATCTGCGCCTGGTATTGCATCATGTGATGACAAAGCAAGGCTGGAAAGCCTGGATTTGATGCTGAGCCCATCCCAATTCATTCGCCATTACTGAGGGAATACAAAGGAGAAAATGAGAAAAGGCCGACGGGCCAACGGGCGAACGGGTCAGTGGGCCGACGGGCCAACGGGGCCCAAGAATATGATCAATATCAAGCATATATGAATACACATTGACAACAATGAATTATTTTTTAAAAAAAAAAATAATGTTAGAAACATATAGATAATACATATTTTAGATAATATACATAGTAAAAACTTTTCATTATAAATAGAATGTAAAGAATTTTAAGTGAAACAATTACGTCAAAATTTTGACAAATAATAATAATATATGAAACAACAACAACTACACATATCAAATGAAAATATATTTAACAAAAGAATACAGAGAATATAACAAAACAGAAAATAGATAATACACATAATTCCAAGAATGTAAAGATTATCATGAGAATAAGGATAACATAAAGAATCAAAAAGAGAGTATAGAAATTGAATTTATTGAAAATTTTTTTTTTTTGAAAATACTATAAATAAAAAAAATTTGCAAAAAAAACAAAGAATTTTCACAGAAAGAAAGACAGAATATAACGAAGATCAAAAGATGAAATTAACAATATTGATATTAAAAAATCAAAAAAAATTTGAAAAATCATAGAGAGAAAACAAAGAACATAGACATCAAACTAAAACATGAAGAATACAAAAATCTTAAGAATAAGAAAAAATCAAAAAAAATCTCCATAGAAAAAAGAATACAAATAATACTGAGAATATAAAGAAAAAAAAGAATAAATAATATTGATATTAGAAAAAATCAAAAATAATTTTCAAAACAAATAATAGAGATAAAACGAAGAACGTGGACATCAAACTAAACATATGAAGAAGACAAAAATTTTAAGAAATTAAAAATAAAAAAATACAAGAAGGATTTTTTTTACGTGAATATTTTTCAAAATCAAAAATGTGAATATCAAGAATATCAAGATTATAAATTAGATTATTTATATTCTCGATATCCTTGACATTATTTTTTATTGTTCATATTTGTTTCATTCTTGAAAAATAATGATATTGTTAAAAATTTTTGATATCAGATAGTGTCTTGATATATTTTATTTCAATTTCTATTCTCTGTAATCTTTATGTTATTTGGGCCGAAGACTTGGGCCAAGGCTTGTGCTGTGCCAGTGCTGAGAGTAGCAGCAGGAAATAGGGTCAGGGCCAGGAGCATGGCGTTCCAGCGAGAGAACTGAAGACAGCATTCCGTGGCAGTCACCACAATTTGTGCTATCTCCGCCTGGCACTTGCCCAAGGTTCTGATCCGAAAAAGTGCGATCCACGAAAATGGCCAAGGGCCAAAGGGCCACAGGAACCAGAGGAACCAGAGGCGCCAGAGGCGCCAGAGGTGCCAAGGCCAAAGCCAAGGAAAATGCGAGAATGCACGAGTGCAAGAATGACAAAACAAAGGGTGATAAACGAAAAACGGGAAACAAAACATGGACAAAAGGAAACAGGGACAAAGGGAAAACAGAAGGACAAACATGGGAGAATGGAATAAAAGTGGAAAAAAGACAAACATGAAAAGTGGAAACACGAGAAAAGGAGAAAAGGAGAAAAGGAGGAAAGGCCGACGGGCCAACGGGTCGATGGGCCACCAGAATGTAAACAACAGCAAACGGATATGTATTTAAATATAAAATTAATAACAATGAAATGTAAATCATATGTAAATAAAAATGAA
>CBDCEV010000049.1:0-7583 GCA_965215715.1 Hyphomicrobiales bacterium | reverse complement strand
ATAAGTGAATGTGTGAAAAGGTCAAATAACATATGTATGGTATGTTTTTAGCATAAGTTTACAAAACTTTTGATTAGTACCTTATCATTAGTTCAAGCGAAAAAGCTTTAAATATTTTCAAATAGTTGAAGCTGTAATCATAGTTTAAAAAGTTCAAAACATTGAAAACCTTTTTTTTTATCGAAAAATAACTACTTCTCGGAGAAGAAGATTGAAAAACAGGTGAAGAACGAAAAATCCAACAACATTTCATGATAACTTACGATAAACAGCTAACCATAAGTTTTGATAACTTATGGTAGGTTTGTTGTCATAACATAACATTACATGTGACAAGTAATCTATCACAAGTTTAAGCGGAAAAGCTTGTAATTCCGCAAATAAAGAAAGACGTTCAAACAGCTGAAATTTGCTGAACTGTCCAACTCATTAATAGGGTTGATTGGTTTGATTGATGTCAAAAAAAAAGGAATATAGCGATTTGAAAAAATGTAAAAATATCTTGTCAAAAAGGCACAAATAAATTGCCAATTTTTTTTTTTCACAAAAGGTAAGTTTTCGCCCAAAAAGAAAAGACAACAGATGAACTAGTCTTCAACAGAGTGAAAATTGCTGAAAAGTTTGAAAATTTTGAAAAAGCTTAAAATATGGACACAAGTTAAATTTTTTCGCAAGAGTTTTTCGAAAGTTAACCAAAAGGTATGTTAGTTCACGGTAACAGTAACATACCATTTTTTTTTGAAAAACACTTTTTTTTTGATATGTTCTATTTATCTTTTTACTATTTTCATTAGTTTACATCTTTCAACTTTTTTGAATTTTAACTTTTATCACTTTTTCGTGTGAATTTACGATAGATTACTTATCTTCAGGTATGTTAATTTATTGTAAACAGCACACCATGAGTTAACAAAACTTTCGCTGAGCCATTTTTATCGCAAGTTATCATAACACATGTTTTATTTTATTTTTTTCATTTTTTGTTTTTACCATTTTAAAATTTCTTTGTTTATTCAAAAAATGAGTTTTGTCAAACTCTTTTTGATTTTCGTGAACAAAAATCGTCTCATTTCGTGAGACATATCCACTAGTTCAAATTATTTTAGCATTTTTTTTGCAAATGTTTTTCCATTTTTCTTGTTTTTTCTCCAATTTAATCTTTCAAACATTTTCTTTTTCATTTATTTTATGGTAGGTTCCTTATCATGAGTTATGTTCACCTGTGGTGGATAACTTACCACAAGTTTGCAAAAACTTGTGGTAAGACATTTGACGCAAGTTATCATAACGTGTTGTGAACGAACTGTTGAAACTATGTCAACTCTTTTGGGTTTTTCATTTAGTCCGCCCAAAAATATTTCACTCTTTTCTCCATTTTCCGTTTTTCTCAGTAAACACATTTTTTCACAATGTATTTTTTGAACTTTTTCAATTTTTGTAAACCCTTACTTTTTACACAGTTTAACTGTTTTGTTTTTTTCTTTTTCTAAAGTATGTTTTCTGAACCATTTTACACTTATTTTTGAACTGTTCGAACTGTCTTAAATTTTTTCAAAAAAAAAGTCTTTTCGAATTCTTATTTTGGAGTTTTTGTTTTCAATTTTACCTGTCTCTTTCTGTTTGTGAAAGCTTGTCCAATTTATGTTGATCGCGCGCACACGCATGCAGCAGTTGAAGCAGTCTCAGCAGTTGCAGCAGCAGAGCAGCCAGAGGGTTGGCGCTTTGTCCCTGATACCATCCTGCCTGGGTATCAGTGGGCACCCCAGTGGGTCCCGGCAAGGACACCCACGGTACACTGGGGCCCGATCAGCGGGAAGGCCGTGGGTGGCCAGAACACAGTTCAGCACAGCAGATCACAGTGTGAGAAATACACCAAGTATGGTTGCGGAGCAATGTCGATCCAGGGCAAGAGCTTTGGCAAAAAGAGCACTGTTGACGAGAGTCTGTTGTGTTACGGAGGACCCAGAGACGAAGAAGTCGATGAGACGATCCACGAGAAATTCGATGAGAAAGAGAAAATGAAGCATGAGATCAAGAAGTCCGTGAAGGATGGAGCAAGAAGCACCAAGGAGGGTACCTTGACGTCAAGCGAAAACAAGACTGAAGCGAGCTATCAGTGTGGAAAAGCTCGGTTTGTGAACGTGGTGACAGATTGGTGATCAAACAGTGCCCGTATTCACCGAGGCAAGGAGTGTTGCCCAGGTGTGACAACACACCTATCATTTGATTCAGTTGGTTGATGAAATTGTTGAGAGATAGATCATCACATACAGCTCGTTTGACGGAGCTGAACACAAGTGATGATGAAATGGCTGTGAAAAGCCATCACACAAAGCTCGTTTGACGGAGCTGAACATGAGTGATGGAACGTGTTCAATGTGTTTAATGAAGTTCCGCAGGAATAGTCGGAATTTTGACCCGACAAGCGTGGAATGCTGCTCATCTGTCGATTTGAGTGCACAAGACACTCAGGTATGATGCCGTGCGAGACCAGAAACGTGTCTTGGCGGTGGCACACGATGCTGTGCGAGACCAGTCGCTTCCGTGGAGGAAGGACATGAGTCGCAAAGAAGTCGCTTCCGTGGAGGAAGGACGTGAGTGATGAACGTGTTGTGCTTACAAAGGAGAGCTGGTGACGCACGCAGCGAGTGAAGGCTGGTGACGCATGCAGCAGACCACTCCGAGGAGACGATGCGTGTTAGAATTCGTTAGCCCTGATCAAGCTGGCGAGAGATTGGTGATGAGATGTCATCAATACTGTGGAGGTGCCACAGATTTAGTACATCGACAGAGCAGTGGATATCCAGGTTGTGCGAGGGAGATGGTGGTTCCTATTTTATGAAGGACCTGTGTGTGTTCCTGAAACGTGTGACGGTAACCGTGATTGCCTCGATTTTGAAGGAGATCGCCGGATGAGGTTGATACTGCTGTTTGGAATTCCGACACCGAGACGCGCCGGTGCGGACGAATTTAGAGAATGCGAGTAGAAGACTGTATACAGCAAATTCGAGAACGTGGGGACGCCCGCGCACATGAATGCCAAAGTATGGATGTCGACGATCCGTGTGACGAGGTGTAGCTTGTGCTTCCGAAAGCAGAGTGCACGTCGAAGCGGAGGGTATTGCGAACCCTTGACATCCAGTGTATTCAGCTTGTTACTTATGCGATGTCCACAACAACGCCGTTTGCAGTGATCGTGGACAACGCGTGCTTTCTGACCAAGGGCGTATATTGTAGGCTGGTTGCATTGCAGGTTGGTTGAAACACGTGCCAAATGGCCGTGAAGAAAGAGAAACAGCCAGGGAAGGGACCCGAGAACCCGTGAAGCAAAACAGCCAGGGACCGGACCCCAGAACCCGTGAACAAAGAAGAGCAGTGCCAACAGCAGGCGAAGTTTTCACAACGCAACACGTGGAAACGAAACACGTGGAGAAGAACGGAACACAGTGCTTCAAGTCAGGAAGCAACGACAACTGGGAGAACAAGTCTGCCCAGGATGAGTCGAATGTGATCATCAACGCAGACCAGAAGGGAAGCTGTCTCAGTCCGAGGCAGAGAATTTCCGAGCCGAGGTCAGAAAAGACAAGGCGAAGGTGAAGTATTGATCCCAATCAACAAGTAACATCAGAAAAGCCGGTGAGAGCAACACATTGCAAGTGGAGCCAAGGTCAGAAAGGATGATCTTGACGCCGGAGTTGACGGCCACACTGAAGGCTACGAGTTGATGTTGCAGGTGAATGACCCAGTGAAAGTTGTCAAGGAATGTTCGTGTACGTGAGTGATGAGACATACTCGAATGACGGTACGTCTGGAGAGAAGTTGACTGAAGTACGCAAAAATGGTAATCTTCTGTGATGCGTCCAGATGGTAAGACGCGGTCGCAGGCGAGGATTGGATATTCCCTCAAGTCATTGAGGATATCGATGAAATTGTGCGACTGATCCCACAGGAGCGTATTCAGCAGCGCACCGTGGAGCAGAGAGTCGTCGTCCTTGTACTTCGAGTCGTGAAAGAGAAGGTGAAAGTGGACCATATCATTCCCGGAGCGTGTGGCGTTGATGTGTCAGTTGCGACACAGAGCCAAGTACCAACGATCAGGACGGTTCAGAAGAGAGTGGAGTCACTGTGTTGTTTGGTGACAAAGGTTACATGTTCCACAAAGGTTCTTCTACAGTTGCAGTCCTTGATTTAGTGGTAAACGTGCCAGTTGTTGATGGTGTGCGTATCTCAGTATCCAGACACAGCGATTCAAAGGTGCAGCACATTGGCAAGATCGTGTGTGTAGCTGGAAGTGAGATTGACCGAGAAGCGTCGATAACGCACAGTGGAACGCTTACTTCAAGTTCAAGCAGAAGGGGTTGGATCAAAAGACCAATCACCAAGAACTCATGAAAACCGAGACTGAGGAGATCTTCGTTTGACCAAAGCCACAGCAATACCAAAAGTATCATTTGCGAAGGTGAGCAAATGCAGAAAAGAATTGGAACGTTCATTTGAAAAGCTCATTCAGGAAAGTCCGTGAACGTGAGCAATATGACAGTGACTGACGAGGATGGTTATTTGTCCCGCAGTAAAACGTTCATTTCAAACAAAAAGATTGTGAAAGAGCGAATTTAGATCGCTGTGAAATTCACAATTCAGAGTCGTGTTGCGAAGGTCGATGTTGAGCCGAACGCGAGAAGTCGGACCTATTCGAAGAGTTCAAGACTGCACGTGCGAGTGTTCAAAAAGTCAGAACATGAGTAGGAGACGTTGAACGAGTCCTACATGTATGACAAATGGTTTGCTGGTGTGACACGCAGGATAAGGAGAAATCACAAGAAACGCTTGGTGGTTTGATCCCTGTCGATTGTGTTAGACGTGAAGATTTGGACACGTCTGGATGATTGAAGAATCTCTCCTACAGTTTGAAGGTGAATGAGTTTACCGACGTTGACAACCAGGAGAATGTGCCGAATGTGGACACACTGGAATTGACTTTGTTTGACGTGGAGTCAAAGAGCTCCCAGATATGGTCAAAGTTGCGCAGAAACTTGAGAGCTCACAAATTCAGATTGGAGATGTGAGGCGCGTCACAGTACAAGCCAAATCGGCCGAAATCCACAGCACGTGTATTTGACCGAGGGAGTGTGTTTGTGAAAGCTTGTCCAATGTATGTTGATCGCGCGCACACGCATGCAGCAGTTGAAGCAGTCTCAGCAGTTGCAGCAGCAGAGCAGCCAGAGGGTTGGCGCTTTGTCCTTGAACTGATTTGAAACAAATTTCACTCTTATACCTTTTCGAACAAACATCCCATTTTGGACTATTTCAAATATTTCTATTTGACCTGTTGCAATCATTAGAAACTGCTATAACTTTTCACTTTTGACTAATGATATGTTACCTATCCAAAGTTTTTTAAACTTAAATTTTTCTTTAGGATAAGTTAACAAAATAAAATTACGGTAAATTATTTACCGTATGTTGTCATTCCTTGTGGTTACTTGTTAATAACCATTTTAACTTTTTGAAAATTTTGAAAGTATCTTCACTATTTTCTCTATTTAAACGATCAAAATTATTTTGTACTTCTGTTGCTGTTTCAACGATTTGAAATTGTTCAACAACGTTTTTACACAGACATTTTGGGCCGATTTAAAATATTTTCACTATCTTAATGTTTAAAATGTTTCATGGAAAACATTTTTACTGTTCAAACTATTCTGCTTTTTTGTTTGAAAAATTGACCTTTCTCAAGTAATTTTACCATTCGATTGCACCAAGTTCCAGGAAGAAGAGGGACAACCACAACAACTGAACAGAACCCAGCTTCAGAAACTTGAGTAAACTTTCATGTTACTCCTGTGGGTGGTGCTGCTTTCCTCTGCCTCTTGTCAGTGGAGCGGCCGTTCTTTTTTTTGGAATGGAATGTCATGAAATTAAACTTGACTGAATTGAAATCGAAATTTAAGTTAAGTTCAGTCACAAGTTAACTGTAGTTGAGTTCAGTTCAGTTGAGTGGTGGTCCCTCCTGACCCGACCCGACAGAAGGTGCGCGACAGCGGGCGCGCTTCTCCATGCCAAGACTGCCCTTTGCGAGGAGAACACGTGCAGTCGAAGCTTGCGTGTGGTTTCCTCTTGCTGTGTCGGTGCACGATGGTTTAGGTATACAACACGGACGTCAATGACCGTCGTTGTGCGGGAGGTTCTGAGCGTGAAAAAAAACGCACAACTTTAGGAGCCAAAGGTTCACATCTTTCAAAAAATACGAAAAGATACAACTGTTTTTCCTATTTGTCTATTATGGACATTTTTCGTAGTTTCAATACGTAACCTTCCACAAGAAACAGCGAAACTTCTGAATCATGGACAAACAAAGTTTTGTTAAAAGTGAAAAATATCGTGATTTTTTGATGCACAATGAACATTACGAAACACCGAAAAAGTTGAAATTGTTGAAATAGTTTAGAAAAGTCCCAAGTAATTTCAAAAAGTGAAAGAAACAAATTGAATACGAGCTTTCGAAAAAATTGGCAAAGAGAGATGGGTAAAATTGAAAACGCAAATTCCAAAATGGAGAGTTGAGGCGTGCGAAAAATAAAAACAGTTCAAACAGTTTTTGAAAAATGGAAAATGGTTTGGGAAACATATTAGAAAAAAGAGACAAAATAGTGAAGTTGTGAAAAAAGTTTGACAAAAAATGAAAAAGTTTCAAAACATTGTTGGAAATGTTTTTTTACAGAGAAAAGGCAAATTTGGAGAAAAAAGTGAAAAATAGTTCCAACACTTTAAATTTTGTGGTGCGGAAAAAACAGAGAAAAAAGTTGACACAATTTCTACAGTTTGTTTACAACACGTGATGATAACTCGCGTCAAATGTCTAACCACAACTTTTGCAAACTTATGGCAAGTTATCTACCACAAGTTAACATAACTTTTGACAAGTAACCTACCAGAAGGAAAAAGAAAATAGGTTTGAAAAATTAAATAGGTGAAAAAACAATGGAAGAACATTTGAAAAACAAAAACACGCTAAAATAATTTGAACTGGTGGAGATATCTTACAAAATCAGAAAATTTTTGTTCACGAAAATTTTTTTAAAAAGTTTGACAAAACTCAATTTGAAAAAAATTAAGATGGTGATAACCAATGTAAAATCAAAAAATTGTTAAACATATGTTATGATAACTTGCGATAAAATGGCTCAGCGAAAGTTTTGATAACTCATGGTGTGCTATTTACCACAAGTTAACATACCTGAAGATAAGTAACCTATCACAAATTCAAGCGAAAAAGTGATAACAGTTAAAATTCAAAAAAAGTTGAAAGATGAAAATAATGAAAATAGTAACAAGATATATCGACAACATTCAAAAACAACTTTTTTAGAAAACTTATGGTGTCTTATTGTTACCGTAAGTTAACATAACTTATGGGAAACTTTCGAAAAACTCTTGCGGTTTTTTTTTTTGTCAACCGGTTTCAACATTTTGAACTTTTTCAATTTTTTCAAAAATGTTTGAACTATTTTCATTCTGTTGAGAACGATTTTCTTTATTTGTGGAATTACAAGCTTTTCGCCTTCAACTTGTGATAGAATACT
>CBDCEV010000048.1:0-6814 GCA_965215715.1 Hyphomicrobiales bacterium | reverse complement strand
CGTAGAAGAAGCACAGAGGCGTGCAAGAATCAACGTCGATGCGAGTTGAAGCGGAGACGGATGTTGTGAACAACAACCCACTTATAATTTGTCGAGTGGGTACTGTCCGTTGTCGTTCGCTCTTGGTGGCAGGTGGGCGGCAGCAGGGGAATGAAGAGGATGTCGCGCAGCTTTGGACAGCAGAACTGTGCGAGTCGGATCGATGATGCGTCGGACAGTTTTGACAGAAGCAGGGAGTCCAAGCAATTGTCTCATGGCACTTGCTCACTTCTCAGCGGGCTATGTTCTACTTAGGCCAATCCTTCTTAGGCCAGGTTCTACTTAGGCCAGGTTCTACTTAGGCCAGGTTCTACTCAGGCCAGGTGCGACTTAGGCCAAATTTGTTGTTTTTTTCAGATTTCGGCCATTTTCTGGGGTTGTGTTGTTGTGTTGTTGTTGTGTTGTTGTGTTGTTGTGTTGTTGTGTTGTTGTGTTGTTGTGTTGTTGTGTTGTTGTTGTGTTGTTGTTGTGTTGTTTCCCAAACCCTGAAAACCCTAACCCCTAAAGACCTAAACCCCAAAAACCTAAACCCTAAACTCCAAACCCCAAACCCTAAACCCTTACATCTAAGAATATTTAAACCTTAACAGGTCGTGTTCTCAAAAACGAAGCCGGGCCAAACCCTCAATTTCTGAAGGCTCATCTGTTGCTCGACGCTCATCTCATGGGTTGCTCTCAGCAGCTGAGCAAGAGCTCTGCTGCTTCACGCCTGCTATTGTTCATTTTCTTTCATTTTCTTTCATTTTTCTTTCATTTTCTTTCATTTTCTTTCATTTTCTTTCATTTTCTTTCATTTTCTTCTCATTTTCTTTCATTTTCTTTCATTTTCTTTCATTTTCTTTCATTTTCTTTCATTTTCTTTAATTTTCTTTCATTTCCTTTCATTTCATTTCATTTTCTTTCATTTTCTTTCATTTCCTTTATATTTCCTTTCATTTCCTTTCATTTTCATTTTCTTTCATTTTCTTTCATTTTCTTTCATTTTCTTCTCATTTTCTTTCATTTTCTCTCATTTTCTTTCATTTTCTTTCATTTTCTTTCAATTTTCTTTCATTTTTTGTTCATTTTCGTTCATTTTCTTTCATTTTCATTCATTTTCATTCATTTTCATTCATTTTCATTCATTTTCATTCATTTTCTTTCATTTTCTTTCATTTTCTTTTCATTTTCTCTCATTTTTCCTCTTCTCATTTTCCTTCATTTTCTTCATTTTCTTTTATTTTCTTTCATTTTCTGTCATTTTCTGTCATTTTCTTTCATTTTCTTTCATTTTCTCTCCTGCTATTGCTGCTGCTTGCTGCCTTCTTGCTGCTGCATGCTGCTTGCTGCTTTCCTGCTGCTTGCTTGTTGTGTGCTGCTTGCCATTTCCTGTCTGCTCATCTGCCAATCTTGTTGAATTCAATCGAATAAATCTAGAATCTTGATTTTGGCCGCTTCCATTTCAATCAAGCACAGCTTCGTGTGTTCGATTTAATCGAACAAGCCCACAATGTCGGATTCGAGATCCTGACACTTATCTACAAATGCTCGCCAGCTCAGCACCGCTTTTTCATTGATGTCATCGGTTCAATCGAACAAGCCTCGAACGTGCATTTCGTCAATCTCATTGAAATCCTCCACAAATGCTTGCCAACCAAGCACAGCCTCTTCGTCGATGTCGTATTGCAATTCATTTTCGCGTGTCATCGTCTTCGCTGAAGGTGGGGCGTCTGTGATGAAGCGGTCTAGCGTCTTCCATGTCGCTGCTATTTGGTTCGTCGGAACCGCTGGTCAAGCTGAGAGCTGACATATCTGGTTCTTCATGTTCAGCGCCGTTCCAATCTTCTGGTATTCCTATTACCAGCACGCAATGCCAGGGGAATTTGTTTCACATCGTCAATGCTCGGAAATGCGTCGCAAAGTCCTGCTTCTGTGCGGGCAGCCAATGTTTCATAGCTTTTCAAATCGTCAATGACATCATCCAGCCGCATTGACCATCTGTGGAGCAGATCTCTTGAAATTTGGAACTTCTTGGCCAATGCGCGTTCGCTTTCTTTCTTCTGCAAGCCTTCGACGAGTTTCCAAGCAACGTGCAGCTGTACGCCATGAAAAAGAATTTGTTGGCCATCGCCATCTCGTTCCCATTCAGCTTCATCAGCTCCTCGAAGATCGGCGCAAGGTACATGTTCTTCCACACGGCTTCGCTTGGGTGCAGGTTGATCACTTGAACTTGCTCCTCGCGCACGAACTGCTGCAGCAAATTGTAGATGAGCTGCACAACCTCCATGAAAGACACAAGGGCCGCCCAAAGGATTGCCGCAATGTTGTGGCATGTCAGCTTCAAGCAGCAAGCTCGAATAATGTTCTGCACCTGGATGCGTCTCGTCGAGATCCAAGTAAATGGGATCAACAGGATTCTCGATGTCGTATTGCGAGGGCAAGTATATAATAGGAGGTTGTTCTGAAACTCGGTGCCAAACGCTGATTGGGCGATTCAAAAAACGAGCTGCTGCAGCCACGACTGTTTCATCGCCCCAACATCTGATCGGGCGCATACGACCCAGCCAAAGAGCAAGACTCGCATCTGGATTGACGCCATCAAAGAAAGGGCGATACCAAGGGCGATGCGCGTCGACATGTTCACAAATGTCGTGGCGAAGTCGTGCATGTCCATTGAAAGCATAAGCATCAACTTGCACAGAAATTGCATGGAAAAAACAATTGCCATCGCCAGGTGTGGCTCTGAGATGAAGCTGTCCTCGAATTGGATCAAGTTGATCTTTGAGATGGGCCTTGATTACCTCAGCGGCAGCGTCGTCCATGGGTTCAGGCTCATGCGCTGGCGGCACCATGGCGTCCACGTCGACAATGTCATCGGGTATTGCCATGGGCGACATTGCCGGCTTCTTCATTACGGATGGCATGTGCTTCGATGATGCTGCTTGACATGATGATTCAACGGCCGTGTCGCCGATGGGCTCAAACTCATGCGCTGGCTTGCACTATCTCGTCCTCATCGACATTGTCATCGGATAATTGTGATGCTGCAGGCTTTTTTATCACGGAAAGCACCGCAATCGATGCAGGTGCTTGAAATGATGACGGTCTTCCCTTTCCCGACATTTGTGCTGACAAGCCTGCTTCTCGTTCGTGCTGGCGCTTGATGAGCCGGGAGATGTTGGACTTGGAGTACCCTTGAGCTTTCAATTCGCTCGGGAGCATTTTATCATCAAAGCCGCGGCGGCGAAGGCTTATAACCAATTGCTGAGAAGAATCTTTACCTCGACCTCCTTGGCTGGACATCGACCGATTGCCTTGATTGGACATCGCACTGCAACAACACTGGAAGGAAAGGATAGAAAGCCTAAAGGCGATTGCTGTTGGCTCTGAGGCTCCGTAGATATTTGGCTTGAGATGCAAATGGTGGCAGATTGCTTGCTGGCTGTCGCTTGCAATGGTTTGGGAATGCTGTTGCAAGTCACATTGTATTGTATTCTGTTGTTCATTGTAGCAGACAAGACAATGGCAGCTTCGACGCATGGTTCATTTGTGGCTATGAATGACTCCTTTGTTTTTTTGCAAGAAAAAAAAAAACACAAACCAATGCTCTCGGTCCGACAGTCAAAACCCTTTCAATCGAACAATCCAGCCGTGTCGCTTTGCTGCTCGCTTGCTGCTCGTGCTGGAGTTGGGCGGAACCTTGCCAACGCTGCAATTGACGCAATCCTGTTCTACAGCTGGTTTCTTAGCAGCCCATGCCCTCGCAGATTTCTCGCTCCACATCTTCTCTCTGTCGAGCTGCCTTCGCTGCTGAACCACTGGCTGTCCGCTGTTTTTTCAATGCGGAGACGTTCAATGTGCCGTCATCTCCCATCTCTTTGCCTGCGTCAAGCAATCGCAAATGCGGAAGCAAAGCGTGGCCTTCGACTTGCGCCTTCTTGAGGAGGTCATTGTTCAAGATCTTTGCCATGATGGGATCGTCGAGATGCTGGATCGCAACGATGATCGCTTCGGCGATCCTGCTGATGCCGATGCGGAAATCACCTCCATCGGCTTCTGTCGCGGCAAGCTCAGACGTGAACTTTGCCTTGCGGGTCCCGGCCTTGATGACGCCCCACACAGCTGCTGCAAGTTCACTGTGTTCAACCCTGCTTTCCCGTAAGGATTGAAGATCTGTGATGCCGTGGAATCGAATGGATACAACTTGATCCGTTTGTTGCCACCACCGGAAGCATTGCTCGCCTTGTCATCGCGATCAGCTGCATCCGCACCGCCTGCGAACAAGAAATCTTGCTCTGCCATCACCAAACGCAAGACTGATTTTGATTGCTCACGTGCAAATGGATCGCTACAAATGCAGAGCTTGCTTTGAACCAAATGTTACGGTCGCAATGTGTTGCCTATTACAAATTTTGCTTGTCTGCGATATGACTGTGTTTATTTGTGCTCGCTGTTGCCATCGATGATTGACATTGCCGTCTCGTTGGTTTTGCAATCGATGCGACCTGTAGGCCCGGCCACTCGCTTCACAGCTTCTAACCTATTCAGAAACACTTAAATTTGTGCCTTTCAAAAGGGCAAGAAGAAAGCAAGAAAAAATGCTTGAAAAAGTGACCCCGCCGATGACCTTCATAACACAAAACAAGAAGAACAGGAGGTTGTCCGAAGCCTCTTTTGGTCCTTAACGAGGAGGCTTCGGACCACTTGTCCGAAGCCTTTTGTTCATCTTGTCCGAGAGCCATTCAGTGCTGAGTCGAAGAAGGCGATCAAGGAATCAGGCAACATTGAGATTTCCGAGATCGTCGATGCGGAGCCGAAGTGGCAATGCAAGTTTTTGTCTTAATCACTGTAATCACAGGCGTCATATACTGCGTATGTGGACGTCTGATGACAAAAGATTCGGCCGAGAATCGAAAGTATATCTCAGCCATCCTCGACACCTTCTCCATACCGAACTTCTACATCAGAAAGAACAGACCACGTGGTCACAGGTATGGAAAATCACAGGGATGCAAAGAATACTTTACGGGCGAATCAACTTGCAAGAAAATGCCGTAAAAAGAAATACGACAGCATCCACGACCGGTTCATCCGCGACAAGACCTTCAGAAAGGCGATGATTGAAGTCGGTCGCTCAGAACAAATGACCATCGAGATGGACAAGCTTGCGAACGAGGACCACACTTACACAGCCAGCAGGGAAGAAATTGAGTTCTACCGTGGCAATTGGTGGATCCACACAAATGTGGCACACGTTGATTCAGTACCGACAAGGTACGAACCCGAATTTAAAAATGCGTTGTCAACAATGCAGCGCCTGAAGCGAGCAGAGGACAAGAAAGAAGCAAGAAGCATTGGCACAAACCTCTTCATCCTCGTCTTCTTGGCATTGGCATTCAAGCTGGTGGGAGTCTGATTTTGAGCACTCACCTCAAAAATGGTATGACCGCTGATAACACAGGGGAACCTGTATTTTGGTGGTTGAATATCTATTTGCGGGAAGAGTCTCAACGTGCAGAAGAATTTGGAATTTTATCGTGAAAATCGGTTACAGCTGACGGCAGTCTACTGTCACCGACGGGGGGTGTAAAGGGAATGTATCTTGCACCTCATATTCACGAACATTTGGCTACGGCAAACTGCGTACATCCTCACACACAACATGAACAACCTGGAGCATATTGCGAACAATGGCACGGACACCACAAAGCACACTGACGTTGTACAATGCGCAGTTCTGAGCACGCCGCGCACCGTCTGTGTTCACACATCGCACTTGTGGCTCAAGGTCTCGCCTTGTGTGTCATCCCATATCATCCATGCATGCGCACTTGTGTCTTGTCTCTTGAGTGGTCTCTCCTCACCCGTCTTCTCTACTTCTTCCTCCAGTTCCTCTTCCAGCTCTACCTGATGTCCATTCCGGCGCCTGATGAGATCTCCATTGAAGATCACCTGTGCAACTCCAGCTTGGGGAGCATGGTCACTCTGGACTATGTCACACCCCTCACATTTACATTCACTTTTTGTAAGTAGATTTTTCTTGGTTTTTGAATTTCAGTTTTCTCATCCTCTTTGGATTTTTATTTACATATCCGTTTTGGAAAAATTAAAAAGTCAATTTCATTTTTTGAAAACTGATCTTAAAACATGTTTTTTTTTTGTGTTTCGAAGTGTTTTTTGAATTTTGTTTTTGGATTTTTGTTCGAATTTTTGATTTTTCAGAATTTTCGATCAAAAGCAAAAAAGTTTGAAAATTCGCTGTCAGAATTTTCTTTTCAAAATCATTAAAAAAATTCTTTTGTGAAAATCGTTTCTGAAAATCATGCTTTGAAATTCATTTTTGCGATGCATTTTTGCAATCCTTTTTGGCATGTCAGTTTTTCAATGCGTTTCTGGAAATCACAATTTGTGATCCATAGTTTAAATTCACTTTTTTAATGCGTTTGTTAAATTCATGTTTAAACTTTTCATGGTTCAACTACATGTTTGAACTTCACGTTTTAACTTCTTTTTTCATGTTTTAACTTCATGTTTTCAGTTCATGTTCTGAGTTTCATGTTTTCATGTTTTTAATTTCACTCATTTTTCTTCATTCTTTATTTTCATCTTTAACTTCATTCTATATCTTCATTTTGTTTAACTTCATTGTTCAACTTCATTGTTAAAACTTCATTTTTGAGATTCATTTTGAGAAAATCATTGAGATACTTTAATTTTTATTCAATTTTTAGATTCATTTTTTGAATGCATTTCTGAATTTTTTTAAAACTCTTTTTTGAAACACTCATTTTAAACA
>CBDCEV010000047.1:0-12496 GCA_965215715.1 Hyphomicrobiales bacterium | reverse complement strand
CTAAACCCCTCTCCTCCTACCTCCTCCCCTCTCCCTCCCTCCAAAAACCACCCTAAAACCCACCCCAACCCCCCTCCCTCCCCCTCCACCCTTTTTTAAAACCCCTTTTAAAACCTCTTTAAAAACCCTTTTGAAACCCTTTAAAAACCCTTTCAAAAAAACCTTTCAAAAAACCTTTAAAACACCCTTTGAAAAACCCTTTAAAAAACCCTTAAAAAAACCCTTTGATTTAACTATTTTGAAAACTTTTTGATAAAACCCTTTGAAAAACCTTTTTTAAAACCCTTGTAAAAAACTTTTGAAAACCCTTTTTTTGGAAAAAACCCTTTCAAAAAACATTCAAAAAAAAAACTTTAAAAAACCCTTTCGAAAAAACTTGAAAAACCTTTTAGAAACCCTTTACAAACCCTTTAAGAACCTTTCACGAACCCATGAAAGAAAAACACTTTAAAAACCCTTTAAAACCCCTTTTTCAAACCCCTTTAAAAACCCCCTTTAAAAAACCCTTTAAACACCCATTTAAAACCCCTTTAAAACCCCTTCTCCTCTCCTACCCTCCCTAACCCCCCCCCTCTCCCCTCTCCATAAAACTCACCCAAACCTCCCCTTTCTCCTCTCTCCCTAAACCTCTTCCCTAACCCCCCTCCCTTTTAACCCCCTCCTCCCTCCCTTTCAACCCCTCCTCCCTTTCAACCCTCCTCCCTTTAAAACCCCTTAAAAACCCTTAAAACCCTTTAAAACCCTTTAAAACTCCTTTTAAACCCCTTTTTTGAAACCCCTTTAAAACCCTTTGAAACCATTCAAAACCAACTAAAACCGTTGTAGAACCATGTAAAACCATGTAAAACCCTTAAAAACCCTTTAAACACTTTAAAAACCCTTTAAAAACCCTTTAAAAAACCCTTTAAAAAACCCTTTAAAAACCCTTTAAAAACCCCTTTACCCATTCAAAACCCTTTTACAACCCTTTTAAAAACTTTTAAAACTCTTTAAAAAACAACTTTAAAACCCATTTAAAAACACTTTAAGAACCCATTAAAAAAAAACCTTTAAAAACCTTTGCAAACCCTTTCAAACCACTTTAAAACCATTTAAAAACCATTTAAAAACACATGTAAAACCACTTTAAAAACCCGTTTTAAAAACCCCTCTTAAAAACCCCTTTGCAAACCCCTCTTAAAACCCCCCTTAAAAAACTCCTTTGAAAAACTCCTTTTGCAATCTCTTTTGGAACCCATTTGGAAACCTTTAAAACCATGTAAAACCATGTAAAACCATGTAAAACCCTACAAAACCCTACAAAACCCTACAAAACCTACAAAACCCTACAAAACCCTACAAAACCCTACAAAACCCTTTTAAACCCTTTTAAACCCTTTTAAACCCTTAAGCCCTTAAACCCATAAACCCCTAAACCCTACCTAAAACCCATAAACCCATAAACCCATAAACCCTGAAACCCATAAACCCCGTAAACCCTGAACAACCTAAAACTCACTAAAACTCACTTACATTGACCATGAGGACAAGGAAATCAAGGAGACCATCAAGAATGCTCGCAAGAAAATGGAAACATCAGTGGCTCCCGCTATGCCTTGCAAAATCAGCAAGAATAATCAAAATTGGGTGACTCGTGGTAAATCCAATGAGATCAAATCAAAACTTGTGTGTATTTTGGAGTGAATGCACAAGACTGCGTGTGGGAGAATCTCTACCGAATCGTCATGAAGACCATATTGCAGGAAAGGGAAACAATTCATTACAGCATTACTATTTGGTTCACAAATTTATTCCTATGCCTCAAGCCATGAAAATTCCCGCAGCAAAGGCAGCAGTGGACAAGGAATGTGAAAATTGGAGAAATTTTCGGCGTGGAACCTGACAAAAGTCAGAAGTAAGAAAGAGGTGATCGATGAAGCAAGGACGAAGGGCGCAAGAGTTCATTTCGCCTCACTGATGGACATATGTCATTTGAAAAATGCTGAATTGGAGGCAAAGCACCAAAAACACAAAGGTCGAGTTGTACTCCAAGGCGATATTGTGAAAGATGATTCTGGAACATACGCAGTATTTACAGAACAAGGATCATCAGCATCACAAATGACAGCGGCAAAAGTCATGGAAATCATCTCCAGATTGCCGGGTTGCGATGGACAAGCAGCGGACGCAGTATCTGCTTTTACCCAGGTAAAAATGGAAGATGCTCCAAAATTACTGAAAATTCCCAAATCGCAATGTCCAGACATTTGTTCGTCTACCACGGCACAAGTGGCCAAAATCATGGTCCAGTATGGAAGATCCAGTCGTTCCTCTTGAGCGAAATCTGTACGGTCATCCTTCAGCAAGGGGGCAGTTTGAGAAAATCCTATTGCAGCACGGGTGTGAGAAAGTTCCAAATTGGGAATGCTTATTCGTACACCGTCAAAAAGGATGATTCTTATCTGTGTATGTGGATGACATAAAAATTGGCTGGAATGAAACAAAACATTGATCCGATGTGGAAAGTACTGAATAAAAAAGTCGATTTGGGAGAACCAACATCTTTCCTTGATCATGTATATCTGGGGTGCACTCAAAGACAATGTGAAATAAGCAAAGATATTGTGGACAATTACAGAGCCATGTTTGAATCGCGAATTTCCGCGGGAGAACTGAAAAACTTCCATACTCCGAGAATTTTCGTACTTCTTCGTGGTCTTGTGATATGGAAGGTCATGCCAAGAAATGTGTGGAACGACATTGTGAGTTGGCAACCAGGACAACTCAACAACTCTACAAAGTGTCTACTCCATGCATCGATGACCATCACTGTAAAGAGGAAAAACTAAAATCTGTAGGAGAATAGTCAAAAGTATGATCTCAAATTGTTCTGAAATGCTTGTACTTGGCACGTATTGGAAGACCTGATATTCTATGGTCAGTGGACAAACTTGCAAGATCGATTACGAAATGGGCCAGAGCCTGTGACAAACGCCTGAATCGATTGATTTCACATATTCATCATACCTGTGAATACAGACAATATTGTCATGTGGGTAATACTGCTAAACAATGCAGACTGGGACTGTTTCAAGACTCTGACTTCGCAGGAGATCTTGAAGATTCAAAATCCACTTCTGGAGGAACATTGTGCGTTTTTGGAAGTCATACATTTGTTCCAAGAAGTTGGATGTGCAAGAAACAGACTGCTGTTTCTCACAGTTCAACAGAATCTGAAATCATCTCGTTGGACACTGGACTGAGATTGGATGGTTTGCCCTCTCTGGAACTATGGGATCTAATTGTTTCTGTTCTTGGAAATGTTTCTCGTGTTTCAGATCGATCGGGGAAACCTGAGAGTGATGTTCACAAACACCACAAATCTCACAGTAAAATCGATGCAATGAAAGACATTGATTATGTTCCTTCAAATGTCCAATCCTCGAATCAAGAAGCTTTGTTGTATGTGTTTGAGGACACTGAAGCTGTAATCAAGATGATCATTAAAGGAAGGGAGTTCCTGCAATGAGACATGTTTCCAGGACCCACAGAGTTGCGCTTGATTGGTGTTTTGATCGAATCAATTCGGACCCCAAAATCCAAATCAAATACATCGACACCAAAAACCAACTCGCAGACATTTTAACCAAAGGAAAATTCACACGTGATGAGTGGAATCATTTGTTGCGCTTGTTAAGTATTAGCCATTTCAGTTCTACAAATTGCTCTGCTGCAATGGCGAAGCGATCTCAACAAGATTCAGGAGAAGAACGAGTCACAGCAAAATCCAAACCAATGATGAATCTTATTGCGGGGACGCCATCGTTCGTGTCGTCTTCAACTTCATCAATACCGGAGAGGACCACGTGTGGATATCAAGATCCTGGAAAATCTGTTGCAAGTGACGATCGATCTTGGAAACCTGACAAACCGTCGCCACCAGGTTATTCAAAAGAGGATTGTGGTCGATCTTGGTCTTCTCAAGAGTGGAAAAGTGGAGCTGCGGAGCACGATCGATCAGGGAAACCTGAGACAACTTCTTGGGATATATTGCAAAAAGTTGACCCTCATCGTGAGGACCCTCTTCTCGGCGGAAATGCGCATTCCGCAAGGTACGGAGAGACGATTCACGATGGATCGGGGAAACCTGAGAAATTTAATTACCAAGAAAAGGCAGATTCCGAAAATTTCGTCATGGACAGTGACGCAGCAGAATTTGTGAACAAAGTCAAAGACCAAGTGCGAAAACAGACAGAAAAGAATGTCGAACGTTGCAGAGTCAGGTGAAGAGCATTCAATAATATGGTGAATGTTCATGGCTACAACGTTAAATGCGGCGACATTTATGGGAAAGAATTTCTCAACTATTCAAAGTGTTTTCAAGAATCATGAAGATCTCACGTTGAAGCAAATGTTCGATGTCACCGCTCAGTTGGTGATTAACCAGGACGAAATCAATGGCCTGGACAAAATTCAGTGGAAAAAGTATTCTTGGACACGACTGTCACTAATTGGTGGTGAAAAAGTCATCAATCTACAACGCACAAAAGTCTATGTCTTCTCGGATTCTGTGTTGTGCCTCGGAAAGGTTTTCGCACAATTATTTCTGTTAATCAGCTCAGTATTTACGGGGCAGTCTCAGAATTGTGTGAGGAATTTAAATCCTTTCACGCGGGAAGACCCGTTGTGGGAGAACGGTCAAGTTCCTCGTTCGTGCCAAATTTGATTAACACAAACGTGCCTTTGAACAATGATGATCCTACACATGAAGAATTACTATTGCAAAGATATGGAGAACGAATTGAAAAGTTATCACAACAAGCGAAATTGAGCAAATTTTGTACGGATGCAGGATTCCTGACTGTTGTTGAAGTCGGACAGTATTTCATGACGAAAAACACTGAAGAATTCTCACAATGTGCAGAGCCAGTGACATGTCGTGAGTACACTTTGCCAAGAGACGAAGATACATCTGAACCGAAGGGTTGGATTCGAGGGAACACCAAAATTGGACCCGTGTTGGAAGTCACAACCAGTTACTTGCAAGGTAAATATGGAGTGGAAATTAGAATTGAATTTGTGAACAAAGACAATTCTCGCTCGTGGTTCAGAATCTCTCATGGATTGAACTAGTTTGGTCACGGACATGATCGACAAAGTGTACGACTACAATGAGCAAGAGACCTCTACAACGAAGACAGATGTATTTGCGTTTGCAAGCCGATCAAAGACTGAAACAAAACCGAGAAGATCTTCCACTACTTGCTCATCTTCAAGGACTGTTCCTATTCTTGAAAGAACATGGATTGCTATTGAACCAGGAGCTCAATTCGATCAAGCGTACCCAGTGGCAAAAAGACTAAACACTCTTCTTCGGCACGGAGAATTACCTCGAGAAGAAGATGGTGCGATCGAATTCTGGAGACTGAAAGATGATCTTCGGAATAAATGTGAGTACTCTCAATGTTGGTCTGATGAAATGTGGAAGAGCAACATGTCAGGAGGCGGACGCAACAAGAAAATATTTCAATATTGTACTGATCCGTCAGGACAAGAAATTCTTTACCTCCGAGCTCTTCAAGGTCATTCAGGACGCAATCCCATTGATCCTACACTGCAAGACAATGTGTTAATTTTGAACAATTTCTTCGAGTACATTTATCATATTGGATGTGCAGTCAGTTTACACTCCATCACAAATTCAGGATTGATAGCGGGAAGACAATTCTAGCAGGGAAAGACAGACGGTTCTTTACAGCCGTGAATCCCATGAATAAGAATCACAAGGATCCGCAGGAGCTTGGTTTGACCAAACCACGTCTTGCATTGTACAAGCAAAAGTGGAAAAGGCACCAGGACACGGTGTACTGGGTCGAAATACAGCTTGCTCGACGGAAAGGATTGAAGTTCTGTCAAACAAGATCGAACGCAATCATCCTCTACGATACACTCCCGGCTTTTATTGTATCTCGAAAGCAATTATGATGAAATCTGAAGATTGATATTCCAGAAGGTATATCAACAGGTCACTGACGGATTGACCAAAGTGCAGGCACGTCAAAGACTTGTGGAAATTTTGCGACGAGGTTATCATGCACTGAAATTTGACCAGACATTCACAGCTGGCAAGAAGTTGACAACTGAACAACGACAGCAACGTGAAAACGAACTGCAACAAGCCGCAGAATTTGGTGCAAGTGTTTTGTGCTGTGATGAAGTGCTGTTGACGTCAGATGCAAGTGGTTCGGTGTCTCTGCGCGGCATGTCGATGTGTGATGCAGGGTATTCTGGACGAACTGTCAAAGTTGTGAAAGAGTTGCGAGAGAAGTTTGATCTGGCTCACAGTGATCACAACAGCCTTTTTGCTCATCCCGTCTGCTGCACGGATCCCTTGCGGTTGACTTTGCACAAAATCTACTCGATCGTTGGTGTCGGTACTGTTAGTGCTCGAAGGAAAGTCTTCGGGTGTCCCGATCGGTACGGGACCCCGTCTCTGCTTCTCTCCTGCAGTTGTCCCGATGGGAACGGGTCAACAAAAGAATGCTGTCGAGGCGACACACAATGATAGTAAACGTGAACGTGCGGAAGAAAATCTACATGACGCAGAAGCTGGTGGCTCTGGTACGAATTGGTGGTATCTGGAGGCGAGGCGATGCCGTCGCTGCTGGTTGATTACGGATCCTCCACACTGGGGAAATGAGTGTGGAACAGAACCTGGAAAGAAACGTCGTCGACGACGACGATAAGGGGTGATTTGGTGCGTTACGCTTCTATTCAGGGGATGTTTGCAATCTCCTTTACACGTTCGCCAATGCAGTTTGTCAACCTGGTGTTTTTCGTGCCTCTTGTGGCTGGCGCCATTGTGAAGGAGCAGATTGACATCAGATCAACCAAATTGTATCTATTGTCAATGTGAACGTGTTCGGTGGCGATTCCGACGATGTTTTAGACGTGTGTCAACATTTTGCATCAAATTCTGGGTTCGTTGTCACGGTGCAGGGCACTGGCATCAATGTGTACGGTGTCTTCCAAAAACGTATGCGAGGAACAAGACACGCAGGTGGTGGGGTCGTGCGACGCTCAGGAAGCGTACAACACGGTCCAGGAGTTGTCTCCAGCCATACTGGAAAAGCTTCCGCACTGCCGCACTGCCAAAGCTACAAGGTTATTTGCTTCTGATCTTTTTGCCATCAGCTGTCAATTTTGTGAAGGTCTCTGTAGCCAGACTTGAGACGTTGACACGTCTGAGCGAATGATCGGAGTTATTTTTTTTACGCAAGCCTCATCACATGTTCTAGCACATCGGGGCGTGTGGAAACCCCTCAGTGTTTCAAGAGTTTGGAATGTGCACAGAAAGTGTTTGCCTGCTGTCCCTTTGTTTTTCTTCATCGTCATGATGACGTCACTCCATCTTGGTTCAGGGCCCTTGAGTCTCACGTGTTGTGTGTGCCTTGTGGCAATGGTGTAAAAAGTGGTCTTCACCATCTTCTCTATCCTCACCATCTGTGTTGGTTTGTTTTGTGGCTGCTCCACGGAAGCAGCATTCTTGTTTGCATCTTTATTGTGCAACAACAATTGAGACTATTTTTCGCATAATTGTCTCTGCTAATCAGCTCAGTCTTTACGGAGCAGTTGCAGAAATGTGTGAAGAATATGAAACCCTTCACGACAGATCGGGGCGACCTGATGTGGTGATGGGACAATCAATTGTGCAAAGTGCGATCAAGACAGAAGTTCCTTTGGAGAGTGATGATCCAGCATATCAGAATTTTCTATTACAACAATATGAAGAACGAATTAAAAGTCTTTCACAAACCGACAGAGTGAGTAAATTGTGTATGGATGCAGGATTTCTGAATGTTGTGGAGAATGGGCAGTATTTCATGACAAAAGACACTGGAGATTTGACACAATTTCATGCAGCGGCCTGTCGTGAATACACCCTTCCAAGAGATGACGAAGCATCACAACCAAGAGGATGGATCCGAGGGAACACCAAAATTGGGCCCGCATTGGAAGTTACAACCTGTTGCCTGCAAGGTACATACAGAGTTGAGATCAGAATTATGTCTTTGAGTAGAGACAATTCTCACTCGTGGGTCAGAATTTCTCATGGCCTTAACAACAAGTTGGTCACGGACTTAAACAACAACGAGCAGGAAACCTCAGAATTGCAGTTCGAAGAATATGCGTTGAAATTGAATGCAAGTGATGTTGCAAGCCGATCAAAAGCAAAAACAAAACCACAAAGAAGAGCACCTGCCGATTCTTCCACATGAACAATAGCAATTGGTGAGAGAACTTGGACTGATGTCGAACCAGGAGAACAATCGTTATCCGATTATTCAGTGTCGAAGAAATTGATCCATCTTCTTCGTCATGGAAGCCTACTTCGAGACAATGATGGAGCGATTGAATTCTGGAAAAAAAAAACAACCTTCAGAAAAAATCTTATATTGTCATCATTGGTCTGACGACAAGTGGAAGAGCAGCATGGCAGGAGGAGGAGAAAAGAACAGCTTTCAGTTTTGTTCTGATTCTTCAGGAACAATTCTTGTACCTCCGAGCTCTTCAAGGTCATTCAGGACGCAGTCTCATTGATCCTACTTGACAGGACAATGTCATTATTCCGGACGTTTTCTTCAAGTACATTTATCATGTCGGAGTGCAATCAATTTACATTCCATCATCAAATCAGGATTGATACTGGGAGGACAAAATTTGAGCAACCGACAGACAGTATTCTTTCTGCTTGTGAATCCCATGGACAAAAACCGTGAGGATCCTGACACGATCGACTTGGAAGCACCGCGTCTTGCACAAGACATGCACAAAGCATGGAAGAGACATCAAAATACAGTGTATTGGGTCTACATCAACCTTGCTCAGAAGAAAGGATTGAATTTCTTTCAGACACGATCGAACGCCTTCATTCTTTATGAAACGCTCACAGCTTATTGTATCCCGAAAGTTGTTCGGATGGAAACTGGAGAATTCACATACGAGAAGGTATCTGCGGCACCTCGGCCTCTTCCAAAGATTTCCTTGAAACATGACTGGATGAAAGATGTGGGTTCAGAAGTTGCTCGACAACCAGAAGGAGAAGTTGCGCGACAAGCAAAAAGTTCCCAATCAAGCCAACCAAATCCAAACCCAGATCATGATAGAACGGAGAAACCTGTTGTTTGCCCTCAAAAGAGGAGCGCTCCATTCTCAAGACGTCGAAACACGTTCTTTTCGTGAAGATGCTGTGAAATACGATAGAACGGAGAAACGTGTTGTTTGCCGTGATGAACATCACAAGCGCCCAACTGTCGCCCGCCCAGAGCAAACGACTCACCCACGTTTCTCTCGTGAAGGTCAGAACCTAATTTTCGAAGACGAAATGGAAGACGAAATAAATCACGATAGAACGGGGAAACCTGTTGTTTGCCGTGATGCAGGGTTTTTTAAAAGGGATTTTTAAAGGGGGTTTTATAAGGAGTTTTTGAAAAAGGGGTTATCAAAAACGAGTTGTAAAAAGGGGTTGTAAAAAGAGTGGTTTTAAGATGGGTTTTGAAGGGTTTTAAAGGGTTGTAATGGGGTTTCAAGGGGGTTTTAAAATTGGTTTTAAAAGGGATTTTAAAAGGGTGGTTTTATAGGGTGGTTTTTAAAAGTGATTTGAAAAAAAGAGAATTCTAACAATTGTTGTTAAAAGGGATTTTTAAAGGGGTTTTAGTTAAAGAGGATTTTTTAACGGGATTTTTAACGTTTTAAAGGTGTTTTAAAAGGTGTTTTCTAAAACGGTTTTGACAATGTTTTTTTACAAGGGATTTTTTCTGGGGGTTTTAAGGAGGGAGTTTTTAAAGGGGAGGTTTTAAAAGGGTGGAGGGAGGAGGAGGGGAGAGGTCAAAAGGGGATGGGTTTAAGGGGAGGAGTGGTGGGTTAGAAGGTTTTTTTTTGGTGGAGGTTTTTTTTTAAAAAGGGGATGTTTTTAAAGGGGAGGTTTTTTAAGGGGAGGTTTTTTTTTTAAGGAAGGTACGGAGTATTAAAAGAGGGTTTAATGTTTTTTTTTTTTAAAAAAAAAAAAAATTTAAGGGTTTTTTTCAAGGGGTGTTTTTCAAGGAGGTGGTGAAAGGGGTGGTAAAAGGTGTGTTCAAAGTGGGTTTTGGAGGTTTGGGATTTGGGGTTTAGGGTTTGCCACCGCGCGCTCGGGTGGATGAGAGTGACCGCTCCCCTTGCTAAAAGGTGAGTGGAGAGCGGTTTCACACCACTCCGAGCCTTGGGCTTCGCGTGAGCTTCCACAAACCCACCTCCGCTGTCGCTCCACCCAAACTTCGAACCTTTACGGGTTTAGGGTTTGAAACTTTTGCCTGGCCATGGCGGGGGCCCTTCTGACAAACTTGGAAAAACGCCGGGGGCAACAACGGACCAGGGCGGAAAAACGACGCGGCAACGGGGCTGTCGCCGGAAGCCGGGGAGGCAGCCGGGGGACCCGGGGACGAAACACGGTGGAGGAGGGCAGCGGGGGGCCTGGGCGGTGGCCTGGGCGATGGTCTGGGCGAAGGCCTGGGCTTCGCCGCGAGGCTTCGCCGCAGCCGCAGGGCTTCTCCGCAGGGCTTCACCGCAGGGCTTCACCGCAGGGCTTCGCCGCATGGCTTTGCCGCACGGCTTTGCCGCACGGCTTTGCCGCAGGGCTTTGCCGCACAGCGAAGGCTGCGGCGGAGGTGCCACCAGACAAAGTTTAGGGTAGATCCCCTAGACACCTTCTTTGAAATCGGGACCATGTTTAGGGTCTAAAAAGTTTTATGCAACTGGCGTGCGCGGCCGGCGCGGGGGCCGCGACAGCCAACAGGTTCAGGGTTCAGGGTTTGGGGTTTTAGGGTTTAGGGTTTGTGCGAGGGCGAAGCCCGAGCATCCCTCCGCGGTGGGGCCCCGCTCCTTCACCACACTAAAAGGTGTGGATGTCCGGGCGGGGGCGTGCGCTGCGCGTTGTCCGTGGAGAAAGCAACGAGCACTCAATGTTGAACGAGGTTGACATCGACTTCAGAATATGCAAGAGTGGGAACCGACGCAAAACGGGTGCAAAGTGCGCTGTGCACAAGGATGAGAATTGTTTTCTCTTCGATCCGACTTGAGCTCAAGACGTCTGTGCAGAGAAGTATGTCACTGTCATGTCTACTGTACCAGGCTGTGATGTGACCACTGTGCAACAACATTACACGGGTTCAACAAGCACGCCTCCTCGCGTCGCGAGGCTGTGTCAGATTCGCGAGGCGTCCCTCGTTGCACTGAGAAAATTTTCAAAAATCTACGCATGCTCACATGTGTCGATCGTTCGACTCGTCCAATCCATCATACTTGTATCCAGAGATTTCCACAGTCACTCGTCGCCACTGTACCATATGCCAGGTGAACTCGTCTCGCTCAGCTCAGTACCCATGTCAAGCATTGATCTCAATCTGTGGAATCTCTCACTTCCCTTCGCTTTCGTTCCGATGTCACTCGGATTCACATCGGTCTTGACTGATGACATCGTTGAAAGTTTCCGAAAAACCAAATCTTGAATGAATAATCTCGTGTGAATGTGTTTCATCTTGCGACTTGCCTTGTTTCGTTGCCACTGCGCGTGCTGTGCTGCTGTCTGCTCTCGTGTGTATCAGGAATGATAGTCCAATCTCTTTCAGTATGGCTTGTGCGACAATCAACTCAGCTGACAGTGCACCAAAAGCATACAATTCTGATTCTCCCCTCGACATTCACTCGTCAAGAGAAATTGATCAACGTACCATAGTGTGCAAGATGTGCTTTTCTTGTCAGCGTCAGAATATCGCGTGATGTGTTTTTGAAGGTCTTGTTCAAGTCATTTGGTTTCAATGCAGGTATCGTCAAGTAGAGGTTCAGTTCTCGTGTTCCTTTCAAATATCTCAACACATTCTTGGCACGTGTCAAATCTGCAAGTGTTGGTGACGCAATTTTGTATGACAAGCATTTTGTCGCGAACATCAAATCTGGTCTCACTCCAGTAATGTACTGCAGTTTTCCGACAACTGCTCTGAACAATGAGTGTTGAACTTGATCACACGCTGTCGTCTCATCATGGAGATTCAAACTCTTCTGTTCCGTCAAAGGCGTCATCACTGCCTTTGCGTACTGCAGTTGAACAATGTCCAAGCATTCGTCAACGTACTTGGCAGTAGGTTTCACTGTGAATCCTCTGCGGTCGCCATCGTGTACACTTCGGTACTCGAATCCCAGGTAAGTTACTGGTATTCGCGGATTGAGAGCTTCTCCTCTCTTGATCACCACCAATTTCGTGATCTGTGTCCAGAATTTTTCAAGTGTCGCTGGTTTGGCACAAATGAGAGGGTCGTCTACGTGGGATACCACACGTGTTTCGTTGGACTCATGTACAAACAGGCATCGCTCTAATTTACCGCGTTTGATTCCCATGTGCTCTGTGAGTATTCCTGCCAGGAATTCTGTGAAATCTCGGCTCGCTGTTCGCAGGCCATTCATCGCTCCATGTAGTCTCGAA
>CBDCEV010000046.1:0-8329 GCA_965215715.1 Hyphomicrobiales bacterium | reverse complement strand
AGAAAAAAAGAAAAAAGAAAAAATGAAAAAAGAAAAGAAAAAAGAAACGAAAAAAACAGGAAAAAAGGAAAAGAAAAAAGGAAAAAAAGAAAGAAAAGAAAAATGTTTTTTCTTTTCTTTTTCATTTTTTCTTTTCTTCCTTCTTTTCGACTCTGACTCACTCTCTGACTCACAGCTTGACTGAAGCTCTGACTCACATTCTGACTCACATTCTGACTCACATTCTGACTCACATTCTGACTCACATTCTGACTCACATTCTGACTCACATTCTGACTCACATTTTGACTCACATTCTGACTCACATTTTGACTCGCACTCTGACTCACACTCTGACTCGCACTCTGACGCACATTATCTGACTCGCATTCTGACTCACACTCTGGCTCACATTCGCACATTATCTGACTCGCACTCTGACGCACACTCTGGCTCACATTCTGACTCACATTCTGACTCACACTCTGACTCACATTCTGAATCACATTCTGACTCACATTTCTGACTCACTTTCTGGCCCAAGCAAGCAAGCAGGCGGGACGGTTGAGGACGGGGGGCCGGCGAGAAGAATCAACTCAAAACCTGTCAAAAAGCACAAACACTCACGAGAACTCGGGACCACCACCCAGAAAGGCGCGCAGCTCACCTACGAGCACGATGCATCGGTCAGACTCACATTCTGACTCATATTCTGACCCAAGCAAACAAGCAGGCGGGACGGTTCAGGACGGGGGCCCAGCGAGCAAAATCAACCCCAGACCTGTCAAAAAGCACACCAAACACGCACGAGGGTTCAGGACCACCACCCAGAAAGACGCGCCACTCACCTACGAGCACGAAGCATCGGTCAGAAGTCTCACTGCTCAAACTTTTGAACACGACCCTTCGCCCGGACGGGGGACGGACGGGACGGGACGGACCCACAAATTTGTCCGCCCGGTCATGTCTCGCGCTCACACAGCTTCGCATCGCACGCAACGAAACGAAACGATTTCCCGGTTCGGGGGATGGCTAGCGCCTGACTCACCCAACTTCCGATATATATATATATATATATATATGTTTTTCTAAATATATATCCATATACATCTATATAGATATATACATCTATATTTGCATAAAAATACATATATATATATATATATACATATACACATATAGGTGTATACACACATATATATGTATATATCTATAAGACCAGCCTAAAGGCTGATAAGGAGATAGGGAGGTGGTTCTGACTCATCTTGACTCACACACTGCCTCACATTCTGACTCACATTCTGACTCACATTCTGACTCACACTCTGGCTCGCATTCTGACTCACATTCTGACTCACCTTCTGGCTCACGCTCTAACTCACAGTCTGACTCACACCCTGACTCACATTCTGACTCACATTCTGAATCACATTCGGACACACTCTGACTCACATTCTGACTCACATTCTGAGTCACAGTCTGAGTCACATTCTGACTAACACTCTGACTCACGCTCTGACTCACCTTCTGACTCACATTAGATGGGATGGGCCAAGTCAATACACCTGACATCTGGGCAAAGGGTTCCGGGTCTGAGTTCTAAACTTGCGACATGACTCTTACCTTGACTCGTGACTTGGATGACTCCCTGGAGTGGTGAAGGGTTAGGTAGGAGGGGAACCTTGGGGGTGGGTGGTTTTTGGTGGAAGGTAAAGGACCCTCAGATGTAATTTTGATCGCGTTTTTTTTGGAGGTGGTCGTGGTGGTGGTGGTGGTGGGGGGGAGGGTTAGGGTTAACAAACCCGCCCCTGCAGGAAATTCATGAAAATCCTCAGTGTTTTCCATTGGTTTCCAACATTGTCTCGCTGAAACCTGCTCAAACTGACCCAACCCGGCCCAAACGGGCCCAAACCGGCCCAAACCGAGCAAAACCGGCCCAAACCGGACCAAACCGCACAACCGAGGCCGAAACCGGGCAAACCCGGATTTGGCCCAACAAGGCCGACAACCGAGGCATCATTCATTTTGTACATTTTTTTGTTTTTTTCATTTTTTGCATTTTTTGATTTTTTTGATCATTTTTTGCATTTTTTTGACAATTTTAATGTTTTTTTTTTTTTCATTTTTCATGTCTGTGATTTTTCCCCGAAAGGGGTCAGAGCGGTTTGGCCGACTTTTAAAAATCTTTTGCAATCTGGTGTTTTTTTTTTTTCTCATTTTTTGTGTTTATTATAATTATTATTATTTATTTATTTATTTTTTTCATTTTTCGTTTTTTCAGGTCATTTTTTGCATTTTTTCGTTTTTTTTCCATTTTTATTTTTTGTTTTTTTTCTTTTTTTGCATTTTTTCATGTCTGTGAAAGGGGTCATGAGATTGAAATAAAAAATCTGGAACAAAACCAAAACAACCGACACCGGCCCAAACCGGCCCGAACCGGCCCGAACCGGCCCGAAACCGGCCCGAACCTGGCCCGAAACCGGCCCGAACCCGGCCCGAACCCGGCCCGAACCTGGCCCGAACCCGGCCCAACCCGACCTTTTTTTGATCATTTTTTGATTTTTCGCAATTTTTCCATTTTTGGGGGGATTTGTTTGTTAATTTTGCTCATTTTGAGTTTTTTTTCTTCATTTTTTTGCATTTTGTCATTTTTGTGCGAAATTGGTCCCAGGCGGTTTGGCCGACTTTTAATTTTTAAAAATATTTACTGATTTTGGTGTTGGTTTTTTGTTTCTTCATTTTTTGTGTTTTTTGATTTTTTTGATTTTTTTGATCATTGGAAAATTACTCAGACCACAAAACAAAACCAAAACCAAAACAACCGACAGTCGCCCGAACCGTGCGCGAACCGTGCGTGGTTGTGTGTGTCTGTTTTTTGGGGCATGGTGTGTGTGTTGTTCTTGGGGGGGGCGTGGTGTGTGTGTTGTTCTTGGAGGGCGTGGTGTGGAGTTGTTCTTGGCAGTGTGGTGTGGTGTTTTTCTTGGGGGGCGTGGTGTGTTGTTGTTCTTGAGAGGCGTGGTGTGTTGTTCGCCACCCGGCACCACCGGGCGCCAGCGGGCGCTGACAAGCGCTGACGGCGCTAGGAGGCAAGAGTGGGCGCTAACGGAACACACACCACGCACACCACTCCCCAAAACACACACACACCACGCCCCCAAACAAAACGCACACACACCACGCCCCGAAACAAAAACAAACACACACATTAAAAAAAACAAACACCACACCACACCACCAAGAACAACGCCACACCACGCCCTCCAAGAACAACACCACACCACGCCCCCCCAAGAACATCACACACACCACGTTCCCAAAAAACAGAAACACACACCACGCCTCCCAAGAACAACACACACACACAAAACAACCCCACCCAAGAACAACACACACAACCACGCACGGGGAGGTCAATCAGATTGTTATTGACATTTTCGGAGGTCAACGGAGGACATGTGGGTTTAGCTTTTTGGGAACTCCGGCAATTGTTAATTGATACATTGTTATTGACATTTTCGGAAGTCGAAGGGACCGAGTAGAATGCACCAATGACCAACCGGGCCAAACCGGGCCGAACCGAGTCAAACACCGGACCAAGACAGACAGACACACACACATTTTTGTTGGGGTGGGCTGGTTTGGGATCGGTTGAACAAGTTTGGGCTGGTTTGCGAAGGTTTGGGCTGGTTTGGGTCGGATTGGGCCGGTTTGGGACGATCTGGGCCGGTCTGGGTTCGTTTGAGTTGGTGTTTGCCAACTAGGAACGAAAACCACGCAAAAACACAGAGGATTTTCATGAATTTCCTGCAGGGACGGGTTTTGTTAGTCCCACGGGGGAGAGGGGAGAGGGGGGCAAAAACCTGGGAAATCAGCAAAAAATAAATTAAAAAAGAAACTTGAAAACATGGAAAATTGAAAATTAAAAAAGGAAATTTGGGAACTCGGAAGATTGGAAAATTGGAAATCCATGGATATCCATGGAAATGCATGGTGTTCATGGATATCCATGGATATCCATAGAAATGCATGGATTTCCATATATATATATATACATGGATATCCATGAATTTCCATTGATATCCATGGACATCCATGGATTTCCAAGCATATCTATGGAAAAGTACGTTAAAAGTACCTTAAAAGTACTTGAAAAATACGCAAAACATACATTTAAAGTACATTGGGATTGGTGTTGTGACAGCGGAAGTGGCACGATTACATGAAATTAAGCAAACTTCGAACAAGCAGAAAACGCGGCAACAGCGCTTCCATCTGCATTTTTTGCAGAAGCTTTGGCGCGCAACATCAGGAGAAACTAGGACTGCTATGGGCAAGATGATTTCCAACTTCTTTTTCTAAAGTAAGGGCACTTAGCCAACAATCCAGTATTTTGTTATGTCCCCACTCTAGTAGATGGAGTAAGCGTTCCAATGCGACCACACACATTATGACGTTTAAAGATTCGACTGGCGAGCCAATAAACGATCGTCGAGAAATTAGAGATGGAATTTATGAGCATTTCAAAGAAAGTTATATGGCTCCCCCACATGGCAATGTCCACAATGGATATGGCAAGCGCGCAATCCAGATATGGAGGCAACCATAACATGGGAACATATGTTAATGGCTATGCAGAACTTGAAGAAGGGAAGATCTTGTCTTGATATAGAGCAGGTCGTTGTTGAGATGTTGTTGCCTCTCCTTCGAGCAGATGGCGAGCCAGGTAGTTGCGCATCGCGGATACCAAATTTGCTGCACGGCGCTCTGGATGATGAGCTTGATTCCGATGTTCTTCATGTTGCATTTGATGGTGCCGTGAAGCGTACAGGTGAAAGTGGTTGTGGTTTTGTCATCATGGGTTTTGTTGGCGAAGTGTTTGGGTACACAATCGTACTCCTTGAACACCACGTCTAGCAAAGTTGCTGAGTACCATGGCCTCATGTTTGTGTTGCTTTATATTTCGAAGGAGTATCCACATGCCCGCAAATTGGTTATCCAGGGCGATTCGAAATTAGTGGTAAATCAAGTTTGCGGTGAATGGAGAGTGTTCAACCCATTTTTATTCACGCTGCATTCACATATTTGGATGGCATCGCAGCGATTCGATTCTGTACAGGTTGTACATGTAAAAAGACACTTGAGCACGTTGGCCGACGCGGCTGCCAGTGCAGGGGCACGTAAGCAATGTGAAGACTGGGTAGACTACAATGGTGACCGCCAGCATGTCTGTCCTCATTGCATCAAAGCGGCTCCAGAAATTGATATGTCTAGCAACGAAATGCGCCCAGATGCAAATCCAGAGGATGCTCATCCGTTGGCCATTTTGCGAGGTTGTTTGCAAGACGAGTTGGTAGGTGCGAAATTCAACGGAACGACAAAGCAGAACATTGTTCTACAAGACTCGCCTTTGCAGTGTCTTAATCCTTCAAAGAGACACCGGATACAAATGAGGCAAGAACCGTCCATCTCAATAGAGGTACCGCTCATACCGACGGTCAAACATGTGAGCTTGTATTCGCAACTGCGGCCTATTGCTCTGATACCACAGTTGCGGAAGTTGCTTGAGGATATCGTGCTGCAAATGAGGAGCGATGGCTTGGACGAAAATGTTCACTGGCTGTGCGCATACACGAGCGGCCTACAAGTTTGTGATTTGCTTTTGTGTATTGCTCTCGCTGGAGCCAGGTGTCAAGAGTTCAAAATCCCATTGATCCCAGGGGTGTGCGACATCCGAAAAAGCTTTTGACGAGATTCTTCACAATTTCATTTACGATTCCCTGATGAGCCGTGGCTTAAACGACAATTAGTACCTTCCATCATGCGAAGCTTGTTACTATCTGTATACAAGATGTGCCTTGGTGATATAAGGATACCACCAATCTTCCCAAGATGTGAATTTCTACAGGGAGGCAGGCTGGGTCCTCGTCTGCATAAAAATGTGTTTGGCACGAGCGTTGCAACTAGCATGGTCTGAGTGTCAGAGGAGAAACCTGGGCTTTGCATTGGAGTCCGAATTGATTCCTTTCATGTGGTTCAGTGATAATTGCTTCATATTTGCGCACTCACCTTCAGACTTCAAGGAGATTTGCGCATTGTTGAGATCCTCACTGGCGCCAGCAGGATGGAGGCTGCCCGATGACAGGTTTGAATACCAGGCAGACGCATATGTCAATCAGGATGAACTTGCCATGTTGCCTTCGGATTTCGTCTCTCACGATTTGAACTCGAGCATGAAGGCGCTGGGAGCTTGGATAAGTGTGCAGGGCCACACGGCTCCGGACCTAAGCTTCAAACTACTACTGCTAGCACAGGCATCTCTGCGAAGGCATCAAAAGCGTTGGTCCACACCGGGAGTGGCGAGAAAAAGCAAGTTCAACCTGATGTTCAGAACATTCAGTTCGGCATTCTCGCGGTGCGTTGGCCCTTGGCGCCTAACTCAAACGCAACTCGGGAAAATTCGCTCTGTGTTTTTTCTGGAGGACAAGCGCTATTTGCGTGTCCACAGGATATGGGGTGATACTGACGCAATTTTCGCAAAGAGAGTTGCGAAAACTTATAGACAGACGCAGACATCATTGAAACTTCCAGATATGGACGTGCATGTCGTAAGTCACATCTATAATTACATTGGCCATGTTGTCCGGATGGGCTGGGGGTTGATCCCTTCCTACCGATGAAATTCGTCCAGTTCAGGGACGAGAACTGGCGGGCGGAAGCACAAAGCATCATAGGTCATCAGTTTCAGCAGGGAAGAACACCACCATGGACGTGAGAATATTGCTTCTCCAAGTACTTCAGGCCAGAAGGATTGGGCAACACGTTGCTCTTGACAAAGCCATGTGGAGTTCGCACAAGTACTCTTGGATTTTCTCCATGTTGGGAAGACAGTGTGAACGGAGCTTTTTTGGAGAAGAAAATTTATATTACTGATAATTCGGTTGATGATTTTGCCGATATTTTCCATGCGTGCACTTCGTAGTTTATGTAGCCTTTTTTGTTCAGTTTGCAGGAATGCTGAAGCGTCGAGAGGTACTCCTCCCCTAGGACGCCATCATCATCATCAAAAACATTAAGGGTCAACAGTCAGTTATCAGTCGCTATTGGTCAAACATTAGAAGTCGACCGTTATTGGTCAACCTTTTAGTGTTCAACCTGTTAATGGTCAGACCGGCGTTGACGGTGAACCGTATTCTGATCAGCCGTTCAATGGTCAGTTCGTTATAGGTCAACCGATTAGTGGTCAGCCCGTTAGTAGTCAGCCCGTTAGTGGTCAACCCGTTAATGGTCAACCTGTTTATTGGTTGATCATTAGCGGGTTGAGCATCACTTGGTTGACCTGTATCGGATTGACCATTGAACGGATGACCAGAATACGATTGACCATTAAAGACAAGTGCAGACAAAATGGGTTGACCGTTACCGGGTTGAACATTGAATGGTTGACAGCGATGACAAAATAGACTTTAATGGAAAATGTTTTTTCATTTTATTATTCGCAAGAGCCGCAGGTTTTTGGTGAACGTCAGGTGGAACAAAAATAAAGCGTTTTCCCCCAAAATCGGTTTGCAAAATTGATTTTCCCTACACCGACTTGTTCCTAAATCGGCTAACACTTATTTGAAATATCGAACCGAAACTTGACGGATCTTGACAGACCTTGACGAACCACTCCGTTTGCACAGACATTTTCCGGGTGTCCGGACTGCCGCTCTTCCATTGACATTCTGTGCAAATTGATTGGAAGATCAGTGTTCTCACCTTCTGGGTCAATCAACTCTGCTGGTCACACTGCCCACTGCACTGTTTCCAAATACTCTGCAAGTGTAGCTGCTCTTCTTTCGCTTGAGACGCTCTCCCCCGCGCAATTGTTCAGCCTGCCTTCATTCGGACAGCGTGGTCTACGCAACCTTTTCATTGCATCCCACGACCCTGAGCCTGCGATGTCAAGAAGCCACACCCGGCGATTTCCCTTGGCAGACCTTCGGATCTCTCTTGTCAAAAACTTCTCTCTCGCAAAGTCTTTCGCACTTCTAGCTATCTGGCGTTTTTGCAAAAATTCGAGGGTACATTGTCTTATCCACAGTTTTGAACGGCGGACCATGTCGCTCTGTCTGATCGTCTGTGTCGCAGCTTCGTCAAAGGCTACTGTAATCGCTTGGCTGGCAGCATTAACATCATCGGTGCAAACTTCCTGCGACGCTAATGACCCTTCGAAGTACTTTGCGAAAGCCTCCCTCGTTACCTTGTCCCCAAGCTTCCCAGTGTTAATTTTTTGCGTCGGCTTTGGAAGTATTTTCTGCAGCTTGCAAGAGATCTCCGCGATTACAACGAAATGATGCGAAGCCAACGG
>CBDCEV010000045.1:0-7309 GCA_965215715.1 Hyphomicrobiales bacterium | reverse complement strand
CTGGGTAATGATGGAGATCTCGCGCAGTGCGGTAGCGAGCACGACCGAGCGGAGCGACTCCTCCGCTGGCGCGTGCTGCTTCAAAGTTTTGCACCGCTCCTAATTAAAATTTCAGCTAAATTTCATCAAACATCTTTCGCATTTTTGCAATTTTGTTTTCAATAATTCGCTCATTTTTCCCAAATTCACCAATTTTGATGAATGATTTGATGTCCAAAATTCACCAACCCCGACGAATATTTCTCGGAATCTCAGCAAATTTTACCGAGAAGATCAAACTCCCCTAGATGATCAAATTTCCTGAGATTTCGCAACGAAAATTTTGAAATTTTCAGCATATGATTTTGAATACAAGTAATTAGAAAAACAAATTAGAAATTAGAAAAATCCGTTCTAACTTGGAGCTAGATTAAACTTAGCGGCGAGCTTCGGCTGCGTCGGCAGGAGGCTCTGGAGGCCAGCGGGTGAGCCGGTCGTGTATCCAGACGAAGAAGACCAACGTAGGTCCTAACTTCATGCATCACTACTTCATTAGCACCTTCAAAAACTTCAAATATACATCTCGTTCTCTGCAATTCAGACGCCCATGAATGCGCCCAAATATGTCTGGCGCCGAAAAACACGCAAATTAACGCGCCCTTAAATTTTCCGGGTGCGCCCTGGCAAATTTTCGGCGCGCCTGAAAATCTCACAAAAATCTCAAAAATTTCGCAACAAAATTTGAGCGCGTCTTTTGAATTTTTGGGCTCCCGAAACCAAGTCTTTTATTTCCGCGCGGCACTTTTGGGAATCAAACTGCGCCAAACTGCGATTTCTAAAGGAAAAAGCTGCGCTATGTTGGCGACTTGGTGCGGACCAGTTCGGCCAAGCGCCGCCTATGGGACGACCACAGTGGGCCCCTTGCGCGACCTAGGGCGACCTGAAGCGCCAAAGGCGCGCCCAAGAAGCGCCATGGACGGCTCTTCACGCAACATGGACGCGTCCATGCGCGCCACGGACTTGTCCATGCGCGCCATGGACGCGACCCTGAGCGCCCTTGGCGCGACCATGAGCGCCAAGGCCGCGATCACGAGCGCTAAGGCCGCGATCATGAGCGCCAAGGCCGCGATCATGAAAAGATAAAATATATGGAAAATGACCGAAAATCTTTCGCGATTCCGGCGCAAAATTACAAAATCTCAAAAACGCAGTTGCCGAATCCCGCAAATCCCTACATAAACGCAAATCCGACGTAGTACACCGAAAACAAAAGACTTAGTTTCGGTAGCATATCAGCCGAAAATCAAAAAAATATCCATTCATTTTTATGGATCAAATCACGTTGTTCTTGTACAATACACACATCCGTTGAAGACCCTTTCTGGCCCATTTCCGCGAAAACTTTGACTCTCTCTTAAAATTACAAATTAGCCCAGATTAATTCCTTTTGTTCCGCCGTTGAAGCCTTTTCGTGGTCAACAGTGCCTGTCTATCAATTTTCGCGCGAAAAAATGTCATTTTTTTCGTTGACATATTTTTTCAAAAATTTTGCAAATGTTTTGAGATTTTTTTTCTCGAAAATTCCGACGCCCATGAATGCGCCCAAAAATGTCTGGCGCCGAAAAACACGCAAATTAATTAAATTTTCCGGGTGCGCCCTGGCAAATTTTCGGCGCGCCTGAAAATCTCACAAAAATCTCAAAAATTTCGCAACAAATTTTGAGCGTTTCCTTTGTATTTTTGGGCTCCCGAAACTAAGTCTTTTATTTCCGCGCGGCACTTTTGGGAATCAAACTGAGCCAAACTGCGATTTCTAAAGGAAAAAGCTGCGCTATGTTGGCGACTTGGTGCGGACCAGCTCGGCCAAGCGCCGCCTATGGGACGCCCACAGTGGGCCCCTTGCGCGACCTAGGGCGCCCTGAAGCGCCAAAGGTGCGCCCAAGAAGCGCCATGGACGGCTCTTCACGCAACATGGACGCGTCCATGCGCGCCACGGACTTGTCCATAGCGCGCCATGGACGCGACCCTGAGCGCCCTTGGCGCGACCATGAGCGCGCAAGGCCGCGATCATGAGCGCCAAGGGCCGCGATCATGAGAAAGATAAAATATATGGAAAATGACCGAAAATCTTTCGCGATTCCGGCGCAAAATTACAAAATCTCAAAAACGCAGTTGCCGAATCCCGCAAATCCCTACATAAACGCAAATCCGACGTAGTACACCGAAAACAAAAGACTTAGTTTCGGTAGCATATCAGCCGAAAATCAAAAAAATATCCATTCATTTTTATGGATCAAATCACGTTGTTCTTATACAATACACACATCCGTTGAAGACCCTTTCTGGCCCATTTCCGCGAAAACTTTGACTCTCTCTTAAAATTACAAATTAGCCCAGATTCAGGCGGGGAAGCCTTTTCGTGGTCAAAAGTGCTTGTCTATCAATTTTCGCGCGAAAAAAAATGTCATTTTTTCGAATTTTTTTCAAAAATTTTGCAAATGTTTTGAGATTTTTTCTCTCGAAAATTCCGACAACGCCATGAATGCGCCCAAAAATGTCTGGCGCCGAAAAACACACAAATTAACGCGGACCTTAAATTTTCCGGGCCCGCCTGAAAATCTCACAAAAAACTCAAATTTCGCAACAAATTCTGAGCGCGTCCTTTGAATTTTTGGGCTCCCGAAGCTAAGTCTTTTATTTCCGCGCGGCACTTTTGGGAATCAAACTGCGCCAAACTGCGATTTCTAAAGGAAAAAGCTGCGCGATGTTGGCGACTTGGTGCGGACCAGCTCGGCCAAGCGCCGCCTATGGGACGCCCACAGTGGGTTCCTTGCGCGACCTAGGGCGCCCTGAAGCGCCAAAGGTGCGCCCAAGAAGCGCCATGGACGGCTCTTTACGCAACATGGACGCGTCCATGCGCGCCATGGACGCGACCCTGAGCGCCCTTGGCGCGACCATGAGCGCCAAGGCCGCGATCATGAGCGCCAAGGCCGGGATCATGAGCGCCAAGGCCGGGATCATGAGCGCCAAGGCCGCGATCATGAAAAGATAAAATATATGGAAAATGACCGAAAATCTTTCGCGATTCCGACGCAAAATTCTCAAAATCTCAAAAACGCAGTTGCCGAATCCCGCAAATCCCTGAGGAAACTCGAGGAACTCGAGGAACTCGAGAAACTCGAGAAACTCGAGAAACCGGAGTTTCTCGAGTTTCTCGAGTTTCTCGAGTTTCTCGAGTTTCTCGAGTTTCTCGAGTTTCTCGAGTTCCTCGAGTTTCTCGAGTTCCTCTGGTTTCTCGGAATTCTCGAGGGTTTGAAATTCTACCGAAAATGGTCATTTTCAAAAGAAGGAACGGCAAATGTTTAGGTTTTTCCAATAAGGAAATGCTTAAAATGCATTAAAAGTGCTTGTTTTTCTATCCCCAGGAATCGCGGGCCTTGTTGTTCTAATTCTTGGCAAAAACGTCTTTTGCCTTTGAGAGGCCCGCTCTCAGTTGTATCAAAGCTGATTTTCGTGGGTAAATACAAAATACTCGTTATAAAGCTCTCGACGAGATATTCAAGATTTACAAAGTTTTGCACCTTTGGAATCCAAGAGGAAAAACCGTGAAAAGCGCTAAGCGTCCTCCAGACAACGCACACGGTGCCCCAGAAAAGAAGCAATCCAGCCCGCAGCAGCTATGCCTGAGGGAGCAGCAACAAGAGAGTGCACAAGTGCACGCTGCTCTGTAAGCGGAAGTAGGAACTACGCTGATCCAAAAGATGGAAAGCCTGCGACGCGGAGAACGGCGCCCGGAAAGTGCAAAAAAGCAAACTTCTCTGCCAGTACGAGTAAGAACTGCAAAAAAAATCATTTTTTTTTAATCTCCCGTGAATGGCCCTTTTTGTCTGTTTTCAGCTGTTGCCCAAATACTCGTACGAAGAAGATCTTCGGAAAATGCAAAATAGCATCAAGATGAAAGACAATGAGGCGGCATAGCGTCAAAAACTCGCCTAGCGGGGGCACAACGGAGAGCATCACGCGCACGCACGCCGGAACGCAAAACCAAAACCGCAGCCCAGCCGAGCAGCCACCGGCGAAGCTGGGCCCGCGAGGGGCCCCGGAAGCGCAGCCCGTGACCCAAGAGGCGCTACCCCACGAGCCGTGCCCAGAAGGCCTCACACGCGAACCGAGCACAGCTCCGCCGCGAGGAGGAGCCGCGCGAGGCCGAGCTGGGTAATGATTGGAGATCTCGCGCAGTGCGGTAGCGAGCACGACCGAGCGGAGCGACTCCTCCGCTGACGCGTGCTGCTTCAAAGTTTTGCACCGCTCCTAATTAAAATTTCAGCTAAATTTCATCAAACATCTTTCGCATTTTTGCAATTTTGTTTTTCAATAATTCGCTCATTTTTTCCCAAATTCACCAATTTTGATGAATGATTCGATGTCCAAAATTCACCAACCCCGACGAATATTTCTCGGAATCTCAGCAAATTTTACCGAGAAGATCAAACTCCCCTAGATGATCAAATTTCCTGAGATTTCGCAACGAAAATTTTTGAAATTTTCAGCATATGATTTTGAATACAAGTAATTAGAAAAACAAATTAGAAATTAGAAAAATCCGTTCTAACTTGGAGCTAGATTAAACTTAGCGGCGAGCTTCGGCTGCGTCGGCAGGAGGCTCTGGAGGGCCAGCGGGTGAGCCGGTCGTGTATCCAGACGAAGAAGACCAACGTAGGTCCTAACTTCATGCATCACTTCTTCATTAGCACCTTCAAAAAACTTCAAATATGCAATGATAGACATCTCGTTCTCTGCATCTGCATCAAAACGTTTTTCAATATAAATTTCATCTTAAGGGAAAACAACATATTTTTCAGCATGTTCAACTTCAGAATTTCATTGACTTCTGCATAATACATAATTAATTTTTAGCAAAGATTCTGCAACATTTGGCTGATAGTTTCTGAAGACTTGCTGAAAAACATGTAAACGCATCAATTCGTCGGTTTCTGTTGATGAATTTCAAAATAGTGCCACCGGAGAAGACGACAACCAACGCGGCAATGGACGCGATCGTTCGACCCCACACCGCCGCGTACCTGGCAAGCAAAACTCTCGACGTTCTCTCACGAACATGAATTCCGCATGGACCTTCCTGCTTGAAGCAAGGAGCAGCACGACACGTGGACAGATTTCGAACCAATCGGTGGCAGAATTCTTCGGCCGTGCAAGAAGCGACCATTCCACTGACACGAGATCCGCCGTGCAGACCCCCATCTCGGCGCACGACCTAGAAACGCGGACTGTGGATGCGAGGTTTCTCTTCACTATTCTGAGAGGGCTCAAACTTCACAAGGCTCCTTCTCGACTGTATCAAAGCTCATTTTTGCAAGTAAATAGTAAATTCTCATTTAAAAGCTCTCGCCGAGATCTACACAATACACACCTTTGCAGTGCTCGCCAATTTCAATTTTCATCAACATTATTGAAAACGTTTCAAAAAAAAATCGCTGAAAAATTCCAGTTTGCCGAAATTTGCTAAAACGTCCAATGTGTTTGCTATAAATGAGCCAAAATAATGACATGATTTAGCAACATTGTGGCAACTTTGATGAAAATTTTGAGATTGCAGAGCTGTGCAAAGGAAATTTGTAGATCTCGGCGAGAGCTTTCAAACGAATATCTGGTTACAAAAATTGGCTTCGATACAGCCGAGAACGAACCCTGTAAAGTTTGCCTGTGCAAGGAGTCCACTGACACGCGGTCCGCCGTGCAGACCTCCATCTCGGTGCGCGACCTAGAAGCGCGACTGTGGATGCTCTAATCCAACTGCGCAACTTGTGCCGACACCAGGAATAACTGCACTGTCGCTGCGTCGCTGAGGAATTCAGCGAACCTCAGGATTATCGCTTTGTAGCGACTCTGCCACGCTGCCACCTGTAACGAATTTTCATTTATCATCGCAAGATATCAATGGGCAACTTCTCTATGAAAAAGATAGAAGATACATTGCTTTTCACACTTCCACTCTTCGATTCTGATTAATTCCCTTTGAGATACTTTGAACGATTCACTTGGAATTTTTCGAACGGGTGCAAAGTACATCGAAGCGTTTCTGACGAAAACAAATTCATTGCTACAAGCTTGACGGTTCGTTTGGGAATCTGAATTGTGAAAACATCATTAACTTCGAATCGTGTTCCGCTCAATCTCAGTGCCCCCCTCAAGGAGCCTCTGGGTCATTTGCAAGCCAACCAAAAACCAACCAGCAACCAGCTAATCCCGACTTTTTGCTTTTTTTTTGTGGCGGCTCGGCGGGTCCAGCGGATCCGGAATTTCTGACGTTTTTCTGGCGGCTCGGCGGATCCCGACTTTTTACTGTTTTTTTTTTTGTTTTTGCCCCCTCAGGGGACCCCTGGGATCATTTGCAGGCCAACCAAAACCAACCAAAACCAACTAATTCCGACTTTTTTGCTGTTTTTGTGGCGGTTCGGCGGGGTCCAGCCGGTCGGGAATTTCTGGCGGATCTATCAGGGATTTCAGTTGTACGCCATAAATTTCATAAGGGTTTCAGGTGCACGCCATAAATTTCATAGTGATTTCAGCTGTGCGCCATAAATTTCAGTAGGATTTCAGTTGTACGCTATGAATTGCATTAGGATTTCCGCTGTACAGATACTCCTGTACTACGCCACAAATTTCCAAGTGATTTCAGTTGTACGCCATAAATAACATTAGGATTCCAATTGTACGCGTTGATTGCAAACACCTCAGTGGCAGGGTTCGGGGGGCGCCGGTCGGTGCCGCAGAGCTCGGCCTTCGAACTCTGACAACCAACAACAAAAGCAACCGCTTGCGCAGCACAGCACCGGCGCGTGTCAACGTCGCCGTTCCGCGCGCGTAGGCGTCGACCGTACTGTGCTCCACGACTCGCCTCCGCCGACTGGAAAACGACCGGTCACTGAAAACTTGTTCTTCACCACTTTAAGAACCGAGATTTAAAGATCACGTTCTCTCTTCTCGGCTGCTACAAAGCCTTGCTCGTAAAAAAGAAACGAGATACTCCTTTCCTCGTAAAAAGAGACGAGGGACTCCCTGGGTGAAAACAGGCCAGGGGCCCTTTTACGAAAAGCCGAAAAAATTACGAAAGCGTACGAAAACTGGAAAACATTTTTGGGAACGGAAACTAGAACACTGTTGAACGACAGCGAAAAGCAGCCCTCCATTTTCTGGAACTCGAACTCTCGCTTAGCTAAAGTCACTGGAGTCGTTCAGCTAGAGTAGTTTAGCTAGAGTCCGTTCGCAGAGCGGCCCCGGAGCAGGTGTTCCATTCTTGACCAGGAGT
>CBDCEV010000044.1:0-7246 GCA_965215715.1 Hyphomicrobiales bacterium | reverse complement strand
GGGAAAAGGTTAAGAGAACAGGTGAGCGTCCAGTCTGTCATTTGCAGTCCCGCACGTACGGTATGCACTCTCAGAGTCAGTTCCTTGGGGGTGGAGCGCAAAGTGAGTGGTAAACTTCATGTGAAGGTCAATATATGTTGGAGACCGATAGCGAAGAAGAACTATGAGGGAAAGATGCAAAGGACTTTGAAAATAGAGTTAAAAGTCCTTGAATTTGTGGGATGGAAACTGAGTTGGACAAGTTTTGGTTGGTGAGATTGGCGCCTGGCGCTGGTATTAATGTCAGTGTCTGCGCTGTTGCTTGCCTTGACTGTCAGAACCAGTTCCCTTGTGAATTAAACTTTTTGCGTAGGTCGCACTCACTATCAGTGTGTGTTCACGCATCTGTGGATTTACAAATGGACTGCGTTCAAACGCCAAGTTATTGAAGTCACAGTTCATCGTTGTTGTTCGATTATTGGCGTTCGATTCTGACTACATGACCTCGTTTGACCCGTCTACAAACACGGACCAAGGAGTCCAACACACATGTGCAAGTTTTCGGGTGCTAAACCTGCAAGCGTTATGAAAGTGAATGCTTGGAATTGTGCACCTGCAAACGACCGTGATCTTGAGAGTGGTTTGGGTAAGAGTGTAAGTGTGAGGACTCGAAAGATGGTGAACTATGCCTGAGAAGGGCCAAGGTCAGGGGAAACTCTGGTGGAGGCTCGTGTCGATACTGACGTGCAAATCGTTCGTTTCACATGGAGTATGGGCGCGAAAGACCAGTCGAACCATCCAGTAGCTGATTCCCTCCGAAGTTTCCCTCAGGATAGCTGGAGTTGCACAGCTTTATCAGGTAAAGCGAATGATTCGAGGAATCGGGAACGTGTGCTTCTCCACCTGTTCTCAAACTTTAAATGGGTAAGATCCAGTGGTGACGTTGGTGAACCTCTGGGACAAGTGATAACTCCACGTGGGCCATTATTGGCAAGCAGAACTGGCGATGAGGGATGAACCTAACATTAGGTTCAGGTGCTCAAGTGCTCGCTCATCAGATACCAATCATGAGTGTTGGTTCATTTTAACAGCAGGACGGCGGTTATGGAAGGTGAAATCCGCTATGGATCGTGCAACAACTCACTTGCCGAATGGCAGCCTCAAAAATGGATGGCGCCAACGCGTGTGACCGATACTCAATCATCGCTGTTACACGGTGCACCAATGAGTAGGAGGGCATGGGGTGAGGGGGTTGCTGTGAAGCTCTTGGCGAATGTCTGAGTAAAACAGCTCCTGGAGCAGATCTTGGTGGTGGTAGCAAATATTCAAATGAGAGCTTTGCAGACCGAAGTGGAGAAGGATTTCACGTGAACAGCAGTTGGACATGGGTTAGTCGATCCTAATCGACAGGGAATGTTCCGCACACGCAGGCTTTGCCTCGAATCTTGAAAGGGAATGGGGTTAATTTTCTTCAACCAGGACGTGGGTTAGGTACGGTAACGTAAAGGAATTGGGCAATGCAGGTCGGAGCTTCGGGAGCGTTGTCTTTTCTTTTTAACACCCTTTTCCTTGAAATTAGGTTGCCTGGCGATAGGGTTATTCGGCTGGTAAAGCACCTTGTCATTCAAGGTCAGATGCGTTTCCAACTGTCCTTCAAAAGCTGAAGGACAGATTGGTTTGCACCCCTGACCAGACCCATGACCGCACCAGGTCTCCAAGGTTAGCAGCCTCTGGTCCACAGAGCCAAAGAAGGTAAGGGAAGTCAGCAAAATAGATCCGTAACTTCGGGAAAAGGATTGGCTCTGAGGGTTGGGTTCAGGGGTCCTGGTCAAAAGATTTGAGCTGCTCGGAAGCTGCTTGACGCTTCGCGGTGTCGAGTGGATTCACGTTTGGTGACAATTGATGGACAGGGAATGCTTCTCGAAGCTTCCCCTGTGCGATGAACAATCAACTCAGAACTGGAGCGCACAAGGAGAATCCTACTGTTCAATTAAAACAAAGCTTTGCGATGGCGTCAAATGGTGTTGACACAATATGATTTCTGCCCAGTGCTCTGAATGTCTAAGTATCAAATTCAAACAAACGCGGGTGAACGGCGGGAGTAAATGTGACACTCTTCAGGTAGTCAAATGCATCGTCATCTAATTACGGACTCGTATGAATGGATTAAGGAGATGCCCACTGTCCCCATCTGCTGTCTGGCGACATCACGGCCAAGAGAACAGGCTTGGGATAATCAGCGGATAAAGAAGACCTTGTTGAGCTTGACTCCAGTCCGACTATGTGAAATGAATGAAGAGGTGTAGGATTGGTGGGATCTTTGGCGCCAGTCAAATACCACAACTTTTAATGCCTTTTTACTTATTCCGTTGAACTGAAACCCACATCACAGGAGGTTTTTGAATAGATATTGCTCCTATGTATGATTGATTTGCGCGGACAACTCGTTCAGCCACCGCACGTGTTCGACAGTGACGGCCACTGCGATGCCTTGCGGGGAGTAATTGAAGAATATATTGAGGGTTTCAACGGTCGGCAAGATGTTTGACAACAGACTCTCCACGAAGACGTTGATGTCTTCCTTTGTAGGCATCGTGTCTCTGACCTTCGTGCACACACGCCTCCACGCAGTTCGAACATCGTTCCTCATCAGTTCGCGAGGGCGAATGATCGTTGCGCCGGAGTGTTGTGCCGTCGTCATCGCCGATGGGCCGAAACTGCCACTCGTCACCCGCCAAGAGCTTGAACACCTGGGGACACGCCAGGAACAGCGGGATGAGAATCTGTCATTGCGTGGGAGTGAGGAAGTCGCTTTCCTTAGTCACCAAGGCCTCGTGGCGCCTCAAACGGAATTAAGTGGAATTTTTTCAGAGTCGAACCCGTCGAATGTATCTACCTCATTGTTCGTGCTTTCTCGACATCGCCTTCTGTAACCATTCGACAGAACTCCCGTGGGAGTGACACACAAGATGTGTTTCAAGCACCCCGCACTTTCTGTTTTCGCGGATGAGGTGTGGAGGAACTCGTCAATAACTCTGGATGTTGCCAGCACCCGCAGCACCTTTGATTCACACAGCTGAAGATCCGTGTTCTGTAATCTGAAGTACGCTGTACTGGTCAATAATATTTTGAAGTGCGTCTGTCAGCTCTTCGTTGACGGCAGCACTGGTGGGACGAAAATTGTCTGACCGTTCATGAAGCGATGAACGTATGTCCTCCAGCACGACAGCATGGAGTCCACTGTAGCCAACTCCGCTGCAGAATGGCCATCGGCTCCGAACCACGTACTGATACGACCGCATGAGGCCCAGAGTTCAGGTTCGAGGACAACGCTTGCGGTGAACCATTTTGTGACGTGGTGACATGAGCTCCATTTCTGCGACTGGCCACCGCACACGACGTTACCACTTTTTGCGAACAGTCAGCCATTGGGCAAAGTAGAGGTATTTTCGTGAGCTTGTTGTTTCAATTCCTAGTGCAATCCTCCAACACCGAAGTCTTTTGTACGGTCTCGGCGGTGTGACGCTTGTGTACAATCAACGGAGTCACTCAGCAAAGCTGTCGTCTCCGTCCTCTTACACAAACACTTTAAAGAGTAGATAGTCTGGTGACGCTCTGTCATCGCCAGCGCATATCGACACTTCTTTCCTTCAACACGACAACTGGAAGGTGCTGCAGGTGCTGAGAAGGTTCAACATCTCCACAACACAAAAATAGGTTATTTTATTGTTGTGCAACGCTAAACATTTTTCGAAATGATTCAACCACGTAAGACTCCCACCTCCCATTTTCATCGTCAGTAAAATGTTTAAATTATTATTTGATCAGTTTTTTTTTGCTTTTACGACGATAGAACACGCGCCACCCGAACACCCATGCACCAAACCACCCCATACCCCTGCAACCCAAGAATCCAATCACTCAAGCACCCACGTACCAAAGAACCCAACCATTAAATGAAAAACAGATCAACATACACATACACTTAGTTTTGAGTGCTGTTCGGTGTCTCTTGATTTAAAGTTACGACGTAAACATAAACCTGGTGTTATCTGAACTTTGTCATATGTTACGTGTCAAAAATATTATGTTGATCAAGGCTCGAACAGCTCTTCCCATTTCTCGAATGCTTGACAGCTTTAAAAGGTTGTAAAATATCTCCTCCTACTTCCCATCAACAATATATTATAATAACAATTTTGACTTGACTTAAGAAGCAATTTTTCAAAATGACGATTAAATCCTGAGAGCTGGAAAAACCAGCACTAAAACAAACGCGTCACCCAAGCATCCAAACATTTTTCCAACATACCACCCCAACATCCAACCGCCCAGCCACCCCAACCACCCCAAAGTCACAGTAACCCAACAACTCAAGCACCTGAGTACACAATAAGTAATAAATTTGCAAGACATGAAAAATTAATTGAACAACAAATACTTACGTGTTGTTTAAAATTTGAATTTATCATTGTAACTATAAAGAAAAGTTCTTATCATTCTTGTCGTTGGGATGAAAGCCCTGAAACGTTTCAGAGTTTTGAAAGCATTTAAAGTCAATGAATTTCACCTCTTCCCATAATCATTTGCATTACCATTGTCGTTTGTGGGAAGGCGCCCAACATTGTTTTAACACTTGAAACTAGTTGAACATTTTTCAGTTCGTCATACTGACAATGATAAATCATATGCTGATTCAAATCAAGATTAAAAGTAATTTACCGTTAATACATCAGTCAATTTTTTAAAATCGTTTAAACGTTGTAATATTCCCACCATACATCACCAATTGTAATCAGAATTACAATGATCATTGTATCTTAAAACTGTATTTTAAGTTTAATCTTTTGCTGTGACTACGTTTAAGCTAACGTCCAAACAAACACCACCATCAAAACCCCACCCAGCAACCTAACAACCCAAGAACTCAAGCACCATTTCGCCAAACCACCCCCAGCCACCCGAACCACCCAACCACCAAACAACCCAACAACCCATAATGATAATTAAATTCTCATATGAAATTATGATAAGTATGTTTGACGAATTGTTTGCTTTTAAAGTTTGCAGAATTCCATCATCTTATCCTCATCCCAATAAGAATAATAATCAGAGTTGCAATATTATATTTCAGCTCGTGGTTTACGTTTCGACGCTGTGAAACAAACAAGCAACAAAAAAAAAAAAATCCAAACACCAATGCGCCCAAACACGCCAACCACCGAACCGCCCAGCAAGCCAAGAACCCAACAACCCAAGAACCCAAGCTCCCAAACACCCAACCATTAAGTCAACAACAAAAAAGAGATAATTATGATTGGGATTCTGTTTTTCATGGTAACAACACTGATCAATATGATTATCATACTGATTATACGTGTGATGATAACCTTGAAGGTTTTTCTTTGTTTTTCTTAAGCTTGCAACATTTCCTCTCCCTTCCACCTTTACAGATTATCATTTTAGTTTTAGTGTCACGTGAATGACGATAGAAGCCTTTTCAGAAAATTACGATTTGAGTTCAAATTGTAAAACAATCAAGTCGGCAAAAAGAAATCTTCAAACCTCCCAACAGCCAGTCGCAACCCAACAACCCAAGCATCCAAGCACCCGAGCACCCAACCATAAAAAATGAACAGCTGATATAATTATGATGATATCTATTTTTTGTTAACGCCTACAAGGACAAATCTAAATTAAATATGAACCAAATTGATCAATATGATGATGATAGCAGCTTTGAAAGCTCAACAAACATGAGCAATGTTTTTGGAACTTGTAAAGCTTGTAAAACATTCCCCTCCCTCTCTCCCACCTCTCACTCCCTCCCATCTACATGATAATGATAATGACAATTGTTGTTATAGTTATGAAGACAATCATAACATGACAAATCATTTTGATGTTTGATTTAAACGTCAAACCTTTTTTTTTTTAAAAAAAAAAACCACAAAAACGTGCCATCCAAACACCCAAACACATGTACACCAAACCACACCAACCACCCAACCGCCCAGCATGTGAAGAACCCAACAAGCACCTAAGCACCCAACCACTGATGCAAAACACGAACAAAATTGGATGAACAAATAGTCATGTAAATAAAAATCATTTTGCTGATGGAAAGGGTAACTACAATTATGAACGGAGCTTCAACATATTGTAAAAGGTTTTTTGCAGATCGTAAAGTTTTTAAAGTTTCTCAGATCATCTCCCGCTCCTTTTCCTTCCACCGGCTTCCTATATTGTCAGGATGAGTAAAATGATTATTGCAATCATATCAATGATTACACTTCTCATTATCAAGATATATAAAACAAGATAATGATAATTATTATTTCGATAAAAGCTTTCCACACGATGGTTTAAGCTTTACCTCCACCAAAAAAAAACATAAACAAACGCGCGCTCGCCAAACACAAAAAACACCCATGCGCCCAACCGTCTAACCCTCCCAACCACCTGAGCGCCCAAGCACCAAAGCACCCAACCATTGCATAAAAAAAAATCCGAAATCAAGAACAAGTACAATTACACGTTTCTTGTCTAATGGAAACCTGATTCAACGAACATAGAAGGATCAATGTTTGTAGAGGGTTTTCTTGAGATAAGTTCAATTGAAATATTCACATCAGTATAAATCGTGAAATCATCATAACCATAATCATGATTAAAGTTTTTTTTGTCACATTCTGATTTCCGTTCTGATTTTTTTTTGTTTTGGTTTGAATCGCGTCTGACCATCAAAGAACCACCAACCCGTGTGTGTCTGTGTGTCTGTGTGTGTGTCTGTGTGTGTCTGTGTGTATGTCCGTGTGTATGTCCGTGTGTGGCTGGGTGGGCGTGTCTGTGTGTGTGTGTCTGCGTGTGGCTGTGTGTTTGTCTCTGTGTCTTCATGTGTGTGTGTCTGTGTGTGTCTGTGTGTGTCTGTCCTGTGTCTGTCTGTGTTTGTGTGTGTGTCGGTGTGTGTGATTGTGTGTGTGTGTCTGTGTGTCTGTGTCTGTGTGTGTGTCGGTGTGTGTGTGATTGTGTGTGTCTTTGTGTGTCCGTGTGTATATGTGTGTGACAACTTAGTTCATACACCTCACCTTGTCCCTGAGAGTTGAATTTCGCATACTTGCGGAGCGTCCGTAATCTCCGCCACGGCTTGAACCGCCCAGGCACCTCTGGAAGCAAGCGGTAGCGGCAACAGCTCCATCAGCACCAGAATCGCATGCAGACTTGCTCCCCACAGCAGATTTGGTCGCACTGTAGCTACAAATGAGGC
>CBDCEV010000043.1:0-12181 GCA_965215715.1 Hyphomicrobiales bacterium | reverse complement strand
CACTTCAAAGTCGGCGCGTCATCTTGTTTTTTGATGGAAATTGATAAGGGATGTCTGCAACCATCGATTTTCGACGATTCAATTTTTGGGGAGTACATTGGCAGTCTTGTTAAAAACGCAGTAGGCAATTGGGAACCTGCTGTGAAAACCAATGTCAGTCAAAACCGTTGTCGGGTGTTCTGGAAAAGTCCATGGTGGAAATTGTCTTGTGACGATGACGTATGGTTCCGTGAGCAAGCCACCATGAATCGAGCTCAGAATTCATTTGTTTGGAACAAGTACAGTCAGCACACGACGAACTTCGCTGTTATTTGGCAGATCACATGACAATGCAAATACGACCAGCAACGACATACGACCTGTCTGATAAAAAGCAGAATCTGTCTTTTGGATCTCCGTGACGCACCAAATTGTGAGTTTGAGGCAATCCGTCAACACGTGAGAAACATGAATCCATACATGTTGACAGCACAATACAATGATGACAATTCTAACGATGATTCAATCCGTGCATTGTGTGAACAGCAAGCGAACCAAGGAGGCTATTTCTTGCTCAATTTGCGCAGTTGTCCAAAGGAACAGGATCCGCCTTGGGACATCAGTTTGGGTTTTGGCACCAATTTGCCTGGACTCATCCGATCGTTTGCTGAAACTGGAGAGGATCTCCATCTACACTTCGATTCTGCAAAACGAGTCGGGGAAGCTGCAGTGGAATCCGCCATCGCACGATTCCAGCGGACTGGTTCGGCGCGACGGTGGGACGGTACTTTCTTCACCACGTGGTCAACACCGTTAATTGGAAACTTGTCAAAAGTGGACCGCAAGAAAGCTGAGCGAATCAATCAGGAGTTACAGAAGAATCTGTGCCAGACATTCCAAACCGAAGCTGCAATTGACTTGGCGTGTGACCAGGATCAAGTGTTGCGAGAGCATTTTCCTCAAACTGCCAGAAGTCACAGAGAAGAACTACTTCCTCCTGATCTGGAAGAAATTTACGAACCGAGACATCTGGTTCAAGAGGAAGACGACCTTTGTCAGAACGGGAATAGCGGGAGCTCTTCCGACAACATCGTAACCTGGGACATCCAAAGCCAACGGAGCTGGCTCTTTCTTTGCGACACACAGGAGCAAGACGGGAAGCTGTACGGTTGCTTCTTAAAGAGTTACTTTGTCCAACGTGCCAAGCACGACCTCTACTGCTTCCACCCCCGTCCAGGCATGTTGCCACGTTGTCTACGTTTTAACCAATGCATTGGCGTTGACCTGATTGACTTGGAAGTCAGAGATGGAACCTCCGCTAAAGCATTAAACGTGGTTTTCTGGGGCACCGGACTGGTCAGGTTTTTCGGCGCATCAACGCGTGTTTGGTTCCAGCTTGCGTTTACCTGGAAGCAGCTCAACGAGCGTTGTTCAAACAAAATTCTGCACGTGCGGTACAAGCCGCAGGGTTGGCACGTCACAGATCTCAGCCAAGAGAAAACATCAATGCAGGAGATACGACCATGGTGTGGCGCAACAACAATTTGACTGGAAGAAAAGGGTGGACTGGACCAGGTGTCGTGGTTGCAGTATAACCAACGAAAACATCTTTCTGGATCTCCATGCGTGGATGCCTTCTGAAGTGTTCAAGTGAACAAGTGCGCAAGGCAACCGACGCGGAATGGCCAGGTGCTGAATTGAGTAAAACTCTGGCAACGGAGCTGTTGAAAAGTCGCCAGAGAAGCGGACAACGTGGATACGTCGACGTGGAAGCCGAGGGACAGCCAACTGAGGAACCACCAGCTGATACACGACCAGATGTGAATCAGATTCTGGAAGCTGTCGTAGATCCCATGATTTAGCAGTTGGAGCGTGCTGCACCCACTCCGACGCAGGAAGGGATCATGGTCACACTTCAGTGGTTGGCTTCAGCAAAGGTGACAGGCCGCATAGCAGATTTGACCAATGCATTTGGACAGGCTCGCAAGACATCAACAAAAAACAAACTTGCCACGAAACTGCCACCAGGAGTGACTCATCTAAAAGTGGGTCCAGGACAGTTGTTGCGTGTTGAAACAGAAATTTATGGACTTGTGTCGGGACCAAGCTGGTTGAGGGCAAGCTTGACTGTGGATTTGTTAGCTGCAGGCTTAAAAAAAAAAAAAACGTATGACAAATGCTTGTTCACATTGTTGTCTTCCGATGAAACATCGGAAGGCCAACTGTTGCTCGACGTTGACGATTTCATAGAAGGTGGGAATGAAATGCACCGCGAGACCATGAGAAAATTCTATGACAAGTATCGTTGTGGTAAAGCGATCGATCTCAGACTGGCAGGACAAGAGGGTACACGTTTCGCAAGGAGGCGTGTAGTGCAACACCCCGATTTTCGCATAACTGTGTCGATGGACGAATATGTCAAATCCAAGCTCCATCCAATTGAAGTTCCAAGAGGATACCTGTGAAACACCAAGGAAATAAGTGATGGGATGCTCACGAACGTCAAGGGAGTCAATGGTTGTTTGGGTTGGCTTGCGTCAACAGCAAGACCAGACATGGCGGCGCCTCACTCGATCATTCCTTCTGGGTATGAGCGACGATCGACACAAATGATTTCAGAAGTCAACGCGGCAGTGAAACGATGTCACGCAGTTCCCATCACCATCACGATTTGGCCCATGCCATTTGCAGAGCTACGTTGGACGACACTCACGGACTCAAGTTTCGACACTGGAGAGAAACAGCGGCACCAACAAGGTTGGTGTGTGTGCTACAAACAAATATTTCAATCAAGAACGGTCGGCGCCAGTGAGTGTGCTACACTGGCGAAGTCGAAAGCTCACACGAAAAGCTGGGAGAAACTTATGCAGCAAGCTCAGCAGTGGTGGAGATGACTTGGACAAAGCATTGTGGGAATCGATGACCTGGAGAGATTTTGACATTCATGACCGAAAATCCGCTCTGGAAGTGCCAATCATTGAAGAGTTTATGCGCAGAGCAATGTGTCGACCTCGATGGTGTCCGCACAATCGAAATGCAACTGACGCCATGACAAAGTTCAAGGGAGCGCATTCGGAGCCGTTATTCACGTTGCTGCGCACTGGAATGTACACGTTGAAAGGCGAAAAATCCGAGTTGGCTGATCGTGCAACTCTACGACAAGTTGGAACTGTACCACGACACAAAGTGAGCGCAGTCAAATCCGTGACGGAACGTATTTTTTTCGTTCATTTGCCATCGGATTGAGGGGATCTCTTTCCGGGGTACGTGACGGCGGGGCCATGTAGAATATGGTTTTTGTTACCTCGTCAATCGTTCATTTACGATGTGTCATCCGCTGACCCTTTAGGCTTGAGGGCCCTCTGTTTGTGCGTACTTTGCAGTAACGCAACAGCCTTGCACCGCTTGTAAAAAGTGTGTGACGGCCCATCAAATCACACTGAAGTCGTAAGTGTGTCGTCAAAGGGGGGTGTTTGTTAATGGGGTGTTTGTTGAGGGGTGTGTTTGTTAAGGGGGGTGTTTGTTGAGGGAGGAGTGTTTGTTGAGGGGGAGGTGTTTGTTAAGGAGAAGGTGTTTGTTAAGGGTGAGTGTTTGTTAAGGAGGGAGGTGTTTGTTAAGGGAGGTGTTTTGTTCAGGGGGGGTGTTTTGTTAAGGGGGAGGTGTTTTTTTTTTAAGGGGGGTGTTTTCAAAGAAGTTTTTTAAGGGTGGTGTTTTTAAGGAGGGGTGTTTTTAAGAGGGGTGTTTCTAAAGAGGGGTGTAGGACAGTCTAACCCATTGTTCGTGCCAAGTGTGATGATCCTGCACAAGAAGGAGATCTATTGCAAAGATATCAGGGACGAATTGAAAGGTTATCGCAACAAGACAGGGTGATTAAACTTTGTACTGATGCAGGATTCCTGACTGCAGTTGAAGTGGGACAGTATTTCACGACAAAAGATACTGTAGAATTCTCACGATTCACAGATTCAGTGGCCTGTCGTGAATTCACAGAGCCAAGAGATGAAAATTGTCTGATCCAAAAGGTTGGATTCGAGGGAACACCAGGATTGGACCCGTGTTGGAAGTCACAACCTGCTGCCTACAAGGTAAATATGGAGTGGAAATTAGAATTGATTCTATGAACAAGGACCATTCTCACTCATGGGTCAGAATTTCTCATGGCTTGAATAAATTGGTCACAAACTTGAACAACAAGGAGCAGGACGACAACGAGCAGGAAACCTCAAAGATGCAGTCCGACGACTATGCGTTGAAATCGAATGCAAGTGATTTTGCAAGCCGATCAAAGGCCAAAGCAAAACCACAAAGACGCGATTCTGCCAGCTCATCCACAAGAATTATGCCTATTGGGGAAAGAACTTGGACTGATATTGAACCACCAGAATATTCCCTCTCTGACTTTTAAGTGTCAAAGAAACTGATAAATCTTCTTCGACATGGTGGTCTATCTCGAGAAGATGATGGAGCGATTGAATTCTGGAGAATAAAAGATTATCTTCGGAACGAATTTGAGTACTCTCAACATTGGTCTGATGAAATGTGGAAGAGCATCATGGCATGAGGCGGAGGCAACAAGAAAAGATTTCAATATTGTATGATCCTTCAGGAGAAACTCTCTACCTCCGAGCTCTTCAAGGTCATTCAGGACGCAATCTTGTTGATCCTTCATTACAGGACAATGTCTTAATTCCGGACGATTTCTTCAAGTAAATTTATCACGTTGGATGTGCAATCAATTTACATTCCATCATCAATTCAGGATTGATACCGGGAGGTCAAAATTCGAGCAAACGACAGACGGTATTCTTTCTGCCTGTGAATCCTTTGAACAAAGAAAACAAAGATCCTGAGACGATCGACTTGGGTGCACCGCGTCTTGCACGGTACATGCATAAAGCAACGAAGAAACATCAGAACACGGTGTATTGGGTTGATATCAAACTTGCTCAAAAGAAAGGATTGAAGTTCTATCAGACGCGATCGGACGCCATCATGCTTTACAATGCACTCCCAGCTTCTTGTATCCCGAAAGCTGTTTGGATGGAAACTGGAGAAATCATATACGAAAAAAGTATATGAATCACCTCGACCGCCTCCGAAGATTTCCTTTAGACACGATTGGATGAAGGAATTGGGTTCAGAAGTTGCTCGACAAGCAGAAAGCTCTCAACCAACCCAACCAAACCCTAATCCAATTAAGAGAACGGGGAGACCCGTTGTGACAGAACAAACGTCCCGTTCGAGTGCTCAGGAAATCGATACACGTTTCTCTCTTGACTGCAAGAGGACCAATTGTTTGTTGAACGTTTAGAGAAAGACAAGGACACAGACAAAAACGTAGATGCAGATCGAGATAGAACGGGAAGACCCGTTGTGATTGGACAACCAACCAGTTCGTCCCCACCGTTCGACGAGGTGGACATCGACTTCAGAGTATCTGGATTGCCACACGCAGTTGTGAAACAAGCCGAAAACTCTTGTGTTCGTGAGCTCGTGAAGAAGATCGAGAATCACCTTCATCGACAAGCTCTTCAAGACGATCTACAACAAAATAATGCCTACAACCCATTTAGTGAAAAGTCAAAGAAGATGTTTACTGCACTTGCGGACATCTCTTGAGAGAGAATCAAATCAATCCAGCCGAAGTATCCCTCAATGCACATTGGATCTTCTCTCAATCCCGAACTATGTCATTAAGAAGGTGCGACCTCATGGCAATCGTCATGGGAAGACTGAAGAACAAAGAAAACATTTTATTTATTGCCCATAATTTGAGAAAGAGATGCATCAAGAAAGGTTTTGAAGGGATTCACGACCGCTTCCAAAACGATCCAATATTTCGTGAATCTCTACTCAGCATTGATCGAACTGAAGAAGTCTGCAACCAGAGGGACAAGGACGCGCAGAAAACGGAAGATGAGTACTTTCGATACAAAAAAAATTGGTGGATCTCTCTCAATAAATCTGGAAAAACTGGACCGATGAGAGATCGTTCTGACTTAACAAAGCGTTGACCAAATTACACCGTCTTCACCAAGAGTCTAGAGAAGAACAACTCGCACCGATTCTTTACTGGCAATACCAGAAATGGCATCCGTCGTCTTCTTCATCCAGCACATCTTGGTGGCAGTGGAACGATTCCCGGTGGAGCTCATAAAAATTCATGAAAGTCAACCGCAACTGAGCTCATGTAAAGAGCGACATGATAGAAACGTGGAGACCCGTTGTGCCGTTTCTTCACACAAACCTCAGACGTGTCGACTTGCAATATTTTTTGGGTTTGTTGCCGTTAGATCGTTTACAGCTGACAGTAGTCTGCTGCAACAGACGGAGTGTGTGAACACCACACCTCATGCGTCGCATCTTCTCACTTTCACATTGATTGACACGCACATGCGTGGCTCAAGTTGCATGTTTGTCGTGCGCACATCACGTGTCATGAGTCATCTCCACGCGCTCATGTGTTTGTTCTGATTCTCTTCGACTACTCCACTTTCCTCTCATCGCTGTCCGTCTTCTCTCTCTTATCACCCTGTCCTTCCTCTTGCCCATCAACTTACTTCATCTTCCACGAAGTGGTGGACAAATTCCCTGTGCACTCCAGCTAATGAGGACCTTGGCACAATTGCCGAGTACGACTCTCACATGAGGGAAGGGAGGGAGGAGTTAAGGAGGGGGTTTTGAAGGGGGGTTTAGAGGGAAGGGGAGGGGGGGGAGAGGGGGACGAGGGGTCAAGGGGTGTTTCAAGGGGGGTTTAAAAGGGGAGGGAGGGGGGGGGAGGGGGGTTAAGGGAGAGGGAGGTTTAAGGGAGGGTGGGGTAAAAGGAGGAGGGGGGTTGGGGGAGGGGAGGGGTTAAGGGGAGGTTGGGGTTGACAAGCCCGTCCCTGCAGGATCACGAAAATCCACGGTGTTTTTTGCATGGTTTTCGTACCTTGTTGGCAAACACCAACTCAAACGAACCCAGACCGGCCCAGATCGTCCCAAGCCGGCCCAAACCGACCCAAGCCAGCCCAAACCCTCGCAAACCCGCCCAAACTTGTTCAAACGATCCCAAACCGACTGAAATATGTGTGTGTGTGTCTGTCTGTCTGTCCTGGTCCGGTTTGGCTCGGTTCGGCCCGGTTTGGCCCGGATGGTCATTGGTGCACTCTACTTGGGCCCTTTGACATCCGAAAATGTCAATAGCAATCTAATTAATAAATTTCCCGGGTTCCCCAAAAGCTAAACCCACATGGTACGCGTTAGACCTCCGAAAATGTCAGTAACAATCTAATTGACCTTCCCGGTTTGGCCCGGTTTGGGCCGGTTGGGCCTGGTCGTGGTTGTGTGGGTTGTTCTTTTGTTTTTGGAGGGTTGTTTTTGAAGGGTTGTTTTTGAAGGGGGGTTTGTTTTTGAAGGGATTGTTGTTTTTGAAGGGATGGGTTGTTTTTGGAGGGAGGGGTTGTTTTTGGAGGGGGGATTGTTTTTGGAGGGAGGTGTTGTTTTTGAAGGGAGAGGGGGGTGTTTTTAAGTGGAGATGGGTTGTTTTTGAAGAGGGGGAGGGTTGTTTTTGAAGGGGTCTGGTTGTTTTTGAAGGGGTCTGGTTTTTTGAAGGGGTCTGGTTTTTTTGAAGGAGGTCTGGTTTTTTTGAAGGAGGTCTGGTTTTGAAGGGGGTCTGGTTTTGAAGGGAGGTGGGTTTTGAAGGGAGGTGTAGTTGGAGGGGGGGGTGGGGTTGGAGGGGGTTTGTTTTTGGAGGGGGAGGTTGTTTTTGGAGGGGGAGGAGGGTTGTTTTTGGAGGGGAGGGTTGTTTTTGGAGGGAGGGTTGTTTTTGGAGGGGGCGTTGTTTTTGTAGTAGGGGAAGGTTGTTTTTGAAGGGGGGGGGTTGGGAGGGGGGTTGGGTTTGGAGGGGGTTGGGTGTTGGAGGGAGGGTGGAGGGGAGGGGAGGTGGAGCGGTTGTGTTAAGGTTTTTTTTTTTCTTTAAGTTTTTTTTTTTGGGGGGGGAGGAGGGGTGTGTAAGGTTTTTTTAAAGTTTTTTTTTTGTTTTTTTTATTAAGGTTTTGGGGTTTTGGGTGTTTTTTTGGGGTTTGGTCTGTAAAGAGGGGTTTTAAAGAGGGAGGTTTCAAAGAGGAGGTTTTTTAGGTGTGTTTTGGGAGAGGTAGGGGTTAAAAAGGAGAATGGTTTTTGAAAGAAGAGAGGGAGGGGTTCAAAGGGAGTGGTTTTAAAGGGTTTTTTAAAGAGGGAGGGTATTAAAAGGGGAGAGGGAAGAAAGGAGGGGAAAAGAGGAGAGGGAGGGAGGGGGGTACTAAAAGGGGAGGGTATTAAAGAGAGGTGGGCGGTTAAGGGAGGGGAGGAGGGGGGTTTGTCAATGTTCGGGGAGGTTAGGGAGAGGAGGAGGGGAGGGGGGAAGAGGGAGGGGGGTTAACAGGGGGGAGGGAGAGAGGGGTTAAGGGAGAGGTGGGCGGGGAGGTGGGGTAATTCAAGGGAGAGAGGGGTATTGAAAGAGAGGGTATTAAAAGGGGAAGTATTAGTGTTTTATTGGGTTTGAAGGGTTTTGTGAGGTTTTAATGGTTTTGAAGGGGTTTCAAGGGATTTGAAAGGGGTTTCAAGGGATTTGAAAGGGGTTTTAAAAGGGTTTAAGCAGGGTTTTACTTGGGTTTTAAAAGGGTTTGAAGTGTTTTTGAAAGTGTTTTAAATGTGTTTTGATTGTGTTTTACGAGGTTTTTTACTGTTTTTCAGTAGGTTTTAAGGGGTGTTAAGGTGGGTTTAAGGGGAAGGGGTTTAAAGGGTTTTAGGTTGTTTTATGTTTTTTTTTGAGTGGGTTTTTTGGGAGGGAGTGTTAGGTTTTAAGTTTTTTAAGCGGTTTTTTTTCGGGTTTTCAAGGGGGGTTCAATGGCTTTAAGTGGTTTTAAGGGATTCAAAGGGGTTTTACTGGGGTTTTAAGGGTTTCAGGTGGTTTTTAAGGGTTTCATGTTGTTTCAGAGGTTTTAATTGTTTTGAAGGGTTTCAAGGGGGTTCAAGGGGGGGTTCAAGGGGGGGTTCAAGGTGTTTCAAGTGGTTTCAGGGGTTGAAGGGTTTGAAGAGGTTGAAGGGTTTAAAAGGTGTTTTTTTTTTTTTTGGTTTAGGGTTTTTGAGTTTGGGTTTTTTGGGTTTAGGGTTGAAGGGTTTAGTGTTCAAGGGGTTCAAGGGGTTCAAGGCGTCCAAAGCGGTCTAAAGCGGTTTAAGGGGGTTTAGAGGGGTTTAAGGTTGTTTGAGGTTGTTAAAGGGGTTTAAAGGGTTTAGAGGGTTCAAAGGGTTCAAAGGGGTTCAAAGGGTTTTTCAGGTGGTTTTTAAGGTGGTTTTAAAGGGTTTTTAAAGATGGGTTTGAAGGGGGGTTGAAACTGTGTTTAACAGTGGGTTTGAAAGGGTGTTTAGCAGGGGGTTTACAATGGAGGTTAAAAGTGTTTTTTAAAGGGTGTTTAAAAAGGGTTTTTAAAAATGTGTTTGGAAGTTAAAAGGGTTGTAGAAGGTTTTTTCAAGGATTTTAAAGGGTTTAAAGGGTTTTTACATGGGTTTTACAGGGGGTTTTATTTACCAGAGTTTTATTTAACATGGTTTTAAAACGGTTTTTAAAAGTGTTTTAAAATGTTTTTAAAGGTGTGGTTTTAGGGTGGTTTAAAAGTTTTTTAAAGGTTTTTTTTTTTAAAAAAAAGTGTTTTTTAGTTTTGTACAAGGGGTTTTAAAAGTGGTTTTTAAATTGTTTGTTTAAAGGTTGATTTAAAGGGTTTTTACATGGTTTTTGAAGGGTTTCTAAAGTGTTTTTGAATGGTTTTTGAAAGATTTTTGAAGGGTGTTTGTGAAGGGAGATTGAAGGGTTTTTAAAAGGGTTTGTAAAAGTTTTTTTTTGTAAAAAAAAAAAAGTTTTTAAAAAGGTTTTTCAAAAGGTGTTTGAAGGGTGTTTTTGAGGGGTTTTGATGGTTTTTTGAGTGGGTTTTGTTGAAGGGTTTTTCAGGGGTTTGTTCAGGGGGTTTTCAGTAGGTTTTCAGTAGGTTTTCAGAGTGTATTCAGGGTTTTTTTTCAGAGGTTTATTGTTTTTTTATTGGTGTTTATTGTTATTGTTTTTTTTCAAAAAATTATTAATATTATTATTATTATGTTTTTTTTGTGGGGGGAGGGGGGGTTTGTGTGTTTATTGGGTTTTTAAGGTTTTGGGAGGTTTATTGGGGTTTATTGTTTCGCTTTGGTTTCGGGTTCGAAGTTTCTGGGTTAAGTTTTTTGGGGTTTCAAGGGGTTTCAAGGGGTTTCGATGAGTTTCAATGGGTTCTCAATTTTTTCTAAGGGTGTTTCAAAGGGAGGGTTTAAGAAGGGAGTTTCACATTGTTTAAAAGGGGTTTTAAAGTGGTTTGAAAGAGGGGTTAAAAAGGATATTTAAAAGGTGTGTTCAAAAGGAAGGGTTAAAAGGGAGGTTGAAAGGGGAGGTTAAAAAGGGGTCTTAAAGGAGTTTAAAAAGGGTTTGAAAGGGTTTTAAAGGGTGGTTAAAGGGGTTTTTTTGGGTTTTAAGGGGGTTTAAAAGTGTTTTAAAGGGGTCTTTTCAGGTTTCTTGTGTTTCTTGGGTTTATTTGGTTTATTAGGTTCATTGGGTTTATTGAGTTTACTGGGTTCATTTGGTTTTGTAAGTTTATTGGGTTTACTGGGTTTATCTTGTTGTGATAACCTTTCAACTCGTTCTTGGTATCTTTGCAATATATCTTCTTGTTGCGCAGGTTCATCGGTCAAAGGTATGTGTGTCTTCATCACACTTGGCACAAACAATGGTTCAGAGTGTCTTGCCACAACAGGTCGCCCTGTTCTAACATGGCAGGTTTTACATTCCTCACACAAATCTGAGACTGCTCCGTAAATACTGAGCTGATAAACAGAAATAATTGTGCGAAGAACAGTTTCAACCGTATCCCCATCGGCACAGAAGTGTATTGACAATTTTCCACCACCTTTGCTCTTGAGCACTCCTCTGGATAATGGACTCGTGGATTGGAAGACTGGGTGTCCGTTTTCTGCAAATGTTAACATCATCTGTTCCGCAACTCTGTCCCATTCATTTGTGGTTTGAGCAGAACACCATTTCTTCTCTGATCCAGGTCCGAGGAATCACCATTTTCCTGGTGAATTTTTTTTTTCGCAAAGATAGAAACGAGTTTTGCGCTTAATTCGCATTCCCTGTTCATTGTCTTTGGATTCCCAGGAGATGTCGTTGAACATCGACATGAAGATAATCGGTCCAGTGAAATCTTCTGGTTGTACGCTCAATTTTGACAGGAACTCTTGGACTTCACGGACAAGCTGCAATGTAGTGAATCTTGGGAGATATTCCACTCGAATTCCATTGGCTCACCATCAATTTTGTCCAAAGTTCTGTATTCTGATGAACTTTCGAACCACGTCAATCTGTCTTCCCATGCATAATGTGATTGTGGGTTCTCGTTCATCTTTCCAATGCAAAATACAGAATCTGAAAATAACGTAAACCTTTTGTGTGCGAGAGACTGATGACTTCTTCATCACCAACCAAAGATAAATACTTCCATGAAGAATCTTCCCAGCTAATTGTATTCACTCCATAGATCTCGTCTGGTTGTTCGGATATCAATATCTCAGAAATTTCGAACAACTGTTTCATTGCGAGATCTTCTGTATTTTTGATGGAATGTAAATTGTCTGAGTTATTCTTCCCCAAGAATACAGATGCTTGTAATGTAGAAGACATAAACATTCACCATATCACAGAGTGTTTGTCGCTGTTTTACGTTGCATCTTTTGAGGATTGGTACTGCCTCTTTCGCATTTGATCATTCATTTTGTGCAAGAATGATCTGGATTTGAACGACATTTGTGATTCTGCTTCGGTGTAAGAATCCATATTATCGTTTTCAACAATGAATCTGTCCGTGTGTTGTGCGAATACAACAGTAAAGTTGATTTAGTGGGGTTTTATGTAGTTTTTAGTGTTTTTAGTGCTTTCAATGATTTTAGTGTTTTTTTAAGTGTTTTTTGTGTTTTTGAGAGGTTTTAAATGTTTTAGGTGTTTTTTTAAGAGGTTTCATGTTTTACAAGTTTTTTTATTTTTAAGGGTTTTTAACGGTTTTTAGGGTTTTAGGTGGGTTTTATGTGGATTTTAGTGTTTTTTTTTTCCGTTTTTTTTTTTCGTTTATTTTTAACGGGGTTTTCGGAGGGTTTTAGGGAGGTGGTA
>CBDCEV010000042.1:0-5990 GCA_965215715.1 Hyphomicrobiales bacterium | reverse complement strand
AAATCAAGACTGAAGCACCTGCTCGTAATGAAGAACTCGAAGACGCCAAAATCATTTTGCAGAAATATTTTCAACAAGTTAATTCGCTTTCACCAGAAAACAGATTGAGTAAATTCTGTAAGGAAGCAAGATTCATGAGTGTTGTAGAAGTGGGACAATACTTCGTGACAAGAAATGCTAGTGAATTTCTGCGTACGGTCGCGTGTCGCGAATACACCCTTCCTCGAGACGATCCAGCTTCTGAACCAAAAGGGTGGATCCGAGGAAACACGAGAATTGGACCTATTATGGAAGTCACAACAAGCTTTCAGCACTTCAAGTTTGGAGTCGAAGTTCGAATTCAATCTGTGAACGAAGACAATTCTCATTCTTGGGTCAGAATTTCCTACGGAACAGTTCGTTATGTGAACAACTACATCAAATACGACACGCAAAATTTTGCAGATCCACAAGAAGAGGAAGATGTACCAACAAGCTCAGGAGTGGTTGCAGCCAGATCGAAGGCAAAAGCAAAACCTCAACCGAGGGAGTCTACTGGCACAAAGACCATCCCACTAAGTGAAAGAGTATGGATTGACATTGAACCATCAAAGCCAGATCTCGAGTCGTACAATCTGATGAAGAAAGTCATCAATCTTCTTCGACACAATCAGAAGTTACATCGAGAACAAGATGGAGCAATTCAATTCTACAAAATCAAATTCCATCTACAGGATTATCATCTTCCAATACAAAATTGGTCTGATGATCGATGGTTAGCATGTTTGGCTGCAGGCGGAGGATCCAAACGAAGATATCAGTATTGTTCTGATTACTTGGGATCAATCATTTATCTCCGTGCTCTTCAAGGACATTCTGGGGACAGTCTCATTGATCTGGCGATGCAGGATCATGTGTTGATTGGACCTGGAGTATTTCCTTACATTTACCACGTCGGATGCGCATTCAATCTTCATTCAATTATTGGCAATGGATTGATACCTGGAGGCCAGAATTTGAGCAGAAGACAATCTGTGTTCTTCTTGCCTGTTGATCCAAGAGACGAAGACCACAGAGATCCAGAGAATATTGACTACTCTGTACCACGTCTCGCACGATACTTGCAAAACGCATGGAAGAGACATCAAGATACGGTATTTTGGGTCGATATTGATCTTGGAATCATCAAAGAAGGATTGATGTTCTATCAGACAAGATCGAACGCAATTATTCTTCAAGGGGCACTTCCAGCAAATTGCATTGTGAGAGCTGAAAGATTGAAAAGTGGAGAAAAATTGTATGAAAGGCAATTATTTGTCTCCTCGTCCACCACCGAAGATCTCTTTGAGGCACGATCTCAATTGGAATAAAGGACAAGATCAGGGTTTTACAGTTGAACATCGACCAGTCGGGAAACTCGTTCAACAGTCACTTGGAGAAACACTTCAATCTGGTTCTTCCAAGCCAACCCAATCCCCTAAACCCATTGAAGATCGTTCGGGGAAACCCGTAGCTCAAGAGATTGTTGGTAAGTTGCAAGAAGAGCTCAGTTCTTCCGATAGACCGGGGAAACCCGCGACAGAGGAAGAACAACATGTCCGAAATCACGATGGATCAGGGAAACTTGATGGAGAGGAAAAACTGCACACAGCGCAAGAAGATTGTCATCTCAAAAATCGTGATAAAGCGGATAAGTTTGACCTTGCGACGGACGATGGGAACATTGACTTCAACATCTCCGGCATTCCTGATGAAGCGGTGAAACGTTTTCAAAATTTTTAACATTCATGATTTGATTCAGAGAATCGTAAGTCATCCACAACAAGAAGCAGTTCAGAATGACCCCGAACAACAACAATCATTCAATGCATTCAGCAACGAGTGGAAGGTTGCTATCATGGATGCAGGAAACATTGAGATTTCCGAGATCGTCAACGCGGAGCCAAAGTGGCAATGCAAGGTTTGTCTTAACCACTGCAGTACAGGCGTCATATACTGCGTATGTGGACGTCTGATGACAAAAGATTCGGCCGAGAATCGAAAGTATATCTCAGCCATCCTCGACACATTCTCCATACCAAACTTCTACATCAGAAAGAACAGACCACGTGGTCACAGGTATGGAAAATCACAGGGATGCAAAGAATACTTTACGGCGAATCAACTTGCAAAGAAATGCCGTAAGAAGAAATACGACAGCATCCACGACCGGTTCATCCGCGACAAAACTTTCAGGAAGTCAATGATTGAAGTCGGTCGCTCCGAAGAAATGATCATAGAGATGGACAAGCTTGCAAGTGAGGACCACACTTATAGAGCCAGCAAGAAGAAATTGAATTCTACTGTGGCAATTGGTGGATGCACACGAATGTGGCACACGTTGATTCAGTACCCACAAGGTACGAACCCGAATTTAAAAGTGCGTTGTCAACAATGCATCGCCTGAAGCGAGCAGAGGACAAAAAGAAGCAAGAAGCGACAACACAAACCTCTTCATCCTCGTCTTCTTGGCACTGGCATTCAAGCTGGTGGGAGTCTGATTTTGAGCACTCACCTCAAAAATGGTATGACCGCTGATAGCACAGGGGAACCTGTACTTTGGTGGTTGGATATCTATTTGCGGAAAGAGTCTCAACGTGCAGAAGAATTTAGAATTTTTTATCGTGAAAATCGGTTACAGCTGACGTCAGTCTACTGTCACCGACGGGGGGTGTAAAGGGAATGTATCCTGCACCTCATATTCACGAACATTTACGATACACAAATGGCTACGGCAAACTGCGTACATCCTCACGCACAACTTGAACATGCACATGTGTTCATACATCGCACTTGTGGCTCAAGTCTCGCCCTGTGTGTCATTCCATATCATCCATGCATGCGCACTTGTGTCTTGTTGTCTTGAGTGGTCTCTCCTCACCCGTCTCTCTACTTCTTCCTCCAGTTCCTCTTCCAGCTCTACCTGATGTCCATCCCGGCGCCTGATGAGATCTCCATGGAAGATCCCCTGTGCGACTCCAGCTTGGGGAGCATGGTCACTCTGGACTATGTCACACCCCTCACACAAAAGAATTCAAAAGTAAGCATTTAACTTTTGAAATCGACCCGAAAGGGTCCCATAAGGACAAAAAGCCGTACCCACGGGTATGTTGGATATTCTGTCCTTTTAGGCCCTTTTCGGTCGATTTCAAAAGTAAGTTTTTTTGTTAAGTTTTGAGTTTTAAGTTTTAAGTTTCAGTTGTGCGGGTGTGGGCAGGTGGGCGCGGGTGTGACCATGTCTGTATGGGCGTGCGGGTGTCGGGGTGTCGGGGTGTGCTGGCGTGTGGGTGTGTTGGTGTCTGTTGTTGTTTTTTTTTCTGTTGATACTTGTTTGTCTCTGACTGTTTCAACAACACGCGGCACAGTGCCACTTACATTGGTCCCAGCACGACATGATCGGATCCCTTCGCAGACTTTTTCATTTTTTGGTGACTTTTTGCGCATCCGTCATGTGCCGTGGAGCCGCTCTTGACATGATCAAGATCCGGAGTACGTGTCGACACTTCAGGGCGAAGGGACGTTTGATCGCTGCCGCGGACGTCGCGGTAGTATGAGCTTTGAGCATTGGAACCAGCGTTGCTTGCTTTGACAGCACTACCGTCACGGGGCATGTGCCCCCGACATGTTGTTTCTCCCTGGCGTATTGTCATTGTCATCTGCAATGTTTTGACACACAGTAGGAAGACGAGCCAGGGTACAGAGCACGTCCAATTGTGTTCGTTGCACGCAGCACGAAGGGTGTGCATGCGGCACACGCTCTTTCCGTCTATTGTTTCTCCGATCTTGGTCCGCTTATGAGATTGTTCAAATAAGACCATGCTGAAACGTGCATTCTGTATTATTTTTTTTGGTGTTTCGTTTTTGGGGCATTTTCTCATGTCGCAAATTCTAAAAAGTTTTAAAAAAGTAAGCCTTTCAGAAATCGCGGCTGGGATTTCAGGTTTCACTATTGTTTTTAAGAGTTGTTCGTCGACACTAAATATTTTAAAAAAATAAAGTTAATCTACTGGTGTGTTTGTGCATTTTTCAAGAGCTTAAAAAGTTTAAAAAGTTCAAAAAAGTTTCAAATGTTTTTGGTCAACACTCAAAACTCAGAACTGAAAACAATAAGCAAAACAACAAAAAACAAAAGACAAAAAAACGAAAAACTCCAAACTGAAAACCCACAACTAAAAACTAAAAAAATAAAAACTTAAAACTTGAAAACTTAAAACCAAAAACTTAAAACTTAAAAACTACAAACTGCAAACTAAAAAGACTGTCTGCGGGTGTTTGGAGCCATTCAGGTATCCTGGCGGGAATTTTTTGTTTTTAGTTTTTTGCTTTTCGTTTTTAGTGTTGAAGAAAAACTAAACACTCAAAACTAAAAAACTCCAAACTAAATAAAAACTGAAAACTACATTCTAAAACTAAAAGACGAATACAGAAAACTCGCCATTCAGAAAACGCTGCGGGAATTTTACTTTTGTTTTCGAGTAAAAACAAAACACAAACTTAAAAACTTCAAACTAAAAAACAGAAATCTCAAATCTCAAAACTGAAAACTCAAAACTAAGAACTAAGAACTAAATGTACATGTGTTTTGGTTGTGCATTTTTTGACATTTCTTTATTACAAAAGTTTAAAAAGTTCCAAAAGTAAGCTTCCCAAAACTCCGGGTGGAGTTTTTAGTTTTTGGTTTGACTAAAAACGTAAAACTGGAAACTGAGAGCTTAGAACTTAGAACTTGATGTACGTGTGTTTCGGTTCTGTGCATTTTTCATGTCTTCTTCATTTAAAAAGTTGAAAAAGTTTCAAGAGTGAGCCATTCAGAAAACTATGGGGAGGGAGATTTTGGTTTTTTAGTGTTTAATTTTGAGTTTTGAGTTTTTGGTCGACACTAAAAACTAAATACTAAAAACAAAAACGAAAAACAAAGAACTTAATCTATGTGTGTTTTGGTTTTGTGTATTTTCTGTTTTTTTGTCGTTTTCTTGATTTTTAAAAGTTGTAAAAATTAAACAAAGTAAGCCATTCAGAAATCCCGGCGGGAATTTTAGTTTTTTGGTTTTTAGAGTAAAAACTGAAAACTAAAAAACTACAATCTACAAAAATTGAAAAAACTCAAAACTACAACGTACACAAGACCATTCTCAAATATCGAAAACCAAAACAACAAAAAAACGAAAACCAGCCTCCAGACGTGGGCGCCCGTACGTGTGCGGGGTGGGCGGGTGTACGTTTGCGCGCGGGTGTGGGAGTGCCGGTGCGGGCATGTCGAGGCGTGGGCATGGGTGCGGGCGTGTCCTTGCGGGTGTATTTGTGGGTATTCGTGCTGGTGCGTGGGTGTCCAGGCGTGCGGTGGTGTCTGTTTTTTTTGGGTTGGAACGTTGTATTTTCTGATGTTTTTATTTTCCTGCTCATACCTGTTTGCTTTTCAATAACACGCGCCACAACACAAATCACATTGATCACTGCACACCATGTGCGGATCCCTTCGCAGCCGTGGGGCTATTTTTTCTGTTTTTTGGGAGTTTTTCTCACCGTGCCTGGACCCGGATCTCGCACGGACACCGACGTCGACGTGGAGGTGTAGCCGTTTTCCATTTGTGGTTCCTGGTTTATCAGGGAGTTCTTCCTCCACACACCTTCACCCACTTCTCCATCATCTTGATCACAGGATTCCGTTTTTGATGTCAGCAGATACACCGAACAGCATCCGAAAGAAGTGGAAGTACGAGTGAGGAGCTGCGGGGAAACCCGCCGCATGAACCAACAGAAACAGAAAATCAAAAATAAAAATGAAGGACGCGAAGAAGTATGAAGCGATCCATTACGTGAATTCCAGGATTGGCTGCAGGAGTTCAAAGTGCATTTGGTCGATGAAAGTAGTCCTCCACGGGGAGACCCAGAGCAGGGACATCGAGACACTTCCAGTTCTTCTCATGAATTACCAATGGAGTCGCGAGCAAAAGTGGAACCGTGTAAGGGGT
>CBDCEV010000041.1:0-6024 GCA_965215715.1 Hyphomicrobiales bacterium | reverse complement strand
TGTGACCTTACCAAAAGTCACTCCCAGAAAGCATGTACAATATTTGTCTCCGTGATCCGTCCAAGCTTCCTTCCGACCATTCTGGCCCCTCCTCCTTTCTCCTGTTACCTCGTTTGGCGCGCCTCTCCTTTCCTTTCGTTCCCTGTTTTTGTTCGTGACCCGCCGCCTCGCCCGCTCCCTTCAGTCTGTTGTTCCTGTCAGCGTAGGAGGACATGCACACACAAGCACACACCCACTCACGCCCCCCCCCTCCGCCACACACACACTGAAGACCGAAGTGTGGAGAAGGGTTTCATGTAAACGGTCGGTGGACATGGGTCAGTCGATCCTAAAAGACAGGGATGTTCCGCACACGCCGGCCCATGTCAGTTCCCCCTTCCACTGTGGCAATGCATGCGGCCATGCTACGAAGCTCTTGGCGGAGATCTTGGTGGTAGTAGCACGTATCAGAATGAGCGCCTGGAAGACCGCAGTGTGGAGAAGGGTTTCATGTGAACAGCACTCCCCGCTGACTGTCTGGCTCACCTCTGCTTCCTGGTTCCCGCGGACGTCTTGTTTCGGTTCAAGCCTTTGTTGTTGTTGGAAGCTTAGCCTCATGGCGGTTTTCTTCAACATTGCGGAAGATGACGGGTACCATGACGACTGGTACGAGGATTTTGGCATTGACGAGTTAATGTCAAGAACGGAACGTGCCAATCAAGATCGCGACTCTGCTTCTTATTCTGGTTCTGAATCTGAAGGTGAAGATCCTTTGGTTGCAATGTACGGTGCGGTGCGTGCACATATGGATGGAGTCTGGGGCTTGCCTACACAAGAGGTTCACGCCGAAGAAAGGAAGTTTATCGCCTGGACCCCAAGATACAGGGATTACTTTGACCCGTTGGGGGCACCTTTGATACCTGAGTGGCGTTTGACAGAAGGCGTGCAGGTGTCGGATGCTTTGGATGCCGAGGCAGATGAAGCATCAACAAAGGAAGAAATAGAAAAGGTACATGAACGTAAAGAGTGTTGTGTACAACCCAAGGCTGAAATGAAACCCAGAGGGATGGGCAAGGGAAAAGGATATGTTAAATCCAGGGCTGAAGCGACAGAACCAGAAAATGAAGATGCACAAAAGGTACGAGAGCGAGACGAAGCTGTTGCCAAAGCAACAGGCAAAGGTCAGGGACAAGTAACATCCAAAGGCTGAAGTCAATGAAGATGTGGTGTGTGAATCCAAGGCTGCAGTTAACTCCAAGACTGAAGGTTTACCAATAATTCAAGAGGTGCAGGGTGAGGACACCCTCACCAGCAAAGAAGTCGTGGAGATGCAGAATCCAACGTGCAAAGGAAAGCAGCGCAGGAAGAAACCTTGGTGTGATATGGATCTGGGCAAAGAAAATTCAAAATAAAATAAAAATTATAAACAGTCAAAAGAAAATAAAAACTGAAAACACAAATAAAACATAAAGAGAGGTTGTTGAGCTCCACTCTGAAGGGGTCCTTGGACCATCGACGTTAAGACTGTGTGGGTGAAGTTTTCTTCCTGTTGATGATCGTGAAAGGCATGCCATATACTTCTCGGTTTGGCTTGCACCCTGTTGGATAGGTGACACGATCTCATCGAAGACTGTTGTTGGGGCGGCCCGGAGGATAGTGCTTAGTAACTTTTCGGAAGGCTTTGCTTTGTAGTTTTGGAAGGGCGCTTGCGTCCTGGAGGTGCTGTGGGAACCCGCCTCTGCTTCATCACCACCGTACCGAATCCTCATGTGAAAGGCAATTCGCCTCGGTTCCCTGGAAACACTAAGGACCTATTTGGGTTCACGCTGTCTCATGAATAAGTGCCCGTGACGTGTGCGATGGCGGCGTTCTTCTACGACATATCGGCGAATGACTGGAAGGGAGACGCTGAAAACCTTTGGTATGAAGACGTAAATGGGGAAACCGAAACATCTCCATTACAAATTTGAAGCGATGACGAAAACGAAAAGGGGACTCGATTGCGGATGGGCCCCGAGGAAGGCTGGGTTAACTTCATTGGGTGCTCTTTCGCCGAATTGGATGTTGATGCGCATCTGCAAAGTGTGCTTCCACAAATCAAAGCAAGAGACGACCGTCGGAAACTTGGAGTAAGAGATGTCAGGTGCGAATTTGATTCGATTGCTCATCGCTTTATCTTCAGAGGTCACAAATGGACAAAAGTTCAGGGCATGTTTCGGCAGAGCCAGAAACGAAGGGTGGTGATCACAACACCGCCTGAAACGATGCAGGACTACATGTTTCATGGGAAAGTGGATCGAAAGATACTACCGAAGGAGGATATGTCATTCACCATGCGAGCGCTGAAGATGACGTTCCACATAGGTAGGTCAACCCAAAGATACCTTCAACAAGGAATGGCACAAAGGCGCAAAGCGCAGGCTTTGAAAAGTTTCACACCAAGAACTTTGAAAAGTTTGATGCCACGAACGTGGAAAACATGGAAACGATGGCGAGCCAAGTCTTTGAGACTTTGAAAGGCAAGGCGATCGAGAGCCAAAAGGGATGCAAACAAATTCTGACTCCAAAGGAAACCAAAGAACTGTAAGGAAGCACAAGGTGGACCCCGAAAAAGGTTGGTGAACCTTGACGATACGATCCTGACCCTGGCCGAGCCAAAGGAAAAGGAGAAGGACATCCTGCACGTAAAACGCCTGGAACGAGTTCCGAGCGTAAAGGAAGCACAGGGCAAGGAGAAGGACAAGATCATTCTGAAGCTGGACCCTCTTTCCGATGTGAAGCTTGACTCGACTGCGGAGTGGCGTGACATTGGGTAAAACTCAAGTGAAACATCCTAGGAAAAGAAAAATACCAAAAAGAAGCCAAACACAAAAGAACCAATGTGTTCCACGTAACCGATGAAAAACATCAAAACACAAAAAGAGAACCATTGGGTTTCACCAGTTTTGTATTTACGGAAGTCCAGGTCTGTGATTGTACGTTTTGATGGTGGCCAACTTCCCTTGATGATACTGAAAAAGCATGATATATGCGATGGTATTGGCTTGCACTGTCCGATCGATGAAGCGAAGCTCATGTTCTTCTAGTGAGGGCGGGGTGCGTACCAAGGATAGTTCTCCCTAGTTGCGGTTTGTTGTGAAGTGACGCGTCGGCGTTTGGCATCACTTGCTACAGGTTTGCGGGCTCTGTCAAGTCCTTTCCGGTGCCAGTGGGCATCCGTGCCTGCTGTATTCGCAACATACCGAATCCTCATGTGAAGGCCAGGTGGACATGGGTCAGCCGACGCCAAGGGACAGGGAGAAAAGAAAAAAACAACTTAAACTAAACAATGTAGATTTCTGACCATTAAATGTCAAATACCAAAATTAAATTTCAATCCGCAATTTTTTCATTTGAAAAACATTGAAATTACATCTTAAATTGATTTGTTTCAGTTGCGGCCTCGATCGCGACTCACAAAAAAAACAACTTGAAATTCAATTGGATTGAACATGTTCAATCAAACAAAGTGGAATTGGCCAATTTGATGGTTTCTTAGCATGGAAATTTACATTGGATCTAAAATTTCATCAAAATGTAAAGATTTTGACACTCAAGATAACGACCCCGATCGCGAACAATTTTTTTTTTAATCGGATGTGTCTGAAAACCTTCGGCTAAGCAATGAGCAGAAAAAAATCGCGATCGAGGCCGAAGTTGCCACCTGCAAAACAATTTAAACATGACACGTACTCAAAAAAAGATTGCGACACAAGGTATAAAACCTGACTTTAGATTTGAACATTAGATTTGACTTAAATTAAGAATTTTTTAGAAAGAAAAAACATGGGTTCTACTTCGAATTGGTCTGGCTGAGCTGCCTGAACATAAAATATGAAAGGCTAAATATTAACAGCTGTTCGCGATCGAGGCCGAAGTTGCAACTTGCAATGAAAAATGGAAAAAAATGAAATGTTCAACAATGAATTGAAACAGACTGAAACTTGATGTACAATTTCAATTTCAAAAAAAAATGCATAAATCTTCTCTTCTTGTCGTCTCTTGTGTCTCTCCGTGTCGTCGCCTTTGTCTCTTCTCGTCGTCTCTCTTATTTTTTTTTGTCGTCTCTTGTGTCTCTTCTTGTCGTGTTTACACACGAAGCGTTTTGACTTTTCACACGGAGCACTTTGAATTTACACGAGGAGCATTTTTGAATTTACACACGGCGCTTTGTGAATTGTCACACGTGGCGTCACGACACGAAAAAAGAAGAGAGACGACAAGAAGAGAAGAGAGGCAACACGTAGAGGCGGTGGGATGGGATGGGTGGAAGAGGGAAGTCATTATGTTCATTTTTTTGTCGTTTTTCAATTACCAAAAAACAAATTATTTTCAATTTGGATTCAAACAATAAGATGAACATATAATTGCAAGTGACAACTTCGGCCTCGATCTCAAACAGCTCTTTTTAATCTTTAACCATTCATTTTCGTTTTTGCTTGTATGTTCAAGGCAATTTTTGCGAGACAAATCCGATTTTTTTTGAAAAATATATGTCTTTTATGTTTCGAACTTCCATTTTGTAATTGAGAAATACATCTTATTTGTTAAGTTTAGAAATTATTGCAAGTGAGACTCCAGCGTCGATCGCGAACAGGTTTGCATCTTGGATCTTTAATCTTCCAAACATATTGCTTATGCACAGGCATCTATTCGCCTAATCCGTTTTGTTTTGATTTTTGGACATTTTATTTGTCAATTCGAGTTGCATTGCAAGTGTCAACTTCGGCCCCGATCGCGCACAGATTTTGATGTCTAATCTTGTAAATGTTTTTTTTTTTTTTTTTTTTTTTAATATGTACAGTCAGTTTTTCAAAAAAAAAAAAACGGATTTGTACAAAGATTTCTTTTTTCAAAATATGTTGAAATCCACAACTAATTTGAAATGTATTTCCCTCGATTTGTTTTTCATGACACTTCAAACATGAAATGTTAATACAATGGTTTAATTGAGTTGCAGGTGGCAACTTCGGCTTCGATCGCGAACAGTTATTGGTTTGTATCTCCAGGCAGCTTTTGAAATGCATCCGATTTGTTTTGGATGTTGTTGAAAATCAATCTATCCATTTTGAATTTAGTTTTCAAATTAACACACTCTACCATGGTGAGTGGTGGTGTTTTCCGCCCTCTCTTGCGGTTAAGGACGTCCCTGTGAAATCCTCCACGAAAGAAAGGCGTTGAGCACTACTGATAAAGTCATAATCCTGGGAGCTGCCTGGGTTTTCAAGAACGGTTTTTTGAGCTAAACACCCCAAACAATAAAGTTGAGGATTTTTGCGCGCTGGCGCACACGATTCGTTACTTTGGTATTCCTTCCCAATACAGAGTCCTGTGATGCGGCTTTCTGATTACGTCCAAGTATTTATATGTGATCGAGGTTAATGACCTCAACACCCAGCAAGGAAGGACATCGATATCCCCCTTGGTTAGGCTATTTGGACGCAAACGGACAAAGCGAGAAATTCAGGACTACTTTTCGCATTACACGTAAAGGGGCACTCATGCGATTCTGCACAAGCTCCATTTGTCAGAAAACTGAATCGTTTCCATCGTGTGGTATCGGGGGATCCAAGCTTACCACCTCGACTTCGGCACCTTTGGGAACAGAAGGACAAACAGCGAAGAATGAGAAGAGATTGTTCCATCGACAACTGATTGTACACAGCCAAGCGGGTGGAGTTAGGAGGAGCGATAATGCATGGAGGCTGCCACATACGCCTCTTGTCCGAACTTCGGGACCATTGCGCCACAACGGAGTCTACAGGAGCCCACGAAGCTCGAGAAGTCGCACGGCGAGCAGTTTGGAGTGGCATTGAAAAGGACAAGGTTTGGGGCGACGGGACCCCTTGGGGCATCGAGGACTGCATCGACCAATGCACGACTGTGAAGCTGTGCCACAAAAAGCGACAACAAGAAGAAAAGTATCATACACAAAATCTTTGTTGGCGATGTATCGACCAGTGCGCGACTTGCACACCTGCCAGTCCCGCCATGTTCAGAGGAATG
>CBDCEV010000040.1:0-3353 GCA_965215715.1 Hyphomicrobiales bacterium | reverse complement strand
ATTGTTTCTCCGTGAGCTCGATCGTCCTTTTTAGACGGCCCCCAAGACCATGCGCGAATCCACAAGTACCAAGAGTCGTCTTGCCCGAGTTCAATCACGTGTAATGCGCCTGGGTAGGCTGCTCAAACTCTCTGGTTCCAAGAGATTGAGATGTGCTTGTCTGCGAAGAAACGGTGGGCAAACAAAGTGGCCCAATTCAACTCCAGAGCAAGTGGTGCGGCGGCTGGACGCATGTAGTGCATCTTGCTCGGTGGTTCCTCGCCGTTCCAATCAAGGCGAACATCTCGGCCAACTCGTGCAAGGCGAGCCACTCCTCCCGTGTGATGGACGCGAAGCAGCCGCCTGCGCCACTCGGAGATGCGTCTGTGGCGCCCTGTGACAAGTATCAGCTTTTTCCTCTGCCAGGTACAAGGCGAGCCACTCCACCGGAACCTTAGGCTGCAGATTTATTACTACGCATCATTGTCTCCGCCAATCAGCTTAGTATTCACGAAGCCATCGCGGATTGGTGCCAGGAACTTGCTCGGCGACTCGAAGCTCATTTCCCACAAAGAACGGGGACACTTGTTGCGAAAGTGGATAATGATCCCGCGTCTCAAGTCCCAGACGACGTATCGAACCTCACCACATCACCAGTCTGAATTTCAAGAGCGCGAGGAAACTTGGTGCGGCAGCACGAAGAGAAATTCGAATATCTGCCAGAAGACCTTCATTCAACGAAAGCTTGTGATGACGCTGGTTCTATCAGAAATGTCTCTCGAGGACAATTCTTTATTACCATTCCCGACGTTGGAAATGGCTCATCAAGCTCATGTCGTGAATATACGTACCCTCGAAATGACAGTAGATCCCTTCCGAAAGGATTTATTCGATGTAACACCAAAATTGGTCCGGTATTGGAAGTCAAGGTTACAAAACATTTTGACCGTTACGGGTTTGAAATCAAGATCGATTCTATGCAGAAAGACGGCACTCAATCTTGGATGGTTATCAGCAGTGTTGACAATACGTGATGGAGCTTTCTGAGGAGAACAAGAAGCCTCTTCACGACGAAGAAGCGTCTTCAAGCACATGGAAACTTGTTGCGCTGGAGCACAGAGAACAACTAGCACCGTCCTCATCTTCGTCATCAACCTTAGCGATCAAACAACGAAAGCGGGAGGATATACCCTCCGTTCCGAAGGTTGCTGACGACACTGGCTACAAAATTTCGATCAAGATGACAAGAATCTTACGACGCTATGACGGTCTTCCAGAAGACGATGGAGCAATTGAATGGGAGAAAGCTGTTATCCATGTTTTATCGCCAAAGCCTGAATTGAAGAAGTGCATGAAGCAAGCATGGCTGAATTACCTGGAGGAGAAGCAACAAGAAAAGATTCCAGTATTGCTTGGACCCCAACGGAAACATTCTGTACATGCGCGCCATTCAAGACCACTCTCAAAGAAACAGAGTTGATCTATCACTGCAAGACAATGTGGAAATCCCGTACAATTGGATCGAAAACATTAATCACGCTGGTTCTTCCCATTATTGCCATTCTGTTCTTCCATCTGATTTGATTGCTGGAGGGAAAGATTCAAAAGAAAGACGACAAACGGTACTCTTCACAGCTGTGGATCCAATGAACGAACCACAAAGAGACGAACCTTACGACGTGAAAGAGTCACGAGAGGCACCTTATCGAACGAAGTGCAATGTGTACCAGAATGCAGTTTATTGAATCAACCTGAAACATGATCAAGACAGAGGGTTGATACTTTGACCCACGAATTCCAATGCTATCATCCTCGACGACTCTGTGCCAGCCGACTGTGTTGAAAAGGTGGTACATCACAAAACAAGAGAAATCTTGTTTCAAAAGATTCTTTGAACGCCACAAAACTAAAAACTAAAAACAACAAAAAAAAGAATTCAAACATTTTAATAAAACAAAAATCAAAAATAAAATTTTTGGTTGTGGCGCCCTTTCTTTTTTTGGTTGTGGCAAAAGAAAAAACCAAGAATTCAAAAATAAAAATACAACAACAATCAAAAGATCAAAAAAAAACAAAAAATCAATCGAAAAAATCAAAAAATACACAAAAGATTCGAAAGTAATTCAAAAGTTTAAAAAGTTTTCCAAAAGATCAAAAAGTAAGGTTTCCAAAAATCCGGTCTGCGTTTTTAGTTTTTAGTTTTTATTTTTTGTTTTTAGTTTTGAGTTTTTAGGTTTTTAGTTTGAACTTATTAGTTCAAAACTAAATATCAAAAACTGTAACTAAACACTAAACACTAAACACTAAATACTAAATACTAAAAACTAAAAACTAAAAACTAAAACAATAGAAAACTAGATGTCAAAAAAACGGAAAACACAGAAAAACAACACAAAAACATTCAAAAACAAGTTTTTACTTTTGAAATGGTCCGAAAAAGGCCGAAACGGCCAAAAGGTGCAACATACCCCCCCCCCCTCCCTCCCTCCCACCGGTGAGTGGTTTTCCGAGTTCCAAAATCCGTTGCCCGGATTTTTTCCCCCCGTGGGTGAGTGGTTTTCCGAGTCCCAAAATCCGTTGCCCGGATTTTGCCCCCCGGATTTTGCCTCCCGTGGGTGAGTGGTTTTCGACTCCACCGCGTCCTCTCAGCCTCAACATCATCAACTACAACAACAACATCATCATCATGCGCGTTGGGCATCAGATGCTACACGGATCGCATCGTTTGAGATTTCACAGAGGTGTTTATTGGTGCACCTCATGCGGACAAATTGCCCAACACGCTGCAGGCAATAAGTCCAGAGCTGTTGGGTTGGTCAATGAATACCCTCACGGACAGCACGCTTAATTCTCATCCGGGTCAGAGTTGAGCTAGAGTGGCTACGTTGCGTTTTCCCTTGCTGTTTGTTCACTCATGAATGGTGGCTCCTGGTGGAGGTGTCGGATGTATGGCAGCAGTCGGTGATGGAATGCAAGGTCCCTTGGTGTTCTGTTTGCAGTCATTCTTGTGCGTGATGTTGCAGTGGCAACACACCGCAATGCACAGGAAGCACTCGAATTGGACTGGCTGATGAGGGTACGAACATCAAGCCTGTCCGATGCATCTACGTTCAAGAGCTCCCCGCGAAAAGTGCCCACTTTGACTACGCAACCAAGCGCATCATCAACACACAGAAGCATGTTGAGTCTTTTGCCCTGCTGTTTTCCTTTCCTGGTACTTGCGAGCAGTGGCACAACTTGTTGCTTTGAGGACAACAGTTCACAGTTGGTATGGCGAGTCCTGCGTGTTCTGTGATTTGTGGGCGCAAGTCAAACTTGCAATGCAACGCTTTGAGAGCTCATCAGCACACGATATTTGGTGGGTTACGGGCCAG
>CBDCEV010000039.1:0-9682 GCA_965215715.1 Hyphomicrobiales bacterium | reverse complement strand
AAAAACTGAAAACTAAAAACCATGGCCACAAGATTTCAAAGTTTCACTTTTAAAACTTTTTAATCTTTGGAATACTTTTTCATCTTTTGAATACTTTTGAATCTTTTGAATTTTTTTTCTTAAAAAAAAAAAACGCCCCCCCTTTTGGATTGGTGGCGGCCCCCCTTTTGGACCGCTCCCCTTTTGGATTGGTGGCGCCCCCCTTTTGTATTGGTTGCGGCCTCCCTTTTGGTTTGGTGGCGCCTCCCTTTTGGTTTGGTGGCGCCTCCCTTTTTGGTTTGGTGGCGCCTCCCTTTTTGGTGTGGCGGCGCCTCCCTTTTTGGGTGTGGTGGCGCCTCCCTTTTTTGGTGTGGTGGCGCTTCCCTTTTTGGTGTGGTGGCGCTCTCCTTTTTGGTGTGGTGGCGCCCTACCTTCTGGTGTGGTGGCGCTCCCCTTCTTGGTGTGGTGGCGCTCACCTTTTTGGTGTGGTTGCGCCACCCTTTTGGTGTGGTGGCGCCCCCCTTTTGGTGTGGTGGCGCCCTACCTTTTGGTTTGGTGGCGCTCCCCTTCTGGTGTGGTTGCGCCCCCCTTTTTTGGTGTGGTGGCGCACCCCTTTTGGTGTGGTGGCGCCCCTACCTTTTGGTTTGGTGGCGCTCTCCCTTTTGGTTTGGCGTGGCGTGGACCTTTTCGTCTGGGAGTGGGTTTCAAAAAACAGTATCAATTTTTGATTTTTTTTTTTTAATTTTTTCAAAATTTTAAAATTTGTTAAATTATTGTTTTTTTTTTTAATTTTTAAAATCCGCGGATTCTCGGACCAAGGGATAATTATAAATTATAATTATAAATTATACATATAATTACGATATTAATTATAATTATGATTATCAGACCAAGGGATAATTATAATTTAAATTATAATTAAAATTATAATTATAATTATAATTGTGATTATAATTATGATTATCGGGCCAAGGGATAATTATAATTAATTATAATTATAATTATAATTATCCCTTGGTTTGAGAATCCGCGGATTTTAATTTTTTTTTAAAATTTTTTTTTTTTTGAAATTTTTAAAAATTTTTAAGTTTTTTTTTTTTTTAAAAAAAAAATTTTTTTTTTTTTCAAATCCGCGGATTCTCAAAACCAAGGGATAATTATAATTAAGATTATAATTATAATTATGATTATCAGACCAAGGGATAATTATAATTTATAATTATAATTAAAATTATAATTATTATTGTGATTATAATTATGATTATCGGGCCAAGGGATAATTATAATTAATTATAATTATAATTATAAATTATAAATTATAAATTATAAATTATAAATTACAAATTATAAATTATAAAGTATAAATTATAAATTATAAATTATAATTATAATTATCCCTTGACTGTTTGGGTGCTGCTTTGCCTCCTCCTTCTTTGGGCGGTGTTGCGTTGTTCCCTATCCTTCTTTGTGGTGCTACCTTCCTTCCCCTCCTTCCTTCAAGTGGGGCTCCTTTGTCCCCTTCTTCTGTTGGGTGGTGCTTCTTTGCCTCTTCATTCTTTGGATGGTGTTTTTGGGTGGGACTACTTTTCCCTTCTCTTCTGTTGGGTGGTGCCGCTTCGCCTCCATCTTTGGGTGGTGTTGCGTCTGGCCCTCTCTCCTTTTGCGTGGTGCTGCCTTCCTTCTCACCCTTTTGGTGGTGCTGCTTTCTCTCTCCTCTTCTCTTGGGTGGTGTTGCTTGGCCTCCTTCGTTGAGCGGTGTTGCGTTGTTCCCTCTCCTTTTGCGTGGTGCCGCCTTCCTTTCCCTCCTTCCTTGGGTGGGGCTCGTTTCTCTCCCCTCTTCTGTTGGGTGGTGCTGTCCACCTTCTCCTCCTTTAGGTGGGTGCTGCCTTCCTTCCCCTCCTCCTTCGGGTGGGGCACCTTTTGTCCCCCTCTTCTGTTGGGTGGTGCTGCTTTGCCTCCTCCTTCTTTGGGCGGTGCTGCGTTTTTTTCTCTCCTTCTTCGTGGTGCTGCCTTCCCCTCCTTCCTTGAGTGCCTTCTTCTGTTTGGTGGTGCTTCATTTCTTCTCCTTCTTCTTTGGGTGGGGTTGCTTTCTCCCCCTCTTCTGCTAGAAGGTGCTGCCTTACCTTCTCTTTCTTTGGGTGGTGTTTTGGGTGGGGCTACTTTTCCCTTCTCTTCTGTTGGGTGGTGCCGCTTGGCCTCCTTCGTTGGGTGGTGTTGCGTTTTACACTCTCTTTTTGCGTGGTGCTGCCTTCCTTCTCTCCCTTTTGGTGGTGCTGCTTTCTCCCCTTCTGCTGTTTGGGTGCTGCTTTGTCTCCTCCTTCTTTGGGCGGTGCTGCGTTTTTCCTCTCCTTCTTCGTGGTGCTGCCTTCCTTCCCCTCCTTCCTTGAGTGAGGCTGCTTTCTCCCCTTCTTCTGTTTGGTGGTGCTTCATTTCTTCTCCTTCTTCTTTGGGTGGGGCTGCTTTTCTCCCTCCCCCTCTTCTGCTGGAAGGTGCTGCCTTACCTTCTCTTTCTTTGGGTGGTGTTGCGTCTGGCCCTCTCTCCTTTTGCGTGGTGCTGCCTTCCTTCTCTCCCTTTTGGTGGTGCTGCTTTCTCTCTCCTCTTCTCTTGGGTGGTGTTGCTTGGCCTCCTTCGTTGAGCGGTGTTGCGTTGTTCCCTCTCCTTTTGCGTGGTGCCGCCTTCCTTTCCCTCCTTCCTTGGGTGGGGCTCGTTTCTCTCCCCTATTCTGTTGGGTGGTGCTGTCCACCTTCTCCTCCTTTAGGTGGGGATGCTTTCCCTCCCTCTTCTGTTGGTTGGTGCTGCCTTCCTTCTCCTCCTTTGGGTGGGGCTGCTTTCCTTCTCCTCTTCTCTTGGGTGGTGTTGCTTGGCCTCCTTCGTTGGGTGGTGTTGCGTTATTCCCTCTTTTTTTTGCGTGGTGCTGCCTTCCTTCACTACCTTCTTTGGGCGGGTCTCTTTCAAAAAGAAAAATCAAAAAAATAGAAAAAAACGAAGTTAGAAACAAAAAACAAAAAATAGAAACAAAGAGGAAAACAAAAAGAAGAAACCAAAAAAAAGGAAAAATTAAAATCTGAATTTTTAAGCCCCATCCCGGACGAAAAGGTCCACCTTTCTGGCGCCCCCCCTTTTGGTTTGGTGGCGCCCCCTAAAAACTAAAAAACTAAAAAGCACTAGGTATTCCAATTCCTGTTGAGTTTGGTCGTCTCATGTCTGGTTCTTCGGGTTCTGGTGTAGATGTTGACATGCGTGTCAGCTCGAAACGATGTTTTCTGGATGATGAGTCCGCACCGTCATGGGTGTCTGCCTTGATGGAACGTATGGACCAGCGTCTGGATGCGAATGAGCGAAGGATTGAACTTCGTATGGACGAAAGATTGGATACGAATGAGCGTAGAATTGAGCAGGTGCTTGGTCTTCATCAGGTGAGGTTGGATAAACATGATGTGGAGTTCTCTGCTCAGAGACGGCTGTTGGAAGATCTTCGATCGGAAATTGGTGACTTCAGGAGGAGTGGTACTGAACCAAGTCGACAGCTCAATGATCAGTCCTCAGAAACTCCATCTACTGTTGGTTCAACGAATTTCTCGGGGCCGGGGGAATGGTGTCCGAGAACAGTGTTGGTTCGTGGGTGGGCCCCTTTTGGGTCTCCGGCATCACAGAAGATTGATCGTGTTGAGTACAAGAAAGTGGCAAACGAATTACTCTCCTGTCTGCCTCACAGCTTGCAAAACAATGTTAGTTGTCCGTGCTCCTTTTGCTGCGAATTTTCAGATTTCATTTGGATTGAAAAATGGAGGAGGGTTCAATTCGTGCCGTGCAGTTCAAGAGGCCTTGTCGGCTGGTGTGGAATCAAATATGATTACAGTCCGTGGTCATGGGCTCAAGGTCTCGATTGAGAAATCGCAACGGCAGAGGACGACTCTGTCAAATATGCACAGGGCTGCTGCGTTCTTGAGGAAATCTGGAGTGATCTCTGAGTCTTACATACTGTGCCACAAGAGCTCCAGGATTCTGAGTACAATGACAAAGGAAGACCTGGGAGAAACTCCTAAGGGCTCCAACGTCTGGGTCTGGCATGCGCAGAAATGCTCTGAATGTGGGTTGTCCTTGACTGGTTGGGAGAGTTTTGAGAGTTGACTATCTGGTGGTTCAAAAAAACTACCGGGTGCGACGTGAGAAATGTGAGCTTTGCGTGCTGTCCTGGAATGTGCAGAGGGTCTCGGGAGGCCTGAGCATGCTGGTTCAGCAGATTTCTGAGGCTGAGGAGTGGGATGCAATTTTGCTGCAAGAATTGTCGTTTAACGATGAGTTCTTGCTGCTGGATGAATTTGAGGCCTCCCTTGGGGGACATAAATTGGTGGTGAATGTTGAATGTCCGTGGGATACAGCCATTGTCATTCATAGTCGGTGGATGGGCCACATTCGCTGGTTCTCTTCGTCGCCGCATGCTGTGTGGGTTGGTGTTCGTGCGGAGGAAGAAGTTACATTCTGCTCTGCTCACTAACCGAGTTGGATGAGTGATGAATGTTTCGAGCAATCTGTTGAGGAGGTCCTCGAAACTGGAAGATCCAAGGCGAGTGGCTCGATCTTTTTGGGGATCGATGCCAACTGCAACATTGATGACAATGGTGATCAGCGTGGTGTGCTGGTCCGAGAATTGTGTACAGTGCATAATTTGCTACCTTTGTTCCAGCGCTTTTGGACGTTGGCTTGGCAGTCGCCGACGGGTGTTACGTGGAAGAAGAAGGTTGACTTCTGTTTTTCAAACCAGGAGTCTGCAAAAGTTGAGATTGCAGAAAATCTACATTCACGGAGTGATCACAAACCACTCCGCTTGACGCGACCGCATGTGCAGGGAGTGATGCTCGAGTTTGAAAGGAAAAAGAAGTCCTTAGCTGGTTGGTCTCCGCAAACATCGTCACAACATCATGAGCTACACAGCGCGCTTCGTAAACATGTGTCTCTGGGTGCTTCGGTTGGGGAAATTCAGCATGTTCTGGAGATGGTGATGGGGGACGTGAGCAGGGCGTGGGAATGTTGCACTCCTGGACCTCTGACTGAGACTGAACGACGCTTCGTTGACGCTCGCTCCAGACTGAAAGAGCTGACCGCATCGACCATGCTGCAAGGTTTTAACGGCTCGAGCCTGGGGCAATTGTCACCTCAGGAAGCATTGGTTCTTCACATGGTTCGAAGACAGAAACGTTTGGTGAATGAATTGAGAGGAAAAGTTGTAAGCGAAAGGAAGTTGGAAACACTGCGTACACTTGGTGGAAAAAGTGTGAACAAGCGTTTGCCTGTTGGTCTCAGAAATCCTGAAGGACTGCTGGTGAAAGATCAAAGCTGCTGGGGTAGTCTGATTCATGAGCACTTTGGCGGGAAATTCCGTCGCGTCACTGTCCAAAGTCCTGAAGCGACACGTGCCTTGTGGAAGGTCAGAATATGTCGTGCCCAGCAGCGCGGTGAAAAATCTGAAGAATTGTCGTTCGAAGAATTCAGGGAGGTGTTGCGTTTGGTCAAACCCAACGTTGCTACTGGACGGGACAACATTCCAGGTACGATCGTGCGCTTCCTTCCAGAGTCTGTTTTGAATCAATTGTACCGTGCGATTGTGGATCGATTGTCTGGTCGGGAGGATGCTCATGTCCACAGCTGGGCGGAATTTGATATCTGTTTGGTTCCGAAGAAAGGTGACATTTCAAGGTTGTGCAATTGGCGTCCAATTTCGTTGGTTCCCACACTGTACAAAGTGTATGAAATGTGTATGTGGAAGGTTTTGGACAAGGAGCTCAGACAACTTCCGAGTCAGTTGGTGGAGTTCAGGCCCGGCATGCAGTGCCTGGACATTGTTTCTTTTCTGGTGGAGGCACTGCGGAAAGCTGATGAGTGGGAAGAGAAGTTGTTTGTTGTCTCTATGGATGTGGCAAGTGCGTTTGACTCAGTCAGTGCTCAGGTGTTGGGAGACGTGCTTCTGGAAAGAGGTGCAACAGTCACCTCTGCGGCTGCTGTTGTGAGGGAGAATTTGGATCTTTCTGCGAGACCGTGCATGGGATTCACAAAGAGTCCTCCGTTCAATCTGGAAGTGGGAATGAGACAAGGAGGCCCAAGGACGCCTTCGGGATGGAACCAGGTTATGGCAGTGTTGGTTGAGGAACTGTTGTTGTTGTGGGCTGTCAGGTGGCTTGCAGTGTCTTGGGCTCCGGAGTGGAAGCCGTTCGAAATTTTGATTTGGGCTGACAACATTTTCCTGGTTTCGAGTTCCGTCATTGACATTGTGCAGAGGACACAGGACATTGAACACGTCTTTGGGAAGAAACAACTTTGTTTCAATCAGAAAAGCCTGGAAATTTTGCCGAGTAAAATTGCAGAGAAAGAGGTTACTAGTGTTTGGTTGAATGAGAGAATGGAGTTCTCTTGGGTCTCTGTGTTGGTGGTACTTGGCTGTCATCTGGATGGATCAGGTTCAACGGAGACACAAGTTCAGGGGCGTCTGGAACAAGGCCGAAAAATGTTTGGCAAAACACGTTCTTTGCTGAGTTGCCCCGGGATTCCTGAGGAAGAACGCCTCAGAACGTTCTGTTCCACGGTTGTTCCATGTGTTTTGTGGGGTTCAGGTTGTTGGATTCCGTCAGCAAAAATTCAGCAGCTCCTTTCGTTTCAAGAAAACAGGTGGCTGCGTTGTATGTTGGGTGGTCGGAAGAGCCAGGATGTTGCGTGGGTGGATTGGTTTCGAACAACGAAACGTGTGACTCATGCGTTGAGGTGTAGATTGAATCTTCCGTCCTTGTGGCACAGAGCTTTGGCTGCGATGTATGGTTGGGCTGGTCATGTGGCTCGGAAAGACAGCTCCCATCCAGGACACGCTGCAAATCTTGTGGCGTAATGTGAGATGGTGGGAATTCATGAAAGGTGTTGGAGCTGGTTCTCGTGACCACAGCTGGCGACATCGAAGGAAGAAACTGGGTTCGCAGTTTTGAGCATGGTTTGTCAAAGATCCTGGGTATAAACTGGTGGGAGGTTGCGAATCTTGACCGCACCAGTTGGAAAGAAGGCAAACATAAGTTCGTTTGTGACGCTGTTCGGCGTTGGGGAGGGCCCAAACCTCTCTGGAGAAAGGCTTTTGTTGACAATTTGGCCTGTTCGTCAATGTTGAGGTCATCTGAAATGCGACTCTGTCCTTCAGCTTTCGATTGCAATTCGTTCGCAGATTCTCCCAGCCATGTGTGAGTTCCCAGCTGCGTTGTTGGATAGTGTTGGGAGTGAGGATCCTGCGGTCTTGAACACGTCCAATGCTGTTTTGGATGCAGTTTCCAACTTTCGCTATGGTGAACTATTGGGAAGTGTCTATCGGATGTTGGGGCGTTTGGCCTTGACTTGCCGCTTCGCGCTGGATTACTTGGGTGAATTGTGTGGGAACGACAGTTGAAGGTGACGGTTACTTGAGCGAAGGCTATGGCAGGGACGATGTGTTTGTGGAAGAATGGTGAGTACCAATTTCGCTGTACTGGTACTATGTATGTGAGAATTTGGTATTGGTGCTTCCTGCGTTGTGAATTGCAAGCAGTCTCTGAGCATGTGTAGCTGTTGAGTTTTAACTGAGTTCTTGTTTGCATGCTGTCTCATCAGTTGCGCCTGAGGAAATGTTCAATTTGTTGAGGTTCTGTCTTCTAGGTTGTTTTTGACAAGTCCATCTTCAGGTTGTGTGTCCGACGTCGTGGTTGCAATTTTCAACGGAATTTTGATCCGATGGCTGCTGCGACTGGTCGCTTCCCTGTGATGATTTTTGGAATGCGACTTGTTTCTTCCCTTGTTAATTTATGTTGTGGGTCGGTTTCTCCTGGATTTCGTACCCTTGTTCTGTGCTCTGTACCGTCGAGTTGTGAAAGATCAGTTGAGGTACAACTGGTTTTTGGATGCGTCGATGTCTGTTTTCATCTGTTGAAGGTGAGGAATTTTGTGGTAGACGTTGTCTTTCAAGTCTTGCGACGTTTCGATCCCATGTTGGTTTTCGATTGTCGGTACAGTTTTCTTCAACAGTATGGATCCAATTGGTTGAGACTGGATGTGTTTTATCCTCCTCTGGTGCAACCTTTCAGTGTATGGCCACTTTGCATATTTGAAGTTGAGTCAATTTGAACTGTACAGCTGCCGTGCCAAAGTGTCTTTGGTGTCTGTAACGCTTGGTTGTGGGGTCAACTGAGTTTTCAGACGCGTACGATCACTCGGGAGGTGGTTGGAAACGTCAATTGAGTGATAGAAGACGTTCTCTCACTGTGATCGAGAATGTTGTCTGGGGACAGCAGTCCAGTTTCTTGGATTTAGTTTTGTTTGTATTTATTTCTTCGTGATGCGTTCGTGTTCGCACGCTCATGCACTTCCCATCAATTGTGTCGAGCCCAAAAACTCCCTCCCAAAAAAAAAAACACTAAAAACAGAAAAACAAAAAATAATCAAAAAGAACACACCAAAAAAAACATAAAAAAGTCGTGTGTGCAATACAAAAAAAAAAAACAAAACACAAACAACTAAAAACTTAAAAACGAAAGAATAATATTCAAAAAATACCACAAGAAAATAATGCGGGTGTGGGTGTGTTGTGCGGGTGTGGGTGTGGGTTTGGCTGTGGGTTCTTGTTTTTGTTTACTGTTTTTTTTTGTTTTTTGCATCTTAGGATTTTTTTGTTGGAATTTTTGTTTCAGTTTATATGTTTTTGGTTTTAGTTTTTAGTTGTTAGGTTGTAGTTGTTAGGTTTTAGTTGTTAGGTTTTAGTTGTTAAGTTTTAGTTGTTAGGTTGTTGGGTTGTTTGGGTTGTTTGGGTTGTGGGTCGGTTGTGGGTTGGTTGTGGGTCGGTTGGTGGTCGGTTGTGGGTCGGTTGGTGGTCGGTTGTGGGTCGGTTGGTGGTCGGCTGTTGGTCGGTTGGTGGTGGTCGGTTGGTGGTCGGTTGGTGGTCGGTTGGTGGTCGGTTGGTGGTCGGTTGGTGGTCGGTTGGTGGTCGGTTGGTGGTCGGTTGGTGGTCGGTTGGTGGTCGGTTGGTGGTCGGTTGGTGGTCGGTTGGTGGTCGGTTGGTGGTCGGTTGGTGGTCGGTTGGTGGTCGGTTGGTGGTCGGTTGGTGGTCGGTTGGTGGTCGGTTGGTGGTCGGTTGGTGGTCGGTTGGTGGTTGGTTGGTGGTTGGTTGGTGGTTGGTTGGTGGTTGGTTGGTGGTTGGTTGGTGGTTGGTTGGTGGTTGGTTGGTGGTTGGTTGGTGGTTGGTTGGTGGTTGGTTGGTGGTTGGTTGGTGGTTGGTTGGTGGTTGGTTGGTGGTTGGTTGGTGGTTGGTTGGTGGTTGGTTGGTGGTTGGTTGGTGGTTGGTTGGTGGTTGGTTGGTGGTTGGTTGGTGGTTGGTTGGTGGTTGGTTGGTGGTTGGTTGGTGTTTGTTGGTGTTTGTTGGTGTTTGTTGGTGTTTGTTGGTGTTTGTTGGTGTTTGTTGGTGTTTGTTGGTGTTTGTTGGTGTTTGTTGGTGTTTGGTTTGTTAGTTTTTGGTTTGTTAGTTTTTGGTTTTTTGGTTTTTTGGTTTTTAGCTAAGAACTAAAAACTAAAAATCATAGCCACAAGATCTGAAAGTTAACTTTTTTAAATTTTTTGCTCTTTTGAATACTTTTTTAATCTTTTGAATACTTTTGAATTTTTTCAAAAAAAAACAAAAAATCAAAAAAAAAAAAACTAAAATGA
>CBDCEV010000038.1:0-9886 GCA_965215715.1 Hyphomicrobiales bacterium | reverse complement strand
GCAAGCGCCTTTGGTGCTTGACACACGTATGAGCGAGGTCAATGGCTTGGCCAAACAAGGGCTGGCCTAAGTGGGTCTGGCCTGAGTAGGAGTGGCCTAAGTAGAAAAAGAGATTGGCCAAAGTGGGACTTGGCCTAAGTAGGTCACGCCCTTTTTTTCCCACATTGCTTTCTTGGGCCGTTGTTCATTGATGTCAGTGTTTCACCCCACTTTTTCTGGGTTTGGCCCCCTTTGGGGACGCCCACCCCCAACGGACCGCGAGGTGGCAGAGTCGCCACTGTGAGACCTTGACGCGACTTGATGGACAAAAGACCGCTAAAGATGGTCGGAGACGGTTGCAGAAAGCAGTGGATACTCTTGGTTGTCCTTTGCACGCGGACAACACACCCCACCGTGGGGCATCGACGCATGAAGGTGCAGTTCTGGTGGAGGCACGGCGAAGGAAGGAGCGGACTAATCCTGAGTTTCTGTTGCATGGCAGCAAAGCTATGCTTGTGGTCCTGGTGCTGGTTACGGGCGGGTGTCTCTCAAGGCTTTGGTTCAACTACGACGATTCAAAACACGACCATTTTTGGAGAGAGCGGTGACCCTGCCACTGGTTTCCGCTGGTCCAGATTCAGACTTGGCTCGACCTCCAAGGGGGAGCAATGGTCATGCCCGCATTTGGCAAAACCGCACTTGGCCAAAACCGCATTTGGCCAAAAAAATCCGAATTTGGCCAATTTGTTTTTGTGACCGCATTTGGCCAAACCGCATTTGGCCAGAATTAGTGTTTCATAGTGTTGACCGCATTTGGCCAAACCGCATTTGGCCAATTTTAGTGTTTTAATGTTTTGGCCAAATTTTCTGTTGTTGTTGTTGTTCCTGTTGTTGTTGTTCCTGGTTGTTGCTTGTTGTTGTTTGTTGGTGCTTGTTGGTGCCTGTTGGTGCCTGTTGGTGCCTGTTGGTGCCTGTTGGTGCCCGTTGGTGCCTGTTGGTGGTGCTTGTTGGTGGTTGTTGTTTGTGTGTGTGTGGTGGGTGTGTTCAAGATTTTTGGGCCTCTCCCCCGGACCTCCCTCCGCCGGACCGCCCTTCCCCTGGACCGCCAAAAATTTCGCTCTTTTTTTTCTCTCTCCCGCCGGAAATTTCTTTTTTTCTTCTCGAGAACCCCGGACCAAACCGGGCCGCCGGGGCTTCACACGACAACCCGAGAACTCCAAACGCGCACATTTGAGCGTCCCGGCGCTTCAAACACCACCAAAATTCCACGAGAAAACCCCCAGAGAAAAAAGAAAGAATGAATTTTCCGGTGGGAGAGAGCAAAAAAAGCGCGAAATTTTGGGCCCCCCACCCTTCGGCCCCCACCTTTCGGCCCCCACCCTTCGGGCCCCCACCCCTCCGGGCCCCCACCACTCCGGGCCCCCACCCCTCCGGGCCCCCACCCCGGGCCCCCACCTCTCCGGGCCCCCACCCCTCCGGGCCCCCACCCCTCCAGGCCCCACCCCTCCGGGCCCCCACCCCTCCAGGCCCCCACCCCTCCGGGCCCCTACCCCTCCGGGCCCCACCCCTCCGGGCCCCCCCTCGGGGCCCCCACCCCTTCAGGCCCCCACCAAAAACAAAACTGGCCAAATGCGGTCTGGCCAAATTCGGTCACCAAATGCGGCCAAATAAAGATGGCCAAATCAGGTTTGGCCAAATGCGGTCACGGCCCCCAAACGTGGGGGGACCATATGAATTCGTCCAAGTGCAGCGAACCTGTTGCATGAACTTTGCGATGATGCAATGACCGTCTCGCTGACTGTGTCGGATCAAACGATTGCGTTTCACCCTCGGTCGCCCTTGAAGGCCCACTCGATGAACAACCCTGTTGCATTCAACAACACGATGCGCAGGGACGGCGTGAACAAGAACCGTGGGATGAAACAACGCTCTGCATTCGACCGCTTCGGCAGAATGCACATTCATCCAAAACCACTTTCATCCCAAACGTGAAAATTTCATCCAAAACCACTTTCATCCCAAAACGATTTTGATGTGAGAATAACAACAAACAAGACGACGGAGTGGTGGCACAGAAGGCTTCCTACACTGCACAACAGGGCAACGGGGTGAAAGACGGTTTAGGGGGGGGGGGGTCAAGGAAAAAGTGTCACGTTGAACGGTTTGGGGGGTGTTAAGTCTTTGACCCCCCCCAAGCCGTTCAACGTGACATTTTTTTCCTGACACTCTTTTCTTCCTTTTCTGGGAGGTCTTCTCGTTGAATTTTGGTGGTGTTTTTGAAAACCGGGGCGTTTTTGGCTCTCTGGTTGTCGTGTGGAACCCCGGCGGCCCCACCAGACAAGTTCGGTTTGAGTGGGAGCCCGTCGGCAACCAATTCCAACCACCGACCGTCAGCTGCGTTGTCCAGGTCGCGCAACAAGACGTTCGTCATCACACGGCCTCCGGCTTCTCGACAGATCTGTCTGCCACTCCCAAAGCCCACCCACGTCTGCCAAGCACTCCGGCGTGCGCGCACGCTGCGCGGTGGTGGCCACGAGTCAAGTGGGAGGCCAGACCGGCAGGAACGCACAGTGAAAAGAAAAGGCAGTCAAAAGCGGTGCAACAAGAGAACGCGGAAAGCCCAATTGACAGCTTGTTCTGCGGGCGCTCAACCCCAACCCTCTCAAGACAACTGGCAAAATGATTATGGTCCGTGAGACGTGATGCTGGTCAAACTGAATCACCTCCCTTTCCTTCCTCCCTTCCCACACACCTCCAAATTTCACCTTCCACCCACCCACCCACCCACCCACCCCTTGCCTCCCCCCATCCTCTCTACCACGGCTCCCACCCCTTGAATCCCACTCTGGTGGAGTTACTCGCAAACCCCAGCATTCAACATTTGCAGCGGATTCTTGACACTCGTGGATGCTGGATGCCTGGCTGTCGCTTGCTGCTGCTCGTTGATGGACAAAGGTGCTGGCGGGATTCGCACTCACTTTTGTTTATGTGCAAACAGTGGGAAACTCAACTGTTCTTCATCATGAATTACTGACATCAAATGCCGCCGCGTTCCAGTATCAAGGGATCAACTGACCCCCCTCTTCCTCCCCGGGGATGGCGAACCTATGTGGCCCTGTGCGCGAACCACCCAATCACTGCCCGAACCCCTGAAGAGACCAACTTTAGCCAAACCGACTTTGGCCAAAGTCAGTGTTTTTGTGGTATGGCCGACTTTGGCCAAAACCGACTTTGGCCAAACCGACTTTGGCCAAAACCTACTTTGGCAAAACCGACTTTGGCCAAAACCGACTTTGGCCAAAACCAACTTTGGCCAAAACCGACTTTGGCCAAAACCGATTTTGGCCAAACCGACTTTGGCCAAATCGAGTTTGATTTGTTGTCTGGTGTGTTGTGTGTTGTGTTGTGTGTTGTATTGTGTGGCGTGGGTACTTGTTTCACGGTATCAAAATGGGGTTTCATGTGTGGGTGTTGGTTTCAAGGTTTGGTTTGGGCCGCCCAGGACCGCCCTCTCCCCTGGACCGCCCAAAATTTCGCTCTTTTTTTTCCCTCTCCCGCCGCAAAATTGTTCTTTTCTTCCCTCTCTGGGGGTCTTCTCGTGGAAATTTGTTGGTGTTTTCGAAGTGTTGGGGCCGTCAAATGTTCACGTTTGGGCTCTCGGGCCTCCGGGGCTTCACACAACAACCAGAAAACTCCAAACGTGCACATTTGAGCGCCCCGGCGCTTCAAACACCACCAAAATTCCACGAGAAGACCCCCAGAGAGGGAAAAAGCGCGAAATTTTGGGCCTCCCACCCTTCGGGCCCCCACCCTTCGGGCCCCCCCACCCTTCACCCAACCTTCCGGCCCCACTGGGTTTGGGCCCCTGGCTTGCATAAAAAAAAAAAACCCATTAAAAATCACAAAAAAAAACAATTACAAAAATCCAAACAATTAACAGAAAAAATCGAAACAAAAAAAAAGCGTCATCACGTCCTGTGCCACGCGGCGGGCTTCCTTCAACGAGGCTTGCAACCCACGAATTTCGGCCGAATCTCCTTATCCAAGAACAGCCACAGCCTTTCACCCGAGACCAGCCTGCACTTCGTCGGGATTGCCTTGCACTTCGTTGCCTCGCTGCCACCTGCGCTTCGGGAGACTCTCCTTGACCTTGGAAACACTGGGCCGCTGAACAAGATAACTCCACGGCTTACGACGTGGCCATTGAACGGATGGTGGACGTGGCATGCACAACGTTGTACCCAGAAGGAGTGGGAAATGCAGACCATCCCTTGCGGACCATGAGAACGATCCGTTTCAACAGAAACGCAAAAGAACAAAAAAAATGAAATCTTGCTTTTCTCTTGTCTTGAACCAAAATGACTAGAGCCAAAATGGCCACGGAAAACTAGTGAAAAAAAAAACTAGCGAAAAAAAACTCGCGGAAAAAAACTCGCGACAAAAAAAACTCGCGAAAAAAAAAAAAAAAACTCACGAAAAAAAAACTCACGGAAAAAACAAAACTTACGGAAAAAAAATTCGCGGAAAAAAAAAACTTGCGAAAAAAAAAAACTTGCGAAAAAAAAAAAAACTTACGAAAAAAAATTATGAAAAAAAACCTAGCGAAAAAAAATTATTGAATCATTGTTACACCTTGTGAAAACATGTCGAACACTGTCATACACTGTTAAAATGTGTTAAGCCTTGTTTGATCATGATAAAACATTTTGAACCATGTTAAACCTTGTTGAAACCTTTTAAACATTTTTCAACTATGCTTAACACAGTTTGACACTGTTATAGGCCTTTTTCACCCTGCGTGCCCCTGAATAAACACTGTGAAACCCTAGTAAACCTTTTCAAACCAAGAAAAACACTGTGAAACCATGTAAAATTCTTTTAAACACAAATACAAGCCATTTACAACTTTTTAACCCCCTGTTAAACCTGGGCTAAACCCTAAATAACTCCATTCCTGTTAAACCTGGACTAAAACTTAAATAACTCCAATTAATCTTTCGTACCCCTGTTGAACCCTTTTACACCCTCGTTCAACTTGTTACACCCTGATTAAACACCAATTACACACTGACCACACTTTGTTATACATTGTTAAACCATGTAAAACCTTGTCAAAACATGCACATTAGTGTGAAACCCGTTCAAATCTTGTAAAATCTTGTAAAACCTTCAAAAAACTTTTTGAAACCTTAATCCATACTGTTGAACTCTCTTTTTCTTTGTTCACCGCTGTATAACCCTGTTTTAACACTGCTCAACACTGTTTAACTGTTTTTACTCAGAGTAACATTGTTTAATATTTGTAACACTGTTCAGCCATGTATAAAACTGTGAAATCCTCATCAACCCTTGAGTAACCTTGATGAACCTTGATGATTCCTATTCGACCCTGTTCAACTTGTGTCAAACCTTGTTCAATATTGTCGAACCCTGCTCAACCTTTTTAAAGCATGTTAACACTGTTTCACACTATTTTCCACTGTTTAGCATTGTTCAACGAGTTCTGTCCTGTTTAACACTGTTCAACAATGTTCAACCTTGTTTTTCACCTTACACTTTTTTAACACTGTTTAACACTGTTTTCAAACACCTTTTAACCATGTTGAGCACTTTTAAGCCTTCATGAACCTTCATTAATTATGGTCAACCTTGATACACTGAGTAAAACAATGTGAAACCGTGTTTTTCACGTGAAACCATTGAAAACAATGTCAAACCTTTTGAAACCCTATATAACCATATGAAAACTGGTTACAAACTGTTCAACCATGTTTGACCCTCTGAACATTGTTCAACCCTACATAACCCTGTTTAACACTAGTTGACAGTGTTTTGACCATGAACAACAATGTTTAACACTGTTTAGCTGTATTAACATTGTTTAACATTATTTAACATTGTTTACCTCCTTTTTGAAATTGAGAAACCATTGTCACCCTTTTTTAGTCTTTATCAACGAAAACTAACCCGCTCTTTCAACACAGTTTAAAACCAAATTTAACACAAATGTTTCGAACATTGTCTCAAAACTGTTTGAAAACTTTGTTTAATTTTTGTTCAAACCATGTTAAACCCTGATACCATTTAAAACCAAACTTTTTCAAACCATGTGAAACCTTTTTTAATCCTGTTGAAACCTGTTAGTCCTTATTGAAACTTGTCATTCTAAACGTTAAAACCCTGTTTGAAAACCCTGTTTGAAAACCCTGTTTATTCTGTTTAGCACAGATTAACCCCAAATACAATTGATGAACCCTGATCAACTTTTGTAAACTTGTTATTCTAAACGGTAAAACTTGTTTGAAACATTGTTTGAACACCCCGTTTGAAAACCTTGTTTGACATTGTATTCTGTTTAGCACAGGTCACCCATGTGTGACTCTGTTTAAAATCATTGTGTCAACCTTGCAAAACCCTTCTGAACCTTGTATCACCCTTTGGAACATTTTTGGAAACATGTGAACCCGAAGTCAACCTTTTTGAAGATTGTAAACCTCTGTTGACCTCTGTGCCTTTAGAACCCTTTTGAACAATTTTGAAAACTTTGTTCTCAACACGGTTTGTGAATCATTGTCATTGTTGAAAACCTGTTATTCAACATTGTACTCCTCCTGAACCCTCTGGAAACATTTTTTCAACTTGTTTGCAGACTTATTGGAAAACTTGTTTAAGCTCGTTTGAACCGTTGTTTATCTGTTCGACCCTGTTTGACACTGTTTGATTCTGTTTTTCACGGTTTGATCCTCTGTTTGACTGTTCACCATCGATAAACACTTGTTCCAACTGTTTGCACCAATATTGCCCTGTTCAATTCTCTGTTATCCTGTTCAACCATATTCAACAATTTGAAGTCATCAATTTTTTTTGGGAACCTTTTTTGTCAACTGCGTCAACTTGTGGACGGCATTTTCATTTTGTGTCTCTCCCGCCAGAAATTTCTTTCTTCTTTTCTGGGGGTTTTCTCGCTGGTTGTTGTGTCTGGTTGTTGTGTGAAACCGAGAAGACCCCCAGAGAGGGAAGAAAAGAACGAATTTTGCGGCGGACAGGGAAAAAAAGCGCGAAATTTTGGGCCCCCCCACCCTTCAGCCCCACCCTTTGTTGTTGGTTGTGCGGCTTTGGCCGCCAGGGCTTCACACAACAACCCAAGAACTCCAAACGTGAACATTTGACGGCTACAGCACTTCCGAACACCACCAAAATTCAACGAGAAGACCCCCAGAGAGACAAAAAGAGCGAAAATGGAAATGGAAGATGGAAAACAGCGAAAATTTGGGCCCCACCCTTCCGAGCCATGAACACACACCAGATCCTGATTCCAGAGAAGAGCGAAAAAAGCGCGAAATTTCAGGCCACCCTTCGGCCCCGAGTTGTGTTCTATTTGGGCCAATCCCACTCAGGGTTTGAAGGCTGGAGCCAGGTGCGACTTGGGCCAAATTTTTGTTGTTGCAATGTGTTGTGTGTTCCAAAATTTCAAACCGTAAACCCCCAAACCCGCACCACCAAAACCCCAGGACCTAAACTTTGAGGACCTGAACCCTGAGGCTTGAACCCCAAACTGAACCCCCAACGACCAAAGGACCAAAAAGACCTGAAGACTTGATTTAGGCGATTGGAGGTCGTTGCGGACGGGCTCCCATTCTTCAACGGCGCCCAGCTGGCCACAGACACCACTCTGGCGGAACACCCAGAACGCACCATGTTTTCGGGGTTGCGTTGCAGCACGCTCGGCAAAACAAAGAGGCGACGAACCCCGAGTTGGTTGGGCGAGGAGGCCGAGCGAGGTTTGTCGTGTTGGCAGGAGAGCCGCAGAAACAGCCCAGTTCATCTCCAGTTTGGCGTGGGTGAAGACTCAGGGCATGTTGGACCTGCTGCGACGTCGGGCCAGCACGGCTTGGACGACGATGGAGTGCGTTGTGCAGCCGCACGAGGTTTTGCTTCATCGTTGTTGGATGGCAGAGCTTCAGGTGGGGTTGATGGTGAGACCCCCATATACAGGAGGTGTTGGCCGCCACCAGACATTTTGGGTGAAGCGTGGTGGTTCCTTTAGTTCTCTTCACTGACGGAAAAAAAAAAAAAAAAAAAAAAAAAAAAAAAAAAAAAAAAAAAAAAAAAAAAAAAAAAAAAGATTTGAGACCTAAAGACCCAAACCCTAAACGCCAAAGACCAAAACCCCTGAACCCCTTCAAAAAGTTTTGTTTGTTTTTCAGTTTCTTCTTCCAAAAAAATTCTTTTTTTTTCACCAATGTTTTATCTTTTTTCACAAATTTTTTTTTTTTTTCACAAAGTTTTTTCTTTTTTTGAAATTCTTTTTTTCATTCCCGTTTTTTTTTTAAATAATTTTTTTTTTCATAAATTTTTTTTTTTTTTTTTTTCGGAAGAAAAGTCAGTCCGATCAACGAACCATGCACCCACCTCACCCTTTCAGAGCAAGGCGGAAATCTTGTTCCACATCAGCGGCCAGTGGCGTGGACCCGTCAGTTCTTCGCACCCCACGGCAATTCGAGCATCGATGGTGCAACGGCTCGAGCGACAGTGCACGACAAAATGGAGCCCCACCTCAACTTCCACGCTTGTTCCGCCGTCCTCCTCATCAACGAGGTCTGGACAAGAAGTTCCTGGTCTCATCTGACCACGTGCCCCCGATTTCCACAGCCAGGACAATTAGGCGGGCTCTGTGGTGTGGCCCCACCAATTCAGGACACGTCTTTGTTTTCCTTCGGCGAGCCGCCTCAAGAGTGACTCTGTCAAAGTCGGCGGCACGTCCCCTGGTGCTCCCATCTGACCGAAGCGCGCTCACCAACGTCGTGTCAATGGCCAATTGGGCCCCCCCCGAACAAAGGGAGACCATCCGCCACAATTTCCAGATGCTCCAAATCCAGGTCACGAACGATGTTCTGTGACCCGACCACCAGCCTCGCGGCAGATGTGTCCTGCTGCGCTCTCAACCGCGTACCAGGACCCCCACCCGCGTGCAAGGTGCTCGGTGGTGGCCACAAGAATCGAGTGGATGGCCACACCGGCAGAAACGCGCAGTCAGGAGGACACGGAAGAGCTGTGGAGTGAACGTGGTGAGAAAGTTGGTGGGGCACGTCATGAACGGCAACCCCGCTCTTGGACCCCTTTGCGACCTGACCAAAGTTTTCCTCGGCACTGCCATGTGCTCAAACAACCCTTCCCGAAATTGCTGCCGCCTCGTGTTGCCACCCTGACTGATTCCTCCAGGTTCCCGGTCTTCCGGTCTCGCTCCTGCTTCTGGATCAGGCCACAAAGGTGGCTCGAAACCCAGAACTCCTCAGAGATTCCTCGCTGCCTCAGCTGGCTCCCGCGTGTGGAAACTCTGGTGCGCTCGGCACTGCGAAGCCCCAGACCCCCGAGGACGAGTGGCAATGTGGCGACGTCACGTGTGCCCTCACCAGTGCTGGACTGAAATTGGAGGATGCGATTGGGACACTCCCAAAGGACATGGTGTTGTTGCTTGGGCAGCCATGGGCTTGTCCAAGCGTGTTTTCTCCGGCGAATTGGTGCCAATTCCATTGCGACAGTGGGAACAACGACGTCGAACACAGATCGCTATTTGGGAGCTTGTTGCCACTTTGTGCGCGGTATGGTGTTTCTTGAGGTCACCAGTTGGGCTGAGCGCGTGCCATTTGCAGATCAATTTGTTCATTGACTCGAACGTGGCCTTGGGCACACTGTTGCGCGGTACGTCCCGTCAGTCGGACTGGAACGATCTGGTCGCTGGCATTTGGTTCGAGGCGGCAGCTCAAGCAGCGCTACTCCTCGCATGGCGACCGACGCGCCCAGAGAAGTGTGCGCTGGAGTTACGCGCGCTCATCGACAGAGGTTTTGTTGAGACAGATGGTGGTCTCCACATTCGCCATGGCTGATGTAGACGGTACAAATTTCT
>CBDCEV010000037.1:0-16596 GCA_965215715.1 Hyphomicrobiales bacterium | reverse complement strand
TTTCCGTCGCTCTTGCCCTTTGACTTCTTTGCGGGTGGACGCCCAGCTTCTCTCTTCACGTCGGCTGTGGACGCCGCTGGCCTTTCCCTCTTGTTCAGGCGTATAATTGCCCTGGTCGTAATGCCTTGACCCCAAGAGTTCACTGTCCCTTGAGGGGCTGACATCTCTGGGACGAGCGCCGCCATACCTCCAGCAAGCGCCGCCTCCGCAACCAATTGCTCGCGAGATTTGGGAACGCCTCTGCCACCGTGTGCCAACCAACTCATGGCAAGGTGTCGGATGTTGTCGTCCCAACAAGTTTCGTCGTCCTCCGCTGCCTTCAAGAAAATTGCAGACCACGGAGACCCAGCATCCCACACAGGCGGAGCGGCTCGTCCAAGAGAAATATCGAACTCGATTCGCGACTTTAAGCGATTGAAGTGCTCGAACCTGCACTTGTCTTCGGCCAAACAAACAAGGTGCCAAGCTGTTGGCCACTGAGTTGCCAGCTTCTCGATTTTCCGCTGGTAGCGGTCCAGAGGCCTCTCGTGCGCTACCTTCAACATTAAACACGCCACACGGAAAACTCTCCAACAACAAAGCCAAGCTTGATAATTGGTTGGACCAAGGATCTCTTTCGCCAACAAAGAGCCGTCTGGCTGAGGGAGGTAAGCGGTGAAACGATGAGCTCTGGTTGTTTTCCGCGCGTAAGGTGTGAAAACGAAGAAATCTGCGTAAAGGGAACCCAGTTGGACGATCACTCTCACGTTCAATGCCGATAATTGCTCGTTCGTCGGCGTTTCCTCTTCGTCTAGTTGTCTGTGCGTAATTGCGACGAAGTTGTGAAACCAAACGGTAATGTGTCCAACATCTGCGAGTGTGAACTCGGATTCGTCGCCTTGGTCGAGGATGTGTGCCATCTTCAATTTCTTTGGCACAAACGAAGGCGCCTCCGCCACTCTCACTGATTGTGGTGTCGCTCCCTGATCGATTGGGACTGCGAACGGATCGGCATCCACACAACTGGTCCAGTTTCCACCCAACTTGCGACGAGTAATGCGCCAAACCAACCCATTTTGCGCAGCTTCTACTGGGGAAAGGAGTCGTTCCTGGCCATCGGTTTCTGGGATTTTCGAGACTTTGACAGCCTCCCTGATAATGATTCGTGGGAGCATCGCCAGGTTGCGGTGCATGTTTGCGAATGGACCAATCTGTCTTTCGATTGCGGGAATGACCAGCACATTCAAACCAACCCAATCTGCGATAGCATCGATGGTCACGAAACTTTGCGCTTCCTGTTCCGTGGGAAAGAAAGTCATGATGAAACTGCGCGCGCGTTAAATTCTTTCCACCAACAAAAATGAGGATTGTGCACTCAACAAATGAGACATGCAGTGTGGGCGTTTCCGCACGCGACCCTGGATCTTCGGTGGGTGTTGCCACGCACACCAGCCACAAAATGTCTCACACATAATCTTGTGGAATCAGCTGAACAGTTGGGCCAAGGCAAACACACGTGAGAACGAAAAGAGACAAACAATCACAACAAGTGCTGCGAGCCCACGCACCCACCAATTGATGCATGCGGGAAGTTTCTCAAATTCTGCGAATTACCGCAATATTTTCAAAAAGTTCAAATTGTTGAAAATGAAATATTCAGAATAATTTCAAAAACAATTTAGATAATAGAAAAAAGTATGATAGATAAACAACTCGCACTTGGTTAAAAAAACCTTTTGATAAGAAATCGATGACAAATTAACATAACTTGTGATAACATAACTTATGACAAGTAACCTACATCAAGTTACAATTGAAAAGCTAAAAGAGTTTTGGGAAAAGTTACAAAATGTTTAGACAAGTGAATTAAGCTAGAACAATTTAAAATGTTTGGAAACATTTTCGGAAAACAATACAAACTGTAAGCCATCTTTGGTTGAGAAGAATGACCAACAAAATTGAACAGGTTTTTTTTTTTTTTTGAAAAAAAAGTGACAAACGAGTTAAAAATAGTTTGAACAATGTTTTAATAAACTCCTTTTTCCTCCAAGAAAAGTTGCAATTATTGTGATAATAGAAACAATTCATTATCACAGCTTACGTTACGTATCATGAGTGTTTAGAAAACTCACGGCAAGCCATCCATCGTAAGTATCAAAACAACTATTTAAACCATAACTTTACGTTTTGACAAGTCTCCTGTCATAAGTTGTGTTAACTGATGAATTAAAAAATAAATGTTTGAACACACATTCTCAAAACTTGTGGTGAGATGTTGATCGTAAGCTTTCAAAACATATGGTTCCATTTTTTGAACATGTTTATTTTTTCAAAATTAAGCAAAACCATTTCAACATTTTTTGAAAAAGTTCAATTGTTTCAACATTTTTTGACAAGTTTGATTATTTTTCATGTTTTTTTTAAGTGTCACGTTTTTACAGTTGTTTCAACCTTTTTTCAGTATTTTTCGTTTTTAGAAAATAAACTATCACCCGCAAAAGTGGCGAAGCTCAAAAAAAAAGTTCAAATAGTTTAAAAACACCGTTGAAATGATGATAATATTTTTTCTACAAAAAACATAAATTAAGATACATTACCACAAATAAATTACCAAAAATATAAATAACTAATGGTAAGTTGGTGGTCAGTTAACATAACCTTATGATAAGTAACCTATCACAAGTTAAGTGAAAATAGTTACAATTGACGCAACGTAACCAAAACATTTTTTAAAACAAAGGTGCAAATTTTCCTAGAATAGTGAATAAAAATGAACCCTAAGTCGTAATATCGCACTACGAAAAACTTACGATAAATTGGAATAACTTTGGAAAGGTTGTGTGTCAAAATTTACCACAATTCGTGATAAGTAACCAATCCAAAGCTAATAATTAAAACATTTTTTTGAACATAGTTAGAACAGATGAAATCTACCGTCAAGAAATCATTGAGCATCTCTTCCATTCGAACCAGTGGTTCAGAAACGTCATTCTCCAATCAGTGTTTCATTTTTCTGCTCCACACATCAACAAATTCAAATTTGTCAAACTGGCTGCTGATGTCACAGTCTTTCTCAGACTTTTTTTGGATTGGAATGCACAAGCCCGTCATTCCAATCACTCAAATCCGTGACACTCACCTGACTAGATCAATTCTCCTCGTCGACCGTCAAGAAACCATCGAGCACGGTCCCTTGTCACGATCGGTCTCCACGGTCCAGAACTGTACCCGTGTGCGTGCGCGTAACTTTGTGGTGGGTCGAACCAACCGCGGAAACAAGCAGCACACCACTGGAATGGACGCAACCGGATGTCGAAGAAACCTTTTCTGAAAGAGGACAACCTTCGGGACATAGAATCTTGTAACCACAATGTTTCACGTGGGATGAAACAACGAAGCAAGGCAACCACCGCCGCAGATTGCCACGCCGAACTGCAGGAGGCGCTTCTCTCGTTTTTTTGCACCTTTCACCGAGAAGGTGTGTTTGCAATGGGAAAAACGACAAGCCCCGACCCGTGTCACAAAAAACATCATGTTTTTCTCGCGTGGGTGTTGTTTTTTTTCGCGGTGTCTGGATTTTCTCTGGCTGTCAAGATTTCCTTGGGGCTGTGTTTTCTCCTTGACAGGACAATCTCTTGAAAGACCTTGAAATGTTTTTGAAATGTTCCTCTGATTTTTTTTCGCTGGCCTTCTTCTTCGGTCTTCCTCCTCATCCCTCGTTGTTTTGTGTCGAACTGGCACTCGATCGCAAAAACATATGATCTCCAATCTTGAAAGTTTTAATGTTTGCCCGACGCTTTCTGGGCCCAACTTTTTTTTTTTTTTTCAAAAACTCGAACCAGACATTGTTTTGCATTTAAGCCCCAAAATTTTTTCGCCGAAAGTCAAAAAACAAACTGAAAACTAAAATGGAAACTCGAAGTTTCAAAACTTTTTTTTTGAAATTCAATGTGTTTGGTGTGTGTGGTTGATGTGTAAGTTTGGTTTATGCATGTGGTTGATGTTTTGGGTGATTTTTTTGAAATTCAATTAAATGAATATTACAGTTGGCGTTCAATTAGAATTCAAATTGAAATGGGATTTTCAAATCAAATCTAAATTCCGAAAAGGTCCGGTCCTGCCAATATTAAAGCTTCAAAAAATTGAAAACATGTTTTTCGTTGGAGGGCCAAATCGGCTCTCGATGGTTTTCTTTTTAGAGTAAAACTTCAACCTTAAACCTTGAACGTTTCCATATTGGACGGACTTGTTTCTCGGCCCAACTGCATTATAAAAGACGCCGATAAATTCATCAAAAAAAATGTTTCAATGAAGATAATTCCAATCATTTTTGTCCGAACAAACAAAAATTTTAATTGCGGTTTTTTGGAATGAAATTCAAATTCAATGTTTGAATTACATGTGTTCATTGCGCGTGGTTTGTGCGTGGTTTGTGTCCGGTTTGTGATTGTGTGGTCTGATTCGTGATTGTTTGTTTTACAAATTCTTATTATTCAAGGAATTTCAGTTCCTCCTCCCAAGAATTATTTCAAAAAGTAAAATTCCCAAATCAAATTACAATCCAAGACTGAACTCCATGCTCTCAATCAAATTGACCTCTCAACTCAAATCTAAAATTCAAATCAAATTACAACTTTGGTAAAATATTTTCCAAGAACAACGAAATCGAAACGAAATCAAAAAAAAATCCAAATTGATTTTACCTGAAGAATGTCAGATTTATTTTTCAAATGCACAATAAATTTGACACCTCGAGTTGAATTTTAGTTCGAAGATAAGATGAGACAACAGAAATCGAAAAATCAATTAAAAACGAAATTCAAAATTCAAAATTTAAATTGAAAATATTTTCTGGTGATTTTACACTGAAATTTCATTATCGAAGACAATTTCCACATTTCATTGTTTTCCAATGATAGTTCTGAAAAGTTCTCCTCCTTCTCTTTTCCTCGCCTCTTTCTGGTGGTGCTGCTTGGCCTCCTCCCTTTTGGGTGGTGCTTGTCAACTTCGGCGTGGAACGGAAATTGACACAAGCTGGTTGTGTTCCCACCAAAACATTTTTGATGTATTGTTCGTTTCTTGCCGTCCCTCTTCTTCGCCCTCCCTTTTCTCTTTTTTTTGTGTAGGTTACGTTCAACAAATTCTTTGGAACAGTTGAATTAGTTATCTTCATTGAATTCGTTCGGTTAGGTTCGTCGCCACAATCAAGAGACGTAAAATGACAAGATCAATCAATGTTTGAACCAAGATCGCCGAAAAAAAAAGATGACCGATGAGCAAAAAAAATATCGTTGTCAAGTGCACCAAACAAACCAACCGAATGAAAAAAACAATTGTGTTCAACATTATCTTTGCCCTCCTTCTTTTTGGTGTTGTTTTTCCTTCGTGTCACTTTCGAACATCTCCTTCCTCTTCTTCAAAGCAGGAGTGTGGGAACGCACCTCACCCTTTCCAAAGATCACAACACCCAGAGAAAGGAGGTTGAGAAAACAAACGGCACAAATCAAGTAATTAAAATCGAAATTCAAAATTCAAAATTTAAGTTGAAAAAATTTTCTGGAGATTTTAGATTAAATTTTTGAAATTCAAAGACAATTTTCAACATTTCATTGTTTTCCAATAATAGTTCTTAAAAAAATCCCCTCCCTCCGTCGCTCGCCTCTTTCGGGTGGTGCTGCTTGGCCTCCTTCCATTTTGGTGCTGCTGCCTTTCTCCTCATCCATGGAGTGGTGCTGCCGTTTTCCCTTTTTTGAGCTCGATGTGCAATTAAATTGAACAACTAAACCAATGAGTCAATTTTTTCACCCAAAAAAAAGATTGCAGTGAAGTGAAGTAAAATTGAAGTAAAGTGGTGGTTCGCCCTCCTCCTTGGGGAGCGTGCTGCTTTGGGTGGTGCTCGTTTCCCATCCTTCTTCAGTGAGGTGCTGCGTTCACCATCATGGGTGATGCTTTCTCCCTCCTCTTCCTTCCTCGTCACTTTCAGGTGGTTGTCCTTCCCTTTTTGTGGGCGGTGCTGCTTTCTCTTCTTCCATCCTTTAAAATAAAAAACCAAAGCCTGAACAAATACTGAATATTGAAACACACAACAAAGCAAAACACTTTCAAAAAAGAAAGAATAACGAGATGCAAAGGAAGAAAGAAAACCAAGAATTCAAAAATGAAAAAAAAAAAACTTGAAGCCAAATACTTTTGTGGCGAAGAGCCACCAAAAATTTGTTGGGCAACAACTGCACAAGCTCCTCCTTCCGCTTCTCTACGGTACCAAGCCAAGGCCCTGCCAAGAGCCGCGAATCGTCGATTCCATTCGTGTCCCCGACGATACCCATGAAAATTATCATTTTCATGATAATTTACATTGCAACTGACTGTTCCCAAAAAGGAAAAACGTTTGTTTAACAAAAAAATCAAAAGAAGAGATGCAATTGAAACAATGAATATGTTCACAAAATTGTGGTAACAATAACAAGAGAAATATTCAGCACAATTTGTGTTGTCATAGGTTGTTTCAAAAATGTCTCTTCATGTTTTGTAAACTTTTTTTAACATGTTCATTTCCTTTCTCTTTTCGCATTTTGTTGCGGCGGAAGCAAAAAAAAAAGAAGTGTCGGTACGCGCCCGACTGCGGGGTGCACCCTTGCCGACTTCAAAAAACGATTTCCCACAACCAAAAAAGTCCAACTTCAAACAAGTTGGTGGCTTTTTTTTTTGCACGTCTTCGCTCCCCTTTATTTCTGTTTTTCCATTTTTCTATCATTTTCATTGTTTGTCATTTTTTATTTTTCATTTGTTGCATTTTGCATTTTTCATTTGCTTTTCACTAGTTTTCCTGCTTTTTCATGTTTTCAATTTGTATCATTTTCCCATTCTGACATTTTGCGGCTTTTCCAATTAACTTTTGTTGGTTGGTTTTTTCCATAAAAACCAAGTTTTGGTGTCGCTCATGCTCCCTTCCCTCTCCATCCTCCTTCCCTTCCGTCCATCTCAAAATGTTTCAGCAATTCTTCACACCGGACCGCTTGCCCACGGCAAGGTGGCGGAGCCAGCTCCCAATGTGGTTTAATTTGCGCGCCTCTTGTGGATTTGTGTCGTTTTTCACCGATTCCCATCGATGTTCATCGATTTCCATTGATTTTCATGGTGATACATTTTTCTCTGCTTCTACATCAGTTTGGTTTGGGCCTTTCATTTTTTCAAAAGTTACTTCATGGTAGTGTGGTGATTTGGCGCCTCTCGATATGATGAGACTGGGCTTAATCTTCAGTTGATGTGGGAAAAGGGTGAGCTCTGTTTCCACTCTTCCTTTTGAGAATAGCAAAGAGATGATGTGGAGAGAGAGAGAGATGAAGGAAAAACACCAAAAACAAAAAAGACAAATGTAATGTGCCACTTCATGGTCTTGTTTTTTTTGTAAAAAAAAAATTGGGTCTCGTTAGTTTGGTGCGTTTGATGACGAAGAATATTTTGTTCATCGGTGTTCACATGTTTTGTCGATCTTGGTTCTGAAAATGAAATTACGTATCTTGTCACTTCATGCGTCTAAGACTGTTGCGCCGAACTGAACCGAACGAATTCAATGAATACAACTAATTCAACGATTCCAATGAATTTGATGAAATTTGACTTGTATTATTTTTCAGAGTGGAGGTTGCTGTGCCCCCCTCCCTTAGTGCTGTGGGCTTTCCTCCTCCCCTCTGGGCACTGGAGGCCCCTTCCTTGGCGCTGCGTCCCCCTCCTCGGTGCTGCGGTTGGTCGGTTGTTCGGTTGTTTGGTTGGTTGGTTGGTTGGTGGGTGGGTTGGTTGGGTTGGTTGGGTTGGTTGAGTTGTGTTGTTTGTTGGTTGGTTGGGCTGTGTGTTGGTTGGTTGGTTGGTTGGTTGGTTGGTTGGTTGGTTGGTTGGTTGGTTGGTTGGTTGGTTGGTTGGTTGGTTGGTTGGTTGGTTGGTTGGTTGGTTGGTTGGTTGGTTGGTTGGTTGGTTGGTTGGCTGGCTGGCTGGTTGGTTGGTTGGTTGGTTGGTTGGTTGGTTGGTTGGTTGGTTGGTTGGTTGGTTGGTGTGTGTGGTGTGTGTGGTGTGTGTGGTTGGTTGGTTGGTTGGTTGGTTGGTTGGTTGGTTGGTTGGTTGGTTGGTTGGTTGGTTGGTTGGTTGGTTGTTTGTGTGTGTTTGTTGGTTTGGTTTGGTTTGGTTTGGTTTGGTTTGGTCTGGTCTGGTCTGGTTTGGTTGCTTGGTTGCTTGGTTGCTTGGTTGCATGCATGCATGCATGCTTGCTTGCTTGCTTGGTTAAGCACTCTCACAGCTTCAAGAGGTGGCATTGCAGAGAACAACTGAGAATTTTCTTGTGAGCGGGATCCACCGACTTGTCTGTGTCTACCCAGATCAGATCCAAAAGCTTCTTGCCTGCATCTGTGCATTCCTGCATCGGCACAATTTCGTAGACAACTTCAGATTGTAGCCATGCAATCTCTTCACGTCGGGCAGCCAACACGAGATCTTCTGGCAGATATCCTCCGTTGACATCATCCCAGAATCCTCCTCCACCTCTCAAGATTTGATCATATTCGATCGGGATTTCTGGAACTGAACCTGCAATCTCTTCGACTGCTTTCAATTGATCATTCTCTTGGAGTTGGCCACGAAGAGCCCTCAGAACCGTTGCAATCAGTTTGAGCGGATACGTGTTCTCGGCACTTCAAGATGAATCCAATTTATGTCCCAAACTTCTTTCCCATGAACGCACATACTCATTGGATTCCGATTGCATCTTTTGAATGTTCCATCAGCACACAGGCCTTCGTACAAAGTGCGTGTTCGGTTCTTTCGTGAATTTCCTCATTGTGGGTTCTCTCCACGATGCATGTCAACGATCAGTAAAATGCTTTCGCATGCAGCATGGCACCAACACATGAAGACCTTCACGAAAGGACATCAATTTTGTCATGTGTTGATCTGAACTCGCAGTGTGGCTTTCTCCAAGTGTTGTGTCACAAAGAATGGATCTCTTTCAAGAATTCCTATCAGCAACCACGGCTCATTCTCATCCACAAATTATTCCAACTATTTTTGTTTCATGGGCTGGAAAATGTTCCAGCCACCAATTTTGAACATGGATAAGTCCATCAAAACCTCATTCATCAGCGCTGTTCTTCACGAATTCTTGATTCATCACGATGTTCTTGACGAATTCTTGATTCATCACGATGTTCTTGACGAATTCTTCATTCATCACGATGTTCTTCACGAATTCTTCATTCATCACGATGTTATGGTTATTTTCTCACTTTTCCAACTTTTCTCTCACTTTTCCAAGTTTCTCCCTCGAGGGCGTTGAGACATGTCGTGTTCTCAACCAATTGATTCAATTCACTGCTCCGGAGATCTCCGGCATCTTCTTCTCGGTACCAGTCCAACACTTCTGGATGCAACGACTCTTTCGTCCATCCATCTCGTGGTCTACATCCAACGCAGAAATGTGTGTCGTCATCGACATGACCTGAATTCTGCACACGAACGGGCTCCGGCCAATCTTGTCTCTCACTACTCGCAAGATATTCAAGAGACACATGCAAAGTTGAGGATGACGATGTACTCGGCTTTTCCTGCTCAAATCGCACCGTCTTCCTCAATGTGTCACGGTGTTCTTCATTTGCTCCCGATCCTATTTTGCCAATGTTGATGTCTCTCTTTCTGTTCTATTCGTGGTGATTCTCGTCTTCGCCAGATGCGACCGCATGTCGATCCGCCATCTGCTCCTCACTGCCGGGTTCCACAAGCACGTCACCTGCACCTTTCTCAACTCTCGCTCTTTTCCTCTCTTTCACTCGCTCTGTCTCGGCGAGTCTGTCTTTGTATGCGTTCGTCCTTGCCTTTCCCGTCAAAATTCTCTCAATAATCGTTCTGGTTCGTTCTCGACATTCGTCGTTGTGTGGTCTTGCCGCTTTTCTTGCGATGCCAGCGCTGCACAACCCGGACAACCTCCAGTGTGACCGTGAGCCTCGATGTCTGCTGACAACACGTAGAATCTTCTTGGCTCAGCCTCTGGACTTCTTTCCACCACAACTTTTGGCAATGGATTTCCAGCTCATTCCTAGTCAGCTGCGACTTTCTGTGCCAATTTCACCTCAAGAGCCACCATGTGCCACGGAGTGCCACACCAGCCGTCCCAGTTCGTAGCGTCCCATGCGTTGTTCAGTGTCTGCCTCGTCCAGCTATTGCCTCGCACAACTCCTTTCTCGGTAATACACAAAAATGCTCCTGTTGGATCAGGATGACAAACAAAGATTCCTTGAGTCATGCGGCTTGCAAATGAACTGACACCGTCTTCTCCAATTTTACGGAACCAAATTTTCTCTCCAAATTGCGCCACTGGCTTTCTCCATCCTCGTCCAGTTCGTCTCAGTTCGCTTGTTTTTCCATGTTCCCCATTCTCACTTGTGTTCACAATTTTGGCTGCACAACGGAGAAGCCAGCTGAATAGCGGACTGTCATCTGCAATGCGTACGCTGGTGTGTTGTTCAGTTGAAATCCAGAGTGTTCTTCGTTGTCGTTTCACTTCTCGTACAGCCATTTCCACACGATTGGCCATGTGATCACCCTCAGATGGTGCCACATGCTTGGATCACCGCATCTGGAGGTGATTTTTGTGTTCGGTTTGTTATCGCATTTCAAAAAGATTCTGCGAAACCAAGATCTTCGATGAAACCTGCAAGAAAATGCTGTTGGGACCTTTCCGTTCACAACGCTCTGTTTGACCATACCTGCTGTCCCGACAAATCAGATTTGGAAACGTGTCTGCATTTTCTTGTGTCGTGAAAACGTAATGGAAAGCAACAATCGGGGACAGTTCATTTCGATGTTGTCCACCAACTCCTCGACCTCAAGCAGCACACCAACTTCCGTAGACAAGCATGTCCTGAATCTTCATGTTCTTGTTTCTCTCGACTCGTGGTGTTATTGGGATTCATTCTTGCTGTGGGAACCTCCGCTTCCAATGGTTCTTCATCTTCATCGTTTTCCTTTTCGACATCTCCACGTGGCTTTTCAATTGGCCCAATGTCATCACCAATTGGCGCCATATCTGTGTTCAGAGTTCTCGTTGGACTTACGAGCGCACTGCTCTGCCATACTCGTTTCCCGGCTGCTGAGAATTGTTCACGATATTGGTTTCTGTGAACTTCACTTCTTTGCTCAAATTGAAATTGAAGATGTTGTCTTCGACGTAGACTGGAATGAGCTCATTTTCTTCCGTACCAATTCGCCAATCTGCCGAAGTGTGTCGTCATTTTTGACCCAGTTTGCTGTATACTGGGATCACGAAACCACCGTGGGATCCTCAACGAAATTCTTGACGTCCTTTTCACGCGATTTCTCTAGCACCGCGCAGAACTGTGTGTACGCCAGTGAGTCCTCCGTTCAGAGATCGACACAAACCGTTTCCATCGTAAACTTGAAACTGCCAAGCTCCACCATCAGGAATGAACTCACCACTGGCCGTTCGATAAAATCTTCCATCTCCTGCTCCATCTGGAGCGAAGTTCAACGGAAATGTGTACACTGCAGCTCCCGTGTCCAGGTTCATTTTCGCCCACTCAAAGCGCTTGGGACTGCTCATGGCACCATGATCAAAACTGAGTTTGCGGAATTGTCATAGGTTTGTTCCCAACCTTCATGCCATCCAACCGAGCTCCGGTCATCATTCCATTCATCACAACTCCAGCCATCATCAAACCAAGAATTGTCCGTGGAAGAAGTGTCAGTGTGATACGACTGTGCAGATTCCTGAGTTTCCGAACTTGTTTCTGTTTTGGTGATTTCAAGACCAGATAAACCAGTTTTCGAAGTTTTACCATTGTACGAACCTGTGGCACTTTGGAACCTTTGGATTTTCCTTTGGATTTTCCGTCAACCTTACCCTGTTTACTCGTTCCTTTGCCAGCACTCTGGGATGACTTGCTGTATTTGCCTTTGCCAGACGACGATTGCTTGCCATTGCCTTTGCGTGGCGTGTCGTGCACATTGCAGTCTCGTTGAAAGTGAGCTCCAACGCACTTGCAACTACCATCTCTTGGACTCGATGACCCTTTTTCCTACACTGGATTAAAGAGAATTGACCGCATCAACATCCATGGGATCAGAGTGTTCTTGAGATCCTGTGTCACTTGGCTTGGAATAACGGATCCTCAAACCGAACTTCGCCTCAACATACGTCACGATTTCCGGACGCGCATCCTCGACTGTTCGCAAGCGATTCGAGTTGAGTATCAAGTGTTTCTTTTTTATTCAAGCGGACGCGTTGAGGCAAGGAAAAAGTCAGTCGTCAAGAACAAACAAGGAAAAAGTCAGCATCAAGGTAAGTGTAGACGCTCCAGGTCGAAACACGCTTCACGTGGGAGCCGCAAAGTTAACTTTACAATTCAACTCTTTGGCAGGCCTGACCAACCACGGTTTCAACACGCTCAACTCCAACGCAGTGAAGGGAGAGTCGAAAGAGACTTAAAAAAATAGCTGAGAGCAGAGACACAATTCCACAGTCGCTGGCGGTTCAACCACTAATTTCTTGGCGGACTTTGACGTCAGATCAACCAGAACTGGCGCCTCTGATTTGGGAATGCTTGAGTGCTGGGTGCACTCGGGATCCACTGAGCACACGTGGATTCACTGGCTTCTTTGCCAAACACACTTGGCTGGGAAACAAACACTCGCGCAACAGCAACGTGAATTCCTTTGTCATGCTCTTAAAAAATCCATTGAAACAGGTTCGTGCCGCATGACAACAAGACTTTGGCGTACAAAATCGTTGCGGATGTAAGTGTCGCGCACTCTGCAGGCTTTTTTGGTCAATGACGCTTGGCTTGAAAAATACTCTCGCAACGGAAACGTTCAGCACCGACAGTGATGATGTCACCGTTTGAGAGCAGGTGGATCTGAAAGTCGGAACGTTCCGCAGTCGATGTGAGCTCTGTGTCGTATTCGAAAGCAATGTAGCAAAGGTTCTCTTTGATGCCACCACCGACCGCCCTCTTTCGGTGGTCGTGAAAAAGTATCCATGTCAGAGTAGATCCTCATGTAGACACTGTAAGGACACAGCCAGCCAAATCCCAATGAAGAATGGCGTGAGACAGATCGTAATTTTCGTAGGTGGACATTGTTTACAATACATCGTCGCCAAAATCCATCATAATGCCCGTCGTCCGTCCCAAAGCGGACAGAGACAAGACAGGCTCGCCACGTACATGACGTCTACGCTGAAAATCTCAAGCATGATCAGCAATTTGTCAAAAAAACGCGTGGCGACACGCATGAAGTCAAGCGTGTCGTATAGGCGGCCACCCATTCGGAGCCAGGTACACTGCGTTTTCCATAATCCCGGGTAACGGGGTGTACCGTGTTCGTCGACGGCGTTTCGCAGACGCACGATCAGGCTCCACCATGGGAGGCTCCGGTAAAGGAGGCTCCAACAGCCGCTTGGTGAGCGTCTCAATCCTTCCAAGCTCCTCATTCAAACCCGCTGAAGGAGTGAGCTGCTCAAGGCATGAATCAAGCATGCTCGCGAGTGCATCAAGACGGTCGTTGCTGGTCGACGTGGAGCTCGAGCTGGTCGACGTGGAGCTTGTTTCATTATCGATGGTCTCGACAATTTGTTCCTGTATCTGCTCAACAACAGGAGGAATTTCCTGAACGATCACTTGTTCTTGCACAGCGGAATTTCCAATTATGTTCTGCGTCATCTCCCCTGCAACGATCTGTTCTGGGTTGTACACAGGCTGAGTAAACTCTTCCAAAGGAGGAAGAGAACCAACGACATGAGGTGAACAAGGCTCCACTGCAGTGCTGGAAAATTGCGGGTACATCAAACTGGTAATATCGAGGTTGTCGTCAGTAGTGACTGTTGTCGTGGTGTAGACAGGAGGTAACTGTTGGCTTTGCGCATCAGAAGTCACTGCAGGTGCTGGTGCAATGTATCCAGTCACAGGTGCGGGTGCCGCGTACTCGAACACCGGAGTTTGGTGGTACACAGGCGCATCGAACTCTTCAAAGGGAAGTGGTGAACCAATGACCTGTGGCGCAGAAGTCTCCACAGCAGAGGTGGAAAATTGAGGGTTCACCAAACTGGTAATGTCGAGGTTGACGTCAGTATCAACGTTTGCCGTGGTGTAGACAAGAGGTAACTGTTGGCTGGGCGCATCAGAAGTCACTGCAAGTGCTGGTGCAATGTATCCAGTCACAGGTGCGGGCGCCACGTATTCGAATACTGGAGCAGGGGCAGCGGTCGCGGCGCAAGTCGCGGCGGCGTAGGGATCAGTCTGGGTCGAGGCGTCAACACGTGCTCCACGCTGAGCACTGTGGTGAAGAGCGGCGGCAACGTGCATCTTCACGCTGAGCTGCTCATGCTTGAGGATCTGTCGTAGACGTCGGTTTCGCCGACGCGCCATCACCACAATACATGGCGACAGCTAAGGGCTCTTCACAGTTCAACACGAAAAGGTTAACCTGAGCAAAACACCTTTGAGTATCAAGTGTTTCTCCAGTTCTTCAAGCACTAACGCCTCCAGACCAGCGCGCTTGATGTCATCGTCTAACTTGTCCTGCAACTTTTTCTCACAGCGCAACACGTAGTATTCCCATCGTAATGCTGAACATCAGTTGAAAAATCTAACACAATTGAATCATTTGCATGTTTAATGTTGTCTTGTTTGAAAAATAACCACAAATGATGCCAAGTACGATTTATCAATTACCATAAGTTTGATAAAGTATGATAAGTTTGACATCATAAGCTAAAAATTTACTTATGATGGGTAGCATCTCGCAAATTTAAGTGAAAAACCTTCTCCTTTTTCCACAAAAAATTATTTTTTAACATACCCGTTCAAAAAAGTAACACATATTCACTTGAACAAAAAAGAATTTTGGATTACGAAGTCCGAAAAATTGACAAAAAAAAGTTTCAAAAAAAGAAAAAAGTGAAAATGGTTCAAAACCGTTGACTTAGTTCAAAAAGTTTAAACAGATAAAACAGTTAACCAAAAGTTGTGATAATTTACGACAGATAACTTGCCATAAGTTGTGATAACTAATGATAAGTTATATTTCAAATGTCAACATACCTTATAATAGGTAACCTTTCACAAATTTAAGATTTAATCGTGCAAAAATCTTAAAAACATCGTGGACAATTTGAGAAAATTGAAAAATCTTCTTTTTTTTAACACCATAGTTCGGGTAATTCAAACAATCAAACAAAAAAGTTTTCAACTACCCTCCCACATCATGAGCCACCCGCCCACCCTCAGATGAGATACACACGTGTCTTTTTAAAGTCGGCCGGAATCGCACATCTGTCTGAGCGTCTGTACCACTCTGCGTTAAAGTCCTTCCACACCACGCCAAGTCATCGCCCATCGTGGGACACTTTTTGACCTCCAGCTGCAGCAAGACACTTGTGGGACAAGCAATGATGAACCTTTCTGTCGAACAAACTTGCGAAGCATTAGCACAATCATGATTATGGCTGAAGCACAAGATTCTGACTCAACAGTGTGTAATTCGTCACATAAACACTGGAGAAAGTTGTGCATTAAAAAGAAAACAAAACTGGACTGCCGACTGTTACAGGATCTGACTTTGCAACGTATGACAGAGAATGGCACCATTGGCTGAGACACAACACGAGAAACGCACACATAACTGCATGGTGAAGTCGTTTTGGCAATGTCTCCATGGTGGTGGGCAACTCTTGACTCCATTGGCGCTGTCACGATTGTCTGAAAGCGCGCCTCAAACGTTTCCCTCAATGAGATCAAGTTCTGTGCGCTCTTCGCGTTCACGGATGACGTCCAGGATCGCAGACGTGAGCCAGCGCAGAGCTCGCAAAGCGATTCGCAAATCGATCAGGTCCTGTTGGCGAAAATAGTGCAACAAATCCAGTGCCCACTGCGGTGTTCGAACTTGCTCGTTTAAAGCGGACGACCGCGGTGTGCAAGACGAGGCATGACAGGGTGGGCGTTTCCGCACACAACCCTGGAACTGTGGCAGGCGTTACCGCATGCACCTTCAAAAAGATTTGTGCTGGAAAGGAAAGATGCCAACAAAGTACGTGAGAACAGAGACCACAAATAAACGAAGCGCACACAACTAATTGACCAGAGGGAGAACGTTCACTTGACAAGATGAATGGAGACTTCACTTTCGCAACACATGGTTCATTGCCCTTCACCAACCGAAGCAACTATGTAAACAAACGGACAGATTCAGACGTCTCCGGCACTTATCTGAGGGTGGGCGGGTGGGAAAATCTGGTGGAATCAGCTGAACACTTGGGCCAAAGCAAACACACGTGAGAACGGAAAGAGACAGACAAGCACAACAAGTGTTGCGAGCCCACCCACCCACCAGTTGATGCATGCGGGAAGTTTCTCAAATTCTGCGAATTACCGCAACTACCCTCCCACATCATGAGCCACCCGCCCACCCTCAGATGAGATACACACGTGTCTTTTTAAAGTCGGCCGGAATCGCACATCTGTCTGAGCGTCTGTACCACTGTGCGTTAAAGTACCTCCACACCACGCCAAGTCATCGCCCATCGTGGGACACTTAATGACCTCCAGCTACATCAAGACACTT
>CBDCEV010000036.1:0-7713 GCA_965215715.1 Hyphomicrobiales bacterium | reverse complement strand
GCAACTCTTAATGCCATTTTACTTATTCCGTTGAACTGAAACCCGCATCACAGCAGGTTTTTTTTTTCTGTTTTTTATCGATCCTGTGGATGATTGATTTGTGCGGAAAACACAGTCAGGTGGAGAGTTTGGCTGCTGCGGCACATCTGTTGAATGATAGCGCAGGTGTCCCAAGGTGAGCTCAATAAGAAAAGAAATCTCATGTGGACCAAAGGGAGAAAAGCGTGCTTGGTTCTCATTTACAGTGCGAATACAAACTGTGAATGCATGGCATATCGATTCTTCAGGTCTGAGGAGTATTCAGCTAGAGGTGTCAGAAAATTGACCACAGGGATAATTCTTCTTTGAACGAAAACTGGTGGGCTCAGAAGCCCCCACCCAGCACCGTCCCAATCAAAAAAATGCCACAGGGATATCACTGGCTTGTGGCAGCCAAGCGTTCATGGCGACGTTGCTTTTTGATACTTCGATGTCGGCTCTTCCTGTCATTGAGACGCAGAAGTCCCAAATTGTTGGATTGTTCACCCGCCAATAGGGAACGTGAGCTGGGTTTAGACCGCCGCGAGACAGGTTTGTTTTACCCCACTGATGAACTTGGTGCTGCGACAGTAATCGATAGTTAGTACGAGAGGAACACTTCGTTCAGATGGTTGGAAAATGCTGTTAACTGAAAAGCTAATGCTGCGAAGCTACCATCTGCTGGATTACATCTGAACACATATAAGTTGGAATCCGTGCTGGTTAAGCAGTGCTTCACACCATTCTGGTGGCGAGTCAGTGATGTTTTAAGCTTTTACTTTGGTGATATGTGAATTGCGCTTGGTAGTTAAATAGATGTGTGATCAATTATAAAGGCGCTGCTAAAATGATAATTCTTTTGCAGAAAACTTGAATACTTGAGGTATTGTAAGTGCCGAGAGTAGCCTTTGTGCTACGATCCTCTGAGGTTCATCCTGGTTGTGACGAATTGTGCCACACAGAAAGAAATCAAGATACATGATTTGAGTAACAGAAAGAATTGAAATCGTTGTTGCCTTTTTCTTCCACTTGAATCCATCAGGGTGTGCCGTTCTTCTTTCTTTCTTTCTTTTTTCTTTCTTTCTTTCTTTCTTTCTTTCTTTCTTTCTTTCTTTGCTTTCTTTCTTTGCTTTCTTGTCTTTGCTTTTGCTTCTTTGCTTCTTTGCTTCTTTGCCTTTGCCTCTTTGCTTCTTTGCTCCATTGCCTCTTTGCCTCTTTGCCTCTGTTGCTTCGTTGCTTCGTTGCCTCGTTGGCCACTTTGCCTCTTGGCCTCTTGGCCTCTTGGCCTCTTGGCCTCTTGGCCTCTTGGCCTCTTGGCCTCTTGGCCTCTTGGCCTTGGGCTCGGTTTCGGTTTCGGGCTCGGCCTCGGCCTGGGCCTTGGCCTTGGCCTTGGCCTTAGCCTTGGCCTTGCCCTTGGCCGTTTCTCCTGAGCCTTTGCCTTTGCCTTGGCCGTTTCTCCTTTGCCTCTGCCTTGCCGTTTCTCTTTTGCCTTGTGCCTTTTGCCTGTGCCTTCGTGCCTTTGGCCGCTTGGCCCCTTGGCCATTGGCCCTTTGGCCTTTTGGCCCTTTGGCCTCTGGCCTTTGGCCCTTCGCCCTTTGGCCCTTTCGCCTTTTCTCTTTTTCTCCTTTTCTCCTTTTCTCCTTTTGTCCTTTTCTTTTTCACCTTTCCTCATGTTTCCACTTTTACCCCATTCACCCATGTTTGTCCTTTTGTTTTCACCTTTGTCCCTGTTTCCCTTTGTCTGGGTTTTGTTACCCGTTTTTTTCATTTCTCTCCCTTTGTTTTGTCATTCTTGCATTCTCACATTCCTTCTCGCACCCAGGTCCACCATTTCTGGCACTCCATTTTCGCACTCCTCGCATTCCTCACATGCCTCGCATTCTCAAAATGCTAGCAGCTTGAGCAGGCGCGGATGCACTGTTTTTTCGGATCAGAACCTTGGGCAGGTGCCAGGCGGAGATAACACAAATTGTAGCGAGTGCCACGGAATGCTCTCTTCAGTACTCTCACTGGCACGACTTTCTCCTTGGCCTTTTTTTTTTTCACTGTGTTGGCACCCGAGCAGGCGCGGATGCACTGTTTTTCTGATCAGAAAATTGGGCAGGTGCCAGCCAGAGATAACACAAATTGTAGCGAGTGCCACGGAATGCTGTCTTCAGTTCTCTCACTGGAACGACTTCAGCTATCGCCCTGGCCTTTGCCGTACATCCAGTCCTCGCCGTACACCTGGCTCTGGCTCGAGCACTCCTAGTCTTTCTCCTCCAACTCCAAGCCCTACACTTAGCATTGACCCTATGCCTTGTTCCCCAGCCTACTCTAAGCACCAACACTGGTGCCAGCACTAGCCCTAGCTCAATCCGTCGACACACTCCTAACCCTGACCCTATTTCTTGCTGCTACTCTCAGCACTGGCACCAGCACAAAGCCTTCGCTCTTGTCACGGAACAAAACCAAATAACGATTACAAAAGAATAGAAATTATATAAAAATATAATATGTGGAACTTTCAATAATATCAAGAAATTTTCATTAATATCTTTTATTGCAACAAAAACTAATGAGAATATCAAGAATCTCAATATTAATCTTGATATTCTTCAAATTCTCTACATTACATTACGTTTTTTATAATATACACATATATAAATATATTTCATTTTTTATATTCTCTCTATTATACTTTTTTCACCTATATTATTATTTTATTTTTTGATATTCTCTATAAACTGTATTTTAAAATTTTTATATGTTTATAAGTGTTTTCTTTGTATTTTGATTATTTGTAAATTTAAATAATGTGTACCAGTTCAAATTTCCAAATGCAATTATTATTATTTGAACAACTTGAATTTCCATATTCTCTTTGTGTTTTCTATATATTTTTTATTTTCATTAACGCCTTTTTATGTTATGTGTATTGTTTATTTTCTGGTTATCTTTTGCTTTTTATTCTTGATTTTTCTGATTCAAATTTTTTTTAATAAAAAATATTGTTCGCATTATTTTCACTTGATACTCTCAAAATTCATTGGAATCTTTAATTTTTTTAATTATTCATATTATGTAAATTTGTGAACTATTAAAATGCATTTTGGCCCTTGGCCCTGGCCCTTGGCCCTTGGCCCTTGGCCCTTGACTCTTGGCCCTTGGCCCTTGGCCCTTGGCCCTTGGGCTTTGGGCTTTGGGCTTTGGGCTTTGGGCTTTGGGCGTTGGGCTTTGGCCGTTGGGCTTTGGCCTTGGCTTGGCCCACCTTACCTTCTCTTGTCTTCTCTTCTTTTTCTCTTCCCACCCAGAAAAGTTGTTGACCACCAAATATGTTGATCATTTTCAAGTCAATCCAGGTGTTTGGTTGGCGACATAGGGTGCAGGTTGCCATGCCCAATATGCCATGTATGTGGGATGTCCGTGTGCTCAAAGCGGGTTTGTGGATCGGTCGGGCTTCTTCGGTACATGGTGGTTTGAGGATACAACGCCGATGTCAATAGCCGACGTTGTGCTGGTGGCTTTGTGCGTGTACGCGGGAGGTGCTTGAACGCTGTGGGGTGGTTTGTTTTGTCAGCGTGTGGAAGGGAGGGCCGTTTTTTTTTCCCGCTGTCTCACTTTTTTCGCATCCCGCCTTGCTCGGTTGAATTGTCGCCGCTTTCTTGCGGAGCAGTTCTTCTTGAGCGGGGATGTGTGTTGTTGGGCGTTCGTATCTCGAATGCCATGCGATACCATGTGGTTGGGTTCGAAGATTGTGCGTTCCTTTGATGAAAAGGGTGCGTACCAAAGCGTTTCCGCGATGAAACGAGTTCGGCGGACGTTGGTTCGGTGTCGAACATGCTTCGGATTTGTAAGTTCATGTTTTCATTTGAAAATGTCTGGTGTCAAATGTTTTACATCGTTGCTTCCCGTATCGATGCTTCGCGGCACGATTCGTGTGTGGCTCCATTAACCTGGTTGATCCTGCCAGTAGTCATCTGCTTGAACCTCTACATGGTAACACTGCGAATGGCTCACTAAAACAGTTACAGTTTATTTGGTGGCATTCATTATATGGTATCTTTGGTAATTCAATAGCTAATACATGCATTCAGACCCGACTTTGTGAATATTACGTTGGTCAGAGCTCAAATTAACTTCAACAACTTGCTCAGGAAGCACATCTTCCGCAAACAATTCTTTGCGAAGCAGACGTCTGACAAAGAGGACATTACCTTGCAGTATTGAAATTGCATCGTTTCGCCAAGTCAACGAGTAACATTCTGACACAAAAAAACTTGTTCATGAAGTCTTGTTCATGAAGTCTTCACTTGTCATGGCGCGTAACAACCTAACATTTGTTCCCTTTTTTAAGGTCATAAGTTGGAGGTCTGAATCGAATTGTGCGGGCGACGACACTGTCACGAACACGCCGACGCCGTCAGACGGGGTCTGCTGTGTAAACTTACCGTCGAAGCCAATCCATGAAGCAACAATTTCCCCGACCACTTGGCAGTGAAAGACGCCATGCTCAGCCGCACCACTGAATGTTGGAGCATTTTTTGCTTTTGTGAAGTTGGTTTGAGCGTGCACATGCAGCCCTGGACCTCGAAGCAGACCCATCATAATCTCTCCGTGGCCAAGTCGGTATGAATCGACGACGGCTCTTGCAGGACTGTAACCATTATCATGGGACAACAGAGCATCAAAGCCCAAACTAGGGCCTGGTTTGGTTGTGTATTGGACCGTTTTAAGTACATTTTCCACGGCTTCTTCGCCGCTCGCAACAAGTTGCAAATCCATATGTCCCTTGAGAACCCTAAGTAGAACAGGTGCACACGGCCGAATTCCATGATCCACAGAGTGCTGAGGGTAATACAACACAAGTGTACCTGACATTGGCCAATGAGTCGGTCGATTTTCACACGTCTTTGCTGGCATCTGAGAGCTCTGAATTTCTTCCGTCCGAAATCTGGTTTCTCCATCTGTTGCATCAACATGAGCGCGAAGCCAATGTGGAACTTTAGCATATCTTTGTGTTTCGGTCCACATCAAGACGTACCAATGCCATGCTTCACGGCCTTGCGATGTGCCAAAAGTTCGAACAGTAGCCCTAACAGAATGCCCTTGATCACTGATGTAATAGAATGGGCGATGTGTGCGGCCACAACACCACCAACTGAAAATGCATCTAATGCATGTGATTGAATTGAAACATCAGTAATGGACATATGCATTGGAAATGTCCATTCCGCAGGAGCAAATGTCCAAAACCAATGCGGTGGTCCCAGCTGCCTCACAATATCGACAACTGCAGCGGCTGCATTGAACATGTATTCGAGACTGAACCACTTTTCTGAAAGTGTGAAGCTCAAACTTTGTTCCAATTGATTTGCGATAGATTGAGCCGCAGAAACTGTGGTCCATTGCCATCTGTCAAAATGGTACTGATGCAATCGCGTGTCAACCGCATAGTCAATGAGAGCGCTCCATATCTTTGCCGATAAACTTTCTTCGACAGAAAACCAGCGACCGCTTTCTGAAACAACAGAATCGCACCAGACATGGTACGGGTGAAGATCTGGAAATATGGCACACTCCAAAGATGGTCGCATTATGAATGCATATGGCAGCCACACCATTCGGCGTTGTTTTGTCGTTCCTGTTCAAAGTCAGCGAAAGATGAATCATTGGACTCCATGAGGTAATCATAAGCGACTTCAAAATTGTGTTGTTCTCTTGCGGACAGGTGCATTATTCACAATTCAATTCCTTCGTTTTTCCAGGAAAAGCGTGTAAATCCCGTGAAGCGCGAGTACCCACTTGTGTGTTTCTGCACGTCGCCTTGATGGACTGTTAGAGGACTCAAAGCACACACTTCACGAAAAGAAAGACCACGTAGTTCAACGGGGATGTGAAACCATTGGGGACGAATGTATTTTCTGAACGTGACGTCCTCCTTCTGAATATCTGCATCGACGTGAGGAAGGTTGAAACAAAACGAAAGTCACAAGTGAACAAGACAAGTACCCTTACCGAACCTGAAGATCGAATTTTGGCTGATGTCCCGCGCAAGGTTTCTGATACCACAGGACGGCCTCGGAAGGGGTTTCGTAACTTCAAAATGAAACAACACAGACATGTCCAATATTCACACGTGTCCAAGCCTGAGAATCAGTAAATGACGGATCGAACGACATGGATCCAGCCAAAGCAATAGTGAACCGCGACAAGACAAAAAGAAACTGCTGACAACACACATCATTTCTGCTGTGTTAGTGTTCGTGCCATGTGTCAATTTGTCTTCTTAAGTGTTCATGTGATTGTGACTTAAAAGTGATGTCATGTGATTCACTTGAAAGAGGAACGTCTTGTGATGGTGGGACATCCTCGGCAGAAGCAACCTTGCTGTTCCGTGCAGCCTCCAATTCTTCTTCGATGTTCAAAACTGCGGTTGAAGGTCTTGAAGGTTCATGACGTTGAGTTTCCTGTTCGGACTTTTGTTGCTGCAAACCAAGAGCCAACCCCTCCACCAATTTCTCCAGCTTTGTGAAACGATTTTCCAGTGTGTTACGTCCTTGTTGCCTGCGCACAGGTGGAGGAAGAGATTCATCAGACTCAGCTTCACTTTTCGCACGGCGAGCTCTGCCTTTGGACTTTGGTTTTGCAACTGGCATATCATCAACGTCCAATCGCTTTGCTGCACGGCGAGGAACTTCCGCCACAGGCGAATCGTCTTCTGGCCCATCGCTGTCCAAATCGTCTTCTGATGCAAGAGAATGTGCACGTGGTTTCGCTTTCGCCTCCGCCGTGGGACCTGACCTCCGTGTAGTCGGGTGAACATCTGATCCAAAATCGTCCTGCACCTCACCGTCAGAATGCAGATCACAGTCCACGTCACAAGACGAAGATGGAGCCGCTTTTCTTTTCGCACGCTTCTCCTGAATGTTTTCCGCGTACCGAAGGCTTTCTCTCAAAAGAATGAATCATTCGTGATGGGTCTGTGGGCTGTGACACGGGCGATTCTTGTATTTTCTTGTGCTGCCGCTCCACTGTACCGATCTGGGATCTGTACAGCTTCGGGTTCTCCAACAGTCCAGGTAAAATTTCAGATTCTACACCGAGTTGGTACATTCGAATTCCGATGTACTTCATTTGCTGTAGAAATTTCTGTGTAGTCCGATCACTTCCAAGTTCCACGCCATATTCGTGGAGTGCCAGTAGCGCACCGTTCATGTCTCGTGACTCCATTGAACGTCCAGCGTTGAAGCCATCCAGGACTTGAAGGTGAGGCAGAAGCTCCGTAAGTTTCTCCAGCCTTTTGGAAAAAAGATCCTTGTTCAGCAAACTCGTGGATTTCGTGCAATGACCATTGATCACACCGAGAAGGCTGCGAATGGAGCCCGCTCGTTGACGAATTCCAAACCCTGGGCGGTTCAGCATATCCTCAATGGTGTAATCAAGTAACTGGAGCACGTCTGGCAGACGCATGGTGTCCTGACACATGTCAGTCCACTGATCACCATCTACGTTGTGTGTAAAGAGTTGTGACTCGATTTGTGCATTCCGCACCAAATGTCGAATCCACATCGGGTCGCTTCGCCCAATGCGTGGAGTCCCTCTTGGCTGCCGATCCGCGACCACCCTTCTGGTTATCACGACCCATTGTTGAAGAAAAAGACAATGACAAACACGTGCAGAAACCAAACTTGGACCAAAACATTGAAGCTATGT
>CBDCEV010000035.1:0-7214 GCA_965215715.1 Hyphomicrobiales bacterium | reverse complement strand
TTTCCATGAACAAACAGTGTTCCATTCTTTCCCAAGTTCCAGAGTTACCGTGGTCGTGGGCTTCGTCGCTGGACTGCGCGTGTAGCGACCAGACTTTGCAAAACGAGCTGCAAGAGCAAGCGGGATTCGCTACGAGAGCCCTCAGCTCTCGCCTGGAGTGTCGTCAGCGATGCCGCCGCTAACCCTGAAGATGTGGCCGTCGCACCACGAAAACGTGGGCAGTGGCATGCTTTCCCTGGGCGCCCTACTCCGTGGAATCTTTCGCCCGGTGGAGGTCTGCCAAACTGTCACTGATGTCGCCTGTGCGACAAGCTCTCGTGAGGGTGGCAGCCCACAAAGACACGCGCCGTGGCAACGGAACGAGGTTGAGTCGCTCTCCTTCGTTGCCCACTCGATCACCGGAGCTGCCGCCACATCTTAAAAGACTAATGACGGAGCTGCGTAGGCGGCAATGCGCGCCGAAGCAGTCTATTCGACTGCAAAAACCGGCACCCCGTAGGTCATGCCGGTAACAGAAGCGATGTACTCAATCTCAGGAGCAGGCGCTGCGTAGATCCAACAGGCGCAGCTGAAGCAGTCGTCACTGGCTTCACAGGCTTGTGATGTGCGAGACCTCCTAGGACCCCAGTTTTTCCAAAAAAGCCAAAGTAGTGAACGAAGTTGCAACAAAGTAGTGGCGGGTGGGTAAATTCAATATGGCCTAAAAAGTCAAAAATGGAGCGAAAAATGCTGCACCAGGTGGGTCGTCCGCTTCAGAATGCGAGCGACGTTGCCAAACAAATTGTCGGTCTCGCTGGGCACAGCGCCTCGCCGCATTCGACGGCTTTGGTGTTAAATGTTTCGCCTTCGACAGCATGCTTCTAGACCTATGCCGACTTGAAGGCAATACTTCGTGCCTCATGTTCTGAACAAGAAAATCTTATTTTTGAACTCGCTCAAAATACACCGATGTCCCAGACATGGAAAAACCCAGGTAGACATCCTTGGCGCAAATTGCTGGATCCAGCGTTTCTGCATTGTAGACAAACTCACAATTAGAATGTGACCACTTGCCATATGAGGGTCAGGTTGTGATGTGTGGGGTTGGGAGTGGTGTGTCGCACGGGCTTGAGCGACGGTGCAGTCTGGCATTTTGTGGCCACTATGCTATGCAGTTTACCAAGTGCCACACAACTGCAATGTCGTTCAAGCGACGACGACATCGATGTGGCCTTGAATGACATGGTCGTTGCAGCTCCTTCGCCTGATGGTGATTCAACCCACATGGATGTCCCAACACAATGCCAGCAGAGATGGCCGTTGCACTGTTGGAGAAACCAGTCGGCAGCCAAGGCCTACCAAGCGCTGTCACAGTGGTGCTTGCAGAGGGAACCATCATATGGTGGTGATTTTGTTGCAAAGTGTACGCACCTTCGCCATCAAGGAGGGTCGGGGTGCAGAAAGCATCGGACGGGCAACGCTGGCCAGGTGCTTGCAAAAGGACAGCCTCTGGGATGGCTGACAGCCTGGTTGCAGTCATCACACTTGTATCCAACAAGCCAGGAACACAAGGCGCCGACGGCATGCCTTTCGACACTTGAGGAGCGACTTTGCGCCAGAGAACTTCTTAAGACTATCGGCGGCGATGCGGCACATCTCTTGGCCTTGGAGCGAAGCATGCGAGAAGATGAGGGCTCAGAGCCCGAGCAGCAGCCCTGAGATGTGAAAAACAAGTTCAATTGGAATGGTGGTGCGTCCAGATCCATATGCGTTTGTGATGTATGGGCAGCTGTCGCTGTTGTAATTCCATTGGAGTGTGGTGTCCACGAATCAGTCCTTGCTGTTGTTTGACCGATGCGTGATGCATTTTTCGGTATGACCCAATTTCTTTCGTGTGCGCTACTTGCTATCAAAATTGAGACCCACTTTGCAACGTTCCCGCTGGCGGTTTGAAATTGGACAGCATGTTTGCCGCATCTTTGCCGCATCTTTGCCGCATCTTTGCCGCATCTTTGCCGCATCTTTGCGTTCCTACTTTGGCGCATCTTTGCCGCATCTTTGCCGCATCTTTGCCGCATCTTTGGTTGCATCTTTTGCTTCCAGGGGTGTTTTGCAACATCACGTGTCCCATCTTTTAGAGCATTAGTCGATCCTGGCCGCACCTGCTGGCTGCTAGCCACACCTGGTTTCACAGAGCTCCACTTCCCAAAATGCCCGAGTTCAAAAACACCGATTGGTGAACTCTCACTTTAGTACACAAACACAATATTTCAAAAATGCCCATCTACAAAAACAAGGATGGTCAAACAATTCCCTTATTACATAACGTTGGATTACAGAAGTGCCCTACGTACAGCAAAACACTGCATTGCGATGGTGACTTGGGCCTGGTCACCAGCGCAGACCCTGGGGTTGGTGCCTGGAGGTGGTGCCTGTGTCTGGGGTCTGGGTGAGCCTGGTCTGGCGCCTGGGCTGTGGCCTTGGATTGGGCTTGGCTGGGCACTTACCTGGTTTGCCCAGGCTGGTGCCTGCGCTGGCTTGCATCTGCTAGGCCTCCTGGCCACGGGATATCCCAATCCTTCCACACGAAAGTTTTGAACAGTTCGTTTTTGAGGCCTCACGAGCAGCTACGGCCCACGAGATTTCCAACTCTTCCGTCAAGAAGTTTCAAAAGGGTTCGTTGGAGGCTGCGCGAGGGCATGCGGCCACGAAGATTTCCCACTTTTCCGTCAGAAAGTGTCGCGAGGATTCGTTTCTGAGGTCTGCTGAGGGCTCCCTGACACCTGAGATGTTCAACCTTGCTGCAAGAGAGCGACGAAACGGATTCTTCTTGAGGCTTCTCGAGGGCTTGGAGCCACGATGTTTTCCAACACTTCCGTAAGAAAGTTACGGAGTTCTTTTTTTAAGAATCCCCGAGCGTTCGCGGCTACGAGATTTGCCAAACCTTCCGTAAGAATGTTTCGAAAGGGTTCGTTTCTGAAGCCTCCTGACATGAGGGCTCCTGGCCAGTGATTTCCAACCCTTCCTTAAGAACTTCACGAAGTTCGTTCTTGAGGCCTCCCGAGGGCTTGCGGCAACTATATATCCCACAATGTCGTTCAGTGTGTTGGAAAGCAAATATCCAGTTTGGCTCCACATGCTAGTTCCAATGAGCCAAACAACGATACAAGTATTCCTGTGCACAGCAAGCTTGAGACGTCAGCTCTGCCATTTCCGAATACAAATTGCTCTCGGTTGAAATTGGCTACCGCGTGTTGAGATGCATTAAGGGATGGTTGGCGGCCGTGTTGGGTTTCTTGTTGCAGGATTTTGGGAGGGTGCGCGCGGCATTATTGAAAAAATGATTCTTCGACCAGCTATTTTTTTGCATGTTGCCGTTCAATGTCGCTTCACATCTTTGCTGCTACTTTGGCGCTTTTGCTTTTTTTTTCGGGTCCTAGGAGGTCTCGCACATCACAATCACAGGCAACGCAATCACAGCCGCATCAGAATCCCCAACCGTGGTCGCAGGAAAACTGAAAACAAATTTTCCGAAGAAGAGAAAACGGAACACATTTGAGATTTGTTCACTCGACCTCCGGAGCAGATGCGACAACCTCAAAGTCTGGTGACGGAGCCGTAAAGGTCTTGGCAAGCGCTGCAGCATTCAGGGTGGCAGCTCGCTGAGACACGCGCCGTGGCCTCGGAACAAGGTTGAATCCCTCTCCTCCGTTGCCTCACTCAGGCTGGAGCAAAGTACTCGGGAACCTGAACTGGCGCCACACCATGAATGACTGCTGATGGAGCTGCGCAGGTGACACTGGCCGTCGGAGCAGCGTATTCGACTGCAAAAGCCGACACTGCGTAGGTCACGGCGGGCGCATGGGAGACAAAGCTGACCGCCAGAGCTGGCGCTGCGTAGATCACGAGAGGCGCGTCCAAAGCAGTCGTTACTCAAAGACTGGTGACAGAGCTGTGTAGGTGAAGGCGGCCGTTCAAGCAGTTTATTTGACATAAGAATCGGCACTGCATAGGTTATGGCGGCCGCAGGAGCAGTATATACACCCACAGGAGCCGGCACTGCGTAAATCACAAGAGGCGCGGTTGGCAGGCGCTGGGCTCTGCGGTGTGCAAGTGGTCACACCCTTTGGCAAGCACACTCCACGCCCCGGCACGCGTGCGCACAGCGTCCAGAGTCTCTCTCGGGACAAGGCCAGCACGTTCCAGTACGACGAGACGCCGTCGTCTGCTGGCTCGCTTCCTGTGTGCCTACGTCGTCAAGACGTCGCCCACGATATGACCCACCAGCTGCGAGACACTGGATGTCTCTCGTGCCAGCGCAGGAGGACCAAGCGCCGGCACGTGATCCTCGTTGAACCACACTGAGATGCCATGCGGTCCAAGGAGTTTGAGCGCCAGGAAAGCGACGATGTAAGAAACGACCTGCGTGTGGCTCCTGCTCAACCCTCGACGTGTGCCCATCAGAACTCCAAAGAGCAGCTCCACCCACGAAAAGGAAGACAGCGATGTCCCCCGTGGAGTTGAGCGGTGGACTCGCTACGATGCTGAAACGCCACTCAAGGTCCAGGAGAGTATAGGCACGCGTACGTCTGGGAGGCCCATCATAGAGAGGACGGCCAAGGAAACTGATGCCAAGCTCGTTGGGGCGAAGCCCTCGCCTCCTCCATTGCATCTGACCAGTGAGAGAGCCGTGCTAACACCGCGGAATGGATCGTGCGAAGCACTGCCCGCAACAGCCGCTGGTCGCCCGCCTCACCGGACGGAGGTGTTAGGGAGCCGATGGCCACCGCGCACGCAGCGACAGTGAAGCCACCGTGTCTGAACAGGACATTCTCGTACCCCATATCCTTCGTCTGATGCACGTCAATGTTGTCTCTGTTTTACGCTGGCAGTCAACATTGCCGCATATTGAGCCGTAGGATCATATTCCACGCCCTTTCAAGTTGTTGGCTGGCGCCTTGCCTGCCTTCTCCAACCGACAGGTATCGAAGCCAGCGCGGACTCCAGCTTGACTTCACGATCAATTGGATCTCGTGCTGCTCTTTGTGCTGCTGAAAGACCTGCACGCACCAAGATGTACGACAAACAGCTGAACCACCACCTCTACGATGGGACATCAGAGGTCGTGTGGCCATCAGAAGCGGGTCCAGACCCGCAAGAAGAGGAAACTAACTAAACGGGAAACACACTAACCAAAAAGGCTACGCTCCCCCCATCCCGCTCCGACATACACCAGAAGAAAATTTGAAAAAAAAAAAAGAAAGAAAAAAAGTAAAGTAGGTAAAAGTAAAAGGTAAAAGGTAAAGGTAAAAGGTAAAAGGTAAAAGGTAAAAGGTAAAAGGTAAAAGGTAAAAGGTAAAAGGTAAAAGGTAAAAAGGTAAAAAGGTAAAAAGGTAAAAAGGTAAAAAGGTAAAAAGGTAAAAAGGTAAAAAGGTAAAAAGGTAAAAAGGTAAAAAGGTAAAAAGGTAAAAAGGTAAAAAGGTAAAAAGGTAAAAAGGTAAAAAGGTAAAAAGGTAAAAAGGTAAAAAGGTAAAAAGGTAAAAAAGGTAAAAAGGTAAAAAGGTAAAAAGGTAAAAAGGGTAAAAAGGGTAAAAAGTAAAAGGTAAAAAGTAATAAAGGTAAAAAAGGGTAAAAAGGTAAAGGGTAAAAAGGGTAAAAAGGGTAAAAAAGGGTAAAAAAGGGTAAAAAAGAGTAAAAAAGGGTAAAAAAAGGTAAAAAAAAAAGTAAAAAAAAAAGTAAAAAAGAGTAAAAAAATTAAAAAAGGGTAAAAAAGGGTAAAAAAAGAGTAAAAAAAGGGTAAAAAAGGGTAAAAAAGAGTAAAAAAGTAAAAAAGGGTAAAAAGGGTAAAAAGGGTAAAAAGGGTAAAAAGGGTAAAAAGGGTAAAAAGGAAAAGAAGGAAAAAATGTAAAAGGGTAAAAAGGTAGAAGGTAAAAGGTAAAAGGTAAAAGGTAAAAGGTGAAAAGTAAAAGGTAAAAGGTAAAAGGTAAAAGGTGGAAGGGTGGAAGGGTAAAAAGGGTAAAAGGGTAAAAAGGGTAAAAAGGGTAAAAAGGGTAAAAAGGGTAAAAAGGGTAAAAAGGAAAAGAAGGAAAAAAGGTAAAAGGGTAAAAAGGTAGAAGGTTAAAGGTAAAAGGTAAAAGATAAAAAGTAAAAAAAACAACAAAGCAAAGTATAAATTAAATTAAATAAAATGAGGATACATTACATTAAATGAAATTAAATTTTATTAAATTATATTATATGAAAATGAAAATGAAAATGAAAATGAAAATGAAAATGAAAATGAAAATGAAAATGAAAATGAAAATGAAAATGAAAATGAAAATGAAAATGAAAATGAAAATGAAAATGAAAATGAAAATGAAAATGAAAATGAAAATGAAAATGAAAATGAAGATGATTTAAATTAAATTAAATTAAATTAAATTAAATTAAATTAAATTAAATTAAATTAAATTAAATTAAATTAAATTAAATTAAACTAAACTAAACTAAACTAAACTAAACTAAACTAAACTAAACTAAACTAAACTAAACTAAACTAAACTAAACTAAACTAAACTAAACTAACTAAACTAAACTAAACTAAACTAAACTAAACTAAACTAAACTAAACTAAACTAAATTACATTAAATTAAATTAAATTAAATTGAAAAGAAATGAAATGAAATGGAAATGGAAATGGAAATGGAAATGGAAATGGAAATGGAAATGGAAATGGAAATGGAAATGGAAATGGAAATGGAAATGGAAATGGAAATGGAAATGGAAATGGAAATGGAAATGGAAATGGAAATGGAAATGGAAATGGAAATTGAAATTGAAATGAAATGAAATGAAAATGAAATGAAATGAAATGAAATTGAATTAATTTACATTAGATTAGATTAGATCAGATCAGATCAGATCAGATTAGATTAGATCAGATCAGATTAGATCAGATCAGATCAAATCAGATCAAATCAGATCAAATCAGATCAAATCAGATCAGATCAAATCAGATCAGATCAAATCAGTTCAAATCAGATCAAACCAAGTCCAGTCCTGTCCAGTCCAGTCCAGTCCAGTCCAGTCAAGTCAAGTAAATTAAATTACATTACATTACATTACATTACATTACATTACATTACATTACATTACATGAAATAAGTTAAATTACATGAAATCAAATTAATTAAAAAGTAAAAGTAAAAGGGTAAAAGGGTAAAAGGGTAAAAGGGTAAACGGGTAAAAGGGT
>CBDCEV010000034.1:0-15000 GCA_965215715.1 Hyphomicrobiales bacterium | reverse complement strand
TCCTTGGCCTTCCTTGGCCTTCCTTGGCCTTCCTTGGCCTTCCTTGGCCTTCCTTGGCCTTCCTTGGCCTTCCTTGGCCTTCCTTGGCCTTCCTTGGCCTTCCTTGGCCTTCCTTGGCCTTCCTTGGCCTTCCTTGGCCTTCCTTGGCCTTCCTTGGCCTTCCTTGGCCTTCCTTGGCCTTCCTTGGCCTTCCTTGGCCTTCCTTGGCCTTCCTTGGCCTTCCTTGGCCTTCCTTGGCCTTCCTTGGCCTTCCTTGGCCTTCCTTGGCCTTCCTTGGCCTTCTTTGGCCTTCTTTGGCCTTCTTTGGCCTTCTTTGGCCTTCTTTGGCCTTCTTTGGCCTTCTTTGGCCTTCTTTGGCCTTCTTTGGCCTTCTTTGGCCTTCTTTGGCCTTCTTTGGCCTTCTTTGGCCTTCTTTGGCCTTCTTTGGCCTTCTTTGGCCTTCTTTGGCCTTCTTTGGCCTTCTTTGGCCTTCTTTGGCCTTCTTTGGCCTTCTTTGGCCTTCTTTGGCCTTCTTTGGCCTTCTTTGGCCTTTCTTTGGCCTTCTTTGGCCTTCTTTGGCCTTCTTTGGCCTTCTTTGGCCTTCTTCGGCCTTCTTCGGCCTTCTTCGGCCTTCTTTGGCCTTCTTTGGCCTTCTTCGGCCTTCTTCGGCCTTCTTCGGCCTTCTTCGGCCTTCTTCGGCCTTCTTCGGCCTTCTTCGGCCTTCTTCGGCCTTCTTCGGCCTTCTTCGGCCTTCTTCGGCCTTCTTCGGCCTTCTTCGGCCTTCTTCGGCCTTCTTCGGCCTTCTTCGGCCTTCTTCGGCCTTCTTCGGCCTTCTTCGGCCTTCTTTGGCCTTCTTTGGCCTTCTTTGGCCTTCTTTGGCCTTCTTTGGCCTTCTTTGGCCTTCTTTTGTCTTCTTTTGTCATTTTCTTGCCGAGGTCTCTAGCCGTGGCCCGCCCGTCGAAGCCGCCAGCCGAGGTCGCCCGCAGAAGCCGCCCGCCGAAGCCGCGCGCCGAGGCCGCCCGCCGAGGCCGCCCGCCGAGGCCGCCCGCCGAGGGCGGTCAAGTCTTGTTTCGGGCTTCTCTGGGCTTCTCTTTTCGGCCTTGCAAAACCAGTTCTTTTCCATCGATTTTGGCGCGTCAAATCATTTCTTGCTGTGAAGTCCTGTTTCGGGCTTTTCTGAGCTTTTCTTTTCGATGTGAAAAACCGTTTCTAATTCATCAATTTCGGAAAGTCAAACATCGTTTTGCGGTAAAGTCCTGTTTGGGGCTTTTGTGGGCTTGATTTTTCTTGTCAGGCCTAGCGACCACTCAGAAAACCTTAGAGCTTTTTGTCAAGAGGCTTGCTCACACCTTAGACTTCAGGGTGAAGGGTTCCTCAAGAGTTTCTTTTCATTTTTTCTTTTCGTTTTTGTTTGTTTTATTTTTTCCTCTTTTTTTCTTTACGTCTTTTTTGTTTTTTTTTCAAAGATTAAGCTGTTCTGATTCAAGCTTCTGTAAGTCTTCACCTTTGGGTCTTGCAAAACCGTCTAAGATCCACTGATTTCAAAGGTTCAAGGGTGAATCACCGTTCTGCGGTCATTTCCTGGAATCTATGGACTTGATTTTTCTTTTAGGCTTGGCGATCACTCAGAAAACCTCAAAGCTTTTTGTCAAGAGGCTTGCTCACACCTTAGACTTCAGGGTTTGAGGTTCCAAATAAGTTTCTTGTCATTTTCTTTTCGTTTTAATTTTTTCCCCCATTTTTTCGTCTTTATTTTTCCTCTTTTATTTTTGATTTATTCTTTTTTTTTTTGCGCTTTTTCTTTGCCGCCCGTCGATGGCGGTCAAGTCTTGTTTCGGGCTTCTCTGGGCTTCTCTTTTCGGCCTTCCAAAACCAGTTCTTTTCCATCGATTTTGGCGCGTCAAATCATTTCTTGCTATGAAGTCCTGTTTCAGACTTTTCTGAGATTTTCTTTTCGATGTGAAAAACCGTTTCTAATTCATCAATTTCGGAAAGTCAAACATCGTTCTGCGGTAAAGTCCTATTTGGGACTTTTGTGGGCTTGATTTTTCTTTTCAGACTTAGCGATCACTCAGAAAACCTTAGAGCTTTTTGTCAAGAGGCTTGCTCACACCTTAGACCTCAGGGTGAAGGGTTCCTCAAGAGTTTCTTTTCATGTTTTTTCTTTTCGTTTTTGTTTCTTTTTTTATCGTTTTTTTTCTTTCCGTCTTTTTTTTTCCCAGATTGAGCTGTCCTGATTCAAGATTCTGTAAGTCTTCACCTTTGGGTCTTGCAAAACCGTCTGTGATCCACTGATTTCAAAGGTTCAAAAGTGAATCACCGTTCTGCGGTCATTTCCTGGAATCTATGGACTTGATTTTTCTTTTAGGCTTGGCGACCACTCAGAAAACCTCAAAGCTTTTTGTCAAGAGACTTGCTCACACCTTAGACTTCAGGGTTTGAAGTTCCTAATAAGTTTCTTTTCATTTTTCTTTTCGTTTTTAAATGTTTTTTCCTTGTTTTTTTTCGTCTTTATTTTTCTCTTTTATTTTTCTTTTTGTTTTTTTTTGTGCTTTTTCTGTAATTTTCATTCTTTTGTTTTCTTTTTCTTTCATTTTTCATTTTCTTTCGTTTTCTTTCATGGGTATCCGCGTCCCGCAAGAAAACTCCAGCAACGGGGGCGAGGCTTCTCTTTAGGGCTTTGCAAAACAGCGTTGAATCCATCGATTTCGGGAAGTCAAACACCGTTCTGCAGTCAAGGCCTGTTTCATGCTTTTACCGAACGTCAAAAACATAACACGGCACCACGGCCCTTCGGCGACACAATGCCGTGGGAGAGGCTGTCTGACTGGACCGACTTTTAGGGTTTAGGCTTGCGTTCACCAGTGTTGCGCCCGGAGGATAAGCGCAACACTGGTGAGCGCAAGACTCAACCCTATAAGGTCGGCCCAGTCAGCGGTCCTCTCCAAACGGCGTGTGCCGCGAGAAGGGCGGGCCGATCGAGGCCACATGGTGTTGCGTATAACGACTTCACGCCTGTCCACTGGAAGCTCCGAACACAAGGAAAAGCATGGTTGACTCCCGTACGGAGGTTGGGTGCTTGGGTGGTGGGTCAACACGCGCACGCGAGCACCTCCCAGACCCTAAACCCTAAACCCTAAACCCTAAACCCTAAACCCTAAACCCTAAACCCTAAACCCTAAACCCTAAACCCTAAACCCTAAACCCTAAACCCTAAACCCTAAACCCTAAACCCTAAACCCTAAACCCTAAACCCTAAACCCTAAACCCTAAACCCTAAACCCTAAACCCTAAACCCTAAACCCTAAACCCTAAACCCTAAACCCTAAACCCTAAACCCTAAACCCTAAACCCTAAACCCTAAACCCTAAACCCTAAACCCTAAACCCTAAACCCTAAACCCTAAACCCTAAACCCTAAACCCTAAACCCTAAACCCTAAACCCTAAACCCTAAACCCTAAACCCTAAACCCTAAACCCTAAACCCTAAACTTCGGCCTCGCGAGGCGAGGCCGTCCGCGGCCGAGCGAGGCCCCGAGGCCCCACGGGCCGAGCCGCGGCCCCCTGGCCCCTGCGCTGGGGCCGCGCGCAGGCCCCGTTAGCAATGGGCCTGCGCGGGTGCGTGGGCGGGCGCCCCTGGGGCGGCCACGCACCCTGCGAAAACCGCCAGGCGGTTTCGCCTTTAGTATATAACCCTAAACCTCAAACGTTTTGTCAGTTGCGTCCAGTTGGCCTCCTCAAAAAATATCCGAGGGCGTCCTCTCAGAGGCAGGAGCCCATTGACCTTCCAAAATGTCAAGAACAATTAATTAATTAATTAATATCTGGGTACCCCGAAGCTTAAACTTTAACTTAAACCCAAGCGGCAATTGAGATGATTTCTTCATCCGTGAACATCCGTGGATCCTTTTTGAGTGCAGACAGCTTCGCTTGAATTCAGATGAAGTGCTGAAGACAACAAGTCGTGCGAGCATGTCATGAGTCAGTTGACAGTCACGACCTTGAATCTGGTGTCACTTCCTAAAGCGAGTCTCACGGTCACACGTGCTGCGCGTAGACAGGCATGTACCAAGGTCTCAGTGTAACTGTAGCTGTACTCAGTGCAGATCGCGTTCAGGCTGAAAGAAATACAGGTCAGGAATCACCAATGAAGACACTGCAACTGTTGCGAGCCCCCTTGGGCATGGTCCGAGCGTTTCGAATCGGGCCATGACCACCCTTCATTGCCAGCGATCTCTTCACAACTTGAATCTCTGGAATTTCCTGTACGATCACCTGTTCCTGCATAGTTCAAGTCTCCCATACTGTTCTGTACCGTTCAAGGTAGTGGAGCGTGGCGATCAGAGGACTTGTGGGTATGAGCCCAAACACCAGAGCACAGTGCGCGGACCGTAACCAGGCTAAAGCTCAATTCGCGCATCCGGCTCGTTCAACCACTGTCGCTTGTGGTAACTCTTGAGCTCTGTCGTTTCTGATTTCCAGTCGCATTGCCTGCAGATGTATCTCCAGGTCTCGTCGACTGACACTCTTTGTCAAGATGTCTGCAGTATTTTTCGCTCCAGGTACTTTGGTCAACTGGTTAACACGTTTGGAAGCCAGCGCCGCTTGAATCCAGAGACATCCAGCCTCCAAATGACGGATTCGACCACAACCACGTCTTTGGCAAATTGCCAATGCAGATGAACTGTCTGTTTGGACTTCAAGGCTCAATTCACCGTATCGTTCGAAACCCAGATCACGAGCAAGATTCTTCATTCCGATCGCCCTGCTGAACGCTTTTGTCACACCGTAGGTTTCGGCTTCACCGGAAGACAGAGAGACAGGTACTTGTGTTGTGCTGCTGCAGTACCAAGTGTGTTGTCCAAAGTGTACTGATGTGCCGCTCGTGCTTCGTCGAGTCAACGGACAACCTGCCCAATCTGTATCCGATCTCACCACAATACACCGCGGAAATCGTTGTCGAGCAAAGCACCACGTCAAGGTTTTTGCTTGCAGAAGATACCTGGCACAACGTTTCAACATGCGTTGGTGTCTCACAGTTGGTTTCGCCATGCCACGTGCCGCCTCTTTCGCTCCAAACTGAATGTCTGGACGGTCCAAGGCAAGAAAACCCAACCGCATTACAGCGCTGCGGAAGACAGTTGCCTCACTCTCTTGCAATTCTCGTTCGGTGTCCGGAGTAATTTTGATTTTCTCAAACGGACTCGTCACTGATCGCGTTTTGCCATCGACCAACCCAAGTTGAAGTGAGAGGACTTCTCGATGTCGTGGGTCCGCCTCGTACTCGATTCTCTCCGGTCCGTTGTCACTGTGGGGAACCCATCTCAAAACTCTGTGAAGAATCGTCATCACTTTCTTGTCCCAATGTCGCGGTCCAAGTGTTCCACGATCTTTGACAATGAATGTATGACCAATTTGTTCACTGATCCATTTCACCTCGGAACGGGTACCCACAATGCAAAAGTCGTCACCATGATGCAGGTAGTGCAATCCACGTTCAACCATTGAGAACACGCAAGGATGGTGTACTCCACGTTTTGCACCAGCTCGCTCACTGACCTCCTGCACCTTGAGTTCGAAATTCTGGCCAGCATCACGCACACCATAGAGATGTCGGCGGAGACGTCCGACTTTGCCCTTGGAATACTCGGGATGTTCAGGTGGCAGCTCAGTGTAGAGTTCACGTTTCATTTCCACATGAGGATGTGCCCGACTGATGTCCAGAAAACCGATCACAATGTCGTTGTCGGGATCATGTTGTACGATGGGACCCTTGATGCTCATCGCCAGTGAAGCCAACATGCGAACTGCCTCCAAGGGTGGTGTGGCACTGAAGACTGCTCCTTTGTCTTCAGGTGCAATCGTAGACCGGCGTTTTGTTTCCATCACAACCAAACGTGAGCGGTACTCTTTGGAAGTCTCACTACCCTTGTTGATGTCCACCCATCTCAGAGGGATAGGCTTCATTCCGTTCATCCGTTCCAGCGCAAAGTCACGGTCGACAATTTCCCAAACGTCCAAGTCGAGGATGAGGTAATTCATCTCCTCGATCCGTGCCAGTCGCACCAAAGGTGGTTCCAGTGCAAAACCAGTGAGGTCGTCAAAGAACTCAGTCTGAGCAGTGGGAGCCCACGGGCTTCCGCTGGGGTCAGGTTCAGAGGAGAGCATCATAGATTCTTCCTCAGGTCCTCGCTCCTCCAAAGTCGGTCCAGATTCAACCTCACAGAGATGACCACCTCCTGGCAAACCTCGCCGCAATGCGCGACGCAACCCACGCAAAATTGCACGTACCAGACGAACAGGATACCTTTCAGCGTGCGAACAAGTGCCCGCCGATGCGCTGGTATGTTTGTGCCACTCTTTTCTCGGCTTGCGATTGTTGCTGCATCTCTCGCAAACCTCATCAAGGATCTCCAGACAATTGCTGATCCAAAAGGTGGGTTTCAGCACCAATGCCCGTGCTCCATCGTTGCCACGGACTTGAGGGCCAAAAGGACACTGGTCACCACGTCGACATTCGACTCCGTTCATCTCGACCAGCTTCTTCAGGCATGGTTCGTTCCAGCATTGTGCTCCACACGGTTGCTCATGCAAGAAGACTTTGCCACGTTGAAGCTGCCAGGTGTAGAGTTCCAAACAAAACTGTAGGTGACTCCAAGCCGCATCCAGGTCAGCAGCGCGCAGAGCATCCATTTGCGTTGACAAACAAAGTGGCGAACCAATGATCAATGACGGACTCAATTCCTTGAGCATGGCCCAACACCGATCCCTGATCACCGCACTGCCAAAGTCCCAACCATAACGCACATCAAAGACACCACCGTATGACTGTTGGAATGTGTGAGCAGATTTTGAGAAACAGACTGGATTGTAGACATCACCGAAGTTCACAGAACACAGCGCACCCGTTGCTGACTCATGTACAGCACACAATTCCAGCATCTCAACTGCTTGAAAAGGATTGCCACGATCATCTGCCATGGCTGTCACAGTTTCATCACCACCTTCAGCAGCTGTTCTTTTCCTTGATCCGCTCGCGCTCGCACCAATGTCGGGCATTTCCGCTTCAGGCATGGGACCAGCTCTGGGCGTTTCCGCCCCAAACATAGCGCTCGAAGAAGAAGACGGTTGTGGTGGTGGTTCCACCGGTGCTGCCAACGGTGGGTCAATTTCCATGCTAGAACCACTTGCAGCGGCTCTCGCAAGCTCTCTCGCAATTTCTGCCCGGGCAACTCGGGCTTCACCTTCTTTGTCACCACGCATTGCCGTCTCAATTCGCAATCTGCACGGTTCAGTGTGTCCTCGTTGTGACGTTCCGGCTTGTACAGCTTCACATCCTGGACAGCCAGGCGTGAAACCATGTTTCATCAACTCAACTCTTCGTATGTACACACGCCTCGGCTCAGGTGCTGCCGACGGCGGAGGGTCTGGCGGTAAATCCACTTCACGCACAAGAGGCGCAGGTGCCACTGCTACCTCGATCCCAGCTCCGTCCTGCGGGTCAGGACACCAGGGTACACCACGTACTCCTCGAAGTAACACGACATCCACACGTTGTGATTCTGGAAGTCTACGAAATGATCGAGCCAAACCCACAGATCCATTTGCTTTACCAACCATGATGTCATTACTGTGCAATGCAATGCCCAAAAATACTCCCGGCAGGTACCTCTCTTCGAGGTGGCTCTTGTGCTTTCCTGTTGGAAGCCACAAGATCCTTTCACCAAACTCAGCAATACTGCGTCGACAAGGTCGTCCATGTCGTCGCTCCCAAGGTGTTTTACCATCAATCCCGCGGCGTCCAATGTTGATTGTCATCGCCGCCCACTGAATCAACCACGTAACCACTGGGTGAGTTGACTCCAATTCTTGGCCAATCAGCCTTTTCAACGCATGTGCAAGGCTTCGTGCAATTCGCTTTCACCTCTCTGACAGCATGCTCTGCCAGTCCATTGCTACTGCTATCACCCATTGACGCTTCCTCAGGGACAATCTCAGTGCCAAACTTTGTAGTCAGTATATGACCAACAGCACGTTTGAGAGCCACAATTGCCGGCTCTGTGTCGCTCCGAAAGCAGAGTCGTCCAAATCCAGCTCTGGAAACACTCGATGCAACTGCCTGAGCACACCATGGCTCAGTGACGCCTTTACTCGGCATGGGGATCGCATAGAACCACTTGTGCCGACTGTCCTTTCCAAACAAGATTGGTGTACATCGTTCTTCCGGCTCACCTCGCGGCGCCAGATAACCATAGTCCAGTCCAACGATTGCCAACGCCCCCTCCGGGGGTGGCTGCCAGATGTGACGGTCACTCACTGCACGTCCAGCCACACATGTTGCACACCACGATCTGTACGGTTCATGAAGAGGCAAATGTTCCAATCTTTCCTTCTCAGAAGGCCCTGTTGGGACCGCCTGAGGACGCACTGCAGGCGTCTCAGCCGCTTCCTCCTCAATTTCGTCGCCAGCATCGCTGCTAGCTCTAGCCTCGCCTGCACCTTCGATCAAAGGGCACAGGCGCCCTTCGTTCGGGCTTACAGGTTTTGACCCCGCCGGCTGAAACCCGACGTGTCTTTCACATGCCACGGCAGAACATACACTTTGTTCTTTTTGACCAAAGGGATTTTCGCACCACATTTCTTGATCACCAGATGACTCGTATCTTTGCCAGCAGAGCTATCGAAGACAACCTTGATGCCTTGCTCAACCATCTGGCTCAACGACATCAACGTGCGAGACACGGGAGCAACTCGGAATCGTCCCACCAAGGTGGGGCCATCGCCATGGGCACGTCCTTCAACGATTTGCAAACCTTCATCCGAGATTGGTTCTTTTGTCGCTGTGTAGTATGTGCCTCCACGTCCATCATGACGAACAGGCAATTGGAGCAAGCCACGAGGGATGACTGATGCCGCTGCACAACTGTCGATACCAATATCGATGACAGTCTCTCCATTCGAACCAACACGCTGTTTGCTCAAAGAACACACAAACATCGCACCCAGTCCTTCCTCATTCTCTGGCTGTTCTTGCTCCTCCTCATCACGGTATTCTTCCTCGTCGTCGTCTTCAACAGCATTGACAGTCTTTTTGTCTCTGTTTTGATCTTTCCAACCTTTGCCCTTTCCTTTCGATTTGGGTTTACCCTTGGTACGAGAGTCTGACCAATGTGCACCTCCACCAGGTTTCTTGCAATCTTTCTTGAAATGACCTCGTCCACCACAGTTATGGCATGTTTGGTCCTGAGTGCCCTTGCCAGCACTTCGACCACGACCTTTGTCACCTTTCGTGAATGCGTCAACATCCATGGGGGTAACTCCTCCACTGTCCACAATTGCTTGCGTCGCTCTCCGGTAGTTCACAATTTCACTTTTGAACTCTTGCCAAGTCGCGTACCTTGCACTGTTCAGCAACAAATGATCTTTGAGGGGTCCTCTGTCCAAACCGTTGAGCACCATTCCCACACGCAGATTCAATGACACAGACTCACGCGCTCTTGTTTCGTATCGCTGCAACTCACGATCAAAGAGTTCCATCCTACTCTGAATGTCGCCCGCAAACGACCAATTCATGAGATTCAGAAGAAGACCAGCCAATCGAGTTGCTGCTGCACTGTCGTACCTCTGTACCAGACGTCGCCAGGCCAGCAACCCTTCTCCAGCTCCACTGTTGACCACAATATTCAGCGGCTCATTTCTCGTCAGGAGAACCAGCATGTAGTACAACGCTACACTGGCTTCGACGTCCGACTGATCGCGCAGGTCGTTGTTGCGTCTTTCCTGTGCCTCCACTTCTGACGCAGGCATGGCAGACACCAAGGACGCGTTGCAAAGAGCTGCATACGCTTTCATCACCGTGCTCCAATCACCCCACTTGGACTCGTTCCCGTCGAAGGTATCAGGTCGGCCAAGCATACGCGTATCGATTCCAAACCCATGAGGACCACTGCCACTCGCGCCCCCTGCGACACCACTCCTGGCTGCCGCTGCTCTGGCTCCTTTCCCGGCCGATACCGCAGCCGCCGTCGCCGACGTTGCTGCCTCACGTGTTTCATTCAGCTGCTGTTGCAACACCGCCAGCTGTTGAACTGCCTGCTGTAGCGCTTGTTCGAGTCCTTGCACTCGGTCCTCCATTGTTCATAGTCTGCCTGCCCATCCACTGCGTCCAACCAGCGACCACACGCTTACGCTACCATTGAGATGATTTCTTCATCCGTGAACATCCGTGGATCCTTTTTGAGTGCAGACAGCTTCGCTTGAATTCAGATGGAGTGCTGAAGACAACAAGTCGTGCGAGCATGTCATGAGTCAGTTGACAGTCACGACCTTGAAACTGGTGTCACTTCCTAAAGCGAGTCTCACGGTCACACGTGCTGCGCGTAGACAGGCATGTACCAAGGTCTCAGTGTAACTGTAGCTGTACTCAGTGCAGATCGCGTTCAGGCTGAAAGAAATACAGGTCAGGAATCACCAATGAAGACACTGCAACTGTTGCGAAAAAAAAAAGAGAGAAAAACAAAATAAAATACAACGAAAAGAAATGCAAAGATGCAAAAAAAACATAAGAAAAACATTTGAAAATAAAAGAAACAAAAACAAATACCAAACTTTTGTAAATTTTACTTTCTTCACTTCTTTAGCTTTTTAACTTTTTAAACTTTTTGAAACTTTTTGAACTTTTTAAACTTTTTAACTTTTAAAACTTTGTAAACTTTTTTGATTTTTTTAAACTTTTTAAACTTTGTCAAACTTTTTTGATTTTTTGAATCTTTTCCAAAAAAAAAGGAGGAGAAAAAAACAAAAATAAATTACAACGAAAAGAAATCACACAGCTACAAAAAGAACAAAAAAAGCAACCTCAACAAAAACCAAATACAAAGGGAAAAAAACGCATAAAAATGAAAAAAAGACAAAGACAACAAATTAGAAAGGACACAGAAGGTAATACAAACAGTTTTTAAAGTTTTCAAAAAGAAAAAAGTTAAAATAGTTTTTGAAAAAAAGTAAGAAAAATTGAAAAAAGTTAAAAAACAAGTTCGAAAAGTTAAGAAAGTGATGTTCGGGAAAACTAAACCACCAAGTCACCTAACTTATCATAACTTGTGAAAGTTATCGTAAGTTAGGTGACTTGGTGGTAAAGTTTTCCCGGACATCACTTTTTCTATGTTTTTTGAAAAAAATTTGAAAAAAAAAAAAACTTTTTTTACATGTTTGAAATTTGTTTTTTTTAAAAAAATTTACTTTTTTTTGACAAAAACTTTTTTAAACTGTTTTTATTACCTTCTGTGTCTTTTTTTTGTCTTTGTCTTTCTTTCCTTTTTTTTCCTTGGTAGATGGTTTGTGTTTTTGTTGCCGTCTTTTCCTTTTGTTTTCATCTATTTTCTTTTTTTTCTTTGTATTCCTTTTCGTTGTATTCTTTTTTTTTTGAATCTTTCCTTTTCTTTTTGTTTAGTGAGAAGTTAAAAAGTATAAAAAAAATTTAACAAAAGGACGTTCGAGAAAACTTTACCAAGAAGTCACGTAACTTATGATAACTTTCACAAGTTATCATAAGTTAGGTGACCTGGTGGTAAAGTTTTTTCGAACATCACTTTTTGAATTTTTTTGAAAAAAAAAGAAGAAAAATTATGGAACTTTTTGAACTAATATATTTTCAAAAAAAAAAATCTGAAATTGTTTTTATTACCTTCTGGGTCCTTTCTATGTGTTTTTGTGTTTTTCTGTCTTTCCTTTTTTTTTTTTTTTTTTTTTGTTCCCTCTATGTCTGGTTTTTGTTGTTGTTGTTATGTTTTCTTTTTTTTTTTCCTTTTTTTCTTGCATTTCTTTTCGTTGTATTCTATTTTTGTGTTTTTTGTTTTTTTTTTGAAAGAACTTAAAAAAGTGAAAAAAGTGAAAAAGTGAAAAAAGTTAATTGAGAAAACTTCCTCCAACTTATCATAACATATGATAACCTTGGATAAGTTATGATAGGTTATGGCACCTAACTTATGTTAACTTATCATAAGTTGTGATAAGTTGTGGCAGCTAACAAATAATAACTTTTCATAACTTATGGCTGTGATGTTTTTAATGTTTTTGTCTTTCTTTTTTGTTGCTTTCCATTGTGTATGGCTTTTGTTGTTGTTGCCGTTTTTTTGTTTCTCCTCTTTCCCTTTCTTTTTTTCCTTTGCATTTCTTTTCGTTGTATCCTATTTTTGTGATGTTTTCTTTTTTGTTGAAAAGTTTCCAAAATTTGGTATTTGTTGTTGTTTCATTTTTTCTAGTTTTTTCTATCTTTGCATTTCTTTTTGTTGTAGTTTAACTCTGTTTTTTATTTTTCCAACAATTTTAAAAAGTTAAAAAGTTCAAAAAGTTTAAAAAGTTCAAAAAAATCAGAACTGAAAAAGTTTAAAAAAAGATAAATTCGTGAAAAACTTTCTCAAACCTTATCATAACTTATCATAACCTTGGATAAGTTATGATAAGTTGTGGTACCTAACATGTGATAACTTATCACAAGTTGTGATAAGTTATGGCACCTAACTTATAAAATGTGGGAAATATATGTGAGTTTAACTGCAAGTGTACATGTGGATGGTTTTCTCAAGCGGACTTGAGCCAAGCGACAGTGATCATGGTTGGTTGCAGGTGTACACATCCTACGACTGACTGATGGCAAGTGGAGATAAGCATCTGACTACTGGCAGGATTGACCGAACTGAAAACTGTGCAGATTATGGGTTGGTGTGCCGACACCCCCCCTCGGCTCCAGCATTGACTTGCTGCGAGCCGCCAATCTGCCATCCTACTGCAAGGATTCCATCACACTCCGTGAACTCTCCGAGTCGAGAGATGGACTCCAGACCACCGCTTGTCAGATCGGAGCTCCCAGCTTACTGGCGAGTGTGTTCACCTTCAAATCCGCAGTTTCACCCCAATCTCAAACCTGCGTAACCGAAAGAAGCGGCACTTGGAGGGTCTCAGCTCCCAGTGCGCGTCGTCGTCCGCACGGAACTGTACGAAGAGCGGCTGAGCATGACTTCCACGTGAATGAAGGACTCGATCACAGCGGTGTAGATCTCGTGTTGGTCCGAACAATACTGCAGTGAACCGCTCAGTCAAGTCCACCATGAGATCCTGTCCACTCTTGGTGAATGACTTGTCCAAAAAGGGATATTTTCCAGGCCGCTTCCAGTCACGTCGATGGTCTCAGTCTCACCTGCGAAGCTGTCCGTCTTCACATCGACCGTTTCCTCCCAAGTCGGAGTCTTGATAGTAGAATGCCACGGAGTTCGGTAGATCGTCACTTCCCGTGCACGTTAGGGATTCGCCCGTGACGAGCAATGAAACGAATATCGCCGAACTCTTCATCATCAACGCTTCCCTGTGTGACAAATGACCAGGACAATTTGTCTCCATCACGCAGCTCCAGTGTCGGTGCGCGCTGTTGCCGGGAGTGGGAGACACTACCATGAATCCACTCACTCCAACACCACACGTTGTTGTGAGGCTCTTGTACTCATCAAGTGTATTCCCGAAAAGTGCGCCTCGAGAGAATGCACAGCTTTGGCCGAGTCTGCCAGCTCACGGCTCCGATCCTCGCGCACAGATTTGACATCCTCCACACGGTTGCCGATTTCAGCAGCAACTTTACGATCCAAATCTTTCGCTGTCAATCTGTACGACCGGTTCATCATCGAACTCTTCAGTGGAAGAGACGGACATGTGTCTCAAGATCGTGAGAATATCACCAGGCTTCACCTCTTCCTGGCCGCGGCAAACTCAATATCAGCGAGGATATCTTCGCCGACACCAGGGTAGCACAGCTGCCACGCCTCGTGGAGACACCGTAATTCGAAGCTGACTGGAGATAATTTGGGGTGATGATTGGCTTCAGGTTCCAGGCTGCCAGCACCGCGCGAAGTCCACTGCAATGATCTCTCCTCGAACGAAATGAGAGATACCATCCCAGCCGGGGACTGCCTGCCTCAGGACATCAATAAGGAGGGTATGTGTGGTGTGACATCCAGCAGTCTCGCCGAGAAGCATATGGAGTAGATAAGTTTCAATCACACCTGCGGATTCACGTGAGGGGAGTCCCGTCTTGAAGAGACCCACAAGAGTGAAGACAAACTCAAGAGTGACGGTCTCGTCATCGAACAGGAGCCGATCCAACGTCACGACCACAGCGGACATGCCAGACGTGTCGTCATCGGCGAAGTTCAAGAAATAATAACACGGCAGGATGAAGTAAACGGAAGTGCACACAACCAACCAAATCCAACCAAGAGTAGTAGCTTATTTACTCTTCGCCATGATGGCGAACACTGAAAACCACCGCGCAATGATAGATAAGATGAAAGGGAATAATACGCCCGTACAGAGTACACCAAGGGCTGACCACCCCCAACAAAGAAATACACGCTGAGGAAGAACTTCCGCGACAGGTCTGACACCACAGACCTTACGAACTGCATGTTCGTGTTTGTTCCTGATCGTGCTAATTTGAAGGAACGCTGCATGTTGCGCACCACATGCATGATGAACTCGGTCTGGGCTTCTCTCTTGTGCCAGAGAGGCTAGAGAAGTGTCGAAGCAACAGCTGTGTGACCAGTTCGTGGACTGCAGAAACGTTGCAGCACTCGCTCCAGGTTTTCCCCGAGAATGGGTTGGGGATCGGCTGGAAGATTTTGTCCCGAGTTTGCCGGTTCCGTGAATGAGCGTCTTCTTCGCCCAACCTTTTCTTTTCGAGTACCTCCAGCCTCCGTTCGTCCAACTCGGCCACCTTCTGCAGCTCATTCAGCCACTTCTGCAAGTCCTTCTCTTGGTCATCTTTGCTGTTCCAATAAATGCCGCCCAGTACCTTTTCGCTGAACTTCTTTTCGAACTCCTCTCTTGTTTTCCGCGCGAAATTCGGTTGCCTCTGGAAGAGTTCCCACGCTTCTTCCTTCTTGCGACGAAGACGCAGTTCTTGCTCTGCAAGTTGTTTTCGCTGCACTTCACCGATCGTTACATTCGGACCTTGCGGATGTGTCGATGGAG
>CBDCEV010000033.1:0-7788 GCA_965215715.1 Hyphomicrobiales bacterium | reverse complement strand
GAACCTTCATAAACTTGTTAACAAAGAAACTTGTCAACTCAGTAACTTGTGAACTTAGGTAGCTTTTGTTGGTAGCTTTTGTTGCCAGCTTTTTTGTTGCCAGCTTTTTTGTTGCCAGCTTTTTTGTTGCCAGCTTTTTTGTTGCCTCTGTTCTTAACCTCTGTTCTTAACCTCTGTTCTTAACCTCTGTTCTTAACCTCTGTTCTTAACCTCTGTTCTTAACCTCTGTTCTTAACCTCTGTTCTTAACCTCTGTTCTTAACCTCTGTTCTTAACCTCTGTTCTTAACCTCTGTTCTTAACCTCTGTTCTTAACCTCTGTTGTCAACCTCTGTTGTCAACCTCTGTTGTCAACCTCTGTTGTCAACCTCTGTTGTCAACCTCTGTTGTCAACCTTTGTTGTCAACCTTTGTTGTCAACCTTTGTTGTCAACCTTTATAGTTAACCTTTATTGTTAACTTTATTGTCAACCTTTATTGTCAACCTTTATTGTTAACATATTGTTAACTCATTGTTAACTTTTTCTTTTTTCTGATAACTCACAACCTTTGAGCACTTGTGAACTTGAGCACTTGTGAACTCCAGAACTTGTGAACTCCAGAACTTGTGAACTTCAGAACTTGCGAACTTCAGAACTTAAACCGTTAAACCTTTAAACCTTTAAACCTTTAAAATTTACAAACCTTTTTACTTCAAAACATGTAAACTCATAAACTTGTGAACTTTACAAAGGGGGTAAACTTATAAACTTTGAAACTCGTAACTCATGACGTGTAACGTGCAAAGTGCAACGTGTAACCTTTTAACCTTTTAACCTTTAAAACCTTGTAACCTTCTAGCCCTGACCTTTTGACCTTTTGGACCTTTTTGGACCTTTTTCGACCTTTTTGGACCTTTTTGGACCTTTCTTTGAACTGTTTTTGAACTTTTTTGAACTTTATTTGAACCTTTTTTTGAATCTTTTTTTGAATCTTTTTTGAACTTTTTTTGAACTTTTTTGAACTTTTTTGAAACTTTTTTGAAACTAGATCCTTCAACCTTCAACTCAGAACTCAGAACTGAGAACAGAGAACTCAGAATTTTGACCTCAGAATTAAGACCTCAGAATTCAGACCTCAAAAACTCAGACCTCGGAAATCGGAACTCGGAACTCGGAACTCGGAACTCGGAACTCGGAACTCAGAGCTCGGAACTTGGAACTCAGAACTCAGAACTCAGAACTCGGAACTCGGAACTCGGAACTGAGAACTGAGAATTGAGAACTTCGAACTTGTGAACTTGTGAACTTCTGAACTTTTTTCATTTTTTAAACCTTTTGGATTTTTTGAGTTTTTAAACAAAAAAATGTACTTTTTCTGTGTTTTGAAAAAAACTTTTTATTTTTTGATTTTTTCACTTTTTCAACTTTTCTATACTTTTGAAATTTTGTAAAACTTGAATTTTTCAAACTTTTCAAAACTTTTTTAAAACTTTATAAAAACTGTTTACACTTCAAATCTTTTTTGAACTTTTTTCCTTTTGATTTTTTGAGTATTTTTGAAGTTTTTTGAACTTTTTTTGAATGTTTTTGTGAACTTTTTTTGAACTTTTTTTTTGTAAACTTTTTTTGACACTTTTTTTGAAACTTTTTTGAAACCTTTTTTGAAATTTTTTCCATGAAAAAAACATGGGAGGGAAACTTGGAGGGGAAACTTGGAAACTAACTTGGAAATTGGAATCATTTCTTTATCCGTGGATCCTTTTTTTTGAGTGCAGACAGCTTTGCTTGAATTCACATGGAGTGCTGAAAGTGCGAACAGGTCATGAGTCGATCAACCAGTCTCAACCTTGCTGGGCGTTGCCGCACCAAGCTAAGGGTTCAAACACTGAGATCATGTCAAGTGCTCACGAACAGGATGTCTCAACTCTGACAGGGACGTAAAAAGGGATACAAGTCAGGAAACACCAATGAAGACACTGCAACTGTTTGCGAGCCCCCTCGGGCATGGTCCGAGCGCTTTGAATCGGGCCATGACCATTTCTATCACGAGTGATCTTCCCACAGCTTGGATCTCTGGAATTTCCTGTACGATCTCCCGCTCCTGCACAGTTAAAGTTTCCCACACTGTTCCGTGTCATGCAAGGTAGTGGAGCGTGGCGATTAGAGGCCTTGTGGGTATGGCGCGGACCGTAACCAGGCTAAAGCTCAACTCGCGCATCCGGCTCGTTCAACCACTGTCGCCTGTGGTACCTCTTGAGCTCTGTCGTTTCGGATCTCCAGTCGCATTGCCAGCAGATGCTTGTCCAGGTCTCGTCGACTGACACTCTTTGTCAAGATGTCTGCCGTATTTTTCGCTCTTGGGACTTTGGTCAACTGGTTGACACGCTTGGAAGCCAGCGCTGCTTGGATCCAGAGGCATCCAGCCTCCAAGTGACGGATTCGACCACAACCACGCCTTTGGCAAATTGCCAATGCAGCTGAACTGTCCGTTTGGACTTCAAGGCTCAATTCACCGTACCGCTCAAAACCCAGATCATTCGCAAGATTTCTCATTCCGATCGCCCTACTGAAAGCTTTTGTCACACTGTAGGTTTCGGCTTCACCGGAAGACAGAGAGACAGGCACTTGCGTTGTGCTGCTGCAGTACCAAGTGTGCTGTCCAAAATGTACCGATGTGCCGCTTGTGCTTCGTCGGGTAAGTGGGGCATCCTGCCCAATCTGTATCCAACCTCACCAGGATACACCGCGGAAATCGTTGTCGAGCAAAAGCACCATGTCAAGGTTTTCGCTTGTAGAAGGTACCTTGCACATCTCTTCAGCATGCGTTGGTGTCTCACAGTTGGTTTCGCCATGCCTCTTGCCGCTTCTTTCGCTCCGAATTGAATGTCTGGACGGTCCAAGGCCAGAAAACCCAACCGCATTACAGCACTGCGGAAGAGAGTTGCTTCGCTCTCTTGCAATTCTCGCTCGGTGTCCGGAGTGATTTTGATTTCCTCAAACGGACTCGTCACTGATCTCGTTTTACCATCTGCCAACCCAAGTTGGAGTGAGAGAACTTCTCGATGTCGTGGGTCCGCCTCATACTCGATTCTCTCTGGCCCATTGTCACTGTGGGGAACCCATCTCAAAACTCTGTGAAGAATTGTCATCACTTTCTTGTCCCAATGTCGCGGTCCAAGTGTTTCACGATTCTTGACAATGAGGGTCTGACCAATTTGCTCACTGATCCATTTCACCTCAGAACGGGCACCCACAATGGCAAAGTCATCTCCATGATGCAGGTAGTGCAATCCACGTTCAACCATTGAGAACACGCAAGGGTGGTGCACTCCACGTTTTTGCACCAGCTCGTTCACTGACCTCCTGTACCTTGAGTTCGAAGTTCTGGCCAGCATCGCGTACTCCATAGAGATGTCGGCGGAGACGCCCGACCTTCCCCTTGGAATATTCCGGGTGTTCAGGTGTCAGCTCAGTGTAGAGTTCACGTTTCATTTCCACATGAGGGAGTGCCCGACTGATGTCCAGAAAACCTATCACAATGTCGTTGTCAGGATCATGCTGTGCGATGGGACCCTTGATGCTCATCGCCAATGAAGCCAGCATGCGAACGGCCTCCAAGGGTGGTGTGGCACTGAAGACCGCTCCTTTGTCTTCTGGTGCAATCGTCGACCGGCGTTTTGTTTCCATCACAACCAAACGTGAACGGTGCTCTTTGGCTGTCTCACTACCCTTGTTTATGTCTACCCACCTCAAAGGGATAGGCGACACTCCGTTCATTCGTTCAAGCGCAAAATCCTCAATCGACAATTTCCCAAACGTCCAAGTCCATGATGAGGTAGTTCATCTCCTCGATCCTAGCCAATCGCACCAAGGGTGGCCCAAGTCCAAAACCAGTGAGGTCATCAAAGAACTCAGTCTGGGCAGTGGGAGCCCACGGGCTTCCGCTGGGATCAGGTTCAGAGGAGAGCATCGCCGATTCCTCTTCAGGTCCTCGCTCCTCCGATGTCTGCCCCAGATTCAATCTCGCAGAGATAGCCGCCACCCGGCAAGCCTCGCCGCAATGCCCGACGCAACCCTCGCAGGATCGCACGCACCAGACGAACAGGACATCTTTCTGCGTGCGAGCATGTGCCCATCAAGGCGCTGGTATGCTTGTGCCACTCTCTTCTCGGCCTGCGATTGTTGCTGCATTTCTCGCAAACCTCATCAAGGATCTCCAGACGATTGCTTACCCAAATGGTTGGTCTCAACACCAATGCCCGTGTTCCATCGTTGCCACGGACCTGAGGACCAAATGGGCACTGGTCACCTCGTCGACACTCGACTCCGTGCATCTCGATCAGTTTTCTCATGCATTATTCGTTCCAGCACTGTGCTCCACACGGTTGTTCATGCAAGAAGACTTTGCCACGTTGAAGCTGCCAAGTGTAGAGTTCCATGCAAAACTGTAGGTGACTCCAGGCTGCATCCAGGTCAACAGCACGCAGGGCCTCTATCGGCATAGAAACACAAAGTGGCGAACCAATGATCAAAGTCGGACCTAATTCCTTGAGCATAGCCCAACACCGATCCCTGATCACTGCATTGCTAAAGTCCCAACCATAACGCACATCAAAGACTCCCCCGTATGACTGCTTGAATGTATGAGCTGATTTCGAGAAGCAGAACACACAAACATTGCACCCAGTCCTTCCTCATTCTCTGGCTGTTCTTGCTCTTCCTCATCATGGTACTCCTCGTCGTCGTCGTCCTCAACAGCATTGACAGTCTTTTTGTCTCTGTTTTGACCTGTCCAACCTTTGCCCTTTCCTTTCGATTTGGGTTTGGCCTTGGCACGAGAATCCGGCCAGTGTGCTCTTCCACCAGGTTTCCTGCAATCTTTCTTGAAATGACCTCGTTCCCCACAGTTATGGCATGTCTGGTCCTGCGTGCCCTTGCCAGCACCACGACCACGACCTTTGTCACCTTTCGTGAATGCTCCAACATCCATGGAGGCAGCTCCACCGCTGTCCGCGACTGCTTGCGTCGCCCTCCGGTAGTTCACAATTTCACTCTTGAACTCCTGCCAAGTCAGGTACTTTGCACTGTTCAACAACAAGTGATCTTTGAGGGGTCCTCTGTCCAGACCATTGAGCACCATTCCCACACGAAGATTCAATGACACAGATTCACGCGCTCTTGTTTTGTATCGCTGCAATTCACGGTCGAAGAGTTCCATCCTACTCTGAATGTCACTTGCAAACGACCAATTCATGAGATTTAGAAGAAGACCAGCCAGTCGAGTTGCTGCAGCACTATCGTACCTCTGGACCAGACGTCGCCAGGCCAGCAAACCCTCTCCAGCTCCACTGTTGACCACAATGTTCAACGGCTCATTCCTCGTCAGGAGAACAAGCATGTAGTACAACGCTACACTGGCTTCGACATCCAACTGATCACGCAAGTCGCTGTTGCGCTTTTCCTGGGCCTCCACTTCTGACGCAGGCATGGCTGACACCAAGGACGCGTTGCAAAGAGCTGCATAAGCCTTCATCACCGTGCTCCAATCACCCCATTTGGACTCGGATCCGTCCAAGGTGTCAGGTCGACCAAGCATGCGCGTATCGATTCCGAACCCATGGGGACCACCGCCGCTGCTGGAGCCCCCTGCGACACCACCTTTCCCTGCTCTGACTCCTTTCCCTGCCGCTGCCGTGGCCGCCGTCGCCGTCGCTGCTGCCCTCACGTGCTTCACGCAGCTGCTGTTCTGTTTGTGCTTGTTGAACCTGCATCGCCGCCAGCTGTTGAACTGCTTGCAAAAAGCTGGCAACAAAAAAAGCTGGCAACAAAAAGCTGGCAACAAAAAAGCTGGCAACAAAAAAGCTGGCAACAAAAAAGCTGGCAACAAAAGCTACCAACAAAAGCTACCTAAGTTCACAAGTTACTGAGTTAACAAGTTACTTAGTTAACAAGTTAATAAAGGTTCCAAGGTGAGAAGGATAAAAGGTTTCGAAGGTCAAAAGGTAAAAAAAGGTTAAGAAAGGTTAAAAAAAGGCTAAAAAAGTTTCAACAGGTTTAAAAAAAGGTTTAAAAAGGTTCAAAAAAAAGGTCAAGAAAAAGGTTAAAAAAAAAAACAAGTTCAAAAAAGGTTCAAAAAAAGGTTCAAAAAAAGGTTCAAAAGGCTTTCAAAAGGCTTTCAAAAGGCTTTCAAAGGCTTTCAAAGGCTTTCAAAGGCTTTCAAAGGTTTGAAGTTTAAGTTTATAAGGTTGTAAGGATATAAGGTTGTAAGGTTACAAGGTTATAAGGTTATAAGGGTATAAGGTTATAAGGTTATAAGGTTTTCAGGTTATAAGGTTTTAAGGTTTTCAGGTTATAAGGTAATAAGGTAATAAGGTTATAAGGTTTTTCAGGTTCTTAGGTTATATAAGGTTATGAGGTTAGAAGGTTTTAAGGTTATAAGGTTATAAGGTTTTAAGGTATTGATGACAAGTTATTTATTACAAGACGAAGGTTACAAGTAAAAAGCTACAAGTTACAGGTTTGCAGGTTACAAATTAGAGTTTGTAGGTTAACAGGTTACAGGTTATAAGTTATATGTTACAAGGTATAAGGTATAATGTATATAAGTTACCGTGCGGGTTGGCTGAGTTGACCCTATATTGATTAATTATTAGGGGAAAACGACAAATGAGGCGCCAAATTTTCAAATAATTCCCCGACGAAGGACAAATTAATAAGACAATTCAGCTCCAGTTCATCTCTCATCGCCAGTTTGGTGTGTGTGTGTGTGCGGTGTGTGGGTGTGAAGTACAGTGCAATGTGTGAGAGGTGTGGTGTGGTGTGTGTGAGGTGCGGTAGAAGAGAACCATTAGATTCATCATCTGAAACAGTCTTCGGTCGTAGCATCACGCCCATCGATGCGATCTAAAACAAGTCTGTCCTCTTTTTCTGACTTTTTGAAACGTGCCGCAATTCAGTAGTTAATTCCCGGGAAGACGAAAAACGTCAAACTAATTTATATTCGGGCCGGCAAACGATAATTCCCGGACAATGTAGTGCCCCGCAGGGTATAAAATAAGGAAAAGCTAAAAACTTTAGATTTTGTTCTGAAGAAAATCCCAAAAGTTCGACGACTCCACATCGCGACGGTTGTGAACAAAGGTATAAATATAGTAAGATTCCGCGAAGTGTGAAACCAAGAACCACGAAGAGCTGTGCGTGCAACACGGGCAAAGACAACACAGGATGGAGCAGAGTCTATACATGGATGTTATGGAGAGACACTCTTTTGCCTCACTGATGCAGACGGCTGTCCAGAGATGCGGTGTCATGAGATCAACAAACTTGCGAGTACGTGCTCAGTCTGTGCAGTGCCAGGTTCCGTGGTACGTTCCGTGGCACAACTCTGCAGGCTACTTGGCTGGAACAAACACTTCCGCGCAACAGACCACAGAAGGAAACTCACCGAGCAACAACATGAAGGCTGAGAGCTGACTTTCGTTTCTGGTCCTGACCTTTGCAATGTACTCATCATACGACGTAGGAAGACAACAAACATCAAGCATGATCTTCCCGCATAAATTTGGAAAATTTTTCGAAAAGCTTCAATTTTGCAAACTTGAACTGTCAATTTATTTCATGAAGTTATGAAATGAAGAATGAAAAATATACAATTGAAGAAAACGGATACATTTTTTTGTAAAAAATCTAGAAAGTTCGATGGTCCCATTTCCCGACGGTTGTTAGTTTCTTCAAAACTGATAACTTACATTCACAACTTATATAAGTAACTTGTATCATGAATTTTTGAAAAAACAAGGTCATTTTAAAG
>CBDCEV010000032.1:5000-6438 GCA_965215715.1 Hyphomicrobiales bacterium | reverse complement strand
TTTTTTCGGGTCTGATCCTCTGGCAGGTGCCAGGCCGAGCTGACAGAATTTGCGGAAAGTGGATCGCACTTTTCCTTTTTTCGGGTCTGAACCTCGGGCAGGTGCCAGGCCGAGCTGACAGAAATTGTGGAAAGTGGATCGCACTTCTTCTTTTTTCGGGTCTGAACCTCGGGCAGGTGCTTGGCCGAGCAAAGGGGCAAAGGGGCAAAGGGGCAAAGGGGCAAAAAAAAGGCCAGCGAGTCCCTCATTCCCATCAATTAACTGAAGTCAGCAATCCCTATCTCTCTCCCACATTTTCTGTCCTGTTCCAGGTTCAGACCGCAAAAAAAAAGTGCCACATTTTCTGTAACCTCGGCCTGGCACCTGTTCCAGGTTCAGACCGCAAAAAAAAAGAAAAGTGCGATCCCCTCTCCACATTTTCTGTAAGCTAGCACCTGTTCCAGGTTCAGACCTCTCCCCAAAAAAAAGAAAAGTGCGGTCGACCCTCCACAATTTCTGTCAGCTCGTCCTGGCACCTGCCAGAAGTTCTTTGTGTTTTTTTCGCCCTGCCCTGCGCAAGCACAGGAAAAAAAAAAAAAAAAAAAAAAAAAAAAAAAAAAAAAAAAAAAAAAAAAAAAAAAAAAAGGGAGACCCTTATCCTTAGGGTCAGGGCAAGGGTCAGGGCAAGAACGAAAGAAAAACGACGTCCCTGAGGGTTCAATGGGCAAAAAAAAACACCATTTCTTTTCTTTCTATTTCAAAAAAAACCTCATTTCAGTCAATTAACAAAATTTCAAAATTTCAAAAAAAAAAAAACCTCATTTCAGTCAATTAACAAAATTCCAAAATTTCAAAAAAAACTCATTTCAGTCAATTAACAAAATTTCAAAATTTCAAAAAAAAAACTCATTTCAGTCAATTAACAAAATTTCAAAATTTCAAAAAAAAAAAACCTCATTTCAGTCAATTAACAAAAGTCAGAACATTCACTGTCTCACTCTCTCACTCTCTGTACAATTTCTGTCAGCTCATCCCCCACCCCCCCAAAAAAAAAAAAATCTTCGGTTTCCAGACACTATGCATTTAAGGACCCATCAGTCCTATGTATGTAACGTCCCACCAGACATCCATCGAGAGTTTTCCTCCAACTGCCCTTGGCATACAGCTCAAGACGGATATGTTTCTGGTCATACTGGATGGGGGCAGCACCGCGGACGACCTTACTCCACGAAAGCAGCAAGACATAACAACCGACATCGCTCAAGAGTTCCCGCGTGCACGCACAACTTAATGACGGCTTTGCGACGGCAGCGTTGCACTTCGACACCTGTCGCAAAAAAACTGGACCGATTTAGGTGCGTGCTTTGACCACACACACATCTCACAGACACGATGAATCCGGAACGGCAAAAATATCCAACATCGTCAACTACCTGCCCGAGGTTACGATCCGAAATCC
>CBDCEV010000031.1:0-8924 GCA_965215715.1 Hyphomicrobiales bacterium | reverse complement strand
CGCTTTCCCAAAATCGGAGTTAGTGTTGTGTTCACCATCGGGTCCATCGTGTTTCCTGTGCATCTCGCATTTTTATGTCATTTGTGATCCTGCTCTCAGCCTTCTTTTTGCGCATGGGTTCTTTGTTCTCTAGATCAAGTAATGGACAGCATCTATCTCTACCGTGCCGAGTTTTGATGATGGTTTCTCGCACAACATGTGGAATCGTCTGTTAGAGTTGCTATTCCACGAGCAGGTTAGCGGCATTTTCGAATCCTTTGTTGTGGAGATTGACCTGGCCAATATTGCACTCTCTTGTCATTTTGCTCTTGATTTACTTTGCAACAAAGAAGGTGCGTATGATTCTGCATGACGTTCATTGGGCATCTTTTTCCATGGAACTTCTTTTATTTGGCACCATTGCCACCTCTGCGACATCGTGATTTCCCTGTGGTTGACGCCTTCGCTGCAATATTTTGGTTATGTCTTGGTACGGCAATTGATCGTCGCAACGCAACGTACACATTTATATGATGTTGCTCTGCTTACACTTCCTAAACCTTGAATCGTCCAAACAAGTATGGTTTTGTACCCTTCTGCGGGTATGGACTCGTGATTCTTGGTGAATTTGGAGTTGTAGCTCTTCGCGAGAACATTCCCGGTATCTTTTTGCTGCTCCGTGCAGGTGGTTACCACACCATCGTCTTGTCCTGCTTCTCTGTCTGATGTGTTTTTTCTCTCATTTGGGCTGCATGTTGAGTTGTGGCCGGTTTACACGCATTCCTCCAAATACACTTCCACCGGAAACTTAAGCAGTTGTTTTTTTTTATTCTGGGAGGGGGGGTTAATTAGCTTATGCAGTTACAGTTTCTGGCGCCGGTCGAATTATTTTTTAAGCAGTTGAATGGTTACAGTTTTTGACCCAGGCGGAATTAATATTTTTTTTGATATACAGTTTTCGTGCTGTGTGCTTTGTCATGTCTGCATTTGTATCAGGCATGGAACATTCAACCATTGTGGAAGGTCAAAGGCTTGGAACAGTACACATCATGGAAGGTACGTGTTCCAGACTAGGTTTTTTTCGTGAGAAATATTTTTAAATATATACAAGTACACATACACACGTACACATACATATACAAATACATGTACATATACATGTGCGTGTTCGTGTGTGTCTGTGTTTTTTTGTTGTGTGGTGCCGTTGGTGGTGGGGTGGGGGTGTGGTGTGGTGTGAATGGCGCGAAGGTCGCTGAACAAATAGTCTGAAGAGTGTTCTTTCTTGCTTCGTATGATGAGTACATTGCAACGGGCAAGAGCGGAGCGTTCGATGATTGAACAAAAAAATGGATAAGATCCAACGTTTTCCCTCAAGATTGCTGAAATTGAACAGCCTTATCAAAAAAAGAGCGAATGGTTAGAGGAATCGTGAACGTTCCGTGTTCAACCTATTCTCAAACTCAAAATGGGTAAGATCCAATGGTTTCTTTTGGTGAACCTCTGGGATCAAGTGATATACGTGGGCAAATTTTGGTAACCCGAAAATTGGCGATAAGAGATGACCCCCAACATCCGGTTGAGATGCAAAACAAATGTCAAAAAACACTTGTTTTTTACCGATGAAAACACCCCCTCCGCCCGTGTGTCCACTCAAACACGTCGCCATATGTACGTTCAACAACGTCCCAGTGCGTACCGGCACCACGCGCACATGTGTTTCAACATGTTCGCGTGGTGCCCGTACACACGGTGACGTCTTGAACGTACACACGGAGACGTTTCGAGTGGACACACAGGGTTTTCACGGTGCCACACAACACACACCACAACACATGTGCGCGTTGTGCCGGCATACACGGGGACGTTTTGAACGTACATATGGGGACGTGTTTGAGTGGACACACGGGTTTTTTTTCAGCGTTTCACACCACACCACAACACCGCACACACCACACAGACCACACACCACACCACGACACAAGACACAACACCACACGGAGACAGACAGAGACAGAGAAAGAAGACAGAGACAGAGGGAGAAGAGGGGACGAAAGAGAAGACGACAAGACAAGAGCAGAGAGAAGAGAGAAGAGTGAAGAGAGAGAAGATTCATTTTGCAGTGTGGTGGTGCATGGCCTTTTTTGTTGGTGTAGTGATTTTCTTGTTAATTCCGTTTGCGCACGAGACTTTAGCCTCCTAAACAGTGTCCAGTAAAATTCATCTTTGATTTCAGTGCCCCTTGGCCGGTTAACAGTTTTTTTAAATATCTGCGAATTAATTTTTCTATGCAGTTACAGTTTTCATTTTTTAAATAATTTTTTTTTTGCTTATGCAGTTACAGTTTCAAATTTTTCCGAATTATTTATTTATGCAGCTACAGTTTTTTTGCCGGAATTAATTCTGCATAAGTATTCTGTGGAAGGGCACACCTTGTGTAAGGAGTCGCCGGTTGGAATCCACAATACGTGCAGTCATGCTATGTGGTGCTTTTCCCTCCACCTTTTTTTCACAAGTGCAGGTGTGGCATCATTGCCAACACGATTTCGCAAACTCCTGGATGAGACAGTCAAGATACTCGCTGTTTTTCCCACGTGTTTTACAACTTCTCGATTGAGACGACAATTGTATATTGTTGGTTCCGTTAAGCACGAGCGGCCTTCACTACAGCAGATGGCAAAGTGGAGGAATCTGCCAGGTGTTGTCCACTGCGGCCTTCACTTTGTTTTGCCATGATGTTCACGGTCTCAAGGAAGGTTTTCTCTCCTTCTTTGTCACCTTTGTGATGAAATCTTGCTCACGCGTTTGTCTGCTCGTTGTCTCCCGTCTTCTAGGCTTGACACTGCGTCATTTCGTTCCTGTCTGCAGTTGCCACCGGGATTCCTTGACACGCGGGAGGCTGGCAATTGTGCAGGAAGCCGTGGGTGTTTTCTTCTTCTTCTCTGTCTCCTCGATTGGTTCTGCACATGATGACATGTGCCGGGTGGTTCCAGGCAGCCTTCGAGAAATGTCTCTCCAAGCGTTGATGAAGTTTGAAGGCCTTCCAGCCCTCGTCAAGTTGTTTTTCACACTTTCCTCCTTTTCTTGGTGGAGTGTACCCTCTCAGAGTCGTGGAAAACGAATCCTGCGAACATCCTTAACACTGAGTCGTTTTGTCGTGTTTGGTTCACACACTTATGTGCTTCCCTATTAGCCACTACATCCTCTTGTGAGACGCCGTTTTGTCTTTGTGGTGATTCACTCCCATGCCAAGTTGGGTGTGTCAATGGAAACCCTTCTGGATCCCGGTCGGAGATTCGTTCAAAAAGGCCTTCTTGGAAGAGTGGGTCTTCGTCAGCGGTGAATCGTCTGCCGAACAAAATCTTATGGATTTCCCAGTGCTCCACAGCACAGACCACGCTGATTGCATGCCTGAAACACCCAGACCATCGAGACAATTTGACTCTCTTCCTTGGACACCCACGAGGCCTCAAGATAAGGCTTATTTTTGGAGCGAATTGAGGCACAATTGCCTCCTTTATGGCCACGGCCTAAATGCAGCTTCATTCATCCCCGACAACTCAGTCCCTTTCCTGAACGCCTGGAATTGCCCTTGTCCAATGAAGAAATATTGCGCGGGTACGATGATATCGTCTCTTCAGAATCCGATCATTTCACTGCGTGGGTCAAGAAAAGCCATCACGAAGTCTTGGTACAACATATGGTTGATATTCATAAGGCTACAGCAGATTTTCGTGAAGCATCAGGAAGGAGACCTGCTACATGGTGCCAACAAACATTTTTCTACTCAGTCACTTGTGCAGAAGAGGCTCAGCATCTACAAGTGGATCCCTGGGCCCGACGTGGAAAAGAAGAGGCCTTCAAAAAACAGATTGCAGGGAAATGGCAGATCATTACCCTGCAGGAGGCTTCTGATTATGTCGATCATGACATTCTTACAGGTCGGTTCCACGTGCCCGACTACGCAGGATGCGCGATTCTCTTCAATAAGGACACCTTCTGGTAAAGTACAAGTTCATCAAAACCACTTTCATCAAAAAAATTTTTTCATCAAAATCCACATTCATCAAAAACCATTTTCATCAAAAACCACTTTCATCAAAAACCAATTTCATCAAAAAACCACTTTCATCAAAAAAACCACTTTCATCAAAAACCAGTTTCATCAAAGACCACTTTCATCAAAAACCAATTTCATCAGAAACCATTTTCATCAGAAACCATTTTCATCAGAAACCACTTCCTGTCAGGCTCCACACAAACACGGCTTATGCCCGCCTTTCGGGTTTCAACAGGCCTTCATGTGGAGCATCGCCGGCCGGCCGAACGAAGGCCGGCATGCTTCACATGAAGGTCTGTTGAAGGTCGAAAGGTGTTTAGGTTTTAGGGTTTAGGGTTTAGGGTTTAGGTTTTAGGGTTTAGGGTTTAGGGTTTAGGGTTTAGGGTTTAGGGTTTAGGGTTTAGGGTTTAGGGTTTTAGGGTTTTAGGGTTTTAGGTCTTTAGGGTTAAGGTCTTTAGGGTTTAAGGGTTTAAGGGTTTAAGGGTTTAAGGGTTTAAGGGTTTAAGGGTTTAAGGGTTTAGGTCTTTAGGTCTTTAGGTCTATAAGGTTTTTGATGAAAATGGTTTTTGATGAAAAATTGTTTGATGAAATTGGATTTTGATGAAAGTGGTTCTGATGAAAATGGTTTTGATGAAAGTGGTTTTTGATGAAAGTGGTTTTTGATGAAAGTGGTTTTTGATGAAAGTGGTTTTTGATGAAAATTTGTCTGATGAAATTGACCACTTTCATCCTAATTTTGATGAATCCGTACCTAACCCACCTTCTGTCCCAACATCGATGTCAAGTCCGTCTACCTTCATGACACAAGACGAGACTTGCCAGATCAAGTCATGGAAGGAGAACAGGGATGGGTCATGCAAGGTGTTCTTTTACGTGCCTCGTTTCGTCGATCACCGGTCAGCGGCAAGAAGTTCTTTACAGTGTCGTCCCTCAATATCAGCAACATCAACGCCAAGAAGAAAGGCATCGCCAAGAAGCTCATTCTTACTCTTCGTGCCATTATGATTTCTCAAGAAGTTGACTTGGTTGCAGGTGATTTCAATGGAACGGCGTGGCGTTGTCGCAGCAGAGACAATCTCAGTACTATTGACGAAGCATTCACGGACTGTGCCTTGCCTACGCCACCGGGCCACACCATTGTAGGGACCTGGATCCATTCCGGACAACTGGGCAGACGTCTGCAGATTTCTCAAACCACCCGTCTCTCACCGTTTTTGGATGGTGACCAAGCATGGTGCATTTTTCCATTCCTCGCAAAACCCTTGGTCTACGTCCAACCGATCAAAGTTGCCATCACGAAACATGGCTTCATCTCGGTTTTGTTGACTGGAGCACTACCTGGTCCAGAAAAGATGATCATGAACGGCATATTTCTCTCAAAGAACGGCCTGCAGATTGGTCATACGGGAACCAAAAACGACGTATTGGCGAAGTCATGAGCGACCATTCGCTCTCGTCGTGAACGCGCAACCACTTGCACATTCATGTTTCCTGTGACATAACTCTTACATCATCACGAAGGGACCTGATGAGCTCAGCTGTCATTGACAGACATGCCACAGGAGAGGCATGTTTTGGTTTCATCCTCTCTTTTGTCCATGCTTCATTTCCCATCACGAACATCATGTCCGCCATGTAAAAAGAAAAAACTAACTTGAAAGAATGTCAAAGACACGTGATGTTACTCACACTGTGACGATTGGGGTGCCCTTTGCCTCCTTGTTAGCAAGTGTCCGAGGCTCCGCACGTCTGCGTCGTGATTGACTCTGTGTACTTTCTCTGAAATGACGCGTTGTTCAGCGACTGTGTTGAGATTTGAGCTTCCCACTTGTTCCACACACGTGAACAGTCGCCCACGGGGCGTTAAACATAACCTGGTGCAGGTCGAGCTGTAGGGGAAGGTGCCCAAACCCCGCAGCTATGACGCCTGAACTGGGTGCACGGCCCAACGGGGCAGTACAGGAAGGAGGGGGGGGCAGATGTACCGTGAGTCCCCACACCTTCCTTGTCTAGTCTGTCTTTCAGTTGTGACAGTTGTTTTTCAGTCTTGTGTTTGTTGTAGTCCTTCTCTGATGTCATTCTTGCACTGTTATATTTGGCTCAAGAAAATGACTTTGCACGCATCCGCATCTTTCAGACTGCTTGGCCACGCACGCGCACGCTTTACTTGTTCGTGGGCTTGGCTTTTGTGGCTGCAACGCCTCCTTGTGTCCTGCGTGATGACGATGGCCAGATAGTTTCGCCACTGGAAGCCCATTTGGTCCCTCATGGTGACAGCTTCCGGAAGGCCTATATGGAAGAATGGGAACAAGGGGCCCATGCCTCCGAATACTCTGGTCAGGAATCGGAGTATCGTTGGAAGGACCACAATTCTTGGCCTTCTTGGGACACCCAGGTGTTATCCGTTAAAGAGATCTTCGCCCGCTTGACCCATGAGTCCAGCGATGAAAGTGAAAGCATATTCGGCCCATACTGGGCTCCTCAGCCGCCGAATTCTGAATGTACACCTTCTCTTACCTTCAAGCATACCGACGACGGTTGGGACGCATCCCGTGAATCACTACCTGTTCTGCCTGGTCTACCTTCCACACCGCAGTCATCCTGGCATCCGCATCCAGATGCAAATGCTTCAAGGAGTTCGTGGGCTTTCACAAGATGTGACATGCAACTGAGCGCACGGCTGGCAGGCACGCCGCTGGCTATTGAACCACTCGACCCGCCTGCACCGTCTGAACGAGTCGTATCTGGGGTTACACATCCCGTCCAACATGGGATGATACCCAGAAATCCACTCTGGTTATGAATGGGTATACTGTGTGGGGAATTTCTGATTCAGGCTTAACACTGATACGTCATTTGGTGGCTTCAGGAAGTGCCAAACCAGTCTTTCGCGGCGCCCATGACCGAAGGCAGTTATCACCCAAGCCCGAGTATTGTTTCGACAGCGTGCCAAACCGTTTCGAGCAGACACGCCTCAGCATCCCGAGCTGGAACCCTGGACCTCGACGAGGCAGAGAAAGTGCCATTGAAGAGCACATTGCAGGCAAATGGCACGTCATTGCCCTCGCGATGAGTACCTCCAGCACGAGCGTCTCGCGAATCACTTTTGCATTACCCACTACGCTGGCTATGCTGTCCTGTTCAACAAGGCATACTACACACCAGGGAGGCGGGTAACTAACTAACCTCTCGACCTCCCCCGCAAGGGGGGTTAGTTAGTTACCCCGTCCCCCCCCCCCCCCCCCTCCCCCTCCCCCCCTCCCCTGGGGGTAACTAACTAACCTCCTGACCTCCTCCGCAAGGGGGTTAGTTAGTTAACCCACCTCCGGGCTAACTAACTAACCTCCCGACCTCCCCCGCAGGGGGGGGTTAGTTAGTTACCCCCCCCTCTCCCTCCCTCTGGAGGTAACTAACTAACCTCCCGACCTCCCCCGCAAGGGGTGTTAGTTAGTTACCTCCCTCCCCCCTCCCCCTCACCCCCCTCCCTCCCCCCTCCCCCTCCCCTCCCCTCCCCTCCTCCCCCCCCTTCCGTCCTTTGGTCTGAGGGACCCAGGACTAGGGGTTGCGCAGGGCGGCCGCCGAAGCAAAAACAATATAGCCCGTGTTCGTGTGAAGGCATCGCGGTCCGAAGGCCCGCGACGCCTTCACACGAACACGGCTTATGCCCACCTTTGGGGTCTCAGCAGAAAGGCCCGCTGAGGGTCCAAAGGTGGGATTTAGGGTTTAGGGTTTAGGGTTTTAGGGTTTTAGGGTTTTAGGGTTTTTTGGGTTTAAGGGTTTTAGGGTTTTAGGGTTTTAGGGTTTTAGGGTTTTAGGGTTTTAGGGGTTTAGGGGTTTAGGGTTTTATGGTTTTAGGGTTTTAGGGTTTTAGGTTTTAGGGTTCTAGGGTTCTAGGGTTTTAGGGTTTAGAGTTTTAGGTTTTAGGGTTTTAGGGTTTTAGGGTTTTAGGTTTTAGGGTTTTAGGGTTTTAGGGTTTTAGGGTTTTAGGGTTTTAGGGTTTTAGGGTTTTAGGGCTTTAGGGTTTTAGGGTTTTAGGGTTTTAGGGTTTAGGGTTTTAGGGTTTTAGGGTTTTAGGGTTTTAGGGTTTTAGGGTTTTAGGGTTTTAGGGTTTTAGGGTTTTAGGGTTTTAGGGTTTTAGGTTTTAGGGTTTTAGGGTTTTAGGGTTTTAGGTTTTAGGTAGGGTTTTAGGGTTTTAGGGTTTTAGGGTTTTAGGGTTTTAGGGTTTTAGGGTTTTAGGGTTTTAGGGTTTTAGGGTTTTAGGGTTTTAGGGTTTTAGGGTTTTAGGGTTTTAGGGTTTTAGGGTTTTAGGGTTTTAGGGTTTTAGGGTTTTAGGGTTTAAGGGTTTAAGGGTTTAAGGGTTTTAGGGTTTTAGGGTTTTAGGGTTTTAGGGTTTTAGGGTTTAAGGGTTTAAGGGTTTAAGGGTTTAAGGGTTTAAGGGTTTCAGGGTTTAAGGGTCTAGGAGGCGTTTGACGCTGCGTGTCCGCTGTGGTCGTGTGTATCATGGTTAGCTTATTACCCACCCACCCAAGTATCCCAAATCATACTTGCAATACTTTGGCAGTGCATCATGTGCTTTGACATCACAAAAGAACAAGCAAGACGATTGTGCAAAGGCTGGCTTGCATTGCAATGAAAAAGAAAAAGAAAAAGAAAAGGAGAAAAAGAAAAGGAGAAAAAGAAAAAAAGAAAAAAGGTAAAAAGAAAAGGAAAAAGAAAAAGAAAAAGAAAAAGAAAAGAAAAAAAAGGAAAAAAAGAAAAAAAGAAAAAAAAAAAAGAAAAAAAAGGAAAAACGGAAAAGATAGACATGAGAAAAAAAAGGAAAAGAGGGCCCAAAGGGGTACGAACGAGACGGCCCAAAAAACTGATTTTCTACATAAGAACTGTCAAG
>CBDCEV010000030.1:0-6837 GCA_965215715.1 Hyphomicrobiales bacterium | reverse complement strand
TGGACAATGAATGGTTTGGCCTTTGCATGAAAACACAAGCAAATTGTTACGGGTCATAGTTCAACGGGCAATGTACCCATGTACCACCTGGAGATTCTTTCAACGGGCAGCGCAAGTGCGATCTTGAACATTTTGGCTGGCAATGGGGGCTGCTGCAGACAAATGCTGTGCTTCAGAACGTTTTTCTGGCATTTTGTTGGGTCGGAAAAAAATGTCTTGAATTTGACTGCAATGTCAGTGTCTGATTTTTCAAACCGCTCCGTGCATGTTTCATTCATAAAATGGATCACTGTTAGCGTAATATTTTGTAAATTGACCCACCATGAAAGCCAGGTGACCGCGGTCGCCAGACACAAGCGGAGATCGCACGTCGGGTGCGTTTTGACGGTGAGGACATTCATGCCAAATGTATCCAACTGTGCTTATATACATGTTATCCCAACCCATGTTTCTGCAGTCACACAGCCCCATTGTCTCGGATGCGTTTGAGATTTCAATGCAAGGGCGTTCGCATTCGTATGAATACAGGTATTATTTTTCACATTTCACGACATTTCACGACAGGGGTCAAAAATCCGAAAATTTATCCATTCCAAGACCTCAGGACGCTGCTATGACTTCCTTAGAAAAAGTGCAGGCCGGCTGCTTTTTATGAACCGAAATTCAGTCATGCGCAGTGGAACATGTTGAATGTGCAGGTTTTACGTCGAGCTAGCAAAAATGAAAAAACGGGTGGCGGCGAAGCCACGAGGAGCTGATTTGGAACTTTGCGTGATATTTTAAGCATGTCATAAAATTGGTCATTCATGTGATTAGATGGACCAGCACTCGCGTGATTACACAAAACAATGAACATATTCCTGATCAACAAAATCCATCTTTACAGAGCACAGAGGCTGATTTTTTGTGTGACCTTTTTCATGTCAATCATGTCAATACAGACCCGGGTAAAAGGGTAAAACATGTTGTCTTGCAATTTTGCGTGATAGTGCGCTTCGAACCAGGGTCGAAAGTGCTGGGAATACAATTCAATCGCAGGCCTACGTTGCTGTGGTTCTTTAAACAATGATTCTGGGGCCTTTCGGAAATATCCCAACACATCCTTTAGGCGCAAGATCCCTCAGCGCAAGCCTTGACCCAAGCGAAATGTTGTTTTGTCAAACATGTTGAGGGAAGTCGATTGCAAACATGGATCTAAGATGATCTAAGGCCCGATCTTCAGCTGCAAGACAAAAAGGGGCTAGACTATTGAAGGCAATGGCTGTGCAGAGTCATGCAGAGTCTCATTGTGTCGCACCTTTTTGCACAAAACAATTTTGTTTCCATCACTTCTGCATGTTGTTTTTGGTGAGGTTGCATGACCAAAACATGTTGTCATGGACCATTTATGGTAAACAACTAGCCGTGTTGGTCGCTGGAGTGTAGCCTGAAAAAAGGCCCGAGATCACATCATTCCGGTGATTCGTAAATCTGGGATACTGTAGTAATTGGGTTCAACTGGTACAGCCACTCATTTTGCACTCCATACAGGCGGGCATCAAGACCGGCGAGGCACGGAATGCTTCAGTAGGGGAAGAAATTAAAATCCATGAAGAGCACCATACGCAAACATATGGAGATGCAATGAAATGCATTGAAATGCAATGAAATGCAATGAAATGCAATGAAATGCAATGAGATGCATGTGAATTTCAAACTATCCATGCCTAGACACAACTTTTCTGGTAATTTTGGTAGTTGGGGCAGCCAGTTCGCACTGTTTCCCACGTACACTGAGCAGTTTACTATTTGCATTGTTTGCCCTTGATGCCCTTGATCGTTTGTCAGGTCAGTAAACTGGTCGATGCTAAAGAAGCGGAAGAAGTTCCGAACTTGGAATTGACAAACCACGGAGGACACTTGCCAGACTGGCCAGCTCTTTGAGGTTCCGGGAGCTGGCTCATACAAAATACAGAGATACTGATGCTGAGAGATACTGAGAGATACCGAGAGAGAGAGCTTGCAGAGGCTGCAAAGGTGACCAAAGTTACCGCTGCGGAGGCTGGGTTCCCACCAAGAAAACATAGAAAACCAGAGCAAGATAGAAGCTTTCCAAGTTACGAAGTAAACGTCTGACTGAAGGAAGTCAACGTGCAGAGATTGCCAGTTGGACTGGAGTTGGAGCTACAAGTGACAGGACCAAGAAGATTTGTACGAATTCTGAGGGCAACATTGAGAGTTTCACCAATTTCACCAAGCTGCAAAAACTCAACATGTAGAAAGGAGTACAGTGAGTACAGAGCCTGACAGGCTTGCTGAACAGCTTGAAGTAGATGTGTGTGAATGTATGGGATAGATTTGCTCAAGCAATCTGCGCTTTGGGTGGTCCAACAGTTTGACATTCAATGTGTTGATCTGCATTGATAGCATGCTGCGGGGAGCCATTTGCTCAATTACTGTACGTAGCTCATCATTACTCACATTGCAGTACTGTACCATGTTGGCAAACTAGTCCACAGTGACAAGTTAAGGCTGAATGCGGCTGGATTGCTGTATTGTATTGTATCATATAGAAGGCCATGCCGCAACGCCGTTTCACGATGAATAGCAGCATGATGGACATTAAATGGACATTGATGGCTTGTGCGATCTTCGGTGTATTGCCATTCTCATAACAAAGCCCTCCGACAAAGTTTTTGAGAACAAAAAAAGTGTGCCAAAGTTTAGCACATCGCACTGCGGGAGTTCAAGGAGTTCACCTCGGAGGACACCTGTCGAATCTGTCGAGGTTCATTTTTGCATTCGTCCGAACTTCGTCCCTTCGTCCCTTCGTCCCTTCGTCCCTTCGTCCCTTCTTTCTGTGATTTTTATCGGAATGTTTGACAAAGCTGTGCTTTGAAGCTTCGACCCCTTCAAAGTGCAGTGCAGGACCATTGGAAGGACTTCCATGGATGGCCCCTTTCTCATGCTTCTGCTATGCAATGAAAACTTTTCGCTCCAAAGCAAGGCATGTTGTTTCATCAATTCGCTTTTGAAGTGTTGGCCGAGGCGGGACGTGATGGTTTCCAGCCATGTCTTATGGACACGGGGGCACCTGTCCCTATGCCCAACTGGGAGAGGCGCATGACCATAGAAGCGGTATCCTGGATGTGCCAGTCACAAATTGATCACATGCAGGCATCTGGTCATCGTCACCCTTGCTGTACACGTCATGGATGTTGGTGCCGCGGCAAGTACTAGGATTTTATTTCCTTTTCATATCTATTCCCTTCCAAAGCACGTGCGGGTTTGGAATATGGGACTTCATGTTTCAGTCTGCTGAGGCTTAGATTTGTGCGTTGCTGTGCTTTTTGTGGCTCATGCCCAGCCGGAAGTCTCAGCCTGCTTGAGCTTTGAGGTTCAAGATAAAATCTAATCAAGGTCGACTCAGAACCCAATTTCTAGGACACGCAAATAGGTTCACTAGTATCAAAGTGGCGCCTATCAACTCGTTCAAGTTCTATGTTTTGTAGATTTATTAGGGTTCAAACAGCTCACTACCGCCACTACCGTAACTGCCGGTCAGGTTCTAGAGAACATGGAGCCCAGCTTTGTTAGTCTTGACGCTATCAGGTCTCCACTCCAAGGTTCTTGAAACTTGCAGCAAGTAGAAAGAAGGAGAAAGTGCTGAGGGCTGTGAGCCCACTCAAAACTGTTCATAAACTTTCTCTATATAACCTCTTGAAGCACAAGTTGATAAGCGACATTTGGCCTCTCTTGCTTTTTGTGCAGGTGGATATTCTTCCTAGGTGTGGGGGGTTCACTGTGAGACTCGCGTGAGATTCTTTGTGATCCGCATTTGTTTTCTAACAACTCTAGTCTATTCCTGCAAGCTGTTTCCAATCCAGAGTTACTCATTGCACAAGAGGTTGTATAGCAATGCATGGCATATGGAAGGAGAAACATCCGATGTACTTTAGATTTGTTTTGTTGTCACACCCAACACATCCAATAGCAAATCCTTCAAGTGTAGCAAAATGTGAAGCAGGTGCAGCTGGAGTCATATTTTGGGCATGGCTTGTCTTCCTCTCAGCAAAACCTGTTGGGAGTGACAAGCGTCTTGTGAAGCACTGCGCGCAAGGTCTCCAGCCTGTACATTTCCTTTGGTGGAGGTGCTCCAGCTGGAGACATTGACAATGATGGTGTGGATCTTGGAGCCAAAGTTGAAAAGTTGGACACGTATTGAGCCAGAATTGAGCTTGATTCAGCTTGACTGCCACAGTCTTAAGGAATGGCAGAAAGACCAAGCTTCCTGTTGAATTTTGCACAAGTGCAAATTTTTGCGGAGGCTTTGTGCAATCTTTTCCTTGAGAGAAGTAGCGTGAATGGCTTGAAAGGACAAGCGTAAAGAGGTTGAAAGATGTTCACTCCGGAAGGCATACAGGTGTATTTTCTACAACGGTGACACAGACTATTTCCACACTTTGAGGCTCATGGAGGTGGGCTGCAAGGGTTGCTGGAAAGCAGACGTTGAATCCACCATACATTCCGAGTTATTCTCGTGTTTTCACTGCTGAAACTTGAACAATCTTGAGGCTATTCTGGAGTCAGCACCCAATTCCCTTGTACAGCTCTATGCCCTCGTAATTTGGGCAGTTCCTGGAGGCTCTGACTCTGACAGACTCTGAAAAAGCACCGACAAATTGTGTTCTCAGCTTCTTAACCACCAACATTGACACCTCATGGGACTTGTGCAGGGCGCAGAGCTTTGTGCGTCCTCACTGGTAAGCAAACCTAGTCAGACTTAAACAACCGATGGGAATCAGTTTCAGGCATTCTGCTGGAGAATGCTGCTAGTTTGCTTAGACTATCTGTCCAGCTTCTCAGTGATGAACAATTGTCACAATCACTGACATTGTGCTGCACTGCGTGTTTTTTTTTCATGTTGTTTTGTGTGGTTGCAACATTCAGTTGTGCTTGAGTTTGTCCTGAGGTCTTTTGCTCCTTTGTCTCGGTGGGCCTTGGCCTCGCTATGTAGCCTTCGCCTGTTTGAATGAGTGGATCCTGGAGCCTGAAAATATGTTGCAGCAGCCTTCTGTACCGGCAAGATTGTTGCATTTGTTCCATTTCCTTTGTTCCTGATTACATACCCATTTGCATAGCAGGTGGGAGCAGAAGGTTCAGTTCAGAACTTCGTCTGGGCACGTTGGCTGCAACGAATGCGTCAGTGTTCCACACAAACACATTTTTAAAAAATATTATTATATATTATATTCTTTCATTATTTCATTAGTTTAACTGCAAAAACATTACATGTGCATTCAAACTCAACTGCATGAGTTGGTAAAGAAGTAAGCTTGCAGCAAAAAAAAGACGCCTATTTCAGCCTCTTTCTGTCTTGCCGCTCGAAAACGAAAAGATCACTGACATGCCATGAGCTCCTCAGGGAAAAATTACGTCCTCTTGAATTGTTTGAATGGAATCCAATGGAAAGAAGCCCTCAGTGCAGATTTTTTCGCCACAATTTGCTGCTTGTTGATCTCGGAGTTTCTGTTTGAAGTGACCCACCACCATAGCCCAAAAGAGCCATGGGATATTTTTATTTTCAAAAACATGAAAACTTACAAGAAGAAACCTTTGGGAGTGAAGAAAAGGATGTGTGTGTCTGTGTGTGATTAGTTGCTTGAGTGAGTGATGTGATTGATTGGGCACATATATATATATATTAATATAAAGGTTGATAGTAGAGCGCACTACAATGTAGAATATAATACTGTACTGCCTGCTAAGTCACTTGAACTTATGGAAAGCTGGTCACAAATGTAACTTTACGACCACTCCGCACCAGAGCCCGTTTTTGGGCAAAGCGAGCTGTGCACTCACACCATTTCCACCAGAAAGTCTAACACCACACACTTCACTCCGAAACAAAACGGACACATCTAAACACCAGATAGATCCAGAAAGCCTTGACCGCTACACAGAAAACAAAAATGTCTTATTGCAAACAACTTTCTCTTGCCCGCCATTGAAAAGAAAATCCAAGATCGCGATCACAGACCACTTTGTCAGCCCAGCAGGCTGCAAAACCAACAGCAGCAGCAACTCATGCCGAGGCAGAAAAACATTTTCTGGTTGCATTTAAAAAAAACATATTTTTGCAAAGTAAATGCAGTACACTATGCATTGGCAGGCAGCAACAACTGGCAAGGCCATTTCACTGTATTTGTAGCCATGCATCGAAAACAATCATTGGCAGCGTCCAGTCAGGCGAATAGCGGCAATGCTAGACACAGAAGGGATGTTGGACCTTTGAATTAGACAGGGCAAGACACAACATAATGATGCAGTGGATGCAATAATGTCAGCAAAAACACCAGCACCAGCGCAGGTAGAAGGCGATCCTGTGCAAGCTTGGGCTGAGACCCATTGCAAAAGCAACACCACAACCGATGCAATTGAGGTTCCGCTCACCCTCAACAACATGCACCCTACGAGAAAAACTGTACACACACATATATATTTATATATTGTGAACTAATCACACTGGCAGCAGATAGAAATCCAACCCAGATGGCAAATGAACTGACCCTGTCAGATGAAGATAATGTTGACCCTGTCAAATGAAGAAAGTGTGAAAAGGCGTCCACGCCAAATGAATCCGCAGCTTTTGCACCACCGCTCAGAGCACCATGAACCGTCCAACGGTTATGTACCTCAACCCTATGCCCACCGCTATGGTGTCTCGGGAAGACATGTCAGCGGAGGCCGCATGCTGTAACATCAAGTGGAATCACATCAAGGAAGGTATTGCAGAATTCACACTCCCCAAATTCTGTGTTGATGTGACTCCCGGAACCACTGGAGAGCTTGTTTGCG
>CBDCEV010000029.1:0-13202 GCA_965215715.1 Hyphomicrobiales bacterium | reverse complement strand
CGACTGTTACATGATGTTCAAGTCAAGCGTCTTCACATAACCTTGACAATTGAATTTTGTCGGACATTACTTCGAAGCTCAAAATGTTTTCTTGCAAACTGTTCCAGATGTCATCTTCAGAGGAGACACCAAAAGTTGTACTTCGTGTGACTTCACACTTGTCAACATACTTTTGTTCACAAATCTCAGCTTTTCTCGTCCCTTTTCTTCCTCTGTCAAGGCGAATTGTTCACACCAATTCGTCACGACTCCGTAAATACTGAGCTGATTTACACGATGGGCAATTCGGAACAAGAGTTCTGTGTTCGATAATCTCGATTGAGCTGTAGGATTTCTTTGTCCTTCTTCCTTTTCAGGATTCCACGACTCACAGCACTGATGCTCTTGAACACGGGAAGACCAACATTTTATTGACTGTGGAGTCCATTCTCCAGTGGGAGGGCATGAGGATTCTCCATACCACTTCTATTCCGATCCATGTCCCAGAAACGTCCAGTCCTTGCAAGAATCTAATTGCGTAATTCTTGAATTTCTGCATTCGAAATACAATGCTCTGTCTGTGAACTGTATTCACAACTTTCGGTATTTCTTTTTTCTCCCCATGCAATGTCGTTGAATATTGACATGAAGATGATCCGGTCCGTTTCGATGTTCTTTCATTTTTAGTCCCGTTGGATCTCATGAAGAATCTGCATTGACGAAAATCCTGGAGAAATAATCCACTCGAAATCAATTGCTTCTCCATCGGTTCCTAATAGTTCTTTTTAAGAAGGATACATCTTGAATTCTTGCACTTGACCTTCCCATCTTGTTATTGCTTCTTTGCTTTCATTCATCTGTCCCCCTGAATATGGACAGACACGTACTTTTGCTTTTGTCCACTTGATCATGAGACAATACTGGCCTCGTATATGAGGGAGATGAACTTTCAAGCAGTTTCACATCCACATTTTCTTCGGACTGTTCCAAGATCAATTTCTGAGTGATATTGCATAAGATGTCAATCTCTTCGATGTTCGTTTTCTTGTGAATCTCCAGGTTTGCCAAATAATTCGGTCCAAGATGAATGGCTCCTTTCATAGACGTAGACGTGAACATATCCCATATCAACACATTTGTCTGTGAGTGGTTCAATTGACAACGTTGAATAACTTTCTGTATTTCGCAATCTCTTTTGCAGGAACCGGAAGATCATGTGTTGATGGATCGTGTATTCCATGTTTTGAAACTCTATCTTTGGCGTTGCACTCTGCACTGCTTGTCCTGAGCTATTGGAGTAAGAAGGTGCTCTCTGATCACGTTGTTTTTGGAGTTGCTCCATGCACAAGTTTCCCTCTGCTATGATAGCATTTTCTTGTCGGCCCACTGATGCTATTTCCACTCCTTTTCGTTCATCGGCATTCACCAGATTGACCAGATACTCCAAATTCTGTGAAGAGTTTTTCTCACTCCGCGGCCTGCGTGCTATCAAGTTGAGTGGTCTCGTCTTCACCAGAAATGTTGGTTTCGGCTTCGGTATTGGTGACCCTTCACTTCAAGTCGCTCCTAGACATCTTTTTGACACGACGCTCGGCTTTCCGATCGGATCAGAAAGAAGATCACTGAAATGACTGCAAGAGAAAATCGAGAAACTCATGATGCTGAACAAACGAAGAAGACGATTTCATTCGTCACAGCGCAAACCTTCCTTTGGTTAGCATGTCGACGAGTTGGTTTTTGGTGTCAACAGATTTGATCTGGATCTTGGGTTCTGAATTGATCCTGTCGAACCCCCAATCAAGCGCAACTCTGTGTTCTGGACACGTGTCTCATCGTTGGACTTCGTCCATTGAGAGTCATTTTTGATGACAGCTTCATTGTCTTCAATAATGTACAACTGAGACTCACCTTGAGAAGAATGTGTGTTAGTGTGTACGTCATCAACATCAGACCGTTGATAATCTTTTGCTTTCTTTTGTCAGTTTGGTGTCGTGGTTGTGGGATTGGACCTTGCACAGATTTCCCTGCTGTCATCATGGTTGTGTTTTACAGTGTTGTTGGTTGAACGTAACACCTTAATTACTGTATGTCAGAGACCGAGAGCAGGCAACCCATCCATGCGTAATCCAGCCTCCAGAGAAATGATTTCAGACTCTGTGGAACTGTGCGAAACTGAAGTTTGTTTCTTGCACATCCAACTTATTGGAACAAACGTATGACTTCCAAAAATACACAATGTTCCACCTGAAGTAGATTTTGAATCCTCAAGATCTCCTGCAAAATCGGAGTCTTGAAACAGTCCCAGTCTGCATTGTTATGCAGTGTTTCCCACATGACAATATGGTTTGTATTCACATGTGTATATCAGGTCTTCCAATACGTGCCAAGTATAAGCATTTCAGAACAATTTGAGAGCATCCTTTTGACAATTCGCACACGGATTTCAATTCTTCCTCTTTGAAATAATGGTCATCGATGCATGGAATGGATACTTTGTAGAGTTGTTGAGTCGTCCTGTTTGCCAACTCACAATATCGTTCCACTCATTTCTTGGCATGACCTTCCATATCGTAGGACCACGAAGAAATACGAAGATTTTCCGGGCATGGTAGTTTTTTCAGTTCTCCCTGCGGAAACTTTGTCGGAATCCGTTTCTTTGATGAATGTGAGAAATCCATATTGCTAATGGTCTGTCACATGCCTGAGTCTATTTAGTGACTGCTCTTGCGTGTTTGCTGACCGACCACAGCATGTTCTGGTCTTCCGATTCGTGTCAAGTACAAGCATTTCAAGACAGTTTGTGAGCAAACTTTTGGCAATTCACCAACTGATTCGAGTTCTTCCTGCTTGAATTGATGATCATCCAAGCATGGACTTGAACTGTTCTTGTTTCGCAAAGACAAATTGAACTCGAGGGCCTGTTCGATCCATGGCGCGCACGAGTCACGATGAGTATTGTGCAGCTGAGCTGTTCCTGTCTGTGGATAAACTGAGGATGAAAAAATCAAAGAAGACAGCAGCAAGGAAGAGACTGTGTCAGTGTACAATCTGTCACATGGTTAAACTGAAACAACTTACACTTCTTTTCCACTTCACAGTACATGTCCTCCCATATCGTAGGACCATGCTACTGTTTTTGTTTGAGATTTGTCCCACCGTGATAAATATTCAGTCTCGAGCCCATCCCTTGTCCACTGCAGCTTTCGCATCCGGAATCTTCATTGCTTGAAGCATAAGAATAAATTTGTGAACCAAATTGTACTGGGTCCATTGAAGTGCTCTTGTTTGCCAGTTCACAGTACCGCCCCAATGCATTTTCGAGCATGTCCTTCCATGTCGTGGGATCAGGCCACGGTTTTCGCGTGAGCCTTTTCCCACTCCTGTACATCTTTCAGTTGCTCCTGCAGAAATACGTGATCCAAACATCTTTGTAAATCGTTCCATACCTGTTTCGTTTTGTTTGCATTCACGTTGAGTACATCCAAAATATACATGGTCATGAAATGATGTTGATTCGTCGGGATCAGCGTTTTTCATCAATTTCTTCCACATGGGAGCCATATTCTGCTCCTGTCCAGTCATTGTGATGTCATCCACATGTACTGACAGAAATAACCCTGGTTTCGATGAGCGAACATACATTCCTAATTCGGTATTTGCTCCCATCCAAGTTCTAATAAGGCTTCTTCGAATTTTCTTTCCCATAGCAATCCCGGCAAATGGATGACCATTTAAATTCCGTTCAAGAAGGTACCTTACGGGATCTTAAATGTTTGCCCAAAATTTTGGCCATTCATGTCGTGGGAGACGTGTCCATAACGTCTGCACATTCTGACTCAGGAATTGTAACAATCTAGAGCGTCCTCCAATTTTAGCTGAGTGTAGGGAGATACTGCATCAGCTGCTTGTCCGTCACAATCTGGTAATATTGCAATAACATCCATTACTTTTGCGGCAATCATTTGGAACGCAGACGAGCCCTGTTCAGTAAAAAAACTGCGTAGGCCCCAGAGTCGTCTTTTACAATGTCACCACGGAGCACGACTCTGCCTTTGTATTTTTGTAATTTTTGTTCTCACTCCGCATTCTTGAAATGACATACGTCCATCAGTGTGGCAAAGTGGACTTTCTTTTTTTTTTTTGTCTTGACTTTCTCCAATTACCATGCTGGGATCGTCTCGAGCTTTTTTCATTCTTGATCCACTGCTGCCTTTGCATCTGGAATTTTCATCGCTTGGAGCATAGGCACAAACTTGTGCACCAAAATTATATTGGGTCATCGACGCAAATCCTTTGCTTGCAATGTGGTCTTCATGATTTTTACGCTGAGAAGATTCCACTCGTTGCCTTGTGGCATCATGAGCCATTTTGGCTCAAGCCATTTTTGGCTCAAGGCGTTGAGCCGGTTTGATGGTGTCGAGCTTGTCTTGAGCCGGTTTTTTTAAGGTGTCGAGCTTGTCTGGAGCCGGTTTTGTTTCGATGACCCAGAGTCGTGCTGGCGTGGAAAGCACGACCTGCTGGCTGGCTGACGCAGTACGTGTCTTGCAGAAGGAAGTGAGGGAACTAAAGTGAGTTCTGGCGGACCGCCACTGGGTTGTTTGATGAAAAGCTTGTCATGTCGCACGGGACATCGCATGCGGCGAAGGTGAGTCCTCCTTGTTCTGATTAGCATTCCAACTGGCACCATTGCCATTGAAAAAAGCCTCCGTGCTTTTCCTCTCACGGCTTATTTGTCAGATGCTGTACCCAGCTGGTGGACGCTTAACGTGGCTGTGTGGGTTGGTTTGGCACCATTGCCTGTAAACCACCAGCGCTCCCATCGGGTATTAGCTGTAACATTTGGTGGGTCCGTTTTGTGTCATCGTCTTTACCTTGCCCTGCACTGCTCGATGCTTCGCTCCACCCTCACTGTAGTTACCGTCGGGATGGTTGCCACGCCAGAGACTGGCACACCTTGCACGCAGCCGTGCGTTTGGCAAACGATCGTTGTTTCCCTTTCCGCGTTCAAATACCTGCGTAGTCTTGCACGTCCCTTCAGTACACTCGGAGGTTCCACGGCCGGCAGTTATGTGGTGACAACGGTTCTATGAACTTCTTCAACAAAGAAACACTGTTCAAAGGGAAGCTGTGCGCACTTTTGTGGTGGCTTCGGTTTAGTTCTCCATCCTTTCCGCTGCCTCTTTGATGGTCCTCTCAACGGTTTTCTTACATGGCTTTTGTGGTCTTTGAGCTCGCATTTTCCCTTATGATGTGGTCAATACCACCGGTCCTCCTGTCGTATTGATGTGTCTTTCCTGTCATTACGAGCCTTTGACATCTCGTGCACCCTTCTTTACTTTGCATTCATGCTCCCAGGTGGATACGCCATTGGAAACCCTTTTGGGTCCAAGACGGCGACAATTTTCGGAAGGCATACTTTTAAGAATGGGAGCAGGTTGCATCTGCTACCTCCTCTCCAAAGTCTACGCCTGATGACCAATCGCAAAGACACGCACCTTACTGCCCAGACCAGCGTACGACTTGCCGACATGCTCGCGAACTCGCGGATCAAGAGATGTTCATCGCTTGTTCTTCAGGACGGACAATGGATGGTCCATACCAAACGATCCACCGCCAACACCACCAGGGCTCCATCTACTCCGCAGTCTTCCTGGCCTTTCGGTCCCATGTGCTTGGACCACCCGACGAACCAAGAACACTGAAGCCTGCGGTACCAGAGATTATACACCCATGAAGTACGGGACTACGCCGCAGCGGCTACTTTTCCCTCGCTCGGACAGTGAGTGTGGGTGAGTGCTGACCGAGCTACAAAATGTGTCCGCCCTTTTTTCCCCGCGGCACCCGTGTTCTGGAAAGCTTTCGAAAGAAGGAGTCTTTCTCCTCAGCTTGCATACAAGTTTGATACCAGCCGATCTAACCGACTACGCGAGCAAACGCGAATCGGCATCTGGCACATCATCGCGTTACAAGAATCAATCGAGTACCTACAGTAAGATTGCCTCACGAACCTTTTCTACATCTCCCACTATGCTGGCTGCGCCGTCCTGTTCAGCCAGTAAGCTCTGTCTACATCCAAGATTCAACAACGGGGCAGCAAGTGGTAAGGGAAGGTCAAACAGGTTGGGTATTTCAGGCCGTCATATCGTTTGCGTCATTCAGGAGTGTCCTTTGCAATGGTAAACCCTGCTTCACCGTGATGTCGCTCCACTTCAACAACTACGTCAAGAAAGCGCAGAATTGCGAAAAACGTGATATATGCAGTTCGTACTGCTATGTATCAAGAACAGTTTGACATGGGAGCCCGTGACTTAAACGGTGCTGCATGGCGACGGAAATGCAGTGAGGACCAACGGCGTGACAGCACGATTGAGGAGGCGTTTGCAAACACGAACTTACCAATTCCACAGGGCCTTACAGCATGGTGGTAACCAGGCGGCGTTCACGGTGAGTGGTGTGGATTTATTAAGCCACCAGGAACGGAAAATGAATGGCCCATACGCGGTCACGGCGCCTTCGAAATTAATCATGAGGTTCTTGGCATCAAACCTACTGACCAAAGCGGCCATCATGAAGTATGGACCCATCTCTCGCACGTCAACGCTCGGCTGGTCGACAGTCACCGCTATCGCAACGCTCTTCGTGACGAGCAAGACCGATGGCTGGGCAGGAAAAGCGGCAATCCATTGAACCACATGTGACAATTAAAACTGTGTCCATTCACACAGTTTGGTATGCAAGACATTAACCACCACATCGGCCATGGGGTGGATTCTCGAAAAGGCCCTCGTTGAGTGAACACGTGAGAGGAAAAAGTTCCTCTGATGGAGCCCCTGTTTGGTGTTCGTTGGTTCCTACAGTTCCCTCTTTCCGTGTTTGCATCTTCACGCTCCGCTCAAAGCACGCTTGTCACACGAAGTCCAAGGCCATCGGCCTGCCTCTTCCCTTTAAAATGTCTTTTTCAAAAAAAAATGTTTCCGCTTTCCAACGTCCCAAATTGTGAGATACAAGCGTACGACAGTTACAAGAGCAGCTTGCAGTCGTAATTCACAAAGTCACATACACCGCGCGACCAAGTTCGGTGATATCATTACTGCCGACCACGAAGTCCTACTTTTTTTTTGAACACTTTTTTTTGAACACTTTTTTTTTAACACTTGTTTTTGAACACTTTTTTAGAAACACACCTTCTTTTGAACTCCATTTTTTGAATTTTTTTTTAAAAGAAACACCTTTTTTTTGTAAAAAAAAATTAAACACTTTTTTTTAAACATTTTTTTAAAAAAAAAAACTTTTTTTTTTAAAAAAAAAAACCTTGTTTTTCTAATTTCTTTTCATTTTTAAACTTTTTTAAACACATTTTTTTTTTAAAAAAAAAAAACTTTGCATTTTTTGTTTAAACACTTTTTTGAACACTTTTTTAAAACATTTTTTAACACTTTTTTTAAACACTTTTTTTTGAAAACACCTTTTTTTAAACACCTTTTTGTTTAAACACTTAAAACACTTTTTTAAACACTTGTTGTGCTTTTTTTGAACACTTTTTGAACACTTTTTTGAACACTTTTTTAAACACTTTTTTTGAACATTTTTTGAACACTTTAAAAAAACAAACTCTTTAAAAATCGACAAACTTTTTAAAAAGAAAAAAAAATTAAAAAGAACTTTTTCAACACTTTTAGAAAATTTGAAAGACTTTTTCGAATCTTTTTAATCATTATACTGTTCAACTTTTGCCTTTCAACTTTTAGACTTTTAGTCTTTTCCACTTTTGAACTTTCAGAGATTTTTTTTTTCAAAAAAAAACTTTCAAAAAAACTTTCGAATGAAAACTCTCAAAGAAAAATCTCAAAGAAAACTCTTTCAGAAAACTCTTTCAAAAAAACTCAGTGGTGAACTCTTTTACATTTTTTACACTCTTTTACACTCTTTGACAGTCTTTTACTGTCTTTTACTGTCTTTTAAAATTCTTTTAAACTTTTTAAAACTGTTTTTCAACTTTTTTTGTAAAATTTTTAAAATTCTTGTAAACTCTTTTACGTTGTTCTTTTACACTCTTTGAAACCCTTTAACAGTCTTTTACAAACTTATTAAAACTTTTTTTCTTTTTCAAAACTTTTTCGACTTTTTTTAAAAAAAAACTTTGAAAAAAAAAACTTTTATACTTTTATATTTCTTGACCACGTTTTTTGAAACCTTTCTACAAGCTTTATTGTTGGACTTTTCTACAGTTGTATGTAAAATCTTTGAACATGTTTTTGTAAAGACCTTTCTATAAAAACCTTTCTAGATTTTTGTCGAGCCCTTCTACAAAAAACCTTTCTACAATTTTTGTAAAACCATTTACAACTTTTTCAATCTTTTTAAAACTTTTTGGTCCTTTTAAACTTATTTTTCAAACTTTTCTGAACCGCTAGACCTTTTCTGAATCGCTACACGTTTTCGAACGCCTAGAACTTTTTGAAAAGCTAGAACTTTTTGAACCTTGAAAACTTTTCTTTATAATTCTTTTGTGAAACTTTTGAATGAAATTTTCGAATGAAACTTTGAACTGATCTCAGCTGAGCTGAACTTGACCTGACCGTAACTGACTTGCATTGCACTCCACCGAACCTGAGCTGAACTGAACAGGACGTAACTTCACTGGTCTGTACTGGAGTGGATTGAATTACAGGGAAAGAAACTGATTCGGATAAAAACTGAACTGACACGAACTTCTCTTCATGTGACTGACTTGGACGGGACATAACATAACCTAACAAAACAAAATATAACATGACATATCATAACTGAACTGAAGTTGACTGAATCGAATTGAACGTAATCTACCTTTAACTTAACGTATCGTTTCCTAGCTTCGTCTGACTGAGCTGAACTGAACTCAATCCATCTACACGGGACCGAACTGACATAAAGTGTGTTGAACCGAATATAACCAAACCGAACTAACATGAAGCGACATGAACTGAACCGAACTCCACTAAACTGGATCGAACTTAACTTATCTGGTCTTAACTCAACTTAATTGAACCGAACGAAACTGAACTAATTTGCAGATAAGAGATCAGAACATAAAATACTTCAACGTAACTAAAGGAACGCAACTCTTAGCTCCCTTGACTCTTTTCACCCTCTGTTCCTTCCTGACACCAGAACTCTGTCAAGTCAGTGTAACCCTCTCAGCAAAATCCACTTTAACCCAGCCTAGCTCAGCTTAATCCAATTCAACATTGTTTTATTTTATTTTGACGTAACAAAGCTTGAGCTAAATACAGTTCTTCACTTCACTTCGCTTCACCTAACTGAACCTGAAGTGGACCTTAAGTGACGTAACGACACGGCATGACTCTGCACGGAACCGCATGGAACGTAAGGTAAGACGATGTATTTTATCTTTACCTTTAGCTTTCTTTTTTTGTCCTCCACTTTTATCTTGGTACCCGTCACCTTTACCTTTTCACAGTTACAATTTACTCTTCTCTTTTTATTTTAAACACTTTTTTAGTACCTTTTATATTTTTTAACATTGTTCCAAACCTTTTTATCTTTTTCCTTTTGTCATTTGATTTGTTTAAAGAACTTTATCACGTTGTTATTTTTTGTAATTCATGTGTTATCTTTTACGTTTTACTTTTCATTTTCTATGTCAGTTTTTCTGTGTGCCTGGTGCTTTCAGACTTTCGTGACCACATGTTTACGATTTGTTTTTACTTTATTTTAACTTTTGAGGACCTTTTCAATTTTTTGTTTTTTTTTAACACCTTTAGTTTTTTATTATTTTACTTTTCTGCTCCTCACCGAATCTTATTTGACTTACTTTAATCAGATATAACTGATCCTGCCTTAACTGACTTGAACCTTACTGACCTCATTTCTAATTTGCCTTCACTTACTTCATTTACCTTCACTGACCTCTACGTGACCTGACTTGACCTAATTTGATCTAGTCCAACCGGACCTGACGTCACGTGAAGTTCCGTGCCATACCGCGACGTAGCGTAACGGAACCTTGTTTCGCTGCACCTCACTCCACTTCACTTCACATTTGACTTGACACAACTGCACGGAACTTGACTCAATGTTGCGTTGCGTTACGTTACACATGACAGAACGTGACTTCATCTAACCTGGCCGAACTAAACATAGCCTTACCCAGATCGACGTGACGTGACGTACCGTACAGCAATGGAACTAAATCTTCCTTCCCTCAGCGTAACGTAATGTAGCGTAACGTACCTACACAAACTGAATTCATTTGAAACGAATTGAACCAAACACAACTCAAAGTAACTGAACCCAATCCTGACATACGTCAGCTTAACTCAACTGATCCGAACAGAACTCATCTCAGTCGAACTCAAAGCAACTAATCTTGACTGGACGTCACTTAACCGAACTTGACCTAACTATAATAGCTTACTGAAGCGTCTCTCAATTTCACCCGAGTACTATATCCGAGCGAAGTGTCGTGTTCACACGCGACGCCCAAGATCACGAGGATCCGCGCGTCACCTTTAAATACCATCAAGTTTGAGAGCCCGAAATAAAAAAAGATGGACATGAAGTACACAAATCAAAGACATTGGAGCCAGACATGACCAACGGACAGCAATGTTGAAGACTTTCGTCTTAGAGCATATTTAAAGGAAAGAATTTCGATTACGTCGACACAGAGGAGCACCTGCTCGTCCAGCTCGAAGTACTCGTTCTCGATGCGAAAGAGCATCGGACGACACCGCGACCCGAGAAGTGAAAGTGCGAACGTGGACCTTCTGTGCACAGGGTAAAATGCCAAGACTGAGTTCCAATTTTTTCCTTTCAACCATAAGAGAGAACTGACGGACTTCAGCACGACTGTTCTGCCCACAAATGATATGTACAGAGATGCAACGTGATGAACGAGGACTTCTCTTTTAAGCTATCTAATCTTATTTAAAAAAACGCAGACGGAAAAGTAGTGTAAATTCTACAACAACAGTGTTGGAACGTAAGGTTTTATGAAAACTTCGTCGAACTTCAGTCGTACTTGTATGGGATCTTTTACGGATGACTCCGAATTTTGTTTGTCGCTAAACAATTTTAGACGTACATATATTCGACATTCGACGAAAACGAAAATACTGGACCTCCAATTTCTTTCTTAGCGAACAAATAAACATGTGGCAACGTCGATCGTTTTCTGGTATATCTCCGGAGCCTCAAATAGGAAAACGAAACATCTAGTATAATCGACGACATCAGTTCGATCACCATTTCATCAAAAAAACGGAATACCATATTTTGCATTCATCTCTCGTCGATAATATGAAGTCATGTCAAAATCAATTTGTATTCAATTTGGTCTTGATTTCTAGTCGTTTCGGAACGATTTAAAACGTTTTCGATTAATCAAGATTTTCACCAAACTAATATCGGGGATTAGATCTTATTTTTCAGATTCAGAAATTGATTCTTCAGCAAATGATACCGAACGACACAAGTTCGTAGATATCTACTTCTCGTTTGGCTTTCTTACAACAGACAAAGTATTTTTTCAAATCGATAATACTTCGTAATATAAGCTCCTTCCACACACACTTTTTTGACACGATAACTGACCAGTACATCAAATTCTGCACATTCATATTCATTACATATTTACATAATAAAAACACATTCATGCGCTATTTTCATGGAACGAACGATATCAATGAACTCAGGAAATACTTCAGATCACATTCCAAAGACATGAGCGTAGTTTACGGGAACCTTTTCAGATGAGGGTTACGGGTTGTCTCAAAAAAAATACGAGTACGTAGTACTGATGACGATGAATTCAGAATCAAGCTCGTTTCAATCAACTCTGTACGGACAGCTCTGACGATATCATGAATTCAAGTGTCCGTACACTCGAACGCTTGACACGTAAGCGTCATAAGTGTCGGGGAGCTTGGATACTCATGTCTCTTGGATCGTTTTTTTACAAAGAATGGAATGTCATGCACGCTTCCAAAAATGTTCAAGAGCTTGAATCTCACAGCGCACGCAAAGAATACTTCGTCGGACGAGTGAATCACCGTCATTTTCGTCGACGATACTACGCGAATTCTTTTGGTTTTTATTTTTACAATCATTTAGGAAGGGTTTTCATTAACTGGAACTGGACTGTTTAATCATGGATGTATGCACTTGAACATTTTCGCATACAAAAATATAATTGATGAAAAAACAGTAATATCTATGGAGGAATCGTCCTTTTCAAAGTCAGCCTCTAGAATTCTTCGAATGTGTTTAAATATACATCAAAACAATAACTTTGAGGTCGCTTTTTATCCAAAATTATAGGCGCAATAGTGTTTTACTTGATGATACGTGTCTCAGATTGTGATTTTACAGCTGATAAATATCCGTCTTCATGATGATCCATCACGTATTGTATCCTAGATCTGTACTATCTAATTTTTTCGTGATTGATATTTCCCGCTCTTTTTCTGGTTTCTGACCTACTAATAATCATGTTCAATATCACGTCAACTGCATTTCATTGACGGGATCGTTCCGAAGTCCAACTCGACACGCACTGACCAGTGATTTGTTTTCCTATCAATTTCTGGTAATGTCGTCGTGTTTTTTTTTTTTCTCCTGGCTCCTCAAAGATGACTTCTTGATTTCTCATTCATTGTGACATTTTTCAGAACGACGTCAGCTTACAGTCTGAATATACGTCTCCAAATACGCGACATCATCGAAGTCAACTGTTTCCTGATCCAGATTTAACAAGTGATTTAACACGTATTCTCTCCAGAGTAAAAGTTTGAATCAACATTTCAGCTCGAATCGTTTTCGTTACAATGAGTTTTTCAATCAAAGAATTATTGTATCATATCATCGTTCACGATTTTCTGAGCGTAAAGCTATCACCCGTAAACTCCAAAAGTTCCGTCAAGCGTAAATTCGAATGTCGATATTAATATCAAAAGCAGACTAACTATTTGAAAAAACATTGGACATGTATCTGGAGAGGGAAAGGGTGAAAGCTACAAACGACATACTCCAGCATCGACGACTGAAATCGCGTCTTGGTCGCTTCCACACTTCTCCCCACTCAATGGATACTCTTCGATAATATGACATCAGGTCTTTCAAAAACTTGATTTCTGACAATACGATTTACGAGTTATCGCGCACATCTGAGAGATGAAGCGAATTGATGACTTTTCTCAAGAACGTATCTGTTCCTTCTGAAA
>CBDCEV010000028.1:0-5974 GCA_965215715.1 Hyphomicrobiales bacterium | reverse complement strand
CTCGGCGAGTAAAGTTTGACTCTGGGTTCAACGTGATGGCGGTATATGAAGCTTCCCGACATGGACCGAAAATCGTTAATTGCTTCACCGGCATCCGGAAACGAGTCGTGAGGTGGTGGAAGAGACCCTTCTGATTCTCCAAGAAAATCAACGTGACTTTCTACTCGAATTGGACCGGGAAGTTGGATTGGGTGTTTAGGTGTTTAGGTGTTTGGGAGTTCAGGTGTTTAGGTGTTTAGGGTTCAGGGTGTTTGGGTGTTTGGGTGTTTAGGTGTTTAGGTTTCTAGGTTTTGAGGTTTTAGGGAGGTGTTTGGGTGTTGTGGTGTTTACGTGTTTGGTGTTTGGGTGTTCTTCAGGTGTTCACGTGTTCATGACAATTCGGAAGATCAAAAGGGTGACCAAAGAGGGGGCCCAAAAATGGCCAAAAATTCGGGTGGGGTAAAACCGGACATCTTTAAGAGGGCGGCCCAAAAATGGTTAAAATTGTGGGTGGGGTAAAACCCGGACATCTTTAAGAGGGCGGCCCAAAAATGGTCAAAATTCAGTATGGTGTAAAACCGGACATCTTTAAAATTACCTCTTCTTTTTTTGATTTCTGTTCATCTTGGTTTTCTTCTGTGTTTTCTTTGTTTTCTTGACTGTGTGTTGAAAGCTTTGTGCAATCTCAAAGAATCCAGTGACCATTTGTAGAGGCAGGCATGCCAAACCGAGCACAACGTGCAGCGAGCGAACAAGGTCCTCCGTGAGACAGAGAACGAAGCCAAAACCAAGGGAAGAGACAAGAGGAAAACAAGAGACAATGGACAACATGTATGGCGACGAAGCCAGCCCAAAAATTTGGAAAACTTCAAGGACATGTTTGAGAGGGCGGCCCAAAAATGGCCAAAATATCGGGTGGGGCAAAAATTCAAGATTGTGGGCCTCCTCTTCGGCCAAAAAAGTGCTTCTAACAGCTGAAAAAGTGGAGATCGGCCCAAAATTGGCCAAAATTCAACATGGAGTAAAACTGGACATCTTTAAAATTACCCGGATCTGGCATTGGATCCGTGGTGTCTTCTGCCACCATTTCTGTGTTGCCCGTCTGCTCCCTGCTTCATCAGGGGGGCGGGGCCTGAACTCGGTGTCGGATTCATCAGGAGGGTCATGCACAACTCCATCTGCGAGTGGCACACTCTCGCGACCCGATCTGGGAAGAGCACCATCGTCTGAAGAATCGATGAGAGTTAGATTGTGGTGGATAACCCCTGGAAGTCCAGACTCTGAAGTTCTCCAACTCGTACACTTCGCAAACAATATTTTGCCGTCTTGTGTGTGTCTCTGACTCCTCTCGTCACGCCAACGGGCTGAATCGATTCGACTGAGCCAGAGTGCTTCCACGACTGATCAAAGTCTCTATGAACGCACTTTGGTGGTGCTGGCCAACACGCTGATCCACTCTTGCAGCGACACATCGCCACCAACCAAATCAGGTGAAGGCACAGATAGAGATTGTGAACGTTTCTTCCGAACCTCGTCGTGTTCGATCTCCAGCTCTGAACTTTCAATCGATCCAAATCTGCGACCAATTCGGGGATCTTCCCGGTGCACCACCACTGAGGGGTTAGGTTCACTTTCATCCAAATTTCCAGAAAACACTTTCGTCCAAAAACACTTTCATCCAATGACACTTTCGTCCAAAACCGTTTTCATCCAATGACACTTTCATCCCAAACCCAAAACACTGAGCCCTAAACCCTAAACCCTGAGCATATTTAAAGATGTCCGGTTTTACCCCATATTGAATTTTGGCTTTTTTTGGGCCTCCTTATTTTCTCGATGTTTTTACCCCATAATGAATTTTGGCCATTTCTGGGCCCCCCCTCCCTTCTTCAAGATATCCGTGTTTTGCCCCACCCGATTTTTTCGTCAATTTTGGGCCGACCCCCATTTTTCAGCTGTTAGAAGCACTTTCTTGGCCGAAGAGGAGGCCCAAAATCTTGAATTTTTGCCCCGCCCGATATTTTGGCCATTTTGGGAGTCACCCTTTTGATCTTCCGAATTGTCATGAGCACGTGAACACCTAAAGAACACCCAAACACCCAAACACCTGAACACATGAACACATGAACCCTGAACCCCTGAACCAAACCCTGAACCCGGCTTTGGTCGGTTTGTGATTTTGAACAACTCCTCCCCCCCTTCCCTAAAAAAATGTCAGTCTGATGCGCACTCCTCCTCCTCCCCTCCCTCCCCAATGACACTTGACCTTCCCCAATGTCAAGAACAACGCCGGGGCAAGCACAAAAGCACAAAAAAAATCAGTGTTTTTTTTTTTGGGTGAAACCGTCGCTGTGACTTTTGGATGAAAATGTCATTGGGTGAAACCGATTGTGGATGAACATGTTTTTAGACAAAAGTTTTTTGAGTTTTTTTCAAATTTGGATGAAAGTGTACCTAACCCACCAAAACACCCAAAACGTAAGTGTGGTCCGGGGGAAGATTGACAAGAAAACAGCTTCAATCCAGGCCAGATCATCCACGGCCAGAGCTCTGGAAATCAAAGGGAAAGCACGCCAAGTTGAAGGAGAAGCAAAAGTGGTCGGAGGAAAAGCTCCATCTTGAAAACGCACGAAAATTGCGTGGGATCTATTTCATCGACCTTGAGGATACGGAAGTCAAGGAAACCATCAAGAACGCGCGTAAGAAGTTGGAAACATCAGTGGCTCCTGCTATGCCCTGTAAAATTGTGAAAAATTGTGGGAATGATGGATCCAACAAAATTGAAACAAAACTTACCTAAACCCTGAACATCTGAACACCTGAACACCTGAACACCTGAACACCTGAACTCCCGCCTTTTGACCTTCAACAGACCTTCAAGTGAAGCATCGCCGGCGACGCTTTCACACAAACACGGACTATATTGATTGTACGACATTTTTTTGGATGGAACCGTCATTGGTTGAAAATGTCATTGGATGAGTTCATGGGATGAGAAATTCAATGGATGAAATTGTCATTGGATGAACGTGTCAAAATTGGATGAAAGTGTTTTGGATGAAAGTGTCATTGGATAAACCGTTTTTGGATGAAAGTGTCATTGGATGAAATCGTGTTTGGATGAAAGTGTCAGTGGATGAAATCGATTTTGGATGACAGTGTATTCTACCCCTGAATCATGGTCAACTATGGAATCGCGAGAAATCTGCATGCTCATCATTCAGCAGGATTTGTGTGGGAGAGGCAATTTGAAAAAAATCAAATTGAAGTTCGGTTGGGAGAAGGTGAGAATGCTTTTTCGCACACCGAAAAATGTTTCTCTTCTCTGTTTTTTTTTGACACGCGAAAGTTACGCACAGCTCAGATGAAAATTCAGTCAGAAACCGACAAAACACTCAGCCCCACTCCAAAGGACCCTGAAAGGCGCGCAACACATCGCATGACGCTGGTGTGTCACCGTCAGAACCCACCGCTGCCCGCAATTCCAGCAACGACCTCGCGAATGCTTTCGCGGCTGCGCAGGACAAGATCGCTTGCCACCGCGATCTCCAAGCCTGCTGCACCCTCTGACGCAGAATGTGAGGCTCGTGCCGGGCCTTCGCCCTGGCAAGCTGGCTCAAGAAAGCCCTTGTTTCGGGGCACCACCGACCGCCCACTTCACCGGCCAAGACCACCAAGGGGGCCGACCAACTGAAGATAGGTGCGTTCTTTCCTCCTCCTGACAACCACTGACGCCGCACCATCCGTGTCGGCCGTCCCTGGTCGTGCTGATCCGTCACAATCCAAAGTGGAGATCAGGGTCGTGTCAATTGCGAGCTGAGCGCCCCCGAACAGAGGCAACCCATCTGCGACGATCCCCAAACGACGGCCGCCAAGTCCATGTCACCATCACATTGGTTGTGACTCGTGCCCCTCCTTCACGACAAATCCTTGCTGCTGCGCTTTCCACAGCGAACCCTCGTCTTCCCAAGACCCCTGCCCTTACGCAAGCTGCTCGGTGGTGACCACGGGAATCGAGTGCCGGCAGAAACGCGGGCTATGTTCTACTTAGGCCAATCCTACTTAGGCCAATTTCTGAGGCCAGGTCTACTCAGGCCAGGTGCGATAGGCCAAATTTTTGTTTTTTTTTTTTTCAGATTTCGGCCATTTTCTGGGGTTGTGTTGTTGTGTTGTTGTGTTGTTGTGTTGTTGTGTTGTTGTGTTGTTGTGTTGTTGTGTTGTTGTGTTGTTGTGTTGTTGTGTTGTTGTGTTGTTGTGTTGTTGTGTTTTTGTGTTGTTGTGTTGTTGTGTTGTTGTGTTGTTGTGTTGACCTAAACCCTAAAGACCCAAACCCTAAACCCTAAACCCCAAAGACCTAAACCCTAAAGACCCAAACCCTAAACCCTAAACCCCAAAGACCTAAACCCTAAAGACCCAAACCCTAAACCCTAAACCCCTAAACCCTGAACCTCCGCCTTTCGACTTCAACGGGCCTTCATGTGAAGAATTGCCGGCTTTCGGCCGGCGATGCTCCGGCCGTGACCGCATTTGGCCAAAGTTAACTGGCCGCATTTGGCCATCCTTATTTGGCCGAATTTGGCCAATTTTTGTTGACCGAATTTGGCCAGACCGCATTTGGCCAATTTTGTTTTTGGTGGGGGCCCCGAGGGGTGGGGGGCCCGGAGGGGTGGGGGCCCGGAGGGGTGGGGGCCCGGAGGGCCCAGAGGGGTGGGGGCCCGAAGGGTTGGGGGCCCGAAGGGTGGGGGCCCGAAGGGTGGGGGCTGAAGGGTGGGGGGCCCAAAATTTCGCGCTTTTTTTTCTCTCTCCCACCAGAAATTTCATTCTTTCTTCTGCGGCCCGGTCTGGTGGGGCCGCCGGGGTTCCACACGACAACCAGAGAGGACTCTAGCCCGGTCTGGTGGGGCGCCGGGGTTCCACACGACAACCAGAGAGCCCAAACGTGCACATTTGAGCGCTTCAAACACCACCAAAATTCAAGGAGAAGACCTCCCAGAGAGAGAAGAAAGAATGAAATTTCTGGTGGGAGAGGGGAAAAAAGAGCGAAATTTTGGGCGGTCCAGGGGAAGGGCGGTCCGGCGGAGGGGTGTCCGGGAGGAGAGGCCAAAAATCTTGAACACACCCACCACACACACACAAACAACAACACCAACAAGCACCAACAAGCACCAACAGGCACCAACAAACAACAACAAGCAGGAACAACAACAGAAAATTTGGCCAAAACATTAAAACACCAAAATTGGCCAAATGCGGTTTGGCCAAATGCGGTCAACACTTTGAAACACTAATTCTGGCCAAATGCGGTTTGGCCAAATACGGTCACGAAAACAAATTGGCCAAATTCGGATTTTTTGGCCAAATGCGGTTTTGGCCAAATGCGGTTGGCCAAATGCGGGCATGACCGATGCTCCACATGAAGGCCCGTTGAAACCCGAAAGGCGGACATAAGCCGTGTTTGTGTGAAGGCGTCGCCGGCCTTCAGCCCGGCGACGCCTTCACAGAAACACGGACGACATTGATTGTCCCGCCCTTTCGTTTCTTTTACTCTTCCTTTGGATGGTCAAAAGGGCAAGCCAAAATTGGCCTAAGTCGCACCTGGCCGAAGTAGAACTGGCCTAAGTAGAAAAAGGCAAGGGCCTAAGTCGAAATTGGCCTAAGTAGAACGCGCCCGAAACGCGCGGACAACGGCAAAAGGAGACGCAAACGTCGCAACAGCAAAACACGGAACAAAACGGGGTCGTCTGGTTCTGCCATCACTCGGAACATGGTTTCCCGGTGTTCCTGTTCGATCCTCAAGGAGGCTTCGTACTGCCACCCTGTCTGGAAACGCAAACCGGCAGCAAATGCCCTCCAACTGGGAACTTCGAAACCGCGCACGCCCTCCAGACTGTGTGCTGCATTCGCAACTGCCCTCAAACTGTGCCCGTGCGGGCGACCCTCCAATTGAGCAATGACTTGTTTGGCAACCTCGGGATGTCGGGCTTCGATCATCGGT
>CBDCEV010000027.1:0-7032 GCA_965215715.1 Hyphomicrobiales bacterium | reverse complement strand
AAGAAGGTGCTTGGGGTGGGCTTAAAACCGGACCTCCAAGGAGGCACCAGATTCAACCTGTTGAGGGTCCAGTTTTGGACCCCCGTGCAAAGGAAACGTATTTAAAAAGGGGTCAGAAAGTGGACCCCCTTGAAATCAAAAGTGGTCCCCCCTGGAGGGTCCAGTTTTGGCCCCTTCATTGTGGCAAATCTGTTGAAGCGTTTATTTCAAGTTGAAGCTGATTTGACCAGCAACAGCTGTGACTGGAATCTTGAACTGGGGAGGCCCCTTTTTGCGCGCCTGCTTTTTCTTACGTTGTGAGGACCAAAAAAGGGCCCCTTCTTTGTCATACTTGTACGTGGTTTGTGACAAGAAAGGCTCCTTGCTACTTGGCTGTGACTTGGGAAAGGCGCCGGACTAAAATTCTAAAGGGTTTGTGTGGGGTCATTGGTTGGTTCCAAGTAGCCGCGGACATTGGGTTACCTTTAAAATAGTATTATAGCGGCCCGAGTCCCCAACCAACCTCAAAACCGGAAATAGAATGGCAGAAGCCTTCGAAACCAGAACCTCAAAAAACTTCATCAATCGATTGAGAACCTCAAAACGTATTGGAAACAGCAGTCGGAAGCAAAACCTCAAAAAACCTCAGAAAACCTCAAATGTCTCAGAGCCTGCGAGGCAGCACAGTTACCAACTACTTCAAGTTCAGCCTTGCTGGGACTTCGACAATAGTATTATATAGTTTCGAGTCCCCGTGAGCCTCGCTTTGTCCTTGTGCCAATACGTGTTGCGTCCGAGGCGTGGCCTCGGCCAGGCCTCGCCGAGCCTCGAAGCGCCTCGATTGCAGGCTTTGGAAACGGGACCTCTTTCATCAACATAACAGAAAGGGAAAGATTGTCATGATCGAGACAAGCAGGTACAAGGGACTAGTTTTTGGGTTCGTTTTTGGCACCTGAAACTGATATGATTTTTGGAGACGGAGTTGGGGCCTCCCTTGTTCGAGGCCCTTATTGCCAACGCGGTGTTTTTGTGTGACGCTGATGCGCTTCTACATTGGAACAGCGCAGCTGAAGAAGGTGCTTGGGGTGGGCTTAAAACCGGACCTCCAAGGAGGCACCAGATTCAACCTGTTGAGGGTCCAGTTTTGGACCCCCGTGCAAAGGAAACGTATTTAAAAAGGGGTCAGAAAGTGGACCCCCTTGAAATCAAAAGTGGTCCCCCCTGGAGGGTCCAGTTTTGGCCCCTTCATTGTGGCAAATCTGTTGAAGCGTTTATTTCAAGTTGAAGCTGATTTGACCAGCAACAGCTGCGACTGGAATCTTGAACTGGGGAGGCCCCTTTTTGCGCGCCTGCTTTTTCTTACGTTGTGAGGACCAAAAAAGGGCCCCTTCTTTGTCATACTTGTACGTGGTTTGTGACAAGAAAGGCTCCTTGCTACTTGGCTGTGACTTGGGAAAGGCGCCGGACTAAAATTCTAAAGGGTTTGTGTGGGGTCATTGGTTGGTTCCAAGTAGCCGCGGACATTGGGTTACCTTTAAAATAGTATTATAGCGGCCCGAGTCCCCAACCAACCTCAAAACCGGAAATAGAATGGCAGAAGCCTTCGAAACCAGAACCTCAAAAAACTTCATCAATCGATTGAGAACCTCAAAACGTATTGGAAACAGCAGTCGGAAGCAAAACCTCAAAAAACCTCAGAAAACCTCAAATGTCTCAGAGCCTGCGAGGCAGCACAGTTACCAACTACTTCAAGTTCAGCCTTGCTGGGACTTCGACAATAGTATTATATAGTTTCGAGTCCCCGTGAGCCTCGCTTTGTCCTTGTGCCAATACGTGTTGCGTCCGAGGCGTGGCCTCGGCCAGGCCTCGCCGAGCCTCGAAGCGCCTCGATTGCAGGCTTTGGAAACGGGACCTCTTTCATCAACATAACAGAAAGGGAAAGATTGTCATGATCGAGACAAGCAGGTACAAGGGACTAGTTTTTTGGGTTCGTTTTTGGCACCTGAAACTGATATGATTTTTGGAGACGGAGTTGGGGCCTCCCTTGTTCGAGGCCCTTATTGCCAACGCGGTGTTTTTGTGTGACGCTGATGCGCTTCTACATTGGAACAGCGCAGCTGAAGAAGGTGCTTGGGGTGGGCTTAAAACCGGACCTCCAAGGAGGCACCAGATTCAACCTGTTGAGGGTCCAGTTTTGGACCCCCGTGCAAAGGAAACGTATTTAAAAAGGGGTCAGAAAGTGGACCCCCTTGAAATCAAAAGTGGTCCCCCCTGGAGGGTCCAGTTTTGGCCCCTTCATTGTGGCAAATCTGTTGAAGCGTTTATTTCAAGTTGAAGCTGATTTGACCAGCAACAGCTGCGACTGGAATCTTGAACTGTTCGAGGCCCTTATTGCCAACGCGGTGTTTTTGTGTGACGCTGATGCGCTTTACATTGGAACAGCGCAGCTGAAGAAGGTGCTTGGGGTGGGCTTAAAACCGGACCTCCAAGGAGGCACCAGATTCAACCTGTTGAGGGTCCAGTTTTGGACCCCCGTGCAAAGGAAACGTATTTAAAAAGGGGTCAGAAAGTGGACCCCCTTGAAATCAAAAGTGGTCCCCCCTGGAGGGTCCAGTTTTGGCCCCTTCATTGTGGCAAATCTGTTGAAGCGTTTATTTCAAGTTGAAGCTGATTTGACCAGCAACAGCTGTGACTGGAATCTTGAACTGTTCGAGGCCCTTATTGCCAACGCGGTGTTTTTGTGTGACGCTGATGCGCTTCTACATTTTGGAACAGCGCAGCTGAAGAAGGTGCTTGGGGTGGGCTTAAAACCGGACCTCCAAGGAGGCACCAGATTCAACCTGTTGAGGGTCCAGTTTTGGACCCCCGTGCAAAGGAAACGTATTTAAAAAGGGGTCAGAAAGTGGACCCCCTTGAAATCAAAAGTGGTCCCCCCTGGAGGGTCCAGTTTTGGCCCCTTCATTGTGGCAAATCTGTTGAAGCGTTTATTTCAAGTTGAAGCTGATTTGACCAGCAACAGCTGTGACTGGAATCTTGAACTGGGGAGGCCCCTTTTTGCGCGCCTGCTTTTTCTTACGTTGTGAGGACCAAAAAAGGGCCCCTTCTTTGTCATACTTGTACGTGGTTTGTGACAAGAAAGGCTCCTTGCTACTTGGCTGTGACTTGGGAAAGGCGCCGGACTAAAATTCTAAAGGGTTTGTGTGGGGTCATTGGTTGGTTCCAAGTAGCCGCGGACATTGGGTTACCTTTAAAATAGTATTATAGCGGCCCGAGTCCCCAACCAACCTCAAAACCGGAAATAGAATGGCAGAAGCCTTCGAAACCAGAACCTCAAAAAACTTCATCAATCGATTGAGAACCTCAAAACGTATTGGAAACAGCAGTCGGAAGCAAAACCTCAAAAAACCTCAGAAAACCTCAAATGTCTCAGAGCCTGCGAGGCAGCACAGTTACCAACTACTTCAAGTTCAGCCTTGCTGGGACTTCGACAATAGTATTATATAGTTTCGAGTCCCCGTGAGCCTCGCTTTGTCCTTGTGCCAATACGTGTTGCGTCCGAGGCGTGGCCTCGGCCAGGCCTCGCCGAGCCTCGAAGCGCCTCGATTGCAGGCTTTGGAAACGGGACCTCTTTCATCAACATAACAGAAAGGGAAAGATTGTCATGATCGAGACAAGCAGGTACAAGGGACTAGTTTTTGGGTTCGTTTTTGGCACCTGAAACTGATATGATTTTTGGAGACGGAGTTGGGGCCTCCCTTGTTCGAGGCCCTTATTGCCAACGCGGTGTTTTTGTGTGACGCTGATGCGCTTCTACATTGGAACAGCGCAGCTGAAGAAGGTGCTTGGGGTGGGCTTAAAACCGGACCTCCAAGGAGGCACCAGATTCAACCTGTTGAGGGTCCAGTTTTGGACCCCCGTGCAAAGGAAACGTATTTAAAAAGGGGTCAGAAAGTGGACCCCCTTGAAATCAAAAGTGGTCCCCCCTGGAGGGTCCAGTTTTGGCCCCTTCATTGTGGCAAATCTGTTGAAGCGTTTATTTCAAGTTGAAGCTGATTTGACCAGCAACAGCTGCGACTGGAATCTTGAACTGTTCGAGGCCCTTATTGCCAACGCGGTGTTTTTGTGTGACGCTGATGCGCTTTACATTGGAACAGCGCAGCTGAAGAAGGTGCTTGGGGTGGGCTTAAAACCGGACCTCCAAGGAGGCACCAGATTCAACCTGTTGAGGGTCCAGTTTTGGACCCCCGTGCAAAGGAAACGTATTTAAAAAGGGGTCAGAAAGTGGACCCCCTTGAAATCAAAAGTGGTCCCCCCTGGAGGGTCCAGTTTTGGCCCCTTCATTGTGGCAAATCTGTTGAAGCGTTTATTTCAAGTTGAAGCTGATTTGACCAGCAACAGCTGTGACTGGAATCTTGAACTGTTCGAGGCCCTTATTGCCAACGCGGTGTTTTTGTGTGACGCTGATGCGCTTCTACATTGGAACAGCGCAGCTGAAGAAGGTGCTTGGGGTGGGCTTAAAACCGGACCTCCAAGGAGGCACCAGATTCAACCTGTTGAGGGTCCAGTTTTGGACCCCCGTGCAAAGGAAACATATTTAAAAAGGGGTCAGAAAGTGGACCCCCTTGAAATCAAAAGTGGTCCCCCCTGGAGGGTCCAGTTTTGGCCCCTTCATTGTGGCAAATCTGTTGAAGCGTTTATTTCAAGTTGAAGCTGATTTGACCAGCAACAGCTGTGACTGGAATCTTGAACTGGGGAGGCCCCTTTTTGCGCGCCTGCTTTTTCTTACGTTGTGAGGACCAAAAAAGGGCCCCTTCTTTGTCATACTTGTACGTGGTTTGTGACAAGAAAGGCTCCTTGCTACTTGGCTGTGACTTGGGAAAGGCGCCGGACTAAAATTCTAAAGGGTTTGTGTGGGGTCATTGGTTGGTTCCAAGTAGCCGCGGACATTGGGTTACCTTTAAAATAGTATTATAGCGGCCCGAGTCCCCAACCAACCTCAAAACCGGAAATAGAATGGCAGAAGCCTTCGAAACCAGAACCTCAAAAAACTTCATCAATCGATTGAGAACCTCAAAACGTATTGGAAACAGCAGTCGGAAGCAAAACCTCAAAAAACCTCAGAAAACCTCAAATGTCTCAGAGCCTGCGAGGCAGCACAGTTACCAACTACTTCAAGTTCAGCCTTGCTGGGACTTCGACAATAGTATTATATAGTTTCGAGTCCCCGTGAGCCTCGCTTTGTCCTTGTGCCAATACGTGTTGCGTCCGAGGCGTGGCCTCGGCCAGGCCTCGCCGAGCCTCGAAGCGCCTCGATTGCAGGCTTTGGAAACGGGACCTCTTTCATCAACATAACAGAAAGGGAAAGATTGTCATGATCGAGACAAGCAGGTACAAGGGACTAGTTTTTTGGGTTCGTTTTTGGCACCTGAAACTGATATGATTTTTGGAGACGGAGTTGGGGCCTCCCTTGTTCGAGGCCCTTATTGCCAACGCGGTGTTTTTGTGTGACGCTGATGCGCTTCTACATTGGAACAGCGCAGCTGAAGAAGGTGCTTGGGGTGGGCTTAAAACCGGACCTCCAAGGAGGCACCAGATTCAACCTGTTGAGGGTCCAGTTTTGGACCCCTGTGCAAAGGAAACGTATTTAAAAAGGGGTCAGAAAGTGGACCCCCTTGAAATCAAAAGTGGTCCCCCCTGGAGGGTCCAGTTTTGGCCCCTTCATTGTGGCAAATCTGTTGAAGCGTTTATTTCAAGTTGAAGCTGATTTGACCAGCAACAGCTGCGACTGGAATCTTGAACTGTTCGAGGCCCTTATTGCCAACGCGGTGTTTTTGTGTGACGCTGATGCGCTTTACATTGGAACAGCGCAGCTGAAGAAGGTGCTTGGGGTGGGCTTAAAACCGGACCTCCAAGGAGGCACCAGATTCAACCTGTTGAGGGTCCAGTTTTGGACCCCCGTGCAAAGGAAACGTATTTAAAAAGGGGTCAGAAAGTGGACCCCCTGGAAATCAAAAGTGGTCCCCCCTGGAGGGTCCAGTTTTGGCCCCTTCATTGTGGCAAATCTGTTGAAGCGTTTATTTCAAGTTGAAGCTGATTTGACCAGCAACAGCTGTGACTGGAATCTTGAACTGTTCGAGGCCCTTATTGCCAACGCGGTGTTTTTGTGTGACGCTGATGCGCTTCTACATTGGAACAGCGCAGCTGAAGAAGGTGCTTGGGGTGGGCTTAAAACCGGACCTCCAAGGAGGCACCAGATTCAACCTGTTGAGGGTCCAGTTTTGGACCCCCGTGCAAAGGAAACGTATTTAAAAAGGGGTCAGAAAGTGGACCCCCTTGAAATCAAAAGTGGTCCCCCCTGGAGGGTCCAGTTTTGGCCCCTTCATTGTGGCAAATCTGTTGAAGCGTTTATTTCAAGTTGAAGCTGATTTGACCAGCAACAGCTGTGACTGGAATCTTGAACTGGGGAGGCCCCTTTTTGCGCGCCTGCTTTTTCTTACGTTGTGAGGACCAAAAAAGGGCCCCTTCTTTGTCATACTTGTACGTGGTTTGTGACAAGAAAGGCTCCTTGCTACTTGGCTGTGACTTGGGAAAGGCGCCGGACTAAAATTCTAAAGGGTTTGTGTGGGGTCATTGGTTGGTTCCAAGTAGCCGCGGACATTGGGTTACCTTTAAAATAGTATTATAGCGGCCCGAGTCCCCAACCAACCTCAAAACCGGAAATAGAATGGCAGAAGCCTTCGAAACCAGAACCTCAAAAAACTTCATCAATCGATTGAGAACCTCAAAACGTATTGGAAACAGCAGTCGGAAGCAAAACCTCAAAAAACCTCAGAAAACCTCAAATGTCTCAGAGCCTGCGAGGCAGCACAGTTACCAACTACTTCAAGTTCAGCCTTGCTGGGACTTCGACAATAGTATTATATAGTTTCGAGTCCCCGTGAGCCTCGCTTTGTCCTTGTGCCAATACGTGTTGCGTCCGAGGCGTGGCCTCGGCCAGGCCTCGCCGAGCCTCGAAGCGCCTCGATTGCAGGCTTTGGAAACGGGGACCTCTTT
>CBDCEV010000026.1:0-22788 GCA_965215715.1 Hyphomicrobiales bacterium | reverse complement strand
AATGTTGCCTGGGTGGTGCTGCATTGCAATCGCCGCATTGGAGCTAAGGAACGGAGACAGCTGATACCACATGTGCGCTTTCAGGTTCCATTTCTGGGGCCGGAAAGTCAATTGAAATCAGGCTTCGCATGTGCGGGCCTCCTCTGTTCCAACTCTATATGCTTGTTGCTTAACTAAACGCAGTTGTCATTTTTTGTTTGTTGCACGGGTCGGCCTTTGCTGTTGATTTTGCGATTTTGCGGTCTCATTTTTGGTACCGCCAGACGGTCCCAAAAATGGGACCGTGAAAGTGCTTTTCTTCTATTCTTTTACTAAGCTGTGCATGCGGTCCCAAAAATGGAACCGCCAGGCGGTCCCATTTTTGGGACCGTGTTTAGGTTCATTTTTTGAAGTTTTTTGTATCAAGGTTGCAGAAGCGCAACGTTTTGGTTTCAATGAACCTTTTTGGCTTATGGCGACCGGAAGGGCAACTAGGGAGGCCCTTTTGAGCGAAGCCGGTTTTGAGAAGCTTTTCCGGACCCAGAATTGGGTCCGTCGGAGCAAGCTGTTTTGTAGATGATTTTGTTTCTTGTTGGGGCAAGCGGGGTGCATATCGGTTGCTGCTTGAACCCAGTTGAAGGTAGCTTTTATTATTTCGTTTCGTCTGGTGGCTTGATTGTTTGCTGCTAAAAGAAGGCGCATCAGCCTTTTGCAGCCTTAGGTGATTGCTTGAAGTGTTTCTTGCTGTTGCGGAGTTTGTGGGTTTTCGCGAAGGTGGCCGGCTTCCATTTGAATGATTGTATTGAATACTTTACTCCCCCTTGTTGGCCCCCCTTGCCCCTCTAGACTCCTACCGAAGTTTGCAGCCCAGAAAGAACATGATTTATGATCTTTTCAGTCAATCCCGTTATTAATTAATAGTATTAATTTAAAACGGGATGGAGTAAGAATCTGCTTAGGGAAAGATGTGGGAAGGTGAAGTATTGAAGGCTCTCCTACTCCGCCATCGTTTCGATATCGTGTCAATTACATTGGGTAATTGAATTAAAACATACCACGGAGTAGCGGAGTAGCGCGGAGTAGCGACGGATTGGTGAATGTTGCCTGGGTGGTGCTGCATTGCAATCGCCGCATTGGAGCTAGGGAACGGAGACAGCTGATACCACATGTGCGCTTTCAGGTTCCATTTCTGGGGCCGGAAAGTCAATTGAAATCACGCTTCGTATGTGCGGGCCTCCTCTGTTCCAACTCTATATGCTTGTTGCTTAACTAAACGCAGTTGTCATTTTTTGTTCGTTGCACGGGTCGGCCTTTGCTGTTGATTTTGCGATTTTGCGGTCTCATTTTTGGTACCGCCAGACGGTCCCAAAAATGAGACCGTGAAAGTGCTTTTCTTTTGTTTTTTTACTAAGGTACCGCCAGACGGTCCCAAAAATGGGACCGTGAAAGTGCTTTTCTTGTTGCTTAACTGTTCTTTTACTTTGCTGTGCATGCGGTCCCAAAAAAATGGGACCGCCAGGCGGTCCCATTTTTGGGACCGTGTTTAGGTTCATTTTTTGAAGTTTGTTGTATCAAGGTTGCAGAAGCGGAACGTTTTGGTTTCAATGAAGCTTTGTGGCTTATGGCAACCGGAAGGGCAACTAGGGAGGCCCTTTTGAGCGAAGCCGGTTTTGAGAAGGTTTTCCGGACCCAGAATTGGGTCCGTCGGAGCAAGCTGTTTTGTAGATGATTTTGTTTCTTGTTGGGGCAAGCGGGGTGCATATCGGTTGCTGCTTGAACCCAGTTGAAGGTAGCTTTTTATGATTTCGTTTCGTCTGGTGGCTTGATTGTTTGCTGCTAAAAGAAGGCGCATCAGCCTTTTGCAGCCTTAGGTGATTGCTTGAAGTGTTTCTTGCTGTTGCGGAGTTTGTGGGTTTTCGCGCAGGCGGTCGGCTTCCATTTGAATGATTGTATTGAATACTTTACTGCCCCTTGTTGGCCCCCCTTGCCCCTCTAGACTCCTACCGAAGTTTTCAGCCCAGAAAGAACATGAATTATGATCTTTTCAGTCAATCCCGTTATTAATTAATAGTATTAATTTAAAACGGGATGGAGTAAGAATCTGCTTAGGGAAAGATGTGGGAAGGTGAAGTATTGAAGGCTCTCTTACTCCGCCATCGTTTCGATATCGTGTCAATTACATTGGGTAATTGAATTAAAACATACCACGGAGTAGCGGAGTAGCGCGGAGTAGCGACGGATTGGTGAATGTTGCCTGGGTGGTGCTGCATTGCAATCGCCGCATTGGAGCTAGGGAACGGAGACAGCTGATACCACATGTGCGCTTTCAGGTTCCATTTCTGGGGCCGGAAAGTCAATTGAAATCAGGCTTCGCATGTGCGGGCCTCCTCTGTTCCAACTCTATATGCTTGTTGCTTAACTAAACGCAGTTGTCATTTTTTGTTCGTTGCACGGGTCGGCCTTTGCTGTTGATTTTGCGATTTTGCGGTCTCATTTTTGGTACCGCCAGACGGTCCCAAAAATGGGACCGTGAAAGTGCTTTTCTTGCAATTTTTTTACTAAGCATGTGCATGCGGTCCCAAAAATGGGACAGGCGCCATTTTTGCGGTTTAGGTTCCATTTTTGGGACCAAGGTTGCAGAAGCGCAACGTTTTGGTTTCAGGAACCTTCGGCTTATGGCGACCGGAAGCCTCCTCTGTTCCAACTCTATATGCTTGTTGCTTAACTAAACGCAGTTGTCATTTTTTGTTCGTTGCACGGGTCGGCCTTTGCTGTTGATTTTGCGATTTTGCGGTCTCATTTTTGGTATCGCCAGACGGTCCCAAAAATGGGACCGTGAAAGTGCTTTTCTTTTGTTCTTTTACTAAGCAGTGCATGCGGTCCCAAAAATGGGACCGCCAAGCGGTCCCATTTTTGGGACCGTGTTTAGGTTCATTTTTTGAAGTTTTTTGTATCAAGGTTGCAGAAGCGCAACGTTTTGGTTTCAATGAAGCTTTGTGGCTTATGGCGGCCGGAAGGGCAACTAGGGAGGCCCTTTTGAGCGAAGCCGGTTTTGAGAAGCTTTTCCGGACCCAGAATTGGGTCCGTCGGAGGAAGCTGTTTTGTAGATGATTTTGTTTCTTGTTGGGGCAAGCGGGGTGCATATCGGTTGCTGCTTGAACCCAGTTTGAAGGTAGCTTTTTATTATTTCGTTTCGTCTGGTGGCTTGATTGTTTGCTGCTAAAAGAAGGCGCATCAGCCTTTTGCAGCCTTAGGTGATTGCTTGAAGTGTTTCTTGCTGTTGCGGAGTTTGTGGGTTTTCGCGCAGGTGGCCGGCTTCCATTTGAATGATTGTATTGAATACTTTACTGCCCCTTGTTGGCCCCCCTTGCCCCTCTAGACTCCTACCGAAGTTTTCAGCCCAGAAAGAACATGAATTATGTTTTTTTCAGTCAATCCCGTTATTAATTAATAGTATTAATTTAAAACGGGATGGAGTAAGAATCTGCTTAGGGAAAGATGTGGGAAGGTGAAGTATTGAAGGCTCTCTTACTCCGCCATCGTTTCGATATCGTGTCAATTACATTGGGTAATTGAATTAAAACATACCACGGAGTAGCGGAGTAGCGCGGAGTAGCGACGGATTGGTGAATGTTGCCTGGGTGGTGCTGCATTGCAATCGCCGCATTGGAGCTAGGGAACGGAGACAGCTGATACCACATGTGCGCTTTCAGGTTCCATTTCTGGGGCCGGAAAGTCAATTGAAATCACGCTTCGCATGTGCGGGCCTCCTCTGTTCCAACTCTATATGCTTGTTGCTTAACTAAACGCAGTTGTCATTTTTTGTTCGTTGCACGGGTCGGCCTTTGCTGTTGATTTTGCGATTTTGCGGTCTCATTTTTGGTACCGCCAGACGGTCCCAAAAATGACCGTGAAAGTGCTTTTCTTTTGTTCTTTTACTAAGCTGTGCATGCGGTCCCAAAAATGGGACCGCCAAGCGGTCCCATTTTTAGGACTTTTAGGTTCATTTTTTTGTTTTTTGTATCAAGGTTGCAGAAGCGGTTTTGCAATGAAGCTTTGTGGCTCCCGGAAGGGCAACTGTTCCAACTCTATATGCTTGTTGCTTAACTAAACGCAGTTGTCATTTTTTGTTTGTTGCACGGGTCGGCCTTTGCTGTTGATTTTGCGATTTTGCGGTCTCATTTTTGGTACCGCCAGACGGTCCCAAAAATGGGACCGTGAAAGTGCTTTTCTTCTGTTCTTTTACTAAGCTGTGCATGCGGTCCCAAAAATGGGACCGCCAGGCGGTCCCATTTTTGGGACCGTGTTTAGGTTCATTTTTTGAAGTTTTTTGTATCAAGGTTGCAGAAGCGCAACGTTTTGGTTTCAATGAAGCTTTGTGGCTTATGGCGGCCGGAAGGGCAACTAGGGAGGCCCTTTTGAGCGAAGCCGGTTTTGAGAAGCTTTTCCGGACCCAGAATTGGGTCCGTCGGAGCAAGCTGTTTTGTAGATGATTTTGTTTCTTGTTGGGGCAAGCGGGGTGCATATCGGTTGCTGCTTGAACCCAGTTGAAGGTAGCTTTTTATTATTTCGTTTCGTCTGGTGGCTTGATTGTTTGCTGCTAAAAGAAGGCGCATCAGCCTTTTGCAGCCTTAGGTGATTGCTTGAAGTGTTTCTTGCTGTTGCGGAGTTTGTGGGTTTTCGCGCAGGTGGCCGGCTTCCATTTGAATGATTGTATTGAATACTTTACTGCCCCTTGTTGGCCCCCCTTGCCCCTCTAGACTCCTACCGAAGTTTTCAGCCCAGAAAGAACATGAATTATGATCTTTTCAGTCAATCCCGTTATTAATTAATAGTATTAATTTAAAACGGGATGGAGTAAGAATCTGCTTAGGGAAAGATGTGGGAAGGTGAAGTATTGAAGGCTCTCTTACTCCGCCATCGTTTCGATATCGTGTCAATTACATTGGGTAATTGAATTAAAACATACCACGGAGTAGCGGAGTAGCGCGGAGTAGCGACGGATTGGTGAATGTTGCCTGGGTGGTGCTGCATTGCAATCGCCGCATTGGAGCTAGGGAACGGAGACAGCTGATACCACATGTGCGCTTTCAGGTTCCATTTCTGGGGCCGGAAAGTCAATTGAAATCAGGCTTCGCATGTGCGGGCCTCCTCTGTTCCAACTCTATATGCTTGTTGCTTAACTAAACGCAGTTGTCATTTTTTGTTCGTTGCACGGGTCGGCCTTTGCTGTTGATTTTGCGATTTTGCGGTCTCATTTTTGGTACCGCCAGACGGTCCCAAAAATGGGACCGTGAAAGTGCTTTTCTTCTGTTCTTTTACTAAGCTGTGCATGCGGTCCCAAAAATGGGACCGCCAGGCGGTCCCATTTTTGGGACCGTGTTTAGGTTCATTTTTTGAAGTTTTTTGTATCAAGGTTGCAGAAGCGCAACGTTTTGGTTTCAATGAAGCTTTGTGGCTTATGGCGACCGGAAGGGCAACTGTTCCAACTCTATATGCTTGTTGCTTAACTAAACGCAGTTGTCATTTTTTGTTTGTTGCACGGGTCGGCCTTTGCTGTTGATTTTGCGATTTTGCGGTCTCATTTTTGGTACCGCCAGACGGTCCCAAAAATGGGACCGTGAAAGTGCTTTTCTTCTGTTCTTTTACTAAGCTGTGCATGCGGTCCCAAAAATGGGACCGCCAGGCGGTCCCATTTTTGGGACCGTGTTTAGGTTCATTTTTTGAAGTTTTTTGTATCAAGGTTGCAGAAGCGCAACGTTTTGGTTTCAATGAAGCTTTGTGGCTTATGGCGGCCGGAAGGGCAACTAGGGAGGCCCTTTTGAGCGAAGCCGGTTTTGAGAAGCTTTTCCGGACCCAGAATTGGGTCCGTCGGAGGAAGCTGTTTTGTAGATGATTTTGTTTCTTGTTGGGGCAAGCGGGGTGCATATCGGTTGCTGCTTGAACCCAGTTGAAGGTAGCTTTTTATTATTTCGTTTCGTCTGGTGGCTTGATTGTTTGCTGCTAAAAGAAGGCGCATCAGCCTTTTGCAGCCTTAGGTGATTGCTTGAAGTGTTTCTTGCTGTTGCGGAGTTTGTGGGTTTTCGCGCAGGTGGCCGGCTTCCATTTGAATGATTGTATTGAATACTTTACTGCCCCTTGTTGGCCCCCCTTGCCCCTCTAGACTCCTACCGAAGTTTTCAGCCCAGAAAGAACATGAATTATGATCTTTTCAGTCAATCCCGTTATTAATTAATAGTATTAATTTAAAACGGGATGGAGTAAGAATCTGCTTAGGGAAAGATGTGGGAAGGTGAAGTATTGAAGGCTCTCTTACTCCGCCATCGTTTCGATATCGTGTCAATTACATTGGGTAATTGAATTAAAACATACCACGGAGTAGCGGAGTAGCGCGGAGTAGCGACGGATTGGTGAATGTTGCCTGGGTGGTGCTGCATTGCAATCGCCGCATTGGAGCTAGGGAACGGAGACAGCTGATACCACATGTGCGCTTTCAGGTTCCATTTCTGGGGCCGGAAAGTCAATTGAAATCAGGCTTCGCATGTGCGGGCCTCCTCTGTTCCAACTCTATATGCTTGTTGCTTAACTAAACGCAGTTGTCATTTTTTGTTCGTTGCACGGGTCGGCCTTTGCTGTTGATTTTGCGATTTTGCGGTCTCATTTTTGGTACCGCCAGACGGTCCCAAAAATGGGACCGTGAAAGTGCTTTTCTTCTGTTCTTTTACTAAGCTGTGCATGCGGTCCCAAAAATGGGACCGCCAGGCGGTCCCATTTTTGGGACCGTGTTTAGGTTCATTTTTTGAAGTTTTTTGTATCAAGGTTGCAGAAGCGCAACGTTTTGGTTTCAATGAAGCTTTGTGGCTTATGGCGACCGGAAGGGCAACTGTTCCAACTCTATATGCTTGTTGCTTAACTAAACGCAGTTGTCATTTTTTGTTTGTTGCACGGGTCGGCCTTTGCTGTTGATTTTGCGATTTTGCGGTCTCATTTTTGGTACCGCCAGACGGTCCCAAAAATGGGACCGTGAAAGTGCTTTTCTTCTGTTCTTTTACTAAGCTGTGCATGCGGTCCCAAAAATGGGACCGCCAGGCGGTCCCATTTTTGGGACCGTGTTTAGGTTCATTTTTTGAAGTTTTTTGTATCAAGGTTGCAGAAGCGCAACGTTTTGGTTTCAATGAAGCTTTGTGGCTTATGGCGGCCGGAAGGGCAACTAGGGAGGCCCTTTTGAGCGAAGCCGGTTTTGAGAAGCTTTTCCGGACCCAGAATTGGGTCCGTCGGAGGAAGCTGTTTTGTAGATGATTTTGTTTCTTGTTGGGGCAAGCGGGGTGCATATCGGTTGCTGCTTGAACCCAGTTGAAGGTAGCTTTTTATTATTTCGTTTCGTCTGGTGGCTTGATTGTTTGCTGCTAAAAGAAGGCGCATCAGCCTTTTGCAGCCTTAGGTGATTGCTTGAAGTGTTTCTTGCTGTTGCGGAGTTTGTGGGTTTTCGCGCAGGTGGCCGGCTTCCATTTGAATGATTGTATTGAATACTTTACTGCCCCTTGTTGGCCCCCCTTGCCCCTCTAGACTCCTACCGAAGTTTTCAGCCCAGAAAGAACATGAATTATGATCTTTTCAGTCAATCCCGTTATTAATTAATAGTATTAATTTAAAACGGGATGGAGTAAGAATCTGCTTAGGGAAAGATGTGGGAAGGTGAAGTATTGAAGGCTCTCTTACTCCGCCATCGTTTCGATATCGTGTCAATTACATTGGGTAATTGAATTAAAACATACCACGGAGTAGCGGAGTAGCGCGGAGTAGCGACGGATTGGTGAATGTTGCCTGGGTGGTGCTGCATTGCAATCGCCGCATTGGAGCTAGGGAACGGAGACAGCTGATACCACATGTGCGCTTTCAGGTTCCATTTCTGGGGCCGGAAAGTCAATTGAAATCAGGCTTCGCATGTGCGGGCCTCCTCTGTTCCAACTCTATATGCTTGTTGCTTAACTAAACGCAGTTGTCATTTTTTGTTCGTTGCACGGGTCGGCCTTTGCTGTTGATTTTGCGATTTTGCGGTCTCATTTTTGGTACCGCCAGACGGTCCCAAAAATGGGACCGTGAAAGTGCTTTTCTTTTGTTCTTTTACTAAGCAGTGCATGCGGTCCCAAAAATGGGACCGCCAGGCGGTCCCATTTTTGGGACCGTGTTTAGGTTCATTTTTTGAAGTTTTTTGTATCAAGGTTGCAGAAGCGCAACGTTTTGGTTTCAATGAAGCTTTGTGGCTTATGGCGGCCGGAAGGGCAACTGTTCCAACTCTATATGCTTGTTGCTTAACTAAACGCAGTTGTCATTTTTTGTTCGTTGCACGGGTCGGCCTTTGCTGTTGATTTTGCGATTTTGCGGTCTCATTTTTGGTACCGCCAGACGGTCCCAAAAATGGGACCGTGAAAGTGCTTTTCTTCTATTCTTTTACTAAGCAGTGCATGCGGTCCCAAAAATGGGACCGCCAGGCGGTCCCATTTTTGGGACCGTGTTTAGGTTCATTTTTTGAAGTTTTTTGTATCAAGGTTGCAGAAGCGCAACGTTTTGGTTTCAATGAAGCTTTGTGGCTTATGGCGGCCGGAAGGGCAACTAGGGAGGCCCTTTTGAGCGAAGCCGGTTTTGAGAAGCTTTTCCGGACCCAGAATTGGGTCCGTCGGAGGAAGCTGTTTTGTAGATGATTTTGTTTCTTGTTGGGGCAAGCGGGGTGCATATCGGTTGCTGCTTGAACCCAGTTGAAGGTAGCTTTTTATTATTTCGTTTCGTCTGGTGGCTTGATTGTTTGCTGCTAAAAGAAGGCGCATCAGCCTTTTGCAGCCTTAGGTGATTGCTTGAAGTGTTTCTTGCTGTTGCGGAGTTTGTGGGTTTTCGCGCAGGTGGCCGGCTTCCATTTGAATGATTGTATTGAATACTTTACTGCCCCTTGTTGGCCCCCCTTGCCCCTCTAGACTCCTACCGAAGTTTTCAGCCCAGAAAGAACATGAATTATGATCTTTTCAGTCAATCCCGTTATTAATTAATAGTATTAATTTAAAACGGGATGGAGTAAGAATCTGCTTAGGGAAAGATGTGGAAAGGTGAAGTATTGAAGGCTCTCTTACTCCGCCATCGTTTCGATATCGTGTCAATTACATTGGGTAATTGAATTAAAACATACCACGGAGTAGCGGAGTAGCGCGGAGTAGCGACGGATTGGTGAATGTTGCCTGGGTGGTGCTGCATTGCAATCGCCGCATTGGAGCTAGGGAACGGAGACAGCTGATACCACATGTGCGCTTTCAGGTTCCATTTCTGGGGCCGGAAAGTCAATTGAAATCAGGCTTCGCATGTGCGGGCCTCCTCTGTTCCAACTCTATATGCTTGTTGCTTAACTAAACGCAGTTGTCATTTTTTGTTCGTTGCACGGGTCGGCCTTTGCTGTTGATTTTGCGATTTTGCGGTCTCATTTTTGGTACCGCCAGACGGTCCCAAAAATGGGACCGTGAAAGTGCTTTTCTTCTGTTCTTTTACTAAGCTGTGCATGCGGTCCCAAAAATGGGACCGCCAGGCGGTCCCATTTTTGGGACCGTGTTTAGGTTCATTTTTTGAAGTTTTTTGTATCAAGGTTGCAGAAGCGCAACGTTTTGGTTTCAATGAAGCTTTGTGGCTTATGGCGACCGGAAGGGCAACTGTTCCAACTCTATATGCTTGTTGCTTAACTAAACGCAGTTGTCATTTTTTGTTTGTTGCACGGGTCGGCCTTTGCTGTTGATTTTGCGATTTTGCGGTCTCATTTTTGGTACCGCCAGACGGTCCCAAAAATGGGACCGTGAAAGTGCTTTTCTTCTGTTCTTTTACTAAGCTGTGCATGCGGTCCCAAAAATGGGACCGCCAGGCGGTCCCATTTTTGGGACCGTGTTTAGTTCATTTTTTGAAGTTTTTTGTATCAAGGTTGCAGAAGCGCAACGTTTTGGTTTCAATGAAGCTTTGTGGCTTATGGCGGCCGGAAGGGCAACTAGGGAGGCCCTTTTGAGCGAAGCCGGTTTTGAGAAGGTTTTCCGGACCCAGAATTGGGTCCGTCGGAGGAAGCTGTTTTGTAGATGATTTTGTTTCTTGTTGGGGCAAGCGGGGTGCATATCGGTTGCTGCTTGAACCCAGTTGAAGGTAGCTTTTTATTATTTCGTTTCGTCTGGTGGCTTGATTGTTTGCTGCTAAAAGAAGGCGCATCAGCCTTTTGCAGCCTTAGGTGATTGCTTGAAGTGTTTCTTGCTGTTGCGGAGTTTGTGGGTTTTCGCGCAGGTGGCCGGCTTCCATTTGAATGATTGTATTGAATACTTTACTGCCCCTTGTTGGCCCCCCTTGCCCCTCTAGACTCCTACCGAAGTTTTCAGCCCAGAAAGAACATGAATTATGATCTTTTCAGTCAATCCCGTTATTAATTAATAGTATTAATTTAAAACGGGATGGAGTAAGAATCTGCTTAGGGAAAGATGTGGGAAGGTGAAGTATTGAAGGCTCTCTTACTCCGCCATCGTTTCGATATCGTGTCAATTACATTGGGTAATTGAATTAAAACATACCACGGAGTAGCGGAGTAGCGCGGAGTAGCGACGGATTGGTGAATGTTGCCTGGGTGGTGCTGCATTGCAATCGCCGCATTGGAGCTAGGGAACGGAGACAGCTGATACCACATGTGCGCTTTCAGGTTCCATTTCTGGGGCCGGAAAGTCAATTGAAATCAGGCTTCGCATGTGCGGGCCTCCTCTGTTCCAACTCTATATGCTTGTTGCTTAACTAAACGCAGTTGTCATTTTTTGTTCGTTGCACGGGTCGGCCTTTGCTGTTGATTTTGCGATTTTGCGGTCTCATTTTTGGTACCGCCAGACGGTCCCAAAAATGGGACCGTGAAAGTGCTTTTCTTTTGTTCTTTTACTAAGCGGTGCATGCGGTCCCAAAAATGGGACCGCCAGGCGGTCCCATTTTTGGGACCGTGTTTAGGTTCATTGTTTGAAGTTTTTTGTATCAAGGTTGCAGAAGCGGAACGTTTTGGTTTCAATGAAGCTTTGTGGCTTATGGCAACCGGAAGGGCAACTGTTCCAACTCTATATGCTTGTTGCTAACTAAACGCAGTTGTCATTTTTTGTTTGTTGCACGGGTCGGCCTTTGCTGTTGTTTTTTCGATTTTGCGGTCTCATTTTTGGTACCGCCAGACGGTCCCAAAAATGGGACCGTGAAAGTGCTTTTCTTCTGTTCTTTTACTTTGCTGTGCATGCGGTCCCAAAAATGGGACCGCCAGGCGGTCCCATTTTTGGGACCGTGTTTTGAAGTTTGTTGTATCAAGGTTGCAGAAGCGGAACGTTTTGGTTTCAATGAAGCTTTGTGGCTTATGGCAACCGGAAGGGCAACTAGGGAGGCCCTTTTGAGCGAAGCCGGTTTTGAGAAGGTTTTCCGGACCCAGAATTGGGTCCGTCGGAGGAAGCTGTTTTGTAGATGATTTTGTTTCTTGTTGGGGCAAGCGGGGTGCATATCGGTTGCTGCTTGAACCCAGTTGAAGGTAGCTTTTTATTATTTCGTTTCGTCTGGTGGCTTGATTGTTTGCTGCTAAAAGAAGGCGCATCAGCCTTTTTGCAGCCTTATAGGTGATTACTTGAAGTGTTTCTTGCTGTTGCGGAGTTTGTGGGTTTTCGCGAAGGTGGCCGGCTTCCATTTGAATGATTGTATTGAATACTTTACTGCCCCTTGTGGGCCCCCCTTGCCCCTCTAGACTCCTACCGAAGTTTGCAGCCCAGAAAGAACATGCATTATGATCTTTTCAGTCAATCCCGTTATTAATTAATAGTATTAATTTAAAACGGGATGGAGTAAGAATCTGCTTAGGGAAAGATGTGGGAATGTGAAGTATTGAAGGCTCTCTTACTCCGCCATCGTTTCGATATCGTGTCAATTACATTGGGTAATTGAATTAAGACATACCACGGAGTAGCGGAGTAGCGCGGAGTAGCGACGGATTGGTGAATGTTGCCTGGGTGGTGCTGCATTGCAATCGCCGCATTGGAGCTAGGGAACGGAGACAGCTGATGCCACATGTGCGCTTTCAGGTTCCATTTCTGGGGCCGGAAAGTCAATTGAAATCACGCTTCGCATGTGCGGGCCTCCTCTGTTCCAACTCTATATGCTTGTTGCTTAACTAAACGCAGTTGTCATTTTTTGTTCGTTGCACGGGTCGGCCTTTGCTGTTGATTTTGCGATTTTGCGGTCTCATTTTTGGTACCGCCAGACGGTCCCAAAAATGGGACCGTGAAAGTGCTTTTCTTTTGTTCTTTTACTAAGCAGTGCATGCGGTCCCAAAAATGGGACCGCCAGGCGGTCCCATTTTTGGGACCGTGTTTAAGTTCATTTTTTGAAGTTTTTTGTATCAAGGTTGCAGAAGCGCAACGTTTTGGTTTCAATGAAGCTTTGTGGCTTATGGCGGCCGGAAGGGCAACTAGGACCGCCAGGCGGTCCCATTTTGAGCGAAGCCGTGTTTAGGTTCATTTTTTGAAGTTTGTTGTATCAAGGTTGCAGAAGCGCAACGTTTTGGTTTCCATGAAGCTTTGTGGCTTATGGCGGCCGGAAGGGCAACTAGGGAGGCCCTTTTGAGCGAAGCCGGTTTTGAGAAGGTTTTCCGGACCCAGAATTGGGTCCGTCGGAGGAAGCTGTTTTGTAGATGATTTGGTTTCTTGTTGGGGCAAGCGGGGTGCATATCGGTTGCTGCTTGAACCCAGTTGAAGGTAGCTTTTTATTATTTCGTTTCGTCTGGTGGCTTGATTGTTTGCTGCTAAAAGAAGGCGCATCAGCCTTTTGCAGCCTTATAGGTGATTACTTGAAGTGTTTCTTGCTGTTGCGGAGTTTGTGGGTTTTCGCGAAGGTGGCCGGCTTCCATTTGAATGATTGTATTGAATACTTTACTGCCCCTTGTGGGCCCCCCTTGCCCCTCTAGACTCCTACCGAAGTTTGCAGCCCAGAAAGAACATGCATTATGATCTTTTCAGTCAATCCCGTTATTAATTAATAGTATTAATTTAAAACGGGATGGAGTAAGAATCTGCTTAGGGAAAGATGTGGGAATGTGAAGTATTGAAGGCTCTCTTACTCCGCCATCGTTCCGATATCGTGTCAATTACATTGGGTAATTGAATTAAGACATACCACGGAGTAGCGGAGTAGCGCGGAGTAGCGACGGATTGGTGAATGTTGCCTGGGTGGTGCTGCATTGCAATCGCCGCATTGGAGCTAGGGAACGGAGACAGCTGATGCCACATGTGCGCTTTCAGGTTCCATTTCTGGGGCCGGAAAGTCAATTGAAATCACGCTTCGCATGTGCGGGCCTCCTCTGTTCCAACTCTATATGCTTGTTGCTTAACTAAACGCAGTTGTCATTTTTTGTTCGTTGCACGGGTCGGCCTTTGCTGTTGATTTTGCGATTTTGCGGTCTAATTTTTGGTACCGCCAGACGGTCCCAAAAATGGGACCGTGAAAGTGCTTTTCTTTTGTTCTTTTACTAAGCAGTGCATGCGGTCCCAAAAATGGGACCGCCAGTGCTTTTCTTTTGTTTTTTACTAAGCGGTGCATGCGGTCCCAAAAATGGACCGCCAGGCGGTCCCATTTTTGGGACCGTGTTTAAGTTCATTTTTTGAAGTTTTTTGTATCAAGGTTGCAGAAGCGCAACGTTTTGGTTTCAATGAAGCTTTGTGGCTTAATGGCGGCCGGAAGGGCAACTAGGGAGGCCCTTTTGAGCGAAGCCGGTTTTGAGAATGTTTTCCGGACCCAGAATTGGGCCAGAATTGGGTCCGTCGGAGGAAGCTGTTTTGTAGATGATTTGGTTTCTTGTTGGGGCAAGCGGGGTGCATATCGGTTGCTGCTTGAACCCAGTTGAAGGTAGCTTTTTATTATTTCGTTTCGTCTGGTGGCTTGATTGTTTGCTGCTAAAAGAAGGCGCATCAGCCTTTTGCAGCCTTATAGGTGATTACTTGAAGTGTTTCTTGCTGTTGCGGAGTTTGTGGGTTTTCGCGAAGGTGGCCGGCTTCCATTTGAATGATTGTATTGAATACTTTACTGCCCCTTGTGGGCCCCCCTTGCCCCTCTAGACTCCTACCGAAGTTTGCAGCCCAGAAAGAACATGCATTATGATCTTTTCAGTCAATCCCGTTATTAATTAATAGTATTAATTTAAAACGGGATGGAGTAAGAATCTGCTTAGGGAAAGATGTGGGAATGTGAAGTATTGAAGGCTCTCTTACTCCGCCATCGTTTCGATATCGTGTCAATTACATTGGGTAATTGAATTAAAACATACCACGGAGTAGCGGAGTAGCGCGGAGTAGCGACGGATTGGTGAATGTTGCCTGGGTGGTGCTGCATTGCAATCGCCGCATTGGAGCTAAGGAACGGAGGCAGCTGATACCACATGTGCGCTTTCAGGTTCCATTTCTGGGGCCGGAAAGTCAATTGAAATCAGGCTTCGCATGTGCGGGCCTCCTCTGTTCCAACTCTATATGCTTGTTGCTTAACTAAACGCAGTTGTCATTTTTTGTTTGTTGCACGGGTCGGCCTTTGCTGTTGATTTTGCGATTTTGCGGTCTCATTTTTGGTACCGCCAGACGGTCCCAAAAATGGGACCGTGAAAGTGCTTTTCTTCTATTCTTTTACTAAGCTGTGCATGCGGTCCCAAAAATGGGACCGCCAGGCGGTCCCATTTTTGGGACCGTGTTTAGGTTCATTTTTTGAAGTTTTTTGTATCAAGGTTGCAGAAGCGCAACGTTTTGGTTTCAATGAACCTTTTTGGCTTATGGCGACCGGAAGGGCAACTGTTCCAACTCTATATGCTTGTTGCTTAACTAAACGCAGTTGTCATTTTTTGTTTGTTGCACGGGTCGGCCTTTGCTGTTGATTTTGCGATTTTGCGGTCTCATTTTTGGTACCGCCAGACGGTCCCAAAAATGGGACCGTGAAAGTGCTTTTCTTCTATTCTTTTACTAAGCTGTGCATGCGGTCCCAAAAATGGGACCGCCAGGCGGTCCCATTTTTGGGACCGTGTTTAGGTTCATTTTTTGAAGTTTTTTGTATCAAGGTTGCAGAAGCGCAACGTTTTGGTTTCAATGAACCTTTTTGGCTTATGGCGACCGGAAGGGCAACTAGGGAGGCCCTTTTGAGCGAAGCCGGTTTTGAGAAGCTTTTCCGGACCCAGAATTGGGTCCGTCGGAGCAAGCTGTTTTGTAGATGATTTTGTTTCTTGTTGGGGCAAGCGGGGTGCATATCGGTTGCTGCTTGAACCCAGTTGAAGGATGTTGAAGGTAGCTTTTTATGATTTCGTTTCGTCTGGTGGCTTGATTGTTTGCTGCTAAAAGAAGGCGCATCAGCCCTTTTGCAGCCTTAGGTGATTGCTTGAAGTGTTTCTTGCTGTTGCGGAGTTTGTGGGTTTTCGCGCAGGCGGTCGGCTTCCATTTGAATGATTGTATTGAATACTTTACTGCCCCTTGTTGGCCCCCCTTGCCCCTCTAGACTCCTACCGAAGTTTTCGGCCCAGAAAGAACATGAATTATGTTTTTTTCAGTCGATCCGTTATTAATTAATAGTATTAATTTAAAACGGGATGGAGTAAGAATCTGCTTAGGGAAAGATGTGGAAAGGTGAAGTATTGAAGGCTTTCTTACTCCGCCATCGTTTCGATATCGTGTCAATTACATTGGGTAATTGAATTAAAACATACCACGGAGTAGCGGAGTAGCGCGGAGTAGCGACGGATTGGTGAATGTTGCCTGGGTGGTGCTGCATTGCAATCGCCGCATTGGAGCTAAGGAACGGAGGCAGCTGATACCACATGTGCGCTTTCAGGTTCCATTTCTGGGGCCGGAAAGTCAATTGAAATCAGGCTTCGCATGTGCGGGCCTCCTCTGTTCCAACTCTATATGCTTGTTGCTTAACTAAACGCAGTTGTCATTTTTTGTTTGTTGCACGGGTCGGCCTTTGCTGTTGATTTTGCGATTTTGCGGTCTCATTTTTGGTACCGCCAGACGGTCCCAAAAATGGGACCGTGAAAGTGCTTTTCTTCTATTCTTTTACTAAGCTGTGCATGCGGTCCCAAAAATGGGACCGCCAGGCGGTCCCATTTTTGGGACCGTGTTTAGGTTCATTTTTTGAAGTTTTTTGTATCAAGGTTGCAGAAGCGCAACGTTTTGGTTTCAATGAACCTTTTTGGCTTATGGCGACCGGAAGGGCAACTGTTCCAACTCTATATGCTTGTTGCTTAACTAAACGCAGTTGTCATTTTTTGTTTGTTGCACGGGTCGGCCTTTGCTGTTGATTTTGCGATTTTGCGGTCTCATTTTTGGTACCGCCAGACGGTCCCAAAAATGGGACCGTGAAAGTGCTTTTCTTCTATTCTTTTACTAAGCTGTGCATGCGGTCCCAAAAATGGGACCGCCAGGCGGTCCCATTTTTGGGACCGTGTTTAGGTTCATTTTTTGAAGTTTTTTGTATCAAGGTTGCAGAAGCGCAACGTTTTGGTTTCAATGAACCTTTTTGGCTTATGGCGACCGGAAGGGCAACTAGGGAGGCCCTTTTGAGCGAAGCCGGTTTTGAGAAGCTTTTCCGGACCCAGAATTGGGTCCGTCGGAGCAAGCTGTTTTGTAGATGATTTTGTTTCTTGTTGGGGCAAGCGGGGTGCATATCGGTTGCTGCTTGAACCCAGTTGAAGGATGTTGAAGGTAGCTTTTTATGATTTCGTTTCGTCTGGTGGCTTGATTGTTTGCTGCTAAAAGAAGGCGCATCAGCCCTTTTGCAGCCTTAGGTGATTGCTTGAAGTGTTTCTTGCTGTTGCGGAGTTTGTGGGTTTTCGCGCAGGCGGTCGGCTTCCATTTGAATGATTGTATTGAATACTTTACTGCCCCTTGTTGGCCCCCCTTGCCCCTCTAGACTCCTACCGAAGTTTTCGGCCCAGAAAGAACATGAATTATGTTTTTTTCAGTCGATCCGTTATTAATTAATAGTATTAATTTAAAACGGGATGGAGTAAGAATCTGCTTAGGGAAAGATGTGGAAAGGTGAAGTATTGAAGGCTTTCTTACTCCGCCATCGTTTCGATATCGTGTCAATTACATTGGGTAATTGAATTAAAACATACCACGGAGTAGCGGAGTAGCGCGGAGTAGCGACGGATTGGTGAATGTTGCCTGGGTGGTGCTGCATTGCAATCGCCGCATTGGAGCTAAGGAACGGAGGCAGCTGATACCACATGTGCGCTTTCAGGTTCCATTTCTGGGGCCGGAAAGTCAATTGAAATCAGGCTTCGCATGTGCGGGCCTCCTCTGTTCCAACTCTATATGCTTGTTGCTTAACTAAACGCAGTTGTCATTTTTTGTTTGTTGCACGGGTCGGCCTTTGCTGTTGATTTTGCGATTTTGCGGTCTCATTTTTGGTACCGCCAGACGGTCCCAAAAATGGGACCGTGAAAGTGCTTTTCTTCTATTCTTTTACTAAGCTGTGCATGCGGTCCCAAAAATGGGACCGCCAGGCGGTCCCATTTTTGGGACCGTGTTTAGGTTCATTTTTTGAAGTTTTTTGTATCAAGGTTGCAGAAGCGCAACGTTTTGGTTTCAATGAACCTTTTTGGCTTATGGCGACCGGAAGGGCAACTGTTCCAACTCTATATGCTTGTTGCTTAACTAAACGCAGTTGTCATTTTTTGTTTGTTGCACGGGTCGGCCTTTGCTGTTGATTTTGCGATTTTGCGGTCTCATTTTTGGTACCGCCAGACGGTCCCAAAAATGGGACCGTGAAAGTGCTTTTCTTCTATTCTTTTACTAAGCTGTGCATGCGGTCCCAAAAATGGGACCGCCAGGCGGTCCCATTTTTGGGACCGTGTTTAGGTTCATTTTTTGAAGTTTTTTGTATCAAGGTTGCAGAAGCGCAACGTTTTGGTTTCAATGAACCTTTTTGGCTTATGGCGACCGGAAGGGCAACTAGGGAGGCCCTTTTGAGCGAAGCCGGTTTTGAGAAGCTTTTCCGGACCCAGAATTGGGTCCGTCGGAGCAAGCTGTTTTGTAGATGATTTTGTTTCTTGTTGGGGCAAGCGGGGTGCATATCGGTTGCTGCTTGAACCCAGTTGAAGGATGTTGAAGGTAGCTTTTTATGATTTCGTTTCGTCTGGTGGCTTGATTGTTTGCTGCTAAAAGAAGGCGCATCAGCCCTTTTGCAGCCTTAGGTGATTGCTTGAAGTGTTTCTTGCTGTTGCGGAGTTTGTGGGTTTTCGCGCAGGCGGTCGGCTTCCATTTGAATGATTGTATTGAATACTTTACTGCCCCTTGTTGGCCCCCCTTGCCCCTCTAGACTCCTACCGAAGTTTTCGGCCCAGAAAGAACATGAATTATGTTTTTTTCAGTCGATCCGTTATTAATTAATAGTATTAATTTAAAACGGGATGGAGTAAGAATCTGCTTAGGGAAAGATGTGGAAAGGTGAAGTATTGAAGGCTTTCTTACTCCGCCATCGTTTCGATATCGTGTCAATTACATTGGGTAATTGAATTAAAACATACCACGGAGTAGCGGAGTAGCGCGGAGTAGCGACGGATTGGTGAATGTTGCCTGGGTGGTGCTGCATTGCAATCGCCGCATTGGAGCTAAGGAACGGAGGCAGCTGATACCACATGTGCGCTTTCAGGTTCCATTTCTGGGGCCGGAAAGTCAATTGAAATCAGGCTTCGCATGTGCGGGCCTCCTCTGTTCCAACTCTATATGCTTGTTGCTTAACTAAACGCAGTTGTCATTTTTTGTTTGTTGCACGGGTCGGCCTTTGCTGTTGATTTTGCGATTTTGCGGTCTCATTTTTGGTACCGCCAGACGGTCCCAAAAATGGGACCGTGAAAGTGCTTTTCTTCTATTCTTTTACTAAGCTGTGCATGCGGTCCCAAAAATGGGACCGCCAGGCGGTCCCATTTTTGGGACCGTGTTTAGGTTCATTTTTTGAAGTTTTTTGTATCAAGGTTGCAGAAGCGCAACGTTTTGGTTTCAATGAACCTTTTTGGCTTATGGCGACCGGAAGGGCAACTGTTCCAACTCTATATGCTTGTTGCTTAACTAAACGCAGTTGTCATTTTTTGTTTGTTGCACGGGTCGGCCTTTGCTGTTGATTTTGCGATTTTGCGGTCTCATTTTTGGTACCGCCAGACGGTCCCAAAAATGGGACCGTGAAAGTGCTTTTCTTCTATTCTTTTACTAAGCTGTGCATGCGGTCCCAAAAATGGGACCGCCAGGCGGTCCCATTTTTGGGACCGTGTTTAGGTTCATTTTTTGAAGTTTTTTGTATCAAGGTTGCAGAAGCGCAACGTTTTGGTTTCAATGAACCTTTTTGGCTTATGGCGACCGGAAGGGCAACTAGGGAGGCCCTTTTGAGCGAAGCCGGTTTTGAGAAGCTTTTCCGGACCCAGAATTGGGTCCGTCGGAGCAAGCTGTTTTGTAGATGATTTTGTTTCTTGTTGGGGCAAGCGGGGTGCATATCGGTTGCTGCTTGAACCCAGTTGAAGGATGTTGAAGGTAGCTTTTTATGATTTCGTTTCGTCTGGTGGCTTGATTGTTTGCTGCTAAAAGAAGGCGCATCAGCCCTTTTGCAGCCTTAGGTGATTGCTTGAAGTGTTTCTTGCTGTTGCGGAGTTTGTGGGTTTTCGCGCAGGCGGTCGGCTTCCATTTGAATGATTGTATTGAATACTTTACTGCCCCTTGTTGGCCCCCCTTGCCCCTCTAGACTCCTACCGAAGTTTTCGGCCCAGAAAGAACATGAATTATGTTTTTTTCAGTCGATCCGTTATTAATTAATAGTATTAATTTAAAACGGGATGGAGTAAGAATCTGCTTAGGGAAAGATGTGGAAAGGTGAAGTATTGAAGGCTTTCTTACTCCGCCATCGTTTCGATATCGTGTCAATTACATTGGGTAATTGAATTAAAACATACCACGGAGTAGCGGAGTAGCGCGGAGTAGCGACGGATTGGTGAATGTTGCCTGGGTGGTGCTGCATTGCAATCGCCGCATTGGAGCTAAGGAACGGAGGCAGCTGATACCACATGTGCGCTTTCAGGTTCCATTTCTGGGGCCGGAAAGTCAATTGAAATCAGGCTTCGCATGTGCGGGCCTCCTCTGTTCCAACTCTATATGCTTGTTGCTTAACTAAACGCAGTTGTCATTTTTTGTTTGTTGCACGGGTCGGCCTTTGCTGTTGATTTTGCGATTTTGCGGTCTCATTTTTGGTACCGCCAGACGGTCCCAAAAATGGGACCGTGAAAGTGCTTTTCTTCTATTCTTTTACTAAGCTGTGCATGCGGTCCCAAAAATGGGACCGCCAGGCGGTCCCATTTTTGGGACCGTGTTTAGGTTCATTTTTTGAAGTTTTTTGTATCAAGGTTGCAGAAGCGCAACGTTTTGGTTTCAATGAACCTTTTTGGCTTATGGCGACCGGAAGGGCAACTGTTCCAACTCTATATGCTTGTTGCTTAACTAAACGCAGTTGTCATTTTTTGTTTGTTGCACGGGTCGGCCTTTGCTGTTGATTTTGCGATTTTGCGGTCTCATTTTTGGTACCGCCAGACGGTCCCAAAAATGGGACCGTGAAAGTGCTTTTCTTCTATTCTTTTACTAAGCTGTGCATGCGGTCCCAAAAATGGGACCGCCAGGCGGTCCCATTTTTGGGACCGTGTTTAGGTTCATTTTTTGAAGTTTTTTGTATCAAGGTTGCAGAAGCGCAACGTTTTGGTTTCAATGAACCTTTTTGGCTTATGGCGACCGGAAGGGCAACTAGGGAGGCCCTTTTGAGCGAAGCCGGTTTTGAGAAGCTTTTCCGGACCCAGAATTGGGTCCGTCGGAGCAAGCTGTTTTGTAGATGATTTTGTTTCTTGTTGGGGCAAGCGGGGTGCATATCGGTTGCTGCTTGAACCCAGTTGAAGGATGTTGAAGGTAGCTTTTTATGATTTCGTTTCGTCTGGTGGCTTGATTGTTTGCTGCTAAAAGAAGGCGCATCAGCCCTTTTGCAGCCTTAGGTGATTGCTTGAAGTGTTTCTTGCTGTTGCGGAGTTTGTGGGTTTTCGCGCAGGCGGTCGGCTTCCATTTGAATGATTGTATTGAATACTTTACTGCCCCTTGTTGGCCCCCCTTGCCCCTCTAGACTCCTACCGAAGTTTTCGGCCCAGAAAGAACATGAATTATGTTTTTTTCAGTCGATCCGTTATTAATTAATAGTATTAATTTAAAACGGGATGGAGTAAGAATCTGCTTAGGGAAAGATGTGGAAAGGTGAAGTATTGAAGGCTTTCTTACTCCGCCATCGTTTCGATATCGTGTCAATTACATTGGGTAATTGAATTAAAACATACCACGGAGTAGCGGAGTAGCGCGGAGTAGCGACGGATTGGTGAATGTTGCCTGGGTGGTGCTGCATTGCAATCGCCGCATTGGAGCTAAGGAACGGAGGCAGCTGATACCACATGTGCGCTTTCAGGTTCCATTTCTGGGGCCGGAAAGTCAATTGAAATCAGGCTTCGCATGTGCGGGCCTCCTCTGTTCCAACTCTATATGCTTGTTGCTTAACTAAACGCAGTTGTCATTTTTTGTTTGTTGCACGGGTCGGCCTTTGCTGTTGATTTTGCGATTTTGCGGTCTCATTTTTGGTACCGCCAGACGGTCCCAAAAATGGGACCGTGAAAGTGCTTTTCTTCTATTCTTTTACTAAGCTGTGCATGCGGTCCCAAAAATGGGACCGCCAGGCGGTCCCATTTTTGGGACCGTGTTTAGGTTCATTTTTTGAAGTTTTTTGTATCAAGGTTGCAGAAGCGCAACGTTTTGGTTTCAATGAACCTTTTTGGCTTATGGCGACCGGAAGGGCAACTGTTCCAACTCTATATGCTTGTTGCTTAACTAAACGCAGTTGTCATTTTTTGTTTGTTGCACGGGTCGGCCTTTGCTGTTGATTTTGCGATTTTGCGGTCTCATTTTTGGTACCGCCAGACGGTCCCAAAAATGGGACCGTGAAAGTGCTTTTCTTCTATTCTTTTACTAAGCTGTGCATGCGGTCCCAAAAATGGGACCGCCAGGCGGTCCCATTTTTGGGACCGTGTTTAGGTTCATTTTTTGAAGTTTTTTGTATCAAGGTTGCAGAAGCGCAACGTTTTGGTTTCAATGAACCTTTTTGGCTTATGGCGACCGGAAGGGCAACTAGGGAGGCCCTTTTGAGCGAAGCCGGTTTTGAGAAGCTTTTCCGGACCCAGAATTGGGTCCGTCGGAGCAAGCTGTTTTGTAGATGATTTTGTTTCTTGTTGGGGCAAGCGGGGTGCATATCGGTTGCTGCTTGAACCCAGTTGAAGGATGTTGAAGGTAGCTTTTTATGATTTCGTTTCGTCTGGTGGCTTGATTGTTTGCTGCTAAAAGAAGGCGCATCAGCCCTTTTGCAGCCTTAGGTGATTGCTTGAAGTGTTTCTTGCTGTTGCGGAGTTTGTGGGTTTTCGCGCAGGCGGTCGGCTTCCATTTGAATGATTGTATTGAATACTTTACTGCCCCTTGTTGGCCCCCCTTGCCCCTCTAGACTCCTACCGAAGTTTTCGGCCCAGAAAGAACATGAATTATGTTTTTTTCAGTCGATCCGTTATTAATTAATAGTATTAATTTAAAACGGGATGGAGTAAGAATCTGCTTAGGGAAAGATGTGGAAAGGTGAAGTATTGAAGGCTTTCTTACTCCGCCATCGTTTCGATATCGTGTCAATTACATTGGGTAATTGAATTAAAAC
>CBDCEV010000025.1:0-7252 GCA_965215715.1 Hyphomicrobiales bacterium | reverse complement strand
CTTAACTAAAAAAGCTTTTAACTCAAAAAAAAACTATAAACTAAAAAAAACTATAAACTAAAAAAACTATAAACTGAAAAAACTTTACACTAAAAAAACTATAAACTCAAAACGCAAAACTATAAACTCAAAACTATAAACTCAAAACTATAAACCATAAACTCAAAACTATAAACTCAAAAACGTAAACTCAAAACTGTGAACCGTGAACTATACACCATAAATCATACATCATACACCATACACTATACACCATACACTATATTCCATACATTATACATTAGACACTATAAACTATACACCATACACCATACACTATACACTATGAACTGTAAACTACAAACTATAAACTATAAACCATAAACCATAAACCATAAACTATAAATTACAAACTATAAATTATAAATTATAAACTATAAACCATAAACCATAAACCATGCACCATAAACTTATAAACTAAAAACTATAAACTAAAAACTATAAACTAAAAATAAAAACTCAAAACTAAAAATAAAAAATAAAAAATAAAAAATAAAAAAATAAAAAATAAAAACTCAAAACTCAAAACTCAAAACTCAAAAACTCAAAACTCAAAACTCAAAACTCAAAACTCAAAACTCAAAACTCAAAACTCAAAACTCAAAACTCAAAACTCAAAATTAAAAACAAAAAACTAAAAATTAAAAAACTAAAAACTAAATACTAAACACCAAAAACTCAAAACTAAAAAACTAAAAAATAAGAACTAAGAACTAAAAACTAAAAACTAAACACCAAAAACTAAACACTAAAAACTAAAAATTAAACAAACTAAAAAAATTAAACTCTAAACTATAAATTTTAGACTTACAACCTATAAATTTTAAAACTTATAAACTTATAAACTATAAAACTATAAACTATAAACTAAAAACTAAAAACTATAAACTATAAACCATAAACTGTAACAAACTTTGAACTCTGAACCACAAAAAATAGAAATTAAAAACTGAAAAAACTGTACGATAAAAACTAAAAACCAGAGACCACAAACCATAAACTTTAAACCCTAAACTCTGAACTTCAAACTGTAGAACTGCAAATAAAAGACCATCAACCAAAAACTAAAAACTCTAAACAGCAAACTATAAACTTTAAACCATAAACAATTTTAAACTATAAACTATAAACCACAAACTGTAAACTGCACCCCATACACAAAAAACTACAAACTGGAAACGAAAAACCATCTTCTATAAACTACAAAAACTATTAATTGTAAATCATAAACAAAATTTTAAATTATAAACTAAAAAATTATCAACTATCAACTCAAAAAAATTTCAACTACAACAAAAACTTGAAAAAAACTGCAAACTAAAAATTCAAAAAAAAAAGAAACTAAAAATTGAAAAAGAAAACTAAAAACCAAAATCTCTAAACTGAAAAGTTCAAACTCCAAAAACTCTAAACTCCAAAAACTTTAAAAACTCTAAACTCTCAAAACTCTACAAACTCTAAACTCTCAAAACTCTACAAACTCTAAAACTCTAAAAACTCTTTCAACTCTAAACTCTCAAAATTCTCAGAACTTTACAAACTAAAACTCTTTAAACTCTATACTCTACAAACTCCATAAACTCTAAATTCTACAAACTCTGTAACTTCCAACTCTACAAACTCTGAGCTCCATTAGCTGATCTGATCTCTGAAAATTCCATGAACTCTAAATTTAAAAACTGAAAAATCTGAACACTCTCAACACTCTGGAAACTCTGAAATTCAAAAACAAAAAACTCTGAAAACCCCAAAAACTCCAAAACAAAAAAATGCAAAACTGAAAAACAAAAAAAATTGAAAAATTAAAAAATTAAAAAATTGCAATTTCAAAAAAAAGATAAATTTTGTTAGAAAATGAAAAAATTAAGAAGTTTAGAAAAATAAATACAGTTCCAAAAATTCAATCAAACAAAAAAAATTGAAAATCTGAAAAAATCAAAAAAAACCAAACAACTGGAAAAATCTTGAGAAAACGTTCAATATTTTTTTCTACAAAATTTAAAAAGTAGCAAAATCAAAAAAAACAAACTTAGAGTAAAATAGAAATATGTTTTTTTTTTGTAAATTTTGTTTTATTTTTTTTTTTGAAAAAAAAAAAAACACTAAGAAAAAAAACCAAACAATTGAAAATGAACTAAAATTTCAAAAACTAAAACACTAAAAAAACTAATAAAACCAATACCAAACTCAAAAACTAAAACAAAATGTAAAAATAAATTCTAAACCAATTCTGAACTCTAAACTAAATAAACAAATCACTAAACTGTAAACTCAACACTCTACACTTCAACAATCAACTCTTCACTCTCCACTTCACAACCCCAATTCTACACTTTAAAATCCACATTTCACACTCTACAATCGACGCTCTTCCTTTTCAAATCTGCAGTCTACATTTCCACACCCCACACACTACCTGCTAAACTGCCACACCACTGCCACACCACTGCCACACCACTGCCACACCACTGCCACACCACTGCCACACCACTGCCACACCACTGCCACACCACTGCCACACCACTGCCACACCACTGCCACACCATTGCCACACCACTGCCACACCACAAACTTACAAAACTGCCATCTTGGTTCAAGGTCATTTCTGTTCAAGACAACATTGCTCGCACGTGTTTGTAGTTGTGTTGTTGTGCATTTGTTTGCCATGGGGGCGCAACAGGAAATGGATTCTCGAAGACAACTTTTCGGAAGGGGGTGTGGCGCACAATTTGGAGGGGTCCACGTCCGGCAGCCGCGTCTTGGCCTCGTGCAGGGGGTGGGGTACAGCTCTCCAACCACCAAGCCCGCGAAAGTAGATTCCATGCAAGGTGTCCCCGTTTCAAGCGCCCAAGGTTGCCGCAAAGCTCGAGGCAGCAATGGAGGCTGTGGGAGCAGAGGATCCAGTTGCAGCGGCATTGCAGGAGCCTCTGATCAAGGCTCGTGCCCAAGCCAGGTCCGACCCATTCCTGTGCGGGTCTCTCAAACCGAAGCATTTCAATCTCGTTCACGCATGAAATTGGAGGTTCTGACTGTCAAAGCTGAGAAGATCAAGGCAAACATGCAGGAGGTGTGGGCCAGGACCCTCGATGGGGAACGTCGGTTGGAGGCGTTGCAGTCGGAAGCCAGGGCACAGCCAAGCCCTTTCACAGTGGACAGCGACCCCCAAGAGGAAATTCGTCAATTGCGGAGGATTGCACAGTTGGAGGCGTCACACACAACATGTGCCAGTGAGTGACAGGTTTTGCCGAGGAAGACCAGGTTTACAGGTGGCACGTTTCAGGACCTGGCATGGATTGCGGGGTCAACGCATCAGCGAGGCGTCCAACCTATGTCTTGGAAGCGGGAGGCGTCGGACACAGAGGATGCGGGTTCTGCAACGTTCATGGGACAGTGTGTCAGAACCAGTGGACCAGAGTCGAAACGTGGAGTGGCAAGGGACAGTCGTTGATGTTGACAGTGGTGACGAATTCTTCGTGCGCGACACTCAGATGGACAGTGACGAAAGTAACGCTCTTCTCGTCAGAAGTGCAAGAGCAACATGGCCGACCAATTGATGCGAGTTCCAGGCCAGTGTGGCGGGGAATCCGACATGGACAGTGTTGACGTTCAAGTTGAACATGTCCCGGAAGACAATCGTGTGTCCCGCACACGCCGGAGACGGAGGTTTACCTTCGTTTCTTCTCAAGCAGTCCCGGACAGCCACGACCAAAGATTCATGTCCGTCAACAGATGCAGCAAGAGACACAGTGCGCCAGAAATCAACGCGTGGAAGTGGCAAGGGAGTCAATTGTGTCGTTGGCCATGTGCGTGGGGACGGTCACATCGGACGACATCCCAAGAGAAATTCGCCGCCATCAGTGGTCAGCGTTGATCGTGCCGTTGTTGTGGGCGGCGTTCTGCGGGAACAGGACGACCCAGTGTTGAGTTGGTTGATTGAAGTCTCCGACAGGGTCCAGGACGTGTGTGTTGCAAGCATCGAGATGACCGGTCCAGAAGCTGTGGTGGTTGGTTGGGAGGCACTCCGCAGAGCAATGCAAGAGATTGGAATCCGAGCACGTGAGGGCTTGGCAGAGTGGATCGACAGTCAAGGATTCCCGATGCCACGTTGGGGCGCACATTTCTGCAGTCGAGCACAAGAAAGAATGTTGAACATTGCGACCGCAGGGATGCACGTGTTAGCGGACTTGAATCACTGTTCGTCCAGTTGACGTTGTTTTCTGTGCGTCGGGGGAGAGTCAGCCCAGGCAGTTCAGCAACCACAGCGCCGTGGTGATCGGAGGTTGCCCGAAATTTTCGCCGACAAGTTGTTGGCAAGTGTTGGACGGTCAATTTGCAGGATGTGTTCCAACGGCGCTTCCAAGTGTTGCAATTGTCCACATCATGTGCGGGGCAGATTCCGACAAGCGGTGAGACAAGCTTTGGAGATGCGGTCACATGCAGTGAGAAATGAGAGCACGAGATCAAAGTGGTGAGGTGAGAGGATGGAAGCCATTTTGTCTGTTGCCAGTGTTGTTCTTCAGACGGGGACCAGATGGGGAAAGGTGACCAAAGAAGAGTTGTGTCGCAGGTTCGATTTGTTTACTGAAGGGGAATGGCACACCCTATTGCGCGAAGCATTGATTGCAGTCGATGCACCGAATATCAGGCCACCCAGCCGGGCAGATTCAGGAGAACAAAGAGGTCGGGCTGTTTAAGGTAAGTGCAACAGTGTTTGACAGGTGTAGCACTTCTTCCCGGAACCGATGCAACTGCATGAAATGCAGTCAAGGCGTCCTCAGCAGGTTCAACATCCCCAGAAACGTGTTCGAGCACCAACCAGACGTGCTTCTGCAAGTTAATCGGAACATTTTCATCAAGAGTCTGAAGGGTGCACTTCGAGCATTTGCGTGTGCTCGACAAGGTTGGCATTCTGGATTGCTCTTCGAGGCCGTCTCCAGTTTGGCGCAGGCCACTGTTCCACAAGAGGTGGCGGAAGCTCTCACATGTGCTATAATGGCCAAGCCAGAGGGTGGTGTGCGAGGAATTGCCACAGGTTGTTCTTTGAGAAGATTTGTGGCAAGAACTGCGCACCATTCCAGTATGCGCTGTCCACAACAGCTGGGACTGATTGTGTGGGGCACATGTTGCGTGACGCAGTCATAATTCTGAGCGTGGACGGCATTGGGGCGCACGACCACATCTTCAGATCGGCAATGTTGGAGCGTTTGGAGAAGATGCCAAAGGGTCATCCTTCCGTTTGTCCGGCTCTCACACGCAACCCATCCAATTACAGTTGGTGGGATGCAAAGGGTGAGAGACGCACAGTGACCCAAGCTCAAGGGAGGGGAGCAGGGAGACCCCTTGATGCCACTCTTGTTCTCCATTGACATCCAAGCAGCGCTGGAAGAAGTTGCGGCCACGTTGGAACCCGGAGAACAATTCTGTGTCAGCCCAGCTGTGTGAAGGACATCCACCATGCTTTGGCCACAAGATTGTTCAGGATCGCAGGCATTCGGCTTCACCACGACAAGATGAAAGTCTGGAACAAAGGCGGACTCCCACCGGAGGACGTGGACAGCTTTGTGAAGAAGCTTGGCAACCCAGGGGTGTCATGGTGTTGGGGACTCCAATTGGGAGCGCGCCGTTCGTTGCCGAAAAGTTGCAGTCTAGGGTCAATGATGAACGAAGGCTGTGGGAGGCAATCCCGGACATCCCGGATTGCAGTGTGCTTGGCAAGTCCTGTTGCAGAGTGCCAACCCCACAGCCAACCACACGTTGCGCACTCTGCCGCCTGCGTTGTCCTCGGAGTACAGTCGACTGCATGACGAAGGCATATGGGGCACAGCTCTGGCTCTGATTGGGCTGCTCCCTGGTTCGGAAGGCGACGTTGAGCATGCCAAGCAGGTGGCGTCTCTCCCGATGCGCATGGGAGGTTTGTTTGGGTTTGAGGTCCGCGACTCGCTGCGCAGCCGCAGCGTATTGGGCCTCTTGGGCAGACGCGCTGCACATGGTGGATCAACGCAATCTTGCAGTTGCTGAGAGGGTCGAGGAGGCCTTGTTGGGACAGGACGTGCCACAAGAAGGGTGTTTGGCCCACCTCCGTGAGGCGTCAGCAACCTTGGAACGGCAAGGATTCACAGAGAAGCCCAGTTGGGCAGACCTCCACAGTGGAAAGAGACCATCCACGGGTGACGTTGAGGGGGAACCAGGCGAGTGGCATGGTGGCTGGCATCATTGGTCGTCTTCTGTTTCTGATTCGCACAGGAAGACGACCACGTTGCATGGCTGCACCGCTGCTCACCGGGCCCACTTGCGGTCACACTCAGGGCGGAATGCAGGAGCTGCTCTGGCCCTGTGTCCCACCACACCTGAGTACACGATCCCACCACATTTGTTCAGAACACTGGAGAGGTTGCGTTTGCCACTCCAGATCACAGAGGATCGATGTGAAGGGTGTCACACTCCTCTTGATGCCCAGGGCCAACACCACGCTGCTTGCATGTGCAGTGGCCGCGTCAAGAAACGCGCAGTCCCCACCAAGCGCACCGTGGCGCGCATCTTCCGAGAAGCAGGAGCAACTGTCCGGATGAATGCATTCTTGAAGGACATGAACGTGAATGTGTCTGCGGAGGACTCCAGACGAATAGAAGTGCTCGCACAAGATCTTCCTTGTTACGGAGGTGTGCAGCTGGCAGTGGATGTCACTCTCCGAAGTGTGTTGACTGGAGAAGGAGAGGCCCATCCTGGTGCAGCTGACTGTGACGGAGCTGTCTTGGCACAGGCGCGCCACGACAAAGAGAGGACGTGCCCGGAGTGGTGATGGCGATTGGATGGAGCGAGGAAGCAGTGAATGTGCTCCATCAGTTGGCGCATGCCAAGGCCAGATTTATCACCTTTTCATGCGCCTCCCAGTCGCCCTCATGTGGGAGTGCCGTTGGACACGAATGCTGGCAGTCTCTTGTGCCAATGCATTCGCTGCGTCACTGGTGGAGCCAACCGCACATCTAACGTGGTGCCACACAGGTGGAGGCCCCACTCCTCGCCGACCTGTTCGAGTTGGACACCACGCAGTGAGGCCCGACTTGCGTGAGCTGGGCGCACTGACAGTGGACTGTTGACTGGTGATCGTTTTCAGCTTCTTTTCGTCAAAAAAAATCCACACTATCTTTCTTGGACTCTCTCTGACGTAGTTTTACTGGATCCAGACCATCAATATCCAGCATTTCTCCCAGAG
>CBDCEV010000024.1:0-6651 GCA_965215715.1 Hyphomicrobiales bacterium | reverse complement strand
TATTGTGTTTTTCAAAAAAAATACATTCTTTATAATCTTTGTATTCGGTATATTTTCATATGGTTTATGTTATGTTTATTTGTAAACTATTTATATTACTTGTGTATTCTTTAATTTTTTCTGTTGTATCTATATATATATATATATACATATATACTCTTCATATTCTTATATTCTTGATGATATTTATATTCGTTTGTTCTGGGGTGGCCGTTGGCCGTTGGCCGTTGGCTGTTTGTGGCCGTTGTGGTCGTTGTGGCAGTTGTGGCCGTTGTGGCCGTTGGCCCTTTGGCTCGTTGGTGGCCGTTGGACCGTGGGCCGTGGCCCTTGGCCCTTTGGCCCTTTGGCCCTTTGGCCCTTGGCCCCTTGGCCTCTTGGCCCCTTGGCCCCTTGGCCCCTTGGCCCCTTGGCCTTTGCCCGTGGCCGTTGGCCCGTGGCCGTTGGCCGTTGGCTGTTGGGCTGTTGGGCTGTTGACCCTTGGGCTTTCGGCTTTGGACTTTGGCCGTTGGGCTTCGGCCTTGGCTCAGCCTACCTTACCTTGCCTTCTCTTGTCTTCTCTTCTTTTTCTCTTCCCACACCGAGAAGTTGTTGACCACCAAATAGCTGATCATTTTCAAGTCAATCCAGGTGTTTGGTTGGCGACATTGGGTGCAGGTTGCCATGCCAAAGCTGCCATGTATGTGGGATGTCCGTGTGGTGAAAGCGCGCACGTGGATCGGTCGGGCTTCTTCGGTTCATGGTGGTTTGAGGATACAACGCCGACGCCAATAGCCGACGTTGTGCTGGTGGCTTTGTGCGTGTACGCTGGAGGTGCTTGAGCGCTTTAGGGTGGTTTGTTTTATTAGCGTGTGGGGAGAGGAGAGGAGAGGAGGACCATTTTTTTCGGCTGTCTCATTTTTTGGGGTTTTGGCATCCCGCCTTGCTCGGTTGAATTGTCGCCATTTTCTTGCGGGTCAGTTCTTCTTGAGCGGGGATGTGTGTTGTTTCGCGTTCGTGTCTCGACTGCCATTCGCTTCCATGGGGTTGGGCTCGAAAATTGTGTGTTCCATTGATGAAACAGGTCGCTTAGCAAAACATTTTTGTGATGAAATGAGTTCGGCGGACGTTGGTTCGGTATCGAACATGCTTCGGATTTGTAAATTGATGTTTTCAATTGAAAATGTTTGATGTCTGCTGTTTTACATCGTTGCTTCCCGTATCGATGCTTCGCGGAAAGATTTGTGTGCAGCTCCACTCACTTAGTTGATCCTGCCAGTAGTCATCTGCTTGTCTCAAAGATTAGGCCATGCATGTCTCAGTAAATGCCTTTACATGGTAACACTGCGAATGACTCATTAAAACAGTTATAGTTTATTTGACGGCATTCATTTTTTGGATGCCTTCGGTAATTCTGGAGGTGATACATGCATACACACCCGACTTTTGAAGGGTTGTGTTTATTAGATTCCAAACCTTGCAACTTCGGTGGTGTTCTTGATGATTCATCACATAGCTGATCGCCTTGGGCGACGAGTCTTTCAAGTTTCTGACCTGTCAGCTTTCGATGGTAGGGTCTTGGCGTACCATGGCAGTGACGAGTAACAGAGAATTAGGTTTCGATTCTGGAGGCGGAGCCTGAGACACGGCTATCACTTCTAAGGAAGGCAGCAGGCGCGCAAATTACCCATTCCTGACTCAGGGAGGTAGTGACAAGGAACAACAACACAAGGGCATCCATGTCTTGTAATTGGAATGAGTAAAAATGTAAATCTCTGTGCGAGTATCATTTGGAGGGCAAGTCTGGTGCCAGCAGCCGCGGTAATGCCAGCTCCAATAGCGTATATTGAAGTTGCTGCGGTTAAAAAGCTCGTGGTTGGTTTTCTGGCGAGGACAGTCGGTCCGCCCTTGCGGGTGAGCATCTGAATGGCCCTGGGCATCTTTTCCGAAGACTGTATCTGCACTTCATTGTGTGGAGCGGTACTCGGCACCTTTACTTTGAGGAAATTGGAGTGTTTCAGGCATGTGCTTGTGGTGAATAGATCAGCATGGAATAATAAGATAGGACTCGTGGCCTTCTCTGTTCGTTTGTGTGTCATAGGCAATGATTCATAGGGATAGTTGGGTGCATTCGTATTTTAACTGTCAGAGGTGAAATACTTGGTTTTGTTAAAGACGAACTACTGCGAAAGCATTTGCCAAGGACGTTTTCATGGATCAAGAACGAAAGTTAGGGGATCGAAGACGATCAGATACCGTCGTAGTCTTCACCATAAACCATGCCGACTGGTCGTCCCCAGTGGTTTTGGTCCAGTCTATTGCCGACCTCTTGGCGCCGATGTCCTGTGTCGGAGTGCTTGGAATTACCAAACTATTGCCTCGGTTCTCTCTCTTTTATTTTTCTTTTTCTTTTTTCTTCTTTTTCTTTTTCTTTTTCTGTTCCTTTTCTTTTTCTTTTTCTTTTTCTTTTGCTTTTTCTTTTTATTTTTATTTTTCTTTTTATTTTTCTTTTTGCGATTGAATTCGTCCTTTTTGGTTCCGATTTTGGTTGTTTGCGTGTTCAGATTTCGTCTCGAAACGGCACCACAAAAAAAGAAGAAGAGAAAAAAGTTGAGATGAGAAAATTGCAAATTGCCTTGAGGCGTCCTATTGTAAAACGAAAGTTTTTGTGCGCCGTGCTCAGGTCCTGGAAAAGGGTGTTTTTCATCCATGCGTTTTTCTCATTCATGGATGTGCTCTTTGGAAGAACTCCTCCCACTCAGCTGCGATTTCTTGTTGCCTTTGTTGGAGAACTTCTGTCAATTATTGGTCACATCAGCGACTGAACTCCTTCTTTTGGGCTTCGATTTTGGTTACAAAGAAATAAATTAAAATAGGAAAGCTGTGAAACAAAACGGAAAATAAGGAAAAACAAGAAAAAATTAGAAAACAAGAAAAGTTTAAAGATAAAGCGATAAAAATGAATATGTATATATGTATTTTGAATAGAATGGACAGAAAAGAAAACAAAATGGTACTTGCACACAAGTGCTTGTCAATAGTTTAGGTATTCCAAACTATTGCCGACCTCTGCGGTTTCCTTCTCATCTCGAAGTTATTTCCTTTTTTTCTCGCCATCCTGATTTCGTTCAACAAATGAGAAAACAAACGACCACCAGCTTGAGACAATTTTGGAACATTTTTGAATCAAACTCAGAAAAGAAACCATGAGGCAAAATGACACATAATTTTTACCCATTTTCAGTACAAACACCTATCAGCCTGAGACAATTTTGTAACAAACTGACAGCAACATCACCACAACGAAGCGCTACTAAGAAGATTCATCCGCAAGTGCGTCCTTGCACATCACATTGCGCCCTCTTGGTTTCTTCTTCTTCGGCATGTATGTCGCAAGGTGGGTCTCGGTGTTGTGCAGGTGCGCCACCAACTGCATCAAATTGATGTTGTACTGAGGCATCTTGTGAAAACGTTCGGGCACCGCTGTGACTGCATATGTTTTGCACCATTTGCCGAGGCACGTCGAAACGGTTATCGAACATTTTCATCTGTTCCTCGACCTGCGCGCGGAGTCCAGTCCCGTTCAGGCCACCCTCCCGTTTAATCTCCTTACCGAAAGTCGAAGAGGTCACACCAAAGAACAGCAACAGTTCACCTTTGCCGTCCCGTTCGTTTGGTACAGCGGTGGCATCAGGGCCGAACTTTCTGAGTGCTTCTTGTGAAAGAAGAGGAAGGTAATCTCGAACATACCTTTCAGCAATGTCACACCCACAACGGCAGCCAGACCATAGAGGTGTACACTTGGCGCCGCGGTGGTTCCGATCTTGCCTTCGCCTCCGCTTTCTCTGATTGGAGCTTATGACTCCTTCAGCACCCTATGAGATATCAAATTTTTTCGGTTCTGGGAGGAGTGTGGTCACAAGGCTGGAACTTAAAGGAATTGACGGAAGGGCACCACCAGGAGTGAGCTTGCGGCTTAATTTGACTCAACACGGGAAAACTCACCAGGTCCAGACATGGTAAGGATTGCTCTTTCTTGATTCTGTGGGTGGTGGCGCATGGCCGTTCCTAGTTGGTGGAGTGATTTGTCTGGTTAATTCTGTTAACGAACGAGACCTTAGCCTGCTAAATAGTGTCAAGTATGATTCTCATTTGATTACTTCTTAGATGGACTTCGTGTGTCTAACGCAAGAAAGTTTGGAGCAATAACAGGTCCGAGATGCCCTTAGGTGTTCTGAGCTGCACGCGCGCTACACTGATGCATTCAACGAGTTTATAACCTTGCCTGAAAAGGTTGTGTACTCTGCAATGTGCATCGTGATGGCGGTAGACTGTTGCAACTATTAATCTTCAACGAGGAATTTCCAGCAAGCGCGAGTCATCAGCTCGTGCAGATTACGTCCCTGCCCTTTGTACACACCGTTGTCGCTCCCACCGATTTAGTGATTCGGGAATAATTCCGAGATTGATTTGTTCAGCGTTGCAGAACATGTCTTTCGGAGTTTAGTAAACCTCATCACTCAGAGGAAGGAGAAGTCGTAACAATGTTTCCGTAGGTGAACCTGCGGAAGGATCATTCACACATTCCAATGTCATGTTTGTGCACGTAGCGTTGTGGCCATGTACATGACGTTCAGACGTCTACGTTGCATGGCCAAGGGTGGGAGCTGGATTTGTTGATCACGGTCAGCAAGTTCGCTTGCCACTTTCTTGACAATAATTTTCACCATCTTGATATGTTCCATTTTCGTTGATGGCTTTCAGTTGTGTGGACAACACAACCTCCAGTGATGGATGTCTCGGCTCGAACAACGATGAAGGGTGCAGCGAAGTGTGATAAGCATTGTGAGTTGCAGGATCCAATGAACCAACAGAAAGTTGAACGCACATTGCTCTTTCGGTTTATTCTTGAGAGCATGTTTGCTTCACTGTCTGTTGTTTCTCTGCGGGGCGTGTCACTCAGGTTTCACGGTTTCGTGTTTTCATGTTTCAATGTAGCATTCGTTGCATTGACACATGTGTCTTGATGGTGCTGGACACGCGCAACGTTGAACATCTTCTTCAGGAGTGATGTTACGTGTGATCAAGCCGCACCAGAGTGTATTTTTTAAATCGTAAGGCATGAAGTTAAGCCAGAGAACCTGATGAGTTTAAGAATATAAGTATGCGGGTGAAGAAGAAACTAAATAGTTTCCACTTTCACAATGGAGAATGAATTGGGATAGGCTCAGCATGGAAACTCCAATCTTTCTATCCTTGACTTCTGATCACATGATGCAATACCAGCGTGGGCGCAGGTGGAAACTCCTTGGAAATTTTTACAAGAGCACGTAAGCGTCTTGTCTGTCATTTGCAGTCCCGCGCGTACGGCATGCACTCTCAGAGTCACATTCCTTGGGAGTGGAGCGCAAAGTGGGTGGTAAACTTCATCTAAAGCTCAAAAAAGTTTTGAGACCGATAGCGAACAAGTACTACATAGGAAGGATGCAAAAGACTTTGAAAAGAAAGTTAAAAGTGCCTGAAATTGCTGTAAGGGAAATGAGTTGGACCAGATTTGCTTGGTGAGATTGGCGCATGGCGCTGGCATTCATGTCAGTGTCTGCGTTCTTGCTTGCCTTGTCTGTCAGAACCTGTTCACTTGTGAATTAAGCTTTTTGCGTAGGTCGCACTCACTATCAGTGTGTGTTCACGCATCTGGGGATTTACAAATGGACTACCTTCAAAAGTCAAGTTATTGAAGTGACAGTTCATTGCTGTTGTTCGATTCTTGGCGTTCGTTTCTGACTACGTGGTCTCGTTCGACCCGTCTTGAAACACGGACCAAGGAGTCTAACATGTGTGCAAGTTTTCGGGTGTTAAACCTGCAAGCGCAATGAAAGTGAATGCTTGGATATGTGCACCTGCAACCGACCGTGATCTTGAGAGTGGTTTGAGTAAGAGCATCAGTGTTAGGGCCCGAAACATGGTGAACCATGCCTGAGAAGGGCAAAGTCAGTGGGAACTCTGGTGGAGGCTCGCAGCGAGACTGACGTGCAAATCGTTCGTTATACTTGGTGAAAGGGGCGAAAGACTAACCGAACCATCTTGTAGCTGGTTCCCTCCAAGGTTTCCCTCAGGATAGCTGGAGTTGAACAGCTTTATCAGGTAAAGCGAATGATTAGAGGAATCGGGAATGTGTTGTTTTCGACCTGTTCTCAAACATTAAATGGGTAAGATCCAGTGGTTACTTTGGTGAACCTCTGGGGCAAGTGAGAACTCTACGTGGGCCATTTTTGGTACGCAGAACTGACGATGAGGGATGAACCTAACATTGGGTTAAAGTGCTCAAGTGTTCGCTCATCAGAAACCATAAAGGTGTTGGTTCATTTGAACAGCAGGACGGTGGTCGTGGAAGTTGAAATCCGCCAAGGAGTGTGTAACAACTCACTTGCTGAATGGACTGGCACCGAAAATGGATGGCGCTCAAGCGTGTGACCGGTACTCAATCATTGTTGTTACACGATGCAGCAATGCGTAGGAGGGCATGGAGGTTTGCTATGAAGCCCTTGGCGTGAGCCTGAGTAAAACAGCTCCTGGTGCAGATCTTGCTGGTAGTAGCAAATATTCAAATGAGAGCTTTGCAGACCGAAGTGGAGAAGGGCTTCATGTGAACAGCAGTTGGGTATGGGTAAGTCG
>CBDCEV010000023.1:0-5747 GCA_965215715.1 Hyphomicrobiales bacterium | reverse complement strand
GTGCGCGCGTGCGACCATCACTGAACGTGCTGCCACAAACATTTTTTTGAAAGGAAAAATGAAAAAATGAAATAATGAAAAAATGAAACAAATGAAACAAATGAAAAAATGAAAAAATGAAAAAAATTGAAAAGGACAATTTGGAAAAATCATGAATAAATTGTAAAAAATGGAAAGAAAATGAATAAATGAAAAATGAAAAAATTGGCGAACATAATTATATGTATAAAAACCCCCTCGAAACATAATTGTAATTATTTTTCAAAATGGGAGTTTTGTGGCGCCAGAGGCCTCCAAACTTTTGAATTTTGAATTTTGAATTTTGAATTTGAAAATTGAAAACTTCAGTTGCGGCATGGTTCATGAGCGAGCCCCGCAACTGAAGTGTTCAGATTTCAAATTCAAAATTCAAAAGTTTTGGGTGAATTTGGCGCGACAAAACTCCAATTTTGAAAAATATTTTTTGGCGACGCACACATAATTATAATTATAATTTTCATTATAAATTAAAATTAATGATCAATGAAAAATGAAAAGAATGAAAAAAACATGACATTTTTCTTTTTTATTTGGGGTGTTTCTGCACTATACTGCTGTGTTGAACTTTGTTCGGGCCACCCACGGCCTTCCCGCTGATCGGGCCCCAGTGTACCGTGGGTGTCCTTGCCGGGACCCACTGGGGTGCCCACTGATACCCAGGCAGGATGGTATCAGGGACAAAGCGCCAACCCTCTGGCTGCTGCTCTGAACTGAAACTGGGATGTATTGGTTACGTGTGCGCGCGCGTGCGACCATCACTGAACTCGTTGGAGAAGGAAATTTTTCACATTCCTTGTCACACACGCTGAGCCAGTTAACTGCAACATCAACTCGTGATCTTCGTCGCAATCACACGTGTAACCGTTCACCTTGTCAACACAATCGCCGAATCTACACGCATTTAAGCTCACAATCATTAGTGATCTCGCACACTTTTCCTTGCTCGCTACTTCCATCTGGAAATCAGAAATGCAATCGCAACTGTCATCTATGTGCTCATCGACAGACACATCCACCTCTCGATCAAGGAACTGTATTTGTAGAACCTCCACTGTTTTTAAATTGTCTGGATGGTTGGTATTCGGCGTTGTACCGCCACCGGCACATCAACAATTCAGTTTTTGAGGACACGCTCTGGGAAATGATCTGGTACACTTCCACCATTTCGACTATCTGTTCCACGGTGCGCTGCCGAATGCGCTCCTGTGGGATCCGTCGCACAACTTCAACGATTTCCTCAATGACGGGTTACACACCCTCGAATTCAAATCAGACCACAGGTCTTCGATCAACACTTGAGGAACATTCTTTGTCGACATATTGTACATCCACGCGGGAACCTGTACTCGACAAATGCTGTACAATCAGCATTTCCACGATCTGTTCACGTGGCTGAAGTTGTATCCCTGCACTTGTTTCAAATTGTCTTCACCTGCGTCTCATCGTCTGGACGTAGTGATTACCATTCCTGTCTTCAATGATTGCGTCCTCATCGTCAATTTCTTCCAGACGTACTGTCATCGAGTGTGTCTCATCACTCGCGTACTCGAACTTGATATCCTGTTCACCAGCGCCATCGTCAAGATCATCCTTGCCAGCGTTGTCTCACCAGCGATGTCAAAACTCTGCGCATTGATTTGGATCTCACTTCACAGCCTTGGACTCTCCAGACCACAGAGTCTCAATGGTCAACTTGTTGGTCTCGTCCTCATCTCGGTAATTCTCTGCCTCATCTCACACTGAGACAGCTTTGCCGTTTGATTCCTCGTCACCTCGAGAATCTTCTGGTTCACGTTCTCCTGCAACTCCTCCAGTGTCGTGCCTCGCTCGGCACCACGGTTGACTTCACGTTGTTTACACGGTCCTCCACATACTGCGTGTGTGTGAAGGTCGTTGACATCATGTCGTCAGCCTTCGTTTCTCTCTGGGTATATAGCTTTCTTGGTGTGCTTCAGGCACTCCTCATGATCGACCTCTCCTCGATCATCGTGTTCCTTTTGCGCTTCACTCGGTCCTGGTGCTATCTGTTGCGTCCTGCAACATCACGCGTCCTGCGTACACAGTGAATCTTCTGTTCACCATTGTCATTTTGGTTGATAGGTGTTCGTCCACTCGTAGACTGAACATAGGGTCTGTTTTTCTGTCACGGCGTGATACACTGGAATCTCCAATATCACTGTGTGATACTCTGCCACGGCGTGATCGTTTTTTCGCGGTAAGATCTTCAGCTCCACAGTATAGCATCTGATTCACATGTCTCTCTGTCTCTCGCACTGCTGCGCATTCGTCCCCGCGAGCATCTAAATTCTGCCAGTACTGGTCTTCTGCTGAGTTCTCCTTGTCGCGCTTGCGATGCGTCGACTTCTGCTGAATGCCGTAAGACCTCCTGTGAGCGTCCCACTGCTGCTTACTGTGAGACCTCCTGTGAGTCCCACTGTTGCTGTGGTATACCGACTTTCTGCTTCGAGGCTCCTTCGCCTCAACTCTGCCCGGGGCTTTGTGTGCTGGCTGCTGATTGCGCCGCACGTCTGAGCTTTCACGCTCACTCATCTCAAGCATGTCACTGGCTCGAGATACGCACCATGGTATTCTGGACCTTGCGCCTCTGTATCCCATTGCTGCTCAGCTGGGACTTTGGTGTTCGACCGTGCATGCATACGGCGACGTCTTCTTGGACCTTCGGGTCTCATCCACATTGGAACATCTTCTGGAACATCTACACCCACTCTTCTCGCTGTTTTGTCTCAGCTGTTTTGTCACACTGGGTTGCTTCGTGAACTCTTGCCTGCTGTTGGCTATGCTCTTGTTCCATGGGTTCTTGGGTCCCAACCCCTGGCTGTTTGTCAATGGGTTCTCGGGTCCTAACCCCTGGCTGTTTTACTTTCTTCATGGCCATTTGGCACGTGTTTCATTCAACCAAATCCAATGATTTCAATGCCAACTTCTCCTTTGGCATCACTGCTGCTGTTCACTCCATGGAACCAGCTCAATTTTGACGTCTCGGGCTTCAATAACACACAGGCCTCTCGTGACAATAGAAGTTGCCATTTTTCACGTACAACTGGGATCGTCCAATACTCTGCCGATGTATTGAGTCTGCGCACCTGCTCTCTCGCGAGCTTCACCATGTCGACGCGTTCAACGTCATCTCCTTCCTTCACGGAAGTGACATCTCTAGTCTCTTCTTGCACACAACAATTGTCTGTGTTTAACGCCAAGACACGCTCATCAGTGCCTTCTGCGCCACTAAATAGGCATTACCAGTGTACTCATGAGTTCTCACGTGTTTCAGGTCACTTCACACATCGTTGGGCTTATCGCCCTGTGCACCAGAAACTGAACTCATTGGTTGTCAAAATCAGTAAACTCGTTCACTTTCAACCTGACTTTTGAGCATTCGCACGTGCAGTCTTGAACTCCTCACGTGCTGTGTGCTTTCCATGACGAAAGCGACTTCTCACTGTAACCATCTCACATGCACTCCTCGCTGCTGGACCTCGTTCAATAAGGCTCACCACGACACATCGTGGTCATTGTCCTGAAAACTCTTTGCATCACGTCATTTCCAGGGTGTCCGCATTCAATCCGGCACAAGTATGTTCAACCCTTCCGACGGCGGCATGGGTGAAAACACATCTTCACTGGTAGTACACGGGATGCAAATTAAATTTCATTCCAACTGCAACCACACGCTCTTCGAGCGTTTCATCACTCGTAATCAGCTTCGTCATACGAGCTTTTTGTGACGATCTCTCGATAACTTTTCCAGCAACTTGAATCTGAGCACAAGTGATGATCATACCTGGGCAACGTTCCCTGCCTCTGTCGGTGCATAACCGATTTGTCATCACTTTCACCAACACGCTTTTCCACATCAATTGACTGCGTCGGTTCTCGTCTCCGCGCGAGACACAGTACACGCAGCACAATCGTCAGGGTCTTCGCGTTCCTGACCTTCATCGATATCCGTCTCCTGGAATCGGACATTTCACACTGTGTTGGTCGTCGTGGTTCTCGTGGATCTTCTTGTAACTCTTGCCCTGGATCGACATTGCTCCGCTACCATGTTTGGGGTGTTTCTGCACTGTACTGCTGTGCTGAACTGTGTTCGGGCCACCCACGGCCTTCCCGCTGATCGGGCCCCAGTGTACCGTGGGTGTCCTTGCCGGGACCCACTGGGGTGCCCACTGATACCCAAGCAGGATGGTATCAGGGACAAAGCGCCAACCCTCTGGCTGCTGCTCTGAACTGAAACTGGGATGTATTGGTTACGTGTGCGCGCGTGCGACCAGCACTGAACGTGCTGCCACAAACATTTTTTGAAAAGGAAAGATGAAAAAAATGAAATAATGAAATAATGAAAAATGAAACACATGAAACAAATGAAAAAATGAAAAATGATAAAATGAAAAAATGAAAAAAAATTGAAAAGGAAAATTTGGAAATTCAAAAATAAATTAAAAAAATGAATAAATGAAAAATGAAAAAATTGGCGAACAAATTATTTGTATAATTTTTTTTTGGAATTATAATTGTAATTATATTTCAAAATTGGAGTTTTGTCGCGCCAAATTCACCCAAAGCTTTTGAATTTTGAATTTTGAATTTTGAATTTGAAAATTGAAAACTTCAGTTGCGGCATGGTTCGTGAGCGAGCCATGCCGCAACTGAAGTTTTTCAAATTTCAAATTCAAAATTCAAAAGCTTTGGGTGAATTTGGCGCGACAAAACTCCAATTTTGAAATATATTTTTTGGCGACACACATAATTATAATTATAATTTTCATTATAAATACAAAAAAATGGTCAATGAAAAATGAAAAGAATGAAAAAAAGCATGACATTTTTCTTTTTTATGTGGGGTGTTTCTGCACTATACTGCTGTGTTGAACTGTGTTCGGGCCACCCACGGCCTTCCCGCTGATCGGGCCCCAGTGTACCGTGGGTGTCAGTGACAAAGCGCCAACCCTCTGGCTGCTGCTCTGAACTGAAACTGGGATGTATTGGTTACGTGTGCGCACGTGCGACCACAACTGAACGTGCTGCCACAAACATTTTTTGAAAATGAAAAAATGAAAAAATGAAATAATGAAAAAATGAAAAATTGAAAAAATGAAACAAATGAGAAAAATGAAACAAATGAAACAAATGAAACAAATGAAAAAATGAAAAAATGAAAAAAAAATGAAAAGGACAATTTGGATAAATCATGAATTTTTTTGTTTAAAAAAAAAGGAAAGAAATCAATAAATGAAAAATGAAAAAATTGGCGAACATAATTCTATGTATATATTTTTTGAACTATAATTGTAATTATTTTTCAAAATGGGAGTTTTGTGGCGCCAGAGGCCCTCCAAACTTTTGAATTTTGAATTTTGAATTTGAAAATTGAAAACTTCAGTTACGGCATGGTTCATGAGCGAGCCCCGCAACTGAAGTTTTCAAATTTCAAATTCAAAATTCAAAAGTTTTTGGAGCCTCTGGCGCCACAAAACTCCATTTTTTGAAAAATTATTGTAATAAAAAATTATAATTATAATTGTCATTATGTTCGCCATTTGATTCATTTTTCATTTTTTTGGGGAAAAATTCTTTATCATTTTTTCCATTTGGTCATTTTTCATTCTTTTTGATTTTTTTCATTTTTCATTTTTCATTTTTTCATTACTTCATTTTTTCATTTCTTCGTTTTTTAAATTGTAATTATG
>CBDCEV010000022.1:0-5545 GCA_965215715.1 Hyphomicrobiales bacterium | reverse complement strand
GCTCGAAGCTTGACCCAACCCAGACATGGATTTGGCACAACACGACCGCATGGATGACTGGTGGCGGATGGGTTGCCCCTCCACGGTGGCGCCCAATTGGCATCGACACGACAATTTTTCGGTGTCACCCGTGCCAAATGAAGCACAATTGCCCATGACGGGGCAGCTTTGAGACAAACCCGCACACGTAAGGAACGAACCTACCTTGAACTTGCCGGGGAGCAGGGCGCGTCTTGTTGTGTTGGTTGGTTGCTGAAGTGGGGGCCGCTGGTCACCTTCGGCTGTGCAACCCAACAACTTTTTCCATCTTCTCAGCAATGACGTGCGACGTTGGAGGTCCTCGGGGAGTTCACGAACTTCAACCCAAGCTTTCGCCATGTCTCTCCTCGACCTCACACCCAGCGGTTTCGATCCCTTCGGTGCACGAGGACATCTGTGAAGTTCGGTTTTCGTGAGTGCCTAAATGTGCACTTCTATTCAGAAAAAAAAAAACTTGAAAGAATTTGTGGAAAATCAAGAAACTCGGACCACACAGAGCTCAAAAAAAAATCACATGACTGGCTGATGCGAAGGAAGTGCAAATATGGGAAAAGAAGGAAAACAATACGCGAAGGTCGTTCTTGAAAAAGGAGGAACCCAACTTTGCACAACATCACGACGACATACACCCACACATTTCTCCAACAACAAGAACGTCACCAGCAAATCGCAAGGGAACGAATGAACGGCAAAGGCCAAGAACTGTGAAAACGAGGACATCCCCAACATAGTGCAGTGTGATGTTTGACCTCAAACAACACGAATGCATGGATCATTTGTCCACCGTGCAATACTTTTATGAATTTGTCAATCTTAGATTTCAAATGTGGCACAAATCTCGATCCCATCAGTCATACCCACGAAACCAACTTGATGGACAGTTGTTGAATATATTAACATGGTCATTGTCCTGTCATTTCAGCTCCAACTTGAGTTACGAGATGTGACAGGAAAGAGAAAGAAAACGAGTCGACAATTCAGTGAAAAATCGCTTCCGATATTGATGTTGAAGTCAGTTATCGTGAATGTAGATCGTTCATGATCAATTTACGTGGAGCTTTGACCTCATCTTTCATACGTTTGTGAGCTGAGAGTCGGAGTTCGGGAAACGCGTTTGCAATTTCATATTCTTTTCTGATGATGAGAATTTCAAGTTGTTCTTTTTCAACATGTCATCAATGAATGAAATACTGATGAAGTGTTCGACATGAAGAAAAAATTGAGTATGAGAAAATGACCCTAGAGAGGTACTCGTAATGAGAACATGGCACGAATCATCGTGAATTTCCATTAATGACAGACACGTTTTATTTCTAAGATGTTCAAAATATCTTAGAAATGATAATGTGGAACTTTAAAAACTTGACTTCATTTCAACCAAATTGTTTCAAGAAACGTATGGACGTGACAAAAATAGTGCTTGAAAACTTTTTTTAAATTACATCATGATAAAGGTCGATTTGATTCGACTTACGTATTTTTAACGTGTGGGACTCATTTTATGATGTGAATTTTCCGTGTCAATGAAATTCGTTTTCGAAAAAGAAAAAATAATGTACATATCCCTTTATCAGTCCCTCGATTCAATTTGACAACCAAGTCATCATTTCCGACGTGTCGATTGAATGCAAAACAAATAAGCACAAAAAATGTTTTGATTTTAGTTGGGAGTGTGACGACGAATCCAGTCAGATGATTTCCAATATCAGATCGGAATAAAGTCTACTTCATAGATTTGTGTACCGTCAGTGCATCATACTTTTCGTAAGTACGAAATATCGATACATTAAATAAGGCAGATAAGAATAATCCTTTTCACGATGAACGAAGAGACATTTCCAATTTGGAATGTTCTCCCAGCCCATGTTTCAATGAAATTTTCTTAAATTGCCTTTCCCACAATAGTCCTGCCAAAGGATGACCGTACAGTTTTTTTCAAGAGGAACGACTGGGTCTTCCATACTAGACCATGATTTAGGCCATTCGTGTCGTGGTGGACGAATCCTAATGTCTGGGAACTCCGATTTTGGAATTTTCAATAATTTGTGAGCATCTTTCATTTTTACTTGGGTACAAGCCGATACTGCGTTTGTTGCTTGTCCATCGCAACCAGGCAATCTGGAGATGATATCCATGATCTTTGCTGCTGTCATTTGAGATGCTGATGATCCTTGTTCAGTGAATACTGCATAAAACCCTGAATCAACTTTTACAGTGTCGGAGTACAGCTCGACCTTTGTATTTCTGGTGTTTTGCCTCCAATTCAGCATTTTTCAAATGACATATGTCCATTAGTGATGCAATATGAATTGTAGCGCCCGACATTTTCGCTTCATCGATCACACTTTTCTTACTTTTGACTTTTGTCAAGTTCCACTCCGAAATTTTCTCCAATTTTTCCCATTCCTTGTCCACAACTGCTTTTGCTGCAAGAATTTTCAAAGCTTGAGGCATAGGAATAAATTTGTGAACCAAGTTGCAGTGCAATAATGAATTTTCATTTTTTCTTGCAATATGGTCTTCGTGATGTTGCGGTATCGAGTTTCCCATTCGCATTTTTGTCGATTCATTAGCTTCCAGAATACACGCAAGTTTTGTTTTCATTTTGTTGGATCCTCCACTCCCACAATTTTTCATAATTTTACAAGGCATAGCGGGAGCCACTGATGTTTCCAACTTTTCACGCGCGTTCTTGATTGTTTCCTTGAATTTCGTAGACCACTTTTGCTTTTTTTTGAGCTTCGCATGTTTTCCCATTGACTTCCATAGCTTTGGCCATGGATGATCAGGCCTGGATGTAAGCTGTTTTCTCGTTAGTCTCCTCCCGGACCATGTATAGCCGTCGGGAGGTTTTTCATCGAGTAAAATAAATTGTGTGAAACCTGTCCAAGGATCAGACAAGTCTCGAGAGCCATCAATGTTCCAATAATCATCAATGCGCTTCTCTTGTTTAACATCCAAATTCGTATGTTCTGGTGACGTCAATGCATTTCAGTGGAATAGGGAATGATTCTTCTCTCGGCGAGTGAAGTTTGACTCTGGGTTCAACGTGATGGCGGTTTTTGAAGCTTCCCGACATGGACCAGAAATCGTTCATAGCTTCACCGGCATCCGGAAGTGAATCATGAGGTTGTGGAAAAGATCCTTCTGATTCTCCAAGAAAATCAATGTGACTCTCTCTCCTTGAACTGGTCGATGCCGTATCAAGGTGGATGTTCTCAGGTCCTGATCTCCTCCAAGGGTTTTGATTCGTCCATTGGAAAAGTAAATTCTCCTTGTTTGGGAAATATCACCTTTTTCGCATTGAGTTTTTTCGGGTAGATTTCCGATGCGTCCATCGTTTCCAACAACTCAAAGTCTGCGATCAGTACGTCACCCTTCCAAATTTCCCCCCGCGTAGAGAGCGCATCCGAGGATCAATCCAGGAAAAACTTTCTTTCCAAATTGATGGATGCGTGACTGGTCCTTCGCAGTTATAGGGTGATACTCAACCAATGAACCAAATGGAGTGATAGGTCCTTTAACTGGTTTCCAGATGACAGATCTGTGACGTTTCGCAGATAGGAGTAACATTCCATGGAATTTGCTCACCAACTTTCATTTAGACCCGATTTCAAAAATACAGCAGAGGTGCCTTCATTCACTCTGCGCACTGCTCTTTCAGCAATCCCATTAGTCTCCGATCGGTGTGGTGTAGACGTGCAATGTATTCAGGAAAGATCTCCACAAACTTTTCCGAATTCCAAGGAATTGTCAGTGTGAATGACTTTTGGTTTCCTCTCGGGTTCCAGGAACTTTTGCAAGCTTCTCTGGGTTTTTTGTGAAGTTTTGTTTTTGCATGGATACGCCTGGATCCATTGGGTGGCTGGATCCTGCACCACGACTGCGCACATGATTGTTTCGAGACTCGCAATTGTCGCTCAGGACCTTGTGGTCTGCTGTAATCAAGTCACCGAAATTTACAGCTCGAGGTACGGCTTCGCCATTGCGTCTTCTGCATGGGGCCCTTGTAATTTTGGTCCGTTTACAGATCTCACAATTTCGGTCTTTAGGTAAATGAGTATGAACATTGTGTTTACCCAAATCCTCACGTCTCTTTGTTGTCGGCTCTAAAGAAACTTCATGAGAAGAACTGGCGTGAGAGGATCCCTGCAATGGAATTTCGTCATCCACCAGATTTTCCCTGAATTCTTGCAGCCATTCCGGAATCTCAGAATCATCACACAGGTTTCCCCGTTCAATCGTGGTCTCTTTTTTATTGGAGTTAGGTGTTTGGTTGGCTTGGGTTTCCTCAGGTTTCCTCCCCTCACTTGAACCGATATTTCGCCTGCTGTAGGTGAAGAACGTGAGGATGAAGAAGATGAAGAAGAACGACTCTCCTGTTTCATAGGTGTCCGTGAAGTTGATGAAGATCCAGAGGACGAACTTGACAAGCCTGGAACCACGATAGGAACAAAGTTTGGTGGGTTTGAACAAGTGCGGTTTTACCCCTTATGACATTTTGGGTTTTTTTGGGCTCCCCCTGTTTTCCCCTGATTTCTCGGTGTTTTTACCCCATGTGACATTTTGGTGTTTTTTGGGCCCCCAGGCCATTGACCTTCCACAATGTCAAGAACGATGGTCCACCTGTTTTTCTTGGGACAAAACAATATAGTCCGTGTTATTTGGTGAAAACGTCGTCGACCGAAGGCCGGCGACGTTTTCACAAAAAGACGGCTTATGCCCGTTTAGGGTATAGGTTTCAGGGCTTCAGGGCGTTAGGGCTTCAAGGCGTTAGGGCTTCAGGGCGTTAGGGCTTCAGGGCGTTAGGTCTTCAGGGCGTTAGGGCTTCAGGTCGTTAGGGCTTCAGGGCGTTAGGGCTTCAGGTCGTTAGGGCGTCAGGGCGTTAGGGCTTCAGGGCGTTAGGGCTTCAAGGCGTTAGGGCTTCAGGGCGTTAGGGCTTCAGGGCGTTAGGGCTTCAGGGCGTTAGGGCTTCAGGGCTTTAGGGCGTTAGGGCGATAGGGCTTTAGGTCTTTAGGTCTTTAGGGCGGCGGAAGGTCAATAGGGACGGGGGAGGAGGCCAAAAAAAAAGGCAAAATGTCATACAAGTTAAAACAACACTTGTTCAAAGTGAGGGCCCAAAAAAGGCCAAAATGTTATATGGGGTAAAATTTGGGCCGGTTGTTCACCAGAAAAATGCTTAAAACCCGAAGAAAAATGGGTCGGGCCCAAAAAAGGGCAAAATGTCAGAAGGGGTAAAAACTGTACTTGTTCAAAGGGGAGGCCCAAAAAACGCCTAAATGTCATATGGGGTAAAACCGCACTTGTTCAAAATTACCCAAAGTTTTCTGTTATAGATCATCTTAATCCCGTTTTTGATGAGATGTGGTTTTTGACCGTTGATCCATTCGTAGGAATATCCTGGCGTGTTTTCGAGCACTTTCAGAGTTAAAAATTATTCAATTCTTTGACATACACAATTGTCTCTTCATGCGTTTGCACTTTTCCATTGGCGGCTATGACTCTC
>CBDCEV010000021.1:0-5502 GCA_965215715.1 Hyphomicrobiales bacterium | reverse complement strand
TAAATGAGAGACCCGTCGCGCTGCTGCCAACTTGGAGAAGATGGTTGGAGTGGTTGGGAGCGCCAATTGTAGCTCAATGGAAACCACGGTGACGCGAAATCCGTGTTCCAAATACGTCGGTGGAATGGAAACCGTTGCGTGGGAACCGCGTTTTGAAAATGGAAAGCCTTGGTTTTATAAGAAGAGCAAAGATCTGTGTCGTTGGTCGTCTGCTTATCGCAAATGTTCGAGAATACTCAGATGGTGGTGGTCTGGCGATGAGCCACGTACGTTGGTTTTCCGCCGAGAGCACCTTTAGTTCTTTGCGGATATTTCCGCAAGAAGTGAGGCTAATTTTCGAAGGTGGCACAACCACTGCAAACGATCACGGCTATTTGGACTAGCTCTAAATGGTCGTCATTGCTCTTGATGATATTGGGTAATTCGTTTGCTCTGGGCTTGTTTGACCAATGGCATTTTTTAGTTCTTCGTGTTTTGGACAACAGATTTTTTTATCCTTGGGATTTCGTATGGACAAAAGAAGCCCAACATCAAGATGTACATCATCAATGTTGAGTTTGTTCTTCAAGTTGTGCTTTCCATCCAACAAATATGTCAGAACACCACATATTTTGCATTTTTCACACCGACGCGCCGACTCGTGACACCAAACCCATGCAGCTTCATCTGACTCGAAACACCAATGTTTACACATTCCCACAGCAAGAATGGTCCGTTCCGCGGAAGAACTCTTCGCTTTCGAACGGATGACAGCCCAAAACATGGAGACCCAACAAATCGCGACCACGCTGGGTTTGCCGCTCTCAACGACGACACGGTGGTTGCAAATGCTGCGCTCGGAGAGCGAGATGGTGCCGCGCAGCGTTGGGCGATCACGCGGCGTTGAGGGTGGATTGTGTCTCGCGTCCATTCGTTTTGTACCCATGTCGCGATCTGTGCGTGATGTGGTACGATTTTTCAAAGGGTTCCGTGTAGTTGGGCACGTGATCAGCGTCTTCGTGCCGCATCAAGGATGGATGTCAGAATTGCAGTCACGCCAAATTGTGCGGTCGCTTGTATTCGCAAGCGATTGCAAGCAGCGGACATCGAAAACGGGCGCACCACCGTCTCCGAACAAACGAAGACGAAGCATCGACTAATGAAGCAAATGACTTGTGGGATTCGTGCTTGGTTTGCTTTGCCATTCTCGTTGTGGTCAACCCACCTTTGAAGAAATCAGCATTTGTCGGCGTTGAACAAAGCGTGCTGCTTGGAGTGGTGCACATCGATGTTGCAGCGGCTTGGTGCAGCGAAGAGGCCGCGAAAATGCACGAGTCTGTGCCAACTCAGCAATCCTTCACCGTCACCTGCGTGTTCCAACAAGCGCTGCGCTGAACCTTCCAAGAGCAATACCAGCATGTAGAACAGCTGTGTCGAGACTCGTTGAACTCGTGGAAGCAAAGCTGCATTCGTGATAGCTGATTCAGTCAACACTTCGCTCTCGATCGCGGCTTGCTTGAGCCTTGAATCGACGGCTCCAGCGTAACCCAAGAGCGTGAACTTGAACTGTCGCCAGATGTCCGATCTGCCATCAAAGATCTTCGGCTTGCCGAGCAACCGCGTCGTGTTTCTGCGTCTGTGACACGCTATTAAGCTTGCTTGCTCGGCCGCAGCGCGCGCGTTCATGACCTCACCCTGCAAAACATCCACCCAACTGATCGCATGCTTGCAGTCGGTTCCGCCGACACGGCCACCAAGTCGCTCCGCGACTCTCCGCAAATTCAAAACCGCTCCGATATCATGTAAAGACGTGTCAATGTTTTCAAACCAGAAGACTGCATGTGCACAATCAATCAATGTGTGTCGACACGTCCACTGTCACATCAAAAATATACTATGTCTCAGTTTCCAACTCCACCTCAGAAACTACAGACCAAGATTCACACCGAACAATGGCCTGGTGTACTGGTGCTCACTCCGTGCCATGGTTCCACGTAGTCAAGTCCCTCCCGCACTTCTCTATAAAGATGAAACCAACGAATTGCCACAGAACGTGTTTTCCATCAAAAGAGTTAGCTTTTTTTTTACTAAACTCATAATTTAAGTGGAGGGAAGAAAATATGGTAACCTGATGTGTTTTTATGACACACAGACTCAATCCTTGACCCAAAAACAGCCGTAGCCGTGTTTCTGTTACTGCGCAACACAACTGAAGTTTGAAGATGAGGACATCTCCGAATAAAAATAATTTTGAAAAATAATGCACTGATATATAAAGTTTAAAAACAACTCGCACTCATAATTTGAAAAACATATGAGTTATTATGGTTATTTATGATCGTAATTGAGAGAAATGTAGGATGACAAGTGTCTGTCTGCACCTGTTTCCTGAAAACACATTTGACTCAAAATCTGTCTTTGTCTTGTGGTCGATTGTCGTCTCGTGGAAGTTACTTCGGCCCACCCACGGCCTGCCTCCATGGAAGCGCTGGTGTGCCGTGGATGTCCCTGCCGGACCCACCAGTGTGCCACACAATCCAGGATGCCTCTGTGGCAAAGCGCCAACCCTTCTTTGTGTTGCTTGGAGTCGTGACATCGTGTGTTCTGTGCGCTCGGGTTCGTGGTCGTGTTTCGCGCTCATGTGCAACTGAGAATACTTACACTCCTGCTCGACTGGAAGCGCTGTTCAAGCTCTCAATCGTCATCATTCTCAATCATTCGTACCATTCGCTCCAAATCCTGCTAATTTCTGCGGGTTGGGGGTGTTCTCTCCAACTGAACTTTTCTTGCTTGTTGCCTGCAATGTCGCAATCCATCTTGTTCACGCAAAATGCAACTCTGTTTCTTTCTCGGAAGATTGATCAACTTTGGTGTACACTTTTCCGTTTTGGGGTCTCTCTGCAATCTTCTCGACGGGAGACACGCTGTACTTCGTGTCAACAGTGTTGTGAGCCTCTTCAACTGTCGTTAGAGTGCCAAACTTAAAAAAACTGGTCGATCTCTACGAAAGTGGCTGTGTTTCCGCGTGAAACGTCGGTGATCTGCTCTGTGGTACGCCTCATCATCAACACTGTGTCCAACCGCAATGGCAATCTCCGCCAGCCCTGGTGAGCCATTTTGTCTGAACTGCAGATTTTCAGCTGTCAACCTCGAGATCTCTTGATTCAAAGCATGATGTTGTCCCTGCAACGTGCTCATCATTTGAACAAATTCTTCGACTGTCGCCATTTGGCTCTGTATCGATGGTCGAGAGAGCTGCAACCTTTTCCACTTCGTTCCACAATGAAGGATCCTGAGAACACGAGAGAATGTACTGTGAGCTGTGTCAACACATTCTTCGGCAAATACGAATCTGTCACCAATTTCCCACCCCGGAGCAAAACAAAATACTTCCGTCTCACCAAACAACCTTGGTCTACGAACCAAAGTGCTGCGCTACCATGATGTGTTTTTTTAATGACACACAGACTCGATCCTTGAGTCAAAACAGCCGTAGCCGTGTTGTATGTCACTGTGCACCGCAACTGAAGTTGGAAAATGTGGAACCTAATGGACACAACTGTGGACTCTGAAAGAACTGTCAAAACTGTGGAACTGTGCACAAAGAATGCTGACTGAAACAACGGAGAAACCTCATCATGACCTCGCCGAATAAAAAAAAATTGGAAAAAAAACTGATGCACTGACTGAAAAAGTCTCAAAAAACAACTCGCACTTAAAATTTGAAAATAAACATATAAAATTATGATTTGAAATTATGATCTGAATTGGGAGAAAAATGTTCGTGGACCCTTCAACAAAAAACAAAAACTTTCAGATAAAACATCCACAAAGAAATCCAATACACGTATTCATAAGACCTTTAGAAAATCATCATGTGGAAGAACTCCGAGACGAAAAAAGATAAAAAGAAAAACTGTATTTTTTTTTAAAAAAAAAACTTCAACCAAAGAAAATATTTTCACAAATTATTATTCAAAATAGCTCTTTCGAAAAAGAAGAAGAAATTGTTGGAGACTTCCCAGAATAGAAACAAGACAAAGAAAAATAGAAATTGTGGAGATTAATACACGTCTCAACAAAGCCTAAAATCATTACCTGAATTAATTTAATCACTTGAATCAAAAATGTTTCAAGTAATCTGGAAATTCAAGTGTTGTTCTAAATGGCGGAGTGACCGACTCATAACTGGACCTGAAACTAACCTGATAAACTTTACGAATTACAAAAACAAACTTCATAACTTGTAACTTATAACTCAATGGGAGGGAGAAAAAATTGACCGATCTCCCAGAATAAAAAGAAAAAGAAGTTTGTTTTCAAAAACTAAGAAAGAACGTCATCACAACTGGCAAAATTATCTTCATAAACTGTCATAGTGAAGGATGAGCAACTTACAACTTGACTTAAAACTTGCAACATCACAACTTCACTTACAAATCAATTGGAGAAATGAAAGTGTGGAAGACCTTTGAAAAAATAAAAAATTGACAAAATAGACAAACAATAAATACACGTTAAAAAAATATACACGATAAATTTACAAAAGATCACAAAAGTGTCTTTATAATTGATGTTTTAACAAAATTTTGAAGTGGAGAGAAGAAAGTTCATGAACCTTCCAGAAAAAGAATAAAAACTATAAGTAAGAATCGAAAGAAAATCGAGAAAAAACAATTTAATACTACCCAAAACGTTAATTTTATTGATCAATGTTTCAGTGTACCTTCACAAACGGTTTTTAATTATCATATAAACTGGTGGATGAACCATTGATAAGTCGACTAACAAATGAACTTAACATATAACTTTAAAAATTGTAACTTCTAACTTATACACTGTAAGAAGATTAATTTCAAAAAAAACATGACCCAAACTTGAAGTAAATTAGTGTGGGTACTTTTTCTTGGTTATTTCAATGCGTGAAAAAATGATGTTCTGTTGATGATTAAGATTATTGATGTGTTGCTTCTGGCGGGTTGTCCAAACCAACTGCAAGCGTATCTTCCAAATCCTCTCCTCCTCATTTGGAAAATAGTCCCAATGAGAAAATATATAAATTCTCGATGTTTAAGGAATTATTTTAGGTTTTTAGAAAAATGTGTATTTAAAATTCTCAAAGTTTTGTTTCTTGTCATTATGTGAAGTCCTCCAAACCTTCACCTCACCAATTTGGTTATCAATCAAATTGTTGAAAAATAGAGGTCAAGTTACAAATCGATCATCCATCCACTGAAAATGTCAATTTGATTAAGTGGTAGATAGCAATAACCGAACACAATCATGAATAAAATTATAATTTGAAGCTTTAAAAAATTGGTCTAAAGTACAAAATGAACTTCAAAAAAAACTTGTATGTTTGGACGGGTTCCCAAACCTACGTAAATTTAAACTGTGTTGTTCTCTCTTCATTTGGAAAATTTAAGTCCCAATGAGAAAATCTAAAAATTCTTGATGTTTGAAATATTATTTTAGGTTTTGACAAATCTGGTCCATTTTAACGTACGAAGCCTGTCCTTCTCC
>CBDCEV010000020.1:0-1746 GCA_965215715.1 Hyphomicrobiales bacterium | reverse complement strand
TCGCTGTGATGGCAGACGTCATTAAGCAGATTAACACTACCATACCAGCCCTGAAGACAGTCAGCTTCCAGCAAGACAGCGCTGCCTGCTACCACTGCAGGGCCTGCAGGGCCACCATAGTTTGCGCAGGAGTACTAGGAGCAGAGCTGGGCGTGGTGCTCCAACTCCTGGCTCCCTTCCCTCCCCATGGAGGGAAGGGAGCCTGCGACCGCAAGGCCGGCGGAGAGTAAGTCGGATACATTTATCCTCCTAAACTCCGGACACGATATCAAGATCCCGGTGGAGAACCATCCTTAAGCTTCATCCGGTGCGCGTCCATCAGTTGCAAGCCCTTTAGTTGCCACTTGGAAGATCGGTGGTGTGAGCATGCTCTCGAATATACAGTTTTCAAAGAAGGAATGAAGAGCATATGACGTGGAACCTATAAGACCAATATCTGCGCTGAAATCTAAGGTCCTGTCATCTGATGGTCTACCGTCCATAGCAGCGCTCTAAGCGAAACCGAGCTCGTTCTCCTCAACCGTGAGAAGGCGGAGAAATATCGCACAACCAACTGTCACCTGACAAACAAGAGAGTTAGTTTCTAGAGAAACTGTGGTGCTGCATCGGTGGGGAAGCGAAACACAAAACTTTGCATTTGTCAACTGAGTTGATAAGGTAAATTGAGCCACCGTGAAGAGATTGAAAGCTGACGTTTCGAGCGTTAGCCATTCGTCACAAGGATGGTTCTCCACCTTCGTCACCTGCACTGCTCAGAAGATCAGGCGGAAAGCGACAAAGAGCCCTGAACATTAGGACTCCTTGTCATGATGAGTTTCAACATGAGTTCAGTTTCAAACTCAACCTAATTTTGAGTTTCATGTATAAAAGTGTAACCCACTAGGTTTCCCTTAAAATGGTTTCACAAGCTTATAAAGAACGAAAAGGATGGTTCTGGCACCCCTGGCCACACCCCTGGTTAGGGCTTGAGTAAACTCAACATACATTTTTACATTCTTACTCCTGTCTTGGCCAATTTTTTGAAGACCAATACATAGAGACCTCATAATAATTTCTTTTTCAAAGCCCTAGTAACAGGCAAGGTTTTGGCAAGGCTTCACTGCCTCTAATGATACTGATAAATACATAAATACCGTAAACTGCCACTTATAAGCCCAACCGCTTACAAGCCCCCCCCCCCGGTTATAGGCCCATCTACCTGTGAAACAAACAAATACATCTGGTTATAAGCTCCCCCTGGATATAAGGCCCCCCTCTAGTTTTCCTTGTTTCCTTAATTAATATTAAGCACTCTCACAGAACACTGCGAAGATGAACTCTGAGCTTCTGTTTTGTTACGTTCCGGTTACGTTCGTGTTGTTACAGTTTTGATTTTGTTGTTAAAATTGAAATGAATTCGATTTATTATGACGTTTCAAAGGTTAATTAAAAACTGGCAAATTAAAAACGTATTTTGATCAACACTGCTGTGGCTCATTTCGAAATGGTTATAAGCCCCTACGTTTAAAAGCCCACCCAAAACCCCTTACAAAGTTGTATAAGCCCAGGGCTTATAAGCGGTAGTTGACCGGAATTGGTCCTTGGGTCCACAGGTTTTCAAAGTTCTCATTGCTTTGTTTTTGTTTGATTGTTTTTTTTTTTTTTTTTGGTTTCCTGTGCATTACCCCCTCCAAGGTCAAACCCGACGTCAGGTAAATCAAGTGCGTGACATTTTGTTGCGTGACTCAAACTAAACTGGCTTGCAAG
>CBDCEV010000019.1:0-6191 GCA_965215715.1 Hyphomicrobiales bacterium | reverse complement strand
CCTGGCAATCAGGAGATGATATCCATGATCTTAGCTGCTGTCATTTGAGATGCTGAAGAACCTTGTTCAGTGAATACTGCATAAGAGCCAGAGTTGTCTTTTACAATATCACCGCGGAGAACAACTCGACCTTTGTATTTCTGGTGCTTTGCCTCCAATTCAGCATTTTTTAGATGACAGAAGTCCATTAATGATGCAAAATGAACTGTAGCGCCCGACGTCCTTGCTTCATCGATCACCTGTTTCTTACTTTTGACTTTGGTCAAGTTCCACGCCGAAATTTTCTCCAATTTTTCCCATTCCTTGTCCACTGCTGCTTTTGCTGCTGGAATTTTCATGGCTTGAGGCATAGGAATAAACTTGTGAACCAAATTATAATGCTGCAATGAATTCTCACCTTTTCCTGCAATATGGTCTTCGTGACTAGGTAGTTCAGAATTCCCCATACGCATTCTGGTGGATTCATTGGCTTCCAGAATACACGCAAGTTTTGTCTTGTTTTTGTCAGATCCGCCACTCCCACAATTCTTCATAATTTTACAGGGCATAGCAGGAGCAACTGACGTTTCCAATTTCTCACGCGCGTTCTTGATGGTTTCTCAAAACTCCTCATCCTCGGGGTCGATGAAATAGATTTCTCGCAATTTTCGTGCATTGTCAAGATGAATCTTTTCTTCAGCCCACTTTTGCTTCTCCTTCAGCTTGGCGTTCTTTCCCATTGACTTCCATAACTCCGGCCATAAATGATCTGGCCTGGATGTAAGCTGCTTTCTCGTTAATCTCTCCCCGGACCATGTATATCCGTCAGGAGCTTCTTCATCGAGTAGAGTAAATTGTGTGAAACCTGTCCAAGGATCAGACAAGTCTCGAGAGCCATCAATGTTCCAATAATCATCAATGCGCTTCTCTAGCTTGAGATCCAAATTCGTGTGAGTAGTTCTGGTTACGCCAATGTATTTCAGTGGAACAGGGAATGATTCTTCTCTCGGCGAGTAAAGTGCGACTCTGGGTTCAACGTGATGGCGGTATATGAAACTTCCCGACATGGACCACAAGTCGTGTATCGCTTCACCGGCATCCGAAAGTGAGTCATGAGGTTGTGGAAGAGACCCTTCTGATTCTCCAAGAAAGTCAACGTGACCCTCTCTTCGACTTGGACGCGGCCGTATCAAGGTGGATGTTCTCAATTCCTGATCTCCTCCTGGAGTTTCGATTCGTCCATCTGCGATTGGAAAAGTAAATTCTCCTTCTTTGGGAAATATCACCTCTTTCGCATTGAGTCTTTTCGAGTAGATTTCCGATGCGTCCATCGTCTCCAACTCCTCAAGGTCTGCAATCAGTACGTCACCCTTAAAAAATCCCGTATCCGAGGAACAATCCAGGAAAAACTGTCTTTCCAAATTGATGGATTCGGGACTGATCTTTCGCAGTTATAGGATGATACTCAACTAGTGAACCAAAAGGAATAACAAGTTTTTCAAATGGCTTCCCAAAACGTCTTTCATAGGGCGTCTTCCCATCAGATAATGAATCTGTGACGTTTCGCAGATAGGTATAACATTCCACAGAATCTGCCCACCAACTTTCATTCAGACCTGATTGCAGCAACAGCAGAGGTGCCTTCCTTTACTCTGCGCACTGCTCTTTCGGCAATGCCATTAGGCTCCGATCGGTGTGGTGTAGACGTGCAATGATTCCATGAAAGATCTTCACAAGCTTTTCCTTCCAAAGAATTGCCAGTGTAAATGACTTTTGGTTTCCTCTCGGGCTCCAGGAACTTTTGCAAGCTTCTCTGGGTTTCTTGTGAAGTTTTGTTTTTGCACGGATACGCCTGGATCCATTGAGTAGCTAGATCCTGCACCACGACTGCGTATCGATGATTGTTTCGAGACTCGCAATTGTCGCTTAGGACTTTGTGGTCTGCTGTTATCAAGTCACCAAAATTGTCGGCTCGAGGTACGGCTTCGCCTTTGCGTCTTCTGCACGGAGCTCTTGTAATTTTGGTCCGCTTGCAGATCTCGCAATTTCGGTCTTTGGGAAAATGAGTATGAACATTGTGTTCACCCAAATCCTCACGTCTCTTTGCGATCGGCTCTGGTGAGAGCCTCCCTGTAATGGAATTTCATCATCCACCAAATTCTCCCTGAATTCTTGCAACCATTCCGGAATTTCAGAATTGTCAGAACACAACGGGTCACTCCGTGTTATCGTGGTTTCTTTTTTGTTTGTTTTTGTGATTTTATTGGCTTGGGTTTCGTCAGGTCTCCCTGAGCTATCATCGACAAGTCAGACACTGGCACTGGAGAGATGTCACTGTCAGTCACATCTTCCCTTTCTCGAACCGATAAATCGCCCACTGTAGGTGAAGAAAGTGAGGATGAAGAAGATGATGGAGAATGACTCTCCTGTCTCATAGGTGTCCTTGAAGTTGATGAAGATCCAGAGGAAGAACTTGACAAGCCTGGAACCACGACAGGAATAAAGTTCTCTGTGTTGCAGATAATCCGAATTCCGTTCTTAATGAGATGTGGTTTTTGACCATGGTAATTTTTAAAGATGTCCAGTTTTACCCCATATTCATTTTTGGCCACTTTTGGGCCGCCCTCTTAAAGATATCCGGGTTTTACCCCACCCGATTTTTTCGACAATTTTGGGCCGACCCCATTTTTTCAGCTGTCAGAAGCACTTTTTTTTTTGGCCGAAGAGGAGGCCCAAAATCTTGAATTTTTACCCCACCCGAAATTTTTGGCCATTTTTGGGCCGCCCTCTTGAAGATGTCTGGTTTTACCCCACCCGAAATTTTGGCCATTTTTGGGCCCCCTCCTTGGTCGTCATGACACGTGAACACTTGGACACCCTAAACACCCTAAACACCCTAAACACCCTAAACACCTAAACACCTAAACACCTCAACACCTAAACCCCAAACACCTAAACACCTAAACCCTGAACCCTAAACACATAGACCACCTGAACCCCAAACACCTAAACACATAGACCACCTAAACCCCAAACACACAGACCACCTAAACCCCAAAACACATAGACCACCTAAACCCCAAACACCTAAACACATAGACCACCTAAACACCCTAAACACATACACCACCAAAACACCTGAACACATAGACCACCTAAACCCTAAACACCTAAACACCTAAACCCTAAACACACCTAAACCCTATAAGCCGTGTTTTTGTGAAACGTCGCCAGCCTTCGGCCGGTGACGTTTTCACCAAAAAACACGGACTATATTGAAAGCCGGCAAGACATCTTTGAGAAGGCGGCCCAAAAATGGCCAAAATTTCGGGTGGGGTAAAAATTCAAGATTTTGGGCCTCCTCTTCGGCCAAAAAAGTGCCTCTGACAGCTGAAAAAGTGGAGATCGGCCCAAAATTGACCAAAATTTCGGGTGGGGTAAAACCCGGACATCTTGAAGAAAGGAGGGGCCCAAAAATGGCCAAAATTCATTATGGGGTAAAACCGGACATCTTTAAATATGCCTTGACCATTGATCCATTCATAGGAATATCCGTGTTCATCACAAAGCTTTCGAAGCGACAATATGCTGCTGGCGTGTTCTCGAGGGCTTTCATTGTCAAGAATATATCCAATTCTTTGACATACACAGTTGCCTCTTCATGCGTTTGCACTTCTCCATTGGCGGTTTTGACTGTCGTAGGGCTGCACGACTTCGTGCAAAGTATCCATTTTCCTTTTTGCTGATCATGTGCATTGACGCACCGGAGTCCACAACAAACTCTCGGCTGAGACCGACTTTGGCCAAACCGACTTTGGCCATCCTTATTTGACCGACTTTGGCCATTCCGACTTTGGCCAAAAAATTTTGACCGTTTGGCAAACCTTAATTGACCGACTTTGGCCAAAATTAGGGTGGCCGTGTTTATTTTCCTGTTTTTCAACCCGAAGGGAGAACCCCCAAGGGTGTGGCCCCGAAGGGTGGAGCCCGGGGGGGCCCTGAAGGGAGGAACCCCCAAGGGTGTGGCCCCGAAGGGTGGAGCCCGGGGGGGCCCTGAAGGGAGGAACCCCCAAGGGTGTGGCCCCGAAGGGTGGGGCCCCGAAGGGTGGGGGCCCAAACCTGGAAAAAGTGGGGCCCCGAAGGGTGGGGCCACGAAGGGTGGGGCCCCGAAGGGTGGGGCCCCGACCATGGACCTCGCTTATACGTGTGTCAAGCGCCAAATGCGTTTATATGTGTGTCAGGCGTTGTCCCCTCCCAAACACCAAATGCGTTTATATGTGTGTCACCAAATGCGTTTATATGTGTGTCACCAAATGCGTTTATATGTGTGTCACCAAATGCGTTTATATGTGTGTCACCAAATGCGTCTGCTGAATTTGTAACGGAGCTCGCTTCGCTCGCTTACCTTTGCTCACTTCGCTCGCACGTTTTTCAACACTCTAAACTGGAATTCTTGTCCAAAGAGCATTCTTGTCTAAACATTGATTCTTGTCTTGTTATTGAGTCTTGTCTAAATACCGATTCTTGTTTGAACACTGATTGAAGCCCTGAACTTCAAGATGCATCAACATTCAGACAATAAGCAAAATGGACCAAAATGGACCCAAAATGGACCCAAAATGGACCCAAAATGGACCCAAAATGGACCCAAAATGGACACACAATGGACACACAATGGACACACAATGGACACACAATGGACACACAATGGACACACAATGGACACACAATGGACACACAATGGACACACAATGGACACACAATGGACACACAATGGACACACAATGGACACACAATGGACACACAATGGACACACAATGGACCCACAATGGACCCACAATGGACCCAAAATGGACCCACAATGGACCCACAATGGACCCACAATGGACCCACAATGGACCCAAAATGGACCCAAAATGGACCCAAAATGGACCCAAAATGGACCCAAAATGGACCCAAAATGGACCCAAAATGGACCCAAAATGGACCCACACGGTGACACACATATAAGCGCACCAGGAGCCTGACACACATGTAAGCGAGGATCACCCGGCCCCGAAGTTGTGGGGCCCCGAAGGGTGGGGGCCCCGAAGGGTGGGGGCCCAAAATTTCGCGCTTTTTTTTCCCTCTCCCGCCACAGTTTTTCATTCTTTTCTCCCTCTCTTTTGGTCTTTTTCGTGGAATTTTGGTGGTGTTTGAAGCGCCGGGGCCCTGAAATGTGCACGTTTGGAGTTCTCGGGCTGTCGTGTGCGAACCCCGGCGGCGGCTCCGGTCTTCAAAAACACCACCCAAAATTCCACAAAAAAGACCAACAAGAGAGGGAGAAAGAATAAAAACTGTGGCGGGAGAGGGAAAAAAAAGAGCGAAATTTTGGGCGGTCCGGCGAAGGGCGGTCCGGCGGAGGGGGGTCCGGCGGAGGAGGGTCCGGCGGAGGGGCCTTGAACACACCCACCACACACACAAACAACAACAACAACAACAACACAACAACAACAACACAACACAACAACAACACAGCACACAACACACACACACACACAACAAACAAGCAAAAACAAACAATTGAGAACACTTTCCCACACCAAAACCAACCACAACAACACACAACACACAACACACAACACACAACACACAACAAAACAACACACAACAAAACAACAACACAACAACAACAAAAAAAATTGGCCAAAACACTAAAACACCAAAATTGGCCAAAGTCGGTTTGGCCAAAGTCGGTCAACACTCCAAAACACTAAAATTGGCCAAAGTCGGTTTGGCCAAAGTCGGTTTGGCCAAAGTCGGCCACGACCAAACTCTCTTTCCTCAGGTTTTAACGTTGATGCAAGGTGGCACCTATTTTCCGGAGACGAGAAGAATGCTGCTCTTTCATGCTCTTTCAATTTGAACACATTTACCCTCTTGCCACTCTGTCTCTTCATTTTGGAGCGTTGGGACTACGCTCATGAAGTTCACCTGGGCAAATATATCTGAGCGAAGGATTTTGTGGTCTAGAATTTTGGTGTGACGTGCAATAGCCTTCGTGAATTTCACACGTTGGAATGGCTTTGGTATGTTGGTGCCCTTCCGGAGAGTAGACTTCGGCGGCATACACAACCCAATTGCTGTCCATCAGATGATTGACGTTTAGATGAATTTTGTCACAATTCTCATCACTTCTCTATCCAAGTTTCCCGGGTCGATCGTGACATCGG
>CBDCEV010000018.1:0-7738 GCA_965215715.1 Hyphomicrobiales bacterium | reverse complement strand
ATCAAGAGTATGGGGGTGAATCAAGGGTACAGGGCTGAATCAAGAGTACAGGGCTGAATCAAGAGTATAGGGGCATGAAAACGGGGCTGAATCAAGTGTACAAGGCTGTGGCCATCTCTTCTTGAAACTTGGCCACACGACCCATCGCGGCGTCCAGCTCCAGCTGTTCCCTCGCTCGTTCCTCCTTCCAACCGTGCAAGGCGGTTCTGTGAGCGTTTGATGAACGCCTGACACTCCTCGACTTGGATCGCGAGGGGACGTTCTTTGGCTGTCCGTTCGGCTTCCTTCAATGCTGCCTGAAGTCCCGATCCTTCTTAGACTCAGTTTCGCCCAGAGCATCCAACGCGCTCTGTTCTCGAACCGACTTCGTGCCGCTGCCTTCACATCGTCCGGGTTGGCCCGGGGGGCTGTCCCTCGCTGCCACTGAACTCGCGGCTTGGACGCTGGCCACCAACCTTGTCTCCAAGAGTGCCATTGGCCACTCCTATAACTTCGGGCAAAGGACCACGCACCTCGTACCAACCAGAAGGCGTTGGAATGAGGTCCATCCCTTGCGCGCCATGAACTGCCACGTCTGACCTGGGAACAAAAGTGGAATAACACAAACTCACCGCACGCGCGAGCAATGCAGTGTTTGAGCAGAAATGGCTTGAGCCAAAATGGGTGTGTTGTCTTGTGTTGTGTTGTGTTGTGTGTTGCCTTGTGTGTTGTCTTGTGTTGTGTGAGGTGTGTTGTGTGAGGTGTGGGGGTGTGTCGGTGTGTTCAAGATTTTCGTGGGTGCGTCCAAGATTTGCTCGGACCAACCTCAACCGGACACGCCCCTCCGCCGGACCGCCCAAAATTTTCCCCTCTCCCGCCACAATTTTCTTTCTTTCTGGAATCCACCCTTCGTCGTGTGAAACCCCATCGGCTTGGGGGCCGCACACGACAGCCAGAGAACTCCAAACGCGCACATTTCAGGGTTCCGGTCACGAAAGGACCCCAAAGAGAGAAGAAAGAAAGAAAATTGTGGCGGGAGAGGGAAAAAAAGCGCGAAATTTTGGGCCCCCACCCTTCTGGCTCCACCCTGTGAGGGGTGTGACGTAGTCGGATGTGACCACGCTCCCCAAGCTGGAGTAGCACAGGGGGTTTGACATGGACCTCTCGTTGGACGCTGAGGTGGACATCAGGAAGGGCTGGAAGAGGAACAGTGAGACGAGGTAGAAAACGAAGGACACAAGGAAGAAGACAGACAACTCAAGACACCAACCACAAGTGCGCATGCATGGATGACATGGATGACACACACGAGGCAATCTTGAGCCACAAGTGCGATGTGAGACCACTGTGCATCAACGGACGGCGCGCAGTGTGCTCAGAACTACGTGTTATACGCGTCCGTGTGCGCGATGGTGTTCTTGTCATTCATCACAGTGTGCTCAAGCGTGATGTTGTTATGCGTGAAGGTGTACGCAATGCCGTAGCCACAATTGTGTATCGTAAATGTTCGTGAATATGAGGTGCAGGGTTCATTCCCTTTACACACCCTTCGGGCTCCCCACTTTTTCCAGGTTTGGGCCCCCACCCTGAGAGGTCTCCACCCTTCGGGGCCTCACAGTTCGGGGCCCCATCCTCCGCTGAGGCGTTGGCCTGAGGCAGGGCCTCTCCAAAGGGTTCGAAAGGGGTTTAAACCAAAGGGAGTGTTGGTTTAAAACCTCCCCTTTACTCCCCTCTGAACACCCCTTGAACCAAACCCTCCGGGAGCACCGCGGGGAGAGGAGACCAAAGTGAACCCGAACAAATTTGGTTTTCATTTTCCCCCCCTCTCCCCTCCTTGAACCAAAGGGCCCCCAGCTTAAACCAAAGGGGGTTTGGTTTGAACCCCGTCTGAAACCAAAGGGTCAAACCCATCTGAAACCAAAGGGGTTTTTTCTTTTCTTTTTTTTTTTTAGTCACAATAAAAGGGAGAGGGGGTCAAAAGGGTAGTGCCGACTTTGGAAAGTCCAATTTTGGCCAATTTGGGCCAATCCAATTTTGGCCAATCCATTTTTGTGTTGTGTGTTGTGGTTGGTGTTGTTGGTGTGAATGTCTGTGTTGTTGTGTGTTTTTTGTGGTTGTTTGTCGTTTGTTGTGGTTCGTGGTGTTTGTTGTTGCTGTGGTTGTGGTTCGTGCTGGTGGTTGTTGGTTTGGCCTTGCGCTGGACCCCTCTCCCCCGGACCCCAATTCCTCCGGACCGATTCCCCCTCCGCCGGACCACCCAAAATTTCGCGCTTTTTGTTCCGTCTCCTGCTACCAATTTCGTTCTTTTTCTCTCTCATTGTGTGTCTTCTCGTTGAATTTTGGTGGTGTCCCTGAAGACCAGGACCCTCAAATGTGCACGTTTGGGCTCTCGGGTTGTCGTGTGAAACCCCGGCGGCTTCGGGGCCGCCGGGGCTTCGGTCATGGCCGCTTTTGGTCAAAACCGCATTTGGCCAAGATTGGGTGTGTGCTGTGTGTGTTGTGTGTGTTGTGTGTGTTGTGCGTTCGCCCCACCTTCCGCCGCACCCCCCTCCGCTGAACCGCCCTTTCCGGACCGCCCTCCGGCGGGCCGCAAAAAAATTTTGCTCTTTTTTTTTCCCTTTCCCGCCCCATTTTCGCTCTTTTCTTCTCTCTCTGGGGGTCTTCTCGTGGATTTGGTGGTGTTTGAAGCGGGCGCGTTCTACTTAGGCCAATTTCGACTTAGGCCATCGTCTTTTTCTACTTAGGCCAGTTCTACACAGGCCAGGTGCGACTTAGGCCAGGTGCGACTTAGGCCAGGCCAAAAATTAGGGGGCTAAGTTCTACTTAGGCCAGGTGCAACTTAGGCCAATTTTGGCTTGCCCCTTTGACCATCCCAAATGTCAAGATGAAAAAAAAAGAAAAATTTTTAAAAAGGAAGAGAAAAAGAAACGGAAGGGCGGGACAGTCAACATAGCCCGTGTTTGTGTGAAGGCGTCGCCGGCCGAAGCCACAGACTTTCATGTGGAACATCGCTTGGGGTTTGGGTTTCAGGGTTCAGGGTTCAGGGTTTAGGGTTTAGGTCTTTAGGGTTTAGGCAACAACACCAACAACATCAACAACACACAACACACAACACACACACAACAACAACACAACACACAACCCCAGAAAATGACCGAAATCTGAAAAAAAAAAAAACAAAAATTTGGCCTAAGTTGCACCTGGCTTGAGTAGGCTTGGCCTAAGTAGGATACGCCTAAGTAGAACACAGCCTTGCATTTTGCCCCATTTTTGTCCACCTCTTTTGAGTTGTACGCCCTGAACCCATCTTACCATATTTTTGTCCAACTTCAATTTTTTCAGCTGTTTTGAGTTTTTTTTTTCGTGAAGGTGTCAGAATCGAACCCCATATTACATTTTGCGTTTTTCTGTCCACCCCTATTGAGTGATACGCCTGAACACCATGTTGCATTTTGCTCGATTTTTGTCCACTCCTTTTGAGTTTTTACTTCATTTTCGTCCAAACTTCAATTTTTTAGCTGTTTTGAGCGGCTATGTTCTACTCAGGCCCATCCTACTTGGGCCAATTTCTACTTAGGCCAGTTCTACTCAGGCCAATTCCACTTAGGCCAATTCCGCTTTGGCCAGGTCTACTTAGGCCAGGTGCGACTTAGGCCAAATTTTTGTTTTTTCAGACTTCGGCTATTTTCTGGGGTTGTGTGTTGTTGTTGTTCTGTGTTGTGTGTTGTTGTGTTGTTGCCTGAACCCTACAGACCTAAACCCAAAACCCCAAACCCTAAACCCCCGCCTTTTGACTTCAACAGACCTTCATGTGGAGCATCGCCGGCCGAAGGCCGGCGACGGCTTCACAGAAACACGGACTATATTGACTGTCCCGCCCTTTCGTTTTCTTTTTTTTTTCTTTTTTTTTTTCATCTTGACATTTTGGATGGTCAAAGGGGCAAGCAAAAATTGGCCTGAGTCGCACCTGGCCCAAGTAGAACTGGCCCGAGTAGAAAAAGACGATGGCCCAAGTCGAAAGTAGAACGCGCCCGTTTTGAGCATTTTTTTCGACAAGGTGTCAGAATCGAACACCATGTTACATTTCGGGTCGTTTTTGTCCGGCCAAACCCAAAATTAAACCCTACAACCAACCCCTAGAACCACACTGAACACCCTAAACTCAAACACCTAACTAAACCATAAGCCCTGAACACCTAAACACCCTGCACCCTGAAACACCCACTTTTGGACCTTCAGCCGGCCTTACCCGGCAATGTTCAACAGAAAGGTCGGCTGAAACCCCAAAGGTGGGCATAAGCCGTGTTCCTGTGAAGGCGTCCCCGGCCCAGCCTTCGGCCGGCGACGCCTTCTCAAAAAACACGGACTTTTTGTTTTTGCCCCACGTCGTTCTTGACATTCGGGAAGTTCAATTGACATGGTCGGTGCCATATTTGATCTTTTTTCCGCGGATCGGTCGAATCTGAAGTGTCACAGACACAAGGGCGACGATGGACAAAAATGACACATTTTTTGAATATGGGGTTGAAACACTGGAAAAAGTGGGTGGACAAAAATGGGGCAACATGCAACATGGGGTTCGGGCGTATAACTAAAAATACCCAGTGCAGGGCTGAATCAAGAGTACAAGGGCTGAATCAAGAGTACAAGGGCGAATGAAGAGTACAGGGCCTGAATCAAGAGCACAGGGATGAATCCAGTCAACGGGTTTCAATCAAGAGTACGCGGCCTGAATCAAGAGTACGCGGCCTGAATCAAGAGTACGGCGCCTGAATCAAGAGTACGTGGCCTGAATCAAGAGTACGTGGCCTGAATCAAGAGTACGGCGCCTGAATCAAGAGTACGGCGCCTGAATCAAGAGTACGGCGCCTGAATCAAGAGCACGGGGGCTCAATCAAGAGCACGGGGGCTCAATCAAGAGCACGGGGGCTGAATCAAGAGTATGGGGGCCGAATCAAGAGTACGGGGCCGAACTGAATCAAGAGTACTGGTCTGGATCAAGAAAACGGGGCTGAATCAAGAGTACAGGACTGAACCAAGGGCACGGGGCCGAACCAAGGGCACGGGGCCGAACCAACCAAGGGCACGGGGCCGAACCAAGGGCACGGGGCCGAACCAAGGGCACGGGGCCGAACCAAGGGCACGGGGCCGAACCAAGGGCACGGGGCCGAACCAAGGGCACGGGGCCGAACCAAGGGCACGGGGCCGAACCAAGGGCACGGGGCTTGAACCAAGGGCACGGGGCTTGAACCAAGGGCACGGGGCTTGAACCAAGGGCACGGGGCTTGAACCAAGGGCACGGGGCTTGAATCCAGAGTACAGGGCTTGAATCCAGAGTACAGGGCTTGAATCCAGAGTACAGGGCTTGAATCCAGAGTACAGGGCTTGAATCCAGAGTACAGGGGCTTGAATCCAGAGTACAGGGCTTGAATCCAACCCAGAGTACAGGGCTTGAATCCAGAGTACAGGGCTTGAATCCAGAGTACAGGGCTTGAATCCAGAGTACAGGGCTTGAATCCAGAGTACAGGGCTTGAATCCAGAGTACAGGGCCTGAATCCAGAGTACGGGGCCTGAATGAATCCAATGAAGAGTACGGGGCCTGAATCCAAGAGCACGGGGCCTGAATGAAGAGTACGGGGCCTGAATGAAGAGTACGGGCCTGAATCAAGAGTACGGGGCCTGAGGGCGGGCATCAAGAGTAAGGGCATCAAGAGTACGGGGCTGCATTCAAGAATACAGGGCTGCATCAAGAGTACAGGGCCTGCATCAAGAGTACAGGGCCTGCATCAAGAGTACAGAGCCTGCATCAAGAGTAAGAGTACAAGGGCTGCATCAAAAGTACAAAGGGCTGCATCAAAAGTACTGCATCAAAAGTACAAAGGGCTGCATCAAAAGTACAAAGGGCTGAATCAAGAGTACAAAGGGCTGAATCCAGAGTACAAAGGGCTGAATCAAGAGTACAAGGGCTGAATCAAGAGTACAAGGGCTGAATCAAGAGTACAAGAGCTGAATCAAGAGCACGGGGCTGAGTCAAAAGTACGGGGCTGAATCAAAAGTTCAAATGCCGACTTCGAACATGGAACCTCAAAGGTCAAACATCAAAGTTCGAAGTCGGAGTTGGGACTTCAATGTTCGATCTTCTGGGTCAAACATGGAATTTCGAAGTCGGAGTTGGGACTTCAATGTTCAATGTTCTCTCTCCCTTATCTCCCCGCGCTTTCTTTTGTTTTTTTTTCCTACGCCAAAGTTCAAAGCCAGATTTCAAAGTTCCAACTTTGAACTTTGAAGTCTCGGTTCAAAGTTCAAATTTGGAACTTGGAAGTTGGAACTTCGAACCCAGACTTCAATGTTCGATGTCCCCCCCCCCGCCAACCACCCACCATCTTTTCTATTTTTTTCATCCCCCCCGCCAACCACCCACCATCTTTTCTATTTTTTTCATTTTTCTTTTTCTTGAGGAACTCCATGGTCGGGCCCCATCTTTAGAGTACAAAAGTTGAATCAAGAGTACAGGGATGAATCTGAATCAAGAGCACGGGGGTACGGGAATGAAGAGTATGGGGCCTGAATGAAGAGCACGGGGCTGAATCAAGACCGAATCAAGAGCACAGGGTACAGGGGTAGATTTTTGTTATTTGGGCGCGTTCTACTCAGGCCAATTTTGACTTAGGCCATCGTTTTTTTCTACTTGGGCCAGTTCTACTTGGGCCAGGTGCAATTCAGGCCAATTTTGGCTTGCCCTTTGACCATCCAAAATGTCAAGATGAAAAAAAGGAAAATTTTTAAAAAAAAGGAAGAGAAAGAAACGGAAGGGCGGGACAGTCAACATAGCCCGTGTTTGTGTGAAGGCGTCGCCGGCCGAAGCCACAGACTTTCATGTGGAACATCGCTTGGGGTTTGGGGTTCAGGGTTCAGGGTTTAGGGTTTAGGTCTTTAGGGTTTAGGCAACAACACCAACAACACACAACACACAACACAACACACACACACAATAACACAACACACAACCCCAGAAAATGACCGAAATCTGAAAAAAAAAAAAAACAAAAATTTGGCCTAAGTTGCACCTGGCCTGAGTAGGCTTGGCCTAAGTAGAATTGGCCTGAGTAGAATTGGCCTAAGTAGGATACGCCTAAGTAGAACACAGCCTTGCATTTTGCCCCATTTTTGTCCACCTCTTTTGAGTTGTACGCCCTGAACCCATCTTACCTTATTTTTGTCCAACTTCAATTTTTTCAGCTGTTTTGAGTTTTTTTTCGTGAAGGTGTCAGAATCGAACCCCATATTACATTTTGCGTTTTTCTGTCCACCCCTTTTGAGTGATACGCCCGAACCCCATGTTGCATTTTGCCCGATTTTTGTCCACACCTTTTGAGTTTTTACCTCATTTTTGTCCAAACTTCAATTTTTCAGCTGTTTTACGCGGCTATGTTCTACTCAGGCCAATTCTACTAAGGCCAATTCTGCTTTGGCCAGGTCTACTTAGGCCAGGTGCGACTTAGGCCAAATTTTTGTTTTTTCAGACTTCGGCTATTTTCTGGGGTTGTGTGTTGTTGGTGTTCTGTGTTGTGTGTTGTTGTGTTGTTGCCTGAACCCTAAAGACCTGAACCCTAAACCCTAAAAACCCTTAACCCCCCACCTTTCGACTTCAACAGACCTTCATGTGGAGCATCGCCGGCCGAAGGCCGGCGACGGCTTCACAGAAACACGGACTATATTGACTGTCCCGCCCTTTCGTTTTCTCTTCCTTTTTTTATT
>CBDCEV010000017.1:0-9402 GCA_965215715.1 Hyphomicrobiales bacterium | reverse complement strand
GCTTCAATGACGTGATTCTGGGTCAAAAGACCCTCTCAGAAACGGTGTTAAACTTTTAACTGACGTTCAAAATGGGTTGTACGTCGAAAACCATAAATCTTCAAATTTCGATGTTCATGTTCAAATTTCATGGTGCGAAGCACTCTCCTCCATCTTTGAGATGCTTGGTGACCCTCCGGGTGAAGATTTGGGATTTTGAGAAAATCTATTAACAACACATATCTTTTTGAGTTTACAGTCTCAAACTGAATAGTTAAGCAATGTGACGCTTCAATGACGTGATTCTAAGTCAAAAAACCCTCTCAGAAACGGTGTTAAACTTTAAACTGACGTTCAAAATGGATTCCACGTCGAAAACCATAAATCTTCAAATTTCGACGTTCATGTTCAAATTTCATGGTGCGAAGCACTCTCCTCCATCTTTGAGATGCTTGGTGACCCTCCGGGTGAAGATTTGGGATTTTGAGAAAATCTATTAACAACACACAAACAGGCAGGAAGTGTTTGTTTGTTTGCTCGTTTGTTTGTTTGGTTGTTTGTTTGGTGGTTCGGTTATTTGGTTGTTTGGTCGTTTGGTTGTTTGTTTACGCGTTTCTTTATTTGTTTGTTTGTTTGTTTGGTTGTTTGTTCGTTTGTTTGTTTGTTTGTTCGTTCGTTCGTTTGCTTGTTTTGTTTGTTTGTCTGTTTGTTTGTTTGTTTGTTTGTTTGGTTGTTTGTTTGTTTGTTTGTTCGTTCGTTTGTTTGTTTGTTTTGTTTGGTTGTTTGTTTGTTTGTTTGTTCGGGTGTTTGTCTGTTTGTTTGTTTGTTTGTTTGTTTGTTTGTTTGCTCGTTCGTTTGTTCGTTCGTTTGTTTGCTTGTTTGTTTGTTAGCATGTTTGTTTGTTTGTTTGCTTCTCTCTCTCTCTCCATGTGTGTGTGTGTCTGTGTGTGCGTTTTGCTTGTTTGCTAATTCGTGCGTTTGTTTTTTGGATCGGTTGTGTCTTTGTTTGTGTGTTTGTTCGTTTGCGTGTTCGTTGGTTCGTTCGTTCGTTCGTTCGTTTGTTTGTTTGTTTGTTTGTTTGCTTGTTTGTTTGCTTGTTTGTTTGTTTGTTTGTTTGTTCGGTTGTTTGTTTGTTTGTTTGCTTCTTTGTTTGTTTGCTTGTTTGTTTGCTTGTTTGTTTGCGTGTTTGTTTGTTTGTTTGTTTGTTTGTTTGTTTGTGTGTGTGTGTGTGTTGGTTGTTTGTTTGGTTGTCTGTGTGTTTGCTTGTTTCTTTGTTTTATGTATTGAGGAGAGTGCTTCGCACCCCACCCTCATTCTTTCAGAATGAGGTGCCCCAAGTAAAGTTTAAGTGCCAGGGTGTCTGGAGAAAGCAGGAAATTTCGAAAAATGTGAGTTTTTCAGAATTTTTGATTTTTTGATGATTTAAACGGCTTCTGCTCTACGAGTCCTCCGCGCGGGAATCAGGTTGGCGATTTACCGCGCGCTCTACTTTAGTATGGGATTGGGAGGGATTCCGAGGTGCCTGACGGGTAGGGTCGAATGTTTTCGTCCTGTCGTGGTTGCCGTGGATTGAGCCCCACTGGGATTACTAGGCTGTTTGAATACCTTTGCTGGTGACTTGGCAGGGGCTAATGACTCCTCTGTTAGAAGAGTACTATGGGATTGGGACAGCTTGCGTCCGTGGGGGTCCAGCGCTTATACTAGTATGTCTCTATATAGCCGAAAATTTGAATTCTTTAGAAAATTAGCGAGTTATCGGGCGCTTTCATCTCTCAACTTTGCATGCAAGATGTTTTTGCGCTTGATGATTTATCAGACTGTGAATTAATCTCGAACAAATAACTTTTGAATTATATGTAGATTTCAATTAGATGTGATTGAATCTCGATCTCTGTTGGTAAGGTCTAAATGTCAGCGTAACTACTAGAAGATGCAATTTTCAGAAATTTAGATTTTCAGAAAATGATGCGAAGCACTTTCCCCTGCAGAAAATTTCAAAATAATGAGGTGATCAAAAATGGATCAGTTTTTCGAAGTTTTTTTATTTTTATTTTTTCCAACAAATTTAGATATATATTAAATATTCGCTGCGCTAGATCATTTTATATTATATTGATGTTTTGAATTTACGATGTTACATGTAAAAATTGCTTAAGTGAAGATAGTGCACTATTTTTGAGCACTCTACATTTTTACGATTTTGACATTTTTGAAAAATCAAAATTCTAAAGTCGTTCAGGCAAAATCAATGACAGAAATGTATTTCTCATACAATTTTGATTCACAGGCATGTAGTCAAATCTCAAAATGCTTTGATTTTGGTCGATTAGCATATTCATCAGAAAATGTGAGATTTTCAGGAAATTTTGACAAGTCAAGGGAAAGTGCTTCGCACCCCCCTCGCTCATGATTTAAAGATGCGCATGAGCGTGGGCATTGCAAGTTTATTTTTCTTGTAAATTAAGCGGCTTCTGCTATACGAGGGCTCCGCGCGGGAATCATGATGACGATTTATCGCGCACTCTATATTTGGGTGAACCTTTCATTTTACGGTGACAATTTTAAGATTCGTTTGAGGTAGTCACTATCCTTTATGTTTCTATAGTACGACTGGAAGTTGGGGTCTCTCCACGAGTTGGTTTGGATCATCCAAAAGCGTAGATAGCCGTCAGACCCCACATACGCAAGCTATCCCAATCGCATATTAGCCTTCTAAGAGAAGATACTTCTGCTATACGAGTCATGAGAAAAGCAAGTTAAAGTTATTTCAGAATATTAAACAGCTTCTTGGTTAAATTGGATAAGATAGAGAGTACTTTGCATGCGAAGCACTCTCCTTTAAATTCCTACAGTACGGCCCTTCGGGAAGTTCGGGCGCTGAACGAGTTTGTATGCGTTTTTTGTGTCATTTTCCTTCATCTGATTTCCCAAGGTGCTGAAAATGCGAAAGATGAGTCAAAGGCATGTCAGAATATCAAGAGAGCTTCCCGGGAATGGCTTCAAATCTTAATCTCGCCGATCGAATGAGGTATGCCTGTGGAGTTCTTAGGAAAATATGGTATTGCTGAGTTTTCCATATTTTCCAGGTTTTCGGCAGTGCTAGGGGTGCGTGCGCAAGACCGCGAAAAGCAAACAGACGGGAGAAAGCATGAATGAAGAACGGGAAGGCGACGCGAAAACCAGAAAGAGATAAAGGAACACGAAGGGAGAACATCATAGACAAAGAAACGAAGAACAAAAAGTAAGAGAAAAGAGAGACATTCAGATAAGGAGCAGTAGTAGAGAGAGAAAGAAAAAAGCACCAGAAAGAAAGAGAGACAAGGAATAAAGACAAAGAAGGAAAGAGAGAGAGAGGATTGAAAGAGACAGAGGTGGACAAAGTTACAGAGAGATAGAGGGAGAGACACAGGATCAGTGTCGAGAAAAAAAAAAGTGGGATAGAGGAAGAGAGAAAGACAGAGAGACACAGGGACAGAGAGAGAAAGAGAGAGAGAGAGAGAGAGAGAGAGAGGAGAGAGAGAGCGAACAAAAATCACAGAAAGAAAGAGAAACAGCGAGAGACAGAAAGCACAAGAGAAAGCGATAACTAAAAATGAAGAACGTGGCAGGGAGGGTAGGCAGAAGACGAAATAAATAATACTGGATTGACTACTGCATCGACTCGCGTTGTTCTCTTGAAAAGAAAACTGGTCGCCCCTTTTGTATCACATAAGTCTGGGTCCACTACTTGTTGATGTGCTCAAAGCTGCTGCTAATGTTTAGGTGGCCTCGGGACTTTTGAGCTGTTTCCACCCCGGCAAATGCTAGACAAATAATAAGATCTCAATCTGGGGCCTTTTTATTCGGGGTCCATTGGACACATTTGGGGCCCACTGGGCCCATTTGGGGCCCATTTTTTATATGTTTGGGGCCCTTGGGACCCATTTGGGAGGGCGCGTTGGCCCTATTGGCCCTATTGTCCTTGTCCTTGTCTTTGTCCGTCCTTGTCCTCGCCGAGATGCATCAAGCAACACTTGCTTGGCAGATGGCAGCTGCAACCTTGGGGGCCCTTAAAGGGCCCTTAAAGGGCCACTTAAAGGGCCCCTTAAAGGGACGCTTAAAGGGACCCTTAAAGGGACCCTTAAAGGGACCCTTAAAGGGGCCCTTAAAGGGCCCCCTTTAGGGGGCCCTTTAAGGGCCCCTTTAAGGGTCCCTTTAAGGGTCCCTTTAAGGGGCCCCCTTTAGGGGGCCCCTAAAGGGGGCCCCTTAAAGGAGCCCTTAAAGGGCTCCTTAAAGGGACCCTTAAAGGGCCCCTTTCAAGGCCCTATTGGGCCCTATTGGCCTTATTGGGAGCTATTGGACCCTATTGGCCCTATTGGCCCTTGGCCGAATTGGGCCTACAAGAGGTACGGATCTTTGTCAAACCCCTTGCAGACGGCCACATGGGACTGCAGCTGCCATCCTTTTTGGGCAACCTTATGTCCCGCAGGATGCATAAAGCACTTATATTCAATTCACCAGCTGCAACGGTCTACAATTATGCAACCAAGGGTGGTGAGTGATTGAGGACATTTCAATTGGACGGTGCGCGTGGTAAGAAGAAAGTCAGAGATAAGAAAGCTACTACAGTGAAGACGACAACAATATGGGATTGGGCAAAGAGGACAAAGGAAGATGAGATGGTCTCGGACCTTGTCTTGTCGGATTATGCCGCATGGACAGGCTCAAGTACTTTGGCTGAATACCAACGTAGGGTTGGCTATAAGGAACTTGATTCTTATGAGCGGTACTATCCAATGATCATCGTTGCAAGCCTTATCATTCTGGGCCTGGTCGTGGGCAAATTCAGCGATCACGGAGCGCTGAGGTCCATGCTTTCAAGCTCATCTTTCCTTGTCATGGTTGTTCTTACGTACGGTAGGTGACAGAAATATTGCAAAGAATTTCAAAAGCTACCCATTCGGGGCCCTGGGGCCCATTCGGGGCCCTGGGGCCCACTCGGGCCCCTGGGGCCCATTTGGTGCCCTGGGGCCCATTCGGGCCCTGGGGCCCATTTGGGGCCCTCTGGGCCCATTCGGGCCCCTTTGGGCCCATTTGGGGCCCTTTGGGGCCCTTTTGGCCCTTTGGGCCCTTTTGGCCCTATTGGCCCTATTGGCCCGTTGCAATATTTCTGTCACCTTCCGTATTTTGCTATGGTCCAATATGATGTGTCAGTCGAAGATGCAGTCCAGTATGTCATATTTGGATTGGCAGTCATCTATTGGCTTTGGAGAACAAGTGGACATGTCCCAATTGCAGATTCGGACATGGCCAGGCCTGGATAGGCAGCAACAAAAATATTGAATTGCTTTTTTGCAGCCTGGGGTCCATATGGGCCCCAAACGGGCCCAATTGGGCCCCAAATGGGACCCAAATGGGTCCCAAACAGGCCCAAATGGGCCCCAAAATAACTTGGGCCCCAAACAGGCCCCGAATGGGCCCCAAATGGGCCCAGGGCCCCGGCTTGCCTCTCACAGCCCATTTTCCAAGACCATTTTTTTGGCCGGATCTAATTTTCTAGCCATTCCCCAGATTTTTTGGAGGCCATATTTGGCTTAACGAGGCCAAGTTAGTATGTCTGCTTCAATTTTCAGCCCGGATGGCAAGAACTTTCGTCAGTTTATGACCCCAAACGTGCAGGCTAGGTGGATCAAGAGGCGGATGGGGCGGGTGGCTGGGCGAGGGCGAGTGGGTGGGGAAGGGAAAACAGATAACAACTTATGCAGGACACCGCCCAGCCGAAAGCACTGTCTAGCAACGTTACTGAGTTTTGGACTGTGCTCTTCCATGGCAGCACCCACTACCCCAGCAAACTTTGCTGTTGTAGTGTCCTTCCAACCTGCAATGGACACCAGAAGGATGATAAACGTAGCAACTGGATCCGAAGTTCCAGGATGTGGATTCCCTGCAGGCTTAGCCTAAGAGGAATCGGTAACCTGGAATTCTGTAGGGATTGTGCCTGCTTTGGGTGGCCACTCTGAGAACCCCAGTGGGGTCAAAGCCGTGCGATGGCTATTGATATGTCAGGCACACACTGCGCTCACCGGAATCATACAGACTCCATCGGGAGACTTCTTTTTTGCTTTTTCAAAAAGACGACCCACAGCAACTACTTCATAGTGCCTTCACAAATGTAACTCGTGCCCATGCCGTCAAACAGAAGCAGTGACTAGGCGGAAAGAAAATCACATGCGAGTCAACAACAATACATACTGCAGACAAATAGGTGGACCTCTAGCGGTGCCTTCACCAAGTTCGTCAGTGTGGTTCCAGGGAAGAACAGTCAAAACACCTACTGCTTCTAGCGATGCCAAGTTGGAGGCATGGTGCGAACCATTTGAAGCTCTGTGTGTCCATTTGTTGGACCTTTGCCAATTCGGAGGGGACAAAGTGCAAACACAACATCCATAGAGCAAGCACAAGAGCCCACCAGATGCAGCTCACTATTGCCCACGCTGACAAATGTTTCCCATCATGGTAAGTTACAACATTCTGAAACACGGGGCCAACACCACGGTCCAGTCCAAGCTTGGGACTATCGCATTCGCATGGTGGGAGACCAGAACCTGGTTTCACCACCACCCACCACCTTTGCCGCATGCGCACTCACACTTCCCAACCAGGTTCCCATCCCAGCGCTATCATGGCTTGCCCAGTCCCTCGACCTGGGCCGTTTGGGGCAATACATAGCTCGGCAGGCACTGGGCTGTTCAGTGCAGATGTTGGAAGCCAAAATCCAACTAAACGCGGGTCTGGCAGCGCAGGCCCCAGCAAAGTTTGATCCTATTCTTCGAATATGCTTTTTGTTTACGGTCGCAACGAGCGACGTATTTTGCTCCTGGGCGCGATGGGATGGGGTCTGGTTGGGGATTGAGAGTTCGCGTGGCGCAGACAGTGACGGCGGAGTCGGTGGCAGGAAGAGCTAGATGACAAGCGCAACGGAATTACATGCAAGTCATCGTAGTTGTTGATGCTGGGTAGCATTGCGGAGTGTTTCAGATCGGGATTTTCATTGTTTTTTTGGTTTGTTAAAGGTTTTCTGAAGAACTTCGCACACAAGTCTTGGCACTACAACCTCCAGGATTAAACACTTTGATTTATATGTTCTCAGCCTTTGTGGATTTAGCTTCCCATGTTGTTTGGGAATGCTGTTGAGGGCCCAGTAGCCACACAGCTTCGGGCAGAAGGCGATTGATCACGTTGCCTGTTCCATGCTCCCCACGACGTGTAGCCAGGCATGCGGGGTGGACACCTGACCCAGCAATGCATCGGAGGAGTTGTGGTGATCGCCAATTTTTTTTTTCAGGGCTTGCTCGGGTCTAGCTGCACATCCCACCTATGCTACAACACCGCTTGTCGATATCATGGACGAAAAACATGGATTTGGGAACGTTTGGGGTCATAAACTGGCAAAAGATATTGCCATCCGGGCTGAAAATTCAAACAGACATACTAACTTGGTCCCGTTAAGCCGAATATGGCATCCAGAAAATCTGGGGGATGGCTAGAAAGTTAGATCGAGGCAAAATCTAGGGTTTGGGGAAATGGGGTATAAGAGGGGAGCGGGGCCTTGGGGCCTGTTGGGGGTCCATGATTTGGGGCCCATTTGGGTCCCCTTTGGGGTCCCTGTTGATTGGGGCCCATTTGGGGCCCTTTGGGGCCCATTTGGGGCCCATTTGGGCCCACTTGGGGCCCATTCGATTTTGGGCCCATTTGTGCCCTCGCTGCTATTGGTAAGTACGCTCAGGAATGATGTAAAGGGTCGAGATCTCCCCCTCTCTCTCTCTCTCTTGGCAGCGGTGTTGCAGTGGTGCACTGCCAGCCTGGGCTGTTCAGGGCACATCAGTAAAATGGGGCCCCTCACACCCCAGCATGGCCAGGCCTGGATAGGCAGCAAAACAGCAGCCCAGGGCCCAAATGGGCCCCAAACAGACCCAAATGGGCCCCAAAATAAATTGGGCCCCAAACGGGGCCCGAACGGGCCCCGAACGGACCCCAAATGGGCCCCAGGGCCCCGGCTTGCCTCTTACAGCCCATTTTCCAAGACCATGTTTTTTGGCCGGATCTAATTTTCTGGCCATCCCCCAGATTTTTTGGAGGCCATATTTGGCTTAACGAGGCCAGGTTAGTATGTCTGTTTGAATTTTCAGCCCGGACGGCAATATTTTTGGCCAGATTATGACCCCAAACGTTCCCAAACCCAGTTCTAGTGGGGGCGTTGGCTTTTGATTTTTCCCAAAACTGACATTTGGGCTCTTGGGGCCCATTAAGTGTCTTCTTGGTTCTACATTTGGGCCCTTGGGGCACTTAAGGGCCCTCCTAGTTCCACATTTGGCCCCTTGGGGCCCTTAAGGGCCTTCCTAGTTCTACTTTTGGGCCCTTGGGGCCCTTAAGGACCCTCGTAGTTCTACATTTGGGCCCTTGGGGCCCTCAAGAGCCCACCTAGTTCTACACGCCGCCGGATATGGAAATAGAACTGGACGAAGTCTCAATCCCCAACCAGGCCCACCCTCCCATCGCACCAAGGAGCAAAATAGGTCGCTCAGGGACCCTCGCTGCGACATATACCTTACGAATATCAAATGTAACGTTAGACAGCTTGTACTGAGCTAAGGTTCTGAATGACCTTGCATTGGACAATCAGGCAAACCAGGTCGGCGCAGCCTAGATGCATTGCGTTATTCTGCAGCAGATGCACAGCAAATGCAAGTAAAAGGGGTCTTGAAGTGTTTCCCTCGGTGAAGGCCAATTTTATCGGCAGTGCGCTGCTGAGACACTGGGAGTTGGAAGTGTGCTTCAGAGATTGCATAAACATGCTACAATGTTGCAATGGATTCAGGACGAAGCCTTTTGTCGAATCAAACTTGAGATGAAGGAGGCTGCTGGCCAATGAGACAGGGGCAGGGTGGGGTGGGATGCAGAGTGCTTCCAATGAGCAGCACAGGCTTGCATGGTGGTCACCAAGGACGTTTTTTTCTTTTTTGCGTCAGGGCCAATAGGGACAATAGGGCCCAACTGGGCCCCGAATGGGCCCGAATGGGCCCCGAATGGGTTCTGCATGGGCCCCACATAGGCCCCAAGGGCCCAAATGGCCCCCAAGGGCCCGAATGGGCCCCGAGGGCACAAATGGGCCGAATGGGTCCCAAGGGCGCAAATGGGCCCCAGGACCCGCATTTTGTTTATGGAGCCCGTAAAAACCACCATGCTTGATTTTCCTGCTCCAACTCTGTTTTCTCCAGCTGTATACTGTTTCATACTTCTACCACCACTACCATAGACTGAAAGTGCTATCGAAGCAAGATAGGGCCGGCAACTAGGGCCCTTATCGGGCTCCAGTAGGCATTGTTGGATCGAATACTAAACAAGATTGGTACAGGAGTATTCCACAAAATGCTCAGGGGCACT
>CBDCEV010000016.1:0-18157 GCA_965215715.1 Hyphomicrobiales bacterium | reverse complement strand
CTTTCTATTTGGACACACGACACTTGAGGAAGAAGGTCGCGCTTATTCCGTGGTTTGTTCTTGCATCATGGAGACATGACGTGTTTTTTGATTTTGGTGGTTCTCTCGTGGACCCGTTGGAGAGGGGCACGTGCTGTTGTTTGTTTGAACTGAGCGACCAGTGTCACAACTTTCGTGTTTACACGTTTGGTTTTGAGCTTAGCGCAGCTATGTTTCGTTTTGGGCATGTAAAACAACTCGCGAATTCCGTCTGTTCGGTTTCGAATCGGGCATGGTTTACCGACGAACATTGAACATCGCGAAGATTATCTAAGGCGACATGAGGCTGCTGCCGCTTGCGTGGCAATGGTTTCCCAATGCATTCTGTGAGTGTCTGTTCCGTCGTCCCTTTTGATCGAAGTCTCTTCAGCAACACTTCGTGTCTGTTACGAGACCCAACCATCATGATGGCTGATACCCCTGCGTCAACTAATGCTACTGTTTTGCCATCGCGGATCGATGACCTGGTGACAGCGAGCCGGGTGCTGTGTGACCTGGCCGGTGTGACATGTAAATTAGTGATGGTGTTTCTGAGGTTCTCTGAATTGTGTCTTTTCATGTGATCATATGTCAAACTAAAGGTATCGAGCCGGGAGATGCCGCCAGACGTGCTCGAGACAGCAGCGAATCGCCGTGTGTTGTGTGAGATTCCTGGTAAGTTTGGTGGCAGCATTGTCTGTTGAATTCTGGTGTAATGAGCCAATTTGTTTTTGTTAGAATTTGGACCAGGATCATCGGGATTGAGTGGCGTGGACCAAGCCATGGGCCATGGTCGAACCGGTGAGTGCATTGTGGATATTTGTCACCCGTAAGTGACGACTGTTTGTTTGAACTTGGTGTACAGAAGACGAAACCGCCCCGTAAGCGGTTCCAAAAGAGTCCGGCTCTCGTGCGTTTCACCATGTTCGTGAACAGTTTCGGTGAATTGGAGATCACCGAATTTACCAGATGTTGACCTGGAAGATGGGTCAGGGATCCCGTGACAGCCGCGATATTGTGCCAATAGTTCGATGTCCTTAAAAATAAAAAAGGTGTTACTGAGTTCACGTGGTTTTCATCGTCAGTCGTGGGTCGTCTTTGTTGCTTGGGTTTATTGACTGTCATGTTTTGTGACACCTCTATTCAGATGGAAACGCGATAATTCTCAGTGTAACCAGTCGTTGTCCGTGGTATCACGGGTCTTGGTGTTTTTGTTTCTTTGTTTGAAAAAAAATGAGTGGAACCGATTTGGAATGTCATCACTGCTTTGAGGCGAGAGGTGAGCTTAGTCTTGGGTAGTTCGCTTGGGGCATTTGTAATTCTTTCTGTGAACACAATTTACGATGATTAAACGCTGTTTTGTTCTGTGACAGGTATTGAGTCGCTGGAGCTAAGTGTACACCGATGTGTTTCGTCGAGTGGTAAGTTTTGGATACTTTGAGCATTGGACTTGGAAATGTTTCACAAAAGTAGACTCTTTGTTGTCACCCAACCATGCCAATGGTTTTGTCAGGTTCAGGACCTTTTGTCTCCAGAGAAGCGAGGAGCCCTTTGAAGAGGCGACCAGTGGTCAGGTCAAAGAGTCCAAATTCGAAGCGGGAACAAATGCGTAGTATGGCACACAGACTTGTGGGTCAAATGAATGGTGGAGCACAACTCCGAGGATGAGCTTTGTTATATGTTGTCATCGATTCAGCGTCGGGATTGAAAAGAAACAGCACATACACGAGAATCCGTCGGTCTTTAGACAAGAATCAGATCAATCAGAAGAATCAGGTCTTTAGACAAGAATCAGTATGTAGACAAGAATCAGTATTTAGACAAGAATCAGCTACTAGACAAGAATCAGTATTTAGACAAGAATCAGTATTTAGACAAGAATCAGTATTCAGACAAGAATCAGCTACTAGACAAGAATACTCTTTAGACAAGAATACTAGCTTAGCCTGTTAAAAACGTGCGAGCGAAGCGAGCAAAGGTTAGCGAGCGAAGCGAGCCCCGTTGCGTTTAGGGTTTAGGGTCGTTTAGGGTTAGTTTTGTTTAGGGTTTAGGGTCGTTTAGGGTTTAGGCCCGTTTAGTTTTTAGGGTCGTTTAGGTTTTAGGGTCGTTTAGGGTTTAGGGTCGTTTAGGGTTTAGGTGTTTAGGTGTTTAGGTGTTTAGGTGTTTAGGTGTTTAGGTGTTTAGGTGTTTAGGGGTTTAGGGGTTTAGGGGTTTAGGGGTTTATGTGTTTAGGTGTTTAGGTGTTTAGAAGAATCAGTCTTTTTTTTTCAAAAAATGTAAAATTGGGCAGAGGTTGCGTTTCATTATTACCACGCAACCTCTGCGTTCCTTTTTTTTGTGCCCAAAAGCCTAGGAATTACTGTACTTTTTCGCATTTAAAAAGGAACCGATGCGTTTTAACCTCTGCGTTCCTTTTTTTTTTGGCTTCCAAACACTTGTTTTATAGTGTTTTTTGGTCTCAATGAGACCCTTCCGGCTTTCTTAATTTTTTTGTTTGCGGTCGTCGTGTCGAAAAAGCACTGTTTTATAGTGTTTTTTGTTCAATTGACATGAATCTCAAAAATTTCAATTTTTTGTTTGCGGTAGTCTTGGGCAAAATACACTTGTTTATAGTGATTTTCGAATAGTCAACCTGTTTTTGAAGACTTCCAACGGATGTTTTATTCAAAATTAACGGTAAATATAGTGTTTTCTCCTACCAAGGCTAGCCCTCTTGTCGTGGGAGTAGAGTTTAGTTTAGTTTAGTTTAGTTTAGTCTAGTTTAGTTTAGTTTAGTTCAGTTTAGTTTACCTTGGTTTAGTTCAGTTTAGTTTAATCTATTTTAGTTTATCCGAGCAATGGTTACCAAGCCGGAGGCGAGATCGACTCTGAACCCAACACACGACACACAACACACAACACATAACACACAACACACAACAAGAGGAGAGAGAAAGAGAAAGAGGGCCCAAAGGGGTACCCCTCGAGATGGCCACAAAAATTGAATTTTCACATAAAGGCTTAGTCCAAAAATCGTAACACAATTGGCGTCCGAAAAAAGACATGACATATGAAGAAGAAAGAGAAAGAGGACTTACTGAACAGGAATCGGTCTTTAGACAAGAATCAGATCAATCAGAAGAATCAGTCTTTAGACAAGAATCAGTATGTAGACAAGAATCAGTATTTAGACAAGAATCAGTACGTAGACAAGAATCAGTATTTAGACAAGAATCAGTATTTTAGACAAGAATCAGTATTCAGACAAGAATCAGCTACTAGACAAGAATACTCTTTAGACAAGAATACTAGCTTAGCCTATTAAAAAACGTGCGAGCGAAGCGAGCAAAGGTTAGCGAGCGAAGCGAGCCCCGTTGCGTTTAGGGTTTAGGGTCGTTTAGGGTTAGTTTTGTTTAGGGTTTAGGGTCGTTTAGGGTTTAGGCCCGTTTAGGGTTTAGGGTCGTTTAGGGTTTAGGGTCGTTTAGGGTTTAGGGTCGTTTAGGGTTTAGGGTTTAGGGTCGTTTAGGGTTTAGGGTCGTTTAGGGTTTAGGGTCGTTTAGGGTTTAGGGTCGTTTAGGGTTTAGGGTCATTTAGGGTTTAGGGTCGTTTAGGGTTTAGGGGTGGTTTGTTTAGGTGTTTAGGTGTTAGGTGTTTAGGTGTTTAGGTGTTTAGGTGTTTAGGTGTTTAGGTGTTTAGGTGTTTATGGGTTTAGGGGTTTAGGGGTTTAGGGGTTTAGGGGTTTAGGGGTTTAGGGGTTTAGGTGTTTAGGTGTTTAGGTGTTTAGGTGTTTAGGTGTTTAGGTGGTTTAGGTGTTTAGGTGTTTAGGTGTTTAGGTGTTTAGGTGTTTAGGTGTTTAGGTGTTTAGGTGTTTAGGTGTTTAGGTGTTAGTGGTTTAGGGGTTTAGGGGTTTAGGGGTTTAGGGGTTTAGGGTTTAGGGGTTTAGGGGTTTAGGGGTTTAGGGGTTTAGGTGTTTAGGAGTTAGGTGTTTAGGTGTTTAGGTGTTTAGAAGAATCAGTCTTTTTTTTTCAAAAATGTAAAATTGGGCAGAGGTTGCGTTTCATTATTTACATTTAATTTGTGAACCGGGAATTTTTGTTTCTTTGACCTGTTATTGTTTGTGTCGTTGTGAATTTCATAATTATAAGGTATGCTGTCATCGGACTCGAGACCAGCTCCAGTGGCACTCAACACTTCCAAGGATATGTCGAATTCACGAACAGCATTTCGAGTGCGACGAAGAACAAATTGTTACTTGGTGCGTGGAGTGTCTCTCGACGTGGCTCGGCTGAAGAAGCAGACATGTACTGTCGGAAAGGTGAACAGCCGCATGCTGAATGGCAAGAACTTAAATGGAGGGGACCGACTTTTGGTTTGAATGCCGATTTTGTCAACGCTGGAGAGCGATCTTTGCCCGAGGGAAAACGCACTGATCTCGATGAAGTCGTTTCCCTCATCCGTGATGGTGCACAATTGCGTACAGTGGTTGATGCGTATCCCGTTCAGTACATCAAGTACTATCGAGGCATCGAAAAGTACATGCGCTTGATCGAAGCCCCACGCTGTGAAGTGCCTACCGTCACTGTTTTCTGGGGAAGCTCGGGGATTGGCAAATCCTATCGCGCGCGTCTTGAAGCCGGAAACGATTGTTACGTTTGGCATCCTCAACAGGAATCGTGGTTCGACGGATACGATGCTCATCGCTCAGTGATTTTCGAAGAATTCCGTGGTCAATTGCCGTATGGTTTCGTGTTGTCATTGACCGACAGATATGATTGTCGAATTCAATACAAAGGCGGATCCTGTCAGTTTCTAGCGACCAGTATTTGGTTCACTAGTCCAGTTCATCCACGAGAGTGGTACAACAACCTCACGCAAGGTGATGATTACACCCAGTTTGAGCGACGTCTTTCACGTGTGGTTCATGTCGATGAATTGGTTGAAGCCGAACGTGCGAAAAGAGTATGTCTCATGATGAAGTCACCTTCCCGTGCTCAATCAGAGACGGATGGTGCCGTGCCTGCGTTAGGAGAGGTTGGCAAAGCGTTCAGTGCCACTGTGCCATACACTGGGCAGTCGGTCTCGGAGACACCATCACAGCGAGAGTTTGCCGTTGATGAAATGCCAAAAACATGGATGGACCCTCCATTGACGCCGCTGAGTACATGTGGTACGGGTACCGAGAAAACCGTTGTCGTTCCCGTCGTGAGAGATTTTTCAACATGGGTCCCCGACGGTTTCCGTGTTCGAGCGTCCCTTGGCGATGGCAACTGTTTATTTCATTCTTTATGTGTCGGCCAGTCGATCTCCGCCTGTGACTTAAGGCATGTGAATTGCTGGTGCACCCAGCGTTGCCCATGTAAAGTAGATTGGACATGTCTTTTCTCGCTGGTTCATTTGGTGTTGTTTGCTTCCTTTCCTTTATGTTTTTCTCTTTTAAGTGGTTCCTCGTGACAGAGTTTCGGTTCGTGGTGGTGGGGAGATGTCCTGTTAGCTGTTGAAATCTTTTTGGTATAGAAACGGTTTCAGTGGTTGCTTGTGATTTGTGAATCCGGACAAACACCAGGCGAAAGGTCATTGAATACATCCGTGACCATCCTGATGAATTGTGGATGGGAGCATCCCTGCAGAGTCATGCTGATGTGGTGGTTGAAGTCGCGGATACCAAGGGGAAATTTTCGTATTTTGACATCATGGGTCGAAATGGTGAATACGCTGGCTCGCTTGAGGCACATGTGGCAGGTCTCGTCTTGGATGTCGAGATACACATTCACAGCGCGTCAACTAATGGTGAGGTCGTCCAGGTTGGACGTGAGGGCGGTGTGGTAGTGGACATTCTGTACAATGCCGAACGCACTCATTATGACAATCTGGAGCCGATTCGCTCTTGATACACCGAACAGTCAGTGCACGTCGAATGAAAATGTGACAACGCACGCGGCATCATTGATTTGTGTCATACTCAAGAGGAGTCATGTGCCCGTGAGCTTTTGATTGACATTGGCATTGAGAGAATGTGGTGGTGTCTCGTTCATTGTTAGTTTCGGTGTCTGTTGTCGGATTTTCCTCATTCTCTGTTTGTTCTGTGTGTGCGTATGCGGAATGAACAATGTCGTAGCCATTTTGTGTGTAATTGTGTTGTGACTTGCGTCGCTTTCTATTTGGACACACGACACTTGAGGAAGAAGGTCGCGCTTATTCCGTGGTTTGTTCTTGCATCATGGAGACATGACGTGTTTTTTGATTTTGGTGGTTCTCTCGTGGACCCGTTGGAGAGGGGCACGTGCTGTTGTTTGTTTGAACTGAGCGACCAGTGTCACAACTTTCGTGTTACACGTTTGGTTTTGAGCTTAGCGCAGCTATGTTTCGTTTTGGGCATGTAAAACAACTCGCGAATTCCGTCTGTTCGGTTTCGAATCGGGCATGGTTTACCGACGAACATTGAACATCGCGAAGATTATCTAAGGCGACATGAGGCTGCTGCCGCTTGCGTGGCAATGGTTTCCCAATGCATTCTGTGTGTGTCTGTTCCGTCGTCCCTTTTGATCGAAGTCTCTTCAGCAACACTTCGTGTCTGTTACGAGACCCAACCATCATGATGGCTGATACCCCTGCGTCAACTAATGCTACTGTTTTGCCATCGCGGATCGATGACCTGGTGACAGCGAGCCGGGTGCTGTGTGACCTGGCCGGTGTGACATGTAAATTAGTGATGGTGTTTCTGAGGTTCTCTGAATTGTGTCTTTTCATGTGATCATATGTCAAACTAAAGGTATCGAGCCGGAGATGCCGCCAGACGTGCTCGAGACAGCAGCGAATCGCCGTGTGTTGTGTGAGATTCCTGGTAAGTTTGGTGGCAGCATTGTCTGTTGAATTCTGGTGTAATGAGCCAATTTGTTTTTGTTAGAATTTGGACCAGGATCATCGGGATTGAGTGGCGTGGACCAAGCCATGGGCCATGGTCGAACCGGTGAGTGCATTGTGGATATTTGTCACCCGTAAGTGACGACTGTTTGTTTGAACTTGGTGTACAGAAGACGAACCGCCCCGTAAGCGGTTCCAAAAGAGTCCGGCTCTCGTGCGTTTCACCATGTTCGTGAACAGTTTCGGTGAATTGGAGATCACCGATTTACCAGATGTTGACCTGGAAGATGGGTCAGGGATCCCGTGACAGCCGCGATATTGTGCCAATAGTTCGATGTCTTAAAAATAAAAAAGGTGTTACTGAGTTCACGTGGTTTTCATCGTCAGTCGTGGGTCGTCTTTGTTGCTTGGGTTTATTGACTGTCATGTTTTGTGACACCTCTATTCAGATGGAAACGCGATAATTCTCAGTGTAACCAGTCGTTGTCCGTGGTATCACGGGTCTTGGTGTTTTTGTTTCTTTGTTTGAAAAAAAATGAGTGGAACCGATTTGGAATGTCATCACTGCTTTGAGGCGAGAGGTGAGCTTAGTCTTGGGTAGTTCGCTTGGGGCATTTGTAATTCTTTCTGTGAACACAATTTACGATGATTAAACGCTGTTTGTTCTGTGACAGGTATTGAGTCGCTGGAGCTAAGTGTACACCGATGTGTTTCGTCGAGTGGTAAGTTTTGGATACTTTGAGCATTGGACTTGGAAATGTTTCACAAAAGTAGACTCTTTGTTGTCACCCAACCATGCCAATGTTTTGTCAGGTTCAGGACCTTTTGTCTCCAGAGAAGCGAGGAGCCCTTTGAAGAGGCGACCAGTGGTCAGGTCAAAGAGTCCAAATTCGAAGCGGGAACAAATGCGTAGTATGGCACACAGACTTGTGGGTCAAATGAATGGTGGAGCACAACTCCGAGGATGAGCTTTGTTATATGTTGTCATCGATTCAGCGTCGGGATTGAAAAGAAACAGCACATACACGAGAATCCGTCGGTCTTTAGACAAGAATCAGATCAATCAGAAGAATCAGTCTTTAGACAAGAATCAGTATGTAGACAAGAATCAGTATTTAGACAAGAATCAGCTACTAGACAAGAATCAGTATTTAGACAAGAATCAGTATTTAGACAAGAATCAGTATTCAGACAAGAATCAGCTACTAGACAAGAATACTCTTTAGACAAGAATACTAGCTTAGCCTGTTAAAAAAACGTGCGAGCGAAGCGAGCAAAGGTTAGCGAGCGAAGCGAGCCCCGTTGCGTTTAGGGTTTAGGGTCGTTTAGGGTTAGTTTTGTTTAGGGTTTAGGGTCGTTTAGGGTTTAGGCCCGTTTAGTTTTTAGGGTCGTTTAGGTTTTAGGGTCGTTTAGGGTTTAGGGTCGTTTAGGGTTTAGGTGTTTAGGTGTTTAGGTGTTTAGGTGTTTAGGTGTTTAGGTGTTTAGGTGTTTAGGGGTTTAGGGGTTTAGGGGTTTAGGGGTTTATGTGTTTAGGTGTTTAGGTGTTTAGAAGAATCAGTCTTTTTTTTTCAAAAATGTAAAATTGGGCAGAGGTTGCGTTTCATTATTACCACGCAACCTCTGCGTTCCTTTTTTTTGTGCCCAAAAGCCTAGGAATTACTGTACTTTTTCGCATTTAAAAAGGAACCGATGCGTTTTAACCTCTGCGTTCCTTTTTTTTTGGCTTCCAAACCACTTGTTTTATAGTGTTTTTTGGTCTCAATGAGACCCTTCCGGCTTTCTTAATTTTTTTGTTTGCGGTCGTCGTGTCGAAAAAGCACTTGTTTTATAGTGTTTTTTGTTCAATTGACATGAATCTCAAAAATTTCAATTTTTGTTTTGCGGTAGTCTTGGGCAAAATACACTTGTTTTATAGTGATTTTCGAATAGTCAACCTGTTTTTGAAGACTTCCAACGGATGTTTTATTCAAAATTAACGGTAAATATAGTGTTTTCTCCTACCAAGGCTAGCCCTCTTGTCGTGGGAGTAGAGTTTAGTTTAGTTTAGTTTAGTTTAGTCTAGTTTAGTTTAGTTTAGTTCAGTTTAGTTTACCTTGGTTTAGTTCAGTTTAGTTTAATCTATTTTAGTTTATCCGAGCAATGGTTACCAAGCCGGAGGCGAGATCGACTCTGAACCCAACACACGACACACAACACACAACACATAACACACAACACACAACAAGAGGAGAGAGAAAGAGAAAGAGGGCCCAAAGGGGTACCCCTCGAGATGGCCACAAAAATTGAATTTTCACATAAAGGCTTAGTCCAAAAATCGTAACACAATTGGCGTCCGAAAAAAGACATGACATATGAAGAAGAAAGAGAAAGAGGACTTACTGAACAGGAATCGGTCTTTAGACAAGAATCAGATCAATCAGAAGAATCAGTCTTTAGACAAGAATCAGTATGTAGACAAGAATCAGTATTTAGACAAGAATCAGTACGTAGACAAGAATCAGTATTTAGACAAGAATCAGTATTTAGACAAGAATCAGTATTCAGACAAGAATCAGCTACTAGACAAGAATACTCTTTAGACAAGAATACTAGCTTAGCCTATTAAAAAACGTGCGAGCGAAGCGAGCAAAGGTTAGCGAGCGAAGCGAGCCCCGTTGCGTTTAGGGTTTAGGGTCGTTTAGGGTTAGTTTTGTTTAGGGTTTAGGGTCGTTTAGGGTTTAGGCCCGTTTAGGGTTTAGGGTCGTTTAGGGTTTAGGGTCGTTTAGGGTTTAGGGTCGTTTAGGGTTTAGGGTTTAGGGTCGTTTAGGGTTTAGGGTCGTTTAGGGTTTAGGGTCGTTTAGGGTTTAGGGTCGTTTAGGGTTTAGGGTCATTTAGGGTTTAGGGTCGTTTAGGGTTTAGGGTGGTTTGTTTAGGTGTTTAGGTGTTTAGGTGTTTAGGTGTTTAGGTGTTTAGGTGTTTAGGTGTTTAGGTGTTTAGGTGTTTATGGGTTTAGGGGTTTAGGGGTTTAGGGGTTTAGGGGTTTAGGGGTTTAGGGGTTTAGGTGTTTAGGTGTTTAGGTGTTTAGGTGTTTAGGTGTTTAGGTGTTTAGGTGTTTAGGTGTTTAGGTGTTTAGGTGTTTAGGTGTTTAGGTGTTTAGGTGTTTAGGTGTTTAGGTGTTTAGGTGTTTAGGTGTTTAGGGGTTTAGGGGTTTAGGGGTTTAGGGGTTTAGGGGTTTAGGGGTTTAGGGGTTTAGGGGTTTAGGTGTTTAGGAGTTTAGGTGTTTAGGTGTTTAGGTGTTTAGAAGAATCAGTCTTTTTTTTCAAAAATGTAAAATTGGGCAGAGGTTGCGTTTCATTATTTACATTTAATTTGTGAACCGGGAATTTTTGTTTCTTTGACCTGTTATTGTTTGTGTCGTTGTGAATTTCATAATTATAAGGTATGCTGTCATCGGACTCGAGACCAGCTCCAGTGGCACTCAACACTTCCAAGGATATGTCGAATTCACGAACAGCATTTCGAGTGCGACGAAGAACAAATTGTTACTTGGTGCGTGGAGTGTCTCTCGACGTGGCTCGGCTGAAGAAGCAGACATGTACTGTCGGAAAGGTGAACAGCCGCATGCTGAATGGCAAGAACTTAAATGGAGGGGACCGACTTTTGGTTTGAATGCCGATTTTGTCAACGCTGGAGAGCGATCTTTGCCCGAGGGAAAACGCACTGATCTCGATGAAGTCGTTTCCCTCATCCGTGATGGTGCAACATTGCGTACAGTGGTTGATGCGTATCCCGTTCAGTACATCAAGTACTATCGAGGCATCGAAAAGTACATGCGCTTGATCGAAGCCCCACGCTGTGAAGTGCCTACCGTCACTGTTTTCTGGGGAAGCTCGGGGATTGGCAAATCCTATCGCGCGCGTCTTGAAGCCGGAAACGATTGTTACGTTTGGCATCCTCAACAGGAATCGTGGTTCGACGGATACGATGCTCATCGCTCAGTGATTTTCGAAGAATTCCGTGGTCAATTGCCGTATGGTTTCGTGTTGTCATTGACCGACAGATATGATTGTCGAATTCAATACAAAGGCGGATCCTGTCAGTTTCTAGCGACCAGTATTTGGTTCACTAGTCCAGTTCATCCACGAGAGTGGTACAACAACCTCACGCAAGGTGATGATTACACCCAGTTTGAGCGACGTCTTTCACGTGTGGTTCATGTCGATGAATTGGTTGAAGCCGAACGTGCGAAAAGAGTATGTCTCATGATGAAGTCACCTTCCCGTGCTCAATCAGAGACGGATGGTGCCGTGCCTGCGTTAGGAGAGGTTGGCAAAGCGTTCAGTGCCACTGTGCCATACACTGGGCAGTCGGTCTCGGAGACACCATCACAGCGAGAGTTTGCCGTTGATGAAATGCCAAAAACATGGATGGACCCTCCATTGACGCCGCTGAGTACATGTGGTACGGGTACCGAGAAAACCGTTGTCGTTCCCGTCGTGAGAGATTTTTCAACATGGGTCCCCGACGGTTTCCGTGTTCGAGCGTCCCTTGGCGATGGCAACTGTTTATTTCATTCTTTATGTGTCGGCCAGTCGATCTCCGCCTGTGACTTAAGGCATGTGAATTGCTGGTGCACCCAGCGTTGCCCATGTAAAGTAGATTGGACATGTCTTTTCTCGCTGGTTCATTTGGTGTTGTTTGCTTCCTTTCCTTTATGTTTTTCTCTTTTAAGTGGTTCCTCGTGACAGAGTTTCGGTTCGTGGTGGTGGGGAGATGTCCTGTTAGCTGTTGAAATCTTTTTGGTATAGAAACGGTTTCAGTGGTTGCTTGTGATTTGTGAATCCGGACAAACACCAGGCGAAAGGTCATTGAATACATCCGTGACCATCCTGATGAATTGTGGATGGGAGCATCCCTGCAGAGTCATGCTGATGTGGTGGTTGAAGTCGCGGATACCAAGGGGAAATTTTCGTATTTTGACATCATGGGTCGAAATGGTGAATACGCTGGCTCGCTTGAGGCACATGTGGCAGGTCTCGTCTTGGATGTCGAGATACACATTCACAGCGCGTCAACTAATGGTGAGGTCGTCCAGGTTGGACGTGAGGGCGGTGTGGTAGTGGACATTCTGTACAATGCCGAACGCACTCATTATGACAATCTGGAGCCGATTCGCTCTTGATACACCGAACAGTCAGTGCACGTCGAATGAAAATGTGACAACGCACGCGGCATCATTGATTTGTGTCATACTCAAGAGGAGTCATGTGCCCGTGAGCTTTTGATTGACATTGGCATTGAGAGAATGTGGTGGTGTCTCGTTCATTGTTAGTTTCGGTGTCTGTTGTCGGATTTTCCTCATTCTCTGTTTGTTCTGTGTGTGCGTATGCGGAATGAACAATGTCGTAGCCATTTTGTGTGTAATTGTGTTGTGACTTGCGTCGCTTTCTATTTGGACACACGACACTTGAGGAAGAAGGTCGCGCTTATTCCGTGGTTTGTTCTTGCATCATGGAGACATGACGTGTTTTTTGATTTTGGTGGTTCTCTCGTGGACCCGTTGGAGAGGGGGCACGTGCTGTTGTTTGTTTGAACTGAGCGACCAGTGTCACAACTTTCGTGTTACACGTTTGGTTTTGAGCTTAGCGCAGCTATGTTTCGTTTTGGGCATGTAAAACAACTCGCGAATTCCGTCTGTTCGGTTTCGAATCGGGCATGGTTTACCGACGAACATTGAACATCGCGAAGATTATCTAAGGCGACATGAGGCTGCTGCCGCTTGCGTGGCAATGGTTTCCCAATGCATTCTGTGTGTGTCTGTTCCGTCGTCCCTTTTGATCGAAGTCTCTTCAGCAACACTTCGTGTCTGTTACGAGACCCAACCATCATGATGGCTGATACCCCTGCGTCAACTAATGCTACTGTTTTGCCATCGCGGATCGATGACCTGGTGACAGCGAGCCGGGTGCTGTGTGACCTGGCCGGTGTGACATGTAAATTAGTGATGGTGTTTCTGAGGTTCTCTGAATTGTGTCTTTTCATGTGATCATATGTCAAACTAAAGGTATCGAGCCGGAGATGCCGCCAGACGTGCTCGAGACAGCAGCGAATCGCCGTGTGTTGTGTGAGATTCCTGGTAAGTTTGGTGGCAGCATTGTCTGTTGAATTCTGGTGTAATGAGCCAATTTGTTTTTGTTAGAATTTGGACCAGGATCATCGGGATTGAGTGGCGTGGACCAAGCCATGGGCCATGGTCGAACCGGTGAGTGCATTGTGGATATTTGTCACCCGTAAGTGACGACTGTTTGTTTGAACTTGGTGTACAGAAGACGAACCGCCCCGTAAGCGGTTCCAAAAGAGTCCGGCTCTCGTGCGTTTCACCATGTTCGTGAACAGTTTCGGTGAATTGGAGATCACCGATTTACCAGATGTTGACCTGGAAGATGGGTCAGGGATCCCGTGACAGCCGCGATATTGTGCCAATAGTTCGATGTCTTAAAAATAAAAAAGGTGTTACTGAGTTCACGTGGTTTTCATCGTCAGTCGTGGGTCGTCTTTGTTGCTTGGGTTTATTGACTGTCATGTTTTGTGACACCTCTATTCAGATGGAAACGCGATAATTCTCAGTGTAACCAGTCGTTGTCCGTGGTATCACGGGTCTTGGTGTTTTTGTTTCTTTGTTTGAAAAAAAATGAGTGGAACCGATTTGGAATGTCATCACTGCTTTGAGGCGAGAGGTGAGCTTAGTCTTGGGTAGTTCGCTTGGGGCATTTGTAATTCTTTCTGTGAACACAATTTACGATGATTAAACGCTGTTTGTTCTGTGACAGGTATTGAGTCGCTGGAGCTAAGTGTACACCGATGTGTTTCGTCGAGTGGTAAGTTTTGGATACTTTGAGCATTGGACTTGGAAATGTTTCACAAAAGTAGACTCTTTGTTGTCACCCAACCATGCCAATGTTTTGTCAGGTTCAGGACCTTTTGTCTCCAGAGAAGCGAGGAGCCCTTTGAAGAGGCGACCAGTGGTCAGGTCAAAGAGTCCAAATTCGAAGCGGGAACAAATGCGTAGTATGGCACACAGACTTGTGGGTCAAATGAATGGTGGAGCACAACTCCGAGGATGAGCTTTGTTATATGTTGTCATCGATTCAGCGTCGGGATTGAAAAGAAACAGCACATACACGAGAATCCGTCGGTCTTTAGACAAGAATCAGATCAATCAGAAGAATCAGTCTTTAGACAAGAATCAGTATGTAGACAAGGAATCAGTATTTAGACAAGAATCAGCTACTAGACAAGAATCAGTATTTAGACAAGAATCAGTATTTAGACAAGAATCAGTATTCAGACAAGAATCAGCTACTAGACAAGAATACTCTTTAGACAAGAATACTAGCTTAGCCTGTTAAAAAACGTGCGAGCGAAGCGAGCAAAGGTTAGCGAGCGAAGCGAGCCCCGTTGCGTTTAGGGTTTAGGGTCGTTTAGGGTTAGTTTTGTTTAGGGTTTAGGGTCGTTTAGGGTTTAGGCCCGTTTAGTTTTTAGGGTCGTTTAGGTTTTAGGGTCGTTTAGGGTTTAGGGTCGTTTAGGGTTTAGGTGTTTAGGTGTTTAGGGTGTTTAGGTGTTTAGGTGTTTAGGTGTTTAGGTGTTTAGGGGTTTAGGGGTTTAGGGGTTTAGGGGTTTATGTGTTTAGGTGTTTAGGTGTTTAGAAGAATCAGTCTTTTTTTTTCAAAAATGTAAAATTGGGCAGAGGTTGCGTTTCATTATTACCACGCAACCTCTGCGTTCCTTTTTTTTGTGCCCAAAAGCCTAGGAATTACTGTACTTTTTCGCATTTAAAAAGGAACCGATGCGTTTTTAACCTCTGCGTTCCTTTTTTTTTGGCTTCCAAACCACTTGTTTTATAGTGTTTTTTGGTCTCAATGAGACCCTTCCGGCTTTCTTAATTTTTTGTTTGCGGTCGTCGTGTCGAAAAAGCACTTGTTTTATAGTGTTTTTTGTTCAATTGACATGAATCTCAAAAATTTCAATTTTTGTTTTGCGGTAGTCTTGGGCAAAATACACTTGTTTTATAGTGATTTTCGAATAGTCAACCTGTTTTTGAAGACTTCCAACGGATGTTTTATTCAAAATTAACGGTAAATATAGTGTTTTCTCCTACCAAGGCTAGCCCTCTTGTCGTGGGAGTAGAGTTTAGTTTAGTTTAGTTTAGTTTAGTCTAGTTTAGTTTAGTTTAGTTCAGTTTAGTTTACCTTGGTTTAGTTCAGTTTAGTTTAATTCTATTTTAGGTTTATCCGAGCAATGGTTACCAAGCCGGAGGCGAGATCGACTCTGAACCCAACACACGACACACAACACACAACACATAACACACAACACACAACAAGAGGAGAGAGAAAGAGAAAGAGGGCCCAAAGGGGTACCCCTCGAGATGGCCACAAAAATTGAATTTTCACATAAAGGCTTAGTCCAAAAATCGTAACACAATTGGCGTCCGAAAAAAGACATGACATATGAAGAAGAAAGAGAAAGAGGACTTACTGAACAGGAATCGGTCTTTAGACAAGAATCAGATCAATCAGAAGAATCAGTCTTTAGACAAGAATCAGTATGTAGACAAGAATCAGTATTTAGACAAGAATCAGTACGTAGACAAGAATCAGTATTTAGACAAGAATCAGTATTTTAGACAAGAATCAGTATTCAGACAAGAATCAGCTACTAGACAAGAATACTCTTTAGACAAGAATACTAGCTTAGCCTATTAAAAAACGTGCGAGCGAAGCGAGCAAAGGTTAGCGAGCGAAGCGAGCCCCGTTGCGTTTAGGGTTTAGGGTCGTTTAGGGTTAGTTTTGTTTAGGGTTTAGGGTCGTTTAGGGTTTAGGCCCGTTTAGGGTTTAGGGTCGTTTAGGGTTTAGGGTCGTTTAGGGTTTAGGGTCGTTTAGGGTTTAGGGTTTAGGGGTCGTTTAGGGTTTAGGGTCGTTTAGGGTTTAGGGTCGTTTAGGGTTTAGGGTCCGTTTAGGGTTTAGGGTCATTTAGGGTTTAGGGTCGTTTAGGGTTTAGGGTGGTTTGTTTAGGTGTTTAGGTGTTTAGGTGTTTAGGTGTTTAGGTGTTTAGGTGTTTAGGTGTTTAGGTGTTTAGGTGTTATGGGTTTAGGGGTTTAGGGGTTTAGGGGTTTAGGGGTTTAGGGGTTTAGGGGTTTAGGTGTTTAGGTGTTTAGGTGTTAGGTGGTTTAGGTGTTTAGGTGTTTAGGTGTTTAGGTGTTTAGGTGTTTAGGTGTTTAGGTGTTTAGGTGTTTAGGTGTTTAGGTGTTTAGGTGTTTAGGTGTTTAGGTGTTTAGGGGTTTAGGGGTTTAGGGGTTTAGGGGGTTTAGGGGTTTAGGGGTTTAGGGGTTTAGGGGTTTAGGTGTTTAGGAGTTTAGGTGTTTAGGTGTTTAGGTGTTTAGAAGAATCAGTCTTTTTTTTCAAAAATGTAAAATTGGGCAGAGGTTGCGTTTCATTATTTACATTTAATTTGTGAACCGGGAATTTTTGTTTCTTTGGACCTGTTATTGTTTGTGTCGTTGTGAATTTCATAATTATAAGGTATGCTGTCATCGGACTCGAGACCAGCCTCCAGTGGCACTCAACACTTCCAAGGATATGTCGAATTCACGAACAGCATTTCGAGTGCGACGAAGAACAAATTGTTACTTGGTGCGTGGAGTGTCTCTCGACGTGGCTCGGCTGAAGAAGCAGACATGTACTGTCGGAAAGGTGAACAGCCGCATGCTGAATGGCAAGAACTTAAATGGAGGGGACCGACTTTTGGTTTGAATGCCGATTTTGTCAACGCTGGAGAGCGATCTTTGCCCGAGGGAAAACGCACTGATCTCGATGAAGTCGTTTCCCTCATCCGTGATGGTGCAACATTGCGTACAGTGGTTGATGCGTATCCCGTTCAGTACATCAAGTACTATCGAGGCATCGAAAAGTACATGCGCTTGATCGAAGCCCCACGCTGTGAAGTGCCTACCGTCACTGTTTTCTGGGGAAGCTCGGGGATTGGCAAATCCTATCGCGCGCGTCTTGAAGCCGGAAACGATTGTTACGTTTGGCATCCTCAACAGGAATCGTGGTCGACGGATACGATGCTCATCGCTCAGTGATTTTCGAAGAATTCCGTGGTCAATTGCCGTATGGTTTCGTGTTGTCATTGACCGACAGATATGATTGTCGAATTCAATACAAAGGCGGATCCTGTCAGTTTCTAGCGACCAGTATTTGGTTCACTAGTCCAGTTCATCCACGAGAGTGGTACAACAACCTCACGCAAGGTGATGATTACACCCAGGTTTGAGCGACGTCTTTCACGTGTGGTTCATGTCGATGAATTGGTTGAAGCCGAACGTGCGAAAAGAGTATGTCTCATGATGAAGTCACCTTCCCGTGCTCAATCAGAGACGGATGGTGCCGTGCCTGCGTTAGGAGAGGTTGGCAAAGCGTTCAGTGCCACTGTGCCATACACTGGGCAGTCGGTCTCGGAGACACCATCACAGCGAGAGTTTGCCGTTGATGAAATGCCAAAAACATGGATGGACCCTCCATTGACGCCGCTGAGTACATGTGGTACGGGTACCGAGAAAACCGTTGTCGTTCCCGTCGTGAGAGATTTTTCAACATGGGTCCCCGACGGTTTCCGTGTTCGAGCGTCCCTTGGCGATGGCAACTGTTTATTTCATTCTTTATGTGTCGGCCAGTCGATCTCCGCCTGTGACTTAAGGCATGTGAATTGCTGGTGCACCCAGCGTTGCCCATGTAAAGTAGATTGGACATGTCTTTTCTCGCTGGTTCATTTGGTGTTGTTTGCTTCCTTTCCTTTATGTTTTTCTCTTTTAAGTGGTTCCTCGTGACAGAGTTTCGGTTCGTGGTGGTGGGGAGATGTCCTGTTAGCTGTTGAAATCTTTTTGGTATAGAAACGGTTTCAGTGGTTGCTTGTGATTTGTGAATCCGGACAAACACCAGGCGAAAGGTCATTGAATACATCCGTGACCATCCTGATGAATTGTGGATGGGAGCATCCCTGCAGAGTCATGCTGATGTGGTGGTTGAAGTCGCGGATACCAAGGGGAAATTTTCGTATTTTGACATCATGGGTCGAAATGGTGAATACGCTGGCTCGCTTGAGGCACATGTGGCAGGTCTCGTCTTGGATGTCGAGATACACATTCACAGCGCGTCAACTAATGGTGAGGTCGTCCAGGTTGGACGTGAGGGCGGTGTGGTAGTGGACATTCTGTACAATGCCGAACGCACTCATTATGACAATCTGGAGCCGATTCGCT
>CBDCEV010000015.1:0-4378 GCA_965215715.1 Hyphomicrobiales bacterium | reverse complement strand
AGTGCAACTGTTGTAACATTGTATTCAACTACAATAAAGTGTTGAAATGAATGTTTGTTTGTTGTTCTTTAACTAGTTCGAGTGGATGCCCCATCGTTGGGTTTCTCCGTGACAGTGTTATCCTGGGAAAAAACCCATACCTTATCCCACTAAAGCAGACATGGCTGAGGAGGCATGAATGTGTTTTAAATACTTTTTAATGACAACAATAATAAAAAAAAAGAGTTTACATTTTCAAACGTTTTTTGGCTTGCATTATTTTTTTGACAATGCGCTCCGTTAATGTTTTTCTACCGGGTAGACGGTCAATGGCCTTGATCATTTTGGCGTCTGCTTTCCATTTGGCTTCCAAATTGTGTCCCGCTTTGCTGTAATCAATGTCGTGCTGCTTGGCAATCTTGTCCAATCGGTTGATGCCGGGATCTCCTCGTTTCAAACGTTTGGCCAAATGTGTACCGGGCCCCATGTATTGATATCCAGGCCAATGAAATTCCATGCCTGTTTTGGCAAGCCATTTTTGAATATCAAATCCCCATCCTTTTTGACTTCTTTTTCGTTTGATTCCTTTTCGTCTGGTCAGTGGTTGGGCTTTTCTCTTTCTTGCTCCCATGTTTTTTTAATCACTATCGTCGTAATCCAACTTGCGCCTCAACTTTTTGCCTTTGGCCCAATCTTCCCAATCTGGTAAGGGTTTCAACTTTTCAAGTTCTCTACTAGGTCCTTTGCCTTTGCCTTTGCCTTTGCCTTTGCCTTTGCCTTTACCTTTGCCTTTTCTAATGTTGTCAATGGATTCCAGCAAAGCTTTTCGTCTTTCCCGAATATCGGATAACCTTTTTTGAATGCCCTCCGCTTTTACTCTAACAGGAATTCGGCTTGTTGAAGCAGCTTTGCCTTTTTTAGACGGTGAAGCAATTGTGGGTTTGGGTGTTGAGGGGGTTCCTTTTATCATTTGCTTTAGCCATTGTTCAACAGGCCCTGTTACCAAATCGCCTTCTTCCTCGTCTTCACCAGGAATCCCACCTTGACCACCGGGTCCAACTCCACCGGGAAATTGACGAATGCGTTTGGTAAGCTTCATCAGCTCTTGACTCAATGGTTTCGTTTTGGCATTGATAATAGGTGGAGGTAACCCAGAATTCAACAACACGTGTTTTTCCGCGGCCAACTTGGCTGCTTTTGTCAACTGAGCATTTTCAGTCAATTCTCCCTTGTAGTATTGGATTAATTTATCCATTTCATTTTTAGGAATCATGTAGACTTCTTCCATCCCGGTAGTTCTCGGCACTTTGAACAAAGTTCTCCGTCTTCTATTTCACGACAGCTTTCGCACAGTTGAGATACCAGAATGCACATGTATTCGCGATACAGCTCTTCATATTTATGTTTCCAATACCACGAATTCTCTTCCCATTTCGATGACTCCCGGTTCGCGTCTTGCAACAATTTCACCCAAGTAACTAGATTCATTTGGTACATTGGCATAGTACGTCGTTGAGACCCCGAAACAATCCGCTCCCTTGTTGACCTATCAATAACTCTCGTCGTCTTTTGACTGAATTTTTACGTCGTCCAACTTCTCTCAAGGTGCTTTTATGAGGTCGTAGTTTGGCCATGATGGGTGGTGTGATGGGAATCTTGTTTTTCAGTAAGTTCAAAACCACCTCGCTCAAGGCGTTGATTTGATCGGCATTGGCATGTTTCAAAAGATCTTGACGTTTCAAACGATTGGCTTCTTGTAATATGGACTTCAAAAATGGCAAGTGGCGCTTAACGCGTTTCATCGTTTCCCACGCTTTCGGCGTTTGTAAAATTTGACATTGTCAGTGATGCCTTTTAAAGCTTGGGATCCCAATTTGCCAAAGGCTGTGGCAAACGTAGGAGCCGGTCCGGCTAGAAACATGCTCATTCCCTCAGCAATTTTGTCCACTGTTCGGGGTTTGCGTCGAATCAGAGCACCACCTCTTTGTACCCTTCTTCCTTTTCTTCTTTTTCCTCTTTTTTGTTTGCCCCGTCGGACGACCATGGTGTAGAAAGTGGCAGTGGTGGATGGGAGCACTTTTTTTTATCCTTTTCCTCCCAATGACTTTTGGACATCAAGGGTCTAGATCGGCCGTCAACGTAGCATTGTCCGCTCACTGATCGATACCGATGTAAACGAAGATACTTCTGTACACAATATTTAGGCAAGGGGGGTGTAAAGTCGATGATAGTGTCATCCAAGGTTTGCATCTTGACTAAAAACCCTTCCAAACCCTCTGGTGGCAAACCACGCACAAACGTACGCAACTCGATCAAAGTTTTGGCATAGGTGGTGAAGGCAAATCGACTCATCTCTTCTTTGAAACGATAGTTTTTGAAATCATTCCATCCTTTGACAACAGTTCCAACCGCAGCCAAACAAGTCACCAGTATGACGTTTTCCAGAACGGGACCCACGATCGTTCCAATGGCCACCAGCAACAAGGCCAACCCGTTGAACAGAGCATTGCGACATTTGAAATGATTCAACATATTTTTGTAACACCACCATTGTTTGTGGTAGAAAGCATACAACGAGTCCATGCGTTGCAATAGTTCTGGTTCCAGTTTGGAGGCATTGTAAGTTGACTGTGGGTCGTTTACCAGAGACACTACAAGTTGCTCCTTGGAACTCATTTTGCTGTTCACGTCGAAAGTCGAGATGAATTGGTTTGCACCGAAGGACTACCGCCCTGTTTATAACTTGTCACTATACTATTGGTCATGGTGATGTTTTTGATTTCTCTCCCCTGTGCTAATTGTTCTTGGTCTTGCATTAACATCTGCAAACGGCGCTGTAAATCAGCCTGATTCAAATTTCTCGGGTAATACGATGGTGTTGAGTTTTGACTTCGGGGTGAAATTGGTGAAGAGTGCAACGGTCTTCTTGTCAAACCTCCCCTTACGCGTGGTCCATGACCTCTCCGGGCTCCTGGTACTCTTGCACGAGGAGTACTGCTGCGACTTCGACTTTGACTCCTACTTCGACTTCGGTTGTTTCTATTCACACTCCCTACACCCGTCGCGTCTCGCGATCCACCCGCCGAGGGTACACTTATGTGACTCGCAGGGGTTCGTGCACCACTACTTACTGGGGAATTAGACGCGCGACTCCCAATTCCAGTTGGTGCCAAAAGAGAATTAGGAGGGGGTAATGCATCCAAATAAGCTCTCATGTCAGCAATTCCCATGTTTGCAAAAGCTTGATCAATTGGGTATGTGCCTAATTGAAGTGTGTCAGGAGATACTTGATTAGAGACCAACGTGCCGACCCCCGCAGGTGATACGGCACCTTGAAAAGCTTGTCTACGACGTCGGGATCCATCATCAGACGACATGCCTCCTCTTGCAGAGTTTGTATCAATTCACGAAAATAAGTCTCGTTGTACTCTCTAACAAGTTGTCGAATTTTTTGTCCTTTTCTCAAACGAGCTAATTTATATACCTCTCTCATCTTTTCAAAATCCATGTCCTCCATACTCATTCCATTGAGATGATCCCCTATCAGTTTTTCAAAGCACATCCAGCCCAAGTCGGGGCTACCTTCTCGCAGTCTCTTACTTCTTCTCGGTGACTTCATTTGGTTGTTTGTGATAACTCCTTGTCCAACCCTCTCCTTTTAACAGATTCCTCCACAACCTAAATTCATCCGACGAGGCCGGGTGCAAATCCAAAACCAAGTACCCAAAAGGGCGGGATGTTGCCATGTGAAAGGTTTCCAAACAGTCTTTCCAATCGGAGGGAAACGATTGCAACAAGACATTTCGTACACCCAATTGATCCCGGGGGTTTTTGAATGCCACGATGTAATGAGCATTGTGGGAAATGCTTTTGGCATATTTCCCTACGGGAAACATGTCCTGACACAAATACAGCACTGTAATGTTTTGATGATGGGAATGTTTGGTGAAGAGATCCAAAACACGCTTGTCGCCACTTCCTTCATCCATTAAATCGTCTAACACCAAAACACCTCTTCCCTTTGGGAACCATTTCGCTAATTCCTGGTGGTCTGGAATCCCCTCGTGAAAAACAACACCTTCATCTTTCATGGGTCGAAACCCATCTTGCCATGCACCGTAGCAATAATGAACTTGAGATGGGGGTGTTTCAAACAAATCCGAGTTCTCCAAAAGGAGTTTTTGTGTAAACACGGTTTTACCACATCCCGAAGGTCCCACTACCAAAATGGAAGAAGGGGTGTGAAAACGAAATGGTTTGCACCTCTGCATGATGACTCAAGAATGACTCAAGTTTTTTCACATTTCACTCTTTTATTTAAGTAGTAATCATTTGATCATGTGGTGATTGACAAGTTTGAAGAGGCGTGCAACAACACACTTTTTCCCACCCTTTTTCA
>CBDCEV010000014.1:0-2676 GCA_965215715.1 Hyphomicrobiales bacterium | reverse complement strand
GCGGCAAGATCTCTCTTTTCCTGCAGGATTGGGAGCTGGCCAAGGTGGCTTTGAGTTGCCGCATGACGGAGAAGGAACGTGAGCGGCGAGGTCCACTGAGTTTTGTTGGCTCGCCAGTTTCCTTCGAAAGTTTTGATGATAGGCACGGTGTGCCTGTCGAGCGAGGGTTTTTCCTTTGTGCCCCTTTGTGGCGTTCATTGTTCTAAGAGAATTTTCAATGCGTTGATTTGACGCTTTGCATGCGAGTGGAAAGTGTTGTTAAATTGTTTTTTTTGACGTCCCTTCGTGGTCATGGACCCACTGGCACTGGTGAAGTTCCCTGTGATTACGGAACTGTGTCGCCTGCGTCTTTAATCCCAGTCAAAACAAATTATTCTTTTCATTATAATTCTTAGTGTAAACATAATTATAACTGTTCTGAAATTTCTTTAAATTGTAATTATGTGGGTTGGGAGAAGCGTCACCAGGATTAAAACTTTTCAAAAAAAGAAATCAAAACTTTTACAACTTTTTTCACTTTCACGCCCCTCCCTCCCTTCCCTCTCTCCCGCCACTCTGGAATTAATTCCTTTTCCTCCAAATTAAAAATTATAAAAAATATCTGGTTGGGACGGACGTCAAAGTTTTTAAAGTTTATTTAGAAAGTTTCAATGTTTTTCAAAGGTTTTTTTTTTTTGAAAATACCTTCACCAAAACTTGAAAACACGGGGAAAACACTTCACCGAACCACATCACAGGAAAAACACACCAACACACACACACCACACCAACCAGACACATCCCACACAACCACGAGACACACCACATACCACACACACCTCCAGACACACACAAACCACACAGACGAAACGCAACAAACCAAACACACACCCAAACCACACAGACCAAACACACACACACAAACCCTGATTATAAATATTGTAATAATAATAATTTAAATAATTTTTACAATTATTTATGCAAATTATAATTGTGGTTACGTTTCTAATTTTTACAGAGTTACAATAATAATAATAATATATGATTATACATATGTATATATTATGCTTCTTTTTTGATATATTCACACTTGTGATGATAATTATAATTATATAAAACCGAAAATAACTATAATTACAATTGCTTTAGAAACAAATCATGAAACAAAAAAAAGAAACAAAATTGCGAAACAAATCTGAATTCGAAAAGAGATTGCAAGAAACACTTTGAATCAGAAGAAACATGGAGGATTAATTTTCGCAAAACATTTTTGCGATATTCATTCGTGCAAAGAGAATCTTCATGCGCGCTCGACCCAAAAGGTCCACCTCAATCGAAAGAGTGAGCCATTGGGCCTTCGCCGAAACTCGAAGACTCGCGCGTGGCTGCCACGACTCTCTCGAACTCTTTATCTTCACACCACGGGTAGATGCATTGCAAGATCTCGATGGCCATTGAAGCTCGCTGCTCTGAGAAAGGGAAAACACCAATGCTGAGAGATGATGCATATGGCATTGTTCGAGACTCAGAAAAACCTTGGCTGAGAGATGCGATGCATGCATGTTATGTTGGGTGTTGCCCTGTCATTGGATTCCTGTCTGATTGTCAGTGTTTTGGGATGTCAAGTGACGCGAAGGGTCACCCCTTGCTCGACTGGCAGGAGGTTCTATCGTTTGAATTACATTGTCCCACAACCTTAGCGCAAATAATCCTTCCATTCTCAGACCAGTGTCCAACGATATCACCTCAGATTCTGTGCTGCTGTATGACACTGCCGTCTGTTTCTGGCTTTCCCATGAAATTGGCACAAATGCGTGACCACCAAATTTACAGAGCGTCCCGTCAGATGTTAACTTTGAATCTGTCAACTCAACAGCAAAGTCGGCGTCTTGGAAGGTTCGTCTTCCTCCTTTTGATTATGGCCATTATTCTCTTTCGTTACTTTCACGAGAGGCGACGCTCGAGGATTGACAATCCCTTTTGCACACATGTTGTACTGCTGATTTGTTTTGGAGGCGGGCTCCTCCAATACTGTGTCTCCGGTAGACGAATTCTCATTGCCTTTTCTCTGAGGGTTCTTGGTCCTTTGGAGACCACTGCACGTTCGAAGCTTTTGCTGTTGATCTCCATTCATTGCCTGCGACCAAAAAATATCACTTGATTGATCAGTGGCATAGGGGCTAAGATGGCTTTCCGTCCAGCTGTTTCGCCGTCGACATGTGCCGATATGAAGAATGGAGTGTGTCGTCTTTTCTTCCTTCCTTACATTCTGTACTGATGGAATTTTCGTGGCTTTGCTGATCGGCACGGGAGTGTGCACCAAATAACAACGGTCCCGTGAATGTAATCCTCGATCTGCAACGTGATCTTCATGCGAATGATCTCGCCCTTTGTGAAGAATGCACCTTTGGTATTCGAACGTTTTTATTTGCCTTTCCATTTTTGTCAGAGAAGCTCGCCCTTCGCTCAATGGTGAGGGTCGCATCTTTGCCCTCTTCTGACACTGCAACTTTCTGCATCGGCGCCTCAGCGGTAGGGATGCGAACTTTTGTAACGCATGGCATTGGTGGTTCCACTGGAATCTCCAGCTTCTTTCTGGCGTTCTGAATGAAGGCGTCGAATTCTTCAACTTCTTCAAGAGTGCAGTTTATATTTGGGGTTTTCAATATCCCATTGCTGGTTTTTTCTTTGAGCACA
>CBDCEV010000013.1:0-7677 GCA_965215715.1 Hyphomicrobiales bacterium | reverse complement strand
CTGAGCTGCTGTCTGCTCGAGGTCGGGCATCGGTATGTTCTGGACCTTGCTGCGAGTCGTCTGGGTCATCTGTGCTTCTCATGGCACGTGTGGAGTCGCTGCAGTTTTCTGCACAACTTTGATCTCTTCCTTGAACTCTTCGTCATCACCTCGACAAGATGTTGGCTTGTCTTCGCACTGAAATCACACACTCCTCATGCAACTGAGCGTCAGTGTCTCCAAAGGCTGGATTTATCCAAATTCGTTCTTTCCCAATCTTGTTGGCGAGAGGGAAACGAGCGTCCAAATTCGCTCTTTCACGATCTTGTTGTTTACTTTGATCGTTTTGCCGCGAGACTGTTCATCGTGACGATCATGCTCGCCCGGGACTTGCACATCGCTCACGTTCGTGAGTGAGCTCTCATTTCGAGTGTCTTTTCACTACCCGTCAACAGGCACTTTCACTGTATCGGAGGTCCCACCCAAATTCCCTTGTCAGGTTCCTTTCTCCAACTCTGTGCATCGTTTGCATCAGGGGAAATTGTTTCTGTATCGCACAAGTCACATCAACAACTTTGTCTGTGTACGGATTCTGCGGAATCTTGATGTACTCGGTCCTGTGGTTGATCTTCTCCTGGGTGACTGGTTTCATTTCTCTCTGCTCCATCAAGACGATGACCCGGGTGTTCTCCACTTCGACTCTGTTGGCGACGTTCTCTTCCACGAGGCTCTGCGGCTTCTCCGTGGTCAGCAGCTTCAACGAACTGCGCTCCGCTACCATGTAAGATTCCAATTGTGTGCTCGTTTGTCTTGACGCTTGTCTGTGTCGTTTGGTCGTCCGTCGTGGTACAATTTGTGGGCTACCCACAGCCTTCCCGTTCGGGCACCGGTGTGCCGTGGGTGTCCTGCCTGGACCCACTGGTGTACCTCAGAGTCCAGAATGACCCTGAAGCAAAGAGCCAACCCGTTGTCGTGTTGGTTGGAGTCTTGACGCAGTGTGAGGTCGTGTTCGTGTTCGTGGTCGTGAGAAACGCGTTTGAGTGCAACTGAGAATACTGACATTTTATTTCATTTATATTTTTTTAATTTTTAATTTTGATTTTAAATTTGAATTTATTTGAATTTTGAATCTGATTTTTTTTCAAAAAAAAATTTCAATTCCTGGCACACTGCAAAAAACCACGTGTCAAGTCGCTCGAACAAACGGCGCGAACGTGAGAAAACAAACCAAACCAACGAAGTGGGAGATGGGACACACAACACACGGCAAGGCCTTCTGTTAAAACAACAAAGATGAATGACCCATCAGAGAATAGAAAAAAAAAACCACGAGCTCAGAGAACGAGGAACCCCACAGACACAAATGCGAGGCCTTGGCACCCAGGTTGGGACCAAGGGATGACAAGACCCCCCAAACCCAAGCACAGTCGCGCTCTCAAAAAAATTCTTTTGATTTTGACTTTCTATTTCAATTTTATTTGATTTTCTTTTGCTGTTTCTTTGTGTTTTTTCTTTCTTTTTGTTTTACTTTGAAATTTTTTTCTTTTCTGTCCTTTTTTGTTTTGTTTGATTTAATTTTAATTCATTTTTTGATTTTATTTTTGAAATTTTCAAAATTTTTAAATTTTATTATCGTTTTTTCATTTAAAATATTTTTTGGAAAAAATTCAATTGAATTTGATACTCAATGTAATGTTGGTTTTATTTTATTTTGGGTGGTTATTCTGATTTTATCTTGACTTTTTTGATTTTGATTGTTTTGCTTTTATTTTATTTATTTTTCTTTTGATTCTATTCTACTCCATTCAATTGTTTTTTCTTTTTGATTTATTTATTGATTTATTTTTTGTTATTTTGATTTCATTTGATTTTATTTTTCTTTTCTTTCGATTGTTTTTCTCAACACACATTTTTATTTAGTCTCATTTTTATTTTTTTGAATTTTATTTTGATTTTCTTTCATTTTGACTTGCTTTCGAAATTTTAAAAATTTGATTTTTATTTTGACTTAAAATTGATTTTATTGTACATCATTTTTTCATTTCACTTTTATTTTTATTTTTTCATTTACCTTTGTTTTTTTGAATTCAAAATTAATTTTCTTAGATTATCGTTGTGATTTCAATTTTGAATTTATTTTGATTTTCTTTGTCATTAATTTTATTTCTTTTGAAGTGAAATTTTATATTTTCTTCTTTTTTGATTTGATTTGAATTAAAAATTGTTTTTTTATTTATTTCATTTATTTGTTTTTGAAAAAATCTTAAAATTATTTTATTTTATTTTATGATTTTAAATTCTATGTTATTGTTAATTCTTTTTAAAAAAAATATGTAAGATTCCAAGTGTGTATCAACACCTGGCCAGTACAATCAACACCTGCCTCGCTGAAAGCACGTTTGTCTTGACGCTTGTCTGTGTCGTTTGTTCGTCTGTCGGAAGTCGTCTCGTGTGGGCCACCCACGGCCTTCCCTTTCGGGCACCGGTGTGCCGTGGGTGTCCTGCCTGGACCCACTGGTGTACCTCAGAGTCCAGAATGACCCTGAGGCAAAGAGCCAACCCGATGTCGTGTTGGTTGGAGTCTTGACGCAGTATGAGGTCGTGTTCGTGTTCGTGGTCGTGAGAAACGCGTTTGAGTGCAACTGAGAATACTGACTTTTTATTTCATTTATATTTTTTTTAATTTTTCATTTTGATTTTAAAATTGAATTTATTTGAATTTTGAATCTGATTTTTGTCAAAAATTTTTATTATTTCAATTCTTTAAAAAAAATGTTTCATTTTCATTGATTTTTGAATATATTTCAATTTTAAATTTGATTTAGATTTAGATTTTGTTTCTTTATGTTACCTCTTTTTTATTTAATGTTAATTCTATTTTATTTGATTTATTTCCATTTAATTTCATTTTGATTTTGAATTTGTTTTGAATTTCACTTTAAATATGATATACTCTTAAATTTGTTAAGATTTTTAATTTTAAAATTGTTTTTGTTTTATTTTAATTTTACTTTAATTTTATTTTGAATTTATTTTATTTGATTTTGCCGGGTGTTGCATAGAATTGGTGCTTTTTCACTGGGGAGAGGGGTGGCAAAAGTTCCTATTGCAACCCACCCCTCTTTTTTGTGACAGTCAGGTTCACGGCTCCTTTTTTGCTTTACTTTTGGTTCTGGAAATGTTGACACAATCAGACCCTCTATCTTGCTGATGCCGTGTGAATGAGATGACACCTTTTGTTGGGAAGGACTGTAAGCGTTCCTGGTCGATGCGTTACCCATCTTTCGCAGTCTGGCAACATCTTTTTCTTGCGTCTCGACGGATTGTTGGCTCCTGTGCGCAGCGGGTCTCTGGCGGCACTGTCTGGCCGATTCCTCCTTCAATTGGCTGAAGAAATGAAGTGTTGGTGAACTGTTCAACTGTTTCAGATTACGGATCACAGGACAAACTGATTGCAAGAGTGTTCACAGGGTTCCGGCACCGCGGGGTCCGAAGAAAACACGGAGATGCAGTAGACAAAGTTGTTTGATCCCATGCGCATCGCAATAAGTGAACATGAATCCAAAAGCGACGGTTTGCCTCATTGTGCTCGTGGTTGTCTCCGTTCTTGTGGTCTTCAGCTTGACGGAAAATGAAAAATGTGTAAAACTCCTCGGGAAATCATGCAAAAAGTGAGAATCTGTGCAGCATGCAACATGCGTTCTTCCATCGTAGCCTGTGCAGCATGCAACATGCATCCGGTGGTCCAGGTGTAACGCCTCACTCAAGAGACGAAAAACACCAAGTTGTTGCATTCCAGGTTCCTAACCAGTAAATTTTAGTGCGACGATTTTTCTTCGATGTTTCAAGTGGTTTTACATCAGGATAGGCACCCAACCCCAAAATGGACCTCAGAAACCAGCCCTAAATCACCCTGAAAACACATCCATGAAAGCCTCTTATCCGACATCATATTCTCAATTTTTACATAAATTACCAATGATTTTTCAAACATTTTGCATTTTTGTCCAAAATCCTCGTTGCATACAGGTTTTTTTTGGCTCATTTTTGGTCCATTTTTGCATGAAAAGTTCCTATTTTTGAGCAGTTGGGAACTTTGACCAGTTTCACGAGGACAACAGAAAAAAGCCCACATGACAACATTATGACATTTTTTACTGAATTCCTCGAGCGAGAACCGTTTTACACGTACTCTGGCCGGTATGTCATTTTTGAAATTTCTTTTTTGAGTAAAAAATGTTATTTTACTTTATTTTTCTTTTATTCTGTTTGTTTTTGGACTTTTCAATGTGATTTTGATTTTTTCTATTGAAATTTTTTGTTACATAAATACATCTCATTTTAATTTTACTTACATTATTTTATTTTGATTTTGATTTTTGTTTAAAAAATGATATTTTTACTGAAAATTCTTTTCTTTTAAAGTATATATTTGATTTTTCTTTGATTTTTCCAAATAAAATTGTAGTTTTGCTGACGATTTGATGGGATCAGTACAGAAATAGCGAATCCAGTCTCGTTGGTTTGTCTCTTCCTTTGACAGTGTGGAGACGCACGGTGCGTTACCGACGGTGAGCATTGAGCGGAAAATAGAACGTGCTCCACGACATGACATGTCACAGCAGCTCAAGGATCGAAAACAAGTGGGCAAAAGAACGCATGAAAATGCCGACTTGTCGGACGAGAGAGAGACCGCGAAATACCGCTCTCTGGACCGGCACGGATCAAGATGTATGCTCAAACGATCGTGCAAGTACCGCAGCGAGGATCTCGACGTGCGGAGAACTTGAGAATGTGGACTCTCCCGAAGGCTTGATGTGGCAGGAACGGAACTTGCAAGTGTCCGAGGAGACAAACATCTTTGACAATGAGAACATACCACTCAGCCTTCGCCAAATCCAGAGGCCAGAGCAGCCAAAGCTGCCCGATGGTCGATCGAACAGCTTCAGTGTGACGGACGAGGACCACCTCGACATCAAAAGTGTGGCAAACGTCTTCGAGGGACCCAGAGAAAAGTGTGCAACGAACGTCTCCGCCCCGGACGATGGCGATGGGTCGTCAAGGTGTCGGACTCCCTGGTGTGGCGGCGTTCGAGGAGTCTTGGCAAACCTGCAGAAACGTGCGGCAGAGTGCAGCATGATTGTGTGTCCAGGCCTGACCAAGACGAGACTCTGGAAGGATCAACCCTGGAACGGTGAGACGCCCAATCGGTGACGGTGGCAAGCTTGGTGTCTTTGCTGCAAATGCTCTACTGAGGTCAGTGCTTACGGTCGAGAGGAGAAAGGAGCTCCGAGGTCAATTGCGCCCGTTTCTCGCTGGTATGCGCACGCTACCTCTTTGTGGAGTGCGTTGGTGAGCTGTGTGCTTGAAAGCACCAGTTTTGGTGCGTGCACAACGCGACGTAGTGGAGCCACATGCAATCTGGTTTCGATGCGCATTGACGATGTGCCAGCGACCTCGCAAGGACTCCTGCGTGAAATGTGGAGCTTGCGTCAGATGGAAACCAGCGACGCACACGGCAATCTGTTCTGCTCGAAGGGCGACCGATTTCACATGTGTTTCACGAAGTGACACGCTCTGAAACTCGTGAAAAACGACAGGGTGTTGATGTTGGACATCGACTTGGGCACTGGAGAATACACCGACGAGTCGTCTGAGCTCCCGGCACTTCCGGCGATGAAACAAGGCTTCGCGAGTCAGAAGCGCGGGACGAAGATGAAAGATCGATACCTCTGCGTGGTACTGCTCGTCGGGCAGGCTTGCTGGGAGGCGTCACCTGGTAAGGATGACGACGTGGCCGATCACCCGTTCGAGAGCCACAACCCCGTGTACCAAATCATGGGCGTGATCATGGAATCAGTTCGTTCCAACCGAGCACTCTCAGCATGAGAGTTAACAATGGGTAGAGTAGTGAGACCGACCGCGGAGGACGGACCCCCAGGGCGGACCCCCAAGGCCAAGATAAGAGGGACGGATCCCGTGGCGGTCGAGCCATGCACCATTGAAACCCCCATTGTTACCTCGCAAATTCGTACTGCCAAAAAAGGACCCTCGTCCACAGTCGCGGCCTGACGGTCTCCCGGAGGAGCGTGGCTGGTACTCGCGGCCGGAGCCCGGCCCACTCCCGGGGGAGCCGAAGAAACTCTGAGTTCACTGTTGTCCGCTGAGCAGCATGCAGACATCGTTGATGGCTGGAAGAAGGGCTGGTTCTGGTGTAAGCGCCAAGGGGTTGACGTACAGTCAACCCGCGAAGTACTCCGTCGAGGCACTTCGCCCAGAAGCGACAGAACTTGATGTGCGCAGTCAACAGGTCCACGCGGACGACCTCTGCGTTGCGGAAAACTCTCTCGAACTCGAAGGCGCACACGCACTGGCCAGTACCCACATCCAGGATCCGAAAAGATGTTGCTCAACTTGCTGATTCACGCGACGGAATTGCTGACAACACCCGCCAAGAAGCGCAGGGGTGTCAAGAAGCACAGGAAGGTGAACAGGAAAGCTTCCGTGAATTCTGGCGTCCACATGTCACTGTTGTCCGCAGGATATCAGGTATCAACTGCGGGCGTGAGCTGCGCGAGGTAGCGCTGTAGGGCTAGAAAAATCTGTTTCGGATGCACGAGCCAGGAGTTCAAGGTACAGTGAACACTCGAAAGGCACCTCATCCTTGAGATACTCAGTCCAAGGCAACCGAACTTGTGCATCGGGGTAACCTGTGCTCAGTTTGCCGATCCACTAAACTTGTTCTTGCCGGAGATAAGACAGCCGCGTATGCAAGAGCTGCTGAAACCGCCAGATGAGAAGTCCACCTGTGTGTTGACCTCTTTCGTGGTTACCGGCACCCACACATCACTGTTGTCCGCAGGACAGTTGGTATCAACGAAGTGCGTGAGCTGCGTGTAGAAATCTCCGTCGCACTGATCTGAAGTTGGTACGAATTTCAACCCTCGTCGGGATACGTGTTTCAACCCCCGTCGGGATTAGCCGAACCCTGAGTTCTGGGCAGAAAAGGACCCTTGCCACGGCCGGAGCCTGACGGTCTCCCGGAGAAGCGTGGTTGGTACCCGCGGCCGGAGCCCGGCCCTCTCCCGGAGGAGCTCAACTCAGTCCACCCAAAACACCTCAAATAAGGATTGCGGAAACTATGCCTTAAATAGGGGTTGTGTCCAAGTGAAGATGATCAGTTTCTGAAAACTCCGGGCGTTGTTTCAGCAGTCGCTCCCCTGCTTGCCCTGGGTGCAGACGTCCAACCGTCCGCTACTCAGTGATCGAGCAACTAAGACGGAACTCGCCATGTGCGACGGCGCTCATGACGCGCCCACACGTGTTGGCCTAAACGGAACACTGTTCCAATTCACGATTCTGAAGGAATGATGTTTTGTAACATTGACAGCAGGGTCCACCGTCCCAATCTGAAGTGTCGGTGGTAATCCGGCTCTGCACCTGGAACAACCAGGCCTGCACTCAGAACTGCTTCAAGCGTTCCTCCAATGAAAATTGAGAACTCAACAGGCGGTGATACAGACAACTGCTGAGGGCGAGAGAGCCAGCCACTCCGAACGTCGAGGATGGCACAGGGGCTGCTTCAAACATTCAGACGACGCATGGATCCACGGCCGCCACCTGATCCTCTCCCGGGTGAAACTGGCTGGTACCCGCGGCCGGAGCCGGACCCTCTCCCGGGGAGCTTATCGCACTGCC
>CBDCEV010000012.1:0-6917 GCA_965215715.1 Hyphomicrobiales bacterium | reverse complement strand
ATGGCCCCCGCCACGGTTTATGAACAAGACAAAAAAAAACTTAAACCCTAAAGGCCGATGATAGGGTGGAGCGCCAGCGGGTGTGGGATAATATAAACGCGGACGCCTGCTCGCGCGCGGCTTGGGGTGGTATGAGGCCGCCCCCACTCACCTTTTAGTGGGGGGTGCGGCCACTCATACCCACCCGAACGCGCGAGCGAGACAGAGTGTACACCCTAAACCCTAAACCCTAAACCCTAAACCCTAAACCCTAAACCCTAAACCCTAAACCCTAAACCCTAAACCCTAAACCCCAAACCCCAAACCCCAAACCCCAAACCCCAAACCCCAAACCCCAAACCCCAAACCCAAAACCCCCAAACCCCAAACTCCAAACCCCAAACCCCAAACCCCAAACCCTAAACCCTAAACCCTAAACCCTAAACCCTAAACCCTAAACCCTAAACCCTAAACCCTAAACCCTAAACCCTAAACCCTAAACCCTAAACCCTGAACCCTAAACCCTAAACCCTAAACCCTAAACCCTAAACCCTAATATCAAATGATAATTTAAACCCCCAAGCAGACCACCACTCAAAAATGGGCCACCCCGCTCCCGCGTGTAAAAACACAGCATTTTCGAACATCAGTGCCCCAATCCTCGACAGGGTTGCATCCAAAAAACAGTAAACTCTTCCAACCAGCTCCCAAGAGCTCTATCCAGATCCCTGAGCTCAAGCAAAGGCGCCTGGAGCTAGCCCCACCCAGCTCCTGGAGCTCAAGCCAAGCGCCTGGAGCTTGCTCCAACCAGCTCCCTGGAGCTCAAGCAAGGCGCCTGGAGCTAGCCCCAACCAGCTCCCAAGAGCTCCACCCAGCTTCTGGAGCTCAAGCCAAGCGCCTGGAGCTTGCTCCAACCAGCTCCCAAGAGCTCCACCCAGCTCCTGCAGCTCAAGCCACACGCCTGGAGCTAGCTCCAACCAGCTCCCAAGAGCTCCACCCAGTTCACTGGAGCTCAAGCCAAGCGCCTGGAGCTAGCTCCAACCAGCTCCCAAGAGCTCCACCCAGCTCCTGGGGCTCAAGCCAAGCGCCTGGAACTAGCTCCAACCAGCTCCCTAGAGCTCCACCCAGCTCCTGGGGCTCAAGCCAAGCGCCTGGAGCTAGCTCCAACCAGCTCCCAAGAGCTCCACCCAGTTCCCTGGAGCTCAAGCCAAGCGCCTGGAGCTAGCTCCAACCAGCTCCCAAGAGCTCCACCCAGCTCCTGGGGCTCAAGCCAAGCGCCTGGAGCTAGCTCCAACCAGCTCCCAAGAGCTCCACCCAGTTCCCTGGAGCTCAAGCCAAGCGCCTGGCGACGCCGCAGTTTCACAATTATTTGAATTCGGCGCGAAGCTTCCGCGCCAAAACGTGTTTTCCTACTCCTGAATTTAATCATCTCTTCCAACACGCTACGCCCGGCGGGGCGTAAGACACGCGCTGGGAAGTACAAGAAAATATGTTCGAAGTGTACGATGATGGAACCTGCTGTGTGTGTGAGCCTGTTGGAGAGTGCCACCCCTTGGCTGTGATCGCATTCAGCGGGAGACGGCCAAGGTGGCACATTACGCCAAGGTCACAGGCGGATGTGACAGTAAGACCTCTTCCTTGGCGTCAGTTCCGCTGATCACGACGTTTGAATTCACACGTCACATCGCGGAACGTTCATGTGATCTCAAAGAGTTTTTTTGGAATATCACAGTTGCAAAGTAATTTGAGAGTGAGGTGCAGCCTATTAGTTAGTCGATCTTCTTTTGTCACGCAGAGAGAGCCAGAGGCAGCCAGAGATAGCCAGAGTGAGCCAAAGAGAGCAACGGAGTGCAACACAGAGAGCGTGATAGAACCAGAGCCAGAGAGAGCCAAAGATAGCCAGAGAGAGCGAGTGAGAGCCAGAGAGAGCCACAGATCAAGAGAGAGCCAATCAGCACTGCATTCGAATTTTGTTTCAAATAGGAACTCAGGAATTTCGGTGCAATCTACAAGGCGGCCAGAAAGCAAAGTCTGTATGGATTTTCCAGTTGCCATATAAGTACACTTGTTGTGCGCTGAACTTTCTTTGTTTCTGCCCATGGTTGTTTTCTTGCATTTGTTTTTGCATAATCCAATTTTGAAAATGCTCATTGCGATTTCTTGTCGCATCATTTCAAAAAATGTAATGGGATTCCTGGGCGGGTGGGTTGTGTGCAGTTCACCAACGCCGCGAACGCCTCCTAGACCCTAAACCCTAAACCCTAATATCAAATGATAATTTAAACCCCAAGCAGACCACCACTCAAAAATGGGCCACCCCGCTCCCGCCAAAAAACCGTAAACTCTTCCAACCAGCTCCCAAGAGCTCTATCCAGCTCCCTGGAGCTCAAGCAAGGCGCCTGGAGCTAGCTCCAACCAGCTCCCAAGAGCTCCACCCAGCTCCTGGAGCTGAAGCCAAGCGCCTGGAGCTAGCTCCAACCAGCTCCCAAGAGCTCCACCCAGCTCCTGGAGCTCAAGCCAAGCACCTGGAGCTGGCTCCAACCAGCTCCCAAGAGCTCCACCTAGCTCCTGGAGCTCAAGCCAAGCGCCTGGAGCTGGCTCCAACCAGCTCCCAAGAGCTCCGCCCAGCTCCCTGGAGCTCAAGCCAAGCGCCTGGAGGCGCCAGTCAAATAAGCCAGGCGCCAGTCACACAAGCCAGGCGGGCATTGCATTCGACTTTTCTCGGTCTCCCTGGGCCTCCTGGGCCTCCCTAGGCCTTGCTGGGCCTCCCTGGGCCTCCCTGGGCCTCCCTGGGCCTCTCGCTCTCCCTCTCCCTCTCCCTTTTTTTTTTTTTTTTTTTTCTTTTTCTTTTTCTTTTTCTTTTTTTTTTTTTTTTTTTTTTTTTTCTTTTTTCTTTTTTTTTTTTTTTTTTCTTTTTTCTTTTTTCTTTTTTCTTTTTTCTTTTTTCTTTTTTCTTTTCTATTTTTTATTTTTTCTTTTTTCTTTTTTCCTTTTTCTTTCTCTGGCGCTCAAAATCTGATTTTTTTTGGCCTCAATTGCCTCACGATTTCCTGACTAAGCTCTTATGTAAAAAAAACATTTTTTTGGGCCCTCTTTTCTCTTTTTTCTCTTTTTATTTCATTTTTTTTATGTATTTTCTTTCATTTTCTTTCAATTTCTTTCATTTTCTTTCATTTTCTTTGTCTTTTTTCTTGCCCATGGTTGTTTTCTTGCATTTGTTTTTGCATAATCCAATTTTGAAAATGCTCATTGCGATTTCTTGTCGCATAATTTCAAAAAATGTAATGGGATTCCTGGGCGGGTGGGTTGTGAAACCGACCGCAGGCGCGTATGTGCTACTCTATGCTGACAAGGACAGGTGGTACCCACAGCTGATTGCCGTCCGAAGGACGCTGCTAGATTCGCGGTAGCGAAGCGCCTCGATGGCGCTAAATCGACGAAATTCCGATAAAATTAGTACGAGCCCCGCCTGGGGCTGCCTATATATAATTATATATTACCCTTAACCGCGCGTTCCACAGCCTAAGACGCGTTTGTAAAGTCACGGGATCTGAGCCAGCCGGCCCCGAGGGAATTGTTCTTGACATTTTGGAAGGTCAACGCGTAATTAATTTCCAGGGTACCCCAAAAGCTAGATCTAGGAAATTGTTCTTGACATTTGGGAAGGTCAAAGCAATAATTAATTAATTTCGGCTTAAATTAATTAATTAATTTATAAATTTCCGGGTTCCCTCCGAGCAAAGATTAAGGCATTGTTCTTGACATTTGGAAAGGTCAAAGCATTAATTAATTAATTTCGGCATTTAATCAATTGATTTTTAATTTCGGACTTCCCCTAAGCCAAATCCCTTGCGATTCCGAGGGTTCTGGTCCCGGGCACCAAATCCCTGACGATTCCTAGGGTTTTGAAGTCCAGACACCAAATCCCAGACGATTCCGATGGTTTTGAAGTCCAGACACCAAATCCCATACATATCGTTAGAATTTGAAACAAAAAGTCGTATACGATTCCCAAAGTGCGAACCAGAACCGCTCGGGGCCAAAATTGGCAAAAAATTGGCGTGAAATTTGTCGGGCAAAACCGACCCAAATCGAACGATTTCGGAGGGTCAAACACAGTTTTCAGCACAAGTTTCATTTTTAGGCTTGTCTGTGGGCCTCTGCGGGCCTCTCGACCCTGCGCTCAAGCCACATTGCTTGAGCCGTTTCCCGCTACCGCGAACAATAACTTGTGGTGTAATGTTGGATCGCGATCCTTACGCTCCATGCGGCCTATATTTCAGTCGCGCCAACGTTGTCTCGATGCGCTTGGTCTCTTAACCTCAGCCGCAATCTTTGTGGGAATTTAGGGTGCCAGCGCAGCGCTAAACCCTAATACGTTTAAGTGCGGGTGGTAGGGGTGGGTATTGTTGGACGGGCACCGCACTGGACACGCCATCAATCATGTGTGTTATGCGTGGTCAGATGGAGCGTCTGCCTCAGGAGCACACAGCGGAGCGTGCGACTGGGGCGCGCTTCATCCGACCATGCATGACACATATGATTGATGCCACCGCAGCGTTGCTTTGTTCCACAGACCGCGCACAGCGCACGCCCCCGCCCGGACATCCACACCTTTAGTGTGGTAAGGGGGCGGGGCCCCACAGCGGAGGGATGCTCGGGCTTCGCCCTCGCACAAGCCCTAAACCGTAAACCCTAAACCCTAAACATTAATATTCTATGTATATTAAACCCTGCGGAGGATTTCGGGCGCCGAAACGGCCCCCCTTAACACCCCCCTTTCGGACGCCGAAACGGCCCCCCTTAACACCCCCCTTTCGGACGCCGAAACGCCCCCCCCCCCCTTAAGGCCCCCCTTTCGGGCGCCGCAACGGCCCCCCTCCTTCTGCCTGGGCCTCCCTGGGCCTTCATTTTCTTTCATTTTCTTTCATTTTCTTTCATTTTCTGTCATTTTCTTGTTTTTTTCTTTCATTTTCTTTCATATTATTTCATTTTCTTTCATTTTCTTTCATTTTCTTTTTATTTTCTTTCATTTTCTTTCATTTTCTTTCATTTTGTTTCATTTTGTTTCATTTTCTTTCATATTCTTTCATTTTCTTTCATTTTCTTTCATTATCTTTCATTTTCTTTCATTTTGTTTCATTTTCTTTCATTTTCTTTCATTTTCTTTCATTTTCTTTCATTTTCTTTCATTTTCTTTCATTTTCTTTTCATTTTCTCAAATTGTCTTTCATTTTCTTTCATTTTCTTTCATTGTCTTTCATTTTCTTTTTATTTTCTTTTATGTTGTTTCATTTTCTTTCATTTTCTCTCATTTTCTTTCATTTTCTTTCATTTTCTTTCATTTTCTTTCATTTCCTTTCATTTCCTTTCATTTTCTTTCATTTTCTTTCATTTCCTTTCATTTTCTTTTTCTTTTTCTTTTTCTTTCTCCGGGGCTCAAAATCTGATTTTTTTCGGGCCTCAATTTCGTTACGATTTCTCTTGACAGTTCTTATGTAGAAAATCAATTTTTTGGGCCGTCTCGGGGGGTACCCCTTTGGGCCCTCTTTTTCTTTTTTTTTCAGGGTGCGTGAATTTCGATTCTTGCTTGGGAAAATATGTGTAGCGCATTCTGTGGCCCACTCGTTCATTTTGCTCTTATGATGCGCTTTATCGGTTAAGGATGGAATCCCGCCCGCGGGCCCGAGGCGGTATAGCAAGTATCGGCGAAGTTCTTTGCACAAGTCTCCCCAGTGGGACGTGCGTTAACCAGAAGCGGCCTGGTCGTCGTTAACGCCCCTTTTCGGGAATGTGTGGTATTGTCTTTGGGCGATCCAAACGTTTTCGTGCGGAGGATCATTTGCCCGTGCCTTTAGAGAGTGCGATCCAAACGTTTCTGTGCGGAGGATCGAGGCTTCCTTTCGGAAGCGGAATTTTTCAGTGTCGACACTCGCTTCGCTTGCCGTTTGTCCTTGGTACTTACACTTGTCGCCATGTTTACTGGCACTGTGTGATCACCCCTGGATTGCAAGTTTCGTGGCATGAGTTTGTGTGCATGGCCAGGTCTGTCCTGGTGTCCTCCGTTCGCAGGCTTGTTCAGAGATGTTGGCGGTTCCTTTGCTCGAGGTTTCATTTTTCTAGTTGGGTTTCGAATTGGTCCTACGTTTGCTGCGATGTTGTTGCTATTCGGTGCTGTTGGCTCTGTTTCGTTGGTGCCGAGTTGGATCAAGCTGAAGACTGAGGATCTCAAGGAGCAGATTGGCAAGTTGGCGGAGAAGAGTATGACGCCCTCGTTCGTTGATGTCACGTTGAGGGACGGCTTCGGTGTGCCACAGGTAAAGTTGGTCACTAGCATCAAGTTCCTGCGTATCCTCAAGAAGGAGGGCCTTGCTCCGTCCATCCCTGAGGTTCTGTACTTCTTCGTGAAGAAAGCCAAGTCCATCCGGAAACACCTCGACAAGAACCGCAAGGACAGAGATTCGAAGTTCCGTCTCATCCTCGTTGGGAGCCGCATTCACCGTCTTGCGCGGTACTACCGACGCGTCAAGTCCTTGCCTGCCAACTGGAAGAACGTCTCTGCGACGGCCTCGACTGGGACTTGTGACGCCCCTTTCGGTGATGAATGTATCAATTTTATTGGGCGGTCCAAACGGTTTTCGTGTGATGGATCATGTGCCCGTGCCTTTGAAGAGTGCGATCCAAACGTTTCTGTGCGGAGGATCGAGGCTTCCTTTCGGAAGGGGGGGTAGTTCCCTTTCGGGAATCCCTTGACTGTGGCATCCGATCCTTTTAAGGATGCGGAGGTTTTTCGCGTCCTTGTCTTGTACACCTACCTCTCGGGAGAGTTTCGAGCATTCCCTTTCGGGAATGAAGGGCAATTCGCTTTCGTGGATCCCTTAAGACGTAATTAAAGTTTTCCCTTTCGGGAGCTTCAAGAAGTCCATTTCGGGAATGGC
>CBDCEV010000011.1:0-3538 GCA_965215715.1 Hyphomicrobiales bacterium | reverse complement strand
GCCATTGTGTATCGTAAAATGTTCGTGAATATGAGGTACAGGGATACATTCCCTTTACAGTGAGCGGAGAAAGCAGTACTCCGGAGGCACTTGAGCTTCCCAGTTCACGTCCAGATGGCGAAGACGTTGCACTTTCCGCAGAAGTCATCGCCACCATTTTTCCAGGGTGTCTCACCGTAAAAAATCCCAAACGAGCTGACAAATAGAAAGTGTTTCCCTTGCGCGTCAAAGGAACTTGACATCCAGCTTCATGTGACAGACACGGCATGGTTCCCAGGATTGTATTCCAGACATGGCGACCCAATTCGCCCACTGAAAGAACAAATTTCACAGTGTCACTAACCAAAAAACGTTGTACCAATCTCATTTGACATTACCACCAACATCATGCACCCCGTAGTTCAAAAGAGCAGTTCCATAAACCTTTAACTTGTTACCTTGGACATCCCGACAAACAAATCGAGGTTTTGTCAAATTGTTCAACATTCTCAGGGAAAAGTCACAGGAGCTGTGTGCACTTCGCTTCCAGAATCAACAGCCATCATTACAACAATCTCAGGCCTGGTTCCATCAAGGACCTGAAAAGAGTCCATTTTCTCTTCCTGGTCAGAAATCGCCGATGACCAGTCTCCCAAGTCCAGATCCTGCTGTCGCTGAATTGATCAATGCAACAGCACCAACACTTGCCGTTGACGAAATCGACTGCACAGAGGATTGGTAAACAACACCCACGTTTTTCTGTTTTTGTGCATCGTCCGCTTTTTTCTTGCGACAGTCCTCTTGCCATGTGCCCGTACTTCTTGCAGTAGTTACAGTGCCCATTCAAATTTCTGGGTGCCCTGACCCTTGCCCTTACCCGCTACATTGTTCTTGCCACCCTTGCCATCGACATTCTTACCGTCTCCTTCCTTGCCTTCTTGCCCTTTCTTACCATCTCCCTTCTTGCCATTCTTGCCCTTACCGAATGCACCCCACACCCATTGGTTGTGGTCCTCCATGTTCATCTGATGTGAAATGCTTGTCGGTCCGCAAGTATGTGAGAATGATCTCACGAAAACGCGTGTAGACTCTTCCACCCTGAGCTTGCAGCTTGCAAACACAACCGGCCGCATAACTCTGTGGTGCATGCTGAGTAATCAACTGCCAATCCGAACCTCAGAATCGACCATCTTGCCACTGTCTCGTTCGTATTCCGTGATCCGAGTGTCCCAAGCAGTAAGGTCTTCTTCAAACTCATACGAGTCTCCTTGTCGTCACACAGGACGAGGAGAACTCCAACCAACATCGCATTGAGCCCGACTTCCGACCTGCGGCTCATACAAACGGACCATCTGACGCCATGCCACGACTCCAGCATGTTACTGGTACTACCTCTGACAAGAACCTACGCTCGGCCTCGGCACGACGCAACCAGGAGATTGTACACAGCCTTGTTCTTCAGGGAAACCTCAGGCTGCTGAGCAAAGACGTTGAGGCTTGCTTCGTCGTGGGTCGACAAGACCGCCTGTCTCAAAACTTCTTCCAAACCCAAGAGCCCACACGTTGCCTCGAAAGTAAACCGCCACTCTGCAAAATGTGCAAAGATAGGGATCTTTTCCCATGACGCGAGTATCCACGATGGAACGAAGCTCAGAGAGGTCTTGACCGACCGGAGACGCTTGGCGTGCCTGGGCCTGATGAACCTGCTGTTGCTGCACTTGTTGCTGCAACTGATCCAATTGGGCTTGCTGACGCGCGATAAACACTCGCAACTGTTCCAAATCTTCCATAGATCAAGGTTGCTCCGCTACCATGCAACAAAGAGGAATCACAAAAAAAATGTGATGAAACTCACACAAGTGTGGATGCCGGCTGATCTGACTTGCACTGTTTTCTAGAGCCAACGAGTCGACAAGATGACGTCAGAACATACGGGTTAATCATCACAGAATCACCCAAGTCTAGTGCTAAAATCGTTACACTCAAAGAATTTAACATCTTTTGGTACAACTTACTCAAAGAATTGAACTTTTTTTTCAAATGACTCAAATGATTGATTGAACCCCCTTTCTGACATGACTCAAAGAGTTGAACTTTTTTTTTACAGAAAGGACTCAAAGAATTGAACCTGATTTGAATATGACTCAGAGAATTGAACAATTTCTCCTAAAATTTGACTCTCTTGAACTTTCTTTGAAGTATGACGCAAAGAACTGATTTTTTTTAAAAAAAACTCAAAGAATTGAACCCATATTTTCAACATGACTCGAAGAGTTGGGCTGATCCTTTCAAAATTTTGATTCAAAGAATTGTCACCCTCTTTTCCATACTGACTCCAAGAGTTGAACCGTCTTTAAAATATGACTCAAAAGAATTGAACCTCTTTTTCTCAATATGACTCTGAGAATTGCAACCCCTTTTTTCTCGATAAGACTCGAAGAATTAAATCTCTTGTCAATGTTAAAAAAAAGGTTGACTCAATGAATTAAACCATTTTTATACATGACTCACAGAAGTAAACCCTTCTTACTAAACATGATTCACAGAATTGAACCATTTTTGAAATAAAATGACTCGCAGAATTGAAGTTTTTTTAATATGACTCACAACATATGAGCTTTTTTTTGAAGACCAAGATTTTGAAGAAAAATACGATTCAAAGAATTGAACTTTCTTTTGACATGACTCAATGAATTGAACCCATTTTTGCAATACGACACAAAGAATTGAACCTCTTTTTTTTTTGAATATGACACTACGAATTGAACCTTTTTTCGAGCATGACTCTAAGAATTGATCCTCTTTTTCAGATTTGACTCTGAGAATTGAATTTTTTTCTAATATGACTCAAAGAATTGAACCTCTCTAGTATGACTCAAAGAACTGAACCTCTCTTTCTAATATGACTCAAAGAATTGAACACGACTCGAAGAGTTGAACTCATTTTTCTTAAATTAAAGAATTGAACCTCTTTTTTTGAATATGACTCTAAGAATTGAACCCTTCTTTTCAACATGACTGATAGAAATTAAGCCCTTCGTTTCAACATGACTGAAAGAAATTGAACCCATTTTTAGTGTGACTCAAAGATAATTTGATTTTACAAAATATCTGACTCAAAGAATAAATTGATAATTTTGGGAAAGTACGACTCGAAGAATTGAACCTTTTTTTCTTTTCTTTTATGACTCAAAGAATTGAACTTTTTTTTTTGAATCCGACTCAAAAGAATTGAACCTGTATTTTTTTAAGAACATGAATCAAAGATTTTTGTTCTTTGAAAAAAAACTCAAAGAATTGACAACTCCAAGAACTGAACATTTTTTGTTGAGTGTGTGTTGTGAATGTATTAGATGGGACGACACATACACGCACGTGTTTTGCGCTCGGAGAAGGGCTGCAAGATTCGTGTCACACATGTTCACACGCGCTCTGACTGTGTGCACACAAGGGATGATACTGTCAGACTGAACTACGCTTCTCGATTTGTCCGTGTCATCTACAGCTCACGATATTGTCTCAATCAAGCTCGGTACCCGTGACACCCCTCCGTCCGTTG
>CBDCEV010000010.1:0-10071 GCA_965215715.1 Hyphomicrobiales bacterium | reverse complement strand
AGGTGCCACATGTCGTCGAGTCTGGCCTCGGACCTGGTGTCCTTGGTTATGATCGCGGGATGCTCCAGAGGTTCGTTTGGTTGGTCACCCTTCCTTGCTCCGCTCTTGTGTCTTCCCCACTGGTCGTCTGGATGCTGTCTAGCTTCCTCCGCCCGCACGTGGGCTCGCTTCCATCTTCGGACACCTGAATTGTTGAAAAAAAAAAAAATCTGATAATGAATATAATACCTATAATAAATATAATGTTGATTTTCATCTGTATTTTTCGAAATACAATTGCACCAGTAGAGAGAATCCTGATAAAAAGTGAAAAAATTAGGATTATGATAATAATCTTTTTCAACCACGAATTTTTTTTCACATTCCATTTTTGTTTCGTTCTTTGATTTTACTCCGTTGTTTGTTGTTTTGATCAAAAAGTTCAAATATACATATTTGCAACCATTTTTTTAAAAATGGTTGAATAGCAAAGTGGAAATAGTTTTTTGAAAAGTTCAATTTTTTGTAAAATCGTTGACCACACGTTGTGATAACTTACGATAAATTATTTAACATAAGTTTTTCAAACTTATGGTACGCTGTTCATGATAAGTAACCAGAACCTTTGTTAAGTGAGTCATCATAACTTTGTGCAAGAGTAACCAAAGTGAAATCGCTACAAAAGACTAAAAGTATTTGTCAAAAATAGTGACACTAGTGTGAATATTGAAAACTGTTTAAATTGTTCAAATAGATAAACGAGTTCGCAAAGTTTAATCAAAAAACCATAAATTAGTTCAAGTAGTGTACCATTTTGTGTGGTAACTTACGGTAAAGAATTTACAACAAGTTGTTGATAACTTATGGTAAGTTGTTCATCATAAGTAAACACAAATTATGAAAAGTGACCAATTATAAGTGAAAGCAAAAAGAGTTCCAATCTTGAAACTCGTTGGAAGAGTTAGTTTTTTTTTTGAAAAAATTAGATACGTTAAGAGAGTGAAACTAGTTAAACTACATTTCAGAAAAATCAAAATCGTTGTAATAGTCAAAGACACTGTCAAAAAACCACCTCCTCTTCACCCAAAAAAAATCATTAAAGGTGAAACATAGGTGAAACAATGAAACCAGTGAAATAGTCAACATCGTCAAGATAGTTTTAGAGTTGACCACAAGCTACGTTAATTTACCACAGATAACAGACCAAAAGTGTTGATGACCTACAGTAAGTTATTTATCACAAGTCAACACACATGTTCAAGAAGTAACCAAACACAAGTCAAAGCAACAGTTCAAAAACAAAACAATTAACAATAAAAACAATTTTGAACAAAACAGTTCAAACAGTTGAAATCGCTCAAAAAATGAAAAGAGATGGTTTTTTGTCCAAATATTTGAAAGCCTTGACCATGCATGATGTATGATAAGTTGCGACAAGTAACCTGGGATAAGTTGTTTATAATTTATGGTAAGTTGTTCATCATGAGTAAACACAAAATTTGAGATGTCATCTTTCAAAAAGTACAGTGGGTAAATTAAACATATTTGAACATTATTTCAAATCGTTTCCCAAATAACCCAAAATTTTGTTAGCTTAAGATACATAATTTACCATGAATTTGGAACACGAATGGTTTATCAAACATTAACACAACTTTTGATAAACAGCCTATCATAAGGAAAAGCAAAAGACTGATAACAGCAAAAAGACGCCAAAATAAAAAATGATGTGGTGAAAACAATGCAAAACGTTCAAAATTGTTAAACTTGTTAACAATGAGTAGTGCTAACTTACAGTGAATAACTTACGATAAGTGTCGATCACTCATGGTAAGTTATTTATCACAAGTAAACACAACTTGTGATCAGTGACAGCCACTTTACTTTGCTTCCCTCTTCCTTTGGGCTGGTGTTGTCCTCTCCTCTCCTCCTTTTGGGTGGTGTTGTTTTCCTCCCTGTCTCTTGTTGGGCGGTGCTGCTCCCTCGCTCCTTTTGGGTGGTGCTGTTGGTTTGTTCCTTCTGTGGTGCTGCCTACCTTCTTGGGTGTGGTGGTGCCTTCTCTTCTCTCCTTTTGAGTGGTGCGGCTGTCACTCTCTCACCCTGTGGGTGGTGTTGCTTTCCCACTCACCCATGCTCTATCAAAAGTTTAAGTGTAAAAGTTATACAGTTTCGGATTTTAGGTAAAGTTGTTACAGAAGTGAAAAGTGTTTTAAAGAAGTCAAACTCGTTAAAATAATGATATAGTTCCAGAGAGAAACTTTAAAAACAGTGGTTATATGAACACTTGAGATACATAAATGACCATAAGTTTGCGACGCGTACGGTAAGTTATTTCTCATAAGGTAACAAGACTTTTGATAAATAACCTATCACAAGTCAAGCGAGAAAGTTTGTAACATTAGGAATAATTATCTTTGTTGAAAGAGTTTAGATTGTCAGAACAAGTCAAAAAAAGTTCAAAACGTTTTTTCAGTAGCAAACAATATGTGATGAGACCTCACGATTTATGACAAGTGTTGAAAACTTATGATAAGTTATTGATCACAAGTTGTCGTAAGTTTTGAAATGTAACTTACCACAAGTTTCCATACCTTGTGAAAAAGCCATTTATCAGAAGATATCGCAACTTTTTTGAGAGCTTTTATAAAGATATTCACATGTTACCAACACTTTTTGATAAGCAAGGTATGAAAGTTCACGTAATTCAAACAGTTAGCAGAGGTCAAAACGGCAAAATAAGTATTTTTGAAAACTGCGCGGGAGTGGCACATGTGAGTCTGTCTGCAAAGTGTCCTGCGCGCTTTTTGTCTTGAGCCGTTCGTGCGGAGTGAGTGCGCCTCAGGATCATGAGTCGGTTGCAGGTGCACATGTCTGAGCGAGCTGAAAGCTGACTGATGAACTGCACAACTCTACACTGCACAAGTGAGAATGTCAAGTACGCGTGTTAGCACGAATGTGGTGTACATCAGGGAAGACACAATCGAACAACCTACGAGACTGGGATTCGCTATTTCTTTGCTGATCTCAACAAATTGTCCGCACCTCCTCTCGCATGATGACTGATCAAGTCACTCAGGCGATGTGGACGAATTCCACAGCACTGCATCAACACTGTTGTTCCTCGGGCACCTCGACTGGTGCACTGCAGTTCGAGACCTGGGAACAGTTTCATCACTCCAACACTCGGCCGACAACTCTCTTCATGATCTCTTTGCCCCGTTGGAACATGTCAATCTGATGCCTCACGTTGACGACAGCGGCCTTGTCTCTCGCGCGTTGGTCGTACATCCGCCACGGCGACGAAAGCGACAGACATCGTCAATGCATCCATGAGCGTCCCCGCCGATGCTCTTGGAGTTACCATCGGAAGTCATTCCTTTGCTCTTACCTGGCCATGTTTTGATTCTTGCACAGGAGACGCTTTTACGACATCGCCAACCGGAGCCCTCAGTCGCACACGTCTGCACGATCACTTCTTTGGAGGTCGTCCTTACACCACAGTCGCATTCCAGCGATCCGTATCAGCTGCCACCACCACCTGCCATACCAACACCCAGCGTCCATACCAAAAGACCACAGTTGTGTTATTCAATGCTGTCGTGCTCGGCTCCATGTCGTAACTCTGCGCTTGTTGATGCTATTCGAAGAGGCCGCTAATGGTTCCATCTGACCACATTGCCAGGAGCACCATGGCTACGCTTGCTTCGATCTCGATTGAACTCGCGGTCTCGTTGTCTTCACCTTCTCGCTGTTGCCTCCATGTCAAGTCTGGTCTGTACACTGCAGACTTGGATCGAACTGCGAATCGTTCTTCGACTCGTGTTCCGTCGGCACTGATTCATCATGCACTGGTGGTAAGGTTCGCCCTGCAGTCACTCATGTGTTCTCTCACTGAGTCTGCACACCCTCAACCTGCAATTCATTACGTTTGGCTCTGTTGTTCAAGACTTCGTCGCGCTGCTTCGGACTCAATCTTTCATGTCCACTTTTACTCCCTCGAAGATTGATTCATGTCCGCACTGACATGAGCTCGACCTTGCGTCGGTGCGAGGTATTTCGTTTCGCGCACTGTTCCTCTCGATGTGCTGCCAAATGTTCCAGAGATTCCAGTGGTTTCGGATCCTCTGACACACGTGCGTGTGGTCACTTGTCCAACAACGTCCGAGCGTCAGGCAGTAATACAACATTGGCTTCACTGTGTCACATCAGGAGAGACTCCTTTCCGTAGCATTCCCGTCAGAGTGTGCAGGTTGCTCTCAGAGCGAAAATCGATGATGCACGCTCCTGATGTGTTTGTGTCGTCAAGTCTGTTGCGCATCGCGCGTCCTTGGTCGCATTCGACACTCGATACAGTAACCAACCAACTGACACTGGAAATGTGGACTGGTCCATTTCACTGGACTCTTGCTTCGACGTCCAAGGAAACATGGGAACTGTGCGATAGACTTGGACACTTGAGGTGTTCAGCACAGTATGGCAAGACATTTGTGTGACGAGTGCTTTCTCCGTGAAACGACACAACTCTCTCACGTCTCGATCCTCACACGACCGTGTCTCCATGTACTGTTTCTGAGGTTCATTCGCAGGAAGATGACGTCGGCGACGAAACTGGCACTGCGCGGAATAAAGATATCCTGTGTCTTGAACGTGACTCCACTGTCCCTGAGCACGTGATCAGCAAGATAATGACTGGCGATGCCTTGTTCCTGCAGCCACCCGGTATCCGCATCAGCTTCGGCTGTTTCCACGACCTTGATCATCTCTGCCTCAGCGGCGAAGTCTCCTTTCCTTGTTGACCTCGTTCACTGACACTTGCACGAACACATCAGGCTTCAACTCTGTGACTGTGGAACTTGTGGATCTGGAAGCCATGAGCGACCATGTTCTTGCGTTGAGTGTCACCTCAGGAACGTGCAAGCGGACCGCGTCTGAGACGTAGGAATCGACCTGTGCATGCGCGCATTGGCAATCCAGCATCGGTCTTTCGTGAAATGCACGTCGCGCCCAGAATCCATCAAGAACACAATAATCCGTCGTGACTGTACTGGCATCCATCTCGTAGCTCACCATCCATCGGTCGTGTTGCTTCAGTTCAGCTCCCGAAGTCGTTACCAGTGGTTTTGCAGGTTCTGCGTGTATCGCAGACTGTTCTCTTGCTCGTGACCTCGATGGCACACATGAACCGATGCCCGCTGTCGATCACTGTCAACTAGCAGAATCCCTCCTCTTCTCTGGTGGCCCCATCGTTGCGGCCTCCTGTCGGTTCGGAGGTCAGGGCAAATATCCGACCTGCCTCTTCGGTCACTCGTCAGCACCGACGTCCAGATCATCCTTGCCGACGTGCTGCACACCACCTGCAATTTCGCAGTTTTGGCAATTCATCCCTTGCTGTCAACACTTCTAAAGTAGAATCCGATGTTCTTTACTGCGCCTCGAATCGTTGACTGTCAGGGCTCACAACGGTCACTGCTGCGTGTCGGTCGGCCTCTTGGCAGTGCTGCACGTTCGCTGCACACGAGATGAGCTTAATCTTGACTTCTCGATGCTTCCATGGCACTCCATGGCTGCAGTTCGGTGTCAAGTGCTGCTCGGTCCTCGCATAGCGTTGTCAGCATCGGTGCCTCCGATCCCTCTTCTCCGAAGGATCTGTCCCTGCCGCCCCAAGAACCTGACCGAACACATGCTCCCTCGTTCTACGTGACGTGTGTGCTGATGTCGAGCCACTCCTGTGCCGTCGTCTTGTGGGTCCGTGCAGTCTACTCGGATTGCTTACACCTGCTTCCCGCGGTCCAGATTCGAGGTGGGACTCGTCGCGCGTTCCACGAGTCTCCGCCAAACGAGCTCGACCGCCACGCACCGTCAAGACGCGGGCTCCTCGATCATCCATCACAACGTAGTCAACCTTGGCCCGTCATCACCATCTCCATCGTCGCCATCCGGCGCATGAGCCATCATCGTGCTTCGGCTCTCGGCGCTTCTCCTGGACATCACAGGTTGCCTTCGTTGCCAGCCGTTCACTGTACAGATCACGTTCTTCTCGACGATTGCGAGGCTTTGTCCACGGAAGACGATCATTCAGCGAATTCGCAGAATGTGCTTGCATTCGGACAACCTCGGGTTTCCTGAAGTGTGTTGTTGCACGCTCTGCCACAATGTTGATTCTTCTAGGAATCCTTCCCTCAAGATCTTCCAAAAAGAGTGAGTTTCGCCGTGACCAGCGTCATTCACGATGCGTCGTGTCAGTGTCTTTCGGCAATTGTCGCAACACCAACTGCACATCGTGATCAACGAGCTGTTGTTTGTTCAAGAACGCAACGCTGTCAGCGCTCAAAGCACGCACCCTCGAGAGCCATGGTAGGCTTGAAAAGACCGGCGCTGACCGCGCTGTCCATGATCCTGTCCAAGAATGACGACGCCTTTCGTCGCGTTGTCCGCAGGTGAAACCAAGGCAGCAGCAATGCAACACTGTGTGTTCCACGTCGCGGCGAATCAGTCCACAAACTCTTTCTGGCTCAAGCTCACTCGTCTGGATACGATCACCGTTGACGAGCCGTAGAGAGGAGATTTAAGCTCTGAGTAACTTGTCGCACTGAAGAAGGCTGTGGTGTCGGCTTGTGGTCCCAACACAGAACGTCCACATGTCTTGGAACGTTTCCTTCGCGTGGGCAAGTGTTCAAGATGAGAGAAAAAAAAGAGTTAAAACGTGTCGATGTCAACACACTTCAAACAATTGAGATTTCACACAGATGCGTTGAAAAGAAGAACACAAGACTCTCATCACTTCAAGTTTGCTGACGTTTCGCCGATGCAACACAATGTCCTTGTCGCAACAGCACGGGTTGCCTTTACAAATTGACTTGCATCTCATCGGAAACTCTGTACAGCACGCTTGCTCCGCGCACTTCTGTACACGTCCACACGGCCAAGACCCGCGCAAAGGACGATGAATCTCGCAGCGTAACGTTTCAGTACGTGATAACAAGACACGTTCCTCGATTCCTTTCACTCCACCCATCACGGATCGGAGCTGCTTCGTTGACTCGATTGATGTCTGTCAGCCTTGTTCGTGAGAACCAAGAGCATCGACCTCACCAAGTAACCGTCTTTGTCTGTCAAAGGCCAAAGCTGTCATCGTTAGATCACCGATGTTGGCAGTGGGATCGGAGTTCTCTGCGTCAAAGGTCGAAGCTGCCTTGACGTCCGACACTTCTCCCGCGCTTGCCAGGGCCTCCATCGCTTCTGCACGCAACAGTTCTGCTTCCCTGCGCTCGCACTTCAACTGCACCAGGGCACCTTGAGCAGCGGTGGTCGTCCCGCCCTCCATGTTAACGTAGACACGATCCGCTGAGCTGGACTTCGACGCGGCCTCGTGCAACCTGCATAAAATCCGCTCAACCTGTCGACAGCGAGGTTGATCAAAACCATCGCGTCGGCAACGCTGACGACGAATTTTGCATGCTGTTCGTGTCAAATCTCCGTTTCCTTCGTCACGCCTGTGTCAAGCTCAGAACTCGACTTCTGCACGGCCTCCATGTGCGCATCGTTGCAGGACAGCTGATCCCTCTGGTAGTCCTTGATCAGTGACGAGCCAGCACTTGTCTGGTCCTCTCTGGTCGAAGTTCTTGCTGCAATGCACCTTGTCGCAGTCGTCCTTACCGTGTTCCGCCATGGGCGCGGAAGGAAACTCGTCGATCATCGCAATGACCTTTGAGACATCAACACTCTTGCCACTGAGCGCCAAGGAGATCACATTCCAGTTGAACTCGGAGTAGCTTGGCGTCTTGGGAGATCAAAAAGTTCACCCATGGGCCGTCCAGCCACCACAGAGGTGCTTTGATGAACCTGCATCAAACGCATCTTGGCGCAGACAGCGTCTCTCTCGGTAAACGCAGAGGCGTACTCCATTAGACCCTCATTGCAATCCTACACGAACTGCGGTTCGCACAAGGGAATCTCGTTTTCTTCCACACAGGACTCACAGTCAGTTCTACCACGAGAGCAGGCACGCCCTCCGTCGTCCACTTCACAGATGAAGCCAAGACAATTACACCGTACTCGTGTGTTTCAGGACGGGGCACACCACCTCCCGAACTCTCTGGTTTCTGACTCGAGTTCATTCGCCGCCACACTTGCTCCGCTACCATGCGCGGGAGTGGCACATGTGAGTCTGTCTGCAAAGTGTCTTGCGCGCTTTTTGTCTTGAGCCGTTCATGTGGAGTGCGCGTCAAGATCATGAGTCGGTTGCAGGTGCACATGTCTGAGCTGAAAGCTGACTGATGAACTGCACAACTGCACACTGCACAGGTGAGGCTGTCAAGTACGCGTGTTAGCACGAATGTAGTGTACATCAGGGAAGACACAATCGAACAATCTACGAGACTGGGATTCGCTGTTTCTGTGATGATCTCAACGAATTGTTCACAAAACAGAATAAGTTGACCACAAGTTGTGAAAACTTACGATTAATGACGCACCGTAAGTTTGGGTAACTTATGGTAAGTTATTTATCACAAGTTGAAATATTTTTTTGGTGAAAAGTTTTTTAAAAGGAAAAAAGGTGAAAACGGTTTCGAAAAAAAAAAAAAGATATTTCAACAACGTAAAATAGGTAAATCAATGAATCATGAGTAATGATAACTTAAAATGAATGACATATCACACATCTGTGGTAAATTATGTTTTTTCACCAAAAAAAAAAACAAAACAAACATTTATGATATCTAACTTATCAAAAAAAAAGAGTCATAAGGTAAAAAAAGTCAAAAAAGTCAAACAATGGTCATTGTTTTTTTTTCAAAAAAATCGAAATATTCTAAATAGTTAACCATCAGTTCTCACAACTTGCACTAAATGACGTACCATAAGTTGTCATTTAGAATAAAAGTCAGTTATTTATTATTCAGAAAAAAACTATTGATAAACAGCCTATCATAAGTTTAAGTGGAAAAGTTATGAATGTTATGAAGTAAAACAACGGAAAATGTTCCGACAAATGTTCGAAAAAGTAACACAAAATCAAGAAATACAGAAAATGAAAAAATCAAAATAGTTTTACGCAAAATAAAACGGGTGTATTAAGAGAGCATGAAAAATCAGAAAAAGCACGTAAGACATGGAAAAGAATTGAAATTTGCCAAGAAGTCAAATTTGTTTTGTTGTTGTTTTTTTGAGGTACCCATAAGTTATGATAACTTACGATGAATAAATAACTTGCAATCAGTTTTGATAGGTTGTAGTAAGTTATTTATCATAAATGAACACAACTTATCACAAGTAATGTTTCAAAGAATAAAGTGGAAAAGTTACACATTTGTAGAAAACACTTGAACTCTTTTACAAAAGTGACAAATAGTTTTAAAACCAATTTAAACTCGTTAACATGATTGGAAATAGTTCAAACATTTTTAAAACAAGAAAAATTGCCATAAGTTGTGGTAAGTTCTTTATATTATGCGAACATACATATGATAAGTAAACTATCATTTATCAAAGTGAAAAAGTTCCGAAAATCAAAAATTGAATCGTCAAAAAAATCAAAAGGGAAAAGTTTTTCAATGGTTAACCATGACCATGAGTCATGCTAACTTTGGAGAAATAACATACCACAAGTTTTGAAAACTTGTGGTTAGTTATTTATCACCAGTTCAAGCGAAAAAGTAAAATAGTTATAACGGTTTCAGAAGTGTAAAAAAGTGTTAAAAAAGAAGTAAAAATTGAAATATGTATATTTTTGAAAAATGAAAAATGGTCACACGTTATGATAACGTACGATAAATGACTTACCATTAGTTTGTGTTAACTTTAGGCAAGCATTAAATTTAATTAGATATATCTTTTCATAAGTGACGTATCACAAGTAAAAGTGACAATGTTTTTTTTTGCAAAGAAATTGGCAACAATTGATTTAGATACGTTCAAGTGGCCAAAACACTTGAAAATTCTCAATTTAAAAAAAACTAGTCCAAAGTTTTGATAACTTGCGATAAATGACGTACCATAAGTTTGGGTAACTTATTTTTTCCTTAAGTTAACGTTTCTTTTGATAAGTAACCTATCAGAAGTTACAGTGAAAAACTTAAAAAGAGTGAGCAT
>CBDCEV010000009.1:0-19927 GCA_965215715.1 Hyphomicrobiales bacterium | reverse complement strand
ATTTGCAGGTTTGATAGTTTGTACAGAATTTTGCATTCTGTATGGCCTGAATAGCACAATGAATAAAGAACATTTGCTGCAAAAGCAGCTTCACAAATTGCCAGTGGTGCCGCCGAAGCAGCCCATGGCGGGAATTGGGTAGTTTTCAACCAGCAATCTCTCCATGGCGTCCCTGTTTGGTCATAGCCTATGGATTTATCCCGAGCGCAAGGATGCCCTTTATAAAAACCGTTGGTTAGGGGGGGTACATATTTGACATGGAATTGCACAGGTCAAGGGGTCCATGAGTATAAAATATAAAAAACAAGCTGTAAGTGGAAGGGCTGTGCTGATTGGGAAGCCAATTTCCAAGGAAAAGGGAACCCAGTTTTAGAACAATCATCGCAAGGCTCATGCTGCACATGCCCGACCGTCTTCATCATCCAGCTTTGGTCTTGTGCTAGAGAAAACAATCTCCAACACGAATGTACTCAAAAACAGATCCTGTGTAGAGTACAGTCTTGCCCTTTATAAAAACCGTTGCTTAGGGGGGGTACGTAGCCGACATGGAATTGCACAAGTGGAGGGGTCCATGATTTTTTTTTAGTTGGTTAAAAAAAGGTGGGTTTGTGCAGAACACAGCACCACCGCTGTCAAAAATTTCACTGTGCATCCCAGCCGAAGCCAGTGCCACCAGTGCCCCCTGCGCAGTGCAATGCAGGGGCCACTGGTGTGTCAACACCCTTGTTGATCAGGTTAGACACCAGTAAGGTATGTAACCCTCCATAGAAGAACCGTTGGTTAGAGGGGGAGATCCTGTCTGCCTAACCAACGGTTTCCCCAACAAGGGGTATCTCACAACTTTTGCCCAGAACGAACTCATCTTTCGCCTTTTACTAAAGATGACCGTGGGTAAGAGTTACTCAAGTGAAAGCATAATTTTTGAAGAGGCCTCTGTGCCTCACTTGTTTTTATAACCACACTACATTACAACCAAGTTATTGGCAATATGTGAGGTAACAAAACATGTAGTAAAATACTGAATAAAACACTGCAAAACCACAGATTTGCCAGGAATGGTGCAGCTGTGTGTACTTTACCAAGTGTAGCCAGGGGAGACTCTCTGGTGGCCACTTTTCTTGACTCTCCAGTGGTTCCGTTTTTAGCTGAAAAACACGATTTTTGTTGACTCTCTGGTGGTTCCGTTTTTGGACCCATTTTTCTTGACTCTCCAGTGGTTCCGCGTTTTTCTGCAGGACATTTCTTGACTCTCCGGTGGATCCGTTTTTTTCTGCTATTTTCTGATTTTTGTTGACTCTCTGGTGGTTCCAGTTTTGTGGACATTTTTCTTGACTCTCCGGTGGTTCCGTTTTCACCGGAGAGTCAAGAAAAATGTGTTGTTTTGGTGGTAAGAATCCACTGAGTATTTGAGGTCTGTTGAGTGGGTGTCTGTATCTTATTTAAATGTTTTTGTTTTAGCAGTCTGACACTGTAGTGCAGAGTGATCGGGCCAGTTACACTGTTCCCTGGGAGTCTTGCAAGGAACGTAGTGTAGTGTTTTTTAACACTTTTCAGTGTTTTTAGTGGTTTTCCACATATTTTTTTGGGTCAGATATAAAAATTTCCCCCAGGATTGTCAATCCCAAGGGAAAACTGTCATTTTTGGTACTCTATTCAGAGTCAGTCCATACCAATGAAGTACAGAAACTGTAGCTTAAGAAATCGTTGGTTGCCCTTGTAAATAGAGGCTAAGTACCACTTTGCAGCATTTTCACCTATTGTGCAGAGTAACCCCAGAATCTGTTGATTTTCATACTTGAGATTTCTGAGGTTCTGGGATACAGATTCCGGAGTGTGGCCATAAAAATATCCGGAACACCATCTCGGTGTGTGCCAGGGGTTGGAAGCCTCCTGAAATCATCGGGAGAGCCCTGGAAAGGCGGTGCCTAACGCTGGTTTGAGGCTGCGGTGGTGTAAACGGGTAAAACCCCACTTTCCTAGTAAATCCCTCCTGTTGGGTCCCCTACCCTGTTTCCCCCAAGATTTGGGGGCTTTCTGAAGCGGGGTTTGATGACCTGCCCCCAAACAAGTGCCCAACCCTTTTTTACTCTGGTCCTGTGGGTGTTTTGCGGGGGTTTGAACCCATTTTCTCACCCTGGGGTGCTGTTCTGAATATTTTACTGCCCTCTGTTCTGCCTACCCCGGATGTGGTGAAATCGGGGTGGTCCGATTCTGTTCCGCGTTTCGGGGTGGAAAACCTGTGTTCCGGGTTTGAACAAATGGCACCGTGACAATGGGGTGCCTGGCCGTTTCCACCCTCGCTTTTGATGTTCATGGGGCGGAGATTTTAATTATTTACTTGCATAAGAACTGTGCACCCCGCTGCTGGGGAGTCGATTTTTGGGCAAAAGTGGGTGCATGAAACAGAGGCGATCCGAGGTGCTTCTCTGTCAACCTGCTGTTACAAAGTTGATTCTTTTGCCCTCTGGAGCTCTGTAGATCATGCGCAGACCGGTTAGGAGGCCAGTTCTGGCGGATAAAAATGTTTAAAACATGTTTTTTGGTCAAAAAATCAGGTCACCACCGCCGGTCGCACAACAGCGCATCTCGCTGAAATTACCCCAGAAATCTTCCCAGACCGGCACCCTGGGTGCTCTACCAGGTTTTTTCACATATGGGCGCTCCTTTTACACCCAGGAAGGCGAGTTCGTTCAGCTTCCGGGGCCATCCGTCAGTGTTCGGGCCCGAAGAGGACCCCATGAGGTCGGTTGTTTTTGCCTGTTGTCGGGTCGATGCAAGAAAATTCTCTTCCGAATTTCAAACGTAAAACTGGCCAGATAAGCGATCGTACCTTACATCGTTGGGTTCCGCTGGTCTGACCGTTCGAATTTCACTTCAGAGTGTAGTCTCGGAAATGAGCTCTGCACACTTTCAAGGCCATAATACCTTCGAAAAAAGTGTCGGTTTTTCAGGTGCATGCCGGAGGCTGTCGGGTAGAAAAAGTGGTTCTAAACATTGCGCAGCGCACATTTTGTATTTCTATCGGTGAAATTCGGGCCTGTGCATATATGCAGGGGCCCTGGAATCACGATTCGTTTCACATCCCAGGCCAGCCGTGAGGTTTGCACAGGTGTGGGAATTTTTTTTTGGCTGACCAACTTTTCCGAGTTTTGGGCTATAATCACATGTTTTCACCCATTTCAGGCATCGGGACAGCATTTCCGGAAAATTTACACCGGACCGCATTTATCCCTCCAGTGACGGGGAACACACGGTGGTGCTGGAATTCCACCCCAGATCAGCACAGAAATTTTCTTTTGCAAAGGGGAAAAAACACCCTGAAAAATGGGGCCCTGTTTTTGGGGGTGATTTTTACCATCTGGGACCCCCTGTGTGCATATTTTACATTTCTATCGGTTGAAATCGGGTACAAAGAAGCTCCCTGGGCCGTTTTCAAACCCGGATCTCGCTGTGCGGCCATATTTTCACACCCTAGGTGCTGGAAAATGGCCTGAAAAAAATGGGTCCAAATAGGCCCAAAATTGAAAACAGGCAAGTTTCACACACCCAGGCAGCGGTGTCACCCCATATGTACTGGCACCGTATCAAGGCCAGAATCTGGGGGTGGAACGGGGTAGCATATGTTGGGGTCACAGATGCTGTGTGGGTGGTTCAAACCCGGTACTGGTCCCGTCACACCCCAGATTCTGAATACGAAACCAACGGTTCCTGGGTCTACTCTGCAGAATAGCTGGTTTTGGGGCAAAGTGGCAATTAGCCTCCATTTACAAGGGCAACCAACGATTTCTTAAGCTACAGTTTCTGTACTTCATTGGTATGGACTGACTCTGAATAGAGTGCCAAAACTGACAGTTTTCCCTTGGGATTGACAATCCTGGGGGGAATTTTTATACCTGAACAACAAGAATATGTGGAAAGCCACTAAAAAATGTTAAAAACATACAAACCCCCTACAAAGCACTAAATTGCACCCAATTTCCAGGTCACTCCCATATTTCTGCAGATGTCTGGGCCTCCATTTACAAGGGCAACCAACGATTTCTTAAGCTACAGTTTCTGTACTTCATTGGTATGGACTGACTCTGAATAGAGTACCCAATCCTGGGGGGAATGACATTCTGAATGGGCATTGACCCAATCCTGGGGCTGATTCTGGGTCCCAAAATTTTTATATCTGGGTTACTCTGCACAATAGGTGGAAATGCTGCAAAGTGCAATTAGCCTCCATTTACAAGGGCAACCAACGATTTCTTAAGCTACAGTTTCTGTACTTCATTGGTATGGACTGACTCTGAATAGAGTACCAAAAATGACAGTTTTCCCTTGGGATTGACAATCCTGGGGGGAATTTTTATATCTGAACAAAAAAATTCTGTAGAAAACCACTAAAAAACACAAAAACACTGACAAGTGTTAAATTGCACCCAATTTCCAGTACCTGATTTTCCCATATTTCAACTCATATCTGGGCTGATTCTGGGTCCCAAAATTCACCACATGTTCACACCAGAGCCCACATTCCGAATGGGCAACCAACGATTTCTGGGGTTACTCTGCACAATAGGTGAAAATGCTGCAAAGTCGCAATTAGCCTCCATTTACAAGGGCAACCAACGATTTCTTAAGCTACAGTTTCTGTACTTCATTGGTATGGACTGACTCTGAATAGAGTACCAAAAATGACAGTTTTTCCTTGGGATTGACAATCCTGGGGGAAATTTTTATATCTGACCAAAAAAAATATGTGGGAAACCACTAAAAAACACAAAAACCACTAAAAAGTGTTAAATTGCACCCAATTTTCAGTACCTGATTTCCTCCTACTTCTGCTGACATCTGGGTTGATTCTGAGTACCAAAATGGCACTACCAGACCCTGTACGTGCCACCAAAATTTTCGGTTTTCCATGGGTACCCAGCCATAATTGATGAAATGCAGTTGACCGGAATTTTTCGATAAACTTTTTTTTTCTCGAAAGATATAAAGCTCATAACCCTGCTACGTTTAGCCCAAAAATTTTGTACATATCGTCACGTACAGACGTCGGTAGTATATTTTTTCAAAGGAATTTTTTGGGTATTTTTAGCACTGTGGGTTCAAACCTCACTTTTTTTTTTTTTTTTTTTTTTACAAAACTCCAATTTGGGTGGTTCGAACACCCTGGGTGGGTCAAAATCGGGTGTCTCAAAAATGCGCGAATGGTTCAGATACTGGGTGTGAAACGGTATATAATGTCCAAATATGGGTCCCCAGCCAGGACCCATTAAGTCGTTTTTTTTGGCCAAAACCCTGTTTTTTGCCCATTTTCACCTAAAAAAGGGCATTTCTGTGAAAATGGCTGGGGACCCACCGTGTGACGGGTACCACCGTTTTTGACCCAGATTTCGGGTCAGAAACGGTGCAAACTGTTGGTGAGCTCACCAGGGCCCAGTATGGAGCTCCAGGTACATATTGAGGTGAAATCATGGGGTGTTTTCTAAGGAATCTAGGTGTGTTGGAAGCAAGTTGACCACCTGGGTGGGTACTTTTTTTTTTTTTTTTTTTTTTTCCTGACCCAGATTCTGGTACAGAAACGGGTATATCTGGGTCCAAAAAAGTGGCCGATTTGGGGTGCCAAAACCCCAAAAATAGGTCCAAAAATGGCCAAAAAACACTTTTTGGAACACCAAAAACGACTTAATTGGTGGTGGCTGGGCAGTACCCTACCAACGTTTTGATTCCTCTCTGACCCAATATCCCCACCTCTCGCGCATTTTTGAGACACCCGAAATAGACCCCCCCAGGGTGTTCGAACCACCAAAGTTGGAGTTTGTCCAAAAACGAGAAAGTGTGTTTCCTACCAACAGTGCTGCAAATTTCCCAAAAATTCCTTCGAAAAAATATACTACCGGTGTCTGTACGTGACGATATGTATATTTTTTTTGGGTGAAACGTAGTAGGGTCATGAGCTTTATATCTTTCAGAAAAAAAAAATTTATCGAAAAATTCCGGTCCATTGAATTCTATCAATTATGGCTGAGGACCCATAAAAAATCGAAAATACCAGTGGCACGGACAGGGTCTGGTAGTGCCATTTTGGTACTCAAAATGCCTCCTGGGTGGTGTGGAAAATCGGTACGTTTTTTTGAAAAAAAAAAGTTTTTTTTAGGATTCAAGCACCCGGACTTCCCAACTGGTCACCCACGTCAGTACTATCCAGGCCTGCTGGTGCTTAACTTCTCAAATCAGGCGGGATGAGGTGTATTCACCAGAGTATGGCCGAATCCAATAAGGAGTTCGGAATTGTAATCAGAAAGGCAGCCCACCCCATTTTACCCTTTACCCATGGTCTACACCAAAAAATATGGGTCCCAAAAAAAAAATTGTAGGATTCAAGCACCCGGACTTCCCAACTGGTCACCCACGTCAGTACTATCCAGGCCTGCTGGTGCTTAACTTCTCAAATCAGGCGGGATGAGGTGTATTCACCAGAGTATGGCCGAATCCAATAAGGAGTTCAGAGTTGTATTCATAAAGGCATCCCACCCCATACCCCCCTGTATACTGGACCATACATACAAAAAAAAGTGGTTGCGTTGTGTGCTGGTTATGCTCCAAGTTCTAATATTTATGTGTTGAAGACTGAACGCAATCGGAGGTAAAACCTGAGTTTTAGACTCTTCATGGTTGAAAGTCATTCTGTGCGAATGCACAAATGGCCAAATGTGTTCGCACGCCAGCAGGTCCGAAGCACCCGGACCCACCAACGTGCAACCATATTTTGGAAGCATTTGATAAATCAGCGATGATTTGGCAAATTGCTGCTGCGGTTGCTGCTGCATGCATTTTGTTTGGTAGAAGTAGCACAACAACTTAGCACCTACAAGATAGGTACCTCCAACTTGGGGGCACACAACCCATAATCGTATAGCAGTCCAGTTCCCAAGTTGCAGGTTTGAGCATCTGTGTCAAACCTGCAACCTTACATACAGACCAAGCAATGAATATGATACCATAGTTGCAAAGTTACAGGTACCTATATTTTGGAGCCCAGAAATGGGACATCCGTCAAAATTGGATCGATACAGAGAAGATTAGCATGGTCCCTGCGCAAGGATGACACGCATTAATCGAGAAAGTATCACCTTTTTTTTTCACATATTTTTGTTTTTTATAATAAATATCTCCTCTCAGGATTGATATCCCAGGAGGAGTTCTGTCAGTTTTGGGTCTCTTTTCAGAGTCAGTCCATACCAATGAAGTACAGAAACTGTAGCTTAAGAAATCGTTGGTTGCCCTTACAAATAGAGGCTTAGTGACACTTTGCAGTATTTTCACCTATTGCACAGAGTAACCTGAGTATCACCAGTGTTGGAGAGTGCATACCCTTGTTACTATGCCTCACCACCTGTCAAAAAAGCTAAGAGGCAAGCCTTCAGGCTGAAGAGGCTACAAGCTTACAGCCGAAGAATCTTACCCCTGTTTCACCACATACCTAGAACTGCACTGCCTTGGTAGCATATTATAGTAGCAGTGTACAAGCCCAGTTGGGGGTTTGAGTTCCTCCTAATATATACAGTAGTTATGTACTGGGGGGTGGGTCCTGGGATATGGAGTGGTGGCTGTACATCCCCTAAGCAACGGTTTCTTAATAGGGGCATACCTTCTCGGCCTTTTGGCTAAGATCAAGTGTATTATCTGTTCTTATCAGCTTAATATCTGATACAGTACCTTGTGTACTGAACGATATTAACGCAATTTCTCAACGGGGTGATGGGTCGCCAGGGCAACCTGGTCCATTCACACGTGTTGCCCTGGAGCTGCACAACATCCAGGAGTGGCACACCCACCTATGTTTTTATTATACAGAGACAAGAGAACAACAAGTATGCAGTATATACAGTGTATACCTACACATATAGGGTATGGGTATAGTAGGTAAAAAAAAGTCGCCTCCCCAGTTCGAGCTGTTGAATTGGAGGACTCCTCACTCTGCTCTGCACTGCGATCCTTGAACTGTCCACTGCAGGGGTTAGGAGCTGCTCTGTGACCAGCCTGGCCCGGTTCACCCCATTTTACTCCAATTGTTGCTAAGGTTTGCACCAAAGCCACAACCGGGACAGTAGACTAACAGGGACAGTAGCATCAACACAGAAGTAGAGGAACCCTTGGACCCAGTCCAAGATTGCCCAGTTCTGAGAAGCCTTGCCCTCCCAAGCTAGGAGTAACAGAGTGTTGCTGACACACTCCGGCTAATAAATACTGTTTTCCTAACTTGGTGTCTGTGAATGGTATAACCATCAAACCTACGTACGTCAATTTGCAGGTTTGATAGTTTGTACAGAATTTTGCATTCTGTATGGCCTGAATAGCACAATGAATAAAGAACATTTGCTGCAAAAGCAGCTTCACAAATTGCCAGTGGTGCCGCCGAAGCAGCCCATGGCGGGAATTGGGTAGTTTTCAACCAGCAATCTCTCCATGGCGTCCCTGTTTGGTCATAGCCTATGGATTTATCCCGAGCGCAAGGATGCCCTTTATAAAAACCGTTGGTTAGGGGGGGTACATATTTGACATGGAATTGCACAGGTCAAGGGGTCCATGAGTATAAAATATAAAAAACAAGCTGTAAGTGGAAGGGCTGTGCTGATTGGGAAGCCAATTTCCAAGGAAAAGGGAACCCAGTTTTAGAACAATCATCGCAAGGCTCATGCTGCACATGCCCGACCGTCTTCATCATCCAGCTTTGGTCTTGTGCTAGAGAAAACAATCTCCAACACGAATGTACTCAAAAACAGATCCTGTGTAGAGTACAGTCTTGCCCTTTATAAAAACCGTTGCTTAGGGGGGGTACGTAGCCGACATGGAATTGCACAAGTGGAGGGGTCCATGATTTTTTTTTAGTTGGTTAAAAAAAGGTGGGTTTGTGCAGAACACAGCACCACCGCTGTCAAAAATTTCACTGTGCATCCCAGCCGAAGCCAGTGCCACCAGTGCCCCCTGCGCAGTGCAATGCAGGGGCCACTGGTGTGTCAACACCCTTGTTGATCAGGTTAGACACCAGTAAGGTATGTAACCCTCCATAGAAGAACCGTTGGTTAGAGGGGGAGATCCTGTCTGCCTAACCAACGGTTTCCCCAACAAGGGGTATCTCACAACTTTTGCCCAGAACGAACTCATCTTTCGCCTTTTACTAAAGATGACCGTGGGTAAGAGTTACTCAAGTGAAAGCATAATTTTTGAAGAGGCCTCTGTGCCTCACTTGTTTTTATAACCACACTACATTACAACCAAGTTATTGGCAATATGTGAGGTAACAAAACATGTAGTAAAATACTGAATAAAACACTGCAAAACCACAGATTTGCCAGGAATGGTGCAGCTGTGTGTACTTTACCAAGTGTAGCCAGGGGAGACTCTCTGGTGGCCACTTTTCTTGACTCTCCAGTGGTTCCGTTTTTAGCTGAAAAACACGATTTTTGTTGACTCTCTGGTGGTTCCGTTTTTGGACCCATTTTTCTTGACTCTCCAGTGGTTCCGCGTTTTTCTGCAGGACATTTCTTGACTCTCCGGTGGATCCGTTTTTTTCTGCTATTTTCTGATTTTTGTTGACTCTCTGGTGGTTCCAGTTTTGTGGACATTTTTCTTGACTCTCCGGTGGTTCCGTTTTCACCGGAGAGTCAAGAAAAATGTGTTGTTTTGGTGGTAAGAATCCACTGAGTATTTGAGGTCTGTTGAGTGGGTGTCTGTATCTTATTTAAATGTTTTTGTTTTAGCAGTCTGACACTGTAGTGCAGAGTGATCGGGCCAGTTACACTGTTCCCTGGGAGTCTTGCAAGGAACGTAGTGTAGTGTTTTTTAACACTTTTCAGTGTTTTTAGTGGTTTTCCACATATTTTTTTGGGTCAGATATAAAAATTTCCCCCAGGATTGTCAATCCCAAGGGAAAACTGTCATTTTTGGTACTCTATTCAGAGTCAGTCCATACCAATGAAGTACAGAAACTGTAGCTTAAGAAATCGTTGGTTGCCCTTGTAAATAGAGGCTAAGTACCACTTTGCAGCATTTTCACCTATTGTGCAGAGTAACCCCAGAATCTGTTGATTTTCATACTTGAGATTTCTGAGGTTCTGGGATACAGATTCCGGAGTGTGGCCATAAAAATATCCGGAACACCATCTCGGTGTGTGCCAGGGGTTGGAAGCCTCCTGAAATCATCGGGAGAGCCCTGGAAAGGCGGTGCCTAACGCTGGTTTGAGGCTGCGGTGGTGTAAACGGGTAAAACCCCACTTTCCTAGTAAATCCCTCCTGTTGGGTCCCCTACCCTGTTTCCCCCAAGATTTGGGGGCTTTCTGAAGCGGGGTTTGATGACCTGCCCCCAAACAAGTGCCCAACCCTTTTTTACTCTGGTCCTGTGGGTGTTTTGCGGGGGTTTGAACCCATTTTCTCACCCTGGGGTGCTGTTCTGAATATTTTACTGCCCTCTGTTCTGCCTACCCCGGATGTGGTGAAATCGGGGTGGTCCGATTCTGTTCCGCGTTTCGGGGTGGAAAACCTGTGTTCCGGGTTTGAACAAATGGCACCGTGACAATGGGGTGCCTGGCCGTTTCCACCCTCGCTTTTGATGTTCATGGGGCGGAGATTTTAATTATTTACTTGCATAAGAACTGTGCACCCCGCTGCTGGGGAGTCGATTTTTGGGCAAAAGTGGGTGCATGAAACAGAGGCGATCCGAGGTGCTTCTCTGTCAACCTGCTGTTACAAAGTTGATTCTTTTGCCCTCTGGAGCTCTGTAGATCATGCGCAGACCGGTTAGGAGGCCAGTTCTGGCGGATAAAAATGTTTAAAACATGTTTTTTGGTCAAAAAATCAGGTCACCACCGCCGGTCGCACAACAGCGCATCTCGCTGAAATTACCCCAGAAATCTTCCCAGACCGGCACCCTGGGTGCTCTACCAGGTTTTTTCACATATGGGCGCTCCTTTTACACCCAGGAAGGCGAGTTCGTTCAGCTTCCGGGGCCATCCGTCAGTGTTCGGGCCCGAAGAGGACCCCATGAGGTCGGTTGTTTTTGCCTGTTGTCGGGTCGATGCAAGAAAATTCTCTTCCGAATTTCAAACGTAAAACTGGCCAGATAAGCGATCGTACCTTACATCGTTGGGTTCCGCTGGTCTGACCGTTCGAATTTCACTTCAGAGTGTAGTCTCGGAAATGAGCTCTGCACACTTTCAAGGCCATAATACCTTCGAAAAAAGTGTCGGTTTTTCAGGTGCATGCCGGAGGCTGTCGGGTAGAAAAAGTGGTTCTAAACATTGCGCAGCGCACATTTTGTATTTCTATCGGTGAAATTCGGGCCTGTGCATATATGCAGGGGCCCTGGAATCACGATTCGTTTCACATCCCAGGCCAGCCGTGAGGTTTGCACAGGTGTGGGAATTTTTTTTTGGCTGACCAACTTTTCCGAGTTTTGGGCTATAATCACATGTTTTCACCCATTTCAGGCATCGGGACAGCATTTCCGGAAAATTTACACCGGACCGCATTTATCCCTCCAGTGACGGGGAACACACGGTGGTGCTGGAATTCCACCCCAGATCAGCACAGAAATTTTCTTTTGCAAAGGGGAAAAAACACCCTGAAAAATGGGGCCCTGTTTTTGGGGGTGATTTTTACCATCTGGGACCCCCTGTGTGCATATTTTACATTTCTATCGGTTGAAATCGGGTACAAAGAAGCTCCCTGGGCCGTTTTCAAACCCGGATCTCGCTGTGCGGCCATATTTTCACACCCTAGGTGCTGGAAAATGGCCTGAAAAAAATGGGTCCAAATAGGCCCAAAATTGAAAACAGGCAAGTTTCACACACCCAGGCAGCGGTGTCACCCCATATGTACTGGCACCGTATCAAGGCCAGAATCTGGGGGTGGAACGGGGTAGCATATGTTGGGGTCACAGATGCTGTGTGGGTGGTTCAAACCCGGTACTGGTCCCGTCACACCCCAGATTCTGAATACGAAACCAACGGTTCCTGGGTCTACTCTGCAGAATAGCTGGTTTTGGGGCAAAGTGGCAATTAGCCTCCATTTACAAGGGCAACCAACGATTTCTTAAGCTACAGTTTCTGTACTTCATTGGTATGGACTGACTCTGAATAGAGTACCAAAAATGACAGTTTTCCCTTGGGATTGACAATCCTGGGGGGAATTTTTATACCTGAACAACAAGAATATGTGGAAAACCACTAAAAAATGTTAAAAACACACAAACCCCCTACAAAGCACTAAACTGCACCCAATTTCCAGTATCCAGTTTTCCCATATTTCTGCAGATATCTGGGCTGATTCTGGGTGCCAAAATGTACCACACATTCACACCAGAGCCCACATTCTGAATGGGCAACCAACGATTTCTGGGGTTACTCTGCACAATAGGTGAAAATGCTGCAAAGTCGCAATTAGCCTCCATTTACAAGGGCAACCAACGATTTCTTAAGCTACAGTTTCTGTACTTCATTGGTATGGACTGACTCTGAATAGAGTACCAAAAATGACAGTTTTCCCTTGGGATTGACAATCCTGGGGGAAATTTTTATATCTGAACAAGAAGAAAATATGTAGAAAACCAGTAGAAATCACAAAAGCACTAAAAGTCACTAAAAATCACGAAAATGTACCTAATTTCCAGGACCCAATTTACCCATATTTCTGCTGATATCTGGGCTGATTCTGGGTGCCAAAATCTGCCAACAGAGCCCACATTCTGAATGGGCAACCCACAATTTCTGGGGTTACTCTGCACAATAGGTGGAAATACTACCAAGTGACAATTAGCCTCTATTTACAAGGGCAACCAACGATTTCTTAAGCTACAGTTTCTGTACTTCATTGGTATGGACTGACTCTGAATAGAGTACCAAAAACTGACAGTTTTCCCTTGGGATTGACAATCCTGGGGGAAATTTTTATATCTGAACAAAAAAATTCTGTAGAAAACCACTAAAAAACACAAAAACACTGACAAGTGTTAAATTGCACCCAATTTCCAGTACCTGATTTTCCCATATTTCAACTCATATCTGGGCTGATTCTGGGTCCCAAAATTCACCACATGTTCACACCAGAGCCCACATTCTGAATGGGCAACCAACGATTTCTGGGGTTACTCTGCACAATAGGTGAAAATGCTGCAAAGTCGCAATTAGCCTCCATTTACAAGGGCAACCAACGATTTCTTAAGCTACAGTTTCTGTACTTCATTGGTATGGACTGACTCTGAATAGAGTACCAAAAATGACAGTTTTTCCTTGGGATTGACAATCCTGGGGGAAATTTTTATATCTGACCAAAAAAAATATGTGGGAAACCACTAAAAAACACTCTGAAAAACCACTAAAAAGTGTTAAATTGCACCCAATTTTCAGTACCTGATTTCCTCCCACTTCTGCTGACATCTGGGTTGATTCTGAGTACCAAAATGGCACTACCAGACCCTGTACGTGCCACCAAAATTTTCGGTTTTCCATGGGTACCCAGCCATAATTGATGAAATGCAGTTGACCGGAATTTTTCGATAAACTTTTTTTTTCTCGAAAGATATAAAGCTCATAACCCTGCTACGTTTAGCCCAAAATTTTTGTACATATCGTCACGTACAGACGTCGGTAGTATATTTTTTCAAAGGAATTTTTTGGGTATTTTTAGCACTGTGGGTTCAAACCTCACTTTTTTTTTTTTTTTTTTTTTTACAAAACTCCAATTTGGGTGGTTCGAACACCCTGGGTGGGTCAAAATCGGGTGTCTCAAAAATGCGCGAATGGTTCAGATACTGGGTGTGAAACGGTATATAATGTCCAAATATGGGTCCCCAGCCAGGACCCATTAGGTCGTTTTTTTTGGCCAAAACCCTGTTTTTTGCCCATTTTCACCTAAAAAATGGCATTTCTGTGAAAATGGCTGGGGACCCACCGTGTGACGGGTACCACCGTTTTTGACCCAGATTTCGGGTCAGAAACGGTGCAAACTGTTGGTGAGCTCACCAGGGCCCAGTATGGAGCTCCAGGTACATATTGAGGTGAAATCATGGGGTGTTTTCTAAGGAATCTAGGTGTGTTGGAAGCAAGTTGACCACCTGGGTGGGTACTTTTTTTTTTTTTTTTTTTTTTTTTCCACACCCAGATTCTGGTACAGAAACGGGTATATCTGGGTCCAAAAAAGTGGCCGATTTGGGGTGCCAAAACCCCAAAAATAGGTCCAAAAATGGCCAAAAAACACTTTTTGGAACACCAAAAACGACTTAATTGGTGGTGGCTGGGCAGTACCCTACCAACGTTTTGATTCCTCTCTGACCCAATATCCCCACCTCTCGCGCATTTTTGAGACACCCGAAATAGACCCCCCCAGGGTGTTCGAACCACCAAAGTTGGAGTTTGTCCAAAAACGAGAAAGTGTGTTTCCTACCAACACTGCTACAAATTTCCCAAAAATTCCTTCGAAAAAATATACTACCGGTGTCTGTACGTGACGATATGTATATTTTTTTTGGGTGAAACGTAGTAGGGTCATGAGCTTTATATCTTTCAGAAAAAAAAATTTTATCGAAAAATTCCGGTCCATTGAATTCTATCAATTATGGCTGAGGACCCATAAAAAATCGAAAATACCAGTGGCACGGACAGGGTCTGGTAGTGCCATTTTGGTACTCAAAATGCCTCCTGGGTGGTGTGGAAAATCGGTACGTTTTTTTGAAAAAAAAAAAAAAAAAAGTTTTTTTTAGGATTCAAGCACCCGGACTTCCCAACTGGTCACCCACGTCAGTACTATCCAGGCCTGCTGGTGCTTAACTTCTCAAATCAGGCGGGATGAGGTGTATTCACCAGAGTATGGCCGAATCCAATAAGGAGTTCGGAATTGTAATCAGAAAGGCAGCCCACCCCATTTTCCCCTTTACCCATGGTATACACCAAAAAATATGGGTCCCAAAAAAAAAAAACATTTTTAGGATTCAAGCACCCGGACTTCCCAACTGGTCACCCACGTCAGTACTATCCAGGCCTGCTGGTGCTTAACTTCTCAAATCAGGCGGGATGAGGTGTATTCACCAGAGTATGGCCGAATCCAATAAGGAGTTCAGAGTTGTATTCATAAAGGCATCCCACCCCATACCCCCCTGTATACTGGACCATACATACAAAAAAAGGTGGTTGCGTTGTGTGCTGGTTATGCTCCAAGTTCTAATATTTGTGTGTTGAAGACTGAACGCAATCGGAGGTAAAACCTGAGTTTTAGACTCTTCATGGTTGAAAGTCATTCTGTGCGAGTGCACGGAAATGGCCAAATATGTCCGCACATGGGCCCACAACTGGGCCCTGTGTGCAAGCAGATTTTGGAAGCATTTGTAAATCAGCATGCGCGATTTTGCAAATTGCAGTTGCATTTGTTTGGTAGAAGTAGCACAACAACTTAGCACCTACAAGATAGGGACCTCCAACTTGGGGGCACACAATCTATAATCGTATAGCAGTCCAGTTCCCAAGTTGCAGGTTTGAGCATCTGTGTCAAACCTGCAACCTTACGTACAGACCAAGCAATGAATATGATGCCATAGTTGCAAAGTTACAGGTACCTATATTTTGGAGCCCAGAAATGGGACATCCGTCAAAATTGGATCGATACAGAGAAGATTAGCATGGTCCCTGCGCAAGGATGACACGCATTAATCGAGAAAGTATCACCTTTTTTTTCACATATTTTTGTTTTTTATAATAAATATCTCCTCTCAGGATTGGTATCCCAGGAGGAGTTCTGTCAGTTTTGGGTCTCTTTTCAGAGTCAGTCCATACCAATGAAGTACAGAAACTGTAGCTTAAGAAATCGTTGGTTGCCCTTACAAATAGAGGCTAAGCGACACTTTGCAGTATTTTCACCTATTGCACAGAGTTACCTGAGTATTCACCAGTGTTGGAGAGTACACACCCTTGTTGCTATGGCTCACCACCTGTCAAAAAAAACTAAGAGGCAAGCCTTCAGTCTGAAGAGGCTACAAGCTTACAGCCGAAGAATCTTACCCCTGTTTCACCACATACCCAGGACTGCACTGCTGAGGTAGCATATTATAGTAGCAGTGTACAAGCCCAGTTGGGGGTTTGAGTTCCCCCTAATATATATACAGTATACATACTGGGGTGTGGGTCCTGAGATATGGAGTGGCGGCTGTACATCCCCTAAGCAACGGTTTCTTAATAGGGGCATACCTTCTCGGCCTTTTGGCTAAGATCAAGTGTATTATCTGTTCTTATCAGCTTAATATCTGATACAGTACCTTGTGTACTGAACGATATTAACGCAATTTCTCAACGGGGTGATGGGTCGCCAGGGCAACCTGGTCCATTCACACGTGTTGCCCTGGAGCTGCACAACATCCAGGAGTGGCACACCCACCTATGTTTTTATTATACATATTCAACAGAGAATATACAAGTATGCAGTATATATAGTGTATACCTACACATATGGGGTATAGGTATAGTAGGTAAAAAAAAGTCGCCTCCCCAGTTCGAGCTGTTGAATTGGAGGACTCCTCACTCTGCTCTGCACTGCGATCCTTGAACTGTCCACTGCAGGGGTTAGGAGCTGCTCTGTGACCAGCCTGGCCCGGTTCACCCCATTTTACTCCAATTGTTGCTAAGGTTTGCACCAAAGCCACAACCGGGACAGTAGACTAACAGGGACAGTAGCATCAACACAGAAGTAGAGGAACCCTTGGACCCAGTCCAAGATTGCCCAGTTCTGAGAAGCCTTGCCCTCCCAAGCTAGGAGTAACAGAGTGTTGCTGACACACTCCGGCTAATAAATACTGTTTTCCTAACTTGGTGTCTATGAATGGTATAACCATCAAACCTACGTACGTCAATTTGCAGGTTTGATAGTTTACACAGAATTTTGTATTCTGTATGGCCTGAATAGCACAATGAATAAAGAACATTTGCTGCAAAAGCAGCTTCACAAATTGCCAGTGGTGCCGCCGAAGCAGCCCATGGCGGGAATTGGGTAGTTTTCAACCAGCAATCTCTCCATGGCGTCCCTGTTTGGTCATAGCCTATGGATTTATCCCGAGCGCAAGGATGCCCTTTATAAAAACCGTTGGTTAGGGGGGGTACATATTTGACATGGAATTGCACAGGTCAAGGGGTCCATGAGTATAAAATATAAAAAACAAGCTGTAAGTGGAAGGGCTGTGCTGATTGGGAAGCCAATTTCCAAGGAAAAGGGAACCCAGTTTTAGAACAATCATCGCAAGGCTCATGCTGCACATGCCCGACCGTCTTCATCATCCAGCTTTGGTCTTGTGCTAGAGAAAACAATCTCCAACACGAATGTACTCAAAAACAGATCCTGTGTAGAGTACAGTCTTGCCCTTTATAAAAACCGTTGCTTAGGGGGGGTACGTAGCCGACATGGAATTGCACAAGTGGAGGGGTCCATGATTTTTTTTTAGTTGGTTAAAAAAAGGTGGGTTTGTGCAGAACACAGCACCACCGCTGTCAAAAATTTCACTGTGCATCCCAGCCGAAGCCAGTGCCACCAGTGCCCCCTGCGCAGTGCAATGCAGGGGCCACTGGTGTGTCAACACCCTTGTTGATCAGGTTAGACACCAGTAAGGTATGTAACCCTCCATAGAAGAACCGTTGGTTAGAGGGGGAGATCCTGTCTGCCTAACCAACGGTTTCCCCAACAAGGGGTATCTCACAACTTTTGCCCAGAACGAACTCATCTTTCGCCTTTTACTAAAGATGACCGTGGGTAAGAGTTACTCAAGTGAAAGCATAATTTTTGAAGAGGCCTCTGTGCCTCACTTGTTTTTATAACCACACTACATTACAACCAAGTTATTGGCAATATGTGAGGTAACAAAACATGTAGTAAAATACTGAATAAAACACTGCAAAACCACAGATTTGCCAGGAATGGTGCAGCTGTGTGTACTTTACCAAGTGTAGCCAGGGGAGACTCTCTGGTGGCCACTTTTCTTGACTCTCCAGTGGTTCCGTTTTTAGCTGAAAAACACGATTTTTGTTGACTCTCTGGTGGTTCCGTTTTTGGACCCATTTTTCTTGACTCTCCAGTGGTTCCGCGTTTTTCTGCAGGACATTTCTTGACTCTCCGGTGGATCCGTTTTTTTCTGCTATTTTCTGATTTTTGTTGACTCTCTGGTGGTTCCAGTTTTGTGGACATTTTTCTTGACTCTCCGGTGGTTCCGTTTTCACCGGAGAGTCAAGAAAAATGTGTTGTTTTGGTGGTAAGAATCCACTGAGTATTTGAGGTCTGTTGAGTGGGTGTCTGTATCTTATTTAAATGTTTTTGTTTTAGCAGTCTGACACTGTAGTGCAGAGTGATCGGGCCAGTTACACTGTTCCCTGGGAGTCTTGCAAGGAACGTAGTGTAGTGTTTTTTAACACTTTTCAGTGTTTTTAGTGGTTTTCCACATATTTTTTTGGGTCAGATATAAAAATTTCCCCCAGGATTGTCAATCCCAAGGGAAAACTGTCATTTTTGGTACTCTATTCAGAGTCAGTCCATACCAATGAAGTACAGAAACTGTAGCTTAAGAAATCGTTGGTTGCCCTTGTAAATAGAGGCTAAGTACCACTTTGCAGCATTTTCACCTATTGTGCAGAGTAACCCCAGAATCTGTTGATTTTCATACTTGAGATTTCTGAGGTTCTGGGATACAGATTCCGGAGTGTGGCCATAAAAATATCCGGAACACCATCTCGGTGTGTGCCAGGGGTTGGAAGCCTCCTGAAATCATCGGGAGAGCCCTGGAAAGGCGGTGCCTAACGCTGGTTTGAGGCTGCGGTGGTGTAAACGGGTAAAACCCCACTTTCCTAGTAAATCCCTCCTGTTGGGTCCCCTACCCTGTTTCCCCCAAGATTTGGGGGCTTTCTGAAGCGGGGTTTGATGACCTGCCCCCAAACAAGTGCCCAACCCTTTTTTACTCTGGTCCTGTGGGTGTTTTGCGGGGGTTTGAACCCATTTTCTCACCCTGGGGTGCTGTTCTGAATATTTTACTGCCCTCTGTTCTGCCTACCCCGGATGTGGTGAAATCGGGGTGGTCCGATTCTGTTCCGCGTTTCGGGGTGGAAAACCTGTGTTCCGGGTTTGAACAAATGGCACCGTGACAATGGGGTGCCTGGCCGTTTCCACCCTCGCTTTTGATGTTCATGGGGCGGAGATTTTAATTATTTACTTGCATAAGAACTGTGCACCCCGCTGCTGGGGAGTCGATTTTTGGGCAAAAGTGGGTGCATGAAACAGAGGCGATCCGAGGTGCTTCTCTGTCAACCTGCTGTTACAAAGTTGATTCTTTTGCCCTCTGGAGCTCTGTAGATCATGCGCAGACCGGTTAGGAGGCCAGTTCTGGCGGATAAAAATGTTTAAAACATGTTTTTTGGTCAAAAAATCAGGTCACCACCGCCGGTCGCACAACAGCGCATCTCGCTGAAATTACCCCAGAAATCTTCCCAGACCGGCACCCTGGGTGCTCTACCAGGTTTTTTCACATATGGGCGCTCCTTTTACACCCAGGAAGGCGAGTTCGTTCAGCTTCCGGGGCCATCCGTCAGTGTTCGGGCCCGAAGAGGACCCCATGAGGTCGGTTGTTTTTGCCTGTTGTCGGGTCGATGCAAGAAAATTCTCTTCCGAATTTCAAACGTAAAACTGGCCAGATAAGCGATCGTACCTTACATCGTTGGGTTCCGCTGGTCTGACCGTTCGAATTTCACTTCAGAGTGTAGTCTCGGAAATGAGCTCTGCACACTTTCAAGGCCATAATACCTTCGAAAAAAGTGTCGGTTTTTCAGGTGCATGCCGGAGGCTGTCGGGTAGAAAAAGTGGTTCTAAACATTGCGCAGCGCACATTTTGTATTTCTATCGGTGAAATTCGGGCCTGTGC
>CBDCEV010000008.1:0-7573 GCA_965215715.1 Hyphomicrobiales bacterium | reverse complement strand
AAGCTGAGGTCTCGTTCGTTAACGGAATTTACCAGACAAATCACTCCAACTTAGAAAGGCCATGCACCACCCAGAGATAGAATCAAGAAAGAGCTATCAATCTATCAATCCTTACTGCGTCTGGACTTGGTGAGTTTTCCCGTGTTGAGTCAAATTAAGCCGCAGGCTTATCTCATTAGGTGTTGAAGGAGTTATAAAGTTAACGACCCCCAATCTCTAGGAGGCATGGTTGATGTGTTCGTTTTTTTTGGTTTTTTGGTGGAACAGGAGGAGGGCTGTTTTTTTTTTTGCTATCTCCCTTATGGGAGTTTTGGCATCCAGCCTTGCTTGGTTGAATTGTCCCCGCTTTCTTGCGGGGGCAATTTTGCGCGGGGATGTGTGGTGTTAGGCGTTCGTTTCTCGAGGGCCATGCTCGCATGGGTTGCGTTCGAAGCTTGGGTGTTTCATTGATGACAAGGTCGCTTAACAAAGCGTTTTCGTGATGAAATGAGTTCGGCGGACGTTGGTTCGGCATCGAACATGCTTCGGATTTGTAAATTCATGTTTTCATATGAAACTGTCATGTTAGATGTTTTACATCGTTGCTTCCCGTATCGATGCTTCGCGGCACGATTTGTGTGTAGCTCCATTAACCTGGTTGATCCTGCCAGTAGTCATATGCTTGTTTCAAAGATTAAGCCATGCATGTCTCATTATCAACTTTTTCATGGTAACACTGCGAATGGCCCATTAAAACAGTTATAGTTTATTTGATGGCAGTCATTATATGGATACCTTTGAATATTCTAGAGCTAATACATGCATACAGACCCGACTTATGAAGGGTTGTGTTTATTAGATTCCAAACCTTCCAACTTCGGTTGTGTTCTTGATGATTCATGATAAAATACTGATCGCCTTTGGTGACGAGTCTTTCAAGTTTCTGACCTATCAGCTTTCGATGGTAGGGCATTGGCCTACCATGGCAGTGACGGGTAACAGAGAATTAGTGTTCGAGAGGGAGCCAAAGAAACGGCTACCACTTCTAAGGAAGGCAGCAGGCGCGTAAATTACCCAATCCTGACACAGGGAGGTTGTGACAAGAAATAACACCACAGGGCATCCATGTTTTGTAATTGGAATGAGTAAAATTTAAATCTCTTTACGAGTGTCAATTGGAGGGCAAGTCTGGTGCCAGCAGCCGCGGTAATTCCAGCTCCAATAGCGTATATTAAAGTTGTTGCGGTTAAAAAGCTCGTAGTTGGATTTCTGTCGAGGACAGTCGGTCCGCCCTTGCGGGTGAGCATCTGAATGGTCCTGGGCATCTTTTCCGAAGACTGTATCTGCACTTCATTGTGTGGAGCGGTGTTCGGAACCTTTACTTTGAGGAAATTAGAGTGTTTCAGGCATGCGCATGTGGTGAATACATTAGCATGGAATAATAAAATAGGACTCGTGGCCTACTTTGTTGGTTTATGTGCCATAGGTAATGATTAATAAGGATAATTGGTGGGCATTCGTATTTAATTGTCAGAGGTGAAATTCTTGGATTTGTTAAAGACGAACTACTGCGAAAGTATTTGCCAAGGATGTTTCATTGATCAAGAACGAAAGTTAGGGGATCGAAAACGATCAAATACCGTCGTTGTCTTAACCATAAACCATGCCTCCTAGAGATTGGGGGTCGTTAGCTTTATGACTCCTTCAGCACCTTATGAGATATCAAAGTTTTTGGGTTCTGGGGGGAGTATGGTCGCAAGGCTGAAACTTGAAGGAATTGACGGAAGGGCAACACCAGGAGTGGAGCCTGCGGCTTATTTTGACTCAACACGGGAAAACTCACCAGGTCCAGACATAGTAAGGATTGACAGATTGATAGCTCTTTCTTGATTTTATGGGTGGTGGTGCATGGCCGTTCTTAGTTGGTGGAGTGATTTGTCTGGTAAATTCCGTAAACGAATGAGACCTTAGCTTACTAAATAGTGTCAAGTATGATTCTTATTTGATTACTTCTTAGAGGGACTTTGTGCGTCTAACGCAGAGAAGTTTGAGGCAATAACAGATCTGTGATGCCCTTAGATGTTCTGGGCTGCACGCGTCCTACACTGATGCATTCAACGAATTTTTTACCTTGCCTGAAAATGTTGGGTAATCTGCAATGTGCATCGTGATGGAGATAGATTATTGCAATTATTAATCTTAAACAAGGAATTCCCTGTAAGCGCGAGTCATCAGCTCGCGCTGATTACGTCCCTGCCCTTTGTGCACACCGCACGTCGCTCCTACCGATTGAGTGATTCGGTGAATAATTCGGAGATTGATTTGTTCAGCTTTGCAGGATACATCTTTCGAAGTTTAGTGAACCTCATCACTTAGAGGAAGGAAAAGTCGTAACAAGGTTTTCGTAGGTGAACTTGCGGAAGGATCATTCACACATTCCAATAACATGTTTGTGCACGTAGCGTTGTGGCCATGTACATGACGTTCAGACGTCGACGTGCATGGCTAAGGGTGGGAGGTGGATTTGTTGATTACGGTCAACAAAGTTCGCCTGCCACTGTCTTGACAATAATTTTCACCATTTTAATATTTGCCACTTTCGTTGATGGCTTGCAGTTGTATGAACAACAAAACTTCCAGTGATGGATGTCTCGACTCGAACAACGATCAAGGGTGCAGCGAAGTGTGATAAGCATTGTGAATTGCAGGATTCAGTGAACCAACAGAAAGTTGAACGCATATTGCTCTTTCGGGTTATTCCTGAAAGCATGTTTGCTTCAGTGTCTTTTGTTTTTTCTGCGGGGCGTGTCACTCAGGTGTCATGTTTTAGTGTTTTCATGTTTCAATGCAGCATTCGTTGCATTGACACATGTGTCTTGGTGGTGCTGGACATGCGCAACGTTGAACATTTTCTTCAGGAGGGATGTTACGTATGATCAAGCAGCCCTTGTGTGTATTTTTTAACCCTAAGGCATGAAGTTAAGCCAGAGAACCTGCTGAATTTAAGCATATCAGTAAGCGGAGGAAAAGAAATTAAATAGTATTCCCTTAGTAATGGCGAATGAATTGGGATAGACTCAGCATGGAAATCCAGGCTTTCCAGCCTTGACTTGTGATCACATGATGGAATACCAGCGTGGGCGCAGATGCAAATTCCTTGGAAAAGGTTACCGCCCTGTCTGTCATTTGCAGTCCCGCGTGTACGGTATGCACTCTCAGAGTCACGTTCCTTGGGAGTGGAGCGCAAAGTGGGTGGTAAACTTCATCTAAAGCTTAATTTTTGTTTGAGACCGATAGCGAACAAGTACTATGAGGGAAAGATGCAAAGGACTTTGAAAAGAGAGTTAAAAGTGCCTGAAATTGCTGGAAGGGAAATGAGTTGGACCAGTTTTGCTTGGTGAGATTGGCGCATGACGCTGGCATTCACGTCAGTGTCTGCGTTGTTGCTTGTCTTGTCTGTCAGAACCAGTTGATTTGTGAATTAAACATTATGCGTAGGTCGCACTCACTATCAGTGTGTGTTCACGCATCTGGGGATTTACAAGTGGATTGCGTTCAAACGCCAAGTTGTTGAAGTGATAGTTCCTTGTTGTTGTTCGATTCTTGGCGTTCGTTTCCGACTACATCGTCTCGTTCGACCCGTCTTGAAACACGGACCAAGGAGTCTCAACATGTGTGCAAGTTTACGGGTGTTAAACCTGCAAGCGCAATGAAAGTGAATGCTTGGATATGTGCAGCTGCAACTGACCGTGATCTTGAGAGTGGTTTGAGTAAGAGCGTAAATGTTAGGACCCGAAAGATGGTGAACTATGCCTGAGAAGGGAAAAGTCAGGGGAAACTCTGGTGGAGGCTCGTAGCGAAACTGACGTGCAAATCGTTCGTAAAACTTGGGTATCGGGGCAAAGACTAAACGAACCATCTAGTAGCTGGTTCCCTCCGAAGTTTCCCTCAGGATAGCTGGAGTTGAACAGCTTTATCATGTAAAGCGAATGATTAACAGAATCGGAAACGTGTTGTTCTCGACCCTTTCTCAAACTTTGGATGGGTAAGATCCAGTGCTTACTTTGGTGAACATCTGGGGCAAGTGATAACTCTACGTGGGCCATTTTTGGTAAGCAGAACTGGCGATGAGGGATGAACCTAACATTGGGTTAAGGTGCTCAAGTGCTCGCTCATCAGATACCATAAAGGGTGTTGGTTCATTTTAACAGCAGGACGGTGGTCATGGAAGTTGAAATCCGCCAGGGAGTGTGTAACAACTCACTTGCCGAATGGACTAGCACCGAAAATGGATGGCGCTTAAGCGTGTGACCGATACTCAATCATTGTTGTTACACGATGCAGCAATGAGTTGGAGGGCATGGGGGTTTGCTGTGAAGCTCTTGGCGTAAGCCTGAGTAAAACAGCTCCTGGCGCAGATCTTGGTGGTGGTAGCAAATATGCAAATGAGAGCTTTGAAGACTGAAGTGGAGAAGGGTTTCATGTGAACGGCAGTTGGACATGGGTTAGTCGATCCTAAAAGACAGGGGTGTTCCGCACACGCAGGCTTTGCCTCGTATCTTGAAAAGGAGTAGGGTTAATATTCTCCAACCAGGACGTGGATAACGTACGAGAACGTAAAGAAATTCGGCAATGCAGGTGGGAGCTTCGGGAAGCGTTGTCTTTTCTTTTTAACAACCTTTTTTCCTGAAATCAGATTGCCTGGCGATAAGGTTAATCGGCTGGTAAAGCAGCTTGTCATACGAGGTGTCCGATGCGCTTCCAACTGCCCTTGAAAAGCCGAAGGACAGATTTATATGCACCCCTGATCGTACCCATAACCGCATCAGGTCTCCAAGGTTAGCAGCTTCTGGTCCACAAAATAAAGTAAGGGAAGTCGGCAAAATAGATCCGTAACTTCGAGAAAAAGATTGGCTTTGAGGGGTGGGTGCAGGGGTCCTTTTCTTAAGATTTGAGTTGCTCGGAAGCTGTTTAACGCTTCGCGGTGTCGAGTGGATTCACGTTTGGTGACAATTGATGGACAGGGAATGCTTCTCGAAGCTTTCCTTGTGCGATGAACGCTCAACTCAGAACTGGAGCGGACAAGGGGAATCAGACTGTTTAATTAAAACAAAGCATTGCGATGGCTTCAAATGGTGTTGACACAATGTGATTTCTGCCCAGTGCTCTGAATGTCAAAGTGATGAAATTCAAACAAGCGCGGGTAAACGGCGGGAGTAACTATGACTCTCTTAAGGTAGCCAAATGCCTGGTCATCTAATTGGTGACGCGCATGAATGGATTAACGAGATTCCCACTGTCCTCATCCACAATCTAGCGAAACCACAGCCAAAGGAACGGGCTTGGGATAATCGGCGGGGAAAGAAGACCCTGTTGAGCTTGAATCCAGTCCGACTTTGTGAAATGACTTGAAAGGTGTAAGATAGGTGGGAGCTTTGGCGCAAGTGAAATACCACTACTCTTAATGACATTTTACTTATTCCGTTAGACTGAAACCCGCATCACAGCAAGTTTTTGATTTAAAATTGTTCCTATGTATGATTGATTTGTGCGGAAAACACAGTCAGGTGGGGAGCTTGGCTGGGACGGCACATCTGTTAAATGATAACGCAGGTGTCCTAAGGTGAGGTCAATAAGAAAAGAAATCTCATGTGGACCAAAAAGGGAACAGCTTGCTTGATTCTCATTTTCAGTACGAATACAAACTGTGAAAGCATGGCCTATCGATCCTTTAGGTCTGCGGAGTATTCAGCTAGAGGGGTCAGAAAAGTTACCACAGGGATAACTGGCTTGTGGCAGCCAAGCGTTCATAGCGACGTTGCTTTTTGCTCCTTCGATGTCGGCTCTTCCTATCATTGAGACGCAGAAGTCCCAAAGTGTCGGATTGTTCACCCGCCAATATGGAACGTGAGCTGGGTTTAGACCGTCGTGAGACAGGTTAGTTTTACCATACTGATGAACTTGGTGCTGCGACAGTAATCGAAGTTAGTACGAGAGAACACTTCGTTCAGATAGTTGGTAAATGCTGGAAACATCTGCTGGATTACATCTGAATGCCTCCAAGTTGGAATCCGTGCTGGTTAAGCAGTGCATCACACCATTTTGGTGGCGACTGGTGATGTTTTAAGCTGCTGCTTCAGTGACAAGTGAATTGCGCTTGGTTGTTAAATACATGTGTGATCAATTATAAAGGCGCTGCTGCAATGATAATTCTTTTGCAGACGACTTGAAGACTACAGGTATTGTAGGTGCCGAGAGTTGCATTTGTGACACGATCCACTGAGGTTCATCCTGATTGTGACGAATTGTGCCACACAAAAAAAAATCAAGATGTATGATTTGAGGAATGGACAGAATTGAAATCGTTGGTTCTTTTTGCCAATTGGACGCTCAGGGGTGTCGTTCTTCTGTCTTTATCTTTGTCTCTGTCTCTGTCTCTGTCTCTGTCTCTGTCTCTGTCTCTGTCTCTGTCTCTGTCTTTGTCTTTGTCTCTGTCTTTGTCTTTGTCTTTGTCTTTGTCTTTGTCTTTGTCTTTGTCTTTGTCTTTGTCTTTGTCTTTGTCTTTGCTTTGTCTTTGTCTTTGTCGTTGCCGTTGCCTTCGACCCTTTTTTCGGTGGTCTGAACCTCGAGCAGGTGCTAGGCCGAGCTTACAGAAAATGTGGAGAGTCGACCGCGTTTTTTTTTTCTTGGGTCTGGACCTTTTTTTTCTCTTTTTTTTCTCTTTTTCCCTCTTTTTCCATTTTTTCCTCTTTTCTCTCTTTTTCACTCTTTTTCACTCTCTTTCTCTCTTTCTCCATCTGTTTGCCTCTTTTTCACTCTTTTTAACTCTTTTTCATTCTTTTTCCAATTTTTTATTTCTTTTTCCTTTTTTTTCCTCTTTTTCCTTTTTTTTCTCTTTTTCTTTTTTTTGCACTTTTTCACATTTTTTTCCTTTCACCGCCTTTTTCACATTGTGTCCCGGTTTTCACCTTTTTCCCCTTACTTTTTCGCTTTCTTTTTCGCATTTTCGCTGGCCTGGCGGCGGCCGAAGCCTTGCCGCCTTACCTTGCCTTCCCTTACCTTACCTCACATTACCTCTCTTCTCCTCTCCTTCCTTAACACCCTTTTTTTTATTAAAAAGGAGCATCGAGATTTTCAGCAGATTTCTGTGCCGAGAAAGAAGTTCTTGCCCAGGTTTATCCATATGTCTAGTAGTCGACGTTGGATACAAATTGTCATTCCAAATGCATCATGTCTGTGAGATGTGTGTGTGGTCAAAGCACGCACCTAAATCGGTCCAGTTTTTTGGGACAGGTGTCGAAGTGCAACGCTGATGTCAAAAGCAGTCATTAAGTTGTGCGTGTACGCGGGAACTCTTGAGCGATGTGTGTTCGTTTTTTTGGGTTTTTTGGTGGAATAGGAGGAGGGCTGTTTTTTTTGCTGTCTCCCTTATGGGAGTTTTGGCATCCAGCCTCGCTTGGTTGAATTGTCCCCGCTTTCTTGCGGCGACAATTCTGCTTGAGCGCGGATGTGTGGTGTTAGGCGTTCGTTTCTCGAATGCCATGCTTGCATGGGTTGCGTTCGAAGCTTGGGTGTTTCATTGATGACAAGGTCG
>CBDCEV010000007.1:0-7309 GCA_965215715.1 Hyphomicrobiales bacterium | reverse complement strand
AGCACCTTAACCGGACGTTAGGTTCATCTCTCATCACCAGTTCCGTTCACTCAAAAAATTTGCCCACGTAGGGTAATCACGTGCACCAGAGAGGTTCACCAGAAGGAACCACTGGACGTTACCCATTCTGAGTTTGAGAATAGGACGAGAACAACACGTGCCCGATTCCTCTGATCATTCGCTTTACCTGATGAAGCTCTTCAACTCCAATTATCCTGAGGGAAACTTCGAAGGGAACCAGCTGTGAGTTGGTTCGGTTTGCCTTTCGCCCCTATACCCAAGTGTAGCAGACAAAAGGCACAACGGCACGCAACCACAAAGACACACACAAACGCACACACACACATGTTGTTTTATGTTTCCTTCCCTCCATCGTGTTGCAAAGTGTATCTGTAAATGCATCTGTAAATGTGAATGTATCTATAAATGTAAATGTATCTGTAAATGTAAATGCAAATGTAAATGTAAATGTAAATGTAAATGTAAATGTAAATGTAAATGTAAATGTAAATGTATCTGTAAATGTAAATGTATCTATAAATGTAAATGTAAATGTATCTGTAAATGTAAATGTAAATGTAAATGTAAATGTAAATGTAAATGTAAATGTAAATGTAAATGTAAATGTAAATGTAAATGTAAATGTAAATGTAAATGTAAATGTAAATGTAAATGTAAATGTAAATGTAAATGTAAATGTAAATGTAAATGTAAATATAAATGTGAATGTAAATGTAAATGTAAATGTAAAAGAAAATGTAAATGTAAATGTAAATGTAAATGTAAATGTAAATGTAAATGTAAATGTAAATGTAAATGTAAATGTAAATGTAAATGTAAATGTAAATGTAAATGTAAATGTAAATGTAAATGTAAATGTAAATGTAAATGTAAATATAAATGTAAATGTAAGTGTACAAGTGTTTGAAACAGCTCTGCGGAGCAAAAAAACATGAAACCATTGTGGAAGGTTCCCCTCTCCTCTCCACTCTCATACTCTTCTATCCTCTGTTTGACGCCAAAAAATGCCAAAATTGTTTCAGACAAGGAAACCACCATGGCCATTTTCAGGAATTCGGGGGTCTTTGGCGAAGTCCCTGTTGTTTTGGGCCAGAATTGGCGGTCGAAATTAAAAAAAAAAAAAAACCGGGTGTCCATCATTTTGGCCGCCATGGTAACAGGAAAAATGTGCGCATCCGTGACCAAATTGTCGCTCAACGACGCGTCCCTTTCGGTGGGAGTACACGGAATCAATACCGACGCGAACGTGGAGAGCATGGGACACATGCAAAAAAAGGAAAGAGCAAGCCCAATCATCAGAGTGAACGTGACGGAATAAACCTCCGACATTATTCCACATCAGTGATGCTGGAGGTGGAAATGGTCCACGAGAGCACCAAGAGGCCATCATATTTGAATGCTACCAAGCGTACACAGAGTACATGCTTGAGTAGTGAGCACTCATCACATAATTGGTGTACGGCCAGCCAAGGCCACAGACAACCCACGCAAAGAAGAGACAGAGAACTGTCAGACGCGCGGCGTCGTGCTCGGCACGCCAGCCTCCAACGTGACAACAATGCCGACGGCAACTACAGAGTGGCAATATCGAGACGACTACGGAGTGCCACAACAAAGTCATCGGGAGCCAACGGAGGTATGCAAATGCTGGACACTTGAAGCTCGGCGCCTACATGCCGAAGACGAGCTGGACCAAGCCTGCTCGACACGCCACGTCGACGCTCTGACCTACGATCAAGCTGAAGGAGGAGGTAATTCATAATCGACAGTAGAAGCAATGGCGCACAGGCGACAGGCAATGGTGTCAGAGCGAAAGAGGCAGTACTAAGCAAAACACTCGTGACTGGACGCATGCTGTGGTGAACGTAGCCTGGCACATGCCTCTACTCTGCGAACTTCAAACTGCGGGGCCCTTGTGCCAGACGGGACCGAGGAGCTCCAGAAAAAATGAGAAAAAAACCACCAACAAAACAAAAAATATACGGGATGTATGCAGTCCACGTTGAAGGTCTTGCTGGGCTTTGGTACCACCAAGAGGGAGATACACCCGAACTAAGATGGATGCACGCACAAAAAAGGAACAAAAACGAACCGAAGGAAAATCAACTGCGGTTGTGGCAATGGTGCCTATCTGAAGAACCACTTTGATGGCAACACTGCCAATCGAGGTCCCTTTGAAGAGTTTACCAACAAAGTGTGCAAGCGACCACCATTTGTTCATGATATTTCCGCAGCAGACTTCTGGAACAAGCTGCGCCAGGGTGGTCACAGGCACGATAAAGAGCCCACGTAGGCTCGTACCAAGGGTACTGGTGCCGAATGGAGCATGCACCCAGCAAAATGACAAGAAAGCGCGATTTACTCAAGTCTGGTTCATTGAAATATGCCTCCATGAACGCGTCCACATGCCCATTACAGTCCCAACATGGGATTCCACATTTTGTGTTCGTCATAGGCAACGGAATCCGAAGGGGTGAATGTGCAAGTAGTGTCGGACCAGGTTATTGCCAACCAATACCTTCCACTGAAAAAGAGGTGCGTCTGCATCGGCTAGGCCAGACAGCACGAAACAACGACCAAATTGAAAATCAGGGCCGGAGACTGAGACAGAAGATCACAGAGAGAGACACGGCGCGAAACAAACCGCTAGCTTCTGACCAGACGTTGTGGAGCACGCGAATGTGCCGTTCCAACATGGCGTAACACCCGCAAGGCGACCCTAGAGGTTGTCACATGCTGCAAAACAATGTAATGGAGTCGAATGAAGAGTGAACCCAACGAGTGGGCATGTTCTGATTGAGAGAAGACCGTATGCACCAAGGGCGGCAACAAGGTCCGCGCACCACTTCACCAAATTCTGCGCACGACTGTTGCTGTGCTGCATCATAAATCGTAAACTTACTTGGACTTGTGGCAAGAGATGTTGGCTGGTGAGCCAGAGGAGCACGATCGCGCGTGATTGGATCGTCTCCAAGCAACTGCTGGCAACATGCTTGGATTCGTAGAAGAAAGAAAGAAACTTGCGAGTCGCGAGAAACTAGGCCGTTGGCCCCAAGGAGGTATCGTGCCTCAGTAAGAATGGAGGCTGGCTCCCGCATACACCCTAAATTTCTCAAATGTCCGAATTAATTAATTTCCTCATGAAAACTGAACATTATGGTGGACATTCAGTAATTTCCCGGCGACAAAAAATCGGACGTGTTTCATTGCTGCTGCTGCTGCTGCTGAAGCTGCGCCTGCTGCTGTGTGTGTGTGTGTGCTTACGGTGCTCGCTGCTGCGCTCTGCGGGTGTGCTGTTTTGTTTTTTTTGACGCTCCGCTCGAAAGTTTGCGTGGTCTCGCTGCTATACGTCCTGTTGAAGACACACCGTAAGAACCCTTGTAACGATACTTGTGTTCTTTTCACTTGAGCCAATATTACAGTGTATCACAAGCCCGCTCCGCGCAGTGTTTGTAAAACAGAAAACAAAGAAACTAGAACACGGGTGATTCGCCAAGGAATGGGCTCATAGTAACTTCTGCCCGCGACCTTGGCTGCGTGCCCCGTTTGGTCGGTCACTACCCGCGAGTCATCACCTTGGGGCTGGGCTCTCGAATCTAGGATCGACACAGGCAGCTACCTCACTTCACGCAGTCGTTCATCGGCAATCGTACCAAAACCCAATGCGTGTTTTACGCCCCGCCATTCAGAACCGTACCGCCTACTTAATTAATCCACGTCGCTGGAAAAACGGACAATGAAACACCGGACATAAGATAAACTCCATAATCTACAATCCCGGCCAACCAGAAAGAAAGAAGCTTACGAATCGTGAGCAACTTGGCCGTTGGGCCCACAGAAGGATAGTGCCTCGATGAGAATGGAGTCTGGCTGACGCATACGCAAGATGCACTTCGGCTGTAATGACTGGACAACACATAGTACATGGTGTTCCATCGGGTGAGCGGGCCACAGCGCCCCAACCAGCTGGGTTTCACCCTCAGAGGGGCGAGTTCCTCCTCCAGTATCACCAGCTCCTTGTAAAATCGTTGCCTTTGTTCACGTGTAGTGGCTCGAGTGTTAGGAAGATTAGGGTATCTGGCCTGGACAGCCAGCAAGCGAAATCTTTGGCAAGGAATGCGAGATAGAAATCCAGCCTGGCGTAGGGACAGGTACGCATGGACGTATGTAGGAGTGACAGCAGTCAAGAAGCGGATTCTCCCATCCATGCGGTCCTCGAAGTTTCCTGGATTGTCAGTGTTGCGTCGGTGATTGTTGTGGGCGTGAAAAAAAAGCGTCGATAACAACCATAACCACGATTCCACATTGAAGGCTTCAAAAAGAGTGTGAGGTCGCGGAACAGATGATCTCTTCGAGGGCGGATTGCAAAATTCCTCCAGATGACATTAATGATGTTGTAAAGGAGAGGGCACGTGTCGTAGTGCGTGAGAGAATCGGGCTCGTCAGGGCATCCAACCATGAAGTTTTGCTCTTCATCGTCAGCGCGGATCCGCGTTGCCGTGCACATGTCATTACATAAAAACGTAGAGCTCCAACAGCTAATCCAGGGCGACAGGCGGGTGCCGCATTACAAATCATTGGTATGGTTTGCCCCATGAGATGTCTGCTGATCTGTCCCAATTTTCTGGAGGCACGTGCAGCGATCATTGCAGCAAAATCTGGTTTTGTTGAGTTGTGTCAGTGGGATCGGCCGCAACTTTGCGGGCACGATCCAGGTGGTGCACATATTCAAAAGCCACCATGTTGCTCCAGGCCATTGAGGTATTCAGGAATTCTGTTTCCATTCAGATGTACGAGCGTAAGTGGGAGCACAGTCGTGTTCACAAGCTTCGCGAATTTTCGGAAAACCGTTGGCGAGTGTGCCAGAGTTGGCAGCCGTCATAAACCAAGCAGGAAGGCTAATGATATACATACATGTATAATATGAATAAATATAATATATTCTAAATAGGTCGATACCAAGGCCGCACGCAGATCCAGCACGTAGGAAGTTAGTAGGTATGGCGTTGTAGAGACCACCAGAGGTGCATTGCAACGCATGCGCTTCTTCTTGAGAGTTGCTCCATCAAATACGAATATGGATCCAAGTACCCATGTACAGAAGGGACACATATTTTGAAATCGGCCGGTCGCTCAACGAGGGTCTTGAAGGGCCTCAAGTACAATCATAGTGCCAACATATTTGGCGTACTTGACCGTGGCAATTTCGAGAAACTCCTTGCAGTTTGTCGACACCCAATCAAACAGCTCGTACAAACTGTCGCTGCAATACTGTTCCCAGCAGCACTTCCGATGGTTGAGATTGACCCCACCCAACCGATCCCGCCACGAAAGCTAGAGACTAGGCAATCATCAAAGATCGGAAATACGAAGCAGCAAAAGCAAAATCATCAGCATAAGCACACGGAGAGGGTTGCACAAAACCCAAGGCGGTAGGATTTCTTTTGATGATCGAGTCGTGAAGCCATCGGAAGACACGCTCGAAAGCCATAGCGAATAGGAAGCCACTTGGAGGGCAGCTTGCCTGACACCTCTGGCCAAGAGAAACTGTCCTCTGGCTTTCCCTGCAAACTTAAACCCCGTCGTGCTGTGATTGTGGATCATACGCAACAACTGTCAGATAAACAGAAGCAATTCTGACTTTTCAAGAACGTTAACGATCCATGAGTGATTGACGCTAGCACACGCACAAGCATAGTCAAGCATACAGAAAACAAATTCACGCATGGCACATGCCGCATGGTCCAAGGCAGTGACCTCTCCCTGAAGAAGGGAGGCAGCGACCTTTCGACCAAAAGGGCTCTTTTCAGGATTGACAAATTCAAGATTTATCCACAAACTGACTTTCACAAAATTCTCACTTATTTTTGTATCTTTTTGAGAAATGCACAAAAGAAAAAAGAGAAAAAAAATAAAAGCATTGTGAAAAAAACAAAAATGATTTCAAGATGCATAAGAAAAAACGATCGAACAAAGAAATATTAAAGAAAAAAAAGAGATGAAAAAAGAAAAAAAAGGAAAGCTGCAAAAAAAAGAAAAAAAGACAAAACAAATATGATTAGAGTCCTGCCGGACAAGAACTTTTAGTTAAATTTTGTAATCCGAAATCTTGAAATTCCTGATTTTCTGACATTTTGTTTTGCCATTGTTGCTATTTTTTGCTATGTCTTTGCCTTGTTTTGATTTTTCTCTCTTTGCTTTTTCCATTTTGTCATTTTTGTCATTTCCTCTCATTTCTTGTCATTTCTTGTCATTGCTTGTCAATTTAAGATTTTCAAATTTTCAAATTTTGATTTTTACATTTTTGCCCAACGAAAGACGAGAAGGAAAAACAGCAACACTCTCAAAGAAGGAGGAGACCAAGCAACACCACCCAACAGAAGAGATGGTGAAACGCAACACCATCCAAAGGAGGAGGAGACCAAGCAACACCACCCAAAGAGGGAAGACACCAAGCAGCAACACGGACAAGGAGAGGAAAAAAACATCAAAGTAGGAGGAGACCAAGCAGCACCACCCAACAGAAGAGATGGGGAACGCAGCCACACCCAAAAAAGGAGGAGGAAACCAAGCAACACCACGCATAAAGAGAGGAGAAACGCAACAACACCCGAAGAAGGAACAAAGAAGGAAGAAATCGGGCAACACCATGCAAAAGGGAAACGCGACACCACCCAAAGAAGGAAGAGACCAAGCAGCACCACCCAAAAAGAAAAACGAAAGAAATTTGAAAAAAAATGAAAAAATAACAAAAACAAAGAAATTGACAAAAAGAAATTGAGAAAGAAAAGAAAGAAAAAGTAAAGAGAGAAAAGAAAGAACAGTTAAAAGAAAAAGAAATGTAAATAAATGTTTCTAAAATGCAAAAAAATAAAAAAATGTAAAAAGAAAAAGAAATGTTCAAAATGATTATAAAAAAGTAAAACAATGTAAAAAAACTTGAAATCGTCAAGGATTTGCCACTACGGTTGAAAACCCTATGAATCGTCGAGGATTTGGCACCCAAGAACATGAATCACTCAAAAAGTCAAAATTTAAAAAATTGAAGATGTTGGTTTGACTCGAATTTGTAAATTGCAATTTCAGTCACATTTGTTCGAAAAGTCGAGCTTACGGTGGAGGAGGACGGAGAGGGTGAAGACACGTTGAAAGCAGACAGTGCTCTACATACGAGCTGTCGCTGATGTCTCCCTCTATTAGATATTACGTTTGGTACAACGTGATTGTGGGAATGGTTCTCTGACACACAGCACGATTATCTAAGCAATGAACATTGTCATGGAAAAAT
>CBDCEV010000006.1:0-6770 GCA_965215715.1 Hyphomicrobiales bacterium | reverse complement strand
ACCTCCCGTTTCCTTTTCTTTTTCAGTTGCTGACCGTGCACAGTTCTGGATTTACTGTCTTCTCGTCCTCCTGAAACTCCTCTGAGCCAGCAGCACGCGAATCTGGAAAGGTCGTGCGCGCGTCTGCGGCTCTTCAGATGACACCTTCGATGTTCCACCGCACACCCACGCTCAAAAATCTTGCTGTCTCTTCTGTGGCCCTTGCTTCGCCCGTGAACGTTCGTGTCTTGGATTCTGGTGGGTCACGAATAAATGGCCCAAGTCGTGGTTTCTCAATTGGTGAGCTTTGCACAGATCTCGACATACTGTCTTCTCACAGATTTCTTGAGACTCTCCTGAGCCAATAGCGCCGAACACTCAACCAAATTTCCGTGCCTTTTTCGAGGGCTCATGACACCATCGCTCACGCTTGCAGGGCCAGTTGTCCAGCACATGTTGGTTCTGTCTTCAATGTGTGTGTCATTGTCATTGTCCTCTTGGGACGTGTTTGAGTTGAGCCATAGGTGCCACATGTCGTCGAGTCTGGCCTCGGACCTGGTGCCCTTGGTTGTGATCGCGGGACGCTCCAGAGGTTCGTTTGGTTGGTCACCCTTCCTTGCTCCGCTCTTGTGTCTTCACCTCTGGTCGTCTGGATGCTGTCTAGCTTCCTCCGCCCGCACGTGGGCTCGCTTGCATCTTCGGACACCTGAATTGTTGAAAAAATCAGATAATGAGTACAATACCTATAATAAAAATAATGTTGATTTTCATCTGTATTTTTCGAAATACAATTACACTAGTAAAGAGAATCCTGGTAAAAAGTGAAAAAATTTGGATTATGATGATAATCTTTTTCAACTACGAACATTTTTTCACATTCCATTTTTTGTTTCGTTCTTTGATTTTACTCCGTTGTTTGTTGTATTGGCCAAAAAGTTCAAATTTTCCATTTTCGCAACCATTTTAAAAATGGTTGAATAGCAAAATGGACATAGTTTTAAAAAGTTCATTTTTTTTGGAAAATCGTTAACCATAAGTTGTGATAACTTGCGATAGATTACTTGACATAAGTTTTTCAAATTTATGGTACGCTGTTCATGATAAGTAACCAGAACCTTTGTTAAGTGAGTCATCATAACTTTAAGTGCAGAAGTAATCAAAGTGAAATCGCTACAAAAGACTCACAGTATTTTTCAAAAAAAAAAATAGTGACAATAGTGTGAATACTGAAAACAGTTTAAGTAACCTAGGATGAGTTGATGATAACTTATGGTAAGTTATTGTTCATAAGTAAAGATAACTCATGAGATGTCATCTTTCAAAAAGTACAGTGGGCAAATTAAACATATTTGAACATTATTTCAAATCGTTTCCCAAAAAAAAAAACAAAAATTATGTTAGCTTAAGATACATAAAACACCGAAACGGTTGTGACCGCTTCAGGCCAATACCGCTTCAGGCAAATACCGCTTTAGGCCAATTTGGTTTTCAGACTTGTTTGTTGACAATTGTTAAAGCCACACCTGTTTTTATGTGTTGTGTTGGTGTTGTGTTGGTGTTGTCTTGTGTTGTCTTGTGTTGTCTTGTGTGTTGTCTTGTCTTGTGTTGTGTTGTCTTGTGCTGTGTGAGGTGTGTTGTGGTGTCTTGTGCTGTGTGAGGTGTGTTGTGTTGTTGTGGGGGGTGTGTCGGTGGGGTGTTCAAGATTTTCGTGGGTGCGTCCAAGATTTGGCCGGACCTCTCCTCCGCCGGACCGCCCAAAATTTCGCTCTTTTTTTTCCCTCGCCCACCCCAATTTTCTTTCTTTCTTCTCTCTTTCAGGGGTCCTTTCGTTGAATTTTGGTGGTGTTTTTTGAAGGCCCGGGCGCTTCAAACACCACCAAAATTCCACGAATGGCCTAAACAGGTCAGACCTCAACAGGTCAGGCTTAAACAGGTCAAAATGGCCTAAAGCGGTATTGGCCTAAAGCGGTGCTGCCTAAACAGGTTAAACGGGCTGGCCTAAAGCGGTTTGGCCTAAATAGCTCGCTGCCGTTTCCGTGATGAGGTGTTCAGGTGTTTAGGTGTTCAGGTGTTCAGGTGTTCAGGTGTTCATGGTGTCTTGGTGTCTTGGTGTCTTGGTGTTAATGACATTTTGCTGACGGTCAGAAGGGTGACCAGGGAGGGGGGCCCAAAAATGGCCAAAATTCAACATGGTGTAACACCGGCCATCTTAAAAATTACCCACCAATTTGTCTTTGCCTGTTGTCCCTCCTCTGGGAGGTTTCGACACCAACAAACGCGGCAACAAGAGAAGCAACTTCCAACCTCGGATCTGCCTCACTTCGTCCCCTGCATCACCACCCAACACGGCTCCTTTCAAAGCTGTGCGCAAAGCGATGCGGAAGGCTCCCGCCAAGAATTTCGGAACCGACTTCATCACCGAGGCTCTGGGCTTGAATACTTCAACCAAATCGATCACGCGAGAGCGGCCCACACCGCGGGCGTGACAGTCACTTCGGGCACTTCGAAATCCGATTCCAGATTGTCTCCTGTCTCGACATCCTCGCTCACTGCCGACCCGACGTCTGAACGACTCTCGTCAATCTCCCGAGGATGCACACCTGCAACATCGTCCTCCTTGTCCTCCACATGGTGTTGGACAGATTCTGTGTCGCTGCTGGAATCCCCTCTGGTCGTGTCGAACTCCGTGTCCCTGGAGCTCTCCGGAACTGCGGGCACTCTGGTTGCTTGAGAGATTCGCTGAGAATGTCCGACCAAACGCAACCTCTTCGGACGGCTTGCAGAACCTGCGTTGGAACTGGCTCTTACAGCCAAGGCAAACTCCCTGTCACAATCATCTGTGTTGGACAATGCTGCGAATCTGCCGCTCCTGGGAACTCCTGGATCAACAACTGACTCCTCTCTGACGCGCATGGCCTGGCTCCCATCAACCCATGTGGGCAATGACTGTGCTGGTATCGTGGTAGGAACTGGAATGGACGAATCTGGAACAGTGACCGCCACGCGTGATGCCAGATCATGCTCGAGAGCGTCGAGGACATCAACAGGGACTGGCAGAAACTCTCGTCTCACCTGGGCCAACGAAACTGGTTTCGCTGGGACTGTCGACGGAATCATCTGGTCCGACTCAGGGTCAATCTGTGTGGCCTCGACCCTTGCAACCACGTGTCTGACTGGGACCATCGGTCCCTCATCAGATGAAAGATCGACAATCTGACGCCTTGTGCCACCCCTTGTTCTGGGTCGAAACAACTGAGGTCAAGGGTGTGATGCCTCGCCGACCCTCGAGGCCCTCAGACCATACCTGGCGTTGCATCTGCATGTGCGAACGTCTTCCAATAAGGAGCGAACCGCCCCTCTCGGGGGGTTCCGCGAGACCGAAACTCGTCGTCCGAAATGTCCTGACGAGTCATCTCGACCATTTGAACTATGTTCAGGATTTACATCATTTTTCACTGTTTCAGATTTTTCTCTATGTTTTGAGACTTGTGTAACGATTTCACTTCGATAACTGTTGAACTCTAACTTGTGATGAGTTACTTAGCTTAAAGTATGTTAATTTACGACAAACAATTTACCATAGTCAAAACGAATGGTAATTTACTTATCGCAAGTTATCATAACTTACAGAAAAATCGTTGTTCGGACAAGAATATCAAAAATGAACCATACGTAATGATAGCTCATGACAAATGATTTGCAATGAGTTTTGCTAACTTTAGGTCAGTCGTTTGACAAAAGTAAACATATTTTTTGAAAAGTAAGCTTTCAGAAGTTAAAGTGACAATTTTTTTGTACAACAAAAGTCAAAAACAGTTCAAATTCTCAAAACAGTTTAAAATATTTTCAATGTTTTTAAAAGCCCAAAGTTACCATGACTTACGACAAATGACGTACCGTAAGTTTCGGTTACTTGTGGTAAGTTTCTTCTCACAAGTGAAAATAACTTTTTTTTGAAGAGTTACTTATCATAAGTTTCTTTGAAAAGTTGAAAAATGGAAACTTACACGAAAAAGTGAAAATGTTTTTCAAAAATTAGGATGGTTGAAAAACGTGAAATTCTTAAATTAACAAACCATGAGTATTCATAACTCACAATTAATGACAAACCATACGTTTTTTTGTACAATTGATGGTAAGTTTTCACTCATAACAGACATAAAGTTTTGAGAAGTAACATATCAAAAAAAAAGGCAAAGCGATAAAATGAAACATGTCAAAAAAAGTCACACGTTGTGAAAAATTTGATTTTGTTTTTGTCGAAATAGCAAAAAAATAGTGACCCATCATTTGTCATAACTTCCTATAAATGACGTACTTTGAGTTATCATTTTGAAATAATGGTCAGTTTTTTTCATGAAGTGAAAACTGTTCAAAAACAGCTTACCAAAAGTTATACTGTAAAAAGTTTTTATGACAGTTTTGCAGCAAAAAATGTGAAAGTTTTCGTATAAAGGTCGAAATTGTCACAAAAGAACAAGAAATTTACATAACATGAAAATAGCTTTGCGCGTAAAAATCGTGAAAGTATTTTTCGAGAAATGAAAAATGAAAATAGAAATGAAAAATGGTGAAGTCGTGGATTTTTTTTTTGGCAAAATCGCTGAAATAGTTTTGAAAGTTACCCACAAGTTACGGTAACTTGCGGTAAACAACATACCAAAAGTTTTGGTAGTTAAAAGTAAGTTATTTAACAAAGGTTTACACAACCTTTCGTAAGTGACAAAGTCAGAAGGTTGGAAGGAGGGCTTGAGCACCACGTTTCAAAACGAGACAGTTGTGGTCAGAAGGACGGTTTCCTCTCTTATCTCGGCTGTGCGCGGTGATTTTTTCAAGCCATGGGCGTTCCAGTGGTGGTGCGCCCTTGTTGGCGCGGAGCCACGTCGCTTGCGTCTCAAAGAAAAGAAAAAACAAATGAAACTCTCACAAGAACGTTTTGTGAAGTTGCGATACAGAACAAACCATAAGTTGTGATAACTTGTGACAAATGACGTACCACAATTTTTTGGAAGCTCATGGTGAGTGATTTACCATGAATTGAAAAACTTGGAAAGTGGCCAGTCACAAGTGAAAGTTAGAAGTGTTTTTCGCAGCAGAGACATAGTATGAAAAACAAGTAATAGCATAGTTCAAATCGCTGAAGTAGTTGAAAACTTCAAAGAGAGTTAAACAGTTACTAAATAAAAACACCAAAAAGAGTTTAAATTGTTCAGAGAAATAAAGGTGTTCAAAAAATGTGAAAAAACAAGCTTGGAACAATCCAAATTAAGAACCATATGGTGGGATAACTAACGATAAATATATTACCATAAGTTGTTGGTAACTTGTGGAAAGTTATTCATCATTATTAAACGCAAACTATGATTTGTAACCGATCATAAGTCGAAGTGGAAGAGGTGTGCATTTTTCGGAAATTACACAAAAGTCGAAACAAAAGTGAAAATTGATACAAACAAGTTAAATTCGTTGGCATAAATTTCTCAAAAAGTTCAAACATTTTTTCACAAAACATTTGCCATAAGTTGTGATAACTCAAGACAAATAGATCACCATGAGTATTGACAAAATTGCGGAAAGTTTTTTTAATGTGTGAACATAACAGATGAAAAACTATCATGAGCAAAAGTGAATTGTTCTGAATGAAATTCAAAAAATCAAATCGTGAACAACTTTTTTTAGAACAAAAGAATGCATGTCAAAGGAAAACAATGAGGCATGTCAACGTACGTTAAATAACATACCACAAGTTTTGATAACTTGTGGGAAGCTATTTATCATTAGTTTAAATATTTTTTGACAATTAAATATCATCTGTGTAAGTGAAAAAGTGAAAGAGTTATAAGGGTTACAAAAGTTCAAAGGAAAAAAAACTGCAAACATTTGAAAGAGGTGAGAAAGTTCAAAGAGTTCAACTGGCCAAATGGGTTTAATTGAGTCAACAAGTAGAACAGTTGCAACAGTGTAAATCGTTGTAGGGACAAGAATATCAAAAAAATGAACCATGCGTTATGATAGCTTACGATACATGATTCACAATGACTGTTGCTCACTTTTGGTAAGTCATTTGACAAAAGTAAACATATCTTTTGATACGTGAGCTTTCAAAAGTTAAAGTGACAAAGTTCTTTTTGCAACCAAAAGTTCAAAACAGTTGCAAAAACAGTTCGAGTGGTCAAAAAACAGTCTAAAAATATTTTCGTTACAAAGAGAGCCAAAAGTTATCATGACTTACGACACATGACGTACCGTAAGTTTTCGTAACTTATGGCAAGTACTTCTCCAAAGTAAATGTGTAAGGCTTTTGCCGAAGAATTGTTTGTACACACACACATTTTGCACCTCACATACAAGCTTTCACTCAGCTGTTTTGTTCACCGCCACCTCTCCTCCATCCCTCATTACGTTGGGCTTTCCATAGCGCGACGTTTGCTTTTCCAGCGTCCCGTGGCGCTTGCAACGTTGTCTCTGGCGCATTTCTGTGCGTCCTCCACGTTTCTCTCTGGTAGCTTCTCCTCACTCATTTCCTTCATATTTATCTTCGAGTGCCCAGGGTACCATTGGTCCAAGTCGCTTTGCTTTCTCTTGCAGGCGTCAAGTCGACGAAGGTCTAACTCTCCGTAGGGCGGAGGCCCTCGTCGGCTCCCTGCAGTGACGGGTTTATGCATACTGACCACCAATTTGGCAGTATGCGGTGTCCGCAGGCCTTAACCCTCTGGGGGTTGGGAGCGAGGGAACGGTCCCTCTCTCGGGCACGTGCTAGGAGCAGCAGGGTGTAGGGCTACAAGGCCCTG
>CBDCEV010000005.1:0-5130 GCA_965215715.1 Hyphomicrobiales bacterium | reverse complement strand
CGAACCGAATGCAGGCTCTGGATGATGTGACAACGCACTCGCAACCTGCTCGCGTCTTGAGTGCGTATTGCAAAGGGGCTGTGGCGTTTTCTGCTTGTTGGCGAAGTGCTTCGCAAGAGTTCTGGACACCAGACGGCGGAAGAGGTCCCCGACAACAATCCCTCTGACACCACCATCAGGTTTCCGCAACGCGGTCATGCGCCCCATGCGGAGGGCGTTGAGAATCTCTTGCGGGACTTCTCCTGGCGAACGTGTCAAACGATGTCACAATTCAGTGTCTGCTCCACTCTCGAGCATCGGGCGCAAATGCTCTGCTGTCGTGCCCGAAGGACCAGCGAAGAGATCTGAGTCCAGCGAGACTGGATTGTCAGGCACGTGGTTCGCAACCCGGTCTGGCAGGGGGTCTCGAGGTTCTGTGGGTCGTCGCTCGCGAAGTGCGTTGACAGTCTCCTGAGTCCCATCGGCCACCTCTGCTCCCTCAAGACAATTCGCCGTCCAACACACAACGGAGTGCGCGACTTGCGCGGTGTTCTACCCCCGACTTGGCTCGACGTCTCTTTCTGCACGCCGCAAAATGGGCTGTCCTCGGCTTCGACGGCACTCGGTTCGACCAGATCACTCCACTGGCCGTTGTGGAACAGAGACACTCTCTCCAACAACCGTGTCTTGGAGACCAGACCTCCCCTGGGAGGTCGCGACAAGAACATCCGAGGCAGTAGCAAGAACAACTTCCACGCTCTTGTCAACCTCAACACGTCACCAATCTCACGGGCACAGCTAGCCTCCCTCATCGCCAAACGAACAGCTGCCCGACATGGTCCTTTCAGAAAATGGAGGATTGAACTCATGACGTTGGCTCGGCGAGCAAAAATCGTGTTCAAGTCGACCTCATCCATACTTGCCATGCCGCGCTCACATGTCCGGATGGCAATGGCTCCAAGATGACGTCAAGAACTACAAGCTCAACCTCGTCAACAACTTCTGGATCCGCCTCCGATTGACCATCGACAGTGTCACAGTGTCGGATTCCCCCGTATTGACAGGGTCCTCATTGTTGGGTCGAAATCATCGATCAACGCTGCGATTCGGCCAGTGTACGGAACTCCTCCAAGCTCGTGGTCTGTCGGCGGATGGAGCACATGGTCATGACATTGGGCAATGGGAAGGCACCTGTGCAACCGGCTCGCAACAATCAACTTCGCTCTCCGAATCTTCGATTGTCAAATCGAACTCCAGAGTATCCAACACACTCGAGGGTGGTGGCGAGTCCACGACAGTGGGAGGAATCTGAAGTGCCTGTAATCTGGCGCTGCGGCGGAGTGGCCTCATGCTGGGCCTGGATGAAGAGCTTCACCCACTCTGACGCCCCGGAATCCATACCGGGCCTCACACCTTCGACAACGCCCCGTCGAAGACAAATTTCTTAACGATCGAGACACCTTCGCTTGGCGTCTGCTTCGTCGATGAGGGCAACCATGCGACTGCCAAGAGACTGAACCTCCATGGGCTGCAAAGCAAGTGCGGATGCCCTCTGTGCTGCCAATTTGGCAGCTTCCTGCGCCAACATGTTTGACATCTGCGAGATCACGTCCGCAGATCCAAACTGGAGGGCGTTCCGCAGATCTCGATTTCTTGAAATCATCCACTCCTCGATTGCCTGGTGATCGTCTGGCACAGGAGGGATACTGCTCAAATCTGGGAGTGCATCGCCAGCCCAGGGTGTCGTGTCCTTGGGAGCGCGACTCCGTCGCCATCTGCTACAAATTCACGACCTGTGCACCGCGTCCCGTGTCCACCAGACTGGGTGGGGTCGCAACCTCCTGGGCCTCCAACCGCGACAAACGTGCACGGCTCTCCTGGAGCAACAGCGTCCCCGCATCCAACTCCGCTTTCAACTTCGTGATTCTCTTCGTGGACCGATCGACTGAGCCTTCTGCAGAGATCTCTTGATGGCATCGACTTCGGGGGTTCCGAGATTTCCCAACGCATCGAGGGCCTTCTGCAATCTCTCCACTTTCGCCTGTGCCTCGGCCATCTTGGTGTCGGGATCGACCCCTCTGTTGCGCCAACGTCCACCTTGGCGGTCTGTTGGTGTTGCCTTCTGAACAGCGGCTGACGGTTTGCGCTGCGCTTGAAGCCACTTGGATGCTGGCGGGCGCGGTCCACGGATCACCTGCAACCACCATCCTGGAACTTCGATGGAACTCCATCCCTTGCGACCGCCCCTCGGAATAAGCCGTCGTCCACAAAAACACTGCAAACAAAAACCTCAACACACGCGAAAGCAACGTGTTGTTTTGAGAGAAATGGCTTGAGAAAGACAGAAACATGAAAACAAGATGCGAAAAATAACATGAAAAAGTTTCAAAGTTTAGTTGTGTTTTACCATTGTTTTGGCCATGAGTTTTTTTCTAAATAAAGTTTCAAAAAGTTCAAAAGTTGTCAGCAAAGTAAAAAGGTTTTAAAAAGTTTCTGAAAAATAATGTTCCGGAAAATTCGGCCAGAAGCCCGCATAACTTATCATAAGTTGTCACAGGTTATGGTACGTAACTTGTGGTAACTTATGATAAGTTGCCATAAGCTTTCATGCTATCATAAGTTACGCGACACAACTTACGACAACTTATTGTTTGTAAGGTGGTTTTCTGGCCGAGTTTCGCGGAACATTTTTCTACAAACTTTTGTACTTTTATCATCGTTTTTGAAACTTTTTTCGCTTCGTTTAAAAAATATTCTCATTGACAAAACAAAATGGGAAAACATAACTGAGAAACTAAGTTAGCTTTGCTTTAACTTAGCTGGAAACTTACGTAACCTTGAAACTGACTTAACTTGGAAACTTATTGATGTTTTTTTGTTTGTTTTTTCTTTTTCTTCTGTTTTGTTTTCCATCCTTTTTCTTTTTCACCAAAGAGAGAAACAGAAGGTGAAAAACAGTTGTTTTCAATGATGTTCCGGAAAACTCGGCCAGAAAGCCGCCTAACTTATCATAATTTGTCGTAAGTTATGTTGCGTAACTTCTGATAGCTTACGATAACTTTTTGCATAAGCTATCACAAGTTCCGCAACATAACTTGTAACAACTTATGATAAGTTCTGATAAGTTAGGTGGCCTCTTGGCCGAGTTTTCTGGAACATCACTTCATCATTTTTTAAAAAACTGGAAAATTCAAAAAAATTGAAAACTTTTCTTAACTCATTGGAAAATGGAAAAAGGATGGAAAACAAAGTAGCAAAAGAAAGAAAAATACAAACAAAAAAATGAAAAAGACTGCAACATAAAAACAAGTTGCGAAAAAGAACATTAAAAACTTGAAAAGTTTAACTTGGTTTTCCCAGTTATGTTCGTTTCTAAGTTAGGTAAGTTTCGAAGTTACCTTCGATTCTAAGTCATGCTTTTCCATCTTTTGTGTCTTAGAGTTTTTTTTGTGAAAAAACTTCATATGACATACATGAAATGACTAAAATAAAAAAGCCCTTCATTCTCATTTCAAAAAAAATCTTTGAAATTTTAATTCCGACACTGATGACATTCCCCCGTACATTAATTCTAAGTAATGTATTTGATGAAACATTAACTTAATTTTGTGGAAAAAAAGATGAAAATTGAACACACCAGTCTCGCCCGCCTTGCCCAGTGCTCTCCTCCGGTGTTGCCCTGCTGTCTTGGGCACCGATTGTGTCTGGGCCTCCTCGTGTCCCGGGCCCAGTGGTGTCTCGGACACCCAGGTGTCTTGGCCAGCTACGCAGAGGGAACACCGCCACCCAAAAGGAGGAGAAGGAAGGCGGCCACCACCCGAAAAGCCCCAACAAGAGAGACTCACAAACACAACACCACACACAACACGAACAACAACATAAACAGCAACACGCAACAACACAACACCACCAACAACACACTTAACTTGGAAATTAACTCAAGTTAAAACTAACTTAACCTTGAAAGTAACTTGACTGAAAAACTAACTTAGCCACTACTCAAATTGAAAAACTAAGTTTAAAAATTGTTTACTTGCCAAACTTTTCTCATCTAGTTTTGATGTTCTGTCTCTGTTATTGGTTTGTTTTTGTTTTCTGTGTTTGTCTTGTTCTTGGTGTTCCTTGTTTTCTGTGTTTGTCTTGTTCTTGGTGTTCCACCCTTTTTCCCTTTACCAATGAGTTCTAAAAATTGTTTGATGATTTTTCAAAAAAAAAAGTTGTTTGTAATGATGTTCCGGAAAACTCGGCAAGAAAGCCACCTCACTTGTGATAAGTTATCACGAGTTGCGCAACGTAAATTATGACAACTGATGACAAAGTAGGCGGCCTTGTGGCCGAATTTTCCAGAACATCATGACAAAATCTTAAACTGCTTCTACCTTGCTGAAAACTTTTGGATTTTTTGAATTTTTTGATTGCAAAAAAATCTCACTGCCAAAAATTTTATATGGGAAAACTAAACTTAGAAACAAAATTTAACATTAACTGAGAAACTAACTTAACCCAGAAACTTACTTTAAAAAAATGATATGTTGCGTAACCTGTGACAACGTACGATAACTTATGACAACTTTTGATAAGTTAGGTGGCCTTCTGGCCGAATTTTCCGAAACATTTTGCAACTTTCAACGTTTTACCCTTTATGTCGAAAAATATTTTTGAATAGAATAACTCATACACGAAAAAAGATGGGAAACATGACTTAGATACAAAGTTAACTTCGAAACTTACCTAACTTAGAAATGAACATAACTTGGAAAACCAAGTTAAACTTTGAAACTTTTTTCATGTTCTTCTTCGCATCTTGTTTTTATGTTTCTGTCTTTTTCAGTTTTTAGTTTGTATTGTTCTTTCTTTTGCTTCTTTGTTTTCCATCCTTTCTCCATTTTACCAATGAGTTAAGAAGGTTTGTTTCCCAAAAAAAAAGTGTTAAAAGTTTGAAAATTGATGATCCGGAAAACTCGGCCCGAAGACCGCCTGACTTTTCAGAACTTTATCATAAGTTGTTGTAACTTGTGACAACTTATTGTTTGTTGGGTGGCTTTCTGGCCGAGTTTCGCGGAAGAACTTTTTTTTTGCTTTCATTTCTCAAAAACTCATTGGTAAAAAAGAGAAACAAACCAAAAAGAAAGACAGAAAATCAAAACACGA
>CBDCEV010000004.1:0-12827 GCA_965215715.1 Hyphomicrobiales bacterium | reverse complement strand
TCTTTCGGCTTTGAAAGCCAGGACATCACGATTGCTGTGACGTCCTCTTGCCAATTTCGAAATCGGATGGCGCCCGATCTTCCTTGCAGCTTCGGAGGTGCGTCAAATGTCCTCACCACATGTCTTGGTTTCCAAGTCCGCTTGCTGGCCAGAATAGACACTCCTGCGGGCATGTTCGAGAAGCACGTTTGGGCGTACTCGCCCATCTTACCTCGAAGTGTCGCCCACGCTGCGCCACGCCGGACTTTGTGCAAGGGGCCATCCCAGGCGCGGTGAAAAAAAGCAGGCGCGTCCCAGTTAAGCCAACGATGTGTGCGTCAATTTCTGCCCCGATAGCTCGCAGTCCGTACGCTCTGCACGCGTTGAGCACAGCTTTTGTTGTTTTATCATCGTTTTGCAAACTTTTTCGCTTCGTTTACAAAATATTCTCACAGACAAAACAAAGTGGGAAAACATAACTGAGAACTAAGTTAGCTTTAACTCGGAAACCAACTTAACTTAAAAAACTATTCTAACCTGGAAACTTACGTAACCTTGAAACTGACTTAACCAAGAAACTTACTGATGTGTGTGTTTTTTTTCCTTCTTCTTCTGCTTTGTTTTCCATCCTCTTTCTTTTCCCAAAGAGGGAAACAGAAGGTTATACACAATTGTTTTCAATGATGTTCCGGAAAACTCGGCCAGAAAGCCACCTAACTTATCATAAGTTGTCGTAAGTTATGTTGCGTTACTTCTGATAGCTTACGATAACTTAACATAAGTTATCGCAAGTTCCGCAACATAACTTGTAACAGTTAATGAAAAGTTCTGATAAGTAAGGTGGCCTTTTGGCCGAGTTTTCTGTAACATCACTTTTTTAAAACTGAATAAATCAAAAAATTGAAAACTTTTCTTTACTCAATGGAAAAATCGAAAAAGGATGGAAAACAAAGAAGCAAAAGAAAGAACAATACAAACTAAAAAATTGAAAAAGACTGAAACATAAAAACAAGATGCGAATAAGAACATGGGAAAACTTGAGAAGTTTAACTTGATTTTCCAAGTTATGTTCGTTTCTAAGTTAGGTAAGTTTCGAAGTTACCTTCGATTCTAAGTCATGCTTTTCCATCTTTTTTGTCTGTGAGTTTTTTGTGAAAAGATTCAATATGACTTACATGAAATGATTAAAAAAAAAAGCCCTTCATTCTCATTTCAAAAAATCTTTTAAATTCCAATTCCGAAACTGATGACATTCACCCGTACATTAAATCTATGTTATGTATTTGATGAAACGTTAACTTAATTGTGTGGAAAAAAAGAAGAAAATTGAACACACCAGTCTCGCCCGCCTTGCCCTCCGGTGTTGCCCTGCTCTCTTGGGCACCGATTGTGTCTGGGCCACCCAGTTGTCTTGGCCACCTACGCAGAGGGAAAGGAAACGGATGGAAAACAAAGAAGAAGAAGAAGAAGAAACAAAAACAAACAAATGAGAAAGACAGAAAAACAAAATGAGAAAACGAACGAGTAGAAAAGTTTTTAAAAGTTGAACTTAGTTTTCCAAGATAAGTTAGTTTTTAAGTTAAGTTCGTTTCAAAATTAACTTTGTTTCTAAGTTGTGTTTTACCATTGTTTTGGCCATGATTTTTCTAAATAAAGTTTCAAAAGTTCAAAAGTTGTAAGCAAGGTAAAAAAGGTTTTAAAAAGTTTCTTAAAAATGATGTTCCGGAAAATTCGGCCAGAAGCCCGCATAAGTAATTATAATTTGTCATGGGTTATGGTGCGTAACTTGTGGTCAATTATGACAAGTTGTCATGAGCTTTCATGCTGTCATAAGTTACGAAAAATAACGTATGACAACTGATGATTCGTTAGGTGGTTTTTTGTTTTAAAACAACTTTATTAGATTTTGACTCTCTTTGATGAAAAAAGAGAAGGATTGAAAACAAAGCAGAAGAAAAAGAAAGAAAAACAAAAACCAAACAAAAAACAGGAAAAAAACAAGACGAGAACTAGAGAATAAAAACAGTTTTCACAGGTTGACTTTGGTGTCTAAGTGCAGTTCGTTCCTGAGTTGAGCAGATTTCTAAGTTAAGTTTGAGGCAAATTTGTTTCCAAGTTGACTTCGTTTCACTGTTAAGTTTTCCTATTCTTCTGAGAGGATCAACCATGGTTTGTTTGAAAAAACAAAAGCTTTAAAAAGTTCAAAAACATCAAAAAGTTACAACAGTTTAAAAATGTTCTGGGTAATTTGGCCAGACGGATACCCAACTTAGCATAACTTATCATAACTTTCATAAGTTGTCACAAGTGATGTTGCGTAACTTATGATAACTTATTATAACTTATCACAAGTTACGCAACACAACTTATGACAACGTATGACCTCTAATATTCAATGTTGAATTTACTTTGTAACTTACAACTTAACTTACACCTTAAATAAAACATTTTTGACTTACAATTTATAATTTTCAACTGAAATCATCATTCATTCTAAAAACGAGCGCCCTTCCACTCCTCCCAGAAAAAAGAAAAAACGAAATGTAAACAAATAAAGAAGATGGGAGTACAAACAAAAAGAAAACAGTTATTATCTGCATTTTTCTGCATTATCTACATAATCTGTAAGATTTGATTTTTGTTTGAATAAATTTCTCCACGCACTGACCAGTGTCAAACAAGCCGCCTTCACATCGTTTCCCCTTATCACTTCGCACCGGAGCGTGTTGACCACTGCCATGCCCTCTTCCTGCAGGATGTCCCTGAGCAAGGAGACCGCCAAACCCTCTTCTTCTGGCAGAAGGTCTCCAGTTGCGGCTTGCTTCTCCTGGTTCCGGTGGACACCCGTCCGTTCGTTGAGGTCGGCCACTGTTTCGCGTGTCTTGCAGCGTCTTTCTGAGCCACTCTGCGAGACTGTACAATGTCACTGCACATGCCGCAGTGCTGGCCGCGTCTTTCGGCTTTGAAAGCCAGGACATCACGATCGCTGTGACGTCCTCTTGCCAATTTCGAAGTCGGATGGCGCCCGATCTTCCTTGCAGCTTCGGAGGTGCGTCAAATGTCCTCACCACATGTCTTGGTTTCCAAGTCCGCTTGCTGGCCAGAATAGATACTCCTGCGGGCATGTTCGAGAGGCACGTTGGGGCGTACTCGCCCATTCTCACCTCGAAGTGTCGCCCACGCTGCGCCACGCCGGACTTTGTGGCAGGCGCGTCCCAGTTAAGCCAACGATGTGTGCGTCAATTTCTGCACCGATAGCTCGCAGTCCGTACGCTCTGCACGCGTTGAGCACAGCTTTTGTAGTTTTATCATCGTTTTTCAAACTTTTTCGCTTCGTTTACAAAATATTCTCACAGACAAAACAAAGTGGGAAAACACAACTGAGAACTAAGTTAGCTTTAACTCGAAAACCAACTTAACTTGAAAACTATTCTAACCTGGAAACTTACGTAACCTTGAAACTGACTTAACCAAGAAACTTACTGATGTGTGTTTTTTTTTTCCTTCTTCTTCTGCTTTGTTTTCCATCCTCTTTCTTTTCCCACAGAGGGAAACAGAAGGTTAAACACAATTGTTTTCAATGATGTTCCGGAAAACTCGGCCAGAAAGCCACCTAACTTATCATAAGTTGTCGTAAGTTATGTTGCGTTACTTCTGATAGCTTACGATAACTTAACATAAGTTATCGCAAGTTCCGCAACATAACTTGTAACAGTTAATGAAAAGTTCTGATGAGTAAGGTGGCCTTTTGGCCGAGTTTTCTGGAACATCACTTTTTAAAACTGAAAAAATCAAAAAATTGAAAACTTTTCTCAACTCATTGGAAAAATCGAAAAAGGATGGAAAACAAAAAAGCAAAAGAAAGAACAATACAAACTAAAAACTGAAAAAGACTGAAACATAAAAACAAGATGCGAATAAGAACATGAAAAACTTGAGAAGTTTAACTTGGTTTTGCAAGTTATGTTCGTTTCTAAGTTAGGTAAGTTTCGAAGTTACCTTCGATTCTAAGTCATGCTTTTCCATCTTTTTTGTCTGTGAGTTTTTTGTGAAAAGATTCAATATGACTTACATGAAATGACTAAAATAAACATGCCCTTCATTCTCATTTCAAAAAATCTTTTAAATTCCAATTCCGAAACTGATGACATTCACCCGTACATTAAATCTATGTTATGTATTTGATGAAACGTTAACTTAATTGTGTGGAAAAAAAGAAGAAAATTGAACACACCAGTCTCGCCCGCCTTGCCCAGTGCTCTCCCCTCCGGTGTTGCCCTGCTGTCTTGGGCACCGATTGTCTCGGGCACCCAGGTGTCTTGGCCACCTGCGCAGAAGGAACATCGCCGCCCCAAAAGAAGAGAAGGAAGGCGGCCACCATCCAAAGTTCCCCAACAAGAGAGACTCACAAACACAACACCACAAACAACACACTTAAATTGGAAATTAACTTAAGTTTAAACTAACTTAACCTTGAAAGTAACTTAACTGAAAAACTAACTTAGCCAAGATAGAAACTAACTGAATTTAGAAACTAACTCAAATTGAAAAACTAAGTAAAAAATTTTAACTTGCCAAAATGTTCTCATCTAGTTTTTGATTTTCTGTCTCTGTCATTGGTTTGTTTTTGTTGTGTTTGTCTTGTTCTTACCCTTTTTCTCTTTACCAATGAGTTTAAAAATTGTTTGATGATTTTTCAAAAAAAAGGTTGTTTGTAATGATGTTCCGGAAAACTCGGCAAGAAAGCCACCTAACTTGTGATAAGTTATCACGAGTTACGCAACGTAAATTATGACAACTGATGATAAGGTAGGCGGCCTTGTGTCCGAATTTTCCAGAACATCATGAAAAATCTTAAACTGCTTCTACCTTGCTGAAAACTTTTGAATTTTTTGATTACAAAAAATATCACTGACAAAAATTTTATATGGAAAAACTAAACTTAGAAACAAAATTTAACATTAACTTAGAAACTAACTTAACCCGGAAACTTACTTTAAATTTGATGTGTTGTGTAACTTCTGACAACTTACGATAACTTATGACAACTATTGATAAGGTAGGTGGCCTTCTGGCCGAATTTTCCGGAACATTTTGCAACGTTCAACGTTTTAGCTTTTTTTTTTGTCAAAAAATATTTTTGAATAAAAATAACTCATACACGAAAAAAGATGGGAAACATGACTTAGAATCGAAGGTAACTTCGAAACTTACCTAACTTAGAAACGATCATAACTTGGAAAACCAAGTTAAACTTCTCAAGTTTTTCATGTTCTTTTTCGCATCTTGTTCTTATGTTTCTGTCCTTCTCATTTGTTAGTTTGTATTTTTCTGTCTTTTGTTTCTTTGTTTTCCATCCTTGTTCCATTTTACCAACGAGTTAATAAAGTTTTCAAAAAGTTTTTATTTACTAAAAAGTTTTTTGAAGTTTCTAACAAATGATGTTCCGGAAAATTTAGGCCAGAAGGCCGCCAGACTTATCATAACTCATCTTAAGTTGTCATTAGTTGTGTTTCGGAACTTGTGATAACTTTTGATAAGTTGTCATAAGTTGCGCAACATAACTTATGTGTGGAGTGCGTGGGATCGATCAAGTAGCCAAACTCCTCGCCGCTCGCGCGGAAGTGCGCTTGACCCGCGCCTTCGAGTCGGGTGAAGTCCGGCGAAGACTGTGGTCTCAAAGTGACCGTGCGGGAACAGCAAAGACGGCAGGATGAAACATGAGAACGGAGAGGGCGAGATGGAGAGACATGACATGGGCACTGCAAACACCTTGAGCCATGCGTGTACGCGATGTCTGTACGTTACGCACGGAAAATGTGTCAGAAAATGTGCGTGCGACACGGAGTGTGTGCACACCTCCGTCGCGCAAACAGCAGTTGCCACTACGTGGGTGCGAAATCCAGAGACAAAAAAATCCTCAGACGTCGTCATCCCATGTCCAGCTTGATTTCTCCCACCAGGACGTTGTCTACCATTTTGCTTTCCAGCGATCATCCCAAGTGAATGCTTCTCGGTTTCCCGAGGCACGCGCTTCTGCTGATTTTTGGTGATGCCATTGTGTGGAATTTAAATCTGAGATTCGGTTCACCGCGAAGTACCATTTCCAATTGTGTGAGAGCCATCTAAGCCAGTCGTGCTTCTCTGGGTCCAGATCCTCGCGATAATTGTGTCGTCTTTTTGATTCTTGAGTCTGACCTGCTTCTTTGTTCATGCTGACGATAGCTCATGTAGTTTGATGGTAATCTGGACGGCTTTTTATGGGTCCTCTCTCCATTTGTTTTTGGATCGTACCGAAAATGACACAACGTAGCGTATCGTTCCAATTGTTCTGGAGAGGCTTTGTGCGAAATATCGATTGTTCTGATGTAATCCAAATATTCGCACCATTCTTTCGTCCAGTTATGTTGCAGCTGGCTCGCATGAAATACCTCATCGTTCTGGAAGCGGTCAAGAATCGACGTGTAGATTCCCTTTTTGTGGATCTGTCTCATAAACTCCTTGGCAATGAAATGATGCTTCTGCCACGGCTGAGCACCATGCCTAGCTCCTCGCGTCCCTTGGAATGTTATGTGGGCATCTGCAATGAGTTGCTTAAATTTTTGTCTGATGCTGGAGAGCATTTCTTCGGACATATTCAACTTCCTTCCGCATGGACATACTTGAAATCCAGCCTCTTTTTTTTTGAGTAGCAACGTTGACATTGTACTTTGTTAGTTCTTTGCTGAACTTCATGTAACTCACAGTTGCCTGCTTCATGAATTTTCTTCGCGGCCTGTCCACTGAGAATATTGTCCTTGGGCGAGTCGTCTTTTTAAAAATTCTTTCGTAGTCACAAGTTTTTGAACTTGGTCTGCAATTCTTTGCATGTACTGCTCGTCCTTGTAGGTCTCGTCGCTGGGGATGCCGTCGCCTCTGAGATCAATAGACTGTTCGATTTCCTCCTTCGGCCAATTGCGATTCCCTGAAGCGTTCGCGTCAGAGTTCCAGGCCTGCAAAATACTCTCGGTTTCCCGAGGCATGCTTACAGTATTGGATTTCGTATGAACCCATGGTGGTCTGAGTGTCACTTTTGGTCGTTCTCGAGGTGTGAGCTGTCTCGCGAACAATTCTTTCTTCCCACTTTCGCTGACAACCTTGACGACGCATTCTTTGGGCACAGACTGGTACGTAATAATGGCATTAGAACCTGTTTGCGAAAATTCTAGACCAGCATCTGGTGCTGTGGACAAATGAATCCAGTACACTGCATCTTGTTCAGGTCTCCAATGAATTTGATACTGTACTTTTCTTGGTTTCGCAATATCTGTAATAGATTCTGCTTCATCTGCATCGCTGTTGAAAGGATCAAGAGGAGTGAAGAAGATTGTTTCTCTTCCTTCTTTACGTTCCTTTCCTCCTGCCACTAATCCAATTTCTGCAATGGAGATGATGTCGTGCTCGGCCCACGTGATAAACCAATCGTTTCCATTTTGTAAGGAATCATCACGTAATTCATCTGTCTTGGTGAGACGATCACTCCACCTGAATGACCCTGGATCGCACGAGAACATCTTAATTCTCCATATTTTCATCTTCACAGATTTCAAACTTTGTCTTGATGCTTCCAAGATAAAAGGCAATGGAGCGAATCCTCGTCCGTGAAGTTGATTTTTGAATCTTCCTTTCAATATTGGAAGTATAACATCCCACTGCATCGCTCCATCTGTTTCTCGTTCATCGTGATCATGGGTGTCAAACTATATTCGTGACACACTTGGAGATGCGAGTTTCAATGGAAACCCTCTTGCATTTCTGGCATCCTTGAATTGTAGTCCAAATTCTGTCCTCTTCAGGGATCTCTTTCTTCACGAAGATGGACTTTGCCTTCTAGATGTGTTGACGTAGGGTTGCTGCTGCCGCCGCTGCCGCCGATGCTGCTTTTTTTTTTGAGGCAACGGTTTCCCGATGCATGCTTGAAGGTTCAACCTTCGTTTTGACATTGTGAGCCTTGCCCGTGATTTACCACGGAAGGTTTGGAAGATTCTCGAAACACACATCATTGAGGTTTTCTTCCCTCGCGCGCAACGAAGAACTGTAGTTCACGACGTCAGATTTGTGACGATGAATTTCATTCACAAATCCTTCGAGACCACGACTTATCGAAATCCATACGGAGTGTCCTGGAGAACTCAGTGAATTCTCCCGATTTTTCGGCGCTGAAAATTCTTTGCACATTGACGTGCGTTTTCCCCATCCGTCATCTTCAAGAGCAGTTGCAACATAATGAGTTTTTTTCTCGATCGGATGGTAGAATTTCGCCGTTGTACGGAGATATTCAGTTTTGTTCATAGAAGGCATCGAATTGAAATATTTCAAATTCTGAAGCATTCGGTTTCCCGAAGCATGCGGTAGTCTTGGAATATCAACCGATGGCTTCCTGTTTGATTTGAACTTCTGAAAATGTTTTGCGAGCACTTTCGAGTCTGCTTTGACTTGCCTCTCAAGAATTTGTTCCACACCACTTTGTGACAGCTCCGTAGATACAGAGCTGGTTTGCGGAATGAATAGCCCTGCACAGCAAGTCAATGTTGCAATGCTCCCAATTGAAGTGGATTGTGTCTCGATTATTTTTCTTCTTGAGTATTCCACGGCCCAGCGGGCTTACTCCCTGGAATATCGGATGTCCTGAATTCTCGGAATTTTCTACCATTTGTGAGGCACGAAGATCCCATTTGCCACCGTAATATGTTGCATCTCCTTGATACCACTTGCTTTCTTCTCCGGTCCCACCAAGAATGCCCAATGGCTATCGTTAAAATTTGAGGCATACTCTTGGTCTTCCTTGAAGTAGTAGCACAGGAATCTTCATTGTCTTTCGTCTTTCCTTTCTAGATCAAGGTCGTTGAACATTGACATGAAGATTATCCGATCACTGAATTTTTCAGGTGTGACGTGCTTTCCTTGCAGGTCTGCCTGAATTTCGTGGAGAGTGTCCAATACTTTGGCTCCTGGGAAAATCTTCCACTCGAAGTCAATCGGTTCTCCATCCAATCCTCGCAGTTCTTTGATGGTATGGCACTTCTTCAAAGTTGACACTTGATTGCATCTTCTGGACCGTGCTGTTTTCCCAAGCATAACACGGAGTCCGAATAAACGTACACTCCTGCTTTCGTCCACTTTATTGCTTGCTCTTTAAGCAATACGGGCTTTTCCCAAAGTGAACTCGCAACGTCTGCGGGAAATACAGTCTGAATTTCTGAATTTCCTTCGATCATCATTCTCGTAATTCCGAACAAACCTTTGATGCTCATATTTCCGAGCTGCTTTCATCGTGTCTGAGTTGGTCTTTCATGTTTTGAACGACTTTTCGCGTGTACCCTCGGTTTCCCGAGGCATGCTGAACAGAATACCATCCTGATTTTGCACTTCTTTCTTCCCAGGTCCACACTTGAGAGTTCCTTGTACTCTCCGGGCTTTTACGGTTACTCGAATAATTTTGTCCCACAGATACGCATTGTCGCGAAACGAGACAACATGCTTTCGCTTTCGTCGTTCTAGATCCAGGCGAAGAGATTTCCTGAGATCTTTTCGACATCTCAAATTGCTTTCCCTGCGGAAAGAAAAGAATGGCTGTTGGAAAAGTGGCTGCAGGAAAATGTGGTGTCGTTCATGATGCTAAAAAGATGCAACAAGTTGTACCACTCATCACGCGTGAAACTGCCTTTTGTTACAATGTCTGCGAGTTGGTGTTTGGATTCGACATACTTGATTAGGACTTTTAGGTCCAGGTTGATTCTGTCAAATAACCAGTCCAGAGCAACTCGGTGGGTGCGGGACACGTGTCTCATCGCCGGACTTCTGCCTTTGATGATCATCTTTATCACAGCTTCGTTGTCTTCGAAAATGTACAACTGTGATTCTTTCTCAGAGAGATGTGCGTTCGAAGGAACTTGATCCATGTTTGATAGATCCACGTTCTGACCCAACACTCGTTTGATAATGGGTCTGCTTTGGATTTCTACACCGGTTTCCCGTGTGCACGCTTGGGTTGGTTTTGGTATTCTTTGAGTCGTTCCCAGCACCTCAACAACCAAATGCCACAAGTCGAGCGCAGGTAAACCATCCATACGCAAACCAGCATCCAACGATATGATCTCTGATTCTGTGGAGCTGCGAGATACTGACGTTTGCTTGTTGCACATCCCAAGTGATAGGTACAAATGTTCGACTTCCAAAAATTCACAAAACTCCGCCTGATGTGGATTTTGAGTCTTCAAGATCCAATGCAAAGTCTGAATCTTGAAATAACCCCAATCGACAATGTTGAGCCGCATTGCCCACATGACATTGTTGGCGGTAATCACTCGTGAAATGTAGGAAATTAATCGTGCCAGTCGTCTGTCACATGCTTGAGTCCATTTTGTGACAGATCGTGCCAGTTTGTTGACTGACCACAGAATGTGAGGTCGACCAATTCGTGCCAAGTACAAGCATTTTAATACAACAAGGGAGCAAACACTTCTGACAATTCACCTTTATTTTCCTGTTCTTCCTTTTCGATTTGGTGATCGTCCAAACAAGGATGAGAAACTTTTTATTGTTGCTCCGTCTTTTTGTTTGCCAATTCGCAATACCGTTCCACGCATTTTCGAGCATGTCCTTCCGTGTCGCAGGACCACGCTAATTTTTTGCGCGAGGTTTGTCCCACCCTGGTAATTTCTCGGTTGCTCCAGCAGAAATACTGGATTCAAACATCTTGTTGTATTGTCCAATGATTTTCTCGTTGGGTTTGCATTCCCGTTGAGTGCATCTTAAGTAAACGTGATCAAGAAATGATGTTGGCTCCTCAATATCAACGTCATTCATCAACTTCTTCCACATAAGAGCTAAATTCTGCTTCTTTCCGGCCATTTTGATGTCGTCCACATGGACCGATAAGAATAACTTTTGTTTTTCTGTGAACGAATAAGAGGAACAACAGGCTCTCCAATGTATTCCCATGACTTCGGCCATTTACGTTTTGGATGACGAATCCATACATTCGGACATTTTGATTTCGGAATTTTGAGTGGTTTTTGAGCATCCTCCATGTTTTTTGGGGTGTACGCCGATGTTGCGTCAGCTGCTTGTCCGTCACAAACGGGTTGTCGAGCAATAACATCCATAACTTTTGTGGCTGTCATTAGTGATGCCGATGAGCCCTGTTCAGTAACTACGGCATGGGCTCCAGAGTCGTCTTTCACAATGTCTCCTCGAAGCACAACCCTTCCTTTGTACTTCTGGAATTGCGGCTCCAACTCCGAATTCTTTGGATGACACAAGTCCATCAATGAAGCAAAGTGAACTTTATTGTTGCTTTCTGTGCCTCTTTTAAGACCTCCTTCTTGCTCTTGACTTTTGTCACGTCCCGTGCTGGGATGGTCTCAAGCTCTTTCCATTCTTTGTCCACTGCTGCCTTTGCATCTGGAATCTTCATTGCTTGCGGCATCGGAAATTTTGTGCACTAAATGGTTATGCAATACAGAATTCTGCCTTTTTTCCTGCAATGTGTTCCTCATGAGTCCTTTTTGTCACTGACTCTATTCTTTGTCTTGCAGATTCATGTGCTTCAGTGATACAACTGAATCTGGTCTTCGCTTCAGATGCCTTGGCTTTTTCTGTTTTTGAAACAACGGTTTCCCGTATGCTTGCCAGGGAGAACGCTCTTTTGCATGGCATTGCAGCTGCCTTGGATGTCTCCAACTGTCGCCTTACTTTTTAAATGATGTCTTTGTACTCTTCATCACTTCGATCAATAGAAAAAAAACTCTCAATTTACTGGCGTGTTCGAGTTTTGGTTTCTCGATTGCCCATTCTTGTTTTTCCCTTCTCTGAGCGGCTTTTCCAATTCTTGTCCAAGCGTCAGGCCATACGTGATCTGGATGTGATGTCGTTTGGATTTTTGTCAGTCTCTCCCCGGAGCACATAAATCCTTTTGGAGGGGTTTCGTTCAACAATGTAAATCTTGTGAAACCCGTCCACGAATCTGACAGATTTCTGTCTCCGTCGACATTCCAATAGTCATCAATTCGTTTTTCTTGTGCTACGTCCAAATCGGTATGAGTTGACCTGATGACATCAATGTATTTCAGTGGAATAGGGAACGATTCTTCTCTCGGCACGTTTGGTTCAATATGATGACGATAAATAAAAGTCTCCTTGAATAGACCAAAAAAAAACTTATGTATTTCTTTGCCATCTTTTGTTTCTTCAGGTTGGAACTCTTCCCTATCGCCTTGAGATTCTCCGCTGAGATTCTCTCTCTCCTTACGGTGGATTCCCGTCTCAAAGTGGGTTCTTGGAATTCGTAGTCCCTCCCTGATAATGTTGCTGAACCATCTGCCACAGGAAATACAAATTCCCATGTCTTTGTGGGTTATTAGGACTTCTTTTGCGTTCAGTCTTTTGGGATAAAATATCTGATATACCCAACTTTTCTAATTCTTCAATATCAGCAATCAGAATGTCTCCCTTCCAAATTCTCCCCGCGATCAAAGCATAACCCAGAAAGATTCCTAGTAATACTTTCTTTCCGAATTGGTGAATTCTCGCTTTGTCTCACTCGGAATTTGGGAGATATTCCACCAGTGCACCAAATGGAATAATTGGTCCTGTAAATGATTCTCCAAATCTTCCTTCGTACGGAGTTTTCTTGTCTGCCAGGAGGTCTTGGACATCTCGCAGATAGCAGTAGCATTCCATAGAATCTGACCACCACTTATCATCCAATTCGGATTGCAATAACACAGCTGATGTTCCCTCTTTTACTCGTCGTATAGCTCGTTCTGCAATTCCGTTTGTTTCTGAGTGATAGGGCGTGGACGTTC
>CBDCEV010000003.1:0-20362 GCA_965215715.1 Hyphomicrobiales bacterium | reverse complement strand
TCAAAAAAGAAATGTTCAAAAAAAAAAAGGTCAAAAAAAGGAAAAAAAGTTAAAAAATGTAAAAAAAAAGTTTGAAAAGTTTTAAAAAGTTTAAAAAGTTTAAAAAAGTTTAAAAAATTTTGAAAAAAGTTTAGAAAAGTTTTGAAAAAGTTTAAAAAAGTTTAAAAATTTAAAAAAGTTTTAAAAAAAAAGTTTAAAAAAGTTTAAAAAAATTAAAAAGATTAAAAAAGTTTTTAAAAGTTTAAATAGTTTAAAAAAGTTTTGAAAATATGTTCCTCTCCTTCTCCCTAGATGGATGGAGTGTTCCGCGCCGTGCGATGGGTAATGCGAGGTTTTGACGCTGCTGACAGCGAGCGGACGGTCCGACCAGAGTCACCGACCAGCACCCCGTCAACAACACTCCACTCTCATGCCCATCAAAAACCACGGGAAGGGTGGGACGGGCAAAGAAAATACCACATACATTCCCGAAGGGGGCGTTAACCACGGCCAGGCCGCTTCTGGTTAACGCACGTCTCACTGGGGAGACTTGTGCGAAGAACTTCGCCGATACTTGCTATACCGCCTCGGGCCGGCGGGCGGAATCTCAACCTTAACCGATCAAGCGCAGCATAAAAGGAAAGTCACATATTTTCCCAAGCAAGAATCGAAATTCACGCACCCTAAAAAAATTAAAAAAATAAGAAAAAGTTGAAATAATTAGAAAAGTTTAGAAGAGTTTAGAAAGGTTTAGAAAAGTTTAGAAAAGTTTAGAAAAGATTAAAAAAGTTTAAAAAAAGTTCAGAAAAGTTGAGAAAAGTTTAAAAAAGTTTTTAGAAAATTTTTTTTTTAAAAAAAAAAACAGTTTTTTCTCAAAAAAAATAAGAAAAGTTTAGAAAAGTTTAGAAAAGTTTAGAAAAGTTTAAAAAAAAAAAAAGTTTTTTTTTTTTTAAAAAAAAAAGAAGTTTAGAAAAGTTTAGAAAAGTTTCGAAAAGTTTAGAAAAGTTTAAAAATTAAGAAAAGTTCAGAAAATTTTAGAAAAGTTTAGAAAGTTAAAAAAAGAAGTTTAGAAAAAAGTTTAGAAAAAGTTTAGAAAAGTTGAAAAAAATAAGAAAAGTTCAGAAAAGTTTAGAAAAGTTTAGAAAAGTTTAGAAAAGTTTAGAAAAGTTTGAAAAAGATTCGAAAAGATTAGAAAAGTTTGGAAAAGTGTAGAAAAAATTTTTCAAAAAAAAAAAAATTAGAAAAGTTTAGAAAAATTTAGAAAAGTTTAGCAAAGTTTAGCAAAGTTGAGAAAAGTTGAGAAAAGTTGAGAAAAGTTGAGAAAAGTTGAGAAAAGTTGAGAAAAGTTGAGAAAAGTTGAGAAAAGTTGAGAAAAGTTGAGAAAAGTTGAGAAAGTGAGAAAAGTTTGAAAAAGTTTGAAAAAAAGTGTAAAAAAGTGTAAAAAGTGTAAAAAAGTGTAAAAAAATGTAAAAAAGTGTAAAAATGTTTAAAAATGTAAAAATGTAAAAAATGTCAAATAAAAAAATGTAAAAAAGTGTAAAAAAATGAAAAAAATTCAAAAAAAAAAAAATGAAAAAAATGAAAAAAAAAAAATGTAAAAAAAAAGTGTAAAAAAGTGTAAAAAAGTGTAAAAATGTAAAAAAGTGTAAAAAAAGTGTAAAAAAAGTTTCAAAGAAAGTTCCAAAGAAAGTTCCAAAGAAAGTTCCAAAGAAAGTTCCAAAGAAAGTTCCAAAGAAAGTTCCAAAGAAAGTTCCAAAGAAAGTTCCAAAGAAAGTTCCAAAGAAAGTTCCAAAGAAAGTTCCAAGGAAAGTTCCAAGGAAAGTTCCAAGGAAAGTTCCAAGGAAAGTTCCAAGGAAAGTTCCAAGGAAAGTTCCAAGGAAAGTTCCAAGGAAAGTTCCAAGGAAAGTTCCAAGGAAAGTTCCAAGGAAAGTTCCAAGGAAAGTTCCAAGGAAAGTTCCAAGGAAAGTTCCAAGGAAAGTGCCAAGGAAAGCTGCCAAGGAAAGTGCCAAGGAAAGTGCCAAGGAAAGTGCCAAGGAAAGTGCCAAGGAAAGTGCCAAGGAAAGTGCCAAGGAAAGTGCCAAGGAAAGTGCCAAAGAAAGTGCCAAAGAAAGTTTCAAAGAAAGTTTCAAAGAAAGTTTCAAAGAGAGTTTCAAGAGAGTTTCAAGAGAGTTTCAAAGAGAGTTTCAAAGAGAGTTTCAAAGAGAGTTTCAAGAGAGTTTCAAGAGAGTTTCAAGAGAGTTTCAAGAGAGTTGAAAGAGAGTTGAAAGAGTTGAAAGAGTTGAAAGAGTTGAAAGAGTTGAAAGAGTTGAAAGAGTTGAAAGAGTTGAAAGAGTTGAAAGAGTTGAAAGAGTTGAAAGAGTTAAAAGAGTTAAAAGAGTTAAAAGAGTTAAAAGAGTTAAAAGAGTTAAAAGAGTTAAAAGAGTTAAAAGAGTTAAAAGAGTTAAAAGAGTTAAAAGAGTAAAAGAGTTAAAAGAGTTAAAAGAGCTAAAAGAGTTAAAAGAGCTTAAAAGAGCTAAAAGGTTAAAAGTTTAGCTAAAAGAGCTAAAAGAGCTTATAGTGAAAGGTTCTTGATTTTTTAAAAGTTAAAAGAGTTAAAAGGTTTTAAGTTATATTGATATAAGTAACAGGTTATAGGTTATAGGCTATAGATAACAAGTTATAGGTTATAGGTTATAAGTCATAGGTTATAGGTTACAAGTTATAAGTTATAAGTTATAAGTTACAAGTTTGAAGTTGGAAGTTTGACTCATTATCAGTTAAAATTATTATTCAAGTTAAAGTTAAAATGTTTTTTTAGAACTTGGTTTTAAGTTGCGGAGTTTCATCATGGCTCAGCGTCTCTTGCCATTGGAACCTTGCCTCATAACCAGCTGCGATATGCCATATGCGGTGCTGTAAGACCTCATACGGGTTTTCGATTCTGCCCCACCTTTTGCCACGCACCTGGGCGTTCGTACTTCTGCATGCGTATTCCAAAGCGCGATCCACGTGGTATCGTCAAATCGGATGCAAGATTTCGGGTCGCAAACATGTACTGCCGGGCGGGTGGGAAATCTGATGCACAAACTTGACTGAGTGGTTGCCACAAGTGACACAAGATGTTGTTCCTGGTGAATGCAGTGACCATGGGTGTCACGTACCCGTGGTGTGCAACCGTTGGTACCAGACACGCGTACCTCTTACAATGTTTACAATGACGATGATAATAATCATTGTAATAAGTTTTGAGAAAGGGAAAAAACAAAATTATAGGTTATTAGCAAAAAAGTTTAACAAAAAAAGTTTGATTTTTGTTTTTGTCTGTTTGTTTTTGGTTTGCTCGTTGTTTGTTCTTCGTTGTTGTGTGGGTTTCGATTTATCTTTTCATTTTTGTCGTTTCGTTTTTGGTGTGTGTTTCTTTTTTGTATTTTGTTTTGTGCTTGTGTTGTTTGTTTGTTTGTTTGTTCTGTGGTTTGTGTTTCGTTCGTTTCGTATTTTGTGTGTTTTCTGTGCGTGTGTTGATTGTGGGTTGTTCGTTTTGTTTTTGGGACATGATACAAATTACATGATATAAGTTACATGAAACAAGTTACATGATACAAGTTACCAGTTACCAAGATACAAGACACAAGTTATAAGTAAAAAAACCAAAGTTTTTTTTTTTTCAAAAAAAAAAGCAAAAGTTTAAATTCATAAGTAAAAAAATTCAGAAGTTAACAAATCCAAAAGTTAAAAAAAGTGAAAAATTCAAAAGTTTAAAAAATCAAAAGTTGAAAAATTCAAAAGTTTCAAAAAATTCAAGTTAAAAAAAAATTCAAAAGTTAAAAAAAATCAAAAGTTAAAAAAAATCAAAAGTTAAAAAATTCAACAGTGAAAAATTCAAAAGTGAAAAATTCAAAAGTGAAAAATTCAAAAGTTAAAAAAATCTAAAGTACAAAAATCAGAAGTTAAAAAATTCAAGTTAGAAAATCAACAGGTTTTCAGTTACAAGTTTTTAGGTATATTTTTTGAATTTTCAGTTATAAGTTATAAGTTTTTCGATTACAAATTACAAAAAAAAACTTATAACTTATAAAGTCAAAAGTAATAAAGTAATAAAGTGATAAGGTCATAGGGTAATAGAGTAATAAAGCGATAAAATAATCAAGAAATAAAGTAGAAAAGGTATAATAATAATAAAGTAATAAAGTAATTAATAAAGTAATTGTGATCGAAATAGTTTCGCCAGGATATGAATGCTACGCCAGTGTAACGTGCTCAATGTGGTTGAAGTTGGCTCGACAGATACAGAACAGGGAGGAAAGCGTGTGTACACCGGATGACAACTGTTTGTATTGACGCAATGACAAGGAAGCCAACACTGTCTCAAGAATCGCCACTGACTCCAGTGGTACCAAAGCCGAGCGAGTAACAAATCTCCATAGAAATGTGTACAAGGCAAAAGAAGCACTGATCTCTCAGACTTGTCCTTGAACTGGATGGCTGGATGACGTGGTAAGTCTTCAAAGTGAGAAACGTGTTTCGGATCAAGTCACGGTTGGCATTGGTGTCACAGGTATCGACGTTGCGTCCACAGTCGTGAAGTAATAAAGTATTAAAGTAATAAAGTGATAAAGTAATAAAGTGAAAAAGTAATTAAGTGAAAAAGTAATAAAGTGAAAAAGTAATAAAGTAAAAAAGAAATAAGGTAGTAAGGTAACAAAGTAAAAGAGTAAGAGAGTAAGAGAGTAAGAGAGTAAGAGAGTAAGAGAGTAAGAGAGTAAGAGAGTAAGAGAGTAAGAGAGTAAGAGAGTAAGAGAGTAAGAGAGTAAGAGAGTAAGAGAGTAAGAGAGTAAGAGAGAGAGAGAGTTAAAAAGAGAGAGAGAGAGTAAGGGAGGAAGTAAGAAATAAAGTAATAAAATTAAAAAAAGGAAAAGGTACAAGGTAAAAGTTAATATGTTAATCAGAAAACAAGTTGAGTTCAAAAGTTAAAAAAAAATTAAAACGTCTTAAAATTTTGAATAAGTGTATATAAGTGTAAATAAGTTTAAATGAGTTTAAACAAGTTTAAACAAGTTTAAAACAAGTTTAAAGTTTAAAATAAGTTTAAAATAAGTTTAAATAAGCTCAAATAAGTTCAAATAATTTTTCATAAGTTTAAAAAGTTTTAAGAAGTTGTCATAAGTTTAAATAAGTTTTGAATATTTGTATAAGTTTTAAGAAGTTTACAGAAGTTTACGAAGTTTAGGAAGTTTAAAGAAGTTTTCAGAAGTTTAAAGAAGTTTTAAGAAGTCTTAATAAGTCTTAAAAAGCCTTAAAAAGCTTTAATAAGTTTTAAGAAGTTTAAATAAGTTTTAATAAGCTTAATAAGTTTAAAAAGTTTAATAAGTTTTAATAAAATTTGAATAAGTCTAATAAGTTTAATAAATTCACAAGTTCGTAAGTTCACAAGTTCGTAAGTTCACAAGTTCGTAAGTTCACAAGTTCATAAGTTCACAAGTTCGTAAGTTCACAAGTTCGTAAGTTCAAAGTTAATAAGTTCATAAGTTAATAAGTTCATAAGTTAATAAGTTACAAGTTACAAGTTAAAAGTCCTAGGTAACAAGTTAGAAGTTGCATGTTTTAAGTCATAGGTTATAGGTTACAAGTTATAAGTTACAAGTTTTTAAGAAAAGTTTCAAATGTTTAAATTTTTTTTTTAAAAAAAAGTTGAAAGTTATAAGTTATAAGTTAAAGTTTTTTTTTTGAAAAAAAATCAAAGTTGAGATGAGACAGATGAGACGAGATACGACTTGAGTAGGTTTATCCCCGTGTCGGTCAGTGTCGAAACAAAAACCTGACTGCAACAAAAATCTACCTCTCCATCATTTCTCGTCCAGGTTCAGAAGTGTCACAATCCAGGTTACATACGTCTCAAGTCTTCAAGGAGACCTTCGCCTCCAGACCGTTCAACTCACAGAAGCCCAGGGATCTCTCAGATCCTCGCGTCAAGGATCGTCACACGTTCCTCCACGCCTTCCCTGAAACCGTTCGGAGCGCACAAAATCCTTATTCCTTTTCTTTGCCACACCATCCCGTCGGCATTTACACGGGAACTCTCTGGTGAACATGAAGTTTTCAACGAGAGACACCCTGCTCCAGATGTATCCTCCTGACATCTGGCACGCTCCGAAAGAGACTTCCGAGTACAAGGGGGCTCTCTTTTTTTTTTTTTGAGAACTTGATGAGGCAGAGACTGATCTCCGTCGCACACTTGTTGGCATTTTTTGCACGGGTACCTCTTGGGTGCAGTGGCGGATTTCACATGGCAAGACTTACTTCTTCCTCTGACACATACTTTCGCCAGTCTTCCGACAAATTATCCCACATCAGGTCGTCAATGTCATTGAGAATGTCCTTGTACTGCCACTCCCTCACACAAACAGACAACAGCAAAGAAACACCTTGCAGCACCTGCATCTCTCCATGGGAGAACCACTCGGCTACAAAGTTCGTTATGCTTCCCATCTGCGGGTTTTGAGCGCAGAGCGACTTTAATTACGGATCGTGTTCTTCTTCTTCGGCCCAGAACCTTGTTGTTTTGGTCGATCCATTCCACCCTGTCTGTTTCGCATTATTCAATATTTCTTCGAAGTCCTTGTCCAGGTTCATCGTCTCAGTGTCATTGCTTTGCATCATCTGCCACATCTTATGCATGACGTAGTGCGGCCGCCTCAACTCTTGTTCCCACTTGGTCATAAATTACAGGTTACAGGTTACAAGTTACAAGTTATAAGTTATAAGCTATAAAGTTACAAGTTATAAGTGACAAATTATAAATTATAATTTGCAAGTTACAAGTTACAAGTTACAAGTTACAAGTTACAAGTTACAAGTTACAAGTTACAAGTTACAAGTTACAAGTTACAAGTTACAAGTTATGAGTTACAAGTTATGAGTTACAAGTTATGAGTTACAAGTTATGAGTTACAAGTTATGAGTTACAAGTTAGGGTTACTAGGATAGGTACTAGGTACTAGGTACTAGGTACTAGGTACTAGGTACTAGGTACTAGGTACTAGGTACTAGGTACTAGGTACTAGGTACTAGGTACTAGGTACTAGGTACTAGGTTATAGGTTATAAGTTATAGGTTATAAGTTATAAGTTATAAGTTATAAGTTATAAGTTATAAGTTATAAGTTATAAGTTATAAGTTATAAGTTATAAGTTATAAGTTATAAGTTATAAGTTATAAGTTATAAGTTATAAGTTATAAGTTATAAGTTATAAGTTATAAGTTATAAGTTATAAGTTATAAGTTATAAGTTATAAGTTATAAGTTATAAGTTATAAGTTATAAGTTATAAGTTATAAGTTATAAGTTATAAGTTATAAGTTATAAGTTATAAGTTATAAGTTATAAGTTATAAGTTATAAGTTATAAGTTATAAGTTATAAGTTATAAGTTATAAGTTATAAGTTATAAGTTATAAGTTATAAGTTATAAGTTATAAGTTATAAGTTATAAGTTATAAGTTAAGTTATAAGTTATAAGTTATAAGTTATAAGTTATAAGTTATAAGTTATAAGTTATAAGTTTATAAGTTATAAGTTATAAGTTATAAGTTATAAGTTATAAGTTATAAGTTATAAGTTATAAGTTATAAGTTATAAGTTATAAGTTATAAGTTATAAGTTATAAGTTATAAGTTATAAGTTATAAGTTATAAGTTATAAGTTATAAGTTATAAGTTATAAGTTATAAGTTATAAGTTATAAGTTATAAGTTATAAGTTATAAGTTATAAGTTACAAGTTACAAGTTACAAGTTACAAGTTACAAGTTACAAGTTACAAGTTACAAGTTACAAGTTACAAGTTACAAGTTACAAGTTACAAGTTACAAGTTACAAGTTACAAGTTACAAGTTACAAGTTACAAGTTACAAGTTACAAGTTACAAGTTACAAGTTACAAGTTACAAGTTACAAGTTATAAGTTATAAGTTATAAGTTATAAGTTATAAGTTATAAGTTATAAGTTATAAGTTATAAGTTATAAGTTATAAGTTATAAGTTATAAGTTATAAGTTATAAGTTATAAGTTATAAGTTATAAGTTATAAGTTATAAGTTATAAGTTATAAGTTATAAGTTATAAGTTATAAGTTATAAGTTATAAGTTATAAGTTATAAGTTATAAGTTATAAGTTGTAAGTTGTAAGTTGTAAGTTGTAAGTTGTAAGTTGTAAGTTATAAGTTATAAGTTATAAGTTATAAGTTATAAGTTATAAGTTATAAGTTATAAGTTATAAGTTATAAGTTATAAGTTATAAGTTATAAGTTATAAGTTATAAGTTATAAGTTATAAGTTATAAGTTTTAAGTTTCACGTTTGAATTTATAAGTTATAAGTCATAAGCTATCGGTTCTAGGTTTTAAGTTTTAAGTTTTTAAGTTTTAGGTTTTAAGTTTTAAGTTTTGAGTTTTCTGAGTTTCAAGTTACCAGTTACAAGTTATAAGTTACAGGTTACAAGTTACACGTTACAAGTCATAAGTTATAAGCTATAAAGTTACAAGTTATAAGTGACAAGTTATAAATTATAATTTGCAAGTTATAAGTTACCAGCTACAAGTTACAAGTTACCAGTTACACGTTACAAGTTACCAGTTACCAGTTACCAGTTACAAGTTATAAGTTACAGGTTACAAGTTACACGTTACAAGTCACCAGTCACAAGTCAGTCCACTGTAAATTATATTATGGATGCGTATTATGTAGGTATGGAGGCGTAGCAAAAGCGCCACCACGTGAAGAAGCAATGGAGAAGGGCACCGGAGAGGGACAGAACGACCGCAAAAAGTAGCACCACCCGAAAGGGAAGAACTCGGAAAGCACCAAAGGAATGAGGGAGGAAAGCACCACAAGAAGAGGAAGAAAAGCTGCGCCGCTCTGAAGGAGGCGGGAATGCAGCACCGCGGAAGAGGGGATGGAAAAAGCTACATCAGCCCACAAGATGTGGGCCGCAGCTCCCTTTGTGTGGTGCTGCCTTCCCCTCCTCTCTGTCGGCGGTGTTGCTTTTCCTCCCCTCCTCCTTTTGGGTTGGTGCTGCTATCCCATCATCCTTCTTTTGCGTGGTGCTGGTTTCTCCCCCTCGCCGATTTTGTGTAATGTGATTTTTGAAAACCCTTTTTTAACTTTGAGAAGACAGCCACAAACAAGCGGGCCAGATCGAGCCTAATTGGCCCCATTCGAGGGGTCAACCTCGTTTTCCTAAGGAGGTGCCTTTTTTTCTTTGCTCCTGGATGGTGCTACTTTTCCTCTCCATTCCGTCTTGTGGGTGGTGGTGCTTCCCTCCCCTTCTCGCCCAAGTTAACCATTAATGTAATTAAAATTTCAAGTTACAATTAGAATGGAAACGGAAATAGAATCTCATGGGACTGTCAGTATCATGGTGAGGCCAAACTCAGCATAGAAACTACGAGCCCATCATTGTGGCATTGACCCCTGAGTGCTCGTGGAGAGCTACAGTCCGCACCCGCTGGCTGAACAAGCTCAGGCCTGCGGGCGCCACACACAGGCGGAAGAGCCCCAGGGCCCGGTAGCACCTGTCGTGACCACTGGAAGCTACACAAAAAAAAACTTGGAACATGGTCGTGCCGCCTACCAACACGACATTGGCGAACAAATCCTTGAAGTGTCGTGGATTCCGCTGGCTTCTTTTTCAATGAAGCGGATATCAGCTGACCTTTTGGTCCATGCCGACCATGATGCCTGGAATCTTGGGCCTGCAGACAGTCGCAGGGAAAAATGTGATGCCAGATTTCTTTCCGTGGCGTCCCAATTCGTGACAATACCGTGCCCAAAGGGACACTTCAAGTTGACCGCACTTCTCGATTTTGAGGCGGAAGGCGCAGCCCTGCCCACGCTTCCACCAACAATCCTCCTCATTGAGGGCATCCGCAACGGACGGGCAGAAGGCCACCCAGAGCCGCGTGTCATCCCGTCGGATCACTCCCATGCTTTCCCAGTCTTCGAAGAGTTCCTCCAGACGCCACAGCCGCAGAGAAGTCAGATCTTCAACACGGCGTGCAGTCAGACAGCTCGCTCAAGGCATCATGGACGACGTCCAATTCCACCATGGTGTGGCTTCAAGCATTCATTCACATTGATGGCTGCGGCGGGCAACTCGCCTTTCGTGGCCATCTCCTTGGTCAACTGCCAGACGCACTCTAACTCTGAGTTCATGGTGTTCAGTGGGTCTGGCGACGATCCGTCCATGTTCCCGTCGGCCTCGGCACTTAAAACTTCAGCGACCACCTCCTCCCGCTGGGCCTCCCAAGCAACAGGCCCAACTTCAGGCCGAGGGCTCCGCGGCTTCCTCGCTCATGTACGTCATGGACTCTGGCATGTCAGCATCTCTCTCCATCTCTCCGTCACGTAAGTGCTTTCGGGGACGACGGCTTCCACCACGCGCTCCACCTCAGCAGGAAGATCAGTTTCACGTCCTCCATCAGCTCCAGAAATCTCGAACGTTGCCTCTGCTCGAGTCAAAGAGGCGGCAGGTGCCACGTAATCACTCACTGGAGCAGGTGCTGCATGGGAAGCGGCAGGCGCATGCACGGTCGCTGGAACTGGTGCGCAGGTGCCAGGCGGAGATGGAGCCACGTATCTGATCACTGGAGCTGGTGCTGTGTAGGTGCCGGCAAGAGATGGAGCCACGTGTTCGATCACTTGTGTCAGACGCTGCATCATGAGGAGCGGCAGGCGCATACTCGGTCACTGGAGCTGGTGCTGCGCAGGTGTCGGCAGAAAATGAAGCCACGTATTCAATCAGTGTGTCAGGCGCTGCATAGGCAGCGGCAGGTGAGGATGACGCATGCTCGGTCACTGGGGCTGCACAGGTGCCGGCAGGAGATGGACCCACGTTTTCGATCACTGGAGCAGGCGCCGTGAAGGTAACGGCAGGTTCGGATGCCATACACTCGGTCAACGGAGCTGGTGCCGCATTGGTGACAGCAGGTGATGAAGCCACATGTTTGAACACTGGATCAGGCGCAGCATTGGCAGCGGCAGGTGCGGGCGCAACGTATTCACTCGCTGTGGTAGGGGTTGCCTAGGCAACGGCGAGTGAGGGTGCAACAAACTCGATCACTGAAGCTGGTGCCGCACAAGTGACGGTAGGTGGGCGCCAAGTATTGACCCACTGGGCAGCGGCAAGCGTTCCGTTGTCATGGACATCCTCGTGAGCGCGCGGCTCTGCCCGCAGCATGGGAATGAAATCCTTGGTCAACTGCAAGATGCACTCTGGGTTCGTGGTTTCTCTCCTCTAGGACCGTCGCAGTGCCAGCCTTCTCGGTACGGTGCACTCCCTTTTAGTGTTCAAACCCTTGTTCTGCACCTTGCACGCGGGATCTGGCAAATATCCATCCTTAGCGAAGGCGTCCTCCCTCTCGGTACACATGTGCATCCCAACGTCGCAGGAAGGAGAAAGCTGCACCACTCGGAAGGAGGCCGGAAAGCAGCACCGCCCACAAGGAGGAAGAGGGGATGGAAAAAGCGACATCAGCCCACAAGAGGTGGGCCGCAGCTCCCTTTGTGTGGTGCTGCCTTCCCCTCCTCTCTGTCGGCGGTGTTGCTTTTCCTCCCCTCCTCCTTTTGGGTGGGCTGCTGTTTGGTGTGGTGTGGTGCTGTTTTTCCCTCATGGGTGGTGCTACCTTTCTCCTCCCTCTTTCTTTTCAGTAAGGTCAGATAAGGTAAGTCGTGGATGTGGCGGTACTGCTTTCCCATCCTCCTCCTTTTGCGTGGTGCTGGTTTCTCCCCTTCGCCGATTTTGTGTAATGTGATCTTTGAAAAATCCTGGTTAAACTTTGAGAAGACAGTCACAAACACGCGGGCCAGATCGAGCCTAATTGGCCCAATTCGAGGGGTCAAACCATTGTTTCTTTCTTTGTTGGTGCTGCTTTCCCGCTCCAACCCGCGTCTTGTGGGTGGTGCTGCTTCCCTTCCCTCCTCCCTCCTCCCTCGCCCAAGATAATGTTAAACGTAATTATAATTTTTGTGATAATGTGAATGGTGATGATGATGACACCTTCCAGCAGAGGAAGTCAACTGTCGATGAGCTGGGACACACAGCTGTCTTAAATCTGAGATGCCTCCAGGCCGTCTGCCCCATGGCACCGGTACTCACTGTCCTCGCAACAAACAAAAACTCCAGAGTGCCTCGGGGCCGAACCGAGGTCCAGCGGCACCCTCAGACCGACAAACAAAAACATCAAAAGACTCGTAGCCTTACTCGGTCAAAAACATGCCTCCTTCCTGATCCTTCAGAGCACCAGAATCTCCAGCTTCAAGGACAGGACAGGTCACACAAAGGCTTCACAGTATCGCTGGTGCAATCAACCTGACCTCTCCTGAAGAATGGATGTAGCAGCACGATAACCGCTGTTCCCCTGTTCTGTCAACTTGTCCAAATCAGGCTTCAAAAACGCGGTCTCACCAGAAGTCTCTGTATCCCACGTCGCGGTCGTGAGTTCGAGAGATCTGACTGTGGAGAAAGTAACACCCTAAGCGCAGCGAACACTGACATTGGAACCACAATCGAAAAGATAATCTGAACAACCACAACACTGCAGACACGCTGTGGTCATCCTTCTTCTCAGCGAACAAGGACACAAGAACCAAAAAAAAAACGTCGGCGAGCAACGGAGCCCCAAGTTATGCCTTCCAGTTTTCTAACGTCTCCAAGAGTTCTTGGATGCCGCTCTCCACTCTCAATGGCTGCAGAGAGGATGACCAATTGTAATTAGGTAATTAAGTAATTAAGTAATTAATTAAGTAATTAAGTAATTAAGTAATTAAGTAATTGAGTAATTAAGTAATTGAGTAATGAAGTAATGAAGTAATTAAGTAATTAAGTAATTAAGTAATTAAGTAATTAAGTAATTAAGTAATTAAGTAATTAAGTAATTAAGTAATTAAGTAATTAAGTAATTAAGTAATTAAGTGAGTGAGTGAAACCACGTGGGTGTACGCGCTGTTGAGCTCGTGGTGCGCAGCCTGTGTGTAGTCTGCGTGCGTGTCAGTCACATTGCACGCTCTCTGTGGTGCATGTGTCTGACCTACCTTTTTTGGTGACAGGGGCATTGTGAGGTCACACTCTCTCACACTGCGCGAAGCCTCGCGCCGGCGATCCCTAACCCTGAGGGATAGTGTGACCCCACTCCCCTTGTCACGCTTGACGACCAACCACGGGAGTCTGGCGGGGTGATTCCCGAGCGCTCGCTCTCCTCACCCTGCCGGGAGAAAAAAACACTACTCTGGTTCGCGGTCTCTGTTTGAGTCTCTGCCGCGAGCCACACGACACAGTCTGTGTGCTCTGTGGTGTGTCAGCCACGGCACTCCAGACTCGGACTGACCCTGGCACACTCGTGCGCAGTCCGCTTACACTCATCTGACCCTGGGGTCGATGAGTGAGTAGATGCCACTCGGCACAGCCGCTCGGCTTGGGACAAGAACACTCCCACTCGGGCAACGCAGTTCTTAAAACCTTCAAAGTTCCCTCAGTTGGGTCAGGAGAGTCTTTCTCAGACTCTTGCCCACCACTTGGTGCGGCAGCCCCGCTCGGAGTCTTGAAGAAAGGAAAGGAGGAGGCAATCACTGCTCAGTTTTTGCCTCCCTCCTTGGCACTCGCCTGACCACTCGGTCCTTCCCTGACTCAACTGTCACTCCTGGTTGAGGTACTCGTGGGCGTCCCGGTACTTCAAGAGAGACGAGAGCATACTGCCAACGCGACAGCGTACTCTGAGTAGCGAGTTATAGATCGTCTCGCTCGGCCGAAATATGCCGAAGTGCGGAGGCCCAGATCCCGGCCCAGCTAAGCCGAGACAGTCCATGAGCTGACGCGACGAGGAAAAATTCCGTGTACGCGTCAAATGCAAGAAAATACGGGGTCCGAGGAGACGTCAAGGGACCGGCCGCGAAAGTTGCGAAGAGTGCGCCAGTCCGAAATAAGTCTCCAACTCCGAAAAACTCAGAAGACACCAGTGAGGAAAATCCGCGAAAATACGCAACCAAAACGGGTCCACGAGAAAGACAAAGGAATCCGTAGACGTAGAACAACGTCCGCCGCCGAAGCCCAATTAGCCTGTAGCCAGCGCCATAACCAGCGTCCAAGAAGCCACCTCGCCGCCACAACCGGGGACCAATAACGCGACGTACCAGATAAATGGGGAACTACAAAAAACACCGCCCACTCGGGCCTTAATTCCTGTGGGTGTCTCACCTGGCGGCGTTGGTCGCTCGACCTGCCAACGAGGACCCACCACAAGAGATTGTATGACAACTCGGTCTGACCACTCGGTCTCGCTTGTGTGACCACTCGGTCTGACCGCTCGGTCTTTCGATGCTCCTCGGCATCTTTCTTGCTGTCACTCGACAGCTGGTCCGCTCGGACCGTTCGTGTTCGTCCGCTTCGTTGAGGTGATCCGTCATCATCCAGATCGGGGGTGCCGTCTGGGTTCCAACGGATCACTCTCCACCTGGTACTGACAGCCAATGTGCTTCGTGTCGTACAAGACGGTGTTCGGTGAAACGGCAGACACTAGAGACTCGAACAACTGTCAACGGAAATACCATTCCCAATACGTGCACGCCTCTGCGGTATAAGTATCAGAGTCCCTGCGATCCCCAGTGCTCCCTTTGAAAAGGAAGTCAGCTCGCCGAGTTACTGACCTCTTCGGCCTCTGTGAAGGTGCCTTCCGACACAGCCTTGCGTGGATTCTCCTCCTCCTCGTTCGTCATACAGCCGCTGTCGGACACGTCAAGAACCCACTGTGTACGACGGGGTCGAAGGCCTTCAAGATCGTGAAACTCAAAAAAGGCCGACCCATAGACTGTGGCGACGTCATGGACAGAGTAGACGAGGGCAAAGTTGGATGAAATGTTGACCGCGAAACGTACAGATAAGAAACGCGGGCCCCATCCCCAAACAAAACAACGAGCACCAAAGAAGAGGGAGCCGAGTAGAAAGCCAACAAGTGAAAGTAGTGGACCGCGACAAACCCGTAGTGAAGACCTGCAGAGGCAAGCATGTACGCTCATCGATTGTTCCTGAACTTGTTCCACCAAACGCACTTCCACCGTCTGTGGTGCCAGCTGGACGTGTTCACGACACTCAAGGATGCGGCCATGAAATTCGAGGTACGTTGAATCGGCTCATCCTGTTCGCCCACGAACTCCTTCAAGAACGAGTCCTGGACAATGCAGAGATGAAGACGGCCGGTGGAAAGATGAAATAGAAGGGCTTCCATGCGCCGTCGGGAGCTGTACGGGCGTGGATCGTGTGAATGAACTTCAACATGCCCTCGGCCACACCGGCGAGGACTCTAACATACTGATGCACCCAAGGGTCGTTCAGGGCCTCGCCGCCAGGATAAAACTGTTGCGCTTGACAAGAGACCAAAAATCGAGCCACACATACAGTAGTCTGCGCGACGCGACGCCTTTCTCGAAAAGCGCAAAGACGAGCGCGACCGGCCGAAGAGCACCGCCGGCGGAAAGCCACGTGCTGTCAAAGACGTCCCAAATATCTCTTTGTGCGCGACTGACACGAACTTGTGCGTGCGGAAAGGTGACGCGCGCCCTGGTGCAAGATACCGAGAGCGGCCTGCGCCTTGTGCCACCACCCGGCAGAAACCCGAACACGGCCAGGGAGAGTAAACGAGACCCGCACCAAAGACCATCGGAACAAGCACAAGAGAGGCCCAGAGGAAAAACCAGGAAAGGTACCGTAACATAGACCATCGAAGACAGTAGAAACCTGCAGAGCGCAGCTGCGTACCACGACCTCCAACACGCAGTAGGGCGACTTGACGACCTGATCTCCCACACCTCCCCGTCGAAGTCCAAACCTTTTCGGTCCGGATTTTTCGCGCCACTCGGCGCCTTCTCGGGACGTGAGCGCTCGCACGCCTGGTCGCTCGACCAGTATGTATTCGACACTGCGGACGCTCGTCCGCTCGACCGCTCGGTCGGAGCCACTCGGCAAGTGTCTGTCCCGTTGGGCCGCTCGGCCTGAGCATGTCTTGGTTCAGACCGCTCTTGCGCCCTCATTCAGCCAGAGGGTCCCGGCTTAGGTGCTGATTCACCCACATGTAACCCTGGGCCCGTGCACTCCACTCGGAGCGCAAAGCCTCCAACTGTCCACTTGGACAGCGACGGCGAACCGTCTCGGCATGCTCCCAGTCTCTGACATGTGCGATCACGTTAAAAACCCGCTCGGGCTTAAAAGACACCTTATACATTAAAAGTATAGTCTCCGGTCCTCCCTTGTGACTTTACAGGGAGTGGCGTCTCCGCCACTCCCCATCGGTTGTGGCCGGGAGCTCCTTCGACTATACATGACTGTACAGGGAGACAAAGGGACAGTGTCTGATGTACGACATACGTCCTCTTTGACTGCGCGGTCCAGCACGAAGGGACGTGCACAACAAGGAGGCGCAGCCATGGCCATCCCCCTCGACCCCCGAAGGGGTCAGGGGCGCTTCCGAACTTCAGGACGAGGCAGTAGCCGAAGTCGAGGAATACGTGTACCAGAAACGCTATACGGCACATAACTGCAATACCAGGCGAACCCAAACTGCGTACATAGGAGAGCAGCGCTGGAACACGAAAGCCTCCGAAAGTAGCCACGAGGCAGCAAGAACCCCAAGCCTAAGGGCAGGAGTGGCGAGACGACGGAGGAAAAAGAAGAAAGCGGAGGCAAGAGAAGGCGAAAGGCCCGGAAGAAGATTGAAATGAGGGCGCGAGTGCGCGATGACTCTACGTGATGACACTGCACGCCTCCGCGTGCGCAGTGCTCTGCCTCGACGAGTCGTCTTCTTGGCGACGTCAACGACTCGAGAGGGAGCCAAGGAAAACAACCGCTGCCGCAACAGACGGTACCTGTGACGCCGCAACGTCGGAAAGAAGGCGTGCAGAGAATCAGACGCGGGAGGAAACGAAAGGGAACAGATAGATAATAATATCCCAATAAACGGTCCCACGTCCAAGTAAATCGTACTGGTACTGTGCAGTCTTTACATCGTCGTCGGCCAAGATGGTACCCTCGCACAGGACAAAGAGCTCTGCCAGGCCAGAGCGTCGGGGATACCTGAATCTAACGACCGTCGTTGAGTGGACTCGAACTTGCAATGCCGCTTGGCACTGCATGAAAAAGGGAGGGTGGGTGGGCCAACGAAATTGACTTCAATCTTGGCGCGCTCGCGCACAGAAAGGGGAGTGCCGCTGGGCACTTCAGTCCGCTTGGACTTGAGACAGAAATTCTGCGCTCTTGCGCTTTCTGTTCTAACCCCCAAACCCCTCGGCTCAGCGCGCTCGCGCTTGACACTATGAGTGCCGCTCGACACTGAAGTCCGCTCGGACTGTTGCCTCCCCCAAAACGACTTTCTCCCTTTACTTCGGTCCTTTCACGGTCGGGTCGACCACGATGGAGACCGCCCCTGTGGTCTCTCTCCCGGCGTCCAGTGGTTGGAGCGAGGTACAGTACCAAGGGAAATTCACAAACTGATGTGAGCTTCCCTTGCCCCCTCTGGACCGCTCGGTCCTTGCGCACTCGAGCGTGAGATGACCCTCGTCATCTCACAGAAACTGAAACGAAAAGAAACTCGAGAGGACCCCACTCGGTCGCACGTTTCAACCTCTCCGTTTTCAGAGCAACCTTGTGCTGTTACCTCGGGCAACCTCGTGCCTGGTCCCAAAGTGATCCATGGATCACTTCTGGTCAAACCCTCCGAAAGACACTTCGTCATCAGAGAACGTGCAACAGGCGTGCAGCAAAGGAAAGACGAAAAAACAGGCGCCGACCAGTACCTGTAACGCAGGGGCCCAGCTGACGGTCTTGCCAAACACGGTGGAAAAGAGGAGTCCACACCAGACTCGAAGAAAATCTGGACTTTCTCGCTCACTCGAGCATGACCCGGGGGAAATCTGCGCAGTGTTCGCTCAACCTCAAGCTCGACGCTTGGCTGAAAATACAAGAGTGCGAATACGGCAGAGAGCGAATGCGACTGATCACTTCTGTCCACAGGAAGTAGCAAATTGCCACTGCCGCAACAGCTGGCACAAGAGACGCAGCAACGTCTGGATAGATGAAAAAATGCCCCTGGCGAAACAACCGGCCTGAAGGACGCCACAACGCCCTAGCAACAACGATCCCAGGTCCCAGAGCATGTATGCATCCATGACGAAATACAGAACCAGGGATCAAACAAGACGCCGCAACGTCTGTAAGGAACCTGATTGCCGCTGCCGCAACAGCTGGCCCGAGTGACGCCGCAACGTCCTGAACAACGAACCGAAGCCCAGAAGACCGGGGGCAGCAGAGAGAGAAGGGTAGTGGCTGGCGGCTTTGGTGGTACGCCTCCAGTTTTATGCCGCCCCGGAGTCCGGCGGGCGCCAGCCACAGCATCCATCACAAAGTTCACCACAGTTCTCTCTGTGCCCTGATCCGTCACGACGCACGGGATCACAAATCGTCACGAAGTCCTGGACCAGGAAGTTCTGAACCGCCATCTCGTACACTGTCCACATCAGGAACCTTTGCCGCTGCCGCAACAGCTGGCCCAAGAAGATCTTGAATGCCGCTGCCGCAACAGCTGGCCACAGGGACGCCGCAACGTCAGTGGAGATCAGGACCCGAGACACGTCACGAAGTTCTGGTCGTGGCTCGACCTGAGATGTGCCAGGCTGGCCGGGAGGAGCCATTTGGTGAGCTCTCAGCGTGGATTTTCAGTCCGACACTGACCCGGCACAGCCATTTGATGAGCACACACCGTGGATTTTTTGTGCCGGGTGACCCCGGCACTCGGGAACTCCCGGGAAATCCAGGAGACGGGGAAATCCAGAAAACCAGGTTTTTGCCTCGGCTTGCGCGAGGAATGTACAATTTTGCCACCATGCAATTTTTGCCACTTTCTTATCGAGCTCTTTGGCAAGAGGTAGACGTCGTTATGTAGGCCTGAAGACAACAATAAATCAAGCTCCGCCAGCACCTGTATCGTGAAGGAACACAACATCAAGAAAGGAACCGGTGCATTGGACGCGGTATGTCCGTCAGCAGAAGGAATGATGGCTGTGGCGCAACACCTGGAGCAGTCGGCCTGAAACCGGCGTGTCTAACGTTCCACGGGCCTTCTGAGGCTTGATGTAGCAACTTTCATACCTTCCGAGCCCTCTGAGTCGGCAAAGTCGATCTCGTTGTCAAAGTACGATCGCGTTGTTTATCAGCTTCTTCATGTGGAGTGGACATCACGGGACAAGTGACTGCCAGCAGCTTTGACCGACTTGGACCTGTGGCATCACCGCGGTCTTCTGCGCGAGAGAGAACATAAGCACAGTCCGGTCCCAGGAACTGACCAGCAGAATCGACACTGTTGTCTACAGTCTCCGCTGCAGTCCGCCAAAACACACATCAATCTTCATCTTCCTGTGTGTGAGATTGAAATGCTGAATGAACCCTTTCATCAGGGTGGCGCAGTGACGCCCACAGCCCTCACGGGCGAGAAGAAAATAATACTGATGTCATAACAAAAGCTGTGTCCACCCAGTCCATCGACGAGCCAATCTCTTGCTGGGCGCGAAGTCGGGAGAGCTGTCGCACTCACACTGCGTCCGTGTCTTCCGCAGACGCACGGAGTGACCCGCTCCATTAACTCGCCGTCCACGAAGTCCCTAAATCAATAGGAAATTCAATAGATTCGCTGTTATGGAGAACCACAAGAATAACGCCGCTGCGTCTGTGGACTCCGCCAGCCAGCCGCGTACCTGTCAAAACAGGGTAGCGCAGTGATCAGGACAGCCCGAAGGCGGGTGAAACAGTTTGCGGTTGTAGAGTTCAGCAATCTCCGCGAGCTTCTGGGCCTGAGACGTCGCCATTTGCTCGTCAACATGGTGACCTGCGTCCCGTGTGCCGTGTCAGAGTGCGCGAAAGCTTCAACAGCAAAGAAGGACGCCAAGGAAAAAACGACTCCGCGATGAGTCCGCGATGCGTGACGGTGAGCTGTGCTGCCGGACGTGCCAAGAGATGCGAGGAGCAATTTGCGGGACACACTAAACTGTGCCCGCGAAACGCTCCGGCGAGCCGCCCGGGAGCGAAACCCGGAAACGCGGAAGTCGGCAAATAATAAGGAAACGCAGCACTTTTTCGCACCGCTGAGAAAGTGCGCGACCGGACTGTCGCTCTGTTGCGCGGGCGAGGAAGCAGGAGCCGGAAATTCAGTCCGGGTCGAGCATTTTCCCTACAGCCCGTAGGCAGGGACTAAGGGGGCAATGAATCGACTGCGCGCAATGTGCGCTGGAAAGAACCGGCCTCGTGGAAGCAACCCATCACGACGTCCGCCACCAGTCACTTGGGAGAAGCTCCAGTCGAGACAAGAAGAAGAGGCCGAA
>CBDCEV010000002.1:0-5025 GCA_965215715.1 Hyphomicrobiales bacterium | reverse complement strand
TATAACTCAATGGGAGGGAGAAAGAGTTGACCGATCTCCCAGAATAAAAAGAAAAAGAAGTTTGTGTTGAAAAACTAAGAAAGAACGTCATCACAACTTGCAAAGTTATCTTCACAAATTGTCATCGTGAAAGATGAGCAACTTGCAACTTGACTTAAAACTTGCAACATCACAACTTCACTTACAAATCAATTGGAGAAATGAAAGTGTGGAAGACCTCCGAAAAAATAAAAAATTGACCAAATAAACAAACAATCAATAAACACACGTTTAAAAATATACACGATAAATTTACAAAAGATCACAAAAGTTTCTTTATAATTGATGTTTTAACAAAATTTTGAAGTGGAGAGAAGAAAGTTTATGAACCTTCCAGAAAAAGAATAAGAACTATAAGTAAGAATCGAAAGAAAATCAAAAAAACAAGCTAATACTACCCAAAACTAAAATTGTATTGATCAATGTTTCAGTGTACATTCACAAATGGTTTTTTTATTGTCAAAAAAAAAAAAACTGGTGGATGAACCATTGACAAGTCGACTTACAACTGAACTTAACATATAACTTATAATTTGTAACTTCTAACTGATACACCGAAGAAGATTAATTTCAAAAAAATGACCCAAACTTGAATTAAATTATTGTGGGTACTTTTTCTTGGTTATTTCAATGCGTGTAAAAAATGATGTTCTGTTGATGATTTAGATTATTGATATGTTGCTTCTGGCGGGTTCTCCAAACCAACTGCAAGCGTATCTTCCAAATCCTCTCCTCTTCATTTGGAAAATTAAGTCCCAATGAGAAAATCACTAAATTCTTGATGTTTGAGGTATTTTTGAGGTTTTGACAAAAACGTGTATTTAAATTCTCAAGATTATGTTTCTTGTCATTATGGGAAATCCTCCAAACCTTCACCTCACCAATTAGGTTACAAATCAAATTGTTGAAAAATAGAAGTCAAATTACAAATCGACCATCCATCCACTGAAAATGTCAATTTGATAAAATGGTTGATATCAATAACCGAACACAATCATGAATAAAATAATAATTTGAAGTTTTTTTTGGAAAAAAATTGTTTAGTCTTGCTACAAAATGAACTTCAACAAAAACTTGTATGTTTGGAAGGGTTCCCAAACCTACGTGTATTCAAACTGTGTTGTTCTTTCTATTCTTTGTCTGAGAAAGAACCCGAAACCCACCACAAAAAATGTTCGATGAATATGAGTGTGACCCGATGTCCTGCGCGCTGTGCTCTTTTGAGTGGACAGTGGCTGAAGAATGGAGTCATTTGCAATGCAACTCTCCATGCATTCAAATCACTCTCAAGATCACACATGTGTGAGGTGGATTGGGATTAGTGAAACAAATACAAATGGATAAGTGATAATATTGAAGGGCAGCACAAAGAACAGATGCAACAAGAAGCTACACACAAATGATGGCTGGAATGGTTTCCAAAGCACAACAGAAAATGTACGAACAATTGAGAGAGATGTGAGAAACAGAAACCAAGCAAATCAAAAAACAAGCGCTCATTCAATCAGATTCATGAAGAAGACCAATAAGATTGGTGAAGTCGGAGCGGTGGAGAAGAATGTCACGACAGACTTGGCCAAAATCTTAATGACAATTTTCGATGTTGGGAAAGAACATTAAACTTTCTTTTGACGGCAATGGTAGACATTGTTGAGAAGCAAGCTGAAAAAACAAGAAAAGAAACACAGCCGAAGAGAATACGCAAATTGTACAACATTTCATGGAAAGCTCCGAAAATGGAAGCAACGTGCTGCACCCAAATCGTTGAGCCAACACAATGGAGAGCAAGCGCGGAACTCCCAGCGACATTTGAGCGAGATGCGGCGTGCGAAGCCCGAATGACTGAACAATCTAAATATTGCGACAAGCATTAGAAAGTTGGAGAACCAATGCAAGAGATCGACAACACGCCGTGGGAGCGTGCGCATTTAAGAGAGCAAGATGAAAAATTGCCAACCATGGAAGTTAAATATTAAAAGAGAGCGGCAGCTGCGGTGAAATGCAACACAAAGATAAGTGTTGGTAGATGTCAACCGAACGTGCCGTTAGATTTGTCAGACGTGCTATGCGAGAAGATGGTCATTCTTTGCATGAAGTGTGAATTGGCAGACGTATGGTTTATTAAAGCCAGCACCACGCTTCTGTCATACCAAAAAAAGCATCAATGAGAGACCCGTCGCGCTGCTGCCAACTTGGAGAAGATGGTGGGAGTGGTTGGGAGCGCCAGTTGTAGCTCAATGAAAACCTCGGTGACGCGAACTCCGTGTTCCAAATACGTCGGTGGAGTGGACACCGTTGCGTGGGAACCGCGTTTTGGAAATGGAAAGCCTTGGTTTTAAAGAAGAGCAAAGAGCTGTGTCGTTGGTAGTGGGCTTATCGCAAGCGTTCGAGAATACTCAGATGGTGGTGGTCTGGCGATGAGCCACGTACGTTGGTTTTCCGCCGAGAGCACCAATAATTCGTTGCGGACATTTCCGCAAGCTAATTTTCGAAAATGGCACAGCCACTGCAAACGATCACGGCTATTTGGACAAACTCTAAGTGGTCGTCGTTGCTCTTGATGATATTGGGAATTCGTTTGCTCTGGGCTTATTTGATCACTGGCATTTTTTTAGTTCTTCGTGTTTTGGACATCAGATTTTTTTATCCTTGGGATTGTCGTATGGACAAAAGAAGCCCAACATCAAGATGAACATCATCAATGTTGGGCTATTTCTTCAAATTGTGCTTTCCATCCAACAAATATGTCAGAACACCACATATTTTGCATTTTTCACACCGACGCGCCGACTCGTGACACCAAACCCATGCAGCTTCATCTGACTCGAAACACCAGTGTTTACACATTCCCACAGCAAGAATGGTCCGTTCCGAAGAAGAACTATTCGCTTTCGAATGGATGACAGCCCAAAAACATGGCGACCCAGCAAGTCGCGACCACGCTGGGTTTGCCGCTCTCAACGACGACGTTGTGGTTGCAAATGCTGCGCTCGGAGAGCGAGATGGTGCCGCGCAGCGTCGGGCGATCACGCGGCGCGGAGGGTGGATTGTGTCTCGTGTCCATTCGTTTTGTACCCATGTCGCGATCTGTGCGTGATGTGGTACGATTTTTCAACGGGTTCCGTGTAGTTGGGCACGTGATAAGCGTCTTCGTGCCACATCAAAGATGGATGTCAGAATTGCAGTCACGCCAAATTGTGCGGTCGCTTGTATTCGCAAACGATTGCAAGCAGCGGACATCGAAAACGGGCGCACCACCGTCTCCGAGCAAACGAAGACGAAGCATCGACTGTTGAAACAAATGATTTGTGGGATTCGTGCTTGGTTTGCTTTGCCATTTTCGTTGTGGTCAACCCACCTTTGGTGAAGAAATCAGCATTTGTCGGCGTTGAACAAGGCGTGCTGCTTGGAGCGGTGCACATCGATGTTGCAGCGGCTTGGTGCAGCGAAGAGGCCGCGAAAATGCACGAGTCTGTGCCAGCTCAGCAATCCTTCACCGTCACCTGCGTGTTCCAACAAGCGCTGCGCTGAACCTTCCGAGAGCAATACCAGCATGTAGAACAGCTGTGTCGAGACTCGTTGAGCTCGTGGAAGCAAAGCTGCATTCGTGATAGCTGATTCAGTCAACACTTCGCTCTCGATCGCGGCTTGCTTGAGCCTTGAATCGACGGCTCCAGCGTAACCCAAAGGCGTGAACTTGAACTGTCTCCAGATGTCCGATCTGCCATCAAAGATCTTCGGCTTGCCGAGCAACCACGTCGTGTTTCTGCGTCCGCGACACGCTATTAAGCTTGCTCGCACGGCCGCAGCGCGTTCATGACCTCGCCCTGCAAAACATCCACCAACTGATCCCATGCTTTGTAGTCGGTTCCGCCGACACGACCACTGAGTCGCTCCGCGACCCTCAACATCAATCCAGCCGCAAATTCAAAACCGCTCCGCTACCATGTAAAGACGTGTCAATGATTTCAAACCAGAAGACTGCATGTGCACAATCAGTGTGTGTCCACACGTCCACTGCCACATCAAAAATACACTATGTCTCAGTTTCCAACTCCACCTCAGAAACTACAGACCAAGATTCACACCGTGCCATGGTTCCACGTTTTCCAGTCCTCCCGCACTTCTCAACAAAGATGAAACCAACGAGTTGCCACAGAACGTGTTTTCCATCAGAAGAGTTAGCTTTTTACTAAACTCATAATTTAAGTGGATGGAAGAAAATATGGTAACCTGATGTGTTTTTATGACACACAGACTCAATCCTTGAGCCAAAAACAGCCGTAGCCGTGTTTCTGCTACTGTGCAACACAACTGAGGTTTGAAGATGAAGACATCACCGAATGAAAAAATTTTTGAAAAATAATGCACTGATATATCTAGTTTAAAAACAACTCGCACTCTTAATTTGAAAAACAAGTGAGTTATTATGTTTAATTTTGATCGTAATTGAGAGAAATGTAGGATGACAAGTGTCTGTCTACACCTGTTTCCTGAAACACATTTGACTCAAAATCTGTCTTTGTCTTGTGGTCGTTTGTCGTCTCGTGGAAGTTACTTCGGGCCACCCACGGCCTGCCTCCATGGAAGCACTGGTTTCTTTGCGGGGACCCACCAGTGTGCCACACAATCCAGGATGACTCTGTGGCAAAGCGCGAACCCTTCTTTGTGTTGCTTGGAGTCGTGACACCGTGTGTTCTGTGCGCTCGGGTTCGTGGTCGTGTTTCACGCTCATGTGCAACTGAGAATACTTACACTCCTGCTCGACTGGAAGCGCTGTTCAAGCTCTCAATCGTCATCATTCTCAGTCATTCGTACCATTCGCTCCAAAATTTCTGCGGGTTGGGGGTGTTCTCTCCAACTGAACTTTTCTTGCTTGTTGCCTGCAATGTCGCAATCAGCTTAGGAAATGTGTGTGACACAGTGCGGATGATTTTTTACTTGAGCCATGCATGAGATGTCGTGAAGTCCGTCACACATGAACCT
>CBDCEV010000001.1:0-3632 GCA_965215715.1 Hyphomicrobiales bacterium | reverse complement strand
GAACGAGACAAAGGACAACTGAGGCATGCTCTCTGGGTGTGTATGGAATGTTTTTTTTGCTTGGACAGGTCCGAGGATAAACCTTTCCTTGCCAGTTTCGTAGTGGACTTTATGGTGATGGAGACTTATTTTGGGATTGCTCCTGTCCTCCATTAGTGTCTATACGAGGATCCCCTTAACTCACGAGTTTGATGTCTGCAAGACAAGACTGATTGGCCAAGATGCTTGTTCCTGCATGTTTGGCTGCCTTCCTTGTCTAGTAACATGAGAGTATCTTCCCTGGGCCATTCACCCTGTTGATGGTATGTGTAGACAGCTTGAAAATGTCTTGGACCACATTGTCCGAACTTTGTTGATCGGTGGGTGATGGACAATGAATGTAATGCTGAGGAAACGGCAGTGCATATGCCACTTTTTCCAAACAAGTGGTGAGATGGTAGTAAAGTCCAAGACCCCATCTCTAAAATTGAAACCGCAGGCGCTGTTTTTTTTTTTTGGTAAATAGTGGAGAGCAGCCGTGAAATGCTGGGTTTGGGGTCATATAGATTTCATAACTGATGGTAATGCGCAAGATAAATTCAAGTATGGTGTTTTCCTCTATCCCTGGACCATTGCAAACAGTTCAGAGGGCTGAACTTCGGTGTGTTCCTTTCTCTTCAGGCCATTGTTCTTTGTAGGCATCGACAGCCTAGACGTCTTCAGTTTCGTTTTGAAAAATTATTGGACGGACCAGAGTGGTTTGAACCACAGCCATTGCATGAAGGTGGGGATTAAATCCTGTTTGTTCAAGGGATTTTGGGATAAAAGAAGCAGGTTCATCTTGAAAAAAACAAAGTCAAAGGCCGTGCTACGAATGGGATGGTTGAAGATGGGAGGGTCAGGTGGGAAGATAAGGATGGACAAGATGCAGCAGATAGAGTTGCTGACTTGGGTCGGAGAAGACAACCTGAACATGGAATTGATGCCAGAAGACGGATTCAAAATGCATCTAGTGTTTGGTACCTCCCCTCACCCTCCCTTCCACTCCCCTCTCACCCCCTCCTCTCCCATCCCTTCTCCATTATTTTTGTGATTTGCATCGGTTTTTCATTGTTCTTGCATGGACAGCTGTGGGCAAGAGGAAGGCTTGGCATTGAGCTTGCTGTCTCCAACAATAGGAGGAAAAGACGTATTGTTCCTGTGTGGGCTGTTCCATTTGGGCCAGGCATAGAAATATGGCGTAGCTGTAGATTTCTTGGTAGCATGTTTCGTGCTTTGACTGATCTCCCTGGAGGTATGGGAAGATTTCTTCCCTGCACAGTTGGTGGTGGTCATTGTTGACTACGACATCTTGGATGGGAACAGTGCGAGCATGGTCTTACATCTGAACTTGGGGAGACGGCTGACCCACGTGCATTGGAGCCCTTGCTTTCATTGCTTGACCCTCTTACTGGGACCCTCAAACTTAGATATTGCATGGTCCGTTTGCTCGGAAACTTCCCACATGGTCTCTTCCTATGAAGGCGACAGCTACTTCGCATCTCATCTCAACTAATGTGGAAGTGTTTGATGAGGTGCATATTGCTGGAAGCTGTGTGTCTGGAGGAGCTGGAGGCATTTTGAATGCTAGAGGAGCTGGAGGTTGTCCGGATCATGTGGACTCTGGAGGGGCTGGAGGCTTTTTGGATCGAGCGTTTGCTGGAGCTGGAGGTGTTTGGAGACCTGGTGCTGGAGGCAGTTGGAAGAGAGTTCGACAAGGAAAGTAAACAATGCCCAGGGAAAGTGCATGTCAGTGTGTTGGTACAGGTAGGTTTAGACATGTTATCCTTTCACAGGATGGGAAACTCGGGTGAAAGACTTTGCAAGAGAAGTCGTCATGAGTTGCAGGGGCTCAGAGCTGACAAGAGGGTCAGAGACGCGGATCCTGATGATTGGACTGCAAAGCGTCTTGCATCGGAATTTGTAGGGAAGGATGCTGAAGGCTTTCAAAGCAGTTTCTCCTTGGTGTTAGCTGAATGGATGGGTTTACCACGGTTCGGCACCTCTCAGGTTCTCCGTGGTTGTTTTTGTGTTTGCACAGTACAGCTGCATGCACGGGACATGAGGTGCGTGGAGATACACCTCCTCAATGCACATTGTGATACAACAGTAACAGTAACAGTTGCAGTAGCAGTAGCAGTAGCAGTAGCAGTAGCAGTAACAATAACAATAACAATAACAATAACAATAACAATAACAATAACAATAACAATAACAATAACAATAACAATAACAATAACAATAACAATAACAATAACAATAACAATAACAATAACAATAACAATAACAATAACAATAACAATAACAATAACAATAACAATAACAATAACAATAACAATAACAATAACAATAACAATAACAATAACAATAACAATAACAATAACAATAACAATAACAATAACAATAACAATAACAATAACAATAACAATCTGGGAGAGGCTCCGTTTTGAAAGGCGAGGAGCTTCCACACCACTCTGGAGAGTTGATGCTCTTTTTCTTGTAGGTGGCCCAACCCAAGCCAAGCTATCCCGCCCTACGTCGTCTGGACACCACATCTCCATGGAGCACCGACTACCGAGGAAACATCTACAGTTAGACTTTGAAACTGATGTTGGCAATGACATATATTTGAAAGAGAAAAGAATAAACAAAAAAAGAAAAAACACTCAAAAAATGAATCAAAACGAAAAACATGAAATGAATAATGAAAAAATGCAAAATGCAAAGTTTTGGCTCCACACGCAAAATCCTCAACGATGTACATGGTTTGTCGTTGTGGTTGTAAAAAAAGTTTGACGAAATCACTGAAGATTTCCATGATTTGTTTTTCGGTATCTGACTTTTTCCCGAGAAAGCCAACAACCAATTTTTGGGTCTCACCGTTTTTCATTTGAAAAATGGCATTTTTTATTGGACGTATCAGCAATACACACATTTTACACCCGAAAATTGACAAACATGTTTTGTGCAAAGGTCAGCCTCTCCAGAAGAATCAACCAACCAACCAACCAACGACCAACCAACAACCAACGAACAACACCAACAACAACCAACAACAAACAACCAAACAACCAAACAACAAGCAACACACAGACAGCACTTCCGGAGCAATTTTGGCTCAAGTTCGTGGTTAATGCTCACCCGCATTCACTGCGGGCTTGGGAGTGAGGTAGAAAGGGTTCATTCTGACCTCACAGGAGCTTGGCGTTTTTGAGCGATGGCTTGGGCTTTTGTTCCCAATTTGATCCTGTTGGTGGTTCTCTGCGGTGCTTCTGGATCCAAGTCGTCTTGGATAGATGTGTCAATGATGCCATTGACAGAAGGTGATTTGGAGACTTTTCCCGTGAACGAGTCTGCTAGATCTGATTTTGGGCCCACGATTGGCCATCCCAGGCAGAATGGTTCCCTGGTTGATGGGGGTCTCTTCGTGCTGGCCGCTTGCTGGCCTGCTGCGTTCTCATGTGTTTCGCTTGCGATTGTCGTTGCCGCGTTCCTTCCTTGTGGTGCTGCCCTCTCTCCCGAGTCGTGGCGTCACCCTGGATACTGCTCTCAGCCATGGATGTTGAGTCGTTGTTTTTGGGAGGAATGTGGGGGTTCGTAGCCCCACGGATGAT
>OZ244129.1:0-3137713 GCA_965215715.1 Hyphomicrobiales bacterium | reverse complement strand
AAAACTGCCGGCTAGGTGGAAAAAATTTTTGCAAGAAACCGATGGTTTTATTTAACAAAACAGGGGAAAGGTTTAAGAGAAAACATGCCAATTTTTTGCGCACTGGTAACGGATAGGTCTTAACAAAATTCCAAATCTTCTTAATCCAAAGTGTGCGATTATAGCCACCAAACAATTCATCCCCCCCATCACCGGATAGAGCAACCGTAACATGGGCTTTGGTCATTTTGGAAACAAGATAAGTCGGAATTTGTGACGAATCGGCAAAAGGCTCATCATAAATTCTTGGCAATGAAGGGATCACATCCAAAGCATCCTTAGCACTCACATAAAGTTCCGTGTGGTCAGTTCCTAAATGACGAGCTATCGACTTTGCAAATGGTGCCTCATTATAAGCCGCATCCTCAAATCCAATTGAGAAAGATTGAACCGGACGAGAAGATTTTTGTTGCATGCAAGCAGTAATAAGCGAGGAATCAATCCCGCCCGATAAAAAAGAGCCCAATGGCACATCCGAGATCATTTGTTGATCAACCACTTTTAACAGCAACTTTTTGAGATCAACGATCGCATCATCATCAGAATATTGAACACCTATTTTAGAAGGAGAACCAGCCACCTCTTTCAAAGACCAATAATGATGCTGACGGCATAAATTTGCACTCTGTTTCTTCGAAGGCACCACATCCAAAACTAAAAATGTGCCCGGCTCTAGTTTATAAATATTTTTATAAATAGATAAATTCGTCGGCACATATCCAAGTTGGACAAAATGAGAAAGAGCGCCCCGGTCTACGATAGCCTCAAAAGCCGGGTGCGTTTTTAAAGCTGTTAATTCGGATGCAAACATAAAACATCCACTTTGCCAGCCATAATAAAGTGGCTTTTCACCTAACCGATCTCTTGCAAGAAATAGTTTTCCCAATTTCCGATCAAGCAAAGCGAATGCAAACATACCACAGGCCGTTTGCAAGGCCTTCTCCACCCCCCAACATTCAATGCTTTTAAGTAAAGTTTCCGTATCTGATTGGCCTGACCAAACAAGGGTGTCTTTTTCATTTTGCAACTGTTTTCGAATTTCAAAATGATTGTAAATCTCACCATTAAAAATAAGCACATAACGCTCATCAATTGAGTGCATCGGTTGAGACCCAGCCTCAGACAAGTCTTGAATAGACAACCGTGTGTGGCACAAAGAAACACCAAGGTTTAAATCAGTCCAAATTCCAGCAGCATCCGGCCCTCTATGATTAAGAGACTGATTGACAGAGTTGAGAATATCTGGTGCATGATACTGTCCCAAACTTGAGACCACACCCATTATACCACACATACGAACATTCCTATGTAACTATGAACAGTAACTAGAAAAATTAATTAGCTAAGATGATGAATTGTGAAAATAGATGATTTTTAAAAGTTTCTAAAAATTACATTCTAAATAAAAAACGTTGAACTCCACGTTTTCAATTTGTAAGTATAAGACATCCGCTAATCTTAAAAACATCTCAATCATCTAACATAGATTTATTTTCTCACCAGGGTTAAAGAAAATAGGAAAAAAATATCTCTTACCGAAAAAGAAAATAATCAACACGTTTTAATTTATATCAAAATCGGAGCATAAAACTCTATGGAGAATCATTCACCTATACGAGTAAATTCTTCTTATTTTACGAGTAAAAGATACCATCCTCGTCTACGCATACTAAGAACACTAAAAACTATTTTCCTTAACAAACTAAATAAAAAAGATTTGGAGACCCATTCGCTTGGATACATCAAACATATTCTGAGATCAAAAAAAAATAGCATTTTATTCGTCTCTTATCCATCATCTGGTTGGAATTGGGTAGCAGACGTTCTCGATTACTCAATCGCTAAACATATCATCGGTGAATATAAAGTAGAGTATGGCGAAGGAAATACTCTAAAACAAGCAGAGAAAAAACCGTTCCGCATTTTCCACCCTGCTGATGCTCGAGCTCAATTTGCCGAACCAATTCATAAATTATTACCCGGCATCCAAAAAGACTACTGCTACCATACGCATGGGTATTTTGGAGAATCACCACTTCTTAACCTAGAGTCTTCAAAACATGTCATTATTGTTCGCGACTTCATTACCGCGCTCTATTCAGGCTATTCAAAAAGAAGAGAAGTTTATGAAAGTTTTGAAGATCACCTTAAAAAAACGAATAATATTGAAAGGCTCATTCGTTTTTATAATTCGTGGGGAGCAATACAGAAAAAATATACTGACCGTGTTCTAATTATCAAATACGAAGATTTAAAAGATAGCCCAACAGCAACATTTGAAAATCTTCTCAAATTTATTTTTGAAATCGATATCCCTCAATCAACAATTGAAGAGGCAATTGATTATTATTCTTTTGATAAGCAGAAAGAAAGAGAAAAAAAGTTTAATCAAAATAGTAAAAAACACTTTCATTTCAAGGGGCAAAAATCCTACGAGAAAGAAATTAACAAAGACACATATCAACAAATTTACCATATTCTTCAAGAAAATTTAAAATTTAAATTTGATTATAATTACTAATGTCTCTCAAAAGATCCGAAAAAGATTTTACTATGACTTCTTTTAAATAACACTCACCTAATAGAGAGGGAGCTACTTCTTGTTTCGAAGCTGGAGTTATTTTTTTCATTTCTGTTATAAAGTCCGTCATATCGCTGACAACTTTAACGGCTCCATCGATACAATCATGAGCAATCTCGTTGATACCCCCGGACTCAGATGTGGCAATAACTGGCGCACCGCAAGCCAAAGCCTCTAAAACCACATTCGGCAAACCTTCATAGCGAGAGGGCATCAAAAAACAATCCGCCCCTGCAAAATAGTCATAAGGAGACAAAATAAGCCCTTGTAAGAAAACCTTATTTTGCAGGCCCATTTGCTCAATAAGTATCTCCAGCCTCTCACGCTCTGGCCCCTCACCGATAATATCAAACCGCCACTGATAAGGAATATTAAATTGAGCAAGTTGAGAAATAAGACGATCAAACCCTTTTTGTTCCACCAAACGTCCACACGCGATAAAACGCACCAACTTTTCATCCCCATTTTGCCCCCCAAAAACATTTACACCTCCACGGATACAATCAACATCAACCGGATTCTTCATGAGTAAAAACGTTTCAAGGTCCATATTCAAATCATTTCGAAATTCCTCAAACACCGTGTTTGTGGGGCTCAACACAAGATGTGATTTTGGGTAGAGCCCTTTATACAAAGCTTTAATTAAAAAAGCCCATGACGTGTGCTTTTCAAACAAATAAGAAGGCGTTATCGCCTCACGAACAATAAATTTTGTTTTTGGAAAAAAAGGCTTCAAGGCAAGAACGGCAAAGTTCATATGCAGCATGGTTGAAAAAACAACATCAGGTTGCACTTTCTTCAACATAAAAAACAGTCTCGGCAGGGAAAAAGGTGATAAACTTTGATGAAGGCTGAACAAAGAAATAGCAGGATCAACAAGGGTCTCTAATGCACCTCCTGACTGAATTGACAAAAGTGCACGATCATAATCGTTTTCATCAAGCCCATTTAATAGGGTAATTAACACACGCTCCGCACCACCAGCCTCAAGACTAGGTAAAACAAATAAAATTTTGGGACGATCGGTTATGTGACTCATGGATTTCTAAAGATCAAAAAAGTGAATAATCTTTTATTCGCAATAACCAACAGCACAAACATCCTCCAGACAAGTTGGAATGGAAAGCTGGTAATAAACGGATAGCCACTGGTTCTCCCTATACGATCGTACATCACTGGTAAAATGTTAAAAAACATCATCTTTTTTTATTTTTCATACCCTATCAGTTCCCTCCATTCATATTCTAAACCATCAACTCATCAATGATCTTTTCATAGTGAGCATATATTGGTTTTTGTCCCGCAGAAAAATGAATCTCTTTGGAGATTTCAAAACGTTCATCATCGGTAAACGAAGATAACTTTTCAATAGCTTTTGCCCAGGCTTTCGGATCATCGATATCACACAAAAACCCATTTTTCCCATCACAAATCCATTCTTGAAAAGCCGGCTCATCTTTATTCGCAACAACAGGCAACCCGCAACCCATGGCCTCAAGCATAGGCGTGCCCAAGCCCTCATTCCAAGCTGGCATCAAATAAATATCACCTGCTTTCATGAAAGATGGTGCCGAGACAAAATCAGTTACAAGTTGAACGCGACTTTCTAACTGAAGATTTAAAATAACCGACCGAAGCTCTTGAGTGTAAACAAGATCCCTCTCGTATAAAGGGCCATCTTTTATGATAGGACCTCCGATCAAAGCCACAAAATGCTCTGGTAAATAAGGTAAAATGTCCAATATTAACCGTTGATTTTTCTGCGGCATCATTTTCGCAACACTAACAAGTACAATCTGTTCTGAAGTGAAAGGTGTTAATTCTGCTCGCATGTCCATTTTTTCACTGTTCGGGATCAAGCAAAATTTTGTTTCATCAATAGAGTTCGGACGACACCAAATTTTTTCACCTTCCAAGCCTTCTTTCAAACATCTGTTTTTCATATTTTTTGTAAGCGCAATCACTTTAACCTGCTTGGGCAAAGCGGTTCTAAAAAACAATAAATAAGGTTGTTTATAGGGGGCTCGAGCTGTGACCAACTCCAGAAGCACAGGAATATTTTTTATTCTCGCCCAAACCAAAGCCGCCGCTGTTCCCCCAGAATGGCCAATCACATGCATCAAATCACACTTTTCTAAGGCACTTGAAAATAAAAAATACAACCATGTCTGAATGAACTCAATTTGGTACGTGAAATAGTTCGTTAATTTATCTGGCAAAAAAGGAAAGATAGAAAAAAACGTCAGCAGCCAACCAGGAACAATCCGGCGCACCCTCCAGCCCTGATATGAATAAGTTTCAGATTTAGTTTGCTCTTTACCATTGCAAATAATGTCTAAGTGAATTGAATCGTTCTTTGTTTGATACCATTCATAAAATCTCGGAATCCGAACCCCCGGACCTGAATATTCAGGAGGAAACTTACTGATCACAAGAAGAATATTTTTCTTATCCGTCATCGTCTAGACAATCTGTTTGGACCAAAGATAGAAAGGTCAGATGAAATTCTTCAGCAATTTTATCGACATGAAAATTCAATGCCCGTTGCCCCCCATCCAGTCCCGGCCTTTCCCCTAAAGCCACTTTTGATATTGTAAGTGAAAGACCTTTAATATCGCCAACAGCACATAAAGATCCATATTCACCATTCTTCAAAATCTCTGCCGGGCCAGATGGACAGTCAGTAGCAACCACTGAAAGACCGCAAAAAAGGGCCTCTACAATCACATTGCAAAACCCTTCCCAAACCGAAGTTATGAGAAAAACATCTGCTTGTTTCAAATAGGCCAGAGGATTATTTACAAATCCAACAAACGACACATTATTTTCGATATTTAAAGTTCTACATAACTCTTTCAAAGTGTCTTCAAGATACCCCACTCCTAAAATGACCAAATGTGCCTTTTTATCTTTTTGACGATAAAGAGAAAAAGCCCGCAGCAATGTTGGATAATCTTTTTGAGGCACCAGCCGCCCAGAAGTAATAAGTTTTAAAGAACAATCTTTTGGAAACACCAGATCGATATCTTCTTGCAAAGCCTTATGGCTCTCATCAGTAATCACAGGATTATAAATGGTTTTAATTTTCTTATGAACCGAACGGGGAAGGTAGGTCTTTAAATCATCACAAACCCCATCAGATATCCCAACAATAGAGTCACTCAAGGGGTACAATCGGCCAATCACCCCCTTCCAAAACATCCGCTTTAACAAGGGCAAACGTTTTAAAGATTGGCTAAGATGATTGCGTTCACTTAAAACCAATTTTGTTGGACACTGTCGGCACAGTACCTTGCTGATAAGAGCCAGAACATTCACATAATAAAGGGCTGAAAGCAAAACATCCGGCTGTTGCTGCTTTAAATATTTTACAAGCTCTGGCACAGCCTGAAAAGCGCGGCGTTTGTTAAACTGGCAAACCCTCACCTCATCTGCGATAAGGTCACCATAAATCCCTTCACCATTGAACAAAATCAAATCGCACTGATGCCCCCTTCTGGCAAACCAATTTGCCAAATTAATGAGCATTTTTTGTGCCCCACCACCCTTTAGGTCAGGAAGAAGAAAAGCCACATACATATTTTTATTTTTTTTCCTAAGAACTATGTGTAAAAGAAACAATGTAATCACAAAAGGAAGAAGTCAATGCTTCAAACATATGTAAACATTGCAAAAAATAGTTTGAAGAGAAAAAACCTTTTTGTCATGGCCAAAAAGGTTTTGTCACGTGTAAAAGAACGAGATCAAAAAGCCTTGAGAAAAAACATTCTCACTTGGTGTCAAGAACATGCAGAGCCTTATGAAGCTTACCTGAACACACTAGATGCTGACCTATGGCAAGAAAGCCAAGCCGCATGCGCTGAAATAAAAAAAAGGGCCGAGGAAAAATTAAAAACCGTCGATATAGATTTAGGCGGTGGTGGGAACTACCCCATGCTCTATTTTTTCACCCGTTACACAAAGGCAAAAACCATAGTAGAAACCGGTGTCGCGGCAGGCTGGTCCAGCCAAGCGATCCTCAAAGCGGTTAAAAAGAATGCAAATGGCGCGCATCTATACTCAAGTGACTTTCCCTATTTTCGCCTAAACAATCCTGAAGAGCTATCTGGGTATATTGTAGATGATGATTTAAAGGACAACTGGAGCTTATTCATTGATGGAGACGAAAATAATTTACCCAAAATTTGTAATGCCATAGAAACAGTTGACCTGTTTCATTATGACAGTGATAAAAGCTATCAAGGCCGCTCTTTTGCTCAAAATTTACTTTTGCCAAAATGCCACAACAAAAGCATTATCATATTTGATGACATACAAGATAACACTCACTTTCAAGATTATGTCGAGGCCAGTAAATGCTCTTATCACGTCTTTGCATTTGAAGGAAAATACGTTGGCCTCATCCAAACGATTTAAAAAAACAAGCCCCTAAGACACACACAAATTTAGAAACACAGCACCATCGCATCAAGAACCCAACTTACTTTTTAGCAACAAATAGATAACGATCAACATTTGTCAAACCAGTTTCAAATGTACCGGCCATCACCACATCTGTAAAACCAATGTCTTTTAGAAAGGCTGCAATCCATTCTTGTGGATCGTCCCCCATAAACGCCAAAATTTCAGGCCACTGGCTACCAATCTCATTAGACTGTCCGGTCTCAAACACCATACAAGAGCATTTATTAGCCATCAACCGCATCATGTCTGTGGCTTGTTCAAGACCATAAACTTTCACCCAATGATGAAAAACAGAAAGATTAACAATCACATCATAAGAAGGCAGGTTTTTTGCAAAATCATGGTCAATATACTGTTTAATAAAAACAACATTATTTATTTTATTGCGGTCCTTGATTGCTTTGCAGGCCAAAGCATATAAATCATCAGCTTCCAAGCCATAAACAAAATGCCCTTGTTCTGCCAACTGAAAAGAAAAATACCCAATATTACAGCCTATATCCAATATGGACCCTTTTTGTGAAGGTAAATGCTTCGAAAAAACTTTCCATCTATCTTCACATTGCCGTGTCGAATTTTTTGAATTCTGCTGTCCATAGATTGGCTGGTAAAGCTGAAAAACCGGGGTATAAGCCATCAAAAAGTAGACCAACCGATAAATGCATTTACTCACAAAGACATAAAAATAATTAAAATACTTTTTCATCAGAAAATACCTGTAAAAAAATTTTCACATATTGTGGGTCGGCAAGATCAATGGTCAAACTTTTATCATCTAACAAATTAAGTTCGATAAATGACTGAATATTACGATAACGCTCAAGCATATTCGAACTATCAAACTGGAAGCGTCGTTTCTCTCTTCCAATTTCTCTTTGCACCACGGCTTCAACATCATCTTTTAAAAAAATGATTCTGCCAGGCCGAGATAATTTATTCAAAAGCCACATTTTTTGTTCAACACACTCAAAATCTGTTTCAATTAAATTCTCAATTACAACCTGAAAAAGTCCTGAATCATAAAAAAACACTCGCTCGTTCTGAGATTTGAAAAATCGAAAGCTATGCCGGTAAGCCAATTTATTGGCTAAAGCTATATCTCGTAACCGTGCACGATAAAAGCCGAAAAACAAAACACGATGCACTATCTTTTGCAAAAAAGAAGGGGAATTGGATTGAACAACTTGATAATGCTCAGAAATGACAGGCAACCCTTTCTTAATCAGGGTTGTTTTCCCAACACCAGGCAAACCAATAACCTCAATCCACATCTTTAAGCAACAAGCCCTTTAACAAAACTTCCGGAAAAAAATGACGATTTTCAAGTGCCCATTCTCGAACATTCAACGACATAACATTTCTTGCTTTTAAAAAAGTCTTTTTATGCGTTTGCCATGGAAAGCTATAAAATTGATTAGAGTAATGTCCGTGATAACGTAAAAGAGCATAAAAATTTTGTTTATTTTTCTTCCCACCAAGCAGGCCAACCAATTGTGCCAAAGGAACGACCCACATCATTGGCAAAGGCCAACGCCAAATATCAGGCTCTTTATGAGGAAAAAGACCTTTATAATTATAATTTTTTAAATAGTTTTTATAAAGGTTTTGTCCCAGCTTTTCTTCAAATGAAAGACCCTGACAAAAATCAACAAGTCTTTTTTCCCAAAGCGGTAATTCCCAATCAAAACCAAAATAGTCGTACGATTGTTGTCCATTCACAACCAAACAAATTTGCCGCGCCTCATATTCCCAACTTTCCTCTAGGCCAGCCATACGCTCACCTGTTTCAAAAGAAAATTGCACATCCCGACACAACCATTGCTCAGTGCGCTCCTTTAAAAGTTCTATATGCGTTGGTATTTTAAGACCTTTCCAAAGGTCATAATGTTTACTTAGAATGATCTCGAATAAATCATCAAACCTATGACCATCTTTTGAAAACCACGATTTAGAAACATGTCCACCAGTAATATAATCACCCGATTGTCCGTTAACAAAAATCGCATCAGAAGGAATGAGCTTGTGCTCCACTAACCAAAGAAGCGTGGCGAACTCACGCATGCTAGGGATCGCTTTTAACCCATCTGAAAAGGCCCAATAGTGTCTTCGATCGTCACTAGTAAAAGAAGCCCGAAGCTCCTTGCGTGAAGGAGAAATAAACATCCAAGGAACATTCAGGGCTTTGGCCACTTTCTTTGCATACCTAGCCTCAAAATTATATTTTGGACCATATGTAAAGGTCTGAATATTTTTATAACCATGCTCATGAAGTTTGCACAAAATAACCCTAGAATCGAGACCTCCGCTTAAGGGAATCCATAAAGGTCGACCATTCACTCTCTCAATCAAATCAACAATGATCTGATCTAGAATATCACCTAGATGTTTAGAATTCTCATCCGGTTTTGCCTTCATTTGAGGAACGGGCTGATAATGAAAAAAGCGAGTGACACTCAGTTCTTTACGATTTTTTAAAAAAATTAAAAATTCACCTGGCTGTAAACAATTCAACTCTTGAAACAAGGTTCTTTTACCAGCAACATAGCCTGACAGTGCAAACTCCAAGCAAGAAACAGGATCCACCTGCTCACAGCCACATATGTCTTTTAAAGATCTCGCATCATTTGAAAGAGAAAAAACATTTTCTTGAAAAGAATAAAACAAAGGCCAACTTCGAATATGGTCAACCCAAGCAACAACAAGAGATTCGGTTTCAATTACCCCACAAGAAAACCGGTCCTGGTTTTCAAACAAACTCTTAAGCTGTTCAACAAGTTGTTCTGGCCGACAATCTTCAACAACATCCACAACCTTTCGTGCCCAAATCGAGCAACCCTTCGACCACAAGATGCTACGATCTCTCTCTAACACATCCCACCGATATTTAGGGTCATTTATAAAATGAAATGTCATACTCTCTTATCTAAACGAATAACATGATCAGCAATATCTAAAATTTTCGGATCATGTGAAATAATAATAATTGTGATATCAGGCATAAGCGTTTTCAGGTGATCAAAAATAACCGCTTCACTCCCTTTATCAAGGCCGCTTGTTGCTTCATCCAGAATTAGCAATTTAGGCTGTCTCACCAAAGCGCGTGCCAAAGCAATTCTTTGCCGCTGCCCTCCCGAGAGCTTGCCCCCCCTCTCGCCAACAATATGATAGATGCCCTCATCAAGTTTTCCAACAAACCCCCACGCATCAGCAACCTTTAGAGCCTCAATAATCCTTTCTTCAGAAATAGTCTGATCACCAAGACTAATATTTTTTGCAATTGTATCATTAAATAAGAAAGTTTCTTGTGGCACGTAACCAATCATGCCACGCCATCTGTCAATGTTCACCTGGCAAAGCGGTGTTTCATCAATAAAAATATCTCCCTCTTTGTATGATAACATCCCTAAGGTTGCGTCCAAAATGCTGCTCTTCCCTGATCCTGAAGGCCCAAAAATAACGCTCAATTGACCTGCAGGCATCTGATCAGAAAAAGACGAGATCACCACATCTTTTCCATAAGACAAACTCAGATCATCAAAACGAATAGCTTGCTCAAGTTTTGGAATGGTTGAGCCAAAATGTTGTTCCTTTTCCAAAGTCGCACGTTCAATTTTTTGAAGAATTCTGTTAACCGCCCCTTCAAAAACAGCGGACTTTTGATAATGATTTTGAACCAAGTTCACTTGGCCAAACAGACGATTAAACAAAAAGGCCAACATAAAAAGGGAACTAAGGGAAATACCCGCATACCCATGAGCCCATCCCAACCCCAGCGCCAACAAAATGACCATCAAAGGTTCATGAAATAAATTCAAGAGATGAGAAGAAAGGGCAAATTTCTTCCTCGCAGTTTGCAGGTCTATAGTATCTTTGGTCAGTAAAGCAACAAACCTTTTTTCCTCTCCCATAGCTTTGAGAGGTTTGGCACCAGACAAAGCTTCTGTTAAACGCGACACAAGCTTATTTAAGACCTCAGCCATATCATTGCCCGAGTCCCGGGCCATGCGTACTAAAAATTTCAAAATAAAAGCTGCTATTGCTCCCAATACTAAAGCTGCCAGGCTTATCCTCCAATCAACAGTAAAGGCAATAAGGGCATATATAAAAACCTGAAACAAAGAGATTATTGTTTTCCCCATAATCACACAGAACTGGCCTGCCTTATCAGCCTCTGTAGCAATCGCATTTGCAGACTGGCCAACATCCAGTGAGGAATAGAACTTCCATTTGGCTAAGATCAGAGCATTTATCAATTTCTGACTAAGGTCATTGGTTATATCAACCGCAATATAAGAAACCGTTTTCATCGCTTGAAAAATGACCAGAGCCTTCAAAGTGATCATAATCACAATTAACAACAAAAGATTTGTAAAGTTCTTCTCAAGTCCAATTGTGTCAAACAAGGCGTTAATGGGCTGAACAAGCATATTGTGTTCTCCCTCAGAATTGGTGTTTAAAACCAAATCCAACAAAGGCAAAAGCGCACCAATTCCAATAGTTTCCATGAGCCCTGAAAGCAGCAAGGCACACAAAGCAAGAGCAAACCTGTAAGGGTAGAGCTTTACAAAGAAACTTAACAGCTTCAAAGAGTTCTTGTTAGTATTTTGAACCATATACGTAGAAAAGACCTAATCAGCAAAATGACACAAGAGTGTGTCGCACAAAAACGGATACCAGCTTTGTTAAATAGTACAGATGTTGGTGGGCATGCGCAGTGGTTTTCATCAACCCGGTTATCAAGCTTACCAGATAGTCCCCCGCTCATCTGTCAAGTTTAATGACCAACTTTATGTTTGATAATTTGTATGTTGAATTCAACATTCGTGGTTTCCTTTTCGTTGGTGCTTGGCGGACACCACCATCAAACAGGTAACCACAGAGCTCTTCAAGAAGCCGCGCCTGACTTATTTCCAGCTAGCAGGGAATAAGTCAGTGTCAGATCTAATCGGAACTATTTCACATAAATTCAATACAAAGTGATGCACTCTAAATAATGTTAATTTCTTTGAGACTGTCTAAACCATTCTTTCTTGTGAGACCAAAAGCATTCGGGATAATAAAATGATCACCAAAATCTTGTTTTGTCTTATCACAGAAAGTTGCAACTGCAGCATTATAACCCAGTTTAGGGAGTTTGTAGGTTGAAGGCACTTTAATGGATTTTGATTTTTTAAGAGGTCCATCTACCAGACCACAATCCTTCATTTCATTGAATATCAATGATTGGTCAATAGAAGGATTAGCCCATTGCTCTGTATTTTGCGCAATTGTCTGCTCAGCACATATAACCCCATACCCATCATCATCAATGCAATCCATGTAATTGCAAAAATTCGTTACTCTAGTGGTTTTATGGTCTAAATCATAATCCATTATATAATAAGAATTATGCACAGATGCTTTTGGCACAAGGAAAAAGTGAAATATCTCAGGAATTATTTCTAATTCATTGTATATATTTGTTGTGCCATAAACCGTTTTTTCTGCATCACAAATATGCCCCCCAAAAAGAATGGATTCGAAGTCTATTTTATCCTCGTTAGATAGAATTGCAGTATTTCCTTTGGTTTCAAAGCCTGAAATTTCCGTGTTAAGCATTATCTCAACACCAATTCTATCTAAGGCGTTTTCCATTGCAACTCGTACCGTATTCAAATTATTTCCTTTAGGGTATAAATTAAAAGTCTGTTCCCCTATAGTTACTTTCTGTGCAGCTAAGATTCCATCTAATAAGGGCGACACTTTTAGTTGCTTAGAAAGCTGATCATCAAAAAGAAGTTTTCTTCCTGTGAAGGTGACGAAATTATTTACCGTTACACTTAAATCACTCGGATTTTGCAAAAAAAACTTTTTGCAAAATTCTTTCAATTTTGGAGATATAGTTTCACCGCCGTCCTTTTCTAACAATTCAGAAAAATTATTAGGTTCAGCATTGTCACTATTGCTTTTTAAAAGATCAAAAAAAGCGTTTCTTGAAAAATCTTCACCGTATATCCTCCAATCAGGAATAGCGAAATCTTCTGTCAATATTCCATTTGCGTATGAGCTATATAAGAATCCGATATCTTGAAGTATATCGGGGCCAATCATGTCTTCAATGAACAATTTATCGGATTGATCAAAACCATCAAAAAACTGTGGACCTTTATCGACCCAAAATTCTTCCCAAGGAATAGGAGACAAAAAACCACCTAGCATTTTCCCAGCTTCTATCAAACAGACGGAATGCCCTTTTTTTGCCAAAGCGTAGGCACCGATCATAGACCGAAATCCACCACCAACCACAACCCAATCATATTTTTTTTTCATCATAGATTTCCTAAACATATTAAATGGGGTTATAACGAAAAATGAAACACTCAATCATTTTGTTAGAACATTTCGAACCACAAATGACCATGTTGCATATTGATACTTTGGCTGTGGTCTAAACCGGCTCACAATTTTTTCTTCAAGTGATAACCATTCCCAGCCATTAAATAATAATTCAAGATGTTCTTCATTTGAAAAGTGCACTTCGCCAAGACCAGCAAATGATCCTTCAGTATAACCGGTCCTTGTCATAGGGTCTGGGCCAGGTAAACCACTATGAAATTCCTCATTATTCGTTGAAAACCAATCAATTCCAAAAAATAAGCCGCCAGGTTTTAGCTCGTGTTTTATCTTTTCAATACACAAAGCAATGCTCTTAGTTGAATTGTGAGTTAATGCTGCCCGATCAACAATTATATCAAACGGACCTGATGGTATATCAGTTGTGAAATCGCCAACATAAAGAGAACCACTAATATCGGGAAAACGTTGTTTTGAATATTCTACAGCTTCTACACTACCATCAATTCCCGTGTAGTCGAATCCCTCTTCAACAAAAAAAGGTATGTTTGCTCCAACACCAAAACCAAGTTCTAATACTTTCGAGTTTTCTTCTGCAAACCGTTTAACATAACTTATTAAATCAGACCACGGCCATATGCTCATATGTCTTTTGGCCTTATATTGCTCAGCCCATTCTTTAGAGAAATTCATGTCACCTTCTTTGTCTCTTAAATATTTCGGATCTTCCATCATTCATCCAATAGTCAACCACCCCCATATTAGGTAAAAATTCACCATATAATTGTGAATAGATAGGGTGAGAATAATCATGAAAGATGAGTTCAATATTTGCCTTTGAGAATTGATCAAAATCCAAATACTCTCGGCCAAAGGGGCCAGACAGATAAGTCGTTGCTTGATAATGCTTACAGATATTAAAAACAAGCTGATCCTTTACACCACTAATATCTATTTCAGATGCCCGGACAATCTTAGTTAAGATGTTAAATTCTGAAAGCCAAAACTTTAAATGATCAAAACATAAGTCAACCAAACAGGCATCCTCCTGCCCATATAAAGTTTCTAATTTTTGCCAACATATTTCAAAGTTTTTAGATTTTCTGTAATTGCACTCAATAGCTTTCAAATGTTTAGTTCGCCAGTTCTTTTGGTTGTTAATTTCAAGCTCGGTCATCTTTTTACGAATATGACCCTGCATTAATACTGGCACAGTTAGCCAAATTGGGCCATTGGCTGTTTTGATTTTATTACGATTTATATAGCTGTTTTTCTCAAATTGCACATTATCCAAAAAAACAAATATGTCTGAACGGGCAATGCGATCAAGATAACCAAGCCACGGCAAATAGGCAGGCTGATGAATGCTAATAATCAATCTATTACACCAATATTGGAGGAAATATTCAGTTTAATGAAATCTATTTTTTTATGTGAATCTATAATTTGTAATAACCAGGTTTTACAATCATCGGATTACCGACAACAAGTGAATATGGAGAGATAACTTCTGCTTCAACGATGGTGCCAGCTGCAACAACAGTATGGTGTCCTATATATGCCCCTCCTTTTATAAAGCTATGGGAACCAATAAAAACATTATTCTCAATAATAATATCCGCTCGTTCAATTTCTTCACTTAACCCTATGCATTTTTTATGCGAATCTGCACAATTGATACTAACAAAAGATGCAATATCACATTCATCACCAATAACAACCTGGGCCCCTTTTGCATTTATTTCAGAAAACCCACCAATAGCAACATTATCGCCAATGAGTGGATCACCGTTAATCCATACAAAAGGATGGTACGGATTTTGAGGAAAGTTCGTAACCTTTGATAGGTAATCTTTAAATTCTTTTTCTTCCACTATCCAATATCCGTAAATTTCAATTGATCACTTTTAGCTATTTTATTCCGACATTTTTGACCAATAAAAAAGTCAATCATTTTGGGGGGAAGCCCAGTACCAGGCCTCATTAATCCAATATTATTTTCATTTAAAATTTCACCAGCCTCTATATCCCTCAATGCGATGATACTTCTACGTGCAATATTTCGCATTTCCATTTCCTTAAGAGTCGGTACCATTTCACCTGAACCAATCATCTCATAGGCCTGTCTAATAGATGCAACCCATTTGGTTGCAGTTTCAGGTGTCTCAGAAAACCAGTGATCTGGGCCGGACAAATCATGACTTAAAGTGAAGTGTTTTTCAAATACCACAGCCCCCTTCCCAATCGCAAGAACAGCAGCTGTGTCCCCCTGAGTATGATCGGAAAATCCAAGCAGCAAACCTGGGAAAGCTCCTGCCAATGTCGTCATTTTTGAAATATTGACATCTTCCGGTGGCGTTGGATATTGAGAAGTGCAGAGCATCAATAACACATCATTTCCAGAAAGCGCATTAGTAGCACCAACCGCATCATAAACTTCACCTAAATTAGCCATGCCACAAGACATTATTAAAGGTAATCCTATTTGACTATAATATGTCAACAAAGGTAAATTGGTGAAATCATCAGAGCCAACCTTAATGGCAGGAATGCCTATTTCTAAAAGAAGTTGCAAGTCAGACCTATTTTGCGGTGTAGACATGAAAATGATGCCAGCATGATCACACATAGATTTAATTTGAAACCACTCATCTGATGAAAACTCATACCTCTTGAACATCTCAAGCATAGATTCAGTAACTTCTTTGCCTTGAGACTTATAAGTAAATTGCTGCTCAGCATCAGCTATAAATTCTGATGCTTTAAAAGTTTGAAATTTGATAGCATCAGCCCCTGCATTTTTTGCAGCTTGTATCATTTTTTCTACTTTTGTAAGCTCACCATTATGGTTTATTCCAGCTTCAAGGATAATAAAAGGCGCTTCACCAGGACCAATTCTCTTCCCAGATATTTCAAAAGCCATTGGCGCTCCTTAAATTTAAGCCAAACATTATGTTTGTAGTTTAGCTTTAAAGTTCTTCCAAGATTTTTATGACACGTTCAACACCAAGTGCATCACACAGCTGCCTAGCCGATTGAGATATGCCAGAAAGCTTCTCACTATCTACCGCCTCCAAAGCAGTCTTATAATCTTCAATGCTTACATGTTCGCTTTCACCAAGATAAATATGTGCACCCGCCTTATGCAATGCTTTGGCAATAGGTTTTTGATCAAAAGACATTGCTGTAACAAGACTCGGCAATCCAAGAGCGCATTTTTCCCAACTTACACTTCCTCCCCCCATAATTGCTATGTCAGCTCTTTTCATCAGGGAAGCCACTTGATTGGTTTGTACATGAAGCTTTGCATTGAGACTTTCAGGTAACAAACTTTTTAGGGTATCTTGATGAGGGCAACTTTTTCCGACAACAACATTAACAGTTTTCCATATAAATTTACTGTCAATTAAAGCCTCAATCACTCTTTTCGTTTCTTTAAAAACATCTCCTCCCCCCATACATACAAGGATATGTTTCATTTCAAAACGTGAGCGTTTCTCTAAACTAGCCTGTCGTAATTTTAAAAAATCTGGCCTTAGTAGAGCGTATTGAGGTCCAAGAAGTTTGGTGCATTTATCTGGAACTAGGCCATCATAACGATGCTGATAGTTTGCTATATAATTTTGGTCTAAGAGCAAATCGGCTACGTGTTTCCTATCAGCAAGGTCATCAATAATCATGAGGTTTGCATTGCCAGCTTGCTTGCAAACCTGCTCCCACTCATAATTAATTTTATAGTGATCAACCACTAGCCAGTCAGGTTGTTCTAAATTGACGATTTCACTTGAAAAATGAACATCTTCACCCTCACTGGTCCCATCAGGTAATCGAATAACTGGAAAATCGCTGTTCTCCAAAAATGAAATAAGATTGCCAGGTAAGTTTTTGCAAATGAACTTAACGTCGTGATTTTTTTCAACCAATGCATTTGCCAATGAGTAACAACGCATAACATGACCAGAACCGATGGCTAATGAAGAATCAGTTCTAAATAAAAATTTCATCTTAATTCACGACCAAGCATAAAAGCTTCTGCGGCTTCAACACCAACAGTTGCACCACGCCATTTGGCAAGTGCTTCTATGGCTTTAAGAGATCGGGGGTGTGGCCATTCCCGCAACTCTTCCTGATAAGCAGTCATCCCAGATACTTTTTGGTCAAAAAATGCAGAAATATCTTCAAACCAATTGGGCATAAAGGCTGGTGCTGATTGGGGTATCTGCCATTCTGTGCTGGAAGCAACTTCAAAGAACAATAAAGTTCTAACAGGGTGGTCAAACTGCGGCCGGCATGCAGTCACAACAGCCTGATGAAGAAGCTGATGATCAATATTAACATCGCCAGCATGATGAGTTAATAAAGTTTCAGGTTGGTATTCCAAAATTAAATTTTCAATCACTTTCACTATGGATAACAAAGAGATTGTATCCATTTTATTATCAGGAAAGTCGCAAAAAATTGGTGGTTCTGATCCTAGAATTAAACATGCTTTTTCACATGCAGCTCTTCTGCGCCGCAACTCATCAAGGTCTGTTTGTGAATCGTCAGTGCGAGAGGAAATGCCATCAGCTAAAAAAACGACTTTTACTTTTATTCCGGAAGAAGAAAATTTAGCAATCGTACCACCACATCCTAACACTTCGTCATCAGGGTGTGCTGCAATAATCAATGCTGTAGACATAGTCAATTTAACCTCTGAAACTTTGTATGACAAAGAGGACCATTAAGCAAGGTCATAACATCTCTTCCATCTTCACAGTCTGCAATAAGTGCAAAAATTGGATCTAAAGCTAGAAAATAAGCATCAATGATATCAGGTGTATGAGCAATTGAGACATATACGCTATCTCCTCCGAAATAACCTAGCTTAAGTGCTTCCTGAGTTATGAGTGTTTTATATGCTAAAGCGTTTTTGCTAGTGAAGGAAAAGCCACATAAAGCGGGTAAACCCCATAAATCTATTTTTAGCTGATGTTTAGTCGCTAACTCTAGCCAACGGTTTTGAATGATGTGGCCAATTGACGTGATTGTCTCCCAGCTTTTTACATCTTCCATCACCTCAAGTGTTTTTAAGGCTGCAGCAGGACCAATGCGTTCAGTCCAAAATGTGCTACTAATAAAACTCGATTGGGCAGCCTCCATAACCTCTTTACGGCCAATCACAGCCGTGATTGCATAGCCATTGCCCAAAGTTTTACCAAACACAGCTAAATCAGGCTCAACCTCAAATTTCTTATGCAAACCACCAAAAGTTTCTCGAAATCCAGACGTACATTCATCAAAAATCAAAACAATATTATGCTCATTAGCCAATTTACGAACATTCATCAAAAAATCGTTTTTGGGTTTTTCGCTGCGTTGAACTTCCATTTTAATCACCCCGACGTCATGTGAGGTAACAAGCTGTTTAAGTGCATCAAAATCATTATAATTAAATGGCAAAACTGACCCTTTAAGGTCCCGTGGAACCCCAGCCGGCTCAAGACCAGGTAACAAATGCCCATCAAGACTTTTTTCATCACCAAGATTGGCTGATAGGTACCAATCATGCCAACCATGATACCCACAAATTGCAACCTTATCTCGTCCCGATGCAGCACGAGCAATTCTAATGGCAATGGCATTGGCCTCGCCTCCGGAGCGAGCAAAACGGGCCATTTCAGCAAAGGGGTGCAAGTCAATCAACCGTTCAGCAAGATATACCTCTTCAGGACAGTTAAGGCTGGACATATTACCATTTGCTATAACTTGAGCCACAGTTTCATCAACAAGTGGATGCCCATATCCAAGTGTATTTGTACCCACGCCCATAATGGACATATCGATATATTCATTTCCATCCAGATCCCAAACCTTGCAGCCTTTGGCTTTAGAAAAATAGGCTGGCCAGCGCCCCGGTGCAAACATCTCTGCTCTTTTGGAGAGCAGCATATTGCCACCAGGGATAATTTGCTTTGCCCGTTGCCATAATTTTTGACCAGAAGACATCTTAGCTCCCTCATTACGGTTTAGGATTTTATTCGCCTCAAATAGAGTTGGTTGTTCTTGATATAAACCAAGCACCTCTTGCCAAGAAAAGTCTATTCGCGGCGAAAAATGATCAAAAATTGCCCTTATAACCTCAAGGTCCTCAGCTTCATCAACAGTCCATCTAAGATGAGAAAAATCTAAATCATTTATAAAATTACCACACTTAAATAAAGACGAGCTGCGAATATAGGGCGTGACATGCTCTTTGTCATAATCAGACTTTGCCTCGCTCCAGCATCGCTCTAAGGTTGAAAAATTCATAATTTCAACATCCAAACCATCCGGATAGGTCGGTGGAGCGGTATTGGAGTAATAATCATAATCCGCTCCAATAAATACCTCTAACATGGCATCAACTAAATCTGCATCAAGCAGTGGGCAATCGCCCGTTAAGCGCAAAACAATGTCCGGCTGATGAAATTTTGCAGCTTGATAAAACCGATCAAGAACATCTTTCTCAGCCCCCATAAAAACATCATATCCAAGTGCTTCTACGTGTTTCTTTAAAACTTCATTTTCAGGGGTGTTAGATGTTGCAACAATAATTTTATCAATCTTTTTAGAAAAAGATAACCGCTCCAATAGAATCTCAATCATAGGAGCATGTTCAATCTGCTTCATGACTTTATTTGGCAAACGAGTTGACCCCATACGAGCTTGTACAATGGCAAGAACCGCGCTCACTTAAATTGCCCCTCTATATATAAAGTCAAAAACGAAATTGCCTTGAAACAAATGATCATAATTTCTCTTCAAAATTCACCAATGAACTGGATTTACAAGAGCTGGATTAGAAACGGATAAACTTTGGAAAATAACAGGATCCAGATCAGGAAGATCACGCATATCATTGATAAGTGATTGCAACTGTCGGCAAGAATTAACCCCGCATATCACTTTATCAATCTCTTTTTGCTGCATAAGAAAAGCAAGCGCCATTTGAGAAGGCGTGCAGGAAAATTCATCAGCAAGAGACTTAAATCTCTCAAGATAAGGAACAATAGGCTTTAATTTTAAGGGCAATTCATTCGGATGCATAAAAACGATGCCTTGCAAAAATGCGGAACGAACATGAATCTCAATCCCAAAAGATTTTAATTTTTTTAAAGTTCCTGAACTGATAAACTTTTGATCAAAAACATTTGCTGGGAGCTGTATCAGGTCAATTTTAAATTGCTCTAAAATCGCATCGATCTGTTTTTGATGATAAACTGATGCTCCAATTTTTTGAACAAAACCGTCAGCCTTCAAGTCAGATAAAAAACGAAATAGAATTGTGCTTTCTTCCCTTAGCAGATCATCAGCACTATGCACCAAAAGACCATAAAGACGTTTTTGCTTTAAAAGATCAAGAGATTGAAAAAAACCATTTTTAACAAAATCTATATCTTTCCTGGTAATACGATCATTATTGATGGACAAAATTTTAGTGACAATATCAAAATCATTTTGATTTGAAATAATATTTCCGAGAACTTTTTCACTATCTCCATAAAGGCGAGCCGTATCAAGCAAACGAATGTCATGATCTTTCGCTAAGTCCAGAATTTTCTCAACTTCATCTGGTGAAGTTTGCCCATCTAGGTTAGATATCCCATAATCTTGTCCAAATTGAACAGTCCCCAATCCCAGTTTTTTTCGAAAGTCCCTAGGCATAATAATAATCAAAAAATTCAGTATTATTATGTTTCACTGCCGCTTCATCAACTGCTTTGAAAAGGTCTTCCCAGGCAACCTTAGCCCTATTTTCTGTGTCAAAACCTGCGTTTATAAATCCAATTCTTTTTGTCAACATACTGAGCGCCTTATCAGTCAATCCATGACCATGAAAGTCAATAAGGACCATAGGTGTATTCGTTGCCAAAACGGATCTGAAAACTGTGGTATGAACACAGTCAAATAAAACAAGATCCCCCTCATGCATCATATCTTCCAAAGGTTCCGAACGTAACTCAGCCCCCAAATCTTTCAAAACATCAGGAGGCATCACAGCCGTCTCTGGATGAACTTTCAAAATAACCCGGTATCCTTTTTCTTTTAACTTTGTAATAAGACGTGCTTGCCAATCAACATGTACAACATCTGGAGAGTAAGGCCCCATCCAAACACGGTCTCCTCCATAAAGCGTTGCCAGTACGATAATGGTTTTAACTTCAGCCTTATTTTTTTGAAACTTTTCAAAGTAGGTAAAGTTATGAAGGTTAGAAAACCCCTCCAAAGCTGGAAAGGTTAAATCACCACCTGGCCATAAAACTGATTGCTCAGCATATTCCATCGCTTGATTTTCATTGAGGAATATAAATTTTTTACAACCCCACAATTCCATAAAACCCAACTCAGGGAATCGCACATGCCCCATACCCGACCCATGATGATGTCCAACAACCTCACCATCATGAAGTTTCAAGTTTGCATAACGCAGCATTGAATCCCAAATATTACCACCTGTTCCTGTCCAGATATGAAAAGGGATTGCTTCAGGCTTATCAAGTAAACGAGAATAATGAATACCTATCATTGCAGGCCCTGTCGCCAACAACTCACTTAGGTGTTGCCTCGATATCCCATCAAAAGTTAAACCAAAATTTTTGTATAACCCCTCAATGAAAGATAAAAGGTTTTTTTCAAAATCATGAAAACGCCTTTCTAATCCTTTTTTGAGTTCACAATCTTCAATTTCATGAAACCATCGATCGGACCGACAAAAAACCACATCCCTCTTACAACGTGCAGCATGCAGTTGGATAAGTTCCGTCCTTTGCGTTGCAATGATATCCTTTTCTAAAACCGATTGCGTAATTGGCTTTAATTTAAGATTTCCAACACCCAACCCTTTTTTTCCAAATTGCAAAATAGAAAAAATTCGCTTTAATCGTTTCAACGCAAAGAGATTGGTTCGGGCCTGTTTACTATTTGGCCCAGTTTTTAGCTTTTTCATAAATCCAGGAGAAAGAGGTTGCTTATCTTGCAACAAACTTGACCACAAACGCCACCGCACTTCATCACTGGGGGGAAACTGCCCGGGATCTAGTCTACTTTTTAAAATATCCGCATTAAAAACAGCAATTGCTTCGATAAGAAAAAACTTTGCAAAAAATATATAAGGTAATTTTTTCTCCTCATTCTCATAATTGTCTAAGAGAGAAAAATATCCTTCAATCAAACTTTTGGCAAAAGCACTGCGCTCCTTAGCTGACACAGGCCAATAAAAATCTTTAACACCATCCTCGTCGATCTCCATTTCATGAATATCAAACAAGAAATTACTATCTTTTTTCAACTGGGACATGACCACTTTATCAAGGATGATTGGTTTAAAAATACGATACAGAAAGAAATGACACTTATCGAAAAAGCAGAACTTCTAAACATTTCAATCTCTTTACAAATGAAAATCTGATCTTTCAAAATTATTAAATTAAGGTTTGGTGCCCTCTATGACCACAAATTCAAATCTCTCTGAACAATTTGAATAAGTTCTTGTAACAGTCTCAAGATAGGTAACAACAAAGCCTACCTCATTTAATAATTTCTGATATCTACGTGGATGTAAGAATCTGAAGGGGTGAAAATTACCAAAAAAAGGTCCTGTTTCTCTGTGAAGACCATTCAAAGTATCATAATCTAATCGATTTTTTTGGTCAGCTCCTGTTCCATTTTCATCCGACCAACTATCTGAATTCGTTGAAGGAAAATAAGAAAAAAATTTCCCCCCCGGTTTTAAGATTCTAAAAACTTCATTAAGAAATTGTTGCCCTTGACTTTGATCAAGGCAATGGCTTGAAAAAACATCCGCAACTATATCAATTGTCTCATTTTCAAGATCAATTTTAGACATGTCGCCCACAAGTAGCTTGGCAGAACTATTATAACTATCAAGCATCTCTTTACATAAAGAGATTGCAGAAGGGCTTAAATCAAGACCAATGGCGTCAAAACCTTCACGAGCAATCATCCATAAATTTGCACCAGCTCCACACCCAACCTCTAAAACACGTATTTTTTTTCGCTCTGCAGCCGATAAAGAAAAATAATTTCTTCCCATAAATCGACATAACTCTTCATTTGGGAACCTACGCTGTGCCCCGAAACCTTCACGAGAATACTCACCTTCAAAATAATCAAAGGCATCCATCTTTTCATTACTCACTAATTCACCCCAAACAATTTAATTACAAAAGCTCTTGGTAAAGTTCATACGCTGATTGCACCAAAGCACCACTATGATGTTTCCCATTTGCTTTTCCAAGAAGATCTAAATTTTTATAATCACCAATAACAGCCTCATTCAACAGATGCTGGTTTTCAAAAAAATTCGAAGCAAAGTTAGGCCAAGACCCTCTATGCAAATGAAGGTTAGAAGCAACGGCTTTACTGGTCTGTGCTATACATTCTGATTTTATAAGTTCTTGAAAAAGGTCCTTTTCAAGACGATCTAGATCAACATCCTTTTCATCCCAAAAAGCCTCAATTGTTACACTGTGTAAATTTTTTGGCCGTTGTGAAAAATTATCATAAAAGGTTGCCCTATAAGTAAGATAGTCAAGATCATAATTATAAACATAATAAGCATCAGAGTTTAGATCACCTGTAAATGTATAATGAGCAAGCACAGTGTTACGAAACTTTGGCGGCACTATATCTTGAATTTCTTTATTTAATAGTCTAGCTAAAAATATCGAAGGAATTGTCCATAATATTCTATCGCATGAAATCTGAGCGCCATCTTCTAATACAATACCATCAATCAATTCTTCACCGCTAAGAATCTTAGCAACCGAATTCCCAAGGACAAGATCAACATTTGGTGCTGCTTCCAAATACGTTTCAATACGGTTGCAGAAGTCTTTTAAACCTAATGTCTGCGGATAAGTTTTAATTTGACTGCTTTTATTGTCATCAAATTTGGCAAAAGCAATCCGGTTGTCATTGAAGTCACTCTGTTTTTTTAATAATTTGGATTGCTCTCGATCAGCTATAATAATCCTATTCAAACCATGAATTGCCATAGCATTCTTATCAAGCTCCTCAAGAGGCAAACCAGTTAGTTTCTCCATAGAAGGTCTTATAAGATGCTCTGTTAAAATCGGCCCATATGTGGCATTTGCCAATTCATCGAGTGTATAATAATTATTCCCCTGCACATCTTCATATTTAATGGCTAACATTTCAGATATGCCCGCTTGAGATATCGTTGGCTCAAGAAAGCGAGCATCAAGGCAATTTGAGTGACCACAAAAGGTCCCATTTTGAAAACTATATTCCTTCAAATTGGCAGTGGACTTTGGATACTCATCATCAGGCAAAAAACTAAAAAGAAGATTATCAAGCTGTTCGACACCAGTGGCTAGAATTGCACGTGACCCAAAATCAAAAAAAAGATCATCTTTTTGCCAGGCACTATTATAAAGACCACCAAGCTGTCTTTGTTTTTCAATGACAGTGACTTTTAAATCTTTATTTTGGCTAAACATCAAAGCACACATGGCCCCAAGATAGCCTCCCCCAACAATAATGATATTATTAGTCATATTTTCACCCATCATGGTCTCACAATCATATTTGTCTTACAAAAAGAAACGAATTTAAATTGAGGTATAAATGTTCTCTCTTAAAGCTTAATGCTCCATTCAATAATAGGAGAAAGAGAGCGGCAAAATCCTTTTTTAAACTTACCAATATTATATTCTTTTTCCCTATCAGAATGATACGGAGGGACCTCCCCAAGATTAAAAAATTCTTGTCCCCTTCTTTTAGCCCGCAACATCCCCTCAAAGACATTTGCGTGTGCCAAAGGCTTATCAAACAAAGACCTCTCATAAACCGCACTTGCATATGAAGTGGTCCCACCAAAGTCATTGAAAAGTGCTGAAGAGACCAAGCCATATTCTTCCATGTAACCCAAAATCAATTCAGCATAACCAGCTCCGATCATCTCAAACTGCACATCCCAACTTTCACTTGGCCGCGTCTGCCGACCTGCAATTTTTTTATGAAAATCTTTAAAGTCATAAAATAATTCTTTATTGAGATTCATCTCAGTTACATATTCAAATGATAATTCGCGTCTTCCCTGATTTACCAAAGAACGATAGCTTTTCCGCAAATCTTTGAATAGATCATCTTCAGCTTTCGATAAATCCTGTTGTGCTACAAAACGTAATTGCGGAACACCATTGCGATTAAAAACTTGTTGCCCTAAGGCAGATAGCTTAGGGCCAACCTTTTTATCCAGCAGCAAGAGCATTTCACAATCACTTATCTTTGCTCGCTCCATCAAACACCCTAAAATAGCGTCTGTCATTTTCTGGTCTGTGACATTTGTCAAAATCTCAACACTAGAACCATAAAAACCCACTCGGTCATGTATCTTATGAGCCAAAACAAGAGCTTCTACACCATCTTTCCCAACAACAAAAAAAGATAGATCTTCAAAACTCACCCCAATTTCGGCGAAACGATAACGGCTCTCCAATTCAAATTGCTCAGGCGTAGGCAAGTTCAAAAATTCGCAATTAGAAAAACATTTTAAAAAGTCATTCCGCTGATCAGCGTAAAAAATATAAGAAAAAGAGGCCAAGTCATCCACCAGAAATAATGTGTTTTATAGCCTCAACAACATGCGTTACATCACCCTCATCCATCAAAGGGTGTAAGGGAAGTGACAAAGTATTGGCGTAATAAGCTTCAGCCCCAGGAAGAGATAAAGCGCCATACAATCTTTGATAATAGGGCTGCCGATATAAAGGAATATAATGCACCTGCGTTCCAATTCCACGGTCACTTAACTGCTGCATAAATTGCTGTCGTGGAATTCCCAAGTGGTCAAAATCAATTCGCAGAGCATATAAATGCCAACCAATGTCTTCCCCCACACACTTTTTAGGTACAGAAATCGCCGGAGAAAGACCTTCTAATAGTTGATTATAGAGAGCCACCAGCTGCAAACGTTTTTTAACAAAACCTGATAGCTTTTTTAATTGGGATAACCCCAGAGCACACTGCAGATCTGTAATACGATAATTATGGCCCAACGCTTCCATTTCATATTCCCATACGGCCATATCACTTGTTTTGACCATGCCATGATTACGCATTTGTTTCATTTTATCAGCCAATAATTTATTATTGGTCGTAATCGCGCCGCCCTCACCAGTCGTCACCGTTTTTACCGGGTGAAAAGAAAACACCGAAAAGTCCTCAAAAGCACAAGCCCCGATTGCTTGCCCTTGGTACTGACCACCGACAGCATGGCAAGCATCTGCAATCACTGAAATCGATTTTTTATCGGCAAGTTTTTTGATCGCTTCTAGATCGACAGGGCGGCCTGTTAAGTGCACAGGGAAAACAGCTGAAACTGTTTGTCCATTTTGCTCTGCTTTGTCCAATGCATCTTGAAAACCATGGCTTGTCATCAAACCGGTTTCAGCATCAACATCACAAAAAATAACATCCGCCCCACAATAACGAACCGCATTCGCCGTGGCTAGAAACGTAATTGAGGGGACAATGGCCGCAACACCCTTTTTTAAACCAGCAACCATAGATGCTAAGTGCAAAGCTGCAGTCCCGTTTACACAAGCTACGGCATACTTGGCCCCTGTAACCTCGCATAATTGCTTTTCAAACTGCTCAACATATGGACCCGTTGTTAAATAGTCTCCCTGCAAAGCATCAAGAACCATGCGAGCATCGTCTTCATCAATACACTGACGCCCATAAGATAAGGTCATTAAATACGATCCATTAAGCTGTGCAAATCAGCTTCGCTGAGCCATTCATTGTTATTGTCACTGGCATAGAAAAACCCTTCATCGACTTTTGGAAACGCTTCATATCGTTCTTCTTGCTTCCCATCCCAAAAGGCAAATGCCGGCTCGATAACATAACGATCCTCCAGCATATGCGTTGCCCGGCTCTCATCAGAGGGAACCATAACTTCATGTAATTTCTCACCCGGGCGGATCCCAATAATTTCATGACGGACACCTGGGATAATAACATTAGCCAAATCAATCAATTTCATACTTGGAATTTTAGGTACAAAAATCTCTCCCCCCTTCATCATTTCCAATGAAGACAGAACAAAATTAACACTTTGCTGAAGGGTCACCCAAAATCTTGTCATTCTCGGGTCAGTAATTGGGACAAATTCAGCCCCCTCCTCTTTTAATTTTCGAAAAAAAGGAATAACTGATCCACGTGATCCAAAAACATTACCGTACCTCACAACTGAGAAGCGAGTATCAGCGGATCCAACGATATTATTACCAGCAATAAAAATTTTATCAGAGGCAAGTTTGCTTGCACCATATAAATTAATCGGATTGGCCGCCTTGTCTGTTGAAAGGGCAATGACTTTTTTTACATTATTTTCTAATGCAGCCCGCACAACATTTTCTGCCCCCATAATATTTGTGCGAATACATTCCATGGGGTTGTATTCTGCTGCTGGTACTTGTTTTAAGGCAGCAGCGTGAACAACAATATCAATATTATTTAAAGCCAAACTCAACCTGTCGCGATCCCTCACATCTCCAATGAAAAAACGAACAGAATGCCCTTTGAACTGAGAGAGGTGTTGCTCCATCTCATATTGTTTTAATTCATCCCTAGAATAAATGACAATGCGCTTGGGATTATAAAGCTTAATCAATGTTTCAACGAAAGCTCGACCAAAAGATCCTGTACCCCCCGTAATGAGTATGGAGCTTTGCTCTAGGTTCAACTTATTTGGTAAAAAAGATCTCATACATTTCGGTTCCATTAAACCACGCCCCAATTTAAGGTGAGGAGAAATTTGTTCCCCCTCACAAATTACGCAAACCTCATATCTATCACAAATTCTTCACCACTCAGATGATGAGCAGGAATGCTGGTTTAATAGTCTTAGCCAGAGTTTGAAGAATAAAAGTCAAGATACCAGTTAATAAAATTCTTAATACCCTCTTCAATAGATATCGAGGGCCTGTAATGTAAGTCAGCTTCAAGATGTGAAACATCTGCATATGTATCAGGCACATCCCCCGGTTGCAGGGGCAAAAGTTCTTTCTTGGCTTTTTTGCCTAAAGCAGTCTCAATCGCCTGAATATAGTCATTCAACTCAACCGGTTTATTGTTACCAATATTATAAACCCGCCAAGCAGCTGCACTTGTCGCCGGATCCGGCTGAGATCCACTCCATTGCTCATTTGCAACCGCCGGCTTATCTAGCACACGAATAACACCTTCTACAATATCATCAATATAAGTAAAATCGCGCCTATGTTTACCGTAATTAAAAACTTCTATCGGCTGATCTTCCAAAATAGCTTTGGTAAATTTAAATAAAGCCATATCAGGCCGGCCCCATGGGCCATAGACGGTAAAAAATCTCAACCCGGTTGTCGGCAATCCATATAGATGGCTGTATGTATGGGCCATCAGCTCATTTGCCTTCTTACTTGCCGCATACAAACTTAATGGATGATCAACATTGTCCTGCACAGAAAAAGGCATTGATGTATTGGCGCCATACACACTGGAACTGCTAGCATAAACCAAATGCTCTACATCATGATGTCGGCAGCCTTCTAAAATATGAGTAAAACCAACAATATTACTATCAATATATACGAATGGGTTTTCAATCGAATGGCGCACCCCAGCCTGGGCAGCCAAATTAACAACCCGATCAGGTGTATGGGTTGCAAAAATATCTGCAATGGTTTCTCGCTCAGCCAAATCAGCACGGATATGCGTATAGGCTTCATGATCAACATAGCGCGCTAACCGAGCCTCTTTTAGCAAAGGGTCATAATAATCATTGTGATTATCAATACCAATCACTTGATCACCGCGCTCTAACAATCGCAAACACAAAGCCGACCCAATAAAACCAGCCGATCCAGTAACAAGCACTTTCATATCAAGCTTACCTGCAAAATGACATTCCCTCTCAAAACAATTTCAATCATCTCACCAAAGCTCCCAAATATAAACGACACACAATTGAACAAGATACATCAACAAAATCACCCCTTCTTATCATCATCAAGATCAGCCTGCAAAGCTTGAATTTCAGCCTTAAGAGCCTCGTATTCTTTCATTTTTCTTTTTAAGAAACGGGCCGTAAGCTGAGATTTTTCGTAAATACCTTTCGGGGTCAAAAGGTAAGCATAACCAACTTTATTTTTGCTTTCCTGAAAGTTTTGAATTTTCACAAACCCTTTATCAATCAAAGCCTTCAGGCAATAGTTGATACCCCCAAGACTAACGCCAAGCTGATCCGCAATCTGACGCTGCGTAAGTTCAGAGTTTTCTTCCAAAAGCCGTAAAACCCGGAATTTTGTGTCTTCAGATTTATTTTCTTTGGGAAATGATTGAGGCAATGTCTTACATCAAATTACAATGGCGAGTGCGTGTCGCATAAAAGTGGGTACCGGTTTTGTGAATAGCCCGGTTGCTGGTGGGCAAGCTAAAGCGCCAAGCAAGAAAGACACGCATAAACAAACAGACAAGTGCATGACGCATGGATTCAAAACAATGTGAGATGTTCTAGCACCATCAAAGTACATGGCTACCGCACCGCAACAGACTCATAAAAAAAGCCTATTCCAAACAAAACGGCTAACGACAACATCGTGTTCAATAATGAACATCATGTGTGTATTGGTAACATATTTTTTTGAGAAAGCAACAACATTATAAAAAATCAATCAACGATCCGCTCGACATTGCCAACACCAATTTCTGCCGGAATTTTATTACCCAGACAATCAAATAGTATACCCAAACGGGTTTCAGAAGGCAGAGTTTCAATGGTGGCGATATAATCTGTAAACGGCCCAGCAATAATTTTAACTTTTTCACCAATTCTTAAATCCAAAGGAGGCAACAAAAAATTTCGATCATCGCACCTTGCCTTTAAACCAGAAATCAGTTCTTCAGGTAAATGGGCAGGCTCTTGGCTGCCAAAAGTCACGACATGAGATACACCGTAAGTACTGTTAATCGTGCGCCAGGCTACAACATCAGGATCAAACGCAACAAACAGATAACCTAAAAATAATGGCTGTTTTTTTTGAACATATCGTTTGCCAGCACGCCCCCGCCGCAAAGCCCAAGGCATAAACGTTTCGATCCCTTGACGCTCAAAATTAACAACGGCTCTTTCAAAACCATTCGGTTTTAATTTAACGAGATACCATTTCTCTTTCAGCACCGTAAAACACTCTCAGATCTCAAAAAACACTCACCTAGCAAGAGGTTAACTAATTTCTTAATCTAACGATCTAAAATCTACAACAAAAATATAGATTTTCCTGACACTGATGTGCTCCAAAACAAACAATAACTATATTTACCTTAAGATTGTGAGCAAAAAACTTTTCCCTACGGCTAAACTGGCTCCTTAAAACACAATATTTATCGCCCTAACTTGCATGACAAATAAAAAACCTATCACAGCAAACAAAACGCAATTTTATATCTATCGAAAATAGTCAATAAAGGCATCAGATGGTTTCATACGCGGTTGCCAATTTAAAACCATCTCGGCCTTTTTTGGACAAACAACCAACGAGCCAAACAACCGATCAGCGACATTTCTTTTGCCTAGCAATTTCAAAACAGTGTTTAAGGCAGCCCCTGAAAAAGGAATGATCTTAATTTTTTTATTTTGAGCATCTGCCAATAACCGAACCAGTTCAATCGTCGACAATGAACGCCCATCCGCCACACAAAACACTTCATTTGCAGCCCGCGGATGCTCTAACGCAGTAACAATAAAATCAGTAAGATTATCCACCGCACATAAAGTCCTTTGGTTTTCAACACCCCCAAAAGGAAGCGGCCACCCTTGATTTGCCAAGCTTATTAACTTAGCAAAATTTCCCTTTACAGCTGGACCATATACAAGAGGAGGACGCACGATCACAACATCCATATCAGTCTTGTCAGCAACAGCTAAAATTTTCCGTTCAGCCAAATATTTTGAGCGAGCATATCCATCTTCACAATGCACCCTATGGTCTTCAGTAATGGGTATCTGCGAAGTGTCACCGCAAACTTTAATACTACTTAAAAAAACAAACCGTTTCACACCCGCCTTAACCGCGGCCTGTGCCAAAGCTTCACTGGTCTGAACATTTACAAGCTCCAAACATTTTTCACTCTCAGGCGTTTTCTTATTTCCCACACCTGCAATGGCCGCCAGATGCACAACAAAATCACAAGACTGAACAGCTTCCTCCCAATTAGGAAGGTCCATAAAATCTCCCAAGACATACTGTTCAACCTCTTCAGGCAATTGGTCTATCTTGTGCCGAACAACAGCCCTTATCGTAAAACCTTGATTTTGATTTATAATGTTTGAAATGAAATGTTTGCCAATAAACCCCGTCGCCCCTGTTATTAAAATTCTCGTCATCGCCACATTATTCTTTCTTCCAAAAACAACAGAAACAATTCAAGTCCATAAAATTTCTAATAGGATAACAAAGTCTCGATCCTAACCAACCCGACCGGAAGATCTGTTGGGCTTTACAATATAAACAAATGTCAAAATAATAATCTTAATATCCCCCCACATCGTGCGTGTCTTGGCATAAAAAGAATCCATGCGCGCAAGCCGTTCAGGCTCCGACATATCAATATGATTGATTTGGGCAAGCCCCGTAATCCCTGGCAAGACATCTAAAGCCCCCCCTTGATCTCTTGCTTCAATCAACTCATTTTGCGAAGGCAAACAAGGACGAGGCCCAACCAAAGCCATATGACCAGCCAAAACATTGATTAATTGTGGTATTTCATCAAGTTTTGTGCCACGCAATATAGCCCCAACTTTTGTAATAGACGATTTTTGCACTTCATGAGTGGGGCGATTTTCAGTATTCACATACATGGTTCGAAACTTTAAGCAGGTAAATAGCTTGCCTTTAAGGCCAACACGCTCTTGCCGAAACAAAACAGGCCCTGGCGTCTCCAGCTTGATAAGAACGGGGATAATAATCATAAATGGTGCTAATAAGATAAGACCCAAAAATGATGCCACAAAATCAATGAGACGCACTGACAGTATCCCTTTTCAGATAGTTAAATAAAAAAAGATCATAAAAAGATACATTAACTTTATAACCGTTGATCCGTTTCATGAGCTGCAAACAAATTTTTCAAATCATAAAGAACATGCTGGGCTTTTCCCAACTTCTTTATACGGCTCACATCCAATTCTTTAAACTGATCATGAGCAACCGCAAGGATGATGGCATCATACTCATCTTCCTCTAACTCTTGGCGCAACTCTAACCCATATTCTTCTTTTGCCCCTTGCGGTGACACCCAAGGGTCATAAACATCAACCTGACAACTATAATCTTGCAATTCAGCAATAATATCCACCACACGCGTATTTCTAAGGTCAGGACAATTCTCTTTAAAAGTGAGCCCCATCACCAAAACCTTAGACCCTGCAACGCGAATGTTTTTCCTGGTCATGGTTTTAATAAGCTGAGAGGCAACATAAATCCCCATGCCATCATTGATGCGCCGACCAGCCAAAATAACCTCAGGATGATAACCTATAGCTTGGGCTTTATGCGTTAGATAATAAGGATCAACCCCGATACAGTGCCCGCCAACAATCCCGGGCCGGAATGGCAAAAAATTCCATTTACTCCCCGCAGCTTTTAAAACCGCCTCCGTATCAATATCCAAGCGATTAAAAATCATAGCCAACTCATTGATAAGAGCAATGTTCAAATCTCTTTGAGTGTTTTCAATCACTTTAGCCGCCTCAGCCACCTTTATGCTTTCAGCTTTATGCGTCCCAACAGTGATGATTTCTTTATAAAGCTTATCAATAAAATCTGCCGCTTGCTCTGTAGACCCAGAGGTTACTTTTTTTATGGTCGTAAGCCGGTGCTCTTTATCACCCGGATTGATCCGCTCAGGACTATAACCGCAATAAAAGTCTTTATTAAATTTCAATCCTGAGTACTGCTCTAAAATAGGAACGCAGTCTTCTTCCGTCGCCCCCGGGTAAACTGTTGATTCATAGATGACAAAATCACCTGTTTTTAAAACACCCCCAACGGTTTTTGAAGCTTCGATTAATGGGGTTAAATTAGGCTGTTTGTGCTCATCAACGGGCGTTGGCACAGTCACAATATAGCAATTACAATCGCCAAGATCCTCAGCGCTAGAGGAATAACTCAACTTTTCAGCTTCACTTAGTTCGTCTTGGCTTACTTCAAGAGTGCTATCATGCCCCTTCAATAACTCATCAACTCTTTTTTGCTGAATATCAAACCCAACAGTGGAAAATTTTTTGCCAAACTCCACTGCCAAAGGCAAGCCAACATATCCCAAACCAATAACGGCAATTTTTAACTTATCTAAACTTATCATATCTCACACAAACATATCAGCCACGCAAATTCACTCTTCCAAAACCAAAGAGGAACACGGGCAATAACATCAAGGCATTTTTTCAACTCTTCTATATCTTAACAACGCAATAATAAAGCTGCTTTTCTTACCCCTCAAAAACTGTCACTCAAATAACCTTTAAAAAGATAAGCCTAACCAGACCACAAAATTTTCTGTTTATGTCTAAGGGCTACCCATTTTTTCTTATGCGATGAGGCAAATAAACACCCTGGTCAGCATAAATAATGCAATGTCATCAATAGGTATTTTAATATTATAAAACAATAAGATAGATAAAAGGATATCTGCACATTTTAACCTTAAAAAAGCTTGTTAATTCATATGCTATGCCCAATAAAAAACCAAACGAACAATGAAAACAAAAACATTTGAAAAATAAATTAAACAGTGTATAGTATTTTTAATCTACACTCATATCCGTTTCGAAAGCCCCACCAAAATGTTTGAATTCTTGTTATATCTTGCCCCACTCATCTTAAGCGGACTGGCACTTTATAAAGCCAATCAAGCAGCAAACAGGTTAGATCATCACAAAAAATTTCTCTTTAAGCTTGATGATCGCCTGGCCCAATTAGAGCAAGACGCTTCCAAGCAATCCTTGCCAGAACAAACATCTGAAGAGCTAGTCCAAGACAACCAACGGCAAGAACAAGAGACAGAGCACCCCTCAACGGCGCGCCCAAAGTCACAAATTGAAACCCCAACAATTCAACCCCTTAAAACGCCAGAGCCCAAAATCAAAACGAGGACCAAAGGCTCATTTGAAAAACAAGTCGGTGCCAAATGGTCAGTATGGATCGGCGGCATCGCTCTAGCGTTGGGCGCCATTTTCCTGGTTCGCCATTCAATTATCGAGGGGTACCTCACCCCCTCTGTGCGCATACTTTTAAGCACCTTATTCTCGCTAGCTCTGCTAGCTACAGGTGAACTTTTGCGCCGCAAAGCTTTTGAAATTAAAATAGACACCCTGCCAACAGCCAACATCCCCAGTATTATCACAGCTGCTGGCATAACTGGCCTTTTTGCCACCTGTTATGCCGCATATGCTCTTTACAATATGCTCGACCCGCTGGTGGCCTTTGTTTTACTCGGCGCGGTCTCCATCGCATCACTCCTAGCAGCAACAATACATGGCCCCATGCTGGCCACAGCCGGCCTGATTGGCGCTTACGCAACACCAGCCCTTGTCGCCTCAGACCACCCTGCTGCTTGGCCGCTGTTTATTTATCTTTTATTCGTCACCGCCGCGATCACCGTCACTTGTTATGTAAGAAAATGGCCTTGGCTAACTTTTGCAGGCCTTATCTGCGCAACCGCTTGGGGCCTCATCTGGTACGCATCCGCTTGGCAACCAAATGACACAATCGCCATGACAACCTTCGCCCTAGGCCTGCTAACCATCGCCTTTTTTGGCCTAAAACAAGAAGAGCCAAAGCCAAACGAAGACACTCACCCCCTGCCAGCATCTAACCAGATCGACACCCTTGCCAGTCCTGCCCTGGCCCTTGTTTCAATCCTCATCTTTGTCTTGCTGCGCATGGACAGTTACAGCACACTATCAACCCTAATATTAACTCTTATAACGAGTGGATTTCTGTATATCGCTTGGCGCTGGCCCAGCATGATCCTAACAGCCCCGCTGGCCGCCATTTTATTTGGCCTTGCCTATCTGACCTGGCACATCCCTTCATTCAACCCATTTGAAGCGCTCTCATCACCTCCGCGCGATCCCTTAAGCAGCCCGATAGCCCCGCCCAACTTGTCAAAATTCCTGATGATAGGCACAGGTTTTGGCCTTCTGTTTGCAGGCACCGGGTTTATCAACCTGCTAAAATCACGCGGCCATGTCATCTGGGCCCTGATAACGACCATGCCGCCATTGGCTATTTTTGCCTACACCTATTTTAGAGCCACCGATTTTGAACAAAGCATCCCCTTTGCCCTCATCGGCCTCATTATGGCGGGCAGTGCAAGCCTGGTCACAGAATATTTTTGCCGCACCAAACAAGCCAAACAATGGGACATGGTCACCGCTATTTTTGCCATCACCGCAATAGCCTTTTTAAGCCTGAGCCTGACCATGGCCTTAAACAAAGGCTGGCTAACAAACGCCCTAGCCCTAACCACGCTCGGTCTGGCCTGGGTCTCAACCAAACGATCCATTCCCGTTTTGCAAACCATTGCCATCATTCTCACAGGCATTGTTGGCGCCAGATTATTGCTGGACCCACGCATCATCGGTGACGCCCTTGGCACCACCCCAATTTTCAACTGGTTGCTATATGGCTATGGCCTACCCGCCGCCAGCTTTGGTCTGGCAAGCGCCTATTTCAAAAAGTCAAACGCAGACCAAGCTGTCCCCATATTACAAGCCGCAGCCATCTTGTTCACAACGGTTTTAATCAACCTAGAAATCCGCCACTGGCTGCATGATGGCAACATCTATGCAACCAAAATGAACTTGCTTGAATTAAGCCTGCACACGGCCACCTGGCTAGGCCTGTCAATTGGTTTGCAAAAAGGTCTCCAATCGCGCAGCTCATCCACCATTGATGCCGCGATTTTAATTTTGCGCCTGATAAGCTTGGTGGCAATCCTTTGTGGGCTTCTCATCATCTACAACCCACTCATAACAAACGACAGCATCGGCACCGGCCTCATCTTCAATGACCTGCTAATAGCCTATGCTCTGCCCGCCCTCCTGGCTGCCATCATCTACTACATCACCCCGGCCAAACATAAGAATTTGTATGCAACAATCGCCGGTATAACAGCCCTGGTGTTATTGTTTGCCTATGTCACACTTGAAGTCAGAGCCCTGTTCCATGCCCCATTCTTAGGGGTAAGCGGCTTTTCTAACCAAGAGTCCTATAGTTATTCCCTTGCTTGGCTGGGCCTAGGGCTCATCCTGCTCGGTGCTGGCACGCAACTGAACAACAAAAACTTGCGCTATGCCTGCCTACCCTTGCTGGTATTGGTAGTATTTAAGGTGTTTATTTACGACACAGCCCATCTGTCCAGCCTATGGCGCGCCTTGTCCTTCATAGGCCTTGGCATAGCCTTACTTGGCATTGGCTATCTCTATCAAAAGGTTATCATTCCAACTGATACGGAGAGGCAGAGAAGCTCTAGCTCTGATGGATAAAAAGCGCCCCTCCCAAGACAGAGAGCCACGTTCAAATCATACCCAGCGCGCGGATCCCTTTGAAGGTTGAAACTCACTTATATTTAGCAGCGGTGATAAACTCACCAAAACTTTCGCACCAAACAATCACTGTTGAAAAATCATCAACATTAATATTCTCAGGCACCTCAAGCAAAAAGCCATCAAATGTTTTCACATCGCCAATGCGCACCGCCTCAGTCTTAATTTTCAAAAATCCAGCCTCATCTTCGGCAAAGCTTTTGGAAAGATAAAGTTTATAATCCGGCCCTGGGGCAAGCTTGCCCTCATGAACAATTTTGCGCGCCGACAAACTCACCCGGCCCTCACCCCAATGGAGAAAGTCACTGCCCTTAAGCTCTCGTTTAAATTCTGTTTTATAACGGGCTGACTGGGCCGTGCTGGCCAGCATAGATTTATCAAGACTGGGCGGGGCGGTAAGAATAGGCAATAGATAAATCCCCAAAGCAAACCCCACTGCCAACATCCCCAAGTGAGTGCCAGATAAAATAAGCAGACGCAACATAACCCTTCCCCCCTACTTTTGAGTGCATAAACTCTACGGTCATACGTCACACAACAGTGACAGAAGAAAACAATAGCATGAAAACAAAACAAAGAAATCTTCTATCCAGTTAAACGCTAACTCAACGTTCGTCGCACAGCATCTTTCCAGCCAGCAACCTTTTTCTGTTGCATCTCAGCCGACATGGCAGGCTCAAACCGGCGCTCAAGCGCCCAACTTTTGGCAAAGGCTTGCCTGTCAGGCCAAACACCGGCTTTGAAACCAGCCAACCACGCCGCCCCCAGCGCTGTGGTCTCCATAATCACCGGGCGATCAACCGGGCTTTGCAAAATATCAGACAAACCCTGCATCGCCCAATCAGAGGCAACCATGCCCCCATCAACCCGCAAAACACTGTCGTTACTGGCAAGTTGGCTCCAGTCATTGCCCATCGCTTCCATAAGATCAAAGGTTTGATAAGCCACACTTTCAAGCGCGGCCTTTGCTATCTCTGCCGGCCCTGTATTGCGCGTGATCCCATAAAGCGCCCCGCGCGCTTGAGCATCCCAATAAGGTGCCCCGAGCCCCGTAAAGGCTGGCACCAAGTAAACAGGCTGGTTCGGATCAGCCCCTTGCGCCAACTCGCCAGATTGCTCAGCCCGCTCAAGAATGCCCAGCCCATCACGCAACCACTGAATGGCGGCCCCGGCAATGAAAATAGACCCCTCAAGCGCATAGGTCGTTTGCCCGTCCAATCGATAAGCAATGGTTGATAACAACCGATTTTTAGACGGCACCACTTGGTTGCCTGTGTTCAACATCGCAAAACAACCTGTTCCATAGGTAGACTTCATCATGCCAGGCTCAAAACAAGCATTGCCAATGGTTGCCGCCTGCTGATCACCAGCAACGCCTAAAATAGGAACAGCGGCCCCAAACAAAGCCGGGTCTGTGACACCAAAATCATCGGCACAATCTTTCACCACAGGCATCATCGCCATCGGAATGTTGAGAATAGAGAGCAACTCTTCATCCCACTTATTCTCCACAATATTATAAAGCAGGGTGCGCGAGGCATTGGTGGCATCTGTTGCATGCACTTGCCTACCGGTAAGGTTATAAATCACCCAACTATCAATGGTGCCAAAACAAATCTCGCCGCCAACAGCCCGCTCACGCAAACCATCAACCTGGTCAAGCACCCAAGACAATTTCGTGCCAGAAAAATAAGGGTCCAACAACAACCCTGTCTTGGCGGTAAACGTTTCTTCCAAGCCCCTGGTCTTTAACTCCTCACAAAGCTCAGCCGTGCGCCGATCTTGCCAAACGATGGCCCGGTGAACCGGCTTACCTGTTGCCCGCTCCCAAACCACGGTCGTTTCACGCTGATTGGTAATGCCAATACCGGCCAAATCACCGGCGGTAAGAGAGGCTTTTTCCAACGCCTCTTTAACGGTTTTTACAACACTATCCCAAATTTCTTGGGGCTCATGTTCAACCCAGCCAGAGTGAGGGAAATGCTGCTCAAATTCCATTTGCGACACACTGGCAATGGTAGCGATATCTTGAAATACAATCGAGCGCGTTGACGTCGTCCCCTGATCAACCGCTAAAATAAATCCACTCATCAACTCTATCTCCCCTTCTCAAGGCTTAGCCCGTGCCTTAACTTCCATGGTGAGATTTTTGCATTTTATATCTGCATGTCAAGGGTGTGAAGCGCTTAGCGCGGTTGCTGGTGGGCATCCAAAGCGCCACTAGAAGAGCCCTTGACATGCCTTTTAAAAGTGCCAAAGTCTAACCATGGAAATTAAGGCACAGTCCAGACACTAGCCATTTCCAAACAACATCGGGGCCAAAAGGCCCCGACGAAGTATTTTAAAGATCTAAACCGAGCATTACTGCCAACGCTTTACAATCTCTTCATAAGCAATGGTCTCACCTTTTGGCTTCTCATTGGAAAGTTTGGCTTTTGCACCGCCCTTACCAAGCCAATCGGCAGCTGTCTTTTTCGGGTTTAACCGTGGGCCACAGCCCCCATAAACCTTAGCTTTTTCATCAGCAGCTTGCATACGAGACATCACCAAGTCCATTTCACCAGCCAAACGATCCATCGCTTGTTGCGGGGTGAAAGCACCTGAGTTCACATCACCAATATTTTGCCACCAAAGCTGAGCAAGTTTGGGATAATCAGGAACGTTCACACCAGTTGGTGTCCAAAGCACCCGGTCAGGAGAGCGATAAAACTCGATTAAACCGCCAAGTTTTGGCGCCCGTTCAGTAAAGCTTTTGTGGCGAATGGAACTGTCACGAATAAAGGTCAAGCCAACATGGCTTTTCTTCACATCAACAGTTTTAGACACAACAAACTGAGCATAAAGCCAGGCAGCTTTCGCCCGTTTTGTGGGTGTTGATTTCAAGATGGTCCATGAGCCTGCATCCTGATAACCAAGCTTTTGACCTTTTTCCCAATAAGGACCATGCGGAGAAGGAGCCATACGCCATAAAGGCTTACCATCACCATCAACAGTGTTATTGCCTTCAGATTTTGGCTTCACCATAGAGGCGGTAAAAGCAGTATACCAAAAGATCTGCTGGGCCACATTGCCTTGGCTTAGAGCTGGCAAAGACTGGTAAAAGTCATAGTCAGCTGCACCAGGAGGAGCATATTGGCGCAACCATTCATCCCATTTACGAATGGCATAAACAGCAGCTGGGCCATTTGTCCCGCCGCCGCGCTCAACAGAGGCACCAGCAGGGTTACATGATTTAGCATCCATACGAATGCCCCATTCATCAATCGGGCGTCCATTTGGCAAACCTTTAGAACCAGCACCAGCCATAGACAACCAAGCATCTGTCATCCGCCAGCCCAAGTCAGGCGCGCGTTTGCCATAGTCCATATGGCCATAAACCCGCACACCATCAATCTCTTTCACGTCTTTGGAAAAGAACTCAGCAATATCTTCATAAGCTGACCAGTTCACAGGCACGCCCAGCTCATAACCATATTTAGCTTTAAAACGCTTTTTCAAATCCGGCCGGTCAAACCAGTCTTTGCGGAACCAGTAAAGGTTCGCAAATTGCTGATCTGGCAATTGATAAAGCTTGCCATCAGGACCGGTGGTAAATGATTTGCCGATAAAATCATCGACATCCAACATTGGATTGGTCACATCTTTGCCAGCCCCTGCCATAAAGTCAGACAGGTTCACAGCCAGTTGCAACCGTGAATGGGTACCGATCAAATCACTGTCATTAATATAAGCATCATAAAGGTTCCGCTTGGTTTGCATTTGGGTTTGCACCGCTTGCACAACTTCGCCCTCACCCAACAATTGGTGATTGACCTTAATGCCAGTTATTTCTTCAAACGCTTTGGTGAGCGTTTTAGATTCATATTCATGAGTTGGAATGGTCTCTGATAGCACGTTAATTTCCATGCCTTTAAACGGCTCCGCCGCTTTAATAAACCAGTCCATTTCTTTCATTTGCTCGGCTTTAGAAAGAACAGAGGGCTGAAATTCAGAATTAATCCATTTTTCAGCCTCCGCCTTTCCAGCGAAAGCACCGCTTGAGCCATTAAGTAGGGCCAAAGCGGCAACGGTTGCCATTAGCTTTAGTTTCATTTTTTTCCTCCCTTGAGAGTCTAGTATTAACCCGCATATGCAGGCCCAAAACACGAAATAAAAGTCCCGTGTATTCTTAAATCTGCTTTGATGTTTATTATTGTTTTTTCAAAGCAAAGAATTCTTTTGCTCAGCTTCACACCCATCTAAAAATAGCCACAGCCACCAAGCAGCTGAGCGCCAAAGCGCCCCATAACGGCAAGCTGGTAGCCCAAAGCCATCCAAGATGAATGTAAGCAGCGGTTATCAGCGAAATAAACAGCCGGTCACCGCGTGTTGTATCAAGCCCTAAAATGCCATTGCGCGGCGCACCGCCAGGCCTGGCCCATTCCCACAGGCTCATGCCTAAAAGCAACAAGCCAATGACTGCAAAAAAGCTAGCCGTTTGCCATGTCCAAGCCATCCAAGATAAATCCATGATCTTAAACCCTTCCCAAGGCAAAGCCTTTAGCAATATAATTTCGAACAAACCAAATCACGATCGCACCAGGTATAATGGTCAGCACACCAGCTGCCGCCAACAATCCCAACTCATACCCAGAGGTGCTGGCCGTGCGCGTCATCACCGCTGCGATCGGTTTGGCTGCAACAGAGGTCAGCGTCTTGGCCAATAACAATTCGACCCAAGAAAACATGAAACAGAAAAACGCAGTCACCCCAATGCCGCTGGCAATCATCGGCATAAAAATCTTACCAAAAAAGCGCGGGAAGGAATAACCATCAATATAAGCGGTCTCATCAATCTCTTTGGGCACGCCAGACATAAACCCTTCCAAAATCCAAACCGCCAGCGGGATATTGAACAGGCAATGCGCGAGCGCAACAGCAATGTGGGTGTCAAACAGCCCCAGCGCTGAATAAAGCTGCAAGAACGGCAGCGCAAACACAGCAGGCGGCGCCATCCGGTTGGTCAACAACCAGAAAAACAAATGCTTATCTCCCAAAAACCGATAGCGAGAAAAAGCGTAAGCCGCAGGCAAAGCAAAGGTGACGGAAATGATGGTGTTGAGCAACACATAAGTTATGGAATTGATATAGCCATTATACCAAGTGGGGTCTGTTAAAATTTTCACATAACTATCAAGCGTGAAATCTTGCGGCCAAAAACTAAACCCACCCAAAATTTCATTGGTGGTTTTAAACGACATGGCAATCAAGCCATAAATCGGCAACATCAAAAACACCAGATAAACAAGAGTGACCAACCAACGTGTCTTCGTCATTTGGTTTCTCCCTTCATGGATAAGGTGTAGAACAACCAACACACCAACAATGTCATTAAGAAATAAATGATGCTCATGGCCGCTGCGATCCCTAGGTTAAATTCACCCAGCGCCGCTTTCACCAGATCAATAGACAGGAAGGTGGTGGTGTTACCCGGCCCCCCGCCTGTGAGCACAAACGGCTCGGTATAAATCATAAAGCTGTCCATAAAGCGCAGCAAAAACGCAATGGTCAGCACATGCTTTAATTTGGGCAATTGAATATATCTAAACACTGACCAGCGAGACGCCCCATCAATACGAGCGGCTTGATAATAAGCATCATCAATGGACTGCAAACCAGCATAAGCAAGCAGCACCACCAACGAGGTCCAGTGCCAAACATCCATCAACACCACCGTGATCCAAGCTGAAACGGGCTGGCGGGTAAAATTATAATCTATCCCAATTGAATTCAGCGAATAGCCAAGCAAGCCAATATCGGGCAAGGCAAAAATATTCCACATGGCGCCCACCACATTCCAGGGGATCAACAAGGGCAAAGCCATGAGCACCAAACAAACAGAAGCCCACACCCCAGATTTTGGCATAGCAAGCGCCACAGCCACCCCGAGCGGTATCTCAATCACCAAAATGGTCGCGGTAAAAATAAACTGTCGCAACAAAGCAGCATGAAACCGGTCAGAATGTACCGTTTCGCGGAACCAGCGCGCCCCTTCAAAGAAAAATAAATTATCGCCAAAGGTCTCTTGCACTGAATAGTTGACCACCGTCATCAACGGCACAACAGCATTGAGCGCCACAATCAGCAACACTGGCAAAACCATAAACCAAGCTTTATTATTCCAGGTCTTTTCCACCAGGTCCTACCCTTCTACGTCCACACGCCAATCATCGGCGTAAAAGTTGATGCCTTCTGGCACAAAACTAATCTTAGGGTCTGACGGCACCGGCTCATCTTCCCCAAGCACCACAGCCACTTCTTGTGTCTCAAGCTGGGCACGAACAATTTTTTCCCGGCCAATATCCTCAACCTTTTTGATCTGAACAGCCAGCCCCTGATCATTAAACTGGATAAACTCTGGCCTGATCCCCAGAGCCATTTTGGCGTTCTCAGGAACAGCAATCTCAACAGAAGATAAAATCTCTTGGGTCCCAAAGTGCACAGCACCGCCCTCTATCTCAACGGGCAACACATTCATTCCAGGTGAACCAATAAAATACCCAACAAAGGTATGGCCGGGCCGGGCAAACAATTCTTCCGGTGTGCCAATTTGCAAAATCTCACCCCCCAACATCACCACCACCTTGTCAGCAAAGGTCAATGCTTCAGTTTGGTCATGGGTGACATAAACCATCGTATGGCCAAATTGCTTATGCAAAAGCTTCAATTGTGAGCGCAATTGCCACTTCATATGCGGATCAATCACGGTGAGCGGCTCATCAAATAAAATTGCGCTCACGTCTGAGCGCACCATGCCGCGCCCTAACGATATTTTTTGTTTTAAATCAGCTGATAAGCCCTGTGCTTTGCGCTGTGCCCAATCTCCAAGCTCCAGCATATCAATCGTCTCAGCCACCCGCTTGCCAACCTCAGCTTCAGACAGTCCGCGATTGCGCAAGGGAAAGGCTATATTATCAAACACGCTCATCGTGTCATAGACAACAGGGAACTGAAACACCTGGGCAATGTTGCGCTCTTCTGGCGCAAAGCCGGTTACATCATTGCCATCAAATAAAATCTTGCCCTCAGATGGGGTCAGCAAACCAGAAATGATATTGAGCAATGTGGTCTTACCACAGCCAGACGGCCCCAATAACGCATAAGCCCCGCCATCATCCCAAACATGGTGCACTTCCTTGAGCGCATAATCCTCATCACTCCCCGGGTTGGGAAGGTAAGAATGGCGAATATGCTCTAAATCTATACGAGCCATAAAAAAACTCCTCTAAGCTGCCTGCTGTGAAGGGGCGCAAATCAGCTTGTCCGTCTCATCAAAAACCATCAAATGTCGTGTATCCAGATGCACCTCAATGGGCTGTCCAGCCTCATATTCATGAATGCCATGCGCCAACATCACCCAACGCTGCAGGTCGTGGCTGATATGCACAAAACTCTCAGACCCAGTCAGCTCTGTAACCACAACTGTTGCCTTCAAAGCCACACCATGGTCCCCAATCGGTTTGGGGGACAAATGATGCGGGCGAAATCCTATGGTGTAAGAGCGATCTTGCACATGCTGCAAACCTGAGGGAACTGGAATTTGAGCACCTTGCTCAAGCTCAAACACGCCGCCCTTTTTCTGCGCTTCAACGATATTTAAGGGAGGGTCAGAAAAAGTTTGGGCAGTAACCAGATCAATCGGTTGGCGAAACACATCAACCGTTGACCCAAACTGTGTTACACGCCCTTGGCAAAGCGTTGCCGTATTGCCGCCCAATAGCAAAGCCTCTGTCGGCTCTGTGGTGGCATAAACAAAAATCGCCCCTGACTGGGAGAATATTTTGGGCAATTCATCGCGCAACTCTTCGCGTAATTTATAGTCAAGGTTAGCCAGTGGCTCATCCAACAACACCAAATCAGCATTTTTCACAATCGCACGTGCCAAAGCCGTTCTTTGTTGTTGTCCCCCAGATAAGTTCAACGGTTTCCGATCCAAATAAGGCGTAAGCCGCAACAGCCCGGCCGCTTGCCTCACTTCCCTATCAATCGTTGCCCGGTCCTTTTTTGCAATCCGTAAAGGCGAGGCAATATTTTCATAAACGGTCAGCGCGGGGTAATTGATAAATTGTTGATAGACCATCGCCACATTGCGTTTTTGCACCGGCACATCTGTTACATCTTCATCATCAACCAGCACCTGGCCCTCGGTTGGTTGATCAAGCCCGGCCATCACCCGCATTAAACTGGTCTTGCCCGATAAAGTTGGCCCTAACAAAACATTCAACGACCCCTTTTGCAAAGTCAGGCAAACATCATCAAGATGCAGCTCTCCAGCAACGCGTTTTGATATATTTTTTAATTCCAACATCAAAATTAGTCCTTAAAAAATAATAGCTTAAGCTGACAATCGCTCAGCTCGAGCGTCTAAGTTTTGCAAAAAAAGTTCCAACGCTTCAACCTGGCCCGGTTTCATCCTAAGCCCCTGCTTTGTGCGGCGCCATAAAATATCCTCAGCACTCAATGCCCATTCACGTGCAACCAAATAAGCAACCTCACAAGCCCAAAGCTGGCCGCCAAAAAACTCACCCAAATCATCATAAGAACCGGCCTTGCCTAATATCTCATAAGCTTTGGTTCCATAGTGGCGCACCAAATGGCGCGCATGCTCATTTTGTAAAAACGGATATTTATTTTTTAAACTCTGAACCTGATTATCAAAGCCTGTAACGTCAAAATCGCCACCGGGAAGGGGGACCGAATTTGTCAAGAAGTCTTGGCGTTCACCAAAGAAGGATTCAATTTTTTCCACCGCGCTTTCCGATAGTTTGCGATAGGTGGTTATTTTCCCTCCAAAAATATTTAATAAGGGGGCCTGACCATCCTCACCTTCTACTTTTAAAACATAATCACGCGTTGCCTCTTGCGCCTTAGACGCCCCATCATCAAATAGAGGCCGTATGGCGGAGTAAGACCAAACAACATCACCAGCCTCAATCGACTGAGAAAAATATTCGTTTGCCGCGTCACATAAATAATCAATTTCTTCACTGGAAATTTTTACATCTGTTGGGTCACCAGAAAATTCACGGTCTGTGGTACCAATAAGGGTAAAATCATCTTCATAAGGAATGGCAAACACAATCCGCCCATCCCCTTGCTGGAAAATATAACAGCGATCATGATCAAATAATTTCTTCACAATGATATGGCTGCCTTGCACGAGCCGCACATTGTGAACGCTGTTTTGGCGCACCCCATCAGCTAAAAACTGATCAACCCAGGGCCCTGCCGCATTAATCAAATACCGCGCATTAACAGTTTTTCTGGCCCCATCTGCACCCTCTAACACAATCTGCCAAAGCCCATCACAGCGAACCGCTGAGACCACTTTTGTGCGCACCAAAATTTGTGCACCCCGATCAGCTGCATCACGTGCATTCAGCACGACCAAGCGGGCATCATTCACCCAACAGTCTGAATATTCAAAAGCTTTCGAAAAACTTTGGCTTAAAGGTTTAGAGGCCTCATCATCAGCCATATCTAAAACCTTGGTCACAGGCAATAATTTACGCCCACCCAAATGGTCATATAAAAACAACCCCAAGCGCAATAACCAAGCTGGGCGCAATTCTTTATGATGGGGTAAAACAAAGCGCAACGGCCAAATGATATGCGGTGCGATAGACCACAAAACCTCACGCTCTTTCAGAGCCTCTCTGACAAGGCGAAATTCATAATATTCAAGATAGCGCAAACCACCATGCACCAACTTGGTCGACCCTGAAGAGGTGCCACTGGCCAAATCATTCATCTCAGCCAAACAAACTGAAAAGCCTCTGCCCACAGCTTCGCGCGCGATGCCGCAACCATTAATGCCGCCACCGACAACAAATACATCAAAGATGTCAGCGTAAGTCTCGCTCACAATCAGGCTCCCCAAAGCTCAAATTAACCATTTATTAATAATTTTGGCTTCAAACGAATATCTTTCGAATAAAAACGAAAGTCAATAGAAATATTTCGAAGCTTTGTGAAAGTATGTTGCAACAACTGAATAAAACTCACTAAGCCATTGAGAGATATAAACCTTCCCATGACCAACGGCGATGGCCTATCAAGCGATAAACCAACAAAATATTGGCCAAGCCAATAAACATCCAAACCGCTAATTAAGAGCTCGCCTCTATTAAACTCACATCATGCTCTTTACAAATTTGTTTAATGGCCTCTTCAGAGCAATGATCGGTAACAAAGGTATTAATTTGTGAAAGATGGGCAATACGAACCGGCGCACTGCGATCAAACTTAATGGCATCAGAAACCAAAATGACATGGCGTGCATTAGAGATAATGGCTTTCGTCACCTTCACTTCACGAAAATCAAAATCGAGCAAATATCCATCCGCATCAATGGCAGAAGCCCCAATGACCGCAAAGTCGACCTTAAATTGTTGAATAAAATCAACGGCAGCTTCTCCAACTATGCCCGCATCAGTCCCCCGCACAACGCCGCCCGTCACCACAACTTCCATCTGCTCATAGCGGCAAAGTCGGTTCGCCACATTCAAATTATTAGTAATCACCATAAGCTTAGAATGGCTAATCAGCGCCTCACTCACAGCCTCAACAGTCGTACCAATGTTCATAAACAGCGAAGCACTATCAGGTATCAAATCAGCCGCTGCACGACCAATCGCCCGTTTTTCCTCTGCGGCAATGGTTCGTCGTTGCTCATATTCAGTATTTACTGTTCCCGCTTGGTAAACCGCACCACCATGAATACGCGTTAATAACCGCCGATCACAAATATCATTTAAGTCTTTGCGAATGGTCTGAGGCGTCACATCAAAATGCTCTGCCAATTCATCAACACTGACACGCCCCCGCGCCTTGGCCAGGTCAATAATGTCTGCATGACGAGGAATAAGATACATAAAATCCTTCACGATCGTTCATTCAAGCCAAAAACAATCCTATAACGAACCAAAACGAAGGTAAATAGAAAGTGATGATCTAATTTCATTATGGTGTATAAAAAAATCAAACATAACTTAAATGCAAAGACACAATAACAATGACCACACCACAGCAAAAATACGTAAACTGCCAAAACCCAAAAGGGTCTCATAAAACCGCCTATTTCCAATGGGGCAATCCAGGCCCCACCCCGCCCATTATCTGCGTCCATGGCCTAACCCGCAACGCCCACGATTTTGACAAACTGGCCCAAGCCCTCAGTCATCGCACACAAGTCCTTTGCCCTGATGTGGTCGGGCGCGGACAAAGCGATTGGTTGCCCAGCCCTCAGCTTTACGATTACTCACAATATGTCTCAGACATGAACACCTTAATGACCCAAACAAAAGCACCCAAAATCAGCTGGATCGGCACGTCCATGGGCGGGCTTATTGGCATGATGTTGGCTGCAATGCCCCAAAGTCCAATAAAGTGCCTCATCATCAACGATGTCGGCCCTTACCTAGAAGCCAAGGCTTTAGATCGCATAGGCTCTTATGTTGGTACAGCCCCCAAATTCCAAAATCTAAAAGAGGTGGAGCATTATTTACGCACCGTCCATGCCCCCTTTGCCCCCATGACAAACCAAGACTGGCAAACCATGGCACAGCACGGCTCAAAACAAACGCCTGATGGCAGCTATCAACTTTCCTATGACCCTAAAATTGGAGATGCTTTGCGCGCTTCCCTTACCGGCCAGGATGTAAACCTCTGGCCGATATGGGAGGCCATCTCTTGCCCAACTCTCGTCATTCGCGGGGCAAAATCCGATCTCCTTAGCAAAGGAACAGCTCAGCAAATGACCACAACAGGCCCCAAGGCACAGTTAATCGAAATTGCCGAGGCTGGCCATGCGCCCTCTTTAATGTCACAAGATCAAATCAATCTCATAGCTAACTGGCTGAAAGAGCAAAAAATGCTCTAAAATCACAAAAATCAGCCCATTAATTGAGATAGATTAAAGAAATACAAAGTAAGTTTGGGATATAATCTTTCAAAGTTATTTTAGTAAAAAGAGCATCCCATGACCGAAAGAGATCAAAGCCCAGCTGAAACCACGCCAGCATCAAAAGCCAAGCCGCAAGCGAACAAAAAACAGTCGCCCAAACAAGAACCTAAAAAGGCGGCCAAAAAGAAATCTCCGGCCAAAAAAGGAGAAGCGCTTCACGCCTTAGCTGAAAAGCGCCATAACCCAGATGCCATTCGCGAAGCGTTTGAAACAGGCAAATACCCCTACAAATCAAAACTACGCCGCCCGACTTATGAACGACGCAAAGCCGAGTTGCAAATAGAATTGCTCAAGGTGCAAAAATGGGTTGAAGAAACCGGCCAGAAAGTCGTCATCCTGTTTGAAGGGCGCGACGCAGCAGGCAAGGGTGGCACCATAAAACGCTTTATGGAACATTTAAACCCACGCGCCGCCAATGTGGTTGCCCTGCCCAAACCCTCAGAGCGCCAACGCTCCCAATGGTATTATCAACGCTATATAGAACATTTGCCTGCAAACGGCGAAATGGTTTTGTTTGATCGCTCTTGGTATAACAGAGCAGGCGTTGAGCGGGTGATGGGTTTTTGCACCGCAAATGAATATTTAGAGTTCATGCGGCAAACCCCTGAATTTGAAAGAATGCTGGTGCAAAGTGGCATTATTCTTTTCAAATATTGGTTCTCAGTGACAAGGCAAGAACAATTGCGCCGCTTTCAATCTCGTGAAAGAGATCCTTTAAAACAATGGAAGCTGTCACCCATAGACCGCGCATCATTGGATAAATGGGACGATTATACAGAGGCCAAAGAAGCCATGTTTTTTTACACAGACACAGCAAGCGCCCCCTGGACCATTATTAAATCAGATGATAAAAAACGCGCCCGTTTAAATTGTATGCAGCATTTCTTGGCGTCACTGCCTTACCCAGATAAGGACAAGCACATCGTTCACGGCCCCGATCCACTCATTGTTGGCTCAACAAACCATGTTATTGGCCGACACGATCACATATTAGGCGCCAGCCTGCACCCAGATTTAAAACGTAAAAACTGATCGTCAACAGTCAATTCTTGTCACAAGGCTGTGAGATAAACTTTTGTCCTCTTGCAAACTTGGTAAGCTAACCAAGTAAACTTAACCACAAGAGGAATAGAAAAATGCAAAAGTTTATCTTACCCCTAGCTATAGGGCTCTTAGCATGGACAGGACCTGCCAATGCAGATGGTCATGCCAAAGAGCCCAAAGATGTCACCTTTGCCAAACAACTCTGGCAAACGTTGATACAACAAAAACTTGTTGGGCCAGATCGCATCAACGTGCAGCCCTTCAAAGGCAATGAACCCCATGGCTCCATCCAACAAGTTGTTGGCACGACAATCAAAGTGAACGGACTTACTGGAAAAGTTGTCATCAAAGCCAACCATGGCGGCAAAGACATCTCTGTTCAAAATGTCTATTCAAACCCCAACAAACACCTTGGTGCCTACACAATCATGTTCCAACGTGAAAAAGGGTATGACGCTGCAAACCAAAATTGGTTCTGGGCCAAATACAACGCAAAAGGCCAAGTCGATAAAACACCAAAAGGTGCCCCGATTGCTGGCCGTGTTGCAAGCTGTATTGGGTGTCACAAAGCTGCTGGCGGCGCTGACCTGGAAACACTAACCGAAAAATAAGCACAAAATCCAAAACTACCTGGCCGGTAGAGAGGACCGGTCTTTTTCAAAACACAACAAACATTTCCAAAACATCAAATGTCGGCTACACTATATAAAGCGTAAGACGACCAGAGTTTAATATCAGAGTTTGATAAAGGGAAAAGCGCGATGGAAAAAACAATCAAACAAATCATCGCTTTCCTTGATCAAGGCATCGAAACCATCTTTAAATTTCTAGCCCAGGTCTGGACCTGGTCATTCGGCCAAATCATCACCATTTTCCAATCAGATTGGCAAAGCCTCGCCTTTTGGAAATTGATCATCTTATGCCTTGTCAGCCTCATCATTTTCTATTTTCTTTTCAGCGCAGCCCGCCAAGTCTGGGGCGCCACAGAAGCTGTTTTTAAGTCTTTTGTTGGCCTGCTTAGCGCCTTTGTCAGCGTTCTCCCGCAAATCGTCACCGCCGGCCTCATTGCCTTTGCTGGTGGCTATGTGATCCAAAACATAAATTTCTAACGCCCCAAAATCATCCACAGATCGACAACACCTCACAGTATGTGTCCCTTGCTCTGTTTGCCATTTCCATATTATGGTCAAACCGTTAGCTTGAAAACCAAAACCAGGAACCGCCCCGCATGAGCACTGAAAGCCCAAACTTAATGGCAACCTTTGCTGACCTGACCAGCTTCATCAACAACACGCTGCTCACCAAATCCACTGGCATGCAATTAGCCTTTGTGCTGCTGGCACTCCTCATTGGCTATGCAGTACGCGGCCTCATCGTCCGCACCACGTGCCAACTGATCAATGAGGATATGGACAAAGGCTTTACAAAAAGCCTTGCCCCCTACCAAAGCCAAATCGGTGAACTACAAGCGGTGCTCTGGCCCTTAATCTCTGGCAGCCTGTTATGGGCAGCCCACACGTTCTTACCAGGCAATCTGCCCCCCTTCCTATCAGGCATGACATTTGAAACCATCCGCCTTGCCTCCATATTGCTCCTGTCCTGGGCCGCCATTCGCTTTGCGTCCATCTTTATCGCCTCACCGCGCCTGTCACGTATTTTTGAATTTTTCGCCTGGGGCACAGCCGCTTTATTCATCTTAGGCTGGCTCTTTCCGGTCATTAACGCCCTTGATAATTTTGGCATCCCAACTGGTGAGACAACGTTATCCATTTGGCGCATCTTCAAAGTCATTGTTCTGCTAACCCTGTTTTTCTGGCTCGCCAGCAAAATCTCATCGTTCATGCAAGGACAAATTCAAGCAACCACATCCATCGCCCCCTCCTTGCGGGTGCTGTTTTCAAAAATCTCATCCTTTGTCCTGTTTGGCGCCGCCATCCTGTTTGCCTTAAAAACCGTGGGCATTGATCTCACTGCTTTTGCTGTCTTTACAGGCGCGCTTGGTGTTGGCCTCGGATTTGGCCTGCAAAAAATCATTTCCAATTTCATCTCAGGCATCATCCTACTGCTCGACAAATCCCTCAAACCTGGCGATGTCATCGAGGTGGAAACCGGCAATGGCACCACCTATGGCTGGGTTGACAAATTAGGCCTGCGCTACACCTCAGTGACCACCAGAGACGGCACAGAAACCCTCATTCCCAATGAGACTTTCATCACCAACCCGGTAACCAACTGGTCGTTCTCTCATTCAAAAGTGCGGCGCAAAATGCCGGTCGGCGTTGCCTATGATACAGACGTTGAAAAAGCCATTGAACTGTGTGTGCAAGCAGCCAAATCCATCTCTCGCGTCCTAGAAGACCCTGCCCCGGTCTGCCAATTGCGAGGTTTTGGCGACAGCTCGGTTGATCTAGAAGTTCGCTTCTGGCTAAAAGACCCTTCTGGCGGGGTAAAGAATGTTGAAAGCCAAGTGAACCTGGCGATATGGAAACTGTTTCGCGAACACAACATCGAAATCCCCTTCCCTCAGCGCGATGTCAATTTGCGCTCTGTCGATGGTGTCCCGCTAGAAATCAAACCAAAAGAAAGCTCTTAAATTACAAAGAGCCACTTGCAGCCTTCCCCCCCGTCATCCCGGACTTGATCCGGGATCCACCTCACCTTTTTACGGATATTTATGAGTAGATAAAAGCCCAAGCTCTTTGCGTTTTTTCTTTGTTAATTTGGCAACCACCAAATCATAAGACCCTTTAATATAATCCTTTAGCTCATCCTCACTTAAGCCGGGCTCTGCATACATTTGAATCCAGGTAAACCCGCGCGAGGCCAAATAGGGAGCAGGGCGCAACCCGGGTTGTTCTTTCAGCATTTCAAAGCCAAGTTGGGTGCATTTAAAGGTAATGTAAGGGTGCTCCTCTTTCGACCACCCCCCGATGGCAAACACTTTGCCCCCGATTTTCCATACATCCGCCCCGCCCCACTGCACCACATGGGTGGTTTGCGGGAGAGCGCGGCAAAAATCGTTATAGTCGTCTACTGTCATCATAGAACATCATCCCACTTAAACCTCATCTCTCATCTCTCCCCTCTCTCTCGTCACCCCGGCCTCCGAGCCGGGATCCATTACCTCACGCTCAGCACTTTCGTTATAAATCTGATTGTGTAAAGAGCCAAGGCGTTGGGTTTTTATCTACTCATAAATATCCATAAAAAAGGTGAGGTGGATCCCGGATCAAGTCCGGGATGACGGAGGAAAGGCCTCAAGCTGACCAACAAGAAGTCTGAGGAAAAAAATCACAAATTCTAACAATCACCAAACTGCCAGAGAACTGACAAACTTAAAGCGTATATATATAAGTATAAAGAAACAACCACACACCGAGGGGCCCCAATGTCAAAAGAAACCACAAAATCCATCGCCGAAAAGCTTGTCGCTTACTGTTCACAAAACGATGACGAACGCTGCTTAAACGAATTGTATGATGAAAACGCCATCTCAGTAGAAGCTGCCATCATGCCAGGAGAAGAAAGTGCTGAAACCAAAGGCTTGGACGCCATTCGCGCCAAACATGAATGGTGGAACAATACATTTGAGGTCAATTCAGCCGACGCCCAAGGCCCCTTTCTTCATGGGAACAATCGCTTTGGTGTCATCTTTTCATTCGACGCCACAAACAAAGAAACCGGTGACCGCGAAAGCATGACCGAGCTTGGCATTTACACCGTTGAAAACGATAAAATCATCAGGGAAGAGTTTTTCTACAACACATAATAAAAAAGCCCTTCCAAACGAAAGGGCTTTAAAAAAAATACAGGCAAATAAATTTTAAGCAGCTTCTTTTGCGCGCACTGGCCGCTTCTTAAACTTGCGCCGCTTCCCAGCGCTGGCAACATCTGAACCAGGGTTCTGCTTTTGCATCCCACCGCGCTTCTTGCCAGCTCCTTTTTTGGCTACCTTTTTATCTTTAAAGTCTGCCTTGCCCTCACCATTTGCCCTGGCACGGCGCGGTTTCCCATTGCCCCCACGACGTTTACGGCCCTGCTTCTTAGCACCCCCCTTGGGTGCACTTGGCACTGGCACATGAAATTGGTGCTCTTCATCAACTTCAATCGGCAAGGCAATCAACCGCTCAATATCGCGCAACAACGCCACTTCTTCCTGATCACAAAAAGAAATCGCATTACCAAGATTACCCGCCCGGCCGGTGCGGCCCACCCGGTGAACATAATTTTCCGCTTCCATTGGCAAATCAAAATTAATCACATGGGTAATGCCATCAACATCAATACCTCGTGCCGCTAAGTCAGTGGCAACAAGCACTTTCACTTTACCATTGCGAAAATTTTTCAAAATCTTTTCCCGCTGGCGCTGGCGTTTATCACCATGGATGGCATCAGCGGCAATATCTTGCGCGCAAATTTGCTTAGCAAGCCGGTCAGCCCCGCGTTTGGTACGGGCAAAAACCAACGTCTTATCAGATTGTAGTGACCCAAGCAGCTCAAGCAGCAAAGCCCGCTTATTGCCTTTGGCCACAGACATCATCTTATGATCAATGGTCTCTGCAACTGTTGTTTTTTGGTGAATTTCCACAAACACCGGGTCATCAAGCAAAGCTTGTGAAAGTTTTTTAATTTTAGGAGACATGGTGGCAGAAAACAAAACCGTCTGATGCCCCTCAGGCAAAGATTTTGAAATGCTCATCACATCATTGATAAAGCCCATATCAAGCATACGGTCCGCTTCATCAAGAATATAAGTGGCCGTATCGTCAAACCCGATTGCACCAGAGCGCAAATGATCCATCAACCGGCCAGGCGTTGCGATCAACACATCAACCCCGCGGCGCAATTTCTGAATTTGCGGACCATAAGGCAAACCACCGGCAATCACCGCTGTCGTCACTTTCGTACCGCGCGAAAAATCAGCAATACATTTGCCAATTTGTTGCGCCAGTTCACGCGTCGGCGCCAAAATCAACGCCTTGCACCGGTTAGACGCCGGCTTACCCGGGGCCTCCAATAATTTATGCAACAAAGGCAAACTAAATGCTGCTGTTTTCCCTCCGCCCGTATGAGCGATGCCCATCAGGTCCACGCCCTCAAGCAGCGGCGGTACGGCGATAGATTGAATGGGAGTAGGGGCCGTAAAGCCTTCTCTTTTTATGGATTTTAATAAGGGGTCAGCCAATCCAAGTTCGGCAAAATCTGACAAATCAGTTCCTTTCACGGAAAAAAGTAACGTGACAACGACGCCACGTATTAAGTTCCGCAATAAACTCGTAAGTCTGAAATCTAAAGTCAAAGCAACTTACACTTTGGCCTAAAACCAGCCAAAGCCGTAATAGCGGAAAATCAATTATATAAAGAAAAAGCGGATGATAAGATGCAATCCGCTACGTGAGCTGCACAATTGGTGATTTCATTAGAAAAGTCAAGGAATAAACCAAACGCAAGTCAAGCAACCGGCTTCTGGTTTAACAACGAAACCCGTAATTTATCACTCATATGAGACATTATCTGATGCCTGTTTAACACCCCTAACACAACCAGAGTTATCAACGCACCTCCTATAAGGTCAATCAGATAATGCCCGCCTTCAGGCATTGTTCCCATCAAGACCAATCCATTCAAAACAACAGCAAATGGAAAAATATATGGAAAATGTCGCGTCCCCCAAACTGTGATCAACGCCAAACAAGTATGGAATGAAGGAAAACTGATCAACCCTTGAATATTTGATAAATCAATTGTCCCTATTGTACCTTCACGCAACGCAAACAAATGCTCCTCGTGATAACGTCCTGAAAGCGGACCAAAATTACTAAAGAGCTCAGGCGCTGGCTGATAATAAGCATATGGTGCAACAGCGGGAAATAAACCCGCAATAATAATTACAATAAGACCCGTAAAAAAGAACAATTGAAAAAATTCGCGTAATTCATTAACTCTTTTAAGAAAACTAAATAGAAATACAAGACCAATCAGCTGAAAAATCGAACTATGGTAAGCAAACATTAAGATCTTACTTAATAAAGGATCACTATTGACAAAACTTTGATATGCCAACCAATCAAATCCCATCATCTTATCAAGATGAGAATAAGTGGCATCCTGCAAAGGAAAGGCAAAACTAATAAATATATAGCTCAACAATGCAAGACCTTTACTCAAGATGATCAGGAAAAACACCCCAAGAAACAAAACATAAAACTGTGGTTCTGGTCTCTTAAATCGATAAAACCAAGCTCCACAAACCAAAGCTAAACAAACACCAACAGACCCAACAAGGGAAGGAACATGAAATGACAAGGGAGAAATAAAAATCCAAAGAAAATCAAACACCAAAACAGCAAAAGAAAACATCCAAAGTACAGGACCAGGAAAGAAATGAAATTTTTGTATATCTTTATCTGCTGAAAAATTATGTAGCATAAAGCATTACAACCCAAAACAAATATAAAAACTTTACTCGGCTCAAAAGAAAAAAGCCCACCAAATAGACAGGCTAAGCTTTACATAAAAAAGTAAGAAAAACTTTAAGGTGAACGCAAAAAAACGATGAAATCAAAGAAAATACCAATACTTCCTTGATTTCATCGAGATGTTTTTTTTAAGTCTGTTATTCCGCCGCTGCCATATCCGGATGCGTCTTTTCAACATAATGCTTTTCATTGACCGGCCGCATGAACAAATTGGCAATCAAAGCAATAAACAACAAAGCCGCCATGGCATACATGGTCGTATTATAAAGACTGGGGGTCGGATCAACGGTGCCAGCTGGTGCCAGTTCCATTAATTTCGCAATCGTTACCGTTTTCGCCGCCACCAATTCTGAAAGCTGAGAAATCGGCGCTCCGAATTTTTCTGCAAAAGCGGCAGGGTCCACATTGGCAGCCAAATTAGAAATTTCTTGGGTTAGCGAGCGCTCGCGCAAATAAGTAATGGCAAAGGGCCCGAGCACACCAGCTGTTGACCAAGCTGTCAGCAACCGCCCGTGAATGCCGCCCACATGTAGCGTGCCAAACACATCCGCCAAATAAGCCGGAATGGTCGCAAAGCCACCACCATACATGGTAAAAATAATCATAGTTGAGGCATAGAACATCACCAACCACATCACCGCCGGGCTCGCGCTTACCGCGCTGGCCGCAAACGGAATTGATATATAAAGCAACATGCCAAGTACAAAGAAAATCGTATAGGTGTTTTTGCGGCCAATATAATCCGACATAGACGCCCAGAAAAACCGCCCACACATATTAAACACCGAGATCATCAACACATAAGTGCCAGCAAACCCAGCTGTTACAATATCAGGCAAGGTGGAGCCAAAAATTTCCGTCATCATGGTTTTGGCCACCCCAATCACGCCGATGCCCGCCGTCACATTAAAACACAGCATAATCCAAAGCTGCCAAAATTGAGGGGTACGTATCGCCTCATCAATATGCACATTATTAGATGTGATCATCCGCTTGGCTGAATCATCAGCTGTTGGCGGCGTCCACCCTTCAGGCTTCCAGTCTTTTGCAGGCACCCGATAAGAAAAGGCAGCAATCACCATCACCACAAAATACAAAATACCCAGCGTCATGAACGTGCCAGCGGCCCCAGTGTCACCGGTACCAACCACATAAACCCCCGCATCACCCGGAACGGCCAGTTTAGCCGCCTCTTGGGCAGAGGCCACAACAACCTCGACTTTGCCTTGCGCTGTTTCAGCAAAACGCTTACCCCCTTCGGTAATCAAGGTCACTGCATCTTGCGCCCCCAAATAAGTCGGCGCTTCAGAAAAATATTTCAATAAATAGGTTTTCAGCGGTGCACCGATCATCGCACCCCCGCCAAAGCCCATAATCGCCATGCCCGTTGCCATCCCGCGCCGATCAGGGAACCATCGAATAAGGGTAGAGACCGGCGAGACATAGCCCAGCCCCAAACCGCAGCCCCCCAAAACCCCATAACCAAAATAAACCATCCACAATTGGTGTGTTAAAATCCCGAACGACCCGACAATAAAACCACCGCCCCACAAAATCGCCGCTGTCACACCCACACAGCGCGGGCCAACTTCTTCAAGCCACTTGCCCGCAATGGCCGCGGCCAATCCAAGGCAAACAATAGCCACAGAAAAAATCCAAACCACATCTGCAAGCGACCAGTCACCAGCAGCACTGGTGACAACCCCCAACTCTTTGGTCAAAGGCGGGTTAAAAATAGACCAAGCATAAACAGAACCAATACAAAGATGAATGGCAATGGAAGCGGGCGGAACAAGCCAACGATTATAGCCCGGTTTGGCAACAATCCGATCCTTTAATAGAAACGAAAAAATTCCACCACTGGACGATGTTCCAGACATAACATTCCCTCCCATTTGCAACTGAATATCTTTTTAGCTTTTTTTAAAATTTAAAATTGTTTCGCACGCGAAATCTCATATTAAAATTCGCAAAAAAACAAACACAAAACAATCGATAAGAACCAGTAGTACCACGAAGCCCGTAATTACATTCATTCAAATCCATTAAGCAATGAGATCAATTACAAAACGAAAGCTGCACCATAAAAAAATGCTAGGCGCAAAACAAAACGGGCAAGAAGCAGCTAAACAAAAACACGCACCTATAATAAAAAACAGCGAATCACTTGCAAACAAATTCACAAAAAACAAGCCGAACCACTTAAAAATCCTATGGCAAATTTGTGACACTTACCAACAAATGCTATTCTAAACGCAGTCAAGAGAATTTAAATGCCTAAAAACAAGGGCTTGAAGCCAACAAGTTAAAAAAATTAACAATTTAGATTCAATTATATAGTTAATCTTTCGAATCACTTTACTCAACAACTCAGTGGGAAATACAATGGCTACAACGAAAAAACGTACAACGAAGAAGGTTACGACAACCAAAAAGACGACGACCAAACGGGCGACAGCGAAAAAGGCGCCCGTGAAAAAAGCAACTGCTACAAAAGCAACAGCCGCCAAAAAGGCACCAGCGAAAAAAGCGCCTGCCAAAAAAGCTGCTGCAGCTAAAAAGACAACCGCGAAAAAAGCACCGGTTAAAAAAGCAGCTGCTAAAAAGGCACCAGCTAAGAAAACAGCTGTTAAAAAAGCACCTGCTAAGAAAGCGCCTGCTAAAAAAGCACCAGCCAAAAAAGCAACTGCTGCAAAAGCAACAACTGCCAAAAAAGCACCGGCTAAAAGAACGGCTGCTAAAAAAGCAACTGCTAAAAAGGCCCCTGCTAAAAAAACAGCTGCTAAGAAAGCACCTGCTAAAAAAACAGCAGCTAAAAAGGCGCCTGCTAAAAAAACAGCTGCTAAGAAAGCACCTGCTAAAAAAGCAACCGCTAAGAAAGCACCGGCAAAACGAGCAAGCACAGCGAAAGCTTCAGCTGCGAGAAAAGCACCTGCTAAAAAAGCAAGCTCTTCACGTGCCTCAAGTGCCCGCAAAGCTCCAGCTCGGAGAACAGCCACAAAAAAGTCTAACGTGGCAAAACTGCCGACAAGAAAAGCACCGGCAAGAAAGACAACAACAAGAACGACAAAAAAAGCAGCCTAGCGCGCGTTGCGTAAAAGTGGAAATCGGCTGTGCGAACAACAAGTCGCCAGCCCTAACAATTAGAGTCTTTCTTCAGTTTCTGGGGAACAAGAAATGCTCTAAAGGACCACACCATGGCATCTTTAAAATAAAAAAGCACCGGGAGAGATCTCTACCGGTGCTTTTTGCATTTTAAGGCAGTGTTTTATTGATAACGATGCAAATTACTCAGCATCATTAGCTGGTGCCGCATTCAACTGGCCATATTTTTCCTCGCCAAGTTTTCCAAGCAGCTCCAGCTGTGTTTCCAGAAAATCAATATGCCCTTCTTCATCAGCCAACAATTCTTCAAACAACCCCATGCTGACATAATCACCATGTTCATTACAAACCTCACGTGATTTTTTATAAGACGCGCGCGCTTCAAATTCCCCAGCCAAATCAGCTTCCAGCACTTCTTTTACATTCTGGCCAATGCTCAACGGAGCAACGGTTTGCAAATTGGGGTGCCCTTCAAGAAAAATGATCCGCTCAATAATCTTGTCCGCGTGATGCATTTCTTCGATGGATTCTTCACGTTCTTTTTTCGCGAGCAAACCATAGCCCCAATCGTCCAACAGCCTGTAATGCAACCAATATTGATTGACCGCCCCAAGCTCAAGGAACAAGGCCTCGTTTAACCGCTCAATGACTTCCTTTTCACCCTTCATGACATCACCTCTTAATTTCATTCATGACTTTTTTAAAAACAGACAAGCCGATTACAACACACATATACAGTCAGTAAAACCAAATAAATGTCACAGTGTATCTTCACACATGTCTATTTAATTAAATTAGAATAATTCTAAACTGTGAAGATCATAGATTAGAATGATTATAAAGTACACCCCTAAATGCAAAGTTCACTAAAAAAATGCCAAAGCCATTCCAGTAATTTCAATCGAAATAATGAATGACCAAGCACCCAAACTTTATGGTCCACAAACAAGGGCCACACAGGACCAAATCGATCCCCTCATGCGAACCAAATGTGATGGATTTAAAAATGAAAATAAAAAATTACGAAGCCGCACGAATGTGGCTCTTTTGATGCCGGGCAATCATGCGTGCTGTTTCACACTGATGATGTTTTTCTTTTAATTTTTCAATGAAAGAAATAATTTCAGCTTCACAGGTTTCTTGGCGCCGATGATACGCCTCGGTCACCTCAACGATGAGCCCAACCACATTAGGAAAACACCCACAACACTTACCCCGCTTACTCATGGCATGATAAACCTGCACAGGCACAATTAAGCGCCAGCAATCTTCGTCCAACAAGTCGGTAATAACCGCTTCAATCTCAGCCTGGGTGATAACGTTACAACTACAAACCAGCATAATAATCCCCCGCCCTAAAACCAAAAAAACCGCTGGGCAGCATTGGGGCTAACCAATACCACAGCGGATTTCGCCATTAAAAACGGAAAATTTTTAAACCTGCCAGCGGCAGCACATAAACAACAGAACATAAATCTTCATCCCAAATTGGAAGGGTTAAAGGCCCTAACATCAAGGTTATGAAGTAAAATTAAGCCTGATAGATCTCAAGAGTCAAGAATTTACCGATATAAAGAACCATCAACTCCATTCAAATTGACTTATCCTCAAAATTATACTAGAACAAAAGATGAACATTTAGGTCAGAATTTGCCAGCTCTCACAAAACCCAATACAGATTTTGATCTATTTTGTTATATTCTACAGCGTGTCGCACAAAAGTGGGTACCGGTTTTGTGAAAAAAGACACGCACAAACAAAGAGACAAGAGCATGGCTTTGAATTCAAAATAAAGTGGCATGCTCTAGAGCGTGTCGCACAAAAGTGGATACCGGTTTTGTGAAAAAAGACACGCTTCAACAAAGAGATAGAGCATGACGAGTGAATTTAAATAAAGCGACATGCTCTAAATCATTCATCAAAGTAACGCTCTAGAGGCCCCTAATGGCGAGTAAACTGCCCGTGAAAACCAAACTCAAAACCACCTGCCCAGAATGCGGCGCTGAAATTAAATTAGAAGACACAATCGCCGCCCCCCTCATTGCCGCCAAAGAAGAAGAATTTGCCGCCAAATTAAAAACTGAGATGGCCGCCGCGCAAAAGAAAGCCAGCGATCAAATCAAGGCTGAACTCAAAGACGACCTGGAGGAAAAAGCCAAACAGCTTGAAGAGCTCAAACAGCTGGGCAAAGAGCGCGAGAAAAAACTCAAAACCGCCCAAGAAAAAGAAGCCCAGTTCCTGGCCAAACAACGCCAACTGGAAGACAAAGAGCGCGAGCTTAACCTAACCATTGAAAAGCGCATCACGTCTGAACGCGATCAGATCATGAAAAAGGTCCACGCGGAGGTGGAACAGGTGCAAGGCCTAAAGCTAAAAGAAAAAGACGAGCAGCTCCTCTCAATGAAGCGCAAAATCGAAGAGCTACAAAAAAAAGCCGCCCAAGGTTCCGAACAATTGCAGGGCGAGGCAATGGAACTTCACTTAGAAGAAAGCCTAAACGCTAAGTTCCCTCATGACCGCATTGAAGAAATCCCCAAAGGCATCAGCGGCGCTGACCTGCAACAACACGTCACCACCCCCACCGGCCAACCGGCCGGTTCAATCTTGTGGGAACTCAAGCGCACCAAAAAATGGTCCAACGAATGGACAGGCAAACTCAAAACCGACCAACGCAACGCGGCCGCCGAAATGGCCATCCTGGTTTCAGAAACCAGACCGCCCGGGCTAGACACCTTTGAATTTTACGAAGGCGTTTACGTGTGTGCCCCGCGCTACGCCCTACCGCTCGCCATGGTCACCCGCCAAACCCTCATCGCCATTTCCAAAACAAGGCTTGCCCAAACGGGCCAAAAAGACAAAATGGCCCTGGTCTATGACTATCTCACCGGCAGCCAATTCAAGCACCGGGTGGAAGCCATCTGCGAACAATTCCAAATCATGCAAACCGAACTGACCAAAGAACGCGCCGCCATGGGCCGCCTCTGGGCCAAACGCGAAAAACAAATCCAAGCGGTGATAGACAACACCGTTGGCCTTTATGGTGACTTGGAAGGCATTGCCGGCCAGTCCATGCCCCAGATTGAGGGGTTGGAACTGGAGTTGCTAGCAAATGAGGAGGAATAGCCACTTACGTCTCAAAACGGCAAAGAACCGCAAAGCAATAAGAACGTAAAAAGCATTTTCACCGGAAACAGAGGGCCTCATCGAAAAAAACGTGATATAAATGCCCCCAGACGCTTGGACACACAGGGCAAAGCTTATCAATATCAGTTAGCAAAATCAGGTAATTGAGAATGCTATTAAGGGAAAGATTTACATTACAGTTTAGATCACTCTTTCTGATGACCACCTGTATGGCCTTACTGTGCCTGACAAGCTCACACTCATCAATGGCCACAGAGCAGACTTCTAACATTCCTGAGTGGCTGAACAAGCACACCGGCACAGGCCAAAACCAGATCGCACCAGTAATCCTAGAACGGGCACGCGCTCTATATATGCGCAAACGAACCGAAGGAAAGATCAAAAACCCTTGTTATTTTGCCATGGACGCAACCCGCCCTAGCCTATCAAGCAAAGGCCAACTAAGACACAGATTTTACATCATCTGTGAAGCCGACAAATCTTTCACAGCTGTTTCTTCTGGCCATGGCAATGGCCGCAAATTACCAAAAGCAAATTTTTCAAACGGGCGCACATGCGCAAAGAACTTTAGCAATGCAGAAGGGTCCAAACTATCAACCGGCGGTGCTTATTTAACAGCCGAGATCCGCACATCATTCAAAGGTTTTTATAAATCGTCAGGTAAGAAAAAACCTTTCCTACGTGCTTTTTTATTGTTTGATGGCGAAGGCGATACCGCAAACGCTAGAGAACGCGCCATCGGCGGTCACCAAGCTGTCATGTTAAAATGGCGCTGTCGGTACAAGAACGCAAAAAGCGAATATGCAGATGCAGATGGATATGTCCCGTTTGGAAAATTGGTGGACTATTCTAAAGGCCGTAGCAACGGCTGCACAACATGGACCCCATCACAGTCAAAGAAAATTATCGCCTTAGTAAAAAATAACCCAACGACCCTTTATATTTATCCTGAATCTGGTGATATTGATGCCATCAAAAAGGGTGTAAAAGCGGGCCGGTTGCCCAAAGACTCAAAACTATATTGGAATGCAACCTGCTTGCGCGCAATCAAATCCCCAAAATTCTGGCCGAAAGAAACACTCCAGCCAATCATCAATAGCTGGAGACGATCCTTGCCCAAAGTGACGCATCGTCCTTTGCCTATTTGCAAGTAAACCAATCTCACGGTGTCGATCCATTGTTAATCCGATATGAAATTTTAAAAGTTGCAAAATATTATTAGAAGATTTATTTGAAGCGGAGAAAATCATAGTCAGCTGGCTTGGTTCTTTTTGCTAACTACGCGTGAGCTACGTATCATGTATTAAAGGATAATATTGATGACCAACACAATTACAGAACAAGACCTTGCCGGGGCACGTAAAGTCTGGGGTGATGCGCTCATTGCGATTTCCAAAGCTTTTGAAGAGGGCGGTATAGATGCTGCAACCCAATTAGCTAACGGTACACTCGATGCAGCCTATGGCTATAACCTTGGTCCCGTTCTGTTCAAACCAACTCTGGCCAGCGGCGAACAAACCTTCCGCCCAACACGGCAAGGCGCGCTCTCCTACTTTGTGGGCCACAATGACACATATCCGCGCGATACAGGCTTTGCCATAAAAGGCTGGCGAGAAGTTGTATCGCAGACCTCTGCAAGCTTCATCCAAGGCGATGTCGCCATGTGGATGGGCCGGGTAATCTGCACCGACAAAGACGGCAAAGTCACAAATCTAGACAAAAGTTGGGGCTACAAAAGGGACGAACAAGGCGCATTGCGCATCATACTGCACCACTCTTCCCTGCCCTACCAGCCGGAATAAAGCGGTCAATCTACGTTGATCTTTCGCAGATTTTCTGAACAATCTAGAGCATGTCATTTTATTTTGAATTCAAAGCCATGCTCTAGTCTTTGTTTATGCGTGTCTTTCTTGCTTGGCGCTTTAGGTTGCCCACCAGCAACCGCGCTATTTGCAAAACCGGTACCCACTTTTGTGCGACACGCACTAGAAAATAGCTCTAACTGATGATACCGAGTTTCTCGTATTTTCCGTTTAAAACATCTTGAGCATTCGGATATTGCAACCAATCTTCGATAACACTCGCGATCACCTGCCGAAAGTCTGTGGTGTGAATGAGGTTATCTGTTTCATCAAGTTCTACAAGGTTGGACGGTGTGCCAAAATGCCCTCCCTTAACGCCGTTGCCAAGAGCAAACATGACATTGGCTGTGCCATGGTCAGTGCCCAGGTTCGCGTTTTCCGCCGCCCGTCGTCCAAATTCACTGAAAACCAAAACCATGACATCATCTGCACGGCCAATACGCTCCATATCTTGAATGAAAGCATAAACAGCATCAGAAAAATAGGTAAGTAATCTAGAGTGAAGGTTTGATTGCGAGACATGGGTGTCAAAAGCATTGTTGCGGAACGACGTGTAATAAAGACGTGTTGGCATGCGCGCTTCTATAAGAGAGGCAATCTTCGGCAAATCCAGATTGACCAAACCATAGTCGATAGAAGAGTTATATTTCTCCCAAGCCTCTCCCACTTTCGCTGAAGCCTCCTTTGCACTGCGGGCAATATCGCGCAAGAAACTCTGTGACGCATTCTGTGCCTCGCCGCTATCAGCAAATTCAGCTTCAAAAGGTGAACCCTTGGGGGAAAAGCGGGTCGGGTCGTCAAACACAACCGGCACATGATGCCGGCTTCTCACGGCAAGAGATTGTGTCGCATCAACATTCACAATGGCATGCGGCGTTCCTTTGGGCAGCAACACATCGGCAAGCCGCCCAACCCAACCGTAAGGCTCACCGCTATTAGGGGCGGCTGTATGCCAAAAAGCCATAGAGTTAAAGTGCGAGAAAGACGGTTGCGGATAACCCACTCCGTGTATGATCGCCATGCGGCCATCCTTGTAAAGCTTCTCAAGGCCAGCCATGTGGGTGTTGAAGCCATAATCATCATCAATCTTGCGCAATGTATTTTCTTTAAGCGCGAGCTTGGGACGCAGCTTGTAATAATCGTCATTCCGGAACGGGACGACCGTGTTAAGCCCATCATTGCCTCCCGAAAGCTCCAAAACAACGAGAATTCGGTTTTCCGCAAGCATTTCTCGCGCAAAAGCGAACCCCCCCATGAAAGGAGCTAGCAACCCATAAACACCACCATAAGCACCAAGTCGCAACAAGTTACGACGTTGAGTATCAAAGCTATCCTTATGTCTCATATCATTCTCCATAGATGAAGGCCTTGATTTGTCCCAAAAGCTGAGCGATCAACCCAGCTGATATTCCGGTAAACTCATAATCCTGTGCACCAACGCCCGAAGCGGATCTTCGATATAACTGCGCGCCGCCTCAATATTATCTGTGCCCAAGTCCCTTTTAAATCCTTTAATCAAGGAATTGCGCTGTTCACTTGTCGCGCGCACACTCATCAACCGCAAGAGAAAGTGATCAACAATGTCCTCCGCGCTCATCAACTTCTCTTGCTTAACAATCCCAGCAAGGTCCAAAGCAGCTGTATGACGCGGTATCGGCTTGACCTTCTCAAGCGCCATCTGCCAACCGCGATAGCTCCCGTAACGTGTGTTAAAATCTTGATCCATATCCGCCATCAGATTGGCCATCGACATATTATCTTTATCTTCAACACCAGGAGGATTTGTCGCCTTAGAGATAACCGCACCAGCCGCCAGCCGTTTTGATACTGAGCGTATTAACGGATCACGCGGGTAACGATCATGAGGGACGAAATTGATGTCTGGGAAGATGACATCATAAGCAAAGTTCTTGCGTGCAACCAAAAGGCTAGGCGTGATCCAGGCCCGTCCCTGGGCCCAACCAGCAACAGTTGGTGGATTAAACAGGTGCTGGCCTAGATCGCGTGTTGCACTATTAAAATCTGGCACTCCTGGAACTTGGCTCAGTTCCAACTTACGATAGGTGCTCACCACAAGTTGCACAGGGCTCTTAATAATCGAACCGACACTTTTAGGGCTATAAAAATCCCTTGACAGAAAAATTGTTTCCATAAGGGCGCCGATGTTATAATTATTCTTGCGAAGAACACTGGCGAGTTTTTTCGTTACATCTTGTGAAGGATTATCATTAACAAAATAACGATAAAGTTTTGCCGTAATGTACTCATCGGCGGGTTGCTCTAACAAGATGTCAATAATATCCTCGCCGCTGAAATTTCCGGTTTGCCCCAAAACCGTTTTATTTCCTTTATCATGCTTATCGTCTCTTGCTACAAATTTAAGGTCATTATAGTACCACCCCGTAAATGCCCGCGCGGCCTCACGAATGTCTTTTTCTGAATAATGGCCAACCCCGAGCGTAAACAATTCCATGATCTCGCGAGCAAAGTTCTCATTCGGCGCACCTTTAACATTTACCCCAGCATCCAAAAATGAAAGCATCGCTGGGCTCTTTGCTGTTGTAATCAACAACTCTCGAAAATCGCCAAGTCCATATTGATGAAAGACTTGCAAAAGCTGTAGATGCTTGCGGTAATCGCGAACTTTACTCTCATTGACAGCAAAATGACCATGCCAGAAAAGGGCCATCTTTTCCTTCAAAGGGCGCGGCGAGCGTAACATCCGATTGCTCCACCAGTAGGACACCCGATCTGTTTCAAGTCGGCTAGCCCGCAACCAATAAAAGAAACGATTTACAACCGGCTGCAAACGCCGATTGCCCGATGCCTTGACCTTAACACCTAAAGCTTCACCATTCTTGCTGGCAAGGTTTGTTGTCGCCGGTCGGCTTGGGGGAAAGGGTTCCAGTCCCGGATCGTGAACACCAGAATGATCAAAAGGAGGAAGCTGTTCTTTTGGCGCACCTTCAAAATAAACAAGACGACGCACAGCCGTTTTTGGGTCAAGCTTGGCAAATTCATCAATCTCTGCAGGGGTGCCACCAAAACCGGCCCGTTCAAGCAAATGAGCAGCCCGTTGTTTGTTCCAATCAGATTTTGCAATCGGCGTGATATCGCCTGCCCAGGAACTTTCTTTAGAAGGGTTAGCATCAGCTACACTCCCAATAACACTGAACAAAGCAATCGCAAATATTGGAAAATTTGGAAAAATCTTCATGACGAACCTTTGAAGTTTTTATGTGTAACAAGCCCCGGAAAAAATACCACAAGCAGGGTATATTGTAAATTGCAAGTTACCAGAGCATCCCATAAACTAAAGCCTCAACCACCCCCCTTTAGAAAGATAAATCACATATCAAATCCATGAGAGAATAAGAAACTGGCGAACAACAAAATGCCTATTAAGATGCTTGAACACTTCGTTGCTCTATATTTAACAACAAGGTTAAAACAATAAGGCAAGCTATAATTTTTAATCTTAAATGGATCTGAAAAAAACTTACATAAAACTCACCAGATACACTCACGTAACCTGAAAAGTCATGGTCGTCGCTCTCTCAAAACCAAAAACATGACGAAGCGGGCCGAGATCAGAGGTCGCCCCAGGCTGAAAGCCCTGGCCCAGATAAAGCGCACGCGCTCTTGGGTTGGTATCAATCACATCCAATCGAACATGCTCACACCCACGAAACTGTGCCTCAGCCTTTATCGCGGACAAAAGAGCTGTACCAACGCCGCGCCCACGCGCCTCAGGGCTAACAAAAATACCATCCATCAATAACGTGTCTGCCTCAAGTGACCTTTCCAGCAACAGCAAAGTTGCCGCCCGCCAAAGCCCACCAAAAACACCATAACACTTGCAAACATCAGCTAAAGACCCCCCGATAAAAGACCCTGCTTTTGTCTTAAACCCGGCAACACCAATCACTGTCCCATCCAAAGCAACAGCGCAAATCGCATGATCAGGATCAACAACGGCGTTTAAAAAGCCAAGCGCCTTGTCCTCAGGCTGCATAACAAGATAAAGCTTATCCTTAAAAGCCTCCCAGAAAAGCTCCACCACTCTTTCTTTCTGATCAGCTTCAAAGCCATTGGTTATCTGAAAAGTTTTGGCATTCGTCATAAGCAATCACTCCGCTTCTTGCCCATCACTTTATAAAGTGCTTATGGCAAAAATTGGAGATGCATAACACCTTGGCTTTATAAGTGTCGCAACAAAAAAGAAGCCCCCAAACCTATGAATTAAATATAAAAAATCATCAAAACCAGAACATTCCATCAACTTATCATTAAGAATAATTCATGTTGAGCTAACAAAGCCAAACATTCATTTTCCATTCATGGACCCAGCCATAGTTTTTCCCCAGACGCAAAACAAGGGACCAAAACCATGACCAAGTTATCAAAAATTTTAAAAGCTCAAATCGCACTTCTTGTGGTTTGCTTCGCAACATCATTCACCACAATCACACCTGCCCAAGCTGCCTGTGGGGGCCTGAACCAAAAAGCTTGCCCTATCTTTAAAAAAGGAGGCAGATGCAAAAGCTGGCTCACCACTGTAAGGGGCAAGTGCCGCCCTTGCGGAGGTCAAAATCAAAGAGCATGCCCCATTACCAAAAAGGGCAAAGCTTGTAAAAGAGGCTTAAAATGGAAACTGGGCAAATGCATTAAGCCAAAACCATCAGCGAAAAAGAAATTACTGAAAGATGCAAAAGTTCGTGCTCAACGTTTCAAACCAATGATCATAACAATTGCCAATACCCTAAAAAGAGTGGGTAACAAGCAAATGATCCGGCGCTTAAAAGCGGCGTTAAAATCAAAAAATCCAAATAGAATTAGAAATGTTATCCAAGACATGCAAACAAGAGCCGTTCGCATCGCTTTACAAAAAGCCGGCTTTAGAACACTCGCTGTCGGCGTCCAATCATCAATCTCTGTTGCTGGTGGATACGGGCGCGAAACAGGTGTTGCAACCCCAGTTAGCGGAAGAGGGCATACACCTCTTTATGTTTCTAAAACTTACTTTGGCGGCATTATCTTAGGTGTTGGAAATGATTTGGTGATGTCAGCTTTTACGGACAACCCAAATAACATTGACGGATCACTCTATGCTGCCATCGGTAACTTTGATGTCGGCTCAGGTGTCGGCGTTGTACTCTGGTATGACAAAAGAACATTTCTTATCAAAGGCGTCTCTGTTGGCATCGGTATCGGCAGTCTAGGAGCTGGCGGCGCTGTTGGCCACGGCACAACATATCTGTGCCCATCAAGAGCCTGTAACAAAGTCTTTTAATCACGAAAAAACCCTACTGATCTTGAAAAAGATCAGTAGGGTTTCCATCTCTATTCTCCATCCCCTCACAGTCATAAAAAACCGTATGCAAAATAGTTTTTGCACGAATTAATAAAAGGGGCTCTCACACAATCAGCGGCACTAAGCTTTTATAATGATTTTACCTTGCTGGGTGCCTCCCTCCATAAAGGCGTAGGCATCTACCACCTCATCAAGACTGAACGTTTTCGCGATCAGTGGCTTATAGGTACCATCTTCCAGTTTAGGTATAATATGCGCCTTCACCTCTTCCCATCTTTCAGGAAGGTGCCACATATGGAAAATAAGGTGAAAGCCAGTCATTTTAACCCGCTTTAACAGCATCGGGAAAATAGGCAGCGGATTGTGCTCCTCCATAGAGAGCACACCGTAAGTCACGATGGTTGCATCCTCAGCGGCCGCCTCTCCCAGCTGATTGGTAAACGCACCAGCGATAGGATCAAAAGCGATATCAAAACCTTTGCCGCCTGTAATTTCCAACACTTTTTGCGGCCAGTCTTCGTCAGAAGTTGCAATCACATGATCGGCGCCAGCGTCTTTGAACGGGCCTGCTTTTTCCAGTGTACGGCTCGTGGCAATAACTGTCGCGCCAAAAGATTTGGCAATCTGAATGGCTGGTTGGCCAACAGAAGAACTCGCAGCTGAAATTAAAACGACCTGTCCAGCCCCCTGCTTTAGCCCGCCTGAAAAAACCAACCCACCATAAGCAGTTGGATATGCCATCCACACAGAGGAGGCCTCCTCCCAGCTTAAATTCTCAGGTTTGTTCATAAGGGCATAGGCTGGCACCACACAATGTTCACCAATGACACCGTATTTATCCATCTCCAAATTAGGCGTAACACAAACCTCCTGACCAACCTTAAAATCTGTAACACCCTCACCAACAGCCTCAATGACCCCTGCAGATTCCACGCCAACACGCGCCGGCACAGGCGGTGTCGCCAAATAAAGATTATTCATAAACATGTGTTCAGCACGGTTAAGACCCATAGTGTGATTTTTGATCAGCACCTCACCAGGACCGGGCGTTGGAATCTCTTCCTCAACGATCTTCAGGGCTTGTGGTCCCTCGATCTCCATTAATCTTGCTACCTTGGTCATCTTTCTTCTCTCTTTCCTCTCTTAAAACTTTTGTTATTTATTCATTTTTTGAAATCATTGGCTATCCATTGGCCGGGTAAATAATTGATTTTGAGCAAAGCTATAATTTTTAGTTACGAAGTCAATGAAATAGAGACGAATTCAGAATTCGGTTAAAAGATATAATCCCCTAAAATTTTTGATAATTTCGATCTTTGATATTTACGATCAAGGAAAGTTATAATCAAAAAATTCAGCAACCATTCTGTCGGCATAAAGAGATAGTATCTATCTATATAAGCCTCACGGCTGTTCAACCGAAGCCTTCAAATTGGTAAGACCTTTGTTAAACATATCCCCCACCATCTTATCCCGGTCCAAAAACACACAAATGGCTTTCTCCATAAAACTATCTTGTCCAAAAATAGCCCAAGTAACATCTGTGCTTTCACCATCCGGTTTAAACAAAAATTCAACAGTAGCGGTATCCTCCATCGGCTCTTTAAAATCCATTTTCATGGCGATCCGCTCATCAGGGCGACTTTCAATAATGGTCATCTTCCCCTTACCCACTTCACTATTGCCAGCCCAACTAAAAGCCGCCCCTTCACCCTGTTCAGCCCCGCTAAACTCAGCCTTAGAATTAGGGTCAAGCTTGGCCCAAGGGGACCACTCATTAAATTTACGAAGGTCATTAACTTGCGCAAAGACCTGATCTGGTTTTCCATCAATTTTCAATGATCTCTCAATACGATAATCAGAGGGCAGCATTGCAACATAGGCACAAAAAACCGCGATAAGCAGCAAAAGGCCAATCAAAATTTTCTTAAACATAAGAACGTCTCCCGATACCAATTTTCATAATTTAATCCAGCCAACCCCACCTGTGGCCAATGTATTATAATTAATTTTTTGACAGCAATAATACTTAATTCTTGGTTTTTGTTCTTCTAAAGGCTATGGCAGACCGTACAACCAATCCCCCAAATATAAAAAGGGCGGGGAAAAACCCCGCCCTTAAACCAATAAAAAGAAGAAAAGCAAAACGTTACTTATTCTGCCGGTTCTCAATCAAATCATCAACCACTGCTGGCTCAGCCAAAGTGGAAGTATCACCAAGATTGCCAAAATCATCTTCTGCAATCTTACGCAAAATCCGGCGCATAATTTTGCCAGAGCGCGTTTTGGGCAAGCCAGGTGAAAACTGAATAAGATCAGGCGAAGCGATCGGCCCAATTTCTTTGCGCACCCAAGTGACAAGCTCTTTTCTAAGCTCATCAGTAGGGTCTTGGCCTTCCATCAAAGTGACATAGGCATAAATGCCCTGCCCCTTCACATCATGCGGATAACCAACAACGGCTGCCTCAGACACTTTGTCATGAGCAACCAAAGCGCTTTCCACTTCCGCTGTTCCCATCCGGTGGCCAGAAACGTTAATCACATCATCAACCCGGCCAGTAATCCAATAATACCCATCTTCATCCCGGCGCGCGCCGTCACCGGTAAAGTAAAGGCCCTTATAGGTTGCAAAATAAGTTTGCACAAACCGCTCATGATCGCCATAAACCGTGCGCATCTGGCCAGGCCAACTATCCGTAATCACCAGATTACCATCCGTTGCCCCATCCAAGAAATTACCATCACCATCAACCAAAGCTGGCTTAACGCCAAAGAACGGGCGCGTGGCAGACCCAGGTTTCAAATTTGTGGCCCCTGGCAACGGCGTGATTAAAATCCCGCCCGTCTCAGTTTGCCACCAGGTGTCAACAATCGGGCAACGCCCTTCACCAACAACATTATAATACCAATCCCAAGCCTCTGGATTAATCGGCTCACCAACAGAGCCCAAAACCCGCAAAGTGGACCGGTCTGTACGCTTCACCAAATCATCACCGGCTCCCATAAGTGAACGGATTGCCGTTGGTGCGGTATAAAAAATATTGACGCGGTGCTTGTCCACCACATGCCAAAACCGGCTCGGTGTTGGGTAAGTGGGCACACCCTCAAACATCAAGGTTGTCGCGCCATTAGCAAGCGGGCCGTAAACAATATAAGAATGGCCTGTTACCCAGCCCACATCAGCTGTGCACCAATAAATATCTCCATCATGATAATCAAACACATATTCATGGGTCATTGCCGCATAAACAAGATAGCCACCCGTTGTGTGTAAAACACCTTTGGGTTGCCCTGTTGAACCGGAAGTATAAAGAATAAACAACGGATCTTCCGCATTCATTTCTTCTGGCGGGCAATCACTGTCAACTTTTTCTAATTCTTCATGCAGCCAAACATCCTGGCCGTCAATCCACTCAATGTCGCCCCCTGTGCGCTTCACAACAATGTTGGTGACATCATGATCCACTTTCCCAATCGCCTTGTCAGCGTTTGCTTTCAAAGGCACTTTACGCCCCCCGCGCAAACCTTCATCAGCCGTGATCACAAGCTTACTATCACAACCCCTAATCCGATCTGCCAAAGCATCAGGGCTAAAGCCACCAAACACAATTGAATGCACCGCACCAATACGTGTGCAGGCAAGCATCGCATAAGCCGCCTCAGGGATCATGGGCAAATAAAGGGTCACCCGGTCCCCTTTGGCCACACCTTGTGCTTTCAGCACATTGGCAAATTTACACACCCGTTCATGCAATTGTTTGTAAGTGATGTGTTCATCCTCGGTCGGGTCATCCCCTTCCCAGATAATGGCCACCTGATCACCCCGGGTCTCTAAATGACGGTCAACACAATTGGCACAAACATTAAGCGTTCCGTCTTCAAACCATTTAATTGAAACATTGTCATAGTCATAAGACGTATTCTTTACCACTGTGTAAGGCTTAATCCAGTCAAGCCGCTTGCCCTGTTCTCCCCAAAATTCATCAGGGGTCTCAACACTGGCCTGATACATTTCAAGATACTTTTTATTGTCAATATGAGCATGAGACTGCCACTCAGCTGAGACTTCAAATACATTTGTTTCCGACATAGTCTACTATTCCCTTCCCGAACACTTTTAAGGACAAGGCGCAATTAGGCGCTTAAAATTCATAAATCACATCACGTGCAGGCAAAACACGCATGGTCCAACCAAAAAATTCTCTCACATAATAAAGCAAGGATCAGCATATAAATCGCCAAAATCTTAAAAAAGGTATGCCAAACTTAAAAAAGCCTAGCATTTACTCACCACGATATGCATTGATTTAGAGCATGGCCGATTAAAATTACGCTTTCCCAATATAAAACCGGAATGTTGCAGAAATCACTGCAAATAATAATTGACCATTAGGCTAAATTTTCATGCCAGCACGCAAAAAAATGACCCTTTTTGCTAAAATCAAACAGCAAATACGCTTATTTCTTAATAAACAGGCATACTATATCACTCAAACCACCTCTCACAGACGTGAAAACCCCTTGCCTTTTCCACCAACAGCCCGTATAAGTCATCGCTTATTTTTGCAAATGCCGTCCGGCCCCAATTAAATTGGAAAAGGCATGCCGTGGCGGCCAATTTCGCGTGAAGATGTCTTATATTATAAGAGATCTCATTTATTTAGGAGACGCAAATGCCCAAAATGAAAACCAAAAGTGGTGCCAAAAAACGGTTCAAGCTGACCGCAAGCGGCAAAGTCCGCGCTTCCCAGGCTGGCAAACAGCATGGCATGATCAAGCGAACCAACAAATTCATCCGCAATGCACGTGGCACACAAGTTCTAAAAGACTGTGACGCACGCATCGCTAAGAAGTTCTTGCCTTACGGCTAACCCCTTTTTCTTCTTATTTTAATGAATTTTTTCTTTTAGGAGCACCACCCCATGTCACGAGTGAAAAGAGGCGTTACAACGCACGCCCGTCATCGCAAAGTTATCAAAGCAGCCAAAGGTTATTATGGCCGCCGCAAAAACACATTCCGCATTGCCAACCAGGCAGTAGAAAAAGCCGGTCAATATGCATATCGCGACCGTAAAGCCAAAAAGCGCAATTTCCGCTCTTTATGGATCCAGCGCATTAACGCTGCGGCCCGCAATGAAGGCCTAACTTACGGCCGCTTCATCAACGGCCTATCAAAAGCCGGCATTGAAGTTGATCGCAAAGTCCTAGCTGACATTGCCGTTCACGAGCCTGAAAGCTTCAAATCTTTGGTCGACCAAGCCAAAGCAGCTCTTGCTTAAATTAAAGATTATATCCAAATTTAAAAAGACTCTCCCATGGCTAGCACATGAGGAGAGTCTTGTTATATATAGTCGCGGATCGCGCCTTAAATTCCATGGTTAGATTTTTGCATTTTTAGACCGCTTGTCTATGCGGTTGCTGGTGGGCAAGCTAAAGCAAATTAAAGCTTCCCGCTACGCGGCTTTAGCCCTTGACAAGCGGTCTAAAAATGCCAAATTCTCACCATGGAATTTAAGGCGCACTCTAGGCACTTAAAAAACTCTACCAACAGGCAAGAATCCAATGTCAGAGCTTGAAACGCTAGAACAAGAATTTTTATCCGCAATTGATACAGCAACAGACCTACCGGGCCTAGAACAAGTCCGCGTCAGCGCTCTGGGCAAAAAGGGCAAAATCTCAGGCCTTATGTCTGGCTTGGGCAAACTGCCAGCTGAAGAGCGCAAAAGCTTTGGCCAATCTGTCAACGCGCTTAAACAATCTGTTGCCAGCGCGATAGAAGAGAAAAAAACAGGCCTAGAGAGAGACGCCCTCAATGCCCGGTTAGAAACCGAGCGTGAAGATGTGACTTTACCCTTGCGCCCCGCCCCGCAAAATGAAGGACGCATTCACCCCATCAGCCAAGTGTGGGAAGAAATCACAGAAATCTTCGCAGATCTGGGCTTTGCTATGGCAGAAGGCCCCCACATTGAAACGGATGAAAACAATTTCACCAAACTCAACATCCCTGAAGAACACCCAGCCCGGCAAGAGCATGACACCTTTTACTTTAATGAAAAGGAAGACGGATCCCGCCGTGTTCTACGCACCCACACATCGCCCGTGCAAATCCGCACCATGGAAAGCCAAGAGCCGCCCATCCGCATCATTGCGCCTGGCCGCGTTTATCGCTGCGACAGCGACCAAACCCACACGCCGATGTTTCACCAAGTTGAAGGCTTGCTGATTGATACGCAAACCCATATGGGCCATTTAAAATGGACCTTGGAAGAATTTTGCAAAGCCTTCTTTGAGGTTGATGATGTTGTCATGCGTTTTCGCGCCTCTCACTTCCCATTTACAGAACCTTCCGCAGAAGTTGACATCGGCTATTCCAAAAAGGGCAACGAATTGCTCATTGGCGGGGATGAAAACTGGCTAGAGATCTTAGGCTGCGGCATGGTCCACCCCAACGTGCTGCGCAATGTCGGCATTGACCCTGAAAAATATCAAGGCTTTGCCTTTGGCATCGGCATAGACCGTTTGGCCATGCTCAAATATGGCATGCCAGATTTGCGCGCCTTTTTCGCTGGCGACATGCGCTGGCTAAAACATTACGGTTTTTCGAGTTTTAACGTCCCCACCATTGCAGGAGGGCTATAATCAATGAAATTCACACTCAACTGGCTCAAAGACCATCTGCAAACAGAGGCAAGCCTGGAAGACATTCTGGCCAAACTCACCCTCATCGGCCTTGAGGTTGAAGAGGTCACCAACCCGGCTGAAAGCTTAAAAGACTTTGTCATCGCCAAAATCGAACAGGCTGAAAAACATCCCGATGCTGACAAGCTGCAAGTGTGTACCGTCAACAATGGCAAAGAAACCCTGCAAGTTGTTTGCGGCGCCCCCAATGCGCGCGCTGGCCTCATCGGCGTATTTGCCCCTGTCGGCACTTATGTGCCTGGCATAGACTTCACATTAACAAAAGCCAAAATCCGCGGTGTTGAGAGCTTTGGCATGATGTGCTCTGAAAGTGAGCTACAATTGTCTGATGACCATGAAGGCATCATTGACCTAGACAGCGGTACAGAAAACTTAGTCGGCACAAAATTCGTTGACTATAAAGGCCTTGATGATCCGGTTATAGAAATCGCCATCACCCCCAACCGGCCAGACTGTTTGGGCGTGCGTGGCATCGCCCGCGACTTGGCCGCCGCTGGCCTTGGCACCCTAAAGCCGCAAGACGAAGGCTATGAACAAGATGGCGACTTTGACAGCGCACAAGCCATCGACCTCACATTCGATAAAGACAACGCCCATGTTTGCCCTGCCTTTTATGGTCGGGAAATCAAGGGCCTGAAAAACGGCCCCTCGCCTGACTGGCTGCAACAACGCCTCACCGCCATTGGCCTGCGCCCCATCAACGCTTTAGTCGACATTACCAACTACATTTCCTATGACGCGGGCCGCCCGCTGCACGTTTATGATGCAGACAAACTGAACGGCACCGTCTGCGCCCGCCTTGGCAAAAAAGGGGAACAGTTCCTTGCCCTTGATGGCAAAGAGTATGACGAGCTTGAAGGCGCCTGCGTGATTGCAGATGAGAAAAACGTCCTCGGCCTTGGCGGCATTTTGGGCGGCGAAAAGGAAGGCTCAACACAAGGCACAACCAATGTGCTGATCGAGTCTGCCTATTTCGACCCCATCCAAATCGCCATGACAGGCCGGCGTTTAAACATCGTCTCAGACGCCCGCTACCGCTTTGAACGCGGCATCGACCCGCAATCGGTCGAGCGCGGCGTGAACCTGGCCACAAAAATGATCTTGCAGATTTGCGGCGGTGAACCCAGCAAACTGATCAAAGCCGGCACCCCGCCCAAGCCTGATTTCAAAGTCGAGTTTGACCTCCAATTGGTCACCAAACTCACCGGCGTGACCCTAACAAACAAAGAGGTCACCCAAACCCTTGAAACCTTAGGCTTCAAAGTCTCAGGAAAAGGCCAACAAGTCACCGTCACAGCCCCTTCCTGGCGGCCAGACATTGGCGGCCCGGCTGATTTGGTGGAAGAGGTCATCCGCATCGTCGGGTTAGATAAAATCACCCCCACCCCGCTCACCCGCCCGCACGGCATTGCCCGCCCCGTTCTCACAGAACACCAAAAACGGGTCCGCAAAGCCAAACGCGCAATGGCGGCCAGAGGGGCGGTAGAAGCCGTCACCTGGGCGTTTATCACTGAAGAGGAGGCCAAAAAATTTGGCGGCGGCAAGGCTGAGCTAAAATTGGCCAACCCCATCTCAAGCGACATGTCAGACATGCGCCCCTCGCTCCTGCCCGGCCTGTTAAACGCGGCCAGCCGCAACATCGCACGCGGCCAAACCGACCCGGTGATGATGGAAGTGGGCGAGACCTATTTATCTGATCAAGAAGACGGCCAATACACCATTGCCGCCATGATCCGCTGCGGCACCAGCAATCACGCCGGCCAAGGCCGCCATTGGTCTGGCAATGCAGGCCCGGTCACCGTGTTTGAAGCCAAGGCCGACGCCTTTGCCTTGCTAGAACAGTTGGGCGCCAACATCAACAATCTACAAATCACCACCGATGCCCCCGAATGGTATCACCCGGGCCGCTCTGGCGTCATCCGCTTAGGGCCAAAAAACATCATTGGCACCTTTGGCGAGCTGCACCCAGAAGTGATCACAGACCTGGATGTCAAAGGCCCGATTGTGGCCTGCGAAATCAACATTGACGCCTTGCCCGTGCCAAAGAAAAAGACCCGCTCCAAAGGCGCCATGGACATCACAGACCTCCAGCCCGTCACCCGCGACTTTGCCTTTGTGGTGAACGCCGATGTTGTGGCCAATGATCTGATCAAAGCCGCACGCGGGGCTGATAAAAAGCTGATCAGCGCCATCTCTTTATTCGACATTTTTGAAGGGGAGAGCTTGGGAGAGGGCAAAAAGTCTCTGGCAATAGAAGCCACGCTGCAGCCAAAAGCTCAGACACTGACAGATGAAGAGATCGATGCGGTTGCCGACAAAATCATCGCTGCAGTAAAAAAATCTACTGGTGGTGAGATTAGGTCTTAGAAGGAATCAACTCTTAGCCATATATAAAATTTATTCTCTTATCCACTTACCGTCTTCGTCAAAATAGTAACATCGCTCATGGCCAAAAGCGTTCCAAAGGAAATTCATCTGCTCTGCGATAACTGGCGAGTAATTATCATTTTCTTCGTATTCTGTAATCACGGTTGGAGGCAGATGCAACCCCTCGCGACTATAACGTGAGGGATTATCAAGCGCATATTCCCCTCTTCCTGTGCCCATATGATTAATTCCTATTGCTGAAATTTGCAGTAGTATGGGAGGCGAAGCTTCAAGCTCGCGAAGTCCTTTCATGTAATTTTGAAGGGTCATGAGAAGGCGCCCTATTAAATATTGGCCTGAGAAGTAGATATTACCATCCCTTTCGGTAGACATACTAGCCGTTGTTGCTTCTATACATTTGTTCCTAAAGATTTGGGTATATCCAAGACAATCTTCTCCAGGCCTGTATATACAATAGCCGTCTAGATTAGCACGCTTATTGCAACCTTCCGCATCGATGGGCCAAAAGTTATTGAATTGCTTTTGTAGATTTTGAATATCGACTCGATGCTCAGCTGCAAAATCTGGCAAAGGTACCAGATGCATGACCCATATGCCATCAGATGTAGGTAACGGCATTGCTCCTTCTTTCGCCTGAATCCGTAAGAACCGTTCTCCTAAAAATGTCTTCGCTCTTTCTTCGATACTGCGCGACTCACCAAAAAGTAACCGTAGCTCTTCAAGAGACAATTCATGAACTCCTGCTGAATTTCGAGCAAAATAGCGATTACTATTTTTAAAGACAACACGGTGAGGAGGATTAAAGCTACGCGGAATATGGATGACAATTATACTTCCGCCAGCCACATCAATGCGCTTCATGCGTAACCCGATGATTATTGGTTCAATACTTGTGCGAGTGATATTTTCTAGCCTAAGGAGTTCCTGATCAACATCAATTCCAGACAGAGGAAAAATGGATGATGCCGAACCATCTTTTTCATCCATCCCAATGATCAGGTATCCACCTAGAGTGTTCGCAAAAGCTGTAATATCTTTTAAAAGCTCTTTTTTGTCTTTATCTGAACTGCCATAACTTTCAAGTTTAAACTCGAGATGCACAGATTCTGATGCCCCCGCATCAATTAACGCTTGGCAGGTTGTCTCATCAATATCATCAAAGTTTTTTCCAAAAAGCATAGTTTACCCTCTTTGACTAAACCAACCATCTAATGGTTTCTTATTTTATACTATTTACTTGGTTGGCAATAAAAATAAAAACCGCATCTGACTATGATAGTTATCAGTAAAACAACAATACTGATTAAACTTTCCACAGTCTCCCCAGGGGTAATTACTAGCAATATAAACACAAACACTTAATAATAAGAAAAATCAAACCTCCTGCCCCACCACCCAGCCAGAAGACCAAGCCCACTGAAAATTATACCCCCCAAGCCAGCCCGTCACATCCACAACCTCACCAATAAAGAACAACCCCGGCACGTCTTTCGCCATCATGGTTTTAGAAGACAGCGCATCGGTATCCACCCCGCCAACTGTCACCTCCGCGGTGCGATAGCCTTCTGTGCCAACTGGCAGAAGTGACCAATTTTGAAAAGCCTCCTCAAGCCGCGCCATATCTTGTTTGCTCACATCCGCCACCCGGCCAGAGACACCACAGATCTCTAACACCATCTGCACCACCCGCTTGGGCAACAAATCGCACAGCACAGTGGCCACCTCACGCTTGCCAGCAACCCGCCGCTGTTCCTCCATCCATGGTTTTAAGTCTTTTTCTGGCAATAGCGAGATGGAGAGTGGCTTGCCTTCGCGCCAATAAGACGAGATCTGCAAAATAGCCGGCCCACTCAAACCCCGGTGGGTAAACAACAAGGCTTCTTGAAAAGAGATCTCCCCAAAACGCACACAGCTGTCAACCCCGGTGCCTGAAAACGCTTTGATTTGCGCCAACAGCTTTTCATCAAACGTCAAAGGCACAAGGCCAGGGCGCGGATCAATCACAGTGATCCCAAATTGCGCCGCCAATTTATACCCAAAGCCGCTCGCCCCCATTTTCGGAATAGACTTGCCCCCCGTAGCAACAACCAGAGACGTCGTTTCAATGTCCCCTTCCTGAAAACCAGAAACGTTGAGAGAAAACCCATGCTCGCTTTTAGAGACGGCGTTCACCTGACACTCCAAAGCAACCTCAACAGCGCCCATCTCCATTTGCAACTTTAAAAGGCCAATGATCTCTTGGGCAGAGCCATCACAAAATAATTGGCCCAGCTTCTTTTCATGATACGCAATGCCATGCGCCTCAACCAGGTTGATAAAATCGCCCACGCTATAACGCTTCAGGGCAGAGATACAAAAATGAGGATTGTTGGATAAAAACTGTTTTGGCGAGGCATGAACATTGGTGAAGTTACACGCACCCCCACCAGAAATGCGGATCTTCTCGCCCAAGGCTTTGCCATGCTCAATCAGCAAAACCTTGCGCCCCCTCTGACCGGCCTGGGCAGCACACATCATGCCCGCCGCCCCGCCGCCAATAATCACCACATCAAATACCTGGCCCACAAACCTGTTCCTTAAAAAACAAAAAGGCCAGACAAAAATGCCTGGCCCCATTAAAAACCTTATTGGCGATTCATTTTAGTGGCGCTTTAGAATACCCACGAACATCCGCGCTATCCCAAAACCGGTATCCACTTTTGGGCGAAGCGCTTTACCGCACAAAGCCTACCGCGGTGCCAACACCATGATCATCTGGCGCCCTTCCAACTTTGGCTCCAGTTCAACTTTGGCAATCTCTTCCGTTTGCTCTTTCACGCGCTTCATCAGCTCCATACCCAATTGCTGGTGCGCCATTTCACGGCCACGGAATCTCAAAGTCACCTTCACCTTATCGCCGCTCTCAAAAAACCGCAGCATCGATCGCATCTTCACATCATAGTCATGAGTATCAATATTCGGGCGCAATTTAATCTCTTTCACGTCAAAAGATTTTTGCTTCTTGCGAGCCTCAGCGGCCTTTTTCCTAGCCTGGTATTTATACTTGCCATAATCCAAAATTTTCACAATTGGCGGCTTGGAAGTGGCAGCAATCTCCACAAGATCCATGTTAGCATCGATTGCTTGATTGAGCGCATCCTCAATCGAAACAACCCCAACATTTTCCCCTTCAATATTAATCAACTGAACCTCAGGGTCATCAATTTCCTGATTAATCCGTGGCCCTTCTTCTTTGTTTGGCGATGCCTTCATTGGTCGGCGTGCGATAGCTGTATCTCCTTATATTGTTTCTACCAATCGACTAAATTCAAAAACAAACTTTATACCGTACAAATAAAATTTGCTGAAAATGATGATTTCTTAAAATAACAAGCTCTTTGCCTACAGACAACCGGGAAAAGATGCAAAATAAAACCATCTTCGGCTTTCGTGCGTGACGCACAAAAGGGGATACCGGTTTTGCGAAAAAAGACACGCATAAACAAAGACAAGAGCATGACGCATGAATTCAATACTATGTGACATGCTCTAGTGTAAACCCACTTAACTTTCAAGCAAACCGGGCAATTATCGTCAAGAAAATATCACCTCGTTTTCTATTTTTAGCCCAACTGTGGCCCCTTACACACCTAATAACCGCTTATAAACGTCTATTGTTTGCTGTTTTAAAGTCTCAATTGAATATTTTCTCGCCACATGTTCGCGTGCCAAACGTGAATAGGCCTGCCTTTGCTCTAAGGATAAGCTTTGCAAAGCAAGGATCCCTTGCCCAATCGCTTGTGGGTCAAAGGGGGGAACCAGCCATGTCCCTTCTAACGGATTTCCATTTTCACCCCTGATAACTTCAGGCTGCGCCCCAACCTCAGAGACAATCAGCGGCAAGCCCATCGCCATGCTTTCCGCCACAACCCGGCCAAAGCTTTCAGGCTTAGAAGAAACCGCAAGCACCATAGAGCTGATCGCAAAGGCCGCTGGCATGTCTGCGCAAAACCCAACACATTTTACAATTCCCTCAAGCCCGCCAGCTTTAATCTCGTTTTGCAACTCTTCATGATAGGCCTCATTGCCTTCAATTCCCCCGGCCATAATGACAACCAAATTATTTAACGCCCCTTGGTTCTTTAAATCAGCCATAGCGGCAATCACATCGCTCTGGCCCTTGCGGCGAGAAAGCCGGGCTGGCTGCAAGATAATCTGGGTATCCTCACCAACACCCCATTGTTGGCGCAAGGCCTGTTGGCGTTCTAAACTGACAGTGTCTAAATTGTTCTTTTCTAAATCAACCCCTCGATAAATTGTCTCCATCTTTTTGATATGAGGCCCGTGAAATGTCTTAATCTGCTGGGCGGTATAATCAGAGTTTGCAATCACCACATCACCGCGCGCCATCACACTGTTATAAAACCGCTTTATGAAAGTGCGCTGGCTATGCGCTCCGTGATAAGTGGTGACAAATGCAATACCGGTCTTCCTGGCAGCCCATAGAGCACTCCAAGCTGGTGCGCGCGAGCGGGCATGAATAAGATCGATATTCTGCTCTTTTATCAACCGGGCCAAACGATGACTATTTCGCCAAATTGTAAAAGGGTTCTTTGATTTTAACCCAAGAGAAAAAACGCGCCCGCCCTCTTCTTCAATTTGCCCAACAAGCACCCCGCCCTGACTGGCCACGAATGAACCCCAGCCAGCACCGTGCAGAGCTTGCGTCATCTCCAGCACAGTTTTTTCAGCCCCGCCTGTATTCAGCTCAGGAATAACTTGCAAAACCCTTGGCGCCATCAAAGCCTCATCGTTTCAATTTACAAGGAAAGAAAGGTTAAGCGGTTATCTCATCAAACCCCACCAAGATCAAACCGATAAATGGGGTAAAAAGATAAAATTTAAAACCGCCCCCCAAGAACAAGGCCTAAGCCGAGAGATAAAAACAAACAAGGAACCAAGAAATACCACCGGTGCTTATAAAATAAGAAATAGCCTAAGATCCCAATAAATATAATCACCGTATCAAGTGAAAAATAAAAAATATAGTTTTGCAAAGATTGATAAATAAAAGCCGCATCCGGTTTGGTTTGCGATAAAACAACGTCAGGGTAAAAAAAACCATTAAACAAAGCAAACCCATTCAAACCAATTTTAAGGACCAACAAAGCCACAACAATCATCTTGGCTGACAATAGTTTTTCGTCTCCAACAACCATAGACATCACCTATTATGGTGAAATCACAGCCCCTCCCTCAAGAGATTGAAAATTCACTAACAAAAATTTCATTTATGTATCCAAAATATAGAAAACAGATCATTTAGCAATACAAACCCTGTTGTTATACTTAAAGGGCTAGGGTCAGGACTTATCTTCATGCGGCCCAGACGCTTCTTGCCTCTTGCACGTTTCAAGCAAAGCCTTGGCCCGGGCTTGAACACGCCAATCAAACTTTAAAAGCGTGCCCCCTTCTTCTTGATCATACAAACGAATGCCCTCAATATCCTGGCTCAGCTCAGCCGTTTTTGCACCAGCAAACGCATTAAATTGTTTCGCAATATCAATAAAAGCCCAATAAAGTTGCGGCGAGCGTTGGACGACTGCTTTTAAAGCACCAACCGGTTTAGCCCCAACAAAATCCTTAATCACATGTTCGGCTCGTCTTTGCTTGGCATCAGCCAGGCCCATAATATAAAAAGTCTCACCAATAAAATCAGAGCTATCTAAACAGGCAGAAGGCACCTCTTGCCCCAAAACCAATTTATAAAATTGAGCCCCGCTTGCCTCTAATTGGGAACGCACAGTTTCAAGATCTTCAACCAAGGCCGAAACACGCTGGGTCATAAGCCCTTTAAAAAGCACCTGATCAAGGCCAGACTTACCCCCCTTTTTTGCAACCACCTCATCAATAGCCCACATCGAAAAAGTGCGCTTATGCACACCTTTTGCGCAAGACAAAACCGCCCCCTTTAACTGACAAGACAGCGGCTGTTTTAGTGCAACTTTATCCATATAAGTATGGCTGACATAATCAACATCAACCAGTTGCAAAAAAGGATCTTTATCTGAGGCCAACTTGTCCAGCTCAACCCCTCTGAAAACACAAGCCAGTGCATCACGGCAAGGGCCCGCCTTTTTCAACAAACGAAAAGCCCCGCTGCCCTCATAAAACAGTGCTTCTTGTTCAAGCCCCTGGCTAACATAACAACCAAGCTTGCCGCACAACACAATGTCAGCACCAGCTCCCACATCCCATGCCGAGCCATCAGCTTGCAAAGGCGTGACAACAACCACAACCGTCATTTTTGGAGATTGAGTAACAGTTAAAGGAGGGGATTGCGGATCAGCATTTGCACCAACCACACAGCAAAAGAAAAAACCTGCGAGGACCAAAGATCCCGCCAAACAAAGAGTACGTATTTGAAAAAAACCAATCATGCTCTTTAATATAAAGAGCAACAATGCATTTTTCGAGGCTTTCCTTACAAAAAATACATCAAGGCAAAACAGCAAAATTATTAGTTAAAACTTAAAAGTCAGAAGCGATGCCTTTTTTCTCCCAATCGCCAAAGCGCACAGGATCAGGCCCTTTTCGGCCACCAATTTCAGCGTCTGCTCTAAACTGCTCTTCACTTTCGCGGCGTGTCTTTGCTTCTTCTAACGCCCGTAAAGCTTCAGGAGTTAATTTTTTGCCCGTAACTTTTTCACGAACCATTTTGATCAATCCCTTGTCCTCCTATAAAAAAGATCCCATATAAAGGACCAGCAAAGCATAAATATAGCAAAATTAAAGTGTAATCGAATAAATCTATCTTTCAATGTGACAATATGCGCTGCTTATCACCTTTTGATTGCTGAAACATACTGTCATAAACTAAGAAAACCGAATAAAAACAAAGATCTAGACAAATCATAAGGAGAGCAGATAAATGAGCTATGCAAAAACCGCATTATTGCTAGCAGCAATGACAGCCCTATTTGTGGCCATTGGCGGTATGTTAGGCGGTCAAACCGGCATGATAATCGCGTTTATCGTCGCTTTGGCAATGAATCTGTTTAGTTACTGGAATTCAGACAAAATGGTGCTGAACATGCATAATGCGGTTGAAGTTGACCGCAAATCAGCGCCTGAACTTTATGATATAGTGGAACAATTGGCGATCAATGCTGACCTGCCAATGCCAGCTGTTTATGTCATCCACACCGACCAACCCAACGCCTTTGCCACGGGCAGAAACCCTGAAAATGCCGCTGTCGCTGCCACGACAGGCCTGCTTGATATCTTGTCCAAAGAAGAAGTGGCCGGTGTTATGGCGCATGAATTTGCTCATATTAAAAACCGCGACACCTTAATCATGACCATCACGGCCACCATTGCCGGTGCTATTTCCATGCTGGCTAATTTTGGCATGTTCTTTGGCGGCCGGCGCGAAGGCGGCGTTGGCCCCATTGCCACGTTAGCGCTTATGTTTCTTGCCCCCATGGCGGCGGCAATCGTGCAAATGGCCATCAGCCGCACACGCGAATATGAGGCGGACCGCATCGGGGCTGAAATTTGCCAACGCCCCCTATGGTTGTCCTCAGCGCTTTACAAAATCGCTGATGCCGCTGGCCGTCGGCCCTTTGCAGAAGCTGAACAAAACCCGGCCGCTGCCCATATGTTCATCATCAATCCATTGAGCGGGGCGCGAATGGACAATCTATTCTCCACCCACCCCAACACTGAAAACCGCATTGTCGAACTTGAAAACCTGGCCGAAGAATGGGGCCAACTAACCCCAGCAGACCAAGACCATTTCATCACCAACCAAACAGAAACCGGGTCATCTGAACCAGGACCTTGGGACGCACAACCAGAAAAAAAGAAAGACCCCTTCGGCGGCCCTTGGGGCTAAAGAAACGCTTACTTTTCCCCTTAATTTCCATGGTGAGATTTTTGCATTTTGAAAAGCTATGTCAAGGATTTCACTTGCGCTCCGCGTCCTTGACATAGCTTTTCAAAATGCCAAAGTCTTATCATGAAAATTAAGGGGAACTGCTGAGACCTTAAGACTATTCGCGGCCAAACACAGCCGTTGCCGCCAGCCCTGCGATCAAAGCCAAAATCACAGCCATCACGCCGTAAAGAAACGGGTACTCAAACGCAAAATCATACAACAACCGTTCAAACCCCGACTTATGAATAGATAGTTCTGTCACCCGCCGGCCCAGCAATTTACCCCCGCGAAACAAAAACACATCCGCCTCAAACGCCCCAGAAGGGACATTGGCATCCAAAGCAATATTAACCTGAAACAACCGGTCACCAACAATCTTGACCCCAGCCGCACCCGACTTATACAAACCTTGGCGCTCCATCAACCGGATGACAGCTTCAGAATATTGTTCGGCAAGCTCAACCTTTTCAATATCTGTCTTTTTAGACAATCGCTCAACCAACGCATCAAACCCAATGCCCAACCGATTAAGCAAAGAAGCTGGCGCGATATCCAATAAGGGCCGCGAACTGGCCACAGAATAATAAAGCGGTACATCTTTGATCTGCTTGGGGCCCAAATTCACCCAAACGCCAGCAACCCGCTCTTTCTTGCGCGCCACCAAATCCTCAGACGGCCCTCGCACCACAACAATCACATCAGGTTTATTGTCTGGCGAGATTTCCCCTTCAATTGCCCCAAAGAGGAAAATATTCGCACCCGTAAAGTTCCACTCAATCGGCACTTTATCAGCAGTCAGGTCTGTAATCACCCCATCAGCCCGGCCAAGCTCAACCTTGGCAAACAAGGCGCAAAAAGCAACCAGAAGAGCAACACATAAATTTATCATGCCCCTTTTGCTCATAACCGCCCTCCCAACAGCGGAGCCAAAGAATAAAGCTCGTCGGGCTGAACAATCAAATCAATGGCCATTCGCACACATACCGCGAGCACCAAAAAACCCAACAGCGCGCGCATTTGCTCGCCCTTTAAATATTGCCCCGCTTGAACCCCAAATTGAGCACCAATAACCCCGCCAACCATCAACATCAAGGCTAAAACAATATCAACCGTCTGGTTAGATGTGGCATGTAAAATTGTTACAAGAGCAGTGACAAAAACAATTTGAAACAAAGAAGTGCCCACCACCACATTGGTCGGAACACGCAACAAATAAATCATGGCAGGCACAATAATAAACCCACCACCCACACCCATGAGCGCCACCATCAATCCCACAACCAAGCCAAGCACAAGAGCAGGAATGGCACTAATATAAAGCTTTGAGCGATGAAACCTCATTTTTAGCGGCAAACCATGCACCCAATTATGACGTGACGGTTTGCGCTTGGGAACGATCGCTTGCGCCTTACAGCGAATGGCATTCAAGCTTTCAATCAGCATCAACCCGCCAATAACGCCAAGAAACGTCACGTAAGCCAGAGAAATCACCAGGTCAACCTGGCCAGCTTGGCGCAACCATTTCATCACCTGCACGCCAAGCACCGCACCGATCACACCGCCGATTAACAAAACGGTGCCAAGCTTAATATCAACATTGCCGCGCCGCCATTGTGCCAAGGCACCTGAAATAGAAGACGCAACAATTTGGTTGGCCCCCGTTGCCACAGCCACAGTCGGTGGAATACCGGTAAAGATCAGCAAAGGCGTCATCAAAAATCCACCGCCCACCCCGAACATGCCAGAGAGAAACCCAACCGCACCACCCATTGCCAAAATGGCAAACAGGTTGACGGAGATTTCAGCAATCGGCAAATAGATTTGCATCAGATTAAACGCTTCCCAAATGCACCCAAGATAGGTCGGCTAAAAAACGAAGCCCCTTGTCAGACCAACATCTTAAAAGAGATTGATAACAATGAAAAAGCTAAGCCCCAAAAAATAACAAGACTTATGAATGAGTATGTCACTTAGCAAAAAACTCTGTGCGATGAAAGTCCGCCAAAAGGGCAGCACCAATAAACCACCAGCTTAGCGCAAAATGGTGAGGAAAGTTATAATATAAAGAACAAATCTAATATTGAAAATATGAGAGCTAAAGCGCAACCTTATTTAAAATTTTGAGAAGATCATGGTCCACCTTGCCAGTAATGGGCAGGCCCTTATCTTTTTCAAACTTTTTAATCGCCGCAATGGTCCTGTCATTCAAGGTGCCATCAACTTCTTTCAAATCATATCCCAATTTACGAAGCAGAACCTGAGCTGTTAAAATACGAGAACGCTGAACAGTTTCATCTGCATGCGACATGGTGCTGGTGACGTGCAAACCTTTTAATCCAACTTCATTGGCCTCAGTTTTCACAGCAATAGGTTTCCAAGCCTGCAACATGTTATGCGCCAATAAAAGGTCGGTTTTTTTGATCTTTTTCTCAAGCAAATCTCGGCGCCGCGCAGCATCCAAATCTCCCTGGCGCGCCGCCAAAGAAAACCAACGATAAGCCTCAACCAAATTTTGCGGCACACCCACGCCATTTTGATACAAAATCGCCAAATTAAATTGACTGTCTGCCAAATTGCGGCTGGCCGCTTGCTTAAACCAATAAACGGCAGCTTGATAATCTGGATTATTCCGGTCCAATGCCGTGCTCACAACAGCCAAATTATGCATCGCTTTGATATTGCCCAATTGAGCGGCCCGCTGATACCACACTTGCGCGCGCTGCAAACTCTTTTCAACGCCGCGCCCTCTTTCATAAAGTGTCGCCAACCGGTATTGAGCTGGTGCAAACCCTTGAGCCGCGGCCTGCATATACCACATCACCGCTTTTTCAAAATCTTGTTCAACCCCTTGGCCAAGTCCAAAGCGGCGCGCCACTTCATACTGAGCTGAAGCATCCCCATTAGCAGCCGCATGGCGCAAAGAATAAGGACCAATCAGCGCTGGCGGCAAACTCAACTTACCGCTCACTGAAGGCAACAATGTTTCAGGGTCAATCTCAAAACCATCCCGCTTATCGTTTTCTGTATGTGAAAGACGCCGGTTAATTTTAGTTTTGATCTCACCTCTGGGGTTAATATTGCCAGTAATGCTGACATCACCATCCTTGATTAACGCCTGAGCTTTTTCTTTTTGATCCTTAACAGCCCCCTCTGCGACCAAGGATTTATCACCCTTAGAAGATGCCCCCCCCTTATCTAAAGCGCTATCTTTCCAAGCAGAAATTTTCTTGACCAACCCCTCAAAACTAAATTCACCTAGCGGCTGATTGCCCAACGAAATGCCTATCGCAGCTAAAAGAAAAGCAATGGTAATTATAATAAAAGCTGGTCGTGCCCCTTTTGGTTGTAAAGTTTGCAAATCATCATCATTAGAAACAATCTTTGAGCGATTAAATTGTGCCCGCAAATCAGAACTCTTGGACAAGAAAGGGTCTAACTCTTTTTGGTCTAACCGTTGATCAGTTGGATTTTGGTCCTGGTTCTTCTCCTCAGCTGCCATTTGATCGGCATGATGAACAAGCGCTTGATCTTCTTGCTTACGGCTCATTAAGTCTTTCAATTTAGTCTCAGAAGATTCCATTGCCCGGTCAGAATTGACATCATCAACAGCACATCCAAATGTGACCGCTTCCTCTTGCATAGTGTTATCAGCTTTGTGTTCTGACACAGTGTGCAAAGGTGGGGGCAAAACCCCTTTTTGACGATCAACATCACTCCCATCAATTTGAGAAAATTGAGAATTATCAGGCTTAGAATCAACTCTACTTTGTTGGTCCGTTAAAGCTTGAATGCCCCCTGCTTGATTAAGGGCAGACTTAAGGTCAGCCAATGAGGTTTCAAGTTCAGCTAACCGATGGCCAATGGGTGTTTCCTCAATTGCATCCAATGTAAGGCTAACAGCTGCTTTGGCTGCATCTTGCGCTAAGGATTTTTGGTTACCAAAATGGTGCCCGATCACTTGCTCCATTTGGCCAATACGATCCATCAATTCACGTCGAAAGGCGGCCACATCTGGTCCTAAGCCAGCACCATCTTGTGAAAGAGGTGTAAGTTCTCTACGCGAAGGTTCCCCAAGCGGTTGCTCAAATTGTACGGGTGAAAAAATTTCATCTCTAGAGTTTAGATCGTTTGAATTCAAATTCAAGCGATCGCCAATACCATTTTCCTGCACCGTTTGAGACACTTCATCACGCTTAGTCTCTGGCTGAGAAACAGCTTGACCTTGAAAGAGGGTATTTTGCCCCCCCTCAAGCAAACCGTCACTAGGATCAAGAGGATGCTTATCTCTAAAGTAATCACGTACATCATTTAAAACTTCACTATAAGGGGCAAGCAAATTAATTGGCTCACTGGGCACAAACCCACCTTGCTCTGAAGTTTTTTGAGGGGTTGTATTGGCATCAGGTTCTAAAAGGCGTCGATCAGCACGCTCTAAGCCTTCAGCCTGAGATGCTGAAGGTTCGGTCATAATGGTACTGATTTTATCCAAAATCCCTTCTAATTGAGGAACACCCTCCGGCTCACTCTCTTGGCCTGGCAAACGAGAGGTCTGCAAATTATTGTGCCCATCCTCAATATTTGAACGGTTGGCTTTTTCATCCGTTCCATAAAGGCTATTTTGCTTTCTTGTCGAAAGACCTGCCATCTCATCAACCTTAAATTGTTAACAAACGAAAAGCGCTGTAAATATAACGCTTCAAAAAACGCACATAAGCATCTGGCCAGTTCATTGAATGAAGAGCGAGCCCAAAACTTAACGACACAACAAAAGCAACTTGGAAATAACAAATGAACAATAAAATCTAAACAAACACATTTATGATTATTAAAAACTTAACAACAACTTGATCTGAAACAAAAATATGACTTTAAAGAATAAAAACAGTCTTTAGCTTCTTAAAAGCAACACCAAGCTCAGCACAACACCCTGAAAAGGGGATTCAAATCCGTTAAAAGAAATTAAGTGATTCACCCAACTTACGCACCCCTAAAAAGCAATTATCGTTTGATAACAGACAGGTTACAGGTATCATAATACCGGGACAGGTCTATTCTTTGTTCAAATAAACCATTTAAGAGAAAATCTGACATGATTTCATCTTATTAGGCTGACAACTTCACACCATGTGAAAACTTATATAGAGTTTATAAATACAACAAACAAACAAAGAGAATGAAACTTTCCAAACAACCCCAAATAGACAACGAGGATAAAAAAGTGCCCTACAAACGATCACATCCGGCCACTCTTTTGGCCCTGTTATGCCTTTCATTCACAAGCTCTTTGAGCACCCACAGCCAAGCTCATGAAACCGGCCGCTTTACAATGCTTGAAACCAAAGATGGCATCATTCGCTTAGACAAACAAACCGGCACCATGTCCACGTGCACCAACACCGCCTCTGGCTGGTCATGCCAACCAATGAGCAATCAAGATTTATCGCCACTGCCAGACAGTGAAACCCTTTCCCATTTAAAAAAAGAAAATTTAGACTTAAAACAGCGTCTTGAAAAATTAGAAAAAGGGGAAGATTACAAACCATCAAAGTCCAGAGAAAAGCTCAAACTCCCATCCGATGAAGAGGTTGATCAAGCCATTGAATATATTGAAAAAATGATCCGTAAATTCAAAGGATCAATGGACAAGCTAAAACAAAACACGCCAACACCTGATCAAGAACTTTAAATGAAAGCTCAGGCAAGCTACCCCGTGCTGCCAGAGCGACGCGGCATAGCCAAACGCAACACCCTATCATAGAGCGCCTCCCCCCCAGGCGTTCTTATTTCATTTAACGCTTCACGATCAGCACCCTTCCCAAACCGGCCAATTTTGGCTGCCACAAATGTCAACACAAACACCCCAGCCAAGCACACAGCGCCCATATGAAATAAACTCATACCCATCGTCAAAGCACCGCCTCCAAATTGCGCCCCATACAGCACCCAAAAAGCAGAGCAAAACCCGGCCCCCAAACCGATAACAAGCCCCGCTTTATTCATTCCATTCCACCAAATGCTTAAAACCATAACCGGGAACAAACCCAAAGCACAAAAAACAAGACCCGCAACAAACATCTGAAAGGGGTCAAATGACCGGGTTAAAACCAACAGGATCAATCCGCCAACAACAAAAATAAGGGCCAAACGAACCCAAATTAAAGTGCGCCGGCCAATCACATCAGCTTCCATAGACTTCTTTCTAAAGGTTAAATCGCAAACCAAAACTTGGCCCAACACCATAACCCGCGCCATTAAGCTGGCCATCGCCCCAGCAAAAAGGGCAGCAAATGTTACTGATTGCATGGTCTGGTTAAATCCGGCCAACATCGGTAACCCAATAAACACACCATCACGCGCCAATCGAATTTCAGATGGCGTAATGGCTCCATCCCCATTCACGTCTTTTGGCGCAATAAGGCCCATAGTTTTTAAACTTTCCATCCAAACGGGCAAAGCGTCAGCTAAAATCTTTACCTGCGGATCAAAAATCAAATATCGAAAAAAAATGACATAAGCCGGTATCGTCAAAACAATCACACCAACCAAAGCTGCGCCCCAAGCATAACTTTTCCGCGCTTGAAAAGCATTCACACTTACACCAGCTCTCAATAACAAGGCAGGCATTGCTCCAACACCGGCAACAATAAGAAGAAAAATTGCAACTTTCTCAATCACATCAAATGGGCGCTCACCGCCTAAAAAGGCATATGAAATAAAGTGCGCCTCGCCATTTAATAAAGCCAAACCACCCTTGGCCCCACCAACAACTTGTTCTGGCTTATTTAAAGTTTCAAATTTCGCAATATCGTCAATTAAACTACCATAAGTAAATTGAGCTAAAGGCAAATTGGTGTAATCGATTGCCAGCAATATCAACGGGACCAAAAGACCCAAAATCACCACAATGGCCAACGCACATTGCGCCCAACTCATAGAGCGCACACCGCCTGGTAACACCATCACCAAAACCACCCCACCGGCCACAACCGCACAAAAACTTTCTGAAAGCCCAAATACAAACGGGCCAACCATGGTTATGATTGAAAGTTCCGCCAAAGCAAAACAAACTGTTGGAATAAACAAAGCCAACCCACACAGCGCGCCGACCAAACGGCTTTGATAGCGCGTCTCAAAAAAAGTTGGCAAAGTAAAGCTGCCCGCTTTTCTCACAAAAGCAGCGAATAAAACACCAGCCAGAAGAACCCCGCCTAAAACCCCTAATAAATAACTAAACCCATCAACACCAAAAAAAAACAATGCCCCAACCAGCCCTGACAATCCAGCACCACCCAGCGCTGTAATCATAATAACCAACCCGTTTAAGCCAGAAGGAACGCGCCGCCCAGATACAAAAAACTCATCCAACACTTTTGTTGCTGAAGCAACCGCAATCACCCCTGAGAGAAAAAAAGCAGCCGCACACAAAGCATAAGTCAAATGCCCTGCAATCAACCCCATATATTCAAGGATAAGCAATATAATGCCAAGCCCAACAAAAGCGGCGGTAAAAATTCCATAATAGACACCAAGCAAAGGGTTAACAGCACGATAGCGTACAAACATCGTCTACAGCCTCTATTTATAAATCTTCATCAGCACCATGCGCTTGATCAATACGATTTTGCATACTCACAAACCAAAACATAGTAGCGATCACAACAATCACACTGACAATACCAAGCGTCAAAACCCCTAAAGGAAATCCAAATAGCTCCAAATGATCAAGCCAGCTTGAAAACGCAAGCCCGCCGCCTAGAACCAAAAAAAACAAAAACACAACCCAACTGGCGATAAAACGTGTTTCAGACCAATAGGCTTCAAACCGTTCAATATCCATAAAAACTTCCCCCCTCTCTTACCAATATTTCAAATTCGATAATCAATAAATTTAAATCAAACGAACCAAGCATACGATAAAAGGTTAATAAGATGAGGTGTTTACATATTTACATTATTGCAAATAATGAGTGCCACAACGTTCCTATTAATGCTAAAGGATAAAATTGATTCAGTCACGCATTTGATATTTTCTTAAACAATGGGAGGGAATGCTATGGGAATGATAAGTGAATTCAAAGAATTTGCCTTAAAAAGCAACTTTGTAGATATGGCCACAGGTATTGTAATTGGCGGTGCCATTGGCACAGTTGTAAAATCATTGGTATCTGACATCATTATGCCGCCAATCGGGCTAGCTTTGGGTGGCATTGATTTTTCAAAGCTGGCCATCACTCTCCAAGATAAAGTTGGAGACAAAGAAGCCGTTGCTATTAAATATGGCTCTTTTATCAATAACTTAATCAGCTTTTTAATCATTATGGCTGCTATCTTTATGATTATAAAAGCGGTAAATGCCGCCAAAGCTCAGTTTGAAAAAGAAGAAGAAGAAAAAGCCGCAGAGCCTCCCAAAAGCGAAGTTCTGCTTGAAGAAATTCGTGATCTATTGAAAAAATAACAGCCAGTACAAATTAACACTGCACAAAACGCAGCTGAGCGTTTCAGCTGCGTTTTTTATATGCGCCAACAAAATGAAATGATAAAAAGAAACATATGGACCAAAATCCAGATCGGTAAATAAATAAAGCAAATCTTTGAATTAAGGAGTGCCAAAATGCCAACATACGAATACACATGCAAACAACACGGCCTCTTTAAGACCACAGCATCCCTTTCAGAATTTGATGCCCCCCAAAATTGCCCTGCGTGCAATCAACCATCCCCGCGCAATCTCATATCAACCCCCTTACTATCAACCAACACAGGACGTCCCAAAGCCAATCAGCCAGGGGGCCATAAGGGACGCAAAGTAAAACACGCCCCGGGCTGTCCTTGTTGCTCATAGATGAATAATAAAACGTCAATCACTAAGCGCCCCCACCAAACACCCACGATCAGGCCAGGCGCTTAATCAACACACTTGGTTTTATCCCTCACAGAATGAATAGAGTACGTTTCGTTTTTCAAAGATGACTTTATGAGTGTGTGGACGAGTTAACCATAGTTGTTGTCTCCTCATGACATCTTTGAGGCGAATATTTGGTTATTAACGCAATCAACTTATCCTGATCAATTGGCTTGCTGATAAAGTCTGACATGCCAATTTTCAAATATTTTTCTTGGTCTCCTGCCATAGTGCTAGCCGAAGTTGCAATAATTGGAATGTCTTTTTTCGGACAAGGAAGCGCTCTGATTGTACTGGTCGCCTCCATTCCATCCATAATCGGCATATGAATATCCATTAAAACAAGATCAAACTCACCCTCTTTCAATACATCAATGGCTTCAAGACCATTTTTCGCGATTGTAAATTGATAGCCTTCAGTTTCAAAAATGGCTTTAAAAACCATTTGATTGGCAAAATCGTCCTCAACAATCAAAATATTCACATTCGGGCGGTTAGGCAAAAGATCCTTAGATAGGGGGCGAGGATCAAAATCTATAACATTAAATCCATAGATCTTTTCTTTTTCTGCCTCTGTCACATGACATGAAACCGTAAACCAAAACGTTGTGCCTTTACCCTCTTCAGTCTCAAATCCAATCTCACCGCCCATAAGCTCAGCCAAATGTTTGCATATCGCCAAACCTAATCCCGTACCACCATAAGTTCTGGTAATTGAACTATCAGCCTGCGTAAATTTATCAAACAAAATAGGTTGTGCTGCTTGGTTGATACCAACCCCTGTATCCTTAACTTGGAAGCGAATGAAAAGTTTGTCTTTTTCAAAAGTTTCTTCAAAGACAGGTGTAATTGTAACACCGCCAGAAGACGTAAACTTAATAGCATTATCTATTAAGTTGTTTAGGATCTGCTTGATCCGGCTTGGGTCACCAGATAACAACGGAATATGGCCCTCAATCGGTTCAACATTTAAACTTAAACCTTTTTCCTCACACTTAACTTGCCAAAAACGGTTTACATTTTTAAGCATATTTTCAATGTCAAACTCTATTGACTCAACTTCAAGGGCACCGGCTTCAATTTTAGAAAGATCAAGAATATCATTGATAATTTGTAACAGGTCTTCGCCTGAATTTTTAATAAGGCTAATATATTCCCTATGCTTCTCAGGTAACTCCATTTTAAGCAAATGAGCCGCCATTCCTAAAACACCGTTCATAGGCGTGCGAATTTCATGGCTCATAGACGCTAAAAAACTAGACTTAACGCGGTTAGCTTGCTCAGCTTCCTCTTTGGCCTGTTTTAATTCATTTTCTCTTGCCTGAATTTGAGTGATGTCCTGTAAGATAACTGCAAAAAATGTTTTATCTTCTAAATCAACTTTTGAGATTGATGCCATGACCGGAAAAACGGTTCCATCTTTATGAAGACCTTTTAAAGCAGAAGCTCTCTCCACCATAAAACGACGAACATCCCTATTCGCTTGAAAATTACTCACATGGTTACCATGGCCGGACCGAAAGCGCTCAGGGATAAGTTTTTCAGCTGATTGTCCGATCATTTCTTCAGCCTCATAACCAAAAATATCAGTTGCCCCCTTATTAAACAGTTCAATGTCCAGGCTTTCATCAGTTACAATGATAGCCTGAGGGGCAATTTCCAAAATACCAGATAGCCTTTTCTCTGATTGAATGAGGGCCTGTGTGCTTTTTTTCTGCTCATTAATCAGATGCTTTAATTTATGGTTCATTTCCTTACTGGTAGAAGCCTGATGACTAACTTCGACCCAACGACGATAGCCCCACCAAGTGCCAACCAGATTGATGATGATCAACCCAACAATAATCCCGTTAGCCTCAGCATGATCATGTAGGAAGTGATGTACCCCCTCAGCAATGCCCGAAACAAAAGAAAAAAGATAAATAAAGACAATCAAAGAGACTGCAAAGACAGCATCTTTAATTGACTGATCCGCCTGCAGCGAACCGGCATATGTTTGAAGAATTTTACGCATGAACAACTTTTAAATAACTTTAATAATATCAAACCCTGCTCACTTAAAATACACGTGGCACGGCACACTCTCTCCCTAATCTAACTCATTACATTTAAAATTTAGTTGAAACCGCTTCTCATTTTAGAACGGTTTAAAAAACTATTTTAACCCTCAAACAACCTTGCTCCACCCCTCCTCCAATCATGGATCCAGACAAAACCCTAGCCGGTGAAAAAACCTTATTAAAAATGATAAGCAAGGAGAATGTAGGTGAAATAAAAAATGGTGCTCCCAAAGGGAACCTTCAAACAACATGCACACCAGCGACCAAGCGGTCGCCGGCCCGTTGGGCCGCCCCATCGGAGGCCTGAGCAAAGCGAAGAATAGCCGTGAGATAAAAAATGGTGCCGCTGGAGAGAATTGAACTCTCGGCCTCACCCTTACCAAGGGTGCGCTCTACCACTGAGCTACAGCGGCCGGAAAAAATAACAAGATAACAACTTTCAAGAACGAAAGCCAAAACAACTGATCGGCGCGCACACTGCCACAGCAAAAAACATCTTGCAAGCCCTTAAAAACACCCCTGATTGTCAAAATTTTCTTAACAAATGATAATTCAAAGCGCTATAACCCTTCAAAAGGTGATTCAAACAGTAAAAAACATGACGGCCAAACAAATTTTAAACATTTATCCAATAGCAACATGACAAACAGCAAGAAAACATCTGCCCGCCAAAACCGCTTAAAAGATAATCTTCGCGCAAATTTACAAAAACGCAAAAGCCAAACTCGTGCCAGAACCCCTGAGCCGCCTAAAACCAACGATGATGACCAAACCAAACAGAACAATCATTAATTAAGGGACAAATAATGGATAAAATAGAAATTACCGGCGGCCAAAAATTGTCCGGTCAAATAGAGATTAGCGGTGCCAAAAACGCAGCGCTTCCCTTAATGATCACCAGCCTGCTGACCCCAGACACGCTAACCCTTAAAAATGTCCCCAATTTGCGCGATGTAAACCAGCTAACAAAAATACTCGGCAATCACGGCACAGATCTGGCTGTTGATGGCAAACGCAGCAATGGCAATAAATATATTGGCCAAACCATGCACCTAACCGCCAGAGACATTGTAGACACCACCGCCCCTTATGAAATGGTCTCAACCATGCGCGCCAGCTTCTGGGTGCTCGGCCCCCTCATTGCCCGCTCTCATCAAGCAAAAGTGTCTCTGCCTGGGGGTTGTGCCATTGGCACCCGCCCCGTTGATTTGCACTTACAAGGCTTAAGCGACCTTGGCGCCCAAATTGATTTACAAGACGGCTATGTCATCGCCAAAGCCCCTGGTGGCCTAACGGGCGGGCGCGTGCGCTTTTCCAAGGTCTCTGTTGGCGCCACCATCAATGTCCTCATGGCTGCAACCCTTGCCAAGGGGGAAACAGTCATTGAAAACGCAGCTGTTGAACCTGAAATTGGTGACGTTGCTGATTGCCTGGTGAAAATGGGCGCCAAAATTGAAGGCATCGGCCGCAAAACATTACACATTCAAGGCGTTGAAAACCTAGAAGGGGCTGTCCACACCGTTTTGCCAGACCGCATTGAAACCGGCACCTTCCTTATGGCAGTTGCCGCAACCGGGGGCCAAGTTGACCTCATCGGCGCCAGACCTGACACGCTGACAGCAGCAATAGAAGTGCTAAAAAGTGCCGGTGTATCCATTGAAGAAACAGGCAACGGCCTCACAGTCTCAGCTCCCAACGGCGCTCTCCAACCTATTCATGTTGAAACCCAACCTCATCCAGGCTTTCCAACTGACCTGCAAGCCCAACTGATGGCGCTCATGACAATCGCAGATGGCCGCTCCGTGATCAGAGAAACCATTTTTGAAAACCGCTTTATGCACGTACAAGAACTGGCCCGCCTTGGCGCCAACATCAGCCTGAACGGCGACACAGCCATTATCGAAGGCGTCAAAAAACTGCGCGGCGCCCCTGTTATGGCCACAGACCTGCGCGCCTCTGTCTCGTTGGTTATTGCCGGGTTGGTGGCAGAAGGCACAACACAGATTAACCGCGTTTACCATCTTGACCGTGGGTTTGAAAAAATCGAAGAAAAATTGGGCAATTGCGGCGCTCAAATTAAGCGTGTTAGCGATTAACACTTTCAAAAAAGGGATTTATCGGCCAATAGAAAAACGATAACTTTCCCCTTAAGGATCATTTGGGACCAAACAGCAATGCCAACACCACCAGCACCACAAGAAATGCTAAAGCTTGTAGCCTTTGACAATGAAGATCTGGAAATTCTTTCAGCCCATTGCCAAGACGCTGTTGTGCGCGTTGCCGACATTGCCTATGTTCCCAAAGAACGCCGCTTTGCCTTAATCCTCAATCGCTTTGATTGGGAAAATGCCCATGAACAAACAACCAAAGACAGCAAAGCCTTTCGCCGCCGTCGTTCAGCATTACGGTTTGAATGCGTCACCAACGTCCAAAGATTGAATATTGACCTTGCCAGGACAAAAGACGTCAAATCGCTCCTGGCCATTCGCTTTCAAGAAAGTCAGGCCCCCAATGGCACCATTTCACTCATTTTTGCAGGCAATAGTGAAATCAAATTAGATGTTGAATGCATAGAAGCAATTATGCAAGATCTCGGCGCCATATGGGAAACAAAATCAAAACCCGAACATCCAGAAACAAGTGATAGTTAGCAAAGCCATTTTCTTCAACAAAAGAGCCTAAGCTGTGCCTTAACTTCCATGGTGAGGTTTTTGCATTTTAAATCCCCCTGTCAAGGGCGTGCAAACTTCAGCGCGGTTGCTGGTGGGCAATCTAAAGTGCAACAAAGAGAGACCCTTGACAGGGGGATTTAAAATGCGAAAGTTGAACCATGGAAGTTAAGGCACGCAGCAAGTCTCATCAAGGGCCACAAATAAAAAGGAAACCACAAACATGGCAGTCCGCCTAAAAAACACTGACCCTGATTTTACAGAAAAGTTTAACACTCTGCTCACCGCCAAACGCGAAAGCGCTGCAGACGTGAACGCAGCTGTTGCCAACATCATTGATCAAGTGCGCTCAGGCGGGGACGCGGCCCTTATTCAACTCACCAACCAGTTTGATCACCTAGATCTGAGCCAAACCGGCATCGGCTTTTCACAAACAGAAATAGATACAGCGGTCAATGAAGTTGATAACACCACCATGCAAGCCCTTGAACTTGCCGCCCAGCGCATCACTGACCATCATGAAAAACAAAGACCAGAAAACCAACGCTACGCTGATGAGCTTGGCGTTGAGCTAGGCTATCGCTGGAGCGCTGTGACAGCGGCAGGTCTTTATGTGCCTGGCGGGACAGCGGCCTATCCAAGCTCTGTGCTTATGAACGCTTTGCCGGCAAAAGTGGCCGGTGTTGAGCGCTTGGTCATGGTCGTGCCCACCCCAAATGGCGTCACCAACCCTTTGGTGCTAGCCGCGGCCAAACTGGCAAACATTGATGAGGTCTACCGCATTGGCGGGGCCCAAGCCATCGCTGCCCTGACATACGGCACAGACACCATCAAACCCGTCGATAAAATTGTCGGGCCTGGCAATGCCTATGTTGCAGCTGCCAAACGCCAGGTTTTTGGCACCGTTGGCATCGACATGATTGCCGGGCCATCAGAGGTGCTCATCATTGCTGACAAAGACAATAACCCCGACTGGGTCGCGGCCGACCTATTGGCCCAAGCCGAACATGATGTGGCGGCACAATCCATCCTCATCACAGATGATGAAACCCTCGCCAATGGCGTAGAACAAGCGGTTGCAAACCAATTAAAAACGCTTCCCCGCGCTGAGATTGCCGGCCAGTCCTGGAAAGACTTTGGCGCCATCATCCTTGTCGACAAGTTAGAAAACACCATCCCCCTTTCAGACCAGTTGGCCCCTGAACATTTAGAACTGGCCGTTGCTGATCCTGAAAGCTTGTTTGACCAAATTAAACACGCCGGCGCTGTCTTTATCGGCCATCACACACCTGAGGCCATCGGCGACTATGTCGGCGGCTCCAACCATGTGTTACCAACAGCCCGCTCAGCCAGGTTTTCGTCAGGCCTTTCTGTGCTTGATTTTATGAAAAAAACCACCATTCTAAAATGTTCAAGCGAAGGCTTAAGAGCCTTAGGACCAGCTGCGATAACATTGGCTGAGGCTGAGGGCCTTAGCGCCCATGCCCGCAGCGTCTCTATTCGCATGAATTAAAAGCGTGTGTACAAGACATTAAACAAAAGACAAAGATGAGCAAAACAGATGAGCGCCAGTACAAACTGCCTATTCGACATCATCTTGGATGAAACCACCATTGGTCGCAACACGCCCGATATTGAACAAGAGCGTGACGTTGCCATTTTTGATCTTTTAGAATGCAATTATTTCGAACTGGTCGCAAAACCCGACCAGCCAAAGATCGAGGGACCATACAAACTCAATCTGTCAATTGAAGAGAACCGCCTTATTTTCTCTGTCACAGATCAAGAAAACACACCATTAACGGCCCACGCTTTATCACTGACCCCGTTCAAAACCATTATTAAGGATTATTTCTTAATATGTGAAAGTTACTTTGAAGCCATTAAAACCGCATCACCCCAGCGCATTGAAGCCATAGATATGGGCCGGCGCGGTCTGCACAATGAAGGATCTGATCTTTTAATGACAAGGCTGGAGGGAAAAATTAACATCGATCAAGACACCAGCCGGCGTCTTTTCACACTTATTGTTGCACTCCATTGGAAAGGGTAGGGCCTGATGAGTGGGCAACTTCCTGGCGCCATATTATTTGTCTGCTCACAAAACGCCATCCGCTCGCCCATGGCCGAAGCTCTTTACAAAAATTTATATAAAGACAAATCATACGTCCAATCAGCCGGTGTACACGCAGGAGACCCAAGCCCCTTCATGCAAGAGGTGATGGCCGAAAAAGGTATTGACCTTTCCCATCATAAAGCGCGCACATTAGGCGATATTCAAGACACCTTGTTTGATATTATCATTTCCCTAAGTCCAGAAGCCCACCACCAAGCCATGGAACTCACCCGCACCATGGCAGTTGATGTTGAATATTGGCCCACAATGGACCCAACCCTGGTTGAGGGGAACCGCGCTCAAAGATTAGATGCCTTTCGCGCTTGCAGGGACAATTTGAGTGATCAGATTAAACAACGTTTCAATATCAAAGAAAATGAATAGCAAAGAGCATTTGCTACATTTATTTGCCAACATCAACAAGTGGCGAAAAAACACGCCAAACCATTGATAAATTCGCTCACAGCCCCCAACTCATCATAAATCAGTCCTCTTTTCATGCAATTGTGTGGCATAACCATCATTTATAACACCGGATAAGCAATTGAGGGCTTGATTTTAAACCTCAAGCAGAGGAAACTCCGCTGCTAACAGTCAAATAATAAAAAGAGCGTTTCACCCAAAAGTGGAAACCGATTTTGGGGCAAATGAAACGCTAAAATTTGAACAACTTAAAAAAGGATAGGTATGGCAAAAGAAGAACTTTTAGAATTTCCAGGTATCATCACCGAGTTGCTTCCCAATGCAACATTTCGGGTAAAACTTGAAAACGATCATGAAATCATCGCTCACACAGCTGGCCGTATGCGCAAAAACCGCATTCGTGTGCTGGCAGGTGACAAGGTTTTGGTAGAAATGACCCCTTATGATCTGACCAAAGGCCGCATTACATATCGCTACAAATAAGCTTGGCCTGCCCAAAGCGTTTCACTTAAAAAAAGGAAACGCTTTAAAAGTCACTAACTACCATTTAATATCAATCATACTGGCAGAAATTTAAAAATTAAGGGAGCCTGTTGGTGGTCGATTTAGCAACCCTCAAACCATTTGCTAAAGGCAAGCAAAAGAAGGTTTTAAACCCTGATGGCGCCAACACATTGGTTCTCGCCTCAGCCTCACCACGCCGCTTATCCATTTTAGGGCAAGTGGGCATCGAACCTGACACGCTGCGCCCGACCTCAATTGATGAAACCCCGAAAAGAAATGAACCACCACGCGCATACGTGACCCGTGTTGCCAAAGAAAAGGCCCGCGCGGCTCAAAAATCAATCGATGAAGATCCTAATTTTGCCGGCTCATTCATCCTAAGCGCAGATACCATCATCGCTGTTGGCCGCCGCATCTTAATAAAACCAGAGTTGGTTGAAGAAGCTGCCCGTATGTTACAGCTTTTGTCTGGCCGCTCTCACAGAGTTTACACCTGCGTTTGCCTGATCACACCAAACCGTAAATTACGCCACCGCATTGTTGAAACCCGGGTGCGCTTTAAACATTTATCGCCAGAAGAAATCGATTGCTATTTGGTCTCCAATGAATGGCGCGGCAAGGCGGGAGGCTATGCCATTCAAGGCATGGCTGGTGCCTTTGTCGAGCGCCTTGTTGGCTCTTACACCAATGTGGTTGGTCTGCCTCTAACAGAGGTTATCAACATGTTACGCGGAGAAGGCTATCCCGTGACCTATCATTGGATGAAACGCGCAGGCCGAGACTTAGAGTAGGCTTTTTAAAATGAGCAAACCCAAAAAAAGCAAACCCCTCTGCCCCATTTGCAATACCCCGCGCGAAGAAGAGTATCGTCCCTTTTGCTCTAAACGCTGTGCAGACATTGACCTCAACCGCTGGCTCACAGGCCAATACGCCATCCCGGCTGAAGAAGAAGAGCCTGATGAGCCAATGGAAGACCAAAAACTAAATTAAGAATTTCTCTTCTCAACCTCACACATTTAGTTTTTCCCTTAATCTTCATGATAAGATTAAGGGGAAGTGCCAAAAAAGATCAGCTTTCCAAACCCTTATAATCCGGCAACCGCCGAAGCGCTGTAATCTCCCCAGAGCCTGCCCCACGGATCCGCTCAATGGCTGTGACAAGCGGTTCAATCGCCACTTCCATATGATGGGCATTGGCATGCAACAAATTAAGATGATCAACCATCACCCCAATATGCCCTTTCCAAAACACCAAATCCCCGCGCTGCAATTGTGAGATATTCAAATCACCGCTGAGAGGCTCACCAATGGTTTGTTGCTGCAAATCACTATCGCGGCGCACAACATTTCCTGTTGCCATCAAACCCAACTGAATAAGAGCCGAGCAATCAAGCCCAACAGAGGTACGCCCACCCCATAAATATGGTGTTCCCACAAATCGCATCGCCACGCTAACAAAATCAGGCTCATCTTTGTCAATCGGCACAACATGCTGTTTGACCACAAACCCACCGGTTGCAAGCTCACAGAATTCATCACTCTCACCAACAACAGCAAACTGGCTCATCATGGAAACCAAATCAATCGGCGGTGATTTAATATCAGGCCGAGAATATATAAAGGTTCGAAGTGAACTAACCCGATGGGTCGGCTCTATAAACCCGGGCGACAAAGCCTCGAGAGGAAAATAGCCAACATAATCATCAAGCATCAATTGGCCCCAGGCCCAGCCATCAGAAATTTCAAAAATCCGCACCCCTTCACCAAACAGCGCTTCGGTCATCAGTTCAGCGTCAAAGTCAGGGGCACCAAAAAGCGGCACCCGGTCTTGGTGCACATGGGCCTCATCACCAGGCACATAGCGCTCTGCCTCAACCACCCCTTTCAATCGCTCATCAGCCAAGTCATCACGAAAGGCGTGGGTCCTGCGGTCTATTTTTATCTGTTTATCCATAAACGCTCTTTAAATGTTCAAACACCGCCCGTGCCACTTGCGGCTCACCGCCAAAGGGGCGTCCAGGCAATGGTTTAGGGGTCCATCCATAAATATCAAAATGGGCAAATTTTTTGGCGCTTTCAACAAAGCGGCGCAAAAACAAAGCCGCCGTTATCGAGCCAGCAAACGGCCCATTGGAAATATGGTTCACATCAGCGATTCTAGAGCTCAGCCATTGATCATAAGGATCCCAAAATGGCAACCGCCACATCATATCACCTGTTTTCTTGGCCGCTTGCTCTAACCCACCAGCAAGCCCCTCATCATCGGTATAAAAGGGTGGTAAATCTGGGCCCAATCCAACGCGGGCCGCCCCTGTGAGCGTGGCGAAACACAACATCAAGTCTGTTGGTTTTTCGTCCCCATATGCCAAGGCATCAGCCAAAACCAACCGGCCTTCCGCATCAGTGTTTTCAATCTCAACCGTTATCCCTTTGCGGCTTTGCAAAACATCCCCGGCGCGAAACGCATTGCCAGAAATATTATTTTCCGCAATCGGCAATAACACCCGAAGGCTAATAGGCAGCTTGGCCCCCATCACCATATGGGCCACAGACAAGGCGGTGGCCGACCCGCCCATATCCTTTTTCATCAAACTCATGGCATTGCCCGGCTTTAAGTTAAGACCACCTGTGTCATAACAAATGCCTTTACCAACAAGCGTGACGCTCGGGTGCTTAGCCTGCCCCCAATTTAATTCAATCAACCGCGGTTCTTGTTCTGCGGCCCGGCCCACTGCATGAACCATGGGGAAGTTTTTCGTTAAAAGAGCACCGCCCTTAACCACACTTACTTTTGCCTTAAAAGCACTGGCAAACTTTTTAATCCGCGCTTCATAAAGATCAGGCCCTAAATCATTGGCCGGCGTATTAATCAAATCGCGGCCAAACCAAACAGCCTCAACAATGTTAAACAGCGCTTTTTTATCAATCACCTTGCTTAACTTGAGCTGTCTTGGCTCGCTCAAACCATCACTCTTATAGCGATCAAACTTATAAGCCCCTAGCCCCCAAAACAGAGCCGCATCAAAACTGCTTGCCAAATCGCCATCAAAAGCATAAGCCCCGGCCGGAATTTTGTCTGGCAACGACCCAATTAAATGAAACGGCACGTCTTGGCTTTCTGGCCCCAGGCCAAACAAAACACCTGCAAGTTTACCATCATCGCCTGGCACCAACTCAACTTGGCCCGCCTTACCTGTAAACCCTTTTGCTTCAACCCATTGCTTTTGGGTTTTGGAAAGAGCTCCCAAAGCGTCAGACAATTGATCGGAAAAAACGGCTCTAATCGGCACTGTTTTTTTGCTTTTTCCTGCCTCAATATAGACTTTTACCAAATCCATGCCCGTCATCAAAAACCTCTTTTAACAAATTTATATCGTGCCAAAATCTAAAAAATTAACAATCACTTACCACGCTGCAAAGCAGATAAGAACCCCCAAAAGCAGCTATTTTATTATAGTTAATCTTTTGTTGACGGCTGTACCGTAACATAACGCATGTAGAGTTAATTTCATAAAGTTTAAGTGGAAGTACAATGAATACAAGAACAGTGTATCCAACCTATAAAGCAGAACAGCTTTTCAAGCAGCTAGCTTGCATACTTTTTTTAGCGGTCAGCCTAAGCGCATGTGCCACAAGTCAAAAAGATTTTGACCCCCGCTACACCCATTCACACCAAAGCAACAAAGCCCTTGATCATTGGCAAAAGAAATATACAAACAATAAAAATGATCGTGCCAATATCGTGGGTTATGCAAAAGCCTTGGTGAAAACCCGTCAAGAAGATCGCGCTTTAGACATTTTACAAGACGCTTACCAAAAGAACCCACAAGACAAAGTCCTGGCCAGCGAATTTGGCCGTATCGCTGTTACAGCAGGTGAAAATGACCTTGCCACACAACTTCTTAATCAAGCCAGCCAAAATCAAAAAGCTGACTGGAAAATCATATCTGCCAAAGGCGTGCTGGCAGCAAGAGCTGGCAACAACAAAACAGCGATTAAACTATTTAAACAAGCTCTGCGTTTAAGCCCGAGCCAAGGTTCAATCTTAAACAATCTTGGTCTGGCTTATGCCGTTACTGGAAAGTACAAACAATCAGAAAAACATCTGAAACAAGCATTATGGGACGCCCGCTACACCCGCCAAGTGCGCCAAAACCTAGCTATGGTATACGCGATGCAAGGCAGGGTCCGCGAAGCTGAAACCATTGCTCTTTCCCCCTTACCAAAAAAATACGCCAAATCAGCTCGCCCGGTTACTACAACAAAATTTGAAACCAAGGTCGATCGCACAAAGAAAAATTAAAGTCCCCCAAAAAAGCTTTTCACTTAGAATTTAAAAAGCGCCAATATTTTTTTTATATTGGCGCTTTTTTTTAATTAAATGAAATTTAGACCATTACCCCTTATCTTACTTGAGTTGCCTTAACCCCCTTTCATGGGGTTAAAGCGCGGTCTGGCCTCACGTAAAAAATTATCTCAAGGCTTGTTCAAAAAACTTCGGCTTAATCCGTCGCACCATTCCAACCTCGCGCCATCCATCACGCCGCACCGGCTCTTTACTGGTAGCAATCATTCTCTTGGGCGCTAGACCAGAATGGGCCCGGCTCATCACTTCAGTCCACATCTGGGTTGGCAACCCACCCCCGGTCACCCGCTTCATGGCCGAACCATCATCATTACCCACCCAAACACCGGTGATATAATAAGCGCTGTAACCCACAAACCAACCATCACGAAACTTTTGTGTGGTCCCGGTTTTACCTGCAAAATCATGCCATCCTTGAGCTGTGATAATCTTAGCTTGTTTTCCCGTGCCAGATTTAACCACGCCGCGCAGCATATGGTTCATTTGGTTCACATGGGGGCCACTAACCACCTGATCCAAAGCCGGCTTCTTAGCCCGGTAAAGCAATTTGCCTTGTTTGGTTGAAATCTTGGTAATGACAAAAGGCTCCGTGGCCCGCCCTCCGTTTGCAAACGGTACATAGGCTGCTGTCATATCCAATAAAGATTGCTCTGTTGTGCCCAGTGCAAGCGACAAGTCCTTTTCAAACTTGCCACCAAGTCCTAATCGCCGCGCGGTTTCAACTGTTTTGGCAACACCAACTGTATTCATTAATTTAACTGCCACCACATTGCTAGAAACAGCAAGCGCATGTTGCAAGCTAATCTGCCCGCGATATTCATTTTTATAATTTCTTGGCCGCCATTTGTTAAACCGCGTTGGCCTGTCAAAAATCAAACTGGTTGGTTCAAACCCAGCCTCTAGTGCCGCTAAATACACCACTGGTTTGAAAACAGACCCAGTCTGGCGCCGGCTATGGACCGCCCGGTTAAATTGACTGGTTTGATAATCGCGCCCCCCAACAATAGCTCTAACCGCTCCATTGGGTGCCATGACCACCATTGCCGCTTGGGAAACACGGCGGACCTTACCATTGCGCTTTAAATGACCCATCACAGCTTTATTGGCTGAATTTTGCAAAGCCGGATCAATGCTGGTCTTCACAACCAAATCCGATTTGTAATCAGAAACATATTCAGGTACCAAATCGGCGATCCAATCTGCAATGTAATTGGAGTTAATCGGTAAGTACCGTTTGCGTAATTGAGCTGGTGCCAATTGCGCTGTTTTCGCAGTCAATGGCGAGATAAACCCAGCCTCTTGCATCGCACCTAACACCAAATGAGCACGCCTTTTGGCAAGCTTATAATTTCGTTTAGGATTTAACTTAGAAGGTGCTTTTAACAAACCAGCCAACATCGCCCCTTCCGTTAGACTTAATTTGTGCGCTCGTTTGCCAAAATAGACCCGCGCGGCCTGATCAATGCCATACGCCTGGGCCCCAAAATAAACCCGGTTTAGATAAAGCTCTATAATTTCATCTTTTTCAAACTTGGTCTCAAGCCAAAGGGCCAGCCCCATTTCACGCAATTTTCGGGCGAGCGTGCGCTCAGAATTTAAAAACAAATTTTTCGCCAATTGCTGGGTTATCGTTGAACCACCTTGCACAAACCGCTTCGCCTTCACATTAGCAACCATTGCCCGGGTGAAACCTAACGGGTCAAACCCAAAATGAGAATAAAACCGCCGGTCCTCAATGGCAATCACTGCCTGCACCACAGGTTTTGGCAATTGCGATAGTTTCACATAATTTTTATGCAAGCCCCGCTCAGCGATCAAAGACCCATCTTTGGCCAACACGCGAATGGCCTGGCCTTTGGTCTTTAAGCCTGAGAGCAACGGATCTGGTAAAGTCACGCTGTAATAAGTAATCAAGCCCCCAAAAGCGATCATACCCCAAATGGCACAAACAGAACCCCAATAAACAAAAGGGAAAACGCCAAATGATGAGGATTGTTTCTTATAATTTGAGCGGCGTTTTTTGGTCTTTTTTGTCTTACGTGCAAACAAACCAAAGGGAAAGAAATCGACCTTCACCAGCTCAACAGGCCTGTTTTTTTGAACTGACCGGCGCTTCGCCCCAGACCGGCTCCCAGCCACTTTCCGCTTTGCAGGTGAAGCTTTGCGCGCAACTTTTGAGCTTGGCGCTTTCACTTTTGTTTTTGAAGAAGAAACGGCTCGCTTTGAACCTGTCTTAACAGAACGTGGCTTTTGAAGGCGCTTGCCCCGTTTTGGCTGACCAGCTGTGCTGCGCCTTTTCTTTGGTCCGCTTTCGCCTGCCCACCAACTCATAACACTACCCCAACCCTACGCAAAACTCATACGTGTCGCCCAAAAGAGTCAAACCGGTTTTGGGAAAAAAGACACGCAAAACAAAAGATTAGAGCATTTAAAAAATTAAATTAAAAAAACAAATGCTCTAAGGGTGTCCCAAAACAAACCAAATGGGACAAGAGGTGTTAAGTATAAAGCAGACAGTTTAAAACCAAGTTAACTTTTAAGCCCAAGCAAAGATGTAACCAGCCACATAAGCAAAGATAAAATAATCCGTGCCACAATCACAAAGAACATAAAGACCAATTGAGATTCTTCAATGAGGTAACGAACCAAGTTCTTATAAACCCGCCCCTCCTCTGACACAGAAATAGACGTGATAATATTTGTCTTGATAACGCCAGCCCAATTTAAAATAACCTCAAACACGCCCGGAAATTGTATCGCGGTCACCACTAGCGCCACAGCCCCAAGAAAGAAAGCAAATACCAGATTGCCAATACTCATAAAAAAACGTGTCACAACACAATCCCCCTTACGGAACGCAAAATCCAACATAAAGTGCTTGACCTAGCCTAAATCAATCACCGCGTGGAAACAACCTTCAAATAAACATGAACAAAACTTTTTAAAGAAATGAAATAACTATATTTTATTGCTTTTTAACGGCAAAAAAGGCCCGCCCATCTGAGCGGCGCTTCTTCATCACCAAATTTGATCGTTCATTGGCCGGTTTGGATAAGCCCACCAGCTCTTTAATATCCTTTAAAATGCTGTGCGCTTCAGCAAAGTAAGAATGGCGTAACAAGCTAGCATCAACACCCGTTGCATCAATCGTATCTATACCGTTTAAAATGATCAGATTATCCCCAGCGTCACCCGCACGCGGATAGCCACCATGCACTTCTCTGGATGTTTTCAGCGCCCGGTCGTCTGAGGCCGCATAAAGGGTGGTGTTGCGCGACGCATCCACCAGTTTGGGCGCCAAATCATTGATAAACACTTCCGCATCAATATCAGGAGCTGCCAAGATAATTTCTTTAAATCGTTTTTTCAAATCTGGCCTCTCAGCCATGATATTTGTCACTGCATTGGCCAATACCCGTGTGCCCATAGAATGAGCCACCAAATAAATATTATCAGCCTGCGTATCGGTCGCCACCTTAATCAAGAAGTCTTTTAAATAAGAATAAGACCATTTTGCATTGGTCTCATCATGGGTATATGAGGTCAAAGTGATTTCCCCGCGTGATGGCCAGCTAAAGAAAATCGGCGCCCCATCAAATTTCAAATCATGGTGGATTTGCGCGGTCCGGCGTGCGGCATCTTTAAACGCAACATTATAGCCGTGCACAAACACAAACGCATTGCGCCCAGAACTTTCCGCCAAGGTTTGATTCACTTGCGCTGAAACCCCGCTCCAACCTAGCTTGGTCACCTTTTGCAACACCACATGCTTGGTTGGGTCTTCACTAAATTCAAGCTTCCACCATTTCGGTGCTTCCAGAACGCCGGTCTTATGAGACAAAGGAATGGCAACCTCACAAACCCCATAAGTCATGGAGCCGCGTGTTTTGCCATAAAACTCATTGGCTTCAAACTCACCGGTTTGATTGCGATTGGTTCCATAAAAAACCTTAACCTTATGAAACCCATCATGTTCAGCTTTTGAAAGTTCAAATTTACGCAATTTCCCATTAGCCGCAGGAGGTTTACTAACTTTTTTCCTGCCCTCAGTTATCTCCATTGCTTCTGGAGCCGGGGCCTCAATTTCAGCTTTAGGCGGCTCAGAAGACGTCTCTTCTCCCGGACTACATGCCGTTACAAGCATTCCACAAATCAATGAAAAGCCAACAAATCCAAACTTTTTCATCACCCCAAACTTACCCATCACCTTAATTTCTCCCTGAAAATTCCCCCACCCAGTGAGAGCTTTTTACAAATATATGCTGATAGTGAACAAGGAAAAAGTGAAATTTATTTGTCGGCAAGAAGAAGCATCAAAAAATATGAAAACAAAATGTGATAAAACCGAGCAAATTGAATTCAACAAAACTATAATCAATAGTCCCTAAAGAGCTTTTATATATGAATAAAGCTCAACTCAACAAAAGTCAGGAAGACCTCGTCGTAAAATTTAAAGCCCGCAAATTAGTTCAACTTGCTTGCCCCAAGAATCGGCCCGCTTGCCCCAACTTGCAGCAAAAACACATTGTGTTCTCCCTCAGACAAGTCACCCTTGGGTCTTTTGACCTTAAAACTCTTTTTTGCAGGCTCAACATTGGCAACTTTTGTCGCGCCCAATACAACATTATGATAAGCCAGTTTGCGCCCACCATTTTCACCGCGCCGAACTTTAACAACACCAACATCCTTCACCCGCAACATCCATAGAACAAGCTGTTGGTCAGAGCGCTTTAAAGGCCCATCAATATCCACTTGCAATTCATTGCGCTTTTGCACCACAGACAAGCCCACACATTGGTCTGCCAAACTTTTATAGGTGCGCTTAAGTTCTTGATCAATCAAAGCTTTATGAGCCCCGTTTACATGGGAGACCCCATTGATGACAGCTTGCGGTGTATAAACCGCCCCATCTTTCCGGGTCCGTGCATAATCACGTTGCCTCTTGCTATTCTCTGATCGACCATACGTGTCTTTCCACCCAAGATAATCCCAATAATCAACCGAATAAGACAAAGCAATCACATCCTTGCGCCCGGTATAGCTTTTCAAAACCACATCAGCTGGCGGACAAGATGAACACCCTTGTGAGGTAAAAAGTTCCACAACCCCAATATGAGGGATTTTATTATGGTCTGCCGCGTGCAAACCATAAAGGGGCATCAAGGCAGCAAGGAAAAAACCAACAATCGTGCCCTTTTTTAAAACAGTGCTTGTCCACATCCATTTGGTCTCCTGTAAAATCAATATACGCCTATTATAAGCCTGATTTTAAAAAGTGCATTTCAATTAGCCTCACATTTTCTTGACCAGCTATTTTTCATGACAAAAAGACATTTACCAAAACAAAAAAACAGGCGCCCAGAAAAATCTGAAGCGCCTGCAATAAGTCATAAGACAAAAACTAAGACGAACGTTTCACCTATGCTGCAAGATTACGCAACACATAGTGCAAAATGCCGCCATTGCGATAATAAGACAGCTCGTCTTCAGTATCGATCCGGCAAAGAAGCGAAACATCTTTAGAAGACCCATCGGCAAATTGCACATGCGCGGTTAACTGACAGCGCGGCGAAAGCGCCTCTAACCCGCTAATGTCCACCTTTTCAGCCCCGGTAATACCCAGCTTGCGCCATGTTTGTTCTTCATCAGCAAATTGCAAGGGCAACACACCCATGCCAATTAAATTGGACCGGTGGATCCGCTCAAAACTGCTCGCAACCACAGCCCGCACCCCAAGCAAAGTGGTGCCTTTGGCTGCCCAGTCGCGGCTAGAGCCAGTGCCATATTCCTTGCCAGCAAACACCACCAGCGGCACATCGTCTTGTTTGTAGCGCATCGCTGCCTCATAAATGGACAGCTCATCCCCGCTTGGATGATGCACCGTAACCCCGCCTTCAGTTCCCGGCACCATCTGGTTTTTAATCCGAATATTGGCAAAAGTGCCCCGCATCATCACTTCATGATTGCCGCGGCGCGACCCGTAAGAGTTAAACTCTTGCACCGGCACTTGGTGCTCACTTAAATAATGCCCTGCCGGCCCTTCAGTTTTGATCACACCAGCTGGTGAGATATGGTCCGTGGTGATGGAATCTTCAAACAACCCTAAAATATGGGCACCCTTAATATCGCTGACCTGCCCAGGCTCCATAGAAAGCCCCTCAAAATAAGGCGGGTTCTGCACATAGGTTGAGGTCCCATCCCATGAATAAGTTAAGCTTTGCGAGCCACCAATGGCTTGCCACTTCTCATCACCCTTAAACACATCACCATACCGGCTTGCAAACATCTCCGGTGTCACATGAGAACGAATAAGATCTGCAATCTCTTGATTGGACGGCCAAATATCTTTCAAATAAACAGGCTCACCATCAGTGCCTTGCCCCAAAGGCTCGCTTGTCAGGTCAACCTGCAAAGAGCCAGCCAAAGCATAAGCCACCACCAGCGGCGGCGAGGCTAAAAAGTTTGCCTTAATGTCAGGCCCAATCCGCCCTTCAAAATTCCGGTTGCCAGAAAGCACAGAACAAGACACCAAATCATGTTCATGAATGGCCTGCGCCAATTCGGCTGGCAAAGGCCCAGAATTACCAATACACGTGGTACAACCATAACCAACCAGGGTAAAGCCAAGCGCATCTAAATCATCTTGCAAGCCTGCCCCTTCCAAATAATCAGTCACAACCTGGCTACCTGGTGCCAAAGAGGTTTTCACCCAAGGCTTCACACTCAAACCTTTTTCGCGCGCCTTTTTCGCAAGCAACCCTGCCGCCATCAACACAGATGGGTTGGAGGTGTTGGTGCAAGAGGTGATCGCAGCAATCATCACATCACCGTGGCCCAGATCATGATCCCGCCCGTCAACCGGCACGCGCTTTTCATGCTCTTCCAGCTTGTTATATTCAGTGCCCAAAATCGTATCAAACGTGGCTTTTGCCTCTTTTAGATTAATCCGGTCTTGCGGGCGTTTCGGCCCTGAAATGGCAGGCTCAACAGAGGCAATGTCCAATTCTAACGTATCAGTAAACACCGGATCAGCACTATCAGAGGTACGGAACATCCCTTGGGCCTTGGAATAAGCTTCAACCAAAGCCACCCGGTCATCTTCGCGCCCCGTGGCTCGCAAATAATTCAATGTGTCATCATCAACAGGAAAGAACCCGCATGTCGCCCCATATTCAGGTGCCATATTGGCAATGGTTGCCTGGTCTTCCAGTGAGAGGTTATCAAGCCCTGGTCCATAAAATTCAACAAATTTACCAACCACGCCCTTTTGCCGTAGCATTTCAACCACCCGCAAAACAAGGTCAGTAGCTGTCACGCCTTCCCCCATTGCGCCTTCAAGCTTAAAGCCAATCACTTCCGGGATCAGCATAGAAATCGGCTGGCCAAGCATGGCCGCTTCCGCTTCAATGCCGCCAACACCCCAACCAAGCACAGAAAGTCCGTTCACCATCGTTGTGTGACTATCAGTACCAACAAGCGTATCAGGGAACGCTTGTGTCACCCCATCAATCTCTTTGGTCCAAACCGTTTGCGCTAAATATTCCAAATTCACCTGATGGCAAATACCGGTTCCTGGCGGCACCACACGGAAATTATCAAACGCTTGCGAACCCCAGCGCAAAAATTCATAGCGCTCTTTATTGCGTTCATATTCGCGCTCCACATTGCGCTCAAAACTGTCAAATTGACCAAAATAATCCACCATCACAGAATGATCGATCACCAAATCAACGGGCACCAACGGGTTAATCTTTTGCGGGTCCCCGCCAATGGTCGCCATTGCCTCACGCATAGCGGCCAAATCCACCACAGCTGGCACACCAGTAAAATCTTGCATCAAAACCCGCGCCGGGCGATAGGCAATCTCAACGCTAGAGCGCCGCTCTTTTGCCCATTTGGCAATGGCGCGAATATCATCAGCTGTTACTGAGCGGCCATCCTCAAACCTCAACAAATTTTCCGCCAAAACCTTTAACGAGAATGGCAAAGTTGAAAGCCCCTCTAGCCCATTGGCTTCTGCCTCTGGCAATGAAAAATATTCATAAGTCTTTCCATCAACAGTTAACGTGCGGCGGCAATTAAATGTATCAAGAGATTTTTGGGAATTAGCAGTCAATTTCAGCGCTCCTTATTGAAAGGCCTCAAACTTTTACGCACCGAACGGGATAAAAAGTTTGTCAGAATACAGCATGTTTTTTCAAATTTTCAAATGCGTTGATGCTGCATACCGTGATTAAAGACAAATTTCCAGAGGCAATTTATAAAAACGAAAAGACTTATGGCCAAAATTTTAAGATTTTCGCTTTCGAAAAATCAACTTTCCCCTTAGAAGGAAAGAATGGAACTGAAAATTACAGATTTACACCTCAGCCGCGGTGACCGATTGCTGGTAAAAGACCTCAATTTTAAGCTGTCAAAGGGACAAAGCTTAAAAATAGAAGGCGCCAATGGGGTCGGCAAAACCACCCTCATTCGCGCCATCGCCGGTTTTATCACCCCTGATAAAGGCAAAATCAGCTTCACATTTGACAATAAAGACCTCTCTAAACGCGAACAAATCCACTATATTGGCCATAAAAACGGCATTCGCACCAGCCTAACCGTGTTTGAAAACCTTGAATTTTGGGCCAGCTTTTACAACACCAAGCCCTCACTGATGCAAATTGCACAAACCTATGCCTTAAAAAGCCTGCTTCATATTCCAGCTGGCTATTTATCAGCCGGCCAAAAACGCCGGTTAAGCCTCTCACGCCTGTCCATGTCCAAACGCCCCTTATGGTTGCTTGATGAACCAACAGTCTCACTTGATCAACAATCCGTAAAGCTAGTAGCAAATGCAGCCCAAAACCATATTGAAGAGGGAGGCATATTAATCGCCGCCACCCATATCCCGCTTGAAATTGAGTTCACCAACACACTCACCTTGAGCAAACAAACCGATCAAGCTTGGGAGGCCCTCATATGAGCTCCTTTTTAGCGCTGTTAAAACGCGACATCACCTTAAGCATGAAAGAAGGCGGCACCCTTGGCATTGCCCTTGGCTTCAACCTCATTGTGGTAACCTTGCTACCATTGGGCATTGGACCAGACCTTAACTTGCTCAATCAAATAGCCCCCGGCGTATTATGGGTAACCCTTTTGCTATCCCTTCTATTATCCCTCGACCGGTTGTTTCTCACCGATTATGAAGAAGGCACTCTAGAGCTCATGATCCACGGTCCTCTGCCACTAGAACAAGTGGTCATCGCCAAGGCGCTAGCCCATTGGCTGTGCGTGGGCGTACCTTTAAGTTTTATGACACCGGCCTTAGGGCTGCTTATGAATTTATCTCCCGGCCAATTTGGCATTTTAACCCTGGCCGCCCTTATCGGCACACCCGCTTTAAGTTTTCTCGGCGCCATTGGTGCGGCCCTCACATTGGGGTTAAAACGGGGCGGCTTATTGTTACCCTTGCTTATTTTGCCGTTTTTTATTCCAACATTGATTTTCGGCGTGAGCACCACCACCGGCTATTTATTTGTCAGTGGCAATTATGAAAGCTCAATGGCCCTGTTAGCGGCCATTTCAATTCTTTCACTGGTTCTTGCCCCTTTTCCTGCAGCTTGGGGCTTAAGATTCAATTTAAGCTAAATCAATGGATCTGACTTGACACAAAGCCATAAAAAGCCAAACTTCGGCCATAAGAATAAAAGCCGAAACACAAATGAGAGCGGAAAATGAAAAATCTATTAGATCTCATAAATGACTGGATCGCACGTCTGGCCAACCCCAGTCAATTTCTGAAATTCTCTAGTAAAGTCTTACCCTGGCTTGGCAGCCTGGCCTTAATCGGCCTATGCATTGGGCTCTATTGGACTTTTTTTAAAACCCCTCTGGATGAAGAAATGGGCCAAACTGTCATCATCATGTTTGTTCATGTGCCCGCCGCCTGGATTGCCCAAATGGCTTACGGGTTAATCGCCGTTTCAAGTTTTGGCTTGCTTGTCTGGCGCCATCCCTTGGCAGATGTCTCTGCCAAAGCAGCAGCCCCGCTAGGCGCTGCCATTACCTTTTTATGCCTGGCCACAGGCTCCATTTGGGGGCGCCCAGACTGGGGCACCTATTGGCAATGGGACTTACGCATGACGTCGGTTTTAATTCTGTTTTTGCTCTACCTAGGGCTTATTGCTCTGCGCAATGCCATTGAAGAAGAGGTTCAGGCAGGCAAAATAACCGCCATTTTGGCCCTTGTCGGCATTATCTTGTTGCCCATAATTAAATGGTCTGTTGAATGGCAACAATCAGCCTTGCATCAACCCGCTGGCATCATTCGTGGCCAAGTCTCCGTTGAATTTCTTATTCCTTTGTTCATTATGGCCTTTTCATACACGCTATTATTTTTCTATCTCCACATGAAAGCCATGCGCGCAGAAATTTTCCGCCGCCGCACCATTGCTCAACAACGCCGGCAAGCACACGAATTTAGCTCAAAAGAAGAGCAAAATTTACAAACGCCATAACAGTTGCCAATAAAACTGATAAGGAACACCAATGTTAGATCTTGGCCCCTATTCTGAATTCATCATAGCTGCCTATAGCATCTCAGCCATCACGTTACTTACCTTGACCATCTGGGTCCACAAAAGTGAGGCCTACCACAAAAAAATGCTCTCCATGTTTGAAGATGACAGCTCTCAAAAAGAAGACAAAAAATAAGCCGTATACTCATTTTTTGAGTATACGGCTTCATAACAACTTCAATAAAATAAGGACGAGACACAAATCAAAATAGTCTTGTTTATATTTTAATTTTACACGTCTCGCCCAGCCCCGCTAAAACTTTTTATTTCAAAAGTTTAAAGCTTCAAGTTGCAAACAGTTTAGTGCCGAAATCCACGGCTATGGATGTTTTCAACCAACATATGCAACGTATCAAGGAAGGCTTCTCGCCGCTCAGGTGGCAAAGCACTTAACACCCTTTGATCAGCTGCAGCGGCAGAAGGGGCCGCTTCTTGCAAAACTTCTTGCCCCTTTTCAGTGACAAACACCGCATAGGCGCGGGCATCTCTCAATTTACGTTTTCTGTAAATAAGCCCTTTGTTTTGCATCCGCCGCACAATATCCGCCAAAGTCGAGCGATCAACACCGGTTCGTTCAACAAGATCTGTTTGATTAAGGCCTTCATGCTGAGCAACAGTTGAAAGAATAACATATTGGCGCGGCGTCAGCCCTGCAGCTTTCACCCTCTGGCCAAATACATCCCCAGCACATTGCCCTGCCCGGTGAAGCAAGTGAATAGCTGAATTGCCAACATCTTCGTCTTGTGTATTTAAAGTTTGAGTCAACATCATATTTTTACCCCCAAATATAATAATTGGCGGAACCAGCATTAAAAACAGGAAAACAACTTAAGATTGAAATATCATAAAAATAGGTCCGCATAAGGGGAATATTACTCCCTATACGTGTATTGTCAAGGATTTTTAACTCTTAGTTGTAGACGCTTTCAATAAAGCGTAAATAATCTATGAATGACCCGTCAAACGCAGAAAACAACAAATTAAAGAACCAAAGTTTTCACACAATCCAGCCAACACTGATTCGCAAAAACATCAGACAGATTTTAGATAAAAAACGTCACCCGTTGTGAAAGGAAAAATCAAGACTGATCTTTTTCAAGATCAATAATCTCATGCCGAATAAACATCAATTGAATGACAGAAAAGGCCAGCGTTAGTGGCAAAATAATAAACGTCTTAAACTGCACCCAGGTTCCTTCTTCAAAATTACGCCACACAAGCTCATTGAGCCCCGCCAGAAGCAAAAAAAACAGTCCCCAATGCAAACTCATTTTAAACCAACCCTGATCCGTTAATTGCACTGCCTCACCCAACACTGATTTCATCAACGGGCGCTTTAAAAACAGCCCGCCAAGCAAACCACCAGCAAACAAGATATAAATGATGGTGGGCTTAACCTTGATAAAAAACGGATCATCAAAATAAAGGGTCAAGCCCCCAAATATCAGCACCAAAACAGCCGTTACCAAAGGCATGACAGCGATTTTTTTATAAATCAGCCAATAGAAAAACAAGGAAATGGGTGTCGTGATCATCAAAGCAAGCGTGGCTGCCATCAAATCATAATATTTATAAACACCAAAAAAAATCAGCAATGGTCCAAGTTCAAGCAAAAATTTCATGGCAAACAACACCCTTTATTTTTCTATTTCTAAAAACAGACATACAGTAACAAACAGAGCTGTTAGCCCTCTAAATCAGCAATCGCGTTAGCAAAATCTTGCGGCTCAAAGGCTTGCATATCATCAACCCCCTCACCCACACCAATGGCATGGATCGGCAATTGAAATTTATCAGCGATCGCCACCAAAATCCCCCCGCGCGCAGACCCATCAAGCTTGGTCATAATCAAACCGGTAACCCCAGCCGTTTGGCCAAAAATTTCCACTTGGTTCAAAGCATTCTGGCCGGTTGTGGCATCCAATGTCAACAACACATCATGGGGGCCTTGCGCGTCAAACTTCTTGATCACCCGCACAATTTTTTCAAGCTCAGCCATTAAATCAGCTTTATTCTGCAACCGGCCAGCCGTATCAATCATCAACACATCACACGCTTCTAGCTTGGCCTGCTCTAGCGCTTCATAAACCAGTCCAGAGGCATCAGAGCCAACCTCTTTGGCCACCACATGAGCTTGCGTGCGCTCTCCCCAAACTTTCAGTTGGTCAATAGCAGCGGCCCGAAAGGTGTCACCTGCTGCCAGCATAACCGACTTGCCCTCTTGGTGGAATTTTTGCGCCAATTTGCCAATCGTGGTTGTTTTGCCAGCCCCATTAACACCCACCATTAATAAAATATGAGGTTTATGCTCTCCGCTGATTTGCAAAGGTGCGGCCACAGGCTCTAGAATTTTAGTAACTTCTTGCGCCAACACTTCGCGCACTTCTTGGTCGCTAATCTCTTTATCATAGCGAGAGGCAGACAATTGCTCAGTAATCCGCATCGCCATCGCCACACCAAGGTCAGACTGGATCAGCAAATCTTCCAATTGCTCCAAAGCCTCATCATCCAGCTTTGATTTGGTGAAAATCCCAGTAATGCCCTCTGACAATTTAGAGGACGATTTTGACAAGCCCGATTTAAGACGTGAAAACCACCCCTTTTTTTCTTCTTTTTCTGGCTCAGCTTGGCGCTCTGATAGAGTTTGTTCCACTTCCTCAACAGGCTCAAGAACCTCTGTGTCCTTAATCTGCTCTTCGCGAACAGCAGCTGAATCTTCACTGGCCCCAAACAAACGGCCAAACAACCCCTTTTTCTCAGTCCCGCTCATGCAAGAACGTCTCCTATTAACTGCCCATCAGCACCGCGCTGCACCTTAGCGCGAATAATCGCGCCCGGTTGATAAGGTCCCTCTAACATCACTTCCATAAAATTCTCAGCCCGTCCCATTTGATCGCGCTCCATCAACAGTTCAACAGCTTGGCCCTCAAGGGCAGCCATGTAGCTTTGTAACCGCTCTTGCCCCTTGGCCCGCAAGGAAGCAGCCCGTTCCTTAATCACAGCTTTTGCCAATTGCGGCATCCGCGCCGCCGGCGTGCCCGGCCGAGGGGAAAAAGGAAACACGTGCAAAAAGGTCAAACCGCATTCATCTACCAATTTGAGGCTGTTTTCAAACATCTCTTCGGTCTCTGTTGGAAATCCGGCAATAATGTCAGCCCCAAACACAATCTCAGGGCGCACAGCACGCACCTTTTGGCAAAAGGCAATTGAATCCTCACGGGTGTGGCGGCGCTTCATACGTTTCAAAATCATATTATCGCCCGCCTGCAAAGACAGGTGCAAATGCGGCATGAACCGCTTTTCATTGGCAATCGCCTCCATCAAAGCTTCATCAGCCTCGATAGAATCAATCGAAGACAAACGCAAACGCGCCAGCTCCGGCACAAGGGTCAAAATTTTCTGGCATAATTTACCAAGGGTCAAAGAGCCGGGCAGGTCTTTGCCATAGGCGGTCATATCCACACCGGTTAACACAATCTCTTTATAGCCTTGGGCAACCAAGTGCTCAATTTGGCGCACCACATCACCTAAAGGCACCGAGCGCGAGTTACCCCGCCCAAACGGAATGATGCAAAAGGTGCACCGATGATCACACCCATTTTGCACCTGCACATAAGCCCGCGCCCGCCCACCAAAAGCTGAAATCATATGCCCAGCCGTCTCGCGAACGGACATAATGTCATTCACCTGACAGCGCTCAAGTTCATTAAGGGCCAGTTTTTGAAAGGTCTCAGCCTGCATTTTCTCATCATTACCGATGACAAAATCCACCTCTTCCATGCCTTCAAACATTGCCGGATCAATCTGAGCGGCACAGCCGGTGACAATAATTTTAGCGCCTTCATTTTCACGTGCCAATTTACGAATGGTCTGGCGCGCCTGGCGCACGGCCTCATTGGTCACCGCACAGCTATTGACCACAATCGCATTCTCCAGCCCAGCCTGCTCCACATGCCGGCCAATCACCTCTGACTCATAAGAGTTCAACCGACATCCAAACGTCACTATTTTAGGCTGTTTTTCCATAAATTCTCAAACTACCACGGGCCCAAACCGAGCCTTAATTTCCATGGTGAGATTTTTGCATTTTAAATTCACCTGTCAAGGGCGGTTACGCTTGTCTTGACCCTTGACAGGTGAATTTAAAATGCGAAAGTCTTATCATGGAAAGTAAGGCGGGTTCTAAGCCGCATAAGAGGAAAGGTCAATCTCCCCTTTATACTCCATCTCAATCGGCCCCGTCATTAAAATATGATTATCCGCCTCACGCCAATAAATCTGCAAATCACCCCCTGGCAACGTCACCGCCACGTTCCGGCCCGTTAAGTTTTTACGCGCCGCTGCCACACCAGCCGCACAAGCAGCTGTGCCGCACGCTTTGGTCAGCCCAGCGCCGCGCTCCCAAACGCTCAAGGTAAGCGCATTTTTAGAGGTAACATGCGCCAGAGAAATATTGGCTCTCTCCGGGAAAAGCGGGTGATGTTCTAACATGGGCCCAAATTTGGCCAAATCATATGTCTCAATATCACTGACCCAAAAAATACAATGCGGGTTGCCCACATTCACAACCGAAGGCGAATGCAAAATCGGCGCATCAATGGGCCCCACTTGCAATTCAACCATGCGGGTATCGCGAAACTCTTCTGACAAAGGAATGTCTTGCCAGTCAAAGTTGGGCTGGCCCATATCAACGGTTACCTGATCTTCAGATAAAATCTGGGCCGTTAACAACCCGGCATTGGTCTCAATTGTCACCCCAGGCCGGTTCACTTCGCCTGCCACAAGCCGGGCCACGCAGCGCGTGGCATTGCCACACGCATCCACTTCTGACCCGTCAGAATTCATGATCCGCATAAACACATCGGCTTTGTCTGTCGGCTCCATCACAATCAGCTGGTCAAACCCAATGCCGCTTTCCCTGTCCGCAATCGCGCTGGCTTGGGCCGCACTGAAGCTTAAGGGCGCGGCGCGTCCATCAAAAATGGCAAAATCATTGCCAAGACCGTTCATTTTAATAAAAGATGTCTCACTCATAAGCCCATATATAAGGTGGGCAGAGCAATTGTGCAATCTACCAAATCATAAAGGTTAATTGAATGACCAAGGAAGCAGAAATTAGTTGGCAAGATTTTGAGAAAGTCGTTCTTAAAGTGGCAACCATCGTTGCTGCAGAACCGTTTAAACAAGCCCGTAAACCAGCCTATATTCTGACCGTTGATATCGGCAATGGCACGTTAAAAAAATCCAGCGCCCAAATCACAGACCTTTATGAAATAGATGAGCTTATTGGCAAACAAGTCATATGCGTCACCAATTTTCCAAAAAAACAAATTGGTCCGGTTATGTCTGAGATTTTGATCACAGGGTTTTATGATCAAGAAGGCCAGGTAATCTTAGCGGTTCCAGACAAGCCAGCACCCAACGGTGCAAAACTAGCCTAAATCTGGCACTTCAAGGCCTTTAATCCGGCACGCAGCCACAACAGTATTGCGCAGCAAACACGCAATCGTCATCGGCCCGACACCGCCCGGCACCGGAGTGATGGCGCCAGCAACCTTGACCGCCTCTTCAAACGCCACATCCCCAGCCAATTTGGTTTTGCCATCGTCTTTTATAAGGCGGTGCATACCAACATCAATAACAACCGCCCCTGGCTTAATCCAGTCACCCCGAACCAACTCTTTCTGGCCAACAGCAACCACAAGCAAATCAGCGCGCTTCACAACCTCGGCCAGATTTTTCGTGCGTGAATGGGCAATGGTGACCGTACAATTTTCTTGCAACAAAAGCTGCGCCACAGGCTTTCCAACAATGTTGGACCGGCCAATCACCACCGCCTCTAGCCCGGTTAAATCAGGTAAGGCCTTTTTGGCCAAAATCACACAGCCCACAGGCGTGCACGGCACCAAGGCTGGCTGACCAATAGATAACCGGCCCGCATTAATCGGATGAAAGCCATCAACATCTTTTAAAGGATCAATGGCGGCAATCACCTTGGCCTCATCAATGTGATCGGGGAGGGGCAGTTGCACCAAAATGCCATGCACTTCCGGATCACGATTTAATTGTTCAATGAGAGATAAAAGCTCAGCTTCACTGGTCTCATCGGGCAAGCGATGCTCAAAACTGTTCATGCCCGCTGCAATTGTTTGTTTCGCTTTATTGGAAACATAAATATCAGACGCCGGGTCAGCCCCAACCAGCACCACAGCCAATCCTGGTGTAAGGCCAGAGTTCGCTTTCAGAGCGCCAACAACCCCTTTAACTTTCTCGCGCACCCCTTTGGCACACGCTTTTCCATCTATAATCCGAGCCTCAGACATAAATTTCCCTCAAACAATCATGATGTTTCCAGCAAAATTTTTAATTTCTCAAGCAACACTGCGCCATCACCAGAAATCAGCAACACCTTATAACGCGCTTGCGCACCTGAGACCACTTCAATATCGGATTTTCGCACATCAAGCCATGTAGCAATAAGTTTAATAAGCGCTTTATTGGCCAGCCCCTTTTCAGGGAGGGCCCGCACCCTGGCGCGCAACCAAAATGCTTCGCCAACAATCTCCATTCCACCAACTTCATCTTTGCTGGCTTTGGGGGAGAGCAACACAGACAACCGCACCCCTTCAGGCACAATGGTACATGGCAAGCTCATACAATTTTATGCGAACAAGGGAATTAACCAGCCGCGAATAACGACCCATTGCAAAAAGATAAGAAACAAAATTAACAAAAGCGGTGAAAGATCCACACCATTAACCGGAGGCACAATAGATCGAAAAGGGGCCAATAAAGGCTCCGTCACAGTATGCAAAAATTGCATCACCGTGCGTGCAAAATCATTATAAGTATTGATAATACCAAAAGCGACAAGCCAACTCACAATTACACTTATAATCACCACCCACTTAATCAGATCAATAATGACAATATCTATAAATTGCAGCAAAGGAACCATGAGAGAGCTCTTTTCCAAAAAAAGTTTCGCGAAAATAACAAAATTTCAAATCTAGCTATACCCAACTGAAGGCCAATACGCAACCAACCTTCGCTAGACAAAACAGCGCAAAGAATAATTATTTCTTTTTATAAAGCAAACCCATGAAAGGGGTGAGCAAACTTGACGGAATAACCCTTAAACAAAACCCTAAGAGCATCAAAATCACACCCGGTGTAATGATGGGCCAATGCTGCATCAAAAGCGCCCGGTGCGTTGACCTGGCCACTTGTTCGCTCTTCATCTGCCCCATTACTTTTAAATAAAGCGCTCTTCTACCCCCAATTTTATCATGAAACCCTGTTTTGGTTGGCCCTGGCAAGACAGCCCCCACATAAACGCCGCGCCCACGCACTTCATGCGCCAAACTTTCAGTAAAATTAATCACAAATGCTTTGGTCGCATAATAAATAGATTGATAAGGTGCCGGTGCCAGACCGCCAATTGATGCCATGTTAATCACCGCCCCGTTGCCGCGCGCCACCATGCCCGGCAAAAAATGATGGGTCAGCTCCACAAGCACCTGCATGTTTAAATCCATCACCTTTTTCAATGTTGGATAATCAGACTCTAAAAAGTGTTCCGGTTCACCAAGCCCTGCATTATTAATCAAACAAGCAACATGAAAGCCTTTTGCTTGCGCCACCGTTTCAATAAAAGCCCCTGCATCTTCGCTCAATAAATCAACCGCTAGCGTTAAAATGGTTTTATCGCTTTTTTCCTTTAATGCTTCTGATAAAGCCTGCAAACCCGCTTCATTGCGACCAAGCAACAACAAATGATGGCCAGCATCAGCCAATTCATAAGCCAAAGCCTCCCCGATCCCCCCCGTTGCCCCGGTAATCACGGTAAGGGGGGTGGTCTCAACTGTCGGTAAACCAGAAGGTACGTTTCGACGTTGCCAAGGGCCAAATATTGCCCCAACCATCTGCGAAAGTCTTAAATCGAATCTATTTTTATTCATAATTGGGTTTAATTAAGGGATGAATTTGCTCTCCCCGTAAAGCTAAAATCTGCCAATCTAACAGAAAAATGAAAAAGAATTTGATCAAATCAAATGCTTAAAATTTAAAAAAAGCAGTTATTCATAAGCTAAAGTCTCTTTATTGCCAAAATCAGGCAATTACCATAAAGTCAGGCCATAAAAACAAAACGGGCACACCATCATGTTCAGAACACTCATCTTTTTCTTGATATTTTTTACCCTCACAGGCACCGCAAACGCCAGACAATGCGGCGACACCAGCGCTGGTTTTGGCAAATGGCTGCAACAATTTAAAGCTGATATGCGCCAGCAAGGCATTTCCAATCGCACATTAAATGCCGCCTTTAAAAATGTCAGATACTCAACCCGCGTCATCCGCCTAGACCGCGGCCAAAAATCATTCAAACAAAGCTTTGCTAAATTTTATGCGCGGCGCACAAAAGGCATGGTGCCGATTGCCAGGCGCAAATTTAAAAAACACCGCAAACTTTTCGATCGCATTGAAAAGAAATACGGTGTTCAACGTGAAATGCTGGTCACCATCTGGGGGCTGGAGACCTCCTTTGGTCACTTTATGGGCAAGCTCCCCATCATCACGTCATTGGCAACACTCTCTTATGATTGCCGCCGCTCTGAATTCTTTACAGCTGAACTGGTTGCGGCCCTGAAAATCATAGAAAATGGCGACCTAACACCTGGCCAAATGCGCGGCGCCTGGGCCGGTGAAATTGGCCAAACACAATTTTTAGCCACCCGCTATGTTGACTATGCTGTTAGCTTTGATGGCAATAAAACCCGCGACCTTTACCGCTCCGTACCTGATGCACTGGCCTCAACCGCCGCATGGTTTAAAGGCAATGGCTGGCAAGCCGGGCAAGGCTGGGACGAAGGCAGCAACAACTATGAAGTGCTCAAAAAATGGAACCGCGCCACCGTTTATCAAAAAACCATTGCTAAACTGGCCAACACACTCACAAAATATCGATAAGGCTTTAAAGACCAAAACCGATCTTGAATATTAACAAAGCCACCAATTGAGCTGTGGTGAGGAGCTGAACTAAAATGCGTGCGTTTACTTTAAAACTGAGTGCAATCGCTTGCCTTCTTCTAAGTGTAACTCTGACCCCTGCCAAAGCTGATGATCAACTGAATAAAATGATTGGCCAAATGTTGATGATGGGCTTCCAAGGCTCCAGCGCCAATGGCGCCGGCCCCAAACGCCTCGCCGCCCAAATCCGGGCAGGCCAAGTTGGCGGCGTTGTCATGCTGGGCTACAATTTTAGAAGCAAGGGGGCCGTTAAAGGATTAACCTCTTTGTTCAAACAAGCCGCTGGTAGCCAAAAGGTGTTTTTGGCCGTTGATATGGAAGGCGGCTCCGTACAAAGGCTTGGTCGCAAGCTTGGCTATCCACGCATAGCTTCCGCCCGCTCTGTTGCTAAACGCCAAAGCCCCGCACAAGCCAAAGCAAGCTTTGTAAAACTGGCACAAATAACCCGAAATGCTGGCTTTAACATGAATCTCGCCCCGGTTGTGGACCTGCTCGTCAACCCGGCCAACCCGGTGATTGCCAAATGGAACCGCGCCTACAGTCCAGACCCACAAAAAGTTACAGCCTATTCGCGCGCCTTTGTGCAAGCCCATCGCCAATTAGGCGTGATCCCTGTGATCAAACATTTCCCTGGCCATGGCTCCAGCCGAGGCGATAGCCATGATGGCTTTGTCAACATCACCAACACCTGGCAACCAAAAGAGCTGACCCCGTTTAAAGAACTGATCAATTCAGGCGACGCCCCTGCCATCATGCCCGGTCACCTGGTCCACAAAAAAATTGCCAGCGATGGCGTGCCCGTTTCTATCTCTAAGCCTGCCATTTCAGGTTTGTTGCGCGGCAAACTAGGTTATCGCGGTTTGGTTATTTCCGATGATTTACAAATGGGCGCCATAGCCAGCAATTACGGTTATAAAAACACCCTCATTCGCGCCATTAATGCTGGTGTTGATGTGTTGATGATTTCCAATTCAAGACGCCCAGACCCAAACCTGCCCAAAAAGACCATCAAAATCATCGCTGATGCAGTCAAAGCTGGAAAAATTTCACGAGCAAAAATCGAAGCAGCTTATAAACGAATTAAGCAAGCCAAAGCCGGCATCTAAAATAAAACATCTTTAAACTTTCCGAACCTCACCGAACAAAAAACGTAGGCCGAATGGCCGTCGGCGCAAGCGCCGCGCTGTCGCAGGGCAGCCGCTTCGCGGCTACGCCCGTGAGACAAAAAAAGAGACCGCTTGCGCGGTCTATCTAGTTTTAGGGGAGGAATATCTTGTAAAATTTTTAAAGTTTAGCGTGTTGTGCACACCCAGCGCTCAACCTGACAGTAGCTGTCATTCTGGTGGCAAAGGCGCTTTGATTTCAATTTCGCCTGGTGAATGCTACGGCCCCAATTGGCACCCCAGCCGCCATTCTCACCGATAGAAACCGCGCCGCAGGCATTTCTAAACCAAGTGGCAATCCGGCAGTCGCTGGCATGTTTGTAGCATTCTGCAAGCGCTGCTGTTTCAGCGGCCCGGCGAGAGCGGTAATCATATGACCAACCCAAAGCCTTGCTAGAAGGAGAGATGGCAATGGCGCCGTGATAGTTAGAAGCCTGAGCAATGCCAGCGTTAAAGCTAAGAGCAGCTACTAGAGTTAAGCTTGAAAGCAGGTGAGTAATTGTTTTGTTCAGTTTCATGATGTATCTCCAAATCCGTTTATATTCTTCGCGTTGCTGATGGGTTTATTGATACGGGCCGGAGAGGACAGAGACAAATTAACGATTTTTAATTTTCGAAAATGGAGCGCGTAAAGAAGAAAAATCACGCCCCGAAAGAGGCGTATTTTATTATTTTTTATCAATACCTTAAAGAAAAGCCCCCTTGCATAAAGAAAGGGGGGCAATCAGTAATATTACAAATATTTAAGGCGCCCAAAAAGGGTTTGGCGGGGCTTTCTTTGCGTAAATTTCGCAAAATTTAAGGCGCATTTAATCCCGTCTCATGGCAAAACTGCCATAGGATTTGATCCTCCAAACGAAACCCAACACTAGAAATCCGAGAATTATTCGACGGGGTCGTATTGCGTGCTCCAGTTTGGTCTTCAATGTAGCGACCAACCGCAAAGCTGCCATCTGCCCCAACAAACATTAAGTGAAACTCTCTGATGCTGATGTCAAAATCTGGGTTAACGCCATGCGCTTGAAAAATAGGGATTAGCAAATCCTCGTTGGTAAGGACCTGTCCAGAGGGTTGAATGTTGATAAAGTCCGGCGCTAATTTTTGTTTCATATGTTGATCAAACAAAGGGGCATCGTCTTCAACCTCACCCCGGAACCACCGGGCAACAAAATCATGAAACGCAACAACCTCGCTGTGGAGGCGTTGTTCTAGCTCTTTACGTTTATTCTCATCCACCATGATTGCACCTCGAAATGGTCTTCTCGTCACAAGACTGAAAAAATACCATAACAAAATTCGTTATCAATTTTGAGTCATAAACAGATAACAAGCCATTGTTGTCCCATATTCCTTCCAGCCCCAATCCCTCCAAATAATCTCCGTCATCTCGGGCTTGACCCGGGATCCACCTCTCCTTTTTACAGATGTTGCTGATTGTAAAAAACTGATAACGCCTTGACTCCAAAACACTCAATACTAAATGGAAAGCCCAGCGCGTGACGCAATGGATCCCGGGTCAAGCCCGGGATGACCAAGTGGAGAGGCAAAAAACAGAACTGGCAAATAAAAAATAATCGAAAACAAGACGTGCACAATAAAAAAAAGACAAACAAATAATCTCCGTCATCCCGGGCTTGACCCGGGATCCACCTCTCCTTTTTACGGATGTTGCTGATTGTAAAAACTGATAGCGCCTTGGCTCCAAAACACTCAATCCTAAACGAAAAGCCACGCGTGACGCAATGGATCCCGGGTCAAGCCCGGGATGACCAAGTGGAGAGGACAGAAATCGAAATCTAAGGAAAGTGAACAGAAAGGTCATCCCAGTTAGGGTTCATCTCTTCAATTAGGTCAATCTTCCACCGTCGCTTCCAATTTTTCAGTTGCTTTTCCCTAGCAATAGCCTCTTCAGGTGAAGCGAACTCCTCACACGCAACCAATTTGTGTAATTGATATTTTTGAACAAACTCAGAACCCAAGCCTTGCTTATGCTCATCAAGCCGACGCACAAGGTCATTGGTAATACCTACATAAAGAGTGCCATTCTTTTTGTTCGTAAGGATGTAAACCCAATAACTCATAAGCAAAAGGGTAGATCGCAATGGATCCCGGATCAAGTCCGGGATGACTGCACAGCAAGGTTCACAGTTAGAAGAAAACGATAACACTCTACCAAAATTCTCACCCAACAAAGCATCAAAACAATATTCACGAAAGAAGGAAGCGAGCCTTAGCGAGTGCCCATGGCGCCCCTCTACGTGGCGCCCGGCGCTTAGCGCCGCCCCATCGGAGGGCCCGCTGCCTTAGCAGCGGAATAGCCCGTGAGACAAAAAAGAACGCCCAAACTATGCCGCTTGGGATGTCCCCTCAATAAGCCGCACAATATCCGCCATAATATCATTCAATTGGAAATCTTTGGGCGTATAAACAGCCGCTGTCCCGGCCGCTTTTAACAGCTCTTCATCTTCCGGCGGGATGATACCGCCCACCACAACTGGTATGTCACCAATCCCCGCCTCGCTCATACGGGCCAGCACATCCTTGACCAAAGGCACGTGAGAGCCAGACAAAATCGACAAGCCCACCGCATGCACGCCCTCTTCCAAAGCCGCATTCACAATCTGCGCCGGGGTTAGGCGAATGCCTTCATAGACAACTTCCATACCCGCATCACGCGCGCGCACAGCAATTTGTTCAGCCCCGTTTGAGTGCCCATCAAGCCCAGGCTTGCCAACCAAAAACTTAACCCGGCGTCCCAATTTGAGCGAGACCGCCTCAACACTGGCGCGCACCTCATCAAGGCCAGAGGCATCAGAGTTCACCGCTTTACCAACGCCTGTCGGTGCCCGGTATTCCCCAAACACATCGCGCAACAGATTGCCCCACTCACCCGTCGTCACACCCGCCTTGGCGCAAGCAATCGAAGGTTCCATCACATTGCGCCCTTCTTGGGCGGCGACCCGCAACTCTTCTAACGCGGCATCACAAGCGGCCTGATCACGGCTTTCACGCCATTGCTGCAAGCGCTCAACTTGTTCGCGCTCCACATGCTCTGGAATGGTCAAAATGCCCCCATCAGCCCCTTGGGCCAGCGGGCTAGGTTCACTTTCTGTCCATTTATTCACACCAACCACAATCTGGTCGCCGCGCTCAATATCGCGCAGACGCGCGGTGTTGCTCTCAACAAGACGCTGCTTCATGTAAGAACTCTCTACCGCTGCAACCGCCCCGCCCATCTCTTCAATCCGTGCCAGTTCAGCGCGCGCTTCAGCTTTCAGCTCTTCGACCTTTTTATCAATCGCCACAGACCCATCAAAAATATCTGCATATTCCAGCAAGTCAGTTTCATACGCCATGATCTGCTGCATACGCAAAGACCATTGCTGATCAAACGGGCGCGGCAAGCCCAGCGCTTCATTCCATGCTGGCAATTGCACAGCGCGCGCGCGCGCCTTTTTAGACAGCACCACCGCCAACATCTCGATTAAAATCCGGTAGACATTATTTTCTGGTTGCGGCTCTGTCAGCCCCAGACTGTTCACCTGCACGCCGTAACGGAACCGGCGAAATTTAGGGTCTTCCACGCCATAACGATCCCGCGCAATCTCATCCCACAAATCAACAAAGGCGCGCATCTTGCTCATCTCGGTAACAAACCGCATGCCCGCATTGACAAAGAAAGAAATCCGCCCCACCACTTTGGGGAAATCCTCATCAGACACCTCACCAGAAGCCTTCACCATATCCAAAACCGCAATGCCTGTTGCCAGCGCATAGGCCAACTCTTGCACCGGTGTGGCACCAGCTTCTTGCAAATGGTAAGAACACACATTGGTCGGGTTCCACTTGGGCACTTCTTTATAAGAATAAGTGATGATGTCTTTAATCAACCGCATGGACGGCTCTGGCGGGAACACATAGGTCCCGCGCGAGAGGTATTCTTTAATGATATCATTCTGCACCGTGCCAGACAGTTTAGAGCGATCCGCCCCTTGGTTTTCAGCTGTCGCAATATAAAGGGAAAGCAACCAGGCAGCCGTGGCATTAATCGTCATGGAGGTGTTCATTTCCTCCAGCGGAATGCCATCAAACAAGGTGCGCATATCACCAATATGAGAGATTGGCACCCCAACCTTGCCCACCTCACCCTTGGCCAAAGCATGGTCAGAATCATAGCCTGTCTGTGTTGGCAAATCAAAAGCCACAGAAAGCCCGGTTTGCCCTTTGGCAAGGTTGGTCCGATAAAGTTCATTGGACGCTTTGGCAGTTGAATGGCCTGCATAAGTGCGGAATAACCAGGGCCGGTCTTTGGTTGGATGCTCGCTCATAAAAACTCTTCTCAAAATTTCAGTAAATCTTGAGCGCTAGACTATCTCAAAGCCAACAAAAAATCGAGCCACCTCAAAGTCGAAAACATAAGACCTTTTGATGAGAAAATTTAACGCATACCCCTATTTGCGAAAAAATCACCCCTCCCCGCCTTCTTCCGTGTCTGCAGCAGTTGTTTTTGCCTCAGCTGGCTTTTTGCGTTTATTTTGCCTTTTTTTACCAGACCGGCCTTGTGTTTGCTTTTGGTCATTGCCTTTGCCCTCAAGGCCTGCCTCTTTTTCAAGCTGTGAAGGCGCATCCGATGAAAGCACAATTTGGCGATGCGGATAGGGAATAGAAATCCCAGCCTCATCCAAGGCCAGTTTAATCGCCCGGGTGACATCAAAATTAAGGTCCCAATAATCAGTGCGCTTGGCCCAAGCCCTCAATTCAAGATCAACCGAACTGTCACCGAGCCCGCGCACAACCACAATCGGCTTTGGCTCTTCCAACACGCGCTCATCAGAAGTGAGCAGATCCAAAATGAGCTCCCTGGCCTCATCAAGGTCTGCATCATATGAAATCCCAATTTGCAAATCCAAGCGCCGGCGGGGCAAGCGGCTGTAATTGGTGATAACATTCGACCAAATCATTGAATTGGGCACGGCAACAAACAAACCCTGCACCGTGTGCATGCGCGTCATAAACAGCCCCGTCTCATCAACAGTGCCAGAGGCGCTGCCCGCCTCAATATAATCCCCCCGCCTGAACGGGCGAATAATCAATAACATGATGCCAGCCGCCACATTTTGCAACGTGCCTTGCAGCGCCAGACCAATAGCCAGACCTGCTGCGCCCAAAACGGCAATAATTGAGGTTGTCTCAATACCAAAATTGGCCAGCACCATAATGAGGGACAGAATAATAATCGCATAGCTGGCAGATTGCGCCAAAATCGGCGTTAAGGTTTGGTCAAACCCGCGAATGCTCTGGCAACGCATGCGAATGGCTTTAGCCACCAAACGGGCAAGCACATAGCCAGCGATCAATAAGCCCACAGCCATCAATACTTTAACAGACAAAGACAAGCCCCTCTCAGCAGCAACTTCTGCCACCTTGGCCACTTTCTCCACATCAACAGTATCAGCGAATGCCTCAAACATTGCTTCCCCTTTAAGTTTGTTTATTTGATTAATCTCAACTAATTGAAATACGCAATTTTATGAGCCTTTATAAAGCGCACCATTTCTTCCACAACAGGAAACTCATATAAATTATTATGCCCAGCCCCTACAACCTCATAAAATTCTTTGGGTTCAGGCGCTTTTTTAAATAAATCACGCGCAAATTTAAGAGGTACCCTTTGATCATTTGTCCCATGTAAAGCAAGAAAAGGGGCCTTAACCCGGCCTATCTTCAAATCTGACCGAAAGGGGTGCTTTATCAAAAACGCAACAGGTACAAACGGATACCTATGCTGAGCAATATCTTTTAAAGAAGACATAGAAGACAACAAAATAAGAGCCCCAACCCCCCGCTTTGCCGCCAAATCCACAGCTACATTCGTCCCCAAAGATTCGCCCAATATAATAATTTGGGAAGCATCAACCCCTTGTCTTAGCAAAAAGTCATACCCAAGCACATTATCTTGAACAAACAACTTTTCAGAAGCTATTCCTTTGTTTTTTCCAAACCCGCGATATTCAAAAGCTAAAACACCAAACCCATAGTTTCGCAACTGTAACAACAAAGGTTTTCGGCTAAAAACCGTTCCCCCTTTGCCATGAAAGAATAAAAAACTTGGGCGTCCTGGCCGAGCCTTAGCATACAAACCACTTAAGGTAATTCCATCAGAGGCAACAAACGAAACCTCATCAAAATCTGCCAAAGAGGTTTTTTCGGAAAGTTGATTGCTCATCCCAGCTGCAAAGATCAAATGATCTTGAAAAACATATAACCCGGCAATCACTGATAAATAAAGAGATGCTACAACACCAAGTCCTAAAAACAGTATGCGCATAACGGCCCAATCCGAAACATTAAAAACTCCTACCCCAAGAGCATTTTAATTTTGCATCAACTCAATTTTTGAAATTTCATAATCAGCCAAAAACCTCACAACCTCCTGAACAATAGGAAAGTCATACAGATTGTTATGCTGCGCGCCATCAACAACATGAAAACGCTTCGGCTCAATCGCTACATCATACAAAGCCAGGCCAGAGCTTAACGGAATAACCCCATCATCACTGCCATGGACAATCAAGAGAGGCGACTTGATCTGCTTAATAAATAAATTGGTCTCAAACTTATCCCTTAAGAATGCCCGCACCGGCACATAAGGATAACGGCTTTGTGCAATCGATAACACCGAATACATCGGCGCTTCTAGAATCACAGCGCCAGATTGAACCTTAGAGGCCAACTGCACCGCAACAGAGCTGCCAATTGATTCCCCGTAAATCACAATTTGTTTTTCTGTTAGACCTTGGCCTTTCAAATGCTCATAAGCCAACTGCGCATCTTCAACCAAGGCCGACTCAGAAGGGCTGCCTTCACTGCCACCAAACCCGCGATAGCCCAGCATAAACACACCAAAGCCACGCGCACCCAACTGGCGAAACTTCTCTTCCCGATTGGCCACATTGCCGCCATTCCCATGAAAAAACAAAAGGGTCGGTTGTCCATTTTTCGCTGGCAAATACCAGCTATAAAGCTTGTGCCCTTGCTTCGTCTGTAACACCACTTCTTCAAGGCCCGGCAAATTAACCGCTGTTGGCAACACCCGGTTTGTATCAGGCGCAAACATAATCCGCCCTTGTAAGAAATACAGCGTCAACGCCCCTACAACGTAAAGGGCAAAAATGACAATTAAAATTTTCACAACCCAATTCATTTTACGCTTTATCCCTTTTATTCATTTTGTCTGTCAGGCTTTCTTGTTTTTGCAACCAAGTTACCATAACAAATGAAATAAACATCAACAGATACCAAGACCCCATCTTAGAAATTGAAACCATTTGCCATCCTTGACTTTGATTAGGGTAACGCCATGCATTTGCCAATGTGCCAAATTGTTCTGCAAACCAAATAAACAAGGCCACCAACAAAAACCCTAACAACAAAGGCATCCAATAAAATGACCGGTCCACACGAAAATAAATGCGTGTTTTGTAAAACAAAACCACCATGGCTGCAAAAAGCAAATACCGCATATCAGGCCCAAAGTGATGGGTAAAGAAATTAATATAGATACACATAGCTAAAATACTAGTCATCCAAATCGGCGGGTAATGGGTAAATCGAAAATCAAAGGCCCGCCACACCCTGGCCATATAGCTGCCCACCGCTGAATACATAAAGCCAGAAAACAAAGGCACCCCACCAATTCGAAACAAGCACTCTTCAGGGTAAACCCAAGACCCCATAGCGGTTTTAAAAACCTCCATAGCAGTACCGACGATATGAAACAGAAGGATAACCTTGGCCTCTTGCCAGGTTTCAAGTTTAAAAATGAGCAATCCCGCTTGAATGGCAATGGCCACAATCAATAAAAAGTCATAGCGATGCAAAAAATCTGAACCAGGATACCAAAAGCGAGACAGCAAAATGGCACCAAGCAACAAGCCACCAAACAAGGCCGCCCAACCCTGCTTGAGACCAAATAAAACAAACTCATAAAGGAAAAATCGGAACCGAGATTTTTGCGCCCAAACTCTTAGGTCATCTAAAAACTGAGGGCGCCGCGTGATATACTGAAACATAAACGCCTAGCCTGTACCTTAAATTCCATGGTGAGGTTTTTGCATTTTATATCTGCATGTCAAGGACGGTTACGCCTGGCTTGATCCTTGACATGCAGATATAAAATGCGAAAGTCTTATCATGGAATTTAAGGCAGGCCACAAGCCAAGAAGCAAACCTTAAAGAGACTTCACAATATTCTCAGTCATCTTCTTAGCATCACCTAGCAGCATCATGGTGTTATCCCGGTAAAACAGCGTATTATCAATACCAGCATAACCAGAGGCCAAAGACCGTTTGTTAAACATCACAGTGGCAGATTTCCAAACCTCTAAAACAGGCATGCCATAAATCGGAGACGATGGGTCTTCAAGAGCTGCCGGGTTGGTCACATCATTCGCCCCGATCACATAAACCACATCAGCTTGGGCAAAATCAGAGTTGATATCTTCCAGCTCAAAAACTTCATCATAAGGCACATTGGCCTCTGCGAGAAGCACATTCATATGTCCTGGCATCCGCCCGGCAACGGGGTGGATGGCATAAGCCACATCAACACCTTCTTTTTTCAACTCATCTGCCATTTCGCGCAGGGCATGCTGGGCTTGGGCCACAGCCATACCGTACCCAGGCACGATAATCACCTTGCCCGCATTTTTCATGATAAAGGCAGCATCATCAGCAGAGCCTTGCTTAACTGTGCGCTGCACCCCATCATCACCTGAAGGCCCAGCTTCCTCGCCGCCAAACCCACCAAGGATCACAGAAATAAACGAACGGTTCATGCCCTTACACATAATGTAAGACAAAATCGCACCAGATGAACCAACAAGCGCGCCGGTAATAATCAGCGCAGCATTGCTCAGTGTAAAGCCAATGCCCGCGGCCGCCCAACCAGAATAAGAGTTAAGCATAGAGACCACAACCGGCATGTCAGCCCCGCCAATAGGGATAATGATGAGAATACCAAACAATAAAGCAACACCCACAAGCGCCCAAAACGCCCACTCAGTTTGGCCCACAGCAAAGCTATAGATTAAAAAGATCATCAACCCAAACAGTGCCAAATTAATCAAATGGCGCGCCGGCAACATAATAGGGGCACCAGACATACGCCCATCAAGCTTGGCAAACGCAATCACAGAGCCTGTAAAGGTAATCGCACCAATGGCAGCACCCAATGACATTTCAATCAAGCTGGCCGTATTAATATTGCCAACTGAGCCAATACCAAACGAATCAGGCGCGTAATAAGCGGCCGCTGCCACAAACACGGCAGCCAAACCAACAAGGCTGTGAAAGGCTGCCACCAATTGCGGCATCGCTGTCATAGGGATTTTCCGCGCAATCACCGCGCCAACAAAACCGCCAATGCCAAGGCCAGCCAAAATCATCGTCCAAGACATCGAAGAAATAGACGGGATAGCGGCTAAAGTGGTGCCAATGGCAATGGCCATACCCAGCATGCCAAAATAGTTACCCTGGCGCGAGGACGCCGGGCTAGAAAGACCACGTAGGCTTAAAATAAACAAAACACCTGAAGCCAGATAAAGAAGGGCAATAAGATCTGGAGACATGAAATTTATCCTCTACAGCACAATCCGACCAGAGTGTAACGAGGATCGGAAAAATTGTGCGTTTAAACAAAAAAGCTAGAGCGCAAAATCAAAACAATCTGATAAAAGCGGCTCTAGCGTTCTTTTTTCTTATACATGGCCAACATGCGTTGCGTCACAAGAAAGCCACCAAAAATATTCACAGCCGCCATAACCAACGCCAAAAAGCCAAAAATATTTGCCTTTTCAAGCCCATCAACAGACGGCACGGCCACGGCCAACAAAGCGCCCACCACAATCACAGACGAAATCGCATTGGTCACCGCCATCAACGGCGTGTGCAAAGCCGGTGTTACCGCCCAAACCACGAAATAACCAACGAAAATCGCCAGCACAAACAAAGCGAATAAATAAGTAAAAGAACTCACATCATCACCAGAGCTAGCAGCCAACGCGACCTGCGGCAATAACAAAGGCAAACAGGCCAAGCTCAACATCATCTTGCGCATAATCAACCTCATTAGCTTGTTCCTTCAGTTAATTGCGGATGCACAATTTTCCCATCATTCGTCACCAACGTGCCTTGAATGATCTCATCCTCAAAATCGATTTTCAAACCATCATCTTTAGAGACAAACAGCGCCAAGAAATTATAAAGGTTCTTGGCATAAAGGCTGGTTGCATTGCCAGCCAAAGCGCCTGCAATGTTTAACGGTCCAAGTACCAAAACGCCATTTTCATTAACGATCTCACCAGGTTTGGCCAATTCACAATTGCCGCCCCTCTCAACCGCCATATCATAAATGATCGAGCCAGGCTTCATAGAACGCACCATCTCAGCTGAGATTAATTTTGGCGCTGGCCGGCCCGGAATAAGCGCTGTCGTAATGACAATGTCTTGGCCCTTCACGTGGTTAGCAACCAATTCAGCTTGCTCACGTTTATAGTCATCAGACATCTCTTTGGCATAACCACCAGCTGTTTCAGCCTCTTTAAACTCTTCATTTTCAACCGCAATGAACTTACCACCAAGGCTTTCCACTTGCTCTTTTGCAGCGGGGCGCACATCGGTTGCAGTTACAATAGAGCCAAGCCGTTTGGCTGTCGCAATGGCTTGCAAACCAGCAACGCCGGCCCCCATCACAAACACTTTGGCTGGCGGCACAGTGCCTGCAGCCGTCATCATCATCGGCATCGCCTGGCCAAAATGGGCAGCGCTATCAATCACAGCTTTATAGCCCGCCAAGTTTGATTGAGACGAGAGCACATCCATAGATTGCGCCCGGGTAATGCGCGGCATAAATTCCATAGAAAAGGATTTAAGCTTCTTATCTGCCATGGCTTGAAGACCAGGCCGGTCATCATGAGGGTTCAAAATGGCGCAAACAACAGTGCCCTCCCCCATAGCTGCCACTTCCTCAGCGCTTGGCCGGTTGACCTTTAAAACGATATCAGCGCCAGAAAACGCCTCTTGCGCAGAGCCAACAATCTTGGCCCCCATCTCTTCATAGGCGTTATCAAGAATATTAGAGGCCAAACCAGCCCCAGCTTGAACATTCACCTGGCACCCAAGGGCAACATATTTCTTTACCGTTTCAGGTGAAATAGCTGCTCTGGTCTCGCCTTCACCCTCAATCGGGACGGCAATCGTAACCATCACCGGCTCCATTCTCATCAAAATTTAAATTATAAATTTGAATTCAAAACACAAAAACTGTGTCCACAGCCCTCAAATTCAGGGCCAAACTATACAAAAGCTATTCGCTTGTCAGCTGAACTAAAGCAGAAAGAACGCCATGCCAACCAAAACGGCAATTACGCCGATTGTGCAATAGATAGATCCCTTAATAAACCCATTGTAAGTGCGTTCGTGCTCAGGATAATCCATAGCTGGATGTCCATTTGAAGTATCAATCCCCATTTCTCAGTCCCTTTTTGTTAAATGGCATGCACACTCTTTACCCAAGTGCCCAATATCTTACCAGTATTTTTTATAAACCTTGGCCTAAAATACCAACTGAGGTCTTTTTTTAACCTTGAAACCCCAAAACCGCAAGATCTAAACATTTGCATGGTTTTGGCGAAAAAATCAATCATCATAAGAATTGTGAAACTTAAGCCAACGTCTCGTCCAATTGCTCCAGTTCATCAATCATGGTTTCAATCACTGCCAAACCTTTGTCCCAAAACGCCGGGTCACTAGCATCAAGCCCAAAGGGGGCCAGCAAGTCTTTATGATGTTTTGAGCCACCTGCGCTGAGCATTTCAAAATACTTTTCTTGAAACCCTGTCTCAGCTTGGGCATAAACCGCATAAAGCGAATTGACCAAACAATCGCCAAACGCATAAGCATATACATAAAATGGCGCATGAATAAAATGCGGCACATAGCTCCAATAAATACCGTAACCCGGGTTCATCTCAATCGCCGGTCCAAGACTTTCCCCTTGCACCTCCAACCAAAACGCATTGAGCTGTTCTGCTGTCAATTCGCCCTCGCTGCGCGCTTCATGCACCTTACGCTCAAAACAATAAAACGCAATTTGGCGCACCACTGTATTGATCATGTCTTCAATTTTTGCGGCCAATAAAATATGCCGGTCTTTATCACTTTGCGCTTGCGACAACAGCTTTTGAAACGTGAGCATTTCACCAAACACACTGGCTGTCTCTGCCAACGTTAAAGGTGTTGGCGCCATTAAAGCCCCTTGTTTGGCCGCCAAAACCTGATGCACCCCATGCCCCAACTCATGCGCCAGTGTCTGCACATCACGCGGCTTGCCCTGATAATTAATCAGCACAAACGGGTGCGCACTTGGAACAGTAGGGTGAGAAAACGCCCCTTGTGCTTTGCCGGTGCGCAAAGGAGCATCAATCCAATTCTTGTCAAAAAACTGGGCGGCAATTTCCTTCATTTTAGGTGAAAACCCATTATAAGCGCTTAGCACAGTGTCTTGCGCTTCAGCCCAAGGGATCTCGCGTTCACTTTCATTGGGCAAAGGCGCATTCCGGTCCCAATAATTGAGCGTTTCAAGGCCTAACCATTTTGCCTTCAACTTATAATAACGATGTGAGATCCGCTCATATTTAGAGCGCACAGCTTCTACCAGAGCATCAACCACTTCGCGCTCAACCCTGTTCGAGAGATGCCGGCTATCAGCCACATCTTTAAACCCACGCCAACGATCTGCGATTTCTTTGTCTTTGGCCAGCGTATTGGTGATTTGCGTGAACAAGCGTTGATTATCGTTTAAAACCTCTTCAACCGCCATAGCTGCCACCCGGCGCTTTTCCCCATCAGGCGATTGCAATAAATTCAAGGTTGGCTCAAGGGCCAAACGTTCCCCATCCACCTCAAAACGCAAACCCGTCATGGTTTCATTGAACAAACGCGACCACGCCCCGCGCCCAACAACAGATTTATCATGAAACAGTTTTTCCAAATCGTCTGAGAGCTGATAGGGCTTTTCAAACCGCAAATCATCAATCCACGGCCCATAATAGGCCAGCTCTTCATTCTCCAAACAACGCGCCAACACATCATCTTCAAGTCGGTTGATCTCAAGTCCGAAAAACAAAAGCCCAGAACTAATGGCTGTTATTTTCTCCATTAAATCCCCATGCAATTTTGCATGCACCGGGTTTTGATTGTCGCAAGAATATAAAAGCTGGCCATAAGAGGCAATACGGCCCAACAGGTCATTAATTTCTTCATATTGCTGAACGGCCAAAGCCAACTGCGCCCCGCCATCTTCCATGCCGGCCATTTCAACAATTTTTCCCTCATAGGTCTTTTGAAACGTGCCAGATAAATTTTGCGACCGCTCAAGGTCATCTTGCAAAGCCTTGCTGTCTGGCCCTTCATAAAGGTCAGATAAATCCCACTCCGGCATTGGCCCAAGGTGAGCATCGCTTGTCTTATGGTCTGGCTCGTTGGCAGGCTGAAAACAAGCCTGATCGTAAAGATTAGAAAACTGAAAACGACCAAATGAATTTTTAACAGACCCCACGCGTATTATCTCCTATGAAAGTTCATCATTAATGTTTGCATTTAAACAGTCAGAGCATTCCACTACCAAAGTGGATACCGGCTTTAAGATCGATGAAACGCTTCAATAAAAAATACGTTTCACTCAAAAATAAGACACCGGTTTTAAAGAAAATAAAACACCATAATGAATTTTTTTTGCCCGCTTCACTCAAAACTGAGCAAAAATAAACCCCTTGTTTACTCTTATTCTTCACACTAGCCAAGAGTTGAGTTCGGAAATGGCCCCACAATGCGCCTGTTTGATACATATATTATGTACTGGGTATGTATCTAAGGCAAACAGTCAAACGGCCATTTAAGTTTAGTTAAAGAGTAGAGTAAAGAGTATGCCCAAATGCGTCCTAATTGTCGACGATGATCCTGCACAACGTCGCATTCTAGCCGAATCCATCAAACGTCTTGGATATGAAACCAAAGTCGCGGCCGGCGGCAAAGATGCCGTGGCCCTGATGGAAAGCCCTGAGGCAGAAGATATTTCTCTCATCCTGTTAGACTTGGTCATGCCAGACATGAACGGGCATGAAGTGCTCGAGCGTTTGCGCAAAATAAACGCCATGCAACCAGTTATCGTGCAAACCGCCAATGGCAGCATCGACACCGCCATTGAAGCCATGCGCGCTGGTGCCAGCGATTTTGTTGTCAAACCTGTCAGCAACGAGCGACTTGAAGTGTGCCTAAACAATGTCATGAAAATCAAGGCATTAACCAGCGAAATCACCCGCATCAAACGCCAAACTGAAGGCACAATGACCTTTGATAGCCTCATTTCTTCCGGCCAGACATTATCGCGTGTCATCGAACTTGGCCGCCGTGCGGCAAGCTCCAATATTCCTGTCTTGATTGAGGGGGAAAGCGGCGTCGGTAAGGAAATGATTGCCCGCGCCATTCAAGGGGAAAGCGAGCGCCAAGGCAAACCTTTTGTCACCGTCAATTGCGGTGCGATTCCTGAAAATCTGATTGAAAGCATCCTTTTCGGCCATGAAAAGGGCAGTTTTACCGGTGCGACAGAAAAACGCATCGGCAAATTTGAAGAAGCACATGGCGGCACCCTGTTTCTTGACGAAGTTGGTGAATTGCCCCTAGACGCCCAGGTTAAACTTCTGCGCGCGCTACAAGAGGGCGAAGTTGACCCTGTGGGCGCAAAACGCCCAGTCAAAGTTGATTTTCGCCTCATCTCAGCCACCAATCGAGACATGATCAAATTGGTCCAAGAAGGCAAATTCCGTGAAGACCTTTATTACCGTTTAAACGTCTTTCCCATCATGGTCCCCCCTTTGGCCCATCGCCTTGAAGACATTGAAGACCTTGCCAACCATTTCTATTTACGGTTCGCCTCAGAAGAAGGCAAAAAAATCACCGGTCTAGACCCTCAAGCCTTAAAATTACTGCAAAGCTATTCTTGGCCAGGCAATGTCCGCCAACTGGAAAACACCATTTTCAGAGCCGTCGTGCTAGCTGATGGCCCCGTTCTGACCATCAATGAGTTTCCACAAATAGCCAACCATGTTGAAGGGTTTGAAGTGGCGCCCCCAACTTTGTCAGAACCAGACAAAGAATCCCCTGTTTACACAGGTCCCGCTATGATCGGCGATGAACAAGAAAACCCGCAAATGGTACCAATTAGCCAAGATGAAACCAGCAATACCCCTGTTGGTGTGCGCATCATGACAGAAACCGGCCATATTCGCCCCCTAGAAGCAGTAGAAGCCGATATGATCCGCCTTGCCCTAGGGCGATATCGCGGTCATATGACTGATATTGCTAAACATTTGGGCATTGGTCGCTCAACGCTCTATCGCAAAATGCGCGAAATTGGCTTGCAACCACGCACAAACTAAAACAAACTCCATTTGTGGAAAACAAAGCAAGACATATGTCACAATTACAACAGATCCGGGCAGAATGAATTTTTGCCCGTATCAAGCCCTGGTTTCCTCTTTTACAAAAATCAAACGCAACTTATAGTCTTGTCTTGAAAAATGCGGCTTCGTCAAACTAGCGCCACATCATATTTGTAATCCTAACCATGTAACCCTATATAAAGTTTGCATATAACAATAAATTTTAAAGAGTTAGGCCTTACAATCGCTATTACTTAAAATTTTAGCTAAAATTGAAGCTTTAATTACGCGGTTTTTAAAAAAGAGAAATATTGAGGACCATATTATATGAAACATGCACGCCCCTTAAATCAGGCCTCTACGTCCACCTCACTTATTTCTGCATCTTTTCTTATAAAAGCCAGTTTATCTGCCGCTCTTGTGATCTGGGGTCAATCTTCACTGATGGCAGCAGAGCCTGAAGGACCAGAAACACTCATCACCGCGCAAGATGCCCTAAAGCACCAGCTAATCACAAAAATCAAAACCAATTTCCGCGGCAAAACCGGTTATGACAACCTGGTTCAAAAGCGTTTAAAAGAATTTTATCTCAACCATAACCGCGAACCTGTTTGGCTAACAAACTCAGGCCTAACCCCGCTGGCCAAGCAAACCATCGCTGAAATTAAAAAAGGGCATGAATACGGTCTTAACGTCCACGACATTAAGTTCCCGCCTCATGATATGATAAACGGCCAACCTGAACAGCAAGCAGACGCCGAGCTAATGTTCAGCCGGGCCCTGTTAACTTATGCAAAACGCGCAAAAGCTGGCAACCTTGTCCCGCAAACTGTTAGCCGCGCACTTGATAACACACCCGATTATCCAGACCCCCTAAACGTGCTCACCAGCATTCTTGACAGCAAAGATCTGGGACAAACCCTAAAATCTTTCCATCCCAAACACCCTCAATATTGGGCCCTGAAAGAAAAACTGGATACCATCAGAGAAACCAAAGGCACACAAAAGAAGCTTGTCAGAATACCGCCCGGCGCTGTCATTCGTCCCTTTGACCGGCACCCCCATGTTGCCCTCCTACGCCAGCGTTTTGAAATAAACGTCCCGGTTGTAGATGAAGCCCCGCTATATCCTGAAGATATTTACGACAGCGCATTGGTCGACGCTGTTAAAAATTTCCAAGCAGCCAATGGGCAGCGAGCCACCGGTGTAATTAACAAAACCACCCGCGCAAAATTAAACAAAGGCAAGCCAGACCAAGAGAAAAAGATCCTGGCCAATATGGAACGCTGGCGCTGGATGCCAACTGAATTCGGAAAAACTCATATCAGAGTAAACATTCCAGAATTTAAAGTTCGCTTCACCAGAAATGACAAAATCGTTCACACAGAACGTGTTATTACAGGCAAGCGCAGTCAAAAAACACCCAGTTTTTCAGATGAAATGGAAACGGTTGTCTTTAACCCATATTGGAATGTCCCCCAATCCATAATCTGGAATGAAATGGGCGGTGTAGCGCCGCGCGGCTATGAAAGCCGGGTTGTCAACGGGCGTCTTTTTATACGCCAACCCCCAAGCCCCAGAAACGCACTGGGCGTCATTAAATTTCTTTTTCCCAATAAACACAGCGTTTATTTGCATGACACCCCAACCAAAAACTTGTTTAACCGCAAAGTGCGCGCCTTTAGCCATGGCTGCATGCGCGTTCGCGATCCTTTAAAGATGGCTGAGTTCATTTTGGAAGGCAATGGGATTGATCGTAAGGAAATTGATAAACGCATTCGCAGCCGCCGCAACCTACCGGTCACCTTGACAAACAAAATTCCAGTTCACGTCACCTATTTCACGATGTGGGTGAACGAAGATGGCACAACCGCCCATTACAATGACATTTACGGTCATGACAAAAGAGTAACCGCTGCCCTTGAAGGCCGCCCCATGGGACTAGAGCCCAAAAAACGCATTAACAGACAACCTATTCAAATGGTGAAAAAGAAAAAGAAAAAGCCAACAAATTTCATATCTCTGTTTTTCTCTAATTAATAAGGTCTAACCTTAAGGACTATGATTTATAACTATTATAGTTCTTAAGGCCTCACACGAACGCCAGCTGTGCGCCTTTCAAGCAAAACCTCTTTGCGAAAACGAAACAGTTTGGCAGGCCGCCCCCCTGTCTCACTTGACATTTTGCCCGTAGCAACCACCAGCCCGCCCGTTTCCACCAACCGCCTAAAGTTTTGTTTATGCAATTGATTGCCAGAAATGGCCTCAACAGATTTTTGCAATTGCAACAACGTAAAGCTGGGCGGCATCAAGTCAAAAATAACCGGGCGATATTTTATTTTGGCCCGCATACGGCTCATGGCTGTTGCCAAAATCCGCCGATGATCAAAGATCATCGGTTCACCAAAACGCGGTAGGTTAGACCAAACAAGGGCAGCGGGTCGTCCATCGCGTTGCGCCTCAGCAATCAAACCGGCCTCATACAACAATTCATAGCGGTCAAGAACCTTCTCCTCATCCCAATGAACCGCATCTGACCCAAAACAAATATTGACCCGATCTTGTGCCTCTTGTCTAGCGCGGCCAACTTCCATCGCTTGGACCCATTCATTAAGGCGCGGCAAAATCTCTTTTTTGATAATATCAGGTTCCCCAGCCCGCCAATCCTCCCAGGGAAACGCCGCATACCAAGGTCGCCAAAAAGCAGCCAAGGGTTGCTCTTCACTCATGCGCGATAAGGCCAAATACCCAATAGAGACCACATGCATTTCATCTTGTTTTAGCGCTTGCGCGGCCCGCCCCCTATCACCAAAGGTATAAAGTTGCTCAATATAGCCAAGGCTAAGCCCAGTTTGTTCGTTCACAAAACCGCGCACAGCAATTTCCATCGTGCGGTGCTCTAGCGGATTAAAAGAGCCATAAGGCAAACCCCTTACATTGGCCCCAGGTTTAGTCTTCCCCTCTCCTTGCTCTGGCACGCTGAGAAACACAGGTTCAAAACCATCCAAAGCCACGATGGCCGCATTTAAACCAATGGCAACCCGTCCCTTTTCAAAAGCCGAACCCATAGTGGCAAAACCCCAACTTATACCTTAGCTAAAAGAGAAAAAACCGCCCCTTCAAAAGCCATTTCCCCCTGGCCAATTAAATCGATAGCCTCAACCATCCGTCCCTCTCGCCCCAAAAGATCATCGGCCAAAGACACAAGGCGAATATTGGGTGTTGCCGTCGGGCTGGCTTGGCGCAAAATAAAGGCGATATCTTTTTCGCTAACCGCTTCATTTAAACAACAAAGTGAAATGAAGGTTGCAGCTGTCGAGCGAGAGACACCAGCCCAACAATGGATCAATAACGGGCTCATCTGATCCCAACCTTGAATGAAATCAATCAACCGTTGCACATGAACCTGATTGGGCAAAATCAACCCATCTCGATCAGAACTAATATCATTCATTGCCAATTTAAGATGGCGATCCTCTTCAATATCATCCGGGGTATCCAACATTTTGTCGCTATTAATAGCAGAGACCAACCAGCCAATATTATGTTTTTTTATTGTGTTATGAACCTCATCAAGAGGCCCACAAAAAATCCGTGCCCCTTCTAAAATTTCATTCGTCATAACAACCCCATTATAATATGAGCTGATGGGTGACTAAACCTCATCCATCAAAAGTTCAAAACGGTTTAAAAAATCTTGCTGCGCTTGTTTAACACTAGAGGCAACAAGGTGAACGTCAAAGCCTTCAAACCTCTTATCCCCTTTTGAAGGGGACGGGAAAAATTGTTCCGCTTCACTTTGGCTAAAACCGGCCAATTGCACAGCTTCAAAATACGCAGCAATTGAATCAGCTTCCTTAATAAAAGCTGTCAATTCTAAACTTACCACATCAGCAATCAAAAAGCGTTGATAGATCGCATCCAACAGTCTGCCTTCAAAAAGTTTATAATCCATTCCAATAGCAGCTTTAAATGGACTAATCAGATCACCGATGACATATTCAGGTGCATCATGCAAAAGCGCCGCCATTTGCCATTGCTTTGGAGCATCCGGCACCAAGCGCACTAAAATATCAGTGACCAATAAGCTATGTTCAGCAACTGAATAAGCATGGTCTCCCACCGTTTGCCCATTCCAGCGCGCCACCCGCGCCAACCCATGGGCGATATCTTCAATCTCAATATCCTTTGGCAAGGGATTTAAAAGATCCAAGCGGCGTCCAGACAACATGCGCTGCCAGGCCCGCGGGGCCAAACCATCATCTTGCATCATGAGCGCTTCCCAAAAAGGTTCTTTTTGCCAGACATAATATCTTTTTGTGTCAATTTGCCCCCCATCTTGGCACAAATCTCATGGCGTGGGCAATCAACCACATGGTCATTCACAAGCCCCATCGCCTGAAAATGAGCATAAACCGTTGTTGGCCCCACAAAAGCAAAGCCGAGCCGTTTCAATTCTTTGGAAAGCTTCGTGCTTAACGCCGTTTTGCCAGGGATGTCTTTTAAAGATTTATAGTTGTTTTGTATTGGTTGACCATCCACAACATCCCAAAACAGATGCCGCAAATCAGACCCCGATTGTTGCAAGTCTAAATAAGCTTTTGCATTTTTCACACTGGCTTCAATCTTAGCGCGGTTACGAATGATGCCTTCATCATTCATCAGCTTTTCAAGTTTTTTAGCGCTATAACGCGCTATTTTTTCAGGCTCAAACTGATCAAACGCTTTTCGGAAATTTTCGCGTTTCCTCAAAATGGTGATCCAAGACAAACCGGCCTGAAACCCTTCCAAAATAAGCTTTTCAAACAAGGCCTGATCATGCACCTCAGGCACACCCCATTCCTCATCATGATAATGTATGTATAAAGGATCATCCCCCACCCACGCGCAACGGCCCATTTATACCTCCTCTTGTGGGAAATCATAAGAGGCCCAAGGCGGTATTGATAAGCGAACACTGACCCCATCAGCCTTGATTTCATGCGCCTTCGTCAACGCTTTGGCCGCCCGGTCAAGCCGCACCAGCCCCAACCCTTTAGTGTCCAAACAAGACCCCAAAACACCGATCATAGATTTATCCGTTGAAAGCTCCGTGCCAGAGGGGGGCAAAGTTTCCGCTCCCTCAACCATCACTATGCGCTTGCGCACATTGGCGCGGTGATGCATGCGCGAGACAACCTCTTGCCCCACATAACAGCCCTTTTCAAAATCAACCCCCTCCAGAACATCATATCCAGCTTCATGCGGAAAGGTGTCGCCTAAATCATAATCATACCCTCCCTCAGGCACACCATGGTACAAACGTTTGGCTAGATAATCATCCTCACTGCCTGTTTCAAACCCTTGAAAAGCCGCAGCAATCTGATCAACCCCAACAATAGCCCGGCGCCCCATATCAGCACTGCGTGGGTCAACAAACACCGCCTCAGCACCTGTTGCAGGCACCCCATCCCCCTCGAACCAAACCACCATATGGCTGTCATATAACTGTTTTATGTCAACATCTGCCCTCATCTTATAAAGGGTTAGCTTTTTAAACAGATCTTCCACCCTGTCCTTGGCTGTATCAAGCACATAACCATTTTCAATCGGTGCGACAAAAAATTCATAATTGATCTTACCTTGCGGGGTAAGCAAGGCGGCCAAAATGGCTTCACTTTCAGCCAACTTGGCCATATCGTTGGTAATCAAATTTTGCAAAAAAACTTCCGCATCCGGCCCCGTCACCGCCAACACCGCCCGATCAAGAAGCGCCACAACCTTATTCATAAAAAATCCTTTGTAAAAAGCGAGAGACTAGACATTGCCTTAATTCCCATGGTTAGACTTTTGCATTTTTAAATCGTTTGTCAAGCGCGGTTGCTGGTGGGCATCCAAAGCGCCAAGAAAGACTCGCGATAGCCGCGGAGCGCAAGTTTTAATCCTTGACAAACGTTTTAAAAATGCAAACTTCTCACCATGGGAATTAAGGCACAGCTCAGGCAGTTGTGAGGTCACCAAAAGAAAGACTCAAATGACAAATACATACGATCTCATTTTAAAAGGCGGCACTGTTGTTAATCAAGATGGCAAGGGCCAAGTCGACATTGGTGTGAAAGAGGGAAAAATCACCAATATTGGAGATTTAAGCACGCAAGAAGCTCAAACAACCATTTCAGCCACAGGCCTGACCATTTTGCCTGGTGTGATCGACAGCCAAGTTCATTTCAGAGAGCCTGGCAATGAACACAAAGAAGATCTGGAAACCGGCAGCCGGGGCGCCGTGATGGGCGGGGTCACAACCGTGTTTGAAATGCCCAACACCAACCCTCTGACCACCTCTGCCCAAACACTGGCCGATAAAATCAACCGTGCCCGCCACCGTATGTTTTGTGACTTTGCCTTTTATATCGGCGGCACTCGCGAAAACATAGATGATCTGCCCGCACTGGAAAAGTTAGAGGGCTCGGCTGGCGTTAAAGTTTTCATCGGCTCCTCCACTGGCAATCTGTTGGTTGATGATGAGGAAAGCTTGAAAAAGATCCTGGCCAAAATCACCCGCCGCGCCGCCTTTCACTCTGAAGATGAGGCCCGCCTAATCGAGCGCAAAGACATCCGCCGCGCCAATGACCCATCAAGCCATCCAGAATGGCGTGATGAAATTGCCGCCATGAAGTCCACCAAAATGTTGGTGGAAGCAGCCCGAGAAGCAGGCAAGCGCATCCATGTGCTGCACATTTCAACGGCAGAGGAAATGGAATATCTAGCCCATCACAAAGATGTTGCCACTGTTGAGGTCACCCCACAACACTTGAGCCTATCAGCTCCTGAGGTGTATGAAAAACTTGGCACCTACGCCCAGATGAACCCCCCCTTGCGCGCCGCACACCACGCAAAAGGCTTATGGCAAGGCCTGCACACAGGCGTGGTTGATGTGCTCGGCTCAGACCATGCCCCTCATACCAGAGAAGAAAAAGACAAACCATACCCAGAAAGCCCCTCAGGCATGACAGGCGTACAAACGCTCGTCCCCATCATGCTTGACCATGTCAACAAGGGTAATTTAAGCTTAGAGCGGTTTGTTGACCTCACCTCACACGGGCCGGGCCGCATCTTCGGTCTGGCCACCAAGGGCCGCATCGCTGTTGGCATGGATGCTGACTTTACCGTGGTTGATATGAACCAAACCCGCACCATCACCGATGACTGGATCGAAAGCCGCTCCAAATGGACCCCCTATCACGGCCAAACCGTAACAGGCTGGCCCAAAGGCACCATCATCCGCGGCAACCGTGTGATGTGGGAAGATGAAATTATAGGCGCCGCCAAAGGTGAGCCGGTTAAATTTAATGAAGCCCTTTAACTAACAAAAAAGTGATGAGCAGAACGCTAGCTCTCGCCCACTTGCTCTTTTAAAGTGGGGGAATGCAACTGTGTCATCACTTTTTAAAGCTTATTTATTTTGGTGTTTTACTCACCTGCCTGGCAATCCCCCCTGCCAAAGCCCAAGCCAATTTCAGATCACAAACCATGCCCTATCTGGCATTTGATCAATTACCGAAAGAAACCATCACCCTTGGCCAGGCGGTACTAAAGGTCGGTTTTGCCCCTGGCAACCTTGAACTTCCCAAACAAACCATCCTCACCTGGCTGAAACACTGCGCCAAGATTGTACAAAACTACTATGGGCAATTTCCAACCCGATCAACCCGCATTCTGATTGTCCCCAGCCAAGGCAAAGGTTTAAAAGGCGGGCAAGCTTTTGGCTATCAAGGCGCCGCAGTCCGGTTATTCATTGGCAAGCAAACAAATAGGCAAGACCTGAAAAGAGATTGGGTCGCCATTCATGAAATGATCCACCTGGCCCTGCCAAGTGTTAAAAGAAAACATCTTTGGCTATCAGAAGGCTTGGCCGTCTATATTGAATCAATCGCGCGTGTTCAGGCCGGTGATTTGAAACAAGAAACCATCTGGGCTGATTTCATCCGTGACATGCCCAAAGGCCTGCCCCAACAAGGCGACAAAGGTTTAGACCACACCCCAACCTGGGGCCGGCGCTATTGGGGCGGGGCATTATTTTGCCTGCTTGCCGATATAGAAATTCGCAAACAAACCCAAAATAAGTATGGCCTGCAAACCGCCGTTCAAGGCATTTTGAAAGCTGGCGGCAATATGGAACAGTTCTGGTCGATACAACAAATCCTACAAACCGCAGATCAATCAACCGGCACCAAGGCTTTAGACCAACTTTATCAAACCATGCACAACCGCCCTGTCACCCCCGATTTAGACCACCTATGGCAACAACTCGGCATCTCACAACAAAATGGCCAGATAAAAATAAATAACAAAGTCCCACTCGCTCCTCTCAGACAAGCCATCTTGAAACCCACGACATATTGAACTTTATAAGTCAATCGTTATATCTTAAGGCAACAACCTGAAACAGAAAATGGCTTCCCAAAATGCTGAAACGCCCCTTGCCAATTCTTTATAGCTTTCGCCGCTGCCCTTATGCTATGCGCGCGCGGCTCGGGCTAACCATTGCCAACATCAATCTAGAGCTCAGAGAAGTTGTGCTACGCAACAAACCAGACCACATGCTCGAGCTAAGCCCCAAGGGCACAGTGCCGGTTCTATGGTTACAAGATGGAACAGTGATTGATGAGAGCCTGGATATTATCAAATGGGCGCTTGAAAAGAACGATCCCCTAAAATTGCTAGAACCAGAAACTGCATCTGTGGTAGACATGAACGCGCTGATAGCAGAAAATGATGGCCCCTTTAAACACCATCTTGATCGCACCAAATATGGCACCCGTTATGAGGGAGAAAACCCTGAAGACCACAGACAACATGCCAGTCAGTTTTTGCATACACTAAATACAAGGCTCTCCACCCAAAGTCATTTATGCGGCAATCGCCAAAGCCTGGCCGACATCTCCATCGCCCCCTTTGTGCGCCAATTCGCCAATATTGACAGAACCTGGTTCGATAATCAGCCCTGGCCTCATCTGATCACATGGTTAGACGTTTTTTTAACAAGCGCGCTTTTTCTATCCATAATGGAAAAATATCCCCCATGGATAGAGGGCGACCCAACCACCAAATTCCCCCAAGCCGAAACCTCTATCACCCCTTAATTTCCATGGTGAGATTTTTGCATTTTTATGTCCCCTGTCAAGGGCGCACAACGCTTTGTTATACCCTTGACAGGGGACTTAAAAATGCGAAAGTCTTATCATGGAAATTAAGGGGCAGAGTCCGATCTCTCGCTTTAATACCGGATCAACAAAGACCCAAGCCCAATCAGCGTTAAGAACTTAACACACTCCAACACCGTATAAAATTTATAGTGAAACTGGCTCGGCAAGGGCCGGTTGTGTTCATAGTCATCCACTTTATTAAACAAGATGGGCTTTAAATAATAGCGCTGCAAAAACACACACAATGCAACAAGACCAAACACAAACCACACATAAGGCCCCACATTTGAGATCACCATAGTCGCCGTGATGCCAGCCAAAAACAACACCTCAAACAAGAAGAACTGCGTGAAAGTGGCGTTGCCAACCTCAACAGCCACATGGTCTTCCAAGCTGGGCGCTTTATATTTTGCGCTCGTGGCAATAAAGCTATGGCCCAGCACCGCCCCGGCCCAAATGAAGGGCAAAGCAAAGGGAACCGTTGTCATATAACGGTAGGGGATTTCCTCTAAATAACTCAAAAAGTCGATGAACATAAAATTTCCCCCTCATCACGATTGGCACACCGTTTAAGGGTTATCCCCCAAACGATGTTTTCAATCTAACGTTTAATTCGGGTTATTCCCACCCCCAAAAATATCCCAGAACTCATCTGTGGAATTAATCCGTGGATAAGGCGTATCAGGAACCGGCACATCAAGAAATTCACAAAGTGGCTCCCAACCATCACCCAGATTATAAACCAACAAACGATCATTTGGAATCGCATCAATAATGGCAGCGTTATGTTTTTCATAAACAGCCATAACATGCTCAGGATCACTGATATTGCCTTTAAAGGTACGATCAAAAATCAATTGATGCGCCATTTTAATCACTTCACCCATATACCCTTCCGGCAACTCACCCTCTTGGGCCAGCAATTTAAAAATCGTCTTAGAAATGCTGTTGTACCAACTTTCCGAGCTGCGCACAGTCAACAACACTTTGGCTTCAGGAAAATGCCGGGCAATTTGCAACCAAAACGCAGCTGACGGCCAATCGACACAAGACTGAAAGCCATCGAACGCTTTATTCCAATCAACCGGCTGATCATCAGTCGCTGCTTGCCAATAAGCAGCCTGGCCTTCGCGCTGCATCACCTCTTCCATGTGATGGCACGGGCCAAACCCCAATTGTTCAAGCGCCATTTTCATCGACAAAGTGCCGGTGCGACCAAAACCACCGCCCACGATTTTCAAGCTCATAAAGCCCTCCCTAATAATTTTATTTTGAAAACAGGCTACCACTGAGACAAGAAGTGCTCAAGCACACCCCTCCCCTCAATAAGAACAATACTCAAGCCCCCCGTAAAGCTTGTCTTTGTCCTTGATCAACTGCTCATAAAAAATTTTATCTTTTGAGCTTAAAGTTTTGTCGATGTGAGCCAACCAGTGCTCTTTGTCAATCAGCCGCAATCCGTCCTCTTTTTGAACACGCAAGAACAACAAATAAGAAAGGACTGGCGCTAGCTTCAATTGCTGTTGCACCCAAGCAGCTTTCATCACATCCAAAATCGCTGGCCTATAGCCAGCACAAACCGCCAGAACAGTTAATTGATCAAAGCCAAGAGCCAAGAAATGTGCCTCACTTGGCAAAACACCCTGCTTTTTTTTCGAATAAGATCGCGCTTGATCTAAAAATACGCTTTGGTCAAAACGTTTCTCATTCTGAGTGCCAGGATCAGCCAGGCGGCGCGAAAACCAAGCGTGTCGCCGCAACTGTCCATAAGAATATTTTTCATGATAATGTTTGTAAAAAGCACGCTCAACTTCAGCAAAAGAAAACGCAGGTGCTAAATGAGGATAAGCCCGTTTAAACCCCATCAGATCGTAATCCTCAATCAGCTCCTTGCCTTTCTGATCAGAAAGCAAGCTTGCCCGTTGTGCCCATTCATAATCTTTTTTTTCGCTTTTTGTAAAAGTTGCGATGATGTTTCCAAAATCCCGAAACCGATGCCAAACCTGGTGATCACCCTTTTTTATAAGTGAATGGAAGTCGTCTGTAGAAAGTCTGTCCTCAGCAAAACAAGGGTTGGACAAGACAATAGGCAGTACACAACAAAGGCAAGCGATGATTACAGAACGGACAGGGTTAGCACATAAGATCATTTGCAACCCCGTTTCTAGCGCGTCACATCCACCACAACACGCCCGCGCACAGCCCCGGTTAAAAAGTCAGGCGCTGTAGCCAGCACATCGCTCAACCCAATCTCAGTGGTGATGGCTTCTAGTTTTTCAATTTCCAAATCCTCACCAAGCCGTTGCCAGGCCTCAAGACGGCGCTCTCGTGCGCACATCACACTTTCAACACCAGCCAATGTCACACCGCGCAAAATAAACGGCATTACCGTGCCCGGCAAATCAAACCCAGCGGCCAAACCACAAGCGGTGACCACACCATTATATTTGGTTTGCGCACACACATTGGCCAAAATAGTACTGCCAACCGTGTCAACCGCCCCGGCCCAGCGTTCTTTAGCAAGTGGTCTGCCCGGCTCAGTAAGTTCAGCCCGGTCCATAATAGCGCTTGCGCCCAAACCTTTAAGGTAAGCTTCTTCAGATGTACGCCCGGTAAGCGCGACAACCTGATAGCCAAGTTTGGCCAACACCGCCACAGCCACACTGCCAACCCCGCCAGAGGCCCCGGTCACAATAATTTCACCGTTATCAGGGCGCACCCCATGACGCTCCAGCGCCAACACACACAACATCGCGGTATAACCAGCCGTGCCGATGGCCATGGCCTGGCGCGCATCAAACGCACTGGGCAAAGGCACCAGCCACTCACCCTTAACGCACGCCTTTTCTGCCAGCCCCCCCCAATAAGATTCGCCAACGCCCCAACCATTGAGCACAACCTGTTGCCCGGGCTCAAACTCTGACCCGTCAGATTTCACAACCGTGCCAGCAAAATCAATGCCCGGCACCAGGGGGTAGCTTCTTACAATCGGCGACTTGCCCGTTAAAGCAAGCGCATCTTTATAATTCAAAGTCGAATAGGCAACATCAACCACCACATCAAAATCAGGCAAGGCCTCTTCATCAATGTCTTGCAAAGCAACTGTCTGGCCATCATCACTCTTGTCAATCAACAACCCTTTGAACATAAATTTCCCCTGTTATATTTATACGGCGATTAAAGCCATCATATTCATGATGCTTCTAAAAAAAGCAATGGTTACCAAAAGTCATAAAACAAGTTAGAATAATACACGCCAGTTAGAAAGAATACTTTTAGAAGAAACTGAAATGCAAAATGAAATAGAAAAACCCCTACAGATAGAAAACACAAAAACCAAAATTGTAATGGGTTGGCTCCTAATCAATGGATTGATCCCAATATGCATTGGCAAACTCATTGAGCTCGATCTTTTCTCAATGTCGATCAATCATTCTCTTGTCATTTTGACAGTTTTTATGATTCAGGTATGCAACGTCATCGTAGCAAGAAAATATGAGACTTATAGATTTTTATTTTACTGTACAATTGCTCTCAATATCCTTGTATTCATTCTCATAAGTGCGATAAGCATCATTGATGCTTTGCCGCAAATACCATTTTTGATAAAATCAATACATCTTTATTGGACACAACTTTAAACATCAAACTGTTACTAAAACGTGCAATCCAACAGAGTGGCTTTTACAGCGTATAGAAACAGCCGTGGCAACATTACCTGTAATAGTTACAAGTTCTGAGCCTGGTCCAATTGTTCTAATAAAATTATCACCACCTTTAATCTCTACATCAAAACTAGAATCACCACCTTCTGAAGCAAATGAAACATTCAGAACTGATTGATGATCACGAGCCCCAGGACCAATAATCCCAAACTGGGACCAAATCTCAAACCAAGGGCCCCACGTCAAAGCTGGAGCCCAAACATCAAAACGCGCTTTCGTAGATAATTGTTTTTTGAACTTTCAAATTAAACGGTTTTTATGTTCTTTTTTAAGAGATTTATGAAGGGCTTCCTCTAGCGTTTTTCCACGATATTCCATAATAGTATATTCCTGAACAATATTGACATACCGTTCTAGAATACACCCATCTACAGAAACGGGGATAACTAGCTATAAAAAATAGTTTAGATTCAAAAAACGCTAGCGTTCAAACCGCTTGAACTTAATCCGGTGCGGGTTCACAGCCTCTTCGCCAAGCCGGCGTTTTTTGTCTTCTTCATAATCAGAAAAGCTGCCCTCAAACCACTCCACATGGCTGTCCCCTTCAAAGGCCAGAATGTGGGTTGCGATCCGGTCAAGGAAAAACCGGTCGTGGCTGATGACCACCGCACAGCCCGGGAAATCTTCTAAAGCCGCTTCTAGCGCAGATAACGTCTCCACATCCAAATCATTGGTCGGTTCGTCAAGCAGCAACACATTACCGCCCTGTTTCAGCATCTTGGCCAAATGCACCCGGTTGCGCTCACCACCAGAAAGATCGCCGACCTTTTTTTGCTGATCACCACCTTTAAAATTAAACCAGCTAACATAAGCCCGTGATGGCACTTCGCGTTTGCCAAGCAAAATCTGATCAAGCCCGTCAGAGATTTCCTCCCAAACATTTTTTGATCCATCCAAATCATCACGAGACTGATCAACATAGCCAAGCTCAACCGTCTCTCCCAAACGGATTGAACCCTCATCAGGGGTCTCAACCCCGGTGAGCATTTTAAACAGTGTGGTTTTACCCGCCCCGTTAGGCCCGATCACCCCAACAATACCGCCCGGAGGCAACTGGAAAGAAAGATCATCGATTAACAACCGATCATCAAACCCTTTTGTGAGTTTGTCCGCCTCAATCACCACCCCGCCAAGCCGCTCACCAGGGGGAATAGAAATTTGAGCTGTCGAGACCTTTTCATGATCAGCTTTGTTCGCCAATTCTTCATACGCCTTAATCCGCGCCTTGGATTTGGCTTGCCGCGCTTTAGGTGACGACCTGATCCAATCAAGTTCGCGTGCCATAGCTTGCTGTTTGGAAACGTCTTCACGGCCCTCTTGTTCAAGCCGTTTTTGTTTCTGCTCCAACCAGGATGAATAGTTCCCCTCATAAGGAACCCCGCGCCCACGATCAAGCTCCAGCGTCCAGCCAGTGATCTGGTCAAGAAAATACCGGTCGTGGGTGATAAGAATAACAGTGCCGGCATAGTCTTCTAAATAACGCTGCAACCAGGCAACCGTTTCAGCATCCAAATGGTTGGTTGGTTCGTCCAAAAGCAACATGTCAGGTTTGGAAAGCAACAGCTTGCACAGTGCCACCCGGCGCTTTTCCCCGCCGGAAAGCGAGGCAACATCACTGGCCCCATCAGGGCAACGCAGCGCATCCATAGCTTGTTCAACTTGTGTGTCCAAGTCCCATAAATCTTGCGCATCAATCTGGTCTTGCAATTGGGCCATTTCATCAGCTGTTTCTTCAGAATATTCAACAGCCAACTCATTATACCGATCCAGAATGGCTTTTTTCTCTGCAACCCCTTCCATCACATTGCCAAGCACATCCTTGCTCTCATCCAATTGGGGCTCTTGGGGCAAATAGCCAACTTTGATGCCATCAGCCGCCCACGCCTCACCAGAAAATTCCGTATCAACGCCGCCCATAATTTTCAAAAGGGTCGACTTACCCGCCCCGTTGACACCAACAACACCAATTTTAGCGCCAGGCAAAAAAGAAAGGGTGATATTTTCAAATAACGTTTTGCCACCGGAATAAGCTTTGGAGAGTTTGTGACACGTAAACACATATTGGGGCGTGCTCATAAATTTAATAACCTTTATTTCCTTAAAATTTTAAACAAATTCAATAATCTTAATTTAGACAATAAGAACGATAACAAAAATTGCAATTGCCAAGATATAAAACTGACCGTAAACATGGCCTCCAAATTGCAAAATTTGCAGCAAAGATCAAGTGTGAATAAAACTTGGGGCTTTTGTCAGATAAAATGTGGTTTATTTTGACGCAGCAATAGAAAATAAAACACGATATTTATAGATGTGGATCAAAATGACACGCAAACAACTGCTTGAAAACCTGATGTTACTTAGCACCACGTTGCTGGTTTGCTTATTGGTGTTTGAATTTTTGATTTTCAAATACATCTTGAAAACCTCTGATGTCATCCCCAACACATCAATGAACAACGTCATTCGCTATCTGCCAAACACAAAAGCCACCCTTTATGAACCTGACGGGACAAGCCATACAGTCAACATTAACGAAAATGGCTGGAACTCACCTTATAAAGCTTACCAAAAACAAAAACCTGAAAACACAACCCGTATCGCTGTAATCGGTGATAGCTATGTGCAAGCATCGGCTGTGAATGTGAATGAAGGCTTTGCCCAGGTCATCGAACAACAATTGAATGCAAAGGGCTACAAAACACAAGTTTACCGCTTTGGCATTGATGGCGCCCCCTTAAGCCAATATCTCCACATACTCACCCAAGAGGCCCTGCAATACAAACCCGACATTGTCGTTGTCCAGCTCATCCATAATGACTTTGATGAAAGTTATCGCTTTCTTTATGGCCGCTATTCCTCAAGCTTCATGAAGCTTGACCTTGAAGGTGACAAAATCAAACAAGTGGCCCCAGAACCTTATAATCCTGGCTGGGTTGACACTTTGAAAAACAGCCGCACCTTTCGCTATCTTTATTATCAAACCGGCCTTGCCGTCCTGGTCCGCCGTATGATCAATAAAGAAGAAGAAACCCAAGCAAAACCGCCCAAACACGGCTTTGTTCAATCAGCCATCGATGTGCGCAACATCACCGAGCTGGATAAAATCGAAACAGCAACAGCCTATGTGTTTGATCAATTCAAAACGTTAAGCCAAACCCACAATTTTAAACTGCTCATCACCATGGACCCGGTCCGCGAAGCGATATATGCAGACAATGACGCAAAAGACTATGAAGCCAATGCCCTTAACACCATTGCCCAAAACACGGCCAAAGAAAAAGGCATCCCCTTTCTCGATCTAAAAACCGCCATGAGCAAAGCTTACAAAGCTGACAAGAAAAAGTTTGAATTCCCCTGGGACTGGCACTGGAACAAACATGGCAATGACATTGCTGGCAAAGCCATTGCCAAAGATTTAGAACTTCAATTCTTACAAAACCCAACCAACAGCCAATAGGAAAAACTCGATGGCTAAAAATTTTCACGAATCATATGAGAATGAACACCCCGGGTTACCCACTGAGCGCTCCACCGGTTTTGTGTTTGCAGGTGTCGCAACCATTGTTGCTCTTATTCTGTTTTATTCTAATGATTACACCCTCACCAAAGGGGTGATCATTGCGCTTGTCATGGCAGCAATCTTTGGCCTACTGGCTCAATTTGCCAGCTCTCTTTTGCGCCCGATCAATATTTTATGGTTCAAATTTTCCCTACTGCTTTTTAAAATCGTCAACCCAATCATCATGTTTATCATGTACGCCCTGGTCATTGTTCCTGCCGGCCTCATCATGCAATTAAAAGCCGATCCGCTGAAAGCCAAAAAAGACCCCGAGGCAAAAACCTACTGGATCGAGAAAGACCCAAAAGAATCAACCCGGCCCATGAAGAACCAATTTTAAACTATTTAGACAAGAAGAGACACAACATGAAAAGCTTCATCAAAGAAATCATAGCTTATATGAACGCACGTAAAAAATGGTGGCTAATGCCGATCTTGGTTATAATGATCGCTTTTGGCGCCCTACTCGTGCTTGCAGAAGGTTCTGCGATTGCACCCTTCATCTATACAATCTTTTAAGCAATCATTGACGAAGACAAGAGCGAGCAAACCGCTCTTGTCTCAAAACTAGACAAGGTTAAACAGCGAGACTCTATTGATGCGAATTTTAGGAATTTCAGCCTTTTATCATGACAGCGCCGCCGCCCTCATCGAAGACGGCACCATTATCGCGGCCGCCCAAGAAGAGCGCTTTACCCGCAAAAAACATGACCCCGGCTTTCCAGAAAAATCGATTGAATATTGCCTCAGCCAAGCTGGCCTCACACTAGAAGACATCGACCATCTGGTGTTTTTTGAAAAACCATTTCTAAAATTCGAGCGCTTGCTTGAAACTTACCTCGCCAAAGCTCCCAAAGGCTTTACCAGTTTTAAAATGGCGATGCCTGTTTGGATCAAAGACAAGCTGTTCCAAAAAGATAAGCTGATCAAACTGTTTGAAAAGTTTGAGACACCAGGCGATATAGAAGATCGCTTGCTGTTTGCAGAACACCACCAAAGCCACGCCGCGTCCGCCTTTTTTCCCTCTCCGTTTGAAGAGGCCGTAGTGCTCACCATGGACGGGGTTGGCGAATGGGCCACAGCATCTGTTGCCATTGGCCGTGGCAACACCCTTACAACGGTAAAAGAAATTCAATTTCCCCATTCCCTGGGGCTGTTATATTCCGCCATGACGTACTACACCGGCTTTAAGGTCAATTCCGGCGAATATAAAGTGATGGGGCTCGCCCCATACGGCGAACCAAAATATGCAGACCTGATCAAAAACAACCTGATCGACATTAAAGAGGATGGCAGCTATTGGCTTGACCAAAGCTATTTTAATTACGCCACCGGCCTGACCATGACCTCGTCTAAATTCCATGACTTATTCGGCGCCCCGCCGCGCACACCAGAACAAAAAATCACCCAACGAGAAATGGACCTGGCCGCCTCTGTCCAAGCTGTAACTGAAGAAGTCATGCTCAAAATGGCAGCCAACTTAGCCCAATCTTACAACATTCCAAACCTATGCCTGGCAGGCGGTGTCGCCCTTAACTGCGTGGCAAACGGCAAAATCATTCGGGGTGGCAGCTTTGAAAAAGTTTGGGTCCAACCAGCAGCAGGTGATGCTGGCGGTGCCCTTGGTGCAGCGCTTGCCGCTTATTATGTGGAAAAGGATCAACAACGCATACCCAATGGCTCCGCCGATCACATGAGAGGCAGCTATTTAGGCCCAGTGTTTGAACAAGCCGACATTGAAAACCGCTTAACAAAAGCCGGCGCCAAATTTGAAGTGTTTGAAGACAACACTTTGATGCAAGAAACCGCCACTTGCTTAGAGGCTGGCCATGCCATTGGCTGGTTCCAAGGCCGCATGGAGTTTGGCCCACGCGCATTAGGTGGCCGCTCTATCATTGGCGATCCACGCAACCCTAAAATGCAAAAAACCTTAAACCTAAAAATCAAATACCGCGAAAGCTTCCGCCCCTTTGCCCCCTCTATTCTGGCTGAAGACGTTGGCAATTATTTTGAACACGATGAAGAAAGCCCCTACATGCTCGTCGTCGCCCCGGTAAAAGAAGAGCACAGACTAGACACAACAGATCAAGACAAAGGCCTGTTTGGCATTGAAAAACTCAACATCCCGCGCTCAACCATCCCAGCAATCACCCATGTTGATTATTCTGCCCGCATTCAAACCGTACACAAGGAAACCAACCCGCGTTATCACGCCCTCATCTCAGCCTTTAAAGAGAAAACAGGCTGCCCAATTGTGGTCAACACCAGTTTTAATGTGCGCGGCGAACCAATTGTGTGCACACCCGAAGACGCTTTCCATTGCTTCATGGGGACGGAAATGGACACGCTGGTTATCGGCAATTGCCTCTTGCGAAAACAAGACCAAGACACAAGCTTAGCGCAAGATTACAAAGACAAATTTGAATTAGACTAAAACAAAGCAACACCCAAAGTGCCAGGTCTTTGTCTTAAATTCCATGGTGAGATTTTTGCATTTTTAAAAGCTATGTCAAGGATTTCACTTGCGTTCCGCGTCCTTGACATAGCTTTTAAAAATGCCAAAGTCTTATCATGGAATTTAAGACACGCTGCAAGCCGCAATATAAAAACTAATCAGCTTTCCTGCTCACTCGGCCCGCTAGAAGTATCTTCCTCCTCCGACAAGCTCTCTTTATAATGATCACGGTACTGCTTCATAAACGTATCCAACGTATTGATGGCAGCAATATCTTTTGCCAACCGTTTATAGGCCTCGCCATCTTTCTTAACTGGCTTGGTCACAACAATAAAGGCGCTGGCATCTTGGCTATTAACCATCTTGTTATAAAACTTTTTGCGCAAACGAGACAGGGCAAACGCATCTTGCGCCAAGGAATACGAAATCGCAGATCGCAGTACATCTTGGCGCTCAAAAGGTTGTAATGCCTCACCGCTATTCCAACTGGAACCAAGCAGTTTCTCCAATTGCTCACCAGCTTTGCCCCATTGCTGTGCATTCCAATAAGCGTCAGCCTTCATACGCTCAATTTCTGGGCCTTCCATGCGGTTAAGAATATCAACGGCGCCATCAACCTGACCAAGCTCGCTTAAAGCCCGTGCTTCCAAAACATCTCTTGCCCGCTTCACCTGACGTGGCAAATTTGGTTGCCGGGTACGGCCAATGGTTTGCAGCGCCAAAGCTGGCTTCCTGTTCATCAAATAAACCATCGCCAGCTTAGCCGCCACCTGGCTACGAGCAGCCCCATGCACACGGTTTTGCACCTGATGGTCAAGCAATTCAGCAGCATGGTCGAGCAAATCAACATCGATAAGCCTGTCAGCCAACATGCGGATCATCTCATCACCGGTACGCCCAACCGGGGTTAATTCTTTAAAGTCATAGAACAAACTTAAAGTCTCAATGGGCCGCATATTCGTGACCCTGTTTTGCAAAAACAAAGACTTAAAGACTTTGGCCATATCATCTTGAATACGCAACGCTTTTTCATCAGACGGAAACGCTTTTACAGCCTGCTTCATATTCGCAAAAGCTAGCCGATAGTCCCCTTTATCGGCATATAACTTGGATAACAAAGAAAGCATCTCAAGTTCTGTGCCATCTCCACGCCACATAAGCTGCATGCCTTCCAACTTAGCAATGGCATCATTCGGGTCTATTTGGTTGTTTTTCAAATTCAATTCAAGCAAATCAACTTTTGCCTTAGCAACAGCCGGTGCCACATTGGAATTTGCGACCACCTGATAAAGACGCTTCGCTTCATCCATCTGGCCAATTGCAGCCAAATATTGCGCATCAAGCAACATTGCATTCATGTCAATATCAGGTTCTCCAGTGTTACGAGACACATTGCGCAAATAAGTATCCACCAAAGCATAGTTTCTCAACGCCATAGCAGAGCGGGCGGCCCCCAACAAAAATCTTGCCTTTTGAACATCAGGATAATACGGCAATGCATCTTCCCCACCCTTAAATTGGCGCAAAGCATCTGACCATTGTTCTTGCATCAATCTGGCCATACCCCGCCAGAGTGCAGCATGCTCATTATTATAAAGCGCACCCAATGACAAAGCTTTCACCGCATCTTTAGGGCGATAAACCATCACATTTGCTGCCCCCTGTAACACCCGAATTTCAGGATCATTCATGGCTTCAGGTTGTTCAAAAGCAATCCGTTTGACCATGCCCAACGTTTCCGTCGCCAATTCATTTGCTAACAGAAAGCGTGCATAATCGCGCCGTGCCTTAAACTTTTCTTCCGGTTTTGCCAAAGCAATCTTAGATTCAAAGCCACCTATTTGATCCATGAAAGACCCATTTCCAGCGTAACGCCATTCATGAAACTTAATATGCCCCAAATCAGTAACATCGCGCTTTTTGACCTTTGGCTCATTACGTTTCGGCCCAGAATTGGAAGGCTCAGACAAGTGCAGTCCGCGATTGCGTGAAATGATCACTTCTTGGAACCCAACGCGGATCTCCACATCATCAGTTTTTGGAGTAAGTGCAATACCATGAGCTGTACCAAAGGTGGCAAATTCTACAAAGCTTTGTGGTTTTGAAAGCTGACCAACTGGGGGAAAGCTGGTCACTAAACCAACCCGGTCACCAATTGCTTCATCTTTGAGCCAATAGACATGGCCAGGCCGGTCAACCATAACGCTAACATAACGCTTGTTGTCTACGGTTTTCTTGCGCCTTAAACGCAAGCTTTGCGCCTTAGCTGTAACCATGTCCCCAATTTTGGCCGTCCAGACCAGATTGTCATATTCAAACGCAAACAACATCGGCCTCGTCAGCTTAATCAAAATAAGCTGACCATTATTCAAGCGTGTTTTGCGAATAGCTTTAATCGTGTCAGATTGACCAACCAAAACATTTGAAAGATCTATATCTTTAAAACCATCAAAAACAATCCAAACTGTATCACCGCGAATAAACCCGGCTGCTGCCACGCTTTCTTTAAAGGGAAAGTGAATTTCAATACTATTTTCATTTTTCTTTAAATAGGGCTGACCCTGATTAATCTTAGCGCCATTTTTGCTAACCTTTTGCCCCTGACGATTGGCAAAAACATTGTTCCCCTCAACAGGCCTGACAAACTCGGCTTGATCATCGCCAACTTTTAAGGGTTGAACACCAACACTATCAGGCCGATCACCAAACACTTTCAAATCAAATTCATCAGGATTAAATGCAGAAAAGGTTGATTGTACTAATTTCACATTCTCACCGGCTGCAGAAAATTCATCCATTTTCTTGGCGCCGGGGTCATCTGAAAACAAACGAACTTCAGCTCGTCCAACATCATTGCCCTCATCATCAGTTTGAGACTCTTCAAGTTTTTTCACTTGAGCAGAAAGCGCTACATTGCTTGGCGAGATATCAACCACATAATCTTCATCTTCACGATAGCCCTTAACAACGGCCGTTTTAGACAGTTTCAACTTCACCACGGTTTCCGCATCACGTTCAGTCGCCTCAATATCCAAAAGGTGTTTGGGCAAACTATGCTTGATACGGCCAACGTCAATCTCAATCGGTTGACCAAAGGTAACCGTTACAAACTGGCCCTCTCGCTCCATCTTAGCGGTAACAAATTTATTCCAATCAAAAACCAGACGTGTAAATGTCGGCAACGCCCCAACCCGAACTTTGGCTTTAAAACTCGATTTTCTCATCGCCAGTTGGCGTTCACGTTCCCGGTTTTCAGCTTCAATCTGAGCTGCCCGTTCAGCCAATGCACGCACCACATCTTGAGGTAAATTAGGCGGCATCCCTTGCCAGTTACGCCCCAAAACATCAATAAAAATCTTCTTTCCAGCTTCCATAATATTGACTTTAAAATTATCAACAAAAGCAAGCCGAAACGCTTTGCCATCCGGGTCAACCCTGGCAACAGCTAAATAATTCGGGAGTTTTTCAACCAACTGGGAAAAGTTTAGTTGAATGGCTTTAGAAAAACGAAACACCAAAATCGTATCATCAACCTGACTTTCATATTTTGGTAATTGCTCAAAATCCAAAATAATCCTGGCATAGCCCTTTTCTTGGCTCGCCTCATGGCTAACAATGATTTCAGCTTTAGCTTGCCCAGCAAAAAAAACGCCTAGCAGTAAAAAAGAAAAGCACACTTGGAAGAGAAAACGTTTTACCCACGCTAAAGCCCTTAAGGGGAAGCCAGCTCCCTTAAGGTTCAAACGCTCAATACTCCTAAATAAAACCAACATCCCCTAACGCACTCCTTGCATACAAAACACCCTATAAAGGTCTTTTCGGGATTATCTACACGGGGACTTCACCCCATCTAACAAACCATCATGCAATAGTTTTGTTAAATCCCCTTTAAGAAACGCGAGAAATTTTATCTTTTAAATTAAGAGTTTAACAACCAAGTTCTCAATCTCGGCCGAAGATAGAGCAATCCCAAATTAAAAGGTCTTACTCATCGATCTCACCCTATTGATTCTTTTCAGCTGGTCGCTCACCTTTAATGGCAGGCAACTCATTTTTCTGCTCGTTTGACTTTGGAGCCACCATTTGCTCTTTTTGAGCTAATAATAAAGTCAGTTGACGCGCTTTTTCAGGTTCCATTTTTGCCAAAATCTGTGATCCAGCCGCTGCCTTCATTGCGCGCATCAAGTCAACCAAAATAGACATATTCAGTCCGTTAAAAATACGCGCTGCTTCTTTCGCTTTCATTGAAGAATAAATTTTAACCAGCCGTCTATATTGCGATTGTCGTAAAACATCTTGTTTTTTTAAATCATTTTGGATTTTTTCTTCCAAAGCCTTTAACTGTACAATCCTGTCATCAATCTGTTTTTGTGCCGCTTGCAGCAAGTTTTCTTTTAATTTTAACTGCGTCTCTCGCAGATTTAGTTGCTTGCGCCGTTCTGCCAAACTCTCAAGCAAATCAAGTTTAGAATCTGAAGGGACAACCTTTGTATTGGCATAATTAACCGGTTTAATTTTGCTGGTATCGTCTTTGGGGGCTTCATCTGGCTTTCGAGCTTCTTGGGCCTTTGTTTTGTCTTTCTCTTTAGCAGCCTCGTCTGATTTTTTATCCTTTTTATCTTTTGCGACATCCGCTTGCGCCTCTGGTGCAACTTCTTGCGCTTGCAGCACCCCAGCCCCGGTTAACACGCCCTCACGCGAAAATAAAAAAGCTGAGCCTTTTAAAATTAAAAGGCAAATGCCAGCAAACATAACCAATTGCAACAAACGAAAATTAGACATCAACCAGACCCCTTAACAACACGTTTCTGGCTATCATCCGTCAAAGCTTGAGTTTCATCTGCCGAGGATGGAAAAAACCGTTCCCGACCAAAGCCTAAACGCTGCCGTTTTAATTGTTTCGCCAATTGCAGTTGTTCGCTTGAAACAGGGGTCGCATTGGCAGCTTTTGAGACCAATTGTAAGGCTTTTAAGTCGACATCAGTTAATTTTTCAACTTGCACCTGAACGTTCTTGGTGCGCTCAACAAGCTCGACAAGTTCATCTCGGGCCATATGAGCTGTTGAAACATGACCACTCATTTCCTGATCGATCTTTTGAGCGGCCCTGCGCATCTCCGCAATAGCCTGCTCAGCCCGCTCAGAAGAACGATTAAGTTCCCCAATAACTTGGCGCAACCCAGATTGATCAGCTCTTATCGCTGTCAATTTGCGGTTCACAATAAAACAGTAACTGATGGTAACCACCAACAACAACGAAACAATCAGTTCAATGATAATACTTAAACCTGACCCAACCATTTATGACCCCCGCTCTACAGTTGAAGGCATATCTGAGCCCCCCAACCGATCAAGCCCATGTTTTAACTTCAAAGCGACATTACCATTTGCTTGCCCCACAAACCCTTTAGACAAATTCACCTCGCCGCTTTTTAAAATCACACTGTCTTCAGGTTTACGTGTCATGGGCAAAGTTTGCCCCACCTGTAAATTCATGATCCTTTTTAAAGGCACCTCAAACTCATCCAAAACAACATCTATGGGCACTTGCGTATTCCAAATCTCATTGGCCAAATGGCCTTCCCAGATCTGGTCACGACCAAATTTTTCCCCCATAAACCCTTGCAGCAATAAATGCCGAATAGGCTCAATGGTCGAATAAGGGATCATAATTTCAACCCGGCCACCCCGATCTTCCATATCAATACGTAACCGGACTAAAATCGCAGCATTTGCTGGCCGCGCAATGGTGGCAAAACGAGGATTGGTCTCTAACCGTTCAAGCTCAAATTTAACCGGGGAAAGCGGCTGAAACGCCGTCTCAGAATCCTTTAAAATCACTTCGATCATACGTGAAACCAAGTTGGTCTCAATCGTAGTGTAGGGGCGCCCTTCCACCCTGACCGCAGGTGAACCACGCCCACCTAGCAAAATATCAACGATACCATAAATCAACCCAGAATCGATGGTGATCAGCGCCAGGTTATCCCATTCAACCGCCCGATAAACAGCCAACATGGCAGGCAAGGGAATTGAATTCAAATAATCACCAAACCGCATGCTGGTGATTGTATCAAGGCTAACCTCAACATTATCAGAGGTAAAATTACGCAAGCTTGTGGTCAACAAACGCACCAAGCGGTCATAAATCACCTCAAGCATTGGTAAACGTTCATAAGAAACCATCGCTGAGTTAATAATGGCCCTTAGACCACTCGTGTCATTCAACGAGGCTTCATCAAGATCAAACCCTAAAAGGCTATCAATCTCATCTTGATTAAGAATACGCTCACTGCCAGCCTGATCACCTTCTTCATTATCTTCAGGCTCACCAACCATAGCCGCCCATTGAGCGGCCATCTCATTATCTAACCCCTCAAGCGCTTCTTCATCAATCTCATCAGTATCATCAAGCGCAGCTCCCCAAGCTGCGGCCATTGCATCCTGATCAAGATCATCATTAGACATGGCTCAAACCTTCCTTACTGGACAATAATCTCTTTAAACAAGATCCGATTCACCCGGCTTGGGTGCACAGCCAAATTAATCCGCTTTAAAAGTTCTTCTTTCAGGCGATAAATACCCTGTGACCCCTCAAGGTCTTCAGCCCGCAATTCGCGCAAGTAAACCTGAAACAAATCCAAAACCCGCGGCAAATTAGGTTGCATGGCTTCTGCCACAGACTGGTCAGACACTTCCAAAGCAATCTTCATTTTCAAATAATGGCTTTGTGACTCTCGGCTGCTTAAGTTAACAACCATTTCAGGCAATTCATGATAAAAGGCCGGCTTTGGCGGTGGCGGGGCGTTTTCAGAAACTTGCATTTTCCCGCTTTCCTCAAAAAGCCCTAAGTAAGACGCACCAAACCAACCAACACCCCCCAATAACAACAAAACAATCGGTGCCAGAATCAAGAGCTTTTTCTTTTTACCACCGGCCTTAGCCTCTTCAGCGGCATCATCACTCTCAGTTGCCTCTTGGCCCTCTTCTTGATCTTCTTCTGCCATTGCAAAAAACAACCTTTGAAAAACAAAAATGAAAATAACAAACGCAAAACGCAAATCCCCATACCCTTACTAGCGCCAATAGGGTTAATGATTGGTTGCCAAAAGTAAAAATAGCGGCAATTTCTGCCCAGTCTTTTTTTCCCTTTTCCTGCCTCCAAAAATCCTTAAATAAGCTAACACACTGATTTAACTTGATTTATTTTTTGGCACAAGATCTGCATTAACCTTAACGAGCTTCAGAACCAGCAAAAATTGCCCAGATCAAAATTGGTCAATTCATTAAATCGAGGCAAATTTAAAAAGGAATCAATCAGATGGAAAACGCTCTTCGCATAGGATTATCCCGGCAAATGGCGCTTCGCACTCAAATGAATGTCATTGCCAACAACCTGGCCAATATCAACACCTCCGGGTTTAAGCGTGACAAAATTCATATGGAAGAATTCCAGATGCCCGTTGCTCAAATGACCCAAATGAACGGTCAAGACAAAAAATTATCCTACGTTCATGACCGGGCAACCGTTAAAAATATGAGCCCCGGCCCGATGAAACCAAGCGGCAATGAACTTGATGTCGCCATCTCTGGTAAGGGATGGTTTGTGGTCAACACTCCCCAAGGCGAGCGGTTCACCCGCAACGGCGAATTTAAACTCAATACTGAAGGCAACCTGGTTACAAATGAAGGCTTTCCCATTTTAGGAGAAGCCGGTGTGATTAACTTTGGCCCCAATGAAACAGACATCGCTTTCGCCAGAGACGGAACAATTTCCAGCTCAGATGGTATCAAAGGCAAAATCAGAGTGGTTGATTTCGCTGATGAACAAAAATTAAAAAAGGAAGGGTTTAACTTATTCTCTTCTCCTGAACCTGCTGCCCCCCTCGGCGCCCCCAATTTAGTACAAGGCATGATTGAACAATCAAACGTCCAACCGGTTTTAGAACTAACCAAAATGATTGAAACAGTGCGCGCTTACACAAGCCAGGCCAAAATGATGCAAAAATCTGAAGAGCTAAAAACGAACGCCATAACCAAACTGGCACAAATGCCACATAGTTAAAAATGAGATCGCCCCACAAAGGCAACATGTAAAGAGAGAACTTGAACAATGAAATCTTTAAGAATCGCTGCAACCGGTATGCAAGCCCAAGAACTCAATGTGGAAGTGATTTCCAATAACATTGCCAATATGCGCACAACTGGTTTCAAACAAGTTAGAACCGAATTCCAAGATTTATTATATCAAGACATCCGCCGTGTTGGCGCTGCCTCTGCCTCAGATGGCAGCATCATCCCCACCGGCGTTCAAGTTGGCTATGGTGTGAAAACAGGTGCCACCGCACGAATAATGAGCCAAGGCAACTTACAACAAACGGGCAAAGAATATGATGTTGCGATCCGCGGGGAAGGTTTTTTCTCAATCCAATTACCTAGTGGCCAAACCGCATATACCCGGGATGGGTCCTTTGAACTAGATGCCAATGGCAACTTAGTCACCCTAGATGGTTTCCAAGTACAACCCAACATCACCGTTCCCAATAATGCCCGCTCTATTACCATCAACCGCCAAGGCACAGTCCAAGCGCTTGTTGGTAACGCCACCACCCCGCAAGATCTTGGCCAAATTCAACTATCACGCTTTGTTAACAAAGCGGGCCTGCAGTCAATTGGTGACAATTTATATTTAGAAACGCCTGCCAGTGGCGCAGCCACTGATGGTTTTGGCGATGACGCCGGCTTTGGCTCAGTGATGCAAAGTTTTCTTGAAAACTCAAACGTGAATGCAGTTGGTGAACTCTCAGACTTGATCGCAGCCCAGCGCGCCTATGAAATGAATGCCAAAGTGATCAGCGCCTCAGATGAAATGATGTCCACAACCAGTAACATCGTTCGCTAACCCTAAAAAGGGGCAAGCCTCAAGCGAAGCTTAATTAAGAAAGACATTTAAAATGAACAGATTGTCAAATACCAGAAAAGTAACATTGACCTTCATGGCCTCATGTTTTGTGTTGCTCAGCCTTACGATAACGAGCCAAAAGGTCCTGGCAACAGAAATTTTGACCTTAAAAACCCATATTGAGGTCCAAGCTGAAACCGTCACCTTGGCAGACCTGTTTCCCAATGCTAAACGCTACCGCTCAACACCATTGTTTAAAAGCCCACCACTTGGCAGGCAAGGCACTGTTGGTCTTGAACATTTAATCGGCGCAGCGGCCCAATATGATTTTACTTTTGACACACCCCTCAATCTAAAAAACATTACCGTTTCACGTCCCGCCCGCACCATCAAGCAAGAGATTTTTGAAACCCTTTTGCGTGAAAAAATGAAACAACATGATCAGGGGGAAAAGAGCGACAAGATATTGACCTTTACTTATGACACCCCATTAACAGATCAAATGGTACCCTTGCACCTGTCTGGCCAAGTGAAACTTGAAAGCTTTACATTTAATAAAGTCTACAAAACCTTTCGGGCAAAATTCTCACCCATTAATGCCCCATCAAAAAAATACGATCGCACCCTAAGGGGCAAAGTAGACTTTGTATATAAACGCCCGGTCTTAACCCGCCCGATCAAACGCGGAGAAAAAATCGCGCAATCAGATCTTCAAATAAAAACTTTCAAACACTACCAAGTCCCAAGAAATGCTTTGAAAAAAGATATCAAAATTGTCGGCCTCACAGCGACCAAAAATTTAAAATCAGGCTCATTCATAAAATCATCAGATATAGAAACGCCCAACATGATTCAAAAAAATCAACTGGTCACTCTGATATTTAAAAAATCAAATCTGAGTTTAAAAACCCAAGGCAAAGCAATGGCAGACGGCACTTTAAACGACACAATCGCCGTTATGAACATCAGCTCAAAACGCACAGTTCATGGCATTGTCAAAGCCCCCGGGGTGGTCGTGATTCAAAACACAATCGACCCCAAAATTCAGCAAACCGCACACCTAACAAAGTAACCGATTGCAAGCAGATAAAGAGAATATAGTTATGCTACGTATTACAGTTAAACTAGTTACAATGATCAGTTTGGCTCTACTGACAGGGGCTTGTTCACATCTAGATAAAATATCTGAAATTGGCGAAACGCCAAAATTATCAGCAATAGAAAGTCCCTCTGAAAAACCTGGCTACCGCCCCGTTAGCATGCCCATGCCCGAGCCTGAAGAGGTCAGCTACAACCCCAATTCACTATGGCGAAACGGCTCACGCTCTTTCTTTAAAGACCAAAGAGCACGTAAAGTAGGTGACATCATCACAGTCATGATCGAAATCACCGATAAAGCTGAAATTGACAATGAAAGCACCAGGGATCGCTCAGGCTCCAATTCTGTTTCCGTAGATGCCCTTGCAGGTTATACAGCAATATTACAAAGAATGTTGCCCGACGGAGCCGATTTTTCCAAATTGGTTGATCTTAGCTCCACCTCCCAGGACAAAGGCGCAGGCACGGTTGATCGCGAAGAAACGCTAACCACCAAAATGGCCGCCGTTGTCATGCAAGAATTGCCCAATGGCAATCTGGTCATAGAAGGGCGCCAAGAAGTGCGCGTTAATCATGAAATCAGGGAGATCATCGTGGCTGGCATCATTCGGCCTGAAGATGTCAGCTCTGTCAACACCATTGATATATCAAAAATTGCTGAAGCCAGGGTTTCATATGGCGGGCGCGGTCACATAACCAACGTCCAAGCCCCTCGCTATGGCAGCCAGGTTCTCGATATCGTCCTGCCATTCTAACGCAAAACACCCATTATACCCGCGCAAATGGGCACAAAAGGCATCTTAACTTTCCAAAAAGTCTCTTTGAAAGTTAAGATGCCTTTATAATAAAGACCTCAACATTCATTCATAAAACACGAATCAATTGCTGCTTGACCATTCAGTCAACAGTAACTACTGTTACTCCCAGAATGTTAAGGTTGAAAAGAAACCCAATGAGTAAAAGTCGGTCAACCACCAAGCAAAAATTGATAGAAACCGCCACAGAACTGATCTGGCGCAACAGTTATGGCGCTGTCAGTGTGGATGAAATTTGTCGCAAAGCTGGTGTTCAAAAAGGCAGCTTTTATCACTTTTTTCCCAGCAAATCAGATCTGGCTTTAGCTACAATGGATGCTGGCATGCAACAGGTCTTGCAAAATTATAGTGAGATTTTTTCTCCTGACAACGCCCCCATTGATCGCTTTAAATTACTTGTTGATCACTTAACCCAAATTCAAGTTCAAAAACAAAAAGAGCTCGGCCATGTCTGTGGCTGCCCGATGATGACATTGGGTTCAGAATTGGCCGGCAGAGAAACAGACATTGAAGCCAAGATAAAAGAAATTTGCGCGGCCCAACTGACCTTTTATCAAGCCACTCTGGCAGATCTAGTGAGCGATGGCCAAATTGATAAAGACACAAACATTAAAACAAAGGCTGAAGAAATATATGCCCTCATCGTTGGGCAACTCTTTTTAGCGCGAATTAACAATGACCTAAACTTCATCAAAAACAATTTAAAAGATGCTGTAATAGATCTGGTGGGGCTAAAAACAAAAGCGCTAGCATAAATAACATCTGAATAAGGTAAGTAGGGATAAATCCTTTAAGGAAACATCATGAAACAAACAAAAACACATCGACTTGGGGTTACACTCATAGCCGCACTTGGCCTTGTTAGCATGATGCTCATATCAAGCCCTTTAACCATAGCAAAAGCCGAAAAAAAATCCGCCAAACCAAAAGGGGTACCTGTAAAGGTCGTTTCAATAAAGCCACAAACCATTCAACTATGGAAACAATATTCAGGCTCTATCGTGGCCGTAGATAGCGCCCAGATCCGCCCTCAGGTCAGCGGCCGCATAACAAAAATACTATTTCAAGATGGCCAATATGTTCAAAAAGGCGACGTTCTTATCATAATCGACCCTCGCCCCTATCAAGCGGCCTTAAAACAAGCAAAAGCCTCCCTAGCCACAGCCAAAACACAAGTCGACTTTGCTAAAAAAGAATTAGAGCGCGCCAAAGAGTTGGTAAAGAAAAGGGCTGTTGCCAAACGCCTGCTCGATGAACGCCAAAATAATTACCAAGTGGCCCAAGCTGCCGTTTTAAATGCTCAAGCCCAGGTTGAAACAGCTGAAATCAACGTCGATTACGCCCACATCAAAGCCCCAATTTCTGGCATCGTTAGCCGTGCAGAAATAACCGAAGGCAATTTGGTCCAATCAGGATCCAACGCCCCTGTCCTCACCTCCATTGTTACCCAAGATAAAGTCTACATCGATTTTGAGGTGGATGAAAAAACCTACATCGACTCAATCCAGCAAACGCCGGCCAATAACATCAAAACAATCCCTGTTCGCATTCAAATTTCGGGGCTCGACAAGTTATACGAAGGCAACATGCACAGCTTTGACAACCGCATTGATCCCTCAACCGGCACCATTCGCGGGCGCGCCCTATTTGACAATAACGACGGTAAATTACTCCCCGGCATGACCATCAGCGTAGAAATGGGCCAGGCGACAAGCCAAAACAACAAGCAAATCCTCATTTCTGAAAAAGCCATCGGGACAGACCAGGACCGCAAATTTGTTTACATCGTCAGCCCTGAAAACAAAGCCACCTACCGCGAGGTTAAAATTGGCCCGAGCATTGCCGGTAAACGCATTATCTTAAATGGGCTCAAGCAAGGTGATACAGTCATTTCCCAAGGGCTCATGCGCATTCGCCCCAATGCCCTGGTTAGTCCAACCTTCATAAATAATAATAAATTAGCTCAAGATAAAAAAGCCTCAACCCCGGTTTCGAACTAACCCATTTGCCCACAAAGGCCAGAGATTAATCAAATGAACTTATCCACGCACTTTATTGATAAACCCATTTTTGCCAGTGTGATCTCATTTGTGATTTTTCTGATGGGGCTTATTTCCATGTTTATGTTGCCCATTTCTGAGTATCCAGAAGTGGCCCCGCCGTCCATCGTTGTTGAGGCTCATTTTCCAGGCGCCAATCCCAGGATCATTTCCCAAACTGTGGCCACCCCGCTTGAAGAACAAATCAACGGTGTTGAAAACTTACTTTATATGAATTCCCTGGCCACAGTAGATGGCCGCTTATCCCTCACAGTAACTTTTAATATAGGAACTGATGTTGATCTGGCCCAACAGCTTGTGCAAAACCGGGTCTCTCAAGCTCTGCCCCGCCTACCAAATGTCACGCGCCAATTGGGGGTAACCGTTTCCAAAAGATCGCCAGACCTAACCATGGTTGTGCATTTAACGTCACCCAAAGGGCGCTATGACATGCTCTATTTGCGCAACTATGCCAACCTAAACATCAAAGACCAATTGTCCAAAATCCCAGGTGTTGGCAGAGTGGCCCTGTTTGGTTCAGGCAATTACGCCATGCGCATCTGGCTCAATCCGGACCGCATCGCTGAACGCGGCATGACAGCCCAAGAAGTCGTCAATGCCATCCGCTCACAAAACATACAAGTAGCCGCCGGCATGGTTGGTGGCCCCCCTTATGGCAACACCACCCAAGTCCAACTGCCCATCAATGCCCAAGGCCGGTTAAAAGACCCCAAAGAATTTGAACAAATCATTATCAAACGCGATGCAGATGGTGTCATTACCAGGCTCAGCGATGTGGCAAAAGTTGAACTAGATGCCCAATCCTATGCGCTGCGCTCATTACTCAACAATGAACAAGCCGTTGCCATTCCCATCTTTGCTAGCCCCGGTTCAAATGCGCTTAAAATTTCAGATAACGTGCGCGCCAGCATGGTAGAATTAGCAAAGCAATTCCCTGAAGATGTTGACTACACAATTGTTTATGACCCAACAGTCTTTGTGCGTAATTCTATTAAAAGCGTGATCACCACTTTGCTAGAAGCCATCATGCTGGTGATCATCGTGGTCATTGTGTTTTTGCAAACCTGGCGCGCTTCCATCATCCCCTTATTAGCGGTTCCCGTTTCCATTATCGGCACATTTGCCGTTATGTTGCCGTTAGGCTTTTCGATTAACGTCCTCTCGCTCTTCGGCCTCATTTTAGCTGTTGGTATTGTCGTGGACGACGCCATCGTCGTGGTGGAAAATGTTGAGCGCAACATTGAAGAAGGCAAAGCCCCACGCGAAGCAACCATTCAAGCCATGAAAGAAGTGACCAGCCCGATTATAGCCACCTCTTTGGTCGTTGCCGGCGTGTTTATCCCGCTTGCCTTTATCAGTGGCCTGACAGGCATGTTCTATAAACAATTTGCCCTCACCATTGTCATCGCCACCTTTATATCAACACTGAACTCCCTCACCCTAAGCCCGGCCATGTCAGCCTTGTTATTAAAACCGCGCGACCAACAAACCGACAAGCTCAGTAAAATAATGGCCGCCTTATTCGGCTGGTTTTTTAAGCTATTTAACTGGTTCTTTGGCAAAAGCCAAAATGGCTATGCCAAAAGTGTAAGGGTGTTTAGCACCCGCAGAAAAGTCATGATGAGCCTATTTGCCATTCTTGTTGGTTTTACCTATTACAGCTTCAACCTGATCCCAAAAGGCTTCATTCCCGCCCAAGATAAAAAATATCTCATCAGCTTTGCACAATTGCCCCCAGGCGCAACCCTTGAGCGCACCGAAGAAGTGATGCGCAAGATCGCCGACATTTCCTTAAAACAAGAAGGCGTGGCCAATGCGGTGCAATTTCCTGGCCTGTCGGTAAATGGCTTTGTCAATTCATCAAGCGCCGGCATTGTCTTTGTCCCCTTAAATGACTTTGAAGACCGCACCCGGCCAGATCTCAGCGCGGGTGCCATTGCCGGTAAATTACAAGCTGAATTTAACAAAATAGACCAAGCCTTTATTGTTATTTTCCCACCCCCCCCTGTGCGCGGCCTTGGCACCACGGGCGGCTTTAAACTGCAAATTCAAGATCGCGCCAACCTTGGTTACAAGGCGCTTGATAACGCACTCAAAGAAGTGACCGGCAAGGCCTATGCAAACCCGGCCCTGCGCAGCGTTTATTCAAACTACAACATCAATGTCCCCCAACTTTTCGCTGACCTTGACCGCACCAAAGCACAGCAGTTAGGCATCCCCATTGATGAAATTTTCCGCACCATGCAAATTTATTTAGGATCGATCTACGTCAATGATTTTAACCAGTTTGGGCGCACCTATCAGGTCATCGCCCAAGCAGACAAAACCTATCGCTCAACCCCGCAAGACATTGCCCGCCTGCAAGTGCGCAACTCAGAAGGCAAAATGGTGCCCCTTGGCTCTGTGCTCACAGTCAATGAATCATTTGGCCCTGAAATTTCCTCGCGTTACAACGCGTTCCGCTCCGCTGACTTAAACGGCAATGCCGCCCCTGGTTTTTCCTCTGGCCAAGCCCAAGCTGCGATCACCAAAATCTTAAACGAAACACTGCCACAAGGCATCAGCTTTGAATGGACCGAGCTGACCTATCAGCAAATTCTGGCAGGCAACACAGCTGTTTACATTTTCCCCTTATGTTTGTTTTTCGTCTTTTTGGTCTTGGCCGCTCAATATGAAAGCCTGACCATGCCCATAGCTGTTATCCTAATTGTGCCCATGAGCATCTTGTCAGCCGTTATCGGGGTTATGATCAGCGGGGGCGATAACAACATCTTCACCCAAATCAGCCTGTTTGTCCTGGCCGCCCTGGCGTGTAAAAACGCCATCCTTATCGTTGAGTTTGCCCGCGAACTTGAAAACAAAGGCCGCAGTACTGTTGAAGCTGCCGTTGAAGCCAGCAAATTGCGCCTGCGCCCCATTTTAATGACGTCCTTTGCGTTCATCATGGGCGTTCTGCCACTTGTCCTCAGCCACGGCGCAGGGGCAGAAATGCGCCAAGCCATTGGCGTTGCCGTGTTCTCTGGCATGTTGGGTGTGACATTTTTCGGGCTTATATTCACGCCCGTTTTCTACGTACTCTTGCGCCAATTTGACAAAAAGAAAGTCTCTGAAAGCTCTAAGCCAGTGGCCCAGGCAGCTGAATAAACAAGGTATAAAAACAATGGCTGACAATGCAGGTATAATAAACGGAAAGGTCTTTTGGCAGCTGATAGAGCAATCACTCAAAAGCTCAAACGGCAACAAGGACAAACAAGTCCAAGCGCTAAAGCACGCTTTATCAGCCTATTCCAGAACAGACCTTTTAACATTCATCACCATTTACACAGATCACATCTACCGCGCCAATCAATGGCATTTATGGACAGCAAGTGAGTTGATTAATGGCAAAAGTGATGAAGATAGCTTTGAACAGTTCAGAGACTGGCTCGTCTCCAAAGGACAAAAGACCTATCAAGACGCCCTAAAAGATCCTGAAACATTGGTCGGCCTCGCCAAACCAGGCAAAGCCTTATTCCCAGCCTTACGCACTTTAGGCCGCCAAGTGTATATTGAAAAATTCCAATCAAAACCGCCCTATCAAGTCCGCCACAAACCCAAACGCCGCGGCGTGCCATATGAGGGCGACCCGGCAGACAAATACCCCAAACTAAAAACCTGGCTAGATCAACAAACACCATAACACTGAAAGGTGAAAAGGCTCATGCAAACCTCAAGTCAGTTCTGGAACAAAGCGGCCAAAAAATACGCCAAAATGCCGATCAAAGACAAGGAGGGGTATGAAACCACATTAGAACAAACCAGATCCCATCTGACTAAAGATGACAAAGTGTTAGAAATTGGCTGCGGCACAGGCAGCACCGCTTTAAAGCTGAGCCAAGACGTAAACCATATAACAGCCATCGACTATTCAATCGAAATGGTCGAAATTGCCAAGGGCAAAGCCAAAGAGCAACAAGTTGAAAATATAGACTTTATCCAATCTGATCTAACAACCGATCAATTTGCTGATAACAGTTTTGATGCCATCCTAGCGTTCAACCTGATCCATTTACTACAAGACCCAGAACAAGACATTCAACGATTAAGCAAACTGCTAAAGCCGGGCGGTATATTCATCTCCAAAACAGCATTTCTCGGTCAAGGCTTCAGCCTGTTCAGGCCGATCATCCCCATAATGCGCTTACTAGGCTTGGCACCATATGTAAAAATTTTCAAAACGTCCGACTTGGAACAAATGTTTAAAAACCAAGGCTTCCAAATCATCGACACAAAGTTCTACAAGAAATCCCCACCAATAAAATATATCGCAGCACAAAAAAGCTGAACGCAAGCACCGTCTGGGTCAATGCCTACCGCGTCGTCAATTACATGGCCCCGTTTGACGGCATGAACCATTCAGGCATTGGCAGAGAAAACGGCATGGATGCCATCCTAAGTTCCAGAAGATATGACTCTAACTAAATATCAATGATCTATCGCGTTAACAAAACCGCGTCTACAAGATGACTAAGAAATCACCCAGCAAAATAAATTTTAAGATCTTTTGAACCAACAAATATTGGTCAATACCTTAATCAAGTTAGAATTAGTCATAATGCTTCTTATGATGTTTTTTATGCTTTTTATTTTTTAAAATCGTAATTCCGACATCGAGACCAAGGTCAATAAGTTCTTTATTGCCACTTTTCTTATTGATTTTGCAATAACATTTGCTGCTATTTTGCACACACTTACCTTTATTCCCGCTTGCATCCGTGCACTTCTTACCTCTGATACCCGCCTTACACTTGGTGGTATTATTATAGTGTTTGTGAAAGCACCTATCTGGTCTATCTGCCAAAGCAAATGACACCGAATAAATTCCGAAAATACCACTGATCCCTAAAGTGATCACCGTCATTTTCAAGAGCTTAACTATTTTAAATATTTGATACATTTCCAACTCCTCTTCGCTTAAGAGCATTCTCAAAAATTCATAACCATAAGTTTAGCACAAATGATCTGCCCCCATTAAGTTGCCAAATATCAAAGTTAATTCTTTTTCAGTATCAACCACACAATCCTAATTATCCTTGCTGATATGCCCCCAGTTGCTGGAGGGCAATAAAAGGCGCATCGCCAGAAAAGAAGTTTTCGCCTCCCCCCCTCTCTGACGGCATGAACCATTCAGACATCAGCAGAGAAAAAGGTATAATTGCCATCTATGAACATTTAGAGACCAAGAGCGTGTTTATAAAAGGAAAGTCAAAGATAAAAGGAGGAAGGCGCTCTTTGCTTATGGCATTACTTCACTCTTTTTTTAACCTCAGTGCCCTTGGCCTTGGGCCACAAGCGTTCTGGCAACTCGAAACCCGATAATGAAGTATCGGTTGTCAACGATGTCCCAGTAGCGACTAGCAGACCGCAGGACCTCTGCATCGCCATTCCAGGAACCGCCTCGCAAAACCCGCTTAAAACAATCCCCACCTTTCGTCCAAGCCGAACCATTTTTCGGCGCCCCTTGATAGTTTTTATGCCAACAATCTTCCACCCATTCCAAAACATTGCCATGCACATTGTAAAGACCAAATTCATTGGCTTCAAAACTGTCAACCGGAACGGTTTTTTTGCGATATTTTCCCTCAGACCCATTAAAAGTGGAATTGCCATTATAATTGGCTTGACCAGTTGAAATTGATTTTCCCCACCAAAACGGTGTTTGCGTGTTGGCACGGGCCACATACTCCCACTCAGCTTCTGATAACAGTCGGTATGTTTTTTTCGTTTTACGGCTTAACCAATGCACATAAGCTTTGGCATCATTCCAACTCACGTTAATAACAGGCCGATTTCCTCTTCCCCAACCTTTATCTGATGGACGATATTCATTACATCCCCCATCTTTTACACAGACATCCCATTCTTCAAAGGTTACCTCAAACTTACCGACAGCAAACTTTGCCGGGATCGTCACCATATGGAGCGGCCTCTCATCTTTATAACTATTTTCCTCAGACATAGGCGCGCCCATCATAAACTTACCCGGCGGAACCACCACCATCTCAGGACAATCATCACAATCTTTAAACGTGTCGCCAGGTCCATAGCTGCGGGTAAGAGGGTTTTTGTCAGGAGAATTGCCAATGGCAAAAGAGGGAGATGAAATGAAAAGAAGGAGACTTACCATGAAAGAAACGAGGAATGCTTGTTTGACCATAATGATACCTTCGCCATGAAAGTTTTTAGTCTTTCATTTATAGAGCAACAGACAAGTTTTTTGAAGATTCATAAAATTTAACATTTGTAGTGCTGTAATGTCTCAAAGGGATCAAAACCAACAATCCATTTACGTTGCAGTAAATCCAATAGTTGTCCTAGTCAGAGCGAACCATTACAAATTCACCAGGGGCATCACCTAAAATTTTGACCTTTCCATCTTTTGGTTTACGCGCTTTAATCTGCTCACCGCTTTTCTTGCTCAACCAAGCTTCCCAATCACCCCACCATGATCCAGATTGCACCTTCGCTCCAGAATACCACTCATCGGGATCATCATATATTTTTTTGGAGTTGTTGATCCAATAACAATATTTATTTTTTGCCGGAGGATTCACAATACCAGCTATATGACCAGATGCACCCAACACAAATTTTTTAGGACCCGAAAATGAGGTCATTCCACTATAACAAGATCGCCACGGAGCGATGTGGTCATCTTTGGTTGCAATCATATAGATAGGAGTTTTGATTTTGGCAATATCAATTTTCTCCCCGTTAATCTCAAAATTTTCTGGATTCATAAATAAATTATCACGGTAAAAATCTGTGAGATACTCAACGATCATTTTAGCAGGCATACGCGTTGAATCTGAATTCCAATATAACAAATCAAAAGGAACAGGATCCTTCCCCATCAAATAATTATTGACCACAAAAGACCAAATCAAATCATTTTCACGCATCATATTGAACATGCCAGACATCTCTTCACCATCAAGATACCCCCTCTCTTTGACCTTTTGTTCAAGCGACATAAGTTGCTCATCATCAAAGAAAACAGACATTTCCCCAGCATCTGTTAAATCAATCATGGTTGCCAGAAGCGTTGCAGAATTAACCCGCTTATCTCCTTTGGCAGCCAAATAGGCCAATGTCGTTGTGAGAAGAATGCCCCCAATGCAAAAGCCCAGCAGATTGGCCTTTTTCTCTCCCGTAATGTTTAAAACGACATCTAAGGCTTCAAGTGTCCCCTTAAACATGTAGTCAGAAAATGATATTTCAGCTTCCCTTTCTCCCGGATTAACCCAAGAAATAACAAATAAGGTGTAACCTTGATCGACAACCCATTTGATAAAGCTGTTTTTAGGTTGAAGGTCGAACACATAATATTTGTTAATCCAAGGTGGCACGAACAAAAGCGGTGTCTTATAGGTTTTTTCTGTGGTTGGGCTATATTGAATAAGTTCGATTAATTGATTTCGAAAAACAACCTTACCAGGAGATGTCGCTATATTTTCTCCAACTTTAAAAGCATCACTATCGGTCATACTAATCTTTAGTTGTCCATGACCTCGCTCCATGTCACCCAGCAAGTTCTGAAAACCGTCCAATAGATTGCCGCCTCCTGAATCTATTGTTTTCTTCAGGACTTCTGGATTGGTTAGAATGAAATTACTCGGTGAAATGGCGCTGGCAAATTGCCTTGATAAAAATTGAACTTTTTTTCGATCTTTTTCAGACATACCTTTGGCTTTTTCAGACAAGCTTTGGGTCCAATCGGAAACCAGTAAATAAGTTTCTTTAATATAATCAAAGGCTACATTTTCTTCCCAAGCTTCATCACTGAAGCGCCTATCGTGTTTAGGAATGGCTTGAGCTTTTCGGTTAGCTTCTGTCTCATTATCTTCGATGCCGGCAAAACGTTTTGCTGAACTAAGCCAAATGTCTGATAAACCATTCCAGAGATCAAACTGAGCATTCATAAGACTAACGGGATCAGTCGCAAAGCGAAGGGCCATATCTTGAAAAGCTTTAATTGCCGCTTCATCTATCTCGTATTTTATTGGGCTTCCAGTTAACTTTTGTTGTTGTTGGAAAAACGCCGATATCAGGTCAACGCTTTTTTGAGACGTTTCTTCCCAACGCTCTGAAAAATTTTCTAAGTTAGCATCACTTATATCAGGTCTTTTATTCATCTTTTATTGCTCTCCCATATTCATATTCATCAAAAAAACCACAAGAAGCAAGTTCTAGAAAGAAAAAGCGAATAACACCTGCAATTCAAAGGACACAAATTTCTGATAAGGCGCCCGCGCCAGCCGCATCCTGCGCTTAGGGTGGGTTGCTGGCAGGCAATCTAAAGTCCATCATCAAAGAAGAAGTCTTCGGCCCCTTTGGCAGCATAAACCATTCAGGCACCAACAGAGAAAATGGCATGGATGCCATCTATCAATATTTAGAGACCAAAAGTGGGTGTATTAGGGGAAGTCAAAGATAAACAATCCATTTACGTTGCAGTAGGCAGAAAATATAAGATAGAAAGTTGTCAACTAACAACGACATAAAAGCACCAAATGTTGATATGCATTAAAAATACAAAAATTCTAAATTATTTCATTTCTTCAATGGATTTCGCCGAGAAAATTCTTCTCCTGTGTCAGCATTAAAAATAATGTGGTACTTACTTGAGAGACGTTCAAACATCATTTCTTCACGACGCGGCGGTGATATTGGTTCTCCGCAGAGAACGTATTTCCGAAACACGCCCAGCAGAAAATCAGGAACGCTTACACCCAAAGTTTTTTTTGTGACAATACCGACATCTATTGATGCTGGGCGACGGTTATTTGATACAACTAAATCCTCATAAGAATCAGTTATCACTTTCTCTAATTTGGTCTTTGAAATTTTATCCGTTTCTTCAAAAGAAAACCTGGCAAATTTGCTTTCGGTACTCATTAAACGGCGTTTGATAATTTTCTGCAAAAGTCTGAGGTATGTTTCTTCATACTTTTTGTCAAAAATTAGTTCACCAAAAACTATATATCCTTTGAAAGGAAGTTTCTGAAGCGCCTTAATATAGCAAAGTTTTAAGTCCTCAGTAGCGTCATTAAAGTGAAGACCATTTTTCTCTAGAGCATCGGTCTTTCCATCAGAAAATGGATCACCAATAAAATCATTCAAAATTTTTTGTGTCTTTTCATCAATTAATTCCTGGTGTCGTGAAACACTCATGCCTAGTGCCAAGTAGTTTTTTTTATTCCAGTTAAATTCAGTTTCATCGATATAGATGTCAAAGCCATCGGAATCTTGATTTTTAGGATCAAAACTAGGCCGAGCTTCACATTCGAAAAGAATTTTACCCCAAAGGGGCACAATCGTCTTTGCTAAATTTGGTTCATGAAACGCGACATACTTAACCAAACCATCAAGGTGATTGATGTATCGCTGGGGTCCAGCCTCGTCTATAATTCCCAAATGAGCAATGTGTTCGTACAGGCCATACTTTTTTGCATAATAAAGCTCCTGCCGTAGTTTTTTTTTCATTTTGCGTGGAGCGTGAGGGGTTTTCGGATCAGATACACTTAAACCTGTAACATAAAAGTTCTGCCCACGTTTTAATATTCTGGTTTTATCATTTGCGATGGTAAAACCATTAGCATCAATAATTTCTGTTACATCCTCAATAGTTGGGAGGTCTTGGTCAGAAGAAAAGGTAATATCATCTGCATAACGGCTATAGGTTGAAAAGTGTTTATCACCGAGTTGTTTTAGTTTGATATCTAGTTCATTGCAGATGGCATTTGAAATGATTGGGCTGGTAGCTAGGCCAAGTGGAAGAGTATCACTGATAGTTAAAAAGTCTGCCAGCAGGGCTGAAATCACAGGGGAAACGTCAAGCTCGATAAAATACTCTTCTATTCTTTTTTTCTTAATTGATGGAAAAAAATTTTTGATATCCGTCTTAAGCAGTTTCTTTGCACCAATATGACATTTAGCGTTTTCACGAATGTTTCGACCTCGAACAAAGCCAAAAGAACGTTCGTGTGGAAAGCATGAAAGTTTATTCTGTAAGAATAGATTCAGTTGTCTGGCGAGTGCTTTATATATGTTTCCGATATCGTCATTTGCTTCCCAAACTATTCTCATTCCGCGCTTTTTATTTTTTTTGGGAATACAATGCCGTAAGTAAGTTGGTGAAGAGGTAATTCTGCAATCTTTGAAATTACAGGCACATTGAAAATCCTCTTCGTTAATGTTGAGAAAATCAAGAAGATGAGCTTTGGTCTTTAATCGGCTTATATCGTTAAGTATAATTTTCTCCTATCATATAGGTGGAGCAGCTCAAGATACGTAATAAGTGGTCCCTTATAGGCAGATACGACTCGTATCTTAAACCTTATCCTCAAGCCACTCCACTAAATATAATAGCAATAACTTTTGTTGGGTTACAAATATTATTAAGTATTCTTTGTCTCAAAAAATCAGATTAACAATATTTGCTTATGCTAATGAATCAAAAAAATCGATGACTAATTAATGTCTCGTTTAGCTCAAAACTTGCCCCCCTCTGAAATCTAATCTCTACGTATAAAGAAAGAAGTGAACGCTTATCAACGCTCCCATGGCATCCCGCACCAAAGGCGCCCGGCGTGAACGCCGCGCCGTCGCAGGGCCTGCTGCCTATCAGGCAGCAGAATAAACCCGTGAGACAAAAAGAGTCTGGGGCTGGCCCGCGTCGCCCACAGAGAGCGCCAGCGAACGAGGACGCGCAAACGTAAAAATTCCTTCCGCCCCCTCAACAAAGCTCAGAAGCAGAAATCAAAACTTAAGTTTTCCATCATTTATGAAAGTATAAGTGGCTGGGGCGGAAGGACTCGAACCTTCAATCTTCGACACCAAAAGCCGCTGCCTTACCATTTGGCCACGCCCCAAAAGAAAAGTGGTGATCCTTGAAAGACCGGCTAAAAGATAACGATTTACGTCTGCCGTTACAAGGAAGAAAAGAGTGATACCCTGTTTTATAAAATTTGCAAGAGGGAATGGTCAAAATTTTTGTGATTTTTGCTGATAAAGGATAAACTAAGGCTATAAAAAGAACTAAAATGCTCTATGACACTATCTAACAGATGGTAAAAACAATGCACTGCAAACGGCAAAACATATTTAGAAAGAAAAGCTTGGCCGCTTTTGGCCTCGCGATCATGGTAGCGGCCATAAACCCGGCCACTTTGAAGGCAGCGCCTGAAAACCGCCCCTATGACGCCAATCTGCTGCGATTGTCTGAAATTCTGGGCGCAGTGCATTACCTGCGTGCGCTGTGCGGCATTGACGATCAGCAGGTCTGGCGCAAACAAATGGAAAGCCTGCTAGCCGCTGAAGGGGTCACAGTTTCACGCAAATCAAAGCTCACCAAAAGCTTTAATAAGGGCTATAAAAGCTTTCAACGCACATACCGGGTGTGCACCCCATCTGCCAAAGTTGCGATTGACCATTTCCTGGATGAAGGTATTGATATCACAACCAAATTGGTTACCACCAACAATTAACTTTGCTTGCTAACCAGGAAAAGTAACCACCTTCATTTGCTAATTTACCTTTTGGTCAAGTTCAGCTTCCCAAGCTATGAGCCCGCCTTTATGAATAAGGGAATAACAATAAAAACGGGGCAATGGAGTAAAAAATGACATTTAGGATTCACGGCGAAGAAACGCACCTAAGTATGGAAGCCTTAAGCTTTATCATCGAAGCGTGGGAAGAAGCCATTTGTGCTGGTCATGAACCGGACACAGTTGCTGGTGCCTCATTATTTGCCGCATTAACTGACTTGGTCTCCACTTATGGGGAACAAGAGGTTTCAAAAATGGCACGCGATCTTGCAGATCGCATCGATGAGGGAGCGTTCACTTTAAACAGGGTGACGCAATAACAAGAAGCTTTTTTAAAGTTAAGAAAGCCTCATAAAAAAATCTTAAGTGCCTCAAGAACTGAGGCACTTTTTTTATGTTTTTTACCAATCGCAGCCTTCGATTTTCCCTTTAAATTAATTTAAGAAAAAAATAGCGATTTAACCAGCAGAACAAGGCCAAATCCTATCAACAAAACCCCAGCGCTTTGATTGATGAATGCCAACCGCCGCTCAGTCATCTGACGGCGAAACAAAGAAATCAGCCTAGCCAACCCCGCCCACCACAAAACCGCACCAATGAACACCCCCCCAAGCAAAACCAAAGCTTCGCTGTAAGTTTGCAAACCACCGACCGCTGCGCCCACACTGCCAATCACAGCAAAAATACCCAGCAACGCCCCCGGGTTGGTCACAGTTAGTAAAAAGCTTTGCGGGGCGGCCCCTAAATTTTTAAACGGATGCAAAGAGCGATCATCTGAGGCCAGCATACGTGGGTGAGACAACAACAACCGCACCCCAAACCCTAACAAAATCACCCCGCCACCCCCTTGAATGACACCTTCAAAAGTCTCCATTACGCCAGAAATCACCGTTAGCCCCAGGGCCGCCATACTGGCAATCATCAAGTCCCCCACAATGGCCCCGCACCCGGTGATAAAACCAGCCCAAAACCCGCGGGCCAAACTATGTTGAATACATAAAATATTCACAGGCCCCACAGGCGCTGAGATAAGCAACCCAAGACCCACTCCCGTGAACAACAAATAAATGTTATCTATCAATGACATCCATACCCGATTGATGAAATTTATAATTGCGCCAAATTTTGTAGATATCTGCTTTAACCTGAGCTTTATTGCTAATCTATGACAAAACTGTCACCAAAAAGAGCCTTTAACTTTAAGGAGAAAAGCCAATGAAAAACGTCCCGCTAATTGTTTTGAGCCTTGTGGTGCTCATCATCAGCGCCCCTGTGCACGCTGAACAAAAAAAATCAGCGGCCAAGCTTGTCCTTAATCTGGACAGTCTGCCCCAGCTTACCCGCACCATGCATGAAAACTTGCTGGCCGCTGCCAAACAAGGCGACTTAGAGGAACTGCGCGATATATTTGAAACCAATGAGCTGGCCCCAGACCTGAGCGAAGATCATATCAACGACCCGATCGAGCATTGGAAAAGCCAATCCGTTGACGGGTCTGGGCGCGATGTCATGGCCAGCATAATCGAGGTGTTCTCATTGCCCCCTGTTAAGACCAAAGATGGCGATTATATTTGGCCCTATTTATCCCAAATGCCGCTGAATAAGCTCACCAAAGCCCAAGCAATAGACCTGTTTCGTCTTGTTGGCCCAGAGCAAGCCAGCAAGATGCTAAAAGACAATCGCTATGATTATTTTGAGGCAAAAATTGGCAAAGACGGCACCTGGCACTCTTTCAAACGCACAGCCACAACCAAATGAAAAACGTGACAAAAAGCCCTATTGTCAAATACATGCATTTATAATACATATTATGTGCAAATAGATGAAAGACCATGAATATGAATGAAACCATTCATCCTCGCGGCCCACGCGACCCCCTTCACCCAGGCATTAGCCAAGATCTGATCAGGCAGTTGGTGCACACCTTTTACGATAAAGTGCGCCAAGACGAAGAGCTGGGCCCCATTTTTAACGACGCGATTAAGGACAATTGGCCGGCCCATCTAGAGCGCATGTGCATGTTTTGGGACTCAGTGGCCCTAAAAACCGGAACATACAAAGGCAAACCGGTACCCAAACATGTGGCTTTGAAAAACCTAACCCCGCAGCATTTTAAAACCTGGTTACGCTTGTTTCGCATAACAGCCATAGAAGTGTGCGGCCAAGACATCGGCCTGCATTTTATCGACAGAGCCGAACGCATTGCTGAAAGCCTGCAATTGGCCTGTTTCTTTAACGGTCAAATAGCCCCCTTAAATGCGTTTCAAAATGGCGAACTCACAACCAGCACACCTTAAAGCCCCATCACCTTAGCATTTTCTTCCCCTTTACTCTGGTCATCACTGTCTGGCCCGGGCCGCCCAGCCCTTTCAAATAAAAAAATAATAAGCCTCACCCCTATTGACATATAAAGAATTCTTTATATGTTACCTTGAGTTTTGCAAACACAAACGTTTCAATAACGTAATAGGACAGCCAGTGTCATCAACACTTTCCAAAGAAGCGCTCTTAAACGCGCTAAAGGCCGCCAGCGACGATACCCGCTTGCGGCTGCTTGTGTTGCTATCCCAAACAGAAAAAAATGTGAAAGACCTCACTGAGATTTTAGGCCAAAGCCAACCCCGCTTAAGCCGCCATTTAAAACTTCTCACCAACGCCCAGCTTATTGAGCGCTTTCAAGAAGGCTCATGGGTCTATTATCGCCTGGCCCGGGGCGGCCCCAACGCAGCCCTTATTCAACACATTATAAAAACCGCCAACTTAACTGATGCTCCCTTTGCAAATGATCAGCAGGCAGCAGAAAAATTAATAGCCAAACGCGCACAAGAAGCCCAAACTTACTTTCAAACCCACGCCAAAGATTGGGATCAAATCAGAAAACTGTACATCAAAGAAGAAAAGGTCGAACAAGCCATGCAAAGCTTACTCGGCAAAAACCCAATCGACTTGCTGCTCGACCTCGGCACTGGCACTGGCCGTATTTTGGAACTGTTCGCCTCCCAATTTAAAACCGGCATTGGCATTGATATCAATAATGAAATGTTGCGTCATGCCCGCGCCCGGTTAGGGCGGCTCAATATAAACAGTTGCGAATTGCGCCACGGCGACATTACCAATCTAAAATTAAAAAACGCCTGTGCAGACACCATCATCATGCACCAGATATTACATTTCTTTGCAGAACCAAAAGAAGTTTGCAAAGAAGCAGCCCGCCTGTTAAAGCCTGGCGGAAAATTGATGATTGTGGACTTTTCCGCTCATAACAATGAGCAATTAAGAACCAACTTTGCCCATCAAAGGTTAGGGTTTTCAGAAAATCAGATATGGAATTTTCTAAAATCAGTCGGCCTCAAAACACTCAAATTCCAGCAACTCTCAAACACCCAGCCGACAAAACAAAAAACAACAACAAATAAAAATGCGCTCAACGTGTCACTTTGGTTGGCGAGCAAATAAAGGATCAAGCCATATGACCTTTGGCAAACGAAAATATCTTGATGTAAATGCAGAACAGCTCAACATATCCTTTGAGTTCTTCCCGCCCAAATCATCAAAAATGGAAACAACCCTTTGGGACAGCATCCGCCGGTTAGAGCCATTGGCCCCCAAATTTGTTTCAGTGACCTATGGCGCAGGCGGCTCCACACGCGAGCGCACCCACGCCACAGTTGAACGCATTGTCAACGAAACCGCTCTGGTACCTGCCGCACACTTAACCTGCGTGAGCGCAACCAAAGAAGATGTAAATGAAGTGATCCGCTCTTATAAAGATGCCGGGGTAAAACACATTGTGGCGCTAAGAGGCGACCCACCTGAAGGGGTCGGCACAGTATTTCGCCCCTTTAATAATGGCTATGAAGGCAGTGTTGATCTAATCAAGGGCATCAAATCCATCTCAGATGACTTTGAAATTTCAGTCTCAGCCTATCCCGAAAAACACCCCGACAGTTCTGGTTTTGACACTGACATCGACTTGCTAAAAGCCAAAATCGATGCTGGTGCCACCAGGGCCATCACCCAATTCTTCTTTGAGAACGACCATTTTTATCGCTATTTAGACAAAGTGCGCGCCGCTGGCATTGATATCCCGATAACCCCTGGCATCATCCCAATTTTAAACTTCAAATCCATGACCAAGTTTGCCAGTTCAAGCGGTGCTACTATTCCAGATTGGTTTCACAAACGCTATGAAAACCTCGATAACGACCCAAAAACAACCCAACTTGTCTCTGCCGCTCTGGCAGTGGAACAAGTACTGGACCTGGTTGAAAACGACATCACCGATTTCCATTTCTACACCCTGAACCGGGCTGATCTGGTCTATGCCATTTGCCACCTGCTAGGGCTGCGGCCAAAACAGTAAAGAGACATCAAACAATGCCCGAAACAAGTCATGAAAAAGCCATCGGCTATAACGGAGAAGAAGCCTTTAACGACCCATCTCTCCCCAACCTGAATGAAGCTTTTTTAGAAGAAATTGATCACGCCGCGTTGAACGTACAATCCAGCCAAACGCCGCCCAAGTTCCTTATTCTATACGGCTCACTGCGCCCCTGGGCTTATAGCCGCATGCTCAGCAATGAAGTCGCTCGTTTGCTTATCCGATTTGGCGCCCAGGTTAAATTTTATGACCCAAGGGACCTGCCCATGCCCGAAGCTGGTTTCGAACCAGGCGGCGAGGCAGACACTCACCCCAAGATTAAAGAGCTTATCGATCTTGCCCTTTGGGCTGATGGCCATGTGTGGTTGTCTCCCGAACGCCATGGCAACATGACAGCGGTTTTAAAAAACCAAATCGACCATATCCCGCTGACCATAGGCGCTGTCCGCCCAACGCAAGGGCGCACGTTAGCTTTGTTACAAGTCTCCGGCGGTTCACAAAGTTTTAACAGCCTCAATAACATGCGCATACTTGGCCGCTGGATGCGCATGCTTGTCATCCCTAATCAATCCTCTGTGCCCAGCGCTTATAAACAATTTGATGACAATGGCCGCATGAAACCCTCCCCCCTTTATGAAAGGATGGTTGATGTTGCCGAAGAATTAATGAAATTTACCCTGTTAACCAAAGATAAAACCGATTATTTGGTATCAAGATATTCAGAACGCAAAGCTGAAAACGAAAATGGTAAGGTCCAATTATGAGCAATCACCCCGCATTTAAACGGCTACAAGACGCCACCAAAGACCGCATTCTCATCATTGATGGCGCCATGGGCACCATGATCCAGCGCTATAAGTTGAGCGAGACTGACTACCGCGGCGAGCAATTTGCAAATTGGAACCAAGATGTCAAAGGCAATAATGACCTGCTCTCCATCACCAAGCCAGAGATCATTAAAGAGATCCATGGACAATATTTGGAAGTTGGCGCTGACATTATCGGCACCAACACCTTTAACGCCACCACCATCTCAATGGCAGACTATGGCATGGAAGCCCAAGCTTATGATATTAACGTGGCAGCTGCCAAAATAGCCCGGCAAGCAGCAGACGAATGGAGCGCAAAAACCCCAGACAAACCCCGCTTTGTCGCTGGTGCCATTGGCCCAACCAACCGCACAGCTTCCATATCGCCAGATGTCAACAATCCAGGATTTAGAAATGTAACCTTTGATGAATTGGTCGAAGCCTACGGCGAGCAAACCAAAGGCCTGATTGAAGGCGGCGTTGATATCATCATCATTGAAACCATTTTTGACACCCTCAACGCCAAAGCCGCAGGCTTTGCTGTCTTACAAGCCTTTAAAGAACTCCGCACAAGCCGGCCGGTCATGATCTCAGGCACCATCACTGACTTGTCTGGCCGCAACCTATCTGGCCAAACACCAGAAGCCTTTTATTATTCCATGCGCCATTTAAAGCCGTTTTCCATTGGCCTCAACTGCTCCTTTGGCGCCGAACAACTGCGCCCTGCAATCCAAGAAATAGCCAGCGTTGCAGATTGTAAAGTCAGCGCTTATCCCAATGCTGGCCTGCCCAATGAAATGGGAGAATATGACGAAACCCCCCAAGAGATGGCCGGCAAAATTGAAGGCTGGGCCAAAGACGGCCTGATTAACATGATTGGCGGCTGCTGCGGCTCAACCCCTGATCACATCAAAGCCATAGCAGACGCTGTAAAGGACTACACCCCAAGGCATACTCCAAAAATTCCAACAAAAATGCGCCTGTCCGGTTTGGAACCTTTTGTTCATGCATAAAACACAGATAATTATAAGATTAATACCTTTTATAATCGCAATAATCATTATTATAGTCTCACTTTTTGTGACCATTTACGTTGGATACAACCAACTAGATTATAAAAATTTAATCATTTTATTTCTGATAATAAATTCCTTATGGACATTTATAGAAACCAGTTTTGACAATCACGTAAAATCTATAGTTGATAATTTGCTTTCATCTAAAAACTTAGAACTAAAATCAAACAACGATCAAAACGAATATAACACTATGATCATAAAAAAAGTGGGACTTGAGTTTCTAGCAAACAGTCCCGGCACAGCCATTATGGTTGTTCTATTGTACGCAATTGGGTACGCAATTAATTATTTAGTGAACTAACATAACCCCTTTATCACCAGGTAGAACCTTTTCATGACATCACAAGCCAGCACCACCTTCATCAATATCGGCGAGCGCACCAACGTGACCGGTTCGGCCAAGTTCCGCAAACTCATTGAACAAGATGATTATGACGCCGCACTAACCATCGCACGTAGCCAAGTTGAAAACGGCGCTCAGATCATCGACATCAATATGGATGAAGGCCTGCTTGATAGTGAAAAGGCCATGCAAACCTTTCTCAATCTAATCGCGGCAGAGCCTGACATTGCCCGCGTGCCGATAATGATTGATAGCTCAAAATGGTCAGTTATTGAAACAGGCCTTAAATGCGTCCAAGGCAAATCCATTGTTAATTCTATTTCTCTTAAAGAAGGCGAAGCCCCCTTTTTAGAACAAGCTGAAAAGATCCTAAATTACGGCGCCGCCACAGTTGTCATGGCGTTCGATGAAGAAGGCCAGGCTGATGTGGCAGACCGTAAATATGAAATTTGCGAGCGCGCCTACAAGCTGCTAACAGAAAAAGTCGGTTTCAGGCCCGAAGACATCATCTTTGATCCCAATGTTTTTGCGGTTGCCACCGGCATTGAAGAACATAACAATTACGCAGTTGAGTTCATCGAAGCAACCCGGCGCATTCGAGAAAACCTGCCCCATGCCCATGTCTCTGGCGGCATTTCCAACCTGTCTTTTTCTTTCCGCGGCAATAATTATGTGCGCGAAGCCATGCATTCTGTGTTTCTCTTTCACGCCATTAAAGCCGGGCTTGATATGGGCATCGTCAATGCAGGTCAGCTAATGGTTTATGATGACATTCCAGCGGAGCTGCGCGAACAGGTAGAAGACGTCATCCTTAACCGGCGCGATGATGCAACGGACCGATTGCTAGATGCAGCCGAGGCCTTTAAAGGCGAAGGGGGCAAAAAACAAAAACAAGACCTAAGCTGGCGCGAAGGCACCGTGAACGAACGCATCACCCATGCGCTGGTGCACGGCATCAACAAATTCATTGAAGAAGATACAGAGGAAGCCCGCGCCCAAGCCGAACGCCCCTTACATGTGATCGAAGGCCCGTTGATGGACGGCATGAATGTTGTCGGTGACTTGTTTGGCGCGGGCAAGATGTTCCTGCCCCAAGTGGTCAAATCAGCCCGGGTTATGAAACAGGCGGTAAACTATCTCTTGCCCTATATGGAAGAAGAAAAAGCCAAAAGCGGCCAAGCTCAACAATCAAATGGCAAAATCCTCATGGCCACGGTTAAAGGCGATGTCCATGACATTGGCAAAAACATCGTGGGCGTGGTTTTACAATGCAACAATTATGATGTGATTGACCTTGGCGTGATGGTGCCGGCCCAAACCATTTTGGAAACCGCAAAGCAAGAAAAGGTTGATTGCATTGGCCTGTCTGGCCTAATCACCCCTAGCCTCGATGAAATGGTCCATGTTGCCAGCGAAATGGAACGCGAAGGCTTTGACATCCCCCTCCTCATCGGCGGGGCCACCACCAGCCGCATTCACACCGCGGTTAAAATTGACCCAAGTTACGAAAAAGGGCAAAGCGTTTACGTCACAGATGCCAGCCGCGCTGTGGGCGTGGTTTCCAAATTGCTGTCAGAGGAACAAACAAATTACAAATCTGAAATCAAGCAAAGCTATTTAACATTGGCTGAAAAACACCTCCAAGGCCAAACAAAGAAAAAGCGGCTCTCTATCACAGATGCCCGCGAAAACGGCTTTAAAACCAATTGGGAAAAGCAAGAACCAACCACACCTGAGTTTTTGGGCATCAAAACCTTCACCGATTATGATTTGAGCGAAATTGCCAAATACATTGACTGGACACCATTTTTCGCCACCTGGGAAATGAACGGCCAATACCCGCGCATTCTGCATGATGATAAATTGGGAGAGGCGGCCACCAACCTTTATAACGACGCGCAAGACATGCTCACCAAAATGATTGAGGAAAAATGGGTCCAGGCCAACGCCGTCATCGGTTTTTGGCCAGCCAATACGAACGGCGATGACGTCACCCTATACAAAGATGACACCCGCCAAGAAGAGCTTGCCACTTTCCACACCTTGCGCCAGCAAATCATGCGCGACAATGCACGCGCCAACGCAGCCCTGTCAGATTTTATTGCACCAGTTGATACCGGCATTAAAGATTATATCGGCGGCTTTGCTGTCACCGCTGGCATTGGCGAGGAGGCAAAAGCCAAAGCCTTTGATGAGGCGGGCGACGATTATTCTAAAATTATGGTCAGTGCTTTGTCTGATCGTTTGGCAGAAGCATTTGCAGAACACATGCACAAGCGTGTCCGCCGCGAATTTTGGCCCTACGCAAAAAATGAAGGGTTCAGCAATGAAGAACTGATCGCAGAAAAATACCAAGGCATCCGCCCGGCCCCTGGCTATCCGGCCCAACCAGACCACACAGAAAAAGAAACCCTGTTTGAACTGTTAGATGCAGAAACCCAAGCTGGCATTGAGCTGACCGAAAGCTACGCCATGTGGCCAGGTGCGGCTGTATCAGGCCTCTATTTCTCCCATCCAGAAAGCTACTATTTCGGCGTTGGCAAAATAGAAAAAGACCAAGTGGAAGACTACGCCAAACGAAAGGGATGGAGTTTGGAAACAGCAGAAAAATGGCTCAGCCCGATTTTGAATTATCAAGCTTAATGACTGAGCTGTGCCTTAACTTCCATGAGTTAAGATCGGGAACGTTAAGGCACAAAGCAATCTGTCCAGCAATTTTTCTTATTCTTGCAACACGCCAGATTTTTTCGCCGTATGAGTGGCAATTGCATCCATCAATGCCGGTGCCAAAACATCATAAGGCTCTAGCCCTAAATCTTTTAACCGGGCACGAATGTCATCCATCTCATCTGGCTTGGTGCCAGCCTCAATGATGGAAGAGACAAAGGCTGCAAAGCGCGGCTCTTCAAATCCGGGCGTATCAGATAATTCTGTATGAAAAAAATCAAAGCCGTAAAAGGGGTGGTTCTGATCTTCAATCCGCCCATACATATGCGTGCCGCACCCAGTACAAGCATGGCGCTGAATGGCCGCAGAGGCATCAACCACCCGCAACTTAGCCTCATTATCGCCAACTGAAAGATTGTCGCGTCCAACCACAGCCACCTGGCTAAAGGTTGCCCCTTCAGGTTTCCAGCATTTGGTGCAACCACACACATGGTTGTAAGCACAATTGCCCTTAACATTCACGGTCACTTGGTTCTCAGCACAATTACACTTTAACGTACCACCCCCAAAATTAGCCTTGCCTTTTTTCACGCCGCCATCAACAGCAGGGTGAATTTTAATCTTTGATTTCCCAAACCCAAACATACAACAACTCCTCCCAAAACCCATTTGAACAAATTATCCTCGAGCAATTTCCTGCTCTTAACTGAAATTTTAGGGCAAAAGGCGTGAAACTGTCACATTGTAAGGGTGAAACAGGTCATAGAAGGGGAGTAAGTTATAATATTACATTTAAAAACTTCAAAAGGGTCTATTTTAAATTTCAAACTTCTAAAAAGAGAAGTTTTCTGTGTGAAAACGTGTATAAATACACATTCAGTGTAAAAATACGTTTTCTAAATTTAGAAAATTCACGTAGATATATCTACGTAAATAGGAAAAATCCTATTTGTTTCTCAAATTCGAATTAGTATATCGAATTTGTAATTGAAATAAAAAAAGCCCTCGCCATCGTATGATGACAAGGGCTCTGGTTGGCAGCCAAGTGGCTGTCTTCTCCGCCAGCGAGTGGTGCACGAAGGTGGGCAAACCTTGTATCGTGCCCACTCACACCAAGCATTCTTCTATTACTACCTCCCAGATTTCAAGCTTCAGCATTCTGCTTTCCCCATTTTCCTTGACATTTCACCCCTTTTCCCGCATTTTCCCATCCAAATTCAGATCAAGGCCAAAAACAAGCCGCCTACTTATACATGGTGCCAAGGGGCATCGGGGGATAAGGGGTCACCGTCCGTCAGCGAAGTTCGCCCACGGGCGCGTTTTTCGTTGGTCTAGCAAAACAAAATGGGCAACAAGCTCAAAACAAGAATAACGAAAGAAGGAGCCTAGCCAAAAGTGGGCTAGGCGACATGGCGAAGCCCGGCGCTTAGCGCCGCCCAACGGAGGGCCTTACCGCTAAAGCGGTAAGAATAGCCCGTGAGACAAATAAAGCTGCGCCTATCCAATAGAGTGTAGCCAACAGAAAGATGAAAAACGAAACCGATGTTCGACTCTCTCTCAGACCGCTTAAGCAGCGCCTTTGACAAAATCACCGGCCGGGGTGCGCTTTCTGAAAGCGATGTGAAAACCGCCATGCGCGAAGTGCGCCGGGCCCTGCTAGAGGCTGATGTCGCGCTAGAAGTTACCAAAGAGTTTGTCGACAAGGTCACGGAAAAAGCCGTTGGCGCTGAGGTTCTAAAATCCGTTAAGCCTGGCCAGCAAGTGATCAAGATCGTTCATGATGAATTGGTCAACATGCTAGGCTCTGAGGCTGACCCGATTGACTTGAAGGCAACAGCGCCTGTACCAGTTATGATGGTTGGCCTGCAAGGCTCTGGTAAAACCACCACAACCGGTAAGATTGCCAAGCGCTTAACCGAACGTGAGAACAAAAAAGTCCTCATGGCCTCGCTAGACACCCGCCGCCCAGCCGCTCAAGAGCAGTTGCGCGTGCTTGGTGAGCAAGTCAATGTGGCAACACTGGAAATAATAGAAGGCCAAAACCCAACACAGATTGCTAAACGCGCTCTGGATGAAGCCAAACGCGGCGGCTTTGATGTGCTCATGCTGGACACCGCTGGCCGGTTGCACATTGATGATGAGCTGATGGCCGAAACAGAAGCCATCAGAGACATCACTGGCCCGCACGAAACATTGTTGGTCGCAGACAGCCTCACCGGTCAAGATGCCGTCAATGTTGCCAAAAGTTTTGATGAGCGCATTGGCATCACGGGTATCGTCTTAACCAGAGTGGATGGCGATGGCCGCGGCGGTGCTGCCCTTTCTATGCGCGGGATTACCGGCAAGCCAATTAAGCTCATCGGTGTTGGTGAAAAACTGGACGAGCTGGAAGACTTCCACCCAGATCGGATTGCCAACCGTATCTTGGATATGGGCGATGTGGTCAGCCTGGTTGAAAAAGCCGCAGAGACGATCGACGCACAAAAAGCGGCCAAAATCGCCAAGAAAATGAAAAAGGGCAAGTTTGATTTAGAAGACTTGTCCGAACAGTTGAATCAAATGAAAAAACTTGGCGGCATGGGCTCGATTATGGGCATGCTGCCTGGCATCGGCAAAATGAAAAAGCAACTTGATGCCGCCCAATTTGATGACAGCATCTTTAATCGCCAACAAGCGATCATCTCTTCCATGACCATGAAAGAGCGCCAATTTCCAAAGCTGCTTAACGCCAGCCGCAAAAAACGCGTTGCCGCCGGCTCTGGCACCACGGTGCAGGAAATTAACAAGCTTTTAAAAATGCACCGGCAAATGGCTGACATGATGAAAAAGATGGGCAAAAAGGGTGGCATGGGCGGCCTGTTTGGCGGCGACATGCCAGACATCTCAGACGCTGAGTTAGAGGCCCTGGCCCAATCGGGCAAAATGCCTCAATCAGGTGAAATGCCTGACATCAAAGATTTAGAGAAAAAATTACCCAAAAACATCCCCGGCCTACCAGGCCTTGGGGCCCCTGGAACCCCAGGGGGCATGGGCGGCTTGCCCGGCATCCCTGGCTTACCAGGTAAAAAGAAATAACGAATTTAAATTTATCAGTTCTGCTTGAAAGGAAAATAACATGGCACTGAAAATTAGACTGGCCCGTGGCGGCTCAAAAAAACGCCCCTTTTACCGCATTGTTGTAGCCGATGTGCGCATGCCGCGCGATGGTCGCTATATTGAAAAGCTCGGCACATACAATCCGCTATTGGCCAAAGACGATGAAAACCGGGTGACACTGAACGAAGAGCGCATCAAACATTGGTTGTCAAAAGGCGCCAAACCAACTGACCGCGTTAATCGCTTCTTGGATACCGCTGACATTCTAGAGCGCAAAGCCCGCAACAATCCAAACAAAGCCAAGCCTGGCACAAAAGCCCTTGAGCGCATCGAAGAGAAAAAGCAAAAAGAAGAAGACGCAAAAGCAGCTGCTGAGGAAGCCAAAAACGCACCGGCTGAGGAAGCCCCTGCTGAAGAAGCACCAGCAGAAGAAACTGCCGCCGAATAAAAAACTAGCTTCGCCAAGCTCAGCCTTAATTTCCATGGTGAGATTTTTGCATTTTAAGTTCGCTTGTCAAGGGCGGTTACGCCTGGCCTGACCCTTGACAAGCGAACTTAAAATGCGAAAGTCTTATCATGGAAGTTAAGGCGAAACATAAGGCCCTTGTCGCAGATGAATCATCCAAAAGAAGACCTTATCGAGCTTGGCGTCATTACCAAAGCCCACGGCATTAAGGGCCAGGTAACAATCAAACCCTTTGGTGACGACCCCCTCGCCCTTAATCAATACGGCCCCTTAAGCGACCCTTCCGGCCAACACACCTTTACAATCAAAAAACTACAGCTCAACAATAAAGGCTTGCTGGTTGCCAGTCTAAAAGAAATCAAAGACCGCAACGATGCTGAAGCTGCCAAAGGCACAATATTGTGCATTGAGCGCGATAAACTGCCCGAACCTGAGATGGATGAATTTTACTATTCAGACCTGATCAACCTTGAAGCCAGATTGGAAAATGGGGACCCTTTTGGCAAAATCATCAACGTTATGGATTTTGGCGCAGGGGATTTGCTTGAAATCTTGCCACAAAACAGCCAAAAGAGCATGTATCTAGTTTTTAACGAAGAAAATGTGCCGACCCTTCACATCAAAGACGGGTATATTATTGTCTCTCCGCCCGATGAAATTGAAGGGGAAGAGCAAAAAGGCGAATAACCATTTTGAGAAAGCAAATCACGTGCACTATTTCAAACCCGTATTGGCTTTTCTTGTTTTTTGTCTTTTTTCCACACCTGGCAAAGCTCAGCCCCCCGCTCATCATCAAGTCACAATCAACGCGATAGAAAAGTGCCTCGGTACCACCAAGAAAGCCATTGAAAAGGGTCAGAAGAAACATCCCCTTATTTCCTGCAACATTCCCTTTTCATTTAAAGAAGCTGAACTGGATGCCCTGCTCACTCAAAAAGAACAAGAGCCTGACCAACCTGAAAAGCGCCGCCACAAAGCCTCAAAGGCCACAGTGAAAACCATCATCAATGTGCGCAGCGCCAAATGCATGGCCAAAGTGCGCGTGAAAACGCGGCTGGTGCAACAGGCCATCGATAAAAAGCAAGGCGAACTCATCATCCCGCCGCAATGGGTCACCTGCGACCTAACCACCAAATCGAAAAAAGCCAAACAGGTGCGTTTTGCTTTTACGCCCACCGGGACATTTGAAAACAATTGCCTCACCCAATTTTCACCCAAAATGGGCAAGTTCAACCTCGACTGCACCTTTTGCCGCTTGAACCTGGTGGCCCAAACACTGCGCTATTGGGTCAATAAAATCGGTAGTCAAATGACACCGGGGATTAACAGGTCCCTTGGCAAACAATGCAAAACTTAAATCTCACTGGTCAGCCATAGATTAAGTTGCAAAAAGAAATTTTAAAACTAGAATGAAATTAAACCAGTTAAACAGGGATGGACTCTCATGAGTAACAATTTCTTTCATAAAGAACTAAACCGCCGCACTCTACTAACCGCTAGCACAAGCCTATTGGCAGCACCCTTGATCAGCTCGCTTCCCTCACTCGCAAACGCTGCTGCCCCATTTTTAGGAGTTAGCAAGCCAACCTTTTATCGCTTTGAGCTAGGTGCTTTTGAAATCACCACCATTTCAGACGGCGAAGCATTGATCGAAAAAGTCTATCCCATCTTTGGCGCCAATGCGTCTGAAAAGCAGGTTGAAACCTTATTAACAGACAACTTAATGCCTGCAAGACTGTTCAACCCGACTTTTCTTCCAACAGTTGTTAACACTGGCAAAGAACTTATCTTATTTGACACAGGCAATGGCGAGAATGGCTTTGCACCGCGCCCCTTTGCTGGAAATTTAGCCAAACAATTGGCAGTCGCAGGTTTCAAGCCAGAACAAATTGATATCGTCGTGATCACACATGGCCATTCCGATCACATCGGCGGTATAAAAGAAAAAGACAAAGAAGCTTTCCCCAACGCGCAATACGTCATTTCTGACATCGAGTTTAATTTTTGGGACAATGACGATAAACTCCCCAAGGGACTAGAACCTTTTGCCAAACCATTTAAAACCAACACAGCCGGCCTCAAAGAAAAATTCAAATTCATCAAACCAGGTGATGAAGTTGTCTCTGGCATCGAGGCGGTCAAAGCCTATGGCCACACGCCAGGCCATTTGGCATTTCACATTGAAAGCAAAGGCAAAGAGATGCTTCTAATGGCTGATTGTGCCCACCACCATGTGCTCTCACTAGCACGCCCCGATTGGCACATGGTTTTCGATGCTGACAAAGAGCAAGGCGCCCAAACCCGTAAAACCATTTTTGATATGGCAGCCAAAGACAAGCTCCCCATTATCGGGTTTCACATGCCCTTCCCCGGCATTGGCTTTATCGAAAAACGAGATGCAATGGGCTATCGCTGGGTCCCCAATTCATACCCTCTTTAGCCGAACAGAAACAACAAAAATCTCGCCATAAAGTGCCTTAATTTTCATGGTGAGATTTTTGCATTTTAAAAGGGTCTGTCAAGGACGCGATAGCGCATGTGCAATCCTTGACAGACCCTTTTAAAATGCGAAAGTCATATCATGAAAATTAAGGCACGCCCCCAACCCTCAATAGAGCGTGTCGCACAAAAGTGGATACTGATTTTGTGAAAAAAGACACGGCTTTAACAAAAAGATAGAGCATGTCTTTGAATTCAAAACAATGTGACATGCTCTAGAGTCTTAAACCAACTCAGCAATATAAGGCGGTAAAGCAAACGCTCCTAAGTGCACCTCAGGCGAATAATAACGCATCTCAAGGCCCAACTTATCAAAAGTCTCTTGAAGAGCTTGTAAAGGCAAAGCGTTCAAACCGTCACGTTTAGAGGCCCAGCCTTGTGACATCGGCCCGCCAAAATACCCCGGCGTTGTCGCAATAAAAGCTGAACTTTGCGCAAAGCCAAGCTCTTTAAAATAACCAACCGATTGTTTCAGCTCATCTGGCTGCATGAAAGGCAACCCATTTTGCGTCAACATCACCCCGCCCGGCTTTAACGCTGTTTTACAATCTCCGTAAAATTCCTTGGTAAATAAAACAGCCCCCGGCCCGATAGGATCTGTTGAATCAATCAAGATCACATCAAACTCATCCCGGTGTGCCGCGACATATTCAGTACCATCGGCAATGACAATCTCAGCCCGTTCATGCTCAAAGGCCCCGTTGGAAACACCGGGAAAATACGCCAAGCACATGTCAATCACAGAGCGGTCAATCTCACATAACACCGCCCGCTCAACACTGGGGTGACGCAACACCTCGCGCAAAACACCCCCATCACCGCCGCCAACAATCAACACTGATTTTGGTGCATCAGGCTCAACAGTGTTAAGCGCCATAAGGGGCACATGCGCCATCATCTCATGATATATAAATTCATCCATAGTGGTCAGCTGCACCACATGGTCAAGCATCATCACCCGGCCAAATTTTTTATTATCAAAAATGATGAGATGTTGATGGTCTGTCTGCTGTTCGAATAATACGGTCTCAGCTTTTAACCGCGTCCGCCAATCTAGATGGAGGGTTTCTTCAATCCATCGCTCCATGCAAGGGCTCCTTTGCCGCGATATAATTCTTTCACCCGCAACTCCTGAGGGTCAAAAGCGGCCTGAATAATGTCAATGGTTTTCAAAGGGGTTGTGTTGCCGCACATAAACACATCCAACGCGGCAAAGCCATGTTCCGGCCAGCTATGAATTGAAATGTGAGATTCTGCCAACACCGCCACACCAGAGATGCCCCCCTCCGGCGTGAAATGATGTAAATGAATATGCAACAGCGTTGCCCCGGCCGCTTCAATGCAAGAGCGCAAACACTGCTCCACTTTCTCTAACGAGGAAAGATTACGGCTACCAAGACAATCAATAATCAAATGCAAGCCGGCAAATTTCTCACCGTCTTTTTCAATGAAATAGTCTTTTGCCTCTTCAAAAGACAGATCAACACCAGTTTCTTGCAACTCTTCATTATGAGAAGAAATCTCTGGCATTGCACCGAAGGCATTTTTACCTTCCATCACACACTCCATAAAATGACAAATTAAGAAAGAGGCTATGACACAAAATCAATCAGCTTGCCAAGCAAAAAATCACCCTGGAGACACTTCAAGGTTTTTTTCTATAATTTCAAGTGATTGATTGATAATCGGCCAGCCAGAGGGCCCCATCCGTTCAGCCACAACCAACTGTTTCACCGCCTGGCTGACACCTTTTGAACGGCGCAATTTGGAACTCAAAGGCCCAACAGCCAATAGCGCCTCAGAAAGACCAGAGCGCACTTTGGCCACCCGGTATTCCAGCTCTTGCCCAGCATTTAACCAAACCAGCTTTGGCAACACGGCGCCAAGCTCAGACAAACTATTTTGTAAGGTAGCATAAAACAACCCATCGTCCGGGTGAACTTTTTGCGCAAAAGCCTTCACCTGCGCATCAAACTTTGTCTGCAACGCCACTTGCCGTTCAACAAACGGTTTGGCGAATGTCGGCCCGAAATGCTCCATTGTTGGCCACTCTTGGGGCTTTATCGCGTTTAAAGCAGACAGGGTCTGTTCATCAACCTCAAACGCGGCCATAATTTGCTCAACACCAACGCTTAAATCATGATGATATTTCAAAGCAAGATCCAGCTTTTGCCTAATCTCTTGCAAAAACACATCAGCCTCAACGGTCTCAATAAACGCTTGGGCTTTTTGCGCCATTATCTCATCACAGCCCAACTCTTCACTCAACTGTCCGATAAAACGACCAATCTCCTGGCGCAACTCCCTTAAATCTGCGCTTACAGAGAAATCCTCACCCGATTCAAAATCAACCACATTCAGCTCTAGGGGTTGCAATAAGGGTTTGAAAACGTCCCCAGCTTCATCAATCCAAGCCTGCCACTGTGCCTGGGCTTGTTCCACAGCCCCCAAACAAACGCTCAGCTCGCCAATATTGAGCTTTTTCCCCTCAGCTCCAAATTTTAACCCTTGGGCAAAGTCTTCCAAAGCCTCAAGCTGCCCCTCATCCTCAAGCGCTTTGAGAACCGGCATCACTTTTTGCTCAATGATCTCAACATCAATATGGCTACTATCACTAAGGGCCGCCTCTGCATGATCAAGCGCGCGCTCATCAAACGGGTTGAGCGCCAAATCGGGCTCGAGTTTAAGCTCATAAAGCCGCTCCACCATGGACGGGCGCTTTAGCGCCAAATGCCATAGCACCGCCTGCGATTCGCCCTTGAGGCGTAACGCCCATTCAATCAATCGGTCAGAGAAAAACTTACCCAACAAATATTCCAAAATCGGCATTTGAAAACTATGCGGGTCAACCGAGCGTTTGCCAAAAGCTTGCCGAAACGGTTCGTTAAACACCAGGGCATGGGCAAGGGCTGGCACTTTTTTAAACGTCTCAAATCGCAGTGAGTCAACCAACCGGCCCCGGCCAGCACTTATAGCAGAGCCAAATAAATCTTTGAGCCACAAAGCCATGTCTGGTTCCTGCCACGCATGTAAAACATGGTCACGATACACCATCAATTCTGGCCCAAACGGCGATTGTTCAGCCAAAGCTTGCAGTTGAGAGGAACCAACCAAATTTAGCAAAACTTTATCGCGCTCAAACAAACGTGAAGCCAAACGCACCCGCTCAAGCGCCAAATAATTTTTCGCCCGGCTTTGCTTAATCCCCTGATCTATATGAGATTCTAGCCTGGCAACAATGCCTTGGTTTTCAGGCAGCATTAAAATCTCTTGGGTAAGGGGGACAAATTCATCACCCATAAAGATAAACAAGCCAAACGCTTCCATGCTGATCGGGTTTTGATCGTCAAGCAGTACGTTCATATCAATAGAGGCATGATCACTGGCAAACACCATGCCCACCACATCACCAATGATCGCCTCTTCCACCGCCCAATGGAAAAAATAGTCCCCATCTTGCTGAACAAGGTTGTCCCGCTCACTCACAGGCGCCATAAGAAAACTCTGAACATCCCTGTCATCAGATCTGGATTGTTCCAAATGGTCCAAATTCCAAGTCTCTAACTGGCGCCGCCAATGAACTTGCAACCCATTGCGCAAGATAAAGTCCACCGCCTCTCGTGCCGGGCCCGCATGCAACGTAAATTCTGGAACATCACGCACACCAAAACCACCATCTGCCCCCCCTCCCCTTAAATGGCCGCTTGCATGACGGCTTAAAATAGCCGCCCCTTCAATCGGTGAAGAGCCTGTCTCATCTAACTCATCGAAACCTTCATCTTCTACAAGATCTAGCTCCATTTGCATTGATCTCAATTGAAGTCCGAATTGATAGTGATGCAGCGGGCGCAAATGTACCGCCGGGCCGATGATCTGGTCCAAACGCGGCACGCCGGTGATGAAAAACCCGGTAAAATTATCGCGCTCAATAGAGCGCATATCATAAAGATAGGTGGCCAATAATTGGCTATAATCAACGCGCTCCTCAATCTGATAATCAGCCGAACTGATGCCAATGTCACCAAGCTGGTTTGCAGATCCAGCCTCATCCCCATCACAGCGATATTGCCCAAACCCGACCACTTGCATGTCTAAGGATTTGGTAGCCTCCCCGCTTAAATAAAGGTGAGGCACAAACTCTTTATCCAATTGAAAAACGGCAAGCTCAATTGGCTCTCCATTCAGTTTAAACCCGAGCACACTGAGCGAAAAATAAGCCCCTTCTTGCAAAGACGGCCCCAATGAAAAGGCAATCGGTGCGCCTTTGCTCAAGCCATCATAAGGCACAAATAGGTCTGTTCCATCTTCACCCTTGATGATGATGGCAGCACTGGCAAAAGACACATCTAAATCTTTAACCGGATATAGAATCACCAAATTCAGCTCTGAAAGCCAAATTAAATCCAACTGATTAACAGCACTCATAGTGTAGTTTCAAATCCTTAAAGCGAATCACATCCAGTTATAGATCCATTAGTGGCAAGGAAATGGCCCCCACACAAGTTTGTTGAGAACTAAAAAACAACCCCACCCAAATCTTTTTCCAAATCAACAATGATGATAGATTAAGCAGCTTAAACACTGAGGCCAAAACATTTGAATACTTTTTCTAGCAAGCTAACATCACAGCAGGCACCGTTCCGTGTTGCGCTCATCGGCGGTCGTAAAACGGGCAAAACAACCCTGTGTGCCAGCCTAGCAAAGTGCTTAATTGCCAGATCACATGGTTTTTCGCCGCATATGATCGCGCGTTTTACCGATGCCAAAGGGCTTGATCAGTTAGAAGCCCTTTTTGCCTTAAAATTCAATGCCCCTAACACTTTGTTTCGCGCCCAAAGCACAGCCTTTGTGCGCAAAATAAAAATCGGCATTGATTTTACCTCCAGCAAGTGGACGTTGTTTAAGCGCCCGACCCATCATTTATCTGGTTATTATGCCATCGAGATTGATGATTTGCGCGATGATTTTGACTTATTTGGCCAATTTGTCGCCCCCAGCGCCCAATTTGAAACCGCTGAAGGCCAAAACCCGCTCACGCAATTTGAAGACAGTTTGGTAGCAGCCAATGCCCTCATCATTTGCCAACCGGCAGGCCAAAAACTGGCCCCATCAGAATCAACCGGCTTCATCCGCCTGATGTCAGACATTGCCACAGGGCGCTATGGCACGTTTGACACCATCATCATTGCGTTTACAAAATATGAGCGCCTGTTTTTAAAAGACGGTGTTAAAGCCTTCCAACATGCCATAAAACCAGACACTATTTTAACCACCATGCGCGACACCATTATGAATGACCACGCGCTTGAAACCGGCTTTCGCGCTTTAAATTGTCATGAGGCCAACAGCCCGCATCTTTATGCCATGCCTGTCTCAAGTTATGGCTTTTTAAGACACAATGGCGCCCCTAATTTTGACAAGCTTTCAGGCCACCCCATATGCGTGCTTGAAAAAGCCATTGAACAAGCCCGCTCAGAAAACCCTTTAGAAAACGCCAAAGCAAAACAAAAAGTCGCCGGGTTTTCTATTCCCTTAAAGCCAAAAGATAGTCTAGAAATCCAACCCCACCCGGCCAAACACTGGCTCCCCTTTTTAACCGCGGACCCGTTTTTAACGGCCATCAGCGGCATTCCCAGTCAATTCATGATTCCCTTCGGCGAATTCTTATCCGCCCTAGACCATGGCTTGCCCCTTGAACATTGGCGCAAAACCGCTTAATCATCATTCACTTAAAAGAGCCTGAGAAGTGCCTTAACTTCCATGGTGAGATTTTTGCATTTTTATAAGGCATGTCAAGGATTTCACTTGCGCTCCGCGTCCTTGACATGCCTTATAAAAATGCAAACGTCTAACCATGGAAGTTAAGGCACGGCCTGGCACCATCAATATGCAAACATTCAAAGACATTCAATCTCCCTTCGCCGCCCTGCGCACTCAACTAGATGGCATCACCCCCGGCCAATCACCCCTTGATTGCACCATTGGCGCGCCCAAACACCCTGCGCCTGATTGGGTAAAAGACAAACTCAATGAAGCCATCGGTAGCTTAGGCGCATACCCAGCCATTCGCGGCTCGAACGAATTAAGAGCGGCGATTATAAACTGGGCTGAAAACCGGTTTGAAACCTTACAAGGCCAATTAACAGATGATCATTGCTTGCCCTTAAACGGCAGCCGCGAAGGCCTGTTTTATGCCTGTTTTTCTGCCAAAGCCCGCCGCTCTGATATAAACAAACCTGTGGTCCTGCTGCCCAACCCTTATTACCAAGTCTACAGCGCCGCTGCCATTGCCGCTGGTGCAGAACCTGTTTTTCTCAACGCAACAGAACAAACAAATTTCTTGCCGAACCTCACCTCAATAGATCCGGAGGTATTGGCCCGCACCATCGCCCTTTACCTGTGCACCCCCTCAAACCCGGAAGGGGCTGTGGCAAACCAAGCTTACTTGCAAACAGCCATTAAATTGGCCCGGCAACACAACTTCATGCTGTTTTCAGATGAATGCTATTCCGAAATTTACACCCAAGAAAAACCCGGCTCAGCATTAGAGGCCGCACTTGCCTTATCAAATGATATGACCAATGTTTGCGCCTTTAATTCCCTTTCCAAACGCTCCAATGTACCCGGCCTTCGCTCTGGCATTATCCTTGGCGACCCCGCCTTCATGAAAGATTTTGCCAATTTCCGCAATGTAGCCGCCCCCCAAATTCCAGGCCCCATTCAGCATGCCTCAACTCATTTGTGGTCTGATGAAACCCACGTGATTGAAAACCGCAAACAATACCAAGCCAAATTCGAATTGGCAGAAAAAGTTCTAAAACCACACTTTTCCTTTAAAAAACCACAAGGTGGCTTCTTTTTATGGTTAAATTTTTCTAAATTTGGCGGTGGAATCGACGCTGTGACAACACTTTGGAAAGGTTGTGGTGTTAAACTATTGCCGGGTGCTTATCTTGCACGATCGGATCATCACGGCATAAACCCAGGCGTACAGTATGCCCGTATGGCCCTTGTGGCCAATCTTGACCAAACGCAAGAAGCCCTAGAGCGTATAAAAAGTTGTATGGGATGAGGTAAAGCATGGCAGTGGTTGCCAGCCGGGGTCGAAACAAAAAAACATTATTACCAGGCTCACTACAAACAGGCCTAAAACAAGCCGCCAATAAAATCGCTGGCGCGCTGCTTTTGTTGTGCACGGTATTTAGTTGGGCCAGTTTAATGAGTTGGTCTGTTAATGACCCAAGCCTAAACCGGGCAGCTGATGTGCCCATCCAAAATTTAGGTGGCCGTCTGGGCGCGGTGTTTTCAGACATCGCTTTGCAAAGCTTTGGCCTTGCCAGCATTGTGCTCATTTTGCCAATTGCAATTCTGGGTGTGCGCCTTTTAATCAATAACCCACCAACAAACCTTCGCATGCGAATCTTTAGTTGGCCCTTTAGCATTACGCTATTGGCCACCACCTTAAACCTGTTACCAACCACAAGCACCTGGCCCTTGCCGCAAAACTATGGCGGCATTGTTGGCGACACCATTGGCAAAATCACCCAGCTTGAAAGCCTAACAGCCATCAGCCCCTTTTATACGGTATTGGCCTTTTTGCTGTTACTGACAGGGTCAACATTTGCCCTTGCCTTCACCTGCGCCCTAAAAATGCGAGATGCACAAATTCTGTTTCATGTTGAAGACCCAGAACAATTTAAGGCCAATTTAAAAGCCCCCTTTAACCGCCTTGTCTATTGGTATCAAGCCCGCTCCCTTCGCCAAGCCAGTGAACGGGAAGGCAAAAACCAACGCCTGTGGTGGCGCAACGCCAGTTTGGATGAAACGGACCAAGCCGCTCATAACGGCCCTGCCATTCATCAAACCCAACCACCCATGCCGCGCCCCTTACGCCCCGATCATTTCCAAGGCGCAACCCCTGATGGCTTATCGCAAAAGCTATCCCCAGAACAATTACCTCCAATGTCTGCTAAACCTAACTATGCAGCTGGCCAGCCCCCACACGCCTACGAATTCCAACCAGATCAAACCGGCCTGGGCAGCGCAACCCCTGAACACCAACCCCCTTTAAATCCTGTTCCCACACCCGGGCTAAACAACAAAAAGCGAGCCGGTGGCCATGAATTCATTCTGCCCCCAATAGAATTGCTCACCCCGCCCCCGCCACAACCAGCCACATCCTATTCCCATGATGATTTGCTGGAAATGGCCCATATGCTGGAAAATGTATTGCTCGACTTTGGCGTCAAGGGCTCAATACTCAATGTACGTCCAGGCCCTGTTGTCACCCTGTTTGAATTTGAACCGGCCCGGGGCACCAAAACCTCGCGCATCGTTGGCCTGGCTGATGACATCGCCCGCTCCATGAGCGCCCTGTCAGCCCGCATCGCCGTGATCCCAGGGCGCAACGCCATCGGCATTGAACTGCCAAACGCGGCAAGTGAAACCGTTTATTTCCGCGAATTGGTTGAGCAAGCTGAATTTTATCATTCAGAACACCCCTTGCCGCTTATCCTTGGCAAAGCCATCGGCGGCGAACCTGTTGTCACAGACCTGTCCGCCATGCCTCATTTGCTCATTGCCGGCACCACCGGGTCTGGCAAATCTGTTGGCATCAACACCATGCTTTTATCGCTTTTATACCGCTTAAGCCCCAAACAATGCCGCATGATCATGATTGACCCCAAAATGCTAGAACTTAGCATTTATGATGGCATTCCCCATCTGCTCACCCCAGTGGTTACAGACCCCCACAAAGCCCTTTCAGCCCTAAAATGGGCTGTGCGCGAAATGGAAGACAGATACCGCCAAATGTCAAAATTAGGTGTGCGCAACATTCACGGCTTTAACGAACGGGTCAAAGAAGCCAGTGAAAAAGGCGAGCCAATTTCACGCACCGTACAAACAGGCTTTGACCAAGAAACCGGCCGCGCCATTTTCGAGCAAGAACAATTGAATTTTGAGCCCATGCCCATGATCGTTGTTGTAATTGATGAAATGGCAGACCTGATGATGGTCGCTGGCAAGGAAATTGAAATTGCAGTCCAACGTTTGGCACAAATGGCTCGGGCCGCTGGCATTCATGTCATCATGGCCACCCAGCGCCCCTCAGTTGATGTCATCACCGGCACCATCAAAGCCAACTTTCCAACCCGCATTAGTTTCCAGGTCACCTCTAAAATTGACAGCCGCACCATTCTTGGCAAAGAGGGCGCTGAACAACTGTTGGGACGCGGTGACATGTTGTATATGCCAGGGGGCAGCCGCATGGTTCGTGTGCACGGTGCCTTTGTTGATGACACTGAAGTTGAAAACGTCGTCAATCATTTGCGCGCCCAAGGGGCCCCAGAATATTTAGACAACATCACCCTTGAAGAAGAAACAGCCGACCAAGAAGCGGCAAAAACAGGTGATAAAAACCAAGATCTATATCAAGAGGCCATACAAATCGTTATTCGCGATCAAAAAGCCTCCATCAGCTATCTGCAACGCCGCCTATCCATTGGCTATAACAAAGCCGCAACCCTGATTGAGCGCATGGAAGATGAAGGCATTGTCAGTCCCGCAAACAGGTCTGGCAAACGTGAAATTCTCATTGATCAGGTTTAAATAACAGTTGATTTAACGCTTATTTGTTTGCAAACAAAGCCAATTAAACGCAAAACATGCCAAAGAGTTGTCGTATTCTTTAGGCAATAGTAGTTTTATAGTGCGTGTCGCACAAAAGTGGATACCGGTTTTGGGAAAAAGACACGCATAAATAAGAGGATAGAGCATGGCTTCGAACCCAATACCATGTGACATGCTCTAGAGTGTTTAAAATTACAAAAACCAACCGAACCCCTCAGCTGGAGTTAAATAATAATGCCAAGCTTAAACGCTTCACCAAGCCCAAAAGCCACTCTATTAAGCAAATTCCAGCAAGTCTCGATCATAACGATACTGACATTAGGGCTCTTTACAGCCCTATTGAATGTTAATGGCAGCGCCCATGCCGCAGACAAAAAAGATCAAAAGAAACCAGATAATTCAGGCTGGGCAGCCTCAATGGTTGATGAGTTAAAAAACACCAACCTCACCAGCCAACAACAAAAAGTCGTTTTACAAATTAACACCTACCTCAACAATCTTAACGATTTAAAAGGGCGTTTTATTCAAATCAATCCTGATGACAGCCAGCAAAAGGGAAAATTTTATCTCAAACGTCCTGGCCGCATTCGTTTTGACTATGCCCCCCCAAGTCTGCAAAGGGTAATCGCAGACGGTCGTTTTTTGATCATCGAAGATCGCGATATTAATACCGAAGACCGATTCCCATTAAAAAACACGCCCTTTCGAATTTTACTGGCCAAAGATGTAAACATTGTCCGTGATGCAATCATCAAATCAGTCGTAGAAACAGATGAGCAAACATCAATTATTCTGATCGATCGCAATGGAAGTGCCATAGGGGAAATAGAATTAGTCTTCGCCAATACATCAAATTTGGAACTAAAAGAATGGAAAGTTATTGATGCGCAAGGCCAAACAACCCGCGTAATTCTTTCTCATCTAAATTTTGATGAAAAAATCGATGGAAAACTTTTCCAAAGAGAAAAATCGACAAAGTCCCTATCCTTTCCCTAAATAACTGTGACATTACAGATACTTATATTGATTTTTCACCCTTAAAAAGGCGTGCAAATTAATGATTTATTCACTTTTTAAGGGAATTTGGCGCGTTCTGATGCAAAAAAACCATTGAAATCAAAAAAAACTCCCTTATTGTATTATTTTAAAGGGTGTGTCATTCCTATCGGTAGTGCCCCCCGTCTAACCGAGACACATCTTTTAGCGCCGTATTCCCTCTCGGCGCAAGCGACTTATAAAGCGCTGCGGGAAATGTATTTTGAGGCTGAATAAGTTCGCAGTTTAGGCTGCATCGTAAACCAGCTATTTATGAGTTAAGCTATAATTTTTTAAAATGAGAATGGCTTGCTCTTAATACTTTTTCCCAAAAGCGTACGTTTAAGCGCAGTTTAATGCGCCCAGCCGTCCACATCCCGGTTGGGCGCTTTTTTTGTGGCGTTTATCTTAGCTTTAAGCTTTAACAACAGATAAAAACCAACCTAATAACAAACAATGCGGGGGCAAAATCAATGAAATTAAAGCTGGCAACCTGGAACATTAATTCAGTCCGTTTGCGCATCGAAAGCCTGGCAAAACTCACCGATCAACATCAGCCTGATATCATTGCTTTGCAAGAAACCAAATGCGCTGATGACCAATTCCCCCACCAAGCCATTCAAGACATGGGATACAAGCACATTGTTATTCATGGACAAAAAGCCTATCATGGGGTGGCCGTTTTATCGCGCTTGCCTCTTGAACACATTGCCAGCCATGATTTTAACAATTCCGAGCACACCAGGCACATTGCTGTTAAAATAAAAACCTCCAGCCGCGCGCCAAAACACCCCTTAATTTTGCATAACTTTTATATTCCCGCTGGCGGCGACATACCTGATCGAACAAAAAATGAAAAGTTTGGCCAAAAGCTCGATTACCTCACCAACCTAACCAGCTGGTTTAAAGATGACACCAACAACCATTCTGCTCGCATGATCATGGTCGGCGACCTCAACATTGCCCCTTTGCCTGCAGATGTTTGGTCACACAAACAATTGCTAAAAGTTGTCTCCCACACGCCAATTGAAGTGGACCATTTAAATGAGCTACAAGCTTCACAAAAATGGCATGATGTGATGCGCCAATTCGTGCCTGAACACGACCCTCTTTTTACTTGGTGGAGCTACCGAGCAAAAGATTGGCGTGCCTCAAACCGTGGCCGCCGTCTAGATCATATCTGGGTCACCCCAAAACTGGCCAAAACAGCCAAAACCATGCAAGTTCTAACCGACATCCGCGACTGGGAAAAAGCCTCAGATCACGCCCCGGTTATAGCTGAATTTGAAATTTAAGGTCTTGAAAAGTGGCCCAGCTTTGGGCCACTAAGAATGGCTCGCTTCAACAAAGTGACATGCTCTAGTGAGCCATAGCCGGCTCTTCGCTCCCAGTCATATCAAAACTAGTTGCCTCAGCAGTGGCCAAGGTGTCATCAATCTCCTTGATCCGCTCAAGCATAACATTCAAACGCCCCTTAATGGTCTGAATAAAATTATCTGCAATCGCAGGGTCCAAAGACATGGTCTTATAAAGCATTGCACGTGAAATCTTTAAAGCTTTCACTTCAGATTTCGCGCGCACAGTTGAGGCATGCACATGATCAACCAACATCGCCATCTCACCAACAAGAATACCGTGACCAAAATGCTCCCGGCCCCTGCCAATTTCAGGTTGGGCCAACCGCTCGACCATCCCCACAACAATAAAATAAGCTGAATCACCAGCTTGCCCGTCCTCAATCATCACCTGACCAGGACGAAAAGAAACCCGCTCAGCCTCATTAATAATCATCATAATCTGATTGTCAGTTAACTTAGAAAAAACATCTAATTGCTTAAGCGGTCCGATTAGTTCGGCAAGTTTCATCAAATGACCCCATATAAAAAATACATCCACATTACCCATCACAAATCGCCCCTTTGCGTTAAAACAAAGGAAAACGCACACCAAAGACACTTCTTTGGGCAACAAAAACACGAAAAATGGATAACCCCACTTACACAGCAAGCAAAACGCAGCTTGATCAAATAATTGGCCGCCAAAAGGCCCTCAGGCAACCAATCAAATGATGCTCAAACATTAGGGGCAATAGAAAAAAAAATCCAGACAGCAAGCAAAAGAAGTCTGTGGATGTTTATGGGACAAGTTTATATCCACCAGCTTCTGTTAATAAAAGTTCTGACTGTGACGGATCTGTCTCAATTTTTTGCCGTAACCGATAAATATGGGTCTCTAAAGTATGCGTTGTGACCTTTGCATTATAGCCCCACACTTCATGCAGCAACACATCGCGCGTCACAACCTTTTCTCCAGCCCGGTAAAGAAACTTCAAAATAGATGTTTCCTTCTCCGTTAAGCGAATTTTACGCTCACTTTCATCCACAAGCAGCTTAGAGGCTGGTTTAAAACTATAAGGCCCGATAGCAAAGATAGCATCTTCGCTTTGCTCATGCTGACGCAATTGAGACCGAACACGAGCCAAAAGAACCGCAAACCGGAACGGTTTGGTCACATAATCATTGGCTCCGGCATCAAGTCCTAAAATCGTGTCAGCGTCTGAATCTTGCCCAGTTAACATAATGATAGGACTTTTAAACCCAGCCCGGCGCAGTTTTTTACACATCTCGCGCCCATCAAGTTCAGGCATATCAACATCAAGCAAAATCAAATCAATGCGCTCGCTCTCTGCCAACTCCAAGCCCTTACTCGGCGTTGCAGCTGAAAGAACATCAAATTCTTCATGCAATAAAAGTTGATCGACCAGGCTTTCGCGCAAATCATCATCATCATCAACAATTAAAATTTTTCTTTGTGAGCTCATAAAATCATTCCCGTTCAAGACTTCATTCTCGGTATAATTCAACTTTGTAAAACTATACTTATAATTTCTCCAAAAAGCATCATTTGATGCTATATAATATAGTCATAGTTGATCAGCCCGGTATAATGAGTTGAATTTATGTCAAATTTTGGTGAACTCAAAAAAGCAACCCTTGTTAGCCAAAATCGCCGCACCATTCATACCGCTCTCAATGTAGGGTCCTCGAACCCTCTTATTCCCTGCGTTATAGGGCGAAATGGCCAAACAATTCTCAAAAAAGAGGGGGATGAAAAAACCCCTATCGGGATCTACCATCCTCAAATGGTTTACTACCGCCAAGATCGCACCAAACGCCCCCAAACAGCCTTGCCTGTAAAAGCCATAAAACCGAGCGATGGCTGGTGTGACGAACAGACTGATCGGAATTATAACCGCCCCGTAACCCTACCCTATAAAGCTTCGGCGGAAAATCTTTGGCGAGAAGATGCATTATATGATCTGATTATTGTGACAGATCACAACCAGTGCCCACGCATCAAAGGCCGCGGTAGTGCTATTTTCATTCATGTGGCAAAACAAAAGGATAAGCCCACGCAAGGTTGCATCGCGCTGGAAAAGAAAAATTTATATTTCTTACTAAGATTATTAGATCAGCAAACCAAAATTATAATTAGCTAGAAATCAATAATTTGGTTTCACATGGCGTTGCATTGCCAAAGCAAGACAAATTCGGGGAAATCGTCTTCACATAGTCAAAAACGTCAGTCAGATCTTTATCAGAGGCATTTCCCGTAACCTCAAGTTCAAACTTGATATCCTTAAATCCAGCCGACTTAAAAGAAGAAATATCATAAAGACCGCGCATATCAGTGGTGCCTGAAACGTTCACTTTCAAAGTATAAAGCTCAATATGACGTTGAGCGCTAACCGCAGAAAAGTTTGCAATTAAACAACCTGCGATCGCTGCAATAAGATGCTCTTGCGGGCTGGCATAAGCATTCCCACCGCAAAGTTCATGCGGTTGGTCCATGCGAACCTCAAAATTACGAACCAGATCATCCCCGCCAATTTGACTTTTTTTAATGCGAGAAACACTGCCCGTTTGGCCCGTCCATTCACTTTCAATACGCCACCGTCCAACGGCCAGCTCTGGTTGTTGGTGAATTTCCTCTTTCAGCATTTGCACAAACTGCAAGCAAATGCCATTGACAACCTCTTCATCAGATAAATTTGGTGCATTTTCCATGAACATCACCTTGAATATTGACTTTGATCCTAAGGAATAAACCCTTATTTCAAAGAGTCATAAACACAGTTTATTAACAAATTGACAACCATAGGGTGCATTACAGAAAAACACACCCTGAAGTTAACAAAACCTTATCAAAATGATTGACGAAGAAAAAACTAACGAACTCGGCGCGGATTCATATAAAGATCGCTCTCAAGTGATTCTAATTTCAGGTCTTTCAACTTCCCGTCATTCATATCACTAACCAGGTCTTTAATATGCCACTGCGCTTCTTGGTTAAAGCGCAGCATGGTGCAAAACATTTGCAGCACATACTTTAACTGCACATCGCAATGTTCAGACTTAACCCAGCATTTCCATTTACCGCCCAAATTCAGTACCCGGCCGTTTAATTTGCCAATTTTTTTGCCGCGATCATCATAAAGCACATAATCATCGCCAATATTAATCCAACAACGCCGCAGCCGGTAAAACTTTGGCACGCCCTCTTTTAAAATGAAAAAAGAATAATATTCCGGCTGGAACCACCACTTATAGGCAGAGCGCTCCAATTGAACGATTTGTTCGTGCTTAGAAATATTCAAACTATAAGAAGTCACAGGAAAGCCGCGCGCACCATGGGTCAGCTGCATGGAACGGCCCAACAAAAGATCAAGCGTGCCACGCCAGTTCACCTCATCAGTAAACAGCTTAATCACCATCCGGCGCTTCATGCCAGATTCTTTTTTCCAGGCCCCTTTGCGATAAGCAACCAGCCCAACCCGCTTACCATCTTCTTTCACTTCGCCCAGAATATCCATATCCTTGGTAAACTGGCGCGACTTGGCCCGGTAACGGTCTTGCTGATAAATACCAATCTCGGTGGTGTTAATATCCGTCAACCAAAGGCTGACATCAAATTTTTCATATTTCGGTTTTGTTTCAACAGCCTGTTCCATCAAAGCCCTCTTAAAAATCACAAGCGCTTTTCCAACCCGAAAACAAAAATAGCAAAGCGGCGAATCATTGAATTAAAGGCAAGCTTACCATTTTCGTGGCATCATTAGAGCAACCAGTTGCCAGTTATCCAAACCTAAATTTTTAAGTCTTTTTTCCAACCACACCAGTTTATTGACAAAATCATATCACCTGAAAGCTTAAGTCCGCTCACCAAAAATGGCCGTTCCCACCCGCACATAGTCAGCTCCAAACTGCACCGCCGTTTCAAAATCAGCGCTCATGCCCATAGAAAGTTGATCAATATCATGCTCTTTGGCCAACCGGCTTAACAATATAAAAAAGGGAGACGGCTCTTCATCAACCGGGGGAATGCACATCAGCCCGGCGATCTCCAGGTCGCATGTATCGCGGCATAGCCTGACAAACTCACCCAGCTCTTTGGGGGCAATGCCTGCCTTTTGCGGCTCTTCCCCGACATTGACCTGAATAAACAGCTTAACCGCCCGCTCCTGTTGCTTGATTTCTTTTGCCAAAGCATGGGCAATCTTGGGCCGGTCAACGGTCTGGATCACATCAAACAAAGCCACAGCATCGCGCGCCTTGTTTGATTGCAACGGCCCGATTAAATGCAGTTCTAAATCATCATAAGCGGCCCTTAGAGCAGGGAATTTTGCCTGAGCTTCTTGCACCCTATTTTCCCCAAACAAACGCTGCCCGGCTCCAAGCGCCGTTTCAATATCTTCCACAGGACGTGTTTTGCTCACAGCAATCAAACAAGCCTTATCTGGGCGATGCCCTCCCTCAACAGCGGCCTGCTTTATGCGAAAATGTACCTGCTCTAAATTGTCACCAATGCTCATAAACACCAATCTCTTCTTATAGCTCTTCAGGGCAATACAAGGTTCTAATCAAAATGAAAAGCTTGACTTTAACAATCTTTATCGCTTGTGTGCCCACAAATCATCAAACAAACAAAGGAACGACCGATGCAATATGCCGCCATTTGTATTGATAAAGAAAATTCAGAACACATCCGCTTAGAAAACCGCGCCGCTCACATCGAGCACTTAAAAAAGGTCAAAGACCACATGCTTCTGGCTGGCCCTTTTTTAACAGATGAAGGCCGCATGTGCGGCTCCCTCTTGGTATTCAATGATCTGCCCCTAGAAGACATCAAACAATGGCTAGACCAAGACCCCTACAACAAAGCAGATCTTTTCCAATCAGTAGAAGTCAAACCCTTCAAAAAAGTAATTTAAACCTTGATTTTCCCCTTAAGCTTCATGGTGAGTTTTTTGCAATTTTAAGTCTTATCATGGAAGTTAAGGGGAACAAGCTCTAAACGCTCAAACCTGCTCTTCAATCAAAGGCGCCTTCTTCTCAAAGGGGCGCAAACTTAAAAGCTCAGACACATCCGCGCGAATAGCCTTTTCAGTATGTGCAGCTAATGCTTTTCGGTCACCACATTCAGCCAGGGTTACCGGCTCACCAATGCGCACATGCACATCCAGGGGCCCAGCTTTTAAAAGCGCCCAAACATGGTTACCCATTTCCATATCCCCATACCAAGCAACCAAAGGCCGGGTGCGCCTCCCCAAGGGCAAACCGCTAAGAGCGGTATAGGCAAGGGCCGCTGTTTGCACATAAGTCTCCCCGCCTGCCTCTTGAGCGGCGGCAAACAAAGAGCTTTTAAACGGCAAAACCCGGTTGCCATCGCTGCTGGTGCCTTCCGCAAACAAGACAATGCAATCGCCATCATTAAGTCGCTCAGCAATTTCATTAGCTGTCTTTTGGCTATCAGTGCGCCGCTCCCGGTTCACAAAAATCGTGCGCTGCAATTTGGCCAACAATTTAACGCCGCGCCACGTGCTCACTTCTTGTTTCGCGACAAAAGAAAGCGGTGCCAAACAGGAAAAAACAACAATGTCCATCCAAGAAATATGATTGGCCACCAACAACACAGGCGTGTGTTTCCGCACAGCACCATCACAGTGAACGCGCAAGCCCATGATCCAGGCAATCAAACGGTGATAGTAAAAGGGAAGCAGGCCTGCAAAGGGCAACTTAAAGGTCACAAAAAACCACTGCACAGGAATGAGCGAAACCGTAATAAGACCAAACCAAAATAACACCCAAAAGGCCCGTAATGTCCCCATGTTCACACCCTAAATCACTCCAACCAAACTATTTATAACAATAGCCTTAGCACACTTTAATTCTTATTTTATTTCTTTTCATCCTGATCAAGCGGCACACCATATAGTTCTAACCTGTGATCGACGAGTTTAAACCCCAATTCACGTGCCACTCTTTCTTGCAACGCTTCAATGTCCTCATTGCGAAATTCGATTACCTCACCCGTTTTCACATTAATCAGATGATCATGGTGCTCTTCCGCCACCGTTTCCAACCGCGCTTTGCCATCACCAAAATCATGCGATTCAACAATGCCGGCGTCAACAAACAGCCGCACAGTTCGATAAACCGTTGAAAGCGAAATCCCGGCATCAATTTCATGGGCCCGCTGATGCACATCTTCAACGCTGGGATGATCCTTTGCCAATGAAAGAACTCTGGCAATGATCCGCCGTTGATCCGTCATGCGCATATTCTTTTCAACGCATAGCTTTTCAAGGCTTGTTAAATTTTGGTCATCAGCCCCAGTCATATAAGCACTTTCCCCTAACAGAGCATATTGCCCAAAGTCGCTTTTTTCAGTTTTTAGATTAGTCAAAAGGCTTATAGCGGCTAAAAGGCGAGCCTGCAAATTATGATAAATGAAATAAGTGAGGTATAAAGTCCCAGATGCCTGATTAAGGGCACGGCTTAATAGTCATCCAAATGCAAACACATCATCAATGCATTTGCAGCCGCCTTACCATGGCCGCCTGGATAATAAGCTCTGCGCTCACCAACCACTTCAAAGCCCATATTTTTATAAAGCTCAACCGCCGCATCATTTTGGCCATCCACTTCAAGGTGCAATTCTTTCACCCCGCTTTCTGATAGATCATCAATGGCAGCATCCAAAAGCCCAACACCAAGCCCGCGCCGACGGTGAGAGCGCCCAACGGCAATCGAGATAACTTCAGCCTCATCTTCAACTTGGCGCACCAATAAAAAGGCTGATGGATCACGGCCTCCATTTTTAAAGGCCCCTAACAATTTCATATGGCGGTCTTGGACAAACTGGGCAAAATCATGGGGCTCCCACCCCCGCGCGAAGGCAGATTTATGCAAACTGGCCAGGCCATTAATATTCTCAAGGCCTAAATCTTTTACGGTATAACCATTTTCTAAAAGTCTCATGGCAAGCTCCGTTTTAAAGCTTTTCCTTGCTGTGGTTTGGCATCAGGTGCACGCAAATATAACGGTTTAACACCCTCACCTTGAACCAAGTACGGTGCCTCAATTAAAAACAAATCTTGGGGCTGAGACACAAACTCCTGTCGGCACTGTTCTGAAACGCCAAGCTCTTCAACAGCCTCCAAACCAGACCCAATCACCAAGCGCACATTAAACCGAGCCAGAAAATCTTTAAGCCCAGATTGTGCAATCAAAACCGGCTCAGATAGAACGCAAAATTGCCCCCCCGATCCAGAAAACGCTTGCCCATAAAACGCGTCGCGCCCTGCATCCAACAAACAGGCAAACACATCGCACCCCTGCCCCTCTTGTTGATCAAGAAAGAATTTATGCCCTAAAACCAAAGTTCTAGAGACACCAAACAAGGGAACCTCCGCGGCCAAAGCCAAACCTTTGGCCAAAGCAAGGCCAACCCGAACCCCGGTAAAAGAGCCTGGCCCCATTGTACAAATGATTCGCTTAAGAGACTGATAATCGAGCTCTGCTTCTTCTAACAAACCCTCAATCAAACTGATCACCCGCTCAGATTGCCCGCGCGTTTGCGCCTCAAAACGGCTTATCACGCGCACATCTTCAGCTCTGCCAAATTGCAACGCAACGCAGCATCCTGCCCCCGCAGTATCAATTGCCAAATCTGTCATGAAAATTTACCGTCAAAACTCTTTAAGGAAACTCATGAGATAAAAAAAGCCTAGCATCAAAGCAAAGCCCTCATCAAGCAAGGTTTCAAACAAAGTGAGATCGAAATTCGTGAGGGACCTTGAAATCAAAAACCGACAGCATCTTCAGCTGGGCGCACAGCTTGCACTTCTGGCAAGAAATGGCGCAACAAGTTTTCAATCCCATGTTGCAAAGTCACAGTAGAACTCGGACACCCAGCACAAGCCCCGCGCATGGTCAAATAAACGACGCCTTCGCGAAAGCCTTTAAACACAATGTCACCACCATCTTGCGCAACCGCTGGCCGCACGCGCGTGTCCAACAGCTCTTTAATGGTTGCCACTGTCTCACTGTCTTCTTCGTCAAAAAATTCCTCGTCGACAGGCTGAGCGTTTGAGCTTTCATCCACCAAAACCGGCTCGCCAGACATATAATGTTCCATAATCGCGCCCAGAACAGCTGGTTTTAGCTGTTGCCATTCTTGGGTCCCTTTGGTGACAGAAATAAAGTCTGACCCTAAAAACACCGCTTGGACACCATCAATACCAAACAAACGAGATGCCAAAGGCGAAGCCCCTGCCTCGTCAGGTGTTAAAAATTCCAAATTTCCTTGGCCAAACACTGGCTTACCAGGAATGAACTTTAAAGTTTGCGGGTTTGGTGTTGCTTCAGTTTGAATAAACATGATGCAGGTCTCCATAAAGTCAAAATACAAGCCATCACAAAAAGAGTATCGGCTGAATTTCAAGAATTAATATAGTTTAGAACGATTATAAAGTAAAACTTTAACCCTGACCAGCCCCAAATACACCCCTTTGAAAACAAGTCTTTTTTATCAGTTTTTAATATTAATTTATGCCAGGCTCGTAATATCGTCCCAGTTCAAGTGCCCTGGAATGATAGAAATGGGCACGGGGAAAGTGCCAGCTTTTCCCCCACTCATCAAATTTGCAATAAGCGGCCCCGGCCCAGATTGTTCCTCACTGGCCCCTAATACGATGATGGCAATATCCTCATCTTCATCAATAAGTTTGGAAATCTCATCGCCCTTTTTGCCTTCCCGGATCACTTCTTCAACTGTGATGTCCTCAAAGCCTGCCCCCTTCAGCTTGCGGCGAAACAGCCGAAAAACCGCTTTTGCCTTTTGCATCGCCTCTTCCCGCTGGATCTCTTTAACACCAAGCCAATGCTGGAAATCCCCCGGCTCAATCACATAAAGCATAGAAATCATGCCCCCTGTGCGGCGCACACGGTTGGCAGCAAAGGCAAGGGCTGCTTCAATTTCTGGGGCATCTTCTTCCACCACAACCAAGAATTTACGAACATGGCCTGATAGAAATACATTTCTTTTATGATCTGACATGGGCGCATGGTGCCAAAACATTGCCCATTCGCCAAGTAATTTTTATAACCCCGTAAGTGTTATTCTTATTTAATATGAAAAAAACTTTAGAAAGAACAACCCAAGAAAAGAGTTTGAAAACCTTATTTTAAGTTGTTTTTACCCCACCAGGTTCCAGCCAATGGCTGGCCAGCCACAAATGAGCTTACTCCCAACTCATCTTGAATGCGCAAACATTCATTCCATTTGACCATCCGCTCTGATCTGGTAAACGAGCCCACTTTCAACTGGCCAGCGCCAAGCCCCACGGCCAAATGCGAAATAGAGACATCCTCTGTCTCACCAGAGCGCGCAGAGACCACACCGCCCCAACCAACTTTATTCGCGGCTTGAAACGCTTCTACTGCTTCACTCACACTGCCCGCCTGATTAACCTTCACCAAAACCGCATTACACGCTTGTGATCCAACAGCCTGTTCAACAAGCTCCGCATTGGTCACCAAAAAATCATCCCCAATGATCTGAACTTTATCACCAAACTGTGCTGTAAACGCTTGCATACCTTCTTTGTCATCTTCACCTAAAGGGTCCTCAATCGAGACAATCGGGTAAGTCTCAAGCCAGCCCGCCAGCAACTCAATAAACCCGTCCCGCTCAAGCTCACGATCCTCAAGCGCTAGGCGATAGCGGCCATTTTTGCCAAACTCAGAAGCAGCAATATCCAGTGAAATCACCACCCGCTCGCCCGGCACTTCGCCCGCCTTCTCAATCGCGGCCACCAACGTCTCAAGGGCTTCTTCATTGCTGTCAAACAAAGGCCACCAGCCCCCCTCATCCGCAACCCCGCCCAATTTGCCGCGCGCAGCCATAATATCCCCGGCAGCAAAATAAACTTCATTGGTGATTTCCATAACCTCATCAAAGCTGGTGGCACCAGGCACCATAACCATGAAGTCCTGAATATCCACCCGTCGCCCCGCATGGGCACCCCCACCAAAAATCTGGATCTCAGGCAACGGCAACGACGGCGTACACCCATAAAGATCTGCAACATACCGCCATAACGGCATGCCCTTATCAGCCGCCGCCGCATGCAAAACAGCCAACGAAACAGCAACACTGGCGTTACCGCCCAGACTTGTCTTTAAAGGAGAAGGGTCGAGAGAAAAAATCGCCTCATCAACACCGCGTTGATCGGTTGCTGGCAGGCCAATAATTTTAGGGGCAATCAAATGCTCAATATTCGCCAAGGCTTTGCCAACACCCATACCGCGCAAATCAGGCCCACCATCGCGCAAATCTGTCACTTCGCGCTCCCCGCGTGAGGCGCCTGCCGGGGCAATGGCACGCCCAAAAGCACCAGACTCTAACGTGACCTCAACTTCAACGGTTGGATTTCCGCGCGAATCCCAAACACGTCTGCTAACAACAGATTTAAGTGCACTCACCTTTTAAAACTCTTTTATTTTCTCTTCTATCGTTGTTCTTAACGCGCCAACACTCGTCACAGGAGACGTAAGCAATGATACAGCCAAATCACGTACCTTTGGTTGCACTGAAGGGGCCAAATATTCAACCGGAGACTTACCATCAATGCGCGCTAACATAAACGCTGACATTAACAAGCAAACCCGTTCCTCCAAGGCAGCCACATCTTCCCAATTCACATGCTCAGCATAAGCCTTCCAAAACGCTTCAAATTGGTCAAGCATGAAAGTACGGCTGGCAGGTAAATGAATGGCTTTAAGCGCCAGATGATTGAGACAAAACGCCGGGTCAAAACTGGCATCACCCATATCAGCACATTCACCATCTAACAAAACCGGGCCCGTGTCACGAAAGAAAATATTTTTCGGGCTCACATCGCCGTGCACCAACACATTTTTACTTTTAGTGAGCATCTTTGCCAAACCATGCAACACATCAGCCACTTCAGGCCGGCGGCTGGCAGTAAACAGCAAATAGGGCTCAACCCTCATAGCATGAAAGTCTTCTTCATTAAGAAAAGGGGACGTATCAAACCCAGGGGCTGCAGAAGCGGCATGAATGCGGCCCAACAAATCACCAACCTGTTCAGCCTCCCCTTCATTTTGCTGGCCGTCCAACAGGGCGCTCTTCCAAAGGTAAACATCATCGCCTTGTAAAAATTCAAGCGCAAAACCATATTTTGTCTCTGAACAGCCAAACAAACGAAGGGCTGAGGTTGGCGCCACTTCCCCTGCCACCCGCAACCATTCATATTCTGCCCGATTGCGCTTCACAGGGGCAAACCAGTCTTCTTTCACTTTCAATTTTGGCAGAGCAAATTTCAGGCAAAACCGTTTGTCACCAACCTCAACTTTAGCCACATCAGAAGCCACACCCCCGCTTAAAGGCTCCACACAAGTGACCTGAGACGGGTCGCCCAACCCCAATTCGCTTACAAGCTCCACACATCTTTGTTCTAAAGAAAGTTGTTCTTCCACAGTCAATTCTCTTAATCCTTATCCCACCAAAACCTGGTCAATCACTCAGTTCAAAATATATTCATGATATATCAATTTGTAAAGCGAAGGATTGTCACACTTGGTCCAGACAACAAGCAATAATTTCCATACCCACAATATGGAAATTATTGCAAAAGTTAAAGATTGATTTGGTAGAACGTTTTAAGATTTATTTGAGCATGACATTAAGGCACGGGCTCACCAAAAAAAACGCCCACCTAATTTCAAGGTGAGCGCTTTTTTAGTCAAAGTTCTCATGCAACTATCTGGCTAATTCATCCAATTGCCCTACAGCCACAATCAATTTAGACAACCCAACATCACCACCAGACAAAATCTCTCCGATGGCAGATTGGGTGCGATTCAAGATCACATCATGGTCAAGGGCCCATGCGTCAAACCCATCCCCATGAGCACCAATGCGTGTCACCAACAAGCGACGGGCAGATTGAATCCGGCTTACAACCGCATTTAAGGCCCATCGATCATACACATCTTGCTCAGGCACAAGATCCGTTGCTTGGGTCAACGCCCCTAATTTCAACGTATCCTCAACGACCTGATCGATCTGAGCAAGCTTGCCAACCTCTTCGTTCGCCTGTTTGCTTGCCAACACCACATCAAGACCATCACAAAGCAAGGGCAACTCAGATATTGCACGAGCAAGGTCTTCAGGCACACCTTGGCTGACCATTTTATCAAATTCATGCGCCATAACCTCTTGTCGATCTCCAGACAAGGACCGCTTGGCTGCTTTCATATATGCTGACAGCCCCGATTTATAAGCTTTTATTTCCTTATTCAAACCGGCACTGAAATCACCATTGACCATGAACCAAGCGGTTCTGCGCCGTGTGATGAATTGCAACTTGGCATAAAGCGCCAACTGAACTGCGCCCTTAATCTTATTATCCAGCCCATCAACAGCCTCGTAAATTTGATTAAGCCCAAGCACGCAGCTCGCCAAAGTAAAGGCTCCGGCCAAATCCCCGCATGAATGCCCGGTCTCTTCACTTAACCGAACAAACATGGTTGACCCACCACGGTTAATAATGTCGTTGGTCAATTGCGTGGCAATAATTTCCCGCTTCAAGGGGTGAGAGCGAATGTCTTTGGCAAACTCTTTCTGCATACCTTCAGGGAAATAGTCTTTCAGGTCAGCAGCATAATAAACATCATCCACAATTGGCTCATTTATCAGCTGATTGAACAGATCAATTTTGGCAAACCCTAAAAGGGTCGCAAGTTCTGGTCTGCTCAAAGCTTGGCCTGCCTCTTGGCGTTCTGCCAATTCAGATTCATCCGGTAACCCTTCAATGGCCCGATTAAGTAAGCCCTGATCTTCCAAAGAACGCATCAATCTTTGCTGGAAACTCAAATCAGAAAGCCCGCGATATTCCCCAAGCGATAAAGTTAAAGTCTGGCGATAATTATTGACCAAACACCGCTTAGCCACATCCTCTGTCATCGAAGCAAGCACTTTATTGCGCTTGGCCATTGTCAATCGGCCCGCTTGCACCGCTTGGCCCAAGGCAATCTTAATATTCACTTCCAGGTCAGATGAGTTCACACCAGCTGAATTGTCAATCGCATCCGTATTGACCCGGCCACCTTTATCGGCAAATTCCATCCGCCCGGCTTGCGTGATCCCAAGGTTGGCCCCTTCACCAATAACTTTTACATTCAAGTCTTGTGCGCTGACCCGAATGCTATCATTGGCCCGGTCCCCAACATCTCCATTAGATTCAACGGCGCCCTTAACATAAGTGCCAATACCACCAAACCACAACAGATCAGCTTCCATCTTTAAAATAGATTTCATCAATTGTGTGGGAGACATCTCACCTTGTTTCACACCAAGCATTTTGCGAATTTCTGGTGTTAACTTAATGGACTTAGCCGAACGAGAGAAAATGCCCCCGCCTTTGGAAATAAGCTTTTTATTATAATCGCCCCAAGAAGAGCGCCCCATATCAAACAAGCGTTTGCGCTCAACCCAGCTCTTTTTCGGATCCGGATCAGGGTCAATGAAAATATCACGGTGGTCAAAAGCAGCCAGCAATTTTGTGGCCTTTGACAACAACATGCCATTACCAAACACATCACCAGACATATCGCCAACCCCAATTGCGCTAAACGGTTGGCGTTGGATGTTAATATCCATTTCCCTAAAGTGACGCTTCACAGCTTCCCAGCCACCGCGTGCAGTAATGCCCATCACCTTATGGTCATAGCCTTGCGACCCACCAGAGGCAAATGCATCACCCAGCCAAAAGCCGCGCTCACAAGAAATCTCATTGGCAATGTCAGAAAAACTCGCCGTGCCCTTATCAGCGGCCACAACCAAATACGGGTCATCATCATCATAGCGCACCGTATTTTGCGGCGGGATGACTTTTTTGCCCTGTAAATTATCAGTGACAGACAACAAAGCATTGATAAAGCGTTTATATGCCGCAATCCCGCACGCCATAAACTCTTCCCGGCTGGGGTTTTCCGGCATGTCCTTGGGCACAAAGCCTCCCTTAGACCCGGTTGGCACAATCACGGTATTTTTCACCAATTGTGCTTTTACAAGCCCAAGCACCTCTGTGCGGAAATCTTGGTGCCGGTCAGACCAACGCAGGCCGCCGCGCGCAATTTTACCAAAGCGCAAATGCACCCCTTCCACTTTCGGTGAGTAAACAAAAATCTCCCGGAACGGGCGTGGCTCTGGCGCCCCTTCAACATTCTGGCTATCAAATTTAAAAGTGATGCTCTCTGGCGCATGATCATTTTCATCGCGTTGATAAAAATTGGTCCGCAGTGCCACCATGATTAAATTTTGGAACGAGCGCAAAATCTGGTCTTCATCAAGGCTGGGAATTTCAGCCAAGGCTTGTTCCAATTTTTTATTTAGCCGCTTAACTTTGGCAGCTGCCCCCTTTTGTTGGCCTGGATCAAACCGGGCATGAAACAAATCAATCAATGTCTTGGTAATCGCTGAATAGCGCACCAACACATGGGCCAGATAATCTTGTTCATAAGGCACATTGATCTGGCGCAGATAATGACCAAGCCCGCGCATAAGGGCCGCTTCTCGCCACTGAATCCCCAACAAAGAAATAAGCTCATTAAACCTATCATCGGCCGCCTCTTGGTTCCAAACCGCCATAAAGCCTTCAACAAGCGGCTCATTTAATTTTTGCAAATCAACAGCCTGCCCATTGTGCGTGCGCAACATCATCATATGCTGATAAATTTCTTGTTGCCCTTGCCCTTTATTTGGAACAACTGAATAGCTGCGCTCATGAATGACAGAAAAGCCTAAATTTTCAAAAATGGGCACCCGCTTTGAAAGCGGGATTGGTTCCCCAAGGTTATAAAGCGTCACCTCAACACAGTCTTTTTGCCCCTCACGGTCGTCATGGAAAGCCACCGCGGTGCTGCGGTTTTCATCCATTTCCTCAATGATCATAATATCTTCAAGCAAACGCGAGGTACCATAAATCTCTTGATAGCCCACGGGGAAAGCAGAACCATATTGCTCGGTCAACAGCGCCTGTTCATCGCGATCAAAAACCGCACCAACAACATCGCTTACACGGTCTTCCCACCGCCGACAAATATCTTCAATCTCTGCTTCAAGGGTTTGGGTCAACAGTTTTGGCGTTTTCCCTTTATCCCGGCCAATAATAAAATGGATCCGCACATAAGGGCTCTCTGCAAAATAAGGGTAATGCGCGCTGACCCGGCCATGATAGGCTTTGGCCAAATAATCACCGATGAGTTTACGATTATCAGTTGAAAACTGATCTCTTGGCACAAACACCATCACGGAGACAAACCGGTCAAACTCATCAACCCGTCTTAACACACGAACCTTAGGCGAGTGGTCAAGCGCCTCAATTTCTTTGGCATAGGCATAAAGTTGTTTATTGGAAATTTGAAACAATTCATCGCGTGGAAAGGTCTCCACAACATTGGTCAAAGCCTTGCCTGTATGGCTATCGCGCGATGAACCGGAATTATCGAGCACATAATCAAGTTTTTGGCGCAACACTGGAATGGTCGCCACCCGGCTGGCATAAGCTGAAGATGTAAACAGCCCAACAATGCGCAACTCACCTGCTAAATCACCATCATCATTGTAAAGTTTAACCCCGATATAATCCATGTAAGTGCGCCGGTGGATATCAGATTTAATATTCGCCTTGGTAATAATGATCGGATCGCTAGAAAAGAAAAATTTACGGACCTCTGGTGTCATGTGAGTAAGTTCAGTGCCACGGCGCAAAACTTTTACATGCGGATCACGCAAGATCCCAAGACCTGTTCCTTTTTTCGGCGCTAATTTTGACTTAGCCCCACTGCCTTGCAATTCATATTCACGCATGCCCAAAAAGGTGAAATTATTATCCAAAGCCCAACGCAAAAATTGAATAGATTCAGAAAGCCGATCAACCGGTACACGCGGCATTTCTGTTGAAAGGCACGTGGCAGCATTGGTCAACCGATTGCGCATTGGCAACCAGTCATGCACAACCATTTGCACCCGGTCCATCAAATTAAGCAAGATGTCGCGCAACTCATCTTGCATAGCCTCGGTTAACTCTTCCACATGCAGGCTAATAAAGCTCTCAGTTGTCACGCCATCGCGGCCCTGTGCCATGGCGCCTGCAACTTCAAGTAATTTACCCTTATGATCGCGTCTAACGGTCAAGACAGGGTGAAGCACCAAATGGATTTTCAGATTGCGCGCTTGCAATTCTGCCAGCAAAGAATCGAGCAAAAACGGCACATCATCATTGAGCATTTCAATAACGGAAAAAGAACCATGACTGGATTTTTCACACACTTCACGTGAAGGCGTATAAACCATCAATTTAGACTGGCCAGGTTTTCTTTGCTGCATCAAATCAAAAGAATGTTCAATCAATTGAGAAAAAACATCGCTTTTCGATTGATCAAAGTCGGTCCACTTGACCGCACCCAGCACATCACATGTAAACTGGTTTAAAGATTTCACCATCTGCTTCTTAACGGAAATACCAGATGCGATTGCCGTCATCGGATCAAGTTCAAAATATGGTTTCGTCGACATAACCCCTGCCTGCTTTCAAAAAATCAGCCCAAAACAAGCCCAGCAATGGTTAGGAAAGACAAGCAAAAACGCGTGACAAGACCCATCTGCCCCACTCAAAGAGGGCAACATAAAACCCCATGCCGAAAGACCCCAGATGGCACGGGCGATTCAATTTATTAAAGTTTAGGAAGAAAAAGATGAATAAATTCTAAAGCTTAAGTTGTACTGGCATAAAATCACGCTTTAAAAGCTAATAAAACCATGCCTCTAACAGGTCAAAAAGGGACCATCACTCAATAATAATCAGGTGATTTGCCAACTCATTTTCACCCCTTATCCCAGGCGGGAAGTGCTCATGCAACAAATCACCAACAGAGCTGATCACCTGCACAAACCCATCTTTGGGCCGCCGTTTCTTTATTTCAATCACCAAGCCAGAGACAAGCGCCTGCCATTTTTCTTGCGGCACTTTTTCATAAATGGCCTGATCAGCAATAATCTCTGCATAGCGCTCCATCACAGAGACAAAAATCATCACCCCTGTGCGCCCAGAGGTGGTATGCATCTCTTGCGCGGCAAACTGTTCTAACGCATGGGCACGTGCCCATTTCTTTTTTAAAGAGCTTGGCACAATCCAATACCGTATCGGGCGTTGAGACAATAAAAAGGCAAGCCCGACAAACACCAGCAACTGGCAAAAATAAATCTTATCAGCCGACCAAACCACCAATCGCCCTTGTGTCAAACCAGGTAGATAAATCAAAATTACCGGTACCAACAAAGCAATGAAGGCCGCCAAAAACAAAGGCAGCAACCGATAACTGCCCGACTGTGCCGCCAAAACAGCAACAATCTCACCACTTGTCCGTTCTTCTTGATCAGTGATGGCCTCTTCAATTTCCTTGGCCTCACTCTCAGACAATAAAATCATATCCAACTCTCCCAAAAAAAGCCCAATCACCAACTACCCGACGCTCCCCCGCCGCCAAAACCGCCGCCCCCGCCAGAAAAGCCGCCACCAAAACCACCAGAGGGGCGCGAAAATCCACCCGGCCCCTGCCAATGATCTTCCACACGGCCATAACTGCCAGGAACAATCACCACCCCACCCGGCACACGCCCGCTTACCCGCCGGTCACGATTTAACGAAGAAATAAAATAAACAAACGGCACCAACCAAAAGGCCAAAAAGATAAACGGCAAATAACCATCAATTTGATTATCCGGTTTTTTAGCCCGGTCGGCAACAAGCGCAGCATCACCCAACAAACTATCTTTAATATCAAGCACGCCAGCTTTTATGCCGCCTGCCAAATCACCGCGTTTAAACGCCGGCAAAATCCGCCGCTGAATAATCAAACCCGCCAAAGCATCAGGCAACACCCCTTCAAGGCCATAGCCCACCTCAATGCGCACTTTGCGCTCAACCGGGGCCACAATCAGCAACACCCCATTATCTTTGCCCGCCTGACCAATGCCCCAATGGCGCGCCAATTGAACACCAAAATCCTCCACCGAAGTCCCTTGCAAAGACGGCACAGTAACCACCACAACCTGATCGGTTGAGCGCCCTTCAACATTTTTAAGTAAAGTTTCAATTTCAGCACGCTGAGATGCGGTTAAAATATTAGCCCCATCAACCACCCGCCCGCTCAATGAGGGAAACACAAGCTCTTTGGCCACAGCAGATCCAAAGGGAACAAAAAACAAAGGCAAAAGACAAACGCACAAAGCCATCAAGCCAACTCTGCGCTTGCCCCCTAATCCCTGGCGCTTAAAATTAAAATTCATTAAGCTTGGCCCTTAAATAATATGCCCTCAGCACAATTAAGCACCTTGACACTTAAAACTTAACCTCAGGCACTTTCGTTTTTTCAGCTTCAACCTCAAACCGTTCCATCTCTTGAGACTCTGGGTACATCAAAGACTTCCACCACCGCCCCGGAATTGTTTTTAACTCTGTATTATAGCGTTTTACCGCATTAATATAATCACGCCGAGCAACTGCAATCCTGTTCTCTGTTCCCTCTAATTGCGTTTGCAAGGTTAAAAAGTTCTGATTTGATTTTAAATCTGGGTAACGCTCTACCACCGCCAACAAACGCCCAATTGCACCAGCTAGTGACCCTTGAATTTTTTGAAATTGCTGAAAACTTTCAGGGTTGGTCAAAATATCTTTTGGAATCTGAAACCCTGTGGCTTTACCGCGTGCCTCAACCACCTCTTTTAAAACCTCCCGCTCTTGAGCCGCAAACCCTTTCACGGTCTCAATCAGGTTGGGAATAAGATCAGCCCGCCTTTGATATTGATTAAGCACATTGCTCCAAGAGGCCTTGGCTTGTTCTTCATAGGTTGGAATATTATTCACCCCGCAGCCAACCAATCCTAATGGGATCCAGAAGATAAGCACCAGGCGCAAAAAAGAAGTAAGTCGATGAGCGGTTTTTTTCATGAATTTTCTCCCAATATGTAAGCTTAACTCAACAAGCTTACCCTCTAAGAACACATCACAATAACACAAGAAATCAATAAGTGTAGGGCTGATAAAAAGCAAACAAATAGCAATAGGCCCCCAGCAAAAACCCAAGGGTATTGCAGAAAATTCTAAAAAAATCGGCAAGGCAGGAGTGAAATGGCCTCAAAAATGCTCTTTTTTAAAAAATACATCAATGCGGCCGCTTGACTTACACACACTTTTGCTTGAATATCAAAACGCAAAATGTTGTTTTCACGTATTTTTTTAAACCTACCAGGTTGCAAAAAGGGCAGGAAAACAATCACATCGTGATATTTGCATTTTAGGGGGCGGCACATTACCTGTCGCCCTAATTTTATTATGAAAACAGTAATCCTACTGTTTCGAGGAAACTTGTGAGGGAGTGCGTATAAAAATGTATATGCGTAGCGTTGCGCTCATCGGCGTAGCTCTTGGGGTTATCTCATTATCGGCACAAGCAAACGCAGGATCGCGTTATGATCGTGGCGATAGAGCCCATAGAACAACATCGGTATGTCACGTTGAACGTGCCAGACCGGTCCATTATCGCCAAGTACGGCGAAAAGTTTTAATATCTCCAGCCCGCCGCCATGTGCGTACAACACCAGCTGTTTATGGCTGGAGCACATCTAAAAAACTTGTGCGGCGCGCATGGACACAAACACGGACAGAACGTGCAAGATATGCTCTGCGCCGCGAACGCGTCTTGGTGAGCAAAGGCTACACCAAAACACACCGCAGCCCAGCGCAATATGCAACACGCTCACACCGCGTTTTGGTCAAGCGCGGTTGGACGGAAACACGCCGCACACCAGCCACTTATGGCTGGAGGTCTGAGCGCGTTTTGGTCAAACGTGGCTGGACAGAAACACGCCGCACACCAGCCACTTATGGCTGGAGATCTGAGCGCGTTTTGGTCAAGCGTGGCTGGACAGAAACACGCCGCACACCAGCCACTTATGGCTGGAGATCTGAGCGCGTTTTGGTCAAGCGTGGCAGTTATCATCGTGTTCACACACCAGCCGTTTACAAAAACGTTCGCGAACGTGTTTTGGTCAAACGGGGCCGTGTAAGCTATTCACGCACACCAGCTGTTTACAAAACTGTTTACCGCACAAAGCGTGTTGCTATGCGTAGCAAACCTTGTAACTGCGAAGGTCGTCGTCACCGTCATCGCTCACGCACTGTTTACAAAACAAAACGTGTTCCAACACGCGTGCGTGTAAGCCATGGTCGCCGTGTGGCTCACCGTTCACCTGATGTTTATGGCTGGCGCACCCGCCGTGTTATGGTGAAACGTGGCTCAACACGTCTTGTTCGCCAACCAGCTGTTTACAAAACTGTTCGCAGAAAAGTCATGACGAGCCGTGGTCGCACACACCGTGTATATCACCCAGCTGTCTACAAAACTGTACGCAAAAAAGTTATGACAAGCCGTGGTCGCACACACCGTGTATATCACCGCGCTGTTTACAAAACTGTACGCAAAAAAGTCATGACGAGCCGTGGTCGCACACACCGTGTATACCACCGTCCTGTTTACAAAACAGTGACACGCAAGGTTCAGGTTCGCCGCGCAAAAGTATGGCGTGAAAGAGTGCCTGCACGTTATTCAACACGCCTTGCTCGTGTACAAGTTGCAGCTGCAAAGCGTCATAAAGTGCACCATCCAGCTGTTTACAGAACCGTTCGCCATCGTGTGGTTGTAAAACCTGCACGTCGCCACACAGTTGTAAAACCAGCTGTATATGGCTGGCGCTCAGAACGCGTTGCCGTTCGCGGTGCTGTACGTCGCACACGTCATTGTTCACGTCGTCACCGTTAAAAACAGTGAAACGATAAAAATTTAAAAACGGGGCAATAAATTATTGCCCCGTTTTTTATTGTTAAAATAAAAAGACACATGATAAAAGAGTTAGCCGAAAGTAGAATGTTTAGCTTTTGGTAAAAAAGACACTCTGAAAATTCATGTGTCTTTTTTTATTTGGTAAAACAACAAACCTGAAAAAACGAAGCAATCAATTATGACCAAAATAGCACTCCTCGACAAAGGCACATTCCCCCCCGACTTCACTTTCATCCGTCCCCAATTTGACCATGATTGGGTTGACTATGACGCGACCTCGCCAGCCCAAATCGCTGAGCGATTACAAGATATTGACATTGCCATCACCAACAAGGTCAAATTCCCAAAAGAGGTTATTGAAAAGTGCCCAAATTTGAAAATGATTGCCATTGCTGCCACCGGTTTCGATCACATCGACCTTGAAGAGACCAACGCCAGAGGTATTGTTGTAAGCAACATCAGAGGCTATGCCGTGCACTCAGTGCCAGAACACGCAATGGCCCTAATGTTATCCCTTGCTCGCTCTCTTCCCGGCTTTGCGCAAGACGTCACACAAGGTAAATGGCAAGAGGCACAACATTTTTGTTTCTTTAATCACCCGATTGCAAGCCTACATGACAAAACCCTCGGCATCATCGGCCGCGGCATTCTCGGTCAAGGTTTGGCTCGGCTAGCCTCTGGTTTTGGCATGGGCATCATGTATGCCGGGCGCCCCAATGACAAAAATCCACATACACCTTATGTGCCTTTTGAGGACTTCTTAGCCCAATCAGATTTTATCTCCATACACTGCCCGCTGAACGACGACACAAGGGACCTTATCACCACAGCTGAATTTGCAAAAATGAGCAAAAAGCCCATTCTCATCAATACAGGGCGCGGTGGCATTGTAAACGAGGCTGACGCTGTCAAAGCAATCGAGACAGGGCAAATTGCCGGGCTAGGCTTTGATTGTCTTTCAACAGAACCACCTGCCCCTGACAACCCCTTATTAAAAATTGCTCATCTGCCAAATGTCATTATCACCCCCCATGTTGCCTGGGCCAGCAATGAAGCCATTCAAACGCTTTGGGATCAACTGATAGGCAATATTGAAAATTTCCAAAAAGGCACACCGCAAAACACCGTTGGCTAAAGCGTGTCACACAAAAGTGGGGAGTGGTTTTGGGAAATAGCGCGGTTGCTGGTGGGCAATCTAAAGCGCAAACAAAGAATCTGGTTGCTGGTGGGCAAACTAAAGCGCCAAGAAAAACGCGGTTCCTGACAGGAAAGCTAAAGCACTAAGAAAAAAGACACAGCTTTTACAAAAAAGATAGAGCCTGACTTTGAATTCATTAAAAAGCCACACGCTCTAAGCAAAAAGCTTAGCAAGCAACCATTGAATCTAAAGGACAATCTGGTTGTATATGAAAGGGAAAACCACAAGAAATACAGTTGATTTTTCACAGATGGGCAACGCTCGATACAACCAAATTGGCCTTGTATTTTAAAGCCCCAAAGATAGAAAGCATTAAGAAAGATAGCAAATTTCAACTCTTTTTGAGCTTCGCTCAGGTACCGGCATTTTAATGTTCCTATCGCCAAAGCGGACTTGATTGCGCCCGCTCTCTTTTGCCATATATAAAGCCAAATCAGCACGCTTTAACAAGCCTTCAATGGTATCACCCTCTTGCCATTCACTTACCCCGTAACTACAAGTGATCTTCAAAGGTTTTTTCGGCGTATCAATACGCAAATTTTTAACACCAAGTCTCAATTGTTCAGCAATATCCATCGCTTCATCTTTTGCAATACCTGGCAATAACATTGCAAATTCCTCACCGCCCATGCGCGCAAACAAACCGAACTCTTTTTGAGCCGTATTGACCACGCTTGTAAGGGCTTTATCGCCAATATCATGCCCAAAAACATCATTGACCCGTTTAAAATGGTCAATATCAAACATAATGGCTGTCAGCGCTTTTCCATCCTCAGCATTCTGGCAATGCATTTCAGAGCGGTCAAAAAAGGCACGCCGGTTTAAAATACCTGTCAAACTATCTAAAGAAGCCAACTTGATCAGTTCTTCTTGCATCGCCTGCATGCGCTGCGCGACACGTAAACGGGCCAACAATTCCCTTTCTTGGGGCGGTTTAGAAATAAAGTCATCAGCCCCACTATCAAGCGTTTCAATTAATTTGCTTTCATCGTGATTAGACGACATGGCCATAATATAAATCTGCCGCCCTCTTTGCGTGAGCAAATGCACATCCCAACACAATTCAAAACCTGTCATAGAAGGCAGTTCCAAACCAGTGAGCAACAAATTTACGTCTAAATCAGATCGGATAAAGTCAAACGCTTCTTTCCCATCAGTAAAAACATGGGTTTCATGCCCCTGATTTTTCAGAATCGAAGATATAATTTTCAAGCCAACGCGGCTAGAATCAACAATCACAATCTTCATAATACACCTCACACACTACAGCTTGAACCATTGCACAAATGGTTAAAAATACTATTAATCAATCAAAGTTTATTGCTGAAGCAACAAGTAACAGGTTGTTAATAATAAGTATAATTGCAGTGAAACAAAGCATATTCAAGAAAAGAATAAGCTAGATTTTAAGAATAAGTTTTACCAGCTATTAACTCTAAAAACGACAAGGTCGCGGCATTGCCCCTTCGGGCACAACAAACGCGCCAGAAACCCAACCCTTAACAGTGATCTCATCTGGTGAAGACGGCAATCGATAAGCCAAAATCTCACACCAAGGCGTAATCATTGTTTTTCTCATTTTGGGAGAAACGCTATGCCAACGCTCAACAGATACATCCCCTAAACAGCCTTTATAGTGAATGCCAACAGCATTGGGCGGCAAACGAGCAACAAGATCCGCCTTAGAATTTGGCCCTGCACGTACATTCAAAACATCATCCTCAGCCACACACACCACCCGTAAAGGAACCATTTTTATGAGCTTTTCCACATCCAAATCAGACTTTTTTTCCTCTTTAAGAGGCTCCGTTTTAATGTCCTGCTCATCAACCGCCTTTTCCTTAAGAACCCGCGTGGCCCCGCCTTGGTAAGCCGTGATCGGAAAATCAAAATACTTTTTGCGATAGGGCTCATTTCGCAATGTAAAATGCCACCATTCTTTTGAGTAATTCACAAAACCAGCCCGTGCCATTTCAGAAACCAACAACTGGCGGTTACGCCGGGCAATCTCACCAATGTTTGGATTTCTGGTATGGCTCAACTCATGAAAACAATCATAGCCGGTGCCAAAATCAAGGCTGTTATCTGCAAAGCGTTTTTCATAACTCTCAAAACAAGCTCTTTGCCTCTCAAAAGAAAAATCAGGTTGCTTTTCTGGCGGCAAAGGCACAATGGCCAAATCTACCGTACTGCCGCGTGAATGAGCAGAACGCCGGGCAATATACCCCAAGGCAAACAATCTCCTTTTAGGTAAAGTGGGGTAAAACTCCGGTTTGGCTTTTTTATCGTTATTTTGCGACCAGGTGACAAAATCTTTCACCGCCCGCGCTGGTCGATAACAATCATACACCTTTAAGGACAAGCCCCGCTTAACCAACCGTTTTTGAACAGACTTAAGTGCCAAAGCGGCCCGTTTGGTTAAAATACACTCAGCCGCCTCATACCCTTTCACTTTACGACCCAAAAAATTATGCACCCCAAAATAGCGCATCTCTTGCAAAATCGTATTATCAACAGCTCTTAGGTAAGTGAAAAAGGGAGGCAAGCTCTTTTCCCCTGCCACAGCAAAAGAACCGCTATGCAAAAACATAACAAGTGCAACCAAAAAACGCATCACGACCTCTTATAAAAATTGCCTAGCCGCAGCCTAAAAAATTTAAGGCCGGCGGCCCGTTGCCATATTCGCCAAATACCGTCCAGAGGCCCAACCACGCACTCGGCCCCATTGCACCACACACCACTTACTACGCCGCGCGCCCATGGAGCGACAATTGGAGACTTTCACTTTGGTGCCATTATGCGGGATCCTGCCAACAATGGCATATTTCGTCCCCGGCCCTTTGCGTACATTCAATTTGTCAGGATACGTATGGTCAATCACCCGGTAATACTTTGCCATTTGCGGTGCCCCGGTTTGCCCCCCATGAACGGTCATAAATTTACCTGACGCCCAACCAGAAATGCATTTATAACGCACCAAACACCAATTGCGTGAGGTACATTCCCCCCGGCTAATACCGGTTCCATAGGGCGGGATAGAGCCAACAATGGGATATTTGGTTGAAGGCCCCTGCCGCACATTGAGCACATCATCGGACGCCACATTATAAATCTTCCATTTGCCATGTGGATGGCCACAATTTGACTCTGGTTGAATATGACGATCAGGAGGCCGTTTATCAGGCACAACTTGCATAGCCAGAATTTTAGATTGTGCCAGCCCCTTATAGGCCCCATCGGGAAACGCTGCCAAATATTGCCGATAGCTAGATAGTTTATTTTTCTTCTTAACACGCGCCCACATTTTATCGTCTGCCATGGTGTGAATGATCTGGCGCACCCTGGCCGCATTGTCATGATCAGGATAATCACGCAAGAACGCCTCATACCCTTGCATCGTATTGGTCTCCACCGCATTTAAATAAGCAATCTGCGCATCAGGCCGCCGAGTCTCGACCTTTTCCTCTTCTTCAGGGTCCTCTTCAATCTTTGGCTTGGCCTCTATTTCAATTTTTTCCTCTGGCTGTTTGTCTTGCGGTAAAAAATAAAAATCACCCGTCAAAGAAGAAGATTCCCAAGGCGTTTGCGTTTCCTTTGTTGATTGATGCACCTCAAGCCGCACCTTTTTAAACACCCGCTCGATGGTCAAACCCGGAATTTGCATGGATTTCACCAATGCAGCTGTATAGGGCGAATTATCCCCCTCCCCATCAGCTGCCACATCACCAGGCGAGGTGGCATAAGCAATCAAAGACCCTTTTGGCGCATCAATGCGCGCCAAACCGCGTGTTAAAGAGCGGGTCGAGCCTTTAAAAGGATTATCGCGGCACGCATCCAAAATCACCACATTAAAGCCATTGCCGGCCACATCCATGGCGTTGGTGATTATATTCAAATCAACCGATTCAATTTCCACATCGACAACAGAAGAAATTTTCGCCGTCACAGGAATAAGAAAATTGCGTCCGTTGACCTGCACACCGTGGCCAGCATAATAAAACAAGCCAACAGTGCCCCGTCCGCCCTGTTCTAATTTTTGCGCAAAATTTTTCACCGCCCGCTTCATGTCATTTTGCGACAAATCAAGCGCTTCAATCACCTCAAACTCAAGACTGCGCAAAACTTTCGCCATGACTTTGGCATCATTTTTCGGATTGGTAAGTGGTGAAGTATGCTGATAGTCAGAATTGCCAATGATCAAAGCCACCCGGCTTGTCTCTGCCGCTGCCCCTTGGCTCATCACAACCAACATCGTCAAAACAATCATCAATCGAACCATAAGAGCCCCCCTTAACATAACAACAATCTATCAGTGAAAAGAAATAATACAACAGCTCAAACAAAATGGCGAGTTTAGCAACCAGCTCTTTAAAGAAAACTTGCTTTCAAAAAAGAAAAAACAAGGACACTGCCATTTCTGATAAGCTTGTTTGATTGAAACCATAGATACAGTTCACAAAACAATGACGAAACTTGAGCATGACCATACACCAGAAGCGATCACTGAACATCTGGCCGCACCGCCAAACCAGAGCTATCTGCGCGACTGGGTTCTGGGCGGGATTGACGGGGCAATCACAACATTTGCAATTGTATCAGGCGTGGCCGGAGCGGGCCTGGCACATAAAGTGATCATCATTTTAGGGATTGCAAATCTCATTGCGGATGGCATCTCAATGGCTGCAAGTAATTACAGCGGTGTCAAAGCTGAAAATGATGAATATTGGCACCTTCGGCAAAAAGAAAAACACGACATCAATCTTTCACCCCAGCGCAAACAGGAAGAGCTTCGGCAAATTTTTGCCCTTAAAGGATTTAAAGGCGATGATCTGGAGCGGGCCGTCACCGTTATTTCTTCTAACAAGGATCAATGGATCGACTTCATGATGACAGAGCAATTCGGTGCCTCTAAAAACCGGCGCTCACCTTATCAGGCAGCCATTGCCACCTTTTTAGCTTTTGCTATTTGTGGAGCAATACCACTTGTACCATTTGCACTAACTTTGCCGCATGGCTTTACGATTGCAACGATAGCAACCTGCGCCGTATTTTTCGCGATTGGGGCATTAAAATCAAAATGGTCAACAGCAAAATGGTGGTTATCAGGCCTGGAAACACTCGTAATCGGCTCAATCGCCGCAGGAACCGCATACTTTATAGGTGATCTACTTGAAAAAATAGTGACCTAAAATCCCCTCAAAAAAACCGCCCCAAACCGGCGTTTAATTTCATAAACAAGCAAAAATAATAAAATGAAAAAACAACTTGAACTAAGACTAATCTAGTCGTATATAACTAAGATAAAATAAATCGGAGTTTGAAAATGGCCCTATTTGGAAGCGCCACAGAATACGCCCTTCACAGCATTCTGTTTTTAATAAATGAAGATAAAACTCATTACAGCGCCCGTGAGCTGGCGGAATTTCAAGGTATCTCACCCTCTTACGTTGCCAAACTTTTCACCAAGCTTGAAAAAGCGGGCCTTGTCAGCGCGTCAGAAGGCATAGCTGGCGGCTATTGCCTGGCAAAACCTCCAACATCCATCACTTTGCTAGATGTCATTGATGCGGTCGAGGGTCCCAAGCCCCTCTTTTCATGTAAAAATATCCGCAAAAACTGCACCCTATTTAATGATGAGCCCCCAAATTGGGCAACACGCGGTCTGTGTACAATTCACGCCAGTATGCTTCAAGCAGAACAGGCCATGCGCCGATCACTGGCAACCAAAACCATTGCCGACCTTGCCCAAGAGCTTGGAGGCAAAATTCCCAATAAATTTTTTGAACAATCACAAGACTGGTTTGCCCAGCGCCAAATTGGTCGAACCCCTTCAAAACCATCAAAATAAGGAAAAGGAAATGAAAGTTTTACATATTGATTCAAGTGCACGATTTGCCAATTCATCATCAAGAATGCTTAGTTCTTTTTTTTTGCAGCAACTTAAAAAAACCAATTTACCCATAAACCTGGACAGATTGGATTTAGCCCTAACGCCCCCCCGCCACGTTAGCGAGATGCAAACCAAAGCCATGCACACACCCTCTCAAGAGCGCACGCCAGATATGGTCAATGCCTTGAATGAATCAGAAAGTTTATGTGATCGTGTTCTATCTGCCGACATGATCTTATGCGCAATGCCAATGTATAATTTCGGCATGCCATCAACCTTTAAGGCCTTTATTGATAATATTGTAAGAGTGGGAAAAACATTCGCACCGTCTGAAAACGGGTTTTCAGGTTTTTTGTCTGACAAAAAGATTATTATCATTACCACCCGCGGCGCAAATTTTAAGCCGGGCGCCCCGATGGCAACAAAAGACTGCTTAACCCCACATTTAACCGCAATTTTCGGATTTTTAGGGGCCCCCAATCCTATTTTTATCAACGCCCATCCCCTACAGTTTGAAGGCGAGGAAGCCAAAACAAGTGCACTAGAAACCGCCAAACATCAGCTCATCGACCTTGCCGTGCACTTAGGGTCCCCTAATGAAGATCAACATCCTCCATATGAGCCACTAAATATATAATGAAAGAAGAAAAGGATAGCGATTAATAATCCCAGTTTAAAAAACTGGAGCGGGCGATGAGATTCGAACTCACGACCCCAACCTTGGCAAGGTTGTGCTCTACCCCTGAGCTACGCCCGCGCTATCTAAATAGATACATACCATTTTCACAAAAATGTGCCAAAAAATGGTGTGGAGCCGGTTCTAGATCATTCCATCTAACTTGTCCAGAGCAAAAAAGAAAATCTGCAAAAAACTCTTAAAGCTAAAAACCAAACTGACACTGCCTATTGAAAAACAACTATAAACAGCCCACTATTAGCAAGACAACCTCATAAAACCAGCCTATCCAGATCAAACCTATAATTGGAGCCTAAAAAGTGAGCGATCCAAACACAATAAATGACAAAATGATCGGAACCCAAGACCTGATCAAAGACGTCACAACAGCCAACTTTATGACAGAGGTTATACAAGCCTCTACTGATACGCCCATCATTGTCGACTTTTGGGCCCCAGGCAGCGCTGCATGTGCTCAGCTCACTTCCCAACTTGAAAGCCTCGTTCAAGCGGCCAAAGGCGCGGTCAAACTGGCAAAAGTTAATTTACAAGAAAATCCTGAGCTTGCCGGACAACTGCAAGTCCAAGCTGTACCAACCATCTATGCGTTTCAAAATGGTCGCCCAGTTGACGGCTTTGCCGGCGCGATGCCCGAAGCTGATTTAAAAAAATTCGTTCAAAAGCTAACAGGAAATAATGAAGCGGTTGCAGAACAATTACAGCTCGCCAATGCCCACTTAACCAAAGGGGAAGCCCAAGCAGCCGTTGATATTTTCGCGCTTATTTTAAGAGACGACCCCCAAAATCCAGATGCTTTGGGCGGCCTGATTAAATGCTACATCGAAGTGGGAGATATAGACACCGCCAAAGAAACCCTTGAAATGCTCGACGATGAACTATTACAACAAGCGCCAATTCAAAGCGCCAAAACCGCCCTTGAGTTAGCCGAAAAAACAGATCAGGTCGGTGATGTCAGTGAACTAATTGCCGCCCTTGAGGCCAATCCGGATGATCACCAAAAACGCTTTGATCTGGCTCTAGCCTTAGCTGCTAAAAACGACCGCGAAGGGGTTGTTGAACAACTCATCACCATAATGCGTAAAAACCTAAATTGGAACGAAGGGGCCGCCCGCACCCAGCTTTTGGAATTCTTTGAAGCCTGGGGACCAACAGACGAAAATACCATTTCAGGGCGCAAACAATTGGCTTCATTGTTATTTTAATTTTTTCAGGACCAAAAGACCTAAAAGTGCTAAATATAAAGCCACACCATTGCACAAAGTTTAAGGGAACATGACCACCAACCTCAGTCATAGATACCGCCTGGTTAAGGATTTACCGCAAATCATCCCGGTTTTTCCCCTCAACGGTGTAATTTTATTGCCGCGCAGCAACCTGCCTTTAAATATTTTTGAACCGCGCTACCTTGAAATGACAGATGATGTTTTAGCTGGTGAGCGCCTCATCGGCATGATCCAACCTGATAGCGGCAAAAAAACGTCTTTATCAACCGATGATGAACCTGTCCCGGTTCGCCAAATCGGCTGCGTTGGCCGCATCACAGAATTTTCCGAAATGGATGATGGCCGGCTGCTCATCACGCTCACAGGTATTTGCCGATTTGAAACCAGAGACGAATTAACCAGCGACAAACCTTATAGAGATTTCGAGGTGCATTATAATAGTTTTGAAGACGATTTATTGCCAGGCTTTGGTGAAACCAAAGTTGACCGTGAAACCTTGCTCAAAGTTTTAAAAACGTACCTTGATGTCCATGAACTGGATGCTGATTGGGACTCAATCCACCAATCTTCCAACGAATTTTTGGTCAACACTCTATCCATCATCAGCCCCTACGGGCCAGAAGAAAAACAAGCCTTACTGGAAACCAAAGACCTAAAAACCCGCTCAGAAGTTTTAATCGCTCTGGCCGAAATGGATTTAGCCGCTGGTGACGATGGCTCTGGCACTGCAATTCAATAGTTTTGAGTAAAAAACATGACTGAAACACCACCTGAAAAACAAAACCAACCCGAAATTGCCCCTGAACTGCTCAAAATTTTGGTATGCCCATTAACCAAGGCCCCATTAACATACGATAAAGAAAACAATGAACTGATCTCAAAATCAGCCAATCTTGCCTATCCTATACACAACGGCATTCCCGTCATGCTCCCGTCTGAAGCCAGAGATCTCACCAAAGACGAATAAAGCCATGACTTTTTACTGTACAAACCCCCTTTAATGGGCTATAGCCTGTCACCTTAAAACAAAAGCTAGCTAAAATAAGCTATAAGCTTTTGGTCTTTTCAAAAAAATATGGGCCGCAAGAGCTGTGCCCCAAACACTTGAAAAGCTTTTAAAGAACCACTTTAAAGGCAGCTTCGGAACGTTTTATACCTTCCCTAGATTTAAGTGATTGGCCGTGAACCGCTCCTCTGTGATGGACAAAAAGGGTCCCTTAAGAATGAATATTATTCAAGAGCTCGAGCGCGAACAAATTGAAGAGCTATCAAAACAACGCGACGTTCCAGAATTTGGTCCCGGCGACACAGTGCGGGTAAATGTAAAAGTGGTTGAAGGCAACCGCTCACGGATCCAGGCCTATGAAGGGGTCTGCATTGGCCGCTCCGGCAAAGGCTTGCATGAAAATTTCACCGTTCGCAAAATTTCTTATGGTGAAGGCGTTGAGCGGATTTTCCCAATTTATTCACCATTAATCGACAGCATCGACGTTGTCAGACGCGGTAAAGTACGCCGTGCTAAACTTTACTATCTACGCGGGCTTCGCGGCAAAGCCGCCCGTATTGCTGAGCGCAAAGATGCCAAGAACGCCATCTCAACCAAGAAGAAGGCAAAATTCAAAGGCTTTGACCGCCCAGCTGGCGAACCAGATGATCTGACACAAATCGAAGGTTTAAACGCCACCATCCAGACACAAATCAACAAACTCGGCGTGATCAAGCTTGAGCAGATTGCAAACTTAAGCGACGAAGAAATCGTCCTTCTTGATGAAGCACTCGGACTTAGCGGCAAAATCGAAAAAGACGATTGGGTCACCAAAGCACAAGAAGCAATGACAGCTGCCACAGTTGAAGAAGTGCCTGAGATCGAAGAAGACACCGACAATGAAGGCGAAACAGCCTCTCAAGATGACAGCGCTGAAAAAAGCGAATAACAACTGTTACAAAGTATAGATCTTACCAAAACGGCCCTTATTGAAAAGTAAGGGCCGTTTGTTTGTAACCAGACCAAAAGCAATAAATTTTTCTAAGCTTCAGTATAAAAAAATCTTGCAACCCTCTGTACAAAATTTTTTATAGGTCTTAGACAAGACCACAACAATAAATTGCATATATTGCCAACCAAACACCACAATTGAAAAATATTATCCGCTGCTAGGGAGACTAAAATGGGCAAAACCCTTTATGACAAAATCTGGGATGACCATCTTATTGAGACAAGTGAAGATGGTACATCACTCATCTATATTGACCGTCATCTTGTACATGAAGTGACAAGCCCGCAAGCGTTTGAAGGCTTGCGCATGGCTGGTCGTGCGGTTCACGCCCCGCAAAAAACCCTGGCTGTACCAGATCATAACGTGCCCACAAAGGGCCGCGCCCAAGGCATTGATGACCCTGAATCCAAACTTCAAGTTGAAACCTTGGCCCAAAACGCCAAAGATTTTGACATTGAATTTTTCGACATGGCCGATAAGCGCCAAGGCATCGTCCACATCGTTGGCCCTGAGCAAGGCTTTACGCTGCCTGGCATGACCATCGTTTGCGGCGACAGCCACACCTCAACCCATGGTGCCTTTGGCGCCCTTGCCCATGGCATCGGCACCTCAGAGGTTGAGCACGTCTTGGCAACCCAAACCCTCATTCAGAAAAAAGCCAAAAACATGCGTGTCACTGTAAATGGCAAAACCCCTGAAGGGGTGACCGCCAAAGACATTATATTGGCAATCATTGGTGAAATCGGCACCGCTGGTGGCACTGGCCATGTGATGGAATATGCTGGCAGCGCCATCACTGATCTTTCCATGGAAGGGCGCATGACTGTTTGCAACATGTCAATTGAAGGTGGTGCCCGCGCCGGCTTAATCGCGCCAGATGAAACCACTTTTGACTATATCAAAGGCCGCCCCCTTGCCCCGAAAGGGACAGCCCTGGACATGGCAATCGCCTATTGGAAAACCCTATTTACTGACCCTGATGCTCACTTTGATCATGAGGTCACACTGGATGCTGCCAACTTGCCGCCAATTGTCACGTGGGGCACAAGCCCAGAAGATGTTGTCTCAATCACAGGCAAAGTGCCAAACCCTGAAGAGATCACTGATCCAGCTAAAAAAGCAGCCATGATTCGCGCGCTTGAGTATATGGGGCTTAACGCTGGCACCTCAATCCAAGACATTAAAATTGATCGCGCCTTTATTGGCTCATGCACAAATGGTCGCATAGAAGATTTGCGCGCAGTTGCCAAATTGGTTGACGGCAAAACCGTCAATGAAAATGTAAACGCAATGATTGTTCCCGGCTCTGGCCTTGTGAAAGAACAAGCTGAAAACGAAGGGCTTGATCAGATTTTTGTCAAAGCCGGATTTGATTGGCGTGAGCCGGGCTGTTCCATGTGCCTGGCCATGAATGCCGACAAACTAGAACCTGGTGAGCGTTGTGCCTCCACGTCCAATCGCAATTTTGAAGGGCGCCAAGGGCGCCAAGGGCGCACACATCTTGTCTCACCTGTGATGGCCGCAGCCGCTGCCATTGCTGGTCATTTTGTAGATATAAGAGAAATGGCGTAATAATTATGGCCCGACGCTCTGATCATAGCCGTGAAGAGATCAAAGAGCTTGCATTAAATGCAGCCGAACAAATTGTAACTGAAAATGGATTTTCTGGCTTGAGCGCTCGCAAAATAGCCAGTGCCATTGGCTATACTGTTGGGACTATTTATCTTGTGTTTAAAAACCTGGATGATCTGATCATGCAGGTAAACGCCCGCACGTTAAAAAGCCTTTATCAAACAGTTAGCGACCAACAAAAAGCCGATAAGCACAAACAGAATTTGCGCCAATTTGGCCAGGCTTACTACAATTTTGCCAAACAAAACCCCCACCTATGGAGCCTCATTTTTGAACATCACGTCGCCGGCGGTGGCCAGCTCATCCCACAATTGGCAGAACGCATAGAAACATTGTTCTCACTGATTGAAACCGAATTAAAAGCCATCGAACCAAAAAAGAAACCTGCCTCCATTCACCGCGCAGCCCTTTCTTTATGGAGTGGTGTTCACGGCATCACCATATTAGACATTTCTGACAAACTCTTTATGGCAAACAATGTTTCAGCCCAAGAAATGATTGATGAACTGATCAACAATTTTCTCACCGGTTATCTCACAACAAAATAATTTGCCATAAACCTATCCCAAATTTCATGCTACACTATGGGCTCTAAAGTTTTGATCAGGACTGAGTGCTAAATACGCTTTGCGAAATGAAAGCCTTGCTTATGAATAGAATAATTGTTTTTGGCCTTTTTATTTTATCCTTTTGCCTTTTCTCGCTAAAAGCTGTTGCTTTCACAAAGCCTGCCAAATTCACCCTTACGCCCACCGGGCTGATTAAAAAAGTTGCTGTCCTTGGCAAGGATGACCGCATAAAATTACCTGAAAAATACATTGATATTGCCAGCGGCATCGGCATTCTAGGCCAACCTGGCAAACGCGGCTGGAGCTGCACGGCCTTTTGCGTTGCCCCTAAAATCATTGCCACCAACGCGCATTGTATTGTTAAAAACCCCACAGCCGGCCGCCATTTAGATTTAAGCAAAACCATTTTTGTTTTGCCCTCTTTCAGAAACAATCCAAAAGGGCGCAAATACCGTGAAAGAGTGACCTATCCAGAATTTGTCACGCCAAAAAATCCCGCCCTTTCTATTTATGCTGGAAACTTTAAAAACATCCATTCCGTCAAATCTCAAAGCCAAGATTGGGCCTTTGCCAAACTCAACCACTCTGTTTGCAAAAACCGCATCTTGTCCTTTACCAAACGCCCCTTAAACACCTTAACCAAAGCGGCACAACAAAAACGCATATTCATGATCGGTTTTCATGGCGACAAAAAAATGAAAGAGCGGCTCTATTCCAAAAAATGCCGGGTCCGCTCTCCCACGAACCGCAAATATTTTTTAAAAAACCAACGCCGTCACATGGCACGCCAAGACATTTTGCTGCCCCACACGTGCGACGCTTTCAAGGGCTCCTCTGGCTCTCCTATTTTGCTATCAACCAAAGAAGGGCCCAAAGTGGTCGGCATCAACCTGGGCTCACTGCGCTATGAACGCTATCAAATAAAAAAGAACCGCTACACGGGCAAAATCATCAGCCGCAAAAAGCTCCGCCGTAGCGGGCGAGAAACAAATATGGCTGTACGCCCTCGCGCGTTTTTAGACGGGCTCGCCCGCTTTGAAAATGAAACTTTGCTGAGTCAAATCGGAGATTTAAAAGAAATTCAAACGCACTTAAAAACGCTTAATCTGTATAAAGGTTCGATCGACGGCATTTTCGGCCCCCAAACCCGCAAGGCAATTGCACGTTATGAGCAAAAAAACAATTTGGCCCCCCTTAAATTACCCACTCAAGAACTGCTGGCCTTGCTAAAAAAACAAACCCAAACGTTCACCAAAACCTCCCCTTAATTTCCATGGTGAGATTTTTGCATTTTGGAAACCTATGTCAAGGACGTGCAACGTTCATCTCGATCCTTGACATAGGTTTCCAAAATGCGAAAGTCTTATCATGGAAATTAAGGGGAAACAGAACCAACCCGTTACAGATTAAACAATAAAACTAGCCAACACCTCATCATCGGTTATGTCCTGAAAGCCATACCCCAGTTGGTCCCATTTTTCATGAAGAACATCAAAGTTTTTCGCGTCCTTCGTCTCCACCCCCATCAAGATAGAGCCAAAATTGCGCGCAGATTTTTTCATATATTCAAACCGGGCAATATCATCGTCCGGGCCAAGCAGCTCTAACAACTCGCGCAGCGCCCCTGGCCGTTGCGGCAAGCGAATAAGATAATATTTCTTCAAACCGGCCGCTTTTAGCGCACGCTCTTTCACCTCAGGCAAACGTTCAAAATCAAAATTACCGCCAGAGGCAACACAAACAACGGTTTTGCCTTGCAAACGCTCTTTAGGCAGCCAGCGCAATGCATCAATTTCAAGCGCACCGGCTGGCTCTAAAACAATGCCTTCTATATTGAGCATTTCAATCATCGTTTCACACAAACGATCTTCTGACACCAACATGACATCACCAGGGTCAACATGTTTTAACAGTTCAAAATTCAACGCCCCCATTTGGCCAACAGCAGCCCCGTCGACAAAATTATTCACTTTTTCAAGCAAAACCCGTTCTTGGTTGATAAGGCTTTCTTTAAAACTAGGCGCGCCTGACGGTTGCACATATAAAATCTGCGTTTGCGGGCTCAGCTCCTGCACAATCTGGGTGATCCCCGCTGCCAAGCCACCACCGCCGACAGGCAAAATCAACAAGTCAATCGGGCGATCAATTTGCTCAAAAATCTCCAAGCCCACCGTGGCTTGGCCCTCAATAATATCGGCATGATCAAAAGGAGGCACCATTAACGCTCGTCTTTGTTCCGCATAATCAATTGCGGCCCGGTAACAGTGATCAAAAAAGTCACCAACAATTTCAATCTCCACTTGAGAGCCACCAAACACTTGTGTTTTTTGGATTTTTTGTTGCGGTGTTGTCACCGGCATAAAAATCACGCCCTTGACCCCAAAATGCTGACAAGCATAAGCAAAGCCTTGCGCATGATTACCAGCTGAGGCGCACACAAACCCTGAGCTTCCCTCACCCGCCTCTATGGCTTTACGAAAAAAATTAAACGCCCCGCGCATTTTGTAACTGCGCACAGCGGTTAAATCTTCACGTTTTAAATAGATGTGGGCCCCATAACGCTCTGATAAAAAAGCATTGCGTTGCAACGGCGTATAGGGGATGACACTGCGCTGCTCGCTAGCAGCCTCTTGCACCCGCTGTAATAGGTCAGTTTGAAAATTTTCCAATTTTTGATCACCATTCATAATCAGAAACTTTTAAACGCCAGAATGAACCCTGGCAAGGGGATTGGAAGAACAAGGCAAAAAACACCCCCGAATACCCGTTTTCAAACCCAAAAACGACGATTTGCCGCAGACAATCAAATTAACCAAATTGTCCGCTTTGCAAAAACAAATGCAAAAAATCAGAATATGCCTCTTGAAATTAAACACTGTTTATTTTATCTAATAACAATCATAAAAACCAAATGAGCCAAACAAATAAACTTGACGTAGCCGCAAATAGCAGTTGACCTAACATCAACGCACCAGCAAAGGGAAAATAAATGGCCCAGTCACAATTTGCACTTTTAAAGACCAGACGCTTTCTGCCCCTGTTCATCACCCAAGCCCTTGGCGCTTTTAATGATAATGGCTTTAAAAATGCTCTTGTTATCCTTGTCACCTACCGCCTGGCAGAACAACAAGGCTTAAACGGCCCGCTGTTTATCACCATGGCAGCTGCCCTTTTTATTCTGCCCTTTTTCCTCTTTTCCGCCACAGCTGGCCAACTAGCTGACAAGTTTGAAAAGACCTATCTGATCCATCGCATTAAATTTGCTGAAATTTTGCTGATGCTGCTGGCCATCGCCAGCTTTTATTTCCAATCAGTCCCTCTAGGCCTGGCCGTCCTGTTTTTACTGGGCACCCAATCAACTTTTTTTGGACCCATAAAATACGGCATCTTACCCCAACATTTGCAAGACGATGAATTGATCGGCGGAAACGGGCTCATTGAAACCGGCACCTTTTTATCAATTTTGCTCGGCACTTTGTTTGGCGGCATTTTAATCTTGATGGACAATGGCCTGTTCTGGGTCTCTATCACCCTTTTGGCTCTGTCCATTGCAGGCTTTCTTGCCAGCCTTTACATTCCCAAAGCCCCAGCGCCCTCACCAGACCTTAAAATCAATCCAAACTTTGTCGGTGAAGCTTGGCACATTATGAAACTGGCCTCCAAATCACGAACTGTGTTTTTAAGCATTTTAGGCATTTCCTGGTTCTGGTTTGTCGGCACCATTTTCCTCACCCAGTTTCCAACGCTTGCCAAAGATCATTTCTTTGCCGACGAACAAGTAACCAACCTGTTCATTGCCACCTTTACCATTGGCATCATGATCGGCTCTCTTTTGTGCAACAAGGTTTTAAAAGGTGAAATCACGGCCAAATATGTACCCATTGCTTCCATCGCCATCACCATTGCCAGTCTTGGTCTGGTGTTTCTGTCAAACTCAATGACAATCCCTCAACCAGAGGCCCTTTATTCAGCCTCACAGTTTTTACAATTGTCCGGCGCGCCTTGGGTCCTGCTCGCCCTGTTGACCATTGCTGGTTTTGGCGGGCTGTATGCCGTGCCCCTTTTCGCCATGGTCCAACACCACTCAGACGAAGCAGCGTTATCGCGCACCATTGCTGGCAACAACATCATCAACGCCGCCTTTATGGTCTGTGCCTCTCTTTTGGCCATCTTCATGCTCAAATCACAGTTCGATGTGCTCGACATTTTCACCGTTGTTGCCATCCTGAACGCCTTTGTTGCCATATACATCTGCAAGCTCTTGCCCCAAGATCTGGTCAAATCCATCGGCCGTTTCATATTTCGCACGCTTTACCGGGTCGAGATTAAAGGCACTGAAAATTATGACAAAGTCGGTGACAAAGCCGTCATTATTGCCAATCACACTTCTTTTCTAGATGCCCCGCTTTTAGGCTGTTTTTTAAAAGACACCCCGCTCTTTGGCATCAACACCCACATTGCTGAAAAATGGTGGGTCAAACCAGCCTTTGCATTGTTTGACCTCTTTCCCATAGACCCAACCAACCCGATCGCTCTCAAAAGCTTGATCAAGGAAGTCGCAGGCGGCAAAAAATGTGTCATTTTCCCAGAAGGGCGCATCACGCTAACCGGCGCGTTGATGAAAATCTATGAAGGCCCGGGCATGATCGCGGCCAATGCAGATGCTGAGATCCTCCCCATCCGCATTGATGGCGCTCAATACAGCCTCTTTTCCAAACTAAAGGGGAAAATGCGCCTCTCGCTCTTTCCCAAAATCACCATCACCATTCTCCCCCCACAAAAAATCAATGCCGACAAGGCCCTGACCGGGCGCCAAAGACGCGAACAAATAGGCCGTGACTTACATGACGTTATGACAAATATGGTGTTTGAAACCAGCAACTGCGAGCGCACCTTGTTTGAAACCCTTAACGACGCGGCCAAGCTAAACGGCAAAAACCACCCGATCATAGAAGATGTCGAGCGCGCCCCGATGAGCTACAAAAAGCTGCTTACTGCCAGTCATATTCTCGGGAGTAAATTTGCCGCACACACCAAGGTGGGAGAAAATGTCGGGTTGATGCTGCCCAACACCGCTGGCACCATCGCTTGCTTTTTCGCCCTGCAAGCCACCGGCCGCATCCCCGCCATGCTCAACTTCACATCAGGGGCCAAAAACTTAACCGCTGCCGCCAAAACCGCTCAGCTAAAAACCATCATCACCTCGCGCCGCTTTATAGATCTGGGCCGGTTGCAAGAGGCTGAAATCGCCCTGAATAAAACCACCAAGCTGATTTATGTTGAAGACATAAAACCCCAAGTGGGCACACTTGATAAACTCAGCGGCCTTCTCAAAGCCACTTGGCCGTCTTTGTTTAGCACAAATATCAGCCAACCTGATGACACGGCTGCCATCCTATTTACCTCCGGCTCTGAAGGTGTGCCAAAAGCTGTGTGTCTGAGCCATAAAAACATCTTGTCCAACTGCTATCAAATCAGCGCCAAGGTGGATTTCACCCCTTCAGACAAAGTGTTTAATGCTCTACCGATTTTCCATGCCTTTGGCTTAACTGACGGCTTGATCTTACCCTTGCTCTCAGGGGTGAAAATTTTCCTCTACCCGTCTCCTTTGCATTATCGCATCGTGCCAGAAGCTGTTTATGACACAAATTCTACCATTATGTTCGGCACTGATACCTTCCTAAAAGGCTATGCCGCCAAAGCCCATTCTTACGACTTTTATTCCACCCGCTATGTCTTTGCTGGCGCAGAAAAATTAAGCGAGGAAACCAGAACTCTTTGGATGAACAAATTCGGCATTCGCATCTTTGAAGGCTATGGCGCAACTGAAACCTCACCCGTTTTGGCCACCAACACAGCCATGGAGTTTAAACCCGGCACGGTAGGCCGCTTACTGCCTGGCATTACATATAGGCTAGAACCCGTCCCTGGCATCCAAGAGGGGGGCCGCCTCTATGTAAAGGGGCCAAACATCATGAAAGGCTATATGTTCCATGACAATCCAGGCCAAATCGTGCCCCCTGAAGAGGGTTGGTATGACACCGGCGACATCATCAGCTTTGACGCAGAAGGCTTTGTCACCATAAAGGGCCGCGCCAAACGCTTTGCCAAAATCGCTGGCGAAATGGTCTCTCTGACCGCTGTGGAACAGTTCGTCAACAAACATTGGCCTGAAAACCTTCATGCTGTCATTGCAATGCCTTGCGCCAAAAAGGGGGAACAGCTGATCTTATACAGCGATGCAGTCACAATTGAACGCACCCATCTACTTGAAAAATCGAAAACAGAGGGCGTATCAGAACTTGCCATTCCTAAAACCATCGTGTCAAATTACGAAATCCCCGTTTTGGGCACAGGCAAACTCGACTATGTCAGCTTGCAACAACAAGCAAAAGAAAAGATCAGCGCATGAACCAAGCGTCAAACCCCATAACCCCCAACCTGATAGAAAAGCTCTATCAACACGGCCAGATAAATGAAGGCGCAAGGCGCACCAGCCATAGTTTCCTGCAAGGGCAACGCCACTGGAAGCTTTGGATAGAAAGGCTATTCCTCGGGCTTGGAACAGCCCTCATCCTAGCCTCTATCATGTTTTTCTTTGCTTATAATTGGGAAGATTTGGGCCAATGGCTCCAATTTGCGCTCGTAGAAGCAGCTATTCTTATCTGTTTAATTGCCAGCCTCATCCCCTTCAAATCAAAACTGATCAACCAAACCCTGATGCTGGCCGCAAGTTTCCTTGTAGGTGTGCTACTCGCCCTAATCGGCCAAACTTACCAAACAGGGGCCAATGCCTGGCAACTGTTTGCCGTTTGGGCTGTGGTGATATTACCCTGGGTCAGCCTATCAAAATTTGCTCCCCACTGGGGCCTGTGGTTAACCATTGCCAACTTAGGCCTCTATTTCTGGATGGACCAAACGCTAAGCCTGACAAGGCACGAAACTTTACTCATCCCCACAGCGCACGGCCTGTTAAACGGGGCTGCCCTTGCCAGCCTTGTTTATGCCCGCAAATTTTTCACGTGGCTACAAAGCCCCTGGACGTTAAGGGTTTTATCCCTAGCCCTCATTATCAATCTTTGCATTATTGCCATCCAATGCATCTTCCATCGCTACCTATGGACCAGCTGGCCAATAATTGTGGCCCTGGGAACCATAGGGGCCCAAGCCCTTTTGTTCTATTTATCGCGCTATAAATGGCAAGATTTTATAATTCATGCATTATTGATCATCTCATTGGCCATTCAATTAGAAATAGCCATCATGAAGTTTTTGACATCTTGGTCCCAAGCAGAAACAGCCATTTTCTTTATCGGCAGCATAATCACAATCATTATTTTCACAGCACTTATTTCTTATTTAAAAAACACGCATCATAAAATGGGAGAGGGGCAATGACCAACACATCCCAATCAACCCTCAAAGACCTATTTGACCATCTTGATCAAAAACAGGTTAGCTATAATAAAACTGAAATTGAAGCCTATCTCGGCCAAGATCAATCACACCCAGCCCCATCCTTATTAATAGCCATCCTAAGTGCCATAGGCGTCCTGTTTGCCACCGCCATGATACTGGCCACACTCATGATGGCCGGCATCCTAGATGTAAACGCAGGGATTAGTTTTTTAATCTGCGGCGGGCTGTCTTTAGGGCTTGCTATTTTTCTCTCAATGACGTCAAAAAAATCAGATCACCCATCCAGCTTTTCCCAGCAAATTATTTTGGCAGCAACCGCGGTCGGTAAAATCTTAATATGCTATTGGGTTGCCAGCCAGGTCTCTTTCAACTCAGACCAGATCTTTTGGGCCTTAACCGGCACCATGGCACTTTTAACAGCTCTGACCTATCTCACGATCAATAACAGCATCGATAAATTTTTTTCGTGCCTGACAACGTTGGTATTTTTGTTCGCAAGCCTAATTTACAAACCCCAAAACCCCTATCTGACAGAGTTAGCTTACGGGCCTTTATATGGCCTCTTACTAGGCCTGGCCCTGTGGTTATTGCTGAACAACAGGTTAAAAGCAACCTGGCAACCTTTGGCCTTTGCGCTTCTGGTTTTCACGTGTATTTTGCTCCCCCTTTGGCCTGAAATGAGCATCGGCTTACACGCCCTCACATCAAAATTTCCCGCATACACTGTCAAATTCAGCCTTATGGCAGGCTTCCTCATCACCGCTTATATAATTGCCAAAGAGCACGCAAAGCTAGACCTAGACCTGATCATCATAACGCTGGCATTAACAATCATTTTGGCTCTCTACGGCCCACAAAACATTCTGGCAGCCCTCATCATCCTCATCTTAGGATATTATAAATTTAACCGCCCCTTGCTGGTTCTAGGGCTGATAAGCTTCATCTATTTTTTAATCAGCTACTACTACCAGCTCAACATCACGCTGTTAGAAAAGTCCGGCCTATTATTAATAAGCGGCACCGCTTTGCTGGCTGGCTGGGCTTACTTGCATTTCTTTAAAACCAAGCAAGGAGAAAGCCAATGAAAAAAGGATTACCCCTGATCATCGGTCTATGCCTATTGCTAGGCCTCAATTATGATATTTGGAAAAAAGAACAAGTCCTGCGCAATGGCCAAACTGTTTATGTAGAGCTTGCCCCGGTTGACCCGCGCTCTCTCATGCAAGGCGATTACATGCGCTTGGCCTTTGCCATAGAGCGCTCGATCAAAAAAGAGACCGCCCAAGAACAAACCAAAACCGGGCGCTTAATCATTGCCCCTAACGAGCAAAGCATTGCCCAGTTCGTTAGCTTTGATAATGGCCAACCCTTAAAGCCAGAAGAAATAACCATTCGCTATACCAAAGCAAGGCGATGGAACAGCTCCATCACCATTCAACCGAACAGCTTCTTTTTCCAAGAAGGACATCGTCCCCTATACGAGCAAGCAAAATATGGGGTTTTTAAATATCAAGGCGCTCACACCTATTTGCTTTATGCCCTGGCCGATAAAGATCTAAACATCATTAAGCCCCAATAGAACAAAGCGCCCCTTAAAAAAAGGGGCGCTCTATAAAACCTTCTGAAACACAGGCTCTTATGAATAAGAGGGAGAGGGAGGGAAGAGGAACATAAAAACCTGCCAGAAGTTTATGTGTTGATCCTAATTGCCTTCAACAAAGCTACCAGGGATATTAGGTCCAAATCCTTTACCGTAATCAGAATTATCAGCTTGAGCAGCAGCAACACCAGCAACCAAACTAAAACCAAGTACGATAGATGCGATTAAATTTTTCATTTCAAGTCTCCTTTAAGAGTTAATAAAACCAGCCGTTGTGGCCGCGTTGGAGATAACATGATCGATAAAATTGCAATTGAAAAGAGCACCTCACGCACCGGTGAAGTTGGTTGAAAAGACAAGCCAAAATCACCCAAAAAAGTGATCCAATCTCACAAACATATGTTTTTCGCTCGCAAAAAAGAGAGCAACTAATGGCCCTCTTTCACAACCGTGTGAACGAACGGCTCTAAAGTTAAAAACAGGGATGAAAAAAGGACGACCCGTTATCATCGGCCTGTGCGTATTGCTAGGCCTCAATTATGATATTTGGAACAAAGAAAAAGTTCTCAAAAAGAAGCGAAACTGTTTATCTAGAGCTCGCCCTGATTAACCCGCGCTCTTTCATGCAAGGCGATGGAACAGCTCCATCACCATTCAACCGAACAGCTTCTTTTTCCAAGAAGGACATCGTCCCCTATACGAGCAAGCAAAATATGAGGTCTTTAAATATCAAGGCGCTCACACCTATTTGCTCTATGCCCTGGCCGATAAAGACTTAAACATCATTAAGCCCCAATAAAACAAAGCGCCCCTTAAAAAAAAGGGGCGCTCTATAAAACCTTCTGAAACACAGGCTCTTATGAATAAGAGGGAGAGGGAGGGAAGAGGAACATAAAAACCTGCCAGAAGTTTATGTGTTGATCCTAATTGCCTTCAACAAAGCTACCAGGGATATTAGGTCCAAATCCTTTACCGTAATCAGAATTATCAGCTTGAGCAGCAGCAACACCAGCAACCAAACTAAAACCAAGTACGATAGATGCGATTAAATTTTTCATTTCAAGTCTCCTTTAAGAGTTAATAAAACCAGCCGTTGTGGCCGCGTTGGAGATAACATGATCGATAAAATTGCAATTGAAAAGAGCACCTCACGCACCGGTGAAGTTGGTTGAAAAGACAAGCCAAAATCACCCAAAAAAGTGATCCAATCTCACAAACATATGTTTTTCGCTCGCAAAAAAGAGAGCAGCAAATGGCCCTCTTTCACAACCGTGTGAACGAACGGCTCTAAAGTTAAAAACAGGGATGAAAAAAGGCGCGCACTCGACATGTGATAAATATCACATCTATAAAAAATCTCCCAGCCTATCCTACAAACATCAAGAGATAGCAAACCTCTTAAAACTTGAAACCAACCGCCAATCAAATGGAGATTTAAAATGAATACGATTATGAATACATTGATGAAAAAAATCGCCCTTCCAATCCTTGCAATCATGGCCATAATCTTGGCAGCACTTAGTACGGGCATCACAGATGCAAAAGCTGGTGGCTGGGGCAAAAAAAAGTTTAACCTGCATTTTCATAAACCTTACCACTATGGATATAACTACAATTACCGTTGTAAACCAAAATACCGCCGCATCTGGGTTTGGAGCCCCCGCCATGGTCGTAAAATCAAACGGTTTGTAAGAGTGGGTAAATGGTGCGGAAGCCGCTACTATAATGACTACTAGGATGAAAGAGGCACTATATAAAAAATTGGCCGGCTTAAAATTCCAAAGCCGGTCATTTTTCAAGAGCCCATCATTTTTCAAGAAATAAACCCAAAGACTTAAACCCTTAGCAACGAACGGCCAGCCTCATGATCAAATTAATGCTATTTTTCCTTATTTTGTCGCTCATAAAATCTGCAACAAATTAAAAACGCTTTCCAAAAGGCCTGCCCCTAAACTTGGCGCAACAAATACCCAGTACTCATCACACCCACACCGCGAAGCTCAGTGACATCAAAATTAGAAAAATGAAATGTATCGCTCACCGCCAGCATAAACGCTTCGCTAACATGAATACGAGAAGGCAAGCTATGCGCTTCCAATCGCGCCGCACAATTGACCGTGCTGCCCCACACATCATAAGACATCCGCTGATCACCAATCACCCCAGCCGTAAGCGGACCTCGGTGAATACCAATGCGCAAAGAAAGCGACTCTAACCCTAAAAAAGACCGCCCATTCATCGCCTCAATCATGTCCAGTGCCAAAAACCCAATTGCCCGCGCACCGCCTGCATCATGCAACCCGCCCACAGCCATATACCCATCCCCGATGGTTTTAATTTTATCGACACTATAATTGTCACAAAGCCCATCAAAAGTGGAAAATAAATCATCCAAATAAGCCACCACATCTTCTGGCGGCACAGTGTGTGAAGCCCGTGTAAAACCAACCAAATCTGCAAACAAAACGCTGGCATCTTCAACTCGGTCAGCAATGCGTTTATTTGGTTCTGACTTTAACCGCTGGGCAATCGGCACGGGTAAAATCGTCGTCAACAACCGTTCTGATCGCTGATATTCATGCGCCAAAGCCCGCTCGGCTTTATCCAGCAAACTCAGAGCATAAAAAATAAGCAGCGCATTGATGATGATTGCATTCACATAAGCCTGCATGGCCAAATCACGGCGAAAGCTTTGATCTTCAACCATCAAAAAACCTTGCTCACTGGCAAAGAAAAACACACCGATAAGGGCCAGAAACGCAAATAAAAACATTGGCAAAAAGAGTTTTAAATTGGCCACCCCGACCATAAAAATAAAACATCCCGCCAGCGTATAATAAATATGCAAATCGCTATTTAACCCAAACGCCATCACCACGAAAAAATTACCAACCACAATCATCAAAGCCAGCAAAAACCCAGCCAAATAATCTCCATGCCGGTGGCCAAACACCAACAATACAGCGCCCAAAGCGATCAAAAAATTATAAATATTAACGGGAAGCAGCGGCCAAAAATTATAAAAGGCATTGACCACCAAGTGATGCAAAGCATTAAAAGCAGTGACATAGGCCGCCATATTGGTAAATCGTTGTTGGCGTCTTATGGTCTCATCTTGGCTAACAATCCCAAAATTTAAAACCTTTAAAGCCCACTCTTTTAAAAACACAATGACTTGTTTCATAAATTTATCAATTCAATGCTTGCGCAATGCGTTGCTCTAATTCTGCAACATCTAAAATAACCAACCCACCACGAGCCTTTTCGACAATCCCTGTCTTCATCAACCGAGAAAGTTCCCGGCTCACAACTTCCCGCCGACAGCCAATTCTGCCAGCTAAATGATGATGAAAGGGGGGAGGAGAAATAATACGTTGCCCAGCGCGGCCCTGTCGGGGCCTTGATAAACGTAACAATTCAGAATAAAGCCGCTCATTGGTTTTCAACACACTCATTTCTGAAAACCGCAAATCCAAAGCCCGGATCCGGCTCACCAATGTTTTTAAAATCACATCTGCAATAGAAGGTTCGCTTATCGCCAACCGGGTAAACAAAGCTTGCGGAACAATAGCAATTTCACACTTTTGCAAAGCGGTAACATTGGCAGAGCGCCCCTGCCCATCAATGGCAGACAGCTCCCCAAAAAAATCACCTTGTTCTAAATCGGCCAAAATAACTTCCCGCCCAAGCACAGAGCGATACAAAACCCGCACAGCTCCAGAAAGAATAAACAAGACATCTTTGGATTGATCCTCAAAATCCAAGATCAATTCATCTTGATGAAACATTCTTGTTACAAGTTTCTGATCTAGCAATGCCCGCTGTTTTTCTGAGAGATCAGAAAACAAAGCAATTTTCTCACTAACACTCATGCCATTAAAATAAATAAAATATCATGCTTAACATCCGCACTCACTCTACAGCGGGCAAAAAAATCATCAATACTTAAAATAAGTACAAACACAAACATCCATTTTTTAATAAAATTATTTTCAACTAAACATAAAATTTTACTTAAGTTGTAATAAAAAATAGATTAAATAAATCTATAGTTTAAATAAACATTTGAAGTAAGCATTGAGCATTTATTATTTTATTTCTGTTATTGTCTGACTATAGATTTCCGTAAACCTAACGAAGTATGTGTTAGAAAAATGATCGAACAGGCAACACAAAAAGTTCAAAGTGCAGGCAAAACCCTTCAACCGGTTTTTCCCAAAACAAAGGACTCTGTCAGTGCCTACGAAAAAATCGAAGGGCGCCGTCAAAGCAAGAAACTCGAAGAAGAAACCGGGTCCCAATCTCGCTTTAGGATCGAAAAGAACTTCACCCCAAGTTCAAAAGCATTGGCCCAAACACTGGGTAATTTTCAAAAGGTTTTGGAGTTTTTAGAAACAGATCCAAACAGCCTTGAGGAAAAAGACACAAACACAGTTAACCCCGACAAATCTAAAAAAGATGCTGCCCCCATATTACCACGCGATCAAGAAAACCAAAATAATAAGATTGGGGCCAAGGATAACGTAAAAAAGAGTGCTTCAAATGTAATCTCTAAAACAATAGATGAACAACTTGAATTTGATCTCTTGCCTAAAGATATTGAAAAAACAACACCTTCTGTAGAGATCAAAAAACACAATATTGAACCTCACACTGTTAAAGATATCAAACAAGAGCCCGATATCTATTTAGGCAACAACCCTACAGATTTTAAAATACACAACATAATCACTGACGAAATTATCAAGGCAATTTCAAACTCAAGCAGAGACATTGACATCAAACCAATAAATGAATCAGTTGCCAACAGCCTAGCAAACCACGTGAGAAAATTGCTGGAAACACAACCCCATGCCATCGCTTCTGATGAAAAAAGCGCCCCCGTAAAAGCCTTTGAACGGACTGTGTAAAATTCATTTCTAAGCGATCATTTAGCGTCTAAAAATTCTTGATTATAAAACATGTAAAGGTTTGAAAAACCAACCTTAGAAAACAAGTCCATAATTCTTTTTAATCATAACATCACCAAATCAAACCATAAGTTATAGTTGATTTCTACAGCTTTTATGATAAGAAAGATTTATGCACGGAATATCAGTAAAACAACTTCGCTACTATTATGCCTTGTCTCGACTCAAACATTTTGGCAAGGCAGCTGATCATTGCGCTGTCACGCAACCAGCTTTGAGCATGCAAATCAAAGATTTAGAAGAAATACTGGGTCTCTCACTGGTTATCAGAGGAAAATCCAAAATTTCTTTAACCCCCGATGGGGAAGAAATCGCGCGCCGCGCTGAAAAAATCATCACAGACATTCAAGACATTGGCAGTTACGCAAAAACCCGCGCTGGCCTGCTTTCAGGCATTTTCCGCCTTGGCATCATCCCGACAATAGCACCTTACATATTGCCCAAATTACTGCCCATATTAGCCGACAAATATCCAGACCTTGATCTAAAATTACGCGAAACAACCACCTCGCGTTTAAAAGACGAGATTTTGCAAGGGCAATTGGATGCAATCTTAGTAGCCCTGCCCATCAACCATCATGATTTGGAAACCCAGGCCCTGTTTGAAGACCCTTTTTTCTTGGCCATAAATGCAGACACATCTCCCCAAACAGATGATGTTCAAACCCTATTAGATCAAGGCAACCTCTTATTGCTAGAAGAGGGGCATTGTCTTCGAGATCAAGCCGTTTCGCTATGTGAAAAAGTAAGCCAGGAAAATTTCTCTCAATTTGGCGCAACCAGTTTAAAAACATTGATGGAACTTGTCTCTAATGGCCAAGGCATAACCCTTGTACCCAAAATGGCGGCCAAAGTTGAGATCCCCAATGAAAGCAATGTCCGCCTGTTGCCTTTTTCCGATCCGGAACCCACTCGCACCATCGGCCTTGTCTGGCGCAAATCTTCACCGCGCGATAAAGACTTCAAAGCCATCAGCAAGGCCCTTGAAGAAATCGGCAACAAAATTTAACTCTGTTTAGCAGTTCAAGAGACAAAACTGGCTAAAAAGAAAAAAACCTTTCCCAAAACCACCATGTGATTTAGGTTACCCTCCAAACGCGGGCTTAGAAAAAGAGGGACCGTTCCATGGCGCTATACCGTGCCTTTGCCACTGTTGGCAGCATGACAATGATCAGCCGTTTATTGGGCTTTTTTCGCGATATTCTCATTGCTTTTGTGCTTGGCACTGGTTTGGTGGCAGACGCCTTTTTTGTCGCCTTCCGTTTCCCAAACTTATTCCGGCGTTTATTTGGTGAAGGGGCCTTTAACGCTGCCTTTGTTCCCCTGTTTGCCAAAAAGCTAGAAGGAGAGGGCCAACAAGAGGCCCAAACCTTTGCCCGCAACATCGCAGGCCTGCTGATCATCGCCCTTCTTGTCACCACAGCGCTGGCAGAAATTTTAATGCCCTGGCTAATCTACATCATCGCCCCTGGCTTTGACGAAAATCCAGAAAAGCTCAACCTCACCATTTTGCTAACACGCATTACCTTTCCCTATCTGGCCTGCATGTCATTGGTCGCCCTCTTGTCAGGCATGCTGAATGCATTGGGTAAATTTGCCGCCGCCGCCGCTGTTCCTATCTTACTCAACATCATCCTAATCGCCGTTATGAGCTTTGCAGCCCTCTTTGGATGGGACCAATCTCACAAAGCGGGTATCTTGTTAAGCTGGGGCGTTGCCATTGCCGGTTTTGCGCAGTTGTTTTTATTGGCATATTGCATCGCCAAAAACGGCTATAGCCTAAAACCAAGCCGCCCCAAACTCACACCTGACGCCAAAAAATTCTTAAAACTCAGCGTGCCTGGTATCATTGCAGGCGGCATCACCCAAATCAACATTATGATCGGCACCATTATTGCCTCTCTGCAGGCAAGCGCCGTCTCTTATCTTTATTACGCAGACCGGCTCTACCAACTCCCCTTAGGCATTGTCGGCATTGCCATCGGCGTGGTTCTGCTTCCAGAATTGTCCAAACAATTAAGAGCAGGCAACACCCAAGCGGTCATGCAAACCCAAAACCGCTCCTTAGAATTTTCTGCCCTGTTGACCTTGCCTGCAGCGGTCGCCCTATTCGTCATCCCGCTGCCTTTAATCCAAGTCTTGTTTGAGCGCGGCGCTTTTGATGCCCAGGCCTCACAAGCCACAGCCACAGCCCTGGCAGCCTTCGCCATAGGCCTCCCAAGCTTTGTTTTGATCAAAGTTTTCTCCCCTGGCTTTTTTGCCAATGAAGACACCAAAACCCCGATGATCTATGCCGGTATTTCAATGGTCATCAATGTAGGTGTTAGCTTAGGGCTTTTTCCCTTTTTCGGTCATGTCGGCATCGCCATTGCCACGACCATCGCCGGATGGGCAAACGCCATTCTGTTAGGGGTTACCTTACATAAACGCGGCCTGTTTGAGCCAGACCATCAGCTCCTATCAAAACTGCCCCGCATACTCCTCTCAAGCCTCATTATGGGCTTGGCTCTATATACTCTGTCCCCTTATATAAGCCCCTATCTCAAATTAGAAAACGGATTGCTGATACGCCTAACAATGCTTTTAGCATTAGTGGCTTGCGGAATACTCACCTATGCGCTATCAGCTCAACTAACAGGCGCAGCACGCCTTAAAGATTTAAAGACAAGTCTGAAAAAAAACGAACCTAACCACTAGATCTCCCCTTAATCTTCATGGTGAGATTTTTGCATTTTTAAAGCCTATGTCAAGGGCCCGATAGGGCTTGTACAACCCTTGACATAGGCTTTAAAAATGCGAAAGTCTTATCATAAAAATTAAGGGGGCAAGAGGGCACCATGACACATCAAGAGCGGGTCTTTTCCGGCGTTCAGCCAACAGGCAATTTACATCTGGGCAATTACTTAGGCGCCATCACAAAATTTGTCGCCCTGCAAGAAAGCCATCAGTGCCTTTACTGCGTAGTGGACCTGCACGCCATCACCGTGTGGCAAGATCCAAAAGAGCTGGCACACAACATCCGCGAAGTCACCGCTGCCTTTATCGCCTCTGGCATAGACCCGAAAAAACACATCATCTTCAACCAATCGCAAGTCTCTGGCCATGCAGAACTGGCCTGGGTGTTTAATTGCGTGGCCAGAATGGGCTGGCTCAACCGGATGACCCAGTTTAAAGAAAAAGCAGGCAAGCACAAAGAAAACGCCTCTGTTGGCCTGTTCACCTACCCCAACTTAATGGCCGCAGATATTTTGCTCTATCACGCCACCCATGTCCCTGTGGGCGAAGATCAAAAACAACACTTAGAACTCTCTCGCGACATCGCGCAAAAATTCAACGTCGATTTCAAAGACGCGATCATTGCCTCTGGCTATGAAGACGGCTTGTTTTTTCCTCAACCGGAACCGCTCATCCAAGGCCCGGCCACCCGTGTGATGTCTCTTCGTAACGGGCAAAACAAAATGAGCAAATCTGATCCATCAGATATGTCGCGTATCACCATGACAGATGATGCCGACACCATCGCCAAAAAAATCCGCAAAGCCAAAACCGACCCTGACGCCTTGCCTTCCCAAGAAGACGGCCTGCAAGACCGCCCAGAAGCGGCCAACTTGGTTGGCATTTACGCGGCTTTAAAGGGGGTCAGCAAACAAGACGTTCTAACAGAATTTGGCGGCGCACAGTTCTCTGCCTTCAAACCAGCTTTGGCCGAACTAGCCGTTGAAAAAGTCAGCCCCATAGGTGATGAGATGCGCCGCCTAATGGACGCACCAGATGAGCTTGATGCTATATTAAAAGATGGCGCCCAGCGCGCCCAAAAAATTGCGGCCCCCATCATGGCCAAGACGAAAGAGATTGTGGGATTTATAGGATAAGAAGGCATCGTCCCTTTTTAGATCAAACATTCTAGACGAGTGCGCCATTCTTCGTAATCGCGGAATAAGCTGCCTGGTAAGCTGCATGCCTCAGTTCATCCGAGAACTCTTCATTCTCTACGGTTCGAGATAGAACCATTCCACCAACACACAGTGACGACAATACAAGTGCTGTTTGTCGTCTATCGGTGCTTTCCAAACAGTTGCGCTCAAACAAAGACACCATGGCTTTCAATAGTTGTTCATAAGCTTCGCGAACCTTCGGCCCAGCGCGGGCTGCGTCAGAGGGAAGGGCAATCATCGGGCATTGCCCCTCAAGATCGCCAAGATGCTCATCTGAAAGATAACTTTTCAACATAGCCAGCACAGACTTAATGTCGTCTTCACTTGAAGGGTCAACGCCTGCTTCATCCCGCCACTTTTTACCTCGACCGGTGAGAAAACCAATAACAGCCTCAGCATAGAGCTCATCTTTATTCTTAAAGTGATTGTAAAAGCCCCCACGGGTCATACCCGCTTTTTCCATAATTTCATCAATTGAGACCTGGTGTAAACCTTTCAAATTGAACAGAATTCTAGCACACTCAACAATCTTCTTTCGGCTTTGTGCTTTGTGTTCTTTGCTTAGTGGCATCCCATTCCTCCTTTTTAAAACGATCACCGTAAAAGAAAATTATATATGTTGTTGAACATATCAATGTTTTTTTTAAGCTGCTCTTTTCAGATGAATAACCGTATGAACAACAGCTAAGAGGAAAAAATGAAGCTTTACAATGGAATGGCACCAAATGGATTACGTCTAACGGTCTTTCTTGCAGAAAAAAGGATCAAGATCCCGACAGAAATCACAAATCCATTAGATGGGACAACGCGCACTGAAGCATTCTTGGAAATCAACCCACTTGGCGAAATCCCTGCTCTTCAACTTGACAGCGGTGAGGTAATTACAGAAAGCCTCGCCATTTGCAGATATCTTGAAGAGTTACATCCTGACCAGCCACTATTTGGGGCAAATATATTGGACAGAGCCCGGATCGAGATGTGGAACCGACGGATCGAACTTCGCTTGTTCAGGGCGATCGGAGATGTAGGACTGCACGAAATTGAGTTTTTTAAGGATAAGGTCGAACAAATACCTGACTATGCTGAAACGCAAAGACGGACTTTCTTAAAAGAGTTAAGCTGGCTTGATAATAGTCTGTCTGACGGGCGCACTTTTATTGCAGGTGAAACATTTAGTGTTGCTGACATTACGGGCGCTGCTGCGCTAATGGTAGCTCAATTTGTGAAGGTAGATATCCCTGATGAGCTAAACCACTTTAAAAAGTGGGCAGGAAGGATCATGTCACGCCCTAGTTTTCCAAAACAGTCTGCTTGAGAAAGGAAACGGCATGGCCATTGACAAAGAACTAACAACGCACTTTCGCGCACTGCTTGAAGGGCAATCCGGTCTATCAGAAAAAAAGATGATGGGAGGGACCTGTTTTTTTATTAATGGTAACATGGTGGGTGGTGCCGATTGCTCAAAAACCGGAGAGCGGCGTTTCATGATTCGCGTTGGCAAGCAAAATGTAGCTGAGGCCGAAGCACTCCTTGGCGGTCAACAGATGATCCAGGGCGGAAAGCGCATGACCGGATTTTATTTTGTCAACGTTGACGAACAGCCCGAGGGTGTGATCCAGGAGTGGATCGAGTTGGCGATCAAACATGCGGCTGGATTACCAGCCAAATAACAAAGGTTTAGTGATCAAACATTCTTTTTCTAAAAGATCTGCGCGCAAACAATAATTGCAATAAGTTTGAGAACCACCGTCAAACCTAACTAACGGATTTTGAGGGTATCAAAAAACAAAAGTGATCATCTGTTTTTATTCAAAAATAAAAACAGATGAGATAACATCTTAAAACAAAAAAGCCTTATTCCTAACCCGGGCCATCCCAAGTAGAAATAAGACAATTTAAAAAGCCGCCGCAAAGGTCACCGAAGCGCCTTAGCGCTAAGGGACTTTGCGGCAAATTTTTTTAACTACTCGGTCCTGAATTAAAGTCAGTTTCATCAACCAACAGCGATGCCGCTTTGCGCAATTTGGCAATCTCATCCAAAGAAACAGGATCCGCCTTAAACGTGCCCCAGCTTTGGACCAAAGCAGACCAGTCCACACCAGGCTTGACCGGATATTCATGATTCACTTCAGCGTATATCTTTTGCGCTTCATCAGAGACAAGGAATTCCATCAGTTTAATCGCATTTTCTTTATGCGGCGCATATTTGGCCAAAACCATCCCAGATACATTCACATGCGCACCGCGTGTGTGTGAGTTGGGGAACAGAATTTTTACAGCTTCAGCCCATTTCTTTTGCTCGGGCTTTTTATCGTTTAACTGCATTTTGCCCATATAGTAAGTGTTGCCAATGGCCAAATCACACTGACCGGCAAAAACCGCCTTCACTTGGGCCCGGTCGTTTCCAGATGGCTTGCGGGCCAAATTGGCTTTAACACCTTCCAACCAATTTTTCGTCCACTCTTTGCCATGATGCTTGATCATCGAAGCAATCATTGCCACGTTATAAACATGCTGACCAGAGCGCACACAAATTTTGCCGCGCCATTTCGGGTCCGCCAACTCTTCATAAGTGATCTTATCTTGCTTCACCCGCTCCTTAGACGCATAAATCACCCGCGAGCGAACTGTCAGTCCAAACCAATCATTTTTCCCACTGCGATATTGAGCAGGAATATTATCTGTTAAGGCTTTAGAAGAAACCGGCTGCACAATCCCTTTATCAACCGCACCTGTAAGGCGGCCAATATCAACGGTTAGCAAAACATCTGCTAAGCTAAGTTTGCCTTCAGCGGCAATACGTTCAATAAGACCTTTTTTGGCAAAAATAATCTTGGTTTTAATCCCGGTTTTTTTTGTAAAGGCTTCCAACAATGGATTAATGAGATAAGGCTGACGGTAAGAATAAATATTAACAACTTGCTCAGCCCGCGCCGAAACAGAACCGATAAGAAGGGGAAGAAAGAAACTTGTAGCAAGAAGAGCACAAACAGAACCACGCTTGAACAGCGCGCGAGAAGAAAAACACATAATGTCCTCCAATAGATGGGGGTCAAGGCCCCAAAATTGAAATCATAGTTTAGAATCAATCAAAAAAACTAAATTTTTCAATTGGTTGATCTGTGAAAGCTAGCGTTTCCAAAGCCATTTTGTCAATCATATAATGCAGACAGCCCCAAACTTGTCGCACCTTACAATAAACCAGCCGAATAATTTAAAGCCACCACAAGCGCACAGATAACACCCATCTCCGCCCCCTGCTCTGCTGCCCCATAAACATCTCCCGTCATGCCCCCAAACCTCTTAAACGCAATAAGCCCAATGAGAAAAACGATGAATAGCCCAAGCCCTAGCGCTGATAAAGTCAGCCAAATCGGTAAGACAAACAAAAACATCCCGCCAATAAATGCCATAGCAAAACAAACACCCAGCCACGGCTTATTATCCCCTTGCACAGCCTCAAAAGCACGCCCTGATGTTTTGGCTAAAGGGAACAGCAACAAAGGTGTCATCAACCCGCGTCCACCCATGTGCATCAAAAGAGCACCCAAAGGGCCCTGCCCCAACTGCACCAATTCAAACAAAGCCACGCCACGCCAAGCAAATGAAAACAACAACGCCAAGGCCCCAAAGCTGCCCACCTGGCTGTCCTTCATCACCTCTAAAGCACGGGCCCGGTCAGTCACCCCCAGCCCATCAAAAAAGTCTGCAAACCCATCTTCATGCAGAGCCCCGGTTAAAACAATGCCAACCCCAAGACCAGCCAAAACCACCAAGCCAGCTGGCACCTGCAGCATTAGCAGCAAACTCATAACACCATAAACCACCCCGCCAATAAGCGCCCCCACCAAGGGCCAGCACCAACTGGTCTCACTAAGAGAAAACACACGTTTAAAGAAAAAAGAAGGCAAAGGCAGGCGCGTAAAAAACCCGATGGCCGCACCAATATGAAGGAAAAATCTCATAATGATCGTTTTACATCGTTAAAGTGCCAAAGTCTAACCCAAGAGATTTTAGCAAATATCATTTATGATTTTTTCGTCGCAACCGCTGCTTCTTGAAACGTTGCCATATCATTATAAGTGGCAACCGCTGCCTTGACCAATTCTGCTGCCACTGCTGCACCACTTCCTTCTCCAAGACACATGCGCATATTTAACAATGGCTCCATCCATAAATGGTCTAGCAACCGCTGATGGCCAGGTTCCGCTGAACAATGGGCCGATAAACAATGATCCAACGTATCCCCCCCATTAATAACGAGGGGCACAGCTGCCGCCGTAACCACAAATCCATCTAACAATACAGGAAGAGAGCGTAATCTGGCAGCGACAATCGCCCCCATAATAGCCGCTAATTCTCTGCCACCTAACAACCGCATTACATCAAACGGTGTTTTAACAGCATCTTTATGCAAGGCTAAGGCCTTATCAATCACACTGGCTTTATGTTCAATACCACTCACACTCAAACCAGTGCCAGGCCCGGCCCAATCACGACCCATTCCCCCAAACACCATGGCAGAAATCGCCGCCGCACTTGTGGTGTTGCCAATCCCCATTTCTCCAAAATATAAAAGGTCTGCCTCACTCTCTTCCACGGCTTTGGCCCCAATATTGATGGCTTCCAAAGTTTCCTCAGTGGTCATGGCAGGCTGCTTGCTAAAATTCGCAGTTGGGCGCTCTAAATCAATAGGAAAAACACGCAGCTTATGACCAAACTTTTTGGTCAAAACATTAATCGCTGCCCCGCCGGCCTCAAAGTTGGCCACCATCTGCGCTGTCACTTCGCTTGGGAAAGGGGAGACATTCTCCTCAACCACCCCATGGTTCCCGGCAAACAGCAACCCTTCAATTTTATCAACACAAAGCTGATTTTGTTGTTGCCAGCCGCTTAACCAAACCGTAATTTCTTCCAGGCGGCCAAGTGAACCGGCTGGTTTGGTTAATTGTGCTTGCCGCTCAAGAGCAAAATCTTGAAATTGCGTTGACGCATAAGGCAAGGCTGATAGGCTCGACAAAAATGTCTCATAACTATTAAACATAGCAAACTTAAGACTTTCTATTATTATTTTTGGTGCTAAGTGTATACAAAATCTACAAAAAAATCATCGTAAAATGGTTTTTAAATTTAAAATCTCAATAGTTTGTAAATTCACATGAATAAACCTCCCATCAGCCTCATTTTAGGCGGCGCCCGCAGCGGAAAAAGTCAGTATGCTGAAGTTTTATGTGAAAATAATGAGAAAAAAATCTACCTTGCCACCGCCCAAGCACACGACAATGAGTTTAAAGAACGCATAAAAACCCATCAACAACGACGCAAAAAAAGTTGGCTAACCATAGAAGAACCACTCAAACTTGCAGATGTTATAGCCACCCATAGCCATCCAGAAACGGTTGTATTAATAGACTGCCTCACCCTCTGGTTATCCAATTTGCTAGAGCATGAAAAAAACCCAGAGCAAGAAACCAACACCCTTATAAAAGCGCTTACTCAAGCGGGCGGCCCGGTAATTATGGTTTCAAATGAAGTCGGGCTTTCCATTGTACCAGAAAATGCCCTGGCCCGTCATTTTCGTGACGAGCAAGGCAAACTCAATCAAGCCCTTGCCAAAGTGGCCACAAATGTTGTTTTTATAGCCGCAGGCCTGCCCCTGATTTTAAAACAACCGGAAGATTAAGAACCACCATGAGCAACAAGATCCCCGTTACCGTTATCACCGGCTTTTTAGGCGCTGGCAAAACCACCCTAATTCGCAACATGCTGGAAAACGCCGATGGTCGCCGCCTGGCCCTGATCATCAATGAATTCGGCGATGTCGGTGTTGACGGCGAAGTGCTAAAGAGCTGCGGTGATGAAGCCTGCAGTGAAGACGACATCGTGGAACTGGCCAATGGCTGCATCTGTTGCACAGTGGCTGAAGATTTCATCCCAACCATGCAAAACCTGTTGGCACGAGATGAGCGCCCAGATCATATCATCATTGAAACCTCAGGCCTGGCCCTGCCTCAACCGCTGGTGCGTGCCTTTAACTGGCCAGAGATTAAAACTGAAGTGACGGTTGATGGCGTGGTGACATTGGTTGATGCCCCGGCTGTCTCAATGGGGCGCTTTGCAGCCAACGAACAAAAGCTAGAAGCCCAGCGCCAAGCCGATGAAATGTTGGACCATGAAACCCCCTTAGGCGAGCTGTTTGAAGACCAGGTCAATTGCGCTGATTTAATCATCCTGTCCAAAAGCGACTTATTAGAAGACGACAAACTCACCACTGTCAAAACCGCTGTTGCCAAAAAGGCCCGCAACGGTGTGCAAATGGTCGCCAGTCAAAACGGTAGGCTTCCGCTTGATGTGGTGCTTGGCCTGGACATGAAAGCTGAAGACGACAACCGCCTGTCCCACCACGAACGCCACCATGCGGCCAACGGTGACGATGCCGACCACCACCACCATCATCACGACCATGATGATTTTGAAACCTTTCACGTGGAGCTTGACGAAATTGAAGATGAAGAAGCCTTAAAAGCCAAACTGGTTGAGACCATTAAAACCCATGACATTTTGCGCCTGAAAGGCTTTGTTTCAGTAAAAGACAAAGACATGAGATTGGTGATCCAGGCCGTTGGCCCAAGATTAGACGCTTACTATGACCGGCCTTGGGAGATGGGGGAAGAAAGGTCTTCACAGCTGGTGGTGATTGGCCAAGCAGGAATGGATCGAGAAAAAATTCAACAATCAATCATGCATGAAAAAATAAAAATTTAATGCCTCTAACTATGACCGGTTACAGTCGCAAAGCAAAATTACTTTAGGTTATTGACTAAAACTGCTAGAAAGATTGTTCGATAACGAATGAGAGGAACACGTGCTATATCTTATTATTTAAAATATTTAGCGCTCCTCCTGGTCCTCCTCACCTTAATGAGCAGCCCCATCAGGGCCGAAACGTCTTGTGAAGGCATATTGACGTCAGGGTCCATAAAAGAAATGGAGCCCTGTGCGCAGCTAAAATATCAAGCTGCAGAAAAAACACTTAAAGAAACGCTTGAACGTGTCAGCAAAGGTCTTGACGACAAACGCAGAAAGTCCCTCAACAAGGCCCAGATCGCTTGGGTCAGATATCGCTTCCTGGATTGCTACACCTATTCTTTAAAATTCAAAGGCCTATTACGACCCATCTTCAATAATATATGCCGCTCAAAATTAACAAACCAGCGCACTGCCAATTTAAAAGAACAATATGAAGCAAACTGATTTGATATTGGTTTGAAAAAGCAACTGCCCCCCTCCAATGATAACCTTATACTCTCTACAGTAGGTTTGATGGTCAGTGCTTTAATACAAGTTCAATATAATCCAATCCGTCACCCCTAAGTTAGACACTGACCATAACCGGCCATAGGAGGTCGATGAAAACTGAACATTGCATTTGGTTGCGATTCGCGAGGTAGGAATGGATAGGACTATGATAAAAAAACTAACTTTAATTACAAAGCTTTTTAATTAGCTAATGATAATTTATTTTCCTCAAAACTCATAGAACCTATTGTTCCATCTGATTTCTTCATAGACAGTCTAAAGATACAAATATTCGGATTGTTATAAATAATATTATCAATAACATCCGCATATTTCTTCGACGTCCTTTCAGGCAAATTTCTGTCAATATTCCAATTCGCTAAAGGACCTGCTAAAAAATCAGGAGGTCGAATGGCTGGGTCTAATAGTTCTTTATCACATTTTTCAGGAACATAGATTGGTAAGTTTTCTTCTTGAATTTCAACATCCAGGTCTGAAAATATTTTAGCTCTATACATTCCAACCCAATCAATAATATCTCCTTCACACCATTCAAAAAGAGCATCTTTATCAGAGCACCACTGTAAAGAACTCAACCGATCCTCTCTATCTAAAATGACAACAATAAAAACATAAAGATGAATTAACAAAATGAAATCAGAATACAATTTACAATTAAAATTATTAGACTTACTTTCCTGTTCTATACGCCGACGAATTTCATCAAAAAAATCACAATTGACCTTAGCTTTAAAATATTCATTTGTTCGCTTGATATCCATTCTAACCATTTCCAAAGAATCCTCACCAGGAGTGAGCCACAAAGAAGATTTCTTGTCTAAGACAAAACAAAAATGAAAAGCAGAATTTCGTCGCCAAAACCATCCTTTTATTTTATCCGAAATAGATTTTGTTTTCTTAAGATCATTGACAAAAATCTTCTTTAAATCCCGACCAACAATATTTATAGCCTCTAGACCTCTGAATTTCTTATCAATTGGGTAAAGGCTAAAAATAATCGCATCATTAGGAAAGCCTTTCTCATTCCAATTATAATCAGAAGCAAGAAACCAATCCTTTTGTTCAGGAAGTCGCTTTAAAAAGCGCCGAAAGGCAGGCCGATAATATCGATTAAAAATACCGCCAAAAAAGCTTAAAATCTTTTCCCGCTCATACATTCCTACTCTCCATAATTCACGAACTAGCTAGCAAAGTTACTTACTCACACACTAAATATCAGCTGATTCCATTTACAAAACAAAGCTCGATCTAAAAACTTTCAGATTTTGTTCCTGAGTAGGCAAAGAAAATTTTTAGGGCCGCAGAATAGCCCCTCCTATTTAAGGGTCTAAAAATTTTCTTTAACGCCCTCAGGGGCAAAAGCTGGAAGTTTTTCACCGAAGGAGAGCTGATAGCCATTCACTTCCTTAATCCCCACCTCATACATCCCATACGGCATCTCCTCCGGCCCCCATTCAGCTGTGACCTTATCTTTAATACCAGCCCAAAACGCATCCAGATCATCAACATAGAAATATTGCGTGGCTGTGGCTTGGGGCTGGTCAAACTCATCAACACAAAAATACATAATCGCGGCCCCCTCTCGTTCCAGGCGGCACCACTCATTTTCAAACCGTCCCACACAGGTAAACCCCAGCACATCTTCATAAAACTGAATGGTTGCTGGCATATCCAGCGTATGCAACATGGGAACCACAGACTTAAACATGAAACACCCCTTCTTAAAGATCCAAACTCAAGCGCCAAACTGTGCCTTAACTTCCATGGTCAGACATTCGCATTTTAAAATGGTATGTCAAGAACGCGGCAGCGCTTGTTAAATTCTTGACATACCATTTTAAAATGCGAATGTCTGACCATGGAAGTTAAGGCACGCCCAAGCCAACAATAAATCAACCCCTTTCCGGAGAAAACAACTGTGCACTTACTTACGGCACAAGCTGGCAGCATCGATGACGGCACTGATCCAATCGACCTCGGCCAAACGCCGGGCGATATTGTCGTGCTCACCTCTGCTGACACAGAAATTGCTGGCCTAGCCCGTGCGAAGGAGGCAAATAAAAATGCCCGTGCGAAGGAGGCGAGTAAAAGTGCCCAAGCGAAGGAAACTAATAAAAATAACGCACAACCCTCCACTCTCCCCAGCCTGAGACTGGCCAACATTTTAAACCTCAGCCACAACTATTCGGTCGATCTTTACATCGAACAAACCTTATCACAGGCCAAACTGATCATCATCCGTGTGCTTGGCGGCCCCTCTTATTGGCAATATGGCCTTGATGAAGTCACCCGCTTGGCACGCGCCAACAACATCAAACTGGCTGTCATCTCTGGCAGTGCTTATAAAGATGAAACTCTTGATGCCTATTCAACAATTGAGACGGTGCAAGCCGATCAATTATGGACCTATTTGGTAGAAGGCGGCCCAGACAATTATACCAATTTCCTCTCCTATGCCGCTCACCTGATTGATCCAACACATAAGAGCCCGGCCCCGGCCAAACCCCTACCTAAAGCGGGGCTATATTGGCCAGGCGAACCAAACCTCACCCTTGAGAAGTTACAAACAGGGATTTGGGAAAATCCTAACCCGGTTGCTCCATCCGGTTTGGCTTTGGGAAAGCTAAAGGACAGAAAAGAGCAATCTAAAGCACAACTAAATAACCCAATTACGGCAATTACCTTCTACCGCGCCCTCCTCCAATCTGGCGACCTGGCCCCCATTGATCAATTGATCAAAGATCTCACGGCAAACGGGCTCAATCCCTTGCCCGTTTTTGCCGCCAGCCTAAAAGACGAAACCGCCACCACCATCATCAAGCACCTGTTCAAAAACGCCCCGCCCGCAGCGGTGATCAACACCACCAGCTTTGCCATTTCAAACCCTGGCACGGATTGGCAAGGCACTGTGTTGGACCAAACAAACGTGCCCGTATTCCAAGCCATTCTCTCAGGCTCCAACAGGGAAAGCTGGCAAGAGAACGACCGCGGCCTCATTGCCCGCGACATCGCCATGAACGTGGCCCTGCCAGAAATTGATGGCCGCCTCACCACCCGGGCGATTTCTTTTAAAGCTGACCTTGGCCGCCATGACGCGGTGGAGACCAACTTGGTTGGCCACAAGCCTGAGGCCGACCGCTGCAAATTTGTCTGCGACCTGGCTGCCAATTGGATCGCTTTGCAAACCACCCCGCGCACCCAAAAACGCATCGCCCTTATTTTATCCAACTACCCCTCAACCGATGGCCGCATCGCCAACGGGGTTGGCCTGGATACACCAGCAGGCACCATAAAACTGGCTCAAGACATGCGCCAAGAAGGCTTTCATATTGAAGACCTGCCCGCCACTGGCAATGCGCTCATTGAAAGCCTGCAAACCACATCCAGCCAAAAACACCAATGGCAGCATTTGCCTTTAAAAACCTATCTAGAGCATTGGCAAGATTTGCCAAACAGTTTCCAAGATGAGGTGATTGCGCGATGGGGCCTGCCACAAGACGACCCTTCTTTTGATACCACCACCAACAGCTTTCCCATCCGCGCCATCTCTTACGGCAATCTAATGGTCGGCATTCAACCAGGCAGGGGGGCCAAACTGGATGCCAAGCAATCTCACCATGATGCCACCATCCCCCCCACCCATGAATACATCGCTTTTTATCTGTTTTTGCGCCATCAGTTTCAAATGCAGGCCATCATCCATATGGGCAAGCACGGCAATTTAGAATGGATGCCCGGCAAAGCGCTGGCCTTGTCACAAACCTGCGCGCCAGAAGTGATCCTTGGCCCCACCCCGCATATATACCCATTTATTGTCAATGACCCAGGCGAAGGGGCCCAAGCCAAGCGCCGCACCAGTGCCGTTATCATCGACCACCTCACCCCGCCCCTGACAAGAGCGGAAAGTTATGGCCCACTAAAAGACCTAGAAAGCCTGGTGGATGAATATTACGAAGCCGCCGGCGTTGACCCACGGCGTATCAATTTGCTGGGCAAAGAAATTATTGATCTGGCCAGCCGCATTGGCCTGTCCAAAGAATGCGATATCAAAGACACTGATTGCCCTGACACCAAATTACAAAAGCTCGATAATTTCTTATGTGAGTTAAAAGAATTACAAATCAGAGACGGCCTGCATATTTTTGGCCAAAGCCCAAAGGGCCAGCAAAAAACAAATCTACTCCAAGCCCTCACCCGCCTACCGCGCGCCAAAGGGCAAGGACAAGACCAATCTTTGCTGCGTGCCTTGGCACAAGATTTATCCCTCAAATTCGATCCGCTCATCACCAATCTGGGCGATCCTTGGCACGGGCCAAAACCAGAAGCATTAGCAACCATTTCAGACCAAAATTGGCGCTCCACGGGCGACACAGTTGAGCGATTAGAAATGCTATCTGAAACCCTTATCAACAAAACCACTGAGCCTGATCCAAACTGGCAAGCGACACAAAGCGTCCTCAGCTATATAGAAACGGAGTTGACCACAACACTTGAAACTTGCGGCCAAGATGAGATCAACGGCGTCATCACCGCCCTTGATGGCAAGTTCATTCCGCCAGGCCCCTCTGGTGCCCCCACCCGTGGCCGGTTAGATGTTTTGCCAACGGGCCGCAATTTTTACACCATCGACACCCGCACCATCCCCACCCAGACCGCCTGGAAACTGGGCGCGCAATCAGCCGAGCGGATCATAAAAGCCTACACCCAAACCCACGGGGCTTGGCCAAAACAGATCGCCCTTTCCGCCTGGGGCACCTCCAACATGCGCACCGGCGGTGATGACCTGGCCCAAGCGCTGGCCTTTATAGGCGCCCGCCCCACATGGGACAGCACCTCGCGCCGGGTCACAGGGTTTGAAATTATTCCGTTAAGTGAATTAAAGCGCCCACGCGTCGATTTAATCTTGCGTATTTCCGGCTTTTTCCGCGATGCTTTCCCAGCTCAAATTGACCTGTTGCAAAGTGCGATCAATGCTGTGGCAGACTTAGACGAAGATGAAAACGCCAACCCGCTGAAAGCAGCCGTAACAGAAAAAACCGATGAGCTTGCTAAAAATGGCATGAGTGAAAAAGAGGCAAACGTGCAAGCAAAAGCACGCATCTTTGGCTCAGCCACCATGCAATATGGCGCCGGTTTAAAAGAAATGATCCATCAATCAGGTGAATGGATGACCCGCAAACAATTGGCGGAACAATACATTCACTCTTCAAGCACCACCTATGGCCAAGACCGCGACGGCAAAGCCGCCCTTGACCATTTCAAAGCCCTGCTAAAAGCCACCAACCTTGTGGTTCACAACCAAGACAGCCGCGAATTTGATTTGCTCGACAGCGAAGATTTTTATCAATTCGAGGGCGGCCTTTCAGCCGCGGTGGAGGAAGTGGGCGGCAAAGCCCCTGAGGTTTATCACAACGATCACTCAAACCCTGAAAACCCAAAAGTTCAAACCCTTGCCCAAGAGATTGCCAAAATCGTTCGCGGGCGCGCCGCCAACCCAAAATGGATCCAGTCCATCATGCGCCATGGCAACAAAGGTGCCAGCGAAATGTTAGCCACGGTTAGCAACCTAACCGCGTTCGCCCGGCTCACCAACAGTGTTGAGCCCCACCATTTTGAAGCTTTGTTTGAAGCGTACCTGGTTGACGAACAAGTGCATGACTTTTTAAAAACCAACAACCAACCTGCCTTGGAAGAAATGGCCCAAATCTTTGAAGCCGCCATAGACAACGGCCTGTGGCAACCCAAACGAAACAGCACGTATAATTATCTAACATCCCTCAATACAAATGCTTCAAACTGAACTGTGCCTTAACTCTCATGGTGAGATTTTTGCATTTTTAAATGGCTTGTCAACGCGGTTGCTGGTGGGCATCCAAAGCGCCAAGAAAGAATCCCGGAGCGCAAGTGAAACCCTTGACAAGCTATCTGAAAATGCCAAAGTCTAACCATGAGAGTTAAGGCACGAAGCAAGCCACAAAGGAAAAATAAATGACCAACGCTGACAGCGACTATCACAAAGACAAGATGGTCAAGCGCAAAGAACTGCATGATAAAAAAATGGCTGACAAAACCGCTGACAAAGGTTTGCTGATCGTTCACACCGGTACTGGCAAGGGTAAATCGTCTGCTGCCTTTGGCATGGCCATGCGCGGCATCACTCATGGGTTTAACATTGGGGTTGTTCAATTTATCAAGGGGGCTTGGGCCTCAGGTGAGCGGGACGTGTTGATGAAGTTCCCTGACCAAGTTGAAATTCATGCTATGGGCGAAGGGTTTACCTGGGAAACCCAAGACAAAGAACGCGATATTGAAGTGACAAAAAAGGCTTGGGGGAAAGCCAAAGAGCTTATCAATAATCCTAAGATTAAAATGGTCATTCTCGATGAGCTCAACATTGCTCTGCGCTATGATTATCTTGATTTAAACGAGGTTCTGGAAACGTTCAAAGCCCGCGACCCTCAAAAACACATCATCGTCACTGGCCGCAATGCCAAACCAGAGCTGATAGAAATCGCTGATCTGGTCACAGAGATGAAACTGATCAAACACCCCTTTAAAGAACAAGGCATCAAAGCCCAGGCCGGTATTGAATATTAAATCATTGCCAAAAATTTCGATGTAGTAAAACTTAAAGGGAACATGATCAAAAGTGGGATTTCGAATAAATTATATTGGCGCAAAATGCACTCCTGAAGAGTTAGCAGAAGGGTTCAGGCTAAAATTAGAACAAAAAGAAACAGAAATGCCCGATTATCAATCCTGGATCACAAAAATGCACGAAAGCGACTGGACGATCTTATGGTTAGAAGATGAAAATTTTATCGAAAACAATCACAAACGATTACCCACAATATCAAAAAAATATGATCTCATAACGTGCCATGTCAATGAAACATGCATGTGGTCTTCTGCGGAATTATGGAGCAAAGGCAATTCAATTTGGAAAATAACCCACGCTGGTGATGGGAAAGACAAATTCGATTTAACCGAAACAGGCATATTACCTGAAGGCTTAGAAACAATTAAAAATACTCACTTTAAAAAACAGAAAACAGAAAACAATTGTGATTATATTTTTGAAATTCCAATTGAAACAGCAAACCTTTTTCTTCTTTTCAGGTATGATCAATATATAGAACCTCACTGTGTAGACCATTTTCAAATTATTGAACCAAAAAAGCGAGGATTTATCTCATCCCTTTTCACTTAAAACGCTTTAGAAAGTTTTTTATTAGCAAACTTTCAAAACAAACAATCCAAACACTAAAAATAAAATGAGATAATCAATGAAATGACAGCTCAATCTTTCATGATCCAAGGCACCGGCTCTAACGTGGGCAAATCTCTTCTAGTCGCTGGGCTTTGCCGTTATTACACCAATCAGGGCCTGAAGGTGCGCCCCTTTAAACCACAGAACATGTCCAACAATGCCGCTGTTACCGCTGATGGCGATGAAATCGGCCGCGCCCAAGCCCTACAAGCCATTGCTTGTAAAACTGAGCCAACCGCTCACATGAACCCTGTCTTGTTAAAACCAGAAGGAGAAACTGGCAGTCAACTCATCGTTCAAGGGCAACGAAAGGGCTCGTTTAAAGCCAAAGACTTTTACAAACAAAAGCAAGGCCTGATGCAACCGGTTTTGCAAAGCTATGAATTGCTAAAACAAGACGCTGATTTGGTTATTGTTGAAGGGGCAGGGTCTGCCTCTGAAATGAACTTAAGGCAAAACGACATTGCCAATATGGGCTTTGCCTTGGCAGCAAACATACCTGTCTATCTCGCTGCTGATATTGACCGCGGCGGCGTGCTAGCCTCCATTATTGGCACCCATGCTTTATTGCCACAAGAAGAACGGGCACTCATTAAAGGCTACATCATCAATAAATTCCGCGGTGACCCAAGCCTGTTCACAACAGCCCAAGAGCTCATTACAAAGCACACTGCTTGGCCAAGCCTTGGTGTTTGTCCTTGGTTTCAAGCGGCAAACCTCTTGCCAGCAGAGGACAGCCAAGATCTTGAAATCTCACAAACACAAACCTCTGGCACCATAAAAATCGCCGTGCCGATAACACCGCGCATCGCCAATTTCGATGATCTGGACCCGTTAAAAGCCGAACCCAATGTAACACTAGAGCTCATCAAACCCGGCACGCCTTTACCCCTTGATGCTGACCTAATCATTCTGGCTGGTTCAAAAGCCACCATATCGGACTTGAAATTTCTTTATGAGCAAGGCTGGAACACAGACATTAAAGCCCATGTGCGCCGCGGCGGCTCTGTGCTTGGTTTATGTGGGGGCTATCAAATGCTCGGCTCAACCATTCAAGACCCTTTGAAACTTGAAAGTGATTGCAAAGAGATAAAAGGCCTAAGCCTCCTCAAAATTGAAACCACATTAGAGCCCACCAAAACCCTGACCCAAACAACAGCGACTTTTAAAGGCCGCTCTGTGAAAGCTTATGAAATGCATATGGGCAAAACGCACGGGGATGACTGTGACCATCCCCTGTTCACAACACCTGATGGGCCAGAAGGGGCCCAATCTGAAACGGGAACAATTATGGGCACATACTTACATGGCCTGTTCCAAGAAGACCATTTCCGCACCGCCTTTTTGCAAACCCTTAACCTAGCCCACCGCAGCTCAATCAACTATAATGTCATGATAGAGAACACCCTTGATGATCTCGCCAACCATCTCGCCACCCATCTGAAAATCGATAAGCTTCTAAACGATCTTTAACTCCATGAGACTTGGTGCGTGCCTAAACTTTAATGATAAGGCACAGCCCAAACACTTATTCTGGCCTTTTTATAGAAAAACCAGCAATCCCAAAGCGGCAATAAATGGCAAAGGAAAAAACACCCCAGCCTTCAGCACCCGCAAGGCGTTCCAAATATCTTCCGCGCTCGCATCCAACCGCCCCCGCGCATTAATCCAAGGATCTTGCTTCATCATATCTCGGTAAACCCGCGGGCCTGCCACTGCAATACCCAGCGCCCCAGCCATTGCTGATTCAGGCCAGCCTGAATTGGGCGAGCTATGTTTGCGCGCATCTTTCATCATCACCCGCCAACTCTCAGAACCGCGCCCACATAATAAGTGCGCCAAGATAACGATGATCAATCCGGTTAAGCGCGCCGGGATCCAATTGAACACATCATCCAGTTTGGCCGCTGCCCATCCAAACCCTAAAAAGCGCTGTGTTTTATGCCCAATCATACTATCAGCCGTGTTGGTCGCCTTATAAAGGAACAGTCCTGGCAAACCACCAACAAGATAAAACAAAACTGGGCCAATAAACCCATCAGACAAATTCTCAGCCCCGGATTCAATGGCCGCGCGCGCCACACCGCGATCATCAAGCGCGGCCGGGTCACGCCCAACAATGTGCGCAACGGCAACACGGGCCTCTTCAACCGTTTTAAATTTAAGCGCTTCGCACACATTTTTCACATGATCATAAAGCGAGCGCCCGCTGAGCAACACAGCCACCACCAGCATTTCTAACCCTAACCCCCAAAGGCCAGCCAGATCACACATAATGGTAATAGCAACACCCACCAGCACCCAGATTAAAAGGTAGAAAAACAAAGCAATGGTCCCGCGCAGCTTTTGCTTGAAAAAAGACACATGCGGTTTGTTAAGTCCAGATTCCATCCAGGACAAAAACTCACCCATAAATTGCACCGGGTGAAAAATATGCTGATAAAGCCGTTTTGGGTCTCCCATAAGCCAGTCCAGCAAAATGGCCAGAACCAAAACAAGCGCCCTCAATTCCAAATCAGGCATAAAAATTCTCTAAAAAATCACTAAAAATTAAAGACATAAACCGGAACAAAATGCGTCAAACCCTTTAAATAAACAGCCCCCTTAGGCAGCCGCTTCAATAGAAGCCAACGCATCCCCCAAAGCTTGCCCAAAGCGAGACAATTCATTCTGGCTTTTACAAAGCCCCAAACGCATCCAAAACGGGCTATAATCAAACACTCTGGTCCAAATGCCCCGTTTGGCCAATTCTACATGTAATGTGCGAGCATCGTTTAATTCAATCAAGTGAAACAATGAGGTACCCCCAATTTGTTTCACCCCATGCTCTTCCAACACTTGTTTATGCTGAGCACTTTGCTGATTTAACACCGCACGCATGGTCTTGGACCAATCATCGTCTTGCAAAACTTGAGCCCCCACGGCAATGGCCGGGCCAGAAACACCCCAAGCGCCCAACAACATGCGTAATTTTTCCAAATAACGATTGGCCCCAATGGCAAACCCAAGCCGCAAGCCAGCAAGCCCATAAAACTTACCGATAGAGCGCAAAACAATCACATTTTTAAAATCGTGATGCGGCACAAAACTCACATCTGGAATGGTATCAACAAACGCTTCATCAAGCACCAACAACCCGGCCTGTGCCTCAAGCTTTTGCGCCAAAGCTTTAAACGCCCCTGGCTTGGTGATCATCCCATCCGGGTTATTCGGGTTAACCATCACCACAACACTATCATCACTCACACTATCAATGCTATCAATCGTGCGCACATCATGACCATACCGCCGCCACGCCATTTCATGTGATGAAAATGTTGGAGACAACACAGCTACTTTTGAGCGGGGGCGAATTTGAGGCAAAGCATTGATTAAAAATTCAGAGCCAGGTGCTGCTATAAGCCCTATGCCTTTTTTAACGCCATAAGCTTGGCGCGCCGCGTCTTCTAACACAGCCAAATCTTGATTTTGGGGCAGATGATGAAAACAAGATTGCGGCAACCCTTTTATCTCATAACCATTAGGGTTTATCCCGGTTGACAAATCAATCCACTTTGAGTGCTCAATCCCATATGTCTTGATTGCACGATCCAAATCACCGCCATGCTCAACCATACCGAAACTCCTTAACTTAAACTTGTCAATACTATGCCTTAAGCCCCCTGTTTCTGCAATATTCTAATTCGCTTGACTGAACCATGAATTCAAGACAAATTGCGCCCTTATATTACATAATTAAGAGACCTCATGACCAACGCACCAGAGCTTGAAATCTACATTTGCGGCGTCTGTCGCCCTAAAAACGCAGACAGTGACGACCCAAGACGCCCGGGCCGAGATTTGATGAAAATCTTAAAAACCAAACTGGAAGAACAGGGCCTAGAAGAGCGTTTTGCCTTAAAAATGATGCAATGCATGAGCGTTTGCAAACGCCCTGCCACCATGTCCCTCGTCAGCCCCGGTAAGTTCACCTTTACGGTGGGTGACCTGGATCCTCAGACCACAGCTGATGACATCATCACCTTTGCCAAACTTTATGCCCAAAGTGAAGATGGTATCCCAGACTGGAGTGACCGGCCAGAATGCATCCGCCAAGGCGTCATTGCCCGCACCCCGCCCTTTAATGCTGTTCATCAGCGGGTGAAAGAAACAAGCTAGAGTGTACATACAAATTGTTGTTTAATAATATTTCAATAACGTTTAGGATGAAACGTTTTCTGAACAAGACAAAAAACATCCATTATAATTTTAAAAAAACTTGATAGTATTAAGGCTTTGATCTAAAACAACGAAAAGACATTTATTAATAACCATAATCTAAAAGGGAAGAATTTAAAACATTAATTTCTCCCTATAACTCATATCTTATTATATCAATTTGCAACAACTCACTTACCAACCTTTAAAAGAACCCTTAGGTCAAAGCAATATCAAAAGTACCCACAAGTACTTTATTGGTATTAAGTAACTGTTTATACAAAATGTGTTTCAAAGAAATGATTACTTACAGTAAGCTGATCAGACATACAATAATTATCTCCGTAACAGTTTGTTTAGGCCTATTTTTATTTCAATATTTTGATTTAAATCAGGTCCTGGACATTGCTATGGGATTACCCGAATCAGTAATTTTCTTAGCAGTACTAACGTTCATAATAACATTTCTAATCTCTTGTTTTAGATACAGCATGGTTTTGTCAGCCATCGGCGTCCCTGTGCCCCTGCATGCGGCTGCACAAGCAAACTTACTTGGCATTGTTGGCGGTCTTGTACTATTTCAATTTCTGGGACAAACGCTAACACGCGCAGCTTTTTTAAAACGTTTCGGCGTTAACACGGGCGGAATCTTAGTTGCCAACATCTATGAGCGCGCGCTCGCCTTGTTTTGGTTATTCGTTATGATGGTTGGAGCCAGCTGGGTCTTATTTGGAAAAATCTCTATTGATTTTTCATCAGGGGGAACATCTCTGGTAAAACTTCTGATCTTGCTGGTCATCACTTTTACGATAAATTGCCTTTTTGTCTTTCGACGCATTCTATTAATTGCGATCCGTAACACATCCAGAAAAATAATTTTCTCGACCCTTAAAGTAAGTATATCCACAATCATAATTCATTTACTGATGATGTCGATATATGTAGCTTTAGGCCACTCTGTGGCCCCTTCAGTGCCCATCATTGATTTAGCTGCAGCTTCAGTGATTGTCATGTTTGCAGCCAGCATACCGATTAGTTTCGCTGGATGGGGTGTGCGTGAAATCAGCGCCATTTATGCCTATGGGGCCATTGGTCTAAAAGCAGAACAAGCTTTATCAGTTTCAATCATCATAGGTCTCATGAGTCTTTTTCTACTGATAGCTTTAACAGTCATCGCTCTGATAATACCCTTCTCCTCAAAAGAAGAAAAACAAACAAAGAATCATCAAATAGCTTTAACTCAATCTGTAAACCTCCAACGTTTTTTAGGCTGGGCCATACCCTTATTGGCAGGATTTTTGGTTTTCTTTCAGGTTTATCTCCCCATAGGAGACGGAAAAATAAGCGTAAATCTAGCAGATCCAATTGCCATTGCAGGGGGGTTTATTTTTCTCGGGCTTTATTGACAATTTCGCAATAAAGAAAATTTATGGCGTATAAAACGATTTGAAAGCTTAATACTCATAGCAACGATCGCTATCATAGCAAGTTTTCTTCTCGGAGCAGCCCGTTTTGGGATCATTGATTGGGCACTTTACAATCGAAGTCTTGGCTGGTTCATCCTTCTTGGATATTTGGGAACAGGGGCTCTGCTCGTGGCAACGGCCGGTAGGGGCGGCCTCATCCTTTTAGCTCAAACGATGCTTGTAACAGGATTAATTTTGATCACATTTGACTGTCTCATCTATCAAGCAATTTTATTAGGCTACCCTCTCAAACAATTCATTTCACCTGGTTTGCAGTTTACCGGTATGGCACAAAATCCCAATGCTTTTGCTTTCCAACTCCTAACCCTATTGGCACTCAGTCTAACTGTTCTTAAGCAGCATAAAACCAATGCCAAAACTTTTGAGCTCTTCGCTCTAACGATGATCCTGATCGCGATTGCCTACACCCAATCTAGAACAGCTTATGTTGTGACCTCTAGCATTTTAATTTTTGTTATCGCACTTAAATGGGCATCCTGGCAAAAAATCTTAATCGCACTAAGTCTAACCACAACTATATTGTTTTTACCGTCCATCATTGACCAAATTGGCCTATTACAAAACCTGCAACCAAAGCTTTTAAATCAAAATCTATTACAACACACTTCTTCAGATCATGAGCGCTGGTATACAATTACAAAGGGCTTCCAATTATGGACTGAATATCCACTATTTGGAGCCGGGCTTGGAGCATTTGTGCACACTGTTCAAGAAGAAAGAGGCATACACCTCATCATACACAATTCGGCCGTTTGGCTGTTAGCTGAAATGGGGTTGGTTGGATTCTGCATTTTTACAACATTTTTCAGCATGATAATAATGACAGCCTGGCATCAAGCCACAACAAATGACAGAGGCATGCAAAGAGCCAGAGCTTTGCTCCTGCTTTTACTCATTTTTGCTCTTTTCCAATTACCTCATGATGTTTTTTATCAACGCATTTTCTGGCTAACTCTGGGAGCACTCATGTTTTCCCGAAGAATTCATCACATTAAAAAAATCGCCTAAACAAGCTATAAGATGGCTTTAAAAGAAATGAGGAAGGCATCCTAAAATGGAGCGACCTGCCTGAGACCATCGGCCAAGGCCACCCACCACACCCTTTAATACCATTCATCAATCATTGAAAGACTTAATGTAAAACACATGTCTCAGATTGTCTGTGTTAAAACACCTGTTTTAGAATATCTGTTTAATGCTTTTAATTTCTGCAATGCCCTTGTCCGCCTCAGCTTTGCTAACCCATTTCCCTTCATAAGTTCCATTACCAGCAGGCATCATATAAAGATATTGAGTTTTACCAGGATGAAAAATCATCTCAGGAAGAGAACTCCAAAAAAAATTAAGTCCACTGCCCACAAACTCAGATTTCCAATAACCTGAAGGAACCTTAAAAGTAGCATAGCTACAGCTCTTCATAGTCCCGACAGCTTTTCCATTTACCTTATAGGTCATTGATATCCGTGCCATTGTCGTTTTAATCAAGTGATCCATTGGAACACAAAATCCATAAACGACAACCTTCGTGGTCCCACCTTGTAATTTTGCAATCATATCAGCAGATGGCTGATTTTTTTCCGCACATCCCGCAAGATTTACCAATACAAAGAATAAAAACACTCGTGAAAATCGAGACATACCCCCCCCTGAAAACAAATTAAAACAATCAGAACTTTAGCAAAACAATAGAGTATATCATTAAAAAAAAGAGACCTATTTTAGATTAGGAGGTACATTTTAAAGTAAAGAGGCCAATAAGATACATGATGAAATCATTTTTAGTCTTGTATTCGTCAAGCTGCAAAATTAATCTGTACCCTTTCACACAGCTTAGTAATGAGCACGGGTAGTTCATCAGCTGGGCAAGCCGGACTAAATAGAAAGCCTTGAAATTCTGTACAGCCCTCAGCTTGCAAGAACGCGATCTGCTCCTCATTCTCTATCCCCTCAGCTGTTGTTTTCATCCCAAAGTCAGCGCTTAAATTCATTACGGCACGAACAATAGATCGCGCACTGCTATCCTCCAAAATTTGGCTAACAAATGATCGATCAATCTTAATTTTATCAAATGGAAAACTTTGCAGGTAACGAAGAGAAGAGTAACCCGTTCCAAAATCATCCAGTGCAATACATACACCCATATCTTTAAAAGCTGACAATTTGCTGATGGCCACCTCAGCATCCTCAATAAGAACAGACTCAGTGACTTCAAGTTCAAGTCGAGACGGGCAAAGATCAGAAACTTTTAAAGCGTCAGAAACGAGATCAACAAGTTTATCGTTTCTAAATTGAATTGCCGATAAATTAACAGCCAATCGAATATGTTCAGGCCAAGATTGAGCATCACGGCACGCTGTATACAATACCCACTCCCCAATCTGGTCAATCAACCTGATCTCTTCAGCCAAAGAAATAAATTCTTCAGGCGAAACAAAACCGTGTTTGGGATGGTTCCAGCGAACCAGAGCTTCAAAAGAAGTCACCTCATTGGCAGTCGAATTCATCAATGGTTGATAGTGAACTTCCAGCTTCTCGTTCGCAATTGCGTCGCGCAAGTCCATTTCCAATTGGCGCCGATAGTTCATAAGGTCGTCCATACCTTTTTCAAAGAATTGGTATTGCCCACGGCCTTCAAGTTTAGAGCGATACAATGCCAGATCAGCTTTTTTAATCAATTCGTCTCCATCAGTACCATCAACAGGTGCAACCGCTATTCCAATGCTTGTCTCACTCACAACAGTATGGCCATCAACAACATATGGTTCGCTTAACAACGCATTAATCCGTTGAGCAAGCGATACGATCGAAACTGAATCCTCAACTCTTGACTGAACGATGGCAAATTCATCACCACCCAAACGAGCGATTGTATCAACACCGCGAATATTTTCACGAAGTCGCGTCGCCACAGACTGTAGCAGTTTATCACCCACCGGATGGCCCAGTGTATCGTTCGTTTTTTTAAAATGGTCCAAGTCAAGGCAAAATACGGCCACAGTTTCACCCCGGCTAACCCTAGCCAGTGCCTGATCAAGATGGTCTCTAAATAGCACCCGGTTTGGTAATCCAGTAAGAGAATCGTAATGAGCCATTCTGTGCAATTGAGATTGAGAATTTGCAATTCTCAAAACGATTTTTCTGCCGCGTCGGGCACCAACTGCGACACCAGTTGTAAGTAAAAATAAAGCGACTAACTTTTCCAGTTCGGTGCCCAATAAAATAGAAGGAGAATTCAGAAATTCCTCATAGGTAGTAGCAACATTTATCTGCGGTGAAAACATATAAAGTGCCACCAAAGCCAAGCCCCAGGACGCAATGATTGTGACCCCAGCTAACATAGCAGCATTACAACTAAAGCGCAGAGCGCGAATACCAACAAAGGTGAACAAAAAGACAATGGTGGGAGATTTCAAGCTTGCTTCAAACGGTATTTGGTAAGCAATACTATAAGCCCAAATAGCACCAACAAGAAGCACACCATCAATTATGGTTAGGAAATTATAATAGCTCAATTTAAAGGACTCATACAGAGTACTTATGACACGCACAATAGATGACAATACAAAAGCAAAAAAGATAGATGTGACGATAACACTTAACGTTTCAAAGTTGTGATTAGAAGCAGAAATGACATGAAGAACAAGAATGAACAACCCTATCGTAGCTTGAGCGATACCAATAGACCGTTCCCCAGCCCGGTCATGTTCTTCCAAAGTATTTTCGGCAATTTCAGATTCACTAGATGTTTCATAGCATGAAGGATGAAAGGATTTGATTTGACCAAGCCGATCAAGTCTATCTACACACCACGATAATATTGGACAAAACAACGCACTCTCCCTTGTCGACAGGTTGCACTTGTTCAGCCAGGTCATTTGTTATAAGTGCTGATGTCTTTTATGAATTGTCCAATTTTAACTAAAAAAATTTGAAAAGCTCCTAAGGTTATCGCAAAAACTTTAGTGATAAGGTTAGTCTTTTGTTAATCACTTAAGCATTTTAGGTTAATCAGCACCTAAAGCAGGTCTAGCCACTCTCACCATCAATCAAATGCACAAACGATCCTGAAACTGCATTAGAAACCAACCCATGCTGCCCCTCACCATCAACATCTTGATAAAGCGCCTCCCCCTCTTCCCTCAAAACGCTTGCATAATGAAACTCATGCCCGCGAAACACTTGGCTATCGCCTGCGCGCACCACATGGAGATACCCAAGGTGCAGCTTGCGCCTCTCAAAACTCGTCTCTAAATCCAACAACCCGGCCATGGCATGGCGCTCACCTTGCTTATCAATCAGCCCCTGGCCCAACACCATATAACCACCGCACTCCCCATAAACCCGTTTGCCTTGCTTTGCTGCCTCCCGCAACCCGCCCATGAAACGCTGATTGCCTGCAAGCTGCCCACCATAAAGTTCTGGATACCCCCCTGGCAAATAAACCGCATCAGCGCCCGCTTCAGGGGCTTCGTCTTGAAGGGGAGAAAAGAAACTGAAAGACGCCCCGGCTTCTCGCCAGCTTGTTTGCAGATGAGGATAGAAAAAAGCAAACGCCTCATCACGCGCCACGGCAATGCGATGACCCAAAGGCTCAATGCCTTGTTCCACACGGCCTGAACTCAAGCCATCAAAACCAAACGAGCCTGCCACCCTTTGCAGAGCCTCTAAATCCACATGCCCCGCAACGTGATCCGCTATCTCATCAAGGCGCTCATCAAGCTCTTTTGTCTCGCACGCTTGCACCAAGCCCAAATGGCGAGAGGGCAACGCCATTGCCTCAAACCGCGGCACCGCCCCCAACACCTCAACACCTATTTTACCCAGCGCCTCTTCCATCATCGTCACATGCCGCAAAGAGCCAAGCTTGTTCAAAATCACTCCAGCCAAATTAAGCGAGGGGTCAAACTCTGCAAACCCTTTCACCAGGGCGGCAACTGACTGACCCATGCCCGCACAATCAACCACCAACACCACCGGCAAATCAAAGACCCGTGCAATATCAGCCGTTGCCCCGTGGCCAAGCACCCCAGGTTTGACCGCCCCATCAAACAATCCCATCACCCCTTCAATCAGGGTCAATTCACCTTGGCTGGCAAGCTGTTTGCCCAATCGGACAAGCGTCTCACTTTGCATCGCCCAGCCATCCAAATTAACGGAAGGGACACCGGTGGCCACCCCATGAAACTGCGGATCAATATAATCGGGCCCAATTTTAGCTGGCGATAAAGACACACCCTCACGCGCCATTGCCCGCAACAAGCCAATGGTCAAACAAGTTTTGCCAGACCCACTATGGGGGGCCGCTATCACCAATCCTTTAGGGGGCGTTTCACTCATAAAAAATCAGGTTCCAATATCAGGTCTTTGTTAAGCAGCCATACCTAGCAAGCCATTGCAAATTATGCAATTTGCTATAACAAGAAGCCATGCAAAAAAAAATTCTATTGTTAGGCGGCTCCAGTGAAGCCTTCACACTTGCCCAAAGCCTAGAACAGCACCCAAGATTTAAGGTGATCAGTTCTCTGGCAGGCCGCACCTCCCTGCCCCGAAAACCGGTTGGCACATACCGCACCGGCGGTTTTGGCGGGCTTGACGGCCTCATCACCTATTTGCAAACCAATGCCATTGAGGCAATCATTGACGCCACCCACCCCTTTGCCACCAAGATGAGCCACACAGCCCATCAAGCCGCCCTTGCAACAAACACGCCCATCCTACATCTTTGGCGCCCCGCATGGCACAAAACACCTGATGATACCTGGATAGAAGTGAGCACCATGCAAGAGGCAGCAACAGCACTACAGATAAAACTGAGCCCCGCCTTTCTCACCATTGGCCGCCTAGAGCTGGCCCCTTTTTTATCAAGACCAGATATAGACTTTCTGGTCCGCGCCATTGAACCGCCAAAAAAGTCCGAGCAAAAAAAACAATCCCGGCCCCAAAGCCAAGAACAAGAAGGACAAGAGCCAGATTGGCCGACAAATTTTTCCTTCATCTATGCAAAAGGCCCTTTTAACGAGCGCCAAGAACGAGAGCTGATTGAGAAACACAACATCAAAACCATCGTCACCAAAAACAGCGGCGGCCCTGCCGCCCACGCCAAATTAGAGGTTGCCCGAGATTTAAAATTACCCGTTATCATGGTCAACCGCCCCCCAAAACCAAACGGCCCAACGGTTGCCACCGTAGATGAAGCGATTAATTGGTTAGAGAAAACGCTTTAATTGTTTTTTTCTCAGAGCTAAAAAAGAAACGCAAAATAAAAAGCCATCACGCAAAAGATTATGACAGATATTCAAAACACACCCTGGCTCACCATCATCGGCATCTCCCCAACTGGCTATGCTGGCTTATCCCCTCAGGCACAAGCCCTCATAAAATCTGCCCGTTTCATCATTGCCAGCAAACGCCAGCTAGATCTGGTGCCTGAAACAGCAACAACAGCCACAAGAGAACAATGGCCCAGCCCAATGCTCCCCAGAATGGAAAGCTTGAAATCTGAAAAACCTGATAACACAGTTATCCTGGCCACAGGTGATCCCTATTGCTGGGGCATTGCAGAATACTTTGCCAACCACTTACCAGCATCTCAAATGCAAACAATTCCAGCCCCCTCCATTGTCTCCCTCATTTGCGCAAAAATGTCCTGGCCAAGCGCGACAACCCAAAGCCTGTCTTTGTGCAGCCAACCAATTGAAAGTCTGGCACGCCTTCTAGAACCTGGCAAAAACATAATCACGCTTTCAGCAACAGGTGAGCACCCAAGCCAAATCGCCAAATTGCTAAACGATCACGGCTATGAAAGCTCAACCATAACCGTTTTAGAAAATTTAGGTACTGAGCAAGAAACCATCACCCAAACAACACCTAAAAAGCTGCTCGCCGCAAAACCGGTCTCCCCGCTAAACAGTCTAGCCATAGCGCTCACAAAACACCCAACCACCCAGCGCCTGACCACCTCGCCTGGCCTGCCTGACACCGCTTTTGAACATGATGGTCAGCTCACCAAACAAAACATACGCGCCATAACATTGGCTCACCTGCGCCCCTCATATGGCGAGCGCTTATGGGACATTGGCTGCGGCAATGGCTCGATCAGCATTGAATGGCTACGCGCGGCGCAAAACACCCATGCCATCGGTATTGAGCAAAACCAAGAAAGAGCCGCCCGCGCCAAAATGAATGCGGAAAATCTAGGCGTGCCTCATCTAGACTTAATTGAAGGCAAAGCACCTGAGTGTTTGGAAGGCTTAAAAAACCCTGACGCCATCTTCATCGGTGGCGGCATCTCAACCCCAAACCTTTTAGAAACGGCCCTGCAAGCCTTGAGCTCAAACGGCCGCCTTGTGGCAAACACAGTAACCCTAGAAGGCCAAGCCCGCTTGCTCCAAGCCCACCAAAGCCATGGCGGCAGTCTCACACGTCTTTCAATTGAACAAGCTGACCCTGTCGGCACCTTCCACGGCTGGCGCCCCCAAATGCCCATCACCCAATGGGTCTATCAAAAATGAAATGAAATCTAGAGCCTAGATCGTGCCTTAACTTCCATGGTGAGATTTTTGCATTTTGAAATCGCTTGTCAAGGACGCGGAGCGCAAGTGAAATCCTTGACAAGCGATTTCAAAATGCCAAAGTCTAACCATGGAAGTTAAGGCACCCCTCAGGCAAATTGGATTTAGATCTAATACCTAACAGGCCGCATGCCTTTAATCGTTCCCGGATCATCCCCATCGGTATCAATCCCAGGATCATCCGGGGCAGGGGGGGCAACATAAATTTTTGTGCGTTTACGGCGCCGTTTCTTCTTAGGCTTATTTTCTTGCCTTTTGTTTTTCTCGCGCGCTGCATCTTTGCTTTGTTGCTCGTTTTTATCAGGCTCAATAATTTCCGGCTCAACAATCTCAACTGGTTCGGCCTCAGCTTTGCTTTGTTCTTCGTCTAGCTCATCAGGCGCTTCAACCACAACAGGCAAATGCTCTTCATACTCGTCTTCAAAAACGTCTTCTTCTTCCTCAGCCTCATCCAAAGCTTCAGCGGTCAACAAACCGGCAATCATATGTTTCAACGTTAAACTATCATCGCCTGCCATTTCATCTTGCTCAGGCAGCTTCCATTCAAACGCATCCAACCGGCCCGAAATTGGTGACACCGGCGCCCAGTCTTCAAACACTGTTCCATCGGCAACCCACTGCGGATCTGGTTGGGCCTGAACGGCACGTGCCAACCATTCGCGCACCAAACCTTTGTTACCCGTCTCTTCGCCTTCAATGCGCGCCATTAAAGTGCAAACCTTCTGACTTGGCCGCCCACGCACAAGCGGCCCCAAACTTTCACGCGCCAATGCCCAGTCTTGGGCTTCCACAGCCGCTTGAGCCACAGCCATAGCGGCCTCTTTATGGCCAGGTGTTAAACTGGCCAAAGATTGGATCCGGGTTAAACGATCACGCACACTATCACCCGGCCGGGCAAAAGCGCTCACCAGTGCCAAATCTGGATGCGGAGCGATTTTCCAACATTTGCGTACAATTTTCAGCGCGTTGGTCATGTGTGATTTACTGGCATTGATCCGCCCGGCAATCACAGCTGCCGGAATTAAGCCAGGTGCCAACCGCACAGCTTCTGATGCATAGCCCAAAGCCTCATCCATTTGACTGTCTTCAAGCTGATCTGCCATAGCGGTTAACAACACAGCGCGCTGACGTTTCGCCTTCTTTGCCTCAATGTGCCCCTGTGTTTGGGCAATTTGAAGTGTTTCCAAGGCTTGGGTCCAAGCAGAGCGTTTACATTGCAAATCAAACAAGCCCAACACAGCCCATTGCAAATCGCCGCGCCGTTTTACCGCTCTGGCCACATATTGTTCAGCCGCCACAAATTCCTTTTGCTCCAAGGCCAACAAATAAAGACCGCGCAATCCCATAATCTCTGTGTCAGAAGCGGCCAACATACTTTCATAAATTCGCGTGGCCTGGCCTGTATCACCTTTTAGTTGCGCCGCTTGTGCCCGCAACATTTGCGTCATCGGGTCATTGGGCAAAGCTTTGCGCGCTAGGTCAGCCAAACGATGGGCTTTGCTTTTATCCCCAGCCCCAATGGCAATCAGCCCACTGCTTAAAGCGGCTAAGCCTTTTTCCTGTTTTTTACGGCTAAAATAACGCGATAAGGCACCAGGTGAGGTCAAAATCATCCGAAACAATGACCAGCCTAACATCAGCATCAAAACCAGCGCGGCAAACACAATCACCGCCTGCATCAATGTTGGCTGGATCTCTCCGCCTGGCCATTGGATGATCAATTTACCATCCATATCCGCCACCAGCGACAAACCAAAGGAAAGCCCGCCAAGTATCAAAATGAAAAAGAATATCCGAAACATCTAACCCAACACCCTTAAATTACCAACAATACCCATGCTTATAACCGGCCTTACCACTTAGAGCATGTCACTTTGTTTTGCATTCATGCGTCATGCTCTTGTCTCCTTGTTTATGCGTGTCTTTTTACCCAAAACCGGGACCCACTTTTGTGCGACACGCACTAGTCCTGCCTGGGTTGCAGGGAGGTTAACAATTGATCCTCTAATTTATGCATCGCTTGTTCAACCAAAAGCCTTGCTTTTAACTTTGCAAGCCAAGGGGCAATCACCTGTTGCGCTTTTGGTTGCAATTGGCTCGCCTCGCTCACCACTTCTTCTAAATGACCTTGCTTAAATTTATGCTCCATGCGCGCCAACACCGCCTCGCTCGTATCACCCTTCACATCACCGGTGCGCCGATATCGAAAAGTGCTGCGTGCTTTTTGAGTAAGCTTATCCCAAGCCGTTGCATCCTCAACAACGCTCTCATCAGCAATGGCTTTGCTGGCAAGGCCAGGAAAAGCCTCCATCAAGCTTTGCTCACTTGTAAGCCCCTCATTGGACAATTTTTCCAACAAACTAAAGTCTCGGGCCAAGGTTGAGTGCTCACCAGACAAGCGCTTAACCGCCTCCAGCTCATTTGAAAACCCACTGCCTTGCTCCATCGCCCGCTTTAAATTGGAAAACGCCAAAGCCAAAGCGCTACGGCGAGCCGTTTCATGGGCGTCTTGCTCCAATTTTTTTAAGCTAACCATTTGCGCATCTATATCGGTGATTTGCGCTTTTAAGCCTTGCACTTGTGCTTCCAACACATCTTTAGACACACTACCCGCACGCACCCCATCAACCGAACCACGCAATTGTGCAAAATCAGAAACAAGTTGATTTGAGCGCGCCTCAAGCATAGCCAACCGTTTGCCAAGTTCATCAGCTGTCAGTTTCACCCCTTCGATTTGCACCAACGACTCTTGGGTCGCAACAATCTTGGAAAGCTTGGTCACTTCGCGGCGCAACTCATTTGAAAAGCTGCTCTTCACATCGGTTAATTGTTGATCAAGCCGGGCTTCAATGCCGCTCATTTTGGTGGCTAACGCGGCAACCCCTTCAATGCGCTCATCACCCGTCTCTGCTGTTTTGGCCACATCAGCCAGCAAAGCGTCCATCTTATCCAAGCGGTCCAGCAGACCTTGAGCACTCTGGCCATTGTCAACTTTTTCTTGCAACGCGGCCACCTGTTGAGACAATTCATCAGCCCCGGTGGACTCTATCAACGTCTCTAGGCCTAAAATCTTTTCATTCAAACTCTCAACAGTGGGCTTGGCTGGATCTTGGGTCACCAATTTCGGCATAAATTGCTGACCGCCCAACGCCAATACCGCGCCAATTAAACCAGCCGCCAAAGTTTTGAAAAAAGAGCCCCCACCAGAACTTTGTTTTTTGGCCACATCCTCATCTGGGGTGTCGTTTGACTTAGCATCTTCCTTTTGAGCCGTTTTTTCCTGTTTTGGGTCTTTTTGAAGCTTTTCTTGTGATTTGGAAGCAGAGCTCTTTTCCTCAGATCCTTTTTGATCTTTAGAAGCCTCTTTCACTTCTTCAGCCTCAAGATCAAGTGTCTGAGCTGGCCGTTTGGAAGATTTTGTATCTTGATTGTCAGTGCGCCGTGCCATCACCTAAACTCCTACCGCAAAAAACCCCAACAACAGCAAAAATTGCCGCATAACTGATATCATAAAGACTATATAAGACCCCAAAACAAAAATACGACCAAATTATAAACCAATTGTCACCAACCTATGAGATTTTCTATATTTTTTGCCAAGGAAGACAAAAAAGTCTTTAAAATCTAAAAAGTTAAAGTTTTCAGCGCTGAAACAGGTCAATCAAAGCCTCTTGGTTGGGCTGAGGGGCGATTAAAATTTTTTCACAGCCCACATCGTTTAGTTGATCCGCCACAGCTTGTGAAAGACAAAAATGAGTAAGACCTTTTTGCACCTCATCTAACCCGGTTTTGTTCATGAGCCGTTGATAAACACCAGCGGTGCGCGGCGACAGTAAAACAACATCTCTAATGGCCCCATTGGACAATTGCTCTTTTAAATCAGGCTCCAAAGCATCCGCTTCATTCATGCCATAAGTCACCGCTTCTACAACTGACATAGTCTCTTGTGCCAAGGCTTGTTTTAAATCAAACGCCAGCACATCACCGCGCCAAAAAAACAAAGTGGCAGTACCCTCAAAACTCTTCTTGATGAAAGGTACGAGGCTAGCTGCCCCGCCCCCATCTTCAACATCGGGAAAGCGCACATCCTTAAACCCAAGCTCACGCGCCAAATTGGCCGTTGCAGCCCCCACTGCAAACAAAGGCAAATCCCACCAAGGCTCTGGAAACGAGCTGGCAACAGCACCCCTTACCCCATTGCGACTGGTCACAATGAGAGCACCCACCTCAGATACAGATGAATAATCAACCGCACGCAATTCCAGCTCAAGCAAAGGATAACAACAATAAGAAAGCCCGCGTTCAGACAAAGCCGTTGCCAAACGCGATGCATCTGCTTGTGGCCTTGTGATCCAAATCATCTGGGTTACACCATGGCTGCCATAAAATCTGGCCCTGCCCTATCGATTAAAGTTTCAGCCAATTGGGTGCCAAGGGCTTCGCACTCACCAACCGGTCCCGTTAAACGATCAGAAAATTCCCCAGAACCATCAGGCGCTAAAATTTGCCCGCGCAAGGAAAGAACATCACCCTTTAATTCAGCCAGGCCAGCAATGGGTGTGCGACAAGATCCATCCAGCCGTTTTAAGAACGCCCGCTCGCACGAAACAACCGTAAAACTGTTAGCGTCATTCAGCGGGGCCAACAAACTCTCAACCCGCTCATCACCGCGCCGGCACTCAAGCCCGATCGCCCCTTGCGCTACGGCCGGCAACATTTCTTCAGACTCTATTGCACAGGTGATATGACCCTGCATACCCAACCGGTTCAACCCGGCAACAGCCAAAAATGTCGCTGCCACTTCGCCGCGGTCTAATTTTTCTAACCGTGTCTGCACAGAGCCTCGAAACGTCACCACATCCAAATCTGGGCGTACCACTTTAATCTGAGATTGGCGGCGCAAACTTGAGGTGCCAACTTTTGCCCCTTGAGGTAAACTCACTAAATCTGGCGCAACAGGGCTGATAAAGCCATCCCTGACATCTTCACGCGGCAGCATCGCACAAATATGCAAACCCTCTGGCAATTGGGTTTGCACATCCTTCATGGAGTGCACAGCCAAATCAATCCGGCCATCAAGCAATGCCTCTTCAATCTCTTTGGTAAACAGCCCCTTGCCGCCAAATTCACGCAAAGCTTTATCTTGAATTTGATCCCCTTGGGTTTTGATCACTTCAATTTTAATCTGTTCATCTGAAAAGCCATGCGCTGCCTTTAATCGGTCTCGCGTCTCATAGGCTTGTGCCAAAGCTAACGGGCTGCCTCTTGTCCCAAGGATCAGGGGACCATCCATAGTCATATCACTCCAAAGGTTTATTCAGTTCCAAACCTTGTCTCTATCACAAAATTAAAACCATCCGATAGCCTTAAAACGCTTTAACGGCCCTATCACGCATAAAAAACTTGCGTCCTAGCTCAACTTTGCTATGCCAGGGCCATGCAATCAAAAACACGAACCCTCCTGGCCATTGAAACCAGCTGCGACGAGACCGCAGCCAGCGTTGTGCGCCGTCATACCGATGGCAAAGGGGAAATTGTCTCAAACATTGTGCGCAGCCAATTAACTGAGCACGCCGCTTTTGGCGGTGTGGTGCCAGAAATTGCCGCCCGTGCTCATATTGAAAATCTGGACACCCTCATCAAAGCCGCCCTTTCAGACGCCAATATAACCCTAGATGAACTTGATGGTATTGGTGCCACAGCGGGCCCCGGGCTCATAGGCGGCCTTCTGGTAGGCATGATGACCGCCAAAGCGATTGCAGCGGTTAAAAAAATCCCTTTTATCGCCGTTAACCACCTTGAGGGCCATGCCTTAACTGTAGGCCTCACCCACAATCAAAAACCACCCTATTTATTGTTACTGGTCTCTGGTGGACACACCCAGCTGATCTGGGTGCAAGACATTGGAAACTACACCCGCATAGGCAGCACCATTGATGACGCTTTGGGTGAAGCCTTTGACAAAACCGCCAAATTATTAGGCCTTGGCTACCCGGGCGGGCCAGAAGTTGAAAAATGGGCCCAAGAAGGCGACCCCAACCGCTTCAATTTGCCAAGACCTTTAAAGGGAAACAAGCAGCCAAACTTTTCTTTTTCCGGTTTAAAAACCGCTTTGCGCCAACAGGCACAAAAATGCGAACCTTTAAGCGAACAAGACATTAAAGACCTGTGCGCCTCTTTTCAGCGCGCTTTAATCACAAGCGTAATTGACCGCCTAGAGCTTGGCATCAAAGATGTAAAAACCCGTTTCCCAGGCCAAAATACATTCCCCATTGTCGTTGCTGGCGGCGTTGCAGCCAACAAATCACTGCGCACAGAACTGGAACAACTGACACAAAACAACAATCACCCCCTTATTATCCCGCCCTTTGATTTATGTACCGACAATGCCGCCATGATTGCCTGGGCCGCCGCCGAACATTTGGCCCGCGGCCACCAAGACCCTTTAACCACCCCCGCCAGATCCCGCTGGCCTCTGGACGAACAATCCACGCCCATCCTAGGGTCAGGTAAAGCCGGAGCAAAAGCATAAAAGCCCACCAGACCAAGCCTTAATTTCCATGGTGAGACATTTGCATTTTTAAACCTCATATCAAGGGCTCGTAAGAGCTTGTACCACCCTTGACATGAGGTTTAAAAATGCGAAAGTCTTATCATGAAAATTAAGGCGGGCCTTTAGGCACCTCATTGAGAGATCAGTATGACCACATTTCAATCCATCGGCGTATTCGGCGGCGGCGCCTGGGGCACAGCCCTTGCCCAATCAGCCTGTCTGGCTGGCCGCACTGTCACGATTTGGGCCAGAGAGCCAGAAACAGTTGAAGCCATCAACACCAGCCATGAAAACACTCATTTTCTCAAAGGGATCAAACTAGATGCCAATTTAACCGCCACCACGGATCTGGAACAAGTGGCCCAAAATGATGCGTTGCTGATGGTCACACCCGCCCAATTCGTCAGGCAAACAGCCTCAAACCTTCGTCCATTTGTAAAAGACAAAACCCCCGTCATCATCTGTGCCAAGGGCATTGAAACGTCCACCTATAAATTAATGACCGAAGTTTTGGACGAAACGCTGCCTCAAGCTGTACCGGTGATTTTATCGGGCCCAAGCTTTGCGTCTGAAATTGCCAAAGGCCTACCCACCGCAGTTACCTTGGCGGCCAAAGAAGAACAGCTTGGCAAAGCCATCAGCCAAAGCTTGAGCCACAAGGCACTAAGACCCTATTGGTCTGAGGATCTAATCGGCGCCCAAATTGGCGGAGCTGTGAAAAATGTTTTGGCCATTGCAGCCGGTATCGTTGCTGGCAAGGAGCTTGGCGCCAGTGCTCACGCCAGTCTGATTTCAAGAAGTTTTGCTGAACTCAACCGGTTTGCCATGAGCTATGGGGCGAACCCTAAAACCTTAAGCGGCCTTTCGGGCTTGGGAGATCTGGTTTTAACCTGCTCAAGCCCACAATCTCGCAATATGTCATTAGGCATTGCGCTTGGCCAAGGTCAAAGCTTGGAAGACATTCTTAATTCTCGCTCTTCGGTTACTGAAGGGGTCTACACTGCCAAAGCCGTGGCAACCATTGCAAAGCAAAGAAACATTCAAATGCCCATTTGCCAAGCCATAGCCAACATCATCAATGAAACCCTGACAGTAGAAGACGCCATAGCAACCTTGCTATCGCGTCCCCTTAAAGCTGAATCTTAAAATCTGAAAAGAAACTTACCCCTAGTTTTTTAGACAGATGAACTGCCCGGCTAGTCCTTGCACATAAATTTAGACCCTTTCCTCCCTTATCACGAAAAAAAAGCGGGCCGAAGCCCGCCGAGAGAGAAAGAACCAAGAGATATAGGAGTTTTATTATTATTGAAAGTTTATGAATTAAAAGCGGTAACCAATTCCAACACCGACAATCCATGGATCAACATCAATGTCAGCTAAAATGGCATTATTAACGGTTGCATCAACATTTAACCAAGTTTTCTTCACATCGACATTTAAATGCCAATTATCTTTAACCTGGATATCAACACCAGCTTGCAAGGAAAACCCCCAACCATTGTCAACATCTAAACTGGTAAAAGGGGCAGCAGCATCTTCATCAAAAATAATGCTGTAATTCACACCAACACCGACATAAGGCTTAAATCCATTGCCCAAATCAAAGTGATACTGCAACATCAGATGCGGCGGGATGATGTAAAAGTCACCAACATTAACCCCAGCAATGGCGCCTGTTCCGTCAACATCATGTTTCGAGAGCGCCAAAACAAGCTCTAAGGCCCAATTGTTTGTAAGAAAGTAAGTAATATCGAGCTCAGGGACAATACGATCGTCAATATCAACACCGATCCCAGGCACATTCGTACCGCTATCAGCATCTGGCAAAATACCAATACCGCGCACACGCACCATCCACTTTCCAGAACCAACAGAAGGTGACACAACTTCAGCAAGGTCTTCTAAATCACTGGCTGAAACATTTGTAATAGCAACAGGGCCAAGGCCTAAAGTAAAACACCCTAACAAAAGAGTAATAGCAAAAAATTTATTTAATCTGTGTAACATTTCATTCTCCCCCAATGAAATTTTATCCATATAAAAACTAAATTGGATAATAAAATACTTGAATGCACCCATCATCTGAGTATTAAGGAGAAAAACAATGCGACAATTTGTTACCCAAAAGTATAAAGATAAAACTGATGCGTATACGACACACAATTTTCTTAAGATGGTAACAAAATAACCAGATAACAAACCAAATTGAAAGCCAATATACCCACTCACCCCCTCATTTTTACACTTTAAATATATAAAACCCAAATCACCCGCCCTACAAACACAATAAAACCCGCTTTTTTTCTTTTTTTAAAAAAAATATTGCAATGCAGCATTTTTTTCTGGACATTCTGCATCGCAGCATATATATATTATGCATTCGCAGCATTAAGAGACTGTCGAACACGAAACAAGAGCGACAAGCTTAATGCTAGCTCGGGCATTCCAGGAGACTTAAAAATGACTAAAATTCAAACACCAGATTTCACAAAAGCCTTTGAAAACCTTTTCTCTGGCGCAGACTTCACAGCTTTTAACGATGTGATTAAAAACTCAACTGAGTTCAACAGCAAATTCGGCAAAATCGCTATAGAAGCTGCTGAAAAAAATGCTGAATTGACACAAGCATGGACAAAAGAAACTTTGAACCAACTTGAAGGTCTAACAAAAACTCAAAAAGACCCAGCTGATTATGCAAAAGTCATCAACGAGTTTACAACAGATCAAGCAAAAGCAACCACAGACCGTGTTGCAGCCTTTGCTGAAGTGGCTCAAAAAGCGCAAATGGAAACCATTGAGCTTTTCATGAACGCTGGCAAAGACATTCAAACAAAGACGCAAGCAGCGGCTAAAAAAGCTTCACGTAAAGTTGCTTAATTTTTAGAACGTCCTTCCTCCCAAGAGACTGAGGCGTGTCTTCCAAAAGTGGGATACCGGTTTTGGAAATAGCACTGATGCTGGTGGGCATTCTAAAGTGCCATTAAAAAAGACACTCTCAAATGGGTGGCCCAGATGAGCTTTTTAAAAGCCATCGCTTATGGGTCACCCTTTTTTCTTGGTTTTTTTCCTGAGCAATAATTGCCTCTATTACGAGAAGAGATTGCACCTGCAGCAAAATTTTGCCATCATGCAGCGAACTCTTGCCAGGAATAACAACAATGACAAATGACCGCGAAACCATTCTCATCAAACGTTATGCCAGTCGCAGGCTCTATAACACCAAAACCAGCGACTACATCACCCTTGAAGAAGTGGCCAACTATATTCGCGATGGCAAAGACGTCCAGATTATAGACCGCAAAACCGGTGAAGATCTAACCCGGCAATATCTTTTACAAATCATCACAGACTATGAAAGCAAGGGTGAAAACATTCTGCCCATCAATGTTTTGATGGATATTGTTCGCTCATACTCAGATCAGGCCCAAAGCTACATTCCTGACTTTTTGTCCCAGTCGTTTGACATGATCAAACAGCAACAAGAAGAAGCGCTAAAATCGTTTCAACAAAACATCTCCAACACAGTCACCCCCCTTCCCATCCCCTTAGACGGGTTTGAAGAATGGCAAAAATTACAAACGAATTTCTTCAATCAAATGATGACCAACTGGAACCAACAACAACAAGACGCAGAAGCTGACACTGATGACGAGCCCGAACCAAAAGCAACCAAGTCCACCAAAACAAAAAACAAAAAAGATCAAGCCAAAGATGATGAACTGGCTGCCATAAAAAAGCAGCTGCAAGACCTACAATCAAAATTACAAGACCTTTAGGGTCAGGACCTAGGCCCAGCCGCTAAAAACCAGCCAAGCACCCAAAGCAACACATGCAACACCAAAACCGCGCGTGACCGCAGAACTAAAATTAATCCCTGCAAACACCCCCAAAAACGCGCGCCGAAATGCCAACATCAACACCCCTTCAACCAAAGCGGCCCAGCCAATCAAAGAAACCACCCCGGCCATCACTGAACTCCAATCATTGTGAAATCTGACAATCACAACCCCCAAAGCAAACGCCAAAATCCCAGCCAAATAGCCAAGCGCTGCATTGTCCTTAAAGTCTGAGATAATCTGATTGTAATTATCACCCTCACTCAATAAACCAATGCCCGCTGCAATCATATAAAGGCCAAAAGCCAGCGCTAAAAATTCTGTTAAAGAAAGTTCACTCAACATCGCCTTTTCCTCTCATAAAAAACCAGATGTATAAAGTTTAATTGAACCCCAAGTCTAAACAAAAAGAAAAGTGAAATTATGATGATGGTTCAAAACCATAAACACCTCATAAACACAGGTTAACACCCCCCTCTTATATAAAAACTACACAACCAGCCCAAAAGCAGGTTATAATCACTTTAAAAGAACAAGTGATAATTCATTGAGGAAACGCCTATGAAAATCTATGATTGGCACATCGCCCCAAACCCCCGCCGTGTCCATATTTTTCTAGCTGAAAAAGGGATAGACGTCCCACTCGTAGAAGTTGGCGACGGTTTTCTTCTTAAACCTGAATATCGTGAAAAATTTCCCCAAGCCATGGTGCCAATGTTGGAATTAGATGACGGCACCGTCATCGGTGAAGCTATGGCCATTTGCCGTTACTTTGAAAGCATACACCCAAACCCATATCTTTTTGGCACTGACCCCATTAGCGTTGCCCAAATCACCAGCTGGGAAAATCGCGCCAATGAAGAAGGCTTTTTAGCTGCCGGAGAAATTTTTAGAAACACCCACCCCGATTTTGCTGACCGCAGCCTTCCAGGATTTGCCGCCCAACTGCCACAAATCCCCCAATTGGTTGAACGCGGCAAAATCCGTCTTGCTCAGTTTTACAAAAAAATCGACAGTCAATTTGCCAAACATGAGTTTTTAGCTGGCAACACCTACAGCGCTGCAGATATTACGTGCTTATGTGCGGTTGATTTTGCTGGCTGGACAGAAAACGGCATTGAAAGTGAGCTGGCTGAAAATTACCCAAATCTCAAACGCTGGTACAAAGAAGTTTCATCACGCCCCAGCGCTGAAGCTTAAATTTGCTGAAGCTTAAAATTAAAGCAACAAAATAGGCTGTACCAACAAACTCTCAAATGATCTGTTTGGTACAGCCTTAAATTTCATTTACAAATTTATTTGCTCAACACCACATAGGCTTTTTTGCTCTTTTTTTCTTTTATTTCCAAAACAAAAGGCGCTGCCCCACAAGATCAGGACAACGCCTCACTAAAATTAAACATTGTTTAAATGATTCAACCCGCCTTCTTCAAAAGCCGGTTGCGAATTTCATCGAGCTGCTCAAAGTTGGTATAACGAATGCGCAGCTCCCCATTTTCACCAGAGCCCAACTTCACGGCCACTTTAAGCCCCAAAGCATCGGTCAACTCTTTTTCAAACGCTTTGGTGTCAGCATCTTTTTCACGCGCTGAACCTTTAGAGCTAGCCCCGCGCAAACGTGCTTGAACAAGCGCTTCCACATCACGCACACTCAAACCCTTGGCAATGATCTCTTTCACAATCTCTTCGGCTTGGCCCACCCCAACCAAAGTCCGTGCATGGCCAGCAGAAATATCACCAGAGCGCACATAGGCCTGGATGCCCTCAGGCAATTTCAACAACCGCAACATGTTCGCCACGTGAGAACGCGACTTGCCAATCACATTGGAAAGCTCATCTTGCGTATAACTAAACCGCTCCATCAGTTCTTGATAGCCAAGCGCTTCTTCAACTGCATTTAAATCAGCCCGCTGCACATTTTCAATAATCGCAATCTCAAGCAATTGTCGGTCTGTCAAATCACGCACAATCACCGGCACAGAGGCAATCTCAGCCCGCTGCGCCGCCCGCCAGCGCCGTTCACCCGCCACAATCTCATAGCCAGATTCAAGCGTGCCAGATGGGCGCACAATCAAGGGCTGCACCAAGCCTTTGGTACGAATGGAGTTGGCCAAATCTTCCAAATCCTGGTCAGTAAAATCCTTGCGCGGATTAAGCGGCGAGGGGCGCACCTCTTCAATCGGCACCACCCGTTGCTCACCTTCCAGGGGCAAAGCTTTTGTATCTTGCGCGCTTGCATCGCCGATTAAAGAAGCAATGCCTCGACCAAGACGGTTTTTTTGAACATTTGAAGACATTGGCAAAACTGCCTTTCTAAGATTGTATTTTATTGTTTTATTTTACCCAGAAATAATTGAACGGCGTATAATTTAAGCAGCCATATACTGCTTTTCTCGCTCAATAATTTCAGAAGCCAACTTAATATAAGAATGCGCCCCAGACGATTTGTGATCATAAAGCAAGATCGGCTGACCAAAACTGGGCGCCTCAGCAATACGAATGTTACGTGGGATCACAGACTTATAAACCTTATCGCCAAAGAAATTGCGCACCTCAGAGGCAACCTCATTGGAAAGGTTTGTGCGCCCATCATGCATGGTCAGCACCACCCCTTGAATATAAAGATCAGGGTTAAGCTTGGCCCGCACCTCTTCGATCGATTGGGAAAGCTGCACAATCCCCTCCAGCGCAAAAAACTCACACTGGACCGGACACAACACAGATTGCGCTGCCGCCATAGAATTGATGGTCAAGATATTCAAACTGGGCGGGCAATCAATCAGCACATAAGTGATGCGCTCATCCTTAGGCTTGCCAGCCTCTGAAATTTGCAACCGCGCAACCGCCTCGCGCAACCGAAAAACCCGGTCAGACTCTGCGGCCAGCTCAGCCTCCAAGCCCGCCAAATCTTGTGTCGAGGGCACAACCCAAAGCCCGGGCACCCGGGTTTGTATCATCGCTTGGGTCAGCAAAGCCTCACGCCGCAACACATCACAGATAGAGACGGACCGTTGATCTTCTTCAACCCCAAGGCCCGTGCTCGCATTTCCTTGCGGGTCAATATCAATAATGATGACCCTCTCGCCGACCGCTGCCAGAGCGGTACCTAAATTAATCGCCGTTGTCGTTTTACCCACGCCGCCTTTTTGATTGGCCAGCGCCATAACCCGCACAGATTGCGGCGTATCAGCAGATGACAAATGGTGTCCGCTCACCACAACACTCCTCTAATCAGGCCGTGGGTTTGATTTAAATGAGTTCTATTTGAGATTTACAAAAATCCACTCAAAATCAAACCTAACCCTTTGGTTTAACATTGCTAATTTTAACGATTTGCCCCTCAGGATCAGTGCAACTTTCAAAGCAATCCGCTTCAAACGACCAATCCTTCAACGCCTCCTCAATCTCATCTTGCGCCCGTCGCCCCTTCAAAAACACGCCTACAGCCTTGTTTTGAAACGCAAATTGGCCCAATTCGATAAGAGTTAGAAGTGGTTTTAACGCCCGCGCTGTCACCACATCTATAGAAGGGATGGTACTCTGATTTGCAAAATCTTCAATTCTGCAATTGTGTATTTCCACATTCGCCCCCGTTGAGCGGGCCACATCTTTCAAAAAAGCACATTTTCTACCGTTAGCTTCCACCAAATGAACCCTCCAATTAGGGTGATCCATCATCAAAATCGCCAACACCAACCCCGGAAAGCCCCCGCCAGCCCCCAAATCAACCAAATTGTAAGATGAGTTTGGCCCAAAGCCCAAATGCGGCAACAATTGCGCGCTATCTGCAAAATGGCGCGACCACACATGCTCCAGCGTATTCGGCGCCACCAAATTCTGCACCTTTTGCCATTTCACCAGCAAGTCGTGATAGATTTCCAACCGCTCCACTGTTTCACGTGAAACATCAAAATCGTGGCAAAACGCCTGTTTGTCATAAGTCAAGAGACCAGCCTTAGGATAAAACGTGAGAGATAAGAAGATTGTTTCACGTGAATCATTAACGGCCAAAAGGTTTAGAATCAAGAATGTTTGAAGTATGGGGGAAATGAAACAATCAGATCTAAACACATTATAATTAAAAATTTATCCCCGCCCATTGGGGCCGCTTTATACTCTTAATCATTGTTTTGTTAGGAGTTTTAAAGATATGCGTGATGTTGACCGTCAGATTACATGTTCCAATTTAAATAATGATTTACGAGAAGCAAATATTAAATTAAACGCTGCACTTAGGCGTCAGACAAACGCAGAAAATACCACTCGGCATGGCCCGTCAGAAATATCCGGGTATGAATATCAAATCAAAGAGATTAATGCCAAGCTGTTGGTACTAACAGGTGCAGGTTTCGCTGGTAGAAATCCGGTCGGCTTAGTTACGGCTGGAGAAGTTGCTAAGTTAGAATCAAGAAAACGCAAATTACAAGAGAAAATTGCCCAAAGGAAACGGGATATCCAAGCAGCTGAGGAGGAGTTAATTAAAGTTGAGCAAATTATATATATTCAACGAGGTATAATAGCCCAAACTGAGGCTGAGAAAAACCAGTTAGGGTGTTGAGGGACGCTCCCTCTTTTCTTTCTCTATCGTTGGCAAGGATGGAATACGAAAAAAGCTATACCATGTTAGGCGCTCATCAATCTCATTTGCTTTTACTTGAGAAATTTTCTGCCTTACCTTTTTAAACTCACCTTCTAGCTCTTTTGGCAGTTTGCCAAACATTTCAACACGTTTTAATAATCGATAATGTGCACTTGGCTTAAGGGTAAATATGTCTCCCTTCATAGACTGTTGGATGATATAGATTTGCGCTGGCGCATAATCAAATCTTAATAAAGCAAGAATTCGCCTTAGATGTTCATTTCTTTGATACTCAAGTTTATTTGTAGATTTGACATTGGGAAGATTTAAAAGGTCTCTTATCGGGGTTGTTGCATGCTTGCTATTTTGCATTTGTTTTTTCACCGCCTCATAGTTTTTTTTATATATGCAAAAATAAGTCTCTGGCACTTGTTTAGCGAGAACAAAAAATCTCCACCTTTGCCGCGTTCTATCATTACGTTCGGTAAAATTTACCTCTGGCACGCCAGAATAGCGCTTATTATATGCTTGCCATAAAACCTGTTCCGCCTTTAAACATTCATTTTGAGCCAAATGTTTTTTGTAATCTGCAAATTGATTTGCAGCTAAAAAAGTGGCTGGTTTATCAATTTTTTGCGATTCAAAAAATAATATTTCGCAAGCTGTTTTGAGGCCATAGATTTCCAAATATCGTTGACGCTTTTCTAATGGGAGAGCGTCAAGTTCTTTACAACCTTGGCTTTCTGCTTGGACACTATTTGCCTGTGAGGAATCGCCGTCATCAGTACCACGGTTTTTCCATTCATAGAAAAAAACCAGACTTAGAATCACAAATAACAAGCTGACAACAATTTTCAACATATGCTTCTGGTCTTCTACTCTTCTGGTATTGGTTTTCTTAATTGATAAACATAATAGTAATAAAACATCTAAGCTAGAGCAAAATCTATTCACAAAGCATCAGATCAAGTTTCTAGAGTCTAGTTTTACCAATGTTTAAGACCAGAATGGCACAAGAAATAACATAGTCTACAATTCATGGATTTTACTGGATTTGACAAGTTAACAAACCCAAAAGAGCTTCAGAGTGAACAGGCCCTATAGCTGATCTCAGCTTATTGCACTCTAAGCCCTCATGGCCTCATTACCAGACTTCCGTCCCCGCTTCACATGCGCCAACACCAACATCAGCGCCGCAGGCGTCATCCCATCAATCCGCGAAGCCTGCGCCAAAGTCTCAGGCGCATGCCGTTCAAGCTTGGTTTTCAGCTCCGTTGAAAGGCCAGAGATCTGCCCATAATCAAACCCAGAGGGGATGGCCAAAGCCTCATCCTTGCGCAAAGCCGCAATATCAGCCTCTTGCCGCTCCAGATAGACAGCATAACGCGCCTCAATCGCCACCTGCTTGGCAACAGCTGGCTCTAGCCCTTGAAACTCAGGCCAAAGCTGAGCCAATTGACCAAACGAGACATCCTTATAAGACAGCAATTCAAACGCTGTCCGCCGCCGGCCATCCTTCTTAATCGCAATGCCATGCGTTTGCGCCTCATTGGGCGTCAAACTGCGCGCTTGAAACAGGGCAATGCCCTCTTCAATGGCAGATTGTTTCACGTGAAACAGTCTCAAGCGCTCAGGCCCAATTAAGCCAAAGCGTTCCCCCACAGGCGTTAAACGCTGATCAGCATTATCTGCCCGCAATCGCAAGCGATATTCAGCCCGCGAGGTGAACATCCGATACGGCTCTGTCACCCCTCTGGTGACCAAATCATCAATCATCACGCCAATATAACCATCTGCCCGGCTGATTTTCAGGTCTTCAAGCCCCGAACCATCTGCCCCGCTCTGGCCAGCTTTCAACGCCGCATTGGCCCCTGCGATGAGCCCTTGGGCACCCGCTTCTTCATACCCAGTGGTGCCATTGATCTGGCCTGCCAAGAACAAGCCTGGCATTTGTTTCACTTCCAGAGATTGGCTTAGCTCACGCGGGTCCACATAATCATACTCAATCGCATACCCAGCCTGGGCGATCCGCACCTCTTCCAGCCCCTTCATGCTCTTCAAAAACGCTTCCTGCACGCTCTCAGGCAGGGAGGTAGAAAGCCCATTGGGATAAATCAACTCACTGGTGAGCCCTTCAGGCTCCAAAAACACCTGATGCGCGTTGCGTTCTTTAAACCGCACCACTTTGTCTTCAATAGAGGGGCAATAGCGCGGCCCAACGCTTTCAATTTGCCCGGTATACATTGGCGCCAACCCAAGATTATCAGCAATAATCTGGTGCGTTTGCTCATTTGTATGCGTGATATGGCAGCTAATCTGCGGGACGCTAATCTCAGTGTTCAAAAAAGAAAACGGCTCAGGTGGTTCATCCCCTGGTTGTTCATCTAAAATATCCCAATTGATGCTGTCCTTATAAAGCCGGGCCGGTGTCCCTGTTTTCAAACGCCCCATTTTAAGGCCGGTATCATAAAGCCGCTCAGCCAATTTAATCGCCGGTTTCTCCCCGATCCGCCCAGCAGGCGTGCGCTTATCGCCCTGATGAATAACCCCGCGCAAAAATGTGCCCGTTGTCAGCACCACAGCACCAGCGCGCAAGCGCCGCCCAGATGCGGTTACAACACCAACACAAACACTCTCGTCGAGCAAAACATCATCAACCGGCTCACTAACAACGGTTAGATTGTCTTGGGCCAAAATCGCCTCTTGCATCGCTTGGCGATACAAAACCCGATCAGCCTGCGCACGAGGGCCCTGCACAGCCGGCCCTTTAGAGCGGTTGAGTACCCGAAACTGGATGCCAGCTTGATCAATAACCCGCCCCATCAAGCCATCAAGCGCATCAATCTCACGCACCAAATGCCCCTTGCCAAGTCCACCAATGGCCGGGTTACAAGACATCTCGCCAATGGTCTCAAACTTATGCGTGACCAAACCTGTCCGCGCGCCTAAACGCGCAGCAGCAGCGGCCGCCTCCGTGCCGGCATGGCCACCGCCAACAACAATGACATCAAATTTTTCTGGCGTTTGCTCGCTCAAAGCCACTTATCCTTACCTGACTAATCCACACACCAATCATATCGTGCTCTAGATACCATTATATATACGGCAACGCACATTTTTCAAAGCCACAGCTTTAATCTAAAACAAACAACAATACCAGAAAAAGCAAAATACTAAACATCGTTTATTTTATCGGGCGCCAATCACATTGTTTCACGTGAATCATTTTACCTTAAGGAGATTGGTTAGGGCTCGTACCAACCCTTTATCCAACCTTAAATACAAAGTGACATCTGGTACCCAAAGATCGCAAAGATCGCAAAGATCAGAAATTTAAGGCTGGGGTGTATAAAAATGTTTCACGTGAATCAAATCTTCATCGCTGACATCTCATTTCATCTCTGTGTCATGAAAATCAAAAAAGGAAGAAAGATCTAAGAGGTAATAGATTACCACATTCATAATTTGCCGTTTCACGTGAAACAAAAAGCTCACTCTTCGTCCTTAAACAGAAGATCATAGCATGCTTGGTTGTATTCTTTGTTGGATTCAACCTATGAGTCCAGTCTCATCCCTCCCTAAAAATTTTCCAAGCCTCACAAACTCAAGAAGTCACCCTTCAAGCCCATCACAATTTCACGTGAAAAAACCCAAACTCAAAATCAATCCCGCCAATATGAAAACCAAGCCCCCCAAATTTCGGCTTCCAAAATTTCAAAAAACCAGCTGGAGGAAACGACTCTTGGCTCCAAAAACTGGGGAGGGAGGATAAAAAAGTGGGGAGGGAGTCCCAAAAATTGGGGAGGAACACCAAATCTGACTCTTTTGACTCACGTGATTCCTCCCCATGAAAGGGGGAGGCTTGACTCACGTGAAACATTTTCAAGTAAAGAAATCTCAAATCATCCCCGGATGAAGGTACCTTCCGTGACCCTCCAAGCCCTATTTACCGATGCAAAATTCAACAAACAGCTTATCCAAAACATCTTCAACATCAACTTTGCCGGTCAACCGCCCCAGAGCAAAAGCGGCACGGCGCAAATCTTCCGCCCGTAATTCAGTGTCCACCAAATCCCCCTCAAGAAAATCGCTCAAAGCTTCCATCACCCTTAGTAACAAATCACGATGGCGCGCCCGGGTGATGAGCACCCCTTCACCTGAGCCCACTTGAAGACTGGCTTGCCTGCCAATTTCCTCAACCAGCTGACCAAGCCCCTGCCCTGCCTGGGCTGAAAGCGCCAAGTCAATCTTGGGCTCAAAAGAAGGGTCAACCGGGCCCACATCAAGCTTGTTCCACACGGTAAGAACCGGCCTGTCTTGCCCAGACAATTCATCTGGCACATCCAAGCTTGGCGCGGCCCCATCAACCAACCAGAGCACCAAACCGGCCCGGTCAACTTCCATAAAACTACGGCGAATGCCCTCTTGTTCAACCTTGCTTGAAGTCTCTCGCAAACCCGCCGTGTCAGAGACAATAACCGGCAAGCCGTTCACATCAAGGCGCACCTCAATCACATCACGTGTCGTGCCCGCCTCATCAGAAACAATTGCCACATCGCGCTTGGCTAGAGCATTTAACAGAGCAGATTTGCCAGCATTGGGCGGGCCAGCAATCACAACTTTAAAGCCCTCCCTGACAATCTCACCGCGATGGCCATCATTAAGGTGAGCCTCAATGGCCTCATAAAGCGCGTTTATCCGGGGGCTAGCCTGGCCCGCAATATCCTCCGGCACATCGCCTTCATCAGAAAAATCAAGCGCCGATTCCACCAAAGCAATGGCGGTGATCAAATCGGCCCGCCATTGTTCATAAAGAGCAGAAAACACCCCCCTCATTTGCTGCAAGGCTTGTGATTTTTGCGCCGCTGTATCTGCTGCGATTAAATCAGCCAGCCCTTCCACTTCCAGCAAATCAAGCTTTCCATTTTCAAACCCGCGCCGCGAAAACTCGCCAGCCTCTGCCATGCGCGAAAACGGCAACACCCCAAGGGCAGACAGCACCCCCTCAATCACGGCCCGCCCACCATGGACATGAAATTCTGCTACATCTTCGCCGGTAAAACTGTTGGGCCCCTTAAAATACAGCACCAACGCCTGATCAAGAAAGCTTCCATCAACAGGGTGTTTTAACTCACAAAGCAACGCCCGCCGCGGCTCAGGTACACGGCCACAAAAACGATGCAAAACATCCCTCACACCGCTGCCTGAAAGCCGGATCACCCCAACACCAGCAACCCCTTGCCCACTAGAAAGCGCATAAATTGTCTCAGCACTCATAAAACCAACCAATACCTATTTCGTTTGCCGGCACCTTACCTGAAATTCTAGTGCAAGACATCTGCATTTTGAGATGCTGGAAAGCGCCCTAAAACACCACTAAAGAACACAACAAGCCAAAACGAGTGCCCTTGACAAGTCCCTTCAAAATGCAAAAATCAACGCTTAAAGATTATACAATTAAAAAAGCCCCCGACCGAAAGCCAATCTCAATGTCCTCATCGACCCCTGATAAAAACCAACTTGACCAAGAAACAAGCCCCTATCTGTTGCAACACAAAGACAATCCCGTCCATTGGTGGCCCTGGGGGCCGGAGGCATTAGAGGCTGCCAAAACACAAAATAAACCCATCCTTATCTCCATAGGGTATGCCGCTTGTCATTGGTGCCATGTCATGGCCCATGAAAGTTTTGAAGATGAGCAAACGGCCCAACTGATGAATGAAAAATTCATCAACATCAAAGTTGACCGCGAAGAGCGCCCCGATATTGACGCCATTTATATGGCCGCGCTGCACCACTTGGGCGAGCAAGGTGGCTGGCCGCTTACCATGTTTTTAACCCCCGATGCCAAGCCCTATTGGGGCGGCACTTACTTTCCCCCCATCCAGAGCTTTGGCCGCCCTTCTTTTGCCCAAGCGCTAGAATATGCCGAAAAAATTTATCGCGATGATAATGAGGCCGTAATGCACAACGCCACCAGCCTCACCCAACTCATCGCCCCGCAAAAACCCAAAATGATGGGCCCAGAAATCTCAGACGACATCTTGCGCAATGTCACCCAGCGCATGGGTGAGATGATGGATGGACACAATGGCGGCTTGCGCGGCGCGCCCAAATTTCCCCAATACCCTTTGTTTAATTTTCTCTGGCGTGTAGGCCTGCGCTTTGATCAACAACAAACCCAAACCAACGTGGAACATCTGTTACAAAGCGTCTTTCAAGGCGGCATTTACGATCACATTGGCGGTGGTCTGGCCCGCTATGCTGTTGATGAGCAATGGCTTGTCCCCCATTTTGAAAAAATGCTCTATGACAACGCGCTGATGGTTGAATTGGCCACCCAGGTTTACAAACAAACCAAAACTCCATTGTTAAAAATACGGATCGAAGAAATCATCAACTGGGCTGAACGCGAAATGTTACTGAAAGAAGGGGCCTTTGCCGCATCGTTAGACGCAGACAGCGAAGGCGAGGAGGGCAAATTTTATGTCTGGCAAGCCCAAGAGATAAAATCGTTGCTTGGCGAGAATTATGAATTTTTTGCCAAACATTATGATGTAAGCGATCAAGGCAATTGGGAAGGCAAAACCATCCCCAACCGCCTTCAATCACCAGAACTCCTCAGTAATGAAGACGAACAAAAACTAAATACTTTAAAAACAACCTTGCTAGAGGCGCGCAACAAACGAACCCGTCCCGGGCTTGATGATAAAATCTTAACAGACTGGAATGGCATGATGATCGCCGCACTCACCCAAGCCAGCGACACCTTCAACCAACCAAAATGGCAAGAGCTGGCCAAAACCGCCTATCACTTCATCATTGATCACATGATCACAAAAGACGAAGGCCTGCACCATTCCTATTGCGCGGGCAAATGCACCAGCCCAGCCCTGATACAAGATTTCGCTCACCTCATTCGCGCCAGCCTCACCCTTTATCAAAGCACCAACGACAAAACCTATCTACAAAAAGCCCTCTCTCTGCTGCAAACAGCAAACGAAGACTTTTGGTGCCCAGACTATGGCGCCTATTTCACCACGTCAAAACACCGCCAAGATGTGATCATCCGCGGCAAAACAGGCGCTGATGAGGCCACGCCAAATGCCAATGCCATTATGGTTTCAAATTTAATGACACTCTATTGTCTAACAGGCGATGAAACGTTAAGAGAAAAAGCACAAAAAACCGTTCAAGCCTTTGGAGCTGCCATTGCCAAAAACATCTTTTCTCACATCGGCTTGCTGGCCAGCGCCATAGATATTATGGACCCCCTGCACTTGATCATCATCAAAGCCAAAGACGATCAACAAACAGCCCAAGACATGCAAGACCTGGCCAAAACCGTATCAGCCCCAAATCTGATCGTTCAACTTATCGACGAGACGGAAACTATCCCCGCTTCTTCCCCAGCTCATGGCAAAACAACCCTAGAGAATAAAAGCACTGCCTATCTTTGCACAGGCCAACATTGCCTGGCACCGATTACCAACAGCCTGACATTAATCTCTGCAATCGGTGAGAACATGAAAGTCAAAGCTTGATAAAAGCTCTGCTGAAAAAAAGGCGTCCAATGAGAGTGGCAATCAAACTTAACTTGCCTTATCATTTCTAAACACATAATTTAATAAATCGCGCCAAAATAGAACCGAGATATATTTATAAGATCATAGCAACAACAATTGTCTGATGAGTCCCATTGCAAATATAAAACTGCCAACCAAAAAACAAACAAAACGGCTTAATAGACAAGTTGCAGCGCTACCCTTTATTTTTGTCAAAAAAGATCTGCTCATCTGCCTGATAACATCACGAGAAACGAACCGGTGGATCATTCCCAAAGGCTGGCCAAAAACCAATATAGCAAATCATCAAATGGCTGAAATAGAAGCCCAACAAGAAGCAGGCCTACACGGGCCCATCAGCAAATCATATCTTGGCACTTACATTTACAAAAAAAAGCTGCACACCTTTGCCTCTGTCATGTGCAAAGTTGAGGTCTACCCCCTTCACGTCACCAAGCAAGACATCACCTGGCCAGAAAAAGACCAACGAGAGATCGCCTGGTTCACCCAAGAACAAGCCGCTCAACACGTAGATGAAGAAGAGCTATCCCAGCTCTTGCTCACGATAAAAAAGGGCAAAAAACAAACACTTACGCTGAAAGGTTAGGCTTAAAGCTTTGATCACTTGCCAATTTAACAAAGAATAACGTAAAAGGGGGCAACACATCATCAAGGCAAAGGCAAATTAAATGCCAGATACGAATAATAAACCTGATCTGAACATAAACCCCAAAAAATCAACCTTAGACAAAGATCTACAAAAACTCACAAAATTAGAAGACGCTACACGGTTCACCTCAAACAATCTGGTCACCCCAAGTCTTGCCTTTTTGTTTTTGATCACGGCCGGTGTAATTGCCGCCACCATCCTTGGTGATCAGCCCAATTCATTCATCATAATCGTTGCTGCCATCATTGGCGGCTATATGGCGCTTAACATTGGCGCAAATGATGTTGCCAACAATGTGGGGCCCGCCGTTGGCTCAAAAGCCTTAACAATGTTTGGCGCTCTTATCATTGCCGCTGTTTTTGAATGTGCCGGTGCCCTACTTGCTGGCGGAGACGTTGTAAAAACTATCTCTAAGGGCATTATAGATCCAAGCCTGGTGCCGGATTCAGACACGTTTGTCTGGGCCATGATGGCAGCTTTGCTGGCCTCTGCCATTTGGGTCAATCTGGCAACCTATTTGCGCGCCCCTGTTTCAACCACCCATGCCGTGGTTGGCGGGGTCATGGGCGCAGGCATTGCCGCTGTTGGCCTTAATGCGGTCAATTGGGTCACCATGTCAGCCATTGCTGCAAGCTGGATTATTTCACCTGTTCTTGGCGGGGTCATTGCAGCCATTTTTCTAGCCTTCATCAAAAGTTTTATCATTTATCAAGACGATAAAATAAAAGCCGCTCAGCGCTGGTTGCCAATTCTCATAAGCATCATGGCAGCAGCCTTTTCCGCCTATCTCATGATGAAAGGGTTTAAAAAAATCTGGCGCCCAGAAACAAATTTAATCATTATCCTATCAATTCTCATCTTTGTCGGCGTTTATTTTGCCATGCGCCCTATCATTGCCAAACAATGCATTGGGTTAGAAAACCGCAACCAATCTTTGCGCAGCCTATTTCATTTCCCTCTCATTTGCTCTGCAGCTCTTTTATCATTCGCCCATGGTGCCAACGATGTTGCCAACGCAGTTGGGCCACTGGCCGCCATCCTCCATTCTGTGCAATCAGGTGACATCGCGACAAAAGTAAACATTCCAACCTGGGTCATGCTCATAGGCGGTGTGGGCATTAGCTTGGGGCTTTTTCTATATGGCCCCACCCTCATCCGCATGGTTGGCAATGAAATCACCAAAATGAACCCAATGCGCGCCTTTTGTGTCGCTTTGGCTGCTGCCATAACAGTTATTTTCGCCTCAGCGCTGGGCCTGCCTGTCAGCTCCACACACATTGCGGTTGGTGCCGTATTCGGTGTTGGTTTTTTCAGAGAATATTACACAAGCGCCAGCAAACGGCGCAAAAAATACATCAAAAAGAAAAGCCAGGCTGTTCCAACAAAAACAGCCAAAAAAATCATTTCTCAAGAAAAGCAACGCCGCAAATTGGTTCGCAGGTCTCACTTCATGGTCATCATCTCAGCCTGGATCATCACCGTACCGGCCGCTGCCACTCTATCAGCCATCATCTTTTTCATATTGAAAAATATTGCCGGAACGCCATAAAGCTCAAACCGTATTCTTTTCAACCTCAAGCCATCCTTTATAAGCAATCAACGGCCCTAAAAACCGGATATGCAAATCAATATCAAACGCATACCGCCCCTCATTGTCTACATACTCAATGGTCTTGCTAATAGGCACCAAAGCTTTGGGCAACTTAACGCCTAAAAACCACCAATCATACAATGTCCACTGCACGCGCATTTCATCAACTTGCAAAGCAACACAAAAACGAAACGGAAAATAAGTTTCATAAAGACAAAGTGGCATCTCCCCCTTTGCTGGCGACAATAGGGTTGAAAAATTATACGTCCCAAATTGCCGATGCCAAATCTCCCCCTGGTTATCCTTCTCAATTGTCAATTCAATCGGCACATGTGAGGTTGGCGGCAATTTAAGCAACCAAGCCAACACCCCCGTCAACAAACCCCTCCCTCGTACAACCTCAGCTTTCCCATGATAACAATGGTTGCCGCTCACAGTATGAAACGTGCGCCAAACCTTTGGCATGTCATCAAATCTCAGCCCAAAAATTTCATGAAAGAGCATGAACTGTCCTTATAAAATAAATCGGTTTTCAATATCAGGTCCCGGTACCATACAAGTTTCCCGTTTCCCAAACACTGCATAACGATTACGCTTTATACGCTCATAAACCCAATCCAAAACAAAATTTGGCAGAGCACCTAAAACGCAAAGAAGACGCCATGGATAACCAATGGTTCGACACACCAAAAAGAAAGCCTGCATACGCATTTTCACTTGGCCATCCACAATCACCAAATTGGTTTCAAACTCTTGAGTGTTGAGCTCAAAATGTCGGTAAAGCGCTTGACCAAGAGATGATTGCGCGGTGGTAAAAAGAAATTGTTTTTCACGATCTCGAGCCAACACCCAATGAATAAAACTGGAACACAAAACACAAACCCCATCAAAAACAATCAACGGTTTCTGACCATCCCAACCATGTAGCTCCACACCGTTTAGATAACCATAAGACTTATAGTTTAGTTCTCCTTGCATTGAAGGGTCCCTCTCAAAACTAAATCTTTTAATTTATAGAAATACAAATAATAAAGTAAAATAATTGTATTCTTATGTAAAAGATCAATATTTAAGTTACATTAAATAACGATCTTCTTACAAATAAAGCTGTCTTTTTCCTTTATGTTTTAAAGCCTGACCAACACACAAATGGCATCAAGGAGAAAAACATGATCCCCTCCAAACCACTAAAAGTTTTAAAACAGGCGAGCCTACTCTTAATCATATATAGCCTCATAGGATTGTTACCTGCCAAAGCCAACAGCTCACAAGAGCGCGAAACTCTGATTGACGAATACGGAATAACCAACCCAATAGAAGAAAGTATCGAATATCAATTAGAGAAAATGAAAATGGGCAAAACCAACGGCACCCTAACTGTTTTATGTTGGAAAGCCCACGAACTGAGAAAAGCCGGTCAAAGCAAAAAAGCCTATCCAGCGCTTTTAACATGCGCAAAGAATGGACATGATATTTCTATGTTATACTTAGCAAACATGTATGAAACAGGCTCAGGCGTAGAACAAAATTATGTAACTGCCGCAAACTGGCTAAAACGCACAAGTGATCGCGGCTTTAGTTCAGGCCAACTTTATTATGGCATCGCCCTCATTCTTGGCAAAGGGGTGAAACAAGATATTGAAACCGGAAAAGAACTGATCCGAAAAGCCGCCGCACAAGATGATCAAACCGCAAAAGATTTGATTTTAGCCAATTTCAATGTCAGCACAGTCATACCTGATGGCGTTGAGCAGAATATATTCAACAAAAACTTTTAAAATCAGACTGTAAACAACAAGTAGATTTGAGATTGTTGCAAAAATTATACAACAAAATAACAATCTCAAATCTTAAAAATTTAAGTGATCTTTCCCCCCCTAGTGCACCTTTAAAAAAACTCTAAGGAACCCCACCTAAGGATGCGTCAGTTTGACACAGATTTAAGTCATGACAAGTGCACAATCTATGGTCTAGATAACGCCGCACTGCTTAAAAGCTAAGACCACGCACTCCTCTTTTTGCGTTTCAGGTCATCTCACCATGAGATCTTTTAAACAGTCATTTTAAAAAACTTAAGGACCCAGTTTGAATTTGAAACTGGACCCTTATTCAAAATTTCATTTCGTAAGTACAACATCAAAAAGAAAATCTATGTTCAAAAAAATTATCCCCTTAGGGATTCTCAGTGCTGCATTGTTTGCAGTGCTCTCACTCATGCCGCAATCAGGCCTGATGACCACACCTGCCTATGCAGCAAAATCAAGTTGCTTACCGGCCAGCATCAAAAACAAATTGGCCCAAATTCGAAAAAAATTTGGACCAGTACGTATTGTCTCAACCCACCGGCCGGGCGCACGCATTGCAGGCTCAGGCAAACGCAGCTATCACGCGTCATGCCGTGCTGTTGATTTCCACCCACCCAAAGGAAAATACGGCGCTGTCGCCCGTTGGTTAAAAGCCAATCACAAAGGCGGTGTTGGCACATATAGTTGCGGTATGCACCATATCCATATCGATAATGGACCGCGTGTTCGTTTTCACCATTGTGTCAACAAACACGGTACCCCTTTAAAAAAAGGGCGCAAAAAGCGGTATTACGCCAAACATAAATCTACTAAAAAATACAAAAAACCGACTTACAGCGTGGGTAAAAAATACAACTCATATAATAAGACCTATTAGTCTTACCAATAAACATAAAAAAAGAGACCATCATAAAATAATGATGGTCTCTTTTATCAATACATTTAAAGACAAATTAATCTGATATAAGAGCGCTATCCTCATCTTCATCAATCATATATTGATTCCGCCCAGCACTCTTTGCCATATACATAGCAAGGTCAGCTTTTTTCAAAAATTTCATAACATCATCGCCAGTTTTAGGATAAGCTGCAACAGCTCCCATACTGGCAGTTATAGAAACATCACCCTTATCAGTATGAGCAGGTAATGCCCAAATAGCACTCATAATTCGTTCCAAAGCGCGCCGTAGCGGCTCTTTCTCACAGCCAGGAAGAACGATTAAAAATTCCTCTCCTCCCCAACGCACAGCAACATCATAAGGGCGCAGTGAAGATTGAATAATATAAGCAATATGTTTGAGAACCTGATCCCCAATATGATGGCCATATTGATCATTCACTTGTTTAAAGTGATCAATATCCAACATGATAAAACTTACCGGAGATTTATGTCGCAATGCTGCATTCCATTCCCGGTCAAGCAATTTTTCACCCCCAGCTCTGTTCCAAAGCCGGGTTAAAGGATCAATTAAAGCGGCTCTTTCGGCTTCCTTAAGTTCGCTAACCAACCCTTCATGCGCCTGAGATAAAGCCATATTCGACATCTCAGAAACAACCATCGCTGCCAAGTCACGCAGCAAAACCGTATCACCTTCGCTTAGCTCACGAGGTGAATGGTCAATCGCACACAAAGTCCCAATACGATATGCATCGCCAATTTTTAAAGGACAACCCGCATAAAACCTAATACCAGGTTCACCAACCACAAGAGGATTATCACAAAATTTGGGATCTTTAAGTGCATCTGGAACGATTAGAGGTTCATCATCCAAAATCGCTTGCGAACAAAAAGCCACTTTTCGTGGCGTTTCAAAAACATCCAACCCTTGTACGGATTTAAACCATTGCCGGTCCCGATCAACAAATGAAATTGCAGAAACGGGAACATTCAAAGATTGACAAACAATCCTTGTAATTCGATCAAACCGCTCTTCAACAGGTGTGTCTAAAATTCTTAAATTTTTTAAACACGCCAAACGCTCTTCTTCATCTGATAGAAGCTCTAAATCACTCATTACGCCACCAAAACTCAACTTTTAAACACATATAAACACTAAAAAAATTATTACCAATATTTCAAAGCGCAGATAGATTGATAATGATTAATCAGTGTACCTAAATATCCTTAATATCCAGTTTCTCATAAAAAAATCGAACCAATTTGCAAAAGCCCCTTGCCACTCAATACCTTAGAACGTTGAATAATAACACAAAAAGTCTTACTCAAGAGCTCGCCCACTTCCGATTTCATGAAGCTGTTTTTGCAAAGTCAGTTTATCCAATGTAGCAATCGGTAGATTCACAAAAACATCAATGGGACCATTAATGGCGCACAAAATGACCCTCAGACCAAACTAGATCTCCAACGCTTAAAAGCAATGAAAGACCACCCTGTTTGCAAACAAACTTAAATTTAAGTTTCGCGGTTTAAGACCCATAGCTGATGGTTTAACATCATGGCCACCAGCACCCACACTAAATACGGCACAAACAAATAAGCCGCCATTGGCACTTGCCCCCAAGCAAGAAAAATAAACACAGCAATCACAAGAGCCAGCAAAACAATATCAATCAATCCCGCCAGCATCTGATGGCGCCCAAAGAACAACCATGACCAGGCCATATTCAACACCATTTGCAACCCCCAAAGCCCCAACAACAAACCAAAACCTTGCGCCTTAAAAACATACCAGCCAGCAAGAGCGATGAACAAATAAAGCACAGACCAAACAACCGGGAACATCCAATTCGGCGGTGTCCAATCCGGCTTTGTCAACTGGTCATACCACTCACCTGGTTTAAACAAAATACCAGTGCTGGCCACAACAACCACAATCGCCAAAAAGATAAAAAAAGAAGAAAAAGCCATAATCCTCAAACCTCTTAATTTGCGCCTTCATTTGCACCATGATCCATTTATACTATCAGCAAAGGAAAAAAACACACATTCGCTTTTCATCATGACAAAGAGAGACAATAAGTGACTTTTTGGGAAGAGATAGATCCGATCATCACACCAAGGCTAAGCAAAGCAGTAGATCAAGCCTATGAGGTGTTCTCCCCCTATCAGCTGAAAGGCACCATCACCTATTGCAATTGCCCTGTTTGCATGACAGAAGAAACCGCCAAAGACCTTTCAAAAATTCCCTTAAAAGAAATCCCAGCCACCCTGCTGGCAGAATACACCAACTCAGCCCATGGCTATGACAGAGAAACAATAGAACCCCAATTCAAATACTTCCTGCCGCGCTATTTGGATCTCATCGCCCACTGCGATCCCCCAAGCCATTTAGATCTAGACACATGCCTTACCCGCTTAAATGGATATCGAGAAAACTGGCCTAAACAAGAAATAGAAACCATCAACGAATTTTTCGACGCCTTCATTGAGGCCAGCCTCTATCACCTCTACCTCATAGAATGGCCCGTCGGCCCACGCCTAGAATTCAACATGGGCGAGCTTCTCACCATGGTGGTGCTAGCAGGCGGTGACTTAGACAGATCCTTACAAACCTTCGACAAAGGCCAAGACCCAGAAAGCGCCGTCCACATGGCGGCCTTGCGCTCAGATGTTCAAATCAAAAATGGAAAGCCCACCTATCACAACACCCACCTAGAATCCCACCCTCAAGCCGCCCAAAAAATCGGCGCATGGCTCCACCGCAACTCCGTTTCAGAACGCATCCTGAAAGCCCCGGAGTTATTGAATGACCCAAACTATGACGATGTAATAGAATTAGGAATGATAGAAATTTAAAGAAAAATAAAAAAGAAAATAAAGATGGTTAAAGGAACCGCGCCAGAGGCGCCCGCGCATTTTGTGCCCCATTAGGGCGCAAAAAATATTGCGCGCCCCGTCGGAGGGCCTGCGCTGCCTCGCAGCCGCAGAATAGCCCGTGAGACAAGACCTAAGTATTCATACTATCGAAAAACTCATCATTGCCTTTGGTGTTCTTGAGCTTATCAATTAAGAACTCAATGCCATCCATTGGCCCCATTGGGTTGAGAATTCGGCGCAATACATACATTTTCTTCAGCTGCTCATCAGGCACCAACAGCTCTTCTTTCCGGGTACCAGATTTGGCAATATCAATGGCTGGGAACACACGTTTATCAGCCACCTTACGGTCAAGAATAACTTCAGAGTTACCCGTGCCTTTAAACTCTTCAAAGATCACTTCATCCATTCGGCTGCCAGTGTCAATCAAAGCGGTGGCAATGATGGTGAGTGAGCCGCCTTCTTCAATATTCCGGGCCGCACCAAAGAACCGTTTTGGCCGTTGCAGAGCATTGGAATCAACACCGCCGGTTAGAACCTTACCAGAGGAAGGCACCACCGTGTTGTAAGCCCGGCCAAGACGGGTAATAGAATCGAGCAAAATCACCACATCGCGTTTATGCTCAACCAACCGTTTGGCCTTTTCAATCACCATTTCAGAAACTTGCACGTGCCGTGTTGGCGGCTCATCAAAGGTCGAAGAGACAACCTCGCCCTGCACAGAGCGCTGCATGTCCGTCACCTCTTCCGGCCGCTCATCAATAAGCAGCACGATCAAATAACATTCAGGATGGTTGGTGGTGATAGAATGGGCAATGTTTTGCAGCAAGACAGTTTTACCTGTACGCGGCGGCGCCACAATCAACGCCCGTTGCCCCTTACCCATAGGCGAGACAATATCAATCACCCGCGCCGACATATCTTCAACCGTTGGGTCATCAATTTCCATGCCCAGCCATTCATCAGGATAAAGCGGGGTCAGGTTATCAAAGTGGATTTTATGTTTGCCTTTATCAGGCTCTTCAAAATTGATCTTGTTAACTTTAAGAAGCGCAAAATACCGCTCGCCTTCTTTCGGAGACCGAATTTCTCCTTCAATCGTATCCCCGGTGCGCAGCCCAAAACGGCGAATTTGGCTGGGGCTGACATAAATATCGTCCGGCCCGGGTAGATAATTGGCATCAGGTGATCTTAAAAACCCAAACCCATCTTGCAAAACTTCAACCACGCCAGTGCCAACAATATCAATATTTTGCGCCGCCAACTGTTTTAGAATGGCAAACATCAACTCTTGCTTACGCATAGAACTGGCATTTTCCACCTCAACCTCTTCGGCAAAGGTTAAAAGTTCTGTTGGGGACTTAGACTTAAGGTCCTGGAGTTTCATTTGTTCCATGAAAAAAATTCCAAATTAGCGGGGAAATATTATTATGAGGATATCGGTAAAGAAGATTTACACTGCAAGCCAAGCCAACAGCAAAACCATAATGCCATTTATGATTGAAACGAGATTAATTTTGAAAAAATACTGATACGATCAAAGCACTATATCAAAAACAAACTTCACTTAAAAGATCTGTTTTGCACTAATTTGCAAAAAACACCCCGATAAACCATCTAAAACGGCTTTAAAATAACCAGAAATACAATAAAGATCATTAACACGGTTGGCACTTCATTAATGATTCGGAAAAATTTAGCTGACCGCTTGCGCTCATCACGGTCAAATTCTTTGCGATACCGCGCCAATTCTCCGTGCACCGCTGAAAGCAAAACAACACACGCCAACTTGGCATGAAACCAAGGATCCATAAATTGATCTTGCAAATAAGCAGTAAGCAGTCCCGCAATCCAAGCCACAATCATCGCCGGATTTATGATAAAGCGCAGCAAGCGCCGTTCCATAATTTTCAAGGTTTCAGAAAGTTCAGAGCCCGGCGTGGCCCCGGCATGATAAACATATAGCCGCGGCAAATATAACATCCCTGCCATCCAGGAAATCACCGCTATGATGTGCAACGCCTTAACCCACAAAGCCCAATCCATAAAACCCTCTCCAGTTTTCCTGATAGTTCCCCTTAACTTCCATGGTTAGACTTTGGCATTTTTAAACCGCTTGTCAAGGACGCGCAGCGCAAGTGAAATCCTTGACAAGCGGTTTAAAAATGCCAAAGTCTAACCATGGAAGTTAAGGGGAAAACCAAGATCAAAAGTTTAAGATCCCCGGACAAGCTTAATCAAAGCCTCAACATGAGCAACCGGCGTATGCGGCTGTATGCCATGGCCAAGGTTAAAAATAAATGGCCCACCAGACCAAGCTTGTAAAATCCGCTCAACATGCTCTTCCAACACTTTGCCGCCAGCAATTAAAGCCAAAGCGTCCAAATTTCCCTGCACCGTCACATTCGGTTGCAAATGGGTTTTAACCCAATCAAGTGGCATGGTTTCATCCACACTCACCCCTTGCACACCAATCTCGCTCACATAGGTCTCATACAAAGGCCCGGCACCGCGCGGAAAGCCAATAATTGGCACGTCAGGATATTTTTGCCGTAAAGCAGAAACCATTTTTTTCGTCGGCTCAATAACCCAGCGCTGAAATTCACTTTGCGGCAAACTGCCGGCCCAACTATCAAAAATCTGCAAAGCGTCAGCCCCGGCCTCCACTTGTCGCGACAGATAATCAATTGAAGTTTCAACCAAAATATCTATAAGCTCTTGAAATAATTCAGGATTAAGATAGGCCATTGACCGCGCTGGGGCCTGATTGGGTGTCCCCTTACCCGCCACCATATAAGTCGCAACAGTCCACGGCGCACCGCAAAATCCAATCAACGCGGTTTCTTGTGGCAAACGAGATCTAATCAAAGAAACAGTTTTAGCAACACTGTCATACTTTTCATCAACCAATCCAAGATCAAGTTGTTTTATGCCCTCACTGGTTGAAATCGGATCAAGCCTGGGCCCTTCTCCAGTTTCAAACCTAACCTCTTGTCCCAAAGCATCAGGCACGACCAGAATATCTGCAAACAAAATAGAAGCATCGAATCCGAACTTTTCAATCGGTTGCAGTGTCACCTCACACGCCATCTCAGGTGAATAACACAAATTCAAAAAACTGCCTGCTTTATCACGTACAGCTCTGTAATCATCCAAATACCGCCCAGCTTGTCTCATCAACCAAATTGGAGGTCTTGGTAAAGTTTGCCCTGAAAGCGCTTTTAAAAATATCTTTTCACTCATACAGTCCTTATCTAACGGGGACATCCACTTTTCAATAAAAAAATAAATAAAATAGATTTTTAAATATTGTTGTAGTTGTTGTTTAGGGTTGGATTTTTCAGATTAAATTTTTCCCAACCAATTTCAACAAACTCTTCCACAAACAAAAAATCTGTTTTTTCACTAAAGACCAAAAAACATGATAAGACGCAAAAATAAAAATCATAAGTCTAAAAGATTCAAACCAGTTACCTATGATAAGGTAAAGTGAAAACAAGCGGGCAAAGTTTGTGTAAAACCATGAGAAGAAATATGGCAAACTAAAAAGCAAATTTAAGCAAAGAATAACCTTAAAGATTTTTCTCCACACACCAAACTATGTGCGTAAAGCTTGGGAGAAAAAATGAACAAATTAGGAAAAACACGTTTTCCCATGAACGGGTGAGGATAACTCATCAACTTATCAACATATGCCAAACAAGAATCAAAAATTTTTCCACCTTCACCTTGTCTCTGACGCGACCGGTGAAACTTTGACCGCTATGTCTAAAGCGGTCACTGCACAATACCCTCAAATCAAAGCGATTGAGCATATTCACCCCCTTGTGCGCACAAAACGGCAATTAAAGAGGGTGTGTCAAATCATAGAAGAACAACCCGGCATTGTCATGCACACTTTGGTGAATGTGGATCTAACAGAAGAAATTGATAAATTTTGTGCTGATTTAAATTTACCCAGCGTTGGCATTTTAGACCCGATTTTACAAATTTTTGGGTCCTATCTTGGTGCGCCTTCTAAACCAACCGTTGGCGGCCAACACAATTTGGATGCCGAATATTTTAGCCGAATCGATGCGCTAAACTTCACCATGATGCACGATGATGGCCAATTGCCAAACAATCTTGATGAGGCAGACATTTTCATCATTGGCATCAGCCGCACCTCGAAAACCCCGACCAGCATTTATCTGGCCAATCGTGGATTTAAAACCGCCAATTTACCGTTGGTACCCCCTTTGCCTTTGCCCGATATCGTTGAAAAACCCACCACAGCTTTCATCGTTGGGCTAATCGCCAGTGCTGACCGGATTTCAACGGTTAGGCGCAACCGTGTGATGGAATTGGCTGATAAAGATTTGGAAGATTATGTCGACCGCGATGCAATTGCCCAAGAAATTGCTTACACCCGCCGCCTTTGCGGCCGCCATGACTGGCCAATCATAGATGTAACCCGCCGTTCTATCGAAGAAACGGCAGCAGCGATCATCACATTATACAACAACCGCAATCTTTAGATTTGAATTTCTTCGCAGTTCCCCTTAACTTTCATGATGAGATTTTTGCATTTTGAAAAGCTATGTCAGGGATTTCACTTGCGCTCCGCGTCCTTGACATAGCTTTTCAAAATGCCAAAGTCTAACCATGAAAGTTAAGGGGAAAACCAAGGGCTACGATTAGAAGCCACGTTTGAACCAATACAAATATATGTTTGAAACACAAAAAATAAATCTCGTTCTAGCTTCATCAAGCGCCACCAGAGCCAAATTGCTAGAAAACACGGGCCTATCGTTTGAAATTCACCCCCCCACTGTGGATGAGGCAATCATCAAACAAGTTTTGTCCGTTGATCCAATGGAGCCCTCAGACATTGCTGAATTTTTAGCAGAAGCCAAAGCCAATGATGTGGCAGACCATCATCAAAACGCTTATGTCATCGGAAGCGATCAAATTTTAGCTTTGGGCGACGAAATTTTTGAAAAACCTAAAAATAAAGATGAAGCTTATGCCACGCTTTTTAAATTGCGCGGCAAAACCCACAAACTCATCTCATCCATCGTTGTTGTAAAAAACAAAGACGTCATATGGCGCTACAGCGAAACGGCAGAGCTTAAAATGCGTGACTTTAGCCCAGAGTTTTTAGGAAACTATATCGCTCATTGCGGAGATGATATTTTAACTTCGGTTGGTGCCTATCAATTGGAATCGTTCGGCATCCATCTGTTTGAAGACATAAAAGGTGATTACTTTACCATTCTTGGCTTTCCCATTGTCAGCCTTTTAAATATGCTGCGCAAACAAGGATACATCACTTCATGAGTTCATATCGCAAGGCTGGCGTCATTGGTTGGCCGATAACCCAATCACGCTCGCCTTTAATTCACGGCACCTGGTTAGAAGAACAGGGCATTGAGGGCAGCTATGAAAAATATTCTGTGGCGCCAGATGAACTGCCAAGCTTTATACAAAATTTAAAACAAAACGGCTTTGCCGGTCTTAATCTGACCATCCCCCATAAAGAACAAGTGCTCTCCCTGGTCGATGAAATCACGCATGAAGCCAAAGCCATTGGCGCGGCCAACACCCTTTGGTTCGAACAAGACAAATTAATCGCTGGCAACACGGACGGCTATGGCTTTCTCACCCATTTGCAAACCAGTGCCCCTAAGTGGCAAGCTTCCATGCCCGCGCTTATTCTAGGGGCAGGCGGTGCAGCACGTGCCATCATCTATGCCTTGTTGCAAGCCGGTGTGCCAGAAATCATTTTAACCAACAGAACAGCTCAGCGTGCAGACCAACTGGCCAAAGAGTTTGGCAATAAGATCAGCACAATCTCGTGGGAGAGCAAAGAACAAGCCCTTAGCCGGTGCGGATTGCTTGTAAACAGCACCAGCCTAGGCATGACAGGCAAACCAGCCCTTGAAATCAATATTGATACACTCCCCCCTCAAGCCGTTGTGTACGACATTGTCTACGCGCCGCTGGAAACAGACTTACTAAAGGCAGCCCGTCAAAAAGGGCTAGAGGCAGTTGATGGGCTCGGCATGCTCTTACACCAAGCTGTGCCCGGGTTTGAAAAATGGTTCGGCACACGCCCACAAGTGACCCAAGCGCTGTATGAAAAGGTTGTGCAAGATCTTAACCAACCAAAGGCTGAACCATGATCATTCTGGGACTAACAGGTTCAATTGCCATGGGCAAATCCACCGTGGCACAAATGTTTTCAACCAAAGGCATCCCGGTGATCAGTGCCGACAAAATCGTCCATGATCTGTATAACGGCAAAGCGGCCCCTCTGATTGAAGCCGCATTTCCTGGCAGCACACAAGGAAACAAAGTTGATCGCGAAAAGCTTATGCAATCTTTGCTCAAACAAGACCAAGGATTTGAAAAACTAGAAGCCATCATCCACCCCCTCGTGCGCCAAGAAGAATGGCAGTTTATTCAACAGCACAAAACCAAGGACAGTAAAATCCTCATCATAGAAATTCCATTGCTGTTTGAAACAGGAGCTCAAGACCTAATGGATGCTGTCATCTTGGTCAGCGCGCCGGCTGAGGTTCAAAAACAAAGAGCGCTCTCTCGCCCCAATATGAGCCAAGAAAAATTCACATCTTTGGTGGAAAAACAAATGCCAGATGCGACAAAACGGACAAGAGCCGACTATATTATTGAAACCCATACAAGTTTGGAAGAGACACAAACAGCGGTAAATGCACTGATAGAAACAATAAAAAAAGAAATAAAACCAAAAGCTTATCAAAAATGGGCAGAGTTGAAAAAATAAGGGCACCCCAATGCGCGAAATCGTTTTAGATACAGAGACAACAGGCTTTGACGCTGAAGGTGCTGACCGGATTATTGAAATAGGCTGTGTAGAGCTTTTCAATTACATCCCGACCGGTGAGACCTATCATGTCTATATCAACCCCAAACGCGATGTGCCTATTGAAGCGCAAAACGTTCATGGCATCACCACCCAGTTTCTAAAAGACAAACCCTTGTTTCGCGAAGTGGCGGATGATTTTATCAACTTCGTCCAAGGTGACATGCTCATCATCCACAACGCATCATTTGACGTTGGCTTTTTGAACGCGGAATTAAAACGGGTGAACCGGCCCCTCATTGAAATGCCACGCGTGCTCGACACACTGGCGCTCGCCCGCCGCAAATTTCCAGCTGGCCCCAATTCACTGGACGCGCTTTGTAAACGCTTTAACATCGACAATTCAAACCGCACCTATCACGGCGCCTTGCTTGATAGTGAGCTGCTGGCTGATGTCTATTTGGAATTAACCGGCCAACGCCAAGCCAATTTAGAACTGGCAAATGAAGGTGGCACCGAGCAACAACAGCAAACCAGCCATTCAAAACCATCTGCCAAAAAAAGAAAAACGCCTCTAAAAAGCCGCTTAACAAATCAAGAAGAAGAAGACCATGCGGCATTTTTAGAGACAATGAAAACCGAACCCTTATGGAAACAGTTTCTCTGAAGGAAGTGCTAGACCGTGCCTTACCATGGAAGTTAAGGCACTTCTCAGGCTTAGTGGTTAAGCAGAGCCTTTTGTTTTCTGCGCGTCCTGGCGTTGTTGGTAAAGATTGGCAAAATCAATCGGATCCAACAATAAAGGCGGGAAGCCACCTTCTTGCGTTGCGTCAGAAATGATGCGCCGCAAAAACGGATAAAGAATGGTGGGGCAATTAATCAACAAAATGGGCTCAAGCGCATCTTGAGGAATGTTCTTCACTTCAAACGCCCCAGCATAAACCGCTTCAATTACATAGATTGTTCCATCACTATTGCTGGCATGAGCTTTTAATTGAATGCCGCTTTCATATGAATCATCGCCAAGCTTGTTCACATTGACATTAATATCAACTTGCAAGTTAGGGTTTTCACCTGGGCTCTTTAGAGAATGAGGAGCTTTCGGGCTTTCAAATGACAAATCTTTCAAATATTGCCCGACAACTTGAATGCTCGGATTTGCAGCATTACTGCTAGCACCATTGCCATTGCTTGCACCATTTTGATCATCAGACATATGTAAAAACCCTTTGTAAAAAATAAATAAAATCGCTCCCCTGCTATCATGTCCGTTTGATGATAGCAAGGCATGAAAAAGTAAATAAAAAGCCGTTAAATTTTAGTCTTGCCAGGGCGATTTGCCGCCCTTTTTGCCTTTGTCTAACGGTGTGTAAGTGGGCTTGTTCGGCCGGTCCTGTTCTTGTGTATCACTAATATCTTGAAACTCTCCATCAATCACTTGGCCCTCTTGGTTCTCATCCGGGTAAGAGGTATGAGAGCCATCATTGGTATAGATGTGCGTGCGCGGCTTGATGACTTTGTCATAAAAAAACCAAGCGAGCGAGCGCCGAAAGGGGGGAATAAATAATAAAAACCCAAAAAAGTCCGTAAAAAACCCAGGCGTTAATAACAGAGCACCAGCAAAGCCCAAACAAATACCATCAATAAGCTGATCAAAAGGAATGCCCCCTTGTGCTAATTTTGACTGGGCTTGGAAAAGAGCGGCCATCCCCTGATGGCGCAAAAGAATAGACCCGGCAATTGCCGTTAAAATAACAATGCCAATTGTTGGCCAAATACCAATTAGGGAGCCGATTTGAATAAACCCGACAATCTCAATAATTGGAACAGCAACAAACAAAGCAAATAATAACCATCCCATTGGATAAACCTTTAAACCACCTTTATCTAGAAATAGAGTATACAAAACAATCTCAAGCACAATTCGACCGGAGTATAACGAGGATCGAAAAAATTGTGCGTCAAAACAATCTAAAGCCTTAAATTTATGTCAACCTGTTAGCTAACATAAGATCAAAGACAAAATTTTAAAGTATGCTCTTATGCGCCAAAAAAGAGAAAATAGTCTATGACGCATTTGCCAAATTAAAGAATAATGATATGAAGAGAACAAATAAGGGCAATTTAGTGCAAATATTCTCTATCATCCCTTTATTCTTTCAAAAAAAGACCCATATAAATAGGTTAAAGTGCCAAAGGCACACCAAATCAGTCACCAAACTGAATTAAAGAGAAACATTTAAAAACAGTTTTAACTTAAAGAACGAGTTAGCAGGCAAAAATGAACGGTAACGGTCTAGATATCATTAGCATCATATTCCTAGGTGTAGCAGTGGTCATATTTTTATATCTTCGCTCCATCTTAGGCTCCCGGACCGGTAATGAGCACCAACATTATGACCCGTTCGGCAGCGACAAATCTGAAAACACCCCGCCCAGAGACAGAGATACAAATCAGGACCATGATAATGTCGTTACCATGCCAGACCGGCGCGACACAGAAGAGACGATGCAACAAACCCAAGAAGTCGATGTTTCTGAAAAGATCAAAAAATACGCCAAAGACAGTTCAGACCTTGGCGATGGCCTGACCGAAATTGCCAATGCAGACCAAACTTTTGACCCTGACCAATTTATGGAAGGGGCTGAGGTTGCCTATGAAATGATTATCTCGTCCTTTTCTGAAGGTGACAAACGCACATTAAAACGTCTGTTAGCCAAAGATGTGTATGCCGGTTTCTCTGATGCGATAGACCAAAGAGACGCCCAAAACCAAACCATGACAACGCAGTTTGTTGGCTTTGAAAAAGTCAGCATGCTAGAGGCCGGCCTTGAAGACAAACAAGCCGAAATCACTGTAAAATTTAAATCATCCCTCATCCGTTACATACAAGGCCAAGATGGCGCCGTAGTTGAGGGCGATGAAAAAGCGATCGAAAAAATCACCGATATTTGGACCTTCTCGCGCCCTGTTTCTGGCCGGGATCCAAACTGGAAATTAATTTCTACCAAATCGGAATCATGAATCTAGATGAGTTTGAAGCCTTATGTTCAATCTCTGCAAAAATTTTTAGTTAAAAGAGCAATGTGGGTGGGACTGTTCGGCTTTATCATAGGATTTGTATCGTTTTTGTATTTTTCACCCGATCCTATCGGCCTGCAACCAACCAAACCCCATTACATAAAGGTAAATAAAAAACCAATGAAGGTGCGCCCTTTACGTTTTGCCGACATTGCCCATTGGCAACGAGATGACCATCTGGCAGCTTACAAAGCCTTTCAAAAAAGTTGCGCTTATTTTCTAGACACAAAAAAAGTCCGCAGATCAAACCTGAAACGCGCGCAAGTTTGCCGCCGGGCGATGAATGCAAACATCACCCATAAATATGCCGCCAAGCGGTTTTTTGAACAAAACTTTAGGCCTTACCGCGTGCTTACCAGCCGATCATTGCTAACCGGCTATTACGAACCAGAACTAGAAGGTTCACGCCAGAAAACCTCTGAGTTCTCCATCCCTGTTTACAGCCGCCCGGATGATTTGGTCTCACTGATTAATGACCGTGACCGGGCGGCCAAAAACCATCAGCTCACCTTCATGCGCAAAGTGGGCAACAAGCTTGAAGCGTTCCCAACAAGGCAAGCGATAGAAAACGGCGCGCTTGAAGGACAAGGTTTGGAACTTTTATATTTAAAAGATCAGGTCGATGCCTTCTTCATGCACATTCAAGGCTCAGCCCGCATAAGGTTGCAAGATGGCAGCACCATTCGCATTGGCTATAATGGCAAAAACGGCCATCCTTACCGCTCTATCGGCAAACATTTACAATCAGCCTATAAATTCAAAGGCAAACAATTACGCCTAGAAGCGGTCAAACAATGGTTGCGCGATAATAAAACAGAAGGCCAAAAAGTGATGTGGCACAACAAGTCCTACATCTTCTTTCGCCAACTGGATGATAGCCAGAGCAAAGATGGGCCTATCGGCGCTGAGGGCGTGAACCTGACCACACGTCGCAGCTTGGCAGTTGACGGCAGCTATCATCAATTAGGCTTGCCCATATGGCTCGACATACCCAGCATGAGCCATCACGGCAATCGAGGCTTTCATCATCTTATGATTGGTCAAGACGTTGGCTCTGCCATTAAAGGCCCTGCAAGAGGCGACATTTTCTGGGGCTCAGGCGATAGCGCTGGCCTTGTTGCGGGCGGCACCAAACACAAAGGCCGCTTTACAATTCTTCTTCCGAAATAACAGCACGACCAGAGAGTGCCTTAAGTTCCATGGTTAGACTTTGGCATTTTAAAAGCAGTTGTCAAGGACGCGGAGCGCAAGTGAAATCCTTGACAACTGCTTTTAAAATGCAAAAATCTTACCATGGAACTTAAGGCACGGGCTAAGGCGTTTCACCCATAAAAAGAGCATTTAACATTTATGTCAGATGAAAAAAAACATCCCTCTCTATCCAAAGAGGACATGGCGCTTTGGGAAAAAGTGCAGAACTCAATGGACGAGAAAAAACCTGCAAAACAACAAGAGCAGGAACCCACAAGAACGCCCTCTGCCTCCAGTCAAGAATTTGCAGACATGCTTGATAATGTTGAGACCCCAAAAAGAGCAAAAAACACACCCGCCTCACAACCTGCAAAGCCTCTTCCTCCAAGCACCAAAAAACCAGCCGCACCAAAGATAGAAACTTTTAACCATCAAGAAGCCCGCAATGTTTCCTCTGGCAAACAAACCATAGAAGGCATGATAGACCTACACGGTTACACCCAGCGCCAGGCTGAAGGGGCCTTGCGCAGTTTTCTCAAACGCGCCCAGGCAGATGGCAAACGCTTTGTGCTGGTCATCACCGGCAAAGGCCAAAAACGCGATCATGAAGATCGGGCCTTTGAATTGGGGGCGCCAGAACCAGGCGTTTTAAAGCGCCAAGTGCCCGTTTGGCTGGATGATATGGCCGAAACCGTGCTGAGTTACAAAACCGCTCATAAAAAACATGGCGGCCAAGGCGCGCTCTATGTGAGATTGCGAAAGTTAAAGTAACACAACCTGTTGGCTAAATTTTAACGATTTTGAGGGCAAAATAGGAGTGCATGTATAGAGCGCTCCGCCCAAAAGTGGGTACCGGTTTTGGGAAAAAAGGAACGCTAAAGTAAAAACTGAGAGCATTCCATTAAATTTATCCAAGGAAGAATGCTCTCATAACCAGGGCCAAGCCCTTTAGACGTGATGATACTACCGGTTAACGGATTTGGTCAGTCGCTCCCCTCCTCTGGTGTTCCAAGAACAGACCAGAACGGGTCTTATAATCCAACTGACCGCCTGGCAACACAAACCAATATCCAAGAAACAACCGGGCAACAACTTGCCCAGGCCACGGCCCCTATTGTCGAAATCAGCCTGACCGAAAACAACACCAAACGTGGCCTTAAACAAGACAAAGGCCTGGATAATACAGAACAAAAATCTCCCCTAGAGCAGTCAGAAGAGTCTTCTAACCCGCAAGAGCTCACTGATGAAGAAGAAGAACAAGTCAGAGAGCTAAAAAAACGCGATGCTGAGGTCAAAGCCCACGAACAAGCCCATGCCGCAGTTGGTGGGTCTTATGCCAGCGCGCCGACCTATGAATACACCACCGGGCCAGACAACAAACAATACGCCATCGGTGGTGAGGTTCAAATTGACAGCGCAGCTGTGCCCAATAACCCTGAAGCGACGATCCGTAAAATGGACATCGTCATCCGCGCAGCCCTTGCCCCGGCCGAACCTTCTTCCCAAGACAAACAAGTGGCCGCCCAAGCGGCCCAAACAAGAGCTCAAGCCCAAGCTGAATTAGCAAAACAAAAAGCTGGCACGTTAAGAGGAGAGGATGAGAAGGCAGACGACCCTTTGCAGGCTGGCCAAAAACAAGATGATAAATTGGCCCCCTCACATGAAATCATTCGCGCCATCACTGCCTATGAAACGGCCAATCAGTTATTTGGCGGCGCTGGGTGAGACAATTAAAACTCCATTCGTGAAAACGCGCCCTGCAAAACCACCAAAAGTTCGAAGAGCCGTTCATCACATCATTTCTGCGGGAAGTGGTTTGGCGTGGCTCCACTGTTTGGGAGACTGCCCGTACATGCGTTTAAATTCTCGGCTGAATTGAGACGAACTTACATACCCCACCTCCATAGCCGCTTCGTTCACGCTCATACCGCTGGCAATCTTCATGGCAGCATTGTTCAGCCGCATAGACTTTATAAACTGTATGGGTGACATCGTGGTTGCCTGCTTGAATTTGCGGTGAAACACGGCTCGGCTCATTCCTGCTTGAGAGACCATGTCTTCAATGGTAACCGGTTCATGCAGGTGGGACGATAAATATTCAATTGCCCGGGCGATTTCGTTGCCTACCCCAAAAGCACGTTTGGCCGCATTCCCGGCATCCCCTTGCAATACAGCGTAGTATAACTCTCGCAGCCGTCCGTCCCCAAGGACAACAGCATCTGCTGGGCGATCTTCCAGTTGCAGCAGTCGTAACAGCGCCTCAGTGAACGTGTTATCCCAACGAGCAAGGGCAAGCCCCTGTGGCAGCGGGCCGCTCATAGAGTTTCGGATGGCACCGGCCGCACTTTCCATTTCAATGGCCAGTTTGGTCATCACCCTTGTGTCCAGGGAAATGTATACACCCAGAAGGGGGTTGTCTGGCGAAGCAGCTGGTGTTCCTGCCTCCAAAGGCAGCGATATAGGGCAACACATATATTGATCACTGTCATAGACCAGTCTCTTGCCATCTAATATGGCTTCCTTAGACCCATTTACGATGGCCACCACGCTGGGTTCGTAAACGGCAGGAGCACAGCGGACAGAATTGGTCACTCGAAAGAGTTGCACCCCTTTGACCCCAGTTTCCACCAGGCCATCTTCACTCACCCTGCTTTCAATAAGTTGTTTGATTTGTTGTTTGCTCATGCAGCCAGTGTAACCGCTTAAACTCTGAAATCAACTACGGTGATACAATTAGGCATGTTTTAGCGAGGAATACGCCTAGTTGTTCAATAAGTCGAGACTTATAGTCATTTCAAACGAGGCAAAGCACTCATTCAAACAACCGCAAATTATGGACAGGAGCACAAATATGGAAAATAGAAATTTCGGACCCAAAGGCTGGACACCAGAACAACTAGGCTCCCTTAATGGCAAAACATATGTCATCACCGGTGCGAATGCCGGTGCCGGATTTGAGGCAACCCGTATATTGCTATCCAAGGGCGCAAAAGTGGTGATGTTGAACCGTAGCGCCGAAAAGTCAACTGCTGCCATCGCGACCTTGAAACAGGAATTTGGCACTGATGCTGACGTAAGTTTTGTCCGCATGGACCTGGCAGAACTTGCAAGCGTGCGTGAAGCAGCCGCGGAGGTGTTGAAGACAGTACCTCAGATAGACGCCCTGATCTGTAACGCCGCTATCGCGCAAGTCCCCACGCAAAAGTTCACCAAAGACGGTTTTGAAAGCCAGCTTGGCACCAACCACTACGGCCATTTCGTCTTGTGCGGAATGCTCTTTGATCGCATTGAAGAGTCCAAGGGTCGGATCGTGGTCGTTGCAAGCCTTGGGTATAAGTTGGGCCTAAGAACGATCCAGTTCGACGATATGAACTGGAACAAAAACTATAGCGCTAATCCTGCTTACAGCCAAAGTAAATTGGCGCAGATGATGTTCGCCTATGAGCTGCAGGACCGGGTTAGGAATGCAAAGAAGAACGTTGAGGTTTATGTCTGTCATCCAGGGTCATCTGCAACGTCTCTCATCAGCACCAGCGGTGGTCTTGGAACACGGATTGTGTGGTGGCTGATGACCAAATCGCCAATGGTTCAAACGGCAGAGAAAGGGGCCTATCCAGAGGTGATGTGCGCAACCTTGGATGGATTGGAACAGCGCGCCCTTTATGGCCCCACAGGCCGCATGGAATTTGTTGGTCCGGTCGGTAAGGGCACGCTGGAGCCTTACGCCTACGACAAGGCCGTCATGGAAAAATTATGGGACAGATCGGAAAAAGAAACAGGGTTTAGTTGGGGGCTTTGATTGGCTACCAATCCCGCTAAGACAAAAAGGCAAGCAGAAACCAGGAAAAGCCTGCGCTTGCCTTACCGTACAAACCAGACGTTTGTTCCAAAATCTCCAACCCAGGACATAGACATGGAAATACTCAAAACAGCAACCGATTGGGCCAACGCTTGAATGGTTTTATCATAAATGACGAACTGATAAGGGTGTGCAAAAATCCTTTTAGGGTGTTATAACAAGAGAATATGGGGGAGACATTATGATCAAATCAATAACCGTAGGGTTTACATCAGGAACAATCGGTGGCATCGCAAACGTCATATTTCTATCGATCATAGCACTGATAGGACTGCAATCTTTTGTAGATCCAGGAAACATAACAACCTTCAAACCATTCCTTTACAAACAAATGGTATGGGGCGGCCTATGGGGCATCATCATGGCTTTGATTTTTATGCCGAAAAATTGGTTACTGCGAGGTATCATTTTTGCTTTAATAACCACCACAGTTGTGTTTTTCTACGTATTGCCCTCAAAAGGTTTGGGCATTGCTGGCTTAGAAAGAGGCATCAATATTCCCTTCTTGGTTCTTGGAGCAAATCTCTCATGGGGGATTGTGACAAGCTTTTTTGTTAGCTATTTCCATTCAAACAGCTAACCATTGAAGAGTATTTCGCCCGACTGCAAACGGGCATTTGGCATGAGAGAGTAATTTTCGACACTATCAGAACAATTACCACTTCTCTACCAATCGCCATCAATATTTTTAAAGCTAGTAAAAATGCGTAATGATGACCCAAAGGTGAGGTTTGGCTTAAATTAAAACTCTAACCAGATTCTCACACTATTGCGGAAGTAACAGCGCTTCCATCATATCATTTTGCCAATCTTTAAGAGATGGTGTGCCTTTCAGCCCAAGCTTCTCATAGTTCACAACATAGACGCCGTCACTCGTCATGCGCACGGCATCCTTAAAGTCGGCCTGTTTGAGAAGGTCTTGTGCCATCACACCAACGTAGAATACGTCATCCCAGATATATCTGTAAGAATAAAGCTGCAGTCCGTTTTGAAGTGTTGCAACAGGGCGAATATCACGCTTCAATCGACGATCGGACAAAATCTGCTGCAATCCCTTTTGAAGTTGCTTAACATTCACACATTTGCCGCCAATCTTTTGCGTACCGGCTGGGCAAACACATTGCCCAGCTCCGTTACGAATGCGCCCATGTGAACAAGACTTTTGTTGTACCACCGGCTTTTTCTTGGGCGCTTTTTTCTTAATCGGCTTCTGCCCGTCGATACTGAGCTGGCCGGGAGCGGGAGCTTTGTTCCGTGTGCATGTTTTTCCATTCCACAAACAGCTAGGGCACCGACAGCTTGGCGGCGCATTTCCTATCCCCCAAGATTTAGTTTTCGGCTTGATTTGAGACTTAGGGGCTGGATAGCGGCTCACGCACTTGCCTTTGACGAGTTTAAACCCTGGGCCACAACCATCATCATGAGGGTTGTTGACTTCATCATTGCGCACGCATTTACCATTTACGCGCTCATGAAAGGCTGGGCATTTGTTTTTCCAGACAATCTTACGGCAGCGCCCCTTTCGAAAAGATGTACCCCCCGGACAAACGCACTTGCCTCTGCGTTTGCTATAAATGCGCCCCTTCGTGCACTTTCGAGAACTGTTCACTACAGGCGTGACTTTCCCGCCAGGGCAACCTGGAGGTAGAGCGCCGCACCGTTTCATCATACTACAGATTGCTTTGCGGCTGCCCTTCAGCTGAAATGTTGCCCCAAATGGCGACAGCGAAACATGCATCGTGTTGGAGGCCATCATGCGTTCAACCGCCTGTGAGTTCACAGGAAACCCATGGGCGATAGAACCAATACCGAATTCTCCATTGGCCACTCCTTGATCAGCGACCGCATCGGGTAATCCTTCACCTTCAGAAAACCAAATGCCAATCCGAGGGGCACCATTGTCGTGGCGCTTTAAAGAAGATGCGAGACCTTGTCTCACCCGCATTTCGAACTCTGGATAGCTCCCTGGTGAAAGCTGACGGATCACAGCACCAAGCCGATAGCCCAATCCACCCGACAGATTATTGTCTTTGCAATAAGTCACCAGTTCCACGCCGCGTGAACGAACACGCGCTGTATGAAGAGAAAGCCCCTCACGAGCAACCATACGTTTGCCAGTAAACCAGGACGACCGGGCCACACCCATATCAAGCATCGATAAAGTCGGTTGTTGAACCTTTGATTGGGGCGTAACAAGCTGTTTTGAGCTTGCATCTGCAACCATCTTTTGACCATCAGGATTACCAGAAAGACGTTTCACATAGGCCCGCGCGAGATCGGCGCGAAACCCGGTAGAATAGCTATTCAAAAAAGCTTCCCAGGCTTCAATAGTATTCAGTTCTTTGGCGCTCTCAAACGCTTCTTTTTCTGTAATGCTGCTTGGTGTATCCGCAATCTTTTCCACGCTGCTATTTGCATAAGCGCGACACGTATCAATAAATTGTTTGATTGCCAAGCGCCCCTTACTCAGCTCAACACTACTCGCATTATACCCTGGTATGAGATATGAAAGTCTTGTCTTTCCGGTTAGGGCCTCCCATAATGTATCATCATGTTTGAGATCAACAAGAACGCCTGTAATTCCTTCTTCGGCCAGTGTCCCGTAAACCTGCCCCTTTATTTCGTTTGAATAGCCCCCACCTGAAAAACGCAAACTGACAGCTGTTCCCTCTTTCAGTGAACCAGTATCAGCTCCAAAAGTAATAGATGAAAATTGAGAAGACGTACTTGCTGCCCCATCACAGATTGCTGTGATTTGTGCCTCATCTGTTTCGGGAATGCCATAGACTAATCGAGCGGTCGCTCGTCCTTTATTTGAGGGGTCATTACCTTCATTGAACTGCCAAATAAACGCTTCTTGTGAAAGAGCTATTCCCCCTTGAACAGTCATTCCTCCTATCAGGCAGAATAGAAATAACACTGACCGCAGCACAGAAAAAAAAGGCATAACAAATTTGTCCCCTAAAATTCAGAATTCCATCTGAAGCGTTATACGCCAACTGTAAAAGATTAAAATAGGGGAAGCAAACGTAAATTAAGTAAACCAGTTAACCTTATCGTCAGCTTATGAAACGAACGAAACCATATCGAAAACGGTTAACAGTACACTGAGGCAGCGCGGTTGCTTGTGGGCAATCTAAAGCGCCAAAAAAAAGCCGAGGGACTTTTAACCGAGATCACAATATAAATTTCGATAGATCAGAATTTTTAGCCAGATCACCAATGTTTTTCTCAACAAAGGCGGCATCGATCTTGATTGTCTCACCGTCCATGTCAGAGGCATCAAAGCTGATCTCATCCAGCACCCGCTCCATCACCGTCATCAACCGGCGCGCGCCAATGTTTTCAACATTGGCATTCACCGCCACAGCAATGTCTGCCAACGCATCAATCGCGTCATCGGTAAATTCAAGCGTGACCCCTTCTGTTGCCATCAAAGCGGTGTATTGATTGATCAAGCTTGCCTTTGGCTCGGTCAAAATGCGCTTAAAGTCATTGCGCTCAAGCGCGCGCAACTCCACCCGAATGGGCAACCGGCCTTGCAGTTCTGGCAACAGGTCAGAGGGTTTGGCCACATGAAACGCGCCAGAGGCAATAAACAAAACATGGTCAGACTTCACCGGGCCGTATTTGGTTGAAACGGTGGTGCCTTCAATTAAAGGCAACAAATCACGCTGCACCCCTTCCCGGCTCACATCCCCGCCGCGCTCTTGGCGGGCACAGATCTTGTCAATCTCATCCAGAAAAACAATGCCGTCATTTTCCACTAGAGTGATTGCTTCTTGTACAATCACGTCATCATCAATCAGCTTGTCAGATTCCTCGGCAATTAGCAGTTCATAGCTATCGCGCACAGACGTGCGCCGGGTTTTCATTTGCCCCGGAAAGCCCTTGCCGAACATTTCTGAAATGTTGATCATGCCCACTTGCGCGCCTGGCATGCCAGGGATTTCAAAGCTTGGCATGCCGCCAGAGCTGTCTTGTACCTGCACATCAATTTCTTTTTCATCCAGTTCCCCGTCCCGCAATTTGCGCCGGAAACTGTCACGCGTCTCAGGTTTCGCATCTTCGCCAACAAGGGCATCCAATACCCGCTCTTCAGCGTTTACATGCGCATTGGCTTGCACTTCTTTGCGCTTTTCGTCCCGCACCAGGCTTATGCCGGTTTCAACAAGATCGCGTATAATTTGGTCCACATCGCGCCCAACATAGCCAACCTCGGTAAATTTGGTTGCCTCAACTTTGATAAATGGCGCGTTGGCCAGCTTGGCCAGACGGCGTGAAATCTCCGTCTTACCAACACCGGTGGGGCCAATCATCAAAATATTTTTAGGCAGCACCTCTTCGCGCATGTCACCTTCCAATTGCTGGCGGCGCCACCGGTTGCGCAACGCAATGGCAACGGCCCGCTTGGCTTGCGCCTGGCCGATAATATGACGATCAAGTTCAGATACAATTTCACGTGGCGAAAAATTACTCATCGGTATTTCTTTTATTGTCCTATAGTACTTAAAGGGGGAAGTTTATTATAAATGGGGTTCGAAGGCAGCCATTTAAAGACCGCGCGCCGCAATCGATACCAGCCCGTGCCCAATGTTAAAATGAGCATGGCAATTAAAATAAGCGTCAATACAAAAGCCAAATTCTCCTGAATATCAAATGCATATAAGATATAAGCCAGCGCCCCAGAGGCATAACCCAGCGACGAAATCAACAAAGCGCGCCGGTCGATGACAAGGGCGACAATAGAAAACACCAAAAATAGCCCTAAAACCACAAGAACCATTAAATTGGCAGTTGTCTCAGGCGCTTGCTGGGCGGAAACAAGCGGTTGCAAAAAACTCCACAAAACGGAGTGGGTGATGATAGGGGCGGCCAACAGGTGCAGCCAAAACCCATGATCGCTGGTGCGCTGGGTGCGCAGCGGATCTTGAAAATCAAAATACATCGCTGTTGCAAAAATCAACAAACCAGCCACAAGGAAAATCCAGCGCAAAAAGGGTTGAATGGCATCAGCGCCAAAAACCGTAAACAGCGCGGTCAATCCGGTTGCCAGCAAACTGGCCGCAAACAGTAAAATTGAAAATGGCAATCGAAACCGCCAGAAAAAGAGCCCCATGGCAACGGCTGTTAAGCCAAAAATCGTTAAAACGCCAATGCCCGCATCTTTGGTTTTAAAAGGATCAATACCACCTTCATTTATAAAAAGGGCTGTCCAGCCCCATTTCATCGCATTTAAAAAGAAAGCGCCAAAAAAGATCGCCAAAACAATACTGGGAAAATTAATCCGCCGTTTAAGAGTGATCCATTCAGCCAACAACCAAAACAGCCCAGCAAATAACAAAAACATCCCGCACAACATGAAGGTTTCAGCACGAGGTGTTAAACCAGCTGTTGTAAAGAGGGCAAAGCCTAAAATGGCCACGCCAAGCCCAATGAAAAGATCATTAAAAGAGCGAAAAAACCGCGGCGCTTCGTCACGCGCCACGCCGTCAGCGCCTGCCGGCTCTGCTTTTAGGAATGATATAAGATCTTGATGTTGCTGATCAGAAAGAACGCCTGCTTCAACCGCGCGTTTTAGCTCTTCAAACGTTGGCATCAAGGCTCTCCACAATCACATTTTCGTTGGTATAAACACAAATCTCAGCGGCAATTTTCATCGCCCGGCGGGCAATCTCTTCAGCTGACAAGTCCTGGTCAACAAGCGCTTTGGCTGCTGATAACGCGTAATTTCCACCAGAGCCAATGCCCATCACGCCATCTTCAGGCTCTAATACGTCGCCCGTGCCAGTGAGCACCAAGGTCACATCCTTATCGGCCACAATCATCATCGCCTCTAGGCGGCGCAAATAACGGTCTGTGCGCCAATCCTTGGCCATTTCAACAGCGGCACGCATCAATTGCCCCGGATATTGCTCTAATTTGCCTTCCAAACGCTCAAAAAGGGTGAACGCATCAGCCGTTGCCCCGGCAAAACCGGCAATCACAGAGCCATTGCCAAGCGGGCGCACTTTGCGTGCATTGCCCTTAATCACCGTTTGACCCAGGCTAACCTGCCCATCACCGGCAATTACAACTTTATCCCCTTTACGCACGGTGACAATTGTCGTTCCGCGCCAACCTGTTGGGTCATTTTCTCTCGTGGTCATACAGCTCTCTACGTAAAAATAAGATCGATAAAGATATTGGATGGAATTAAGGCAAGGTCAAGGGTTAAGCCTTAAAGAATCTATCAACTTAACGACATTATTAAATTTAAAGGACCCTTATCTTGACAATAACCACATCATGACCCAATAAATCAAACCAATTATTTACGCTTTATCAGCCATAACAACAGCTAAGATAAAGCTTTAATGGAGAGCTCTTATGCGATCAGCCAGCGTTAGCCGCAAAACCAACGAAACCGACATTGAGGTCAGCCTAACCCTTGATGGCACCGGAAAATACGATATTGAGACCGGTGTAGGCTTTCTTGATCATATGCTGGAACAGCTGGCACGCCATTCCTTGATGGACATCACCATGCGTGTGAAAGGCGACTTGCATGTTGACCAACACCACACCACAGAAGATGCCGGCATCGCCCTTGGCCAAGCGTTTACAAAAGCGCTGGGCGATAAAAAAGGCATTACCCGTTATGGGTCCTGCGATTTACCGATGGATGAAACCTTAACCCGCGTGGCGCTGGATATTTCTGGTCGCCCCTATCTGATATGGAACGTGGACTTCACCCGCGACAAAATTGGCGATATGGATACAGAGCTGTTCCGTGAATGGTTCCAAGCCTTTTCCCAACACGCTGGCATTACGCTACACGTCAATAATGAGTATGGTGAAAACAACCATCATATTGTCGAGACATGCTATAAAGCCTTGGCGCGCGCTTTGCGTGTTGCCATCTCAATCGATGAGGGCCAGGCAGATCGGATCCCGTCTACCAAAGGGTCTTTGTAAATAAAATCTTTGGGATAAGGACATAAAGTTGATTAAATTCAAGATATGATTTAATCACAATATAGCAAGTATGAAGGAAGGAGCTCAGCCCCATAAGGGCTGAGGGACATGGCGAAGCCCGGCGCGTTGCGCCGCCCGTCGGAGGGCCCGCGTCGCCCTAGCGACCGCGGAATAGCCCGTGAGACATAACTATGATTAAAACCTATACTGTTCATAGCCCTCCAGAAGATAACCGGCCAGAAGACGACCGGGTGATGGACTATATCTTCATCAAAGAAGGCTATAGCATTTGGGCAGCCCTGCTCGGACCGTTTTGGACGCTAGCCAACGGTATGTGGATGGAAACAGGTGTGTACATTGGCGGTCTCATCGTCGGTTCCATCCTCATGGAGGTTATAGGCTTTAACGCTGGTGCCATTGGCGCCGCGATCCTTTTTGCCAATCTGATTTTCGGTCTGTTTGCAAGAGACCTTCAGCGCTTCTTTTATGAACGCCAAGGCTACACGTTGGAAACGGTTGTCAACGGCAAGTCCTATCAAGACTGCGAAGTGCGCTACTTCCGCCAAAGAGAAAAACAAACAAAAACCACAACGCCCCCGCCCCCAGAACAAGAGGCCCCCGCTTTATGATCTGTGCAATCATCGACTATGGCTCAGGCAACTTGCACTCTGCCGTTAAATCCTTTGAGCGCGCTGCCACCGAAAGTGATTCAACCGCAAAAATCACCCTCACCAACGACCCAGCCGTCATCAAATCTGCCGACCGCATCGTTCTGCCCGGCGTTGGCGCCTATGCCGATTGTCTCAGCGGGCTAGAGGCCATCCCCGGCCTGCGCGAAGCGTTAGAAGAAACCGTGATCGAAAAGGCCCGCCCCTTTTTCGGCATCTGCGTTGGTATGCAACTCATGAGCACGGAAGGCCACGAGCATGGGCGAACCAAAGGCCTCAACTGGATCCCCGGCAAAGTCGTCCCCATCAACCCCACCGACCCTTCCCTAAAAATCCCCCACATGGGCTGGAATACCCTTAGCGCGGTTGCTGGTGGGCAATCTAAAGCGCCAACAAAAAATGTGAGTAGTTCGGGGAGTGATGCGGCTACAGATGGCGGTAAAGTTGATAGTGCAACGGTTGACGAACAGAGCAGTGCAAACCATGCAGTGTTGAAAGACATCGACTTAGGCTCTTCGGGCCTGCATGCTTATTTTGTTCACAGCTACCACTTTGAAGTTGAAAACCCAGATCATTGCCTGCTCACCACTGACTATGGCGGGAGCATTACGGCTATGATTGGCCGCGATAACCTAATCGGCACCCAGTTCCACCCGGAAAAAAGCCAGATATTGGGATTAAAACTGATCAGCAATTTTTTGAAGTGGCAGCCATAAAAAAGTTGCATTTACCCTTTTCATACTTACATGTTGCTCTAACAACACATTTAGTTAATAATGTGTTAACAGATTCACCCAGATGCGTTAGCATATTTGAAAGTTTATCTGAAAAATTTTATGATAGTAAAAAATATTTTAGAATTCATTAAACATGTTCATGTTATTTATAATATTGATTCTAATAGTTTTTTCATTATCTAAAGAGTATTTAGCTTAGTTAAAGGAGGTCATCAATGTTTTTGAAAATTTCAGAAGGGTGCGGTCCTTAAGTTTCGTAAAAAAATATATAAATATATTTTTTTTTCTCTAAACTCCCACATGAAGATATTAATCAGATTAATATTTTCATGTGGGAGTTTTTTTTGGGTTTTACATGTCAGAATTAAATAAAAAAACAAGCAAATTAATAGTAAAGTATATAGAGATTTTGTTATTTTTTATTATGCTTGTGATTATCGTCACTATAGTCCAGATATCAAATCAAGAAAAATACTTTGGTATAATATCTAGTTTAATTACTGCCCTAGCCATACTATCATCAGCAGCTCTAGCAAGTCTTTTTGCAAAAGAAAACATAAAAAAGGGGAGGAATAATATAAAACTACAAGAAACATTAAAAATAATAACTGATATAGAGTTGGACAAAGAATATTTAGATGCAAAAACAACGTGGGCAAAATATAGATCTGAAGAAAATCACCATAAAGCATTTAAAAAATTATTTGCAAAATACTATATATGGGGATCAGATATAGATAGTAAATATAAAATAAGCGAAGAATGCCTAAACATAAAATCAGATAAAAATAATAGTTTTGAAAAAATAAGTAATGATTATCAGTTAGTAACTACTTTTTTTAATCATTTTGAATTAATCTCGCTAGGTATACACAAAGAAATTATTGATGAAGGTTTCTATAAAAGTTGGTATGGAAGTTCAGTAATATCAACATGGAATTATTCTTCGGAAGCAGTGGGTGCATTAAGAGTATTAAGAGGTAATCAGCTTTTATACCAAAATTGGGAAAAACTGGCCAAAAAATGGGAGAAGGAATTTTTTAAAGTAGAACCTGCTCCTCCGTTTTCCATATCTGATCTTGTTATGCTTCTTGATGATGATATTAGTTGCAAATTAGCTGAAAAGTCCTCCGATTGAAAATTTAAGTAGAATATAACAGCATCTGCTAAACCTTTTTCCCAAAATTAGAATAATCTAAAAAAGGCACCCCTTAAATGATCCTTTTCCCAGCCATCGACTTAAAAGACGGCCAATGCGTGCGCCTTATCAAAGGCGAGATGGACCAAGCCACGGTCTTTAATGATAGCCCGGCAGCCCAAGCCAAAGCGTTTGAGGAACAAGGCTTTGAATATCTCCACATCGTGGACCTAAACGGCGCCTTTGCTGGTGAGCCAGTAAACGGGGCCGCAGTGGATGCCATATTAGAGACCATCACCATGCCTGCTCAACTGGGTGGCGGCATCAGGGATTTGAAGACCATTGAGATGTGGTTGAACAAAGGCATTGCCCGTGTGATCTTGGGCACTGTGGCCGTGAAGGATCCGGATCTCGTACTGGCGGCCTGCCAGGCCTTTCCCGGGAAAATCGCTGTTGGCATTGATGCCAAAGACGGCTTTGTCGCGGTGGAAGGCTGGGCAGAAGTATCAGAGCTGAGCGCTATAGACCTGGCCAAAAAGTTTGAAGACGCCGGCGTTGCCGCCATCATCTACACCGACATATCAAGAGATGGCATCCTGGCGGGCCTAAATCTGCCAGCAACAGTGGAACTTGCCAACACCGTCTCCATCCCCGTTATTGCTTCGGGAGGCCTGGCCTCAATCGACGACATCTACGCCCTGAAAGAACCCCAAAATGCGCATCTAGAAGGCGCCATCTCCGGCCGCGCTCTTTATGATGGTCGTTTGGATCCACAAGAAGCCTTACAAGTTTTAAAAAATTAATTGAGTGAACCGGTCAAAACAGAACATTGGTTAAATTGATAATCATTTTGTAGATCATTTAACTCTTGCTCTTTGCGTCGCTTATTATCTTTGTGAAATCCAACCAAACGTCTATTTTCGGTTTGCAAAGCATTGATGCGAGCAATCTCAGATGAATTCTGTTCACGCATGGCTTCAAGCTTTTGTGGTACCAGTTCGTTATGCCATTCAGATGCAAGCCGATCCATTTCGCGATCATGTTCTTCAATACCAGCTTTTCTTGATCGATATAACAGCTGGATCCCCTCACAAGTGCTTATTCGATTTTCACGCTCCAAATTTTCTTGCATATATAACTCCAGTTTTTAATACTTACTGAAGTGTAAGAATAATATACCTAAAAACACCGGGGATAGATTCTTGAAAAAAAGAGTTGTTTGGAAAAATACTATTAAAACTGTTGGGCTTTTTATTTGCATAATAAGTGGTCTATTCAGTAATAGTTATGCAAATGATAAAGCATCTAAATTCATCACCACTTTTGAAAATTTCAAAAAAAATTTCGGTCCAACCTCAAAAGCCTGGCTATCGCCTGCCTCTCCCTGGGCGCCTTATTTCAAAACCATCACCACACAAAAGGGAAAAAAAGATCACCTATCCTTGGAGCAACAAGGCCGCTGTGATGAGGTGATGTCAAACGTCTTAAAAAACGTCATCAACCAAGCTCCTAAACTAAGCACCATATTTCTCAAGCCTGAAATCTTAGATAATTTTGAAACCACTCTCGTACCGGCCTTGTCCATTCGTTATCAGCGCTGCCAAGCCTGGCAAAAACTGATCTATGTGATTGAGCGCAGCAAACGCAAATCGGCATTTAGTGATGCTCCTTATCTGAACTTGCCCTATTTCTCTTTTGATCAAAAAACAAAAGAACTGCAAGAAAAACAAGACCAGTATTTTTACGACGCCGTAAAAACTCTGACTCAGTTAGGCCTATGCAAAAACGACAAAACCGCTTTAAAAGATTTAGAAAATCTATCGACTAAAATGTACAACACAATTTTTAATGAAGCCCAATCCCTCTACATGGATGCTCATGCTAAAAGGCAAGGGCTGGAAACCAATCATTATAAGTTAATCAAGGTTCACCTTACCCAAGGCAAAACCAAACACCGTGAAGAGATCTCATACCAACCACAAAAAGTCCTCTCAATGAAAGCCCGACTAGAGGCAGGACAATGGGAAAAGGCTAGCGAACTGGTCCCCTCCTTAACAGCTGTTTGCAAATAAAGACTTTGCAAACCTGCCAAAGAATCAAAAAGAAAACCATAAATTAGCCGAAGGCAAAAAACGTAGGCCGAACGGCCGTCAGCGCTTTGCGCTGCCCAGCGGAGGGCAGCAGCTTCGCTGCTATCGCCCGTGAGGCAAAAAAAAGCTTTTTATGTCCCTCAAAAGCACACAAGCCTTCCCCCAAACACCTACTTCATAAACGGCAAGAGCGACCGCAACACACAAACATAAAAAGCAAAATGACACCAATAGACGTTGGTGGATTTTAGCTTCATGCACTTTTCAAAATCACTAAAACACAGGAAAGGCGCGCTATCAAACTTTTCAGGTTTGGTGTCTTTGCCTTCCTTGGTTTTCAGCGCGCGGGTTTTGATGTTTTGCAAACGGGTTAAAATCTGTTTCTTTTTATAAGGGGCAAGTTTTTCAAACGCATCACTTGTCAGCTCATCGCCCTCAAGCGCGGTCTCTAACATTTTCAACTGGGTCTCAAACACTTTAAGATTAAAACCCTGTTTCTTTAAGTCTCCTGAGGCCGTCTTTTTTTTCGCAGAGCGGCGCAATCGTGAGACAAGGCGTTTTAAAACTGGTAAGGGCACGGACCGTTTTTTCAAACTCTCATTTAACGTTGTTAAATAATTTTCCTGATCAGACATACCCCGAAGCCTTTCATAAAAATAACAACCGATAAAACACTTGGCCATAGTGACAATCAAAAGCCAAAGCTGCAATTGGCAACTCACAAAAATACAAGGAAAATTCATCAAAATTTGATTCCCCCCGCAAACAATAAGCGATAGTCTTGTTCATAACAGGACAAAGACACAAAGAGGGCCGCATCATGCTGAAAACCACCACAGAACGGGTCACATTCACAGGCAGCACGGGTGAGACCATTGCTGGCAAGCTAGACAAACCAATCGGCCCCATCCGCGCTTATGCGCTTTATGCTCATTGTTTTACCTGCACCAAGGAATTCATCGGCTCTCGCAGCATCTGCCAAGAACTGGCCAGCCACGGCATTGCCATTTTGCGGTTTGACTTTACAGGCCTTGGTAGTTCGCAAGGCGAGTTCGGCGAGACAAATTTCTGCTCCAATGTGGAAGATTTGAGAAAAGCAGCGGAATTTATGGAAAGAGAATTAGAGGCCCCGCAAATGCTCATTGGTCATTCTTTGGGCGGTGCCGCGGTTCTTGCTGTGTCCAAACATATCGATAGTGCCAAAGTCGTCATCTCCATTGCTGCACCCGCTGATGCGGACCACGTGATCCATAATTTTTCTGACTATGTTGAAGAAATAGAGGCCAACGGATTTGCCAAAGTCAAACTTGGGAGCCGTATCCTGACCATCCGCAAACAATTCCTAGAGGATCTATACGCCCAAAATGTAACCAAAGATTTAGGCAATGTTCGTAAAGCCTTTTTAATCATGCATTCCCCCACCGACGACACAGTTGGCATTGAAAATGCCTCGCGCATTTATAATGCTGCCAAACACCCAAAAAGCTTTATCTCTCTGGACAAAGCAGACCACTTGCTCACAAAAGCAGAAGATGCTGCCTATGTGGCCGCCACCATTCACAGTTGGGCCAGCCGTTATCTACCAAGAGAAGAAGATAAAACCCAAAAATGGGAAGGCCATGTGGCTGTCAGTGAAACCGGGGCCAGTAAATTCCAAAACTGGGTCCAGGCAGGCCCGCATGGATTTATGGCTGATGAACCAAAATCCTACGGCGGCACAGAGACGGGCCCCACCCCATATAATTTACTGGCCGCAGCACTTGGCGCGTGCACCTCAATGACCTTGCGCAATTATGCCAGCTTAAAAGACATAGATGTCGGCCCCATCAAAGTTGAGGTGGAATACTCAAACATTCATTCTGAAGATTGCGCAAGCTGCGATGAAACACAAAGCGGCAAGATAGACCAGTTTGAACGCCGCATAGAAATCCAAGGCGATGTGGATGAAGCGGTAAAAGAACGCATGCTCCAAATCGCCGACCGCTGCCCTGTCCACAAAACGCTTGAAAACAAAGCGCATATTATTACAAGATCAGTTGAAGATAATTAGACGATTAAACTCACAAAATAATAGCAGTAACTAAATGATGGTCCATTTTATTTGACACCTTAAACATTATAAAGAAATATATTTAAACTAAGTGGTAAATTAAGAGCAGGGAACCATTTTTAAAACGGCTGTTCACTAAATCCGGCTAAATGGTTTTAGGTGTTGGTGTGGGGAATATTTTTATCAATTATCGCCGTGATGATGAGGCAGGCTTTGTTCACGCCCTTTATGGCCACTTGGAAAAAACCTTCCCACCAGATCGATTGTTCATGGATGTCGATTCCATTCCCTATGGCAAAGATTTTGTCGAAGTTTTGGATGAAAGTGTCTCCCAATGCAAAGTACTATTGGCGGTCATTGGAAAAGACTGGCTAGGGCCAATAAATGAACAAGGCCAAGATACCAGATTAAGTGATCCAAATGATTTCGTTCGTTTAGAAATTGCCTCAGCCCTGTCAAGAAATATAACTGTCATTCCAGTTTTGGTAAACAAAGCCGAGATCCCACCAGAAAGCGTTTTACCCGACGACCTTAAACCTTTAATAAGGCGTAATGCCATACGCATTTCTCATGACCGGTTTCGCAGTGACGCAGAACGATTAACAAACACATTACATGATATTTTAAGTGAAGAAAGCACCGCCAAACCTGAGACAGAAAAACCCAAAAAGCAAAGCTCAAGGATCAGCGCATCAAAAGGTTTAATATTGGCTGCACTGTCACTTTTGGTAATTTTCAGCTCAATTTATTTTCTAACAAAACCAGCCCAATACCAGCTGATCAAAACAGAAAAAAACGCAGATACATATAATCTTGCCGTTTCATACGATACAAAATTATTCGCGATCATGGGTTATAATATGCAAATTTGGCGGTCTAGGACAGAGCGCATGGTTGCCCTTTTTATGGAAACGCACTCATCCTTAGCAAGGCTTGTAAGTTTTTCTCCAGACGCAAAACTCATTCTGACAGGCGGGTGTCAAACCTATGAAAATAACTGTTTACGCGGTGAGGCCAAACTTTGGAACTTAGCATCTCAAACCCTCGTGCATAAAATTGATCGTTTTAAAAGACAAGTGACAGCAGTTGCTTTTTCCAGATTTGGAAAGTCTTTTTTCATTGCTGGTTGTGAAAATTATGATGAAAACCAAAATCGATGTATCGACTATTCTTTAGAGCAACGCGAAACATCAAGTGGAGAATTGATGAAACATTTCCCATTAACAGATGAGGTTTTTACCATTGCCGTTCATCCAGATGGTGAAGATATTTTCATCGGGGGATATGAATCTTCAATTAAACAAATTAATCTAGAAACGGGAGAAGTCACTCCAAAGTTTAGCCAAGCAAATATGGGTGGTACATACTCATTGGCTATTTCAAGTGATGGAAACACTTTGGTATCAGGTGGCAGTGACAAAAAAATTCGAATTTGGGATATTGATAAATGGGTTATCCAACACGCAGATCCAACGCGCGTTATAGAAGGTCACCAGGGTCTCATCCGATCCGTTGATATTTCCCCAGACGGCTCAAAAATCTTATCAGCCAGTGAAGATAGAACTGTGAGGGTATGGGATGCAAAAAGCGGGAAATTAATTCAGAAGGTTGAAGGGTTTGACAAAGATAGTGTTTATGCCGCTTTTATCGATGGTGGAAATAAATTTGTATCGGCCGAAGTCTTCTCAGGTTTTAAAATTTGGGGCTTAAAGTCTTGGTAAACCCTTGACAAGTCTTTTAAAAAACCAGCTTATTAGTTCAAACTAATTTCGTACTTTTATGAAAAAGATGGTACCCCGTCCTTGTTTTGAACTTTAGTGAGAACAGGACCATTAAAACCGTCCTTGTTTTGAACTTTAGTGAGAACAGGACAAACAAAGAATCGCGGCCAAACCCAAAATTACGGAAAATCTAAATGCTAAAAACCCGCTTGATACCCTGCCTTGATGTAAAGGATGGCCGCGTCGTAAAAGGTGTAAACTTTGTTGATCTGGTTGATGCCGGTGACCCTGTCGAGGCAGCAAAAGCCTATGATGCTGCTGGTGCTGATGAGTTATGCTTTCTAGACATCACCGCCTCATCAGACAATCGCGACACCATGTATGATGTGGTCCAACGAACAGCTGAAAACTGTTTTATGCCGCTGACTGTTGGCGGCGGCGTGCGCGAGGTAGGCGATGTGCGCAAATTGCTTGAGGCTGGCGCTGATAAAGTCTCCATCAACACATCTGCGGTGTTTAATCGTGATCTGGTCAATGCCGCCTCAACGAAATTTGGCGCCCAATGCATTGTTATTGCCATTGATGCCAAAACTGTCTCAGAGCCAGATGAGCCACCGCGCTGGGAAATCTTCACCCATGGCGGGCGCAAGCCAACCGGCATAGATGCGGTCGATTATGCCAAAGATGTGGTCGCCAGAGGGGCAGGGGAAATTTTGCTCACCTCAATGGATAGAGATGGCACAAGACAAGGCTTTAACCTACCATTGACCAAAGCCATTTCTGATGCGGTTAGCGTGCCAGTGATAGCCTCTGGCGGGGTTGGCACGCTGGATCATTTGGTTGAAGGGGTGACAAAGGGGGGAGCCAGTGCTGTCTTGGCCGCCTCAATTTTTCACTTTGGGGACTATACAATTGGTGAGGCAAAGCGCTATATGACAGATCAAGGCATCGATATGCGTCTTGATGGCCTTAATTAATTAACAACATAAAGACATTAACCATGTCCACTTTACATGATCTTGCTGACATTATAAAACAACGCCGCTCTGCCAGCGCTGAAAAATCTTACACCAAAAGTTTAATTGAAGGCGGCACCCAAAAATGCTGCAAAAAGTTAGGCGAAGAGGCAACAGAAACCATAATCGCTGCCCTTGCCCAGGACAAAGCCGCTTTAAAAGCAGAAACAGCCGATTTGTTGTATCATCTATTGGTTTTGCTTGAAGAGCGGGACATTGCTTTAAAAGACGTAGAACAGATCTTAGCTGAGCGTATGGGTATTAGTGGGCATGACGAAAAGGCCAGCCGTTCAACGTGAAAGCGCCCATAAGAATAAAAACGTAAAATAATGAGGGGAACTGCAAAGATGAAAACCCCCATCGAATTACATAAGTCACCTTATTTGGTTTTGTCCCGCAAAGAATGGGCCGAGCAGCGCCGTGACACGCCCATGACACTGAGCGCCGATGATGTTGAGCGTTTGGGCGGTTTGTCAGAACGGCTATCAACCAAAGAGGTGGAAGAGATTTATCTCCCCCTATCTCGTTTGCTCAGCCTTTATGTGTCAGCTGCTCAAGAGCTGCACATGGTGACCAATCGGTTTTTGGGCCAAAGCCAACAAAAAATGCCCTTTATCATTGGCATTGCAGGCTCAGTTGCGTGCGGCAAAAGTACGACAGCCCGTGTTTTGAAAGCCTTGTTGGCCCGCTGGCCAGACCACCCCCATGTTGATTTGCTTTCAACCGATGGATTTTTATTGCCCAATAGGGTCCTTAAAGACCGCAATCTCATGGACCGCAAAGGGTTTCCAGAAAGTTTTGACACCAATCACTTACTGCACTTTTTAGCTGAAGTGAAAGCGGGCACACCCAATGTTGAAGCCCCGGTATATTCTCACTTTGCCTATGATATTTTGCCCGACCAAAAAGTCACCATAGATCGCCCAGACATTCTAATTGTGGAAGGGTTAAACGTCTTGCAACCGGCCCGCTTGCCAAAAAGCGGCAGTGGGATTCCCTTTGTGTCAGATTTTTTTGATATCTCAATCTATATTGATGCTGATAGCCAAGATATCCAGGAGTGGTATATCACCAGATTTTGGCGCTTAAGAGCCACCGCCTTTCGCGACCCGGCGGCTTACTTCCATAAATATGCCCTGTTGAATGAGGATGAGGTTGACAAAACCGCCCGTGACATTTGGCAGTCTATTAACCTGAAAAACTTAAACGAAAACATTCTTCCCACCCGCCAACGTGCAGATTTAATCCTGCGCAAAGATAAAACCCATGCGGTGGAAGAAGTGAGTTTAAGAAAATTATAATTTACAAATAAGCGCCTGGAAGTAAAGACACGCAACAAGTCACGTAAGTGATTTTATACCTACATCAGCTCATGCTGTTTAGCCATTTGCACCAAATCAGCCTCAGGCCGGGCCCCGATATGAGAAATGATTTCACTGGCAGCCAAAGCCCCTAAAGAGCCACAAACCTCAAGAGAAGCCCCTTGGGTTAAACCAGACAAAAAGCCTGCAGCATAAAGATCGCCTGCCCCTGTGGTATCAACCACCTGATCAACGGGAAAGGCAGGAGCAGCTGCTGTGATATTGCCATGAATGATCATAGATCCTTTAGGCCCTTGCGTGAGGGCAGCAAGTTCCACTTCATGGCGGATAAGATCGGCCGCAGTGCTAAAGCTATCAACTTCAAACAATGATTTGATCTCTTCTTCATTGGCAAACAACACATCAACATTTGACTTTATAAATTTGATAAAATCATCTCTGTGCCGGTCCACACAAAAAGCATCAGATAGGGAAAGCGCAACCCGGCTGCCATTGGTTTTGGCAATTTCAGCCGCTTTGTAAAAAGCTTCTTTGGCGCGCGGTGGATCAAACAAATAACCCTCAAGGTAAACCACTTTTGCAGCCTTTACTTGGGCCTCATCAATATCTTCAGCACCCAGTTCCACACAAGCACCCAAATAGGTGTTCATGGTACGCTCCCCATCAGGGGTCACGAAGACAAGGCACCGGGCTGTCGGCGTTTGCCCGCCTGCAAACGGTGTGTCAAACTTCACCCCAGTGGCATTAAGATCATGAGCGAAAACTTTACCAAATTGGTCTTCTTGTACAACACCAATAAAACCAGCTGAGCCGCCAAAGGCCCCCACACCGGCACATGTATTGGCGGCAGAACCGCCAGAAATTTCTGTTGCTGGTCCCATGCCGTCATATAGCCTGTCAGCCTCTTGCGATGAGATAAGCTGCATATGCCCTTTTGGCAAATCCAACTTGGTTAAAGTTTCATCATCGGTTTTGGCAATAATATCAACAATCGCATTGCCAATACCCAGCACATCAATTTCAGACATACGCCCTCATTTTCCAAAGCTTGTGGTTTAAAACTTATCGCCATGTTTGTCATTTATCTTGGCAAGTCAACCGTTTAGCCAAAATTTTTTTCAAAAGCTGTTTAAGTTACTGATTTTTCTTTAAAATTACAAACATCTGCGACCTCACACCGCACACATAAAGGTTTACGCGCCTTACAAATATAACGCCCATGCAAAATCAACCAATGGTGCGCATGCTGCAAAAAAGTCTCTGGCACGCGCTTTTCCAGTGCCAGCTCAACGGCCAAAACATCTTTGCCAGGCGCCAAGCCGGTTCGGTTTGAAACTCTGAAAATGTGCGTATCAACAGCAATGGTTGGCTGACCATAGGCAACATTAAGCACCACATTTGCTGTTTTGCGCCCCACCCCTGGCAAGCGCTCCAGCTCTTGGCGGGTTTGCGGCACTTGTCCGTCAAACTCTTCCAAAATCATTTTTGAAAGCGCAATCACATTCTTGGCTTTGTTGCGATAAAGACCAATGGTTTTAATATGGCTGATGAGTTTTTCCTCCCCCAGCGCCACCATTTTTTCCGGTGTGTCAGCAACTTCAAATAAGCCCTTGGTTGCTTTGTTCACCCCTACATCAGTTGCCTGGGCTGACAAGGCAACAGCAACCACAAGCGTATAGGGGCTGGTGTAATTTAATTCAGTTTGCGGCTGGGGTTGGGCCGATGAAAGCCGTTCAAACAAAGTTTCAATTTCAGCTTTGGTTAGTTTTTTTGTTGCTTTAAAAGCAGGTTTATTCATTTTAAAAAAAGTCCTAGGCTGCAATCAAAATGGTCACAAACTATATGGCAAGCTCCATGGTTTGCAAACAACAAATATATGCTTATACTCAGTGTCTATGGACCAAAAACAAACAAAAAAAGAGTATGAATTCTCTGCCATTTTAACCCCGCATCGCTCTTTAAGCCCCCAAGGGTTTTTAATATTAATGGGGTTAATCAGCCTGGTTTGTTTTACCACTGGCCTGGTCTTTACCATGATGGGGGCCTGGCCTGTCATGGGATTTATGGGGCTTGATGTGGCCTTGATCTATTGGGCCTTTCGCCAAAATTACAAAGACGCCAAAATATTTGAAACCATCAATTTAACAGCTGATGAATTAATCCTAGAGCGGGTCTATCCGTCAGGTCGCAAACAAAACTGGTCGTTTAATCCGTTTTGGATCAATATTTCTTTAATCGAACATTCCAGCGGCGCCACAAAAATGGAAATTAAGTCCCATGGCAAGGCCTTATATTTTGGACACTTCTTATCAGATGATGAACGCCGCGAATTCACATCGGTTTTAAGACAAGAGATTCTAAGTGCGAAAAACAGCCTGAGGCCTTAATAGCCAAACAACATAGACCTAAGGCACTATGTGGCACAAATTCTAAGCTTATTGGGTGTTAACAGGCTCTTGCTTAAACAAGCCCCAAACATGAGGTTGCAAAAGCCAACCCTTTAGTTTTTTGTTCACTGAAATATGACACCAACTGCCAGTGCATTTTAAAATATGAACAATAACCCCTTTACCCAGCTTGGCCTTTGGCTCTTTGGTTTTTGAAGAGGTCTCATAAAGCGAAATGTAAGTCAGGCCCAGCGCATCTGGGTCAATGGTCACAGCCGTGCGCCGGCGCGATAACAAGCCAAAATAAATCCATCCACGGGCGCCAGCATGGTCTTCAATTTCACGCCAGTCTTCATATTCAGACACGATCTTAACGGGCATACCAAGTTTTTTAAACACCCACATAATTTTATGATTACGCCCAGGCCCCCGCCGCACGTTGACCTCATCTGCCTTTAAACTAGCAAAGCGCGGCACAGGCTCACCGCTCGGCCCAATGGTTCTTTCAAGGGCGCAAGCAAAGGTAGGCGCAAAAACCACCAAGCAGAATGTAATAATAAGCATGAAGGGATAACGAATCATCTGGTTATAACAGCCTATCAACGTTAAATAATCGACAAAATTTCAAGACAATTCCTCAATAATGATTGATCTGCCACAGCTAAGACCCAATATCAACCACCCCATCCCTCACCATCATCAAAATTACGTCATCAATAGGACATCGACCATCATTTAAAAGCATATCTAAAAATATAACTTTCGGTATAGCTGAAGACAAAAAACGTAGGCCGTACGGCCGTCGGCGCAGTACGGTTGCTGGTGGGCATCTAAAGCACAACTTAAAACATGCCGCCCATCGGAGGGCGGGAGCGAAGCTCCCATAGCCCGTGAGGCAAAAAGAGATAAAAAAACTCATTTTACTAATGCGCATGATTTGCTACAAAATATGGATAAAGAAAAAGTCTAGAAAGACAAACGTTAAGCATCAAAGGGGCGCTAAATGGACCAAGATCCACTTGTCATTGTCACGCGGAAATTACCTGAAAGCGTTGAATCGCGCATGGGCGAGTTGTTTAATGTGCGCCTAAACCCCACAGACCAGCCAATGGACAAGGAAACATTGGCCCAAGCCATGTCCGTGGCAGACATTTTGGTGCCCACCGTGACAGATAAAATCACAGCTGATTTACTTGAAAATGCTGGCCCTAATTTAAAATTGATTGCCAATTTTGGCACCGGTGTCGACAATATAGATTTAGAGGCCGCCAAAAAGGCCGGCATTATCGTCACCAATACCCCCGGTGTGTTAACAGATGATACGGCGGATATGACAGTGGCGCTTATGCTTGCCGTGCCAAGACGATTATTGGAAGGGGCGATTTTTCTTAACGACCCGCAAAACAAATGGGGCGGTTGGTCCCCAAGCTGGATGCTTGGTCATAGATTATCTGGCAAATCATTGGGCATCATCGGCATGGGGCGCATCGGCCAAGCTGTGGCCCACCGCGCCAAGGCCTTTGGGTTTAAAATCAACTATCACAATCGCCGCCCGATAGCCAAAGAGACCGAAGAACAATTAAACGCCACCTATTGGGAAAGCCTTGATCAAATGTTGGCCCGCATGGATATCATCTCGGTCAATTGCCCCTCCACCCCGGCCACTTATCACCTGTTATCAGCCCGCAGGTTAAAGTTGCTAAAGCCCACCGCCTTTATCATCAACACCGCAAGAGGCGATATTATTGATGAACCAGCACTTGCTTCTGCCATTGAAAATGGTGAAATTGCCGGCGCTGGGTTAGACGTGTTTGAACATGAGCCTGAAATTGACAGCCGCCTTTTGCATAATGAGCGGGTTGTTGCCTTGCCGCATATGAGTTCAGCTACACTTGAGAGCCGTATAGATATGGGCGAAAAGGTCATGATCAACATCAAAGCCTATCTGGACAATCATGCCCCGCCAGACAGAGTGTTCCCTGTAAAGCACACATCCTAGCGAATATAAAAAAGCCACAATTCTGTCGCGGTTTGGCCGCCCTTGCTTGCTAATAGAAAACAACGTTCAATATTTGACGCCTATTTTCTGACCGCAAACCTTAAAGGACGACCACCATGCGCCTGACCCAAAAACTTATTTCAGTTTGCGCTTTGCTGCTCACAAGTGCAACCAGCCCCCTATTGGCCAAAGACATAACCTTGCGCACCCAATTGGGGCAAGATACCTATTTAAATGAACGCGGCACCAAGACCTATCTAAGGGTGGACTTGGAAGGCATTCGCCATGAACAGAGCGAGCGCACCCCTGTTAACATTGCCATTGTAATCGATAAATCGGGCTCCATGGGGGGCAACAAAATCGAACAAGCCAAAGAAGCCGCCATCATGGCAGTGGAGCGTTTAAACGAAGATGATTATGTTTCAATCATCACCTACAGCGACCGTGTGGATGTTCTTATTCCTTCCACCAGAGTGACCAATTACACCCAGCTACGCCATCAAATTCGCTCCATCCGCGCCAATGGCCGCACAGCCCTTTATGCTGGCACCAAGCGCGGCGTCCATGAGCTGGAAGAATTTCTAGATGAAAACCGGGTTAACCGGGTGATTTTGCTCTCAGATGGTCTGGCCAACGTTGGGCCCTCCAAGCCTTCAGACCTGGAACGGCTTGGCCAACGCGCGGCCCAAAAAGGCATTTCAATTACAACCATTGGCCTCGGGCTTGGCTTTAACGAAGACCTGATGACCAAACTGGCCTATGCCAGTGATGGCAACCATGCCTTTGTGCGCAACGAACGCGACCTTGTTGACATTTTCAATAAAGAATTCGGCGATGTGCTCTCTGTTGTGGCCCAAGACGTAGAAATTTTCATTGAATGCAAAATCGGCTTCCGCCCCATTCGTGTGCTTGGCCGCCAAGCTAAAATAGACGGGCAAAGCGTTCGCTTGAAAATGAACCAGCTTTATGCCGCCCAAGAAAAACACATCATTCTTGAGGTGGAAATCACTGATACGTTGGATGAAGGCGTTGCCCCTTTGGCTGATGTCACCATTGACTATCGCTCAATGAAACAAAAATCCCGCCTCAAAGCGCGCGAGCAAGCAACTGGCGAGTTCACCAAATCAAAAAGCCGCGCAGATAACAGCATCAACAAACGTGTGATGAGCTCCGTTGTGGAACAAATCGCAACAGAGCAAAATGAAAAGGCAGTTTTGCTGCGCGACCAAGGTAAAATTAAACAGGCCAAAAAACTGCTGCAAGACAATGCAGCCTATCTGAAAAAAGAAGCTGAAAATCTTGGTGAAAACTTTGCCCCCGCCTTGAATGAAATGGCCAAGAAAAACAAAATGGATTCCCAAAACCTAGAAGGGAACAATTGGGCCGCTTCTCGCAAATCCATGAAGGCACGCCAATATAGGCAGAAAACCCAGCAATCTTATTAAGCTAAGGTAGTAAAGCGCAAAAAAAGGGTCTTAAAAATTTAAGACCCTTTTTTAATTGAAATAACAATCAAATCTAATTTATGAAATGCGTTTGTTCAATTTGAGTGTGATCTAACGCGGCAAATTCAAGACCATGCGGATAATGCTTCCAGCCAATATATATCAAGCCAAACAACACCGCTGAAATAATGGCACCAGTGATAGGGTTTCCATTAAAAACAATATTCACAAAATTACCAATAAAGCTGGCCACCAAAACCAAAACAGAAAGGGTAATAACCTCGGCCCAAACCACCTGAGACCAATCAATAAAATCCATTTTAATAACTCCTTGTAAACGCCCACAAATAAAGCCATGAACTTATGTCAGACATAAGAACGTCTCACGCTTTTATAAAAATGTCCAAGACTTCTCAATTGAAAAAACATCAATTAACATTAGATATTTAAACACATACGTCTATAGGCCATAATACGCATAGATAATTGACCCCTATCGTTTTATATGAAACAAGACCGTCAATGGTCCAATTTTGTGCGTGTCTCCCTTAAGAGGAAACCGGTTTTGGGATAAAAAACACGCATATATTAAAGAATTAGAGCATTACAGCGATTTCATCTATAAAAGTAATGCTCTAATAGACAAAACTTGTATCCAACAAATAAAATGTTATATTATTACATTCCAAGAATGATATTCATAAAAATGAATGATAATAATAAAAATTAGGCGCTCATGAAAAGTACACTAAAAATTCTAGAAACCATTCATTTGCCAACCGATCATGGAGTGTTCAACATGTCCATCATCAGCTCTGGCGATGAAAAAGAACATATTGTGCTAGAGCGAAAAGAAAATACCTCAAAGCCCCCCTTGGTGCGCATCCATTCAGAATGTTTAACGGGCGATATATTCAGCTCTCACCGCTGTGATTGCGGCGAGCAATTGGAAAAATCACTGAAAACCATTGGTGGATCTGATTATGGCTACATTTTTTATTTACGCCAAGAAGGGCGCGGCATTGGCCTTCTCAACAAAATGAAAAGCTATAATTTACAAGAACAGGGCTATGACACCATTGAAGCCAATCACATGCTCGGCTTTGAAACCGATTTAAGAGAATATCAAATGGTGGCAGATTTTCTCACCCTTCAAGATATTGATCACATCACCTTAATCACCAACAATCCTGAAAAATGCGATGCGCTACGGGCGGCCAACATCAAAGTTGACCGCCAAGCTCTTCCCACCACCACCCGCACAGAGAATCAAAAATACAAAGCTGTGAAGGTGAAAAAAATGGGGCATTTCGGGCATTAACCTTTGTCCATGCCCTGATCCCTAAATGAGCACAATTCCAGCAAAAAATATTTCTGACATTTTCTCCCCATAGCTTTAAAATAAATAAAAAGTAACATGCTCTAGTGGGAAAAATTGTATGACACTGTCTCTCAACATTAATGGGTCTGAGCATACAATTACCTCAGATCCTCAAACACCTCTCCTTTGGGTTATACGTGATGAACTGGGCTTAACCGGTACAAAATTTGGCTGTGGCATTGCCATGTGCGGCGCCTGCACCGTGCTGGTCGATGGCGCAGCGGAACGCTCTTGCCAATTAAGCGTTGGTGATGTGACTGGCAAAGTCATCACCATTGAAGGCATCAGTAAGCTAGATACTCTGCACCAAGTGCAGCAAGCCTGGGTCGATCATCAAGTGGCCCAATGCGGTTATTGCCAATCGGGCCAAATTTTAGCCGCCGTCGCCCTACTCAAAGAAAACACAAGCCCAACGGACGAAGATATTGATGAGGCCATGTCAGGTAATTTATGCCGTTGTGGCACTTATCCGCGCATTCGAGCTGCCATTCACACAGCAGCCAAAAACATGCAAGGGGGTTAGACCAATGGGTACACTTGGCAAAATCACAAGGCGCGCCTTTATGTTTGGCTCTGCCGCCATTGCAGGCGGGGTCGCGTTTGGCTATTACAAATATCACCAACAATTGGGTAACCCGTTAAAACCGCAAAAGGGCCAAGCCACACTCAATCCTTATCTATTGCTCACCAAAGACGCCATCACCATCATCACCCCGCGCGCAGAAATGGGCCAAGGCATTCACACCACATTGGCCGCATTGGTTGCCGAAGAATTGGATGTTGATTGGCAAATCATCAAAACCGCCCACGGCCCGGCCAGTGGCACTTATTTTAACGGCGCCATTTCAGGCATTTTACCTTACCCAGAATATGAAGAGAGCAAGGTGCGTGAAACCATCAGCGGCATAATGGGTGAAATAGGCGGCAAGATGATGCAAATGCAGCTGACCGGGGGCTCAACCTCCACCGAAGATGCCTATGTTAAAATGCGCATTGCAGGTGCCGGCGCCCGCCAGGTCCTTATCCAAGCAGCGGCCCAAAAATGGCAAAAACCGGCCAGTAGCCTGAAAACCAAAGACGGCTTCGTCATTGGCCCTGAGGGTCAAAAATTAACTTATTATGAGCTGGCAGGTGAAGCGGCCAACATCACCCCGCCAAGCGACCCAAAATTGAAAGACCCCTCTCAATGGCGGTATTTGGGCAAAAACATGCCCAGGGTCGATATGGTTGAAAAAAGTACCGGCACCGCCCAGTTTAGCATAGATACAAAATTGCCAGGCATGCTTTTTGCCACCGTTCGTATGAACCCCAATCTGGGGGCAAAGATGAAATCATTTGACGCCAAACAAGCTGAAAAAATGCCTGGCGTTAAAAAAATCGTTGATATGGGCAATGGCATTGGCGTGATAGCACAAAACACCTGGGCCGCCTTTCAAGCCGCTGAAGCGGTGTCAATTGAATGGGAAGAAGCCTCCTACCCCAAAGACACCAAAGCAATTATCGCTGACATCGAGGCGGCATTCGAAGCCGAAAGCCCTAGTTCCACCTTGCGCGATTTAGGAGATGCAAGCGGGAAGCTTAAAACGGCTGAAAAGGTCATCGAAGCGGCGTACCGGGTCCCCTTTCTGGCCCATGCGACAATGGAACCAATGAACGCCACAGCCCTTTATAAAGACGGCGAGCTAACAGTGTGGGCGGGCAATCAAGCCCCGGTTTTGGTTCAACAAAAAGCGGCAGAAACAGTCGACCTAGAACCAGAAAATGTAACCGTTCACACCCCTTATTTAGGCGGTGGGTTTGGCCGGCGCTGCGAATTTGATTTTTCAAACTATGCAGCCCACTTGGCCAAAACCATGCCAGGCACACCGATCAAGGTGACCTGGAGCCGTGAAGAAGACATGACCCATGACTATTATCGCCCAGCCGCTGTGGCACGTTTTAAAGGGGTGATGGGCAAAGAAGGGCCAACTGCCCTAAAAGCTGATATTGCCAGCCCGTCAGTGATGCAACAAATGATGACCCGCTATCTTGGCGCCCCGCCGCCAGGACCAGACAGAACATTGCTTGATGGCAGCTTTGACCAGCCCTATGCCATTCAAAATTATCAGGTCAATGGGTACATTGCGCACACGAAAGTGCCTATTGGGCCCTGGCGCTCTGTTGGCAATTCGTTTAACGGTTTTTTCCATGAAAGCTTTATTGATGAGCTGGCGGTGTCTCAAAACCTTGACCCGCTCACAATGCGCTTAAACATGACCAAAGGGGTCGATGAAGCCTCATATAAAGTGCTGCAAGCAGTGGGTGAGCTTGCCAAATGGTATGAGCCAGCCCCAAGTGGCAAAGGGCGCGGCATTGCCTTTAATCACAGTTTTGGCACCCCTGTTGCCCAGATTATTCAAGTCGCCAAAGAAGATGATGCCATCAGAATTGAAAAGGTCTGGTGTGCAGCCGATGTTGGCCCGGCTCTTGACCCACAAAATGTGAAAGCCCAGCTGATGTCAGGCATTATCTTTGGCTTAAGCGCAGCCGTTAAGGGCGAAATCACTTTTGAAAATGGACAGGTTGTGGAAAAAAACTTTGACAGCTATGATGCTCTGCGCATGGCAAATGCACCAGAGGTCGAGGTAAAGATTGTTCAAAACAAATCTCACATCTCTGGCATCGGGGAGCCCGGCACACCTCCCTCCATGCCAGCTCTGGCCAATGCGGTCTTTAATTTAACTGGCCAACGCATTCGGACATTGCCACTGCGTCATGAAATAGAGTTTGTATAAGGATAATAAAAAATGATGTTGGCCCCTCCCCAGCTAGACCAATTAAAAATAAGCACAAGCGCTGGCGTTTTCGTTGACAATGTGCTGCCCACAATCAAAGCCTGGCGTGCCCAAAGTGACCAGGTCGCCCTAATCACATTTGTTAATCGCGAAGGCACAGCCCCGCGGCCCATTGGCGCCCAAATGGCTGTATCTGATAAAGGACAATCCGTTGGCTATATTGCCTCCGACTGTCTGGGCCAAGCCATCATTCAAGAGGCCCAAAGGGTGATTGAAACCAAATCAACTGAACTTGTGCGCTATGGCAAGGGCTCAAAATATATTGATTTAAAACTGCCCTGTGGCAGCGGCATTGACCTTTATTTTGATGGCACAGTTTCAGACAAGCTGTTTGAGCAGATGTTTGACTACCAAGACAAGCGCCAAGCCTTCAGCCTCACCCTGGATGTGAGCACGGGCGCGTCTTCAATCAGCGCCGATGTAAAAGGCGCTGCAAATGGCTTTGATGAAACCAACAGCAATCTGTTTCATCGCCATTACCTGCCAACCCCGCGGATCTTTATCGCAGGCACCGGTTTGAACCTGATTTACTTGGCTCAATTTGCCGCCCAAACAGGGTTTGAAACCAAAATCTTAAGCCATGATGAGCAAGCGTGCGAGCATTTGCAAAGCCTTGGCCTTCCCATTCTTCCCCAAAAACCAGCCAACTCACTTGTTGAGCAATATACAGACCCCTACACTGCCGCTGTCATTATGTTTCACGATCATGACCTTGAAGGTCCTATTTTGATGCCATTGTTGGAAAGTGATTGTTATTACATTGGCGCCATGGGCAGCAAAACGACACATGAAAATCGCTTGCTCGTGTTACAAAGCCAAGGGGTCAGTGAGGCTAATTTGGCCAGATTGAAGGGCTCAATCGGCACTTTGCCCACTTGCAAAAACCCACCGCAAATGGCCCTGTCCATCCTCACAGAAGTGATGCAAGACGCCCAGCAACGAAACCTGATATGTTAAACCCGTCATTTCAGTTTTCCGCTCTAATTCTAGGCGCTGGGCTTTCAAGACGATTTGGCCCCACCAATAAGCTTTTGCAAGACTATGATGGCAAACCGGTTATTCGCCATGTGTTAGATGAATTAAAAAAGCTGAAGCTGAACCAGATTATCATCGTGCTTGGTCACCAGGCCGATGAAGTCCGGAAAGCTTTAAAAGGTGACCCATTCACCCTGATTGAAAACCAAAACTATCAAGATGGCATGGGCACCTCTATTGCGGCTGGTGCCCAAGCTCTTGACCAAAAAAGCGACGGCGTCTTCATCTGCCCTGGAGACATGCCTTTAATAAAGGCCGAACAATTTACAAAGCTAGCTGAAGGTTTCGCTCTCGACCAAATCTGTGTTCCCATCCATGAAGGCCAAAGGGGCCACCCTGTCTTATTCGCAAATTCATATTTCCAAGAACTGGAGCTGTGCCAAGGAGACCAAGGCGCCCGCACAGTTTTGCAAGCACACAAAAACAACATCCAATTTATTGAGATACCCACCACCGCCATCCATTACGACATAGACGAACAAAAAGATATTAAACCCAGTGGCAAGATTTCCCCTTAACTTCCATGGTTAGACTTTGGCATTTTTAAAAGGCATGTCAAGGATTGCACTTGCGCTCCGCGTCCTTGACATGCCTTTTAAAAATGCAAAAATCTTACCATGGAAGTTAAGGGGACCTGCTGTGAACTCTCAAGAAACAAAGGTCACATGATTATCCCAATGCACTTGGTCTGTCCTTAGTGTCATACTTTGATCAGCTGAAAACCGTGCCATAACCCCTTCACCGCTGGTTGCTAAAAACTGGTCAGGCTGGTTTGTAGCAGCCAGTCCACATCCATCTTTTAACGCCTGATGGCCAAGAAATTTACGGTTCTGCACATTCCAAAACGCAATCACATTGCCCCGCGGGGAAGACGCGGCCACGATCTCACCAGAGCTGTCCGTTGCAACTGAACCAATATAATTTTTGAACTCTGGCAAAAGATCATCAGGGGCATGGATAAAGGTAATTTCTTTGCCCCTGTCATGAATACCAACCAGCTGAGGTCTGTCACCAGATGGACCCTTATATTGGCAGCCAAACACCACGCGGTTTTTTTTGCCCACACTTAGATGGCGAAGAGAAAGCTGGCGCAAAGCCTTTGGTAAGTGAACCTTTTCAACCAAATCCCCTGTGAGCCGGTTGATATAAACAAGAGAAGGTTCCATCTCTGCCAGGTTTAAAATTTGTCGCCCCATTTCAGGGTGGGTTTCAATACCGCCATTGGCAATAACCAGGTGATCACCATCAAGCAAGGCCAAACCATGCGGCCCAATGCCATGGGAAGAAAACTCACCAATCCATTGATAGTCATTGGTTGCATCCCACACCCCAATAATGCCGAGCCCGTTTTCATAATCATTTTCGGTGGTGTAAAGCAGTTTGCCATCTGGAGAAAAAACACCATGCCCATAAAAATGGCGCCCTTCTTTTGCATAAAAACTAATCGGCGGGACCTTTTTACGAGGGGAAAAAGCCACAGCAAAGCGACCAGGCCGGCGGGCAAACACCACCACCTCTTGTGTGAAGGGCCGCACCGCAACATCATGCCCACGTGCCGGCAAGGATACACGGTGAACATCTCCAGATGAATTAAACAAGCTGGCAGAAAAAGTGCCATCGTGTTCACGGCGCGCACCAGCATAAAGAGGTAATGTGGATTTGCTATGGACAATACTTGGCAAACAAGTCGAGCCTGCCAACCCTAAAGACCCTTGCAAAAATGTTCGTCGATCAATCGCCATCAGTTGCATTAAATCCCAAAGGCAAGTCAGCCGCCACTGCAAAGTTACGGGCAAAGCCTGCGTTTAAATGCATAATCCGGGCTGCTATTTTCTCATAGTTGTTGCGTGGGTTTTCAGTGCTGACAACATCTGCAATGCTAAGCTTTTTTTGTTCAAACTTTTGGAACTCTCGACCAATTTCCTCGTAAATCTTAGTCACATGTTTTTGCAAATCAACACTGTTAGCAGGCAACATATTTTGAAACCCACTTACGCTCACCAAATGTTTCAAACCCTCTAAATGGTGTTGCATAACGTCTATCGCCAAGTCAGAGCGCCAGAACGCAGCCCGTTTAGGTTTAGGGGTCTCAATGGTTTTGCCAAGCACAGGTTTTAAGCGCACGTCATGCAGCGTTTTAAAGCCAGAAACGATGGCTTGATAAATTTCCTGCACCACCTCCTTGCGATTTCGGTAACGGCCATTGTCAGGTTTAGGGGCTAGCATTTGTTGGACAATGTCAGCCTTTGGCCCCCAGCCAGCCACCACCTGGTCTGCAATAATCACAAGGTTTTGCGCAATCGCCTGCCCATAGCGGCAGTGAAAAGAGTTTGCTGTGCCCAACAAACTGTCTGATGATTTATAAAGCACCAGTTCCAATGCTGTGAGCCCCTGCACAGCCACGCTTTTTTTTGCTAGACTGTCTGCGGATAAAACGGATTGATCTTCTAAGCGCAAAATTTTGCGCACAGCCCTGGCCCCACGCCCCTTTCTGTCCGGCCAATAAGAAAAGCGCTCCCGGCGATAGCTATCCACCATCGGCCCAAAATGCACATGTTCAATAAAGGCAAAGGCCAGCACAGTTTTTGAGAATTGATCTTGTGCCTGTTTTAAATTGGCTTGAGACGGAGCCTGACAAAGCGTTTGCATTTTTTGGTGAAGGCTTGAGCTTTGTTGTTGAAGTTGCAAATACCCAGGCCGGATATGTTGCTCAATCGTCTGACCCGCCATGACAGCCAATATCTCTTCATTGGTAGCACCAGACACAGGCAAAGTTTGTAATAAAAAAAAGAAAATAAAAAGCCGAACCATAAATCCTCATCAGAGCCTAGAGAATGCCTTAACTTCCATGGTTAGACTTTGGCATTTTAAAAGCAGTTGTCAAGGACGCGGAGCGCAAGTGAAATCCTTGACAACTGCTTTTAAAATGCAAAAATCTCACCATGGAAGTTAAGGCACAGCTCAGTGTTCTCAGTCAATACTTTTATAAAGACCGCACAAATTCAATGAGCCAGTCTCTCTCTTGTTTAGAAAGCTGTTTAAACAGGTCGGCTGACTTTTTTGCCTCACCGCCATGCCATAAAATGGCTTCAAGCACAGAGCGCGCCCGGCCATCATGCAATAAAAACTCATGTCCATTGACAGTCTTCGTCAAGCCCACACCCCATAGCGGCGGTGTGCGCCATTCTTGCCCTGTGGCCTTGCTCTCTGGCCTGTTGTCAGCCAAACCCTGGCCCATATCATGAAGAAGTAAATCGGTGTATGGCCAAATGGTTTGCCCCTCAAGGTGCTTATTTTTCGCCAATTTTCCTGTTACATATTTTGGCCGATGACAAGAGGCGCAACCGATTTGATGAAACAAAGCCTTTCCTTTTAGAACAGAGACAGCCTTAGGTGTGCGCCGCTTAGGTACCGCTAAATTCTGCGTATAAAACGCAACCAGGTTCAGCATCTCGTCTCTCACCTCAGGCCGGCCATCATTTTCACCATGAGGCGCCTTGCGGCAAAACACTTGTCCAGAAGTGCAGTCTCCAAATGGGGTTGGAAACAAAGACGTTGAAAGGCCAATGTCACCAGCAAAGGCAGCAGCTGATTGTTGCCTTAAAGATGGCATGCCAGCCTTCCAACCAAACCGGCCAAGTTTAAGCTTATCATCTGCGATCGACCAAACCCAATTGGCTCGCCCTGATATGCCATCATCATTACGGTTTTGGTTTTCAACATTGGCCAGAATGTCTTTTTCCCAAATTGCTTCTAGCAATCCCAATCCAATCATCGGCGGGGTCACGCGCGGTGAAATCATCACATCTTTGGCCAAGGGGCCATATTTAAGATGAGTAATGCGATAGTTAGGTTTGCGCAGCTCAACAATCGTCCCATCACCTAAAGTAACAGGCAAAGGCGTGTACTCAATATACATGCGCCCTTCACCATCATGGCCTTGAATGGCCAAATCTTGTAACTGGCCGCCATAAATTGGCTCTGGAATGACGCCAGACTTCCCACTCGTCAGCAAAGCCTTTTGTTCACTTGTTTGAGGCGGTACAGAAAGGCGCAAAAACATAGACACCTGGTCATCTTCTGGCCAGTTTGCACGAGGGGGATGGCCGCGCCCATCTTTCAAATGGCAGCGCTGACAAGACCTGGCATTAAACAAAGGCCCAAGACCATCGGAAGATTTGGTGGAAGCTGGGGACGAGACCCATAATTTGCGAAACAAGCCATTGCCGACCTTAAACAGCAATTCTTTTTCAAAACCCAAATTACCAGAAGCATGGGAAAACGCATTGCCGTTTTTAAAACTTTTCTTAGAGGTTGCCTTGCCCCCCGGCATGTCCTCGCCAGTTTCAAAGACAGCGGGTTTGACAGGTTGGGCTATGTCCTGACTTGTGGTTGGCTTAACAGCAAGCAATACAGAGGCTAAAACAATAAAAAACGCCCCCGCCCCTAGGGCGAGGACATTTCGGAGAAATAATTTAGAGTACTTATAAGTCATAATTTTTAACTGAATGGGCGTTCTTGTTTGATAAAACAAGAACGCCCATCTTAATTTAAAATTCGATACGTCCACCAACAAGAACGGTGTCGAAATCTTCAAGGCCATTCACGGCAACAGCATTACCCGCCGCATCGGTGGCTTCAAAATCAATCTCATGGTGACGATAAGCAAGATAAAGTTGCATAGCGGCTGCATCAATATATTGAACAATACCAGCACCATAAACAGTTGCTTCACTACCTGTGATAATATTTGTATTGGCACCACTTAAGGCATTAGAAATAGCAGCCTCATCCGCACCGGCCGAGCCGTCATTATAAAAGAAGTCGTTATATTCACCATATTCACCATAAATGGCCGTTTTACCCAAGCTGTTGAATCGTTGGAAAAGTCCAGCTTTAAAATAGTAAAAGTCAGCGTCAGAACGAGTCGGCATATTATTAAAATCACGTTGACCTGTGGCAAAAGTAAAGTTCAAACCTGTTGGGTTGTGAATAATAGAAATCGAACCAGCGACTGTGTCCTGATCAACAGCAGTGCCATCATCTTCAGCATCTGTGCTTTCAGTATAGGCAATGCCAGCAGCCACTTCAAAATCACCCCATTCTTTTTCATAAGTTAAGGCAACATCCCAAATATCATCTTCACCCCAAGAGGCAGACAATGTAAAACCTGCAAAGGTTGGCGTGTCATAGCGGATAATGTCAAATGAATCGCCGTTTAGGTCATCAAACACATCACCAAGGGTAACACCTGAAAGACCAAGACCATTAGAAAGGCGCCATTCAAAGCCACCACCAACATCAGCTATAGCAGCATAACCAGCATAAACAGAACCAGACAAGTCCATTTCTGGTGCGCCATCAGATGGTTGGCTAGCACGACCCCATGTTATGCGACCCAATTGCTCGCTTTCAATGAACATATTAACTTCACTGATGACCAACCCTGGCTCATCGCCACCATCATCATCTGTTTGTGTGACATCAGCAGAAGATGTGTTGGAAAGTTCAAGTTCAATAATATATCCAGCTGTCCAACCAGAAGCGATTTGAGCATCTCCCTCAAATCGGAACATGCTCAAATCGTCATTGGCATTGCCAACAAGATAAGCATCACTCTGATCACCATCATCCCAGATCAAAATACCCCGGTTCACATGGCCAGAAACGGTCAGTGAAACTTTGCGATTGCCTTTACGCGCTGTTGTTGCTTCTAACACAGCAACCCGCTCTTCAAGATCCGCACAACAATCCCCGCCAAAGTCAGCCGCATTTGCACTAAAGCCTGAAAAGGCAAAGGAAGAGACACCGGCAAGAACTGCCAACGCCTTTAAATTAGAATTTACTAAAGTCATAAATACACCCTTGTATTGATTTTTCACAATCCCCCAGATTTAGCTTCTTTAATACCTGCATAACATGCAAAGATATAGTTGCAAGAAACTAAAAAACTCTTTTAAAAACAGTAAGTTAGGTTGTTAGCGGCACTCTATCGATCATTTGTTATTGTTGCAATAAAAATAAAGAAAGTGTTTGAAAAGAAATGTCCGATAGATGTTATAATGTAACATTTTGTGCACCCTGACTGTTGTCAGGTCAAGACCTAACAACAGTCATCATGTCGCATGCTATTCAGAACCAACTTTTTCAGGATTATCCAGGCTATCAGACCCTTCAAATTCAATGGCTTTCAAATTAAGCGCCGCCACGGCCCGTTCAATCGCTTTTGTTTGGCTTGTTAAACCATCAATGGCAGCTTGCACCACAGCATTGCCTTCTTTGTTGCCCTCACCAATCATTTGATCGTAAGCCTCAACAGTTTCAGCCCGTTTAACCAGAACGCCCATGGCTTTTAAAGTTGCGCCAAGTTTTGCCTGCAGTTCAGCGTCAACTTTTGCATCACGTGCTTTAACCAAGTCAGAAGCGCTTGGCCCCTTAACTATAGAACCATCAACCCGCTTGTAACGGCCAAGGTAGACATTTTGAATGCCAAGCACATCGTAATAATGAGAGTTATGCGTGTTATCAGAAAAACAATCATGTTCTTCTTCAGGGTCATGCAACATCAAGCCAAGCTTCATGCGCTCACCTGCCAACTCGCCATAAGATAAAGAGCCAAGACCAGTAAAGATAACGCTAAGTGCTTCACTGTCGCTTTTTTTCAATAGATCATCACGTGCGGCCCCTTTTTCACCCCATTGACCAACCATCCAGGTTAAGTCATCAATGAGCAAATTGGTTGAAGCGCGCAAATATTGGGCCCGACGGTCACAATTCCCATTGGTGCAATTTTTTGTGTCAAAATCACTGGCTTTTCGCGCACCTGCACCTTTGCCTGTGCCATTTAAGTCTTGGCCCCATAGCAAAAACTCAATGGCGTGATAACCGGTTGCCACATTGGCTTCCACATCGCCAGCTTCATGCAACGTCTCGGCAATCAGCTTTTTATCAATGGTGCTGGTGTCAACATCTTTTCCGCCAACTTTAATTGTCTTACTGGCAATAACATTGGCAACGTAAAGATCATTCTCATCAGAGTCCGTGCCATAATCTTGAGACACATAGTCAATCAGACCCTCATCAAGTGGCCAAGCATTCACTTTGCCTTCCCAATCATCAACGATGGGATTGCCAAAGCGATAAGCCTCTGATTGCTGATAAGGCACGCGAGCGTCAAGCCAGCTTTTACGAGCCGCCTGCAGGGTGGTCGCAGTGGGCGTTTTCAAAAAAGCGTCGATTGCGCCTTTCATTTTTTTAGCTGTGTTCAAAGAATCTTCATAGGTCGCCTGCGCAATATTGGCATAGGTGTTGACAATATCTTTCACTTTAGGCTCTGCCGCCACAACCGGGCTCACACTTACCCCGACCAAAACGGAAAAGGCACACAGGCCCGTTAAACGTTTTTTTAAATACATCAAAATCTCCTCTTTACTGATATAAAGTTTGCTTAAAATTAGTGAGTTGACCTTGCCGGTTCCAAAGCCATTGCCTTTAGCGGCATAGCAATGCAATCCGGACTTAAAATTTGCCCCGCATCGATCAGGCCATCGGCAAAATCTTGCGCGGCTTGTTGTGGGCGCTCAAAGTCGGCCGCTTGTGTTAAGGAATAAAGACAGGCTTGCAGCGCTGGGCATTCAGAATGTTGGCAAGCCGCAATCATTGAAATGGCGATCACCTCATCAAAACTAAACCCCAGGGCCTGATGTTTATGAATCGATAGGGGGCGCGATTTAAACTTATCAAGTGTATCAACCCAATGTCCCAACTTGGTGGTCAGAACAATCCCGTCTTTCAGGCCAAAATGTTGAATATATTGCCGACTACACACATCAAAAAAACGCGTGTCGTGAGTTTGCGTGCCCCGAACCCAACAACGAAACCCCATGCCTACCATATTGGCCGAGCCTGAGCGAAGATCAACAGGGGCATAATCTGTTGTGTTTTGAGAAGAGCAAGGAAATAAGGCTGCCGGACAGTCTTGATGCCTGTTCAAGATATCACACTCGTCCCAGTTGTGCCTATTACATAAAGATAGCTCTTCATCTATCTGTAAATCAAAATTAAAAAAGGATCGTTTTACCATCGTTATCAAATGTCCTTAAAAAAATCTGGGGTTTCTACATGGTTACAAAACACGGTCTTACCGTTTTTGTTTTGAAAACCAATCCAGCCCAAAAAAGGGCAAGTAAAAAAACCTCTAAGATCGCTGGGATAAGAAACAGCGATCAAGAAAAGACAAAATATAAGAAGGAAAACAAAACTGCCTTAGCCCAGACAAAGGCGATAAATCAGCAGTATTTAGATCGTCGAAAAACCTGCGACTAAGCGCGCAGGCATCAAGGAATAAACCAGTCATTTTTTTCTCCAATAGACGGGGTTCAAGGTCCCGTAATCAGACTAATATCTGCTCCCCAAAAAAGGAGCGCTGGCAAAAGATAAACAAACAAAAACCAAGCCGTCAATAAAAAAGTGAATAAAACCAGTAGTTTAGAATTATTATAAGAATAAGTCTAAACATGAGCGTGAAAAAAAGGGGCTATTTTTGTACTGGATTTTATAAAAGAAGAACTAAGAGCATTCCGCCTTAAAGTGGGTACCGGTTTTTCGAAAAAAGAAACGCTAAAACAAATTATGAGAGCATTCCAGTGAATTCATCAAAAAGAGGAATGCTCTAGAGAATAGGCTGGCCTCCCCGGCGTGATTCGAACACGCGACCCTCAGATTAGGAATCTGATGCTCTATCCAACTGAGCTACGGGGAGATTAAATTCAATCAGCAATATACCCTTAATCATAAAAAATATTGCCCTTAAAATACAAGCTTAAAACGCTCAGCTAACACCCATCAGGGACTTTTTGTGCCATGTGATACAAGGATTGCAAATAAGCCAAACTACGTTGTGATTGGCGCACACGCTTTGCCTTTTGCAAAACATAAGCCCCCTCAGATTTGCGCGCAAATTGAAACGTAAACGGGTAAGCCGGCGCAAAACCAATGCGTAAATCTGATATTAAAATGCCGGTGTCAGTAAACCGATAGGAATAAAACCCATCAGTAAACCACTCAAATCGTTTCACATCTTGCGGGATACGGGTTTGAAAAGGCAAAGGCGAAGCAAAGCGTTCATAAGTTTTAAAGTCAATAAGCGGACAGGTGCGCAAAACACTTGTGGCGCCAACAAATGTTTGCTTGTCGTTAATCGCCAGAACTTGCCAATAAAGAATATTAAACGGGGTTGGTTGCACATGAATTTTCGTGCCTTCCAATTGTGGCAACGCCATTGCTCTTGATTGCACCACCAGATGTGCACTCATGCCCAACCCCAAATAAAGGGTCGATAACCCCAACAATACCGAGCAGAATTTTACCGCTTTGCTAAGACGCTTTCTAGCCAAGCTTAAAAAGCCAATAATCCCTATAATCAATAAGATGGTATAAAACGGATCAATAATAAACACACTGGAAAAAGCAACAGGCGGTCCAACATTGAGCGGCCAAAACAATTGCGTGCCATAAGTGGTCAGGCTATCAAGCAAACTATGGGTTATCAGGCACAACCACACGGTGAGCCAACAACGCTGCCAGGAAAGAGAGTTGTTTTTAAAAAAGGTAATTAAACCAGCAGCAATCAAAGGGCTAAGGGCCGTCTGCACGATGAGTGAATGAGTAAACCCGCGATGATAGGTCATCTTATCAAGAGGCGAGTCATAGGGAATAAAGCTATCAAGATCAGGCAATGTGGCAATGACCCCGCCTACCAAAATGGCGCGCCAGCCCAACCGTGGGCCGAGCCCAACCCCGGCCACACTTGCCCCTAATACAAACTGAGTAATTGTATCCATCGTCTCATCACAAATAGAATTAAAAGTAACTTATATATGTGAAGGACCATAAAACAACGGCCAAATCTTGTTAAACAAATTTGTATCTAGGCTCACAGTTTCCAAACCATAAGCCTAGACCAGATCAGCCAACTTTGCGCACATTTTCAAGGAAGGAATGCATCCCAGACTTTAAATTCTTCAAAGATGTTTCTTGAGCAGAAATTTTCTTGGATGTTTCAATAATCTCATTTGCAGAATTTTGCGTGTCTTGGCCTGCTTGCATAATTTGGGAAATATTATTGCTAACGCTAGCTGTGCCATCAGCAGCATCATTAACGTTACGCGCAATTTCTTGTGTCGCAGCACTTTGTTCTTCAATGGCAGAGGCAATCATAGTTGAAATCTCATTCACCTTTTCAATGGTACCACTGATATCTTGATTGGCTTGCACAGAGCGCTCCATAGCCTCTTGAATATTCTTAATTTGTTGTTCTGTATCTTCAGTTGCTTTGGAAGTCTGTTCGGCCAGTGCCTTCACTTCTTGCGCAACCACAGCAAATCCTTTACCCGCATCCCCCGCTCTTGCCGCTTCAATCGTTGCATTAAGTGCAAGCAAATTTGTCTGTTCAGCAATCTCACTAATCAGTTTCATCACATTGCTGATTTCATTTGAAGCTTCGGCCAAACCTGAAATTTCAGAACTCATTTGTTCCGATTTAATAACTGCATCAGATGTAATTTGTGAAGATTGCACGACCTGACTATTGATTTCAGCAATGGCATTTGTCAGCTCTTCTGTTGCAGAGGCCACGCCTTGCATATTCTGCGAAGCCTGCTCAGCACTTGCCGAAACAGCTGTTGATTGTTCTAACGCGGCATTCGAAGATTTATTCACATGATCAGAAACAACATCCAACTCGCTAACAGCATGTGAAACCGAAGATACAATCTCTTGCATATCAGTTTCAAATTTATTGCCCAGCTCAATAAATTCATCATTGCGAATTTTAATTTGATTGGTCGCAGCATTGATAGACTTTGTTGCCTCCAAGAACGCGCCAGACTTACCATTTTCAGGAATTAAGCGAAAATATTGATTGCGGCTAACATAATCAAGACAAGCTTTTGAATCTCGCAAATAAGCATCAAATTGATCAATCATTGCATTGATATGATGCATTAATTCACCCATCTCTCCGGTCTCTTGTATATCAAGGATCCGAGCTTCAAAGTCACCCTCAATAACCGCCTTACAAACTTTTAAAGATTTAGAAATAGCCCGATCATTTTTATTATTAAACATTGTTTTCTTCCTTAACTCTAAAAACATTGCTGAGCAAAACACAGCCAACCCAATTAATGTTCTTTCCCAATTGTCATGATAAATTCTTCATAAGGCATCCCCTTATCAGCCAGCATTGCTGTCACCAAATCGCAAGATTTGAGCAGACCATCTTTGCGGTTTTGCTCTTGTTGTTCTGCTTGCTTGAGATTTTTATAAAGAGGGGTAATGACTTGCTCGATGATATGACGTTCCGGGACACGGCGATTAGAATGAAAGCCAATGATATCGCCTTTCATATTAAAACTGGGCGTCACATGCGCATAAACCCAATAATGATCACCATTTTTACAACGATTAAGGACATAAGCGAAAATTTCATGTCCCTCAAAAAGGGTATCCCAAAGCATTTTAAAAATACATCGCGGCATATCTGGATGGCGAATAATACTATGAGGCTTGCCAATAATTTCAGCTTCAGTGTATCCAGCAATATCTAAAAATATTGTATTGGCATAAGTAATGTGCCCTTTAAGATTTGTTTTAGACACGATGATTTCAGTATCATTGAAAAATCGCTCCTTTCCTGTCAGGAAAACATCTTGTGACATAGCAATACCTTATAAGTATTTAAAGTGATAATCATCAGTACACTGCCAGAGGTATGCTTAAGGAAACATTAAAAAAGTTTTCAAAAAAAGGGATAAAATGGACTTAAAAGCGAAAATGATAGGAGGGCTTGCAGTTATTGTTATGACCAGTCAAAACAGCCCAACCTGGGCACAGGACAGTTACCCTGCTTGTATTTTTCTTCCCACTCAAAGTGGGGTCGTCAAACAGATCACCAAAGAAAACAATGTTATTTTAACAAATGGCCAACGCTTAACCCTTGCCAACATAAAATTGGCCCGCGGCATAAACAAACAAGAGCTGAATCATAGTTTAAAAGGTAAAAAAATTACCTATTTTTCTTCTGGCCCAAAAACTGATCGTCACAACCGGTTCATCTCTCACATTTTCACAAACCATAACGATCAGCAAAAATGGCTGCAAGCAGACTTAATCAGCCGAGGTTTGGCAATTGTTTATGCAACAGCGCATAACAAACGTTGTTTTACAACTCTCTTAGATATGGAACAAAAAGCCCGCAAGGAAAAACTAGGGGAATGGAAAAACGATAAAAGTTTGCGCCTTTATGAAGCCGCAGACGTGCAAACTTTAAACCAGCACCCCCAGGGAAACTTTGTTATTGTCAAAGGGAAAATCAACTCTATAGGCCGCTCCAGCAACAATACATTTATCAATTTTGACAAAAACTGGCGTACTGATTTTACCATCGTCATCGCATCAAGGCTATTGAAGCGCAAAACATTATCCTGGCCATATTTAAAAGGACTTGTAGGCAAACAAGTCATAGCTCGCGGATGGTTAGACCATTGGAACGGCCCAATGATCAGGATGGAAATACCTGAAATGCTACAAGTGATAGATTAATATCTAAGAAGAAAGTGAATGGCCTGAAATTCACTGCTCTGGTGCTGTACCAAGAAATCAATAAAAAAACCCTTCCGAACATAAAAGTCCGAAAGGGCTTAAAAATAAATTTAGCAAATAATGCTTAAGCAGCCGCTTCCTGGTCATCACCACTACCATCAGCTTCAAGGGCTTTGGCGCGATTGCTTTGCGCAGCTTTAGACAGCACGCCTGTAATCTTTTGCACAGCACCAGCTTCATCAAGCTTTTCAATTGCTGCAATTTCACGGGCCAACCGGTCAAGCGCTGCTTCAAACAACTGGCGCTCAGAATAAGATTGCTCAGGCTGTGTATCGCATCTGTAAAGGTCACGTACAACTTCAGCAACGCTAATCAGGTCACCAGAATTAATCTTGGCTTCATATTCTTGTGCGCGGCGTGACCACATGGTCCGCTTGATGCGCGCTTTGCCTTTCAAAGTGGTATAAGCTTTTTTAACCACATCTTCTTCAGCCAGCTTACGCATTCCAACGCTTTCAGCCTTTGACGTTGGCACCCGCAAGATCATTTTATCTTGTTCAAATTCAATCACGAATAGCTCAAGGCTAACACCAGCCACTTCTTGTGTTTCGATTTCAATGATACGTCCCACACCATGGGAAGGATAGACAACATACTCATTGACACGAAAACCATTTTTTTGAACTGATTTTTTGCGTGCAGCCATACTTTCTCTCTTTCAATACAGATTTTATATTTGATTGCAGACAATCAAATTTTTTAAATCAGGCAACAAATTTAAGGTCCTGAGGCCAAAACGTTCACGGACCAAATCATCACTGACATTAAAGGGAAGGATACACACGAACTTCACTGAGTTACATGTAACTCAAACGCGATCACCCTGTAACATTTCCCTCTTGTTGGTGAATAATTAAAACCAACAACGAATTATTGTTAATGAGCTAAAAAAACTCTTCAAGCTCAGTTATTTTTGGATCATAAAGATCGTACAAAGTTAAAAAGGCTTCAAATCGTAAAAATAATAAAGCCGAGAGACCAAACTACGCTCCAAAGCAAATCTTAGCCCCAAAGCATATGTCACTCAGCCCAATAAATTTTCAAAAAAAAATTTTCCTAATAATACAGACACTTAAGTCCAAACAAAAGCTCAGCAGGCACAGTAATGAACAATCCCTATCTCGGCTTTTATCGAAAAATTTCAAGCCAGTGGCCAATATAACACATTTTTAACGGTGAGGAAAGTGTGCACGATGTGATTCTGTTATATTTCTGTCATTAAACAGATTTTACAGTTAGAAAATATCGTTAATAAACAAATTTTTCACAAGTTTTACGCTGATGTTCTGAGGATTTGCGACGGATAAATCAACGAGAACACGCCTTTTCATAGCGTTTTAACCGGTCTGTTGCCCCTGTTTCATTTTTTCCAAGCTGAATAAAAAAAGCGCCAATTTCAGAAAATTTACGCTTGTTTGTAATCTGATTTTCCAAGCAAGAACAATAAGAATTACATTTGGGCGCCCCAGCACACTTTTCCCGGCAAGAATGAGAGAAAAATTTAACCGCCGTTTCTCCAGAACATTGGTGAACAAAGATTTCTTGCTGTTTTTCATCTTGCAGAATTTTTGCAAGCTCAGTTTTCTTGGCCAATTGCGTCAAGCGGCCATTGACGCATTGGCAATAAGAGGTACAAAAAGCCTCTCCGCCCTTATTTTCTACACATGATTTTTTGCAAGAAGTTTCAACGATCTCAAGCAAGGCTTGATCATCTTGGGCTGCTATAACTGTGCCTAGCCCACCCAAGACCAAATAAGAAAACAAACCTACAAAGGAAAATAGCTTAAAAAGGAAACGCATACACAAACTCTCAAAAGCTTTTTTAACACCATATGATCATAAAGCACAAACAACCATAAAGTGAAAACAAAAAAGCTAAAAGTTGATAGCGTTAATGAACGCTAACCTTAATCGCCCTCACCAGGCTCGGCAGAAAAATATTTCTCAAATTTGCCGTCTTCTTCAGCATGCTTTTCAGCATCAGGCATAGCATCCTTTTTAATGGTGATATTCGGCCATTTCTCAGAATAGTCCCGGTTCACATCAAGCCATTGCTCAATTCCCGGTTCAGTATCAGCCTTAATCGCATCCACAGGGCATTCAGGCTCGCATACACCACAGTCAATGCATTCATCAGGATGAATAACCAACATATTTTCGCCTTCATAAAAGCAGTCCACAGGACACACTTCTACACAGTCGGTATGTTTACATACAATACATTTGTCATTGACAATATAAGTCATTGCTTAACCTCAATCAGACAATTTAGAACGTGTCTCCCAAGGGGCTTAAAACAGTCCACAGATGGTCTAAATAAAAAACATAAAATTTCAATTTCTTTGTCTAACTTATGAAACAGGGTGACCCACAAAAACAATTAGACAAAGGCTCACATTTACAAAGCTGATATGCTCTACCTCATTTGATCGCTAAGCACAAGCAGGACAAATGAAATAGTTTTATAAAGTTTAAGTGATTAACCGGTATAGCTTTTTAAAGAATCGAGCCGTCGGCGATCTTTTTTCGTCGGTCGCCCCATTCCCTTAGGACGACTTGGCGAATTGGCTACAATAAGACGCCCCTTATCCCCTTTTTCTTCTTTAGGCGTCAAATCAGTATATAAAAGTTGTGCTTCACTGGCAGGTCCCCGCCTGTGCCCCAACGCTTCAACCTGAATAACCCGCAGCCGTTGGTTAATCATCGCCGTGATCACATCGCCCACTTTCACAGTTTGAGACGGTTTGACCAGTTTTTCCTTATTCAGCCGCACTTTGCCAGTGGTAACCAGCCGACCGGCTAAACTTCTCGATTTTGTGAGCCGGCTAAAAAACAACCATTGATCAACCCGGCGTGTTAAAAGTGTTTGGTTCATCCCGCTTTATCTTCAATTTGGTCCTTTAACGCTTGTAATTTGGCAAAAGGCGAATCTGGGTCCAGTCTCTGAGGTGCTTTTGGTTTATAAGGTTTGCCATGGTCAGCCCTTTGTTGGTTCTTTTTGCCAGCACCAGCCCCTTTACCGCGTGCCTTTTTATACCCGTCCTTTTGTCCCGCTTTGCCCGTCCGTGCCTTGTGGCCTCCTTTGCCCGATTTATGAAACCCAGATCGTTTGCGGGGCCGCCAAATGATAATTTCTTCAACAACGGGGGCCTCTTCTTGAGCCTCAGTTGAAGGTTGCGCGTCTGTATCTTGTGGCGGGGCGCTCTCTTCAGGGGGTGCCTGTTTATCAGCAGGCTCGGTCTTAACGGCTTGCTTGGTTGCTCTGTAGCCAACTGATTGCAGAACATCGGCCAACTCTTGAGCCGAACACCCCATAATCGACATCATATCAGGCAAAATTGTAAACCCGCCATCACCTGTTGCCCCTAAAGGTGGTTCTTCACATGCAGGCGCTGGTGCATCCTCTTTCTTCGTTTCAACAGATTTCTCTGGCTCTTGGGGGCTCTCATCATTCTTTGTATCTTGGGCCGCTTTGTCTGCCGGCTCATTGCCAAGGGAAGATTTTTGCTCAACAGGTTTCTTTTTATCCTTACGCCATGAAATCAAGGGCCGAATAAGGTCAGCCAATCGCTCCAGCATATCAACCCGAACCACCCGGCTTCCACACACATGAAAGCCACAGGTTTTATAATAAGCCTCTTGGATCGCCTTATCATACCCAGCAGATGTCAATCCCGCGCGAGGCAATTCCCACGCTTGGCCTTCATCAATCTTTTCATGGAATGTGAGCCATAACAAGCGGCTAATCTCAGTGGCCGCAGGCTTTAGCAAAATCGGAAAATAAATATTAAAGGCCCCGAACCGCACACCAAATTTTCTCAATTGCCCGCGCGCTTCCTGGTCCAATTGGCGAATATCATTGGCAATCGGCTCTCTGAGCAAAACACCTAAATTTTCCACCAATTGATAGGCCACCCCGCGCGCCAAGCCAGAAAGATCCTCAGATTGGTTTAACTGGACCAAAGGCGCCAGCCGCTCTGCAATTAAAGCATCAACAACCGCTTGCAGCTTTGCCTCACACTCTTCTTTGGCGGGACCATTTAATTGCTCATCAGCCATTAAACTGACCTTGGGCTTTAAAATATGGTCCCCTTTAAGAAGCTGTCCAATAACCGCCTCTTTCCATAACACTTTTCCATCAGCTGAAAGGCTAAAATCGCCCATCTCAGCATCAACCATTTCTTTTGATCGCATAGCCAATTCTTTACTCAAAACTTTAAACGCCGCAGAACGAGCGGCCCGCCCATTTAAACCTGCACTTTCACTATCAGGTGTAAACATAAAACCAGAAATTTTACCAACAAAATGATCTTCAACATGTAATTTGCCATCATCATCCACTTCAACAAACAGCTCATCTTTTTCATTCAGCCGTTTCATTAATGTGCTGGTGCGCTGATCCACAAACCGGTTGGTCAGCCCTTCATGCAACGCATCAGAAAGCTGATCTTCAATTTCACGTGTCCGCCCTTGCCAAAAAGCGGGGTCTTCTAACCATTCAACCCGGTTGGCAACAAATGTCCAGGTGCGAATGTGAGCAATGCGGTTGGCAATGGTGTCAATATCCCCGTCTGTGCGCTGATGCTGATCCACTTGGCTAGCAATCCAATCAGCAGGGATTGTCCCCTCATCGGCCATTAAAAACAAATAAAGCTGTTTTACAAGGTCACTATGATCTTGCGGGCCAATTTTGCGATAATCGGGAACTTGGCACACCTCCCACAGCAACTGCACATTGGCCGGTCCTTTCGCCATGTCCAAAACTCTTGTGTCTTTGACCAAAGCTTCCAGCGCCATGACATCATCACTCTCGCGCGCTTTCATCAAATAAGGTTTGTTCGGCGCTTGTTTTAACGAGGTGAGCAAGCGATCAGCACTGGCAAAGTCCAAACTCCGCGCTCGCCATTGCAACGCGCCAATCGGGTCAAAGTCATGCGCCTCCACCCGGTTGATCAAATCAGAAGATAAGGGCATCACATCACCGGTGACGCCAAATGTACCATCTTGCACATGCCGCCCGGCCCGCCCAGCAATCTGAGCCACCTCAGGCGGGGTCAATTCACGGGTCACCAACCCATCAAACTTATGCACGCCGGCAAAGGCCACATGGGCCACATCCAAATTGAGCCCCATACCAATTGCATCTGTGGCAACCAAAAAATCGACATCACCTGATTGAAACAATTCCACTTGGGCATTGCGTGTACGCGGGCTCAAAGCGCCCAACACCACAGCTGCCCCGCCTCTTTGGCGGCGCACAAATTCGGCAATCTCATAAACATCTTTAACCGAAAAAGCCACAATTGCTGACCGGCGCGGAAGGCGCGAAATTTTCTTAGGGCCCGCATAGGTTAATTTTGAAAGCCGAGGCCGGGAAACAAAGTTGACCCCGGGCAACAATTGGGTCAGCGCATCGCGCATGGTCTCAGCACCCAGCAACAAGGTCTCTTGTGACCCGCGCGCATGAAACAACCTGTCCGTAAACACATGGCCCCGCTCCGGGTCGCCAGCAAGTTGAATTTCATCAACAGCAACAAATTCAACATCCAGATCACGCGGCATAGCCTCAACAGTAGAGACCCAATAACGCGGATTTTTCGGCTTAATCTTTTCCTCACCGGTGATGAGCGCCACATCAGCTGCGCCAACACGCTGGACAATCTTATCATAAACCTCGCGCGCCAGCAGACGCAGCGGCAATCCGATCAGGCCACTTTGATGCCCAAGCATCCGCTCGATGGCCAAATGGGTTTTACCGGTATTGGTCGGGCCGAGTACTGCAGTTACATTCGAAGCGCTGGGCGCGCCATAAAGATCTGAGGCCGGTTGAGAATGAGCCATAAAAGTTCCCAAAATAATTTAAAGGCAGGATTAAACTCTCTTAAATACATGCAAAAAAGGTCATTATCGCGATCATCAAAAAATAACAACCCTTAGAAGCTAAGATTTTTACCGCTTATAGACTATGTTTACTACAATCATATGGCAAAATGGAACACCTATAAAGACGACCTGTAGGCAAGAAATTTGTAATTTTTGCGAACGACCAATTAAAATAGCTTATCAAATCTCTTCAGTTTCTCGTGAACCCTTGTTCCAAAAAGGAAAAAAATACCTATCATAGTGGAGCTATCAAACATTATTTTTCAACGATACAAAAATAAACAGGATCTTTCATGTTGCAACACCTTAAAACTCTCATAAAACCGTTCTCTTTTTTGGGAGCAATAAGTGCAACACTTGCATTGCTGGCATTGGTCACCACAGCAAAAGCCCAAAAACCTGATCAAACGCAAACAGCCATTTTTGCAGGGGGGTGTTTTTGGTGTGTTGAATCAGATTTTGACAAAGTCCCAGGTGTCCTAAAGACAATCTCAGGCTATACCGGTGGCCACACACAAAACCCGACATACAAAGAAGTTACTTATAAAAACACAGGCCATTATGAAGCGGTCGAAATCACTTTCGACCCCAAAAAGGTCAGCTACAAACAATTGGTCCATATTTTCTGGCGCACGGTCGACCCAACAGATAAAGGCGGCCAATTTTGTGACCGAGGCGCAAGCTATCGCACGGCAATTTTTGTGAACAATGCCGAACAAGAAGCCATCGCCAAAGCCTCAAAACAACAAGAGCAAACTTCAGGTCTCTTAAAGGGAAAAATCGTCACACCGATTCTAAAAGCCAAAACCTTTTACCCAGCAGAGCATTATCATCAAAACTATTATCAGTTGAACAAGGTGCGTTACACCTATTACCGCTTTAGCTGTGGCAGAGACAAACGCATTAAAGCCCTTTGGGCTGATCAGGCTTTTCAAGGATTAAAAAAGAAAAAGTAAATTTTTATAAAGACTTAGACATTTTGACGCACCATATTTTTGCATAGCTGCCACGCGCTGGGCCCTCTACCTCACTGTCCTCAAGAGGCATATAGTCCTTCTTGTTTCAACGACACGATATGAGGTAGTCCAATGTTTATTCAACAAATTATTTCTAAACCAGCTAAAATAGCTTTAGCAACCTTGTTGGCCTCTACCCTTCTATCAGGGCCAACATTTGCAGATCCAAAGGGACAAGATGTAACCCTTGATCCAGGAAAAGGCATGAGCTTTGTGGTTGGCTCAAAGCGTGCAACAACTTTTTTCCACCCAGCGGCAGGAGAATGCGAAGTAACACTGATTGTAAGTGAAGCAGACCCAATGGTGAATGGAACTTATGTTTCTGCAACACGGGTGAAGGTCAAACTAACGCCTGGAAAAAACACAACCATTGACAGCATTGAGGGCAAATCATTAAGCTTTGCTTGCGATGCGAACGCTGAAACGATGACAGTTTCTCCTGAACGTATAAAAGTTTCAAGCTTAGCTCAATAACAATATCAACGAGCCTAACTTTATAAAAAAAAGCCGCTTTAAGTTCTTCAAAAACTTAAAGCGGCTTTTTTTTTATTCCATTGAAAATAGAGTTTAAAACAATTTTCCTTTGCACTATTTTGCCAAAGCAATAACCCCAGCTTTCGGGTCGCGCACTTTAAAGTTCGCCAATTCAGCTGTTGCCGTGCCAATCATAATCGGAATGATGATTTTATAAGGCACATACATTTTCATTTTTGGCAAAGGCACCAACCAAACCTCAAGCCCGTTTGATTTGCTCATATAAGAGACGGTTTTATTCATTTTATGCCCAGAAATTGGCCGATATTTCGCCCGGCAAACAAAAGCGGTGCGAGACTTACCGTTAGAAAGGTTGGCATAGGCTTTGCGTTTATAGCTCAACACCACATCAAACCGATGGCGCCCATCAAAAATTTGAATCGAGCGATTACAAGCTTTAGAACCATTGGTTAAGCTCGGCGCTTTGTCTGTAAAGGCCAACACAGCACTTAACGGGTCAACCACATTGCGCAAATGAGCCTTAGTAACTTTAATTCTTTTCGGATGCGGCTTGGATGGAGGCACCGCTTTAATCTTCTTTACACCAGAAGAAGAAAAATTAAGCCGAATGCGTTCAGCTTTTTTATCAGCTCTGGCATTAAAGGCATAAATATTTGGCCGCGGCTTAAAAGAGCGAATATAACCATTGCTGGCAATCGCACTTTTCCATTGGTAAATGCCTAAGAATGCTTTGAAATTTGCAGAGCCTTGCATTTTATAACGCGAGCCATCTTGAGCAGAGGCAAAACGAAACTTTCCACTCCCAATCGGCGCAGTAATGTTATATGTCGCCCGAACAGTGGTTTCCCCAGCCATTGCTGGCACTCCAGCCCCCAGCATGAATATGCCAAGAACACCAATAGCTCCGTTGCGCAAAATAAAGCGCAAATGCAAGTCTGATAGCTGAAGGAAAGATAAAAACAAACGCTTAATCATAAATCTATACCCGACCAATAGGCCCATAAAATTAAGCGGACTAACGAGCAAACGCATAACAAATGGCCCTTAAAATCCACCTCTAACCATTTCTAAGCTGCAATTTAACTTTTAAAATCAGTCAAATCTAAGGCTAAAGCCAAAAGGTGGTACACAATACTACAATGTGGCCGCCATCCAAATAACCATTGCAAAACGGCACACAACTAAATTTAATATTGACTATAGAGCCATATTCTTCACTGAAAGCTTAACAAACCAAATAAATTTAAAAAAAAGCACAAACGCGACTGCTCAAAGCTTGACGCTGCCCCCTAAATAGCTTTATAAAGCTGACCAAATGCACTTGAAGGTCCTTTAGGTGCATTTATTATTTTGTGCGCTGGTCCTTGTACTTAAGAGAAAACCCGCCAAAATTTTTTCGTTCAAACACAATTTAAAATGATGCTCTTTGTTAGCAAAGAGAAAAAGGCTTAAAAGCAAGAGCTTTTAAAGAACCTTTCAAGAAATTAAGGATTTAAAGATCATGTCACGGCGCTGTGAATTAACGGGCAAGTCAGTCCAATCAGGCAACAATGTAAGCCACGCGCACAACAAAACCCGTCGCCGCTTTTTGCCAAACTTGTGCAATGTTAATCTTGCCAGCGAAAGCCTGGGTCGCAATTTCCGCCTGAAAATCAGTGCGCACGCCCTGCGCTCCGTTGAACATCGCGGTGGCCTGGATGCTTATTTGGTAAAAGCGCGTAAATCAGAACTTTCCATAAAAGCGCGCCGGATTAAAACCGAGATTGAAAAAAAGACAGCTGCAACAGCTTAAAAACTTAGCCAGTAAATGAATGAATTTTCAAAGCCGTAACTTTTAAAAAGTTACGGCTTTTTTTATTTGAGTAATTAGCGATTACGTCTAATACGCTTTGCTTTCAACTTCCCTTTCTTAAATTTAGGTATCTGCGCAGTCGGATCATGCGGTTTAGGAGCAGCTAAATCTTGTGGGGCATTGACAACCGCCTGGTGAATACAAACTGTATTACCCGAGCTGTGTTTAACAGGCACATAAGGGTGAGTGCAGCCCGCCAATGCAGGGCCACTGGCCAACACCAGGCCAGCCAAGGCAACACCAGATACACCAACAACTTTCATACTAGATTTGATAGACATATAAATCTCCAATGATGTTTAAGTTTCCACCAAGGCTGTCAAACCTTGGTCATCATTGGTCGCCAGGTGGAGGATAAGAGTTCAAAGCAAATATCTTATTTTGGAATACACCCAATTTTACCGATTCAACCAAACCACAAGAATAAGCCGGGTAAAAAGCAAGATAAAAATTATTTCTTGCCTACCTCCCCACCAATCCTCTCGATGCGATCCTGATCGACCAGGTTCAATGCCTGCCCTTTGTTTCGAAAGAGGCGTTTTCCCAAGCGAGGATAATCACCGACATCATGATCAAGCCGTTGGCCAACAACGATACAGCGCAAGAGTTCATCGCCAGTGTTTTTTATTGAATGCGCCAAGCCGCCTTTTCGATAGCCAATAAAATCCCCCTCATGAATTTCAAAATCCTCATCACCAATAAAAGCAGTCCCACTTCCAGATAAAACGTAAACACACTCATCTTCAAAATGGTGACGGTGATGCTCAGTTGTCAAATCACCAAGCTCAACTTCAATGATATGAAAGCCAATTCCTGTCAGACCTGTCAGATCGCCAAGAGATTTGTTGCACCGCTTTGCCTCCGGATTAAGAAAATGAGTTTTAGCCACCCCTTCCAGAGCGTCTATTTCATCTCGTGTGACTAAGTATTTTTCCTCTGTCATACCTCATTCCTTTGTATAGTCTTTGATCAGGACTTTGCTTAGCACCTCAGTTTAGCGAAACATTTTATGTCTCTGGTAGAAACAAACCAAGGTTTTCTTTGACCAAAGAGATAATAACCTTCTCCAAGGCGCGAACGCTTGCCAAGCGGTGCAGGTCAATTGGGATTAACAGCCAATACGTCCGGGTGAAAAAGATTTGCTCTGGTAAAACTCTCACCAAACGGGGGTCCTCTCCAACCATGAAATAGGGCAGAACGCCAAACCCGCCACCGCTTGCAATAAACTGGTATTGAGACATGACGGTGGATCCTTGGAAAGTCTCATTAAGATCATCTGAGATGAAGTGATTAAAATCAAGTTGCTCAGTATAAAGGATGTCTGGAATATAACCGGCAAAGGGGTGCTTTTTAATCTCTTCCAGATTATTAATGTTGAGTTTATGTTTTTCAACATAGTCTCTGGATGTATAAAGGTAGAGCCTGTAATCGGTAATTTTTTTGCCCAAAATATCTTTGCGATCGGAAGGTTCCAAAGTGATGGCAAGGTCCACATCGCGCTTGAGCAAATTATGGGTTAGCGGCACGGGAAGTAATTTGATGCTGATATCAGGATTCTCATTAGTGAATTTGGTAATTTTCTCTGCCAGAAATGAATTACCAAAACCATCCGGTGCCCCGATGCGCAAATTCCCTGATAAGGTTTGACCTGAAAAGTGCACGCGCTCTTTGGTGAGCTCTGTCACATCCTCGACCTGTTGGGCAAGAGGCAGGATGCTTTCCCCCATCCTAGTCAGATGAAAACCATTTTCATCTTGTTCAAACAGTTTAATTTCCAAGGAATCCTCAAGCGCTGAGAGACGGCGTGACACCGTCGTATGGTTCACGCCCAGGGTCTTGGCAGCACTTAACAGCCGCCCCTTTCGCGCCACTTCAAGGAAGTAGCGAAGGTCATTCCAATTGAGAGTATCTTTCATAGCATGTGCAAAATAGCACAATGAAAAGCAATAATAAACATTTCATAGATTAAAAATAATCATCATAGTTACACCGTTCGATGTCACGCTGTTCGGTCAAAGGCAGCCATTTCACTCGTTCAGCTTAATTTGTGAGGGGGCACTTACCTGAATTGCAATGGCTTTCAAAGGGACGTCATGAAACATGAGTGAATATGAAAAGAATGATTATGGCACTTACGATTATATCATCGTTGGCGCTGGCTCGGCTGGGTGCGTGCTGGCTAATCGCTTGAGTGCTAACCCATCAGTAAAAGTCCTGCTGCTGGAGGCTGGCGGCAGTGACAACAGGTTCTGGGTGAATGTCCCTATTGGCTATCTGTACTGTATGGGCAATCCCAAAACTGACTGGTGTTTCCAAACTGAAAAAGAAGCAGGCCTAAATGGCCGTGCGCTCAACTATCCACGTGGCCGGGTCCTGGGCGGGTGTTCATCGATTAATGGTATGATCTATATGCGCGGTCAAGCACGCGACTATGATCAATGGCGCCAAATGGGCAATGAGGGCTGGAGCTGGGATGATGTCTTGCCTTATTTCAAAAAATCAGAATGTCACTTTGGCCAAGAAGATGAACATCACAACACCAAAGGGGAGCTGAGCGTCGAACAACAGCGTTTGTCCTGGCCCATTCTGGATGCGATGCGCGAAGCGGCAAAAGAAATTGATATCCAACCAACCGAAGATTTTAATGATGGTGACAATGAAGGGTCCAGTTACTTCCCTGTAAATCAAAAAGACGGTGTTCGCTGGAATTCACGCAAAGCCTTTATCGATCCAGCACGCAATCGCAAAAACTTAGCCATTCTCACCGGTGCCCATGTCAAAAGCCTTCGTTTTGAAAACAAGAAAGTGGTTGGCTTGAACCTGAACGTAAAAGGTAGAAACACTTATGTTTGCGCCAACAAAGAAGTCTGCCTATCAGCCGGGGCGATCGGCTCTCCTCAGATCCTGCAGCTTTCAGGTATCGGACCAGGCCATGTTCTGAAAGACAATGGAATTGATGTTTATCATGACTTAAAAGGCGTAGGTGAAAACCTTCAAGATCATCTGCAGATCCGCACGATCTTTAAAATTAAAGGCGCGCGCACATTGAATGACTGGTCCTCAAGTTTGTTTGGTAAAATGCAAATCGCGGCCCAATATTTCCTAAAACGGTCTGGCCCTATGGCAATGGCGCCTAGCCAGTTGGGCATTTTTAGCAAATCATCTGATCAGCATGACACGGCAAACATCGAATATCACATCCAGCCATTATCGTTGGAAAAATTTGGCGATCCATTACATCCCTTTCCCGCCCTCACAGTCTCAGTCTGTAATTTAAGACCAGATAGCCGGGGAACAAGTCATATCAAGGCAAATGACGCAAATGTTGCCCCCGCGATTAAACCTAATTACCTGTCCTGTGACAGTGATAGAACTGTGGCGGTTGACAGCATTCGCCAAGCTCGTAAGCTCATGGCAACAAACCATATGTCGCAGTATCAACCAGAAGAAATGAAACCTGGCGCTGAGATTTCCAGTAATGATGAACTGGCAAAGGCGGCCGGCGATATTGCGACCACAATTTTTCATCCGGTGGGGACAGCCAAAATGGGCTCAGATACTGATAACATGGCCGTGGTCGACGAACGGTTGAAAGTTCACGGTCTGGAAGGCCTCCGCGTGGTGGATGGCTCCATCATGCCAACAATTGTTTCCGGCAACACCCATGCGCCCATAACCATGATCGCAGAAAAAGCAGCCGACATGATTAGGCAAGACAACCAGTAAGCAAATTTATCTCATTAAAGGACAAGTATAATGAATGTCACCAATGATCTGACTGTGATCAATAACTTCATCGACGGTGAAAGTGTGCCATCACAAAGCGGGCGCTTTGCCGAAGTCTTTAATCCCGCACTGGGTAAGGCAAAGGCACAAGTTGGGCTCTCTTCTGCCCAGGAAGTGCGTGACGCCATTGCCTCATGTGAGAAGGCCTTTCCAGCCTGGAGCGCAACACCGCCAGCAAAACGGGCCGCTGTAATGTATAATTATCGTGAATTGCTTTTGCAAAATCGCGCTAAAATTGCCGAGCTGATTTCCAGCGAACATGGCAAAACATTTGATGATGCACTTGGCGAACTGGGCCGTGGCATTGAAGTTGTCGAGTTTGCATGTGGCATCACACAAGCCTTGAAAGGTGATTATTCTGAAGGGGTTGCCAATAATGTCGATGTGCATTCCCTTCGCCAACCTCTCGGCGTTGTGGCCGGCATTACCCCGTTTAACTTCCCCACAATGGTGCCGATGTGGATGTTCCCTGTGGCGCTGACTTGTGGCAATAGCTTTATTCTCAAACCAAGTGAAAGGGACCCATCTGCCACTTTGTTTTTAGTGGAACTGCTCAAAGAGGCAGGTCTGCCAGATGGTTTGCTGAACTTAGTGAACGGAGACAAAGAAGCTGTTGACGAAATTCTGTCTAACCCGATTGTAAAGGCCATAAGCTTTGTTGGCTCAACACAGGTCGGTGAATATATTTATAGCCAAGGCTGCAAGCATGGAAAACGTGTGCAAGCCTTGTGCGGTGCCAAAAACCATATGGTCATTATGCCAGATGCTGATATGGAGAAATCCGTTGATGCCTTGATGGGGGCCGCTTTCGGCTCAGCAGGCGAACGCTGCATGGCAATTTCCGTTGCCGTTGCCGTCGGTGATGAAACAGCCGATGCATTGGTTGAAGGGCTTGCGCCGAAGATCAAAGCTTTAAAAGTGGGGCCCTACACGGATCGCTCTGTCGAGATGGGGCCTGTTGTCACAAGCCAAGCCAAAGAGCGCATTGAAGGTTATATCCAAAAAGGCGTGGATGAAGGAGCCGCTCTGCTAATTGATGGCCGGAATACGGTTGTTGAAGGCCATGAAGAAGGCTTCTTTACCGGCGCAACGCTGTTTGACCATGTCACAACAGATATGACCATTTACAAGGAAGAAATCTTTGGCCCCGTACTGGTCATTGTGCGAGCAGATAACTACGAACAAGCCTTGCAAATGGTCAATGACCATGAATATGGCAATGGTACAGCCATCTTCACCCGTGATGGAGAGTGCGCCCGCGATTTTACAACCCACGTACAGGCCGGTATGGTCGGCGTGAACGTTCCCATCCCCGTGCCCGTTGCTTATCATAGCTTTGGCGGCTGGAAGCGGTCTATCTTTGGCGATCATGATATTCATGGTATGGAAGGTGTTCGCTTCTATACCAAAGTGAAAGCCATCACATCTCGTTGGCCATCAGGCATTAAAGAGGGGGCCTTGTTCCACTTTAAAGCGGCACAAGATCATTAATTGAAAAGGTGAGTTGCAATGAAAGTCGCATTTTTAGGGCTGGGCGTCATGGGATATCCCATGGCCGGCCATCTGGTCAAAAACGGCCATGAGGTTTGTGTTTATAATCGCACAACCGAAAAGGCCAAAAAGTGGGTCGGTGAATTCGGCGGGTCATTTGGGCAAACCCCTGCGCAGGCTGCAAAAGACGCCCAGATTGTTTTTGTCTGCGTTGGCAATGACGATGATCTGCGAAGTGTCTGCCTTGACCAACAAGGTGCCTTCAACGCCATGTCAAAAGGGGCTTTAATGGTTGATCACACAACAACATCTGCCGCTGTTGCCCGCGAGCTTTATGACAAAGCCAAACAGAGGGGGCTTTCTTTCATGGACGCCCCGGTTTCTGGGGGACAGGCTGGTGCTGAAAATGGGGTCCTGACCATTATGTGCGGGGGCGATCAGGCTGACTTTGATCGCAGCAAACCCGTTCAAAACTCTTATGCACAGGCCGTTACGCTTATGGGCGAGGTCGGGGCCGGTCAATTAACAAAAATGGTCAACCAAATCACCTTTGTCGGCGCCGTTCAAGCCATCGCTGAAGGACTGGTCTTTGCTGAAAAGGCGGGGCTCGATGCAAAACAAGTCGTCGATGTCATTTCCAAAGGCGCAGCCGGCTCCTGGCAGCTTTCCAATCGCGGGCACACCATGGTAGATGATGAATTTGATTTTGGCTTTGCGGTTGATTGGGTCAGAAAAGACCTGGGTTTTGCGCTCGATGAAGCGCGCAAAAACGGCTCTGCTCTGCCCATAACCGGGCTGATTGATCAATATTATAAAGAAGTCCAACGTATGGGCGGTGGGCGCTGGGATACATCAAGCTTGATTAAATTGTTAAGAGACAAATGAAAATAAGAAAACAGCGGCTTTAAAGCTTGGCGAAAAATCAAAGCACGGTAAAAAAATATTTTTTATCGTGCTGCAGACTTGCCATGTGACATAAGCGCAAACTGCATCAATAGTGTTTTTTGAAACCCATTAAAATTATCATCTGAGATCAACGTGACAATCGTCTCGCCCTGCTTGTTTTTATGCACCGCAATTCCTTCCATATTATCAACCTGGTGGGAGTTGCTGTTGGCTTCCATGATAACTTTGCCCTTAATCGCGCGGCCTGAGCGCAACTCTTTTTGGCTCACATAGCGCACCCGCATATTGATAGTGAGAAACTTATAGCGCCGCTCCAGCAACAACAGGTCTCCATTAGGCAGGCCCACAGCATCGGTGATGCGATATTTATCAAGCTGGGGTGGGGTGAAACGGATTTTGGTGATTTTGCCTTTGCGCACCAGCCAGCCAATAAAATTGCCCCGTTTATCTTTGCGCGACTGGGCAATAGCTACCAGGCTACCCTTTAATTTGCCCTTGCGCAAAACCGCCATCGCTTCAATGCCTGCATTGCCACTGAGGCGGCGAAGGAATGGATAACGCAAATAAGACCTGGGGCCCTTCACCCCTTTCTTGTCTAAAGAAAAACGGCCAATCCGGTGATTGCCCTCAAAAGAGATCAGGGCCTGACCGAAAAACTTATCCGACTTAAGCAAGGTAATTGCCTCTGCATCCCGGTCCCGGCCAAGTTTTAACGGTTTGTTGCCCAGTGCTTTTAGCGGCCCAACCAAAGCTTTCTTTGGCGGTTGCAAACGGTTATTGGCATAAGCAAGGTTCAAGCGGGCCCAAAACCCTGCATCAGACACCAGGGCCACCTGTGCCCCATCTTTAGAAATTGCAATGCCAGAAAGCCCGCCCCAATAAGCAGAAGGAGACGAAACAATAAATCCAGAGCGAAACACCAAATTGCCAAACACTTTGACGTTGACATTGCCTCCAAAATGAACTGGCCGCGCAGAAAGAGAAATCTCATGAGGTTTAAGCTTGGTAATATCAGGCTTCGGCCCCGCCATAGCTTGCGTCGTCAAGCTTATAAAAAGAGCTAAAAAGAAAAACCACTTAATCATATAAGTTTCCTAACAGAGGCACGGGCTGGTCATTTTTTGCCAATATTTATGCGTGCCGCCGATTAACATTTTTAGGCGCTTCATCAAACAACTCAGAAAGTTTATCCGTCATCGCCCCGGCCAATTCTTCTGCATCAGTAATCGTCACAGCCCGATTATAATAACGGGTGACATCATGGCCAATGCCAATGGCAATCAGTTCAACGCTCGATTTGGTCTCAATTTCATGAATAACCTGGATCAAGTGCCGCTCCAAATAATTGCCTGGATTCACACTCAAAGTTGAATCATCAACCGGCGCACCATCAGAAATAACCATCAAAATGCGGCGTTGTTCAGGCCGAGCCAGCAAACGTTTGTGAGCCCAGGTCAAGGCCTCGCCATCAATGTTTTCTTTCAGCAATCCTTCCCGCATCATCAGCCCGAGATTCAGGTGTGAGCGCCGCCACGGGCTGTCAGCCGTTTTATAGATGATATGACGAATATCATTAAGCCGCCCTGGTTGGGCCGGTTTTCCAGCCGCGTCCCAAGCCTGGCGGGACTCGCCCCCTTTCCAGGCCTTGGTGGTAAAGCCCAAGATCTCTGTGCGCACACCGCACCGCTCCAACGTGCGGGCGAGAATATCGGCGCAGCACGCCGCAATCATAATTGGGCGCCCGCGCATAGAACCGGAATTGTCAATCAGCAAGGTTACAACCGTGTCGCGAAAATCTGTGTCCGCCTCTTGCATAAAGGACAGCGGAGATAACGGATCGGTCACCACCCGTGAAAGGCGCGCTGCATCCAAAACCCCTTCTTCCAAATCAAAATGCCAGGCCCGGTTTTGTTGTGCCAATAATTTGCGTTGCAGCCGGTTGGCCAACCGCGCAACAGCCCGGTTCAATGTTTCCAATTGCCGGTCAAGCAGTTTACGCAAGCGCTCCAATTCAGTTGTTTGCGCTAGATCATGAGCGTGGCACTCTTCATCAAACTGCTTGGTATAAATGTGATAACCAAACGCCTCCGGCACCTCTAAGACAGAATAATTAGGTTGTGCTGGTTGTTGTTGTGCTGGATTGGCTTGTTTTTCAGCTTCCCCATCATTGATAGAATTATCAGCAAAGTCTGTGTCTTGCCGCTCTTGCCCCTCATTGTTATCAGAAGGGTCGCTTTCAGCATCGCTGCTCTCATCATCGCTGGCCCCGCTCTCTTCCTGGTCATGAGCGGTTTCATTATCTTCAGTTTCAACTTCATTTTCACTCTCACCTTCATTCTCACCCGCTTCTTCAGAGTCATGAGAAAGGTCAAGTGCTTTTAAAAGCTCTAAAACCGTATTAGAAAACGCAGATTGATCAAACAGCCCCTCTTTTAAATCACCAAATATTTTGGCCGTTTGCGGGTCAAGCTGAGCCCGCCAAACATTTGCTATTTCTGCCGCTTGACCAGCTAAGGCTTGTCCAGAAAGCGCCTCGCGCGCCAAAAGACTGATAGCGGTTTGCATAGCAGCATCTGCAGCGTCTTGAAAATTGCCAATATATTCCTTGCCAAGTAAATTTTGTTGGCGGGCCATTAAATTTTTTGCCATGCCCCGCATTTGGCTGGCACCAACAGTTTCATAGCGCACTTCTTCCAGTGCATCAAAAATAGCCCGTGCTTGGGAATCTGTAGGCGCTTTTTTAGAGTGCAACTGGGCATCATGACACCCAGCTTTAAGGCTTAAACTATCAGCAATGCCTCTGGCCAGTTGGAGCTCTTCATAACTAGGTGTATCGCTAATATTTTGCATTGATATGCTGGTGTCAGATAAAACCGGCTGATCAATGATGCCAAAATGCACATCCAGGTCAGATTTGCCTGCAACAGCCCTGCAAGTTGTCTTCAGTGCCGACTGAAATCGCTCAGCGCCTTGGTTCGTTTTTTTAGAAGAAGCAGCCATCAGCAAATGCTCATGATTAATTAGCTCAAGGCTATGTTGGCGGTTGATTGGGGCAGCTCTTCATCAAAACACCGTTGGTAAAACTCAGCCACCAACCCTTTTTCAAGCTCATCACATTTATTCAAAAAACTAAGCTGAAAGGCCAGGCCAACATCTTCAAAAATCTCAGCATTTTCCGCCCAGGTGATCACAGTCCGCGGACTCATGACAGTGGAAAGGTCCCCGTTCATAAACGCACTGCGGCTCAAATCAGCCACCCGCACCATGTTGGAAATTTTCGCCAATCCCTCTTCACTGCCCGCCAGTTCTTTAACCTTGGCTTTAACAATATTCACCTCATCATCATGGGGCAGATAATTCAGCGTAGCCACAATCGACCAGCGATCCATCTGGCCTTGGTTGATTTGCTGTGTGCCATGATAAAGGCCTGAGGTGTCGCCCAAACCAATGGTGTTGGTGGTGGCAAACAAACGAAAGGCAGGGTGAGGGTGAATAACCTTGCTTTGATCAAGCAGGGTTAGTTTGCCAGACACTTCTAAAATTCGCTGGATCACAAACATCACATCAGCCCGGCCCGCATCATATTCATCAAACACCAGCGCAGTGTTAGACTGCAGCGCAAAGGGCAAAATACCCTCTTTAAATTCAGTGACCTGCTTTCCCTCTTTAATGACAATGGCATCCTTGCCCACCAAATCAATCCGGCTGACATGGCTATCCAGATTAACCCTTACACATGGCCACTTCAGCCTGGCCGCCACTTGTTCAATATGCGTGGATTTACCTGTGCCATGATAGCCTTGTATCATCACCCGGCGGTTATGCTTAAACCCTGCCAGGATTGCCAAAGTTACCTCTTTGTTGAATAAATAGTCTTCGTCCAATTCTGGTACATGCGTGCTAGCTTCACTAAAACCGGGCACTTTTAAGTTGCTGTTAAAACCAAACAGCTCTTGAACACTAAATTCAGTATCTGGCATCATATCTTGTAACGGGCTAAGGGGAGCATTCATGAAAGCAATCTTCCATTTTGGATAAAATTTATATTATGTTTATAGGGGCTAAACCATGCCAACTTTTTTTAAATAATTATAAGCAGCAATCACTTCGCACAGCTTATCTTCACAATCTCGGTCTCCACCATTCAAATCCGGATGATAGCGTTTGACAAGCTCTTTATAGCGCGCCTTGATATCATCTTTAGTCGCATCAGCGCCAAGCCCAAGATTACCCAGAGATTTGCGCTCCATGTTTCTCAGGCGCCGTCCACGCGTTGGCCGGGTCCCCTCATCATCCTCATCAAATAACATATGAGGGTCAGAAAACTGATCGCTAGAAGAGCCAGATCCTTTAATTTTATCATTTGAAGACCAGGTAGGGCGATGACCTGTCGAGGCTGATTTTTGATAATCAACAATATCATCTTCATTCATACCAACGAAATAATTGTATTTCTTGTTATATTCACGCACATGCTCCCGGCAGAAAAGGTAATACTCTCCCTCTTTTTCCCGGCCCTTAGGCGCTGGAAATTGCCCTGGTTTTTGGCAGCCTTTCCAATTGCAAAGCGCCTCTTCGGGCTGTTTGGTCCGGTCATCTTCAGGTTTAACCCGAATAGAATCAAAATATTTCGATGTAAGTTTCATAAAACCTATTTCTTAAAAACAACAAATTAGAGTGTTTCACCCAAAATGGGATACCCGTCATGGGGAGAATGAAACGATATTAAGCATGCATCCCATGGCGGAGCAGACGGGCACAGGCAAATCAAGAGGCCCAGAACTATAGCTCAAATTCATGCCCAGGTAAAACCTTGATTAAGGGGTTAGAGCGTTTCACCCAAAAGTGGACACCGGTTTTGGGATAGCGCGGATGCTGGTGGGCATTCTAAAGCGCCAGAGAAAATGAAACGCTTCAAGAAAAAAGAGCGTTTCACCCAAAAGTGGACACCGGTTTTGGGACAAATGAAACGCTTCAAGAAAAAGATAGAGCATTATAGCAATTACGTCTAAATAAGAAATGCTCTAAAAAGGATAAGAAACCTTAACCCAAAATGACGAAAAGAGGTATTTTCAAAATGAGTATGACAGAGATCATAACACAAAAACTAACGCAAAGCTTGGCCCCAGAAGCGCTTGAAGTGATTAACGAAAGTGATATGCACGCTGGCCATGCCGGATCTCCAGGCACAGGAGAAAGCCATTTTCGCATCAAAATCACCGCCAGCAAATTTGAAGGGCAATCCAGATTGCAAATGCACCAAGCCATCAATAAAATTTTAAGTGATGAATTAAAAAACACCATTCATGCTTTGGCCATAGAGGCAAAACCCAGCTAATTCCAACATGCTGAAACCTAAAATTTTATTCTTTTGAACGAAATTTTGCGTCAGTTGGTCACATCACCCCATAAATAGCCAAATTAAATCAACTGAAAAGGCCCAAAAAACGGCCAACGTGCTTGACAGCACAAAATGGCAAGACTATGGTCCAGCCCGGCTGAGGGAACCTTGTCAGTAAGGTGATCTTCCCATCAGGATTGAAAAATGGCAGATCCAAAAGAACCAGAAGCGCATAAAGACTTTCAACGACGTCTGAATGAGCTAGGTGAAAAACTAGATGAAGCCAGAAGCCCAGATCTACAAGATCAAGCGGCTCAATCTTCCAGCAGTGGCTTTGGCATTGCGATGCGGATGGGAAGTGAATTTGTTGTTGCGGTTCTTATCGGTGGGGCAATAGGTTGGTATTTAGACGCGTGGATGGGATCCTCGCCGTTTATGCTATTCATTTTTATATTGTTCGGGTTTGCTGCTGGTACATTGAATATAATTCGCGCTGGCAAACGGCTGAATATGGCCAAAGACCCTAACCGAGCTGAAAAAGCCGACGAGTAATGAGAATTTTAAAGCTCTTAATAACAAGGGCACAATAACTTTAAAGGTTTGAAAAGGGAGACAGGCCGTGGCCTCTGGCAGCGACAATCTTGATCCGATCCATCAATTTGAGATCCAAAAAATCTTCCCCATGGAATTGTTTGGGTATGACACCTCATTTACCAATTCCTCTTTGTTTATGGTGATCGCCGTAACTCTCATTTCTGCGTTTCTCATTTTTTCCATGCGCGGACGTGCACTGGTTCCAGGCCGCTGGCAAAATTTGGCTGAATTGTTTTATGAATTTGTTGCCAATCTTTTGCGCAACATTTTAGGCGAAGAAGGCATGAAATTCTTCCCTCTTGTGTTTACACTGTTTCTTTTCATCTTATTCTGTAATTTCTTAGGCATGCTGCCTGGCTCATTCACTGTTACCAGCCATCTGGTGGTCACTGCGGCCCTTTCATTATTGGTCATGGCGATTGTGATTGGTTATGGCTTTTATAAAAATGGTCTCGGGTTTCTAAAATTGTTCGTCCCCTCAGGGGTGCCTTGGCCAATGCTCATTATCTTGGTCCCAATTGAAGTGATTTCATTTATGGCGCGCCCTGTGAGCTTATCCATTCGTTTATTTGCCAACATGTTGGCCGGCCACATCACCCTAAAAGTGTTTGCAGGCTTTATTATCACTCTAGCTGGTGCTGGCGGCTTTTTAAGCGCCCTATCAGTTGGCCCTCTAATTTTAGGTGTTGCTTTAACAGCTATGGAGTTCTTGGTGGCCTTCCTTCAAGCCTTCATTTTCGCAACCCTAACATGCATTTATCTGAACGATGCAATGCATCCATCACACTAAATCTGTAAAAGGATTTAACAAACCTATTTAACAAATTTTGCTGAAATTAAAGGAGCATATAAAATGGAAGCAGAAGCTGCAAAATTAATCGGCGCAGGTATTGCCTGTATTGGTATGGGCGGTGCCGGTGTTGGTCTTGGTATTTTGTTTGGCAACTATGTTGCCGGTGCCTTGCGCAACCCATCAGCAGCCGCTGGCCAGTTCACCAACCTATTGATTGGTGTGGCCTTTACTGAATCACTAGGCATTTTCTCGCTTCTGATTGCTTTGATCCTACTTTACGCAAGCTAAGCGTAAATGAGTTAAATGGGTTCATGTTAAAAGGTCATGGTTTTAAAAAATCATGATCTTTTAATCAGCCCAGCAACCAAGATAAAAGCAAGCAGAATATAAAAGCTTGAAAAAGTTTTAATATCTTAATTTTTTAAAGAGATAACAACGTGGCAGAGCAACACAACACAGAGACCCATGTCCCCTCCAAGGGCCATGAAAAGTCGTTTCCTCCCTTTGACCCAACCACTTATTCTTCGCAATTATTCTGGTTGGTGATTTGTTTTACCTTTCTTTATGTGGTGCTCTCAAAACTGGCCCTTCCGCGCATTGGTGAAGTGCTAGAAGAACGCCGCGACCGCATCCAACGCGATCTAGATAAAGCGGCTCAATTACGCGAAGAAACTCAAACCGCAATCGCCACCTATGAAGAAGCCCTTGCCAGCGCAAGAGCCAAAGCCAATACCATTGCTGATGAAACCCGCGCCAAACTCAATTCAGAAATAGCTGATGAGCGCGCGCAGATCGAACAAGAAATTACCAAAAAAGCGCTTGATGCAGAAGCAAGCATCAGACAGGCCAAAACCGAAGCTTTAGGACAAGTCAATAAAATCGCAGCACAAACAACTGAAACCATCGTTGAAAAACTGATTGGTGCCAAGCCATCATCTGGCGATGTTGACAGTGCTTTGCGTAGTTAAAAAGGAAAGCTGAAATCATGCTTGATTTTGCAAATCCATCAACCTGGGTATCGATTTTTCTATTTATCTTTCTTGGCATTTTGGTTTGGGCCAAAGTTCCAGGTCTGATCACAGGCGCACTAGACAAGCGCTCAAAAGAAATTCAAGACGAGCTTGATGAAGCCCGCAAATTGCGCGAGGAAGCTCAAGGTTTGCTTGCTGACTATCAAAGAAAAGCCCGCGAAGCCGAAGAAGAAGCCCAAAGCATTGTCGCTCAGGCCAAGCGTGAAGCAGAAATTTACGCCAAAGAAACCCGTGAGAAGCTTAAAGAAACCCTAGAGCGCCGCACCAAAGCCGCAGACTTGAAAATCTCACAAGCTGAAGCCCAAGCGGTTAATGAAGTACGTTTAGCAGCTGTAGAGGCTGCCACCAATGCAGCTGAAAAGATTTTAAGCGGCCAAGCCAAGGGCGAAAAGGGCCAAGAGCTTATCGAAACTTCAATTGCTGAACTAAAACAGCGAATGAATTAATCATAAACCGGAAAGCTGATTGAGATAAAAGCGAAAACCGGTGTATGAAACAAATATATTAGTAACAGTTGGTATCCATAAGGACCATCCAACAAAGATGAAAAAAGAATCTAAGCGGGGTTTAAACCAAGAGTTTAGGCCTAAACAAAAATAATAATAAAAACTTACCAACGGGCTCCTGCATAGGAGCCCGTTTTTTTTAACAAAGAGAAAAAAAAAGGCGAGCCAAAAATGGCTCGCCAAAAGATGTAGATATTCAGGGAGCGCTAAATTAAATAGCTATCCACATCAAAAAAACTAATATTGTCAGTTCCCAGATCATTCAGGTCAGTGTTATGTAAGACAAGCTGGTCACCTGGCCCATAATTAATCACAACATCATCACCATCTTGCATGGCACCATCGAGCAACTCATCAACACTGGCTGCAAGCCCTTCATCAAACACAAGCTGATCTGCTTTAAAATCAAAATCCAAAACCTGATCAACTGCGTTGCCCAAACGGAAAGCAAAAATATCTTCCCCCTTGCCACCGCTGATCACGTCATTACCATTTTCGGCATATAAGATGTCATTTCCCTGCCCGCCATAAACCGTATCATTATGGCCGCCAGCTAAAATAATATCATCTCCCTTGCCGCCCCAAATCAGGTCATCCTGGCCACCGCCATAGATGACATCATTTCCTTGTTGGCCATACAATTCATCTGCTTCAGAGCCACCCTCAAGTCGGTCATTGCCCTTGCCACCGTAAAGTTTATCCTGGCCGGGTCCGGCAACCAATAGGTCATCACCCAAACCAGCGCGGATCACATCGTCGCCGTCACCAGCAAAGAGCTTGTCATCTCCCTTGCCGCCTAAAAGCAGGTCGTTACCGTTTTCGCCATAAAGCTCATCATTGCCTTGTCCTCCATTGATCGTGTCATTATGGCCACCGGCATAAACTGTGTCATTACCTTGACCGCCCCAAATTTGATCATCTTGGCCACCGCCATAAATTAAATCATCACCTTTCTGGCCGTATAGCTCATCAGCCTCAGACCCGCCCTCAAGCCGGTCATTGCCCTTGCCACCATAAAGTTTATCATGGCCCGGCCCGCCGATAAGCAAGTCATCGCCAAGTCCACCGCGAATAACATCATTGCCATCGCCGCTATAAAGGCTGTCATTGCCTTGCCCACCAAACAGCAAATCATTTCCGTTTTCTCCGTAAATAACGTCATCGCCAGCCCCGCCATATATCGTATCGTTATGGCCACCAGCAAAAACCGTATCATTACCTTGACCGCCCCAGATTTTATCATCTTGACCGCCTCCATAAATTAAATCATTACCATTTTGACCGCGCAGCTCATCAGCTTCAGAGCCGCCCTCAAGCCGGTCATCACCGGCCCCGCCATAAAGCTTATCTTCGCCCGGGCCTCCAATCAGAACATCATTACCAGGCTGGGCAAGCGCGCGAACGGAGATATTATCAATTAAAGCGCCATAGCTATTAGAACTGCCAAGGGCACCAAATGTAATTGTGTTAGATCCATCGCCAACATCAGCCTTGACTTCAAAGGTATGGGTCTCCCAAGCCAAAACGTCTTCAGGCAAAATTTCTGCGATTAAAACGCCGTTCCAAAAAACAGCCACGCCATCTTTGCCAAGCTCAGTGTTTCTTGCCCGCAGGCCCACATCAAGTTGAACTTGCAAGGTGTCGCCTTTGGCCACACCGTCTAACGTTTGTGAATAAGACGTGTTGTGATAGGCATCAAGTTCTAGCACTTGATTATGGCCGTCCATATCAAGCCCATAAGTGCTTGCCAAGCCAACCTCCCAGCCTTGAGAGGTTTGCCAAGGCCCAACACTGCCGTCAGATTTAGAACCCGTCCAGCTTTTGCCCTTCAGGTCAAAACCTTCAATCGAGCCATCTTTAATTAATTCGTTTCCCAAACCCGATCGGTCACCGCGTAAAATGTCATTGCCATCCCCGCCCAACAGGTGATCATCTCCCTCCCCGCCGAGCAGTTTGTCATTACCATCCAAACCATGCAGTTCATCATCACCCGCGCGGCCCTTGATCACATCATCTCCTTCAGTGCCCACTAAAGAATTATCTGTTTCATCTCCAATGATCTTTGTAGGTTTTGTAGTTGTTAAAGGCGCCATACCCTGTTTTTCCTTTTTTACTATTTACAATTCATCCAATGAGCCAAACATGTGCGTTGAAGCTCAAATTGATGAGACAAGTAAAAAAGAGAAACCTTAACAAAATTAACAACCATTGAGGTAAGGGGGTAAGTGCATACAACTTTTGGTATATATTAAGCTGTTATTGCAGATCGAAACAGGAACAAACCCAAACGTTAAGGTGCAAATAAGATAAACAGCTGTGCCATATCAAATCATTGTTGCCTTTGCGTGCTAAAATCAAATGAACGGGCGCCAAAATGCAAATTTATTGAAAAAAACAGGAATGCACGGCTCAATGAGGCCGTGACGGCTAAGCTTTTTATGAAAAAAATAGTTTTTAGGTAGGCTTTTCATGATGTGATAATTATCACATACGCCAGACCCTGATTTGCCTAATCTCCTTACATCGACAGGGCAACAGCCCAAACCAAAACACAAAATTTAAACAGGAGATTTTAAAATGAACACGATCAGAAAAACAGCCCTTAGCGCTCTAGCCATTGCCACCATCAGCTTAACAGCCTTAAGCACAGGCGCCTCAGATGCAAACGCGGGCGGTTGGAAGAAGTTTAAAAAGTTTCATCATTTCCATGCAGGCTATCACTACAATTATGGCTATGGCTACCACTGCAAACCAAAATACCGCAAACTTTGGGTCTGGAGCCCCCGCAAAGGCCGCAAAGTTCTACGCTGGGTAAGAGTTGGCAAACGCTGCTACTAAGGTCCACACAGTTCCTTCCCTTCCTCCCAAAAAAACCGGTCTCGCAAGAGGCCGGTTTTGTAATTAACTTGGAATCATCTAGGTTATTTTCCCAAAAATCAAACCGGAGAAATAGAATGGAAGAATATTTTTTTTCAAAGAAAGATAGACAAAGTGCAAAATTCCTCATTAACGAGGCTTTTAACGCTCTGGATCCTTTTTCAAAAGAAGGTACTAATGTAGAAGCAATAAAATTCTACTCGAATATAATCGAGCAGCTGAATAGCATACATGGCAATAGATGCAATGGACGAACCGCTTATTTGCGGAGTTCTGTAAAAGACCTTTTTAGGGCTGACAATAAAAAGACCGATGTCCGAAAACAGTTAGTAATTCAGGATTTAACAGTGCTCGAAAGTATTTTTAATAGCAAAAGATCGCCTAATTTATAAGGTCCAGTAGTAGAGAATGCTACTCAGCCGCCCACCGCAAAATAGGCTTTCTTGCCGCACCCGTCTCATCCAACCGCCGCCGCGGTGTTAAAACAGGCGCTTGATGGAACGCTTCATCGCCTTGCACTTGCGCTTCTTCAACCAGGGCCCTAAGCGTGGTGACAAACTGATCAATGCTCGCCTTCGATTCGCTCTCCGTTGGCTCAATTAACATCGCACCCTTACACACCAGCGGAAAGTAAATCGTCATCGGGTGGAAGCCTTCATCGATTAACCGCTTGGCAATATCAAGCGTGGTCACGCCCGTACCCTCAAGCGAGGTCTCATCAAACAGCACTTCATGGCAACACGCCTGATCACCAAAGGGCTGGTTTAGCACATCTTTCAGTTTAGCCCGCACATAATTGGCATTTAAAACCGCATCACCGCTGGCTTGGGCCAACCCATCCAAGCCATGGCTAAGAATGTAAGACAGCGCCCGCACATACATGCCCATCTGCCCTTGAAAGGCCGTCAGGCGGCCAAACGGTTGCGCCCCGCCAGCCTTGGCTTCTTCTTCATGTTCAACCAGAGAAAGTGTGTCACCCTCTTTGCGCAAAAACGGCACTGGCGCAAACGGTGCCAGGCGCGAGGAGAGCACCACGGGGCCAGAGCCTGGTCCGCCGCCGCCATGCGGGGTTGAAAAGGTTTTGTGCAGGTTAAAGTGCATCGCATCAACGCCCAAATCTCCCGGGCGCACCCGGCCCATAATAGCGTTAAAATTAGCCCCATCACAATAAAAATAGCCGCCTGCATCATGCACCGCATCAGCAATCGCTTTAATCTCGCGCTCAAACAACCCGCAAGTGTTGGGATTGGTCAGCATAATGCCAGCAATCTTGTCTGCCCCATTGTTTGCAATGGCATCCTCAACAGCCTTGACCCGCACAGTGCCATCCTCATCGGCCGGGATTGAGGCCACTTTAAACCCAAGCAAAGCTGCTGTCGCTGGGTTGGTGCCATGGGCACTTTCAGGCACCAGCACAATATCACGCGTGCTGTCAGCCGCCTCTAGGGCCGCCTTAATGGCCATCATGCCGCACAGCTCCCCATGCGCCCCCGCTTTGGGCGAAAGCGCAATGGCGGCCATTCCGGTCAGCTCCATCAACCAAGTGCTCAGCTCTTCCATCAGCCCAAGAGCGCCTTGAACGGTCGCTTGTGGCTGCAAAGGGTGTATGTCTGAAAACCCAGGCAAACGTGCCATTTTCTCATTCAAACGCGGGTTATGTTTCATCGTACAGGACCCAAGCGGATAAAACCCGCTGTCAATGGCATAATTTTTCTGGCTCAAACGCACATAATGGCGCACCGCCTCTGGCTCTGAAAGCCCGGGCAAGTCAATCTCGTCGGTGCGTGCTAAATCACCCAATTTGGTGCCCGTCTCAGGCACGTCAGGCAAATCCACCCCGCTCTGGTCAAGCCCGCCATTTTCAAAAATCAACGGCTCTTCCCAGCTCAAGCCTTTATGCCCGCTAACAGTGGAGATAGCTTGGAAAGTCTCTTGTGTTGGTGGTTGGGTCACCCGTCCTTTATTGTTAAGCATCAAGAACCTCCTTCAAACCGTTTACAAGCACATCCATATCCCCATCGCTGACAGTCTCTGTCACCGCAATCATCAACAGATCATCAAACTCTGATTGTCCTGGCCATAACCGAGCGCCCGGCACACCGGCCAAAATGTTTTGGCTTGCAAGCTGGCTCACGACCTTGTCCGTTGAGCCCTTGAGCCGCACCGTAAATTCATTAAAAAACCGCTCGTTAATGACATCCACACCGTCCAGCTCATCCAGCTTTTGAGCCAACTGCACCGCTTTTGCATGATTAAGCGCCGCTAATTTGCGCAAACCCGTTTCACCCAACAAAGTCATATGAATGGAAAACGCCAAACAGCACAGGCCAGAGTTGGTGCAAATATTACTCGTTGCCTTTTCGCGCCGGATGTGTTGTTCGCGTGTGGAAAGGGTCAGCACAAAGCCGCGCTTGCCATCGGCATCAACCGTCTCCCCGCAAACCCGGCCCGGCATTTGCCGCACAAATTTCTGCTTGCAGCCGAAAAGCCCCAAATAGGGGCCGCCAAAATTCAAGCCATTGCCAATAGACTGGCCTTCAGCCACCACAATATCTGCGCCCATCTGGCCAGGTGACATCACAGCACCCAGCGAGACAGCCTCTGTGACCACCCCAATAAGCAAAGCGCCTTTGTCTTGCGCAGCTTTAGCCAGGTTGCGCAAATCATGCAAATTGCCAAACACATCAGGGGTTTGCACCACAACACAAGAGGTCTCCTCATCAATGAGCGCCTCAAGGTCTAACGTGCCAGTGGGAGACGTTGGCCCTGAGACAACCTTAAAACCACTCATGCCAGAAAGCGTTTCCACAACGGAGCGATAGTGAGGGTGCAAATTACCCGCCAAAACAGCCCGCTTGCGCCGGGTCACCCGGTGCGCCATCAACACAGCTTCTCCGCATCCCGTAGACCCATCATAAAGCGAGGCATTGGCAACCTCACAGCCGAGCAAATTGGCCACCTGGGTTTGAAACTCAAACAAATATTGCAGTGTGCCTTGCGAAATCTCTGGTTGATAAGGCGTGTAAGAGGTTAAAAATTCAGAGCGTTGGATCAAATGATCAACACTGGCTGGCACATGATGGCGATACGCCCCGCACCCGACAAAAAACGGGGCTTGCGAGCCGGCAATGTTTTGATTTGATAAGTTAACAAGGTGCCGCTCAACGTCCATTTCCGCCAAATGGTTCGGCAAATCAAGCGTCAAGCCAGACCGGTTCGCCTGTTCAACCGCGCCAACTTGTTCAAACAAGTCTTCAATCGAAGAAACGCCGATATCATCAAGCATGGCCTTGCGGCTTTCAGGGGTATGGGGCAAATAGCGCATTTCGCAAACACTCCTGTTAAAAAAAACTTTAAGAGTTGGTTTTCAAGTACTCATCATATTGCTCACGGCTCATCAGATGCGAAAGGTCGCTCTCATCACCAAGGGTTTGTTTAAAAAACCAACCTTCCCCTTCAGGGTCTTCATTGGCCAGCATCGGATTGTCAGCCAAAGCCCCGTTTACTTCTGTCGTTTCACCAGAAAGCGGGGTATAAACTTCACTGGCCGCTTTCACAGATTCAACCACAGCCGCCTCATCACCGCGTTTCAAACCGCGCCCAGCGTCAGGCAGCTCAACAAAAACAATGTCACCAAGCTGGCTTTGGGCATAATTGGTAATACCAATCACGGCAATATCACCCTCAATGCGCACATATTCATGTGAAGGGCTGTAATAAGTTTGGCTCATAACGTATCTCCATTTTTCAACAAGGTATAAGGCTTTAATGCTTAGTTGGTTGTTTTGCTTTAAAAGTTTTATAGGGTACAAAGGGCAAATCTGTCACCTGCCAAGGGGACCGTTTCCCGCGAACTTCCACATGAACGATGGTGCCAAGTTTTGAAAATTCAGAGGCCACATACCCCATAGCCACGGCGCTGTTAACAGACGGGCCAAACCCACCAGAGGTAATCACCCCAATTTGTGTCCCGTCATCATCGAACAATAAGGCCCCTTCTCTGGCCGGGGCACCGGACCCTTGTGGCAACAAACCAACCCTGCGTTTTGCTGGGCCATTTTTCAGGTCTTCAAGGATGCGCTCAGCGCCTAAAAAGTTTGCCTCCTGACGGCGCCGCTTACTCATAATCCAGCCTAAATCAGCCTCGATAAATGAAATCGTGTCATCAATATCATGGCCATAAAGGCAAAAGCCAGCCTCAAGCCGCAAACTATCGCGAGCGCCAAGGCCAATCGGTTTAACTTCCGGATAGCTCAACAACATTTTCATCACCCGGTCAGCTTGGTCATTGGGCAACGACAGCTCAAACCCATCTTCCCCGGTATAACCACAGCGCGAAACACGGCAAGGCACGTCAAAAAAGGTGGTTTCAATTTCAGACATATAAGGCATGCCAACCGCATCGGCACACCAAACAGCAATCACCTGTTCAGCCAAAGGCCCTTGCAAAGCCAAAAGCGCACGATCATCAAGCACTTTTACTTCAACAGTTTCAGGCATATGAGCGCTAATAAGGGCGATATCATGAGTTTTGCGCGCGGCATTAATCACCAGGCCAACGATAGAGCGGCCATCTGGTTGTATCCGGTGGGTGATAATCAAATCATCTTCAATGCCACCGGACCCATTCATGATCACGCTGTAGCGCAATGCCTGTGGTTTTAATTTAACCACATCACCGGGCACAATCGCTTCTAGGGCCTTGGCTGCGGTTTCAAAATTGTCGGCAATCAGCTCAACCTGTCCCATATGGGAAACATCAAACAGCCCGACATGCGAGCGACAATAAAGATGTTCTTGGCGTATGCCCATCTCATATTGTAAAGGCATAGAATAGCCGGCAAAAGGTACCATCTTGGCACCATTTTCTAAGTGAAGATCATAAAAAGGCGTTGTTAAAAGATCTGAAGTCAGGCTCATAAAAAAAGCTCCGTGCAACAAGGACAAAAAGTACTTTAAGGCCTATCCACACACAAGAGCGCAGAATAATCCTTAAAAATTTGTCCCCCTTCTGTCACGGAACCTGAGAGATTTATCTGAACAAAGCGATTAGCTTACTGTTCAATTTACCCCGTCGGTGAGGATGTTTTGGGGGTTCAAACCCAACCAACCTACTTTCCAGAATGTCAAAAAACTTGCGATCCTTTTGCCTGAGAGTTTCCGGGGGGGTTGCTCCTTCGGCGCCAAACTTAAAAGCAGTGATATATCATCTGCACCAGCTTGGTCTCTCTCGCAGTTTTTAGCTGACAATGTGTTCGTCATGATAAGCATATGAAGCATAAAGTCAATTATTGCGTTCAATAAAAAAACAAATGCCTGAGCTTGTGCCCATCAATGGAAGTTAAGACACACAGATAAGTCTCTAAATAATGAAATAAATAAAGGACGAATGTCAGTTTAGCTCTGATCAACTTTTTCAAAGCCAACAAAAACCCTATAGCTCTTGCCACTCTGGGTGCCCTGCAAAGGAATATCCATTTTGCGCACCACAGAAAAATAACCCATGGTTTGGCCTGGATTAACCGTGACAGGGACACTCATTTTTTCAGTTTTAACTGGCTTGCCCTTCGCATCGGTTAGATAAATGAGCAGTGGCATATTAAATGTACCCGCCTGCCCCTTTGGGCCTAACAACACCCGGCCAGCAAAGCCATATTTCAAATGAACAGTTCCAGGCTGAAAGGCACATTCACGCGCCGCCTTTGTCAGCTCACCGCGATAGCGAACAGCCAGGCCATCGCCATACTGGCCCACATTATAAACGGTTAAAAACCGCCCAGACTCCCAAACTTTAAATTTGGTGCACAGGGCAGCCGCAGGTGCCAAAGAACTATCAGGGGCCACATCATTTTTCGCAGCTGCGAGCAATGTGTCTTCAGACAGAACAGCAGCTTTGGTCGTGGTTTCTTGCTTTTTTTCAGAGCCAAACAGGCCGCCGCCCAAAGAAGGCAAACTACCAACACTACAGGCCGATAAAGAAACACAAGCGAAACAAATAGCCGCTAATTTAAAAAAATGACGAAAAAAACCAGACATATCCAAAAACTGGGCCTTAAAACCATCAAAATTCATAGAAAAATAAATTCCCCAATTTGCCAGGCTTTACAAAAAGGAAAAGCCGACACCCTATAGGCAAAAGCTGAGCCACGAAACCAATAAACCATCGCTCACCTTTGTCCAAATTATAAGCACATTATCGGGCGAAAAAAAGGTAAGCAAGAGATAATGGTTGAACTTATGCCCAAAACAGACATAAAACATCTAAATCAACGATAAAATGGAAAACATGCTAAATGACAAATGCGCCCACAGCTCCTTTAACGTTAATATTGGCAGAACCTCGCGGATTTTGCGCCGGTGTTGACAGGGCTGTCCAGATTGTTGAACTGGCACTGGAAAAATATGGTGCCCCGGTATATGTGCGCCATGAAATCGTTCATAATCGCTATGTGGTCGACAGTTTAAAACAAAAAGGGGCCGTGTTTGTCGAAGAGCTTGATGAAATCCCTGACACCCAAGCCCCTGTGATTTTTTCCGCCCATGGTGTGGCCAAGTCAGTGCCCAAAGAAGCGACAAAACGCAATTTCTTCTATATTGACGCCACTTGCCCCTTGGTTTCAAAAGTTCATATTGAAGCTGAACGTTTACACAGCGAAGGGTATGAAATTATCCTCATTGGTCATGCTGGCCACCCTGAGGTCATCGGCACAATGGGGCAATTGCCAACCGGGGCTGTTCATCTTGTTGAAACGGTAACAGATGCACAAAACTTCCATCCACAAAATACCGATAAGCTCAGCTACATCACTCAGACGACATTGTCAGTTGATGACACTCAAGAAATAGTCAATTTGTTGAAGGGCCGCTTCCCCAACATTAAATACCCCAATAAACAAGACATCTGCTATGCCACCACCAACCGCCAAGAAGCGGTTAAAAAAATAGCCAGCCAATGCGATTGCCTGTTGGTTGTCGGCGCCCCAAACAGTTCCAATTCACGCCGCCTTGTTGAGGTCGGCGAACGCGCTGGGGCAAAGGCTGCCTTTCTTGTTCAGAACGCCTCAGAAATCCCCTGGGACAAAATAACCGATCATAAAGCCATCGGCATCACGGCGGGCGCATCGGCGCCAGAAATACTTGTTGATGAAATCATCAATGCATTTAAGACAAGGTTTAACACTTCTGTGCAAACCATCACCACAGCCACAGAAAATGTAGCGTTTAAATTGCCGCGCCAACTGCGCCCAGCATCTTAAAAGAAAATAAAGGCCTTAACAAATGGCTGTTTACACCAACGTCTCAGACGAACAGTTAGTCGACTTTTTAAAAGACTATGATATTGGCCAGCCCACCTCTTTCAAAGGCATTGCCGAAGGGGTTGAGAACACCAATTTTTTGCTCGAGACTGAAAAGGGGCGCTATATCCTCACGTTGTATGAAAAACGGGTCAATAAAGATGATCTGCCGTTTTTCTTGCACCTCATTGACCACTTGGCCAAAGCGGGCATTTCGTGCCCAACGCCCATATCAGATAAAGACAACCAAGCCCTCGGCACATGCGCCGGGCGCCCGGCAGCTCTGTTTACCTTTCTTGATGGCATGTCTGTAAAAACCCCCAAAGCCCATCATTGCTCAGCCTTAGGAACGGTTTTGGCTCACTTCCATCAAAAGGGGCAAGATTTCACCATGAAGCGTGAAAACAGCTTCACAATCAAAGGCATGCAAAATTTTTATCAAAACATTGATGGAGACATTGAAACAATTGAACCAAGTCTTAGAAAATTGATAGAAGATGAGCTAAATTTCCTATTCCACAATTGGCCTCAAGATTTACCCAAAGGGGTCATCCATGCAGACCTGTTTCCAGACAATGTGTTTTTCTTAGGCGATGAGATTTCCGGCCTGATCGACTTTTATTTTGCCTGCACAGATTTTTTAATGCTTGATATGGCCATAACCATGAATGCCTGGTGTTTTGAGCCAGATGCTAGCTTTAATGTCACCAAAGCCAACCGCTTGTTAGAAAGCTACCACAAAATACGGCCAATCTCTGAACAAGAATTTGCAGCACTTCCCATCACGGCACGCGCGGCCGCCTTGCGCTTTTTACTCACCCGCACCAACGATTGGTTTTTGCCCAATGAAGGGGCCTTGGTTGCCAAAAAGAACCCTCAAGAATATATCCGCAAACTCAAATTTCATCGCGCCATTGACAACCCGAAAAGCTATGGGCTAACAAGCGGTTTGCAATAAAACTGCGCGAGAGATTTCATGACAGATGATGAAGATGCCATCTTAATTTACACAGACGGGGCTTGTTCTGGCAATCCAGGGCCGGGCGGCTGGGGCGCAGTGTTGATCAAAGACCATCATCGTAAAGAGTTAAATGGCGGTGAGCCTGAGACCACCAATAACCGCATGGAATTAAAAGCAGCGATCAAGGCCCTTGAAGCTCTAAAATTTGCTCCCTCAGACGTGATTTTATACACCGATTCAAATTACGTAAAAGGTGGCATCACTGGCTGGATTGACAATTGGAAAAAAAATGGCTGGAAAACAGCCAACAAAAAGCCCGTTAAAAACGCTGATCTGTGGCAAGAGTTAGATGAGATCTCATCTCAACATAATATCACGTGGCGCTGGGTCAAAGGCCATGCTGGCCACCCAGAAAATGAACGCGCCGACGAACTTGCCCGCCAAGGCGTTCCATCCAGCTAATAAATGAAAATGTTAAGCCATAGCATTCCGTTCTTAGACTGTAGATTGTCTATACAAAGAAGGAAGCGAGCCTTAAGCGAGTGCCCATGGCATCCCGCCCTGCGGTACCCGGCGTTTAGCGCCGCCCCTCGGAGGGCCCGCTGCCCAAAGCAGCGGAATAGCCCGTGAGAGAAAATAAGGCACTAGCCATCACGAAACACGCGTTCGCGTTTTTCATGGCGCTCTTGGGCGTCAAGTGAAAGCGTGGCAATCGGGCGTGCATCAAGCCGGGCCAAGCCAATGGGCTCACCGCTCTCTTCGCAATAGCCATACTCTCCTTTTTCAAGGCGTTCCAAAGCATCATCAATTTTTGAGATTAGCTTGCGCTGGCGATCGCGCGTTCTAAGCTCTAAGGCCCGCTCAGATTCAGACGTTGCCCGGTCAGCAATATCAGGGTGCTTTTCAGATTCATCTTGTAAATGTTGGATGGTTTCTTTGGTGGCTTCTAAAATTTCATTTTTCCAGCTCAGCAGCTTTTGGCGAAAATATTCCTGCTGCAATTCATTCATAAACTCTTCTTCGCCAGAAGGGGCATACCCTTCAGGTAAAACCACACGCCCATCAATGCGTTTTATTTTAGCAGACGCTTTCTTTTGAGCCATGACATCCCTCTTTTTAACCTTTGAAAACCAAAACATCCAAAAAGTTGAGTTATATTTTGAATGCTATTTATCGTTCTGGAGAGGGAAGTCAAGTAAAACTAAATTTTTTTCAAAACCACTGAATAAATATTTTGGTCAATTTAAAGCCTAAATCACCTTAGATTTTTGTTTGGAAAGTTTGGCCAATTCAACCTCAGCCCGTAATTCTATATGTGAAAGAACTTGTTTTAGCCCATCTTGCACATCAAATTGTCCTTTCTCAGCCATAATTGAGCGTAATCGATGGATAACTTGCGGCGAAAGACGCCCACTTAACAGACCAATTTTAAGCTGATCCAGCTGATCCAGCATGTTCGAGCCATGTTTCACAGCTCGCTCTAACTGCATCGTTTTCTCATCAACTTCTTGTGTTGCCAACAAAGGAGCAATATTGCTAATCGCTTGTGCGCCATTTGTGCCAGATAGCCCACCAGTTTGCCCGGTCCCTCCCACAACAAATCGCTGACCAGAGCTCGCCCCCTTTGAAAGGGATGATTTCTTGTTTGTTTTTGCCACATCTTTTGGGCCGCCAATGCGCATAAAAGGGCTCCTAACCAAAATATTGTCACATCCTGCAATGAAGCCGCGACGCCAGAATGCGAAATTAAAAAATCACTAGGTCAAATTTGCCTAATGATCACTTAAAGAGCGGTTAAAGCACGGCAAATTTTACCCCTTATCAACGCTCATTTTACAAATACCTGTTTTATGATCGACAGAAAATACTAAAAATTAAATAAAAACAATAAGTTACATAGATGAGGCCATATTGGCACAGTTTTCGCTAATTAATGGCCAGAACGCTAAAAAGCTATGGATTTATAAAGGCGATACGTAAAGACAATGACGAGTCACACAAATATAACCCTCCTGTCACGCAATCGCGTCAAATATGGGCCTCTCATGACCACACTGAGAGCCTGCAAAAAGGCCCTTCATCATATCTGTGTTGCTTTGCTCATCACATGTCTTTTACTCCCTCAGTGGCCAAGCACAGCGCACAGCGCCTCGCGTATTAAAGATCTGGTTGATTTTGAAGGCATTCGTGAAAACCAGCTGGTTGGCTATGGTTTGGTTGTTGGCTTAAACGGCACAGGCGACAGTTTGAACAATTCCCCCTTTACCAAACAATCACTGCAAGCCTTGCTAGAGCGTTTAGGGGTCAACACCCGTCAAACGAATTTAAGAACCGCCAATGTGGCCGCAGTGATGGTCACAGGCAATCTGCCACCCTTTGCCACCCAAGGCACACGCATGGACATCACTGTCAGCGCGATAGGGGATGCCAAAAGCCTGCAAGGGGGCACACTATTAGTCACTCCATTATTGGCAGCAGATGGTAACACATATGCTGTTGGCCAAGGCCCCGTTGCCATCTCTGGCTTTAAAGTAGAAGGGGAAAGCGCCAGCATCACCCGCGGGGTGCCAACAGTGGGCCGCATTTCCAACGGGGCAATCATTGAACGGGAAGTCAAGTATGCCTTAAAAGATCGGCGCACACTGCGTTTGGCTTTGCGCAATCCTGACCTGACCACAGCCAAACGCATAGCAGCAGCCATTAACACATATACCAGTGAAAAAACCGCCCAAGCCGTAGACCCGGCAACCGTGCGCCTTGATGTGCCCTATTCTTATCGCGGCGACATCATCAGCTTACTCACCGACATTGAGCAATTGCGCATCAAACCAGACCAGCAAGCCAAAGTGATTATTGATGAAGATACGGGCATCATTGTCATGGGACGCGATGTGAAAATATCAACGGTTGCCATTTCTCAAGGCAATCTAACCGTCACCATTGCTGAAACCCCGGTTGTCAGCCAACCAGAAGCGCTTAGCGAAACGGGTGAAACCGTGGTGGTCCCGAGAACGCAAGTGGGCGTCACTGACGATAAGGACAAGAAACTGGCCATTCTAAGCTCTGGCGTCACGCTGCGAGATTTGGTTGATGGTCTAAACGCCCTGGGCATTGGTCCCAGAGATATGATTGCCATTCTCCAAGCAATTAAATCTGCTGGCGCGTTGCAAGCAGAAATTGAGGTAATGTAATGACAGATCAACTCTCCCTCATGCCGCTACAAGTGAACCCAGCAGCAAAAACAAATGTAAAAGCTTTGGCAGCCAAGGCCACTTTTGCAACGAGCGATAAAATGACGGCGGCCCGCAAAACAGCCCAGGAATTTGAAACCAGCTTTTTAACCACCATGCTGGAGCAAATGTGGACAGGTATAGAAGCAGAGGCCCCCTTTGGTGGCGGCCATGCAGAAAAAGTTTATCGGTCAATGATCGTGAGTGAATATGCCAAATCAATCTCTGCCTCAGGCGGCATTGGCATGGCAGACCATGTTTATAGAGAAATTTTAAGCGCACAAGAAGGACGAAAATAAAATGAGCCAACAACAACAAGCAGCCGTGTCGACTATGACCAATGAGCAGGCTCAGACCTTATGCCAAAACCTATTTGCTACCACCAATGAACTCATTTCATTGTTAGAGGAAGAAACCTTGCTATTGCGCAAGGCCAAAACAACCCAAATCACCCCGCTAAACGTCCATAAAGAAGCGCTCACCACCACGCTGTCTCACTACATGGAGCAGTTTAAACAAAACGCTGACCAAGTGCGCGACTTGGCCCCTGATGCGCTCACAAAACTAGAGCAACAACGCACTGATTTTCAAAAATCAATTGAGACCAACCATGCAGCCCTCATTGCCATGCAAGCTGTATCAGAACGTATCTTGCAAACCGTTTCTGAAAAAGTGTCAGCCAAACAAGGCGGCCCAGAGGTTTACACAGCCGGTGGCCAGGTAACCCATGCTGGTGTGAAACGCCATGCCGCAATTAATGTCGACACAGCCCTTTAGAGAATAATATGATAAGCTTTGAATTTTTTGTGTACCCCGACTACTTGCAATCATGAATGATCTGGCAAGCAGTTAGCGCCCGCCTGGGCTGTTGTGTTTGATGGGTTTAGCCCTACATATTTTCCCCAGAAAGGGTTTGTCAAAACCAACAATAAAACCACAAAATAAAAAACAAAAACGATTGGCCAATAAGCCCTAAGACCTTAAAAAACATCATTTATTTGCTATTTGTTTACTTTTTAAAAGCCCTTTCAGCCAAAACTGTACAGCATTGAAAAGCCTATTAATTTTTTTTTTACTATAAAAAAAAGTAAACAGTACCGTTAAGACTTTATTTGACGCCTTTTCATATAACCGGACTTGTCAAACCAGTTGGGGTCTGACCGCTTCTTCAGGGAGAAGTGAGTTACAAACAACCTAGAAAAGGTATTGAGTACTATGGCTGACATAACTCTATCAAGTGCAGTTCGCACAAATCTATTATCACTACAATCAACGGCTAACGCTCTTGCTTCTACGCAAGAAAAACTAGCCACAGGCTTAAAAGTAAACAGCGCGTTGGATGATCCAACAGCGTTTTTTACAGCCTCAAGCTTGAACAGCCGTGCAAACGACTTGCAGCGGTTGCAAGACTTTGTAGGCAATTCAGTTCAAACCATTAAAGCAGCTGACGAAGGCATTCAAGCGATCACCAAATTGGTTGAAAGCGCTGAAGCGACTGCTCGCCAAGCTTTGAACTCTGCAGGTAGCACTGCAAAAGTAACAGGTTCTACAAGCATCGCGTCTCCATCAACAGACGCCGTTGTCACTGGCAACCTAGACATTTCAGGCGAAACAGACATTGGCGCCAACGTTGGAGGCATTGCTGACGGTGACGCGTTCACAGTGGCTGTTGGTTCAGCCTCTGCCACAACCATCACCATCGCAGATGGTGACGGCACAACAGAGCTTCTAGCCAAACTAAACGCAGTTTCAGACCTGACAGCCTCTGTCACATCAGACGGTTTCTTGTCTCTAACAGCAGCCGATGGCAAAGCCATTACCATTGCTGAAGGCACAAACACACCAGCTGCCGCTCTTGGCCTTACAGTTGGCACAACCGGTCTTGCCGGCGGTGTTGGCGCCTTGGGTGATGACTTCACAGTCTCAGTTGGCGGTGCAACAGCCACAACCATTGAAAATGATGGTAACTCAGAGCGCATCTTGGCTCAATTGAACGCCATCAGCAACGTATCTGCCTCTTTGACAGACGATGGTTATTTGGAAATTGAAGCGACCAATGGTGACACATTGAAAATCACCGACGGCACAGGCACACAAGCTGCTGACCTTGGTCTTTCAACAACATTGACTTCAGCGTCTGAAAACACAGATCGCACAGCTTTTGCCACACAGTTCAATGATTTGAGATCTCAAATCAACCAACTAGCAAATGATGCCAGCTACAATGGTAACAACTTGCTTTCAGGTGATAGCCTAACTGTAACATTCAACGAAGACAGCACATCTTCATTGACAGTAACAGGTGTGGACTTTAACGCCACAGGCCTTGGCATTGACGCTGCATCAAACACGTTCCAAAAAGATAGTGATATCAATGCAGCTCTTTCAGACCTGTCTTCTGCAACATCAACATTGCGGGCTCAAGCCTCTAAATTTGGTTCTAACTTGTCAGTGGTGGAAACCCGCCAAGACTTCACAAAGAACCTTATCAACGTGCTTGAAACAGGTGCTGCTAACCTAACATTGGCCGACACTAACGAAGAAGGCGCAAACTTGCTAGCTCTACAAACACGCCAGCAATTGTCTTCAACTTCATTGTCTTTGGCCTCTCAAGCAGACCAAAACGTATTGCGTCTATTCTAAGTCATTAGAAAATGGACAAAGAGATTTTATAATAACAAAATCTCCATACAACTTAAAACGGGCCCTACCTTTAAGGGCCCGTTTTTTTGTCATTTCAGCTAAGACCCAGCAAATGATTTATAGATTATGAAGTCCAAAGTGATTGATCTTGCCAAACCCTGGGCACCTTCAATGTTCCCTCAAAATGGGTTTGATCATTAAAATGAATCGACTGCCATGCTCCAGACCACTCTGATGGCAAAACATAAGGGGGTAGAACGTTGCTTTCCTGGCAAAAGCCCATACGACCATAAAACTCAGGATCACCAAGAACGAAGACGCCATCAGTCTTTGAGTTTTTCAATTTTTCAAAACCCGTTTGCATCAATGAACGACCGATCCCTCTTTTTTGCAAAGTCGGTGTGACAGCAAGAGGACCTAAGAGGGCAACTTTGTTGTCTGCATTTTCAATGCGGCAAGAAGTAAAGCAGATATGCCCAACAATCGAAAAATCATATATTGCGGTAAGAGAAAGAACATCTAATCCTAAAGTCAGAAGGTCTCTTACAAGTGAAGTCAAATCTTCATCCGGAAAAGCGTCTCTATATAATTTGAGAAGGGATTCCAAATCTAAAAGCTGGCTCTCACGAATTTGAACGTTGCTGATCATCAAAACAATTTTTTCCAAAGAAGGAAACGAAACCTAGTGCATGTCGCCCAAAACAGGTTTCCCGTTTTGGAAAAAAAGACACGCATAAACAATGTGACATGCTCTAGGTGAAGGTCAATGGTCATCTCGCGCAAACAGGGCTTGTTTTGCTGTGAGAAAAACAAGCCCGCGAGACAAATTACGCCGCTTTTTTGATAAGCTTACGATTGATCATAGATTCAGCAATTTGCACCGTATTCAATGCGGCCCCCTTGCGCAAATTGTCAGAGACAACCCAAAGCGAAAGGCCATTTTCTACTGTGCTGTCTTCGCGAATACGAGAAACGAAAGTTGCAAAATCACCAACACATTCAACAGGTGTGACATAACCACCATCTTCACGCTTATCAACCACCATAATACCTGGTGCTTCGCGCATAATATTACGTGCTTCATCAGGACTAATAGGGTTTTCAAATTCAAGCGTCACGGCTTCAGCATGGCCGACAAAAACGGGCACCCTCACCGCAGTTGCGGTTAGCTTAATAGAAGGGTCCAAAATTTTCTTTGTCTCAGCCAACAGCTTCCACTCTTCTTTGGTGTAACCATCCTCCATAAACACATCAATATGCGGGATCACGTTAAAAGCAATCTGCTTGGTAAAGTTTTCAGGCTCAGGCGTGTCGGTTACAAAAATACCTTTTGTTTGCTGCCAAAGCTCATCCATCGCTTCTTTACCGGCACCAGACACAGATTGATAAGTTGAAATCACCACACGCTTAATTTTGGCGGCATCATGCAAAGGTTTTAACGCCACCACCAACTGAGCCGTTGAGCAGTTTGGGTTGGCAACAATATTTTTCTTGGCAAAGCCATCCAAATCATCAGCATTGACCTCAGGCACCACCAAGGGCACATCAATATCATATCGCCACGCTGAAGAATTATCGATCACCACACACCCAGTTGCCCCAATTTTAGGGGCCCATTCTTTTGAAACGCTACCCCCCGCTGAAAGCAAGGCAAAATCACATTGGGAAAAATCAAACTGTTCCAGGTCTTCACAGGTCAATGTCGTATCGCCAAAGCTCACTTCGCGGCCCAATGAGCGGCGTGAAGCCACAGCAAAAACCTTATCAACCGGAAATTGACGTTCATCTAAAATAGCTAACATTTCGCGGCCCACATTTCCTGTGGCACCGACAATGGCGACATTATATCCCATGTAAAATCTCATTTATTGAAAAGAAGCGAAAATCGCTGTTTACATTTATATCGGTCTAAAAACCTTTAAGCAGAACCTTCTACTGCCAATCAACGCACTTGTCTATAACACTTTCAAATTTCTGATTCAAATTTAAAGAGCAGCTGACAAGTATCTCTTAAGTAATCATCAACGTTACGGTGACAATTTCAGCCATCAAAAATCCAAAAACGATGCCAAAACTCAAAGCACCAATTTGTGCTTTATACTCAGGAATAGCGTCTTTAAACCACAGCCAAAATCCAAACGCGATCAAAATTAATAAAGAGGTGAGGCTATAAATAATAGCAGCCTTGTCTCCATAAAGCTGATTAAGCAATAAAAGAGGAATTAAGGCAAAAACAACCACCAACTGCAGGCAAGAGAAGAAAACAAAAGATTGTCGAGAAAACATAGGATATGACTTTTCGATTACAAACGATAACGCATACAAGAAATTAAATAGCACTCATTTAAGGGCAGCATTGGGCAAATTTTCTTTGCAAGTTTGCTCATTTGATATTTTACGGATGATTGGTTTTCCAAATAAAAACCCTTGCAAATAATTGACCCCAGCTTGTTCCAAGAAGTTAGCTGTGTCTTCATCATGAACCCATTCAGCAACGGTTTTCATATTAAATGATTTTGCCAAATTTACCAAAGAGCCAACAAAGATTTGATCTGCTTCTGAGGTGACAATTTCTTTAACGAAATCGCCGTCAATTTTAACAACATCAACATCCAAAATGCGCAAATTTTTATAAGAAGAGTACCCAGCACCAAAGTCATCAATGGCCACACTACAGCCCAGGTCGCGTAGACTGGAGACAAAGCTTGCTGTCTCTTCAATATCACGAATGGCCACAGTTTCTGTAATCTCAACCATCAAACGTTCCATCACGCTCCGGTCCCGACCGGCCCGCGCACGCATAACGATCAACCAATTAGGGTCGCCCGTTGTCAAACTAGAAACGTTTAAAGTGAGTTTTAAGTTGGGATCCTGCTTTAAAAGATCAATGGCCAGTTCTAAGGTGCGATAATCAATCAAGCGACAAAGGCCTAGCTTTTCAGCCACAGGAAAAAATTCACCAGCAGAAATAATCTCTCCATTCGCACATTCCATAACCAGCAAACATTCATTGTGCACTGTTTCACGTGATTGAGAACAAACAATTGGCTGCAAAGACAAATGCATGCGCCCTTCATTTAAGGCAGATATGATTTCATCAGAGATTTGCAAATTACGTTTGCGGCTGATTTCGCGCTCAGAAGAATATTCATAAACCACATAACTGTTGGTTGATTTGCGTTTGGCATAATCTAGTGATTCAAGTGATCTAGATACAGCCTCTTGCGCGTTGCCCGCAAATTGCGGCATGACCACGCCGCCCATTGTCAAGGTCACTGGCACCACACCTTGTGAGGTTTGAATAGGGGCATCAGAAATGCTCGATAATAATCTGGTAGAGGTGGTATGCAATGCATCAGGCCCGCAGCGCGGTAAAATTAATCCAAATTTATTGGCTGAATATCTGCCAATGACATCATGTTTGCGCAGCGCTTTAGCCAATTCATAGGCCACAGCAGCAATCACTTCATCACCCAACTGATAGCCAAATGTGTCATTGATAACCGAAAGATTATCAATCGCTGCAATCACAAAAGAACAAAAGAAATTATTTTTGCGCGCATCAACAATATGGTCTTCTAAGGCCTGATGTAATTTCAAGCGATTTTTTTGGCCTGTTAGTTCATCGTGTTCGCTTAAATACTTTAGTCGCGCCACTTCAACACAATCGAGACTATTCTCCATGACAGCTTGAAAGGTGCTGTCACTCTCAAAGCTAATATCAGCACCTGAAAGGGCCAATGGCGTACCTTCACCAAGTACGGATTTTACAGCTGCAAGCTGTTCATTGGTTTCTTTATTTTTTTGTTCTTGATCACTAGAGGGGACAACAGCCTCTTTTTCCTCAAAAAGCTTCGCTTCAACACGAGGTGTATTGTTATTTGGTTGAGTAACGAGACGATTACAATCTTTTTTATCTGCCACAAGTAAATCCTAACAACCGCAAAAGCCGAAAAAGGATGAACAAGGACGCCCCAAACGCGCATTCATCCCACGAGTTGAGGTCATTGTTTCACAATCAAGTTTTTTGTTGGTTAATTTCGTTGAGATTGTGGCGTATAAATTGCGTTATTTACTAAAAAAATATGACTAAATTTAATATCTTACTCAATCAAGAGCGCGGCATGACCTTACCCACTAAGAATTCAGAATACCCCAAATTACCTGGAAATACATCAATACCAGGTCAAAAAAACTGTTCAAAGAATTTTGAAAATGGTGAGAAAAGTATAATTGATAATAAAAATATTATATCTTTTCAAAGGTATATAGATTTATCTTCAACTAAAAACAAAAAATCTTTAGAGAGCAGATATTTATTTAGAACGTCTGCAGAAACCAGGGAAAAAACCATTTCAGCTTATCAAAATACTTTAAAAAGCTATGCCCGTTGGGCCAGCCCCATCAGGCAACAAATCAAACAGCTGTAAACACCATAATCAGTCAATACTGTAATTATTAACGATCAAGTGTTTCAAAATAGCTCATTTGTCTGCGCGTTTAAGTATTGGGGAATCTAAAGCACAACCAAAAGGCGTAAGAATAGCCCGTAAAACAAACAATCATCAGAACAAACATTTACGAAAGAAGGAAGCGAGCTTTAAGCGAGTGCCCATGGCATAGCGTGAGCGAAGCCCGCCGCTAAGCGGCGCCCCGTCGGAGGGCCTGCTGCCCTAAAGGGCAGCAGAATAGCCCGTGAGACAAACAATCAACTGAACAAACAACACGAAAGAAGGAAGCGAGCTACAAGCGAGCGCCCATGGCATAGCGTGAGCGAAGCCCGCCGCTAAGCGGCGCCCCGTTGGAGGGCCTGCTGCCCTAAAGGGCAGCAGAATAGCCCGTGAGACAAACAATCAACTGAACAAACAACACGAAAGAAGGAAGCGAGCTACAAGCGAGCGCCCATGGCGAAGCGTGAGCGAAGCCCGCCGCTAAGCGGCGCCCCGTTGGAGGGCCTGCTGCCCTAAAGGGCAGCAGAATAGCCCGTGAGACAAACAATCAACTGAACAAACAACACGAAAGAAGGAAGCGAGCTACAAGCGAGCGCCCATGGCGAAGCGTGAGCGAAGCCCGCCGCTAAGCGGCGCCCCGTCGGAGGGCCAGCTGCCCTAAAGGGCAGCAGAATAGCCCGTGAGACAAAACTAGTGCGTTGGCATACCTGCGCCAACATTAAGGTCGCGCCGTGCGGCCCGAATGGTAACAGAAAAGCCAGCAATCACGTCAATCAACGCGATGAACATAATGATGAAAAACACAGAGGTTGCCGCTTCTTTCACCGTTAAAAATTCAATCAGGCAGATCACAAACACGATGGTAGAAAGTGCATGATCAACAAGGCTGTTACCGCCAGTGCGGGTGGCTTTTAAAATTTCTAAAAACAAAAGGCCAAGGGTAAAGATGACCAACAGATTGCCGAGCGTAAAGCTCCAGGTTGCCCCTGAAAGCATCGGAATTTGAAACAGAACTTCATTGAAAACCACAGACGGGTCAAATTCGCCTGTCACGGCATCGGCTTTATCAGGGCCCCAGATAAACACGATAATGTTATATAAAATCACTGAAACCAAAATCCATGGCAAACTTAAAATCATAACACCCACTCCTTTAAAACAAGCAAAATCAGCAAGATCAAACAATTCGTTAAATTCTTTTAACCGAGATTAAACCTTCATGAAACGAAAATATTATGACCAAGCACAAAATAAATAGATCCAAATCTTAAAACTTTACCCAACGCCTAAGTCTCTACGGGCTGCAGAAAGTCCAACTGAAAAGCCACCAACCACATCAATGAGAGCGGTAAACATAATAAAGAAGAACAAAGAGGTTGCTGCTTGGGGCACCAAAATAAATTCAACCAAACAAATGATAAACACCAAAATTGACAAGCCATGGTCAAACAAAGCGATATTGCTAATACGCGCTGATTTCACAATTTCAATAAACAGGGCGATAAAGGCAATGAGCAACACCAGGTCTCCCAAAGTAAAGCTCCAATTGCCCCCAGACAACAGGTCCATTGAGAAAAGTTCCATATTAAACGGGGCTTCAGGCGTTTGTGCATCGCCACTGGTAAAAGCAATAATGTTGTAAAGAATAAGGGAAACAATCGTCCAAGGCAGATTAAGCAGCATAAAAACACTCCCGATGGTTTAAAATACATCTCATTAGTGCGTGTCGCACAAAAGTGGGTACCGGTTTTGTGAAAAAAGACACGCACAAACAAAAAGATAGAGCATGACTTTGAATTCAAAACAATGTGACATGCTCTAGAGGACTGGTCCATCCAACCCACACCATTTGAAGGTATTAGAGCCCAATTTCCCCGCCAAGATCAAGGCCCTTAACACCGCACACAAAGAAGCATGCTCTTTTTATTCCAAAAAGAACATGCTTAAATCTTTCAAGTCTTTGAAAACAGTAGCGTTTTAAGAATAAAACTTAAAACTCATCTTGTGGCTCAAGAATCTGCCGGCCACGATATTTACCTGTTTTCAAATCAATATGATGCGGACGGCGCAATTCACCAGACTCTTTGTCTTCAACATAAGTCGGGGTGGCAAGCGCATCGTGCGAGCGCCGGTTGCCGCGCTTCATCCGGGAAACTTTTCTCTTTGGAACTGCCATAACAGCCTCTTAAACTTTCAAAGCATGCAAAACAGTCAAACCTATAAAACGGTCATGCTGTTAAGCAAATCAACATTTTCATGGAACAGCCTCTCTTATAAGAAGGCCGTAAACGAAAGCTTATACAGCCCTTTTTTCCATTTGGCAAATCTTATTTAAGCGCACATTTCACCCAGGGCTGGGCTGTTTTCATTCTCTTATGGACGATGCCAGCAATGCGCCGTGTCAAAGGTCCCGGCCGACCTGCGCGGCGTACAATTGGATTGGGCAAAGAAGCGGCTAATTGGGCCGCTTGGCGCGAGGAAAGCCGCAAAGGCGTGGTTTTAAAATGATAGCGTGCCGCCGCCTTTGCCCCGTAAACCCCTGGCCCCCACTCAACAATATTAAGGTAAATCTCCAGCTGGCGCTTTTTGGGCCAAACAAAATCGATTAAATAAGCCAATGGCATTTCCACCGCTTTGCGCACATAAGAGCGATCAGACCATAAATATAAATTTTTCACAGTTTGCATGGTGATGGTGCTGGCCCCGCGCGGCTTTTTAGCTCCCTCCCACACCTCTTTCCAGGCTTGTTCCATCTGGCGCCAATCCACCCCGCGATGTACACAAAACCGGGCGTCTTCCGCCATAATCACAGCTTTAATTAAATGAGGGGAAATTTGCTCAATCGGCACCCAGTTATGTTTTATCACCTGGCCATTAAATTTGGCACGTAGCATTTCACTGGAAAGGGGAGGGTTAACAAAGCGCAGGAAAATGGTTATCAGCAGACAAAACGCAACCCCGCCAACCAAAATGCGCCACAACACACCCCATATCCCGGCTAGGCTGAAGGACCAAGCTCGTTTTTTCAATGAGCTCGTCTGAGAGTGAAAATAACGCATGCGTCACGAAAAGCTTTGTAAAAAAAGCCTTTTCCTTTAGAACTGTCAGCCAAATAAAGGCAAAAAACCATAAAACCATTCAAAGACAGTGTTATTCCATGAATGAGGACAATTTTAAAGCTGAATTAGCAAAAGTGGCAAATAGCGTTGAAAATGGCTTAAAAGCAGCGCTTAGTGATCATGAACAATCAACCCTTGAACTGATCGAGGCAATGCGCCTGGCCAGTTTAGATGGCGGCAAACGCATTCGCCCCTTTTTGGTGCATGCCTCATCAGCTTTATTTTCAAGTGATGCCCAATTGGTCGAGGCAACAACCTTGGCCATTGAGTGCATTCATTGCTATTCCCTTGTGCACGACGATTTACCAAGCATGGACAATGATGAACTGCGCCGTGGTCGTCCAACGGTTTGGAAAGCCAAAGGCCAAGCCACCGCCATATTAACCGGTGACGCTCTGCAAGCCCTTGCCTTTGAATTAATCACTGCCAATGCCACGCCAGCTAACGGCTTGATCAAAGCGCAACTGGCCAGTGAACTGGCCATTGCCTCAGGCAAAACCGGCATGGTCGCTGGCCAAATCCGCGACTTGGCTGCAGAACGGGCAACAGAGCCGGCAACCTTTGCTGATGTCATCCAAATCCATGCGCAAAAAACCGGCGCTCTCATCGCCTTTGCTTGTCAGGCCGGCGCCATCATTGGCGGGGCAGACCACCATGCAAAAGCGGCGTTAAAACTCTACGGTGAAAAACTAGGCCTTGCCTTCCAACTTAAAGATGACCTGCTTGACGTTGAAGGCACCGCAACTGACCTTGGCAAAACACCGGGCAAAGATGAAGCCAGTGGTAAGGCCACCCTGGTCTCAGCACTGGGCATAGAAAAAGCGCGCACCTTTTTGGACAATTTGCACCAGGGTGCGCTTTATGCGTTGGAACCGTTTGGAGAACGTGCTGAGACGTTAAGGCAAATGGCAAGCTTTGTGTGTAAACGACAAAACTAGTGCGTGTCGCACAAAAGTGGATACCGGTTTTGTGAAAAAAGACACGGCTTTTACAAAAAGATAGAGCATGACTTTGAATTCATTAAAATGCGATAGGCTCTAGGTTTTGAAACGATAGCCAAAACATAAACCTGGGGACTTACTTATTGATCGCAAATCAATTTAAGCGCAGCATCCTTCACCGTTTTCAATTCTTTGACTGTGTAGGCGCCGCGAGAAAGAATGCGAAAGCCAACAATAAGAGCAATTAAGGACTTAGCTGTTTCTTTTGGATTGAGCGTTTTAGCAATGTCACCGCGTTGCTGGCCTAGTTTGATTTGACGAATAAAGAAGGTTTCGATCCCCCGAATAATGGCGTCAACAGTTTCGCGAATCTCCTGGCTATGATTTGGCAATTCCAAAACTGTATTAAACAACAGGCAGCCCTTTCTTTCTTTGTCTGCTGAGCCTTCTTCAATCAAAATGTCAAACATTGTAGAGACAACTTTAATAGGATCATCAAGCTCTTGAAGTTTGGCAAACCGCTTTTGTCGATGGTCTCGATCATATTTGAGCAATGCCTTGGTAAACAACTCGTGTTTGCTGCCAAACGCATTATAAAGACTGCCTTTGTTTATGCCCATGCGATCAACCAGATCAGCTATAGATGTGCCTTCATAGCCCTTGGCCCAAAAAACCTTCACTGCTTGATCAAGAGCTATATCAAGATCAAAAGACTTTTCCCAAGGCATTCGTTATCGTTCCTGTTTTGAGTGACTTAAACACAAATAAAATAGCGTGTTTATACCAATCATTCAATGTTTTGCTTCAAGGCCCAGTAATAGGCGTATCTTCACAATCATGTGATAATGAAAAATCAATATTGACCGATTGGTATAAAGAATATTATTAATTTATACCAATCGGTCAAAACAATAAATAACAAGTTAGAATAGGAGACGGTGATGGCTAAGTTTATCGTGCATAACGAAACAAGCGCACCTGATGAAAGCAAATCATTGCTAGAGCACTCAAAGCAAGTGTTTGGGTTTGTTCCTAACTTGCATGGTGTCATGGCCCAAGCGCCTGGGGTTTTGGATGCTTACAAAAAAATCCATGAGTTTTTCTTAAATTCCAGCTTCGACAAAGATGAACTGACAGTGATCTGGCAAACGATAAATGTTGAGCATGCTTGCCATTATTGTGTGCCCGCCCACAGCGGCATTGCCAAAAGCATGGAAGTTGACGATGCGATTGATCAAGCCTTGCGTAATGAAACGCCTTTGCCCAATGCCCGTTTAGAAGCCTTGCGCACATTTACATTAAGTGTGGTTCGCAACCGGGGAAATGTTGATGATCAAGCTGTACAGGCATTTCTGGACGCAGGATTTACAAAACGCCAGATTCTCGAGGTTATCTTAGGAATTTCTCAGAAAGTTATGTCAAACTATATTAATCATCTAGCCCAAACGCCCATAGATAACGTGTTTCAGCCATTTGAATGGCACAAAGCCTCTCAAAGGAAAAAAGTGGGGTAATAAATGATTGCCCCAATTTTATGACCCATATAAGTAGGTTTGAAAGACAAGAAAAATAAAACTAAATTATTGAATTAAATAATATTTTTAATAAGGGGGGATAGCAATAATGTCTATAACGCTTGCCCTAGATATTTATGGCACACTGTTCAATCCAGAGGCGATAAAAAGCTCCTTGCAAGTTCATGTGGGGAATAAGTCTGGCAATTTTGCCCAAATCTGGCGTGACAAACAATTAGAATATACTTTCCGACGAGGCTTAATGGGCTCATATAGTGATTTTGCAAAAGTCACCCATGCTGCCCTTGATTTTACCTGCAAACTGTATGATATCCAGATCTCCCAAGATGAGAAAAATGCTCTGATGGACAAGTATCAAGCGTTAGATACTTTTCCAGATGTTGCCCCTGCCCTAACACAACTAGAACAAAAGGGAGCAAAACTGCATGCCTTTTCAAATGGTTTGGCACAAGATATTTCCAAATTATTGCTGCATGCGGGCCTAGACAATACGATATCATCCATCGTGAGCGCCCAAGAAGTCAAAACCTTTAAACCAGACCCTCGCTTTTACAATCATTTTATTGATCAAGCTCAAACAACACCCAGCTCAACCTGGCTTGTCTCTAGCAATCCTTTTGATATTATCGGTGCAGCTGCATGCGGTTGGCAAACCGTATGGGTGCAACGAAATCCATCAGCCGTGTTCGACCCATGGGAAGAAGCCCCAACCTTGGTTGTTTCCAAGCTCACAGAGCTGCCACAAATGGCTGCACTTTGGGAAGGTGTCTAAAATTAGGTCTCATCCAGACCAGATAAAAGTTTCAACAATAATTGGCCTAGCTGGGCCTGCTCGCTCTTTGTTAAGGCCGCACCAAATGTCTTGTGATTTGCCCTCTCAAAGTGGGTGATCACTTTTTCCACCAACTTACGTCCTTTTTTTGTTAACATTGCAAAACGGCTGCGGCCATCGCTCTCATTGCAAGCCATTTCAATAAGGCCTTCCCCCTCAAGTTTTTTCAAAACCTTGGTTAAACCGCCAGAGGTAATCGACAGCCTGTCATAAAGTTCAGAAGGTTTGTGCCCACCAGGCGGCGCGCTTCTTAAAGCTGCAAGGGTTTTAAAGTCAGCCCAGGTCAGCCCATAGTGACGGGCAATTTCTTTATCGGCTTGCCAAATCACCTCTCGCAAACGAAACAGAGGCAATACAATGCGCGCTGGTGAAGGATTGCTGGCCAAACCGCTGTCATGTAAGTCTTTTAAAACCTCTTCCATTTTCATCTGATTGTTTCCTCGTCATAAAGGGGCCATATATCTATAACAAAAATTTATCTTGCAAGATAGATAAAAATAAAATATAGATATCTTTCAAGAAAGATAAAATGCTGAGGCAAATTTGGTCAATCAAGTTGAAGCCCTATTTAAGCCCCAGGAAACACCATAAAAGGAATAGAGCAATGGGAAAGGTACAGATTAAAAACACCCCAGAAAGATATGGTATCATCGCCATCGCCTTGCATTGGATCATAGCAGTCGGGTTTTTGGGCGCCTACATGGCCGTTTACTACCGCCAATGGTTCACTGAGGATAAAACCCCTGAAAATTGGACGGCCTTGCAGCTGCATCTATCCATAGGCATCACCTTGGCTGTCTTTATAATTTTGCGCATCATCTGGAAACTAATGAATACCACCCCGAAAGATGCCCCTGGCACGAAATTTGAGCATATAGGCGCGCATGCCATGCACTGGGTGCTTTATGCCATTATGATCTACATGCCCATCACCGGCTATTTGGGAACCGGCGCGCCCACGGAATTTTTCTCATTGTTTGAAATTCCCAAATTTGCCGATACCGCCCTTTTCCACACAGTGGTGGAAGGCTGGTGGGGCATGACATTTAAGGAATTTGAAGTGCCAATGGACTTTATCCATAAAAACAGCGGCGCTTTTTTAATTTGGATCTTGGTTGCCATCCATGCCGGGGCTGCCCTTTATCACCACTATGTGCGCAAAGATTTTGTTTTAAAGCGCATGTTGCCCACAAAAAGTGTATGATCAATAAACAATCATGTATCTCTCAGTTGAGAACAAAATGTCACCTCTTTTTGTAGATTATCTGCTATAATTCAAAAAACGATCAAACTCATATAGCGTAACGTTACTAAGGGGCAAGACATGCGTTTCAAAACTTTATCAGCGACCACAATCACCCTCTGTTTTGCTTTCTTCGTCACCGATGCTAAAGCGGACAATCACACAAACTTAGACAATCGCTTAGAAACCATCCTCAACAGTCAACCTGAGGCCGCAAAGGCACGCTACAAATACCGCCACCCACAAGAAACCCTAAAATTCTTCGGGATTAAACCAGGCATGACAGTTGCTGAGGTTCTGCCAGGCAGAGGCTGGTACACCAAAATCCTATTACCCCTATTGGGCAAAGACGGTCAATTAATCGGTGTAGATTACAATCAAAAGATGTGGCCCAATTTTTGGTTTGCAGATGAACAATTCATAGAACGCAAAACAATCTGGGTCGAGACCTGGACAAGAGGCGCTGCCGAATGGGCAACGCCGGACAGCGCCCGCATTAGCGCCTATCAATTTGGCCAAATACCAGAAAAATTAAAAGGCACAGCCGATGCCGTCTTGTTCATCCGCGCCTTACATCACCTGGTGCGCTTGAATGAAAAAGGCAACTATCTCACCCAAGCCTTGCAAGAAACCTATGACATCTTGAAGCCGGGCGGCATTGTCGGCGTCGTCCAACACCACGCGCAAGAAGACCGCCCTGACAAATGGGCAGATGGCAACAATGGCTATTTAAAGAAAAGCCTAGTGATAAAAGCCATGCAAGACAAAGGCTTTAAGTTTGTTGGAGAAAGTGACATCAACGCCAACCCCAAAGACCAAGCCGGCCCCGGCGACATCGTTTGGCGCCTGCCACCAACCTTGCGCGGCTCAAATGACGACGCAAAAAAGCGCGCCGCCATGGTGGCGATCGGGGAATCCAATCGGATGACCTTGAAGTTCATTAAACCTTTGGCGAAGTGAGATAGAAAAAGTCTAACTTCTGGTTCTGACCCAAACCAGAAAACTTTGCTCGCGGATGACATCACTCTCTTGGCCCAAAAATATGCAGACATCACAAAGGCAAACAAAATAGACATTCACTTAGATGTCATCCAAAACAACGCCTGTTGGAAACTCCACCTTGATTGTGTGAACTACAGATTAGTAACTACTTATCTTGGTGACGGCACTCAATTTGTCTCACCTGAACATGGCGATGAAGCTTTAGAACAACAAACAGACTATAACGGCCTCATAAAATCGTATCAGAGCAAGAAGTTCCCATTTTCAAAGGCTCTTGCAATACACCAGGCACAGGCATAATCCACAGAGCCCAACCCATAAAAGAAAAACAAGGCACTGGCTTGCTTCTTTGTATCAACGCAAGATCAGACGTCTCTCCTAATTTATCGAATACATAATCTACAAACATACTCTCATCAAATTTTATGATTTTTTTTAATGTAGGTGAGAGTTGATCTTTCAAAATTTAAAAATCATAATAACCGAATTCTCAAACTGAGCAGTTGAGGCAGAATGGATTTTTGAAAAGAAAGAAAACAAATGGTCAAAAAACTTGGTTACCTATTAGCTGGTGTCATCACACTAGCCCTTTTTTTGACCCACACCTGGCCCTCAAATGATCTATTAGAATATGGAGAACAACTTGCAAATGAATGCCGCTCTTGTCACAAGCAAAATACAAAAACAGACGGCATCCCTCCTCTCATCGGCATGGAACCTGAAAACTTCATAAATATTCTACAATCTTACAAAGAAGAAAAACAACCAAATCAAACCATGATCTCCGTTGCGAAATCATTGGATGATGAACAGATGAAAGCGTTAGCTTTTTATTTCTATTCATTAAAACAAACCGAGAAAACCGCAAACAAACAATGAAGTTTTATGATTTCACAAATATCTCATTCGTGATGCTATCATACCAACTCAAAGATTCATTAAATGTTGCCTTGCGCAGCTCATCGCTCTCACCCGTTTGAGAGATAAAATTATCTTTAGCGAGTAGCTTTTCCCCATCCGCTGTATAATTCGCTCCAATCTTGACGCTATTATCAACCGAAATCATCGACCAACACGTATTTCTAAACCGCGGAGGAAACTGCCTCTTACCAGCAAGCTCAGTTAAAATGGCATTGGCCACAACCCGCGCTTGACTGTTCGCCGAAAAAGCAGACTTAGGCATCGCCTTCGCAATCGACGCATCACCGATGACATGTACATCTTTTTGCAGTGTCGAAGAAAAATCTTTCGCATTAACCGGACACCAATCTCCTTTGGCACAACCAGCAATATGAGCAATCTTACCAGCCTTTTGCGGTGGAATAATATTCGCCACATCAGCCTTAGTCACCTCACCATCACCAGTGGTCACAGTCATAGCAGAGACATCAACTTTCTTGATACCTCCATCTGTAAAATCGGGAGAAAGCCACTCAATAATATCTTGGTAATGATCACGCCATCCTTCCTGGAACAACGCCATCTTGGAGAACTGTTCTTTAGGGTCAAAGATAATCAATTTCGAACCCGGCTTATGGGTCTTCAAATAATGCGCAATCATGGACGCCCGCTCATAAGGCCCAGGTGGACAACGGAATGGATTAGGCGGTGCCGCCATCACAACCGTACCACCGTCTCTCATATTCATTAATTGCGTTTTTAAAATCTGTGTCTGAACACCGGCCTTCCAAGCGTGTGGCATAGTCTTCGCTGCTTCGGCTGTATAGCCCTCAATCTCCTCATATTTAAAATCAATACCAGGAGAAAGAACGAGCTTTTCATAAGCTATTCTTTCACCATTTTGAAGCGTGACTATTTTTTTAGCCGTATCAACATTGGTTGCAAGCTCAGTGATGACACTCACACCGAGCTTTTTTAAGCCTTCATAATCATGAGTGATTGATGAAAAAGTGCGAAACCCACCAATAAAAAGATTAGAGAAAAAACAACTCGTATATTTGGCCTGTACTTCAATTAAGGTCACATCCAATTGCGGTGCATTTTTCTTAACGTAATGAGCCACAGAGGCACCACCAGCACCACCGCCAATAATGACAACACGCCCTTTGCCTTTAGTAATAGAAAAAGCTGAGTAAGCACCGACTGCAACAGCAGTTGCCCCAGCAGCGGTTGCCAATTGCAGAAAACGCCGACGATCAATCCCAGTCATACCCTCATCCTCCATGAAGTAGTCCATTTTTATATTTTTATGGTAAAGCCAGCTGTTTTATTTTTTGTAAGTGGGTAAGTAGTTTTGTGCGATCTAGACCGTAAAAGAAGTCTTCACCTTTTCTTTTGATTTGTATGTCTTTTATCTCGATGTGTCCTGAATATAAACCGTCATTCTTTACAGTGAAAACAAATGGAATTTCATCGGAGTAATGTTTTTCTGCTCCTGTTTTTTTGAGAACTAAATTACCATTTGTAGATTTATAATTGACGATATGAACAACGACAAAGTTATTTTTTACAAAATCATTAAGAGCTTTGGCTTCTTTTGAAACGTCATTTTTTTCACGTTCATAAAAGGTTGTATTATATCTAGTATCAGGTTTTTCGGGTTTGCCAAAAACATAGTCAAATTTGGTTTTCTTACCTTCAATATACGCCTCAAAGATATGACACCAAATACACCATTCGGCTCCATAAGAAATGAGCAAAGTTTTGTTGCTTTTTTTTGCTTGGTCTAATGCTTTTTGGAATATTGGAACTTGGTCAGAGCATTCGTCGTATAATTTAGCTTTTCCGTTTTTACATTTTTTATCGAATGTTTTTGGAAATTTATCGAAGCTTTTGGCAGTCGCAAAATTTATCGGTAATAATAAACTTATTAATACTGTGGTCACCAGGGTTATTGAGTTTGCCATTTGTTTGCTCTTTTTATGTTCTGTACATTCCCAAGATATCTAATAGGTGTTTATGTAGACCATAATTTGTATTTTTAAAAAACACTTTTTATTGAAGATCATTATTTATGCTCTTCCTCATGAGCATGGATAAGCGATTTGTTATAAGCGTTTAGTATCAGCCCCCATGAAGCAGTCCATTTTGAATGTTATAAACATGATCAATATGGAGGTGTTCTCCGTCAGCTAATGTTGCTGCCATAGCAAATAATCTCACGTTTCAAAAACGACCGCCTCTGGCACATAGCAGCCATTACCCCTGCCCAAACCGCTTCTCAATATACCCCTCCACAATGGCCTGAAACTCACCGGCAATATTGTCCCCGCGCAACGTCATTGCCTTTTCCCCATCAATAAACACTGGTGCCGCCGGTTGCTCGCCTGTGCCCGGCAGAGAAATACCCACGTCTGCATGTTTCGATTCCCCCGGCCCGTTTACAATGCAGCCCATCACCGCCAGGTTCAGTGTTTCAACACCTGGATACCTTGCGCGCCAATCGGGCATTTTTTCACTGATATGAGCTTGAATATCTTGCGCCAATTCTTGGAACACTGTGCTGGTGGTGCGCCCACACCCAGGACAGGCGGTAACAACCGGCACAAAGGCGCGCAGCCCCATGGATTGCAAAATCTCTTGCGCCACTTGCACTTCTTTGGTCCGGTCCCCGCCCGGCTCTGGGGTCAGAGAAATACGAATGGTGTCACCAATCCCCTCTTGCAACAACACAGCCAAGCCCGCTGTAGAAGACACAATGCCTTTAGAGCCCATGCCAGCCTCGGTCAGTCCCAAATGCAAGGCATAAGAAGAGCAGCGCGCCAACATGCGATAAACACAAATCAAATCTTGCACGGCGCTGACTTTGGCCGACAAAATAATTTTATCTTGCCCCATCCCTAAATCTTGCGCCCGGTCGGCACTGAGCAAAGCAGATTGCACAATCGCCTCATGCATCACATCGCGCGCCTCCTTGGGTTTTTCAAGCGTGGCATTTTTATCCATTAAGTGGGTAAGCAACTCTTGATCTAGCGAGCCCCAATTCACCCCAATGCGCACCGGCTTATCATAGGTCAGCGCCATCTCAATCATTTCAGAAAATTGCTTATCCCGCTTGGCCTTAAACCCAACATTGCCCGGGTTAATGCGATATTTGGTCAAGGCTTGGGCCATCGCCGGGTGCTCTTTTAAAAGCTTATGGCCAATATAATGAAAGTCCCCCACCAGCGGCACATCAATACCTTTAGCCAACAACCCTTCATGAATGTGGGGCACAGCTTTGGCAGCTTCCTCGCGATCAACCGTAATGCGCACCACTTCAGAGCCAGCGCGCGCCAAAGCGGCCACTTGGTTAATGGTTGCCTGAACGTCAGCGGTATCGGTATTGGTCATAGACTGCACCACAATCGGCGCGTCTCCCCCAATAAGAACATCTCCAACTTTTACCGGTGATGTTTCATGTCTCTTTAACATAGTAAACCTTACACAAACCCAGAGTGCCCCTTAAATCTCATGGTGAGAGTTTCGCATTTTAAAATCGCTTGTCAAGGACGCGCAGCGCGGAGTAAATCCTTGACAAGCGATTTTAAAATGCAAAAGTCTAACCATGGGATTTAAGGGGCGATGCGATGCATGCTAGGCCTTTAACAGGTTTGCCAGTAAAAAACAAACTGCCATCGCCACAACAATGGCCGGTCCTGTCGGAATATCAATAAACAGCGAAGCTGCAAGCCCGGCAATAACAGAAAAAACAGACGTCACGCCCGTCATCACTACCATCTGTTCCGGCGTTTTGGCAAAATTCATCGCCGCCGCTGCCGGGATGATCAGCATGGCCGTGACCAGCAGTAGGCCCACCAACTTCATGGACAAGGCCACTGTCATGGCAATAGCCACAGAGAACAACAGTTCAATCCGCCCAGCATTGACCCCTTCTGCCAAAGCCATTTCACGATCAAGACTAAGGGTGAGTAAATCTTGCCAAATAAAGGTAAGCAGCCCCCACACCAAAATCAGCCCCACCAACACCATAAGCAAGTCGGTATTGGAAATGGCCAAAATATCCCCAAACAGCAAGCCCATCATATCCACCTGCAACGTTTGAAACTGGCTGGTGATAATCAGCCCTAAGGCCAGCACCACATGAGCAAGCAAACCCAAAGCCGTGTCCTTGGCCAGATTGGAATGTTTTTCCACCACCCGCAAACCAAAAGCCACCAGCAAACTGGTCACAAAAATCCCAATGGTGATATTAATCTGTAAGAGCAACCCAAGCGCGACACCCAAAAGCCCAGCATGCGCAACAGTTTCCCCAAAATAGGCCATGCGTTGCCACACCACAAAACACCCAAGCGGTGCTGCAATCAGGGCCATCCCAATTCCGCCAAGCGCCGCGCGCCATAAAAAGTCATCCATGAATGGTTATTCCTTAACTTGACCCAGTTTAATCATGATGATGATCACAATCACCCTCATGCACGCTGCCACACAGTTGATGGTCATGGTCATGCTTATGGGCATAAATGCCATATTGGGCTGCTCGCTCTGGGCCAAATAGCCGGGCATATTCCGGGTGCTGGCTGATCTGCTCAGGCACGCCAGCACAACAAATATGCCCATTTAAACACAACACCCGATCAGAGCGCCCCATCACAATATGCAAATCATGCGAGATCAACAAAATCGCACAGCCCAGCCGGTCACGCAGATCAGAAATGAGCTGATAAAGCGCCGCCTCGCCAGCAAAATCAACCCCTTGAACGGGTTCATCAAGCACCAGCAAATCTGGCTGTTTGACCAAGGCACGCGCCAACAACACCCGCTGCATTTCCCCACCAGACAAATCCCCCATCTGCGCAAAGATCAAGTGCCCCGCACCAACTTCGTCCAAAGCCGAGCGAAGGGCGCTTTTGGAAACATTTTGGCGCAAACACATAAACCGCTGAACGGTAAGGGGTAAGGTTTTATCAAGACGCAAGCGCTGGGGCACATAGCCAATCTTCAAATCAGAGCGGCGAACAACGTCCCCCTCATCCGCCTCAAGAATGCCAAGACAAATGCGCGCAAACGTGGTCTTGCCGCCCCCATTCGGGCCAATCAAAGTGACAATCTCACCCTCTTGTATGGAAAAATCCACCTGACTTAAAATCGGGCGGCCATCGCGCTTAAAGCCAATATTCTTTGCTGTAATTAACATAAACCCATCTTAATCCGCTTGCTGGCAAAAACGGCACAATCCTTTAATCTCTAATTGCCCCTGAGAACTTTCAAAATCCCCATGCGCGGCAAACCGCTCTATCAAGGGGGCAAGCGGGGCCCCATCCACCTCACCAATGGTGCCACAGTCATCACAAACCAGAAACACCAACGGGTGGTTTGTGCAACAAGCCTGGTCAGCCTCCAAGGGGCGTTGGCAAGCAAAATAAGAATTTGTACTATCAAGCCGATGAATAAGCCCAGCTTCTTGCAAAAAATCAAGGCTGCGATAAACAGAAATCGGCGAAAGCTTGCGCCCTTGAGCGGCAAAATTATCCAATATCTGATAAGCGCCTATTGCTTTATGGCTGGCTGCCACCTCACATAAAACATCGCGGCGCAAACGGGTAAACCGCAACCCTTCTGTGCTGCAATAGTGCTCAGCAAACTCAATGAGGGTTTTGGTGCAATGGGCATGATCATGATCAGCCTTGGGAAAAAGAGCGCTTGCCATTATTAAGGCCTTAAAAGTAAGTAAAATTCTCAAATGTTATATTATCACATAGGAAAATCTGCGTAAATACAAACTCTAAATTTAAAAATCAAACAAGAAAGAAAAAACTGTCATCTGAAAAAAATTCAGTAATACTAAAATGAAAATCGAATCAGCTCTTTTAAATAAAGTGAAAAACAATGCCATCAAGAATAGAAATCATCCAAGATGACATTTTAAATCTACCGGTGCAGGCCATCGTTTTGCCGTCTCTCCCGTCATTAAAGCCTGAAACAGCCGAACAGCAGGCTGTTCATGCCAAAGCAGGGCCAAAATTGGCACAAGAATGCGCCCACCTTGCCCCCTGCCCAATTGGCCAAGCAAGGATAACCAGAGGATATGATATTGGGGCCAATTTCATCATTCATGCGGTAGGCCCCGTTTGGGGGGGCGGTGAAAACCATGAAGACGAGCAATTGGCCAATTGTTACAACCAAATTTTGGAACTGACCAAAAGTTTTGAGATTGCCTCAATTGCCATTCCTGAAATATCTACCGGTGAAAAAGGATTTCCCCCCATGCGAGCAGCTTACATTGGGATGAAGGAATTAACAGCTCACTTAAAAGAAAACCAAGACATAAGCCGCATTATTTTATGCTGCCAAGACGAAGCAAGCATTCAAACCTATGAGGCCGCCTTTGACAAATGCACAAGCTAGGTCCTGACCCTAACCCCTTAGCCATGAGACAAAAGCATGGATCAAACCTCTCACGAAACTCAAATGCAATTAATTGTCGGTTGGCGCGAATGGGTTAAATTACCTCAATTGGGTCTAGACGCCATTCATGCAAAAATTGACACTGGTGCCAAAACCTCTGCACTTGACGCACAAGACATCGAAACCTTTGGCCCTATCGATCGCCCAAAGGTGCGCTTTGGTGTCAAGCCCATTGATGGCAATGATGATGTCATCATCTATTGCACAGCCCCTATCATCGACAAACGTTATGTCACCAGCTCCAACGGGGAAACCGAATTTCGCACCATCATAGAAACCAAGTTGGGGCTAGGCGAGCAAACCTGGCCGATAGAAGTCTCTCTTACCAATCGAGAAAATTTAACTCACAGAATGCTCTTGGGCCGCAGCGCCATGGATGCAGCAAATTTGGTGGTTGAACCCAGTGAAGATTATTTGCAAGCGCCTTTATCCTTCAACATTTACAAAAATGCCAAAACCCAAAGCCCGGTCGCCCGCGCCTTGCGCATAGCCCTGTTAACAATGGAGCCAGATAATTATTCCAACAGCCAGCTAATTGATGCGGCCCAAGAACGCGACCATGTCATCGAGCCAATTGAGACCACAAGCTGTTATATGAACATCAATTCCATCACCAGTGGCCTACATTATAATGGCGAGCAATTGCCCCGCTTTGATGCCATCATACCGCGCATTGGCACACAAATAACCGCTTATGGCACTTCCATAGTGCGCCAATTTGAAATGACAGGCGCTTATTGTTTAAACACGGGCAATTCTATTTCTTCGTCTCGCGATAAATTACAAGCCCATCAGGTCATGGCCCGTCATGGCTTACCCATGCCCATCACCGCCTTTGCCAGCTCGCCGCAAAACACAGAAGACTTAATCAAGCTGGTCGGCGGGGCACCTCTGGTTGTAAAACTATTAAGAAGCACGCAAGGCAAAGGCGTTGTCTTGGCTGAAACCAAAAAGGCGGCTGGTACGGTCATTGATGCCTTTCGCGGTATCGATACGGATTTTCTGGTGCAAGAATTTATCGCCGAATCAGAAGGGTCAGACATTCGTTGCTTGGTTTTGGGCAACAAGGTCATCGCGGCCATGCAACGCCAAGCCCAAGCGGGTGAATTTCGTGCCAACATTCACCAAGGGGGCAGCGCCAAAAGGGTCAAAATCACCAAACAAGAACGGCAAATCGCTGTAAAAGCTGCCAAATCTTTTGGTCTCACCCTGGCAGGAGTTGATATCTTGCGCTCCAACAAAGGCCCTCTTCTATTAGAGGTAAATTCCTCCCCTGGTCTTAAAGGCATTCAAGAGGTAACGAGTAAAAATTTAGGACAAGAAATAATTAAACATATTGAAAGCAAAGTTTTTCGTCCCGCAAAAAGATCGATTGGGAAATAGACATGTTTAAAAATTCTTAAAAACAAGACAAATATTGATACATTTTTTTTAAGAAAAAACCACTTCCAACCGAAATTGGTAACGTCATATTAATCTGAAACGGTCAGTCTTTGGGTTTGTGCGATTTGTTGTGATTTTGTTTTGGACAGTAAACTTATGCTTCTTAAATTCCCGACCAGTGTTGATGCCCATATTCATGCCATCGGTACCCTTTTGGATCAAACGACCCAAAACCCTCATCATGATCAAAGCATGGCATGTCAAAAAGTCTCCAACGGGTTCCCAGAAGAAGCACGGCCATTATGTGAATTAGATGGTGTTGTCGGCGCACACGATATTGCCGGTTTATTGACCCAACAAGCAATCACGGAAGGGGCTGTTTGCGTTCGCGCCACCAACCCTTTTTATGATCCCAGTGCCAACCCCAACCATTGTTGGATGGTTGTAAACCAGGTTAAATTGGTTGGCGATCTATCAGGCCCGGTCAAACAAGAAAACCTTTTTGCCTCAAATTTTGTAATTAATGGCCGCTTGTGGGAACGCCACGCCCCAGATCTCATCCCCACACTAAACACCGCACCTTTTGAACAGCCAGATGTCCTTATAGAAGGAAAGACAGGCTGCAAAATCGTCAACCCCATTAAATTAGAACCAAGCCCGGTTGAAGACCTGACATTAAGTGACCTGCCTCAAGGTGTTGGCCTGATCTTAGGGGCCCTGGCCTCTGGCTATCCTGGTCAATTTGGTACAGAGAGTTTCGCCAATGTCGATGAATTTTTAGCTGCACTGCAATTTACCCTTAAATTGCTGCCTGCCGCTTTGCGCCACACTGTTTCTTTTGCCTATGGCTTTGCCCACCGCCAGCCCATTTGCGCCTTGCAATATTTTGAAGACAGACAATTAAATTCTGGCGCTTTCATGAAACCGATTGCTGCCGTTCCCCATGGCGCTGAAAGTTCAATGAAATGCCAAGAAATACGCGGTCTATTTGCAGAACGGCTCAAAAATGCCTATGCCCCAACACTGCATTTAAACGAGCTTGATGAATTTGAGGATGATGACGAGTTGTTTGAAGAAGAAGGCTTGTTTGATGAATTAACAGGCTTAGCGCGTGAAACCAGCGCGTCATTAGGGCAAATTCTCAATGAGTTAGGTCTCCATATTCGGGCAGATGAAAGTTTTTTAAACCCAGAATCGCAAACGCAAACGCAAAATGCAGCTCTGTTGGCATTTGACCAACTTTTGCGAGGCCAAGACACCACGCCGCTTGTCTCAGGCCTTTATACTTTGTTCAGCGATTTTGACAGTGCCCCACATATTTACGAACAACTGATCGAAGCGATTAACACACATTTCAAACCACAAATTTTTCAACTGGCACATTCTTTAGGGGCCTCTATACGTGATGAACCTTTTAATATTGAAGACCCAGAGTTTTTAACCCAAATCGAAGATCTACTCTGTCTGGCCAGCCGCTTGCCCGTTGCAGAGCCTTTTCTGGAATACCGCTCACGCATCATTGAAGGGGCAGCAGACGGCTTGCGCCAATATATGGACAATCAACCTTTCTTGACGCCCAAACAGCTGATCGCCTTGTCAGAATATGAGCAGGTCTCAGATATGGTCGCCTGTATTCTGGAAACCGGAGATTGGGCCTTCACACAGCGCTTAAATATCAGCTTCACAATTTTTGCCTTGTCTGGTGAAGGTTACATTCAAGACGCTGCTGCTCTGGCCCGCCGTCTATTGCCACCAAGCGTTGTGTCCCACCAATGGATCCACGCCCTGATTAATAGCCGCGCCCTGGTTGAAGGGTTTGAAACCTTAATTTTGCACCCCGATTATTTGCCGGCTGAACAAGTGATCACGATTCTACAAGCCATGACAGACCATCTTGCCCGTACAGGTCGCAAAGAAGTGGTCATTGAGCAAGTAACAAGATTAAGCCAAACCCTGCCCAATCAAGAAGAAGTCAATTTTTCATCTTCTGAGATTGAAAAGCCGATCGAACAAGGCATGATGCTCCGTTTGCGCATGATGACCATTCTGTCTGACGCAGCAGAGCGCTTCCATGCCTCAGCCCAACACGCCCGTCTTATTCTATCACGTTAACTAAACGGTGACTTGGGAAGTGAAGGCTCAAGCAAGCCAGAATCTTTGCAAAACACGTTAAACAGAAAAATAAGAGCTGTATCTTGCCTCAATTATGGATTATTTGAGGCCCTATGGCTAAGCAGACAAAAGCACATATCAATTTAAAAGCCCCCGGGCAGTATGATTACCTCACCAGCGTTGCCTTTGAGCACGACCAAAGTGAGAGTTTGCGTCTGTCTGAAATCAGGGTGCGCCACACAAATGGCGAAAAACCCTTTAAACTGCCGCTCAACCTGCTCACTTGGTACACAGAACACGCCCCAGCTGGGCGCGAGATCACTCGTGATGACAATAATCAACAAAACCATGCCAACCTTTTTGTTGATTTGGCCAGCCTGCAAGACCAGCTAGAGACCTTTTCGCTCAAAGCTCCCTTTTTGCTCGAAATTGATATAAGTGAGGTGGATCGCAATGATGATGCCCTGGTGCGCAAAGACAATGGCTTGCTGGATGTGGCTGTCTATCTCTATCATGGCCCGAAGTCCAAATGCGCCCTAACACTTTCACATTTAGGGCAAACAGCTGCAGAAAAGGCAGCAAAGCCAACCTATCTGTTCCCCGGCCATTGTGGCCCCGATGGCCGGTTTGACCTTGCCGACTGTGTTTTAAAATCCAACGAAGGCCCGCTTGACCCACGCTCAGACAAACGCGTGTTGATTGCAAACCTCACCCTTGATGCGCCCTATCAAGACCTGCGCCCTAAACTGGTGAAGCACATCAAACTGTACAAAGACCAAGAAAGGGAGCCAAGCGATTACATTCGCGACATTCACCAATATGAAGAGCGCTACCAAACTTACCCCTGGGACCAAAAAATGCCGTTCCCAGATGGTGCCCAGCTTTTCGGCCCGCTTTTGCCCCAATCGCCAAAAGAAAAAGCACGCGCCTTAACAGTATCCCTGGCCGCCTCCACAACTGACCCCTTGTGGCAAGAGATTATTAAAGCCCAACAAAAAAATGACGGCAAACCCATCACCGGCCAGCTAGACCTGATCTTGCCAGAACCAGAAGAAAATGTGATTGCAAGCCTTCCTCTTCGTTTGAGTATGGACAAACACCCCTGGCTCATCATCACCAACGCGCAAGCCTTAAGTGCCCCTGTTCTCATTCCCCTGGATAAAGAGGAAACCAAACAAGATTTAACATTATCCCTGCCAGCCCCGGTGATACCGCTTGCCAGCCAATTGCTGTCCATTCAATATTACGACAGGCAAACACAATCAGACCCAGGCCAGCAAGCCCTAACCGTTGCCTTTAACCCGCAGACCAAAGCCAACAACACCCATGTCATTAAGCCAGAAGTGCTCGAGCTTACTGACCAAGCCCGTCAAATGGTACTGCTAAACCCTGTGCCGGGGGCAAAACAAAAAACCAAAGCGGGCACAAAGCTAAAATTAAAATGCGTTTGGCCAGAAAGCCAAAAAACAAGTACCCACACGCTAACCATAAACTGGCCCAAGACAGACCAAGCCAACGGGTTTGCCATTGATATTGGCTCAAAAGCCATTGCCATGGCCAAACAAAATGATGGTCAGATAAGCCCAATAAAATTAGGGGCACATGCGCCTCGTCATTTTATAAGCGCCTATTGCCTGCCCTCCTCAGTTGCGCTTTCAACCAGCATCAATAAACAAGATGGCCAAGATCCAACCCTCAAAGATGAGAATTGGCACGCTCAAACGTACCCGTTAAGCCTATCTTATACCATCCCTGAGCCACCCACGCCGTTTGAGCACCGGCTCACCGCCTTGCAGCGCCATTACGACATAGCCCTGCCAGGCAAAGAGGGTAGAAATGACGATCAAGCCAATTTAAAGCGCCTCTTCACCAGCAATAAAGCTCAAAATACACTGCCCAAAGATGAATATTATATTGCGCGAACAAAGGGCAAAGACAATCAATCAGCTCAAGAAACTGGCCTTGTGAAAACCTTGAGCCCAAGCCAGCTCATGGCCGATTGTCTCTCAGAACTGATGAATTTTTACGGCACCTATTTACCGCGCATTCATGCCAAAGAGCAGGCCACAGTAGAAGAAAAAAATGCAGCCGCCACAGTAAGGGAAGAGGGCACCTTAATGGTGTTAACCCACCCAGACCATTTCACAGATACGGCCAAATATAATTATCGCCGTGCCGGCACCAAGGCCCTGGCCCAATATGATCTGGGGAGTTTTCATACCCTAGGAGAGATGGCAGAATTGTTAGGCTTAAAAAGCCAACACCAAATTGGGAATAATGTTCATCTCATTTCAGAAGGCACCAGCGGGGCATACCATGCCTTGTTGCAACGAGCAGAGCAAGACCAACCGGCCAGACCAAAAAGAATAGAACAAATTCATCTCGACATTGGCAGCCAAACCGCCAGCATCAGCGCCTTTAGCGGGTGGATTGGAGAAACCAACGCCTTTCTAGAGCGCCACTATGGGGCCATCACTTTGGCCTTGGGCGGCCAAACCTTGGCAAATGCTCTGGCCAATGAAGTGGCACAAATTTTAGAAGAGGCGATGAATGGAGGCGCACCAATTACCCTTGAGGCCCCGCTTCCCCTGTCTCAAGACCAGTTTAAAGCCGCGCAAAACCCGCAAAATGAAGCTGAACAGCTCCAATTCCAATTCATCAAAAGCTTAAACGCGGCCCTATTGGAAAGTTCAGAACAAAAAGATAATGACCTGCAAATCTGTTTGGCCAAAAGCGAGGCTGGCAATTGGCTCTTTTCTTTGGCATCAACCATTGCCATAGACAATGCGCCCATAACCCTTTGGCAAGGCTTGCGCGATGAAAAGATCATCCTCACCAGCAATGAAGACAAAACCGAATGGGAAATGACACTGCATTGCTCTTGCCAAAAGATGAGTGAAAAAGTCGGGCCGCTTTCAACCTATCTTGCCTTTCTGACGCAATTTTTGCCAAACATCATTCACAATTGTTTTCCAGAAAATTCTAACGTAGATGAACGCCTCATCTCCATCAGCGGCGGTACAGCTTTGTTTAAACCGATACAAAAGGAGATTGCTAAAACAGCCCAAAAATTAAATTGCAATTTCTTACCCGCACCAAAAAACTACGAACAGGCCAAATGTGCCGTTGCCCAAGGCGCGCTCAACCTGGTTGCCAATCAATCCACAGCCCCGGTTCGCATCACCAATCCAAGTATATTGCTGATCCCCTTATCTCAGGACGCAACAGCCCATAATGATCTGGTGAGTATGTCACAAATTAAAAACACTGCCCTGATCGCGAACAACAGCGCCCATGGCCCCATACCAAAGGGGTGCCATTCTTTGCAAGTGGTTGAAACCATCCCTGGCTTGGCTCATCTAATGGTCCATAACCCACAAACCATAAGCTGCCGCCCTTATTTGGAAGATCTAGACACCGCCAACAAAACCCAATGGGCCATGGCGGAAAGTCAATGGCAATTTTGGCTGAAAGATTGTGCTCAAACCATGCTGAACATGGCTGTTCCCAGCAAAGACAAGCCCAACCAATTAGAATGGCGCTACCAATCTTTACAGGAAAACGAAGCCCAGCTCACCATTGCTGAACACACCTATTGGATCAGCTCCGGTCTCACAATATCAGATTAAAACAGAAAAAATGCCTGAGCTGTGCCTGAAATGCCTAAGTCTCACCATGACAGTTAAGGCACGCAGGAAGTCTGGCGGGTGGTATTGTCGCACCTTGCAAATAATTTTCTTTGAAAAAGCCCAATTTGCCTCAACGGAACCATAAATTCAGGCTATAAAGCTGGTTCTGAATGTTAAACTTCAGTCATTTCGAGCAAAAATCGGGGGATTTTAAAAAAGAGTATGTCTTTGTTTCGGGCACCAGCAATGGTTTTTGGCGGGCTTATGCGCTCAGCCCTTACCAATGAGCGTTTGTTCTTGATGGGGCTGACCAGCCTTGCGCTTTCCCTCGCCTCCGGCTGGACCACCTTTGAAGGCATGACCAACTTCACCAAATCCCCTGTGTTGTGCTTTCTCATCACCTTTGGTGTGCAAGGCATTATGTTGGTCAGCGCTTGGATGATTGGTGAGGCCCTCATTGCCCTGAAAGATAAAAAAGCGGGAAAAAACAACAATGCCGCCAGTCAATTTATCTCTCATGTATTTCACGGGCCCATCTCGGTTTTAAAAATCTGGCTGATATGGATGGTGTTTTTATTCTCCATGGCCATCTCAGTGTTTTTCTCATTTGATAGCCTGTTCAGCTCCATCTTTAGTGATGAAGAGCGCAAACGCGCCGGCGAAATTCGCGCCCAAAGTGAAGTGGGTGCTGTTTTGTCTGATTTGAAAAAACGCGTTGAGCAGCGAAAATTTGAGGCCATGGATACGTTGATGGCCTCACAGGGGTGGAAAGCCTATAACACGCGGCTTGATGAGCTCGTTAAAATCGCCCGGTCTGCCCCAGAATTGGTGGAGCAGCAATTGCTCACCAAGCTGCGTAACGAACAAGCTGAAATCGCCCGCCACCAGGAAACGCTGGCGCAAGCCAAGGGGCAAAAAGCGGCTTTGAAAACCCGCCAGACCAAAATTAGTCAAAACATCACCAGGCTAAAACAAGACCGTCCAGGCTTGAGCGCTGAAGTCAATGATTTACGCCAAAAATTGCAAGCCAAACAACGCCTGATTGACGAGAAAAAGGCCCAAGCCTTAGAAGAAGCACGCGGCATAGGTGCCACCGGCAGGGAAGGAGAAGGCCCCAAATTTCGCGCTATTAAAGAACAAGAGCGCCGCTTAATCGCTGAGGGCGATGTTTTAAAAACCCAAAAAGACTTGGCCACCACACGCCTTGAATCGCTCGACAATCAAATCGGCACGCTTTCAAGAGAGCTTGAATTGTTAAACGGCGAGGTTGCCAAAATTGAGGGCCAAGCATCGGTTGCACAAACCTTCATTGAAGCCCAAGCCAAGCGCCAAACTGAAACCGCCAGCAAAGAAAATTCAGCCACTGCCAGCATAGACAGTTTGGACAAAGCCAGAGATCTGTTTGCCCAACAACCCAACGGGCAAACATTTTTAAGCATTCAACAAAATTGCACCAACTTACACAACGCTTTGTCTCAAGTGCCAAAAATCGCACCCTCTATTGAGGGCATCTCCTGTGAACCAGGCGCCGGCGCTGCCACTGTTGCCGCGCGCATTTTCACCTTGCAAGAGGCCCAAGCAGGCCAAACCAAAAAGTGCGTTATTGGCAAAACAAAAGCCAGCAGGCGCATCGACAATCTGCTCAAATTAGGCCAGCGCTGCATTCAAAATTCTGGTCTGCCGGAAAATGACGCCAATCAATTGCGCACCATTCTAAACCGGGTTGATTTAAACCGGGACGACAAAGCCAAAAATTTTGTTGTTACCTTAAACGCCTTTAAAGACGGCAACTGGCTGGCCTATTTGGCGCTGGGGCTAGCCATTGCCATTGACAGCCTGGTGTTTATCTCTGGCCTGATCGGGGCCAGAACCGCCTCTTATGAAAACACCGGCAGCCCGTCAGATATCATGAAATATGGGTTGGGCATGTCCATTGAATTAGAAGGCTCTGAACCAGAAGACATCTACACACGCAAAATATTTTTCAGAAGCATCAGCGGCCCCTCACCGATTGAGGGCTATCTCGCCATTGTTGACCGAGGTAATTTAACCCAAAATGAACTGACCCATGTCAATAAAGTTCTGACCATTGCAGGTGATAAGATCCGCCAAGATGTTGGCAATCCTGACCTGTTTCACATTGAAGAAAAATTCTATCAAAACTTAGCGCGGCAAGTGTATTTATGGGATCAATTTAACCGGCCAAAGAACAAAAAGCGGTCAATAAAACCCGCCCGTCAGAACAAAATCGCCAATGATAATTTGGAAGATGAACCAAAAACGTTTTCGTTTCCGAAATTTGGCCAGTCCTCTAAGGGCGCCATTATTAAAAAGGGCGAGACCCGCTCCTCCTTTTTAAAGAACGGCCCGGCTGATCTGACCATGCCAGAAGAAGAGACCCCTGCAACCTCAGTTCCTGTCATTGAGCGCACTGATGAGCAAGAGTTTGAGCAAGCCTCAAACGATCTAAAAAACACACCGCTACAAGCGTTTAAAAAGCTCTCTCAAGCTTTGCCAACTTTTGGAAAAACCAAACAAAAACAAGCCAATGCCCCAAAAAGGCCTCCCGTAAAACCACCAGAAAACGATAACTAATAGCTCTCAGTTTTCCCCAAAATCTAACCATGGAAAGTAAGGGGAATTGAAGGGTAAGTTTAAGCGTTTGATATTTCTTCCTGAATGGCTTTGGCAGCCAAGTGAGGATCATCAGCTTGGCAGATAGGGCGACCAACAACAATATGATTGGCCCCGTTTGCAATGGCTTTGCCAGGGGTCATCACCCGTGTTTGATCTTGGGTGTCTGCGCCGCAGGGGCGAATGCCAGGGGTTACAATTAATAAGTCAGGCCCCACAAGGTGACGAATATCATGGGCCTCATGGCCAGAGGAAACAAGCCCATCCAGGCCCACCTGCTTGGCAAGCTGCGCCCGCTTGAGCACCAGCTCTTGCGGTGAAAATTCGGTGATGCCTTGTTGTTGTAAATCTTGTTCGTCAAGGTTGGTCATCACACTCACACCCAAAAGTTTTAACCCAGAAGTCCCCCGGCCCCGCACAGCTGCTTCAAGCGTTTTTTGATCACTGACATGCAGCGTTAAAAAATCAACACCCATTTTGGCAATGTTCGCGGTTGCTTTTTCAACCGTGGCGCCAATGTCCAACAATTTTGCATCCACAAAAACCCGCTTTCCTTGGCGCTTTAAGTCGGCCGCAAGGTCTTGCCCACCTGCAAACAACAACTCCAGCCCCACTTTGTAAAACTGGCACTGATCATCAATGGTTTGAACAATAGAGCGTGCTTCCTCTACCGTTGGAAAGTCAAGCGCCACGATCAGTTTGTCAGAAGGGTTTTCAGCGGTCATAAAAATCTACTTATTTGAAAGGTGAGAAGCGGCTTCAATAAGCTGTTTAACGGTCCCTTGCAACATCACTTCGATTTGCGGTTCTTGAACGTCACCTTCTTTAGTGAGCGTTTCATGACCGCGCGCCACCGCAATGGTTTTCGGGATCACTTGCACCTGATAGCCATTGGTCAACAAACCAACCATCGTTTGAATCACACGGATGCCGCCGAACGCCCCCATGCTTGTAGCCCCAACCGCATAAGCTTTGCCATGCCAGGGCGTTTGAGGAGGCTGGTCGTCTGAGCGCAAGCGAGAAACCCAATCAAGGGTGTTTTTCAATAAAGGCGTGATCGAAGAGTTATATTCAGGACAAGCAAGAAACACCCCATCATGGGCTTTGACAATCTCAGCGAGCTTTTGCGTCGCTTCCGGTACCCCGTCTTTTTTCTCAATATCTTGGCAATAAAGCGGCATAGCAAAATCTTTTAGATCAATAAACGTGGCCTCAGCCCCAAACTCTTGCACCTGCCGGGCGACAGCTTTTGCCAACCATTTGTTCAAAGAAGCCTCCCGCATACTACCCGCAAAAGACAAAATTTTCACACCCATCCCCAAAAGCTCCTTGTTATAGATAACCACTTACGCCTAGAAAGTGCCTTAACTTTCATGGTGAGATCTTTGCATTTTAATTTCTCTTGTCAAGGCGCTTGCGTTTATCTTGACCCTTGACAAGAGAAATTAAAATGCAAAGATCTCACCATGAAAGTTAAGGCACGGTGCGTCTCTAGCTGCTAGACTTATCAAAAAAGTCTTTTGCTCTTTTGAAAAAACCTGCTGATTCTGGATTTGTGTCGTCATTAGAAGCTTTCTCAAAATCTTTTAAAAGATCTTTTTGCCGCCGAGAAAGGTTCTTCGGTGTTTCAACTTCCACCTGAACATACATGTCGCCCGTAGATTTAGAGCGCAGCACAGGCATGCCCTTTGCCTTTAACCGAAACTGCTTAGCAGTGTCCGTCCCTTCAGGGATTTTCATGCGGGTACGCTCACCATTAACAGTGGGCACTTCAATTTGTCCGCCAAGCGCGGCGGTAATCATAGAGATTGGCACTTGGCAAAAAATATCAGCCCCATCCCGGCTGAAAATTTCATGCGGTGCAATGGTCAGAAAAATATAAAGATCCCCAGACGGTCCGCCGCGCAAACCCGCTTCGCCCTCTCCGGCCAAACGAATGCGCGTGCCATCTTCAACACCAGCTGGAATGTTGACACTCAACACCCGCTCTTTGGTAATGCGCCCAGACCCAGAACAGTCCTTGCATGGGTCTGAAATCACTTCCCCACGCCCATGACATTGCGAACAGGTTCTCTCAATGGTGAAAAACCCCTGGCTGGCCCGCACTTTGCCAAGCCCGGCACAAGACGAACAAACAGAAGGCGAGGTGCCTTTTTTTGCGCCTGTCCCATTACAGCTGTCACAATGAATAGAGCTGGGAACAGAAATTTCCGCCGTTTTGCCGGTAAAAGCATCTACCAACGAAATTTCCATATTATAACGAAGATCAGAGCCGCGCTCTTGTGAGCTGCGTGGCTTATGGCGCCGCTGCCCGCCACCGCCCATAAAGTCACCAAATAAATCGTCAAAAATATCTGACATAGAGGCGCCAAAATCGCTGTCAAAGCCAGCACCACCACCGCCAAATCCACCACCCTCAAACGCTGAATGGCCAAATTGGTCATAGGCGGCACGCTTTTGTTGGTCTTTTAAAACCTCATAAGCTTCATTGATTTCTTTAAATTTTTGCTCAGCGGTGTCATCGCCCTGATTGCGGTCAGGGTGATATTCTTTCGCCATTTTGCGAAAGGCAGATTTAATTGCCTTTTCATCAGCATCGCGGCCCACGCCTAAAACTTCGTAATAATCGCGCTTTGCCATCTTGCTTTGCCTCTTATTAATCTTGAGATCTTTTTTTGAAAAAGAACGGCCATGCCATTAAAAAAACTGCCCACCAGATTAAAGCCAATAATCTGGTGGGGCAGGAGGATAAAGTCAGTTAGGCTGACTTTTTCCCTTCTTCATCATCATCGTCTTTAACTTCTTCAAAGTCAGCGTCAACAATGTCATCATCTTGTTTTTGATCTTCAGGATCAAAAGATGCTTCTTCTCCCTCATCAGGGTTTGCATCACGATACATTGCTTCACCAAGTTTCATCGCTGTTTGAGCAAGTGTTTCAGACTTAGTATTAATGGCTTCAAGGTCATCCCCCTCAACAGCTTCTTTCAGCTCATTAAGGGCGGTTTCAATCGCAGCCTTGTCTTCGTCACCAACTTTGTCGGCAAACTCTTCCATGCTTTTCTCAGTAGAGTTAATCCGCGCTTCTGCTTGGTTTTTCGCGTCAACCAGTTCAGCCCGTTTACGATCTTCCTCAGCATGGCTTTCCGCATCTTTGACCATCTCATCAATATCATCATCAGAAAGACCACCAGAGGCTTGAATGCGAATAGAATGCTCTTTACTGGTCGCTTTATCTTGCGCCGACACATTCACAATACCATTGGCGTCAATGTCAAAGGTCACCTCAATTTGAGGCACCCCGCTTGGTGCTGGCGGAATACCAACAAGATTAAACTGACCAAGCAGCTTATTGTTGCCAGCCATTTCGCGCTCACCTTGGAACACCCGAATGGTCACCGCATCTTGGTTATCCTCAGCGGTTGAGAAAATCTGGCTCTTCTTGGTTGGAATGGTTGTGTTGCGATCGATCAAACGAGTAAAGCGGCCACCCTTGGTCTCAATGCCAAGAGACAGCGGTGTCACATCAAGCAGCAACACATCTTTCACGTCACCTTGCAACACACCGCCTTGAATGGCAGCGCCCATAGCCACAACTTCATCCGGGTTAACACCTTTATTTGGCTCTTTGCCAAAAAAGCTTTTCACCGTTTCAATCACTTTCGGCATCCGGGTCATACCACCCACAAGCACAACTTCATCAACCTCACCAGCTTTAAGACCAGCGTCTTTCAAAGCATTTTCCATTGGTTTAATGGTGCGGCTAACCAAATCATCAACCAGGCTTTCAAGCTTTGCCCGTGTCAATTTCATGGTCAAGTGTTTCGGGCCTGCCTGATCAGCTGTGATAAACGGCAAGTTAATTTCTGTTTGGGCAGCTGATGACAATTCAATCTTGGCTTTTTCAGCTGCTTCTTTCAAACGTTGCAGTGCCAACTTATCACCGCGCAGATCAATAGAGTTTTCTTTCTTAAACTCATCAGCCAAATAATCGACAAGCCGCATATCAAAGTCTTCACCACCAAGGAAGGTATCACCATTGGTTGATTTAACTTCAAACACCCCGTCGCCAATCTCAAGGATCGAGACGTCAAACGTACCACCACCAAGGTCATAAACGGCAATGGTGGCCCCATCCTTTTTATCAAGTCCATAAGCAAGGGCTGCAGCGGTCGGCTCATTAATAATCCGCAAAACTTCCAATCCGGCAATTTTACCGGCGTCTTTGGTAGCTTGGCGTTGCGCGTCATTAAAGTAAGCGGGAACGGTAATCACAGCTTGGGTGACATCAGAGCCAAGGTAAGATTCAGCCGTTTCTTTCATCTTTTGCAAAATAAACGCTGAAATTTGCGACGGTGAATAAGTAGATCCTTGAGCTTCAACCCAAGCATCCCCATTGTCAGCTTTAACGATTTTATAAGGCACCAACTTTTGATCTTTAGTGACAGTTGGATCATCAAAGCGCCGTCCAATAAGACGCTTAATCGCAAACAGGGTATTTTCCGGGTTTGTCACCGCCTGGCGTTTCGCCGGCAAGCCAACAAGCCGCTCATCATCGTCTGTGAACGCGACCATGGAAGGGGTTGTTCTGACCCCTTCTGCATTTTCAATAACCTTAGGGGTGGCGCCATCCATAACAGCTACACAGCTATTTGTTGTCCCTAAATCAATTCCAATAACTTTCGACATCTCTAATTGCCTTCATAATTTAACAAAACATCTTTGAGCTCGATTGCAAAGCGCAGCACCCATTCATTTAAATTAAAGGGGATCGCTATAGTTTATCCACGCCTTGAAAAAGAGCCAATCGCGGTAGTCTTAATTTTTGCCAATCCGCATCAATAGCTTAAAAAAGCACTCTTCCATTGCTTTTATATAGGTAGACAGCACAATCACGACAAGGCCGACCTAGCAAATAAATGTGCGTAAAAAGGGGCTCTTAACACAAGCTTACAGGTTGCTACCACGACGGAAAATTAAGAAAGGAGAAAATAAACAAGTTTTACCCCAAAACACAAGCCCCTGATTGATTAAATTTTTGCCGTTTTTTCCCATGTCTTAACGAATTATTCAGCACAAAGAATATAGTATTTTAAATATATTTTTAAATAATTTTTAATTATTAATAGGGTAGTAACGTTGAATAACATACACTCAAAAAGAGCGATCCATAATTATATTGAGGTAAGATATGCTGTCATTTTCCAGCAAACCAACAGATTTACAAGCCAAAATAGACGCCATTAGCCGGTCCCAAGCTGTCATTGAGTTCGAGACGGACGGCACAATTATTGAGGCCAATGAGAATTTTCTAGGGGCTTTGGGCTATAAGCTTGAAGAAATCCAGGGCAAACATCACCGGATGTTTGTTGAAAAAGAAGAAGCGAACTCAAATGAGTATCAGCAGTTTTGGCGCACACTTGCCGCGGGTGAATTTCGATCTGGAGAGTTTAAGCGCATTACAAAAAATGGCGATGAGATTTGGATACAAGCCTCTTACAATCCGCTTTTTGATAAAGATGGCAATGTTTTTAAAGTCGTAAAATTTGCTTCAGATATTACCGAGCAAAAACTCAAAAGCTTTGACTATGAAGGTCAAGTTGATGCCATCAGCCGGTCTCAAGCAGTCATTCAATTTGAACTTGATGGTACCATCATCACGGCCAATGACAATTTTTTAAACGCTGTTGGATATACGCTTGATGAAATAAAAGGCCAACATCATCGCATCTTCATGGATCCGCAAGAGGCAAATTCAGCTGAATATAAACAGTTTTGGAATGACCTTGCCAATGGCCGCTTTCAAAGCGATGAATATAAACGTTTTGGCAAAGGGGGCAAAGAAATCTGGATTCAAGCCTCATACAACCCAATTTTAGATCAAAACGGCAAGGCGATTAAAGTTATCAAATTTGCCACAGATATCACGGCCATGGTGCAAGACCGCATCCGACGCGCCGAAATTCAAGCTTCAATCAACACTGATTTATCTGAAATTATGGAAGCGATTGTTGGTGCCAGCACACAAGCCTCTGAAGCCGCTTCTGCCTCAACGCAAACCTCACAAAACGTCCAGGCTGTGGCAGGCGGGCTGGAAGAATTAAGTTCTTCAGTGTCTGAGATTAATCAACAAGTGACCAATGCTTTGGAAATTTCCACCAAAGCGGTTGAGCAAGCCGACAATACCAATAGCATCGTCTCAGGCCTGGCAAATGCGGCCCAGCGTATCGGGGATGTTGTCAGCCTAATCTCTGAAATCGCAGAGCAAACCAACTTGTTGGCTCTTAACGCCACCATTGAATCTGCCCGCGCAGGTGAGGCCGGTAAGGGCTTTGCGGTTGTGGCCTCTGAGGTTAAATCATTGGCAGGCCAAACAGCAAATGCAACCGAAGAGATCAGCAGTCAAATCACTCAGGTTCAAGCCACCACAGATGAAGCGGTCGGTGCGATTAAAACCATTACCGATACCATTGGCAGGATCAATGAAATCTCGTCCATGATTTCAGCCGCTGTTGAGGAACAGTCAGCTGTGACCACAAACATGTCAGGCAACATGCAAACAGCAGCTGACAGTGTGGATGAAATCTCCAGCGGTGTGAATGAAATTGCCCAGGCAACAGAGCTTGTCAATGTGGCCACGCAAAAAGTGAAAGAAAGTTCTGCTGCACTTGGCTAGGCAAGTGCTAAAGATTATAAAAAGGCATGGATGGATTTGAACATCACCGCGCCTTTCTTAAAAGAGCAGAACAAAAGGCCCTGCTTCAAGACATTTTAAATGTACTTGAAAAAGGGCCTCTTTATCGTCCAACCATGCCCAAGACAGGCAAGCCCTTTTCAGTCATGGAAACCAATTGCGGTCCCTTAGGCTGGGTGAGTGACAAACAGGGCTATCGCTATCAAGAAACCCATCCCCAAACGGGTAAACCCTGGCCTGATATTCCAAATTCGCTTTTATCTATCTGGCAAAAGGTAAGCAATTTTGCCGCCCCACCAGAAGCAGCTTTGATCAATTATTACCAAAACACAGCCAAAATGGGCCTTCATCAAGATAAAGACGAACAAGATTTAACCGCCCCGGTTGTCTCCATTTCCCTGGGCAACAGCGCAAAATTTCGCCTTGGCGGTCTGAAGAGGCGAGATAAAACCACAACGCTTGAGCTGCAATCAGGGGATGTGATGGTGCTAGGAGGCGATGCACGGCTTTGTTACCATGGCATTGATCGCATCAAACCTGACACGTCTTGCCTATTGGAAACCCATACAAACTTACAAAATGGGCGGCTCAACATAACCATGCGCCGCGTCACAATACCGCAATAAATCAGATGTGATTTCATGAATATGAAACAAAAATTATAAATGACTGACGCAAAAACGTCATGGCTTTGTCAAAAAATACAATTATATGTTTTGCAAGCAGTGCGTATATAAAGTTAAAGGCTAAACCCCAGATAAGCAGATTGACGACAACACACACAAAGGGTGTCATGTGATGATGCAAAACCAAGACCCCAGCTTTGAGACCCCAAAACAGAAAAAAAGTTTCTTTGTCAAACACATGCTGTTGAAGGGCCAAGCAAAAATGCTTGCCGCCCAACAAAGGCAGTTCACGCGTCAGTTAAAAAGATTAAAAAAACCAATCCAAAGCTATGGCCGTATGGGCAATCTTGAAGTGCGCCTGGCGACCAAAAAGAAAGAAATTAAAAAAGCCCAACGTTTGCGCTACAAAGTTTTTTACAAAGAAATGTCAGCCAGTCCAGACACACAAACCAAATTAAAACGGCGCGACATTGATCCATACGATAACATATGTGACCACCTTTTGGTGCTGGATCACAATGTGGCCTCTGGCCAATATCCATTTGCCCCGAAAACCAAAGTCGTGGGCACTTATCGCATCTTAACACAAGAAAAAGCAGCAACCCACGGCGGTTTCTACACCTCAAGCGAATATGACATTGCCCCTTTACTGAAACGCAAAGCTCAAACCCATAAATTTTTAGAAGTGGGCCGGTCTTGCGTATTGAAAACCCATCGCAACAAACGCTCAGTTGAGGTGTTATGGCACGGATTGTGGGCCTACATTCGAAAGCAAAGAGCTGGTGTCATTATTGGGTGCGCCAGTTTAGAAGGGGTCGACCCCAAACAGCATGCCCTGGCCTTAAGCTTTTTGCATCACCATGCCCGCGCGCCGAAAGACTGGCGCGTGAAAGCCCATGATCACCTTTATGTTGATATGAACATGATGCCAAAAGAAAAGATTGACCTGAAAAAAGCTTTTAAAGCTTTGCCGCCTCTCATTAAAGGGTATTTGCGCTTGGGGGCATATGTTGGTGATGGCGCTGTCATAGATCATCAATTTGGCACAACAGATATCTTCATCATCTTGCCGGTCGAGGCCATAGACCCGCGCTACCTCAACCACTTCGGTGCCCGCGATAGCAATGAAACAAAGCTTCATTAAATGTCTCACGGGCTATTCCGCAGCCGCAAGGCGGCGCGGGCCCTGCGACGGCGCGCGCAATATTTTTTACGCCCTAAAGGGGCGTAAAATGCGCGGGCTTCGCCATGTCGCCTGGCCCACTATTGGCTAGGCTCCTTTCCTTCGTGAATATAATTTTTCACTAGAGCGTTCCACTCAAAAGTGGGTACCAACCCTCTCAGGTTTTTGGAATAATCCGCGAGACAAATCTTTTTACAATTTGAAAAGAAATATACGAAGAAGGAAGCGAGCCTTAGCGAGCGCCCATGGCGTAGCGTCAGCGAAGCCCGCCGCATTGCGGCGCCCCGTCGGAGGGCCTGCTGCCTAGCGCGGTTGCTGGTGGGCAATCTAAAGCGCAACTAAAAAGGCTGCGGAATAGCCCGTGAGACAAATCAAGCTGCTTGCCGCGCACTCACCTGGCAATGAGTAAGCGCAATCGTATCAATCGCCGTTTTCCAATTGGCAGGCGCCTCAGCAAGCGGCACCACACCAAAGGTTTTTAAGGCGTCTTGTGCTGAACCACCCTTTTTAAAAATCTCAGCGCAAATAGAACGCGCAACAGATAGCGCCAATTCCCATTCAACGGGGCTGATATTTAAAGGACGTGACATAAAACCCTCCTTAAGAGTTATATATAAATAGTGAACACAACATCGAACTTGAAGACATAAGGGTGGCAAGCGTTCTAGATCAAAAAGTACACGACGCAATACCAAGATGTGTGCACCCGTGGGGGGGTGTTAGGATCTTAGAAGCGCTTGCCACTGAGATGGAAGTTGATTGGTCTTTATGTGAACAATCAAAACGCACCATCTCGAATTCTGTATTGGTTTTGGCGGTTTTGAGCTGCTTTGCCTGGTCAGGTTTCTTGAGGGGTGTGAGGGGGAAAAGAAGGGGCCGTTCCAAAGACAAAGCAGCTCGAGCTTGTGAAAGAGCAGGTCTTAAAACGCTTGTATAGCAAAGTGTGTTTATCAGTTTGATCATTCTAAACATCTTTCCAAAATCAAGGCCTTAATGACCTGCTCTTTAAAGAGGCAAAACCTTTTAAACTCTCAGTCCTTTACGCAAAACTAAATCCGACAACTCTTGACTAACCTGACGCAAAACCTACAGGACGAAACTAAAAATCGGTACGCATAACAGTCCACATACTCAGGCCGTGAACAAGGACAACGCATTACTCTTAAAAAGGATCCCACGAAACTGTGGGGTGAAGATTGCCTCCGTTTGATGATGTTAGTAAGCCGTAGCAAAGGGGCGACAATGTGGAATAAAAATGAAAAAGTTAAGATAAATTAACTTTTAAGTGACAAATAAGGCACATCAAAAGCGGCGCGCAAAACACTCTCAGCTCATAAGGGTAAAGAGCAAAGGTGGGTAGGGTAATGAAAGGGTTAGTCTTTTGCCTTGGCAACCTGGCTGGTGTAAACGGCAATGACAGCTAGTCCGAGCGAAGCAAGGGCACTGTAAAAAGCCATGGACAATCCTAAAAACCGCCATTGCGCTTCACCGCATGGCACAGGTTTAGCTGTTTTTAAGGCCTGCCAGAGGTCAATTGTGGCATCAAGTTGGCCAGTACCAGAACAGCTCGCCGGGCCATCCCACCATTTCCATTCAATGCCGGCATGGTAGATGCCAAGAACCATATTGGCAAAAAAAGCCGCGGCCAAAACAAACAACATAACTTTTGTGATGGTAAGTTCGCCCCGTTCATACAAAAACAGCGCAATAGGAACAAAGGCAATGGCAGCATAATAAACCCACCTTTGTTTATAACAAAGATCACAAGGGGCCAGCTCACCAATATGTTGAAAGCCAAGCGCGCCCAAAATCAAGCCCAGGCTGCTGATAAAGATCAGCCCCATTAAAAGATCAGCTCGTTTGGCAAAAATGAGCATAGAAACGTTATTCCTTAAAATCGAGCCTAGAGTGTGCCTTAACTTCCATGGTTAGATTTTTGCATTTTAGACTAGCTTGTCAAGGGCGGTAGCCGCTATGCGGGAACCCTTGACAAGCTAGTCTAAAATGCCAAAGTCTCACCATGGAAGTTAAGGCACGGTGCAAGCCTATCTGAAAATATTTTTACCAAAGATATTTAAGAGCGACAAAACCACCAACCAATAAAATGCCTCCAACCAACGTAACAAGCCCTAAATAGCGCTCAATAAAGTTGCGAATGGTGGGCCCAAAAAAATACAGCATGGTTGCCACCAGAAAAAATCGCGCCCCACGCGAAAGCAAGCTGGCAATAACAAACACCGGCAAGTTTAGTCCAGCCACCCCGCTTGCAATGGTGAACACCTTATAAGGAATGGGCGTAAAACCAGCTAGAAACACGATTAAAGCGCCATAAAGCTTATACTGCTCAAAAAAGCTGTCCATTTTGTGCTCTAGCCCGTAAAAGGCAACAATTGGTTGGCCAACAACATCATATAAAGCGGCCCCAATATAATAACCAAACAGCCCCCCCAGCACAGAGCCAATGGTGCAAATAAGGGCAAACCGCCACGCTTTCAGCCGCTCAGCTAAAATCATCGGGATCAACATCACATCAGGCGGGATGGGAAAAAAGGAGCTTTCTGCAAAAGAAACACCAAACAGAGCTGTGGGCGCGTGACGATGCTCCCCAAGGCGTAAAACCCACTCATAAATACGGCGCAACATGTTTGCCTCTCTTAACTAAATAAACCGCAGCGTCAACTCTATAGAGCACTTCCGGAAAAGTGTGAAGCGGTTTTCCGATAAGAAGTGCGTAAAAACAAAGAGCTAGAGCATCCCATCGATTCTTTTCAATAATAAGAGATGCTCTCGCAAGGCAAAAAGAATGATGTCTATCAAAACACTCAATCTGCTTGCAAATTATAAAGATCTGTTGTAGATCGGCTGTGTTCTCAAAATAAAGATCCAAACTTTTGGATGCGGCACAACATATCAGTATGTTGTGATCATGGGTAAAGGCCCATGAAGACTTTTTTGAGGGCCCCTGTGGCGGAATTGGTAGACGCGACAGATTCAAAATCTGTTGTCCATTAGGGCGTGCCTGTTCGAGTCAGGCCAGGGGCACCACCACTTAAGGCAAAAGCACTGTGGCGCCCACTGTGCGGCCACTTTCTATCGCTTCATGAGCTTTAACAGCATCTTTAAGCGGATATTGATAATTGATATTTGCATCCAAAATACCATCACTTATGGCTTTAAAAAGATCTCTGCTTGTCCACTCAAGGTCTTCCCGTTTGGCAACATAGTGCATAATGGCAGGGCGCGTTATAAACAGGGAACCGCGCCGTCCAAGGTCTTGAATAACGTCTATCGGGTCTGGCGGGCCTGAAACATGGCCATAAGCAGCGCACACCCCCATCGGCCTTAAACTATCAAGGGAGTTTTGCAGCGTGTCTTTGCCAATTGCTTCATAAACGACCGCTGCCCCTTCCCCGTCAGTAACCTCGCGAACCTTATCGACAAAATTTTCCTTTGAGCGAACCACGGGATAATGACAACCAGCTGAACGGGCCATTTCAGCTTTTTCATCCGTGCTCACAGTGCCAACAATCGTTGCCCCTAAAGCTTTTGCCCATTGGCATAAAATAAGCCCCATGCCGCCCGCTGCTGCATGAACCAAAATGGTATCCCCGGCTTTAACTTTATATGTCCGATGCAACAGATAATGAGCTGTCATGCCTTTCATTAACAGGGCCGCAACCTGCTTATCATCCAGCCCGTCAGGTAAATGAACAAGTTTATCTGCTGGGTAATTGCGCACTTCACTATAACTGCCAAGCGGCGGGATGCCATAAGCGACCCGATCCCCAATCTGAAAGTCTGCAACACCGTCCCCTAGACCCTCAATTACCCCAACGCCTTCAAAGCCGATGACGACAGGGCAAGGGGGAACTGGCCAAGGATGAGAAATACCAGCACGATGATAAGTATCAGCAAAGTTCACACCAATAGCTGTGTGGCGCAATTGAACCTCGCCCTGTTCTGGGTCGTCAACAGCCCAATCTTGCCACCTCATGGCAGTGGGTGCTCCTAATTCATGAATAACCTGTGCTTTAGACATCGCCAGAGCTCCTAAAAAAAGCCTAAAAATCTTTTACAGAACCTTTAAACAGGATTTATCACCAGATGCTTGAAACCTCAAACAGAGTAAATTAAGATCACAGCAATCTCGTGGCTACAAAGTACAATAATAAAAAACGATAAAATGGCCGAATAGGGATGGTCTGAGGGATGTTAAAAAATTCGTTTTAAATACCAAGACATCTTCAAAACTGAACACATTATAATCTTGAGAAATTTTTAAAAAAATTTCTTCAAAGCCATCAACTTTATGGCCTTAGCAATCGAGAACAGTACAATGAAGACAAAAGCCCAAGCCCAAAAAAGCTTTATACGAAATAAGTCGTATTCTGTTCTCAAAATAAAAAAGGCCATTCAGGCCCTCATTGTGCTGTGCACTGTGTTCATGATTGGCGGCCAGCCAGCCAGAGCAAACCCAGCTTTGGTCTTTGATATGAAAAGCGATCTTGTCATCTATTCAGAAGAGGCAGATCGCCTCTGGCATCCCGCATCACTGACAAAATTAATGACCGCTTATTTGGTGTTTGAAGCACTAAAGGCTAAAAAAGTCACCATGGAGTCAAAGCTGATTAATTCAGCCAACGCCCGGGCCCAACCACCAAGTAAAATTGGCTTGCCCTTAAACGCAACCATGAAGTTAAAAGACGCCATTGAGATTTTAATTGTAAAATCAGCCAATGACGTTGCGGTTATGATTGCAGAAAAAATCGGCGGCTCTGTACCTAATTTTGTTAAGTCCATGAACGATACCGCCAAACGGCTTGGTATGCGTAGAACCAAATTTTACAACCCGCACGGGCTTCCTCATCAAGGTCAGGTGACAACCGCCAGAGATATGGGAATGTTGGCCCGTGCCATCATCAGCGACTTTCCTGAACATAATCATCTCTTTTCTCTTGGCTCTGTGAAAGTCGGCAAACGCCGCATGCGCTCTCACAATGATTTGCTGCGCACCTATGAGGGCGCTGACGGTATGAAAACCGGCTTTATTTGTGCCTCTGGTTTTAATGTTGTGGCCAGCGCGACGCGCAATGGCCGCCGTATGATTGTTGTGGTGCTCGGTGCAAGATCAACCAAAGCACGCCGCATACGCGCCATAGAGCTATTTGACCATGCCTTCGCCAACTATTGGTGGAAGACGCTGTTTCCAGTGAATTTCAGCTCCGTTGCAGTTGGCACACAATTAAATGCTGGCCCAGCTAATCTGCGCCCGGTGGTATGTAATTACCGACCACGAAAGGTGCGCAAAAAACGCAGGATCGTGAAACGCAAAAAGAAAAAGACAACTAAAAAGGTTGCGAAAAAGAAAAGCACCAAGAAGAAAAATTAATAAGCTTTATCCACCTGTGTAGCTGAGGCAGTTTTTTTCAAAATGCAACCAGACGATGTCCTAAATTTTTGGTTTCAAGCAGGCCCGCAGATTTGGTTTAAAAAAGATGAGACGTTTGATCAAAGCGTAAAGGAAAAATTCCAAACCCTGCCAGACCAAATTGTTGATGGCCAGTATGACCACTGGCAAACCAATCCCAATGGCATGCTGGCAAGTGTGCTGGCCCTTGATCAATTCCCAAGAAATATTCACCGCGGCACGGCACAAGCCTTTGCCTATGATGAAACGGCCAGAAAATTTGCAAGAACAGCGATTGATCAGCAATGGGATCAACAAGTAAGCGCTGACTTAAAGTCCTTTTTCTATCTCCCTTTTATGCATTCTGAAGATATAAAAGATCAACATTTTTGCCTGAACTTATACCGCAAAGCTGACGATGAAAAAGGGGAAGATTATGCCCGCAGACACCTGGAACTCATTGAAAAATATGGACGTTTTCCTCATCGCAATGAGCTCTTAGGCCGAAAATCAACCCAGGAAGAGCTGGATTATTTAAGCATTGAGGGAGCAGGCTTTTAAGGTTAATAAAACGTAAGGGAAAAAGAGACAAAACTAGATAAAAATTGAATCTAATCCGACAGCCAATCTTGAAGGAAAAACAACAGCCCTGTGATAAATTTTTCATACTGAATATCAAAAAAACAGATAATTTGTGGATGAAAAATTTGTCAGAATCTGAAACTGAAATATCTTATGAGACCCAAGAGCTCATTTTTTCCGAAGCCGAGATTGCGCAGATGTCAGCTGCCTTGGTGCAAAAATTTGGCTCACAAGCCATAAATATGGCAGCCTTTTTTCTAGATGAGCATCTTGAGCTAGAAGACCACACAAGAGCAGAAAGCTGGCTGCGAGTTATGACCTACCTTGACCAACAGTACAAACAAAGCTTGTGTGAAAATTTAATCAACTAGTTTTTCCAAACAACTCTATCCTCTATATCAAGAGTTCCCTATATTTTCCAAATAAAAAGACTATAGTGCAAACCCAATTGAGAAAAAGATAAAGGGGCCATCACATGCGTGCAAAGCTTGCATCACTCATCTCCTCATTGCGCGGTGAGACAGATGAAGGCGTGGCAGGCCGAAACGCCATCTTTGCGTTTCTCATTCGGGTGGGCAGCGCTGGGCTGGCTTATTTAAGCCAGATCATCCTGGCGCGCTGGATGGGCAGTTATGAATATGGCATCTTTGCTTATGTTTGGGTCTGGTTGCTGATTTTAGGCGGCCTGTCCACATTAGGGCTGAACACAGCCGTTATCCGCTTTATCCCAGAATACACTGAAAAAGCAGATCTGGCGCGCTTGCGCGGCATTATCTTTCAAAGCCGCCTGATCACCTTGTTTACTGCAACGGCGTTAATGTTCATCAGTCTTGCTCTGTTGCTCATATTAAAAGACCATGTTGAAAATTATGTCTTTCTCCCCGCCCTCCTGGTGCTGATTTGCCTGCCCGCTTACGCCTTAACAGATCTGCATGATTCGATGGCCCGTGGTTATAGTTGGATGAACCTGGCCCTCATTCCTCCCTTTTTATTGCGCCCACTTTTAATCCTTGGCGTCATGGCTTTTTTATATTTCAACGGCTATGAAATGAGCGCTGTGACCGCCATTTCAGCCGCTGTCATTGCCACCTGGCTCACCTCACTGATACAAATCATCATGTTACACCCCCGCATCCGCCAAGAAGTGCCAAAGGGGGACCGTCACAATGAAACAAAGTTTTGGCTCGCCACAGCCTTTCCTATTTTGCTGATGGAAAGCTTTGTGCTGTTCTTACAAAACACGGATGTGCTGGTGCTCTCGCGCTATCACCCCCCTGCAGATATAGCGATTTATTATGCCGCTTTAAAAACCATCAACCTGATCACCTTTGTCCATTTTGCTGTCTCGAATGCAGTGGCCAATCGCTTTTCAGCCTATGAAGCGCGAGGTGATCGCAAATTGCTGGCCAGTATTATCCGCCGCTCTGTGACATGGACATTCTGGCCCTCGCTAGCAGCCGCAATTCTTTTGCTGATCATGGGCAAGCCGCTATTATGGTTGTTTGGTCCTGAATTTACCAATGCCTACCCAGTAATGTTTATTCTAGCCATAGGGTTGGTGATCAAAGCCATGTTTGGCCCGGCTGAATATGTGCTCAACATGTTGGGCGAACAAAAACTATGCGCAGCTGTTTTGTTTGTCACCGCTGTTATCAATATCATCTTAAATTTTATGCTGATCCCCCCTTACGGATTGATGGGAGCGGCCAGTGCAACCTCACTGTCATTAACATTGGCCGCACTGATGTTTTTCCTGGCCATAAAGCTGCGCTTGAAAATAACCATCTTTGCCTTTTCCAACTCATAAAAAAACCGGCTTCTTTTATCTGAAAGAAGCCGGTTAAAAAGTCTTTGGGAAAGGATAAATGCCTCACCTGATAACGTGATCCTTTATAATTTAGCCCCCAGCACCAAAGTCCAGAAGGTTTTATACTCTGTCTTAGGGTTGTAAACCAAAGCAATGCCAATATGTTTCGCATCGGGCAACAACAGGTTCTTGTTGTGCCCGGGGCTGTCTTTCCACCCCTGCATCACCTCTTTGATAGAAAGTTGGCCCGTGCCAACATTTTCAGCCGCCAATTGTGGACGATAGCCAGAACGCTCCACCCGGTCCCAAGGGTTCGACCCGTCAGAGCCATAATGAGAAATCCGGTCATGCTTGGCCAGGTCATTTGAATGGATTTTTGCAATTTTGGTTAAAGTCGTATCAAGGCTTACTTTGCCCAAGCCCTTGGAGGCTCTGTATTGGTTAATCAATGCCAGCGCTTCAATCGGGTTCAGCTTAACCTTACTATAATTACGATGCTCAAATGCTCCCACAGGCGCTTTATCATAAGTGCCCGCAGGCAATTTGCCAGCAGCCAGTTCCTTTTTAGAAAGGGCCGCAACAGCTTTATCTCCTTGAGGTTTTTGCGCTTTTGTATCAGGTGAAACGGCGCTAAAAATAGGGTCACTCAAGGGCAGACTAGAGCAGCCCACAAGCCACAAACACAGCAATGGAAAGGTGAATTTAAGCAGCTTCATAAAGCCTTTCCCTCCTGATCGCAAATGAGATAAAAACGTTTCATTACTAAAAACTTAACTCTTTTTTCTTAACAACAGGTTGCGATTGTGCCAATCACGGACAAATTTTAACGCTTAGCGAGCCCCTGGCACTCAATAAACGACCTTAAAAGCAAATTCCCAGCCAATTTTAAGGCATTCAAGCCAAACCAGTCAAAAATCAAATAAAACAGCAAACCTAAAGGCTTGTGTCTTGGGCAAGCGCACGTGCACCTGATAATAAAGGTCCGAACTCAAGCGATATAAAACCTGTTTAATCCTCAAACTGCCCCTTTGAACAATTTGTCAATAAAAAAGGACCGAAATATGACTATTCAGGTTCAGAAAAGCTGCGATTTGGCAAACTGAAAATGAGCCGGGGAGGAATAAATTTTTAGGCTTAAAACCGTTTAGCAACCAGCTAAACTAGTGAGATGATTCGTCATCAAGTCATTCGTGACTAAATTGCAAAATCAAAACAATAAACGACGGTTAAAAATTGATGCGGCAACAAAACGCCATAATGGTTCAAGAGCAACAGTCTCTTCAAACGCGGCTGAACTGGCCGGTTTTAGAGGATTTGGTGCTATTACGCCTGTTGTTTGGCCCCAAAGAAGGCGAAACAGAGGTGCAATTGCGCAAAGATTTGCACCCCTTTGTCATGCAACTTATGAGCGCCTCAGATTGGCGCACCGCTCTCGGCCAAATCATTGTAACCCTCGTTGATCAAGGCTTTATCCGTCCTGTGCGCGCCAATGCTTATTTGCACAACCAGCAATGTGAACCAAGAGCCTTAGAATTTTTGCAATTGACCCGCCTGCCAAAAGCGGCCTGGCACGAAGTGCGAGATGGGTACATCATCGCCTTGGCGCTGAACCTAAAACCCACCAGCCAATTGGTCGCCCGTCTGCTGTCTGCTGAAGGCTTGCGCAGTGTACTGCTAACCAAAACCTTTGACCTGCCCTTTGACATTATCAGCGTTACGCCCGAACAAATTCGTTTTGGTCTGGCCAAGCTGGCTGAAACACGAGGGTTAACCTCTGGCATTCGTACAACACCCATCACACAAAATGACCTCACCCAAAGAGAAGCGGTGATGATGGCCTCTAAGCTGTTAAAGTCCCGCCATGTTGTTGAAAGTGATGGTGAATTAATGGCGTGCCTGTCTGCAGAAGTGGTCGGGGCTGTTAATGAGAGCGCCCAAGAATTACGCCAAATGTTATTTCGGCAATTGATTAGTTCAAAAGAATCAAGTCAAGTCACTTCCAAAGAGGGCGGGCAAGCAAGGGGCAGTGAAAGCATCACGCAAGCGCCTCCATCATTGCCCGAATTTACACAGCAGGTTTTAGACATCGCTAAAGACATCGCCGTTGGCTGGCCCGGCAATAAGCGGGCCTTTATTTCGCACATTTGGCGCCAGCTTTGTCAAACGTTTCCTCACTGGCAGCTAGATGAGGAGGCGTACAAAGAAATGATTTTAAACGCCCATAGGGCCGGATTGTTGCGCTTAGCAATCGCTGATTTGCGTGACAAAACAAATATGGACGATGTGGCCCAAAGCCGGATCGAATATAAAAACTCCGAATGGCATTTTATTCGGGTTGATGATTAGCACCTGGTAGCCGTTTTTTTAAGACGCATGAGACTGAGTAAAGGACAAAAAATGACCATCGCTAGTGTTGTTCAAAACACATCCTGGAAACCAAATGGCCAAACGTTTGAACATTCCATCACCTGGGAAGATGATGTCTGGCGCCAGGACCCGTTTGATGTCGAGGAAGTCCACAAAACCGCACGCGTTAAATTTAATGAAATTCTAGACAGCGTCACATTGGCCCCGCACCGGGTGCAATCTCGCATGATGTTGTTCCACGGTCAGTCAGGGGCGGGCAAAACCCATCTTATCCGGGCGCTGCGCACCTCCTCGCATTTGACCCGCCGGGCCTATTTTGGCTATGCGCAAATGACACCCGATGTCACCAACTATGCCGATTATTATTTACGCCGCTTAATCAACGCCCTTGAGAAACCTTATGATCCGGCCGACCTTGGTGAAAGTGGCTTGGTGCGCATGTCCAACCGTCTTCTCAAAGAAGCTGAACTCATTACTGAAGAGCAGATAGAAGAGTTGCGCGAAGGCGAATTTGGAACAGAAGAACTTGGCGAACTGATCATCGATTTATCTGATGACATTGTCTCATCTCACCCCTTCTTGGAAGAAGACTTAGACGTCAATCTCGTCCGCGCCCTGTTATATTTACAGCGCAATGATCCGCGCATAGACCAGCGGGTGCGCCAATTCTTATACGGCACAGCACTGTCAAGCCGCAGCCAGCAAATGGTATCAGCCCTTGAGAGCAAAACGTCACAAGACCGTGCCTTTGAACTGATTGAATCAATTGGTAAAATTACTTACGCAACAGAAGGCTCCCCTCTGGTTTTTTGCATAGACCAAGTGGAAGATTTACGTTTTTACGATGACCCGGAAGAACGCTTTCAAAAAGCCATCCGCGATCTCATCCAAATCGCGAACCGCGTGCCATCATCCATTGTGATCATTTCTTGTCTGGATGACTTCTATTTTCAAATGCGCCAATATCTGCCCCAAAGCTTTATTGACCGCATTGAAAAAACACCGCCTGTTTTGTTGGGCGAAATGTGCAGCGCTGATGAAGCCAAAATGATCCTTAACCGCCGCATCAGCCAAGCCTTTGCCAAACAAAAAGGTGTTGGCGAACCCCCACGTGCCGAAGATATTTTTGGCGAAAATTTTTTTCATGAAATTGCTGGCTTGCCAACCCGCCGCTTGCTCGAAGCCTCACAAACCCGCTGGCTAGAACTGTGTGGTGAAAAGCCTGTTGCTGAGCTAGACCAGGCTTCACAAAAAACAATCGCACCGGTTCAACTCACCCCGGCATCTGTATCCCCATTGGTGGAAGCACGCCAAACAGCAGCAGAAGACCTTAACCAACTGTGGGAACAATTCACCTTTGATCATCAGCCAGAAATTCCAGCGGAAGAAGATGAGCTGATGAGTGTGTTGGCCAGTGCGCTAACGCTTGCCAAAGACGAATGTGAAAGCAGCACCGAAATTGAAGTTGAACCCATTGGCTGGATTGAAGAGGTCTCCGCCATTGACCTGATTGTCAAGCAAGGCACGGAGTCGGTAGAAAACTCAAGGCTATTTATGTGCAACCGCTCCAGTCAAGGCGGCGGTCTGCGCCGGCAGATGGAACGGGTCATGGCCTCCACCCAAGGGCGCAAACCAATTGTCCTACGGGCCAGTGATTTCCCCCCCAATGCCAAAAGTTCAACCGCCCAAGCTGTGCGCCAATATTTGCAAAGCGGCGGCAACCGCCTAGTCATTCCCATTTATGAATGGGAACGCATGATCATGGTCAAAGATTTTCGCGAGCGTTATCATAAAGATCCAAACATCAAAGCCTGGACCCAATCTGTGCGCCCTTTGCGTGATTTGCCGTCAGTGCGCATGTTGCTTGGTCTTTCTCATGGCGATAATGGCTCTGTTGCCGGCCTGCACAATCAATTAACAGGGGCAGCGTCCAACGCACCAAATCTGGAACTCATCGAAGACCATGTTGCACCCGATGAACCCGCTGTTGAACAAACCCAAATTGATGAGCCCCAACTGGCCGAGCAGGGCTCTCAAGAACAAGATTTGCCACCCGGTCTAACACCAGGTGTGTTGCGGTTAGGCTCTTCCATGCGCAACGCGTCCGAACTGGCCAATTTACCAACCAGTCTCTTGCGCCGCCATGCCGCTGTTTTAGGGGGCTCAGGCTCTGGTAAAACAACGCTTGCTCTGAGCATGATTGAGCAATTGCTCATGCAAGACATCCCCGCCGTTCTAATCGACCGCAAAGGGGATTTATGTTCGTATGCCAACAGCCAGGTCTGGGAAGATGATCCAAACGATACACCAGAGCGCCGCGCGCAAAAGGCATATTTAAGAGAACACAGTGAAATCGCTGTTTATACCCCCGGGCGCACATCCGGCCGGCCAATCTCGATCACTTTGTTGCCCCAAGGCATGATTGATTTGCCAGATCATGAGCAACAAGAACTGGCCAATGTGTCTGCTGCAGCACTGGGCGACATGCTACACCTTGGCACCTCGCCAACACATCAACGCTATAGCGGTATTTTATCTGTTGCGCTGAAATTGCTTGGCGAATTCGCCCGCAAAGAAGTTACGCTAACAGATCTGATCACCTTTATGGATGAGGATGAAAATGAACTCACTGAAGTGATCTCACGCATGGACCCGAACGGGCGTTTGCGCAAAGACCTGGTTGCCCAGCTTGATAGTTTAAGCCACCGCAACTTTGCCCTGTTTGACGGGGCAGGTGAGTCACTGTCTATGGACGCCTTCTTAGGCAAGGGCAAACATAAAAAGCCAAATAAAACCAAACTGTCGATCATCTACACCGGCTTTTTAGGCGACAATGAAAACATCTTATTCTGGGTCGCCCAGTTCTTGTCAGAAGCGTTGCGTTTTTGCCAACGCAACCCGTCAGATGATCTGCAAGCCATGGTCATGTTTGATGAGGCCGATTTATACATTCCGGCCAATTCAAAACCGGCCACCAAAGAACCGCTGGAAAGCTTGCTGAAACGGGCCCGTTCTGCCGGCATGGGGCTTATGCTCGCCACGCAAAGCCCAGGCGATTTGGATTACAAATCTCGTGACCAAATCACCTCATGGTTCATTGGCAAAGTGCGTGAAGACACAGCCCTTCGCAAATTACGCGCTGCCTTTTCCTCTGATAGTGGCATAGATCCGGCATTGGTCTTACCAAACCAAACGGTTGGTGAATTCCATTTGATTCAAGAAACCGCTGTCAAAGCGCTGAAGTCGCAACGCTCACTCATCCAAGCTGATCAGGTTCCCTTTGATCGAATTGAAGAGCTGGGCCGCGAAACTTTGGGCAAACAACCCAACAATCAGATCGGCTTTAAATTCTAGATTACATTCCGACCGGAGTGTAACAAGAATCGGAAAAATATTCGTCAAAATAAGTTGCTAGAGCATTCCATAGAGCCAATTGATAGGAATGGTGCTCTAGCTGTTATATTGAGCTTACCTATGTGCTTTAATGACCTTGGGTCTTAGGTGCCTTGCTATTTTTTATTATCTATTACAATCAAAAAGATAATGGTAAGTACTTAAAATATAACATGAAATGCCCCTTGACATATTTTCATTAAATACCAAATAAGGTTTTAAGCAAAGGTTGAAAACCAAAAGTGCAATCCACCAAGGATTGTAAAAAAGTGCGTTAAAACAAGGCTCTAATGTTGGGGGATAAGCTATGGCAGAGTGTCCAGGAATTTATACATTAGCCGAAATGAAAGATGGGTTGTTGGCCCGTCTGCGTGTTCCCGGTGGCCGATTAAGCGCCAAAAATTTGCGCGCGATTGCAACAGCTGCCAACCAATATGGTAATGGAACACTTGATCTTACCAATCGCTCTAATTTGCAAATCCGCGGCATAAAACAAGCCTCCTCCAGTAAGATCATAGAAAAATTAATCAAAGCAGAGCTAATCACCACAGATCCTGTCCATGACCGCTTGCGCAACATTGCCATGGACCCCTTAACCGGTCTGGTTGATGAAATTTATGACTGTTCCACTCTTGTCAAACAGCTCGATCAGGCCTTATCAAATCTTAGCTGCCGGGCCCAGCTTTCACCAAAATTTTCAATTGTGTTTGATGGCGGTGGTCGCTCACACATATCGCAATTGCCCCATGACTTTGCATTTGTTGCCAAGCAAACCAATGAGGGAACAATCACCTTTAATGTGTCCATAAACAATCAGTCCACTGTTTTGCATGTCAGCCCCCAAGAGCTGGTTGAAAAAGCAATGGAGTGGGTAGAAAAGCTATGTGCGTTTTACCAGGAAGAAAATATGCGCATCAAAAGGTTGCTCAAAGACCATGACTTAATAACCATTCTGCAGGTTATGGAAGGCAAACCGTTTGAAGACGACACCCTATACACGCACAAAAGCAAATTGGTCCCGTTAATGGGGCTATGCGATCAAACCCAAGCCAACAAAGTGGCCATTAATTTAAGCCACCCGACAGGCCGCCTGTTTCATTTCCAACTCATTGGGTTGGCTGAGCTAGCCCAAGAGTTTGGCCAAGGTGAAGTACGCCTCACCCCCTGGCAAAGCATCATCATGCCCCATATCGACCAAGATCATATCGCTGACATCTGGGAAAAGGGCGAAGCCTTAGGCTTTTTAACGCAAGAGCCAGAGCAAAATTTACAGATCTTGTCCTGTGCTGGCAGTGAAGGGTGCATCCATGGTGGCTTTGAAACAAAAGTGAAGGCCTTAAAAATTCGTGATGCATTCACTGATATGGGCTTTCCAAATCAAGTAACCATTCATCTTTCAGCCTGTGAAAAAGGGTGCGCCACCCGCGCCAAAACCCCTTATCTCGTTTTGCAAAGAAAAGAAGAGGAAGACATGCGCCTTTATGTAAATGAAGCGCCCTCAACCAAAGCGGCTGGGAAACCGGTGCCTGAAGAGCAATTAATCCCCGAGCTAAAAAAATTAATCTAAACCCCACCAAAACTTAGAGGGTGCCTCACCATGCAAGTTAAGGCACAGTCCTGGCGCTAGCGTCTAAGATCTCACTTGCACTTTTGGTAGGCAAGTGCCTATAAAGAGCGCTGAAAAGTTTCAAATGTAAAAAACAAAGATATTTATGGACTATATAAAAGATGGGGCTGAGATCTATCGCCAGTCCTTTGCCATCATTCGCGCTGAATCAGACCTGTCAGCCATCGCACCAGACCTGGAAAAAGTTGTCGTGCGTATGATCCATGCTGTGGGCAGCACTGATCTGCCCAAAGATGTGGCTTATTCAAACGACGTGGTTGCAAAGGGACGCGCAGCCCTTCAAGCCGGAGCGCCAATTTTATGTGATGCGATGATGGTGGCCAATGGCATTACAAGGTCAAGGCTGCCCGCTAACAATCAGGTCATCTGCACATTGCATCAAGAGGGGGTGCCCGAACTTGCTGCGAAAATCGGTAACACCAGAACGGCGGCCGCTTTGGATTTCTGGCGCGATCATATTGAAGGGGCCATCGTTGTGGTTGGCAATGCTCCCACAGCGCTGTTCCGATTGTTAGAATTGCTGGATGAAGGCTGGCCAAAGCCGGCTGCGATTTTAGGGTTTCCCGTTGGTTTTGTGGGGGCGCAAGAATCAAAACAAGAGCTAAGCGAAAACCCGCGCGGCATCCCTTTTGTCACCATTCATGGGCGGCGCGGTGGCTCTGCCATGGCCGTTGCCGCCCTAAATGCAATTGCACAGGAAAAAGAGTAAATGGCAAAAGGGCAATTATACGGCATAGGTGTTGGCCCAGGCGATCCTGAGTTGGTCACAGTCAAAGCCGTTAAATATATTGAGAAAGCAGACATCATCGCCTTTCCCACGGCCAAAGGGGCAAGCGGCAACGCCAAGCGCACAATAGAGCCCTATATCACAAAGAGCCATCAACTCATGTCACTGACCTACCCTGTCACAGCAGGCCCAGTTGCTGATAGCGAGACCTATTTGCCGTTGATGAAAAATTTCTATGACAGCACAGCCCAAGAAATGAAAGCTGAGCTGCTCAAGGGCAAGAACATTGCCATTATTTGTGCAGGCGATCCCTTTGTCTTTGGCTCTTATATGTATTGGCATGCCCGTCTTGTCGATGAATTTGAAACCACGGTCATTCCCGGCATTTCTTCTATTCTTGCCGCCCCGGTCGAGCTGGGCAAACCTTTGTGCCACCGCGAAGATGTGGTCTCAATCATCCCAGCCACCTTGAGTGAAGACGAACTGGTGGAAAATTTAACGAAAAGCACCAGCGCTGTGATTATGAAATTAGGCCGCACGTTTCCAAAGGTGATCAGCGCTTTGAAAAAAGCAGGTTTAGAGAACAAAGCCTATTATGTTGAGCGCGCCACCATGCAAAACCAGCGCATTTTACCTGTGCTAGAGGTAGACCCGACGAATGTGGCCTATTTTTCTGTTGTGGTCATACCATGCCAAACCCCAGAATAACACCATGAACAGTCCCATATCACCAATCGCCATCATTTTGCTTAATGAAAAAGGGCTAGAGACTGCCAGACGCATTCAGCAAACCCACCAAGAGGCTATCATCTGGGGGCTTGAAGGGCGCGTGAGCGGGGCAGATAAAACCTTTCAAGACACAGGCGCTCATATCAGAGAGCTGTTTGAAACCGGCACAACGGTAATTGGCCTGATGGCCACCGGCATTCTCATTCGCACCCTTGCCCCTTGTTTGAACAATAAGCGCCAAGAGCCTCCTGTCCTTGCTGTATCAGATGATGGCGCCCTCATCGTGCCATTGCTGGGCGGGCTAACCGGGGCGAACGAACTGGCCCGCTCTCTTGCGCGCAAGCTAGAAGGCATCCCGGCCATTACAGCCAGCGGGGCCCGCCATTATGCCTTGCAATTAGAGGCCCCGCCAGAGCAATACCATCTGGCCAACAAGCAAGAGGCCAAACGTATAACCTCAGATATTTTAAATGGTGCAACCGTTCAATTGGATGGCCATTGTACCTGGTTGGAAGATAGCCAGTTACCTATAAAAAACGATGGCGATATAAAACTGCGCATCAGCACCTTTGCCGAACCCCCCCCTAGAAACGGCCTGCTCTATCATCCCAAATCTTTACTGGTTGAAATTGAAGATCCGCAAACCCAGGTGGAAGATATCAAGGCTGTATTTGAAGAAACAGGTCTCGCCCTGCCTGCCATTGCCGCCATCATTACAAGCGCAACCGGGCCGGTCCAAACAGCAAAGCAATGCGCAAAATCATTAGGCGTGGCTTTGCGCATCGTGGACAATTACACAGATCTGAACATCATCCGCCGGGTTAGAATGCAAACGCCCAAAAAGATCGCGGTAATCGAATTAAAAACACCCCCCAAACTTGCGTTTCTGGGGCGGTCAACCGGGCAGCTTTCGGTTATCGGGCTTGGCCCTGGCAAGGAAAGTTGGTGCACGGGCCAGGTCCATGATGTGTTGCAACAAGCTGACGTTCTTGTTGGTTATCAAACTTACATTGATATGGTGCCCACCCGGTTTGACCAACAACGCATCGCCTCTGACAACCGGGTTGAAACGGATCGCGCGCGTGAAGCTTTGGACTTGGCCGCAAAAGGCCATCATGTGGCTGTTGTGTCTTCAGGCGACCCTGGCATATTTGCTATGGCGAGTGCCGTTATTGAAGTGTTAGAGCAGGACCCGTTGCGCTGGCAGCATATTGATTTCGAAGTGCTGCCTGGCCTGTCAGCCATGCAAGGGGCTGCCTCTTTGGTCGGCGCACCCTTAGGCCATGATTTTGCAGTGATTTCTTTGTCAGACATTCGCAAACCATTTGACATTATCAAACAGCGCTTAACAGCAGCTGCTCGATCAGACATGGTGATTGCCATTTACAACCCAGCCTCCAAAACCCGCAGAGAGCAGATTGGTTTGATGCAAGAGGTGTTATTAGAAGAAAAGCAAGCCCAAACCCCTGTCTTATTGGCTAAAAATGTTGGCCGTGAGGGAGAGGCATTAACCTTCACCACATTAGGCGAACTCCCCCTTGAAGAGATTGATATGCGCACTTTGCTTATCATCGGATCTTCCAAAACCCGTCTTATTGAGGGGCCAAACAACAAACCCTTAATGTACACCCCGCGTACCTATGATTTAAAAGAACCGCAGGCTTAGTGCACAAAGTGCCTTAACGTCTATGGTTAGATTTTTGAATTTTGAAATTGCTTGTCAAGGACGCGGAGCGCAAGTGAAATCCTTGACAAGCAATTTCAAAATGCCAAAGTCTAACCATGGACGTTAAGGCACGGGCTAAGGCTTTTGCCAGTGGAAGGTTTTTTTAGGTGTCAACTGAAGAGAGAAAACAGCTAAAAACGGGTTGGACGACAGGGGCGTGTGCGACGGCTGCGACAAAGGCCGCCTTTCAGGCGCTGATCACTGGCAGCTTTGAAAGCTCGGTCACCATCACTTTGCCCAAAGGCCAAACACCGACTTTTGATCTGGTTGAAACAAATTTAACGGCTGATAGCGCCAGTGCTGGCATTGTCAAAGACGCAGGCGATGACCCGGATGTGACCCATGGCGCGACCATTATCGCAACGGTCTCAAAAGGGGGGCAAGGCATCACCTTTAAAGCAGGCAAGGGCGTTGGCACGGTAACCAAAGCAGGCCTGCCCATACTGCCAGGGGAACCAGCCATCAACCCGGTGCCCCGGTCAATGATGGAAGCAGTGATCAATGAACTGGCAGACCAGCACAATGTGCCAGCAAACGTGATCATTGAAATTTCCGTTCCCAAGGGTGAGCAAATTGCCAAGCAAACCTGGAACGGCCGGTTGGGCATTGTCGGCGGTATTTCCATTTTAGGCACCACCGGCATTGTTGTGCCCTATTCCTGCTCAGCCTGGATCCATTCCATCCACCGCGGCATTGATGTGGCCCGGGCCGCAAACACCCCCCACATTGGCGCAGCGGTTGGCAACACGTCTGAAAAGTTGATTTTAAAACGGCACCGGTTGAGCGAAACGGACATCATCGATATGGGCGATTTTGTCGGCGGCATGTTAAAATATTTGCGTAAAAACCCTGTGCCCAAACTAACCATCGCAGGCGGCTTTGCAAAAATGAGCAAATTGGCCAGCGGCGCCATGGACTTGCATTCCAAACGCTCCAAAGTGGATAAAACCGCTTTGGCGCAGCTGTTAGAGCAACAAGGCGCTGGTAAAGACCTTATAGACCAGGCGAAAACCGCAAACACAGCCCTTGAGATATTACAGCTGGCTCAAAAAGCAAAGCTGAACATTGGCGATCAGGTCGCTAAAGGTTGCTTGGCCCACGTGCAAGACCGCCTGCAAACCAATGAGATTAAACTAGAAATCCTCATTTGCGACCGTTCTGGCGATCTCGTCGGTCGGGCCCAAGATCCGCAATTTTAAACGCTATCTTTAAAACAAACTAGACGAAGCCATAATAACCCACTAGAACAAGCCCGTTGAGAGGAAAACGAACGGCAAATGACCAAAAAGATCTTTATTAAAAGCTATGGCTGTCAAATGAATGTCTATGATGCTGAGCGCATGGGCGAGCTGATGGACACAGAAGGTTATGAGCAGACCGAAAACATGGATGAGGCCGATATGGTCATCCTCAACACCTGCCACATCCGTGAAAAGGCAGCTGAAAAGGTCTACTCAGAACTGGGCCGGGTGCGCGTGAACAAACAAAAACGAGAAACGAAGGGCAAAGATACCATCATTGCTGTTGCCGGCTGTGTCGCCCAGGCTGAGGGCGAGGAGATCATCAAGCGCGCGCCCATTGTTGACATGGTCATCGGCCCGCAATCGTATCAAAATCTGCCCGCCGTTTTAAAAGAGTTCGAGGCGACCAAAAAACCAATCGTTGAAATCGAATTCCCTGAAGAAGATAAATTTGCCAAATTAACGCAGCTGAAAGCGGCCAGCCCGTCAACCTTTTTAACGGTGCAAGAAGGGTGTGATAAATTCTGCACCTTTTGCGTGGTGCCCTACACCAGAGGGGCTGAATATTCACGCCCTGTAGAACAAATTGTAGCGGACGCCAAAAAATTGATTGATCAAGGTGTGAAAGAGCTCACCCTGCTCGGCCAAAATGTAAACGCTTATCATGGGCAAGGCCTTGATGGGCAAGATTGGTCCCTAGCCAAACTGTTAGATGAACTGAGCAAACTAACAGGCCTGCAACGGTTGCGCTACACCACCAGCCACCCTAACGACATGCAAGATGACCTGATCCAGGCTCACAAAGACAACGAACTGCTAATGCCCTATTTGCATTTGCCGTTCCAATCTGGTTCAGACAAAATTTTAAAAGCCATGAACCGGCGCCATACCCGCCAAGACTATATCGAATTGGTGGACCGCATCCGCCAAGCCCGGCCTGATATGGCGCTTTCAACTGATATCATCGTTGGCTTCCCAGGTGAGACAGACAAAGACTTTGAAGACACCATGAACCTGGTTGAAACCATTGGCTATGCCAGCGCCTATTCATTTAAATACAGCCCGCGCCCGGGCACACCAGGCGCTGAAATGGAAGACCAGATCGAAGAACAGGTTAAAAAAGACCGTCTAGCCATTTTGCAAAAACAACTCACCGAACAGCAAAAAACCTTTAATCAAAGCAAAATAGACCAGGAAATGCCGGTTTTACTTGAAAAGCCAGGCCGCCATTCTGGCCAACTCATTGGCCGCTCACCCTTTTTACAAGCCGTACATCTTGATGGACAAGGGGCAGGCATTGGCGATATGGTAATGGTGAAGGTGACAGATGCAACGTTAAATAGTCTGCAAGCTGTCATGAAACCATCATCTTTGAGCGCCACAACAGCGGCTTAGAGCGTTTCACCCAAAAGTGGACACCGGTTTTGGGGCTAATGAAACGGTACAGAAAAAGAGAGCGTTTCACCCAAAAGTGGACACCGGTTTTGGGGCTAATGAAACGGTACAGAAAAAGAGAGCGTTTCACCCAAAAGTGGACACCGGTTTTGGGGCTAATGAAACGGTACAGAAAAAGAGAGCGTTTCACCCAAAAGTGGACACCGGTTTTGGGAAAAATGAAACGCTCTAAAGGGAACCATTTGTAAAAAGATTAAAAGGGAGCACAAGTTTGGGGGCACACTCAAGGTCAAGCCAGGATAAACAGACGTCAAAATCAAAAAGTCACAGCCAAACCATTTCATTTGAAGACAACCGCTTGCTGGCCAGTTTGCTCGGGGAGTTTGATAGCAATTTGGCCATCATTGAGGAACGTCTCAACATTGAAGCCGTTGTTCATGGCAACATCATCACGCTTGAAGGCTCACCAGACCAATGCGAAATGGCCAAAGAAGTTCTGGATCATCTCTATGGCCGCATCACCAAAGGCGATGACCTGACACCTGGCGATATAGACGGCGCCGTCCGTCATGCCCAAAGCGCTGACGGTTTGAAAGAGCCTGATAAAGCCAAAAGCAAAAATGGCAAAGACAGCCAAAAGTCAAAAGACAATGGCCAAGCCCAAATCCGCACCCGCAAAAAACACATCACCGCCAGAACGCCGCGCCAAAGCACATACATTCGCGCCATTGAAAAAAGCGATCTGGTCTTTGGCGTTGGCCCAGCAGGCACAGGAAAAACTTACATCGCAGTTGCCGCCGCCGCTTCTGCTCTGGAGCGCGGAGCGGTGGAACGTATCATCCTTTCACGCCCAGCTGTTGAAGCTGGCGAGAGGTTAGGCTTTTTACCCGGCGACATGCGCGACAAAGTCGATCCTTATTTGCGCCCGCTTTATGACGCCCTTTATGATTGCCTGCCAGCAGAACGGGTGGAGAAAGAAATTGAAGCCGGCACCATAGAAATCGCCCCGCTCGCCTTTATGCGGGGCCGCACCTTGGCATCTAGTTTTGTGATTTTAGATGAAGCCCAAAACTGCACTTCCATGCAGATGAAAATGTTTCTCACCAGACTGGGCGAAAATTCCAAAATGGTTGTCACCGGTGACCCGAGCCAAGTGGATTTGCCCCCAGGGCAAAAGTCTGGCCTGTCAGAAGCGGTGAAGCTTTTGTCTGGTGTTGATGAGATTGAAAAAATCATCTTTCAGGGCGAAGATGTGGTGCGCCGCGCTTTGGTCGCTAAAATCGTTGCCGCTTATGACAAACATACAGATGGTAGTTAAGCCAGTGGCAACGAAAAAGTCTGAAAATGATCAAGACGATGAAGCCCATTATTGGGACTATCAAAGCCAACAAAGCCACGGCCTTGAAATGATCCTGGAAGATCAAGCCTGGCTTTCCCTTAAGTCTGATGAGGGGCAAACTTTCTTTAACGATGGTGCTAAAGCAGGCCTTTTGGCCTTGGATCAAGTGGCAGTCAGTGAGGCGGCAAACGATGCCTCAAAATCACCACACCGTCTTGCTGTGGTCATGTTAAGCAATGATCAATCAGTTCAAGAACTGAACAAAACTTACCGGGGCAAAGACAAACCAACCAATGTTCTCTCATTTCCAAGCACTGAAAATTTTCATGAGACCACCCAGAAACAAAAAGAGCCTGTTCATGTCGGAGATATCATTTTAGCTTATGAAACGGTAATAAATGAAGCGAAACGAGACAAAAAACCGATAAAACAACATTTTTCTCATCTTGTTATTCATGGTGTGTTACATCTTTTAGGGTATGATCATGAAAATGAAACTCAAGCCCAAGTTATGGAGGCGCTTGAAAGTGAGCTGATGAACCAGCTAGGTTATGACGATCCATATCTCTTCGTTAGATAAAGAACTTATTATAAACGCAAAACCAAATTGAAAGAATGAACGACAGTATCAAACAAGACAGTCTTGGCATCGCGCAGTCAAGTGAAGCGGAAGAACCTGAGCCGAAACGCTCTTCTGCATGGGGCTACATCAAAAACGCCTTGTTTAAAGACACTTCAAACGATGATCTTCGTGATCAACTTGAAGAAGCCGTTGGCCACAATGGGCAACCCAGCACCAGCTTTTCCGAACAAGAACGCATGATGATTGCAAATATTTTGCGTTACGGGGCTCTAAGAGTTGAAGATGTCATGGTGCCGCGCGCTGACATTCAAGCCATAGATGAAAATGCCACCCTGGAAGAACTGTTGGTAAAGTTCCAACAAGTCGGCCATTCACGCTTGCCCGTTTATCATGACACACTTGATGACCCAACAGGCATGGTCCATGTAAAAGACCTGCTAAGCTGGATTTCTGACCACCGCGCAAATGAAAAACACACAACGCAAGAAACCGTTGGTTTGAAAGTCATTGCTGGCGGCATGGACCCTGCAAGCACTAGCGCAGACAATGTTAAGGATGTGGATCTAGATGATTACACGCATGTCCAGTCAGACTTTTCTTTGAAAATCAAACAAACCAAATTGTTGCGCAAAGTTCTGTTTGTTCCCCCGTCTATGCCGGTGATGAACTTACTGTTACGCATGCAATCAACCCGCGTTCATCTGGCTTTGGTTGTGGATGAATATGGCGGCACAGATGGCCTGGTCTCTATTGAAGATTTGGTTGAAGAAGTTGTTGGTGAGATCGAAGATGAGCACGATGAGGACAACGGCAAGCTCATGTCCGGCTCACTAGAAAAGGGCATCATAGCTTCAGCCCGTCTGCCCATTGAAGAGCTGGAGCAAGAGCTTAACATTGATTTGTTCGCCAATGAAGAACGCGATGATGACATTGACACGCTTGGCGGCCTTGTTTTTTCCCTTGCCGGGCGCATTCCGGTTCGAGGTGAGGTGATCACTCACCCCTCAGGTCTTGAAATTGAAGTTCTAATTGCTGACCCCCGGCGGATAAAAACGTTGAAAATTTTAAAAAAATAGTCATTCCAAAGTGAGTGCTAAAAAAACATATTTACTGTTTTTGTGCCACAAAAGGGCAAAAACTCACCATGGAAGTTAAAGCTCAGGCTAGCTATATTTGTCCTAAGCGAAAAAGGAAAAGCTAGCCAATGACAACAATTTGCCCCATAGCTACGCTCTCAAAAGCCAAAAAATTTGGTTTATCAGTTCTTTGTGGTGCCCTGAGCACTTTGGCAATGCCGCCCTTATTCTTATGGCCGGTTTTGTTTTTAACCTTGCCCATAATGGTAAGGCTAATTGACACAGCTGTTGATAACTTTCCCACAGGCACCTCTCATAATTCTAAACAAAATCGGACGGTTCTCGCGGCCCTTTATGGCTTTGGCTTTGGCTTTGGTTACTTCTTTTTTTCTCTCTATTGGATCGGTTCTTCTTTTTTGGTCGAAGCTGAAAAATTTGCCTGGGCCTTGCCTCTTGCCGTGACGATTTTACCAGCTGGCCTCAGTCTATTTTATAGCCTGGCCTTTGCGCTATGTGCTTGGAGCTGGCCAAAGGGGTCAGAGCGCCTGATTGTTTTTGCTCTGGCCATGTTTGCCGCTGACTGGCTGCGCGGCCATATCTTAACCGGCTTTCCCTGGAACCTGTTAGGTCACAGCCTAACCGGGAATGAGGCAATGATGCAGTCTGTGAGTTTCTTTGGGCTTTACGGGCTAACGGCCATCGCTTGTTTGATTTTTGCAAGCCCTGTCGGCCTGTATTGTCGAGCGCAAAATCAATACTCTTTATGGGTAAAGAAATCAGATTATGTGCCTGTGCTCATAGCGGTGCTGAGCTTGCCTGCCTTAGCCCTTTTAGGGCAAGCTCGCCTCTCCCATCATGGGCCAACACAATATGTGCCTAATTTAGATTTGATATTGGTCCAACCCAATATTCCCCAGATTGAAAAAGTCAGCTCAGACTTGCGAATTAAAGCTTTTGAAAAAACCTTTGCATTCACACAAGAAAATATAAATAACAACAAAAACAATAGATTAATAATCTGGCCTGAAACAGCAGTACCATATGCACTGAACAAAAGCACGGCGCTAAAAAACAAACTGGCCAGCCTGTTATCTCCAACAGATCAACTAATAACGGGGGCTTTCAGAGTTGAAAATGAAAAGCAAAACGGTGATGAACAAGAACAATCACTACAAGTTTATAATAGCCTTTATGTGTTAAACAATAACGGCAAAATAACATCATGGTATAACAAACATCATCTTGTTCCCTTTGGCGAATATTTGCCCTTCCCTAATCTTTTAAAAGCAGTTGGTTTAAAGGCTTTGGTCAGATTACGTGGTGGGTTTGCAAAGGGCCAAAAACCATCCCCGATGCCCCTTGATAATGCGCCACCTTTTTTGCCTTACATTTGCTATGAGGCTATTTTCCCAGATCAAATCAATCCTCAAAATGAACAAGCAAAATGGTTGTTAAACATTTCAAATGATGGCTGGTTTGGCCAAACAGCAGGCCCATACCAACATGCTCATATGGTAAGGCTAAGAACCCTTGAATCAGGCCTGCCAATGGTTCGTGTTGTGAATGGAGGCATCACAGCAGTTTTTGATGGATTAGGGCGAACATTGATTAACACACGCCTCAACAAAAAAGAGCTTATAACAACAAAATTACCCAAAACCATTAACCTTGATCAAACTGCATTCATGAGATTTTTGACTACATTTTTTATAGTCATGTGCTTTTACATACTAATCAGTACAATGAAATTTTTTGACAAATCGCAATAAATTCACTAGCTAGATATTGACGCATGTATTAAGTTCCAAAATTTTATTGGGGAATTATAAGTGCAATATAAACGGTTGATTTTTTTTATAAATTTCTCTTATGTTTGAGGATTGATATTAGATGTTTTTTCTTTTTCAGGTTGAGCCTGGTGATTTTAAAAAACGTTCACTTTTTATACAACCAGTTTCACGGCTCAAAAATCATTTTCAAAAAATTGAAAGAGTTTAAAGCCTATTACCTGAATTAATGAAAAATATGTCGAAATAATCAGTTAACAAACGACTATAAAAAGAAAATAATAAAATAAAGTTTTCCGTAATCAGATTAAAATAAAATAAATAACACTGTTAATTATAATATTGTGCAGAAACCATTTAAAAAAGATTTTTAATTATTAAGAACAAATTGCACAAAATCATTAGGAGGGGATGATTAAGATCATTATGGATACCATGTCCCAAGATAATAATAACAATCAAACACGAAAACCAAATCCAATCGATGTTCATGTTGGCGGAAGAATACGTTTGCGCCGTATGATGAGTGGATTAAGCCAAGAACGACTTGGCGAACAGATGGGGCTGACATTTCAGCAAATCCAAAAATATGAAAAAGGGGCCAACCGTGTTGGCGCCAGCCGCCTATTTCAACTCGCTCAAGTTTTAAAAGTCCCAGTATCATACTTCTTTGATGATCTTGAAAGCGATCATGACAGTCTCAAACCAGCAGGGTTTGCCGAACCAAATTCTCAAGATTTTGTTTTAGAGTTTTTAAATTCAAGAGAAGGCTTAGAACTCAACCGGGCTTTTGTAAAAATTCAAGACCCGCAGGTTCGCCGCCGTATTCTGGAATTAATTAAAAGTTTGTCAGAAGACTTACCAAGCCCTTAAACAATCCAAAATCTTTGAGATAACAAACAGTCTTAAAAAAAACTGCTTGACCAATGAAGGCACAGTCTGCCAAAAGTCAGCTTTAAAATTGCGCTTAATATTTTCACCAATGATCTTAAGTGTGGTTGAGAGTTGGCTTTTTCTATCTTGGGGAGTGTGCACAGCATGCGTCAAAATTACTTATTCACCAGCGAATCTGTTTCAGAAGGTCACCCAGACAAGGTCTGTGATCGCATTTCAGATGCCATTGTTGACACCTATCTTGAAAAAGAGCCCGATAGTCGTGTAGCGGTTGAAACCATGACCACCACCAACCGTGTGGTCTTGGCCGGTGAAGTGCGCGGAGATAGCTCCATTACGAAAGATACGCTGGAACAAGTCACGCGCCGCGCCATCAAAGACATTGGCTACGAACAAGACGGTTTTCACCATGCCAATGCTTCTGTTGAAGTTCATGTTCACGAACAATCTGTTGACATTGCCCAAGGGGTCGACAGTTCAGGCAACAAAGACGAAGGCGCTGGTGACCAGGGCATTATGTTTGGCTATGCGTGCAAAGAAACCGACGTTCTAATGCCCGCTCCGATTCATTTTTCTCACAAAATTTTACAAAACATGGCCAAAGCGCGCCATGACGGCTCTGTTCCAGAATTTGGCCCAGATGCCAAAAGCCAGGTGACACTGGCCTATGAAAATGGCAAGCCGGTTAAAGCCACCTCTGTGGTTGTGTCCACCCAACATTCAGAAGGTACAGACCAAGCTGCCTTGCGCGAAAAAGTGCGCGGCTTTGTTGAAGATGTGTTGCCCTCAGGTTGGATGTGCCCAGATGACGAATTTTATGTCAATCCAACCGGCAGGTTTGTCATTGGCGGACCAGATGGGGACGCAGGCCTAACAGGGCGCAAAATCATTGTTGACACCTATGGCGGGGCGGCCCCTCATGGCGGCGGCGCTTTCTCTGGTAAAGATTCCACCAAAGTTGACCGCTCTGCGGCTTACGCTTCCCGTTATTTAGCCAAAAATGTTGTTGCCGCCGATCTGGCAGACAAATGCACCTTGCAATTGTCCTATGCCATTGGCGTTTCAAAACCACTGTCCATATATGTAGACCTACACGGCACCGGCCATGTCGCAGAAGACAAATTAGAACAAGCCCTCATGGAAGTGATGGACTTAAGCCCGCGCGGCATTCGCGAGCATTTAGGATTAACAAAGCCAATTTTTGAACGCACAGCAGCCTATGGCCATTTTGGCCGTACACCTGATGCAGATGGCGGTTTCTCTTGGGAAAAAACAGATTTAATTGAAAACATTAAAAGCGCGTTGACTTAGAGCGTTTCACCCAAAAGTGGGCACCGGTTTTGGGACCAATGAAACGCTTCAGGAAAAAAGAGCGTTTCACCCAAAAGTGGGCACCGGTTTTGGGACCAATAAAACGCTTCAGGAAGCGTGCCTTTTTAAACCTTGGTGATGTGTAAAAGTTTCAGGTGTCAGAAGATCCAACAAAAACCCCAACATTGTTTGGCCGGCAAAAAAGCAAAAAGCTTAGCCCTCGCCAACAAAATCTGGTCGACACCCTTCTGCCTAAATTAAAGCTCACGCCCAATGAGCCTTTTGACCCATCTGCCAGCTGGTATAAAACCAACCCGCTGTGGCTGGAAATCGGCTTTGGCGGCGGCGAACATTTAAGCGCCATGGCAGCAAAGCACAAGGATGTCACCTTCATTGGGTGCGAACCTTTTTTAAACGGCACGGCCAAAATGCTGGTTGCTATAAACGAGCAGAACTTAACCAATGTGCGTCTTTACGATCATGATGCCCGCCATATTTTAAATTGGTTGCCCGCTGCAAGCCTAGACCGGGTCTATATTTTATACCCAGACCCATGGCCAAAAAAGCGCCACCGAAAACGCCGTCTTGTAAACCCACAAAGCCTTGACTTGCTTTCCAAGGTGATGAAACCGGGGGCTGATCTGCTCATCGCTTCAGACATTGGCGATTATATTCGAACATGCCTGTTGGCCCTTCAGCAAACCCCAAATTTTATCTGGAAACCAGAATCTGCCAAGGATTGGCGCACCCCCCCGCAAGGGTGGCCCGGCACCCGCTATGAACAAAAGGCCATCCGCGAGGGGCGCACACCGACATATCTAAAAATAAAAAGAGTTTAGTAGATTTGTGGCTAGCCCATGATGCTTTGTTTATGTATCAAAAAACAAAACTCCTCACGTCCCATCCCGAAGAAGGGAGTGCTCTTCTTCAGAGCACGGACATGGCGCAGCGATGCGCCCGGCACTAAGTGCCGCCCGCCGCCTAGCGCGGTTGCTGGTGGGCATCTAAAGCGTATTGAAAAAAGCGGCGAAATAGCCCGTGAGACATAAAAAAATCTTCAAACAAAAACAACTTGCATTATAGGCCAACCATCCCTATATTCCCTTTAACTCATGATCAGTTAAGAAATTTGATCATATCTCGTGATGAGTGGGTCCCCCGGGCCCGCTCTTTTTGTTATGATGAATTAGAAAAGGCCGCAAAAGGCAAAACACAATGGCGAACAACGATCTCGATAAGCGCTTTATTACAGAATCTGCGCTGGCAGGAGACATTGCATCGCTAATCGAACCTGTAATCGAAGATTTGGGCTACCGCTTGGTGCGCATTATCGTCTCTAACCGAGACGGCACCACAGTGCAAATCATGGCAGATAAGAAAGAGGGCCTATTTGGCATAGAAGATTGCGAAACACTCTCAAAAGAGTTGTCTCCTTTTCTTGATAGCCATGACCCCGTTCCTGGTGAATACCATTTAGAAGTATCTTCTCCAGGAATTGACCGCCCCTTGGTGCGCCCGCAAGATTTTATCGATTGGGAAGGGTTCGAGGCCAAAATAGAGGTCAAACAGTTAATAGAAGGCCGCAAAAGATTTAAAGGCCGCCTAGCAGGCTATGAAAATGAAGAGGTGCTCCTGCAATTGCCTGAGAGCAAAGACGAAGCAGCCCTCACCATAGGTTTAAATAAGGGATTAATTGCCAGCGCAAAGTTAGTGTTAAACGATGAATTGTTAAACAGCTCGTCGAAATAAAGCGCCATTAAAAGTGGAACGCAACAAGAGATTAAAGTAAACGGAGAAAGACATGGTAACCAAAGGTGTAAGCGCCAACCGGTTGGAACTTTTGCAAATAGCAGAAGCTGTTGCCCGCGAAAAGTCAATTGATCGCAACGTCGTTATCGAAGCGATGGAAGATGCAGTGCAAAAAGCGGCCAAGTCTCGCTATGGCAGCGAAAATGAAATTCAGGCCAAAATTGACCCCGCCACTGGTGAAATCAAATTATCCCGTTTGCTTGAAGTTGTTGAAGAGGTTGCCAACGAAGCCACACAAATTACCCTTAAGACGGCCAAACGCATTAAAAAGGATGCTGAGCTCGGCGATGTTTTGGACGAAGAATTGCCCCCGCTAGACTTTGGCAGGGTGGCTGCCCAAAACGCTAAGCAAGTGATTGTGCAAAAAGTGCGCGATGCGGAACGTGAACGCCAGTTCGATGAATATAAGAGCCGCATTGGTGAAGTGGCCAACGGATCGGTCAAACGGATTGAGTATGGCAACATCATTGTTGATCTTGGCCGCGCAGAAGCCATCATCCGCCGCGATGAAAGTTTGCCGCGCGAAAATTTCCGCTATGGAGATAGAGTGCGCGCCTTCATTTATGACGTACGCCGCGAACAGCGCGGTCCGCAAATTTTCCTCAGCCGCACCCGGCCAGAATTTATGGCCAAACTCTTTTCCCAAGAAGTGCCTGAAATTTATGATGGCATTGTCAACATTAAGTCTGTCGCGCGCGACCCTGGCAGCCGTGCCAAAATCGCAGTGATCAGCCAGGACAGCTCCATAGACCCGGTCGGCGCCTGTGTTGGTATGCGCGGTGCTCGTGTACAAGCCGTTGTCAATGAGTTGCAAGGCGAGAAAATCGATATCATTCCATGGTCGCATGACGCTGCCACTTTCATTGTGAACGCTCTGGCCCCTGCTGAGGTGCTAAAAGTCGTACTTGATGAAGACGTAGAGCGCATTGAAGTGGTTGTCCCAGATGATCAATTAAGCCTGGCCATTGGCCGGCGCGGTCAAAATGTGCGCCTGGCCTCTCAATTAACCGGTTGGGAAATTGATATCCTGACAGAAAATGAAGAATCAGAAAAACGTCAAAAAGAATTTGCCGAACGGACAACCAAATTCATGGAAAGCTTGGACGTGGACGAATTCATCGCCCAGCTTTTGGCCTCTGAAGGCTTTAGTTCTGTTAGCGAGGTTGCCTTTGTTGACCCTTCAGAGATTTCCTCAATCGAAGGGTTTGACGAAGACACAGCTGATGAAATTCAAACCCGTGCACGCGAACATTTAGAGCGTCGCCAAGCTGAGCTTGAAAAGCGCTGCCAGGAATTGGGCATTGCTGATGATTTGAAAGAAGTTGAAGGCTTAAATCATGAAATGCTTGTTGTGCTCGGCGAAAACGATGTCAAAACCGTTGAAAACTTAGCAGAATGTGCAACAGATGATCTGATCGGTTGGACAGAGCGCAAAGATGGCGAAGTGGTTCGCTTCGATGGCTTCTTAGATCAATTCAACATCCGCAAACACCAAGCTGAAGACATGATCATGCGTGCTCGTGTGAATGCTGGCTGGATCAGTGAAGAAGACTTGAAAAAAGATGACGAGCCAGAAGAAGGTGCTGAACAAGACGGTGAGGAAGCAGCCCCAGAAGCTGAACCCACAGCCCTTGAAGAAGCTGAAGCGGTTTTCTCTGATATCCCCTCGCAATCATCTGAAGACGAGGACACCCAAAAACCAGAAACGGAATAATTTAGGCCAGCTTATAAACCCGAGCTTGATAAAAATTTAAGGAAGCCGGAGCTCAGATAAAAGAACGCATGACAAAACCAAAGGAGAGTCAATCTCAACAACGCCGTTGTATTGTAACAGGTCAAAACCATGACAAAACAGATCTGATCCGTTTTGTTCTCGGGCCAGATGATACCGTTGTGCCAGACATCAAAGCCAACTTACCAGGGCGCGGTGTTTGGGTAAGTGCTGAAGAGGCTAAGATTAAAGAGGCAGTTGAGCGTAAATTGTTTCATCGTGGCTTTGCAAAATCAGTAAATGCGTCACCTGAAATGGCACAACTGGTACAAGACTTGCTCAAAAATGCAGCATTAGGGCGCTTAAAAATGGCAAAAAAAGCTGGCCAAGTGGTTAATGGGTTTACAAAACTCATGTCAGCACTTGAAAAAGAGACTATAATTGCGCTTTTGCATGCACACGATGCAAGCCCGGCAGAATCGAGCAAATTAGACTATAAGTTCCGAACAAATTTGGAACAAAAAAGCATTTTGGCACCAAATAGTGATAAAAAGCCGTTTAACGGCTTTAAAACACAAGAATTGAGTTTGGCTTTTGGGGCCGCAAATGTCATACATGCAGGATTAATAGAAGGCGGTGCAGCGAACGCTGCAATAAAAGCGATGTTGAAACATCGATCATATAGTTTATAAAGCGCTTAAATAGTTTGAATAAAAATATATTTGCATCACGAATTTAAGGGAAACCATGAATGATGCGACTGGAAAACAAAGTTAAAAGTGATAAAGTGGTAAGATGAGGATTAGGCGGTTCTAATCCAGGAAACAATTGGTATCTATGAGCGAAACAAAAGAAACAGGCAGCAAATCTTCTCAAGGCTCAGGGCGCGGCACATTAAAGCTGAAGCGCACTGTTGAGGCAGGCCATGTCCGCCAAAATGTCAGTGGTGGCCGGTCAAAGTCTGTTGTGGTTGAAAAGAAGAAAAAGCGCACAATCAACAAGCCTGGTGATGCCAATGCAGCCCCCACTGCCAAAAAAGCAAAAGGGGCCGGCAAAAAGAGCGCGCCTGGGGCTCTTTCCAATCAAGAACAAGCCGCTCGTCTAAAAGCATTAGAAGAAGCCAAAGGGCGCGCCGATGAAGAAAATCGCATTGCTCAAGAGGCCGCCAAACAACGCGAAACACAAGCCCTAGAAGCCAAAGCCAAATTAGAACAAAAACGCCAAGATGAGGAAGAGGCCAGTAAGAAGCGGGCTGAACAAAAAGCTGCTGAAAGCGAAAAGAAAACAGCAAAACCTCAAAAGGCTAAAAAACCAGAAAAATCGGATGCCCCTGTTGATCCATTAGACTTAGAAGCCGCAGCTGCCAAAGCTGAGGTAACAGGTGCCAAACGCGTTGCCAAGCCGCGCGAAGTGACGGCCAGTGCCGAGCTTAAAGAAGCAAAGGCTAAGAAAACAAAAGTTGATCGCGGCGCCCGGCGCGGGGAAGGACGTGTTAAAGGACGCCTGACGATCACCAACGCGCTCAACGAAGATCAACGCGAACGCTCACTGGCGTCTTTAAAAAGAAAGCGCGAGCGCGAAAAATCAAAAGCAGCCCCACAAGCGCCGCGTGAAAAAATTGTTCGCGAAGTGACCATTCCGGAAACAGTAACCATTCAAGAATTGGCCAACCGCATGACCGTGCGCGGTGTGGATGTGATTAAATATCTCATGCAACAAGGCCAAATGCATCAAATCAATGATCTGATTGATGGCGATACCGCTGAACTGATCGTAGAAGAATTCGGCCACATTCCGCGCCGCGTTTCAGAAGCTGACGTTGAAGAAGGCTTGTTCAATGATGAGCCTGAAGAAGAAACCAACCTGCTCCCACGCGCGCCTGTTGTCACAGTAATGGGCCATGTGGACCATGGTAAAACCTCTCTGCTTGATGCGCTGCGCAGTGCCAATGTCGTCTCAGGTGAGGCGGGCGGCATTACCCAGCACATCGGTGCCTATCAGGTCACCACATCAGATGATTACAAAGTCACCTTTATTGATACACCAGGCCACGAAGCCTTTACAGCGATGCGTGCCCGCGGTGCCAAAGTCACCGACATTGTGGTTTTGGTTGTAGCGGCGGACGATGGCGTCATGCCACAAACGGTGGAAGCGATTAATCACGCCAAAGCAGCCGAAGTGCCGATCATTGTTGCCATTAACAAAATGGACAAACCTGAAGCTGACCCACAACGTGTGCGCACAGACTTGTTGCAGCACGAAGTGATTGTTGAAAGCATGAGCGGTGACACATTGGAAGTGGAAGTTTCTGCAAAGGAACGCCAAGGTTTAGACACACTGCTTGAAGCCATTCACATGCAGTCTGAATTGCTTGAGATCAAAGCCAATCCAGATCGGCGCGCTGAGGGCATTGTGGTTGAAGCCCAGCTAGAGCGTGGCCGCGGTCCAGTTGGCACCATGTTGGTTCAAAAAGGCACCATTAAAGTTGGCCAAATCATCGTTGCTGGCCGGGCTTGGGGCAAGGTTCGCGCGCTGATCAATGATCATGGCGAAAACGTTGTTGAAGCTGGCCCATCAGTTCCGGTAGAAGTTTTGGGCTTTAACACCGCGCCAGAAGCTGGCGACCAATTTGCCATTGTAGAAAACGAAGCTCGCGCCCGCGAGATCACTGAATACCGGATTAAAAAGCGCCGTGATATCCGCGCTGCTGGTGCCGGTTCCGTGCGCACACTAGAGCAAATGATGAACCAGCTGCATGAAGCTGATGTAAAAGAGATCCCTGTTGTCATCAAAGGTGATGTGCAAGGCTCTGTTGAGGCCATCGTTGCCGCTCTGGAAAAACTGGGCACTGAAGAAGTGGTTGCCCGTGTCATCCACGCTGGTGTTGGTGGTATTACAGAATCAGATATCACCCTGGCAAATGCAAGTGAAGCCATTGTCTTTGGCTTTAATGTCCGCGCCAACAACCAGGCCCGAGATGCGGCCCAATCCAACGGCCTTGAAATTCGCTATTACTCTGTCATTTATGACTTGGTTGATGAGGTGAAAGCAGCCATGTCTGGCTTACTTGATCCAACCATTAAAGAGCACTTTATTGGCAACGCTGAAATTTTGGAAGTGTTCCACATTTCTAAAGTTGGTAAAGTTGCTGGTTGCCGGGTGACAGAAGGCAAGCTAGAGCGCGGTGCAGGCGTTCGCCTTATTCGTGATGATGTGGTCATTCACGAAGGCAGCCTGAGCACCTTAAAACGCTTTAAAGACGAAGTGCCAGAAGTTCCCGCCGGCCAAGAATGCGGCACAGCTTTTGAGAATTATCAAGACTTGAAAGCTGGCGACGTTATTGAAGCTTTCCGGGTTGAGACGATCGAGCGCACCCTCTAGGTTAAAAACCTAAGTTTTCAAAGGGTATAGGGAAATGAAATCTCAAAATAAGGGTTCAAGTCAGCGCCAATTGCGCGTGTCTGAAAATCTGCGGCATGAGCTAAGCCAAATATTCACCCGCGTGGACATTCGCGATGACGACCTGAAAGGCGTGATCATCACCGTTTCAGAAATTCGCACCAGCCCAGACATGCGCAACGCAACTGTCTTTGTCATGCCTTTGGGCGGTGAACGGGCAGATGAGATTGTCAACGCATTAGAGCGCAACAAAAAATTCTTGCGCGGCGAACTTTCCCGCAAAGTTCACTTAAAATACATGCCAGAGTTACACTTTAAACTGGATGAAAGTTTCGACAATTCTGGCAGGATCACTGAAGTGCTAAATTCAGAAAAAGTAGCAAAAGACCTAGATTAACCCCTGCAATCCCCCTTAATTTCCATGGTGAGACTTTGGCATTTTTAAAGGGGCTGTCAAGATTTCACTTGCGCTCCGCGTCCTTGACAACCCCTTTAAAAATGCAAAAATCTCACCATGGAAATTAAGGGGGAGCTCGGAGCATTGTAAAGAATATGGCAAGACGCAAACGTGGCAACCCGGTACATGGATGGGTTGTTTTAAACAAACCGCTTGATCTTAATTCCACCACTGCGGTGTCGATCATTCGCCGTCTCTTTAATGCGCAAAAAGCCGGGCATGCCGGCACGTTGGACCCGCTGGCTACAGGCATCCTGCCCATCGCGCTGGGCGAGGCAACCAAAACCGTCCCCTTTATAATGGATAGCCTTAAGACCTATCGTTTCACCGTTAGATGGGGCAATGAGACGAACACGGACGACCTTGAGGGTGAGGTAACCTCAACCAGTTTAAAACGCCCAAGCTGGCAAGAGATTAAAGACATATTGCAAGACTTCACCGGCCCTATTTTGCAAACCCCGCCAGCCTTTTCAGCCATCAAAATCAATGGCGAGCGCGCCTACGACCTGGCCCGGGCTGGAAAAGAGGTCGATTTAACACCGCGGCCCGTTACCATTGAACGCTTGGAAATGATAAATTCCCCCAATGAAGAGGAAACAGAGTTCCAGGCCACCTGCTCAAAAGGCACCTATATTCGCGTGTTGGGGCGTGATATGGGCCGCGAATTAGGCTGTTTGGGGCATATTTCCAAATTACATCGCACCTCAACCGGGCCTTTTAACGAAGAAATGTCGATTTCACTGGAAAAACTCAAAGAGTTGAGCCATAGTGCGCTCGCTGACCAGGCACTGCCTCAGACTCTGGACGTTTGCCAGCCTTCTTTACAAAAGAAAAGCCAAGCACTTGCCCCAGAGCTAAGGCAGCATTTGCACCCCATTGAGACCGCGCTGGACGACATCCCGGCACTGGCCATAAGTGAGGCGCAAGCCGCTCAGCTCAAATTGGGCCAATCTATTCTGCTCACGCAAAAAGATATCCCAATAACAAGTGGGCCAGCATACACCATGCAAAGCGAAAAAGCCGTTGCGATTGGGCAGGTTGCCAAAGGCACCTTCAAGCCAAAGCGGGTTTTTAATTTGTAATAATGCTGCGCTCTTAAAATATAAAAAAATTAAGGAGAATACGATGTCGGTTTCAGCTTCTCGCAAGCAAGAATTGATTAAAGAATACGCCATTAAGCCAGATGACACCGGCTCACCAGAGGTACAAGTTGCCATTCTGACTGAACGGATCAACAACTTAACGGGCCACTTTAAATCTCATAAAAAAGACAACCACTCCCGTCGCGGTTTGCTTAAAATGGTAAGTCAGCGCCGCCGGTTGCTTGATTATGTAAAAGCCAATGACGATGCCCGCTATCAGGACTTAATTAAGCGCCTGGGCATTCGCCGCTAATCTTTTAGAGCGTGTCGCACAAAAGTGAATACCGGTTTTGTGAAACAAAACACGCTTTAACAAAGAGATAGAGCATGACGAATGAATTTAAAAAAAGCGACATGCTCTAGCGGATGAAAGTTTTAAAAAAGGGCGCAAGGTGGTCAAAAACACCTTGCCCCTTTTTTTGTAAAAGAAAGACTGAATTTACGAAATTTCTTAACACCATAATTTTTGAAGGCGTTAAGATAAATCTGCCATCTGGAAGGGCCAGGTGGCCAAAAGGGGCCGAACTTGAAGTTTCTTGTTAAGGAACAAGAAAGGCCCCACGAACGTTACGAAGAGAAATAAAATGTTTAATATTGAAACGGTAGAAATTGAATGGGGCGGACGGCCTTTAAAACTAGAAACAGGTCGCATTGCGCGCCAAGCCCATGGCTCAGTGTTAGCGCAATATGGCGAAACATCAGTGCTGGCAACAGTGGTTGCCGCTCGCTCTGTAAAGCCAGGGATTGATTTTTTCCCCCTCACCGTAAATTACCAAGAAAAAGCGTACGCCGCCGGTAAAATTCCAGGCGGTTATTTTAAACGCGAAGGGCGCCCAAGCGAAAAAGAAACATTGGTCTCTAGGCTGATTGACCGCCCTATCCGCCCTCTATTTGCCAGCGGCTTTAAAAATGAAACCCAAGTGATCATCACCGTTCTTTCCCACGATATGGAGAACGACCCAGACGTTCTAGCAATGGTTGCCGCCTCTGCAGCGCTGACCCTGTCTGGTGTTCCTTTCATGGGCCCAATTGGCGGCGCCCGTGTTGGTTATATTGATGGCGAATATGTGCTCAATCCAACAGTCGATCAAATGGAAGACACCAATCTTGATTTGGTTGTCGCTGGCACCCAAGACGCCGTTCTTATGGTGGAATCTGAAGCCCAAGAATTGCCAGAAGATGTAATGCTCGGCGCTGTAAACTTTGGCCATGACGCCTGCGCCCCAATTATCGATGCTATCATTAAGCTGGCAGAAAAAGCGGCCAAAGAGCCATGGGATCTGGTTGAAATTGATAAATCAAAATACACTGATAAAGTTGCAGAAATGGCCAAGGACGGCCTGGTCGCAGCTTATCAAAAGGCTGATAAAGCTGAGCGTCAAGCAGCCATTGCAGAGCTGAAAGACAAAGTCTTTGAAGAATTGATGCCTGAAGAAGATGATGGCTCTGAAGCCGTGCTTCTAGGCTCTGTTTTCAAATCACTTGAAGCCGATATTGTCCGTGGTTCAATCTTAGAAACAAGCAAGCGCATTGATGGTCGTGACCTTAAAACAGTGCGACCAATTGTTTCTGAAGTTGGCGTTTTGCCTCGTACCCACGGTAGCGCGCTTTTCACCCGCGGTGAAACACAGGCGCTTGTTGTGGCAACTTTAGGCACTGGTGAAGATGAACAATTCGTTGATAGCCTTGATGGCACGTACAAGGAAAACTTCCTTCTTCATTATAATTTCCCACCATACTCAGTTGGAGAAACAGGCCGCACAGGCTTTACTGGCCGCCGTGAAATCGGCCATGGCAAACTAGCCTGGCGTGCTGTTCACCCAATGTTGCCGGAAAAAGAAGACTTCCCCTACACGCTAAGGGTGGTCTCTGAAATCACAGAATCCAATGGCTCATCTTCAATGGCAACCGTTTGTGGCACCTCTCTTTCCTTAATGGATGCTGGTGTGCCGTTGAAAAAGCCGGTTGCTGGTATTGCCATGGGATTGATTAAAGAAGGCGATGATTTTGCCGTTCTTTCTGACATTCTAGGGGATGAAGATCATCTAGGTGATATGGACTTTAAAGTCGCCGGGACCAAAGACGGCATCACCTCTTTGCAAATGGACATTAAAATCACTGGCATAACCAAAGAGATTATGGAAGTGGCACTAAACCAAGCACAAGATGGCCGCTTGCATATTCTGGGTGAGATGAACAAAGCCCTTGATGGCGCCCGTGATGAAGTTGGCGAACATGCTCCGCGCATTGAAACCATCACCATCCCGACCGATAAGATCCGTGAAGTGATCGGCCAAGGTGGCAGTGTGATCCGCTCCATCGTTGAAGAATCCGGGGCCAAAGTTGACATTAATGATGATGGCATCATCAAAGTGGCAGCGGCAAACTCTGATAGCATCAACAAAGCGCTCACCATGATCAAAGAGATCACAGACGAGCCAGAAGAAGGCGTCATTTACAAAGGCAAGGTCGTAAAAGTTGTCGACTTTGGCGCCTTTGTAAACTTCTTTGGTGCCAAAGATGGTTTGGTGCACATCTCACAACTTACCAGTGAGTTCCGCCCCAAAACAGTTGGCGATGTGGTGAAAGAAGGCCAGGAAGTGTTTGTAAAACTGGTTGGCTTTGATGACCGCGGTAAAGTGCGCCTGTCCATGAAAGTGGTTGACCAGGAAACTGGTGAAGAAATTGTTCAGGATGATAAGGACTAAACTTCCTCAGGTCTTATAAAAATACGACGAAGAAAAACGCCCTGTCTTTTCAAAGACGGGGCGTTTTTTCATCATAATTCCTCGAGAATAAAAAACAGTGAGAAATCATACATATTATCAGTATACAAATTAAAATGGATGCGATAGCAAAAAAATTCATCAAAAAAAGAATGCTCTGGGAGGATTATATAGTGAACAAAATTATAACTGTCGTGATGCTTGGTCTGTCTATACTCCATGTCACATCCCTGCCAACATTCAGCGCAGATCTTTGTAGCAAATACGGCCCACAGACGCCGCGCGACATCAGTTCAAAAGAGGGCACAAATAAATATACATTTGGCCTTACCGGACCGGTCAACAATATGAATTTGTGCAACATTCATTTTCACACTAATGCTGAACACAAGGGTCCAGGGTTTCCTGTCTTTGCTGGCAAAGGCAAAAATGGCGGCTTTAAATGCAAAGGAACGCCTGATTTATCAAAGGCCGAACGCCAGGCACCAAAAGATATTAAAGGCGCTTGCAAAGGGTTGAAGCCGGGCGATACAGTTGAAGTTCATTGGGTCTATTCTTCTTGCGATGTTAGCCCAGGCAAAGGTTTAGGATCATGTCTTTCAAAACAATGCGCGAACCCTCAATTGCGCGTTGAAGCGCAAGTCTTTCTAGTGGTCAATGATCCACAAGCTGCAAACTTTTTAGACTTTGCCTATCAAGGCAACAAGGTCAATGGTTTTCACCAGCCAAAGGCGCTGCCCACCAACACAGGAAAGCCCGTGCTGTTTCAAGGCTCAACCACCGGGCCCAAATACACCCAAGAAAAATGCTCTCCATTGCAAGTCACATGGAATGTGCGCCCTAATTGCGCCAAGGTGGACATCTCATCTTTAAACAAATGGTGTCAGAGTAATGTCTTTGAAGAAGACCATGCCCATGGCGTGCGCCAGCTTGTAACCGCAAAAGAACTGCTTGCAGAAATAAAATAAGCTCATTTTAAAAAGAGGTGCTAAGCTTTGTCTTAGCACCTCTTCTTTCAAGCCGTTTGTACAAGGGGCTGAAAACCAGGACGCTCAGACCAAGCAAAAGCAAGCCGTTGCTCAACAATTTCAACATCGCCGGTTGTAAGCAACTTCAAATCAGGTTCAGACTGGGGATCACGAATATAATCGGGATGTTGCCTGAGATAATGGCCCAGGGCGCGCGCAACAAGGGTCGGCTGTGAAAGCACCCGGCAAGAGGCGGGCAAATGCTTGGCAAACAAATCCTCCACCAAAGGGTAATGCGTGCAGCCTAAGATCGCCCAATGAGGGGGTTTCCCCCCGGTTTGGGCTTGCATTTGTGATACATAATGGCCAACAAGGCCATCCAGCTCATCAACACCAGCCCCATTCTCAATTGCGCCAGCCAAATCAGGACACACCTGGCTAATCACATCGATTTGCGGGCAGCGCTTTTTGATCTCTTCATCAAACACACCGCTTCCAATGGTGCGCTGGGTGGCAAAAACAGCAATCACATCTTCTTTATACATTTGCGGATATTGCGGCTCGTTTACACCCCAAGGTGTTTGCGTTGCCACTTCAACGGTTGGGGCAATAATGCCCAACACGTTGCGGCCCTGCCACTGAGAGCCTGGCAGCCAGTTTTGTTGCAAAGTGCGGCACGCAATCGAGGTCGCCGTATTACACCCCAAAAGCACCAACTGGCACCCTTGGCCAAACAAAGTCTCTACCCCTTGTTTGGTCAGATCAACAATCTCATCTGAAGACCGGTTGCCATAAGGCGCATTGGCATGATCACCAAGATAAACAAAACCAAGGTCAGGAAAATGCTGCACCAGCGCTTTTAAAACAGTCAGCCCGCCATGACCGGAATCAAATACACCAATCATGAAAGAGCTCCCCTAAAATTTAAGCAGAATACCCTGTATCCTTAAGCGCTTGAAGGTCAGGCATATAAACAGCGTTATAGCCACAATCCACATAATGGATCTCGCCTGTCACCCCGCCTGAAAGGTCAGACAACAGGTAAAGGCCAGCCCCGCCCACTTCATCCAAAGTTGGCGTGCGTTTCAAAGGTGAATGCTCTTTTTGGAAATTAAACATAAGCCGTGCATCTGAAATGCCAGCCCCTGCCAACGTCCTCATCGGTCCAGCAGACATTGCATTGACCCGAATGTTTTGATCGCCAAGGTCCGCGGCCAAATATTTCACGCTGGTCTCCAGCGCAGCTTTGGCAACGCCCATCACATTATAACAAGGCACCACCCATTGAGAGCCAGCATAAGAAAGGGTCAGCATACTGCCGCCATTTTTCATCAAAGGGGCTGCCCGGTTGGCAATTTCAGTAAACGAAAAGCAAGAGATAACCATGGTGTTGACGAAATTATCACGGCTGGTGTCTGAATAACGCCCTTTAAGCTCATTGCGATCCGAAAAAGCCAAGGCATGAACAACAAAATCCAGCTCGCCCCATTTGTTGCCAATCTCATTAAACACATTGTCAACGCTGTCCAAATCGCTCACATCACAATCAACAATGATCTCAGCGCCGGCAGATTCGGCCAAAGGTATAGCCCGGCGTCCAAATGCATCACCTTGGTAAGTAAAGGCCAGGTCAGCTCCTTGGCCTTTCAAAACCCGTGCAATGCCCCAAGCAATAGAGCGGTCATTGGCAACCCCCATAATCAGGCCTTTTTTGCCCTTCATCATCGGTCCAGGTGTTGCAATGTCAATCGCGTTATCAGTATCATTCATCTTTTTACTCTAAATTCCCATTAAAACCAGCAAGTTACGGTTAAACCATAAAAGGTCTTTAACCATTATATTTCTGCATGACCAATGTTGCATTTGTGCCGCCAAAACCAAAGCTATTTGACATAATAGCGTTAAGCTCCTTGTCTTGGCGTGCAAGAGCAATCGGCACATCGGCAAAGTCCGGGTCAAGCTCGTCAATGTGAGCTGAGGCACAAACAAAGTTATTTTGCAGCATTAACAGCGAATAAATCGCCTCTTGCACGCCGGCTGCCCCCAAAGAGTGGCCTGTTAACGATTTGGTGCTGGAAATAGGCGGAATATCACCACCAAAGACTTCGCGGATCGCTTCAATCTCTTTGATATCACCAATTGGTGTTGAGGTGCCATGAGGGTTAATATAATCAATCGGCGCATTAACGGTCTCTAGCGCCTTCTTCATGCAGCGCACAGCCCCCTCACCAGAAGGGGCGACCATATCATACCCATCAGAATTGGCGCCATACCCAACGATCTCAGCAAGTATCGTTGCCCCGCGCGCCTTGGCGTGTTCCAGCTCTTCCAGAACAAGCACACCAGCCCCGCCGGCAATCACAAAGCCATCCCGGTTAACATCATAAGCTCGGCTGGCTGTCTCTGGCCGGTCATTAAATTTAGATGACATTGCATTCATGCCATCAAACAAAACAGACAATGTCCAATCCAACTCTTCGCCACCACCTGCAAAAATAATATCCTGCTTGCCCCATTGAATAAGCTCGGTTGCATTGCCAATACAATGGCTAGAGGTTGAACAGGCTGAAGAGATAGAATAGTTCACACCCAAAATTTTAAACGGTGTGGCCAAAGTGGCTGAATTGGTGCTCGACATCGATTTAGGCACTTCAAACGGGCCAACCTTTTTCGGGCCACGCTCACGGGTGGTGTCAGCTGCTTGCACAATCGCTTTGGCAGAAGGCCCACCAGAGCCCATGATCAAACCAGTGCGCTCATTACTAATATCGCTATCTTCAAGCCCGGCTTGTTCAATCGCTTCTTGCATTGCCACATAATTCCAGGCTGCCCCTGCCCCCATAAAACGGCGCACCTTGCGGTCCACAACACTCAAAGCATCCAAGTTAGGGGCACCAGAAACTTGGCTGCGAAACCCAAGCTCAGCATATGTTTCATCGCGCTTAATGCCAGATTTTGTGCTCTGCAAGGATGACAGAACCTCTTGCTTATTATCGCCGATACTGGAGACAATCCCCATCCCTGTTATGACAACACGTCTCATACACAATCCTTTAAAACATAAAATAAAAAAAGAACTCACCAAAATTTCGCCCCATCAGGTGCGGCGAAATAAGGCCTTAAGCCGGCGCCTCATCGCCGCCAAACAAACCGACACGCAAATCTTTTGCATGGAAGATGGGCTCACCGTCAGCTTTAACAACACCCTCAGCAACAGCCAACTTCAAACGGCGTAAAATCAGGCGTTGAATGTTAATTTCATAAGTGACCAATTTCGTCGTTGGTAAAATCATGCCAGAAAATTTAACTTCACCAGTTGAGATGGCACGGCCCCGTCCTGGTTCTCCAAGCCAACCAAGAAAAAATCCAGTTAATTGCCATAAAGCATCCAAACCAAGACAACCGGGCATCACCGGATCCCCTTCAAAATGGCAGGGGAAAAACCATAAATCAGGTTGGATATCAAATTCAGCGACGATCTGTCCTTTGCCAAACTCACCACCATCCTCATTAATTTCAGTTATCCGGTCAAACATAAGCATTGGTGGTAAGGGTAATTGCGCGTTTCCAGGCCCAAAAAGCTCCCCACGCCCACATTTTAATAAGTCTTCATACTCAAAACTGGATTGGCGATCCGCCATTGATGCACCCCGTCATTTTTGTTATATAATAAACCGTCGACGTATGTATCACACTTATTTGGCCATCAAAAGAGATTGCGCTTGATAAACGTGATATTTTTAACGTTTTTGTAACATAGAACAAATTCGCTTAACAATGCGAGTAAAAACTGATGGTTTCTCAAACGATTTTGAGCTAAATTATTACCTATATTTGCGATTATGAAATTGATAAAAGTCATAAAAGCGCAATAACAGCTAGACCAAAAAGACACATACCATGGACGATAAACCGTTAAACAACACCGATGAGCAAGCTTGCGATAAGGCGCTTTGCGATGATAAATCATCGACCAGCTGCATGTGCGATACTCTGCGCACAGCAGGTATGCGGCCGACAAAACAACGCGTGGCCCTGGGTGAGTTGCTGTTTAAATCTGGTGATCGCCATGTCTGCGCTGAAATTTTACACGAAGAAGCTTTGGCCCATAACATTCCGGTTTCACTGGCCACTGTTTACAACACATTGAACCAATTTAGAGACGCTGGCTTTTTACGCGAGGTCGCCCTTGTTGGCACACGCGTTTATTTTGACACCAACATGTCTGATCACCAGCATTTTTACGTCGAAAATTCTGGTGACTTATTGGACATCCCAGGCGGTCCGATTGAGCTGGAAAAATTGCCCGAGGCCCCTGAAGGCATGGAAATTGCCGGCGTTGATGTGGTCGTGCGCCTACGCCCCTCAAAGGGCTAATTTATCATTCAATAAATCATCGATGCAGCTATCAATCTGTTTGCGATCTTCATCGTTAATACAGAACATAGCAAAATGCGCCCAAAGGCTTTTAACTTCCCGGTAAGCGCTATTGGGGATCATCTTTTGCTCTTTTAAACAATCATTGGGCGGAAAAAACATATCGTGTGAAAAAGAGACCACCAATGTTTTTGCTTTGATCGAGGAAAGAGCTGCTTGAAGGTCACCGCCTGCATGTTGGCTGACATCACCATGGCGCCATTTCCAAGCCATCCATAAGAGATTATTTGGATCCATCGGTAAAAAATACGCTTCCCAAAAACGCACCAGAAAATCATCCAGGGAAGAAAATCCCGCTTGAGCCCAAACCTCTTCACTATAAAAAGCCTGGCAAAGTCCCATCACAGACCATAATTGTGCCATGCGGCGCATGCCCACATGCACATCAAACGGGTCAGAGTAATGCCCACCATCCCAAGCCGGGTCAGATTTTACAGCATCTTCAAAACTGCGCACATAAAGAATATTGTGCGGCGTTGCCTTTGCAAACCCTGCAAAAGGCAGGGCACGTTTGACCATGTCAGGATATCGCACAGCCCATTCGTAGGTTTGTTGCGCCCCCATTGACCATCCAAGAACCAGCTGGATTTCTTTGATACCAAATTCTTCCGTTAACAAGCGATGTTGGGCACGCACATCGTCTCCAATATGAACAAAAGGAAAAGCCCCGCCATTAAAGGGCACAGAACCATTGCTGGGAGAAGATGAAAACCCATTGGCAAATTGACCGGGTAAAATAATAAAGTATTTTTCAGGATCAAGCGGTCGCCCTTTGCCAATAAATATTTCCATAGCTTTGGGCGTGCCAGACCACATATGAGGAAATAAAATGACATTATCTTTTTGAGCGTTCAACGTTCCATACGTTTTATAAGCAAGGGTCGCTTGAGGCAAAGTGATACCATTTTCAAGAACGAAATTATCGATCTGAAAAAGAGTATGGGGCCCATGTAAATCTTCAGTGTAATAATCATTTTTCATACTCAATCTCCAATCGACGATTTAAGATCAAGCAAACCACAAATAGAAAAAAAATAAAGAAAAATCATGAATAGGAAAACAACACAAAAAAAACCCACTTAAAAATTTAAGTGGGTTTTAAAAATAAAAATCGATAAAAAGCTTAAAAACTTACCAACCAATTTTGCGCACTTACGGTTCATACTGACCCGAAAAATGACAAAACTATAAAGCTAGCAGGCCTGCTTTAGCGGCTGCGCCCTGGCACAAGACCTTCACGTTGCGCTCTTTTGCGCGCCAATTTGCGTGCACGGCGAATGGCTTCAGCCTTCACCCGAGCCCGCTTTTCAGAAGGCTTTTCGTAAAAATTACGAAGTTTCATTTCCCGGAAAATGCCTTCTCTTTGCATTTTCTTCTTCAAGGCTTTAAGGGCCTGATCGACATTATTGTCGCGAACCATGACTTGCACGCGCCATCATCTCCATTCTAAAAGGTCTAAATTCCAAAAGTTTTAGGGAATTTGCCAATAACAAAAAGGCCCGATACCTCACCGAGCCATGAAATCCAAGCGTTTTGTAACAAAAAACGCCTGCTGTGTCCAGTTGATATGAGCTTTATTTATGAATAAAGCGCGTTTTTATCTGAAGGGAACTGTCCCGTACCTTAGTTACGACTTTTCATAAAGATAAGTCACATGGCCCATTTTGCGCCCGGCACGCGCTTCATCTTTTCCATAAAGATGCAAAATCGCCCCGTCACTGGTTGCAAATTCACGCCAGCGGTCCATATCATCACCAACAATGTTGACCATCATGGCATTGGAATGGCGCTGCCCAGAGCCAAGCGTCCATCCTGAAATAGCCCGAATATGATTTTCAAATTGATCAAAGGCGCAAGCATCCATGGTCCAGTGACCAGAATTATGCACCCGCGGGGCAATCTCATTGACAATCAAGGGCGTCTCTGCCCCCTGTCCAAGGGCAAAAAATTCAACTGTGATAACACCGACATATTGCAACTTCTCAGCAATTTTTGCCGTGTAAGCCTGAGCTAATTTTTCCAGATCTGCAGACACATTAGCAGGCACATGCGATTCCGCTAAAATCTGATTGCGGTGCTCATTCTTGGGGCAATCATAAAACACAATCGTGCCGTCATAATTGCGCGCGGCCAAACAAGAAATTTCCAACTTAAACGGCACGATCTGCTCAAAAATAGCCGGCTCACCGCGATAAGCTTGAATGGCGGCATCCGGGTCCACGCCGCCGCCAAGACGAATTTGCCCCTTCCCATCATACCCCATCCGCCGGGTTTTCAAGATCCCTTCTGGCCCCAGCTTATAAACAGCTGAAACAATATCGGCCTCTCTGTTAATTTCAATAAAAGGCGCCACAGGAATGTTATGTGAGGTTAAAAAGTTTTTCTCAGCCAACCGGTCCTGGGCAATGGCGAGCGCGGTTGGCTCTGGCGCAATCACTGTAAACTTGGCCGCGTGTTCATATGTATCCAGCGGGATATTTTCAAATTCCACGGTTGCCACATCAACACTTTGCGCAAAGGCTTGCACAGCCGCCAAGTCTCCATACGGGGCAATTGTGCGCTCATGGGCAACTTCAAATGCCGGCGAGACATGCTGGGGAGAAAATACATGCACATGAAAGCCAAGCCGGGCTGCGGCCACTGCCATCATGCGCCCCAATTGGCCACCACCAAAAATTCCAATTTTTGAACCGGGAGGTAAAGCTTTATCAATCATCATCTTCAGGAACAAGCGCCACGTTTTCTGTTTGAGTTGAACGCCACTGATTAATACGCACTAGCAAATCCTCATCATGGGTGGCGATTATCTGAGCTGCCATCAGCCCAGCGTTCGTTGCGCCCGCTTTCCCAATGGCCAAAGTGCCCACAGCCACCCCGGCTGGCATTTGCACAATTGAGAGCAAGCTGTCTTGTCCGGAAAGCGCCTTTGATTTTACCGGCACACCAAGCACGGGCAAAGGGGTAAGTGCTGCCACCATACCCGGCAGATGAGCGGCCCCACCAGCGCCAGCAACGATAACTTTCACGCCGCGGGCTTGGGCCGTTTTTGCAAAATCAAACATCCGTTCAGGGGTGCGATGAGCTGAAACAATCTTGGTTTCAAACGGCACGCCTAGTGCGGTTAGCACTTCAGCTCCATGCTTCATAGTCGGCCAATCCGATTGGCTACCCATAATGATACTGACAAGCGGTTTTACGGTGGTCATCACAACAGTTGGGGGCCAGCCCCACTCCATGTTTAAAATTCAATCAAAAACGGCAGTTTTCCTTTAAAAAACCGGAAATTATAGGAAAAAAAGTTGATTTTGCAAGCGCCGTGATCAAAAGCTCCCCACCAATCACCAAATTAAGCCCTAAATACATGAAATTAAAACCAAAACCCTAAAGTTTAGAGTTTTTCTGCCCCTTCATCTTACGCGATGATGTCTGGGAACAATTTTGTCTCTAACGCTTTAATCTCATCCTTTAATTGTAATTTTTTCTTTTTTAAACGCGTGGCCTGTAATTGATCAAACGGTGATATGGCCAGCAAAGCCTCTATCGCTTGGTCAAGATCTTGATGTTCCTGGCGTTTCATAGCCAGTTGTTGGCGCAAAACTGTGTCAATATGTCCTGACTTTTCCAAAACCGGGCCCCGCAAAAAATATAAGGTCAAATCAAACATCAAAAATATCATAGATGCGCAATATTAACAAAAAAAAATGCCAAATTGCGCAATAAATCAACTTTTTGTTCAGCAAAGTCTTTAACAATTTTTCAATACTGTAATCAAAGGCGATTGGACAAATCAGCAAATATTTGTCACACTAACAAGCGTAATGACAACTTAACCACGGAGGGTTGCATGGCAGTTGAAGCTCATATTTCCGAACTTCGCCACAGACATAAATCACTTGAAAGTCAGATCGATAAAGAACGATCCCGTCCGTTAACGGATAATATCAAAATAATGGAGTTAAAGCGCAAAAAACTCCAAATCAAAGATGAAATAAATCGACTGAATGAAGCAAGTGTCAATTAAGTTTTAAGTCAGCCTGCATGCAACACGAATGATCAAAACAACAGAACATGTACATTTAATAAAGTCATGCCCAACAAATAGATCAGCGTAATAACAATAGGGAATAAACCAGCACAGGCGAAACGAAAAACTCAATAAAGGGTGTTAGCTTCAAAAGGCTAACACCCTTTTTAATGGCAACAACTCTAAAGATCTTAGAGCACAGCTTATTTAGCGCCCAGCACAGCTTATTTCGCTCCCAGTAAAGTGCCCACACCATGTTCAGTTAAAAGCTCTAACAGCACAGCATGGCGCACCCGGCCATCAACAATGGCAACCCCTTCAACACCATTTTCAACCACCCCCATACAGCTTTCAATTTTCGGGATCATGCCACCAGAAATGGTGCCGTTACTGATTAAACCGCGTGCTTCATCAAGCGTAAGCTGCTCAATCAAAGCCCCTTCTTTATCCAACACCCCGGCCACATCTGTCAGCAATAAGAGGCGCTTAGCATTGATAGCTGCCGCCAAATGCCCAGCAAAGGTATCGGCGTTAATGTTGAACGTCTCATTGTTCTGCCCACTTGCAATCGGTGCAATCACAGGGATCAGGTCACTGTTAATCATCACCTCAACAATGTGAGGGTTCATATGCACCGGCTCTCCAACAAAACCAAGGTCAACCAATTTCGTGGTGTTCGATTTGGGATCAAGCGTGCGTTTCTCTAACTTTTTGGCAATCATCAAATGGGCATCTTTGCCCGAGATCCCACAAGCCTTGCCCCCTTGCGCATTAATCGCCGAGACAATCTCTTTATTAATCGAGCCCGCCAAAACCATCTGCACAATCTCAACCGTTGGCTGGTCGGTCACCCGCAAGCCATCTTTGAATTCAGATTTAATCTGCAACCGCTCCAGCATAGCACCGATTTGCGGGCCCCCACCATGCACCACAATCGGGTTCACCCCGGCTTGTTTTAACAACACAATGTCGCGCGCAAAACTTAAAGAGAGCGCCTCATCTCCCATCGCATTACCACCATATTTTACGACCACCGTTTGGTTGTCATAACGCTGCATAAACGGCAACGCCTCTGAAAGGATTTGCGCTTTGCTCAAAGGTGAAAGCTCACCAGTAATTTCGTCAATAAGAGGGGTTTTCATCGGCCGCCCAATTCAAATTCATCAAAAAAGTTTCTTTATAAAAACAGTTATTAAAAGGGATCAGGCTTAACCACAATCTAAAAATGTTGATAAAGCTAACGCAAATGCCCTCTGACAGACAAAATAACGATACCCAAACGGGCTAATAATTGCTAAATTTCAACAGGTATGGGTGAGATCTGGCCCGCATTCGGCCACAAACCGGCCTTATCCAAGGATTAACATATCCACCAACAAACAGTACAATTGGTGGTCATGAAAATTGGCGGCAAGGCGTGCAAAGCTTGGAGGCAGCTTGAGTAGTGTAGAAATGACCAACGATTTAGGTCAACAACTTCCAGCAACCCGGAACTTACATGAAAGTTTAAGCCGCGCTGAAGACTTAGCAGCCCGGCGCAAGCACACCGTTGTCGGGTTAGATCATTTATTGCTCGCCATGGGCCAAGACCCTGATGCTGTTGCTGTGTTATTGGCTTGCAAGGTGAACGTGGAAGCCCTATGCCTTGATCTGTTACGCAAATTAGGCCCAGAAGCGCGCGCGCTAAGCCCCAATGCGATCCCCCCTAGTTTTGACGTGACAGTCCAAAACCTAATTGCCCATGCCTCAGCTGCCGCTCTTGCCTCTGGCCAAACCGAGATAGATGGCGCCAACATTCTTTCTGCCATCATCAGCGGTGAAGGGGGCATGATCACCCATAAAATCCTAGAGCGCCATGGGCTGACCTTTGACGAAGCTTTAAAAACCCTCAATCAAGCCCAGCAGGAAAAAACCAACGCCAAGCCCTTGAACGAGCCCAAAGTCAAAAGCGAAACGAAAACAAGTCAAGAAAAGCCACAACAACAACCAAAAGAAACACAACCAACACCCCCGCAAGTAAAGCAAGAAACGCAAGTTCAATCAGAACAAAAAGCGGATGTTCGCCCTATTCAGAAAAGCCAACAAGAAGAAGCCGCTCTCAAACCGGATCTCTATCAAGATACAATTGTTCAAACGCAAGCCCACCCCTCAGATTATGATTTAAGCCCACAAGGGCCAATCGATCGGCCAACGCCGCCTCAACAAAAAAGCGCGCCTCCTTTAGCTGAAAAAGGGACCTTTGAAGGCCAGCCGCCACAAGCAAACCCGGCAGGGCAAAAGCTTATTGTCACCCCGGCCAATCAAAAGAAAGTAGAAACACCCCCGCAGCAGCAAAGAAAGGTGTTTGGTAAAAAGGATCAAAAATCCCCCCCTCTTGAGCAAGAAAGCCCTCAGACCAAAGCGATGGTCCAAAGCCAAGCTGGTCTTGGCCAAGGCCAGCACTTTCCCGGCCCGCCAGCGGGCAAAGCCCCGCCCCCACCACCAGATTTAGCCGGTGGGCCAATGGCTGACAATGCTGGGATGACCCCTATGCCTCCAAATGGTGACCCTTTGGAACCCAAAGAGGTGAGTTTGGGGAAGCAGACCAACACACAAAACCCTCAAAACGCCTTGCAAACATCAAAAATGCCAGCGGGCCAACCGCCCATACCAACAAATATGTATGGTGGTCCCGCTCCAGAAACCGACACCCCGCCAATGCCTGGCGGCCAGCCTTTAAGACAGCCCGGGGCATATCTGCCCCCTGATGGGCGCCATATGATCCCCCAAGGTCAGCATCACGGTCCCGAGGGAGCACAGCCCCCCATTCAGCCGCTTTACCAAGAAGATCAGGCCCCCCCGTTTAACCCACAGGGCCACGAACACCAGCAACCCCATGCAGACGACCTCGTGGTTGAAAACATCCCCAAAGTGATGCGGGTTGGCAAAATTCATTACATAGAAGTGCGTGTGGCACGGTTTGCCAATGCTGAGTTGGATTTTGGAACCGATCATTATGGCCTACGTGCAAAAGATGAAAAGAAGCCCATTACCAAAGCCATAACAGTGCGCCTGACCGGCCCGGACGGCCAATTCCTGATCGATGGTGCCACAGCTTCAACCCAATGGTCCCAAATTCACAAAGGAGTGGTTGATGAAGCTGACTTTGCCATCTGGCGCTGGCGCGTTATGCCGCGCAAATCGGGCAAGTCGAAACTAAAGCTTGATATCACCATCCGCTCCAGCAGCGAGGAGGGCATCAGCGCTGAAATACCTGTCCAGCCGTCGCGGTCTTATAAGGTAAAGGTGACGCGCAACTATGGCGCCATTCTCAAATCTCTTGCGATTGCAGGTATGATCTTTGGCGTGGGCTATGGTGTGGCCAAATACGGACAAGAGATAATGACCAAAGCCCAAACCCAGTTCGAAAATCTTTCAAAGTTTGAAGACTAACTTTCTAGTTTGCCGCACCGTGCCTTAACTTCCATGGTTAGACTTTTGCATTTTAAGACATTCATACAACATACAGTCTCAATTTTCGTCACGAAGAAGGGAGTGCTCTTTTTCAGAGCACAGACATGGCGCAGCGATGCGCCCGGCACTTAGTGCCGTCCGTCGGAGGGCTTTTCGTTACTTCAGCGAAAAAATAGCCAGTGAGACGAAAAAAACAACACTCTCAAGGCCCCTAGCTAAGAGATAAAGCGATTGAAGCTTTCAAAACATCAAGTCCCGTCTTTTTTTCAGAAGACGTCGCTAAAACGTGAGGGTAACAAGCCGGGTGTTTTTTGATTAACTCTTGCGTGTCTACAAGGCGCCGCTCAAGTTGTCCCTTTTTGAGCTTGTCAATCTTGGTCAAAACAATCTGATAAATCACCGCGGATTGATCCAATTGTTTCATAATTGCCAAATCATTCTTTTTCACACCATGGCGGGCATCGATTAGCAAAAAGGTCCGCTTTAAAGTTAAGCGGCCGCGCAAATATTGCTCGATCAGTTTGGTCCACCCGGCCACCAGCTCTTTAGGCACTTTGGCATAGCCATAGCCAGGCATATCAACCAGATACGCCTCTTCCTCTATGGCAAAATAATTGATCTCTCTGGTGCGCCCCGGCGTATTAGAGGTGCGCGCCAATGCCTTGCGGTTACAAAGCGCATTGATAAGGCTGGATTTACCCACGTTCGATCGCCCTGCAAAGGCAATTTCGGGCCGGTCAGGAACAGGCAACCCATCAACGTGAACAACACCTTTGACGAATGTTATAGGGCGTTTAAACAACGCCTCACCTGCTGCCAGGGCCGCGTCATCAATCAAATCATCAACCGAGCAGTTCAAAAGTCACCTCTTTAGCACCCCAATCGAGCCTGTTAATTTTTCTTGATGCCCATATTTTCCAACAAGGTCACTTCAACACCATGACGCTTCATAATGTAATATTGCTGGATGATCGACAAAAAGTTATTCCACGCCCAATAGATCACCAGACCGGCAGAAAAGCCTGCCAACACAAAGGTAAATACAATCGGCATATAGGTGAAAATTTTCGCCTGGATCGGGTCAGTTGGCGCTGGGTTCAACTTCATCTGAATGTACATGGTAATGCCCATAATAATCGGCCAAATGCCAATCATCAGGAAGAGCGGCAAATCAATCGGAATGAGCCCAAACAGATTAAAGATAGAGGTTGGGTCCGGTGCAGAAAGATCTTTAATCCAACCAATAAATGGCGCATGGCGCATTTCAATGGTTACATACAGCACCTTATAAAGGGCAAAGAAAATAGGGATCTGGACCAAGATCGGCCAACAGCCCGACAAGGGATTAATCTTTTCCTTCTTATAAAGATCCATCAACGCTTGTTGCTGCTTCATCTTATCTTTTTCATGGCGCTTGCGGATCTTCTCCATCTCAGGCTGGACCTTTTTCATCATCGCCATGGATTTATAAGATTTATTGGCCAGTGGGAATAACACAAGCTTGATCAAAACAGTTACAATAAGAATGGAAAAGCCAAAATTGCCAACCATGTCGTTAATATAAACCAACACATGAAACAGCGGCTTGGTGATGAAATGAAACCAACCCCAGTCAATCAGATTTTCAAACTTATCAATTTTAAAGGTCTCTGCGTAAGCCTCAATCACCCGTCCTTGTTTGGCCCCGGCAAACAAACGGTTGGTAACCTCAAGCGTTTTGCTTGGCCCAACATTTTGGCCATTTAACAAATAGGTGGTTTGATAAGAAGGGCTTTGGCCCCCATTGTCGCCGCGAAAGCTGGCGTCAAAGGCAATCCGTTGATCAGGAATAAGTGCCGAGGCCCAATATTTATCGGTAATACCGGCCCAACCAGCTTTGGCTTTATAGTCAATCTTTTTAGCAGACTCTAAATCGCCATAAGTTTCTTCCTGAACCTCTCCATCAAAGACACCAACCGCCCCTTCATGGGAAATAAACAAAGATTCAGAATAAGGTTTGTTCTTACGCCACAAAAACCCATAAGGAGCCAGCGTTAACGGCTTGGTGCTGTTGTTAATCACGCGCTGGGTAATTGAGAACATATATTTGTCATCAATTGATATGTCGCGCTGAAACACAACCCCGCCGCCCGCATCATATTCAATGGTAACCGGTGTAGAAGGTGTCAAAGTGCTCCCTTGCGTCACTTTCCATTCACTGTCAGTGGTCGGGAACTTGACCCCTTCAATAGGCGCGCTCGACCAGCCAAAGTCAGCAAAATAAGGATGCTCAGACCCAGCTGGAGAAAACAACTCAACAGAGGGGCTATTTTTATCAACGCTCTGGTGATAATCCTTGAACGAAATATCATCAATCCGCCCCCCCTTTAACGAAAGAGAGCCCTTTAAGGCTGGCGTATCAATCAGAACCCGCTTTGTGTCGGCAAGAGCTGCCTCACGGCTTTTCGGGGCAACAACAGGGGCAACAATGTCAGGCGATTGGGGCTGCTTGGTTTTGTCTGCCTTAGGAGCAAAAGGCGTGCCCTCTTGCTTTTCTTTCTTTAATTGCGCTTCTTGTTGTTGGCGCAGGCGCTGGGCTTCTTGTTTAGGCGCCACAAAAACAAAATGCCATACCAAAAACACCAAAACAGAAAGCGCTAAGGCAACGAAAAAATTCTTATTATTTTCATCCATGGAAAATTCAAAAGTCCTAAATTTACTAAGGCCGGTTCACGGGTGCCCTTATGATTATGAAAGAGGCTTGCTGGTTGATATAATCCGTCTATGTACTTTTTGAAAGCTTTCTTGTAAATCTTTTCGCAAAATTTCAAAGGGAAGTGTCTCTAATGCCGGCCGTCCGATGATGACATAATCAATGCCCGGTTTGGCATGCTCTGGTGCTATTTGCTCCAAAAGGGCTCGCAAACGTCGCCTCATGCGATTGCGCAAAACCGAAACAGGTCCGCGTTTTTGCCCCTTTTCACCAGATTTTGAGCGTTTTTGCGCCAAATAACGCCGCACGGTATGATTTGAAACAGTGATGCCAAAACGCGAGCGGCCAGCAGGCTGATCTGTGAGGTCTTGTTCAATAGCTTGCAATAAAAATCCCTTGCTGCCCCAAGCAACCCCGGATTTAACCCGCATAAAATCATGTCTTTGGGTTAACATTTGCAAACGCATGGGCAAATCTAATCCCCTATTTCAAAAAAGCGCGCCTTAAAATAAAGACGCGCTAAAAATTCCTAAAAGGGGCCAATGGCTTATTAAACAAGGCCATGTAACAGATCATGTATCACATAAGAGAGAGGTTTCATGCGAAACACTCAAAAGCTTAAGCGCTTAATCTTTTACGTCCACGAGACCGCCGGTTCGCTAAAACCTGACGTCCACCTTTGGTTGCCTTGCGGGCCCGAAACCCATGCCGCCGTTTGCGCACCAAACGACTTGGTTGATATGTACGTTTCACGAAACTGTCTCCATTTAAACACAAAAAACAAGCGCCTCTATACTCTGATGAAAGCAAAAAAAGCTTTAAAAAGAGCAATAAAGTCAGCTCATCACCGCATCAAAAGCTGCGTAGAATTATCAAAAGAGGCATATAGCCAACAGATCGCAGGTATGTCAATGCAAATCATTTATTTACTATAAATAAGATAATACGGGCCAGACCCATCAAATTCTCTCACAGATGTTTGAATAGATATGACCACATAGCCTTAAGAGAGTGTGCTAAATCAAGCTCAACACAAATTAAAACGGAAGATTTTTAAGGAAATCCTTCATGCAAAAGCACATAAACACAAAGGCATTTTATATTTTTGGTCTCACCATGAGCTTGTTTTTAGTGGCCGCCACCTCCCTTTCAGCCGCCACTTTGCAAGACCAATTTGCCAAATCAGCCCCTCAATCAACGCAAAAGGTTGACCATAGTGATTTTAGCCAGCTTTTGGGCAAATATATTGTCCAAGACAAAACGGGCCTAAACCGGGTGAATTATCAAGCTTTAAAAAGTGAACAAAGCGGATTAAAAGCCTATATCTCTCAGCTGGAAGCAGTGAAAGTCACAAAACTTGCCAAAAATGAGCAATTTGCCTTTTGGGCCAACCTTTATAATGCCGTGACCTTAAATGTGGTGTTAGACGCTTATCCAGTTAAAACCATAAAAGACATCGACATCTCTCCTGGGATATTCTCAAACGGCCCGTGGGGCAAAAAACTGGTCACCATTGAGGGCACAAAATTAAGCCTGGATGACATAGAGCACGAGATACTAAGACCAATTTTTAAAGATCCTCGGGTGCATTATGCGGTCAATTGTGCCTCCATTGGCTGCCCTAATTTGCAAAACCAAGCCTTCACAGGGGGCAAACTAAACGCCCAGCTGGACCAAGCTGCCCGTGATTATGTCAATTCAAGCCGCGGCGCGGTGGTAAAAAACGGCCGCGTTTCAGCCTCAAAAATTTACTCATGGTTTAAAAAAGACTTCGGGCCCAACCAAACCACCCTTTTGGCCCATCTGAAAACATACGCACAAGAGCCTTTAAAAGGCCAACTTAACCAAATTAACACGATCAACCGATATTTTTACGACTGGACATTGAATGACACAGCAAAATAAGATGTCCGTAGATCATAACCAAACGGCAACAAACATGGCCCAAGAACAAAAATCATCCCTGAGGCAATACTCACCCCTACTGATTATTGTCGGGCTTATGGCCTATGCCTATTCTCAAGGTTGGTACAAATACCTCACCTTAAAAGAACTCGCCTTGAACCTAGAAACGCTGCAAACCTTCTTAAGCCAAAATTATCTCAGCGCTGTTCTGGCCTATATCGGCATTTACATTGTGGTGACAGCCTTGTCCATTCCGGGCGGCGCAGCCATTACCATTGCCGGTGGTTTGCTTTTTGGTTGGTTTGTTGGCACCCTTTCCACAGTGGTTGGCGCCACCATTGGGGCCACGCTCATTTTTCTGGCAGCCAAAACGTCTTTAGGCGAATTGTTAAAAGCCAAAGCAGGTCCCTGGCTCAAACAATTAGAACAAGGCTTTGAAGAGAACGCGACAAGTTACATGTTTTTCTTAAGGCTCGTGCCAGCTTTTCCCTTTTGGCTGGTCAACTTAGCGCCTGCCTTTTTAGGGGTAAAATTGTCAACCTACATGTTCACCACATTTTTTGGCATCATTCCTGGCACGCTCGCCTTTTCCTACATCGGCCAGGGGCTTGAAAGCGTCATCTCAGCGCAAAAACAAAGCTATGAAAACTGTGTGGCCGCAAAAGGAGCCGATGGCGGCTGTGTCTTTGGTCTAGATGCCTCCTCTTTGATAACACCTCATTTAATCATCGCTTTTGTTCTGCTCAGTTTGGTTGCACTCATCCCCGTGATTATCAAACGATTGAAAACGCGCAATCAAGAGTTATAAAGTTAATACAAAATAGCCAGCAGGGTATAAGAATGATAAGGCAACGTCTCGAATATAAATTCCCCAAGATTAGATCTATCCGTACAGCCAAAGACAAAAAACGTAGGCCGAACGGCCGTCGGGGCTTAGCCCCGCGCCATCGCAGGGCGGCAGCTTCGCTACTATCGCCCGTGAGATAAAAAAGGAAAAACACCATGTCTCACCACTTAACTCCAGATTTATGCGTGATTGGGGCCGGCTCTGGCGGCTTATCTGTTGCCGCCGCCGCCGCACAGCTTGGCGTTGACGTCGTGCTCATAGAGCGCGACAAAATGGGAGGAGACTGTTTAAACACCGGCTGTGTGCCCTCAAAAGCCTTGTTAGCCGCTGGCAAACGGGCTTACCAAATGCGCAGCCCCAACGGCTTTGGCATTCTGCCACACGACCCTGATATAGATCATCAAGCCGTTCACGACCATGTTCAAAAAGTCATCGCTGCCATTGAGCCAAACGATTCTGTTGAGCGGTTCCAAGGTTTAGGCGTTCATGTTTTGCAACATGAAGCCAGTTTTAAAGATGCCAGAACCATACAAGCTGGCCAATATGAGGTGCGCGCCCGCCGCACCATTATTGCCACCGGCTCCTCGCCAGCCATCCCCCCCATTCCAGGACTGGACACAGTTAACTTTTTCACCAATGAAACCATCTTCCAAAATGCTCGCCCTATCCAGCATCTAATCATCATCGGCGGCGGCCCCATCGGTTTAGAAATGGCACAAGCCCATCATCGGCTAGGCTCCAAAGTCACCGTGCTAGAAGCCATGCGCGCGCTGGGCAAAGATGACCCTGAGCTGTCCAGCGTTGTGGTCGAGCGCTTGAAAAAAGAAGGCATCGAAATACATGAAGAGGTGCGTATTGAAAACGCCAGCCAAGATATTTCCGGCGTCACCTTAAAGGTGGTCAAAGGCAATGAGGAAGGCGAGTTAAAAGGCACCCATTTGCTGGTGGCCACAGGGCGCAAACCAAACATTGAAAGTTTAAACCTTGAAAAGGCCGGCATAAAATATAACCGCCGCGGCATAGAGGTGAACCGCGGCCTCGTCACGTCTAACCGCAAAGTGTTTGCCATTGGTGATGTGGCCGGTGGTTTGCAATTTACCCACATGGCCAATTATCACGCTGGCATTGTCATTCGCCGGGCTCTGTTCCGCATGCCCGCCAAGGTCAATAACAACATAATCCCTTGGGTCACCTACACTGACCCAGAAATGGCCCATATCGGGTTAAGCGAAGAGCAGGCAAAAAAGAAGCATGGCAAGGTCCATGTGCTGCGTTGGTCCTATACAGAAAATGACCGTGCCCAGGCTGAGTTAAAAACAGATGGCTTTGTCAAATTGGTGGCCTCCAAAAAGGGTAAAATCCTGGGTGCCTCCATTGTTGGGGAACATGCCGGCGAGCTTATCCAAATGTGGTCCTTTGCGGTTGCCAACGGCATGAACATCAAAGCGATGACAGCCTTTGTTTCCCCTTATCCAACATTCTCTGAGATCAATAAACGAGTGGCCTATACATATTTCCAACCAAAACTGATGAGCCCCATGCTCCGCAAGCTCATAAAATTCCTAGCAAAATTTGGTTAACTATTTTCAGATGATGCCAGTTTGTGCCTTAACTCCCATGGTTAGGCTTTTGCATTTTAAGATTGCTTGTCAAGGACGCGGGTGCGCTTCGTAAATCCTTGACAAGCAATCTTAAAATGCGAAAATCTCACCATGGGAGTTAAGGCACACTCCAGACTAACTTGACGAAGAATTTATCTTGATAAGGTGCTCAAAAATTAGGTTGGGTCAAAATTAAAACGCGTATGCCAAAATTCAAAGCCAAAGGCTTTAGCCTTTCAGAAAAATTGTTGATTTTAACCCTGCTATTCGTCATGCTCGCAGAGGTTTTAATCTTCCTGCCTTCCATTGGCAATTACCGCAAAAATTGGTTGGCAGAACGCCTTGGCGCGGCCCACATTGCGGCCCTAGCAGTCGAAGCGGCCCCGAATAATAAGGTGCCAGAAATGTTGGCCTGGGAATTGTTAACCCGCGCCCAAGTTTATTCAGTCGCGCTAAAGCAAGGTGAACAACGCAATTTAATTTTGCAATCGCCGATACCGAATAAACGCATGCCAAAGTTTTATGATTTGCGAGACCAAAACTTTTTCACTTTGGTAAAAGACGCCATTAAGGTTTATTTTGAATCAGACCAAGTCCTCATCCGCGTCGTTGGCCAACCAGAGATGAGTGACGTTGAATTCATTGAAGTGCTCATGGAGCAAGGCCCTTTAAAAAAAGACATGATCAGTTTTGCCCTAAACATCTTAGGGCTCTCCATCATCATCTCCATGATCACGGCCACCCTAGTTTATGTTGCCCTGAACCGTTTGTTGGTCAAACCCATTGGCCAGCTCACGCATAACATGATGCACTTTAGTGAAAACCCACAAGACCCAGATCGCAAAATAGAGCCCTCTGGCCGTACCGATGAAATCGGCACGGTTGAAAATGAATTGCTGGCGATGCAAACGGACCTGTCCACTATGTTGCGCCAAAAAAACCGGCTGGCCAATTTGGGCACCGCGGTGAGCAAAATCAATCATGATTTGCGCGGCATGCTCTCTACCGCCCAACTGGTCTCTGACCGTTTAAGCGGCATTGATGACCCAACTGTCCAACGCGTCACCCCACGTCTGATGCGCTCAATTGATCGGGCCATCAGTCTTTGCTCAGATACGCTGCAATATGGTAAGGCAGATGAGCGCAGCCCTAACCGCTCATCATTCTTATTCCAAGACTTGATCAACGAGGTGCTAGAAGAACAAGGCTTGCCCACAAAAGACATTGTGATCAACCAGTCCATTGATGAGGGACAACAAGTTTTTGGCGACTATGAGCAGCTTTACCGCGTCTTTACCAATCTCATCCGCAACAGCTCACAAGTGCTTGAAGCCAATAAAACAGGCGATAAACCAGATGAAATCAGCATCGCTCTCGATCAAGAAGAGGATGTCTTTTTGATCGATATAAAAGACACCGGCCCCGGCCTGCCCTTAAAAGCACGCGATCATTTATTTGAAGCCTTCAGAGGCAGCAATCGTAAAGGGGGAACAGGATTAGGGCTGGCCATCGCTGCCGAAATTCTCCAAGCTCACAATGGCAAAATTACCTATGTAGAAAGTGACAAAGGCGCGCATTTTCACATTTGCTTACCCCAAAACGGTAATGGGGCCGCAAATGGTGCGCAATAAAGCAAAAAAAGCTAAAAAATAGGCCAAAATCTTCCTTGCAATTCAAACATGAAAGCGATAGTAATACCGCTTGGCTGCGATCTACATTGGTTCAAACCTTTTAAAGGATAATCAAAAATAGAGACCAGATCGAAAGAGAAACATTTCTCAAACAGGGGCATTGCAAGGCCAACGCCTCTTTCCTATAAAGCGCCGGTAGCTCAGCTGGATAGAGTACTTGACTACGAATCAAGGGGTCGGGAGTTCGAATCTTCCCCGGCGCGCCATTCCCCTTCCTCAGACCTCCCCGCACTTCCTCAAAACACCAATAAAAACAATGAGTTGAGAATTGTTACTTCCTCAGACCACCTCATCGTGACACGCGCTTTTACAGATGATATGGTGGAGTAAATGGTGGAGTAACTCGTGACGAAAACAAACGCCCTTACCCATACCCAAGCTAAAAACCTTGGCCCCGGCAAATATACTGACGGTCGTGGTTTGACACTTGTGAAGACCAGCAAAGTAACCGGATACTGGGTGCTCCGTGTATGCATAAACAAAAAACGCCGTGAAATGGGTTTGGGTGGTTGGCCTGAAGTATCTATTGCTGAGGCTCGAAATTCTGCCGCCCATATTCGCCAAAAAGTCCGGCAAGGCATCGATCCTATCAAAGAACGTCGCCAACAAACTCTCCGTAAAAACAACATGACCGTTGCTGAAGCGATTGAAAGTTGTTTCAAGTCACGGCAAGCCCAACTTAAAAATGACGGTGTTGCTGGCGGTTGGATGTCACCTCTAAACGTTCATGTCATACCTAAAATTGGCAATGATCCCATAGAAGATGTCGATCAACACGTATTAAGAAAATTGTTAAGTCCGATTTGGCACAAAAAACCAGAAGTCGCACTGAAATCACTCAATCGCATTAACTTGACTTTGAAACACGCAGCCGCACTTGATTTAGATGTTGACCTTCAAGCAGTCATGAAGGCTCGTGAGTTACTAGGAAAACAACGGAGAAAAAAGAAGCACATACCATCACTACCATATCAAGAAATACCACAATTTTATCAATGGATCTGTAAATCCGATTTAGTTTCCAATTTTGCACTCCGTTTTTTAATAATAAGCCTAGCCAGGACGTCTGAAGTTCGTTTTGCTTTCCTGTCCGAAATTTCAAATGATGTTTGGAACATTCCCGCCGAGCATAGTAAGACGAATGAAGGTCGCACCATCCCCCTAACCCCTGAAGCAATAAATATTTTATCTAAAACAACCGCTAAGAAACCAGGTGATATTCTTTTTCCCAATACCAAGGGCAAACCATTGTCTGATGCTGCTATGTCACGCTTTATGGAACGAAACGGTTACGAAGCCCGCCCGCACGGTTTCCGCGCCACTTTTCGCACCTGGTGCGAAGAATGTACCGAAGCGCCACACGCCGTCAAAGAAATGTGCCTTGGTCATAAAGTTGGTAGCGAAGTCGAGCGCGCTTATCAGCGCTCCGATCTTATTGATAAACGCCGCAAGCTAATGCGACAGTGGGAAGATCACCTGCTTTCCAGCAATTAATCACATCATCTGCATTTTATCACCAAATTACTCCCACTATGGGTAGCCCCACGTAAGACAAAGACGGCGTTTGCCAACACTGCGCCCGACCTAACGGTCGGGCTTGCCCTTGTGGATAGCAACCGCGGCGCTATCCATGCGGGTGGCTCCACCTCCGTTCGCCCTGTTGCCAACCGCAATAGAAGAATTAAAGGACACCACTAACCAGACCAGCAATTGCTGTCCTTTATAGGCCTCTGGCTAGCGCCAGAGCGCCTATAAATACAAAAAAATAAAATTTTTTCGCTGTCGCTCTACACTCAAATCGCCATGGCCGTTTGAGTGTAGAGATACGCCAAATATGGCTTAACCAATGCCCCACGTGTGGTCGAGCCGAAGCTCGACTAAAACCGTTGTCCCCACTGTTAAATTCACTAACGTGATTTAACCGCGCGGCTTTGTCAACACCACTGTCCCTGTAACCAGAACGGGACAGCGGCGCCGACTTGGGTTAGCCCCGCCATAAAACATGGCGGGTCGTCACCACATCGATTTTAGTCGACCTAGTCGACCACACGTGGGGCGACTGCTGCAAAGCGCAGACCTTGCTCGGTACCCCGAGCGTCTGGTGTCCTCCCGTTAGGGGGACACAAAAAAAGCCGGCCTGAATAGGCCGACTTTACTGGTGTTTCATTAGATCTTGCCATAGAGCTGACAAAATGTTTCGATGTTATCGTCATATGGTTTCTTACCACCATCATAACCACAAACATTAACCCACAAACCAGCCTTGGCAATTTGTCCCGCCACAAGCGGCGAAGCTGTCATGCCAGCTTCATCACCATCCATACAGACAATGATTTTTGACCTGGCTTGCTTCAGCAACTCAATTTGAGACTTAGAAATTGTTGTGCCCATTAGAGCGGTTACACCAAATCCGTTATCACCAAATTTACTAGCCGCTCCCCCATGCTTGATGACCGAAAGAAAACTTTCAACCAATACCACGCGGTCAAAATGTTGCGCGACGTGCCAACCATAAAGCTCTAAGTCTTTATCAAAGTTGTCAGGAAATTTGTACTTTGGCTCATCGCCAGCTAACAAACCCACGTCACGTCCGCAATAAGCTACTAACTCTTCGTCAGAATTGAGAATGGGAATGGCCAAGCGATCTTTCATACTGCCTCGCAAACCCATGCCAATTTCTAAATCAGCCAACCGTTCATACGGCAGACCGTAAGCTTCGACAAATTCGCTAGCTAAATTATCCGCCTCAGCCACCACTGGTTCTAGTTTGAGCTTAAACGTCAGCGGTTTGTTGTATCGTTTGCCGTCAGTCATTTCTGCCGGCTCACTTTCCACCTCTGTTGCAACTTCAATAGTTTCAGACATCGCCACTGTTTCAATTGCTTTCGGCTTTTCAAACTGCAATGGCGGTATCGCCTTGCTGTCTGGTTTGCCTGGTATGCCACTAATGTTAGCGATTTGTTGAGCTGCCCGACGCGGGTTAGACAGTCTATTATCCAAGAGCTGTACCAAATCTATAATATTGCCACTGGTACCAGAACCATGACAGTTAAACTTGTTGCCTTTGATATTCACGCTCAATGATGAGCGATTGTCATCATAAAAAGGAGATTGGCCACGCCTTTGCTCCCCTTCCCCACTAAGTTCAATACCATAAAATTCTAAGACCGCCACAATATCCGCTTGGGCTTTGACAAATCGGAAATCTACATCGTTCTTAAGCATCTAATACCTCCTTCCAGATATTCAATGAACTAGAGATCTAATCATGCCCAGACTATCATTTTCGCCGTTTGTCTACCTCTTGACAGTGGATAAAGTCATGCGATATCAGTGCTTTACTTGTTATGCTGAAATTATCGATCTTTCCTGTACTTTCCCTTTTGGCTGTAGGACAAAGCCAGCCTCGTTACACACTCCCTTCCAGCATCAGTTCTGATCCTGGGTCTGTAGCTCATCACACTGAATGTCAGTGCTCCACTACGCGATTTTGAAACACCATCGCTGAGTGCAGTTCTTATAATTTAGTGTGACAGCGTGCTCGGCCTCGACAGGGAGTGGTGCGCCGTGGCCTCGGAACCCGACGCACTCAACTTTGCCCACCAATCCGATGGTGGCTCGGTTTGATGCAATTAACGAATACAATGAACAATGCGAAGAGGCAGGCTCATTGTGATTTAAAGAGGTTGGCTTTGCCTTATGGCAACCGCTAATCATTTACATATTGGTACACGTGAGTTTTGGGGTCAGCACCCTGTCAGTTTTACTGACCACGATGCCTACCAACATTGCTTAGTAAACGGTCAGACGGGTACCGGAAAATCAGAAATCTTAAAGTTATTGTATGCCCAGCTTATTCAGCATGGACACGGATGCACCCTAATAGATTTAAACGGCGACCTTTCTAAAGAAGTCCTGAACTTCATCCCGCCAGCCATGCGCGACCGGGTTATTTTTATTGATCCAACTGACACGGAACACGTCTTGTCCATCAACCCATTTTACAGAATACCGCCTGATCAAAGGGGTTTGTTTGCTGATCATTTTGTCCATGCTTGTGAAAGTATTTGGTCTGACAGCTGGGGCGAACGAATGTCCCATTATTTAGAAAAAATTGTTACCGCTGTTGCTCATGCCCCGGACAAGCTACGTCCCACCATGCTTTCAATTAATTTAATGCTCAGCCCAAACGCCACTTACCGCAAGCAAGTTTTAAAACACATTGATGATCCAGAACTATTGCGCTTTTTCACTGATGAATTTAGCGAACTCACCCCAACCAAATTAAAAGACGTTATCATGCCGATTGAAAATAAGATTGGGAAAGTGGTTTCAAACCAATTTGTACGCAACATGCTCTCACCCCACAAACCAGCGTTTCAATTTAAAGATGCGATTGCCAATCGATCGATCGTTATTGTTCGATTACCAAAAGGTACCCTCGGTGAAACACCGGCTAAATTATTAGGCTCGTTAATTGTTTCTTCAGTCTTAAACGCCGCCCAGCAACAAGATCGATTACCGCCACAACAAAGAGTGCCCCACTATTTATTCATCGATGAAAAACACATCCTACCCACCAAAGCCCTCACCTCAGCTTACTCAGAAATGCGCAAATACAAACTGGGAATTTTTGCAACCACCCAATACACCGACCAGATGGATCAGCAGGAAGTGAAATCAATGCTTGGTAATATCGGAACCTTTATTGTCTTACGCAGTTCTTCGTTAGACGCCAAACGCTTCTTTGATCAAATCGGTTTATGGAAACCCCATATTTATACCGACCTTGCAAAAGGCCGCGCGGTTGTTCGTCTAATGAGAGAGGGTCAACCTGACACACCTGTTCAGGTCGATCTTCTCTTAGCTGAAAATAATCTTAAACAATATGACAGCACTGGAAATATTTTAAATTATGTTCGTGAACGCTACACCAAGCCCCGTGCAGAAGTTGAACAAAAATATATGCGCTGGATACATAAAATGATTATTGACCCAGCTGAACGAAAAAAACAAAGAGAGAAACAAAAACGAGACCAAGAAAAATCTAAACAAGTTGTCTTTGTTCACCAACCACCAGCCGCCCCCCCCACCCACTCAAGACGCACCTTAAAAGCCAAGGCCGAAATTAAAAAAATAGTCGATGCGGCCGCTAAAAAACACCCCTCAACCAAAATCCGTTATCCAACCTTAAAAACCCCAACTCGAAGACGAAAAAGAAAAGTAAAAACTAATGACAATCTATGAACACAATCACCAAAACCAATTACGCTAAACGACGAACCCGCTTAGACAATCCCCCAGACTTTAAAATCACTCTCTTGGCTCTCCAAGTAAATGCCGAAATCTGCCGCCGTCCACTAATTCGCATGGATCAACTATTTGAGCTATTTCCAAAAGTTCATCCCCGCACGCTATACGACATTGTCTTTTTGCTATTTCATAATGGTTTTATTGCCAAGCCGGGCCAACAAAGCGAACTGCATCCCAAAAAAGGCTCGGCAAAATCTTATCTTAACGCCGAACCGCTTGGCTTAGTTTTACATTATGCATTTTTTAGAGATCCGGTTGCCAAACCCCGTTTTACACAGGATAGCAGTTATCGCACTTTCAGATTCATGATCCATAAGCACAACGAAACCACCGGCTTGCTGAATTATCAACGCGGGATTAAATCAATTCCGAGTGCTAAATTTAAAACCGAAGCCGAGTGCTGGACAGGTTATGTGCCAACCAAAAACTTAAACCAACCCCTTTATGACATCGATAATCTGCCAACCCTAACCGCCCATGAATTTATCGACACCGCCTGTGACATGTTCTTAAAAAAATACCCCAGTGATCCTTTGGAATTAAAAGCCTGTTTTGATTGGGGCATCCACCTGCCTAAGTTAATTGATGACGATCATAAATCAGACGAGAAAATTCACTTTTGTGAAAAACAACTAACAACCGTTACCCTTCCCACTTCAGTCCAACCAGATGGTTATTTCAGCCACGGTATCCAATTTGAAGACTTCTTTTTCTTTGAAAGTGACGAAGAGAATGAAACCATTTTGCCTGGTGAAACCATCAGGCAATCTGCAAACGCTTTTAACAATAACTCACTGTTTGCCAAATACGCTTCATATATTGCGGCCTTTAGAAAATTCAGCCACTTGAAGCAGTTCGGAATTAATAGCTTTCAAGTGGTTACTGAAACCAAAACCTTTGGCCACATGAACTCAATCATTGCAAAATTAGCCCCAATCTTTCTAAAAGCCCCGTTTAACATTCACCCGGAATTTTTGCTGTTTTATGATCGTGACATGCTAGCTAGGTGCGATAATAATCCCTATCACCCAAACTTTAGGTATAAGACTTTAGCCAATGACTATGTACAACTATTACCTCGCTAAAAACAAAATAGGTCACTGCTTAAAAAGCAAAAACCCACCATGTTTGGAGGGGGTCCGCTTTTTAAGCCATCGGCGTCAGTATCTTCACACCAAACTTCCCCACCTGATTAATTAGCCATAAAAAAAGCCGGCAATCAAAGATTGCCGGCGACCAGATCAGTTAAACATTTTAGGGCCATGCGTAAAACCACTGAAATATCGAGACTTTTTGTTTAGCTAAGTAAAACAAAGAACATCTAATGAGGGGTGTGATGTTTAGTCTCAGTGATCTGGCCTGTCCAGAAAGCTACCACAAAGCTCAGTTAGGTTCACTTGACACCATCTTCTCTACATTGCGTAATTACCGCCACCCCTTAATTGGAAAATATTTTTCTCTTCCCTACCCTAGTGTGACCCAATAAACCCATTCTTCTCTTTTGTGATTGTAAGTAGAGCACAGGCGTTTGACCATCAAGGCAACCGCTAGGCGGTGGCTACGCCAGCCTTGACGGCCTGCACCTTGCCTGTGCTCAAAAACAATCATGAAAAGATAAGGAGAAAAATATGAGCCAGGCCACCACTGTGTCATTTACAAAAATCAAATCATCCGTTCCAATCGATATTGCCTTACATCACTACGGCATTGTTTTAAAACCACAAGGCAAACGCTTGGTTGGTTGTTGCCCAATTCATCGTGGCTCTAACAGAAAAGCATTCACAGTCTCGGCTGATCGCCGACTTTGGAACTGCTATGGTGATTGCTCTACTTATGGCAGTGTGATTGATCTTATTATGGCGCTTGAAAATTGTTCACTAACTGAAGCGGCGGATATTCTAATCAAGCGTTACTGCTTAAAACATTAATGTCACCAGAAAATAATCCATGCAATGCTGGATAACGGAGAGAGTTAGGAAAAACTACAAGATAGGTTTGAAGTGCGACTATTAGAGCACCATTGGGGCAATCTGTTTTAGAATGTGCAGCTGACTGCTTTTGAGGGAAGTGCGGAAGTAAAATTTTTCGACTAAAACCGCTGCACCTGACACAGAGCAGACTTGAAGATGGCATCCTACTTATGTTGTGCTGATAATATATTAAGAGTCAGAAAATGAGTTTCTCTGACTCTTGAAGTAAAATCAATTTGGTCGCTCAAACTCACTAGTCTTTGCAGCCCGGCCGCCAAGGTACATTAGGATGGACATGAGGTCTTTTATATCGATGGTTACGGCGATGTTGCTTGCTCATAGGGTTATACCCTTTGTCACAGGTGCGCGATGCATTCCCAGCGATATCATAGTGATATGGATGAGTTTTATATGTAACATAGGTGCTATTATAATTATGTTTAGTATTGTTGCGATCCATCATAAATTCACTATGACGTTCATGAGCTTGAACATACCCTAAGGTCGATATTTGAAAAAATAAAAAAGCAACAGCAGCTATTATAAATTTGCTTATATTAAACATTGAATTTTCCTTAAACTAATAAGTTTCTAATTTTTAAATATTGAAAAAAGTAGGTGCTATTTCATTTGTTAAGGCATTTTATATCGGACTTGAGATGAATGACCGTGTGGATCAGTGAGGGTTATTATGACGCGTGCGCCATTAACATTTGAAATTGAATCAGAGCTCTGCAAATATTTTTCATCAACACTTAGAAGTTTCAAAGGTCCCTGCTTACCCTGTGCACTTAAAATCATAGCAATAGCCGTGAACCCTTTCGTGGCAACGTCTTTACCATCATGATCACTTAGGAATAATTTAATCTTCCCATCATTGAGAACCAATTCACCATGATACTCATCAATTTCTAGAACAACACCACCATTAGCAGCTTTTGGGTGATGCTTAGCATGTTCGTTTGCTCCCTCTTTTGAATGATCATGTTTATGTTTTTTACCCTCAGCGGCATGATCGTGACCTTCATGCTTTTTACTCTCGGTTTCATGGTCATGACCTTCATGTTTTTCTTCCGCTAAGGTTGGAGTAACCGCCCCATTTTGCACCGCTGTAAAGAACAACGCGAAAAATAGCAGACTTGCCAATTTTTGTTTTTTCATCAATTTTTCCTTTTATTAAAACTTATTTGCAGTTGGGATGTTTTAGGTTTTGTTTGTCTGACTTATTTCCTTTCTGTGTACAAGCCCGTACAGAACCGGTAACACAAGTAATGTTAGTAAAGTGGAAGAAATAATGCCGCCAATTACAACTGTTGCAAGTGGACGTTGCACTTCAGCACCGGCTCCTGTTGCAAGAGCCATTGGTACAAACCCGAGAGAGGCAACAAGGGCTGTCATTAATACCGGGCGCAGTCGTTTTCTTGCCCCTTCAATAATTGCTTCGTCCAAAGACATACCTTCACTTCGCAAGCTATTTATAAATGATATGATCACAAGCCCATTTAAGACAGCTACACCTGAAAGAGCGATAAAGCCAATTCCAGCTGATATAGAAAGTGGTATACCTCGTAACGCAAGAGCGGCAACACCGCCGGTTAAAGCAAGAGGGACACCAGTAAAGACAACTGCTGAATCTTTGATCGTGCCCAAAGAGGTAAAAAGCAATAAAAAGATCAAAGCCAATGCCACTGGTACAACAACTGCTAGCCTCTTTGATGCTGAGATTAATTGCTCAAACTGTCCGCCCCAAGTAATCCAATACCCAGATGGCAGTTTGACATTTTTATCGATAAGCGCTTGTGCATCTACTACAAAACTGCCCATATCTCTTCCTCGAACGTTTGCCGAAATAACGATCCTGCGTTTGGAGTTTTCTCGACTAACCTGATTGGGGCCTGGAGCTAGTGAAATGTCTGCAATATCTTCAAGCAGAATCATTCGAGCCATCTTATTAGTCGAGTTTGCATAAAAGGCAGAAACGACAGCGGTGTCTTTATCGCTGGTTACCGGAGGAAGAGGGATTGGAAGCGTCCTAATTGTATCAATATCAGTACGTAAATTCTCAGCTAAACGAACCACAATATCAAATCGCTTATCTTTCTCAAACAGGGCACCGGCGCTCTTTCCACCGATGGCAATCTGTATGTTTTCTTGCACATCCATCACAGAAAGCCCAAATCGAGCCAGCTTTGCCCTATCGGGTTTTATTGTCAAAAAGGGTAATCCTGAAATTCGCTCTACATTTACATCAGCAGCACCCGGAACACCCCGCAGCTGATCAGCTATTTGATTACCAGTTGCTAAAAGTTTATCAAGATCATCGCCAAATACTTTAACTGCAATATCGGCTCTTACTCCTGCTATCAATTCATTAAAACGTAATTGAATAGGTTGAGAAATCTCATAATTGCTGCCAGGTATTTCATTAGAAGCAGACTGAATCTCTTTTACGACCTGAGCTTTTGATTTAGATTTATCTGGCCATTCACTTTTTGGCTTTAGCATTACATATCCATCTGAAATAGACGGTGGCATAGGGTCAGTTGCAACTTCTGCCGTTCCAATGCGAGAGAAAACCTCTTTCACTTCAGGTATTTTAATCAATCGTTTTTCGAGCATATCCTGCATTTTAACAGATTGGGTAAGGCTGGTGCCCGGCCCTCGCAAAGACTGAATTGCAACATCGCCTTCATCAAGCCGAGGAATAAATTCACTACCAAGTTTAGTGGCCATAAGACCGCTGAGAATGAGCAGACAAGCTGTGGCCGTTAAAACAACTGATTTATTATTCAGCGAAATTTTCAGAATTGGGTCATAAAGATGCCGTGCTTTACGTACAATTAAATTTTCTTTTTCAGCAACCTCACCAGTAATAAACAAGGCAATGGCAGCCGGCACAAATGTAATGGAAAAGATCATTGCCCCAGTGAGAGCTAGCACAACTGTGAGTGCCATCGGTGTAAACATTTTTCCTTCCACTCCAGTCAAAGTTAAAATAGGAAGGTATACGACCATGATAATAAATGAACCAAATAGGGATGGTGTGATCACCTGTAATGTGGCTTCTTTTACAGTGGAAAAACGCTCTTGAAGACTGAGTAACTTGCCTCTTTTATGTTGTTCTTCGGCAATCAAGCGCAAACAATTTTCAACAACAATGATGGCACCATCTATGATGATGCCAAAATCAATAGCACCAAGGCTCATCAGGTTGGCGGAAATTTTATATTCAACCATACCTGAAATTGCAAACAGCATCGACAGAGGGATCATTATTGCTGCAATCAGTGCAGCACGAAAGTTTCCTAAAAATAAAAATAAAATAATTATTACTAATAGGGCGCCTTCGAGAAGATTTTTTTCAACTGTGTGAATGGTTTTATTCACCAGATCTGTGCGGTTATAAACCGTCCTTAAGAAAATTCCTTCCGGCAGGCTTTTTCTTATCTCAGAAAGCTTTGAATGAATTCGATCTGCAACAGCTCTGGAATTTTCACCCAGTAACATTACAGCAGTCGAAAGAACAACTTCATCGCCATTATATGTCCCAGCACCTGTGCGCAATTCTTTTCCTATTGCAACTTCGGCCACGTCTCGAACATGAACTGGTGTACCACCATGGGTTCCAACAGGAATGTTAAGCAGATCTTCAATCCCGCCTACCTGGCCGGGAGAGCGTACCAGGTACTGTTCGCCGTTTCGCTCAATATAACCTGCACCAACATTATTATTATTTTTGCTGATCGCATCCATCAGAGCGTTCAGGGATATTTTAAAGGAATTCAATTTTTCCGGGTCTGGAAGTATGTGATATTGTTTAGTAAAACCACCTATCGCATTCACTTCAACTACGCCTGAAACCGTTAGAAGTTGTGGTCGGATCACCCAATCATGCAAGGTGCGTAAGTCTGTGGGTGTAACAAGAGAACCATCTTCATTGCGCGTGCCTGGTTTTGATTCAACTGTATAAAAATAAATCTCGCCAAGACCCGTTGAAATTGGACCCATCTCCACGTCAATACCGTTGGGCAACTTGTCGCGTGCCTGCTGAATACGCTCGTTTACAAGTTGCCGAGCAAAATAAATATCGGTTCCGTCTTTAAAAACTACTGTGACCTGAGAAAGGCCATAGCGAGATAGGGAACGTGTATAATCAAGGCCGGGTAAACCACCTAACGCGGTTTCAATCGGAAAGGTTATACGTTGTTCAACCTCAAGGGGGGCGTAGCCTGGAGCATTTGAGTTAATCTGCACCTGCACGTTTGTAATATCTGGCACTGCATCAATGGGCAGTTTAAGAAAATTATAAATGCCAAAAGCCGCAACACTTATGGCAATAAACATAACCAGAATGCGTTGGGTAATAGAGAATGATATAATTTGATGTATCAATTTGTTATTCCTTAATGCGAATGTGCGGCCATGCTTTTAGATAGCTCAGCTTTCAGCATAAAACTGTTGTCAGAGACATAACGTTGATTAGGGAGAACACCGAAATAAATCTCTATGTAATTCTCATCACTAGGTCCTAACTCGACATTCTTAGGAATAAATTTGCTACCATCCTTCGTTTGTTCCTCTATAAATACAACAGGCTTTCCTTCAATATATTGCACCGCATTTTTACGCACGGCGACAAAAGCCTTTTGTTCAGCTAAAAGCGCTTGTCCGGTAACAAATAATCCGGGTCGCAAGTTGCCATTTGAATTATCAACCACAGCTCTTGCAAGCATGCTTTGAGTATCACTGACCCCAATTGGCGAAATATATTCAATCTTTGCCTTGGCAGTTGGGCCAAGGGATAGCATTGAAATTTCAACATCTTGATTGATTTTTAATTTCTTAAAATCTCTTGGATAAACTCTAAAATCGACCCATACAGAACGGAGATCTGCTATGATCATTAATTTATCATTGAGATCAACATGCTCACCTAAACTCACACGTCGATTTATGATGGTACCAGCCATCGAAGAAGTGATTGTATATTGTTTTAGGCTCTGATCACTTTCAATAGTGAGAAGGACATCACCTACTTCAACTCTACTCCCAAGACGTTTATTTATCTTTTTAACAACACCAGGATAACGTGGACTAACATTCACAATCGTTTCTTCATTTGGCGTGATAATGCCGTTAAGCAATAATTTTTGTTTCAAGGCAACTGAGCCCGCTGTTTCAATAGTAAGACTGGCATTTTTGAGTTTGGTTTTATCAAGCAAAACCGCTTCACCCATTTCGCCGTTTCCATGATCATCATGGCCGGGAGATTTGTTTACTTCTTTATGATCACTGTGGCCTTCATTGTCTTTATGATCTGAATGGTCACTATGTTCTTCAGTAATAGCAGATTGAGTGCTTTCTGCTGAATTTATAAATAATGCAAGCATAGCTGTAGCGCCAATGATGCTACATATCACAATGAACTGCAGTGAAGTCTTGATAACTTTTTTAAAAGTTGTTGATGTATCTGCTGTTTCTCTTTTAGAGCCAGAGTTTTCAGATGGATTTTTCATTACTAAAACTTTCTACCTTTTACGCACAGGGCCAGTGAATGGATCAATGCCGGATAACAAACGGAGTTGCATGGCAGTAACCTGGCAATTCACTTGAGATTGAATTTGGACTGATTGTGATTTTGTTAAATCTGAAATTGCATCAAGAAGAGCTACCACGGTATATCGCCCGCCAAAATAACCTTCTTTAATTGTTGTAACTGATTTTTTAGCTTTTGGAACAATTGAAGTTGCGTATCGTCTTGCCCGATGGCATTCACGATGTAAATTGCCATAGCTGGCTGTTACTTGCTGTTTTAAGCGCCGCATTTCCTCAGAGCGTTCAAGGCTGGATTTATTAATACGTTCGGCTGCAGCATCTATATTTCCACGGTTCCTATCGTAAATTGGTAAAGGGATAGAACCTTGAGCAACTATGGCCATATCATCAGCTTCTTCAGACCATCGCACGCCAAGTCCTAGAGTGAGGTCTGGAATAGCTTGTGATTGCTGAAGTTTGAGTTCAGAAATGCGGGCTCTTTTAATAAAATCCCATTGTTTAATTCTTGGGTGGAATTTTAAATTGGAGATAATTTTATCTATAGGAATGGCTTCGCGGCGTTGCAGTTTTATTCTACCTGACGCACGAATATTTGGTTGTAATAAACCATTCCAGTTGGAAGCCAGTTGACGGCGTGTTGTATGGAGTTTAATTTCAGCAGATTCTAAAGCTACATAAGATTCCTCAGCCGCAATTTCACCCCGAACCAAGTCCACTTCAGGAGAACCACCAGCTTCAACACGTTTTTTTATAGGCCGTAAAAGATTGATAAATTCTTTCTTTTGAGTCCTTAAAAGATCAACCTCTCTTTGAGCACCCAGAACCCTGACAAAATCTACGCCTGTTTGGAAAACAACAGCTTGACGGGCTGATTGAATCACAGCTGAAGCCACATCTTCTTTAGCTGCACCTGAATTTAGACGAGCTTGTTTTTTACCTCCCAACTCAAATTTTTGAGAGAGAGAAAAGGTAAGTTCACTTTTCTCAAATCCGCTAAATTCTCCAGATCCAAGAAAATTCTCAACTTCTACACCCAGCTCAGGATTTGGAGAGCGCCCAGCTTGATAAGTCTCAGCTTGTTTTGCGATAAGTTCAGAACGTTTTATTTTTATACGAGGATCATTTTCTAATGCTTTCTTAATGGCTTGATTGAGTGTTATTTCAGCGCCGATAGATTGAGTTATAATTCCTAAATTAAGACTCAATGCTGCAATGATGATCAAGGAATAATGAAACACATAGAAAGAATGTTTTTTTAAATTTGACATAATAACTGCCCGTTTTATTTGAATAAATTCAACAAAACTGAAAATTTGTATATCAAAATATGGCGAGGCATTCAGCTATAGAAAAATAGATTTTCTTAAGTTGTCACAACCATGCAACGCACATTATTTTGCTAACTAATATGAATTTTCAGAGGATTTAATTAAATTATCCAAAAAGCCGGGGGGGCTTTTTAAAAGATTCAGCTGACCTGCCATTAAAAACATCAGCATAGCTGTAATATTTAGTCGATCTAACCAATCTCTCATTTGTTAATTGGTTGTCTCCAACATAAAGATGGTAAAACACATGGCATGTTTCACAATGAATATTTTCTGATTGTTCACCTTCGTGTTTATCAGCAATTTCATATACCGCTTGGGTAATTGTAGAAACTGTAATATCAGAAATATTGTAAGAATTATTACTAATTTGATCTTCATGAAAAACAGGAAAAATTGTAGCGACAAGCATTCCAGTAATAACCATCAGTGATAATAGTTTTTGCTTTGTCACAACAATTAAGTCCAATATATAAAATAATAATAACTCATAACCATTTTGGTCGAATCGTGTTACCGTCTCATAAATAACTATAAATATCAAGAAAAGATTTTCATACTCTCGCTATAAATTTGAAAACTTCAGATCTATGCTAATCATTTATCTTCGATTTTCGCTTTTGCAATTTATCATTAATACCAATGAATTTACATGAGTGTGCATACCCAATAAAGACACAAATCTGTCTGTAATTTCGTTAAGATATTTCCATGGTCATACCAACGAACATAAATTGATTTTTATTGCCCATGGTTTTTGCTGACCTTGCTCATATTTATTTCAACTGTGGCATGGTTGATGCCAAACTGATTTTGCAATACACTTTTAATTTCTTGTTTGATTTTCTGGACATCTGTACCTGCTAATACTTCAGCCTCAAGTGTTGCCATAGGGCGTTCCTGTGTAATCGACCAGGCATGAATATGATCCACACTGATAACGCCATCAACATCTGTCAGAATGGTTTCTACAGCTTTGCGAGGATCAAATCCGTCAGGTGCCCCTTCGAGTAAAATATGGCCGCTCTCACCTACCACGTACCATGCCGAGCGTAGAATGATAAGTGCCACAAGAACTGATAAGATGGGATCAATGGGCATCCACCCGGTGAAGATAATAACAAGAGATGCAATTAAGGCTGCAACGGAGCCAAGCAAATCTCCAACAATATGCAATGCTGCTACACGCATATTAAGATTTGCACTTTCTCCACGTGATAATATCCAAAAAGAAATAATGTTGATAAGAAGGCCACCAAGGGCGATCCAAAGCATAAGCCTCCCGGCAACTTCAACAGGTTGGTTAAAACGCTCATATGCTTCAAAACAAATCCATCCCGCAATTACAAATAACGATAAACCATTGACAAATGCAGCAAGCACCGAAAATCGATCAAATCCGTAAGTTCTCTTCCAATCTGTTGGCTGTTCTGCAAGATGAAAACCAAGCCATGCTAAGATAAGTGAAGTAAAATCAGTCAGCATATGGCCTGCGTCAGCAATAAGAGCAAGTGAACCGGAAAAGATTCCCCCAAATATTTCGGCGACCATGAAAAGACCTGTCAAAACGGCAGCTATACTGACAGCCTTTTTATTTGTCGATCCATGCGAGTGTTCTTGGATATCATGCTTATGAGTTGCCATAAGATTTCTTTCAAAAAGGAAACAAATATTTGTATAAATTTAAACAGACTAACTATTTAATCAAGTTTCCCCTAATGGCACGAAAGAGATTATCACAACCTCATACTAGATTGGTCGCAAATTGACCTAGAACGGACTGTTTGTTTATTTATTGATCTTACCAATGATTGCCGCCGTATTGGTGGGACAGTAACTGGCCGGGTTCACAACATCATGGCCCGAGTAAAGGGAGGGGGTGTAAAAATCAATTTTTACTGAGATTCATTACGTAAATATCTATAAAACCTTGCAGTTCTTCAGGCATAGTTTCAAATATTTTTATGCGAAGTTCCTCAGCAGACTTTATGTTATGTTTTTTGCGATTGGCAACTTTTTCATTAGGACCAAACCACAAAGCTAAAAAGATTCCTTGTTGCTTTGCGTCTGGGTGAATTGCGTAGCGTTCATTTAATTGTTTTTCAATAGCCGTAAATAGGTCTTGATGCCATTGTCCTTTGACTTCGCAAACAAGAAGTCGTCTTTTGCCATTTATCATCTTAGTAACGGTGAAATCACACCTGTTACTGTTAGACATATGGTGCTCAATATTTGCTGAGATGTCTAATGCAGGCAAACGACGTTGAAGAAATTCTACGATTCTGTTTCGTGCAGGAATTTCATCAATACGTTCTCCTTTTAACCAAAACATATCCAAAGGGTCAGTATCAGTGCCTTGAAGCCATTTTTGTATAGAGTCAAATTCCTCAATGATTAGAGATCGGAGATCTTCAACAGTTGCCACTTCGTTAGAATCTAGCATGGATACTATTTCTCCTGGCAAAGGTGTTTCAAAGTTTTTTAATGAATGCTTTCTAATAGTCGACGCTTTTATGCTTAGAAGATCGTTACGGAAATCTTCAAACCTTGAATCTTTGAGCATTGTATTGATAACCCTAATGGCACGGCTTGAGTTTTCATCCTTGGTGATATCCCAAATAAGATTTGTTAAAAATCTATATGCAGTTTCATCCTTGGGAGAACCAGATCCCCATGAACTTGGAAGGTATACTTTTGGCCATTTTTCTATGTAGGCATCAAAAATCGCATATATTTTTTCTGAATTTAAATTTGGCCATCCTGCAGAACTATAACGTTCAAAACGATCAGACCGCGAAGCTATAGAGAATATTCCTTCTCGTTTAGATAATACATCATCCCAAATACCGTTTTCATCTTGGTCCAAAAAGAAAAAGTGACGTAAAAACCAAAATTCTTTCCTTGATTTTGATTCTTCGTTTTCTTGATGATTAATATTGCTTGTTAGTTCCTTGCAACGTTTTTTTATTAGTGAAGTCAACCAATTTTGATCCGAACATCTTGCACACATATCAAAAAGCTCATTTATTTTTTGAGGAGAGACCAAGTGATCTTGATCTAACCATTCTGAAGAAAGTTTAGCACTTAACGGTTCGAAAGCTGATTTGCTCTCGAGCCAATGCAGGTTGTGTGGTCCTTCAGATGAATTTAGAATATTAGGTTCAATAAATTCTTTTGCGAAAGTCTCTACGTCTCTTTCATTGTTAAAAATTTGTGTATCAATTTCCTCTTCTAAAAGTTTTTCTTCTTCATCAGAATATCCTTCTAACTGTCTGACTTCTGTCTTTACACATTGGAGAATTTTTTTATCAATATCTGATAGTGTTCCAGTTTTGCGAAATTTTACGAGACAGCCCGCGTGAAGCACCTCAGCAATATTAATTTTTTCCCGATTAGCAAGTTCCGGGAGCGTAGGAACTTTAGGAAGAAGAAAGTTTAAGCTATGAATGAGTGCATTTTCTGCGGTTTTAATATCATCAACAACTTGATTTAATTCCTTTGGTGAATATAGATATCGTTGAGCAAATGCATGATTAAAACCGAAGTGTTGCCCCTTCTCAATCATCTCACGATTATTTTTTAGAAAAGCAAAGTTTTCTTCTTGAATAGCGCTCTGGCGATGTTCTCTACGTTTTTGTCCTCTTGATGTCCAACCTTCTTCACTCTCAACCTTTTTCCATAGACGATTTTTAATCACCCACTCTCGCATAAATTCTTTCTTTTCGAGTGCCTGATGACGCATTTTTGCGCGCAAAGGATTGGGTCCTCTTTCCTCAGCAAAAAACTTATGTGGTGGAGCAAATGCTATCCAGAGAACAGGATTGTTAGAATTAAATGCGTAATCAACAATGACCTCATAATCTGCGGATGAAAAGAAAAGGCTTTGGTGTAATTTTCCCCAATTTAAATCGCGAATAGTTTTCCATATTTTCTCAGGATCGTTTTGATCTTTTAAAGCCAATAGTTGGATTGATTGACGCAAAGAGTCATTTTTCTTCAGAACCAGCGCGGAAGTACTTTTCATTGATGATGAATTTTTTTCAAACTTTAGATTTTTTATCCAGCCCCAAATCTTCTCAGGAACATGCTGAGTGGTTCCTACATCAAAATATCGGTCTAATAAATAACTAACAATTTTACTAATTTCCTCTCTGCAATGGCAAAGATATCGATCTCGGGCCCCACATGTGCATTGCAATCCTTCAGTAAGATTATCAAGAAGGAAACAAGTCTGTTCAAAAGTGATAGTAGAAGTGACATCTTTGATGCTCAGTTTTAAATCTATGATTTCTCGTGTGTTGCGATTATTTTTTGGTTTTGCATTTGCTAGGCTGTGAAAGAGTTCAAGTAATAAGTTGTTATCAGGAGGATCCAAAAGTTTTCCGGAAATCAACTCAGATGCGTTAATCAGAGCATTAGGCGTTGCCTCTGAGAGTAGTGACTTAAAATCTTCTAAAGCAGCATCATAAGTTTCTACGGCCTTTAAACATCCATTTGCGAGTAAACGGTTAGTCAAATCGTTTGTTTGATCTAGCATAATTGCACGTAATTCTGGCACCAGGAATTGTGCCGCTTGCTCTCCTTGCAATAATTCCAAAATCAGACCACGGAGGTGGGATTCATCAGTAGATTTTGCGAGTATTAACCTCAACTCATCCATAACGTCATTGGTAAAAAAACCTGAAACATTAAATTGTCGCCACCTATCTGCGTTACGAAAATAGGGGTCAATATTTGATAGAGAGTCTAAGCGTTGCAGTAATAACTTTTTGGATTTGGCGGTTAATTGAGAAGGGTCGCCATTTGCTAATACCGCATAAGGATCAATTTTAATTATTTCTACTTGTATTTTCTCGTTTCCTAAAGCCGCAAGCCAACCTAATAGACCTCTAAGTTCATCACGAATAACAAGGTTGGGAGAAATAATTGCTAATAATCTACGCAAAGAAAAAGTGTCTGATAAATCTGTTAAGCGTTTTACGAGATATTGCGCCGCACAATATTCAGCTACAATACGATGAATCGGCTCATGGGTATCTGCGTCCTCATTAGGCTTGAACAGTCGGCTATTTAGAACACAACTAATAGTGTCTACATGATACGTGCTTAAAGCATTTACGTAAGGATAATCGTAATCATCCAGTCGCTCGGATATGCTGATACCAGATGCTCCAGATAAGAGAATTTTTGCAAATAGCTCTGATGCAACATCTACAATTTCACTAATTGGCGGCCTCTTGGAAAGAGTTTTGTTTTTATTATCCTCTTGGGCAAGTCTTTCTATGGCAGAATGGAAAATTCTACGTTTAGATTGAAAGGTACGTCCGTTCTGGATGTACCCTTCAACAAAGAGCTTGAAAAACATTGGATTGCCAAGTATCTGCTCAAGCCCATAAATGATTGCTTCGTTGCGAAAAACTGAGAAATCTTCTTCCGGAAAATTGTTCTGGAATAATAGTCTTTGTTCGTTTTCATTGAATGGCTCAAGACGGAGTACTAAAGGTTTTTTACCTGAGCAGTCTTCGATAAATTTGTTACGTTCGTTACTCCAAACATATGAGCGAGATGCAAAAATAGTTTTTTCCGCATTTTTCTCAAATGCTTTAACTATTATTCTATCAACGGCTGTTTCGTCCTGTCGGGCAACTTCATCCAATGCATCTATGATAAGGATAGAGGTTTGCTCAAAATTATCCTTATGGCTAAATATGCTTGCACGGTGACGCTTTGCTTTTCGAGAACGAGCAAAATAGTCAAGCAGTTCTGTTTTTCCTGCCCCTGGTTCAGCAAGAACAATAATAATATCACTCGATGAAATTGCTTCTTCTTCGGTTATATACTTACTATTTACAGCCAAGCGGCGTTGAATATATTGGGTTGACATAAGTCATGTATAAACTCTGTAACAAGTCATGAATACGATATTGAACTTATTCTTCTCAAAATATTGTAGATTTCCACTTATAAAATTTGTGATCCTGCGCAAAAGTTTCAGATATTATAAAAATTGATAATAAATCATTATAAGCAGATATATAAAATCTTGTTTTCTTGTATTAGATTTTTACATGTTTGAGTGCGGTTATCACATAAATATTTGATAGCGGAAAGTATTCTTGTTATGGCACGTAAGTGTCCATTCCAATAAAGGAACAGGATAGTCACTACCTGACCCAACTGAGAAATCGTTGGTTAGCAATCAACAAAAGTTGGCAAATAGAATAATTAATTCATGGAATAATTCCAATTCGCCTATTGAGTAGGCGTTCCAAAATTTCGAAAGCGCCTCAATTAGCTGGATGGGCGTAATACGAGGAGACTCTTTTCTTTACCATGGTCTCTCTGCTCTTCGTAAAGCTTCCGATCAATCGTTAGCATCATCACTTAAATATTCACTAATCATATCAGTTGTTAAAATTATAGTCGGTTGCGAGGGGATTGCCCAGTGAGTGACCGCCACGCGCTCTTTCTGCTTCTTGATAAATTCAATCATCCGCATAAATTCTGGTTGCTCACCATTCGTGGATGATCCAATGATTGTGTACTACTTGATTATCTCGAAGTCTTAACGGTCTGCATATAGTCGAAAATTTGCAATCTGCGCTTCTAGCGAACGATCATCTTCCTGCTCTTTTGTAGATACACGGGCTAAAATTACAGCTTTCATGACTTACTCTTTCCCTTCTGAATAATGTCTATTTCATCAATTTCTTTCATTATGCGGTCTGTTTCAGTTAGAGCCAGGATGATGCGCTGGTAGTGCATAATATCATCAACGGATAGAGTACGGCCTTTACGGTCTTTGAGCCATTTTTGGGCGGGTTGATAGCCGCCGATATAGAAATTCCAAGCCAGTTCCGGTACATTGCTAAAATATTGGCTTTCATTGATCCAAACCTTACCGTCACGGTAGCTGTTCTTGCTAATGGTTTGAACCTCGTTATCTCCGGCTTCGGGGTAGGTTGTAATTAGATCGTCCAGGGTATCGCTTTCCATCAAATGCAAGCTGCGCAACCCCGCCCCCTTTTTAGCCAGTACGTTGAACATTGCCGGATCATCGGGGTATGGAATACGCGGAAAGTTTGATTTAAGAAATTCAGCATAGCGATTACGGTATGATGGGCAATGCAGCACAGCATAGATATAATCAAATAAAGTTTCTGGCGTGACATTTGGTATAATTTTTTTAATTCTGTTAAAAATATTCTGATCCAGATTAGAAACCTTATGTGTCTCATCTTCAAAAGACGGGGCATGAACGTAAAGGGGGAATATGTATGAACCTTTTGAGTATTCCGCGCATTTTAGCTCCGAGAAAAAATTACTAATAAAAAAGTGATTCATTTCTTTACTTTTTGTGCTTTTCCCTAAAATCAGGAACGTATTTCTAACGCATGAAATGCTTTCTACAAATTTTTTTCGGCTTCTGGTGAGTATGGACGGGTCAAAGTAAATCTTCCTGTTGTCAAAAGGACGAAAGGTTGTATCCCTTATCAAATCGCCATCAAAAACTTTATCATCAGGCAGAAAATCTACTATTTTCGCTTCCAGATCAGAAGTGGAAAACCCAATTACGTGTTCATCACATGAAGTGTAATAGCCCGTTGAATTTTTGATCACAAGATCATCGAGATTGAATCCTTCATTGTAGAGTTTCAAACCTTTACTGTGGCTCGGTAAAAAATAATAATACGGCTCTTGATATTTAAGCTTTTTCCACGGAAAAGATTCTAATGAATTATGCTCCAAAACTTCATGTTTTTCTAATCGGCTACCCCATACATCATGATGATAAAGATTTGCTAGAACTCCATTTTTCTTAGCGTGAGATTTTTTAACAGCGACTATAATTGAAACGCTTTCCCTTATATCAAAGACGTTTTCATCTCGTTTACCTTCGGGAATATCTTCTGCTACGTTTGAATTTCCATGCAAATCTAGGATATAAATGTCGTCAAAGGTACGCAACAAATGCCAACGCATCCCTCTGAAAGTTGGGTTGTCTAAATAAGAGTTGCTTGTGATATATGCTAAAATGCCTTTTTTGTATTTTTCAATGTAGGTTTCTCCCATACGAATAAATTTTACGTAGTCATTATTTATCCATTTAGGATTACGCTCTTGAAGCTTTATTTTGCCGCCCGGCTCTTTTTTATAACTTCCCATTTCGTCGGTAATCCATTTCCCCTTGTTTTTGCTTTGTCCGTTGTAAGGCGGGTTCCCAAAGGCCACCATGATGGGCATGTTCTTTTTGATCCAGCTTGCATCATTAGCTTCGCGGGATAACCAAGACGCAAAGAGCGTATCCATTTCAGGGTGGTGTTCTTCAAGACTGTTGGTGAGGTAGACGCTTAAACGTGGGGGGCTGGTGGTGTTTGAGGTTTTATATCCTGTTTCCTGTAGCAGTAAATCCAGTTTCATGTGACACATAGCATAGCTGGCCATTAGAAGCTCGAACCCATGCAGGCGGGGCAGCAGGTCGTGTTCGACATAGCTGCTCCATATTCCCTCTTGCCCTTTATAGCGTTTGTAAATTTGCTTTACGGCTTCGGCCAAGAATTTGCCTGTTCCAGTGGCTACATCTAGAAGCTGCACCTTGTGAACTTCGACTTCTTTTTTTGCTTTTCCTGTTTTCGTGCGTTTGTCAAAGGCTTGGTCTTCGATTGCGATTTTGATTTTGGATTTATCGGCAATGCCGTCTTTTAAATCGAAGTGGGTTTTTAGAACCTCATCAATAGCGCGAACAATGAAATTGACGACGGTTTCGGGGGTGTACCAGACACCGCATAATTCTTTTATCTCTGAAATTGACGACGGGTTCGGGGGTGTACCAGACACCGCATAATTCTTTTATCTCTTTATCGTACTCGGCCAAGAAGGTTTCATAAAAATGAAGCATGGAATCGTTTTGCCCCGTGGCGCTGCCAAAATCTTTCAAGATTGTATCAAGGTCAGAGAATAAGAAAACCTCGCATAGCGCATCGACAATCCAGACAACGCGCTCATCAAGCTCTGATCCGGCAATGTAGCTGAAGAGCTGGCGCAGGAAGGGGTTGGATTTTGGGATGAGGAGCAAGGATTCGGAACGGGAGAAGTCTTCTTTGGTTTTGACCTGCAGGCGCGCGGTGAAAAGGCCGTAGGTTATTGTTTGTGCGTAGACGTCGGCGAATTGCTCTTCCGTCATATCGTGCATGAGGACGTCTTGGAATGCCTTTAGCTGGTCATTCAGGCTGCTTTCCTCTTCGCCACTTACAACATTATAAAAGATGTGCTTCATCAGCTTGGCTTTGTGCGCCATCATCTTTGCCAATTGCTTGGCAGACTTAAAGGTCTGGCCTTGGAAAGCGGAAAAATCCAAAAGCAGAGTTTTTAAGCGGTCATAGTTTTCGGGAATGGGCTTGATCTGGCCGTTTTCAATCTCCGCGATACGGATAACGTCTACTTTTTCACCATGCAGATAAAAACGAAATTCCAGATAATCAGTCAAAACAAGGTTATCAAGGGATTCCAGATAGCGTTTAAGTTGGTCAGTCTTTTCGGTTTTGGATAAATCAGCGTCTACGTTCTTGGCTTCAATATAGCCAACGTCAATTTTACGCCTGTGCAAGATAAAGTCCGGTGCGCCACATTTGATATGCGCGGGGTCATTGATCGCCGTTACATCTGGCATAACGTCTTCAACAAGGGTTTTTAAGGCTGGTCGGTAAGCGTGTTCGCGTGCAATGCCCGTTTTATACTGCTTTTGAACGTCTTCTATATATTTTTGAACTGGCATTACCCACTACATCCTTGCTAAATTTTTTTATAAATTTTCATACACAATATGTTGTTTTACCAGAGGCATAAACTCTTTTAACTGGCTTTTCACAGCACTAAGCACTGGAAAGCGCGGAGATTTGGTATCTTGCTCCAATTTTTTTGCATCGGCTTTCAGGCGATAAAATTGTGCGTTACTAAGGCGGAGCAATAGCCTCGCGCCTCTAATCCCGATTTACTGTCAAGTTAGTACAAAACACATCAAGGCCAAAATCGTATTTGGCCGTTTTTTAGGAAAATGCGCCCGTATATTATCAATCAGTTTTTCACAGCTTCCAGTATCAATGTTCAGAACATACAGCCTCTTGGTTTTTTCCTCCTAATAATGAATTAAAACAGCGTGGGATAGGCTAGTGCAGAACAACGCTTTCAATGTCATGTCGCACTGTATGCCAAGGGTTTTCAAAAGGCTTTTTGCTTTTCGTGATTTCAAACTCACTTCCAGACGCAATACTTCCGGCATTTTTTTGCCTGCAAACAAGTTATGCTGGCAATCATAATCCGTTTCAGCGCCACTGCATGTACCATTCATACTGCCTTGCTCCAATTCTTTAACCTTATCGTAAATTGCTATTTCATAGGTGCTGGCATGGCACATAAAGCCAATTATGAAAGAATGATACAAGCTGATGCTTTATCAAGAGAGCAATTTTCAATGGTTGAATGTTCACAGCCAGAAGCACTTTTCATTCGCACTTGGAATGTAAGAACTTACCTTGATGATGGTGTGAAAGCTGTTGTGTTTATTATTGATAAAGAACTGGATACAGTAGTTTTTATTATGTTGAAACCTGAGCAAGCTAGAGAGATTGCTGTAGCATTATTAGAAAAATTAGAAGCTGTGAAAGCTGCTTGAATTAATTCAAATTTTTAGATCATAAGTGTTTAAGTGATAAAATTTAATAGGTCCTGTATTGGTACGAAGCTGAATACTAACCTCTTATTAAAACACGACAAAATTGTTATGTGGTGCAGTCTATCCAGTTGCATGCTTTGTGCAAGTTTGTAATTGGTTGATCATATACCTGGTTGCTTGTGCAGCAGTATGACTAGCTACAATGAGATTTTGTACGGCTTAAATGGTTGCCTCTGGCTTTAACACAAGAACGACTGGGCTGTTTCCAACGCCTCCCACAACCATGCCAATAATCGAAAAGGTGTTGTCTGACAATTCTCCGTCAGCAAAACCACCAAGAATCGCCGTAGCAATTAACACATATATAAAGATTTTCATTACGGCTTTCTCCCTAAACATTTGCTGCTACTTTAGTAATAGTTATATCAAAGCTAATTCATAATGAACTTAAAGAAAAGCCGGCAATCTCTTGCCGGCTTTTTAATGTGCTTTACACTAATAGCTTGATTTGCAATCGACTGATGATCTCATCCTCTTTCTGGACGCGGACAAATTCCTCACCCTCCAGATAGATCACCCAGTCATGGTCATGAGGTATGTAACCATTAAGAACTTGCCCTCCAGCCCACTTCCTTTTCGGAGGCATTATATCAACATTATATGTCTCGCCATTGTGCATTAAGTGACCATAGATAAAGCCATACTCATCAGGGGCACTGTTTAATTTCAAATCAACTTTTTTATCATCTGACATTTCAATACTCCTGTGCTGTCATGATGGTTAAAACTCGGGTCGTTTGTTTAGGGTCGCTGGGATCTTCAGAACCCCCCGTCATGTCATGATTGTAATAATCTATTTTCCAAAAGTATTTTTGACCGTTGTACTCAACTGAACCAAAGTCATGTTCACCATGCGGGTCATTGTCTTCAGTAAAATTGTCGAATGATCTGATCAGACTAAATAAATTATCAGCATCTCTGGTTGATAATTCGCTTACCACCTGAGTACAGACAATCTTTCCACCTGCACCAGTCTGGCGAAGCTGATCATTCAACGCCTGAATTTTTGAAACAGTTTCCTCTGTCACCGCTCTCTCCTTTTCGCTGTGTGACACCAGCACCATTGCTGAAGTCACTGACGAAGCAGAGATTTTGCTTTGAAGAAAAAGAGAGGCCGGCGAAACTGCCGGCCTGTCTTAAAGTTTGCCGTTAACCTCTTTTGATCGTGTTGCGTTCATACTCTTGCAACAGAGCAATGATGTCGCTGACCTCTCTTCCATCAAAAGAAAGAGATTTATTCACCCACTGGTTGTCTTTGTCCTTATAGCCTCGTTGCAGGCTAAGATTGTCTGACGTAAAGGAACGGCCATCTTTGCTGGTCATCTCTTTGCGCCAAACGGCTAAGGCAAAAGCACCTTTGTGTGTGCGTTGATCAGGGGGATCACCCGCTTTACTTTCAATTTGGTCTTTCGGCTTGTCTTTAGTCGCTGTTGCCATCGCTAACTCTCCTTTGCAGACAACTCATTAAAAGTACTATTAACAATTCCAGTATACTTATCTGAGTGTCTTCAGGTACTTGACAGCCTCGCTATCATATCCTCCGTTGGGCACCCCCCCCCTCATGGACATTCGTCTCTTTCGGGGGTCAGGCTCTATTCACTACGCTCACGGAACCGGCAAATAAGTCTCCATCCGGCGACTGATTTTTGTTTCCGCCCTCTGGGGTCACGATCCTTGGTGCGCTTAGGCAGGTCAAGCCGCTTGTTTTAATTGCAGATAATCAACCAGCCCTGCTTTATTGGGAAAACCAGCCTCATCAATCACCGCTAAAAATTGCTGTTCAAAGTCCTTTGCTGGGTGTGGTTCCAACCGCTCTGCCAGGCACCAGCTTTTATAAGGCGCGTATAAATCTTTAATCACCACTTGGCCTTCTTCATTTGGCTCCAGGCAAGCTTTGATAAACACACTCACCTCACCCTGAGCCAGTTGCTCTTTGGGCACTTTTAGTTTGGTTTTTCGTTTTTTAACCGGTGGCGTTGGTACTTTGGTAACGGACTGTTCAACCGATTGAATATCAGAAGGGCTTTTTGTAGCTGTGTTAGCTTGCCCTGGTTTTGGCTCAGGACGCAGCCATTCCACCGTTAAAAAAGACGCCACGATCAGGAGCTCAGCCACCGCTGCCATGATCAATTTTTGATAGCTAGACGCGGTTGCTGCCGGCAAGGCAAAGATCGCCGATAACGCTGCCGTTTGTGCATCCGCTTTCGAAACCGGAGCCGAGGTCGCTAATTTTTGTTGTAGTTTTTCAATCTTGGCGTCTAGCCGCGCCGCTTGCTTGGTCACCGCTAAATTGGTCTCCAGCGCCACGACTTTATTTCGTGCTTGTTGCTCGGCTTGTTCGCGTTTGCGACAGCGATTTCCCCGCTGTTGGCACTCAGCTACTCGGATTTTTTCTGCGCTGCTAACAGCGTCTTTGGCCGCCTTAACACTAGCTTCAGTCACCGGTTGATGGCGCGGCAAATTAGATCGTTCCTCGATTAAGCGATCAAGCGCCGCATTGTTGCGTCTTGATTGCTCTAAACTTTGCGCTCGGGCCGCTTCTTTCACGTCACTACGACCAGCAATAAATCCAACACTGTTACTCAAATTGACCAGCAAGGCAGCCGTGGCAATCAGAAAAATAACCGTCGCACCGATTTTGTTATTGCGCCAGATCCTTGCGGCTACCGCATGGCCAACCAGACCACCAGTGGCAATGATGCCAAAGAGGGCCGCTGAAATTAAACCATCATAATGAGTGGAGGCCGACATATAGCCATAGCGTGCCACAATCGCCACCACCACCGTGCCGCAAACCACGCCAAAGATGCCGGCTATCAAACGCATCAACGCTCCTCTCCCCCACCACGTGCCTGCCACTCAGCTAACACCACTTCCAATAATTCCCCCATCGACATACCCCGGGCTTTGGCAATCGCCAGAAACTCATCCCGCACCTGCGGTTTTACTTTTAAGTTCATTTGCGTTGAACGCCCCGTGCGCCGTAGACGCCGTCCGTCCGTTTTCTTGATGGGTTGGCGCTCAGACTTCTCCCGTTCAGTCATGCGCTGGCCGGTCTTTTTCTTATTTGGTACATCCAAAGCGTCCCAGGCCGATGTAATATCAAAGTCATTTTGATCGCCATTTGTAGGACAAACCATTAAGCCGCTCCTTTTCTCTCACGCGCCTGGCGTTTTGCCTTGCGCTTAACCCGCTGTTCAACCGCGCGCCATAAGTTCTTCATTTCTGCAATGATCGGCCCTTTGCTCTCAACCTCATGGCCAACCATGCCTTTAAGGAAACCACTGGCATAAGACACTCTGTCCCCCACTTCCCCCTTTAACACCTCGCCATAGTGGCTGAGATATTTGCGGGCACCCTCAGCCATCTTGGACTTGGCCTTGGTGGCGTTCATCACAAAGACAAATGGCTTTTGATAGGCCTCAGCCGCATCAACAATCGCATCCATGTTCATCACATCAATCGGTGAGGGGCGCACCGGGATCACCACCAGATCAGCCACCTCCAGCGCTTCTTTTGTGCGCGCCATATTGCCAGGCGGCGTGTCAACAATCACATAATCAGCCCCGCTGTTGATCGCTTCTTGCAATTCCTCATCCGGGTAGCGCATGGCGCGTTGCATGTGGGGCAGGTCGCCGCCATTTTGTTCTCTTAGCTGGTACCAACGAGAGAAAGATCCCAGGCCTTCTAAATGGCCATCAAGATCAACAATCGCTACTTGGTACCCCTTTTTTAGAGCCGACACGGTCAAACAGGCGCTCAGCGTTGTCTTGCCTACACCGCCTTTCGTTGCCGCCACCACTATTACAGCCATGGTCTTGTCCTCGTCTTATCCTTAAGATTGGGTACCGATTACTTTAATCGGTAGCTAAATAATATTAGATATCTGCTATCTAAAACATACCAAGTACCAAATAAAGGAGCAACCATAAAAATAGTCGGTACCAATTAAAATAGTTGTGTTGGATGATTAGCCAATATCCAGATAAAGGGCAGGGGCTAAGTGTGAATTTGTTGTCGCTTGAAAAAATAAGGAAAAAATTTGCGGGCTTAAATAAATGAACCCTAAAGTTTATGAAACAGGCATATATAGGTAGTATGATAGATAATCCGCTACCAACCACATTTCAGCTTATAGGGCGGTACCCCCCTTCCAATACTTATTGAGGCAAACCAGCCCAAAAACACCCCGAGAATAGGGGCGGGAACCTTTAATCCAGCCCCGCAAAAGCTAGAAAAACCAACAAAATCAAAGAACTAACTTCAAAGCTGGGTAATAACCAACCCCCCGACTTCATTCCTTTTCTATACATGAACCTACCAGGGCTAAATTTGATTGCACCCCTTATAGATGACCCCTTTCACACGCCACACCTAGCGGGTGGCGTCCTAAATCCCCAACTCCCTTAACTCATCTCTTTGGAAATCAACTCACCCCCATTAGGTTGATTTCCAAATCGATGACGGCGCGAATTTTCAGCCGAAAAATCGGCAAAATCGCCGCATTTCTCCCTAAACTAACCTCAATTCTATGCAAAAGTGTAAAGAACTCCAGGGAGAACATCATGAATATCATCAAAGGAGCCAGCTTCGATATTATCTCGTCCTTTATCGACGATGAAGAATTAACCGGTACCGACTTAATGGAAAAATTGCCTCATATGCCCAGTGGCACACTTTATCCTATTGCCCGGCGCTGTGTCAGACAGGGCTATTTAAAATCACGGGTGGAAAAAATACCTGGTGAGTGTAATCGCCTCAGACGGTTTTATAAGCGGACACAACAGGGCACCCGAGCGTTGTTTTTGCAATTGGATTATTGGAAAACCATCAGAAAACATGACAGTGACTTTCCCTTGCGCACCTTAAAGCCGGTGGTACAGGATAATGTTGGTAAAAACCTTGATATCATCTATGGCAAAATCACCCAGCCGCAATTAATCGCGCTCAAGCCCGGCATGACGTACAGGGATGTGAAAAGAGGGCTTAATAAAAAACAACTAAGAGACCTTAACCATCAACTGGATGGTATGTTCCTCTCTGGCTTTTTGGAGGAACGGACATGAGGATAAAACCGATGCTGGCAATAAACATGAAAAAACCTGCACTGTTTTAGCAGTGCAGGTTTGAAAATTTATCTGATATATTAGATTAAATCTTTATTGTTAATCTGCCGGATGACTTCTTCAACCGCGCTCTCATCATCTACTATTTCTAATAACCAGACATAATATCCATATAGCCAATCAACTCTCTCTACCAATTCATCAGGGGGACACTTATTTTTAAGTGCAAAATGAATTATTTCCTCGACATCCTTTCCAGTCCGGAGAAGGTCACGGAGGGCTTCCTGTGTAGGAACATCTGAGATACGCATTAATTATATTCCCTTTTTGCGTTAAATAAGTTGAAAAATTTAAAGGCATAATACGCTCCTTTATAAAAGACTTATCCTCACCCCAAATAAGTCCCTTTAATTTGCTTTGAGTTCCCCTCACTCGACATAACCCAAAGCCCTCATATGCGATTTTATCTGTTTTTTATTTCCTCACTTTCCTTATCTCAAAAATAGAACTGGCTCACTGTTTAAAGTAAGCCAGAACCTCGGTGTAATGCTCAACTAACTGTTGTAGCATTAAGTGTCCTTTGTCAGTCAAACTGTAGATTTTAAGAGGTGGTCGTTTCCCTTCCTGTTTTCTCACCTCTGTCACCTTAATCAGTTTTTTGTCTTTCAGCTTACGAATAACTTGGTAAATTTGAGAATGATCGACAAAAACACCCGCTTCTAAAGTGAGTGTTTTCATAACCATCAAACCATAAGCTTCATTATCTAAATCATACAGCTTGCGCAAAACGATCCCTTGCAAGTGCCCAAGGGGCGGTTCATCAAGTAGTGGTGAGTGGCTTTCGCCACGAGGACGCAAAATAGTCTCATTTAAATTTAGGTTTGGATGAAAAGATTTTTCTTTGTGTGTCATTTACTGTTCCTGTCGGTTGTTTCCGACGATTAATACGAAAACAATATATAAAGCATTTACATTAAAAAGACAATAAAATTTATCGGGCAAGGTACCTGCTTGCAAAATAAACATTGTTTAGTAGTATACAAAGGGATTATCAATATATTGTAAATAAATGATATCAATCAATTTATGACGATTAATACAATCAACATTACATTGATAAAATTCTCATCCTCGGCCACTTTTGGCCGGGGATTTTTTAATTGACATTAAGTAATATTACCTCTATAGGTAGTTTATGTTAGTACCATTACCGTAGAAGATAACTTGTGGTATTGACAATACAAGAAGGCAAAATAGGTAATGAGTTCATGTATTCTGCGTTTGAAAGACATTTCTTGAATGCCCAGCGGTCACTGCAATTTCGTCCTCCCTCCTATGTAGAACGACCGCATGGCCGGCCACATACATCCATGACCAATACCAAGGCACCGCTGAGAAATCAGCGGTGCTTTTTTTGTCACTCAACTCAGAAAGGAAAACTCATGACAGAAACAACAAAAAACATCAGCATCAAGTTTATTGGAGACAACCGCCCGGCTGAAACCGTCGCGCTTCAGCCCGGCGTTACCGTCGCCGATGTCTTGCGAGAAATCGGCCTTGGCGCATCAGACTACGTGCTGGTGGACCCTAACAATCCAGATGCGGTCTACAGGGGAAACGATTCCCTCTATGCTATAGCTAGCCCCGGGGACCTTTTTGCGGCGACTGCCCAAATTGATGCGGGAAGGCAGGTGGCATAATGTCTTTTTTCCGCATCCTCAAAGCAGCTGCCACTGGTAACAGTGGCGCTGTCACAACAACCGAAGGAGGGCGCTGCCCTCCTTCGGGAACGCCTCAGCCGAAAATTGTGCACCCCGCCAAGTCGGTCAAAACGATTTCCCCTGACACAACGCCCTTGCTTGAAAAAAGGGGCTGGAAAAAAAGTTTTCTTAAAGATGAATGGGTTGGCCATTACGTCACCACTAAAGGCACGTTTGCCGGTCGCATCGAGCGACGCGGGGATGCGTTTTACCCCTACATTAAAAACCCGCCCAAGCAGGTAACGCGGCATAGCAAGTACCAATGTTTTCACAAGAGAGCCGGCGGTTGGTGGTGGGTGCACTTACACACGCAACCAAAAAACAACGATCCTTCGGCTGTTCTCACCTATATGGAACGCCTCCTCACTGAAGCTTTGAAAAATTAATCCCTGGAGAAAAACAATGAAGCACTTGTTTAAGAAAAAACCGCCGGCCCATAAAGAAGCCTTGGACGATGTTCGTCTCTCTATAATGAGCCTGCAAAACAAAACCCAAAAAAAGATGCAGTCGCTACAAAGCGCCATCAGTAAGCCCACTGCCAATTTGGCAAAGCGGGTCGCTGACACTTTGGCCTATACCAGCATCACCACCGAAGCGATGATCAATCTTCAAAAAATAGCCACCAACACTGGTGCTGTTGACCCGGTCGAGATACCGGATCACCCCAAATTTATGCTTTCATCCAATTTGTTGCAAAACGCTGTCCATTATCTGAATGGCGATGAACAAAAACGCGAGCGCATGTTGTTTTTAACCGCTGTGGTGATGCCGGACGGCACCGTTGTCTTTACCGAGGCCATTGCCCCGCCAACCACAGAGCAATCAGCCGCTTATGTGCAAGCCCACCCAGGCAAAACCGCTCACCTTATTCAAAATCTTACTGATCAAGGGCATCAGCTATGGGCCATGTGGCATTCGCACATCATGACAGGAAAACACTCCACCCGCCCCAGCTCCGTTGATCTTGCTCACCAGGCGCGGATGGAAAAAGCCGGCATGCCCCAGATGCTTGGTGGCATCAGCTCGCAAGATGGCTGGTTCCGTTTATTTTCAACCGCGATGGATTTTGATCTGAAGCTTTTTGGCACCGGATCAATTGAAATCGTCGAAAATAACCCCCGCGAGAAAATCTTAAAACTAGATCTTAAGGAGAGCTGTCATGGTCAACCTATCAAACATCTTTAGCTGGCGTCGTAGCAAAAAATTTGTGGCCAAACCGCCACCGGCTGCCATGCAGTCACGTTTTAACGATCGGCAAAAACTGGTGAATGGTTTCCCGCTTTACCAATATCCGATTGTCAATATTCTCATTATTGGTACAGGCGCGCTTGGCAGCCTCATTGCACATGGACTGCGTATGAAAGGAGCCGGCCACCTGATCGTCATGGATGATGACCAGATTGAGTTTAGCAACCTGACCCGCCAGCTTTACTCTCCAAAAGACGTAGGGAAATATAAAGCGCATGCGCTTGGCAAAGATTTAACCAGTGATCCCCTGTTTCCGCTTGAAGTGATCGCCCATCCCAAGCGCTTCCAAGAAATTTATCCCACTCCAGACAGTAAACCAGATTTTGTTTGCGATGTTCTCTTGTGCCTGGTTGACAATAATCCCACCCGCAAAGCGGTGGCCGCCTTTGCTCACCACAACCACATCCCGGCCATCTTCACCGCTGTTGGACGTGATGCCAATGCCTTAACCGTCAGTGTGCAATTGCCTGGCCAAGCCTGCTGGGGTTGTCATCATCCACACCTGCTAACTGATGAAAGTTATCCGTGCAATTTGCCAGCGACAAATGATGTAATTGCTGCTGCTGCCGGCTTCACCTTGCATGCCGTTGATAGCGTCATTGGCACCCGCCCGCGTGAGTGGAATAGCCGCATCGCATACCTTGATGGTGGTTTGCCAGACCGCACCACCTTTACCAACCCCAACCCCGACTGCCCCATTTGCGGGCAGAAGGATCAACCGCAACCCGGTGAACAACATGATCACCATGTCAAAGCATATAAGGAGACTTGCCATGACAAAACAGAAGAAAAAACCCCATTGGCTTAAAAGCACCCTCATTCAGGCCCTGAAAGAAACGGCCGACACCGGCAAACAATTTTGCAAAGAGTGTGAACAGGGTGCCGGCCAATTCTGCCGGGAACTAACCAACACAAAACAGCAGAAAAAGAGAAAGGAATAAATCGATGGTTATCACGCACACCATAAACGGAAACACAGAGATCATTATTTATGTCACCGATCGTTTGGTGATTGTTCTCAATGACGCCGACACCTTGGTGGAGCGCATAATCATTGATTTGGAGAGCCTTAATGCCCCTCCCATTGAGGCTCTCCTAAACGCCCTTACCAACAAAGGAGACGAGTAATGGTTCGTTTGTTTTATCGTCTCATTCGCATCTGTACCGCAGTGCTGCGTTTGATCATTGCCGTGTTTGTCTGGGCACACAAATTTATTTTGCGGTTCATGTCAGCCCCAAAGAGGAAATAAAATGAATTTACTCCTTCAGCGCAGCCAGCAACAGTCACTGTTCCGCACCATTGAATATGTGCTCCAGGTGACCATTGTCTGTACAGCCGATGATCTCAACACGCTCACCGAGCATGGGCTTCATCACAATCAATTATTTGTCGTGCCGGAAGTCGAAACCCACCAACAAAATGCCAGACAAGCTTTTGAGCGAGCTGACAACCGTTCCGTGTTTGACCCTAAAGCCGCCGCCGGTATGTTCACCGATCATGCCGCCGGCCTCATTCATTTAGCACGCGCCAAGCTTGCCTTTGCGGTCACAGTGGCAGACGCCATCGAAGGCACCACCATTATCTGTCGCGACTTACGCGAAATGGTGCGTTGCGAAAGACAAATCACTGACGCCTTTGATGAGCTGCATCAAGATCTTGAAAACGTTCTCGCCTTTACCACAGACCGTGAACAAGTCCTGGCTCCAGAAGGTGCAGAAGAACCCGACGGCATTGCCCCGGCCAATTGGGCCAACCGTCAAAACTGGTGGAGGCATTAATGGCAAAAATTGTTTCATCAAGCAATCGACCTCGCTCCCCCAGCTTGCTGTCCAATCGGTCAACAGTGGCCAAACAAAACACTGAAAAAACAATTGCGGTCGTTACCACGTTGCAACGCGCAATAGCGCGCTCCCCCTTGCGCACTGAAAATGCACAACAACAACTGGCGCAATCCATGGTGTTTGATCTTTTGGCGATGAACCCTTATCCAGCTGAATTTCGTGACGGCTTTAACCAAATGGTCAAAGAAATTGTCACCAATGAATTGACTGATCTATATGAAATACCGGCAAACCCACAAACCCATGATCCGCTGGCCGCACACCAAACCCGCATCCGGGTCAGCCAACAATTAAAATATTTTGAGGCCGAAACCGAACATATAGAAAACTTTAAAAATAGTTTGGTGCCGGTGTTGCGCACCTTAACCACCGCGTGCCGTCAGCAACAGCGACAAGCCCGAGGCTCGCTTTCAATTGAAACTCCGCTTTATTCATTATTCACAAATCCGGTCGCCACCATCGATCAGTTGGTTAGACAGTTGAGTAAATTGGCACCTGATCCGGGTGACCCCACACCAGTACCAGGTTCACAGCTTGGTAATCGTGTCATTACTAATGTGCTGACCACCTCACGCTTAACTTTTGAAGAAGCTCAAAAAAGACCTTATCGCATCACCTGGCCAAGTGACAGCAAACTGACACCAGGCGAATTGGTAGAAGCCTATCTTGAAGGCACACCGCTAGCGGATCTGTTGCAAACAACTTTATCATTGCCCATACCAGATAGCCTCTTACCAGAAACAGTAATGATTACCGCTGTGCCAGGACATGGCAAAACACAACTGTTGCAATCAATGGTGCTTAGCCATTTAAACAACCCGGCTAAGCCGAGCGTCGTGCTCATGGATAGTCAAGCTGATTGCCTGCAAATCCTCTCACATTTAAAGCGCTTTGATCCAGCTATCGGTGACAATCTCACCATTATCGATCCAACAGATATCCATCTGCCAGCGCTTAACCTGTTTGCCTGGAACCGTGAATTAGCCGATACGCTCACACCCAGTCAGCGCGAGGAAATGCTGCAAGGCGTCATTGAGACTTTTAAGTTCACCTGCGAAGCCTTGATCGATACTGGACTTACACCGCGCATGCAGATGGTGTTTCAATATCTGGCGCTGTGGATCATGGAAATCCCAGACGCAACTTTGTTGACCTTGATCGATTTGCTACGCTCCCCAGAACCATATCTCCAATACACCATGAACCTCTCCCCCACCGTCCAGGGGTTCATCCAAGAATTATTTGCCGAGCGTTCGTCTTATAAACAAACCATCGAACTTATTTTGTCGCGCCTGCACGCGGTTATCAGCAATCCACTTTTTGAGCAAATGTTCGCACATCCTCAGAACAAATTCGATATTGGCACGGCCATGAACACACCAGGTCATGTGACTTTAATCAACACCGCGAAGGCGCAGTTAAAGGCAGATTGCAGTGCCCTGTTTGGACGTTTTTGGCTGGGGAAGATTTATCAGGCTGCAATGGCAAGAGCCTTTATTCCGCGCCATCAACGAAACCTATCCGTGGTTTTGATTGATGAGGCGCACGAATATTTGGCTGGCGCTGAAGCCACCGTTGAGCAACTCTTATTTCAAGCGCGCAAGTATTTTATTTCGATAAATTTAATACACCAAACATGCTCGCAGATGCGTAAAGCCGGCGTGCTTGATGCCACCTTGGGTGTACCCGCCTTGCGCTACACCGGTGCCATTAGTGATGCTGACGCAAATCTGTTGGCGAAAGAAATGCGCACCACCCCTGAATTTTTAAAGAGCATCCGCAAGACCGCGCAAAGCGCAGAGTGGGCCGTCTTTGCGCGCAATATCACGCAAACCGCAACCGTGACAAATGTGCAGTTTTTACAGGCCGAACGAGAGCCAAAAATGAGCGAGGCTGCTTATCAAAGATTGCTAGAGCGCAACCGGCAAAAAGTTGCTGCGCCAAGGCGGCAACATCAAGCCAGCAATAGAAACACCAACACATCAACAAATAACGATGGTGATGATTATTAAGGAGCTGTCCGATGGGACAAAAAAGACGCCCGCTTTTTAAACGTACAAAAGCCAAGAACATACGTCTTACCAAAGATGATATCGCTTTGATCAACTATGTTGGCAAACATCGGTTTCGTCGCACCAGCGATATCTTGCGCCATCTCTCACATCGCTCAGCCAAACATTTACGCCAACGGCTGCGTCTGCTTTACGACCATGGTTATTTAGATCTACCCAAGGCACAACTCGATGATCACACCACCACCGGCAAGCCAGAAAAAATTTATGCCTTAGGAAATAATGGAGCAGCCCTAATTGCTGAGCGCTCCGGTGTTGAACCGGTTAAATCAAATTGGTCAGATAAAAATCGCTCTGTTAAACGCGCTCACATCCAACACACCTTACGCATTGGCGATATCGAAGATGCCTTTGCCAGAACCTCAAGCCATGATCCAACCATTAAAGTTATGTCAGCTGATGACATCTTGGCCATGGCACCAGAGGTAACCACCCGTGATCCAAAGCCCTGGCTATGGCAAACCCATGTGCGCCAGGCCAATGGGGATCTTATAAAAGCAAAAGCCATCCCGGATGCTGTGCTTGGTCTTGATCTAACTACAGAGCGTAAGCGCTATTTCTACTGGGTTGAAGCAGATCGAGGCACGATGCCGGTGCTGCGCACGAAGCAGGCCACTTCCTCAGTGGCCAGAAAATTTGAAGCCTATTTAGCCGGCTATCATGCCGGCCTTCACACCACCCGTTATGGCATCAAAAACATTCGATTTTTAATCATTACCACCAGTCAAAAACGCATAGACACAATGGTGGCAACCCTCTCAAAAATGGCCAATCAAAAAGATTGTTCCATGTTTCTGTTTGCAGATTGGCATCAGGTTAGCCAAGCAGAGCACGCCCTGCAAATAACCTGGCGGAACGGCAATAACGCCCCCGTCTCTTTACTGTCTATACCCCCAACCCCCAAAGGAGAAAATAATGGAAGACACAGTAATTGATCAAATCAACCAGCTTGAAGATGAAAAACAACAACTAATTGGTAAAGCAAGAGAAGAAGCGATGGCCACCATCACCCGCTCTTTGGAAACCTTAAGCGAGCTTGGCTACCACTATCGTTTGGTCGCTAAGAAAAAATCAGCGCCAAAGCGCAAACCGGTAAAAAAGGAAGTGTCAGCAACTGTCCAAGAAAACAGTGAAGCAACACCTGGCTCTTTTGCCACTGACACTGTGGAGGCGTAGATGCTGACCAAACCAAATGACTTTCGTTATTTGAGCTTATGCTCTGGTATTGGTGGTTTTGAATTGGCCATTACCAGGGCATCCCACACATCAGGGCAGACCAATCCAGTTTGCCTTGGCTATTCGGAGATCAATAAATATGCCATCACCATTTATAAAAAACACTTCAACCACCCCTATCTTGGACGGCTTGAAGACATCTACAGTTTCCCCCATCAAGACATTGATCTCATCTGTGCGGGCTTCCCTTGCCAGCCTTTTTCTGTTGCCGGAAGACATGGTGGCTTCTCAGATAAACGAGCTTCAGTCTTTTTTGAAATCACAAGGATTATTGAGCAAGTCCGGCCACGCTTTCTTTTGCTTGAGAACGTCCCAGGGCTTTTGTCTCAAGAGCGAGGGGAAACATTCACTGTCGTCTTATCCATCTTGGATGACCTTCGGTATGACCTCCAATGGCAAGTGCTTAACAGTAAACATTTTGGAGTGCCACAAAACCGGCAGCGAGTTTTCATTATCGGACATCTTAGAGGAACAACCCGACCAGATGTATTTCCTATCACCAGCCCAGGCCAAGAACCTGTTGGAGCGCGGGTAGATGAAGCTGATCAACAAGCAACAAAGCCTACCCGGATGTCGGTTAACAACCCATATCATCAGCACTACCGGGTTTATGACACCAATGCTGTCAGTCCAACCATTCTCTCTCGCAGGGCGCCATTTATAAAAACACAATCACAAGTTAGAAAACTCACCCCAGTGGAGTGCGAACGTTTACAAGGTTTCCCTGATGGCTGGACAGAAGGTATCAGCAACATCCAACGACACATGGCCATCGGCAACGCGGTCACAGTTCCTGTGGTTGAGCACATTGCAACAAAACTAATAACCACTGCTCTTCCCCCTTAAGGACTTATCTCTGTTTTTATTGTCCCTGAAAATTTAATTTTGGAGTTTTAATATGTCTCGTCCCCCAACCATCATTGAACACAATGAAAATACAAACCTTCCCGCTGACATTCATCACCCCTCCTACCGGGATAAAAACGGTCGGACAGTTTTGGAAAATGCCCTTTCTCAATGTTTCAAAAGCGGTGTTTTTATTGGAACGGCTTTTGGCCTGTTCGCCTGTCTGTTGGCCACCTGGCAAGCACTCAACATCTATTTTTCTCAATAAAGGAGCTTGATCATGTCATCTCAATTATCACCAGATACAGAAAGTCTTCTGATTTTGATTTATGTATTTCTTTCTAGTGTTCTGATTACATCATTAAGCATAGTTTTTGCTTTTCGTATCCTCACTGGTATCCCCGATTATCTAATCGCTCACAAACACGCAAAAACAATAAAAGAAAAACAGATAAAAAAGACGCAAAAACAAAAAACAAAAATCACCAATAATAATGACACCGCCAGCATTACTGGCGGTGGAAATCATAAAAAATCAGACAAAGAATTTGTCTCAGCAACCGGCGATAAGTCAGTTCAGGGCAGTATTCAAAATCCCAAAGAAGATGAGTGGGGCTATGAATACGACCAGAAGCACTATGATGAACAAAAAAATTATAGTGGCGTTGAGGGTGGCCAACCTGTTTGGGAGTAACCCGCTATCCACATTTGCGCCGTGTTGCGTCATTAAAAATACGGCGCAAATGTTACATTTAACTTATATGGATGACGAAGTATCACGCAATAGCGCGCAGTCTCGTTCTGACCAAAATCACTCTATTCATAACATCGAATACATCGATCGAGACTATTATTCTTTAAGTGTTGAAGAGGTTGTGGCGATGTTCACAGAAGCTGGTGTACCCCGCTCAACCCGTACAATTCAACACTATTGTAAGATAAAAGAAATAGACAATGAGACCCATAAAGTTGGTAATCACGATAAATATTTCATGAATAGGCAGTCTGCCTTAGATAAAATAGAAGCAACACAACAAATGGAGCGTCTCGCGCATATGCGCGATATATCGCGAGAAGAAAACCCGTTGCGCGATACTGCGCGTCAACAAAATCAACACAATCTACACGACGCGTCATCGCGACACACCCCGCAAGATAACACGCAACGCGCAGGCGATAATTTAGAAATTAAGCCAGATAATCAAGACGAGACAGAACGCAAGATCGCGCAAATGAAAGAATTTGCAGACAAAGCCATCGATGCGTTGCAAGGCCAATTAAAATCAATCACTGAAGCTAAAGAGGTGATCGAAGAAGCAAACAGAGAAGCAAACCAGAAATTAATTGATAAAGACACCCAGCTTGCCATCAAAGAAAAGGAGATGATCAAGCAGAAGGAAGCGACCGGGTTTTTGTATTCATATGCTTACAAAATGGAAAATGAGGGTGTTTTCAAACGAGCATGGAAAAAAATCAGTGGGAAGAAGAAATTACTTCCAGACCCGTCTGAAGGTTACCAGCTTGATGAGGTTGTCGATGACCTGCCCAAACTCGAATAAATTATTTGCGATAAAACAACTTATTTAACAAATCAAAATTATGCACTTAAATCAAAAAGCAGCTCAACCAACCATCACATTTTCAATTGCTGATCTGGATAAAATAGACCACTTATCAGCGCTTCAATCACAAACTCTAGTCAATGAAAACATCAATCATCACTACACACCCGAAAGTGCCTTGCCGGTAATTGATTGGTTTTGATCCTTTAGCAAACTCAGGTCAAACCACGCAGGTCAATAGAGTAGGGAAGGGGAGTTGCATAAAACCATCTTTATTGTACAATTTTGATGTATGACAACGATTACTATCGACACTCTAAAGGCAAATGCCATTCTCAAAGAGCATGGTTATTCAGACAAACAAGCTGAAGGTTTCATCAGCGTTTTCCAAAACATTGATCTTGATGCTGTTGCTAGTAAAAATGATGTTAAAAATGCAACAGCCGACATTCGTGGAGAAATTGCCAACCTGCGTTCTGAAATGTACAAAATTGTTGCTGCTCAAACCCTTATCATCATTGCGGCAGTAGTGGGGATTTTGCAGTTGGTTTTGTAACACACCGACTTTTTTAATTATCATTCAAAAAGTAGGGGACTGACATCTCTTTTAAATGTGCTATAAAAGAATTATGACAAATACACTCACACCAACAAATCAAGAATGGCTAGAGCAACAAGTCAAAGAGGGTACTTTTTCCTCGGAAGATGAAGCCCTCAATATGGCTGTTGAGACACTAAAGTCCATTCAAACTGATGATTTATCTTGGGCTAAACCATACATTGATGAAGCCCGCCAAGAAATTGCAGACGGTAAGGCCCTTGATGCTGCACCAGTTATCGCTTGGCTTAGAGAAAGAGCAGCCCGTTAATCTTATATGACCACCATAAAGTTTGCCCCACGTGCTAAGCGTGATTTGGAAGATATTTTGCTGTATCTCACTGAAATGGCAGGTGAGGGGACGACCCAAAAATATGCTGGTGAGTTCGCCGACGCAATTGATTTAATCCAAACCATGCCGGCAATGGGTGCCTTACGCCCCCTCTTAGGTGAAACCACCCGGGCTATTTTGGTTTTACCCTATGTCATGTTCTATGACTTTGATGAAGAAGCGCAGCAAGTGCAAATTTTGCGAATACTTCATGGTAAGCAAAACATCACAAAAAACCTCTTAAAATAAAACCCCGCATCTAAACGATTGTGGGGTTTTATCGTTTTATGGCGGGAAGGGGAGTGCCCCTTAAAATCAATTGCTAGACAGGATTGACTCTCGGCGCATGTTCCTGTTACGTTCTTTTCTGAAGGAGGTAACATGACCAAAAGAAGACAAAAAAACAAACCCTCTGATTTAGAAACTTTGGCTTTGCTGGACAATAAACCCCAATCCATTGTTCAGATCAAACAACCGTCTTATGAGGCCGCTTTGGCAGCTTTTGTCGGGATTAAGCGCCGGCTAAGAGTGAACAAATGAACTGTATTTATCTAGTACTGGTCTGGCCTGTCAGATAGTTGACATTGTAAGACAATTGAATACAATTACTGCATATAGTTAAAATAACAAAGATTATGATTGAGATGGCAACCACTCCGTTTACAACAAGAATTGATAGAGACTTAAAGAAGCGTGTCGAAAAGATAGCGAAACATGAAGACCGTTCTGCTTCATATGTCGTCAATCAAGCTATAGAGGCTATGGTCGAAGACCGTGAATATACCTATTCTCTTATCTCACTTGGTCTTCAACAGATTGATGCGGGTGAAACTATTTCAGAAGCGAAAATGGATAAGTGGGTAGAGGAATGGTCGCAAGGAGAAGAAACTCCTTTTCCAAAAGCTTCAAAAGCATAGATTATGAAGATAGAATTCCTTGCAACTTCCGAAGACGGTCTGAGATGGATGCTTAAATACTATGACCGTATCTTCACCTCTGGCAGAAAGAACGGCTTAAAAAAATACAAAGAAGCTAAAACCCTTTTGAGAGAAAACCCTTTGAGTGGTCATGAGTTTGATGAAATTGAAGGGGTTCGAGAACTGAAAATTCCAAAAACGCCATTCTCAATTATCTATACTCTTAGAGATGACATTATTTATGTAATAGATATTCGAGACCAACGTGGTATTCGAAGCGTTGGTGGGCTAGAGCGATTTAATAGGTAAGAATTTTATCTTACTTGCTGACAGACGTTGAAATAGACACAACGATTTTTAAGTTTTCCTGACTAACAAAAATTTCTAAAGCGCTGAGTTTGGGGAAGGGGAGCGCCCCTTACAATCAGTTGCTCGATAGGATTGACTTCCGCAAATGTTCTTTTCTGAAGGATGTAAGCAATTGACCGGCATGTTTCCTGGCTATCTATGGTTAGATCAGGTGGAGAATAATATGAAATGCCAGCACTGGGGCTGTGGCGGTGATTGCCGAATGGAAATGCCGCAGAATATTAAGCTGGAAGGGTTTCAGGGGGGGGGAATGCCTTAGATTTAACTCCTGATTTATAAGACAGTCAGCAGGGAAGGGTGGTTGCAGAAATCCAGCTTTGTTGTACAATTTTGGTATATGTCGACTTTAGTTAAAGACACACATGACCTGATAAATTTCTTGCAAAAGAAAGGCTACAGCAAAGAGCAGGCTGAAGGTTTTGTAGAAGCAGTCAAAGATTTTGATACTGATAAACTAGCTACTAAAGACCAACTCTCCTTGGTAATTACCAAAATAAATTTCTTGATGGGCTTAAATGTGGCTGTGTTTGCTGGGATTATTGTTTTGTTGCTAGAAAAACTTTTTGTCTAAAATGACGATAAAAAACAGAGTTGAAGAATCTGACCAAATAAAAGAACTCAATATTCAGATCAAAAGCTTGGACACAAAAATTAATTTCACTCTTGGATTACTAACCGCCCTTTGCGCCGGCATGTTTGTGCTCTTGCTAGAAAAGTTGGTTGGGTAGTCTTTACTCATCAAACTTTTTAAAAATACCTTCGGGGGAGGGGAGGGTGTGACGCCCCTACTTGATATTTCAAAATGATCTTATATGAAAACCAGTCACCAAACAGAAGACAATCGAGATTTGATTAAACCCCTTACCGCTTTATTGATTAAGCGTTTTGACGACGTAGATCAGGAATTAGCTGCGATTACCAACTTAATAAAAGCCCTTTAACCATCTAGCTGCTCAGCTATGCTGGGTCACTTCATAAATATAAGGTGACACAGCAATGGCTCTCCCTCTCAGAACTATCGGTCTACTATTGTTGCCGTCTATTCATATTCAAAAATATCTCAACTTCTTCGAGGCTAAAGTGATTACCTGATTTATTGCTGTTTGTCAGAGCTGCATTCGTTGTTTTGTCAATCAGCAAATACTTTCCGTAATCATACGCAAGTGGATCACGACGCCTGATTTTAGATAGCTGGTAGCCCTGACGATCCGCCATACGACGAAGACGATTTTCTAAAACTTTGTCTTTTGACATCAACTTCACTCCCAGAATGACCTATACTGCAAGATGTACTGAAAGATATACCAGAAGGTGTGCTGTAAGGCAACAAATTTTGTTCGTCGCTTTATAAATATTATACGACGTTATCCCCATCTGCCTCCATTGTAGTAGAGTTGATGCATTATCATTTACACAAATACGTATCTCTATATGTCAAAGCAGAGCCACCAACCAATCTCAAAGCACATCACTTCTTTTCTTGAATATTGTGAAATTGAAAAGGGCCTCACCAACAGCACCCAACACAATTACAGCAATTATCTTCAGATTTTTACACAGTGGCTTAAAACTATCAACCATGACAGCATTCTTCCCCACCAACTAACTGCTGACGATGTGTGGCAGTACCGATTGTACCTATCTAAAAAATATCGCACTAACCTTGGGGGACAACTTTCTAAAAAATCTCAAAGGCTTTACCTCTCAGCCCTACGTGCCCTTTTAAAATATTTTAATGAACGTGAAATCAAAGCCCTCCCCCACACCAAGATATCGCTACCAAAAAACTCGATCCAAAACAGTGTGGCTTTTCTCACAACCGAAGATTTACTTTCAATCTTTCAAGTACCTGACACAGATATCCCGAACGGCTTACGTGACCGTGCCATTCTGGAATTGTTTTTCTCAACCGGTATGCGAATTGCTGAACTGGTTTCTTTGAATGTAGATCAGTTTAAAACAATAGCTAAAGCACCGGCGACTGACACCGTTGAATTGCCGATTGTTGGTAAAGGAAAACGGACACGCACTATTTTTATTTCGCCACGCGCGGCTAAATGGCTGCACTTGTATCTTAAAACCCGGCGTGATGTGTTCTCGCCTTTGTTTGTGAATTACCGATCAGCTAATTGCGATGATCGCCGATTAACGGCGCGTTCCATTCAGCGCCTGGTTCGACGGTATGCTGATTTGGCCGGTGTCGATAAAGACGTTACCCCGCATACCATACGCCATTCATATGCAACCGATCTTCTTTCTGACGGTGCTGACCTGCGTGCCGTCCAAGAGCTGCTTGGACACAAGAACATAGCGACTACACAAATCTATACGCATGTAACAAATAAACGCTTGCGTGACATTCACAAACGACATCATGGCATTGATAATTCAGAAATGTAAGATTGTGCGACACATGGTTTTTTTTATTCCCCATTGGGACTTTGGCTGTACCGTAGCTTTGGGACAAAGGGTGTACCAATAATCTATCAACAGCTAAAGCTACTAGAAACCCCTTAATTGGAAAATGGATTTTTGTTATTTTCCTAACACACGCTCTAGTCTGTCCATCTCCTTATTCACCAACAATTTTTGTTTATCATGCAGTTTCAAAAGTTCTTGTCGCACCTCTTCGTAAGAGAGCTTGTTTAACTTTCTTAAATCAATTTTAACAACCGCTGGGTTTCCATAACTCATCAAAACCGTCCTGCTATCAAGGTTCACAGCATCTAATACGTTTTCACAAAGTATTTGAACTAACCCAACAATATTTTCCATCTCTCCAATCTTCAGCTTTGTTAGCCGTTCATTGTTTACCTCAATTGCCCCCTTCCCCAATTTTGTATTTCTTTGCTTTTTATTTTTATGCATATTTGTTTATATTCATTTTGTACTATGTATTTTAAAATAATTATTTTGAAATGCTACTCTCGTTATCCCCATTGATATCCCCACCTTGAAAATACGTAAAAAACCCCATGCTAAAATGTTCGCATGGGAGAAATTTACAAGCTGTATGAAGACGAGCAAGAGGTGGAAAGATTTGAGGTTCGTGATCTTCGAGTTAAAACGCGCTTTGCGATAGACAACGCCTTCTATGACGAATTTACCCCTATTTTTGGGCCTACTTTAAGCATGGTTTACATCGCTTTCGTTCGTCATTCTAACAAAGAACAAAAGTCTTGGCCCTCTCAAAAGCTGATTGCAAATCACCTTAAAATATCTCGTGAGTGGGTAGGATACCAAACTCAGATTTTGCAAATATTCAATCTGATAAGAAAAGTGCGCGTTGGTAAAATGTGCACCAACCGTTATTACTTAATTGACGAAAAACAATGGAACCGTGATTTTGATGATGTCTTAATTCAGCTACAAGAAGCTATAGATGAATACGCTGAAAAGTCACCTAAGAAACTGGGAAGAAAAGTGATGTTAACTGAGTTCACATCACTGTTGAGAACCGGGGTTCACATCCGTGCTGTGCGCAGTGCACATAAGATGTTGCTGGAGTTCACATCTAATAGAAAGGATAAACAAGAAAGGATAAACAAGAAAGGAAAGGGAGTTTTTACTGTTAAAAAGACAAAAACAGAAAACCTCAAACCAGTTGAAGAAATTGTCGTTGGTAAGGGTTCAAAAAAACGCACCTTCTTTGACACCGAAAAAAGTCAAATGGTAACTGAATATTACGATTGATCTTTAATTTTCAATCAAATGTTCAAATGTAAAAGTTAAGACTAATCTGACAGAGATGTTATGAGCGTTACTATTTCATCGTACAGTCCATTGTTCCCTCGACAACAGACATACATTTGTCCAGTTTGGTTGCGTCACACCCTTCAGCTTCGTGCCATGAGCAGTCATTTTGGATATCGAATTAAGAGAGGAATTAGTAAAAAAAGCTGCGGACCCGTTTCCCGGTCATAGAAAATTAAGAAGGCCTTGTTCTAAGATTAGCTTTTTGCCATGGCATACAGCCATGTAGCCCAAGCTAGACTATGTGCCCATCCAGCTAAGGTAACAATTGCCCAAATAAAAGCTAAGTTATAATGTTTTTTTTAAAGTTGAAAGAAAAATATAACTAAGGGCATTAGCATCACTGCAAGCAAGGACAGAGGTTTAATAATATCCTGGTTTGTTGGCTTGGTGCCATCAAGATTAATACCACTAGATATGATCGTAAAAACTATAAAAACAATCAAACTAATACGTTGTCGCGGGTATTTCACTAGGGCGCAATAAATAAAAAATGGAGTAAAAATCCAATACAAGGAAGAAATAGGATTCCAGGGAAATCAATTAAAAATCTGGAGGGAAATATTGCCCATAAGCTCATATTATTTTTGGTTCCAGTTTGCGTAGCATTAAAAATATGGCACAATACCACATGCTATAATATTTATCCTTCTTAAGATTTTACAATATTGGTCAACTGTTTTGGGGGAAAGATAAAAATGGTTTCTTATATAATTATGTCAGCTTCTGACTATACTCCATACATCCATTATCTATGTTGAAAATGGCGCTAAGTGCCAGAGCTGTTCTGCTTAGCAAACCGCCAGTGATGCCTTAGCAAACTGGCGGTTTCTTTTCTGGCACATTTGATTTTAAGATGGTCAAGACAGACTCTATCTCTCCTAACACTAAACTAAACCAAATCAAAACGCTTATAAGCTACTTTGTCTACGCTCATTGGGGTAACAATGCCCGCTATAACAAATATACCTAAGTATGCATTTCAAATTATAAGACAAAGTTTTACTTTTTAAATGTGACATGACCTTTCATACCAGCTTGATAATGGCCAGGGACATTACAACCAATTTCAAGCTTAGCGGTCTTCTTAAATTTCCAGATAAGTTCTTTAGTTTCTCCGGGTTGAAGGTATAAAGCATTGGGGTCATTATGTTCCATCATGTGACTAGCGTCATTCATCATTTTTGCCATTTCTTCTTGATGAGCTATTTGCATTTTAGGGGTGCCGATAGTGAAGTCATGAGCCATTTTTCCCTTATTGGTCACAACGAAACGGATTGTTTCACCGTCTTTAACTTCTATAGCAGATGGTGAAAACCTCATTTTGTCAGAGGCCGTAATTTTAATAGTTCGACTAACTTCAGCTTTTTTTCCTGGTTCCCCTCCTTCAAGATCTCCATGACTGTGATTATGGTGGCTATGATTATGATGGTCATGTGCATTTTGTTTCATAACTTTGATAATTCTAAATTTTTTGTCTCGACCTTGCTTTAAGATAAAATCAATTATGTCTCCCTGTTTCAGTTTACTTAAGTCAATTTTTGACGTCACAGGAAGATCCATAGTCATTTTGGGCCAACCTAATTCTTTTACAGGCTCATGAGTGACATTTAATTGTTTTTGCGCAGCATCAATTTTATTAATTACGCCTTTTACTTTAGCTTGTTTGTTTCCCTTAATAGCTTTCATTTCGTTATGGTTGTGTGCTTCATGACTTGAGCCTCTTTTAGAATCAGCAATGGCTGGGTTTGTTAGAAAGTTTGCCATAATAGCCAATAAAGTTATGATTTTTATTTTCTTCATAATTTTCTCCTTCAAAAAATAATTTTTTAAACAAGTTGAGGATCTAGCTGTTTTTTGGCGATTTTTTCTGAATTAGAAAACCGCCCTTCCCAAATCAAGTAAATCACTGGAATGACAATCAGTGTCAAAATAGTAGTTGTGATCATCCCCCCAACCATTGGCAAAGCGATACGCCGCATAACATCGGCTCCAATTCCATCTGTAAAAAAGATCGGAAGCAGTCCCGCAATAATCGTGAAAACAGTCATTAATTTAGGACGCACACGCATTACCGCACCAGCAATGATCGATTGATATAATTCCTGCTGATTTTTTGGAGAGTGCTCTCTGATCTGGGCATCTATGTAAAGCAACATCACAACAGCCGTTTCAACGGCAATACCGCCAAGAGCAATAAAGCCAACAGCCACTGCTACAGAGTAATTATAGCCCGCTAAGTAGACAGCCCAAATACCACCAATTAGACCAAATGGTATCGATGTCATAATAATGATTGTACGGTCGAGCCTTTTAAAGTGAAGCATTAACAGTACAAAAATAATCAGTACGACTGTTGGTATGGCTATAGAGAGCTTTTGTCGAGCTTCTATAAGTTGCTCAAATTGACCAGACCATTCTATCGAATACCCCGGTGGAAGACTGATTGTTTTTAGAATTTCCTCTCTAGCCTCTTCAACATAAGTTCCTATGTCACGGCCATCTATGTCAACAAACACCCAACCCGTTAATCTTGCATTCTCAGAACGCAACATCGGAGGACCATCAACAATTTTAATTGTGGCAAGTTCACTTAAAGGAATATGTTGCCCTTGCGGTGTAGGAACAAGAATTTCAGATAGCTGTTCAGGTGTTTCTCTAAAGGGGCGGTCATAACGCAAAATGATGTTATAACGTTCTCTGCCTTCAATACTTTCTGATAATTTCATTCCACCTAACGCTGTTTGAATAACAGATTGAAAAACAGCCAGGTCTATATTCTGCCTTGCAAGTTCCCGCCTTAATGGTTGAATTTCTAGATATTTACCTCCAACAACGCGATCAGCAAAAGCAGAGCGAGTTCCAGTAATGTTTTTCACTTTTCCTTCGACCTCAAGAGCTATTCTTTCAATCGTTTTCAAGTCATTACCTGAGATTTTGATCCCAACGGGTGTTCTAATACCTGTAGAAATCATATCCATTCGGATTTTAATCGGGTAGCCCCATGAATTTACCAAACCGGGGATCTTCACTCTTTTATCTAGTTCTCCTATCAACCTTTTTACATCAACACCGGGACGCCAAATAGATTTATCTTTCAACTTAACCCATGTTTCAATCATTGTAATCGGTGCTGGGTCAGTTGCTGTATCCGCTCGACCGACTTTACCAAAAGCCTGATCTACCTCTGGGATTGTTTTAATTAATCTATTTGTTTGCGAAAGAATCTCTTTTGCTTTTGTTATCGAAACTCCGGGTAAAGTGGTGGGCATATAGAGCAGTTCCCCTTCATAAAGAGCCGGCATAAATTCACTACCAATTTTCTTTATTGGGTAAGCCACCGAAATTAAAAGAAGAGAGAGAATAGCAAGTGTCATCCACTTTGCGTTTAAAGCCACGGATAAGATCGGTTTATAAAGTGCAACAAAGAAACGATTCAACGGGTTCTTCATCTCGGGTAATATTCGCCCTTTTATGAGCCACAACATGAGTACAGGCACTAGTGTTACTGATAGAATTGAAGCTATGGCCATTGCGTATGTTTTTGTAAAAGCAAGCGGAGCAAAAAGGCGATAGCTTTGTCCTGTTAGAGCAAAGACAGGCAAAAAAGAAACCGTAATGATTAAGAGAGAAAAGAAAAGACCGGGGCCGACTTCTTTTGCAGCACTAATAATGGCATCTCGTTTTTTTGAAGCTGAACTATCTTCGGGCAATTCTGAAAGTTTTCGATGCGCATTTTCAACCATGACTATAGAGGCGTCGACCATTGCGCCAATCGCTATAGCTATACCTCCTAGGGACATAATATTGGCTGTTAAACCTTGCCAAGACATTATTATGAAACTGCCGACAATACCTAAAGGCAATGTAATAATGGCAACAAACGCTGATCTGGCGTGAAGTAGAAAGATCAAACAAACGATAGCAACGACTATTCCTTCCTCAATAAGTTTATGAGTGAGGTACTTCACTGCTTTTTCTATTAATGGAGCACGATCATAAACTGGAACAATTTTAACCCCTTCAGGTAAGCCAGCTTCTAAATATTTAATTTTCTCCTTTACTGCTTTGATAACTTTAAGAGCATTTTCACCTGAGCGCATAATTACGATGCCACTAACAACTTCTCCATTACCATTCAGTTCTGTAACACCTCGGCGCAGCTCAGGTCCTTCGACGATGCGTGCAACATCTTTTAATAAAACAGGCGAACCACCGGATGAGAAGACAACGACATTTTTTAAATCATCGATTTTGCTAATGTAGCCTCTTGACCTAATAATTAATTCTGTCTCAGCTTGCTCAAGTACACGCCCGCCAACTTCTCGACTTGAAGCTCGCACCACTTCAGTAATTCTTGATATAGGAACATCGTATGCCCTGAGACGATTAGGATCTATTAAAACTTGATATTCTTTAACAAAACCACCAACTGAAGCAACTTCTGAAACCCCATCTACAGTTGATAATTCGAACTTTAAAAACCAGTCTTGTAAGGAACGCAATTGAGAAAGGTCACGTTTCCCTGTTACATCAACCAGACTATACTGGTAAACCCAACCCACGCCAGTAGCATCCGGTCCTATTTCCGGTGTGGCACTGCTGGGTAGCTGATTTCGTATCTTTGAAAGAGCTTCAATCACTCTGGATCTGGCCCAGTACTGATCAACGTTATCTTCAAAGATAACATAAACAAAACTGGTGCCGAACATAGAGAAACCTCTAACATCCTTGGTTTTAGGCAATCCTAGCAAAGTTGTTGATAGAGGGTATGTGACCAAGTCTTCTATGATTTGTGGTGATTGTCCTTGAAAGTCAGTTCTTACAATTACTTGTGTATCAGTGAGATCTGGGATTGCATCTAAGGGAGTTTTATTGATGGAAATCCACCCGGCGACAGCCAGAGCAAGGGTACCGATAATCACTAACAATTGGTTTTTGATTGACCATTCAATTATTTTCGCTATGGCAGAATCAGCTGGATCATGCAATTTATTCCGATTTAAATTATCTTCTGATTTATTATTATCAATGACCATGACTACCTCTCATTGAACTATCTTTGGTGTTCTCAGGAGACTTATCTTGATTCTCTGCTGCTACTTTTTTCTTCACCTCAGACTTAGGCCAATTGATACGTTCTGAAATTTTATCATTATATGGGTTTGAAGCAACCTCTCCTATTTGCAACCATTTGAATTTGCCTTGCTTTGTTTCAAACAGGTTTACACCTTTAGATTTATAATGATCTGGATCTCCTTGAAACAACCACGGCTCTAAAGCTGTTACTATAGAATGCAACGCATCTTTTAATTCACTTTCTGTTTTTGCTGCTTGTGCTATTTTTAGAGCTTTTTCAGTTTCAATTAAAACCGAAGCTAATTTGGTATCTTTATAATCAGCCCACATAATGGTTTTTATCGCTATGGCTGGTTCTAGAAACTTGCTATCCACTTCATAGCCATCTGCAATAGCTTCATGAATATACAAAGCTGCATCCACCATATGATCAAATTTAGCAAAGTCGATTTTACTGAGTTGCAATTGGTCAAGAGGTAATTGAAGTTTTTGCATTTTGCGGAATGACTCACGCAAATTGCTCTCTGAATCGAGCAAGAACTGTGATGAAACGACAACCTTATCACCAGTTTTAAGGCCGGATTTAATTTCTGCACGTCCAGCAGTTACAAGCCCCAATTGGACGGCATTCGATTGATAGCGCCCTTTCCCTAAAGACAAGACGACATAATCTCCACTTTCATCTTTCAAAATTGCCTCAGAGGGAACACTCAATCTTTCAGATATTTGTGTTTCAAAAACTACGTCCGCATATGTACCTGGACGTAAAACCCCATCTTTATTATCGATGATCAGTCTTACACGTCCAGTTCGTGTTTTTTCATCAACTTCTGGGTAGATATAATCGACTTTGGTTTTTAAATTTTTCCCTGGAATATTGGGAAAATAAATATTAGCAATTGTCCCTTTTTGGATAAAACTCATATCTTTTTCGGATACATTCACAATAACCCATACGACTGAATAATCCTGTATTTTAGCAATGGTCATTCCTCTTTTTAGGTATGACCCAGGGGCTACATTAAGCTCTGCAACAGTACCATCTTGAGTGGCGAAAAATGGTAAGTTCTGCTGAACTTTTCGTTTTTTTGAAATCAAATCAAGCGCTTGTTTTTGAACACCAAAACTTGACAATCGCCTTGTAATATTAGTTTTAAGTGATTTAGATTGTCCAAGAGCAGCAATAAAGTCTCTTTGAGAAACGATTAATTCTGGACTAAACATTTCAAACAGAATATCACCCTTTTTGACCTGATCTCCGACAGCGGTAATATTAAGAGTTTCAATCCACCCCTCAACTCTAGCTGATAGTTCTGTTTGTAATCGTTCATTTTCCTGAACTATTCCAAAACTACGAATTTGCTTCCCAAATTTTGCTGGTTCTGCCAGTTCAACTCTAACCCCTATATTCTGAATAGTTTCTGTTGGGATTGTAATAACGGATCTTTTTTGCTCTTCTTTTGTCAGCTCCTGTTCTTCATTTGAGGTTTGTAGTTTGACCAGATCCATCCCGCAAATAGGACAAGAACCAAATTCATCCGCAATATAATGGGGATGCATTGGGCACGTCCACTTCTGAGATTTTTCCTTTGCCTCAGCTGCATGAACTTGAGAAGGAAAGTTTTCGTAATTGGTTGGGATAAATAATAATGTCGTTTGAATAAGCAATAAGCTACACAAAACGTGAATTAGTTTTGAACTTTTCGCCTTTAAATATTTGGCATAATGCATGAAAGCAGACCTTTTTCTAAATCGAAATAAATAAGATTGTTTGTGTTTGAGGAACGGTTTGCCCAAACACAAAAACCTCAATATCAGAATCAGATATTGAGTGAATAAAACGATTTAGTTGCGAAGGCGTGAGGTCAGAAGAAGAGTTGTTGTAAGTCCTTTTTTAGACCTGACCAAAAGATGACTTTCTGGAGGATCAGTCTGAGATGAGATCTCGTATTGCACCTGAGGTAATCTCTGCAAGCTTACCAATATTGATTTATATTGCTTTTGTGTACCTACTATGTCTAAGGCATCAGCTTTGTGAGATATTATACAAGGTTCATTAAGGTACTGTAGACAGTGTTGAAAACACAACTCCTGCATGTTTGAAAAAGAACTAGCTTTCTGAATTTCTCTATGACACGGCACAGTATGCTTGGATTCTACTGCAAGCTGGCTGTTTCCAAACAAGTCCTTAAGAGTGGGCATCATAGTGTTGGCATAAACAGGAACGATGGTGTTAAAAAACACCAACAAAACCATTATGGTTTTCAATCCGGTTTTATATTTGCTAACTATCATTTTGCCCAGAGCATAAAAAACGTTAATTTTCATAATACAGGTAATTATAGTTTCACAATAACAAAAATACAAAAATTATTTTATAATGTTTAATAACATTTTATTGATGAAACAGATATATAAAAAATACCTCCTGCCTCTGAGCACCCCCTATCTAATGGTTCAAAAAGACACTATGTCAGATCTGGATATATCTACAGATGAGGGAGGTTAATTTACTAAAGCTGTTAGGCACTTGTATCATTCCTCTCAACTAAGTTTATTTTTCTAGCTAAGGGAAAAATTTGTTTGGTACGATATGTTTCTAAAATAATTTATCATGAAGCTCTTTACCTTCCAGTCACTGGAAACCTTAAAGTGAATTAAAGGAACATCACCAATGACCAAACAAGATGGCAAACATGATCATTCAAATAAAGCAACACATGCTAATCAGGATGTTAACGATACTAAAGAGATAGATCCTGTTTGTGGTATGAGTGTTGATAAAAATAAGCATAAACCAGCACATGTCCATAAAGGGACGATCTATCATTTCTGTTCAGAAAATTGTCATGACAAATTTGAGGCCGATCCTGAATTTTATATAACCGGCGCGCACAAACGTAAAACAAAAACTGCTGATGCGGGTACTGAATATACTTGCCCCATGCACCCCGAAATCATAGAGGACCATCCTGGCGATTGCCCCATTTGTGGAATGGCTCTAGAGCCAAAAGGCATACCAACCGATGAGCCTAACGAAGAATTAATTGATTTTACTCAACGTTTCTGGGTATCAGCAATTTGTTCTATTCCCCTTTTAATACTGACTATGGGACCATTGATAGGCTTAAATATCCGCGAATGGTTAGGGGAAAATACAACTATAATGATTGAATTAGCACTTAGTACACCAGTTATTCTATGGGCAGCCATCCCATTCTTTAAACGAGGTTGGAATTCTATACTTAATCAAAGCCCCAATATGTGGACTCTTATTATGCTTGGTGTCGGTGCTGCCTATGGATACAGCCTAATTGCAGCCCTACTCCCAGGTATATTTCCAGCATCGTTTAGAGAGATAGATGGCACGGTGCCTGTCTATTTTGAAGCAGCTGCTGTAATTGTGGCACTCGTATTCCTAGGTCAAGTTTTGGAGCTTCGTGCTCGGCAACGTACAGGGTCAGCAATTCGTGCCCTTCTTGATTTATCTCCTAAAATGGCGAGAAGAATTAATGCTGATGGTTCTGAAAGAGATGTCCCGCTTGAGAATATTCTTGTGGGTGACAGATTAAGGGTGCGCCCTGGAGAAAGTGTTCCCGTTGACGGAATTGTTCTGGAAGGTAGGTCTTCTATAGATGAAAGTATGATATCAGGCGAACCAATTGCAGTTGAAAAATCTGAAAGTGATAAATTGACAGGTGGCACCTTAAACGGAACGGGCTCAATCATCATGGAGGCAGAGCGTGTTGGCGATGATACTATGTTAGCCAAAATAATAGACATGGTTGCATCTGCTCAGAGATCCAGGGCACCTATCCAGGGTCTGGCTGATAAAATTGCGAGTTATTTTGTACCAATTGTTGTTCTGGTCGCTTTTATCGCCTTTGTAATCTGGGCATTGCTAGGGCCACAGCCAGCTTTAGCTCATGCTTTAGTGGTCGCGGTTTCAGTCTTGATTATCGCTTGCCCTTGTGCATTAGGACTAGCTACTCCCATGTCTATTATGATAGCAACCGGTCGCGGTGCACAATCAGGTGTTCTGGTTCGTGATGCTGAAGTATTAGAGCTATTTGCAAAAGTTGATACTTTGATTGTTGATAAAACGGGCACCCTCACTGAGGGTAAGCCAAAGGTCACAGATATTATACCCGTCGATGGAATTGATCAAAATGAACTTCTTACACTTGCAGCTTCACTTGAGAGAGGGGCAGAGCACCCCTTAGCTGGGGCTATAATTAAGGGTGCCGAAGATCGTGGCCTTAAACTTAGCAATTCAGAAGATTTTGAAGCCATCACTGGCAAAGGTGTTACTGGTAAGATTGGGATAAAAAAAGTTTCTCTTGGAAATGCAAGAATGATGGATGTCCTAAACATTGATATAACTTCACTCCATCATCGTGCTGATGAACTTCGTGATGAAGGTAAAACAACAATGTTTATTGCGATTGATAATCAATTCTCTGGTCTGATTGCTGTCGCTGACCCGATTAAACCCTCTACATTTGAAGCTATAAAAGCCATTCATGCAGCTGGCTTAAAAATAATAATGGCTACGGGGGATAACAAACGCACAGCCATGGCTGTAGCTTCAAAGCTCGGTATTGATGAAATCCGTGCTGATGTCTTACCGGAAGATAAAAAAGCTTTAGTTGACGAACTCCATTCAAATGGAAATTATGTGACTATGGCAGGTGATGGAGTAAATGATGCCCCTGCACTTGCTGCTGCTGATGTGGGTATTGCTATGGGAACTGGCGCAGATGTTGCGGTAGAAAGTGCTGGATTCACTTTAGTAAAAGGTAACCTGGATGGAATTATTCGCGCTCGAAACTTGTCACAAGGGACTATCTCCAATATCAAACAAAACCTATTTTTTGCCTTTGCCTATAATGTGGCTGGTATTCCTATAGCTGCAGGAATTCTCTATCCTCATACTGGATGGCTATTGTCTCCCATGATCGCAGCTGCTGCGATGAGTTTATCTTCTGTCTCTGTTATCGCAAACGCCTTGCGGTTACGACACGTTAATTTGTATCATTAATACTCACTGGGAACTGAATTAAATCAGAAGGTAAATAATGGGAACAATTTGACTAGGCATTGGAGTTTAATTTCTAATTATTGGTGATGATGTAACAAATTGGCATTTTTCTGAAATAACCATTATACAAATCAAAAAAGTTTTACGACTTGAAAAAGGCCTTAACTTGAATCCAGCAGGCGCTGCATTAGCTTTGGAGCTTATATCACAAATTGACGATTTGAAGGCGCAACTTAAAACGGTTTAAATCATAGATATGTTAATAGAGTTTTTGCCACCACTGCTTATTCCATTTGCAATCACGTACTTAATTATCGAATTAACACCTGGGCCAAATATGGGGTATCTGGCACTAGTCAGCGCGACCGCTGGGCAACGTGCCGGTCTTGCTACAACAGCAGGTGTTGCTCTTGGACTTTTAATTATAGGTATTGCTGCAGCTTTGGGTTTAGCTGCCCTAATTTCAAATTCACCCTTTTTATATCAAGCGCTAAGATGGTCTGGTATTTTTTATTTATTGTGGCTGGCATGGGAAGGGTGGCAAGGAGAAAGTAAAACCTCAGCGGGTAATACAAATGTAAATGATAATGCTAATGAAGACTATGCTAAATTCTTTTTTCGCGGGCTTATTACAAACTTGTTAACCCCCAAAGCCGGTTTGTTTTATGTGGTTGTATTACCCGGCTTTGTAGACTCTTCAACCTCTGTCACAGGCCAACTTATATTGCTCTCAATATTATATGTAATGATAGCAACTGCCATTCATGCTGCAATTGTCATACTGGCAGGAAGTTTTAAACAGTTGCTTGATAACCCAGACCAAAGCAGAATAGTTCGCCGTAGTTTATCTTTAATTCTTGCTTGCATTGCCCTATGGTTTGGTTGGTCAACACGAATTTAGATCATGACCATTTATTGATTACCGACAACAACGGGACAAATATTTCTCATCTTCTTCATAATGGTTAGTGTTTTTAAAAGAAATTAATGCGCCAATTATGGTCGAGATGGGTGGTTCTTCTGCGGGGCAGATAGCTACTATATTATCAAGCTTTAAGACAGTCACTAACCTATCAAAAGCAGGCTATATATTTTGTTTAATTACCGCTCTTCGCCAACGTGAAGGAGTTCTTCCATAAATATGCTTAAAAGTTGAGTACGCCCATCAACTTTTGCCTTTGCATATATCTGGGTGCATTGCGCTCGAACAGTACCCTGTGCAGTTCCACGCATTTTAGAAATGGCATCATTATCGATGCCCTTAAGTATCAGAAATGCAATCTCGCGTTCCGATGGAGTCAATTGCCAATGATCAAAAAAGCTTTCAATGAGGGTAATCATTTCACCCCGCGCTACACGAAGACCAAATTCCATTGAAGCCATACGGTCAAGAAGATCACGCAGTTCATGCATAAGATAAATGACGCCAGCGATCAAAGCGAGGGCGGCCAACCCTTCAAGGATTAAGTGAAGGTTATCAAGATGGTCTCCCTGACTGAGATCGTAAATCACATCGCCAATAAAAAATATTGCACACAGTGCCTGCAATAGAATTATAGTGGAGAGCACCACTGCTCGGCGCTCTCGTTTTATTATTGGGAAATAGCGTGCAATCATTCTATTGGACTGTCCTCAGGTATGCGTTTTCTTCCGTTTATCATAGCACTAACAATAGGCACACCAGTTCGCCAAGTGTCAAACATAACACCGCCGATATGAAGAATGATTGAGAAGACAAGCCAGTTAAATGCCATTTCATGGGCTTCTTCCACCCAATCAACACCAAAAAAACTGATTGTACCCATCATATACCCCGTTATACCGAGTAAGAGTACTGTCAGCCAGATATTATAAACCATTAATGCGCCAATAGGGTTATGGGATAGATGCACGGTTTTATCGCCTCTGGACAAAGCCACTAAGTGACGAATTGCTACTACAGGATTAGGAGGGAATGCAGAAAATCTTGCATGTGACGATCCAATCAGCCCCCAAATTAGTCTGACACCAATAAGACCAACTGCAAAATACCCTATCCATTCATGTAAAGAACTTTCCTCATCTACAATTGCACCATTAAGTATAATGGCTATTGCAAGACTCCAATGTATTAGCCTGACAAGTGGATCCCAGACCATGATGTTGCGAGCGCTTGAGCGCTCGCTAACAATTTTATCATTTACTAACATGGTAGGCTCACTTCATTTTTAGCTTAGTGATTTTACCAGTTACCGTACTGACATAGACCTCACCCATTTTATCACCTTTAACAAAATAGACTTCAATCTTACCATCCTCCAATTCGCTCTTCCGAATTTCATAACCCATGTTAGTTAGCGTCGTCTGTACTTCTGAAATGGTGGTACCAAGAACAGTATCTTTAGATAGCTCAGTCGCATAGGCAGGAGCTGAAAAAAGAAGTGCAGCTAGAATAATTAATGTACGCATTTTAATATCTCCTTTTGATTTGAAACACTGTAGGTTTCCCTTCAGTTCAAATTAAAATGGAATTATGTTTAAAGATTTTGTACTGCAGAAAAGCTTAAATCGAGCAAATTAAGCCCCTGCTTATGCGAGAATCAATTTAAATTCGACATTATTGCCAATTACCCATGAAAAGTCTGGTTGGGGTCAATTTAGGCCTAATAAGACATTTTTATATGTAAGTCCGCTCTGGCCCAAATACCAGACGTCGTCTGCCCTGACGGCGCCTTCATCCTTGTTATGTTATTAATTTGTGCCGTGTCAGATTAGGTAAGAACCAACAGGCCTGAACTGCTAGATCAAGTCAGAACCACTACAGTTCAAATAATCTCAATGTAAAGCAAGCTGTTGAACACCTTTCCCCTTCCCTCCAGAAGATGTTAGTTTTGTCTTACAAAAACCAATAAGAGCACCAGCTGGTGACTTAAGCTCCTATCTTGTTTTTGTTTCTAAATTTCTTCATACATTTGTTTAATAAAAAAAGGTGACCAGGCAACACACCTGATCACCTTCACTCCAATAATCGGAGTGTTGTTTGCGAAATCACCTTTCGTCCAGCTTCAGTTGCTGCCATTCCAGTACTTCGTCTTCAAACCAGACCGTTTTAGTCGGGGACAGTCTTAACCTCTTTGGGAACCTACTGTCCTTTTCCCAACGGCGTATAGTTTCATCAGAAAGAGACGTCAGCGCCATCACCTGTTTCTTATTAAGGAATTTCTTCATCACAATACTCCTTGTGTATTCGGAGCATCGCGATGTCCTATGGTTTCAAAGTTTAAACCTAGGCTATATATATCTAAGAATTTATTTTTCTATTTCAAGCCACCCCAGACCACCTCTCGCTACCAAAAATAAATGGTGGAGTAAATGGTGGAGGAGCTTATTTTTAGAAAAAATAATTATTTTATATCAATGACTTATGAAGAAATTTGGTGCTTCCCCGGCGCGCCATTTCTTTTTCTAAAAATAGCCGCCCTTTCATTTAATCTCGAGTTCGAACAAAGTTCGAACGAGCACGCCATTATCCCTATGAAACAATTATACAATTGAAGCCAAACCATCTCTTGTAAGAAGGTCATGTGCAAACTTGATTGAATATGAAGATGTTACCGCCAATGCTCGTCAATCCAAACAGATGGCTTAATGAATTTATATAATTTCTTCCAAGGCTTTTTTTCTGGCCAAACACCGATTGCCGCTTCATCAGGGTCAGGCTTACCTGTAAAGGCCACCGCTTTAATGCCAGGCCATAAGGTTGGAGCTTTAAAAAAACGCAAAGGCCAGGGCGGTAACAAAGAATGTTTAAAACTCACACACCACTCATCGGGCCAAAAGGCCATTGTTTTGCTGGTGCGCGAAACATAGGTTTGAGAATTGGGAAAGGTTCCATAAGCCGTTTCTGGCTTTTCATGCAATTGATTATACACAATGGTTTGCGAGCCAACAGACAAACGAAATACCGACGTATTGCCAATGTTTTTGCCCTTTTGGGGCCAGTTTTCAATCACCACATAGGTCTCTTCAGGCATATAATCAAAAAAATCATCAACCGATTGCGGACCCCCAGGCAGGATAATATCAAGATCAAAAAATAAAAACGGCCCTTCAATCGGCCCATTTTCTGCCACCAATTTGTCTTGCCATAAAGAGAGTTTGCGCCATCCCTTTACGCGAATATCGGCTGGAAGATCAATCGGAGGGATCTCACCGCACTCCACCTCACTGGCAATCCCTGACCGGTCATCGGTTAAACAGATAAAACGCAAAGGACGCTGTGTACTACGAGACACCATGTTATAAAGCTTATTAACATAGTCAGAGCCATAACGATCGCCCCACTTCATACAAATCACAGTTTGCATATTTTACAAAACTCCCAGTACAAGCACTTCTTAATAAAATCAATATGAGGCGTTTATATATCAGATGGCTTGAAAACGAAAGCAGGCATTGGGCCCCTTTTTCGCAAAATCATGAATTTTATTCCCGATCCAAAACAAACATTGATCAATCTCAAGGAATTGATATCATTAAGAATAAAAACTAAATCCTGCTTCACATACCTGATCTGGCAACTCTAATCGCTGATTGAATGAAGGCATTGGAAGGAGAGTATTGTGAAACGGCGCGATTTACTTGTTTCTATGGCAGCGGCCCTAGGCAGTGGCGCTCTTGCAGGCGTTGGGTTTGCGGCCAAGGGCAATCAGCATTTGCACGACAAGGGCGAAAACGCCCTGATAAGCCATCATCTGAAAATCCAAACGGCAAGCTATCTTTTGCGAGAAAAGCCAACCCATGGATTGATCAGCCTGTCTCCTGATGGCCCGCCCCCGGTCTTATATGGCCGGCAAGGCAAACCCATGGCACTCAACGTCACCAACACATTAGACGAATACACAACCATACATTGGCATGGCATCCGCTTGCCCAATGAAATGGATGGCGTGCCCTATCTCACCCAACTGCCTCTGGCCCAAGGCGACAGCTTTCAATATAAATTCACCCCGCCAGATGCAGGCACTCATTGGTATCACCCCCATTGCATGACCATGACACAAATTGCCCGTGGGCTCACAGGCGTGATGGTGATCAAAGAATCGATTGACCCAGGTTTTAATGATGACCAGGTGATTAATCTGCGCGATTTTAAACTGGATAAACAAGACGCTCTGCGCACCCCTTATACCCTGCGCGGTGCAGCGCGCTCTGGCACCCATGGCAATGTCCTGACAGCCAATTGGCGCCAAGCCCCGCTTTATGATCATCCGACCGGCGGGCTTGTCCGTTTGCGTTTGGTCAACACAGACACCACCCGCATCTACAAACTATACCTATCTAGTGCAAAGGGGGAAATAATCGCCTGGGATGGACACCCGATTGAACAGTCCGTGCCGATGCCAGATGAAAATCAGCTTTTGATCTTAGGCCCTGGTCAGCGGGTCGACATCGCCCTTAAAATGCCAGCCTCGGAAGGGCAAACAATCTCGATCTTTGCCAGGAAATCTGGCGCCAACAGGATCATGGCAACCTTGCGGGCAAAAGGCCCCAACCTCAAGCGCACTTTGGCCGAACTAAAACCTTTAAAGCCCAACCCCGTATCGCAACCAAATTTAAAACAAGCCCAAATTCATGAGTTTGTTTTTGGCTGGTCGCCAGATGGCTTGGCGCCTAACAATGGTTTTTGCGGCACCCTTGGCAAAACCTTTTGGTCAATTAATCGAAAGCCATGGCCAGGTGATGATGCCAAAGGCACCGGTCCCCTTGCCACTTTGGAATTCGGCAAAAGCTATATTCTAAGGCTACGCAATGAATCGCCTAATCTGCACCCAATTCATCTCCATGGGTTGGCATTTCGGCCCCTGCGCTCCAACAAACGAAAGGTTGCCGCCAACTGGACAGACACAATGCTGCTTTTGAAAGATGAAATCATTGATGTTGCACTGGTTGCTGACAATCGGGGCGACTGGGCGTTCCACTGCCATGTAATCGAGCATCAAAAAACAGGATTGGCCGGTTTTATCCGTGTTGCTTAAAAACCTACGAATGATTTGTCATTGATAAAAAAAGGCATATCTGCGAAAGATATGCCTTTTTCTTTTTGTTCAAAAAGTCAGTACACCAGAATCAAGTTGCTTTTATATAGATTCACAAATCTTGCACTTTAGGTTGCCTTACGAAGAAGGGAGTGCTCTTTTTCAGAGCACGGACATGGCGCTTTTAAAGCGCCCGGCGTCAAGCGCCGCCCCACCCGCAGGGCTTTTCGCTTTTTGAGCGAAAAAACGCCCGTGAGATAAAAGAAACGCTAGAGCAAGTTGCTTTTATATGGATTCACAAATCCTGGGCGTTAGGCTGCCTTACGAAGAAGGGAGTGCTCTTTTTCAGAGCACGGACATGGCGCTTTTAAAGCGCCCGGCGTCAAGCGCCGTCCCACCCGCAGGGCTTTTCGCTTTTTGAGCGAAAAAACGCCCGTGAGATAAAAGAAAAGCGTTTCGTGAATGCAATAAAAAAGCAACGCGCTCTAGATCTCAAAAAAATCATAATGGACAATCTCATAATCATCATCTGTGACCTTAGTGTAAGTGCAATCATTGAACTTCAATTGCTCAACGTTAAAAAGGCGGTCTCTACCCTCATCCTGGCTGGTCAAGATGAAACCATTTTTGGTGTGTTTAAGATCAACATCAAAAAAGTTTGCATCCACATAAACGGTATCAAACCCTTTGCCGCCATTGATGGTGTCATTTCCTTTCCCGCCACAAATAAAGTCATCACCGGCCCCGCCATAGATTTTATCTCGGCCATGACCGCCAAATAGATGATCATCGCCGTCATTGCCCTTGATGAGGTCATTCCCTTTCTCGCCATAGATAAAGTCATCACCGGCCCCGCCATAGATTTTGTCCCTGCCATGCCCCCCAAACAGGTCGTCATCTCCAGCTTTGCCCTTGATGAGATCATTGCCCTTAAAGCCAATGATCAAATCACGGTCTTCATCGCCAATTAATTTATCTTTTCTATCTGTGCCGCCGATGCGATCTGATTGTAGAAAGACATTATTTTGAATGTAGTCTATATCGCTATTACGCAAGATAATGTCAGATAGTTTTGTCTGTTCCAGATGTTCAATTGTGTATTCAGAAAAACGATTTTCATACCAAAATGAATCTCCATCGCGCAGCCGCGTAAATTGATCGACCAAAATGAATTGGAATGTTTCACCAACCGTTGCGCCGGGTACATTATCTTCCGCAAGGCCACCAACAAACAGATCAACTTTATCGATGCTCCCATAAACCATTTCCAATTGTGAGGCCAAATAAGCATCAGACGTCAAATCACCAAAACTCATGTAAGGGTCTAGCCCATATGATGAGCGCACAGTGTTGAGGTCAGGTAAACCATGGTCGCGACCACGCTGGATGTTAAGGGCGCCCAGATCTAACCCACCAGCACCAGGAGGGCCAAATAAGAAGTTGCGCACATCATCAATGATGAAGGTGTCAATCGCCTGACTGGTCGTGGCCGCTTGGCCGCGCATTAAGTCATTCATTTTATCATCAGTAACCTCATAAGGGTTAAAGAAAGCATGCAGGAGCCCCAGGTTATTATGTGATGATGTGCTGCCATCTTCTTCCATGCGAGCGATCGTGCCATTTAGCATCGTATGGCCAATACGAAACGCAGCTGTTGCAAACTCAACGCTGATTTGCGGATCAACACTCGGATCATAGCCACTATATTGATCAAGTGCGTTTTCACCAATGATGAGTGGCAAGAACTCATTGTATGTAATGATCTGCATCTGAGCCTCAACAATAGCTTTTGCCTGTTGGTAAAGCTCATCATCATCCAAAGACGGAAACTTTTGTGAAAGTTCATCAACCAGACGGTTGTGCTCTCTTACAAAAAGCGTGTGCAGGCTTGTTAAAGCCGCGTTTTCATTGGCTCTGACATCGCCTGCAAGATACATCTCTTCATCAGAGAAAATATGAGTGTCGTTTGCATTTTCTAATCCATCAGTATTAAGGGGAAGCATATCATCAGCACTAACCTTCAATTTTCCGCCCACATCTCTTAAAGCAGCTTCCCTTATAGGGTCAGACCCATAAACATTTGAAGCGTCGATAAAAGCGGTGATGCCATTGATTTGTTGCGCTGGCGTGCCTGTCCCCTCTCCTGTCCCTGGTGCGTGATCTGAACGGGTAAGATGAATTTTCATAGCGCCAGTATTCATAGGATCGAAATCAGGATCACCAATTGGCACGTCAATATCAAAGCGTTCAGTGCCACCCAGAGTTAAGTTGATATCATGATCCAAAAACTGGCCCCACATCCATAAGAAATTTGAAGCGCCTATGGTGCTGGGTAAATCTTGCGTTTGATCGAATATTTCGTTGGAAATTTCACGGGGCCCTGGTCTGTCAGCCCCAGAAGGGGTGCTGATCCCATCGCCATACAAATCAGTGCTGTCAATATTTGACACAAATACTTGATGGGCTTGTCCTGCCTCAGGCGTATAAGGGTTATTATTGCCCCCGGTTATATCTCTGATTGGGGTGCCCGGTTCAACAAAATGAAAACTATCACGCCAGTAAAAGTCGAACTCATCGGAACAATCATGTTCTTTTTTCTTTAAGGCCCGGTTTCCATCAGGACCCAAGTCGCCCTCACGACCCAAATCCATTTCAGAATAAGAATTATCACGAGGACCATTTAGCAAATACGCCAAATAGTCTCCTCCCATAAGGTTTGTTACTCTGCTCATTGCAATACTCCCGACTGTGCAAGATCAGTTAAGAGTTTGATTATAAGCAGTTATTTACTAATCTCTAATTTTTTCCAGTAAGTGAGTTAATTTGTATTGGGGCAGTAAAAAACCTTTGACGAGCGATACCATAATTAAACGAGTAATTGTGTAATCGTGACTTGTGTTGTCCAAGTAAGATCTTGAATTATAATCCAAAATTGTCTTGAAGCAGGGAACCAAAGATTTGCAACAGTTGGCTTTTAATCTGAAATATGATGGTTAATTCACAATCATAACCACCTTTGTATTCGATTACCCCATAAAATAGGGCCTGACCCTAGGACTCCATTTCCTCATTAATCACATGATAATAGCCAGGCAAAATACTATAAATCTTTTCACACCCAGATTTTGTAATGGTCACAGTCTTTTCCCGCCGGTCTTTTTCACCAGCGTCGATTTTAACGAGACCATCTTTTTTCAAGGTTTTTAACGTGTTTGTAATCACAGGTTTCGAAACATCAAGCCGGTCCACGATATCACCAATGGTCAGGCTGTCTGTTTCCGGTTCGCGATCCAAAACCATGAGGATAAGAAACCGTGTTTGAGACAAACCATGTTCACTAAAATAAGCCTCAAGCTTTCTGATTAAAAGACTGGCACGGCGCAACATATGCAGAGCATCACTAAATTTCTCACGATCCATTTCTGCAAATTGCGCTGCATATTTGTCGATCATTGTTTGTGTTGGCAGTTCTTTTAGAAAAAACATCAGCACCCAGCTTTGCTTATTATTATATAATGTCGATCTCTTTTGCTAACCAGTTTTGATAAGAGCCTAGATAAGGCTCAAGTATAGTCACAACTTAATCGCAAATCAAAATGGGTTATAATTTGATAACATTCAATACAATATAGCCTGCCATCCTTTGTCGGCCTGTAAAAAGTTCAGATTACAAACGGCCGGATCTTTGTATTGGCAGTCCCTACAAAGTCAAGATGGCTGTTTTGCAAACCCAATAATGAGTTGATTAAAAGGTAGTTCGGCCCTTGCTTATTCTCCCCGAACTCAGCAAAAAATCTTTTGCACCTAGGGTGAAACATAAAACAAGTGTACTTTAAAGAAGTTATTAGTTAATATGCTAATTAACTTAAGCTCTATAAGACTGAGCTTTCATTTAGGGATCCTATTTTGAAAAAAGGTTTATCAATCGGTGATCCCGTATTGGTCAGCTTAATAGAGGTGTCCATAGATAGAGCCTGAAGAGCAAACAATCTGTTGTCCTCATATTTTACCAAAAGAGATCCTAAGGTCATAAAAAAGGTATGTAAAAACAGGGCAAGCTAGGTAAGAATATTGGGCTAAAAATACCGCGCTATCATCTTGTTGGGAGCGATTTTGAAGAGTGAAAATTTAGGCGATTCACATCAAAGGATTACTTTTTTTACCAATTTTTGGCAAAAAAAAAGAAGTAAAGAAAATTAATTTTTTCAAGAAATATAATAAAAAACAAGGGGTTAGAGGAGATGAGTAAAACGCAAGGAAATTGTTACTTGCAAAAAAATGCTGCCAGAAGTTAAATTAAATGACTTATATGAAATAGGTCTGCAAAAAAATAGAATTGCAAGTCTATGTAAGACCTAAAAAACTAATGAAGAAGAGACGTGCCGCAGTGGGCTGAACTAAGGGAGAGCACAATATGCTAAAGCTTAATGTGAATGGCAAAGACCATACGGTCGATGTCCCGGACGATACCCCCCTCTTATGGGTAATAAGAGATCTAGTTGGACTAACAGGGACAAAATTTGGCTGTGGGTCAGGTCTTTGTGGATCCTGTACAGTTCATGTCAATGGTGAAGCAGTCAGAAGTTGTGTCACACAAGTTTCAGACGCCAAAGGCAAAAAAATCACAACCATTGAAGGTTTGTCGAGCGATGGCAACCACCCTGTGCAGCAAGCCTGGCGCGAATTAAACGTTCCTCAATGCGGTTTTTGTCAAGCCGGCCAAATCATGCAAGCGGCCGAACTCCTCAAAAACAATCCAAAGCCAAGTGATGAAGAAATTCTAGACGCCATGTCAGGAAACATTTGTCGCTGCGGTTGTTATCAGCGCATCATCGCCGCTGTTCGCCACGCTTCAAGGGGAGTATAAAGCCATGTTACCCAATGCAGAAAAAATCACGAAATTTACCCCTACCGAACCAAGCAAAGAGTTAACCTTTGCCAACGTATCGCGCCGCAGCTTTTTACAATTCAGTGCAACCGGTTTTGCCGTTGCCGCATTTGCAAGCCCAGCTGAGGCGTTTATCAAATATCCTGTTGGCGGTGAAAAAATGCCACACGGGCTGAAATATGATCCCAAAATTTTTGTTGCAATTGATGCTGATGGCACTGTCACCATTGTCGGGCACCGCTCCGAAATGGGCACAGGCTCAAAAACATCTCTGCCTATGGTCTTGGCAGACGAAATGGGCGCCGATTGGGCCAAAGTCAAAGTCATCCAAGCTGAGGGTGATGAGCCAAAATACGGCAACCAAGACACTGACGGCTCACGCTCCATGCGTCATCACATTCAATCAATGCGCCAAATGGGTGCCTCAGTTCGCCACATGCTTGCCAATGCAGCAGCGAAAAAATGGGGTGTAAGCCCGAGCAAAGTCAAAGTTGGCGTCCATCAAGTCACTAGTGGCAAGAAAAAAGCCGGCTTTGGTGAACTTGCTGCCGCTGCCATGAAGGAAGACGTGCCAAAGTTTGAACAGCTTAAGTTCAAAACGGAAAAAGACTTCCGCTATATCGGCAAAGGCAATGTGCCTATGGTCGATATTTACGACATCACGGTTGGTAAAGCCATTTATGGTGCTGACATCATGCTCCCAGGCATGAAAGTGGCCGCCATTGCTCGCCCGCCAGCTGTGGGTGAAAAAATCAGAAGTGTTTATGAAGGTGATGCTTGGGACGTTCCTGGCGTTGAGCGTGTTATTCAATTGCCAACTACCATCATGCCTGCCAAGTTTGCTCCCCTGGGCGGTGTTGCTGTGATTGCTTCGCACACAGCTGCCGCCATTAAAGGGCGCGATGCCATTAAGGTCGAGTGGGAAAAAAGCCCGCATTCAAACTATGATTCAGACCAATTCATGGCTGAAATGCGCAAAACCGCCAGCCAGCCTGGTAAAGTATTGCGCAAAGAAGGCGACCTGGAAGGAGCGAAAAAATCAGCCGCTAAAACATTTTCTCGCGAATACACCCAGGCCCATATGGCCCATGCCTCAATGGAGCCACCTGTCGCAGTGGCTGATGTAAAGGCAGATAGTGCGGAAATTTGGGCGCCTGTTCAATCTCCATATGGCGCGCGTCAAGACATTGCCGCCGCCCTAAAACTACCGGTTGAAAAGGTCAAAGTGAATGTGACCTTGCTCGGTGGCGGCTTTGGTCGCAAATCAAAATGCGACTTTGCCATTGAAGCAGCTCTGTTAAGTCAATTAACAGGCCACCCAATAAAAGTGCAATGGACCAGAGAAGATGACATTATGCACAGCTTCTACCACACCACCTCGGTAGAACGGCTAGAGGCGACACTTGATAAAAAAGGTAAAGTCACAGGCTTGCGCTTTAACTCAGTTTCGCCAAGTATCTTGTCCACCTTTGCGCCTGACTCAGGCCATCACTTCTTCATTGAAGATGGCATGGGCCATGTCGATATTCCTTTTGAAATTCCAAATATGAGCATTGAGAATGGCAAGGCCTTAGCTCATACAAGGATTGGCTGGTTCCGTTCGGTCTCCAACATTCCAAGAGCCTGGGCTGTTCAGTCTTTTGCTTCTGAGCTGGCCCACGAGCTTGGCAAAGATGAAAAAGAAATGCTGCTAGAACTCATTGGTTCAGACCGCAAATTACAGCCAGTGAAACAAGGCTTCCCCAAAGACTTTTGGGATTATGGCGAGGTCTATGATGAATACCCAATCGATACCATGCGCTTAAAAAATGTTCTGAACCTGGCAGCTGACAAAGCCAAATGGGGCAAAGGAAAATTACCCAAAGGGCAAGGTTGGGGACTAGCATGTCACAGATCTTTCGTGACTTACACAGCCGCTGCCGTAAAGGTAAATGTTGTCAAAGGTCAAATTAGAGTGCCTGAAGTCCACCTGGCCATTGACTGCGGTTATGCCGCCAACCCAGAACGGATCCGCTCTCAGTTAGAGGGTGCAGCTGTTATGGGCATGACCCTGGCGCTCTATAGCGGTGTATCCTTTAAGAACGGTGTCGCTCAGGAATCTAACTTTGACACCTATGAAATGGTACGTTCAGATAACTATCCTGAAAACGTCCATGTTCATATTGTGGATCATCCCTTCTCCGTTCACGCCGCCGGTGTTGGTGAACCAGGGCTCCCTCCTCTTGCTCCAGCCCTGGCAAATGCCATCTTTAACGCCACAGGTAAGCGCCTAAGGGATATGCCCTTTGGTGACACCGTCTAAGTTAAGGTGATTTGAAGATGAATTAAAAAAGGGCCGATCTCTCGGCCCTTTTTCTTTGTTTGCAAATCATTGATATCACCAAATGCGCATCACCATTTACGCATGCACCATTTAAACATATCAAAGCCCGAATTTATGAAACTTTCCGTATCATGACTTGAAAGCCATTCTATCAACCATGATAGTGCCAATCAGAGCCTTTCTGCCCCTCAAGAGCAACAATGAATAGCCAAAATAAAAGTTAATCACTAAAAAATACGCCCACTTGCTTGACGACAAGCTAAAATGGCGATCAGTTAATGCAATTACATTTTAGCTTATTGACATCGCCCAAAGGAGGGGCTGACCATGCGCAGAAAGACGATAAAATCGGCAAAAAAAGCCATCTGCTTAAGCTTGGCGCTCCCATTTCTCCTCAGCGCCTGTAGCGATGAGGGCGGCAATCTCATTCAAGGTGGCCTTTTAACGGGCACGATTAACAATCTTCCCAAAGGGTATGATTGCCCGATAAGCGCCAGCGATCTTTACCCCGTCGGCGCCATATATCGCCGTGATGAGCGCGGCGTTCATTATAGTGTGAAGGATTTAAGCAAGCATAATTTGATCACCGAAAATATGCGCCGCGACATAAAAATCTCCGATTATGAAATTAACAGCACCCAAAAAGCCAATGCTGAGGCCTCACTTGCTTTACTGAAAAAGGTTGTTCCTGGCTTGAGCGTTGATGCAAGTGCGGCTCGCAATAAGGCGCTGGCCATTGATGTGACGGTACAAGATATCCGCGCGAATGATATTGATGATGCCACAGAGGATAAAATTGTTACCTGGTTAAAACAGAATGTATCTTTAAAATCTGGCAACCGCTATTTTCTGGTCCGTCAGGCTGTAAAGGCCAGTGCTGTTAGCTATGTCATTCACCAAAAAGATCTGTCAAAAATTGGCGGCAAGGCAGAACTTGAAAAAGTGGCCAATGGCGCCGCAAACCTGACCATCCGCGACAATGATGGAAGTTTAAAATTAGATCAGCAATTTCAGCCTCGCATTACCGTTTGCACAAAGTCAGCTGAGATCACCGGCTCATTGGGCAAAAAACTTGCGGTAAACCAGTAAGGGTTATAGCGTTTCACCCAAAAGTGGACACCGGTTTTGGGGCCTATGAAACGCTTCAGGAAAAAAATCGTTTCACCCAAAAGTGAACATCGGTTTTGGGGTCAATGAAACGCTTCAAGAAAAAAATCGTTTCACCCAAAAGTGGACACCGGTTTTGGGGCCTATGAAACGCTTCAGAAAAAAATCGTTTCACCCAAAAGTGGACACTGGTTTTGCGGTGGCGCGGATGCTGGTGGGCATTCTAAAGCGCCAAAAAAAGAGCGGATGCTGGTGGGCATTCTAAAGCGCCAGAGAAAAATGAAACGCTTAAGTGTTAAGGCTATATTTGAAAGTGAAACAAAAAAGGGCCGAGAAATCGGCCCTTTTTTATTTGGTTGATTAACACTCCGAAAAAAGCACACCGTCACTTAAACATGCGCCAGCCAGATATCATCGTAGAAATCATAGATTGACGAGACACGATCTCTTCACGAAACGCGGCATAAAGGTGCAAAATCACAAAACAAATAATAACCCACATGCCCAAATGGTGATAAGTATGGATCGACATAGTGCCATCAAAAAACAGCAACATAAAATCAGTAACATTGTAAAGCCAATGCCCCATGCCCAGCCCTTCTGCATAAAGCGCTAAACCAGAAAGGATCATAAAGATACATGGCAGAACAAAGCCAAAAAACATAATGCACTGAGCCACTGGGTTGTGCCCAACAAATTGCGGCGCTTGATTTGTGGCAAATAAATACCACTTCAATTGTTCCCAAAACCCATGACGCCATTTTTTGCTATAGACAGGCAACAAGAACAGTTCCTTGGCATATTGATTTCCTGTGATAGCAAAAAAGATCCGCCCCAAGAATAAAACCACCAGCACTTGGCCAGCGGCAAAATGGGCAAAGCGAATATAGCCCATTGAATAATGATCGCTTGCCTCTCCTGAAAGGGTGGGCAAGGGGCTGCCAATGAAATAACCAGAAAAACATAAGATCAAAATGCAAAACATATTGGCCCAGTGCCAGGCCCGGATCGGGCTTTGATAAACGTAAATGGCAATTTGAGCCTGCCGTTCATTGGCATTGCCAGAAGAAAAAAAATCAAGTTCAGCCGATTTTTGCTGCGAGCTTGAAACATCAGTTGCATCGGTCATTTTCAGCCTCCATGTAAAGAAACCTTCCAAACCAAGAACAAATTGGAAAATTATAATACGAAAAATAGTATTTCGAGTAGTTTGCAATAATTAAAAAATAAAAAAATAAAAAGATAGCGTATTTATTTACCTCCCATTTACAAATTATTCGACTTAATGGCAAGAAATAACGGGTACGGACGATTACTGATTCACATTTTTTCAGAAATAGGTCTTTTTTATTTTGAGGGGATCACCATGGATTTAAATATACTGAGATCACGTTTTATAATTTTTATTACAGTCATGTTATGGCTGCCAATATTATTAGCTGCAATAGCCTACTTGGTCTCACCGGTAATGACGGCCTTCATGCCGCTGTCCTGGTCTGAGGTAAACACATCGGCCTTACCTTTAATCGCAGCGATTATCGGCACTGCATATGCAACCTTCCTTTTGAAAAAAGAACCGCTGTCAACCAGAACGCGTTTTGCCTCCAGTGCAGCCCTGACAGTAAATTTGATTGCCCTGATCGTTATGCTAAGGGGTAACTCGTTGCAAATGGAAGCGCAATTTGGCTTAATCGCCATAATCGCTCTGCTCTCAGGTTGGTGCGATAAGAGGGCAACCGTGCTGGCCGCATCAATTGCCATGTTCTTTACCATCAGTGCTGCTGTAATGGACCCAGCCGCCGCCTTTCCTGGGCATTCTGGCCTATTTCTTACCCTTGCCCACCTGATCACCATCTTTATCACCTTGGAAGGCGTAAACTGGATTGTTACCAACCTGGAAACAGCCGCAGGCCGTGTGGGCGATGCATTAAGTCAAGCCAACACGGCAACCCAACGAGCTGAAGAATTGGCTGAGGAGCAAAGAAAGTCGTCTGAGAATTATGAGCAAGAGCGGCGCGAGCGGCTAAAAGAAATAGCAGAAAATTTCCGTAGTCGTATGGATGGTTTCATTAATGCTGTACGCACCGGTGCAGCTGATATGACATCATCAGCCGTTGACCTGACCAATATTGCTCAACGCACAGCTGAGCTTGCCGGCACAGCCAATCATGCCTCTATGTCTGCCGATGAAAATGTCCGCCATCTTGCAGGCGCCTCAGAACAATTGGCCAGTTCGGTTGGTGAAATTTCAGTTCAGGTTGTTGAAACCTCAAGTGCGGTTCGCGATGCAGCAGAACAGGCACGCAAAAGCTCTGACCGGGTTAGCGCGCTGACCCAAGCAGCAGATCGTATTGGCGCGGTTGTTAGCCTGATTTCTGAAATTGCCGAACAAACCAATTTGCTTGCCCTGAATGCCACCATTGAATCAGCCAGAGCTGGTGAAAGTGGGAAAGGCTTTGCTGTTGTGGCAGCTGAGGTAAAATCCTTAGCTGAGCAAACGGGTCAAGCCACCAATGAAATTGCCAAGCACATTAAGGAAATTCAAGAAGCCTCAAATGACACAGCAACCGAAATTAATGAAATCGCTGTCACTATGGGCAAAGTGGATGAACTATCCAGTGCAATCTCAAGTGCAATGGAAGAGCAAGGGGTTGTGACAAGCGAGATTTCATCAAATGTCCAAGACACGGCCCAGCACTCAAGTGATTTAACCCAAGCTGTATCAGGTGTGGATCAATCAGCCGAAGAAACCAACAGCTCCGCGCGTTCGGTGCAACAATCATCTTCCCAATTGGAAAATGATGCCAAGCGTTTGCAAGAAGAAATTGATAACTTCCTCTCTGAAGTGGCGGCGTAAAACCTGCCTGCTTTTACTGCCGCCCCTCTTAGTTTTTCCAAAGGAAACGATGGAAAACGTTAAGGGGGGCAAATCATACCAGCCTTATATGAGCCTCACTTGTCCCTCTTTCAACTCATAGTGGTGATCCGTCACCTCATTTAAAAATGACCCGTCATGAGAAATAATCAGCTTGGCCTGGGGCAAATCGTTAAGTACCTTAATCAACCTGGCTTTGGCCCTATCATCAAGTTCGGCTGTTGGTTCATCCAACAATAATAAGTCTGGCTCCATTGCCAACACACTGGCCAGCGCCGCCAACCGTTTCTCACCCCCTGATAAATGATGGGTTATCTTTTGCTCAAAGCCCTCTAAACCAACCAATTCCAAAGCGTTAGCCACAATTTGTCTCGTCTCAGCATGGGACTTGCCAAGGTTAAGGGGGCCAAACGCGACATCTTCGGCAACAGTGGGGCAAAACAATTGATGGTCCGCCATTTGAAAACACAAGCCTGCTCGGCACCGCACCTCATAAAAATCTTTCTCCGAAACCCGCGCTTTGCCAAAAGCCTCCACCGTTCCAGCACCTGGTTTCAACAAACCAATCATCAAATGCAAAAGCGTAGTTTTGCCCGCCCCGTTACGCCCCGTCAGTGCGCCGCGCTCACCAGCATGGATGGCAAAATTGACATCTGATAAAACACACGTCCCATCATCATAGGTGTAAGCAATATTTGTGAGTGAGAGTAAAGGATTGCTCATAAGACCCACCCAAAAATAAGCACGCCAAGCACGCTTATAAACAAAAGCCCAAATAGCCCATCAAACCAGCTGTAATGAAAATGGGACAATAAAGGAAATGTGCCTTGAAACCCTCTGCATTTCATGGCGTTTTGAATGTGCTCAGAGCGTTCAACCGCCCGCACAAACACCATGCCCACCAATTGCCCCAAACTATTAAATGTGTGCCAATTGGTCTTTAAAGCAAAGCCGCGGCATTTCATGGCCCGTCGTAATTGGCCTAATTCTTGGCCCAACACATCAATGTAACGGATCATCATTAGCAAAATTTGCACAAAGACCATCGGCACCCAAAGGTGAGCCAGCCCATGCGCAAATTGGGGCAACTGCATGCGTCCCAGTAAAGCGATAAAACACAAAAACACCGCATTGGCTTTTAATAGGATTTTGGCCGCCAACACCAAACCCTCTTTGCTTAAACTGAGGCCAAGAAAGTCCAGATGTTCTGTGCCCTGCATGGTAAAGGGCAAGATGATGACGGTCAGCAAGACAAACCCATCCACCGCCAAAAAACGGGCCAAATGGTCACGCGCGCGCACTTGAAACAGCACGCACAAGAACAAAGAAAAACAAAGCAAGGCCAATAAAATTGAGAGATCTTGAATAAGAACCGTCACCACAGCAAAAAGAACAGCCAATAAAATCAAAGTGCGTGGATCGAGCCTGGAAAGTTGGGCAGCTAAACTCATTCTTTTTGCCCAACACTGTGTGAACGCGCCAGCCAAAACATCCACAAACCAAAAACACCCATCAGCATGCCCAACCCACCCAAAACATCGCGCAACCAAATTTTGGTCTCAAGCGCATTGATTTGTTCTTTTAAAGGGCGTAGCTCAAGGGCAAGTGTTTCCCGCAAAGAACCATGAGATTGCGGTGATTCAAAGTGATCGTGTGTATACTTGTCTTGTGAGCCTGTTAGAGCATTGGCCAAAATCTTGTGCTCAACACCATGCCCATCCTTGGTTTCACAGCGCACGGTAAACCCGTCCAAATCGAGCAAACCAAGGTCCTTCAGCTTGAGGTGAAATCGTCCCTCTTCATCACTGCGAGCACTTTTTATGGTCTTGCCAGAGCGGTCAAGCAAGTCCACACGGGCGTAGCGAAAAGGGGTTGTGCGTGAATAATAAACCCGCCCTGCAACCTCGGGGCCAGGCTCTATGGTGACAAATATATGCAGTTTATGAGCAAGCCCAAATGAAGGGAAAGTCAGCAAGCCACCAATAAGGCCAAGCGTGAAGATGACAAACCGAGCGCTCATTAAGCTGCCTGCTTTGCTGTTAGCTTTGGTTGAGGAAACAAGCCAGGCTTTAACTTAAACAAAAAACTAAGGGCCGCGCCAACAACCAACCCTTCAACAACAGCCACAGGCAGATTGGCCAAAACAATAAGCTTGGCCACAGTCCAAAATCCTTGCCCTGACAGGGCCAAAGAGCCGGCAACCATAAGACTGGAACCGACCACGGCAAACGCCCCGGCTATCGCGCCCCAGATTATAACCTGAGAGGAAGGACAACGATGCAAGAGGGGAGAAAACATCAAAAAGGCCAAAAAACCTGGCAAAGCAATGTTTAAAAGGTTCAGCCCAAGCACAGAAATGCCACCAAATCCAAACATCAAAGTTTGCAACAGCAAACCCGCCAGAACGGCTGGAAAAATCATGGGCCCCAAAATGAGCCCCAACAACCCGGTAAGCATTAAATGAGCCGCCCCTGGCCCGATCGGCACGCGGATAACACTGGCAACAAAGAAGGCTGCACTTAACAGCGCAATTTTCGGCACATCATCAGGGTCGACCCGCTTTAAGCCAATCGCCACAGCCCCCGCAGCGATAACGGCTGAGCTGACAACCAAAGGTGTGCTAACAATGCCATCAACCAAATGCATTTTTGTTAATCTTCCCTGTTAAATGCAAGCTGCTTTAGTGAGCAGTGTGCATATCTCTTGTTTTAACCCAAATCAGGCCGCCAAGCTCCACAGGCTTTAAGGCACCCTCTGGGTTTTTCAGCAAACTGTCACCCTCAACCAAGGCTGCAAACCCCCACCATCCTGCTCGAGGCATTGCATAAGCAAAAACACCATGCGCATCTGCTTTGATAATTTGCGTAATGTAAGGGTCAAAGGGCGCTTTTACTTGGGCGCCTTCATTGCGATATTCAATCTCAATTTCTGCAAAAGGAACTGGTTTGCCTTGTTTTAATACCCGCCCTCTAAAAATATTATGGGTCCAAAGCCCATAAGGGCGGCTTAGAGGTTCAATCTCCACCGGTAAGCCAACAAGCTTGTCCCAGCCCTCACCTCCATGAAATCCGTCCACCACAACTTTGGTGTAGTGAACAATCATTTTATCTTCAGAAGGTTCCCAATAGGGGCCCGGTGTAAGATAGAAAACGTGATCCCCAGGTTGGGCCAGCTTATAAGTCGTCTGCCAACGAGATTTACCGTTAATCGTTTGGGGTTTTAGGGTGGATAAAAGATCTGAGCGCGTATTGCCAATCATCACGCCAAAGGATTTTGGGCGAACCATATCCATTAAAGGCCCTTGTTCCATAGGGTGAGTAAATTGTAGAGAAAGAGTTATATTTGAGCCTGGAGCAGAGCCTGGTACAATGTCGGTAGATGGAATAAGCTCTTGAAAATGAGCCTCAGCAACGGTTTGACCGCAAAAAAGCAAGGGTAAAACAGCAAGGATAACTTTATGAAACATCCAAAAAATCCCTTATAGTTTGGCCAAAGGACACTCGGTAATACAAATATTATTTTTATCATATATGATAAATAATAAAAACATCATACATTTTGAGTTGAGTTTGTCAAGAAAGGCACAAAATGCAGCGGGTAACGATTACGATAGATCAAGAACTTCTCACACAGCTTGACCAGTTCATGACTGAGAAGAATTATGACAATCGCTCTGAAGCCATTAGGGACATGGTTCGAGACCGGCTTGAAGGCGAACGACTTGAAAACCAAGATCAAGATGGCACCTGTGTTGCCACCCTGTCTTATGTTTACGATCATGAAGAACGTGAATTAGCCAAACGTCTTGCCCATGTGCACCACGGCCATCATGATCTGTCTCATGCCACCATGCATGTTCATTTAGACGAAGACACCTGCCTGGAAGCAGCCATATTAAAAGGGGGCACAAAACAGGTGAAAGATGTTGCCAACCGCATCATTGCTGAACGCGGCGTGCGCCACGGAATGGTTCACCTCATCCCGGTTGATTTCCCCTTGCATAAAGATGCCCACCCTGAGCCAACCGCTCATAAACATGACCATGAACACAGCCATGAACACAAGCACATTCATGATCATGAACACACCCACACCCATGAGCATTGGCACACCCACAAAGACGGCACCTATCACACCCACTCACACATTCATACTCATGCTCACCCGCATGAGCATGTTCATCAACATGAACATCAACACACCCACAGCCATGACCATAAAGGGCACGATCATCACCATGATCATGACGGCGACCATAGCTATGATTTTCGCGCCCACGATCATGATCACATCGGCCAAGACCATGGGGAACACAGCCATGACCACCCAGGTCATGAAGCTGAATTACACGATGATCATAAGCATTAAAAAATCACAGCCTGGCTAAACCTAGCCAGGCTGCAAAAATCTCTCACTAAAATTATTTGGAAATATGTTTGAGATAGCCAAGTAAAAAGTCTTGCTCAGCTTTGTCCATAATCCCGACATGGCGCATACGTGTGCCTGGCATAACAGACTTATTATCTGCAATCCAAGCCCGCAGTTCCTTCTCATTCCAGATAATGCCAGAACCTTTCAAGGCTTGAGAGTAATTAAAACCAGGAACGGACCCAGCCTTGCGCCCAAAAACATTTTTTAAAGGCGGACCATAAGAAGGGTGGCTCATATCATCAGAATGGCAACTACGGCAGCGATACTGAAACATAATCTCGCCCGCTTTAATAATCGCCTGTTCACCGACTTTACTCATATCTGCCTGAGCGGAACCAGCAAACCCACCCATTAAAATCAAAAGTAAACTCAATAGCTGAATTGGTTTGTTCATTTTCAAATCCTTAAATAAAGACCTTGGTCTCTAAACAAAATCTCACAACCATAATGAACCACACGCCTCCCCGGCATCCGACACGCCCGCGCATCAAAATTAAAGTGATTAATCATGATAAAGAATCAAGGAATAGAAGTTTCACATCAAGGTTTATAATAATAAGATTTGCCCCAACAACTTTAACTTAGATCAATCTTAAGCAGATAAATTTAAGGCAATTTGTCAATTGAAAGCGAAACATTGATCTTTTGTAGCATAGCCACCAGGTCATCAGTTTCAAAATGGATATAGTCTGGCAACTGTTTCCAGCTTAACCGTTCTTTCTGGCTTGGGTGATCATCATAGCCAGAATGAACCAGAACCGTGGTCATGCCCATCTCATGCGGCATGCGCAAATTTGGGTGCAAATCTTCAAACATGACTGCTTGTAACGGGTCAACATTATGCTGCTTTAAAAAGCGTTCATAGGCTTCGCAGTGAGGCTTGGGAACAAAGTCAGCGGCTGCAATATCAAAAATACCGTCAAAGGCATCAAGAACACCCAATGCATCAGCCACCTTTTCCCCATGGAAGAAAGAACCATTGGTAAAAATAAATTTACGCCCCGGCAGCTCATCAAGCTCACTTTTTAAGTCTGGCAAGCTTGGGAGCACTGAATGGTCAATATCATGAACATAATCAAGATAGGATTGAGGGTCTAGCTTATGTTCTTGCATCAATCCATTTAAGGTCGTGCCGTAGCGATAATAATAATCTTTTTGAACCCGGCGCGCTTGTTTCAAGTCAACGTCAAGAAGCTCGGCGATAAAGGCACCCATCTTCTGATCAATTTGAGCAAATAAATTACACTCAGCTGGGTAGAGTGTATTATCAAGATCAAAAATCCAGTTAGTTATTGTCTTGTTCGAAAAGCGGTCCATATTTATCAAGATCAGACGTACTAAGCGCCGCTCCCCACTCTGAGGTAATTACATCTCTCATTTGTTGAACGCCTAAAGGGCTCACACGATCATTGAGCACCATCTCAATTTTAGCAAGAGTGTGCATGAGATCTTCTACAAGATGCCTGCCTTTCTCAGTAAACTCAATCTGTTTTTGCTCAACTGGATCCACGGGTTGCACAATTTCAACAAATCCGTTGAGTTCCAACCCTCTGGTTCTGTGATGGATCTCATGAACTGGCTTTTGTAAAATTTCTGCAACCTCAAACACAGATTTAGGACCAGAGCCAAGTGCTGTGATTAAAAGGAAATCATCCCTTAATAGCATTTTATACCCAAGGCCAGACATCAGATTGCAACATGAAGCTAATACCCATTCATGGGCGAACAACATAAGGCTCATTAAGTTGTCAGAAGGGGCGCCATCACGATCAAATGTTAATTCTTTTGAACACATTTCAATCTACCAATAATTATATATAATTTTGTCTGAGAGGTGCAAAGTAAAACTATTTTGCCAACCACAAAGCAGGCCGTTCAATAAGAAACACCCAGACTGCAATAAATAAAAAAAACAATTAAAGCTCAAAGTCAGCACCAAAAAATATAAGAAGGCAGCAGAACTTAAAGATCATTAATTACATCAAAAAATTGGGTTTCGATTAAGCTCAAAATACAGCTTAAAAAACAAAAAAACCCACGCTTCTAAAATTAATCAGCGTACAAATAAAGGGAAACCCCATTTTCAAACATTTTGCAAGGAAAAGAACAGTACTCACATAGTACAAAATGGTCTAATATTTTACCAAAAAGCAATACAGAAAGAGCATAGATAAATACAATCAATGATCAATTGATCAATTAATTGTTTTCCAAATAATCGGCGATCTGGCCCATAATATGAGTGCAAGCAACAAGTTCATTTTCATCAATGAATTCATTAGGCTTATGAGCTTGATCGATATTTCCAGGTCCACAAATAACACTAGGAACACCCCCCAATTCAAACAGCCCGGCCTCTGTTCCGTATGAAACCGCATGAGATGAGTTTTGCTGTGCTATTTTCAGCCCAAGTTCAACAGCAAAAGGATGCGCATTCAACCCAGGAACCTCGCCTTTGTTCACAGTTTTTACATGACAGTTTTCTGAAATTTCACGCATTGCTGGCAATAAGCTTTGAAGTGCAAACGCCATCATTTCATCAACAATATCAGACCCATTAAAAGAAGGTAGGGCCCTCACCTCCCAGGCAAAGCGGCACTCTTTGGCGACAATATTGCGCGCTGTACCCCCAGTAATTGTTCCAACATGGATGGTTGAGTAAGGCGGGTCAAAGCGTGGTTCGTTTTGCGCTAAAACCAACTCTTGTTGCTTGCCAGTTAAAAACTCGATTAACTTAGCGGCAATCTCAATCGCATTAACACCTTTATGATGCACACTAGAGTGCGCTTCAAACCCTTGCACGATCGTCTCAAAACTTAAAATGCTTTTATGCGCTTCAACCACTTTGCAGTTAGAAGGCTCCCCAACCAACACAAACTCAGGTTTCAATAAATCGTGACCCAACCTGTCAATCATGGGGCGCACACCAGTACAGCCAATTTCTTCATCATAAGAAAACAACAAATGCACCGGCCGTTTTAAGTTAGCGGCTTGAAAAAGCGGAATGCTTGCCAGCATCACCGCCAAGAACCCCTTCATATCGGTTGTGCCGCGCCCAAAAAGCTTGTCTCCCTTTTGGGTGAGTTGAAATGGGTCAGTGTCCCAAGCCTGGCCAACCACAGGCACCACATCGGTGTGACCAGAAAGCCCAATCCCACCCTCATTTTGCGGTCCAATGGAGGCAAACAAAGAGGCCTTATCCCCCTCATCATTAGGGATTAAGTGATACGTCACCCCGTTCTGTTTACAAAACTGCTCAATATAAGCGATGAGCTCTAAATTGCTTTTATGAGAGGTCGTGTCAAAGCCCACCAGCCGTTCAAGGATGGCTTTAATTTGTTCTAAATCAACCGTTTGCGACTTTAAAGTGTCAGTCATCGTTTCCTGGAGCCTTTTATCACCGTCTCAATAACAAACTTTCACCCATAATTAATGGTAAATGAAAGAAAAACGTAAAATGCCATAAAATAAAATAATTTGCGAAGGTGCGACGTATATTTGGTATAGTTTTCGTATTAAATATATAACTTAAAAAAACAAATGCCCACAGTACATTGAGAGTGAAGCTTTAAGGTAAAGAATGGATCGTCAATCGCCAAAAGAAAAAACACCCCCTTCTAGCCACTCAAAAGAGCCCGCTAACTGGTCAAAAGCTTTCCTATTCGGTCTGAAAGCACTGTTGCCGATCGCGGTTTTGACAGGAGCCGTCATGGGCTATGGGCTTTTAAAAGCCTCCAAACCAAGCCTGAAAAAACCAAAGGTGGTCGAAAAGGTCTGGGCCGTGGATGTGATTGACGCCGTTGCCAAAAACATCACCCCAACATTGCACCTTTATGGCAAAACCGTTGCCGGTCGACAAGTGGAATTGCGCGCCTTGGTCGCGGGCAAAATCATTGAAGTTGGCCCCAGTTTGAAAGAAGGCGCCCTGGTTAAAAAGGGGCAGATGCTGGTACGCATTGATGATTTTGATTATCAAGGAGCCGTGCGCGAAGCCAAGGCCACACTGGATGAAGGCCTGGCCAGACAAGCCGAGTTAAAAGCCAGCGTACAGCTGGAACAAGAAAATTTAAAATACGCCCAAGCGCAATTAAAGCTGGCCCAAACCGACTATGAGCGGGCATCTAATTTGGCCAAGCGCGGCACCGTTAGCAAAAAACTGGCCGACGATAGAAAAGTGATTGTCTCCCAACGTGCCCAATCCGTCTCCGGCCACAAGGTAAACCTGGACTTACAGCAAGCAAGATTAAAAGGGCAAGAGGCAGTTGTTGAGCGCTTAAAATGGAAAGTGGATCAAGCTGACCGCCGCTTGGAAGAGACCGAACTCATCGCTCCCTTTGATGCCTATGTTAATGAGGTAAGCTCTGAAATTGGCCGCCTAGTCAGCGTGAACGATAAGATCGCAAATCTCATTGACAACAATCAAATTGATGTGCGCTTTACCTTAACCGATGCACAATATGGCCGTATCCTCGCCCATGAAACCAGTTTAATAGGCCGCAAAGTAAAAGCCGTATGGAAAGTTGGCGACAAGCCAATTGAATACACCGCCACCATCAAACGCATCGGCGCTGAAATTGCCTCACAATCTGGCGGTGTTGAAATTTACGCTGCCATTGACACACCCATGAAACCCATCCCGGTGCGCACCGGTGCTTTTGTTGAAGTGAAGATGCAAGACAGGCGCTATGACAATGTCTACCGTGTGCCGCAAACCGCACTTTATAACAGCAATACTATCTACCTCATCATTGATGGTCGGCTACAACCTCAACAAGTTAAAATTGTAGGGGCAGATGCAAGTGATAGCTTAATTTCAGCCCCCCTGCCCAAAGGGGTCAAAATTTTAAAATCGCGCCTGTCATTGGCCGGGCCTGGCGTTAAGGTCAAACCGCGCACCTCCTTGCAAATCCCAACAAGCAAAAAGCCAGAGCAAACAGCCAAGACCACAAAGGGGCTGTAACCAATGGCGCAAGCTTCAAAACAAACCCGGCGGGCAAAAAACCTTATTAGCCTGTTTGTCTCTCACCCAACAGCGGCCAATTTATTAATGGCGATTATGGTGTTAATGGGTTTTTTCGCCATCTCAAAAATCAACACCCAATTCTTCCCCTCAGTAGAAGTGCCAGCAATCACGGTAACGGTTAGTTGGCCAGGTGCAAGTGCGGAAGATATAGAAAAAAACATTCTCGATAGTTTAGAACCTGAACTTCGCTTTATCGAAGATGTTGAAGAGGTTAACTCCTTTGCCCGCGAAGGGGTGGGCACCATCTCGCTTGAATTTTTTGGCCAAGCAGACATGCAAAAGGCTCAGTCAAATATTGAGCAAGCTGTCGCCAGTGTTACAACGCTGCCTGAAGAGTCTGAAGAGCCTGTCATCAAACGGGTCTCATTTTTTGAAAATGTCGCCAAAATAGCCGTCTCTGGTCCTTTCTCAGAAACCGTTATGAAAACATATGCCAAGCAGATCAGGGATGGCTTTCTGGCCAATGGCATTGACCGTGTGACAATGAGCGGTGTGCGAGATGAAGAAATCTGGATTGAAATAAGAGAAGAAGATTTGCGCCGTTTGGGGCTAAGCTTAGAAGTGATCTCACAGCGCGTGCGTGATGAAACCAGAGATTTACCCTCCGGCACTGTTGAAGGCGACCTGGACATTCAATTGCGCGCCCTAGCAGAACGGCGCACCCCACAAGAGCTAGCCACTATTGAAATCATTGCCCGCGAAACGGGTGAAAAGGTTTTTTTAAAAGACATCGCCACCATTGCCACCCGCTTTGACCGCGACGGCAAAACCGGCCTGATCAACGGCAACCGTGCCATTGAGCTACACATCAAACGAGCCTTGTCAGCAGACACGCTGCAAACAATGGAAAATTTCTATGCCTATGTTGAGAAATTACGTCCAACCCTGCCACCAAATTTAAAACTCACTGTTTATGATGTGCGCGGTAAATTTGTAAAACAGCGTTTATCCATTTTAATCAGCAACGGGTTGCAAGGTCTGTCCATTGTTCTGATCGTTCTGTTTTTATTTTTAAACTGGCGCATTGCTTTTTGGGTGGCAGCAGGCATTCCCGTGGCGCTAATGGCCACCATCCTGGTCATGTATCTAACCGGCCAGACCATTAATATGATTTCAATGTTTGCCCTGATTATGATGATCGGTATCATTGTTGACGATGCCATAGTTGTCTCTGAAGACACAGCCACCCGGCAAAGTCTTGGCATTCCTCCTCAGGCAGCTGCCGAACAAGGGGCGCAGCGCATGTTAAAGCCCGTGATGGCCGCAACTTTGACCACCATGGCGTCCTTTTTTCCCATCTTTCTTGTTCAAGGGCGATTGGGAGATTTTATGGCCGCCATACCCTTGGTGGTATTAGCCGTGCTCATTGCCAGCATCATCGAATGCTTTCTAATCCTCCCCGGTCATTTGCGCCATGCCGCCAGCTCCGGCTCCATTTCTGGCAGCTCCGGCTTTCGCGAAAAATTTGACAACGGCTTAGATCGCTTTAAAAACGGCCCCTATCGCCGCTTTATTGAGTGGTGTTATGATTGGCGCTATCTGTTTATCGCCAGCACCATCACAACATTAATTTTAACACTGGGCCTCATTGCTGGTGGCTATATCGGCTTCCGATTTTTCACCTCACCAGAACCAGAAAAAATCTTTGCCAAAGTCATCTTTGTCCCCGGCACCCCCAATGAACAGCAAGTTGAGATTTTAAAAAATTTAGAGCAAAACTTGCGCCGCGTTGAGGCTGACTTAACAGCCAACAAAAAACAAGAAAAACAAATCATCAACGCCATCTATTCACTACAAGGCAAAGCCGGGCGCGCCCAAGGTGATAATTTAGCAGAAATAAACGTACAATTAACACCAGGTGAATCTCGCACAGTGCGCACCAAAACAATTTTGAAAGCGTGGCGCAAAGCGACTCCCAAAAACCCCGCCATTGAGCGCATCGCCATTGGTGGCCGGCGCGTTGGCCCGCCTGGCGCCGATATTGACATTCGTTTAAAAGACGTCGGTGTGGAACAATTAAAAGCCGCTGCAGAAGAAGTTAAAGCCACCCTGTCCAGCATAAATGGGGTGACCAACATCTCAGATGACTTGCCCTATGGCAAACCAGAATGGATCATCGAGGTAAATCCGCGCGGCGCAGCTCTCGGCCTTACCGCTCAATCAGTTGGCTCTCAAATCCGCAACAGTTTTGAAGGTGCCATTGCCACCCGCTTTGCCAGAGGTGAGGAGGAAATCACCGTACGGGTCAAACGCATTCATTCTGTGGGCGGCATTGAAGCCTTGCGCTCCATTTACCTGCTCACACCCAACAATGACAGGGTGCCATTAACTGAAGTTGTCACCTTGCGCGAAAAGCCAGGCTTTTCAATCATCCAACGCCGCAATGGCGCACGCACAGTTTCCGTGACCGCTGATGTTGACCCAAACATAACAGATGTGGTCACCGTTCTGGATCAACTGAAATTAGAAGTCCTGCCCGAAGCGTCTGACAAATACGGCCTTCACTATAGCTTCTCTGGCAGAGCTGAAGATAGAGCCAAAAGCTTTGCCGATTTGCGCCTTGGTGCCGCGCTTGCCCTAATTGTCATCTATATCATTCTGGCCTGGGTTTTTGAAAGTTATGCCAAGCCATTAGCGGTGATGGCCATAATTCCCTTTGGGGCTGTTGGCGCTATCCTTGGCCATATCGTCATGGGTATGAATTTAACCATCATCTCTTTGATCGGTTTGTTGGGGCTGTCAGGCATTTTGGTCAATGATTCCATCATTCTTGTAACGGAGGTGAAAAACCGCCTTGATGCGGGACAAACGCTGCACGAGGCCGCCATTGGCGCCAGCCAAGATCGGCTGCGCGCAGTGCTGCTCACCTCACTAACCACCATCGGCGGCCTGCTACCCTTATTATTTGAAACCAGCCGCCAAGCCCAATTCCTCATCCCCATGGCCGTCACCATGATCTTTGGCCTGCTAGCAGCCACCATTCTTGTCTTGGTGCTCGTGCCAGCCATTGTCGGCGTTGGCGGTGATTTGAAAAATCTATGGGACAAATACTGGGCTCTAGGGTTGCCCAAAAAACAAAGCACATAACTCTTATTTCTAAAAGTGCCAGCCCGTGCCTTAGGTAAGTTCTAACTTCTCCAAAACGTCGGCATAAACAGGACAAGAACGGTAAACAGTTCAAGCCGTCCCAACAACATTGCTAAAGACAAAAGCCACTTAGCCCCATCAGGTAAAGATTGGAAATTACCTGCAGGCCCGACAATATCACCAAGCCCAGGCCCCACATTTGTCAAGCAAGAGGCAGCCGCTGAAATGGCGGTCGTTAAATCCAAATCATAAAGGCTGAGCAAAAAAGCAAACAGAACAAAGCAAAATAAAAATAAAAAGATAAAGCTTAAAACCGCCGTTGTGACCCGCTCTTCAATTGGCCGGCCATTATAACGCGGGATATAAATGCCATTAGGTTGGATCACAGAAAATAGCCGCTGGTTAATGGCCTGGAACAATACCTGAAAGCGAAAAATCTTAATACCGCAAGAGGCCGAGCCGGCACAACCGCCCACAAACATCATGGTAAAAAACAGCATTTCAGCCAAAGGGCTCCACTTGCCATAATCACCCGTGGCATACCCCGTGCCTGTCATAATGGAAACAGTGTGAAAGGCAGCGTCTTTCAAAGCCGTGTTGTGTTTGGGTCCCTCACCAGAGATAACATCTCCCAAAAATTGAGCCATCCATGTGAGGCCTATAAAGACCCCTAAAACAACCAAAAACCAGCGCACTTGGCTGTCTTTATAAAGCCGGTCCACGCGCCCATTGATCGCATAAAGATAAAGCCCAAACGGTAAGCTGCCCAAAATCATAAAAACAATGGCAACATATTTCACCCCATCGCCTTCAAAATAACCAATAGATGCATCATGGGTTGAAAGGCCACCAGTGGCAATGGTCGTCATGGAATGGGCAACAGCATCAAAAAAACTCATACCAGCAAACAAATAGCCGATCACACAAAGCACACTTAAAAACAAATAAAGGCTGGCAATGGTACTTGCCAATTGGGTTGCCCGCGGCACAATTTTTTCAGAATTGTCTGAGGATTCCATGCGAAACAGCTGCATACCACCAATTTGCAACATCGGCATAACAGCAAGCGCCATTACAATAATCCCAATGCCCCCTAACCATTGCAACAGGCTGCGCCATAAAAGAACGCCTTTGGAATGCTCATCCAGCCCGGTGATGACCGTTGCCCCGGTGGTTGTCAAACCCGACATGGCCTCAAAGAACGCATCTGTGTAGCCCAAGTTCAAATCAGACCATAAAAACGGGAGGGCAGAAAAGGCGGTCAGCGCCAACCAGGAAAGGGTGGTCAAAACAAAGGCTTGTCGAATGGAAAGTTCAGGCGCATGCACTTTATTGGAAACCCCAAGAGCCACCCCAAAAAAAAGTGTAACAAGGCTCGCAGTGGCAAAGCTTTGCCAATTTTCATGACCCAAAGCCAAATCAACCAAAGCCGGGATCATTAAGGCAATGCCAAGCGTGGCCAACAGCGCGCCAATAACAAAGCAAATTGGCCGAAAATCAATCATTCAATTATTGCCCCAACCGCGATTCATAAATCTATTTGCCATAAAGCCAAGCACAATATTCATTTATGATAAAAAAGACAATGAAGGAATAGGGGAAACCAAGAGAAAATGATATCAGGTCTTACAAGCTTGTGCGTTTCGCTCGCAAATAAGAAAGTGAACTCTCTCATGATTTCACGCGAACACCAGGAGACGGTTCGGAAGATTTAATTGACCAAATGCTCATCATAAGGGCTATCAAGCGAAAAGGCAGGAATATCGACGAGAAAATCATCTCCATCTTCCCGCTCCATTTTATATTGCCCATGCATAAAGCCGGTGGGCGTGCCAAGAGGGGCGCCTGAGGTGTAGGTAAAGGTCTCCCCAGGTCGGATCAGTGGTTGTTCACCAACAACACCTTCACCAACCACTTCCTGGGTTGCCCCATTTCCATCCGTAATGAGCCAATGCCGTGCCCGAAGTCGAACAGGCTCCTTGCTTTGATTTTCAATCTCAACATAATAGGCCCAGAAAAAATGATGGTCTTCTGGGTCAGATTGTTCATCGAGAAACTCCGGGCTAACACGAACATTAATCGCCTTCGTTGTTGTCTCAAACATGTGCTCTAGTCCTAGATAATAGATAAGTTACAATTTGACCGTTATTGATTTGAAAAATCAACCAAAAAAACCAGTCAAGAACGAACAAAATAACTTTAGAAAAAGGGGTGTTTTTTTCCCTTAACTTTAATACCAAAAGTTAAGGGAAAAGAATAAAAAAGTTCAACTGTCCTATAGTCGTTAAATCAGATTAAACGGCCCTATTCAAACCCCATTTCCAAATCCGCGATTAAATCTTTAGCATCTTCCAACCCAACAGAAAGCCGCACCAGCCCAGGGGTGATGGAAAGTTCCAATTGCTCGTCTTCTTCCAAACGTTGATGGGTTGTTGTAGCCGGATGCGTAATCAAGCTTTTGGTGTCTCCCAGGTTATTAGAAATTTTGATAATTTCCAATTTATTCATGAAATCAAAGGCTTCTTGTTTTCCGCCTTTCAGTTCAAAGGCCACCAGCGTGCCAAACCCACTCATTTGCTGTTTTGCCAACTCATGCTGAGGGTGGTTAGAAAGCCCAGGATAATGCACCTTTTCTACCCTAGAACAGGTGCCCAGAAATTCAGCCAAAGCAGTGGCATTTTTTTCAGCTTGGCTGATCCGAAGAGGCAAGGTTTCTAAGCCCTTCAGCATCACCCAGGCATTAAACGGGCTAATGGAAGGCCCGGTTTGGCGCATATAATCATGCAGATGGTCATCGATATACTCTTGTGAGCCCAGCACCATGCCACCAAGGCACCGCCCTTGGCCATCAATATGTTTGGTCGCACTGTAACACACCACATCGGCGCCCAGCTCCAGCGGCTTTTGCAGCACAGGCGTGGCAAACACATTGTCAATAATCACAATCGCCCCAGCATTATGGGCAATGTCGCTAACCGCCTGAATGTCCACCAATTCAAGCGTGGGGTTGGTTGGCGTTTCAAAGAAAAAGGTTTTGGTATTGGGCTGAACAGCCTCTTTCCAGGCCGCAAGGTCGCGCCCATCGACAAGCGTGACCTCAATGCCAAAACGTGGCAATAACTTTTCCACTACATAGCGGCAGGAGCCAAACAGCGCCTTGGCGCTAACCACATGATCGCCCGCATTTAAATAACAAAGCATCGAAGCTGTCACGGCGGCCATGCCTGTAGCCGTGGCTCGGCCATCTTCGGCCCCCTCTAGCAGTTTCATGCGTTCTTCAAACATTTTGATAGTGGGGTTAAGAAAACGGCTGTAAATATACCCCTCTTCATCCCCTTTAAAGCGCGCCTCTGCACTTTCAGCATTGTCGTAAACATAGCCAGAGGTTAAAAACAGCGCTTCGGCTGTTTCACCAAATTCAGAGCGAATCGTCCCCCCATGCACCAGCTTGGTGGCATCGCCCCATTTATTGTTTGAGCGTTCTGTCATTGAAAAAACCTTGTAAAAAATAAAAAACCCGTTTAGCCACTGCCGAAAGGCACCGGCGACCCGGGTCTTTGCGGCCTTTTAGCGACTTATTTAACGTGGCTGCAAGCCGACCGGCCAAATCACCACAATGAAGGGCTATATTGTGATAAAACCGGGGAAAGGGTCAAGGCTTTTGTTGATGATGGCCCTTTCAACTTGTCAGAAATTGGCTCATCAGCGATTATGGGGCCAAATTTTTCTAGAGCATGTCTCACAAAAGTGGATACCGGTTTTGTGCAAAAAGACACGCCTTACTTAAAAATTAGAGCATGACGCATGAATTCAATATAAAAAGACATGCCTATAACAACTTGATGGAACAAGAATGGCTGACCAAGCAAAACACCTCTGGACAACACAAGACGGCACAGATCAAGACCTGCCCAAGGCTTATTTGCCGACAAAGGGCGGCATTTTTCCCAGTCAAGCGGTCAAAGACTTGATCCATCGCGGCTTTTTGAAAACTTCAAGCGGCATGATCATCCTAGATGATCAAATCCAGCCCGCCAGCCTTGATTTGCGCTTGGGCAAAAAAGCCTACCGCGTACGCGCCAGCTTTTTGCCAGGCCGCGGCCAAACGGTTGAGAAACAATTGCAAAGCCTCTCACTGCATGAATTTTCCCTCGAAGACGGTGCCGTGTTAGAGCGTGAGTGCTTCTATGTGGTAGAAGTTGAAGAATGCTTGAATTTACCAGAAAGCGTCTCAGCCTTTGCCAATCCCAAAAGCTCCACTGGGCGCCTGGATGTTTTCACCAGATTGATCGCAGACAATGCAGAGATTTTTGACTATGTCGAGCCAGGTTATAAAGGCAAATTATATGTCGAGATTTGCCCGCGCACCTTTTCCATCAAAGTTCAATCTGGCAGCCGTCTCAATCAATTGCGCTTTCGCCGCCGCATCGGCCAGCAAGACCGGTTTGAGCGCCCCAAATTATCAGACAAAGAGCTGCGCGCCTTACATGAAAAAGAACAGTTGGTGGATGGCAACCCAACCATTCGCGATGGGCTCAACACCCGTGTTGACCTGAAAGGCATGGACGGCACCAGCCTGATCGGCTACCGCGCTCAAAAGCACACAGACATCATCGATGTCGACAAGCCCGGCATATATAAGATGGAAGATTTCTGGGAGCCCATTCATGCTCGTGCAGACGGCCGTTTAATTTTAGACCCAGGTGAATTTTACATTCTGGTTTCCAAAGAAGCCTTGCACATTCCCATTGAGTACGCCGCCGAGATGGTGCCGATTGACCCGATGATGGGTGAGTTCCGCGCCCACTATGCCGGCTTTTTCGACCCCGGCTTTGGGGCAGAGAGCGCCGGCGGCAAGGGAAGCCGCGCCGTGCTAGAAGTGCGCAGCCACGACATTCCGTTTGTCTTAGAAGACGGCCAGATCATCGCAAGGCTGATCTATGAACCGCTCACAGAAGTGCCAGACACCATTTACGGCAAGGACCTAAAATCAAACTACCAAGCCCAAGGCTTGAAGCTTTCAAAGCATTTTATATAGGATAAAACAACTAAGATAAATGAAATCATCGAAATCGAAACAAAAAGACATATCAAATCAATTACATTTTGAGTTCATAGATCTTCCTGTTGAGAAAGAAGATGATAAACCACCTTTGGTTCCGGAAGAAATATTAGATCCTAAGACTTTTTATGATGATGATTGGGAAGAACCACCACCACCGATATCACATGATAAAATTCAAGAACGCTTTGACAAGCATATCTGGCGGGCTTGCGGATACTCTTTATCAGCACTTCTGCTATCAATAATCATAATGGTTTTATCTAGTGACCTATCTCTGAAAGAACAAACCCATTATGGGCTAAGTCTGAATGACCCTACCCATCGAATCGTGATGATATCTATAGGTCTTGTTTTTTTAATAGTACTTTGTGCTTTTGTTATCAGGGAACTTTATGAGGCTCAACTATCAAGATTCTTGGCATTTAAATATTATTTTCCTCAGTTACCATTAGAGAATGGCATCTTTGGCTGGAAAAATGTGAGCACTATAGCCTTATCTCTCGCTTTTTTTATTTGGCTTATATCAAGCTTCGCAGCTTTTGCTTCTGGCACGATTAAAATATTTTCAACTTTATTGCTTCCAACTGAGCAAGTGTTAACGGAAGAAATAGATCCTTGGGAACCAGAAATAAATCGATCGCAATAAAAAAGCGTCGCCCGCCCGCAGGGCCGCCCCAAGGGCGGGCGACACAATATTGATCTCGGTTAAAAGTACACTGAGCGATAGCGAGGGACTTTTAACCGCTACAACTACCGCCGCCCAGCACGCAAAACTTCGCGCAATGTACGTGGCAGAGTTTTACGGCACCTTTGTCAAACATACCGCCGTCAATTTTTAAGGAATCTGCCAGGGTCGTGCCCATTTCAAAATCTTCGCGGTAAGGAATGAGCGTGCAAGGCACCACTTTGGGGGCGTCTTCGCCCTTGCGTTTGACAACCATGCGCGAAGACGCGCACATTAAACCAGAGGGGGCAAGGCCTAAAATATCCCAGCACCCTGTGGTAATCTCTGGCACATCAGCTTGCTCATCCATTTCTGGAAATATGACAAGCTGTTCCGGGTCTGTCTCATCCAAGCGCCAACCCTGGGCCTCAAATAAACGTTTAAAACCAGCCCGAGCTTCAGCCTCTTCTTCATCCCATAAGCTGCGCCCAGCAATGGCAAATTGAAACTGGTTCTCGTTTAACCAGGCCAACCCCTCAAGGCTTTTGGCAAAGCTGCCCGGCCCGCGTTCTAAATCATGCTTTTCTGGCGTGAAATGATCCAGGCTAATCCGCAAGGTTAATTGGTTGCCAAACTGCTCGTTTAAATCCAGCAACCCTTCCTTCACTTGCCGGCGCATCATCGGCACCATGGCGTTGGTCAAAATCAAAACGTTAAACCCACGCGATAAAGCGGCATGCGCCATCAAGATCATGTCAGGGTTCATAAACGGCTCACCACCAGTAAACCCAATTTCTTGCGTGCCAAGCTTAAGGGATTTGATCTCGTCTAAATAGGGGACCAATTCATCTAAGGTAAAATAGACCAGGTCATCATTGGTTGGGCTGGAAAGAATATAACAATGCTCACACTCGATATTGCACAAGGACCCTGTATTAATCCAAAGGGTCTTTAAGTCATCTAAGGGAACCTGTGCCCGTTGTTCCCCTTTTGCGGTTTCATCAGGATGATAAAATTTTCGTGCAACAAGGCTGTCGTTCGTTTTTATTGTTAGATCATTCATAAAGAAATCGCCCTTTAAGTTTTGCACGTACCATAGCGCTTTTGTTCCTTACAGCCTTTCACCCAAAAGTAGAAACCGGTTTTGGGATAATGAAACGCTTGGAAAAAATTTATAGCGTTACTTTCATTTAATAAAAAGGTGAAAAGCTATAAAAGGCTTCAAATCAGATCAGATTTTTGTGATCAATTCGTTTTATCGTGGGGTCTAACTTATAGCAAAAAAGGATCGTGTGCCACGCTCTTATTTGGCTGGTCAGGGTAAGTCACATTGGCCCGGTAAACAGAGCGCCACTGCCGCCGCACGCTGGCAGAACGAGACAAACGCTGGATACTTTCTAACCTTTGTATGCTGCGAGAAGGGCCAATATAGTCTTTGGTTACCACAAACGGGCGCGGGCGCGAAAGAATAGAAAAAATACGAAAATAAAGCGCGCTGGGAGCAATTGGTTTGGCCAGCACACCATTAATGCCAGCTTCAAGCACCTTAAGCACCTTTTCATGATTAGGTGAAGAAGTGGTCAGAAGAATAGGCACTTTGCGATTAATGCAATTGGCATCCCGGCGAATATGATGGGCAAAGTCGCCCCCGTCCAAATCACCTAAGAAAAACTCGGTTATGACAATATCGAAAGTACGAGAATAGATAAATTCCAACGCATCATCGACACCTTCAACTTCAACAATATTGTCTTGTTTTATCCGAAAACTAAGCAACATATCGCGCACCAGCCGGCGCATCATTTTGTTGTTTTCCATTAACAAAACGCGACTTTCACGCAAATCAACACTCAAGCTCGACATTATTTCCCCCAACACCACAAACACGAAGGTAGAATTATGAGGCAAAGCAGTTAACAAATCTACAAATTTTCACCATAGAAATTAAGGCGTAAAGGCGCTCATTTCTGGTGTGTCTGTTGCCCCGTATGGTGGGTTTTCTCCCAATGAAACGGGGCATAGATGAATTGAAAAAGTGCCCGATAAGCGGCCAGAGAAATCAAAATCCAATAGAGGGGAATGGTCAAAATACTAAATAAAAAGCCGCTTAAATTACGCAGCCGCAAGCCAATCACCCCCAGCCACATGGTCGCTAAATAGCCAATGCTCAAGTTAAACAAAGACAAAACCCAAAGGCCCAACACCCAAAAATTGTTCGGCAATTCAGCAAAAGGCATTTGCCAAAACAAAATGGCAAGAAAAACAGGATGCGCCAGGCAAGAAAAAATCGGCCCGCCGATAATCGCTTGAAAGCCAATAAATTTCCACAAGCCCAATTCTCTGAGCAATTTAAAGGGTGTGCGCATATGCACCATATAAGTTTGCATCCACCCCTTGAGCCAGCGGGTGCGCTGCATAAACCAGTTCTTAAGGCCAGAGCACGCCTCCTCATAGGTGGTCGATGGCAGCACGCGCGCATAAAACCCACGTCTGTACAACCGCATGCCTAAATCAGCATCTTCCGTTACATTAAACGGGTCCCATCCGCCCACCCCAACAAGCACATCAGCCCGAAAGTGATTAGATGTGCCCCCTAACGGCAAAGGAAACCCAAACGCCCCAAGGCTGGGCAGCACCCCATCAAACAAGGAGCAATACTCCACACAAAATTGCTTTGTCAGCCAGTTCTGTCGACCATTATAAAAATTCAACTTTGCTTGCACACAAGCCAAGTGCTCATCGTTTTGGGCAAATAAAACAAGCGCTTGTTTAAGCTGAGAGGGGTCTGGTAAATCCTCAGCATCATAAATAACCACATACTCACCCTTGGCAAATAGCAAGCCATAATTTAGCGCTTTTGGTTTTGTTTGTGGTTGGCAAGAGGGCACAATAAGCACATCAAAGAACGCTGGCAGCTTCATATCCAAAGCCGCTTCAATGGTTGGCAAGTCCCCCTCTTCAAGCAGGAGTTTGATATCTAACTTTACTTCAGGATAATCAAGCGCCCTCAAAGCCTGAACAATTTGCGGCACCATATGAGCTTCTTTAAACAGCGGCACCAATATCGTATAAACAGGCAGGTCCCTGTCTGTCAAAAGGGACAAGTCTTGATTGATTGGCAATCCAAGAGCCGATTTGGCTTGCAACAAACAGGTGCCAACCCGCAAGGAGATCAATAAAAAGAAAAACACAGAAAAGAAAAGTGAAAGCCCCAAAATCATCGCAGAAGGGGCATGGATGAACCCATAAACAAGCCCTGCCAAACCAGCAATCAGCCCTAATTTTTGCCACCAACTAAGCCCACCTTTGGCGCATTCACGCTCTGACAAATTTGCCAAACCATCACGAGCATGTGCGATCAGCTGATCTTTATAAAAATATTTAAAAGCTTGAGTTGCAACAAGTCGGCTCGTTAACGTTACATGCAGCGCGCCTGCCACCGAGGCCTGATCAATCGGGATGTTTTGAACCTGTTCAATATAAGCTTTAAGGGCACTTACCCCCAACCCCCACGGTGCAATCGCAACGCCGTTCTCACTATTGAAAACGTGTGAAGAGAAAGATGATGTTGTTACAAATGCCCGCTCTTCCCAACCAGGGCGCAAAGACAAGGCCTCATCTAAACCGATATAATCAATCCCAATGGCACGAGCCAACCGTTGAAAATAAGCGGTCTCATCCATAAGGCCTGTTTGTACCAAATAGCCATCAACCGGGACACCTAAGTCACCGGCACGAACAAGAGCTTGTTCAAAAACATCCGAACTAACAAGACCATCGCAAATAAGGAGGCGTAATTCTTCAACATCAACCACACTTGAACGCGGCAACTCTGGTAGATGACCCATTATAGAAAGGGATGATGATTGTGAAATTGGCTGTAATGAAGAAGTCGAAGGTTCAAAGTTGTCATCCACTTTCCGAGCCATATTCCACCTAACGTATTGCGTGAACGAACAATAATAATAAAATCATTAAGCTGATAAGTGAGTGACCGAGAAACCGCCGTCTTTTTGCGGTTCATCAGTAGATTGAACTGAACACTCATTGGTTGATGATTTAAGATTTTTCTGATGAATTTCTTCGCGGTGGTAACCTTCAACCAGGTCAAACAACAAAGCCCGCACCCGCTCAATTGCAAAATCATCAAGAGATTGCTCTAGGGTTGCAAGGTGGGTTTGAAGCTCTTTCAAGGGTACAAATGACTCATGATTACGAATAATGCTTTTATGTGATGTGTCAGAACTATTCTCATTGATAAGGAGTTCTTCAAAAAGCTTTTCACCATCTCTCAAACCAATATATTCAATTGCAATATCGCCATCAGGGTTGTGCTCATCGGCAACTTCAAGGCCAGATAAATGGATCATGGATTTTGCTAAATCAACAATTTTAACAGGTTGCCCCATATCCAAAACAAACACATCCCCGCCCTCAGCAAGCCCGCCAGCTTGTATGACAAGTTGGGCCGCCTCAGAAATCATCATAAAATACCGCACGATATCCGGATGGGTAACAGTAACTGGCCCCCCATTTTCAATTTGCTCTTGAAACCGGCCAACAACACTGCCCGATGACCCCAACACATTTCCAAAACGCACCATGGTAAAAACTGTTTTTGTGTTTTTCTCGGCCGAAAAAGCTTGCAAACAAAGCTCTGCGATGCGCTTGCTCGCCCCCATAACATTGGTCGGTCGAACCGCTTTATCAGTTGAAATAAGAACAAATAAATCAACATCATTTTCCATCGCTGCTTGAGCGGCATGCAAAGTGCCAAACACATTATTTTTCAAACCGACAAACGGGTTCTCTTCAACAATTGGCACGTGTTTATAAGCAGCGGCATGATAAACAGTATTAATTTTATGTTTGGCAATGGTTTTTGAAAGCAAATCTTTATCTTGCACACATCCTAAAACGCACACCAATTCAAAAGATTGATCACGATCAATCTGTCCGGTGTTGGCCATGTCATGAATCAATTGACGCAGGTCATGCTCAATTTGATAAAGCGCCAATTCAGATCTTTCAAACAGCACCAACCGGCAAGGGGACAAACCTGCAATCTGGCGCGCCAACTCTGATCCAATAGATCCGCCCGCCCCCGTCACCATAACGGATTTTCCTGAAACCGTTTTTTCTAACAACTCTTGATCAGGCGGAACGGGCGCGCGCCCCAAAAGGTCATTAAGGCCGATTTGTTGTAGATCAGAAACCAAGACTTTGTCAGAAGCCAATTTATGCAAAGGTGAAAGCGCTTTAAGTTGAACATCTAAGGGGGCAAGCAAATTTAAAAGCTGGCGTTTCTTACGCCGAGGCAAGTTTTGATCAGCAATGAAAACTTCTTTGACTTTGTGTTGAACCACAAGTTGAGGCATTCTTTGCGGGTCATGCACTCGAACACCAAATAAAATTTGGCGCCACAATGAAGGGTTATCATCAACAAACCCAACCAATTGATAAGTTGAAGAAAGAGCAAGCTCTTGAGCCAGCTGTCCACTGACCTCTCCCACCCCATAGATAATAACGGGAATAGAATTCTCATTAATTTTTTTAGACCCAAAAGAAAGCAAGTTTCTTAAAAAATGAGACAGAAAACTGCGCGCTCCCCAAACGAACAAAACGGAAAACAGCCCATACATGACAATAACAGACCGTGGGACAGCAGACAGAGTAAACTTAGCCATGTATATAAGAAGGCACCAAACCAACACCGAAAGGCCAACAGACGTTATAACTTTTAAGGCTGCCTGATTGCCATAAAATCGGGTAACTTGTTTATAAAGCCCCATATAGTGGAAAAAAAGCACCCCAATAACCGGGGCAGAGAAAAGCAAAAGCCACAGACTTGCCCCTTCTGGCCAATAAAATATGCCGAGCCGCAAAGAATAAGAGAACCATAAAGCCAAGCTTAAAAGGGCAAAATCCAGCATCATCAAAATTGCGCGTTTGGCATATCTTGGCAAACCAAGCAACATTGTCAAAAAAACAGAATTATCGCTGTGATGAGAAATCCCACCCTTAGGAATATCCATGAAACCAAAGCACTTTCATCAATTTTGAAAACACAAAACCCTGTGCAATAAAGTTGCAATATTAGGTAAAAAAGTCAAATAATTAACAAGCCAAAAGCACTGTACGGTAAAGCTTAAAAAAATTTAAAGATTAATCAAAATAGAAATAAAATTAATTCCATAAATCAACAGATCGCCCATTTTTTTTCATGTCTTTCACCCGGTTAGACAAATAGCTCTGCAGATTTTCATTTTTATAAGAGCCACTATGCACAAAGTGCAACACCGTTTCAAAATGAAAAGGCTTCCAATACCCAGTTAAACGAAACGCCTCCGCCTCGCGACCTGTTTTTCCAATAACATCTGCCTTTTGCCGGGGGAAAAAACTTACCGTCGGCGTGAAATGAATGTTCCATTTATGTGAGAAGGCCCGTTCGGTCATAGTTTGACCTGAAAAGTCCGTCACCTCTCGAGATCCTTTAATATCAAGCTGAACCACACGAAAGTGTTTTTTCATAAAAGATTGAATGGCATCATTGGCTAAATTAACTTTATGCAGTTCTTTGCAATAAGGACAACCGGCTTGTTCATAAAGCAAAACAAGTTGCTTGCCGGTTTGCTCAGCTTCTTCCAGCTCATCACTCAGGTCCAAAAAACTATCTTCAAACCAAGGCTGCACATAAAGGCCATTGCCCCCCTTTAAAACCCCCTCTTTTTGAGTGGCAAAAGAAGGTTTTGTTGGCACCAAGGCACTCAAAGAGCCTAAAATTAGTCCTGTTTTAAGCACAGCCCGACGAGTTAAATTCATGTTTCTGCTCCTATAAAAGCAACCATATTGGATAAACGGGTTGCTTAACAAAGCTCAGTTTAGCATAATCAGCTCTCATATTCAGCTTAGGTTCATGGTTTCAGGTGTAATGTCTAAAAACCAATCAAGCTTTAAATAAAGCGAAACCCCGTTAGTAAATACCATACTCTTAACCTGCATAATAGGGTTTAAAAACGGCAAGATATTGAAAATTAAGGATAAAACATTGCGGCTTAAACACACATTTTCATATGCATTCATGGCTTTTATCGCCGTGCTTTTGTTCGGACATATGTTGATGTCACCCCTTTCAGGCTCTGGCTCAAAAGCCCTGGCCAATTCAAATGTCCAAGCCTTTAACTCTTGCATGGCCAGTTGCCGGGCCCAAGCCAAAGCCTGTTATGCCTCTGGCAAGACGGGCAGTTGTAAAAGCAGGCAAATTAGCTGTTTTGCCTCCTGCCAAAGCTTGATTAGCTCAGGTAAAAAAAGACGCCGCCTATTGCCAAGTGGCATGGTTCAAGAATAAGCCTAAATTCACCTCTGATTCACCTTTGATTGATAAAATCAAGCAAGTTCATCTTGTTTAACGCGTGTCGCCCACAAGTGGGTACCGGTTTTGGGACCCAAGACACGCGAAAAAAAAGAAAGGTGAAAGCTTGTTGCCAATACGCACAATAAGATATTTGCTTGCCAGTCTTCTCGCTCTAAGCCTAACCGCTGGCAGCGCTTGTAACCGCCCACCCATTGCCCGCACATGGGTGAACACCCAAGCCAAAATGCATGAAATCTCTAAAATAGAGATACACTATAATTGCGGTGAAAAACCCATCAAAGCCTATGACCCAATGTCAGCAGCTCTGTGGATCATTAAAACCCGCGTGCGCTGTGCCCGCACGGATTGCACCTGGGGCCGGGCCAAAGGGTTTCAACATAAAGACGGATCACTAGAGGCGACCTACAGCACCTTCTCAGCCCTGCGTAATGTTTACATAGTTGATGAAGGCGGTCTAATTCGCGTCGCTGTACAGATCAAATATCGCGATAACAAACGCCCACCTGAGGCCATGACCTATTATCTCCAACCAGAAGAATAAGCCTAGCTTACCTGCGCGGATGGGCCGCATCGTAAATAGACAGCAAATGTTCCCGGTCAACCTCAGTATAAATCTGTGTGGTTGAAAGGCTTGCATGGCCAAGCAGTTCTTGAATTTGCCGCAAATCAGCACCAGAGCCTAACAGGTGTGTTGCAAAAGAATGGCGCAGCGCATGCGGTGTGGCGGTGCTGGGCAATTTAAGCGCCTCGCGCACCCGCTCCATCAACAATTGGATCACCCGCGGTGAAAGTTTGCCGCCCCGCTCGCCGCGAAACAAAGGCGCCTCATCGGCAAGCTGATGCGGGCAACTGGCAATATAGCCTTCCACCGCCTCACAGATCACTGGCAAAATCGGCACCCGGCGCTCTTTGCCCCCTTTGCCGCACACGTTTAACACCTCCACCCCGTTTATCGGCGCTTCATACCGCTTTAAATCCAAAGCTTCAGAAATCCGCAAGCCTGCCCCGTAAAGCAAAAGCAACACAGCCCCATCCCGTTCAACAATCCAGTCACTGGCCTTGAGGCCGCGCACAGTCTCACTAGTGCTCAAGCTTTCCATGGCTTTGTCAACCGGCAAGGGTTTGGGGATCGCATGGGCAATCTTGGGTGAAGAGACCAACAGCAATCCTTTATTGGAAAGCCCATACCGATGCTCAAGAAATTTAAAAAACATACGAATGGCAGAAAGGGAGCGCGCCACGGACCTGTCAGAGGCACCCTTTTCGCGGCGAAAGGCCAGAAAAGCCCGAAAGTCCCGTGCTTCTAAAGGGGGCAGGTCAGCAAGGGCAAGCGGCTGGTTGGTGCGCCGATGAAAAAAGCCCAATAATTGGCGCAGGTCCCGGCAATAGCTTTCCAGCGTTTTGTCAGCCAAATTGCGCTCATCACCAAGATGCGCATACCACCCCTCAAGCGCTGCTTGCAGTTCCTCATCAACAGGCCAATTGTCAAACTGTTTCAGCACAAAATCTCCCACACGAATCATTCATCCTGATATTAAACCATTCCAAGTTTAATTTAAGTTATCGCCTAAGCCACCATAAAAAAGCTCCCCAAAAAAGGGGAGCAAGGGTGAGTAGGTATTTTTCAGGGGTAAGAAGTATTTCATCGGAGAAGAGATAGAATAGTAATTCATCTTCTTCTTCATTTGTTTCTCATAGAATTATCATAAATAGTACATATAAAACAATGAGTTACATGAAAATCATACAGCTAAATAAGAGGCTGCACAATAAGCGTCTCAACAAACATAAGAAAATGGTTCATAAAGTATAAAGATCAACCCGATAATCTCATAAAACACTCAAATAAAAGGGACTGTTTTCATGAAAGAGGCGGAACAGCTGACCCATAACAAATCATGACCAAATCCCCTATCCTAAAGCCTGAAAAACAGCGCCTAGACCTATTGATGGTTGCCAAAAACCTGGCCCCCACCCGCTCTAAGGCGCGCGATTTGATCAATCAGGGCTATGTTTATGTCGATGGCGAGCAGGTGACCAAAGCCGGGCAAAGCTGGGCACCAACCGCCACCATTACACTTTCGCCCTCAACGCCAGACTATGTCTCACGCTCAGCGGCCAAACTGGAACATGGGTTGAAAACATTCTCCGTTGATGTGAAAGGTCGCACCGCGCTTGATGTTGGCGCGTCAACCGGTGGTTTCACGCAAATTTTGCTCAAAGCAGGCGCGGCCCATGTTTATGCGGTGGATGTGGGCCACGACCAATTGCATGAAAGCTTGGTAAAAGATGAGCGCGTCACCAACTTGGAAGGGCGCGATGCGCGCAGTTTGAGAGGTCAAGATTTTGCCCCGCTACCCACCATTTTAACCTGTGATGCCAGCTTTATTTCACTGATTAAGGTAATAGAGGCGCCGATGAAGATTTTGCCCCCTGGCAGTTGGCTGATTGCCCTGATAAAACCACAATTTGAGGTCAGCAAAAAAGACCTGAATAAAAAGGGCGTTGTGCGCGATCAGGCCTTGTCAGATGAGGCAATTGCCCGCATTGTCAAATGGTTCGAGAACCAGCCAAAGTGGCATGTTATCGGCACCACCCCTTCCCCCATAGCGGGCCATGCAGGCAATCGGGAAACGCTCATTTGTGTTGGAAAAGAAGATGAATAATAAGTGCGGTTTAGGGCGCAAAGGCACACTTTAAATGCAAAGAATTACAATGAAATTTATATTAGCTGTTTTACTGAGTGTATTAATCGGCGCGCAAGCGCACGCTATAGAGACTAAGAACCCGTTTCCAGGGGTTCCGATAAAGTCGAAGAAGAAAATGACGATGATCGTGGCACCAGAAAAGGTGAACTGCCAAGGCGCACATGGGTTGCAAAAATGCCTAAGCGTGACCTCAGCAACCGGCCAAACCCGGCTGCTTTATGAGGGCATTCACGGCTACACCCATAAAAACGGCAAGCCCGCCACGCTAATCGTTGAGCGCATTGAGTATGACTTTGCCAACGCAAAGGCGGCACCACAAGACGTCTCCTCTGTGCAATATGTTTTGAAAAAGCAGATGTAGAGCGCCTGCTTTTTGATGGCTTTAGAAAATATGCCTTCACACGTTCCATCTCGAAGAAGGGAGTGCTCTTCTTCAGAGCACGGACATGGCGCAGCGATGCGCCCGGCGCTTAGCGCCGCCCTGTCGGAGGGCTTTTCGCTACTTCAGCGAAAAAATAGCCCGTGAGACAGAGAAAACTATTCGTTCCTTATTTTATGCGGAACTGGTTACGAATAGCCAGCAGCAACAAGAATATAAAGATCAAGCTCAACACCATGTTCCCAACCCCCAAAAACGTCACCCATCCAGGCACAGAAGGGGCCATGTGAAGCCGGCGCGTCGCTAAAGGGGTTTTGGGCGTGCTGTGAGCTTTGGGCTGGCCGGTGTTTTGCTGGTCATAATAGCTGGCATGATAAAGCGGGGCCGCGCCATAAAGGCAACCATAGGAACGCTTTAATTTCTCTGTTCTGTCCATAGTGAAAAAGGGCAGTGAATGTTTCGCTGCAATGGTGTTGGCCGCCGCAAACGGGGTGAGGACTTTGGCCTCACGGCATTTTTCCAGCGCAGAAGGGTTGGCATTGGCAAAATAAAGGCTGGCAAACAAAGCAAACGTTGCCCCCCACCACGCCGCTGGCCGCCAGAGGGAGCGGCCAAAATCTGATGTAACCTCATAAAGAACACCCGCCCAATAGCGCAGGGCACTTGCCAAGCCTTTATGAGGGCTGGCAAAATCCTTAAGGTGCCGCCGTGATCGCAATTCACCAGCAAAAAACTCCATCTCATTTTCATGATCGTGAGATTGAATGGCCAGACGTTTTAAGGCGCGGTAATAGGCTTCATCATTTGGATTGCGATCAAAATTAGAAAATCGCCGCCAACTATTAAGAGGGTTTTGAAAAAAGGTTCTATGAAAACCTCGCTTAAAATAAGATAAAAATCTTTCTTGCCAAAAATAGCGGTGCCAAGAAAAAGGTGACTTCTTTTTTATAAAAGGCCGCACCTCCACATGATCAAGCCGCGGGCTTTCGGCAAAATGAGCTTGGCTATAATTGGGCACTTGGTTTAAAAATTGAGCATCAGCCAGACTAAAGGCACGTTTTACCTCAATGGCTTCAAAATCAGCTACATGATTAAACCGGGCCTGAGAAAAATTTGTTGTTTTGAAAAAATCAACAGCATGAAAGAAAGCCTCTCCATTAAAGCTGGCCCCCCTAAAGTCAGCCCCTTTTAAAAATACAGCTTCTTGAAAATCGGCTGTTCCAATGAAGGTCGCATCTCGAAAATTAGCTTTTTCTTTAAATATAACTTTTTTAAAATCACTTATACCCAGGAAGACTGCGTTTTCAAAGTCAGGTTCCCCTTTAAAGATTGCCCCGGAAAATATGGCATCTGCTCTAAATTGAGCTGCACTAAAAATAGTTTCTCCAGTAAAGCGAGATTTAGAAAAGTTAGCACATTTTTCAAATTCAATTTGACAGAAACTTGATGAATTTTTAAATCGAGTTTCATTGAAATAAGATATATCTCGAAACCATGCTCGATCAAAGTTTACATCACCCTTAAACTGAGCATTACCAAAATAACTTAAATCATTGAATATGGTTTTATAGAATTTAGCACCTTGCTCTAAACTTGCACCTTGGAAGGTCGCTTGTTCTTTGATTTCGGCTTTAGAGAAGTCAACTTTATCTTTAAAAATTGTGTTATTGAAATTAACTTCTTCAGGAAAAATAAAATTAGCTAAATCAATTATTAACCCGTTATAGAAAAGTTTCTGTATTTTCTGTTTGATGCTTATTGGACTAAGATCTTCATGACTTGATGGCTCATCAATATCAAAATTTTTATATCCGTTAAGTTCTAGACTAGAAAAATTAATATGAGATTCATCTAGCCATACTTGCACCTCAGGATTATCACTTCGATGCCGTAAATTGTATTGATCGTCAAATCCAAAACCAACTGGCCACTTGCCCTTCTCAACCAGTTTTTCCTTGCGCGCTAGCATATCCCGCGCCCATTCATTCCACACCTCTTGGCCAGCTAAAAACCGCTCAATATGCTTTTCAGTTTGTGGGTCAATCTCACGCGGCTTGGTCATGGCGGGGGCCTTTGGGTCGGTTGCAAGGGGCCTGTTCATTAAAAGCAGCCCGCCCTCTCCCGTCAATAGGGCAAACAGTGCAAGCTTTCCCCCCTCGTCATCCCGGGCTTGACCCGGGATCCACCTCTCCACATCCCGTGAGCGGAGGAGGGGGCACGACGGTTCACGTCTCAGGCTGTGAAGGTGAGTGCACAGCAAAAGGGCAAGCACAGAGCGTGACGCTGTGGATCCCGGGTCAAGCCCGGGATGACGGAGGGTGTTGGTACGTGTCTTCCATCCACCGTCATCCTGAACTTGCTTCAGGATCCACCTCTCCGCATCCCGTGAGCGGGGGAGGAGGTACGATGGTTCACGTCTCAGGCTGTGAAGGTGAGCGCACAGCAAAAGGGCAAGCGCAGTGCGTGACGCTGTGGATCCCGGGTCAAGCCCGGGATGACGGAGGGGGCTGGGGCCCGTCCTCCATCCACCGTCATCCTGAACTTGATTTAGGATCCACCTCTCCGCATCCCGTGAGCGGGGGAGGAGGTACGATGGTTCATGTCTCAGGCTGTGAAGGTGAGCGCACAGCAAAAGGGCAAGCGCAGTGCGTGACGCTGTGGATCCCGGGTCAAGCCCGGGATGACGGAGGGGGCTGGGGCCCGTCCTCCATCCACCGTCATCCTGAACTTGCTTCAGGATCCACCTCTCCGCATCCCATGAGCGGGGGAGGGGGCACGACGGTTCACGTCTCAGGCTGTGAAGGTGAGCACACAGCAAAAGGGCAACACAAAGCGTGACACAGTGGATCCCGGGTCAAGCCCGGGATGACGGTGGAGAGTGGAGAGGGGAGGGATGTCTTGCCAGCTCTCCAATCTAAGGCCAGGCCCCCTAGAACACTCCTCTTTTGATGAATTCAATGAAATGCGCTAGAATTTTGTTTTAGCGTTCCTTTTTTCTGTGAACCGGTACCCAGTATAAGACAGAGCGCTCTAAATAGCGTCGATTATCGACACTGAATGCCATAAGGGAGGTCGAGCCGTCGCATGGATGAGATGTTTAACTCACTTTTGATGGTTGTAGCGATGGGGTCAATCACTGATACGAAAGAGGCAGCTGAAGCTTGCCCTGAATGTCCCCGGTGCTGCCCTTGTCATCATTTTCGATGGTGTCGCCGCCAATGCCACCGGTGCCGGCTTCTTTGCAGATGGTGCGCCCGCTTACGCCGCCGAAAATAGGCCCGCCCCTCTCGTCATCCCGGGCTCCACCCGGGATCCACCTCTCCGCATCCCGTGAGCAGGAGAGGGGCACGATGTTTCACGCCTTGGGTGATGAAGGTGAACGCACAGCAAAAGGGCAAGCACAGAGCGAGACGCCATGGATCCCGGGTCAAGCCCGGGATGACGGGGGAGGGGGTAGGGTTCCTTTTGCCAGCACCCCAATCCAACGCCACGCTCCCCCTACATAGCGTCGATTATCGACCCCTGGAAGAGGAGGCGGACTTTGCGGGTGTGGGGTTTGTCGCGGTGCTCCAAAAGGTAGATGCCTTGCCACATGCCTTTGTCTAATTTGCCATCAATGACGGGAATGGTGAGCGATGTGTCGGTGAGCATGGATTTAATATGGCCGGGCATATCGTCTGGCCCTTCCATATGGTGGCGATAGGGGCGGTCTTGCGGGGCCAGTTCGGCCAGCGCATCGCGTAGGTCTTGCCGCGCGGTGGGGTCGGCATCTTCTTGAATGGTGAGCGAACAAGAGGTGTGTTGAACAAACACAGTGACCGTGCCCAGCTGCGCGCCAATGCTTTCCAGCCAGTGGGTGACGTTGTCTGTGATCAGCAAAAAGCTTTTGGGGGTGGTGTCAAAGCTGAGTAAAGTGTGGTCTTGCACAAAATTTTGTCCCATAAAAGCTCCTAAAAGGTTTGACGAATGGCCTAGTGAATCTCAGTAAGAAATCGAATAAAAAGGTGACGAGACAATGCCTGAATTCCCATGGTGAGATTTTTGCATTTTTTAATCCCATGTCAAGAGCGCGGAGCGCTTCGCGCAGTTGCTAGTGGTCATCCAAAGCGCCACTAAGAGGACCCTTGACATGGGATTAAAAAATGCCAAAGTCTAACCAGGGAAATTAAGGCAGGCACCCGCCTTTGAAAAGAGCAACAAAATGACGCAGAACATCTTCAATCAAAATTTGGATAAAAATCCGGCTAACTATCAACAACTTACCCCGTTGTCGTTTTTCAAACGGACCGCAGCGGTTTATCCAGATCACATCGCCATCATCCACCAAAACCAGCGTGTGAGCTACAAAACCTATTATGAGCGCTGTGTGAAATTGGCCAGCAAACTGAACAAGTTGGGGCTGGGCCCGGGCGATACGGTGTCTGTGATGTTGTCCAACACACCGGCGATGCTGGAAGTGCATATGGCTGTGCCCATGTCAGGGGCAATCCTACATACGATGAACACCAGGCTGGATGCGGACACCATCGCCTTTCAAATGGACCATGGCGAGAGCAAGCTGCTGATCACGGATTTGGAATTCTCAAGCACCATCAAGGCGGCGCTAGAAAAATGCAATGTAACGCCACTGGTCGTTGATTATGTTGACCCCGAATTTGAACTGGACGGGGAGCGCTTAAGCGATATTGAGTATGAAGACTTTATCAAAGATGGCGACTTAGATTTTGACTGGCAATTCCCTGAAGATGAATGGAATGCCATTTCGCTAAACTACACCTCGGGCACCACAGGCAATCCCAAAGGTGTGGTCTATCACCATCGCGGTGCGGCGATTATGTGTTACACGAACAATATGACAGCAGGCCTTGGCACCCATCCGGTGTATTTATGGACGCTGCCAATGTTCCACTGCAATGGCTGGTGTTTTCCTTGGACGATCGCGGCCGCCGCTGGCACCCATGTGTGCTTGCGCTGGGTGCGCCCCAAGCCGATCTTTGAAGCGATAGCGAAGGAAAAAGTCACCCACCTGTGCGGCGCGCCCATTGTTATGTCCACGCTGCTCAATGCAACAGATGATGAACGCCAAGCCTTTGATCACCAAGTGACCTTCATCGCCTCTGCCGCTCCGCCGCCAGAAGCGGTGCTCAAAGCCATGACAGAGGCCGGCTTTAAAGTGGTGCATGTTTATGGCCTAACCGAAGTGTTCGGCCCCGGTGTTGTTAATTCATGGAAAGACGAATGGGACGATCTGCCAGCAGATGAGCGCACGAAAAAACAAGCCCGCCAAGGTGTGCGCTATCCCGGGCTTGAAGGCCTAACTGTGATGGATCCAGAAACCATGACGCAAGTGCCCAATGACGGAGAAACCATGGGCGAGGTGATGTTCCGCGGCAATTGCGTGATGAAGGGCTATTTGAAAAACCCTGAGGCGACAGATAAGGCCTTTGCTGGCGGTTGGTTCCATTCAGGCGACCTGGGCGTGCTGCATGAAGATGGGTACATTCAGCTCAAAGACCGCTCAAAAGATGTGATCATCTCTGGGGGGGAAAACATCTCCTCTATCGAGGTGGAAAACACTTTATTTAAGCATGAAAGCGTTGGCGCTGCCGCTGTTGTTGGCATGCCCCATGAAAAATGGGGCGAAACCCCATGCGCCTTTATTGAACTGCGCGACGGGGCTGAAACAACACAGGAAGAATTAATTGAATTCTGCCGTGCAAATATGGCCCGTTATAAATGCCCAACTCGCGTTGTGTTTGGTGAGCTGCCAAAAACCTCAACCGGAAAAATCCAAAAATTCAAATTAAGAGAACAAGTCAGCGATAATTAGAGCGCTCCGCCCAAAAGTGGCTGCCGGTTTTGGGAATAAAGGAACGCATAGGAAAAGCGCTCCGCCCAAAAGTGGCTGCCGGTTTTGGGAATAAAGGAACGCATAGAAAAAGCGCTCCGCCCAAAAGTGGCTGCCAGTTTGGGAATAAAGGAACGCATAGGAAAAGCGCTCCGCCCAAAAGTGGCTGCCGGTTTTGGGAATAAAGGAACGCATAGAAAAAGCGCTCCGCCCAAAAGTGGCTGCCGGTTTTGGGAATAAAGGAACGCTTAGGAAAAGCGCTCCGCCCAAAAGTGGCTGCCAGTTTGGGAATAAAGGAACGCGTGGGGTAGGTTTTTGAAATGACAAATTAATAGCAAGGTTGAATTGTCATTCCATTTTTTTTAATTTTTGCTATACTACACAGACAGGTGTCTAACTTAATAATATAATTTGAAAAAACTGTTTTCTACGAACAGATTAAGAAAGATTTGCCTGTGCATTAAAAAACAAACCAGCCGTGAAAGCTGACAGCGCCATTCTTATAGATTTGACCCTTTTTATTTGGACAATGAGTAGTCAATAAGAATGAAGATGTAGGGAGAAACCAAACAGGCAAAACCATCAACACGCATCGTGCATAAACAGCACCTAAAGAAACATCGGATGTTTCTAATCCCGAATGTTTTTAGTCAATGCCAGCCGTCTTGGTTTTAAAAAAGCGCGCCAAGCTTTCATGATAACAAATGGAAGACGAGCCTATGACAAATGATGACAAGCCTGGTTTGGGGAACATGTCCCAAACAGCGATCACTGCCCGAGAATATGCCAAACAAAACATCGAGCAAGTCAAAGACACGCAAGAAAAGTTTTTGGATGCGATGACGCAAGCGCAAAAAACATTTTTGCAATCCTCAGGCATGGTCAATCAAGATGAGGCAGAAGAGATCAACAATAAAGCGCTAAATATCATTAAGGCCAATATTGAATCAGGCTTTGACCTGGCAACAAAATTGGTTGATGCCACAGATGTATCTGAAGCGGTGGAGCTGCAAAGTGAATATGTGCGCAAGCAGCTAGAAAGCTACACAGAGCAAGCGCAAGAACTCTCAGATATGATCATCAACAATCAAGACAAGAAATAAGGCTTACAAACCAAAATTCAAACGTGTTTTAATTCACTTCTTGGCAGGCTTAAGAGTCTCCAAAGAGGAGCGTTTTGACCGTGTCTTTTTGCCGCGCGTTTCATGGCTTTCAATAAACTTGAACATTTCAGGAAACACAGATTTGCGAAAACGTGAGCCATTGAAAATGCCATAATGGCCAACGCCAGCTTGTTCATAATGAACTTTCTTAGAGGCGGGCAATTTATGGCACAGGTCATGGGCTGCCCGGCATTGGCCAACACCTGTAATATCGTCGAGCTCACCTTCCACTGTCATTAATGGTACGCGCGTGATCTTACCCGGATCAATCAGTTTGCCCTTATAGGTCATTTTCCCTTTAGGCAATAATTGTTCAATGAAAACCCGCTCAACAGTTTCAAGATAAAACTCTGCAGACAAATCCATGACTGCCAGATACTCATCATAAAACGTTTTGTGCTTATCTGCCGATTCATCATCACCGCGCACCAAGTCGACAAAGTGCTTATGATGAGATTCCGCATGGGTGTCAAAATTCATCGACATAAAACTCGACAATTGCAAGAACCCAGGATAAACCCGTCGCCCAGCACCTGGGTAAGTCCAGGGTACAGTGGCCAGAACATTGCTTTCAAACCAGTCAATGTCTTTTTCAGTGGCAATTTTATTAACAGCGGTTGGATTAACACGCGTATCAATTGGGCCACCCATTAATGTCATACTAAACGGAACGTGAGGTGACTTTTCGGCCTCCATGTGAGAGACAGCAGCCAACAAAGGAACAGAAGGTTGACACACCGCCACAGCATGAACTTTACCTTCAAACAAAGAAAAAATATCGATTAAATAGTTGATATAATCATCAAGGTGAAAAGAACCCATATAAGTTGGCACCATGCGGGCATCAACCCAGTCGGTGATGTAAACCTCAGCATGGGGCAAAAACCGCTCAACAGTACCACGCAACAGCGTTGCATAATGGCCTGACATAGGCGCTATGAGTAAAACCCGCGGTGAATTTTTACGTGTTTGCAAAGGGACATCGCGCTCAAAATGCAAAACCCGGCAAAAGGGCCCACGCCAAACTTTGCGAAGTTTAACATCAACAGTTTTACCGTCGACAACCGTTTGATTGAGTTCAAATTCAGGCTTGCCATATTGACGTGTTGCCCGCTCAAACACTTCAAACATGGCAGACATGCTGCGCCCAACCGGTGTTTGAGAAACAGGGTTTAAAGGGTGATGAAAGACATACCGGCCCGTTTTAGCTGCCATTCTTGCCGGATGCAGCATAGCCCGGTTAAATTCAAACCAGTGATAAAGCACGATTTTCCCCTCTAAGTTGCTAAACGCGTAGCGACAAAATCAAATGCCTCCTCCAAAAACTGATATTCAAAGCCCCTAATTCCCCAAATTAGGACACTTCCCAGTCACATCTAAAATAAAGCCACATTGAAAAACGAATCAATAAGTTAATTTTATCAGTTCTTTATACAAATAGAAATCTCAAGCACCAATAGCACTTTGTAATGATTAAAAACTAAAAAAATGGTGCAAGTCAAAGTTGCATATAAGAGCGTAAGCAATTGAAAATATATTTAAAATTATAAATCATCTAAAATTTGAATGTAATAGCTATTTAGTAGCATTGCATCTGTGAAACAATCCCAAAAAGGGCCGTTATATAGGCTGAAATCCCTATCCTGGCTTGTTTTATATGCCTTAGTCGCCCTTTTCTAAGCAAGAAAAATATTTTACACTAAAATTGTACCAAGGATCTATAAATTATTGACATAAACCAATCGCTTAGATCCAAAGATTAACCACTTGTTAAGGCGATTCAATTTTAAGAAGAAAAGGACCGACCACCAGTAAAAATTGATCACAAACAAGACAACATAAAGTAATGCATGCTTTGACGTGCAAGGAAACCATCATGGCTGCCAAGAAGAAGGATCCTTCATTATTTCTTGATGCATCAGCATTTACGACTGATGATCCAGCGAAAAAGTTTGCGCGCGTTATGGACTATAGCCACCGCATGGTGACAGATTTCTGGACCCGTCAAACCAAACAAATGACAGGCATGGATTTCCAATTTTTTGACCCTTACGCTGCAGGCCGCGCCTTTATGGAATTAGGCGCACAAATGATGGCCAACCCCTCAAAATATGAATCCATGGCATCAGAGGCGGTGATGGAACATTATTCGCTTATGCAAACCATGCTGGAACGCATGGCCGGCAAACAGGTTAGCCCGGTGATTATGCCTGAGCCTGGTGACAGGCGCTTTAAAGATGACAGCTGGTCAGAAAATCTGATGGCTGACTTCATCAAGCAATCTTACCTGATCACCTCAAAGTATATGAACAATATGGTGCATGACTTAAGTGGCATAGATAAAGAAAGCCATGCCAAGGTCAAATTCTACACCCGCCAATATATAAACGCCCTGTCGCCGAGCAATTTTGCCACCACCAATCCTTTGGTTTTGAAAAAAGTACAAGAAACAGGGGGCGAAAATTTATTATGCGGCATGGAAAACCTATTGAAAGATTTAGAGCGCGGACAAGGCAAGCTCAAAATCAGCTTAACGGATGAAAGCGCCTTTGAAGTTGGCAAAAATGTTGCCACCACAAAGGGCAAGGTTGTTTATCAAAATGACTTAATGCAATTGATCCAATACACACCCACCACCAAAACGGTGCACCGCCGCCCGATCCTTTTTGTTCCGCCCTGGATCAACAAATATTATGTGCTCGACCTGCAAGAAAAGAACAGCCTGATTAAATGGACGGTAGACCAAGGTTTTACCGTCTTTGTCATTTCCTGGGTCAACCCGCGCAAAGACTTAGCCCATAAAGGCTTTGAAAATTACATGATGGAAGGCCCGTTGGCAGCCATTGATGCCATCAACGAAGCCACAGGGGAAAAAGAGGTAAACCTGTTGGGCTTTTGCATTGGCGGCATCTTAAGCGTTGCCACACTTGCCTACATGGCTGCCAAAAAAGATAAACGCGTAAAAGCGGCAACCTTCTTAACCACAATGGTGGACCTAACAGATATTGGCGAGAGCTCAGTTTTCATTGATGATGCGCTGTTAAAATCAATGGAAAAATACATGGCCAAAAAGGGGTATTTGGAAGGCCACCACATGGCCAATATGTTCTCCATGCTCAGAGAGAACGACCTGATCTGGTCATTTGTCGTCAATAATTATTTACTTGGCAATGAACCCTTGCCCTTTGATTTGCTCTACTGGAATTCAGACGCCACGCGCTTGCCTGCTGCAATGCTGATTTATTACTTGCGCAATTTTTACAAAAAAAATGGCTTGATGAAAAAGGATGTTTTAGAGCTCAACGGTGTGCCCATTGACATTGAAAAGATAAAAACCTCCAGTTACTTTTTATCCACCAAGGAAGATCACATCGCCCCCTGGCAATCTTGCTATCCGGCAGTGAAAAAGTTCAATGGGCCCATACGCTTTGTGTTGGGTGGGTCTGGCCATATTGGCGGCGTGGTGAACCCACCTAAGGCCAAAAAATATGGCTATTGGACCAATCAAAAAAAATACGACACACCTGAAGAATGGTTTGAAACGGCAAAACATAAAGATGGCTCTTGGTGGGAAGATTGGGGCAAATGGCTCAAACGCCGTGGTGGTGGCCAAGTTCCAGCCCGCATTCCAGGCAAAGGCCCCCTCAAAGCAATTGAAAACGCCCCAGGCAGTTACGTAAAAATCCGCATCAGTGATTAATGAAAAAGAGAAAAACAGGGACTGCAAACAGTCCCTGCCATAAACAATTGTCTTACTGACAATTCACTTTAAATTTACGCACCATAATATTGTCGGTCTCATCCAGCTCTTTAATTTTGTTATACGGATCAACCACAGCATAAACGGTGACCGGATTGTCTTTAATCTCGGTCTTCAAAATGCCCTCGTCAATCAACCCTTGAGAAGCCCGGCGCACAAGAATGTAGGTTTCTTCTTTATTCAAAGTGCCGGTTTGCTTGTTGCCAAGCTCTTGTTGAAATCTGGCAATGGCCCGGCGCGTTATCGGCCCTTTAATGCCATCAAAGTCCTTTGGCCCAAACCCAAGCACATAAAGCGCCTTTTGCTGGAATACAACGGAAGAGGCATCAAAATTGGTAATCCGTGTCACTTGCGGGGTAAAATTGCGCCCCTCTTTGACCGTGTTTTTGCCCGCTGCAAAATCCTTGGTCTGAATTTCACCAGGAGCAAAAGAATTAAGCCAGCGCACCTCATGCTTGATGTCCAAAGCTGTTGGCACATAAACCGCTAACAGCGGTGTGACAACCAGGCGCTTTGCCCGCCCACCGCCATCATTCTTTACAGCAATCACACCGCGAAACATGGGCTCTCTGGCGTTGCAACCAACAAATTCAATGGTTGATTCTTCTTCAATGATAAACAGGTTGGGCAAATCTTTCGCCAAAGCAGAGGCGCTTGCCACACAAAGGCTACCAGCCGCTATTAGGCCAACACAGTAAGTTTTTATTTGAGTGAGTGATGTCATAACGAAGTTCCCTTAGATCTTGATTTTCAAGCACGCTAAACTGTTTAATCTGAACGGGACATGAGCAATGATGTCAGCTTATTTTAATTTTATTGAAAGCCGTTCAATATTTGCCTGCGCAAATTCAAAGTGATAACAATTATGGCCCACCAACCGTGGCATATTTACGAAAAAAACAAGGCAATTGCTTTGGCATCAGATAACAAGATAAGTTACGTTTGAAAGCACAAGCTTAAGAAAGGCAAGAAACCATGCGCACAGTGGTCATAACCGGAGCCAATAAGGGAATAGGCCTCCAGCTGGCAAAGCAATATAAACAAGATGGTGATGAGGTGATCGCAGCTGTGCGAAATTCTTCAGATGAACTGGAGGCTTTAGGTGCCAAGATTTATGAAAATGTTGATGTGACAAATGATGAGCAAGTTCTAGAGTTTAAACGCCAGTTAGGGGACACCACCATAGACATCCTGTTTAACAATTCTGGCCAGTTAAGCAGCGAAGACATGCTTGATATGAATTACGACCGCATCCGCCAGCAATTTGAAGTCAACACCCTTGGCCCCTTGCGCATGACCCACACACTAAACCACTTGTTCGCCCGCGGATCAAAAATCGGCATTGTGTCGTCACGTGTCGGCTCTATGACGGACAATGGCGGCGGCGGCAATTATGGCTATCGGATTTCAAAAACAGGTGTAAATATGGTTGGCAAAAACCTATCAATTGATTTTGCCCCGCGCGGTATTGGTGTTTATTTATTCCACCCTGGTTATGTGTCCACACAAATGGTCAATTTTAAAGGGACAGTGCCTCCACAAGACGCTGCAAAAGGGTTAAAACAAGTAATGGAAAATTTAACCCTTGAGCAAACCGGCACTTTCTGGCATGCCGAGGGGTATGAACTGCCATGGTAAGGACAAGGTTTCAAATTCAATTTGTGTTCAAACTTGTTTGGCATAACGTTTGATAATTAAATATTATAAATAATAGATAGTGGCAAAAACCTTGGCCGGAGCAGGAATGGAATTAACACCACAGCCCAAAAGACCGATCAGACGCGCCTTATGGATCACGGCCGGTAGCATCGCATTGCTGTTGGGGCTCATTGGCATTCCCTTGCCTTTATTGCCAACCACACCCTTTTTGCTACTAGCCGCATTTTGCTTTTCGCAAAGTTCAGAGCGGTTGCATAATTGGATAATGACTCACCCTAAATTAAGCCCCCCGATTAAAAATTGGCATGCACACGGGGCCATTTCCCCAAAAGCCAAATTTTTGGCCGGCCTGGCCATGGGACTGGCCTTTTTAGCGAGCCTTCTCCTTGGTGCTCCTTTATATGTGATAATATTGCAGTTAGTGGTGCTTATAGGAGTCAGTATCTTTATTTTTTCACGTCCAAACCCACCCAACACTGAATAATCTGTTGATAACGTGTTATAGAATCAGCTTGGCTTCAAATTATTAAGCGTTTTAGCTCAATAACTTAAGCAGTTAAACGCAAGATCTAGAGTCTCTTGTAGAAAAAAGACGCGCAAAAAACGAACGTGGGATTAAATCAGCCCAATGGATCGATCAAGAAGATGAAGCAGATTGACTATCAGCAACCTGGCAGTATGGCTATGAATCAACAAGACGCCATAGACCGCCTGCTTAGCGGAAAATCATCTTGGAACCAGTGGGCCAATGCCCTATTGGCTGAAAAGCTTGAGCTGATTGCCCAGGGCAAATGGCAAGTTGAGCGCGTTTGGGATCAAAAGTTAAATGCCATTGTTACCAAAAGTGAAATAGGTGAAACGCAAAATTGGCTCAATCGCGCCAGGGTTGATTTTTCAAATCTCATCTTCACAAGCAAAGTCAAAGAGTATCTCGACAATCAGGCCAATCCCAATCAGCCCGCGCCGATCAGGCCCAACAATGTGATTGTTGTTGAAGGCGAACATATCGACTTTAAAGATTTTATCTTCCCTAGCATTGCTCTGTTTAACAATTGTAATTTTAAAGCTGGCGCCAACTTCAATCAGACCCATTTTTTAAGTGATGCCTGGTTCCAAAATGCCATATTTGAAAGTCAGGCCACATTCAACCAGACACAATTTGAAGGCGACGCTTGGTTTAACAAAACGGTTTTTAAAAAAGGCGTGCAGATAAAAGGTGTCACATTTCATCTTGGCGCCTGGTTTAACAATGCGCGCTTTGGCAAAAAGGTTCAAATCACAAACTGTTTGTTTAAAACCGACGCCTGGTTCAAGGAAGCCCTTTTTAAGGGCCGGGTTTTATTCCAAGACATCTTTTTCAAAGCTGACGTGGCCATGAGCGAAGCGGTTTTTAAAGCGCGCAGTTTTTTTAATAACATCCAGTTTCAAGGCAGCACTAATTTTAAAGAAACAACCTTTTCTGGGCGTACCCTTTTTCAAGGCTGCTGGTTCCATAAAGAGGCCGTTTTTAATCAGTGTGATTTTGCCGGTTATGCCATTTTTACCCAAGTGCGGTTTAAACAAGCTACCAGCTTTAAAGCCTCTCACATTGCCAAAGGCTTCACCATCGAACAAGTTGAGTTTACCAATCAGGTGCCCAACTTCCGCCAAGCTTTGTTTAGAGAGCCTGCCAGGATTAAAGACATAGACATCATCCCCGCTCCCAAACGCGTGCGCTTTAGCAAACGCATCCGGCAAGTGGCCACATCATTGCGGAGCGAAAAAAAATGGCTGCGAAAATTATTCTACATCGACACAGTGCACACAGACTGGGCCAAAAAATATTTAACCTATCAGAAAAATCGCTTTTTCAATGCCCGGCGCCAATCAACCGATGAGACATATTATAAAAGCCTTGAGCGCATCGCCCAAGAGGCGGACAATGTGCGCGCGCAAAAACAGTTCATTGCTGGTCAAGTCCGCTCACGCCGCCATATGAAAGATAAAGCCAGCGCGCTGCCAGGGGGCGCATTCAATTATATCCAAGGGGTGGCGTCAGAATTTGTTTCAGACTTTGGTCGCTCATTGGTGCGCCCAGCCATGGCCTGGGGGCTGGTTTTTGCTGCCTTCACCGGCGTATATTTAAGCCAAGCAACAAATTCAATCAAAGACCCATGCGGCAATAAAACAAACGTCAGCCCCATAGCTGCTGCACAAAGCATTGGCTGGCGAAATGCATTTGCAATCAACTTGCAAGGCAGGCAAACAATGGACACCATGCACACCTGCCTTTATGGCCATGCGGTTGTTGCCAAAAAAGAAAATAAAGACCAAACCCGTTTGGCTGGTCTAACCAACGTCCCCACCCCGCCATTGCCACCAAAACCAATGGTGCCATCACGGGTTGTCTTCTGGGGTTCCATTCACACAGCGCTCAGCTTCTTTCTTATCGGCTTATTTGCGATAAACCTGCGCAACCGCTTTAAGATGACTTAATTTTTTTTGCCAACGACAAACGCCTGAGCTCTGCCTTAAATCCCCTTGTCAAGGGCGCTCGCGCCTGGCTCGACCCTTGACAAGGGGATTTAAAATGCCAAAGTCTAACCATGACATTTAAGGCACGCCGTAAGCCTCGTTATCCATCAGACAAAGAGACACATAATGAGCAAAGACCAAAAATCAGATCGGTTCAAAAAGGGCTGGGCCAAACTACAAGAAGTTCATGGCCAAGTGGGTCAAGATGTGCTGGATGAACTGGCCGAGACGGCCCCTGCCTTGTCTGAATTTATCATTGAATACCCCTATGGCGATATTTATTCCCGCCCTGGACTGGATGTGCGCTCACGCCAAATCGCCACCATTTCAGCCCTCACAGCAATGGGCAATGCTCATAAAGAGCTAACCGTTCACATTCAAGCAGGGCTCAATGTTGGTCTGACCAAAGAAGAGATCATTGAAATCATAATGCAAATGAGCGTTTATGCCGGTTTTCCCGCCGCGATGAATGGCATCGAAGCCGCCAAAGAAGCGTTTGAAAAATTTGAGGCAAAAGCTACATAGCTCTTCCAGAAACGTGCGGAAGGGTACACCTCATTCATGTAAACAAAATCTAGGGCACATTTCCATTTTATGTGCCTAAAAAAAACAAAGCTCTACACTTCCCATTCCGAAGAAGGGAGTGCTCTACTTCAGAGCACGGACATGGCGCAGCCATGCGCCCGACGCTTAGCGTCGCCCCGTCGGAGGGCTTTTTGCTCCTTCAGCTAAAAAATAGCCCGTGAGACAAAAACAGCCTTATCCAAAGACCAGACCAGCAAGTAAATAAACCGCGCCAAAACACACGCCAACAGCAATAATATTCAACCAAAACCCAGCCCAGACCATATCGCGGATATGCAAATCCTTATAAGCAAACACGATCGCATTGGGCGGCGTTGCCACGGGCATCATAAAGGCCATGGAAGCACCAATGGCAATTGGCAAGGTTGAAAGCACCGGGTCCAGCCCGGCGCCAAGAGCAACGGCGCCAAACACCGGCACAAATGTGGTTGTTGAAGCTGTGTTGGAGGTGAGCTCTGTGAGATAAACAATCATTAAGGCGGCCAGGGCCACCAGCGTCCATTGGGTAACCCCAAAACCAGCCACGCCATCACCAATCCAACTGGCCAGGCCAGATGCCTTCATGCCAGAGGCCAATGCAATCCCCCCGCCAAGCAAAATCAAAATGCCCCAAGGCACATTCTGCAGCTCTTGGGCTGTGAGCACAAATTCTCGCTTTTTCAAATTAAGTGGCCAGGCAAACAAAATAAGGGCCGCCCCAATTGCAACGCCTGCATCCGTCAACCCCAATCCCGTCAAGCCAGAGATTTGCTTGCCAAAAATCCAACAAAAAGCAGCCAGGCTAAAAATGACCAATACCGCCCGCTCACCAGGCCCCATGGTCCCCAAAGCCTTCAGCTCATTGCTAATCAGGTCCTCTGATCCAGGCACATCAAGTTTGCGAACCGGAAACAAAAACCGCGTTAACAAAAACCACGTAATAGGCACCATGACCAACACCACCGGCACACCAATTTTCATCCAGTCAACAAAAGCGATTGTAACATTATGTGTCTCTTCCAAATAACCGGCAATAAACGCATTGGGGGCGGTGCCGATTAAAGTGCCCACCCCGCCAATGGAAGCAGAATAAGCAATGCCGAGCAACAAGCTAACCGCAAAGGCACGCATGGTGACAGGGTTAGAAGATTTTTCAGACAAGAAATTCACCAGAGACACAGCCACGGCAAACATCATGATGGTGGCTGCCGTGTTTGATATCCACATGGAAAGAAACGCCGTTGCCACCATAAATCCGGCAATGATGGCGCGCGGGCCGGTGCCGAAATAGGCAATCACATTCAGCGCAATACGTTTATGCAAACCCCATCGCTGCATAGCGCCTGCAATTAAAAACCCACCTAAAAACAAAAATATAAATTTATGGCCATAAGACATAGTAACTTGATTGACTTTCAAAATGCCAAGCAAGGGCAAGAGGGGAATAGGCAATAATGCTGTGGCCTCTAAAGGCACCAATTCACCCAACCACCAAATCACCATCCAAATCACCACGCCAACCATCAACCAAGCCGCAGGCGGTATGCCAGCTGGGGCCGGGCTCATGAACACACAAATGGCAACCAATGGCCCGCTAAGCAACAAAGCCAAATTTTTAAAGGATATATCCCCCTTCATATCTCCCCCACCCATGAAGCAATATTTTACCAGTCTGATAGTTTTCAGTGCTTAAATTTTATTATAGACAATCCGGTTCTTTGCCTGAAGTCAAGCATTGCTGATCAGTGTAAAGAGTGGATGAATTGCCACAATCATAGCTTCCCGATAAAAAATAGAGATCAGGTAAACGAAAGGTAAGACCTTAGGGGCTATAATAAACCTTCAAGAAAATGCGATATAAAGTTATCCCGCAATGGGGTAAGAAACTTTATAATGCCCAAAGATGAAACGAGCAGATAGACGAAAACCCAGAGAGTTTGCATGGCCTTTGTTGACACAGCTTTAGACAGTATCGGCGATTGGATCGCAAGACGCTTGGAAACAGAATCAAGCGGCTATGAACCCTTCACGCCGTCCGATCCAGAAACCTTGCGTCGTATATTGCAACCAGGCGATGTTCTTCTGGTTGAAGGCAATCAAAAAATATCTGCCGCTGTGAAATATCTCACCCAATCAACCTGGTCTCATGCTGCGCTTTATGTTGGCGATGTGTTAACAGCCAAAGAGCATAACGGGGAAAATGGTGGTAATTGTCTGGTTGAGGTTGATCTGGGCATAGGCTGCGTTGCCTCTCCGCTTTCCAAATATGAAACCTACAACACGCGTATCTGCCGCCCTGTTAATCTAACCCCTGAGGATCGCGATGCCGTTGTCCAATTTATGGTTGACCATATCGGCATTAAATACGACACCCGCAACATCATAGACCTGGCCCGTTATTTATTGCCCACCCCGCCCATTCCAGTGGCCTGGCGCCGCCGTATGATACATCTTGGCGCAGGCGAGCCAACCCGGGCCATATGCTCCACCCTGATCGCCCAAGCCTTTCAAAAAGTGCATTATCCCATTTTGCCCAAAATCGAGCGCAAAAAGGGCCAGCGCAGCGCCACCAGCGCTTATAGCCGCCGAGAAATCTTGCACATTCGCCATCATTCCCTGTTTGCCCCGCGCGATTTTGACTTGTCACCCTTTTTCGCCATCATCAAACCCACCATTGAATATGGCTTTGATTACAAACGGGTAAAATGGGCCCCGCCTGCAGATCAAACAAAAGAACAAAACAAGGTATAAATTTTAAAAATTCGCCTTTCAAGCTTCATCAAACACTTGGCGAGCGGACCAATCAGTGCTAACACCCCATGCATGAGCCAAACACCCTTAAAAAATATTCGTAATTTTTCCATTGTCGCCCATATTGATCACGGCAAGTCCACCCTGGCAGACCGGTTGATCCAGCTATGCGGCGGGCTGTCTGAGCGCGAAATGCAAGAACAAGTGCTCGATAATATGGATATCGAAAAAGAACGCGGCATCACCATTAAAGCTCAGACTGTGCGCCTTGATTATAAGGCTGAGGATGGCCAGATGTATCAATTAAACCTGATTGACACCCCCGGCCATGTTGACTTTGCCTATGAAGTCTCACGTTCTTTATCAGCCGTAGAAGGCTCCCTTTTGGTCGTTGATGCCTCCCAAGGGGTGGAAGCACAAACCCTGGCCAATGTTTATCAGGCCATTGAAAACGATCATGAGATCGTCACCGTCCTTAATAAAATTGATTTGCCCGCTGCCGAGCCAGAACGCATCAAAACGCAAATCGAAGATGTGATCGGCCTGGACGCCTCTGACGCTGTCGAAATTTCAGCCAAAACCGGCCTTGGCATTGAAGACGTGTTGGAAGCCATCGTCACCAAATTGCCCGCCCCCAAGGGTGAGCAGGACGCCCCCTTAAAAGCTTTGCTGGTTGACAGCTGGTATGATGCGTATTTGGGCGTGGTCGTTCTCGTGCGGGTCATTGATGGCACATTGAAAAAGGGCCAAAAAATCAAACTGATCTCAACCGATGCCAATTATCTGATTGACCGCGTCGGCGTGTTTCGCCCCAAACAAGATTTAACTGATGAGCTGGGGCCCGGCGAGATGGGCTTTTTCACCGCGGCCATTAAACAAGTGGCTGACACAAGGGTGGGTGACACGGTCACAGAAGAGAAAAACCAGTGCGAACCCTTGCCAGGCTTCCAACCAGCCCAACCGGTGGTGTTCTGCGGCCTGTTCCCAGTGGACAGTTCAGAGTTTGAAAACCTGCGCGAAGCCATGGGCAAACTGCGCTTAAATGACGCCAGCTTTGAGTTTGAAATGGAAACCTCAGCCGCGCTGGGCTTTGGCTTTCGTTGCGGCTTTCTCGGGCTCTTGCACCTAGAAATCATCCGCGAGCGCCTGGAGCGTGAATTCGACATCGACCTGATCACCACCGCGCCGTCTGTGATTTATCATATTTACATGAATGACGGCACCATGCAGCAATTGCACAACCCGGCAGACATGCCAGATGTGGTCAAAATCGATCACATTGAAGAGCCCTGGATCACAGCCACAATTCTGGTGCCAGACGAATTCTTAGGTGCTGTGCTTAAATTGTGCGAAGATCGCCGCGGGCGCCAAAAAGACCTCACCTACGCCGGCACGCGCGCCATGGTGGTCTATGAGCTCCCCTTGTCTGAAGTGGTGTTTGACTTCTACGACCGGTTAAAATCAGTCACCCGTGGCTATGCCTCCTTTGACTATCAGCTGTTGGGCTATGAGTCTGGCAATCTGGTTAAAATGTCTGTTTTGGTGAACGCAGAACCAGTTGACGCCTTGTCGATCATGGTCCACCGCGACCGGGCAGAAACACGCGGGCGCGGCATGTGCGAAAAATTAAAAGACCTTATCCCGCGTCACCTATTCAAAGTGCCAATCCAAGCAGCCATTGGCGGCAAAGTGATCGCCAGAGAAACCATTGCGGCCCTGCGCAAAGACGTGACCGCCAAATGCTATGGCGGCGACATCACCCGTAAGCGCAAATTGTTGGAAAAGCAAAAAGCGGGCAAAAAGAAAATGCGTCAATTCGGCAAGGTCGAAATTCCACAAGACGCCTTCATTAAAGCCTTAAAGATGGACGACAACTAAACGTCTGGACTGTGCCTTAACTTCCATGGTTAGTTTTGGCTTTTTTCTAAAAAGTGTCAAGGGTGCAGAGCGCTTAGCGCGGTTGCTGGTGGGCATCCAAAGCGCCACTTAAAGAGCCCTTGACATAGCTTTTAAAAGTGCAAAAATCTTACCATGGAAGTTAAGGCACGCACCAAGCCTCGTAAGGTCATTTCATGGAAAAACTATACACCCCCATCAACACCTTAAAATCTGTCGATGACAATATTTGGATTGTTGATGGGCAGAGCATCAGCTTTTATGGGGCCCCTTACACCACAAGAATGACGATCATAAAACTGGCAAATGGGGATCTGTTCTGCCACTCACCGATAGCTTTAACTGAGGACTTAAAACAACAAATTCAGTCTTTGGGCACTGTGAAACATTTGGTCTCCCCCAATTGGATTCATTATGCCTATATCCCAGAATGGAGCAAAGCCTTCCCAAACACCATATCCTGGGCCTCCCCAAATGTGAGGAAGAGGGCCAAAAAATATAAGGTCGACATTCACTTCGATGAAGATCTATCCGACCAAGCAGCAGAGCCCTGGAAACAAGAATTAGACCAATTAATCGCCCATGGTAGCACCATACATTCAGAAGTGGTGTTTTTTCACAAGGCCAGTAAAACATTGATCCTAACTGACTTGATTGAAAATTTTGAAAAACACAAGATCCCTTTTTGGTTTAAAGTCCTGGCCAAATGGGCAGGCATTTTAGACCCCGATGGCAAAGCGCCAATAGACATGCGCTTTTCGTTCAAAAATGGCAGAGCACAGCTGAGACAAGCGGTTGAAAAAATGATCGACTGGGGGCCAGAAAAAGTGATTCTGGCCCATGGCCGTTGGTATCCAGAAAATGGCGTGAGAGAACTCAAACGCGCCTTTTCTTGGGTGCTCTAATTCTGAATAATAATACGAGAACTTTTCTTATTCCGACGCATCAAAACATAAAGACGCCGCGCTGCCGCCGGGTGCAAGCGAATGCAACCATGTGAGGCTGGCCGACCAAGATGTTTGATATAATTGGTGCCATGAATGGCATAGCCACCTTTAAAAAAGATCGACCACGGCATTGGCGAATTATAATATTTGGAAGAATAATGCATCCGTTTCATTAAGCCAGGGCGATAAAACCCGCGCGGCGTCCAATAGCCTTTGCGCCCCGTAGACACCCGCCACACATACCGGCGCACCCCATTAACATAAACGCGCATCACTTGTTGGGAAACATCAACCTTAGCCACCACGCTGGCTGCTTGTGCGGAAAAAGAAAAACTGGAAAGAAAAAACAAAGGAACAATCAACAAACTCAAACGTTTAAACATTCTGGCTCCCTACTTTATTTGAAAAAAAAAACGCCAATAGACAAAGTTTCAGTCATCAACACGGTCATTAAACCTTAAAAAAAGTGCTTGATAAAGCCATATCAAGTGGTCATGGAAGAAAGCTAGTTGGTTTTATAATAAACCTTCGCCTTTTGACTGAGCACCTTTTCCGCTTCTATTTTCATACGCACCAGTTCAAGACGTAAACGGTCGATCTCTTCCTGTAACCTGGTTTCCTGATCATAAAAGCGCTGTTTTTCTTGCTTGGTGACCTTTTCTTCTTGCATTTTTTTGCGGATCTCTGTGAGCTGGTTTTGCGCCTCATAAAGGCTCATCTTTACATTATAGCCGCGATACCCCCACTCATTGGCCTCTTTTAATAAAGGCACAATAGAGCCAGAACAGGCCCCGTTATATTTTTGTCCATCAAGCCCAAGATCAAGCTGGCGCTGAATGTCGCAATAAGATTTCAAGCCTGAGAGCCGCCCTTGTTTATAAGCAGTTAAATTGGCGGTTAAACCATGCCCTTTACAGGCCTTTTGATGATCTTGAAAGCGGCTCTCATCATGGCCGTGCTCACCATCACGTTTGCCAATGCTGTGCCAGTCCCCTTTTTCACATTCATGCTTGGTAAGGGTGGCGCAAGAGCTAAGAAAAAAAGCAGTTATGGCCAAAATTGCGAAAATAAAGCTCAAGCGAAACATGGCAACCCAGCCTCCCAACCCCAAAGCACATCCTTATTAGTTGAACAAAGATGTGAATGACATCTTTGCAAGCTCACAATTCCCTGTCAATATTAGCAAAAAGGAAAGACTTTAGAGCCTGGACATGGAAAAAAGCATCCCCAAAAAGCGCAACACCCGAACAGCAACAAGTAAAGGCACAAAAACCCTGACTACGCCTCAAAATATTATTGCCCTGATTTACGATTTTGATGGCACTCTGAGTCCGCGCAACATGCAAGAATATGCCTTCTTGCCAAAGATTGGGATCAATCCCAAAACGTTCTGGAGGGAAGTCGCTCAACTATCCATTGAGCGAGAAGCTGAGCCCCTGATCACCTATATGCATTTGATGTATCAAAAGGCGCAAGAAAAGGGGCTGCAGATTTTGCGCAAAGATTTGGTGGCCCAAGGGCGCGAAGTGGAATTTTGCCCCGGTGTTGAAAAATGGTTTGGCCTTATGGATCAATATGTCAAAAAACAATCCAAAGGCACAGTGTCAGTTCGACATTATTTGGTCTCCTCTGGTCTAAAAGAAATTATTGAAGGCACAAAGATTTACAAAAAGTTTGATAATGTATTTGCCTCAGAATATTATTTTGAAGCCTATCAACTGCCCTACCCAAAACGAGTGATCACAGACACCTCGAAAACCCAATATTTGTTCCGCATAAACAAAGGGGTAGAAGATGTGAACCGTTCCATTAATTCACACATGCCGGAAGGCGAGCGCCCCATCCCCTTTTCACAAATGATTTATTTTGGCGATGGCGAAACCGATGTGCCTTCAATGGCCGTGACCCGCCAAAACAATGGCTTTGCCATTGCTGTTTATCCCAAACAAAAATCTGCTAAAATCTGCAAAGAGTTGTTTGATGTGGGCCGGGTCGATTTTTATGCCCAGGCTGATTACACCAAAGGATCAGCCTTGCATAATCGGACATGTTTATTAATCGACCGGATCTTAAGTGACATTAAGGTGCGAGAAGAAAAAGAAAAATTGCAAAAAGCTTGAAAGTAAAAATGAACCCTTTTTGCGCGTTAGAAAATAATCGCTCAAAAGCGCAAAGCAACCTCAAGCATTGAAAGCGAGTTTGAAAAGTAGAAAGGGAGGTGGGCGCCAAATTATAGTGCTAAAGAACTTCTATATTTGAAACCTGGCGCGCCACCTATATTTGAAATAACATAGCATGAAAATGTCATAATTACTAGGTCTAAGAGGGTTAAAGTTTTTAAAGTTGATTGTGCTAGTGGATAAAAGCTCCAAATGGAAAATAAACAGGAAAGTGGCGCCCCAAAATGAAGCAGATAACATCCGCACTACTGGCCATTGGATTGGCCTTAAGCTTGGCCCCAGGTGCTTTGCAAGCTGAGCCAAATTTGGCAAAGGCCAAACAAGCTGTTCCTGCTAAAAAACTATTCGGCTTCGTCCTAGACAAAGCTGCCCTGAAAGCCAAAGCCATCGGTTATTACACCAGGGGTTGTTTGGCTGGCGGCCAAGCCTTAGCTGTAGATGGGCCAGCCTGGCAAGCCATGCGTTTATCGCGCAACCGCAATTGGGGCCACCCAAAGCTTATCTCTTATCTGGAGCGCTTTGCCAAGCAAGTGAAAGAACAAGACGGCTGGCCCGGCCTGCTCATCGGCGACTTATCTCAACCAAGAGGCGGGCCAATGCTAACAGGCCATCGCTCTCATCAGATGGGGCTTGATGCAGACATTTGGCTCAACCCCATGCCCAACCGCCGCCTAACAGCAAAAGAGCGTGAGGAAACCTCAGCCATTTCCATGTTGGATAGAACCGGCCTGAAGGTGAACTCAAAAGTGTGGTCCAGTTCTCATGTCAAAGTGATAAAGCGCGCCACACAGTTCCCTGAAGTCCAGCGCGTTCTGGTGCACCCGGCCATTAAAAAAGCCCTGTGCCAAGCAGCGGGCGATGACAAAGGCTGGCTACGCAAAGTGCGCCCTTGGTGGGGCCATCACTATCACATGCACATTCGCCTGAAATGCACAGAACCGTCTTGTAAATCCCAAGGGGCACCCCCTGCTGGTGACGGGTGCGGCAAACAATTGGATCATTGGTTTAAATTACTCACACGCAAAGTCACACCAAAGCCAAAATGCCTTGCCGGCTCATTAAAGAAAAAAGGCAAGGGATGGGTTTGTAATTGTTCCAAAAAACTAAAACGCATTGCGCTGGGCAAAAAGGGCGGGGCCAAATGTGTGCTGGAAGATGGCACCGTGCCAAAACCAAAAGTGGTGAGAAAAAACCTAAACTGGATGCCAGCACCTTGTCGCAAAGTTTTGGTTGCAGATCAAACCCCCATCTTTAATACGCTGACCATGCCAGAGAAAATCGAGTTGCCTGTAAGAAAAGCTGAAAAATAAAAGCCCAGCTCTCTCACCATGGAAATTAAAGGGGAGCCCAAGGCTCAAAGCTCACCCCATAAATCATATTCATCTGAATGGGTGATATTCACTTGTAGGCGATCACCCGGTGCCAGCTCTGTTTCCCCGTTTAAAAACACACAGCCATCAATCTCCGGCGCATCCCATTGAGAGCGGGCAATCGCTCCCTCTTCATCCACTTCATCGACCACCACATCAATTGTCTGGCCAACCTTTCTTGCTAGCACTTTTGTGCTGACCTCTTGCGCCTTGGCCATAAATCTGTGCCAGCGCTCTTCCTTCAGCTCCTCTGGCACATGGTTGTTAAGCTCATTAGCACGCGCACCTTCAACATTTTCATATTTAAAACAGCCCACGCGGGCAAGCTCAGCCTCTTCTAACCACGCCAAAAGAATCTGAAAATCTTCTTCTGTCTCACCTGGAAAGCCAACAATAAACGTTGAGCGCACAGCCAGGTCCGGGCAAACAGAGCGCCAGTTTGCCAAGCGCTGCAATGTTTTCTCTGCAAATGCAGGCCGGGCCATCGCTTTAAGAACAGACGGGCTGGCATGTTGAAACGGAATATCCAGATAAGGCAAGATCTTACCCTCAGCCATGAGCGGGATCACTTCATCAACATGCGGGTAAGGATAAACATAATGCAGCCGTACCCACACTCCCATCTCTCCCAGGCCCTGGGCGAGGTCTTGAAACCGTGTGGCAAGCACCTGGTTTTTCCAGTTTTCATGCTGGTATTTCACATCAAGCCCATAAGCGCTTGTGTCTTGGGATATCACCAACAATTCCTGGCAGCCCGCTTCAACCAAACGTTCCGCTTCGCGCAACACTTTGTGAATAGGGCGCGATTGCAAGGCCCCGCGAATGGAAGGGATAATGCAAAACTTGCACTTGTGATTGCACCCTTCAGAAATCTTCAAATAAGAATAATGGCGCGGGGTTAGCTTAATGCCCTCGACGGGCACCAAATCCACATGCGGATTATGTTGCATGGGGGCAGCCCGTTGAACCTCTTGCACCACGCTTTCATATTGCTGTGGCCCGGTCACGGCTAGAATGTTTGGATGGTCTTGCTTGATGGTCTCAGCCTCACCCACCAAACAACCTGTGACAATCACCCGCCCATTTTCATTCATCGCTTCTGAAATGGCAGCAAAACTTTCCTCTCGTGCGCTGTCAATAAACCCACACGTGTTCACCACCACCACATCAGCCCCGTCATAAGAAGGGGCGACCTCATAGCCACAGGCGCGCAATTTGGTTAAGATGCGTTCAGAATCCACCAAGGCTTTCGGGCAGCCCAAACTGACAAACCCAACTTTTGGGGCATGCGCTGTCATGCAAATGTCCTTTATAAATTAAAAAGTAACCGTTAGGGGCAATGCCCAACAGATATTGCGTTTTGCGCATATTAACTTGGGTTGTCAAGTTGGAATCCAGACGCTTTAGGCTGGTTAAAAAAAAGATCTATGCAAACTTAAATGACAAAATAACCTATTATATAAAATTAAGGCAGAACCCCATCCAGCAAGTTGCCATTTTCTCCATTACCGTCAATCATCCCTTCAAGCAAACTTTTCATCTGCTCACCGGAAATTTTCTTCTTTTTGATATCCTTAACAACCTTTTCAACGGTTTTGACAGTATCTTTTATGGCCTCACCGTTCCCCAAAAGCCCTTTGGCATCTGGCAAAATAGAAGGGTTTGCAAGCGGCCCTTTGACACGTATAGGAATTTGAATGCCTTGTTTATTGGCGTCCCCGCCCTGACCTTGCAAACTACTGACAACTTTCGGGGTAAGCCCATAGTCAATTTGCTCAGCAGGTAAATTAACAATGCCTTTGCCGCTCATGCGCAATAAGGGCCCCTTCATCAACAGGTCCTGATTTTTAACCACGCCCCCTTCAATAGAGAAGCTCGCAGTCAGTTCACTAAAATCGGTTTTCTCTGTTGGCTTGCTCACAAGTTTGTCCAACCGCCCTTTTTGTAAATTGCGTAACAATCCTGGAATGTTAACCCCTTCTAAAGCCCCATCCGCCACAGCAATCTTTCCCGTACCATTTAGACCAGAAATCATTTCCTTTTGGCTTGCCCCGGAACTAATCACATCAAGCACCACGTCAGCTGCCCCAGATATAAACTTTAACCCAGCACTATTGGTTAAAAGAGGTTTCATTTGAACTTGCTTTAAATTGATCTTTCCCTTTAACGACGGGCGAGCCTTTGCCCCGTTCAAGACAAGGTTCATCACCCCATCCCCGCCATAAAGTTTAAAATTAGGCAGCACCGCTGTCAGAACACCGGCATTCACTTTCGTGTTAAGGCGCGCTTGTTGAATAGAATGGCCCATAGCATTAAGGCGCCCCGCGTCCAATTGCATGAGGACGTCAAACGATCTTAAAGCCCCAAAATCAATTTTTTGCGAATTCCAAGCGGCCACAGCCGTTTTATACCCTTTTTGCAATGACCCGCGTTTAATCGGCTTCTTTTGAGCAAGATAAGGGTCAAGATTCAAAAAGTCTGTCTTCAAAATGGCTTCAATTTTAGGCCTCACCCCTTGAGGCAAAACACGAACATCACCAATCAATCTTGTTTTATCTAATTTGATCGTCGTGTTTTTTAGCATTAGAACCTTTTCAGAAGCTAATAAACGACCTCGCACATAAGCCCCACCAAAACCTTGGGTTGGAACATCAACATCAAACCAAGACAGAAGCTTTTGCAAAGAAAACGTCTGCACATCTGCATCGCCCTGAAGTTGCCACCCGTCTTTAAGACGAAGATGCCCATCAAACGTCCCTTCAAACCGCTCAGAATTTGCCTGAAAATTTGCCTGTGCAGGCTCATCGTTGATCAGCAGTCCAAGGGTGGAGACTGTGCCATTTAATTTAATGCGGTCCTGTTTAAAGCGCACACTGCCATCAGCTGTAACATCTTTATCGGCCCCAGGCGCGCGCACTTTCATGTTAATAGCTTCAACAGCCGTTTCTTTATTCGTTTTTTGATCAATCAGTTTCAGCCCACCATTGATAATTTCAATTTCTCCAATTTGAATATTGTCGTCTGGTGTGGCAGCAGATTTTACATCATCAACTGTAGGACCTTTTGGGTCCACTTCGCTCTTCGTCTCTTGTCCAGCAGTTTTTTCGCCAGCCTCTTTCTGAGCCGCTTCCTTTTCAGCTTCTTCTTTTTCCAGCCGCTCTAGGGTGCGGGCAATAATATCGCTGGTGTCAAGGGTCTCGTCTTGGGCAACTTTAAACGGGGGCAGCATATAAGATTTATTAAGTGCAGCTGATTTGATCTCATAATTAGTGCGCCCTTTACCATCTGTTATCAGCGCAATCTCAGGGCGGTGGAAAATAACTTTTTCAACCTCTACCTTTTTGCTCAACAAAGGTAATAACTTTAAATTAGCTTGTAAGCGGCCAATAGAGACAAAGTCAGGCCCTTTAATTTCCGGTGGGTTGTGAATGATAATATTGTTCAGGTCCAATCCAAAGCTGGGAAAAAACCGATAAGACATTTTGCCTTTAAAAGACACGTCACGCCCGGTTTTCTCTTTAATAGCTAAAGAAATTTGCTTTTTGATTGTCTCAGGCGGAACAATAAAGGGCAGAGCAAAAGTGGCCCCAATCGCCAAAACGAGAAGAGCAGCAATACCAATGCCCAAACCTAACGGCCATGAGAGACCTGATTTGGAAGCAGCTTTGTCATAAGACAAAGAAGTTTCATGAGCAGAGCTGGCTTCATAAGCATTTTTATGATCGTAATTGGGTTGAATAGAATTTGCATTGGCATCATAGGCATTTCCCAAACCCTCAAACCCGCGCTCTGGCACATAAGGCTCTTGGGCTGAAGGCGCCAAGATAGACTCTACAGGGCCCTCATCTTCAATCAGATCTTGGATCTCACCCTGCTCAACACGCCCAGAACCCCCCTTCCCATCATCGACCAAGGGAGCCTCGTTTTTTACTCTGTTTGGGTCTTTTGAAAGCGCCTGTTGTCTAGCTTGTGGATCTAAAGCTTGGGTGTCAACAGCCCTTTGGTCAAACCGCTCCTTTTTAAAATCAACATATTTATTTGTATCCGCACCCTGCTGAACCACGTTTGATGGTTCAAACGGGTCACCTTGTTCTTGGGGCGCATGAGGATTAAATTGTTTTTGATGAGCGCCAGAGTGAGGCTCTGGATTAGAGTTTAATGCGTGGCCATTATCTTTCTTTTGCGGATCCGGTTCGCTAACCTGGCCGAGAGGGGGCACAACATTTTTGCTCGCCAGCTCGCGCACTTCTGCCACCTGGGCAGCGGGCAGCCAATTATCAAAGCCGTTTCGCCACAAATAGTCACCGTCAAGCAGTTCGCGATCACGCACCAGTTGTGCCAAATCATGATCCGTCACAGGTCCATATTGTTTGCCATCACGGGCGATGTACCATTGGTTTTGCATCTTTAAAAAACCTGAAATTTAAAATTAATACACGCGATCTTTAAGCGGTATAAAAATCATTCATAAAAAAATCTAACCGAAAACCCAAGTTAGTCGTACCATAAACATACAAAATTCCACCAAGAAATGTAAACGCATCTCTTGATAGATTACAAAACCAAACAATCAACTTATAAAATTTGGTGCTTACAATTGATAATATCAATAGATTAAGGGCAAAAGGCGGCAAAACATGTGGATTTTAAGTGCATAACGTCTGCTTCATAAAATTTAGCAATCCGTTCTTAAAATCAAATTATTGAGAAAAGACAGAATAATCATGTGATCAAGTGTGCCTCTAATCTGCAAGCTAACATAGAAAAAAGTGAAAAACGCAGTTATACAAGGGGCTAAATTTCGCTTTCAAAATTAAGATTAAAGTACAAAAACACTTTTGAATATTAATAAAATTATGATTTTCTCATGACTTTCATAGGATCTATGGGATGAAGTGATAACATCAATGCTTAATAAAGGTCTATTGTATCGTTATTGGCAATTGCGATCATCCAAAAACCTGATCATAAAATGACAAAATACAAAATGAATGATCTACCCGAATTAATTCTGTGAAAGAAGCCATAGCATTAACAAAATGGCACTCGTGCGTGTCGCACAAAAGTGATTTCCGGTTTTGTGAAAAAAGACACGCATAAATAAAAAATATAGAGCATGTCTTTGAATTCAAAATAAAGTGACATGCTTTAGATTAAGGTCAAAACGCTCCCGTCTTCCTAACAAGGCGTACCTGTTTCACAGGAAAGGTGTAACTGATCCGCCCGATTTAAGGGGACCAGTTAATTAAAAAAGATCAAAGGAAGTGGAGAACTCGATCTAAAAAGGATGCCAGCAAAATCGCTGCAAGCAAGGGCCAATGAACAAAACAGAATTTCCATCCACAATAAGATACAGCCTCTACATTGGCCTGCTCACCATATTGGCCATTTTAGGCATGTCAGTCTTGGCCTCTATCTGGGGCTTGCAGCGCTCAGTTCATTATTTAGAGCGCGCCAATCATTCCTATGAACAATTGGCCCATGTGTCATCGCTCGAAGCCAAAATCAATCAATACTTATTGTCAGAAATTGCCACCACAGTAAATTTTCAAAATCGTGACCAACTGATCAAAGCAACCCCTGCTTTAATCACGCATGAACTGGGCGAGTTGCAATCTTCCATTGAACTGGAAGATGCTTTTATCAAAACCCAAGGGGGAGATGATGATATCTCGGATGAAATCACCACGGCGATAAACATAGCTTCGGTTTTTATTCGTATGCATTTGGCTGCCAAGTATGAAAGTAAAAATCGTGCTGGAATGGGAAGTGCTCAGGCGGTACGCCGGTTCTTTGCCAACGTGGTTGAAGGCAATGACAAGGAACTAAGCCAAGTGGTGCGCGATATCGTCAAAGGTGAACAAGAAGAGGTCGCAAAAGTAAAAGTAGAAATTCAAGACTTAACCAGCACCATCACCTATGCCACCATTATACTTGCCGTGTTGACCAGTATTGGCGTGATCGGCCTTGCCATATTCTTAAGCCGGTCCATTGTTGGCCCGGTACAAATTTTAGCAACTGGTGCCGATAAATTTGCCACCGGAGATTTAGGCTTCCGTATAGAATTGCCAAGAGAAGACGAGTTTGGCCTGGTTGCCAACCGTTTTAACAAAATGGCGGGCCAATTAGAAACTCAACAAAATCTGCTACGCTCATCAAATGAGGGGCTAGAGCTTGCTGTAAATCAACGCACGCATGAGTTAAAAGAAAGCAATGAACGCTTAAAGCAAATTGATGAGACCCGGCGCAGGTTTTTCTCTAACGTAAGCCACGAGCTAAGAACCCCTGTAACCGTTTTGCTCGGTGAAGCTGAAGTTGCCCTGCGCTCCACAAAGGCAACCTTACCTGATTTAAAACAGGCCATGTCGCGTATCGTTGCCAATGGAGCTTTTTTACGCCGCCGGTTAAATGATTTGTTAAGCCTGGCACGCTCTGATGACGGAGAAGTGAAGTTAGAGTTGCAAGAGAATGTGTTAAATGAAGTGATTGAAGAGGCGGTTAATACTGCCACAGCCTATGCTGAGGCCAATGAGGTTAGCCTTGAGTTTGACGCACCCAAGCAAGATTACATCGCCAAGCTCGATGAAAGTTGGTTTCGTCAGTGCATATTAGTGTTGATTGACAACGCAGTGAAGTTTTCAAAGCCAAATGATAAAGTGACCATTGAGCTATCAACGCAAGACACAGCAAACCAAGAAGAGGGCACATATGCTTTGATCAGAGTGGTGGATGAAGGCCCCGGCATTGACCCTCAAGCACTCCCTCACCTTTTTGAGCGCTATTATCAAGCCAAAGAAGGGCAAAAAAGGGAAGGCACAGGGCTCGGTCTTGCCATCGCCCAATGGATTGTGGAAGGCCATGAAGGTGAAATCTGGGCTGAAAATAGAGACGAACAAGGTGCAATTATAAATTTGAAGGTGAAACTAATCTAATGAATGTTTTATTGGTTGAAGATGATGTTGGCATTGCCCGTTTTGTTGAACGCGGGCTAACCCTTGAAGGCATGCGGGTTCAATGGACGGCAAGCGGTGAAGAAGCACTTGCCTTTCTGCGCTCCTATCAATATGACGCCATCATTCTTGATCTAATGTTACCAGACATGGATGGGCGCGATGTATGCAAAACGTTGCGTGGCCAAGGTGTCTCCACTCCCATATGCATGCTCACAGCCAAAGATAGCTTGGAAGAGAAAATTTCAGGCTTTGAAGTTGGCGCAGATGATTATCTGACCAAACCCTTTGCCTTTGAAGAACTTTTGGCCCGCATCAAAGTGATGCAGCGGCGCGCCAACACAAATTTAGATGGCGAAGAAATGAACATTGGCCCCCTCTCATTAAACTTGGCCGCTCATGAAGCAAAAATTGAAGAAGAGGTTTTAGATTTAACCCAACGTGAATTTTCACTATTGGAATATTTAATGCGCCATGCCGGCAAAACAGTTAGCCGCGAACGCATCATTGAAAACGCCTGGGGGCCAGCCTCTGATATCACATCCAATGCGGTCGATGTGTATGTTGGATATGTCCGCAAAAAAATAAACGCTTCCACTGACAAGTTGGAAATTCGCACGGTGCGTGGCATCGGTTTTAAACTGGTCGAGAATTAAAAATGAGTGAGAAGTGTGAGGCTATCATGAGTTTATAAGTAATTGCTCATGAACCTATAAATATTTCTCAATAAACATTAGACTAATTGCATCAAAAATTCAGTAAACGCTCATTATTAGATCATTATTTTCTCAAATCAATCTGCGTACTCTTTCCCCTCAACTCAAAATCGAGTGGGAGGAAAATAATGAAATATCACTCAACACCCGCGCTCTTGAAAAGCTCAGCGCTTAAAAGCCTGAGTGCGGCAGGTTTGCTTCTTGCGCTTAGCGCAAGCCCTTTGATGGCAAAGGGCAAAGGCGTCACCTGGGAAGATTTGGTCAATGACCACAAAACCAACAATGACGTTCTGATGTATGGCCTGGGGTTAAAAGCACAGCGCTATAGCACCTTGGACAAAATCAACACCGGCAACGTTGGCAAAATGAAACCAAAATGGTCATTTTCATTTGGCGACGAAAAACAACGCGGCCAAGAAAGCCAAGCGATTGTTCATGATGGTGTCATCTATGTTACCGGCTCATATTCACGCATGTTTGCTTTGGATGTAAAAACCGGTAAAAAATTATGGCAATATTCTGCCCGCCTACCGGAAGACATCCGCCCCTGCTGCGATGTTGTCAATCGCGGTGCTGCCATTTATGGCGACCTGGTTTTCATGGGGCTGCTTGATGCCTCAATAGCGGCCCTGAACAAAAACACCGGCAAAGTGGTTTGGAAGAAAAAATTTGGCGACCACACCGCTGGCTACACCATGACAGGCGCCCCCTTTGTTATCAAAGACCAAAAAACCGGCAAAGTCATGTTGATCCATGGGTCTTCAGGCGATGAATTTGGCGTTGTTGGCAAACTTTATGCGCGCGACCCAATGACAGGTGAAGAACTATGGATGCGCCCCTTTGTTGAAGGTCATAAGGGTATGCTAAATGGTAAACCATCAACCCACACAGGCGATCCTAAAGCCCCATCCTGGCCTCCAGGAAACTACAAAGACACAGGCAAGGTTGAAGCCTGGAGCCACGGCGGCGGTGCCCCATGGCAAACAGCAACCTTTGACATGAAAACCAACACCATTGTCATCGGTACTGGTAACCCAGCCCCATGGAACACTTGGAAGCGGACCAAAAAAGGCGATGACCCGCGCAATTGGGAAAGCCTTTACACCTCAGGCCAAGCCTATGTTGACCCGTCAACAGGTGACATCGTTGGTTTCTTCCAGCATACACCAAATGATGCCTGGGATTATTCTGGGAACAATGAAATCGTTCTTTTTGAACATAAAGGCAAAAGATACGGCGCACATGCTGATCGTAACGGTTTCTTCTTTGTGACCGACCTTGATGACCTCACCAAACGTGATGGCAAAATCAATAAACCTACTTCATTGGTTGCCGCCCACCCCTTTGTACCAGACATCACCTGGGCAAAAGGTTTTGACTTGAAAACAGGCAAGCCCATTGAGGTGGAAGGCCAACGCCCTCCAATGCCAGAGCCAGGTCAAAAGCAAGGCAAGAAAATCAAAGTAACACCAAACTTTCTTGGCGGCAAAAACTGGAACCCCATGTCATACAATCCTGAAACAGGCTTGTTCTATATTGGAGCCAATCACTGGACAGAAGATTACTGGACAGAGAATGTGACCTATAAAAAAGGCGCCGCTTACCTTGGCCAAGGTTTCCGCATCCATCGCCAGTTTGATACTCACATTGGCGCGCTAACAGCCATTGAGCCATTTACAGGTAAAATTGTTTGGACCGCAAAAGAGAAACTTCCCTTATGGTCAGGCACACTGACAACAAAGGGTGGCCTTGTCTTTACAGGTACCAGCGATGGCTATGTCAAAGCCTTTGACGCCAAAAACGGCAAAGAGCTTTGGAAGTTCCAAACAGGATCGGGCGTTGTCTCTGTTCCAATCACTTGGGAAATGGATGGTAAGCAATATATCGGCATTGGCTCAGGCTATGGCGGCGCGGTCCCACTCTGGGGCGGTGACATCGCTGACTTAACCAAGCCAGTGTCTCAAGGTGGGTCTTTCTGGGTGTTTGAACTGCCCAAAGAGGTTGCATCCAAGTAATGGCTCCCTTCCCAGAGCGTTTCACCCAAAAGTGGGTGCCGGTTTTGGGGTCAATGAAACGCTATAAAGGATCCGCTTGATGTGAATGAAATTGGCAGCGCGAGAGCGTTGCCAATTTTAGCTATTGTTTTTCACATGTAACAAAATTGTAAAAAGACAAACCATGATTAAGCAAACAAAACACAAGGCTATGACCAACTTTAAATCAAAGGTCCTGTCACTGGGGCTCATCATGCTGTGTGCTGTTACATCAAACAGCCTAGCCTATGATGAAATCAAAAACGAAAAACCCCCACGCCCAGACCCTTGGGTAATTAATGGCTGCGAGATCAAACCAAAAACGGTTTGCCCTAATGTCGATTTTCGCTTTGCTGACTTAAAACAAGCCAATTTATCCGGCGCCAATTTAAGGGGCGCTAAATTTGCCCGAGCTGATATGCGCGGCGTTAATCTGATCAATGCAGACTTGTCAGGTGCAGATTTAGAATCAGCCGATTTACGCATTAGCAATCTAAAAAACGCAAAATTAATCGGCGCCAGTTTGCGCGGCGCAAATTTAGAATTTGCCCGCGCCATTAAAACAGACATGAGCTATGCAGATCTAACCGCGGCCAACCTTGAAATGGTGCGCGCCTTTCGCGCTCAACTGGTGGGGGCCAAAATCATCAATGCTAATTTGCAAGAAACCAAATTATATGACGCCAACCTATCTTACGCGCTCATGAAAGGAGCAAAAATAACCTTTGCCATCTTCCAAGGGGCATATATGGAGGGCTGCATTGGCTGTCCGCATAATTGGTAAAAGTCTTGGGATCGTTTGTTTTTCAATGCTGATAACTATGAAACAAGGGATTGCGAACGAGAACAACAGATCCGACAAAGCCGCACAGGCCCTTCAGACCTGTTATGCCATGGTCGATCAAAACGAACGCTTGGTTTGTTATGACAAAGCGGCACAAAAGTTTGTCAAACCAACCTATAAGGGCCGGTTAGGAAGGGTCACAAAACCCTTCACCCTAACCAGCCCTCATCGTTTAAGGTTTCGCAGCTACGGGGTCATTTTTGTTTTGTATCTGAGAGACGACCAAGGCCGGGTTCTGCAAAACTTACACATAGGCGGCGGCGGGGAAGATGAATATGTGATCAAACAACCCGGCACATATTCTTTAAAAATTCATGGCAGCGCCAGTTGGGAAATCTGGCTAGAGCCAACCGAAATACCAAAAACATAAAATCAAAAGAACAAATGAGGAAGGAAGACATTTAATGAAATTGGATATGATCAAGTTTACAAGAGCAATTGCATTATCAACCTTGATGCTATTCACCAGCGCTCACAGCCCTGCACTGGCCCATGGTGATGGCGCCCCGCAACCGGTAGACACAGAAGGGTTGAAAGCGTTAGGCGATGAATGGTTGCAAAAGAACCCTTACAAGGGCAATGAGCTGGCCATCAAAATCGGTTCATCAGGTTACAATTCAAACTGCGCCCGTTGCCATGGCCTGGAGGTAAAGTCAGGGGGGATAGCGCCAGATCTTCGTTATTTAGAAGAAGATGACGAGGGCGATGCTTGGTACATCAACCGGGTGCGCAAAGGTTATCATCAAAATGGCATCACCAAGATGCCCAAATTTGAAGGCCTTCTTAGCCAAGAAGCGATGTGGGCCATCCGCGCCTATATAGACAGCCGCCCAGACGAATAAAACTTTGCGCAATTCATACAAGATAAGCATACCAACACTGGTATTTGTTGCCGGGTGCTTTTGCACCTGGCAGCTCAATGCTGCGATTTTAGAATACCAAATCCGCCGCTTAATTCTATTTAAGACCGGGTGCCAAATCGTGAGCGTCACAAGAACTGAAAATAAGGATGGCTCATTAATCTATCTCACCAAATGTGAGAACGTGTCTTTTTACCCCGACGGTGTCAAAATCATTTGTACAGACCCAGATCTGGAAACCTCTTGCAAAATCCTAACCAAAAAGAAGCGCTTTGAAAGCTTAGATTTGCTGAAACGCTCAGTTAACGACAAGCATAATGAGGATAAATAGGTTTTGAATATTACGTGGCTGTTTTCCCCGCACTTACCATGAAAGTTAAGGAGAAAACCAGCAGCTGTGCTTAAGTTTGTTCCTTACATAATTTGGCAAGAGACAAGAGCAATAAACTTGCTATATCTTCATACTCATGCCAAACTTTTGTGCTCTTTTAATAAGCAGCCCGTTTACAAAAACAGACATCTAGGAAAGACATGGAAAATAGGTTTTTCAAATGCTTAGCTGGTTTCATTGCATTAAGTTTAATAATGCCAATGCCTAAAGCGCACGCTGTAATCGAAGATGATGAACTGGTCCAGATGGTCCAAACCAATACTGAATGCACAGTTGACAATGTTGAGCGTTCAATCACGCCATCCGGCCAACTTATTTTTCGTGTTGATTGCACCAACCTAATTTTCTACCCCGATGGCATCAGGGTGGAATGCAAAGACCCAGACAAAAGTGACAGCTGCATAATTTCAAAAGAAGAACACGGCCAAAGATACGTCCATTAAATAACAATTATCTGTCCACAGCCGGGGACGGTCTCCATCCCTTTGAGCCTGAAATTTTAGGAGTAGACCAAGATATTGAATTCATTAAGGGTGAAGGGTCTAGCTCTTACAACCCACGCATAAAGGCCGGCCTGAGCATGGTTTCATCACTGCGGCTTGCGGCGATCTCGCCCAACAACCGCTCCCGGTCACGCGGTAAATTACCCGCCAATGCCAAGCAATTGGAGGCATGGTTAGAGCGAAAAATAATCGGTTTGGCCGGGTCCAGCAAAGACAATAGCAATTCTTGTTCCGCCAATATCCCCTCATCATCTTGAAAACAAAAGTCATCGGGTTGATGGCTCATAAAATCATCACGCGTCGCCTCATCCAAGGTGAGTTGCAATGTGGAAAGATAAGTGACCGGCGCTTGATTGATCAGCTCAGCCGTGCCGCGAATATGCTCCTCCCAATCCGCTTGCCCCCCAAGGCCGAGGATCACCGTTGCCGAAATCTTTAATTTCGCTGCCCGCGCCTTTTCAATCGCTTGGACATGTGTCTTCTGGCTGGCCCCTTTGACAATGCGTTTCAAAATCAGATTCGAGCCAGATTCAACCCCCAAATAAACCAGTTTTAGGCCCTTAGCTTTCAGCAAGCTCAGATCCTCATGGGATTTATCAAGTAGGTTCTTGGGCATGGCATAAGATGAGACGCGCGTCAGGTTCGGAAACTTTGCGGCCAAATAATCAAGAAGAGAAACCAGATGATCCGTGGGTAAAACCAACGCATCCCCATCAGCCAGAAAAATCCGATCAGCATGAGGGAAGTTGCCCGCCAAAACATCAATCTCAGCAAAGACCTCATCTAGCGGGCGTGCCTGATACGTCTTGCTCTTATACATAGAGCAAAAGGTACATCGATTAAACGAGCAGCCAAGCGTTGCCTGAACAATCAAATTACGCCCTTCACTGGGCGGGCGATAAAGGGGTTCATCATAGGCAAATAGCATTATCGATCTTTCTGGTTTTGATCCACTTAATAGTACATCAGTATTAAGCAAGGTGTTACTATGAGCGCGTAAAAGGGTCAATAGTTAGAGATAAGAGCTATCATCCTATCACTGGGTAGTCATCCCGGGCCTGCCCCGGGATCCACAAGCGTCATGATCAGAACGCGCAGCAAATATTCAACCCAAACAGGAACCAAGCACCTATTTCCCATACTTCAAAGCATCCGTAAAAAGTGAAATGGATCCCGGCTCTAAGGCCGGGATGACGCAAGTATATAATAAGAATCTCGTTCTCTGATTTTAAAGATTGTGAAGAAGTGATGACTCAAATATCTTACTCTAAGGCCGTATCCAGAAAGGCATCAAGAATGAAGTTTGACGATCCAAAAGAGCGACGAGAGTTTCGAAAAAAGCTTTCAGACTTAGGTCTAAGTGAGGTTCAATATCGTTTGGGGGCAAAAAAGTTTGGCGAAAGAACAGAAGCAGTTGTTAGACAATGGATCACCGATTTTGAATCTGGAGCATTAATCGAAGATGACCTTCTAAACATTATTGATGAACTAGAATTCTTAAATACTCAGTTTATTAAGGACAGTATGGGGAATTTTTTAGGATCGGAAAATCAGGCATATTTTGAAAGGTTATTCTTAGAGGCTAAAACACTTATTGGTGAACATTTAGGACGGCCAAATGATTATTCAAATTCTTTGATGAATTCTTATAACGAAGGAGTTGGAGGATTTATGGGAGGACCATCTCAAGTCTGTATAATGCAAGTAATTGAAATTGTTCGCGGAGCAATAAAACAAATGCAAAGGAAGAAAATTAACCCAGAAATAAAAGCACCACAGATTGGTACATATATTGATGTATCTCGCCTAGAAGAGATAGGTAGCATATCTTCTGGTGAATGGGATTTTTCCAGACTAATTCAAATGTGCAAAGAACTTAATACCGCCCACCAAAACAGGAACTATATTAGCGTCGCCATGCTCATAAGAGGAATCATAGACCACATCCCACCAGTATTTGGTAAGGAGACATTCAATGAGGTTGCCAATAATCATTCAGGACAGTCATTCTGCAAGTCTATGAAAAAATTACATGAATCGATGCGAAATGTCTCGGATATGTATTTGCACCAACAAATACGCTCAAAAGAAAGTCTTCCCACTGAAAATCAAACTGATGTAAAAATAGAATTGGACACATTAATAGCAGAGGTTATTCGGTTGGCAAAAAGCTAAAGCATTTAACCAAGATACCTCTTCACCCACTCATAAACCGGCTTCTGGGTGAGGAACTTATCAACCACAGCTTCAGCTGTACCAGACTTTTGCATCTTCTTTGTCAGTCTAGCCTCTCCCATCACCACCAGATTCTTAAACCGCAAATGCTCTGCGTTCCACTCTTGATGATCACCATAAGGCATTTTCAGCACCGGTGTGGAGCGCTTGCCCCCTTTGGCTTTCACCATCGCCGTTAACGCCTTATCAAGCGCTTGAACTTTGCGTTTGTCCAAACAGGTTGTCCGGTAAGCCTCAAGCTGAGCCGGCGAAAACTCCCAAAGCCCACAGCCAAAGCCAAAATGGTCTGGTTTAAAATGAACATGAAAGGCGGGAGAGAATTTTGGCTTGTCACCAAACCAAAACAACATATGCAACCGCGGATTATAGGGCGTCTTGTCTTTTGAAAACCGCAAATCCCTGTTCAGTCGTTTGATTGACTTATTGATCGCTGGCACCGCGTTTAAATTTTTGTCGATTGCTTTAAGCCGCGCGCCAATGTCGTAAACCAATTCTTTGGCAGGATCTAAAAATTCATCCTCATAGCGCGCCCGGTTCTCCTTAAACCATGGGGCATTGTTATTGTCGGCCAAATCAACCAAATAAGAAATTATATCGCTCAAAGACCGCTGCAATCTCATCACGCCACCCTTTACTCCTCCTTCGGCACTTTAGCAACAAACTCTTTTCCGCTAAAGCCGTGCACATTGTCATACGCACGGACGCGGACCTCTTGCACATCCTTAGGTATCTTAACCGACACGGCTGAGCGGCTGAACGGTTGCTCGTGGACATGTGGGTGGCCCAGATAGCGTGCGCCAATAACCTTGCCCTCTGGCGTCAACACCTCAAACCGCGTGACGTAGTGCTCGCGCCCTTCATCCTTATGAAGGACTGTTGCGGTTACCGTATATCGTCCCTTAACATCATACTCAACAACGGCATTGATCACATCAGCCCCGCCAGCCGCCGCTGGCCCACTGAACAAAATCATCATCAACGTATAAATCCACGCGGCGTTTAACGGTATATGTTTGAAACAGGTCATAGTTCCCTCCATTACAATACAAATTTTTTGTCAAGACAGTGAGACATGAAAACAAAGTCAGTGCTTGGCAAACACCTCCACCTTGCCGTTTTCATCAAAGCTGAGCACGTTATACTTTTCCTTGGTGCCGTCGGCCTGTTCCATGCCAGGCGAGCCAAGCGGCATGCCGGGCACGGTCAGGCCTTTGACGCTGCGTTTTTCGCTCAATAAGCGTTTGATGTCTTGGGCTGGCACATGTCCTTCAATCACATAATCGCCCACAATCGCAGTATGGCACGAGGCCAGCTTTTTCCCAATGCCGACCGAACGCTTGATCGCCGCCATAGAAGGAGCGTTGATTTCTTTCACGGTGAAGCCATTGTCTCGCAAATGCTGCGCCCACTTACCACAACACCCACAGGTCGGGCTTTTCCAAACCTTTACCTCAGGCAAGGTGAGATCTTTGGGCTCTGCGCTTGCAGATAGTGGCGCAAAAAAAGAGAGCAATACAAACAGAGAAAATACCAAATTACGTAACATAAATTCACCTCATTAATTAAAAGGCCTTTGGCACAGCTTGCCTTAACTTCCATGGTGAGATTTTTGCATTTTAAATTCCATTGTCAAGGGCGCTTGCGTTTATCTCGACCCTTGACAAGGGAATTTAAAATGCCAAAGTCTAACCATGAAAGTTAAGGCAAAAACCAACCAATTGTACTGAACTAAATTTACAGCACTCAATAACCTCAACCCTCCAGTAAGAGGCAAGTCAAGTCAAATGAATTCAGAGCCAGCCAAATCACCCATATTAGAGACCACGCAAGACGCGATAGCCTCAGCCAAAACCATGTTGCGCCTGGCCCGCTTTGGTGCCGTTGCTGCCATTGAGCCAGAAACCGGCTATCCCATCACCACGCGCACCAATGTTGCCACCACAATGGGCGGCAATCCTGTTTTTTTGATGTCAGATTTGGCCGCTCACACCAAAGCGATTAAAGGGGATGCCCGCACCAGCTTGTTGGTTGGTGAGCCTGGCAAAGGTGACCCACTGGCCCATCCACGCATAACGCTCATAGGCACCACCAAAGCTGTGCCAGCCTCAACCCAAGAAGAAAAAGAGCAAGAGAACAATTTAAGGCAGCGTTATCTTGCCCGCCACCCCAAAGCCGAGCTTTACAATCAATTGCCAGACTTCTTCCTCTATGAACTGCACATAGAACGAGCCTTACTAAATGCCGGTTTTGGTAAAGCCTATGAGCTAAAAGGTGCAGATTTAACGCTAAAAGGGGAAGAAACCAATGAGCTGGCTGAGGCTGAACAAGGCATCATCACTCATATGAATGAAGATCATCATGATGCAATAGAAAATTATGCTGTCAAATTATGCAATCAGCCAGAAGGAAAATGGCGCATGTCAGGGTGTGATCCGGACGGCATAGACATGCTGCTCGGCGACAAAGCCACCCGGCTTGAGTTTAAAACCATTTGCACAACACCGACACAAGTGCGTGAAGCTCTTGTCGCCTATGCCAAACAGGCAAAAAACTAATGATCTTTGGGCCGCACCTCTTCATAGCGGGCCAATTGTTCAGGTGTTGCCTCTGTTTGGTGTTTGGCCTTCCAGTCATCATAAGGCATGCCGTAAACAATCTCGCGCGCTTGCGCTTTAGAAAGCTCAAACCCCTTGTCTTTGGCCGCGTCCATATACCAGTTGGAAAGGCAGTTGCGGCAAAAGTTGGCCAAGTTCATCATGTCAATATTTTGCACATCAGGCCGGTCGCGCAAATGTTGCACAAGGCGGCGAAAGGCAGCAGCTTCTAATTCTATTTGCGTGTCTTGATCAATCTGGCTCATGATTTTTTAAATCCTTAAATCTTACTTATTTATCTGCATAACTACCAAAATGGCGTATGGCTCTGCAAGGGGCAATTAGTTGCTTATCCGCTAACAAGCCATGCAACAAACCACTGACGCGTTCTGCCCAAGCCTCTTGGCCTTGCGGGCTCTCAATAAGATCTTGTCTAATTTCCAAGAGCGCATGAGCCAACCCGCGCTGGGTGCCGTGGCGATACATGCAATCGCCTTTTAATTTCCCGGTATAAGGCTCATTGTCCCCCACCACCAAATCTGGGTCTTGTGACAGGGCGGATAAAAAAGGCACAACAAAACGATCATCTTGGTCCCACAACACCCCTGCATGCCAAGGGCGGCTAGTCCCCCGCCATTCATGGGTAAAGCTATGAAGCGAAAGCACAATTGGGATAATGTCTTGCGCCAAAGATTGATCAATATGGTCACTGATTGCTGAGTGGTAAGGCCGGTGATAAAGCTCAAGACGTTTGTTAATTTCCTCTTCTTCAGCATAAGCGTTTTCAGGAATAAGCGCCCCATCAGAGATACGCATCACCAAAGTTGGGTCTTCTTCTCCCCGGTTTGGGTCAATCAATAAACGTGAGAAATTTGCCATGATAACCGGAATATTCAGTCGTTGGTGAAGCCCACGCGCCACCCCTTCAATGCCAATGTCATAGGCAATATGGCGTGTTAATTGATCTGGCGCTAAGCCAAGAGATCCATGAGACGCAGGCAAATCAGCCCTGGCATGATCTGCAAGCACCAGCAGACCTTTAGAAATGTCCCCTTCAAGGCGTGTAAAAGGAGCAAATTGGTCACAATTTGGCGAGGTTAAAGGGGAGCGAAGCATAAAAATCCCATTGATTAAGGTCTAAAGTTAAAATAAATATGCACGTCTTGTCATGTCATGCTAAAAGTGTCATGTAATATATCAGCTAAAGATAATTGAGGTCGCAAATCAAACCCTCAAAAAAACGCAATGTTAAGAGATAAACCACAAAATATAAACCAAGAAATACATTCGTTTGTTTCACTCTTTTCAATCAGACCAGAACCTTTTAAATTAAACCGAACAGCTTCGTGTGAAGCACCCCCGTGTAAACCAAAAACATATGGTTAATGAAATGCAAAATCTGAACCCTCTTATTGACCGCAACCAATCTGCTTCCAAGCTTTATAAGGGTATTTTTGTTGGTCTAATGACAATGAGCTTAGCTTTCATCGCTCTTGTTGGGGCCAGTTCATCCGCCAAAGCTGAATTAAAGCTGTGCAACACCACATCCAGCCGGGTTGGCGTCGCCATAGGCTATCGCGAAAAAGACCGCTGGGCCACAGAAGGTTGGTGGAATGTGGCCTCAAACACCTGCGAGGTTTTATTAAAAGGCAAGCTTATCGCGCGTTATTATTACGTTCATGCTGTTGACTATGATAGAGGCGGTGAATGGTCCGGCAAAGACACAATGTGTACCACAGATAAAGCTTTTACTGTCTTTGGGGTGAAAGATTGTGTCAAGCGCGGCTATAAGCGCACTGGATTTTTTGAAATAGATACTAAAAATGAGGATGACTGGACAGTCAGATTAAAATATCCGGATGAAAACGGAAAAAAATAACAGGAAAAAACCAATGATACGCAACCGCAGGGTTAAAATCCTCGCAACCCTCGGCCCCAGCAGTGACTCGCCAGAAATGATCGAGCGCTTGTTTAATGCCGGCGCTGATGTTTTTCGCATTAATATGAGTCATGCCAGCCATGAGAAAATGAAAGAGCTAACCCAGGCCATTCGCAAGGTCGAAGCCGAAGCCGGGCGGCCAATTGGCATTTTAGTGGACCTTCAAGGCCCCAAATTGCGCCTTGGGCCCATCAAAGGCGATAAACTCAAAGTGGAAATTGGCGATGAAGTCGTCTTTGACCAAAAAGAAGAAGAGGGCACCTCAAAGCGCATACCACTGCCTCACCCTGAGATTTTCAAAGGGGTTGAAAATGGCCATCGTTTGTTAATCGACGATGGCAAGATGACCCTCCAGGTGATCAGCGCTGGGGCCAAAAAAATTACAGCCAAAGCCAAAACAGCTGGCACTCTTTCCAGCCGCAAAGGCGTTAGCCTGCCTGACAGCTTGTTGCCAATGGGGGCTATGACGAAGAAAGATTTTGCTGACCTTGAATTTGCCGTTAACCAAGGCATTGATTGGATCGCCCTGTCTTTTGTCCAACGGGTAGAAGATATTGCCCAGGCCAGAAAACATGCCAGAGGCCGCGCTGCGATTTTGGCAAAACTGGAAAAGCCATCGGCCATTAAATGGCTGGATGACATCATCGAGGTCTCTGACGGGCTTATGGTGGCCCGCGGTGACCTAGGTGTTGAAATGCCGGTTGAACAAGTGCCTGGCTTGCAAAAACGCATAACCTATGCCTCCAGGAAAGCGGGCAAACCAGTTGTCATTGCAACACAAATGCTAGAATCAATGATTTCAGCACCAGTCCCTACCCGGGCTGAAGTCTCTGACGTTGCCGGTGCCGTGTTTGATGGGGCTGATGCCGTTATGTTGTCAGCTGAATCAGCAGCTGGCCAATATCCAACCGAAGCGGTGGCAACCATGGACCGCATCGCCCAAGAAGTTGAGCAAGACGCACTTTATAAAGATGCGGTGCGCACCTATCAAACGCCGCCAGAGCCCACCGGGCCAGATGCGATTGCCGCAGCCGTAGATGCGGTGTCTGAAACCTTAAATTTGTCGGCAATCATTTGCTACACATCTTCCGGGTCAACAGGCGTGCGTGTGGCCAGAGAACGCCCAAACCGGCCCATTCTGGCGTTAACCCCCATTGCCACAACCGGGCGCCGCATGGCCCTGACATGGGGGCTACACTGTGTGCTCACCAAAGATCCTGAAGATCTGGATGACATGGTCGATAAAGCTTGCCGCATTGCCTACCAAGAAGGCTTTGCCAAACCTGGCCAACGCGTCATTATCACCGCTGGTGTTCCCTTAGGCACACCAGGGGCCACCAATATGTTGCGCATCGCCTTTGTTGGGGATGATGGAAATATGGGTGGGTAAGGCACTTTATTTCGGTAAAAATTACAAATGAAAAAGAACAAGGGACTAAATCCCCTTGTTCTTTTTTTTGTCATACAGTTTGCGTGCGCGCTCAATATCCTGTCGCGCTTTCATCGCCCAGTTAGAAAGCCCCTCCAAAGGCTTTAACAGCGAACTCCCCAATTTTGTCAGTTCATAATCCACTCTGGGGGGAATGGTTGGCGTAACGTGTCTGGAGACAAGGCCCTCGCGCTCTAACTTCCTCAAAGTTTGCGTCAACATACGTTGAGAAATGTCTGGCAAAGCCCTTTGCAATTCACTAAAGCGGTGTTGCCCAAATTTTAAATGGATAATCACCAAAAGGCTCCATTTATCACCAATCACGCTAAGCACATGCCGAACAGGGCATAAACTTTGATCGTAAAACGCCTCAGGTGCAATGCTCAGGGGTCTGAGTTGAGAAGAGTTTTTTTTCATCATTATCAATTTTTCATTAGTTACTAAAAAGTGCCTACTTCCTAATAGTAACTAAGTTAGGATAAGTTCGTCAACAGTTAACAAACAACCACACGCTTTGCCCTTCATTTGCGCACCATTTCCAAATGAAGGGCAAAGATAGATCAAAGGAAAGTTTTGATGAACAGCTTAAAATATCTCACTTTTTTATCCGTGCTTTTTATAGCCATAATCAGCACAATTGCAAAAGCCCAAGACACCAATAAGACCATAGCAACCGATTTATTATTAAAAGGCTTGCTAAAGGCTGATAAAAGCTACATCCAAAAACATGTGGCAAAAGACTATATCCAACACAATCCAATGGCTGAAGATGGCCAACAAGGATTGCTTAAATTTGTTGATTATTTAAAGACGTTAAAAACACCAACGACCATTAAGCCCATTCGAATTTTGCAAGATGGCGATCTTGTTGCCATCCAGAGCGAATATAAAATGGGAGGAAAATTGGTCGTCTTTGACTTGTTTCGTTTCCAAGATGGCAAAATTGTTGAACATTGGGATGGTAGCCAAGCTTTCATATCAAAAACGGTAAGTAGTCGATCCATGTTGGACGGGCCAACCCAAATTGTAGACAAAGAAAAGACAGATCAAAATCGCCAGTTGGTTACCAATTTTATCCAAGATATTTTAATCGCTGGCAAAGCTGATCAGATCACCACCTATATTGGCAAAACATACCATCAACATAACCCAGCCATAGCCGACGGTCTGGAAGGGTTAGGCGCCTTTTTAAAGCACTTACAAAAACAGAAAATTTCATTTTCTTATAAAAAGATGCACAATATTGTGGCCGAGGGCAATTTTGTTATGACCCAAAGCGAAGGAGAAATTGGCGGCAAACCAAAAGCTTTTTTCGATCTATTTCGCGTACGCGAAGGCAAAATCGTTGAGCATTGGGATGTAATCCAAGACATTCCAGAACAAATGCCCCACAACAATGGCATGTTTTAATCAGCCAGTTATTTACAGAACCAATAAGATCAAATCAAAGGCCTTACTTTCCATTGAGAGCTTTTCGTTGTGAAAGGTACGAGAGGGAAGGTGGGGTCTTTCGCATTGTCAAGGCAGGGAATAATGCTACTATAAGAGACAAAAGAGCATACTTAAATTTATGAAGCTAAGCCGTCTTAGTGGCTTAAATAAATGACATAGGCCAATAGCAGCGGGGCATTCTTCAAGGATTGATCGAGAAAGTTTAAAATGCAAAAAGCCTGGCAAGGACGAAAAAAAGAAAACAGTTTGAAAAAAATAACGCTTATTCTATTGCTGGTATTTTGTTCAACAAAGCAGGCCACAGCGCTGGAAGAATCTGAGCAAACCATAAAACACTATGTTGAAGGATTTGCCGACAAAAAGCCAAACATTGCAAACAATCAAATTATAGCCCCCAATTTTTTAAAAAAATTCTATACCGCTTTAAATTTTCAGCGCATATGGACCAACCCTCAAACTGTTCTAGAGCTTAAACGTTTGATCGGTCAATGTTGGCAGGATGGATTGTTACGAAAAGATTTTCATGGCCAAGCCCTGGGGCTGGTTTTGTCAAATGAAGCCCCGCCAAAATTAACACCAGACCAGCAAGACATTATATTAACCGATGCTTATGTTGGCCTGCTCTATCAATTATACTTTGGCAAGCTCAGCCCCAACAAGCTTGACCCAAATTGGAATTTTAAACATCTCTTGCCCGAACAAGACCCAAACTTACCAACAGGGACCCCAGAACAAGTCATTGCCAAAGCCATCAAAGAAAACACCATTCGCTCACTAGTTGAGAAGGTAAGGATCAACCACCCCTATTATCAAGGCTTGCAGCGGGTTTTAAAAATTTATACCGACAATGCGAATTTAGCTGACTGGCCAGTGATTGCCGATGGCCCGCCCTTAAAACCAGGAGCAAGCGATCCAAGAGTGCCTCAATTGAGAAAACGCCTCACATTGGTTCATGGCTTTCAAGCAGCTTTTGTTTCAGACTCAAAAGTATACGATCCCGATTTAGAAAAGCTGGTGCGCCAATTTCAGCAAAATCACGGCATTGATAATGATGGGGTTATCGGGGCCAGAACATTAAAAGCGCTCAACGTTTCTCCTAAAAAGCGTGTTGACCAAGTCAGGGTCAACATGGAACGCGCCCGTTGGGCCCTGCGCTCATTAATTCAGAAAAAAGATTTGGTTATAGTCAATATCGCCGGGTTTTATTTGCATCTCATCTTGAATGGCAAACCTGTTTGGCTCACCCAAGTGATAACTGGCAAAACCTATCACAAAACACCGATTTTTTCAGATCAAATGGAATATATCGTCTTTAACCCAAATTGGAACGTCCCGCCCGGCATCACCCGTAATGAGATGCTCCCCAAACTTAGAAAAAACCCTCAGTTTTTGACCAATAACAATTACAAGCTTGTTGCCTCAAATGGCAAAACCGTTGCGCCCACCTCGATCAATTGGCAGCAAGTCTCTGGGCGCTCTTTTCCCTATCGTATTGTGCAAAAGCCGGGGCCTAAAAACGCTCTGGGCCGGGTTAAATTCATATTTCCCAATCGTCACAATGTCTATTTGCATGACACCCCTGGTAAAAGTCTATTTAGTAAAACCAAAAGGGCTTTTAGCCATGGCTGCATCAGGGTGAAAAATCCCGCTAAACTGGCGGCGTTAATATTAGCAAACCGCAATGGATGGTCCCCTGAAAAAGTGAAGCAAACCATAGCCAAAGGGGAAAGGCACCGTGTAAACTTAACAAAGAAGTTGCCGGTAGCCATATTGTACTGGACAGTTGACCCCTCCTTTAAAGGCCAGATACGCTTTTATAATGATATCTATGGCCGTGATGCCCGCATCCTGAAAGCCTTGAATGCTCAATTTCAGATTCCCGCACAATAAAGATGAGAGATCTCTTGATTGTCTTTTGGCAGCTGTTTTGCATCTCAAGACACCATAAAAAAGGGTCTTCTTGAGCGAAGACCCTTCGTGGTTTTTTTTAATATAAAAACTGTTTTATCCCACAGCCTGTCCGCCAGGAATGCGCAATTTCTGGCCAGGAAAAATCAAATCCGGATCACGGATCACTTCTCGGTTGGCTTCAAAGATCTCATTATGCCGGGCGCCATTGCCAAGCGTATTGGCGGCAATTTTCCAAAGGCTATCGCCTTTTTTCACTTCATAATAAACCACATCTTCATCTTCTTTTGTCGCCTCTGGCGCTTTCAGCTCAGCCGCCTTGACTTCAGAAATGCCAAAAATATTACCAGCCATCAACACTGCCTTTTGCAAAGCGCTTTGGTCTTTGGCCTCTCCTTTAATGTGAGCCACCCCATCCTTGACCTCAACTTCAAGGTTCTCAACGCCAGGGTTGCTCTCTTCAATATGTTCTTTAATTTTATCCCCGCCTTCTTCTTCAGACCCAAACAGCTTATGGCCAATATCAGCGGCAAAATCCCATAATCCCATGTCTCACTCCCAATCTAAAAATATTGTTCTTGAGCGGCCTGAAAAGACCGCCTGAGCATTATATAGGGATGAATTCTCAAAGATAAAGGGAAGATGAAAAAATAAATAAAAACAATTCTATATAAACCTGAATTCAGTAAATAAATTAAAAAATCACTTTTGTTGAGATGAGGAGTTCACGCCCGTTCCATGCTTATAAACCAACTGGCCACCGTACCAGCCGCCAATCCCTAAAAGAGCAAGGCCAACGATACTCAGCGCAACAGACAACCCTCCGGGGAGAGGGAGGGGCCAAGTGGCCCCATCCAGGCGGGTTATCAGTGCGCTGAGATAGGCAACCCAAGCTCCACCCATGCACAACAGATGAAGATTGACATCGCCTTGAGCATGTTCAGGAACATCACTTAAATCCATCAATCCAGCCATCATTGCGGCCAAGGCAAACCCCAAACCCAGCAATAGAAATAAGCCAGATAAGGATCCCAGTTCACTCAGACCGAAAGAATAGCTAGCACCGGTAATGCTTAAAACATCACACAGGCTCGCCAGCACCCAAAAGGCAATGGGAAAATGAACCAGCAACGGGTGCAAAGGATGTCCCAAAAAACGCATGAAACAGATCTCTTTAAGTTAAGTTGTGGATGTAAACCATGGTAACCAGCAAAGCAAAACCAGCCACCGCGGCCCCTGCATGGACAATAACCAATCCTTTAGGCGCAATTTCTTGTTTGAGATGTTTAAACGCCAAATAAAACCCACCAAGGGCGGCAATGACGAGAATGACAAAAGCGGTGAAAATCCGCTCTTCCCCCTCCATCAATGTTTTGAGGACCAAGATCAGTCCAGCCGCACCAAGTACAGCGTGCAACAATGACAAGGCCCAAGGGGCAAATTTTCCTCTTAAAACGGAACTGGCCAAAACCAACCCACCAAGAGCGGCCACGGCAAAAAAGATTATTGCATAAACAAGCATATCGTTCTCCCAATTTGTGAAACAGCAAAGGAACAATAGGTCCATAAATAAACTTTGTCAATTAATTTCATTACAAAGTTGAAAAAAACAGAGAATAAGCCTATTTTATGAAAACAGCAAGCGATAATGATCATTTGGTAAGGATCATGAAATAAACTCGACAAAGATGATGAAATCAAAGGCCCCACATGACAGTACTGTCTGAAAGAAATTTAGGTACCACGCAAAAACGGATCCTGCAGACCTTATTGCAGGCGAATGCGCCCTTGCCTGTTGAAGCCCTTACCAAGACCTTGAGCATTTCACGCAATGCCACCTATCAACATATGATGGCCCTGGAGCGAGATGGATTAATAGAGCGGGCCACCATCGCCCAAACCAAAGGGCGACCAAGCCAAACCTATCGTCTAACAGAACAGGGGCGAGATTTTTTCCCAAAACATTACGCCTTGTTTGCCAATTTACTAATCGGTGTTGTGAAAAACAAACTAGGCTCAGACGAATTGCGCGCCAGTCTTGATGAGCTCGGCAGCGTCCTGGCTCAAGACTTTATAGAGCGTACAAAAGGGCTTGAAAGCCAAGCTTTGTTCCAAGAGGTATCGAACATTCTAGGTGAGCTGGGGTATGAATCTGAATGCGTACCATCTGCCGACCAAAGGGAGATCGAAATCCAGGCCCACAATTGCGTCTTTCACGACTTGGCTAAAGAACATGAAGAGGTTTGCGCTCTAGACATTGCGCTTATTTCGCGATTAACCGGTGTGCAAATTGAGCAAAGCGAATGCGTTGTAAGAGGCGGGAATTGTTGCCGTTTTCGGGCCCTAAAAAAATAAACCCCCATGCCAAATCAAGAGACACCATGCCCATAAATCTAAGTGATGACAGAAAAAATGAAATCACCCAATCCTTGATAGATTTTTACAAATCTGAATTTGAAGAAGAGCTAAGCCCATTCCAGGCGCAAACCCTGGTAGAGTTCATGATGAATAAAATTGGGCCCTCTCATTATAACCAAGCCATTACAGATGCCCGCAAGTTTATGGCAGAGAAATTGGACGATCTAGACGCTGAGTTTTATGAACCAGAAGACCCGTGATGAGAAAGATCAAAACTCACTCATTATAATCAAGCACTGTATAGCCATGAGTTTTAATCAGCTCATCGCGCTGGGCAGATTTTAGATCTTCTCTAACCATCTCAGCCACCAGCTGATCAAAACTGGTCTCTGGGCGCCAGCCAAGCTTTTCGCGCGCCTTGCTGGCATCACCAAGCAAAGTTTCAACCTCTGTAGGGCGGAAATAACGCGGATCAACCTGCACAATCGGCACCGTTTCATCACCAGAAACGCCATCCCCATTGGCCTGCCGGTTGATCCAATACCCCTTCTCATCAACCCCGTCGCCCTGCCAATCGATCGTCATACCAAGTTCTTTGGCCGCCGCATCAACAAAGTCCCGCACGCTATATTGCACGCCCGTGGCAATGACAAAATCTTCAGGTGTTTCTTGTTGTAACATCAGCCACTGCATCTCAACATAATCACGCGCATGGCCCCAGTCGCGCTTGGCATCCATATTGCCAAGGTAAAGGCAGTCCTGAAGCCCCAACTGAATGCGCGCCAATGCCCGGGTGATTTTGCGGGTCACAAATGTCTCACCGCGAATGGGGCTTTCATGGTTAAACAAAATGCCATTGCACGCATAAATGCCATAAGCTTCCCGGTAATTAATCGTAATCCAGTAAGCATAAAGCTTGGCCACCGCATAAGGGCTGCGCGGGTAAAACGGCGTGGTCTCACTTTGCGGCGTTTCCTGCACCTTGCCATAAAGCTCTGAGGTCGAGGCTTGGTAAAAGCGCGTCTTCTTCTCCAGCCCAAGAATCCGGATCGCCTCTAAAATGCGCAAGGACCCAAGCGCATCAGAATTGGCGGTATATTCCGGCTCTTCAAAACTCACCGCCACGTGTGACTGGGCGGCCAGGTTATAAATCTCATCCGGCTGCACTTGTTGAATTATATGGATCAAACTGGAACTGTCGGTCAGGTCCCCGTGATGGAGGAAAAAACGCACATCATCTTCATGCCGGTCGCGGTACAGATGATCAATCCGGTCCGTATTGAAAAGGCTGGTGCGGCGCTTAATGCCGTGCACAATATAGCCCTTTTCCAACAAAAATTCGGCCAAATATGCCCCATCCTGGCCCGTAATCCCGGTAATAAGCGCTATTTTCGTCAAAGGGAAAATTCCTTAAAGTTATTGTCTAAAGTCGTTTTGATGCTCTAAAAACCAGGCATAATAGTCTTTTAAGCCTTCAGCAAGTCCAATTTTTGCCTGCCATCCCAAATCATGCAGCCGGCTCACATCCATAACTTTGCGCGGCGTGCCATCCGGGCGGCTGGTATCAAAAACCAGCTCCCCTTCAAACCCGACCACTTGTTGAATGTAACCAGCAAATTCAGCAATGGAAATATCGGTTCCCGTGCCCACATTAATCGGCTCCGCTTCAGAATAATGCTCCATCAAAAACACACATGCCGCCGCCAAATCATCCACATGCAAAAATTCTCGTTTGGGTGTGCCCGTACCCCACACGCTCACTTGGGAAAGCCCGTCTTGTTTGGCCTCATGAAACCGCCGCAAAAGGGCCGCTGGCACATGGCTATAGTCTGGGTGGAAATTATCCCCCGGGCCATAAAGGTTGGTCGGCATAATCGAGATAAAGTCACGCCCATATTGTTTGCGATAAGCCTGGCACAATTTAATGCCGGCAATTTTGGCAATGGCATACCACTCATTGGTTGCCTCCAACGGCCCGGTCAGTAGCGCTTGCTCCTGAATGGGTTGGGCCGTATCACGCGGATAAATACAAGAAGAACCCAAAAACAACAACTTGTTCACATTTGCCTTATGCGCGCTATGAATGACATTGGCCTCAATCATCAAATTTCGATAAATAAACTCAGCCGGCAAGCTATTATTGGCATGAATGCCCCCCACCTTAGCCGCGGCCAAATAAACCTGATCAGGCTGCACGTCTTGAAAAAAAGCCTCAACGCTTGCCTGGTTGGTCAGGTCCAACTCAGCTGAAGACCTCGTCACAATGCGTTCCTGAGGATGGCCTTGGTCAACCAAGTGCCGCAAAATAGCCGCGCCCACCATCCCCCGATGGCCAGCCACATAAATCAATGGAGATTGCAAATTAGGATTTGTCACGAACCCGCCCATACGTATCATCTAAACGCACAATATCATCCTCGCCAAGATAACGGCCAGATTGCACCTCAATCATCTCAAGCTCCACTTTGCCCGGATTGCTCAACCGGTGCACTTCACCAATAGGAATATAGGTTGACTGGTTCTCAGACAATAAAAAAACGTCCTCTCCCCTGGTGACTTCAGCCGTGCCTTTTACCACCACCCAATGTTCAGCCCGGTGATGATGTTTTTGCAAGCTAAGCGAGGCGCCGGGTTTCACCCCAATCCGCTTAACCTGGAACCGGTCTCCCACATCCACACTGTCATACCAGCCCCAAGGCCGCGCCACTTTGCGATGGGTCACCGCTTGGGAATAATCTTTCTCTTCCAGGCATGCCACCACATCTCTGACCTGTTCTGCATGGCCCTGGTCACAAACAAGCACCGCATCTGGCGTATCAATAATAAAAAGGTCTTTGGTGCCAAGCGCCACCACAGGCCGGTGGGGCCCATGAATAAACGTGTTCTCACACAGATGAGCAAGCCCTTGCCCTTCAATCCGGTTTTGATCTTCATCTTGAGGCGTTAAGTTGGCAATCACATTCCAACTGCCCACATCACTCCATTGGCCTTCAAACGACAGCACAGCCCGGTTGTCATGGTGTTCCATAACGGCATAATCTATGCTAATGGCAGGCGCTTGAGAAAAGGCTTGCGGGGCGGGGCGAATGAACGCATGCCCGCTGGGCGCCTCTTCTTGGTCATTGTCCGCCATCGCCTGCTGGCAAGCAGATAAAATCTCAGGGGCATGTTGTTTCAGCGCGGCCAGCAATGTGCTGGCTTTGAGCAAAAAGATGCCAGCATTCCATAACACATCGCCCTTTAGCAATAACTCTTGTGCCTTTGGCTCATCAGGTTTTTCAATAAAGCGCACCACATCAAAGCTGTGCTCATCGCGGCTCGCCCCTTGCTGAATATAGCCGTAAGCCGTGCTGGGAAAGCTGGGCACAATCCCAAACGTCACAATCGCCCCGGCTTGTGCGGCCGAAACGCCTTTTTCAATGGTTTGAGCAAACGCTTTATGATCAGGAATATGATGGTCTGCCGGGCAAAACAGTAACAAGGCATCCTCATCTTGAAGGCCGCAGTGCAAAGCTGCCAATGCCATCGCTGGCGCTGTATTGCGCCCGATCGGCTCTAATATCAAAGACCCATCAACACCGGCCTGTTGCATCGCCTCAGTGACCATAAACCGATGCTCTTCGGCCGCCAGCGTGATGATATGATTATTCAAGCTTGCCACCCGCTCAAGCGTGAGCTGAAACAAGCTTTTAGTCTCAATGAGGGGCACAAATTGTTTGGGAAAGCTCTTGCGAGACAGCGGCCACAACCGCGTTCCAGAGCCACCACAAAGAATGATAGGAGTGATCATAAACGAGCGTCTTTTTAATCTAAATCGGCAATAAGGTTCTTACTAAAGCTGAGAACATTAAAAAAAGCAAAACATATCAGACACAAGACGATAAAATGTATGAAAAATCATCTCTGTCATAAAAAGTTGATTGTTAAAAAGGGGCTTTTTATTTTCGATATTTGGCCTTTTGTGCCATCATGGCGCGACTTTGGGTGAATAGATTTTAAGGCGCGGTCAAAACATTTAGAAAGAATATTATTTGACATATAATCTGATGACTTTTTTAAAAGTGGCTGTTTTGGCACCCTTTTGGGTTGTATTTTCATTGGCTTTTTTATCACAAGCCTTTGGCGGCGTTTTTTCTAACGCTTCGCATAATAAGCATAAACAGCTCTTCATATTGGTTGAAGGTAAAAAGCAAAAGCAGCAGCCTGAAAGAAAAAGTCGTCGGCAATTAGAACAATTTGTTGAGCTTATCCTGAGCAATACAAATTTGTTTTGGCAAAAGCAATTTGCCAGCCTTAATCGTGAATACCGCCGGCCTAACATTGAATTTTACCAAGGCAAAGTGAACTCAACATGTGGCAGTTGGGCTTTGGAAAAGGGCCCCTTTTATTGTCATTTGGATGAAACAATTTACATTGATGTTTCTTTTTTTGAAATTTTAGAAACAAAATTTGGGGCCCCGGGCACCTTTGCCGAAGCTTATGTCGTGGCCCATGAAGTTGGCCACCATGTGCAAAATTTGCTCGATATCATATACGGCCCTTCAAAGTTTAACCGATCACGTTGGGTTATGATTAGGTCAAGAAAATTAGGCTTACGATTAGAGCTCCAAGCAGATTGCTTTGCAGGGTTTTGGGCCCGATATGGGGTAAAAACAACCAGCTGGTTAAAGGAAGAACATTTCCATGAAGGTTTGCGAGCCGCCGCGCAAGTGGGGGATGATTTTGTTTTTAAAAATAAACCCAAAAATATGGATTCAGAAATGTTTCAGCATGGAACGTCAAAACAACGCTCATCCTGGTTTGAACGTGGCTATCGCTCTGATAAGATGAAGGTATGCGATAGTTTTGCGGTCGATGAGTTGTGAGTTTAGATTTGATAAGGATGAAATGGTTTGGTTTGTGATGACAAACCTTTCGTGATTGAATTTGAAATTCCATCACTGCCAGGCTGTCATCAAAATTCTTATAAAATGCCTTTTAACGAAAACGCATTATTTCTCACGCAATGAAATGATGTCGTTCATCAAACCATCTGTACCGTTGTGAACGGTCAGGCGCTCAACCTTGTTAGAAATCTCTGTTAAAGCTTCCAACTCTTTTAAGCGCAGCATAACCGGGTTGTCAGCCATAACCTTTGCTGTGTTGAGCAAAGAACGCGTGGCGTTGGTTTCCTCGCGCCGGCGAATAACGTTGGCCTCTGCTTCTTTCTCAGCTGCCACAACACGGTTTAAAATGTCGCGCATCTCACCAGGCAAAATCACATCTTTCAGCGAAATTTCTTTCACGGTGATGCCAATCTCTGCCATCTCTAAGCGCACTTTGTCAGCCGCTTCTTTGTCAACGCTCACCTTCTTTTCCAAAATTTGGTCAAGGGTCAGGGCTCCCAAGGTTTTGCGAAACGCATATTGCAAGGCCCGGTAAAGCGTGTCTTCAAAGTCTTTCACTTGTTTGACAGCTTTGACCGGATCATTGACCTGATAGTCAGCGGCAATGTTCACCCGTATGGTCACCCGGTCTTTGGTGAGCACCTCTTGGCCGCTCACATCCAAAGATTGATGACGCACATCAACAATCTTTAAAGACGGCTTCCGGCCCGTTTTCCAAAAACCATAGGCACCAGGTTCCAACAAGCGGTCAAACGCACCATCGACATAAAACAAACCAACTTGGCCCTCTTGCACATCATAAACATGCAAAGACGTGGCAAGTCGTTTAAAGGCATCACGTTTGACCAATTCATCAGAAATGAACGTGTCATCGGTCAAGGAAATGGTTTCAATTTCCCACGGGCCAGCGTCATTCCAGATGATGCGTTTTTGGTCTGGCAAAACAGCATCGAAAAGTTGGCCATCACGGATAAGCACAGCAATTTCATTGGCTGAGGTTTGAATGACCGTTAAATGATCATCTGCAACCTTTGGCAATTTCGTAAACAAGGCCTTTTCATAACGAGAGTGAAAATAAGGCTTTGCATCGATGTCGTGATAATCAAGAAGCAAACGGCTTTGTTTATTGTTAAGCCAATGCTCACCAGCCGTAATTATGCCGGTAACCTCACCTTTATAAAGGGTGATGAGCCGTTCATGTTCTTTTACAAGCACACGCTTGTATCCTAAAAGCCAGTTTAAAAATGGTATCATTATCTTTACTCTCTTGGACCAGAGCACACTATTTTAAGTGAGTTTATCAAATGCTCTCGTCTCTTTCTTGCTGCTCAACGGTTGCAGTTTTCTTTCCTTTGTTTGTCAGTCGTTTGGATCATTTAAAAAGTTCAAAATAAAAGGTCTGAAGATGAGCTTTCATGAAATCGAGCGGCTTTAAGAGGAGCGGGGGCAAGAAGAACTGACACGAGAGCCTTTATAAAACAAAGGCTGCCCTTGTGTTTTATAAATTTTCCGGTTGCCAGCCCGTCTGCCTCATCACGCTTAAAGCGGCTTGTCATTCAAGGCTTGAAACAACCGCCCCCACCATAGGGCACGCCCTGTGATAGGTTTGGCGCCTCCAAGCGGGCCCACCTTCAGACCCCAATTAAGGCATTAAGACAGCGTAAAAAGCTGTTGCGATTTTCAGTCGCTAGGTTTGAAAGAAGGGATCGAACCTTCAACTCTCAGATTAACAGTCTGATGCTCTACCCATTGAGCTATTTCAAATGGAGGAAATCGTAGGAATTGAACCTACTGCCTCTGATGATAATCACCAGCGCTCTAACCGATGAGCTAGATTCCCAAGTCCTGAGCGTTTAAAAGACCTTTCGTATGCTGCATGCGCAGAAGCCAGCTGCACGGGCCGCATGATCCAGACATGCTTAGCCGTTAAAGTGACTTTTAAAAGTGCCAGGCTTGGCAGGGCTATAAAAGGTTTATGTACTTTTTATGGCGCAGCTGTTTATGCTTCGCTTTTAACCGGTTTTGGGTCACTGAAAAACAGGCTGTATAGCACAGGCACCACACCTAAGGTAAACAAGGTGCCCACAATCATACCGCCAGAGATGACCAGAGCCAGGTCATAAAACAACACATCCTTGCTAAGAATGATCGGCAGCAGGCCAAGCACGGTGGTAGCTGTGGTGATTAAAATCGGTTTAAAGCGGCTGATGGAGGCTGATATAATCGCTTCTTTGACCAGAAGGCCCTTTTCTCGTTCAATATCAATGCGGTCAATAAGCACAATGGCATTGTTCAGAAAGATGCCGAACAGAGCAAGCAGGCCAAGGATAGCCATGAAGCCAAAATTGGCACCAGGCATAATAAATAGGGCCAGAGCTACACCTGTGATGATCAAAGGCACAGTGAGCAAAATCATGATCGGCTTTTTAAAGCTATCAAATTGTGCAATCAGAACGATCAAGATTAACGCAAAAGCAAGCGGGAAATTGGCAAACAAGGACGCCTGCGCTTTGGCTGAATCTTCCAACTCACCTCCCTTTTCGATCCGGTAGCCAAATTCTAATTTGTCTTCTAGCTTTTTAAGGGCTGGTGCCAGGGCTTCGTCAAGGGCTTGGGCAGACATGTATTTATTTGCCCCTGACACAGTAACGACGCGCTCTAGATCGCGGCGTTGTATAAGTGAATATTGCGGGATGCCTTCAAAGCTAGCGATTTGCAAGAGAGGGATGGGCCGGCCATTGACACGCCCAACATTAATGGTGCGCAAGCGATCAATGTTGGTGCGGGCATTGCCAATGTCACGCAAGATCACAGGGATGGTTTGGTCCCCCTCGCGATAACCGGTCACGTTATAACCCGCAAAATTGGCCTGCAAGGCATTGGCCACGCTTTCAGAAGAAACGCCGGCTCGCCTGGCCAAGGCTTGGTCAATTTTCACCAAAATGGTGATGGTTGGGTTGTCCCAATCGTCCTTGATGTTTCGTGTGTCTGGTAGCGCGCGCATGGCTGCTTGTAGCTCACCAGCATACTTTTTTAGCGTCTTATCATCAGGACCGGAAATGCGGTATTGAACCAAGCCAGCTTCTCCTGGTCCCATCGACATTGCTTTTGGAATGACACGGACGCTGGGGAAGTTCTCAGCGGCATAAGCTCTGACCTTTTCTAGAACGACAGGCACATCTTGAGGGGTCTTCAGATTAACGATCATATAGCCACGGAAAGGGTCTGAATCAATTGGGTCAAGCCCGAGATAGAATCTGGGCCCGCCATCAGCCACATAGGCAACATGATTAACAATTGAAGGGTTTTCCTGTTTGTTCATAAGCCATTTGCTCAATGGCTTAACAACTTTCAAAATATGATTGGCGTTGCTGCCAACAGGGCCATCAATTTGGATTTGTAATTGCGTGCGCTCAGAATTTGGGAAAAACACTTTTGGTACGTAGGCAAATAATTTCAGGCTAGAAACCAACAGGGCAATGATGGCGAGCAAAAAGACCCAACGCCATTGAAGAATTAATTTTAACAGGCCGCGATAAAGCTTAAAAAGCGGTGTGTTGAAATAGGTGCTTTCATCAACAGCAGGGCCGGCTTTGAAAAACCAATAACAAAAGACAGGCATGGCCGTCATGGCAATGATCCAAGAGCTGATCAGGGTAATGGCAATCACCAATGAGATAGAGCGGGTATATTCACCAGCTGCACTGTCTGCCAGCATCAGCGGCATAAAGGCAAAAACAGTTGTTAAACTTGAGGTCAGTAGGGGAATTGACATGTCCCGCCCAGAATTGATGACGGCTTTCAAACGTTCCTCCCCAAGCATGAGGCGCCGGCCAATTTCTTCTGCGACAACAATACCATTGTCGACCAACAGGCCAAGAGAAATGATCAACGTGGCCAGGGACATGCGCTCTAGTTCAATGTCCACATAGCGCATCACTAGGATTGAGGCGAGCATAACCAATGGCACCATAGCACCAACCAACAGCCCTGTGCGCCAGCCTAGAAAGACCATGACCACAACCAGAACAATCGCAATGGTTTGATACAGATTGTTCATAACCCCGCTGATCGCGGCGCTGATTTCATTGGTTTGAAAGGTGATGTAATCAAATTTGTAACCAACGGGCAGGGTGTTTTCAATTTGTTTGACTTTGGCTTTCAAGGCATCGCCAAACTCAAAACTGTCAAATTGGTCAATCATGGAAACTGAAATGATGATGGCTGGTTTGCCATCGTAAAAAACAGGCGATTGAGGCGGGTCAGCATAGCCCCGGGTGATTTTGGCAATGTCTTTTAAATACGCGATTTGCCCAACTTTATCAGGAATTTGAATTTGTAGGTTGGCAATGTCTTCAAGGTTTTCAAAATTACCAGTGGGCTCTATGTAAAAGCTTTGCCCTTGGGTGTTAATTGTGCCGCCAGGTAAGATGATATTTTGCTTTGAGATTGCATCAATTATATCACTGGCTGAGACCCCATATTGAGACAAGCGAATATTATCGACCTCAACAAAGATGCGTTCTGGTTCCACGCCAAATAATCGAATTTTGCGCACGCCAGAGACTTGATAGAGCTTATTTCTCGTCTCTCGAGCTGTTTCTCTCATTTCAGAAAGCGAAAAGCCATCCGCTGTCATGGCAATGGTTGCCATGGCCACATCGCCATAATCATCGTTGACAAAGGGGCCTTGGGTCCCATCTGGCAAATCCTCTTTGACATCATCCATTTTATTGCGCAAGTCAATCCAAATAGGGGCCATGTCTGAATAACGCTCATAGACATTAACGCGAACAATGGTAAAGCCATTTTGAACAGTGGATTCTATGTGTTCAACTTCCGGGATTTCACGGATTTTTTCTTCAATTTTTCGGGTGATGAGGTTTTCCACCCGCACCGGAGACATGCCAGAAAACTTGGCTGTGACCACCGCTGTGCGAATGGCAATTTCAGGATCTTCACGAGACGGGTGAGTTTGATAGCTCAAAGGCCCAGCAAAAAGGATCAGCAATGTAAAGAATAAGATGACAGCCTTATTGTTCAGGGCAAACGCGGTTAGATTTCTCATAGCTGAATACCCTTATTTCCCGTTCATTAAACGAACAGGCATTTTATCAACAAGGAAGGACAGGCCCGCCGTTGCGACAATATCACCTTCTTTTACATTACCTTTCACAATCAACAAATTGTCGCGAATGTTCACAACGGTAACGTCGCGCCGCTCCACATATTGTTTATCTTTATTAAAAACAAACATATATTCTTTGTCAGGAGATTCAGAAGGGGTCACCGCGCTTAAAGGCACGTTAAAGGTTTCGCTTTCTTGGTTTTGAGCAAATTCAAAAGTAACCTCCACACTCATCCCCGGGCGCAAGCCAGCAACTTTTTCATTCAAAGCAATGGTGGCAGGAAAGGCGTTGGCTTGGCCAGCTTGAGAGCCAATATCTTTGATATAGCCTTTAAACGGTGCGCCTTCACCAAGCGAAAGCTTCAGTTCAACTTGATCCCCAACATGGATTTCATTGACCAGCGTTTCTGGAACAGAAACATCAACTTCAAAATTCCCTTCCGTGTGTAAAACAACAATGGTTTTACCAGCTGTAACCTCTTCAAACACATCAGAGCTTTTCTCAGAAATAGCCCCATCAAACGGGGCGCGTAATTTGGTTTTTTTCAAATCACGCTTCGCAATATCAACCCGGCTTTGCTCAATTGAAACTTGGCTTTTTGCGCTTTCAAGATTGGCAAGGGCTGTGTCGTAATTGGTTTTGGTGGTGAATTTCTTTTTATAAAGCTCGCTTTGTTGAACAAATTTCTTATTGGCATCAGCCAGGCTTGCTTGCGCGCTTTTTAATGCCCCTTCAGCGCTTTGCAAATTCAGCTCATAGGTTTGTGGGTCCAGCTCGGCGATGATATCGCCCTTTTTAATTCTGTCGCCAACAGAGACATTTAATTTTTGAATTTGGCCAGCGATTTCAAAAGAGACATTGGTTTGAACAACCGGGCTGACAACACCAGCAATAACCCTTGCCTGATTGGTGGGCTTGAGCTTTAAGGTCATGTGCTTAATACGCCGAATGACCTCTTTGCTTTCTTCCTGAGGCGGTTCTTGGCAACTGGTAAGGAATAAACAACCAGCAAGACCAAAAACGGTGAAAATGATTTTAAGTGTTTTACAAGAAAACCCATAGAAAAATTCAACTGGAAAGGCATATTTTTTCCAGTAATTTCTAGTATTAGCCACCTCTGCCCCCTCCTTACGGTAATTGTAAGGAGGACTATACCAATCAGCTTATTGTCCTGCAACAGCTCTTACAGCAGAAAAGGTGCCAGGGCCAAATTTACCATCAATGGAGCCATGATAATATCCCTCTTGGGACATTAAGCGTTGCAGCTCTTTGCGGAAGGCTAACGACCAACCTGTGGCATTTGTTGTCATTTCTTTGATAGAAAAGGCATGGCGCGCTTTTAACGCTTTCATCACCCAAGGAGCAGCCCTTTTGCCGTTGCGTTTAACGCCTTTACCCAGTTCATGCATATAGCCAATCATATACATGGCATTGGCAAAGTTTTTTTCGGCCGCTTGTCTATAAAGTGACAAAGCCTTTTTGTTATTGGTTTTTACCCCGCGCCCATTGAGATACATATAGGCCAGGTTATTTTGTGCCCGCGCAGTACCCGCGTCAGCCGCTTTGCGATACCATTTGACCGCTTCTTTATAGTTGACCTTTGTGCCACGACCCATTTCATGCATATAACCCAAATTGGTCATGCCATTGTAGTTGCCCGCTTCTGCAGCCCTGCGATACCAGTAGACAGCTTGGTTGAGGCTTTTCTCAATGCCGTTACCCTGTTCATACATAAAACCAAGATTGGTCATGCCTTGGGTCTCACCCAGCTCAGCCGCTTCTTTGTAAAGGCGTACCGCTTCATAATAATCGCGCTCAACACCTCTGCCGTTTTCATAGGCATAACCCAGATTAACTTTTGCGCTTTTATGGCCCATTTCAGCCGCTTTGCGGTAAAGGCGCACAGCTTCATAATAATCCAGGCGTTCGCCATTTTTGCCGTTGTAAAGATTCCAAGCTTTGTTAAACAGCCGCTCAGCTTCTTCCTTATCGCCCTCGTTTTGAATAGGCTTTTCAATTTTAGGCGGCAAAAGAGCCAGCTTGCCACCACCCTTTGGTTTTAATTCTTTAAGCCGTGCTTTTGCCAACGTTGAATAAATACCGGTTTTACATTCAGCCAAGAACGCTTGGACTTGGGCATGGGTGGCTGAGGTGGCAATTTGTGGCCAAATACCACAAGTGCCTTTTGTGTGTGGGTTTACAACAGGTGGCTTTGCAACCACCTGGGGGGGGGCTGCCAATTGCGATTCGCCAGCAGGTGGCGGTGTGAAATAAAAATCACCTAAAACTTCATCATAATAAGCCGGGCGTTGTTCATGGCTGACGGTTGCAGCCAGCTTCATAACTTTGCGGCGCAATTGGCGGGCCGCGTCTGAGAGCGTTAAGCCTGGCTTTTGTAGCATCGGCACTAAAGAGCGGGTAAACACTGAATTAGGGTGTGGGTCATTATCATCCAATCGGTCAAGAGCTGATTGACCAAAGCCGGCGGAATATAGAATAAATGTGCCCTCAGGCGGGGCTTCCATGGTGCCAAGCCCTCGCGTGCGCCCCAAGCTGCGGGTGCCGGCTGATTTAAACGGATTGTTGCGGCAAGCGTCAAGAATAAGAACGGAAAGGCGCACTTTACGCCGGCCTATTTCACTTAATATGTAATTCACACCAATCGCTTCAGATTTCACAAAGGCTTCCTGGCCAGGGGACGCATCTGGAATATCGGTGGGCAGCAGATAGTTTTCGCCGCGGATCTCAACACCGTGCCCGGCAAAGAAAAACAAGGCTTCATCGCCAGCTTCTAGCTGGGATAAAAACAGCTGCATATTTTGATTGAATTTTCTGCGATTGAGGTTTTTTTGCATAATCACAGAATAACCAATGCCTTTGAGCGCTTGGCCAATGCTTTCAGCATCATTTTCGGCCTTTTCTAACCGGGTGACATTGTCATAAGCATTGTTCCCGATCACCAAGGCGATGCGCTTGGCATAAGACGGAGACGTTAAACTTAAAAATACACATGTGCTCACAATAAGCGACAGCCAACGTATCATCATCTTTATTCTCCCAGCTCAAAATTTAGCGATGGTGTAACTATAAAATAAGGAAAGAAAAATTTCCAGACGGGGTATATTAAATTTTTGTCATTTATTGTGTGTCACCCAAAAGTGGATGCCGGTTTTGGGAAAAATGACACAGAAGTATTGTGTGTCACCCAAAAGTGGATGCCGGTTTTGGGAAAAATGACACAGAAGTATTGTGTGTCACCCAAAAGTGGGTGCCGGTTTTGGGAAAAATGACACGCATAAACAAAAAATTAGAGCATGTCGGGCAAATCCATCAATAATGACATGATCAATAAAAACTTTATTTGTAACTTTTATGTTTCTAAGGCTATATGGCTGAAGAATTTAGGGTAAGGTTACTATGATCCGTTTTCTCATTGTTCTATTTTTTAGTCTTGATTTTGTTGGCTTTTCAGTTGTCTCCGCAAAGGCTGAAACACTGTTGGAGACGATTGAATCGCCTTACAACACCATCTTTGTGTATAAAAAGGCCCCCTATATAACCCTTGCCTTTGGCCATAAAAATCGCCGCTACATTGAAAGCCGGAGAAATCCAGATGATCTAACCGAACTTCCCATAGCCTATACGCAAAGTTTCACCATTGGGCTGGCATACCCTAAGCAGCTTAGGTCCTCCTTGATGATTGGCATGGGGGGTGGGTCCACCAGTTGGTATTTGCATCAAGCGATACCTGATTTACAGATCAGCGCGGTTGAGCTGGATTTTGAAATTGTTCGCTTGGCCAAAAAATATTATGGGCTGGATAAATCAGACCTCTTTAAGATCTTTACCATGGACGGGCGGGTCCATTTGCTGCGCAATAAAGCCCGGCACGATATTATTTTTATCGATGCCTACCGTGGGCCGTTTGTGCCGTTTCATTTAATGACCAAGGAATTTTTTCACCTGGCCAAGAAACGACTGCAAAAGGGCGGTGTTGTGGTGCAAAATATAGAACCCTCAACAATGCTCTATGACCGAACCATAGCAACATTAGCCGAGGTGTTTGACCAGGTGGAAGTTTATCGCGCTGGGGGCAATGTTGTGGCAGTGGCCTATGACGGGCCCGCGAAAACGATGAAGGACTTGTTGGCCCGCGCGCAACAAATACAGAGCCAGTACAAATTTCGTTATGCCATTCCAGGTTTGATAGAAGAGCGCGCCATGTTGTTAGACTATGATGCTAAGCAACCTGCGCTGACAGATGATTTTGCTCCGGTAAACACACTAAAAGAGATTAAAAGCCACAACAAAAAGAGAACGCCTTAATTGTAACTTAGAGTGTGCCTTAATTTCCATGATTAGATTTTTGCATTTTGAAATCGCTTGTCAAGGATTTCACTTGCGCTCCGCATCCTTGACAAGCGATTTCAAAATGCAAAAATCTAATCATGGAAATTAAGGCACAAACTGGCACGCTTGTTGGCATTTTTATAATGTGAGAGAATACCTATGAAATATAATTTATGGTTGACCTTATTGGCCGCATTCACTGTTGGTGCCGCGATTATGTCGCTGGAGATGCTGGCAAGCCGTTATCTCAATCCTTATTTTGGCGGAACGATTTTTACCTGGGCCGCGCTGATCTCTATTGTTTTGCTGGCAATGATGGCCGGTTATTTTGCTGGCGGCTATAGTGTTGATAAAGTCTCATTCCCTTATGTGTTGGAAAGTTTAATCGTTGTCGCCGCCCTTTATCTTCTGGCCTTGCCACTATTTGTCGACGCTGTCTTAGAGTGGGTTGTTGGCGCGGTTGAAGATGTGAAATTAGGCGCCCTCATCGGCGCGTTTTTAATCACTGGGCCACCGGTCGCTTGTCTTTCCACCTTCACACCGATCGCCATCGGGCGCACATTGTCAGATCTACATCAAACAGGGCGCGTCTCAGGGACGATTTTTGCCGTTTCAACCTTTGGCAATATTTTTGGAACCCTACTAACCTCTTTTTATCTGATCCCCCTGTTTGGCACACGCATATTGACCCAAAGTTTGGCGATCGTATTGGGCGTGGCGCTTTGTCTTTGTTTGCTGGCCCGCATACGGCGCCCTTCAACAGCAACGCTATTGATTGCCAGTATATGTGTTAGCGGAGCAGTAACGATGCCTGATCCAGCATCAGCGCGCACAGAACAAATCATCGCACAAAAGGCAGGCTATCCTGAAGGGCCAGTGTTTATAGGAGGGGATCTGTATTACACCGAGATGACCAGAAACAGGGTGATGAAGGTCAACTGGCAAGAGGGGGGTAAAAAAAAGCCCAAACAATTTTATTACGAGCCAGGCTGCGGGCCAACATCTCTTGCCGCTTTTAAAGGAGATAAAATTGTAATCCTTTGTCATTTGTCAGATCAGCTGGTTATCACCAACAAGGCGGGCAAAAAGATCCGGACGATCAAACAAGCTCAAGACGGTACAAAAATTTTTCACCCCAATGATTGTGTCAAAGATGAAAAAGGCGGTGTTTATATCACGGCGCCGGGGCATTTTTCTAAAGATCATCAACCAATGGGGCGGTTGTTTTATTTGGATAAAGAAGGAGACGTTCATCAGGTAATGTCAGATTTGACTTACCCCAATGGAGTTGCCATTTATCACGGCAAATTATTTGTGGCTGAGCATTTAGCCGGGCGTATTTTGCGGTTCCCGATTTTACAGCCAGGGCAGCTGGGGCAGAAGGATTTGTTTGCCAAGCTTGATCTGGTGAAACGGTCAGGTTTCTCAATACCGAAATTTGCAGGCCCGGATGGTGTCGAAATTTCACCTGCAGACGGACAATTATATGTGGCCGACTATGGCGCGGGGCGGGTTTTGATATATGGGCAAGATAAACGCTTGCAAAAGATTATTAAAACGCGTCCTCAATTCGTGACCAATATTGCCCTTGCCCCCTCTGGGCAGGATCTGGTGGTAGTCGGCGCTTTGTCTCTTTCAAATGCCATGCAGTTTGGTCCTGTTTATAAACTCTCCTTGCGCTAGTGTATCCACTTAATAAATGGATTCTGGGTTTATAGATAAACGCCCCTTGAAAGCTTTTCTCTTTCTTATTGGAATAAGACAATGCCCTCTAGTTAAGGAGCAGACAGCTCAGGCCTTCAGTTTTGAAAAAAGTCTTCTTTCGCTGCTATTTCTTAAAAATTTTTAAAAGATATCTTTAACCATTGATTATACTTATGGTGGTATTCTATTTAATTATACAATTAATGCGGGTGTGGGTTTGTGTGTATTTTTAGTCATGTAATTTATCAATGATAAAACGTTTATTTAAAAAATATTATAATCCTAAAATATTGACTTCTAAATCTTTTCGTCTTTGGCTGGGCTTGTTTATGCTAGCTGGAATGTCTGTGTGGTTGATCCCAGAAAAGGTTGCCAATTTTTTTATAACCATTGAATCAGATAGACGTTCAATGGATTGGCTTGATGAGTTTAGTGAGATGTCCTTGTTAAAGGACATTATTTTTCAAACGAAAAAATTATCCTCAGAGACGCGTCACGATATCCTTACATTTGCAAGGGCTTCTGGGAAATATCGTTTAGAAGTTTATGATGCTGATAGGAAACAATTTTGGAGCAGCAGTCCGGTTATCAGCACGAAATATATCCCTTTTGATGTGGCCCACGCATTAAGTGATTATCCGGCTCCTATTTCTCATATTGAAAGCGAAGAAATATCTCAGATAGAAAGGATCCATGGGTATAGTTCAGTAATTAATGGTCATAACCACAATGATGAAATCTCTCTAAAACAAGATCCTATTCGTTCATTGCATGTTGATGAAAAGCGTGCCGTATTGGTTGTAACCTTGCCAATATATGAAAAGGGCTCTGTTAAAGGATTTGTCAAAACCTATGAAGATATTAATGATTATAAAAGCTGGTTGGTACGCAATATCACAATAGCTGTTATCATAAGTTGTTTGTTCGGTTTTTCTGTTCTTGTCTTAGTATCTTATAGCAACCATCTTATGGATGCCAAGCAACAAAACTTAAAGTTATTGCAAAAGCAAAATGATCAGGCTCAAGCAATTTTAGCCAAGCAACGTTCTTATGAAATTCGTGTGATATCTGGGCTAAATGAGTGGATGCAAAGCTGTAAGTCGCTCAATGAGTTGTTTGAAATTGTTTCCACGTTTTTAGAAAATATTTTTCCCAACAGCAAAGGCAATATTTATATCTATTCCAATTCCAGAGATACGTTGGAGGGAGTTTGCACCTGGAATGGAGCTGAGATTGAAGCTGAGATTTTGCCAGAGAGTTGTTGGAGCTTGCGGCGCGGTCGCACTTATATTTATGGCAAGAATCAGATTGATTTTTGCTGTCATCACGTGGAGAAAAATAAGCCAAAAGAATATGCGTGTTTGCCTATCATTGCGCATGGAGAAACCATTGGCTTGATGCATATTATGCCTCAGCATGAAGAGAACCGAACCATTTTTACAGAAGAAACCATGCGTTTGGCAACGATGTTTGCTGAGCAGGTCAGCATGGCAATTGCCAATGTGAAATTACGTGATCAATTACTCAACCAGTCGATTAATGACCCGTTAACGGGGCTTTATAATCGCAGATATTTTCATGATGTTTTCCGTAAATATATACAAAAAGCGGATCGTAAAAACAGCACGATTGGGCTGATCTCTATTGATATTGATCACTTTAAAAAATTCAATGACAATCATGGACATGATGCCGGTGATATCGTATTGAAAACCACTGCCGATACCATGAAAGAGCTATTTACAGACGAAAATATTCCCTTCCGTTTGGGCGGAGAAGAATTCACAATTCTGATTAATGATGCGAATTTGGAAACAACCTTAGAACATGCTGAACGGTTAAGGAGCAGCATTGAAGAACTAACGGTGCAATATGGCAATGATGCGTTGCCCAAGATTACCCTTTCAGCTGGGATTTCTATGTATCCAGATAATGGCCGGATGCCACAAGACTTGATGAAAGTTGCTGATGAAAACCTTTATAAGGCAAAATCGGCTGGACGGAACCAAGTGGTGGCGCCAAAAAAAGAGCGAAAAATTTCTTCTCATCAGAAGAAAACAGCGAACCAAAGCCAAGCTAGTAAGGCTGCTCCTGTGGAGCAAGAAAAAAAGGACATCAAACAGCTTCAAGCAGATGTGGCTGCTGAGCAGATTAAAAATAAAAAAGTTTCATAAACTTGATCTGACAAATGTTGTCAGATCAAGTTAGAGAATAGTTAAATTTACGCCGCTTCCTTTTGCTCACTGGCAAAGGAAAGATCACCATCGCTGACATCAACAAGGATCGTCTCGCCATCCTTAATCTCACCAGCCAGAATCTTTTCCGCCAGCGGATCTTGCACATGCTTTTGGATCACCCGTTTTAAAGGGCGCGCGCCATAAGCCGGGTCATACCCCTTATTGGCAATCCATTCGATGGCACTATCAGACAAATCAAGGGTGAGCTGTTTTTCATCTAACAGTTTCTGCAAACGCTTAACTTGGATTTTGACAATGCCAGCCATTTGCGCGCGCTTTAAACGATGGAACAAGATCACTTCATCCACCCGGTTTAAAAATTCTGGGCGGAAATGACCGCGCACAGTTTTCATCACTTGCGCTTCAACCAACTCCACATCGTCCTCTTCTTTCAAGTCAACCAAGAACTCAGCGCCAAGGTTAGAGGTCATGATGATGAGGGTGTTGCGAAAGTCCACAGTGCGTCCTTGCCCATCGGTGAGGCGGCCATCGTCCAGCACTTGCAACAGCACATTGAACACGTCTGAATGGGCTTTTTCAATCTCATCAAACAAGATCACTTGATAAGGCCTGCGCCGCACAGCTTCTGTGAGCACACCGCCTTCTTCATAACCAACATAGCCAGGAGGGGCACCAATAAGGCGGGCAACAGAGTGCTTTTCCATAAATTCTGACATGTCGATGCGTACCAATGCGGTGTCATCATCAAACAGAAATTCGGCCAAAGCTTTGGTGAGTTCAGTTTTGCCAACCCCAGTTGGCCCCAGGAACATAAAAGAGCCAATAGGGCGGTTTGGGTCTTGCAAACCAGCACGGGCGCGGCGCACCGCGGTTGAAACAGATTGCACCGCTTCTTGCTGGCCGATGACCCGGCTGGCCAGGGCCTCTTCCATTTTCAAAAGTTTTTCCCGCTCGCCCTCAAGCATCTTGTCAACCGGCACACCTGTCCAGCGAGAAACAACACCGGCAATATGCGTGTCGGTGACAACTTCTTCCACCATCAGGTCCTTGCTTGTGCCTTGTGTTTCAGCCGCTTCTTTGAGTTGCTTTTCCAGATCGGGAATAACACCATAAGAAAGCTCACCAGCTTTGGCCAGGTCGCCGGCACGTTGGGCTTGACTAAGCTCATTGCGCGCCTGGTCTAGTTGCTCTTTGAGCTTGTTTTCATCTGACAGCTTGGACTTTTCCTGTTGCCAGCGCTGGGTCAAGGCTTGAGATTGCTCTTCAAGATTGGCCAGTTCTTCACTTAACTTGTTCAGACGTTCTTTTGAGGCTTCATCATCTTCCTTTTTAAGAGCTTCACGCTCAATCTTTAGCTGAATGATGCGCCGGTCAAGTTCATCAAGTTCTTCTGGTTTTGATTCCACCTGCATGCGCAACCGACTAGCCGCTTCATCCATCAAGTCAATGGCCTTGTCCGGCAAGAAACGGTCCGTGATATAACGGTTAGACAAAGTCGCAGCCGCCACCAAGGCGTTGTCAGAAATGCGCACACCATGGTGCAGCTCATACTTTTCTTTTAACCCCCGCAAGATAGAGACGGTGTCTTCCACCGTTGGCTCTGCCACAAACACCGGCTGGAAGCGCCGGGCCAAAGCGGCATCTTTTTCAACATGTTTGCGGTATTCATCCAGCGTAGTGGCGCCCACACAGTGCAGTTCCCCGCGCGCCAGAGCAGGCTTGAGAAGATTAGAGGCATCCATGGCCCCATCCGTTTTACCCGCCCCGATCAGGGTGTGCATTTCGTCAATAAACAAGATGATGCCGCCATCTGCTGCTTGGACTTCTTGCAAAATGGCTTTGAGGCGTTCTTCAAATTCACCGCGATATTTGGCGCCCGCGATTAAGGCGCCCATATCTAGCGCCAGCAAACGGCGCTGCTTGAGGCTTTCCGGCACATCCCCATTGACAATGCGCAAGGCCAAACCTTCGATGATGGCGGTTTTACCAACACCAGGTTCACCAATGAGCACGGGATTGTTTTTGGTGCGCCGTGAAAGCACTTGAACCGTGCGGCGGATCTCTTCTTCTCGCCCGATGACAGGATCAAGTTTACCGTTTTCAGCCTCTTGCGTTAAATCACGCGCGTAGCGCTCCAACGCATCATAGCTTTCCTCTGCGTTGGCGCTGTCAGCTGTGCGCCCTTTGCGAACCTCATTAATGGTTTCATTTAAGTTTTGCGGCGCAAGACCACCTGCTTTAAGAATGCGCCCAGCATCAGAGGTTGAATCCAGGGCAGTGGCCAGCAATAACCGTTCTGTGGTGACGAACTTGTCGCCCGCTTTCTCAGCCACGTCTTCAGCTGTTTTGAACAGCTTGGCCGTCTCAGGGGTGATGTAAAGTTGGCCCGCCCCAGCCCCGCTTACCTTTGGAAGTTTGGCAATGGCATCACTTGTTTGTGCCACAATCATTTGCGCGTTGCCACCCGCTTTAGAAATCAAGTTAAAGGTGAGCCCATCTTGATCATCAAGCAAGGCTTTTAGCAAGTGTAGCGGGGTGAATTGTTGGTGCCCTTCGGCCAAAGCATCTTGTTGAGCCGCCTGGATAATGGTTTTTGCACGTTCTGTATAACGATCTTGTTTCATAAAATTTGCCTCAAATGCCCACAATTGGTCCCCTTAAACTGAGCAACCGATTGCGTCTAACAACTTAGCGTTACCGCCAACACCTTTGCCTGCAAAGATATAATTTAACGATAAAGCCTATAACTTTAAAAATTTGACTTTCTTTTTATTCTGGGAAAAAAAGTAAAAACCCTAAATGAGACTAGTCAACCCCTATTAGGCAATTGTCTATCGTCTCTTTAAAAAATATAAGGTATGTTTCTTGCAATTAAAGAGGCTAACGGGTTAAAAAGTTTGGCAGAATTTACTTTTTAGAGAATCGTTTTAAAGACGGTGTTTGTGAGGGGTAAAAACGTTTCATTATAAAGAGGGTGAGAATAGTTAAATGACAGCTGATGGAAGTGCTGGTTTACCCCAAAAAGAGTGTTCGATAGCAAATCTGTGGCGTTTCCCCGTAAAAGGATTAGCAGGTCAAGCCATTGACAGCGTAACAGTTGAAACAGATGGCTGTTTCCCTTTTGATCGTGTTTATGCCATTGAAAATGGCCCCACCCAGTTTGATAGCAATGCCCCCAAACACTTACCTAAGGTGAATTTTCTTAATCTTATGCGCGATGAAAGGCTTGCCCTGTTAGCGGTTGAATTTGATGAAACAAGCCAAAGCCTCACCATTTTGCGTCAAGGGCGTCAAGTGGCAAAGGGGGACCTTTCAACTGGCCTTGGCCGCAATATGATTGAGCAATTTTTTGCCGCCTTTATGTCCAATGAGTTAAAAGGGCCGCCGCGCATTCAACGCGCTGATAATCACCATTTTACCGATATGCCAGAACCTTTGGTGCATATTATTAATTTGTCATCTGTAACAGCTCTTGGCCAGATGATGAACGAGCCCATTGATGCGGGCCGTTTTCGGGCCAATATTCATTTGCAAGGGTTAGAGCCTTGGGTAGAGACAAAATGGGTTGGCAGCACGTTAAAATCAGGCGATGTGGAAATAGAGATTGTCAGCCCAACAAGCCGGTGTGCAGCCATCAATGTTGACCTTGAAACAGCAACAAGGGGCCGCTCCTTAGCTAGCGCTTTAAACCAACAGTTTGGGAATGATAATTTTGGAGTTTATGGCCGCATTGTTAGCGGTGGCACGCTTTCACAAGGCGCAGTTGTTCACCTGTAATTTGGGTGTTTTAAGCGGCAGCATCATCAGCATTTGATTCAATCGGTGAAACCTCGACCTCTTTAGGGGCTGCCTCAAGAGGTTGAACAGTTTCATCATGACCATTTGCTTCTGGTTGTTTCTTATCATCTGCACTGGCCGCGATCTCATCTTTGTCTTTTTTGCCGTTACGTGCATTTTGATTTCTTTGCCCGCGTTCATCCGGGCGCCGGCGCCGGTTATTGCGTTTTCTAGCCCCGTTATTTTTAGCGTTGTTGTCACGCCCACCTTCACCCTCTTGGGCAGATTGGCTGTTGTCTTGCCCGTTCTCTGCTTGGGCTTGGCCCTCTTCAGCTTGGGCGTTGTTTTGCTGAGCTGCCATAATAATGCGGTTATAGTGCTCTGCATGCTGAAGGTAATTTTCATGCCGAACAATATCACTAGAGGCCAAAGCGTCTCGTGCCAGTGAATTATATTTTTCACAAATGTGGGCCGCTGTGCCGCGAATTTTTACATCCGGGCCATTGGATTCATAGTTTCTAGTCAATGGGTTTTGTGCCTTACGGCCCCGTCCCCGTCCACGTCTATTTGATTGTGCTTGCCTCATCGGCTTCCATTCAAAGTTTCACTATTGTCGTTAAAATTTTAAGTTGCGTTCTTTTATAATATGAACGACTTTTAAAAAGCTCTGTTTCAGAGCAATACTTTAAACCTTTCAACAGGAATAATTTTAAGGCCTCATGGTTTGAGTTTAGACCGTTTGTCTTTTCCTTAGAATTTTGACAAACGCTGTGCATTCGGTGTTAAACAGCGATTTTTCTCAAACACAAATGTGGAAACCACCCATTAATTATAACTAACGATGTGACATTTAAAATGTCATAGTACGTTAAAATAAATTGCCCCGATTGATATCATCATTGCCCATCTGATAAGGCCATTTTTTGATTTTTCAATCGTTAAGATTAGTGTCTAAAAAGACCTAAAAAGAAGTCCCTCAATTTACATGGCCAATTATTAGTCTTTATTGTTTCAACCAACTTAATTTCAAAACCAGCTGCCCTTAAGAATTGAAAATAAATACGGCATGAAAATGAAATCTCATTTTTATTTGTTCATTCTTAAATCTTTTCCCCAAAAACACTGCCTACAATTTTAATCATCTGATCACACAAAATAATAAACAATGGGGAAGATCATCATTGGCAAAGAAAGACTGGAATGGCGCTTAAATCGCTAACATTTCCAAATAGCCATGTCTTAATTAAAACCATAGCCTTTTTAATCATGAAGGCCAAGACTATTTTTTGCAATATATCTTTTTTTTTAGGTTTTGTGCTGTTTATAAGCTCTAATACACAAATCTAAAGCTTTTCTAAACAAAATTTTTCATTTCCACCCCTATTACACGGATAATACCGGCCAGGTCAGGAAAAACGTCCCATTTAGAGATTTTTTTGGCGATGGGGCTTTGTTCGATGAGGCTTATAAGTGCTGCATCTTGCCCGGCCCCGCACTCAAAAAGCAGCCAGGCCGGGGAGCTGATGTAATCACCCACACTCCTCACAATTTGCTTAAAAGGAGCAAGCCCCGTGGGCCCCCCATCAAGGGCCAACATGGGATCATAATCGATCACGTCTTTGTCCAGATCGCTCAAATCTTTCGATGGAATGTAAGGGGGATTGGAGACGATCAGATCAAAGGGTTCGTTAATTTCACTGAACCAGTTGCTGACAAAAAAGGAGGATCGGTTTTCTAAACCAATAGTGGCTGCGTTAAGCTGGGCAAGCTCTATGGCCCCTGGGTTAAGATCAACCCCAACCCCTGTTGCTGTTTCAAGCTCGGTTAACAAGCTTAAAAGGATGCACCCTGTGCCCGTTCCAAGATCTAAAACACGCAAAGGCATTTCTTTCTCAGGGCCAATCATTTTAAGGGCAGCAGTAATTAAAGTTTCAGTGTCCGGGCGCGGGTCAAGTGTTTGCCCATTGATCAAAAAGGGAAGGGACCAAAATTCGGATTTGCCAAAGATGCGGCTAATCGGTTCTCGTTTAAGGCGTCTTTCAATCAGAGGGCAAAGTTGAGAAATTTCTTGCTCAGTTAGGACACGGTCCATTTGTAAAATAAGTGCTGCATGATCGATTTGTAAAACATGTTGCAACAATAGCCGGGCATCAAGATTGGCTGTTTCAATCTCTTGAGTTTCAAACGCCTTTTGCATGCCAGTCCATACGGTTTTAAGCCGGGTATCATCTGTTTGGAAGGGAAGAGACATGTTTATTGAGCGCTTAAGCTTTGCTTTCATCCATTGCCGCCAATTGGCTGGCTTGATCTTCAGTGATAAGGGCATCAATGAGCTCATCCAGGCCTTCTCCGGCCAGCGTTTGCTCTAATTTGTGTAAGGTCAGGTTAATACGGTGATCAGTGACCCGGCCTTGGGGGAAGTTATAGGTTCTAATTCTTTGCGAGCGGTCACCTGTGCCAACCTGTCCGCGCCTTTGTTCTGCCCGTTCACTGTCTTGCCGCTGGCGTTCAGCTTCATAAAGACGCGAGCGCAAAACTTTCATAGCCTTTGCCCGGTTTTTATGTTGGGACTTTTCATCTTGTTGAGAAACAACAAGGCCCGTGGGGAGGTGGGTGATGCGCACCGCACTGTCTGTGGTGTTAACCGATTGACCGCCCGGGCCACTGGCGCGGAACACATCTATGCGTAAATCTTTTTCCTCAATATCAATGTCTACTTCTTGCGCTTCGGGTAAAACGGCAACGGTCGCCGCTGAGGTGTGAACACGCCCGCCTGATTCTGTTTCTGGCACACGCTGCACCCGGTGAACGCCGGATTCATATTTTAATTTAGCAAACACACCGCGCCCGGAAACATTGGCGATAATTTCTTTATAACCACCCACAGCAGATTCGCTGGCAGAAATCACTTCAACCTTCCAGCCAGAGACATCGGCATAACGTTGATACATGCGAAACAAATCACCCGCGAACAGGGCCGCTTCATCGCCGCCCGTGCCAGCGCGCACCTCTAAAATCGCGTTGCGGCTATCAGCTTCATCTTTGGGCAGCAGCTGCACACGAATGGATTGCTCTAGATCTGGCAGTTTGGTGTTTAGCTCATCCAGCTCTTGGCGCGCCATTTCAACCATATCAGCATCATCACCAGCTTCTTCCATCACATCCTGCAGGCTGGTGATTTCTTCCAAAGTGCTGAAATAGTCTTGGATTTTAGCAACGATCGGGTCAAGTTCAGCAAATTCCCGTGAAAGGGCAACAAACACATCCTGGGCGGGCCCTTGCGCCAGTTCGGTTTGGACCTGGCGCCAGCGCTCTACCAACTGCTCTAATTTTTCTTTTGGTAAAGCTGACATGAACAGCCTCCTCTTTCAAAAAAGGGATTTAAAAGAGGCAAGCTTTGACAAACAAATCTGTTCCAAGAGTCTGGCTGGGAATTTGCCCCTTTTCAGCAACATCGGTAAAGATGATGAATAAAGACAAGCATGTACACCGTCACCAAAATGAATTCAATGAAAAAGATGTTTTGCCTACGACTGGGTGTCGCCCAAAAGGGGGTACCGGTTTTGAAAATAGCGCCGTTGCTAGTGGGCAAGCTAAAGGGCCAAGAAAAGCGCCGTTGCTAGTGGGCAAGCTAAAGGGCCAAGAAAAGCGCCGTTGCTAGTGGGCAAGCTAAAGGGCCAAGAAAAGCGCTGTTGCTATTGGGCAAGCTAAAGGGCCAAGAAAAGCGCTGTTGCTGGTGGGCAAGCTAAAGGGCCAAGAAAAGCGCGGTTGCTGGTGGGCAAGCTAAAGCGCCAAGAAAAAAGACATGCTCAAGGCTTGGTTTTATCTGGTGGTTAAGGTCCCAAGATTAGAAAAATCGATCTTGGGCAGTTTTTTTACGTTAGGAACGCTAAGGCGATCTGTCTTGCGCATACGAGGATCGTCAACATGAACCCAATTCATACGATAGGTTGATGCCAAAGGATCCGGCATGACCAATTCAAAAATGGAATAAATAGAATTAGCGATTGGTTTTGGCAACTGATCAACACCGGACCAAAAGCGGTTTGGTTGCCAGTGAATAAACCCAGCCAGCAAGATAAGAACAAAGGCAACATTCGCGGCCATTTTTGTCCAATTCTGATACCAGTGTTTCGATTGTTTTGGTGGATTGTAACCAGGCTCATGTGCTGATATAGGTTGGATCTCATGATGCATCGTGTTGGCTGGCATGTGGTGAGCGGGTGGTAAATGGCCAGCCGGCATTTGATGGCGCCCGCCAAGTTGGTTGGTCTGGGGGGCCTTGTAAGGAGGCTTAGAGTTAGAAAAATCATGTTTCCCAGACAGTGAAGGGGGCACGTGATGCATATTATCTTTGTTTTGTGCCAAGTGAGATACAGGTTCCGGTACGGCTGTCGCCAAACTTTTTAAAGAGACATCGCTCACCGGCAATAAAGATGTCGCTTTGCCTTGTAAATTAGAATGATCTTGAGATTTAGAATGATCTTGAGAAATTGAGGTCAAGTAATGTTCGGTTAGTTTTTCACGTAACCGTCTTAAAATGGGTCGCTCATCGACATTCATAAAGTTGGTGTAGGCTGAGACCACTTGTGACAGCTCTTCCCATTCAGGCAGCAAATCAATAGCCCCGGCCTCTAGGGCCATGATAATGTCCGTAGACGTTTGCAAGCGCTGGGCAAGTTGAAAGGTGCTAAGCTGAGAGGCGCGCCCCATGGCCAAAAATAACCCGCCAATTTGCTCATCTTTAATAGAAGAGGTAAGCGGTGTTGCCTCATCTTTAAAAGCAGCTGGCCCATCAACAACAGGGGCTGGCACGTTATGGTGCAAAGCACCTCTGTCTTGCTCAAGAACAGGTTGCTGTTCTGGCAGCGGTGGTGGCAATGTTTGTTTTAACGATGCCAAAGAAGACTGAAAAGGTTTGTTGATATCTGAATGATAACCAGACTGACTAAAATTAGACACTGGCGCAACAGATTGTGCAGCCTTGCCTTTATGCTGGGAGGCAAATTGATTAGAACGATACACGACGATACTCACCCGAATTTACGCAATACTAAAACGTCATTCTAACCTGTCAGAACATACAAAATATGACAGGCTCACCCCATAACTAACTTATACATAAGTGTTTTATTCGCCAATAGTGTTTTTAGTTTGGCGCGCAAAATTACTGAAATATGAAGGGATATAGTTAATTTGTGGGGCTTAAGGCTGCAAGCTAAAGGGATCAACATTGATCTGATTTTTAGCCGCATAGCTTTCCAGGTCAGAGCGCAATGATCCAGAGCGAATGGCAAGGCATTCATCCATAAATTGAGTTAAATGCGCAATATTTAGTGATAAGATCATTGATTTTATCGGGCCAATTGAGGCTGGCGCCATAGAGATCGAACGTAAGCCAAGGCCTAATAAGGCCATGCATTCCAAGGGGTTACCCGCCATTTCACCGCAAAGGGTAACAGGAACATTGTAAGCCTTTGCTTGGGCTATGATTTTTTGCAAAATACTTAAAAATACACTGCTTAAGCAATCATAGCGCTGGGCCACTTGCGGGTTTGTTCTGTCTGCGGCAAACAAAAATTGCATGAAATCATTGCTACCAATCGAGATAAAATCCACCAGTGGCAAAATAGCCTCTAATTGCCAAAAAATGGCCGGGACCTCAATCATCACCCCGATTTTGAGCTCTTTTGGCCCCTCCCGGCCATGACTTTCAAGAAAATCAAGCTCTTTAAAAATTAATTGTCTGGCCAATTGTAGTTCAGAAATATCAGTGACCATGGGCAACATAAGTTGCAATTGCCGGCCCTTTCCGGCCCGTAGCAAGGCACGCACTTGCGAGCGAAACAGACCAGGCCTGTCAAGCGTCATACGCACAGCCCGCCAGCCAAGGGCCGGATTTTGTTCACCGGTCACACGCATATAAGGCAAGATCTTATCGCCCCCAACATCAAGGGTACGAAACACAACCGGGCGCTCACCGGCGGCATCAAGAACAGCTTTATAAGTTTCCTCTTGTTCTGTCGTGCGTGGGAATTTGGCGGCAATCATAAACTGCAATTCGGTGCGATAAAGGCCAATGCCATCCGCACCAGACTGGACCATATGGGGCAAGTCAACCAACAGGCCAGCATTGATCTTTAAAGAGATGCGCTCCCCATCTTGGCTAATCGCATCTTTGGTGCGCAAAGCCTGAAATTGTTTTTGTTTGTCCGCTTGAAAGCGCACCTTATCTGAATACGCGTCAATAACATCTTGTTCAGGGCGCACGAACACTTCACCGGTGACCGCATCAACGATAATGTCGTCACCTGTATCAACCCGGTTCACAACACCCTTTGCCTCACCAATCGCCGCAATGCCAAGGGCCCTAGCAACGATGGCCACATGGCTAGAGGCCCCGGAATCTTCCAAAACCAATCCACGCAATTTCTCAGGGCTATAATCAAGCAATTCAGCAGCGCCCATCGTTCTGGCAACCAAAATGGTGTTATCCGGCAAATTGGTTTCAGCCGCGGTCGCCTCGCTGCCAACCAAAATACGCATTAGCCGGTTGCCCAAATCTTCCAGGTCATTCATCCGCTCAGCCCAAAAGCGGTCTTTCTGCGGCAGCATGCGAGCACGCATATCATTTTGTACACGCTCCACAGCAGCCTCAGCCGTCAAGCCAGAATCGATAGCAAGCTGAAGTTTGTTGACCCACCCTTGGTCATGAGCAAACAGCCGGTAAGCCTCTAGCACCTCGCGGTGTTCACCAGCGCGTTGCAGTTCAGCTTTTTCAAGCATGGCATCAATCGAGTCGCGTAATTTTTTAAGCGCGTCATCCAGTCTGTTTTTTTCACAAGATAGATCGTCAGATAAAAATTCATGGATCATAACCCGAGGCTCATGTAACACCACAGCCCCAAGAGCGATGCCAGTACTAATGCCCACACCAGAAAAATGGCGCGCTCTGGTGCGATCAGCAATATCGCCAACGCCCTCATCAAGCTCACCTGACGTGATGAGTTCGGCAACCAACATAGCGGTTGTCTCCAGCGCTTCAATTTCCTCATCAGAATAGACTTTGCGCGCCTTATTTTGAACAGTGACAACACCTAATGTGCGTCCCCCGCGCAAGATCGGCATGCCAAGAAAGGAGTGGTAAATCTCCTCACCCGTCTCTGGACGATAAGAAAAAGAGGGATGGTCTTGCGCTTCATGAATGTTAATCAGTTCAGCCCGTTCCGCAATCAGGCCAACCAAGCCTTCACCGCGCGCCAAATGGGTGTTGTGAACAGCCTCAGGGTTTAGCCCTTGGGTGGCAAATAATTCAAGTGAGCCGTCAGGGCGCCGCAAATAAAGCGAGCAAACTTCTGCCACCATAATGAGCGCGATTTGCGACACGATCGCGTCAAGACGTGCTTGAGGCTCACCAGGCTTGGCCATGATTTCGCGTAAGCGGCGCATTAAAATGCGCGGAGCTGCATTGGCTGGTGCCATGTGTTTGCCTCAAATTAACAAAAACCAAGTCAATGAATTTGGTTTTTGAAGCCTTTCTTTTGCCTGTTCACGATCAATCTATCAGAAGAAAATTACAAATTTTCAAACACAGGCGAACGTTCAAACCTGTAACATTTTTTAAAAATATGCGTTTAATGATCTTCCTTATCGAGGCCGAATAAACTGTGCAATGAGCGCACAGCAAGTTCTTGGTAGGCCGCATCAATTAAAATGCTGATCTTAATTTCTGATGTTGAAATCGCGAGTATGTTAATGCCTTTTTCTGACAGTTCCTTGAACATATCAGCAGCCACACCGGCATGGCTGCGCATACCAACACCGATGATAGAAATTTTGACAATATTAGTTGCCCCTTGCAGGTCCCTATATAACAATTCATCTTTATGATCTTGAACAACCTTCAAGGCTCTGTCCAAATCTGTCTCAGGCACAGTAAAGGTCATATCTGTTGTCGCCCCATCAGCTGAGACATTTTGCACGATCATATCAACATTGATGTTGGCCTGCGCCAAGGGGCCAAAAACTTTCGCAGCAATACCCGGCTGATCAGCCAGACCAACCAGGGTTACTTTTGCTTCATCCTTGGCATAAGCAATGCCGCTGACAACTTGTTGTTCCACTATTTCTTCCTCACTACAAACCAATGTTCCTATATGGCTGTTTGTTTGCATGTTGACCGCTTCAACCGAAGCAGGGTCATCAAAACTAGAGCGCACGGCCAAGCGCACATTTTGGGTCATGGCCAATTCCACAGAGCGGGTCTGTAATACCTTTGCTCCCAAACTTGCCATTTCCAACATTTCTTCATAAGAAATTTTATCAAGCCGCTGGGCTTTGGGAACGATGCGAGGATCTGTTGTGTAAACCCCATCCACATCAGTATAAATATCACACAAATCTGCTTTTAAAGCGGCCGCGATAGCAACCGCACTTGTATCAGACCCACCGCGCCCAAGGGTAGAAATGCGCCCATTAGGGGCAATGCCTTGAAAGCCAGCAATCACAGCCACATTGCCTTCATCCAGGCTGGATAACATTTCATCTGGAATGATATCCTTAATGCGGGCCTTGCCATGGGCCTCATCTGTTTGCAGCGGAATTTGCCAGCCTTGCCATGAACGTGCAGGCACACCGCTATCTTGTAAACAAAGAGCCAGCAAGCCCGATGTGACTTGCTCACCAGAAGAGACAACCGCATCATATTCGCTTTCATCAGGCAGCTTGGCAGCTTGATTGACCCAGTTAACCAATTCATTGGTGCGCCCCGCCATTGCCGAGACAACAACAGCCACTTTATTCCCAGCGTCATGCTCCCGCTTAACATGAGCAGCAACATTTTTGATCCGATCAATATCGGCAACAGACGTGCCACCAAATTTCATTACAACAAGCGCCATAAATCTGAACTACCAAATCTTTCAAAGAGCAAAATCTAATTCCAATTTTCCCTGCGACATAGTGAAAAGACGAGGAAAAAAGGTTTCATATCAGCCCAATAAGTTATATTGTGAATGGGGATTGTCCCTCAAACGGCCTATACATACAAAGAACCGGCCCGCTAAGCAACTGGCCCATTCAAACTATTTGCAAAAATCAAAGCTTAAAATTTATAAAATGAGTTTAAATAATCCCCCAAATACACCGACTTTTGATCAACAAGAAATTGATCGCTTTGCTGCCATAGCTGATGAATGGTGGGACCCGACGGGTAAATTTAAGCCTTTGCATCAAATTGCACCTGCCCGATTGGGGTTTTTCAGAGAGCAGATTTGCCGCCATTTTGGAAAAGATGAAGCTGACCCATATGCCTTAAAAGGCTTGTCCCTCATAGATATTGGCTGTGGGGGGGGATTGGTGGCAGAACCCTTGGCCAAGCAAGGGGCAAGCGTCACAGCGATTGATCCAGCTGAAAACAATATTAAGGCCGCCCTCTTGCATGCTGAACAGCAAAAGGTTGCCATAGATTATCGTGCTTGCCGGGTTGAGCACGTGGTGGAGACGGGTGAAACCTTTGATGTCGTGTGTTGTTTAGAAGTTGTCGAGCATGTACCAAATGTCGCTGATTTTGTTGCCCTGGTCGCCCAGTTGGTGAAACCTGGTGGCTTGCTGATCCTTTCAACCATTAATCGCACAAATAAGTCCTTTGCTTTGGCTATCGTCGGGGCTGAATATATTATGAGGTGGCTGCCAAAAGGCACGCATCAATGGTCCAGATTTGTAATGCCGCAAGAATTGCAAACATGTGTTACCAAGGCTGGCCTTATGCCTCGTGAGACAAGCGGCCTTGTTTATTCTCCCTGGCGCAAAAGCTGGCACATTTCAACGGACTGCGATGTAAACTATTTTCTCACCGCAAGCCGTTAAATCTAATTCTAGATTGAAGAAAAGAAGATAAATGACTTTAGTCTGTGATTTTCACGCCTAAACCTGCGCGTTTTCGCCAGATCACCAGGCATTTATGAGACTGCCCAGTGCTATCGTCGAAAAGAGTAAACTGATCAGGTATCCCAGCTGTCGAGCCAAGTTTTAAGCCAAAACCCTTATCACTTCGGGTTTTAATCACACAGTTAAAGGTTGAGTTTTTATCCACAATGATACGAGCCCCTTGATAGGTGCGCTTGCGCGGGACCCGGCGCTCGTCAGTTAAATTTTGTTGGTTAATATCTGTCATGTTTGGATCGCCAAATTCAAATATTATTGAAACGAATAAAATATGCTTTAGCCTAGCAAAGGTTCGTAAATTTTTGGTTGGAAAAAATGTTAAAATTTGAATGAATTGGTGACTTGAAATGGTAAAACTGGTTCCCATATTGAATGAAGAGTGCCTTTAGATGAGAGCCATTTAAGACAGCAAGCCAAGAGTTTGAAGAAAGAAGTTGATGCCTGCCATTTCCAGAATAAACCGTTCGCTGGCTTTAGGGTTTGAAGAATTTGAACAAGCGCTTAACACGGCTGCTCAATTACAAAATGAGGGTTACCCGCCCTATAACATTGAACGTCATGTAGAGCACCCCTCGGGCGCAGAAAGAATAAAGATTGTGTTGGCTGTTGCCGGCTTCTCAAAAGACCTTTTAGAGGTCAAAGAAGAGGGCCAAAAACTGATAATAACAGGCCAAAAAAGAGAGAATGAAGACGAAGATTTTTTACATCAAGGCATTGCAATGCGCCAATTTCAACGCATTTTTATTTTAGCCAATAGTCTCGAGATCAGGTCTGCAGTGTTAAAAGAAGGATTATTAACAGTAGAGCTGTTTCGTCCAGAACCGGGATCAAAAAGTCGTACCATAGAAATTTTAACTGCCTAATTTCCCAAAGTGTAATGAAAAGGGGTCTTTAAATGTTGGCAACCAAACCAAACGCACAAAACTTTAAGTTTCATGATTATGATCTTGATCAACAAATTATGAGCGCACAAGATTTAAAAGAACTTGGGCTTGATAAGGTTGTTTACGTGCAAGAGCTTGGCATTGCAGCCGCCAGAGCCCTGTTTCCAGAAATTGACGAATTGCCAGAAAGAGGCTCCCTTTTCAGCGTGCACGCCGCCGATGGAACGCCTATTTTATTAGCTGAAGATTTAAGCGCTGCAACCATTGCCGCAACAGACCATGATTTGCAGGTTATGCAGGTTCATTAAAGCTTATCCCAGCTTTGCCCTGTTAGGCAGCGTGTGAGGCTGAGGCTTCCGTGAGGACAGAATAAAGAGCTGACTGTTCGCGTGAACCACGCAGTTTATCAAGCGTTTGAGGTTCACGAATGAGCCTGGAAATGCGCGCCAATGCCTTCAGGTGATCAGCCCCAGCCGTTTCTGGTGCAAGCAGTAAGAACACCAAGTCAACCGGCTCATCATCGATACTGTCAAAGTTAATTGGTTCGTCAAGCCGTGCAAACAGGCAAACGATATGCTCAATGTCATGCAAACGCCCATGCGGAATGGCAACGCCCTGGCCAACCCCAGTTGAACCTAACCGCTCTCTTTGCAACAAAACGTCAAAGATATCTCGTTGATCAAGGCCTGTTTTGTCAGCTGCAAGGCGTGCAATTTCTTGTAAGACATGTTTTTTGCTTTTGGCTTTCAATGAAGGAAACACTTCATCTGCTGTCAACAAATCACCCAAATCCATATGCTTGCCTTCCCCTAACTTTAATCAGAGAGTTCATAAATAAAAAAACAAAACGGCCCTTAACAAAACTTAGCTGTTTATGTGTTTAAAAATGTAGCCAATCCATAAAAGGTGTAATTGACAAATTTATGTCATTTCAAGCATTCGTGTTTTGAAAAAGCTCTCACGAATGCTTTGCACCCTTTTTAAAATTGTTGTGTTTAAGTGTCCCTTTTGTCATCAACCGAGCCGAGCAAAAAGCCGGGAATCTCAATATGGCAGCCCGTTTTCAAATTTTGAGAAGCCGGACTATACTTGATTAGGACGGATCAATCCAGCCTATATTTCCATCATTGCGGCGGTATACAATATTAATGCGCCCATGGCTAGCATTTCGAAAGACCAAAACGGAACTTTCTGATAAATCCATATGCATAACCGCGTCACTTACCGCAAATTCATTAATATTTGTCTCATTTTCGGCAATAATGATTGGCGTGTCATCTTCAGGCTCTTGATCATCGCCATGCTGCTGGATGACATAGTCTAGCGCCGGTGTTGTGTCTTTAAAATCGCCAGAATGATGTTTCTGATGGTGATTTTTGAGCCGTCTTTTGTAGCGACGCAGGCGTTTCTCTAACCGTTCAAGAGCAGCATCGGCACTTGCATATACATCATGGGATTCCCCCTTAGATTGCAAATCAAGCCCTGAACCAAGATGAAGTGAACAATCTGTGCGATAATGGCCGCCATCTTTTTCGATGCGTACATGGCCTGAGGTCGCATTGCCCATAAATTTTTCCAAAGTTTGATCTATGCGATCCTCAATGTAAAACCGAAGTGCTTCACCAATGTTAAGATTTTTTCCAGTGACTTGTACGGACATATATCGATGCTCCCTTGTTTTATTTTGGATTTTTGGTCTTAATTTCGATGCCAATTTTGTACGCCAAGTGGGAAAACTTGGCACTTTTGCAGGCCTACCAGGTCTTTAAAAACACGAAAAGGCAGCTTTTTAAGCCCTATTTGGCTAAAAAAACGTGATCTCACGTGCCCTTAATACGATCCATCCCTATAAGTATAACAGATTTCCTTTCTCATTTGGGGCAAAGATTTTGAAAAAATGGAGCTTATGATCAAAAAAAATTACCAAATGGAAACATAAGGTTCCTGATAAAAGTGTGGTAAAATAAGGAGTTAGGAAAGTTTTTAGCAGCAAGAGAGCACTTTTCTTAAAACAGATCAACTTTAGTGCTTAAAGAGCCATTTGCTGGGCCATTTTCTTTTCACGTCGTCTTTGCACAGATGAAGGAATGCCCATTGCTTCACGGTATTTGGCAACAGTACGCCGGGCGATATCAATTTCTTTTTCTTTCAATATCAAGACGATTTTATCATCAGACAAAATGCTGTCAGCTTGCTCAGCATCAATCAGCTGGCGAATATGATGGCGCACCGCTTCAGAAGAAACCGTATCGTCTGAGCCAGAAGAAGCAATGGCGGAGGTAAAGAAATATTTCAACTCAAACACGCCGCGAGACGTGCCGATATATTTATTCGATGTCACCCGGCTAACCGTTGATTCATGCATTTCAATGGCGTCAGCCACAGTGCGCAAGTTTAAAGGACGCAAATGTTCTACCCCATAGGAAAAGAAACCATCTTGCTGTTTCACAATTTCTTTGGCGACTTTTAAAATGGTGCGGGCTCTTTGATCCAGGCTTTTGACCAACCAATTGGCCGTTTGAAAACAGTCTTGAATATATTCTTTCTCTTTTGTATTTCGCGCTGCACCAGACACAGTGGTGTAATAAGTTTTGTTGATTAAAACTTTGGGCAAGGTTTCAGTGTTAAGTTCAATATGCCAACTGCCATCGTTCTTTTGCCGCACAAACACATCAGGAACCACTGGTTGCACGATCGTATGACCAAATTGCAAACCAGGCTTTGGGTTCAATTGTTTAATCTCAGCAATCATATCTGACAGGTCTTCATCACTCACCTGGCAAGCCTTTTTAAGGCCAGAAAAGTTATGGCTGGCCAGCAAATGCAAATTCTCTAAAAGGGCGGCCATGGCCGGGTCAAAGCGGTTTTGTTCTATCAGTTGCAAACGCATGCAATCACTTAAGTCTCTGGCGAAAACTCCAGTTGGTTCAAAGGTTTGCAAGGTTGACAGGACCGTTTCAATCGCTTCAATCGAGGTGCCCAATTGCATAGCCACGCTTTCCAGGGAGCCGCGTAAATATCCCTGCTCATCAACCATGTCTATGAGGTGAGCACCAATTAATTGCTCAGAAGGGGTCAATTTGGACAAATGCAATTGATCTAACAAATGAGCATGAAGAGTAATTTCTTCTTTGACATAGCTTTCTAAATTATAGTTTTCAGAATAAGACCCACTGGAGGCGCTGGTTTTGCTTTGATGCAAAGAGGACCAGCCTTGTTCACTCAAACCCGTGCGGTCAGAGCCTTGTAAATCTGGATAGATATCATCCACCCGGCTGTCCAGATTGGTGGATGGGTCTTCTTTCATATTGTCAGCTGATTTTGAGAGCCATTCATCGGTTTCTGAGCGTCGCTGAGGCTCAATATCTTGGACAATTTCTTCTGGCTCAAACGTGGTTTGTGCAGGCTCTTCTTGTTGACTTTTGTTTTCCAGTAAGGGATTGCGCTCAAGTTCAGTTTCAACAAATTCATTGAGCTCAAGGTTCGACAATTGCAGCAATTTAATTGCTTGTTGCAATTGCGGTGTCATGACCAAAGATTGTGATTGTCTAAGTTCAAGCCGATGTGAAAGGGCCATATCTAACTAAAATCCTCGACAAGTGAGCGTCACCAACAGTCATAATCGGCAAAATCGATGCCATAGGCAATATTCATACCAAAAGAGCATTTAACAACGATTAATCATTTAGGCAAACTTTTAATGAATTTAAAAATAAAAATAAATAGCGTTTAATATTGCGGTTTCCGATAGTCTTATCGACTAAGGGAGGATGTGCTTGTCCCTATAGCTTAGCACGAAATTTGCATAAGCTAAGCCAATTTTTCAAAAAATTTTCAGATGAGAGGGAAATCAAGAAAATTAAGCTAAATTAAAAAGAAAAAATTATTAACAAAGCTCAATTTATTAAATTATTTTGATTTAACCAAACATATCGCCCAGATAAACCCGCCTAACATCGTCATTTGAGACAATTTCATAAGGCGTTCCTTCAGTAAGCACCATACCATCATGAATGATATAGGCCCGGTCAATCATTTCTAACGTTTCACGCACATTGTGGTCGGTAATTAAAACACCAATGCCACGATCAGTAAGGTGCCTGACAAGGTCACGGATGTCACCAATGGCTATGGGGTCAATACCGGCAAAGGGTTCATCAAGCAAAATATAAGAAGGATCGCTGGCCAAAGCCCGTGCAATTTCGCAGCGACGACGCTCACCACCAGAAAGCGCGATAGAAGGAGATTTGCGAAGGCGAGCAATGTTAAATTCGTTTAACAAGCTTTCTAACTTGTGCTGTCGCTTTTCACGATTCTTCTCAGTCACTTCCAGCACAGCCATGATATTTTGTTCAACGGTTAAGCCGCGAAAAATGGAAGCTTCTTGTGGCAAATAGCCAATGCCTAACCGCGCCCGGCGATACATGGGCAATTTGGTGACATCATAGCCATCAATATGAATAAGACCCTCATCAGCGCTAACAAGACCGGTAATCATGTAAAAAATGGTGGTTTTACCCGCCCCGTTAGGCCCTAACAGGCCAACAGATTCACCCCGGCGAACTGAAACACTGGCCTCTTTCACCACTTGGCGTTTGCCGTAGGTTTTGCAAACCTTTTGCGCCGTTAACCAGCCTGTTTGGGGTGAAATCTGTGGTTTGGGCGGTGTTGTTGGCATGGGCGTGACCATTTGCCCTTGGCCTGTCTCAAGCGGAATAGCATTGCCCAAAGCCATATTATTGGGCGGTGCATACTGGGGGGGTGAATTGTGCGGGCCAGGCTCAAATCTTTGTTCGTGCTCTGCCCCTCCTACATGTGCAGGACGTGCAGAAAAAGGCAGACCATTTGGCGGCGGCGTTTGCTCTTGGCGGCCAGAGTGAGGCGAGCGATGATGCAGAGCATCATCTTGTTTGTTTTTGCCAAATGGCCAGAATTTTTTCATAAAAACTCACTCACCTGTTTTTCCCGTTTGGGGAAACGATCTTAACCTGAAAAAGGGCTTATTTTAAAAGGGGGCTTTCTTATTCTTTTGTGATTTGACATCCACTTTCATGCGCACGCGCCCTTTTTTGCGCTTGTTTATAAATTTACTTTGGCGGGTCTTTAAGTCAATTTGTAGTTGCCCGCCATTTATAATGTTGCCCCCTTGCGTTAAAACCACTTGGTCACCCAAGGTAATAATTTGTTTGATAACATCAAAATTGGCCCATTCACTGGTCGCAGATTGATTATCTTTGGTGCTGATTAAAACTTTTCCTCTAGCCATCATCCGTTTGACTTTACCACCTGTTCCCCCTTGTGGCGTGCCGCTATAAAAAACCTCTAAACTTTTAGAGCGCAGGACAAAGTCCCCTTGCACAGCTTTGACATCACCAGAAAAAACAGCCGTTTTCTTAAGATCATCGACCTGCAATTGGTCAGCAACAATATCAATCGGTTCATTTGAAGTAGAGGAAAAGCCACCAAATTTATCAGTTAAAGATTGGGCCGACAAACCTGCTGAAAAACATAAAGAAAAAATGATACAAATGAACCCTGCGCCAAATTTAAGGCGCATAGGTTCGCGCGCGCCAAGCCTCTTTGTCCGCGCGCCAAGTCCCTTTTTAAAGGCGACTATTTTGCTATCATTTATCATAGTATCATTTTCCAATATCAAAAGGGCTTTAACCGCATGTGTAAATGAGTGGTCACTCTTTTATCGGGATTGGCTTATCAGGCGATTTAATAAGCTTTACTTTAACCTGTTCGGTAAAAGTTATCAGCTTTTTAACCCCATCAATCTTTAGTGTATTTGCATGAATGGTACTACCCTTCATTTCTATAAATACAGGCTGGTTTGATGTGATAATTTGTCCTTTAAACACAATTCTAGCTGTTTTTAACTGCGCTTTCATGCCATTAGCGCTCACAATATGAATATTGTCAAACAGCTCCAAAATTTCTGATTTGCTATCAAAGCTTCCCCGATCAGCCTTTAATGTGATTTGGCCATTTGTTGGGTGGTCCAATTTGGCATCAACTTTCTGCAAATGTACAACATGGGGCGATCCAGATTTTTGCGAGGCTGTATCAGCAATCACCAAGTAAGAGCCAGATTTTTCATCATGACCTTCCAGGCGCGGATTAATCATTTTAAGTTCGTTTTTGGTCAGTTGAATGTCTTGGACGCTGGCTTTGAAATCTTTATGGTGAATCTCAAAATCACTTCTAATAAAATAGACACCAACACACAAAACAGCCAACACAGGAAGCAGCCGCCGCAAAACCATAACAACACGGCTATGATTTTGCGCTCGATCAAAAGCGGCGCGCCGACGCTGAGACAATTCATGATGATCAATCATGTCTGAGCCGGCCGATGAAGGTGCTGCAAGATGTTCCATTAAAGTGTTTCGTTTCCACACGTGAAGCAATTTAAGGCTTTAAGTTTAATCTATAAAACCAATATGATCATATTTTGGCTGATCACAACAGCTTATCACATTTAAGCACCTGGCATCGGAGCTGTTTTATGAATGGGCAAAAATATCGCTTTCAGGCCAACCAATTAAATCAAGTTCAGCACGGGTTGGTAAAAATTCAAAGGCTTTTTGCGCAATCTCCAAGCGTTGTTCGCGAATGAGGCGCTGGGTTAATTTCTCTTGCAATTGATGAAGATATAAAACATCGGATGCCGCATAAGCTTGTTGCGCTTGGCTCAATCGCGAAGCCCCCCAATCAGAACTTTGCTGTTGTTTAGAAAGGTCAATCTCTAGCAATTCGCGGGTTAGATCTTTCAAACCATGTTTGTCTGTATAGGTGCGCGTAAGCTTAGAGGCAATTTTGGTGCAAAATACGGGCGCAGCCCAAATGCCGAGCCAATGATAAATCGCCGCCAAATCAAAGCGGGCAAAATGATAAATTTTTATGAGGTCGCGGTTGGCAAGCAAAGCTTTCAAATTTGGTGCCTCATAATTGGTGCCATCAAATTGGACCAAATGGGCATCACCATCGCCTCCAGATAATTGCACAACACACAAACGATCGCGCAAAGGGTTTAACCCCAACGTTTCGCTATCAACTGCAACCGCACTTTCAAAGCGAATCTCTTTTGGTAAATCATTTTGATGGACAGTAATGGCCATGAATATTTCTCTTTTAAACTTAGTTGAATATTTATATCTCACTTAGCCGTGATTATCCAGAAATAGCAAGCGTGTAAATGGAAGCATAAACGCTTAAATTTAGCCGGTTTTAAGATTAAATGGTTTATGAGAGTCTCAAAACACTTCACAAATCAGCAAACACATTTTACCCTGACATATTCAGACGGGAAGGTAAGGAGTGCAAACATGCCAGATAACGGGCTTGTTACCATTTTTGGTGGTTCAGGGTTTATTGGACGACATCTTGTACAACAGCTTGCAAAGAACGGTTATCGCATTCGTGTGGCTGTGCGCCGCCCCGATCTGGCCGGGTTTTTACAACCCCTAGGCGGTGTCAGCCAAATTTCATCTGTCTATGCTAATTTACGTGATGAACAGTCAATTAAAGAGGCTGTTAATGGGGCCTCTTTCGTGGTGAATTTAGTTGGTATATTGGCCCCATCAGGCGGTCAAAGGTTTAATGCATTGCATGTGCAAGGTGCCCGCTTGGTTGCCATTGCTGCCAGAGAAGCTGGCGTTAAACAGCTGGTTCAAGTGTCAGCTTTAGGGGCTGATGCCAACAGCCGCTCCACCTATGCGCGCACCAAAGCCCATGGTGAGGACGCTGTTCTGAATATGGAGCCTAACGCTGTTATCCTACGCCCTTCTGTGGTGTTTGGACCTGAGGATGAATTTTTTAATCGCTTTGCCAGCCTAATGTCTTTGGCACCCATCGTCCCTGTATTTGCAGGTAAGACGAAATTTCAACCGATTTATGTCGGGGACGTTGCCAAGGCGATTGCAGCCAGTTTGGAAGGGGGTGCACGCCAAGGCACCATTTATGAATTGGGCGGGCCTCAAACAGTGAATATGAAACAGATCCATAATCAGATTAAACAAATAACCGGATTAAATCCTGCCTTGTTACCCTTGCCACTTTGGGTTGCCAGAATTATCGCCCTGTTTACAAGCATCTTACCAAACCAACCGATAACGTTTGATCAAATCAGATTGTTAAAAAAAGACAATATCGTGAGTCGCCAAGCCATTGAGGAGCATAGGACACTGGCCGACCTTTGCCCCAGTCCACCACGCTCTATCCAAGCGATCGTTCCAGATTATCTTGATCGGTTTGAAACGCGCAAACATGCGTTTTCTCAGTCTCAACGTTAGATCGTGTGGTGATAAAGAACTTGTAATTATTTTAATTTCAGGCCATTGTAAGGCCATCCGAGGGGTGCTGAAAAAGCTGAGAGAGCCTTTTAATTTTAAAAGCTCAACCCTTGAAACCTGATCCGGGTCATACCGGCGGAGGGACGGAACACGTTGTACAAGATAGCCTTGATATCGAGATGAAATGTTATCGAGATGAAATGATATCAAGATCATCAAAATTGTATAACGATCATTATAAGCAATGTTCTTATATGTTGTGAAAAGCTGTTGTTGTGGGCCATTCTTTTGAGGCCTTAAAATAAGAGCACTGTTTCTCCTCTTACAATCAGGTTTTTTGTTGATCTGCTGGGAGGATATCAGGTGGAAATCTCAATCATTTTTGCAAAAATAATTGGACTGTATTGTTTGATTGTTTCTGTATCTGCCTTGCTGAGCTATCAAAGAATTCCCAATCTTGTTCAAGAATTTATCAATAGTGAAGGGCTGATTTATTTGGCCGCAATTATTGCCCTGATCGTTGGCATTCTTGTGACGACCTTTCATCCCGTTTTCACATATGACTGGCGCTTGATTATCACTCTTTTTGGTTGGGGTGCTTTTTTAATCGGTATCATCCACTTGCTAATTCCAGAATTGGCTTTGCAGCTGATACAGGCCATTTCCGACCATCGATTTTTGTTCTCACTCTTTAGTCTAGCTGTCCTTGCATGCTCGCTCATTTTATTAAATGAAGGGTTTGGTATCGGAATTAAATTGTATTAATTTTTAACTTTGAGGTATTCAACACATGAACGTTCACTCAGAAAAAATCACCCCGCCTGAAGTAACCACAGGGCCGCTTCCTGCCTCAAAAAAGGTTTACATTTCACCAGAGCAAGCCCCAGACCTGAAAGTTCCGGTTCGAGAAATTGAACTATCACCGGCCGCTGGGGAGCCAAATGTGCGGGTTTATGACCCCTCAGGCCCCTACACTGACGATGATGCGCAAATCAATGTCGAAACCGGTTTGACGCGTTTTCGCGAACAGTGGGCGCTTGAGCGTGGCGGCGTTGAGCGTGTCGAGGGGCGCGAGGTCAAACCAGAAGATAATGGCAATGTCTCTGGCGATCATTTGGCGCGCCAATTCCCTGTCTCTTATGGGCCTTTGGTTGGCGAGGACGGGCATCCTATCACGCAACTTGAATATGCCCGCGCCGGGATTATCACCAAAGAAATGATTTATGTGGCTGAGCGCGAAAATTTAGGGCGTGAAAAAGCACTCGAGTATGCCCGCGAACAACTGGACCAAGGCGAGAATTTTGGCGCCAACTTGCCAGAGCACATCACGCCAGAATTTGTGCGCGATGAAATCGCACGCGGGCGCGCGATCATTCCCTCCAACATCAACCACGCTGAATTAGAGCCAATGATCATTGGCCGTAACTTTTTGACCAAAATCAATGCCAACATTGGCAACAGTGCGGTGACCTCTTCAATTGAAGAAGAAGTTGAAAAGATGATCTGGTCGATCCGCTGGGGCGCTGATACGGTGATGGACCTGTCCACCGGGCGCAACATTCATAACACCAGAGAATGGATCATCCGCAACGCACCTGTGCCCATTGGCACTGTGCCGATTTACCAAGCACTGGAAAAGGTCAATGGCGATCCGGTGAAACTGGATTGGGAAGTTTACAAAGACACATTGATTGAACAGTGCGAGCAGGGTGTGGATTATTTCACCATCCATGCCGGTGTGCGTTTGGGCTACATTCACTTAACCGCTGATCGGGTAACAGGCATTGTCTCTCGCGGTGGTTCAATCATGGCCAAGTGGTGCCTGGCTCACCACCGGGAAAGCTTCCTTTATGAGCGCTTTGACGAAATTTGTGATTTGATGCGCAAATATGACGTCAGCTTCTCGCTAGGTGATGGCTTGCGCCCTGGCTCCATTGCTGATGCCAATGACCGGGCCCAATTTGCTGAGCTTGAAACCTTGGGCGAGTTGACCAAGGTTGCCTGGGACAAGGGATGCCAGGTGATGATCGAAGGGCCAGGCCATGTACCAATGCAAAAGATCAAGGTCAACGTTGACAAGCAGTTGAAAGAATGCGGCGAAGCCCCGTTCTATACATTGGGGCCGTTAACAACAGACATTGCCCCAGGCTATGATCACATCACCTCTGGCATTGGCGCCGCGATGATTGGTTGGTTCGGTACAGCCATGCTTTGTTATGTGACGCCAAAAGAACATCTGGGTCTACCCAACAGAGATGATGTGAAAGAAGGCGTGATCACCTATAAGATCGCCGCTCATGCCGCAGACCTGGCCAAAGGCCACCCAGCGGCACAAATTCGCGATGACGCATTGTCTCGTGCCCGCTTTGACTTTAGATGGGAAGACCAGTTCAACCTGTCTCTCGACCCAGACACAGCGCGCTCCTACCATGATGAGACCATGCCGAAAGACGCACACAAAGTGGCGCATTTCTGCTCCATGTGCGGGCCAAAATTCTGTTCCATGAAAATCACGCAAGACGTGCGCGATTATGCCGCCAAGCTAAACGACAAAGAGCAGGGCATGGCAGAGATGAGCGAGAAGTTCAAGGAAATGGGCTCTGAAGTTTACCTTGATGCAGAAAAGGTGAAAGAGAGCAACAACGATCTTTAGTGGGTTGTTGAGAAGAAAAAAGAAAATTATTCTAGAGCGCGTTGCTTTTATATGGATAGACAAATCTTTTCGCTTTAGGCTGCCTTACGAAGAAGGGAGTGCTCACCTGAGAGAGCACGGACATGGCGCTTTTAAAGCGCCCGGCGCCTTGCGCCGCCCCATCGGAGGGCTTTTCGCTTTTTGAGCGAAAAAACGCCCGTGAGATAAAAGAAAAGCGTTTCGTGAATTCAATAAAAAGCAACGCGCTCTAGCTGGCCCCAACGGGGCCACCAGCAGATCTCCCCACAATGATTTACCAATCAAATATTCCGCAAATGATTGCTTAGCTGATGTGGATTGTTTCGGTTCTAAAAGTGAGCTGTTGACCCTAAATAGACATCAATGGCAAACCTGACATACTAGGTAATTACAACTTTGATAACCCATATAATAGATCTACTGATCACCAAACTGACTGATAGAAAATTGCGGTATTTAAGTCTTGATGACGTAGTCATCTTCACCCTTTCTATCCCAAGTCTGAACAATATTCTTTCCAACCTTGATCTTTTTGCACCGCTTTAATTCTATACCCTTTTGTCTATCAAAGAGATTGTTAGCTATCACACATCTGCTGCTGGAGTTTAGGATGACACCTGTTACGCCACTCTTGAATGGTACATTAGGATTTCTGCTGATATTGCATTGCGAAGCATTATTTTGGAATTGGTTGTTTGTAATTATGAGCCCAGAAGTCACATCGCCCAGAATACAAGCGTGACTTTTGGTCAAAGGAATAGCTTGTCCATCACTGTCTGCTAAACCCACGTAGTAGGCTGATGGGTTGAACCAGCTGTTTGTTATTATCAAAGATGTATCAGGTACATTTACACGACCTGAAACACCTGGCTCTGGCTGCTCAATCTGACCTCTTGTATCCCAATCACCTTGTCTAACAAGAATACCCTGTTTGGTAAAACGATCTATTCTGGCTGTATTAAGCTGTACATCATAGGAATTCCATCCATTGGCGTTTTTTATTGGGTTGCCTCTGCTGTCCCGGCCATGGAAAAATGCACCTGAAAAATCAAAAAACATTCCATATGAGCAACCCGACGTTTCAATTGCGCTGAATTGCAGGTCATTCATTTTCCTTCCGTAGCATCTGAATCCAATAGAATCTCTTTTTATCATATGTTCATTGGCTACTCGTTCTACTTCGTAAACACCTTGAACAACTGATCTCTTTGAGACTTCATTAATGGCATGGCAACCAAAAAAAACACTGGATATACAGCCAGTACGATCTATTGAACTATAAATATCAAAACCAATGAACCTCCATTCTTCTTTAGTTCTTTCTAGAAATTCAGCCTTATAATCCTCTGAAACTTCATATGTATTAGAGCAAACAACGTGTTCAATTCTTGAGTTTGAAGCATCCTCAAGCCGTAGTCCTACACGGAAATCATGGATCTGCATATCAGCGACTACAGCATAGGCAGTGTTCGTCAGTCTAATTCCTACTGCATCCGTATCGTGAAAGATTTCGTCAATATTACTACTTGGAACCGGTGGTACATTGCTCATCAACGAAAAACTACTTAGTTTTATACCACGAAGTTTTTGTTCGTCGTGAGCTTCCTTTGCAACCACAATTCCATGTATATTTTTTTGCAATCGAAGTTTCGTTAGCGTTTTGCCTGCACCAATAATGTGGGTATGACTATTACGAATGATAATTGGTTCTTCAATAAGATAATTTCCCGGCTTGAGTCGAACCACGCCCCCAGTTCCAAACTGAGGATCATTCTTGTCTAACTTGGACAAAGTGTCATGTACAGAATTTAAGGCAATCTGAATGGCCTCTCCAGTAAATACATCTACTGTGATATCTAATAATCCCATTACATTCTTAGCTCCTAAGTTCTCAGATGCTGCCAACAACAAAATAATGAATAGATGTGGATTTGAAAGGTCAATAAAACCCTAATCAAAAAGTGAGTTTGTTGCTCATATTAACCCTATGAAATTGAAAAATACATAGGGCAATTTTTTAGAAGCCTGATTTAATGAGACATAATCTCTGTGGGTAGCTAATAAAACTATTTCCCCTTCTGGCACCAAAGAGACCATCTCAAACCCGGATTATAGTATCCTCTAATCGACCCTTAGCTGACATTCACCTGAGACGAAAATTAGCCACATAACCTAGAAGCTTATCAGTATGGTTCTGCCAAGCCCCCCTCTTTACTGGGCGTTGTTTCTAGAACAGGCGGTTTCATTTTTCACGAGTAAGGGCATCATTGAAACAAAAACCACAAAAAAAGTGAGGCCATTTATCAGCCTCACTTTTTAGACCAGTTCAATCAATCTTAGCTCAAGGTCTTCAGCCTTGCCTCGACCTTAATCAGACCCACGCGTGTCAGCCACAGAAAAGACCAAAACGGTCCCATCTCTCATCATGGGTGCCCAAATTTCTTTTTTATTTTCCATATACTCAATATCAGCCAAACCACCCGCTGATTTGACATTCATAATTTTTGCCAAATCATAGGAGGCCAACATCTTGCCTGCAGATGAAATAAGGAAAATTTCTCCTGAGAACCAATCTGATATAAAAAAGTTGTCGTTCCCATCAGGCTCAATGCCATCCAGATGCCCAACCGGGCCCTTACTCAAAACGTCTATGGATTTGTCTTTTAATTTAACACGAACCAATTTGCCTGTTCGTTTTGCTTCCAGCATAGATTGGACAGTCTTGCCCACAGACAGGCCCCAAGCGGCAACATATAAAGAATCTCCAAAAAAAACCAAGCCATTGGGGCTTTCCAGCCGCGCATCTTTTAGCCAAAGATCAAAGGTCCCATCAGGCGACAGCCTAAAGATGCTATCCATGAGGCTATCCGTGACGTAAACAGATCCATCAGGCCCAAGCGCTGGGTCATTCAAAAAAATCCCGTCTTTTGAGGTGTATTTATTCAGTATTTTCCCTGACGGAATATCAATCTCAACGAATTCAGTGATATCGGCGACATAAAGCTTATCCCCGCTGATGACCATACCCTTTGGTTGATTGAGCCCCCCAACCCAGTTCAAATCTTTGACCTTGCCTTTTTCATCTAAAGTGACAATGCCGCCCCCGCCTTCTTTAACCCTAAAATTCATCAGGCTAACAAAATACTGGTTTCTCTTTTCATCAAACAGAACAGCCTCTGGATTTTTGCCTGTTGTTATTGAAAACTTCAATTTTGGCGTGCCGGTTTTTAGTTTATGCCCATCAGCCATACTCTGTTGCCCCGTAGCAAAATAGACCCCTACCAAGACAGCTGCGAGTACAAAAACGCTCATAAAACGCTTCATGGATCAATCCTTTCCCAACTCTTTCTTTTAACTTCAAATTTGATTTGAAACTAACATAGAGCAAAGCGGGTGACAAAAAAGACTAAAGTCGTAAATGTCAGTTTTATTTTTTAAATGAAGGATAAATGGGGGTGTTTTTGGGGGGAAGTCAGATCAGATCAAGCCAGACGTGTGCGATCATGCCGCCAAGATGGTTGATAAAGAGCAAGGCATGGGGCAAAGGAGCAAGTCGTTTATGGAAATGGGCTCTAACTTGAACTGATTTTCGGTTTGTAAAGCCAAAACTGCCACCATTTTCTTCGCGGCTCTCGCGCATCTTTCCATTCCAGATCAAATTGTTCTACAAGTTTGAGGATTGTAGGTTGGTCGGTCCCAACCACCCCTTTAAATTGTTCTCCCGAACGTAAGAAAAAACACCATCGTTTTTCGTTTACATAAAATCTATGCAGCCCTTTTTCATCAGCTGAACGATAATGACGGACCTGGTAACCCAAGCGTTCATAATGAAGACGAGCTTTTTCATTCTCTTCATCAGGAAAGCACAATATATTTAATCGATTAAGTTTTTTTGAACTCACTTGCCGCTTTTCTTTGGAAGCATAACTTTCTATGGCTTCTATTATTGTCTCACGCATCGTCCGATAAAGCGCATAGGCCTCAGCAGCTTCCCATAGAAAATCGAAATATTTTTTCACTATTTTGGCAAATTCAGTTTCAAACACAAATTCTATTGATTCTCTAGCGCTGGATACCACTTCAATGAACAAAGCGATTAACTCACCACCAATATCTTCACCTTTACGAAGGAGAAGAAATTCTTCAGCCTCTATTAAAAATTCAGACTTTAATTTTACTATTCCCTCTTCATTTGCAACGAAAGAAAAATTACCATCCCCATCCATATCAAACGTCTTAAACTCAATGTTTCCGCTAAGAGGTATCTGAGAGTTTTTCACAGAATGATCCATTGACATGCTTTCCTAAAATTTGCGGTTAAAATAAATGTCACGACTTTAAGTATTAATTTTAATTGTGTCCTAAATATAATTAAGGGCCCCCAATTGGAGGCCCCTTTGTATCTTGCAAACATCACAAAAATAAAACGGAAAACTGAACCTTAATCATTCAGAAAAAAAGCGCGCCTAAGCGTCAACCCAAACCCGTCTTTGGTGGTTTGTATCCATATATTCCCGCACGGATTTGATCTTGCCGCCAGAGACGATGACAAGGAAATGATAAAAATTATTATAGACCCGGCCATTGGTTAGCTCGCCATAGCATTCCAATTCCAGGGCAACGCGGTCGCCTTCAGCCGTCCAGTCGCTGGGTGTCAATTTTAATCCGGCCGGAATGGCCTCCTTAACACCAGCAATCAAACCGCCAATGCTCTCCTTGTCCAACTCACCAGACATCGGCAAGCCACCCTCAACACCCATTGCGCGCCAAACAGCGCCCTCATCAAGCAGGCTAAGCGCGCCTTCAACATCGGCTGCAGAAAATCGCGCAAAAAATTCACGAACGATTGCCTTGTTCTCTTCTATGCTCATTAGTTCCTCTCCTTAATAGTAACGACTAAATCATCTAATTTCCGTTGTTCGTCCATATCCAATGGCCCGCCCGTGTGAAAGGGTCAGCTAAAGGTTATCCGATCTGTGCAATGTGCTTTTCAATCAGGGCATTGACCACATCGGCGGCCTCCAGTTGCGGCAAATGCCCCACGCCGTCAATGGTCTCCACAGTGATTGTGTCAGGCAGGCCTCCAGTTGCTGATGGATCAAGGATCGCGTCTTGCGAGCCCCAAATGACCAGCTTTGGAGTGGATAGCCCGGAAAGGATAGGCCGCAGATCACCGCTCTGCTTACCGCCGGGCATAACTTGTGAAGCAATGGCAGACATGGCAGCGCTTGCACCTTCAAGGCGCTTGTATTTTTGGAAATCCTCAACCATTTCTTTGGTCACAAGGTCAGGATCTTTCACAAGCATTTGCAGCACGGCTTTAACCGGGCGGCGACGCTCAGCGGTTAGATATTGTTCTAGGAACAAAGGGTTGACCTCATCGCTCAAGCCTGCCGGTGCAATACAGGTCAAGCTTGCACAACCTGGTCCTAAACGCTCAGCCAGCAGAATAGCAATCGCGCCGCCAAGTGAATGGCCAACGATATGAGCACGCTCAATACCAACAGCTTTCATAAAGCCAGCAACGCTATCCACCAGTGTGGTCAGCGTGCCGTCACCAACATCTTTGGCAGACCCGCCATGGCCGATCAGGTCAAGGGCGTAAACAGGGCGGGAACCAGAAAGCGGCTCCAGATTCAAAACCCAGTTGTTGGCGTCGCCACCAAAGCCGTGAATTAACAAAACAGGCACAGCATCAGATTGTTCATTGGCACGCATATAGCTTATTTTGCGCCCGTCAACTTCCGTTTCAGCATTCAAGGAGGAGGCACCGCCTTCCTCCTCATCGTCCTCTGGCGGTACGAAGTTTTCTTGGAAATCTTTTATAAAGGCGTCGATCGCGACGTCTTCTACATCATCGTCAGCGACAACGGCCAAGAGCGCACCAACCGGCACGTCCTCATCTAGCTTGACAACCTGACGGCGCAACACGCCTGACTTTGTCGATTCATGAACATTGGTGATCTTAGTTGTCTCAATTTCTAAAAGTTCTTGGGCTTTGTCGACCTGGTCGCCCTCAGTGACAAGCCACTGGACGACCTTACCTTCGGTCATCGACAGTCCCCATTTGGGCATAACAATGGGATGAATGTTATTCGTAGTCATGTGATGTTTCCTTGTATTATGAAGGCCGTTGGTTGCCCGGGCTTAATATGCGCCATTAAGCTCGGGCAACGCCTGGGCTAGGCCATCGTTCGGCGAACCGCGGCTTCAATGTCCTCCACTTTAGGGATGTAGAGATCTTCAAGCTCCGGTGCGAACGGGACCGGGCAGTGAGGTGGTGTCACCTTCTGAATTCCGGCTTTCAGGGATTTGAACGCTTTTTCAGCCACGATAGAGGAAATGTCCGCCGCCAATGAACAGCGCGGATAGCTTTCATCTACGATAACCAGACGTCCCGTTTCCTCAACCTCTTCCAGGATTGTTTCCTCATCCAGCGGTGAAATGGTGCGCGGGTCAACCACGGTACAAAAGATGCCATCTTTTGCCAGATTATCGGCAGCTTCTACGGCCAGTTGCACCATCTTGCCAATCGCGACAATTGTGACATGCTCGCCTTCACGAATGACATTAGCTTCGCCAAACGGGATCGTGTACGATTCGTCCGGAACATCAGCTTCATCGTCGTACATCGTTTTGTGTTCATAGAAAATGACAGGGTCATTATCGCGAATGGCTTGGATCAACAGACCCTTTGCATCATAAGGAGATGAAGGCACGACAACTTTCACGCCTGGGACATGAGTGAACAGTGAATAGAGCGTCTGGCTGTGTTGACCAGCGGCCCGAAGACCGGCTCCATACATCGCGCGCACGACCAGCGGGGTTTGCGCTTTGCCGCCAAACATGTAACGGAACTTGCCTGCCTGGTTATAGATCGCGTCGAAACAAAAGCCAAGAAAATCAACAAACATCAGATCCACAACCGGACGCAAGCCAGTGATTGCAGCGCCAGCTGCAGCCGTGGTGAACCCCCCTTCACAGATTGGCGTATCGATAACGCGGTTGGGCCCAAATTCGCCATAAAGCCCTTTGGTAACACCCAGCACACCGCCCCAAGCATCATCTTCACCATCGGTGCCAACACCGCCTGAAATGTCTTCCCCCATAACAATGACCGTTTCATCGCGTCGCATCTCGCTCGCAATAGCTTCATTGATGGCGTCTCTTTGTGTTTTTATCGTCATTTTTTGTCCTCCCCCTTAATAAGAGACATAGATGTCGGCCATCAGATCGGCCTCGGTTGGGCGCGGTGCGGCTTGCGCTTTGGTCGTCGCTTCGTCAACACGCCTTTTTTCTTCGTTGTAGATCTCGTCCAGATGCCCATCGGTCAGAAGGCCCGCATCAACGACTTTCTTGCGGAAAATTTTCAGACAGTCTTTGTCGGCACGCACCATGTCAATTTCGCCGTCCGGGCGATAAGTTTGAGCATCGCCCACAAAATGGCCGTAAACGCGGCTCGTCATGACCTGGACCAAGCTTGGGCCCTCCCCATTGCGAGCTCGCGTAACAGCTTCATTTATAGCTTCGTAAACAACAAAGAAATCAAACCCATCGACCTGGACACCAGGCATGCCGAACCCTTTGGCCCGGTCCACTTGTGTTCCTGCCACAGCATAATCTGCCCCAGTTGCTTGCGCATAGCCGTTGTCTTCACAAATAAAGACCACAGGCAGGTTCCAAATATTGGCCATATTGCAGGCCTCAAATGTCAATCCCTGATTGGAACCACCATCACCATAAAGACCAACAGCAACGCCGCCCTCACCTTTGGCCCGTGCAGAAAGGGCCGCGCCAACAGCCAAAGGCCCCGTTGCACCGATGATGCCGTTCGCACCTATCATACCTTTAGAGAGATCGGAAAGGTGCATCGATCCACCCTTGCCGCGGCAAACGCCGGTGCGCGCACCATAAATCTCATCCATTGTTTCCTGAAGATCGAGACCGCGGGCAACACACTGGCCGTGGGCACGGTGGGTTGAGCTAATCCAATCGCGCTCATCAAGTGCCATACACATGCCGGCAGCCGTGGCTTCTTGCCCAGCAGCCAAGTGAACAAATCCCGGAATATTTCCTTCCGAAAAATTCTCAAAAACGCTTTCCTCAAAGTGTCGGGCCAGTGCCATCATACGATAAGCTTTTAGTAGTTCGTCTCTACTCAATTGCATAAAATTTCCTCCCTGGTTTTTCGTTTTTTTGCTTCCCATTAGGTCTTTGGGGGGCAGATTGATCCACCCATCAAAAGCAATTGTCCAATCCCATAAAAAAAGACTTACCTTATGTCCATCTAGGTAAGTGTAGGCGCTATGGAACAAGCCCATTATGGTGCGCACATTTAGTTCGAACTGTTTTGGCACTGTAAATAAGACGACTGAAAGAAGGGGTCCATTCTTCCCACTCTAGTGTTGATCCTGCCCTGAGATGCGCCAAACGTTTGGAGTGTTCAGAGGGGTGGGCGTTCCTCTGACGAGGAGACCTCAACATCTTTGAAGTCAATAATGGGATAGTCTGTTCAATGGTATTTATCAGTGCAGGGGAAAAGATGATACGCAAGCCAGAAAAGCGCTGACCAAACTGCTCACGAAAGTTAGCCTGCCCATCTATCACCATATCTGAAACCTCCAGAAACTCTTCGAGCACGGCGTCTCGCAAACTCAAATACAATTCATATATTAATAATATATCACTTATCATATAAGCAATCCCGCTGTCAACTACGTTTGGTTTGTTGGCACAAATCAGGATCTGCCTGACTGAAGGTCAGTGCCCGTTATTCTGACGGCCACTAGATATCAAGTAACCACTTCTTTAATTTTCAGATTGGGGGGGGGCTGACTGTTACGGTATCCCCGTGACAAAGCCTCTGAGGCATTGTTTGGGGATAGGAGACACGTCGCTCAAAGCCATTAAATTAACCTAATGGCCGTCTTCGTCACGGCTCTAACGGTTTGTTAAGACCCAATAATACGGCCAATAGTCCCGCACAGCGGGCATTTTCCCTATCAAACTGCTTCTGAAATGAATCCTTGGCGCCTGGATAGTGTATAGGTTGATAATCTATCGATATTAATGAACTTGATTGAAAAAAAAAAAGCGGCTATATTACCTCAAAATAAATTGGGGATTCGATATGAAAAAACTCATTATTGCTTCGTTTGTATCTTTAGCTATGACAGGTAACGCATTTGCTTGCGGAGAATTACCTGGAGCTCAAGCATCACAAAAGCCTGAAGTTAAAGTGGCAAGTAAAGCTGAAGATGCGCACGCACGCGATGTTGAAATGCTAGAAAAAGCTGAAGCTGAAGCTTCAAACACACCTGAAGCTAAATCAGAATAATCAACATCTGATTTTAGAAACGTGGATTTTTAAAATCCCATTTGCTCTGAAGGCAAGTGGGGTTTATTTCTATTGTTGTGTTGAAAGTCGTGTTGAAAGATGCTTTTTTGAAAGAAAAGCTGATTGCGTTGCCCTGCATATATCCCAAAAAATAATCCAAAAGATTTAGAGCAAATTTGCCCTTAATGGCAGATTGCGTGCCAAACTTACTGGCATTTCCTCATGTTATACATAAAGAAGTATAAGCTCCCAAGCATGAGAGCCCGGTGTATCTTTGTTTAAGATTTCATAATTCTTTAAATTGATCTTTCAGCAAACAAAAGCGCACCCACATAGAGGCGTAACTTCTTTGTTCTGAGAAGGCGATGTTAGTCTTTGCCAAACATGTCTGATGTGACGTCTTCATACCAGTCAACAGCTTCCCGGTAGGTTTGCGCCCGGACCGCCTTGCTTTCGTCAACCGCTGAGAGAAATCCCGTTTTGATCTCCAGTTCTTTTTCACCAGGAAGATAAGTGGCGGTGTATTTAACACAATTGTCTGGCGAGATCAGAGACCAACATACATTATAATATATCGCTTGTGAGGGGCTTTTGCCGACAAGTTCAGCCAAAATGGCATTGGCCAAGATTTTGGCATGACTGTTTGCAGAGCTTGCAGATTTCGGCATGTGCGTCGCCTCAGCCGAATCGCCCAAAACATAGACATCCTTGACATTTAGCGATGAAAAGTCATTCGGGTTAACCGGACACCAATCTTCCTCACCACATCCGGCAAGATAGGCGATCTTGCCCGCTTTTTGGGCCGGAATGATGTTCACAACATCAGCTTTGATTGTCTCACCATCATATGTGGTCACTGTCATAGCTGTTGGATCGACTTTTTTGATCCCTCCATCTGTCATTTCTGTGCCTAACCATTCAACGATCCCCTCATAGTGCGTTTCCCAGTCATGCACAAACAAGTCCTTCTTGGCAAAATCTGATTTTGGATCAAAGATGATGATTTTGGATTTGGGTTTATACGTCTTGATATAATGCGCGATCATCGAGGCGCGCTCATAGGGTCCTGGTGGGCAACGAAAAGGATCAGGGGGGGCTGACATCACAACCAATCCGCCGTCTTTCATAGTTTCCAGTTGCTGTTTCAGGAGTTTTGTTTGCGCGCCTGCTTTCCATGCATGTGGCATCTTTTGGCTGGCCGCCTCATCATACCCTTCAATGGTCTCCCATTTGAAATCAATGCCAGGCGAGAGAACCAATTTATCATAAGCCAGTTTACTGCCATTTTTCAAAGAAACAGTTTTTTTAGCTGTATCAACACCGCTTGCCATGTCATGGACAACATTGACCCCAATTTTTTTTAGGCCGTCATAACCGTATGTAAGAGAGTCAAAAGAGCGAATGCCTCCAATATAAAGATTGGAAAAAAAACAAGTGGCATATTGCCGGTTCATTTCGACCAGGGTCACGTTAAGATTTGGGGCTGCTTTTTTGAGGAGATGCGCCACCGTTGCACCGCCAGCACCGCCGCCGATAATAACAATTTTGCCCTTACCCTTAATGTAGGAGAACAATCCAAATGCAGCTGTTGCCACCGCGCCAGCGCCAACGATCTTTGTAAACTGTCTTCGATTAAGTGCACTCACAACCTTTATCTTCCCCCTTTTTATAGTGTTAAATAGTAAGTGAGCACATCACTAAAATGACGCACATCCAAGTCATCCCTCTAACTTTTCAACCAATAGGTAGATTCACATTTAAAGGTTAGAAAATCAAGAAAATGTTCAAAATCTAGATCAAAGGTCTAGTACGCCTTGTCCGGTCAAATCTCTCACTTAAGGCTCAAAATAATCATAACGAAAGGAAGAGCCGAACCTTAGCCCGCGTTCATGAGGCATTCCGCGCCCGTGGTGCCCGCCAGCTAGCGCAGTTGCTGGTAGGTAATCTAAAGCGCAATAAAAAAGTCGCCTGTCGGAAGGCCCGCTGCCATAAGCTACGGAATAGCCCGTAAGACAAATTAAACCTAAAGCTGTTCATAACGAAAGAAGGAAGCGAGCCTTAAGCGAGCGCCCATGGCGTAGCGCCAGCGGAGCCCGCCGCATTGCGGCGCCTGTCGGAGGGCCCGCCGCCATAAGCGGCGGAATAGCCCGTGAGACAAATTAAACCTAAAGCCGTTCATACCGAAAGAAGGAAGCGAGCTTTAAGCGAGTGCCCATGGCGTAGCGCCAGCCAAGCCCGCCGCCTTGCGGCGCCCCGTCGGAGGGCCCGCCGCTTTAAGCGGCGGAATAGCCCGTGAGACAAATTAGACCTCCAGCCGTTCATACCGAAAGAAGGAAGCGAGCCTTAAGCGAGCGCCCATGGCGTAGCCCCAGCGGAGCCCGCCGCCTTGCGGCGCCCCGTCGGAGGGCCCGCCGCCATAAGCGGCGGAATAGCCCGTGAGACAAATTAAACCTAAAGCCGTTCATACCGAAAGAAGGAAGCGAGCCTTAAGCGAGTGCCCATGGCGTAGCGCCAGCGAAGCCCGCCGCCTTGCGGCGCCCCGTCGGAGGGCCCGCCGCTTTAAGCGGCGGAATAGCCCGTGAGACAAAACTAATGCACCGTGCAAACCATGCACGGGTCAAACGAGCGCACAATATGTTGCACGCTAGCAGGCTGGTCGGTTTCATCTTCCCTGAATGTTGCACCGATCAAGGCGCTCTCAAGCGGGCCGCGAATGCCTTCCTGGTCGCGCGGCGAAAAGTTCCAGGTGGTAGGGGCGATGATCTGGTAATTTAGAATACGTCCGTTTTTCACTTTGATCCAATGACCAAGGGCACCACGTGCCGCTTCAACCAAACCAAAGCCTTGAGCGGTGTCATCCATGGAGGCATGAGAACAAATAGGGTCTTTAGGTTTGATGGTTCTGGCCCAGCCTTCCATGGCAATAACGGTTTCGGCAATCTCAAACAAGCGGGCAATGATGCGTGCTTCGACATTGCCATGATTGTCCGGTGTGAGCTCTTGAAACAGGGGATGGTCTTGCACCATGTGGCGAGCAAGGGCACCAACCTCGGCTGGCTTGCTGCTAAGGCGGGGGGCTTTGCACCAACTATAGCCAGTCTCTCCCTGCCCATCTGGTTGGGTGACCCCTTCAAAAGGGTGCAAAGGAGAAGATTGGTTCATCATCCAACTGTGGCTAACATCTTCCAAAATCGCTTCTTGATTTAACGGCGCATAGTCCCCCGCTTGCATCGTGCCAGAGCGGTAAAACTTATCTGTCTCTTGTTGATCATAAACGCCGTAACTTAAAAACAGGTCTGGCCCTGCGCCCAGTTTGTTAAGTCTTAGAGATTGGGAGGCATTTAGGAATAGGCCAAAGTCACTGTTGGCAGGGCTGCCGCTTGCAAATAAATCGAAAAAGGCCTGCCTGTCTTGTATATCGGCCAGCTCCTCTAATTGGCAGCCAAACAAGTTCTGTTCTAAAAATTGACGAAAGCTTGCGATGATAGCAATGAGGCGAATCTGGTCTTGTTTGCCAATGGTACGGGTTGAGCCGCCAGGTTGCAGGGCTAAAGAATGAGGCCATTTGCCAGCCAACAGCCCCAGAATATGCATGAATTCAGCACGCGCCTTGAGCATGTCTTTTGCCGCTTGGCCCTTAACCGCTTTGAACCTGTCATGCACGTGAGGGAACCAGGGTTCATCTGAATAAGTTTCACGGCAAAAATCAGGCATGAAAAACAGATAAAAATGGGTGAGATGGTCCGCCACATTCTCAGCCGCTAAAATGATGTTGTGAGATAATCTGCCATTTTCCGGCATCTCTAAATTTTTGGCCATGGCCAAAGCCTTGGCCGCCGCAATCGATTGAGACACCGAGCAAATGCCGCATATACGCGGGGTGAACACCAAGGCGTCGTCAGGGGCTTTCCCAAGCAAGATGCGCTCAAAGCCGCGATAAAGCGGGGAGACCACCCAGGCGTCTTTTACCACCCCGTCTTGAATGTCCAACTGAACTTCTAAATCACCTTCAACCCGATTGAATGGCCCAATGATTTTACGGCTCATGACTGATCTTCCTTTTGATGGTCTTTTTTTGAGGCCCTATTTTTGTCGACTTATCAGAAGGAGGAACAAGGATGTGATCCGCCGTGGCGTTTTCACGCAAACGATCTGGTGTGGCCGCTTTGGAAAGCGAGGCAAGGGCAACAAACCAGGCCTTTGGCATGTCTGTTGGCAGCCCAATGGGAATACCGGCCAATTTTGGCGTTTTGGTAAAGCTGTGTCCGGGCTCTTCAAAATCAGGCGCTGTGCAATTAATGCAAGGATAGCCGCCGCGCAAACAAGACCCGCTGCCATTCCAAAGCCTTGTGTTGCAATCAGCATGCGCTTGTGTGCCCTTGCAGCCCATATGTTCCATCATACAACCCAAATCTGAGGGTTGTTCAGCGCTGGCTTTAAATTCGTAAAATTCATTGCGCGGGCAGCCGTGATGGACCAGATGATCAGTGTAAGAACGCGGGCGCTGCCAATCATCAAGATCTTCTAAGGAGAACGTGTCCAGTGCCATGGACATTAAGGTTTCCAAAATCCAATTGGGATGGGTGGGGCAGCCAGCAATGTTGACTACCGGTAAGCCAGTTTTTGAGCGAAAGTCAGGCCCCAGCAGGCCCCCTTCTTGTGGCCCTTCATAAGACAGCCCCATGGCTTCCACCTCATTGTCACCAGCAGCAGTAATGCCGCCAAAGGCAGCGCAACTGCCAACCGCCACCACATGCTCAGCGCAGCGGCTGAGCTTTTGTATCCAGTCCATCATTGGTTCGCCCGTGCCAGCAAGCAAATGATAGCGGCCAGACCCGTTAGGTCCTGCAATCACAGACCCCTCAAGGCATAAAAAATCGAGGCGTTGTTCGCCAGATAATATACTCTCAACCAGCTGAGTGAACTCACCGCCCATTTGCTCGCTTAAAGAGGGGTGCCATAAAACGTCAATATTGGCCGCTTCAAAAGCCGTGATAAGATCCGGCCCTTCAGCACATAACAGGGAAAGCGAGCAGCCCCCACATCCACCCGATTGTAGCCAGAGCAGGGTTTTCTTATCTGATTTGCCAACGTTAAGTTGATGATCTTTGATAGGAAGCGGTTTGTTCATTTAGCATCCTTTGGCTGGTAAGGAAAAAACAAATTCCGCCCCCCCTTCAAGGCGGTTTGAGGCAAGGATTTTGCCGCCCAATTCTTCTGCCAACCCATAGCTAATATAAAGGCCCAGCCCTGTGCCTTGTCCTAATGGTTTGGTGGTGAAGAAGGGTTCGAAAATACGGTCAAAAGCATCTTGTTTGATGCCTGGTCCATTGTCGCACACATGTATGTCAATCATTTTGCCATTTTCGCGGCAGGAAATGGTAATGATTTGTTGCTCTTGTTTCTCAATCACATCAACCGCATTTTGAATGAGGTTAACAATGATTTGATGCACCGGGCCGCGACGAGAAATAATCTCTAACTTTTCAGGCATTTCGTAAATAACCTGAGGTTTGGAAGTTGTTGATTTGGTCACCCATTGAGTAGCTGTGCGAATAACCCGCACAATATTAAACGGCTCTTTGGCTTCCCTTTGAACAGATGAAAAACGGCGCAGTTCTTGGACAATTTCACTAACCCGTTCTGCTCCTTCCAGCGTGCCATCAACAAGCGGGTGAATGTCTGTCACGATCCGGTCGATTTTTAGGTCTTGGCGCAATTGGACCAGTTTTATGCTATCAGCCCCTTCATCAATGGCTTTTAAGTAGGTGGTGATGCGCTCCCCATAACGGCGCAAGGCATGCATGTTGCCAAACACAAAACTAATGGGATTGTTCAGCTCATGAGCCACACCGGCCACCAAACGGCCAAGGGCTGTCATTTTTTCTGCAAACACCAATTGTTGTTGGGTGTTGCGCAATTTTTGATGGGCCTGATCAAGTTCTGTGTAAGCACGGCGCAAATCTCCCAAATGGCGTCCAATCAGCACAACACCAACAAAGCGCCCCTCATGATCATAACGGGCGGAACAATTCATGGAAAAGGGGCTAGGTTTGTTTTGCTTATCAAGCAATGAAAGTTCTTTGTCAAAAATAATTTCTTTTTCACTGATAAGACGCGGTAGTTTTTGGATAAATTCGCATGAGGTCTCATCAAAGATAGATGGGAGCAACAGGCCAAGCAATTCGTCATCTTGTTTGCCAGCTAATTCTTTGTAAGCGGAATTGACCTGTTGAATTTTGCCATTGGTATCACACACAATCAGCACATCGGTCATGGAAGACATAACGCTGTTAATAAAGGTCTGGGTTTCTTCCAGTTCAGCGTTTTTGCGCTCTAATTCTAATTGGTAGCGCACCAGATCGGCGTAAACCTGGTCCATTTTTTGGATCACGTCGATCCAGGCTTCTTCGCTTTTGTCAGAAAGGGCCAATTGCCCGCCAACGCCAGCAACATCAATAAGACCGTCAGCGCCATCGTTATGATGGGGATCACTATGGTCTGTTGAGCTCATAAATCATTTAACCTTCTTTTTTGACTACCTTTGTAATTGTCTGATCAGTTTCAGGTAAGCTTTCAATTTTGTCCAAACTATAGCGCTCTAGTTTAGAGCGTAGCCCGACGCGTGAAAGCCCTAATTCACGCGCAGCTTGAGATTTATTCCATCTGTGTCTTATCAGAGTCTCTTTAATGATGCGAGCCTCTAGCGCTTCTATGCGGTCCTTGAGAGTACCATCAAGGCTGGCAAAGGCTTCCAAAACGCCATCATCTTCAGGCGGTGCCGCGCGCAAGATGCGAGGACTTAACAAATTGGCGGTTAATTCGGCGTTTTCTGGTGCCATGACAACCATATGCTGAATTTCATTCATTAATTCACGCACATTGCCAGGCCAGTGGTAATTTTTTAAACACTCTACGGTTTCAGCCTCGAGTGCACCGACATTTTTTTGCAAACTTTTTTGCGCGCGTTGGTATAAGATTTCTGCAATAGGAACCACGTCTTCTTTGCGCTCACGCAAGGGAGGAAGGAGAATGGTAACACCGGCCAGGCGATAATATAAATCTTGGCGGAAGCGGCCGGCACGCACTTCGGTTTCAAGATCTTTATTGGTTGCCGCAATAACGCGCACATCAACGGTGCGGGTTTTGCTAGAGCCAACGGGGCGAATTTCGCCCTCTTGTAACACACGTAACAGTTTCACTTGGAAGGCAGGGGAGACCTCGCCAATTTCATCTAAAAAGATGGTGCCACCATTGGCACGCTCAAACAGGCCGATATGATCTTCCACAGCCCCAGTAAAAGCGCCGCGCTTATGGCCGAATAATTCACTTTCAAGCAATTCATCAGGCAGGGCGCCGCAATTTTCCACCACGAACGGTTTGTTCCAGCGCAGGCTATTATAATGCAAAGAGCGGGCAGCCAGCTCTTTGCCCGTTCCCGATTCGCCGGTAATTAAAACATAAACATCATAAGGCGCCAGTTGAGCAAGCTTGGAGCAGATTTCATTCATCGGGCTTTTTTCAGAGCGCACGATGCCGTCATCATAGCTGTAGCTTTCTTTGAGCTCTTGGCGGCGTGTGGTCATCACACTTTCAGCCCGGTTAGAGGACATTTTCAGTTCAATCGCCAGCAATTCATTATTGCGTTGCAAATCATAAAGGCGGGCAGCATTTTTTAAGGTGAGCAATAACGATTCTGGCTGCCAGGGTTTGGTGACATATTGATAGATGCCCGCCTCGTTAATGCCTCGGATGATATCTTCTGCATCTGTATAGCCAGAGATAATAATGCGAACCAGGTCTGGCCATTTGGTACGCGCTTTTTGTAAAAACTCAACCCCCGTCATATCCGGCATGCATTGATCACATAATAAGATCTGGACATATTCGGTTTCTAAGATCTCTTCAGCTCTGGCGATTGAGGTCGCGGTTTTAACGTCAAAATCTTCTTCCAATATGCGCTCTAGCGCTTCGACGCTGCGCGCCTCATCGTCAATAACCAAAATTGAAGGGTTTTCATCATCCATCAGATTTAAACACCTTTCCTATATGTTTAAGCTTCTAGCTGCGCAAGAGTGCTAGGGTCCTGGGCAGGCTGAGCCTGTTTTTGTTCATGCCCAATCATGGCAACAGAGCGTGATGCTTTGAGCCAATTTTGCCAGTCATCAAACCCTTCACCGGTGGTTGCAGAGATTTGCAGCACTTTAATTTTTGGATTTATGCGCCGGGCATTTTGAATGGTTTGCTCAACGTCAAAGTTAAGATGGGGCAAAAGATCAACCTTGTTGAGCAGCATTAAATCCGCTGCATGGAACATGTCTGGATATTTTAAGGGTTTGTCTTCCCCCTCAGTCACAGACAAGATCACCACTTTATGCGCCTCGCCCAAATCAAAGCTGGCAGGGCAGACAAGATTACCAACATTTTCAATAAACAAAAATGAGCCATCAGGAGGATCAAGGCTTTCCAAGGCGTGTCCAACCATATGGCCATCAAGATGGCACCCCTTACCGGTGTTAACCTGAATGGCTTTGGCACCAGTTTCACGAATGCGTTCAGCATCATTGGCTGTTTGTTGGTCGCCTTCAATAACCAGGCAGTCAAAGTCGTCTTTTAAGACTTCAATGGTTTTGCAAAGAGTTGTGGTTTTACCAGAGCCTGGACTAGAGACCAGGTTAAGTGCCAAGATGCCTTTATCTGCAAAATAAGTGCGGTTAGCGTTGGCATATTCATCGTTTTTGGCCAGGATGTTTTGTTCTATTTGGACCATGCGCGCTTGGCTAAGGCCGGGGGCGTGCGCATGAGCAGGGCCTTGGCCATAATCATGGGTGCCATCACCATGCTCGTGATGATGGTGGCTATGGTCGTGATTATGAGAATGATCATGATCGTGTGTGTGGTCATGGTCATGAGAGTGATCATGATGGTGATCGTGGGCGTGTTTATGCTCACCCGTTTGACCTTCAATTTTTACGTTGCCACTTGAGCAACCGCATACCGTACACATCAATCAACCTCCAATTCTTTAATCGATAACTCTTCCCCGCCTGTAAGTTGCAATTGTGCAGAGCCACATTTTGGGCAGTCATCATAACGTTGTTTTATATTTACCAGATCTGAGCATTGCATGCACCAAGCTGTCGCTGGTGTTTCAATGATGATTAATTCTGCCTGTTCGGCCAGCGTTCCCTTCATCACCACGTCAAAGCTAAATTTTAAGGCTTCCACTTCAACACCGGAAAGCGGGCCAACTTCAACAGCAACTTTTTTGACCACTGAATATTTTTTGGTCACGCTCTCGGTTTCTAAAACCTGCAGAATGCCTTCACATATGGACATTTCATGCATAGCGAACCTCCAGTTTCGTTTGGGTGCAGGGGTCTATTGATGGAATGATCATATCAGCTATTGCACGGATATGCTCCAGCTTAGTGCTGGTAATGTTACCAAGTGCTTGTGCAAGGGGGCCATTTTCATGAAAGTTCCACTCTGTCGGGGCCAGAATACGATATTGCTGAATGGTTGTGTCTTTAAGTTCAACACCGTGAACAAGCAGGCCCCGGGCTGCTTCCACCATGCCGATACCGGTTTGACCGTCAAATGTTTGCGGCTTGTACATAGCGTGCTTGCGCTGTTTGATTTGTTGTACTTGGGTTTTCATACGCATGGCGATCATGGCGATTTCAATGAGCCGGGCCATATAGCGTGCCAGTAAGCCAGCACCGCAATGGGTGAGTATGGTTTGCAATAACGGGTGTTTAAACTGGCGTGAAAGCGCTGATGTTTCACGCGGGACCCCTTGCCAGATTGGGTTAGCTACGAAATGGTTTGCGCTTTCACTAAATAGCAAAGGGTAAAGATCTATGCCAGACAAAGACGGCAAAAAGCAACTCTGGGTTTGCCCTTGGTCAGCAAGTTTTTTTTGTAATAAATCACGGCAGCTCTTGGCCGCGATTGTGCTACCGGTTTCAATCCAATGCAAGACAATATCTTTTTTATCAGCCATAATCCATGTTTCAACCGGGCAACCAAAAACCTGGTCAGATAAAAAGGAAAAAAAAGTGGTAAGGCTTTGTTCTAAGTCTTCAAGGTTTGGTGTCGTGAGTGTGTGACGGTCAAAGGGTTTCCCATTGGGAAACAGAGCCGCTTCAAATTTAGGTGTGAGCTGCATTATGGTTTGTAGGTCAGCCCCGGTATCAATGGGTGTGTCTTCAGGAAAGTGAGAGGGCCAGTCCATGAAGATGCGCAATAAATGTTCGCGCACTTGTTCAGAGTGGCAAAGCAGCTCGCGAGCAAGGGCTGTTTTGCCATCAATTGGTGCTTTCATGGCGCTATGAATGGCGTTGATGGCTGCAAAACCTTGCGCTTTGCCGCACACATGAAACAGCAGCGGGATGATAGCGAGCGCTTCATCAATGGTTTTGCCAACAAAAAGTTGAGAAGCTTGAACCGGGCGGTTATTGACAATCTGCACCTGTTTAGAACCGTCCGGTTGGACAGTTAGGTCGATCTCAATTTGCCCTTCAAGGTTCACAATAATTGTCCTTTACACTTTATTGTTATCAGGAGTTTTTTGGCCGCGCAAAAACGCCCGTTTGCTCTGATCTATCTCTTCATCATTGTGAGCGGCGAGTTGTTCGCCTTCTTGCTCATCTTCTATGTCGAGTTCATTTTCATCAACCGTCTCTTCGTCCTCTTCCTCTTCTACATAGTCTGGGGCTTCAACCAGGTCTTGCGGCATCTCCCCGCGCATAATGGCAGACATTTCCAGTTCATGTTCGTTGACCTCTTCGCCCAACTCTTCATTCATAGCAGCTTCAAGCGCTAAAGCAGCTGTTGCTATGGCTGATGCATGATCGCCAAATTCATACATGGGAGAGAAAAGGGAACACATGCGATAAAGCCCGAGCTCGTCATCCTTGCCTGAGATAAATTCAAACCGCCCACCTGGCAGGGTATATTTAAATTTTTCACCTGTGCGTTTGTCATCCCAGTCTTGGGTTTCATCGGTGGGGAGTAACATTAAATTCATGCACCAGGGGGTCACAAGGACGCCAAGCCATTCAGTATCAAAGGCACCATGGGCAATGGCCTCAACTTTTAATTCGCGATTGCAAATCGGCACATCTTCCATGGAGGTTTCATAAATTTTCCCAAACACTTGTTCTAAGCGCGCTGTGTTTTCATCCTTGATAATTTCAGGAATGACAATTTCTTGTTCTTCTTGGCCCTCAGCCCCATCATATTGAGGGGCTGCTTTGGGGGCAGAATTCTCAGCTAAACTTTCACCGTGTTGTTCGGTCATAATCAAAAAAGCCTTTAGTCTTTCACCACCATGAATTCATCTTTTTTGCCATCGCAATTAGGACAGGTCCAATGATCAGGCAATTCATAAAACGGGGTGTTGGCAGGGATTTGCCAATATTCATCTCCCTCTTGCGGGTCATAAATTTGCCAACAGATCCGGCATTCAAGCTTGGTGGTGGGGCCTATTTTTTCCGCATTGCCACCATAAGAGCCTGTATAAAAACCTTCAGCTTGATCATTCATTGGTTATATACACGTCTAGAATTTCACCCAGCCGTTCCGCACTGTCATCGATGTCTTCTTGGGCCGCACATGCAACACCAGGAATGGTGTCCACTTCAACAGTGTTTAAGATGATCGCGTCCTGGCTGTTAAAGAACTGAACCCACCAGACATTCTTGGTTGCCGTGGAAGAGATGCGGCAGTTGCCATATCCACGAGATAAAATGGTGGTATTGCCATAGCCCAGCTGTTTGCCCAAAAACGCAATGTCTTCATCCGTTTGGGGCAAAAGGGTCAGGTTAATCACATGGGGTTCTTGGCCGGGCTGAAACGTATCTAATGTGTCGTTCAACTCAGAGACCAAAGGCGGTGCATTTAGAACATTTGTCGGTAATTGATCAGGCACCGGGGTTGGCCGCAGTTGGGCCTGCGAGAATGTCAGGTCCAGAACAGAGGTTGGAAAATCAGCCACCTCGATAATGTCATGAATAACCGTGCCCTCTTCATTGCCTGTGCGCACACGCCATACTCCGGCCAAAACAGATTCTTGGGCTTGTATGTTAGACCCGCCAATGGCAGAGACTTCACCCTCACCCAGCACTTGGTTCACCAAGGCTTGGTCTTTGTCCGGCAGGTCCGTGATGTTGAGGATCTTTGTGTCTTGCCCAACTTTATATTCATCAAGCGCTTTTTTGAGGTCTTTTAACACCCGCTTAGCATCTTCCAAGCCAACCAAATTTTCCGGTTCAGGAATATCCGGCATGGCATAGGTGATCATTTCTTTTGGCATTTCCATATATTCAAGTTCAGTGCCGTCTTGACTGTCAGGTTGGCTACCAGGACCTATGCCGCCAACGGGGGGAAAGCTGGGAGGGAAAGAGTTGCTCATGTAAATCTCCACTGTAAAATAATTAAAACCATTTGGGCTTTGATTTGATGTTGTTTTGCCCGAAAAAATTTAGATTGTTTCCTGTCTTAATGGACAGTTGAGTCGGCAGTTTTGTCTGGTTCGTCTGTGCCGCAACCGTGTGGCAATTTGAAAGAAGGAGGCTGTGTTGGCTCTTTTGCCAAGATTTCTTCAACCATGGCAACATAGTCAGTCCAGTCTTGCATACGCGTGATGCAGCCAAGATATTGCCCGCCCTTTAAAAACACCAAAGCTGGAAAAGCGTTGAACCGGTATTTAACCTGTAAGGGGCGTTCAGCCTCTCTTGCAACAACGGCTGGCTTAATTTTGCCAGCAAAATGTTGCTCGAGCATCGGCACCACAACGGCCACATCAGGCGTTTCATCAAGGCGTTCGCCATCGCCGCCAAAAAACAGCATGGTAAGGTCATGCTTGCTGGCCCATTCATCTAAATTTTCTTCCTTAATCACAGGATATTTGTGATCATCAATGAGCATTTGAACAAGAGGAATAAACATTTATAAATCTCCTTAAAGATTTTAAGTCTCTTTTTCTGTTTCAGCTGTCGGTACAGCCTTTAAATGATCTGGCAATTCAGGCCCTTTATCGATGAGGTCTTGGAATAAATAATCCAAATTCTGCTCACCTTGAAATGCCAGCTCTAGAGCACTAATGGCATCAGATATTTCTTTGGCTTTGGTTTCATCAATCACTTCGCGGGCCGCATCCAAAAAGGTGAGAATCCAGGTGCCCTCAGGTTGCTCGCCCACCAGTTTCATGTCGATGGTAACTTGCTCGCCATTTCTGTCGCACACAGCAAAGCCAGGGACGCTGCTGATCACTTTCATTGGTATGCCTAAGCACATTGGCCAAATCCTTTATGAAATAATGTGTTATTCATCGCGTTTTGGCGGTGCAACATTATCAATGTCGAATTCAGCAATGCCGTTTTCAGTAAAAGTAGGACCTTGCCAGGCATCAGACATGATGATGCGTTCATCACCTATGCGGCAGGCGTCTTCTTCACTGGGGCGCTCTTTCTCATATTGGCTCAAGGTGACAACATCACAGCCCACGATGCCATCATCTTCTGGCAGCGGTGTTTCTCTTTTTGAAATGGAAATGCCTAATTTCTCAAGATACGCAATGGCGTGAGCAATAGAGGGTTCAATTTTATCTTTGACCAAGGGGCGCAGGCTCCCCCCGTAATCTTCTAACTCAACAGGTTGAACACCGATAAGGAACAGGCCTTTAGGGCAATCACCAAGCATTTCAGCGGTAGCCAAAACCTCTTGGAAGCCCGTTTGGTGCAAACTCATCTTTTTAGCGCCTAGAAATTTGGGTACTTCATCGTCATAAACCAGCTTCATTGTGCCCGGCTCCAGGCCATAATCGACGGCATCAAAAACGACGAGATAGTCTGCTTCGCGCACATGCTGAACCAAATAGAGGCCCTGTGTGCCCCCATCCATCAGCCTTACATTGTCCGGAACCTCATAGTTTTGGTACATGTGCTCAACTGTGCGCACACCAAAGCCTTCATCAGCCCATAAAAGATTTCCGATCCCCAAAACAAGCACATTTGGTGCTTGTGCATCATGCTCTTCAGATGACGCGGTCATATTTCCTCCCCTGGAAAGACACCAGTCATTTTGTTGACATTTTGCCTCTTAAGTAGCAAAGGACGGGCCAAATGAATAAAGCATTGAAAATATTGAATAAAATATTGATAACGAAAATTACCAGGGGACTTGTTGGTAATAATCTTTTCACTTGTTAGAAAAAATGTACTTTTTCTTTCCAGTTTGACTGTGGATAAAAGTTACTATTTTCTAAATGTCCCGTATATCAGTTTTCATTTTGATAGGTCACTTACCAGATATTGGGTTGGTAAGGGTTTTTGTGAGATGAATAACAGATGGTCTTTAATATTTTGGTCATAATTTTGCTGGGATCTGACGGGATTTATGAGTTTTCTGTGTTATGAGTGGTGCTAAGTATAGATAAGATATCACAGTATTGAACAGAGTGGATTTATGATTTCTCGGCGTGATTTTTTGCAAGCAGGGGTGGCTGCCAGTGCTATTTTTGGCGCTAGCAGCTTTGGGTCGTGGGCGCGCGTGGGGGCCCAGCAAACACTTTCAGAAAATGATTTGTTGGACTTTAAAGCTGTTGGCAATGTGACGTTGTTGCATATTGCAGACCTACATGCACAATTAAAGCCCATTTATTATCGCGAACCCAGCGTGAATTTGGGGCCCGGGGGCACGCAGGCCCAAATCCCTCATATAACCGGTGAAGATTTTTTAAAATTCTACAAACTCAAGCCAGGGTCTAGGCACGCTTATGCATTATCGAGCCAGGGTTTTACCGCCCTGGCCAAGGCCTATGGTAAAATGGGCGGGCTTGACCGGGTGGCAACCATTTTAAACCGAGTGCGCACAGAGCGGGCAGGCGCCTGTTTGTTTCTTGACAGCGGCGATAGTTGGCAGGGCAGCTATAGCGCGCTGAAAACCCAAGGCCAGGACGTTATGGATGTGATGGGTCTGTTAAAGCCAGATGCCATGACAGGACATTGGGAATTTACCTATGGCGCTGAGCGCGTGCGCGAGGCGATCGAAGCGTTAGGCTTTCCCTTTCTCTCCGGCAATGTGGTGGACCGGGAATGGGAAGAGCCGGTGTTTCAACCAACCGCTTATTTTGAGCGCGGCGGGGTGAAAGTGGCTGTTATCGGGCAAGCCTTTCCCTTTACGCCAATTGCCAACCCAGCCTGGATGATCCCAGATTGGTCGTTTGGCATTCGTGAGCAGATGGTGCAAAGCCATGTGGACGAGGCGCGCGCCAAAGGGGCCCAGTTGGTGGTTTTACTCTCTCATAATGGATTTGACGTGGATGCCAAGATGGCCAGCCGGGTGAGCGGGATTGATGTGATTTTAACCGGTCACACGCATGATGCCTTGCCAGAGGTGTTCAAGGTGAACAAGACCTTGTTGGTCGCCTCTGGGTCCAATGGCAAGTTTATCTCACGTCTTGATTTGGATGTGCAGGGCGGTCAGGTGAAGGGCTTTGGTTATCGTCTCATTCCGGTGTTTTCTGATGTGATCACCCCTGACCCAACAGTGAGTGCAAAAATTGACGCTGTGCGCGCACCGTTTAAAGCTGAGCTTGAAAGAGAGCTCGGCAAAACCGAAGAGCTGCTATATCGGCGGGGCACGTTTAATGGCACATTTGATGATTTAATCTGCTCAGCCTTGCGCGCGCAAATGAATACCCAAATTGCTTTGTCTCCTGGCTTCCGCTGGGGCACGTGTTTGGTGCCAGGCCAAACCATCACCTTGGAGGATTTGTTTAATGCCACAGCCATTACCTATCCGAGCGTGTATGCCAGTGAGATGAGCGGGGCCACGATCAAGGAAATCTTGGAGGATGTGGCGGACAATTTGTTCAATGAAGACCCGTATTATGCCCAAGGGGGAGATATGGTGCGCGTGGGCGGGCTTGGCTTTCATATTAACCCAGCAGGCAAAGCTGGCCAGCGCATTTCTAAATTGACGTTGTTGAAAACCCAAGATCCTTTAGAAGCGTCCCGGGTTTATTCTGTTGCCGGCTGGGCCAGCGTTGCCCAAGGCCAATCAGGCCCGCCAATTTGGGAGGTTGTAGAGCGGTATTTGAAATCATTTGATGGTGTTGTATCGGTTGAAAAAAATAAAGCTATAAAATGGGATTAAAAAAAGCCGCAAAACATATTGCGGCTTTTCTTTTTGGTATGTGTAGGCTTTTCTAGTGTGTCATTTTTCCCAAAACCGGTGTCCACTTTTGGGAGGAACGCTTTAGTAACCAGGGGTCCATTTTTTAATTTTCTTCCAGCCAACGCATTTGTTCTTGCATTTGTGACCAACTTTAATCTTGATCACTTTTTTACATTGATAAGGATAGCCATACTTATCGTAGCATGTCTTCCAAACAACTTTGTTTTTGTAAATTGGATGACAAACTTTTTTCCATTTATAGCATTTGGCTGAGGCGGTACCCGTTGCCGCTAAAGTAACAGCGGCAAAAAGGGCTATAACTCCAAGTTGTTTCTTCATTGATAATCTCCTGTTTGGTTGGCGGCCTAATGGCCTTTGGTTACGTGAAATTTAATAGATACGGCATCATGAATTTGACGCTCAGGCTCAGCATGTTTGTCAATTTCAATGCGAAGGCCGCGGGTTGCATTTTCACCCTTGTAGGTTTCTTGGATGTGTTTGATTTTGCTCTCATCCACTTTGTGGTCTTGCAAACCACCAGCACGGCACTGAACAAACAGTTCTTCAGTTCCCTCGGGCGGGGCAAACCGCAGTTTAACTTTGCCAGAAACAGGCAGCTTTCTAATCTCACCAGCTTTTAAGATCGGATTACCAAGGATTGCTTCACCGCTCATGGTTGGTGGAAGCAGGACAATGGAACCGTCAGCTTGTTTATAGATAATGTTAAGCTCACAAGTTTTGCTGGAAGAGACGGTAAAGTTAAGTGTCTCGCCAAAGAAAAATTTATTTTTAGCAACCTTGACCACAAGATTTAAGCGATCATCGCGGTTTTTCTTGCGCTCTTCATGGGTAATGGCAACAGGTGTGAATTTAACCTCCTGTTTTTTGTCTGCAACCACAAGAGAGTGTGTGGCCGCTTCAAAGCCTGTTAGGCCTTCCACCAATTGAGGGAAAATGTGCTCATATTGGTTGCGTTGTAAAAGAATGCCATTTTGGAGCAAGTTGCGAATGCGCAACCCTTCTTGCAAGGCTGTGTGGAATTTGGCTGGAATGGATTCGATCCGCTTGTCGAACTCTTCGCTTTCAAGGCCGAATTCAGCCGCCACACGGGTGTGGTTCATCGCATCTTGATATTGGTCTGCCAAAAAGCCGATCAATTCACGGGTTTTGCCAGAGTCCTTGATCGTCACTGAGATATTTTCAAAGCGACCATCTTCTAACCGGCGGCCAATGCCCAGCTCTAACAGAGCGTTGGTAAAGATTTTTTGGTCAGCTTTGTAAACTTCGCGCAGTTTTTCTTTACCAGGATAAAGCTCTCTTAAAAACTTCATTTGGTTGACCGTGAAGTTTGAAGATTTTTCGGCAAAGTCGCGCAGCTCATCACGTTTAAAGATGATGCCGTCAGCATGGCAAGACATGCAAGAGGCCGCATTCACCACTTCAATGCCAAGCCCAGGCGGGCGGGTGTGATCGCGCACAACCTCTGTCGGCCCTGATGGAATAAACTTATCTTTACCATCAGCCAAGTAGTAAGCTTGCAGGCCGTTTGGCAGCTTATAGAACACTTCGCCACCATCATGCACAAAGGGAACAGCATGATCAGGCAGGTTTTTGACACCAATTGGACCAAACGGATGCTGGATTAAAGAGCGTTCTTTGTCAGAACCACCAAAGTCATAAGACTTCCAGTAATAACCACCACCTGGCAGATCATGGCGCTCAATAAGGCGGTTGTGATCTGACACGCCGGAATGGCCAGCTGTAAAGGCGGCGCGAATAACATCGCCTTTGTCAATGTTGCGGTTCGCATCAATGCCCAATTGTCTTTCAAGCTCGGTTAAAGTGTCAGGCAAGCGTAGCAACACATTATAAAGCGGTGCACGGCTAGCTGTGAAGGCAAGCCAATCACTTTTAAGAATAGGCGCTTTGGCATGGGTGATGTTTTGAATCTGACCAAGAGCAGAGCCTTTGTCAGCAATCACAGCATAGGGGTAAAGTTTTTCAATTTTTGCCCAGATGTGATCATTCCATTTCAAGTCGCCAATGTTAATGCGCAGAACTGTGCCATTGGTCCCTTCAACAGGAACAGGCTTATGCAAAGTTGGCGCATAGGAAACTGAGTTGATCAACTTAGCCGTGGCCAGCGTGTAATATCTCAGATTGGCTTCTAGCTGTTCTGGTGTGGCCGTTTTGGGGGCAGAATTATAAAGATGAGCATGGCTAACATAGCGCGTCTCGCTGCGTTCAAATTCTGACACGTTCACCAGATCATTTAAGATTGCCTGGTAAATTGTTTCGTCACTCAAGAATTCACGCTCAGCAACCGTTTCTTCCGGTTGTTCGGTTTCTTGCGGTTCATCTTCACCACCGGTTTTGACAATCTTTTCTTCTTCTTCAGGTTTCAGATCTTTGATCCACTGGAAAAGAGCGGCAACTTCTTGTGCATCAGGGCGTACACCGTGTTTTGGCATAGTGCCGTCTTTGACAGAGAGATAAATGTCAGATTTATCAGGATCGCCTGGTGTGACCAAAGAAGCGTCTCTGGCCAAAGCTTGAAGATTTGTGTAGGTAAAATCTTTCTTGGCAGCGTCTTTACCAGAAGAAGCCGCATGACATGAGCTGCAATATTTGGCAAAGAATTGTTCTGTTTCATTGGTCAGCACATTATCAGTTGAGGCAATCACAGTGGTCTCAGCAATGGCCACTGGTTCCACTTTATATTCTGTGACAATGGCTTCTGTGCCGGTGAGGTATGTGTAAATGGCTTGGTGGTCTTCTTTTGATAATTTTTTCATATTATCGACCACTTTCAGCATGCCTTTAGAGTCCATTGGCTTGCCGCGCAAAGTGACACCTTCGGTCATGCTTTTCAAGAAAGCATCAATGCCTTTGCGTTTAAGTTTCTTGGAAGTGATGCCCGGCACATTTTCACCGTTCAAAACTGTGCCTTCAAACCGGCGGTTTTGATCAAGCGTTTGAAACAAAGAAGAGCGCGGTGTGTGGCATTCACCGCAATGGGCAACATGTTCAACCAAATATTTGCCCCGGTTATAAGCGTCACTCTCGCCAACTGTTGGGGTGAAGTTTTCTGGTAAAGCGGCAGCAATTTTCCAAAGGCCAACGCTGCTGCGTAAATTATAAGGGAAAGAAAGTTTGTGTTTCACAGAGGCGACCGCAATGGCCGGCAAGGTTTTGATATAGTCGTAAATATCAAAAATATCTTTTTTGGTCATACCAGCATAAGAGCTGTAAGGAAAAGAAGGATAATAATGGCTGCCGCGCGGGGAAATACCTTCTTTTAACGCGGCAAAAAAGTCTCCTTTGCTCCATTTGCCAATGCCGTGTTCAGGGTCAGGCGAAATGTTAGGGGTGACAAAAGTGCCAAACTCAGTTTTGATTTCATAACCACCGGTGAGTTTTTTCGGGTCTCCTTTTTGACCATGACAAGATCCACAACCGGCAATGGTGAACATATATTCCCCATTTTTTAAATCAGCTTGGGCCATCACAGGGCTTGTGGTGAGAGCATTGGCACTGAGCGCAGTTATGGCCAAGACTGCAAGTTTGTGCCTTGCTTGTTGTTTTAAAGGGCGCATAAAGAGTGATGTGAGCGTTCTGTCTTGCGAGTGTTTCATTGTCATGTCCCTCATGTCTGTTTTGACCGGTTGCTATCAGCAAATAGCTGGGGGTTGTTTTGTTTGCTTGTTCTGGCCTAAGGCTTAATTAAACAGCACTTAAAATTTCATGTATTTCTACAGATCAATTTTATTTTCTTGCCTCTATAGTAAACGTGAGGTGTTTTGTCTGGCAAGCTTTATAGTATTAAATTTTCTTAATGTAAGAATGCAGGATTGCTTTTAGAATCAATAGCATACTGCAGCCCAAACATGACAAATATTTAATTTTTAAGGTTTTGCGAAAGTGAAGGTTGGCCTGTATAATCTGGTTTAGATTTTATATTTTCTAAATCAGATTGTTGCCCATTTATGAAGAGGCAGATTTTCTGACTAGAGCGTGTCGCACAAAAGTGGATGCCGGTTTTGTGAAAAAAAGACACGCACAAACAAAAAGATAGAGCGTGTCGCACAAAAGTGGATGCCGGTTTTGTGAAAAAAGACACGCACAAACAAAAAGATAGAGCGTGACTTTGAATTCATTAAAATGCGAAACGCTCTAGAAGGAGAGAATTATGAAACAGACATTACCATTGCTGGCAGCTGGGCTTATAGCCGGTGTGTTGATTACAAGCTCTGCTTCTTTGATGGCCCAAGAGAGCCTTAGCAAAGACCAATTGGTGCGCAGCCTGAAGGCAAAACCGATCAAGAAGTTAACCCGCGGTCTTGGCGGCGGTGTTGATAAAGAGCGGAAAAGAACCCGCGGGCTGGTGATTGAAGTGGCCAAGAAAAAGGTTGAAGAACACACCCCTGAAGACCGCAAAGAGTTGGTCGAAATTGTTGAAAAATACAAATTACCAACCATCGATTTGACCATATATTTTGACTATAATTCAGCCAAAATCACCCCGCAATCGATCCCGACTTTGGTCAAACTTGGCCAAGCGCTTTTGCATAAAGATTTAAAAGCCGGTACATTTTTGGTTGGCGGACACACAGATGCGCGCGGCAGCGACCATTATAACCTGACCTTGAGCCAAAGGCGGGCCAAGGCTGTGAAGCATTTCTTAATGGAAAGTTTTAATATTGAGCCGGCTAAATTGGTGGCCGTTGGCTTTGGTGAAGAGGAACTCAAAGATTTTGAGTTTCCAGAATCGGGTGAAAACCGCCGGGTGCAGGTGACGAATTTAAGTCACTAATAATGTTACGTCTCATTTGAATAAATGAAAAAAAGCGACTGTCCTCACAGTCGTTTTTTTTTGCTCACAAAACTTACACAAAGAAGTCAAGTGACTGTGAGGGTCCTTATGTGTAACATCTGATGTAATAATAATGCTGCTTGGTTGTGGGAGGGTGATGTCATGAGCATGAATGTGTTTTTTCAATACGCAATGGTGGGGCTGGTTTCTTTATCAGCTTTGTTTATTTTCGTTCTGGGCTTGTTGGTGCTGTATGCCATTGTGTTGTTTATCATCGATAAAAACCAAACCCGCGATAGCATTCGCTATAACTATCCAGTGATTGGGCGCTTTCGCTATATTTTTAGTGAGCTGGGTGAATTTTTCCGCCAATATTTCTTTGCTATGGACCGAGAGGAAATGCCCTTTAATCGGGCCGAGCGTGAATGGGTTTATAAATCGTCGCGCGGCGTTGATAACACGGTCGCTTTTGGCTCAACCAAAAACCTTGGGGTCACCGGCACTGTTATTTTTAATAACAGCCCCTTTCCCTTGCTCGACACGGATGCGCAAAAACCACCGGCTGTTATTTTTGGACCTGATTGTGCCAACCCGTACCAGGCGAAATCCATCATCAATATCTCTGGGATGAGTTTTGGCGCGCTTTCAAGCCCAGCGGTCAAAGCTTTATCTAAAGGAGCTGAGCTGGCAGGGTGTTGGATGAACACCGGCGAGGGCGGCTTATCGCCCTATCATTTGCATGGCAACGCCGATATTGTTTTTCAAATCGGTACGGCCAAATACGGCGTGCGCGATGCCCAAGGCCAGCTTGATGAGGAAAAATTAAAAGAGTTGGGCGGTTTTCCTTATATCAAAATGTTTGAGATTAAACTTAGCCAAGGCGCAAAGCCGGGCAAGGGCGGAATTTTACCAGGAGAAAAGGTAACCGAAGAGATTGCACGCATTCGCGGTATTCAACCTGGCGAGCCCTCTATTTCGTTTAATCGTCACCCTGAAATTGACAGCATTGAACATTTGCTCGCCTTTATTGCTAATATCAGACGGCTAACCAATAAACCGGTTGGCATTAAAATGGTGGTGGGATCGGCCAACTGGTTTGATGAGTTCGCAAATGCGATTAGCCAGGCCGGTTTGGCGGCTGCCCCTGATTTTATCACCATTGACTCTGGCGATGGCGGGACGGGCGCGGCCCCAATGCCCTTAATCGACAATGTTGGCCTGCCCATACGCCAAGCTTTGCCTTTGGTGGTGGACAAGTTAAAAGCCAATGGCTTGAGAGACCGGATTAAAGTGATTGCCTCTGGCAAGCTGATCACACCGGCCGATGTGGCCTGGGCCTATTGTGCAGGTGCAGATGTGGTTGTCTCTGCCAGAGGGTTCATGTTTGCGCTGGGCTGCATTCAGGCTTTGAAATGCAACAAAAACACATGTCCCACAGGCATTACAACTCATGATCGCAGGCTACAAAGGGGGCTAGACCCAACAGACAAAGCGCAACGGGTGGCAAATTTTGTCGGCAAAATTCACTACGGTTCAGGGTTGATTGCAAACTCTTGCGGTGTGCCCCATGTGCGTGCCTTAGATCGTCATCATTGCCGCATCGTCCAAAACACAGGGGTTGCTGTGCCGTTTGAAGAACTTTACCCAAGCGTGCGGTGATGTCAGTCTTTCCGCTATCTTTTGGTTGAGGGATGCTGCATTTCAGGGTGGATTTTTTTCCGCAAAAATTTAAAGTGGCGAACAAGGGGATATATAATGTCTCTCTCTTTAAGCTGGCTTTATCAAGAGTGTGTACCAACTTAAATCTATGCAGGTGCGTTTTTGGTAAAATTCTAGGAGATGTGTGTGGTCGGACAAGTTTATCGAATTGAGCCCCAAGAGGGTAAGGTGAAATCACTGGTGGTGTTTTTGCACGGCTATGGGGCCAATGGGCAAGATCTGATAGGCATTGGAAACCAATGGAAGGCAATTGCGCCCAATACTGCTTTTATCAGCCCAGATGCGCCTGAACCGTGCGAGATGAGCGTATTTGGCGGGTTTCAATGGTTTGATTTGACCATGCGCGACCCAACGGAATATTGGCGCGGTGTTGAAAAGGCCAGCCCGGTCCTGCAAACATTCCTGGATCAAGAATTAAAGCACTATGGCTTGGATGAGTCGAAGTTGGTTTTGGTTGGGTTTTCCCAAGGGACAATGATGGCTTTGCATGTGGGCTTGCGCCGCTCAAAGCCTTTGGCTGGCATTATTGGTTATTCTGGCAAGCTGGCCGGGCCTGAACATTTAAAGGGCCAATTGACCCATAAAGCACCTGTATTGTTGGTGCATGGGGCAATGGATGAGGTTCTTCCCCTACATATGTTTAGAGAGGCAGAAAAAGCGCTTAAAGATGCAGGGATTGACCTGCAAAGCCATGTTAGCCCGGGTGTGGGCCATGGCATTGACGCAATGGGATTGCAGTTGGGAGGGCAGTTTTTAGGCAAAGTTCTGTAGACTTGATCGCAGATGAAAGGGGCAAGTGAGCAGGCCTTTCACTGTTGAATGTGACAGGATAATCACTTGTAAAGATTAAAGACATTGTCCCCTTTACAATCTTTCTCATATACGACATGCTCGTCATCAACGTGTCATGGTTCGCTGGTATTTCGAAGTTGCGTTTTAGAGCGTTTCACCCAAAAGTGGATGCCGGTTTTGGGGCCAATGAAACGCTTCAGAAAAAAAGAGCGTTTCACCCAAAAGTGGATGCCGGTTTTGGGATCAATGAAACGCTTTAGGAAAAAAGAGCGTTTCACCCAAAAGTGGGTTCCGGTTTTGGGACCAATGAAACGCTATTTATGTTGTGTGTTGCCTTTCCCCTTTAAGATGAGTGAGGAATGACGCCTGTGACGACATTAAATACAGCCATTCGCGCTGGAAAGAATGCTTTAAAATCGCGCCCTCTGGAGGCGTGCCCAGCTTTGGTGTTGAATGCTGATTATCGGCCCTTGAGCTATTATCCCTTATCATTATGGAGCTGGCAGGAAGCGGTTAAGTCCGTGTTTCTGGAGCGCGTTCAGATTTTGCAAGTTTATGATAAGAAGGTCTATAGCCCGTCCTTCACCATGAATTTACCCAGTGTGGTGGCGCTCAAAAACTATGTGCGCCCGGCCCGCTATCCAGCCTTTACCCGCTTTAATTTATTTTTGCGTGATAAATTTATGTGCCAATATTGCGGCGATAAAAGCGAGCTGACCTTTGACCATGTTATCCCGCGATCAAAAGGTGGCCTAACGCGCTGGGACAATGTGGTGGCCGCGTGCGCACCATGTAATTTGGCCAAGGGCAATAAGCTGCCCAACAAAGCTGGCATGATCCCACGTCAAAAGCCGTATCGCCCAACGGTGTTTCAATTGCACAAAAATGGCCGTCTGTTTCCGCCCAATTACTTACATGATAGCTGGATGGATTATCTTTATTGGGATACCGAGCTTGAGGAATAGCGCGGATGCTGGTGGGCATTCTAAAGCGCAATAAAAAAGAGCGGATGCTGGTGGGCATTCTAAAGCGCAATAAATAAAGAGCGGATGCTGGTGGGTATACTAAAGCGCCACTAAGAAAGACACGCAAAAACAAACAGACAAGAGCATGATGCATGAATTCAAAACAAAGTGACATGCTCTAGCCCATGATTTAAGCGCACAAAGCGTTTTCCCCTCGTAACACTTCAAGCAGGCTGGTCTCAATCTGGTGTTGACGGCGCTCATTGTGAATTTGGCTGCCGGTGAGATCTGTGACGTAAAACACATCAACCGCCTTTTCACCATACGTGGCGATGTGCGCACTGGTGATGTCGAGATTTAGTTCGCCAATCATGTGAGTAAGCTCAAACAACAGGCCTGGACGATCAAGGCCGCGCACTTCTATCACGGTTTGGTCATTGGAAACGCTGTTGTCAATGGTCACATCTGGAGAGACTTGAAAGGCGTCTTTGCGCCCTTTCCAATTTTGTTTGTTAGGGGTCAGGTTGTTTAAATGGCGCTCGCCGCGAATAAGCTGTTCTAAGGTATCTGTGATGGTTTGAGCCCGGCGTTTCTCGTCATCAGAATGGTCAAATTCACGTTTGATTGAAATGGTGTCAAGCGCCATACCGTCTTGGGTGGTGGTGACCTGCGCGTCAATGATGTTAGCGCCCGTGGTTGCACAACTGCCCGCAATCATCGATAACAATTTCGGATGCGCCGGGGTGTAGATGGTGATTGAAGTGTGCTCAGTAAAGGCATCACTTGTTACCTGATAGGCCAGTTCTAAGTCTTTCGTTTGCGCTTTCCTCACCAGCTTGGCATGCGCAATTTGCGTCTCGGTATCAGTTTTTAGCCAATAGGCTGGATAATGACGATCAGCGTAGCTGACAATGTCTTCTTCAGTCCAGTCCGTTAGTTTTTCTCTAAACTGATTAATCGCACTTTCAATTTGGTTCTTATGCGGTTCACTAGAGTGACCACCAGAAAGCAACAGTTCTGTTTGATGATAAAGGCTTCTTAACAACTGGCCTTTCCAACCATTCCATGTGCCTGGACCCACAGCGCGAATGTCACAGACAGTTAGAACAAGCAATAATTTTAACCGCTCCAGACTTTGAACAATATCAGCAAAATCTTTGATGGTTTGCGGGTCGTTTAAATCACGGCTCTGGGCAAATTGGCTCATGGTAAGATGTTCTTGAATGAGCCAGGCAACAGTCTCGGTCTCGGTATCAGATAGGCCTAGGCGCGGACAAATTGTGCGCGCTTCACGCGCACCTGCAATTGAGTGGTCTTCTTTGCGCCCCTTGGCAATGTCATGCAAAAAGGCCGTGACATATAATGCACGCCGTTTAGAAATGGTGTGAATGATATTGTGAGACAGCGGCAGCGGGTCTTGCGCTTCGCCGCGATCAATCCAAGCCAGTTCGCCAACAGTCCGAATAAGGTGTTCATCCACTGTATAGTGGTGATACATGTTAAATTGCATCATCGAAACGATGTGGCCAAACTCAGGGATGAAATGGCCTAAAACGCCCGATTCATTCATCCGACGCAAAGCATTCTCAGGATTGTTTTTAGAAGTGAGCAGCTCAAGGAAAATGCGATTAGCATTTGCGTCTTCACGAATTTTATCGACAAGGCGAAGCGAGGCACGAATTTGGCGCATGGCGCTGGGGTGCAAAAGAGCGTTAAAGTTATTAGCAACTTTAAAAATGCGGATTAGATTAACCGGGTCGCGTTTGAAAGTGTCTTTGTGAATGATATTGATGCGCCCATTTTCAATTTTAAAATCACTAGATTTGCGCAAGGCCGAGCGCTGCTTCCACCCTAAATTAGATAAAAACGTATTAAGTTTTGGTGTCGCTTTTAATTGCTTCATTTCCAAGTCGGCACACAAAATACGCGTGAGGTTGCCCACCTCTTTGGCAATGAGGAAATAATGCTTCATAAAGCGTTCAACCGCCTGCATGCCATCGCTGTGCCGATAGCCAAGCCGTTCCGCCATAGCCTTTTGATGATCAAAAGAAATCCGCTCTTCAGGCCGCCCAGTTAGAAAATGTAAGTGACAACGCACAGTCCATAGAAAATCATCGCAATGTTTGAAGGTATGATATTCTTCTTGTGTGAAAATACCTGAAGTCGATAAATCAGGATGATCTTTTTCAAAGGTCAGGTATTTGGCGATCCAATGCAGGGTGTGCAAATCTCGCTGACCGCCTTTGCCATCTTTAATGTTGGGCTCAACCATATAGCGAGAGGTACCAGAGCGTTTATGACGCTCATCACGCTCTTCAAGCTTTGCTTCAATGAAGTCGCGCGCACTGCCCTTTATGACCTGATCTTTAAACTGGGTAACAAACTCATCAAAAAGGGGTTCCTCGCCCCAAAGAAAACGGCTGTCAACCAAAGCGGTTCTGATGGTCATGTCCTCTTTGGCAAAGCGAATAGATTGTTCCACAGAACGTGTCGCATGACCGACTTTAAAGCCCATATCCCATAACAGATAAAGGATATATTCAATCACACTTTCGCCCCAAGCGGTTTGCTTATAGGGGAGCAAAAACAACAGGTCTATGTCAGAGCCCGGCGCAAGCGCTCCGCGCCCATAACCACCAGTGGCAACAATAGCAATACGCTCAGCCGCAGTCGGGTTGCTGGCGCGGTAGATATGCCAGGTGGTAAAGTCGTAAATCACCCGGATGAGCTCATCCTGAAAAAGGCTCAAACCTTCAGAACAAAGCCGGCCATCTCCATCTTGCAGCAGTTTGTTTTCAGCTTGGGCATGGGCATGTTTTTTTAACGCACACAAGCGGCTTAAAATTTCAGAGCGCAGCTTGCTTTCATTTTTTTGGTGCGTGCGCCAAAGGTCAGATAACTCTTGGCGCAAGTCATCTGGGTCAAAAAAGGGTGCAGAAGTAGAGATGCGGTTTTCCATTTACTTAGAGTTTTTGAGGGTTCTCAACGGCTTATTACCGAATAATAGTGCCTTTCACTATATCAGAAAAGAGCCCTTGGGTAGCATATTTTATATATTGATGATTGTTTTCAATTTGTAAAGAAGTTCAAGCGCCGCTTTAGGGGTAATGTCATCAGGGTTAATGGGCTCTAATTCTTGGCGTAATTGCTCTGCAATGGGGTCCACTTCAATCTCAGGGGGGCATTCTTCACCTTGTTCTGATAACTCCAGTGAGAACAGGGGAAGGTCATCAAGTTGGTTAATGGCCCCGGTTTTCTCATTTTCAGTTTCAAGGTGACGCAAAACTTCATTGGCGCGTTTTACCACCGGGGCAGGCAAGCCAGCCAATTTCCCAACCTGAATGCCATAAGAGCGGTCAGCCGCCCCTTTAATGACCCTGTGAAGAAACACAATGTCATCATTCCACTCTTTTACTTCGATGGTGGCATTGGTGATATAGTTGAGCTTTTCTTTAAGGCCAGTTAGCTCATGATAATGCGTGGCAAACAAGGCGCGCGCCTTTACATGGTCATGAAGGTATTCAATGGTGGCCCAGGCAATAGACAGGCCATCAAAGGTGGCTGTGCCGCGCCCAATTTCATCTAATATAATGAGAGAACGGTTGGTTGCCTGATTGAGAATGGCGGCGGTCTCAACCATTTCCACCATGAAGGTGGAGCGCCCACGTGCCAAATCGTCCGACGCACCAACGCGCGAAAACAAACGATCAATCAACCCAATATGGGCTTTGCTGGCAGGCACGAAACAGCCCATCTGCGCCAGGATGGCAATGAGCGCATTTTGGCGCAAGAAGGTTGACTTACCAGCCATGTTGGGCCCGGTCAGAATCCAGATATGGGCGGTGGTTTTTTGATTGGCCGGAGATAAGCTGCAATCATTTTCAATAAAGGGCCCTGCCTTTGAGGTGCGTAGCGCTTGTTCGACAACTGGGTGGCGCCCATTCTGGATGAAAAAAGTATGGCTATTGTCAACCACAGGGCGGGTGTAGTTTTGCTCTTCACTTAACAGCGCCAGACCTAAAATGACATCGAGTTGTGCCAGACTTTCAGCCAACTGGCTGATTTTATCACTTGCTTGGCAGACAAGCTCTTGCAGGTCTTCAAAGAGCTGTTTTTCTATAGCTAAAGCTCTATCCGCCGCCATGGTGATGAGAGATTCTGTTTCAATCAGTTGCTGGGTGGTAAAGCGCACATTGTTGGCCAAGGTTTGGCGGTGCCGGAACGTATCACTCAAAGGCCCAGTGAGCAATTGAGCGGCGTTAAGCTGGGTAACCTCAACAAAAAAACCAAATTGATTGTTATGGCGAATTTTTAGTGATTTGATGCCTGTTAATTCACGGTAGTCTGCTTGCAAGCTGGCTAAGATTGAGCGGCTCTCATCTCGCAAGGTTCGTTGTTCATCAAGCGGTTGATGATACCCCCTGTTGATAAAATCACCATCGCGGATTTGCATGGGCAGCTCAGGGCTGAGCGCGGCAACCAATTGGTCAGTTAATTTGCCGCTGGCAAACAGTAAATCGCCTTTTATGGCTTTGAGTTTTTCTGGCAGGTGATCATTGTTGACCAGGTCCAGCTCCTTGTTGATGTTGTCAGCAACAATCAGGCCATATTTAACAGCGCCCAAATCTTTCGGCCCAGCCCGGTTAAGGCTCAGGCGTGATAAGGCACGCGCAATGTCCGGTGTCTGGCGCATGGTTTTGCGCAATGTGTCGCGCAAGGTGCTGTTGGTGACAAAAAATTCCAAAGCGTTTAACCGATTGTTGATGGCGTTAACATCATAAAGCGGGGTGCTGATGTGAGCCGCAAGAGTGCGTGCGCCAGGCCCGGTGACAGTGCGATCAATGGCATCAAACAAAGACCCCTTTTTGGTCATCTTGGTGGATTTGATCAGCTCTAGATTGGTGCGGGTGGCAGCATCGATGCTCATATAGGTGCTCTGGCTGGCTTGTGCAGGCGGGCGAATGAGCGGTTTTTTGCCAATTTGTGTCAGCTCGACATATTTTAACAACGCGCCAATGGCGGCCAAGTCACCGCGTGAAAAATCACCAAAAGCGGTTAAATCTTCAACATTCAAAGCGGCCTTTAAACTGGCGTCACCGCTCAAGCTGGAATAAGAGGCATGTGGCACCGGTGTCAAAGCCCCTTCAAAACTTGCCAGGCTGCTTTTAAGCGGGGGGCTGTTTAAAATGGTGTCAGACAGAATTATTTCACTCGGGCCAAGACGCGCGATTTCACCGCCCAAATCTGTATCTTTGGCTTGAGCAATGAGAAACTCACCGGTTGAGATGTCCAAGCTGGCCAGGCTGTAGGATAAAGGGGGGTGTTTCGCTGATTTATCGCTATGATCAGTTGGGTTTTGGAAAATCGCTGTCAGGTAATTGTTGGCGCCTGCCTCCAGTAAACTGTCTTCTGTTAATGTGCCAGGGGTGACAAGGCGGGTGACATCACGTTTGACAACGGCTTTCGCCCCGCGCTTTTTGGCCTCGGCCGGGTCTTCCAATTGTTCAATAATCGCCACACGAAAACCAGCGCGAATGGCCTTTTGTAAATAGTCATTTATGGTTTTAAGCGGCACCCCAGCCATGGGAATATCTTTGCCCTGATAAGTGCCGCGTTTGGTCAGTGTAAGCCCTAGTTTTTCAGAGGCTAAAATGGCGTCTTCAAAAAACAGCTCAAAAAAATCACCCAGTTGATACATGAGCAAATAGCCAGGATTAACAGCTTTCAGCTCAAGATATTGAGCAATAACCGGTGAGGGTTTATCTTTGGGTTTGGGTGCTGTCTTGGGCGTTTCAACAGCATTGGTTGATCGGTTTTGTTTACTCGTTCTTTCAGGGCGCGCCACGCTCATTCTCCCTTAATTCATAACTCTTATGAGCTTATGCTCTTGGCTTTGAAACAGTTTTTTCATTCTAGATTGTTTTGTGATCTTGAACACTATAGAGGCTTTTTTGAAAATTCTAGCTTGTTTGCAATTGAGACGTGGAAAATAACTTGTTTTACAATGAAATTTATATATCTTGTGCCGCTTGCTTTTAAGGATAAGAAAAAAATGGCCATATCTCGCAAAGATATATTGCGGGCCAGCCTCCTTCCATTCTAAGGTCAAAATTATATTCATTGTCGACTTTTGTATAAGCCTTATCTTTCTCTAAGGATCTCATCACATCATGCCTTTAAAATCTGAAAAAAATCAATTTACGGCGCAAGAAGCTTTGCAATTTCATGCTGGAGATAAACCAGGCAAATTAGAAATTACGCCCACCAAACCGATGGCGACGCAAAGAGATTTAAGTTTGGCTTATTCACCCGGTGTCGCAGTGCCAGTACAAGCAATTGCTGAGGATCCCCTCAGTGCCTATGACTATACCAACAAGGGCAATATGGTGGCCGTTATTTCAAACGGCACAGCGATCTTGGGGCTTGGTAATTTAGGGGCCCTGGCCTCCAAGCCGGTGATGGAAGGCAAGTCAGTTTTGTTTAAACGCTTTGCCGATGTGGACTCCATTGATTTGGAAGTGGACACAGAAAATGTTGATGAATTTATCAATTGCGTGCGCTATTTAGGGCCAGCCTTTGGCGGGATTAACTTAGAAGATATTAAATCACCTGATTGTTTTATCATTGAGCAGAAATTACGCGAGATGATGGACATCCCGGTGTTTCATGATGACCAGCACGGCACAGCCATCATCTCAACAGCCGCCTTGATCAACGCACTGCATTTAACCAAGCGCGATATCAAAGATGTGAAATTGGTGTGCGCCGGCGCAGGGGCCGCTGCGATTTCATGTGTGTCATTGGCCAAAGCTATGGGCCTGCCGCAAAATAATGCCCTGATGGTTGATCGTAATGGCGTGGTTTATAAGGGCCGCAAAGAAGGCATGGATCAATGGAAATCCGCGCACGCGGCTGAGACTGACGCACGCACCCTAGAAGACGCGATGGAGGGGGCCGATGTGTTTTATGGTCTGGCCATGGGCGGGCTTGTCAGCCAAGACATGGTCAAATCAATGGCAGATAATCCAATTATTTTTGCCATGGCCAACCCTGATCCAGAGATCCGCCCCGAAGAGGTGGCAGAGGTGCGCGATGATGCCATTATGGCAACCGGGCGCTCTGATTATTCAAACCAGGTGAACAATGTGCTGGGCTTTCCTTATATTTTCCGCGGCGCGCTGGATGTGCACGCCACGACCATTAATGAGGAAATGAAAATTGCCGCTGCTGAAGCCTTGGCCAAATTGGCGCGCGAAGATGTGCCAGATGATGTGGCCGCCGCTTATCACGGACAACGGCCAAAATACGGGCCGGAATATATCATTCCTGCCCCATTTGACCCGCGCTTGATCAGCCATGTGCCGCCAGCTGTTGCCAAAGCAGCAATGGACACAGGCGTTGCGCGCACACCAATTATTGATATGGAGGAATATTCCCACCGTTTGTCTGCCCGGCTTGATCCTGTGGCCGGCTGGTTGCACGCCATTTTCCACCAAGTGCGCAAGAACCCGCGCCGGGTGGTGTTTGCTGAAGGCGAAGAGAGCCAAGTGGTGCGCGCGGCCAACACGTTTTATAATTCTGGCCTTGGTCAGCCGGTGCTCATTGGACGGCGAGAGCAAGTTATGGCGGCCTTTAAAGAAGCCGGCATTGAGTACCGGGATGTATTTGAAATTATCAATGCACGCACCTCAGAACATAATGAACTTTATGCGGAGTATCTTTATGAGCGTTTGCAGCGCAAAGGCTATATGTTACGCGACTGTTTGCGCATGACCAATACGGACCGGATTATTTTTGGCGCCTCCATGGTGGCCCATGGCCACGCTGATGGAATGGTGGCCGGCGTGACCCGGAACTGGTCAATCGTATTTGAAGATGTGTTGAAGGTGTTGGATAAAACCCCTGATGAGGTGCCAATTGGCCTTTCATTGATTTTGAGCAAAGGCCGAGCTGTGTTTGTGGCCGATACCTCTGTGCATGATATGCCAACCGCTGAAGAGCTGGCCGACATTGCCTGCCAGGCGGCCAAAGTATCCCGCCGTTTAGGCGCAGAGCCGCGCGTGGCGATGCTGGCCTATTCCACATTCGGTCACCCAGAAGGCGAGCGCTCAGACCGGGTGCGTGAAGCTGTGCAGATTTTGGACAGCCGCGGGGTGGATTTTGAGTATGATGGCGAAATGGCCGCTGACGTGGCGCTAAACAAAGAGGCACTGGCCATGTACCCCTTCTGCCGGCTGTCAGACACAGCCAATGTGTTGATCATGCCCGCCTTCCATTCTGCCAGCATTGCTCCCAAAATGTTGAATGAATTGTCTGAAGGCACAGTTATCGGGCCGTTATTGGTGGGGCTGGAAAAATCAATCCAGCTGGTTCCAGTGGGCGCCAAAGACAGCGACATTGTGAACATGGCAGCACTGGCAGCTTATGATGTGAACGGTTGATTTGAAACAAAGTCTCTCGCTTTCTTAGTTGCGTTTTTAATGCTCGCGTTTTGTGCTTCAGATGCCCACACAGCATCCGCAATACAACCGCGTTGAGTAGCGCTTTTTTTGCTCAAGCCTCAATAATGAGCTCGCGCCGCTTAAGGCGGTCTTGTGCTGCGCGAACGCTTTTTTATTTGCGTTCATTTGATGCTTGAGTAAAAGATAAAAAAGAAAGATGATAAGGGCCGCGCCCTTTTATAAAGGAATGTCTATATGGTTCAATTTGCCAATGAAACCATTAATCAAAAGTTACATCTAAATTTTCTCAAACAGTTCCCAACAAGCTTATTAGATGTTGAGGCGAACAATTTATCATCACATCTTAAAGCGCCAACGCTGTTTCATCTTAAAGGTCATCAGCAACAGCCCTTATTCATCACAGTTTTGCTCCATGGGAATGAAATAACGGGATGGCAAGCCATTCAGAAACTCTTGCGCAAATATCAAGATGCGCCATTGCCCCGTTCAATTTTGTTATTTGTTGGGAATATTGAAGCAGCAAAAGTCAATGTTCGAACCCTGTCTAATCAGTTAGATTATAATCGCGCCTGGCCACAAACAGAAAACCCCCATGCTCCTGAAGCCATTTTGATGCAATCTGTTTATGATAAAGTCAAAAGCTTTTCTCCCTTTGCCAGCATTGACATTCATAACAACACAGGCAACAACCCACTTTATGGTTGCGTTAATGAATTGCATGACAATTTTTTGTATCTTGCTAGCCTGTTTAGCCGCACGGTCATTTTCTTTAAAAGGCCCAAAGGCGTCCAATCTTTAGCGCTATCCAAATTGTGTCCAGCCGTAACCATTGAATGCGGGAGGGTTGGCAATCATAGTGCCGTTGAAAAAACGGTTCAATTTTTAGAAGCGGTTTTAAAATTGTCGCGCTTTCCCAAACACTCAGTGCGCGATCAAGATATTGATTTGATCCAAACTCAAGCAATCATCAAAGTCCCAAAAGAAGCCAGCTTTTCTTTTGATGGCTCTGATGCTGATTTTTGTTTTCGCCAAGATTTAGATCATTTAAATTTTTCGCCCCTTGCCCCTGGCACGTCTTTAGGCACATTAGGCAGGGATAAGAACCATCACCTCATGCTCTTGCCTGGTGACGATGGGGTGGATATTAACGGATATTTTGACTACAAAGATGATCAGATTTGCTTGATAAAACCAACCATTCCCGCAATGTTAACGCTTGATCCAAACGCGATACGCTCTGATTGTCTTGGATATTTGATGAATAGGATAGAAAGGACCTAGCGCGGTTGCTGGTGGGCAATCTAAAGCGCAAACGAAGAATCTGGTTGCTGGTGGGAAAGTAAAGAACCCGGTTGCTAGTGGGCAAACGGAGTTACAGATAGGTAACCTGAAACACCAAGCAAAGACACATGCCCTTGACAAAGAATTTTAAAAAGCAAACAAATAACCATGGAAACTAAACTGGGAGCGCCCCCTCACTGTTAACTCAAGTTATGCTACAAAGTGTAAAGATATCAAAGGGAAACATGTGTTTAATAAAAATCACCGCAACCAAAATGATCTAGCTGCAAACACGCTCACACCGCAGCAATTGCAGATGTTTCATGATTTGCAGGAACAATTTGCAAACAAGTTTGATGCTTTGATCGGTGACGTTAACGCACCAAAAACCGTCGTCATTGTTCCCAGCTTAACCCTTGATCAAGAGATCATGTCGAAAATCTCTGGTGTTCATCATTATGAAGAACGTATGCTATGTTTGCTGTTATTGCTGCGCATGCCGCGCACAAACGTGATTTTCATAACCAGCACACCGATCCATGAAACAATCATTGATTACTATCTTCACCTTTTGCCCGGTGTGCCCTCAAGACACGCCCGCGCCCGTTTATCTTTGTTATCTTGTTATGATTCATCAGCCGTTGCGCTGAGCCAAAAAGTTCTTGACCGTCCTCGTTTAATAGATGCCATCCGCCAACATATTCCAGATAAATCAATTGCTCATATGAGCTGTTTTACGGTAACGGAAACTGAACGAAAGCTTGCCCTTGAAATAGGGATCCCCATATTTGGATGCGATCCCTCGTTGCTTTATTGGGGCACCAAGAGCGGTTCGCGAAAAATATTTCGTAGAGCCGGTCTTGCCATGCCCCAAGGCCATGAGGATTTATCAGATGGTGAAGATATTGCTCATGCCATTACAGATATAAAAACGAAAAAGCCGAACCTATCCAAAGTGGTTGTTAAAATAAATGAAGGCTTTTCTGGTGAAGGTAATGCCATTCTTGAACTAAAACATGCCCCCAGCAAAAATGAGTTATTACCCTGGGTGCGCCAACAATTGCCCCATCTCAAATTCGAAGCGCAAGATATGACTTGGGATTTTTACCAAGAAAAGTTTAAAAAAATGGGGGGGATTGTTGAAGAATTTATCAGCGGCCAGGTTAAAACCTCTCCCTCCGCCCAGTTTAGAGTAGACCCTCTTGGCCGCCTAAGCGCTATCTCAACCCATGATCAAGTCTTAGAAGGGAAAAATGCGCAAATATTTACTGGTTGCCGCTTTCCAGCCGATGAAGCCTATCGCATGACCATTCAAAACCAGGGCATGGCAGCGGCCAGAATCTTGGCAGAAAAAGGGGTCCGAGGCCGTTTTGGCATTGATTTTATCTCTATAAAAGAAGGATCTGACTGGAACCATTACGCTATAGAGGTTAACTTGCGCAAAGGTGGAACAACCCATCCTTTATTAATGTTGCAGTTTCTAACCGATGGCCAATACGACCCAAGCACCGGGCAATATTTAACAACTTCAGGCGCGCCCAGGTGTTATTATGCATCTGATAATTTAGAGTCAGCCGATTACCAAGGCCTTACCCCCGATGACCTTATAGACATTTCAGTGATGAACGGATTGCACTTTCACGCTGCTATGGGTGAAGGCGTGGCCTTCCATCTTATGGGCGCATTATCTGAATTCGGCAAATTAGGCATTGTCACGATCGGCCAAACCCACCAACGCGCTGATGAGCTTTATCAAAGATCGGTCAATGTCCTAAACAACGCCTTAAAAGATACGGCTGGATTAAAGCATCCTTTGCCAGGCAAGTTTTTTTAAATGAAAGTTATAAAGAGACAATTTGGATAAGTGGTTTTCTAAAGCAATCAGAAAATTAAATTGTTCATCAAAAAAGAGAAACGCAAATAATAAAATATTTGAGCTATTCTTGACACGAAGATGAAAAGGTCATGCTAATTCTTATCCGTTTGTTTTGTGGTGTCTCCTCATGGCACAAAACAGACATTCCTTTCGGCTCTTTATGAAAGTGGCAAACCATCCCTCCTAAAAACTCTCAATAGACGGTCGCAGGTCCAGCTCGAAGGTCCAGGCAGAGGGAGGCTGTTCGTGGAGTTGCCAATAGGCCTCAGCGATATCGTCAGGTTGTAACATACCACCCGGTCCCAAACGCTCTTTTAACTCTGGCATGCGAGTCCCGATTTTTTCTCCATCAATGGCACCATCAATAATCACATGGCCAACATGGATGTTTTTAGGGCCCAATTCGCGGGCAAACCCCTGGGCAACAGCGCGTAAGGCCGCTTTGCCTGAGGCAAAGGCAATGAATGGGTCTTTCGCGCGCAAGGAGGCTGTGGCACCAGTGAACAATATGGTCCCCTTGCCATGGCGCAACATTTCGGTCGCGGCTTGCTGTACACATAAAAATCCACCAAAACAACAGGTCCGCCATGCCTCTTCAAAATAGTCCGGGCTCATGCTGAGCGTGTCTTGTATGAAAGCGTTGCCAACATTATAGGTGACAAAATCAAGTTGACCGTCAAGCTCGCTGGAGCGCTTGAAAAATTCAGAAACACTATCCGGCTGGGTGACATCAACCGTAATGGGCGTGGCAGCGCCCCCTGTTGATACAATTTCATCAACGATCTTTTGAAGCTTTTCAAGTGTCCGCCCGCCAACAACAACGTGATATCCCGCTTTTGCGGCCCGCATACAAAGCGAAGCCCCCAAGCCGCGTCGAGCGCCCACACCAATGACACTTGCAATTTTTGTTGTCATCCCTACCTCCACCTGTCATAAAATGTTCAATCGTTTCTAGATTGCCTCAAACACAAGACAACAATAATATAGGCGGTGGTTGAATACAACGATGACTTCTTCTCAGCTTCGCAGGAAAAACTTCTGGCGCTCTTAGTTCCCTTGTGCAATGACTCTAAAACTCACATTGCAGCATTGTCGCTGGTGGTGTGAAAGAAGGGCCAGTTGTGTGAGTTGATTATAAATAAGGATTTTTAATGGACCAACATTGGCCAATATTCGATTGTTTCCCTGTTGCCTATCTGGATGGATCATACCCGGAAGGGGGAACAAAGCCCAACACACCCATTCACGCTGTGAAATGCCACCCCTTTCTGGAAAGCGGAGATGAAATCAACCGCAAAACACAGTTTCACAGTCTCGATCTCAACGATAAGCTAGCCTTTTATATCGATGATGTCCTCACCCCTGAAGAGGCCGCAACAATCATTGGTATGACAGAAAGCTTAGGCTATGATGCCGCCGCCCCCGGCCTTCAAACGCCCCCTGGCATGCGACAGAACAAGACCGTTCATTGGATCGCTGACCCGATCATGATGCAAACAATCTTTGAGCGCATTAAAAGTCATTTACCTCAAATGATTGAGGGGGATCCGCTGTTTCCTAAACTGAGCCAGCGCATAAACATGTACCGATATGATGAGGGTGATGAATTCAAACTTCATATTGATGGCGGCTGGCCCGGATACGGCCTTTCGCAAGATGGCAAAGACCTGGTACAATGGCCTTCAGTTTATTCTAAGCTCACCATGCTCTTATATCTAAACGGGGAAGAAAATGGCATCATAGGAGGCCAGACGGTTCTATATGACAAGGGTGAGCCACAAATTTCCATCGTCCCCAAAACAGGCCGTGCTCTATTTTTCCGCCATGGTCACACCAAAGGCTCTGTATTGCACGCCGGCGCACCGCTCACTGGCCCGGTGAGTAAATATGTTGCGCGCATTAACATTATGTATGAGATAGGCGGTTTGCAAGAGTGAGCCAACTTGCCAACAATGGCAAAGAAGGTGCAGTCATTCTCAACACATGAATAGATTTATCTCAGTTTCAATTGGCAAAAAATCTAGCCCTGCATCCCATAACGATGCAGATCAGTGCCGTTATCCCGCAGCCAGTCTTTTGGCCCTTCATAAGTCGGCAAGGTCTTGTGCACAAGTGCCCAAAAATTAGGTCCGTGGTTCATTTCTTGTAGGTGAGCCACCTCGTGAGCTGCCACATAATCAAGCACCTCAGGCGGGCTAAGAATAAGGCGCCACGAATAAGATAGCACCCCGTTTGATGAGCAAGAGCCCCAACGGCTGCGCTGATCTTTTATCATGATTTTTTTAAACTTTAATCCCAGATTATTGGCGTGCCATTGAGAGCGTTCATAAATATCTTTCCGGGCTTGTTTGATCAGCCAGTTTTTTAACCGGCGTGGGGCAAATTGGGCGTTGCCTGTGACATTGATTAAGGGGAGGAAATCTGTTTCTTCTTGCTCCAGCCAAACAACGCCTTTACCGCGCACAGCACCAGCAAAGTTAATCATATGATCAGTGCCGCGCAAGGGAATGACCGACTGGTCGCTAAATGGAACCGGCTCAGGGATTTTCGCAACTTGCTGATACAACCAGGACTTATGGCTGTTTAAAAACTTTAACGTTTCACGATCACTGCAGGACGGAGGAACGGTGATAACCGCGCTGCGGTTGGTGGCATTGACACGAAGCGTTAAGCGCCGCGCTTTAGGGTGGCGGCGTAAGGTCACCGGGATTTCGCAATTTTCCAGCGCAATCTCTTGGCCATGCTGGAGCGTATTGGGTGTTGAATTATTTAGGCGCTCGAGCCATCGCATATATTTGCCTCATGCTTGGTTCAATTGGGAATCCACTTTGGAACAGACTGTAATTTAGCCTGTTCGGAATCGCACATGTTGGGATGTGTCAGTTCACCGCCCTGACGTTTGCCCTGACGTTTCTTTACTTGCCGCTTTCCCCGCATCGCAACTCGAGTGAACCTAACATGCATTTTGTTGATAAAAATTTAAAGCTTTATTTGATTATTACCCAATGCAACCCACAGATAATGTCGGTTTATTGGGCCTTTTTCATGGCGCTATAGATTGCCCACCAGCAACCGCTTTTTTTATCTCACGGGCTATTCCGCGGCCGCTAGGCAACGCGGGCCCTCCGATGGGGCGCGCAATATTTTTGTGCCCTTCGGGGGCACAAAATGCGCGGGCTTCGCCATGTTGCCTAGCCCACTATTGGCTAGGCTCCTCCTTTCATGATGCATATATTACGAGGGGGCTATGTTGTTGGGATGATTTTCTTGAGGGTTTTGGCAATGGTCTCTGCCGTGGCAGAAAAGCGGAAGTAACGGATGAATTTGCCGTCCGGGCCCATTAGGAAGGTTTGCGGGGAGTGATCCATGAGGTAATCATCTGTTTTTGGGTTTTTGGTGGGCTTGCCGTTCTCGTCGACTTTAATGCCGTAAACCTTGTAAGCCTTTTTGAGTTTCTCAATTTGTTCTACCGAGCCTGTCAAGCCGATGAGCTTAGGGTGGAAGTTTGAGACGTAAGTTTTAAGCTGTTTTGCTGTATCGCGCTCAGGGTCGATGGTGATGAAAATGGGTTGGATCTTTTCAACCCGGTCTTTTAACATATCAAGAGAGCGGGACATTTTTTGCAAATCTGTTGGGCACACGTCTGGGCAAAAACTATACCCGAAATAAACCAACAAATATTTCCCATGAAAATCTGTATCCGATTTGGGTGCGCCGTTTTGATCGGTGAGGGTAAAGGGGCCACCGATAAGGGCTTTGCCAGCCCCTTCTAGCCTGACCTGTTTGGGCTGTTGTTCAAGCGCGTAAAGCCAAAGCGCGATTAAAGCGCCAAAACAAAAACTACAAATAACAATAAAAATATGATTTGCCCGCATGGGATTTTTAAATTCCTGTGGTTTTGAGGACTGAACGTTTAGTTCTATCTAAAAAGCCTGGTGAGTGCCTTAACTGCTGCCATGATGAGATTTTTGTCGGCAAACAATAGAATGCTCTGAAGAATAGAGCAAGCCTTAAGCGTGAACGCGGTTAAGTCTATTTTATCAATTTTTGTTGAGCCTTTTGTAAAATAGCTTAAGTATGAAGGCATGGTTCATAAAGAATATATCACCCGAAGCAATCTACGCCTTGCGACCATCGTGAGGTTGCGCTGGATTGCGGTTATCGGCCAGCTCGTCACGGTGTTTGTCGTCTATTTTGGTTTTGGGTTTGAGTTTCCATTGCAATGGTGTTTGGTGGTTATTTGTCTTTCAGTTTCCATCAATATCATTCTACGTGATTTGGTCACCTATATTAAAGTTGTTGGCAATGAACTGGGCACCTGGATGCTAGGGTTTGATATCGTTCAGCTGTCGATCTTATTATATCTGACAGGGGGCATTTTAAACCCGTTTGCGAGTTTGCTCGTCGCCCCGATTGCGATTTCAGCCGCCTCTTTGCGCTCAAGGTCGACCTTGTTTTTATCTGTTTTGGCTTTGGTCGCGGCCAGTTTTATTTCCTTTTTCTACTTACCTTTGCCCTGGCATGGAAATGAAGGTTTAGCCCTGCCTGTGGCCTACCGCATGGGCAGTTGGATCTCAGTGTTGTGCGCCATGACCTTTATTGGTTTTTTTGCCTGGCGCATTGCCAACGAGGGACGGGTAATGTCAGCCGCTCTTGCAGCAACAGAGGCAACTTTGGCGCGCGAGCAACAGCTTTCAGCACTTGATGGCTTGGCCGCAGCGGCCGCCCACGGGCTTGGTACACCGTTGTCAACCATTTCACTGGTCGCAAAAGAGTTAGAACGAGAGCTGGATAAAGATAGCCCGATCAGAGATGACGTTAAGCTGATTGCCTCACAAGCTGTGCGGTGCAGAGAGATTTTACAGTCTTTAACCGAAGAGGGCAGTGATGGTGACTTGTTAGTGGCACGTTCTAGCCTCGGAGATGTATTAGAAGAGGTTGCTCAACCATTAAAGGCACTAAACGCCAATATCGTGATTGATAAAGCTTGTGAAGAGGCGGTTGCCGAGCCGTTTCGCCGCGAGCCCATTCTGGCCCGAAATCCAGGGCTGATTTATGCTTTGAGTAACTTATTTGAAAATGCGGTTGAATTTTCAAATGAGCGCGTTGTGGTAACAGCGACATGGAATGAGAGAAAGTTAAAAATAAAAATTCGTGATGATGGAGAAGGGTTTTCACCTGAAATGCTAAAAATGCTAGGGGAACCTTTTATATCTTCACGCTCAATTGCCCATAGCCATGTTGAAGATGATCAATCAGGGGGTATGGGATTGGGCTTTTTTATCTCTAAAACCTTATTAGAACGCTCAGGCGCCTCCATGAGGTTTGGAAATCGTAAAGCACCAGAAAAAGGCGCCTTTGTTAACCTTCAATGGCCCCGCAATCGTATCGATTTAGGATTGGCCCAAAATTAACGAATAAAAGGGTTTTAGCACCCATTAGGTTGGTAGAATTTGATTTTTAGCAGTGTGTCATTGTACCATATTGAAATTTGAAAACATTTTTGTATCAACAATCGCTATTGCAGCGATTTATTTTGCTTAAATTTTGGGGAAGGGTTTTTTTGTAATGGAAGATATTGATTGGTCGGATTTTGATGATCGGTCATTGATTGTTGTTGAAGACGATCAACCGTTTTTAAACCGGTTGTCTCGGGCTCTGGATGGACGAGGGTTCGACGTAAAGACAGCAGATAATGTAAAAGATGGATTGGACCTCATTCGTATGAAGGCACCCGCTTTTGCGGTCGTTGATATGCGCTTAAATGATGGAAATGGGCTTGAAATTATTGAAGCTTTATCTGAAGCGCGGCCAGACGCTCGTGCCGTGGTGTTAACAGGATATGGCAATTTAGCCTCAGCTGTCACAGCTGTGAAACTTGGCGCCATTGATTATTTGGCAAAGCCAGCTGACGCAGATGATGTGGTGGCATCTTTGATGGCCACAGGGCAAAAGGCAGAACCGCCTGAAAACCCAATGTCTGCTGATCGGGTGCGCTGGGAACACATTCAAAGAGTGTATGAACTTTGCAACCGCAATGTTTCAGAAACAGCCCGGCGCCTAAATATGCATCGGCGCACGCTACAAAGAATATTAGCAAAACGAGCCCCGCGATAACAGTCTTTACCCTTTAATCAAGTGCTTGAAGGGTTTTATTGCGTTTGTTTGTTCATTTCACCTCCAGATATAATTACAGTGCAAACTGTGTATTCTGGGGGTTTTTTGTGGTTTGGGTTTTGTTCTTGTCTGGTTTCATTTATCACTTTATCTCAAGATTTATCTTTCCTTTTGCTTAAAGTTTAAGGGGAGTGCTAAGCGTTCCGCCTAAAAGTGTATGGCGGTTTTAGGAAAGTAGGAACGCATAAATAAAGCGTTCCGCCTAAAAGTGTATGGCGGTTTTAGGAAAGTAGGAACGCATAAATAAAGCGTTCCGCCTAAAAGTGTATGGCGGTTTTAGGAAAGTAGGAACGCTAAAATAAAGCGTTCCGCCTAAAAGTGTATGGCGGTTTTAGGTAAAGTAGGAACGCTAAAATAAAGCGTTCCGCCTAAAAGTGTATGGCGGTTTTAGGTAAAGTAGGAACGCTAAAATAAATGACGAGAGTATTTCTTTGAAGTCATTAAAAAGTGGAATGCTCTAAGGTGTGGGGTCTCAAAACTCATTGGGATCAAAATTTTAAGCTTGGTTTAAGGACAGATCATGTTTGGATTAACGGGTGGTCGCGGTAAAAACGCAAAAGACGGTGCAGGGCAAAATAAAGACGGAGCCGTTGAGGTTGCTTGGTTACGTAAAGCGGTTAACCCAGCCGAGCTAGGGTTTTTAACCACAGCCGAATTAGAACCTCTTGAAGGCCTGTTGGGCCAAGAACGCGGGCTAGCCGCAGTTGATGTTGGCCTTAATCTTGGCGCGGATAATTTTAACATTTTTGCGGTTGGTCCATTTGGTGCCGGCAAACTCACAGCGGTTATGTCACTCTTAGAGCGCGACCTTGCCTCTTGGGACGTGCCAAGTGACTTTGTCTACGTTCACAATTTTCAATATGAGCATCGCCCCATAGCGCTTGAACTAAAGCCAGGCCAAGGGCCCGCTTTGGCGAGCATGATGCGCAATGTAGTCGATGAGCTTAAAGTTGGTTTGCCAGCTTTGTTTGACAGCGAAGAATATGTCGCGCGCAAACGCGTGATAGACCTTTCTTTTGAAAGTGACCAAGAAGATGCCATTGATAATTTAATGGAACAGGCCCTGGCTAAAGAGGTGCAGATCGTGCGTACCCCAACAGGGTTCACGATGGTGCCATTTGAAAATGGTGAAATGGTTGAACCAGAAGACTTTGCCAAAAAGCCGCTCAATGAACGCCGGATCATTGAGGCCAAGATCAACACCCTTGAGCAGCAATTGGGAGAAATTTTAGAGCGTTTACCAGGTCAACAAAAAGAGCGCGCAGAAAAATTACAAGCCTTAAATGAAGAAATGGCGCAGCGCGCTGTTCATGCCGCTCTAGAAGGAGGGCGCAAACGGTTTAAAGAAATCGACAAAGTGTTAGCCTATCTGGATAACGTTGAAGCCGATTTGGTGAGAAACGTTAACTTTTTTATCAACGATGAGAAATTGCCCGATTTCCCAGGTGCGATTGGCGGCCATGAGGACCCTAGGTTTCGCCGCTATCTGGTCAATGTATTGGTAACATCCAGTTCAGGTGGCGGTGAGCGCTCTTTGAGAGGCAAAGGCGCCCCAATCATAAAAGAAGTGAACCCAACCCTAAGTAATTTACTGGGCGCCATTGAAACTCATTCTGAAATGGGGATGGTGAATACCGATTTTATGCAAATCAAAGCCGGTGCCTTGCATCTTGCCAATGGCGGGGTGTTGTTACTCGATGCACGCAAATTATTGCAAAATAATTTTGCCTGGGAAGGGATCAAACGGGCCTTAGTGACTAAAGAAGTCAAAATTGACTCTCCGATTGATGATGGCTCGGTGACAAGTCCGATTAGTTTGGCGCCTGATGCCATTCCCTTAAAAGTTAAAGTGGTTCTGTTCGGCGATCGATCACTTTATTACAAACTCAATGAAATGGATTCTGAATTTTCGCAAATTTTCAAAATTCAGGCTGAATTTGATGAGCAAGTACCGCGTTCAATTGAAACAGAACATGCCTATGCTCGTTTGGTTGCCAGGGTGGTTAAAACACGCGGGCTAAAAGCCGTTGATGCTGTCGGCGTTGCTCGTTTGATAGAGCAAAGCGCCCGCCAAGCGGGAGATGCAGAAAAGCTTGATGTCAATTTTTATACCCTGCGCGACATCTTACAAGAGGCTGACTATTGGGCAAATGAAGCTGGGCGTAACACCACCACCCACGAAGATATATTAAAAACCTTGCAATTGCGCGAAGAACGCGCCTCTCACATGCGCCATCAGTCAATTGAAAATGTCTTGCGTGAAGTGCAAATGGTCGAAACCGATGGTTTTGAAGTTGGCCAAGTGAATGGCTTGAGTGTGATAAATTTGGGTGATTACGCCTTTGGGCGGCCCAGTAAAATTACCGCCCGCGTGCGAATGGGATCTGGGCGTGTGGTTGATATTGAGCGCGAAGTAGAGCTTGGCGGCCCATTGCATTCAAAGGGCGTCATGATCTTATGGGGCTATTTAGCAGGCACATTTGCCCAAGAAGTACCGCTATCATTAAGCGCAAGTCTGGTGTTCGAGCAATCCTATCACGGCGTAGACGGGGACAGCGCCTCCGCAGCTGAATTAATGGCGCTGTTATCCGCACTGTCCAATGTCCCTCTTAACCAAAGCATCGCAGTGACCGGTTCTGTCAACCAATTAGGCCAGGTCCAAGCAGTGGGCGGGGTCAATGAAAAAATTGAAGGCTTCTTCGATATTTGTAAGGCACGCGGGTTAACAGGAGAGCAAGGGGTGATCATTCCAAATGCCAATAGGTTACACCTTATGCTGCGTGAAGATGTGGTCAAAGCATGTGGGCGAGGACAGTTTCATGTCTGGGCAATCAGGCATATTGATGAAGGATTGGAGATCCTAACAGGCATCCCTGCTGGCAAAAGAGGCAAAGGGGGGCAATTTGCCGCTGGTTCTGTAAATCGAGGGGTTGATGACCGGCTAGTCGATTTTGCTCATATGCGCCAAGCCTTTAATGGCTCAGACTCCAATTAAATAAGAACTTTGAACGTATTTTTTTTGCTTTAAGGCATTTTTAGGGCACTTTTCTATTTCATTTATTGCCTACGAATCATTTAGGGTCTTTTCCATCCGGTGGAGGCTTTAATGAGCGAGCAACTAATCTTGAAATTAGGGGGACGACCCATGAATGAAGCGGCTTTGGCTGCCGGGGTCGAGTTCGCCAAAGGGGCAAAAATTCCCTTACTGGCCTATTTCATGGAAGATGAGGCATTATTTCAAGCCTCACGATTCAGCTTTTCCAACGAGGTTCGGGTTTGCGGTAATAAGCGCGGACTTGAGCTGCATGAACTGCGCCGAGAAACCAAGATCGCCATGCGCATGGTCAATCGTGAAGTTTTGCGCCGTTGTGAAGACGCTCAAATCGAGGCTGAATTTGTTAAGTTAAACGGAGATGGCACTGAGCGGTTACGCGCCCAACTTGAGAAACCAAATATTATGGTGCTAGGAGAGCATCAAACAGCCCGCCAGTTGACCAAAGACTTTAAAACCTTTCGAGATCAAGGCGAATTACAAGGCATTTTAATGGCAGGCCCACGGGCCAAACGCCATATGAAGGGGCCTTTGGTGATTGTGGTTCACTCTTTAAAAGCCTGGGAGAAGGGCTTTGATTTGCTAAGAGGGTATTTGGGCGGGGCCAGTGATGTTATTTTATATTGTCTTGCAGATGTCTTACCCCATGCTCCTCAAATTGTGAGCTCACTTGAAGATGAATTTGACGCAGAGATAGAGGTTGAACTGTTAAAGCGGTGCGACCAATCTCGGTTATTATGGGCACTGGAACGGGTCAATCCTGGATTGGTTTTTGCTTTGCCAGATGCCCCGTATATTACCACTGAAAAAGAAGTTGAAGCCTTGCTACGCTTATTGTTGTGTCCAATGTTTATATGCCTTTAACTTAAATTAGGATTGCCAAACTGGTCAGGTTGAGAACACCCTGATATAAAAAGGTGCCTTTGTATTACAATCTGCCTGTTTCAAAACAGAGGCTGGCTTGTAATACAAAGGCACCTTTTATTATTTTTGTTTCGCTTTTAAGAGAAGTTTTTATGACCAACCCATGGCGCGCAGTTTGCCTCACACTTTTCCCAGATCTTTTTCCCGGCCCACTTGGAACCAGTGTGACAGGTGCAGCCTTGCAAAAAGGTTTGTGGGATTTAAAGACCCTCAATTTTCGAGATTTTGCCCACGATAAACACTCAAGTGTTGATGATAGCCCGGCAGGCGGCGGCGCTGGCATGGTGATGCGGCCTGATGTGGCAGCAAGAACGATTGATGCCGCCCTTGATCTGGCCCCGCAAGCACGCCCAATTTATTTGTCCCCACGCGGGAGACCATTTAATCAAGCCATGGCCAAAGACTTGAGCCAAAGCCAAGGCTTAATTTTATTGTGTGGGCGTTTTGAAGGGGTTGATGAACGCGTCATAGAGGCGCGCGGGCTACAAGAGGTTTCAATTGGGGATTTTGTCATGACAGGGGGTGAAATGGCCGCCATGTGTTTGTTGGACGCTGTCATCCGCCTACGCCCTGGCGTGGTTGGTTCATCTGAAAGTTTGGAAGAAGAAAGCTTTGAACAAGGCCTTTTAGAGCATCCACATTACACACGCCCCCGCGAATTTGAAGGGAAACAAATCCCTGATGTTTTGCTCCAAGGCAACCACGAACATATTCGGCAATGGCGTATGGAGCGCTCTGAACAGATAACTAAGGAGCGCCGGCCTGATTTATGGAATATATATAAAAAGGGCCATTCCAATTAAAATTCCAACGAGATAAAGGACGATTACTATTCTGGTAACCGAAGCTTTATCAGGGCGTTGAGGTGTTAGTGCATTATGGATTTCTTCCAAAGAGCAGTGGTGCAGGCAAGTAAGAAACTGACTTCAAAGAACAATTGAAGTTGTTGTCCAAACGCTGTGTTGAACAACAGTGTTGAAGATTTAGAGATGAGAAACAGTATGACTGTAAACGTCAGAAGGCTAACAAAACATGCAATTGTTGTTTTTGAATAACAAAATTGGGGTGGCAATAAATAGTTAGGCGGTGTTTTCACCTTTGATTGTGCCATGTTATTTTATCTCTTTATGTCTTTAATCGTTGGATGTTTTTTATAGCAATGATGACTTTCGGTTTTTTTAAGTTCACGGTGAAAATCGGACTAAAATTTTATTTAATTCTTCTCAATGATTAGTGATGGTATAAGAAGGCTGTATTCAAGAGCAGGCATGAAATCACTGTTTTTGGGGTGTTTTGGGGAGTGTTAGTGATATATCAGCCAGATTCCTTAGTCTATGGATCCATTGACGTGGCCTTTTTCACCTCCTATCACCCTTAGCAAGAAAAAATATTTTTTTGATCTAAGAGAGATAATTTTAGTGTTAAGTCTTTGAAAAAGCTGATTAGCATTTTAGATCAAAGCCAATGACAACAGACGACGTGTAGGGGAAATATAAAATGTCGACCAAAGATCTTTATGAAGTAGGTGAAATTCCACCTCTCGGGCATGTGCCGGAAAAGATGTACGCTTGGGCCATTCGCAAAGAGCGTGAGGGTGAGCCTGATAAGGCAATGCAGCTTGAGGCCGTTCCAACATGGGACTTGGGCCCCAAAGATGTGCTGGTTTTGAATATGGCTGCTGGTGTCAATTATAACGGCGTTTGGGCCTCTCGCGGTGTGCCGGTTTCCATGTTTGATGTGCATGGTAATGATTTTCACGTGGCCGGATCTGATGCCTCAGGTGTTGTCTGGGCGGTAGGATCTGATGTCACCAACTGGAAGGTTGGTGATGAGGTAGTTGTCCACTGTAATATGACCGGCGGAGATGATGAGGAATGCAATGGCGGTGACCCCATGTACTCGACCTCACAAAAGATCTGGGGTTATGAAACACCTGATGGTTCTTTCGCCCAGTTTTCACGGGTGCAGGCCCAGCAATTAATGGCACGCCCCCAGCACCTGACCTGGGAAGAATCTGCTTGTTACACACTTACTCTAGCAACAGCCTATCGTATGCTTTTTGGTCATATGCCGCATGAAGTTAAGCCGGGACAAAATGTGCTTGTTTGGGGCGCCTCTGGTGGGCTTGGTGTTTTTGCAGTGCAATTGATTAAAGCGGCCGGCGCCAATGCCATCGGTATTATCTCAGATGAATCTAAGCGCGATTATGTGATGGATCTTGGTGCTAAGGGCGTTCTTAATCGTAAAGATTTTCAGTGCTGGGGCCAGCTTCCGGTCGTCAATAGCGAAGAGTATAAAACCTGGTTTGGCGAAGCGCGCAAATTTGGCAAAGCGATTTGGGATATCACCGGCAAAGGCAACAATGTTGATATGGTGTTCGAACATCCTGGTGAGGCAACGTTCCCCGTTTCAACATTTGTTGTGAAGCGCGGCGGTATGGTTGTCTTTTGTGCCGGTACCACTGGCTTTAACCTAACGATGGATGCGCGTTATGTATGGATGCACCAAAAGCGTATCCAGGGTTCTCACTTTGCACATTTAAAACAAGCTGCAAGTGCAAACCGCCTTGTGATTGAAGGGCATGTGAAACCTTGCATGTCAGAGCTGTTTGAATGGGATCGCATCCCAGAAGCCCATATGAAAATGATGAATAACCAGCATGCGCCAGGCAACATGTCATGCCTTGTTGGGGCCAAACGGCCTGGCATGAAAACGTTAGAAGAGGCCCGACAAGCTTAAAGTTTATTGTTTTCATAACAATTTGTTCACCCCAGCCCGGAAACGGGCTGGGTTTTTTGTTTATTTGCAATGAATTAGCGTTAGGTTATTATCGGTTCGTTTTTGCCATGATCTCATCATGAATTTGCCGTAAATTAATTTTTGGGCGTCTTCTCATTTCGTCAACCATTAATCGATTATGATGGGTTGGGAGGTAAGTTTCTGAACTTGGGTCTATTGTATGCTGTCAGTTTACTTAACTCCCCTTAGGGCGTTGTATGTTTAGTTAAAGGGATCATGTAATGAGTTCTGGTGAGAAAAAAATTGTTTCTTCTGTTGAGGATGTCATTTCCGCAGTGACTGTTTTGCTTAATGATATCCGCTCGAACCCCGACCTTGAGCCAGACCAAAAAAATTTGGCAATGGAAAAGGTCGGAGCCGTCACCAATCATTTGAAAGATATTCACAAGGTTTTGTTTGTCCAGGAGATGGAAGAGACGCAAAGCTTAACTGATCCTCTTGTGGTCACGAACTTAACTGAAACATTATCCCAAGCCTTATTTTCAAAAACAGACCAGCTTGATGAGCCAGATACTGAAATTTCTACGTCTGAACCGGCCAAATTGCGTTTGGTTGTGACACCTGAAAACAAGCCTAAAGAGAACCTGGATGAGGACGAAGTAAGCCAAGATCTCGCCAAAACACCTGATAACCTTCCTCTCATTCAAGGAATTGATGAGCAGATCCAAGTCGTGCTCAATGAGCAAGAGATTTTTCATTTTGATGAAATTGCAGCTTTTAACGAAGCAGACGTCGTGCGTATTTCTAACTTGCTGGAAGACCCCTTCCGGGTCGCGCGAGAAAATTGGATAGAGCAAGCGGCATTGTTAGCCAAGGATGTGCAAACCAAATATTCTCTCGCACTAGAGGGGCAAACAGGGTTCGACCGCCTCTCATGGGTGTCAGCATATAATTGGAAAGAGGTTAAGTTTGAACAAGCCATGGATAACGTGGTTGGTCATGATGAACCGCCAACCTTAGTCAGTGATGAAGACCAAGCTGCAATCAACCAAGATCTCGTTTTAAAAGAAAAGGCCATGCTAGAGGCCGAGTTGGCATCGCTACGCGAGCAACTATCAGCCCAGACCATGCAAGCAACCGAAACGGAAGTTGATGAAGTGTATGAAGACCCTCATGATACATTTGATGAGAATATTGCTTTATCGCCGCGCCTGCAAAAAGTCTTTGAAGAGCCTATTCCAGAGCAAGAAGAAGATATATCTCAAGAAAGTTCAGCCTTTCACAATGAGGCCGAAGGGGTGCAAGACGGGGCGATGTGGCATGAAGAGGTCTCTCTTGCGCCAGACTATGTCCCCCCCATTGTTGATGAAGACGAGAACATCGACCCAGAAGTTGAAGAGAGCCAAGCAGATGCGCCAGTTACATTTGAAGATCAAGATGCTGAGATGCCTGCAGATTTCATCCAAGATGGAGATATTGCATTACCCCATACCCGCCAACGTCAGGATGAGTATGTAAATAAAGCATATGATAATGTTTCTTTATCAGAACAAAACCAAGAGGCTGAGCAAGAAAGCTCCTGTGAGACAAGCGCGGACCCATACCTGCAAAGAGACCTATCCTCTTTGGCTGAAACCATCGATTTACCTCAAGAGATGCAAGAAAGCACAGAGCATTTTGCGGCCCAAGATGATCTAGATCTCGATGATGAAAGACCACCTTATTTTGACGCAGAGCAGGACGCACCACCCCAGCTCAGTCAGCCAAAAGGGGCAATGCCACCCCCTATTCCAGTTATGAATGGGGCACCCCCTCCTCACAACCGCCCCCCTGTTAGCAAAGTTGGTGCCCATCCAGAGCAACGTTTAAAGGCGATGGCCGCAAACACTGGTCATCATGAGGGTATGCAAAAGCCAGCTTTACGGCAAATGGAGAAAACCATAAACGGTCAAGACAACCAAAGCGTGGCACAAAATGGAGTGCCTCAGCCACCAGCGCCTCCAGTCCCGCCTCTCCAGATGTCCCAAAACCCCGCTCCGCATCGCCCTCATGTGCCAGCCGGCCAGATGCCTTTGCCCCCCCAAGGCCACTCAGGTCACCCAGGGCAACAAGGCCACCCAGGGCAATATGCAAGCGGTCTTCCACCAAGAACACCAGTACACAGACCTGTTAATGGGGCACCTATGACGAACGGGCAACAATTACAGCACCCCAGAGCACACCCTCCAGGGGCCCCTGTCCAAGGGCTGCCTCAAGGTTTGCGACAAGATCTCCCCTTAGACGCAGACCAACATGGCAATCAATTTGCTCACCTAGAAGCATTAAATGACCATCCCTCAGAAAAGAAGAAAAAACCTGAAGTTTCTGCCGGCTTTAAATTAAAAGCCAAGAAATTTGCTGAAAGTTTACAACGTTCTTTCAGCGGCAGTGATGAATAAGCCGCATTTAACTGTTTGAAAATTTTTGGTTAACACAAAAAAGCGAAAAAGACGGTGTTTTGCATCGAACAGCGTCAGGCTTTCTCTTTGGTCTAAGGTGCAGTTTTGTAAGGGTTGCACTTAGAAATGGGGGCTGATACACCTTTTTGGACCCATATCTGGCAGGATCATCTTTTTGATGAGCTCCAGGGTGATAGACCCGTTAGCTTTGAAACCGTAAGCCAGATGATGATTTTCACTAAAACGTTTGGGAGATTCGAATGAGCCTGGCGGTCGACAGCAGTCAAATTTCTGACAATGGACTTTTACCAAATTTAGGCCAACTTTTGGCAGAAGCAGTTGGTTTAGCGCAAACGCTACGCGACCAGGCAAAGGCAAATGTTTTGGCCACTGTCACCGGCGCTGAGGGCAAAATTGATGGGGCTTTGGTTGATGCGAACCAACATAGCAGCCATGGGCTGGCGTGGTTTTCAACCTATGCAGAAAGTTTGGCCCAACTAAAAGATTATGCGGAGCGCATGCAATCTGAAGGGCGCTTTGGTGAGCTGGAATCGCTGATTGTACAGGTTGGCTTTGCTGAATATTTGGCGCAAATGGCCGGCGGCATCCCGATGAGCCAAAACGAATTTGTGCGCCCTGGCGAGCTGGGATTAAGCGCGCAAGATTTGCAAGGCTTCCAAACATCAGCCGTTCAAACCTTGATGACACAAGGCAACAGCCCCCAAGCGCGCAAACGGTTAATTGAACTGATGATCCAGGCAGAGGGCAGCGCCACCTTTGGAGACACCGGCCTGGATGAGACTTATGAGGCCATGCGCGAAGAAATGCGCCGCTTTGCTGCCAGTGAAGTGGAACCCCATGCCCATGAATGGCACTTGGCCAATGATTACATCCCAATGGAAATTTTGGAAAAAATGGCCGAACTGGGTGTGTTTGGCCTGACCATTCCAGAAGAATATGGCGGGCTTGGGCTTGGCAAGGAATCCATGTGCTTGGTCTCTGAAGAATTGTCACGCGGCTATATTGGCGTTGGCTCATTGGGCACACGTTCAGAGATTGCCGCAGAACTAATTTTGTGCGGCGGCACAGAAGAACAAAAACAACATTGGCTACCCAAAATCTCCACTGGCGAGATTTTACCAACCGCGGTGTTTACAGAACCAAACACCGGCTCTGACCTTGCCTCGTTGAAAACCCGCGCTGTTCTTGACGGCGACACCTACAAAATCACAGGCCAAAAAACCTGGATCACCCACCCCGTTCGCGCAGACCTGATGACGCTTTTGGTCCGCACCAACCCGGATGATAAAGGCTATCGCGGTCTCTCCATGCTGTTGGCAGAAAAACCGCGCGGGGATGATGACAACCCCTTCCCAGCAGATGGGATGAACGGCGGTGAGATTGAGGTGCTGGGCTATCGCGGCATGAAAGAATATGACATTTCCTTTGACGCCTTTGAGGTGCCAAAAGCCAATCTGCTTGGTCCTGAAGAAGGCCAGGGCTTTAAACAGTTGATGGAAACGTTTGAAGCTGCCCGCATTCAAACAGCAGCCCGTGCCATCGGTGTGGCCCAATCAGCTCTAGAGATCGGGCTCAAATATGCCAACGAGCGCGAGCAGTTCGGCAAACCAATTGTGAATTTCCCACGGGTATTTGACAAACTGGTGATGATGGCCGTTGAGATCATGATCGCCCGCCAGCTCACCTATTTCTCCGCCCGGCAAAAGGATGAAGAAAAGCGCTGTGATCTGGAAGCCGGGATGGCCAAACTACTTGCCGCCCGTATTGCCTGGAGCTCGGCTGACAACGCCTTGCAAATCCACGGCGGCAATGGCTTTGCGCTAGAATACCCGGTCTCTCGGGTGCTATGCGATGCCCGGATCCTAAACATCTTCGAAGGTGCTGCTGAAATTCAAGCGCAGGTTATTGCCAGAAGAATTTTAAGCAGTTAATACAAAAACAAAACGAGATCCAAAGTCATCCCGGGCTAGCCCCGGGATCCACCTCTCGTCTTGACGGGGCTTCTCCGTTCAGCACAGCCCAAGCGTCTTTCCCTCCTGAAAACCACCAGTTTATCGACATGGGTGAGCCTATTGCTATGGATCCCGGATCAAGTCCGGGATGAGTGGGGATAGGTTCATGCCCTTTTTAGTTGCCAGCCTGCAAGGGCCAGAGTTAGCCAACCGATCATGAACAGGGTGCCACCGAACGGGGCCAGATACTTTAGGCTAGGCAAGTTTAGGATAACGGCGGCGTAAATGCCGAAGCTAAACAGGCAAATCGCGGCAAAAAAGACAAGGCTGGCGACAAGCAAAGCTCGCGAGCTGGCCAGTTGTGGGCTTGCCAGGCGGGCCAGACCAATGGCAATGAGCGCAATCGCATGGATTTGATGATATTTAATGGCTGTCATGAAGCTTTTTAGATCGGCTTCTGATGCGGTGTGTTGCAAGCCATGGTCAGCATAAGCGCCAAGTGCCACAGACAGAAAGCCGAGCAGGCCGGCAAGGAGTAAGATCATAATATTGGGTCTTTCTTAATAAGGACGCTAGTGTCCTATTTTAGTTTAAAATTATTTCTGATGCCAAGGCCTAGAAGAAAAATCAGGACAGCGGAGAAGAGCATTTGGAAAAATTCTGCAATCAATATGCCGTTGGGAATTTTAGGAGTCTTAGCGCTGTCTCCTTCTGTGCCGTAGAGGCAGATGTAATACCGTTTATAAATGTCCTTTTTAGTACGATCAAAGCCTAGCCCCAAGGCACTGGTTTTTAGAGAGGTTTGAATGGCCGCTGTCAGCGCATTGCATTTTATGGGGGAGTTATATTTAGTCCTGGCGGTGGTCTCAAGAGGTATGGTGGTTTGTTGTCCTCCAAGATGCACCCAAGCCATAAAGGCAGCAACGATTGTCCATGCTATCAGAGGGCGGATAATAGAGCGGCCATAATTAGAGAGGACCCCATAGGATATGTTGCCCCACCAAAACGCTGACAAGAGAGGCCGGAAATTCCATTTATTATCCTTGGTTTTTAAAGAACGGTCTGAGCGCAGCTCTCCAGCCCAAAAGCGTTGCTCATTTTCATGATCATGGGCTTGAATGGCCAGGCGTTTAAGAGCTTGGTAGCGAGCTTTGGTTTCTCCTGTGTCGGGTGTCGTTATGGAGTTCCACCAGGTGCCAGGTGGAATGGTCTTGCCGAATGAAAGATTGTCAAGGCGAGGGGCTTCTTTAAAATGAGTTTGAATGAAATTGGGGAGTTTTGATAAAAACTTTGTTTCGTTGAGAGACATCCCCCCTTCAAAGTTTGAAGAAGTAAAATTGGCTTCTTTGTAAAAACAGGCCTTTGAGAAATTTGTAAACCCTTTAAACGTAGAGGAAGCAAATGAAGTGTTCTTTTTGAAAATGGCATTGTTGAAACGTACGTTCGTTTCCAGAAGGCTATTGTCAAGCCAAATCTTATCGCTGAACTTAGTATTGTCTAAGGTTAAGTTGTTTTTTAAATGGCAATAATTAAAGACAACTTTGGATTTAAAAATTGCATTATTGAAAAATGTACTTTTACAGAATTTTGCATTTTCAAAACTAGCTATTCCTTTGAAAGTACTTTCTTTGAAATCGGCTATATCGCAGAAAGTTGTTTTGTTAAATAGGGCCTTATTTTCAAAAGATGTATTGTTAAATTTAGCTTGTTTGTTAAAAATTGAACCTTCGAATATCGCTTTATCATAGAAGGTTGTTTTTTCAAAAAAAGTAATGTCATTGAACGAAGAACTTTTAAAAAATATTTCTTCTGAGAAGAAGGCCTTCACAAATGCTAAACCTCCTTTAAATTTTGTTTTATTGAATGAAGCCAGTTTTTTAAAATTTAGGTTTAGGAACCAACTGTCAGCTTTAAAAATAGTTTTATGAAATGAGGTTTCACCGTTAAATAAGGTGTCTTTGAAAATGATTTCTTTTCTGAAAAGATTTTTTTCAAAGAGAGCATCTTTATAAAATATGACATTAGAGAATATAGTTTTTTCATTAAATGTATTTTTATTGAGAGAGGCATTTCCGTAAAACACAGTATTAATGAATTTTACTTGTCTGAAAAATTTGGCATTTATAAAGTTAACATTTGACGGGAAAACAAAACCTGAAAAATTAACCCTTTCTACAAATTCATATGGTGAATCTTCACTAGAAAAATCAGCTTTTGCTGCTGTAAACCAAGCTTTGGTCGCTTCGTTTTGGGGCTCAAGGGTTTCTAAGAAATTTTGTACCGCCTGCCATTCCCCAGCCTCTTCCAGCCTTTTCCTTTCTTCCAACATCTCATTCGCCCACTTGTTCCAGGCCTCTTGTCCTTGCGCATAAAGCGCCAGTGTTTCTTCCCGGTTCATTGGTTATTCCCCCTGAGATAAGGTCGGCTGAGTGGTGTTGTAAGTTTGAGCCAAGGGCGTGACTTTGGCAAGGGGGTGGGGGAGGGAAAAGCAGGTGCGAGATTTTGCCACACGGTCATCCCGGACTTGATCCGGGATCCATGGCAATTGGCGCAGGAGGGGCAACATATTGCAAAGGTGAAAGGGGGCTGGGCGTATGATCGCGCATCGTCTAAATATCCGTAAAGCCGCAAGGTGGATCCCGGGGCAAGCCCGGGATGACGGGGAGGGGTGCTCAGGGGGCTCATTTTCATAAGGGTCAAATATAACGAAGGCGGATCATGCCTAATTTCCCTGCGCCCACTCAGCGTGTTTGTGGACTTTAGAGAAAAAGTTAAACCTCTTTAACCTTTTTTCGCTTACCATTTTACACAAATGATTCGTGAGACTTTTGCGGGGAAGAGAGATGGCTGGCGGACAAGATTTAGCGGTTTTTAATCGCGAGCAGGTAATTGCAGATATAAAAATGGTAATGCGCCGTTTAAAGGTGACCCATTGTTTGCATCTGTTAAACCATTATGGCCTGCCCGCAACACGTAAAATCGGCAAGTTTTATGAAGACTATCTGCCACGCCGGCTAGAGGTTGCCAGTGACCATCAATTGGCCGCACTCAACAGCATTTTGGCAATGAAATATGCCCGCGGCAGCCATTTGGCAGAAAAATATGCCCAATTAAACGAAAAAGATCAGTTTCGTTTTTTCATCAGCCATTCTGCCACGCAGGCAGAAAAGGCACAGGATTTAAAGCAATATCTTGAATATGGCGGGTTTGACTGTTTTGTCGCTGGCGATGACATTGCCACCGCTTCTGAATGGCTGGTTGAAATCATCACCCAGCTTGAGCATATGGACGGCTTGATTTCTCTGGTCACCGACAACTCGATTGAAAGCCCCACCTGCAACCAAGAAGTTGGCTTTGCGCTGGGCGCTGGCAAGCCGGTGTTAAGCGTGATGAAGGATGTGCCGCCACAAGGCTTGGTTGGCGCTTTGCAAGCCATAGAATGGCAAGAGGAAGACACAGCCAAAGATGCCGCTTTATCAGCCATTGAGGCTTTGATGCGTCTGCCACATGTTGGGCCCAAACTAACATCACTTCTGGTCAAACAATTGGTCACCTATGATGACCCGGACAATAGCTTTAAAGTCATCGGCTTTTGCCGCAAGGCGCTGCAATCGTCAACTTACTTGCAAGCCTGGCAATTGTTTGAGCTGCGCAAAGCGGCTAGAGAAAACCCAGAAATCGCCCGCTTCGCCTCTGGCCGCGGCCCTGAGTTGATTGAAACACTGGCCCAGGAATTAGAAGACAATACACTCAGCGCTTAGTTTTCACAAAATCTCATCATGGAAATTAAGGCACCCTCTAAGTCTTTGTTAGTGGGAGCCTCTATGGTCATCCTTGTCAGCGCTTTTTTTCACTTTGGCGGTGAGGTTTTGTTTTGTGCCGTCTTTGAAAATAAGTGTCAGGGGAAGTTTGTCGCCCTCTTTTAATTTTTTTTCCATCGCAAACAGCATGACATGGTGACCAGCCGGGGCAAAAAGGACGGTTTTGCCGGGGGCAATTTCTATCGGCTCTTTAACTCTGCGCATTTTCATCACGCCGTCTTTTTCAATATGGGTGTGTAGCTCAACCCGTTTGGAGAGCGGGGAACTGGCACCTGTCAGATAGCGTGGCTTGTCGCCCTTATTGGTGAGTTTAAAATAAGCTGCACCATTGGGGCCATAATTTGGTTTGGCCCAGACATGAGCAATCTCCAAGTCAGGCATAGAAACCTTGGGCCCACTTTCAGCCATGGCAATGCCAAGGTGAGAGAAAAATAAAACAATAAAGGTGATAAGAGCCGATCTCATGTCCATGATCCTTTTAACAGATGTGAATGGGGGGGCAGAACGCCCCCATTCTAGCAGAATTAAAATGCTTTTTGCCAACCAATGGTGAACATATAGTCTGTCTCCATTTGCGGGCCGTTTAGGTCTTGATAAATTGGCGCGCCAAATTCAAAGGCCAAACGATGTCCTTTTAAAGCACCATCTTGAAAGGCCAAATTCACACCGCCAAACAGATCAACCCGCTCACCGCCATAATTGTCCGGGTCAGCCGTTTGCACTGGGCCAACAATGTTGGCGTCAATGCCATCAATCTCACTTTGGGTAGAGCCCGCGATGCGCAAAGATGTTGAAATCCAAGGCGCCCATTGATAGGCAATCCAGGCTGTTAGCTCATGTTTGTCACCAAACGAATAATCTTGGCTGTTTTCGCCCAAATGGAACCGCGCCATATATTGTGCACCATAAGACAAATCACCCATGCGGCTTTGAATGGTGATGCCGGGTAAAAGGTCCCACGTGCCTGTGCCCAATTGCATGGCATAAGGCATGCGAACCACGGGACGACCGCCCATAGGCGTCAGGATTTGGGCGCGCTCTTTAATGCTGCCTGTGGGCACGCTAAGGCCAGCATTCAGGTGAACTTTGGTGGTCCCATCATTATATAGGCCATAGAGCCCAGATAGTTTAAGGTCACCAAAGCCTTCAGATTTGGTTGTGAAAGTGCCCAAACGGTTGGTGCCCATGCCGCCTTGAAAGGTCAGGTGATCCATTTCCTTTTCAACGTAATTAATCATCGCCATCAAGGTTAGATTATCGGTCGGCGCATACATGCCGCCAAACATGTGCATGTCCATTGTCATTTTTGTTGGCACAATGCGCAGTGTAGGCGGCTGCATAGGGGCACCGAAAAAGCGATTAGGCACCGTTGTCGCAATGGTCTCAGGTGAAACGTTATTATCACCAATTTGGTTGCCTTCCATGCTCATATGCATAAAGCGGTAAGAGAGCATCCATTCCCCTTTTTTATGCACATGATCACCCATAACACCGATAGGAGCATGCCCATCAGCGCGTGTGCCATGATGATGCCCGCCGCCTGTAATGGCAAAACTTGAAGGATGGCTTTCATCAGCCAAGGCAGGTGAAAGCGTCGTAAAAGAGAATAGGGCTAGCAAACTCAGTTTGCTTGAAAACTTTAAGGATAACATTGATTGAAACTCCAAATCACAAAATGCATTTCCCCCCTTGCCCACGCCTCCATGTGGAAGGCCGGCTAAGGTGAAAGCACTCATATACAAAAAATCATCACCATTTTTTAAGATGGCGTGTTGTTATTAGCTTGATATTTATAGATTTTTTAAGAGAACAAAGGAGGCGCGCGTGTCGGCGGATTGGGGCTTGCCGCATTGGCTATAACACTTTGATAGCCTTCAATCTTTTTAGTAATTTGCCGTTGAACAAAGGGTTCAGCTCGTTGAGGCAATAAGGCCAAAGACCCACAGCCGCCAGAGGCACAATGAAAACAAGTGCCGTCTAAGGCTGAATGATCACTTTGCTGTTCAATTGGCTGGCCGTTTTCATCAACCGTAATGGTCTTGATGCCAAAGCTGGTACAAATCATCAAGGTGCTGGCACCAGCTTGGTAGCCGGAGATCGCGCAAATCAAGCTTGAAAACCCCAATTGCAAAACCAAAGTGAGCAATAAGGGATAGCTTGTCAGACGTTTTGATGTTTTTAGCTTTAGCATGTGCGGCACCCTAGCCTTGAATAGATTGCCCCGTCAAAGGGTTAAAGCAGTACTATGTGTTTTTTCGTAACTTCCTTAAAGTTATGTTGCTGTCTTACCATAGCTGTTGGTTTGCAAGTGTTGATTTAAATCAATGAGATGTAAATATTGACCGCTTAAAAAGCGTATCTTTTGAAACTTGACAAAAACCATATATGATTGTCAGTAGCTCAAACGAGCATTAGCAAAGTTAAGTGAAATTACCAAGATGAATACAATGAACAAAGCGCCAGCTTACAAGGTTGCCGCCCTTTACCATTTTGTTGCCTTGCCCGATTTTGAGGCGTTGCAAGAGCCTTTGAGCGACTTTTGTAACACCCGAGAAATTAAAGGCACACTGTTGTTGGCACGCGAAGGCATTAATGGAACGGTGGCTGGCTCACAAGAAGCAATCGATGAGCTAATCACTTATTTGAAAACCGGAAACATCTATAAAAATAGGTTAGCCGGTTTGGATGTGAAATATTCTTACAGTAACAAGGCCCCGTTTCGGCGCATGAAAGTGCGTTTAAAACAAGAGATCGTCACTCTGCGCGCACCAGAAGCTGACCCGACAGAGCAGGTGGGGACTTATGTGGACCCTAAAAACTGGAATGAGGTCATCTCAGACCCTGATACAGTGGTGATAGACACCCGCAATGATTATGAAGTGGCAATCGGCACCTTTAAAGGGGCCGTTGATCCTGAGACCAAGAGCTTTACAGATTTTAAAGACTGGGTTGCAGACCATCTTGATCCGGCCCAAAACAAAAAGGTGGCAATGTTTTGCACCGGCGGCATCCGCTGTGAGAAGGCCTCAAGCTATATGTTAGCCCATGGGTTTGAGGAAGTGTTCCATTTAAAGGGCGGCATTTTGCGCTACCTTGAAGAGCAGCCTGAAGAAGAAAGCCTATGGGAGGGCGGCTGCTTTGTGTTTGATGAGCGCGTCGCTGTAGGCCATGATTTGGTGCCGCAAGATTATTTGTTATGCCATGCTTGTCGCCAACCTCTTGCACCTGAAGATCGGGCGCACCCTGATTATGAACTTGGGGTGCAGTGTGCCTATTGCAAAAACGAGCGCACAGACAAAGAGCGAGAACGGGCCAGAGAGCGGCAAAAACAGATGCAGTTGGCCAAAGAAAAGGGGCTGGCTCATTTAGGCGATGCAGCTGCTGTTGATGCGCAAAAAATGAGAGAGCGGAAAAAGGAAATTAAGGAACGCCAGAAAGAGAGCTAATAGGCTTGAGATGAATGAGTATAGAGAGACTTATACAAATTATCCTAAGTTAGCTTTTGTAATGTAAGTGGTAACATTTGGGCATGGTTGTGTAGAGATGTTCTGTGCCGACAGCGACTACCTAAAATGATACGGTAAAACCTTGTCAACCGATCGCTTTCTGATAGGTTAAGGCAAAATCCAAGATTGATGTTGGCGGAATGGCTAATTTAAGCCGATCGTAGATCGGGGCGGGTAAAGGAATATTGCACTTTGATCAAGAACAAATCATTTTTTTTGGCGGTCATTACGAATTTCCTGATGCTTGCTGCACCCTTCCTATCTTTTTTTGTCACCAATTACGAAGAGGCTGTTTTTAATCATTGGCGATTTGCATATTTCTCGTGTATTTCAATTTTTATTTTATTTTCTTTTTCAATTATTGCAGGACTTATTCTTTCTAGAATCAATAAGAAATATCTGGAACCTACACTCCTCACTATTGGCGTTGTTTGGTTTTTGTTATTTTTATTCACACCCATCTATTACGCTCTTATAGACATTCATACGATTCTAATAAGCACAATGCAGAGCTTCGGGATTGAAATAATAAAAGGATTTGCAATAGGCGGGTATGTGATAGCCCTATCTATTATAGGTATCTCTGTATTTTTTCTCGCAAAATTTGATTTTTTTCGTTTTACAGTTTTTATATTTGCAGCCGCAGTAGCTTTGATGCCAACATTATTGCTTTCGATTGATTTGGTGTTGTCTTCAACAAATGCGTCCAAAACCATTGCGCCTAGATTAGAGGTAAACCCTGAAGGGGCATTAACCAAGGAAAACGTCTACTACATCGTTGTTGATGCATACAACTCGCAGGCCGGGCTTAGAAAATTTCTTAACCTCGATATTTCTGATTTTATTCAATTGATGAAAGATAACGATTTTTATCATGCTGAAGAAGCACAGTCTCCGTACAACATGACATTCTTGACGATGTCAGCAATTGTTAACGCAAATTATATAGTTGATGAACACTCAAGGCCATTCAAGAACGAAAGTGCCTTTTACCCTTCAATAATGAGGCAGAAGACCCCACCGGCTGCAGTAAAGGCTTTTAAAGACCTTGGGTATCGTTACTATGTTGTGGGGAACCAATGGGCTGACTGTAACCCCCGCCATTCCGATTGTTTCGATTTTAATGAAACAAGTCGTATTCCCTACGAAATTCGAACATTTATGTCCGCAACACCATTTTCTTGGGTAGAACAAAAATATGGTTTCGGAAAAATTGAGCCTTATCCAGAGTTTGGTGTAGATGCTATTGGAAAAGTTTTGAGGAGACTAGGTACAGATGCTCTGCCACGCGATCCCTACTTTATGCTGATCCATCATTTGTCACCGCATTCACCATACATGTTTAAATCTGACTGCGCAGTACGTAAAAAAGTAAAATTTGACTTTAAGGCGTGGAGTAATAAAGAAAAGAAACTTTATATTGATAATCTGCTTTGTACCAATAAGAAGATATTTCAGTTAATCGAGAAAATTAATTCGGAAGATGAAGACGCTATCGTTATTATTGTTGGTGACCACGGTTCTGCATTTCACGTTAAATGGGATATCCCTCTTGCGAAGTGGCCTCAAGAGCAAGTTCAGGAGAGAAGTAGTGTGATAAGCTTAAGTCGTTTTCCTGAACGATGCCAAAAATGGTTGTCACCTACTATAAATTCAGTGAATCTTGTTCGTTTGGCTATTGCATGCATTAGTGGTTCAAAACCCAGATATCTGCCTAACAAAACATATATTGGAACGTATGGCTATGCGGGGCCTGACGGTGGTCGGGTTCATCTCGTTTCACAGACTCCATAAAAAAATCTATTAGAAAAAGTAGCAATTCATCCCCTCTATCCATCCTTTTGCTGACTTCGATAATAGATAGTTCCTATTATCGACCAACAGATACTCGAGAACCAGTAGAGGTTGACAGCTGCAGGCAGCGGATAAATCAACACCAACAGAACGATTGAAATCACCAAAAAGCGCATACGTGCCTGGTTGGTTGATAGCGGATTAATTGCAGAATCGATTACAGCAACGACTGTCAACGCTATTGGTAGCAGATTGATGGCCAATGAGCTTCCTATTTGAAGGAGACCATCCGGCTGAGATATATCTTCAATGAATAAAAACGGTTCGCCAACCAACGGTGGGTACTTCGTTAACAGGAACAGAGCGCTCAACAGAAAAGGAATTTGCAAAAGCAATGGCGCTAGGGAAGAAAGAGATTTTATTGGGTGGTAGCCATACTTCTGGTAGATCTCATCAATTGCTTCAAAGCGCTCACGCCCAGTGTAATTTGCTTTTGCAACGGCAAGTTCGGGTGCCATTTTTAATTGTATGAGTTGTTCACGTTTTTCTATTCGTCCGGTGTATTTTATGATCGGATAAAGGATTATACGTATGACTGCACTGACAAAAATGATAGCCAATCCGTAGCTATTAAACATGCCGAAAAAAAAATTAAGTAACGCTGTCATCATCGCAATGATCGGATACAGCATCGTCTCTACGACTACCATGGTAGTTTCCATCAACCCCCTGCTTATTAGATGCGTGGCAACAAATGATATAGTTTGCGATGTGACCCCTTAAGAGGTTGTGATGACGAAATTTCAAATAGGGGTGTTACTAAATTTTCGAAATTAGACTCCGTAAGATCGCTGTACTGATTAACCCTATTGCGAAGCAACATTTTAACCATATCATCTTCAATGCTTACAAACTCAATGAGAATTTCTGCATCAAGTTGGCGTAACCAGATTAAAAATTCCTGTAGAGGTATATTTGCAGTAATAACAATATGGTGCATTAAGGCTAGACAAAGAACGAAATCTGGTTTGCCTCTGGCATCAAATGCTTTCCGCTCCCGCCCCCTCCATCCCTGACCGGGTGAAATATTACTGAGATTGATGATTAGAGGCAGGATGTTGTTTTCTGTAGCTGTTTTTTTGGATGTTGTACAGACGATCAATCGCCTTAGGATCACCATCAGCCGCTATTACATAGTCTGAATGCTTAGCACATAATCGGGAAAATGTACCTGTGTTGCAGCCAAGGTCCCAAACGAGTTGCCTGGAACTTGCAGATACAGCCTTTTTTACAAAAGACTTTTTAATCTCAAAGGAAGATTCATTATAGCTATGAGTCGTATCGTAATCGCTCCAGGTTGAGCGAGAACCTTCAGTTTTAAGTGACTTCACCACTCTTTTCATGCTTTGAATGGTACCCAGTACCATCGCTTTAGAATGATGGATCTGCTTAGGTTTGGATACTTTCTTTTCGCTATTTTCCTTAAGTATTGTTGCCTCATCCAGATCCATATTTGAATAGCGTGAATGCATCTTCGCGTGGAGGTACACATGACTAAGCACCCCTTTTCGTAACCGTGATAATCCGGAAAGCATCCGGTTGGCTTGTTCAGGTTCTATCCCTTCCAGATTTCCTCGAAGTAGAGTTTGAAAATCAATACCTTTATAGGCTTGTAACATCAACGGATAGAGAAACATCATGCAAAACTGCCGGTAACCGATCCATGGGGTTCCTGGAGAATAAGGTTCAAACGAAGGTATATCAATGAAGACTGGCTTACTTCCGATCCACTGTATATTATAGGAAGTTGCATCTTTCATGGTCCACTGTGAGTCTATAGACCGCTCAATCAGCTCTAATTGCAAAATTGCAGCATCCTTCAGCATGCTAAAGGACCATTCGTAAGGATAAGATATAAAAGGGATCCGCTCATGGACGAGGTAAGCTGGCCAATTTACGCCTTGATCAGCATGAAACTCCAGGTCATCAGGGTCTAAGGTCTGCGTACCAATAACCTTTGATTCTTTTAACAAATCTCGAAACAGTGGTTCTGATGAAAGTTTCAGCCAGATTTCATTAGCTTCTTTGCTTATCCCCCGGATGATACGCGTACCATCATCATAAACGCGATTATTACGATCGCGAAACGATCCACTATCAGGAATGAGCAATGAGTTGTCAGTACGCTTTTGTTGTTTATTCAACGTGATCACTCTTGTCGCTTCCGCTTGAACTGGCATCAGAAGGAGAGGATGAAAATAGATCCTTCAATTTATAGAAGTACTTTCTGAGGGTGTAAGCTAGGGCAGCAAAAAAACCAATAATTGCAGAAGTCACCACGCTACCAGTACCAGGGTCGATATAAGCATGAGCTGGTTGAACCCACAAACCAAGATAAATTCCAACAATAATCGGGATAATTTTTTTCATGATGATTTTTTTCCGTTAGGTTTTTTTCGTAAAGCATCAGATTTCAGGAAATTTAATGTTTATGGGAAGTCGTAATAATCCACAATATTAATCTCATATCGGCAAACGTATTTTTATAATAAGGGGAAATGAAATCCTGTTGGACTATAGGTGATCCTCTTCCCTCGAAACTAGCTTAAAACCCTAACCGGATCAAGGCCCGCTATAACCTCCGATTTTGATTTTGGCAGCAATGGTTCACCTGAGGAAGGTGAAGGTTATTTCTTAGATGTAGATGCTATTTTTTGAGCTAAGAATTCGAATTGCAATAAGATTAAAACAAACGACAATAAAAAATTCTTCTTATGATGGCATATAGTCAAAATTTCCAGTTTGGGTCAAAACCGCTACTTTTTTAAGTCATTTTTCCATGCCCGCTCTAAGATAAAGAACAGCAGGCGATCTCTCATCTCCAGCTTGTTTTTCCCTGAGGCTTTTGGCGGATCTTTTTAACTCTCTCATTCATGAATTTTTCAGTTCAATAATTACTTTCTCTTTTGTTATATAGCTAAAGTTAAAAATGCCTTCGTTAAGCATAATATGCAAACCAGTTTGAATTTTAACTAATAATAAAGCATAAAATAATGGACGACTTTATCGTTAAATCTATAAAAACACACCACATTATATAGCAGGTCTATGATGGTAAATCAGGTTGCAAACAATTCAACACATCAAAGTACCAATCAAACTGATGGGTCTGCTAACATTGGTAAACAAATGGATGACCATCAAGCAACCAATTACAAACTGTTTCAGCGGGCAACAGAAACATTAATCCTTTTTCAAGGATGCCCAGATCCAAAACTTAACAAATTTCTAGAAACCTCAAACGTTTCAATTGGGGTATTGCTCTCTTCCGATGAATTTAAATCCTGCCCCTCAATATCAAAATATAGTTATGCTTTGATCGGGACCGTTAAGGATAAAAGGCCCTCTTATACACATGCTATTAAAGAATTATCATTGAACGGTTGGAAAGTCATCGATCCAAGCAAGGAAACACGGGCGCATATAGGAAATAGTTTTTTGGCCATTATTGCAAAACAACCGACCACCATAAACAAAATAGCTTAATGTTATAAAAGTTATTGACCAGGCTCTATAATAGGCTTGGTCAGCAAATTAAAGCGCTCTAGCTCTTCCTCTGTCATAAAATACATACCATCTGCGGGGGCAGCATTGATGACAAACCAATAAAAACTCTTTGGGATACCGAGCTTTTTATAAGTTTTAATATAAGGCTTATGGTCTGCATGATCTTTTGGTAACTCATGAGCTTCATAACCATAATCGTCATCACTCCAACTGTGCACCCCAACCTTAGCGCCCCGCTCCATAGTGCGCTCAACACCCCCCATAAACAGCTCAATACCCCCAGATTCAATAACAGAGTCACGTGTTAAATGGGTGGATAAAGTCTTCTTACGTATGACCCGAGCCATTTTCAAATTCACATCATCATCATCTGAACCAGGCACAATATTCAAAATGATGGTCCGCGTATCAGGATACTGATCCAATGCGATCTTAAATTTAGCCAAAGAGTCAGGTTGAGTTTCGCCATTAATGATTAAGGCATCACCATAGGGTGTAAACGTCATATCGTCTGAAAATGAGTTCAAACTGAAACCCCAAGCACTAATTGATAACAGTAAAAAAAGAAAAACAATCACAAAACCAATTCGAAAATGCCCTGAAATTAGTGTCCAACTACCAAATAGTTTGAAAACATTCATCGTTACGCAAACAACCTTTTATCAAAGATCTAAACTATAATTTTATAACCAATTAAAAGCCAATACAAAAATTTATAAAACATCTCTAGATCTGCCACCGAACAAAAATACCGTGAACTGTATTATTTTGAATAGAGTTCTTAAGGACTGTTATCTTTTGATACAAGGACAATCTTGAAAAAAGTCCCGTATAAAACTTCAAAAAAGATTATTCACACAAGCCCTACAAAGAAATCAGAAAAATATCATTTAAAATCAATTGATTATGGGGTTGTGTGTTTACGGTTAATTCTAAACTCATCCTCACAATATCCCCTCAGTCCAAAATACTCAGTGGCATGCATGTTGCTCTCATCTTTTTCTAATGATCCAGGAATAAATCCCGATGAAACGATCTTTTATCGTGAAAGACAAACGTTACATCAAACAAAACAGGTGGAAGAAGTGATGTCTAGAGTTTCAATTTTCAATGAATTGGAGTCACAGGTCCAGTGCTATGCACGTAGCTTTCCTAAAACGTTATCAAAAGCAATAGGGGCTGAAATTTGGGATGTAAATGGGAAAAGATATTTAGATTTTCTAGCCGGTGCAGGGGCTCTCAATTACGGTCATAATAATCCCATCCTCAAAAAAGCTCTACTGGATTTCATCGCGCAAGACGGGATCACCCATTCGCTTGATCTCCACACAAAGGCCAAAGAAGAATTCCTAACAACACTGCGCGACAACATTCTGATACCACGCAACCTAGATTACGTCATTCAATTCACAGGACCAACAGGTACAAATGCTGTCGAAGCTGCACTAAAACTTGCAAGAAAAGTTACAGGTCGCACCAATGTTGTTAGTTTTACCAACGGGTTTCACGGCGTAAGTGCAGGTGCGCTTGCCGCAACAGGTAATAAACACCACCGCGGGGGTGCAGGCATGCCCTTGAGTGGCACCAGCTTCTGTCCATTTGATGGGTATCTAGATGACAGTTTTGATACCATTAAATATTTAGACACACTAATCAAAGACAGCTCAAGCGGTCTTGATTTGCCAGCCGCTGTAATTGTTGAAACAGTACAAGGCGAGGGAGGCCTCAATACAGCCAGAATAGAATGGTTGCAGCGTCTTCAAAAACTTTGTCGCAAACATGAGATTTTGCTGATTGTTGATGATATCCAGGCTGGGTGCGGCAGGACAGGAACATTCTTTAGCTTTGAAAGCGCAGGGATCGTACCTGATATTGTAACCTTGTCAAAATCATTATCTGGCTATGGCTTGCCCTTATCAATCGTACTTTTCAAACGTGATTTGGATATCTGGAAACCAGGTGAACATAACGGCACGTTCCGGGGCAACAATCATGCTTTTGTAACAGCCACAGCTATGCTGAAAGAATATTGGTCTGATCTGACGTTTTCCAAAAACATAGAGTTAAAATCCCGTCATCTTTCAATGCGTTTGGAGGAGATCAAATCAAGCTTCAATCATGTCATAAAAGAAACCCGTGGCCGCGGAATGATGCGCGGACTTTGTTTCTATGATCCTGCAATTGCCCAAGACATTGTTTCAATGGTCTTTGCCAAGGGCCTCATCATCGAAAGAGCTGGACCTAACGATGAAGTCATTAAATGTCTCATGCCGTTAACAATTACGATGGAGCAGCTAAATGAGGGATTAGATATTCTAGAAAACACTATTTTGGAATGTCTCCATCAGAACATGCCGATTGCGGCTGAATAAACCATTCAGCCCAGGCTGTCCCAACAGCATCAAACGATCTTTACATCGAAACTAATTTTCTTATTACGAGTAAAAAAAATGTACATGTCTCCTCATCACGAAAATTTCATCCGGTGGCAAGAGGGTGAGAGACTAGATAATGTCTTTGAACAAACCTGCGACAAGCTGATCAATGAGGGCAAAGGCTCTCATTTAGCTATTGATAATCCAGAAAATTCGATAAGTTATAAAGAGCTTGAAGAAAAAGCGAACCAACTTGCAAGATACCTTGCAAAACAAGGCATCAAATCTGGAGACAGGGTTGGTTTGCTTTTTAACAAATCAATTTACACTTATATATCACTGCTAGCTGTTTTAAAATTAAACGCAGCCTACATTCCTTTGGACGCAGGGTTTCCACAAGACCGGATCGCCTTTATCTTGAAGGACGCAAATGTAACAAAAGTCCTAACATTAGAAGAACTTCAAAATGTTCTAGAAGGGATAGAGGTCACAACTCTGGCGGTGGATAATCCAGAAATTGATCTTGAAAAAGAGCCAAAACAAAGATTAACGCAAAAGGAAAAGGGAGAAGCCCAAGAAGAGCTTTGTTACATTATTTATACGTCAGGCACGACGGGTAATCCCAAAGGGGTTGCGATCGAGCACGCAAGTATTTGCAACTTTGTACATGTTGCTGTTGAAGCCTATGGTGTGCGCTCAACAGATCGTATGTATCAGGGCATGACCATCGCTTTTGACTTTTCAGTTGAAGAAATATGGGTCGCATTTGCAGCCGGCGCAACGCTGGTCCCGGGCCGGGGGGATACAAACCTTGTTGGCAAAGACCTTTCAGATTATCTGATCGAGAACGATGTAACAGCACTGTGTTGCTGTCCAACTCTTCTTGCAACAATAGAAGAAGACCTGCCCAAATTAAGATTTCTTCTGGTTTCAGGTGAAGCATGCCCTCATAACTTGGTTGTGAGATGGTATAAAAAGGGGCGAACATTTTTGAACGCCTATGGACCTACCGAGACAACCGTAACAGCCACGTTTACCCAGCTCCACCCAGAAGAGCCAGTAACAATCGGGCACCCTTTGCCCACCTATTCGGTTGCTATATTAAAGTCTGACGAAAATGTAGAACTTCCCGATGGCGAAGTGGGAGAAATTTGCATTGGCGGTATCGGGTTGGCAAATGGGTATCTAAACCGACCCGATCTGACAGAAAAAGCATTTATTTCAGACTTTATTGGCCTACCTGAAAACCCGTCTAAAAAAATCTACAGGACAGGAGACCTGGGCAGATTCAACGAAAACCACCAGATCGAATATCTTGGGCGAATTGACACCCAAGTGAAAGTTCGCGGATATCGTATTGAGCTAACAGAAATAGAATCCATTATTCTTCAAATTCCAGGTATTTCACAAGCGGTTGTTGATACCTATGAAATGGAAACAGGAGAGGCAGAACTCGTTGCATATTATTCTCTGGCAGAAAACTGCCCTGATATCGCAACAACCGAAATAATCAGCGCTCTTAAAAGTGCTCTGCCAAGTTACATGATCCCAGGCTATTTTGAAAAACTGGATGTCATTCCAATGACACCCAGCGATAAAGCCGATCGCAAAAAACTCCCCCCCCCATCTGGTCAGCGCGCGCAAAGAAGCTCAAGTGAATATGTAGCTCCTAACACCCCCACAGAAGAACTAACCTCGCAAGCTCTGGCTTCAACGTTACGCATTGATGGCGTCTCTGTTACCGACCATTTCTTTGATGACCTTGGAAGTCATTCTCTTTTAATGGCCCAATTTGCCGCGAAATTAAAAAACATGTCCAAAGAGATGTTGGGAAAACCAATTGAAATTTCAATGAGGGAAATTTATCAAAACCCAACAATTCGCAAACTTTCAAAGCTGATAGACGCCCAATCAGAAGAACAGAGCGAGGCGACATTACCTTTGCGCCGTGATGCTCAACATATCGCCAGCACCAAAGACTACTATTTGTGCGGAGCGTTACAAATTGCCTATATGCTGTTCTTCCTCACCTACAATGTTGCCATTGGGATCACACTGCTGAATTGGGTTATTGCATCGCCAACAATGATGGACTTTTTCCTAAGAATGTTCGGTATTGGATGGGCATTCTTTATCATCTCCCTTGGCATTCCATTTCTGGCGAAAAAACTGCTCGTTGGTAAATGGAAAGAAGAACGCATCCCAATTTGGAGCCTTGCCTATTTGCGTTTTTGGTTAGCACGCAGTTTTATGGGCTCAAGCATCTTTGTTCTTTTTGCCGGCAGCCCAGCCTATAATTTCTACCTCAGACTTATGGGGGCAAAAATCGGCAAAAACACAGTCATCAACACAAAGTATGTTCCCACCTGCACAGACATGTTGGAAATAGGTGACAACTGCATTTTGCAAAAGGATTGCTATTTAACAGGCTACAAAGCGCAAGACGGCTATATCCACACTGGCCCGGTAAAAATTGGAGACAACGTCTTTGTTGGGCAAGGAACGGTTATTGAAATTAATAGCTCAATGGGCAACAACACCCAATTGGGGCACACCTCAAGCTTGCAAGAGCATCAACATGTTCCAGATGGTAAAACCTATCATGGATCACCTGCGGTTGAGGCGAATATCAACTACAAACGCATCGATGATCCTATTGAATGTACGACCTTGCGCAGACTAGTGTATACCCTGACGCTACCAATCATTGGGCTGTTTGTGTTTTTGCCGCTCGTTTCACTTTTGATCTATTGGTATCTCCCGGACCTATTTGGGCCAGGCAAGAATTTAGCGACCATTGTCACGCAGGCAACCGATTTTGTTCAGCTCTACACAGCCAACTTTATTAGGGACCTTTCAATCATTTCCTTTAGTTTACTCTGGATCGGTTTGATAATGGGCCTATTCTGGATTGGCATTATGCCGCGCATATATAATGTCTTCCTGAAAGAAGGCAAAACATACGTATTATATGGCTTTCATTATTTCTTTTTCACCCGTGTGGTTGCCAGCAGCAATTCTAAATTTTACAACCTGCTGTTTGGTGACAGTTCTATGATTGTCCATTACCTAAAATATATTGGGTATAAGTTAGGTAAAGGAGAGCAAACAGGCTCAAACTTTGGTGTTGAGCAAAAACACGACGTTCCTTTCTCATGCCAGATGGGTGATGAGACCCTTGTCTCTGATGGTCTTTCTATGATGAATGCAGAATTCACAAACGATTCATTCAGAGTTTCCAGAACAAGCATCGGTGGCAATAGCTTTCTGGGCAATAACATCTTTTATCCAAGCGGAGGGCGAACAGGAGAAAACTGCCTTCTGGCCACAAAAGTAATGATACCGCTTGAAGGAGAACTGCGAGAAAATACAGGCTTACTTGGCTCACCCTGTTTTGAAATCCCGCGCGCCGTGCGCCGCGATACCGGACTTGATAAATATCCCAAAGGTCCAATTCGCAATGAGCGCTTAAAAAAGAAAAACCTATCCAACTTCATCACAGTCATGATGTATCTGATGATATTATGGCTTTTTGGCACCATTACCCTGTTTGTAGGAATTGCAGCGCTACTAGCCTATGGCACTTATGGAATGGCCGTATTCATCCTAACTGGTTTTTCTATGCTTTTCTTCACAATTGGCTATTTTGCTCTGTTTGAAAGATGGAGTTTGGGCTTTAAGAGCTTAAACCCTCAATTTTGCTCCATATATGATGACTATTATTGGAAGCATGAGAGATACTGGAAACTCATTGAAAATCCTCTCGTCAGCCTTTTTGCTGGCACACCATTTAAGAATATGATCTCCAGGCTCCTAGGCGTCAAAATAGGCAAACAAGTCTTTGACGATGGCATGATCATAACTGAGAAAAGCCTTGTGGAAATTGGTGATTATTGCACCTTCAACAAAAGTGCAACCTTGCAATCTCACTCTCTTGAGGAAGGTGTCTTTAAGTCTGATTTCATCAAAATAGGCAATAACTGTTCATTTGGCATGGCATCATTCACCCACTACGGCACCAATATCAAAGATCACACGCACATCGATGCAGACAGTTTTGTCATGAAGGGGTCTGTGTGTGAAGAAGGAAGTACCTGGAGAGGAAATCCGGCAAAAGCAATTCAATCGATCAAAATATCAGAGCAGATTGACAAGAGTAAAATCTTTGAGACCATCGTTGACCAAGCAGATAACACAAATGAACCGTTCATTGAAGCTGCAGAATAGGTGCGTCAATATGAGTGAACGAATACCAAAGCAAATTAAAATAGGTGACGATGGCTCATCCAGTATATTCATTTTTGACTGGGCAGATCTGCTAGATAAAACGTCTCACGATCTTTTCTCTGGCTTAGACAAGACGGAAATTTCAAGAGCAAAAAAAATCACTCACTTGAGACGAAGAAAAGAATTTTTGGTCGCCAGGCAATTAACCAGGCAGACGCTTTCTAAGGTTTATGCCAACCAGGACAATTCTTCTTTACCCCAAAAGAGGCAAGGTGCTTACATGGCACCAGCTGATTGGAACATTCAAGAAACCTCTCTTGGAAAACCGCAGATAACAAATGAAAACATCCAAAACCTTAACTTTAACATCAGCCATTCCGATCAATACCTGGTGATAGCAATAACAAAAAAGGAAAAAATCGGCATTGATATAGAACCAATACAGCAAGCATTGGTAGACCCATTTCCAGCGCAATTATTTTCCCAAAATGAGATCGTGAAACTTAAGTCGTTAAAGACAAATGAACAGCCCAAATTTTTTACCAAATTATGGACCTCAAAAGAAGCAATCGCAAAATATACTGGTGTTGGGGGCGCTGTAGATTTCTCTAAAATTGAAATAAAAAGTAAAAATAAAAGCCTTTATGGAGAAGTTAATCAGGGGCAAAAAATAAAATTAATGCAGTTTTTTATCAAAAAAGACATAAAACAGAGCATAATGACTGTAGCATTGCATTAGTTTAATGCATTGTATTCATGAGAAAAAAATTGATAAATTCTCAATTTTCTTAAAAAAGCAGTGGAAAACATTGTGCAAACATAATGAAGGTTAAGACTCTTAACACACTCTTAGGCTACAGTCGCACTGTCAATTTTTGATATTTTCGTGTATATTGTTCGAGTATTGTCTGATTCGGTTGCGTTCAAGCGGGCATTTTTGCATAGATCAACAGATCTGTTTGCAGAGATCAAAAGCAGCCAAAGACATTTCCAGTAATTGAGTTACCAGTAAAATTGATAAGCAGTTAACGTTAATGATCCTTGGATGTGGTGTCGTTAACCATAAGTGTTCATGTAACTGTGGCTTTAGACCCACTAACTATATGAAATAACACAACTGTTTTAAGAAATCTTACTTTGTTATAACTGTTCAGAGTAAGGTCAATGTTTGTTTTAAATAGGAATTTAGGGGCAAGTATCAGGGATGACTTTCAAACATTTAACAAGCAAATTTTTGGATGTTGCTGGTAATCATTGCGATCAGTGCCATGCCAGCAAGCCTATCGGCGAATGAAGTCAAAGATAGAGACAACGATGACGAAGCGCCCGTACCAGGTGTTGAGGCGATATTGCTGCTTGAATATCAAAGTGACCATATTGTAGATGGTGAAAGGAATGTTGATGGCAGTCAAACCTATTCGACACACGAACTTGACGCGGCCATTCACTTCTCTTCATTGCTTTCTTTATACGGTACTTTGAGCTATCAGCCAGTAAGAGGCTTTTTAAAAGACTTTGACGAGCGGCTGCTTAATGATGACCAATTCGGTGAAGATCAAGGTATAGAGCTTGAAGAGTTATTCCTAGAACTTGAAATTCGTAATCTTGCTGTCTTTGGTGGTAAGTTCACCGCCAATTTTGGTAAGGCTTGGGATGAAGCACCTGGTGTTTACGGGACAGATTTTGCAGAAGATTATGAGATTATAGAAAACGTTGGTTTTGGTGCCGAAGTCGAATTTGAAAATACTGGCGTAGGTGATTTAACGTTTGGTGTGGCAGCCTTTAAACTTGATACAAGTGACTTAAGCCGAGCTTTATTCCAAAGCACAGAAGCCAATCGTCGTGCTGATGGTGGTGCAAGTAATACCGAAAGTCTTGACAGCTATGTTATTTCTTTTGATGCTGAAAACATTCTTCCAAATAATGCATTAAATGCGCACGCAGCCTATTTGAGCCGTAAGAGAGGCATTGGACCTGAAGATTACGAAGATGAAGAAGCATTCGTTATCACACTGTACGGTGAGCGTGAGTTTTATGGCTTGAACGTAGAGTGGATTGGTGAAGCAGCCTTCTTTGAAAACTTTAATGCCACTGAAGACGATATAAACTACTACACCTTTGGTATCGACTTTGAATTCCGTGATCGCTATAGATTTGCTGCCTCCTATACGCACCGTGACATTGATAATCCATGGGATGGATCCTATGAAGATCGTCTGTTCCAAACATCTGTAGGTGTTGAAGTTTACAGAGAATGGAATGTTGATCTAGGATATCGTTATACACAAACAACCATTGATGAAGACGATACTCATTTTCTTGGTGTCTTGATCTCAAAAGAGTTTGAATTCAGACAAGCTGCACATTAGCTTTTATTCGAACCAAAATAAAAATTTTTTAAAAACCGCGCCATCTCAGTTTTAACACGATGGCGCGGTTTTTATATTTATGGAGCCCCTTCAGTGATGACACGTTGGACTCATTATAAATCGCAAAAAACTTGAGAGTTGTACTCTCACATGCGTTACTCTATGAGTATACCTGTAAGGAACCACCCTAATCATTACCGGTCTTAATGACGACGCATCAACACATCAGCCATAAATTATTAAAATGGTTTTGTTGCAACCAGCGTCCTTTTCTCAAATATCTTGATCAATTCCTCAACCTAGCCAAAACGGTCTAAGGTGAACCAGGGCCCAATGTTGACTTTGAATCCAGTCTAACCCAAGATCAATGCTAAGAAAAAACGAAGAGAGGTTGGATTAAATGGCCAAAGCCCGCAAAGTGGTAATCACCTGTGCTGTGACCGGTTCTATACACACACCGTCAATGTCTGAATATCTCCCCATCACGCCAGACGAAATCGTTGAGGATGCTTTAAAGGCAGCAGAAGCAGGCGCTGCGATCATTCACTTGCATGCACGTGACCCTGAAAACGGCCGGCCAGACCAAACCCCAGAGGCCTTTGAGAAGTTTTTGCCGCGGATTAAGCAAGGCACAAACGCTGCCTTAAATATCACCACCGGTGGAAGCCCTTTTATGAGTGTGGAAGAACGCGTTCGCCCTGCCGCCACCTTCAAGCCAGAGGTAGCCTCGCTGAACATGGGATCCATCAATTTTGCGCTTTATCACCTCCTGGATAAATATAAAGAGTTCAAGTTTGACTGGGAGCGTGAATATCTGGAAGGCTCCCGTGACCTGGTTTTCAGGAACAGTTTTAAAGATATAGAATATGTCCTGACAACCTGCGCGGAAAATAACACCCGGTTTGAATTTGAGTGTTATGACATTGCCCATCTTTATAACCTTAAGCATTTTTATGATCGCGGCGTTGTCAAAGGGCCGCTGTTTATTCAATCGGTTTTTGGCTTGCTTGGGGGCATTGGCGCTCATCCTGAAGACGTCATGCATATGAAACGCACAGCAGACCGGCTGTTCGGTGACGATTATCGCTGGTCAGTGCTGGGGGCTGGCGCAAGCCAAATGCGCGTTGCAGCCCAATCCATCGCGCTTGGCGGCAACATTCGCGTTGGTTTGGAAGATTCGCTATGGTCAGGCCCTGGCAAACTGGCAACCTCAAGTGCCGAGCAAGTCAAGATCGCTCGCAATCTTATCGAAAGCTTAGGCATGGAAGTGGCAACCCCTGATGAGGCCCGCCAAGTCCTGGAACTCAAAGGCAGCGACCAGGTAGGTTTCTAAGAGAGTAGAGAAAAAATAGAGGGTAATCGTGCAGATCTTACATTTTTAAAACAAAAACAGGAGGTGATGTCTCACCTCCTGTTTTTGTTTGTGTTAACTTAACCTTAGTGGCAAGGTTTTGCTCTTGCTTCACAGCGCCACGTGCCATTGTCATGTTTCTTACATTTGTAGGACTTGTTCTTGGCATTATTCCAGAAGCTAAACTTTATGCCATGCGTAATGCTAACTTGCTTTTCCCAGCGGCCTTTCGCTGAACTTTGGGCTTTTGCCTTCTTGTAATACCACATGCCATGTTTTTTCAACAAAGGCTTGCAGGTGGTAATGTTGGCGCACGGTTTGGCAATCGCCTTACAGCGCCACGTGCCATTGTCGTGTTTCTTACATTTATACGACTTGTTCTTGGCGTTATTCCAGAAGCTGAACTTTATGCCATGGTTAATGCCAGCCTGCTTTTCCCAGCGGCCTTTGGCTGAAGACTTGGCCTTGGTTTTATCATAATACCACATGCCGTGTTTTTCTAACTTTGGCTTGCACTGCGTGGCAGCCAAAGCGCTACCACTGGTAATGGCAAAGCCTGTTAGGGTTAAAATAAGCAGTTTAAAGAGGGGAGCAAAGATTGAGTTTGAACGCATGATATAATAAGTTCCTTCATAAGGTTTAAGGTTCGCATCTACGATGCTGGTGAATATTTGTCGCGGCTCTGCAAAAGATGGTTCAAACTTTTTTTTAAATTTTAAATTTGTTGGTGATTGTACCTGATGAAATATGCTGCCATTGAATTTTTAACCACCAAAGAGCTGGCTGAATTATTGCGCATTAAAGAGCGCCGGGTTTATGATTTGGCCGCCTCTGGAGATGTGCCGTGCAGCCGGGCGACAGGAAAATTACTGTTTCCACGAAAGGCGATAGACCAATGGTTGGTGGAAAATGGCTCTGGTTTTTCCGCCCTGCGGCGCAAAGAGCGCCCCGGCGTGGTGGTTGGCAGCCATGACCCATTGTTAGAGTGGGCACTCAGAGAATCACGCTCCGGCTTGGCCTGTTTGTTTGACAGCAGCCAAGATGGCTTAGGGCGGTTTAAAGAGGGCGAAGCCATGGTGAGCGGTTTGCACCTTTATGACCCCAAACTCAAACAATGGAATGTGCCGATTGTGATGGAAGAGCTCGACTTTCGCCGTGCCGTTTTGGTGGAATGGGCCTGGCGCGAGCGCGGTTTTGTTGTGGCCAAAGGCAATCCAAAAGACATTCATGAATGGTCAGATTTCAAAGGGGCAACCATAGCCGGGCGGCAAAAGGGGGCAGGCACAACAGTATTGTTTGAGCAATTGGCCACCCAAGAAGGGCTGGATTTGACAAAGCTAAAACGTTCCCCTGAGCATCGCTCTGAAATGGATGGCGTCTTGGCAGTGTCAGAAGGCAAAGCAGATGTGGCCTTTGGCTTGGCCTGTTTTGCGGGGCAATATAATTTGGACTTCGTACCAGTGATTAAAGAGCGCTTTGATCTGCTGGTTTGCCGCAAGGGCTGGTTTGATGGGCCCTTCCAGGCATTGATGGAGTTCACCAATGAAAAGGCTTTTGGCCAGAAGGCACGTGAACTGGGCGGCTATGATGTTTCAGGCCAATGGCAGGTGCGCTATAATGGGGAATAGAGTAAAACTACACTCCAAAGCAATCAATTGGTAAGGCCCCTTTCGAAATGAAGCTACGCAACAAAAGTCAGCCTGGGGAAATAAGAAGAAATGATGCTGTTACTTGATTGGTCGCGGTGGAGCGCTAAGTCAGGGTATAAAACACCCTTTGTTTCAAACGCTATCATTCGGCAGCCAAGATAATCATGGAATGATATGGATCCACTAACGCAAGCTGCGCTGGGTGCAGTACTGCCACAATCGACAGTGGCCAAATCGGCGAAAGTCTCAACCCATAGCAAATACCCAGTTGTTCTTGCTGGTTTATTGGGAATGGTTGGCGGCATGGCTGCGGATCTCGATGTCTTGATTTATTCAAAAACTGACCCGCTACTATTTCTTAACTATCATCGACAATTTACACATTCTCTCGTTTTTATACCGCTTGGCGGTTTCATAGTAGCGCTGATAATGCACGGGATCTTGGGGCAGCGATGGCAATTGCGATTTTGGCAAACAGTAATTTTTTGTACCCTTGGCTACGCAACTCATGCGTTTTTAGATACGGCCACTTCATACGGTACGATGCTGCTTTGGCCATTCGATGAAACGCGCTATTCTTTGCGTATAATTTCCATCGTAGATCCTCTTTTCACATTGCCATTGGGGCTATTTGTTCTGATGGCTATGGTGCGTAACAATGTGGTATTTGCACGCCTTGGCCTGGCTTGGGCACTCATTTATTTAGGGGCAGGCTGGTGGCAACATCAGGATGCGCGAGAAACTGCTGCGGGTTTGGCAGCGCTGCGAGGGCATGAGCCACTTCGGCTTCAGGTAAAGCCCAGCTTTGGCAACATCCTGGTTTGGAAGAGCGTTTATGAAACCAAAGATGAGTTTTTTATTGATGCCATGCGTGTTGGCATCGCACCAAGAGTGTATGAAGGGACATCCGTATCAAAATTAAACGTCGGCGAGGATTTCCCTTGGCTTGGGAGCGGCACTCAGCAAGCCAGGGACGTAATGCGATTTGCTCATTTTAGTGATGGCTTTATGGCTGTGGATCCAAAAAACTCAAATCGCATTATTGATGTGCGCTATTCCTTTGTTCCCAATGAACTGAATGCACTTTTTTCGATTGAATTGAGCCCGGAAGCGGGGTGCACTGAACATGCTCGATATTTAACTCACCGTGAACAGGCACGTGAAAAATTTGGTCGGCTTTGGCGCATGCTAATTGAGAGTTCGCCTTGACGATAACTTGGGCCGGATATCGGAGAGGGCTTAGAAGCTAACTTCAGTTAGCCTTTGATATAGATTCCATCGCCCCTTCAATCAGGACTGGATTTGTCAAATCTAAAACTTCCCCTGAGCATCGCTCTGAAATGGATGGCGTCTTGGCAGTGTCAGAAGGCAAAGCAGATGTGGTCTTTGGCTTGGCCTGTTTTGCCAAGCAATGTAATTTGGAATTTGTGCCAGTGATCAAAGAACGGTTCGATTTGCTGGTTTGCCGCAAAGGCTGGGTTGATGGGCCGTTTCAGGCTTTGACCTGAGGGCACATGAGCTGGATGGGGAGTAAAGTTCTGTGCAAAAAAATTCAGAAAGCCTAATTTCCCCTCCTCATTTTTAATTCCCTTTACCGTTCAGGCCAAACCGTCTTGCAAGCTTTTCGCTAATATCAGGCTTGCAAAGCCTACATGAATACAATCGGGGTAAATAAGGCTGTGATAAGATCCTGGCCCCTCCAGTAAAAGCCATCCCGCTGCAACCCGGCAAGCTCATGATCAGCTTGCCATGGGAACTCCAAAGCCTGGCGCGGATAAAATGAGAAAAACTTGGCTATCGCCATAGTCCAAACAGACCACTTCTAAAGAAAAATGAAAAGATCAGGGGAGTGTTTCCATTAAAGTAATGTCTTAAAACTCATTCTTTACAAGATTGATAAAATCAGCTCAATTCGTGATAAAATAGTCACATGTGTATGTGTATTTAATTAGTAACACAAATTCCTCATTTACTTTTCCACATGTCAATATAGGTTGTGGAAATTAATGAAATTATATTGACAGGCGTATTTCTCGGCAAAAAGCTCGTTTAGCAGTAGAATTTCTAGTTTTTGTCTTATCTAGTGTTTTAAGGAAGGCAAAAAATGGCAAAAGCTTAGCAACTTTTGTCTTCTAAGAGGCCAGAGGCGACTTTGCAGAAGCGTGATGCATTTAGGGCACTTCTGTTGATTTTGGGCAATATCAGCGGGGAAACAGCGGGTGTATAGACCTGTGTTTCGAAGCAGTCGGGCCACTTCTTCAAACCAGAAAATTTAATGTTTTGTGACTGCGCTCTTTTTGTGTTCGCACATCTGAGGTTATGAGTGCAATTCGCATAGCGGGGCTTATTTCATTCTCTTTTTAAGGGGGGATGAGGAAGTCAGCTGTGGATTTGCGGCGCCGTTCATCTGATTTCCAAATTGCGTAACCAGCCAGTTGTTTCTGGTTTTTTAGTAATGCGTTTGGGGATGTAAAATGGTGTTTAAGTATTGCGTGCCTGGGGGGGCTGCAAATGGTTCCCTTTTAAAATCTAAATTATGTGGGTTCAGTCTACAAAATCTAGCTTCAATTGTAGGGTTTTTAGGGCTCATTCTACTTGTGAATGTGAGTTTTATTTCTTCCGCTCAAGCACAATGTATTGTTGGTGGCAACAATGTGAATTGTGATACTTGCGATGAAATGAATAATAATGGTCTTGGAATAAAAGTTCCAAACGATTTAACGCACCCAGGTTCAAATAATAATTTTTGCCGTGTTCAAAATTTACAGATTGGGGAAACCATCAGAGTTGAAATTACACAAGGTGTTAAACTAGCAGGTGATCCAGTTGATCTTGATTTTGATATCAATATCACCCCATTCTCAGCCAATCCAACTCCATTTACAAATATCAATCCGCAGATTACCCCAACAACTTGGGCCTATACTCAAAACTTTACCAATACAGGATTAAGCGCCAAGGATACCCGCGTTGGCTTTACTATCAGGGATTCTCAGCCCTCACGACCGCAAACCATGATGGCTGAAGCGCGGTGTTTTTGCCAAGGCAGCACTGTATCGAATGATGGTGAGATTCAAGTTGAGAAAAAAATTGCTGTTGGCTCACCTCAAACTGAGACTTTCGACTTTGAAACCACAAATTTAAATCCCAACAATTTTAATCTTGGTCATAATGACACCCAGGACTTTACTGGCTTATCAGCCGGAATTCCATTTACAGTCACAGAAGTTTTAACGCCTGCTCAGTTAAATGCTGGCTGGCAATTAACAGGCACACCTCAATGCTCAGTGACTGTTGATAATGGTGTCCAGAACAATACAGTTATTGACACATCTCTTGGTAACAAAGTGATTATTACGCTTGGACAAGAGGCAGCCAATGTAAGCCTTGATCAGGTAAAGTGCACCTATACAAATGAATTGGATACAACACCAAACCAGGACCTTGGATCTTTGAGAATTATTAAAAATTCAGTTGGTGGTAATGGTCAATTCAGTTTTGATGTAGCTGGTCTGACACCTACGGGAGGGAATATAACAACGGTCAATGGAACAGGTGCTCTATTATTTAACAACCTGACACCATCCACCCAAGGAAACCCTTATGTAATAACAGAAACGGCCCTACCAAATGGTTGGGCGTTGAACTCAATTACATGTGATAGCGGCAATCCTGGTCCTGCTAATATTGCCCAAAAGAATATTTCTGTCAGCGTGCTTGCAGGACAGACAACGACGTGTACTTTTACGAATCAATTTGACAGAGATGATCGCACCATGGATGTGATCAAAAAATTCATTAATCGGCGTGTCGATAATCTTTTAAGCCATGATCCGGATCGATCACGCATTCAGCGACGGCTTGATCAGCAAAGGCAAAGAAGCATGAAGGATACGCAACCAATGAAACTGCGCGGCAATGTTTCAAGCGGTTCCTTCCATGACTTTAAAGACCTGAATATGAAATTTTCAACAAGTCTTAGTCAACTACGGGCAGCCGCACTTGCTCAAACCGCAAAGAAGATGCAGGCAGCGCAAAGTGAAGGTTATGCTCTTGGGTTTGGCTCAGAACAGAACCATGTTGAAAGTCTGTTTTTAAAACCACAGCGCTTTGATATTTGGGCTGAGGGTCATTATAGCCATTACAAGGACAGTGAAGGTGGTTTCACCAGCGATGGAGATTTTGGTATCCTGTATTTAGGAGCCGATTATGCTGTCAATGAATGGTTGTTAATCGGTGCCCTTGTTCAGTTTGATTGGACGGAGGAAGATATTGATGGTGCCGATCTGTTTGGTGAGATTGAAGGCGATGGCTGGATGGTAGGCCCTTATGTTGGCATGAAGCTTTCCGATCAAATATATTTCAGTGCCAGAGCGGCCTGGGGGGAATCTGATAACGATATTGTCTTAACAGACAGCGTGTTCGGAACGCGGCGAGGTTCCTTTAAGACGGACCGTTGGTTGGCGTCTGCTGAATTGACAGGAAATTGGTATTATGACCGCTTGAAAATTTCACCTTCAGTCAAGCTGTCTTATGGCAATGAAAACCAAGATTCTTTCCTTAATAGTCTTGGGCTTCTTGTTTCCAGTTCAGATATAACCATTGGTCGTTTAACGTTCGGTCCTGAGTTTTCATACAACTACAAAACAAAGGATGGAACGATTATCCAACCCCAACTTTCAATTGAAGGGATTTGGAATTTTGATCAAGATGTCATCGTGCTTTCAAATGGTGACACACTAGATTATCAAGAGCTTCGAGGAAAAATAGAGGGTGGCGTTATGGTGCGTTTACCAAGTGGGACTTCTTTCCGATTGACGGGTAATTATGATGGTATAGGTGATGGTGACCTTGAATCGTACGGTGGCCAGTTGTGGGTTAGTATTCCTTTGAACGAATAAGTTTATGTATGTTCTGTAGGTGCCTATAGCTGTCTTTTGCAAGTGGAACGCAAAACTCTATCTCCATAAATAAGGGGGGTTAACGTCGTGATATTGCCCAATTGCGCAGGTCAGACCAAAACCTCAGGCCAAATATAACCTTCATGGTCGCAATAAGAACCAGGCCGCATAAGACAGCCTTAGATATAGGTTCCATTGTTCCCTCAATCAGGACAGCATGGACAACAGTTCCAACCACAATCACAATCGCAAAAAGGCTATGAACCATGCTCCAGTTGCGCGGCCGCAGATGGAGACGACGGCGGTACGCGGCCAACAGACCCGTGGCAAACAAGGTCCACATGGCAATCACACCCCAGTTTGAAAATGGTGTTGGAGACTCAAACAATAGGACATCAATAACATCCGGGGGATTGGAAATCCAAAGTCCGATAACATGCACCACCACTGCTGTGACGAGCAGCGCCCCAATCCAGCGATGGACGCGCCGCGCTGAGAGCACCGATAGCCCCGGCACATACCCACCAATCAGCAAAGGTTGCAGCAATAAAAGCCCCAGAGTGGCGACCCCAGCAAAACAAGCGATGATATAAACAGGGCCACGCCACGCGAGCAATGGGCTTGTGACCGCAAAAGCAAATGGCACAAGTATCGCAGCGGCCAAAGCAATCCAAAAAAGAGCCTTGCGTGGGCCGTTTTCCCTCTTTTCACTCATCTTATCAAACAGGCTTGAGAACGAAATGGGCCTCAAGGCTGGTATCTTTTGAGCTAGACATAAGAGGGCGCAAAAAGACAGTTTCAAAGTCGCCGCTATCATAAGCAAGGTGACCATGGGCCTGGCCAAAGGCGGGCACGATCTGTGGCATCTCCAGGCGGAAGTTTCCGTTTTCATCTGTCAGGGTCGCGCCATGACTTTGCGGGTCGCTCTCATACCCCTCAGTTGTATGCGCCCAGATTTGAATGCGTTGTCCAGCCAGCGGGGCCCCATCACCGGCGCGGCGCACAGTGCCGCTCATCCAAAAACCACCAGCACCGATCCGCTCAACAATAGGTGCACCCGGTTGGTAGTTGTTGGACCCACCACGCATTGAAGGCGTTGCAGCAAGGTCTTTTGCATTGGCTGGTAAAAAAGCGCTGGAAATCCCGGTGGCTCCGGCTGCAATCAGGGCACTACCAGTAGCGATGAAGCGACGGCGATTAATGTGGATGTTTCTCATGTTGGTTCCTCCAAGCAAGGATGCTTTATTCATAGCTTAAACAAAATGATGGACGCAAATTAAGTATACCGTTTGGCGTTTTTGTGATCAATTCACAAAATGTAAAGGCAATGTGGGCCCCCAAAGGAACGATGCTCCTCCGTTGCCAAATTAAAAATCAGGCAATGGAAATCAGGTAATGGAAATAAACAAAAAACCCTGTTGGGCTTTGCTCTGATAAAAACTCCTCACCCGCAATTCTAAAAATGCCTTAAGTCTAATCGTTATTTTCCCAGAACAGTCACAGTGCATCAGGACAAGTTTTGGCGTCAATCACTGACATGCGCACGCTATCTTTTAAGCCTCTTACCTTCCATTTAATGTATCGTGAGAGCCGTATGAGAGTGACGTGAGAAGGGGTGGAATGCCGCTTCTGGCCGAAATCACCATCAATCAATTCATAGGCAAAAAAGAATTGCCAGAATGGTCCCGCTATATCTAGTTTGACTTAAAACATAACACGCCATCTGGGCTGTTATGTCGGTAATCTTTTTATCTTTGGATGCACATCATGATTCATAAATTTGCTACAGGACTACTTTTCTCACTCTTTCTTATCCACCCCGCATACGCCTCAAGTGGAGATAAAGAAGCAGGAGAAGTGCGATACAATAAAACTTGCATCAACTGTCATGGACCTGCTGGCAAAGGGGCTGCAAGCTACCCCAAAATATCTGGAAATGAAGTTTCTTACACGAAAACCAAGTTGGAGACTTACAGAAAAGGGGTGGAAATTGGACCAAACTCAGCCTTGATGATCATGATGGCAAAGCCATTAACCGATGAAGAGATTGCCAATTTAGCGGCTTATTTGAAAGACGCAAAATACGAAAATAAAAACTAAGATAACTATGGGAGAGAGATGATGAATATGTTTAAAAAGACCATGTTGATAGTCACGGCCTCTGCTGTGATGTCGACGGGGCCGGTTTTAAATGCCCTTGCCGATGGGCACGAAAATAAAGGAATGAATGTACCAACGATTGAGGCCTCCGCGTTAATGTCCGGCCTTGAAAATCCCTGGAATATGGCATTTTTGCCAGATGGGACAATGTTTTTTACCGAAAAATGCAAAGGTCTTTCTGTAAGGACAAAGTCTGGTTCCGTAAATGCACTTTATGGAATGAAGGGATCTAAAGGTTACAGCGCTGCAGGAAATGATCTATTTTGTGATGGTCAAGCTGGCATGCTGGGTGTCGTTGCAGATAGAGACTTTGCAAAAAATCGCACGCTCTACGTTTACTCAACATCCAATAAATATCATGGCAGTGGCTGCAAAACCAATTTCGAAAAATGCGATGGAAACATCGTTATGAGATTCAAGGTTGGCAGTGACCTGAAGAGCGTTTCTGATCGCACCGATATTGTGAAGGATATCCAATACAAGCCATTCAAATCAAACCAACCGTTTGGTGGGCCTGGCGCTCACAATGGCGGCCGGTTACGCATTGGCCCCGGAGGATATCTTTGGGTAACAGGTGGTGATCGTCACAGAGGCATTTGCCCTCAAGATGGAACGCTTCTTTGTGGTAAAGTCCTAAGGATCGACGGTGACGGTAACGCACACCCGGACAACAACCCTCCTGCTGGTTTTGACAAACGCATCTATACCTACGGACACAGAAATGTACAAGGTATCGATTTCCGTCCAAGCGATGGCAGAGCCTTTACCTCAGAACACGGACCATGGCACAACGACGAAATTACCGGATTGGTAAATGGTGGTAATGCCGGTTGGGACCCTGCCGAAAAAAGAGGTGGTAGAAGCGCATGCCCAGACAAGTACTGCGGTTATGAGCCCAACCAAATGGATGGCATGAACCCGGCCGTTCGTGCTGCCTATACCCCAATGAGCGATACACGCTTTAAAGATCTGATGCCAGCTGCCTGGAATAACAATGGTTTTTCTCAAGGCACAGGATCTGCTGCTTTCCTAAAGGGTAGCAACTGGGGCATCTATGAAGGCCACTTGGCTGTTGGCATCATGGGCATTGCATTCGGTGGAACACCAGCTGGATCTCGCATTGACATGATTGACATAACCACAGACGGCTTAGGCATTAAGGGTATTGTACGGATGCCTGTTGGAGCCACCAAGAGATTTCGCGGTCTCGTGATGGGTCCTGATAATGCGCTCTACGCAGCAACAGATGAGGGTGAAATCTACAAAATTACTGCAAAGTAATTTAAGAGGTAACTCACTTGAATTTATGCTCGCGCTATGAAAATAGCGCGAGCATTTTTTTGTTCACCTTTGTAAAGCCAGCGCGCGTGAACAAAAGTGCAGACTGGTCAGCTATTCCTTGCATACGATGTTCGCAAGCCGGGCCAAAGCTGAATTTGCAAGAATAGGTTTCTGTGGTTTGGGTTTGGTGTTTGTTGCCATAGCCGGCACAGTCCAGTCTTTATCAGAAAAAAACGTACTTTGAAGCGTAGTTTGAGAAAACTGAGAACAGTCTATTTTCAAAAAGCTCTGATAGCTGGCCGCTCCCATGAGCGATGTCTTATATCGAACCCTGTTCCAAACACGAATATGGTTGCCATTCTTTTCCACGCGTGCATCGTCAAAGAAAAAGACATCACCATTAGGCTGGGTCGAGTATTCAATCCACTCTGCCATTGCATGACTAGGGAAACTTAGAAGGAATATGAACAGTATCAGTTTCATATTACACAAGACAGTCCCAAATTTTATTAGCACTCTCATAAGGGATAAAATCATTGATCACCATTGCTCCTAGGTGATTATAATAAGCCATAAACGTCCCTCAGGCAAAACAATCAAATGTCTTAGGGTATCACACAGAAGAAAAAATGAGCTTTCCCTAACTCGCCTTTCTCATGTCTCTTTGAGCGTTAGGAAAGAACAATTGCTTACCATTGACCTTAAAACCTTTAATCGCCGCTTGTCCCTTAGGTCCAATCAGCCAATCGATAAACGCTTGGCCTGCTTTGGCCTTGACGTTTTTGTGCTTGGCCGGGTTCACCAGGATGACGCCATATTGGTTGAACAAGCGTTCATCCCCTTCAACTTTAATGTTCAAATCGCTTTTGTTTTTAAACGCTGTCCATGTGGCGCGATCCGACATCACATAGGCGCCCATGCCCACAGCTATATTTAAGGTGCTCCCCATGCCCGATCCACTTTCGCGGTACCAAGACTGGTTTTTGCCCGGGGTCAGCCCAGCTGCTTGCCAGAGTTTGAGTTCTTTTTTATGGGTGCCGCTATCATCGCCGCGAGAAATAAAAATTGATTTGCTGGCAGCGATTTGTTTCAAAGCCTTGGTAACATCCTTTTCGCCTTTGATCTTGGCTGGGTCTTGTTTCGGACCGATGATAACAAAATCATTGAACATCACATCAAAGCGCTCAACACCATAACTGTCTTTCACGAATTTTTCCTCTGCCTCTTTGGCATGAACAAGCAAGACATCACCGTCACCATTGCGGGCATTTTTGAGCGCCTGACCGGTGCCAACAGAGACCACGTGAACTTTAATGCCGCTGTCTTTTTCAAAAACAGGCAAGATGGCATCCAAAAGACCGGAGTTTTGAGTGGAGGTGGTGGATTGAAGGATGATTTCCTTCTTCGGCTCAGCGCTGGCAAGGGTGAGGAAGCAGAGTGTGATAAAAGTTATGATGCTGGTGATTTTAATCCAAGAAAACATGTGAGGTGTGCCTTAGTTATAATAGTGCAAAATTTACTTATATTATGTAATTTTTTCTAATTTTGTATTTTTTGCATATAAAATAGACGCGCACAAGAGGGCTTTGGTCGCAAAATAAGAATGAAAAAAGAGGGAGACGAAATCGTTTAAAGTTCGATGCCAGGAACTTGAGGTTTGATGGTTTTATCCTGGTGCTTATCCGTTTTAAAACGGAAGTTTTTGATTTTTAAGCCCTTTTCAGACCAATCAATGACCAATCGCTTATCTTCAGTCTCAAAATGGAAGCGGTTAGGCGCGTTATTGAAAGTCCCTTTATAGGTTTTAGCAATGTTGCTAGGCAAATCCAGGGTGATTTCATCGGTATCAAAATTCAAAGTGGCATATTGGCTGGGATAGACAATCACAGCGCAAATATGGTTGGCGCCATAAGCTGTACACGCGATGCGAAAGCTTTTGTCTTTCGGTGCAAAAATCTTTGTCTGGTAATAAAACCCGTTTTGAATGGGAACGTTAAGGGTCTCAAATAGGTCATAAGCGGCGCGTGAGCGTTTGCTATCAATTAAAATCAGGCCGTATTCGCTGTTGAAGGTGACGACACTAACGGTTTTGGCATAGCTGTTCTTGGAAAACGTTAGGCTAAGTCCAATTATGCAGGCTAAACCTGCTAAAAATAGTAGATATATTTTCGTCCTTTGCAATCGCAGCACTGTTGATCTCTCCTTATTTATGGGGGGTGATCACACTGGTCATTTATTAAATCATGCCCTAATTTTAGACGTTCGTCTAGTCTGCCACCTGATAATGGCAGCATAAGTCATGATTTTGGCACGCGATGGAATGTCACACTTTCTCTTGACTTAGGTTTTTGGAAAATGCGAGCTGGTTCTATTTGCAAAGGCAACCAAGGACAACATCACCGGCACTTCAACCAACACCCCAACAACAGTGGCCAAAGCCGCTCCTGAATTGAGCCCAAACAAGCTGATGGCAACCGCCACAGCAAGCTCAAAGAAATTGGATGTTCCAATCATGGCGCATGGGGCGGCAATTTTAAACGGAACACGCATAAACCAGGCCGCTCCATAAGCCACAGCAAACACACCATAAGATTGGAGCAAGAGCGGTATTGCGATTAAGGCTATGAGGAGCGGTTGCGATAAGATGACACCCCCTTGAAAACCAAATAACAACACAACAGTCGCCAAAAGACCTAAAATGGAAAACGGTTTTAATTTGGTAACGAAATCTTCAACCGCTGTATCGTTATTGTCTTTTCCCAGCAGCATCTTGCGCGTGATAATGCCAGCAATAAGCGGTACAACAACATAAAGGGCAACTGAGAGTAAAAGCGTTTCCCACGGAACAGGTATGTTGGTCACCCCAAGAAGCAAGGCCACAATGGGCGCATAGGCAAACACCATAATCAAATCATTCACACTGACCTGAACAAGGGTGTAGTTAGCATCTCCTTTGGTGAGCTGTGACCAGACAAACACCATCGCGGTACACGGGGCCGCGCCCAGCAAGATCAGCCCGGCAATGTAGCTGTCCGCATCGGTTGAAGACATAAAATCAGCATATAGATATTTGAAAAACAACACACCAAGCGCGGCCATGGTAAACGGTTTGATCAACCAGTTAACAACAAGCGTGATGATAAGCCCCTTTGGTTCACTGGCAACATTGGTGATGCTGGCAAAATTCACAGAAATCATCATCGGGTAGACCATGGCCCAAATGAGAATGGCGACAACCAAATTCACATGGGCGTATTCAAAGCTGGCCAGCAGTTCAAACAGGCCTGGCAACATCTGCCCCAAAAGAATGCCAAGGCCCATAGCAAGAGCAACCCAAAGGGTGAGCCATCGCTCAAAAAGACCCATGGAGGATGTCTCACTTGGTGTCAGTGTCGTATCGGTCATGGTTTTTCCTTTAAGGGGTGCAAATAAGCTCATCAAGAAGGGGCTGGCAGATTTCCAAGTTACCGTCACAACAATCTTCCATCAAAAAACCAATAAGCTCGCGAATGCCCTGGTAATTGGCAAAATAACGAATGGAGCGGCCCTCGCGCTGATTGGTGACCAAATTGGTGCGCGCCAATATTTTTAAATTGGTGGACATGGTGTTCTGGCGGATGTTGAGCCTATCGCTAATCTGGCCCGCCGTGCACCCTTCATGCCCCGCTTTGATCAGCAGGCGAAAAACATCCAACCTTGTGGGTTGGGCAAGGGCGGCGAAGGCGTTTATAGCGTTTATTTTATCCATATATCTAGAAATATAGATATAATTAATTCCAGTCAATACCTTGGTTAATTTGGATTTGAAAATGGGGAATGGTCACCTTAAAATTGTGATGATTGCTTTAGGGGTGAAAAGGCCTATGATGATGTCTTTTCAAATTGGAAAAATGCTGAGATTTGCCAGAAATTATGAATAGATTATGAGGGGTGTTGAATGACAGGATCAAAAAAAACTGATGGATCAGTCAGTTTTGGCAAGATCGGCAAAGTTTATCGAGAGACGTTAGGTCAAATTTCGAATACAGCTTATAAACATGTTCGCTTATTAAACGAACATGTTTTATTTGCAGATGGCCATTTAAAACGCTCAGTGAGTGTTATTATCCAAGCGCTTGAAGACGACGTATCAAAGTATTATTGGCGTATCCCGCTTGCAGATAAACAGATTAAAGTTACCGGTGTTTATGTTTCTCCCAATAAAGATATTGAGCAGTATAATGTTTGCGATTCAGATGACCTATCTTTGATTGAGATAACAACCAGACCACTAAAAAAGCACGAAAAATTACAATTGCAGTTTGAGTATTATGTGACCAACGCCTGTGAGGTTGTAAAGGATGGCTTGTTCTTTAAAAAACTAAGATATCCATTTGCTTATAAACCAACCTCTGTGACTGAGTCATTTGAGTTTCGATTGCTTTTACCACGTAATGGGAATGTGAAGATAATTTCAAATTTGCCAACCCCTGAAACATTTGCTGTGGGAGATAATCAATTGATTATTGCTAGTGAGGAGCAGTTTAATTCAGGAGATGTAATGGGAGAATTGTTTATTACGTTCAGGACCAAATCATATCTGCCCTTGGTTTCTCTGGCCCTTGGATCTTTATCAACTTTATTACTTGCTATTGTAAAATATGGTGATGAATATATTGGTGTTTGGCATATATTGTTAATAGCAATAATTTTATCGTTTCTATTTTATTTTGCCACCAAGGTTCTGCAAATGGACTAACTGTGGTTTTGTAATTTCCAATTTATCGTAGACCAAGATAAGGGGTAATTTAAGCCAAATCTTGCCCCACCGTAAACTCCTTACCCAATGCATTCATCACACATTTGACAATATGCGGTGCGTTTAGCTCGGCCAGATCATATTGCGTGTGGGGCTTGTTATGATCAATGAAAGCATCTGGTAAAGTTAAAGAACGAAATTTCAGACCATGATCAAGCAACCCTTGTTCACTTAAGTAATGAGAGGCATGGCTGCCAAAGCCTCCCACAGCGCCCTCTTCAATGGTGATGAGGATTTCATGGTGTTTGGCCAATTGGGTGATCAGTTCATGATCAAGCGGTTTGGCAAACCGAGCATCTGCAATGGTTGTGGTTAGACCGAAGGAGCTGAGCATGTCAGCTGCCTTGCGGCTTTCCTCTAACCGGGTGCCAAAGCTAAGGAGGGCAACAGAAGACCCTTCTTGAATAAGGCGCCCCTTGCCAATGGGCAGAACCTCACCGATCTCAGGCATGTCCATGCCCACCCCTTCGCCGCGCGGATAGCGAAAACTAATGGGGCCGTCATTATAATCGGCAGCCGTTGCCACCATGTGCATCAATTCTGCTTCATCACTGGCGGCCATAACTGTAAAGCCTGGCAAATTGGTAAGGTAAGCAATGTCAAAACTGCCTGCATGTGTGGGGCCATCAGCGCCAACAAGGCCAGCACGGTCTATGGCAAAGCGCACAGGTAAGTTTTGAATCGCGACATCATGAACCACTTGGTCATAAGCGCGCTGCAAAAACGTCGAATAAATGGCTGCAAACGGCTTAAAGCCTTCACAAGCCAGGCCGGCCGCAAAGGTAACGGCATGTTGTTCAGCAATGCCAACATCAAATGTGCGCGCTGGGAACCGCTTGGCAAATTCATCCAACCCCGTGCCCGAAGGCATGGCAGCGGTGATAGCGACAATCTTATCGTCCTTGGCCGCTTGTTGACACAAGCTATTGGCAAACACATTGGTATAAGACGGGGCATTTGCCTTTGGTTTTTCTTTCTCACCAGTGATGATGTTAAAGCGGCCAACACCATGATATTTGTCTGATGAGCTCTCAGCTGGTTGATAGCCCTTGCCCTTTTGGGTCACCACATGCACCAGGATCGGCCCTTTTTCAGTGTCGCGCACATTGCGCAAAATCGGCAAAAGATGATCGAGGTTGTGCCCATCTATCGGGCCAACATAATAAAAGCCCATCTCCTCAAACAGGCTGCCGCCTGCCCAAAATCCTCTGGCATACTCTTCGGTTTTGCGCGCTTTGTCCTGCCAGAACTTAGGCAAATTGGCTGCCAATTGTTTGGCCGTTTCACGTAACGATAGATATGTTTTGCCAGAGACCAGCCGTGCCAGATAAGAACTCATCGCCCCAACGGGCGGGGCAATAGACATGTCATTGTCATTCAAAATCACAATCAGGCGTGAATGCATCGCACCGGCATTGTTCATAGCCTCGTACGCCATGCCAGCACTCATGGCGCCATCGCCAATCACAGCAATGACATTGTGATCTTCATTGTTTAAATCACGTGCCACAGCCATGCCAAGCCCGGCAGAGATCGAGGTGGAAGAATGGGCCGCGCCAAACGGGTCGTATTCACTCTCAGCCCGTTTTGTAAACCCAGACAAACCTTCAGGTTGGCGCAGGGTAAGCATTTGATCGCGCCGTTCTGTTAAGATTTTATGCGGATACGCCTGGTGGCCCACATCCCAGATGAGTTTGTCTTGCGGGGTGTTAAATACATTGTGCAAAGCCACCGTTAATTCAACAACGCCAAGGCCTGCCCCTAAATGACCGCCAGTGACAGAAACAGACGAAATCATTTCTTGTCTGACCTCTTCTGCTAAAGTTTGCAGCTCGCTATCAGAAAGATCGTTTAAATCTTGCGGAGTTTTTATGGCGTCTAGCAGCGGTGTTTTCACAAAAGGGTCCAGCTTTTTTTACTTAAAGTGACTGACTATTCTATCTCTAGAGGCTGAGCTTGGCCAGGTCGACCATCGGGTGAAATTGTGATCTTTTCCACTTTGGCTTCAGCTTCTGACAAAAGCTTGTCGCAATGGGCACGCAGCGCCTCACCGCGTTCATAAATGGTAATAGATTCCTCTAAAGGCACATCGCCATGCTCCAGCCGGCCTACAATTTGTTCAAGTTCGGCAAGGGCAGCTTCAAAACTCATGGATTTTATATCTGCGTTGGATTGTTTTGCCATGTTTGTCTCTTAAATAAGTTAATCTCTTAAAAGTGGTTATTCGGAAAAATTATTTTGATTTAACCAGCAGCTTTTATCAAATGTTGTACATGTACACCAACAGATTGTGCAAGGCTTTCAAGGTTATATCCCCCTTCTAAAACAGAGATAACCCGCCCATTACATTGTTTTTCAGCTATTTCAAGCAATTCTTGTGTGATCCAACCAAAATCTTGGGGCTCAAGCATTATATTGGCAAGTGGGTCATTTTTATGGGCATCAAAACCAGCTGAGATAATTAATAAGTCCGGGGCAAAATCTTTCAAGGCGGGTAAAACGCGCTCTTGCATGGCTTGTTTGAATTTATCGCCGCTATCACCAGCGCGCAGCGGTGCGTTCCAAATGTTGCCAACACCTGTTTCACTCAACGCACCCGTGCCGGGAAAAAGCGGCATTTCATGAGTGGAGCCGTAAAATAAGTTTTTGTCGGACCAGAAAATGTCTTGGGTACCATTGCCATGGTGCACATCAAAATCAACAACTGCCACCCGCTCGGCCCCATGTTGATTGCGGGCATAATGGGCGGCAATGGCAGCAAAATTAAAGATGCAAAAACCCATAGCCCTTGTGGTTTCTGCATGATGGCCTGGCGGGCGCATGCCAAGAAAGACATTTTTATGCACCCCTTGCATCACCTTATCAACCGCATGGGTGGCCCCGCCAACGCTAACCATAAGAGCGTCCCAACTATGTGGGTTCAGTGAGGTGTCAGGGTCAATATAGGCATAGCCATTGTCTGGCCGGGAATTTTCGATGAGCTCAATATAGTTTTTTGGATGCGCCAGGGCGATGTGTTCAATCTTGCCTTGAGGGGCTTGTTCACGCGTCAGAGGCGCGAAAAGATCATGGCTCAAAACTTTTTCAACGGCGCGCAGCCTGTCAGGACGTTCCGGGTGGCCAGGCCCATTTTCATGGAGTAGGCAGGCTTCGTGTGATAAATAGAGTGTCGTCATTTATATATATTGCCCGGAAAATGATCCGTGGGCTAGTTTTTTTCTAAGATCTGTCTTTTATAAACCGTTTTAGCTGGTGCTAAGAGCAGCCAGGCTTTCAGGTGGCTCGCTGTCATCGGGCACAAAAAAGTCTGGGATAAGGTCTTGCGTTGGGTCAACCCGGTATTTATCAAAATTGGTGACGCCGTGGCTGGCAAGAAGCGTGTCATCAATGTGAAACTGGCCGGTCATCTCAGTTGAAGGGCTGGTCATGATGATGTGGGCGGCATCTGCCATAATCTCATCTGTGCGGCACTTGCGCATGGCAGCCTCACCAAAGTTGTTGGCAATGGCAGCCGTTGCAATGGTTGTGCGTGGCCACAAAGCGTTCACACCAATGTTCTTATCCGCCAATTCCCCGGCCAGCCCAAGGACAACCAGGCTCATGCCATATTTGGCCATGGAATATCCCAAATGCGGGGCAAACCATTTGGTTTTTAAATCCAGCGGCGGAGAGAGGGAGAGAATGTGCGGGTTTTGCGCATTTTCTAAATGAGGAATGGCATATTTAGAAACCATATATGTGCCGCGTGCATTGACCTGATGCATCAGATCAAAACGCTTCATTTCAAGAGCGGTGGTTGGCATTAAGAAAATGGCGCTGGCATTATTAATCAAAACATCGATGCCGCCAAAATGGTTGGACGCTTGGTTGATGGCCGCTTCCACGTTCGCTTCATCACGAATGTCCATTTGAATGGGAAGGGCCTTGCCGCCTAAATCTTCAATCTCTTGCGCTGCTGAGTGGATGGTGCCTTCAAGTTTGGGGTGTGGATCAGCTGTTTTGGCAGCGATTGTCACGTTAGCCCCATCTTTGGCCGCCCGCTTAGCAATGGCCAAGCCAATCCCTCTAGAGCCGCCAGTAATAAATATGGATTTGCCGTTTAGGTTTGTCATTGGGCGTGCCCCTTCTTGTTTTCGATATGGCGAGTGTGTGCCTTAATTCTCATGGTTAGATCTTTGCATTTTAGATCAGCTTGTCAAGGACGCGAAGCGCAAGTTTTATCCTTGACAAGCTGATCTAAAATGCAAACGTCTCACCATGAGAATTAAGGCACGATCTAGGCCTTAGAATTGGAAACTTATTTATTTAAAAAAGCAAAAAAAGCCGTTTTGGCTTCCTGACTTGTGAGTTGATTTTTGAAATGCTCAATTTCTTCTTGCATGGTTTTTTCAACAACCGTTTTATCAGCCCCCTTCATAAGCCTTTTGGTTATTTTTAAAGCTTTTTGCGGTTTTAAAGCCAAAGTCTCAGCCGTTTGTTGGCAATGCTCCATAAGGTTGTCATCCAAAACTTGATTTACAAAGCCGCTCTCTTTGGCTTGCTCAGCTGAAAAAGGATGACCAAGGGCTAGCATCTCATAAGCTCTTGCATAGCCCATCCGTTGCGGCATGAGATAAGAAGACGCCGCTTCTGGAACAAGGCCAAGGTCAACAAAGGGGGTTGCAAACACGCCATTGCTTGATGCGTAAACCAAATCAGCATGAAAGGCCATAGTGGTGCCAATGCCAATAGCTGGTCCATCGATGGCAAGAATGAGCGGTTTTTCTAATTTTGCCAAGCTGACCAGGAAGGTGACAACACTGTTGTCTAAATCCCCGGTTTGAGCGGTTTGCATAAAGTCCTTAATGTCATTGCCAGCTGTGAAGCAGCCCGGTTCGCCATAAATCAAATTAACCTTGATGTCTTCATTTGTGTTGCTGGTCTCAAGCGCTTCAGCCATGGCGCCATACATGGCGCTAGTCAAAGCATTCTTTTTATCAAGCCGGCAAATTTGGATGTGTTGCACATTGTTGTGTAGGGAGACTTTGATGTGTTCGCTCATAAGGCTGTTTCCTCATCGTTCAAGATGGCGCCAGTTAAAGCTTTCGAAGCCTTGCTGGTGTGCATGATGTGTTGTTTTAAGCCGGTTGTTTGCGGCAAAAACTGGTTTGCAAACAAGGCAGCTAAAGCGATTTGCCGGTTTTGATCTGGGCTGTTGGATTTGGCCGCGCTAACAGCGCCTTTGATCAATAGAGCAGAACCAAGTGTAAGGCCGAACAATTTTAAAAACGGTGTGGCTGCATAAAGATGCCCCGTTGGGTCATTGGCTTCAAGTGATTGTAGGAAGGAAAGGGTTTCGTTTAAATCTTGAAGCGCATTTGTAAGGGATGTGCTGATGTTATCTTTCACCTGCGGTGTTTCATCCAGGCTGTTGTTAATTTGCGAAAGCTCTTTGATAAGTTGTGAGACAGTGCTCCCACCCTCCATAGGGAGTTTGCGGAACATTAAGTCCATGGCTTGAATGCCATTGGTTCCTTCATAGATGGGCAGAATACGTGCATCACGATAATGCTGCGCACTGCCGGTTTCTTCAATGAAGCCCATACCGCCATGGACTTGAATGCCTGCTGAGGTCACCTCCAGCCCACAATCGGTGGAAAAGGCTTTGGCGATAGGGGTGAAAAGGGCGGCCATGTTGGCAGCAGAGGTTTTATCCTCATCAGACGGGCTGCGTTCTGACATATCAATATATTTGGCGGTCATCAGGCAAATGGCCCGGCAAGCCATGATGGCGGCTTGGCATTGGCTAAGCTGAGCGCGAATGTCAGGGTGTTTGATGATGGGATCCATCGTACCTTTGGGGCTGTGCGGCGCGGTGCCTTGTAAGCGGTCATTGGCGTAAGCAATGGCATGTTGGGTGCTGGCCTCCATCACGGCGACACCTTGGGTGCCAACAGACAGCCGGGCCAGGTTCATCATGGTGAACATGGCCATCAGGCCGCGATTTTCTTTGCCCACCAAATACCCCACAGCGCCGTCCTTATTGCCAAAACTCATCACACAAGTGGGAGAGGCATGAATGCCCAGCTTATGTTCAAGGCCGGTGCATAACAGATCATTTCGTGTCCCAGGATTGCCGTTTTCATCAACCAGGAATTTAGGCACCAAAAACAAAGAAATACCCTTGGTGCCCTCTGGCGCATCTGGCAGACGGGCCAGAACCAAATGGATGATGTTTTCAGTCAGCTCATGTTCGCCGTAAGTGATGAAAATTTTCGTGCCGGTGATGCGGTAGCTGCCGTCATCTTGCGGTACAGCCTTTGTGCGAATGGCGGCCAAATCTGAACCAGCTTGAGGTTCCGTTAAGTTCATCGTGCCGGTCCACTGGCCGCTAACCATTTTGGGTAGGTAGGTGTCTTTTAACTCTTGGCTGGCGTGTTGAGCAATGGCATCTGTGGCCCCTTGGGTAAGAAGGGGGCAAAGGCCAAAGGCCATATTGGCGCTGTTCCAAAATTCGCCCACGCATTGAGCAATGGTGTGGGGCAGTTCTTGGCCGCCAAATTCCTCTGGTGCAGAAAGGGCCGCCCATCCAGCAGCTTGCCACTGGTTGTAAAGCTCTTGCCACCCCTCAGGTGTGGTGACCGTGCCGTCTTTTAAGCTGCAACCTTCTTGATCGCCAACTTTGTTTAAAGGTGCGATTTGATCGCTGGCGAATTTGCCAGCTTCTTGTAAAATGGCGGTTAATAGGTCTTTGTCCAGATCGCCCAGTAACCCTTTTTCTATTAAATCATCGATTCCAATGATATGGGTAAGGATGTGTTGAATGTCTGATTGAGGCGCGGTGTAGGACATTTGGGTTTTCCTTTTTAAGGCGGACCTTGAACCTTGTTCAGTTTAAGACTATTGCTTTCAAGGTGGTTCTGGCAAGTATTCAATTTGTCATATGGCTGAATTTTCCATGAAAATGGGCAGGTGTTTGCTCATAAGGGTTATGAATGCGTGAAGATGTAATACAGGTGGCTGAGATTTTGCAGCAATGGGGGGTTGTGGCTTTGCCAACTGAGACGGTTTATGGTTTGGCGGCTGATGCGCGAAACGATATTGCTGTGCGCAAAGTGTTTAAGCTTAAAGGACGCCCATCCTTTAACCCTTTGATTGTCCATGTTAAAGATTTAGAGGCAGCTGAACAAATAGGCCATTTCTCTGAAGTTGCCCGGCATTTGGTTCAGGTATTTTGGCCCGGCCCGTTGACCCTTGTGGTACCGTTAAAAAAAGAGGCCGGTATTTCTGGTTTGGTCACCGCTGGGTTGGACACCATTGCATTGCGCAGTCCCGCGCACCCCTTAGCACAGATGGTTCTAAGCCAAAGTGGGCTGGCATTGGCAGCGCCCAGTGCCAACGTTTCAGGCACTGTTAGTCCGACAAGTGCAGAACATGTGCGCCAAGGGCTGCCAGATGTGGATTTTGTTTTGGAGGGGGGCACCACAGAAAAAGGTCTTGAATCCACCATTGTGCAGATGGGAGAAGAGGACAAAGAGATCATCTTATTACGTCCTGGCCCAATAACGATAGAAGCTTTAGAAGCGGCCTGTGGGATCAAAGTTGTGAGCCTTGAGCAGGACCAGGAGGCCCCTGTTTCACCAGGCGCGTTGCTTAAACATTATTCACCCAAAGCGGCCGTGCGGCTTTTTGCCCAAGATCACAGGCCAGGGGAGGGCGTGCTAGGGTTCGGCGCTGAAACTGTTGGTCGTGATGTGCCATTTTATAATTTGAGTGAACAAGAAGATTTAGAGGAAGCTGCCCAGCGTTTGTTTGCCGGGTTACATTGGATGGATGCACAAGGGGTAAGCGGCATAGCTGTGCGGCCCATTCCGAACCAGGGCGTAGGGCTGGCGATTAATGATCGTTTGCGCCGAGCGGCAGCACAAGATTAATAAGTAAGTGCTTGGCTCATGCCTTAAATCTCATGGTTAGATTTTTGCATTTTAAATCAGCTTGTCAAGGATTTCACTTGCGCTCCGCGTCCTTGACAAGCTGATTTAAAATGCAAAAATCTAACCATGAGATTTAAGGCAAGGTTTCGGCTGGGCGGTGGTTTTTTTATATGATGAATCAAGAATTAATAGATCGGTTTGTTCAAGTGGTGGGCGCAAAATATGCTTTGCAATCACCAGATCAACAAGCCCCCTATTTAACTGAATGGCGCGATAAGTACCAAGGGGCCACCAAATTGGTGCTGTTACCAGGCTCTGTTGATGAGGTGGCCGCGATTGTGCGCCTTGCCAATCAGACAGCCACGCCTTTGGTGCCACAAGGGGGTAATACTGGCCTGGTAGGCGGGCAGTTACCGGATTTGTCGGGCGAGCAAGTTGTGGTGAGTTTAAAACGGCTGAATAAAAAACGGTCCATTTCTCCTGTCAGCCAGTCCATGATTGTCGAGGCTGGCGTTACTTTGTTTGAGGCACAAGAGTATGCACAAGAACACGACCGCTTGTTTCCTCTAAGCCTTGCCTCTGAAGGGTCGTGTCAGATAGGAGGCAACCTTTCCACCAATGCCGGCGGCATCCAGGTTCTGAAATACGGCATGATGCGTGATTTGGTCTTGGGGCTTGAGGTGGTGTTGCCCTCTGGTGAGATATGGCGCGGGCTTTCTGATTTGCGCAAGGATAATACGGGCTATGATTTAAAGGCGTTGTTTTTAGGCGCTGAGGGCACGTTAGGGATTATCACAGCCGCATGCTTGAAACTTTTCTCCTTACCCCTTGAGCGCCAAGTGGCTTTTGTTGCATGTCGGAGCCTTGAGCAGATGGCCAATCTGTTTGAACGTGTTTCAGAACAAGCAGGGGCCAGCCTATGTGCCTTTGAAATGCTATCGCATCGCGGCCTTGATTTTTCTTTGCAATTTTTGCGTGACCAAGGACGAGCCGGAGAGCCGCCACTGAAAACGATCTGGCCCTGGTATGGGATAATTGAACTTGAAAGCACGCAACAAGGGATTGTTGAGCCTTTACTTGAAACCGTCCTTGAAAAGGCTCTGTCTCGACAATTAATCGAAGAAGCTGTGCTTTCAAGCTCGCAAGCTCAAAGGCAATCACTCTGGGCGTTTCGTGAAGTAATGTCAGAGGCGCAAAAACCACAAGGGGGCTCAATAAAGCATGATGTGAGTGTGCCCGTCGCGCAAATCCCAGCCTTTATTCAAAGAGCCGATGCGGTTGTGGAAAAGATGATCCCCGGCGCACGCCCCGTCCCATTTGGCCATTTTGGCGATGGCAATATTCATTATAATGTTTCCCAACCTGAGGGCGCTGACAAGAATGATTTTTTATCAAAATGGGAAGCTCTTAATGAGGCCGTTTATGAGGTCGTGCTGGACTTTAATGGATCGATTAGTGCCGAGCATGGCATAGGGGTGATGAAGCGGGATCTGTTGGCACGGGTAAAAGATCCTGTAGCGCTTGACCTGATGAAAACAGTTAAAAAAGCGCTTGATCCAAACAAGATAATGAACCCAGGCAAGGTGCTTTGATTTATTGCCCTGCCAGCTGCTTGATAGCGTCAATGGTGCTGGCATCAAAATTACCATCGATTTTACCGGTGTATACACCTTCTGCATGCATTATCTTCTGGAATTCACGGCGAAACTCTTTAGATCTCTTTTTTAAATGTGTCGTCATCTCTATGAGCGCAAAATCGTTTTTTGCTTTGATGGCTTTTGACATCCAAAGGGCCCCTTGAGGGGGATTTTTAAACACGGCTATGTTTGAATCATATATAAGGGCGAGAGACAACATAGCAGGTATATTTCCTTTATTCGCAGCTTTTAAATACCATTTGAAAGCAAGTTGAGTGTCCTGGGGAACGCCGTGACCTTCTTCATACAAGCCTGCGAGTATATACATGCCTTGAATATTTCCTTTGTTCGCGGCTTTCTTAACCAATTTAACCACTTGAGACTTGTCTGTGGTCACACCCTCACCTGCATCATACAACAAGGCCAGATGTATCATCCCATCTGTATTGCCTTGATCTGCCGCTTTTTTGAACCAGTGAAATGCTTGGCTAAAATCTTTTTCAACGCCAAGACCCTCATAGTATAATGTTGCAAGTTCTATCATGTCATCGGTGTGGCCTTTTTGGGCTGTTTTTTGATACCATTTGAAAGCTTGGGTGTGATCTTTTGGAGTGCCTTGGCCAGTATTATATAGCTTGGCGAGAAAAGACATTGCGATGGTCAGATCTTTATGCGCGGCTTTTTGGGCCCACTCAAACGCTTGGGTTAGATCTTTTTGAGTGCCATTCTGCCCAAAAAAATAGTCTTTCGCTTTCTTATAGTCACGCTCACCAGTATCTTGTCTTTTGTCTGGTTTCGGGGCGGTTTGCAGCGCGAGTTTTTGTTGTTTAAATGTGCCAGATTTTAATTTTGCCAATGAGGCATATGGGCTGCCCGGGTGCTCTTTAAGGAAAAATTCAAAATCGGATTTATTCGTAGAATTTTTTATAGTTTCCCAAAGGATCTCGTCAGCTCTTTTGTTTTGCGTCACAATCGGCGTTTTGTTGGAGGTTTTTGGTGCTCCAGACAAGTACACATCGCCAATCACCTCATTGTAAATAGCCGGGGTTTGGGTGTGATTAATGCTTTTAGCCAAGTTACGGACTTTGGCTTTCACCTGCCTAGACAGGCGGGCAAGCTCTAACCCTTCTTGTTGAACAAGGGGCAGAAAGGTGCGGGTGAAAACAGAGTTTGGGTTGGGGTCGTTTTCCTCCAGCCGGTCAAGAGCGGCTTGGCCAGCCCCGGCGGAGAATAAAATTAAAGTTCCCTCTGGTGGGTCCATCGCGGCCAGGCCGCGCCTGCCACCAATAGAGCGGCCCTTGTTATCTTGAAAAGGGTTGTTGCGGCACGCATCTAGCACCAGGATGGAAAGGCGGGCACCGCGCTGGCGCAATAAGTCCGTAATTTCATCTACGCGCAGTGATTCAGCTTTCAGTAAATTTTCATCAGCACTGCCAATGCTGGGGATATCTGAGGGCAGCAGGTAATTGAGCCCGCCAATACGCACGCCATGACCAGCAAAGAAAAACAGAACCTCATCACCAGGCTCAATTTTGTTAGCAAGAGTGGAGAGCTTTATATTCATAGCCCGCCGGTTAAGATCAAAGCCTTTTAAAATATCAAAACCAAGTTTAGAGAATGTTTCAGCGGTGGCGCGAGCGTCATTTTGAGCTTTTTGTAACTGATAGTGGGGGGGAAGGTTTGAATAAGTATCGTTGCCAATAACAAGGCCGATGCGTTTGGCAAAAGCTTGTGGGGCACATGGCGCGCTAAGACCCATCATAAGTATAAAATAGAATAAAAAGCGCATTGGCCATCCCCTTTTCCAAATCATCATGTTGGATTTCACAGATTATACTTAAGGCAAGGAGTATTTAAAAGAGTTGGAATATTAAAGATATGCAATGTTTCAAAACAGCTCACCTTGCTCTGTTGCCGGGGGATGTTTCTTAGCCTTTGACCCGTCTTTATTGATATCTTTTATATTTAAGTATCCAGAAGGCGCCGGTTTCAATAATTTCAAAGCTTCCTTAGCCCGCACGTTTTTAACATCCAACCAGTCTTCAAAATCTTGTTTTTCAATAATCGCAGGCATGCGGTCATGCACAGGGGCGACATCTTGATTGGCCGCAACTGTAATAATCACAGCGCTCTCAAATTCACTGCCATCAGCACCCAGCCAATGATCCCACAAACCAGCAAAGGCCATAGGTGATTGGCCAACTTCTTCTAGTTTGTGCATTTGGCGGTTGTTTTTAGGGCCGGACCATTCGTAAAAGGCATCTGCTGGAATAAGGCAACGTTTATGGGCAAGAGAGGTGCGAAAAGAAGGTTTTTGAAGCAATGTTTCAGCTCTGGCATTGATGATCAGGGCAAAGTCATCTGGCTCTTTGACCCAGTGCGGAATAAGCCCCCATCTGACCAACACCATCTCTCGTTTGTTGGCGTAGGAGTTTCTGACAATCATAATAGGCTCGGAAGGGGCAATGTGCTCACGTGGGGGAAAAGAAGCCTCAATCGGCAAGTTAAACAGCTTTTTTATTGTGTTTGGCGGAGAGATAACGGCAAATCTTGAGCACATGAGAGGCTTTCATAAGGCTAGAGGATGGATTAAAACTGCGTTTCAGCTGTATTTTGTCTCTTATTGAGGGTTTCTTTCCCCTTTTATCTGCTTTCGTACCATTTTAATAAAATAATATTCATTTTGTAACCATTTAGAAACCACTATGACGCAAACTAGCTAGCAAGTTATGAGTTTGCCCACCAATATGCATGGGTAAGTTAGTAGAGTTTTATTGTATTGTGCGAGTTAGAGTAAAATGACTGATAATGGTTTGGCGGCCGCCGTTCAGCAAAAGTTTCAAAGTTCCATGACAGAGCATTATCGCTCACACCTTGATGGAACAAATATCAATAAAAAATCAATGTTGACCACTGATTACCTTAATCATTTTAGTGGGGTGTTGATGCTTATCGAAATGTTACCGGCTGATCCGGAAACTTTTGCAGAAGATGTCTTGGAGTGGTCTCCGCTTTCTTATGAAGAGCATTTTGAAGTGACAGGGTTCAGGGATAAAGAGCTGGCCGTGAAAGCTTATGAGCATGCCCCCGTTGATATCCGCCAAGAATTTGACAGTGTGGTTGATGAGCTAAATGGCACTCTGGTTGGTTTGTTGGATGAAATTAAATCCTCGATGGAGCGCCAACAAACAGATAGGCTGGTGGAATTTTGCACCCAAATGACACCGCAGGTGCGCGACTTAATTGGCAAAGCTGCTGACATTGTCAATGAGGGAACCAGCAATGTGGTGGAATTGAGCGCAGCAATGGATCCAGAATGCCCTGAGGCTGTCCAGGATGAAATTGACGCTTTGTTTGATTAAGGTGTGAAATTTAAGTCAACCCATTACTTTGCTTTGTCGTCTCTTCATAACGATAACCAACCCCGTGCACGGTTTTGATGATGCTTGGATTGGTCGCGTCCACTTCAATTTTTTGACGCAGCTGTGAAACAAACTGGTCCAGTGCCCGGCTATTGGCCATGTAAGGACGCCCCCAGCATTTTTCAAATAAGTCATGCCGCTTGATAACCATTCCCTTGTTCTGAAACAGCATTTCTAAGACATTTAATTCTCGCAAAGTAAGTTCAATGATTTTGTTACCCGTCTGCGCCCGCAAAGTCGTAGGATCAATCGAAAGATGCCCCATGATAAAGGGGGCAGATTTGTTTAAGGTTTTATTGCCCGGTTTGGCCACACGCCGGGTTATGGCTTTAATCCGCGCAATCAATTCCCTTGTGCCAAAGGGTTTTGCAATATAATCATCGGCTCCAAGTTCAAGCCCGACTACTCTATCAACTTCTTCCCCCTTAGCAGTTAACAGAATGATCGGGATGTTTTCATCATGTTGACGAATAAGGCGGCATAATTCAAAACCATCTAGTTCAGGCATCATAACATCAAAAATGCAAAAATCCGGCTTTTGTTTTTCAAACGCCAGGAAGGCTTCATGTCCATTTTCTGTTGTTGTGCAGTCAAACCCTTCTTCTTTTAAAAGCACCTCTAGTCCATGTCTCAAATTGTGATCATCTTCGGCAATTAAGATATGCATGATGAAGCTTCCTTTTGGTGTTTGGCGAATGTTTGCTGACTTGGCTCTATTTGTAAGGTGACGATGAAGCGAGCACCTGGATGAGCCGGTTCACAGGTAATGGTGCCATTATTGGCCTGAGCTAACTGTTTGCACACCGCCAGACCAAGGCCAAAGCCCTCATTTGCAGCTGTTCCAGCTTGGGGGGTGTTTTGTTGCGAAAAAGGAGAAAAAAGCCCAGTGACCTTGCCTGATTTAAAATCAGAGCCCCAATCACGAACAATGAGGGTAAATTTTGAAGGATCGAGTTTTGAACTTATACGAATGCGTTTGCCATGGGCATATTTGCGCGCATTATCAATCAGGTTCACCAATATTTGTTCAAGTGCGCTGATGTCAATCATAACGGGTTCTGAAGCGGCCAAGTTATAGGAAATTTTCTTATGATCATCACCCAGCAACGGGGTCAGACGGCTGATGGTCTCGGTGATGATATGATCAGGCACAGCCGACGTTTTTAAACGCTGATTTGGATTTTTTCCTTTTGAGATGGTCAACGCATTGTTGACCAGATCAGAAAGGCGTGCCGTTTCAGCCGCGATGACTTTTGTGTAACTGGTAATGTCTTTATTGGTGTCAGTTGAAGGGCTCTTTTTTGTTTTGGACAAAATGAGATCTGCATAAAGTTGTAAGTTTGTTAAGGGGGTGCGCAATTCATGCGAAACACTGGCCGCAATTGCTGTGCGTTTGTCCGCTTCAGCCAAAGCTTGTTTTTGTGATCGAAAGAGGAAAACAGCGATCAGAGTTAAAAGTGCCGCCAAAGGTAAAGTCAGCGCGGCAATGGTCAAAAAGAAATTTCTGCTGGTTGTTGGTTTGGTTTGAATGGCCTCTAAGCGCCAGAAATATAAAGGATTAGAAAGTTGTTTTTGGGCTGTAATGGTGTCATTGGTCGGATCTTTGTTTTGCCAAATATGCTTGCTATCCGTGTCAACGAGCCGAATATGTTCAGAGTTATTTTGGGAAAACTCTTGAGCAAGCACTTTGCTGACTTCCTTAATAATCCATTCCCGATTAAGGGCAGCACAGTAGGTGTATTTTATTTTATCCCTCCAGCAATATAAAAGTTTATGCCCCTTTGAGGTGAGATAGGTTGACCAAACACCTTGCAACCGAGACGGATCAGGCAAATTGTATAATTTGGTTTTCGCTGTACTAAGAGCACTCGATATTTGTTTGAGCGTCTGACTTTCTGGATATAGTTGCTCAGTGACTTCTCTGGGCGGATAAATGCGATCGTCATTCTCATCAAATGAGACAATCAGATTAATGCGTTGCTCTTCATATTGAGGGCAACTTTGTTGGAATGTGCAGCGCAGTGCCCATAATCCTTGTGAGTGAACATCAAGCACATCAGTTTGCAATTGACGTTTTAGCTGAACAAGATGTTGGCTAACTTTTTGGTCCAGCTGGCTCAAACGCGCCGACATCACCTGCTGTTCTTGCAATTGATAGGTATTTAGCTCTGATTTCATGGTGTTTAGACCAAACAATCCAAGACTAAAAACGGGCAAGGCAACAAGGGCAGTTAAAAAAAACCCAAATTTCTGACGCTGGTTCATAGTCAAATGTTTACGCCTGGTGAAACGCTTTGCCAAGCATCTGACAGTTTTTTTACATTTTATGCTTACTTGAAATGTCCATATAAGCGCAGGTAAAGGGCGGCAAATGGCTTTGGTAAAATGCTGCAGACCATATCGGGAGCGATGGCCTGCAGCTTTGTGGTTGGTTGGCGTGTTCGCGAGGGAACGAACAGTATAACGCCAATAAAAGTCACTATAGCATTACAAGTTGGCTAGCCTGTTCACGTTTTAACGTGGCCTTATAACATCCACGTGAAGACAATGAGATTTTGATCATCGCGTTAATGTTAGCAATAATTGCAACTCAACAGGCTTTTCATGCCTGGTTTCTTGAGAAAAAGACAACCAACTATGGATAAAATAGTCTATGGCCTTGCGATTTTAACTTTAAGGGGAGAAGCTTAGCCATTCAGATTCGCTTGATATTTTTAACCAAAAGGCATCGTTAACAAAAATGGCCGCAAATCAGAGCAAAAAAAATGTGGCTGGCCCCTCAACAAGGCATGTCAGCGTATTTCTAGATGTTTTGGTAACAGGAGTTGTTGCCCTAACAGGCAGTGCTGTGGCTCTCGGCTTGTATGTACAAGCCGGATTTGGGTTCGTGCCAGCACTTAGTGTGGGCGCTGGTTTGTTTGTATGGTTATTGTCGGCTCATTTTTTGATCACGCGGATGAGATTAAAACGTGTGATCGATGAACAATTAAACAGTCTATCTCAAGACGTGTCTCATTTAAAAAAAGAAACAGAAATAACAGACCTGCTGGCTGAAGGGCACAACGAATTGCTAACCGGCCAGAACGCGCTAGAAAACGCAATTGGGGTCATTGTTAAACGCATGGATCAATATGATCATCGGTTAAAAGTCCTTTACAAGCTGGGCAAGGAAAAAAAGGACCAACTTTCACAACAAGATCTAGCCGATCAAGAACAGCGACTTTCTGATATTGAGGGCGATTTGGTCCGTTTAAGTGCGCATATTGATCGGGTTGAAGGCCAAGTAGATGAAAATTCACGCCAGCAACTCTATCTTGTTAAAGCTGAATTAGACGTTTTAGAATTGATCGTTCAAAAATTTGACGTTGCTTTACCCGCCTCAGATCAACAAGGCCAAAGTGCACCATTTGCTAAAAAAGCTTTGACCGTGATTGAAGGGTTAAAGCGTTTGCCAATTATGAAACAGATCGAGGGCGATGATGGCATCCCGACACACTTATCTTTGCCAGAATTAACCTTCAAAGCGAATGAATTAGAACAGCCAAAGAATACAGACATTAGCAAAACGACACTTGAAGCCCCCAAAAGCCAAGAGAAAAGTGAAAAAAATCTGCCAGAGCCGAACGCTACCGAGACTAAAAATGAAGAAAAAACAAGTTTGTCTCAAGAAGCCTTATTGGTGGCAGTAAATGAAGCCATCCAAGACAATCGGATTGAGCTTTATATGCAGCCCATTGTTAGCTTGCCTGAGCGTGAATTGGTTTTTTATGAGGCGTTTTCACGTTTGCGCAATGAGTTAGGTCAGCTTTTATTACCGCGCGATTTTGTGACCATTGCAGATATGGCCGGCTTGATGCCATTGATTGACAATCAAATGATCTTGCGTACCGTCCAGGTCATTGAGCGATTGGTTTCACGTGGCAAAGGCAAGGTTGTCTTTTGCAATCTAGCGATGAGTTCTTTGCGTGACGCTGATTTTTTTGCAGAATTTATGGACTTTATGGAAGCCAACAAGTGGCTAAGTGCCCATTTGGCGTTCGAATTTTCTCAAGAAAGCGTCGAGGCTATGGAGCCCTATGATTATGAAAGATTAAAAGCCATTGCAGATTTGGGCTTTCGTTTTTCTATGGATCATATTGAGCGGCTTGATATTGACTTTAAAGCCTTAGCGCAGATGAATTTTGCCTATATAAAACTAAATTCGTCTTTATTATTGGGCAACGCTGGAAATCTAGGGGCTGAAATTCATCCAGCTGATTTAGACCCCTATTTAAACCGCTTAAATATCACCATGATTGTCGACCAGATAGAGCGCGAGTCCATTGTGCGCCAGTTGCGAGACTATAATGTCAATTACGCCCAAGGCCTATTGTTCTGTGAGCCCAAGCCTGTGCGCCCAGAAGTGTTTGAACAACAAGCAGCTGACGTGGCCTAGAGCGTTTCACCCAAAAGTGGGCACCGGTTTTGGGAATAGCGCGGATGCTGGTGGGCATGCTAAAGCGCCAGAGAAAATGAAACGCTTCAGGAAAAAGAGAGCGTTTCACCCAAAAGTGGGCACCGGTTTTGGGAATAGCGCGGATGCTGGTGGGCATGCTAAAGCGCCAGAGAAAATGAAACGCTTCAGGAAAAAGAGAGCGTTTCACCCAAAAGTGGACACCGGTTTTGGTATGGCGCGGATGCTGGTGAGCATACGAAAGCGCCAGAGAAAATGAAACGCTTTAAGAGCCAAAGCCTTAAACCATGAGTAATGAGGGCTATCTTTTTTTCTTTTCAATTAAGGACTTGTAATCTGTTGGGTTTTTTGTCATGAGGAGCCGACAGCTTGTCATCATGGAGTTTTGTATGATCCCTCTTTTATCTTCTATAGCCCCGCTAGCACAAAGGTATGACGCTTGGTTTTGTGACATTTGGGGGGTGATGCACAATGGCCAAACCGGTTTTCAGGAGGCCATTGAAGCCTGCAGGGCTTTTCAAGCGCAAGGGGGCAAGGTTATTTTACTAACCAACGCGCCGCGCCCGGCGGGCTCAGTTGCGGCACAACTATCTGACTTTGGTGTGCCTGATGATTGTTATGATGGCATTGTCTCGTCTGGTGACGTGGCACAACATTTAATCGCAAAACAGAAAGGGCTAGCCATTCATCATATAGGCCCAGGCCGCGATTATCCGGTGATAGAACAAGCTGGCATTGAGCCTGTGAGTTTGGAAAAAGCTGAACTGATTTTATTAACTGGATTAATCGACGATGATATAGAAACACCAGATGATTACCGTGAAATGTTTGAAGCGCTCGTCCCTCAAGGATTAAAAATGATTTGTGCCAATCCCGATTTGATGGTCGAGCGCGGTGATCGGCTGGTTTATTGCGCCGGGGCTCTAGCCAAGCTGTATGAAGAAATGGGCGGCACAGTGCTTTACGCTGGCAAGCCTTATTTGCCAATTTATGAATTGGCTGAAAAAAAACTGAGCTCATTATCAAACAAAGTGATTGAACGGTCTCGCATTCTTTGTATTGGCGATGGATTAAAAACGGATATGCCAGGCGCCTTTGCGGCCAAACTGGATGCATTATTTGTTGCCAGTCAACTTCACATTGAAGGGGGAATTTTGCACCAAGACCAATTGGCCTCTTTATTTGCCCCGTTAAAGGGCACGCCTATAGGCGCTCTATCAAGATTAAGCTGGGGCTAGATAAGGTAAATCGCCTTTTGTTCAAAGGCAAAAGATCATTATAAAGAAAAACTTCCGCAAAGTGTCTCAACACATGCGGAAGTTTTTATTAAAACAGATCGTCAATGGCATCCTGGCTAACGGCTTGCTCAGTGTCTTGCGGCCCATGAAGAATAAGGTTTTCTTTGCGTTTTCGTCTTTCATGAAAAGCTTCTTCATCAAAGTCGCGTTTACCAAACTCATCCTCAATGCCCAACAGGCGAGCGATTTTGTGAATGCGAAAGTCAACAAATTCCAATGTTTCAACAACCCGGTTGATGCGTTGTCCTGTAATGTCCTGGAACGAGCAGGCCTCAAAAATTTCCATGATATTTTGCTCAACCACACGATGATAGTTGGCGGTATCTTTGGGGTCTGCTGTCATAATGGTTTCAGCAGAGCCCATAATGCGATTGGTCGCATCCTCTGTTGCTTTAACCACCATTTTAAGCTCATTTTCTGCATCAGCGATGGGGCAATCATCTTCACTCTTAATGTTAAGATGAACCATGTCTTCCCGGGTTTGGCTGATTTTGGTCATGATGTCATGAAAATCATTGCCAACAGTATTATCGATTTGATGAAGAAAGTTTTTTAAGGTCTCGACCGATGATTGGGCCAGGTGCAAAACCTCAGTTAATGATATTGGGTCATTGCCGGCTGCTTGGTCGTCATTGGCGCTTTCCACTGCCTCATCTTGGCAATGGATTGCTGGCACGGCATTGCTTGCTTTTGCCATTAATGTCTCCTGCTACTTGATACTTTTGCAGATTAAGTGAAAGAAAAAGGGAGTTTGTCTCCCATTTTCTTTCAAACTGACAAAATTACTCGCCAAACACGGCGTTAATTTTGGCGCTGAGTGTAGCGGCATTAAACGGCTTAACAATATAATTGTTCACACCAGCTTTTTTAGCAGCAATCACGTTCTCAGTTTTTGACTCAGCCGTTACCATAATAAATGGTGTTCTCATTAGCGTTTCGTCAGAGCGAACTTCTTTTAAAAGCTCATAACCTGTCATTGGTTCCATATTCCAGTCAGAAATAACCAAACCATAAGACCTTGCCCGCATTTTTTCTAATGCTTCAGTACCATCCGCGGCATCGTCAATGTCGCTGAATCCCAGTTGTTTTAACAGGTTCCGGATGATTCTGATCATAGTTTTATAATCATCGACCACCAGAACTGGCATTTGAAGATCAATTGCCATTACGCTCTCCATTTCCCCTATTGTGTTACGCATTACGACCTTTAATAAAGGCCAAAACTCACCATGGACATTGTGCTCACCAAACGGGTTTACACGTCCAATTCATTCACCACATTAGCTTCAGGGTTTAAAAATAAGGTTAATGAAAGGGAGTCTACCGCTAAAAATTATCTAAAAAAGAGTGTTTTTTTGAAGATATTGCTTTTTTAATCAATGTTTTATGGCTGTGCTTTTTTTCTCATCTGTGATGAATTTCATCATATGGGATAATATTCAAGGGTGTCCCAAGGCTATATGTTGCACCACGGTGATAAGATAAACATTAAATTTATAGTCATAAACCTTGTGTTTTATTATCGATAAGCAGGTGCATTTGGCTTAAAGCTTAAAGGGGATTTTCGCATGGAATCAGATGAAATGCGCAGTTACTATATTGAGGACTTGAAGCTTGGTATGGAAGCTTCTTTTGAACGAGAAGTGAGCGAAGATTTAATTGTCAAATTTGCGCAAGTCTCTGGAGATACAAATCCGGTACATATGGATGAAGAGTTTGCAAAACAAACCCGGTTTAAGGGCCGTATCGCCCACGGGTTATTAACAGCAAGCTTTGTTTCAACCGTATTGGGCACCAGATTACCAGGCGCTGGCAGCATTTATTTGCACCAAGATTTGGTGTTTCGAGCTCCTGTGCGCATTGGCGATGTGGTCACAGCCAGTGTGAAGGTTGAAAAGATCAATTGGCACCGCCGGGTCGTGACCTTGAGCTGTTCTTGCACGGTAAAGGGCCGTGTGGTGATGGGAGGGCAAGCCATGATGATGGTGCCCTCTAATGAAAAAGCTTGAGCCTTAAGCTTTGGCCCCTTATACCTCATGGCGAATAAACCGAATGGGGCCATTTTAAATGCAACAATTTTTTTCTTACCAAGACCATCCTCAAGAGCTCACAGGGGCTGTTGTTGCCATTGGTAATTTTGACGGAGTGCATCTAGGCCACAGGGCTGTTTTAAACACGGGCCTAGATATTGCAAAAAAAAACAAGGTTCCCGCAGGGGTGATGTTTTTTAACCCTCATCCAAGACAGTTTTTTTCACCCGATACGCCATTGTTTATGTTGACCAATCAACGCCAAAAACAAGCCATCTTTGAACAGTTAGGCCTTGATTTTAGTGTCGAGCAAACATTTGATGGCACACTTGCTGCCATGAGCGCTGATAATTTTGTGCAACAAGTTTTGGTAGAAGGTTTGGGTGTGTCCCATGTGGTTATCGGCTATGATTTCTTTTTCGGTGCCAAACGGGGGGGCAACCCTCAATTGATGAAAGAGCTGGGCAAGGTCCATGGCTTTGGCGTTGATGTGGTGGAACCATCTGGTAAGGGCGGTTTAATTTATTCCTCTACATCTGTGCGAGACGCTTTGGAGGAAGGCCAAGTGGCCCGTGCAGCACAAATCTTAGGGCGCAATTGGCAGGTTGATGGGGCGGTTATTTCCGGCGCTGGGCGCGGCGAGGGGCTTGGCTTTCCAACAGCCAATATTACCTTGCCACCAGGGTGTCATTTACATCACGGCGTTTATGCCGCTTTTGTTGAGTTTGACGGTGGGCGCTACCAGGCGGCGGCTTATTTTGGCAAACGACCCAGTTTTGATAATGATGCAGCCGTATTAGAGGTGTTTTTGTTCGATTATGAAGGTGATTTGTACGGCAAACAAATCACCGTTGAATTTGTAGAGTTTGTGCGCGCAGATATGAAATTTGAAACTTTAGAGGATCTTAAAGCGCAAATGAATGAAGACTGCGTTGCGATAAAAAGGTTATTAGCTTCACAATAAAATTTATTTAAAACGTTTATGGCAACATTCAAACCAACATATAAGTCCCTTTATTTCAGAAATACTTTAAGGCTTTATAAAATATAGCTTTATCACTGTATCTTTTGATTTATCGTCTTTACCTCAAAGATTGAATGAAATAATATATCTTTTTAATATTATTTGTCTTTTGTTGAAATCTTTCATTATGGTTTCGGTCTTAGGGTTTTTATGGTTCGTCGGCTTACAGAAGGCATTCTTGGAAAAAGAATTTTCATTTATAGTTTATGGCTTGTTCTGGTTGTCACTCTTTTTTCCTTTATCTTTCAGCTTTTCATTAATTTTTCCGCTCGTGACAAAGCGCAAGAAGAAGAATTGGAAAGCTTGCTTCGTGCCCTTGAGCCGACGATCATTCAGAACCTTTGGCAAAATAATGATTTGGCGTTAAATACCTTATTGTCTTCATTGGTGTTGCGCCCCGAGGTGGTTTATGCCGCCATTCACTCTGACTTTTTGGATCTTGCAAAGTCTCAAGACGAGGCAAAAAACAAAGCGCCTTTTCCCTACACCTGTAGCAAACTCATTGAGCGCGATTTTAGTGAGCAAACAATTGCAGGCCAAAGGCTTGGCTCTGGTCGTCTTGAAGTTTGTTTTGTGCCAAAGGGGTTTGTGCCTGATGAACTCTTGTCGATATTATTTTCGTTTTTACCGCATCTATTTGGAATTTTGATTATTGCTTATGGGCTTTTAAAGGTTAATCGCCGTTTGGTCATACAACCAATTGTTAGTTTGACGAAAGCCTTAGGTCTTTCAACGCCGATTGAACATTATAAATTTGAACGGCCGAACTCGAGCCAAAAAGATGAATTGGACTTATTGCTGCAAGAGCTAAAAGATCGCGCCCGAGAGTTTCGCACCGAGTATGAAATTCGCAATGCTGCGTTTCAAGGTATTGTCGATGCAATTGCCGTCACAGACCATGATTTTCAAATCATTCGTTCTAATACCGCTTTAAAAAAATTATTTACTCACACATGTGATGTGGTGGGTAAGGAGGGAACGCCTCAAAATATTTTCGAATTGTTGCCAGGCCTCACTGTTGATCATGAACAATATGGAGCAGCCCAAAGTTATAAGGGGAAAGACGAGAGAAACTTTGAAGTCGTCGTCGTGCAGTTGAAGCGAATTGGTTATGTATTTGTTATTCGCGATATAACTGAAAAATTGCAGTTATTAGAAGAGGCTGTTGCAGGTCAAAAAATGCAAGCCATCGGCACCTTGTCGTCTGGCATTGCCCATGACTTTAATAATTTATTGTCCATTGTTTCAAACAATATTGAATTGGTTTTGTTAAATAAAACACTTTCTGAGCCGATTAAGAGTCAGCTAGAGAGTGCTTATAAAAGTGCTTTGAACGGGGTGAAATTAACAGATCAACTGCTGAATATTGCGCGGCGGCATGTCTATTCAGAAAAGCAGGTTGATCCAAGCCACGTCGTGCAAGATATTCGCCAATTCTCTGAACGGTTTACAGGCCCCAATTTTACAATCAATGTACAAAATGATAGCAAAAGTTTTGTTGAGGTGGATCAAAGCCATTTGGAAACCGCTCTGTTAAATTTAATTATCAATGCCCGTGATGCGATGCCTGATGGCGGCACTATTGTAGTGAGTGTTTTTGACGAGCAGTTTAATGATCGCCCCTTTGTAGTTTTTTGTGTCAAGGATAGCGGGGTTGGGATTAATCCTAAAATCCTCAATAAGGTGCAAGCGCCTTTTTTTACAACAAAGTTGGACCAAAGCGGCACCGGGCTTGGTCTGTCTATGGTGTCTGGTTTTGCCAGTCGCTCAGGTGGTAAAGTTGATATAGAATCTGAACTTGGTGTTGGGACCACAATACGTGTTTTTCTACCTGCGAGTAAAAGTGACCAATGTGTCTGTCAACACGATACAGTCCCGATATTTGTTGAGGCCCCAGAACTGGAAGATAAAGCACAGGCAAGTGATGAGCGGAAAATGCGCATTCTTATTGTAGAAGATGTTATAGAAGTCGCCCAGACGATTTTAGCCCAAGTTGAACATTTGGGACACAAGCCAGATGTGGTGCATTCGCTTAGCCAATTAACGCAGTCTAATTTAGCGCTTGAAGAGTATGATATGGTTTTGTGTGATGTGTTCTTAGGTGACGCCAATGGTTTGAGCGTATGGGAATATTTTGAACAGAATAAGTGTATACCTCCCTTTATTTTCATGAGCGGAAATGTGTCCTTAGAAATTGCAGACAAAATTGCCGAGATTGAAAAGGCCCGCATTTTATCCAAACCATTTTCTTTATCGCAATTACGACAAATGATTGAAAAGGTCATTGAGTAGGTGCTGAGCCTAGTTCTTAAGTTGTTGTAGATTGTTATAATATTGTTTCAGTTGGGTTTGGTCATTTTTCTCATACCAGCGAAGCCGAATATTTGTTATTTTAGGGGCGTGTTTCTCATCTTTTAAAAGGGCGTTGATTTTTGTTATGACCCTTTCTCCCAAATCATTTTTGCTGCATGCCGTGTGCACTTTTATATAAGGGGTGTTTTTCGTCTCTGTAATATTGATGGCCGTTGTGGTGCCTTTAAGCTGCAGTGTTTCTTCAAAGTAGGTGACGATGGGGGCATATTGAATGATGTAGTCAATACGTCCTTGAAACAACATATGCATTAACGGCTTGTAGGCCTCCGGAATATAGACAAGATTGGGAAATTGGTTTCGTCTTTGCTCATAAGGCTTTAAAAATGTGTGGGTCCCAAATGAAGCAATGCCCCCGCGCAATTTTTTATAGTGAATTAATTGTTCCAATGACACTGATGTTGGATCATTGGTTATGTTTTTAAGCTCATCTATTTTGTCTGTTCTGATGATGACTTTATGGGCCAGCAAAAGGCTATTGGGGATAGACAGATGGGTGATGTCTTTGGCTTCTCGCTCGATCATTGATGTATGGCAGATCGTGGTGTGCTTGTCAGGCGTGCGCATTTGTTGCAAAAAGCGAATTGTATTCATTTTGATTTTCTTATGCTGATATTCAGGCATATATGTCTCAAACAGAGCGATCAGCTCATCATAAAGGCCTTGTCCTTTATTGGGACCAGAAAGGATATAAGCTGGCGGCCAATCAGTAATGCGCCAAATAACCGTTTCTTTTTTTTCTTTGCCAAATGCCACCAGGGGGTGAAAAACGTTCAAAGGCTCTATAAGACCAAGAAGGCTCAGACAAAGAGCTATGAATAGAGTTTTGCGCATTTATTTAAGTCTTTCAGATACTCAATACTATATAGTTGCAGCTAATGGCTTTTTGAACAGAACAATACACCGATTGTGCCTAAAAAGCTAAAGCTCTTGACATGACCTTCATGAGAGGGGAAAACCTTAATCTCTTGAATTGAAATTTTCCACTTTAATAAGGTTGATATCCATGTCTGAGGGGCCGGGCGCTGAAACGTCTCAATCCAATCAATCCGAAAGCGATCAAACAGAGCGTGATTGGCGCGAAACACTGTTTTTGCCGCAAACGTCATTTCCCATGAAAGCAGGTTTGCCAAAGCGCGAGCCTTCCTTTTTAGAAAGCTGGGACCGGATTGATCTGTATAAAAAGCTGCGCGAGAAGGGCAAAGGGCGTGAGATGTTCATTTTGCACGATGGGCCCCCTTATGCCAATGGCAACATTCACATTGGTCATGCGCTGAATAAAACCTTAAAAGATGTGGTGGTGCGCTCACGATCAATGTTGGGCTTTGACAGCCCGTTTGTGCATGGCTGGGATTGCCATGGTTTGCCGATTGAATGGAAGGTAGAAGAAACCTACCGCAAAAAGGGCAAAAACAAAGATGATGTGCCGGTCAATGAGTTTCGCGCTGAATGCCGAAACTTTGCCGATGAATGGGTCGGCACACAGCGCTCTGAAATGCAGCGGCTTGGCGTACATGGAGATTGGGACCATAGCTATCTGACCATGACCTATGATGCCGAGGCCACCATTGCCCAAGAGATTTTAAAATTTGCTATGAACGGCTCTCTCTATCAGGGCTTTAAACCTGTGATGTGGTCTGTGGTTGAAAAGACAGCCCTGGCCGATGCTGAAGTTGATTATGAAGAGCATGAAAGCCCGACAATTTTTGTCAAGTTCCCGGTGATTGAAGGCGATGAGGCTCTAAAAGGAGCATTTGTTGTTATCTGGACGACAACACCTTGGACCATTCCGGGCAACAGGGCTGTGGCGTTTGGCAAGCATCTTTCTTACGGGCTTTATGAAGTGACCGAGGCGGCCGATGACAATTGGGCGGTTAAGGGTGATAAGTTTTTGCTTTGCGATGCTTTGGCCGAAAAGGTGATGGGAGCTGCCCGTGTGGACAGCTTTGAGCGTGTGCAAGATGTCAACCCGGAACAGATTGAGGAATGCGCCCACCCGTTTAGAGGGCAAGGCTATGAGTTTCCCATTAAGCTTTATGCTGGCGACTTTGTCACTGATGAAGCCGGCACCGGTTTTGTGCACATAGCACCAGGCCATGGCGCCGATGACTATGGGCTTTATTTGTCCAACCAACGCGCGTTTCATGATGCGGGCATAGAAGGTGTGCCCCAAACTGTACAACCAGATGGCTATTACTATAAGGACGTCCCCCTGTTTGGCGGCGATGAGCCAGCTCTGGTCATCAACCAGAAGGGCAAGTTTGGCAACGCCAACAACAAGGTGATTGAAGAGCTTGTGAAAGCTAAAGGCTTAATTGCGCGCGGCAAGTTGCGCCATCAATACCCTCATTCGTGGCGCTCCAAAGCGCCGGTGATTTTCCGGGCGACCCCACAATGGTTCATCTCTATGGACAAGCCGGTTGAAATCGAAGGCTCTGGCGGCAACCAGTCCATTCGTGAACTGGCTTTATCGGCCATTGATGAAACGCAATTCGTGCCCGAAGCGGGCTATAACCGCCTGCGGCCAATGGTAGAGAACCGCCCCGACTGGGTGATTTCGCGCCAACGCGCCTGGGGCGTGCCGATTGCCATTTTCACCCATAAAGAAAGCGGCCAGATCATCCCAGGGACAGACTTTGCCAATTCACAAGCCTTAATAGAGCGGATCGTGACCTCGTTTGAAAGCAAAGGCGCTGATGCTTGGTTCGCTGATGGGGCCAAAGAAATGTATCTGGAAGGGCTGGTCGATAACATTGATGAGTGGGAGCAGGTCAGTGACATTCTCGATGTGTGGTTTGACAGCGGCTCCACCCATGCCTTTGTGCTGGAAGGGCGCGAAGGTTTGCGCTCACCAGCAGATCTTTATTTAGAAGGCTCCGACCAGCATCGCGGGTGGTTCCAATCATCATTGCTGGAAAGCTGTGGCACACGCGGGCGCGCCCCTTACAAAGCCGTGCTCACCCATGGCTTTACACTGGATGATAAGGGCAAGAAAATGTCCAAGTCCAAAGGCAATTCAGTGGCCCCCCAAGATGTGATCAAACAATATGGGGCTGATATTTTGCGGCTCTGGGTGATGTCAACCGATTACCAAGAAGACCAGCGCATTGGGCCAGAGATGATCAAAACCAGTGTTGATGGATATCGCAAATTGCGCAACACGTTGCGGTTTTTACTGGGTAACTTGCATCATTATAATGAAGACTTGCGTGTTGAGCGCGGCGATATGCCCGAACTTGAGCGGGTGATGTTACATCGCCTTTATGAGATGGATGAGTTGGTGCGCACCGCCTATCAATCTTATGATTTTAAAAAGGCATTCCACGCCATCTTCCAATTTTGCACAGTTGACCTGTCAGCGTTTTATTTTGATATCCGCAAAGACACGCTTTATTGCGAACCCCATTCATCGAGCGCACGGCGTGCTTCGTTGACGGTTTTAAATGAGCTGTTCCATTGTCTCACTGCCTGGTTGGCACCCATGTTGGTGTTCACCATGGAAGAGGTCTGGCAAGCGCGAATTGAGGATGAAAACAAGTCAGTGCATTTGCGTGACTTCCCAGATGTGCCCGATGCTTGGAAGGATGAGGCCTTGGCTGCCAAGTGGGAGCAGATCAAGCTGGTGCGCCGGGTGGTCACCGGAGCGCTGGAGATTGAGCGTCGCGAAAAACGCATTGGTTCGAGCTTGGATGCCGCACCAGAAATTTATATTGCTGACGAGGCTTTATATGAAGTGGCGGAACAACAGGACTGGGCCGAGATTGCCATCACCAGTGGCGCCAAGCTTGTAAAAGGGGCACCGCCCAAAGACGCGTTTTTATTAGATGATGTCTCAACAGTTGGCGTTGTGCCTATATTGGCTGCAGGGCAAAAATGTGCCCGGTCTTGGCGGATCACTGATGATATTGGTGCTGACCCGGATTATCCAACCCTAAGCGCACGCGATGCCAAAGCCGTACGTGAATTTGATGAGTTGGCAGGCTAAAGAGCTAAGCATAGCCATTTTGGCAAAGTGAGGGAAAAACCGATGAGTGCAGGACCTTATGTAAGCTTTGCCAGCCTGGTCGCAGGTGTCATTTTTATTGCTGACCAACTGTCAAAATATTGGGTTGTGCAGCTGTTTTGGCCCGCCAGAGGGTGCGACCCGTTTAACAAAGCCCATCTGTACCAATGCCGAGCAGAAATTTTGCCATTCATGGATTTTACCATGGCGTGGAATACCGGCATTTCTTATGGGTTATTGGCTCAAGACAGCGATTTGGGCCGTTGGCTGTTAACTTTGTTTTCCATAGTTGCTGCAATTGGCTTTTTTGTGTGGGCTTGGCGGGTTGAACAACGCTTTTTGGCCCTTTCCATCGGCTTAATTATAGGCGGCGCGCTGGGAAATGCCGTTGACAGAGCCGTTTATGGGGCCGTTGCTGACTTTGTGTCTCTGCACGGATTTGGCTATTATTGGTATATTTTTAACGTTGCTGATGTGGCAATAGTTGCAGGCGCGGCCGGACTCTTGTATGAAATGGTAATCAAACCCACAAAATCGCCTTAAATGCTGGCTAAATATGATTTTTTTGGGTGTTTTGGGTATTTAATTATAGGGCTTGACCATGCTGAATTTGCACAAAATTATTTTTGTTGCTCTATTGTCTTTTTTGCTCGGAGGGTGTGCCGCCGGTGATGTCCAATTTGAAGGCAAGGTTTTTGAAGCCATTGGTGTCAATGACATGCTGAGTAAGCGACCTCCTCCAAAGGTAAAAGCACGCGCACCCATTGTTATGCCCCCAGATGCCCAATTACCAGAGCCAGGAAAAAGGGCTGTTGCCAAACATCAAGATACTCAATGGCCAGATGACCCAGATGAACGGGCGCGCAGGAATGTGGCTGATGCGGAGCTTGCGCAGAAAAAATATTGCCAAGGGCCTGGGCTTAATAAATCAGATCCTAAATATGATGCGCAGAAGGCTGCCAATTGTGGGCTTCTCTCAAAAATACTGAACAACAGTTTGGGCCGTAAAGAAGAAAATATACAGCCGTAATAAAGGTCTTTTGATTTTAAAGATTTCTTATCGGTAAATGATCAATTCTGAGCTGTTTTTTTCAAATTAAACATCTATAGTCATCTTTAAATAATGCAGTGGAATATGAAACTTATGAAATCAAGCTGGAAAGGATTATGCCAAGGTTTCTTTTTTTGCTTGGCAATCATAATGATGGATGCAGTTTTAAAAACTGAAAATGTGCAGGCCAAACAAGGCCCTGATGTATCTTACTTTAAACTCGAAAACGGCCTCGATGTGATCGTTATACCTGACCGGCGCGCCCCTGTGGTCACCCATATGGTCTGGTACAGGGTTGGCGCTGCTGATGAACCGCCCGGTGTTTCAGGGATTGCTCATTTTCTTGAACATTTGATGTTTAAAGGAACAGAAAAATACGCCCCAGGAGAGTTTTCCAAAATCATTGCCGCTCAAGGCGGTGAAGATAATGCCTTTACCAGCCAGGATGTAACTGCCTATTTCCAGCGCGTGGCAAAAGACAAATTGCCATTGGTCATGGAAATGGAAGCCGATCGCATGGCCAATTTGAAGTTGTTGGAAAAAGATGTGGTAACAGAGCGTGACGTTATTTTAGAAGAGCGACGCTCTCGTATTGATAACAGCCCATCTGCTATTTTGTCTGAGCAATTGGGGGCAGCTCTTTATCAATCTCACCCTTACGGCATTCCTGTGATCGGTTGGATGCATGAGATGGAAACATTAAGCCGACAAGATGCGCTTAGATTTTATGAGAAATATTATGCGCCCAACAATGCAATTCTCATTGTTGCAGGCGATGTGAACCCCGATGAAGTGCGCACTTTGGCGGAAAAATATTATGGGCCGGTTAAAAGAGGTCCAGATCTAAAGGCAAGACAGCGCCCGTTAGAGCCAAAGCCAGTTGCCCCGCGCCGGGTAACATATGAAGACAAACGAGCTGGTAAATTAACCTGGCAGCGTTCATATTTGGTACCCAGTTATAAAACAGCACCCAAGGGAGATTCTGAAGCCCTTGAATTGCTAATGAAGGTCGCCATTGAAGGCACCACCAGCCGACTTTATAAAAAATTAGTGCTTGAAGACAAGCTAGCTTCCAGTGCCGGCGGTGGGTATTCGCCCTCAGGCATGGAATATGGCAGCCTTTATGTTTATGCCGTGCCCAATAAAGGGGTCAGCATTGAGCAGATAGAGACAGCTGTCCAAGAGGTTTTTAACGATATGGCTGAAAATGGTGTGACTGAGCAAGAGCTGACCCGGGCTAAAAACAGTTATGTTGCAGATTATATTTATGGCAATGACAGCCAATCTGGATTGGCGCGCCGTTATGGTTTTGCACTGGCAACCGGATGGACGATAAAAGATGTGGAATCATATCCAGAGCGGTTAAAAGCAGTGAAACCTGAAGATTTAAAACGCGTGGCCAATAAGTATCTTGATGTCAAAGCCTCTGTCACTGGTATATTAAAGCCTGCGCCTCAACAACAGGCAGAAGCCTCAAATCAATAATAATAAATCTTAAAATTTTTAAGATTTAAAACTTTGGGAACTTATATTGCCCTTATGAAAATTTCCTTAAAAACTCATTTTAAAGGATGTGCCATCTTATGCGATTTTTATCTTTTCTTGTTCTTTTCCTTAGCAGCGTGCTGCTCAGCTCAAAGGCGGTTTATGCGATGAAAATTGAACGGGTGGTTAGCCCCTTAGGGATTGAGGCTTGGTTGGTGCGCGAGAGCAATGTACCTTTGATAGCCATGCGTTTTGCCTTTAAAGGCGGGTCAGCTCAAGATGAGCCAGGAAAAGAGGGAACCGCTTATCTTTTATCAGGCATGCTTGATGAAGGCGCTGGTGATTTAAAGTCCAATGCGTTTCAAGAAAAGATTGAAGAGTTAACGGTGCGGCTTTCTTTTGATGCCTCGCGCGATCATTTCTCGGGCAATTTTCAAACCCTAACCGAGCGCAAAAAAGAAGGCTTTGCGCTCTTAAAGCTGGCGCTATCCAACCCGCGCTTTGACAAAGATGCGATTGACAGGGTGCGAGGACAAATTGTTTCTTCTCTCAAATTTGAAGCGAATAACCCACAAAATGTAGCCACCAAAGCTTGGTTTAAATCAGCATATAAAGAACACCCCTATGCCCGCCCTAAAAAGGGTAGTGAAGACAGCTTGGCAGCGATTGACCAAGATGCCTTGGTTAAAGCTCATGGGAAGATCTTTGCCCGCGAGCATTTAAAGGTAGCCGTTGTAGGTGATATTTCAGCCCAAGAATTGGGCCCGTTATTAGATGAAGTGTTTGGCCAGTTGCCAGAAAAATCAGGAATTGCGGATATTAAAGAAGCCAGTTCAGTTGAAGGCCCGTTGGTTGAAACGATTGAAATGGGTGTGCCCCAATCAGTTGTGCAGTTTGGTCACCAAGGGCTCAAGCGCTCTGATGATGATTTTATCCCTGCTTATATTTTGAATTACATTTTAGGCGGCGGGGGCTTTTCTTCTCGGTTGATGGAAGAGGTGCGCGGAAAGCGCGGGCTTGCTTATTCTGTTTATAGTTATCTATATCCACTTGAAGATGGCGCGGTTATTTTGGGCGGCGTTGCAACCAAAAACTCTTCAGTACATGAAGCAATTGATCTGATCAAAAAAGAGTTTAACCGTTTGGCCAATGAAGGGCCGAGCGAGGAAGAATTTCAAAAAGCAAAAGATTATTTAACAGGCTCTTATGCACTGCGATTTGACACCTCATCTAAAATTGCCAGTCAATTATTATGGATCCAGGTTGAAGGGCTGGGGCTTGAGTATGTTGACAAACGCAATGAGATGATCAAGAGCGTGACACTGGATCAAATTAAAAAGGTTGCAAAACGTGTACTTAATGGTGATAAGTTGCGATTTATGATTGTCGGGCAACCAAGTTCAGGTTAATTCAGAGCTGTATTTTCCCGTAATTTTTATTGTCCAGATGCGGTGGAGCCCCGGAACTTGTCTATTGAACATAATATTTCAGGATGTTTGCAGGACAATGTGGGGCCTAGCGGGCTGAGCTCATCTTCTTTCAACTTGTGGCTTGAGCGCGCCAGTGAGCGCGCGCGCGAACTTGTTCAACTTTATCATGACAATGAACTGGCTTTGTTGCGTATTAGTGAAAAGCGCGATGATATTGAGATAGCCAAAGAAAGATTTTATCAGCTGATTGAAGGGGCTGATACGGTTGTTTTTCTTGGCACCGGTGGCTCAAGCCTTGGCGGGCAAACGATAGCCCAGATCGGCGGTTGGTTTATTCCCGGTGATGAAGTGACTGGGAGCGTTAAGTTACCGCGCACCAGAATTTTTGATAATCTGGACCCGCATTCTTTAGAGCGCGGTATCGGGCTTCTAAACCTTGAGACCACACGGTTCGTAATCATTTCTAAATCGGGCAATACAGCTGAGACTTTATTGCAAACCATAACAGTTCTGAACGCTTATAAAGAGGCAGGCCTTAAAGATAAGATAGGCTCATCCATTCTTGGGTTATCAGAGGTGCGCCAGCCCGGTGTGAGCAATGGGTTACGCGACTTGCTAGGCGCGTATAATTGCTCATTTTTGGATCATGAGCTTGAGATTGGCGGTCGCTATTCATGTCTTACCAATGTTGGTTTGTTGTTGGCCATAGCAAGAGGAATGGATCCGGTGGTTATTCGCCAAGGGGCCAGCGATGTGATGACTGAATTGCTGAGCGGGACAGATTATAGCGATGTAATGCCTGTGCTAGGGGCAGCGACCAGTGTGGGGCTGTATAAAGAAAAGGGCATTTCAAACATTGTGATGATGCCCTATGCCAATAAATTAGCACGCTTTGCCAATTGGTACGTGCAGCTTTGGGCAGAAAGTTTGGGCAAAGATGGTCTTGGCATCACGCCGATTGCTGCCCTTGGTCCTGTTGACCAACACAGTCAATTACAGCTTTACATGGATGGACCGAAAGACAAGTTGGTCACCGTGATTGCAACGGCAACAACAGGCAAGGGGCCGCTGATTGACCGGCCTTCAGCTGAGCTTGCTGGGATCGAGTATTTAGCAGACCGGCATGTCGGCGATTTGGTCAGCGCGCAGGCCAGAGCAACGGTTGACGCGCTCACCCATGCCGGCCAACCTACACGTTATATCCGTGTTGAAGAAATAAGTGAGCATGTTTTGGGCCAATTGCTAATGAGCTTTATGGTGGAAACAATCTTGGCAGCCAATCTTTTGGGCGTGAATGCTTTTGACCAGCCTGCAGTTGAAATTGGCAAAGGCTTTGCCAGGGATTTTCTGCGCAGCTAGATTTTTGCCTGGTTTTTTGCCAAGTTTAAGAGGCCTAGGTTTGTGATGAAACTTTAGGTGTTGCCCGAACATTTTTCATGTCTATATATGCAAGAAGAGACTTTAGGCTATGGCGATCCGTCAATTATCACCCCATCTGATCAACCAGATTGCCGCTGGCGAAGTGATTGAACGCCCAGCCAGTGTGGTTAAGGAGTTGGTGGAAAACGCCATAGACGCCAAGGCCTGCCATATAGATATCGACGTGGCTGAAGGTGGCCTATCGCTCATTCGGGTGGTGGATGATGGAACCGGAATGAGTGAAACTGACCTGCAGCTTTGCGTTGAACGCCATGCCACCTCTAAACTTGACGATGATAGTTTGTTTTCCATTCAAACACTGGGGTTTCGCGGCGAGGCGCTACCTTCTATTGGCGCGATTGCCAAGCTGTCCATTCAAACCCGCCAAGCAGGGGGGCAAGGATATGCACTTGATGTGCAAGCTGGCCAGGCCGGAGAGCTGCGCCCAGGGGCGGTAAATAAGGGCACAAGCATTGAGGTGCGCGACTTATTTTATGCCACCCCGGCGCGGTTAAAATTTCAAAAGTCGGTGCGGGCTGAAAATGGCGCCATTAGTGATGTCGTGAAACGCTTGGCTTTGGCCCATGCAGATATTGGCTTTCGCCTGACTGTAGATGGCCGCCAAACCTTGCATTTGCCCCCAGTGGCAATCGGTGATGAAACCGGTGAGCTACAGCGGTTAGGCAAAGTGATGGGGCCTGATTTTGTCAAAGACGCTTTGCCCATTAACGCCCAGCGTGATGACTTGGTTCTAACCGGCTATGCCAGTTTGCCAACCTTGCATCGCTCCAACAATTTGTTGCAGTTCTTCTTTGTTAATGGCCGCCCGGTGAAAGACAAACAAATCCTTGGCGCCATTCGGGCCGCTTATAGCGATTTTTTGCCCTCAAACCGTTACGCTTTGCTTTGCTTGTTTTTGTCAGTGCCCACTGAAACGCTTGATGTGAATGTCCACCCGGCCAAATCAGAAGTCCGCTTCCAAGACCCTGCAAAGGTGCGCGGTTTGATAATAGGCGCATTAAAGCAGGCAATTGACGAGGCTGGGCACAGAGCAAGTGCACGCGGCGGGGCTGAGACGCTTGGAGCCTTTCAAGGAGAAAGGGAGAGCTCATATGCCTCAGCTGGTGGGGGTGTTCATCAAGGCAATCAGTTTTCAGGGTTTGCAGAGAGCGAAAAGGGAGGGGTGCCTTATGGGAGTAGGCACCATGGCACAGCCCAAGGGCTTGAAATTTCCAGGCAATCGCAAGCCCCCTTGCACGGCGTGGATGAGGTAAGCGGGGCTGTTGTTGAGGATCTATCGGGAAATGAGGGGGATGTTTCTCTTTCTCACCCTCTTGGCGCAGCACGGGCCCATGTTTTTGAAAATTACATTGTTTCGCAAACAGATGAAACTTTGGTGATTGTCGATGCCCATGCGGCCCATGAACGGTTGGTCTATGAGCGTTTAAAACAGCGAGTTGAAGCAGGTGATGTTCCCTCACAAGGCTTGCTTATTCCCCAGGTTATAGAGCTAGATGATGAACGCCGTGCTGGGCTGTTGGCGCATGAGGAAGAGCTGAGAAGCTTTGGGCTTTATGTGGAAGGCTTCGGCCCCAATGCTGTTGCGGTACAAGAAGTGCCAGCCTTGCTTGCCAATGGCAATATTGCCGGATTGGTTGCCGATTTAGCAGACGAGATTTTAGAAATGGACGCAACGACCACTTTAAAATCTCAGTTAGATCATGTCTGTGCCACCATGGCTTGTCATGGCAGTGTCCGCTCTGGCCGGCGGCTTTCAGGACCAGAGATGAATGCCTTGCTGCGTGATATGGAAGGTACGCCGCGCTCCGGCCAGTGCAATCATGGGCGCCCGACTTATGTTGAGTTGAAATTAAAAGATATTGAGCGCTTGTTTGGGCGGTGAGATAGGTACTAACCCTAATGATGATGAAGGTGTTAAAATTTGCATTGCTAGTGGCAATGGTCGTGATTGGCTATTCGATGTGGAAGTTCCAAACCACGCATGACCGAGAGATTGTTGAGTATGGCACCGTCACAGCCAAAAGCCGTGAGGGCAATGCTGAGGTTTTGGCGCGGACACGTAAAATCAAGCAAGGGCCAATAGAGTTTTTTGAGGTAGAATTACCTTCAAAACTTTGGGTAGATTGTCATGGGGATTGTCAAGAAACATTGAGGCGCCAGGCGATTGATGTTTTGCGCCGACATATAGAGCCTTAATTGCGAGCAAAATGTACGTTGGTATCACCAAAGGCTCGCGTGTCAATAGAGGTGATCTCAGACGGCCACTTGATCTCAGCGTTTTTACTTTCTTCCAAAACGATCAAGGCGTTTTCTTTGATCCAGCCTCCTTTTAATGCTGAGGTGAGAGCTTGTTCGCCAAGGCCCTGATTGTAAGGCGGGTCGAGAAAAATCAGATCAAACGGTTCAAAACGTTTTAAGGGGCCCAAATTGGTTGCATCACGGCGAAACAGTTTTGTCAGCCCCGTACAGTCTAACAATTCAATGTTGCGCCTTATCAAGCCGCGCGGCTCAATGGCTTGTTCAATAAAAACAGCAAAAGAGCCTCCACGAGAGAGAGCTTCAAGCCCTAACGCGCCGGTGCCGGCAAACAGATCCAATATGCGCGCCCCTTCAAGATCAAAGTCGTCAAAGCCATGGGTAAGACGATTAAACAAGGCCTCACGCACCCGGTCTGAGGTCGGGCGGGTTTTATCTGACTTGGGGGTGAACAGCTTTTTGCCTTTGTGTTTGCCGCCAACAATGCGCATTTTTATATAAAGCCTTTTTTGAGATTGAGTTAAGGCACTTATCAGCCGTGTCTGGGTGGTTTCTTGCGGGATGTCTTCTTGGCTTTAGCCTGATTTGTTGAGGGTTTTAGCTTGAATTGCTGGGCTGCTTTGGGGCCGAGCTGGTCAGCTAAAATGTGAGATTTCACTTGTTCAACGTCGCCCGCTTTCAGGTCGCCCAACATGAAGGGGCCGTAAGACAAGCGGATCAGGCGATTAACGTTCAAGCCCAGATGGGTGGCGATGCGTTTGATCTCGCGATTTTTACCTTCGCGCAGGCCCATGGTGAACCAACAATTGGCGCCTTGGGTTTTCACCAGTTGGGCATCAATCGCCCCATATTTTATGCCTTCAATGGTGATGCCTTTTTTCAAGTCATCAAACTTATCTTGGGTGATGGTGCCATTGGCGCGCACTTTATAACGGCGCAGCCAACCCGTTGAAGGCAGCTCTAAATGGCGCGCCAGTTCGCCATCATTGGTGAGCAGTAAGAGCCCTTCAGTGTTGATGTCGAGGCGGCCAATGGAAATGCAGCGCGGCATATCTTTGGGCAGGGCTTCAAAGATGGTTTTGCGATTTTTCTCATCTTTTTGTGTGGTTACCAGGCCTTTGGGTTTGTGAAAGCGCCATAATTTAATGGGTTCCATTTCTGGCAAAGGCTTGCCATCAACCAGGATATTGTCTTTAGAGGTAACATTCAGCGCTGGACTATCAATTTTGTTGCCATTGACGCTCACGCGGCCCGATGTAATAAAGCGTTCAGCCTCACGGCGCGAACATATACCAGCGCGCGCGATTGCCTTGGCAATGCGCATGGCGCCGCTCTTTGGATCAGTTTGAGATAAAGTGGTTTTGTTGGTCATAGATGTTGTTGTGTCGCAAATTTTAAAAAAGTGCAATGAAAAGGTTTCAGATTAATGAGCTCTTCTTATATGGAGCAAGCTTTACAATTGGCAAAAGAGGCAGCTTTTGCCGGTGAAGTGCCCGTGGGGGCGGTGATTGTCTGTAAGGAAGGCAATGTGCTCGCCGCTGAGCGCAACCGGATTGTTGAGCTGTCAGATGCCACAGCACATGCAGAAATTCTAGCCATTCGTGCCGCCTGTGAGCAGCTGGGGTCTGAACGGTTGGTCGATTGCGACCTGTATGTCACCTTAGAGCCGTGCACCATGTGCGCCGGCGCGATTTCTCTGGCCCGCTTGCGCCGCATTTATTTTGGCGCCCCAGACCCCAAAGGCGGCGGCGTGGAGCATGGGGCATGCTTTTTTGATCAAGCCACATGCCATCACCGTCCAGAGGTTTATGGCGGGATTTGTGAGGGTGAGGCCGCCCAATTATTGCAAGATTTTTTTGCATCCAAACGAGGCTAGAGCAAGTTGCTTTTATATGGATTTACAAATCTTGGGCGTTAGGCTGCCTTACGAAGAAGGGAGTGCTCACCTGAGGGAGCACGGACATGGCGCTTTTAAAGCGCCCGGCGTCGAACGCCGCCCCACCCGCAGGGCTTTTCGCTAGCGCGGTTGCTGGTGGGCATCCAAAGCGCAACTAAAAAAGCGAAAAAACGCCCGTGAGATAAAAGAAAAGCGTTTCGTGAAATCAATAAAAAGCAACGCGCACTAGTGCGTGTCGCCCAAAAGTGGTTTCCGGTTTTGGGAAAAAAGACACGCATAAACAAAAAGATTGAGCATGACTTTGAATTCAAAACAATGTGACATGCTCTAGAGCTCAACCGGGCTGATGGTCAATTGTTTGTCCAGCGTTTGGCGCAAATGTTCAGCCGACTCCTCGCTGGCGTCAAAAATATCGTCGATTTTAAAATAATCGAGCACGTTAAAGCGGCCAACCTTTGGTTGGATGAAACAATCAGGAGCCTCATTTTTAATCATCGCATTGGTTAAAGAGCGCAGCATAATCTGGCTGGCACCGATAAGCGTATCGATGCTGTTAGGGATTTTACCGCTCAAACGGGCTGGTTCTCCGGTTACATCAACAGCAATGGTAAACAGCGCTTTGTCGGCAAAAATATTGTAGGGTACCGGGTTTACAAACCCGCCATCTATAAGAATGTGGTCATCAATTTCCACCGGTTTTAACAAGGCTGGCAGCGCAGAGCTTGCAGCAATGGCTGGTATAATAGGGCCTTTATTGATGATGGCTTGCTCATGGGTATAAAAATCAGCGGCAATGGCTGAAAAAGGAATTTTAAGCTCCTCAAATGTATGGGGCAGATCATCTGGCATCATCATTTCAAAAAAGGCTGGTGCATTCAGCATCGCCGGCGTGCGCAAATTAATCAGGCTTGTCCATTTATCCGGGCGATTGCCATAAAGGCGTTTGAGCAGCTCTGTGCGTTTGTGGAAAAGGTCTTTGGCATAAAGCTCAAGCTCATTGCCGCTCATCCCTGAGGCATAGAGCGCCCCCACAAGCGCGCCCATTGAGGTGCCTGATATTTGTTTGGGGGTGAGGCCAAACTCATCAATCACTTGCAATATTTTAATGTGCGCCAACCCGCGCGCGCCGCCACCGCCAAGCGCCAGGGCAATAGGGGGAACTGAGCTTGTCATTGCTGTTTTGTCATTGGTAAACGTGTTCATTTTTTATCCTTTACAGCGCTTCACCCAAAAGTGGTAACCGGTTTCGCGGGAAACGCTATAAGCCTTGTGCGTGTCGATTTTATGATGCTTAAATTATAACAATTTTCAGTTAAATAAACAATGTTCAATTAAGTAGAGGTTTAAACATTCGTTTTCAAGAGGGGGATTAAAAAAATAGTTAATTATTTTCCTCTAAAGCGCGCCAGGCAATGTCTTTGCGGTAAAACCCTTCTGGCCAATCAATTTTTTCTATGGCTTGATAGGCTTGCTCTTGGGCTTGCTTGATCGTTGGCGCGCGGCTGGTGATGTTCAGAACCCGCCCGCCGGTGGCCAAAACCGTCCCGTTGTCTCGGGCCGTGCCAGCGTGAAAAATTTCAATATTGTCAGGGGCGCCAGCTTCCTCTAGCCCTTTAATGTGGCTGCCCTTTTCATACGCCCCAGGATAGCCCTTAGTGGCCATCACCACAGTAAGTGCTGGCGCTTCATGCCAGTCCAGAGTGAGTTGATCAAGCGTGCCATTTGCCGTGGCCAAAAGCGCCGGGACCAAGTCTGAGGCCAGGCGCATCATGAGCACTTGGCATTCCGGGTCACCAAAGCGGGCGTTATATTCAATTAATTTTGGGCCCTCATCTGTCAGCATAAGCCCGGCGTATAAAACACCTTTATAAGGCGTGCCTTTGTCTTGCATGGCTTGAATGGTTGGCTCGATAATGGTGGCCATGGTTTGCTCTATGAGCTCATCGGTCAGTATCGGGGCAGGGGAATAGGCCCCCATGCCGCCTGTGTTGGGGCCTTTGTCACCATCAAAGACACGCTTATGATCCTGAGCTGTGGCAAGGGGCAGACTGTGGGTGCCATCGGTAAGCACAAAAAAGCTAGCTTCCGGCCCGTAAAGGGTCTCCTCTATCACGACTTCAGCGCCTGCTTGGCCAAAGCTGCCAGAAAAACAATCCTCAATGGCAGCCAGGGCTTCGTCTAAGGTTTGGGCCATAATCACGCCCTTGCCGGCTGCCAAACCATCGGCTTTTACAACCAGGGGGCCACCTTGTTGTTCTGCATAGGCTTTGGCAGCCTCTAGATTATCAAACCGGCCATAGCTGGCAGTGGGGATGTTATAGTCTTTACAGATATCTTTGGTGAACCCTTTGGACCCTTCAAGCGCTGCCGCTGCCTGTTTGGGGCCAAACGCTTTGATACCTGCAGTCTCTAAATCATCAACCAGGCCTGCAACCAGCGGGGCTTCAGGGCCAACGACAACCAATTCAATGTTATTTTGGCTGACAAAGTCGATAACGGCTGGGTGATTGCTTGTATCTAGATCTGTCTGTGTGCCCAGTTCTGTCATGCCGCCATTACCAGGCGCAATAAACAGGGTTTGCAAAAGGGGGCTTTGAGCGATTTTCCAGGCCAAGGCGTGTTCGCGCCCGCCGGAGCCGATTAGCAATATGTTCATTTGAAAAGGTGCCTTTTATCTACTTTGCTTTTCCTATAGGGCCTAGCATTCAGACCGGGTGTGTCAAGTGTTTTGCGCCTAAATTTGGTGCATATTATGAGATGAAATGCTGGTTAGGGCTTTACAGGCCTTAGCGTTAGGTGCGACCTTTCAGGCGAGAGATTTGTTGATGAGAAACTGAACTATGCAATTTGATTTTGACAGCGCTGATGATACGCCAAAAAGCAACGCACCGGAATTTACCGTTTCAGAGCTTTCAGGCAAGGTTAAGCGCTTTATTGAAGATGAATTTTCTTATGTGCGTGTGCGCGGTGAGCTGGGGCGGGTGAGCCAGCCGGCCTCTGGCCATATTTATCTTGATTTAAAAGATGAAAAAGCGGTGATGTCGGGCGTGATCTGGCGCGGCAAAGCGCAAAGTTTGGGCATAGCACCTGAACAAGGCCTTGAGGTGATTGTCACCGGCAAGCTGACAACTTTTCCCGGCCAGTCAAAATACCAAATCGTGATTGAAAAGTTAGAGCCGGCAGGTCAGGGCGCGTTAATGGCGCTATTGGAAGAGCGCAAAAAAAAGCTGGCCGCTGAAGGCTTGATGGATGAAAGCGCTAAGCAAAAACTGCCCTTTATGCCCAAGGTGGTCGGGATTGTGACCTCGCCAACAGGCGCGGTTATTCGCGATATGATGCACGGGTTCAAAGAGCGTTTTCCAGTGCATGTGCTGGTCTGGCCCGTGCGCGTGCAAGGAGAGCTGGCAGCCAAAGAAATAGCCGCAGGCATTGCCGGGTTTAATAAAATTTCAGGCGAGAGGCTTTTGCCCCGGCCAGATGTTCTCATCGTGGCGCGCGGCGGTGGGTCGCTAGAAGATCTGTGGAGTTTTAATGAAGAGATTGTGGCCCGGGCCGCCGCGGCCAGCAAAATCCCGCTGATCTCTGCTGTGGGCCATGAAACAGACTGGACGTTAATTGATTATGTGGCCGATGCGCGCGCCCCCACACCCACCAAAGCGGCTGAATGGGCGGTGCCTAAGTTTTCAGAGTTGGCGACCCGGCTGGCCGATTTAAAAGCGCGCCACATAAAAGTCATCTCGCGTGGCCTTGAAGTGAAGCGCATGGGATTAACAAGTGCCGTGCGCGGCATGCCGCGCCCAACTGACTTACTTGGTCTTGCCCGCCAACGTCTTGACGGGGCAAGCCAAAGGTTAAGGCAAGGCTTAAAAAACTTTACCAACGCCAAACGCCATGGTTTGCAAAGGTTTGAAGGGCGGTTGCACCCGGTTGTTTTAACCCATCGTGTGGCACGCGGGCGCGAACGTGTAGAGTTGTTTGCCAAATCATTGAGCAGGCAACTGCGCCAACAAACCCATTTTTCGAAAGAGAAATTACAACGCTTAGCGATAGGCTTACGGCCAATGATGGTTTTGCAAACGGTGCAGCGTGGGCGCGAGCGCTTGAACCAGACCCAAATGCGCCAGGCCCGCGCGTTCCAAACCGGGCTAGGGCAACACCGCCAACAGCTTAAACAGGCAGAGCAATTGATGAGATCGCTAAGTTATCAAAGTGTGCTAGCACGCGGCTTTGCTTTGGTCAGGGATGAACACGGGGCTATGGTGCGCCAGGCAAGCGGCCTGGAGGCTGGCACTCAGCTTGATGTTGAGTTTGCTGATGGACGTGTGTTGACGCAGGTTCAAGAGGGCGGTCCCTTAAAGGGGCCAAAAGGCAATAGCAATCAAAAGAAAAGCAAAAAGCCTGCAAAAAAACAGAGTGCGGACGATAAGGGGCAAGGATCACTTTTTTAACACTGGAATAGACAAGCAATTGTTTTGTGTGTTTTTTTAAGGCATTATAAGATAGATGTTTGATTCATTTCTTAAAACGTAAGGCATGTTTCTTTTATGAATAGGTTTGACAAACTTTTAGGTAAACAGCGCCCAGCTGAGGTGAAATATCTAGATGGAGAATTCCAAGTTATTTCGCCTGGTGATTATGTTGTGTGCGCTTTAACCCAAGAGCCAATTGGTTTATCTGATTTGAAATATTGGTCAGTTGAGCGCCAAGAAGCTTACGCCAATGCTAGCGTTGGTCTGCAAGCCAAGATCAAGCAGCACAGCGGGTAAAGCACGCCAGGATAAAAGGAAGCTCCAGGCAATATCATTAAGCATCTTGGTCTGGCTTTGGCACTTTTTCTTTTATCAGATCGATCAGCTTTTTTTCATCTTGCTCATTGAAGGTAAATTCAACCGGAAAGGCATGGCTCATCCGCTTTAGCGCCCGCAATTGGTGGTGCTCTTCTTCATTAATCCGGACCAAATCCTTTTGTGTGGTAACCAGCTGTAAATCATCTTTGAGCGCCAGCTTGGTCAGATGGGCAGCATCTTTGCTGGTAAATGTATAATGATCCGGAAAAGGAATGCGGCGGATGACCTTACCACCAGCTTGGCTTAAACTATCAAACAGTTTTTCAGGTCGCGCGATGCCCGCATAGGCCAAAATGGGTTTGTCTTTCAGCCACTCTGTGTCTTCATTCGGGCTAACGTGACCAGATAAAATGGGTTTTTCAAATTTGTATTTTGTTTGCAGCTCTTCCAAAAGGTCTGAAGGGTCAGCGCCTGTTATAATAAGGGCATCCGCCTTGGCCAGTTGAAAGGCCAGCGGGGCACGCAACGGCCCGGCTGGGAAAATGCGTTCATTGCCAAGCTTGGTTTTGCTATCAATGGCAATCAGATTGAGGGTCTTATCAAGCGTTGGGTTTTGGAAGCCATCATCCATGATGATCAAGTCAGTGCGGCGTTGCTCTAACAGCCAGGCCCCCTCAACACGGTTTTTGGCAATCACGGTTGGGCCATGGTCTGCCAATAGCAATGGTTCATCACCAACATCGTTTGCGCTGTGCTCTGCCGGGTCCACCAGTAAGGGCCCACGTCTTTTCCCCTTATAGCCTTTGCTCAAGAAACTGGGGTACCAGCCTTGAGACTGTAGAATGTGAGCCACCTTGATTGCAATGGGTGTTTTCCCGGTACCCCCCAACGTGAAATTGCCAACGCAAATGATGGGTAGTTTGCAATCATAAGGTTTGGTGTAGGTAAATCTTGCCTTTACAATTTGCCCATAAACAGAGCCAAGAGGCCCAAGATATTTTGGCAGAAGCGATCCATCTTCATTTTGCCACCAGCTGGGAGGGTGCATGTTTCTAAGCTCGTTAACGAGGATCTTCCTCGGTTGTTTCTAAATAAGTTTCTAATGTTTGCAAGGTGATGTCCATGGCGCCTTTTAAATAGTCCAGGCTGTCTTGGGCACCCCTTTTCATGTCTTCATGTTGGCTTGGGTTGTTTAAAAGATCAATCGTTTTTGCTGCCAGTTCCTCAGCATTTGACACTTTTAGCGCACCGCCACGACTAAACAATTCATGATAGGAGCTGCCAAAATTGGCAACATGAGGGCCAGATAGAATGGTCGTGTCCAATTTTATCGCCTCTATCGGATTTTGCCCCCCATGAGGCACGAATGAGCCGCCAATAAAGGCCATTTTTGTCAAGGCATAAAACAAGCCAATCTCACCCATGGTATCAGCAATGTAAATGTTGCTCTGGCGGGCAGGCACAGGGGCCGTTGTTCTTAATTGGAGCGATAGGTTTTCGTCTTCTAACTCAGACATGATCTCATCGCGCCGCTCAGCATGGCGAGGGATAATGATGGTCAGAAAATCAGGATAATCAAGCGCAATCAATTTATGGGCCTGGGCGATAATTTTCTCCTCGCCCTTATGGGTGCTAGCCGCCACCAGGAGAGGCCGGTTGGCCAACGCCGTTTTTAGCTGTTGGAAGTCGTCCTCGTTGTATTTTAAAGCGGGCGCATCAATTTTTAGGTTGCCACTATTAATAACAGTTTCAGCGCCAAGAGCGATAAAGCGGTTGGCGTCAACCTGGCTTTGCGCCAAAACGGTGTTAAAACGGCCAAATAAAGGGCGGGCCAGGCGCGGTTTGTTAAACCAGCGTTTATAAGAGCGTTTCGACATGCGCCCATTAATCAGAACAAGGGGAATGTTTTTCCGCTCAGCTGTTAAAATCAAATTTGGCCAAATTTCAGATTCAACAAAGGCGGCCAGGCTAGGGCGCCAATGATCAAGAAATTTGTTTATAAAAGATTTAGTGTCCAGAGGCACAAATTGATGAAAAGCCCGTTCTGGCAGGCGCTCCTCAGCCATTTTAGCTGATGTGATGGTGCCAGTGGTTAAAACAATCGATAAGTTTGGATGGCGCGTTAAGAGAGTTTCCATTAAAGGCAAAATAGCATTGGTTTCCCCCACACTGGCAGCGTGGAACCACCAAACAAGCCCGTCTGGCCGGGCAAGAGTGGCTTGGCCATAGCGTTCTTGTTCGCGCTCGAGTATTTCTTTGCCTTTAGAGAGGCGATAGTTAAAGATGTACGGCGCTAAGGGACGGGCCAAACCGGTTAAACCTTGATAGGTTTTTAAACCCAAACCTGGTTTTAACGGATAGGTCCAAAGCGGGGCTATTTTTGTAAAAGAGCGCCCAACAATGTCATGAGCTCTCATGGTCACTTGCCCCATGGCAGCTTCTAGCTCTAGGCGGTGTTGTTCTAAGCCTTGTTCATCAAGCTCTCGTGGAACATGGATGGGCTCGCCAGCCACAAGGGCACCTTTGGAAAAGGGCAGGTTGATGGTAAGCCGGCTCCAACTTTTAAACGTGATAGCGCGCTTGGTCGCAATCGCTGCAGGTATGATCGGGCGGCCTGACAGGCGGGCCATGGTAATGATCCCCTCGCCAACCTTTTGCGCAGGGCCTGGGGGCACATCAGCGGTAGAGACAATACAATCGCCTGATCTTAATGCTTTGAGCGCTTCTCTTAACACTTGTGCCCCGCCCCGATCACGCCCAGAGCGCCGCCCTGCCGCCCCTGAACCGCGAATGGCTTTAACCCCAAACCGTTTGACCACTTTTGCAGCCACTTCAGCGTCTCCATGGCGGCCAACAACAATGGTGCCGCTAATGTCATCTGGCCGGATGGTTGGGATGAGCAGAAACTGACCATGCCACACACTTAAGATAAACGGATCATGAGCGCGGAAATAGTCATCCATGTTTTCCGGCTCTAAGGTGAATTGGTTGTTCCTGCGGGTAAACCGGATGTATTTGGCCGCTTGGTCAGCCAGTCGTTCTCCCCACAAGGGATGGTTGATTATTTTTTTGAGCATGGCAATTTTGTTAACGCGGCCTGTTTTTATTCAAACTTTTTATTCAACCAGGGTTTGTTCTGTTTGTTGCGGTTGTTGCTGTTCATTCATGTCAAATTGAGTGGCATGCAATTCAGCAAAAAGCCCGCCTGATTTCAGCAACTCATCATAAGTGCCCATTTCTACCATTTTTCCTTTTGAAAGCACAACGATTAGATCGGCTTGCTTTACGGTTGAAAGGCGATGGGCAATCATAAGAACAGTACGCCCTTTCATGAGGCCCGACAAAGCCTTTTGAAAATGGCTTTCAGATTTGCTATCCAGCGCGCTGGTGGGTTCATCAAGCAGCAAAATGGGGGCATCTTTTAAAATGGCTCTGGCAATGGCGATGCGTTGTTTTTCACCGCCGGAAAGATTATTACCCGCCTCGCCCATTGGTGTCTCATATTGAGCGGGAAATTCTTTAATGAAGGTTTCAGCAGCAGCAGCCTTAGCGGCTGCTTGGATTTGTTCACTTGTCGCCTCATGCGTGCCATAGGCAATGTTATTAGCAATGGTGTCATCAAATAAAAGGGGCTCTTGGGTAACAAGGGCAATACTATCGCGCAACGATTTAAAGGTAACGCTGGAGATGTCTTGCCCATCAATTAAGACCCGGCCGGTCGCAGGATCGTAAAAACGCAGGACAAGATTAAGAATGGTGCTTTTGCCACTACCAGAAGGACCAACCAAAGCGACTGTTTTGCCAGCGGGAACCTTGATGGATAAATCTTCAAAGAGCGGCGCGTCTTGCTCATAAGCAAACGAGACGTTTTCAAAGCTGATCTCACCTTTTGTAAGCTCCAAGGCTTTGGCATTGTCTTGTTCGGTCAGTTGAGCTTGATGATCAATGATGCCATAAACCCGGCTGGCCGCAGCCACCCCTTCTTGAACAGCCGTTTGCAAGGTCGCAAGGCTTTTCAAAGGTTGATAGATCAGCATGGCTGCCGCCATAAAGGCTGAAAATTGCCCCAAAGAGACATTGCCTTTGATGCCTTGCGTGCCGGCGTAATAAATCACCAAGGCAAAGCCAATGCCGGTCAGAAATTCAACAGCCGGGCTGGAGATGGCCTGGGCGCGCATGCCGCGCATGGTGTATTCCATTGCCCGGTTGATCACAGCGCTGGCCCGGGTAAGTTCTTTTTGTTCTTGGCCGTAGGCGCGCACAATGCGCAGGCCGCGCAGCGTTTGCGAGATCAACGTGGACAGCTCACCCGTTTCAACCAGGCTCTTTTTGGTTGAGGTGTGCATTTTTTTGCGTTGCTTGGATAAGAGATAAACCCCCAATGGCATGGCGATCATAATCAGGATGGCCATTTTCCAATCAATCCAAAACATAACGATGGCCAAGGCGATGACTTTGAGCAAATTTTCAACCAGAGCAACCAGGGTGCGACTGGCGGTCATGCGAATAAGGTTGGCATCGTTTAAAAAACCAGAAATAAAGCGGCCAGAGTGAACACCCTCAATCCAGCTTAAATCGGCCTTGGTGAGGCGATCAAACATTTGGATGCGCATGTCAGAGACAAAGCGTTGGCCCAAATAGCCAACAGTGACATTAGAGATATAGGCCGCAAGTGTTTTTAAGGCTGTGACAATAACCACGGCTACAGCTAAGATCATGACCATTGAGGCTTTTTGATTGACAAAAATATCATCCGTTGCCCGTTGGATGAGCAAAGGCACGGCCCCTGTGGTTGCAGCCGACACGGCCATAGCAAGGCTGGCAAGAATCAGCAATTTGAGACGCGGCTTTAAATGTTCTTGCCAAATACGCATGGCGACTTGCCCAGTGGTGTAATTATCACTAAGGCTGTCGTGGTCACGCTCATCCAGCTTATTGTCTGTAAATAATTTTTCTTGCACGAGATCAATGATCCGACTTGCGAGAGCCTGTTATTATTATTGCATAAAACAGGGTCTTATTTAAAAGTTTACAGCGCTTATATAGAACGGAATGGTTTGTTTTGGCACTATAAATTTTAAAAATAGTTTAAGTGCTTATTTTTAAAATAAATCAATATTTGTTGATTTTTTGCCTAACCTTCTTCATCTGGTTCAAGCAAACGATGCATATGAACGATAAAGTAACGCATGTTAGCTTGGTCCACTGTTCTTTGTGCCCTGGTTTTCCAAGCATCATAGGCTGTTGCATAGTTGGGATAAATGCCAACAAGGTCTAGTTTTTCTAAATCTTTAAACTCAATTTTGGTCAAATCGGTGAGTTCACCACCAAAAACAAGGTGTAACAGTTGTTCAGGTGTCTCGTTAGAAGAATCGGTCATTTTAAGGGATCCTTTGCTATTATTGAGGCTTAGGGCCTCTTGCTTGGGACGTTTTTTCTATAAGTGGGGTATATAGCTTGTTTGTGGCCGCAACAACACCAACATGGCGTAATTCACGGTTGTTATAACTGATGGCTTTGCCTTTGGGGGTGCCAATTTTGCCCCCTGATTCTTCCAATATGAGGTGGCTGGCAGCAATATCCCAATCATTTTTTGGTGTTAAAGAGATCGTGGCGTCCACATCACCGCTCGCAACAAGGCAAATGCGATAAGCCATCGAACAGCGCCAGAAATAACTCGGGCGCTCTTTTTGGTTTTCAAAAGTGCGGTTGAAATGCCCTTTAGAGGTGATGATTTTTGCTTCATGTAAATCACTTGTCGAACTGGCTTGTATCGGTTTGTCGTTTAACTGCGCGCCGTGCCCCTTTTGGGCCAGAAATAATTGATCATGAACAGGGTTGTAAACAGCACTTAAAACAGGTTGGCCATTTTCAATCAATGCAGCAACGATGGTCCAGTCTGGCGCGTCATTTAAAAAGCTTGAGGTGCCATCGATGGGGTCAACAATCCAAAGCCTTGACGTTGTGAGCCGGTCCTCTGGCATAGGGCTTTCTTCTGATAGCCAGCCAATAGAGGGGTCAAGAGCGGTCAGGTGAGTGTGTAAAAAATCATTAACCGCATAATCGGCTGCGGAAACTTGGCTGCCGTCAGGCTTAATTTCAATCTCATTGTCCTTGCCAAAATGCTCAAGGGCCAGGGCCCCTGCTTGTTTAACAGTGGTTTTCAGCTCAGTTAGCAAAGATATTTGTGGCGCCATTCTTATGTCCTTGCATGTCCTTTAGCCTATTTGTTTGAAAATGGTAAGAGTTAGTTGAAATTTTAAGGAAAAATTTACCACCTCTCTTAATCAGAGACTCATCTCTTTTTGCCATACTCTTTTCACAGGCCGCATAAAGATGGCCAGCTTAGGGAGTTAACAGTGAGGCGTTTTTCTCATAATAGGGACTGGGGTTTTGCCCCAGTCCTTACCCCCGACAAACTTTATCCGAAACAACTTCCCACGCGGCTAACTTATTATCCAACAGATATTAAAGATTGGCTCAAGGGCAAGTCTTTGGATGTGGTTCTGGGGGCACAAAAAGTCACAGTTATAGAGCGTGGTTGGTCTGGTTTTGCAAAAACTGAGGCAATAAAGACCCGTTTTGACATCTCTTCCTACATCGGTATTGGTGTGCATTATGCGCCTATGCCACAGCTATTGCCCCCGATTGGCTCTGGCTCGGCTGGTTTATTGCGTGATAGAATCAAGCAAATGGTGGCACACTGGTCTTTGCGCGTGCCGGGCGAGGATGGGGTGACACTCTATCTGGTCAGCGAGAATTCTAGCCAAGATCTATTGCTATATTATGCCCCTCATGAAGATGAGATTATCGCACAGTGGCATTTTTGGTCACAGCGATTGGGCTTACCTCGGTTATTAATTGCCCCTGATGGGTTTATTGATGAACCCTCTGATCATATGGGCAAGATTGCTCTGAGGCCTTCCTTTGCGCGCTATAAATCTTTTGGGCTTTATGGCAGGCGCCCGATTTTTTCTCGCATTCGGGATATGGGCGATAAGGCCAGCGTGCGCGCCTGGCGCGGGCGTGAGATTACAGCGCGGCACTGATAATCTCTATCAGTGCTAATTACTGGACGTCGCTCATTAAAGTCGCCATCCCTAAATCCAAACAAATTCCGACCAGTATAATCAAGCCGAACAATCCATTGGCACGAAAGCGCGTGAGGCAATTGGCTGGGTTGTTAATGTTTAAGGTTGAGATTTGCCAAGACGCATGAAGGCTGGCCATAGCAAGGCTGGTAAAGAAGATGACTTTTGTTCCCACAAGGGCGCCAGCAATAAGTAAACTGACCAATGTTATGCAATAAAAAACGATAAGCCAGGGTTTGGTCGCATCACCGAATTTTAAAGCCGTAGATTTCATACCAATGACGGCGTCATCTTGTTTGTCTTGATGGGCATAGATGGTGTCAAACCCCATGGTCCAGGCAAAAGCCGCCAAGGTGACAAGCAGGCCTGCTGGTTCAATTTGGTTGGTAACAGCTGTCCAGCCCATTAAAGCCCCCCATGAAAAACACAAGGCCAGCATGGCTTGCGGGTAATAGGTGAAGCGCTTCATAAATGGGTAAATCAGGATGGGAATAATGATGAACAGGCCGAGATAGATAGTGAGCCAATTCATTTGAAATAAAATGAGGGCCGCGCCCAATAACAAGACCACGAGGATAAAAAGGGCGGTTTTAACAGAAATGGCGCCGCTGGCAATAGGGCGCTCTTTGGTGCGGGCCACTTGGGCGTCGATTTTGCGGTCAGCAATATCGTTAAACACACACCCAGCACTGCGTGTCAAAAATGCCCCTAATAGGAAAAGACTAAACAGAACAGGGGCTGACCATGGGTCATTCGTTGGGTTGGGGTTCACCAGTTGGCTGTGATATGCAAAGGCTAGTCCCCAAAGGGCGGGCCAGGCCAAAAGCCAGGTACCGATAGGCCGGTCTAACCGTAACAGCCGAATATAAGGGTCAGCTGAGACCGGGAAAAGGCGCTGGGCAAGGGTGTTTTGTCCGTCATAAGCACTGTCAGCTGGGGAGGTATGAGATTGGGAAGATTTGTCGGTCATGTTTTTTATGGCTACTCATTTTGAGTGTTAAAGAGACATTGCCATGAAGGCCGGGTTTTGGTAGTAACTTTCAATATAAAAGTTATTAGTTGTTATAGAGCATAAATAATAAACTTAAGACCAGCTATATCATATTTTTTATGGTCTGACAGGTCGAGATGATTTAACCCTGATCTTAATGTTGGGAACGGTTAAGGTAAGAAACCTATGGCGAAAACGCCTTCTGTACGGCTGTTTGTTGACCACCCATTGCAAGAGGGGGCAGCGATTGCTTGTGATAAGCCTCAAGCACATTATTTGACCAATGTTTTGCGCCTTGAAGAGGGGGCCTTAATAGCCGTTTTCAATGGGCACGATGGAGAATGGTCCGCGCTTGTTTGTAAACAAGGCAAGAAAGATGTGCGCTTAGAGCCGATGAAAAAATTGGCAGACCAGGTTGTAGGGCCTGATTTGCACTACCTGTTTGCCCCGATTAAACGGGCCCGTTTGGACTATATGGTACAAAAGGCAGTGGAATTAGGGGCAAGCCATCTTCGCCCGGTATTGACCCAGCATTGCCAGGTAGAGCGGGTTAATCAGGATCGAATGCAAGCCAATGCCATTGAGGCCGCAGAGCAATGCGGCATTATGAGCATTCCACAAATTGATAAACCAATTAAACTCATTGATTTGATGGATGAATGGGACACGGCCCGGCAATTGGTGTTTTGTGATGAAAAAGGGGAAAAACAAAATCCCATTACCCCTTTAAAAGAGATAAAGGCTCAAAAATGGGCTGTTCTAATTGGGCCGGAAGGTGGATTTTCTAATCAAGAGCGTGACTTGCTGTTAGCCAGAAGATTTGTTACACCGCTTGCACTTGGCCCGCGAATTATGCGAGCAGATACTGCAGCTGTGGCGGCATTGAGTTTGGTCAATGCTGTTGTTGGGGATTGGTAAAAGGCTTTACTGTTTTAATTTTCGTGTGGCGTAGTGCGTGTCGCACAAAAGTGGATACCGGTTTTGTGAAAAAAGACACGCACAAACAAAAAGATAGTGCGTGTCGCACAAAAGTGGATACCGGTTTTGTGAAAAAAGACACGCACAAACAAAGAGACAAGAGCATGGCTTTGAATTCAATACTATGTGACATGCTCTAGGCTAACGCCTTCTTTTAAGGAGACTATAATTTATGGCGCTAGCGCATGACGAACCTACGCCCATTGAGACCAAGGATCAGTTAATCGGTTCTCTAACGGCTGGAATGAAGCCGCGTGATAACTGGTTAATCGGAACTGAGCACGAAAAATTTCCCTTCTTTTCAGATGAGATTGCCCCTGTTTCTTTTGAGGGCGAGCGCGGGATTGAAGCTTTGTTAAATGGTGTGTTGTCTGGCGGGCATGATTATACTGGCATTTATGAGCAAGAGCGCTTAATCGGTTTGAAGAAGCCGAGCAAATGCGGGGCTTATAGTGCCAGCATTACGTTGGAGCCCGGCGGCCAGGTTGAACTGTCAGGCGCGCCGTTAAAAAGCTTGCACCAAACGGCCAGCGAATTGCAAAGCCATTTGCAAGACGTCAAAGGGGCCGCTGACCCTTTAAGTATGAAATTTCTAGGCCTTGGTTATACCCCTAAATTTTCATTGCAAGAGACCCCCAAAATGCCCAAAGGGCGTTATGATGTGATGCGCGCCTACATGCCGCGCGTGGGTGATTTAGGCCTAAACATGATGCATTGTTCAGCCACGGTGCAGGTTAATTTGGATTTTGCCAGTGAAGCTGACATGGTCAAAAAGTTTCGAGTTGGGCTTGCTTTGCAACCGCTTGTGACCGCCCTGTTTGCCAACTCAGTGTTTAAAGAAGGAGCATTGAACGGGTTCCATTCTTTCCGCTCGCAAGTTTGGCGCGATGTTGACCCAGACCGCACCGGCCTTTTGCCATTTGTGTTTGAACAAGGCATGGGCTTTGAGCGTTATGTTGACTATGCCCTGCAAGTCCCAATGTATTTTATCTATCGGGACGGGACCTATCATGATGCCAAGGGGCACCATTTTGGGGACTTTCTTGATGGCAAAATTGAAGGGGTGGAAAAAGTCCAGCCAACAATGGATGATTGGGAACTGCATTTGACCACCCTGTTTCCCGAAGTGCGCTTAAAGCAGTTTTTGGAAATGCGCGGTGCTGATAGCGGCCCTGAAAGCTTTATCTTAGCGCTTTCAGCTCTTTGGGTTGGTCTTTTATATGATGATGGCGTTTTAGACAGTGCCTATGATCTGATGAAAGGCTGGTCGGATGAAGCGCGTCAACAACTTCGAGATGATGTGCCTGATATGGGATTGAAAGCCCAAATTGGCGGGCATAGTTTACAAGAGCTTGCCAAAGAAGTTGTGACTATGGCTGATGAAGGGCTCAAAGGGCGCCAGTTGGTCAATGAGAATGGGGTAAGCGAACAGCTTTATCTGGAACCGTTAAAGGAAATTGCAGAAGATGGCTGGGCCCAGTCTGACAAGTTGATCGACTTGTTTACAAATGTTTGGAGCAAAGACATTCATCAAGTTTATAAAACACTCGCTCTGTAAACGTTTCTGCCCATCTTGATTTTCAAGAGCTGAATGTTGGTTGGCGAGAAAGTTTTTCAACTTCTCTATAACACAAAGCAATGCTGAAAAACGCGATGATGGCGCCGCCGACAATCTGTCCAGTGATCAAGCCATGGCTGTCAGCAAAATAAGCCCCAGCATGAACAAACGGAACGGTACCAAGGGTGGCCCTGGTCCAGTTGAGCCAAGTGGAATAATGCGGTTTGTCCATATTATTAAAGGCTGCATTGGCAATAAATAAAAATCCAATCATGCCAAAACCAGGGCTCAACCAATAGCAAAAATAAGCAACCAAATCAGCTGTGATGCCTCGCAATTGCATCAGCTGGATGATGAGGGGCGTGCTTAAAACTAAGACCAGCCAGATGACAAGCGTGTAAAGAGTATTGAATTTCACCGCATCGGTCAGAGTTTGTTTCACCCGCTCTAATTTCCCCCCACCTATGTTTTGGCCAATAATAGGGCCAATGGAGCCCGACAAGGCAAACACAGCGCAAAAACCCAGCGGAACAATGCGGGCAATCACCCCCCAGGCAGCAACCACGCCATTGCCGTAACCGGCCGCAGCATAGGTGACATAACCATTGCCAATAGGTGTGGCTAAGTTGGTTAGAATGGCTGGGATGGCAATGCGGGTAAACGGTTTTAAATCTGATTTCAGCCCATCCTTTGTCGGCTCGACAGGCGTTTTATGGCAATAAAAAAGACCGTGAAACCCAATGAGCACCATCGTCAAACGGGCCAAAGCCGTGGCTATGGCGGCGCCATTCATGCCCATGGCCAGAGCAAAAATAAAAATAGGATCCAAAATGGCGTTGGTCACCCCCCCGCCAATGGTGACATAGGCGGATCGCCTTGCATCGCCCAAACCGCGCAGCATAGCTGCAGAGCAAATCGACATGGCAAACAGCGGCATGGTGGGAACCAAGATTTGTAAATACTCCAACGAAAGATCCAGCACATGGCCCTTTGCACCCAACAATGTGAGAAGGTCCGGTAGGGTCAAGAATAAAAAAATGGCCGTGATAAAACTAACAATCAGCGAGTAAATCAGATTGTTAACAATGCGGCGTTTGGTTTTTTCTTCATCTTGTTCACCAGCCGCTCTGGCCACAGTGGCAGCTGAGGCAATGGAAAGACCAATGCCCAATGAAATGGTGGCAAATAAAACGGTTCCGGTAAACCCAAGCGCGGCAAGAATACTTTTATCTTCCAATTGGCTTAAAAAAAACAGATCAATCAGATCAACTGAAAACACAGCAATCAGACCAATGGAAGACGACAACGTCATCGTCAATACATGTGACATTGTTGAACCAGTTAAAAATTTTGCTGATGAGTTGGGTGCTGATGATGAAGGCCCTTTTGAAAGAGATGTCATATTTTTTTAAGGCCTTTGATTTGTTGTTTTCTTGTTCTCTTATAGGGTGTTTATTTTATAGAACAATGATTTCTTTGTTCACCAAAAGGGCTGTTGAGGGATTTAGCAATATTTTTGACATTAAATTCTGACTAACTATTGTTAATGTGCTTCAATAGATTAGCTCACTAATGTTTAGATCGAATATAAAGATATAAAGATGAGTGAATTGAAGGCCATAAATTTGATTTAGAGGATGGGAGGTTTGATTGTGTTGAAAGTGATTAGATTGAAAATGTTAAGGTTAGTGAAAGGCTCAGGGCTGGCTGTTTTAGGGCTTATGCTGTGCAGCTTATTGGTGCCTGATGGGCTGCGCGCTGAAATGATAGTTGAGAAAAACAAAATCTTGCTTGGGGATGATTATTCCGTTTTTTCTCTAAAACGAGGCGAGCGCGCAAAATGTCGGAAAGCTTGTGAAAGAGACCGGGTGTGCCAGTCCTGGACGTTTGTGCGCCCAGATAGCAATGGAATTGCACAATGCCGCTTAAAGCGCTCTTTAGCTGCCGGATTTAAAAATGATTGTTGTGTGTCTGGCTATAAAAAGCAAGATTTTCGCGATTATGGTCAGAACAACAATCGACGTAAAAAGGTAGAGATTTGTGATAAATGGGCAGGTCAAGCGGTTAAGTTGAATGAAGAGAATGTACGCAATGTATGTGGTTATCGTGGCCGCGCCTGGCATTCAAATGAAGATCGTCATTTTCGCCGTTGCATGCAAATTGGCCCTAAAGCACGCGCTACCGAACGAGCCGGGCAAAAGAAAGCACTAGATGTATGTGTGGCAGAGCTTGGCTATGGCAAGCGTGCCAGATGTGACCATTATGCACGAATTGCGGTAGCTCAAAACACCAGCCGTGTGAAAGCTTCTTGTCGAATTGTCAACAATCAGCGCTGGAGCAAAGCCTACAAAGATCATTTTAGATGGTGTTTGGCCGCTAAAAAAAGAGAGACTCACAGTGAGCAAGCAGCGCGTGAAGAAACATTGAGGCAATGTTATTCTTATAAAAAAGTGGCCTCTGGCCCCTGTCACGATTACGCTGAATTAGCAATCAATCATTTTCGCAAAAACATTGCTAAGGGATGCGACTTACACGGACCGCGTTGGCATAATAATTATCGCCGTCACGTAAGCTGGTGCCGCCGTGCGGGCCCAAAACAGCGTTCAAAAGAGACCAATAAACGCAGATTAACGCTCAAGACATGTCGCTTATTTGGTAAAATAGGCATCCAATGGCGATAAAATTTGAGATGTTGTTTTAAAAGAACTGTAAAGCGCCCTGTCAATTAAGACGGGGCGTTTTTTATTTCAAAGCTTTATAGCCCGCATTAAAACCGCTTAAAGATACAGGAAATCCAATGCCAACCTCCGGGGTTTGAAAGATAATAAAGACAGCATTTTTCCCCGTTTTAAACTTAGAGACAATTTGGTCAGTGACCACAACTTCAGCAATACACCCGATCTTCCCGCATTTCATAAATGGCGCATGCCCCATATCTGCACTGTCAATTTTTAAACCCAGGCCCGTTGGCAGCAAAACGCCTAAAGGGGCCACAACGCGCAAAACTTCTTTATTATTACGGCGCGAGCGCAGGAAAATAACGCGCAGGCTATAATTAGGGCGTGTTTCATCGGTCACATCTTGCACAAGGGCACATTTTTCAGCCGTTGCTCCTGGCGGGGTGCCACAACTAACATGCCAATGACCAAATGTTTGGCGAACTTTGAATGAATCAGCCTTTAACGGGGCGGAAAGACCTGCAAGGCTTGTTAGTAAAATAAAGGATAAAACCGCAAAGATCCCAAATTTGGAAATTTTTATAATTTTGAACAATTTGGGTCTCCAATGGTTTAAAAAGCACTGAGCTGTGCACTTCATAATGTTTAAGGCTCCATCTTAGTCTTTTTATGGACGTATATTTTTTTTGCTTAAAATTGATTTAACTGTCACTAAAAAAACAATCTAAGAAATGGCAAACAATTTCATTTTCTGGCGCATTTTAACGCGTTTATTGATTTTGTGCATTGTTTGTCTTTTTCTTCTCCACGCATAAAGTATAGCGTTTTTTTACAGATCGCCGGAAATTCAGGCTAAAGTTGGACCCTGCGGTCATTTGTCATTGGCACTTTTGCCCCAACGGTGTGTTTATGTGTTGCCCAAAAGGGGTATTGTTAGCTTTTTTGCATCTGCTACAAAGGAAAAGTTGTTATGTGGAGTTGCCAAAGGGCTTGATTGGCTGTAAAGCATAATTTCAAACATGAAACAGCCCATTGTCAAATAATGTTGGCAAAGTTATGGCAATCACTTGTATAGGTTTTGGCTATAGGCGTGTTTTTGTTTTATTTGGCCTTTTTAAGATAGCGCAGCGGTCTTGGGGCCGGAATGGTTTTTTAAAAAAGCCAACAAAATAAATAAAGAAAAATTGGCTGCAGGGGTGGTTTTCATTATTTGCCTTTAATAGTCGGTTTTCATCACACTTAAGTTAGCTGTGGGCTGAATTTAGTCTGAGAAGGCAAAGTTAAATTTTAGGGAGCTATTTGATGGACTTGGGGTTCAAAAATAAAATCAGATTGATAGCTGTGGCTTTTGGTTCTGTTTTGACAATGATAACTGGCTTTTCTGCTACGGCATTTGCGGCAGATGGGCTTGCAAAGGATTGGCAGTTGGGATTATCTGAATCTGTAACCCCGATTATGGATCAGATTGTTGAATTTCATGATTTGCTGTTAATCATCATTACCGTGATATCAGTATTTGTATTGGCATTGTTATTGTATGTCATGTTGAAGTTTAGTGAAAAGGCCAATCCTGTCCCTTCAAAAACGACACATAGTACAGCACTTGAATTTGCCTGGACGGTGGTGCCAATTTTAATTTTGGTATTTATTTCAATTCCTTCTTGGCGGCTGCTTTCAGCACAGTATGATTTTCCCAAAGCAGATGTGACAATCAAAGCCATTGGCCAACAATGGTATTGGGATTATGAATATTTGGACCGTGAAGAAGAGATTTCTTTTAGTGCCAACCGGGTCGAAGACAGTGACCTGAAACCAGGGCAACCAAGATTGTTGGCAACAGATTATGCCGTGGTGGTGCCTGTAAATAAGGTTGTCCATGTGTTGCTCACAGCAGACCCAACCGGTGTTATCCATAACTGGACAGTTCCAAGCTTTGGTGTGAAAGCCGATGCTGTACCTGGCCGGGTGACAAGAGTTTGGTTTAAAGCCCGCAAGACAGGCACTTATTATGGTCAATGTTCTGAATTGTGCGGCAAAGACCATGCCTTTATGCCAATTGAAGTGAAAGTGGTCACTGAAAAAGAATATGAAAAATGGCTGAAGTGGGCCACTGAAGAACATGCCAGCAAAGAGCGCATCGAAGATGGGGTGCGTTTTGCGAAAAAGCAAGAGCCAGGTTTCGGCGTTGCTGAGTTGGTTAAAAAGTAAATTATTGAAAAATAGAAGTTTTTCTTAAAAATTTTAGGGAGAGTGTTGATGGCACATGCAGGAGCTGATCATATGGATGATCATAAACCCGGCTTCATTTCACGTTGGTTTTTTTCTACCAACCATAAAGATATTGGTACGCTATATTTGTTATTTGCCATTATGGCAGGTTTAATTGGTGGCGCCTTATCTGTGGGGATGCGCCTTGAGTTGCAAGAACCAGGGATGCAATATTTTAACAACCCGCATCTGTTTAATGTGTTTACCACCGCTCACGGGCTGATCATGGTGTTCTTTATGGTTATGCCAGCCATGATTGGTGGCTTTGGCAACTGGTTTGTGCCGCTGATGATTGGCGCACCAGATATGGCCTTCCCGCGGATGAACAATATCTCCTTCTGGTTATTGCCAGCCGCCTTTGCCCTTTTGGTGCTCTCTTTATTCCAACCCCAAGGTGATTCTTATGGTGTTGGTGCTGGTTGGACGGTTTATGCACCCTTGTCGACCACAGGTTCAAGCGGTGCTGGTATGGATTATGCGATCTTGTCGCTTCACCTAGCCGGTGCTTCTTCTATTCTTGGTGCGATTAACTTTATCACCACCATCTTTAATATGCGCGCGCCAGGTATGACGCTGCATAAAATGCCGCTATTTGTTTGGTCGGTGCTCGTGACAGCATTCTTATTGCTATTGTCTTTGCCGGTTTTGGCTGGCGCCATCACAATGTTGCTGACAGATCGTAATTTCGGAACATCCTTTTTTAGCCCTGAAGGCGGCGGTGACCCTCTTTTATACCAGCATCTGTTCTGGTTCTTTGGCCACCCTGAAGTGTATATTTTGATCTTGCCTGGTTTTGGTATTATTTCTCAGATCGTTTCAACCTTCTCCAAAAAGCCTGTCTTTGGCTATTTGGGAATGGCTTATGCCATGGTTGCTATTGGTTTGGTTGGCTTTATTGTGTGGGCGCACCATATGTATGCCTCAGGCATGAGCGTGGATAGCCAAGCTTACTTTATGCTTGCAACCATGGTCATTGCGGTGCCAACCGGGGTTAAGATCTTTTCTTGGATTGCCACAATGTGGGGCGGATCGCTCTCTTTCCGGGCACCTATGGTTTGGTCAATTGGCTTTATCTTCTTGTTCACCGTCGGCGGTGTAACAGGTGTTGTGCTTGCCAATGCCGGTGTCGACAGAGCCTTACACGATACTTATTACGTTGTGGCTCACTTCCACTACGTGTTGTCACTGGGTGCCGTGTTCTCCATCTTTGCTGGTTGGTATTACTGGTTCCCTAAAATGTTCGGCATTACCTATTCTGAAACCTTGGCCAAGCTGCATTTTTGGATGATGTTTATTGGTGCCAATATCTTGTTCTTCCCTCAGCACTTCCTAGGGTTAGCAGGTATGCCGCGTCGCTATGCTGATTATCCAGATGCCTATGCGGGTTGGAACTATGTATCTTCTATTGGTGCTTATATCACAGCCGCTTCTACAGTATTATTTTTGTTTATTATGCTGTTAGCCATTGTGCGCCGTGAAAAGGCTGTGGCCAATCCTTGGGGTGAGGGAGCAACAACACTTGAGTGGACTTTATCTTCACCACCACCATTCCACCAATTCAGCGATTTGCCGAAGATCAAATAAATCAAATCCCAGGCGCTTGAGATTACCTTCAAGCGCCTGGGGCATTTATTTATTGTTAGACCAATTTAATTTGTGAAGGTCTGTTTTTTTATGAGTGATGTCAGCTTAAATTTCCAAGATCATGTCTCTCCTCAAACAGCTGGTGGTGAGGTTCAAGATTATGTGGCGTTGTTAAAGCCGCGGGTGATGTCCCTTGTTGTGTTCACAAGTTTTGTTGGCTTGGCTGTTGCGCCAGGGTCAATTCATCCCTTTTTAGGCTTTGTAGCCGTTCTTGCCATTGCTGTGGGGGCTGGCGCTTCAGGCGCATTAAACATGTGGTTTGATGCTGACATTGACGGTGCTATGCAGCGCACAGCAGCCAGACCCATTCCGCGCGGGCGGGTGAGCAAAGACGAAGCTTTAGCACTGGGTATTATTTTAAGCGGTTTTGCCATTTTGGTGCTGGGGCTTGCCACCAATTGGCTCGCAGCGGGTCTTTTAGCGCTGACCATTGGGTTTTATTTGTTTGTTTATACCATGTGGCTGAAACGTAGAACACCGCAAAATATTGTGATTGGCGGTGCTGCAGGTGCCTTTCCGCCAATGATTGGCTGGGCCGCGGTAACCGGTTCTGTTTCTCTTGAAAGCATAGTTTTGTTTTTGATCATCTTTATGTGGACACCGCCCCATTTTTGGGCTTTGGCTTTGTATCGTTGCCGCGATTATAGCCGGGTAGGCGTGCCTATGTTGCCGGTCGTTGAAGGGCCAGATAGCACGCGCACACATATTTTGGTCTACAGTGTGATTTTATTTGCCGTTAGCCTTTTGCCTGCTTTTATTGGGCTTGGCGGGGTATTCTATTTGATTGCAAGCACTGCTTTGGGAGCTGTCTTCCTTTATTTTGCCTGGCAAGTTTATTGTGTGCGCCAAGGAGACAAAGCGGATAAAACAGCCAAGCGCTTGTTTGTTTTTTCTATTTTTTATCTATTTGCTTTGTATTTGGTTTTGTTGATTGAAGGTGTTGTGCCAGGTACGATGATAGCAACCGGATTTGATTTTAAAGTGTGATGCGTTTGATGGAAGAAGATGAGGTTAAAAAAAGAAATCGCCGCTCGATTGCGATTGGTTTGATTTTACTCGCTTTTGCGATTTTGTTTTATGCCATTACCATTATACGGCTTGGCGGTGATGTTTTTAATCGTCCCCTCTAAGTGAATTATGTAAGTGAATTTTGTCAGTGAAACTTTTAAAGTTAAGGCTTAAATGATAAAGAAACCAGACCAAAACCTGCCCCCAGAAGCAGACACACCCGACCATAAACGGGTTGTGGTTCCCCTGTTATTGGTGTTGGCCTTTATGGGCAGCGTGGTTATCTATTCACCAGAGCTTTACAATATGTTTTGTGCCGCAACAGGTTATGGGGGCACAACACAGCGTGTTACCCAAGATAGTGGCGTGATACTTGATGAACAGATTACGGTGAGATTTGATGCCACAGTTTCAAAGGCGTTAAATTGGGAATTTAAGCCAGTGCAGCGCTCTATGAGGGTGCGTATTGGTGAGACCGTAGTGGCAAAATATACCGCCAAGAATTTGGATAAAGAAGCGATCGTTGGCTCTGCGACTTATAACGTAACACCTGAAATTGCAGGCAGTTATTTTAACAAAATAGAGTGTTTTTGTTTCACAGAGCAGCGTTTAGAAGCTGGGGAACAAATTGAAATGCCAGTTAGCTTTTATGTTGATCCTGAGATCGTGACGGATAAGAGCGGCCGTCGGTTAAAAGAGATTACTTTGTCTTATGTATTTTATGCCAAGAAACAGCCTATTAAGGCCGCACAAATGGTGCGTTAAGGGATTGGCGTTTTTTTAAGGGAGCTGCATTAGCTCAAATTTAAATTTTTTAAAGATGTGCATTTGGGGCACGAATTGTTAGGAGACATATAAATGGGTGACGCGCACGCAAAAAACCATGATTATCATCTGGTGAATCCAAGTCCATGGCCATTGGTGGGGGCGATTTCTGCTTTTGTATTGGCGATTGGCGCTATTCAATTTATGAGAAATGACAACGCGACCATTTTGGGCGTTGGTTTTGGTCTTGTATTGTTGACCATGTTTTTGTGGTGGCGCGATGTTATTCGCGAAGCTGAAAAATTTGGCGATCACACCCCTGTTGTTCAAATTCATAACAGGTATGGCATGATTTTGTTCATTGCCTCAGAGGTTATGTTCTTTGTTGCCTGGTTTTGGGCATTTTTTGATGTCTCTTTGTTCCCAGATGAGGTCAGGCAAATTAGCACAGCCGGCGGTGCACAAGAAACGTTAGGGCAAATTACACGCAATGATGTGACCAAAGGCGTATGGCCACCAGAAGGGACCAAAACATTTGACCCCTGGAGCTTGCCACTGGTTAACACCTTGATCTTGCTTTTATCCGGCACAACCGTGACATGGGCCCACCATTCATTGGTTAAGGGCAATCGTTCAGGCCTAATCTGGGGGCTTGTTCTAACGGTTATTTTGGGTGTTCTTTTCACCATCTGTCAGGCTTATGAATACATGCATGCCGGTTTTGCTTTCAGCAAAGAAAATGGCGGCAATATCTATGGTTCAACCTTCTTTATGGCAACAGGCTTTCACGGGTTACACGTGATCATCGGTACCATTATGTTGACAGTGATGTTGTTTAGAAGCTTAGCAGGTCACTTCACACCAAAACAACATTTTGGCTTTGAAGCAGCTGCTTGGTATTGGCACTTTGTTGATGTGGTTTGGCTGTTCTTGTTTGCTTGCATTTATGTGTGGGCCCAAGGCACACCTGCAGCACATTAACAGCAGATTTAATATTTAAGAGAGGCCCGCTGACGATTGTCATGCGGGCTCTCTTTTTATGAGACATTAAAAGTCCCAAACCGCTGAAAGCGGAGCCGTTAATATAAAGGTTTTGATTGTCCATGACTAAGCAAGACGTTTCCCCCGTTTGGGCCGGAGTAAAAGGGCGGTGTCCTCAATGCGGCAAAGGCAAACTCTTTAAAGGCTTTATCGGTCTTGGAAAAGAGTGCTCAAATTGCGAATTGTCTTATGATTTTGCCGATGCTGGGGATGGCCCGGCGGTTTTCATTATTTTTATCGTTGGGTTTCTCGCCATTGTCGGGGCGATTTTAACGGAAATCTTTTACCGCCCCCCTTATTGGGTACATGCTTTGTTATGGGGGCCGGGCATTATTTTGCTATCAGCTGGTCTGTTGCGTCCCTTCAAAGGGGTGTTGATTGGTTTGCAATACAAACACCAGGCACGTGAAGGGCAAATTGATAAATGAGTATGAAACTGCGGCAATCTGGTCTGCTTTGGCCCTTTATTCTCAGCCTTGTCGGCGTTATTATTTTGGTCATGTTGGGCAATTGGCAAATGCGGCGCAAGGCGTGGAAAAGGGATCTGATCCAACTGGTTCAAGAGCGTGTGGGCAGTGAGCCGGCTAATATTGAAAGTTTGAGCCAAGGGGCATTAGAGGGCAATGACATCCGCTATCAGCCCGTCAAGGTTGCTGGCAAATTTGATCACGCGTATGAGCGGTTCTATTTCTTACCGTTTAAAAACCAAACCGGCTGGCATGTTTTTACGCCCTTAACTTTATCTTCTGGCGATATCGTTTTTGTCGATCGCGGCTTTGTGCCTGAAAGCGTCAAACTGCAAAGTTCACGGCTTGATGGATTACCTGGGGGGCAAGTGGAAATAGAAGGGCTCGCCCGCCCGTTTCAAGCCAAGCAAGGGATGTTCGTGCCTGACAATAATGTGGCTGACAATCAGTGGTTTTGGCGCGATGGACAAGCCTTATATGATAGTTTGCCAGGTTATCAAGGCCAGCGCTTTGCCTTTATGATTGATGTAAAAAAAAGCGCCCAATATGGTAAATGGCCACGTGCAGGGGTGACACGGGTAAAATTTCAAGATAAGCATTTGGGCTATGCATTAACGTGGTATGGGCTGGCCTTGACTTTGATGGGGGTTTTTGGAGCCTTTGCTTTTGTGCGTTTGCGGTCTTAGGCGCAGAACAGGCATAATGAATAGGTGTTGAGCTTAAGGTGTTTATTTAGGAGACTTAACCATTGAAATATGTGAGCACGCGCGGCAGAGCGCCCGAGCTTGAATTTGAGGATGTGTTGCTTGCAGGCTTGGCGCGCGATGGCGGGCTTTATGTGCCCTCAAGCTGGCCAGAATTCTCTGCAAAAGAAATTGCAGCGCTGCGCGGGGCGTCCTATGCCCAAATCGCGTTTCAGGTGATGGCACCTTTTGTTGGCAATTCGATTTCTGAAGATGAATTTCAAGCTTTAATTGATCAAGCCTATGCCGGCTTTGCTCATAACGCTGTGGCGCCTTTGGTGCAGGCCGATGCTAATTTATGGATCTTAGAGCTTTTCCATGGGCCGACCTTGGCGTTTAAAGATTTTGCCATGCAAATTCTAGGGCGCTTGATGGACCGGGCGCTCACAAAACGCGGCGAGCGAGCCACCATTTTAGGGGCAACATCAGGTGATACTGGCGGGGCAGCGATTAATGCGTTTGCTGGCCGCGAACAAATCGATATTTTTATTCTGCACCCTCATGGCCGGGTCTCAGATGTGCAGCGCCGCCAGATGACAACGGCGGTTGAACAAAACGTCTTTAACATTGCGCTTGAAGGCACCTTTGATGATTGCCAGGCTTTGGTCAAAGCCTTGTTTAATGACCTGGAATTTCGCGATAGCTATCAGGTGAGCGGGGTTAACTCGATCAACTGGGCGCGTATCATGGCACAAATTGTCTATTACTTTAGCGCAGCCGTTGCCCTAGGGGCACCCGACCGGCCGGTGTCATTTAGCGTACCAACAGGCAACTTCGGTGATATTTTTGCCGGCTTTGTCGCCAAGAAAATGGGCTTACCGATTGAGCAGCTGGTCATAGGCACCAATGTGAACGATATTTTGGTGCGCACTTTGGAAACAGGCACCTATCAACCACAAGGCGTGAACGCCACCTATAGCCCGAGTATGGACATCCAAGTTTCATCCAATTTTGAACGTTTGATGTTTGAAATGGCCGGGCGCGATGCAGGGCGGATTGTATCTTTAATGAATGATCTGGAGCAAAGCGGGCAATTTAAGCTTTCAGACAATGAAGTCAGCCCGATGCGCGCGCAGTTTCAAGCTGTTCGGGTTGATGAAACCCAAACCTTTGAGATGATCCGGTCAGTTTTTCAAAACAATCATTATGTGATTGACCCGCACAGCGCCATTGCCCTAGCAGCGGGGGCCAAGAGTTTGCAAGACGGTGTGCCAATGGTGGCGTTAAGCACAGCCCATCCGGCAAAATTTCCCAGTGTGGTGACCAAGGCAACCGGGGCAGATGTTGCCCAACCAGCCCGGCTGCAAGCGCAATTGAAGGCCGACGAACGGGTGGAGACTTTAGCCAATGATGTATCCCTTGTGAGAGACTATATTGCTGGCAAAACCCGAGCGGGGGGCGCGACCAGTTAATGAATGTTCGCGTTTCACAGTTAGACAATGGGCTGCGTGTTGTCAGCCAAACGTGGCCGCATTTAGAAACGGCAACACTCGGTGTTTGGATCAAGGCAGGCAGCCGAGATGAGGAACCAGAACAAAATGGTTTGGCTCACTTTTTAGAACATATGGCCTTTAAAGGCACGCATAACCGTTCGGCCTTTGAGATTGTTGATCAAATTGAAATGGTGGGTGGTGATTTAAATGCCGCAACGGGCCTAGACCAGACCTCTTATTATGCCAGCGTTTTGCGCCCCAGTGTGGGCATTGCAGTAGAGTTAATTGGCGATATTTTAATCAACTCAACATTTCCAGAAAATGAAATAGCCAGAGAACGCCAAGTGATCGAGCAGGAAATCCTAGCCTCACACGATCAACCCGAAGATGTGGTGTTTGATTTGGCCCAAAGCTTAGCGTTTCCCAACCAGCCAGTTGGGCGCCCGGTTATGGGCACACGTGCAAGTGTAGGTAACTTTCAAGCTGATGATCTAAGAGCTTTTATGGCAGCTCATTATGGTGCCCAGCAGATGGTTTTGTGCGCCGTTGGCGCCGTTGATCATGACGAGTTATGTGATCTGGCAACCCAACATTTAGGGGGGCTGCCAGTTGGACAAGCCAAACAGATTGTGCCAGCCCACTATCAAGGGGGGATTGGCGCCAGCACGTCTCAGTTTGAACAAGGCCATGTGGTGGCCGGTTTTGAAGGGCTAGGGTTTAAGTCCCAAGAGATTTTTACAGCGCAAATTCTCAATTATATTTTGGGCGGAGGCATGTCTTCACGCCTATTTCAAGAAATTCGTGAAAAGCGCGGGCTGGCCTATCATGTCTATGGCTTTCATTCCACATTTGAGGACACCGGCTTTTTCGGCGCTTATGCGGCCACAGACCAAAAATCGACTGTGGATGTTACCGATTTAATATTTTCAGAAATTTTCAAAATTGCAACTTATGGTGTAACTTCAAAAGAACTACGCCGTGCCCAAGCTCAATTAAAATCAGGCTTGGCAAGTGTATTTGAAAGTACAGGGGCCCGGGCAGAACAACTGGCCCGCCAAATGTTGTTTTTTGATAAATCATTTGAGATGGCTGAGCTGATTGAAAAAGTTGAAACCGTTAGCCTTGAGGGATGCGGTGACTTAGCGCAAAAATTAATCTCAAAAAACAATATAAGTGTGGCCGTTGCCGGTCTTGACCATAATTGTGATGAATTTGAGAGGTTTAAATCATCTTCATATTTTTTGTCTGATCCATTGCAAAGACATGCAAACGGTGAGGGGGCAAAGCAAAATAATTTAGATGTTGGAGCTTAAAAGCATGGTGTTTTTACGATCGACCCAGCCGCTAGATCTTGGCCCGGTTTTAAAATTAGATGATTTGACCTTAAGAATGCCGCAAATAGGCGATTTTGTCGCCTGGGCGGCGTTGCGCCAGACAAGCAAACAACAGCTTGTTCCCTTTGAACCCCAATGGGCAGAGAATGAGTTGTCTAAAGAGGCGTTTCGCAACCGTTTGAGGTTTTATCAGCGTGAATTTCGTGATAATACGGGCTATCCTTTTTTTATCTTTATCCAAGAGGGAACCTGTTTAATTGGGAGCATTTCGCTTTCTAATGTAAGGCGCGGGGTGACCCAGTCCGGCTCGCTTGGATATTGGATGGGGGTGCCTTATCAAAATAAGGGGTATATGTCTGGCGCTGTAAAAGCTATGCAACACTATGCTTTTAGCCAACTTTCTTTACACCGTTTGGAAGCTGCCAGCATGCCTGAGAATATGGCCTCTATAAAGGTGTTGGAAAAGTGTGGGTTTGTAAAAGAGGGATTAGCGCGGCAGTATCTGCGCATTAATGGTCAGTGGAGAGATCATTTCTTGTATAGTTACCTTTACGATGATTTTGTAAAAATGAAGAGTGAATAGCAATTTCAGGCTATGCTTTGCTATCAAATCCATTCAATTGCCCTATTCACGTGGCATTGAAGGATAAGATTTGGGAATTGAGGACGAGTTTGACGCACTTTCTAGAAAATAAGATGAATGTGATTGCCACTTTTATCTCTATTTGTGCGCATTTCATGGGGCGCCGATTTCCGCTTAAGGGCGTTTTAGCAAGCTTTGCCTTTATGGCATCGAGCCTGCTATCCATTGCCTCTGGGCTGGCACTAGAGCCGATCGTTTTAACGCCTGATATTGAACGCATTGAAATCACCCAATTTAGCGAACATTACAAAGAGCGCGGCGATACATTACAGGTAGAAACCGCCGTCGATAGCGCCGGTATTTCTAACCGAATGGCGGTCAAGGCGCAAACACCAGGCACGGACCCAAAATGGATTGTATTTGCCCTTAAAAACCCAACCGATAAGCAAATTGTTCGGCTGGTAACAGCGCGCCGCTACAATTTGGTTGGCTCACGCATTTTGCGTCCAGATTTGGACGCACAACGCATTGTTCATTTAACCCCCTCTGTTGGCTTTTTGCCATTGCGCGTACCCAATGACGCCTTTGATATTTACAAAATTACCCTAGAGCCAGGGGCCACAGTGACGTTTGTGGCCGAACTTTCCAACGCGCGTTTCCCGCGCGTGTTTTTGTGGGAACAGTTGGCACTCACCAAAAAGGTGCGCGACGTCACCTTGTTTAACGGCATTATGCTGGGCATTGTTGGCATCTTGGCAATCTTTTTGACAGCGATTTTTGTTGCCAATCATAAGGCGATTTTTCCAGCCACGGCTTTTATTGCTTGGTGTGTTGGCGCCTATCTTTGTGTGGACTTTGGCTTTTGGCACAAATTATTCCGGCTCGATCCCGGTCATAATGCAATTTATCGAGCTGGTAGTGAGGCGGCCATTGCGGCCAGTTTGGTGATCTTTTTATATGTCTTCTTGCGCATTCGCTTTTGGCATGGCTGGATCAAGCTGTTATTCGGGCTTTGGGTTTTGGGCCAGCTAGGGCTCATCGGCTTGTCGATTTTAGACCCAACCATGGTCTCAGGTTTAGCCCGTCTTTCCTTATTGTTTATCGGCGGCATGGGCTCGTTATTAATTGGCTATCTGGCCGTGCGCGGCCAAGACAGAGCGCTCGCCTTGGTGCCAACATGGTTGTTGTTCCTGGTTTGGTTGTTTGGTGCCAGTGTTGCCACGCTAGGTCAGCTTTCAGGTGAGTTAGTCACGCCAGCTTTAACTTCAGGTCTGGTCCTCATTTTGGTGTTGCTAGGCTTTACCGTGACGCAGTTTGCCTTCCGCTCATTTGAACCTTTGGCGGGCGCCCCGCCGAGCCAATTGCAATTGCGCTCACTTGCCTTAGAAGGGGCAGGCGCTGCCGTTTGGCAATGGAGTTCACGCCGAGATGAAATTTCAGTAAGCCCGGAAGTTGAAGATGCATTGGGCTTGCATGAAGGCGAGTTGACCTGCCGGGTCGAGCAATGGTTGCAATATTTACACCCCTCAGACCGAGAGCGTTTTCGGTTGTTAATGCGCAGCCTACACGAAAAAAATGGCGGCGAGCTGCAACTTGAATTTCGCATGCGCGGACATGAAGGACATTTTTTATGGTATGAGCTGCGGGCCCATTCTGTCACCATGCCGCATCAAAGATCGTTGCGCTGTGTTGGCTTGATGCGTGATGTTTCTAGCACCAAACATTCACAAGAACGCTTGCTCAGCGATGCTGTGCATGACAGCCTAACAGGCCTACCAAACCGAGAATTGTTTTTAGACCGCTTACAAATTGCCATTAGCCGGGTGAAAGATGAGGGCAATGTTAGCCCTCCGACAGTGCTGTTTGTTGACATTGACCGGTTCAAACATGTGAACCAGTCATTTGGCATGGTAATCGGTGATACCATGTTGTTGACCATAGCCCGGCGTCTGCAGCGCCATCTGGGACCTCAAGATAGTTTGGCCCGGTTAAACGGCGATCAGTTTGCCATTTTATTGGTAACAGAAAATAACCCGCAAGAAATCGCTTTGCTGGCAGAGCGGATCCGCCGATCCTTGCGCAGCCCAATGAAAATCGGGGGCAAGGAAATTATCTTGACCGGATCAATTGGTATCGCGGTTTATGATGGCACACAATTGAGCCACCAAGATTTGGTCAATGAATCTGAATTGGCGATGTACCGCGCCAAGCGCTCTGGAACAGACCGGATTGAAATCTTTAAACCGACCATGCGTGGCGAGCGGGATAATCGCTTGGCCCTTGAAAGTGATTTGCGCCGGGCGATTGAACGCCGCCAGATTAAAATTCTTTACCAGCCGATCACCAAACTCAAAGGCGAGGATTTAGCTGGCTTTGAGGCCCTCATTAGATGGGATCATCCCAAACATGGTCGTTTGAGCCCAGATGAGTTTATTCCGATTGCAGAAGAGTCTGATTTAATCTCTGAGCTGGGCTCGTATGTATTAAACCAGGCGGTTAAAGATGCCGTGCAATGGAACCGTATTTTGGTGCGCGATGATGAACCTTTGGTGGTCAGTGTGAACATTTCCAGCCGAGAATTGTTCCGCCAAGAACTGTACCAAGAAGTGCGCATGATTTTGGCACGCGAGCAATTGCCTGAAAAGAGCCTTCGCTTAGAAGTGACGGAATCTTTGGTGATGGAAAACCCAGAAGGGGCCGTTGAGATTTTGGGATGGCTGCGTAATGCTGGAGCCAATTTGGCACTTGATGATTTTGGCACGGGCTATTCCAGTTTGAGTTATTTGCATCGTTTTCCTTTTGATACGTTGAAAGTCGATCGCTCGATCGTGCACAATGTAGCTTTTGGGAAAACCGGGCCGGCCATTTTGCGCTCTGTGGTGGCACTTGCTAATGAACTTGAGATGGATGTGGTAGCCGAAGGGGTTGAAACCCAAGAAGATGTGGGCTTCTTGCGCTCTATTGGATGTGGTTATGCCCAAGGGTTTTATTTTGGCGAAGCCATGAGCCAAAAGGATGTGATTTACCTGCTTGAGGCTTTGAATAAGAATGTGAAGGACAAAGGGAAGTCTGGTTTGTTTGGAACCATTCGTTCGCAAACAGCCGACAGAACTGATAAGGAGCCAAGCACTGAAGAAGCCCCCGTTCAAGCAGAAAAAGCCAATTCTCAACCTATTACCGTGTCTAAACACAGTGTCAAAGGCAAAGATGTTTCCAACCAACCTGATGTATCTCCCTCTCAAATGATCGGGGATCCGCCTGTTGAAAGGACCCCGCCTGTGACCAGAGGGCACGTCGTGAATGGCAATGGGGTTGATGGTACACCTTCTCCTACCGCCCAGCATATCCAAGAGGCAAGTAATGGTCATGCCAAGGTTAATAAAGCTGGTTTTGAAGCCCCTCCTAAACCTCAAGATCAAATGCAGGCACAAGCCGGAGCAATTGTAAAAAATGGGTTTGATAAACCTGCAAAGCATGGTGAACCAATGGTTGGAGAGCCTGCCTATCCAGCAGCTGGTGTGATCACCCAAGAACCACAGATGAGACCTAGCCAAGAACATAAACAGGCTTTATCTGAGGTTGAGCAAAAAATGCAAAGTTTAAGTCAGACTTTGGAAGAGGCCGAAAGGGATGCTGTCGCAGCTCATACAGGACACGATCAGCACGTTAATTTAAAACCTCAAGTGGATGATAAATTTTCAGATATGAAATCTAGCCTTTACGAGGGTGATGTTTACAGTCAATTGGCCAGCGGCAGTGGTTATTCTGATATAGCCGTTAAGTTTGGCAATGATGTCTCAAAATTAAAAGGCGCACCAGGTCACAAGAAGGATCCCGCTTCTAACGCCAAAGGGCAGGGCGCCCCAGCAAGTTCTAAAAAAAGAAGACCTTCGAAAAAAAGAAAATAAGCGTTTAAAGCTTAAGTTTGTCAAACCAGATTGTTCTTAAGAATGCCCCGTCTCGTTTACCAATTGGCCCAGATTAATACCAAGCTCTTCAAAGGCGCTTTGATATTTTTTTTCTGCTGTGATGTTGAATAATAAATCCTGGCTGGCATGACAGTGCAGCCAACCAGTATCTTTTAATTCCATCTCTAATTGGCCAGGCGCCCATCCCGCATATCCAAGCGCCAGTAAAGATTTTGAGGGGCCAGAACCATTGGCAATGGCTTTTAAAATATCCAATGTGGCGGTGAGTGAAACTTTTTCATTCACAGAGAAAGTATGCTCTTTTGAATGATAGTCTGGTGAATGAAGCACAAACCCACGCCCACTTTCCATTGGCCCACCAATGTGTATAAAGGGAAGCTCCTCATCCTCACTTGATAAAGTAATTGGGGTGCTGCCCTCTGGCGTAAAGATCTTGCCGAGTAAATCAGTAAAATTGATATCTGGGGCTTGGCGGTTGATGATAAGACCCATTGCTCCATCTTCGGAGTGAGCGCAGATATAAATGACCGTACGAGCAAAATTAGGGTCACTCATAGTAGGCATAGCAATAAGAAGCTGTCCAGTTAACCCAGCATCAGTTTGGCTTTCAAAAAAATCTTCCATATTCCTTATCAATATTAAGAGCTTGCCATAAAACCATTCTATATAAAGTTGATGGCTTAGGGAATTGGCTGTGCGAAGATTATTGACGTCAATTGTGGTATTGTTGCGCTTTTGCGTCACTTGATTGTGAAGCTATTTGAATATTTTTATTGAAAGTTTATGTTATAAAAAACAAACAACCAAGTTGAGTCTCATCAAAACAGAAAATTTTTGCTGATAAACAATAAGCTGGTGATACTGTCTTAATAAAAACTTTGAGGTCTGATGATTTGCCAAAACAGATATTGAACACCCTTTATTTTGGTTTTTTCCTCGTAATTTTGGTAGCGGTTTCTCCGCGAATTGGGTTTGCAGACCCATATGAAACCAAATGGCAAGGCACAGATAAATCTCAATTAAGGTTAATTTCAGCGCAAACATCATGGCGCGGCAAGCCGCGTTTGTTTGCTGGCATAGAAATTCGTCTAGCCCCAAAATGGAAAACCTATTGGCGCACACCCGGCGACACCGGGATCCCTCCCTTTTTTGATTGGCAAGGATCAACCAATCTTTTAAAGGCAGAGGTATTGTATCCTTTCCCGGTTCGCTTCCAAGATGCTGGCAGCACATCGATTGGTTATAAATCAAATGTGACCTTGCCCGTTGTGATCACCCCAAAGGACGCTTCAAAGCCAGTACATTTAAAATTGAACGCCTCTTACGCAATTTGTTATGATTTGTGCGTACCAGTTACAGCTCAGCAAGAACTAATGATTAAAAGCCCCTCTTCAAGCCCATTTTCCCAGGTGGTTGATTTTGCACTGTCAGATGTACCCCTGCCTGTCTCGAAAGATCATAGTACAGGCATAAAAAAAATTCAGTTTCTATCCGCCAATAAAAAAACGCTTAAGGTAAAAGTGAAAGTGCCCAAAAAAACACGTGAGGTTGACCTCTTTATTGAAAGGGCCGATGGACGTTATTTGCCGATGCCAAAGCAAGTTGAAAAAACATCAACAGATGAGACTGTAGATCTTACCTACAAGATAGATCTAAGCGGGTTAGATAAGCCAGATCAAATTGCCAAGGCTCAGTTGACATGTTCATTACGAGTTGACAGCCAAGCGGTTGAACAACCATGTAACGTTGAATAGATATTGATTCATACCCAAAACAGGTTATTTTGTTTTTTACAAATTCGTTTGTAAGAAAGCCAAGATTTTAAAAGAAGGGAAGCGTAATGACGATTGCAGTCGGCGCACAATTGCCAGAGGTTGACTTGTTTAAGATGGGTGAGGATGGGCCAGAGGCTTGTTCTGTATCTGAACTATTTAAAGGAAAAAAATGTGTCTTGCTTGCTGTGCCAGGCGCATTTACACCAACATGCCATCAAAATCATGTGCCAGGTTTCTTAAGTGCTCATGATCAGTTAAAAGCCAAAGGCATTGATGAGATTTTTTGCGTGGCAGTCAATGATCCCTTTGTGGTGAGCGCTTGGGCCAGTGCTCTTAGTGTGGGTGATAAAATCACCATGCTTTCTGATGGCAATGGAACTTTCACCAAAGCAATAGGAACCGAGCTGGATGGCTCTGGTTTTGGCTTAGGGATTCGCTCTCACCGCTATGCAATGCTGGTGGAAGATGGCGTTGTAAAGACGCTAAACCTGGAAGAAGATCCAACTCAAGCCGATGTCAGCAGCGCTGAAAAATTGCTTGAGAGTTTGTAAGCTGTTTTTAGGTTTGTCCTAAATTAAAAAGCGCCTTAATTCAGATTAGAATTAAGGCGCTTTTTTTTGAGGTATTATCCGGTTCAATCATCAAGTGCTTGTTTCACAGCAGAAATAATTTTGTCTTGAACCTCAGCTTTAAGATAAGGGTGCATAGGCAAGCTGATAACATCTGTTGCCAGTTTTTCTGTTATTGGTAGAGCCCCACCACCTTGAGGGTAATGTTTATAAGCTGTTTGAACATGCAGTGGTTTAGCATAATAAATGGCGGTTGGAATATTTTGTTCTCTTAAATCTGCGGCAATTTTATCGCGTTTGGGCGAACGAATGGTATATTGTGCCCAAGTAGAGATGGTGTCATCCAAGACGTAAGGGGGGATGACATGATCGCTTAACGCTTGTGTATAGCGGTTGGCAATTTCGTTGCGTTGTTCAATTTCACTAGGAAATATTTCAAGTTTTAGCAATAGGATTGCTGCTTGCAGCGAGTCCAAACGGCCATTAATGCCAATGCGCACATTATCATAGCGGTCTTCTCCTTGCCCATGATTGCGCAAAGAGATAAGGGTATCATTAAGTTCATCACTGTTTGTCAACACAGCCCCCCCATCACCATAGGTGCCCAAAGGTTTGGCAGGGAAAAAGCTCGTTGTGACCATATCAGCATAGTCGCCCGCTTGTGTCTTACCAAGAGTGGCACCAAAGCCTTGAGCTGCATCGGCAATCAGAGCTAAATTTTCGGATTTTGTGATCTGTGCAATTTGAGGGTAGTTGGCAATTTGTCCAAAAAGGTCAACAGCCATCACGGCTTTAGGGGTCAGCGCGCCCTTTGCCTTGGTTTCGTTGATGGCCGTTTGCAAATGAGCTGGATCCATGTTGAAGGTGTTGTCTAACACGTCAATAAATACAGGACTGGCCCCGGTTAACGCGACCATTTCAGCTGTGGCAGCAAAGGTAAAGCTGGGTACAAAAACAGCATCACCCGGCCCAATTTCAAGGGCAAGCAGGGCAAGAAAGATTGCATCAGAGCCGTTCGAACAAGATAAAGCATGTTTGGTATTGCCAAATGCACTGAGTTTTGTTTCTAAGTCTTTGACTTCAGGGCCCATAATATATTGGCCGTGGTTAAGAACAGCATTGATTTTTTCCTCGAGCGCAGGCTTGATGCGCTGTTGCTGAGCTGCAAGATCTATGAATTGAATTTTTTCCATATAATTTAAAAAATCTCTATCGTTTATATTGCTTTGTTCACATGGGTAGCTTCTTGCACGCCAGGGTCTGCCTGTTCCAAGATTTTTGTAACCATACAAGCTTCATCGCCATTAGAATAAGCCGGTTTGTTATTCGCAATGCTGTCAAGAAAGGTGGCACATTCATTTAAGAGCGGTTCTTTATAAGAGACGTTCACAGCGCTGCCTTCCATATCACGTTCCAGAACGGGCGGTTTGCCATATTCCATTGCGGTTTTATGATGATGGATCCTTAGCTTTTCATCCCATTCCAATGTGTCATCAAACACGGCCATCGCTTTTTCACCCACAACAATCAGGCGGTGTTCTTTTTGCGGGGCAAGCCAGGATAAGTTTATCTCTGCATTGATATTATTTGCAAAGCTCAATTGGAGGCTGGCAAAGTCGCTCACAGTTGGAAGCAAGTAGCTGGAAGATTGGCATTGAACAGTCAGCGGTTCACTTTGTGCAAGCGAGAGAACCATTGAAACATCATGTGGTCCCAAATCCCAGATCACATTTTCTTCTTGTCTGAATTTGCCAATGTTAAACCGCCTTGCATGGATGTGACGCAAGGGCCCAAGTTCACCGTCTTGAACCAATTTTTTCAACGTTTCAAAGCAAGGGTGATAATGCAATAGATGGCCGACCATTAAGTGGACGTTTTTTTGTTTAGCCGCTGTATTGAGGGCAAGCGCATCTTCATAATTAAGCGCGATAGGCTTTTCTATGAACAGATGCTTGCCATGCTCTATAGCTTTAAGGCCCAACTCTTTGTGGCTATAAGCTGGCGTTGTCAAAACAATCGCCTGAATGGCCGGATTGCTTAGAATTTCATCATAAGAAGAGGCCTCAACCCCATATTCATTTTTTATGCGGTTTTGAGTCTCAAGGTTGGTTTCACAAAAAGCCTTAAGAGCTCCTAATTCATGAAATTTACGGATATGGTTTTTGCCCCAATCCCCTGCGCCTATGACAGCTGTTGTTATAGCTTCGCCAGACATTTTTTCACCGATCCCTTAAAAAGCTGCCCCCTTAATGAGGCTTGGCACCTTTAAATCTTAATTTAGCGGATAGATAGCATCTTGCTTGCGCGAAACAACACAAATTGAGCTCTCTATCGCTGAATTTATGTTTCTTAATGTTTCTAAAAAATATTAAAGATAAGGGGCTAAAAACGGCAAATCATAACCAGCATTGTTCACACATGAGCTGATTTCCAGTCCATCCAAAGTTCCAATCTGTGATAAAGCCCACAGGGTAATCGAGCGCGTGCCAGTCCGGCAATAGGCAAACACTGGTCCGTCAATTTGGGCAAGAGTGGCTTTTGTTTGCTGAATGGCCTCCATTGGCAAAGTGCCAGATACAATTGGCAGATCAATAAACTGCATGCCTTGGCGCAAGGTTTGACTTTTAATGTCTTGTGTCAGTGGTTGACCAGGGGCTTCGCCATCGGGACGGTTATTGATGATGGCGACATATCCCAAAGCTTTAATGGTTGCAACATCTTCAATCGTAATCTGCGGGGCCACAGCAAATTGGTCAGTGACTTTTTTATAGTCCATTGGTGTTCCTCAACATTTTTAGCTCTCCCTTCCTAGAATGGCATGAAATGAAGTAAATTTCATGAGTTTTATGTCTAGAAGGCAAGTTATAAGACCATAGTTCGGTTTTTTATATCAATGCAATCAGTTAAAACACTTGAAAATGAGATGAGTCAAAAAATCTATTTGTTTTGCTCAAAAAGGCAGATAAATAGGATCAGAACTAAGATTGGTGATAAGCTCGATCAAAGAGCTCGTTTTATCAATTGAAGCTTTATTTATAGATTTTAAGGAGATGGTGGGTATGGCCGACGACCAAGATATTGTAATTGCAAGCGCAGCGCGCACAGCTGTTGGAGCTTTTAATGGGAGCCTTGCTCCGGTAAGCGCTCATGAGCTGGGTAAAACTGTGATAAGTGCGGCCGTTGAACGGGCCAAAGTGGCCCCTGAGGATGTGAATGAGGTTATTTTTGGTCAGGTGTTAACAGCCGGACAAGGTCAAAATCCAGCGCGCCAAGCCTCTATTTTAGCAGGCCTTCCCAATGAAACGCCTGCCATGACCATTAATCAGGTCTGTGGTTCTGGTTTGCGCTCTGTTGCTTTGGGCATGCAAGCGATTAAAAATGGCGATGCTAAAATCGTCATAGCCGGTGGTCAAGAATCAATGAGCCAATCAGCACATTGTGCCCATATGCGTAATGGCAAAAAAATGGGCAATCTGGAATTGGTTGACACCATGATCCAAGACGGTCTTTGGGATGCATTTAATGGCTATCATATGGGCACCACAGCTGAAAATGTTGCCCAGGAATTCCAAATAGATAGAGACACGCAAGATGCCTTTGCCGTTGCCTCACAAAACAAAGCAGAAGCGGCAAGAGCAGCTGGCAAATTTAAAGACGAGATTGTGCCTGTTGTTATTAAAAGCCGTAAAGGCGAAACAGTCTTTGAAGAAGACGAGTATATACGTGAAGGGGCCACTGTCGAGCAAATGGCAAAATTACGTCCTGCTTTTGCTAAAGAAGGCAGCGTAACAGCCGGTAATGCTTCTGGCATCAATGATGGAGCCGCGGCCCTCGTGCTTATGACAGCCGGGGAGGCCAGTGCACGCGGTGTTGAACCTTTGGCACGCATCGCCTCCTGGGCCCATGCAGGTGTTGACCCAGCTGTAATGGGCACCGGGCCAATTCCAGCTTCCAAGCTTGCTCTTGAGCGGGCCGGGTGGACCATTGATGATCTGGATTTGATTGAAGCCAATGAAGCTTTTGCTGCTCAAGCGTTGGCCGTGAACAAAGGTCTTGGATGGGACGCTGATAAAGTCAATATCAATGGTGGCGCGATTGCCATTGGCCACCCAATTGGGGCCTCAGGCGCCAGAGTTTTGGTGACTTTACTACATGAAATGAAACGCAAAGGACCCTCAAAAGGTTTGGCCACGCTTTGTATTGGCGGTGGTATGGGCGTAGCACTTTGTGTGGAACGCAATTAAATTTTGTGTGGAACGCAATTAAATTTTGTGTGGAACGCAATTGAACTAAGTGTGGAACGCACTTAATTTTTTAAATCAAGTTTAAAGCCGCTTAAAAGGGAAAAGGACCTATTTAAGTGGCTCTACTTACTAATTTTCTATAGGAGAAAAATTATGGCACGTGTTGCGGTTGTTACTGGTGGAACAAGAGGAATCGGTCGTGCGATTTCTGAAGGCTTAAAAGCTAAAGGCTATGAGGTTGCAGCTAACTTTGGTGGCAATGAAGAAGCGGCCAATGCATTTCAGGCTGAAACTGGCATTCAGGTTTTTAAATGGGATGTGGGCTCGTTTGAAGCATGCTCGCAAGGCTTGGCCGACGTGGAAGCCAAGTTGGGGCCGGTTGATGTGGTTGTTAACAATGCAGGCATCACACGCGATTCTATGTTGCACAAAATGTCTCAAGAACAATGGGATGAAGTGATCCGGGTGGATCTAAATTCGCTCTTTAACATGACACGCCCGATTATTAATGGCATGCGTGAGCGCGGTTTTGGGCGCATTATTTCCATCTCATCAATTAATGGCCAAAAAGGGCAAATGGGTCAGGCCAACTATTCTGCCGCCAAAGCCGGACTAATTGGTTTTACCAAAGCCCTCGCCCAGGAAAATGCACGAAAAGGCATTACGGTGAATGCGGTTGCACCTGGCTATATCGATACAGAAATGGTCGCAGCTGTGCCAGAGAAAGTGCTGGAGAGCATTATCGGCCAAATTCCTGTCGGACGGCTAGGGAAAGCATCTGAAATTGCCGATTGTGTGGCGTTTCTTGCCAGTGATGATTGCGGGTTCATTACCGGCTCCACAATCACTGCCAATGGTGGTCAGTATCTGACGTCCTAGTGCGCGTTTTATTTTAAAAGAAAAGATAACGGGATCGGGGATTGTTCCGGTCCCGTTTTTTTGTGCAGCTATCGTGAATAGGGAGTGAACCTAATTCATATCTGGTGCCACCAGGTCTTTGACAGATTCTTTTAACTTATCGCGCAGCCATATGTGAGAAATCGACTTATTCAATCGTGCAGGCCAGACCATCTCCACACGGAAACCTTCAACATCAACAGGTAATTTGAAGCCGGTTAAATTTCTCCTCATTGTACCTAACAACCTCTCTGGAAGCACGGAGATAAGATCGGATTGTTCAAGCAACGCACCGCATACAGAAAACCCTGGCACGACCAGACCGATCTTGCGGGACCGTCCAATTGAACTCAAAGCTTGGTCTGTAGGTCCCAAAGCATCCCCCTTGTATGGCGCAACCAGTAAGTGGGGATGTTGGCAAAAGTCGTCCAAGGAAATCGTGCCAGATTGCAAGGCAGGATGCCCGATCCTGGCCACGCCAATATATCTTTCTTCAAACAATAGCTCAGAGTCCAAGTGGGATGGAGAAAACTGTGGTACAGTCAATGCCATATCAAGCAGACTGTTCTCAAGCATTGTTGCAAGAGTGTCTGCATCCACAGGCCGTATTGAAACCTGAAGTTCCGGGGCTTCCTTGCGGATGTTTTTTAAAAATGTTGGTAAGACGAGCGCTTGGGCATAATCGGGCGCCGCAATAGTGGCAGAACCTTTAAAGGTCAATGGATTAAAGCTGTCACTGGAGGCTATTGCGCGCAAGGCATCCAGACCTGCGATGACCAATGGTAAAAGCTCTATCGCTCTGGGCGTAGGAATAACGCCGCTAGCGCCCCGAACGAACAAGGGATCACCAAACTCTTGGCGCAGTCTGGCCAGTTGTCCGCTCATCCCTTGTTGGGTCAGCCCAAGACGATCCGCGGCTGCGGTGACATTGCGCTCAGCCATTATGGCCTCAAAAGCCAATAATAAACGGGGGTTTAAACCTATTATATCGCGATTCATTGTGATATAAACCAATAACATCTGTTTGTAGGATGATAATCTAGAGAATACCATTCTTGCAAGGGGATAACCCCAACAAAAGCTGGCAGGAATGATCAGTTGACAAGAGGGAGGTGATTAATGGTGTTTTGGCGTAAAAATGCCGGGCAGAGCACGCAAAAGTTGGAAATATATGCAGACCCTATTTCCATCAACTGTCGGAAGGTCCTCGCTGGCCTCAAGATGTTGGATTATCCGTATGAATTAAAATACACCGATTATTTTGCAGGGGAACAAAAAAGCCCTGAGTACTTAGCGATAAATCCCAATGCATCTTTGCCAACAGTGCGTGATGGTGATGTCATATTATGGGAATCAAATGCTATTTTGCAGTATGCAGCTGATAAGAATGGCAAAGCAGAATTTTACCCCACCGATTTAATTAATCGAACCGAAATAAATCGCTGGTTGTTTTGGGAATGCGGCCAATGGTTTCACAGCTGTTACAAATTTCTTGTCGAAAATTGCGTCAAACCACATCTGGGTGCAGAGCCTGATAATGACATACTAAACGGCGAACTTGATAATTTTAATAAATTAGCCTCTTTATTGAACGACAGGCTTGGCTCAAGCCAATTTATTTGCGGTGAAACACCCACAATAGCAGACGTCGCGGTCGCCTCTCCAATGCATCTTCACGCCTGGTCAAAGCTGCCACTTCAAAACCATCCAAATATATATCGGTGGATTTCGCGCGATATCGAGCCCCAATCTTGGTGGCGCGATACCCATGTAGGTCAAGGGTTTACATTGACCTAAACCTTATAAAATCTAGCAGGCAAAAAAGGGTTAAGCAGATATGCCAAACGTTCGAGCTTCTTTCAACTACTCTCTAGATAATGGACGTCCCATTGACTACTACTTCTATGAACCAGACGGGGATGTTAAGCTAAACCCGCCCGGCACTGATGTTCAAGAAATGGAAATCCATGATGGCTGGCCCCAACTGGATAGATTTGAACTGGACAAACAAGGGTTTGCGTTGAAGCCAATCGATAATTCATTTCAGGCTTTTGATGACGAAGCTGAGATAAAAAGTACATTTTATCCTGTGGTCAACGAGTTTGTTAAGAAACATACAGGCGCCAAGCGTGTTGAAATATTTGATCATACAATACGCCGTGGTTTACCGACAGATCCGACCAAGCAGGTAGAAACCCAACGCCCTGCGGTATTGCTCGTCCATAGTGATTACACACCAAAGTCAGGAGCGCAGCGCGTTCACGATGTGCTGCCTGATGAAGCCGATGAGCTTTTGAAGGGAAGGGTGGCTTTTTTCAATGTTTGGAAGCCGCTATATGAAGTCGTGGAAGAGTTGCCTCTTGCCTGCTGTGATGCCCAATCGCAAATTGATGATGACTTCTTACTTATGAATCTTAGATATCGTGACAGAACGGGCGAAATATATGTTCTGCGTCACTCTGACAAGCACAAATGGTGGTATTTCCCCAAAATGGCACCAGATCAAGCGCTTTTACTCAAGACATATGATAGTGAGACTGATGGTCGAGCACGATTTATGGGGCATAGCGCCTTTGAAGATCCAACAACGCCGCCCAATGCGCCGAAGCGGCAAAGCATAGAGCTTCGCACGATGGCATTTTTTTAATGCCCACATTGCAATCGTCTTCAGGCGTGCTGCCAGTTGATGCGGATGGTGGATTCACCAATTCATTTGTTTAAAAAAAGCATTGCAGGTTTTTTAACTTGCAATGCTTTTTTGTTAGCTAAAAATCAAGCGCCAAAACGGCCAAAGTCTAACCATGGAAAGTAAGGGGCACCCAAAACTCTGTTCGAAAAATAAAGGCTTAGCGATCCGACCCAAAGCGGAAGATACGTGGTAGCTCTTTATGCTTGCTAGTAACGTTTTGCGGCGGATTAAAGGGGTCCACATAAGGTTGGCGCAAAGGTTGGGCTGGCTCGCGCACAGCTTCTTCTTGACCAGAAGGGAGCAACCATGGCGTATCTGATTGAGGCTGATGATCAAGTTGCGGCACCGCTTGTTGATGGTAAAGGTTTTTGGTATTGCCCGTAAACCAAGCAGCAACCAGCTCATATTCTTGTTGGGTCAAATGCAAACCATTGTTACGGCACCGCGCAACAATAGCATTCATAAAACGCTCCGCAAACAAAGGCGGGCTGATACCTTTTTCAAACCAGGGGTCAGCCTCTGAAATAATATCGAGAACAAATTGCGCATCTTCCGGGGTTAGCTCCACGCTTTCAATCTTGGCCCGGCTAGAAATATTATAGGCCGTCTGGCGCCCTTTAAGACCGACCTCATTCAGCTCTTCGCAGATAACCTCAAACATGACTTGATATTCACTAGGCGCAAGAGCGGGGACATGTGTGTGTTCATGCACTTGGCTGATGGTATCTCGAATTGTTTGATTGTTTTCAATCAGGCTTTGGGCCTCTTGTTGGCGTTGTTCATGTCTATGGTCTTGCTGATTGTAAGGAGCAGCAGCCACGACCTGATCTTGAGTTTCCTCTAGTGCCTCAGCATGACAGCGCTCATCAACCACATAATAAGGTTGATTGGAGGTTACACGCATGGTTGGTGGCAGATTATTTTGTAAGAAATTCAAAAACGTACCATAGCCAGCCCAATTAGAGCCCACAGTTTCTTCATATCCAATTGTGCGCTGGGCTTTATCTGCCAAGAAGGCTAGGGCAACAGGCCTTTGCGAGGCCCGAACAGCAGCCTCAATCTCTTGTGTAATTTTATTGCGAATGTCAGCCAGGCTCGTCTGGTCTTCAATGGTTTGAGCCGGCTTGTGTTCAATTTTTTGTTTGCCATTGTCTGCTAGATGCGCAGCTTGCTTCATAACATCCAGCAAATCCATTTCACGCACTTGTGCATCGCAAAGAGCAACATAAGGCACAGCGGTTGTCTCGTTCACATAAATCGTTGTATGCCTGGCATGGGTGCGCAACCGTTGCAAAATGGGCGCAAAATCAGCATCACCAGACAGAATGATGAACTCATCAAAATGGGTTTTATGTTCAAGAAAATCTTGAATATCCATAACCATGCGGATGTCGGAAGAGTTTTTTAATTGTGCGGTAAGCGGCGGGCAGTCAACAATATCAAAACCAGCGCGCATAAAATGATGGCGCACAAAAGGAAAAGAACCGATATCAGTGCTGTTATCACTGGCATTGCGGCGTGGTACAGGGTTGCCATAACACCGGCACATCACAAAACGCCGCGAGACAACCTCGTCAGGGCGCGCTGTTTGTGTGATTAACTCACCTGATTCAAGCTGGCTCAACCATTCGATAACGTTTTTTGGGAACTGTTTGGCCGCTTGTTCATCCTGGCGCCGGAGCGACAGATATATATTATCATAGTCAACAAAGACGGCACATAAGCGCGTCTTAGCTGGCGTATTTTTCATTTATCATTCCCCCACTTTGTGCGCTGCCCGTAAAGGCTGAACCGCTTTTACGCCCTTAAGCTTTTTACTTTTGTACTTGCTGTGATGTTTATCGCTTTGGCTTTACCATCCGCAAAAGCCGTCACATAGAACATTTGGCAGGTCTCAGAGTAGCACACCGCACAGGTCCTAAATCTATAGGATGATCCTATTATGGGGAGGTTACTTGTGAACTCAAGGGCTGGGGCTCAAAGATGAGAAGGCATTCACAGTTTTTCTTTGCATTTCAGTGCAATTTAGTCAGATGTGAGACTGATTTGTTACAATATTATTTGTGTCACGCCCAGAATCATTACGTTGAAGAGGGAAATTTGGCCTTAAAAAAAACGAATCACTTGTCAGTTGTTTGCAAAAAACGAGTAATAGGCTTTTTTGAGGCCCTAGGATTGTGGATTTAGTTTTTTAAGTTCAGCATCAATAAGTTTGGATAAGTTATTGTTTTTATGAACGCCCCATTCTTCATGCATGATCAGGTCATTTAAGTTCAGGCGCTTTCTCCATCCCTTTTTCTCTAAATCAGGCTGAGAATTAAATGTTTTAACGTGACCAACCGTGAGATAGGCAATGATGTGAATGTCTTGAGGGATGTTGAGCAGTTGTTTTAACTCAGCTTCATGAAAAATACTCACCCAGCCAACACCAATATTTTCAGCCCTGGCCGCCAGCCACAAATTTTGAACAGCGCAAACAGTGGAATAAAGGTCCATGTCGTGCATATGGGTGCGCCCTAAAACGGTTGGGCCGGCTCTGTCTCTATCACAGGTAATGCATAAATGAAGCGGCGCGGTAAGCAAACCTTCCAATTTCAATGATTGGTAGAGATTTCGTTTTTCGCCTTCAAACTTTTGTGCCGCTTCCTCGTTGGCTTTTTCAAACAGGCTGTGTACCGATTTACGCACGCTCTCTTGTTGAATAAGCAAAAAATTCCAAGGCTGCATAAAGCCCACAGAAGGCGCATGGTGGGCTGCAATTAACAACCGGGCCAGAACATCTTCGGCAATCGGCTCACCAACAAATTCACCACGAACATCACGACGGTTGAAAATAACCTCATATAAGGTCTCTCGTGCGTTTATAGAAAAATGTATGGGTCTATTAGGCATTGTAGGCTAATAACAGAATTGCCCTTAAAAAGCGAGCTTATAAGGAAACTTGAAGCCTTGTTTTCTAAGGGCAAATTCTTCGATAGATATTTTAGCCTTGGTCTTTTGCCTCACGCACTTTGGTGAAGACCTCTTCATCAGACGCAGATTCAAGGCCAAAATGGGCACGTATCTCTGGGCTAGAGGGGCGCAAAAACGGATTAGCTTTTAATTCAGCCCCAATGGTGGAGGGAACAGTCGGTTGATTATTTGCGCGTTTTTCCCTCACTTCATGCAACCGGGTTTGCAGATCAATATTATTAGGTTCCAGCTTCATAGCGAACTCAACATTCGAAAGGGTATATTCATGCCCACAATAAAAGGTTGTATCAGCTGGCAGAGCCGCCAGTTTTGAAAGGGAGTTCCACATTTGTGCTGGCGTGCCTTCAAATATCCGCCCGCAACCGCCAACAAATAACGTGTCACCAGAAAACAGCAGCTTGTCTTCAGGCAAGTGATAGCAAATATGCCCCAAAGTGTGGCCGGGCGTTTCAAACACTGTGACCGGGCGGCCTGCAAATTCAAAGCTGTCCCCTTCTTTTAAGGTTTCATCCAGGCCAACAATCTTATCACTTTCAGCTTCCGGGCCATACACTTTACAACCGAACTGGGTTTTCAACTGGTCTAACCCTTGAACATGATCCTCATGGTGATGGGTGATGAGCAGATGTGTGAGTTTCCATCCCTTTTCTGCCAGAATGCTCAAAATAGGGCGCGCTTCTGGGGCATCAACACAAAAGGTTTCCCCTGTTGATGGTTCATGAGCTAAAACAGTGTAATTATCAGAAAGACAGGGAATTTGAATTAGTTCTAAAGCCATGTATGCCTCTTTAAATTGTTATGACTTGCCAACTCTTTACTTGTGATCTTTAAATCAGGTCAGCGTATTTTAATCAGGTTAACCATGTTTGTCATGTCCGTGGTTATTAAACAAAGAGCCTTAAAGATTGGTTATAATGGCATTGTAGATCTCTGTTTATTGCTCTGTGAGCCGGCCGAATGCATTTAGATGTTATTGAAATTAAAGATTTTTATTCAGCACGTTTGGGTCAAATGGTGCGCCGTCATATCGGCCAGAAAATTCGCAACTCTTGGCCCAAAGGGGGAGGGTTTATGATTGCCGGGGTTGGCTACACAACCCCCTATTTGCGCCCCTATTTGTCTGAAAGCCCAATGGTTGTCAATTTTAGCCCAGCTGGACAAGGTGGATTGATGTGGCCGAGTGATGGTCCCTTTCGCTCTGTTTTGATCGAAGAGGATATATTTCCTTTAGGAGATGCTTGCCTTGATCGGGTATTAGAAGTGCATGGGCTAGAGTTTTTCGCAGATGTTGAAGCGCATTTAAAAGAGGTCTGGCGGGTGTTGCGCCCTGAAGGGCGCTTATTATTGGTGGTGCCCAATCGCTCAGGGCTCTGGGCCCGGGTTGACAAAACCCCATTTGGCTATGGCCAACCCTTCAGCCGCGGCCAGTTGCATGATCTGTTGGTAAGCACGTGGTTTCGCCCGCTTTCTATTTCGCCGCTCATTCATTTTGCCCCGTTTGAATTGCCATTGCGCTTAACCGCCAGCCCGGCCTTTGAAAAGGTCGGGGCAAAAGTCTGGCCGCGCTTTTCAGGCATGTTGATGGTGGAGGCAATCAAAGAAGTGGCTCAGCCCATTCGGCCCAAGGGGCTAAAAGCAAGGCGGCTCAACCCAAGTGCCATTCAGGTCAAGCCGGTGCCTGCATAAGTTTTTATTAAACAACCCTTTAAAAGTGAAAAAACTCACCATGGAAGTTAAGGCACGCTCTAAGCTCTTGTGCGGTGGGCTAGGTCCTGACCCTAATTCTTTTCCAGCATGAAAATGGCTTCTCGGCCGAGCAAGTTTTTAAGAAACAGCGGTGTGTTTTCGTTGAGGGTTTTACCGTTATTTTGGATCGCTATGGATTTTTCCACCCGCGCATCAATGGTTTTGCACAAGGTTGTGAAATCCTTAATGGTGCAAAAATGAATGTTGGGGGTGTTGTACCATTGCTCTGGTAGTTTGTCGGTCACAGGCATGCGGCCATAGGCCAAAATTTGCCAACGGATGGGCCAATGGCCAAAGTTGGGAAATGACACAATCGCATGGTTAGAGATACGTAATAATTGCTCCAACACGGTGCGCGGGTTTTTTGTGGCTTGAATGGTCAAACTAAGAATAGCGTAATCAAAGCTATTATCGGGATAATTGGACAAGTCTTTGTCCGCATCACCTTGAATAACACTGAGCCCCTTAGCCACCGATTGGTTGACGTTTTTTTGGCTGATCTCTATGCCGCGCCCATCAATGTTTTTGGTTTCTCTTAGCAATTCAAGCAAAGCCCCATCGCCGCAACCAATGTCAAGCACATGGGTGTTGGGCTTTATCATGCTTTGGATGATGAGATGGTCTTGTCTATGACCATCAATGCTAAATGTATGAGCGTTCACGACAGGCCCTTTTGTTTGGCAGCGGCTGTTAGAAATCCATTGATGGCAGAGAAAAATTCTGGTTCGTCCAGCAAAAAGGCATCATGGCCGCGCGCGGTTTCAATTTCAACAAAAGACACATTGGCCGCGTTGGCAGTCAGAGCATGGACGATTTGGCGGCTCTCTCTGGTTGGGAACAACCAATCACTGGTAAAAGACACCACACAAAAGCGTGTTTTTGTATCCAAAAAGGCCTTTGCAAGTAAGCCGTCATTCTCGCTAAATAAATCAAAATAATCCATCGCCCGGGTGATGTAGAGATAGGAATTAGCATCAAACCGGTCAACAAAGCGAAAGCCTTGATGGCGCAAATAACTCTCCACTTGAAAGTCAGCATCAAAACCAAAGCTGATATGTTCACGCTCTTGCAAGTTGCGACCAAATTTTTGGTGCAACGCCTCATCAGATAGATAAGTGATGTGAGCAGCCATGCGCGCAACAGCCAACCCCTTCCTTGGGTTTTTGTCTTGCTCATAATAGCGCCCGCCCAGCCAGTCAGGGTCAGCCATCACGGCTTGGCGGCCAACTTCGTGAAAAGCAATATTTTGGCTTGAATGACGCGCCGCTGTGGCAATGGGTATGGCAGAAAAAACACGTTCACTGTAGCGTGAGGCCCACTCCAAAACTTGCATACCCCCCATAGAGCCACCGATCACGCTAAACAAAGTTTCAATGCCCAAATGATCGATTAAATAAACCTGTGCCTTGACCATGTCGCCAATGGTGATAACGGGAAAGTCCAGCCCATAAGCTTGCCCCGTTTCACGGTTTATTGAAGCCGGGCCAGTGGATCCCATACAGCCGCCAATAACGTTACAACAGATTATAAAATATTTGTCAGTATCAATTGGCTTGCCAGGGCCTATCATAATCTCCCACCAACCAGGCTTGCCCGTGACAGGATGAGTGCTGGCAGCATACTGATCGCCGGTTAAAGCATGGCAGATCAAAATGGCGTTGGACTTGTTCGCATTAAGCTGGCCATATGTCTCATAAGCGATGGTGAAAGGCTTTAAAATCTCGCCGCATTCCAATTTCAACCCGTCATGAGAAACGGTTTGGCCATTTGCGCCCACACCTGTATCGCCAAAAGTAACCGTTTGAGAAGGCGGGACTTCTGAAGAGGTTGGCTGTTTATGATCCATTATCGCGTTCAGGCTCCATATGGCGCAGATGTTATTTGGTTGGTCATATTTGTGGGTTTTGAATTGGCTTGTCAAGGGCAGGGTAAAGGTCAGTAAATCCTTGATTAAGATCACCCCTTTTGTTTGCTTTGTTGTAAAAATATAGTGCGATATCGATAAAAATCACTATAACGAGGCAGATAAATTTATTTTTAGGACGATTTCTATGAGTTCTTCATTTTTGCCGCGGGCCACAATTCTTGAGATTTCTCCCTATGTGCCGGGAAAATCAACGGCCAAAGGCGTTGAGAATGTGATTAAGCTGTCTTCTAATGAGACGCCGTTGGGGCCCAGCCCAAAAGCGATCAAAGCTTTTGAGCAAACAGAAAATCAATTGTTTCGCTATCCTGATGGGGGCGCAACGCGTTTGCGCGCAGCCATTGCGCAAGTTTATGGGCTAAACCCAGATCACCTTATTTGCGGCGCTGGTTCCGATGAGATTTTAAATTTAATCGCGCAAGCCTATTTAAAAGACGGCGATGAAGCGATTTATACAGAGCATGGGTTTCTGGTTTACAAAATCGCAATTTTGGCAGCTGGCGCAAAACCGGTTGTGGCCCCTGAAGTTGACTTAACCGCCAATGTCGATGAAATCCTAAAAAAGGTAAGCGATAAAACCAAGCTGGTATTTATTGCCAACCCCAACAACCCAACCGGGACCTATTTGCCAGCAGATGAAGTGCGCCGCTTGCGCCGTCAATTGCCTGACCATGTCGGTTTGGTGCTCGATGGGGCCTATGCAGAATATGTCTCAGCACATGATTACGAAGCTGGCCTAGAGTTGGTGGCCACCACAGAAAACACCATAATGACCCGCACTTTTTCTAAAATTTATGGGCTGGCAAGCTTGCGCATTGGCTGGGCTTTTGCCTCTGCTCAGGTGATTGATGTGCTAAACCGCATCAGAGGGCCTTTTAATGTCTCAGCTGCTGCCATTGAAGCCGGAACAGCTGCGATCCAGGACCTTGAGTTTACAAAAGCTGCAGTTGCTCATAATGAGAAATGGCTGGAATGGTTGAGCCAGCAGCTCACGGCGATTGGCTTGCAGGTGACCCCCAGTGTGGGCAATTTTGTATTGGTGCATTTCGAGAAAGACGGCCCACGCTCAGCTCCAGCCGCGGATGAATTTTTGTTGCAACAAGGCATCGTTGTGCGGCGCATGGAAAGTTATGGCTTGCCCCAAGCACTGCGAATTACCATTGGCACGCAAAGCGACAATGAAGCGGTTGTCGCCGCCTTGACCCGTTTTCAAGAAGGAGCATAAGGCAAATGAGCGACACACAAGATGCTCTGTTTGAAAATGTTGTTGTGATTGGTTTGGGATTGATTGGTTCGTCTCTAACACGCGGCATCAAAGAGCGCGGATTAGCCACTAACCTATTTGGATTTGATGGCAGCCAGAAAGTGCGTGATGAGGCGCGCGATATTGATATTGGCGCGCAGATTGTTGATGAACTTGCGCCAATTGTGTCTCAAGCAGATTTGGTTATTCTTGCTGTGCCAGTCGGGGCTATGGCACACTTGGCTGCCCAAGTGTGCCCACTGCTAAAGTCTGGCACCATTGTCAGTGATGTTGGCTCAGTAAAGCAAAGCATTATTGAGGCCGTACTGCCTTTGATGCCAGAAAATACTCATTTTGTCCCCGGCCATCCGGTTGCAGGAACAGAATTTTCAGGGCCAGCATCAGGTTTTGGCCATTTATTTCAAGATCGCTGGTGTATTTTAACGCCTGTTGAGAGCGGTGACCAGGAAGCGACCAGCACTGTGAGGCTATTTTGGGAACGGCTTGGCAGCCAGGTTGAGTGCATGTCAGCAGCTCATCACGATATTGTGTTGGCCATTACCAGTCACATTCCCCACCTTATTGCTTATAATATCGTTGGCACGGCAGCAGATTTAGAGGATGTGACCAAAAGTGAAGTGATTAAGTTTTCAGCTGGTGGGTTTAGAGATTTCACCCGCATTGCGGCTTCTGATCCTGTGATGTGGCGCGACGTATTTATGAACAATAAAGAGGCTGTTTTAGAAATGCTAGGGCGCTTTACAGAAGATTTAACCCAATTACAACGTCATATTCGGCGGGGCGATGGGCAAGCCTTGGAAGACCTATTTTCTCGCACAAGGACGATAAGACGCTCCATTGTTGAAGCAGGTCAAGAAACCCAAGAAGCTGACTTCGGTAGGACAAAAGTATAAAATTTTACTGTTAACAGTTAAAATTATGTTTCAATAAGCTAAAATAATCATCATCACTATTTCGAATTTGCTTTGTTTTTGCTACTTTGTAACAACAAAAATGGCATGGATTTGATGGAACACCCTCTTAAGACTGAAGAGCTGACGATTGAAGCGCCAGAGGATTGGCGACGTCAAGGCCTATGGGTATTTGGCTATGGTTCATTAATGTGGAATCCAGGCTTTTATTTTGAAGATCAAAAGGTAGCGCGATGTGCAGGTGTACATCGCTCTTTTTGTGTGTGGTCAGTGCACCACCGCGGAACATACCAAAAGCCCGGTTTGGTTTTAGGCCTTAAAAGCGGCGGGGTTTGTGATGGAAGATTATATTATGTGCCCCCCTCTCATGTTGAAGAAACAATTTTCTATTTACGCAAACGTGAACAGGTCACGCGGGTATACAGAGAAGTATTCCGCCGGGTTGACTGCATAGAAGGGTCAGGCCGGTTTGTACGTGCTTTAACGTTCATAGCTGATCGCAATCATCCGCAATATGCAGCGAAGCTACCCATTTGCAAGCAGGCAGAAATCATAAAACGGGCCGAAGGGCACTCAGGCTGTAATTTATGTTATTTGGCAACCACCGTTCGTCACCTGAACGAACAAAATATCAAAGATACACACCTAAACCGTATTTTGGTGCTCACCAAAAGCACCCATCGGCTTTGTGAGAGTGGTAATTTAAAATATTAATTCAATGTCTTTGAATTTAATGTTTTGGCTTCTGTCCATTGATCGATTGGCATCCCAATAAATCCAACCGAACCATATCTCTTTCATATTTAGTTTGTGGCATCACATGAATGTGGATTTCATTGGCATGAAGCTTCGCCGCGTTATGGCGCAAAAAGGCTAAATTTAAGGAGCAGGCGCTCTCTTTTGTTTCACCAATCGCCAAAGCTGTGCAGGTCCCATTACCTTCCCGGCGAACCAAGACGTAATTGACTTTGGGCACCTCAGGGCAATTAAAAAGAGAATAAACAGAATGAATATAGCGCTTACCAGAAGCCCCTTGCCAATAATGGAACGCATTTTTCAGCTCAACATCAGAGCTAACGTTAAGCGGTTCATTTTGGTTGATCTGTTCTATAACTGGATTAACAAGTGTTTTACGCATGGAACTAAAATTACTTTGAACGAGATTTAAATTTTTATTCATTCTGACACCGCCCCGCCACTTGCCTCATCTTCTTATAAGCAATTGATTTGCCTATAAAGGGGCAGGTTCGTGACATTGTTGTGGCAGTTCCAGATTGGCCATTGTTACGGCCTAAATGTTAAGAGGAAGTAAGCAATAAGAATTTTTTTGCCTAACTTTTATTATTTTCAGCCCGCACGATCTCACCTTCTTGGCAAAGAGCCATGGTTGCGCTCTCAATTGAGGTTTGCAGGCTATGTTTAAAGGTTTTGCGGTCCAGGCCGGGCGGGATGGGAGGCAAGAACTGAATGATAATGGTGCCCTTATACCGCCTCTGACTATCTCTGGGCCAAAAGACGCCAGAATTAAGCGCAACAGGCACGCATGAAATGTTTAAGTTTTCATACAGCTTTATCACACCAGGTTTGTAGTCTGGCTCCGCCCCAGGCGCTTTACGCGTGCCTTCAGGAAAAATAATAATTTCCCGGTTTTGTTGTTTTCTAATCTGGGCTTGCTCAACCATGGCTTTCAAGGCAATAGAAGCGCGTTCACGCGGAATGGGGATCATTTCAAATTTTTGGCAAAACCAGCCGTAAATGGGAATGGAGAGCAACTCTTGTTTTAAAACCAGCGCAGGGTCTTTTAAAATAACCGGAAAGGCAAACGTCTCCCACGCTGACTGATGTTTTGAAGCAATCAGAATAGGATTGTCAGGCAAGTTTTCTTGGCCCCTTACCTCGATCTTTGTGCCAATGATCAGGCGCATCCAGGCCAGAACAAACCGGCCATGAAAGGCAAGACCAGCCATGGCCCAGGACCGTTTGCCAAACAGCAACGGCGAACCAACCAGTAAAATAATGGCGGAACCAATGTAAAAGCCAGCAGTAAAAATAAGTGAGCGGATCATTTTTTTATATTTTTAATGGTGCTGGGAATTTAAAATGCGGTAAACGCCATAACGGGTCGTAAGCATACAAAGAGCCGCAATCACAATCACCACAATTCCCAACAAAATAAAACCAGGCATATCAAGGGCAACCGTGCCCAAAAGGCGGCGTATCTCTGCGCTTGTCATGTTGCTACCGCCAAGTAAGCGCATGAAATAAGGCATAAAAATAAACACAAATAACGCCCCGCCAGCACCCACCAGTCCAGAGCGTATGCCAAGGGAGAGAAAATGGCGTTCAAATTCGCGGGCAATAAACCTGTCCGTTGCGCCCACAAAATGTAAAACCTCAACAATTTCTCGGTTGGATGCCATGGCCGACCGGGTGGCAGAAACGATGATGCCAGTGGTTGCCAGCCCCACAAGAATAAGCACAGCCAACCCCCCCAAAGCCAAAGAGCGGGTCACAGTTTGAATTTGAGATTGCCAACGGCGGTGATCATCAAGTTTTGCATTGGAAAAATTACTCTCCAGCGCTTTGCTCAATTGCACCATATCTGGCGGGTTCGTTCGATCTAATTCAACAGCAATAAGGCGAGGGATCGGCAAATCTTTTAAATTAGCGCCTTCGCCCAACCATGGTTCAAGCAAACGCGAACTTTCTTGAGGCGGTAACGGGCGCACACCGCTGATACCATCTCGATTGGTAAGAAAGAAGGAAAGTTTTGATAATTTATCCTCAATATTCTCATTCTTATCAACACTGATTTGTATGGTCACTTCACTGGCAATGTCATCAGTCCAGGCAGCAGCCGACTGATTGATCAAATAAACTGTGCCCGCAGTCAAACAAGCCAGGAAGCACATAATCGAAATCACCACAACAAGCGAACTACCAGTAACGGTTTTGGCCTCCACGATAGGCGTCGGCTGGTTGCTCCAGCTGCGCTCCTTCGGGCGCGCGGGGGAATAAAGCTCCTTGGCACCTGCTTGTGGTTGCATGTTGGTTTCATAGGCCATGAGGTTATCCTACCTGATGAATGCGGCCATCATGCAATTCCAGCCGCGGAGCCTGAAATTGCTGCATGAGCTGATGGTCATGCGTGGCAATAATAACGGACGTACCAAGACGATTTAACTCAATAAACAAACGTAACAAACGCCGGGCCATTTGCGGGTCAACGTTACCTGTGGGCTCGTCTGCCAGCAAAAGTTCAGGTTTGCCAATCACAGCCCGAGCAATCGCGGCCCTTTGTTTTTCACCACCCGATAAAACGGGTGCTTGAGCATACATGCGCTCCCCAAGGCCCACCCATTGCAATAGATCAGTTACATCTTCTTGATAGTCTTGCGTTTTCTTACCCGTGACACGCAAAGGCAAAGCCACATTTTCCCATGTGGTGAGATGACTGAGCAACCGGAAATCTTGAAAAACAATACCGATCCGACGGCGCAAATCGGCACGCCTTGACGGGGTAATGCGAGTCACATTTTGTCCAAATAGATGAATGAGGCCGCGCGTTGGCTGTATAGACATAAATAAAAGCCGCAAAAGGCTGGTTTTACCCGCACCTGAAGGGCCCGTTAAAAAGTGCAAAGAGCCTGGTTTTAGATGAAAATTAACATCTCTGAGAATTTCTGGGCCTCGGCCATAACGAAGAGCGACATTTTCTAATCTTATCAATTGCTTATCGCCTTTTTATGGTTGTCATATCAGTTAATCCTTTTTAGCCATTTTCAAAGCTTTGGTGAACCTTTTTTTTGCAATGTGATTCATTGGGCCAAGCATATCCGTTTTTTTTGCAAATATGTAGCCATGGAATACGGCCAAAGCGGGGATAAGTTTTAAAAAAAGAAGGGCTTCTTTAATGAATTATTGGTTATTTTTTAAGTCTACGACTCGTTTTTAAAGGATTTTGCATGGCAATGATATTGGTATGCCCTGAATGTTCAACAAATTATGAACTGGCCTCAGGATTACCTGAGGGCGGCACGAAAGTGCGTTGCACCACTTGTAGCAATGTTTGGCATGCAACCGATGATGATTTGATCGCTCCAGAAGATGTCCAATCCTCTAAAGACAATTCAGGAGATCAAGAGATACCGGCCGTCTCACCCCATGATGACAATCCACTAGAAGAAATAGACTTTAATGAAATAGAAGAAGAACTCAGCCTTGCAGAAGAAAACTCTCAAGACAATATCGACGGATTATTTGATGAGCCAGAGGCCGAGGGCGAGGACAATTCCCAAGACGACATAGATGGATTATTTGATGAGCCAGAGGCCGAAGGTGAAGACAATTCCCAAGATGACATAGATGGATTGTTTGATGAACCAGAGGCTGAAGGTGAAGACAATTCCCAAGATGACATAGATGGATTATTTGATGAGCCAGAGGCCGAAGGTGAAGACAATTCCCAAGATGACATAGATGGATTATTTGATGAACCAGAGGCTGAAGGTGAAGACAATTCCCAAGACGACATAGACGGATTATTTGATGAGCCAGAGGCCGAAGGTGAAGACAATTCCCAAGGTGATATCGATGGATTATTTGATGAGCCAGAAGAGGTCGCAGCCCAACCTGAAACGCCGGAGCCCGAACAAGAGGAAAATGACCCGTTCGTACAAGCTTTAGATCAAACTGATGAGGAAGATGAACCAATAGATGCAACCGCATCTACTACTATTGCAGCCGTCAACGGCCCAATATGGAAACGCTTCGATCAAAAGACAATGGTTGGTTGGGCCTGTTATGTCGTGGTCTTGGGATTGATCGCTATATTCTTGATTTCGGCCAGGGTTACTGTTGTGCGCGCTGTACCTGCAATGGCCAAAGTTTATGACAGTTTGGGATTGCCCGTGAATGTGCGCGGCGTGATGTTCACCAATGTGCGCCAAAGCTGGGATGTTGGTGAGAAAGTTTTAAAATTACGCATTGAGGGTGAAATAACCAATTTGACAAACAATTACAAACCAGTGCCACCTGTAATTTTTACCGCGCTTTCACAAGAAAAGCGTGAAGTGTTTCGTTGGGTTGCATCAATACGTAAAAAACCGCTTCTGCCTGGTGAAAAAGCACCGTTTATTGTTCAAGTGCCAGCACCTCCAAACCACAGTGAGCATATGCTGCTGCGATTTGAATAAGCGATACAGGTTGATGTTTGATAATTTTTTAAAAAAGGTCTCATGTTATGGCGCATATATTATTGGCAGAGGATGATTTGCCTGTAAGAGATTTTATTTATCGTGTCTTGATGATGGACGGACACGAAGTGGTGATGGCTCATGAAGGCCAAGAAGCATTGCGTTATATCACCTCTTATGGAGATCAATTTGATTTATTTCTGAGTGATATCCGCATGCCTGTAATCGATGGGGTAACATTGTCACAACTGGTGTTCCGCCATTTACCCAAATTACCGATTTTATTGATGACTGGATATTCTAGTCAAGAGTATCAAGAGCATGCCCCAAGTGTAATTGGTGTTTTGCAAAAACCATTCACCGTTGACGGCATGCAAGAAGCTGTACGCTCAGCTCTGGGCAGAATGCCAATGAAATCTCATCTTCCATCTTAAGGTTTTGCCCACCTATACCCAGCTTTGAAATAGCAAAAAGTTTTACCCCTGCACGCTTAAAATCTTTTCAGCAGACGCTCAAAATAATCCAATTCAAGTGTTGGCCGTTTCGGGTCACTGGCTTTTTCTTGCAAGTCGCGCAAAATTTCTCTTGCCCGCTGAATGTCTATTTTGTCAGGCACTTTGGTGTTTTGGCTGGTGTCCAAACCAGATCGACCACTTGGACGCCCCAAGGGGTCCTTGCCACTTTGCTTGCGCCCGCCCCCCTGGCCACTCTTCTGACCGCCCATTTCCTGGCTGAGCTGTTCCATGCCGCTGCGCAGTTGATTAAGCGCTTGGCCCTCCTGGGAAAGAGCATTGGTAAGGTTATTTTGTTGTAGCATTTTCTGCGCTTTACCCATTGCTCGCTTTGCGCCTTGAAGGGCTTTGCTGTTTTGACCACCCCGGCCACTTTTTTTCATTTGTTGCAAAAGCTTTTCCAGCTGTTTTCTCAAAGCTTCTTGGTCTTTTTCTAACGAATGAGCAGTTTTCCCATGTTGTGGCTTTTGACCTTGTTGTCCTTTTTGCCCCATGTCATTGCGCTGTTTGTCCCGTTCACCTTGGGTATTGTTTTGCGGCCTGTTATGGGAGTTGTTTTGCTGGCGCCGCTCAGTGAATGTGCGGTCCATAAGCTCTTGCTGTTTGCGCAAAAGTTCACCCAATTCTTGAAGCTGTTTAGCCGTCTCTGTCTGTTGTTGGTTTTGCTGGTTTTTGCCGGTTTGCAAATTTTCCAGCATATTCTGCATTTGACTAAGCATTTTACGAGCTAAGTCTTTGGAACCAGACTTGGCCAACTCCTCAATGGTTTTCAGCATTTGTTCTAAATTTTTAGAATTCACGCTTTTCTTACTATTTTTAGAACTGTTGTGATTGTCTTGTTTTTGTTGTCGTTTGGCCAGTTCTTGCATATATTTTTGCAGCGCCTTGCGAAGCTCGTCGACGCGTTTTTGAATTTCTTCAGCCGAGGCATTTTCTTGCAACGCTTTTCGCAAAGCTTCTTGGGCTGAACGCAGCTCTCGTTCTGCACGAGACAGGTCACCATCTTCAACATGGCGTGCAATTTCATATAAAAGTTCAGCCAATTCTTCTTTTTCCTGGCGTGCACGTGCTCTTCTTAAGCGCAAGGAGGCAATACGCAGGCCTAAATAGACCCCTAAATCTTTTTCAAATGGTTCTTTATTAGCTGTAATATTATAAAGCAAACGGGCTGTTATGGCGGACTCGTGAGGGGTTAATATCAGTTGTTTGCGCAAACGAATGATATTTTTTGCCATCGGCTTGGTGAATTTATAAGCCGGAATTTCCAATTTAAGTTCGGGGCTGTTTGACGTGTTACCCCCTTCATCAGTGGCGCTCAGAACAAGCGTGCCCACAAGACCAGCCCATGGGTGGCGGGTCAGGTCCTTAAAGGTTTCACCCTCACCAGATTTTGTTCCAATCTCAGATAAATTCAACGGATAGTTAGGCGGCGACCCCAGAGGGACTTCATGAGGCTTTAGGTTTTTTGGCAGAGGTTTTCCATCCACCATTAAATTTGTAATCTGTGCTTTGGCGCTCATCACCCCATAATCATCAACAACACGATACTTTAACTTTAAAGCACCGCTTTGTGCGCGATTGGGTGTCTCAATCAAGCCAATGATAGGCGGGGCATCATCGGTTACATCAAATTGCCAACGGCTCAATGGTATTTGATCAAGTTGCAAAGAAACCGCACCATTTTGTTTTAATTTTATGTGAAAATCGCGCGTTGTCTTAAGGGCATTTGGGGCGATACGTTTTTTAGCTTTAACCGCGACAGGATCATTGTTCGGGCTATCCAAAATGATTTGATCTGTTTTTTTGCCATTCACCCGAATGGTGAGAATGGAATTTTCAGGCACAGTGAAGGCAGTTTTTTTATCTTCTTGTTTTTCTGAAACGAGCTCTTTGCTGCCATCGGTAATGAGTAAAGGCGGCTCGCCAGTATAAGAAGGCGGGGTTACCCAAGCGTCAACACGCATATTTGACAAATTGACCATTGGTGGTGGGGTCAGGCCTTGTGATAAAAGAGGACCGATGTTCCCCCCTTGGATAAATAGACCAGCCGCAAGTCCCAGCAGCAGAACCATGCGCAAGGCATAAGGGTCTTTTTGAGCTGTATTGGGGTTGGGCAAGGGTATTCTTAATTGTTTAATTTTTTCAACCAAGCGCTGTTTAAATTGGACCCATAAACTGCGCGTCTCAACAGTTGCCAGATCGGGCGATAAATTGTCTTTAAAAGCCTGAGCTGGTTGGTGTGGCAAAGTGCCATTGTTGTCTAATCGTTTAAGGGCTTGGTCTTCTTTTGGCCAGCGCAGGGAGAAAAAAGTGTATAAAGAGGCTAAGAAGCCCAGGAAAAACAAAGCCAGGACCACACGATGGGCTAGCGGTGACAAGTGAGGCCAGAGTTCAAACAGACAAGCAAGCAAGAATAAAGCAATAACACTGGCCGGCGCCCAAAGCCTGAGCCAGAAGTTTTCCATAAATATAGCGCGTTTTGTCCAAGCCAACTTGCGAGTTAATAGGCGCTCTCCCTCAATGCGAGGGTCTTTTGAGGTCTGTTTAGGGTCTTTTTTAAATATCAATTGATCGGATGTTCCTTAGTCATTTCACTTAACGTGGGAGATGCTAGCACAAATTTCTGTTTGTGCCCAATTAGAGGAGCTAATTAAGTTGTAAGATTATTGTGAGGTGGGGAAAAATGGGCCTAAAAGGCACCTTTCAGGCGTTTTTGTCTACAGCCAGGAAGGAAGTTGATCTTGGTTGATCAGATCATCATACGAAGGACGAGGGCGGATAACGCAGAATTGGTCGTCTTTGACCATCACCTCAGGAATGAGCAGCCGGCTGTTATAGGTCGAGGCCTGAACAGCACCGTAAGCGCCGCTGGAAAGAACAGCAATGAGAGCGCCTGGTGCCAATTCTGGCATCATGCGATCCTGGGCTAAAAAGTCTCCCGTTTCACAAACAGGACCAACCACATCCATTAAACGGGCGGTCCTATCTTGATCGTCTTGGGCAATAGGAATGATCTGATGGTAAGCCTCATAAAGCGTAGGACGAATAAGATCGTTCATGGCCGCATCAACAATTAAGAAATCTTTGTCAGATCCTTTTTTCAAGAAGATCACTTCAGAGACCAAAATGCCGGCATTGCCGGTGATCATGCGGCCCGGTTCAAAAATCAATTTTACGTTCAGGTCGCCAATGGCGTCTTGAATGATGGCGGCATAATCATGTGGGTGCGGGGGCACTGGGTCTGTTTCTTTATAGGGAATGCCAAGGCCACCTCCAAGATCAACATGGGTGATCTCATGGCCATCTTCGCGCAATGTTAACACCAGCTCGCGCATTAATTTGAAGGCGTTTTTAAACGGGGTCAGGTCCGTGATCTGGCTACCAATGTGCATATGAACGCCGTTGGCCGCAATGCCATCTAAAGTGGCCGCGGTTTTATAAATTTCGCGTGCGTGTTCAAACGGAATACCGAATTTGTTTTCAGCTTTGCCGGTGGCGATCTTGGCGTGGGTTTTAGCATCAACATCCGGGTTAATGCGAATGGCCACATGCGCAGTTTTGCCAAGGCCTGAGGCGACCTCGCTCAAGGCATGAAGTTCAGGCTCAGATTCAACATTGAAACTTAAAATGTTGGCTTTCAAAGCCGCGGCCATTTCCTGCCTGGTTTTGCCAACGCCAGCAAAGCAGATTTTCTCTGGTGGCACACCAGCGGCTATGGCACGCAGCATTTCCCCTTCAGAGACCACATCCATACCCGCGCCAAGCTGGGCCAGTGTTTTAATAACAGCCTGGTTCGAATTGGCTTTCAAAGCATAACAAATCAGGTGGTCAAATCCTTCCAAGGCTTGATCAAACACTGTGTAGTGACGCTCTAGCGTGGCTGATGAGTAGCAATAAAAGGGCGTGCCAACCTGCGCTGCGATGGTTTGCAAAGAAACATCTTCAGCATGAAGCACGCCGTTCTTGTAAGTAAAATGATGCATAGATGAAAACGCTCTTAATTGAGCAGCTTATCAAGAATAAAGCCCCGGTGCGGTTTTTGTTCTTCTTTCACAGGGCCTTGCCCTTCAATAACTTGGGCTTCAGGGGGAGGCTCCAATGGTCCGCGCACACCGCAGCCTGCGATGAGGAATGACAAACCCATTATGGTTAACAATGCGATTGCTGTGCGCATGAACGTGTATCCTTGTTAAATTGGCGACCAAACCTGGCGCTTCTTTTATGTGTGTCTCCCAAAAGTGGATCCCGGTTTTGGGGAAAAAGACACACAAAAACAAAAAACCCAGAGCATCCTATCGAAATAAATGCTCTGGTGAACTTACCCTGCTACGCCGGTTTTTTCCAGTGATTTTATCCACTTCTTGGCCATTTTTCTAACCTGTGTGGGGGCTGTGCCACCATAAGAGACCCGGCTTTTCACTGAATTTTCAACTGAAAGCACGCTAAAGACGTCTTTGGTGATTTTTGGCTCAATGGCTTGCATGTCGCTTAAAGGTAATTCGCCCAAAGTGATGTTTTGTGATTCGGCCTTCGCCACAATCGATCCCGTGACATGATGAGCTTGGCGAAAGGGCATGTTGAGCACCCTAACCAACCAATCAGCCAAATCTGTTGCAGTTGAAAAGCCCCCGCCAGCAGCACGGTGCAATTTGTCTTCATTGGGCACCAAATCTTTAATCATGCCAGTCATGGCAGCCAAAGCGAGCGAATAATTATCAAGCGCATCAAAGGCCATTTCTTTGTCTTCTTGCATATCCTTTGAATAGGCCAAGGGCAGCCCCTTCATAACCGTAGACAAGCCATTGAAAGCCCCAATGATGCGGCCAATTTTAGCCCGGATAAGTTCAGCCGCGTCCGGGTTGCGTTTTTGCGGCATGATCGACGATCCAGTGGTGAACTTGTCAGAGAGCGTCACAAAATTAAATTCAGCTGATGACCAGATCACAAGCTCTTCTGCCAAACGAGACAGATGAATGGCACTAATAGAAGCAGTGCTTAAAGTTTCCAGGACAAAGTCTCTGTCGGCAACGCTATCAAGAGAGTTGGCGGTTGGCTTGTCAAACCCCAAAGCTTTGGCAGTTTGCGTGCGGTCAATGGGAAATGAAGTGCCGGCCAGTGCGGCCGCGCCAAGCGGGCATTCATTGAGCCGCTTTCGAGCATCTTGCAGGCGGGATTTATCACGCCCAAGCATTTCAACATAGGCCAAGCAATGATGGCCAAAGGTAACCGGCTGGGCCGATTGCAAATGGGTGTAACCTGGCATGACCGTGTCTGCATAGCTTAAAGCTTTTTGCGCCAAGGCATATTGAAGTTGGCCAATTTGCTCTGAAAGGTGATCAATGATGTCGCGAATATAAAGTTTAAAGTCGGTTGCCACTTGGTCATTACGCGAGCGTGCGGTGTGCAACCGGCCAGCAGCATCGCCGATTTTTTCTTTCAAACGGTTTTCAATGTTCAGGTGGATGTCTTCTAACTGGCGTGAAAATTTGAACTTACCAGTCTCAATCTCTTTGCGGATCTCTTCCAGGCCAGTGATGATTTTCTTCACATCTGTTTTGGTTAATATACCTGTTTGGGCAAGCATCTTGGCATGAGCAATGGAGCCATCAATATCTTGATTGAACAAACGCTGATCATAATCAATTGAGGCGTTTATCTCTTCCATAATGGCGGATGGGCCTGACTGGAACCGCCCCCCCCACATTTTATTTGTCATTGTCGCTCGCCTTCTTTATTGGTGTTGCTTGAATTTAGTTTTCAAATCGAGGTTGATAAAAATGAACCGAACTGTGCTTGTTGCCATTATTGCCGCTGTTTTTGGCTTTGTTGCCGTATACGCGAGTTTGACCCTGCGTGGCAATGGAGAATTGGCCTCAGATAGCATAAATGAGACAAAATCCAAAAAATTAAGCGGCGAACGGCTCAGAGCCTATATTTCTCATAAAAGCCCGAAAGAATTGCCAGCCTTTGAGTTCACAGATGGGGATGGCAAAACACGCTCATTAAAAGACTGGCAAGGCAAGGTTGTTTTGCTCAATTTATGGGCAACTTGGTGTGCCCCATGCCGCGAAGAAATGCCCTCTTTAGATAATTTGAAAAAATATTTTGGCCATGAAGATTTTGATGTTCTGGCCATTTCCATGGACCGGGGCGGCCTTGCCAAACCGCGTCAATTTTATGAAGAAGAGCGTTTGAAAAACCTTGAGCTTTATATCGACCCAACAACCAAGTTGATGTTTAAGTTAAAAACCGTCGGCTTGCCCGCCACCCTCCTGATTGACAAGGAGGGGCGCGAAATAGGCCGCCTAACAGGGCCAGCCCAATGGGACAGCAACCGCGCGATAGAAATAATTAAGAATGCATTAACAAATTGATATATTCATTTTAAATGCTCTTTATCCTGATTATTTAACGTCTTCTTATAAAATTCTCACGTATAGTTTTGCCAAAGGGGCGAAACATCCAAATGGGCTAACCATTAGGTGGGGATTGCCATGTTAAATAAACTCTCAAATATTAAATTAGCTGCCAAGATACCTAGCATGATTGTTTTAAGTGCTCTGGTTATTGGCGTTTGCGTTGGGGCTTTTAGCTATTTTACAGCAAAGTCAGTTGGAAATACGCTTGCTAATAAACATCTATCCGGTGTGCTTTATTCTAAAAATAATGAACTAAAGAGTTTTATTGTAAGTATTGAGCAGGATTTGAGCATCACGTCTAAAAATCCGACTGCTCTTGAAGCTCTTAAAGCCTTTGATGCTGCTTATAATGAGTTTGGGGGTGAGGCCAAAACGGTTCTACAAGAGGCTTATATTGAGCGTAACTCCCATCCAGTAGGGGAAAAAGATAAGTTAGATGATGCAGGAACAGGCTCTATCTATGACCAGGTACATAAGCAATATCATAGTTGGTTTCGTACAGCATTAACGGCGCGCGGCTATTACGATATTTTCCTTTTTGATATGAAGGGGAATGTTATTTACAGCGTCTTTAAAGAAGCTGATTATGCAACCAATGTGGTAAGCGGTAAGTGGAAAGAGTCTGATCTTGGCCTTGCTTTTAGAACTGCAGCTGCCAGTAAAGATAATATCCAAATACATTTTACTGATTTTCGTGCCTATGGGCCATCTCATGGAGCCCCAGCTAGTTTTGTTTCCATTCCTATCACGGATAACGGGCAAAAGGTTGGTGTTCTTGTGTTTCAATTACCAACAGAGACATTCAAAAAGATTATCTCCAAAGGGGTAGATTTGGGTAAAACCGGTGAAATTTTGGTTATTGGATCTGATTACCGATTGCGCAATGATTCTAAATTTACCAAAGAGATAGATATTTTTAAAACGCAGGTTAAGAATGATGCGGTAAGGACAGCTTTTTCTGGTCAGGAAGGCACCACCGTATCTTCTGATTATCGCAATACCTTGCTTGAATATGTGGTCATTCCTTTTAAGCACAGAAATGTGAAATGGGCATTGGCGGCTGTGCAATCTAATGCTGAGCTTTATGAGCCAATTTATTCCATGGGCAGACAGATTTTTATTATTTGCTGTTTGCTAATCACCGGCCTTGCCATAGCAGGCTATTTTATTGGGCGAAGCATCACCAAACCTATTTCTGTAATGGTAGAAGAAATGCGACAATTAGCTAATGGGGATACCAATATCGCCCTTGAGGGGAAAACACGCAGTGATGAAATCGGCGATATGAGTGCAGCAGTTGGCGTTTTTAAAGACAGTATGATCGCAAATAAAAAGCTTGAAGACGCTGCAGGTGAAAAACAAAGAAAAGATGCCCAACGTCATGCGCGTTTGGAAAAAGCTATAAATGCATTTAGAGCTGGCATTTTACAAATTGTTGACAATGTTGTCGATGAAACGGGGCAAGTTAAAGATAGTGCTCTAACCTTGAATAAGGTTGCTGAAACTGCTTCTCTTGAAACCAACCAGGTTTTAAGTTCGTCAGAAGATGCCACGAGTAACGTGCAAAATGTTGCTAACATTGCACAAGAATTGTCATCTGCCATTAGCGAAATTTCCGCTCAAACAAGCCGAGCTAACGAGAGTGTAAGGAAAGCAACACAAGTCGCTGAAAATACACAACAAGGCGTTAATGGCTTGTCCCAAGCAGCAGGAAAAATCGGCGAAGTAGTTTCATTAATTAGTGAGATTGCCGAGCAAACGAACCTTTTAGCTCTAAATGCAACCATTGAAGCGGCAAGAGCTGGTGATGCAGGAAAAGGGTTTGCAGTGGTAGCCGCTGAGGTGAAGCAGCTTTCAGATGAAACGGCCAAAGCAACAGGTGAAATTTCTTCACAAGTTCAAGAAATACAAGGGGCAACCAAGCATGCTGTATCAGCCATTGCAGAAATTTCTTCATCTGTTGCAGACATTCAAGAAGTGACTTCAACCATATCAGCTGCAATTGAACAACAAGATGCGGCAACACAAAATATTGCAAACAGTATTTCTTTAGCTTCTGATGGAAGTGTCCGGGCCTCTGAAGGGGTGGTAAATGTTGCAGACAATATTAAGGATACTGCTAAAGAGGCCGATTTGGTGATGGAAGTTTCTGAACGTTTAGTACAAGTGACTGAGAATTTATCTCATTCATTAAACGACTTTTTAGAAGAGGTCTCAGCTGATTTATCTAATAAAGAAAGCCAAGAAACATTTGAACAAACCGAAGTCGCTTAAGCCTTGTTTTTTTTTTAAGTTTAATTTTAGATCAGTTTTTGAACTGATCTAAAATTGCTTTGTTATGAGAGGCATTCAAATGAATCTATCAAAAAGAGGAATGCTCTAGAAGTTTTTTAACGGGTCGGCACAGGCACTTCGTCTTGATAATCATAAAACCCGCGCCCGGTTTTCTGACCAAGCCAGCCAGCCTCGACATATTTTACCAATAACGGACAGGGGCGGTATTTAGGATCTGCTAACCCTTCATAAAGTTTTTGCATGATGCTCAAGCAGGTATCCAGGCCGATAAAATCAGCCAATTCCAGCGGGCCCATAGGGTGATGAGCCCCATAAGACATAGCTGTATCAATGGCCTCCACTGTGCCAACACCTTCATAAAGAGTGTAGATCGCTTCGTTGATCATGGGCACCATAATGCGATGAACAATAAAGGCTGGAAAATCTTCAGAGACAGAGGTGTGTTTTTGCAAAGAAGCCACAAAAGCTTTTGCTTGATGATAGGTTGCATCTTTTGTGGCAATGCCGCGAATAAGTTCCACCAATTCCATAACAGGCACTGGGTTCATAAAATGCATGCCGATAAACTTTTCCGGTCGGTCAGTTTTAGCAGCAAGGCGGGTAATAGAAATGGTAGAAGCGTTACTGGCAAGTAAGGTGTCAGGTTTTAAGATGGAACAAATTTCTTTATAGATGCCTTGTTTTGTTTCTTCATCCTCCGTCACAGCTTCAATAACGAGGTCAGCATTTTTAAGGTCATCATAGTCAGTCGAGCTTTTTATGCGCTCTAAAATGGTGTTTTTTTCTTCATCTTGTGCTGCATCACGACGCGAAAGATTACCGTTTATGGTGGCTAAAGCTTTTTGGGTAATTTCGTCATTTTTATCAATAAGAATAACGCTATAGCCAGCTTGCGCGGCAACCTGGGCAATACCGGTGCCCATAATGCCAGCACCGATAACGCCAATTTGTTTAATGTCTTGTTTTATATCGCTATTTTCTTCCACAGCCTTGTCTACCTTCGCTAAAGCATGTCCGTTTCAACCAGAAACTTCAAAGATACATGTATCTCATAATTATAGATCACATATCTTCCAAATCTTTAAGCGATAAATGCTTAATTTAAGCAAAAAAGCCTAAAGAGCGGCTTCAAGTTCAGGTAAAGCTTCAAACAAATCAGCCACCAATCCATAATCAGCCACTTGGAAGATCGGGGCTTCTTCGTCTTTGTTAATAGCAACAATGACTTTAGAATCTTTCATGCCGGCAAGGTGCTGAATTGCCCCTGAAATGCCAACAGCAATATAAAGCTCTGGGGCAACAACTTTACCTGTTTGACCCACTTGATAATCGTTTGGAACAAAGCCACTGTCAACCGCAGCACGGCTGGCACCAACGGCTGCACCCAGCTTATCAGCAATTTTCTCAATCAGCACAAAATTTTCACCCGATCCCATACCGCGACCACCAGAAATAACGATGCGCGCTGAGGTGAGCTCTGGACGATCAGAGACGGAGAGTTCTTCAGAAACAAATTGAGAGATACCAACACTGGCAGGCGCTTCAAGGGTCTCTATTGGGGCGCTATTGCCATCCTCAACTGCATCAAAGGCTGTGGTTCTCACAGTGATGATTTTCTTCGCATCACTTGTTTGAACCGTTTGCAGCGCATTACCGGCATAAATGGGCCGTTCAAATGTATCGGCTGATTTAACGCCAGTGATGTCAGATAATTGGCCAACATCTAGTTTGGCTGCAATGCGGGGCATGAAGTTTTTGCCCGTTGTGGTGGCCGCCGTTATGGCCACATCATAATCGGCCATCAGCGGGACAATGAGCGCGCTCATTTCTTCAGCCAGTTGCTTTTCCAAATGAGGGGCAGAGGCAACAAGAACTTTGCGCGCGCCTGCCAAATTTGCAGCCTGCTGGGCCACCGCGTCACAATTTTGGCCAGCAACGAGAATGTCTATGTCGCCGCCAATGGCTTTGGCCGCGCTCAAAACTTTTGCAGTGGCAGGGTTTAAACTTGTGTTGTCATGATCTGCAATGAGAAGAATGGACATGGGTTATAGCACTCCTGCTTCATTTTTTAATTTTTCAACAAGCTCAGCGACGTTTTCAACTTTAACACCAGCGGTGCGGGCGGCAGGTTCCGTTGTGGTTTGAACGGTGTGCCGAAGGGCTGTGTCAATGCCAAGATCGGCCAAAGCTTTTTCTTCAAGCGGTTTTTTCTTGGCTTTCATAATATTTGGCAACGAGGCATAACGCGGCTCGTTCAGCCTTAAATCTGTTGTGACGATAGCTGGTAAGTTAAGGGAAACCGTTTGCAGGCCGCCATCAATTTCACGTGTGACGGTTGCTTTGCCCTCTTCCAACTCTAATTTATAGGCAAAGGTGCCTTGTGGCCAATCAAGCAGGCTGGCAAGCATTTGTCCGGTTTGGTTGCAATCGTCATCAATTGCTTGTTTGCCCAACAGAACCAAATTGGGTTGCTCGTCTTCAATAATGGATTTTAAAATCTTTGCAGCACCCAGCGGTTCAACAACATCATCTGTTGTGATTAAGATGGCGCGATCTGCCCCCATGGCAAGAGCTGTACGCAAGGTCTCTTGTGCCTTTTGTGGGCCAATGGAGACAGCAATAACTTCCTCAGCTTTACCCGTTTCCTTGAGCTTAACCGCTTCTTCAACAGCGATTTCGTCAAATGGGTTCATCGACATTTTGACATTTGCCAAATCAACACCAGACCCATCAGGTTTGACGCGGACTTTAACATTATAATCGATCACTCGTTTAACAGATACCAGGATCTTCATGATGTGCTCCTTCATGCACGCATTTTAAAGAGGGCTTTTAAGGTTAGCTAACCAGTGCCCAAGCGATTGGGGGATTTTTTCAGGACCGTAATAGCCTGTTATTTTACTGTCAATAAAAACAGAAACTTGTACGTCGTACTTAAGCCTAATGTATTGTCTTTAGGGGGGCATAAAACTTTGTTTTTAGCTCCAATCTAACAAGGGAACGTTTTTTCGGCGCATAAATAGGATTAAAATAACCCCCGCAACAAACCCACCAATATGAGCCCACCAGGCAGTGTTGTCCTGGACCATATAAACCACTTGGAAAATTTGGAATAAGAACCAGGCAATAATCGCAAGCGCTGCATTTACCGGTAGGGGGATGCGCCCAAGAACCAAAACCCAAACTTGGACTTTGGGGTGCAACAATAAATAAGCCCCGATGACCCCAGCAACAGCGCCAGAGGCGCCAATAAGAGGAACAGCTGAGTGGGGGCTCATAATAGAATGGGTAAACCCAGCAGCAACGCCGCAGAGTAAATAAAACACCAAAAAGCGAAAATGGCCCATTGCATCTTCAATATTATCGCCAAAAACCCATAAAAACAGCATGTTGCCGCCAAGGTGCAAGATGGAGCCGTGCAGGAACATATAGGTAATGAGCGTCCATTTTTCCGGGACAGGGATAAAGTCAAACTGTTCCCCTGGAATGGCAGGGCCGACAAATCCTTCAGGTAAAAATTCGCTTGGGACAAGAGCAAAGCTAGCCCAGGTCGCCTGGCTGGTTGGATAAACCAGACCAGATTGAAACAGGAAAAAAACGGCCACATTGGCAATGATCAGTAAGATGGTCACATACTGAAAGCGAATATGCTCGATTGGGTTTTTATCTTTCAGAGGAACAAACAATGAGCTGGCCCTTTTGTCATTAATCTATATGGCGTTATGCCTGTAAGGTCGAGATGGAAGGCAGTATAGATGTGACAGTGATTGCTCACAAGAGGCTATCTTTACTGTTTTTGTCCTAAAGCTATGATTTTTTATAAAGTTCTTTTAAGCCAGATTGCCTGACCCTAGCTTCTATTTTGCCCAGGGGTCCACAAAACATCGCTTAAGCCTTTGTCATTGACATAACGGCTCATGACAAACAGAAGGTCTGACAGGCGGTTAATATATTGCATGGCTTGTTCAGAGACAATCTCGCAATCCATTTCACTTAAAGCCACCATTTGGCGCTCAGCGCGCCGGCTAATGGTTCTGGCAACATGAAGATGGGCCGCTGATAAGTTCCCACCAGGCAACACAAAAGAGCGCAACGGGTTCAGATCTTTGTTAAGCAAATCAATCTCTGTTTCTAAGCGAGTAACCTGTTGCTGTGTGATGCGCAAAGGGGGGTGTTCAGGTTCTGGCGCGCCAGGGATTTGCGGTGTAGAAAGGTCGGCCCCTAAATCAAAAAGATCATTTTGAATGCGCACAATCATCGCCTGCAGATCGATATCATCTTCAGGATTTGGGCCTTCTTGTTCCAGAGCATGAAGGACAAGCCCAAGGCTCGCATTGGTTTCATCAACGATGCCATAGGCATCAATGCGGGTGTGGTTTTTTGCCACACGCTCACCATTGGCAAGGCCTGTTGTGCCTTTGTCACCGGTACGCGTGTAGATTTTATTGAGCTTGACCATAGGGTTCTTTGTTGTGCAAATAGGGTTGCTTGAAAAAATGGGTTTGATTTTTTAACCAGCGTAATAAACCGTTACCATTAATAGACAAACGGCCGCAAATTGTAAAATAACGCGCCAACGCATGAGTTTTTGGCTTAAATTGGGGTTATCGCCCCTTAGCATGTTCCACAGCCCGAAACATAAAACGATAAATACAAGCACAATGGCTAGAGGAGATAAAAGCAGCGCAATATTTTCCATAAAGTTTGCCCTAGTTATTTTCTTTAAATGTAAAGTTTAGTTGTTCAGCATTATTTTATCAATAAGCGCGGTGGGTAAAAATCGTTTGGCATAAGCCATGGCATAAGTGGGTGTTGTAACATAGTATCTTCTCTTAGGAAGCCGACTGGTTAAGGCGTGTTCAAGTTTGTTCACAACCACATCCGGTTCCAACTTAAAGCTTTGTTTGCCTCCCTCTTCCATGGCTTTTATGCGAGCTTTATAATTGTCTGAATGGATAGACTGCTCAATATCAATATGTTGCGTATAAGCTTTTAAGGCATTTTCTACAAAATTGGTAGCGATCGGGCCTGGCTGAATAATTGAAACATAAATATTGCTGCCACTTAATTCTAAGCGCATGGCATCAGACAAAGCCTCAAGTGCAAATTTGGAAGCGCAATAGGCACCGCGATAAGTGGCGCTGACAAATCCAAGAACACTGGAACATTGAATGATCCGGCCTTCATTATTGGCTCTCATCGCAGGTATGATTTGCCGGGTGAGATCATGCCACCCAAAAAAGTTGGTCTCAAATTGTGTACGTAACACTTGGGTTGGAAGATCCTCAACGGCACCAGGTTGGCCATATGCCCCATTGTTAAACAGGGCAAAAAGGTGGCCATTTGTTTGCTCCAAAACAGTTTTGGCTGTCTCAGCAATTGATGCCGGGTCTGTATAATCAAGATGCAGAGCTGTTACATCCAGTTCAGATGCGAGCATGTCAAGATCGTCGCGAGTACGGGCTGTAGCAAAAACATGCCACCCTTTTTCAGAAAGACGTTTAGCAGCGCATTTACCAATGCCCGAAGAACAGCCTGTGATTAAAATTGATTTGGACATGTAGAATTTTTTGCGATCTGTTTATTTAAAACGAGCAATTTCTGATTTATCTGATTTTAACAAAATCAATGTGTCATCTTCAAATTTGTAATGACTAACGGCTTCAAGACCTGCAATGTAATCTTCCTCAATTTGCATTTTGTTGCCAGCTTTGCAAATGAGCTGGCTGACAGCAACGCGATTGATTTTGATCACTTGATTGGGCTTTAATTCATATACGGCTGAATAAAGATTGCAGGTTGATTGACCTTCAAGCTGACCATTATCAAATTTGATAAAGCCAAGATGTTTGCCCGTGTGATCTCCAACAGAGATGATTTTCCATTTTTTGCCTTCAAATTTAAGGGCGTCTTCTTGCACGGCTACTGGCCCACTCTCGATTGTGAGTGTTGTCATGAGACATAATAATGTAATTATGGATAAGATAAGTTTCATAGTTTGATCTCTGGTCTATTTATGAAATTTGGGCATAAGCATCTATATTAGTTTGTATTTGTGGCTTGATCATAGCCTTTGGCGTTTAAAATTAACAAAAAAGCAAAAAACACAAGGCTGGTGCGCCAATCTTGCCAAAAGCTATAATTTAAAGAATATAGGATGATTGTTGAAACGATGGTTGCGCCAACATATGGCTTTAGTGCTGTAGAGACACTTGAGAATAAATAAATGAAACTTGCAAAAATGAGGCAAGTAAAAAGAAGGCCAATAAACCCAAGATTATGTATGAGTTCAATGACAAAATTATGAGCATGGCTAATAATCACCGGTGTTGCTGTGGTTCGATCAAGGTCTAGCGTAATACCATTAGCACCAATGCTTGAAACACCAGATCCAAATGGGAAACCCGATATCATACTATGAATGGTTTGTTCCCAAACTTTTAAGTGAGCGGCTTTATCGCCAAGGATTGGTTGCACCAGTTTTATAAAGGCTTGTGTGTCATTGAACAGGGTAAGAAAAGGTAATGCTGATATTGCAATAATAACAACAGCTAACAGTGTTGTTTTTTGCCAGGAGGGGAGTGGGATAAAAGAGAAAAATAAAAAAACACCCGTGGCTGCAAGCATCATTAATAGAGCAGTTTCAGAATAACTAAAATATATGATCAGGATGGTTAGGCCTGCAGCAAAGGGAAGAAATTTTAGATAGCTGGAATTCCTTAATACCAAAAAAACAGGCCAGAGGAGTAATGTGAAGCTGACAACTTGGAGATTAAGTTTGTGGCTTTCAATCTCCAACCAACGAAAATGAACCGCGCTTGTTAAGGCGATTAAAATAAGCAGACACGAAAAATAACAAAAAATGCAGATTTTTTGTTCTTGGCTTTTTAGGTACGTGTCATTCAAAGGGGTTAAGCTTAAGAGTAAGCCACCTGATAAAAGACAAATTGAATATTGCATTGCTTCTAAGAGGCTACGTTTAAAAGATATCGAGAAAGGTGTGCTTGCGAATAAAATAAGGGCTATCAAAAGGGTGGTTTTAAATAGGGGATGTTTTAAAGCCTGAATGGTTCTTTCTCTATCACTTACGAGAATAAAAGTTAAAACTGTTGTTATAGGAAGTAAAATAGCAAAAAATTTGGGGGCGATGAGGGCAACAAGAAGATTTACCATTACATAAGAAGGATATAGATATTTTTTGTGATCTTTTAAGAAAGAGGTCTTCATTGTGAACCCTTTTATATTGCAGCATATGATGATGAAGGTTTTTTTATGAGGTTAAACATTAAGGTGTAGCGTTTTGGGTTTTTGCTAGCACCCTTTGCAAAGAAGAAAGATATCCTGTTCATATTCACAGTTGAGCCTTTTATAAAAGGTTGAGATTATATTTCAATCAAAAAGGGATTTGGTATTTTTATCAAAATAAAACTTCTAGCTTGCAGGTTTTATTTTGATAATGTTGATTTGTCCGATCCAACTGCTTTAAGAGTTGGTCTAGTTAAAAAACATGAAGTTTTGCCAGGGGGAGTTTTATGGAACAGTTGCTTGCGCCTTTATTATCAATGGAAGGATTGTTCACACTAGCCATGCTGGTGTTGCTACAAGCGGTGCTGGGGTTTGACAACCTCTTATACATTTCAATTGAATCCAAAAGAGTGGTGCCCGAAAAAAGAGCCATGGTGCGCCGCTTCGGAATTGGATTGGCCATTATTTTACGGATTATTTTGTTGTTCGTGATTATCAAAGCCATTGAAGCTTTAAAGGGGCCGATGTTCAGCTTTAATTGGGACGGTATTTTAGAAGCCGCCTTTAGCGGGCATGCATTGATCGTTTTGTTGGGTGGTGCCTTTATTATCTATACCGCGATCAAAGAAATCACCCATTTGTTGGTGGTGAAAGATTTTGATGAAGAGGGAAAAGGGCCAACGCGATCCATTGCAACGGCAATTGCTCTTATCGTTTTGATGAATTTGGTGTTTTCTTTTGACTCCATTTTATCTGCAATGGCATTAACCGACAGTTTCCTAATTATGGCAATTGCCATTATCATAACCGGCGTGCTGATGATTTGGATGGCCGACCATGTCGCCAGTTTTTTAGAAAAAAACCGAATGTATGAAGTTTTAGGGCTGTTCATTTTGTTTGTTGTAGGCGTGTTACTTGTCTCTGAAGGCGGGGAGCTGGCCCATCTAAAATTATTTGGACATGAGGTCCATGCAATGGCCAAATCAACATTCTATTTTGTGTTGTTTGTGATGGTGGTTGTAGATGTGGTGCAAAGCCAATATCAAAAAAAGCTGCTTGCCTCTGAAGCAAGAAGAGCAGAGCAGCAAAAAGCTTGATTGGTGTTTAACCGATCTTAAAGAGATAAAAAGCCCGTGTAAAAAATACACGGGCTTTTATTTTTTTTAATCACAGCAAATGGTCTTACATGGCGCGAACTTCAACCAAGAACTCATCGACACGACCTTTCAGGCCTTCAGCATTTTCTGACAACGAGGCCGCGGCGTTTTCAACCATGTTGGCAGCCTGACCAGACTGGCTGGACGCTTCAGAAACACCGTCAATATTTTGTGCCACTTGTTGCGTGGCAGCTGATTGTTCTTCAACTGCAGCCGCAATGGTTGATGAGATCTGCGCCATTTCGGTGATGATGTTTTTAATCGAGCGCATAGATTCAACAGTTGAATCTGTAGAGTTTTGAATTTCATCAATTTGCGTGGCGATGTCTTGGGTCGCTTTAGATGTTTGTGACGCCAGTTCTTTGACCTCTGAGGCCACAACGGCAAAGCCTTTACCACTTTCCCCAGCCCTGGCCGCCTCAATGGTGGCATTAAGAGCCAAAAGATTGGTCTGATCAGCAATTTCTTGAATGATATTGACAACTTCACCAATTTTTACAGCCGCTTGGCTCATGCCAGCGATAAGGCCGTCTGAATGTTCGGCTGCAGCCACTGCATCATTGGCCACTTTGTTTGAAGATGCCACCTGTTGAGAAATTTCAGTAATGGCGTTGGAAAGCTCTGATGAAGCATTGCTCACCCCAGCAGCTTGTGCATTGGTCTCTTCCGCGGCAGCTGTTAAGGTTAGGGCATTATCACGCATATCAGAGGCTTGTTGCATAACCTGTCCAACGACGCTGGCAACATTTTCTTCAAAATTATTCGCCATGTTCACTTTATCGGTCACAACAGACCAAGAAAGCATTGGCGCAACATAATTACCCTCATCATCGGTAATCGCCGCCACTTGTAAATCAAGTGTTTCAGGCCCAACAGAAATTTTTGTGCGATATGGCAAGTTGGAAGGATCACTTAACAGTTGGCGCTGATGAGCTGGGTTTTTATGGAACACATCAATACAAGTCCCCTGTAAGTCTTCAGCTTTAACCGGTAAAAATTGTTCCAGAGGGCGCAGTGTATTAATGCTGGTTTCATTAATCAGATCAATTTCAAATGTGTCCTTATTGGCCAGCATAACGTTGATCGGCATTTTATTGATCATATCTTCACGTAATTTATTTTCCCGATCAGCTTTTACTTTTTCGGTGGCCACAGTCCATGACAAAACAAGAGCTTCAATTTTATTGCCAGTTTTAATGGCATCAATATGCAGATCTAAATATTCTTCTCCAACCTGTATCTGCGCGTCATGAGGTAAATTGTTAGGGTTAGACAAAAGGCGCCGCTGCATCTCAGGGTTTTTATGAAAAATATCGATTGACTGTCCCATAATCTGATCCGCAGGGACGGGTAAAAGATGTTCGATTGCTCTGAGGTTTTCAACCGTCGCAGAGTTCATATAGTGGATTTTGAAGTCAACCGGGTCACACATCATTACAGCTAAAGGCAAAGCATCTAAAGCTTGTGCATGGTGTGATGAAGAGGAATTTTTTTTTGCTAAGCCAATCATGATTGTTCCGTTTTCTTAAGTAAAGTTTTCGCTTCGATGTTTTGTTTGTTCTGCTAGACCGGATCAAAACGCAAACTTATTAGCAGATAGGTGCTTTGTGACTTTTTTGAAATCATAAAGCAGCATCGTTTCGTAGAGTCTGTTGGCATCTGGTTAAAGTACCGTAAAGGATTGTGCGTGTGCCTCACTTTATATATGTGGTAATTACCAGGACTTAGAGCCCAATAGCTTTTGCATATCAGGCAGCATAGTTGCCAAATAGCCATTATTCTTTAAATCTTTGATTTTGCCACAAATTCTCCATTATGTCGCCCAGCTTTGAAGAAAATATTTTTGCGATATTGTTAAAGATAGGGCTTTTTATAGGAGATGTAATGAAGTCAGAAAAAGTGACGCATGCAGATGAAAAAGACAAATTTTTTAATAAACGAGACCGTTATGCCAGCTCAAATAGAAGTTCAGATACATTAAAGTTAAATATTCAGCGAATCAATCGACGCCATATTGTACCACAAGCTTATGGGGATGTGATTGAAATAGGAGTTCACAAAGGGAATAATTTTCCTTTGTATAACACAGCCAAAATGTCCTCTCTGTTAGGGTTTGACCCATTCGCAAATGAAGTCTTGCTCTCTCAGCTGGCACAAAATTTAGAGTTCCCTGTTGAGGTTATGAAGCAGGCATTTGAAGCCAGTAATTTACCCGGTGAGCATTTTGATTGTGTCGTGAGCACCCATACTTTGTGTTCAGCTCCTGACCCAATGGCTGTTTTATTAGAAGTGTATCGTATTTTAAAACCGGGGGGCCGGTTCTTATTTTACGAAAAAGGGCGCCATCCAAACACCTTGATTGCCAAATGCCAAGATTTTATCTCGCCTCTTTGGCAACGTTTCGGGCAAGGCTGCCAGCTAAACAGAAATATTTTTCGTTTAATTAAACGAGCAGGATTTCATGTTGATTTTCTAGAAACTGGCACCGAGTTTTTACAACCTCGCCTGGTCGGTTATATTTATAGCGGGGTTGCCATTAAGGCTTAAAAGCTGAACCTTTACGCGTTTTTCTTTTTTTGCGAACTTTTTTTCATTTCGCTGAGCTTATTGACACATTTTTTAAGCCAAGGCCGTGCCCGTTTTAAATACATCTTTTCATAAATATGACCTTTTATCGAAAGCGGGAATGAAAAGTCATAAACAGGAACTGATTGTTGTGTCCATTCAAATTTATAAGGGTCGCCAGGTGCAAACAGATCGATAATTTCAACGCCCTCATCGATCAACGCGCTGATGGTGTCTTGCATTTGCAAACTGCCAGGGCTGTGAGCAATAAAGTCAGGATCATAAGCTCCAAGATGAGCGCCATAATAGCTATTATTTTGAATGCCGATTTCAATTGCAGCAGGACGTTCATCAACACATAGCTGAGAAACCCTTAAGCCAGTAGGGTGTGTTTCAGAACAGGCAACCCTTTTAAAGAAGCGATCAAGAATGGCCCCTTGAAAGGCCGGTGAGACCAGACCAATAGATTTCAGCCATTGACGCTTCAGGTCAATCGCTTGTTGCACTGCTTGTTCAGCCTGTGCGCCTTCTTTAAAAAGGTCAAAGCTTAAAGACCCATGTTCTTCTAATTTGCGTCGATGGCGGCGTTTCGATTTACGACTGCGCTGGGAATAGCGTTTGTTAAATTCAGCAAACGTTTTTGCCCCTAACATTTCGATATAGGGGGCTTGGCTTTCCACCAAAACGGTGGCCCCATAATTTTCGAGTAAAGGCGTTATGGTGGCATCAAAGCGGGTTTTACGTAAATAGAATAAATCTGGCTTAAGGCGTTTCGTTAAAAAGCTAAAACCTTGCTGTAACCATTGTAAATTATTGCCATCATTTTTAATAACAATATCCCCATATTGGCTAACCGGTTCACCAATCCATTGCAGTGTTTTTATGCCAGCTTTTTTCGTAAGGACCATCGGGGCAATCAAAACCAGCTCATTGTTTCGATGACCAGTTAAAATAACCAGGTTTTGTGGCGGGCTAGGGAATTGGTCAATCCAATGCCAAATCCAATTATATGTTTGAAACAGTTGAGAAGGACGCCCACTTTCTTCAAACAATTGGTTCCATCCCTCCTCAAGGCCTTCAAAACCTTGCTTGGTTTGGATGATATTGAATGAAAGCGTGTCATTGTCTGGCTCAGACATGACTGTAACTCCATACTTAAAAGGTTAGACGGGTTTCATTTCACCAGTTGGCCGCATGATAACTTATCATTTTAGCGCATCTAATTTAATCCCAGATGTCATTGTTTATAGATATGAGGGGCAATATCTAAAAAGAAGTTAATCCCACCTTAATCTTAAAGGTCTGTGGTTAAGTTTTGTGCGGGATTATACTGAAATAAAAGTCAATTTCATATGGCGCTAAAAGGTTTGTTTTCTCTAAAGTGCCAACGGGCGCAGAAAAATGCTGCATAAAAGGAATTTGCTCAATCAACTGTTTATGTTGATTGTCAATTAAGACCAGATAGATTTGCCGAGGGTTGCCATAAAAGGCTGCGCTGAGCTGCTCAATAAAGCCTTGCAGCCATTCTTCAGAATCTGGTTGGAAAATTTGAATAAGCAAAGGATTGTCAGGCCATTGCTCTGGCGGAAGGGGATGAGAGAATAATTGCACCTCTCGTTGGACCATATAGGTTCTTGGATATTGAGCAATATTCATCGTGGCTTTTTCAGTCAGCTCTTGCTTTTCTTCAATACCAATGATTGAGCGAAAATCTCTTTGAGCTGCCAACAAAACGGTTCTACCATGACCAGCTTGCGGGTCCATAAATGTAAAATGACGAAAGCTTGCCCCCTCTTGATAGGCAGCCAATTGTTCAAGGCTCCAATCCACGAGCTTCACCGGTGCACAAGGTCCATACGTTTTTTGTGTCAGTTCGTTGAAAGGCTTCTCATCAGTCAGAGGACTAAACAGTCGCGCTTCAATCTCTTTATCATACTTTTTTTGATGCAAGGTAATAGACAGATTATGGCGCAAAGACGAAAACCGGTCTAATTGCAGCCCCTTGCTAAGCTTGTTGCTGGTCCGATTTAAGCTTCTTTTCAATTGGTCAGTTTTGTATTGAAGCCATTGGTCAGGATCAAGACGCTTTTGTTTGTTTTTTTTCTCGAGTTTCCTGGCCTTTTGATTGACATATTCAAGATCAGTTTCAGACAGCTCAATCTCTTCTTCATCTTCAATGGTACAGTGCCCAATCTCTTCATCGCTTAAATTTTCAAGCGCAGAGGCAATTTCATAACGATGAATTTCTAAGCGGCGCAAATTGCGAGCAATTTGCAAATCCGTCTCAGAAATTAAATCTGGATCATTGGATTTGCTTGGATCAATTAAGCCGGTTAATTGATCCAGGTCGGGTAAATCAGCATTGTGTTGTTCTTCAAGCGAATTCACGTCTTGATCACCCAGATCAGTGTCAGACAAAGAACCCTTAGTCTCAGCTTGATTTTCTATGGCCACTTTATTCATCGTATCCCAATCAAAATGACGAATCATTTTCATTCATCTCATATTGTTGCTGAGTTTGGAGTGAGATGACAGAACAAAAGGCCAAGCTTTGCCCTTTTTCCAAAAGAAAGGTTTTGTTTTGCGGTGGCTGTTTAGCCCCTAAAATCACGAGTGCGTGTCGCACAAAAGTGGATCCCAGTTTTGTGAAAAAAGACACGCTTAAACAAAGAGATAGAGCATGGCTTTGAATTCAAAATAAAGTGACATACTCTAGCACGAATCTAATGGAAACCGCCAGATTTTAACAGCTTCACTGGCGAGCCAGTTTTGGCGCCGGTTAATCGCATCTGCCGTCCAATTTGTTTCATTTAAGATGCGATTGGTAACTTCCAGGCAATTTTGTTCGTAAACGTGCTTTTTGGTCACAAAGTCAGCATTGCCAAGCCGGCGATTAAGTTCAGGCGAGATCAGGGTCATATTACCTAACCGATGGACATATTTATGCGCCCCGCCAGGAAAGTGGCTGGCATTATTTTGCCAATGATCTTTATATTTTTTTGGCAAAATATGTTCCAGGTCTATATCCAAGCTAGTAGGATCATAAAGCTTGCCATCGGCAGTGGTGAGGTTGTTGTTAATCTGGGTCAGTATATAGCGCGCAAGAGCGGTAATACGGATTGATTTTTTGGCAAAAGTTGACTGGAATTGATTATCATGCGGGTACAGCTCTTGGAAAAACTGCTCAAAACACTCGTTAGCATCTATGAGCCCCTCTGTCCGTAAAGCTTTGGCGGCTTTAATATAAGCACGTTGAATGTGAGCGGTGTTTTTGCCCCCAATTGTGGTATAGCGGAATGTAAAATTACGGATCATGAGCAGATAATCATGAAACTGTTCTGGCGCATATTCTAATATGGCTAGCAATAATATATAGCATTGCTCTGCGCGCATAAGGCCCAGATGGCTCAAATTCGCTTTTATTTCATCAATTTTATCAATGCTAACACGCTGCCACAGATCGTGGTTGGTATCGATGATGGCACCGTAATATTCAGAACTTTGGGTGATATGCTCTGAAATATCCAGAGCATCTTGGCTTGTCTTAATGCGTTTCTTAAGAGCCGCAAACAGGCCTTGGCTTGGAACAGCTCCCTCATTGGAATTCCAGTGATGTCGCAAAAACCGCATAAGAGAAAAATGACCAAGGTTTTGGCTCATAAGGTCCCAATTGGCTTTTAAATCATCAATATGATCACCACCCATAGAAAAGATGAAATTTTTCAAAAGATCAGCTTCAGAAAGTTCAACACCGCGATTGTTTAAAGATTCAAACAGCGTAAAGGCTTTGAGATCATCTTCCACATCAATCCGGATGAGGAAAACCTTTTCGCGCAGCGCACTGATGATCGCATTGGCCACTGTCTCTAATGAATCGCTTGTTTTAATCAAGCCAGCGATTTGTTTGCACATATAGATGTAGCATTGCGCCAGTTGTAAATTTGAGGGCAGATAGGTTTCTTGATTGGTAAGGGTGTTGAGAATTTTTGGATCTTGGGCGGCGATAATATAACGTTCAAAAAAATCACGATCGTTTAAATTGAGTTCTAAATTTGAGATCAGGCTTTGATGGTCATAATCTGGCCGGCTGAGAAAATCGTGACTGATAAGCGAGGCCAATTCGGTAAACTCATTTGCAAGCAGATGCCATTTAAGCGCACAGATGAGGATCGTTGTGGTGGTAACCCTTTGTTGCCCATCAATAAGCGTTAAATTTGGGGTGGTGGAGTTATCAATCACCACTGAACCGAGAAAATATTCTTGTACATTTCCCGTAAAGGTTTCTTGAATGTCAAACCATAGATCGGAATAATTTTCTTCCTCCCAGGCGTAATTGCGCTGATAAGGAGGGACTTTGAGCTTGCCACCAGCGCGTAAAAGTTCTCCTATGGATGTGATTTGGCAAGAGATGGCTGATGACATAATAGATTGTGACTTTAGAAATTTAGCTTATTTTACTTTGAAGGCTCTAGTAATTAGGGCCTGGTTGCTATCTATACGTCAAGCTCATAAATATGTACATTTGAAAAAGTTCATCTTTTTGAATAAGAAAAATTAAGGACGTAACTGATGGCCCAAGGATCAATGTTGTTTATTGGTGTGTTTGCAGCTCTTTATTTCATGGTGTTGCTGGCCATACAGATGCGTGTCAAGCGCTACGCCCAAAATGTGGATGGGTCACAAAAGCAAAATCGATTGACAGAGTTTTTCGTTGCCGGTCGTTCGATTAATTTGCCTGTCGCCATTGCCAGCCTTGGGGCCACAGAAATTGGTTTAATCACGCTTGCCTATAACGCACAAAAAGGGTTTGGTGAAGGCTTTGCCGCTTTCCATATTGGGGTGGCCGCTTTCATAGGCTGTCTTATTGTCGGGCTAACCGGTTTTATTGTTGGCCCCTTACGCCGCACAGGCGTGCTCACCGTGCCAGAATTTTATGAACTAAGATATGGGCGCGGCGTACGCATTATTGGCGGTCTAATCATGGTTTTAGCCGGTGTTTTGAATATTGGTTTGTTCTTAAAAGTAGGCGCGCTTTACTTGTTACCCTTTATGCCAGGAGAAGTTGGCGGCGCGTCCATTGAAGTGATTATGATGGTGCTGATTGCCATTGTTGTGGCCTATACAGCTTTTGGCGGCATGAGAGCGGTGATCCTAACTGATATTCTACAATTCTGCATAATGTTGTTCGGGCTGATTGCCGTCACGGTTTATCTAACCGGTATTGTACCCATCTCAGAAGCTGTAAACCAAGTTCAAACCCTGAAAGGAGAGGCCGGTTTTAATCCGTTGGTCAATGAAGGCTTTGGGCTCGATTATGTGTTGTGGATGGTGTTCATCGCTGGCATTGCCAGTGCGGCCATTTGGCCAACAGCATTAAGCCGAGCGCTTTGTATCGAGGAAGAAAAAACAGTAAAAAAGGCTTATTTGATCGCCTCTGTCTTATTTGCTGGGCGGATGATATTGCCAGCTTTTCTTGGTGTTTTGGCCTTTACCTATTTTGCCCGCTCTGGGCCAGGTGCTGTGGAGCTTGCCGGAGATGATAAATTAGTCGCCACAGCTGTGTTTATGGCCCAAGTGTTACCGGCCTGGTTCATTGGTTTAATCGTGGTTGTGTTTTTCGCCTCGTTTATGTCGACCCAGGATGGGTATTTGTTTTGTTGGTCCAGCATTATTTCGCGCGACATTATTGGGCCATTGGTCGGGCGGGTTGATGATGAAGCTTTTCAAAAAATTTGCACCCGTTTGTTTATTGTCATCATCGCGATTTATGAATTTTATTGGGGGCTATTTTACAAAGGCAGTGAAGATGTCTGGGACTATATGGCCATCACAGGCTCGATATATTTTTCATCGGGTGTCGTGTTGCTGGCTGGCGGGCTGTATTGGAAAGGGGCCACAAAGTTAGGGGCATGGGGGGCTTTGCTGTTTGGCCTGTCAGCAATTTTAGCGTTTGGCCCTGTCAAAAAGGCTTGGGGATTTGAAGGCTGGAGTGAGGCGCAAATTGCTTTTATGGCAATCGGGCTGTCTTTGCTGGCCTTTATTGTGGGTTCTTTGCTTGAAAACGCCATAAAGGGGCAAAAAAATACGTCATAGATTTAAGAAAAATGTTCTCGAATCTAAGATTTATGCTATCAGTACCCCCTGAATCACCCATTTTAGCGATGTTTCCACGAGAAATTTCCGATTTTGAGGAATTTTCTTTGGGTTTTATTAGATATCTCTGCTAAAGGGGATATCAGCTTAAGTTTATCTTTAAAAATGAAACTGTTAAGGAGAGTTTATTATGGCTACAGACGCAGATCACAAAGCGATTGTTGTTTTTAAAGAAGGCACAACGATCAATGTGGAAGGCCGTAAGTATCATATCAATAAGCTGGTGAAAGCCGTGCAAGAAGGTGGTAAAGGGGTCCATGTACAAGATACTGGTGCAAATGGTGGCTCTATTGCAATCGTACCAACTGAGGTTGCAGCTATTCATGTTGAAAAGCTTTAGGCTAAATTTTTAGCTTTAAATAAAAAGGGGTGGTAAGATTTACCACCCCTTTTTGTTTGTCATCTTCAAGAAGATTTAGTTTGTGCAGTCAATTGTGACTTCAAACTTCTTAATGTTGTTTGCCTCATTGCTCTCTTCAATCAAATTGTAAGGATCAACATGAGCAAAAAGCGTGACTTTGGTAACGCCTCTGGCACCACCGGTTGAAACAGTGGAGGTTTCAGAAATACCAGAGTCAGATAACAATTTTTGATATTGGGCGTTGGTTAAAAAGCCGGTGCGACGAAAGCCTCTATCACCTTGATAAGCACGAATAGCAGCCCGAGTATTGCGCCCCATAATGCCATCAATCCCTTTTGGATCAAAACCTAGCTTTGACAATGCAGATTGAATGGTCGCGGTTCTGTTGCGATCAGCCGTTTGTTTTCTGATCGAATTAAGCGTGTCTTTGGAGACGGATAAAAAGAAGCGCCCCTTTTTCAAAACGCCTTTGCCCACTTCAAAAGCAAGACCTTCTTGATCTAATGGCTTCAGGTTAGAGCGGTCCGTTATTTTGGCAATCATATCGATATTTTCAGGAACCCAAACAGCAAGCATGGAACGAAATGTTTCAGTAATTTCCAATTTTGCGTTTTGCGTTCCAATATTTTTAATCGCGATCCGGCCAGAGGCAAGTGGTTCGCTGGTTAAACAACTGCCAGCATAAATGCGGCTGTCTGTTTCATTGATGATGAGATCTGGCTGAGCAGTGGCAGTGGTGGTGCACAAAGCACTGAATGAGACAAGAAGGGCGCTAAAAATAAATCCCCGTTTGCCTGAAAAGCTCTCCCGTTTCATAACTGATTGGCTCCAATCTTAATTTACATTGTGACTTGTTTATTCTGTCCGTTTCTTAACAAAACGAATTTATGTAGTTTCCTTATAAGGTCAATTTTCTGCCTGCTTATAAGTTTCGCTGGGCCCTTTTCTTTTCCTTACCCGTTCAACTAAGGTACGAAGGGCTTAATTTAAAGGAATTTTCTTGATTGCTTCATGAAGCTCTTGAAAAACTCTTGGTTAAAAATTTCTCATAATTTTTGTTAAAAATCCCTCGTAATAATGTGTGCCATAATGAGGCCTCTTTTGCAAGTTTTGCATTCGCTTTCAAGCGCTTGAAGATGTGGATTATCAATTGAGGTTGAGCATATGTTTTATGACAAATGTTTGATCGTAATTATGAGATTATTCAACCTTAAGTTTTGTTTAGTTGTGAAAATGGCGTTACATTGACAAAATAAACTTTGTTTTTTTCAATTAACAATTTTGTATTTTTTTTACACAGCTTTTGAGTGTGTTAATGAATATATGCAATTATTAATTGATTTTAATTGTTTTGATAAATTGGTCAGGTGGGAAAGGAGAAATATGACGAGAATAGACCGTTCTTCTGCAAGCATTGCTGGTCATAGAGCAATAAAAGCTAATGAACCTCAGCCAAGGGTTTTTGAAGATAAAAATAAAAATCATTTAAAATCAATGATTAAAGAAGCTATGGATGCAGCCAAAGTTCAAAAACAACGAGGATGTTGGCTATATTTGAAATTAGCTTATTCGGCTTTAAATCGAACTGATTAAGCCAACATTTGAAGAGATATGTTTAAGCCTGGATAATGGTATCGGGCTTTCGAAATATATTACAGCTGGACATCTTGCTCAGCTGTACACCTCGCTCAACTGCTGGTTAAAATACGAACCCTCGATAAAGAATAGAAAGAAGTCTGAATTTTCATAACACCTTATGGGTTTTAACTCTTGTCCTTTATAACATTTTAGAAAGAATATCTTCATTGTTTTAAGACCAAGCAAGGGAACCAGAAAGGTGTGAGTTTGCCTCCGTATGTCGTATTTTTGCCACTTATATTCCCAATGATGATTTCCGACCTTAATCATACCAGGATAAATTTTTGTGTAACTTATTTGCCATCATGTTAAGGTTTTATTTACGTTGTTATGCCGTTCTATATTGAGTATACCTCTTGGTTTTTATGAGGCTTTTTGTCTCATAGACAGTCTTTAATGAGGGGTTTTGTGGTTTGCACAAGGTCTTAGTCACGTTTAGCTAAGATTTGTTTTGGGGAGATGGGTAGTTTTGGGTCGGTCCTCTTGGAGTTATCTCCATCATCATTTATTATTTATCCGTACACTTGGTAGTAAGCCTATCTGCCAGGTGGTTCTTTTCCTATATTTTGTAAGCTTATCTCCTGTGGCCGCTTTGGCCCAAAACGCGCACCAAAACTCGCCATGGGTTGTCGCCCAAGACAATTCAAGCCGATCCACTCAATATGGCCAGTTTGTGAATAAACGTAATAAGTTTACAGTGAGCGTAATCTCTGGCGGGATCAACAGCACCTATTTGCAAATGGCAACTGATATGGCCAATGTGCTTGATGGCCAAGAAGGTGACGCAACTTTGCGCGTGGTTCCCGTTGTTGGCAAAGGCGGAGAGCAAAATGTAATGGACATTTTGTACTTAAAAGGCATTGATATGGGCCTCATTCAGCAAGGCCAGTTAACATCTTTGCAAGAAAAGAACCCCAAATTATACGCCAATATCAAATCGCGCATTCATTTTATCACCAAACTTTATAATGCTGAGTTTCACTTGATCGCCCCGCGAAAGATAAAATCAATAAAAGAGCTTGAAGGGAAAAAAGTTGCCTTTGGCAAAGAACTTGGAGCGACAGATGTTACCGCGCGCACCATTTTTAAAAAAATCGGCATAAATGTTAATAGTGTCTTTGGTGATTTTGCCTCAAACATTGAAAGAATGCGTAATGGTGAAATTTCAGCGGTTGCAGTTTTAGGGGGGGCCCCCATTCAAGGGATCAATGATATCGCCTTGGGACAAGAGTTTCATTTTCTTCCCATTCATCCAGATTCGGTTGGCCTTAAGGGATATTTCAATTTGGTGGATGATTTCTTGCCAACAAAAATCACAGCTCAAGACTATCCAGGCATGGTGCAAAAAGGGCAACCCGTGGCCTCGCTAGCCTCTGGCGTCGTATTGATGGTTTATAATTGGGGACCCAAAACCGAGCGTTATAAAAAATTAGAGGTGTTTATCAATCGCTTTTTCAAACGGTTTGATGGGTTTTTGCTTCCCTCGCGTCATTCGAAATGGCGAGAAGTCAGTATACATGCTAAAGTACCTGGATGGACCCGGTTTAAACCAGCCAAAGAGTGGTTGGCGCAAAGGCGCCAGGAAATTGGACAAGAGGTCTCCGCTGGTGAGATGAAAATTGCGATGGACGTTTTTGTTCGGCAATATACTAAAATTTGGAAAGTGGAGCAGATAACGCCGTTGCAAAGGGATGACATTTGGAGCGGTATGTATCGGGTGTTTGGAAGATGGTGGGTTGTTGCCATAGATGGCTAAACCGTTTTCACCATTGACTATAAGTACTTTGTTGCGTGAAAGGGATGGGATTTATTATGAGTAAATTTGGTGAAGATAATGGATCTAAGACCAACGGTCACCCTGTTGATCAAACATCTCTAAACGGGTTCAGGCTGGACAGTTCGCAATCTTCCTGGCTGATGGACAGGTTAGATGCTCTGAGCGAAGAAGATAAAATTGCCATGCGCGCCGCACAACAAGAACAGGCACAAAGTGATGGCGAAACACCCTATATGAATCCACAAGAAGGTGTGGAAGCAGGGTCTATCGACCAACACAATATACCCCCGGTCCAAGTGATACATGACCAACAACAAGAACACTCACCTCATTCATCAGCAGACTTATCTCAAGGCCAATATATCCAACAACCAGCTGATACATATACCCATCAAGACGGGAATGATCCTGAGGCAGAGGCCGCCTACCAAATGGGATCAGGACGTGATTCTGATGAAAGAGGTGTCGATCAGTCCGATTTACTAAAAGAAAAAATAGAATCGCTTGAACAACAACTGGCAGAAATTTCTAATTTAACGGGCGGGGCCGCCCAAGAGGCCCAAGAGTATCAGCCTGATGATGAAGCTGAGAATGTTGAAGAGCTAGAAGAGGGGGGGCACTATTTGCCACCTGACCAGGGCGAATATTATCAAGCTCATGAAACTGACGTGCCAGCAGGCGGGCAACAACAAATGATTGAAAATACGCACCCCTCGCATGGTGAGGCAACAGGGGGGCATGCAACAGGTCAACAACCTGTCTATCAAGCGCCAGATGGTCAACTCCATATGGTACCTGATTATAATTATCATCAGCCAGGAACACCTGTTGACCAACGAACAATGCCCATAACTGGAGGGCATCAGCCACAAGGGGCTATTGCTGATTATAACCAACCTCATGCAGGTCACCATCCGCCCTCTTATCAAGGCCAGTCTTATGAAATAGCAGAAGGCCATGAACGTGCCGAGTTGCCACAATTTTTATCTCCTGTTCAACCTCAAAGAGGGGGGCGTTCTGGCTTCGTTAGCCTATTAGGAGGGCTGGTAGCTTTAGCAATCGTTGGTGGTATGGCTTACACCTATCTTGGTGAAGGGGTCAGTGATGTGGTCAAGAGTGATTTTGGCGGCATCAGCAATTACAAGCAACCAGCAAAATTATCCGAAAGCGAAATCAAAGATAAAGGCACTTTAGAAAAAAGCGATGCCGGCAAAGTTGATGTTGCCGTTGTTACTCCAGCTGATTTAGAGCGCGACTTTGGCGTGGCCCAGGTGGCAGGCGTTGCCGGTAAGCAAGTGCCAGTAAATATCCGCTTGCCGCGCGGCGATTTTCCCTCCGGTTTTGTTATGATGCGCGATTTACCTGACTGGGCCAAGTTAAATAAAGGGCGGTATGTAAACGGCCCTTGGATCATAGGATTAAAAGATTTAGAAGGTTTGGAAATCACAATCCCGGAAGACAAGGCTGGCACATTCTCATTTATTGTTGAATTTGTCCCAAGCACTGACAAAGATCCCATAGTGCGCACAGTGTCAGCAATTATTGCCCCAGCTGAACAAGTTGTCGAGCAAGAAACTGAAGAAGCTGTGGTCGCCAACCTTCCCAAAAAAGATGATGAGGCAGATCAGATTAAATCACCAGCTGGCCAATCCAATCAAAACACACTGATTATCGATGAAGCGCTGGAAGAAAAATGGTTAGAGCGCGGAACACGTTTATTGCGCTCCGGGGATGTCTCAGCAGCCCGCCTAGCGTTTTCTCATTTGGCAGAACAAGGCAGTGGACGCGGTGCGCTTGCAATGGCCATGACATTCGACCCTAACCAGCCAAGTTCACGTGTTGTCGTTGGCATTAAACCAGATACAGAGCGGGCCAAATTTTGGTACGAACGGGCCTTGTCATTAGGCAATGAAGCCGCGCGCGAACCACTAAGATTGTTAGAGGTTGACGCTAGGTGATTTTGAATGCACTGAAGGGGGCAAGCCTGAAGTGTCATGAACAAATGAAACCTTAAAACAATAAAATTAGATTGGCTTTAAACTTGAGGCAGCCAGCTTGCTAAAAGAAGGCGGTTTGGTTTTCACATGAGGGATCGGTCGGGTCAGTGCCAGCGCGCTCAAACCAATGCGTATGGTAAGCGCCCCGTTAAACAGGCCTTCACCCAATTTCTTCGACAGTTTCGCCGCAATGCTGGTACCGATCAGGGGTTGCAACAAATCTGACGTCATAGCAATACCGCCCGATAATGCCAGATGAGCAATCACATTGCGCGCCAAGCGCATTTGTCCCCAAAAGCCAGGGCGAACACCATAAACAGAAGCAATTTTTCTGATCATTCTCAGATTCAAAAAAGCAATCGCCGCCATATCTATAATAGGGCCAGGGGCAATCGCGGTAATAAGGGAGACTTTCTTGGCGTGATTGGCAATAATTGCACGCGCGTCTTTATCAAGCGGGGCCCCTATTTCTTGATCAATTAAATCGACCATCTCGCGCCCATCCATGATTTGGGTCTCCAAACTGTTAAGGCGCCCAAGCATCCATTGCCGCTCATTTGTGTGTTCATAAAGGTATTTGATGTCCTTTAAATAGCGCAGGGCAGGCTTAAGTTTATTCTCATCATGAATTTGCTGACCTCTAGCGCGTAAATGACCTAGATTTTTCAACCGCCATAAACCGATTAATTCTTTTAAGATCAGCAAGCATAAACTTGTGACAGCTATGATCACCAAGCTTAAGGCCGTCCATCCTAAGATGTCATTGCGCGCAATAAGGGCCTCTAAGCTAGAGATCAAGGCAGCACTGGCCCAAAGACAAAAAAGCGCAAAAACAGACGATATTAGCAAGAAGCCCAGAGAAAACAGTTTGGTAGAAACCCAAGAAGAAGTTGGCGGAGCAATTTGAGGGGCTCGATCAAGAGTGTTGTGTTGATGTTCTTCAGGTTTCTCAGGGTCACTCACAATGGTGATCGAGCTGTCATCTGGTTCGAACAGAGTTGGCTTTTGGGAAGGCGCGTTCATGTTAATTTATCTCCGATCAGCATATTAAGGGCGCGATCAAGGCGGATGTGGGGCAAGGGACTGGTCTGGTCTTTGTCTTGGGCGGGCGGAGAGAAATTAATAATGTCAATATGGGGAATGTCTTTGTCCGTTTCAATCATATGGCTGGCATTATCTGGCAGGTCACCTGGGAAGATGAGAATAGGGGTTTTCCCATCAAATGTCTGGCCTTGGAAAATTTCTCCCTGAACAGGGGTCCCTTGCAAGGCGTTATAGCTTTGCCCTTGTTTTTCTACCGTAACTTCTTTTGTTGTTTGCAAGGAGGCCAGGGCCTGAACTTTCACATCTGCCCCTTGCATTTTGGCTTGGTTGATAGCCCCTTGGGTGAGGTGGCATAAGAGGTCTTGCAATTGATCATGATTGTGATGGTGCAGATGGTCAGCTTTGGTTGCCGCAAACACCAAACGGTCGATCTTTTTATTCCAAATTGAGGTGAGCCAATGTGATTTACCTGGATTAAAGCTGTTGAGGATTTGGCTTAAGTTTGTTTGGAGATGGGCAACGTGTTTATGGCCAGCATTCAGAACGGAAAGCACATCAACAAGCACGATTTGGCGGTCCAGTAGCGTGAAAAATTTGCGATAAAAGGGACGCACGATCTGCTCTTTATAAGCTTCATAGCGCCGTTGCATTAAAGCTGCCAGGCTATCAGGTTGGATTTGTTCATTCACTAATTTTAACGGCGCAAAGGTCAGCGCGGGGGACCCCTTTAAATCGCCTGGCATTAAAAACCTTCCTGGGGGGATGGTTGGCAGGTCATGGGCGCCGGCTCTTGCTGTTTGCAAAAAACGTGTGAAGCTATCGCTAATTTGTTTGGCTTGGCCTTCATCGGCTGGTGTGTTGGGATCTATCTGTTTTGTTTTTTCTAGCCAAGGTTCAGCTTGTTGGGCGATATGCTCTGCTGAGGCATAATCAAAGGCTTCCAGGCACCAGGTGGCATAGTCTTTGTCCAGCAATTGCAAATCCAACAGCCATTCGCCAGGATAGTCGATGATATCGATATGCTGGGTGCGCGGGCCTAATAAGCGCTGTGGGAAGTGATCTGTTTGATATTCAATGGTGAGACGCAATTGAGAAATAAAGCGCGTTCCTTCAGGCCAACTGGGGGGGCTCGCGGTTAGTTTAGCGACATTTCCCTCATAATCAAAACGAGGCAGCAAATCATTTGGGTGAGGTTGCAGATAGGCTTTTACAATACGCCCACTAGCGTGCGGTTCGAAAAAGGGAAGATTTTGTCGGTTTAACAGGTGATAGACCAAACTGGTGATAAATACCGTCTTACCAGAGCGCGACAAGCCGGTAACGCCCAATTTAATAGACGGATCCATTAGGTTTTGGGTGAAGTCAAAAATAGTCAAAGCGCTGGTCACGCCTTTATCAATCCAATTGGTCATAAGCTGGCAGGTTTGGTTTCCATCGTGATCATTCTTTATAAAGGTAAGAGCGCTTTGTCCAATATCAATTGGTTGTTTTGCTCTTATTTGCCCCATGAGTAGGTAATTTTTTCCCTTTGATGGGAATTTCTTTCCTCTCTCTTATTTCTTTCACAGCAAGAAATAGCATTAAAGCATTGAAATATATAAATAAAATTTGTGGCATCAGAATTGCTTTTCTTTAACCGGCCGTTTCTTTCAGTTCTTTTTTTAAGAATGTTCGAACGGTAAGAGCAGGCTTTTACTGATGAATCTAATTAGTTTGCTCTTTTAATTTGCAGCGCTTTTGAGTTTTTGCTGAACCGTTTTGAAAACCAAAACAGCGCTTTAATGTTTGCCTTTGTTTGAGGAGAGAGTCTAATGGGCATTTTTGGGGCTATGACCACCGCAATTACAGGTCTTCGTGCGCAATCAACAGCGCTAGAGCATATTTCTAATAATATCGCAAATTCACAGACCACTGGCTATAAGCGGACAGAAACAAGCTTTGTAGATCTTGTGCCAGACAGCCCAGCAAAAGCCCAAGCTCTTGGCGTGGTAAATGCCAATTCTCGCCCAACAAACGACGTACAAGGGGACGTGTCAACATCTGACACAGAAACCCATATCGCGATTAATGGAGATGGTTATTTTATCATCGGTGAATCAATCGGGGTGACCGATGGTAATCCGGTGTTTAACAATGAGGACCTTTATACCCGCCGCGGGGATTTTACACTCGATCATTTTGGCCACCTGGTCAATGGCGGGGGCTATTATTTAAAAGGCTTGCCGATTGACGCAGAAACAGGCAACCCCTCAGGTAGCTCTCCAGAGATCATAACGGTTACAAACGACTTCTTGCCCGCCAAGGCAACCACATTGGTTGATTATCGCACCAACCTGGCCTCTTATCCACGCACAACCGCTTCTGATGAAAATGTTCCAGGCTCTGAATTGCTAAACCCTGCTGATTTTGCCAATAATCCCTTAGTAGGCGGCAATGCTTTTGTGCAAGGAACAAATGCAACCTTATTTATTGAAAATTCAATCTCTGGCGGCGCCGTCACAGCCTATGATGCGGGCGGTAACTCAGCCAACATTCAGTTCCGTTGGGCAAAGACAGACAGTGTTTCATTAATCGATGCTAGCCAGCAAAGTTCAGCTGTTGCCGGGTTATTTGGGTCAACAGATCTGGTAACAGATACCGCGCTGAGCACCGGCGAAACTTTAACCTTACAGCTTGATAGCGGGGCCGTGACAACGATTACCTTTGGTGCTGGCGTTGGCCAAATAAACACGGCAGCCGACCTCATAACGCAAATTGATGGTGCCGGAAATTATCGTGCTTTTATTGATAGCGGCAATCGATTGACGATTTCTTCAACTGACGGTGAAGATTTAACAATTGGGGGAACCGGCGCGGCCAATTTAGGATTAACCGCCGGAACAGTTGCCGCAAGTGCTGGAACTGACACATGGAATTTGTTTTATCTAGAAGATAGCTCAGCCACAGGCACACAACCAGCTTGGCGCAATGTTGGCACGACCTATTCCTTTGGCAATGATGGCCAATTATCACCAACAGTGACTTCGATTTCTTTAACAGCTCCAACAATTAATGGTGTCCCCTTGGGGGATATTGAAATTAGCCACGGTAAAAATGGTATTACCCAATTTGCCGATGCGAACGGCACGGCCAAAATCACTGATATTGGACAAAATGGCTTTGCCGCTGGTGAGCTAAATGGCCTGGCCGTCTCTGATGAAGGACGTATTGTTGCCAACTATTCTAACGGTCAGCAACTTGACATTGCCGCTATTGAACTTGCCACATTTAATGCTGATAACGCTTTGCGAAAAATGGATGGCGGTGCATTGCAGCGCACGGACGAATCAGGTGAGCCGATTTTGGGAAGCTCAGCCAACATTGTAGGCGCCGCCCTAGAGAGCTCTAATACCGACATCGCCGACGAATTTACCAAATTAATTGTGACACAGCAGGCCTATGCCGCCAACACGCGGATTGTATCAACCGGTGATGAGATGATGCAGGAAGCACTCAATATGGTGCGATAAGTCATTAAACGGCTTCTAGGTGTTTCTTGCTTTTCGCCCAAAAGGGTGACTTAAAAAAACCAGTGAGTTTATTATGGGTTTAACACATATATTAAGCACATCTAATTCCGGCTTAAGGGTTACGCAAACCTCAATTGATGTTGTGGCACGTAACATTGCCAATGCTGGTACAGATGGCTATACGCGAAAAGTCGCGGCGCAAGAAAACCTGCTGGCTGGTGAACAAGGGCTGGGGGCAAGAATTTCTGGCGTTTATCGCGAGGTAAACCAGTATGTTCAACAGCAACTTTTTATCGAAGACAGCCGCCTTGCTTATTCAAACGAGATTTCAAGTTTCTTATCTCAAGTGGATCGATTATTTGGGGCACCAGGAGGGCCAGGTGCCCTAGATACGCGGTTGAACGACTTTACTCAATCCTTGCAAGACCTCTCCTCTCAACCAGAATCACATGCAGCACGGGCAGCTGTAGTTGCCCAAGCTGAGGGTGTGGCAAGCACATTGCGGAATTTAACAGATGGTGTGCAATCCTTGCGGCAATTAGCAGAAGACTCCATTGCTGATGGCATAGCAGATCTGAATAATTTTTTACAAAAATTAGAAGAAGTAAACACCCAAATCGCAAATGCACAAGCTTTGGGCGCTGAAAGCGCAGACCTGAAAGATCAAAGAGATTTGCTTGTAAATAAAATCTCTGAGTATTTAGAGGTCACCGTTCGAGAAGATGGTAACGGGCGGGCCATAGTTTATTCTCAAAGCGGTAATGTTTTGGTTGATAATGAGGCTGTCTCCCTTTTGTTTGATCGCAATGGGTCTGTAAATGCCAATGCTTTGTATCATACAGATGAAACTTTGCGCGGTGTGGGCACAGTTAGCATGCGCGGGACCAATGGGTTTGAAATTGACCTGATTGAAAATGGAATTTTAACAACCGGCAAGTTAGGCGCCTGGATAGAGCTGCGTGACACAACTTTACCAGAAGCACAAAGACAGTTGGATGATTTGGCACAAGGTTTGAGCTTAGCCCTGTCTAATTCTGATGTTGACGGCACCGCTGTAACAGCCGGGGCGGCCACAGGTTTTGATATTGATATCAGTGATATTCAGCCTGGCAATGTCATCCATTTGCAATATACCGATAACACCGGGCCAACAACCCACAATGTTTCTATCGTTAGCGTGAGTGATCCCTCAAGTTTGCCATTAAGCAATGATGTGACACCTGACCCGAATGACACAGTTATCGGGATTGATTTTTCCAGTGGAGATGCTGCCATTGCCGCCGCCCTTGATACAGCTTTGGGAGCAGATATCACAGTGACATCGCCTGGTGCCGGGACTTTGAGAATCGTCGATGATGGCGCGCCCGATAATACAGATATAAACAGCGTTTCAAAAACAGTAACAGCCATAAATGAGCAAGACCAAGGCCTTGGCTTTCCATTGTTCTTGGATACGGCCAACAACCAGCCCTTCACCGGTGCGGTTGATGGGGGCTACACGCGAACCGGATTTGCTGGCCGCATTGTCATAAATGGGCAGATCGCAGATAACCCGGAACTTTTAATAAAATATGCCAGTTCACCTGAAACTGCCATTGGAGATAACGCCCGCCCTCTGGATATGATAGAGCGCCTTACCCTAAACAATGTACAGTTTTCAGGCGACACTGGCATCGGTTTGCCTGCGTCTCCATTCTCAGGAACTGTGATAGATTTTGCGCAAAATATTATTTCGTTTCAAACCTCTCAGTCAGAGCGAGCAGACTTGAATTTGACGGCCCAAGAAGCCGTTACAAACAGTTTGCGAGAAAAATATGAAACGGACACAGGTGTTAGTATTGATGAAGAGCTGGCGTCATTAATTGCCTTGCAGCAAGCCTTTTCAGCTAACGCGCGAGTGATGGCAGTGACCGGTGAGTTAATGGATATATTGATCCAGTCAGTTTAATGATTTGAAGGTTTAAGGATAAGAGCAATGGCCATTCCTATTTCCACATCACGTTCCCACCTATTTCAGGCGGTGACGACATCACGCGAAGTTTCAGATGACTTGCAAAGGCAATTGGCCACCGGTAAAAAATCTGAAACCTATGGCGGGCTTGGCTTAGAGCGCCGCCAACTCATTGAATTTAACGCAGACCTTTCGCAATTAGAAGGGTATTTGCGTGGCATCCAACAAGCGCAAGTGCGAATAGATATTTTAGATCAAACCTTAACTCACATTCGTGATGCAACATCCAGCACCCGTTCAAATAGCTTAAATACTAATTTTGAATTGGACACAGATGGAAAAACGCTGTTTCAAAACGAGTCCTTTGCCAAGTTTAATGATGTTGCAACCATATTAAATACCGAAGCAGGCGGGCGTTATCTATATGGCGGTCGTGAGATCAGCTCAAGACCGGTGATTGCCCCAAATGTGATTTTAAATGGACAAGGCGGCCAGGCGGGCTTTTATCAAATAGCCAATGAACGCCAATTAGCAGATGTCGGTGCTGATGGTAAAGGGCGGCTGAGTGTCACCCAGCCAAGTGCTTCAGAAGTAAATTTGGCCGAAGATGGCACCCATCCATTTGGTTTCAAACTAACTGCATTAAACAATACCGTTACAGGCATTACCCCCACAGCCCCAGCGGGCAGTCCTGCAGCATTAAACTTAGATGTCACTGCAAATACAGCCCAAGAGGGAGAGACCATCACCATAGGTCTAACATTGCCAGATGGTACAAGCCGCGATCTTGTCCTGACCGCACGGGCAGGAACGCCGCAAAATCCCGGTGAGTTTGAGATAGGCGCAACAGCAACTGACACAGCCACCAACATTCAAACAGCTTTGAATGACGAATTGATCCGGCTTGGTGATACCGAATTAGTGGCAGCTTCCAATTTTGCCGCATCGGAAGATTTTTTTAACTTTGATGGGGTAACACCGCCACAACGAGTCTCTGGTCCTCCCTTTGAAACGGCAACGACTTTGGTCGACGCAACCACATCCAACACAGTGTTTTGGTATGAAGGCGAGTTTGCCAATGATGACCCGCGCCTATCCCAAACGGTAAAGGTTGATGATTATATTAATGTTGAATATGGCGTTCGAGCCAATGAAGAAGCCTTCAGAATTTCATTGCAAAATTTAGCGGTTGCCTCCTATCAAACTTACTCTAGCGCAGATACCAATGCTCAATCACGCTATGATGCTATGCGGGCCAGAGTAACTGATAATTTATCTCAACAACCAAACCGTCAGCACATTGATCATATCATTGCAGAGGTAGCTTCAGCCAACTCTGTGATTGCCAGCACCAAAGAGCGTCATGAAACCCATGGTAATTTGTTGCGTGGGTTCTCTGAAGATATCCAAAATGCCGATATTTATGAGGTGAGTGCCCAATTGCTAGACCTACAAACACGCTTACAGGCCACATACCAATCAATGGCAACGCTGCAACAATTGAGTTTAGTGAATTTTATATAAAGAAGAGTGAGACGTCACTGTCTTATGCAATTGAGCATCTATGGAATAATCTAATTTCATTCCATCTTTTATGATTATCGCCTTTAAAATCGCTATTGCACGCAATGCAACTTTGTATTCTTTGGTTCCCTTGCCAAAAGTCCCATCCTCAATAAGCTTATTTAATGTCGATATGGCCGCATGGATTTGATCCGCCTTGGTCCAGGTAAGATACCCTGCTGGCAATTGCTCTATTTTATCCCATAGACTATTGTTTGACATATCATACCACCCCACAAAAGCTTGAAAACTTTTATGGTACTATAGTATCATTCTTTTATGAGAATATTATGAGTTTAAACGGAAGTTTGCTCGGATGAAAAAAATAGCCAGCGATCCCCTGAAAACACAAAAAAATCGTTTAATTCTAGTGCTTTAAGTGTTTTAAAAAGGCACTGAAAGTTATTTCAGGACAATTCTTTAATGCGTTCCAAAATAGTTTCAAATGAAAAAAATTCTCATTCTTCATTTAGTGTCTAGCTTAATTCTTAGTGAGCTTGTCAGCTACGCTTGGGCTCACCATTTCCAATATCTTTATTTTTAATGTCGGAATTGAGATTGGCCAGATACTGATATATCTGGCCATGATCCCGCTTATCTTATTGTGCAATTGGCTGTTTTCGGCCCGTCACTGTCAATGGCAAATATTGGTGGGGGCCTAGCTCGCTTTAATGGGCGCTTATTGGGCGGTGGAACGCTCAATTGTTTTCATAAGCGCACATGTAAACTTTAAAATTTCAGGGTATGAAATTATTTCTGAGCGATCTTATCAGCAATTGAATTCAAAAAACCTTGGATCATTTTATCAGCCTCAGCTTGGCTCACTTTTGTGCCTTTAAACACACCCTGCCAGCTTAATTGAGACTTGCCATCAGCAAGATCTTTCACCCGAACTTGCCCAACATATTCTTTAATAGGGAGTGGAGCAGATCGGATAACATAGTTAAATGCATAGGCCTCAGGCGCATAATGAACCAATTGAAGAACAATCTCTCCCCCATTGTCTTTTAAGTTATTAATTTTGATAGCTCCCACGCCTTTACCCTCAACTTTACTAGAGGCAATCGGAGGCATAATCGCTTCTGAAGGTTGATGAAAGTCAACCAGGGCAAACAGCTCTTTGGCTGATTTATTATACGTTTTGGTAAAACCCGCATCAGCTTTGGCCTGTAAAACGAATGAGCCAGAGCCAATCAAAACAATAGCCAGAATAGCTGTTAAAAATTTTAGATTACTCTTCATTTCTTGTTCCTTTTTGAAGAAAAAATAAATCGACAAACGATTCAAAGATGACCTCATAGATACTCAAAAGGTCAAAGTCAAGAAATAATTAGCATGATAACTATATAGAATTTAAGAAGGCAACATCTTGAAGAGGTTTAGACCATTCAAAAATTAAAAGAAAAAGATGTCAGATTAAAAAATAAGGAAAAATCCCCGCAACCAAATGTTAATGCAGGGTTTTAGCTTGTTCCAATGAGGCAGAAAAACGATTATCAGCTGCTTGCCAGGAAAGATGCCAACTCATACCATAGTCTCTTTCCTGCAAACATAATTTTTGACGAAGGACAAGGCCACGATCCATCGTATCTTGTGTGCAATCGCTTTTGCGGCAAACTGACCACTGTGAGCGAGCATGAACAGGGCCTTCAATTGTATGATTGCATATCACAAGACAAGGGACATGTTGTTCTTTGGCAAGATAGCTTAATCTTTGGGCTGCCACGTTTTCCAAAGTTGGAAAATGAGCAATAATGGCCACAGCTGGAACGCTATGCATCGTTTCTTCAATTGCCCACAAAAGATCATCGCGATGTTTAGCTGTGACAACGATCAATTGCTCGCGTTGAATATTAAAGTCATTAATCTGGTTGCTTGATAACCATTCAATAAGCTCAACCTGATCTTCTTGTAAGAAACAAAAAATAGGCTGGCCTTCTTGATGACGACTAATAAGACCAAGAGCACAAGCAAGAGCTGAAACTTGATCGCGCCAATGCACAGGATTTAATTCATGAAGACCATTTGTTACCAGCGTTCCTTTTTCTAAAGCCAAATCAATCTGAGGAGCACCAAAGCTTAATTCGGCTTCAAAGCGCGGTGTAAGCGTTGAATCAGTCAAAGAGTGAAAGGGTTTAAGGGAGCTGGCAAAAGCGGATGCAACCTTTTGTTGTTGATCGGCCCGGGGACAGCCAGCCCCCTTAGGTACACTTATTTGTGTTGGAACAGAACAAAGAGGTTGCTGTAAAAGCGCGGCAACAGTTTGTGCAGGGACTTGTTGCTGAGTGGGAATGGCTTGCTTTTTCATAATGCTGATACCTCATCGCTTGTTCTTCAAATGTTCTACATCGTGATATGGAACAAGTCAAGAACAAATGTTCTCTTTTGTTCTTTTTTGTGAGGTGAGAATTATTATTGAAGAAAATTACTCCCTTTAGCATTGATGCTAAATCACGGATAAAGACGAGAAAAAAATACCCCACCTTATTGAAAGTAGGGCATTTTTTATCGTAGAAACTTAAAACAATTGACCACGTGGGCTTATGAACCTGTGCGTTGGCCAAGTCCCATTTTTTTCGCTAGGCGTGAACGGGCCGCTGCGTAATTAGGCGCAACCATTGGATAATCATGAGGCAATTGCCACTTATCACGATATTCTTCAGGAGAAAGATTGTAATGAGTTCTTAAGTGCCTTTTAAGAGACTTAAACTTTTTGCCATCTTCTAAACAAATAATAAAATCAGGGGTCACTGATTTTTTAACAGGAACTGCAGGTTTTAGATCTTCTAAGGTGCTACCAGGACTAACACGAGCAGCTTTGCTCAAAGCATCAAAAACGTCACCAATAAGATTAGGAACGTCACCAGCCACAACAGTATTATTGCTCACATAGGCGGCAACAATATCCGCAGTAAGCTCAACGACAGCAACATTATTTTTTTCTTGTTCCATAGTAAAGTGTCTCTCCTTATCACTTAAGAAATAAATTTTTGTTCAATTAGGTTTTCGACAAAAATGCAAAAATAATTGGTTGAAAAAATTTGTTTTAGCTAAATCAAATTTATTATTTTCCAGTTCGAAAAAGCAGTACAACTATATCGTTGTTTATAACAATTATATTCTAAAAAAAACAAAATAAAAACAGTATATATTTTAAACTTAATAAAATTTTCTTTGTTATCACTAAATGGAAAAGATTTTTTTAACAAAATATATAAATTTAACTTTAATATTTTGTATAAAGTATCTTTTCCTGAGGTTAATTTAAAGATCTATACTTATAGTTACACGTGCCATGCATATGCAACTAAACGACAAATAATAGTTTTACAAAAAACATTGAAAGATCTGCCAAAGCTATTTTGACATCAGTATCTTTGTTCATACCAGTGATATAAGATTACATTCATTTGCTTCAAGTTATGATTTCATAAAAATAAAAAAAATATCTTTTACAGTTAAAACTAGAGAGTATTTATAACTACTCCCAAACTAAGCATGTATACAGCGCCAGCGCCACCTTGTTTTAAGGTCCTAGCAGCCGCATTAGCCGTTGTTCCAGTGGTGATTACATCGTCTATAAGCAGTATTGAGCGGTTTCTGATATGCTCAACGGCCCCAGGTTCAATCGAAAAAGCACCTTGTAGGTTATCTCTGCGTTGAAGCGATGTTAGCCCAACTTGTGGGCGCGTTTTCTTATGTCTTTTTAAATATGAGAAGCGCACTGGGGTCTTGGTGATTTGTCCTAATCTTTTTGCCAGCAAAGCTGATTGATTAAATCGCCTTTGCCACAAGCGCCTTCTATGAAGGGGAATGGGAAGGATCATATCACTCTTGCCAATTAAGTCTGAACCCACCAGAACCAGCCAAATCGCAAACAATTGCACAAGTTCATGACGATCTTGATATTTAAATTTATGAATAAGCGCGCGCATGGTGCCATCATAATGGGCAATAGATCTAGCCTGGTCATACGCAGGCGGATCAGCTTCAGCTTGGGCTGAAACAGCCATTTCTCCAAGGTCAAAGGGCAAAGGCGTGCCCATAATCGGGCAGAAGGGGGGGCTAATAAAATGTAAGTTTTGCCAACAGGGGGAACAAATTTGATGAGAGCTTAAAAGCGGCGCATGACAATTTAAACAAACGGGTGGCAACAAAGCATTGAGACTAAGTGTTTTAAGATGCTGTAACATGGCCAACCATTGCAAAAATCATCATAAATCAGATCATACACTTATAGATTATAAGGAACAGCTGTGATCTGTGGACAGAAAATTTATTCTTAAGTGCGTGTCGCACAAAAGTGGATGCCGGTTTTGTGAAAAAAGACACGCATAAACAAAGAGATAGGGCATGGCTTTGGATTCAAAAAAAGTGACATGTTCTAGTGCGTGTCGCACAAAAGTGGATACCGGTTTTGGGAAATAGCGCGGTTGCTGGTGGGCAAACTAAAGCGCAAACAAAGAATCTGGTTGCTGGTGGGCAAACTAAAGCGCAAACAAAGAATCTGGTTGCTGGTGGGCAAGCTAAAGCGCCAAGAAAAAAGACAGGCATAAACAAACAGACAAGAGCATGGCTTTGAAGTCAAAACAAAGTGACATGCTCTAGAAAGATATGCAAAAGATCACTCATTGTTGTTTGCTAAGGAACAAATCATACGCTGAGGGGCCTAAATCCGCTTCTCTTAAATAAAAAGCTATTCCTCATTTTGAGGTGGTAACACGGTTGCCGTTGTACGGATCTTGGCTTGCGGGTGGATTTCACTTTGGCTCAAGACAGCCGTTTCAGCTCTAAAGCGTTCTACAATCGAGCGCACAAAGGGGCGTGCCCCAGGGCTGGCCAATAACACGGCATAATCCCCATTGGCTGAAGCTTCTTCAAAAGCGCTGGCCACAGCGCGAATAAAGTCTTGCAGTTTGCTCGGCGCCATGGCCAATTGGCGATCATCCCCATCGCCAATAATCGTTTCTGCAAACTCTTGTTCCCAATATGGGTGCAGCGATACAATTGCCAACGTGCCATCGGGGTTGGAATAAGACGCTGTGATTTGCCGTGCCAGACGAGAGCGCACATGCTCGGTAATTGACTGGGCATTGGAGGTGTAAGCGGTTGCCTCTGCAATTCCCTCAAGAATAGCTGGCAGATCACGAATAGAAACGCGCTCTTTAAGTAGGTTCTGCAAGATCCGCTGTATGCCAGTGATGTTTATCTGAGCCGGCACGATGTCATCCATCAAACGTTTTTGGCTGGCATCTAGATTGTCCAGCAGCCCATTCACCTCCGAATAAGACAGAAGGTCTGCCATATTATTTTTCAACACTTCGGTTAAATGGGTGGAGACCACAGTGATCGGATCAACAACAGTATACCCCTTCATTTGCGCATCATCACGAAGCTCTTGCCCAATCCATTTAGCAGCCAGGCCAAAAGTGGGTTCAGTTGTGTTCACGCCTGGCAAGTCAATGTCATTGCCCATTGGGTCCATCACCAAATATTGGCTGGGGTAAATGATCCCTTGGCCAGAATCAACTTCTTTGATTTTGATAATATAATCATTAGCGCCCAAATGAACATTATCCAGAATGCGCACGGACGGCATCACAAAGCCCATGTCTGCGGCCAACTGCCGGCGCAACGCCTTAATCTGATCGGTTAATTTATCCCCGTCAGGCGCCCCATCCTTAATCATCGGAATAAGCGCATAGCCAAGTTCCAAGCGCAGACCATCAATTTTCAGAACATCTTTGATCGGCTCTTCAGCCGGTTCCGTATTGGCCGCTTCTGCTTGTGAGATTTCGATTTGTTGTTGTTCTAGTTTTTTCTTTTGGCGCTGCCCCGTTGCATACCAGGCCAACCCGCCGCTGGCGGCCGCTAAGGTTAAAAATGGCACAACTGGAATACCCGGCAAAGTGGCCATAACCAGCATCAAGAAGGACGACATCGCCAGCGCTTTAGGATAGCCAGATAACTGCGAAGACAAAGCCTTGTCAGCTGCCCCATCAACACCGGCCTTGGAAACCAACAGGCCAGCCGCTGTTGAAACAACAAGGGCAGGCACCTGGCTCACCAGCCCATCACCAATGGTCAGCAAGGTATAGGTTTGGGCCGCATCCCCAAACGACATATCATTTTGTCCAACACCAATGACAATGCCGCCAATAATATTGATAAAGGTAATTAAAAGACCAGCAACCGCATCCCCGCGCACAAATTTAGACGCACCATCCATAGCACCGAAAAACGAGCTTTCATTTTCCAACTTTGTCCGGCGTGCCTTTGCCTCTTCTTCATTGATCAGGCCTGCAGATAAATCCGCATCAATCGCCATTTGCTTGCCCGGCATGGCATCAAGGGTAAAGCGGGCCGCCACTTCAGCGATACGGCCAGAACCTTTTGTGATCACCACAAAATTGACCAAAACAAGAATAGAAAACACAATAATACCAATGACAAAATTGCCCTGCATGACAAAATTACCAAACGCTTCAATCACATGGCCCGCAGCATTGGTCCCTTCATGCCCGTGGCTTAAAATCAATCTGGTCGAAGCAATGTTGAGTGCCAAGCGCATCATAGTGGCAATCAATAAAATGGTCGGGAAAGAAGAGAACTCAAGCGGTGTGTGAATAAACAATGACGTCATTAAAATCAGCACAGAAAAGGTAATAGAGATGGCCAAAGCCATGTCCAACATGATGGCCGGCATTGGCAAGATCAAAACCACAAGAATAGCGATCACCCCAAGGGCCAACCCAATATCTCCGTGCCCTCTAAATCTATCTATAACAGTCGCTTGATTCATTTTTTGTCTCACAGGCTGTGGCAGCGAAGCTGCCGCCCTCCGTTGGGCGGCGCCAGGCGCCGACGGCCATTTGGCCTACGTTTTTGGTCTTCAGCGCATCGGATGGTTTATAGCATTTCACCCAAAAGTGGATACCGGTTTTGGTAAAAATGAAATGCTGTTGAGCCATCTAATGGCTTTTCTTATTACGCAGGAACTAGTGAACGCTTGAGTGGTTGTTTATTGAGCCGCAGTGCGGGTTTCATTTGGCATGGGAATGTCAACACCTTCATCAGAATATTGCTTGAGCTTGTTACGCAAGGTCCGAATGGAGATGCCAAGAATATTGGCGGCATGGGTGCGGTTGCCAATGCAATGGTCTAACGTGTTTAAGATTAAATCACGCTCAACTTCAGCCACCGTCATACCCACAAGTGTGTGCTGCACAGCCTCAGCCGTTGCCGCCGCTTGAGCGGCCGGTTCAGTTGTTAAAGAGGTAAGTGCTTCAGGCGGGCGAATGACATCGGAAGTTATTTCATCACCATTTGAAAGCAGAACGGCTCGGTGCATGGTGTTCTCCAACTCGCGCACATTACCCTGCCACTGATTGGCTTTGAGCACCTCTAACGCATCAGCGCTAAGGTTTTTATTCCCAAGCCCATTGGCCTGGGTGTATTTCTCAATAAAGTGTGTGGAAAGTGCCAAAATGTCTTCTTTCCGATCGCGCAAAGGCGGAATGGTGAGGTTGACAACATTTAACCGATAAAGCAAATCTTCTCGAAAAGAGCCGTCTTGCACGGCTTGAGCAAGGTTACGGTTAGAAGTGGCAATGATGCGAATATCAACCGGCACAGGTTTTGTACCACCAACCCGGTCAATCACCCGTTCTTGAATGGCACGTAATAATTTGGCTTGCAAACGCACATCCATTTCTGAAATTTCGTCTAACAGCAATGTGCCGCCATTGGCTTCTTCGAACTTACCAATCCGGCGGTGCAGTGCCCCGGTAAAGGCGCCTTTTTCATGGCCGAACAATTCAGATTCTAACAAGTTTTCAGGAATGGCCGCGCAATTCACACTGATAAAAGTCTTAGATGCGCGCGGCGATTTTTCGTGCACATAGCGCGCCATCACCTCTTTACCAGTGCCGCTTTCCCCAGTGATCAAAATGCTGGCATCAGAATTGGCAATTTGATCAGCAAGCTCAATCACTTTGTTCATCGCCGGGTCGCGGTAAATCAATGCCTTTTGGTCTTTAGCAACCGCCATAATAATGGCGGCAATCAGTTCTGGATCAGGTGGCAACGGGATATATTCTTTGGCCCCAGCTTGAATGGCTTTGACAGCCGCACGCGTATCTTCACCAGAACCGCAAGCCACCAAAGGCACATGAATATGGTCTTGTTCAAGCTGTTCAACCAAGGTGCTAATATCAAAGCTGTCCTCAATCATAATAAGATCAGCGCCTTGCCCATTGCGCAAGTCATTCAGGGCGGTGTCAATGGTGCTAGCATGGGTCACCTTCGCGCCTGTATCCATGGCGATTTTTGTCGCTTGAGAAAGGTTTCCATGCAGGCTGCCGATGATTGTTAAACGCATCTTTTTGCTCCTTCAAAAGCCGTTATTTGCCATTTTCTTTTTTACTGGCGATAATTTCTGTCATAGTGACGCCGAGTTTCTCGTCCACAAGAACGACCTCGCCGCGCGCTATCAGGCGGTTGTTCACATAAAGGTCAATCGCTTCACCAACTTTGCGGTCAAGCTCTAAAATATCCCCCTCATCCAGGGCCAGCAGGTCCGAAATCTCAATGTTGGTGCGCCCCAATATGGCGGAGATTTTCACTGGTACATCAAACACCGCTTCTAAATCTTCCAACTGCTTGGGGGCATCATCAATCAGGTCTTCATCCTCTGAGGGTTTTGCTTGGTCAGAAAAATCCTGAAATTCTAAATTTTCGTCTTGTTGATCTTCACTCATGATAAGCTCTCGCTCTGGTTGATCGTTGTATCTTGTGTCATTTCACCTGACAGTTGTTCAATTTCCGGCGCGGTAACCTGAACACCTTCTTGGGAGGAGTGTTGGTCACGGGCCATAAAATAATTGGTCATTGCGCTGCTAATAGCCTGCATAAGCTCATCGACAGACCGCTGAATGCCCCCATCTCGCCAAGCAAGGTCCACATCAGTTGGCTTTAAATTATCATTGCCAACAAAGCTAATATTGCCCTTGAAACCTGCCTCAAGTTTCCATTTATCACTAGCGCTCTTGACAGCCTCTAAAATAGAAGGGTTCAGGCTGGCAACAACCTCAGGCACATCATAAATAACTTGAAATGCCTCTTTAAAAAAATTTTCAAGCAAGGGCATTGGTTCGCGCTGGGTTAATTGAGCCGCCAATTTGCTTCCCGCCGTAATGCCAAATTCAACTGACTTGGCTTCTAATTTTTTTAATGCCTCTTGGTAAGAATCGTTCAATGCCTCTTCTGAGCTAGAAAGAGCTTCCAAAGCGCATTTTGTTTGGTTCTCAATCGAGTCTAAAGCTTCCCGCTTTCCAGCTTTTCGGCCCTCTTCAAACGCTTCTTTTTTGGCTGTTTCAATTTTTTGATTAAATTTGACTTTCAATTCTTCTAACGGGTCAACCACCTCTTCCTTTTCATCAAAAGAATTATCAAACATAAATTTTTGTGGCGCAGACATAGCTTAATTCTGGCTCCTTAAATAAATTCTTCGGTTGCTTCACCTTTAGAGATAATAACCTCGCCGGTGGCTTCTAAATCTTTTGCTTTGTTGATCATCGTAGCTTGTGCTTCATCCACATCGCTTAAACGAACAGGGCCCATATTCTCCAATTCGTCTTTTAAAAGATCTGCAGCGCGCTTGGACATGTTGGAAAGGAAGAAGTCTTTAATTTGATCCGACGTCCCTTTCATAGCCAGGGCAAGAACATCATTGTCAATGGCGCGTAATAAAGTCTGGATGCTGCCAGAATCTAAATTTGAAAGATCATCAAAAGTGAACATCAAGTTTTTAATTTTTTCAGCAGAATCCCGATCAATCTCCTCTAATTTACCCATAAACAACGCTTCTGTTTGGCGGTCAAAATTATTAAAGATACTGGCCATCGTTTCATGCGCAAAGGTCTGGTTCGTGCTGGAAAGGTTAGAGATAAATTCTTTGCGCAAGGTGCTTTCAATTTTTTCTAAAATTTCTTTTTGCACCGCTTCCATAGCAAGCATGCGTTGGATCACTTCAAGCGAAAAGTCATCTGGTAATAAAGACAAAACCTTGGCCGCATGATCAGGATTAATTTTAGATAAAATCACGGCAATGGTTTGCGGGTATTCATTTTTCAAATAGTTCGCCAAAATATGGGCCTGAACATTTGAAAGTTTCTCCCACATGTTACGCCCTGCAGGTCCGCGAATGCCCTCCATGATCAAATTCACACGATCTTCAGGTAAAATTTGCTTCAACAGATTTTCTGTAGATTCAAAATTACCCATCACGGCGCCTGAAATTGACATATCAGAAATAAAGCGGGCTAAGATTTCCTCAACCTGGTCAGTAGTGACTTTCCCCAATTTGGACATCGCAATGGAAATTTCAGCAATTTCATCATCTTCTAAAGATTCCCAAACAGGTTCTCCATAATCTTTGCCAAGGGCCAACAATAAAATAGCTGCCCGTTCTTGTCCCGATATTTCATCCAGGGAAGTAACAGGCGCCCCTGAGAACATAACAGGAGCATTTGTTTCTTCAATTTCTTCTACTTGAGCCATGGTCTATTCTCACGCAGCTTTCTTTTCAGGTTCTGGTTCATTAATCCAATTACGGATCACAGAGGTTGCCTCTTTAGGATTATTGCCAACCAGGCCACCAATTTGCTTAATGGCCTCTGCATGGATTTCACCGGTGGCTTTCGCATCCTCAATATTTTGGGCTGTGCGATTTTCCTTTAATTGGTTTTCGACCTGTTCAAGTGTGTTCAACTTTTCAGGGTCAAGCTCCATTGTTGCTTTGTCTTTGCTAATTTCATCCAACTGCTCCACAAGGTCGATCACCACCTCCGATTTTTCCGGCTCCAGGACCCGTTTGATCAACGGTCTTATGACAAATAGAATGAAAAACATGGATATAAGCAATGTAACAATCAGCTCAGCAATGTAGAAATAATCAGCTTTGCTCAAATCAAACATGGAGGCTTCTTCGGCCCCTTCCAAACTCAACGCTTTGTTCGGAGCAAAGCGCAAATTGGTAACATTGACCAAATCACCGCGATTTTTATCAAACCCAATTGCTGTGCGGACCAATTCGGTAATTTGATCAAGTTCCGCCTTTTGACGTGGTTTGTATTCAGGTTTACCATCAGCGCCTTTGTCATAAACACCATCAACCAACACCGCGACGGCCAACCGTTTAACCCGGCCCCCTTCAATGATTTCAGTTTGATTGGTTTTTGAAATTTCGTAATTGACCACTTCTTCTGTTTTTTGTTGGTTTTCAGTGGCCGAACCTTTATCACCCTGGTCCGCATTGTTATCAGGCAATTCATTCCCAACAGTTACGGTGTTATCACCTGTTGGTTGTTTTGAAGAACTTGTCTCTTCTCGCGTATTTGAAGAGCGCACAACCCGCCCATCAGGGTCAAACACCTCAGACGATTTGGTCAACCGGTTATAGTCCATTTCCGCATTCACACGAATACGAACATGCCCATTGCCAACCACCCGGCCAACAATTTCTTCCAATTCACGGGTCAAACGCAATTCATAGGCACGCGTGCGCTCTGCCACTTCTTGCGAAAGCATGTCTTGCCCGGCCTCTTGGCCAACACCAGAGGCAAGCAAGCGCCCGCTCTCATCAACCAAAGAAACTTGTGCCGGCGAAAGGTTTTCAACCGCTGAGGCGACAAGGTGCTGAATGGCGCTAATTTGAGCGCGACCAAGGTCCCCACGTGATTTAATCACAATAGAGGCAGACGCTTTTGCTTTATCTCTTGCAAATAGTTTGCGTTTGGGCAAAACCAAATGAACCCGGGCTTGCTCCACCTGGTTCAGCGCTTTAATGGTTCGGGCCAACTCGCCTTCAATGGCACGTAAATGGTTGATGTTCTGAACAAAATTGGTAGCCCCAAGAGTGTTGCTTTTATCAAAAATTTCATAGCCAACAGTGCCGCCAGCTGGCAGGCCATCTTCAGCCATTGACAAGCGAAGTTTTAGCACCTGATCTTTCGGCACCAAAATAACGGCCCCCTCACCACGTATTTCATGGGGCACATTTAAACCTTCAAGCTTTTTAACAATCTCAACCGAATCTTTAAATTCCAGATCGGAAAATAAAACAGTTAAATGGGGCTGATTAAACCGGGTGATTAAAAAGATGAAAAAACCAATCATCCCAATGGCGACTGTCACCATTGCCGCAACGCGGGCGACCCCCAAAGACCTCAAAAACCCAACAAAACCACTCTGACCACTCTCAACATTTTCAATAGAAACAGTCTCACTCATCTCACTTACTTGCTCCATACTTAAATCAAAGATTGTACGTCACAGAGGACTTGCGCGCGTAACGTGCAAATAACGATGAACTGATTTCCCCCTAGGCAATATTTACCCACCAAAGCCTAAACAGAGTTTTAATTTTTGTAAGGTTTTTTAAAAAAGTAGGAAAAAAATGCCGCTTTTTGTCTTACGGGCTATTTCGCTCACGAAAAGAGGGCAGGCTGAGCAACCAATGACACGTTTTAGTTGTGCTTTGGAAGTTCACCAGCAATCGCGCGGCGCAAGGTATCACGGGCAGGGGGTAACAAGGTGTGCAGCCTTAGGCGCTGAACAACCTTTAACGCAATGTTCAAACGAGTAAAAAGGTATAAAGGTAATATAAGAAAAGCAAAACGCCGTGCCACTTTAGGGAAAAAATCCTTTATTGGCACAGCGTTGTGTTTTGATTTAGGACTGACCTGCAAAGCAAGTCAAAAAGAAATTTAAGCGCCGCGATAATCTTGAACGCGCGTAGCACGAAGACCAGCAAGGCCGTGGCGGTCAATTGAACGCTGCCAGCTTAAAAATTCTTCAACGGTAAGTTTATAGCGCTCACAGGCCTCTTCAAGGCTTAAAAGCCCTCCGCGAACAGCCGCGACGACTTCAGCTTTACGCCGAATAACCCATCTTTTGGTGTTTTGTGGAGGAAGGTCTGCAATGGTTAAAGGGCTCCCATCGGGGCCAATAACAAAACGCGCACGTGGTCTATAATTATGATCGGTCATATTACTCTCTACTATACTGACCCAAATACTATACGAATAATAACTTGTAAGGGCTTAAAATACCCCTAAGCTATATAATGAAAAGACTTGCAACCCTTGTGCCAGAATGCAGCGAACTGGTCACGATACCTTAACGTTTGCAAGTTTTTTCTTTACAGCTCTTAATGTTTTTACTTTCCATGAAACAAAGAGCTAGAAAATCCCATAAAATCTTTAACCATTAGAGTTAACGCCAAAATGGTTAATATATTACTGCAAGATCGTGGACACATCTTCTAGCTTCACTTTTTGGTCTCCAACCAACAGCAATAAGCTATTACCGCTCATATCTACGCCAGTGACCACACCAGAACTGGCAATATCAACTTTAATGGCTTCACCTTGGCTATTACTCGCTTCAACTGAAAGGTTATAATCGCCTTCAGACGCGTTGCCTCCATCATTGGTCTGCCCATTCCAGTTATATGTGGTCTTACCAGAGGAAAGCGGCTTGGTTTCGCTAAACACAACATTACCCGCGCTATCTCTTATCGTAAAAGTTGCCGAGCTAGCAGTCCCTTGTGCATCAATTGGCCATGAGGCTTGCCCACTGGTCAAAGGCTGGCTGGTGCCATTTAACTCAACAGTTTTGCCAATATAGGCCACAGAGTTAGTTACAGCGGTTGCAGCTTGCAGTTGGAGCAGGCTTTCCAAATTAGCATTCGATTGAATGGCCTGTTCCACTTCACTGAACTGCACCAATTGCTGCGTAAATTGGTTGGTATCTAACGGCTCAAGCGGGTTTTGATTTTGCAATTGCGTTGTAAGCAAGGTCAAAAACGTATCAAAATCATTCGAGATTGTACTTTTCGAAGCACCTGCCTGGCCTATATTGGACAAGGCTGACAAAGGATTAATGGTAGACATGGGTTAAGCTCCTAACTAAATACGTATATCAAGACCACCCGGCAGGGTGATGCGCCGATAGGCAGGTGTTTGTGATTGGGCATCTGATGCATCATCCAATGCGCTTTGACCTTCAAGATCATTACCCAAAAAATCTTCGTCTGACTTTTGGCCATCTTGTTGGTCTTTAAGCGAGAAAGACAGACCATCATTATCAATGTTGACACCTGCATCTGCCAACGCCCGTTCCAACTGCCGACCATCTTTATTCAGCATCTCTAATGTTTCTGGGCGCTCAACAATCAGATGTGTTGTCACAGTCCCTTCTCTGCCAAACTCCAGCCGAACATCCACCCGGCCCAATTCCGGTGGGTTAAGACGAATTTCAAATTGTTGAATGCCATTTTGTGCCTTTTGAGCAATGGTAAGCGCGATAGATTGTGTCGGGCTGGTATAGCCAGCACTTCTAAGCGCATTGGTCGGGCTTGCCCCTTTTGTCTCTTGGGTTTGTAAAGCTAAAGACGAGTTTGTCCCATCCCCGCTCTGAACGATCCCAGCATCCTGGCGCACGGGCTGAAATGTATTGGTTTTGGCCAATGGAGAAGAAGTTAAAGGATTGCTGGCTAAAATAGGACCAGCAGGCTGTTGCGTATGAGCAGCCCCGCTTGCGTCTTTGTTGGATAATATCTGGGAGAAAGATTTAGAAATCTCGTTATTGCCTTTTTCTATAACGCCGGATTTGTTTATTGAAATTTCACCATCTTCATCTTGACCCAAAGTGCTTTCAAGTCCGGCACCTTGCCCAAGAAGGCCGCCTTTGCCCCCACCCTTTTGGTCCAGAGAAAGAGCGCCTTGTTTTGCAGCCAACTCAGAAGTCTCCTTGAGGCCAGAAAGTCCCTCACTTTTTGTTGCAGTACCTTGAATAGCGGCAAGGAGCTCACTTTGCTCTCCCACCTCTTGCAAGTTTGTTACAACTGTTGCCTCACCCCCCTCTAACAAAGGGTCAGTTTCCAAAACCAGTCCATCTTCAGTAGCGGTAAGGATTTGCGTTTCCTTATCTTTTGACACATCTTGTTCAGACTGCTCTCTGGTCTGCTCAAAGGTGTCTTGTGTCTCTATGCTTTCTTCCTGAGCATTCTTGTTGTCTTGGCTCTCTACGTGCCCATTGTCTTTTGCTTCAACATCAGAGCGTTTGCGGCTTTCTTCTAAATGGGTATCGTTATGTTGTTCAGCACTGGTCTTATCGGTCTGTTGTTGCTCACGTTCTCGGTGTTTTTCTTGGCGAGAAATTTTATCATCCTGCGACAGATTTTTGCGTGGATTTTGGTCCCGCAGCTGATCAGTATCTCGTGCTGGGGTGCGGCGACCTTGTTCAATCGCAGCCTTATTTGCATGCAGATGATTAGAAAATGCCGCTTTATTTTTCGCAACATCTCCCGTCTGTTCGGACCCCTTGGGCTGTAAGAAGGTCTTTAAGGATTTTAAATTCTGAAGCGCTTCAGTTGTCATCTTGCACCATTCGATCGTAATAGTTGTTATAAAAACGCGAGGGACGTTTTGTGACATAGAAACGTCTGCAGTTTTCAGGCCAAATGCAGGAGAATGATAAATGCAAGAAAAAACAATGGCTTGACGAAAGAATCGCAGGCGGTTCAAAGTTTCCAAAATGAAAGAGGGTGCAAAAATTGCCGGGTCAAGGGGCGTTTTTTGCCGCCCCTAAGCTTGAAGTTTAAGGGCAATCCGCTATGATTTTAGGAGAAATTTAAGCCCAAGCCTTGAAAAGATCATAAACTCATCTCACTTTGCTTGGTTTATGAGGGGCATTTGTTATAGAAAAGATCGAAGTTGCACTATTAATTAATTGATGTAAAACACGGGCAAAAGCTTTACACAAGAGAAGGGGTTAACCCTCTAGACGATTTATGTATCAAAATTATCTATGGCTAGGGACTACGGGAAAGTCAGTCATTTTGTTGGTGCATTAAAAAGACGATACATACAAATAAAGATATACATAAATTAAACGATGACACAATCTAACGCAAAACTGAATAGCCTTTCACTTGAAGGGCCGCCTGAAAAATGCCGCGTGGTCGTGGCGATGTCCGGTGGTGTGGACAGTTCAGTTGTTGCCGCCCTTTTAAAGCAAGAAGGTTATGATGTTATCGGCATAACATTACAACTTTATGACCATGGTGAAGCCGTTGGTCGCAAAGGGGCCTGTTGTGCTGGCCAGGACATTCATGACGCCCGCCGCGTTGCAGAAAAGCTTGGCATTCCACATTATGTCTTAGATTATGAAGCACGCTTTCAAGATAGTGTAATGGATGATTTTGTCTCCAGTTATCTTTCTGGCGAAACACCAGTGCCTTGCATCATGTGTAATCAAAAAATAAAATTTAAAGACATGCTGGACACAGCCAAAGACCTTGGCGCCGATGCCATGGCGACAGGTCACTATATTTCCAGCCGGTTAGGCGAAGATGGATGGGAGCTATTGCGCGCCAAAGACCCAGAGCGCGATCAAAGCTACTTTCTATTCACCACAACCAAAGAGCAGTTGGATTTGTTGCGATTTCCTTTAGGCAATTTGCACAAATCCAAAGTGCGAGAAATTGCCCAAAACTACGATTTATCTGTTGCTGAAAAACCAGACAGCCAAGACATTTGCTTTGTGCCCACCGGGCGCTACACCCAAGTGATAGAAAAACTGCGCCCAGGGGCTGCAGAGCCAGGTGACATTGTCCATGTTGACGGACGGGTCCTAGGCCAGCATGAAGGCATTATTAATTTTACCATAGGCCAACGCCGCGGCATTGGCGTCGCGCTGGGCGAACCGATTTATGTGGTTGAGTTGGACGCCGCCAATGCGCGCGTCATCGTGGGCCCACGTGAATGTTTGCAAACCAAAATCGTTGAATTACGGGATATGAATTGGCTCGGCTCAATTGAGTTAGAAGCAATTGGCTCACAAGGCATAGATATTTTTGCTCGCGTGCGCTCAACCCAAGCACCGCAACCAGCAACACTTTTGTGTCGTGATGGGCGCGTTTTGGTAGAATTACACATGGGTGAAGATGGGGTCTCTCCCGGTCAAGCCTGTGTTTTATACGAAAGCAATGAAGGGCAATCTCGCATTTTAGGGGGCGGATGGATTAAAAAGGCCATTTCCACCAGCGCGAGTGAGTTTAAAGAAGGGGCATCAGAAGCTTCAAAAATAGCTTCTGAAGTTTCTGTAAGTTAGCGGGGTTGAGCCATTTATACGCACAAACTTTTTTTCTGATATACTGAAATAAGGGTTTGATGTATAAGGGGCCGATAAAATTTAGGAGATTGTTGCGTGGAAGCGGTAAAAAAAGCAGTAATGGATAGAGGCTCTGTTCTCAAAGCCTATGAACGTTGGGCTCCCTTTTATGATCAAACATTTGGAATGGTCGCAGACGCTGGCCGGCGTCACGCTGTTGATTTGATCAACCGGCGCCAAGGCTCTGTATTAGAAGTGGGTGTCGGCACAGGCCTTTCTTTACCACGCTATGGTGACCATATGCATGTAACCGGTGTTGACCTATCTCCTGACATGCTCAAAAAGGCCCAAGAGCGTATTGTAAAAAAAGGATTGCAAAACGTTGAGGGCCTTTATGAAATGGATGCCCGCAATCTTGATTTTGATGATGACCGCTTTGATACCGTTGTGGCCATGTATGTTATGACCGTTGTGCCTGAACCTGAAGTTGTCATGGAAGAGCTTGAGCGCGTATGTGCACCAGGTGGCCAGGTGCTTTTGGTTAATCACTTTAGCCAGGACCATGGCGCACGTGGCTGGTTAGAGCGGCGCATGGCGCCCTTTGCCTCAACCCTTGGTTGGCGCCCCATTTTCCCCGTTGACCGGGTAATGGGCTGCGAAGGGCTAGAATTAATCGAGCGCCGCTCGTTAAGACCAATGGGATTGTTCACAATGCTACGCTTTAACAAGGGCGCTGCACCAAAACTTGCTTTGTCTCGGTCTCGTTCAACCTCAAGAGAGGTGTATCAGCCAGAAGTGGTGGTTAACCCATAAAACCCGTTAAACTTTGAAGCTTTCAGAGTATTTTTAAATTTTTCTTCTTCAAAATGATGGTTGCCGCTTGACGGGAAGCGGTTTCCTTTTTAAAAGCCATGTCTTACTGTTTATAAAATGTCTTATCGTCTAACGATGAAGGCGATCTCACCTTTATGGCGGAGTAGCTCAGCTGGTTAGAGCAGCGGAATCATAATCCGCGTGTCGGGGGTTCAAGTCCCTCCTCCGCTACCAATCTTTTCAATGACTTAGCTAAATTTAACCTAAGCTGAAACCCCTCTGGGGTTCCACTGGGGTTCCATTTTATTCCCAGTAAAGTTTAGATTTTGGCTTAGGATGGGGTTTTCAAATTAAAATGTGGGGGAAGAAAAATCAGCTTGTTACGGATAAAAGCCATCAAATTGAGATGAAAGCTGAAAATAAGCAGCTATGTTCAGCTATGTGAATCTTGTCAGATACAGAAAAAAATCTTAGATTTATAGGGCCCATTGGGTTCGGTGCAACTGCCGCGGCTCGGGGCATCCGGATGCTCCTTTCATAAAGGAGAAACCGATGTCTCATCCGATGCAACTCATCGACAAGAAGGAATTGGTGAAACTCGTAAAATATTCACCTCAGCACATTGCGCGGCTGGAGAAGGCAGGTCAATTCCCAAAGCGGTTACAACTGGGCCAGAACCGTGTTGCGTGGATGATGTCTGAAGTTGAGGAATGGATCGAGGATCGCATAAAAAAACGCGATGCAGAAATCTGATTTACGATTAAATGAACTCCTCTTGAAAGAGCTGAAGACCGCCCCAAAAGGGCGGTCTTCTTTATTGAAATTCTTTATTCGGGTCTAAAGCTGCTGACCTGTGTGGGTTTGATTGCTTCTGGAATAGAAAAAGAAGCCGGGTTTGATCCCGGCCTCTGTTCAAACCTTGATGAAGCCGTTCTCCCTGGCTTCTTTGGCAAAGATACTTAGTGGCTTATCAGCCTGGAAGTAGATATCTCGTTCAACGGGGAGGCCGAGCTGGCCACGAAGGGCTTTGATCTCCGCAATGCTGACACTGCCCAGTTCGGGGTAGCCAAGGCCGAGATCACAAAGCCCGAATGCGATATTCTGATCATCTGGATCAAGTTCTGTTAGCAGCCAGGTGCAGGTGGCATCTGGAGTGAAGAGCTTTACAACCGGAACGAAGTCGGCATCGTTCCTGCCTTGTTCGGCAAGTTTTTGCTTTAAGCGCCCGTTGCGCAAGAGCTTTTCACGGATGTTTTTGGTTAAGAGTTTCATGTTCGTCTCCTTTCATTGAGGTTTTCTCAAGACGCGAAAGGAGAAAGACGGTCGGCCAAGCCGGACGGTCACCCGCCATGATTGATGGCGGGGGAACTGGCCACACGTTTATGCGGGCAGTCAGTTGACCGGACGGCGCGACCGGCTACACAGCGTCAATGATTGAGAAAGACCGTGAAGGAGGAGGAAAATGATCAAATCCAACTACTGAGCAGGTTTTGCGAGATATAATGTGTCTTTACTTCTATCTCACTTAATAGCTGGCTTAACAGCCTTCTTCTGGCGACATTTAATAGTCTGAATCCAGTCTTCAAGCACCTTGATCTCTGCCTTTAGGTCATCAAGTGATGTGGCTTCGGGATTCAATGCCTGAGCTGATGAATGAAGATCGTCTGAAAGCCTCGCTTGGGCAGCCATTACAGACTTTACATCCTCTTCGGTGAGAATGCCGAGCATAAACATTGAGGTCGGCTTGACCTTGTTGTTGAACCTTTCAAGCACCGGACGGATGTAATCCGAGATCCCTTGCTCCCACGCATCGCGCAACTGGCCGATTGTCCCCTTGCAGAAGATTGTTCTTTGCGTATCGGTCAGCTTGTCAAAGTTTGGCTTCGCTGATTTGAGCGAGGATCGCAGCGCGTTGCACATCTCAAGGCCTGACTTGGCCTTATCCGGCAGTTCGCTTTGTATGTATCCGGGCTTGTCCTGCCTTCGCCTGACATTGCGAAAATCTATTGCACGATTGGCTTTTTCGGCCTCTCGGCGAAGCTCGTACAAGAATACCAGGTCGTGCGTAAATACGATGACCTGGCGGTGTTCCGACTCTTCCACCAGCCGTGACGCAACAGCGCTTCTATGTATGTGGTCAAGGGATGACATGGGATCATCGAAAACAATGCTGGAATAGCGTTGCGCGGTTACCAGCTCGGCAAGAAACGCGGCGAGCGCCACGCAGCGGTGCTCGCCTTCACTGAATATCTCACCAACCTTCGCATCTGGTCGCTCTACCAATGCCACGCGAAAGTACGACACCGCCTGCCGGTCCTTCTCCTTGCGAAGTTCAACCGGTATTCGAGACAGCTTCAGTTTTTCAATCTCGCGCGCGAACCGACCACGCAACGCGTCCGTCACCATGCGATCTGAGAGTTCTTTGTTCTTGTCGGTGATGGGTTTTTTCGCGGTGGCTTTGAGTGCCGCGCTGATTGCCTCAATTTCCTTGAGGCGGTTGATCTGTGCCTTTATATCAGCGAGCAGCGGTGCAAGGGCCGCGCGTTCCTTGAGTTCAAGGTATTCTGATTTCAGCGCTTTGTACTCGTCGCTTTGCGTATCAGCGGAGAGTTGCGCAGCCCGAGTTTTCAGATCGGCGGCAAGGGTCGCCAGCGCTTGCAGCGGATTGGCACCGAGCGGATTGGGTTCCTTGCAGTCACGAAGCATCGCTCGAAGTCGCCAGAGGACCAAGATGTACGCACGGCGCACTTGCCCAGCAAGAGAAACGTCCCCGATCTCGGTGGCGAGAAACTTATCAAGCTTGAGAACATGGTCGAGGCCCAGCACCCGCGCCTTCAACTGAGAGAGCGCGTCGTCTTGCTTGGTCCGCGCCGCGTCTTCGTCCGCCTTTGTCGAGCTTTTGACAAACGACTCAAAAGTCTGCTGTCGAGCGATTGCTTCCGCGCTGAGTGGTTGCTGGCAAAGAACGCAAAGCGCGTCGGATTCACTCGGAGGGAACGTTTTGCGGGGATAGGCTACGTTAGTCGCGTAGATCCGCGCAGCCTCCCACAACTTTAGCCAGACCGCTTGGCCGACCTCGGGTAGCGGTGAAGCGCTGAACAGTTCTTGCGACGCGACCGATGCGGCTTCCACGGCGTCGCTGTGAGCTTTTCGCAGCGACTTGATTTCTGAGAATGCTGCCGCATTCGTCGCAGCGGCAAGAGACTGGAGGGAGGTCCTGATGCGTTCGACTTCCGTCCGCTGATTATCAAGGCGGGCAACGGCGCGCTTGGGGTCTTGGGCGAAGTCTGTTTCCAAGGTCGCAAGGCGCGCCTTTTCCTGCGCACTGAGTGCGGCGAGCTTATCGAGCTGAGGGATGTTCGACTTCGCATTGAGGCCGAAGACATAGCTGCCAGCAGCCGTGTCCCTACTCAGAGACGGGTTTGCAATAGCAAGGGGAACCTGAGCTTTGAGCGTCGCAATCTTACCGTCGAGCGCAGCCTTAACGCGGTCGGCAGCGTCGGACAAAGCTTCAAGTATGCGCATTGGGCGGGGAATGTAAGCGACGTCGTTTGTGCTCTCGACATGGATGCTGGCGCTTCGAGAGTCGAAGATGCTGACCGATGGAAGATCGCTGTGCGGCTCGCCGTCTATCGTCCAATCGAATTGATCGGTAACAGAGCCACGGGTGAAGTTGATTTCGGCAGATTGAGGGGTATCGGTCTTGTCCTCCAGGTCCCGATGGATGACGAATTTTTCGTCTCGGGTCCGGCAAGCGTGTTTCAATACACGAACATAGCCCGACTTTCCTGAGCCATTATCCCCGTAGATAACCGTAAGCCCCGAAGGGGCAAAGGACAGCTCTTGCTGGATGGCAAGCGCGTTTATGGCGGTCGGATTCTTGATCGATAAAAGTGAAATTGACTCTGCCGTACCGTCCTGAGCCACGATATGCGATTGTGAAATTGGCACATGGGCGAGCGATGGGTCGAGGCAAAGCTGCGTGAGTTCCGCAATAGCCTGATCGTCGAGTACTTCACCTGTAATAAGACGACGGAGGGCGTCTTTCTGCCATGCTGGGCGCTTCTCTGCCCATGTCACTAAGTCTGCAAGTGCAGACTTTTCGCTAAGGGGAGTGGATTGTGTAGCAACGGCGCTCATGTCCTTTCCAATCCTCCCCGGAACGCCATGTCGAGAGTCCTACCGGCTTGCTGTTCAAAAAACTGAAATAAACGGTCTGTTTTGTAGGCAAGATCATCCTCTGTGTACTGCTCAACGGGTAAGCCCGTTTTATCATCATACAAAAAATCATAGATCGATTGACGAAAGCGATCGCGGGTGGCTGTCTTCGAAAAGATGTCCTGAACCTCGCGCATTTGCTTTTCGAGCTCCTTTAACAAGGAGACCGCAACAGATTTGATTTTTTTAATTTCAGGTTTCGATAAGTCTGGCTTTAGCAGCATATCGAAAACTGCCAGTTGCTCTTCGGTGTCCAGACCTTCCTTGACGTGGCGCTTTTCTTCCTCCGACATTTCAGCAGTGAGCCGCATCAACGCCTCGAAAGTGGCTTCGATCGTGTTCTTATCCTTTTCCTTGTTGTAGTCGCGGACGATCTCGTCGAAGCGCTCTTGGAAATCTGTTCGAAGCGGGTTCTGTTCCAGCATCTTGCGAAGACGGTTCTCGATGACCGTCTTCATGTCCTGAACATCAGTGTGCTTTTTCTCACTCTTTGCAAATTCCTTGCGCAACAGATCGAAGTTTATCTTAGAGATGTCGAATATCTTGTCGTCGGAATCGGGGTCGGCCTTCACATTGACGGCTTCGCTCACGATCGCATTTAGCTTCTGAATGATTTCGGACGTATCGGCATTGTCGCGATCTTCTCCGAGTGTCTTGTAGAGGAACGCGATCGCTTCACAGTCGGCGCGGCATTTTTGAACGCCATCGAAAGTCAGGCAGGCTTTGTATTTTCTGAACACTGACCGCGCAGAAATCTCGAACTTCTTGCGGCTTTCGTCATCCACATTGACGGCTTCCTTAGCATCAACCAACGCCTTGTTCTTAGCAAAGCCCGTTGCCGTCTTCAGAGTCTCCAGTTCAAGGCCATTATCTTTCAACTGCTGGCAAACAAACTCGATTGCCTCGGCCAATTCTTCCAGCAACTCTTCTTCTGGATGCAGCGGATCAGTTTCTGGTCCGTCCCCTTCATCCATACCGCCTTCACCTGTATGGCCAGCGAACGTCGCCAGAGCTTTGCGTAGATTTTTCAGGATGCCGCAATAGTCGACGATCAGCCCGTTGTTCTTGCCTTCCTTTACGCGGTTGGCACGCGCAATCGCCTGCATAAGCGTGTGCGCTTGCAATGGCTTGTCGAGGTACAGTGTAGATAGCGAGGGTACGTCAAAGCCGGTTAGCCACATGGCGCACACGATCACGATGCGGAAAGGATGGTCTTCACGCTTGAAGGCGCTTTCAACATCGAGGCGCTTACCATCTTCGAGGAGAAAGCCTTCTTTCATCAACTTGCGATGGGGGCCAATGTCCAAACCCCATTTGCGAAACTTGTCGACTTCACCTTGTTCGTCGCTGACAACAACAGCGATCTCGGTTTCCTTCATCCAGGTAATCTGACGTTGCCGTAGTGCCATGTCTTGATCATCGCGCGCATTTATCAGATTGGCTTCGAATTCGGCAATGCGCGCTGCCCATGTTTCCTTGATGTAGTCGTGCATCCGCACGGCGGTGACTTTATCGATCGCCACAAACATCGCCTTGCCGGTTTCCCAGTTCGTCGAGTAGTGCGTCGAGAAATCCTGAGCGATGTGTTTCAGGCGTTTCTCAGCCGTAACCACGTGGTATTCGCGCTTCAATTCGTTTTCGAGTTTCGCGGCAACGTCTGCGTCGCTGATCTCCGCCTCCGCGATCGCTTCTGCGAGTTTCTCATTCAGTCCCTCAGCCGAAAGGCCAAGTTTGTCACCGCGCGCATCGTAATAGAGTGGCAGCGTCGCGTTATCCTCGATCGCGCGTTGGAAGTCATACGTGGAGATGTAGCCACCAAAGACACGCTGGGTGATCTCGTCGCTAGTGAAGAGCGGCGTGCCTGTGAAGCCGATATAGCTGGCATTCGGCAAGGCATCGCGCATATTCATCGCCAGCGTGCCGTATTGGGTTCGGTGCGCCTCGTCGGTCATCACGATGATGTTGTCGCGTATCGAGTATTCCTGGCCTTCCTCAATTTCCTGATTGAACTTCTGCACAAGAGAAAACACGAAGGCCTTCTGCTCACCCAACAGTTGCTTCAGCTCAGAGCCGCTGTCGGCACGGCACGGGTCTTTATCGTTGTTGACGAGACCGACGCCCGCGAAGGTCTTGTAAATCTGGTTGTCGAGGTCTGTTCGGTCGGTCAGCACCAGGAAGGTGAAATCACCGCCCAACTTTCGGCGCACCTTTTGGGCGAACAGCGCCATCGAATAGGATTTGCCTGAGCCCTGCGTATGCCAGAACACGCCCAGCTTTCCGTCACGCTTCTTACGGTCAATGACGGACTGCATCGCACGGTTCACGCCAAGATATTGATGGTTTCGGGCAACAATCTTGATCAGCTTGCCGGTACTGTCATCGAACAGGATGAAGTTCTCGAAGAGGTCTAGAAAGTTGGAACGGGTGCAGATGCCTTTGATGAGGGTCTCCATCTGCACGACGCCTTTGTCGCCTTCGGCCAGGCGCTTCCAGTCACTGAAATGCTCATACTGCGCGGAGATCGAGCCAACCTTGGCTTCTATCCCATTGCCCAGCACCACAAAGGCGTTGAAGTGAAAGAGCTGTGGGATCGTGTCCATGTAGTCGCGGAAATTGTCGTCATAGGCGCGGCGCAATGATTTGTCGGGGCGTTTCAATTCAACAAACATCAATGGCAAGCCATTGACGAAACCGATGATATCAGGACGGCGGCGATGGCCGTTTGGTCCGCTCACCCACATTTCACGGACACAGAGGAAGTGGTTATTGTCAGGATTGTCGTAGTCGAAAATCTTTAGGCGACTTTTCTTGATCTCACCGTTCTTCTTATAGCTGGCCAGAACACCATCACGGATCAGCTCATATTTCTCGTGATTGGTCTGAACGGCGGACTGGAAACCTATCGTGTCCGTAATCTGACGAAGCGCGTTTGCATAGGCTTCATCGGGATAGCCAGGATTAAGCCGTACCAGCGCCTCCCCAACATAGCGGGTGAGCACCACTTCGCGATCCGACTTGCGGCCAAGCGTACCTTCCGGCCCGAAGGTTTCAGTATTAAACGCGAAGACATTGCCCCAGCCCAACTCATCCTCAAGATAGGATGCGAGGGTATTCTGAGCCAATCTGTCTTCGGTGTAATCATTCATGCCCTACACCTCCAACCGTCCGTCTATCAGACGGGGTAGCAGCAGGTCGCGTGCTTTCTCTAAATGGTGAATTTGGAGTTCGAGTCTGTCTTGCTGATTAATCATCGGATCAATAATAGATACGAATTCTTGCATCAATGACGGTGGGGGAATCGGTGAAATCCAATTTTCTATATGCTTCGGTTTCAAGTGAAGCACATTGGTTCCGTTTGCGTGCTCTCGAACATCAAACGAAAAACCAGAATAACGGAAGAGTGAGTAAAGCCAATTTGAAGGTATGCTTTCGTAAGGAACTATTTTCACCAAGTCCATTGAGTATATAGCATCTTCGTTGACACTCGCGGGTATCCGCCCAGCTTGAGCAACAATCATGGCTTCCCGCGTCATGTCAGTTACAGCCATAACGATATCGCCTGGTCTCAAGGTGTGATGTTCTTTGTGATCGCCTTCAAATCGCTTCAATCCCGAGATTCTGAATCCACCATATCTTTGAATGCATTTTAGGTTAGCAAATGCTTTTCCACCTTCCTCACGCAATTCAGAGCTCTTGTAACTCTTGCCCCTATAAACGCGCGCGATGTCACCAATTGCTTTTTGTTCCCACCCCTCGGGCACGCCATCGATGATTTTGACGTGCTCGTGGCCAGGGAAGCGGAAATGGACAAACCATTCGCGATACAATAGCCGCGCCGCTTCCTCCAACAACGCAATCCGCCGCCGATTGTTTTCGATCAGGTCGTCGTAGGACGAAATAGTCGCTAGAATCTTTTCTTGCTCAGCGGGGTTAGGAACAGAGACTTCAAAATTTTTCAAAACCGTCTGGTTGAGATTGTTGATATTTGTTCCGCCGCCGAGGTTCGAAAGTGTGCGCCGGAACATTGGTGACCGAAAGTAGTAGGCGAGAAACTTTGATCGCACATTGGCGCTATGGTTCCTAAATCGAATGCAAAATCCAGAATATGAAACATCTGGCATAGTCTCTTCGATATACATCGAACGACCGATCAAATCCTTGTTCCCATTTGAGCGCACGAAGATGATATCGCCCGCTTCCAATCTCGAGTCCTTGGCATTTACCCCGTCGGGATTGATTTCATCTAATTCGTCATAGTTTGGGACTCTAAGGTCGCCAAAGTTCTTGACGGAAATTACTTTTAGACCTTCACCTTCGTTTTCTTTCGAATAGTTAAGTCCATTTCGAAATTCACCAAGGCTACCAAGTTTTACAGACTCCCAATTCATACTATCAACTCTTCGAAATTCTTTTTGATAGTTTCGGCGAGCGCTGCTGCTTCGGCGTTCAGGCCATCAATCTCGATGTGAATGTCGCGCAAGCTTACTTCAAAATCGAAGTCTTGGTCCTCTTCCTCAGGCGCAACGCCGACATATCGGCCTGGTGTCAGACTCCAGTCATTGGCGTCCAGCTCTGCGCGATCAACCAGCTTGACCAATCCTTCCACATCGCGCAATTCGGCCTCGGGAAAACGCGTTTGCAGCCATTCGGCCTGAGTGTGGAAGTAGCGCGCTTGCTTAAGGTGCTCGGTAACATCCCGCCGCGCTAAGTCCAGTTCCTTCAGGCGCTTCTTGCCTTCTGCAGGCTTTGTGCCGTTGGCAACATCCGCTTCATGGACGCGGGTAGCCAACTTGAAGAGGTGGTCGATGGTTTTGACCAAAGCCTTGGCCTGATCTGCCACTGGTTCAAGCGCCGTACTGGACGCTTTCAAGCCCTCATAGTCTCGCGCGGTCTTTTCCCATTGGTTGGTGAAGGCAGTTTTCGCCGCTTTGGTCAGAGCCATGATGTCGGCTTTGACCGTTGCTGCCAGCTCTTGTAGCTCTTTATCCTTGTGCGCCTTTGTCACCGCATTGAGCGCAGTTTCAAACCCGGTAAAGTCGCAGGACTTCATCTGCGTAAAGGCGGTTTGCAGATAGTTCTGCACAAGTGCCAGAAACCGATCTGTCTGCCCGCGATAGAGCCACACGATGCTGGAAATGTTCTGCTGCTGCTCGGGCGTGAAATCAAAAATCTTACGCGTCACCTTGCGGTAGATGTTCCGCGCATCGATCATCAGCACCTTTTCTTTCAGGTGCTCAGGTTTGCCCTTGTCGAAAAACCAGAGTTCACACGGCACGGTTCGCGTATAAAAGAAGTTGCCGCGAATGGCGATCATCACATCGACATCGCCCGTCTTGATCATCGCTTCGCGGACTTTGGATTCGCCGCCGCCAGCCGATGATGCCTGCGATGACATCACGATGCCTGCACGGCCTGTCTCAGACAGATAAGAATGGAAGAATGAGATCCAGACATAGTTGCCGTTCGAAACCTTGCCGCCCTTGTTCACACTAGGCAGGCCAAACTCCAAACGCGGATCGTTTTTGATTTTTTCGGCATCAATTTCATCGACGTTGAACGGTGGATTGGCCATCACGAAGTCGGCTTTGCTAACCAGATCGTGCGGGTCTTCATAGTATGAAATCGCCTTGGCTATATCGCCTTCAAGCCCATGAACGGCGAGATTCATTTTGGCGAGGCGGATCGTCGTCGGGTTTTTCTCCATCCCGTAGAAGGTGACGCGGTCGCTCGGATTGGCTTTCATTTTCTCGATGAAATGCGCTGACTGCACAAACATTCCGCCTGAGCCGCAAGCAGGGTCGATGATCTTGCCGTGATTGGGCTCGATGACATTGACAATGGTTTGCACGATGGAAATCGGCGTGAAAAACTCGCCGCCATCATGAGCTTTTTGGTCGGCAAACTGTGTCAGAAAATATTCATAGATGCGCCCGAACACATCGCCATCGGCTTTTTGCAGCGCGGGATCGTTGAAGGTACGCAAGAGTTGACCGAGATCGTCGTCACCCAGCTCTTGGTATTCTGTTTTTGGCAATACACCATTAAGTGATTCATTGTCGGCCTCGATGCTTTCCATCGCGGCGATGATTGCACCTGCACGATCGCCGCCATCAGGAATCGCCACCAGATGATCAAATTGTGCTTCGGGTTTTAAAAAGATAGAACCACGGCCGGAAAAGTCTATCTTACTTGCAGGCCTTGAGACACCACCACGTTTTGCCCTCTTGGGATCGTTCTCTATTTCATACTGGACCCGTAAAAAACGGCTGTAAGCATGGCGCAGGAAGATGAGCCCCATGACAGGGAGGAAGTATTCGTTGCTGGCAAAATTCGAGTTGGCACGCAGATGATCAGCCACCGACCAAAGGCGTTTTTCAATTTCACCGACGTGTTCCAAAATGTCCCCCGCATGTTAAATATCGTTACTGTAAATAGTTTTTTATTTATTTGAAACGTAACAAATTCATAAAATAATTCAAAGGTTAAGTGTTTTGAACCAAATATTTTTCACATAATTAAACTGAATTACTCATTCATACTCGATTTGTTAGTGTATTCGTCAATTCATATTTCATCGGCCCATTGCGGCCATCCCGGAATTTACGGGCGCCGAGTTCAATGAGACGGGCGTAAAATTTTCGCTCAGATAACGGATAAAGCTCATTGTCTTGACACCACGCCTGATAATTCTCAAAAAGCATCACACAATGCTCAGGTTCAGCTTGCTGATAGTGCTGCATCCAGGCCTTCACACCGCCATGATCAAAAGTCTCAATCTGGATATGAGACTGTTTGGCTTGATTTTGGAGCGAATTTTCTATCAAAGGCCTGCCATTGGTACCGAACCATGCCGTCCAGCAAGTGGCGTGGAAAAACCAAAGGGTAATTGCCAAATACCACTCAATTCCTTTCAGCGGTGAAACATGATGGATTGCTTGCACTGAGGCCAGTTGCGCTCTTGTCTTTTCAATGCGGGAGAGCAGCTCTTTAATTTCACGTGTGCGACCCTGGCGCTTTCTCCCTTTTGTTTTATGAAGATCGGCGCGGAGCGTGGCCAAATGGGTTTGCGCATCTTTAAGTTCTGCTTTCAAAGAGGCATAAAGATCCTGTTCTCGTTCTACTGGCGCTTCGGCCTTGGTTAGATTGAGAGCGATATAGCCACGCACAGAATGGATAGAAAAGCCAGAGGAGATGATAAACAAAAAAGCGCAAAAAGCAGCGGCGATCCGATTAGAGCTCCGCCAATGCCAAAACCCAAATACACTGGCGATCATGCCAAGATCAAAAGCAAGGGCCAGGCTGGCAAACAGAGTGCTGTTGGTGAGTGGCAGCCAGGAAAAGGCGACGTCCTGGCTGCCAAGGGTTGCGTTATAAGATATGCTGGCCAAGGCCATGGTGATGGCGATGATCAAGCCGCTGATGAAAGCAAGAAACTGCCAGAATTTCATGGGGTCTGCTTTCTTTAAAGGTCAATATCATTATCAAGCTCGTTACCCCAGATATCCCAGCCAGGTATCTTTTGACGGGCAAAGAGTTCAATGCGCGGCAGATCACCACAAATACGGACGATGTCGTTTCTGATCCGATCAGGTTTTTGGGAATGCAAGCGGCGCGGTTCCAAAACCACAGAGGAAATGTTTTTAAACTGCCGCAGCGGTTTGCCGCGCTTGGCGAGCAAACAAAGTTCAGCATTTTGCCGTGTCCAATAGCCCATACCGAAAGCAGGTGTGCCTGACTTGGTATTGGTCTTAATCCAAGTAAAGCCGTTGGTGACATAATGAAACCCCCAGGCTTGAATTACCTGCAGCGCTTCCGGGATATGAGACATGGTTGACCATAAAAACAGCAGGCTGTTTGGGTGGGCAATTTGTTGAATTGGCAGGGCACAGATTTTTTCAGTTTCAAGCAGTGGGTAAGAATAACGTTTAGATGTGGATGGAAATTGACCTGATTTATAAAACCAGGGCGGGTCCGCATAAATGATTTGATATTTTTTCATGAGTATCTCCGTGATGAGGGTAAGACACTCAGAATTGGTGTGTGGGCTTCTGAAGTAAAGGTGAGCGCAAGTTGCTCTATGAACCAAGAAGGTGGCTGTTATATTCAGATCGTTACATATCAAATCTTTGTGAGATGCTCAAAAAATCTACCTTTAACCGGGGTGTTGTGGATTGTTATAGCCAATGTTTCATCCTTTTGAGTCGAAGCCTTTTTCATTTTTGAAAAAAAGCCGCAAAAGCCAGGTCGGGTCAAGGGGAAAGCTTTAGGCGGCTCTTGACGCGCCTGGTTGGCGGCTAATCTCAAAAGCGAGGCTTAGAAAAACCCCCACCAGATGTTGACTGGGGGGGCTTAAATTACTCATCAGATTGTTGCCAGGTTAATGTCAACCTGGTGATGTTTTGATGATTGATGAACTTCTCAAAGAGGTCATGTGCTGGTTGCAGCTGATAGGATGTAATGATGACAATTTCACGATAGTCATTCTGATCAATCAGTCGGTTGAGTTTCTCAAGCTGAGATTTGGTTACAGCTTCCCCCATTAGAGCCACCGCGTCCTCTTGCTTTTGTTCATAGCGATGCAACACCTCAAATGGGTCAAAACAAACTGTCAAACTGTGTTGCCGGTTGCTCTGATGTCTCAATAGCCGGTGGGCATTAAACAGCTCTAAATTGGGCTGAAAGCCTTTGGGGTATTTCCAGGGCTGTTGATGCGATTTTGTGGCGGCCCCGGCATAAGCCAGCAGTTCACCATCCAGACTATGGATTGGAATGGCAATGCGCCCGGCCATGATGCCCTTAGGGGCGTAACCCACACCAAAGCGTTTGGCCGTTTCTGGGCTTAGACCTGTTGCCAGCAAACTTTCATGCTCAAAATTAAGATAGGTCAAAGGCTTGAGTTTTAAAGGCAGCTGATTGCCTTCATCTGCTACCGGGGCGTGGTCAGCCCTCTCTTGCCGCGTCTCACACGGGTCGCGGTTTGCCGGGGCTGGTCGTTCTGGAGAGGGCGCTTTTGTTTCTTTTTGTTTGTTTGCTGGTGCCTTTGACGCAACCATCAGATCAAAGCGGCGGGCCAAATCATGGGCCGCCTGATGATTGCTGACCCCGAGCAGCAGGCTGACCAGCTGTATGATATCGCCAGAGCGGTTACAAGTACCAAAACAACGCCAGCTGTTTTTCTCGGGCCAGACGACAAATTGGCGATCATTGCTGCCCTCATGGAGAGGGCAAGCGCCGCGTAATTGTTGTCCAGCCTGTTTCAGGTGGGTGATGCCATAGGCGCTGAGCACCTCTTTAATGGTCAGTTGAGATTTCAGTAATTCAAAATCAATATAGCCAAGTTTGCTCATATCATGTCCTCCTTTGCAAAGATCAATGGCTCTAGAGGAATGCTACAAAATCAACGGGATCTCGCAATAAAGGGGCCGTAGTAAGCAACAGATCCAGGGTTTGTCAATGATAGGTGCGGCAAAGCGGAGAGAGAGGAGGGAATGCCCACAATAAATACCAGAAAAAGCAATGGCTTTGTTTTACGTGCGGTTTAACAAATCTAACAAGGTGACATCATCCCGCCCAGAACGCTGCCAAGGGGCCTGAAGAATATCAGGATCCGGTACAGGGGAACGCCGTGGGTTTTGATGCAGAGACAGGCAGGTCACCCCAAACAGGCCGGTGGGCCTGCCGTCTGTTAAATGTTCTATGAGATTGAGAATATTCGCCGCCTTTTGCTCACTGGTGGTGGCCCAAAGCACAATCATATTGGGAATGCCAAAATGTTTGCGGTAGAGGGGCAGTGATTGATCGTTTTTCGGTTTGGCGTTTATGCGCAGATAAGCGGCAAGGGTTTTTAATACGGTTTTGCGTTTGGGGTTAATATCAGTCAGTGGCACGGTGCGGTGGGCCTCCAGCATGATAAACAGTTGACGCCCGGTTTTGATATTTTGAAGACCAAATAATTTATCAGGAATAATGCCGGTTTTTATGCTGTGCCATTTCTTCGAGCGCGGATGTTGATAGCGCGCGAAAGAGGGGATTTCAAATGGGTTTTTCAAGCGCCGTGTGGCCTCCGGCGCGGCAGCGATGATGTCGCCAGGTTTGATTAATTGAATGTTTGGAAAACGTTGCAGGGCAATTTGAATGGAGACATAAATATCATTAATCATGATGCGGTGGGGAAGGGTAGTAAACCGGCCTTCCCGGTTTTTGGCCACCAGACGGGCGGCACTTTCATTGAGCTGGCCGCGCATGCGCAATAGTTTTTCCCCCTGTGGGCCAAGCTGATAACAATCGGGCCGATAAAGGGCATTGGTAAACTCATAATCGCTTTCAATTTTTTCAATTATCCCTTCATCACATAAGCGGGGCAGCCGTTCGGTGATTTTTTTCGCATTCCATTTCAGGCGCCCTGTCGGCACATTGAGGCCGCTGATAAGTGCGCGAATATGATGCGAGTTAAGCTGATAATGTTCATGCACAATACGTGCGATATCAATATCGCGTTCCTGTATTAAAAAGCGCTGGCGCTGATGTTTGGGCAGTTTTTGAAACCGATGCCGCCGTTTTTTTGGTTTTTGAGGGTCTGGTTTTTGGCTCATAGTAAACAGTGTATCAAGTTGGCTCGATTGGCGTCTCGCCATCGGTTGTTGCAGGACGCCAGCCACTTTCCTTTGAGACCTCTAAATCGCCAGGCTCAATTTCACCATCTGCGCCTGTACCACTGTTTTGAACCGTTCCTTTAAGACATTGCCTGACGTCTTGTGCTGGAACAGCATAGCGGGCTCGTTGTGCTTCCCGCAGGGAGGCAAAAGTCTCCTCAGACATTTGTGGCAGGGCTTCCATATGACCAAATGGGACATGCAGGGTAAGAGCGCTCCAGGTGACGTTTTTTACCCAGGCGGCAAATTCAGAGTGATCCTGATATTTGCGCTTGGCCTCAATGGTTTTGGTGTCTGTGTACATTTCTTTGGCAAAGGCGAGCGTGTCTTTTTGACTGAGACCGCCGACAATTTTGGTCGATGTGTTGGCAAGAAGTGACGATCTTAATTTGGTATCAAGCTGATCCAGATATTGGTGGGCCAGGGTCAGTGAGATATTTTGTTTACGCGCGGTTTCCAAAATCAATGGCAGATTATCATCGCCTTTTTCAAAATAATCGTTGGCTTCATCAATATAGACATAGGTTGGCAAGCGCTGCTGTTTGGGTAAAGCCGCTCGCTCTAAAGCAGCTTGCGTAATCAGGGCAATGAAAAACCGCCCGAAGATCTCAGTGCCATTTTGTTTCAATAGATCTTTTGAGGTGCTGATCAGAATGACTTTGCCCGCATTCATTTCATCGGCAAAGTTCAGTTTGTTCTTGGGGTAAGAAAACATATTTTCAAAGCTGCTGTTTTCCAAAACGCCCCACAGGCGCCGCCGCACTTGCTTTTTGGTCGCATCAAATTCCCTAGAGTTAAATTCGGTTTCAAAAAAGGCGCGCGCGGTTGGGCTTTCCAGCATGGAGATATATTGCTCAAACTCGTGATAGCCATCGGGTTCCATTAATTTGCGTAAATGCTGAATGGTGGCCCCGGGCACTTTCAGCATTAAACGTGCGACATAGCGGAAAATGACGCTTTGTTTTTGTGTCAATTCCGCGCCGAGCAGCGAGCCAAAGATAAAATCATAAAGTTCCAGTAAACCGTTTAACAGTTTTTCCTGTTGCAAGGGATCGGGGTGCTCAATTGACATATCAAACATATTGAGAGCAACAGGGTAGGTGACGTCAGACGGGTCAATCAAAACCAATCGATCGGATAGGGGGTTGCCGGGGGCAAAGCTTTCCAGATGCGAGATGGTTTTAATTAAATCCCCCTGGCTGTCGATGACAACAACAGAGGCCTTGCCAGCGGCAACCCTTTCAAGATCTTGGGCAATCAGATATTGCATCAGCTGGGTTTTACCATGACCTGTACCGGCGACGATGTGACAATGTTCAAACCGCGCAGTTTCTGGCACATCCACCGGCAGTTCTTCAAAAAACAGCGATAAAAACGGGGTGTCTTGTAAATAAAGCTGAGGGATCAGTTCAGATGTTTCCCGGCATTTGGTTGGGGTGATCACCTGCCGTCTGCTGGTCTCACGCTCTTCATAAGGGATGCCGGAGACAGAGCAGATATTTTGATCAATGGCCTCAATAAGAGTTTGAAACAGGTTCTGATCGAGGAGTGAGCCTTTATCTTCTGAAAACAGGCTGGCGAGCAGGTTTTCAACGGCAAGGGGAAGATCTTCAATGGTGTCGATCAGCGGTTCAGAAAAAGACAAAGTGCCAGTGGTTGCAGGTTCAGCGCTAAAGATCCTGTCTGGCAAATGCTGAAACAGCACAGCCCAAAGATCAACAAACCGGTCGCACCATATCTCAAGGATGTTTTCTGAATAAAGTAGAAAATGACGTTTTTGCTCAAGATAAGCGCGCAAGGCAACACTGTCTTCGAGGGACAAAGGCACATTCCAATCAATGGCAGGAAAGCCAAAGATGATTTCTTGCTGTAGTAAGCTTAAAGCGCTTTCAGCAACATGATGCACCAGCCGGTCATTGTCAGCAGGCGCACCAGTGCGGCGAAACACTTCTGCGGCTGTTAGCACGGCAAGCCGATGCGGCATATCAGGGTCAGCAAAGGGTGAGCTTTCATGAACTTTTTGCAGGGTCTCATAGAGTTTGCGCAATTTTGCTGTTTCCAGTTCACGGCCTTCTTCGTGTATCGATAAGGCTTTCCACTTATAGGCGTTTTCGGCTTCGGTTAAAGCATCACGAAAATCCGATGAAATAGTGCTGAGGAAATGTGCAAGGGTGTGACCAGACATATAAGCTCCTTAGAGATCAATCAGCTCTTCACCACCAAAGGTCGAAGCGGTGCGCAGAACATCGGCAAATAGTTTGGCCGCTTGTCTAATGTCCCCTTCCACATCCAGCATTTCTAAAATGTCTTTGCAGGAAATGGTGCGTCCTTGAACGAGATCATTTACCGTAATTTGCCATTGTGATCGTGTCAGTGCCAGTTTGAAAAAACGCCAGATGATTTTAATCGGATTGGCTGTCATTTTCAGCTTCAGATCTTTTTCAAATAGAACGACTTTACCAAAACCATAGTGATCAACCGCCTTTCTGGCGTCAGGTGAAAGCTCTGCTATGAAATGCACAGAAAAACCAACGCCTCTCATCAGCGCTTTGTTTTGCGAGCGCCGTATTTTGAGTTTGATCCGGTCTTGACCTGGTTGCATCATTGGTGCTTTCTCATGCAACGTGTCAGCAATCGGTGCAGCTATTTCTTTTGATGGTTCAGGGGGCGGTGTCGCGACAGGGGCATGAAAGGCGCTGAAACGGGCCTTGAGGGCTTCGCGGTCATCGGTTGTTGTTGTCATGAGGACCCTTTCTATCCGTGCAAAGCCTGACGGACATCATCAATAAGATTGCCGGTGAGCGTAACGGTGTGAGGTTTTAAGGTTTGTGCTTGTTGTTTTTCGTCAAGAGGATTTGATACTTCAGGAAGTTCTGATGAATTATCTTTGAAATCATCTGAAGCATCTGAGGGTTTTTGTTCAACTGGTAAGGTCTCTGATCTCATTGGCCGCCGGAAGACCATAATCAATAAAACAAGTGTGATAAGGCTGGTTGCTATGAGCACGCCAATAAAAATTTGTTGCTGTTGCGTTTTGTTTTGCACGGTATCTTTAAGAGTGGACTTTAAAGTTTTAACCTCGTTCTGCAGCTGGCTTTGCTGTGCATCAAAGTCTCCAACAAGTTTTTGAAAGGCTGCAAGTTTAATCTCTGCGGTATGCAATTGCTGTTTTAAATCCCGTTGATCTAATTGCTCTTTTTTCAGGGCACTTTTTAAGTTTTGTGCTTGTCGGTTGGCATCAAGCAGTTGTTTCTGCAATTCTGAGCGCAATCGTCTTTCTTCTGACAATTGTGTTTCCAGCGCTATGTTTTGGTTGTTGAATTCAGCTGAGGGGTCAATTTGCTCCTCAAAGTGTTGCGTCTCGCCCAGAATTTTATTGCGATGATCAAGGATCGTCTTGCGATATTTAACTTTGAGATGAGGATAGGAAAGGGCTTTGTCACAAGCCTCAATTAGATTGCGCTCAAAACAGAGCTGCCAGTTTTTACGAAACTGCTTATCTTGCTGTTTCCGGATGGCCCCTTGCAGCATAGTGCCAAACAGGTTCTTTATCATTTCACCAGAATCTTGTGCAGATACAGGAAATGGCAACAACAAAATCACCCCAGCAATTATGGGAATAAGCAACTTAAACATCCATAAAGTCCCCCGTATGGAAAAGTTTGCAATGAATTTTGATTTTGGGCAAGTTTTAAGTAGTTATTCGCAATTATGGCTCGAAAATTTTATTAATACAGGATAATTACTATAAGTGTAAGAATGATCTTTCTCAATTGATCTTGTTTGGGGGAATAAAATGCAGGTGATGACTTTTATGAAAATGGCAGGGCTTATAGCGCTTTGTCTTTTAGTTCCACAAAGACCGGTATTGGCTGAAACAGTGACTATTGTATCCTTTAATGTTGAGAATTTATTCGACACGATCAACGATCCTGATAATCCTCATGATAACACCTATTTACCGGTGTCCATCAAGAATAAGAACAGAGAAAAGCATGATTCAAATTGTGAAAAACAGAACGCATTATCAAAATTTTATCAGGAAAAATGCAAAGCATTGAACTGGGATGAACTTACCTATCAGACAAAACTAAAACGTTTGGGTGACACAATTAAAGCTATGCCTGAATTGCCGGACGTTATTGTTTTGCAAGAGATTGAAAATAAGCAAGTTCTTGATGACCTTATTAACCAGCATCTAGATGCAGCTGGCTATCAATCCATACAATTAGACACGAGTGATAAACATATTAATCGCGGCATAGATGTTGGTTTTCTAACAAAACTACCATTGGTAGGGAAGCCTGAGGCACATAAAATAGACTTTGGATCTGATCGTGAGAAATGCGGCGAGAAAACAAGAGATATCGTTTCAGTTCCTATTAGACTTTCAGATGAGGAAACACTAATTGTTTATGGTGTTCATTTTCCATCTGGTAGATATCCGATGAAATGCCGATTTCGTTCAATCAAGTTTCTCAATGGAATTGTAAAATCCAAAAAGCATCATCTTTCGATTGCGGCTGGAGATTTTAATATCAATTGCAATGAAGCCAAAACAGGGGCATTTAAACGGCTTTTAATAAGAGGCAAATGGTGGGTTTCACCAGTGATCAACAATGACTGTCGTCCTCCTGGATCGAGTAAATATATCGATAGGTTGCTTTATAATTGGCCTACCTGGTCTTTTCTCGACATGATCATAGTGTCCGATGCTCTTAGCCTCTACAAAGCTTCTAAGCAAAATTGGTTTGCTGATCTGGGTAGTTTTGGCACCGTTGTTGTGCATCCGGAACAAATTACCGTTGATAAACAAAATAAAGGCTATGTTGAACCTCGTAGATTTGACCCAGAAACTGGTAGAGGTGTTAGCGATCACTGGCCGGTTATGATCCGGTTATTGAAGCGCCGATGATAATAATAGAAATTAATAACAATTAGTGTCGTTATCAGGATGAGATAATGAAAAAGATTTGATGCTGTGGTCAAATCAATGATTTACTGAGGAATAAAAAGTGAGATTGTGGGGATGATCAATGAGTAAAATAGTAAGCGCTCGTATAACATGTAGGAAGTGTCAAAATCAGCAAGATGTAGACTTATTTAGATCTTTGTGGATCGAGCATGATGTGAATAAGAAAATGATATTTGATGACAAAGTGAATTATTTTACTTGCTCGAATTGCAATCATTCCGAACGATTGGAATTTCCCTTTTTAGCTACAAACACTAAGAAAAAAATTGCTGTTTGGTATGAGCCGTATCACGATCCTCAAATCGATGAAGATATTGCGGGATATGCTCAAATGACAGGTAAGGATAGCTTTTATGCTAAAGCACCTAGAATTAGCGATTGGAACGAATTCAAAGATAAAATAAGTGAGATGGAAGCCGTGGATCGTCCTGATTCAGGTGTTGAATTTTCTGACGAATTTCTAGCTAATGTATCAAGTTTTATGAAAGAGAAGATTGATCCTTCAAAGAAAGCAAACTATCCAAAATACCTACGTCATCTCCAAACTGTTAAAGGGCGTATTTTATATGCACCGGTGCCGTTTTTGGTTTTGGCGGTATTTTTAGGTGGAATTACCAATTTTGTTTCAAATATCCAGAGAGATTTCCTTGAATTTATTTTTGTTTTTTTAGTAAGTTCAATTATTGCTTATTGTTTTTACTTATTACTGCACCTGGCGGTAACAAGAATCATCCCCAATTGGCACAAAAGAAAAGATCTAAGATTTTGGAGTTTTGGATCTCTATACTGGGCTATTGGTGTTTTTCTTTATGTGGCACTTTTTGATCCATACAATGATGGTAGTTGGAAATATATGGACGATTGGGGACATATGTTTTTCACCATGATAGCGCCCCCGATTTTCATTGGTTCAGCAATTTACATTTATCAAAAATATATAAAATGAAAGTAGTTATTTCTCATGTAAGTTAGATGGGTTAATATCACTCATCTGAGGCATCAAATGTTCTTAGATTGGGTCTAATGGATATATCTATTCGTCGATCTTGGACATCCTGATTAACTATTTCAACATCGACCTCACCAATAGCTCTGGCAACTTCAATGGTCAAATCAGTGTCATCAGCGGAAATAATTTCTTTGAGTGATTTAAAATCAGAGCACCATGCAATTTCTGCATCTTGAGGATTATCGGTTGGCTCAAACAATACTGGCCTCATTTGCATAGGGCCACCACCCTTGCCCCCGCTTAATTTCACACCCATCTGAGGCTTGCTGCTATTTTGCAAAGAGATATTCCCGTCTTTGACCCACGCCGTTTCCATACCCTCATGCACATTATATCCCAGATCTGTGAGGGCTTTAAGAATGGTGTTCCTGCGGTTCTGATCAGACTGCTTTTCGATCAGGTCACTGATGACTTCTTGTACGCGATTGAGACAATCCCTTGCGGAATTTAAGTCTTGTTTTTGAACTATGGTCTCAGCTTCTTTGATGAGGGATGTTTGATTTGAAGACAGTTTTTGTAATTCTGACAATGACACTTTTAATGTGCTGAATAGTTCTGCTTTATTTCTTTGCTCTTTGATTGCCCCCACTAGGTCAATTAGCAGGCTATCAGCCATCATTTTTTGTCTTTGAGGAGACGATTCTTTTAAGAGTTTTTCAGCTTGCTGCTGAAATGGCAGTACAACTTCCTGAGCAGCCAAAAGCTCAAGTTCAGATATGTGGCGATCCACATTATTGATTATAATATCCAGATCGCTCTGTTGGCTTTTCATGTAATTATCAAGGACTTCTACTATCTCATCTTTTGCAAGCTCTTGAGCGATGTTTTTTTGTTCTTCCGTTAGTTCATAATCTTGATCTGTGGGAATAAGATCGAGAGCTTGCTTCAGTGTGATTTCAGCTTTTTCTTTATCCGTCCAACCCTTTTGAATATCAGTCAGGTCGGATGCTAGCTGATCAGGAACTACAATGGATTTGCGTTTTAAAGTGGCAAGCATGGACGCAGCTGATTTAGACAAGTTGCGGTGTTGTTGTTTTACATCGGCTTTCTTTTGTGCTGCTCGTTCAAGTTTTTCAGAAAGGTCATCGTTGAGAAATGAAATTTCGGATTGAACCGATTGTTGAAGTTTTGAGAAAGCCTTTTCATCCAGCAATGACTGAATGTTTTTTTTTCGCTTATGTGTTTCTTTCATCTCATCTAAAGAAGCTAGGTGATGTGCCTGACATTGGATTTCCCAAGTTTTGATGGCGGCATCCAACCTGGCTAGATGTCTTTTAGAGATTTCGATCTTTTCTTCTATTGTTATAACTCGAACGACTTTGGGTCCGCTCATTCTCATCCCCTATTTTAGAGCTTGTTCAATTGCTTCTCGCAAAGCATGCTGTTCTTCCTGTCTGCTATGGTACCAGCCAAAAGACGATACACGGTGCACTTTGCCCAGGCTTTTCGATAGCATATCTATTCGCCAGATCTCTCGATCGCGAGCATGATTTAATAATTCATGTTGAGGGGCATCACATTCAATCCCGATAGCATAAAGATCAGTTTTTGGATGGCGAATGGCAAAATCTATGGCAAAGGCAGATCCATCATTTTTTGACTCTATAGTGTAGCCGAGATCCAATATAAATTTTTCAACAATCTTTTTGAAACTATCCTGTGTCTCCGGAGTCTCTTCAGTTTCGGATGGAAGGATCTGAACTTTTCGCAACACATTTTGTGCGGATTGAAAATCTCCCTGATGTAAAAATTCTGCAAATTTCAAATAGCCCTGTAGGTAATCACGAGGTGTTTCTGGTTTGCGGTGTGTAAAGAAAAGATCTGATATTGCATCTATTGGCATAGAAGTAACGAGCAAGATTTTTTTTCGAGCACGGCTGATGGCAACATTTAAACGTCGTTCGCCACCAGATTGCCCGAGGGCACCAAAATTACGGCGAAATTTGCCTTGCGTGTTTTTTCCAAAAGTCGTGCTAAATAGAATAATATCTCTTTCATCACCTTGGACATTTTCAACATTCTTGACAAAAAAGCCCATATCTTCGCCGTCTTCCTGACGGTTCAGTTCTTGTAAATAGGCATTTTTGAAATCGGTATTGGCTCCAGCCAGGTGCTCAAGGCGTTCCTCGATCAGTTTTGATTGTTTTTGGTTGAATGTCACAACACCCATGGTTGGCCTTTGTGGTTTGCGCCAATAGTTTTCGATTAGGGCGACTATTTTATCTGCTTCATCTGGGTTTGTTTGATCTTGATAAATACCGTCAACTCGTATCACCTCAATGGGTTTGGCGCGTTTGATTTCAAGTTCAGGATGTTGCACATGAACATTCAGACGGTTTCCATAAAAAGCTGCATTTGAATAAGCTATAAGTTCGCGAAATTGGGAACGATAATGAACTTGCAAGAGGCTTTGCGGCAATATAGATCTGCCAAGTGCGAGAAGATCGGGGCAATCTTTGATTTCTCTGCGGTTCCAGGCTTCTTCTAGGGCAGCTTGTTGTTCTTCATTTTGCTCGTTATTTTGGAATAAGTCATCTAGATCGTCATCTTCATCATTTTCAATTCGACCAGAGAAAAAGGCACTTGGGGGCAACTGTTTTTCATCGCCGCTAATTATCACATGACGACCTCGGTAAAGTGTGGGGAGTGCTAATTCAACGGGCATTTGAGACGCTTCATCAAAAACAACATAATCAAACATCGATCGATTTTTTGGTAATAAACGACTGGCAGCTTCCGGGTTCATTAACCAGATGGGGCGAATGTCAAAAAGACCAATATCAATGCCTCTGTCGATAAATTCTCTTAAGCGCAATGAACGGGGTCCTGATAAGCGCGTAATATCTTCCCATTTTTGACGATTACCAATGTTATCACTGCGTATTCCCAAGCGTAGATAATCCCGGTTCAAATCTCTGATAGTTAATTCAGCCTTTTTTAGTGCTTGAGATTTTGCTGCTAGCTGAGATGTTTCATATAACAGAGCTGGATCGTTCTGCTCAAATTGAGCCTTCCAGGACAGTCTGATCTCTCGATCAATGGTTCTGCGAATTTCGCAGTCAATGTCGTGTTTTGGCAGGTTTTTGAATTGTTCAAAGGCATTCCCGAGGGCTTCAAAAAAAAGCCAACAATCATCGGAGAAATTTTGACTTTTAACGCGGAACTTTTGGTATGAGGGTATGAACGATTTTTTGGTTTCAATCAGATCTATTTGTTTGGAACTCTGGTCAGCTGAATTGATCAGCAGTTGCTGCTGTTCAAGCCAGTGAATTTTAAACCAGCGGTCAAGTTGGCTCAGAAGATCAAGAGATTTATGACGCTGTTTGTCAAGCTCGATCCTAACCTCTCTTTCTTTGGTAACCGCAGCCAAAAAGTTTAGCATCGAGGTTTTAGAGCTTTCAGAGTTATTGGTTAGAAGTAATTTCGCCAGCCTTCGATGGGCGAAATATCGCAAAGGGTTAAGCGAAGAAAAGAAGCCACGAGGCTTTGTTGCTCTTTTGGCTGTTTTTATCCATCGCCATAAATTTTTATCTGAAAAGTTTTTTATTCCGTAAAGAGATTGTTTGCGCGCCATAATGCTATGGCGGGTCTTTTCTGCCAAGTAGAACGGATCAAATTCTTTACAAAAGGCCTGGTAGGTGGCTTCATCCCAATGAAATGGCTTAAGGTTGTCTAACGGGCTTTGATAATAATCTGCTTCAACCCAATCAAGACCCAGAGGGGCAATTTCCTCTTTAATTTCAATAATTGACTCAAGGGGTATTTTGTCAACTAAATCACGAATTTCAATGCAGTCAATTACGGGTCTTTCTCTTTCCTCCAGATCCACCAGCTCACAGATGACATCGCGATAGCTACGACCGATTTGATTGTTAACGGCGTATAAAGCTTGATGAGAGTTATCAAGTTCCTGTTCCAGTGTTTCAATGTGTTGGGCTTGTTGATTTCTTAGTTTTATCAGCCCATTGCTCTGATCTGAGCTTTGAAATAAGACCTCGAGTTGTTCCCTGATTGACTTGATTGTTGGTCGACTGTCTCTATTGGCGTCACGGACTAAAACAAAACGATTGCCCAGCCCTTCGGCCTCTAGACGTTTGGAAACGACCTCTAATGCGGCTTGTTTTTGGCAGACAAGCAGTAACGTCTTGTTTCGTCCGATAGCATCGCCAATCAGATTGACGATCGTTTGACTTTTTCCTGTACCTGGCGGCCCTTCAATCACAAGACCTGGACCATTACGCCCTTTTATCACAGCCTCTTTTTGTGATGGATCGCTGGATAGTGTTAAGTACCTGTCTTGTTCTTGAATTATTGGCTGTTGGTAATCAAGGGGGAGGGGATCATTTGACATGCGAAGCATTGCTTCAAGTGATGTTTCTTGAAGACGTGCATTGTGTAGAAGACGTAAATCCTCAAGTACGGCTTGTCCCAAATAAGAAATATGAAATAGAGCAGCAGAATAAGAAAGTATCGGTTGTCCTGGCGGGGCTGTTGCGTTGATTGTTGGCAACCGCGATAGTCCTTGGCTTTTAACATGTGCTAAATTTTTGAAAGCTTCTATGACATCATCGGCTCGATATGAATGCTCAATTACCTGATTGGCAGCCTCTTGCCATTTTTTCAAACTGGTTGAGTCGAGAAAATTTTCCAGCGCTGGATTAAACCTAATGTCTTCTCTTCGATCATCAAAAGATAGTCTGTGAATTCCGTGGGCCCCTATCTCAGACTCCAGTGTTATTGGCCATAATAAAATTGGGGCGATGCGAAGTTTTTTATTGTTATGTGGCTGGAAGAGTAAAAAGGGGAATCCGAGAAAAAGTCCATCAAGGCCAGTTTCACGTTTAAAGTCTTTGTCCTTTTTAAAAAGCCCTTTTAGACGTTTATCAAGGTTAGGATTTTGCTCAAATAGTACGGGATCAAGTGATGTTGATGTTGGAGAGCGCTCAATGATTTGATCAAGTAGATTTGATGCTGGACGCCTCTTGCTTTCAAGTTCTAATAGGTCGATATTTTTTGAGTTTTCGGCAATGATCAAACGAGTCAGTGGACCGCGAGTTATGTTATTGGCTATTTTTTGCTCAAAGAAAGAGATGAGGCTGGTAACATAGTGTTGCTTTTCTGGTCGCTGCCATTGATTGCTATCAAGGGAGAGAATAACCAGTGCTCTAGCAAGTGGCATTCGTCGGCTGTGCCGAAACTCGTCAGCCCATTCATCAATTCGCTGAATGCCACAATAAGCAAAATCGGCTGTTTGTTCGGTCACTTTGTCGATGATTGTCTGGCGTTGTTCTCTCTCAATTAATTGGCGCGCTTCATCAGGATCAAAATTAGGAATGCCAACATTGCGAGCCAGGTCTTCTGCCTCTGAGATTATGGCTTCAATGCTGAGAAATTGCTGCGTTTTAGCGCTTAATAAAATTATCAGGTCTTGATCAGAATGATGGCGCCGTTCAGCGATTGCGCTAAGTCCCTTGTGCTGCGAGTCGGGATATATATCTCGGCGCTTGTTCCATTCAGTCTGTAATTTCGCAGGGTTTGTGACCAGCAAATAAATCCTTAAATTATCCTCATTGAGTTCAATTTCATAATTTTGGGCTCTTGTTCGAACAGCTTCGATCCGTTTTTTCAGGCTAAACAGCCAAGCATCATCTTCCTGTTCTGTTTGAATCAATAAGTCTGGGACCCCACTTTCTAATAAGCTGTAGCCATCAGTTGGATGTTTTACCAGCCAAGTTCCATTGATAATTTCTCCGCAGATCACAAGTGGAAAATCCTGCTTCAAGACCTTGAGAGCCAATGCCAATTTGTAATCATCTTCGATGCTTTGTGTGCATAGCTTGCGTAGTCTCGATAATTTTTGCTCGTCAAGCCCGATATCTTCTGCCCAGCTTGTAAGATGACCCCGTAATAATTGATCTTTGGCTTTCTGCCAATTTTCTGGGGTTGCGGCGGCTTGGACATAATCAACGGTGCGGTAACAGGTGTGGTTATTCAACGTTAATGCAGGACCCGTAGGATCTGGCCCAGCTTTTTGCGGACGTTCTGGGGCTTCAGGTGGAGATCCTTGTAGCCACTTTTTGACCTCAGGTCCGCCCCATCTCTTTCTTCTATCGCGAACGAGTAAGCCGCTCAGCAATAGCTCAATCTCTTGATCAAGGTCAGCTGGAATTGGAATATCACTGGATATGACATGTATGAGGAACGCCTGGTCATTAATGTCATCAAAACAATGTCCATTGGTCAGTATTTCAAGCAGGATAATCCCAAGGCTCCACCAATCGGATTGGCTGGCGACACCGTTGGCTATGATTTCAGGAGCCATATATTTTGTAGTTTCTAACGGTGAGACAATATCAATATCAAATTCTGAAAGGCTTGCAGAACCAAATCCTGATATCACAAGATCCAGAGGTTCTAAGCTTCTGATAAATATTGCATCAGGGGACAAATTGCGATGTCTAAGACCAACTTCCAGAAAGGCCTCTAAAGCTTTAGCCATTCTCTCGATAAAGGGTTTTAAATTAGAGGGATTATTTAGATCGAGTTTCAGATTACCGATCGTCCCTTCAGGGAAATATTCGCTTATCTCATAGGCTTGATCTTGCCAATGACCCGTTTCTAATATGTTGGCAACAAGATCATTATCAATTCTTTCTAATGCTTGATAGACTGAATTGTCTGGTAGAATTTCGGGATCATAAACAGTTAAAAAGCCACTGATACCAGTTTCCAGATTTTCAACAATGTACCTGTTGCTTATTTTACTTGTGGTATCGACGCTTTCTAGAGTTTTCCAGCCATCGACGCGTGGTAAAATGGTGGTAACAGGATCTTCTTGGTGGTCACTCTGAGTTTTTTGATGTTCTAGTGATTGTGTTGAAATGGGCTCACCGAAAATCTCACCACAATAAGGGCAAATGATGTCACCAGCCGGTACATGGTGGCCTTGAGAACATAAGCGGTTAGCTTGAGCACGATCATTGTTTGTTGGATGGTTATAGTCAGTATTTTCCTCAGGCCCATCCGTTATAATAAGGGCTTCACCAACTAAATCCCAATTGCATTTCTCTCCTTGGAATATACCTTCACAATAGGTTTCATTTGCCGGACGTCGTTGGTTGCATTTGGGGCATAGTTTAAGAGCCATGAGCTTCACCTTCGTCTTAAATGGGAACGATCACCGCTATAGAACATCTCATGTCCTGCGTTCTGCAGAAGGGTGCTTAATTTTTCAAAGTCTCCCTTGTGAGGTATGCCTGCAAACCAGATGCTTCCGTCTTCGTCAAACATCATGTCTAATGAGGGTTGCTGTGATTTATTTGTCAAGTGATAAGGTTGAAAGCGTCTGCGGCCAAGATCTGTCAGATAATGCAATTGTTGATTGTCACTGCCACGTAAAGACATGGTCTGTGGCTGATCAAGCTGATAAGGGCCGGTTATTATTGAATCTATTAATGGAGTGTGATGGTCATTAAACCAGTTTGAGATCTGATCAAATTCAAAGCCTGTGTAAACTAGAATATCGCCTTCAAATCGATCATGTAGTTTTAATAAAAGATGTCGTAATGCGCTGGGTTGTTCAAAGGGTTCGCCACCGCTAATAGTGATGCCATCAGCTTTGAGTAGCCAGGGTTCTAAGATTTTGAAGACAGAATTAACGTCAGTTTCACCTTTGTTTTTTGTCCACGTATCAGCGGAAATACACCCCGGGCAACGGAGTGAACATCCCTGAAACCAAATGCCTATTCTGTTGCCGGGGCCAAGGGCAGTAACTGGGTAGTGGAGACGTGAGAGGTACAATTTTGTCATGTATAGAACCTCTTCACTTCAATTTCAGTGTTGTTGCGGTTTTACCGATGGTGATTTCTGATATGAGGCAATGAGAACCGGCCGCCACATCATGATCAAACAATGCCCTTGCAAGAGGATTGACCAGGTGAGCCTCAATCTGGTTGCGGATTCCTCGTCCGCCGTTTGTTAGATCCTCTAAACAAATATGTGAAAGCTGGTTTTTTGCGGAGGCTGAAATATCGATTTTAATATCCTGATAATTGACGCAGGAGAGTGTTTCACTGATCATATTATCCAAGATTTCAACAGCGACCTCTTTTCTGATCCAGTCAAAAACAATGATATTCTCACCAAATCGGTTCAGAAGTTCTGGTCGGTTCAATTCGGATTTAAAATGATGTTTGATTTCTGCTGAGACTTTTGATTGAACAAGCTCGAGTGGATCAGACGGTTTTACATTGGGGATTAACTGACCGTTTTCATCTTCCTTGTTGATGCCCAGATTAGACGTAAATAATATCAGTGCTTCTGAAAAGTAAACCTGTTCACCACGACCTGATGTCAGAACGCCATCATCAAGGACTTGCAGGAATTTATCCAAAATGCGCGGGTGAGCTTTTTCAATTTCATCGAACAGCACGACACTAAATGGGCGTTCGCGAATGGCGTTTGTTAGTTCTCCGCCGGCGTCATGGCCGAGATAGCCTGGTGGGGCACCTATCAACCTTTGATCGGCATGGCTTGCATTAAATTCAGACATGTCAAAGCGGATATAAGCTGATGAATCACCGAATAACAGCTCTGTGACAGTTTTCGCCAATTCCGTTTTGCCGACACCGGTTGGGCCCGCAAGAAATGCAACCCCACGAGGACGCCCACTTCTTTTATTACCCCCAACGCCTGTGATTGCTCGTTTGATGATATCCAACAGATGCGTAACCGCATGATCCTGTCCTTTAACGCGCTTGGAAATGAATTCATGAGCGGTTCTGATTTTTGCCTTTTCAATAGCTAGCCAAGGATCTTCTTTCACACCAACTTTATAACGTCTGACAGCGTCACTGATTTCAGTAATCTCAACATTTTCAGATTTGCCAAGATCTATGACAGACATCATGTCATGCAATAACAAACCTTCTGTCTGATCAATAAACGCCTCTCTAGCCACCTTAAGTTCCTCTTCAGAGTGATTTTTGCTCACAGGCATGGATTTTAATAATGAGGGTGCAATGGCACTGCGTATGGCTCTGTCGGGTTTCGGGATAGGAATGGAGCGAATTTTAGGGTTCTCCACCACCAACCAATCGGGCAAGTCATTTTCATTTTCAACAATCCAGATAATGGTGTTGAAGAAGGGCAGCTTCTTTTTTCCAAAAGGTCTTTTATTTACCGTATGCGATGAGATAAAGGCTTCGGTAAAAAGACGTTGCTCTGGGTCTGTGAGAATATCTTTGCGTAAAACAAGTCGGGAGGCATAATCGATAATTAAAGCGATCGGAGGCCCGTCAAATTTAACAATTTTATCGAGTGTTTGGCGTAGCTGGTCCAAAGTAACGCTCTGTGAGGGCTCAATATCTAAACCGACCTTCTGTATGAGATCTTGATCTTTGTGGTCAATAAACGAGAATCCATTTTTTTGATCAAATAAGAGCGTTTGTGCATAGCCGGCATTTTTAAATTCAGCGTTTAAGATAGTTGTCAGCTTGGACAAGTGTATATTATTTGGTTCCGGTTCATATATGTGAAAATCACGTACATTACCCGATAATATAAATTGATTTTTTAATGGTAGAAAGCGCTGAAAATCTCGAACCCAACTTACTTTGCTCATTGACGCCCTCTCACCATTAGCAAATACCGCATGTTATCTTTAGAGTTTACTATAAAAAACTAATATAAAGATTCAAGCCATTAAATTAATTAGTTGAATAGCCAAAAGTGGGAAATTTATATGAAATATATTTCAATTTATTCAAATATTAACTTCACAGTTTTTTCATTTTTTGACCTTGGATGGCAAAATTTCTCCCGTGTATGATTGATGATCGCTGTTTTGGCCCTTGCATAAGGTTTCCCCAGTTTAGGTTGCATCAAGGCTAATGTATCTTTTGATCCATGGCGCTGGGCGGCACGAATGCGGGCAGTAAAGGCCTGTAGATCCATGAGGGGGTGCGGCTCTTCAAGCCCGAGATTACGGCTGATTTGATCGGCATCCTCATCGCCAAGCCGAAAAGAAACAATGGTGCTGACATTGCCTTTGAGAGCGGCCAATAGGTTTTGATCCAGTTGATCGAGATATTGATGTGCGATAGTGAGGCCAAGTCCATAACCGCGGGCCTCTGATAAGATCTGTTCAAATGTTGATGTTGAGAATGACTGAAACTCATCAATATAGAGAAAGAACGGCGGTAGGTCTGCATGTTTAGGCCGGGTCATGGCAGCCAGATAAAATTGCCCAACCAGCAACGCGCCAAGCAATTGTGATTTGCCACGCCCTAACCGGCCTTTATTGAGATTGGCTATCAATATTTTTTTATGATCAAGCACCCGCCTGAAATCAATCGATGATCGACTTTGACCTAGTATGTTGCGTAAGGTTGGATCGGTTATAAAGGTACGCAGTTTGTTTAAGGTTGATAGGGAACGCTCACGCCGCAAGCGTTCAGGAAGGGCAGACCAGTCTTGCTCCCAGTAACCACGAATGATCGGGTCTTTTATATATTTTAGCACTTGTTCCCGGTATGTATCATCGGTGATTAAAAACTTCATAGCCACTAGATTGCCCCCTGGAATGTCAAGCATGGCGAGAAGGGCATGCTCTAACAATTCATGTAGGGCCGGTCCCCAATTGTCTCGCCAGATATCTTGAAAGGTTGAGAGGATGCCATCAGCAATGCGCGGGCGTAGCTCCGGCTTGACACGTTCAAGCACATTCAGACCAATGGGAAAATCAAGGTCGAGGGGATTGAAATAAATCACATCCCTGCGCCGGGCTGGTGGTATGTAAGTTAAAAGGTCTTCACTTAAATCCCCGTGTGGATCAATCAGGGCGCACCCCCGGCCCGCAAGCACATCCTGCACAAATAGATTATGCAAAAAGGTAGATTTACCCATGCCTGATTTACCCAGACACCAGAGATGTTTTAGACGGTCAGTGGGGGAGAGACGAATTAACGGCATGGAAGTTTTTATGCGTTTTCGAAAGGCACGTTCTGAGGGGGCGCGTTTATAATGGGGTTTTGGGTTTGACCACTGACGTACAACAGAGCGCTCAGTGCGCCCAATAAAAGTGAATGTCGGATCTCGTTCCATAGCCAATGGCATTATCGAGCTTGCAAATGAAAACAGGCATGTGTGACCCGCAATCGGGTGCGATGGTCGATAGTGCCGTCGACGATGGAAATCTCACCCCGTAGAGCAGCTTGAAAAGTTCCCTTTTCATGCAACATCGTCGTCGCACCTGCCCGCAACCGGGCTGGTGTCCATAACCAGTTTAGCATGAAAGGCGCTGATTGATTAGGTTGCTATCTTGGAGGCAGAAGCTAGCTTGTTTTAGTTTCCTTCAATCTGAACTTATAACAATCGCACCAGGGATCGTCACCCGTATGGGCGGAAACTCAGGCCGCAAGCAAAGCTTGACACACCGGCCCTAGGTTCCGGGAACGAGAGTGACTAGAGCCCGGCCCGGAACCTTATCGGTGAAGGGCGGTGCCCATCCCGCCATTAAAGAACGTGCCTGTCAAGAGCTCTGAGGGGTTTTGAAGGGTATACTAAATGAGGCTAATCGTTCCTACATTGCACAGTTCAAAAAGGAGATAAGGCAATGGCAACTAAACAGAAACTTAAAGCAAAAGATCTTCCCGTACATAAAGTCAGCATTGGTGCACTGCAACTTGCGGTTTGGGCGAATGAACATGAACTAGAAACAGGGGAGAAACGTATCTTTCACACAATTTCTCTAGAGCGTAGCTATAAGGATAAAAATGATGAGTGGCAGAAAACTCATCAGTTGCGCGAAAGTGATTTAGGTGAAGCGATTTGTCTGTTGCAAAATGGGCAAGATTATCTCATCAGAACTGATGACTAACTTGAGATAGCCGGTATCAAACTGATCCGGCTTTTTTTATAGTATGGCTGTGGCCCAATCAGTTTTTTTCACAAGCCAGTCATAATGACCTTGCAGCAATTTGGCTTCTTTTCCAGAAGCAGTGTCGAGCAGTTTAATAACATCTTTTAAAGCTTGAGGTAATGTCAGCCAAGGAACAGTGCCTGGTTCAGCCATAAGCCGATTGGCAATTGCAATCTCATAATTGCGAGAGGCAGTTGCTGACAGCAATTCCGGAGCTTCAGAATAAATTAAACGCCTTCCCAATAATTCCATTCGTTGATCTGTTAGTGATTTCAGCACATCAGGGCGATCTTTCCAATCCAACTTATGAAAATGAGCGAGCAGGGTATGATCACTATTGCTTGTAAAGCCATTATATATTTGGTCTTCAACATGGGGTGATGGCTCACGGCTTTTAAGCCCGTCAAGATAGACTGTAATAAGGCGTTGCTGAAAATCGGTATCTTGCTTGATTAAGGCGGCACGTTCTTCCAGTACCTCTAAACCTTGATATTTTTCGCACACTTTGGCGGGGGCATCATCGTAAGAGCGAATAATGGGACCGGCATTTAATCGAATGCTGCGCACAATGCGTGGACGGGAGGCAAGTTTTGTCCTGAGATCTTCATCAGACAGTTTTTTTAGCTCGCCTGGATCGTTAGTAAGATCAAAAGCAAGAATTTCTGCGCCATTATTAGGGTTGTGCTCAATTGCTGTTACAAGCCATGAATAATGTTTTCCATAATAAAAATCTGTAAGGCAAAAGATATTTTCAGAATGAATATATTCTGAAACATTTGCTTTTTGAGCATGATGAATAAAATCTGCCCATAGGTGAGGTGTTTTTTCAGAGATCAATCGGCACATATAGATTGTTGCCTCAACATCTGCCATCGCATCGTGGGCGTTCTCATGGGCAAATCCATTCTCTGGCGCCAGCTGATCAAGTTTGAAGATTTGTTTACCGTTTTCTTTCTCAGGGATTACCAGGCTTTCAGGTGCAAAGAGTGCAACTGCCCGGATCATGCGCAAACTATCGTGGCGACCATTGCCATTTGTGTTTGTCAGGTAAGGGGGATGGAGGGTTTTATAAAATGCTTGCCTCAAGAGATGCTCGTCAAAATTAAGTGAATTATGCCCTATGAAAATTGATGGTGACCATTTTATTAGCTTCTCTCGTATCACTTTTACCATCTGATAATGGCTAGGAAGAGTAGGATCGGTCAGTTGTTCAATAGTGACACCGGTAACGCGCATGGCTGCCGGAGACGCTACAATATCTGGTAATAACCGGCAACGGATTTCAAATCGTTCCAACTCCTGCAGCTGATCATCAGTCAGTATGGCACCAAACTGAAGAATTTGATCAAAGGCGGTATTGGTTCCTGTTGTCTCAGTATCGTAAAAGACAAAACTCATATGACTTCACCTGAAATAACAAATAGAGAGGTTGAAATTACTAAAATAACAGATGGCTTAAAGCGGCTCTGTATGTGAGGGGCCGGGCAAAAAACATAGATCTATTTGATTGATCATACCCATTTCATTTCTCTTAAATAGCAGAACCGCTTCATGTCCCGCTTGGTCAAGGGTGCAGCAAATATTTCCTATTGCATTTAACACAGGGCCACTTACCACCGTGGCTGGGTTGGCTTTTATCACTAAGCCTGACTGTCGAACTGTCTCAAATTTAGGCAGGAGATAATCACTAATTTGGGCCTTGTTCTCAAGTGGCGTCAAAACCATTTGGCTCACATAGCCGCAATCATCACTGATTAATGAAAGTATAAATTCAGCATCCAAATGCTCATAACCATAACAAATAGCTCTGGCCATATCGGCATCTGAGATGTCTTTTAAAGCTATTTTATTAGATTTGAGCCTGCTAATTATTGTTTGTGTATTTTCCATAGATAACACCCGCATTATGTTACTTCGAATTACCAGAATAAAACCAAGTTAGATTGAAATGTTATGAATTACCAGTTGTCCCGCACATTGTCCGTCGTCAGGTGCTCTTTTCAAGAGCCCGCGACTTCGTCCTTTAAGTCCGTAGAACCGTGTCCGAGAGCTTTCGCGAGGTACCGGTTCAAGTGACCGGCGCCGGGGCTTTAAAAGCCCCGGGTAAAGGGCGAAGTCGTGGGCTTAGCCCCGACGGGCAATGTGCGGGAACTGTATGATATATAATTAATTTTTATGAAATCACCTCGAAATTCGATAGGGATACAGTATCCCTGTCTGTATCCCTAAGTGGATACAACAAAAGGGGGAATGTTTTGGATGATCATATCGCCCAATGAGCTGAACGTTATTGTCCTAGTTGTTAAGTCGGTTTGATAATTGTCGATGTTACTATATATATCGCCCTGATCTCAATCATTATCAAGGAGCTAATTTAAGACCCTTGAGACGGATAATGTTTAAAAGTGACAAAAATAGAATCTAGTGCGACAGTCTTTTTATGGCTCTGCTAAAGGCTCTTTAGGCCATGAGTGGATTTTAATGATGTTAAAGGGACGCAAAAAGCTACTTTGGGAAAAAGCAGAAGCTGAGCGCTGTGCGGCCCGTGACTGGCTGTTGTGGTTTATCCAATCCGGACAGCCCAAGCCTGCCACGAAGGCGGCCTTGCGTGAAGCGGCAATAGCTGAGCTTAATATATCAAAAAACAGCTTTGATACGGCCTGGATTTGGGTCATTGAAGAAACAGGACGTCATGACTGGTACAAACCCTTGCCGCGCGGTTCAAAACCACCTGAAAAAAGCTGATCGTCTTTGTATAAAAGTCGGGTGGGTTCTTAAAATATTGATCAATCGGATGCTTTTTAACGGTTCAACTTTAATGGCTCACTAGAAAGGCCTTAAGCGGTCGTCTCTTGGGGCAATCTTGTAAAAATTATCTTTACCATTCAATCACCGGTAAAGTCAGGTTTGGCTTTTCCGGGTCGTAGTCCATGATCGCTTTGATGATCATGATCTCAATGATTGTATGAACCTGTTGATCACCGTTTTCTTGGATAATCGGGCCGCTGTAATTTGTGAACATCATCGTTGTCATTATCTTGATTATACCTTAATTGGCGTTAAATCTTCACTTGACGGGTCTGTTGTGATGCTGTCCGGTTTTCTGGATTTAGGTATCCTTATTTGGATAAAATTGGTACTTAAATAAAGCCATTGAGTATGATTGAAAATGAGTATTCTTAGATGGGTATTCTTATATAGAGGGAAGTGAAATTTCTGCGCCTCTAAAGGTGCACATGTTGCGCATCTGGATGCGCATATTTTGCACATCCGGGCCGGAGATTGTGATCAGCTTTTAATCCTCTTAGCTCCCGGTTTGGTTTTGATGATTTGATGCAGGGTGTAAATATTGGGGCGGTTCAGACCTTGGCGTTTGACAGTGATGCAATCTCGCTCTTGTAATTCCTTGATGAACGAGACCACAGAGCGGCGTGAAACACCCAGATCTTCGGCCAATGTACCTTGGCCAGGAAAACAATAATCATTTTGCCAGGCATAAGAGAGCAGCATCGCATAGGTGAGCTTAGCGCCAACGCTTAAGTCCCTAGAGCGTAGAATGTAATTGGGCACTTGAGTGAAGCCATTGGCCGAAACGGGATCAAAGCCTTTTAAGATAATGTTTTTGTAGTGTTCTTGGAGTTTAGATCCGATCGATTCCATCGGTTTTATTCTACCATAGAGGGGATCTTTTCTGTGGTTCACTTGTCGACAGTTGGACTTTCTGCCTCAACACTATGATCCATCCGTTTTGATTCCAGCATGAATTTTCCCAAAGTTTCACTTTGCGCAATGGCAGCTGCTTGCTGTAATTCAATTAAGCGTTTATTGGCTGTATCCATCGCCTGTTCAAATCGGCCTTGCAAGTGATCATAGCGCTGTTGATGGTGCTCGATCTCGGTCTCTAACCGTTTGACATAAGGGTGTTCATAGACCGGTAAATCAACAAAAACATTGGTTGAGGGTTGAGATGTTGTCTCAGGCTGATTTTTATGATCATTGATATGATCAGCTTGATCATGAAGGCTCACCTGATCATGGTCTTTAAGCGCACCTGTTGGCGCTTGTTGTGCAGCGTCTGCAATGAACCGCTCAATGGACAGGCGCTCGATCATGTAGCGAATGCCATTTTCAGTTGGGATCTGATAACAGGTCAGAGCGCGCCCGTTTTTCTTAGCACAATATTTTTGAATGGTACGCATATGACGCGGCAGACCTGCGTCTTTAAACAGGGTTACCGCTTCCTCGACGGTGACCAGATCGGCGGTTGCAGGTAGATGCTCATGCTCACTATCATCACCACCTTTTTCATGGCTATCAGATTTTTTGTCGGTTTTATCCGATGGCTGACCCGCGGCCTGGCGCATGGTTTGATCATGATCTTTTGTGTTCGGCCATGCCTGTTCGTTTGGCTGCAATTCAGGTTTTTCTGGAATTTGAGATTTAAAAGAACCGTGGTTGGGCGCGGCCATACGGCGCTTAGCAGATGGTGCATTTGGTCTCTGGGCCTGGTCAGGCATGTTGGGGCATGGCGAAGAGGTATGCTCAATTGCTTGTTCATCAGAGATTGATTTAGGTTCACCTTCAACAAAGCGATCTCGTTTGTTCACCGCGAGATCTTTCGTTTTTTGTTCTGTTCTTTCTACTTCAACCATAGGTAAATTATACCATGGCCGCGGTGGGGCAGGGTGCCTTTCTATAAAAGTAACTTTTATTAGCAAATGGCTAAAGAGAGGTTAGAGGGTCAATAGGGTTTGAAGTTTAATTTAGGGTGATAATTTCTTTGAGTAGTGATGTGATTTTAAGTGTCTGACAACAATCAGGTGTTTGTGTTCTGAGTGACGAGAAATTATGACTGCTATTGATTGCAAAGCTGTTAGAATCCGATTGTTTGGAGTATTACTGGGATGTGCCAAAAGCTGACCTTAATACAAACCGAGAAAAACATATCAGGCGACTTTTGATAGTTCAGTTTTATCTAACACCTCTTTCAAAGCATTGAAGCAATCTGGATCTATAGCGCAGCCAACCATCTCCTCCATGATAGAAAGAGCTTTTGAAACTGGCATAGCTTTTCGATAAGGTCTATCAGCTGATAGAGCGTCAAATATATCAGCTACTGTGACTATTCTTGTATCTAAATCAATCTGAATACCTTTTAAACCATGCGGGTAACCTTTGCCATCTAAACGTTCATGGTGACCACCAGCTACAGGGGCAATATCAGAAAACACTGATATATGCTTTAAGATAGATTCTGAATAAACGGGATGTAACTTTATTTGATCAAATTCTTCATCAGTTAATTTTCCCGGTTTATCAAGAATAGCATTACTTACACCTAATTTTCCAATGTCATGCAACAAGGCCGCACGTCTCAACCATCTGCGTTTTTTCTCATCTAGACCCATTTGCTTAGCAATGAGATCTGTGAAAATTGTTACTCTTTCACTGTGACCACTCGTAAAAGGGCTTTTTGCATCAATCACCTTTGAGAACGCTTCAGCAATATCATCAAGGTAATCATCGTCAACAATTTTTGCACACTGATCAGGATTCATTTTATAAATATTCTGAACCAGATCATCAGAATTTAACTCCATCCAGAAATCATCAGAAGCAGACATCTGAGTAAAGGCCTCAACCAACTCTGGTTGAAACCAGCTGCCAGATCGATTTTGAATTTCAGATATGGCAGCAGTACGACCACTTGCTGTATTAAAAACATCAATAACCTGAGACATCAGAGCTATACGAGAGAATATAGGGATGTTTTTGCCCTTCAATTGCTGTGGCTGACCACGACCATCCCAATGCTCATCTAAATTTTGTATGCCCAAAGCTACATCTTCGGAAAATCGCATCATACGAGCAATATCTGCGCCTCTATGACATCGGGTTTCAATGAGCTCTTTAGCAATCTCACCCTGATCTTTAATCACTTTGATGATGGTGCTAAAACGCTCAGCCATGCCAACTTCTAGACCAGTATGAGATAAAACGAATCTTAAAGCTTGAGGAAGGCTACCATCCCACTGTTTGATATCAGCCTTAAATTGAATATCATCTGTTAAGTATAATTGACAAATACGGGCAGCATTACTGCTGCAACCTAAATCCTTTAACAACAGAGTGAAATACAAATCTGAAATCTCAGAGTCTGTAAGTCCTATTTTTTTTCCAATATTAGTCCCAATCCAACAACAGCGAACACAATGCCCCGCAGGTTGCCCTTCGGTCAGATCAAGCGCAAGGCTCATGGCACTTAATAATTCAGATAAATACAATTTATCCGTACAGGTCATTGATTGCTCTGTCATGACATAACAATTACTCTTCAAGCTTCTGTTTTCATAGATTTTCATCAAAACAGAAGCATGTTAATAATTAATTGAAACGAACATTACTTAGCAGTACTCACCAAAGAGATTGAATATAACCAATCTTTAAAATTGTTACCTTGAGGCAGATATGAATAACTTTTTAGTCGCTTTACTCAAACCATGCGCTTGGATTGCTAAACTTTTATTAGTAACGGTGATTGCTGGCATTGCAGTTCTTGCTCATTTGGGGCATCTCATCCCAATAACGCAATTCTTGGATTCTGAGGCGCTAACTTTCAAGGTAGCTAACTACAGACTTTCAGCATTGTTTGTCTGTAAAATTATTTTCTCAGTTATCCTCTTGTTTTGGCTTACTGGAATTGTGTCAAATTTTGGGGAGCAAAAAATAAGAAAATTCAGGTGTATGAGGTCCAACAACCGTGCATTGCTAACAAAAGCATTGATGATACAAAGGGTGGGGTAAAACCAAATTTCAAAAACAGTTAGCTAAGACTGGTGAAAAAATGAAAGAAGCAGGCGTAACTGTGAAAGATGCTGCTGAAAAAACATCGGATAAAGCTAAAGAAGCTTATAAAGATGCATAAGAAAACCTATAAGAATCTTTAACTAAAAAATAAAACTCGATTTATGTAAAAAATAAAGGAGTGGCGCGAATTAAGTCACTCCTATTTATTCCTAAATCAAAAAATCCAAATATTTTTTCTAATATCTTTTTTATCGCTGACTAGTGTAGTAAAATAGCTGCCACCAACTCATATTATGGTAATGCTGATAACCAGGACGAATAAAATAGCAAAGCACTCCACACGCAATAAAACTTCCTGCCAGATTATTGTATTTAAACACGCCTTCCCTATTAGAGATCAGTTACTAATCTAAGTATTAAATACTTTCCTGAAAAATTTTGGAACAATAACTCAATCAGCGCATTTTACTTTCTTGGATTACACATTTTTTTTAACCCAGGGCCATCAATGAACACTTTAGTCAAACACTTTTAAATAGTAATAGGTTAGATTATTATTTTTAAAGAAAAGGATGGGATAGTTTAAGCGAATATAAACGTGTGCCATTTATATTCGCAAATAAGATGTACAAAGAATTTCCGTTCCAAACGGGAAAATTTTTTACAGTTATTGTGAGGGTCGTAATAGCCGATCCGTACACTCGATCAGAGTATGGTTTTGGTGTTTCTTACAATACATATCTTAGTTAAGCTATCAAAATCATTGAAGAAACCATCAAAACACAGATGGAGTTTTATCTGATCCAGCGCTCGATGTTGTAGTTATTAAGCTTGATCACTCTTCGGTAAATTTGCCTGCTAGATGGTGGACTGATGCAACGTCAAGGTCTAACGTTCATCTTTTGATATTGCGAAATATCAAGCAAACGCTTGATCAGACTGGTATTAATATTCCATTTCCAACTAAACTTGTTCACGTTAATTCATATCTTGAAGTGTCATAAAACAAAATAATAGAAAGATACCATTATGGTAACACAGACAAATTTTTCCAAAAAAGATAAAAAAACCGTAGATGAGCATACTAGCCTTAAGGCTTCTCAAGTTTATGAAATTATTCGCCTAGAAGGTGAAGCCGAATTAGTTAGAAAATCGAGTTCTCTTTGGTGGTCTGGTTTGGCAGCTGGGCTCTCGATTGGTTTTTCTGTTGTTACTGAGGCCTTATTATCTGCTCGTTTACCAGACTCTGAGTGGACACCATTGGTTGATAATTTTGGTTACTCCATTGGTTTTCTCATCGTGATTTTGGGTCACCAACAACTCTTCACAGAAAACACTTTGACCGCAGTATTGCCTGTGGTTAAGCGTAAAAAATTTAGATGGTTTTATGCTATGTTACGCATTTGGGGCATTGTTCTTTTCGCGAATATTATAGGGTGTTTGATTTTTGCAATAACACTAGTTTACACCCCCATTTTAAGCACTGATATTCATCAAGCGATTATCGAAATTGGTAAGCATATGATGGCGAACACAACCCTTGAAATGTTCGTGAAAGGAATTGCAGCAGCTTGGTTAATCGCTGCCCTCGTTTGGATGTTACCTTCAGCGAAAGGTTCAGAGTTTATTCTTATTGTTCTAGTAACTTACTTGATTGCACTTGGCGATTTTACTCATGTGATAGCTGGATCTACTGAAGCCTTTTATCTCTTATTGATTGGTGTCTCAGATTGGTATGAGTTGATATTCCATTTTTTCTTTCCTACATTATTGGGCAATGTTGTAGGAGGAACCACACTTTTTGCAACCTTGAGTTATGCGCAAGTTAAAGAAGAAATATAGGATTTATTTGAACATTATTGAGTGCCATTATAGTATGAAACAATCTTTTTTGATACCCGATAATGTTGCATTTCTCAAATTACCAATTATGTAATTAGACTGTCATATAGATTTTTAATTTCTTGTTCGGCTTGTTCTTGAACAAAAAAATAGTTTGATTGAAGAGTTGTGACGAGAAGAGTAAGATTACCATCAATATTTTCAATCTCAGCTTCAGTAAGTTTTGGCCATTTTTTTTGAACTTCTGGTTTCAACACCGGCCAATGTGTCTTGAATTCTTCTTTTTTCATATCAATTTATCTCCACTATTGTTTGCATTTTTAGTTTCACAAAATGTTGACCAGCCTCCCATAAGTGTCCTCCATTTTGATTGAAATTATAACTTCAAAATGGACTACTTCACTGGGGGAGGATCAAGGTAGGAAGTGAGAATGCTAATGTATGTAAGTAAAATAGTGTTTTTTATTCATGCTATATCTCCTGCTGATTCTATTAAAGCTTTAAACAATCTACGATGTAATTTACTGTGCAGCATGAATTCCGGGTGCCACTGAACGCCTAGTATATAGTTCTTTTGAAGGTTTTCAGCTTCGATGGCCTGCACAATACCTAACTCATCTTCGGCGACTATTTTGAGTTGCTTGCCCAACTTATAAATAGCTTGGTGATGCAGACTGTTAACCGAAAGTTCGGGCTTTTCTTTAAACAGATTGAAGAGAACACCATCTTTTATGATGCGAATCAAACGCCTGGAAAATATTTTTCCTAGCACACTATCGGTAGGCACAAACTTTTCATAAAAATCTCGTGCGTCTTGATGAAGCGTGCCTCCTTGTACAATATTTATCATTTGCGCTCCTCTGCATATTCCCATCATAGGTTTTTTATGTTTTAAGGCATGGGCGATGACTTTCTTCTCCAATGTATCGCGTTCCGGTTCAATGTCTATGCTAGCTTTGTTTTCTTGATCATAGCATGTTGGGTCAATATCCACACCACCGGAGATGATATATCCATCACAAGGCTTGTAATCTCGGTCATTCAGTGCAGTGATGCGTACGGCCCTGCCACCGGCTAACCTGACGCCTAGATGTGTACACAACCACATCATATGGCCTTTGCGTGCAGAAGTTGTCACGCCAATGAGTGTTTTTTTCATTTTTGCCTCTTCATGAGTTGTTTAATTTCTTCTACCCACTCAGATTCAAATGCAAACCATCGTTCCTGGTGTGCTTGCCATTGCTTTATTATGGTGTGAAGCAAATCTGTATCATTCGCTAACTCTTCTACCTTCAGCCAGCGTTTCCATTCTGTATTGAATGACCAATCTACATTGGCTAACTCACAATTAGGCAGTCGGTAATGAAATGTAGGGCGCTTGTTAATTTTTTCTTTCTTTCCATAGAGTTTTCTTACCAGGGGCTCGTCAATATGTACAAAAAGTGGAAGCATATCCAAAGCGTAATTGCGGGTAGGGTTATGCTCATGATAGTCACGGATTAATTGTTCCGTACTTGGCGTGTATTTTTTGTCTAAAACCAATTGTAGATACGATTTGGGGAATAGATCAATAAAGCTGGTTACCTTACGTGTTAGATCGATGTGATGTAGTTGTTTTAACCATGGCGCCAGTAATAAAAAACTCTGTATGTGGCGAATAATGTAATCAGCATCTAGCGATGAAACTTCCGGGTTAATATGTAGACCGAACGCGGTATAAAGATTTTCTTTAGTGTCTTTAGCTCCCGCTTCTAAAAGCCTTTTACGTAACTCTTCAAGCTTAGGTAGATCGCTAAGACTAATGGGAGGCGATACAATTTCAAACGGTACAATTTTTTCTCCAGCACTTCCAATGGCCTTACCAATATGGAGACTGATATCATCTAATAGACTCTCTTCTACTTTATCTTCAGTTTTTTTGGTGCTCTCAGCCACTTTTTGTAGAGAAATGGCATCCAGTTCCAGGATAAAATCCCCAAGCTTAGTATCTATCACCTTGTAAGTGGCACTAGTGACTTCCTCTATTTTTCCACTAAATAAATCACGAACTATATGGGCGGCATTCTTTAATGGTAGTCCAGAATACTCAATCTCAAAGCCAACTTTGCGCTCATGTCCATCGTAGTTTTTTGTAGTTGGTGGTTTTTTCATATTTACTTCCTGATCATGGTGACAATTTAAACTATAGAATTTTATGGATAAAATTTCGCTACGGCTAAATACTTAAATTATTTAAAGAAATCATAATAATCTCTTTATGGTTGCTTTACCTAAACACCTATTCGCTCATATTGTTTTTTAGTGATTTTATACTTTTATGTTCACGCAATCATAAACGGGTGAGTATACATGAATGAAGTGCAAGCAATAATTAATTTATGGCATATGCCAAGCTGGGTAAAATGCCAATGATCCTCGTCAGTGGACAAAAACCCTTGCGTGAAGACAAGCAAGGCTGCTTTCAGATGGTAGATGTGCTTGGGATGGCTGAGCCGGTAAGCCACTTCAGCCAGAGCGTTGCTAAAGCAGCAGCAGCTCCTTCACTTTGTCCTTGCCCCGTAAAACTAGGCCATAAAGTTAGTAAAACTCTATGTGATTTCAGAAGGGATTATTGGCTAGGATACGATATAAAGAAGAAGATATGTTACGGCTTTTGCATGAGATAGAAGTTTATTTAAACAGCATTAATGATGTTGCCAACGCTTGTCGTCAGGCAGGGGTTTCAGACAAGACCTATTATGTTTGGCGACGAAAGTATGGGGTATGGGCCGTGCCAAACTCTCTGATCTTATGGATCTAGAAAAGAAAATCAGCGGTTAAAAAGATCGTGGCAGACCTTGAACTGGACAAGCTCATCCTGAAAGAAAGCCTTGATTATTTAAAGCCCAAAGCCTGAGTGCAAATCAACTCCGCCATGCAGTCATTCATAGCCGTCAAAAGCTAAACACATCGAAACGACGCACGTGACGGGTTATTGGCCTTGCCCGGTCAACGATGCAATATCGTGTCGTTGACCGGGACAACGATGATGCGCTCAGGCTGGCTCTTATTCATCTTGCTAAACAGTATGCCCGTTATGGTTCTCGTAAAATCACGCAGCTTTTGCGCATAAAAGGATGGCAGGTTAATCACAAGAAAATTGAACAGAATTGGCGTGAAGAAGGTCTGCAACTTCCAAAAAGTCACAAAAAAAGCAAGCCGCTTTATCACAAAAACAATTCTGTCATTCGCCTCCGTCCCAAGTATCAGAACCATATTTGGTCGATTGATTTTGTTCATGACAAGTTCTCCAAAGGAAGGGCTTATAAAATGTTGACAGTCATGGAGGAATATAGTCAACAAGCTTTGCTTTTATCTGTGGCTGAGAAAATGGGTTAGGCAGACGTCACAGATATTCTTTACGCACTTATCATCAAACATGGCAAACCAGACTTTATTCGTTCAGATAATGGTCCAGAGTTTGTTTCTGAAAGCTTCTAAAGCTGGCTTAAGCGTGTCGGAATAAATCCAATCCGCATCTATCTAGACAGCCCTTGGGAGAACGGTTATAACGAACGCTATAATGCAACTCTACGCAATGCAGTTCTCAATACTCAATGGTTTGCACCTTTGAGAGAAGCTCAGATCGTGATCAATCAATGGCCAATCAATACAATCATATCAGGCCTTAAACATGAGGCCGCCTGTCTTTGAAACTACGACCTTGAAAGTGGCCCATACTTAGGGGGCTTGACAACTAAGGTCAGAGAAAAAAGCTGGCAATTATAATCATTGATCTGGTATTGGTAAATCAATATAAGTTGTTCTCTTTCGATCGGCATTTTTAGTTTCAAAATATTATTGTAACTTGAATTCTTAATTGCAAACTCTACTTCCATCACAGAAATAGCTGAAAAAAATGCAAACCGTAAAATCCCCCCGGTAAGCAGCCAGAAGCTTGAACGGATCACAAAAAACAACATCTCTAATTAATTTTCATCGGTTCTTGTTTTTATGGTAGCAAAAGTCATGACAATGAGACCAATAACTCCGGATAAAATCGAACCTGAGATAACACCAAGCCTGATCTGAGCATCAAATTCGTTTGTCTCATATGCCAGTGTACCAATAAATAAGCTCATCGTAAAACCGATGCCGGCGAGACAGCTTGCACCAAATAACATTGTCCATGAGACATTTTCAGGAAGCTTAACTCCAGGGAATATAAGCGAAATGCGACTGGCAACAAGAATACCAAGCGGCTTACCAATCACCAGCCCTGCAATAATTCCTAATGTCATTCCTTCAGAAAGCGAATTTACAGTGATACCTTTGAACGAGACGCCGGCATTAGCAAATGCGAACAATGGTAGTATCAGATAAGCTGACCACGGGTGCAACCTGTCCTCTAAGTGCTTTAATGGCGAATGCCCATCCTGTTCCCCTATCGGGATGGTAAACGCAAGCAATACACCAGCAATAGTTGCGTGAACACCTGATTCAAGAACAGCTAACCAGAGTAGAAAGCCAAGTCCAATAAAGACCGAAAGACGTCTCACCCCAACAAGATTCATAAGAACCAACATGGCGAGAATAGCTGCCGCAGAGACTATAGCAGTAAGAGATATATCATTTGCATAATACATTGCAATCACGACTATAGCACCAAGATCATCAAAAATCGCTACCGACAATAGGAAAACACTTAATGCTATAGGTATACGCTTACCAAGCAAAGCAAGTGCACCCATTGCAAATGCGATATCAGTTGCCATTGGTATAGCCCAGCCCTCAAGTACGCGGTACTCACCAGCATTGATTGCTATGAAGAACAATGCTGGCACAATCATTCCACCTGCAGCGGCAAACATAGGTAAGACTAGCTTTTCTATAGAATTAAGTTCACCCTCCAAAAACTCTCTCTTTATTTCCAAGCCAATCAAAAAGAAGAAAATTGTCATCAGACCGTCATTGATCCAATGCAAAAGTGATTTTCCAAAATCATAAGGGCCGAATTTTATAGTGAGTTTATAAGAAAAAATTTCATGATAGATATCGGTATAAGCTGAGTTGCTGACATACAATGCCAAGACAGCAGCAATAACCAGTGTTATGCCAGCAGATGCTTCAAGGTCTGCAAATCTCTTTAGTCCTTCGAACACTTTAGATGCGCCAAAATCCAATGCATGAGTGGTTGCACGGACCATTTGATTAGCTACCCCTTGTTGATTTTCAGACGAACCTTGAGTAGTATCCTCATCACTACCAGTCATCGACAAAACTCCTAAATTGAGAAAAAAGCACTTGCCTACACATACAAAAATCTAAATGATTAAGCGATAAACGTGGATATGAGTCAAAGTGTTAATTCTAATTTCTAAATTTAGGTAATGGCCATTATTTTAGATCAATCAATATTGTTACCTCAGTAGCGTGAAAGTTAGTGCAAAATTTTACCACATCAATAAATACATTTATCTATGTCAGGAGTTGTTTGACCGCAACTTTTTTTGAAAATTCTATCTTTTGAAACTGTGCCTAGCTGTATTGTGGCGTTAAGTTTTTGATGAGCCTTTATGTTTATAAAACTTTTGGAAAACTAAAATTTTATACACGTGTTTTTGTAGATATTTTATAAACTGTTAATTTCCGAGTTGGGTCAAAAAACGGCCGTTTTCTCGCAGTGAAAAAGTTCGATAGCAAATGGGGGGGGGTAAGCGGCAGATATCTAGATGTAGAAGATTTTCGAAGCAGCATTATAAAGTTTATCAAACGTAAATAAGGGTGTGATTTAGCAACTTCGGGTATATGGAATACTGCGATCCTTAATCTTTAAATTATTCTAAATCTCACTCTTTACTGATTAGGCTTTATACAATAAACATACCTCGCCTAAACTGACTATGCAGGCATCCCTTTAAAAATACCAGTCAATGACTAAATCAAAACTATTATTTGAGGTTGAGAGTTCATGACGAAGAAAGAAATTGAAATATCTGCTGATCGTATAGAAGAGGCAGCTAGCAATCTGCACAGGTCTGCTAAGAGTGTTGAAGATGCTTCAGATACAGTTCAGAAAATGGCAAATACTGTTGATACAAATGTTGCAGAAGGAATACAGCCTGACATAAGAGAACTCAGAATATGGATGAGTGATATTGACCAAAAAGCCGATATTCGATTGAAACGCATATTATGGACATTGTGGATTATAGCTATATTAAACACCGCTATCTTAGTGAAACTATTTGTATTATAAGTCTCCTTGGGGTCAACGGCACGTATTCTTGCTGTTGTAAAAATTAGGCAGCAATTGAGGTTTAAGCGGTTGATATTCAACGCCATAAGGTTCTGCTCTGATGTGCCAGAAGGGGACTTTACCCTAACAGGCTAAATTGCATCCACATTTGTTCTGAAATAATACTGATGTGGTAAAATAAAGGTAGCTAACGGTAATCATAGATGTTCTGGACTATTTTTAAATGTCAGTTTAGATATCTACCGTTCACTCATGTATGAAATCTACCTTCAGCCGTGTCAACTTTATTGTTTTTTTAATATGTAAAGAACACTCTTTACATTTTCCTGCTAATAAAAATACCCAACCATAGGATATGGTTGGGTAAATTAGGAGATTAGAAAATTCACTTACGAGATAAAATTAATTACTCTCACTTTTATCTTCGGTAGCCATATTTTCATTTTCATCGAGCATTTGCTCAGAAGTAGACCCTTGCTCAACATTTTCATCTGCGTAAGTCAAGTAGCCATCTTCAATAGCAATTACATCTTTTCCCTCAAACTCATATTCATTATCTTCATCGTTGTTTAAACGGATAGAACATAATTTTTCACAAACTTCATCAATCGTCTCACTGGGTTGAATTGTAACGTCTCTGCTCTTTTCACCCTCAAAAATTGTGAGTTTATATTCCTCTTTATCGTTGTTTGTTATGCTAACGGCTTGAGCTGCTGAAGGTACGATTAAGATCGCGAGCGAAGCTGCTATGAGTGCTTTAAATTTCATGATGTGTATTCCTTAAATCGAATATTATTGGTTTCATTTTTTGCTGGTTTTTTTGGAACTCACTGATTTTTTTGAATCTTGCTTTTCCAAAACTTGATTTTCAGTTTTCTTTGCTGATGATTTTTTTAATTTCATCTGAACATTCCATTTGTTACTGACGACTTTCTGACTTGCAGTGTGAAAACAGTGACGTGAAATCAACTATTTATCAAACGAATTATTTTATTGCTTAATATCGCGTTTTGCGATATTTCAAAAATTGCAATTAATACAATTTATTAAAGGCAACTATGGATATAAAACTGGCAAAAACTTTTCTTGCTGTTATTGAAACTGGAAATTTTGTAAACGCAGCAGATAAGTTAAATACGACACAATCAACCGTGAGTGCTCGTATAAAATTACTAGAGCAGCATATCGGCAAACAGCTTATAGATCGCTCAAAATCAGGTGCGAAACTCACTCCTGCCGGTGAGCAATTTGAAAAACATGCAATTGCGATGATTCGTATTTGGCATAGAGCTCAATTAGAAGTCGGTTTGTCTGAACATCACGAAGACCACCTTGCGGTTGGTGCTCAGATAAGTTTATGGGAAGGGTTTTTACTGCATTGGCTAGCCTGGATACGCAGTGAACTTCCAGAGCTGGCTGTTACTGCAAGTTTAGGTACATCTATAACATTACTAGATCGGATTAGTGAGGGAACTTTAGATCTAGCTATTGTTTATCGCCCTCATCAAAGACCGGGATTCGTTATCGAACATTTGTTTGATGAAGAATTAGTGCTTGTCACAAGTGGAAACACTGAGGGTAAAAAACCAGACAAAGGCTATATTTTTGTTAATTGGGGCCCAGAATTTCAAAATGATCACACTGAAGCTTTTCCAGAGCTCATACATATGGGACTGCATCTTGATCTTGGCTCTATCGGTGTAAATTATCTTCTTGAGAACAAAGCCTCAGGTTATTTTCCGTTTCGAATTGCCAAATCATACATAGAAAATGGTGAGTTAGGGATAAAGAAAAAAGCCCCAAAATTTGTTTATCCTGTTTATGCCGTCTATCCTGAACAAAGAGATGAAGATGCTTATGAGCCCATCCTAACCAGCTTAAGACGGTTTGCTGAAAATACGTAATTCCAGCTTATGGAATTTGTCACAAAAGTAATAAGTATTGTAATAAAAAAATGGCTTTTGAAAATTTAGCTTAAAAAACATACAAATCACAAAATGCTCTCTATGAGAATTCTTTGGATATAATTCTAGTCAGCTAACACCTGAGAACAATAAAATGCATGACGAAATACAACTTTTCGAATTAACTGCGGTCCTTCTGACGGCTTTAGCTGCAGGACTTTTAATGATCCGTTTGAAGCAACCACCTTTGGTTGGCTATATTCTAACGGGTATGATTTTAGGCCCTTCTGCATTGGCGATGGTTGAAAATCGTGAAGCCATTCGTTTTTTAGCTGAGCTTGGTGCCATCTTGCTCATGTTTGTAATTGGGATTGAATTAAGTCTCCGTGTTTTCAGAAGAATTTATAAGCTGACAATGTTTATTGTTGCTTTGCAAATCTTTTTTGGGTTGCTGATATGTTTTGCAATTGGATTGATATTTGACTGGTCTGATAGCCGTACTATCGTGCTAGGGTTTGCAGTTGCTTTAAGTAGCACAGCAGTTGGAGTTAATATGCTTGATGAGGTTGGTGAATTACACTCTAGCATCGGCAGGTTAACTGTTGGGATTTTAATTGCTCAAGATTTAGCCGTCGTTCCTATGCTCATTATTACTCAAAGTATAGGAAAGGGTAATCTTACTGACCCCTTAGCTTTAATAAAAGTCTTAGGAGCTGTAATTTTTCTAGTTGGCTTTGTCACTTTCATGAGTGGTAGAAAAAAATTAGTATTACCCTTTGAAACTATGCTGGGACATGCCAAAGGAGTTACAACGATTGCAGCTCTAACAATTTGTTTTTTGTTTGCAACCATATCAGGCTATGTTGGCATAACAACAGCTTTTGGTGCTTTTATTGCCGGACTATTTATAGGTAACTCTCAGCAACGACACCAATTCCTACAAGCCACACTACCAATAAGAGATATTTTGCTGATGGTTTTCTTTCTTTCAATTGGGTTATTAATAGACCTGAAGTTTGTAAGCGAACATCTATTGGAGCTAGGCTTCTTGGTATTTTTCATTTTTCTACTAAAAACGCTAGGAAACCTTTTCATTCTACGAGTAGTAGGACAACCGCGCATTAGATCAATTCGAGTTGCAACCATTTTACCACAAATTGGTGAGTTTTCATTTATCCTCGGGGCAACGGCATTTGCCTCTGGGGCCCTCAATCTAGAAGGTTACCGATTATTGGTCACGTTAATTGCTATGACACTCATAGCAAGTCCGGTTTGGTTGGCCAGTGCTCGTAGCCTTTCAAACGCAAGATGGATTTTATTGTTAGTAAATTCCATCTCATTACCAATGCGTTCTATGAAAATTTTCAGAAAATAGTCAACATCGCATAGGTCGTAAAGTTTATCATTTAAATTGATATAAATATTCTCTGGTTCAACCGTAAATGTACGCATAACATTTCGAATGATTTAAAGTAATGAAGTTCAAGAGTTCTATAATCTGAAACTTTGAGGTTTTGATATGAAAAATTTAATCGTTGTTTTATTAAAACCCCGGGCCTGGGTTGCTAAATTACTTATCTTAATCATGGCAATAGGCTTTGCTGCGCTTCATCATTATGGATACCTTAAGCCAATAACAGACTTTTTGGGGTCAGAAGCTCTAACTGTAAAAATTGGGGAATACAACTTATCGGCTTTATTTGTTTGTAAAGTTATTTTTTCTGCCATTCTTGTTTTCTGGCTTACTGGAATTGTCTCTGAATTTGGCGAACAAAAAATAAAAAAATTTAATCGCATAAAAGCAAGCAACAGGGCTCTACTAACAAAAGCATTTCAAGTTTTAGTCTATTTTATTGCTTTTTTAATTTCCCTCGACCTTCTTGGTTTAGATTTGACTGGCCTAACGGTTTTTAGCGGTGCAATAGGTATTGGTATTGGTATTGGTCTTCAAAAAATTTCTTCGAATTTCATTAGTGGGATAATTATGCTTTCTGAAAAAGCCGTTAAGGAAGGAGACTTAATTGAATTAAGCGATGGAACTTCTGGAATTGTGAGAAATACAGGCGCTAGATTTACCCGAATTGAGACTCTGGAAAGTCGCGATATTATGATTCCAAATGAAGATTTTATTACAGACCGCATTACCAATTGGACTTACTCGGATAATCTTGGACGTGTGGATATTGAAATTGGGGTTGCCTACGGTTCCGACTTGCACAAAGTTTATCAGCTACTCATTGAGAGCGCTAATGAGCATCCGCGTTGCTGCAAGTTTCCTGAAGCGTTGTGTTTTCTTGATAGTTTTGGCGATAATTCAATCAATTTCCTTCTCTATTTTTGGGTGGATGACATCATTGTTGGTCGTAAACGTCCTAAGAGCGAGGTATTATTTTCTATTTGGGAAAAATTTAAAGAGAATGGCATTCAAATCCCCTTCCCTCAACGTGATATTCACATAAAAAGTGCTGGACCTCTAACTCATGAATGATCCAGTTTTATTTGCTTATAAATTTGATGGTTGCGGTGGTGGCAACGAGATAAAACAATCGGAGATGACCGATAGCATTCGTGATGATCAAGTCACCTGGGTTCATTTAGATGCTAATCATGATGAGACACATAAATGGCTTACAAAAGAAGTTTCATATCTTGATCCTTACGTCATTGAAGCGTTACTTGCTGATGAAACAAGACCAAGAATGACGCAAATAAATGATGGCTTTATTCTTATTCTAAGAGGTGTAAATCTTAACGAGAATTCTAATCCTGAAGATATGGTTTCAATACGACTATGGATTGACAAAAACCGAATTATTAGCGTGAGAAAAAGACGATTAAGAGCAGTACAAGACCTGGAGAAAAAATTACAAAATGGAAGAGGTCCAAAGAGCTCAGGACAATTTGTTGCTATGCTGTTGTCTCAACTGTTCTTTAGAATGGAGCCCGTTTTATCAAGCTTAGATGAAAAAACAGACATTATAGAAGAACAAATTTTAGAAACGGGTGATCTTACTTTGCGAGAGTCTATTATAGTTGTTCGCAAACAGGCCATTATGTTCAGGCGTTATATGGCGCCTCAAAGAGATGCAATTCAAATGCTTCTCATGAGCGATATAGACTGGATGACAGAAAATGAACAAAGACATCTGCAAGAAAATTATAACCACATTTTACGGTATGTTGAAGATTTAGATGCTGTCAGAGAACGCGCACAAATCATTAAAGATGAGCTGGCCTTTATGATTTCTGATAAACTAAATAAGAATATGTACCTCCTCTCAATTATTGCAGCCATTTTTCTTCCCCTTGGTTTTCTAACCGGTTTATTGGGAATAAATGTCGGAGGAATTCCTGGGGCAGAGAACAAAGATGCTTTCCTTGTTTTTTGTTTTATCCTTTGCGTTATTGTTTCTGTCCAAATATGGTTTTTTAAAAAATTTAAATGGTTCTAGTGCATTTCTAATTCATAAATCCATGAGTTTTCTGCACTTTGCGAAACGCAGTTCGCCAATTTATAAAAGTACTTTATATGAAAGAAAAAATAATTATAGGATGGAGAGAGTGGACCTCTCTTCCTGATCTAAATGTTCCGGGGCTAAAGGTTAAGGTTGATACTGGTGCTCGCACATCAGCGTTGCATGCTTTTGAAATTAGACCATTTAAAAACAAAAATGAACCTTGGGTTGAATTTTATGTCCATCCCATTCAAAGACACCGTAAGCCTGAAATAAAGTGTGAAGCAAAGATTTTTGATACTCGAACTGTGATCAGTTCAAACGGACAACAAGAATTAAGATATGTAATTTTATCAACACTTCGTCTTGGAGATTTGAGTTGGCCAATAGAAATCACTTTAACAAACCGTGACGAAATGGGATTTCGGATGCTTCTAGGTCGTCAAGCCATGCAAAATAGACTTTTAGTTGATCCGAGCAAATCATATCAATTAGGAAAATTCAAAGACAACCATTTTTATGAAAATTGAAGAGCACTAACTCTCAGGAAAAAATAATGAAAATTGCTTTACTTGCACGCAACCCTAATCTCTATTCACATAAACGCTTGGTAGAGGCGGCTGAGACACGAGGTCATGAAATACAAGTCGTAGATACACTCAAGGTTGTTATGAATGTTGCTACTCATAAACCTGTAATGACATATCTGGGAGAAGCTTTAACCGGTTTTGATGCTGTTATTCCAAGAATTGGTGCTTCAATAACATTTTTCGGGACAGCGGTCCTCAGGCAATTTGAAGTTATGGGTGTTTATCCTTTAAATGAATCTGTTGCAATCTCAAGATCCAGAGACAAGCTTCGCAGTTTGCAACTCTTAGCTCGAAAAGGCGTAGGCCTACCAGTGACAGCATTTGCTCACATGTCTGCAAAACCTGAAGAAATCATAGACATGGTTGGCGGCGCGCCGGTTGTCATCAAACTTTTAGAAGGCACACAAGGTATTGGAGTTGTTTTGGGAGAAACAGAAACAGCTGCGGAAAGTATGATTCAAGCCTTTGGTGGATTAAGAGCCAATATCCTGGTTCAGGAGTTTATCAAGGAGGCTGGTGGAACAGACATTAGATGTCTAGTTATTGGTGACAAGGTTGTAGCCGCTATGAAGAGAACGGGAAAAGAAGGAGATTTTCGCTCGAACTTACATCGTGGTGGCTCAGCCAAAATGGTTAAAATAACACCTGAAGAAAGGTCTACGGCGGTTCGCTCAGCAAAGATTATGGGATTGAATGTTGCAGGTGTTGACCTTTTAAGAGCCAATCATGGGCCTGTGGTTATGGAAGTAAATTCATCTCCTGGCTTGGAAGGTGTTGAAGCTGCAAGCGGTATAGATGTTGCCGGAAAAATAATCGAATATATTGAAAAAAATGCCAGCCCTAATAAAACACGAACACGTGGAAAAGGATAAAGCCAATTAAAAAGCCACTTATCATAGCAGGTACACAAATCAATCCTGGAAGCAGGCAAACCCTTGCTTTGCCAGTGCCTGGCCAGTCAGCTTACACGCCTTTATCAATGCCTGTTCATGTGATTAACGGCACAAAAGACGGCCCTGTTTTATTTGTTTCCGCAGCCATTCATGGAGATGAAATCAATGGAATAGAAATTATAAGACGATTACTTAAGCTGTCCGAACTGGATGAGATTAATGGTACTCTCATTTGCATTCCAATTGTAAATGTCTACGGATTTTTTAATTTCACACGGTACTTACCTGATCGTAGGGATCTAAATCGATCCTTTCCTGGGGCTAAACATGGATCTTTAGCTTCAAGAGTAGCACATGTATTTGCAGCTGAAATCGTCGACAAATCCACACACGGAATTGACCTGCATACTGGTGCTAATAACAGAACAAATCTACCCCATATTCGGGCGAATTTAGATGATGAGACCTGTGAAAAACTGGCGATCGCATTTGGCACACCTGTTACAGTAAATGCGAATTTAAGAGATGGGTCGCTAAGGCAGTACGCCCTAGAGAAAAATGTGCCCTTATTGTTATATGAAGCGGGGGAGGCTTTGAGGTTTGATGAACTCTCCATTAGTGCAGGAGTAAGTGGCATCACCAATGTTATGTGTGCATTAGGAATGAGTGAAAACATTGAATTAAATATTCCAGAAGTTCCTGTTGTTGAAGCTCGTTCCTCAACATGGATCAGAGCGCCTCTTTCAGGCTTATTGCGAAATGAAATTGCATTAGGAGAGCGTATAAAAAAGGGGGAGGTCTTGGGAAGAGTTGCTGATGCTTTAGGAGAAAATGAAAAAGAAATAATTTCATCCTCAACGGGAATACTTTTAGGACAAACAAATTTACCAGTTGTCAATGAAGGAGATGCTCTCTTTCATATTGCACGCTTTAACGATTCAATCAGCGTCGTAGATGCAATTGAAACATTTCAAGATGGTCACATTGAAGGACTTAAAAGTGATGACTACCCAGAAGCATATTAAATATAGGTGCTTTACAAGACCTTCATCACATCAACAACAAGTGTTTCATTACTCATGATTTTTCCAGCATATTTAAAAAAAGTTTTATCTGACAATATTTGCGGTTTATATCGTGCGAATCTAGATTATTAAGATTGTGAATAATGACCGTTTAGGGTCAAGTGGTCGCGTTTTGCCTGTCTAGGAAATCTGGCTGCTTTTGAAAGCTAAGCAGCCGCTATCAACAAGGTAAAGTTTGGCCTCTGTCGATTTTACAACAACTTGTTGTGAGGGATTTCGTTACTCTTTGTCATTCTGTTCTGATGTAAATTGTAGGATCCAAGGATTTTGGGTTATGCATATCGTAAGTGAGCTCCAGTTATTAATGTGTAATCAGTAAACCTGGGTATTGAAGTACAACTTCCCAAGAGCTAGATTTTTTTAAAACAATTGAGGGCACAGGGTTAGCTATTAGTTTCATAGTACTTATCCTCAGAAAAACGCAACTTCTGTTAGGAGGACTGTCAACTAGACAACAAGATTAACCGGTCTATACTAAGTCATATTCACTATGCCCGCTAACAAACTCATTCGGCGCAAACAAAGGGCTTGTCGGCGATGTCGTCAGTTTCGTTTGGGGAAACTCATCAATGGGGTTTGCTTCATATGCCGAATGCCCAGCCGGTCAGTCGGTCAATCTCAGTCGGCTGAGCTATGGCCAGCCGGTTATGTCTTTCCCCCTTCAACGAGTAATGGCAAAAATTTAAGATTAGTCTGCAAACAAAAGCGAAGCGGCTGAAATAAAATTAAATAGTGTTTCGCTCTTATGTGCCACGAAATGATTTTTACTATCAAACTTATACAGTTACTTTTTGGGTTATAAAGCGGAAAGAATGCTTTATCTAGGCTATCCGGAATAGTAAGTTAAAGCAAAAGAACATGATCGCCCCATTTATCAAGAGCTATTCTCATCTCTTTTTCGTAACCATATCGATTATATATACCCGCGACACCACCAAACTGACCTGATACATGATTTAAAACACGTTCAATCACATGAGGTGGAATTTCCATTTTGGCCATACCGGTTGCTACAGTGCGGCGCAAGTCATGCAATCGCCAGTGTTCTTGAAGCTGCACTTCTTTATCAAGCCGATACTTACATTTGCCAAACCCAGAAAAGGTTGTTGTTTCTGACCCCAGAGCCGGGAACACAAATTTATTGTCATTCAGTCTTGGTGTTTGGTTGAGAATTTCCAGTGCGGGTTGTGACAACGGCAAGGTATGAGAGCGATTGTTTTTTGTCAGACTGGCTGGAAGTTTCCAGACCTTATTTTCCCAATCAATTTGATTCCATTCCATATTTGCGACCTCACCGCGTCGTTGACCGGTTAATATGAGAAGCGACACGATCGCTTTATAAGGATATACAGAGTTCTGGGCAGCCCCCCAAACCCGTTCCAGCTCAGTATCAGAGAGGACACGGTCACGTGATCTTTTTTTGGAGGGGCGCTTGACGCCATTAAAAGGATTGATTTCCAAAAGATCACGCGAGACACACCAGTTGAAAAATTTACTTATCGCCGCATAGGCATTATTGGCTGCGCCAGGTGATCCCCGTTCAATCATACGATCAAGAACATCAATGATGTCTTTACGTTTAATTTTATCAATTGGGCGTTGGTTCCACTGGGGCAGACATTCTTTTTCGAGAAGCCTTCTGGTTGAACGCTGGGTATTGGGTTTGTTGAATCTTTTAACATGAAGCTCGAGAAAATCTGCCAAGACTATATCAAATGTTTGGCTGGCAGCTTTAATAATGGCAACTGGGTCTTCACCTCTGGAGACCTGTGCGCGTTTTTCATAAGCAAGCTCTCTGGCTTTAGCCAGATTGATTTCAGGATAACGCCCAAGCGTGTGGCGTCGTCGTTTTCCTTGAATGCGATAAGAAAGAAAAAATGATTTTTGACCACTATTGAAAATTCGCACACCCAAACCAGGCACTTTGACATCCCATACATCATATCGAGAAGCCTTAGCGGGGAATTTTCGAATGGCAAGATCGGTTAAAGAATGTTTGGCCATGCACAGCTACTCTTACTCATTTACATCGTTTTGGGGTTCCACTGGGGTTCCAAAATGATGGCGTTTAAGGGAGTTTCTATGTTATTTTATGCGCAGACTGTGTCTTGATTATGTCAATAAAAACAATGGTTTGTGTTTTATTATGGGTGAATATAGATTCGCATCCCAGTTGGATCATAATCCGCGTGTCGGGGGTTCAAGTCCCTCCTCCGCTACCATTCTTTTCAATGACTAGATTATTCCACCCCAAAAACACGCAAAACATCCGTGATTGTTCTGAGGCGCAGTAGCCTTTCGCGCGCACCCTTGAAGTCCGTCCCCTTAAATCCAGGCAAATCAGAAGTGACTTTTTTTCCTCTTTCTTTTGAAAGAAAAAAAGGTTAACTTAGTGAACCAATTTTTTAATCGGTAAATTAGGTCTTGATCAAGGGTGAGGAAATGATGACAACAAAAATGAGAACGTTGTGGCTTGGAGCTCTTTTATTGATCAGTCTGGTCTTAGTCGTTTTTCCAACGGTTGAAAATAACACCGCCAATGCACAAGATGACGAGTGGGCAGAACTGCAAAAAGACTTTTTCGGTGATAAAGAAATTCTGCCAACCAATGGCGATATGGAAATTATCACACCGGCCGCCGCCCACAATGCCGCGCTCATTCCCGTTACAGTTCTCTTTAAAGCGCCAATCATTGAAAAGGCCAAAACGCTTCACCTTATATTAGATGAAAACCCGGCCCCGCTAGCGGCTGTTTTTGAATTTGGTGAGGGGTTCCGCAACAAGATTAATATTGGCGAGCGCACCATAACAACAAGACTGCGCGCTGAATACACGTCCAATGTCCGTGCCATTTTGGAAACAACAGATGGTAAATATTATATGTCATCAGCAAAAGTCGACTTCGTCAGTGCCGGTGGCTGCTCTGCACCTATGGCGGGCGACTTGGAATTTGCTATTCGCAATTTGGGTAAAATCAGGATATCAGCGCGCAAAGAAGAGACAAACTCTCAAGATTGGCGCGAGGGAACGGTTATGATCAGACATCCTAATTTATCTGGTATGCAAATGGACCCAAAAAGCGGATCTTTCATGCCAGCCTGGTATGTCAAACAGATTATCATCAAACAGAAACAAGATCTCATCTTCCGTGTGAATGCAGGCATTTCACTGTCTCAAAATCCCCACTTCCGCTTTACATATCCCTCAACGGCTGAGAAAGATAGTTTGCAAGTTGAAGTTCGTGACAGTAAGGGCAATCATTTTCAAAAGACCTACTTTCCCGAAGGATCCTAAATTGCCGCTACAATTATAAGTGAAAAGCAGAAGTGGCTTGTTTGTGTGACCAAGAGCACTGATACCGTGGCTCTGCCCTTTCAATTAAGAGCAATTGAGGGCCATAACCTTTGATATCATTTGATCAAGTTTTTACAAAAAAATGTCTAACAATTTTCAAAGATAACCAATAAGGCAACAGCGCTAGAAATTTTAATTGCAATGTAAACCTTTTTGGGAAATGAACTTCAAACCGTTTTGTCTTTAACCCTTTTTCAATTGCAACAGCTGCCTCGTTTGGCGTCATCAGATGAGGCATCTCAAAGTCATTTAAATCTGTCGTTCGTGTTTGAACAAAACCTGGGCTGATCAGTTTTATATCGATTATATCTGGTGCTTCAAAATAGAGGCTTTCAGTAAAGTTTCTTAAAGCGGCTTTGCTTGCACTATAAGGTTGGCCATTGGGCAATCCTGTGTATGCAGCGACACTGCCACAGATTGCAATTTGACCATGCCCTTGCTGTTTCATGAACTTAAAAATAGATTTAGCAAATATGAAACATCCAAACACATTGACCTGCAATAGCTGGTGAGCAAAATCCAGGTCCATCATTTCAATTGCGTGCGGTTTATAAATCGCGGCCATGAAAATGGCACGATCAATAACTATCTGATCAGTTTGAAGGGTGTTAATCGCTTGGTCCATGGCCTGCTGATCACTCACATCTAAGGGCAAAACAACATGGCCCCCACCCAGTTCATTGTTTAAAGCGTCTAAGGCTTCATGAGATCTAGCAGACAGGATCAGCTTGGCGCCTTTACTGGCATATAATTGTGCCAGAGCACGTCCAATGCCTGCACTGGCCCCGACGATCCAGATTGTTTCTTGTAGAGCAACCGACATAGATTTACTTTTTCATAAATAAAGTGAGTTCAGCAACTGTAAAGCCAAATTTTTTAAGATAAGAGCGGTTGATTAAAACCCCATCATTCATCTGCCACATCCAATCATCGAATTTTAGCCGGTAGGTGCGCCCTTCCACAGGGATATCCATTGAATAATTCCAAAACAAAGCCGATCCCATATTAGATCCCTTTGCTTGATCGATAATATCTTCAGCTTCCCCAACATAGCTTCCATCGGTAAGTTTTTTTATGGTCCAAACTCTTTTTTGTGTCCCGCCATTATAATAGGTGAAATCCTCTTCAAGGGTGCCTGTATCTCCCTCCCAACTTCCAACCATGTTAACGTCAAAACGTGAAACGACACGCCCACGCCAATCTTGAATAATCCCCCAAGCTTTTATCGGCCCGTTAAAATAAGCTTTCAAATCAGCTTTTGGTGTGGTGTTTTGGTAATAGTCGATTTTATGATTATTGGCGACTGTAAACATAGCAATGGCTCCAAGCATAATAAGAAAAATAAAGGCGATGAAATATTTCATCATGTTAAACTCCCCCTTTAAACTTTAAAAAAAACGCGTGCCGAACAAGCAGCGCGATAGAAACGGCTTTAATCAGACAAGGAATAAGGGCATAACAAATGACAAGGATAAACCGCGCGTCACTGTCATTCTCTTGGGATGGCTTAAAGCCGGCAGCATCCAAGATGGGAAAAACCACAGCAGTTGAAAGGGCCAGGGATAGTTTTGTCAGCAACGTCATTTGCGCATGATAAAAACCACTTTCTGAACGGCGTTGGTGAGACGAAATATGATCGGCTAAAATAGAAGGTGGTAGCGATAAATCTGCCCCAAAACCCAAACCCGATATCACACATATCACACCAAAAGCTATGAGATCACCTGGCTGTAAAAAAAAACGCCCAGACAAAACTTAAAACAGAAAGCCCCATCGCATAGCCCCAAGTTTTATATTTATCATCCCAGTGTCGACTTAAAAAACTCCAGCCAATCATGCCAATGACACCAGATAAAAAATAAAGGGCAAGAAACAAACCTATAAAGGAAGGGGCTTGCAGAAAATCCCTGACAAAAAAGATAACCAAAATGGCTGGAATGCTGGCAGCAAGGATGTTGAGACCATAAATGAAAAAGAAGCTTTTGGTCTCACCAGGCATTTCAGACCAGCTTTTCAGAAACGCAATCCGATATTCTTTTTGTTGTTTGGGCTGAATGTCATCAAGATTAAGAAAGTACCAGCTCAAAAATAAGAACAGCCCGATTAACATGAGAGCCAATAATACAGCGCTCATAAATACAAAGGCATTTGATAACGGCATCGTCTCTTTTAAAAGGCTTGGAAGCAAAACACCCACTAATAAACCAAGAACACCGCAAGCTTCTCTAACCATGGCAATTCGGGTGCGATCATGTGTGTTGCTGGCCCAAACACCTCCAAGGGCCGTGACATTAATGACCAATATGCTGTAAGCGGTCGTGATTACAAATATGCTGGCGGCAAACCACAATAAATATTCACTGTTGGTCAACGGCTGGAATAAAAACCAAAATGCCAAAACAAGAGCGATTGCAGAGCCAATAATAATCAAAGGCCTAACATGGTGAAATTTGTCAGAAAAGGCACCGATAAAGGGGTCTTGAATACCGTCAATAAAACGCAAGACCAATAAGACGGTGGCTAAACTGGTGAGTGAAAGTCCAAATTGGGTGGCATAAAAATCTGGCGCCAGCAGGTAAATTGGAAAACCGGCAACAGCAACAGGCAAAGCGATTGAGCCATAGTGAAATAGAGACAAAAGAGGAAGATGTTGTGCTGTCTTTGTCATTTCATACCTAGAAACTGGCGCCTTAGCCCTCTCAATTTAGTTTTATCAGTCAGCCAAATGTTAAAAAACCAAGTTGCAAATAGAGTGTTTTTGATCAAGCCGATAGGTTTTGCGCCATGAACGACCATAAAATCAAAAACAAAAATGAAAGGTTTCATGATCAGTTTAGGCATGAGCAAGCTCCACATGCATCACATCTGTTCGCCCATGTTTAAAAAGTGCGATACAGGTTGATAAATAAAACCGCCATAACCGAATAAAAGGCTCGTCAAAGCCCAAGGCGCGTATCGCAGGTTTATTATCTTCGAAATTTTTCAGCCATACCCTCATGGTCTTGGCATAGTCTTGGCCGAATTTAAAAGGTTGCCCCGCGTTCAGTCCCGCTTTTTGAGCCTCTTGTATGAACCGGGTCTGGGAAGGCAGCATACCGCCAGGAAAAATAAACGTTCTGATCATATCGCCACTTTTGCGGTAAAGCTCAAAGCATTTTTCGTCAACTGTTATGGTTTGAATGACGGCCGTGCCATTGGATGTAAGCAGGGATTTTAATTTTTGAAAATATGTTTGCCAGAATGCTTCGCCAACAGCCTCAAACATCTCAATTGAAACAATATGGTCATATTTTCCTTGTTGGTGTCTGTAATCTTCAAGCGATATTTGGGCCGCGCCTTTGAGACGATTTTTTGCGTAACTATATTGGGCTGGAGAAATAGTAATGCCCTTTACATCAGCATCAGTTTTTGTGGCGGCTCGCTCAGCAAAGCCACCCCAACCACATCCGATTTCAAGTAAAGGCCCTTTGGGGTCGTCTAATAAAGATAATAGGCGGTCATATTTTTTATGTTGAGCTTTTTCTAAGGGGGTGTTCTCTTTCACGCCAAGCGCAGATGAATAAGACATCGTTCCATCAAGCCAGAGCCCATAAAATTTATTTCCTAAATCATAGTGGGCATGAATGTTTTTAGAACTGCCACGCACGGTATTGCGTGAGAACAAATACATCATGCGTGATAAAAGATGGGTAAGCGTTCTGCCATTAATATAGTGTTGCAAAGCTTGTTCATTTTCAAAGACAAACAGAAAAAGATTTTCAATGCTATTTGTATCCCACCACCCCTTTATGTAACTTTCAGTAAGCCCAATATCAGCTTTGAAGACAAATGAGGTAAATGTGCGCCAATCATAAATATGAATGCGTATAGTCTGGCCCGGTTGAGGCCCGGAAAATTCGTAAACCTTATTATCAGGCGCAACAATCATGATTGAGCCTTTTTCAATCTTTTCCAGCGCTTTAAAGAAACGAAATGCTATTGTTTTATGAAACATGAAAGTCCTCTTGAAATGCTTCAAGCCTCTATCGCCTTGAGCCTTGTGAACTCAAACTTATCCGCTGTGACTTTTGGGAGGGCAAAGCTAAATATTTCAACCCCATTGTTTTTAGTTTTAGCGCTTGCCAATAAATTAAAGAGATTGCTTTTTGGGTCACAAGGGGTCTGGCCCAAAAAGTTTTCGAAAGGGTCTTTGCCTCTAGCGCTTTAAGCTTTCCTTTCAGGGCTGTCGCTAAAATATGCTTGCCCTCTTGATCATGATAGTTAATCCATATCGCTAATTTTTCAGATGTGCAGGCAATTCGAAATTTATAAATTCCGCCGCGTTCCAAATAAGGGGATACATGAAATTCTTTGCTTGAAGTTATCCAGTCTGAATTGCCAATAACCGCGCCATCATCATGTGCGCATACATAGGTATGGGTTTCACCAAAAGTATTGTTCACTTCATATAAGATGACGCGCAACTGACCGTCTTGATCAAAACAAAGCCAGAAGCTGACAGGGTTAAACACAAAGCCAAAAACGCGCGGCATTGCAATCAATGAAATATGGCAAATGTTGTGATGAAGATTGAATTTTTTCAACTGGCCAAGTGCCCACACCATAAGATTACCACCTGCCACTCGGCTACCATGATCTTTTTTATAAAAGCTCGTGCAGGCAAAGCGGTCAATGGCGATCCGTTTTTGTTGATCTAACTCATCAATTTTTGTTAAGGGCAGCCCAATATAATAGATCGGGTATGAAAATTCATTTCTCTTTGGCGACAGACGCTGATGCATCACATCACCAATAAGAACAAAGGGATCTTTTTCTATCATTAGGCCCATGGCTTATTCACCCCCATTTTGCGGGTCATATCAATGGCGCTTTGCAATCCATCTTCATGAAATCCATAGCGTTGCCAGGCCCCACAATACCATATTCGGTCTTTGCCTTGTATCTCGTCTAATCGGGATTGCGCGTCTATTGCCGCTTTGTCAAAAACAGGATGTTCTAAAACTGTTTGATCATAGATAAGATCTTGGCGCGGCATTTGATGTGGGTTTATCGTAACGATCACAGGGGCGGAGGTTTTCAAGGGTTGTAAATTATTCATCCAATAGCTGACACTCATGGACGTGCTTGTATCTTGTTTTTGATTTGATAGGTAAACCCAGCTTGACCAGGTGCTCTTGCGCTTTGGCATAAACTTGGTGTCTTTGTGTAAAACCATCAGATTATTTTGATAGTTTATAGATCCAAGAATTTGCCTTTCAAGGGGACAGGGAGAAGAAAGTTGCTTGAGCACCTGGTCACTATGGCAGGCAAATACGACCTGGTCATAGTATGAAGTCATGTCTTTGCTATCAATGACTTCAATCTGGTTTTCACGCCTGATAACGTTTTGAACAGCACAGTTTATTTTGATGTTGGGCTTAAATTGTTTTGTAAGTCGCTCAACATAAGCCCGAGACCCACCTTGTACGGTGTACCATTGGGGGGCATCATCTATGCCTAACAATCCATGATTGTCGAAAAATCGAATAAAGGGTTTCGCAGGATAATCAAGCATTTGTGTGGCGGGCATGCTCCATATCGCCCCGCCCATGGGCAAAAGAAAATAATCTTTAAACCAAGCCCCTAATTTATGTTTTTCAACCCACTTCCCAAGTGTAAGGTCTGGTGAAATGTCTTTGTCTTTAAGGGCCAGTTTATGAAACCGAACAAGATCACGCAGCATGCCGATATAACGGGGCCTGACTAAGTTTCTCTTTTGCGCAAAGCATTGGGCAAGCGAAGCGGTGCTGTATTCCAACCAACCATCAGCAATGGTTACCCCAAAGGACATATCACTTTTTACAACTGGAACGTCAAGAGACTCAAATAATGATGTCAGCTCAGGATAATTGCGTTTATTAAAGACAATAAACCCTGTATCAACCGGTATGGTCCCTTGATCGGTCTCAATGTCAACGGTACGGCTATGCCCACCGATATACTCATTTTTCTCATATATCGTCACATCGTGGGCCTGGCTCAGAATATAGGCAGCGGCCATGCCTGAAATTCCAGTACCTATGATTGCTAGTTTCATAACCCCTTCCAACGTATAAACTTTCTTCTCTCCATAAACTCTAGAGAGGTTCAGATTACTCTGAGATTGAGCAAAGGTTACAAAAAGTTTACCTAAGCTTGTTCCCCAACGATTGAGGGGAGGTAAAGTTCAACAATCAGGCCAGGGTGATTGTCCTTAAACTTTATTTCGCCTTTATGCAAAGTGAGGGCCGCCTTAACCAAACTGAGACCAAGCCCGTTGCCTTCAGTGTGCCGGCTTTTATCTGATCGATAAAAGCGATCAAAAACTTTCTCCCGCTCGCCAGCTTCAATACCAATGCCTTGGTCTGTTATGCGTATTAATTGGTAATCAGGTTTGCTTAACAATTCGAGCATGATTTCGCTCGCCTCTGGAGAATATTTTAATGCATTATCCAGCAGGTTGGCTGTCATCTGAAAGATTAAATGGTTAGAGACTTTGATAGGGGCCAAGTCCATAAATTGCGTTTTGATTGTCAACGCTTTTTCTTCAGCCAAAGGTTCATAAAGCTCAACCACATCTTCCAGAATTGTTTTCAACGAAGTGGGTTGAAATTCAAATTTTTTGCTGTCTTTTTCGATATGGGAAATGCGTAACAAAGCATTGAAAATGCCCAAAAGTTCGTCTGTTTCTTTTAATAAAGTATCAATTTCGTGACCTTGAAGAGGTTTTTGGCTCGCCGCCTCAAGTTGGCTTCTTAAACGAGCCAGCGGGGTTCTTAAATCATGGGCAATGTTATCGCTTACATCTCTAATCCCAATCATCAAGGTTTCAATGCGCGTTAACATCTCATTTAAAGTTTGAGCCAAGTTGCTAAGGTCATCCCAATTGCTGTCAATTGAAATGCGTTGAGACAGATCGCCCGTGGCCATAATATTCTGGGCCGTTTGTCCTATTATGTTAATGCGTCTGACAACAAAGGTGCTGATAAAAAAGCTTACAAAAACAACGCTTAACATCAGCACAAGGATCAGAATGCTAAACCACTTTAAAGTGTTGTTGCGTTTGCTAATTTGATCGATGTCTCTGGCAATGAGCAAACGAGATCCGTCTGAGAAGGGGTGAATTTTGGCACCAAATTCTCTAGCTGTTTCTCCTATATTCAATTTAAACCCTAAGGTTCCCTCACTTATCGATTTAAGATTAGAAGGCAAAACCTTCATATTGCCAGCCAAAGGTCGGTTGTCTTTGTCTTGAAAAAAATAAATTGGGTTAACCGAATTTTCAGAGCGTTTTTTGATATAGGCAATACGTTGTTGGCGATCTTTGTTGGCAAAAACCTCTAGGATATGTTCAATTTCTATATCAATTGCCGCTTCTGTTTCTTGGATAAACGTTTGACGGCTAAATTCATAAAGATACATGCCAAGTAAAATGGCTGATGCGCCAAGCAGAGCGGTAAACAGGGCGGCAATTTTAAAGCTTGAGCTTGAATAATAATTTCGTTTAACGCTCACCAATAATATACCCCGCACCGCGCACTGTTTTAATGATGTCTCCCTCTCGATCGCCGATTTTTTTGCGCAGGCGCGAGATGTGCACATCAATCACTTTGCTTTGAGGGTCAAAGTGATAGTCCCAAACATGCTCCAGCAGCATTGTGCGTGTTACCACTTGCCCCTTATGTTTCATAAGGTATTCAAGGAGGTTAAATTCACGTGTTTGAAGCGAAATGTCTTTGCCATTTACACTCACCCGGCGGCCAAGCAAGTCAATCTCAAGTTGGCCGGCGCGTAATTGTGTTTCTTGTCGCCCTGTATCCAGCGCGCTGCGCCGATAAAGCACCTCTATCCTTGCAAGCAGTTCAGAAAATGCAAACGGCTTAATCAGGTAATCATCACCGCCTGCTTTTAACCCATTGACACGATCATCAACAGCCCCCAATGCACTTAGGATCAGTACAGGGACATTGTTTTCAGCCCCGCGCAATGTTTTTAAAATTGTAAGGCCATCAAGTGAGGGCAGCATTCGATCAATGATCAAAACATCATAGGTTTCTGTTGTGGCAAGAAATAGCCCATCTTTGCCATCACCAGTACAATCAACCACATGTCCTGTTTCTTTCAAGCCATTGGCAATAAAATCTTGTAACTGCAGGTCATCTTCGATCAATAATATCTTCATAGAAAACCTTCCATCAACACCATTTAGTAGATCACATCGCAAAATCAATCTCCAGGTTTGTTTGTAAATATTCAAAAATTCATATGGAAAATGGTTAAAAGAACCACTGCATATGTTTGAATGCAGTGGTTCAGTCTAAGGACAAGTTTTATTTTGGAGGGCACGGGATATTGAGGAGTTATAAAACTTGCCCTATTCGATCATTGAAACGTTTACTTAGCAGGCATTAAAACCTTATCGATGACATGGATAATACCATTGCTTGCACGAATATCGGCAGACACCACATTTGATTGGTCAACAGTAACGCCAGAGCCAGATTTTTCGACAGACAACATTTTGTCACCGCCCGATTTCACTGTTTTGACGTGAATGGTACGCCCAGGCAATTGGTTTGATGTAAGTTCTCTTGGTAATACGTGATAAGAAAGAATAGCAACCAGCTGGTCTTTGTTTTCAGGCTTTAAAAGGTTTTCAACTGTGCCTTCTGGAAGGGCGGCAAAAGCTTCATCTGTCGGGGCAAAAACGGTAAGATTTTTCCCTTCCGCCAATGTTCCAGCAAGTCCTGCAGCTTTTGCAGCTGCAATTAGCGTATTAAATGTTCCAGCCTTTTGCGCGGTTTCTACAATGTTGGCTGCATTTGCAAAACTCACTGAACTTACAAGGAAGCCTAGCGCTGCAATAATCGTCATTTTTCTCATGTGAAATCTCCATCTGTTTTGTATGATGGAGCCACATTAATCGCGCCAGGGTGATCAGAAATTTGCTGGAAAGTAAAAAATTGGTAAACAAGGAAATGGAATTAAAAACACACTTTTATGAAGGTGTGAGCTGTTGTGCGGATTTTAGCCAATTTCAAGGAGACAGTTCATGTCTGACAAAGATTATAAACCTGGTTTCAATGTCCACACCATGACTGGTGAAGGCCAACAAAAAATAGAGCAAGGGCGGTGCTGCTTTTTGCTTATCGGGATGGCAAGCTGGTGCTTATTGATTATGAACAAGAAAAGCAACGTCGCCTGGAAGCCAGAGAACAGTCCAAAGCTTTGAAGAAAGCAACAGATGCCTAAAGCCATGCGCCACAAACGGACAGAATCATATTTTTAATGAGGTAACTTCACAACCGTAAACCAAAATTGGTCGATGCTCCTAACCACTTGTTTGAAACCATCAAGATCAAGAGGTTTTTTAATATAGCAATTTGCTTGCAATTCATAACTGCGAAAAATATCTTCTTCAGATTGAGAAGAAGTTAGAATCACGACAGGAATAGTTCTTAAAAGGCTGTCCTCTTTAATCTGTTTAAGAATCTCGTGACCGTTTATCTTGGGTAAATTAAGATCTAGAATAATTAAATCAGGTGTCTTGGCGGAACTATATTCTTTCCTCTTGAATAAATAATTCAGAGCCGCCTCTCCATCTAACACAGCATCAAGCTCAACACTTATCTTTTCTTCTTTAAAAGCTTCTTCTGTTAGTCTGACATCAGCTATATTATCTTCAATCAACAGAACATTGATCAAAGCCCTGATTTGTGATTCATCCATATTTATTACCCGCTTAGTGCTTAATTGTCAGATTTTAGCATTGATAATTTTAGAGATTTTTTTTGGCCAATACAATCAAATAATCCTTTTCCAACAAGCTCTTTATTCGCAATCTTACTTTAAAAACTTAAAACCTTTATCGCTCAAAGTTGATAAAAAAAATTCCTAAAACATTCCATTTGTCTCTGATAATTACTTGAGAAATTATTTTATTTTCAATTCCAAATCACATCTTCATCGTGATTTATTTTATTTGTTACGATTCCATCTTGTAACACAGACACAAAAGGTATTTGGAAAGATATCGTTGTTCCGCACTGTCCCTTATGATTGCCTTCAACCCAAATTTTCCCTTTATGCATCTCAATAATTTTTCTAACCACAGATAAACCAATACCGCTTCCGGGAAATTCATCTTTTCTATTCAGTTGGGTGAACATATCAAATATTTTGTTTTTATGCTGCTGATGAATACCAATGCCATTGTCAGAAAAAGAAAGTTTATGAAAACCATGTCCTTGTTTATGAGTGATCATAATGGTTGGGCGCTCACTTTTATTAAATTTGATGGCATTATGAATTAAATTCTGCATGACCATTTTTATATATGTCGATTGCGTTCTTAACTCCGGCAGCTCATCGGAAATTATTTTGACATTTCGCTCTTCAATAATTTGTTTCAAATCAACATGAATGTGTTTCAAAGTCTCATTTAAATCGATCATTTCAAATTCTAACCGATTGGTCTCAAGCCGTGAAAATTGCAAAATATCACCGATAAGATGCTGCATGCGTTTGGCCCCATCTTTCGCATACCCCAAAAACTCACGCCCAAGATCATCTAATTGATCCGAATACCTGCGCTCCAGCAGATCACAAGAGCTGGCAACCATGCGCAATGGCTCTTGCAAGTCGTGAGAAGCCGCATGTGCAAAGCGCTCTAAATCTTTATTTGACCGTGTTAATTCCTCAACTGATAAACTTAGTTCTTCAGAACGTTTTTTTTGTTCAGTAATATCGCGAACAATACCACTATATATAATCCCATCGACCAAGCTTACTTTGCTAACCGATATGTCCAGCGGAAATGTGCTACCGTTTTTGCGTCTACCAACAACCTCGCGACCAATTCCAAGAATTTTCTTTTGTCCTGTCGCTTTGTAGTTATTGATATACTCATCATGTTTTTCCTGATGAGGAAGAGGCATAAGTATGCTCACATTTTTCCCAACAACTTCCCTAGCAGTATAACCAAAAATGTCTTCACACGCCGCGTTAAAGCTTTCTATAAGCCCCTTATTATTGATAGTGATTAAACCATCAACCGCATTATCGATAATGTTTCGAAGCCGTATTTCACGATCTTTTAAATTTTGATCAGCTTTTCTTTTTTCAATCAATGAATGCTTAAACCCATCTAAGGCTTGAGCCATTTCAGAAATTTCATCTGTGCCTGATGTATTGATTTCGATGTCATAATGGCCTGAAGAAACAAGCCTTGTGCTGTTGGCTAAACGGTACAAACGACGGGTAATTTTAGGAATGATATAAAAATAAAGAGCCGCCCCAGACAACAAGACCATTGCAACCATCGCAACAACAACCAGGATGATGTTTTTGTCAATTATTGTATGGAATTTTTTTAATTCTATGTCCGCATTGCGACTAGATTTATCAAGCAATTGAACAAGGTGCGAATTGATTTCTTTTTCTCGGTCACTGTTTTGTTGAATGATTGTTTCAACAAAGCCATGGCTTTCTCTAAGTGAGAAGGCATGTGAAAAAAAACCATTTTTTTGCGTTGACTGTTCAAAAAGTAAGTTCGTCTCGTTAGCTAAACTTTTTCGCAGATTGCTGTTTTTTAGAAGCAGTAATTGTTGAGTGATTTTTTTAATTGCCAAGATATAACTTGTCTTAAGCCGTTCTAACTCTGCTTTGTTCATATTTTGGTTATACTGACCTGCAACCTCATTAATATTTGTGAGTTGGTCCTCAATAGAAACCATCACCCTTTGAGTATTCATATCAGTGGTTTTGGATATGATTCTGAAACGCTGTAATTCCCTACGAATATTTTTGACTGATTTTTTAATGGCATTACTTGCGTTTTTTACGAATTTGGTTTGTTCGGGATATTGAGAAAATATCAATGTTTGCAATTCATTTGAACCAGCTAGAATTTTAGTAAGCTGGGCTTCAATCGTGTCACTATTAACTTCATCTTTTACAAACTTTTTGAGGTTTGAAAGGCTCTCATAAATGAGTTTTTCTTGTTGCCCAATCGCATTGATCAAATCTGTATTTGCAACATTAGCAATAGAAACGCGTTCTACAAGAATTGTATATTCGTTGATAGATTTTGAAAGCTCTTGTGAGGCACTCAAAAGAGGAAGAGCCTGTTTCGTCAACCGCTCTTGCACCGTTTGAGTGTTATTTAAAGTCGCCAGAGTGAACACTAACACTGCAAAAGACAACAATATAACGACAAGAAACGTTAAAAGTAGTTTTAAAGTGATACTAGACTGAACACGGCTAAGAGATATCATAATGTCACCGTTTACATTGCCCGAATCGCACATAAGATACTAAAATCATTCATTGCTTGTCTATCAAATTAGAAACTAATCGCTATGCGCCCTTATGCTAAAAATAACTTTTCTACTGTTTCTGTAGTCCTTTTTGCCATCTTTGTATTCTGCAATGTCAAGGCAGGTGCTTCTGACAATGAAAATCTCATAGCAGATGCTGTAAAAAAAATGCAGCTAAAGAAAAATACTGCACTTGTCATTTTATATCCTGAAGGTTCACTAACAAATATCAAGCCTGTTGCTGAAGCTTTTACAAAACAAACCGGGGTGCAAATCTCATTTCAGCAGACCACCGTGGATGATATTAACACCAAGATGATGCTCGGAGCCGCTCAAGATATTTCCGATTATGACATTGCATTGCCTGCAACGTTTGGCATTCCCGATTTGGTCGAAGCAGGTGCCCTATACGATTTGTCTAATTTTGCAGCTAAATATGAGCCACTCATTGGGTATAAACCATCTCTGTATGCTTTAGGAGACAACTACAAAGGCAAAAAATATGGCTATCAAACCGATGGCGATACTTATGTCATGTTCTATAATAAAGCTTGGCTAGAAAGTGACAAAGAGCAAGAACGTTTCCATAAAAAATACAACAGGCCATTATCAATCCCAAAAAACTGGCAAGAGCTTGATGAACTAATGGCATTCTTTCATCGCCCAGGTGAGAATAAATATGGGGGCTGTATGTTTCGCACGCCCCGTTACATGGTCTGGGAATGGTGGATACGCTTTCACGCAAATGGAGCCTATCCCGTAGACGATAATTTACAGCCCAACATAGCCAAAGAAGCCGGTGTCAAAGCTCTGGAGGCGATGATATCTGCAACCAAGCACCAGCATCCATCAGCCACCACCAATGGATTGTTTGAAAACTGGAAACAATATGGCAAAGGCAATTGCTTTGCTAATATTGGTTGGGGAGGCTCACAGAAATATTTCAATAGCGACAAATCACAAATTAAAAACAAGATGGTTCACACACCAACACCAGGTGTTTCATATTTTAACTGGGGCTGGAATTATGTGGTATCAAAACATACCAAGCACCCAGAATTAGCTTACCTTTTTACTTTATTTGCCACAACAAATGAAACCTCTACCATGGCTGTAAGAAGAGACGGCTTTTTTGACCCCTTTAGGATGCAGCATTACTCAGATTACACCATTAAAAAAGTGTACACAGTTTCATTCCTTAAAGCCCATAAACAAACAATGACCAATGCCATCCCTGATTTTTATCTCCAAGGGCAAGGGCGTTACATACAAGCATTACAAGAAGCAATCTTATCAGCCCATGAGGGCTACGTCACAGCTAAGGAAGCATTGGAATATGCTGCCAGCCAGTGGAATGATATTACGAAAGAAATAGGTCGTGAGAGCCAAATCGAACAATGGGGCAAACTAAAACAAAAATACCCTCCCTCGTTTAACAGGCACTAAACAATCAATCAGCACACATTTTCCATCGCAACGGACGATAGCAGTAATGTTTATCGCAAGACTGATTTGGTTGCGAAGGTAAGATTGGAATCTACGACCTTCAGGTTATGGGCCGGACCGCAAACGCTATAAGCGTGTTGACCAGTCAAGCACCGGCACCAAAACCACGCTTTATCTAGCCGGGCGCTCTTATGAAACGATGCTGGACAGCACCGGCACAACAACAGAAAAGCACTATATCGGCGACTTTGCAGTGGTCACACGCACCAGCCCGATAGTCGGGGCTGGCAATCTGGCCACCAACTATTTGCACCGCGATAACCTGGGCTCGGTTGACGCCATCACTGATGAGGCCGGCACGGTGATCCAGCGCATGAGCTTTGACGCCTGGGGCAAGAGGCGCGAGACCAACTGGACCCCGCTGAGCGAAACCGCGATTGTGAACTTTAACACGACCATCACCAACCGCGGCTTCACTGGCCACGAGCAACTAGACAGCGTCGGCCTGGTTCACATGAACGGGCGCGTCTATGACGCCGAGCTCGGCCGCTTCTTGTCTGCTGACCCACACGTGCAAGAAACCCATAACCTACAAAACTGGAACCGCTACTCCTACGTGCTCAACAATCCCTTAAGCTACACCGACCCCACCGGCTTCTTCTTTAAAAAGCTGTTCAGGGCCGTCGGCAAGTTCTTCAAAAAGGTGTTCAAAGCGATAGGGCGCGTGCTCAAGAAGGCGCTAAGAAACCCCATTGTGAGGGCGATTATCCAGATCATTGCCTGTGCAAACCCGGCCGGCGTAACTTGTGCGGCCGTCTCCGCTGGTCTTGCAGCGGCCAGTGGTGGCTCAGTAGCTGAGATCTTACAGGCCGCCGTCTTCGCCTTCGTCATGCCCAGGGTGTGGAAATTTGTCGGCTCAAACATTGGCAATCTCAATCCGGTTGGCCAGGCCCTTGTCCACGGCGTGGTCAACGGCGCCGCCACTGCCGCCAGAGGTGGCCGCTTCCTGGCAGGCTTTGCCACCGGCGTGCTTGGCAAGCTAACAGGCTTTGTCTCTGATACCATTAGCCAAGGCAATATGTACCTCGACACCGCCATCGTTGCCGCCGCCGGCTGCGCTGGTGCTGTCATTGCCAAGGGCAGTTGTGCCAATGGTGCCATCTCAGCAGCCTTTGCGAATATGTATAATAAGTATGGGGATAAGCATTATGGAATGGTTCAAACGAATACAGGTACTCATTTTGGCGTCTTTAGAGAAGGGGCTAATGGTGAATTATTTGATATAACAGGTGAATTCGCTGCAACCTACGGCTTTGGTGCCGCTGGTGCTAGCCCTGTCGCTCAAGGAATCAGCGGAGGTTTTAATTGGCTAAAAGGACTGTTTAGTGGCCGTAGTCTGGGAACAAACCCTTTTAAAGGAAAAAATGCAAGTCAAATTAACAAAATGTTTCAGAAAAAAGGGTTTAAGTCTAGAGGACCTGATCCGAAAAACGGTAAAGGCGATTATTTAAACCCAAAGACCAATAGGCCATATCATAATGATGCTAATCATCCACCAGGGAAACCTCCACATGTTTCAGTAGGTAGACCGGAAAATAATCCTCTTGCAAGGCATAAGTTACCACGACGGGAATATAATTTAGATTAAAGTGATAAATATGAAAATCGTTGTTCAGATACAAATTGATGATGATTCTGAAATTAATAGAGTATTTTTATCTTTTGATAAAAAAGGGATGGAATTTTTAAAAGAAACTTTAACCTCTGTTCATTTCAGAAAAAAAGGTGATGCTGTGCATCTGCTATCTGATGATTGGGGGGCTGGTGAATTAGAATCGGAACCGTATTTCGAAGGGTGTCCTATCATACACCAGCTAGAACTGTTTTATTTAGGAGACGAAGGAGACGAAAATAAATAAAATTCCAAGGATTGATTCCGGTGACAGTTTGCTAAATAGGAAATTAAATCTAAGTTTCTAGCTATGGCTCGTCTTCCTCGCATAGTTATTCCAGCTTTTCCTCATCACGTAACTCAGCGTGGAAATCGTCGAGAGCAAACGTTTTTTGAAGATGAGGATTATGTATTTACGATGACAGTAACCGAAATAGCCTTTAAAGAATTCTTGTGTTAGCCTATCTAGATGGCTCGCCTCCCTCGACTTGTTTGTTCCAGGTCACCCCCATCACATCACCCAGCGTGGCAACCACCCCTAAGCTACCACAAACTTGTCAACGTGAATCTCATCTTCCCGCTGACGCATCTGGTAAGTCTCATAACAGGTCTGAATTTTAAGAAGCGTATCCATTTTCACCCCAAACGCTTTCTCAATCCTCAAAGCCATCTCAGGAGACAGCGCCGCTTTTTCATTTAACAATTTGTCAAAGAGCCAGCCGCCCCACACCTAAAATTTTAGCCGCTTGCGTCACGTTCAAACCATCAGGGATTACGGTGACAGTTTACTAAATCTCCCCTTCCTCCTCCCCCAGCAGAAAACATAATTTTATGCATACCGCTCATAGCCCTGAATATATCTCCAAAACACTCCACAAAGCCATGATGTTGAACCAGCGCTAATATACGAGATATTACCTTGTTGTTTGCCAAATACATGTCTATATTTCACTCATCCAATATTACAAAGTCGTATCGTTTAGTCTTATGAAACCTTATTCAGATGATGAGCAATTTATAAGTTCCTTTGGTCATTATTTATATGAAAACCAGGTCTTGGATAAGGCGGCCCTAAACAGAGCCGTGAGCGCGCAAAAAAATTCTGATGAGCGGTTTGATAAGGTTTTAACGCATTTAGGCATCGTCAGTGAAAGCGTATTGTTTGATGCTTTGTCTGACTTTACAGGTTTGCAACGTTTTGAAACAAGCTTGATACCCCCTTCGGCCGGCGCCTGATCTTCATCAGCTTAATAATAGGCACGATCCACATCTCAGTAAAAAGGAAGTCCCATTAGACCTATGAGGCAATAGCATTATGTAATCTGAAGCAGACTACAATTTAACCAGTTGTTTGTAATTGAAATATTTGGTTGCGGGGGTAGGATTTGAACCTACGACCTTCAGGTTATGAGGCGTATCTGGGGTATTTTCACCACCCTTCACAAGCGTGTATTAGTCTTTATATAGCAAAGGGTTGTGCCGCTTCTTGCGTTTATGCGCTTATCCCAAAATACACCCTTTTTCACCCCTAATGCGGCACCAGTGCGGCACCAGATTTCGGCAAATGCGGCACCGGAATTGGGAAATCATAAGATGTTTTGAGCTTGCTCTAAATCCTTATGCTCAAAGGCAGAGGCCATGCGATCCATCTCTTTTTTACTGATACCAAACTGGCTGGCAATCGCTCGCCATTCGCTGACCGAATCTGCCACCTCTCTTGCAATTTCTGCGGCTCTGACGTTTTCAATGCGAAAATCCTTCGCAACAGAAAGTGCTGCATCCAGTGAGGCGGTGGGGTCGTCAAAGGTAATGGCCGTGGAGAGAATGCGCGGCTTTATTTCCGTTGGTGTGGGGTTCACGTCATAGACTGGCGAAAGCCGCCAGCCTTTATGACGTTCATAAATGAAGCCGTGATTGCGTAGATGGTCATCGGTGTTGGAAATGAGGATAGTAAACACCATCCTGCGCCATAATTCCTCCATATCATGATTGGGCTGCGCCCCATGCTGAGCAAGTGCATAGGCAATTTCCAGATAGCTATGCTGTTCATTATCCTTTGCACCCAACATGCTCATGGCCGACAGAAACGGCACACGATTTCCGCCTGCGCGATCAAAGCGATTAATGATCAATACAGGTTTATCCGCGATTTTTTCCAGCCTGAATTGTGGCACCTGAATCCCAGCCCTATAGGCTAATGTCAGAGCTATGGCCTCCCAGACCACCACCTTATACTCATCATCCTTGCGCGGAAACTTGGCAATGGCCAATGCGCCATCCTGATCGCGCACCGATGCTTTTGGCCTTGCGCCGCCAAGTGATGAGCCGGGTATGAGCAACAGCTTCAAATCTTCCGCCGTCTCATCATCATCGATAAACCGCTCAGATGCAGAGAGCAGCTTCGGCAAATCCACCAGCGGCGGTACGCTGTTTTTATTCTTTGGGGAAAGGTATGGCCCTTCCGGCTTTTCTGAAAAACGCAGCGCTCCCTGCCGCGTTTCATCGTTTACGCCGAGCAGGTAATCTATCTCGGTTAACGTGCGTGGTGTTTCGCTCGAAGCTTTGGCGCGTGCCGTTTCATTGCGGCGCATCAGTACACGCCCCCAACGGTCAGGCGCGGAATCACCAACCGCACCGAAGATGATCTGATCCGGCTGCGTGTGAAATGCACCTTCAGATAATCTCAGCGCAGGCTCCAACGCAAAGCGTTCCGGCTGCGCAAGCCAGGACGAAGTATATTCAAACGTGGCACTTTCTCGTCCCTTTCGGTTATGGCACCACAGCGTGCCTACCAATGGGCATTCGTCCCCCAGCGCAATCGAAACATAGACCTGCCTGCTACTCATGATCTGCCTCATCTTTTTTCTGCGGCAAACGCACGCGTTTCGGCAGGTTCGCTTCCTCTATTTCACGTCCGGTCTGATCATAGGCGGCATCTGCCACATCCTGCAGGCGCTGAAGCATGCCGAGCGCAAACAGCACCGATGCGTAAGAAGCCATCGCCACGCCGCCTTCACCTTTTTCAATTTTACTGAGCGTGCGGGGGGAAATATCCGCCCTTTCCGCGAGCAGCTTGGTGGGGATGCGCCGCCTGCGTCTGGCATCACTAATATCAGCCCCCAGCTTTCTGAGTGCTTTTAATACGGGGATAGGTAAATTGGCCTGCGCCATATTCGCTCCTTACATGCAATTTTCTGCACGTTATTGATTATAAGAGGCATAATAGTGCATCTTATAGGAAAAATCAAGAAATATCACTATAGGAGGCATTATTGTGCGCATTATACTATATATGACGCAGGATAATGCTTCTTATGCGCTATTCAGCATATTTTCTTGATAGGCTTTGGCCAAGAATCACTTATAACCCTAAGTAATTGAATTACTTAATTGTTCGAACAATTTTAAGGGTTTACTTCAGCCTTTTTCTATTGCTTCATGTGTATGTTGTTGCACCAAATTATACGAGTATTTACCAAAAGAAATGGCAGGGAAACAAATCAACTTCACCAAAAAGACCATTGAGGCATTGCCATCGCCCACTAAATCGGTGCGGGCCTATTATCATGACACCAAAGAAACGGGGCTTTCCGTGTCTGTGACACGGGCTGGCAGCAAGACCTTTTTCGTGCGCAAGCGCATTGATGGTGCGGATGAGCGTATCACGCTGGGGCGCTATCCTGACCTCAGCATAGAGAACGCCCGCAAGCTCGCCGCGCAGACCAAAGGCAGCATCGCCATGGGCAAAAACCCGCAGGCCGAGAAACGCGCCATCCGTGACGAGATGACCTTCGGCAAACTGTTCGATCTCTATATGGAGCGCTACAGCAAGAAGTACAAACGCTCGTGGAAATATGATGAGCGCGAGGTGAATAAGCATTTGTCGCATTGGTTCAATCGTAAGATTTCGCGTATCACCAATGAGGACGTGCACAAGCTGCACACCGAGCTGGGCGAAACCAGCGGGCGTTATCAGGCGAACCGCATTCTTGAGCGCGTACGGGCGATTTATAACAAAGCCATTGAATGGGGGTGGAATGGCCGCAACCCCGCGCTTGGCGTGAAGAAGTTCCGCGAGCAGTCACGCGACCGCTTCCTGCTGCCCGAAGAAGTCGCCCGCTTTTTCGATGCGCTGGCTAAGGAGGAAAACATCACCGCGCGTGATTTCATTCTGATGGCGCTGCTCACCGGCGCGCGCAAAGGCAATGTGCTGGCGATGCGCTGGAAGGAAATCAATATGGAGCATCAGATCTGGCGCATCCCCGATACCAAGAACGGCGAGCCACACAATGTGCCGCTGTCGCCACAAGCGATGGAAATATTGCATAAGCGCAAGAAGGTGCAGGAGTTGACGGAACAAGAATCGCAATACGTCTTCCCTGGCGATGGGGTGGATGGGCATCTAGCCGATCCGAAGAAAGCATGGTATCGCCTGCTGGAAGTGGCGGAAATTGAAAACCTCCGCATCCACGACCTGCGCCGCACGCTCGGCAGTTGGCAGGCATTGCAAGGCACCAGCACGGCTATCATCGGCAAATCACTTGGTCATAAAAGTCAGCAATCCACTGCCGTCTATGAACGGCTGACGCTGGAGCCAGTGCGCCAATCCGTGCAAAGCGCCACCGAAGCATTGTTCATGGCCGCGAAAAAGAAAGAAGCGGAGCATGTATGATGCACGCCGCCGCCATTTCTGCCGAACGGGTGTTGCTGTCTCAACTTGATGGTTTTCTGCTCGGCTGGTTTTATTATAGGCAGGGTGGGGCTGAGAGTTTTGCAGCATGCTTTGATATTCTCGAACCCATGCCAGCCGCCTTTGAAAATATACTGGGGCAATTGCTGGCGCTATATGAAAGCAGCTTCGATATTGATGTGGTAGATGAATATTTGCTGGCGGTGGGTGGGCTGGATCATCTGGCCATTTTCCTCGACCCGCCTGCGTCAGAATATACTTTTGATGAACCAGACAAAACATTCTGCGAGCAAGCACCATCGCTTTATCTGTTGAACGCGTTGGTGTTATTCAACCAAGCCTTACCAGTTCTGCAGGCAGGAGGTGTCGCTGCGCTGCCCACCGCGCAGCTGCTCACATTACAGCAGGCGGTAGAACATGCCGTTGCTGCCAGTAGCTGCACTGCGATGGTGCAGCTATATGCCAGCCAGCACATCCGTCAGGCAAAGAACGGCGGCAAAGCCCGCGCTGAAAAACTCTATGGAAAAACAAAAGCCTATGCAGAAAAGCGTTTCACAGAAATCCGTGCCAAAGGTTCCAGCCTCAGCATGAGCCAGATTGCTCTTAAACTTGCCGATGAGCTGGAGCAAAACCCCATGACAGGTGACGAACCACTTTCCAACCCCTATGATACGATTTACCGTTGGGTGCGGGTGATGAATCGATCTTCAGTATAGCGTCTGCCCAGCACACACTATAGTTTGCCGCGCACGCTCATAAGTCTGCCCGCCACGCATCTACCGCAACTGCATAAAGCTCCGTAACGTTGGGCGCATCAGCAACCAACAACGGAGAAAATCATGCAATTAACCAAAGAAGATTTATTGAAGGAATGTCTGCTCACCCGCAAACAGGCGGCGGAGTTTTTAGGTGTGAAGGAGCACACGCTGGCGGTGTGGGCGTGCAATAAGCGCTACACCTTGCCCTATGTGAAAGTGGGGCGGCTGGTGAAATACCGCTATTCCGACCTGCTGGCATTTGTCGAAGCACGCACGGAGAACATCAAGCTGCCAGACGAGTTGTAATCATGAGTAAAGTTCCCATGCAGCAATGGTTTCCGGATGCGCATATTGCCGATACCGCTTTGCTTAATCTGGAGCAGCAAGGGGCGTATCGTTTGTTGCTTGATAACATGTGGATAAAAGGTGGTTACATCAAAAATGATGACAAAGAAATCGCCCGCATGTTGCGCATAACGGTTAAAAAATGGCAGAAGGTGAAGCCTTTTCTGGAGGATTATCTACTCTTTTTTGAGGGTAATATCACGCAAAAAAGACTGATTGATGACTATTATAAAGTCATAAAAAACAAGAAAGATAATACAGAAAATGGTAGCAAGGGAGGTCAGAAAACCAAGGAAATCTGGGAAAAGCTGCAAAAAGTCGCTACAGCGCAAGACGACCTTTTCGCTAGGGCGGAAAAGCGCATTGAGGGCTCTAGCAGACACATCAGTGAGGTGCTACCGCATCTAGAACTAAAACCAGAACCATAACCAAAACTAAAATTATTATAGAGGGAGCTAAAACTGTGGATAACTATGGCTATTCTAGAAATATGTCCATAACTCTTGACGAATTAAACATGTCCATTATGATGGACGAATGGATATACAACATGCAATCAACGCCTTCACCGCGCTTTCTCAGGAAACACGATTAAAGGTATTCAAAATTTTAATAGAATATGGAAGTAGTGGTACGGCTGCCGGAACGATCAGTGATCGCCTCAGCATTCCGCACAACACGCTATCCTTTCATTTATCGCATCTCACGCAGGCTGGGTTAATCACCGCCCGTAAGGACGGGCGCTCCATGATCTATGCAGCAAATGTCACATCCATCGAAGAGCTGATCGCCTATCTGCGTGAAAACTGCTGTATCAATGAGGAAGGTGAGCAATCTTCCTGTAAAGCAACACAAAATGAGTGCTGCTGATGAAACGAGTCCTTGTTCTATGCACTGGCAATTCCTGCCGTTCCATTATAGCAGAAGCGTTGATCAACACGCTCGGTGCAGGACGCTATGAAGCGGTCAGTGCCGGAAGCAACCCCACCGGTTATGTGCATCCTAAATCCATCGAAACGCTGAAAAGGCATGGTATTGGCGTAACTAATCCAACCAGCAAGTCATGGGATGAATTCACCGGCCAGCATTTCGATCTGGTAATCACAGTCTGCGATGCTGCCGCCGCTGAAAGCTGCCCTGCATTTCTTGGTAAACATAAAAAGCTGCATTGGAGCACGCCAGACCCCGCCAAAGTGACTGGTACGGAAGAAGACATAAACGCGGCATTCGATGAAGCCTTTAACTTATTAAAACAACGAATCGAAAAAGAATTACTATGACTGAACAATCTCCTTTAGGTTTCTTTGAACGTTACCTTTCCCTTTGGGTGGCACTCTGCATTGCAGCCGGTGTTGGGCTGGGTATTGCTGCACCTTCCATATTCCAAACTATTGCTGGCCTTGAATATGCCAAGGTCAATCTCGTAGTAGCCGTGTTCATCTGGGTGATGATTTACCCGATGATGGTCAATGTTGATTTTGCTTCCATTAAAGATGTTGGGCGCAAGCCAAAAGGCCTGTGCATTACGCTGGTGATTAACTGGCTCATCAAACCCTTCACGATGGCTGCACTCGGTGTGCTGTTCTTCGAGCATGTATTCTCCGGACTGGTGGCACCAGAAACCGCCAAGGAATATATAGCTGGAATGATCCTGCTCGGCGTGGCTCCATGTACTGCGATGGTATTCGTCTGGAGCCAGTTGGTACGCGGCGATGCTAATTATACGCTGGTGCAGGTGTCGATCAATGACATCATCATGATTTTTGCCTTCGCGCCGCTGGCCGCATTTCTGCTTGGCGTGACGGATATCGTCGTACCGTGGGAAACGTTACTCCTTTCTGTTATATTGTACGTCGTCATTCCACTTGCGGCTGGTTATGTGACCCGCAAGCGGTTAGATAAAAGTGGCAACCACGAGTGCATCGAACGTTTCACTGCCAAAGTAAAACCTTTCTCCATCATGGGGCTACTTGCCACTGTGGTGCTACTATTCGGCTTTCAGGCACAAACCATCATCGACAAACCGCTGGTGATCGGCTTGATTGCCGTGCCACTGTTGATTCAAGGCTACGGTATTTTCTTTATCGCCTATGGCTGGGCGTATCTCTGGCGTTTGCCATTCACCACCGCTGCCCCAGCCGCGCTCATTGGCACGTCCAATTTCTTCGAGCTGGCCGTAGCGGTGGCGATCAGCCTGTTCGGGCTAAACTCCGGCGCAGCCTTAGCCACGGTGGTTGGCGTACTTGTGGAAGTGCCCGTGATGCTCTCGCTGGTGGCATTTGCCAATAGAACGAGACATAAATTCCCTGCCTAATATAAGCGACCAACATACAAGGTACTCCCGTGGGGTCCCCCTTACGGGTACGCCGAGGGCGCGGGGTTTTACTAGGCACAAATCCTAAAAAACCATTTCGTTTCGTTTTCTCGGCATGTGAATTGCGTAATATCAATAGGTTATGAGGCAAAATAGCGAAATGGGGTATCTGGGGGCATTTCGTTTGGAAAGCGTATGCACAGAAATAATGCTGCATCGCGTTGCAATCTGTTGCACGGCGTTGCCACGCGTTGCATGCCGTTGCAAAATGTTTCAACGTGTTACTTGCTGTTACATCGCGTTACCAAATGTTACACGCCGTTACATCATGTGACGCAGTGTGACGACAGGTGACACAATGTGACAAAGAAATTGATTATGAATTGATAATCACATTCCGAAATGTCAGGGAAATGCGCGGATGGTTTGCCCCGCATATTCTTTCCTTCAGCATAATGCAGCGCGTGTAACTACATGCAACTACATAAACCTTTTGCATCTTAGAAAATTTAGCCGTATTTTCTCATAACAATGACTGCAGAGAGGAGTCTATGGAAGACGATATTTTAACCATTAAGGATGTGGCTGCTTACCTGAAGCTCACGGAGAAAACGGCCTATCGCCTCGCGGCAGAGGGTATTCTGCCTGGCTTTAAGGTGGGTGGATCGTGGCGGTTTAGAAAAGAAGAGATCGTAGAGTGGACGCGTAAAAAACAAAAAAAGGCAAATTGATTAGATGATTCATGTGGCGCAGCATAATATTGAAAATGAAATGGGGATTGGTAACCAAACCAATCTTACGCCGTTTCATGCCAAGTATTACGCGCATGAACTGACAGCAAAACGCTCCTCTGCTTCCGTTGACCGTATTACCACCTCACTTTTTGATGCACACGTTGATCTAAACCCTCACCAGATTGAGGCGGCATTATTTGCACTGCGCTCGCCGCTTTCCAAGGGTGTTATTCTGGCTGACGAAGTGGGTTTGGGTAAAACCATCGAGGCAGGCATTCTGCTGTGCCAGTATTGGGCGGAACATAAAAAGCAATTGCTGGTGGTGTGTCCGGCCAGCTTGCGCCGCCAATGGTCAATCGAGCTGGAGGAAAAGTTTAACCTGCCAAGCATCATTCTTGAGAATGACACCTACAAAGCGCGAAGCCGTAATAAAGATAAGCACCCATTGCGCTATGAGGGTGTGGTGATCATGTCCTACCAGTTCGCCAACCGTTTAAAAGATGAGATGCACAAAGCATCATGGGATTTGGTGGTAATCGATGAGGCGCATAAGCTGCGGAATCTCTATCGTACAGACAATAAAATGGGCAAAAACATTCAATATGCCCTTGAGGGGTTCAAGAAGGTTTTGCTCACCGCCACCCCGCTGCAAAACTCGCTTATGGAGCTGTATGGCCTGGCATCGCTAATTGATGACCGCATCTTCGGCAGCGTGGAATCCTTCCGCAGTCGATATGCCAGCGGTGATCCGCCATTGGAGGAGTTGAAGGAACGAATGAAGCCGTTCGTCCATCGCACCCTTCGCTCGCAAGTGCTGGAATATATCAATTACACGCGCCGCGAAGCAATCACACAGCCATTCACTCCTACCAAGGAAGAGCAAGAGCTTTATGACCGCGTGTCAGATTTTTTGCTTGAGCAGGACACCTACGCCATACCATGGGCGCAGCGTAAGCTGGTAGTGCTGATTATCCGCAAGCTCATGGCGTCATCTTCCTATGCTCTGGTAGGAACGCTAAAAACCATCAAGGCACGTCTTGAGGACATTAAGCGCACCGGTAAAGAAAAAGAGCTGAATATCCGTAAAAACCTGATCGGTGAAAACGATATGGATGCGGATTTTATCGAGGAAGAGAATGGCGAGAAACGCGCCACGCACAAAGGCCGCCCGATCAATTACCAGAAGCTGGATTATGAAATTCAGCAGGTGGAAGAGTTTGAAACGTTAGCGCGTTCCATCAAGGTGGAATCCAAGGCAAAAGAGCTTCTAAAGGCTCTCGATATTGGCTTTGCTCGTATGCAGGAGCTTGGCGGTAAACGCAAAGCCCTGATTTTCACTGAATCCAGCCGTACCCAGCGTTATCTGAAAGAGTTCCTGACCGATAATGGCTATAAAGGGAAAATCGTCACCTTCAATGGCCAGAACAGCGATGAGCTGGCACGCTCTATTTATCGCAAATGGGCTGAACAAGAAAAGGATACAGGCCGCATCACGGGTACGCTTAATGTGGATGTGCGGATGTCGTTGGTGGATTTCTTCCGCGATGAAGGTGAGATCATGATTGCTACGGAAGCCGCCGCCGAAGGTATCAACCTGCAATTCTGCTCACTGCTGGTGAATTATGACCTGCCGTGGAATCCGCAGCGCGTGGAGCAGCGCATCGGCCGTGTCCATCGTTATGGGCAAAAGCATGATGTGGTGGTGGTCAATTTCCTCAATAAAACCAATTGGGCTGACCAGCGAATCTACCAATTGCTGCAGGAGAAATTCCAGCTATTTGACGGGGTGTTTGGTGCATCGGATGAAATTCTAGGCCGCATTGAATCAGGCATCGATTTTGAGAAGCGCATCTATGACATTTATGACACCTGCCGCAAGCCCGAAGAAATTGAGCAAGCCTTTGAAACCTTGCAAAAAGAACTAGACGAGCCAATTCAGGAAAAGCTCACCGAGGCACGCCAGATGCTGTTTGAGCATTTTGATGCAGATGTTCACCAACGCCTGAAATTCCGCATGGAAAGCACGCAGAAGCGGATGGACGATGTGACGCGCATGTTCTGGGCACTCACCAAATATATCTATACCCATCAATACAGTAACAGCACGGCTTACCATAAAAGCCAGTATTACTTTAATGACGAGAAGCTGATTTTTGGCACGGACGAAGAATTCATTCGCAAGGGAGCCAGGCCAGAAGAGCACAACGAAGTGCCTATTTATTATTACCTCGATATGGGTGAGCTGACACCAGAGCAAAAAGAAGCAGAGTATGCCGAGGTCAAAAAACGCCTCCGCGCTCGCACGATCAAGAAAAATCCTCTTCAGGGAAGTCCACACCGCCTTTCAAATATCCAGGGCGAACTGGTACTTAAAGGCGGGAAAGAGCTGGATATTCCACCATCCACCATCACCTTTGATTTATCATCCTATCCCCACCGCATCGCAATGCTGGAGGATCATATCAATAAATCTGGGTGGCTATCGCTGCACCGTCTGACCATCGAAACCTTTGAGGAAGTGGAACACTTGCTTTTTGTGGTGCATGATAGTGAGGGAACGCAGCTTGGGCAGGAAGTGGGAGAAAAACTATTCTTATTACCAGCCAACATAAGCGATGCCGCGTACCAGGAAAGCCCGTTCCAAGATCATGCAGAGGCGATTATCCGCTCGCGCACTGGCGAATTGCTACAGCAGGCAGAATATAGCAATCACGGGTACTTTAACGAAGAGCTGGATAAGCTCGACCGCTGGGCGGAAGACCTGAAGAATGGGCTGGAACTGGAGCTGAAGAAGATCGACAAAGACATCCGCGAGCTTTCGCGTCAGTCCAAGCAGATGGTGAGTTTGCAGGAAAAGCTAGAGTTTCAAAAGCAGAAAGCTACGCTGGAGAAACGCCGTACTAAGAAGCGGCACGAGCTTTATAACTCGCAGGACGAGATTGATAAAAAGCGCGACACGCTCATCAAACAAATTGAAAAGCAAATGCAGGACACCAGCCACCATGTGGAAGAATTGTTCCGTGTAGAGTGGAGGCTAGTGGGATGAAAATATCAGGCTCTACCATTGAAGCATTGGCGCACATCATTACAGGTGGAAGCGATAGAGAAACTCACGGTTATCGCAGTGGGCCGGAGTTGGTTAATTTCTTTTACGGCTTCGGCTCTACCGATATTTACTCATCTGGTTTTCCATCACGCAAAGATTACACCATTGAAAAGCTGAAAGAATATAACGGCACAGATGCTATGGTAGGTATCATCAAGGAAGCACTTGATCCAGTTCATTTTGGAGAAGGCGCAGCAAATAACGAAGCTGCCGGAACATTAAACAAATATCTGCGAAAAGATGGATTCAAACTCATTCCCGAAAGAATTGACTGTCTCGTTGACGAGACTGGTTGGCGTACCCATGGTGATTTCTGGGTTTTTGATGTGCAGCCCATTGGTGATAAAACAGTGGAAATTACTGGCGTTACAAAACTAGACCACCAGTTTATTAATGACCAGATCAGGAAGGCCAACGAAAAGCTGGCTAAGGGCGACTATGATGGTGCAATCACCAATGCCCGTTCATTGGTTGAGGCATTTCAGGAAGAGATAATCCGCAAGAGCGGCGCAGAAGTTCCAAAATATGATGGCGACCTTCAGAAGCTATATAAAGCGACGAAACAAGCCTTAAACCTTGATCCTTCTAAAGACCTATCGGACACCTTGAAACAAATACTGGCGGGGCTGAATAGTCTGGTGTCAGGCATAAGTGGCTTGAGCAATAAAATGGCCGACCGTCACTCCAGATCATACAAACCAGCACGCCACCACGCAAAGCTGGCAGTTAATACCGCATTTACATTCTGTGAGTTCCTGCTCGACAGCTACGAATATCAGCAGATCCAAAGAACGCAAAAGGAGCAAGAAGTCGCATGAGTAAAAAACAAAAACTGGAGCTGATGGCTGGGGAACAATCTCAATACATAGGCAGTATTGCGGGTGACATTCTTGGTGCGTTTATTCCCGTTGGCAACACACTCTCAACTGCAATACAGCAGGTTTTCAAGAAACGCCTCGATGCGGCACGGGAAATTCTACTGGATGAAATCGGTGACGGCTACAAAGATATGAGTGACGCGGCTAAGCTGGAAGAAGTGGCGGCCATCATATACAGATATGGTCGTGCAGCTCAGGAAGGGGCAGCAAGGATCAATTTGCGTCTGCTGGCACAGGTCATTGCGGGTAAAAACTTCTCCGAAGCTCCTGCCGCCGACAAATTCCTTTATTATGCTGACATAGTGTCTTCTCTGAAAGCAGAGGAAATAAAGCTTCTTGGCATCATGGTTCGGGAAAAAGAATCCAAGTCTTTTTCCACTTCAAACGCGTTAGAGGGATATGAAGAAACCCTCCAATCCCTTATCAGGACGGGGCTAGTTGCTTTTTATCAGGAAATATCCGTTGAGGATGAAACCGACAGAAAAGCCGGACGGAAATACGACAGCAAATTATACACCAGCTATCACCTGACATCGTTGATGGATGACATCTGCCAATACCTATCGTTTGATAGCGCATTGCAGAAGGACTCCGGTGAAAATAATACAAACAAGGAAGTCGCATGAGTAAGAAACAAAAACTGGAGCTGACATGGATCGGCAAGGAGAAAACGCCGAAGCTGGAGCCGCGCATCCTGCTGGAGGAGCCGGAGAAATCTTACCATGCCGCCGAGCGCGTGAGCGAGAGTGACATTTTCGATAATAAGCTGATCTTTGGAGACAACCTGCTGGCTCTGAAAAGTTTGGAGCAGGAATATACTGGTAAAGTAAAATGCATCTATATCGACCCACCATACAATACAGGCTCAGCATTTGAACACTATGATGATGGTATAGAGCACTCTTTGTGGCTTAGCTTAATTAGAGATCGGCTGGAAATCTTAAAACGCATGCTGTCAAGCGATGGGTCATTGTGGATAAGCATCGATGATAACGAGGCTCACTATTTAAAAGTGTTATGTGATGAGATTTTCGGACGATCCAATTTTATTGCAAATGTTGCTTGGCAGAAGCGAACATCTCCTGACTTCAGAGCTATTTTAGGCGACGGTCATGAGAATATTTTAGTATATGCAAAAGATAGTCCTAAATTCAGGAATGTTGCTAATCTACTGCCTCTAAGTGAGCGACAACGAAAAGAATACAAAAATCCTGATAACGACCCTAAAGGCCCATGGGTTTCTAGAGATTTTACCGCTCAAGGTTATAGGCCAAACCAGATGTATAAAATTACTACTCCTGGAGGTGCTGTTTATGAGCCGCCGGAGGGTTCATGCTGGAAAAATGTGGAACCAGCTTTTTTGCAGCAAGTGTCTGAAGGAAAATTTTGGTTTGGTAAAGATGGTAAAGGCGTTCCCCGCAGGAAAAACTATCTTTCAGAAGCTCAAGGCAGGCAATCTTGGACATGGTGGCCTCATGAAGAGGTGGGTAACACGCAAGAATCTAAAAAAGAAATTAAGGCTCTATTTGGTAAGGAAACGTTCGACACTCCTAAACCAGAACGGCTAATGGAAAGGATAATGTATATTGCCACCAACCCTGGCGACCTCGTCCTCGACTCATTCGCTGGCTCTGGCACCACAGGTGCAGTGGCGCATAAGATGGGGCGCAAGTGGATCATGGTGGAATTAGGTGAGCATTGCGATACCCACATCGTGCCACGCATGCAGAAGGTGATTGATGGCACCGATCAGGGCGGCATTTCAAAGGCCGTGAATTGGAAAGGCGGTGGCGGATTCCGCTATTATCACCTTGCGCCAAGCCTGCTGGAAAAAGATCGCTGGGGTCGCCTGGTCATCAATGATGAATTCAACGCCGCGATGCTGGCCGAGGCCATGTGCAAAATGATGGGCTTTGTCTACGCACCAAGCGAGGAGCACTATTGGGAGCACGGCCACTCCACCGAGAGTGACTTCATCTACGTCACCACCCAAACGCTGGATCAATCCCAGCTTCAGGCCATATCCGATGAGGTGGGCGAAAAAAGCTCACTCCTTATTTGTTGCTCCGCCTTCCGTGGCAAAGAAGAGGACTTCCCCAATTTAACGCTCAAGAAAATCCCGCACTCAGTCTTAAAGAAATGCGAATGGGGCAAAGACGATTATTCGCTTAATGTTCAGAGTTTACCTTCTGCCATTGAAGAAGAAAAAGAAACCGATCTATTCGGTGAGGAGGTATAATCATGGATAAGCACATTAACAGCATTTCAAACCGTCTATCACTGCGTATCCCGCAGCGTGATTCACTGGAAATTCTTGCGCGGCTGACAGAGATTGTTCCGCTCTCTAAAGACCGTGATCTGGCGAAAGACTTGGAGGTCATTGCCTCCGAATATCCATCCGTGGAAGATTTTGAGCGTGATTTCCCTTCGCTCTGCTTTGCGCTGGCAACCGGTGTGGGTAAAACCCGCCTAATGGGTGCGTTCATCTCGTATCTGCATCTGTCGAAGGGTATTAAGCACTTCTTCGTGCTGGCTCCCAACCTGACCATCTACAATAAGCTGATTGCGGATTTTACGCCGGGAAACAAGAAGTATGTATTTCAGGGAATTTCAGAATTTGCCATGAATCCGCCTGAAATTATCACAGGCGACAACTACGAAAGTGGCCGTGGTATTCGTGGTACTGACTTGCTTGGTCAAGCCGAGGGCGTTCATATCAACATTTTCAACATCTCGAAGATCAACTCCGAGGTGCGTGGCGGCAAAGCCCCGCGTATCAAGCGTTTATCTGAATATATCGGTGAGAGCTATTTTGACTATTTATCTGGGTTGGAAGATCTGGTGCTGCTCATGGATGAGTCACATCGTTATCGCGCCAGTGCGGGTGTGAAGGCAATCAATGAGTTGAAGCCAATTCTGGGGCTGGAGCTGACCGCTACGCCGCAGGTGGAATCCGGCACAAAAACTGACCCGTTCAAAAACGTGATCTACAGTTATCCGCTCTATAAGGCGATGGAAGATGGCTATGTGAAAGAGCCAGCCGTTGCCACACGCGAAAACTTCAACGCCAAGAATTATACCGAAGAACAGTTGGAGCAGTTAAAACTGGAGGATGGTATCCGCATTCACGAGACGGTGAAAACTGAGCTGAAGGTATACGCCGATAATCATGATAAGCCTCGCGTGAAGCCGTTCATGTTGGTGGTAGCACAGGATACAACGCATGCGGAAAATATCATGCAGCTGATCAAAAGTGACGATTTCTTCGAAGGTCGGTACAAAGACCGCGTGATTACCGTCCACTCCGCCCAACGCGGCGAGGAAAAGGATGAAACAGTCGAGCGACTACTTTCCGTGGAAGACCCCAACGAGCCAACGGAAATTGTGGTTCACGTTAATATGCTGAAAGAAGGCTGGGACGTTACCAACCTTTACACCATTGTACCTCTTCGTGCCGCCAACTCGCGCACGCTGGTGGAGCAATCCATCGGGCGTGGTCTGCGTTTGCCGTATGGAAAGCGCACAGGTGTGCCAGCCGTGGATCGCCTGACCATCGTGGCGCATGATCGCTTTGATGACATCATTGCCGAGGCAAATGATAAGAAGTCCATCATCCGCACAGGTATCGTGATCGGCAAAGACATCGACTTTAAGCCCAAAAAAGCGTTGGAGATTCGATCCAATCTTGATTCCATCATCTCAGGACAGCCAGCAGTTCCGGAAGCAGAAAAATTTTTCGAACAGCCGATGGTTCCATCGGATAAGCCCAAGCCAGTTGAGCAACCACCACTCTTCCGCGAGGAAGAAAAGGAAGTGGCATACACCGCGCTGGAAGTTATCAAGGAATTTGAACGCCTCCCAAGCTCACGCAAGCTCAAAGACGCTGATGTGCAAAAGGAAATGGTCAAACTCATTGAAGAGAAAATCAAACCTAAACAAGCGCAGCTTGATGGCATCATCGAAAAGCCAAATGTCGAAGAAGTGGTGAAAAAGGTGACGCAGGCATATATCGAGAACACTATCGATATTCCCCGCATCATCCAAACGCCGAAGGACTCACAGAATTACACGTTTGAGAAGTTCGCGCTTGATACATCAGGCATTGGGCGTTTCAACCCTGTTGAACAGCAAATCCTTATCCAGCATCTTCGTACCGCAGAGCGCGAGCAGCTGCAAAGTGAAAGAATGGTGTTTAAGGAAGCGCGTCCGGAGGATTACATTGTTTCTGTACTCATCGATTTCAACGATATCTCCTATGATGACCATGCGGATATTTTGTACGATCTTGCTGGTCAGATGGTTGCCTACATCCGCTCCTACCTCAACGAGGAAGATGATGTTCTAAACGTGCTACAATATTACCGCAAAGAGCTGGCGAACGTGGTTCACGCACAAATGCAGCTCCATTACAAGCGCGGCTATACGGAGTATGAGTTCACCGTTTCTCGCGGTTTTGAACGCCCTAAAATGGCAAGCGTATCTTACGATGCCCAAGAAAAAGCACGCTATTTCCGCAATGATGTGGAGGAGCGATCGCTCATTCGCGGTATGCTGTTTCAAGGCTTTAGAAAATGCTTATATCCCGTGCAAAAGTTCCATTCTGATACAGAGCGCAAATTTGCAGTGATGGTGGAAGATGAAAAAGACGTGATTAAATGGTTCAAACCAGCGCGGGAAGATTTCAAAATCTACTACACGCCGGAGCGTACCTATGAGCCGGATTTTGTGGTGGAAACCACCACCCATAAACTGCTCTGTGAACCGAAAATGGAAAAAGAAGTGGCCACCGATGAAGTGCAGGAAAAAGCCAGGGCTGCGAAGCAATGGTGTGAAGAGGCAACAAAACATGAGCTACAGCATGGCGGCAAGCCTTGGAAGTATCTCCTTATCCCGCACAGTGCAATTCAACCAAGTGCAACCCTGAGCGGCCTCGTGTCACGGTTTGAGAAGGAGGGTAAGTAATGACAAGTAATGCCGCTAATGAGCTTTCAGTTCCTCCTGTTACCCAAAAGACCGTGTTAGAACAAATTCTTGACTGGTCGCAAGAGCGTTCGATGTGGCAAAGGGATGCTTTAAGGCGCATTCTACAGAAGAATGAAATTGATGATCAGGATATTGATGATCTTGTTCAATGTCTAAAATTAGAGAAAGCTGGTGATATTGAAAGCCTTGCTGCAACTCCCCTGGAAGAGAATGACCTACCTGCGAACCCGCAAGCTGCCGAAGCAGTTATAATCGATAAACTTGCCAATGTAGCTCACGTGAATAATCTGGCAGCTGACCAAGAACTACAATTCGGCAGTAAGGGAATAACAGTTATATATGGTGGCAATGGCTCTGGGAAATCTGGTTATACGCGCATTTTAAAGAGCTCGTGCCGTGCTCGGCATAGAGATCGTATTCTTACAAATGTTTTTGCACCTGAATACAAGGGAGAAACTCCAGCTGCTGATATTTCGTATAGCACGACTAGTAAAACCAATGAGATTGTACAGTGGAAGGATAGTGAGAGACCTCACAATGTACTATCAGCCGTGTATGTTTTTGACCGTGAATGTGCGAATATTCATATACAAAAAAAAGGCAATGAGATTGCTTTCAGGCCATATGGACTAGACATTCCAGATACCTTGGCAGATGTGTGTAAGCGTGTAGAAGCGAATATTAAAGATGAGGTTAGGCAACTTGAGCAATCACATAATGCGATATTTTCTAACCCACCATGGGAAGCCTCTACCGCCTCTGGGAAATTTGCAGCCACACTTACAAAAGACACTAAGCCACAAGAGCTAGAAACTACATGTGTATTTACAGAAGAAGATGAAGCTCGGCTCAAATTTTTAACCGAAACTTTATCAAAAGATATTAATAAAGCTATCCGTGAAGAAGGCCTTAAGGCAGAAAGGCTTCAGCGATTTAAAAATGATGTAAGCAGCAAAACTGCACTCATAACCCAAGAAAAACTAGATGCAATTCTGAAACAATGGCAAAGCTCAGAAGATGCTCGAAAAGCAGCAGAAGCAGCAGCCGGCGCTATGATGGAAGGCAATACACTGCCTGATATTGGCGGCGAAGTATGGAAAAGAATGTGGTCTGCCGCTAGAGACTATTCTATGCAGGCTGCCTACGCCAGCAAGTCATTTCCGTTTACCGAAGATGAGGCTAAATGTGTCTTATGCCAACAGGATTTAAGTGATGCAGCGAAGAAGAGATTACAATCTTTTGAAAAGCATGTCAGTGGAGAGCTTGAGAAGGCAGCCAATAGGGAAAAGGCACTTTACAACCAGTTATTAAATGCAAGCATTATAGACTATGTTTGTTTCTCTGATTATCAGGATATTATTGAAGACATTGAGATATCAAACCCCCAATTGCTCAAAGTTGTCAAACGCTTCCTTGCTTCAATCAGGTTAAGACAAATAAAATTTCAAAGAATTGTTAATGGTTCAAAGGATGTAACGCTTTCTGATTACTCCTCCTCTCCGTTTAATTTTATCGACCAACAAATAGAGCAACATAAATCATCTGCCTTGGAATTACAGAAGTCTGCTGATGCAGAAGGCATTGCCAAGCTAAAAGCTGAAAAGAAAGCACTCGAAGACAAAAAATCCATAACGAATCATAAGCAAACACTCAGCGAAGAGATCAAGCGTTTGCAGCAAATCGCTTTTTTGGAAGAGTGTGCGAAGGAAACTAATACTAGGAAAATTACAACGCTTGGCAACAATATTGCAGATGATGTTATAACTCCGAAAATTAGAGATCGCTTTCAAGAGGAAATAGTTGACCTTGTCGGTAACCGTGTCCGCGTTGAGTTGCAGAGATCAGGAGGAAGTTATGGTTCTCCAAACTATAAACTCAGCTTGCTATCCAGCCCTGGAACTGACTTATCAACTGTATTAAGTGAGGGCGAGCAAACTTGTGTTGCGATAGCTGTGTTCTTGGCCGAATTAGCTACCTCCTCTCATAAATCTGCACTTGTATTCGATGATCCAGTTTCATCTCTTGACCATGATTGGCGCTCAAAAGTGGCGGATAGACTTGTTGAGGAAGCAAAAGTCAGGCAGGTGATCGTCTTTACACATGATTTAGTTTTCCTGAATGATATTGAGGATTCAGCCAAGAATAAAGGAGTGGATTTCCTATCAAGGCATCTAAGTAGAACTCCTAAGATTGTCGGCATCGTGAATGACAATCTTCCTTGGGATGGTATGTCGGTGAAGGCAAGAATTGATGCATTAGAAAAGGAAGCGCGGAAACTGAAAGCTGAACGTGATAACCTAACCCAGGAAGAATATAATTCAAAAGCAGGTGCTTTTTACGATAATATGAGGGCCTCATGGGAAAGAGCCCTTGAAGAAATTGGCTTATCTCATGTGGTAATGAGGCATCGAGATTATATAAATGCGAAAAATATAAATAAGATCAGTGCCCTTAACCTAACTGCCTGTCAGGAATGGTATAAGTCTTGGTCTCATTGTTGCGACCATCTAAACGCTCACGATAAAACAAGAGGTAGAAACCAAGCACTTCCTGAGCCAGATAAATTACTAGAAGAGACTGTGGCGCTTTCCAATTGGGTAAAATCAATTAGCGACAGCAAGAAAACCATTCCAAATAACTAGGGAAGATTCATTACTGCGATCGCAGCCACTCCTCCAGCTTGCGGGTGGCTACTACATCGTCAAAATTATAGGCGAGGATGTCTTTTTTCATTTGCTCGCGGCGATCTTTGATAAGTTCGGTACGGTATTTGACAAATTGCACGACTGACCACTGTGATCCAGAATCGTCATCGCTCCACTGGAAATTCACCAGCCCTTCATGCTTACATATCTGTTTCAGGCCGTAGCTGGCCAGCGGCAGCACAAAATTATCTTTCACGGCAGGTTGGATATCAAATAATGGGGAATCATCACCCAGCAACCATGCTACGGTGGGGTGCTCTTCCATTCCGTAACGTTTGGCATATCGCTTGATATTCACCACCTCATAGCTGGAGAAATGGCAGAGGATCAGATCGGGATATTGCTGGCGGTACTGCTCCATCAATTCCAGAAACTGCAACCATCCTTGCTCGTCCTGGCTTTCATGATCCGTCCAGACGTAATCAAAAACGCTGGCATTATAGGGCGGTTTCAGAAATCCCCAGAGATAGACGTGATCTTCGCCATGATCGGTGAGCGGGTTTGATTCGATATCAAAATGCACCCATGTGCCTTCGGGCAGACGCGGCGATTGGATTTTGAACATCTCACCTGTTAGGTATGCCTTGGCTTGCAACACAGCACGATATTTCTTATGGATGCCTTTCAGGTACGGCACATCTTCAATATCTTCGGGTTGGGAATTTGCCAGCTTGGTGATGGTGGTAATGCCCTGTGCTTCCAGGTGTGGAGCTGCGCGGGAATCAATGCCATAAAGCAGCGTTATATCCTCCTTAGCCTCAAATGCTGGCTTGCAGACACCATTATAAGGGCAGACCTTGCATTTGCTCTCACCGTAGCGAGCTTCAGGGGGATGTTGAAGGGAGAGAATGCCGCGCATGTCGGCCAGAAACTTTTCAGCTTCCTTGTTGGCTTCATCGCCGGTTTCAACGGTGCTTTTATCGCCAAGGAAAATAAGGGCTGGCAATGTGCTTTTCAGCAATTCGCGGTATGAGCCCAACTGAATTTGAATTTCTTTCTTGTCACCGCTACGGGCGAGTTTTGCATCAGCGGGTTGATATTCCCCGCTTTCATGACGGATAAGAAAATCAGGCTCACCGATAATCTTGTTCGTTCTGTCAGCCAGCTGCGCCTGATAGATGATATCGACATCAGCCTCCATCAATGCAGCAGTGTGCTCTACCGATGTGGCTTCCACCACCTGAAACTGCTGTTCCAGATCGCGCTTAATGCCCCATTCGTGGCGAATGCCCATCTGCTTTATCAACTCTTCAAATGGATCAGGCTCGGCCTCAACCATGCCTTCAGGCGGAAAATTATCGTACCACACCCGCCGCTTGCAATGCAGCCAGGAACGTGCGTCACTCGGTCGGATGTAGTGTTGCTCTGCCATGATACAACCATAGCAGTCTTATGATAAAAATCATCAAGTTAGCATTCCCCACCATTCACGGAACTGCACACACAATGCGGCACCAGTGCGGCACCGGATTCTGTGGCAGGGAAAACGGCACTTTGGTGCCGCAGTATTATCTTTATAAATCAAAGGGAAAGTTGGTTGCGGGGGTAGGATTTGAACCTACGACCTTCAGGTTATGAGCCTGACGAGCTACCGGGCTGCTCCACCCCGCGTTACAAAGAAAATATCTAAATCCGCCTCAAAGAAAGCTCTTTAAAGCTTATAAATACCGATCCAAAAAAGGATGTTGCACGACCAAAACGGGCCAAATTGTTCAAAAAGACCAATTGGTCAAGGCCAAGAAACAGTCTTATAACAGCTTGTCATAAAAAAGAAAGCAAAAAGTTTGCCCAAAAATAAACTGTCTACAGCAACGATAATCGCTTTTTGAGTATGAAAGAAATTATCCACTTGAAGCAATAAGTTGCAGGCCTTAATTAATAGATAAGAGACCAAACAACGTTTTCAAGATGAGTTATGCCCCTAGAGACACAAATATGCCCTCAAGCCCCCTTCGTGCTGCTAGAAAATAGCCAGAACGCCAAAAGGGCTGTTCTGCTATTTGAAGCCCCGCATGAACTCATCAGAGCGCACAGCATAAAAGAGATCGAGCCAGCCTTTGAGGCCGTTGAGCGCGCCCTGGATCAAGGCAATTACGTGGCTGGATTTATGAATTATGAGTTAGGCCTGGCACTTGAACCCAAGATGTGGAGCCGCTTGAAGGAAAACACACCACTTTTATGGTTTGGGGTTTTTAAAGACAAAACCATCACCACCCATCAATATCTAAAAGACTGGTTTGATCAACATGTATCTGAACAGGAGCGGGCAGCCGTTAAAAATATAAAGCTGACCCCGCAGCAAAACTACCAGTCTTATGAAAGTAATTTTAAAACCGTTCAACAAGCCATTAAGGCCGGTGATATCTATCAACTAAACTTAACCTTTAAGGCCGACGTTGAAGAGATTGAGAACCCCCTGGCTCTTTATGCTGAGATGCGCCGCAAGCAACCAGTCGCCTATGCCAGCCTGATCATGACTGGCCAGCAAAGTATTTTATCAGCCTCACCCGAACTCTTCATTGAAAACAAAGACGGCTGGCTGGAAACCAGGCCCATGAAAGGCACTTTAAAGCGGGCGCCAACCTGCCAACAAGATCAAACCTTTCAAATGACATTACAAACGGATGAAAAGTCACGCGCGGAAAATTTGATGATTGTAGATTTAATGCGCAATGACTTAAGTCGGATTTCCCAAACCGGTTCTGTTACGGTTGAGGATTTATTTAAAGTAGAGACCTATCAGTCCTTGCATCAAATGATCTCGGTCATTCGTTCCAAGCCGCAAGAAGACCTCCCCTTACTAGATCAAATGAAAGCCATCTTCCCTCCCGGTTCAATCACTGGCGCGCCCAAAATCAGGGCCATGGAATTAATCGATGAAATAGAGCAAGGCCCGCGCGGCATTTACACCGGCGCGATTGGTTACTTTTCCCCCAATCGCGACTACTGCTTTAATGTGGCCATACGCACGCTAGAGCTTGATAACAACGGTAAAGGCCAAATGGGCATTGGCAGCGGCCTGGTTTATGATTCCAAGCCAGATCAAGAATATGATGAATGCTTGCTAAAGATGCAATTTCTAACCAAGGAGCACCCAGAGTTTAGCCTGTTGGAAACCATGGCCTACACGCCAGAGCAAGGCATCTTGTACAAACAAGAACATTGTGACCGGCTAACAAATTCAGCTAAATATTTTCAAATCCCGTTTGAACCACAAGACTTTGAAGACCTGTTAAAAAGCTTCACCCAGAATAACAACCAGAACCTGCGCTTAAGAGTGTTATTAAACCAAAACGGGACGCTAACGATGACCGCTAGCCTGTTAGACAGCCAAACAACAGATGAGGTTTGGCAGCTGAGCATTGCAGAAAAGCCAATGCATAGTGCAAACATCTATCTCTATCACAAAACAACCCACAGGCAGTTTTATGACCAGGCCAGAGAGAAAGCCCAGGCCAAAAACAAAAACATTAAAGAGGTCATTTTCCTTAACGAGCGCGGTGAAATGACAGAGGGTAGTTTTACCAATTTGTTTATCAAAAAGGACGGCCAGCTCTACACGCCCCCGGTTTCTTCCGGCTTGTTATCAGGAACGCTGCGCATGCACATGCTCAACAATGGGGATGTGACGGAAAAAGTGCTCACCTTAAATGATCTTGAAACAGCTGATCAGATTTATGTAGGCAATTCGGTTCGTGGTTTGCTCAAAGCCCAATTAACTTAAGACCCTTAAGTTTGAAAGGAACGTTGTGAAAGGGCAAACAAGAGAACCAAGCATAAAACAAAGCCCAAACCAAGGGCCGGCAAGGGCCAAAAATAAGCCAAGCAAGCAAGACAAAAAAAGCCTATATGCAGGCCAACAAGCTTAAACAATGCCCCATGGCCTGACAGGGCAAATGTCCTACCCGTCAAAGCAGGTAAGCCGTAAGCACCCACATAAAACAACAGCAAAATAACCGCTACAAAAGGTGAGCTGACAAGGGTGATTTTCATCACCAGATAGGCAAATAAAAACCCAATCGCCAAACGTGCTTTTTGATCAAGAAACAAATCATAACCTTGCCCCGTCCAATACAGCACGCCAAACCCAGTGCCCAAAGCCAACAAGCCAATGCCATACCAAGCTGGCGGCCAAACAGGCATTAACGCTGGCAAGTCAAGGCTGGGCAGAAAAGTTATGCATATAAACTGAACCCCGCTTATGCCAAGGGGTAATATGATGATGGCCAGGGAAAGAATAATCCAAGCGGGCACGCCGCCTCGATCCGTTTTCTCAATCTGGTCAAATAAAAAAAACGCCGCTAAAAAATGAATTGATGGTTAAAACTCAAAGTCCAAAAGCAATGGCCGGTGATCAGAGCCAAGATCAGGCCCACGCCGCTTATGAATAATTTTTAAATCAGGCGTGACGAAAAAATGATCAAGATCAAGTTGCAAAAACGGTAATTGAAAATAACCAAATTGCCGCAAGCGTTGGGGCCAGGTCACGGTAAACGTCCCGGCAGATTTTAACCGTGAGGTGGCGGCAAAGTCTCTTAACAGTGCAGAAAATACAGAGGCATTTAAATCACCCGCCATTAAAATAGGAGATTGTGGCTTGGATTTTAAATGATCGGCAAAATGTTCAAATTGTTCACGCTGGGTTGAATATTTCCAGTGCGGGCGCGCAGAATGCACCGCCATCAAAGTAAGCCCGTTCAGATCAGGCCCAAAAGTGGCAGTGATTAAGGGCAATTTATGCGGCCCAAAATTACGCGCTTGAACAGAGTTCCACTTATGTTTGGAAAGCATAGCAACGCCGCACAACCAATCATCACAATAAGAAGTGTAAGGGTAAATGGATTTAACAGCTTTAAGCGCGCGCCAATCTTTCAGCGTGATTTCTTGCAAAATCACAAAATCAGGTTGGGCTTCTTTTAAAAAACCGATCAACCTGTTCATGGTTTTTGCTTGTTCCCAAGCATTAAACGTCATGATTGTAAAACGCCCGTTAGGCGCGTCAGAGGCCTGGGTTTGGTTCACCACAGAGACCCTGTCATAACTGAAAGCCAAGCCAAAGCAAATGGTTGCAATGGCCACAGAAACCAGGGCAGTGCGCGGCAGGCGCCAATGCAAGGCGACAAAAAACAAAATCGTACCAACCAGGGTAAAATGCAAATAAAAATTAGAAAGCATATCAGTGATGGGTTGGCGCAAGTGAGACAGCCCCGCACAACTCAATATTATGAGCAACCAATAGCTAAGTTGGATCACTGCTTTCATTTAAAATCAAACCCAATTCTTATTATAAATCACAAGGATAGCACAAATTTTCGACTCTAAAGGGCACAGTAAAGCAAGCAAAACATTCCTGCCACAAAAAAGCGCACATCTTGAAGGAAGTTTGGAAAATCAATATGATAAAGTTGCAAAATCTCACATATAATAACGAATAGACACAAACCCTTTAGTCATAAAGATATACGCCTTTGCCATGCTGAAATTAACCTTAACAATACAAGTCTTAATCGGCATAGGCATCATTATGCTGGCATGGGGGTTTTATAACCATCGCCGCAAAGAAAAAGAATTAAACCAACAAAAACAAGATCTAAAACGGCAAAAGTTCGCCCATAAAAAGAACCGTATCATTAGAGAAATAGCGGCAAGGGTTAATTTGGATGACTTTAATAAAATGCCTGTTTCGATCAATACAGGGCCCCCTCAAGAGAAATCTCCCCAAACACCATTACATCCAGCCCCCCCTCACACACGCAGGCTCATAAAACAGACCCAACCTGAAACCACACCCCCACAAGTGCCCCTTAAGGAAAAAGCCAAGCCGTACCAACCAAAAGAAATTAAGATTACCCAAGAGGGCCCCCCTCGCGCCAAGAAAGCAGACCCCAGGCCCCTCGCGCGGCCTGTTCAAACCCCCAAAGGGCCCATTTTGACGTTCCAAAAGGGACCAAGCTTAGACGGGCAACGGGGCAAAGGCGCAAAATCTGAATTCCATTTAAATCTTGAAGAAGGCCTTTATGAGCACATTGATAAATACGCCAACTGGCTGGCCGCACAAAGCCAAGACTTTTACCTCACCCTTCAAAATGGCAAAGGCGAACAACAAGACTTAGCCCTTTTATTTGACAAAGAGCAGTTAGATCAGCGCAATGGCCATTGGTTCGATTTGTTTCGCCCACCTGACCTGGAACAGCTAACCCAGCTTCAAGAAAATGAAGGCACAACCCTTTTGTGTTCATTTGATGAAAAAGCAATTGAAAAACTAAGAGCGCCTGGATACCACATGTGCCAACTGGTGAAAGAAGAGGGCAGATCACGCACACTGCAAGTTTTAGAAGAATCAGCCCTTCCTGAATTCATCACCTTTCTAGATGAGTTAAAAGAACTGATAGCCGTGGAGAACAAAGCTTAGCAATTTTTTACAGCTATAAATGATTAAAATCTATTGCATTTTCTCTTCATTATCGTAACGTTATTGAGCGTTGCGCCCAAAACGGGGTACCGGTTTTGGGGGAAAAGGAACGCTTTTAAAGGAACGCTTTAAATGTCAGTTTGTAGCAAAACTCATTGTAAAAAAGGTAAGGGGCCATCGTGAAAAAGTTCATCGCATTTTTTTGCTTATCCATGCTTATGACATCAATAAGTTCTCTCAGCCTAGCTGCAGACAAATACACCCCCCAGCAATATATTAAAGACCGTGGGCTTAAAAACACCCATATCATTGCCCCTGGCAAATTAAGAATAGATGGCACCCGCATGATTTGTGGCCGGCGCCCCACGGTGATGGACCCAACATTAGATGATTTCGGCGGTGCCTTTGACGGGTTTGTTATCTTAAACCCGCGATTGCTGAAACGCTTACCAAAGCAAGTCAAATTATGGATTTTTGCCCACGAATGTGCCCATCAATTTCGTGGCCCAGATGAAGACGTTGCCGATTGTTTTGCCATTAAGCGCGGTGTTCGTCGCGGTTGGCTGAGAAAATCTGGCATAGACCAAATTTGTAAATTTATCTGGTCAGCCCCGGCGTCTGAAATGCACTCAGCCGGGCCTCAGCGGTGCAAATTAATGCGCCGTTGCTTTAAGGAAGTTAAAAAATAAAAGAGACGTTTTAATCTTATTATTTTTTAATAATATATCTGCAAATCAATTTTTCACCAATATGACAGCCAGCGGTGGTCTTTTCCCCCGTGGCGGCTTGGAAAAAGGCGGCAACGCAGTGGCAGACACAAGGGTCTTTGCGCACAGCACTGGCCAGAGGGCAGCTCATATTGCGTACAATGAACTGATCATCTTCCTCGATTAATTCCGCTGTTGCTCCCAGTTCATTCACAATGGCGAGCGCTTGTTGCAGCTTTTCCTGAAAGGAAAGATTTGGATTGATGTTGGCATGGTCAGCCATATGCTTGCCAACCTTTTCTAGCAAGACCTTTCGCTCCAATGGGCTGAGATGTTCTGGCAAAATTTCCAGGAAGCTTTGGATAAAGGGAACATAGGCCGTTGAGTAGAGGTCTTCGGTCCCAGGCGCGATTTGATATTCTTGTGCCGGTTTGCCAGCACTCCTGCCTTGGCGGATGTCGCCTTTTAAGACAATCCCTTCTCTTACCAAACGGTCCAATTGAATTGTAACCGCGTTCCGGGCCACTCCAAGGTCATTGGACAGCTCTGTGATGGTTTTTGGGTTCTCTCGCAATATAGTTAGTAAATTTTCTCTGGTGGTCATAGATATGTGTGCTTATTTGATGTGCCTATTTGTTTGATAAATACATTTGTTTCAGCCGATGGATGAAGGCAAGCTTATGTTTAACCCTTAACGTGTTTTCCAATGAACTTATACATTAAAACAATTAAAACAGTTGTAATTGTCTTTATTGATGTTATTATAAAAATGGTACAGTTGTAAAACCAAAATATCAAATTTTATAAAAGGGGAGAGTACTCTCATGCTGCGCATAATTATTCTAAGCTTTATCAGCTTGGTGTTGGGCCTATCGGTTGCCAATGCTGATGGCCATAAAATGAATGAAATTAAATTTCCCAAAGACTATCAATCATTCAAGAACTATTTTAGTGGCGATCGTTTATCTCCTAATGATGGCCAAGTTATTCGTATTTTTGCCAATGACATAGCTGTTAAGGGCATGGAAAAAGATGGCAAACTTCCCTATGGTTCTGTGATCGCGGCGGAAGTTTATAAAGCCAAAAAGGACAAAGATGGCGAAGTGATCGAAAGTGACCTTGGCCGGCGTGTTCGAAGCAAGCTTGCAGCGATTGCGGTTATGGAAAAACGCAAAGGCTTTGGTGCAGACCTGCCCAAAGATTTAAAAAATGGTGAGTGGGACTTTGCTGTGTTCAAGACAGACGGGTCTGTCGCAAAAAAAGATCTTAATAAATGCCGCGCATGCCACGCGCCCTTAACCGATAAAGATCATGTGTTTTCTTTTGAGCATTTAAAATAAACTTTGTTCAGGTTCAATTTTGAAAGTCAGCAATTTGTTTCAGATTGCTGGCTTTTTTGTCAGGCTTAAACAGCGATTTAAGGGCACGTTAAACGTGTTTCGTTTAAAAAGACGTGGGGCTTGTCCATAAAGGCAAAATAGTATCTACAACCTTTCAAGGGCCTATGGTCTTGACAGTTTGTCCAACAAATGAAAAAACAATCCTCAAAACAAAGACCCAACTGCAAATAAAGACAAGTCGGTTGAGTCAAAATTCATCATTCACAGTTATCGGAGCCATGAATGGACAAGTTCACCACATTAGAAGGTGTTGCCGCCCCATTGCCAATGATCAACATCGATACAGATATGATCATTCCAAAGCAATTCTTAAAAACAATCAAAAGAACCGGCCTTGGCGTCAATCTGTTTGATGAAATGCGCTATAAAGATGATGGCTCAGAAATTGAAGACTTTGTCTTGAACAAGCCCCAATATCGCGATGCCAAAATTCTTGTAACGGGTGAAAATTTCGGTTGTGGCTCCAGCCGCGAACACGCACCTTGGGCCATTAAAGACTTTGGCATTAGCTGTGTCATTGCGCCCAGCTTTGCAGACATCTTTTTTAACAACTGTTTTAAAAACGGCATTTTGCCGATTAAACTGCCTCAAGCAGATGTTGATAAATTAATGGATGATGCCAAACGCGGTGCCAATGCCCGCCTAACCATTGATTTAGAAAATCAAACCATCAAAGGACCAGATGGTGGGAGCATTGCATTTGAGGTAGACCCCTTCCGCAAACATTGTTTGCTTCAAGGGCTTGATGACATTGGCCTGACCATGCAAAAGCAAGAAAACATTGAAAGTTTTGAAGAAAAATTAGCAGAGCAGCGGCCTTGGGTATAAGAAATTGATATAAAATATCAGTTTCTTATTGTTAAAAATCATGACCTAGCAGGTCTTAATTCACATTTTCTTAACCCAAATGACAATTTTCTGACACTTTAGCTAAGATTTAGCACTGGTTTTTAGCCCCAAAATTTTGCATTATAGAACATCCTATTTCAACCAGCAGGAGTTCAAAGATAATGCCAGCCATTCTTTTGAAACCTATACATTTGGCCGCAATTCTCTCGCTTCTTATATTCACCGGCCAAGCCCGGGCAGAAGAGGCAGAGGATAAAGTTCTCATTGAGGATGAGTATGGGGTTACAAATCCTGAAGAGCTTTCCATGAACTACTACGTTAAGAACATGAACCGCAATTTAAGGCGCGGCCATGATTTTGTTTGTTCATTGGGTTATCTGGCAACCAAATCAGGGGATCACAAAACCGCTCTGAAAATTTTCAAAAACTGCGCCAAGCACGGCAATCAGGGATCAAAGGTTTGGATGTCATATATGCACCAAAACGGTTACGGCGTAAAAAAGGATCCCAAAGCGGCAACAGATTGGGTCAAAGAATCGGCCCAAGAAGGCTATTCGATCGGCAAATATAATTATGGCTTGGCCCTTTTAAAAGGGTATGGCGTTAAACGAGATGCAAAAGCTGGCAAAGAGCTTATTGACGAGGTGGCAGAACAAGGTGACATTCACGCCAAAGAACTTCAGGAGAACAATTACAATCCTGATGTTGTCACCCCAGATGCTGACCAATTGGACCAACAAAACCTATTCTAGTTCTCGTGCATGTCGCACAAGAGTGGGCACCGGTTTTGTGAAAAAAGACACGCCAAAAAATTTACAGTCAGAATAAGAAAAGGCCCTGAATTTTTTCAGGGCCTTTTTTATTGAACCATTATTTACGAGACCTGGCACTTCAAGATTACCTTAAGTCCAAAACTTTAGTCTCCTGTTTGAGAATCTTACCATTGCGAATAATCATGGCTTGGCCGATATAACGCCCAGCTGGCCATTGCGCTGCTTTAAGTTTGCGCCCAACTATAGCAACATAACGTGCCTTGTCGCGATCCAGCGGGCCATAAGTGCGGGCGGCCAAAACGGCCTTTGGACCTTTTAGTTGAAGCTGCAACTGGTCGCCCTTTTTAAAATTCATCAACCTGACAAAGAACAGCAATTTGGAAGAACTCGGCTCAATCCGGTCATTGTAAAGGCGCGCTTCTCGCTTACCAGATTGAAATAGGTGAGAGGTAAACCCAGCTTCTAAAATATGACTGGCCAAATAGGGAAACGCGGCCAATACGCTCTCCCTCCAAACCGCATCAGGGCTTACACCGCAACTGTTTTCAGTATGCTCAAGCCCTAAAAATGGATCCACCACTTTACCCAGATAGCGAAACGTCACGTGCACATGCGGCATCTGTGTTTTGCCAGAAAGCCCAACAAGACCCAACTTGTCTCCGCGGTAAACTTTCTGCCCTCGTTTCACGCTTAAGGAGCCGCGCTTTAAGTGACAATATTGGCTTTGCCACCCGTCCCCATGATCAATCACCAGCCCATTGCCACACTCCTTGCCCTTTACAGCCAGGCTATCTCGGGCCGAGACCATCAGTTTATCTCTTATGCCATCGCGCATGCGCAAAACGGTGCCATCAGCCACAGCAATCACATCAATGCCTTGATGGTAGGCTTTGGCATTGGTTATACGAAAATCAGTGCCTTTATGCCCATCATAAGTCGATTTTCCGCAGTGAAAATCTTTGGTTTGTGAAGACGGATCCAGGTCCACATATTGCTGAATGACGCACTCTTGAAACGGCTTGCACGCCACCGGGGCTGAAAACAAAAGCTTGTCTTGCGCCTGAACCGTGAGGTTAAAAAAGGGCGCAAAAGCAAACAAGAGACCAAAAACCATAAAAAAGCGCATCAAAAATTCCTTTCAATGACAAGGAAGGGAAAGGCAAGCCTTGCCAAATGGAAAAAGCAAGGTTATGCAAGCACATCAAAAAACATAAATCCAAATGATTAAGAGAATTTTATGAGCACGTTTGATTTTCTCATCTTGCCAGGTGATGGCATTGGCACCGAAATTATGGTTGAAGTTGACCGGATCATTTCCTGGTTCAATGAACGCGGCACGGTAACCTTTAACACCGAGCAAAGCCTTGTTGGCGGGGCCGCCTATGATGCCCATGGTGAAGCGATTACCGACGCCACAATGGACATAGCCCAAAAGGCAGATGCGGTCATCTTTGGCGCTGTCGGTGGCCCCAAATGGGATGACGTGCCCTATGAAGCGCGCCCAGAAGCTGGCCTATTGCGGTTGCGCAAAGACCTTGGCTTGTTTGCCAATCTGCGTCCTGCCATTTGCTATCCGGCCCTGGCGGAAAGCTCAAGCCTGAAACGAGAGCTGGTTGAAGGGCTTGATATTTTGATCGTGCGCGAGCTCACCGGGGGTGTTTATTTTGGCGAGCCAAAAGAAATCACAGACCTTGGCAATGGCCAAAAACGTGCTGTAGACACCCAACTTTATGAAACATATGAAATTGACCGCATTGCCCGCGTTGCCTTTGACCTGGCCAGAAAGCGTGGCAATCTCGTGCATTCAGCTGAAAAACGCAATGTGATGAAATCCGGCGTGTTGTGGAATGAAGTGGTCACCAATGTTCACGCTCAAGATTTTAGCGATGTCACTCTAGAGCACATCTTGGCAGACAATTGCGCCATGCAATTGGTACGCGCCCCCAAACAATTTGATGTTATTGTAACTGATAATTTATTTGGCGATATCCTCTCAGATGCAGCCGCCATGCTCACCGGTTCATTAGGCATGTTGCCGTCCGCCTCATTGGGGGCCAGTGATGAAAACGGCCGCACAAAAGCCATGTACGAACCCGTGCACGGTTCAGCCCCAGACATTGCCGGGCAAGGCAAAGCCAATCCCATCGCCATGATTGCCAGTTTTGCCATGGCCCTGCGTTATTCATGCAATTTAGGCCAAGAAGCCGACATGATCGAGACCGCCATCGCCAACGTCTTAGACAAAGGCCTGCGTACAGGCGACATCATGCAAGAAGGCAAAGAACTCGTCTCAACCCAAGATATGGGCTCTGCAATTATCAAGGAACTAGACCAACAGTCAGCCTAAAACTTGCCTTAATTGCCATGGTGAATGTAAAATGCGAAAGTTGAAGCATGGAAGTTAAGGCGACGCCTGGCACAATCTATCAGATGTAAAGAAACACAAATGACAGTCTATTTCATCGGGGCAGGGCCTGGAGCAGCAGACCTTTTAACACTGCGGGCCAAAGCGATCATTGAGCGCTGCCCGGTGATTTTATATGCAGGCTCGCTGGTGCCAAAAGAGGTGCTGCAATTTGCCCCCGGCGCGGCCAAGGTCATCAACACCGCGCCCTTAAGCTTGGAAGAAATCATCCAAGCCATTCGCAAAGCTTTTGAAAACGGACAAGACGTTGCCCGCCTGCATTCAGGCGACCCAGCCCTCTACAGCGCGGTTGCAGAGCAAGTCCATCATTTAAACAGTCTGGGAGTTGATTATGAAATCGTCCCCGGCGTGCCAGCTTTTGCCGCCGCCGCCGCCGCCCTTGGCCAAGAGCTAACCTTACCAGAAATATGCCAAACCCTTATTTTAACCCGCACAGCAAGGCGGGCGTCCAAAATGCCTGAAGGCGAACAGCTTGCCAAACTGGGCGCATCAAAAGCCACTCTGGCCATTCATTTATCAGCCAAAAACACGGACCAGGTCATGCAAAGCCTCATCCCTCATTATGGGGCAGAGTGCCCAGTGGTCATTGCCTATAAGGTCAGTTGGCCAGATGAAAAATTGATAAAAACAACGTTGCAAAATTTAGAAGAAGAAGTAAAGGCACACAACATTGAGCGTGGGGCGATTATATTTGTCGGCCAAGCGCTTGACCAAAACCTAATTCGTGAAAGCGCGCTTTATGATAAAACCCACAATCGGCATTTAAAGCCAGCCGAGTAAAAGCATTCACCTCACCCGCCACCACGGCGAAACGCCAAATCAAACGCGTCAATAAACGCTGTGCGGGCCGGGTCAGAGCCCCCCTCAAACGCAATAGAAACTTCCAGTTGTGGTAAAGACAAAAGCCCTGTTACTTGGCGATCAGGCAGCGGGCGATAAGAAACTTCAGCCTGTCCCTCACCAGCTGGGAACGAGAATGAGGTTTGTGTTTTGTCAAACGCCCGGCCCGGCGCAAAATGCTCTAACGAGCGAAAAAATTCACCCTTTGTCGCACTCATAATTTTTTTAACGGTCATAGAAGCTTACTTTTTACCTGGTTCAAAATAATAGTGCGTGTCGCACAAAAGTGGATACCGGTTTTGTGACAAAAGACACGCACAAACAAAAAGATAGTGCGTGTCGCACAAAAGTGGATACCGGTTTTGTGACAAAAGACACGGCTTTTACAAAAAGATAGTGCGTGACTTTGAATTCAATAAAATACGACACGCTCTAGGTCTGACTTGTTTATAACAAGTCAGACCTATTTTTAATCAAGCAAGGCAAGAAAATCAATGTGTAAAAAGGGTATAAAAAACGGTACCAAGCAATTCAGCTTACTGCAGTTTGATCGAAATCCGCCGGTTAAGTGCTCTGTGTTCTAGCGTATCATTGGGACGCAAAGGTTGAGATGCCCCAAAACCAACGCTGTCAATTTTACTTGGCTCAATCCCATTCGCCATTAGCAAGAGACGGATTTGAGCAGCCCGCTTTTCACTCAGCCTTTGGTTAAGATTCGCGCGCCCAAGATTGTCCGTGTGTCCCTCTATAACCAATTTTTCAAATGAACATTTTTTCAGCTGATCAGCAATTTTACGTATCTTAAGGATAGAGGTTTTCTTAACCGTAGAAAGCCCAGAAGAAAAGCGCAGCGGCCCATCTGACAACATAGAGCGAATAATTTGACCGCACTCTCTTGCTCCCAACAACTGGTTCGCATTCTCAGAAAATTGCTTTAACGAAGCATCACCTTCACCCTCAGATACTGGTTTCATTTTTGGAGAAACAAGTAGAACCCGCGAGCTTGTAATAGAATGCGTATACTCAGGGTCGTGTTCTGGTCCAACCTCAAACCGTTTTAGCCAAGCATTGCGCTCTAAATAGCTCATATATTGGATCTTGTTGGTAACCGCCATTCCAGGAATAAGCTTAAGATTGTTTTGTACAGCCCGGCTAAGCAACCTTTGCTTAATGTCCTGCGCACTCATATAAGAAAGCTGTGTTGAGACAAAAATTTCATTTATCTCGTCCAAAGGTTTATGAGTAAGAGCCCCTGTGATTAAAGGTCTCTGTTCTTTTCCCAGACCATCTTTGATATTTAAATCAGAGGAAGAAAGTTGAGGCTCTACCCTCTTTTCAAATGGAAAGTCGATCTCATCTGACAAAGGCATGTCAGAATAGACAGCAAGATCTTCATAGCCCTTATCACCGCTAATGATAAAGTCATAAACGCCGCCAACAAAAATCAAACCGAAAAAACTTAAAACAACACCCCAAAACCAGTTATCACTTGGTTGTGTCATGTCACACCCCCATTAAAATTGACCCCGACCGACAATGCCTATTTTGGGGGCAAACAAGCTCAATGATCAGGATAAGACACCAACGCAAAACAAGTCCCAGAAAAAAGTAGTGTGCCATCAAAAAGAGCTCATCCAACAGCCAAAACAAGGCAAGGTGGTATAAGGGAAAAGTACACTCAAAAGGTGAACAAACTGTACATTTTACAAAAGGGTTGCAATTTCTGAGGTGATTTCAAAGGAAGGCCAAAAAACAAATCAAAAAAAATATATACTTTTAAATCAATAACTTATAGTGGGAGGGTGCAAGGTAAAAAGAAAAACAGACCATCAAGTTAAAACACCGCAGACGGAATGTCTGAGGACGAAAAAACAAAATACCAGCTAAAAAACGAATCAATTCCAAAAGCTGGAAAAGCAAAAAAAGCGAAGAAAAACAGCTTAATACAGCTTCATTTCAATCCGTCGATTAAGGGCTCTGTTTTCAATCGTATCATTATCAACGATCGGCTTATCAGCCCCATAACCAATGGCCCGCAGCCGCTTTTTATCAACGCCAAACTGAATCAATAAACCCAAAACACTAGAGGCCCGCTGCCCACTTAAACGTTGATTGGCTTGAGGTTGTCCGCTGGCATCAGTATGGCCTTCAATAATCACATTGGCCTTCTCACACTCGTTTAAAATATCGGCCAAGTTTTGAAGATTTTCATGGGCCGTTTTTGAAAGGGTAAACCGTCCAGGCAAAAATTCAATCGGGGTCGTTTTCAACGATTCATCAACAGTAACCTGGCATGTCTTAACAGGGTCTTTTTCAGGCTCGGCCTTCATTTCTATTTTGGTGTCTTGTCGCGCCACATCAACAGGCGGGGAAACCGGTTCACCCTCATCAGCAACCGTCTCAGAAGATTGCTCTTGCTGGTCTCGATCAATCAAAGATTGTTCCCAGTTGGCCCGCTCTTGCTCTGTCATATAGGAAGGTTGATTGGAAATATGCACCTCCTGCTCGCCAAAAGCAGGAACAGAAAAGCCCAAAAGTGCAAAAGGTAAAACACCAAAAACGACGATCGTCTTATCTTTTAAAAAATGCATCCACCATCCCCCATATGTATAAAATATATTAAACAGCTCAAACCAAATAAAATATTTGGCAAAATTTTACCAGATTCGCACTGAAAATTGGATGACTATTCCCAATTTATAAACGACGATGCTCTAATTCATCTCGGTAATTACGTTGATATCCCGTACTCATAGCCGAAACAGAGCGCTCCCAAACGTCTTTGTCAAACGCACCTTCAAAATCAAAACTATCAAACCCGCATCGTTTTAAATAGGCGGCTTGATCAGGCAAAACATCACCCTTCACCCGCAACTCACCTTTATATCCCAAAGTCTCACGCAAAATGCGCGCCTGGCTATAGGCACGCCCATCAACAAAGCTGGGCAATTGCAACACAACCAAATCAACCTTTTCAACCAAATCAGCATGGGCTTCAATATCAATATCATTGGGCACTAAAACACCAATGCGCCCAGCATGGTTAGAAAGCCGCTCAGACTTTTCCAGCAGGATCTCAAGCGGCACAATCACATCACCAGAAGAGGGCACATCACCATCTTCTTCCAGTTCCACCCAAACATCATCTATAGGAACGTCATCTTTAATGATCGGCATAAAGCGCCTCCTTAAACGGCTCTAAGCCAGCCCGGTTTACAACGTCCAAAAACGTCTCACTTTCACTTTCACGCAAATCAATATAGCGATTAACCAGCGTGTCAACCGCGTCCGCCACATCTTCGGCGGCAAATCCTGGGCCTAAGATCTCTCCCACAGCGGCATTTTCATCACCTGATCCACCAAGGGTGATTTGATAATATTCCTCACCCTTTTTATCCAAGCCTAAAATACCAATATGCCCGGCATGGTGATGACCACATGCGTTAATGCAGCCAGAAATTTTAATCTTCATATCACCTATTTCATTCTGGCGGGAAATGTCAGCAAATTTGTTGGAAATATTCTGCGCAATCGGAATGGAGCGCGCGGTTGCCAAAGTGCAATAATCAAGCCCTGGGCAGGTGATCATATCGGTAATTGAGCCAATATTGGCTGTGCCAAGATCAGCCGCATCAAGTTCTTGCCAAAGCGCAAACAGATCCTCTTGTGCCACATGGGCTAGCACCAAATTCTGCTCATGCGTCACCCGAATCTCGCCATAAGAATAACGATCAGCCAAATCAGCAACCAATTCCATTTGTTTATCGGTTGCATCCCCCGGTATACCGCCATGAGGTTTCAGTGAGATATTGGCAATGGCATAACCAGCTTGTTGATGACGCGCCACATTGCGCTGAACCCACGCATTAAATTCTGGATTGTCATCACGCGCCGCCTGCAAACCTTCTGGGCCTTCCTCCCGCTCTTCATAATCCGGGCCAGTAAAGAACTGAGCAATCCGCTCCAATTCTCCCTCTTGTGCGCGCAAGCTTGGCTTATCCAGCCCTTCAAAAATTTCCTCAACCCGGGCTTTAAAGTCTTCCGCACCCTTTTCATGCACCAGAATTTTAATCCGTGCCTTATATTTATTATCGCGGCGCCCTTCCAAATTATAAGCGCGCAAAATGGCCACCAAATAGGGCAATAAATCATCCCGGGCAACAAAATCACGGATCTTTTTGCCAACCATAGGCGTGCGCCCAAGTCCACCGCCGACATAAACCGTAAAACCAATTTCACCCGCTTCGTTCTTAATCAGCTGAATGCCAATATCATGGAAGGCAATCGCCGCCCGGTCATTTTTTGCACCCGTAATGGCGATTTTAAATTTACGCGGCAGGTAAGAAAATTCAGGATGCAAGCTAGACCATTGCCGCATCAATTCTGCAAAGGGGCGCGGATCTGCCGCTTCATCAGCGGCCACGCCTGCCCATTGATCGGACGTTACATTGCGAATGCAATTGCCACTGGTTTGAATGGCATGCATGCCAACATCGGCCAGATCATCAAGAATATCAGGCAGGTCTTCTAATTTTGGCCAGTTATATTGAATGTTCTGCCGGGTGGTGAAGTGCCCATACCCCTTGTCATATTTGCGCGCGATCATCGCCAATTGGCGCAATTGCTTAGAAGACAGCGTGCCATAAGGCACTGCCACACGCAGCATATAAGCATGCAATTGCAAATAGACCCCATTCATCAAGCGCAAGGGGCGAAATTGCTCTTCAGTCAATTTACCGGAAAGGCGTCGCTCTACCTGATCACGAAATTGAGCCGCCCGTTCGCGGACAAATGTTTCATCAAAATGGTCGTATATATACATGAGACAATATCTCTTAAAAGTTCAAAACGCTTAATTATAGTCTATCGATGGGCCGCTTACCCGTATCTTTTCACGAATATGGTCTGGCTGCAATTTTCCTTGATCATCCTTTACCACAACCATTGGATATACATCGATGACCATGTTTTCTTCAACAGCCCTTTGAGCCCTTTTTTCAAATAACTCAATCTCTTGAGCGTCCGTGGCAACAGCAGCATTTTGCAAGTCACGCGACCAGCTACCATTGTTGGCCATAAACACCACATCACCGTCAACCAAAGATTGCCCGGTAAAGACCTGATCCCCTTTTAATTTCTTCGCCATAGATAATTTGTTCTCTAATCTTTATAATAAATATCTTAACTCACCTGCCGGTTTAACGGCACCACATTGCTTGCCTCAAACTGCTCAAGTTTTGGCGCTGGCATTAACCCCATATCATCATAGGACAGGCCAACAAACAAAATAGCCGGCCCTTTAATCTCATAAGCTTCCACAGCTTCATGAAGGTGTTTTAAAGGCGCAGCAAAAAGGCGCTCATTATCATGGCTGGCATTTTCTACAATAATCACATCCGTGTCCATATCAGCACCAGAAGCGTGCAAATTGTTCACAATTTCACCGGCCAATTTAACACCCATATAAATGGCAAATGGGCGCCCAGCTTTCATAAATGCCATAACATCACTGGACACAATCTGATCTTTGGTGGCAGCTGTAATAAAGGTGATCGAACGATGCTTGCCCCGAAAGGTCAGCGGCAATTGTGCCGCTGCACTGGCCGCTTGGGCAGCACTAATCCCAGGCACCACTTCAACGTCAATGCCCATTAACTGGCAAGCCGCCAATTCCTCCTGAATGCGCCCAAACACATTCGGGTCGCCGCCCTTCACGCGCACAACCCGCGCGCCAGACAAAGCTTCTCGAACCAAAATTTGGTTGATTTCTTCTTGGGTGCTGGAGGGGCCACCAGCTTGCTTGCCCACATGAATCCGGGTCGCATCACGCCGGGCATAATCAAGCACTTGGGGGTTAACAAGCCGGTCAACAACCAATACATCGGCCCCTTGCAAACTATGCAACGCTTTTAAAGTGAGAAGATTTGGATCACCCGGCCCGGCGCCAACAAAGGCAACAGACCCTTTCGGTTTGCCGCTCTCGCTTGTCTGGGGCATTGAGTGTTCAAACTGCTCAATCTCATCTTTGAAAACTTGATCAGCTTTTGCCTCATCACCCTCCAGCACTGCAGTGCGAAACGGCCCGTGCAACAACCGCTCCCATAAACGCAACCGATCGCGCCCTTGTGATATGCGCTCAAGAATAAGCGGACGAATGCGCTGGGCCTGGCGCCCAAGAGCGCCTAAATTTGCCGGCAGCCATTGGTCCAGCTTGGCCTTAATTTCGCGGGCCAACAAAGGCGCTGTGCCTTCAGTCCCAATCGCCACTGTTATCGGGTCCCGGTCCACGAGCGAAGGGGTGATAAAATCACAATCTTTAGGGGTGTCCACTTTGTTAAACAACACATTGAACTTTTGCGCACTATCTTGGGCAAGCTGATCAGTGGTTTCATCTTCGCTAGCCCCATAAACCAACCGTTTATTTTCCGCATCTTCTGGCGCCAAGGCCCGCTCTATCAATGTGATATGGTTGTGGTGCTGGGCAAGATCAACAATTTCAGGGGCAAAGCTTGGGGCCACCACAAAAATATGAGCCTGCGTTTTTACAAGCAAACGTAGTTTTTGCAGCGCGGTTTCTCCCCCGCCCACAATCAAAACAGTTTGGTCGTTAAGGTCCAAAAATATTGGAAAGTATCTCATAACTTATGCAGCGGCCTCTGCATTAATCTCATCAGGTAAAGCGGCATCGGTTAAGCGCAGCTCCAACCCATCCAACTCGTCTTCATAAATGATCTGGCAAGACAATCTTGAATAATCGGTCACAACCGGCAAACTATCAAGCATATCTTCTTCATCATCACGCATTTCATGCAAACGGGCAGCCCATTCAGGTGCCACTTCAACCTGGCAGGTCGCACACGCACAAGCGCCCCCGCACTCAGCCTTGATCGGCAAGCCATGCTCGCGAATAATCTCCATCACTCGCCAGCCTTCAACAGCTTCAAGCTCATGCAATTTGCCATTTTGGTCATGTACCTTGATCACGCCCATTTTAAAAAACCTCAATAAATATTAAAGACCAGCCTAAGGCCCCTTTAACTTCCAATACGCTGTGGCTTGCCATCGACAAAGTGAATGCCACATTCTGTTTTTTCCTCGCCGCGCCAACGGCCCGCACGCGGATCTTCCCCAGGTTTTACCGGAGAGGTACATGGCGCACAGCCAATAGAAGGATACCCCTTAGCAACCAAAGGATGGCGCGGTAAATCATGTGTCTTAATATACTGTGCCAACTCTTTAGCTGACCAATTAATTAATGGGTTCACTTTGACGCGGGGGCCAGATTGCTGAAAGAAACCAAGATCAGCACGCACTTCATTTTGAAATTTCTTGCGACCAGAAATTTCGGCCACAAAAGGCTTCAAAGCCCGATCAAAAGGTAGCACTTTTCGAATATGACAACATTGATCAACATCACGTTGCCAAAGCGTGCCATCACTATCTTGCTCAGCCAAATCTCCGGCCAAAGGTGTAACCGTTTGCACATTTAGCAAACCAAATTGTTTCGTGAGTTGTTCCCGGTAAGCCAGTGTCTCGTCAAATAATTTGCCCGTATCAACAAAAACCACCGGAATAAAAGGGTCAATTTGGGAGACCATATGCAATAACACGGCAGATTCAGCCCCAAATGAAGAAACCATAGCAATTTGCCCAGCAAACAATTTGGTAATCGAAAGATCCAAAATGTCTTCAGGCGAAGCAGAAGGGAATTTGTCATTCAGCTCATTGATATCAAGCCGTGCCAAAACCTCAATATCATGCAAATTTTCGCTGGTGTCAGCTTGAACAGAGGCTCCCAAATCATTGGCAACATCCACACCCGCTTCAAAATTTGGTTTTTGCAAAGAAACAGACATTGAAAACATCCAACCAGCGTTAAGTGATCAAAACTGACTTTAAAAGATAAAAACCAGCCTCTTTTACAGTTTATTAGATGAATATTCTACCAAAATGCAAGGCGTAAGGCCTAAAAAGGACGATTATTTCGCCTTAAGCAGTTAAATAGAATAAAATTTCACAATAAGAGGGCGGTAGATAAAAAGCCATTCCAGCCAAAAAGGGCCCAATTTAAAGGGGAAAGGCAACGAATGAAAGGGTTAATTTTTATCTTCAGGCAAAGTCGGTAAAGGCAAAACGTTAATACCTTCTTTGTTTAACTCTTGCACATCTTGCAATTTCGCCTCGCCATGAATGCCGCGCTCCGGCTCATCCCCATGATGCATTTTACGCGCCACAGAGACAAATTTTTCGCCCACATATTCAGACTCTTTGGTCAGTTGAGACCGCATTTCGCGCAAAGCCTTTTGCATGTGCTGTTCAGCTTTGTCAGCAGCCAAGCTCTTTTCTACCTTAGCTTTTTTGCGGGCTGTTGAAACATTGGGCGCCATCAAGGCTTTTTCAACGTTCGTACCGCCGCATCCAGGGCAAGAGAGCAGCCCAGATCCGCACTGTTTCTCAAAGTCATCGCTTGAGCGAAACCAGGACTCAAACTCATTTTTACATTTGCAAACAAGCTGGTAGCGTATCATGCTGAAAATTCCTTAGCCGCTTAATCTAACATAGCTGTTCATGCAGGCCTTATTTAATGAATATATCACATTTATCAAGCCAGAAACGATAAATCAGTTTTTTAAAAACGGTTTGGAAACAATCAAACAAAACGCTTTTACAAGCTGGCATCAATATCAAAAGGCTTATCATGTTGAAGGCTCGGCACTTGCGCGCGCGCTTGCTCAATCTGAGCCAGGTCCAGTTCAGCATGAAACATCCCGCAGGCTTCGCCTGCATCTAAAATGACCTCTCCCCATGGCGAAACAATAAGGCTATGGCCATAAGTTTGGCGCCCGGTTTCATGCAGGCCTGTTTGCGCACTGGCAACGATAAAACACCCTGTCTCAACGGCACGCGCGCGCAATAAAACATGCCAATGAGCTTTGCCAGTATATTGTGTAAAGGCCGCCGGCACACTGATCATTTGCGCCCCCGCTTGTGCCAATTGTCTGAAAAGGGTAGCGAACCGCAAATCATAACAAATGGTCATGCCCACTTTGGCAAACTGGCAGTCAGTAACCACGGCGCGCGTACCAGATTTGTAATTTCTAGATTCCCAATAATGCTCCCCATCTGGCAGGCGGACATCAAACATATGAATTTTATCATAGGTATCCTGCACGGACCCATCCGGTCCGATCAAAAAAGAACGATTGGCAAGGCCTGGGCTCTGACCATTTGTCAACTCCCCGCCTTCCAAACGCACAGGCGTTGCCCCAATGTGCAACCAAAGTTTGTGCGCCCGCGCCACTTCAAACAAGTGATCCAAGGCCTGCCTATAAGCCTGGCTGCCTGTAATGTCAGCAACCCGGCTCGCATCAAGGTCCATCAGCAAACTATTTTCTGGGCTTAATACATAATGCGCACCCGCGCGAGCAGCATGCTCAATATGGGTCTCTAAAAAGGCGACATTGTCATCCAATGACTTTGAAGACGTCATTTGGATAAGCGCAACATGAACCAAATTGTCAAGAGATGTAACCATAAACTTTGAACACAGCTTTAAGGGGAAAGGGTTTAAACAGCCTCTCCATCAACATAAATTGTTAATTAACTCATCAAGCTTTCCTGCGCGCTCAAGCGCATAAAGGTCATCGCACCCGCCCACATGGACATCACCGATAAAAATTTGCGGCACTGTGCGCGCGCCATTGGCACGTTGCATCATTTCAGCCCGAGCTTCTTTTGCAAAGCCACATTAATTTCTTCAAACGCAACCTCCTTTTGAGAGAGTAGCATTTTTGCCCGTTCACAAAATCCACACGCCAAACCCGTATAGATCGTTACATTGGTCATAAGTTAAAGTCCTAATTTAAAGTTCATCATTTGCTTAATCTAAGGGGATGTCAAATGGCTCATACCCCAGGCCAAAAGCCAACACCAATTAACTCAAGCTAAGGGGGCGCATTTGGCAAATGCTGGTTTGCTAAAATGCCGACGCAATAATAGGGCCGTATTTCTTATCTACCATCATATGCCCCATTAGCCCAGCCATTGTAAAGGCCATAATTAATCGCGCAAAACTTGTAAGGACAAAGGGAGAATAAACCATTTGTCGGTCAAAAACCTTATTTTTTGACCAAGTAACCAGAAAACGACCACAGCGGGAATGTGATGAGCAAAGAAAGCACCCCATCAACAGCATAATGCCAACCAAGATGAATTGAGCCGAGAAAAATAATAGCAGCAAAGCCCGTCATAACCCAACCAAACCAGACATTAAGACGCCAGGCCAAAAGTGCAAACAAAACAGACGTCGCCACATGCATGCTCGGCATAGCAGATATTAAACTAAATGAATTTGGTTGACTAAAGGTTTGCCATAACAAGTCTTGTGTCTGCAGGGCCCAAATAGGATACAGCTCATTAGCATGATTAAGATACGCCATGAGGCCAGCATAAGGCTCACTGGAAAGACCAATGTTTTCAAAATAACAAGGCCCAGCCGAGGATAAAACCGTCGCCAAAAGATTGCCGCCAATAAACCAAACCAAAACAGTGCCCATTAAATATTGCAAACGCAGCTGATGGTTTTTAGACAAAAATATCAATAATAAGAAGAAAGCAAATAAAGTTGCCATCCACAAATTATAAGCCACATTGATCAAAAAGGTGATCAAAGGGTATCCAAAAAATGGCTGCAAAACTTCCCAAGGATGGGCCCCAAAAAACAAAAACCGATCCAACTCCATAAAAGCTTGATCCCAAGAAAACGGCACCAAAACAGGGATCATCGATTTCAAAAAACCAAAAGAAGTCGAAAGCAAATAAAGAATAACAATGATGTTCAAGGTATCTTTGATGATAGCGGGGGTAAAAACATCTTGTTTAAGCCAAAGGCCAAGCTCCTTCAGGGGGCTTTCAGGGCGCTCAAAACGCACCATCTGAATAAATTTATAAACACAGCAAACCGCGAGCAAGAAAATCATCATTGTGATCATCATGCCAGACAGAACAAATTGTAAGAGATCTTGCAAACCACCAACAATATTTTTGCCGGTATAAAATGAAACAGAAAAAGCAAAAGCCCAAACAACACCCAAGACAATATAAACAGACTTATAAGGGGCAAAAAAAGTGGCCATTGACTTTGTTATTTGAGAGAAGATATGAGGCAAAGACGAAGCATCTGATCTATCACCAATTTGAAAATTATAAGACATTCTTCGTTACCCAGACACCAAACACAACTCAAGTAAACTATCTATATCTGAGTTTATTTAATATCTTGTTAAATCAAGGAGGTGCGCACTAAAGCGGCGGCTTTTTTATGCCACCCATTTTGCAAACCAACTTCCATTCTTTTTTGAGAACCGGTTGCACAGACAGGCGCGAATTATTCACCAAAACCATCTCTTCAAGCGCCGGTTCTGCCTTAATATCATCCAAGCTAACCGGTGTTGGAAAATCCATTACAGCCACCACATCCACACACTCCCACCGCGGATCATCCGTTGTGGAATCCGGATGGGCCTCATTTAAAACTTCAACAATGCCAACAACCCGTTTTTCTTTGACAGAATGGTAAAAAAAGCAAAGATCACCTTTTTTCATTTCTTTCATATTGTTGCGCGCCTGATAATTGCGCACCCCATCCCATTCTTCCCCCTTTTTGCCCTTCGCCTTTTGGTCTTCCCAAGACCAAGTATTGGGTTCAGATTTTAACAACCAATATTTCATATCCGATCCTTTTAAATTTGTTATCCTTTTGCTCTGATGAAGGAATAAAGGTCTTAACAATAACCGTAAAGGCCAACAATCGAGCTTTACCCATTAACCTATTCGATATAATAAAGAAACTAAACTAGCCCTCATGCGCAAAATATGCTCATGTGATCGGGCTGACAAAAGGGCCTTAAAAAAAGCACATAACTTAATTAGTAACCACTTACAAAGGCCTATACGATCAAGTTGCCCCTAAGGCGGAATACAAATAACATACAAAGATCTTGTCAGGCTAAACTTTTTGCCGGCAAGAGTAATGGCTGTATCTGGAGTAAACAATATGTCATCGGATGATATTGAAAGAGGGCTGGTCGCTAAATATTTGCACCGTGTTTTAAAAGCTGACCATATCCCTACACGTGCCGCCAGATATATTTTATATTGGCTCAATGACCGCACCGAGATGCTATCTCTGCCCTTGCCAAAACAATTAAGCGGGGCAATAGGCAATATATATTCGTCAAGTTTCAGCCAAGCCGATTTTAACCGCGCCTTTCAAGACAATCGTGACGATATTTTAGACATGTTAGAAAAGGCTGCCAATGATACCAGTTGGCCTGAACCGATGTGGGCCAACATAAAGAGTTTAACATCTGCACTTGGGCTTAATTCAAAAAGCCACGAGATTGTTGCGCTTATTGCTTGTTTTCATCGATATGACCAGGTGCAGTATTTATGCAATTCGGTCACTGAATCCATTGGTCCGCTAAGCCGTTCTTTATCGTTGCTCACCAATTTATCTGTGAGCGATGTTGAACAACTTACCGGCCCCACAGGGGACATGACCGCAGCCGGCTTGCTTCAGCTTAAAAACGAGGGCAATGAAATTTCAGGTCCTGGAGGGCGTTTTGCCATTACCAGCCGGTTGGATTCCTGCCTGGATCAAAAATTCAAAAATTTTAACGACATGCGCCAAGCCCTGCTCGGCGCCCCGCTTACAGCCAATATCGAACTGACAGACTATGATCATATCAAAGATGATCGTGATTTAATTTGCGACCTCCTAAAAGGGGCCACAGCCGATCGGGCCGAAGGGGTCAATATTTTGCTTTATGGCCCGCCAGGGTCAGGAAAAACGGAGCTGACCAAAGTGGCTGCCAAACAATCCGGCCTATCAATCTATGCAGCTGGCGAAGATGTTGGCGGTGAAGGCGAGGCAGACCGCAAGGGCCGCTTGGCTGACTTAGTCTTTGCCATGAGCCTGCTACGCGGGGCCAAAAACACCGCCATTTTATTTGATGAAATGGAAGATGTGGCCTTGCAACTTATCCGCCGTGGCGGCTCAAAAGTTTATCTTAACCGCTTGCTGGAAAGCAATCCGGTTCCAATTATGTGGACGTCTAACAACATCTCAGACATTGATGCCGCTGTGTTGCGCCGCATGATCATGGCTTTCCAACTGAAAGCCCCGCCCACCTCTCAGCGCCGCCGCATCATTGAACGCATGGCAAAGCGCATAGGTGTGGAGCTGACAAAAGAAGAAATCACCAAGCTTGCTAGCAAGTTAGATGCAACGCCCGCCATCATGGAAAATGCCCTCAAAGTGGCCAAATATTCCAATGGCGGAGCTGAGGCAGTCGAGCGGGCCGCTCAAGGCATCACCCGTGCTGTCTCAGGCTTGCAAGTGCACCGCAGTGAAGACAATTTTGACTATGAGCCAAAATTATCAAAAGCCAGCCGTGATATTGATGATCTAGCCGGCCAGCTCAAAGCCTCTGGTAAACTGAACTTTTCCCTTTGCCTGTCAGGTCCTCCCGGCACCGGCAAATCAGCCTATGCCCGCTTTCTTGCCAAACAGCTGGGCCTTGATGTGATTCAAAAACGGGCCTCAGATATTTTCTCAGCCTTTGTCGGGGAAACAGAAAAACGCATCGCAGACGCCTTCATGGAAGCCAAAGAAGCCCGCGCCTTTTTAATTTTCGATGAGGCCGACAGCTTTCTTTATTCTCGCCAAGAAGCCTCTCGTTCTTGGGAAGTCACCCAGGTCAATGAAATGCTCACTTGGATGGAAGAGCACACTTTGCCCGTCTGCTTCACCACCAATTTAATGGACAGGTTAGACACAGCATCCCTGCGCCGGTTCACGTTCCATGTGCGGTTTAATTTTATGGATGTTGAAGCGCTAAAAGCTGCCTATCAAATTTTCTTCCAAGCTGAAGATGTGCCAGAGGCAGGCCTAAAATTTGAAAACCTAACCCCAGGCGACTTTGCCCAAGTGCGCAAACAAGCCGAGGTTCTAGGCGCGCTTGATGACGTTGAACGCTTAATTGGTTTGCTAAAGGATGTCAGCCAAACCAAACCTGGCAACAGTGAAAACATTGGCTTTTTCACTTAAACCCAGTTCCGCAATGCTCAAGCAGAGGCACCACTTCATAAAAGTCATGTAATTCAGCCCTAGCGCACAAAATGCGCCCCCTTGCCCATATCAAAGCGGTTTTGAAGCTGTTTGCAGGCTTATTTTCTCCTGAAAAAGAAGTGGTCCAAATGGTGTTCATGAAAATAAACAAAGGTTAATCAACAAGTTCTCACGGCTTTGTTATCATTTGTTTAGTGAAAAGCTTTTTAAAACCCTATAATTTTGACATATTCCATCAGTTATTTAACAACTCTAAGATCATGGAATAAAGACATGATCGCATGAAATTTTTTAAAGGAGAATACAATGTCTAAATCGGGAATCTCAGCCGCTCTTTTGGCCGGCGCCGTTGCAACAGCCATGACAGGGGCTGCAGATATTAAACCAGCCGGTGCAGCTGAAAATGAAAAATGCTATGGCATTTCTCTAAAAGCAAAAAACGATTGTGCAGCTGGTGAAGGCACCACTTGTGCTGGCACCTCTACAATGGATTATCAAGGCAATGCCTGGACTTATGTTCCAAAAGGAACCTGCGAAAAAATGGAACTTCCAGGTGACCGCAAAGGCAGCCTAACACCTCTTGATCGCGACAATCCTGCTTAAAGATTGATTGTCCAGATTTATTGGCAAATAAAAAGCAGGAAATGTTAAACGGCCGGACCAGAATAATTTTTGAGAAATAACAAGGTGTTAGATTGTATCTCAAAATTTAAAAACGTCAGACATTTCCTGCTTTTTTTACAAAAAACTGAACTTTTATGGAGTTATCTTGGGTATAATAGTGCACACAATGTAAAAACACTTATCTAAAAAAACACAAAGGCCTAAACGTATGAAACGGCTATTGGTACTTTTTTCATTAAGCTGTGTCGCAGCACCCATTACAGCCCAAGCAGAATGCCCTTATTCAGTTATAGATCCATACCCCAACGGTTTATATGCCAGTCAGATGCTGGCCTTTAAGCCTGGTTATTGGATCCAAACGCGCGGCCCTATGGCCAAGGGATGGCGCAAAATGAAAAAGAAAAGGAAGTTACATCACACCAGAAGAATGTACCCTGACAAACGCGTGTTGGGATGTCCCAAACCAACCTTGGACACGTCTTTGACCTTAGGTCATGAAGGCTTTGTCATCGTTGGCCCGGCCAAATGTTTTAAAAATGGCAAAGGGCCAGACATCATCATTCATGAACCACGGTCAGAAATGAACCTGAACGAGACATTCAATGTGTATGTCACACCGGATAAAAATGGCATTGGCCCCTGGTATCAAATTGCAGCAAAAGCTGCGGTCAGCAATGCCAATAATTATTTTGAACTTGAACTGGATGGCATCGTCAATGAGCGTGGCTATCCAATAACAGAATTTTCTTGGATCAAAATCCAAGATGCAAACAGTCAATTGGTCATGAGCCATGAACGTTATAGCGGGTTTGAGGTTTCAGCCGTAAAGTTTATGCATCAATGTGGCATACCTATGAGTTAGCATACGAGTAGGGCAAACCAAAAGGAAAGATCATGTCGCAAAAGGTAACTTGTTCTACAAAAACAAAGCAGAGCGGGCCAGATCAAAAAGTTAAAAGCCAATTGCCCAAATCAGCCACCTTTGGTTTAAAATTAGAACATTGCCAAGACATACTAGATACTAATCCCGACTTAGACTGGTTTGAAGTCCACCCAGAAAATTATATGGGTGAGGGCGGCCCCTCTCATCATTACCTGACTAAAATCAGAGAAAACCACCAATTAAGCCTGCACGGGGTCGGTCTTTCAATCGGCGGCGCGCAAATGCCCAGCTCAGATCATCTGGTACGTTTAAAACAACTTATCGAGCGCTATCAACCAGCAAGCTTCTCAGAGCACCTTGCCTGGTCATCGCATGAAATGGGCTATTTTAATGATCTCTTGCCACTGCCGCTGACACAAGAAACATGCACCACAGTTTGCGAACATATTGACCACGTCCAATCCACCTTGGGCCGGCAAATGTTATTAGAAAACCCATCCACATACGTGGCATTTGAAGGCCCTCAGATGGATGAAATTGAGTTTTTAACCGAGGTCGCGACCCGCACCGGATGCGGCCTTTTGCTTGATGTTAATAATGTCTATGTCTCGTGCACCAATCATGAAAGAAACTCTGAAAACTATATCGAAACTTTCCCCCACACCCATGTGGGGGAGATCCATCTAGGGGGCCATGCACCTGACAAAGATGATCTTGGCAACCCTTTATTGATTGACGCGCATGACCGGGAAGTGATCGATGAAGTCTGGGCCCTTTATGAACAAGCCATTTCTCTGGGCGGGCCCAAACCAACCTTAATCGAATGGGACAATGATGTGCCCGATTGGCCAGTCTTGCTCAAAGAAGCCAAGCTGGCCCAAGACATTCTCAAACAACAAAGAGCCGCCGCATGAGTACCTGGAGCGAGCTGCAAACCTCAGTCTCTAAAGCGCTCATGGAGCCAGACCAAGCACCGCCTGCAGGTGTAAAGCGTTTAAAAAACGGCGCTGTTCCAGTGAAACGCTTTAACGTTTATCGCAACAATGTCGCCCTCAGCCTGATCAATGCCTTAAGCCAAACCTTCCCCGTTGTTGAAGAGCTGGTTGGCAAAGACTTTTTTGACACCATGGCCCGCCATTTCAGCATCACCCATTTGCCTGAAAGCCCCATGATGTTCCAATATGGTGACAAGTTCCCCGCCTTTATTAAAGACTATGAACCGGCTCAATCAGTGCCCTATTTAAAAGATGTCGCTCAATTGGAATGGGCCAGAAATATTGCCCTATACGCCAAAGATCAAACGTCGATTTCCATTGACCAGTTGGCTCAATTCGAACAAGAGCTAATGCCAGATTTAAAGTTTGACCTGCACTCCAGCTTGCAACTGATAGACAGTGCCTGGCCCATCATAACCATCTGGCAAGCCCATCAAGGGCAAGACGAACAGATAAGTTTAAATCAATTGCCCGATCAAGGCCAATCAGCTGTGGTCCTGCGGCCAGCCCTAGAGGTCAATCTGCACCAGGTTGACCAGATAACCACCTATTTCATTGCCCAACTACAACAAGGGCAAACCTTCGGCCAAGCTGTAGAAGCTTGCGTGAGCAAACAAACAACATTCGACATTTCTGCCAATTTGGCAGGTCTATTCAGCATTGGGGCTGTAACCGCTGTGCATCTTTAAAAACAAAGAAAGCAGCAAACAATAAAAAGAGGACGATCATGATTGGATTAATAAATAAATTTGTAAGCGCCTGCTCTTGTCTACCCGACTGGCTATACACAACAATTGCGCGTTTTGCCGTCGGCTTTACATTTTTTCATTCCGGACAAAGCAAGGTTGATGATAATTACGCTGTTCTTGGCAAAACATATTCCCTGTTTAAAGACATATACTTTGCCAAAGTCTCCCTGTCAGATAGCATTGTTAATTTCTTCGCCTTCATCGCGACCTATGCGGAATTAATTTTACCGCTGTTGTTATTCATTGGCCTGGCGTCACGCTTCGCCGCTCTGGGGCTTTTAATTATGACTTTGGTGATCCAATTTGTGGTCTTCCCAGACCAATTCTTGACCTATAAAACACATGGATTATGGGCAGTAGCCTTGCTAGCCATCCTTATTAAAGGGCCCGGGCCATTCTCCCTTGATCACTTGATAAAGAAGAAGTTTTCATAGAGCGTGTCTCCCAAAAGTGGACACCGGTTTTGGGAAAAAGACACGCTTCGCAAAAACCAAGAAGCCAGCGTGTCTCCCAAAAGTGGACACCGGTTTTGGGAAAAAGACACGCTTCGCAAAAACTAAGAAGCTAGCGTGTCTCCCAAAAGTGGACACCGGTTTTGGGATAGCGCGGATGCTGGTGGGCATCCTAAAGCGCCATTAAGAAAGACAGGCTTAGCAAAACCGAAGAAGCATTTCATCAAATCTAAATAAAAAGACATGCTTCTTAAAATTGCAACAATGTGACCTATCACAAAAGGTTCATATGACTTTGTAGACCTTAAGTTTTATTATTAAGGAATCTGAAGTTACTTGTTCGGATTAAATAGCAGATAAGGCTCAATAGCTTTTAGGCCGCGGGCCTTATCTGCAATATATTCAAGCCGCTGAACTGTATCGCTCACAGCCCTTTCCAACGGATCTCCTAACACCAAACGACTAAGCAAATCAGCGGCAAAAATATCGCCGGTGCCTTTTGGCACATTGTCATGGAACAGGGCAGGGAAGGCCTGCGCCCTTTGTTTCGCCACCAAGACGGTTGAGATTTGCCAAAGATCATCTGGCCCTTTAAGGGGATCAATCATGGCAGATGTCACCACAATATTGTTCACGCTTAAGTTTTGACATTTCAGCTCAATTTGATCGATTGAAAACGCAGCCGCGCGCTCGTGAAGTATGTTACCCCCAGACAGCCACAAAAATTCAAACAGATTGGGTGTGATAATATCAGCCAAAGGCAACAAACGATCCCGCACGGCACTTCCCACCTCTTGGCTAACATAAAACCCGGTATCAAAATCTCCCAAAACCGGATCCACCAAAATCAACACATTTGGATTGAGGGCTCTTATTTTCTTGATATGCTCAGCAACAACATCAACTTGATCAACCTTAGCAAAATACCCCGTCATCACGCCGCCAAGCCCTTCAAGCAAACCATCATCGCTAAGTGTTTTTAGTTGCTCATCAAGCAAATTGGCGGCAAACGCATGGCGCACAATCTTTCCCATATCTGGGCGCGAGGCAAACAAAACGGTTGGCAAAGCTATGGCCGAAACCTTGTGAGCGGCAAAAGCGTAACGCGCAATAGAAAGCCCCACAGCCCCAACCCCAACTTCAGAGCTGATCGCTAAAACAGTTTTTAGATTAAGATGGTCCATAAGCTGGAATGCCTGATCTATGCCCTAACTTCCCATGATTAGACTTTGGCATTTTTAATGGGGATGTCAAGGACGCGGAGTGCCAAGTGAAATCCTTGACAAGTGATTTCAAAATGCCAAAATCTAATCATGGAAGTTAAGGCACTTTCTAGCCACAAAATCTAAGACTTTAAACGGGGTTTTGTTTTACTTTTAAAATCGATAGATTGCCGATCAACAAAGATTTGTCCGTGCAATATAGGGAAAAAAGACAATGACTTCAATTCGCCCCCGCCGCTCAGTTTTGTATATGCCAGGCTCTAAAGAGCGGGCCTTGCAAAAAGGTAAAGAGCTGGCAACAGATGCTATTATCTTCGATTTGGAAGATGCGGTTGCCCCGGATATGAAAGAGGTGGCAAGGCAGCAAGTGCAATCAGCCGTAAGCGAGGGCGGTTATGGCAATAGGGAACTCGTCATCCGCGTAAATGGAATTAACACCAGCTGGTTTGACGACGATTTAAAAGCTGCGGCCAGTGCCAACCCAGACGCGATCCTGGTTCCCAAGGTCTCCAATGAACAAGATGTCGCCCTGGTGCGCGAAAAGTTAGAAAGTTTGGGGGCAAACGGTATCATTGATCTTTGGGCTATGATGGAAACCCCCTTGGCAATGCTAAAAGCCTTAGAGATTGCACAAAGTGGCCCGGCAGAAAAATACCGCTTGCGCGCCTTTGTTATGGGCACAAATGATTTGGCCAAAGAAACTGGTGCTGTTTTAAAACCCGGGCGCGAACCAATGCTTGCCTGGCTTTCGACTTGCGTTGCCGCCGGTCGCGCCTTTGAGATTGATATCATAGATGGCGTTTACAATGATTTTAAAGATGAAGAGGGCTTTATAAAAGAATGCCAGCAAGGGGCTGATCTTGGTATGGACGGCAAAACTCTTATCCACCCAGGCCAGTTAGGTCCTTGTAATGAAACCTTTTCTCCAACGAAAGAGTCCGTCGAGTGGGCGCAAAAAATCATTTCAGCCTTTGAATTGCCCGAGAACCAAGACAAAGGGGCCATCACTGTGGAAGGCAAAATGGTCGAATTGTTACATGCAGAAATGGCCAAACGCACTGTTGCAATTGCAAAGGCAATAGAACAAAGCGCCTAAGGCTAATAATTTGACAAATCAAAACAAAGCGCTGTTTATCAATGGCGCTTTTTTTATGAGGCAAGCCTTGTAAACAAGTAACAAATTTCAACCAAAAAGAAAAAAGAGAAGGTATATGCAACTTTATCGTTTCTTAACAGGACCAGATGATGCCAGTTTTTGCCATAAAGTCACAAATGCTCTTAATAAAGGCTGGCAACTCTATGGATCTCCTCAATTAACCTATAATACTCAAAGCAAACAAATGGTTTGTGGCCAAGCTGTTATAAAAACCGTCGAAAATAAATCCTATTCTCCAGATTTGAAATTGTCAGAACAATAATTTTACTATAATTAAGAGTATTCTAAGAGATTGTATTCCTTTACAATCTGTTTTAATAACAAAGAATTACCGAAAATACATAACAAAATGATTTAAGACTTAAATGAAATAAATCTGGTTATATCACTTGCTTTAAACAATCTCAGTCACCACCTTATACAAGGTGCGACCGAATTTTTGTCCTTAAACGTATACTTTAAAAGAGAAAAAACGTTCAGGCCCAACACGTATGGAAGCAAAGCCAATAAAAAGAAACTTGAGCAAATTTAATCTCGAGTTAAACGCAATCCTTGTTTATGGGTTGCGCGTAGGCGGTGCTGCCCTCACGCTTGGCCTGCAAATTTTCCTGGCCCGTTTTTTACAAGCCTATGAGTATGGTCTGTTCGCCTTTACCTGGTCCTGCGTCATCATTTTGGGAGAGTTTTTAAGCTTTGGCTTTTATAATCTCATTCAGCGCCTCATTCCTGAGTACCGCATAAACAATCAGCCCACTTTATTGCGTGGTGCTGTTTGGGGTGCAGCTACAACAATTCTACTGTCTTCTATCGCAATCACCATACTTATTGCGTTAAGTCTTTATGGTTTGGTGCAAGCACAGCTGGTATCAAGTACCTATGCTAACTTGCTTATAGTTGGCGCTTTTTCACTGCCAGCCTTTGCCTTGGCTGACTATATCTCTGGCATAGGGCGCAGCTATGGCTGGATGGTACGCGCTTTTGCACCAACCGCTCTCTTTCGTCCTTTAGCAATTATGGGATTGTTTGTCGGCACCATCGCGTTTGGTGTGTCCTCAAGCGCGTTCACAGCAATAACATGCGCCACAATCGCCATTTGGCTAACGCTTCTTTTCTCGTTGCTCATCGTTGGCAAAGCAATGCCAACCAAAGACTATCAAGGGGAAAGAAACTATAAATTTCGCCCCTGGATCTTGGCAGCCTTGCCGATGATGATGATCTCAAGTTTTGAATTATTGCTGTTTAACATCGACGTGTTAATGATCAGCTGGTTCTTACCCCCGGATCAAACCGGCCTTTATTTTGCCGCCACAAAAATCATGGGGTTGGTTGCGTTCTTAAATTTTGCTGTAGGCTCAGCCTTCACAGCCAGTTATGCAAACCATTACCTGGAAGACAATCAAGAGGCTCTGGCTAAATCCATTCGTCGCTCCGCCAGTCTCACATTTTATCCCTCATTATTGATGATCACAGGCATTATCCTTTTCAAAGAGCAACTCTTGTCTTTGTTTGGGCCAGAATTTGAAACGGCCAGTTATGTAATTTTCCCCTTAAGCGTTGGTTTAATTTGCCGTGCTTTGGTTGGGCCGGGAGAGCGCATATTAATGATGACTGGCAAGCACTATACCTGCGGTGCCATATATCTAGGCACGGTTATCACAGATATCATTTTAAACATCATTCTCATTCCCCACTATGGCCTGCTGGGTGCTGCGATTGCCACGTCAGTTTCTTTTGTCTTAATGGCTCTATTGCTATTTATAGTGGTACGCAAACACTTGTCAGTAACCGCCCTTGCCAGCACGCCGCAAGACTTGCTTTCAAGCGCCAAAGCGGCTGAATAACCTTCTTGCAGTTCTGACCCAAGCCCTTAGTGTCTTGGAAACTGCACTTAAGACCTAAGCCTTCAAAAAAAGCTTGTCAATCAGCCCCACTTGGCTAAATGTTGAGCCCAAATTTCAGATTTAAAAGGCACTAAGATCATGAACAAGACCAATCCGGGCAATTTCTTTGAAGATTTTCATGTTGGTCAAACCATCATACACGCCACCCCGCGCACGATCACAGAAGGCGATGTCTCTCTCTACACCGCCCTATACGGCATGCGCTTTGCGCTCCAGTCAGCAGACAGCTTTGCCATGGACATTGGCTATGAAGCAGCCCCAGTGGATGACTTGCTGGTTTTTCACATGGTGTTTGGTAAAACCGTGCCCGATATTTCGCTCAATGCCGTTGCCAACCTAGGGTACGCAGATTGCAAATTCCTCGCCCCTGTTTATCCAGGAGATACGGTCTCAACCACCTCTAAGGTTATCGGGATAAAAGAAAATTCTAATGGCAAAACCGGCGTGGTTTATGTGCGATCAACCGGGCGCAACCAAACTGGCGAGATCGTGCTGGATTATGTGCGCTGGGTGATGGTGCGCAAAAAAGACAATTCATCCCCCGCACCTCAAGCAGATGTACCCGATTTACCAGAAAGGGTTGAACCTAGCCACTTGGCCAAAGCAATGCCAAATATTAATCTGGCAGCCTATGACAATCACTTGTCTGGTAGCCCCCATCGTTGGTCTGATTATGAAGTGGGAGAAAAAATCGACCATGTTGATGGCATCACCGTAGAAGAAGCGGAGCACCAAATCGCCACGCGGGCTTATCAAAACACGGCCAAAGTTCACTTTAACAATCACACTGAAAGCCAAGGCAGATTTGGCAAGCGCCTTATGTATGGTGGGCATGTCATCTCCATGGCCAGAGCGCTTTCTTTTAATGGCCTTGCCAATGGCATTCATATTGCGGCGATTAATGGCGGGCGCCATGTCTCGCCATGTTTTGCTGGTGACACCATATACGCTTGGTCACAAATTATAGAAAAAGAACAAATCCCAGGCCGTGATGATGTTGGCGCCCTGCGCGTGAGAACAATAGCCACCAAAAACCAGGACTGTTCAAATTTCCCAGGAAAAATCGAGGACAGTTATGATGAAAGTGTTATGCTGGACCTGGATTATTGGCTGGTAATGCCGCAATAAAAAAGGGGATCATCTGATGTTTGAAGACTTTCAGCAAAAACAATTCAAACGCGATGATGTGACAATCAACTACCAGATCGGGGGCGATGGCCCGCCTGTGCTGATGTTACACGGGTTTCCCCAAAGCCTTGCCATGTGGGCCGAGGTTGCCCCCCAATTGGCGACAAATTTTACCGTAATCTGTGCGGATTTGCGTGGCTATGGGGATAGCGGCAAACCAACACCCTTACCTGATTGCACCAATTATTCCTTCACAGAAATGGCCAAGGACAACCGGGGCTTAATGCAAAGTGAGGGCTTTGAGAGGTTCCATATCATAGGCCATGATCGAGGCGCGCGCACCGCTCATCGCCTGGCTAAAAACCATCCAGAGGCGGTAAAAACGCTCTGCGTGATGGACATTGCCCCCACCTATAACATGTTCATGAGCACCAATCATCATATCGCAAAAGCCTATTGGCATTGGTACTTTTTGGCCCAGCCAGCTCCTTTTCCTCAAACCTTCATTGCCCATGACCCTGATTATTTCTATGAAACATGTTTGGTGGGATGGGGAGCGGCCAAACTAGAGCAATTTGATGACCAGCAACTTGCTGAGTACAGACGATGCTGGCGCACAAGAAGCATGATAGATGGCTCATGTGCTGATTATTGCGCCGCTGCCACAACAGACATTATTGATGATCAAGCCGATCATCACGTAAAAATTACCTGCCCAACTTTAAATCTTTATGGCAAAGACGGCACCATGGCGGCCCTTTTTGATTTACCATCGTTATGGCAAGAGTGTTGTGAGGATCTAACATCCAAAGCCCTGCCTGGCGGGCATTTCTTTGTAGACACCGTGCCCGATCAGACAGCCCAAGTGCTAAACCATTTTCTCCTACCTCATTCAAGAGAGAAAAACTGAAAATTTAAAAAGTCCTATCGAATGATTTGGAACTGCCTTGGCTTTGGCCTGACACCTTGCAGTGTGCAAAATCTCACCTTGACAGAACAAGAATATGAAGGGCGACCATATAAACGCCCTAACACACATTTGACCTTCCGATGAATCACACGCCCCGTTCCTGAACGTGCAACCTTGCTGTTGACAGATAATTGCGCAACGCCGATGGCACCAACTTTCGATGGATGCGTGCCTGACCCATATATGGTGTGGCAAGCAGCTTGTGCAGCCGCTGAATTGATGACCAAAAGGTTGAAAACCATAAAACTAAAGCAGGCTTTGTTTTTAAGTAGGGATGGTGAGTTTTTGCTCATGGTTGCAAGCTCTCTAACAAATTTAAGAAATGGGACCTTTCTTATTTGTCGGCATGGCACCCTGTTTGGTTCAATCACAGGCCTTTTTCTCTGTCATCCCGGACCTGATCCGGGATCCACTGCGTTACGCGCGGAGCTTTCCATGCACGCATTGTTAAACAATGAGCCAAGGCACGAATACCTTTGGTCATAGCAAAGATCCGTAAAAAGGAGAAATGGATCCCGGGTCAAGCCCGGGATGACTAGATATAATGTGAGCCTAAAGATCCCAATGGTGGGTTCCCATCACGCCGTCTTTACGATTGCCAGCTACCCACGCTACCTAGAAACCCTTGGCCCGTCCCAACATCTTATTCTGGGCAGCGATCCCGGTGCTTGCCGCAATGCTGTTGTGATTCGTGTTGAGGAGAAGAGATAGGTTTTTAAGTTTGGGGACGTGATTTTGAGTAAAAGCTTTGAAGCTTAAAACTATAATTGAGCAGATTTGTTAAATTCAATTTTTGCCCACTTACTCAGTCATCCCGGACCTGATCCGGGATCCACTGCGTTATGCTCTGAGCTAACCTTTAGCTTATGAGGAAACAATGAGCCAAGGCGCAAGGTTCTTCATATCCTTTTGCGGATCAGGAAAAAGGAAAAATGGATCCCGGATCAAGTCCGGGATGACTAAATTTAAGCAAAGTTTTTTATTCGGAAGTCATAAATATTTTTTTGATATCTATCCGTAACCCACATGACAAAAAACGTAGGCCGCACGGCCGTCAGCGCTTAGCGCTGCCCAACGGAGGGCAGCAGCTCCGCTGCTATAGCCCGTGAGGCAAAAAACGGTGCCCAAAAAATCAACTACAATCTCGCACCGGCGTGTTTGCCCCAATCCCCACGCTAAACCGTCGCCGCAGTTTTTTCATCATGCTCTCATAAGCCTGGGCGCTGGCTTCGGGGTAAATCAATGTCACCGCGCTCACAATTCGCTCCTTACAGGTAAAGCGCACCCGCGTGATTTGCGTTGTCCCAGGGCGCGGACTCAGGCGCATCTCATACCACATGTCACCGGCCTGGATGTCTTTAATTCGGTGAGCCCCCGTGCCGCTTTTTAATTTTTTAACTGTCGCTGGTGCGCCGGTGCGCAATTGGTCAAAGGAGGTTTTCAAAAACAGCACCGCTCCATCATTTTGCAAAGAAGCAAACTCATACCCCCCATTTTTCAAAACACCTGCCCCAAACCAGTTAGAGGGATAATAAAGGGTCGCTCCATATTTGGGCTCTTGAAACGCTGTCCATTCTTTCGGCGCAGGAAGAGCCGAATCGGTTGTCTCGGCAGCAAAAAGCCAAAACGGGGCAACAACCATCGATAGCGTCAAACAAAAGATCAGCAAAACACCGCGCATTGGCGCCTCCTAAAAAATCTAAGCCATTAGTCTAATCTGAATCTAATAGGCTATAGACTAAAAAAAGTGATATGATACAAGGGTCAAAATTGAATATAGCTCCCAAGAGCTCATTATTAAGGCTTAAGAGAATAATTCATCATTGATAAGACCAATCTATTCATTGCCAAAAGATGAGAAATGAGTAGAGTGATCATATATCAAGCTGTTGCGCAAAAACAGTTCCAAAACGTCCAAATAACGATCAAGTGGGGGATCAAATGGACCAAACAGAGCATACAAAAGCCCGGCCTCTGTCGCCGCATTTACAAATTTACAAGCCAATGCTCACCATGATGATGTCGATCTTGCATCGTTTAACTGGTGTGGGCCTTTATTTTGGGGCGTTGCTGTTCACCTGGTGGCTGATGGCCGCTGCCAGTGGCCCGGCCTATTACGAGTTTGTCTCCGAACTTTTAGGCACCTTGCCAGGCAAAGCCATTTTGATTTTGGCCACCTGGGGTTTTTTCCATCATATGCTGGGCGGTATACGCCATTTTATCTGGGATTTTGGCAAAGGGTTCGACCTGAAAGAAGTAGAGTTTATGGCCCGCGCCGGTTTAATTGGCTCGCTTGGGCTGACCGCCTTGTTCTGGGCTCTGATTTAAAAGAATTAAAGGAAAGACACAATGTCATTTCGCACTCCCTTATCCAATGTTAGAGGCCTAGGCGCGGCCAATGATGGTTCAGAACATTTCTGGCGCCAGCGCGTCACCGGTTTTGCCAACCTATTATTAGCTGTCTTTGTGATTTATGCCGCAGTTCACCTAAAAGGGGCCGATTATCAAACCGTGAAAGACTTTTTCAAAAGCCCCTTTCATTTGGTCTTTGCTGCCGCCTTCATCATTAACACCAGCTATCATATGCGTTTGGGCATGCAAGTGGTGATAGAAGATTATGTGCATGCTGAAGCGGCCAAAATTTTACTGCTAATCTTAAACACCTTCTTTACAAGTTTTATTGCCCTTGCCGGTATCTTCTCGCTGCTAAAACTGAGCCTTGGTGCATAAAAGGCGATTAAAAAACAAATCGGAGTTAAAAACTCATAATGTCTGCTTCTGAAAATAATGGTCTTGGCTACAAGACCCAAGAACATAGCTATGATGTGGTTGTTGTCGGGGCTGGCGGCTCAGGCTTACGCGCCACATTAGGGGCCGCCCAAGCTGGGCTCAAAACCGCTTGCGTGACCAAAGTTTTCCCCACCCGCTCCCACACAGTGGCCGCCCAAGGCGGCATTGCTGCTAGTCTAAGCAATATGGGTCCAGACAGTTGGCAATGGCACATGTTTGACACTGTCAAAGGCTCTGATTGGTTGGGTGACCAAGACGCGATTGAATATTTATGCCGTGAGGCCCCTGAAGCGGTTTACGAACTTGATCATTTCGGCGTGCCTTTTTCACGCACAGAAGACGGCAAAATCTACCAACGCCCGTTTGGCGGCCATATGCAAAATTTTGGTGAAGGACCACCTGTGCAGCGCACCTGTGCCGCAGCGGACAGAACTGGCCACGCCATCTTGCACACCCTTTATGGCCAATCGCTAAAAAATGACGCTGAATTTTTCATTGAATATTTCGCCCTTGATTTGATTATGAGCGAAGATGGCCAATGCCAAGGCTTGGTTGCCTGGAATTTAGATGATGGCGTGCTGCATATTTTCAACGCCAAGCTGGTCATTTTAGCAACCGGTGGCTATGGGCGCACATACTTTTCTTGTACATCTGCGCACACCTGTACAGGCGATGGCAACGCCATGGTCGCCAGAGCTGGCTTGCCCCTGCAAGATATGGAATTTGTCCAGTTTCACCCCACAGGTATTTATGGCGCCGGTTGTTTGATTACAGAAGGAGCCCGCGGTGAGGGCGGCTATTTGGTCAATTCAGAAGGTGAGCGCTTTATGGAGCGCTATGCACCAACTGCCAAAGACCTGGCCAGCCGCGACGTTGTCTCGCGTTCCATGACCATGGAAATCAGAGAAGGGCGCGGTGTTGGCAAGGATAAAGATCATATCTTCTTGCACCTAGACCACCTTGACCCAGCCGTTTTGGCAGAGCGCTTACCAGGCATTTCTGAAAGCGCTAAAATTTTTGCCGGTGTTGACGTGACCAAAGAGCCAATCCCGGTTCTGCCAACGGTGCACTACAATATGGGCGGCATCCCTTGTAACTATTGGGGCGAAGTGCTGACCAAAAAGGGCGATGACCCGGATGCTGTTGTGCCTGGCCTTATGGCTGTTGGCGAGGCGGCCTGTGTGTCTGTGCACGGCGCCAATCGGTTAGGGTCTAACTCACTCATCGACTTGGTGGTGTTTGGCCGTGCTGCCGGCATTCGCGCTGGCCAATTGCTCACCGGTGAAGAGGCAAGACCAAAAGCGTCCAAAGAAGAAATTGATAAAATCATTGGCCGGTTTGACAAGTTACGTAACGCAGCTGGCAACACACCAACCGCAGACCTGCGCTTGGCTATGCAAAAAGCTATGCAGGAAGATGTGGCCGTATTCCGCATGGAAGAAAGCATGGCGCAAGGCTGCAAGCGTATCTCTGAGATCTGGGATGGCAAAGATGACATTCAGGTCTCAGACAGATCGCTGGTTTGGAATTCAGACCTGATGGAAACCCTCGAGTTTGAAAACCTGATGGCTTGCGCGGTTACCACAGCCTATTCAGCGGTTAACCGCCAAGAAAGCCGCGGCGCTCATGCCAGAGAAGATTACAGTGATCGCGATGATGAAAACTGGATGAAGCACACTCTGGCTTGGATTGATGAAACCGGCAAAATAACCATAGATTACCGCCCAGTACACAATTACACCTTGTCTGAAGATATAGATTATATCAAGCCAAAGGCCCGGGTTTATTAAAAGCGTTTATTAAACAAGCCATAAGGCTTTAAGCGTAACATAAGAATAAATATTTTAGCTGCAATTTGAGAAACAAATTAGGAATTGGAACTATGGTACAGCTAACACTGCCAAACAATTCAAAGCCCAAACAGGGCAAAATCTGGAACAAGCCAGAAGAAGAGGGCACATGGCGCGAGTTCCATGTTTATCGCTGGTCACCAGAAGATGACAGCAACCCAACCATAGACACCTATTTTGTCAACACAGACGATTGCGGCCCTATGGTGCTTGACGCCATCATTTGGATTAAAAACACAATCGATCCAACCTTAACCTTTCGCCGCTCGTGCCGTGAAGGCATTTGCGGCTCATGCTCCATGAACATTGACGGCACAAACACACTAGCGTGCACCAAAGGCCTTGATGAAATCAAAGGCCCGGTAAAAATTTATCCACTGCCACACATGGATGTGGTGAAAGACTTGGTACCAGACCTTAACCATTTTTATGCCCAGCACCGCTCCATTGAACCATGGTTGCAAACAACTACTCCAGAGCCGCAAAAAGAATGGAAACAATCCAGAGAAGATCGCGACAAGCTAGATGGTCTTTATGAATGCATTCTATGCGCTTGCTGCTCCACCTCTTGTCCATCCTATTGGTGGAACTCAGACCGCTATTTAGGCCCCGCCGCTCTCTTGCAAGCCTATCGCTGGGTAGCAGACAGCCGCGATGAAGCAACAGGTGAACGGCTCGATAATCTGGAAGACCCATTCCGGCTGTATCGTTGCCACACCATTATGAACTGCTCCAAGGCATGCCCTAAAGGGTTATCACCGGCCAAAGCCATTGCAGAACTAAAGAAGAAAATGGTTGAGCGTAAATATTAGCCAGAACTGTTTTTCCTGCTCTTCCCCGTGAATTCCCATGGTTAGAGTTTTGCATTTTGAAAGTGCTTGTTAGCGCGGTTGCTGGTGGGCATCCTAAGCGCCAGAAAAGAAACACGGTTGCTGGTGGGCATCTTAAAGCGCCAGAAAAGAAACGCGGTTGCTGGTGGGCATCTTAAAGTGCCAGAAAAGAAGCGCGGAACGCAAATGAAATCCTTGATAAGCACTTTCAAAATGCCAAAGTCTAACCATGAAAGTTAAGGGGAAAACCCAGCGTTTAGCTCCAAATAAAAGTATTTCGTATGCATTTTTTAGTTTAGCAAAATATTGCAAGGCCATAAAAAATATAAACAAATTACCCCAATCTCCTTGAAAATAAAAAAACGCTGCCTATATCCCTCTTGTGTCGTGGGGGGTGGGAGCTTAGCGAGTAAATTCCAAACCCTTCGTAAAACTGAATAAATCTTGTCCAAAGGACGAGATAGGGCGGTTTTAGGCCATTTTTGACGACTTGATTTTAGGAAATGCCCTAAAAGCCGTTAATAATGAAAAGGAGGGTGCAATGACGAACGCGCAAGCATCTTTAAACTGGTTTCAAGCCTGGGTCGTAGAGTTTGGCCCCAAAATCCTTATAGCAATTGCAATCTTAATAGCCGCCTATTTTATCGGCAAATTGCTCGGCAAAGGTTCTGACTATGTCATAGACAAATCAGGCCTTGGCGGCAAAGAAACAGATGATGGCACAGACCTTGGCGACGTTGTTGGCAATGCTGTCTTTTGGGTCACCATGTTATTGGCCATTCCTCTGGTTTTGGGTCAATTGGGCCTCACCCAATTGCTTGAACCCTTAGAAGCCATGACAACCAAGTTCTTAAATTTCGTGCCTAACCTTTTTGCAGGCGGTCTTATCTTTGCCATTGGCTTTGCCATAGCCACCATCGTTAAAAACGCTGTCACCGGTGTGCTTAAAGCCGCTCAAGTTGATGAAATGCCAGCCAAGCTGGGCTTAACAGATATGACCAGTGGTGCCTCGCTTTCAAAAGGTATTGGTGTTTTGCTATTTACACTCATCATCATTCCTGTGGCGATTACAGCACTGGATAAATTGCAGTTAGATACCATTGCCGGCCCGGCCAAAGAAATGCTGTCGCGCTTTCTTGTGGTCATCCCCAATATCATTGTTGCCGCGATCGTTCTTGGACTGGCCTTTGTCATCGGCCGGTTTGCCAAAAACGCCTTGCAACAATTCTTGCCCACTTTTGGTGTCGATAATTTCGGCCAAAAGGTTGGCATTGTAAACCGCCTGATTGGTGAAACCAAACTGTCCACCATTGCTGGCAACATCGCCTTTTTCGCCATCACCCTGTTTGGTTTGGTGGAAGCGGCAAAACTACTGAACTTTGCAGTAATCTCTGACAACCTGTCTCACTTGGTCTCTTTGGGTGGTCACATTCTTCTTGGCAGCATTATCATTCTACTCGGTGTCGTCATCGCGGACTTTATTGCTGACATTGTCGCCAATTCCAAAGAAGGAAAACCAGTTGCAGGCTTTGTGAAAATTGCCATTATTATCCTGGCCACAGCCATGGGCTTGCAACAAATGGGCATCGCCAATGAAATCATCCAAACGGGCTTTACCGCGTTGATAGGGGCCCTAGCAGTGGGTGCGGCCATCGCCATAGGCCTTGGTGGCAAAGAAACAGCAGGCCGTTTGTTGGAAAAATGGACCAAAGACTTTTAACTCAAAGTCTTAGATCAAAATGAATACTAAGAACGGGCAGATTTTCTGCCCGTTTTTTTCTTGAACCAATTCCCCTTTGGAGGCGACCAATAAATAATCATAGCGTTTCATTGCCCAAAACCGATCGTTTGAAGAGGCAAACGCTTCAATGCAATTTTTGGCCAAGGGAGAGTTTCATGCATATTCTTTTAGGGGTACTTTCTACCCTCTCAATCATCGCCGTTATCGTCTTTAGCGTAAGCAACATATCCAAAGCGATTGCCCAAACCAGTCTTGGCCTGTCTGAACTAGGGGGCCGTTTGCATCGCCTGTTTTTTGCCCGCAAAGCCAATCAACACCCACTTTCGCAAATCCAAGACCCAAGAGAAGCCGCCCTTGCCCTCATGGTATCGATTATGAAAGACCGAGGCGAGCTGACGAGCGAACAAATTGCTGATCTGGAACATTGGGCTGAACACCGGCTGAACTTTTCAAATCCCAAAGACATGGTCACGTTGGCCCGCTGGCACGTGAAAGACTTTGTTGAATCGGGCGCAGTGCTATATCGCCTGGCCAAACCAATGGCGCAAAAGTGCTCAGGCCCACAGCGCGCAGATATCATAGATCTAGCAACCCTGGCCGCTCGCTCTGGTCATGGCCGCGTCACAACCTTGCAAGCCCATACCTTAAAAGAACTAAGATATAAATTTGGCGACTTAAACCAAGAAGTGCTTTTGCGCGGATAAAGTTACCCAAAAAAAATTAAGCCCAGGTCCTATTAAAAATAGGACCTGGGCTCCCCCATAATCACCCCACTGATCGGATGATAGTTTATTTCTTGCAAATCTTGGCAGTGGCCTTACAGCTCCAACCAAGCAACGTCAAATTACATTTATGAGACGGTTTCGAAAAACGATCATTTTGAACAGGCAAATTCCCGGTAGAGAGCAAAAGCATATCATTTGCTTGCCACTTAGCCATCTCTTGTGTCAGGCCCCAACCTTGCGCGGAAGACGTTTTACACTCACCTGCAAAAACTGGTGTGCATAAACTCCCCATAGAGCTAGCAACAACAACGCCAACAACCCATTGCTTAACAGACATGATAAACTCCTAACAAACAAGCCTAAGTTCAAAAAAGTGTAGGGTTAACAGGCCATAACACGCAAGCAAAACTTAAAAGGATAACAACAGATACAATCCAAGCTGTTGCATAAATAGCGATAAGGCTAAAGTCCTCCCTTATGCCTGCATCAAACAAATGAGCGTGAAAAAAAGGATGAGAAAAAGACAAAAAAAACTTGACGAACCACACAAAGATTGGTTTTAAAGCAGCTTCAATGTTGCTATATTAAAAGCTCATCTTCAAAAGATTATGCCGCCTTAGCTCAGTTGGTTAGAGCGCTTGATTGTGGATCAAGAGGTCCCCTGTTCAATTCAGGGAGGCGGTACCATTTCCCAACTCTCCAATAACATACTGTAACCCACCCCTTAGCATATTATAGCGCGCCCTTTAAAGGGTGCTAAGCTCCCATATGAGTGACAACACAAGCCTGCCCTACAACAAAAAGCCTCGTCCAAGAAAGCATAAAAAAAGGGCACTCTTGCGAGCGCCCTAGTTGATTGGTAAGGAGAGAACCTATTAAAGTTCCGTTCTAGTCATCCATAGGACGATTATCTTTAAACAACCGCCATCCAGATATCATTGAACTAATAATCGACTGGCGAGACATGATATCTTCCCGCACAGCGACATAAATATGGGTTATGGCAAACACGATAATCAGCCACATACCCAAATGGTGCCAGGTATGAACATCTTGGCTTTGTCCCATAAGCGGAATGAACCAAGAGCTAAACCATTGATATTGCCAGCTGCCCATGCCAGCCCCTTCGCCATAAAGCGCAAGGCCTGAAATGATCATGAAGATAGATCCCCAAACAAACATAAGATGCATTGTAAGGACAGCAAGCGGGTTATGTCCGGCATACTTCTTGGGTTCTTTCACCAAGAACGCATACCATTTAATCTCATGCCAAACATCGGCCCAAAAATGACCAGAAAAAATACTTGGCAAAAAGATTTGTTTCGCATGGCTATTGCCAACAATGGCCCAGTAAGCCCTGAAAACAAAGCCAATGATAAAGATATAAGCCGCTGCAAAATGAACGAAGCGAATATACCCCATCACATAGTGGTCACTGGCTTCCCCCGAAGAAACGGAGGGAAGCGGTGAACCAATAAAGTAGCCTGAGAGACAAAGCGCCAGAATGGCAAAAGCATTAATCCAATGCCATAACCGCACGGGTGCCTCATAGACATAAACGGCTGTTTGATGTGCAACTGATTGATCAGCCATAATACACTCCTTTACCGGACTTTGACTTTAGCAAGCTCTTTGCCATCAGGACCGATTACGTGGGTTGAACAAGCAAGACAAGGATCAAATGAGTGAATGTTTCTCAAAATCTCCACAGGCTCATGTGGCCGCTCAACCTTGGTGTTCATCAAAGAGGCTTCAAAGGCACCAATATTGCCTCTGTTATCACGAGGGCTACCATTCCAAGTGGTTGGCACCACCATTTGGTAGTTCTCAATCTTGCCATCCTTAATCCGGATCCAGTGACCCAAAGCACCGCGCGGCGCTTCAGTAAAGCCATAGCCTTTAATCTCTTTACCCCAAGTGGATGGTTCCCAGTTTTCCGTGTTTGCAGTTGACTGGTCACCGGCCTTAATGTTGGCCACCATTTTATCTAGGAAGTAAAGTTGTTTGTAAGCACACCATTGAGCCTCCAATGCCCGCGCAGCTGTGCGGCCAATAGTTGTAAACAAGGCTTCAACTGGAGCATTACCAAGCGCCCCAAGAGTGGTTTTAATCTGATCGGTAAATTCAGTATGCTTAGAGGCATAACCAACAACATAACGTGCAAGTGGGCCCACTTCCATGGCATTACCGCGCCAGCGCGGTGATTTAATCCATGAATATTTCGCAGACTCATCAAGTTGCTTAATGTTGGTTTTCGTCCCCACAGTCTTTGGACCAAGTTCATAGTTAGGCTCTGTCACGCCATCCCATGGATGAAGACCTTTGGATTCATCATCATACTTGTACCAAGAGTGTGGCACTTCTTCTTGAATTTGCTCAGGATCTTCAAAATCAACATCATGAACTTCATTCAAATTACCTTTGATAATGGCACCGCGTGGCATCATGCAGCTACCTAGCAGATCATTGCCATCTTCAGGCATATCACCATAAGCAAGCACATCACGCCCAGAGATACCACCACCATAGGTCCAACCTTTATCGTAATAGATCTTACCAATGGTGAGGATGTCAGGGATGTAAACATTATCAATAAACGCAATGGTCTCATTGATAATCTGACGCACACGGTTCAAGCTTTCCATGTTGATCGCGCCAACAGAGCCTTCCCCATCAATGTTAATCGGACAAGGCACACCGCCCACAAGCCAGTTCGGATGCGGGTCCTTACCACCAAAGATGGTCCGTGTTTTCATGATTTCTTTTTGGAAATCAAGAGCTTCTAGATAGTGGGTTACCGCCATCAAGTCGCCCTCTGGTGGCAATAGATAAGCAGGGTTATCCCAATAACCATTTTTAAACGGCCCAAGCTGGCCCGATTCCACAAACTTCTTCAAGCGGTTCTGAATATCACGGAAATAGCCTGGAGACGACTTTGGATGGCGAGGTGAGGATGCTTTTTGCAATTCAGATGTCTCGCGCGGGTCAGCCTTAAGCGCGTTTACCGGGTTCACCCAATCAAGCGCATGCAGATGATAGAAGTGCACAAGGTGGTCATGAATTTGCAAAGAACATTGCATGATATTCCGAATGCTGTTCGCATTATCAGGAATTTCAATGCCAATTGCATTTTCCACACAACGAACCGAGGTCAGCGCGTGTGTACCAGTACACACACCGCAAAGGCGCTGTACAAAGGCCCACGCATCACGCGGGTCACGGTTTTTCAAGATCACTTCAATACCGCGCCACATGGTGCCAGTTGAAACCGCGTTCTGGATGATATTGTTTTCATCAATATTCACCTCACAACGCATATGACCTTCAATCCGTGTCACCGGATCAACGACGACGCGCTCACCTGAGGTGTCAAGCGAATAGCCATTTGGTGTTTGTATCGCCATTATTCATCTCCCTTACTGCGTGCTTGTTTCACAGCACTTACAGCCGCATGAGCAGCCGCGGCAGCACCAACAACAGTTGCAGCCCCAATGCCAATCTCATCAGCGTTCGCCTCAATACCAAATTGATGGATATCGGTTAAGCGGTCATAAAACCCGCCCTTGTCCCAAAAACCATCTTCAGAACAGCCAATGCAACCGTGTCCAGCCTGAATTGGGAAGGACAAGCCACCATTCCAGCGAACGGTTGAACAAGCGTTATAAGTTGTTGGCCCTTTACAGCCCATTTTATAAAGGCAGTACCCTTTTTTGGCGCCTTCATCGTCCCATTTTTCAACAAACTGACCAGCGTCAAAGTGAGGACGGCGGTAGCATTTATCGTGGATCCGTTGTGAATAGAACATTTTAGGGCGGCCCTGACGGTCAAGCTCAGGGAAACGCTCAAATGTTAGCATATACGTTACAACAGCTGTCATAACCTCAGCAATTGGCGGGCAGCCAGGCACTTTAATAATTGGTTTTCTAGCCAACCCAGGCACTTTGTGCACAGGTGTTGCCCGTGTTGGGTTTGGCCGTGCCGCTTGCACACAACCCCATGAAGCACAAGAGCCCCAAGAGATAATAGCTTTTGCATTAGAGGCGGCAAATTTTAACTGCTCAGTAAATGGCTTACCGGCAATAATGCAATACATGCCATCTTCATCCAATGGCGGGTTGCCTTCAACGGCAAGCAAATAATTGCCTTTATACTTCTCAACGATCTCTTCAACAATCGCTTCCGCTTCGTGACCAGCAGCAGCCATGATGGTATCGTCATAGTCCAATGAAAGCATAGAAAGCACAACGTCTTTGGCCAATGGGTGTGCTGAACGGATAAAACTCTCTGAACAACATGTACACTCAAGACCATGCAACCATAAAACTGGTATACGCGGTTTCGTTTCCATAGCGTGAGCAATTTTTGGTGCAAATGATGGACCAAGGCCGAGCGCTGCAGCGGTGAGGCTACAATATTTTAAAAAGCTCCGGCGGGTGATCCCTTGACGTCGCATAACGTCATAAAAGGTTTCCATATCTGGCGACCCTCCTTACATATTATGATTTTGTGCGTTTAGGAAAATTGGATAAAACGCCATTAATCAGTTCCCCAAGTTCTGCGGTATTTTTGTTATAAACAGACCGCAACTTGTTAACTTATCAGCAAGCCTTGTGCCAAAAGAAAAAAACATTAAATAACAATAAGTTACTTATCTTGAGTAGGGAAAAAACCAAATTGTCTGGAAGCGGACATTAACTTATTTAAACCGAGTGGTAAGTAACTAACCGGTACGCTTTCAGATGAAAATAAAGCTTGCAAAGTAAGAAAAATAGCTTTCTGAGGCTGGATTGCATAAACTTATGTATTAAATAATTGGAAGACACCAATAAGAGCCCAACAAACAGTATATGACCTCACAAACAGCGCCCAAAATTCCCTTTCATGTGGAAATGATTTTTACCTATGGCGAAGCAAGAGAAATCTGGCCCGGCGTGCGCCGTATTGTTGCGCCCAATTCCGGCCCCCTCACACACAAGGGCACCAACACCTATATCATAGGGTCAGGCCGGGTGGCCCTGATTGATCCAGGCCCTGACAATGAAGATCACTTGCAAGCCATATTAAAAGCGCTCAAAGGAGAGACGCTTTCCCATATCTTGCTCACCCACACCCACAAAGATCATTCAAGCCTCATCCCCGCCTTGAAAGAAAAAACAGGCGCCACAGTTTATGCCCACGCCCCAATATCAGAAAATCGCGGCTCACGCCGCCAATCTGAAAAACCACTAGACAACGGCTTTGTGGATTTATCCTTCAAACCAGATGAAGAGCTGCAAGACGGTGATGTCATCAAAGGAGATAATTGGGCGCTAAAAGCCATCCATACACCGGGCCACGCACCTGATCATCTTGCCTTTGCACATTTGGAAGAGCCCATTTTATTTACGGGCGACCATATCATGGCCTGGAACACATCGGTGATCATCCCACCAGAAGGGCGCATGTCAGACTATTTGGCCTCATTAAAAAAGGTTTTAGGGCAAGGCTTTGAACGGCTTTTACCGGGCCATGGCGGCCAAGCCCGCAGCCCGGACCGGCTGATCAAAGCCTATCTGATGCATAGAAGATGGCGCGAAACGGCCATTCTTGAACACATCCAGGCAGGCAAGACGAGCATCGAGGAATTGCTCCCCTTGATGTATCCGAGCGCTGAGCCTGAAGTTTTGCCAGCAGCTTCTTTGTCAATTTTAGCTCATGCAGAACATTTGATGGAACAAGGTTTGATTTCAGTTTCCAAACAGCCCATTGCTCTTGATGTGAAATTTTCAAGTCAGCTTTAAACCTTGGCAAATACAATCGGGGCATTAAGGCTTGTCTGTTCGGGCTAATTTTCTTTTTTACCGACGTGCAAAGGAGAGCTAGGCTTGCCCACCAGGTCGATATCAGTATTTTGAGTGATTAAGTCGTTAAAAAAATTCTGAATACGTTGTTGATTGCGTCCCAAATCAAAAGACCCATAACGCGAAGCTGAGCGCATATCTAAGATAGTTTCTTTTCCCTTGGCCTTAATGCGCAGCACAATATCATCTGGCACAGCCAAAATATAAGAATAGTCAACCGCCTCAATGTACCCCACATTCGTATTTTTATCTAAAGGCTTTATGGCAACCAGCTCCCATTTTCGTTTCAACACCAGTTGGCGTACCAAATCGAAAGCATCTTGCCCAGATTTTTTTATCCGCAAGGGCCGCACATCTTCGGCAAAAGTTGCTTGCTTTACAAAATCAGTCGAATTGCTGCCAAATTCGCGCTTTGCCACCAGGTCTTGAAAAGGTGGCGGCGACGTCAAGTCAGTGGAAACATCATAAATTGGCGGTGAGATTAAATACCGCGGCAATTGTGAAAGCGGCCAAGCCAGCACCAGCAAGCTTAAGAAGACCCCAAAAACCGCCTTGCCAAAGCCGCTCAATAATCTATTCCAAATTTGCACAGCACCAATGAGAGAAATGATGAGGGCAACAAAAGCCCCCACAAATCCAATTTGCAGCAAATTAAGCGCGACCGCAGTCGACTGACCGGCAAAACGATGAAAAATCACAGTAAACACAACGATATGCGCGCTAACAACGCTTAGCCTAAAGCCCCAGTCAGCAAGCTTGGATTTTCGAAAACTTGATCGATTGCTCATAAAATTTACGCTTCTAAAACAAAAAATTAGAGCCTTATTTTGGGTCGATAAAATGACAAAAACGCTCTAATGCTGGGGGCAGTTTATAACAATCAAGCTCAAACCTCTATAGATCTTATGAACTGCCCCCAGCATATATAGCTAAGTAAGACCCCTAAAAACAACGTTTCACAATTGCTTTCAACAAGATGAACCATTAACGTCTTAAACAAACTCATTGGGGGGATTTATTCATGCATGCTCATTGGCTTACACTTTTTGCAGCTGCGCTATTTTCTATCACCAATCCGTTAGGAAACGTTGGCGTTGTGGCCGGCCTAACATCTCAAGTGAGCGCGGCCAAACTTAAGAAAATTGTGTTGACCAGCGCAATAGCCATTTTAGTCATCTTATTAATTTCCGTCTGGCTGGGAAATGCGGCGATGAATTTTTTTGGCATAAACTTACATGAATTGCGCACCGCGGGCGGGTTAATCGTTTTGATCATTGGCCTAAATATGTTGTTTAACAACACCTCGCACGCGCAAACAGAAGGTGAAAAACGTCAAAGCCAAGAGCAAGAAAATGTTGCCATCGTTCCTATTGCAATCCCCATCGTAGCCGGTCCAGGCACGATCTCACTGGTAATCGCCACCGCCAGCAAGCATGATGTCTTTGCAGACAAAGTTTCCATGACGATCGTGTGCGTGATGATGACAGCGTTGCTATGGTTCGCATTTTCATATGCAAAGGTAATTGCTCAAAAAATCGGGCCCAATGGCATGGCCGTTGTAACCCGGGTTATGGGGATGATTTTAGCCTCAATTGCCATGGGCATGTTGGCAACCGGCATTAAAGGCCTGTTTCCAGAAATTTTTGCCGCGGCTTAAACTTTAAGGGTAAAGCTGGGCCCGCTCAAAAGGCGCATCCAGGCTATCGCGTTTAAATTGCAACCTGTCATGCAAGCGAAAGGGCCGGTCGTGCCAAAATTCAATTTCTAGTGGCGCTAAGCGAAAACCAGACCAATGCTCTGGCCGGGGAATGGTGCCGACCCCATATTTGACACCCAATTTAGCCACGCTTGCCTCTAGCGCAAACCGCCCTTCAAGCGGGCGCGATTGTTTGGACGCCCAAGCCCCAATCCGGCTCCCTTTTGGACGTGAATGAAAATACTCATCTGCTTCCTCCTCGCTCACTTGCGTTAAAGCCCCACGCACGCGAATTTGACGGCGCAGACTTTTCCAATGAAAACACAGCGCTGCTTTAGGGTTGCCAAGCAATTCTTTGCCTTTGGCGCTTTCCAAGTTGGTGTAAAAAACAAACCCTTGCTTATCAAACCCTTTTAACAACACCATCCGCACATTCGGCAAGCCATCGGCATCAACGGTTGCAAGAGACATAGCATTAGGGTCATTGGGCTCTGTTTCCTCTGCCCGCTTAAGCCATTTTTGGAACAAGTCAAAAGGTTCCTGCTCATTCAAGAAATCAGGACCTGATTGTGTTTGCTCATAGGTTTTATTATTCATTTTCTTCATCGAGCCTAGAGAGTGCCTTGCAATAAATTAATCTGAGATCGCCGCTTCATGGCGCACTTCTAAATCAAAGGCAGAGGCGAGCAGCGCTTTGGTATACTCAGTTTGTGGCGCTTCAAAGATCTGCGTGCCAGCTCCTTCTTCCACCACTTTGCCATTTTGCATCACAATCACATGGTTAGAAAGTGCACGCACCACTTTTAAATCATGAGAGATAAACAAAAACGCCAGTTTTCTTTTCGCTTGCAAATCGCGCAACAAATCAACAATTTGCGCTTGCACAGACATATCAAGCGCACTGGTCGGCTCATCCAGCATAATAAACTTAGGCTCCAAAACCATAGCCCTGGCAATAGCAATACGTTGCCGCTGGCCGCCTGAAAATTCATGCGGATAGCGATCTTGGCTTGCCGGATCGAGCCCGACCTCTTCAAGCGCATCACAAACACGTTGGCGGCGCTCTTCATAGCTCAAATCAGGTTGCTGGATCTCCAACCCCTCGCCAATAATCTCACCAATACACATGCGCGGGCTCAGCGAGCCATAAGGGTCTTGGAAAACGATTTGCAAATCGCGCCGCAAGGGGCGCATGTCTTTTGAATTTAAATCCTCAATATTTTGCCCCAAATACACAATTGGCCCGTCAGAGGAAATCAGGCGGATCAAAGCCAGCCCAAGCGTGGTTTTACCCGAGCCGCTCTCTCCAACAACCCCCACCGTTTGCCCTTCGCGCACTTGCAAAGAAATGCCATCAACCGCTTTGACGTAATCAACCGTGCGGCGCAGCACGCCAGCTTTAATGGGGAACCAGACTTTTAAATTATCGGTTTCCATAATAATGGGTGCAGTCAAATCTTGAACCGGTGGGTCGCCTTTGGGCTCAGCAGACAACAGATGTTTGGTGTACTCATCGCGCGGGGCATCAAAGATCGCTTTGGCATCCCCTTGCTCTACAATTTCACCCTGGTTCATAACGCAAATCTCGTCCGCCATTTTGCGCACAATGCCAAGATCATGAGTGATGAGCAAAAGCGCCATGTTGAACTCACGCTTCAGCTCATTCAACAATTCCAAAATTTGCGCTTGAATGGTCACATCAAGCGCTGTTGTCGGCTCATCCGCGATTAACAGGTCTGGCTCACACGCCAAAGCCATGGCAATCATCACCCGCTGGCGCTGGCCACCAGAAAGCTCATGCGGATAGGCTTTTAAACGGTCTCGAGCATTGGCAATGCCCACTTTTTCCAATAGCTCGATTACACGCGCTTGTAATGGGTCCCCATCCATGCCGCGATGCACCCGCAAAACTTCACCCACTTGCTTTTCAATGGAATGCAGCGGGTTAAGCGAGGTCATCGGCTCTTGAAAAATCATAGAGATATGATCACCGCGAAATTTACGCAATTCATTCTCAGAAAGGGTGAGCATGTCATAAGATTTCTGGTCTGGCCCGCGATAAAGGATCTTGCCAGAGGGATGAGAGGCAGAGCCTGGCAGCAGTCCCAAAATCGATAACGCCGAAACCGTCTTGCCAGAGCCACTCTCACCCACCAGCGCCACTGTTTGCCCGCGCTTAATGTCAAAATTAATGCCGTGCACAACGGTTTGAACCTTGTCGCCAGAGGCAAAGGCAACGGAGAGATTTTCAACGCGAATTAGGCTTTCATCTTGGGTCATCATTTAAACGCCTCACTTAAACGTCTTGCGTGGGTCAAAGGCGTCTCGCACCGCCTCACCAACAAAAATCAACAGGCTGAGCATCAGCGAGATCACAATAAAGGCCGTGAGAGCCAGCCAGGGCGCCTCAATATTTTCCTTACCCTGTTTCACAAGCTCACCAAGCGAGGGCGAACCAGGCGGTAAGCCAAGGCCAAGAAAATCCAGTGAGGTTAGGGTGGTCACAGCACCAGAGACAAGGAAGGGCAGCATGGTAATGGTCGCCACCATCGCATTGGGCAACACATGGCGGTACATGATCTTCACATCACCCAGCCCTAAAGAGCGGGCCGCCTTCACATATTCAAAATTGCGCGCGCGCAAAAATTCAGCCCTGACAACGCCCACAAGAGACACCCAGCTAAAGATCAACATGATCCCCAACAGCGTCCAAAACCCAGGGATCAGCGTGGCTGAAACAATCAGCAAAACAAACAATTGCGGAATAGAGGTCCAAAGCTCAATAAACCGTTGGAAAAACAAATCCACCCAGCCCCCAAAATACCCCTGCACACCGCCCGCGGCAATGCCAACAACAGAGGAGATAAGGGTTAAGATAAGCCCAAACAACACTGAGATACGAAAGCCATAAAACACCCGGGCCAACACGTCACGCCCATGATCGTCGGTGCCAAGCCAATGAAAATTGCCCAGCGTACAGTTAATATCATCAACCCCTTTTTCATAAGGCTTGCAAAGCTCAGCCCGATCAAACGTCCACCAGGGGGCAGAAGGGGCAGCGGTCGGGATATAATCGTTCACCGTTGAATAAGAATAACGAATAAGCGGCCACAACATCCAGCCAGCCCGTTTGCCCTCTTCAAGCGCCACATTCGGGTCATCATAACAAGCCTCATTGCCGCCTGTGCGAATAAGGCACGCCACATCATGGCGGCGATAAACAGCCTGGGTTTCAAACTCACCGCCAAAAGTGGTCTCAGGGTAGAACTTTAAAACCGGGAAATAATAAGACCCTTGATATTGCACCATCAAAGGTTTGTTGTTGGCAATCAGCTCAGAAAACAAGGTGAGAAAAAACAAAATGGCAAAAATCACCAAGCTCCAATAGCCCCGCTTATTGGCTCTAAAATTGGCCAAACGGCGTTCATTAATTGGGCTAAGGTCCCCGCGCCAAAAAAAGATTTTACTGAACACCCAAGCAAACGGGGCCCAGATATATCCCAAAATAGATTTTATCGGTGAGGAGGGCATCTTGGCTTCCATCGGCTAGACCTCCCGACTTTCAAAATCGATCCGCGGATCAACAATGGAATAGGTGATATCTGAAATCAGGTTAACAATCATGCCCATCAACGAGAAAATATAAAGCGTGGCAAACACAATCGGATAATCTCGTTTAAAAATCGCATCAAAAGACAACAACCCAAGCCCTTCAATTGAAAACAAAGTCTCAATCAAAATAGAACCGGTGAAAAACACACTTAAGATGGCCGCTGGAAAGCCAGCAATAATAATCAACATCGCATTACGAAACACATGGCCATAAAGCACCGCGCTTTCAGAAACGCCCTTGGCGCGGGCTGTGATGACATATTGTTTTTTAATTTCATCCAAAAACGAGTTCTTGGTCAAAAAGGTCATGGTGGCAAAGGCTGAAACAGCCATGGCAATAATCGGCAACGTCAAGTGCCAAAAATAATCCAGAATTTTCTCCCACCAAGACAGCTCTTCAAAATTGCTGGAAACCAAACCGCGCAACGGAAAGATATTGAGAAAATTATCACTGGCAAACAACACAATTAACAACACGCCGAGCAAAAACCCCGGGATCGCATAACCAACAATAATCACCGCGCTGGTCCACAGGTCAAAACGCGAGCCATCGCTCACCGCCTTGCGAATGCCAAGCGGAATAGAAATGCCATAGGAAAGCAGCGTCACCCAAAGCCCTAAGGAGAGCGAGACAGGGATGGTCTCCATGATAAGGTCAATAACCGGTCGGTCTTTAAAATAACTATCGCCAAAATCAAACCGCAGATAGTTCCATATCATGAGCATAAAACGCTCTAACGGGGGTTTATCAAAGCCAAATTGTTGCTCAATTTCTTTGATCAGCTCTGGGTCCAGCCCTTGGGCCCCGCGGTATTTTGACGTGACCGAGGAGGCATCGATCCCCGCATTGGCCCCAGGATTATTATTGCCAAAGTCTCCGCTTTGGCCCCCGCCCACACGGCTAGAGGGGTCCACGTCGGTGCCGGTAAGTTGAGCAATCACCTGTTCAACGGGCCCGCCAGGGGCAAATTGAATAATAACAAAAGTAATGGCCATAATCCCAAGCAAAGTGGGGAAAATAAGCAAAAGCCGTCTGATAATATAGGCGGTCATAAAAAGGATAAGCTCCTAAAGAATTTATCTATTGCTATCTATTAAGGGCTTTAACATGCATTTGCCAAGCAGCAAAAGCCTTTAGCATTAAAAATCATGTCCTTTGGTCTAGGTCAGAATAAAAAATCAGTTTATTGCCAAACGGGTCTGTTAACATCATATCCCTGGTGCCCCAAGGCTGGTCTTGGACCCCAGGGTTTGCATATTTGTAGACTTTCCCGGTTAATTCTTCCCTATAAGCATCAATATCTTTAACTTCAACGCGCAAAGACGAGCCAGGGGTTGCATCACCATGGTGTTCTGAAAGGTGCAAGATCAAATCATCACGGCTGACCTGCATATAGAGCGGAAAATCTTCCTCAAACCGATGTTCCCAATCAACTTTAAGCCCAAGAAACGCGACATAAAATTTCTTGGCCATTTGTTCATCAAAACTACGAAAAACGGGTATGGGACTTTTGATTGCCATCTATAATTTCGAGGCCTTTTCATTATCATACCACCAATACTCAATAATCCCGCGATCATATTTAGGCTTAACGGCAGGCTTGGCAAATTTATTCCAATAGGCCACATTATGAGAGGCCTTATACCAATGTGGCACCCAATAAAAATGCGCGCGCAAAACCCGGTCCAAAGCACGGCAAGCCGTGATCAGCTCTTGGCGCGATTGGGCACCGATTACCTTTTCAATCAAGCTATCAACAACCGGATTTTTAATGCCGGCAAGATTATAACTTGCCTGCGCGTCAGCGGCCCGCGAGCCAAACATGTTCCACAACTCCACACCCGGGGTGAGGCGCATAATGTAGCGCTGGGTGGTGATGTCAAAATCAAAGCTTTTTAACCGTTCTTGATATTGAGCCGGATCCACAAGCCGCAAACTAGCCTGAATGCCAATGGTTTTCATATTCCGGATCATGGGCAAGATAATGCGAGAAAAAGAGGGGCTAAAGGTTAAAAATTCAACGGTTAGCACGTCTCCCTTTTCATTCACCCGTTTGCTGTCTTTCAACGTCCAGCCTGCGGCCGTTAACAGTTTGCTGGCCTTGCGCAACGAACGCCTGTCTTGGCCAGAGCCATTGCTTTTCGGCGGCAGGGCAACGGGCTCAAAAACACTGGGCGGCAGTTGGTCTTTAAAAGGGGTAAGCAGGGCCAGTTCTTCATTGCTGGGCGGGCCAACCGCTTTCATATTTGAGTTTTCAAAAAAGCCCTCAGTACGTTTGTAAAGCCCATAAAATAAATTCTTATTGGTCCATTCAAAGTCAAAGGTGAGCCCAATGGCTTGGCGCACGCGCGGGTCTTTAAATTTATCTCTACGGTTGTTGATGAAAAATCCTTGCGTGCCGCCGGGCCGGTCATCTGGTAACGTGGCCGGGATCACACGCTTCTTTTTCACCGCGTCAAAATCATATTTCGTCGCCCAATCTTTAGAGGTAAACTCTTCGCGCAGGTCAAACACACCGGCCTTTAACGCCTCAAATTCAGCCGCGCGATCTTTAAAATATTCATAGCGCAACTCATCAAAATTATACCGCCCCTTATTGACGGGCAGATCCTTGGCCCAATAATCATCCCGGCGCTCATAGGTGACAAAACGCCCAGCCTTAAAGGGCCCAATTTTATAAGGCCCTGAGCCGACAGGGGGAATGAGCGTGCCTTTTTCAAACGGCTGGGTTTGATAATAGGCTTTGGAAAAGATCGGCATTTCAGCCACCCGCTGGGGCAAATCCCGGGTTTGATTGCCCTTAAAGCGAAAGCGCACAGTGAGCGGGTCAATCTCCTCAACCTCCTCAACATCGCGCAAACTTAACCGGTAAAGCGGGCTGGCTTTGGTTTTCATGGTTTGAATGGAAAACACAACGTCTTTGGCGGTAAGCGCGGTACCATCTGAAAACGTGGCCTCAGGGCGCAAATAAAAGGTCACCCCTTTTTTATCGTCATGCAACTCAGCCTCTTTGGCCACCAACCCATAAAGGGCATCAGGTTCATCAAAGGCGCGGACCATCAAACTATCAAACAAATAGGGCAACCCTTGTGCCGGGTCGCCCTTGCGAATGTAATAATTAAAGCTGTCAAACGTGATGCGCCCTTCAGTACCGATCATGGAAAGTTTGCCACCCTTGGGCGCTTCCGGGTTGGCATAATCAAAATGAGTAAAATCGATGGGGTATTTTAAATCTCCAAACGTTGAAAGCCCATGGCGCCGCTCACCGGCAAAAGCAGAAGCTGAAAGGCTAAACAGAGCCAAAACAACCAAATAAAAACCAAAGGCATATCTCATTTAATAAATCCTTCGCTTAACACAAGCCGTTTGTCTTATCTTGAAAGTTAAGGCAAAAACCGCATCTTTGCGGTTATTTCTCCATCTTGCCACCAGCAGCTATCCTTTTAGCCTTTTCAGGGTCGTACCACCACGTGGTTGTGGCCCCGATGGCGCGTGAGGCCTGCACTTTTGGCTGGTCAAACCGGTCCCAATAGGCAATGCGCTCATAAGCGGCATGCCAGTTGGGCACCACATAATGATTAAACAACAACACCCGATCAAGCGCACGGGTGGCTGTCACCAACTCTTGGCGGTTTTTGGCAAAAATAATGGTGTCGATAAGACTGTCGATGGCTTTGTTTTTAATGCCAGCATAATTACGGCTGCCAGGGGTGTCCGCTGCTTGAGAGCCCCAATAAAACCGCTGCTCATTGCCCGGGCTTTCAGATTGGCCGAATGAGCCTATCACCATGTCAAAGTCAAAACTCTCTAGCCGTTTTAAATATTGCGGTGGATCAACCAGCCGAATAGACGTTTGCACACCAAGCTGTTTGAGATTGTTCACATAAGCTTGCAGCACCCTTTGAAAGGCCGGGGCGACAATTAAAAATTCAATTTCCATTGCCTCGCCTTGCGCGTTGCGCAAAATATTGGCTTCCTTTTTTGATTTCAACCCAACAGAAATCATCATTTGGCAAAAGAAACCGCAATCTTTATCTTCCACCGGTTCTTTAACGATGCTCCAGCCAGCTTCTTTTAACAAGGCACGGGCCGCTCTGAGTTGTTTGCGTGTTCCCTGGCTACCCTCATGTTTAAACGGGGCAAAAGCTTCCGTTAAAGCTTGGGGCGGAATGTCGTCTTTTAACGGGGTGAGCAAGGCCAGCTCTTGCGCACTTGGTGTGCCCGAACTGGCAAGTTCAGAATTTTCAAAATAGCTGGTTGTGCGTTTATATTGATCGTAAAATAAGTTTTTGCCCGTCCATTCAAAATTAAAGGCCCTTGAAAGCGCCTCGCGCACACGGACATCTTTAAATTTATTGCGCCGGGTATTAAACACAAACCCTTGCATGCCATGCGGGTTTCTTAAAACAATATCATCCCGTTTCAACACGCGCCCATCTTTCACAGCGTTAAAGCCATAATTGCGGGCCCAATTGATGGAGGAGTTTTCACGGTAAAAATCAAACGTGTCAGCCTTAAAAGCTTCAAACGCAACAGAGCCATCGCGAAAATATTCAAATTGCAGTGTGTCAAAATTATTCTGCCCAACCATAGTAAACAGGTCTTTGCCCCAATAGTCTGCAACACGGGTTAAGTTCATGGACTGGCCAGCTTTAAAGGAACCGATTTTGTAAGGCCCTGAGCCAAGCGGGGGCTCTAGCGTGGTTTTGCTAATATCGCGTGGCTCCCCCTTTTTGTCTGTGCCCTGCCAATAATGTTTGGGCATGATAAAAAGCTCGCCCACAATAAAGGGCAGTTCACGGTTGCCCTTGGCATCAAAATAAAACGTCACCTCCCGCTCGCCGGTTTGTTCAGCCCGGATGACATTTTTATAATATTGCCGATAGCGCGGATTGGCTTTTTTAATCGCCTCTATGGAAAAGATCACATCTTCCACCTTTATCGGCTCACCATCATGAAATTTAGGCCCCTCGCGCAGTTTATAGGTAACTGAAGAATAATCTGCCGGGTAAGTCACCCATTCGCACAACTGGCAATATTGAGTTGAGCCCTCATCCAGGCTGTTTGTCATCAGTTGATCATAGGTCAGCAACAACCCAGCTGCCGGGCTCCCCTTGATGGTAAAGGGGTTCAAATTATCAAAACTACCAATGCTAGAAAGCCGCATGGTGCCGCCCTTAGGCGCCTCAGGGTTCACATAGTCAAAATGTTTCGTGTCCGGCCCATATTTTGGCGAACCGGTCAGGGAAAGAGCGGTGTGCGGCGCCATATTACCAGGTTCTGCAAGAAGAGACGTGGGGGCAATAAGATGAGAGAAACAAGAGAAAACAAAAGCGATGAGCAAAATGGGGAGTTTTTTCAAAGCATTTAACCTTATGATTTTATTTTTTTACAGCTTCAAAGACATACCAATATATATCAGTCAAAACAGTGAAAAACCGAAAATATAATAAATAGATAAGCTATGCCATTGAGAACACAAAAAAACCTTGCCGAAAATAGGGCTTTTGGCAAGGTTTAATATTAATTTTGGGTTTACGATGAAAAAACGGAATGACATTACATAGCAATCACCCATTCATCAGGAAATTGGGTTTATTAATAAAAACAAGCTTCACGAAAGAAGGAGCTCAGCCCTAAGAGGCTGAGCTACATGGCGTAGCCCGGCGCTTAGCGCCGCGCCGTCGCAGGGCCTGCCGCCAAAGGCGGCAGAATAGCCCGTGAGATAAAACAACAGAGCATAGCACGGTTGCTGGTGGGCCAACCTAAAGCGCCACAAAAATGCGCTGCGTCCTTGGAGGGCTTGTTTTGCAAAGGCAAACGAGCTTCACGAAAGAAAGAGCTCAGCCTGTTAAGGCAGAGCGACATAGCGCAGCCCGGCGCTTAGCGCCGCGCCGTCGCAGGGCCTGCCGCCAAAGGCGGCAGAATAGCCCGTGAGATAAAACAACAGAGCATAGCACGGTTGCTGGTGGGCCAACCTAAAGCGCCACAAAAATGCGCCGCGTCCTTGGAGGGCTTGTTTTGCAAAGGCAAACGAGCTTCACGAAAGAAAGAGCTCAGCCTGTTAAGGCAGAGCGACATGGCGCAGCCCGGCGCTTAGCGCCGCGCCGTCGCAGGGCCTGCCGCCAAAGGCGGCAGAATAGCCCGTGAGACAAATTAAGGCAATTTAGCTGGGTTATCGCTAAGGCTGCGCAAATAGACGATAAGATCAGCAAGTTTCTGGTCATTGCGAATGCCACTGAAGGCCATTGCTGTGCCCGGCACATATTTTTTAGGAGCCTTTAAAAAGCCGATGAGTGCGTCATAATCCCAAGCACCGCCCTTTGCTTTGAGCGCATCTGAGTATGAATAACCCTCACCAGCTCCCAATTTCCGGTTAACAATGTCATAAAGAGCAGGGCCAACTTTATTTTTGCCGCCCTTTTCAAAAGTGTGGCAAGCCTTGCATTTTTTGGCAACCTTTGTCCCGCTTTCAACGCTTGCGTTAGCAAGCAGCGTTTTAATATCAACGCTTTCAACTTTTTTCTTTTCGCCAGTATCAGCTTTAGGCGCGTCGTCTTCAACCTCAATGGTATAGGCTGCTTTCTCTGTATGAGCATCGCCATGGCCACCGCTATAAACTTCCATAAACGTGCGCCCACCAAAGATCACAAGCAAAGCGGCCAGCGACCAGCCAATGATTTTATTCAGTTCAAATGCATCCATTTCCAACAAGTTCCCTTAAAAGTTTTGTTCCAAAAGCAATCAAAAGATTGATCATATCCCAATGTTGTGCGAATTAGTCATGTCTTTAAAGGCTATCAACGGCTTTATCAAGCCTGCGATGACACGAATAAGGGCAAATTAGACCAAAATCGAAGGTCTTTTTGTCTCATAAATAAGAAGTTTTAAGAGGTGCAGCCACCAATGGGCAGACAAATGGATGAAAATTTAATCATCATTCCTGCGCGTATGGCCGCGTCTCGCCTACCCGGCAAGCCCTTAAAGGACATTGCCGGTGAGCCCATGATTGTGCACGTTTGGCGCCGCGCTATGGAAGCCGATCTTGGTCCGGTTGTGATCGCAACTGATGATCAAGAGATAAAACAGGCCATAGACACTGTTGGTGGCCAGGCGATTATGACCAGGACAGACCATGCCAGCGGATCAGATCGCATTTATGAGGCCTTAACTGTTGTTGACAAAGAGAAAAAATATAAAAATATCATAAACTTACAAGGGGATTTGCCAACCCTTGACCCGTCTCTCATCACGGCTTGTGCAAATCTATTGCAAGACAAAGAGGTTGATATCTCAACTTTGGCCGTTGAAATTAAAGATGAGGCTGAGAAAACCAACCCTAACGTTGTGAAAGTCATTGGCACCCCCCTAAGCCCCAATCGCCAGCGCGCACTGTATTTCACCAGGGCCACAGCACCAACGGGTGAGGGCCCGCTTTATCATCACATCGGCATATACGGTTATAAACGCCAAAGCCTGGAAACCTATATCGCCTTGCCCCCATCTTATTTAGAGCAACGCGAAAAACTAGAACAATTACGCGCCCTAGAAGCAGGCCTGCGCATCGATGCCGCAATTGTGGAAACTCATCCCCTTGGTGTGGATACAAAGGCAGATTTGGAAAAAGCGAGACGGCTTCTATCTTAAAGAAGCTTTGCACCGTGCCTTAACTTCCATGGTTAGACTTTGGCATTTTAAATTGCTATGTCAAGGACGCGGAGCGCAAGTGAAATCCTTGACATAGCAATTTAAAATGCAAAAATCTCACCATGGAAGTTAAGGCACACTCTAGCCACGAAAAGGTAATAAACACCATATGACAGTTGCAAAAATCATTTACCAGGGCGAGCCAGGGGCCAATTCTCATCTGGCTTGCCTTGATGCTTACCCCGATGCTGAAGCCATTCCAGCCCACACCTTTGAATCTGCCTTCGCAGCTGTTGAAAAGGGCCAAGTTGACCTGGCCATGATCCCAATAGAAAACTCCGTTGCGGGCCGCGTGGCAGACATTCATCATCTATTGCCCAATTCAGACCTCTATGTCATTGGCGAGCATTTCGAACGCGTGCGCCATCAGCTTTTGGCTTTGGAAGGCACAAAGTTAGACGAGTTAAAAACCATACACAGCCACACCATGGCGCTGGGCCAATGCCGCAAAACCATCCGCGATTTAGATCTAACTCCCATTCCAGAAGCTGATACAGCCGGTTCTGCCCGTATGATCAAAGAGCGGGGCGATAAAAGCCAAGCGGCCATCGCTTCTGGCTTGGCAGCTGAAATTCATGGGCTCACCATCATCAAGCCAGACATTGAAGATGAAACCCACAACACCACCCGTTTTTTAATTCTGGCTAACGAGCCAGATGACGCCTTACCAGAAGAGGGCCCTGTGATGACCTCTTTTATTTTTCGAGTGCGCAACGTACCCGCCGCGCTCTATAAAGCCCTTGGCGGGTTTGCAACCAACGGTGTGAATATGACCAAACTAGAAAGTTACCAACTAGAAGGCACCTTCAACGCCACCATGTTTTACGCCGATATCGAAGGCCACCCAAACGACCGCCCAGTGCAGTTGGCGCTGGAAGAGCTCGGGTTCTTTTCTTCCCAGGTACGGATTTTGGGGACGTATAAGGCGCATGAATACCGATTATCCAATTAAAGGTCATCATCTTCTGTAAGAGAGCGAGCCTCTTCTTTGCGGCGGATGTATTCCATGGCCTTTTTGGCGCCTAATTTTTTTCTTTCGGAAAGAGGAATGGGATTATCTAAATGACCAGGCTCAACTTTTTTTGAAGGTGTTAAATCAAGTTTCTCATTTTTAGGAACATATTTTTTTAACTTTAGATCTTCAGCTGTCGCAGAAAAACTAATGAGAACTGTGAGCATTAAAAAAACAAACGAAAAATTTAATGATTTATAAGGAAGTAAGTTGTTCATAACTTAATTATCCTTTCTATATATTTTTTGGGTTTCACAAAAGCTAACTCTTCCCCCCCCTAGTTTCAAATTTCTCTTCATAAAATATGAAAACCAATATGAATATTTTATGAATAAATCTAGACTGTCAGGGTTGCTTATTTAATCTTGCCAGAAGCTTGTTCGACTTGCGGTCTTAAACGAACAGTTACTTTATGACTATCTGTTCGGTCAGCTACTAAATCTAAATTACCCGAAATTGTATTAAATCCTTTAGGTATAGGGGCTATAGAAAAAGATGGCTTAACAGCCCCATTTAAAATGGTTGTAAAAAGGATTGCACGACTGTGAACTTTGTCTCTTTCTTGGTATTTTAAACCATCATCTTGCAATTCTAAATATTGTTTTACAATTTCACCTGTATGCAAATTTCCTGACACGGGATAAAGAATTTGCCTGGGAGGTGACGTTCGTACCAATCCACTGTGTGCGACAGCTTGAAATGGATTGTCTCTTCCTAAAGGATCACAAAAATTTTGCTTAAATATGTCCTCAAAAGTTGAATAGACATAAATTGTTTCTACATTTTTTCTCGCTTTTTTATCTCCAGCATCAATACCAACAGTAAAGGTTCCAAATTGAACTGGCATAATAAAGTTTGCGGCTCCAGTGGCATTATTGTTTTCTGTGATATCAAAATCAAAATCTAGTAAGATAGCATTACCTAAAAAACCTATTGCTTGTGAGAAATTAGTTTTTAAATATTTTTCCCCGGCATTTATTTGGTTTATAGCATCCTTATCTTTTTGCAGAGATTCTTTGGTATCGTTGAGCTTTGTTTTGTTTTCTCTAAGGAGTTTTTTTAACTCCCCACTTTGCTCATCGTATTTAATGAGATCAGTTTGGGCTTGATAGAAAAGTTGAAGAAACTTAGTGTAAGCAGGGTCTTGAGGTGTTCGCTTTTCCAATTCTTGCTCATACAAATCTTGGGCGGCTTTCGAGCCTTTCAATTTTGCTGTTATATCTGTTCCAATTAGAATAAGCTCAGCCTCTTTTGCCAAGAGGTTCTCTTGTTTTAACTCAAGTTTTTTTCTTTCTTCATCATCCAATTTTTTTGAGTTCAATTTTGCAATTTGAGTTTCAATTTGCTCAATACGAGGAAAGAAATGTGAAAAATTTCTTTCTTCAGCTTGTATTTGAAGTTCTTCTTTAACTTCACAAACAACCTTCTGCACAATTTCCCGCATGGGAATATCTGTCACATCGACCTGCTCGGGAATGCTAGAACAGCCGACCAAAATTAAACAAATAGAAAGAAAAGCATAACTTGTTTTTTGAAAAAAACGCCAATACAACCCCACAACGAACTCCCCAACTTTACGCACAACCCAAGGTTATTAAGCATAAATATATTGTTGATGTCACGGGGAGAGCGGTAGTTTTTATTTAATTGTTGCAAGTAAGTAACAATGGTTACTTTTAAGTTTAAAAATATATTTTAAATAATTGTGATTTATATTTGAATTGTAATTTGACAATAGGGGAATTTCTAATAAATTATAGGAAAATAAGACATAAAAGAGTTTATAAAAATTTTTTTTAAAAAATGAAATGGAGACCTTTATGTCATTTGATATCTGTAAATGAGAAATTTTTCCAAAAGTACACCCCAAAATTTATCATAGCGACAGTCTTATTTCATCTTTACTTTATAGGTCAAAAAATTGTTATCATATAACAAACCTAAACTTGTGGGTGTCAGCAGTTTGTGCCCATCTCAAAAAATGAAACACAAAAGAAAAAGCGCAGCTTTTAAAAAAAGCTGCGCTTTTAAAAAGATCAAATTCATCAAATCAAATTAGCGAAGAATAATTTGGAAATTTGATCCCTTGTGACAGGTCTTTCTTGCCGAATAAGCTGTGTAGATTTTTGACCATTTGCCAATCCCTTTGGTTTTGGGCTTGCGATATTCAATGCGCACATAAGTGTTTTTCGCATTAACCCGCTCCAAACGCCGTGTCTCTTGCCAATTGCGCCCTGCAGGGATGATTTGGTTTTTGGTTGGCTCAGAGCGCCATTTTGAATAGGCCGGGTCGTAATAATCCATATCAACGATTTTAATGGCGGCCCCTGTTTTATTAATCGCGCTGACATAAACATTTTTGCAATGCGCCCCTGCATGGGCTGTGGCTGAAAAGAGCGTGCCTGCAATGAAAAAAGAAGCAACTTTAACGCTGGTGCTAAGGGATGGGAAAAGTTTGTTAAGCATTTGATTTCTCCTAAAAAAATTTGTTCAGTTCCTGTGTCGATGAACGAGACTATGGCGCCAAGGCGGGGAGAAAACCAGTTAAGAATAATTAATGTTAGAGCAGCTATTTTTCATGAAATATGAAGGACTTGTTCAGAATTCATTCATCGAACAAGTTGGTGAAAACGAGCACAAATTTAACAAAAAAGGGACGTTTTAAAGAAAAGCACTTGTCAGCCCCCCTGATCTATCTGCTATAAGGATCTCGGGAGGTTGGCAGTGGACGGATCCATCGCCAACCGGGTCAGGTCCGGAAGGAAGCAGCCCTAACGATCTGGAAACGGGTCGCCGTCCAACCTCCTACTTCAAAGCCGGCAAAAATCGGCAAAAGCCGCCAAACCCACATACCCATAAAAACTCTTCTACCCACAAAAGAGCGAAACTTTAACCTGTTCAACAAAGGTAAGCGACGTTAAAGTTCAGGCTATGATAGAAAAAGCATCAGAAAAAAAATCTCAAAAATCCAAAGCCTCAAAGGGCCATGAGGGTGAGCAAGAGGCTTATCTTGTCTTGGCGCGCAAATACCGCCCGGCGGATTTTTCTGATCTGATTGGCCAAGACGCCATGGTACAAACGTTGCGTAACGCCTTTGCCTCAGGCCGCATAGCCCAAAGCTATATGCTCTCTGGCGTGCGCGGAGTTGGCAAAACCACCACCGCCCGCATTCTGGCCCGTGCTTTAAATTATGAAACAGATAAGGTCAATGAACCCACCATTGACATGAAAACCCAAGGCACCCATTGCCCAGCCATCATGGCCGGTACCCATGTTGACGTGATGGAAATGGACGCCGCCTCCCACACGGGCATTGATGACATTCGCGAGATCATCGAAGCGGCCCGCTACAAACCGGTTTCTGCCCGCTATAAAGTTTACATCATCGACGAAGTGCACATGCTCTCCAAGTCCGCCTTTAATGGCCTTTTGAAAACTCTAGAAGAGCCGCCCGCCCATGTAAAATTCATCTTTGCCACCACAGAGCTGCGCAAAGTACCTGTCACAGTTCTCTCGCGCTGCCAGCGTTTTGATTTGCGCCGCATTGACATAGACGCTCTAACCGACCATTTCAGCACCATTGCCAAGAAAGAAAAGGTCAAAATAAAAGACGATGCCATCAGCCTGATCGCCCGTGCCGCAGAAGGCTCAGTGCGCGACGGCTTGTCATTGCTCGATCAAGCTTTTGCAAGGGCTGGCAAAAAAGACATCACCGCCACTGACATCCGCTCCATGCTCGGCCTGGCCGACAGAGCTGAAATTTTGGGCTTGTTAAAAGCCATCTTTAAAGGTGATGCACAAACAGCGCTCACCAGTTTCCGCACCTTTTATGAAAATGGCGGCGACCCACAACAGATCATCGCCGATATGGCCGAGGCGGTCCATTCGGTCACGCGCAGCAAAGCCCTAAGTAGCCTGCAAGGCAATGATGACCAACCAGAGGCCGCCCAGCAGGAAATTGAAGAAATGGCAGGCACTTTGTCTCATGCTGTATTACACAGAGCCTGGCAAACCCTGTTAAAGGGCTATGATGAAGTGGGCAATGCCCCCAATCAGTTAAGCGCGGCGGAAATGGTGCTGTTGCGCCTCACATATATGAGCGACTTGCCAAGCCCAGGCGATCTCATCACGGCCTTAAAAAATGCAAAAGATGCGCCCGTGAATGCGCCAGCGCAAAATAACGCCGGGGCATCACCAGACCAGCCCAAGGCAACCCATACACAAACAGAAGGCCCAAGAGGCCGGGTGATCAACGGGCCAGACCATCATGGCGAACCAGATATATTCCAAGACCCTCAAACAGCCCCCCAGGCTCAAGCTCAAGCTGCCCCATTGCTGCAAAGCTTCCAAGATGTGGTGGCGCTGATCGGGGAACACAGAGATGTCAAATTAAAATTGCAAGTTGAAGAATATGCCGAGCTGGTCAATTTTGCCCCTGGCCGAATTGAATTGCATATGCTAGAGGGCGCTGATGACGGGTTTGTTGGTGATTTGTCCAGCAAACTGACCCGCTGGACGGGGCAGCGCTGGATGGTGGCCTTATCGCATGAGCGCGGCCAACAAACCATCGCCCATATGCGCCGCGCGCAAGAGCAAAAGGAATTAGAGCAAATCAAATCTCATCCAACGGTAGAAGCGGCCATGAAAGCGTTTCCAGGGGCGCAAATTACCGATATTAAGCCCTTAGATGATGATGAAAGCAAACAATAGGCCTAAGCGCTTAGATTTAACATTTAATGACAAAAGGCAAGAGGGCCTCCCTCTTGAAAACACAACATGTTCGACATAATGAAAAAAGCCAAAGAGCTCCAAACCAAAATGGCGCAAATTCAAGAAGAGCTTGCCCAAACAGAAATTGAAGGCTTGAGCGGGGGCGGCATGGTCAAAGTGATCTTGAACGGCAAAGGCGAAATGAAGGGCCTGACCTTAGACCCAAGCCTTTTTAAAGAAGATGAAGCCGAAATTCTAGAAGACCTCATCATTGCCGCCCATCAAGATGCCAAAACCAAGGCAGAAGAACACGCGGCAGAAAAAATGAAAGAAGCCACTGGCGATCTCCCCATCCCTCCGGGCATGAAATTATTCTAAAAACAAAGTCCAGTTTTTGTCCTTAACTTCCATGGTGAGATTTTTGCATTTTGAAATTGCTTGTCAAGGGCGGTAGCCGCGTAGCGGGGACCCTTGACAAGCAATTTCAAAATGCCAAAGTCTAACCATGGAAGTTAAGGACAACTTCAACAACACTTTCTTAAAAAGAACACCCATGCCGCGCAACGCAACCGGACCAGAAATAGAACAGCTGATCAAGCTCATCTCCAAGCTACCTGGCTTGGGGCCTCGCTCTGCGCGCCGCGCCGCCTTGCATCTGATTAAGAAAAAAGACCAAGTGATGGTACCTTTGGCCAGCGCGCTGAATGAGGCAATTGAGAAAATTGTTGAATGCAGCACATGCGGCAATGTGGACACCAGCAACCCATGTTCCATCTGCTCAGATGAGCGCCGTGATCGCTCGCTGATCTGTGTGGTGGAAAGCGTTGGCGATCTATGGGCACTAGAGCGGGCAGAGGTGATCAAAGGCCAATACCATGTGCTTGGCGGCACGCTGTCTCCGCTAGATGGCATCGGGCCTGAAGATTTAAAATTAGGCAAACTCATCGAGCGGGCAAGCGAGACCCAAGTCACTGAAGTTCTGCTGGCCTTAAATGCAACGGTAGAAGGCCAATCCACCGCCCACTACATAACAGAACAACTGATCTCTACAGGCGTCAAAACCTCCCGACTGGCTCACGGCGTACCCGTTGGCGGCGAGCTGGATTATTTAGATGAGGGAACTCTGGCCGCAGCCATTAAGGCAAGAAAAGAATTGTAAAATTAGTATCTTGCAAAATATAACTTCAACATATATTCGGAGTAATGTAGTGTATTAGTTATTAATATGAGGCAACTAATAGCCGTAATAAGAATAACTATGAGGTTAGGATGTCAAATTGGAGCCTTGTTGAAGGGCTGTGGGGCGCAATTACTCACTTTATTAGCCAAAATATTGGTATATCTATCGGGGCTTTCATTGTTTTTATTCTAACAGTCCTATGGAAAAAAATAAAAAGAATATATCTTTTCTGCAGAAATTATTTTTCTAAAGTCCAAACTGCACTCAATGCTGTTGCTCAAAAGCGAGACAACGGAACTCTACGAGAAGGAGATGGATTATGGACTGCACTTCCTGTTGAGCATCCCGACTATTACCAAACCAATATCGATGCTGCTAAAGTCCTATCTATTGCAAACTTAAAAGGAGGGGTAGGCAAAACCACAATAGCATCAAATTTGGGTGCCTGCTTATCCCAACAATTAAATGAAGAACGAATGGGATTAGATCAAAAACCAGTTTTACTAATTGATTTGGATTTTCAGGGCACGTTATCAGGAATGGCAAGGCCCAAACCCAATATTTGGCCGCCAAAAGAGACAGATTCACATGCAACAAGGCTTATTAGCAATACATTAAAGCCTGAAAATTTAATTGACTTACGTTATACAGCTGATGAGCGAGAATTATTAGAAATCATTCCTTCTTATTATGAACTCGCTCAAGCTGAAAACCGTTTAATGATTGAATGGTTATTAGGGGCTCAAGAAAATGATATCCGTTATACCTTGGCAAACATCCTGCACAGACCGCAAATAAGACATCGATACAGTCTAATTATTATAGATTGTCCTCCACGATTGACCACTGCAACAATCCAAGCGTTATGTGCCAGTTCTCATTTGTTAATTCCCACCATTATGGATGGAGCTTCCGCTGGTGCAGTGAACAGTTTTGCACGCCAGGTTGAAACATATAAGCAAAAAAACATTTGTCCTTACATTCAACATATTGGAGTTGTAGGATCCATTGCCAATCCAGTGGGAAATTTTGATCAAAATGTTATAGAGCTTGAAGCTTTATTAAATAGTAGCTGGGAGAATGGGGGAGTTGACGGAGTTGTTACAGTTTTAGACCAAAACACCTTTATCCCCAGATATAAGAGAATAGCTGAAAATTATGGCAGAGGAATCGTTTATCCTACGAAAGGTGAAAATAATCCAGAAAGAAGAATAAATAAAGCTATAGAAAGCTTAGCTACAATTGTTCGTAACAAGATGAATTTATAGAGAATACAGGGCTGATTATTAAGAAATAAAGGGTTGTAAAACAAAATGAAAGCAAAGGAATTTGGTCAATTCATAGAAACTTTCATCACTTTGCTGAATGATGTTGGCGCTGATGAAAGCACTAAAGCTTGGGAGCAAACATTACCTCTGTTTGCACAAAACCCGGAGGCAACAGTTGTTCAGCTGACCAAGGCAATATCTAAAACTTCACCAACATCTGAAGTTACAGGGATCCAAGCTGCTAAACTCATTAGTATGATCCCGAGCCTAATAAGTTTTTTACAAAAACCAGCCAAAAAAGCTTATATTACTGATTGTGAGAAACTAAAAACGGCATTGTTACCGTTTGAAAACATTGCAATCTCTGAAATAGTTCAAAGTACTCTTAATGATCTAAAATTTGAAGAGCAAAAGAAACTTCAAAAAGAATTAGAAAAGCAGCAAAAACAACAAAAAGAAGCTGCCTTAATTAATCATTATGTTTCTAAATTAGAAAGCTCTTTAGGAAATGCTGAAATGTTTCCAGCCATAGTAGAAGAAATTAAAGAAAAAAATAAAGGTGGTAAAAACGCGGAACTTTCAGTAGCCGCCATTAAAAAGATTGCTCATGAATTTACGCGGGCATTAATGAGTGAACTAAATAGTAAAGCAAAGGCTCTTGCAGCCATAAATTATCGTCATGAAACTTTAATGATTGGCCGGGCTAAGTCTCAAGCTACTGGGGATCGAACTGCAGCTTAGAGATTTTCCTTCTACCACTGTGACAAAATCTTAAACTTATGCGCCGTGCGCAAGTCTTGCGCCCATTTGGTTTTTATCTCATTCAATAGGTCTTGTTTTTTCGAAGCAAGCGGCGCCAACCCCATAAACTCTTGGGCAATCGCTTTGAGCTCTTTAAGGCGCACTTGCTTGTCAGTGCCAACGGTGTGCAGAGCTTTGGTAAAATCAGCTTCTGAATTTCCAGAGGCCTTTAAAGCTTGCACATGGTCCTCAACAACAGCTTGGCGCAAGCCGCTTGTGCCACCTGAAGACCGTTTCGTAGGCGCACCGCTTTTGCCCGCCAAACCAGCACGCGCCTTTTTGCAAAAGGCCTCCACCGTCATGTCTTCATGGCCGTCCATCAACTCAATGAGTTTTTCAAAATCCTGGACAGCCCTTTTGGCTTCCCATTCTTGCAGAACAGGAACCAACTTCTTAAGGCCAGATTTAAGCGCTTTAACTTTCATGCAAAACTACTCTCCTGCCAGCACTCTCATCTTGGCCGCTTCAACAGCGCTTTCCCACCCAAGTTCACGCGCGATTTGGCCGCCAAGCAATTCAAACATCATTTTAACTTCAGGGTTATTGTTCACAAGAAAAGAAATGTTATTGCCAGCACTTTGAGCAATGGATGCCTTTTGTAAAATGGGGGTTTGCTCATAAATGCGAAACCCTGGGCCAGAATTCCAAAATTGTGAGGATTGCTGGCGCAAATAATCCAGCGCCCGTTTTTCATAATTTTGAAAGCCGCGTTGAGACACTTTTGAGGGCACAATCCCTAACAAGCGTAATTGGGGGTTAAGCTCGCGTTGATATTCACTGAACACTTCAAGTGTATTTAAGGTTGCCTCAATAGACAGGTTATCAAGAATGGTCGGCACCAAAAGGTGGGTGCTGGCACACGCCGCGTTGACCACCGCAGTACCAGGCCGGGGTGGGGCGTCAATGATCATCACATCAAAACTGTTTTGAAAAATATCTGAGCTGAGATGCTTATGAAGGTTGTAGCGGATCTCTTGGCTCATGCCGCTATACCAGCGCAACAACATACAATTTTCCGCGTCATTCAGCTCATAAAAGGCAGGAAACAAACGGCAATGATGAAAAAGCCCGCCCAAACGTTCAGATTGATTGAGCACTTCTTCAGCTGATTTATTGTCAAACAGCAGAGAGTTTGCTGACAGATCAGGGTGCGAAACCTGCATCGCATTCATCACCATGTCTGTCAGAGTGCCCTGATAGTCAAAATCAATCAGCAGAACTTTTTTGCCAATGCTGTCAAAATAAGCCGCTAGGTTGGCCGCAACCGTGGTTTTGCCCACCCCGCCTTTAAAGTTAGCCACGGTGATGATGGGCTTGCTTTTTGTCATCTTGCGGGTGTGGTTGCCAAGGTCATAAAGCGGGTTTTTGCGCCAAACATTGCGTACAGAGCGCACCGCCTCATGCTGCTCTTCTAAAACCAGCCCTAAACGGTCAGCGCGTTTTTTCTCTTTTCCGTGCTTGATGGCAAGGCTTGTATTTTCTTGTTTGAGGGCTTCGGCTTTAGCATCATCAGTGCGATTGCGAAACCACCGGCCCACACTGAAACCGCCGCCAAAAATGGCAATGACACTCGCAATGATTGAAAACTGAACTTTTACATTGTTCAAATCAACTGCGTCTAAAAACTCCATAACACCACCCACAACATCACGCAATACAAAGTAACTATTGCAGCAAGAGGGGCAATATGACAAGTCAAAAACAAGAAAGTTATTTAAATTGCAGTATGATAGATTGAGAATTTAAATGATTAGGTGAAGAAAGACTAAAAACGAACAAAAAGCTTCTAAATCTAATACATAAAAAACCGACTAATCTTTGGCCCACTTCAAATAAAGACCGCCAAATATCACACCCCCCAATAGGTCCATGGCAATATCCTTTTGCGCATCCCAAATATCGCCTTGGCTACCAAGAAAATCAGCCGCCTGATCCCCGCCGTAATTGACCGCGTAAATCATCTCAATCACTTCATAAAGCCCTGCCCAGGTCCCCACAGCTAAAATCCCGATGAGAGCAGCGGTTATCCCATTGGTAACCCACCCCTTTTTATGGAACAGCTCAGCGGCTGGATACGCAAACACCCCCACCAAAAAATGCCCAACCCGGTCAAAATTATTGCGCTCAGACCCAATCAGGTCATTAAAGAAGTCAAACGGGACCCGCGAGAAGGTAAAATGCCCGCCAATGGTGTGATAACAAAGAAAAAACCACATTAAAAAATAAGCCAGATTGGAGAACCTAAATTTTGGGAAAGTCACCACCAGCAAAGCCACCACAATCCAGACCGGCAAATTCTCAGCAAACCAGGTCGCCCGGCTAAAGGGGTCAATGGCCAACCACACCATCAAGATAAGATAAAGCACCAACAAAAAATGCGGAAAATATCGCTGGATAACAGACATTCAACCAATCCCTCTTAAAGTTTGCCCTCGCCGTCTATTTAGGCAGCTACCAAATCAATAATAAACTTGTACCCAAGCTCTGTTATATGGCAAAAAGCTGTGAATTCAAAGCAAGCTAATAAATAAAAGAGATCTAATGGCCCTTAAAGAAATTGTAAAAATACCTGACCCGGTATTGCGCAAAACCTGTCAACCACTAGACGGCATCACCTCAGATTTATCACAACTGATGGATGACATGCTGGAAACCATGTATGACGCCCCAGGTATTGGCTTGGCCGCCCCTCAAATTGCACTGCCAATCCGTTTGATCGTGATGGATGCAGCAAAACCGGATGAAGGTGACAAACCAAATCCGATCATCATGGTCAATCCTGAAATTGTTGAAAAATCTGATGAAATTTCAGCTTATGAGGAAGGATGCTTATCGATCCCGGAATATTTCGCAGAAGTGGAACGGCCTGCCTGGGTCACGGTTAATTATCGTGATCGCAAAGGCGATCAACAACAGTTAAAATGCGAAGGGCTGCTCGGCACGGTCGTTCAACACGAAATTGATCATTTAAACGGGGTTCTATTTATTGATTATTTATCCAAACTGCGCCGTGACAGAGTGATCAAAAAATTCACCAAGGCCCAAAAACAACAAACTCTGTAACCAAAGAAAATACAGGGCAACACGTCTTACAGGAACAAACAGGTGACATTACGCATTATTTTCATGGGAACCCCTGAGTTTTCCATCCCAACTCTGTCCAAGATCTTAGAAAAAGGGCATGAGGTGGTCGCCGTTTATTCCCAACCGCCTCGCAAAGCCGGGCGCGGTGGCAAAGTGCGCAAAACGCCGGTTCACACGTTTGCAGACGAGCAAGGCATCCCAGTCTTTACCCCGCAAAGCTTAAAAAAAGAAGGTCCCCAAGAAGAATTCAAAGCGCTCAAAGCCGATGTTGCTGTCGTGATCGCTTATGGTTTGTTGTTGCCAAAACCCATCCTTGAGGCCTGCCCTCATGGGTGTTTAAATGTTCACGGGTCTTTGTTACCAAGATGGCGCGGTGCAGCCCCCATTCAAAGGGCCATCATGGCAGGTGACACAAAAACAGGTGTGATGATCATGCAGATGGATGAAGGGTTGGACACCGGAGATATCCTTCTAACCGATGAGATCCCCATAACGCAGACGATGACAGCCGGTGATTTGCATGATGAGATGATGCACAAAGGCGCCCATTTACTTGGCCAAGCATTAGACGGGCTTGAGCAAGGCACTTTGAAGGCCACCTCTCAATCTCAAGAGGGCGTCACATATGCAACCAAAATTTCTAAAAGTGAAACACGCATAGATTGGTCAAAAACAGCACAAGAGATTCATAATCATATTCGCGGCCTCAGCCCCTTTCCTGGCGCATGGTTCGAAGCGCAAACAGCCCCAAATAAAATTGAACGAATTAAAATATTAAGATCCGAAATTGTACCTTATGTGCCTGACCATAAAGAAATCAGTGAACAGACTATAATTGTGAATTGTGCTCAAGGGGCAATTCAGCTTATAGAGATTCAAAGAGAAGGAAGAAAACCTGTAAAAACAAAAGATTTTGTCAACGGGTTAAAAGGAGAGTTCAAGATTAGTACTTAAAATTACACCACTGTTTTATATTAAAAAAATAAAAAATAGCGAAATTTTAAGCTTTCAAATTGTGCTCATTTATTCAACAAAAAATCTTTTCAAATCAAAAAACAATAGATATATCTTCTAAATAATCCTATTATATTAGGCATCAAATAAGTGCTGGTCAGATAAAATAAATTATGAGCGAGAGAAATACTGGCGAAATTCGCCGTGTAGAAGAAAATGATTGGCATCAAATATACGCTTTGATAGAGCGGGTCTTTTTGCGCAAAGACGAAGCTCGCTTTATGAGAGAGCTAAAAGAAAAAAATGATCTGGTCCATGTTTCTGTTATTGACCGTAATCAAGAAATAACCGGCGTGATTGCTTATTCTCGTTTAAAAATTTCCTATGAAAATAAAATTCATGATGCCCTTGTCATGGCTCCTTTTATTATGGACCCTGTCTGGCAGGGTAAAGGGTTAGGCTCTGAATTAATCAAACGATCTCATGCGGATCTAATGGCAGCAAAAGAAAAACTAGTCTTTGTGTTGGGGGAAGAAAATTATTATGGCCGCTTTGGCTATGCTCAAGCCACCGCCCAGCCCTATAATGGCCCTTATGATGGCCCGTTTTTACTCGCCTGCAAATGGTCAGATAATGCCCCCCCAGCAGGAGAGTTAATTTACCCAGAAGCATTTGCCAATGTTATTGGTTAAATGAGCTTGAGTTAAGAGCTCCATTAACTGCGTCGTTTTTTTAAATGGCAAAGCCATGAGAAAACGATAAAATAACAATAATGAACACGCATGTTACACACCTTCAAACCGTCAGCATAACAGTCAGCGGAATTGTGCAAGGCGTTGGCTTTCGCCCCTTTGTTTGGCAACTGGCCACACAAATGGGCTTAAAAGGTCAGGTCTTAAACAATAGTCAAGGGGTTGAGGTTCTTCTCAATGCAACTGAAAGTCAGGCCGAAACATTTGTAAGCCGCTTAAGAAGCGAACATCCCCCCCTTGCCCAAATCGCGCATGTCAATGTGGAGCGAGCTGCGACACAACACAGCTTCGAACAGTTTACCATTGCCAAGAGCCAAAAGGGGGACATGCAAACCCAAATCTCCCCTGATGCAGCAACCTGCCCAGCCTGCATAGAAGAAATCAATTCACCCACCGAGCGGCGCTATCACTACCCCTTTACCAATTGCACCCATTGCGGCCCGCGTCTAACAATCATTCATGAGGCCCCTTACGACCGGGCCACGACTTCCATGGCAAGCTTTGAAATGTGCCAAGCCTGCCGCACAGAATATGAAGACCCAAATGACAGGCGCTTTCATGCCCAACCGATCGCTTGCCCAAACTGTGGCCCGCACCTGGAACTTGTTTGGTTGAATGAACAACAACAACACCCCGCTTTTGATCAAGATCCCTTGCAGGCAACATCTGATCTGCTCAAAGCGGGTTTTATTGGTGCGATAAAGGGCCTTGGCGGGTTCCAGCTTGCTTGCCTGGCCACCAATGAAGATACCGTGAAGGCTCTGCGCACACGCAAAAAACGCTCAAACAAAGCCTTTGCGCTAATGGTAAAGGACATCGCAACCGCACGCCGTTACGGCCATTTCACCCAACCAGAACAAGATTTGTTGCAAAGCCATGCGGCCCCAATTGTTTTGGTCGATAAAGGCCAAAAATCTTTGCCCCAGGCCTGCACCCCAAATTTAGCCCAACTCGGTTTCATGCTGCCCAACACACCTTTGCACCATATCTTGCTCAGCCATTTTGATGAGCCCTTGATTATGACCAGCGGCAACCTCTCCAACACGCCGCAAATCATTGAGGATGAACAAGCCTGCAAGGAGTTGAAAACCATTGCCGACTTTGCTCTCCTACATAACCGGCCCATCACCAATCGCGTTGATGATAGTGTGGCCCGCATCACCCTTGGCAAGCCCACTCAATTGCGCCGTGCAAGAGGGTATGCGCCAGCCCCCATTGAACTGCCAAAAGGATTTGAAAACGCCCCGGACTTGTTGGCCCTTGGCGGCGAACTCAAATCAACTTTTTGCCTGCTAAAAAACGGCAAAGCCATTCTCTCCCAACACCAAGGTGATTTAGAACAGCTGGCCACCTTTACCGCCTATCAAAAATCCATCGCCCTCTACACAGACTTGTTTGATCATCAACCAAAGCTAAGGGTGATCGACAAACATCCAGATTATTTATCCAGTAAATATGGTCAGGAAATCAGCGAAAAAGACCAATTGCCCCTCATTGACGTGCAGCACCACCACGCTCATATGGCCGCAGCGATGGGGGAAAACGGCATTGGTATTGAGGAAGAAAAGTGCCTCGGCCTCATCATGGATGGAGTTGGCTTTGGGCTTGATGGCACCATCTGGGGTGGCGAGCTGTTTTATGGCGATTATCATGATTTTCAACGCATCGGTTCGTTACCGGCCGTTCCCATGCCAGGCGCAGCCGCAGCAGTAAAAGAACCATGGCGCAATCTGGTCGCCCATTTAGAAACCGCAATTGGCTATGAAAAGCTTCAAAGCCAATATCCCAACCTGCCCTTATGGGCATACTTAAATGAAAAGCCCACCCCAACTTTACAGGCCATGATGAACAAGGGCCTTAACACCCCCAAAGGCTCATCATGCGGGCGTTTGTTTGATGCGGTTGCGGCAAGTTTAAATTTATCCCCTGATAGCGTCACCTATGAAGGCGAAGCTGCCATGGCACTAGAAGCGCTTGTCTCAAAATCTTTGCTGCAAGATTTGCCAAACCAAGACCTTTACAAGGCTGACATTAGAAATGAAAATGGCCTCAACCGGCTTGACTTTGCCCCTTTATGGCAAAGCCTGTTGGCAGATTTGGAAGCTGGCAAAGACAACAGCTTCATTGCCACAAAATTTCACAAAAGCCTTGCTAAGATTTTTAACGATTGGGTGCAACAAGTTTGTAAAGGCCTAACAGGCCAACACCCAACCAAAATCGCATTGTCAGGCGGCTGCTTTCAAAACCAAACCTTGCTGGAAGCGGTGGTCCCTATGCTGGAAGCGCAGGGCCTAACACCCCTGACCCAACACAAGCTTCCTGCCAATGATGGTGGCATAAGTTACGGCCAAGCGTTAATCGCGGCGGCTCAGTTTATGAAGGGCGAATAAATGCAAAGCAAACTAAAACAGCTTCTTTTGGTGATAAGTGTTCTCTTGTTACCATCAAGCCTGCAAGCAGCTGACTTTACGCTCACTGCTGTTCACAAAGACATCCAAGCCGATTACCCTGGTGTCTCCCATCTGCGAGCAGATACCTTATTAAAAGCCATCAAAAAAAACGAAACCCAAGATTTTATCATCTTTGATGTGAGGGAAAAACGCGAATTTGAAATCAGCCACATCAAAGGCGCTTACCAATTAAACCCTTCCAGCTGGGCTTCTCAATTTATGAAAAAATATGGCCAGCAAGTGAAAGGAAAAAGGGTGGTGTTTTACTGCTCGGTTGGTGTTCGTTCATCAAAAATGGCACGCTACTTAAAACAAGACTTATTAAATGCAGGCGCCACAAGCGTCGTCAATCTAACCCAAGGCTTATTCGGTTGGTCAAACAACAAATACCCCATGGTAAACGAAAAAGGGGCTACCCCTTTCATCCATCCCTATAATGACCATTGGGGACAATTGCTCAAATCAAAAGAAAATTGGCGTTATTAAAGAATGCAGATTTGCGCGCTTTGCCTTACCATGGAAGTTAAAGCAAAAACCAACACCCAGCTTTTAGGCTTTCAAGTTTCTATACTTGTAAATGGTAGCCAGAATTTTATAACCTGCTTTAAAGGTGCCACTGATGGTGCCAGAGATTTTGGAAACCCCCACCCGTTGGCGATAGCGTATGGGCACTTCCAAGATGCGTGCCTTTTGCACATGCGCCTTAATCTGCATCTCAATCGTCCAGCCATAATTGCGATCTCTCATGTTGAGGTCTTGCAATAGCTTTGCATCAATCGCGCGAAATGGCCCCAGGTCGCTGTAAGGCGTTTTCCAAAGCAAGCGCATTAAAAAGCAAGATAGCCAATTGCCAAAAATTTGCGTGCTGGTTAAAGCCCCCTTTTGCACCTGGCCTTTGGAGCGAGAGCCAAGCACAAAGTCATGGGTCTCTTGTGCTATTGGGTCCACCAGCTTGTGAACATCTTCAGGAAAATCAGAATAATCACCATCTAAAAAAACAATAATATCAGCTTCAGTGACAACGCTTAGCCCCTTCAAACAAGCCGCGCCATACCCAGGCTCTAATTCAAACACCACATCTGCACCTAGATCCTGAGCAATCGGCGCTGTGTTATCGCGCGAGCCATTATCAGCCACCACGATCTGATCAATCCAGTCGGGCAAATCTCTAATCACATCGCCAATGGCATTCTCTTCATTTAAGGCCGGGATGACGACGCTTATAAATTTTTCATGGCGCATCGGGGGATCTCCAAATGGCCCGCCCTTGCCAAAGCAACAAGGCCCAAACAGGCACCCAAACCACAAAGGCCAAAGGAATACGGTAATGTTCAAACGTACCAGCGGTCATCAAAGCAAATCCAGCATAATAAAGCGCCATAAGCGGCACCAACAAAATCAACCCCCAAATGGGGTGAAACACCAAAAACGGCGCAACCCAAACAAGATACCAAGGAAATTGCGCTGGGCTAAACAAAAATATCAACAATGACATGATAACTATATGAGATAAAAATTGAATCTCTCCCTTAGCAGGAGAAAACACAAGCCGGGCGAGCACCAACAGCAACCCACACCCAACCAACCCGCGCGCCACAAGAGGTGTCCAATCAGTGTTTCCAATCGCTGTCAGCCCCCAAGAGACTGCTTTTTCAAATGTAGGGAAAAAGGCTGAATTGGTTTTCCACTTCATGGCATAGGCAACAAGGCCCGAACTATCATTCAAACCAAAGGCAATAAAGGGGGCTATGATTGCCACCCCGATTAAAACAGAAAAACCAACAGCACTAATCAACGACCAGGGCTGCCAGAGCATCCGCCGCCAAACAAGCGGCAACAACAAAGCAGGCCAAATTTTAACACTGGCAGCCAGGGTAAAAGCAAAGCTTGCTGTGAAAAAACGCTGCTTTAACCCGGCATAAACCCCAAGCAAGATCAGCGGCACCAACACAGCTTCCATATGAGCTGAGTTAATCAGCTCTTTAATCACCAGTGGGTTCCACCAATAAGCGGCAAGCCAAATTTCATCGCGCTTAAAATGCCAAACGATTTTGAGCAACAAGGCAAAGGCGGCCAGCTCACAAAGCAAAATAACCAAGCGCCACCCAAACAAAGAAAAAGGGGAGAGTTTATGCGCAAACCCAAACAAAGCCTGCGCCCCAACAGGATAAATGGTGCGCAATTGACCATGATTTATCCGCTCCACGATGGGATAAGCCTCATCGGCCAACTGCTGATAAGAAATAAGAGCGCGCCCTTCCAGCACATCAGCTGGGCTATAAAGATAAGGGTTCAGCCCATTGGCAACCAAGCCCCCATCCCATAGATACCGTTGGTAGTCATCTTCCAAAACAGGCTCACTGCCCATCAACAAAACCCGCGCCGCAAACCCAATGGCAAAGATAAACACAACAAACCAAGTAGAACGCTTTTTCTCTCTGGCCAATTGTGTGAGCAAATAACACAATACAACAAACACTGTCCCCACACTCATCAAGCCAGCAACCAAAGCCCAAACCGGCATTTGCGCCACCGCATAATCATAAGAAAACCGATAAGAGGCCAAGCACAACCCTAAGGCTGCCAGACATAAAAAAATGCCCAAGCCCCAAAACAAAACGATGCGTGTGTTTAAAAAATTGCTCATAAGGACTTGTTCTTAAGGCACAAAACAAATCCCAGCAATAAAAATGATTCTCAAAAAAAGGTGATCAGCGACTGCAAGTCTCCTTAACTTCCATGGTTAGACTTTGGCATTTTTAAAAGCTATGTCAAGGACGCGGAGCGCAAGTGAAATCCTTGACATAGCTTTTAAAAATGCAAAAATCTCACCATGGAAGTTAAGGAGACGATCGGCTTTCAGTTAGCGCACACGAATTTGCACGCGGTCAGTCCGTCCCAACGCATCAATCACTGAAAACTCCACAAAACCGGCAGAATTAACTTTGTGAAAACTCTGGCGCAGATGCGCTTTGGAAGGCACAATCTTTCCATCCACCAACCAGGTCAGCGGCAATTTACCCCCTTCAGCCTTCAGCGCAATGGGCATAGGGGCAGGTCGTTTCTTTGGTAAATAAAACTCAGCCCCCTTGGGAGGAAAAGAAATTTTCACCTTGGCAATTTTAGCTTGGCCGTTATGAGCGGTTAAACGGCGTTTTTCCTTGTCAAACCAGCGCAAGGGCGGGGGCAGGTCATCACCGCTGGCAAAAATCACCCCGCGCGGCGGGCGGGCAAAGGGTACGCGTTTTTCACCAATATGCTGGAACACATCAAACAGCAATGGCCCAGCAGCCCCAATGCCGGTTAAGTTGGTTGTTGGCCCGCCATCTGGCCGCCCAATCCAAACCGCGACCAAGTGCTGCCCATCATACCCAACCGCCCAGCCGTCGCGGTACCCATAAGAGGTGCCGGTTTTATATGCCAAAGCACCAGGTTTAGCATTTTTCGGCGGTGGGCTCCCTCGCAAAATATGGGTGACATAAAAGGCAGCCCGCTCACTCATCAGCGGGCGGTGTTTTAAAATTTGGGTTGAAGAGCGCGGCGGCAAGGGGTGCAGATAATTTAAATCAAGCGCCGAGCCAGGGTTAGCCACATGCAAATAAGCTTTGGCCAGATCTTTAAGCGTAAAACCCACCCCGCCAAGCGCAACAGATAAATTATTCGGCATGGAAGACCGGATCCCAGCATAAGAAAACCGGGCCCCAAAGCGCGATGGTTTAATCCGTGCTAATAATTTCACCGCCGGAATGTTTAACGATTTTTGCAAAGCTTGTCGAATGGTAACCGTGCCATGAAATTTGCCATCAAAATTCTCTGGGGCATAAAGCCCAAAGCGCACTGGTGCATCTTCAATGAGACTTTCAGGGTGCACCATGCCAGCATCAAATCCCATCCCATAAATAAATGGTTTTAAAGTTGAGCCAGGCGAGCGCACCGCCCGTGTCATATCAATGGGCCCAAAGCGGCTTTCATCATGATAATCAGCAGCCCCCACATGAGCGAGCACATCTCCGTTTTGATGGTTGATCACCAAAATGGCCGCCGAAAGCCCTTTGCCAAGCCGGTAAGCGTGAGATTTTGCCAGCGCCTCCAGCTTAACCTGCAAGGGCCGCGACAGGCTGGTTTTTATCTCAGTAGAAGCAGGTGTGGTCTTCACCATGCGTTCGGCCACATGGGCCGCCCACATTGGAAAGGCCTGGCGCTTGCTCACCATTGGTTGGCGAAGTGCATAAAGGTAATCGTCTTTCGAAATAATCTCATTTTCAAACGCCCGCTTTAACACCCGGTCGCGCGCCGTCTTGGCACGTTGGGGAAACCGATCAGGCCGGCGCCCTTCTGGCGATTGCGGCAGCGCCACCAAGGTCGCCGCCTCAGCTAATGAAAGCCGCTTAGGCTCTTTGCCAAAATAAGCCAAGCAAGCCGCCCGCACCCCTTCCAAATTGCCCCCAAACGGGGTGAGCTTAATATAAAGATCAAGGATCTGAGCCTTTGAAAACCGTTTCTCCAATTGCAAAGCCAGCTTGATTTGCCGCCATTTGGTCGCCAGCGACCGGTCCTTGCGCCCCTCCAATAACCGCGCCACCTGCATAGAAAGCGTTGAGCCACCAGAAATCACACGCCCATTTTTCAACCATTGCCACGCTGCCCGCACAAAGGCTTTCGGCTCTATGCCTTTGTGCGCATAAAAGCCCTTATCTTCAAAATTCAGCAATAGTTGAAAATAATGTGGCGCGATTTTGTCTTGGCGCACTGGCAAACGCCAACGTCCATCCTTGGCTGTAAAGGCACGCAACAACCGCTCTCTTCGGTCCGTGACAATCACAGAAGAGCTCAACCGATGCTCTAGCCCTTTGGCTTTCATATGCTGGGCCAGATCAAACGCCGGCAGGCAAAGCACAAACACTTGCCAAGCAACAAAGCCGCCCAGCATAAGCAGGCCCAAGGCCCCGCTTATGCCGAACAGTTTCTTTTTATGGTGTTTGAACCAAGCCATGACACTTATGGCCGCTCAACAATCACATGCTGTGCGCCAGTGCGCGCAAAGCGGTTGGGTCGGTACATATCCTCCACATGTGCCGCTGGGTGAATGTAACGTCCATCATGAGCCGCCCGCATAATATAGGCAACCTGAATGGTGCGCGGTTCAGCTTTGTTGCGCGCACTTGAAAGGTTAAAGGCAGCCACAAATTTATCATCCCGGAAACTTTGATGAACCGGCCATACGGAAGGTTTTATCCAGGCAAAATTGGCCAAGTTACTACCAGTCACCAGATTAGGGTTTTCAATCATAAAGCCAGCTGGCAAATGATCGGTCAGTAACAACCGCCCACCCTTATGCGCATGATCGGAAATGGTCAACACAACCACCACCCGGTCATTTTGCTTGGCATTCAACAGTGAGATTTCCTTGCCAGCCAGGGAAAAGAATTGGCGTTTTAAGCCTATGTTTTTCTCCAACGCGGGCAATGGATTGTTGGCAGAACCGTGAATGGTCAACACAGCTGAGACCTCTTCAGCACTTTTGTTGGTGATCTCCAAGTCCTGAGAGTTAAGCTGGGCCGGCGTAAACCGTTGGCGATACAGCCCCTGGCGTTCTTGCCCATTGACATCAAGCAAAATCGCCCGGTCTTGGTCTTCCAATGCATTGGCTGCCAACAGCATCCAGGCATTTTCTTGCGTGGAAGTAAAGGTCTTCTCAGCCCGCTCTTGCACCATGGCATTGATCAATTCAAGTTTCGGCAACTGCGAATTTTTAGCCTCAGAGCTTAAAGCCAACAAAGCAGCCCGGTCCCGCAAACGGGTGCCATAATCACGACGGTAAGAGGCAATCTCACCTTCATCAGGCGCGTTTTGCATGGTTTGATAGGCCGTCTGAAACGCTCTTTGGGCCCGCTCAGTGTCGCCGTACATGGCCAAGCTGGCCGCGATCTGGGCTTGGGCAATAGGGGTTGAGAAATGGCTAATTTTCGTATCAGCATAATAGCGCAAGTCACCCACATTAGCCTCGCCATTGCGCGCCAGCACATAAAGGGCATAAGCAATGTCCTCGCCCCCCTTCTTAAAGTCACTGGCAAAGTTCACAGAGTTTTTCAACCGTTGCAGCGCAATGGCCACCATTTCTGGATCAACCGGGAATTTTTGTTCCCGCGCCCGGGTGAGAAAGTCTGTCACATAAGCGGTCAACCACATATCGACAGAATGAGGTGACCATAGCCCAAACCCACCTTGGCTGTTTTGCAAAGAAGCGAGCCGGGTAATGGCTTTGTCAATCCGCTTGGGCAGATCCTCAGCTAAGGTTTGGCCATAAGACGGCGCCAATTTGGACAGATAAAGCAACGGCATCGCCCGGCTGGTGGTTTGCTCCGCACAGCCATACGGGTAGCGATCAAGCGCTTCAAACAGGCCTGGCACATCAAGCCCGGCCAAATGCCCAACAGAAAGGGAAGCTTGTGCCGTCTCAGGAATGATATCGGAGAAGATATCCTTGCTAAAGGTCAGCTTGCCCCCATTGGCCGCCAGTTTTTTCACAGTGCGCCACGACGCATTAGGTTGCGCTGGTTTAATCATCAGATCATAAGCCTGGCTAATCTCTAAGGAAGGACCAGAGGGGTCTTGTGGTTGATGGCGCAAAGACAGCTTTATAGTGGCCAGGCCAATTTTTTTCGCTGTCATGGTAAGCGCCACATTCACCCGCCTCCCCTTGCTCAATTCAAACGGGGCATCAAATTGCGAGGCATCAAACGTCAACCCCTCATTGGCAGATACATCAATCTTATACGCCCCTTCCGGCCCATCAACATTATCAATGGACAAGAACAAACGTGATTGATCGCCTTTGGTTAAGAACAACGGCGTGCTGGCCAAAACAACCACCGGGTCACGCACAATCAGTTTTTCGCTTGAAGCCCCCAGCTTGTTTTGGCTCCAGGCCATGCTCATCACCCGCAAGGCGCCGTTAAATTGGGGCACTTCAAAGGCAATTTCAGCCTGGCCATTATCATCCAACGCCACAATGCCAGAATAAAGCGCCACCGGCTTAATGCTATTGGGCGCCCCTTGCAGAGCGAGCCCACCAGCGTCACCACCAGAGCGAATGCGCCCTTGTGCCCCGCCCATGCCATCAATCAAATGCCCATAAACATCACGGATCTGCGTGGCCAAACGCCGCTGCCCATAATAATGCGTTTGCGGCATTGGGGTCTTATACCCGGTCAGGCTTAAAATGCCCTCATCAACAGCGGCAATGGTTACAAAGGCTTTTTCCCCTTCTGACAGGCCGGTAACCTGCACGGGGAGTTTCAAAACCTTATTCGCCACGTGATGTTGGGGCAACCCAACAGATATATTCAGGGTGCGCGGCTCCTCATCAATCTTAATCCATTTAACACCAATGGCCCGGCCCGGCATCTGGCTTTGCTGTTCGTCCATAACATGGTAATGCATGGCAATCGCATAAGCCCCAACGCCCCATTTTTTATCAACCGTAAAGCCAACCTCGCCGCCCGCCTCATCCAGATTAACTTCCCTGATGTCAAGGACAGTTTCATTCATCACGGCCACCAAGGTGCGCCCTTTGGCTTGCGGTTTCACCCGCACTTGCAATTGGTCCCCAAGTGAATATTGCGCTTTGTCAGTAGCAATTTCCAAAACATCAGGCGTGTCGGCGTCTTTTGCCGCATACCAATCAACACTAAAGTTGGTGCTGGCGGCAAGCTGGTTATAGGTATGCGAGACAATCTCCAAGCGGTACTGCCCGCGCTTCACCGGCATCTCAATGCGCGCTGCACCATCTTCTTGCGTTTCAACTGTGCCTTTGGCCACCCGGTTGGTATATACAACCGGCTCATAACGCCAATAGCCATTTTGATTGTACCATTGATAGTGCTTGGTAATTTCAACCAATTCCCAACGCAAACTTTCAGCCTCTTGCCGGCCCTTTTTGTCCAGCCGCACAATATCAAATTGGGCTGTTTTCTGCTCCTTCATTTGTGCAGGCGTTGAGATGGTTTTAATCCCAATCATCGGCCGCTCATTGGCAACGGGCAAGGTTACCGCACGCACCACTTGCCGCCCACCTGGCTCTAGCAACCGCAAATTAATCTTCGCTTCAATTGGTTTGGAAGGGCGCTCAAAAGCTGGCAAATCAAGGGTCAACGTTGTTTTGCCCTTTTCGTTAAGCAGCCCAATATTGGTCAAAGACTTGTGAACATTTAAAAACTTCTCATCCGCTAACCCAAATTGATAGCCCTCATATCCTTTCAAACCAGACGATTTCTTAGAGATCGTGAAATCCCCTTTCAGCTGATGTTTGGCAGCAGGCGCGCCATAAAGATAGGTCCCAGCCACTTTAATCTCAGCTTGAGTGGCGCTTGACCAAATCTCGCTTTCTTTGCGCAAGGTCAGTTCCATGCGTTCTGGCACATAATCTTCCACCAAAAAGGACGTGGAACCAATCGAGGCACGTTTGTCATCCCCCAACAGTTTGACCCGCCACGTGCCTGTCATGGCTGATTGAATAAGCGGCATGCTATAGCTGCGCCCACCGGCCCCTTGATCGGCCAAGGTCACGCGGGTATGTTCTTTGCCATCCGGCCGGGTGATCACCACGGTCAAAGGCATATCGGAAACACCAAGCCCTTGTTGGTCGCGCAGAAGGGCAGTCAGCTGCACCTCTTCGCCCGGGCGATAAACTCCGCGTTCCGTAAACACAAAACCATCCAAAGGCCCCGGCGCTTGCCGGCCAGCAACGCCGCGATCTGTTAAATCAAAGGCCGCTTTTGACAAATCTACAAAGCCATAATCGCCATCACTGTTCTCAGCCACCAACAAGGCAGGGCTGTTACCCCCTTTACCGCGCAACAAGCCGGCATCAAACGTCACCATGCCTTTCTCATCACTAATCGAAGAGCCCAAAATTTCATTGTTTTTGGCCAGCAATTTCACCAAAACACCTTTTTTCGGTATGGCATCGGTGATAGAGCGCACAAACCCATAAAGGCCGTTTTGCGCTTTCAAGGTCGCCAGCCCAAGATCAGAGACGATAAACCATTGCGTGGCCCCCCGGTTCGAGCCATGCTTAGAGTTCTTTGGCCAGGCGCGAACCACATAGAGCCCCGGCTTCATATCAGGCACCGCCGTTTGTACTGGCACAGCTGTTTTAATGTCTTTGTTCAGCTCCGAGGCAATTTCAACAGCCCCCTTGTAAATTTCAGCACCAAATTTATTGGCCAATTCACGCGCATCATAATCATTCAAGTTGGAGCGAAACCGCCCATCCATCACTGTGCTTAACAAATTGCGATCACCCACCCGGTATATCCGGAGCATGGCTTCCTTGGTGTTTACACTCATCAGCGGTAAGCCGCGTTGGCCAAATTTTGGCAGCACATAGGCTTTGCTTGCAAACCTCACAGAGGGGCTACGGTCACGTACATAAACGGTGATGTCAGAGGTTTTTAAAAGTTGCTCACCAACCGTTGAGGGCAAGCCTTGGCGCACTGATATTTGATAAGTTTCCCCATGTTTAAACCCATCAATACAAATTTGCCGCCGTTCAACCCGCACCCCATCCGGGTCCTGATTATTGACTTTAAAAAAGGTGGAATAATCCGTACCGCGCGAAAATAGGTTTTCAGAAAATTGCATGCACAATTGCGGCTGGCTCAGGTCTGAATTGATTTTATAATTGGTCATGCGGAAGCCTTTTTCGGCCCGCAATTGCTGATAGATTTTTGCCACTTCGTCGTTATCTTGCAGGTCAAGGCTGGCTTTATAAGCATTCAAAGACGGGCGCCAATAAGACCGGGCACGTAAAAAATACGCCAGCACAGCCAGCGCATCTGCTTGTATGCTTTTATCTTTTGCAAACCGAAAGGCATTAAAACTGGCCGCTGTCCCATCCCGGTAAAAAGCATGCCGCCCGCGAGATTTTTTTTGCTGTACGGAAATGGACTGTATGGTTTTGGCCAATTGCAGCCAAAGAGTGGGTTTATTGGGTTGTAAATGCAGCCCAGATTCATAATAACGCCGCGCTGAATGCGGGTTGGCCTCGCGCGCCATAATTGCCCGTTTGATCCAAACCTCAAGCGGTTGCGCCTCATCTTGGGTTTGCGCCTTGATCCGTTTTAAATATTGATTGGCTTCATAAAGCGAATTGGAATGAGAAAAAATCAACGGCTCGGCCATACCCGTTCGTGGCAGAACAAGAAGGCAAAGAGCAAAAAACACTGTAAACAGCACAAAAACTTGAGTGAGATAAAGCTTAAGGGCACAGGAACGAATATCAAGGGAAGGGCGCATGAATTAAACCTCGTTTAGTTTGGCGGTGCGCCTTTTCATTCTGTTGCCAACATAAGGCTAAAAAAGAGAGGCCACCACGAACACAGTAAAACCCAGAGAATAAGGGTAACACCTTGAAAGCAATTAGTCTAAATGAGAATGTCTAAACGATGGCAGGTCAACCAAAATTCGCCAAGATGACAAAAATTTAATATTTAAAGGAGCTCTAGCCAGATAAGTTTTTAGGTTAATGAAGGGCGAATGGAAGGGCTAATTTTCTAGAACCATTTGTGCCCACTCTGCCAAGATTTGCGTAAAATGGACACTGCACCACCCATTGCTGTGAGCCGCAAACCTCAATTTAACAACACCAATTAATTCAATAGTGTCAGACACATCAGTTGCTTATCTGATAATATAGAAACGGTGTTTAAAGCGTCTCAAGCAGGTTTACCCATTTCAAAGTTTGGTCCGCAGGGCTTTGTGACGTGACAATATCTGTCACCACAGCCACGCTATCAGCACCGGCCTCTAACACCAAAGGCGCGCGCTCTAAATTAATACCGCCAATAGCAATCAGGGGAACGTTAATCTTGTCCCTCCATTTGGTCACATTGCCCAAACCTTGCGGCGCCCATTTCATTTCTTTCAAAATTGTTTCATAAACGGGCCCAAGGGCAATGTAATCAGGCTCAGCCTTTAAAGCGATAGCCAGCTCTTGGTCTGAATGAGTGCTAACGCCAAGTTTAAGTCCGGCTTGTTTGATGGCTTTCAAATCTGCATCTGCCAAATCTTCTTGTCCAAGATGAATATAATCAGCGCCTAAGTTAATCGCTTCTTGCCAATAATCATTCACGATCAATTGCACATTATGTATTTTGCAAACTTGCAAGGCGCCCTTAATTTGCCGTTCAATTTCCGTGTCAGAAGCATCTTTCAAGCGCAGTTGAACCACTTTAATCCCCAAGGGGGCAACGGTCTCAATCCATTCAAGATCAGGCATAACAGGATAAAAACGAGCAAAAGACACGTAAAGACTCCAAGGGATAAAATTTAAGATTTATAGTTTTTCAAGATCAAAAAACGGCGTGCCAGCAACAGGCGTGGAAGGGCTCGCCATATCGCGCTCTTCAATAATTAGCGCTTCAAAGGCTTCACGGCCAGCTTCAATGGCTAATTTGAAGGCGTATGCCATTTTAACCGGGTCACCCGCTTTTGCCACAGCCGTATTCAAAAGGATGGCGTCATACCCCATCTCCATAGCGGCTGCCGCATGAGAGGGGGCGCCAATGCCCGCATCAATGATTAAAGGCACATCGGGAAAATAATTACGCATGGTTTTCAGAGCATAAGGGTTCATCAACCCGCGCCCGGTGCCAATAGGGGCCCCCCACGGCATTAATACTTTGGCCCCAGCAGCTAACAGCTTGTCAGCCGCGCCCAAATCTTCCGTAGTGTAAGGGAACACTTCAAACCCTTGGGCGCACAACTCTTGGGTCGCCTCAACCAAACCAAACAAGTCTGGCTGCAAGGTGTCATCATTGGCAATCACTTCAATCTTGACCCATTTGGTGCCAAACAATTCACGCCCCATAAGCGCGGTGGTAATGGCTTCTTTGGCTGTGCGGCACCCGGCCGTATTGGGCAATAAATTAACATTGAGTGATTGCATTAACGCCCAAAAATCTTGTGCACCACTATCGCGTGCGGTTTCACGCCGCAAAGACAGGGTGATAATTTTTGTGCCCGAGCGCTTCACCGCCTCTTCTAACGCGCGCGGAGACGGGTAAAGCGCACTGCCTAACAACAAGCGTGAGCTAAGAGGGGTATCATAAAGTTGAAACGACGCGTTTGACATAACTTCCATTCATAAAATTAAAAGTAACGATCCTATTTGGGCAACCACAATCACCCCCCTTGGCGCGGCGAGAGGATCTCAATATTATCCCCCTCTTTAAGCCGGCATTCGGCCCGCTCCTTAACCGTGACAAATTCACCGTTCACAGCTGTAGCAATAAAATCAGGGTGATCATTATACCGTTTGCACAGTTGAAACAAGGTTTCTTCATCAATGTTTTGAGGTTCACCATTTATCACGACATTCATTGAAAAAACGCTCCTTGCTTTTCCCCTTCCCTTATATAGGAAGAAACCTCAGCTGCCAAAAGGGGGGCCAATAAAAATCCATGCCGATAAGCTCCATTGACCATAATGGAAGAGCCCTCAGCCATAATTTTAGGAATATTATCAGGAAAAGAGGGCCGCGTACCAGCGCTTAATTCAAGGATTTTTGCTTCCCCAAACCCTGGATGAACCGTAAAGGCAGCGCCCAATAATTCCAAGCCAGAGCGCACACACACCGGCCCCTCATCATCAGATTCAATCACCGTTGCCCCAATCATGTACTGGTTATTCGGCCAGGGTACAATGTAACAAGGATTGCGCGGGTGCAGCAGGCGAATAGGGCGTGAAAAGTGCAGCTCTTTGGCCTCCACCACAGCCATTTCCCCGCGCACTGGGCGCAACTGGATAAGAGATTGTTTGGCCCCCATACCGCGCGTGTCAATCTCATAATCAGCCTCTGGCCGTTCACCCTCATGCCCAAAAAAGGCATGTCCACCAAGGTCAATAAAGTGATCCAAAATATCTTGCAGGACGGGGCGCGGTGCAAGGTGGGCTTCTTGGTTGTAATACAATCCGTGCGCAAACCGATCCGCCAAATCCGGTTCTAGTTTCTCAATGTCATGTTGCTCAACCTTTTGGTGGCCCAGGGTCCGTTTTGCAAATGCGGTCAATTCAGCCCCATCGCGCGGCGGGGCAACAATTAAGGTCCCATTTTCAACCAGTGCAAACGGGCTGGCGCGCCACAACTCAAGCGATTGCAAAGCATGGGGAATAAGGTGCTGTTCGCTTGCCTCTGCCTCACAAAACGGGGCGAGCATTGCGCCGGCCAAACGGCTAGAACTATTGGCAAACGGCTGGGCGCTTTTTTCATACAAGCGAACCTGAAAGCCATCATTTGCTAATCTATAAGCCTGCCAAAGCCCAAAAATGCCAGCGCCAACCACATTAATAATTTGAGAAGTCATAAAATTTTGCTCAAAGTAGTGCCATAGAATTTTAATGGCCAGTATAGGAAGCTAATCGCCCAACACAACCCCTTCTCTTCGCGGATCAGCTCCTCCTTTTAGGTGGTCTTTTTCGATCACAATCATTTGCGCGCCCGAGGTCATAACCCCTTTTCTCACCTGATGTCCCATCGCTTCAAGTTTGGCGGCAAAGCCAAGCGCTTCAGGCCGGTTTTCAAGTTCAAACCCCCAACCTCTGGAGCCAAAATTAAACAGGCCAATAGATTGCTGAGGCCCCATGCCCCAATCAAAATGAGCAATAAGAGATTTGGCGACAAACAATATAATCCGCGACCCACCAGGCGAGCCAAGCACGATTTTAGGAGCGCCCTCTGGATCAAAAACAATCGTTGGCGACATAGAAGAGCGTGGCCGCTTTAAAGGCTGAACCCGGTTGGCAATCGGTTTGCCCTCTTTATCTTTTGGTCTGAACGAAAAGTCGGTCAATTGATTGTTGAGCAAAAAACCCTTGACCATTTGGCCAGAGCCAAACGCCCCTTCAATGCTGCTGGTCATGGAAACCACATTGCCTTGGCGATCAACAATGGATATATGGCTGGTGCCTCCCATCTCTATCGTTGCATCCTGGCCAAGCATGGCCTTTGTGCTCATTGCCGGGTTGCCAGGCAAAGCCTTTTTCATCGCGCTGTCAGGCTGGATCAGCTTGGCCCTATCAGCCAAATAAGAACGGTCAAGAAAACCTGTTGGTTGCGGGATGAAATCAGCATCCGCCATATAATGATTGCGATCCGCATAGCTAAGCTTTTCAGCCTCTGCAATTATATGTAAAGCCTCTAAGTTCGGCTCGCTACCAAGAGAGAAACGCTCTGCTAGCCCCAAAATCATTGCCACCGTGGTCCCGCCTGAAGAGGGCGCGCCCATGCCGCAGACGTTCCATTTATGATACGCCCCGCAAACAGGCGGGCGCTCTAAGGCCTTATAATTTTTTAAATCCTCCAGCGTCATCGCGCTGGGCACAGCCGGGGCATCATGAGCGGCCTTAACAATAGCTTGTGCCAAGGGCCCTTGATAAAAACCGGCAGCCCCTTGCTCAGCAATGGTTTGCAAGGTATCCGCCAGGGCCTGGTTTTTCAAAACAGTCCCCTCTGGTAGGGCTTGTTGACGATCATCAAAAAACAATTTCTGAGCTGGCGCGTTAAAAAAAGAGGCCTTTTTGCGAACAAGCAAAGCGTTTAAGCGATGCGAAATTTTAAATCCTTGGCGCGCCTTTTCAATGGCCGGTCCAAACAGTTTGGCCCATTCAAGCTTGCCATATTGTTTGTGCACTTTTTCCATCATGGCAATCACACCAGGAACACCTATGGAGCGGCCAGAGCGTACAGCTTCACCAAAGCCCAAAGGCGAGCCATCTTCTTTGAGGAATAAAGTTTCATCGACTGCTCTTGGTGCCGTCTCACGCCCATCAAAGCTTTTTAACGTCTTTGAAGTCTCATCCCAAAACAACAAAAACGCTCCGCCGCCAATGCCAGAAGATTGCGGCTCCACCAACGTCAGCATAAGTTGGGCCGCAATGGTGGCATCCAACGCATTGCCCCCTTGTTCAATAATATCGCGCGCCGCCTGGCTGGCATGCACATTGGCCGTTGCCACCATAAAGCTTTTGGCCGTAACCTCTTGAACCTCACGAAAGCCAGTTCCTGCCTCTGGCGACCAGCGGCTTTGCACATGATCTTGCAAAAAGGGGCCTTGCCACATCCACAATCCGCCACCAACAACGCCAAAACACACCAAAATCAAGAATAACCGCTTCATATATAACAACTTTCTACCACTAAGCGTTTGCCTCAAGTTCCATGATAGGAGGGTTGCATGTTTATGCTGTTTGTCAAGGATAAAACAAGGGCTGTGCGTCCTTGACAAACAGCTTAAACATGCAAAGATCTAATCAATTAATTTTAAGGGAAATTCCAAGTCCCAAAATGAAAGAGTCAAATGACCGCTGAAAATTCATCATTAAAAACAAGAGCAACAAAAGCTTTAAACGATGAAAGCTTACAACAAGCCTTGTCAGTTATAGGCACTGGCTTTGTTCAAAAACGTGCCAAAGCGGTTGCCGCGTGCCCTGACTTCCAAGCCCTTTCTGACCGCGGCGTTGAGATAAAGGAACACGCGCTTACCCACTTAGATCATTACTTAACGGAATTTGAAACCGCGCTGAATGCCGCCGGTGGCCATTTGCATTTTGCCAACACCCCGCAAGAAGCCCGCACGATTATCAGTGATATTTGCCATCAACAAAATGCCAAACTGGTCGCCAAAGGCAAAACCATGGTCGGCGAAGAAATTGACTTGACCCACCATTTAACCGACCAAGGGTTTGAATGCGTGGAAACGGACCTGGGTGAATATCTCATCCAATTGCGCGATGAAATGCCAAGCCACATTATTGCCCCAGCTGTGCATTTGAGCCGCGACACCATTGCTCAAGATTTTAAAGAAGCCCATACATCCCTGGCCAAAGACCGTGTCCTTGAAAAGCCTGAAGATCTGGTGAAAGAAGCCCGCGTGATCATGCGTGAAAAGTTCTTGAAGGCCGATGTTGGTATAACCGGCGCCAATTTGCTGATTGCTGAGACCGGCACCAGCGTCATTGTCACCAATGAAGGCAATGGTGATTTGGTCTCCAGTCTGCCCAAAACACACATAGTCATTTCAAGTTTTGATAAGGTTGTTCCCACCTTTGAAGATGCCAGTGTCATCTTGCGATTGTTGGCCCGCTCAGCCACTGGTCAGGCCATCTCTACCTACACCACCTTTACCACCGGCCCTAAACGCGCCAACGATCAAGACGGGCCAAGTAATTTTCATGTGGTGTTGCTTGATAATGGCCGCAGCAAAATGCTGGGCTCTCAATTTCAAGAAATGTTGCGTTGCATTCGCTGCGGGGCATGCCTAAACCATTGCCCTGTTTATCAAAATTTAGGCGGTCATGCTTATGGCTCTGTTTATCCAGGGCCAATGGGCACAGTTCTTTCCCCTCAATTCATGGGCAAGCAATCTCAAGATCTGCCCTTCGCCTCCAGTTTTTGTGGGCGCTGCAATGAAATTTGCCCGATGCAAATCCCGCTCACCAAACTTATGCGCTATTGGCGCCAGGAAGCGGCCAAACACCATGGCTGGCTTGAAAAAATATCTATGAAAGGCTGGGCCGCGTTGGCTAAACGGCCCTGGCTATATAATGCGATGTTAAAACTCTCATTGCCGGTTTTGTCCTGGACAACAAAACAAAAGGCCCTCACCAAATACATCCCGATGCTCAAAGCCTGGGGACAACACAGAACCGTTCCCGCACTGGCCCCGCAAAGCTTTCAGTCCCTTTATAAGGCCAGACAAAACAAAAAGAAACAAAACCAATGAGCATGCAGGTAAAAAACAAATTCTTTAAACATCTGAGCGGCGCCTTAACGTCAAGAAGAGGGGGCTTGGAAAAAGAAGGGCTCTCGCCTGCAAATTGGCAAGAGCAAGCCCAGCAACAAAGAGAAAAGATTTTTTCAAAAACAAATGATGAGGATTTGGTTCAAGCGCTTACACATCATCTGACCAACCAAAGCGCCCAGGTTAAACATGTGCCCAACAAAGCCGCCATTTATGATGAGCTTGTTACCATTGTCACCACATGGAACAAAGCCCAGGTCGGAACAACCCAAAAGCCCAACCGCATTGTCTCTGGCGAAAACCCTTTCATCAATGCCCTGTTTGAAAACCAAAATAGTGATCTCACCCTCAATCCCTGGCAAGGCCAAGCCTCATTACAAGAAGATGGTTTAATCGCCCTAGCCACAGCCAGCGCCGCGGCCAGTGAAACTGGAACTTTGTTTCTAACCTCAGGAAATGAAAACCCAACCCCGTTAAATTTCGTGACGGATTGTCATGTCATACTGTTAAACCAAGCAGATATTTTCATAAGCTACGAGCAAGCTTATCACCATGCCTTGGCACAAAACAAACCCCACTCAAACACCATGCCCCGCACCATCAACATGATTTCAGGGCCATCACGCACAGCCGATATTGAACAAACACTTACTCTTGGTGCCCATGGGCCTATTGAGCTTGTGGTTCTTATATATAAGACCTAGTGATGGTGGTTATGGTCGTGGCCAACAGCTTTTGCCGGTTCACTATTTTGTGGCAAAACACCCACCCCATATCGAAACACCAAATCAGCACCCTTATAGCCAGTCATGAGCACCATGAAAAACAAAGGAATTGCTAACAATAATAAGAGTTTAGGAGCATAAGTCAGTTTCTTGTGTAAAAAACTTAACCCGGCCAAAAGCAATCCAATGAGTACCGTTACCAATGCCCAGTTCCGATGATCAACCATAGGCGCATGAGCTGTATCCGCATGGGGCACTGTCAAGTAAGCATGAAAACCACTAGCCACAGTCAAAATTGTCAAAACAGCACCTACCCTTAAACAGAAAATGGAGGCCTGATATAGATAATCCCGATGCGTTTCCTTAAAGGAAATAAGCGTAACACAGCTATAGATAAGGGCACCTATGCTAAAAAAACTGATGGTGTAGTGAACAAAAAAGGGGTGCCAATTTGGCAAAATTTCAAACAACATTTTTCCCTCCCATTTACGCCTCACACGTCAAATGAAAAAAGGATAAAGCTTCCCCTAAAGTTAAGGTCAATCGGAAAATTTAAATGCCGCTGAAGTTGAAAAAACAATTCAGGGACTTTGTGGCAAGTTAAATGAAAGAACCAATGCAAGCTTTAAGCAACCGCATATTGTTTTAAAAACAGCACAATCTCTTCAACAACCGCTTGCGCGTTACACTGCAACAAACAATGCGGGCCTTCACAGAAAACAATTTCAGCCATTTTCACATGGCGCGCCACCAATTCCGGCGCATGGCGGCCAAGCAAGCGGTCATTTTCAGCAACCACTGCCAGGATGGGCAGCTCTAACTGGCCCAGTTGATCTGTAATATCAATTTGAACCGCCGCTTTCACCCGCCCGATCAGCACCTCAGATGATAACTGGCGCACCACCTCATTAATCTGTCTGGCCAGATCAGGGTCTTGCCCATTGCATAACACCCGATTGAACACCGCAGAGGGGATCGGAAAACGAAGCAAATTCAAACTGTTAAGCGCAAGCATTTGCTGGCCTTGCGATAAGGGGGTGCTGCAAAAGCTTGCCGCCAAAACAATCCCCTTTAAGCCCTTTGGCCGCTGCAATCCAATTTGTAAAGCGGCCGGTCCTGAAAACGATTCAGCTATGATGAAATAGTCACGGTCCGTTGGTAACAATGGCTGCACAAAGTCAAGCACCTGGTCATAATCAGCACACCCATCAAAGGGGTAAGAGATGATTTGGGGGTGAACAAAAGAGGGTAGCGTTTCTAAGAAGGGCGCAAAAAATTGACCCGAGCCATCAAGCCCTGGCAACAAAACACAATGGGTTTGTTTGTTCCGGTCAAAAAGAGGCTTAAAAAGTTGAAAAACAGATGAAAGCTGAAACGCCATTAAACATCCAGATTATCAACGCTCAAGGCATTGTCCTGAATAAATTCGCGCCGTGGTTCAACCACATCACCCATGAGTTTGGAGAATATATCATCCGCCTCATCAAGCTCGCCAATTTTCACTTGCAACAGCGTGCGCACAGACGAATCCAAAGTGGTATCCCAAAGCTGGTCAGCATTCATCTCACCCAGCCCCTTATAGCGCTGCATGCTCAAGCCCTTGCGTCCAATTTCATAAACAGCTTCCAGCAAAGCCACCGGGCCAGAAATAGCCGTGCGGTCATCGCGGCGCACCAAATGGGCTGTGCCGTCATGAACCTCAGTCAAATGCGAACTAAACCGGTTCAACTTGCGCGCATCGGCTGAATTTATCAAAGCCTCATCGAGCACATGCACTTCTTTCACCCCGCGCAAACGGCGTGAAAAGCTAAGGCCCTTATCAGAGCGCACTTTGCCTTCCCAGCCCCGCTCAGTTTCATCCGAGATCGCATCAAGCCGGGCTGCAATTTTTTCAGCCAGATCTTGCGCTTGGGCTTCATCGGCCAAGGCTTCCGGGTCAAGCGCGCCAGCAATGGCCGCCTGCTCAACAACAGAGCGGGTATAACGGCTGTGCAATCCTTTCAGCGCATCATTAAAGTCGCGCGCCTTTTGCACCACCGCCTCAAGGTCTTGCCCAACCCGCACTTCACCGCCCTCAAGTTCAAGGCTGGTTTCATCAAGGCCAGAGCTGATCAAATATTGTTCAAACGCTTCTTGATCTTTCAAATATTGCTCAGAATTCCCGCGCTTGACCTTATACAAAGGCGGCTGGGCAATATAAAGATAGCCCCCCTCAATCAATTCCGGCATTTGCCGGTAAAAGAAGGTCAACAGCAATGTGCGAATATGCGCGCCATCGACGTCCGCATCAGTCATGATGATGACTTTGTGGTAGCGCAATTTCGAAATGTCAAAATCATCCCGCCCAATGCCGGTGCCAAGGGCGGTGATGAGCGTGCCAATTTCTTGAGAAGACAGCATCTTGTCAAACCGGGCCCGCTCCACATTCAATATCTTACCTCTAAGCGGCAAAATCGCCTGATTTTCTCGGTTACGCCCTTGCTTGGCAGAGCCACCCGCGCTGTCACCCTCCACCAGGAATAATTCAGACTTGGCCGGGTCCCGCTCTTGGCAGTCTGCCAATTTACCAGGCAGGCTGGCCACATCCAGCGCGCCTTTGCGCCGGGTTAATTCACGTGCTTTGCGCGCCGCCTCGCGCGCTGCTGCTGCCTCAACCACTTTGGAAACAATGATCTTGGCCTCTCCTGGGTGCTCTTCAAACCATTGGCCGAGCACTTCGTTTAATGAACTTTCCACCACCGGGCGCACTTCAGAGGAAACCAGCTTATCTTTGGTCTGCGAGGAAAATTTCGGGTCCGGCACTTTCACAGAGAGCACACAAGTCAGCCCTTCACGCGCATCATCACCGGTGAGCGAAACTTTCTCCTTCTTGGCAATGCCAGAAGAATTTGCATAGCCATTCACCACCCGCGTTAACGCACCGCGAAAGCCAGCCAAGTGAGTGCCGCCATCACGTTGGGGAATGTTATTGGTAAAACACAAAACCTTTTCATGATAGCTGTCATTCCACCACATAGCGACTTCAACTGTAATGCCATCTTTTTCAGCTATGACAGTGATCGGGGTGTCAATAAGCGGATGTTTGGTGCCATCCAAATAGCGTACAAACGCTTCAAGCCCGCCATCATAGACCATCTCTTCAATAATCGGGTCAGCATGGCGCTGATCGGTTAAAACAATTTTGACACCAGAATTCAAAAACGCCAGCTCGCGCAACCGGTGCTCAAGTGTTTTGTAATCAAACTCAACCATGGTGAAGGTCTCAGGGCTGGGCAAAAAAGTTACCTGCGTGCCGGTCTTGTCACCCACTTCGCCAATCACTTGCAGCGCATCAACAGCCACACCGTCAGCAAAATTCATTTGGTGTTCTTTGCCATCACGCCAAATGGTTAGCTCCAATTTGGTCGACAAGGCATTCACCACCGAAACGCCAACCCCGTGCAAACCACCAGAAACTTTATAGGAGTTTTGGTCAAACTTACCACCCGCATGCAGTTGGGTCATGATCACCTCAGCAGCAGAGACCCCTTCATCGGCATGAATGGCCACAGGAATGCCGCGCCCATTATCATTCACCGTGACAGAGCCATCAGCGTTTAAGATCACATTGACGGTGTCACAATAGCCAGCCAAGGCCTCATCAATGGCATTATCGACCACCTCATAAACCATATGATGCAAGCCAGACCCATCGTCTGTATCACCGATATACATGCCAGGGCGCTTGCGAACTGCATCAAGGCCTTTCAACACCTTGATGCTATCAGCACCATAGTCATTATTATCTTCTTGCTTGCTCATAAAAACCCTCAATCCAGTGTGATTTAAAGCCTTAAATAGCTTTAAAAAAAGAGCCCCTTAAACAGGGCTTATTGTTAAGATTCAGTCTCCAGCCAATATAAACCAATCATCAGTGAAAAAACACCAAAAAAGACAATTAAAAACATATAGATTTCAATGGCTTACAAGTTAAAAATAATCCTTGGTGGAGAATAACATAGGGGAATAAATTATGCGACGATTTCAGCCCCTTTAACGGTGAAAATTTGGGCTCTATCACCAAAATATTCAAACACGTCCCGCTCTGTTCCTGTCATCCAGGCTTGGCAGTTTAATTTCAAGATTTCATCAAACAAAGCATGGCGCCGGCTGGCGTCAAAATGGGCAGCAATTTCATCCAATAACAACAACGGCGCAAAGCCCCCCGCCTTATCATGCACCAACCGGGCGTGGGCCAGAATAAGCCCGGTTAACAAGGCTTTTTGTTCACCCGTGGAACAAAGTTTGGCCGGCATGCTTTTAGGGCCATGCCCAACGATTAAATCGGTGCGGTGCGGGCCCTCAAGCGTGCGTTTTGCCGCCCGGTCAAGCCCGCGATTGTCGCGCAAAATCCGGCGATAATCATCTTCCACATCAACCGCGGCATCCAACTCAAGCGCCTTTTCCAAGCGCCCTTCAAGCCCAAGCGTTGCAAACGGAAACGGGCTGTCCTCATCCAAACTCTCTTTAATCACCCCGCGCAAGCGCTCAATCGCCTCCAAACGGTTGGCAGCCACCACCACCCCATATTCAGCCATTTGCATTTCAAGCCCATCAAACAGCGCGTCCGAGCTCTCGTTCATCTCTAAAAGCTTATTACGCTGGCGCATGGCCCGCTCAAACAAATTCCATTGCTTGCGATTGTCCGGGTTAAACACCACCATCAACCGGTCAAGAAAGCGCCGACGTTCAGAGGCTCCACCGGTAAACAACCCATCCATCTGCGGGGTGAGCCACAAGATTTGCAAACATTGTCCTAGCGGGGTTGAAGAGCTTAAGCTCTCCCCATCAATGCGAATTTTGCGCCGTAAAATTTCGCTTTGAGCCGACCGGGTGATCCCCGTGCCAACGCGCACTTCCCCCATGGCCCCATGCACCAGGGCAGAGACCGCCCAATCGCCATCATCTTGAAATGAGCCAAGCTCAGCCATTGCAGCCCGGCGCAACCCTTGGCCAGGGCTTAACAGGGAGACAGCCTCCAATAAATTGGTCTTGCCCGCACCATTATTGCCAACCAAAACAACAGGCTTTCCATCCAAGGAAAGTTTTAAGGATTTATAGTTGCGAAACTGATGCAACGAAATGTTTTCAACCCAATTGCGTTGCTGAGCCAGAGCGCGCGTCTCAATATGATTATCGTCCACACATCACCGCCCAAATAAAGCTTACACCCGCATTGGCATTAGAACATACAGCGCAGAAATATCGCTGCTGTCGCGTACCATAGTAGGTGATCCAGCATCGGCCAGCCAAAACTTTGCGGTCTCGCTTTCAAGCTGACCCGTAATATCGAGCAAATAGCGCGCATTAAAGCCAATCTCCAAAGGTTCTTCAGTATAATCAACCGTAAGCTCTTCGGTTGCACTGCCGCTGTCAGGATTGTTGACAGTTAAAACGAGGCTTTTGTCGCTCAAATTCAGCTTCACCGCGCGGCCTCGATCAGAAGACAGCGTAGAGACCCGGTCAACGGCCTTGGCAAAGCTCTCACGTGTGATGGAAAGCGCCTTATCATTGGCTGTTGGAATAACCCGGTTATAATCCGGAAAGGTGCCATCGATTAATTTTGAAGTCATCACCAAATCGCCAATTGAAAAACGGATTTTGGCATCTGACATCTCAACCGTCACATCCCCTTCAGACTCGCCCACCATACGGTGAACTTCGCCAACCGTCTTGCGCGGCACAATGGCACCTGGCAAGCCATCAGCCCCATCAGGCAAGGGAATTTCCACTTGTGCCAACCGGTGCCCATCCGTTGCAACAGCACGCAACATGCCATCATCGTCCGTCTCAGCTTGGTGCAAATAAATGCCATTAAGATAATAGCGGGTCTCTTCAGTTGAAATGGCAAAGCGGGTTTTTTCAATCAGCTGTTTTAAGTCACCCGATTTGAGTGTGAACTTATGGCTCAAATCATCCGTACTAAGTTCTGGAAAATCGTCCGCCGGCAGGGCCTGCAAATCAAACCGCCCCTTGCCAGCCACCACGCTGACCCGGTCATCTTCGCTGCGCGAAATTTCAACATCAGCCCCATCAGCCAATTTGCGCACAATGTCATGCAGCACATGGGCTTGCACTGTGGTGCCCCCATTTTCAGAAATTTTAGCGGGCACTTTTTCAATCACTTCGCGCTCAAGATCTGTCGCAGTCAAGCACAGATGATCATTAGAGGCCACCAACAGCACGTTCGACAAAATAGGAATGGTATTCCGCCGTTCAACAATGGAAGTGACATGGCTTAAAGCCTTTAACAGGGCGCTTTTTTCAATGACAAGTTGCATAACTATGAAGATCCGCTCAACGTCTTAAAAAAGTTAGATTTAATGTGAGGAAGAGATAAGGAATAACCCACCCGAATCCTACCGAATTTGGACCGCAATTGAACCCGTTATGGGCCCAATTTGCAACAGTTTTTCGCATCATTAAGCCCCATATTCCCCGTTTAAAGGCATAAAAGTGAAATTAAACAAAAAAGGCCAGCAAAATGCTGGCCTTTTTTGAAAAAGAGGGGCGATTTTAGTCTTTGAGCAAGCGCTCTAATATCCCAAGATCTTCACGCAATGTCTGATTGTCAGACAATTCTTTCTCAATCTTGCGAATGGCATGCAACACCGTTGTGTGATCTCTCCCGCCAAACCGGCGGCCAATCTCAGGCAATGAGCGGGCCGTTAGCCGCTTGGCCAAATACATGCCCACTTGCCGCGGCAAGACAATAGAGCGGTTGCGCCGCTCAGACAAAATGTCACTGCGTGTCACCCCGTAATGGCGTGAAATAACCCGCAAAATGTCGTCAATTTTAATCCGGCGTGGCTCTTTAGAGCACATCAGATCACGAATAATATGCTCAACAGCGGTAAGCGTAATCGGCTCATTGGTAAATTGTGAATTGGCATAAATCCGGTTCACAGCTCCATCCAGCTCACGCCCACTCTCTGTCAACCGTTCTGCTAAAAAGCCGATCACTTCCTCATGCACCACAAATTTGGGGTCTTCTCCAATTTTATCATCCACGCGGTGGCGTAAAATCTGCAACCGAAGGTCAAAGTCCAGCTGCTCAATTTCAACAACCAAACCGCCACCAAGGCGCGAGCGCATGCGCGCATCAAGGCTTTCCAATTGGGTCGGCGCTCTGTCAGAGGCCACAATAACCTGCTTGTTGCTATCAATCAGTGAATTCAGCGTGTGTCCAAATTCTTGCTGTGTGGCTTTGCCTTGCAAAAATTCCATATCATCAATCAGCAAAATATCAATACCGCGCAGCTTATCTTTAAAGGCCAACGCATCACGTGTGCGCAGCGCATCAATAAAGCTATACATAAACCGCTCAGCTGTCAGATATAAAACCCGCGCTTGAGGGTTTCGTTTGGTGACATCCCAGGCAATGGCATGCAGCAAATGGGTCTTTCCCAGCCCAACGGAAGAATGAACATACAGCGGGTTAAAGCGCATATTTTGCTGGCCCAACTGTTCGGCCACTTGCTTTGCCGCTGCAAACGCTAACCTATTTGAACCACCAGTAACAAAGCTCTCAAACGTAAACCGCCGGTCAAGCGGAGAGCCTTGAAACCCTTCATATTCAGTAAAGTTTTCATCCGCTCCATCACTGAAAATACCGCTTGATGCAGACACACCAACGCTGCCACGTTTTTGCGGAGGTGATTTTGTGCTAACACCAACTTCACCAGAATCTTTAACGGCAATAGGTTGGCGTACGGAAAAAACAACTGAATTTATAGCTTCTTCTATTTTCTTATAATCTTGGCTAGCAATATTCAGCACCCGGTCATAATAGTGAGAAATCAGCCATTTTCTTAAAAATCTAGTGGGAACCGATAGCTTTAAAACACCATCTTCCAGTCCTTCAAATTCCACCCTTCCAAACCAGCTTGTAAAAATCTCCTCACCCAGCTCTGCACGTAACCGCGACACAACTCGACTCCAAATTTGTTCCTTATCTTTGCTCACGATAGTCACCCCGACGAATAAAGCCTTTACGGCTCATTATTGTTTTGGCAAGCTTTAAAGAAAGCGCCATACCCTCAATTACTAAATCTCAACCTTTCACCCTAAAACCAACCGCAATACTAATAGTTGTAAGGTGAGGCCACAGGCCGGACTCAAATGCATCTATTCCACTATTGTTATTAAAACCAGATGCTCATCATTAATCATTTCAGCTAAAACTAGCTTTGCCGCACTTATCCAAACTCCTTTAAAAAAAAGATTAGATCTTGATCTCATCAACAAGACTCCAATCAAAAACATTTCTTAACGCATCACTTGAAAAGGTTTAGATTGTAAAAGGAGCTATGGTTACAAGACTTGCCCCTTTTGCCCCTTAAGACCGCACATCTAAAATATCACTGATAAAACCAACATTTTTCACACAAGCCCTGATTTTCGCTAAAGCCCCGATTTCCACCAAAGCCCCGATTTTCACCAAAGCAATGAGAAGCAGAAAAGCTTGAAAAACAGACTGCTATTTTCAAACAACAGATTTGCCTGCAATCACCACATGAAAAGCCTTTGCTAAAGGCATAAAGGCAAGGCAAATGTAAAGTTTCAACAATGAATAAAAGGAAATAGGACAAGCAAATTGGCAAAAAAAGTGCCAAAAATTAACCCTTTTCCCTCTTCATCTTTCTTATTGGCTTTCATCCATTCCTAACAAGCCAATAAGCCCCAAATCAAATTCCTCCTGCAAACGCAACTTAAGTATTATTTTTATTGCAGCAAGTTATCTTACCTCGAAAGAGAGTAAAAAAACCAGTAAAGCAAGTCATTTTAAGTAAAAATGACAATTCTTAAGAGTGTTAAGCAAAAAAATAACTCTCAGTAGCTGAACTCAGTTACTGACACACCTTAAAATCAAAGGGTAACGTTATATTTTTAGCAAAATCATCTAAAGAATATTTAGAGCGAAGCGTTGTTAACCCCCAGCTCTTGAAGAGACTATACACAGGCCTTATTGACCTGACAAGCCCTGCATGGGCGCGACAAATTCGTTAAAAGGGATAAGGAAAGTCTCTCAAATATTAACCATTGAACTGCTCCGATTAAGGATATGTTAACCAACATATTGGGATTCAATAATTTTTTTTCGGTTCGTTAAATTTAGTCGCAAAAAAGGCCTGTCAAGAAAGAGATTCAAAAGGGCACAATTTTTTTTTTAGGCTGGGTCAAACAGCCCGATAGTAACCCTGTGTTCTCAAGGGAAGAGAACAGTTAAAAGCTTGATTCATTTAAACATTAAATTGATACAATCAGGCCAAAAAAAACAGCTGATCAAAGTCAGCTGTTTCAAAAATACAACACGCGAAAATGACAAGCATCAGCGTAAAATTTTTAAGCGCTCAACGCCTTCACCCGCGCCGATAGGCGAGAAATTTTGCGAGATGCACTGTTTTTATGCAAAATGCCTTTTTGGGCACTGCGCATAATTTCAGGCTGAGCAGCCACAAGAGCAGCTTGCGCTTGTGGTTGGTCACCCGCAGCGATTGCCTCTTCCACTTGGCGGATAAAGGTACGCATGCGAGTGCGTCGATTTTTATTCACTGCCGTTTTACGAGCAATTTTACGAATGGCTTTTTTTGCCGATTTGGTATTGGCCATGCGGGCAAATCCTTATTGTGTCAATCAGTGTTAGAAAATAGGTTCGCATCGATTTTAAACCATTGCGCGAAAATCAATTAGCAAAAACCTCTCCATAGTGCCATAAACACCTAAAAAATTGAAAGTGGAAGAGGCTTAAAACCGCGCCTAAAGCTTAAAATGTTATGCTTTAAAAGCAAAACTGCCCTAAGTTAGGTGAAAAGGCTTAAAGTGCAAAGAAAACATGCAAGCACAATTCATCACTGGAACCAAGAGCAGCAAAAACTCATGTCCGCCTTGTATCATTACAAACAATAAAGGTCAATAAGTCGGTGATCTATGGTCAAAATACAAATAAACAGGCCAAATTAAGGTTTGCGCCAAGTCCAAATGGGCTTTTACATCTAGGGCATGCATATTCAGCCCTTTTAACCGCCCAAGTGGCGCAGGCCTTAAGCGGAAGCTTTCATTTGCGCATAGAAGATATAGATAAGCACCGCTCTAAAAAAGAATACATCATAGCCATTTACCGCGATTTACATTGGCTAGGTTTACAATGGCCCGAGCCGGTCCGCCGTCAGTCAGAGCATTTAGAAAGCTATCAAAACGCCTTAAGTCAACTGGGCCAAGCAGATCTGCTCTATCCCTGTTTTGCCACAAGAGGAGACATAAAAACCTATTGGCAAGACAAATCTAACCCGCCAAGAGACCCTGACGGTGGTTTGTTATACCCCGGGCTGTATAAAGAATTAAAGCCCCAAAAGGCACAAGAAAGAATAAAAGCGGGCGAGCCTTATGCATTCCGGCTTCACCTCGATCGTGCCATTGAACGCGCAAAACAATTGCAACAACAAGAAAGTTTGTCTTATCAAACTTATCAGGCCCAGGCCCCCTCCCAGCCCTTGCAACAAATAGAAATAGAAAATCTTGAAAGTTGGGGCGATGTCATCATTGCCCGTAAAGACATCCCCACCAGTTATCATTTATCCGTTGTTGTCGATGATCACCTTGAAGGCATCACTCACGTTTGCCGTGGTAAGGATTTGCAAGCTGCAACTGACATTCACCGCATTCTACAAGTGAATTTAGGGATTGCCCCCCCCTACTACCATCATCATGATTTGATCATGTGGGAGGGAAAAAAATTATCCAAATCCCAAGCCCACCCCAGCCTTTACGAGCTTCGAAAACAAGGCTTAACCGCAAAAACCATTAGAGACGCCGCGAATAAAGGTATTAACTCATTAGAAGAGCTGATGGCGCTGATATAAAAAGCCAAAAGAGCAAACAAAACATGAGTAAACAAATTAAAAAATAGATTAAAACCCAAGGTTTTTAGCTGAAAATAAAGAAAATCAGTTGATCATAGCGACGTTGTAATGACTTTAAAGAAAGCTATGTGAAGTGGTATGACCCAAAAACTCATCGTTCAACCCGTTAAGCGAGATCAAAACACGGGTTCTGAGCAAGTACAGCACCAGTTCCAAGAACAAGTAAAGCAATTGCAAAGCCAGCAACAAACCCAACAACAGTTGCTAGCCTTGGTCAGCCATGAAATTAAAACGCCAATCGGGGCGATCATGGCCATGTCAGAGCTGTTAAAAAATACTGATCTGAATGACACCCAATCGCATTATGTAAACACACTTTCTTTTGCAGCTGAAAATTTGATCAGAGCGACCCAAGACATGCTGACATTTGCCCAGCATGATACAGAACATTTAAAGTTTGCCCCCAAATCAGTTGAACTCATTCCATTTCTATCCTCCCTGGCTGTGTCGATTGCCCCCCAAGCCCAAGCCAAAGGGTTAAAATTTCAAGCTGAGATGTCACCTGATCTACCAGCTAAGGTCATCACAGATCCTCATCGCTTAAGCCAAGTTATAAACAACCTTGCGAATAATGCGCTAAAATACACTCATGAGGGCGCCATTGAATTATCCGTCACCGGTCAACATTTGCAAAACGATGAATGGACAATCTCAATCCAAATAAAAGACACAGGCATCGGCATTACCAAAGCTGAACAAGACCAAATTTTTGAACCGTTTGTCCAAGCCAATAATGTGGTTGAAAAAGCGATCCCTGGCTCTGGTCTTGGTTTATGGATCGCCAATCAAATTGCCAAAGGTTTAAATGGTGAATTGACCTGTCATAGTGAGCCAAACACGGGCAGCACCTTTGTTCTAAAGTTTACCTGTCAAGCCACCCAAGTAGAAAGTGAGCCCGCACCAGAACCTGAGCCAAATTTACAAACGCAAGTTGAGAGCCTGCAATCAGTGTCAGAAGACGTAGGCGAACAAGAAGCACCATCAGAAAAAAAACTAGACGCTTTTTCAGCCCTCAAGGGCCATGTTCTGGTTGTTGAAGACAATAAACTCAACCAAATGCTGATCAAAATCTATTTAGACAAATTTGGGTTATCGTTTGAATGTGTCGATAATGGCTATGTTGCGCTAAGTGAGGTTGAGCAAAACAAATATGATTTAATCTTAATGGATATTATGATGCCGGTGCTTGATGGGGTTGTCACCACCAAGCAGCTACACAAGTTTTGGCAAGAGCAAGATCTCAAAGAAATTCCCATAATCGCGTTTTCTGCCAGTGCCAGCCCAGAGAACGTAAAACAATATAAAGAAGCAGGCATTAACGATATTGTTGCCAAGCCGATTGATAGTCAGGTTCTGTATGCCGTGCTTGAAAAATATTTGGCAAAGGAAGAAGCAAAGCCTCTTCAGGAAAGACAAAGCCAGCAACCAGGCTAGCAATTTTGGGTCAAACCCTTGCCCAAATCTCCCTTTATTTTAAAACGCGGATAAAAAGAGAAAATAACAAAGGCTAGCAAAATGAAGGGCACCACCACTTTGAAACAAAGTCAATTGAAAACCAATAATAAGCCTGTGCAGAAAACCCACTTGCCGCACTATGTACTCGTTTTATTGATTATGGCGCTTGTTTTCATTACAGGTTCTCAGCGGGCCCCCCTTCAAGCCCAAAAACAAGAACAAGAACAGCAAGAACAAGCCCCACCAGAAATGGATTTTTATCAACGCCTTGCCAAAGCCGCTCTTGAGCGCACCAAACATATCGTCGTTTACAATCCCAAATATTTTGCCATTCCCTATCCCAATGGGGACGTACCGGCCCACTTTGGTGTTTGTACTGATGTGGTCATCCGTGCCTACCGGCAAGTGGGCATTGATTTGCAAAAAGAGGTGCACCAAAAAATGGGCGGCGATAAAAACATCACCCATCGCCGCGTTAGAGAGTTGCGGAAATTTCTCAAACGAGTCGGTGCACAGTTGCCTGTCAGTCAAAATCCTCAAGATTATAAACCAGGTGATCTGGTGACCTATTACATTCCAGAATCATTCTTTTCCAAAGATCATATTGCCATCGTATCTGATAAACGAGGTGTCTCAGGCAACTATATGATCGTTCACAATATAGGCCTTGGTCCGAAACTTGATGATGACCTTATGAGCTTTAAAATAACTGGCCATTATCGCTATCGGGGTCGGTTATAAACAAGAGTTCCTGTTTTGTTCTTGCTGTTCTAAAGTATTTCTGATAGATTGACTTCATTAAAGGGTCGTCAAAAATACACAGCCAAGGACATTGATGATGGGAATTGCCCATACCATTGAAAATTTGTTCCAGATGTCAGATGAGGTATGGGCCCGCCATGCCAACCCTTGGAGTGTCTGGACAAGATATTCAGGTCTTCCTCTGCTCGCATTGGCCATATGGTCAAGAAGCTGGATTGGGGTATATGCGATCCCATTGGTCATTTCGGTCATTGTTTGGATATGGATCAACCCACGCATTTTCTCCAAACCAAAATCAACCAAAAACTGGGCATCACGCGCGGTGTTAGGCGAGCGCGTCTGGCTCACTCATCCCAAGCAAGACATTCCCACCCATCACCTAACAGCCATTAAATATCTAAATGTCATAATGACTTTAAGTTTTAGCCTAGCGCTTTATGGACTGTTTGTACTCCATCCTTGGTTCACAATTTTTGGCACGCTGATGACGATCATCGGCAAAAGTTGGTTTTTAGATCGCATGGTCTGGCTGTTCCAAGATTTAAAAATGAGCAAAGACCTTTATCAATCTTGGGACTATTAATCGGCCATCAACACAAAGGGGCAAGGCTATGTATGCACAAATCAAAACCGTTGCATTCCTAGGGGTAGAGGCCAAATTGATCACCGTGCAGGTTCAGGTTGCCTCAGGCTTGCCTGCCTTTAACATTGTTGGCCTGCCAGACAAAGCTGTTGCAGAAAGCCGCGAACGTGTGCGCGCTGCCTTAAATGCGCTGGGGTTAGGGCTTCCCCCCAAACGCATCACCGTCAATTTGTCACCCGCTGACCTGCCCAAAATTGGTAGCCATTATGACCTGCCCATCGCCCTTGGATTAATGGCGGCAACCGGCGCCATCACTTGCGACAAACTGGAAACCTATTTGGCCATTGGCGAACTGGCTCTTGACGCCAGCATAAGCCCTGTTGTTGGCGCCTTACCGGCCGCCATCAGCGCTAATCGGCAAGGCTTAGGCCTCATCTGTCCCCAAGCGTGCGGATCAGAGGCGGCTTGGGCCAGCGATGAAATGGAAATATTGGCCCCCACTCATTTGCTGGAATTGGTCAATCATTTAAAAGGCTCACAGTTTTTATCATCGCCAAAACCACAAATTTCATCACTGGCCAAGCCCCAAGACAATCAAGCAGACATCGCTGATATCAAGGGGCAAGAAGGCGCCAAACGGGCCCTTGAGGTGGCAGCAGCTGGCGGGCACAATCTAATAATGGTTGGCCCACCAGGGGCAGGAAAGTCCATGTTAGCCGCGCGCTTGCCCAGCATCTTGCCGCCCCTCTCATCAGAAGAAATGCTGGAAGTCTCAATGATCCAAAGCCTGGCCGGTGAGCTGATGTCTGGCAGCTTAAGCCAAGCGCGCCCGTTCAGGGCCCCGCATCATTCTGCCACCATGGCCGCTTTGGTTGGCGGAGGTTCAAAACCGCGCCCGGGTGAAGTTGCTCTGGCCCATCACGGGGTCTTGTTTCTAGACGAATTGCCAGAATTTTCTGGCCAAGTGCTGGACAGTCTGCGTCAACCTCTGGAAACAGGCGAAATTTCAATCGCCCGCGCCAATCACCGCATCACCTACCCATCAAAAATCCAACTCATTGGTGCAATGAACCCGTGCCGGTGCGGCAAAGCTTTTGAGCCTGGCTTTGCCTGCGCCAAAGGGGCCAATTGCGCACAGCGCTATCAAGCCCGCATTTCCGGGCCGCTGCTTGATCGCATAGACATCCAAATCGAGGTGCCCGCTGTCACAGCTCTTGATCTGTTAGATGAAAGCCCCACAGAGGCCAGCAAAGACATTCGAGAACGCGTGATCGGGGCCCGCACCATTCAAGCGCAAAGATACAAAGACCTGTTAGGTGACCCCTTTGTGTTAAACGCCACCTGTCCACCAACTGTGTTGAATGACATTACAGCGCCCACCGGCGAGGGCAAAAAACTACTCAAAGAAGCCGCCTTGAAATTAAATTTATCGGCCCGCGGCTTTCACAAAGCCTTGCGCGTGGCCCGCACGCTGGCAGATTTAGAAGGCAGCCCGACTGTGGAACGCGCCCATTTGGCCGAAAGCCTTTCATATCGCGCCCAAACCACCAAAACAGGGGCCAGAGCGGATCAAAACATTGCTCAATCAGCACCTCGTTAATAAAAAACTTACCATAATATTCATTTCTACCCTTTGTCTCACCTCAGAGGCTGTTTTTGCAGCAATGGTAAGCATTTTTAAAACGCTCTTATGGTTAATTTAAACAGTCTTTCTCTAAGCTGAAAAAAATTAATAGTGGTGCGTAGTCAGTAAAATGAATAATCAAGATCAAAATAGGCAGCATTGGTCTGTAAAGCTTAAACCAATTTCTCTAACCCATATGATTTTGGCCACAGCCGCGATTGCCTTGTTAACGGCACTCACCATGGTAGGCATAGCTGCTTATGGATTTGTGATGTTCGTCTCAATTAATTGGCAAGGCTTGATGCTTGCTTCGTTCACTTTAACAGTAATCAGCCTTCTTATGATCAATTGGGCGGAACAGATCAAAGAAAGAAAACAGGAAAAAGCACAGCACTTATCAGACTTAAACAAAAAGCTTGAACAAGTCAGCGATATTCAATGGGAAATAAGCGACAGCCAGGCCCGTTATAAAGACCTATTAGACAGTCAAAACGACATCATCATCCGGCGAGATAGAGAAGGCATTATAACCTATGCCAACAAAGCTTTTCATGACACATTTGCCCCCCATGAAGAATCAGTAGTAGGACACATTTTCACACCTCAAGTCCTTGATGGCCAAGACAGCCCGGAGCTAATTTTTGAACCAGGCCAAGGCCAGCGTCAATATCAACAACAATTAGCAACATATAACGGCAACCGTTGGTATTTATGGGAGGAGTTCGCTGTTGTTGATGATGAACTTGAAATCTCAGAAATCCAATCCATCGCTCATGACATTACAGACCAAAAACGAGCTGAAGATGAATTGCAAGAAGCACGCGACCAAGCAGAGGCTGCCAACAAAGCAAAGAGCCAGTTTTTAGCCACCATCAGCCACGAAATCCGCACACCCATGAATGGTATTCTGGGCATGACAAATTTGATGATGGACACAAGCTTAACACCAGATCAAAAAACCTATTGCCGGTCCATTAATTCATCAGCCAAAAGCCTGTTGTCGTTAATAGATGAAGTGCTTGATTTTTCAAAAATCGAAGCCGGTAAATTAGAGCTAGATCACCAACCCTTTGACTTAAGAGAGATCGCGCAATCTGTCATTGAACTGTTGGCCCCGCGCGCGCATGATAAAGATCTTGAGATTGCCTCCATCATCGATCCAAACTTACCGCAAACCTTTTTAGGTGACGAAGTCCGCATTCGCCAAATTCTAACCAACCTGATTGGCAACGCGATAAAATTCACTGACCAAGGCGGCATCACTGTTAAAATCAGCCATCAAGGACAAAGAGCAGAGCAAGACCAAGCTGAGCAATATAGCCATGGGGTTCATATCAGCGTGCGTGACACAGGCATAGGCCTTTCGCCTCAAGCGCAAAAAAACATTTTTGGAGAATTTGAGCAAGCCGACCAATCCCATGCCAGAAAATTTGAAGGCACCGGTTTAGGGCTAGCCATTACAAAACGTATCGTTGAAAAGATGAACGGGGCAATCAGTGTTCAATCAACCTTGGATAAAGGGTCTGAATTTGAACTTAAGTTTGAACTGGCCAGTAAGGAAAAAGACCAAGGCTTATATTCATCCAAGCAATTGCCCGGACAAAAACATAACATTCTCATTGTTGGCGATTTAACAATTGAAATGCAGGCCATGGCACAAACGCTTACCTCTGTTGGCATGAATGCTGTGTATTGCCCCCCAACACAAGCCATGGAGCAAATACAAAGTCACAAAGAAAGCCAAGACCCTTTCAACGTACTGATTTTAGATGGCGCCACAGCGCATGAAACAGGCCAAGAGCTCTCCAATCAGCTGGAAAGCAATCTAAAAAGTCACAATAACGATCAAGCACCTATTAAAATTGTGGTTCTGGATATTGCTGCACGCGGCGAGTTCCCTGATTTGCAGGAAAAAGGAATTGATGCCTATCTCACCCGGCCTGTACGGGCAGTCTCATTATTTGCCAGATTAAAAGAAGACCATGCAAAATCCACCTCATTGTTATCAAACCAGCTCTCATCTGAAGAACCCTCTGATAACGAGCAAAAAGGGGCAAACAGTTATGGGCGTGTTTTATTGGCAGAGGACAATGAAATTAACGCACTGCTTGCCAGCACTTTGCTAAAAAGATTAAGAATGCAGGTGATCCATGTAACCAACGGCCAAGATGCTTTTGATAAGGTTGTTCAGTTAAATGAGGACGGCAAAACACTTGATTACATCTTAATGGACATCCACATGCCTGAGATCGATGGCTTTAGCGCAACCAAAAAGATCCGTAATTATTTAAATAAAAAAACCAATAGTATTTCTCAAGCTGTCCCAATCATTGCCATGACAGCCAATGCATTTGCTTGCGATAAAGAAGAGTGCCTCAAGGCTGGAATGGACGACCATTTACCCAAACCGTTCGAAACCGAACAGCTGCAAGAACTTCTAGAAAAGTGGCGCAACCATCCAGAATGTGATCAGGAAAACAAACAAGCATCATAAAAAGGGGCTTACAACGGCTTATCTTCATCATCCAGAATACGGTGAGCCGGCCCCTCCATATCATCAAACTGATTATGTTTCAGCGCCCACAAAAAGCCCATCAATCCCAAAAAACCTAAGATCAACGCCAGCGGTATAAGAAGGAGCAAATTGCTCATTGCGATTCTTTCTTCAGTAAACAAGGCCTGAGTATACCTTACCATAGATGTTAAGGCATGATGCAAGTCACTTGAGAAAAACTCATTTCTCTTCTTTAGAAGGGAACATCAAATTTAACCTCAAAGCGTTCAGCATCACCACAATTGAAGAGCCAGACATGGCAAGGGCCGCGATAATAGGTGTAATACCCCCCATAATCGCCACAGGTATAGCAATCGCATTATAAATAAATGCCAAAAAGAAGTTTTGCCCGATCAATCTGCGAGAGGCTTTGGCTAACTTATAAAGCGAAATCAGGGGTTGAAAACTGTTTTGCATCAGCACAAATCCAGAAGAAACCTGCGCCACTTCGCTTGCCTTTGCCGGGGAAAGAGAAACACTAGCCGCCTTTAAAGACGGGCCGTCATTAATCCCATCTCCAACCATAAACACCCGGTGGCCGTTCGCGTTAAGTTTTGCAATCATCTTGGCCTTGTCATCCGGTTTCATGCCCGCACAATAAGAGGAAATATCAACTTCATCCGCCAACCGGGCTACCGCCGCCTCCCGGTCCCCAGAAAATAAATGAAGGTCTATGCCTTGTTGTTTAAAGAACGCAATCACCTCTTGTGATCCAGCGCGCACCTGGTCTTCAAAATAAAAGCGCCCATAGCCAAGGTTACCATCCTTGTCCTTATAAGACACAAATAAACTTAAAAAGCCCTCATCCTTGTCAGTTTCCTCCACCTCAACCCCGCACCACTGAGCAGAGCCAAGGCGCAAGTCACCCTCCTGCCAAGTGCCTGATAAGCCAAGGCCCGGGTGCTCTTGCACATCGTGCACACATTGAGGGGAAATCTTTGCCGTCTCAAGCGCCCCGCTTAAAGCTTGTGACAGTGGATGCAAGCTTTGACGCGCTAAAGCTGCTGCAGCACCTAGTAACGCCCCTTCTTGCAAAGGCTTTCCATCCAGATAAGAGCCCTCAAGGTCAAACGCGCGATTCACCAGATGCGGCGTAGCCAGGGTAAGAGTGCCGGTTTTATCAAAAACAACAGTGTCAATTTCGCTCAATTTTTCCAGCGCAGCACCATCTTTCATCAAAACACCGCGCCTGTGGGCAATTGAGTTGGCCACCACTTGTACCACCGGCACAGCCAGCCCCAAGGCGCAAGGGCAGGTGATAATCAACACGCAAATCGCTGTATAAAGCGCATCTTGCCAAGAGGCACCATATAACATCCAACCAATAAAGGTTAAAGCGGCCGCCAAATGCACCACCGGAACATAAACAGAGGCAGCCCGGTCAGCCAATTGCCGATAGCGCGGCGCCTGAGATTGTGCCTCTTCCATCAAGCGCACAATTTCAGAAAGCAACGTATTTTCCGCCACCGCTTGGGTCTCAATGGTCAGCGGGCCAGAAAGGTTCAAAAGCCCTGAATAAAGCTTGTCTCCGCGACCAGCTATTTGCGGCAGCGATTCACCGGTCACCAACGACCAATCCACATCGCTGCGCCCATCAATCACCTTACCATCAATCGGGATTGTCTCACCCGGGCGCACAAAAACCTGCATACCAGGCTGAATGTCAGCAATCGCCATAGAAGTGAGGGACCCATCTGTTTCTATCACTTGAGCAATCTCAGTTTTCAGCGCAATCAGCTGTTTGACCCCATGAAAGGCACGTGCCCGCATCATACGATCCAGGGTGCGCCCTATAAGCAAGAAAAACAGCAGACTCACAGCCGCATCAAAAAAAGCATGCTCACCATGATTGATGGTTTCAAACAAACTCAACGCGCCAGCCAAGATCACAGCCAAAGAAATCGGCACATCCATATTCACTTGGCCAACTTTAAGCGCTTGCAAGGCAGAGCGAAAAAAGGGCCGCCCCGCATAGACAATGGCTGGCAAAGCAATCAAAGCTGAAAGCCAGTGAAACAAATCTCTCGTTGCGCCATCCGCCCCAGACCAAACAGAAACGGAAAGCAACATCACATTGGCCGCAGCAAACCCGGCCACAGCCAAACACCAAACAAGTTGGCGCAATTCAGCATCATGTTGGTCAAACCCGGCCCGGTCCATTAACGGGCGCGCTTCAAATCCCAAAGCGGCCAAAGTGTCTAACAAAGATTGCCCAAATTGGGGGGGCAGAGCGCGCTTTTGCGGCCAAGTAAAAATCACTTCCTTACGGCTCAAATTAACCCGCACATTAGAAAGGTCTTTATCGCCTGCAAAGTGCTGCTCAATTTTGCGCATGCAACCAGCACAATTCATATTGGGCACAACAAAGGTCAGCTTGTTGAAGGTTACACTGGGTTTCCCTTCTTGAAAGCTTTGAATAAAAGGGGCCAGCCGGTCATCTTTTTGCTTGCCGGAAATCACACCGCCCATAGGCTTCGCGCGAGCGGTAGGCTCCAGTGTCTGTGAACAATCAGAAAGGCTCATAAATCACGCCCCTTAAGAAGCTGATGAAGAGATTGTAAATTGATAGTGCTGTGTATATGTGCCGGCAACATCAGGGCATTGTGCTTTTAACAACAAGTTCCAACGCCCAGGCTTTAAAGAACGGCGGGCCTGATAGGTCCCAGGGCTTTGTGAATTGAACACAAGCTTGTAATCTTGATGCTCACTCACAGGGCGCTGCAAATCACCAATGACTTGGCAACCATCAATCCCTTGTCCAGCCCTGGTTAAGCGAAAAGAAAACACACCCTTTTCAACCTCCATATTGCCTTGCCAGCCATTTTTTTCAAACTTTTCTTGGGCTGCAATGTCCTTATTAAAGTTTTGGCTGGCGACATAACTGTTTTTCACCACCAAGCCTGTCCAGCTTTTGGAGGCAAAAAACACCATCGTTAAATTGGCTATGAGGATGACAGCAAAAAAAGCCACAATGAGGCTGATCATATGCCGGCCAGTAAATTTTGGCTTATCAACTAAAGAAGGTTCTTGATCAAAAGACATCGGGATTGCTCGTTTCGTTTAACTAATCTTTTAACTAAGGCTCAATTATCGTTTTCTCAAATGAAACCGTGTTGCCGTTACATGGGCGTCATTTGTTTGCGGAATCTTTGCTTCAAATTGAAAATCAAGATCAGATTTGGGTAAAAATTCTGGCGGTACCGTAACATAAATTTTTAAAACCCTGAGCTGATCGGGCGCCAGGTCTAATTCAATGTCTTGGCCTGAAACATAAGTTTGAGGGCCAAAATTTTCAATCCGCAGTTTTGCGTTTGGAAACCCTTCCATTTTGAACAAAGCTTTATGCGGTTTGGGCTCCATATTCAAAATTTTAACCGTATAGCCATTACGCACAGAGCCATCTTTTAACTGCACGGCAAGCGGATTACGGTCGTGCAAAACATTAACATCCAACCGGCTGCGGGTGGCAAGCACCAACACCATAGAAAGCCCAATTAAGCACCAGATGGCAGAGTATAACAATGTTCTAGGACGAAACAAAATCGGCACATGTTTTTCCACCGGGGTGCCCGCTTTGGCCTTGTCATATTCTTCCAAAGTGGCGTAAGAAACCAACCCGCGTGGTTTGCCAATCTTTTCCATCACCCCATCGCAGGCATCAATACACAAAGCACACGTAATGCACTCCATCTGTTGCCCATCGCGAATATCAATACCCATAGGGCAAACGGCCACACATTTATTGCAATCGATACAATCTCCAAGAGGTTGTCCATCGACCGTAGCTTGTTTGCGATGGGCAGTCCGTGGTTCACCTCTATAATCATTATATGTCACAACCAGGCTTTTTTCATCCAACATAGCCGCTTGAATGCGCGGCCACGGGCACATATAGGTGCATACCTGTTCGCGCATAAAACCACCCAAAATATAGGTTGTAGAGGTTAAAATAAAGACAGTAGAATAGGCCACCAAAGGCGCCTGCAAACTTAAAAAACTCCGCGCCAAAGTAGGCGCATCAGCAAAATAAAAAATCCAAGCCCCGCCTGTGGCCAAGGCAATCAACAACCAAACGATATGTTTAGACAGCTTCTTTTTTATTTTATCAAACGACCAAGCTGCTTTATCAAGCTTCATTCTTTGATTGCGGTCACCTTCAAAATAGCGCTCGACCACCAAGAACAGGTCAACCCACACTGTTTGCGGGCACGTGTAGCCACACCACACCCGCCCCCAAACCGAGGTGAGTAAAAACAAACCAATACCAGCCATGATCAAGAGGCCTGCCACAAAGAAAAATTCCTGCGGCCAAATCTCAATGAAAAAAAAGTAAAATCGTCTATGGGCTAAATCCACCAACACAGCTTGATCGGGGGCAAATTCTCCCCGGTCCCAACGCAGCCAAGGGGTGATGTAATAAACGGCAAGCGTCACGGTCATGATCAGCCATTTTAACTGGCGAAAGGGCCCATCAACCCTTTTGGGGTAGATTTTTTTTGTCGGCTGAAACAGCTTTTGCGAGCCGTCTTTATTAACGGCTTGAACGTCAAATCGTTCAACTGCAGATTTTATGTTCATCCACTTTTCCAATAATTATAAAAAAGATAGGGAAAAGGGGGGAGAGGTAAGGAGGATCATCAAAAAGACCTCTCCCCCCCAATTTCCCTATTCTCCGCCACCTAGTGCATGCACATAAATGGCCAATTGCTTAATGGTCAGCTTGTCAAGGCGGTGCGCCCAAGCGGGCATCACCCCGTGCCGGGATGAATGAATGCTTTGTGTAACATTTGCTTTATCACCCCCATAGAGCCAAATCTTATCGTTCAAGGCAGGCGCCCCAAATTCACGATTACCCTGGCCCTTATCACCATGACAAGATGCACAATTGTCTGCATAAAGTTTTGTTCCAGACTCAGTTTTTTGTGCGCTTGCATCAGAAAGAGCCAATACAAAGGCGCCCACATCATTGATTTGTGCCTCAGTTAACATTTCATCTTTACCAAAGGCCGGCATATCAGATGTGCGCGTATCATCATCTTGCTCAAACCGAATGCCGTGCTTGATGGTATCATGAATGTCTTCTAAAGACCCGCCCCATAACCAGTCATCATCATTCAGGTTCGGGTTGCCTTTGGCCCCTTCCGCACCAGAGCCATGGCACTGCACGCAATTCACTTTAAAGGCAGCCTTGCCGCCCGCTTTGGCAAAAGAAAACAATTGCGGGTCAGCCTTGATTTGTTCCAAAGAGGCAGCCTCTAATTTTGAACGCAAGCCAGATTGGGCTTTGGCCGCATCAGCAATGCTTTGAGCAACTTCAGCCCGGCTAGAATACCCCAAAGTGCCTTTTGTATAATCCTTAAGTAAGGGAACAGCAGGGTACAAAACCATGTAAATGACACCCCAAACAATGGTGGCATACATTGTCCACAACCACCACCGCGGCATGGGCGTGTCCAGCTCATAAATACCATCCCACTCATGGCCAGTTGTTGTGGTGCCGGTAACTTCATCGACTTCTTTAATATCAGACATCTTTATTTTGCTCCTCTTTGAGGGGAATTTGAGCTTGTTCAGAATAATATTTTTTAGAGCCTGGCCGGAAGGCATAAATAACAACGGCAATAAAAACCGCCATCATGTAAACCAGCCCCCAGCTGTCAGCAAATTGACGCATAAGCGTATAGGTTTCCATTTGTCACCCCCCTATCGCAAATTGGCTTTTGCGTCATAAGTGGAAAAGTCAACCATTGTGCCAAGCACTTGCAAATAAGCGATCACAGCATCCATTTCCGTTAAGGTCTCAGGGTCACCATCAAAAGCGCGCACTTGCGCTTTGGGGTAACGCGCCGCCACATCTTCAGCCCCATCAGAATCTGGATCTGCTTGCGCAAAAAGATCTGTTTTCGCATTTTTAATCTGCTCATCAGTGTAGGGCACACCAAGCAACTTATTGGCTTTTAAGTGAGCAGCAATGTCATGCACTTTTAAAGGCTGCATCAAGAAGGGATAGCCCGGCATAATAGATTCAGGCACCAAGTCACGCGGCTTTATAAGGTGCTCTTTGTGCCACTCATCAGAATAGCGCCCACCAACCCGTGCCAAATCCGGCCCGGTGCGTTTAGAGCCCCACATAAAGGGATGATCATACATGCTCTCTGCTGCCAGGGAGTAATGGCCATATCGCTCCACCTCATCACGGAAAGGGCGGATCATTTGGCTGTGGCACAAATTGCACCCCTCACGCTTATAGATATTATAGCCCATCAACTCCAAGGGAGAGTAAGGGCGCACGCCCTTCACCTTTTCAATCGTGTTTTCCAAATAAAACAAAGGTGCAATTTCAACGATACCGCCAATAGAGACAACAATTAAGCTCACCACAAGCAGTAAGGAACTATTTTTTTCAAGGGTTTTATGATTAAACATCAGTTTCAAGCTCCTACAGTTATGACTTGAGAAATTGGTTGGTCAACTTGGCGTTCACCGCGAATGGTCTTCCACATATTGTAAACCATGAGCAGTCCGCCGAATAAGAACAGCAAGCCACCAACAGCGCGCAATACATAAAATGGATGCAACACCAAAACGGTTTCAGCAAAAGAGTAAACAAGGAAACCTTCTGCATTATATTCACGCCACATCAAACCTTGAGTGATCCCAGAGACCCACATGGAAGCGGCATAGATACAAATGCCGAGCATGGCAATCCAGAAGTGCCAGTTGATCAAACGTGTGCTGTACATTTGCTTGGCCCCCCACAATTTAGGAGTAAGGAAGTAAAGCGCACCAAAGCTGATCAAAGCATTCCATCCCAAGGCACCAGAATGAACGTGACCAATGGTCCAGTCAGTGTAATGGCTCAATCCGTTAACCGCTTTAATAGACATTAGCGGGCCTTCAAAAGTGGCCATGCCATAAAACGCCACAGAGGTCACCATGATCCGCAAGATCGGATCTGTCCGCAATTTGTCCCAGGCACCAGACAAGGTCATCAAACCATTGATCATACCACCCCAACTTGGCATCCAAAGCATAACAGAGAACACCATGCCCAAAGTTTGCGCCCAGTCAGGCAGAGCTGTGTAGTGCAAATGGTGAGGGCCAGCCCAGATATAAAGGAAAATAATCGCCCAAAAGTGCACAATGGACAGCCGATAAGAATAAACCGGACGATCAGCCTGTTTGGGCACAAAATAATACATCATGCCCAAAAAGCCCGCGGTTAAGAAAAAGCCCACCGCATTATGCCCATACCACCACTGGACCAAGGCACTTTGCACACCAGAAAAAGCAGCATAGCTGGTTGAGCTATATAAAGAGACAGGAACCGCCAGCCCATTGACCACATGCAACATGGCAACGGTTACGATAAAGGCGAGCAAAAACCAGTTGGCAACATAAATATGCGGTTCTTTGCGGCGCATAAGTGTGACAAGGAACACCAATAAATAAGCCACCCAAACAACGGTAAGCCACAAATCGATATACCATTCAGGTTCAGCATATTCTTTACCCTGTGTGGCCCCCAAAACATAACCGGTTGCAGCCAAAACAATAAACAGCTGATAACCCCAGAACACAAACCAGGCCATGGGTTCTAAAGACAACCTCACCCGGCATGTGCGCTGCACAATGTAAAAACTGGTTGCAATCAGCGCATTGCCACCAAAAGCAAAAACAACGGCAGATGTGTGCAATGGACGCAATCTACCAAAATTCGTCCATGGCAAATCAAAGTTTAGATCTGGAAACGCCAATTGAAACGCGATCAAAACCCCAACGGCAAACCCAACAATGCCCCAAAAAGCTGTCGCGATCACACCGTATCGAACAATGGCATCGCTATAGGTCTCTTGGCTCTCAACAGGCCTGCCATTGCCTCCGGCAAAATTACATTTGCGCACGAGCGCCAAGCCCATGAGCCCAAAGGCCAGGGAAAAAATGAGCATGTGTATAAAATAAATTGAGTCTTGGGCTTGTGAGGCCGCAAAAAGGGTTAAAATGGCAGCCAGTATAGAGACTGCCACAGTAATGAGAGTGCTGATCGGATCCATCTGAGGTCCCCATTATTTTTAAAAGATAAGATAGTTTTGCGTCAAACACACGGTGGATCAAGTCAGAATAATGAATCCAACTTAACCCCGACACAAATCGGCAATGCCTATCATCATTTTTACGCAACAAAGGAAGATAATGTTTTGATGTAAATCAAAACAATCATTGAAGAAACATTAGGTGCTAAAATGTCGCACTTAATGGTCAAGCAAAAAGCGATAGAAAATAAAAATAAGCTTATTTAACAAGGATTAAGAAGACGGTCTTTTTTCATTTTCAAATGCTGGTGCGGTCAAATTATTGACTTATGTATAATGATCTCAAAAGGATGATGAGGGGGGGAATAAAAAGCAAGAAGGTCCAACTATTCCTGGGCCAAAAGGAGTAATTTTATTTCAACAGATTTAAGTAAATTTACTCATCAAGTGAGCCTGCAAGTGTAGATAATCCATCCCGATCTAGAATATCTACGTACCGTTGTTGCCGAATATTAATCAACCCTTGTTTTTTAAGCAACGAAAACTGCCGGCTAACAGTTTCAATGGTCAGACCTAAAAATTCAGAAATCTCAGCACGGGTCAAAGGTAATTCAAATGAATTCTCATCACTGGGCAGGCCTTGTAAAATCTTTGCATTATGCATTTTTTCTCCAAAACTCAAGATAACAGTTGCCACCTTCTCAATCGCAGACATTTGCCCCAGCATAAGCATCCAATCACGCGCCGCATCAAGCTCATTCAAAGTCAATTCAAACAAACGATGTTCTAAAACTGAATTTTTGCGCAAATAAGCATTAAAAAGGTCACGTGGGAATGTACACACCGTCACATCGGTAACCGCACTTACAAAATAAGTGTTTTTATCTTTATAAGTCCGCCCAATGAAATCAGGAGGAAAACCAAGACCAATGGTCTGCTGGCGCCCATCAGGCAAAATTTTAGAAAGTTTGACAATGCCTTCCTTGATGGCGGCATAACTCTCAAGCGGCTGGTCATCTGAAAAAATCAAGTCCCCTGCCTTAAAATCACGTGACCGTGTAATCTTACGTAGGTCTGAAAGCATATCGGACGATAAATCCGAACACATGCCACAAGCACGCACTTCACACAGCTGACACATACTCTCATCGTGCGATTTAGGTGTATTTGGGTTCAAAATATGTTCCACAGGGCTATCAATATCGCTTGGCATTTAAAGTCGCCTTATAACCAGTAAAGCACTTTTCATCAAGGATTACGCCGTTAACTGAGAAACAATGCTTTTTTATTACCATTCAACCAATAGTAGCTTGCCTGAAACAATTGATCTATGTCAATTTCCTAAAAGGGGTAAAAAAAACACTTAATAAATTATTATGAACATACATTAAGGATAAGTTTTCTCGTTTCCAGGCTTTTTCTTCATGGTTTCGCGAATTTCTTTGGGGACATATTTTTCATCATGCTTGGCCAGAATCGTCTTTGCTTGAAACTTTCCAGCGGTGTCAAAGGCCCCCTCAGCAATAACACCTTGCCCTTCTTTAAACAAATTGGGCAGTAACCCCTTATAAGTGACAGGAATAGAGTGATCAAAGTCAGTCACTAAAAAAGAAACAGTCAGCCCATCTTCAAGCCGTTTAAAGCTTCCCTCTTCAACCATACCACCAATGCGCAGTTTATCGGCGCCTTTTGCCTTGCCAGCCATCACATCGGTTGGGGTAAGGAAAAACACCAAATTATCGCGAAACGCATAGGAAACCAAACCCACGCTGACAAACAACAAAGACAAAGCTCCAACTATGGTGACAATCCGTTTTGTTTTGCGTGTCATAAAAAAACTCCTTCGCCCAAAATCTTAAAATTAAAGTCGTGCGGCACTGATTAAGCAGCTCTGGGTAAATTAATATCCGACCAAATTTGAGACAGCGCATTGACCAACTCTTCCAACATTTCTTTGGAATGCAAAGGACCAGGCGTAATGCGCAACCGCTCAGTCCCGCGCGGCACTGTTGGGTAATTAATCGGTTGAATATACATGCCATATTGGCCAAGCAGCCGATCAGAGACCTCTTTGCACAAAACGGGGTCGCCTACCAAAACGGGAACAATATGGGTGTTGGAAGGAATGAAAGGAATCTCAGCCCGTTTTAGCATTTCCTTGAGTTCATTGGCCCGCTGCTGTTGCAATTGGCGCTCACTATCACTTTCTTTAAGATGGCGAACACTGGTGAGCGCGCCAGCCGCTACAGCCGGTGGCAAAGTGGTGGTGAAAATAAACCCACTGGCAAAACTACGAATAGCATCAATGGTTGAAGTCTTGCCCGCAATATAACCGCCAATAACACCGTAGGCCTTTGCCAAGGTACCTTGAATAATATCAATCCTGTCCATCAACCCTTCACGGTCAGCAATGCCACCCCCTTGCGGGCCATACATGCCCACAGCATGAACTTCATCCAAATACGTAAAGGCATTATATTTTTCTGCCAAATCACACATTTCATGCATCGGGCAAATGTCACCATCCATCGAGTAAACGCTCTCAAAAGCCAGCAATTTTGGCCGAGAGGGGTCAATCTCTTTTAAGATGTCTTCCAAATGCTCCAGATCATTATGGCGAAAGACACGCTTTTCAGCCTTGCCATGCAAAATGCCTTGGATCATCGAGGCATGATTAAGTTCGTCAGAAATGACCACACATTCCGGCAACAGTTTTGAAAGCGTAGATAACGTGGCTTCATTGGCCACATACCCAGAAGAAAACACCAAAGCGGCTTGTTTTTCATGCAAATCAGCCAGTTCTTTTTCCAGCTGGACAATCAAGTGATGGTTACCAGAAATGTTACGTGTTCCCCCGGCTCCGGCGCCAAGTCGCTCAATAGCATCAACCATGGAATCTAAAACAGCTCGGTTTTGCCCCATGCCTAAATAGTCATTGCTGCACCACACAGTAATGTCACCTATTGGGTCAAGGCTATTACGAGGGCATTTGCCATCAACGCTGGTATAGTCTCCAAAGTTCGAAGCTTTAGGAAACTGGCCCACAATACGCTCCAAATCAAGAAACACGCGGTAACGTCCTTCTTGCTTTAAAGTCTCCAATTGCTTTTCAAGGCATTGATCATAATGAAACATGAAACGGTAACCTTTCTAACAACAAGCAAAATTATTCGCTTGAAGATTTGCTTTCCTCAGGGCTCTTATCGCCCCCCTTATCTTTAACGTTATTCCCAGAACCAGAATTTCTATTTTTGTCCAACTCAGCCAACAATTGACCAACTGCCTCTTGCGCTTTTTTATTATCTTTTGCAACACTTTGTAGACGGACTAATAAAACACGTGCTTCATCCAGTTTTCTATCCCGAACCAGCCCTAAGCTTTTAAACCATAAGGCTTCAGGTTTATTAGGTTCAACAGCCAGCGCTTTATCAAAATAAACATGCGCTTTGCTCTGCTCATCTTTGTCTTGAGAGTTAAAATAAATCTCTCCAAGCGCCATAATCACATTGATATTGCCAGCATCTTGTTCGTGGATTTTTTGATAAAGCGCAAGCGCTTGATCGCGTTTGCCCAAAACAACATAAGAGCGCGCCAGCATCATCTGATCTTTTTCACTACCCTCACCAGCTTTCACCCGTGCTTCAAGTGAGGCCACCATTTTTTCAATGTCCGCCATCTGAATTTGCGGCTTGCCATTTGCGGTTTTCACCTCACGATGAATATCAAGCCCTTTTAGTTGCAAGATCAAACCAAAGGTGAAGACCAAAGTCAGGGCTGCCATCCCCATGGCAATGCGCGGGTAAGAGCGTGGTTTATGATCTTTGCTCGCAGACAGTTTTTCACTCATGCTGCGTGCCTGGCGCAATTTTTCTAGCGCCCGTTTGGCATCTTCAACAACTTGCTCGCGCTCATACACATGGGTTTCAGGGGTAATTTTCCCCTCAGCCAACGCAACATCAAGGTCATGTTGCTCTTTCACCAGCCGGTCTTTTTCCAGCTCCCATTGCACGGCAATATCATCACTTTCAATGCCAGTGCCGAGCCCACGGTCAGCGCGGCGTTGCCAGAGCGGAAACAGCATAATAAATAATGATAAGGCGCCCAGGGCCAATATCCCAATCCAGCTGCTCATAATTCCATTTCCTCAATCGATTGGCCAGATGTCTTCACACGTGTCACATCATCTCCCTCAACAGTGCGATTGCTGGTCTCTTGATCCTTGCCAGTAATAAACTGATAAAGAAATAACAACCCTACTAAGGTCATAAACACCGGAAACGCCCAAATCACCCAATGAATGCCATCTACTGGCGGTTCCATCAAAATATAGTTGCCATAACGCTCTTGGAAATATTGCAAAACATCTTGCTCACTGGCCCCCCCCGCCAATTTTTCAGCAATCAGTTTTTTCATCTCCACAGCCACTTCCGCATGGCTGTCATAAACACTTTCACCTTGGCAAACCGGGCAGCGCAATTTACTCGCCACAACGCGCACTTGCTTTTGCAAAGCGGTCTCTTGTTTCATGAGCCCTTGAGGCTTTGCCTCTTGGGCGCGCAAACTTGTCGCCGACAAAAACAAAACAGCCAGTGCAAGCAAAACAAATTTAATCATAAAGGCGTTTGGAAAGTGTTTCATTGCAAAGCCTCAACTTGTTTTAATTTGGCCTCAAATATCTCTTTGGTCAGTGGGCCGATTTGTTTGGCACCAATCACGCCCTTAGGGCTGATAAAAAACGTCTCTGGCATGCCATAAACTCCAAATTCCAACCCCAAGCGCCCTTGCGGGTCAACGCCCGATGGATAAGGAAAGTGCCCCATCCGTTCTAGAAAACGGTTTGCGGCTTCATCAGTGTCTTTAAAATTAATGCCAATAAACTGAATTTTGTCGCCATATTTCTTCGCCGCTTCCAGCAAGACATGATGCTCATCTTTACAAGACAAACACCAAGAGGCCCAAAAGTTCATCACAACAATTTTGCCCGCAAACTCATCCAGTTTGACCCGCTCTTGAGAGCCTAACTTTCTCAAATCAAACGCAAAGGCCGGCTTGCCAATCAACGGAGAGGGGATAAATTTTGTATCTCTGCCAAGACCGGCAGCAAACAAAATAAACATGAACAACATCACCCCAACCAGGGCAAAGTGCCACCATTTTATATAGCCCTTGCGTTGTTCGCTCATGTTGCTAACGCTCCTTTGGGTTGTTTTTGCGCAAGCTGTTGTTGCTTGGCGATAATCTTCGGTGCCCGCTTGGTCATAGCGAACAATACGCCGATCAAAACAATCATCCAGCCAATCCAAATCCAATTGACAAGCGGGTTCCAATAGGCCCGGGTCACCACCCGGCCATCCTTGGTCTCATTGCCAAGCACCACATAAAGATCACCCAACAAGGTTGAATAAATCGCAGCCTCTGTTGTGATCGTTTTGGTCACCGGATAATTGCGTTTTGAGGGGGTTAAAAGCCCTGTTTCTCCATTCTTATGCTTCCAATTAAAAAACGCCATACGTTCTGAATAGTTTGGGCCTTTATTGGGGGCAATGCGCTCATACGTCAAAGTATAAGGCCCCGCTTGCACCTGATCACCAGGGCTCAATGTCACAGTGGCTTCTTGCTTAAAGAAGGCCGAGCCCACAACGCCGATGATTAACACCAAGGTCCCCAGATGTACAATAAACCCGCCATAACGGCGCTGATTGTTCCCGGCAAGGTTAACAAGACTTGCGAACCATGATTTATCAGTCACTGACTGGTGCGCTTTAATCGCTTTGGTCACATCCATCAAGGTTGCAAAAAACACAAACGCCACCAAGCCAATCGCCAACAGGGCAATTCCATCCCAAGACCAGAAGAATGTCGATACCAACGCTAAGATCACAGCCAGCCCGGCAGGAATGGCAAATTGGTCACGTAATTTTTTCAAGCTGGATTTGCGCCATGGCACCAGTGGCCCCAGCCCCATCAACAAAACAATGCCAAGCATCACAGGGGCCATCACTTTGTTAAAATAAGGCGCCGCAACAGAGACCCGCTCACCCACCAACACTTCAATTGCAAGCGGATAGAGCGTGCCGGTTAAAACAATCACAGCGGCTGCCACAAACAACAAATTGTTATAAAGCAAGGCAGACTCGCGTGACACCATGTGAGAAACTTTAGCCGGGCCAATCAACCTCTGGCCGCGCCAGATCAACAAGCCGTAACTAATCACCGCCACTGCAATAAGAAAGATCAAAATATAAGTCCCTCGCCCAGGGTCCGCGGCAAAGGAATGAACAGACGTTAAAACACCAGAGCGGACCAAAAACGTCCCCAAAAGTGACAGAGCAAAGGTGGTGATGATCAAAAATACGTTCCAGGTTTGGAATAGATTACGCTGATCTTGCGCCATAATAGAATGCAAAAAAGCAGTTCCGGTTAGCCAAGGCATAAGCGAGGCGTTCTCAACCGGGTCCCAAGCCCAATAACCACCCCAGCCAAGTTCATAATAAGCCCAATAGCCGCCAAGCAAAATGCCGCTTGTTAATGTCACCCAAGAAAACAGCGTCCAGCGCCGCGTAGTGACCACCCATTCACGCCCAGACTGGCCCCGCACAAGCGCGGCAATGGCAAAGGCAAACGGAACGGCAAACCCCACATAGCCCATATAAAGTGTTGGCGGATGAAAGGCGAGCCCTGGATCTTGTAACAATGGGTTCAAATCGCGCCCATCTGGCATGGCCGGATGCACTTCAATAAACGGGTTGGATAAAAACAAAATGAAAATCAAAAACCCAATTTGCAAAGCTGCCAAGGTTAAAATGACATAAGGCATGGATAGCGGGTGGCTCTTCCAGTGCACCCAAACCGCAATGGCAGAAAAAACAGCCAAAAACCACACCCATAACATGAGTGAGCCTTCATGCGCCCCCCAAAGGGCTGTGAGCCGGTAAAGCAACGGCAATTGGCTGTTGGAATTTTGCGCCACATACAAAACAGAAAAGTCTTTGACCACAAAGGACCAAACAATGGTAAAGCACCCAATGGTTAACAGGATAAAATTTAAAATCATGGCATGGCGCGCTGCATGCAAAAAGGCAGGGGCCGTTCGCTGCAAAGAAATCAACACAGCGCCAATGGCAGCAAAATTTAAAATCAATGCCAAACTTGTCGCACCAAGCCCTAGCTCAATAAGGGTGCCATTCATAATTTCACTCCCACACTCATAAGTTTATATCCTTCAAGATCTCACAGGGCTCACGCCTTGCGACCAGCTTTGGGTTTTAGCGCCCCGTTTAACAACAGGGCTAATCGTTCAACACCTTGATTAATTTCAGAGACAGACAGGGCGCCAAACCCAAAAATTAAAATTTGGCGCGCCTTTTTACCGGCAACTTTTAACGTTTTGTCCTCTAAATAGGATCCACCCGTTCCAAGCGGATACAGCTTTAATTGACACTCTGACAGGGCCTGATCAGCGATTTTTTCAGCCGAACCAAACCTGTCAGGAACAGGCCAGCCAAGTTGCAAACCGCCTTGCGAGTTCACCAAAGAGGTATCCCCAAAATGAGAGTGAAGCGCTTGTACTAAAATATCGCGCTTTTCTTTAGCTCTTTTAACGCATTTACGCAAATGGCGATCATAAGCCCCACTTTCTAAAAACTCTGCCATTGAGGCTTGTTCAAGGTTAGAGGGGCCTGAAAGCGCAGTTTTACGGATCATGTTAGCCACTTTTATAAGTGGGCGCGGCAAAACCAAAAAGCCCAACCCCAAAGCTGGCCCCATGGTCTTTTCAAACCCGCCCAAATAAATCACATCATCATGATTGTCCAAGCCCTTAAGCGCTGTCAGCGGGGCACCAGAAAAACAAAAATCACTATCGCTTTCATCTTCCACCACCATCAGGCCTGAAGTGTGCGCCCATTCCAAAAGCTCAATCCGGCGCTGTAAAGACAGGCTGAGCCCCAAGGGAAAATGTTGCCCTGGACACACATAAATCATGCCCCTTAAAGAATCTTGTTTGATTTTCGCCAGCAAATCCGTACGCAAGCCCTCTTCATCGACCTCAATGGCGATAAGCTCAGCTTTAGCCTGGTGCGCCAATTCGGCCACCCCAGCAGGCCCCGGGCTTTCCATGATCACATGAGATTTGTCTTGGCTTTGTCCTGGTAAATGCAGCAATAACTGACTTAATAATGCGCGTGCATCTTGCACACTTGTTGTCACAACAATGTCTTGCGCACGGCTAATAATGCCGCGGGCAGGGCCCAAATGGTCCGCAATCGCCCGGCGCAATTCATAAAGACCTTGTGGGTCAACATGATTGAGATATCGCTCAATCTGCGCACATTTTCGATGATAAATCCGCCGCCAGGCGCCAACGGGAAAAAGGTCAGCATCGATCAATCCAGGGCAAAAGTCGATGCCCAAATCAAGCGTGTCTGTTTGCAAATCAAGTGAAGTCGGGCGGTCTGACTTCATCTCATCTAAGTCAAAATCATGATCTGCCAGATGTTGCTGAGCAAGAAATTGTGCAGTTGAAACGCCACCCTCATCAGCAAGAGCATCCAAAGGGGCATCACTAACCGGCTCTTTTAACAAAATGCCATCATCAGGAATGGCCTGGCTCACAAACGTACCAATAGAGCGTTTGCTTTCAATATACCCTTCTGAGAGCAAACGATCATAAGCCAAAACAACAGTATTGCGAGAAACCCCCAGTTGCTCACTCAGCGCCCGTGTTGCAGGCAACGCTTGGCCAGACTTTAACTGACCATCGTGAATCATAGCTCTAATCTGCTCAAACAATTGCGCCTGTAAGGGGCGCTCAGCATGAACATTGAGCATAAACGTCACTGTTGGTTCTGCAGCCTTATACATTCTTATACACTATAAAATTGTGTTTATAGGGTTCAGGTCAGCATTTTCCACGTGGACCTATACATTGTCTTTGATTTAAAACAATTATAAGTCCAATTTCAAGGTTTTTAATGGGTCCACGTATGAAATAAATTTATGAAGCTGACAAATTATAACTATTATTACAAAGTATTAGAGCTCATAGGTCATTTTTTTCTGGGCCAAAAGGGTGAAAATTGTTTACATACGTCTAAAACAATTATTCAGTAAGGTAGGGATTAAGGTATGTTCGATGAAAACTTTAAAAATGCATTAAAAATCATGAGCTTGGCTCTGACGACCTTGATTTTTTCTTTAAACCAAGCCCGTGCTAATGACATCCAAACAGTTGAATATACCTGTAATGAGGGCATCCCTTTAATTGTTGAATATATCAACACCAATACCACCTCAATAGCTGTTATATCCCATGACAGTTCGCCCCGCATTACGCTTGATAATGTGCCTTCAGGCTCAGGGGCCAAATATTCAAACGGCAATTGGGTTTTGCATGTAAAAGGCAAAACAGCACTCGTTGGCACTCAAGGTCAAACAGACGACGAATGCAAGGAAGTCGCACAAAATGCACGCGGAGAGGGCTATAACGCAGGCATTACATATCCCCGCAAAGCCAAATCTTGGGGCGGGATTATGCGTTCTGGGCCCGGGACAAAGTATGACAAACTAGGCAGCATTAAACAGGGCGAGTGGGTGACCTTGCTAGAGCCCACCACCGTCCAATCAAATAGTTTCCCATGGTTCAAAATCCAGTTCCAGGGCCGCACAGGCTATCAATGGGGCGGCATCATCTGTTCAGTTGGCGAACAAGTTCCAGGGACCTTCAATAAGTGTAAAGCAGATTAGCGCGCCCAGTTTTGGAATAGCATGGCTTTGCATTTAAAATAAACAGACATGCTCTAAATATCCCGGTTGTAAAAAAGCTCATCGCGTTGTCCAACAATCTTTTCATCAGGCGGACAAGCAATGGAAGCATCTTTGTTTTCATAATCCAACTGATTTAACACCAGTTGCATAGCGCCAATCCGCGCCCGCTTTTTGTCATTTGATAAAATCACCGTCCATGGAGTTTTGGGGTGATGCGTTGCTTTAAACATCTGTTCTTTAACATCAGTGTAAGCCTCCCACTTATCAATGGCTTTTAAATCAATGGGGGAGATCTTCCAGTGTTTCAGCGGATCATGTTGGCGTTTATACAAACGTTGCAGTTGCATTTCTTGCCCAATGGTCAGCCAAATTTTAATCAGATGAATGCCATCATTGACCAACCGCTCTTCAAAGGCCGGTGCTTCTTGCAAAAAAGCGCGGTGCTGGGCATCAGAGCAAAACCCCATCACCGGTTCCACGCCCGCCCGGTTGTACCAAGAGCGATCAAAAAAGGCCATGTCACCAGCCGTTGGCAAATGGGCGATATAGCGTTGAAAATACCATTGCCCGCGCTCAATCTCCGTTGGTTTTGCCAGCGCCACCACATGGGCATGGCGCGGATTTAAGTGTTGTCTAAACCGGGAAATGGTGCCCCCTTTGCCGGCCGTATCACGCCCTTCAAACACAATCACCACCCGCTCACCAGAGTTGGCCAAAGAGTGCTGCAATTTTAACAATTCAATTTGCAGCAGGTGCAGTTGTTTTTCATAAAGCCTTCGCTTCATCTTTTTCTTGTAAGGGTAATTGCCACTGGTCAGCGCATTATCTTTAATCCAAGGGTCCAGTTCTTTATTTGCCAGATCAAAGTTGGAAATTGCTTTCTCGCGGTCCAGATCACTCATAAATGCCCCCAATAGCTTGGCTTTCAATTGTCGAATTATGCGCGTCGCACAAAAGTGGTCACCGGTTTTGAAATAGCGCGGATGCCGGTGGGCATCCTAAAGTGCCATTAAGATAGCGCGGATGCTGGTGGGCATCCTAAAGTGCCCATTAAGAGAGACACGCAGAAAAAAGATAGAGCATGCCTTTGAATTCAATATAAAGTGACATGTTCTAATCATAGCAAAGATAGCAAAATGTCATAAAAACGAAATAAGTGATTTCCGTCGTAAACAACAAACAGACTATTAAGTCTTCACATTTTGTCCTATAACCCTTCCCAAATGGCCAATTAGCAACAAGAAAATGAATAAAAACCACCTAACAAACGTTCTCCTGCGCGCTTTTTGGCGCTTGAAAATGACATGGCACTATTTGCTGGCCATAGCCATCGGTTTGGTGGTCCTGATCAATGTGACCGATTGGGGGGGGAAGAACGCGGTTTTCTTATTTGTGTTATTGGTGCTCTGTTTCACATTAATGGACCTGCCATATGAAGAAGACCAGCGTCACTTGCAAAGAAACAAAAAAGTAAAGTCCAAAAGGTCCTCATCTAATGAGAACCAAAATCTATCTCTGTTAATAGAAGCCTTGCCCAATCCCATAATGATCCTAACCAGGGCCAACACGTTGCTGTTTGCCAATGAACAAGCCCGGCTGTTATTTAACATCAATCAAACGGGCCAAGACATTTCCGCCATCATTCGCACACCTGATTTTTTAGAGGCCATAACCATGGTCGCGGGCAATCAAACCGCTCAAAAAATCCAATTAACAGAACGCGTGCCAATAGCCAGGCAGTTTACTGTGCAGATCTCATCGATTGTTGATAAGACAAGCAAGGTCAAAAAACACAACAATCACGATCCGGCAATCATCATCCATTTTTATGATTTAACCGAACAAGAGCGCCTCAACCGTATGCGCGCCGACTTTATTGCCAATGCCAGCCATGAATTAAGAACCCCTCTGGCTTCGCTGCTTGGGTTTATCGAAACCCTGCAAGGCCCAGCCCGTGATGATGAAGCAGCCCGCGAGAAATTTTTAGGTGTTATGGCAACCCAAGGCAAAAGAATGACGGGGTTGATCGACGATTTATTGTCCTTAAGCCGCATTGAAATGAACGCGCACAAACACCCTCAAGACAAGGTTGAGATAACCACCATTCTGCGTTCCACCGTTGACATTCTGGCCCCGCTGGCCAAAACGCAAAATATAACCCTTGATCTAGAGCCCTCATCGGAACAGATTTATGTCATTGGCAATCAAGATGAACTCGCACAAGTGTTTCAAAACCTGGTGCACAACGCCATTAAATACGGCCAATCGGACACCAAAAAGGACAACACAATTCAGATCAGGGTTGAAAAAAGAGGGCCAAATAAAGTTTGTGTTGAGGTGCAAGATCACGGCATCGGCATAGACCCTGTCCATATCCCCAGATTAACGGAGCGATTTTACCGGGTTGATGTTGAACAAAGCCGCGAAAAGGGCGGCACAGGCCTTGGCCTTGCCATTGCCAAACACATTATCACCCAGCACAGAGGGGAATTGAAAATTCGCTCTTCTCTAGGCCAGGGCTCAACATTTTCCGTTATTTTGCCCAGCGGTTAATTCCCTCCACATCTTGCCTTAGCCATTTATCTAACCCGTCATAAATGGAAATTAGGTGGAAAAAATTTCCATAAAGATTATTTATTTTCAATAAGTTAATCTGTCATATTTGTTTTACAAAAGTGTCATAAAACTCTGTATATGGCCCGCTAGGGTGCCCACAGCTTGATCGAGCAGAAATGTAGTGAGTTCGCAAGAGAAAGATCAAGCGACAAACAAAGTATATGAAATGAAGTCTTTATTTAGGAGACACCCTGTGAAAAAGATTTTAACACTTACAGCCTCAACAGCACTTGCAGCCAGCCTTTTCTCAGGCTCAGCATTTGCCAGAGATCAAATCCGCATTGTTGGTTCTTCAACCGTGTTTCCTTTTGCAACAGCGGTTGCAGAGCAATTCGGTAAAAACCCAAAATTCAAAACACCCGTTGTAGAATCAACCGGTTCAGGCGGCGGCATGAAGCTTTTTTGCGCTGGCGTTGGCTTGCAGCATCCAGATGTAACCAATGCATCGCGCCGCATTAAGCAAAAAGAATTTGAAAAATGCACCCAAAACGGTGTCACACCAATTGAAGTGAAAATTGGTTTTGACGGCATCGTGCTGGCAAATTCTAAGAAAACAGGCAAGCTTGCGCTGACGAAGAAAACAATTTTCTTAGCCTTAGCAAAGCATGTTCCAGATCCAAAAAACCCAGGTAAATTGATCGAAAACCCATACAAAAAATGGTCAGATATCGATGCGTCTTTACCAAATGCCAAAATTGAGGTTCTAGGCCCTCCGCCAACATCAGGCACACGCGATGCGTTTGTTGAGCTAGCCATGGAAGGCGGTGCTAAGAAGTTTGACTGGCTAAAAGCTCTTCGTAAAGCCAAAGCTGGTGAAGATGCATATAAAGCTGGCGTCAAGCATCTTGACAAAGCCTATTACATGAAAGATGGCCAAGAGATCGCAAAGGGCAAAAAAGTCTTTCAAAGAATTGCTCATGCCATGCGCGAAGATGGCCATTACATCGAAGCGGGTGAAAATGACAACCTCATCATCCAAAAGCTAGACGCCAATCCAAACGCAATTGGCATCTTTGGGTTCTCATTCCTTGACCAAAACGCTGACAAAATCCAAGGCGCAACGGTTGATGGACAAAGCCCAACATTTGAAAACATCGCTGATGGTAAATACGGCGTGTCTCGCTCACTTTTCTTCTACATCAAGAAAGAACATGTCGGCACAGTACCAGGCCTTGCGCAATATGCCTCTGAATTTACAGCAGACAAAGCCTGGGGCGAAGATGGCTATCTTGTTGATAAAGGTCTCATTCCTCTGTCAGAAGAGGGGCGTGAAAAATATGCTAAAGATGTTAAATCTCTAACACCTTTGAAAATGTCATCAAAATAAAAATCTGGTGGCCCTGGCAAAGTCTAGGGCCACCAAACTTTATCCATTGTAAATATCGGCTCAAGTAGGGGCAGCTATTTAAAGCGGATAAAAAACGCTGTGAATAATTTAAGGGAAGCAAATTCATGCAGTTTCTAATGGATTTTATGTCGAGCATCGCTTCGTTTGTTTTTTCCCCGCTAGGCATTGTGTGCATGATTGCGCTGGGCGCCTTTTTTATTACGCGCGCCAAAGCGTCTAAATTTTATGAAAGTCATGGGCGAGAGGTTCACTCATTACCCTTTTATAATGCCGCTTATGTGTTCTTGGCCATTTTATTGCCCGCCATCATTGTCTTGATCATATACAATTTGGCAGCCCCGGCCATTTATCAATCAATGATAGAAAGCAAGTATCAAAGTCATCTGGCAACCTTGTCAGACTTTGAGAAGAAGAATTTTATCAACAATGTGTTTGCCTTAACCCACGGCAACATCACTTCAAAAACCTCTGAGACAATCACCCAAGCCAGCGCCTATCTCAACTCTTTAACCCAAACCGGCAGCACGATAAAATGGCTTGGTGCCCTTGGCCTTGCCTTATTGTTTGGCGGCCAGGCTTATCGTAGCGTCAGCCCCAGATTACGCGCGCGAAACAGGGTGGAAGTCATTGTAAAAACCATCCTGATCATCTTTTCTATTCTAGCCATATTAACCACCATTGGCATTGTTCTCTCACTGGTGTTTGAAAGCTTGCGCTTTTTCCAAAAAGTGCCGGTCAATGAATTTTTATTTGGCATGCATTGGAGCCCGCAAACATCTATCCGCCCTGGCCAGGTTAGCTCTGAAGGCTCCTTTGGCGCCATTCCGCTGTTAGCAGGCACACTACTGATTACCTTTATCGCCATGTTGGTTGCCGGCCCCATCGGCCTCATGTCAGCCATTTACCTATCAGATTATGCCAGCCCAAAGTTTCGCGCTGTGGCCAAACCACTTTTAGAAATTCTAGCCGGCATCCCAACCGTGGTGTATGGCTTTTTCGCCGCCCTAACCGTTGCCCCGCTCATTCGCGGCTGGGGCGAAGGCATTGGTCTGAGCGTGTCTTCTGAAAGCGCCTTGGCCGCCGGCCTTGTGATGGGCATTATGATCATTCCGCTGGTCTCCTCTTTATCTGATGATGTGATCAATGCTGTCCCCCAAGCGATGCGTGACGGATCTTATGGGTTAGGGGCTACAAAGTCAGAAACCATCCGCCAAGTGGTGCTGCCTGCAGCATTGCCCGGCATTGTCTCTGCCATGTTGCTGGCCATCAGCCGCGCCATTGGTGAAACCATGATTGTGGTTATGGCAGCCGGCCTTGCCGCCAATCTAACCATCAACCCACTAGAGGCGGTCACCACTGTCACCGTTCAAATTGTCACCCTTCTGGTTGGCGACCAAGAATTCGATTCCGCCAAAACTCTGGCAGCGTTTGCGCTCGGCTTGCTGCTCTTCATAATCACCCTGACCCTCAACATGATTGCTTTGCGGGTCGTACAAAAATACAGAGAGCAATATGAGTAAAAATATTTTGCAAGATAAAGAGCAATCAGCTCAGGTAAATATTCATACCTCCAAAGCAGCCCATGACCGGTTGAAAAAGCGCTATAGGAAAGAGCGTCGATTTAAAGCCATAGGTCTCATGGCCATTCTTTCCGCAGGTGTGTTTCTAGCCTTTTTGCTCATGAGCATTTTGTTAGATGCACTGCCAGTACTCAGCCAACATTATTTAACGGTTGAAGTTCCCTTAGAGGAGCAAAACATTGACCCGGAAGGCAAGCGTACAGCTGATGCAGTCAGCGGGGCCAATTATGGCGGCTTGATTAAATCATGGTTGCGTGAAACCTTCCCGCAAGTCAAAGGACGCCGCAATAAAAAGGCGCTTTATGGCATTGTCAGTTCAAATGCCGGGGCCACCATTCAAAATGAAGTCATGGCCGACCCTCAGTTGGTTGGCAAGCCCTATAAAACCCAAGTGCTTGTCTCTGACTATGCCGATCTTTATTTCAAAGGCTCTCTGGCCACAAATACGAAGGTTGCCACAAACGGCATTGCCAGCCCCGTTGGCACAACGGGGCAAGTGAAAATCTTATCAACCTCAAACGACTTTAAAAACCTGCTCGTTGAGGTCAAGCAAGGGTTAAAGGCAAGTGCTGAGCAGATTAAAAAAGACATTGACGGCAAACAGCGGGCCAAAACCCGGCTAGAGCAAGAAGTCACCAGCTTGCAAGAGGCGATTAAAGATGCCGGTGGTGAACGCAAGAAGCAGCTAGATACACAATTAGAAAGCGCCAAGCTGGACCTTGCCTCAACTGAAAACTTTATCGAAACGCAAATCAAGCAGTTGCAAGGCCTGCAAGAACGTGTTGACGCCGTCAACAAACCAGAGGCCGTTGGCTCTGATGTTTCAAGTTATATTATCGCAATAAATGGCGGCAAAGTTAAAGTCAAAACCGTCTCGGCAACCGAGATTATCGGTGAGGCGATACTGCCTTTAAGCTCTGAGCAAGAACAACAAAAAGGGCAATGGACAATCACCAAAATCTCGCCCCCCGAAAATGAGCGCAAATTGTCTGACAAAGAAATCATCTGGCTGGATAAATTAAAAGATGAAGGATTAATCAATAGTCATTTTAACACCCAGTTCTTCACCAGTGGTGCCAGCCGTGAAGCTGAAGTTGCTGGCATCTGGGGTGCCGTGGTTGGCACATTTTACACCATGCTTGTCACGCTTGCGTTAGCATTCCCCATCGGTGTAGGCGCCGCCATTTACCTAGAAGAGTTTGCCCCCAAAAATAAAATTACAGATATAATTGAGGTCAACATCAACAATCTTGCTGCTGTCCCGTCAATCGTATTCGGCCTGCTAGGCTTGGCTATGTTCTTAAACATCTTTGGCATGCCCCGATCTGCCCCGCTTGTTGGCGGTATGGTCTTAGCGCTGATGACCTTGCCAACCATCATCATTGCCAGCCGGGCCGCGTTAAAAGCCGTGCCCCCGTCCATTAAGGAAGCCGCATTAGGCCTAGGCGCCTCTCAAATGCAAGCCGTTTTCCACCATTCACTCCCCCTTGCCATGCCAGGCATTTTAACTGGTTCCATTATCGGCATGGCCCAAGCGCTGGGAGAAACAGCCCCGCTGCTTATGATTGGCATGGTGGCCTTTATTGTTGATATTCCAGGTGCCACTGGCTTTGCCCAAGGCTTTACGGATCCAGCCACAGTGCTGCCGGTACAAATTTACATGTGGGCAGATTTTCCTGAAAAACTGTTCCAACAAAAAACAGCCGCTGCTATTGTTGTTCTGCTGGCATTTCTGATCGCCATGAACGCCTTGGCCGTTATTTTACGCAAACGGTTTGAACGGCGCTGGTAAAACAAGAAGGGGCACAAGGGCCCAAAAGTGAACTAAAAAGGTAATTTAATGAGCATGCAAGCCATGCAGTTGAAAAAGGTGTAAAGATGGAAGCACAGCCCCTTACAAGCCAAGATGAAGCCGTAGAGGCGTCGACCAAGACGCTAAGACGGTCTGAAATCGAAGGCCCAATTAAAATGTCAGGCAAAAATGTAAACGTATCATACGGGCCCAAACAAGCCTTGTTTGATGTGAACCTTGACATCGCGGCAAACAGCGTAACGTCCCTAATCGGTCCATCAGGTTGCGGTAAATCAACCTTTATTCGTTGCCTAAATCGCATGAACGACGTGATAGATATTTGCCGTGTTGAAGGCGATATCACCCTTGATGGCCAAGACATTTATGATGAAAAGTTAGATGTTGTTGAACTGCGTGCTCGGGTTGGCATGGTTTTCCAAAAACCCAACCCCTTTCCCAAAAGCATCTATGACAATATAGCTTACGGGCCGCGCATCCATGGCCTCACCCAAGACACAAGTGAACTAGACGCTTTGGTTGAAAGCAGCTTGCAAAAGGCAGGCCTTTGGGAAGAAGTAAAAGACCGCTTGCAAGACCCAGGAACGGGCCTATCTGGCGGCCAACAACAACGTCTTTGCATTGCCAGAGCCATTGCCACAAAACCAGATGTGATTTTAATGGACGAGCCGTGCTCAGCCCTGGACCCAATTGCCACCGCCACCATTGAAGAACTAATTGATGAGCTGCGCGCCAACTACACCATTGTCATAGTGACCCACTCAATGCAACAAGCCGCACGGGTCTCTCAACGCACCGCCTTTTTCCATTTGGGCAAAGTGATTGAAGAGGGGGAAACATCACAAATTTTCACCAACCCCCAAAACGAAAAAACGCAAGACTATATTACAGGCCGGTTTGGATAACCTAAATCATCCCGTAATTGAGCAATATCATGAAATCTTTTGGTCCAAGATAGGAACATAAAAATGACCACAGAGCACATCGTAACATCATATGAAGGTGAACTTGCTGGCCTGGATAAAAAAATCGCCCTTATGGGAGGCTTAACTGAAAAGCTTGTTGGCCAAGCCGCAGACGCCCTTCGTTATAGAGACGCTGATTTAGCCCAAGCCACCATTGAAGACGACGCGAAAATCGACGAGCTGGAAATTGAAATTGAAGAGCAAGCCATTTCTATGATCGCACGGCGCCAGCCCATGGCACTAGACCTGCGCCAAATCATGGCAGCGGTAAAAATCACCTCTGATCTAGAGCGCATTGGCGATTTGGGCAAAAACATTGCCAAGCGCACCTTAAGCGTTCATTTAGAAAAGCAGCCAACCCAGTTGGTTCATGGCATGAAGAATATGCAAGAGTTAGCCCTGGCCCAACTTAAAGATGTGCTAGATGCTTATACGGAGCGCAATACGCAAAAGGCCCTTTCCGTCTGGCACCGTGATGAAGAAATTGACGCGATCTACAATTCTTTGTTTCGCGAGCTGTTAACCTACATGATGGAAGACCCGCGCAATATTAGCTTGTGCACGCACTTGTTGTTTTGTGCCAAAAACTTAGAGCGCATAGGTGACCATACCACCAACATTGCAGAAACAATCCATTTCCTTGTACAAGGCACAACCATCAACAAAGAGCGCCCCAAGGGGGATGAAACCCCGCAAATGATTATGGATCAGCAAAGTTAGAATAAACAAACCTGAAAGACGAGAACGAATAGTCAAGGTCTAACAATGAGCGCAAAAATTCTTGTTGTAGAAGATGAAGAGCCGCTTGCTCTTCTTTTACAATACAATCTGGAAGCAGAAGGGTTTAGTGTTGATCTCATTCATCATGGCGATGATGTGGAGCTAAACATAGAAGAAAACCAACCAAACTTAATTATTCTGGACTGGATGTTGCCAGGGGTCTCTGGTCTAGAGCTGTGCCGGCGCATTCGGGCCAATGGCAAAACCAGCAAAATCCCAATCATCCTTCTCACCGCCCGCGGCGAGGAAAGCGACCGTGTGCGCGGTCTTTCCACCGGCGCCGATGATTATGTCACCAAGCCATTTTCCGTGCCAGAATTGATTGCCCGGGTTAACGCTGTGTTGCGCCGCGCCAACCCCAAAAGCATTGCCGACACCCTCACCGTTGGTGATTTGGAAATGGACCGAACAAGTTTTCGCGTCAAACGCGGCCCCAGAGAAATCCGCCTCGGCCCAACAGAGTTCCGCTTGCTTGAATTTTTAATGCAAAGCCCCGGCCGTGTTTACAGCCGCGGCCAATTGCTAGACAGTGTATGGGGCCAAAACGTATATGTTGATGAGCGCACAGTTGATGTTCACATCGGCCGGCTGCGCAAAGCCTTAAACCGCGGCAAAGAAAAAGACCCCATCAGAACCGTACGCGGCGCTGGCTATTCTATTTCCTCTCAAACAGACGCTGCCTAAAAGGTCGTGCCGCACCGTGCCTTGACAAGCGATTTCAAAATGCCAAAGTCTAACCATGAAAGTAAAGGCACACTCTAGGCTTCTATCGTTCACTAAGATGTGAACAAGTCTGATGTGCATTTTGGGAAAATTCTGGCATTCTATAGATCGTTTCTCACGATAAGAGACAGGAAAATTATGAAGCACTTTTCAAGACGCATCTTTATAACTACAGGCCTTGCCAGCTTGATGATAGCCAGTTGGCGCCCGTTCCAGACCACATCAAACGCGGCGGGCAAAATCACGCCCTTAAAGTTAACAGATAAAGAATGGGCCAAACGGCTGACAAAAGAACAATACCGCGTGTTGCGCAAAGAAGGCACAGAGCGCGCCTTTACCAGCCCGTTAAATGATGAGAAACGTGATGGGATTTATCACTGCGCCGGCTGTGACTTGCCGCTGTTTCATTCCAGCACCAAATATGACAGCGGCACAGGCTGGCCAAGTTTTTACGATGTTTTGAAAGATACCGTTGAAACCAAAACAGATTATTGGATCGGCTACCCGCGCACAGAATATCACTGCGCGCGTTGCGGTGGCCATCAAGGCCATGTGTTCAAAGACGGCCCCAAGCCCACAGGCCTGCGCTATTGCAACAACGGTGTGGCTTTAACATTCAAGCCAGCAGCGAGTAAAAAATCGAGCTAAAAATAAATCAGCGACAATAAAAAGCCGCCCAACAGCAGCCGATAAATCACAAAAGGCAGCATGGTCATGCGTTTTAACAGCGCCATCATGAACCAGATGGAGAAGAGGGCGGTAAAGAAGGAAAGGATGCCAACAATAATCGCATCACTTTGCAAGGACGCATCACCAGATTGGTAAAGCTCATAAACCGTGCCCAGCCCCAATCCTAAAATGGAAGGGATGGCCAGCAACATGGCAAAACGCGCAGCTTCCGTCCGCTTATAGCCAAGATAGCGCGCCGCTGACATGGTAATACCAGAGCGCGAGGCCCCAGGAATAAGCGCCAGCACTTGTGCGGCCCCCACATATAAGGCATCACGCCACGTGGTTTCTTCAACGGATCGCTTGAGGGGGGGAAATTCATCGCACCACCACAACACAATGGCAAAGATAATATTGGCCCAGGCAATCACCTCAACGGTGCGCAACTGCTTGTAAATGCCGGTTTTCAGCAAAATAAACCCAATGATCATTAAAGGTATGCTGGCCACAATCAAATAGACCAGCAATTGAGTCTGGGGGGTAAACCGGGCTCGTATCAAATCAAAAAAGGCGCGGGTCAACATCACCACATCGCGCCAAAAATAGATCAATACGGCAAATAAACTGCCAAAATGTACCGCCACATCAATAAGTGGGCCTTGATCTTCCCACTTGGTTAAAAGGTGAACAAGGTTAAGGTGCCCAGAAGAGCTGACCGGCCAAAACTCAGTAAGGCCTTGAATAATAGATAAAATAATCAATTGCTCAATGGGCACGAAACTCTCCATAAATAAAGGCGTTGAAAAATGGGTGTTTTAAGCAAACCGCAACAAATGTCTGTTTTTCGACACGAAAATTGAGTATTCCATCTAATTAAGAAAAACAAGACAAAACATCAAAGGACACCCACTCGATGGTGCAGCTGATACATTTTCCCCTTTGCCCGTTTTCAAGGACAGCTCGGGTCTTACTTAAAGAGTATGGCATAGATGCGTCCTTGGCAGAGGAAAAACCCTGGGAATGGCGCCCTCAGTTTTTGGCAGTAAACCCTGGCGGCAATTTACCTGTTTTGTTGGTGGACCATGTGGCCATTGCAGGCATTTACCCCTTAACCGAATATTTGCTGGAAGCAGCCATGATGGATGAAGAGGTGGGCCCACCAGACTTAATGCCAGACGAGTTATACCCACGCGCTGAAACCCGCCGCATGATCGATTGGTTTCACCTTAAATTCCACAATGAGGTCTGGAGTTACATCTCCTATGAGCGCATTGAAAACCCCTTTGTCCACCGCGCCCCGCCCAACCCGGATGCCATGCGCGCCGCCATGGGCAATCTGCACAATCACATGGCCTATTTAAGCCGCTTACTGGAAGAGCGCTATTGGATCGGCGGGGATTATTTAAGCCTGGCAGATTTGGCCGCCGCCAGTCACATTTCTTGTCTCGATTATTTAGGCGATATGAGCTGGGACAATATCCCCTTGGTGAAAAACTGGTATGCCCGTATTAAATCACGCCCCTCATTCCGCCCGCTGTTGCAAGACACAATCCCCTCCATTGTGCCGCCAACCCATTATACCGACCTAGACTTTTAAGTGAGAGGCTTAAGTGAGCGCGCCAGATATAAAAAGGGCCTTGCTTGAAAAAGCCAAACAAGAAGGCTTTGACCAGCTCGGCATCACCAAGCCAGACATCCAGGCCCGCAACGTTGATGGGTTAAGCGACTTTTTGCAACAAGGCTGGCACGGCTCCATGGACTGGATGGAAGAAAAGCTCCACCGTCGCAAGGCCCCTGCTGTGTTATGGCCAGAGGTAAAATCCATCATCATGCTCACCATGAATTATGGGCCTGAGGTGAACCCGCTGCCAGACCTAGAAAAAAAACACCAAGGCGTGATTTCAGTTTATGCCAAAGGCAAGGACTATCACGACATCGTCAAAAAGAAGCTCAAAAACATCGCCCGCTGGTTTGTGGGGGAAACAGGGGCGCAAGTGAAGGTGTTTGTCGACACCGCCCCGGTGATGGAAAAACCCTTATCAATGCAAGCCGGCATTGGCTGGCAAGGCAAGCATACCAATCTGGTCAGCCGTGAAATTGGTTCATGGGGCTTTATCGGCGCCATTTTTACCACACAAGATTTAGAGCCAGACGCCCAAGAGCAAGACCATTGCGGCTCATGCGAAAAATGCCTCGACATATGCCCCACCAAGGCGTTTCCTAGCCCCTACCGCCTAGATGCCAGGCGTTGCATTTCCTATCTCACCATTGAACACAAAGGGCCGATCCCTCACGAGTTCCGCTCTAAAATGGGCAACCGCATATATGGCTGTGATGATTGCCTTGCCGTGTGCCCATGGAACAAATTTGCCAGCAAGGCAAGCGAACAACGCTTCCATGCCAGGCAAGAGACAGACAACCCCCCGCTAGCTCAGCTGTTAACAATGGATGATCAAGCCTTTAGGACACGCTTTAAAGGCACGCCCATAAAACGAACAGGACGCGACCGATTTTTACGCAATTGTTTAATCGCAGCGGGCAATTCAAAAACGCAAACCCTAAAACCAATCCTGTCAAAAATCATACAAAACAAGCAAGAACCGGCACTCGTGCGCACCAGTGCCATCTGGGCTTATAAAAAACTCAGCACGCAAGAAGAGGCATCAAAATTGCAAACCCTTGTCTTGGCAAATGAAACCGATCAAGATGTGATCAACGAATGGAAAATAAGAGACCAACATGACCAATAACAACAAATCAATCTTATTTTTAGGCGCTGGCTACACAGCCAAAGAAATGATGCACCAATTGCAACAATCATCTGACTTTAAGGATCTTTCCCTCTATGGCACCACCCGCTCAGGGCGCAATTTTGACAACATAAGAAAGGCTGGCGGCTCGCCGATTCTATATGAAGGCACGGACCCATCAGAGGCTTTAAGTCCAGTACTGCACAGCGCTGACTACATTCTCGTTTCTATCAGCCCAAAGAGCGAAGGCGACTTGATCCTCCAGCATCATATGCAAGATATCAAAGCCAATTCAAACCTGGCCTGGTTGGGCTATCTGTCCACAGTGGGCGTTTATGGCAATCATGACGGAGCCTGGGTGAGCGAAGACAGCGCCACCAACCCCTCATCCCAACGCTCCCAATGGCGCAAATTGGCAGAAGACCAATGGCTTGATCTGCACCAACAAATCGACTTGCCAGCTCATATTTTCCGTCTACCAGGCATCTACGGGCCAGGGCGCGGCCCCACCAACAAACTCAAACAAGGCACAGCCAGGCGCATTGAAAAAAAGGGCCAAGTGTTTAACCGCGCCCATGTTGAAGACATTGCAAACATATTAATCGCCTCAATGAACCAGCCCAATCCTGGCGCGATTTATAACGTTGCCGACGATGAACCAGCCCCGCCCCAAGATGTGCTCGCTTATGCAGCTGAATGTATGGGACTAGACGTGCCCCCTTTAATCCCTTTCGAAGAAGCGGAAATGACGCAGATGGCGAAAAGCTTTTACACAGACAACAAGCGCATTGCCAACAAGCGGATTAAGGAGGAGTTAGGTGTAAGTTTAAAGTATCCCACTTACCGTGAAGGGATAAAGGCGTGTCTATAAGCAACCGATGTAAGGAATGAGAAAAAAACAATAGATCAGCTTTTGGCACACGCGTGACTGTTTTAATTTAATAGGAAACGGTTGAAGAGTAACCCATTACAGAAAGTCACTGATTAGATGAGTGCCATTCGATCTGTAAATCTCAATCATCAAATCCCAAATCTATGTCCATGCATCCTTTGGTGTATTATTATTTTCTGATCTTTCTAAATTTCAACTTGTCATTTTTGAGGAAATTTAGAAACGGCACTATTGCTTACTTATTCTTAGATATTGAGTTGATATCTAAAACTGACTAAACCTATTCTCATTGTACTAATTTCAAAAGGATTTTTAAAAGCCATGAAAAATTGGAATATTTATCTTTCGGGAGAAATTCATACTGATTGGCGTGAACAAATTGAACGCGGCACAAAGACCGCTGGGTTACCAATTACTTATTATTCACCTGTAACAAATCATGCCTATAGCGATGATTGTGGCGTCAATATATTGGGTGCTGAGACGGATAAATTCTGGCATGATAATAAGGGAGCAAATCTCAACGCGATACGTACGCGCACCTTGCTGAGCAAGTCTGATATTGTCATTGTTCGTTTTGGCGAAGAATACAAACAATGGAATGCTGCTTTTGATGCTGGATTTGCCGCTGCTTTGGGGAAACCTTTAATTATTATGCACAGCTCTAAAAACCAACATGCATTGAAAGAAGTTGATGCTGCAGCATTAGCAGTGGCAGAAACATCTGAAGAAATTGTCAATATTTTGAGATACGCCATTAACGGTGAACTTGACGTCGTCGATAAATAACTATTGCGACACTCTGTCGAAGGTCCCGCTGCCTTAGCCCGATTACTATTGGGCATCTAAAGCGTGGCTAAAGAAACCATCACACATTTGCAATAAAAAAGGACAATCAACACAAAGAAGGAACTCAGTCCCTAAAGGCTGAGTGACATGGCGTCCCGCGCGAGCGGCGCCCACCACGTTGTGGTGGCAAAAGAGCCGGTGAGACATAAGAATTTATCCGTAACCATCAAGACAAAAAACGTAGGCCGCACGGCCGTCGGCGCTGAGCGCCGCGCCGTCGCAGGACTTATTTTGCAAAGCAAAATTTCGTCCGAGAGACAAAACTAGTGCCTAAAGTGCCGCATACCTGTCATCACCATGGCAAGGCCCGCTTCATTGGCCGCTGCAATCACTTCATCATCACGCATAGAGCCACCCGGCTGGATCACCGCTGTTGCCCCAGCATTGGCCGCTGCGAGCAAGCCGTCTGCAAACGGAAAGAAGGCGTCAGAGGCCACAACAGATCCCTTTGTGAGCGGCTCAGCAAGACCGGCTTCTTTGGCCGCTTCCTCAGCTTTCCACGCGGCGATGCGCGCACTGTCCACCCGGCTCATTTGGCCGGCACCAATGCCAACACTGGCCCCATCTTTCACATAAATAATGGCGTTTGATTTCACATGCTTACAAATTTTAAATGCCACTTTTAAGTCTGCCATTTCTTGCGCGCTTGGCTGACGCTCGGTCACAACTTTTAAATCAAGTTGTTCAACTGTGCCATTGTCCCGCCCTTGCAACAAAAATCCACCAGATAGCAACTTTGCTGTCAGACCTGGCGCTTTGGGCTCTGGCAGCCCATGGGTGAGCAAGAGGCGCACATTTTTCTTCTTGGCTAGAATGGCCTGGGCCTCTTCGGTTGCATCAGGGGCAACGACAACTTCGGTAAAGATCTTTGTGAGCTCTTGCGCGGCATCCGCATCCAAAGGTTGGTTAAAGGCAACAATGCCGCCAAAGGCACTGACCGGGTCACACTGCAAAGCCTTCAAATAAGCCTCTTGCAAACTATCACCAAGTGCCACCCCGCATGGGTTGGCATGTTTGATAATGGCAACTGCGGCACGCTCATGCCCGTCAAATTCTGCGACAAGCTCAATGGCTGCATCAGTATCATTCAAATTGTTATAGCTCAGCTCTTTGCCCTGCACTTGTTCTGCACTGGCAACGCCAGGCCGCTGGTCGCCAGATTTGTAAAAGGCAGCTTGTTGATGCGGGTTCTCGCCATAGCGCATGGTCTGGGCCAGCTCACCTGAAATGCTAACCCATTTGGGGGTCTCAACTTTTAGCTCACCTGCAAACCAGTTGGAAATGGCCGCATCATAATTGGCCGTGCGTGCATAAGCTTTGGCCGCCAAATGCTGGCGGAACGGCAAATCAGTTTTGCCATCATTGGCACCCAATTCATCCAACAAAGGCTGGTAATCATCTGCGTCAACCACAACACAAACCCCATCATGGTTTTTGGCAGCCGCCCTAATCATGGCCGGGCCGCCAATGTCAATGTTTTCAATGGCGGTGGTATAGTCAGCCCCTTTGGCAATGGTCTCTTCAAACGGGTAGAGGTTCACAACCAGCAAATCAATATTGCCAATACCGTGCGCCTCTTGAGCAGCTTGATGTTCTGGGTTATCACGCATCGCCAACAACCCCCCATGCACACCTGGGTGCAACGTCTTGACCCGTCCGTCCATCATTTCAGGAAAGCCTGTTAAGTCTGCCACATCTTTCACGTCAAGTCCGGCTTCTTTTAACAGCTTTGAAGTGCCTCCGGTTGAAACCAGCTCAACACCGCGCTCAGCCAAACTTTGAGCAAATTCAACAATACCGGTTTTATCAGAAACGGAAATCAAAGCACGTTCAATCGGACGAAGCATGGAAAAAAGACCTTTCAAAAAAAGCCAAAGCTCTCCGTTTGATGAAACGAAACGCGAGAGCAAATGCATAAAGGAAAATAAAGCCTAAAGAGGCCGCTTATTGATACGGGCTAAGCTCTAGCACGATTCAAACACCAGTCAAATGACTTTTCTGCTTGGAACTTAAGAAATACAAAGGGAATTATAAACGCCTAGATGTGGCATTTCGTCCTAATCAGTTTCAGGCTTCTTTGGCTGATCTGATTTGGAGCCATCTTCTTTTTTCTTATCCGTTTCATCTGTCGTTTTGCCTTTTTTGGGCAACGGCGGAGGGGACGCCCCGGTGGATTCAAAAGTTGGCAAAGACGCCAAACCAGAACGCTTCTTAGAACGAGGCTTTTTAGATTTCATATTAGCCTTGCCAGGCTTTTTCTTTTTAGGTTTTGGTTGTTCGATCTCTTTATCCTCAACCAAGTCCGTAATCTGAGCCTCTTTTGAAGGCTTTTCTTCTTTGTCCTTCTCTCCCGCTTGTTCTTCCAGCGCCTCTTCCAACGAAATGACATTCTTGGACAGCCAGGTTGGCACCTTGCTAGGATCCGGTGTTTGCGTTTCAATCACTTTTGTCAGTTTCCAAGGAATGCTAATTGGCCCCACACAATTGCCGCGGATAACCGCCTGGATAGACTGGCAGGGGCCAGCAAAGTCGGCATAAAAAGTGCTTTCTTCCAAATGGATGACCGCATCATTGGCTGTGAGTTTCCAAACCTGACTGTCAGGTAAAGTCAGGGTAACAGACAAACCATCGCTTGACCGCGCCGGCTCCACATCAGGATGAATATGAAAATGCACAGCAAACGGCCAACCAAGCCCCTTTTGGATCACATCATGCCCGGCAACACATTCAATCCAATCTTCGCCGGTTAAGCTATAGCCATCATGAGACAGGCTAAGCAACCGGTGATGGATGAGGCCAAATTGTTTTTTATAGCCATCATGCGAACCAACGATTTTGGCCTGATCATCTTTTGTCTCATAAACCGCCTCCACATGCTCTGGCCCCGAAATGAGGCTGGGCACATCGGAAGGGGCAAGCTCATCATCATGAATAAATTGGGCTGAAGAGCGGTTGTTAATCGTCAAGGTAGAATGAGAAACAGAGGCCCTGGCATTATGCGCCATGGTTTGAAAAGCCGGCGGGGCAGACCCGCAATTAACAATCATCGGGCAGGTGCCAGAAGACATTTCAAAAGACAAACACCCCGCATGCCCCTTCTGGCTCAGCTCTAAGGGCGGGGCACTGCCCCCATCCATCAACACCACAACATTGCCCTCTTGCAAACGATAATAACCAGAAAGGTCAGCGCGCTCTAAGGGGATATTGCCAACGTCATCATAGGCCATGGCAGTGCTCAGCGTATCTGGCAAGGTTGTGCCAGAGCCATTAAACCGGCTCAGCAACCCATCGCCAAGCCGCATATAATGGATCATTGGCAACATCCTGTTAATCGCGTTAACCAGCGTTTCAGGCGGGGTTAAATTGCGGCTGACAAAACATTGTTTTAACGGCAAAAGGTCCAGCAAAATGCTGGCAAGCACAGAGTTATCGCGCGATATATGTCCCCCATCAGCAAGGATCTGCCGGTCAAGTTCAGCACACAATAATTTAACCTGCTGTTCTGCAAATTTTTCCTGGTTCGCCACACACAACCCGGCAAACACCACAGCGATCAGCGAAACCAACCGGGGCATGCCCTTGCTTGCATGCATGCCAGACATGGACAAATAGCGCATATGATCATCAATGCTGACCATCATATTCAAGTAAGTCTTTTCGTCCGCCTCGCGCAGCAAAAAATTAGAATAGCTAAGCCAGCAGATTAATCGCCGGGCGGCAACATCTGGCTCCCAAGGCAATCCTTTTTGCTTTTTAAAACTATTCAGCCAATGTTCGGTTAACTCCATGGCTTGCTCAAGCGCCCGCTCAGAGCGCGCTGCGTGCAAATTGCGCACCCAGTTAAAGCTGTGCAATTCTTTCGCCCAACTTAAATTTGGCGGCTCCACATGAAAAGGTGAGCGCCCCTCCAATAAAATCGTGGCCCCTGCCAATCCAAACTGGCCCATGTCTAGCTCAATAGACAGGCTAGGGTCAGCCGTGCGCAAATCGCGTGGCACCAAAAGCAATCGGTTCACTTCACCATTGTCATAAAGCCAACGAAACAAAGGCGAGCGTTTCAGCCCAAGCGCAACATCACGTTTGGTTTTATCAAACGAGGACAATGAAGATGGTGACCGACTAAACAAATTTGCCATACGAAAATTATAAAAAGCTTCTGGTTAAGTTTAAGCACACTCTAGGCTCGGTTTATTTTTTAGCATATTAGAAGCTAACGATAAATATATCATCTATAACAAGATGATGGATATTTTACGGCCCGCTTACTTAACGCTCAGTCTAGAGATAAAAAATCCATCCATACCAGACAGGTCATCCGTTAATTCATCGGAAGACGGGGGCGCATAAAACGGCAAAAGTCTGATATCCCCTTTGTCTGTAAGCCATTGGTTTTGATCATATAACTCTTTGGCTTGAAAAGGCATGCGCTCAACTTGGCGGCTGTCTTGTAAAAAACGCTCAATTTGTTGCTCACCCTCTTCAGGCTCTAAAGAACAGGTGCAATAAATCAGCTGCCCGCCTGGTTTGACAAACTCAATAGAGCGCTCAAGCATCTTTCTTTGTAATTTGGCCAAGGATCCAAAGATTTTTTCATTACCCCGATGCAATATATCCGGATGGCGACGAATGGTCCCTGTTGCAGAACAAGGCGCATCTAACAACACACAATCAAATTTCTGTTCAGGTTTAAAGTCCAAAACATCGCCCGCAACAACCTCAGCTGACAAAGATAAGCGTTGTAAATTCTCTTGCAAACGAACAAGCCGCTCTTTTGAAACATCAACCGCCGTAACCTCAGCCCCTTGCGTGATCAAAGCACAAGTTTTGCCCCCAGGGGCCGCGCACAAATCCAGCACATGCGCTTTGTCTAAGGGCCCAAACAATTGGGTCGGCAAAAAGGCCGCAAAATCCTGCACCCACCATGCCCCTTCTGCAAACCCGGGCAACTCATTCACAGCCCCCTTCGGGGCAAGCCGCAAACAATTACCTGGCAGTCGCTTAGCAGACAAAGGGCCGACCAGGTTTTCAGGGTCATCCTTGGCAATAATGTCAAGCGCAGCAGGTTTTAATACAGAAGACGCAATTAACCCGGCTGTCTTATCCCCATAATGCTTTTGCCACCGCTGATATAAAAATGAAGGAACATTACGATTGGTCTGGCAAGGTTTGGCCATGAGGTCGTGCCCCTGTTCAGAAACGCGGCGTAGTACGGCGTTCACCAATTTTGCCAAATGTCTTGATTTATCAGACTGTTTTGCCTGGCGCACAGCCATATCAATCACCGCATGGGGGGCAACATTGAGCAACAACAATTGGGCCGCCCCAATGGTCAAAATCTCTTGCACCTGGCTTTTCACTTGCAACGGTTTTTGCAAAAAATGATTGAGCACCCAGTCCAGATCACCTTTGCGCCGCAAAGCTGAAAGCAACATCGCCCGAGCAAAAGCCCGGTCACGTACTTCAAGAGCTCGCCATTTTGGCTCTTGTTCAGCACGAGCAAAAACATCATCTAACAATGCCTGATGGTGTACAATTTCAAACAACCAACTGGTTGCAAATTGCCGCGCCACAAGCCCGTGAACCGTTTTTTTCTTTTTGTGTGATGGGGCGCTCACGCCGGCTTAGTCTTCCATATCAGGCAACATGCCAAGGGCGGCCATATAGGTTGATAGTATCGCTTCTTCTTCTTCTCGAACGTGCGGTTCTTGTTTGCGAATCTTCAAGATCGCGCGCACAGCCTTAATATCAAAGCCCATGGTTTTTGCTTCAGCAAAAACTTCTCGAATATCTTCCGAAATCGCTTTCTTTTCTTCTTCTAAGCGTTCAATTCGTTCAATAAAAGCGCGTAAATGTTCTCTCGAACTGCCCTCAAAATCCATCATATTATAATCGTAACTTTCAACTGGAGCATGTCTTCCAAAAGTGGAACCCGGTTATGGGATACAAAGATATGCTTTAATGGGTTAATCAAACCGGCAATCTAATTTGCTTGGAGGCCAGTGGCAAGACCTGTTTTGAAGCTTCTCGCAGTTTTTCACCTTTCCCAGATCGGCGGTTTCCCAATCTTTTCCAACAAAAAATCGATAAAAACGCGAACCTTGGCTGTCAGCACATTTGATTTTGGATAGACAAGCCAAATGGCAGAATTATCATTGACTTCATAGTCTGGCAAAACCCGCATCAAAGAGCCTTCCTGTATCTCTTTGTAAATATTCCAATAAGAGTTCATAGAAATCCCAACCCCGGCCAAGGTTGCAACTTTCATACTGGTGCCATCATCGCACATAACCCGGTTTTTTGCCCCAGGTGGCGGATAGGTGCAATCGCGTTGCCCCCCATTGGCAGTTAACTTGCGTGCCGGACCGTCCATAAAGGTCAAAATTTGATGATCAATCAGATCATCAGGGCCCTTTGGTGCCCCATGTCGTGACAGATAGTCAGGCGAGGCGCACAAAATACGTTTATCATCTCCCAGTTTTCTGGCCCGCAAGCTGCTATCTTCAATGGCATAAACTCGCAAAGCCAAATCAAAGCCCCCTTCAATCAAGTTCATCTGTGTATCAGACAGTTTAAGCTCAAGATTAACCCCAGGGTATCGTTCCAAAAACTCTGGCAAAATAGGCGCGATGAACTGTTGGGCAAATGTACTGGAAGCGGCAAAGCGTAACGTGCCAGTAATCTGGCTGTTGCCATGGCCCAGGGCTGTCAATGCTGCATCTTCTTGTGCCAGCATTTCCCTGGCATAGGGCAAAAACTCTTTTCCCTCCAAAGACAAAGACACTTTCCTGGTTGAGCGATGCAATAAATCTGCCCCAAGTTGGGTTTCCAATTTGGACAGGCGCGCACTAGCAACAGCCGGCGCGAGCCCAAGTTGACGCCCAGCTGCGCTGATATTGAGCATATCAGCGGCCATTACAAACAAACGTATGCCTTCAGTATCCATAGTTATTATATCCATAATCCGAATTCTGTAACCAACAATACGCCATTTAAAATGGAAAATGAATATAATAAATTAGAAAAATCACAAAGAAGGGCTTTTCCATTGAATCCGAAATGGAAGAGGGGAAACCTCACCAGTACCCAGAAAAAGCATTGAGAGCTGCACGCAGCTTCAATACAAATAAGGAATGGATGAAAACATGCTTAAGCCAGCAGAAAACAAACAAGCGTTTAAAACGATAAATGCTGGGTATAATAACACCTTCAAACCAGGGCGCTTATCTGTTGGTATGGTTGTACCTATTGAGACCTATACCAACAGCCCTGTGCCCACCATGAAGCACCATATTGAACGTGTTCAACTGGCGGAAGATCTAGGGTTTTCAGCCATCTGGTTACGTGATGTGCCTTTTAACGTGCCCTCTTTTGGCGATGCTGGCCAAGTGTTTGACCCTTTCGTTTATCTTGGCGCCCTTGCCAGTCAGACAACCAAGATAGCGCTGGGAGTTTCCAGTATAATATTGCCCTTGCGCCATCCCGCCCATGTGGCAAAGGCAGCAGCCAGCGCAGATGCCTTATCACAAGGCAGGCTCATTATGGGCATTGCCTCAGGTGACAGACCAGAAGAATACCCCGCCCTTAATATTCCCTTTGAGAAGCGCGGTGCGCTTTTTAAAGAAAGCTATGACTATATTCGCCAAATGGCAAACCAAGCCCCTGACTTTGAAAATGAGTGGGGCACTGTTAGCTATGGCATTGATATGTTGCCCAAGCCTGTATCAGGAACCCTGCCTCTTATGATCACAGGCTCCAGTCAACAAAACCCAGAGTGGATCGCAGCCAATGGCGACGGGTGGATGACATATCCACGCCCAGCCATACACCAAGCACGCTTAATCGAGGAGTACCGGACAAGAATTGAAACTGCAGGCCTGCCAGACAAACCGGTGATGGAGCCCTTATATATAGACCTTGCCCAGGAGGCAGACACACCCCCAAGGCCCATACACCTAGGTTTAAAATTGGGTATAAATTTTTTGCGTGACTATTTGCAATCACGCCAAGATATTGGGGTCAACCATGTTGCCTTAAACCTGCGTTTCAATCAGGCAAACCCGGAAGCAACACTGCAAAAATTAGCTGATGAACTGTTACCCGATTTTACGCCCTAGAGACGTAATCCTCATCGCGACCAGTCTTGCCTGAGAATTCGTCGCGGTAATTTATCTCAAAACCAAAACCATTCGAAATTTGCGGATGCATAAGTACCGCGAAAGAAGTTAACTCATGAAAAGGAACCATCCAATGGACTATAACAATTTCACAACCTTTAATGTCAAAATTGATGAAGCTATCGCTTGGGTCACCTTTGACTTCCCTCCAGTCAACGTTCAAGGGCTGCCCATGTTGGCAGATCTTAACAATCTGTCCCAAAAACTTGAAGTTGATAGCAATGTAAAAGTTGTGGTGTTCCAATCAGCTCTGCCGGAAATTTTTGTCTGTCATGCTGATACCGAATTCTTAAAAGACATGTCGGCCAAGGCCGTTTCACGTGATGAAGTCAAATTGCTAGACTTACAAGTTGTACTTGAGCGCATCAGCAAATTGCCCCAGGCCACCATTGCCAAAATTGAAGGGTTTGCCAGAGGCGGCGGGCACGAATTTGCCCTTGCTTGTGATATGCGTTTTGCCGCCCGCGGAAAAGCCAAATTCATGCAAATGGAAGTTGGTATGGGCATTCTGCCCTGCGGGGGCGGCGCCTCACGCATGGCACGCCAAGTCGGCCTTGGACGGGCTCTCGAGATTGTTTTAGGAGCCAATGATTTTGATGCCGACCAGGCTGAGGCCTATGGCACAATCAACCGCGCTTTAGATGCCGATGAAATCGGCCCCTTTGTCGATGCTCTGGCCAAACGCATTGCTTTATGGCCATCTGCATCAATCAATGCCTGTAAGCAAGCTGTTTATGCCTCTATTGATCTGCCCATAGAAGCAGCATTGCACGAAGAAGCTTATTGGCTCTATCAGTCAACAAGCCAAACACCTGCTCTGAAACGGTTCAAAACCGCCGATGAACAAGGGGCGCAATTTGACTTGGAAAATCAACGCAATTGGCCAGATCTACTCGTTAAAATCCAGGAGATAAACGAATAATCATCCAACAGCATATTAGGTTGGCACCACTCAATGCCACTGCCCTTTTATCTGTTTATTCAACAGGTGGAAGGGCAGTCGTCTTGCCAAATCATTTTTGATGAAAAAATCTATCGCAACTTATGGTGAGATCTTAATAATCACGCTTAGCGTGTGGCGGAGAAGAAGGGATTCGAACCCTCGAGACGGCTCGACACCGTCTACTCCCTTAGCAGGGGAGCGCCTTCGACCACTCGGCCACTTCTCCAAGGCCGAGGTATATAGATTATATCTTTTATTTTCAAACAGTTTTTTATAAATTTCACAATGTTCTTGAAAAACAAGAACATCCATAAATTGGTGCAAATTTATAAGTCGCTTTTAAAAGACGAAAACCATCCCAAAAAGAAAGAGAAAAAGCTTTTATGCCGGCCCTTTAGCCCCTTTAGGGCTGGCCTGAATGCCTCTGGCAGGATCATAGGAATAAATAGCCAATAGAAAAGCAATCAAGGCTGTTGCACCCACAACCGCCGCCGCGACAGGGTGAAATTGGCCGTGCAGGGCAAAGCGGATGAGTTCCACCGCATAAGTGAAGGGGTTGTATTGGCAAAATTGGTAAAAGGTGTAGGACAAATCTTTGATGCGCCATAACGGAAACAGAGCCGAGGAGATAAAGAACATCGGGAAGATGACAAAGTTCATCACACCAGCAAAATTTTCCAACTGTTTAACCGTTGAAGACAAAGCCATACCTAACGCGCCAAGCATAAAGCCTGATAGGATTAAAGCAGGCAGAACCGTTAAGTAACCAATCGGCTCCACATCAATTTCCAGCCATTCAAAAGTGGTAAATATGAAGGCAATGGCCAAAAAGGCATAAACTTGCAAAATAGAAACCGCAACACTGGCCAACAGGCGCGAGACCAGAATGAACCAGCGCGGTAAGGGCGTGGTGAGAAGCACCCGCATAGAGCCCATCTCCCGGTCATAAATCATGGAAAGCGAACTTTGCATACCATTGAAAAGCTGGATCATGGCGCAAAGCCCGGGCACCATATAAACCTCGTACGGAATATAGGTTTGATAAGGCGGGTAGGGGGCAAGCCCTTGGGTGGTGCGCCAACCGGCTGAAAACACCAACAACCAAATAAGAGGGCGCACCAAGGCGGATAAAAAGCGCGCGCGTTGTTGGAAAAAGCGCAAAAATTCACGCATGTTAATGCCATAAAAGGCGCGGATCATATGAATGTCTATCATGCCAACCGCTCCTTTTCACCTTCAATTAAATTATGGAACGCATCTTCAACAGAAGAGGCCCCCACCTTGGCCAAAACATCCGGCACAGACCCATCTTCAATAATTTTACCCTTATCAAGCACAATCAAATGATCATGCTCTCTAATCTCATCCATTAAATGGGTGGTCCACAAAACGGCAATGTTTTGGCTCTTTGTTAAGCCATGAATGTGATCAACAATGACCCGCCGCGTGTGAATATCAAGGCCAACGGTTGGCTCGTCTAACAATAACAATTTGGGTTCATGCAAAAGTGCGCGGGCAATTTCCACCCGGCGGCGATGCCCGCCATTTAAATTGCGCACGCGTTCATCAACCCGCTCAAACATTTCAAGCGCGCTCAAGGTCTCTTCTATGCGCCGGGTTGTTTGCCCAGATCCCATGCCGCGCAGCCTTGCAAAATATTTCAAATTTTGTCGCACAGTCAGGTCAAGATCGAGGGTGGTTTGTTGAAACACAACCCCTAAAGGGGCGAGCGCCTTCGCACCGTGTTCGGCAAACGATTTGCCATCAATAAAGATTCTCCCAACACCTGTATCAAACAGCCGGGTGATCAAGGAAAGAAGGGTCGATTTTCCAGCCCCATTGGCACCCAACAAAGCGGTAAACGTGCCTGGCCAGACTTTAAAGCTGACATCATCTAAGGCTTGTCTGGAGCCATAATTATAAGAAACGTTTTCTATTGAAATGGCAGGCTTTGGTTCGTTCATTGTTTATTGATCATGCTTTATTAAAGGGGCAGCCTATTTATCTGGTTACTTAAAAGAATATAACGCGCAAAGTGAGGAAAAGTCACTCACTTTGCGCGTTCAACCATTAAAAAAAACAAATGGATCATTTTGTTTATTTGCTCGGGACAGCCACAGCCCCCCAAGGGTAACGCCCCACTTTAATTGTTTTAATAACTTTTAAAGAGGGAATATCAATGACCGAAACATCGCCAGAAACCCCATTTGTGGTAAACATTTTGCTGCCATCTGATGTCAGCGCCATATGCCAAACGCGGCGTCCAACCAGCAAATATTTTTCAACCTTGTAGGTTTTGGTGTCAATCACAGCAACCCGGTTTGAAGGGCCAAGCGCCACAAATGCTTTTTTCCCATCTTTTGAAAACCGAATACCAACTGGTTGGATGCGGTCTTTCGCCATGCCAGAAATTTCAAAGGTGATTTTTGCCACCTCTGATTGGTCCGCCACATTAAACACCGTCACTGTGCCGCCAATTTCAGCGGAAACCCAAAGTTCTTTGCCATCAGCCGTAAATTCAGCATGACGCGGGCGTTGCTCAACCAAAGAGTTATGTTCAAGCACCATATTCTCTACATTGATCCAGTGAACGAAATTCGTCGTCTCAGACGTTGTGATGGCCCATTTGCCATCAGGGCTGACCGCCATGCCTTCCGGCTCAATACCCACATCGATTTGAGCAACCACAGTCCGTTTTTGTGTATCAACAACTGTGGTGATGGCATCATCTTCATTGGCAATGAACAACAACTTATTGTTCGGATGCAGAGCAAATTGCTCAGGATCAAGCCCAGAGGGCAATTCATGCAAAATTTTGCCCGTGGCTATATCCATAACTTGCACGGTGTCGCTGTCAGAAGCACAAACAAAAATGTGTTTTTTATCTTTGGATATGGTAATGCCGCGCGGCCGCTCACCAACATTAATGGTTTTGACAACTTCAAGTTTGTTCACATCAATAACACTAACCGTGTCATCTTTTTCATTGGTGACATAAATTTGCTCTGCCACCGCGGTTGTCGTGAGGGCCCCCCAAATAGCCAAGCTCGCTATCGGCTTTATAAAACGCATTTATTCTTCTCCTTAGATTTATAAACAGTTAAGCGTTGCTCAAAATGCCTGGCAAAAAACCTTTTCGACTAGGGCGTGATTGGGCAATCACGATTTCACACGGCATTTAGCTTGTCCTTCATCAACACCAATCGTGTCCAACTCGGTTTTGGGATGAAGAAAACCTTCTAGCGGGGCCAAGTTCACCACCGCCCCGCCAGCATGAATGAGCGGAATGGTCTGACGCATTTGTCCCGACCATGGGCGGTAATTCATAGACCGGCCTTTAAACATAGCCAAACGGATTTTAGGGCCCAGAATATAATCTTTTAATGTGGAAACATCGACGGTTTTTAACCGGGTGACCCCCTCAGCAATGGTGCGAATAGCAGCCCAAGCCGCATAATCTTTTTGGCCCATAGTGCGTTTGGCCAGTTTTCTAAACCGGCTTTGCAATTGAGCAGCCCCCCATTGTTCCACCACCCGGTGCCAGGCCACAGGCTCTAACCCGGTGCTGCCAATGATCGGCCGGGCCAACCAGGTATGGTAGGAAACATACTGGCTAAAGTCTTTCACTTCATCAGCAATAAAGACCACATCATAGTCAGCACCCTGGGTAAATGAGGGCACTTCTTTGGCCGCATTCCGGCGCATGTCAGCCCCTTCGGGCCATTTCTTGTCCAAGACAATTTTTAACCGGAAGTTTTTTGCAGATTGGCGAAATTGATCGGCAAACTCTTTATCACCCTTATTAAGTCCTTCAATCACAAAGACCTTTTTCCAATTTTTCTTTATTAAAAATTGGGCCAAAGCATCTGTCAGCATTTTACGAGAGGGAATGGTGTGCAACAGATTTGGTTGGCATTGGCTACGACGCAATTCTGTCTCAGTGGCGGCCACGTTGAAAATAAGCCGGTCTTTAGCCTTGGGGTGTTTGGCAAGGGTGAGTAATTTATCAGCTGGCAAGTTGGCAACAATAAACGGTTGCTTGTTGTCTTCCAAAACTTCATTAAGGCGTGTCTCAAAATCTTCCTGGTCTTTTATGACAACTTCTTCAATAACATAATTATGTTTTAAGAACCGGCCTGTTGTATTGTTGTCTTTGACGCCCAATCGTGCGCCTAATTGGCCGTCGTCTTTTGGCGGAGCAACCAAATTGGAAAGGGTTGCAGGACGTTTTTCCCTAAATTCTAAATAGAGGAAATCTATTTTAAGCTCTTGAGCGTTTGCAGTCTGAAGAGAGAGGGAAAATTGGGTCAGGAAAAGAAAAGAAAATGAGAAAAAAAACATATAAGCGCGCTTAAAACCGGCCATTCATTGTCACTCCTATACTGACAGATTCAATGTTGTCAGGTCCTAAAACCAGGACTGGCTTATGTATTAGTAAAGGACCTAACCAACAAAATAAATGAGTAATGAGGACAAAGTTATCAGTTGTATTTGAGAAAGTTATGAGAACACAAGGGGATGGTTTATGACCAGAACAGGCAATAAATTGAAAACTGACTAATGAAATTGGTTAAAAATAACCCTGTCCTATAAAAGGTGAAATTTTTTTTAAAAAAATTTCAAAAATCTGAATAAAAAACAATATCTTATTGTAAAGTATTGTTTTATGATGGTGTTATAAAAAAATATAACCACAATTAGCATTGATTATCATTATAAATTGAAAATGGTGATTAAATGCACTAAAGCACAATTTAGGGGGTGGGGATGATTGACTATGTTGCCCTTGAAATTCTGGGGTCTCATAAATCACTTAATAAAGGAGAAGAAACAAATGCGAGTTATTAAGTTTACCCTCACCGCGATAATCATTGTTATGGGGCTAATCGGCCTTGCCCCTGTCACCTTTGGCCATGGTGACGTTCAGCCTCAAGCGGTTGATATCACCGGACTGAAAGAGCTTGGTAAAGAATGGCTTGAAGAAAACCCGTATACAAAAGACAAAACACCTGATCAAATTAAACGCGCAATTGAAATTGGGTGTACAGCCTATAACCAAAATTGTGCCCGTTGCCACGGCCTTGGTGTTATCTCTGGTGGAACAGCCCCAGACCTTCGCTATTTGGAAAAAGATTCAGAAGGCGACGCTTGGTACATTAACCGGGTCCGCAAAGGCTATCATCAAAATGGCGTAACAAAAATGCCTAAATTTGAAGGCTTGATGGCTCAAGAAGCCATGTGGTCAATCAGAGCCTATATTAATGTTCGCCCTGAAGATGATGATGATGCTGTGAAAGAGGGCACAGGCAATAACTGCCAAACACTTGATTATGACCAGGTTTTGAAAGTTTCAAATTAAGAAAAATTATATGACACCCATATGCCTTTATAAAGTGAGACAACAAGTGCAGTTTTCTGCACTTGTTGTTTTTTTATTGATCTCTACTTTGAGTGTGTTTTCACATTCCTCAACGCTACAAGCGCGCCCATTGGACGATGTGATTGATAGCAAGTATCTGCGCATTTTTGTGTATGACGATTTCCCGCCTTATTCCTACATGGGAAAAGACAAAAAAATGACCGGCATTGATGTTGAGATTGGCAAACGTTTGGCACAAGAGTTAGGCGTGAAGGCACGCTTTTTTGTGCGCGGTGCCGATGAGAGCGTTGACGATGATTTGCGCAACAATGTCTGGAAAGGCCATTACATTGGTGGGGGCGTTGCAGATGTGATGATGCATGTGCCCGTTGATGATGAATTGCGCCGGCGCAATCAATTGGCTGTGATCTTCGGGCGCTATTATACAGAGCGCATGGCACTCGCCTCAGACCCTGAACAAGTTGGCAAATCAGAAACGCTAGCGCCTTTCCTACAAGAAAAGATCGGCGTTGAACTGGACACATTGGCAGACTTTTATCTGTCCTCCCCTTCAACCTTTAACGGGCGCATCCGAAACAATGTTGTGCGTTACAGGCTTTTTTCTTTAGCGATGGAAGGGTTGAAGAACAAAGAGGTTGCCGGCCTTATGGGGCCGCGAGGCCAATTGGAAGCAGCCGTTAAAGCAACAGGGCGCCCTTACACAGTATCCAGCCCTCCCTTTAGAGGCATGGCCATCCCGCGCTGGGACATTGGCATGGCGGTTAGCCATGATAGCCGCGATTTAGCTTATCGCTTGGGTGATATTATTTTGGAATTGCGCAAAAAAGGGGAGCTAAAAGCCATCTTTAATAAATATGGCCTCAGCTACTTCAAAGACTTCTTAGACTAAGATTCTTTATAAATAAATCTTTTCTAAAATGTCTAGCTTGTGCCTTAAATTCCATGGTGAGATTTAAGGCATACACCAAGCCCAATTTAACTTTTTTAGGTTTTTGATACAGCCGGTTTTAATCTAAAACGCGGCAATATGGTTTCGCGGAACACTTGCGGCAAGGCCAGCATCACCGGTGTTAAGATCAGAGTAATCACTGTGGCAAAGCCAAGACCAAAGATAATGGCTGTTGAAAGTTGCACCCACCAAATAGAGGTAATTGAGCCCAGCTGAATGGTGTGATTAAAAAAGTCCAGATTAATTTGCAACGCCATAGGTAACAAACCGCAAATTGTGGTAATGGTCGTCAATAACACGGGGCGCAACCTTTGAGCAGCAGCACGCAAAGACGCATCAATAGAAGACACACCAAGCCCTTTCAGGCGATTAAACGTATCGATCAAAACAATTGAATTGTTCACCACAATGCCAGCGAGGGCCACAATGCCCGTGCCGGTCATAATGATGGAGAAGGTTTGCCCTGTCACCATCATGCCCAGCAACACCCCGATAATAGACATCACCACCGTAGAAAGGGTCAGGGCCGTTTGGTAAAAGCTGTTAAATTGAGTGAGCAAAATAATAAACATTAAAAACAACGCACCGACCATGGCTTTGGCTAAAAATTCTCCCGATTCTTTTTGTTCTTCGTCAGCACCGCGAAATCTATAGCGAACCCCTTCAGGCCAGTCTTGGCTCTTTAGCCATTGATCAAGCTCTTTAACTTTATCATTGCCCAAAACACCATCTTGCACACCCGCTTTGACCGTGATGACAAACGTGCCGTCTTTTCGAATGATGGTGTTGACTTTAGGCGCCGCTTTGCGACTGACAAAATTGGTAAGCGGCACCAACCCCTTATTGGTCGGAATGCGCAATGTATCAAGTCCATCGAGTGTACGCTCATTTATTGGTAGCCGTGCACGAATATCAACCTCATCTTCAGAATTATCAGGGCGGTATTTGGTAATAAGAAACCCATTGGTGACAAATTGGATGAGCCCACCAACTGAGGAAATATCAGTGCCAAATCGCCCAGCTTCCTTGCGGTCAACATCCAATATCCACTCAATACCAGGCAAGGGGCGTGTATCTTCAATGTTGCGCAAGCCCTGCATACGATTGGTCATATGCTTGTTGATCATATCCACCACGTCATAAACTTGTTGGCGCTGGTGCCCATAAACTTCCAATTTAATCGCCTTGCCCACAGGTGGGCCATCTTCACGTTTTCGCACATCCACTTTAATGCCGGCAATATTCTGGGTTTTGGCGCGGATTTCTTGCAAAATAATTTTACCAGGACGCCGTGTGGCAAAATCAGCCAACTCAACAGTTATCAGCCCAATTTGATCAAGTGGCGCATCCGTGGCGCCAGAGCCAACTTCAGGCCCAGAACCACCTCTGCCTGTTGTGGTAAACACAGAAGCGATGCCAGAAACGGAAAGAACTTCGCTCTCAACTTCTTTGACCAATTGCAATTCTTCTTGCGCCGATAAATTGCCGCGCCCAGAGACAAAAATCAAAGCCTGCTCAGGTTCCGTTTCAACAAAAAACTCAACACCTTTTTGTAATTTTCCATAAGCCTGAAAAACCCCAAACATAATCAGCAGTGCAATAATTAGCACCTTAAACGGGTGAAAAATAAGCCGCTCAATAAACCGCACATAAACACCTGAAAACCCAGTGACGTCTTTATAGTCCACAGGCGCTGCTCCAGACAATTTCTTCGCCAAGGCTTGCCCCTCTTGGTCAGAAAAATTCTTACCAACCAAAGACCCCATAACGGGTAAAAAAATCATCGCCGTTAACAAAGACGCACTCAGCACAAAAATAACCGTTAACGGCAAATAACTCATAAACTTGCCTGGCACGCCAGGCCAGAATAACAGCGGTAAAAAGGCCGCTAGTGTGGTGGCGGTTGAGGAGGTCACAGGCCAAAACATGCGCTTGGCCGCCAAAACATAAGCCTCAGCCCGGTTGAGCCCTTCAGCCATTTTCCGGTCAGCATATTCAACAACAACAATCGCGCCATCAACAAGAATGCCCACAGTAAGCACCATGCCAAACATCAGCATCATATTGACCGTCAACCCCATCAAGCCAATAAGTAAAAAGCCAATCATAAACGAAGTAGGGATGGCCACACCCACAAGCAAGCCAGAGCGCAAACCGAGCGTCGCCACAACCACAATCATAACCAAAATAATCGCTGTCATAATTGCAGCTTGTAATGATCCAAGCACTTCAAAAATAAACTTCGATTGATCGAGTGCAAAATCAACATTTATGGTGGCAGGCCAGTCTTTGGTAAATTCGGCAACCACTTTGCGCACAGCCAAATTATTTTCAATAATGTTGGTGCCTTTGCGTTTCACAACAGACAAAGCAATGGCCGGTTTCCCATTATAACGGCTAAAGCTGGTCGGGTCCTTAAAGGTCCTGACAATCGAGGCAATATCTTTTAAAGTAACGGTGCCTGTCTCTCCGGTTTTTAAAGGAATTTCAAACACATCTTTGCGCGATCGAATAAGGCCAGGAACTTTAACATTAAAGCGCCCCGCCCCCCGATCAAGCGAGCCTGCGGTGATAAGTTGGTTATTGTTGATGAGCCGGCGGCCAAGATCTTGCGGGTCAATTTCATAAGACTGTAATTTGGCCGGATCAATCAGCACTTCTAACATTTCTTCCCGGTGGCCGGATAAATTGGCTTCTAAAACCGAGGGCAGCGCTTCAATCTCATCTTGCAATCGTTTTGCCATATGAAACAACGTGCGCTCTGGCACATCACCGGACAAAGACACAACAATGGTTGGAAACAAGCTAAGGTTAAATTCATCAACAATCGGCTCATCGGCCTCTTGGGGCAGTTCAGCTTTTGCCTTGTCAACTTTTTCTCGAAAGTCTGCTCTGGCTTTGGCCAGGTCCGTATTGATATTAAATTCACCGATGAGAGAGGCATAACCCTGCCCAGCAATGGCAGTGAGCTCTTTAAGGCCCTCAAGACCGCGTAATTCGGTCTCCATTGGTTTGACCAAAAGCCGTTCTGAATCTTCAGGGGAAATGCCCTGCAAGGTGATGGTGGCTGAAAAAACAGGCACGTCAATGTCAGGGTCAGCTTCTTTAGGGATGGTGATATAGGTAAAAATACCAGCAAAGACCATCACCACCATCATCGTCATGACGGTTTTCGGGCGGCGCAAAATTATGTCGAGAATATTATCCATCAGATCTTTAAGAGCCTGGTTGATTTTTAAAAGTTGTATCTGGAACAGGTTTTACGGTTTGACCAGGTTTTACAAAATCCTGACCAACGGTGATAATTGAGGTCCCCGCTGGCAAAGCTTCAACCCAAATGCCTTCTTGCTGCTCAGAAAGGATCTTGACGGGCAAAAACTCAACTTTTTGCTGTGGGGTAACAGCGCGCACACCAATTTTACCCTGATCATTAAGAGTTAAAATGCTGGGCGGTAACAAGAGGGCCTGTTGCTCAGGCAAAGGTATCTCTATGTCCGTGGTGATGCCGCTTTTCAGTTGCCCACCTGGATTGGCAATCTCCAACTCGATACGAAATGTGCGGGTCTCAGGCTCAGCCGTTGCTGAGATAAAGCGAACAAAGCCTTGGGCAAGCTCACCAGTGATTAAGCGAGCGGCCCCCTTATCACCAGGCTTAATTTTTTGAACATCCCCCTCTCTAACCGCGCCGACCACATGTAAAGGGTCAAGAGAAACCAGCGTCGCACAAGCCTCGCCAATAGATACAAGGCTTCCCACTTTGGCTGGTGTTTTTTCAACATAGCCGGTAAAAGGGGCTGAGATTTTGGTGCGCTTCAAGTCTAATTGGGCACGCTCAAAAGCAGCCATTGCACGATCATAAAGGGCTTTGTTTTCTAAAACTTTCAAGCCAGCTGTATGGCCGGCCCGCTCTAATTTTTTAGAGGCCTCATAATCAGCTTTGGCTTGGGCCAGGAGAGCCTTTGCCTCTAAAGCTGTGGCAGCGCGCGCGCCATCTTCCAATTGGCACAACAAAGTGCCTTTTTTCACAAAATCGCCCTTTTGAACCGGAAGCTTAATCACGGTCCCCGCAGTCTCTGCCCGCACGTTAACCTGGGTGTCCGAAAAGGTGCGCCCGCGAATGATCAATTTGGCCAGGTAAGGCCGAGGGGCAAACTCAAAGGTGCGCACTTGAAATGGCGCCACTTCTTTTTGTGTTTGTTTGGTCTCTTGGGTCGCGCTGTCTTGTTTTAACCGGGCCCCGCCCTTGATTTCTCCTGTCAGAGCCCAAACGACGATTAAGCCGGTAAACAACAGCGCCCACAAAATTGACGAAGAAACCCACCGTGAGGGTGATTTTCCAGCCTTAGATTTATTTTGTTTTTCTATGGGGTTGTCATGCGTCATTTTTTAACTCCATAACAAGTTCTTTGTTCGCCTTACCTGTTTTGGCATACTGTTGATCTAGTTTTTCCAAATGAGCTTTTAAATAGGTAAGAACAGCACTATTCAAAGCAACACCATAACCAATGGCAAATTGGCTCGGTTCATGCTCACACCCCTCCAGAGCCATTTCCAGGCCATCAAGTTTTTCACTAATTTCTGCGATTTTTTTAACCATGAGATTACGAAATTGCGATGACGGCATTTTGTCTGAAAACAGGCTATAAAATAAAAATTCTGATTTGCAGCGATCAGGATTAGGCTCTTCATGCAAGATGTGAAACAGTGCGGAATGTCCCTTGTCAGTGATAGAATAAACTTTGCGCGGCGGTTTGCCATCTAAGGTTTCTTCAATGAAAGTGACCAACCCTTCAGTGGTGAGCTGGGACAGAGCAGGATAAATAGAGCCATAACTGGCCTCACAAAAATGGCTGAAATGCCCCTCTGATGCCATTTTACGAATGTCATATCCGCTCATATCAGAAAAAGACAGAATGCCAAGGCAAAGAGATCGCACATTCATAAAAACCATCCTAAACTTACCCCTATATGGGGCACAAAATTTGTTCAGCTAAACTATATATCTTCAGATCGATATATAATCAACTGATTGTATCGTTTAGATATACGTAAAGGGCGATAAAAATAAGGCAAACAGAATAAAATTTGCAAAATTACAATGTCAAAACATGCACAACGCTTTGAAACATTGGTTTTTTTGGGTAGCCAATTTACCCGTGATTTTTTTGAATTCTGAGGCGAGGGCCCATCCGGGCTCTATTGGTAATCGTCGGAGTGTTTAAGAATAAATTCAAAGCATAAAATTCTTTCAAGTCGGGCTTAATCGAACATTATAGGAAATTAAAAACCTAAATAACGCCAGTCTTAGGATTATTTTTCCCACTTCTTGGTTGCCATCCGTTTCTGCGTCCTTTAAACCTTTAAAAGCTGGCAATGATTTTTTTAATTTCGTTTGCCCCCTTTTGAAACGGCTAAAAACCAGCTATTTCTATTGAGAAATTCACTGTTGAAAATTGTATAATTTATGCTGGGGCAAAGCCTTTGGTCCAGCTGTGAAAATGGTTCCATAAAAATATGACATTAAGCCATCTAGAAGAGCTTGAAGCGGAAAGCATTTATATTATCCGCGAGGTTGCTAGCCTATTTGAAAAGCCAGTGATGCTCTATTCCATTGGTAAAGATTCCGCGGTTTTACTGCATTTGGCCCTAAAAGCCTTTTACCCCTCAAAACCGCCCTTTCCTTTGTTGCACGTTGATACCACCTGGAAATTTCGCGAGATGATTGAATTTCGTGACAACATCGCCAAAGAAACAGGCATGGAGTTGTTGGTCCATATTAATGAAGATGGGGTCCGTGACGGCATAGGCCCAATCTCTCATGGCTCTGCAGTGCACACGGATGTCATGAAAACGCAAGGGCTAAAACAAGCGCTTGATAAATGGGGGTTTGACGCTGCCTTTGGCGGGGCGCGCCGCGATGAAGAAAAATCACGGGCCAAGGAACGGGTGTTCTCATTTCGCACCAAAACCCATCGCTGGGATCCCAAAAACCAACGCCCGGAATTATGGCACAATTATAATAGCCGCATTCATCCAGGTGAAAGCATCCGCGCCTTTCCTTTGTCAAACTGGACAGAGCTTGATGTCTGGACATATATCAACCAGGAAAACATTCCCCTTGTCCCCCTTTATTTTGCCAAAGAGCGCCCTGTGGTGATGCGCGATGGTACAATGATTATGGTGGATGATGAGCGTTTGCCCCTAGAGCCTGGGGAGACCCCTGAGATGAAACAGGTACGCTTTCGCACACTCGGCTGTTACCCTTTAACCGGTGCGATTTCGTCTGAGGCTGAGACGGTTGAAGATATTATTGAAGAGCTGACCTTATCACGCCTTTCAGAGCGCCAAGGCCGGGTGATTGACCATGATGAATCCGGTTCTATGGAAAAGAAAAAACAAGAAGGGTATTTTTAATCCCATGTCCCAGTCAAAAGAACCTGAGTCAAAAAACGCTGAGCCAAAAACAGCTGAATTAAACGATAATGTGCCTGACGCGGTCCCCTCTGGTCAGGCTTTAGATGTCGACCAAGCAGAAAAGAGCCTACTGTCCTTTTTGACCTGCGGCAGTGTTGATGATGGCAAGTCCACTCTGATTGGGCGTTTGTTATATGATAGCCAATTGGTTGCCGAAGACCAGCTGGCCAGCTTGAAAAAAGACAGCAAAACCCACGGTACCCAGCAAGGCGAGATGGACTTGGCCTTGTTGGTAGATGGTTTGCAAGCAGAGCGCGAGCAAGGCATCACCATTGATGTGGCCTATCGCTATTTCTCAACTTTAAAACGCAAATTCATCGTGGCCGACACACCCGGTCATGAGCAGTACACCCGCAACATGGCCACCGGGGCCTCGACCTGTGATTTGGCCGTTATCCTGGTTGATGCCCGCAAAGGGGTGATCACCCAAACCAAACGCCATAGCTGCATTGTTTCAATGCTGGGCATTAAAAATGTGGTGCTGGCAGTGAATAAAATGGATTTGGTTGACTATGATGAGGCCAAATTTAACGCCATTGTGGCCGATTATATCGAGTTTGCTGACAAGCTCGACATTGAACAAATTGTGCCCATTCCAATCTCTGCACTGGGCGGGGAGAATGTAACCAGCCACAGCGAGAAGATGAGCTGGTATGAAGGGGAAAGCCTATTAGGCTTTTTGGAAAATTTTGATCTGCCAGATGAAAGCATAAAGGCGGCGATGCGCTATCCAGTGCAATGGGTGAACCGGCCAGACCTGAACTTCCGCGGCTTTTCAGGCACCATCGCCAGTGGCCAAATTGAGCTGGGCGATGAAATTGTTGTGTTGCCCTCTGGCAAAGAATCCACCATTGAGCGGATTGTGACCTATGACGGAGATTTAAACAGCGCCATTTCCGGCCAATCCGTGACAGTCACCTTGCACGATGAAATTGACATTTCACGCGGCGATGTCATCGCCCATAAAACCAACCGCCCCAGTATAGCTCAGCAAATTGAAGCCTCGCTCATTTGGATGGGCGAAGAGCCATTGCAAATTGGCCGGGCCTATCAGTTAAAAGCGGGCCATCAAACAGTGATAGCCACAGTTTCTCGTATTGATCACAAGCTAGATATTAACACCCTTGACCAGCTTGAAACCAAAGACCTATCAACCAATGATGTGGGCGTGTGTGAGCTGCAATTGAGCCGCCCGATCGTGTTTGATCCCTTTGATAAAAACACAGAAACCGGCAATTTCATTTTAATCGACCGTTTATCAAACACCACCATTGCCGCCGGTTTGATTAAAGGGGCGGATCGCCGCGCCGATAATGTGCATTGGCAAGCTATGAGTGTTGATAAAGCCAGCCGTGCCAAACAAAAGGGCCAAAAGCCGTGCTGTCTATGGTTCACTGGTCTTTCAGGCTCAGGCAAGTCAACCATTGCCAACGTGCTTGAAAACAAACTTCACATGGCCGGCCAACACACTTATTTGCTAGATGGTGACAATGTGCGTCATGGCCTTAACCGTGACCTTGGCTTTTCCGATGAAGACCGCACAGAAAACATCCGCCGGGTGGCCGAAGCGGCCAAACTAATGGTGGACGCGGGCTTGATTGTGATGGTGTCGTTCATCTCACCCTTTAAAGCAGACCGGCGTTTAGCCCGTTCCTTGTTCGGGCAAGATGAATTTATCGAAATTTTCGTCGACACCCCGCTTGAAGTGTGTGAAGAGCGCGACATCAAAGGCCTTTATGCCAAAGCAAGGGCAGGGGAAATCAAAAACTTCACAGGCATTGATTCGGCCTATGAAGTGCCAGAAACGGCTGAAATTATCTTAAAAGGGGCCCAAGACCCCGCCGATGATTTGGCAGACGAAGTTTTGAAAATTTTACGCCGTGAGCAAATCATTTAGGCTGAAACAGGCCTTAAAGTAACCTTTAAAGCGATTTTACTGGTGCTCTGCCCAGGGCACCAGCCCATCTTTTGTAAGTAAATAGTATTGGACCATATGCCAAGGTTGCTGAGTTTTCCTTGTCCTTATAGCCTTTTTTGATAAACTGATAAGGAAACCAAAAAACACCAGTGAATGAGGTGAGACACTGCCATTCTCTTTTATTTAAGTGACATAAAAACTCTAGATAAAACAATTCAATAATATGTTTTCTTGAATAATTTTTTAAACAATGAATGGCGGTAGAAAAAGGAACATAAAAGCAATGTCCGGCGACCAGAACAGGCCTGCCGGTATGAAGAGTGGAAAGACCAATCAGGATAAGGAAAGTAAGCAGCCAGGAAAGAGGCCTGTTTCACAACAAAAATTGCCCGAAGGAGGGGCCAATTTTTCTAACAGGAGCTCAACTGAAGAAACAAATATAAACTGGCAAGCCTCACAAGGCCAAGCTGGTGATGGTGAAAATACCGCGCTTCATACCCACGGAAAGGCAAGCCTTGATCAACAGGCGTCCTTTCCACACAAAGACAGTGAGCAGGAAAAACCGAACTTTCCGCACAAGCCTTCTTTTAAAGGCCGCCCCCCTGTTTATGGCGCGCTGGATTTGGGCACCAATAATTGCCGTCTTTTACTTGCTCGTCCCAGCCGCAAAGGCTTTCAAATTGTGGATGCTTTTTCACGCATCATCCGCCTAGGTGAAGGGGTCAGCGAAACAGGCCAACTCTCTAAACAAGCTATGGAGCGTACCATCGATGCGCTGCAAGTATGTGCGACAAAAATGAATTATAACCGGGTCTCGCGCTCTCACCTTGTTGCCACACAAGCTTGCCGTTCAGCTCAGAACAGCCAAGAATTCATCGATCAAGTAAAACGCAAAACGGGCCTTGAACTTGATGTTATTTGCCAAGAAACAGAAGCCAAGCTAGCCGTCTCTGGTTGCATCACCCTCATTGATGAAGCGTGTGATTATGCCTTAATCTTTGATATTGGCGGGGGCTCGTCTGAACTGATTTGGCTAGATGTTTCAAAAACCTCAGATAAAGAAGGGCAAAGTTGCATTCGCTCAAAAGAAGCGATCGTGGCCTGGACATCGCTTCCCGTTGGTGTTGTGACATTGGCTGAAAAATTTGGTGGCCAGCAAGTCAGCGCACAAGACTTTTCAAACATGATAGCCTATGTCAAAACATTGTTCACAGATTTTGCAAAAGATGTGGCCACCAAAATAGATTTAGAAAATGCCAAGCTTCATTTTCTTGGCACCTCAGGCACAGTAACCACCATTGCAGGGGTGCATTTAAGCCTGGATGTTTATGACCGCCAACAAGTGGATGGTTTATGGATGCAAAGTCAAGATGTGGAGAAAATTTCACATTACTTAAGAGAGTTAGACTATGAAGAGCGGGCCGCGATCGCTTGCATTGGTCCAGAGCGCGCTGATTTGGTATTGGCTGGTTGCGCAATTTTGCAAGCCTTGTTAGAAACCTGGCCAACACCTAAATTACGCGTCGCTGATCGCGGTTTGCGTGAGGGAATTTTGGCACAATTAATGACGGAAGATGGTTTTTTAAAACCAGGTCAATGTTGGACCAGCAGCCCAAAGCGTTACAAAGCGCGCACAAAACATGGCAGGAAAAGGCGCTAACGACGCCATTTAAGGCAACAAAATATGTCCCCTAAAAAACAAACAGGCAAATCGAAACCGGGCGTTAAGGGCAAGCGGGCGCTTTCAGTAAAGGTCAAATCGGCCAAAGGGCGCAAGCTGTCCTCCACCCGTTGGCTGCAACGCCAATTAAACGACCCTTATGTGCAACGGGCCAAAGATGATGGTTTGCGTTCACGAGCTGCCTATAAACTGACAGAGATGGATGATCAGTTCAAACTGATCAAACCTGGCATGACCATTGTGGATTTGGGCGCAGCTCCTGGCGGCTGGAGCCAAATCGCAGCCAAGCGCACAGGCTCCATTCAAGGTAAGGGCCAGGTTGTCGGCATTGATATTTCCGATATGGAACCTGTGCCAGGCGTTGAGCTTTTTCATCTGGACTTTATGGATGACAAAGCCCCTGATCTTTTAAAAGAAGCACTGAAAGAGGGGGCAGCCGACATTGTCATGTCTGACATGGCAGCACCTTCCACTGGCCACAAACAAACCGATCATTTGCGCATCATTGGCCTGGCCGAAGCGGCCCTAGAGTTTGCCATCGAGGTTTTAAAGCCCGGCGGCGTCTTTCTTGCTAAAGTGCTCCAAGGGGGCACCGAGCAAGAATTGCTCACCCTCATGAAGCAAAACTTCAAAAAAACCCGGCATGTCAAACCAGAGGCCAGCCGGGCTGACAGCTCAGAGCTTTATGTTTTGGCAACAGACTTTAAGGGACGCGATTAATTAAACTCTATCCCAAAGAGCGATGCGTTGGTTTTGGTGGTTCAACGCTATAGTCATAAAACCCTTTCTTGGTTTTATAGCCATACCAACCCGCCTCAACATATTTCACCAATAGCGGGCAAGGGCGGTATTTAGTATCGCCCAAGCCCTCATGCAACACATTCATGATGGAAAGGCAGGTATCCAGCCCGATAAAGTCCGCCAATTGCAACGGGCCCATAGGGTGATTGGCACCAAGTTTTAAAGCGGTATCAATGCTCTCCACTGTGCCAACGCCTTCATGCAAGCTATAAACAGCCTCGTTAATCATTGGCAACAGCACGCGGTTGACAATAAAGGCGGGAAAGTCAGCTGATTGCACTGGCGATTTGCCAATGTGAGAAACAAAGGCTTTGGCATTGTCATAGGTCTCATCATCAGTGGTAATGCCTCTGATCAACTCAACCAGTTTCATCAACGGCACAGGGTTCATAAAATGAATGCCAACAAACTTTGTAGGCCTGTCTGTGCTAGCCGCCAACTTTGTCACGGAAATGGATGAGGTGTTGGAGGCAATGATCGCCTCTTTGGACAGGCAAGGGCAAAGGCTTTCAAAAATAGACATTTTTAAAGCTTCTTTTTCCGTTGCCGCTTCAATCACCAAGTCAGACTGATCGCAAGGGTCAAGCTCAGTTCCCGTTTTGATAAGCGAAAGGGCCGTGTCAGCAATTTCTTGGCTAATGACGTCCTTCTTTACTTGCCGTGCCAGGTTTGTTTCAATCTTTGTGAGCGCTTTTTCTAAAATGGGGCCCTGTTGGTCCATTAAATAGACATTCAGACCAGAAGCAGCACACACATGGGCAATGCCTGCCCCCATTTGTCCGGCGCCAATAACGCTAACATGATTGTTTGGAAAGACCATAATATGCTCCGCTTGAAAAAAAGTGATGTGAAAATAGGTGAAATCAGAAAAATTTCTATTAGCTATAGGACAATCTAAACAAAAATCAATCCATGTGTTATTGCGTTTTCTCATATCCTTATGTGGGAAGAGCATATTATGCCTTTGGCATTTAAAAAATGTGTCTTTAAAAGGGGCAATCGGCACGAATATCTGCAATGTTAATCAAGGCAAAGAAATCAAAGCCTAGGTCCTTTTCAAGTGCAGAACAAAGTGCTAGAAGAGCGGGCACACAATCTTCAAAACGATTGCTGATTGCAAACAAGGAATATTTTAAAATGGCCTCCGAAAATGGCTCCGACCTGTTAAACCTTCCCCTTTCTCTGACCTTTGATGATGTTTTACTGCGCCCAGGCCCCTCTGAGGTGATGCCAGGCCAGGTGGACCCGTCAACCCGGGTGACAAATTCCATAAAGCTCAATATTCCCATTCTTTCCTCAGCTATGGATACGGTGACAGATGGCAATATGGCCATAGCCATGGCCCAAGCAGGCGGCATGGGGGTTGTACACCGCAATTTCACCCCAGAACAGCAAGCAGCCGAAGTTGAAAAGGTTAAAAAGTTTGAATCTGGCATGGTGGTCAATCCGGTTACCACAGAGCCCAATGCCACGTTGGCCGATGCGCTAAAATTGATGGATCATCACCGAATTTCCGGCATTCCGGTGGTTGAACCCTCTGGCAAATTGGTCGGTATTTTGACCAACCGAGATGTGCGCTTTGCTGACAATGAAAATCAGCCCGTATCAGAGCTGATGACCAAAGACTTAATCACCATTCCAGAAAATGTTGGAATGGGAGAGGCCAAGCGCCTGTTACACCAACACCGGATTGAGAAACTGCTGGTGGTTGATGAGGCCTATCACTGTACCGGCTTGGTAACTGTAAAAGATATTGAAAAAGCCCGCCTGCACCCAGATGCCTCTAAAGACGAGCAAGGCCGGCTACGCGTGGCCGCCGCCACAACAGTGGGCGATGATGGCTATGAACGCACAGAGCGCTTGTTGGATGCCGGTGTTGACATCATCGTGGTGGACACAGCCCACGGCCAATCGAAAAAAGTGCTTGATGCGGTCGAGCGGATCAAAACCATTTCAAACAATGTACAAGTCATCGCTGGCAATGTGGCCACAGGTGAGGGCACAAGAGGGTTAATTGATGCCGGCGCTGATGCTGTAAAAGTTGGCATTGGCCCAGGCTCTATTTGTACCACACGGATTGTGGCAGGTGTTGGCGTACCGCAACTCTCAGCCATTATGGAATCTGTTGAAGTTGCCAGAAAAACCAACACCCCTGTGATTGCAGATGGCGGCATTAAGTTCTCTGGCGATATGGCCAAAGCGTTGGCCGCTGGCGCTGATTGTGTGATGGTAGGCTCTTTGCTTGCTGGCACCGATGAAAGCCCAGGAGAAGTTTTCCTTTATCAAGGGCGGTCTTATAAATCATATCGCGGCATGGGCTCTGTTGGCGCCATGGCGCGCGGTTCAGCTGATCGCTATTTCCAGCAAGAGGTGAACGATCAGCTAAAATTGGTGCCAGAAGGCATTGAGGGCCAAGTGCCGTATAAGGGCCCTGTTGGCTCTGTCTTGCATCAAATGGTTGGCGGATTGCGCGCAGCAATGGGCTATACCGGGGCCGCAACCATTCAAGAAATGCAAGCAAAGGCTCAATTTGTGCGCATCTCCAGTGCCTCACTGCGTGAAAGCCACGCGCATGATGTGACCATCACCAGAGAAAGCCCAAATTACCCAGGAGGCAAGTAGGCGTCTTAATTTTTCACAAGACCCAAAAACAATTTGTTCTAGATCTCTATTGTCACTTTTATTGTAAAAATTAAAGATTGTGCTTTTATGAAAGGGAGATCTCGATATGGAATTGCTTGCCCCGTTAAGTGTTCAAGTGCTGTTGGCTTTTGCCCTTTTGTTTTTAATGGGCTATGCCAGGATCAAGTCCATTGTGACCAAACAAGTTCACCCCAAGGATATTTCCAATCGTCAGCCCAATTGGCCTGAACAGGTGACCCGCATAGGCAACGCCTATCATAATCAACTTGAAATCCCTTTGCTGTTTTATGTTCTCATCATTGTCTTGATCATTACCAAGTTAAATGATACGGCTTTTCTCTACCTTGCATGGACCTATGTAGCCTTGCGTCTTATTCATGCAGCCATTCATATCAGTACCAAGCGCTCGACCATGAGATTTTATGTATTTGCAATCTCCTGCGTGGTTTTATTTGTTATGTGGCTGCGATTTTTTATGAAGTATTTTCTATGAAATTTGCCGGATGGCTTAGCGCCGCAATTGAGATTTTAGACACCATAGAGCAGCGCCATCTGCCTGTTAAACACGGCCTGAACGATTGGGGCCGCTCCCATCGTTTTGCAGGCAGCAAAGACAGGGCCGCAATTGGCAATTTGGTTTATGACATTGCCCGCCATAAGGCCAGCCTAGCCTGGGTGATGGAAAGCCAAGAGCCGCGCGCGCTTGCTTTGGCAGCAAGCGTTTACCTTTGGGGCGAAACAGCAGACAGTTTAACGGCCCACTTTGAGGGCGATAAATTTGCCCCTGACCCTTTATCTGAGCATGAAGTTGCCTGCCTTAACAAAGAGTGGGATGACGTGCTCACCCAAGCCCCTTTATGGGTACAAGCCAATATCCCTGAATGGCTAGAGGCACCCTTAACCTCACAATTTCAACAAGACTTGGTTAAACAAGCACAAGCCATGTCTTTGCGCGCCCCGATTGACATTCGCGTGAATGCCCTAAAGGCAAATTCTGAAAAAGTCATGAAAGCCCTGGGCCGATATAAACCAGCACAAACGCGCTTTTGCGACACCACTTTGCGCTTTGCACCGATAACGGGGGGCAAAAAATCCCCAAATTTGGAAGCTGAAGCGGCCCACGGAAAGGGCTGGTTTGAGGTGCAAGATGAAGGCTCGCAACTGGCCTGCCTTTTGGCCGGTGTCAAACCAGGCGATCAAGTGTTGGACCTGTGTGCCGGAGCTGGCGGCAAAACACTGGCGCTAAGCGCCTTGATGGAAAACAAAGGCCAGATCCATGCCTATGACAATGACAAGCAACGCTTGCGCCCCATCTTTGAGCGCTTAAAGCGGGCCGGCTGTCGCAATGTGCAAACTTATGACGCGGGCAATGAAGGCGCCCTTGAAGGGCTTAAAGGGGCAATGGATGTTGTCTTTGTCGATGCCCCATGTACAGGCAGTGGCACCTGGCGGCGCCATCCAGATGCAAAATGGCGGCTATCAGAAAAATCATTAAATACGCGCCTTGCCGAGCAAAAAACTGTTTTGGACCAAGCCGTGACCTATCTAAAGCCAGGTGGCCGGTTGGTTTATGTCACCTGTTCGCTTTTGCCTGAAGAAAATGAAGTGCAAATATCAACTCTTTTGCAAACCAATACCGACCTAGAGCCGCGCTCCTTTGCCGGGCAATGGAAAGAGGTTGGCAACGGAGCAGAATTGAGATCTGCCAATGGCAATCAGACATATTTAACCCTAAGCCCCCACCAGCATGAAACAGATGGTTTTTTCATCGCCCTATTGCAAAAGGTCAATTGATAAAGATGAACTGGTAATAATTATTACCCCTTTGTGTGGCTTTACACAGAACAACTTAGTGTTATAGTTGTGAGTGTAAGAAGCGCAAAGTCAAGGGGTGGGTTTGTTGAATTTAGAGCTTCACAATCACCAAATGTCTTTAGATCGGCTTGAAGTAACAGCTGAGCTTTTCACAATTCCGCTTGAAAACAACACCTATCTTATTTATGCCCCGTTGCGGCGCGTTGCCTTTATTGGCAATGCCTCTTGCGTCAATACTTTGGCTGATTTGCGCCAAGGACACCTCACATCGCCCACCCGCGAAACCCTTGCCTTTATAGACTTTCTCAAACAGCTTGAAATTATTGATGGGGAACCAGAAGAGGTCCCCGTCTCTGAGTTTGCGGGGCACCCAACGCCAACCGACGTCACGCTGTTTTTAACCACCCAATGCAATTTGCGCTGCACCTATTGTTATGCCAGTGCAGGCGATACCCCCTTGCGCTCTATGCCATTAGAGGTTGCCACGCGCGGGATAGATGAAATTGTCGCCAACGCCTTGCAAACAAAGGCTGACCATATAGAGGTGAATTATCATGGCGGCGGCGAGCCAACAGTTAATTGGGACACGCTTTATCAATCTTATGACTATGCGCGCCAGCTTTGCGAACACCATGGGCTAGGCCTTGTCGCGTCATTAGCCACCAACGGGGTGATGAGCGACAAAAAACGCCAATGGGTCATAGAGCATTTGGACGGTGTTAGCATTTCATTTGACGGGCTACCCCAAGCCCATGATTTGCACCGGCTAACTGTTTCGGGCCAAGGCTCTAGCCACTTGGTTGAAACCACACTGAGCGCCTTTGATGAAGCAAACTTCCCTTATGGATTGCGCATGACAGTGACCAAAGACCAAATAGAGACATTGCCGCAATCAGTCAGCTATATTTTTGACCACTTTAACCCACAAGCTTTGCAGGTCGAACCAGCCTATCAATTGGGCCGTTGGAAGGATCAGCCTTCTGCTGAAACGGCCAGCTTTATAAAAGCGTACCGACAAGCACAATATGAAGCCAAGACACGCGGGCGCGACATTCAATTTTCAGGTGCCCGGTTGGGCGTGCTGTCGCCTCACTTTTGCGGCGTAACACAAGATAGTTTTTGCCTTTCAACAGATGGCAATGTGTCCGCTTGTTATGAGGTTTTCAATCAGGACCAAAACTTTGCCAAGCGATTCTTTTACGGCAAGCCAAAAAACGGCCAGAAGGGTTATGAATTTAATCAACACCTTGTCGATGACCTGCGAGGCCAAACCGTTGACCAACGCGCCTACTGCAAAGGGTGCTTTGCCAAATGGTCGTGCGGCGGGGATTGCCTGAACAAGGCGCTGAATGTGGGAAAGGAAGACGACTTTAAGGGCACAGACCGCTGCCACATCATTCGCGAACTGACCAAAGATCAGATCCTACATGCCATCGCCTCATCTGAGACCAGCTATTGGAATGGCAAAGAGTGCATTTCCTGCAATGAGGAGGAGAGCGATTATGACCTCTGATGAGATCCCCCATTTTGAATTGCAGCGCGTTTATGAAGATGGAACGGCAGATGAACCTGAAATCAGCCCTGTTTTATCAGTGCCGGCAGATACAATGACAGACCGGCGCGGCGCCCTTGGTTTTGGCCTGGTGTTAGGGGGCGGCGTGGCGGCCTCTACAATGATGGGCAGTACCCCCTCACAGGCCAAGAAGACGGGTTTGATCAATTTAAAAGCCCATAGTGATAGAGTTTCGCGCCTGGTAGTATCCTCAGACGGCAAACTGCTTATCTCAAGAGGCAAAGACAATGCTCTTAAGTTTTGGTCCATGCCGGATGGAAAATTGTTAAAGGTTTTAAAAGCAAGCGGTAAGGTTGTAACGTCAACATTCACCATAAGCCCGGATAATAAAACGCTTGTCACCAGCGCGTATTTTGGCAGCACGATTTATTTATGGTCATTGCCCCAAGGCAAACTTTTGAAAAAATTTAACGGCTATAGCACGCGCTTCTTCGCCTACAGCCCGGATGGGCGTGTTTTGGCAACAACAGATTTTAAAGCCCAGGTAAAATTGTGGTCTGTTGCAGATGGCAAGCAATTAGCAAACATTGATGCCGGTTCCAAGGGGATAGCCCGCATGGTGATGAGCCCAGATGGGAAATCGATTGCAACTTACTCAACCAAAGAGCCATATGTAACCCTTTGGTCCGTGCCAGATGGAAAATTTATTGCCAATTTACAAGGTCTTACCCAAAATGTGAACGCCATTGCCTTTAGCCCGGACAGTCGCACCTTGGCGGCCAGTTCCAAGAGCGCCATTTTAGTCTGGTCGTTGCCAGAGGGAAAATTGCTTTCACAAGTGGAAGATAAGAAAAAGTCAATCCAGTCATTTTTCATCAGCCCCGATGGCAATTTTTTAGTGTCCAAGAAACATCCCAAAGTTATTATTTTTTGGTCTTTGCCAGAGGCAAAACGCCTAGGGTTCATAAATTTTAGCTGGCGCAATATCCTATTTACGTCCATCAGCCCCGATAGCAAGGTATTGATCGGCAATGATGCTTATGGGGAATATGTTCTTTGGTCGATCCCTGATGGAAAGGAGATCGCAAACTTTAAGACCAAACGTGCCAAAGTCAGCCCTAATAGCCGGTTATTGGTAACGGTTGAGAAAAACTTTACCATCAATGTGCGCTCTTTCCCCAGCGGGAAAACAATCAATGAATTAAAGGGCCATACGGCCACCATTACCTCTATGGCAATATCCCCTGACAGCAAAATACTGGTCTCTGGTGATCAATGGGGAACGATCATTGTTTGGGATTTGCAGACGGGCAAACAAATAACAGCCCTCTTTGACCCGGCGGTAAATTCAGCCAAACAAAAGGCCATTACATTCAAGCAAAAAGACACCGTGACGGGAAGCGTTCACACATACACCCTCCCTTGTGGCAGCCCAATCCCGTCAGGGGCAACCTGCACTTGTAATTGTGTGGCAGGAACTTATCAGCCTTCTTCATCACCTAAATCACATAAACGCCCTGGGGGGCAAAAATACCGCAGAAAAACTTATTGCAGCTGTGATAAGGTGTGCACCTGCATTCCCGTGTGCCAAGCCCATAAACTGCTTGATCAAGACCCCATTGTGCGGTCCATGGCAGAACAAATTTTGCTGATCATGGGGCCTGAGGAACAAGACTATATGAACTGGGCAGCAAATGACGCAGATGACAAATTAAAAGACGCCATCTTTTCACTTCTAAAACGCCTTGAAAAGGGAGAAAGCTGGAATGGGGCAAACTGGCCAAGCGTAGAGGCGTGCTGTGATTATTTAAATCACGAGGATGAAGTGGTCTCACTCATGGCAGCCCAAATGCTTTCCCAGTGGGATGTGAATGATTGCTCTAATCTAGAGGCACCAACAAAGCAAAAAATGCAAAGCTTGTTAGCCCGTGCTCCTTCAATGCATTGGAAATTACGAGCTTCTTAATGGCCTTTGTCTAGAAGTCAAAATTCCCTCTTTATTCATTTTGCTTTGTGTATGATAAAGGCCTTATGAAAGACCAGTTGATCAATGACATCATAGCCGACCTGCCCAAAGACAGAACGCTCTATTATTATTTCAAAGATCGTTATGCTTTGATGCTGTTGTCATCTGCCATTGGTGAGGGCAAAACGGTACGGGCCATCAAGCAAAGCCCGTTTGCCAGACTTTTGGACAGACCCCTTCTTAAGCAGTTGATCGCCAACGCTGGCAGTGGTCAAATTTCACAACAAGACCTGACCAACCTGTGGCCAGTTAACCCGTTATGTTATCGCCTAACAGTAGGCAAATGGGGCTCAGAACCAGGGGCGACTTGGCAGCAAACCACACGGTCAGAGCCCAATTTGGTGTTGCATTTAAATTTTTCCAACCAACATGATCAAGCCTATAAAACCCTGATAGAGCATAAAGGGCTAAAGCCGTTTATTTACCAGGACCACCCTAACGCCAGGGCCGGGTTTAACACACTGTCTTGGGTGCGCTTTGATTTGGATTTGCATACCAACCAAGCCTTAATTGAAGAACTGCAAACCGATTGGCTGCGCTACGTCAAATGGTGTGCAGCCTATGTGGCGCGCCAAGAAGAGGCCCGCGAGGTAGTAGAATTTGCCAGTGTTCCCATCAGGCGAATGGATTTGAGGCGCTATGTGACAGACGTGATTGCCCCGCATATAAAGCTATGGGATGAAGCCACCCTAAGCGCGGCCGTTTGGTTTTTAAGTCAAGAACTCAACATCAAAACCATTTATATGCATCAGGCCGATTGCGGGGTGAAATTAAAACAAATTGTTGGCAAAGCCCCGCCGCGCTCTCTTTATACTGATTTGCCAAAAAAGTTTTGTTTTCAACCTGTAACTGTTGGCCCTGAATTTTTGTATAAAAAAGCCAGCAGACCCTTTCGCCGGCTCAAAAAGACCAAGGAATTACGCTTTTGGCGGCTTGATCTGCCCTGATGGAGGAAAAGATTAAAGAAAAAGGTTTGTCAGTGCCTGCTTGCCTCTTGCACTTGAAATTAGATTGGCGTAACACCCTTTTATGACAGAACAAATCCTCATTATTGATTTTGGCTCGCAAGTCACCCAGCTGATCGCCAGGCGGGTGCGAGAGGCGGGCGTTTACTGCGAAATTATCCCGTTTAACGCGGCGCAAAAAGCCTTTGAAACCATGCAGCCAAAGGCTGTGATTTTATCTGGCGGCCCAGCCAGTGTGACCCATACAGATACGCCCCGCGCACCAGAGGCGGTTTTTAAAGCAGGGATCCCGGTGCTTGGCATTTGTTATGGCCAGCAAACCATGGTGGCGCAATTGGGTGGCAAGGTAGAGAGCAGTGATCATCAAGAATTTGGCCGCGCAGATATCGAAATAGTTGAGAGCTCTCCTCTTTTTGAGGGTCTCCTCGATAGTGAGGGGGCAGACGAAGGAATGTCAAACACGCTTCGCGTGTGGATGAGCCATGGGGATCGGGTGACAGCCTTGCCTGATGGGTTCAAAGTGATCGCCAAATCCAAAGGCGCCCCATATGCGGCCATCAGCAATGAAGACCTGCGGTTTTATGCCGTTCAGTTCCACCCCGAAGTGGTGCACACCCCGTGCGGGACAGCCCTTATCAGAAATTTCATCCATAACATTGCAGATTGCAAGGGTGATTGGACAATGGCCGCCTTTCGCCAAAGCGAGATTGATAAAATCCGCAAGCAAGTGGGCGACAAACGGGTTGTCTGCGGGCTCTCTGGCGGTGTGGATTCGTCTGTGGCGGCAATTTTGTTGCATGAAGCCATTGGCGATCAGCTCAATTGTATTTTTGTCGATCATGGCTTGTTGCGCATGAATGAGGCCGAGGAAGTGGTCCGTTTATTTAAGGACCATTACAACATCCCGCTTGTGCATGTACAGGCACAAGAGCGGTTCTTAAGCGAGCTGGCCGGTGTTGATGACCCTGAGAAAAAACGCAAAATCATCGGCAAGCTATTTATTGACGTGTTTGATGAAGAAGCAACCAAATTGGGCGGAGCAGACTTTTTGGCCCAGGGAACGCTTTACCCTGATGTCATTGAAAGTGTCTCCTTCACCGGCGGGCCCTCAGTAACGATTAAATCGCACCATAATGTTGGCGGGCTACCTGACCGCATGAACATGGATTTGGTAGAACCCTTGCGCGAGCTGTTTAAAGATGAGGTCAGGGTGCTGGGCCGCGAATTAGGCTTGCCAGAACCCTTCATTCGCCGTCATCCGTTTCCCGGGCCCGGTCTTGCCATTCGTATCCCTGGCGAAGTGACCCAAGAAAAATGTGACATTTTGCGCAAAGCAGATCATGTCTATTTGGAAGAGATTAAAAACCACGGTCTGTACGATGAGATCTGGCAAGCCTTTTGTGTGCTCTTGCCCGTGCGCACCGTTGGCGTGATGGGGGATGCTCGCACATACGATTATGTGTTGGGCCTGCGAGCTGTCACCTCAACAGATGGCATGACGGCAGATTACTATCCCTTTGACCATGAGTTTTTAAGTCATACATCAACACGCATCATTAATGAGGTGCGCGGTATTAACCGGGTTGTTTATGACATCACATCAAAACCACCCGGAACAATCGAGTGGGAGTAGGCACGCAAAACAGGATGGTTTTGTAACACTTCAAAGCGCAAAAATGGGGGCCATGAATGATTGAGACGCCAAGAAATCAATTTCGTTATCGGGTGCACCAGATATTGGAAGCCGGCGTCAGTGATGATTTGCCAAGCCGGGCCTGTGATATCGTCATCATTGTCATGATTTTGCTCAATGTGGCAGCCTTTGTGCTTGGCTCTGTTGGCTGGATTGCGCAAGATTATGCAAACTTTCTGTATTATTTTGAAGTGTTCTCCATCATCTTTTTTACCATTGAATATGTGCTGCGCATTTGGGCCTGTGTTGAACATATTCCCTTGCGCTCTCACACGCCCCTAAAGGCGCGGTTAAAATTTGCCCTGCAACCCATGCAAGTAATTGATCTGATCGCGATCCTGCCATTTTATCTAGGCGCTTTGGTTGGCGCTGATCTACGTGCCTTGCGCATATTGCGCCTGTTCCGCTTTTTTAAAATCTTGCGCTATTCCACCACCATGCAAGTGCTGATCAAAGTGTTTTACAATGAAGGCCGGGCTCTTCTTGGCGCGCTGATGATTATGCTGGCGCTTATTCTGTTGGCCTCCAGTGTCATGCATTACATCGAAGGTGATGTCCAACCAGAAACATTTGGTGATATTCCCAGCTCTATGTGGTGGGCCCTTGCCACCCTAACAACCGTTGGCTTTGGTGATGCGGTGCCAGTGACCACCTTGGGCAAAATATGGAGTGGCTTGTTTATGGTTTTCGGTCTGGGCATGTTTGCGCTGCCCATTGGCATTATCTCAACCGGCTTTGCCCGCGAGATCAACCGGCGTGAATTTGTGATCAATTGGAATATGGTTGCCCGCGTGCCCGTTTTTAATCAATTGCAAGCAACTGAAGTGGCAGAGATTATGGAACTACTGCAATCGCAGCGGTTTCCTAAGGATGTGCTTATTTTTGAAAAGGGACAGGAAGCCACGGCCATGTATTTTATTGTCGCCGGAGAAGTGGAAATTGATGATGGCAAGAAAACAACCCAATTAGAAGCCGGGGAATTTTTTGGCGAGGTGGGGATGTTATCCAAGGGAAGCTATCTGGCCTCAGCCCGTGTTGTATCAAACAGTCATTTGCTACAACTTGAGCGCGCCGATTTTGAATATTTGTTGCACAAGAACGAAAAGCTCAATAACCACATCCGCCGCGTTGCAACTCAAAGAATGATGGATGAGCATCAAGACGATTAATTGTTAAACCAGACAAAAAAAGGGCGGCTCCAAGGCCGCCCTTAATTGATACCATCAAAACTTTAAGCACCCATAGCTTTTTGCAAGTTTTGATCAACCTTATCCAGGAATCCGATTGTTGAAAGCCATTTCTGTTCAGGCCCAACGAGTAGCGCCAAGTCTTTGGTCATGTCGCCAGATTCAACGGTGTCAACACAGACCTTTTCAAGGGTCAGAGCAAATTTGGCCAACTCTTCATTATCATCTAGTTTCGCCCGGTGCGCCAAACCTCTCGTCCAGGCAAAGATAGAAGCAATAGAGTTTGTAGACGTCTCTTTGCCTTCCTGGTGCAAACGGTAATGGCGGGTCACAGTGCCGTGCGCTGCTTCCGCTTCAACAGTTTTGCCATCCGGCGTCATCAACACAGAGGTCATCAGGCCAAGCGAACCAAAGCCTTGGGCAACAGTGTCAGACTGCACATCACCATCATAGTTCTTACACGCCCAGATGAACTTACCAGACCATTTCAGCGCACAAGCCACCATGTCATCAATCAACCGGTGCTCATAAAGAATGCCAGCGTCTTTAAACTTGTCAGCAAATTCAGCCTCAAAGATCTCTTGGAACAGGTCTTTAAAACGCCCATCGTACTTTTTTAAGATCGTGTTTTTCGTTGAAAGGTAAACGGGCCATTTGCGGTTAAGGCCATAGTTCATACAAGCACGGGCAAAATCCTTGATGCTCTCATCCAGGTTATACATGCCCATGGCAATGCCGCTTGAAGGGAAGTCAAAAATTTCCTCTTCAATCACTTGCCCATCTTCGCCTTCAAACTTCATTGTCAGCTTGCCCTTGCCAGGCACAAGAAAGTCTGTTGCGCGGTACTGGTCACCAAAAGCATGACGGCCAACAACAATCGGCGATGTCCATCCAGGTACAAGGCGCGGTACATTGTGGCAAATAATCGGTTCACGAAACACAACCCCGCCCAAAATATTTCTGATGGTCCCGTTAGGAGAGCGCCACATTTGTTTCAGGTTAAATTCTTCCACCCGCTGCTCATCAGGGGTGATGGTCGCGCATTTAACGCCAACGCCATGCTTTTTGATCGCCTCAGCGGCATCAATTGTGATCTGGTCATCGGTGCGGTCGCGCTCTTCAACACCCAAATCATAATAATGCAGGTCAATATCAAGATAAGGGTGAATGAGTTTGTCTTTGATAAATTGCCAGATAATGCGTGTCATTTCATCGCCGTCTAATTCAACGACGGGATTTGCAACTTTGATTTTGCTCATAAAAAACCCCATAAAAGATCCAAAAAATTTACTGCTTCTATAGGGGATAGAATTCAATAGGGCAAGGGGCCCAAAGTCTCAACAGGGTAATAAAATTGGTAAAAGGGCGGGCTTTATAAAAAAACATCCAAAAAAGTAAAAATAAGCCCGCTAAGAGCCTTTCGGCGTGCTTATTTTTTAATGCTTTTTAGCTTATGCCGGGGTGTTTCAGGTTTTTGACTTATCTCGTCAGCATTTCCTCAAACACGTCCCCTTCCAATTTGGGGTCCCAAGGTTGGGGGCTTTTGTCAAAAAGGGCGTGCTTTGCTGTAAATTGTGAAGGGTCGCCTAACGATACAACATGAACCAGGAGATTTAAGGGGAAGTGCTGAGACCCTATTGAGGGATAAGGTCTTTGAAATCAAACAGGGTCTTGTCCAATAATTGTGAGGGGCGGATGTCAGCCAAGGCCTTCATCATCACCTCTTTGGTTCCCGGGCGCTTGTCTTCCCAGTCTTTTAACATAGCTTTCATCTGTTGGCGTTGCAGCCCATCCTGGCTGCCGCATAAATCACACGGGATAATAGGAAACTTCATGTGTTTGGCAAATTTTTCCAAATCCTGCTCTGCCACATAAATCAGCGGTCGAATAAGGTTGAGGTCTTTGTCATCAGTTAACAGTTTTGCCGGCATGGCCGCCATTTTTGCACCAAAGAATAAATTCAGCAAAAACGTCTCCAACGCATCTTCGCGGTGATGGCCTAGCACAACCGTATCACACCCCAAACGCTTGGCGGTGGAATAAATAATGCCGCGGCGCAATCTTGAGCATAAAGAGCAATAGGTCTTGTTCTCAGGCACTTTGTCAGTCACGATCGAGTAGGTATCTTGTGTCTCGATATGATAAGGAATGTCAAAAGATTGAAAAAAATTTGGCAACACATCACTTGGAAAACCAGGTTGCTTTTGATCCAAATTCATCGCAATGAGCTCAACAGGCAAAAGCCCGCGCCATTTCAGGTCATGCAACAGGCTTATCAGCCCATAGCTGTCCTTGCCACCAGAAATGCAAACCAGCCATTTTGAGCCCGGCGTGACCATAGAATAAGCCTCAAGCGCTTCGCGCATTTTGCGGATCAACCGCTTACGCAATTTTGTAAACTCAACCGAAGACGGGGCGTTTTGAAACAGCGGATGCCCACCTGTTTCTGAGTTATTCAATGCGCTGGGCTCCAACGGTTGATCGGTTGTTTGGCTCTCTTGATTTTCCATAGTCGCTTTGTGTGTCTTCAATTTTAAAAAGGTGCCCATTGTTAGCTTGTTTTGGCCAAAGACGCACGCAAAAAGGCAATATATTTTTGCAATGGTTGAGTGAGGCACTTTTTTCTTTGTTTCACCAACAGTTGCGTCGTACATTTGCCCCCAGGTAAAGGCTGTGAGGGGCAAAACCGATGAAAATATTGGTAACAGGCGCTTATGGGTTCATCGGGCGCGGGGTTGTGCAAGCGCTTACGCAAGCTGGGCACGAGGTCATAGGCGCTGGCAGAGATTTAGACCTTGGCCGCCGGCTTATCCCGCAGATCGAATGGATCTTTTCTGATTTTAATCATGATCTAGACCCTCAAACCTGGGTGCAACGGTTCCAGGCGCAAACAGACCCAATAGAAGGGGTGGTGAATTGTGTTGGCATTTTGCAATCAGATTTGCGCGATAACTCGTCTAAGGTTCATGGGAGCGGCGCCAAAGCTTTGTTTGAAGGGGCACAAATGGCCGGTGTCACAAAACTGGTTCATATTTCAGCCACCACCACAGATGAAGCCGTGTCCACCGACTATGCAAAAAGCAAACAGGCTGGCGACCAAGCCTTAGCGCAAACCGATTTGGATTGGACCATCGTGCGCCCCTGTTTGGTGTTAGGAGCTGGTTCAAACGGAGGTGCACTGCTCATGCGCGCTTTGGCAGGCCTGCCATATGTCGTCCCCGTGCCAAGCCCAGGCACACAAAAATTCCAACCCATAGCTTTGTCAGATTTGTCCGACGGGATCGTGCACCTATTAGAGGGAAAAGGGCAAGGAGAGATCAAGGACGGCATCGTATATGCTGTCGGCCCGCAGGTAAAAAGTCTAGCCCAAATTCTGGCCAACTATCGCAAATGGCTCGGCTTTGGCCCTGCAACATCCATTTTGGTGCCACGTTTTATCATGCGCTCTCTTTTATTGATTGGTGATCTCGTCTCTTTGTTTGGCAACCGAACCCCCTTGCGCACGGCCTCGCTTGAACAAATGGACCATTTTAAAGAACATGACCCAACCCCGTTTCAAACCGTGCTCGGCCGCCCCTTGAAAACCATGGACGAAAATTTAGCCCAAAGGCCCGCCGCCTTTCCAGACCGGCAACACGCCCGCACAGCATTTTTATGGCCCTGTCTGCAATGGGTGCTGGGCTTAACCTGGATCATCATGGGGGTGGAGTATTTTGCAAATAATGGGTTGCCAACTTTCAATGAAGGGCTAACCGATGTGTTCAAACCAATCGGGCAGGGGTTGACCATTGTGGCTGGCGCGCTGTTTCTCTCAAAACGTTGGCTGGCCTGGGGGGGGGGGCTTAAAATTGGGTTGATAGCCCTTGCCAGCTTAAGCACATTGCCATATGTCTCCAGCCCATCTGTATTTATGATGTGGGTGTTGGAAAGCGCTCTGTTTATTTTGATCATTGGACTAGTCATGGGGCTAAATGAAAAAAGATGAGTTATCTGCTACTCAAATACCTACACATTATGGGCGCTTGCATTTTGTTTGGCACAGGATTGGGCATTGCCTTTTTTATGTTCAGCGCGGTGCGAACGAAAGATGTGCAAGCCATAGCCGCCACCTCGCAAATTGTTGTAAAAGCTGACTATTTATTCACCCTTACCGCCGCCCTCATCCAACCCCTCACAGGCGCTTTGCTCGTCTGGCAAGCGGGATATGAATTCCTGGATTTATGGATTGCAGTAAGCTTAGCTCTCTATATCATTATTGGTCTGTGTTGGGTCCCGGTTGTGTTCATGCAGATAGAAATGGCCAAACTTGCCCACTCATCTGCCAACAATGAAAGCACCTTACCACCCAGGTTTTTCCAACTTTATCGCCGCTGGTTTATTTTAGGTTGGCCAGCCTTCATATCAATGCTAACCATTTTCGCTCTAATGATTTTCAAACCAGTTTCTTTCTGATGCTTAAGGCGTGAGCTCAGGTTTAATTAAGGTAATATATGGCCCCGCCACTTTTAACATTGCAAAACATTCATTTGTCTTTTGGCGGCGAGCCAATACTCAACGGGGCAGAGCTGTCCTTGTTTGAAAGAGACCGGTTGTGCCTGGTTGGGCGCAATGGGTCGGGCAAATCCAGCCTGTTAAAAATCGCGGCCAGTATGATTGAACCCGATGACGGAGAGCGTTTTTTACAACCTGGCACCAGCATCCAATATCTTGAACAAGAACCTGATTTTTCTAAGTATGAAACCGTGCATGACTATGCGTTAAGCGGGCTTAGCTCACCAGATGAGGCCTATAAGGTCGAGCCCTTGCTTGATGCCCTGCAAATCAAAGGGCATTTAAGCGTAAAGACTTTGTCGGGTGGAGAATCCCGCCGGGCGGCCTTGGTTCGTGTTTTGGCCTCAGAACCGGACATTTTACTGCTCGATGAGCCCACCAATCATTTGGATTTGCCAACCATAGAATGGCTCGAACAATACCTATTGCAACAAAACGCAAGCCTGATCTTAATCAGCCATGACCGCAAGTTTTTAGAAAATGTTGCCTCTTCCGTTTTATGGATTGATCGCGGCATCACCCGTTTAATGAAACGCGGGTTTGATCAATTTGAAAGCTGGCGCGATGAGGTGTTTGCCCAAGAAGAGCTCGATGCCCATAAACGAGATCGTGAAATTGCCCGTGAGGAAGACTGGTTGCGCTATGGGGTGACAGCACGGCGCAAACGCAATCAAAAGCGGTTGGCCAATTTGCACCAATTGCGCCAAGACCGGCGCGAACATAAGGGGCCACAGGGCAAAGTCGTCCTTGAACAATCAGAGGCAAAAATTTCTGGTAAACGGGTGATTGAGGCTAAAGCTATCTCCAAAGCCTATGATGAAAAAGCGATTATTCATAATCTTGATTTAAAACTCATGCGCGGTGACCGGCTCGGTATTGTCGGGCCCAATGGGGCGGGCAAAACCACCCTCATCAAAATGCTAACCGGCCAACTAGAGCCAGATGAAGGCCACATCACGCTGGGCAGTAACTTATCAACGGTCACCCTTGACCAGGCAAGAGACAGTTTAAAACCCAATTGGACGGTGCAAGACGCCCTGACCAATGGCGGCGGCGACATGGTTGAAGTGGGCGGTCGGACCAAACATGTCATTGGCTATATGAAGGACTTTTTATTCCAACCCGCCCAAGCCCGCACCCCGCTTGATGTGCTCTCTGGCGGTGAGCGCGCACGGTTAATGTTGGCACGCGCCTTAAGTCTGCCCTCCAATTTAATGATCTTGGACGAACCCACCAATGACCTTGATCTGGAAACATTGGACTTATTAGAAGAACTGCTTGCAGCCTATGAAGGCACCGTTCTGCTGGTCAGCCACGATCGTGACTTTTTAGATCGCGTCGTCACTTCCGTTCTGGTTTGGCAAGAAGAGGGCAAATGGACCGAATATGCCGGCGGCTATAGCCAAGCCGCCGCGCAATTGGAAAAACAACGCCAGATTACCGGACAGCCCTCAGAAAAGAAAATAAAAAGGGCCGCAAACAACGAGCCCCCTCAGGGCGAAAAAGCAACCAAGCGGCTCTCCTACAAAGACAAATATGCCCTAGAAACCTTACCGGATAAAATTGCGGACGTAGAAGCCAAAATAGCGGCGCATCAAAAAGAACTTGAAGACCCTGACCTGTTCACCAAAGACCCTGAGCGGTTCAATCAGCTGTCGTCAACCTTAACCAAAGCCATGGCAGAACACAGCGCGCTAGAAGAACAATGGCTCGAGCTGGAAATGAAACGAGAAGAGATTGAAGGAGGGTAAGAAAAGCCCTCCTTCTTATTTGCAGTTAAGCAGCGCCTGTGAGAAGCACATAAGCAATGGTGAGCAAAGCCCCCAATGATGTGGCAAAGGTCAAGGTGCGCAACACCGGAATGCCAATAACATAAACAACATAGTGCGCAATACGGGCAAAGAAATAAACCATCGCAGCACAAGCAACGGTTTCCCCGCCAATTTTGGTAATGTGGGCAATCAGCACAAGCGTGGCAAACACCGCCAGGTTTTCAACGCTATTAATATGCGCGCGGTAAGCGCGGCAGGCCCAATGGGGTGGGGTTTCGCTTGGTTGATTGGTGTCCCCATGCCCGCTTTGTTCATTATAACCCATGGCGCTCATGAGCCCAATACGCCCAATGCGCTCCAAAATATAAGGCACAGCTTCAAAAGCAGTTAGAACAGCCGTTAATGCTAACCAAAACAGTTCATCTGACATTTTATATCTCCCATAAAGTCCCAAATACGAATGAGAGATGATTTTAGACAATTACTTGCAAAAAGAAAGCCTTGTTTGTCAAAATTTAAAAAGGGTCAGGATAGCTCTTATTAATCTCATCAATGGCGCTCAGAATCTCTTCAGTTAAAGTTACATCAATCGCGCCAATATTAATTTTAAGTTGGTCAAGCGAGGAAGCCCCAATGATAGGGCTGGCAACAAAAGGCCGGGTCAGGCAAAAGGCAATGGCCATTTGGCAAGGGTCAAGATTATGCGCGCGCGCAAGCTCCACATAGGCGCTTGTCGCCTTTTGCACATTCTCAGTTAGCCGATACCCATACCTGTCTTTCGACGTCTCATCCCAGGTCAGACGAGAGTTGGAAACTTCTGAGCCTTCAAGATATTTCCCAGATAACACCCCCATAGCAAGTGGTGACCATGGCAAATAATCAATCTGTTCAATCATGCACACTTCAGAAATATTCAGATCATCACGGCGGCGCAAAAGGCTATATTCATTTTGCAAGCTGACAGGTTTGGGCAGGCCCATTTTTTCTGCAAGTTCACAATATTGGCATAGGCCCCACGCAGTCTCATTTGACAGGCCCCAAGCTCTTATTTTGCCGGCTTTTAAAAGTTGGCTCAGAGTTTCCAAAGCTTCAACTTGGTTATCGACTAATTCAGCCTTACTGTTTTTTGTAGGAGTATAACCCCATGCTTTGTTAAAATGAAAGGTTGCCCGATTGCTGGGCCAGTGTAACTGGTATAGGTCAATCCAGTCAGTCTGCAATCTTTGCAAACTTGTATCAACCGCAGCCAGAATATTGGCCTGATCAATCAGATTATTATCACGCATATAAGGCATTTCAGGGGTGATCTTGGATGCCAAAACGATCTTATCGCGTTGGCCTGTTTTGGCAAACCAATTACCAATAATCGTCTCCGTTTTGCCATATGTCTCTTTCGTTGGTGGTACAGCATACATTTCAGATGTGTCCCAGAAATTCACACCCTGATCGAGCGCATAATCCATTTGGACAAAGCCATCCTCTTGTGTGTTCTGAAACCCCCACGTCATGGTGCCAAGGCAAATGCGGCTTATTTTTATATCTGTTGTTCCAAGCATAGTGTATTGCATGGGCGCTCCCCTTAAATTTCCATGAAAATAATCAGTCAATTAACTTGTTAAACTGGCATCAGCATCATGGGCAGATTTGCTTTGCACTTCAATAAACAGATGCTTGATCTCATTGTGCTTTGTTTTGATCTCTTGTTCCAGATTAGAAATTTGGTGCTCCACCTGGCCAGCACTGATGTCATCTTGAAAATCGAGGCTAAGCGCCAATAAAATATCATTAGGCCCCATATGCATAGAGCGAAGTTCATTAACATGTAAAATAGATCGATCTTTTTGCACGATCTCTTCAATGGATTGAATAAGCTCAGGGCTGGCAGCTTCCCCGATCAACAACCCCTTGGTCTCAAACGCCAGCAACACAGCCGTTGCTGCCAGAATAAGGCCGATCACAATAGAGGCAGCCCCATCAGCCCACAAAACGCCAAAAGAACTGGCAATGAAAATACCAACAAACGCAACCATCAACCCAAGCATGGCCGCCGAATCTTCAAACAAAACGGTGAAAACGGTTGGGTCTTTTGAATGGCGCACAGCTTGAAATAAGCTTTGGTTGCCCTTCATTTTGTCAAATTCTTTATACGCAATGTACCAAGCCACGCCTTCAAAAATCATGGCAGCGCCAAGCACCAGGTAATTTATGTAAGGCGAAGAGATTGCCTCTGGATGCTGCAATTTATGAATGCCTTCATAAATAGAAACCCCGGCGCCAACAGCAAAAATTAAAATGGCAACCACAAAAGCCCAAAAGTAAATCTCCATCCCATAACCAAACGGGTGGCGCTCATCTTTAGGCCGGTTCGCCCGTTTAATACCAAACAACAACAGACCCTGATTTCCCGTATCAACCACAGAGTGCACGGCCTCTGACATCATCGCAGATGAGCCTGTATAAAAACTGGCAAAGAATTTGGTAATTGCGATCAGTCCATTGCCAATCAGCGCCGCATAGATTACTTTTTTTGAGCCATGAGCAGCCATGTTCAAACCCTCTTTTATTCATAATAATCAATGGTTTTTTACACTTTGTATAAGAGCTTGTAAAACATTTGAGTAAAACCCCACAAATATGTGAAAAATATCCCCAAAGAATGAGGTTTTCAGCACTGAAATGACTGGTATGAGGGGGGGCTATGAGCTATACCTAGTTAGATTTTGCTTAAGTTTGAGGCAATTTACGAATGTTAGAGCCTACTTTGACGTTTTTCATGCTTGTCTCATTCCTTATTCCAAATTCATGTTGAGTTTGGAAATCGAAGAAAAACCAATAATTATAAGTCATTAGGAACTGCAGTTGAGCGATAAAGATAATTTCGATGGGGAAGATGGGTCCGCACCAGATATTCGTCCCATTCTCATAACAGATGAAATGCGCAGGTCATATCTAGACTATGCCATGAGCGTGATCGTGTCTCGGGCCTTGCCAGATGTACGCGATGGGCTCAAGCCCGTGCATCGGCGCATTTTATATTCAATGCATGAAAATGGCTATGAGTGGAACAAGCCTTATCGCAAATCCGCCCGCGTGGTCGGTGACGTTATGGGTAAATATCACCCCCATGGTGATGGTGCTATCTATGATGCGCTGGTACGCATGGCGCAAGATTTCTCACTGCGTTTGCCTCTTATTGACGGTCAGGGCAATTTTGGCTCTGTTGATGGCGACCGCCCAGCGGCCATGCGTTATACCGAATGCCGCCTAGAAAAAGTTGCCCAAAGCCTGCTTGATGACATTGACAAGGACACGGTTGACTTTCAAGACAACTACGACGCCTCTGAAACAGAGCCCCAGGTCCTGCCAGCCAAATTCCCAAATTTATTGGTCAATGGCGCAGGCGGCATTGCCGTTGGCATGGCCACCAACATCCCGCCGCATAATTTGTCTGAGGTGATCGATGGCTGTATGGCCTTTCTGGATGACCCAGAACTAGAAGTCGAACAACTCCAAGAGTATATTCCAGGCCCCGACTTTCCGACAGGTGGCATGATTTTGGGCCGGGCGGGCATTCGCTCTGCCTATATGAAGGGCAAGGGCTCTGTAGTCATGCGTGGGCGCGTGACAACAGAAGAAATCCGCAAAGACCGCAACGCGCTCATCATCACCGAAATTCCTTATCAGGTGAACAAAGCCTCGATGATTGAAAAAATCGCAGAGCTGGTGCGCGACAAAAGGATTGAAGGCATTGCCGACATTCGCGATGAATCTGACCGGCAAGGTATGCGCGTTGTCATCGAGCTGAAACGCGATGCAGTACCCGATGTGATCTTAAATCAGGTCTATCGTTATTCGCCCTTGCAATCCAGTTTTGGCTGCAACTTGGTGGCACTGAATGGCGGCAAACCAGAGCTGCTAAACCTGCTCGACTTTATCCGCGCCTTTACAGATTTCCGCCAAGACGTGGTGTCAAGGCGCACCAAATTCTTGCTCAACAAAGCAAGGGACCGGGCCCATGTGTTGGTCGGTCTGGCCATTGCTGTGGCCAACATTGATGATGTCATTCATCTCATTCGTCATGCGCCCAATCCGCAAACCGCTCGCGAGCAACTTATGGAACGTGACTGGCCAGCAAAAGACATCGCCCCCTTGGTCGAACTGATTGCAGACCCACGCCATAAAGTCTCTGACAAAGGCATCTATAAATTATCTGAGCAACAAGCTCGTGCCATTCTTGATTTGCGCTTGCAACGCTTAACCGCCCTTGGCCGCGATGAAATCTCAGATGAGCTGACCAAACTTGGCGAGACGATTAAAGATTATCTCGACATCTTAAGCTCACGCGCCCGCATTGTTGAGATCGTGAAGGGTGAACTAACTGAAATTAAAGAAGAATTTGGCACCCCGCGCCGCACTGAAATCTTAGACGTTGAAGGCGAAGTTGATGATGAGGACCTGATTGCCAAAGAGGATATGGTCGTCACCGTATCTCACAAAGGCTATATCAAACGCGTGCCCTTATCCACCTACCGCGCTCAGAGGCGCGGTGGCAAAGGGCGCTCTGGCATGTCCACACGTGATGAGGACTTTGTAGCCAAATTGTTTGTGGCCAACACCCACACGCCCATATTGTTCTTCTCCTCGCGTGGCATGGTCTACAAAATGAAAGTGTGGCGTTTGCCCTTGGCTGCCCCGCAAGCGCGTGGCAAAGCGCTGATCAATTTGCTGCCATTGCAACAAGATGAGCGCATCACCACCATTATGCCATTGCCCGAAGATGAAAGCTCTTGGGAGCAATTGCATGTGATGTTTGCCACCCAATCAGGCAATGTGCGCCGCAATGATTTGTCCGATTTTGTTGAAGTGCGCCAAAACGGCAAAATCGCCATGAAGTTGGATGAAGGCGACCAGATTGTCGGCGTTGACATTTGTACAGAGCTCCATGACGTGTTGCTCACCAGCGCTAGGGGCCAAGCCATCCGCTTCCCTGTCACGGATGTGCGTGTGTTTGCAGGGCGCAGTTCAACCGGTGTGCGCGGCATTCGATTGGCCAAGGATGACCACTTAATCTCCATGACCATCTTGCATCACATTGAAGCCAGCCCAGAAGAAAAGCGCAGCTATCTTAAACGCGCCGCTCAAATGCGCCGCGCTGCCAGCGGTGAGGCCAGCGAGGTAGAGGTGCCAGAGCTTGAAGAGGAAGCCGGCGATGAGGTTGAATTATCTGTGGAGCGCTATGCTGAATTGGGTGCAGCTGAACAATTTGTCCTCACCCTGTCTGAAAACGGCTTTGGCAAACGTTCCTCTGCCTATGAATACCGGGTCTCAGGCCGGGGCGGTAAAGGCATCATTGCCATGATCGTAAATGAGCGCAACGGCAGCCTGGCCGGGTCCTTCCCTGTTGAAGAGGGCGACCAGATCATGCTGGTGACGGATGGCGGGCAACTGATTAGATGCCCGGTTCATGACGTGCGCGTTGCCGGGCGTAACACACAAGGTGTAACCGTCTTTAAAACCGCTGATGGAGAAAAGGTTGTCTCTGTTGAACATATCAGCGAAGAAGACGGCGAAGAACCAGACGAGCCACAAGATGAAGCAGGTTCAAATGGATTGGATGAATAATGGGCTTGATCGGGTTTTATTCTGGTAGTTTTGATCCTGTAACCAAAGGGCATGAAGACATTATAGAGCGTGCTCTAGGGTTTTTGGATGAGTTGGTCATCGGCGTTGGCGTGCATCATGCCAAAGCTGCTTACCTGACAGGGCAAGAACGTGTGGACCTGTTGCAACCTCTGGCCGACCAATGGCAAAAAACAACCGGCAAAAGTGTGAAGATTGTCCAATTTTCGAATTTAGCTGTTGAGGCAGCAAAAGAGAATAAGGCCAAGGTCATCATAAGAGGCCTGCGCGACAGCGCCGATTTTTCTTATGAGATGCAAATGGCCGGGATGAATTTGACCATGGCACAAGACCTCGAGACAATATTTTTACCAAGCCGGGGCGAGGTTCGTCACATCGCTGCCAAGCTTGTTCGCCAGATTGAGCAATTAGGCGGAGACATTTCCTCTTTCGTCTCTCCCCATGTATACCAATTTTTAAGGACGAGAAATAAAGGTTAAGCCCAAATTAGATTTTTTTTATTAGTGTTGTTTAGTTTCAAAGTAAAAAATGGAGGATTGTTCAATGATCCGTACTCTTATTATTAGCTTTGCATTATTATGTTCAATGACCAGTTTGGTGCATGCAGACAATCCATATGCAAAGAATCCTTATGCCAAGGGTGTTAACTTAAATAATTTTATGTATTTGGACACAAAATATGGCCGAGCAGTTATTATGCTGTATCCCAAAAAAGCCCCCAAACATGTTGAACGTGTGAAAAAATTGGTAAAAGAAAAATTTTATGATGGCTTGAAATTTCACCGCGTAATCCATGGCTTTATGGCTCAGACAGGGGACCCAACTGGAACGGGCGCAGGCGGGTCAAAATATGAAGATTTAAAAGCTGAATTCAATGAAATACCGTTTAACCGCGGGGTTATTGGCGCTGCCAGAACCAGGGTCCCTCATTCAGCAAATAGCCAGTTTTTTATTTGTTTCCAGGCAGCCCATCATTTAAATGGCCAATATACAGCTTGGGGCAAAGTGGTACACGGTATGGAGTTTATTGACCAAATCAAACGCGGGCGCGGGCCATCTGGTATGGTTGAGGAGCCTGATACAATCACTGCAATGAAACTGGCCACGGATAAAGAAGCAGGCCCCCCGCCAGTGCCTCTGCAGCAATTTATGCCTGGCTATGACTTACAACCCCGATTAAAAACATTACCACGATTGTAAAGTGGGTTTAGGGTTTTGATATAACAACTTAAGGAAGAAGAATGACGCAAATTAATGATCCAGAAAACACCTTAATTTTAAACATCACGCATGGTGAAGTGATCATCGAGCTATTGCCAGATGTGGCCCCTAATCATGTGGCCCGCATTAAAGAGCTGGCACGCGAGAATTTTTACGATGGCATCGTGTTCCACCGGGTGATTGATGGATTCATGGCACAAACAGGTGACCCAACAGGCACCGGCACAGGTGGCTCTGGGCAAAACCTGGCCGCTGAATTTAACGACACCCCGCATGTACGCGGTGTTTGTTCTATGGCCCGCGCACAAGCACCAAACTCAGCTGACAGCCAATTTTTCATTTGCTTTGACGACGCCACGTTTCTAGACGGCCAATACACCGCTTGGGGCCGGGTGATCTCTGGCATGGAGCATGTTGATAAAATCAAACGCGGCGAACCTGTGCCAGACCCTGACCAGATTGTGAGTATGCGCGTGGCAAGCGACGCTGCTTAAAAAGTTCATTGAATAAGATTTAGTAAGGCCTCTTATAAAAAAAGAGGCCTTCTTTTTTTGATTTTGATAAGCTAGAACTCTCCACAGTTCCCCTTAACTTCCATGGTGAGATTTTTGCATTTTAAATTCCCTTGTCAAGGGCGCTTGCGCCTGGCTCGACCCTTGACAAGGGAATTTAAAATGCAAAAATCTCACCATGGAAGTTAAGGGGAAGCACGGTGTGCGTGGATGAACTGAGCCATCATGTTATTGAAAGATATTTGTTGTGCACCTGAACGATTTTGATTTCCAGCTCCCAGAAGAGTTAATCGCGCTCAAGCCTTTAAGCCAGCGTGATCAATCACGCCTGCTGCATGTGGCAAGCGGAGGGGAGATCATTGACCGTCAGTTTCAAGATCTGCTTGGGCTTTTCCAGCCTGGCGATGTGTTGGTGCTCAATAACAGTAAAGTCTTGCCCGCAGCTCTAAGCGGCATACGCAAACGTCAAGAGTTTGAGGCGCGAATAACCGTCAACCTTCACAAGCGTCATTCAGATCATCAATGGTTTGCGTTTGCCAAACCCCTCAAGCGTTTAAAACCTGGAGACCGGGTGCGCTTTGGCAGCCACAACCAATCTTGTCTCATGGGCGCGCTTGACGCCGTTGTTGAGCAAATTTTGCCAACAGGCGAGGTCCTGCTCGCCTTTGATGTAAGCGGCACTGTGCTTGATGAGCAATTAAACCAATTCGGCTCCATGCCCTTGCCCCCCTACATTGCCAGCCGGCGGGCCCCAAGTGAGGATGACAAGGTAAACTATCAAACAGTTTATGCCAAAGACGATGGCTCTGTTGCCGCCCCCACAGCTGGCTTACATTTTACTGAAAGACTGTTAGATGAACTTCGCCAGAAAGGCGTTAGGGTGGAATTTGTCACCCTGCATGTTGGTGCTGGAACATTCTTGCCGGTTAAAACAGACAATGTAAAAGACCATAAAATGCACAGTGAATGGGGCACGGTCAGTCAAGACTGTGTGGAAGCTGTTAGAGCGGCCCAAAATGAAGGGCGCAAAGTAACAGCTGTCGGCACCACCTCTCTACGCTTGCTAGAAAGTGCCGCCCAAGAGACAGGCCAGTTGCGTCCCTGGCAAGGCGAGACTGACATTTTCATCACTCCCGGCTTTGAATTTAAAGCGGTTGATCGCCTCATCACTAATTTTCACTTGCCAAAATCAACCCTTTTTATGCTAGTGAGTGCTTTTTGCGGGTTAGAGGTGATGCAACGGGCCTACGCCCATGCGATTGAGCAGCGCTATCGGTTTTATTCCTATGGGGATGCCTGTTTTTTAACAAAGAAATAATTATGACCAGTGAATTTACGTATCAATTAAAAAGCCAAGATGGCAGCGCGCGGCGCGGCACCATCACCACCGCGCGCGGCACCATTCAAACTCCTGCCTTTATGCCAGTGGGAACCGCAGCCACTGTCAAGGGCATGTTGCCTGAAACCGTGCGCCAAACAGGCGCTGAAATTTTGCTGGGCAACACCTATCACTTGATGCTCCGCCCTGGCGCAGAGTTAGTGGCAAAGCTTGGCGGCCTGCATAAATTCATGAATTGGTCAGGCCCCATCCTAACCGATAGTGGTGGTTTCCAGGTGATGTCGCTCTCTAAACTGCGCAAAATCACAGAAGAAGGGGTCAGTTTCCAATCTCATATTGATGGGTCTCGTTATAATTTAACCCCTGAGCGCTCAATGGAAATCCAAGCGCTATTGGGCTCAGACATTCAAATGGTGTTTGATGAATGCACCCCTCATCCCGCTACTCATAAGCAAGCTGAAACATCCATGGAATTGTCCATGCGCTGGGCCAAGCGCTCAAAAGCTGCATTTGAAAAATACCACGCCCCAGGCCAGGCCGCGTTTGGCATTGTGCAAGGCAGTGTTTATGAAGATTTGCGCCGCCGCTCCATTGAAGCCTTAACGGATCTGGACTTTCACGGCATCGCCGTGGGCGGCCTGGCGGTTGGCGAAGGGCAAGACGTTATGTTTGAAGTCCTCGACTTCACCGCCCCTCATCTGCCAAAAGAAAAACCACGCTATCTTATGGGCGTCGGCACACCGCTTGATTTGCTGGGCGCGGTTGAGCGCGGTATAGATATGTTCGACTGCGTCATGCCCACCCGGTCAGGGCGCCATGGGCAAGCCTTTACTTTTGATGGCAAAATGAATTTAAAAAACGCCCAATATAAAGATGATCCAGAACCTTTGGACCCAACCAGCACCTGCCCGGCAATGAGAGATTACAGTAAAGCCTATTTGCATCACCTGGTGCGCTCTGGCGAACTGCTGGCCTCCATGTTAATTTCCTGGGCCAACATTCATTTTTATCAAACCCTGATGGGGCAGATGCGCCAGGCCATTGAAGAGCAACGCTTTCAAACCTATGCCGCAGACTTTCGAGCTAGATATCAAAGCAAGTGATATCTAGGGCTGGGTCGGTGCCTCGTGATGATCATCTTTTTTAGGATCACCTTCAGCGCGCTCTTGCTGCCAAAGATACAGCCCAGAGCCAATCACACACAGTGCACCTGCCAAAGTATAAAGGCTGGGTTTGTCGCCAAAAACAAAATAGCCAATGATCGGCATGGAGATAATGCCGGTATAAATAAACGGGGCCAGCAAAGGGGCCGGTGCATGGCGGTGCGCGGTGATTAAAAACCAATGCCCCAACCCGCCTGAAATGCCAAGTGACAACAACAAAAACCACACAAACGCACTTTCCGGCGTTTGCCAGTAAAAAACAGCTAAAGGCGCAAAAATCAGAACCCCGCCCAACGGGGCATAAATCTGATTGGTCAAATTGCTATCAAACCGGCTGGTGTATCTGGTTAGCACATTATAAAGAGACACCGCCAAAGTGGACAGCAAAGACAAAATCACAGCCGGATGAATGCCGCCAAGCCCGGGGCGCATAACAATCACAACACCTAAAAACCCAAGCAGCACAGCTATGAATTGTTTTGGTGCCAGCCATTCCCCCAAAATAGGCCCGGCAAAAGCGGCGACCAAGAGCGGGCTGAGGAAAAAGATGGTGATGGTCTGATCAAGCTGCAAATAAATCAAAGCGAGAAAGTTAAACGCGGTGGCGCTCACCATGGTAATCGAGCGCAAAGCCTGGCTTTTTAAAGAGTGGGTTTTCAGCCCGTCAATAAACCTTGAAGGGCGGTATAACAAAAATAAAAACAGAAAATGCGTCAAAAAACGAATGCCCAAAACCTGTTCAATCGGCAATCCGGCGATTTCGCCAAGATATTTCGCCGAGCTATCCAAAATAGAAAAGCAAAGAACGGCAAGACACATAAGGCCTATGGCTGAGCTTCGAGACATAAGTGTCCCTTTAAGGTTGAAAGGGTTAAATTAAATGAGATGGGATTAGTTATAAGCAATTTGCCCCAAAGGCCAATCAATTTTGCAAAAGTCACTGATATTTATGATATTTTGGGCATAAACATGCCCTTGCATCATTTCCTTGAAAAAAAGCAATAAATCCCCTTGACGGAACAAAAGAATAAACCTATTTTCACCCTTCGTTGCAGCGCGCTTTCCCAAGGCCACAACTGATGAAAGCTGCAATGTCCATCCAACCGGGCTTTTCCAAAATGCTCAGGTATGGATGTTTTTGTTTTGGGGGCCCTTAGCTCAGTTGGTAGAGCAACTGACTTTTAATCAGTAGGTCGAAGGTTCGAATCCTTCAGGGCTCACCATTTTTTCTGTATTTTCAATTGCTTATGAGAGGACTTCAAAATGAAGTCCGATGCGTTAGGCATTACATGGTTCTACAGGAAAAGAGATAATTACCCAGTGCTTCATACAATACATTTTTTATAAAATCTGTAGGTTTTAAGCGATCACGAAAAGTCTGTTTCTGACCCCAAGCAGAAATGTTTTCCACAAAAAAGTCCTTTTAATAACGAGCCAACCATGGACATCTACAAGGGTGACTTAACAAACTTAACTTATCCTCTCATACCAGCTTGATAGTGCCCAGGTACATTGCACCCTATTTCAAGCTTAGCCGTCTTTTTAATAGTTCGACTAACTTCAGCTTTTCCCCCCATATCCCCTCCTTCCAGATCTGCATGACTGTGATTATGGTGGCTATGATTATGTCCAACATGATCATCATAGCCATGTGCTCTTTGCTTCATAATTTTCTCCTGCGAAAAATAAATGATTAAACAGGCTGAGGATCTAGCTGTTTTTTGACGATTTCATCTGACTTAGAAAACCGACCTTCCCAAATCAGGTAAATCACGGGAATGACAATCAGTGTCAAAATAGTAGTTGTGATCATCCCCCCAACCATTGGCAAAGCGATACGCCGCATAACATCGGCTCCAATTCCATCTGTAAAAAAGATCGGAAGCAGTCCCGCAATAATCGTGAAAACAGTCATTAATTTAGGACGCACACGCATTACCGCACCAGCAATGATCGATTGATATAATTCCTGCTGATTTTTTGGAGAGTGCTCTCTGATCTGGGCATCTATGTAAAGCAACATCACAACAGCCGTTTCAACGGCAATACCGCCAAGAGCAATAAAGCCAACAGCCACTGCTACAGAGTAATTATAGCCCGCTAAGTAGACAGCCCAAATACCACCAATTAGACCAAATGGTATCGATGTCATAATAATGATTGTACGGTCGAGCCTTTTAAAGTGAAGCATTAACAGTACAAAAATAATCAGTACGACTGTTGGTATGGCTATAGAGAGCTTTTGTCGAGCTTCTATAAGTTGCTCAAATTGACCAGACCATTCTATCGAATACCCCGGTGGAAGACTGATTGTTTTTAGAATTTCCTCTCTAGCCTCTTCAACATAAGTTCCTATGTCACGGCCATCTATGTCAACAAACACCCAACCCGTTAATCTTGCATTCTCAGAACGCAACATCGGAGGACCATCAACAATTTTAATTGTGGCAAGTTCACTTAAAGGAATATGTTGCCCTTGCGGTGTAGGAACAAGAATTTCAGATAGCTGTTCAGGTGTTTCTCTAAAGGGGCGGTCATAACGCAAAATGATGTTATAACGTTCTCTGCCTTCAATACTTTCTGATAATTTCATTCCACCTAACGCTGTTTGAATAACAGATTGAAAAACAGCCAGGTCTATATTCTGCCTTGCAAGTTCCCGCCTTAATGGTTGAATTTCTAGATATTTACCTCCAACAACGCGATCAGCAAAAGCAGAGCGAGTTCCAGTAATGTTTTTCACTTTTCCTTCGACCTCAAGAGCTATTCTTTCAATCGTTTTCAAGTCATTACCTGAGATTTTGATCCCAACGGGTGTTCTAATACCTGTAGAAATCATATCCATTCGGATTTTAATCGGGTAGCCCCATGAATTTACCAAACCGGGGATCTTCACTCTTTTATCTAGTTCTCCTATCAACCTTTTTACATCAACACCGGGACGCCAAATAGATTTATCTTTCAACTTAACCCATGTTTCAATCATTGTAATCGGTGCTGGGTCAGTTGCTGTATCCGCTCGACCGACTTTACCAAAAGCCTGATCTACCTCTGGGATTGTTTTAATTAATCTATTTGTTTGCGAAAGAATCTCTTTTGCTTTTGTTATCGAAACTCCGGGTAAAGTGGTGGGCATATAGAGCAGTTCCCCTTCATAAAGAGCCGGCATAAATTCACTACCAATTTTCTTTATTGGGTAAGCCACCGAAATTAAAAGAAGAGAGAGAATAGCAAGTGTCATCCACTTTGCGTTTAAAGCCACGGATAAGATCGGTTTATAAAGTGCAACAAAGAAACGATTCAACGGGTTCTTCATCTCAGGCAATATCCGCCCCTTTATGAGCCACAACATTAACACAGGGACGAGTGTTATTGATAGAATTGAAGCTATGGCCATTGCGTATGTTTTGGTAAAAGCAAGGGGAGCAAAAAGGCGATAGCTTTGTCCCGTTAAAGCAAAGACAGGCAAAAAAGAAACCGTAATAATTAGAAGAGAAAAGAAAAGACCAGGGCCTACTTCTTTTGCAGCTTTAATTATGGCATCTCGCTTTTTTACAGCTGAGCTATCTTCAGGCAAATCTGAAAGTTTTCGGTGCGCATTTTCAACCATGACTATAGAGGCATCGACCATTGCCCCAATCGCAATAGCTATACCTCCAAGAGACATAATATTGGCAGTTAAACCCTGCCAAGACATGATTATGAAACTACCGACAATTCCTAAGGGCAATGTAATAATAGCCACAAAAGCTGATCTGGCATGAAGGAGAAAGATTAAACAAACGAAAGCAACGACGATCCCTTCCTCAATAAGTTTATGTGTGAGGTATGTCACAGCCTTTTCAATTAAGGGAGCACGATCATAAACGGGTATAATCCTAACCCCTTCGGGTAAGCCTGCTTCTAAATCTTTAATTTTCTCTTTTACTGCTTTGATAACTTTAAGAGCATTTTCACCTGAGCGCATAATTACAATACCGCTGACGACTTCTCCATTACCATTTAATTCTGTAACACCCCGGCGCAGCTCAGGTCCTTCGATAATCCGCGCGATGTCTTTGAGGAGAACTGGAGAACCACCCGATGAAAACACAACAACATTTTTTAAATCTTCGATTGTTTCTATATAGCCGCGTGATCGAATGATGAGCTCTGTCTCAGCCTGCTCAATCACACGCCCACCAACTTCTCGACTTGAAGCTCGCACCACTTCAGTAATTCTTGATATAGGAATATTGTATGCCCTGAGACGGTTAGGATCTATAAGAACCTGATATTCTTTAACAAAACCGCCAACTGAAGCAACTTCGGAAACCCCATCGACCGTCGAGAGTTCAAACTTTAAAAACCAGTCCTGTAAGGAGCGCAACTGCGATAGGTCACGTTTTCCTGTTTCATCAACCAAACTATATTGGTAAACCCAACCCACACCAGTGGCATCCGGTCCTATTTCCGGTGTGGCATTCCTTGGTAGTTGATTTCGTATCTTTGAAAGAGCTTCAATCACTCTGGATCTGGCCCAGTACTGATCAACGTTATCTTCAAAGATAACATAAACAAAACTGGTGCCGAACATAGAGAAACCTCTAACATCCTTGGTTTTAGGCAATCCTAGCAAAGTTGTTGATAGAGGGTATGTGACCAAGTCTTCTATGATTTGTGGTGATTGTCCTTGAAAGTCAGTTCTTACAATTACTTGTGTATCAGTGAGATCTGGGATTGCATCTAAGGGAGTTTTATTGATGGAAATCCACCCGGCGACAGCCAGAGCAAGGGTACCGATAATAACCAGCAATTGGTTTTTAATGGACCATACAATGATTTTTGCTATGGTAGAGTCAGCTGGATCATGCAATTCATTCTGACCTAAATTATCTTTTGGATTTTTATTATCAATGACCATGACTACCTCTGGTGTCCTCAGAGGGATTATTTTTATTGTCTGCTGCTGCTTTTTTCTTCACCTCAGACTTAGGCCAATTGATACGTTCTGAAATTTCATCGTTATAAGGGTTTGTAGACACCTCTCCTATTTGCAACCATTTGAATTTATCTTGCTTCGTTTGAAACAGATTGACACCTTTAGATTTATAATGATCTGGGTCTCCCTGTAACAGCCACGGCTCCAAAGCGGTTACAATAGAATGCAATGCATTTTTTAATTCGCTTGCCGTTTTTGCTGTTTGAGCTGCCTTTAAAGCTTTTTCTGCTTCAATTAAAATGGTCGATAATTTAGTATCTTTATAATCAGCCCACATAACGGTTTTGATCGCGATAGCTGGTTCTAGAAACTTGCTATCCACTTCATAGTCGTCTGTAAGTGCTTCATGCATATAAAGGGCGGCATCCACCATATGATCAAAATTGGCAAAATCGATTTTACTGAGTTGCAATTGATCAAGTGGTAATTGAAGTTTTTGCATTTTACGGAAAGATTCCCGCAAGTTACTCTCTGAATCGAGCAGGAACTGTGATGAGACAACAACCATTTCACCCGCTTTAAGACCGGACTTTATTTCTGCACGCCCTGCGCTCACCAGTCCCAATTGTACAGATTTAGATTGAAAGCGCCCTTTTCCTAAAGATAAGACGACATAATCTCCACTTTCATCTTTCAAAATTGACTCAGAAGGAACACTCAATCGTTCAGATATTTGTGTTTCAAATACGACGTCCGCATATGTACCAGGCCGTAAGATCCCATCTTTATTCTCAATGACAAGCCTGACCCGTCCTGTACGTGTTTTTTCATCGACTTCTGGGTAAATATAATCAACTTGGGTTTTTAAATCTCTCCCGGGAATATTGGGAAAATATATATTTGCAATTGTCCCCTTTTTGATAAAACTCATATCCTTTTCGGAAACATTCACAATAACCCATACAACAGAATAATCTTGTATTTTTGCAATGGTCATTCCTCTCTTGAGGTATGATCCAGGGGTTACATTAAGCTCTGCGACAGTACCATTCTGAGTTGCGAAAAATGGCAAATTTTGCTGAACTTCTCGTTTTTTTGAAATGAGATCCAGTGCTTGTTTTTGAACACCAAAACTTGATAATCGTCTGGTAATATTCGTTTTAAGTGATTTGGATTGTCCAAGAGCAGCAATAAAATCTCTTTGAGAAACAATTAATTCAGGGCTAAACATTTCAAACAGAATATCACCCTTTTTCACCTGATCTCCAACAGCGGTAATATTAAGAGTTTCGATCCACCCTTCAACCCTAGCTGAAAGCTCGGTTTGCAGCCTTTCATTTTCCTTAACAATGCCAAAGCTGCGAATGCGTTTGCCAAATTTGGCGGACTCTGCTTGCTCAACCCTGACACCGATGGTCTGGATGGTCTCGGTCGGTATGGTGAGAATTGATTTTTTTTGGTTTTCTAATGAGAGTTGCTGTTGCTCAGCTGCAGTTTGAATTTTGACCAGATCCATACCGCAAATGGGGCATGAACCATAGTCATCCGCTATGTAGTGAGGATGCATCGGACAGGTCCACTTTTGCATTAATGGTTTGTCTTGTGTAGCCTTTGCTGTTGAAATTAAACCACTCTCTAAGAGAGGCTTTGTCGGGGTCAGGATGAACAAACAAGCACTTAAAGCGCAGAAACATCCTAAGAGGATTTGTGTAGAATATTTGGCGTATATCATTGAGTGCGCCTTTTCTAAATCGAATAAAATGTGTGGGATTGTCTGAGAGAGAATGCCTCAGATACCATTACAGCCTCCAGCCTCTTCACGGCAGGTGGCACATCTCATTACGATTTAGTTACGCAATCTTGCTGTATGCAAAAGGAGGGGGGGGATACCTTTTGTGGATCTTAGTCGCGGGAAAGTCCAAGGAGGATCCGTTTGCGACAGCACCTCAGATTGAGGAAGTGTTGATTGTTCTACATCAACGATCCAAATTTTGAGTGGTGACGAAAATGCTGTTTTAGTGAGAATTTTATCTCTTGAGGAGATAATGCAAGCTTCATTCAGATACTGTAAACAATGATGAAAACAAAGTCCCTGTATATTTTTCTTTGCGACTTCTTTTTCCCGAACCGCATGGCAAGGCATCTCGTGATCAGCTTGTGTTTGCAGTTCATAGCTCAAAAAATTTTTTAAAGGGATGATGATATTATTTGCATAAACGGGCACGACGGTGGAGAAGAATACCAATAAAACCAATGTGGTTGTTAATCCAGTTTTAAACAATGATGCCATTGAATGATTAACCTGTGCGCTCGCTCATTTCCAGAGCTTACTATTGTAAGCCAAATTTCACAATTTTCAATATTAATCAATTGGAATTGAATAACGTTTTCTTGATTTAATTTTCTTCATTGAGAGTTATCAGATTTTTAGGATTGTTGGGTCTAAAAAGTTTCTGAACAAGCAGATAATAATACGTGCATGAACCAACCTGCTTCAAATTCATATTGACATCTGCAGATGAAAAGGCAACGGCGATTGAAGTTGTGTCCTTAATTTCATTATTAGAAAATCAGTTAGTTTTTTTCTTAGGCACTGATTTATGATGATTATGAATGAATGGTTATGGTGACCAACAAACAGCTGTGAAAACCTCGAGCAGGAAACTTTTAATCAGTCGGTCGAAGGTTTAAACCCTTCAGGGATCACCATTTTTTCTCAACATAATCAATAAGATACTTAACTACTGATTTTGAGGGAAAACGAAACTGAGAGCTAAGGTTCAGCTCTGGTCCAAATTATATATAAAATCACTCATCTTCAATGACCTGTGTCTCTTAAAGTGCCTCATATTCAGGGGGCTTGACACTAAATACGACATGTATTTTGCTCTGTAGTCCTCCTTGGTGTTGAGGGACCCCCTATGATGGTGACAAAACACAAAGGGAGCAAACCGTTTGGTTCAACAGGTTGTTATTTGCCTTGGCAATGAACGGCTAAAAGAAAAGGGGTTTTATGAAGCTTTACAACTGGCAGGCGCCCAACCCGCGCCGGGTTCGCATATTCCTGGCGGAAAAAGACATTAAAATACCTTTGGTAGATGTTGGTGATGGCCCGCGACTTAAGGCTGAGTATCTCGCTAAATTTCCCCAAGCCACCGTACCTATGCTTGAGCTTGATGACGGCACTGTAATCGGTGAAGCCATCGCGATTTGCCGGTATTTTGAGGAAATTCAACCTGCCCCCCCTTTATTCGGAACTGATCCGCTCAGCAAGGCGCAAATCGCCATGTGGGAGGTGCGGGCCATTGATGAAGGTTTAATGGCCTTTGCGGAGTTTTACAGAAACTCAAACCCAAAATTTGTCGACCGCGCTTTGCCCGGAACAGATGAGCCGGTTCTGCAAATTCCAGCCCTCCTTGAAAGAGCCAGGGGCCGCGTGCGCAGATTTTATAAAAAGTTTGATGAGCAATTGTCCCATAATACTTTTATAGTAGGCGATCATTATAGCATTGCCGATATTTCCGCGTTGTGCGCGATTGATTTTGGAGCTGCCAGCCAGATGGGGGTTGAGAGTGACTTTGCAACTGACTGCCAGCATGTGAAACGATGGCACGCTGAGGTCTCAGCCCGGCCTAGTTCGTCTGCCTGAATTCTTAGGATTTCATAAAAAACACAAAAAACATGAAAGATCGACATTATGAGCCAGACATCATCATACACGCCCCCGAAGGTTTGGAAATGGGAGATGGAGAGCGGAGGGAAATGGGCAAAGATTAACCGCCCTATCGCCGGGGCGACCCACGAGACGAAGTTGCCCGTTGGAAAACACCCTTTGCAGCTTTATTCCTATGCCACACCTAATGGGGTCAAAGTTGGTGTGATGCTGGAGGAATTGCTGGCACAGGGCCATAGCGGTGCAGAATATAATGCCTGGTTGATTGACATTAATGAGGGGGGCCAGTTTGGGAGTGGTTTTGTGGAAGCAAACCCTAACTCCAAAATTCCAGCACTTGTGGATCATAGTGATGAGGCGCCGCTGCGGGTATTTGAATCGGGCGCCATCCTTCTTTATCTTGCAGAAAAGTTTGGTGCTTTTTTGCCAACGGATCATCGCAAACGTACTGAGACGCTCAACTGGCTCTTTTGGCAAATGGGCAGCTCGCCTTTTGTTGGGGGGGGATTTGGTCACTTTTATGCTTATGCGCCAGACAAATTTGAGTATCCGATTGATCGCTATGCAATGGAGGTGAAGCGCCAGCTTGATTTATTGGACCGCGTGCTTGCTGATCGTGAATACCTTGCTGGTGCTGAGTATACAATCGCCGATATTGCCAACTGGCCCTGGTATGGCGCGATGGTACGGGGTCTACTTTATGATGCCGGTGAGTTTCTGGATGTTGAAAGTTACACCCATGTCTCCCGCTGGGCAATGGAGATTGCAAAACGCCCGGCCGCACAGCGCGGGCGCAAGGTCAACCGCACCTGGGGGAAACTTGCTGATCAGCTGCATGAGCGGCACGACGCCAGTGATTTTGAAACCAGGACACAGGATAAGATCGAGGAGACAGAGTAGAGCTGTGTTGGTATTTGTGTTTGGTCCAAATAGGCCTGTAAGGTTTATGGGCAATTCTAAATTAATCCGTGCTGATAATGGTCCCGAATTTGTCTCTCATGATTTAGATCTATGGGGTCACCAGCAAGCAATCGTCTGGACCACTCAGTCGGGTACGGATCTTCAACGAGTATAGAGTATAAAAAGTTATTTTGGGCCGAATGGGTTATGAAATGTTAGAAACTAAATCTATCTTACGAATGTTAATGGTGCTGATGGTTGGAGCACTTTGGGCACCTCCCGCTCTGGCTGGGGAATATGATTGCCAGGATCGATTATCAAACGCATACCTTATGTGTGCATCTAATTTTAAGAGATTTATCACGCAAGAAAAAATAAGTGATAATGAGATCCAAAATGCAGACGCTCATTTAGCAGATTTAGAAGTCAGCGTGGAAGAACCAGGGGCAAAAGAGAAAAAATATCGAGATGCTTATGATATCAACCAATGCTTTTTGTCATTAATGGCCAAGCAAAAAACGGCAGGAAAAGATAAGCACTGCGTTTTGAGTTTGTCCCAAAGTTCTTTTAAGCATTCTTTCAATGATTATCTCTTCCAGTGCGTCAGCAATAATTGGCAGGCCACTAAAAACCTTAATTGCATAGCTGAGCCTAGATGTAGGGAAACAAACTCTCTTTTTTCAGATGGTTGGTTAAAAGATGAAGGTGATAATTTCACGCCATTTGCAAATGGTTGGAGCTTCTTTGCCTGGATAAATAGCGGTGGGAAGATCAGACAAGAAGCAACAGAAGAGCTGCTGATTTATCGCAACCTAACAGTACAAAGTGAAAGGTCTCCAGACACCGGGCATATGGAGATTTGGTATGATACATCCCCATTGGGTGAAATTGTTATCAGCTTTGATGAATCTCTTCTCAATATTGGTCACACGATAAATCAATACATTGGCAAAAAGCGATTGGAGAGGCAAAACCTTCTTGAAAGGGTAGAGCAGCAAATCGCCTCCTATAAATTAAAGCAAAAAAAACATGAGAAAAATCTGAAGAAATGTTACCAAACACCGTGGGCGAGCCGTGAAATATGCGAACCGAAGTTTCAGAAAATATTGGATCAGGTTGAAGAATTTGATCGTAATTTTGAAGCAGAGGGCAACGGGATATCTGATCCAAGAGCAAAAGGCTCCATTCTAATTCGTGAAGCGACGAGAACGAATTTAAAAAATATTTTGATTAATGACACTGAGATACATCTGGATCAAAACGATGTTGAAAAAACGCGCCCCAATGCACACAGTCTGTGGGATAGTCAACGAATCCGAACTCAGCCACCAGACCTTATAAAAACCTATATCTACTATAATAGTATTTCGCGCGTTACGCCGCAAAAGGTAAGAATTAGAATTTCCGGAAATACGAAAGCGGCGATAGATGCAGCCATTTTTTCCAGAGCCCAAAACCAAAATCAAATAAACTTAAGCTTTTCAGACCGAAGCGATATTGTATTCCAATTGGCACCTCTAAGAATTTCAGAAAAGATCAACAAGTTTAAGCGCGTTGTGAAAACGGGGTGTCTTGTTCCCTTTGATCGTGTGTTAAACCGAAAATGAACAGACAAATACCAGTAACGGCTGCCAGACAACAAAGAGAAAAAACATCATTCGCGGAACAAAATCATAGATATTGCGGTTAATAACTCTGAAACTAGAGGGGTGAATAAGCCATGCGCCGCAGCTAGCTACAAATGAAGCGTAGCTATAGCGCTGGTCATGAAGGGCGAATGATTTACGGGTCAGATTTACGATCCTACAGATGCAAATAACTGCGATCCAGATCACCCATTCCTAAGACAGTCCCTTGTTACGAGGACATTCCAACCTGTCACGCAAAGGGCTGTTCGGGTCAATCTCTTTCTTACAAACCAAGCATTTGTCAGCCCCGGTAATGTTGTTCAAGCCACCACAACTCCCCTTAATGGTCCGTCCATTTAAAATAACCCCCAAGGACATGCCCAGGACAACAAGCCCAAGGAGTATAAAGGTAAGAATAAGTGTAGCCATGTTGCTAAATCTCTTATGTTATTTTTCAGTTTGCAATTGCTTAAAACGCCGGCTCATAACGGTTTCAAAAGAGGGGCTAGCCGCATCGCCCGATTGAATAATAAAGAACGCAGCAAGATTATTTTTCTGTGCAATCTCCAGCCCCTTGGTTTTGCCAAGGGCCAGAAGGGCGGTGGCCCACGCATCAGCCAGCATAGCATTTTTTGCCAGCACTGTAACCGATACTGTTTGATGCGTTACAGGCCGCCCCGTTTTTACGTTCAAGATATGAGAATAACGCTGGCTATTCTTTTCAAAATAGTTGCGATAATCGCCCGACGTGGCCATGCCCAAATCACTTAACTTAGCAACGAGCTGAACCTGTTTGCCTTGTTTATCAGGTTTTTCTATCCCGATTCGCCATTTTTCACCCCGAGGGTTTAGGCCGCGCACAATAAGGTCACCGCCAATCTCAACCATAAAATGGGTGATCCCAAACTCTATGAGGGTGTTGGCAACCTCATCAACCCCAAACCCTTTGGCAATGGCTGACAGATTAAGCTGAACCTCAGGGGTTAACTTGGTAAGTGTGTTTGCTTGCTCATCAAGTTTAAGATGGGTGGCTTGACCAATCTTAGACAAAGCCAGCCTGATCTGATCTTCCCCAGGGATCTGTTTCTCATCCGTGTGCGGGCCAAACCCCCAAAGATCAACCAAAGGGCTTATCGTGATGTCGAAGAAACCCTCGCTTTTCTTATGAACGAGATTGGCGCTTTCCATCACCTTGGCAAACATTGGGGATATTTTAACAGGCTGGGTTGTTGTTAAATTGTTAAAGCGTGAGATTTCAGACGTTTTATCCCAATTGGAAAGATGCTTGTTAACCCGCCCCAAACTTCTTGAAATCGCTGCCTGCAGATCTCCTTTGTCAATATCATCGCTTGTAAACGCAACAATATTGTAAGTCGTTCCCATTGTTTGTCCAGAAAAGCGCAGTATTTCTGAGCCCGATTCGCAAGCGCTCAGCGACAAGATCATCAGTCCAATGAAAGGTAGATAACGCATGAAAATTCCATGACTTATTTCATAAATTTTACGTATGACTAAATCGCTTCATACTTTATTACAATCACCCAGACCAGATTTTTGTGGTAACAGCATAAAAAACTTTCACAAAAGGCGATATTTCTCTAAGGCTCTGATATAAAGAATCATGAATCTGATATAAAGAATTATGAATAAGGGCACGGTCAGTACAAATAGAGTGCGTTGCCATTTTGCTGCCAGCGGGGCCAAACAAACCAATGCAAGAATTCAGATTATTAAAGGGGCTGGATCTTCCCGTTTCCGGCACCCCAGAACAAACAATCCATGAAGGGCCAAAGATCAAAACCGTGGCTCTTATAGGTCCTGATTATCTGGGGCTTAAACCACGGATTGAAGTTCAAGAGGGAGACACGGTTACTCGTGGTCAGACCATTTTCTTTCATAAAGATATGCCCGATGTCAAAATGGTGGCCCCAGTCTCTGGGCAAATCAAAGCCATCAATCGGGGCGCGCGCCGGGTTCTGGAAAGTGTCGTCATAGACATTGCAGATGAAGCCGATCAGGGGGTGGACTTTTCCCAAGTCGGCGGTGAGGGTAAGTCCGAAGACATTGCAACAAAATTGTGCGCGTCTGGTTTGTGGACATCCTTTCGCACACGCCCCTACTCAAAAGTGCCAGATCCATCCAGCCGTCCCAGTGCCATTTTTGTAACGGCCATGGACACTGAACCCTTAGCGCCAGATGCCAACGTGATCATTGACCGGGCACCAGAGGCATTTGAGCGTGGCTTGAGCGCTATTGCCAAGCTAACTGAGGGAACCACCTATTTATGTCATAACACAGGGGCTAACCTACCAGGGTCAGACATCAAAGGGGTTAAAACCGCTCGCTTTAAAGGCCCCCATCCAGCAGGGTTAGCTGGCACGCACATCCATTTTCTAGAGCCACCCAAAGGCGATACCCCCGTTTGGAGCATTTCTTATCAAGATGTGATCGCCATTGGTCAGCTTATGATCAGCGGCTTTCTTGATCCAACACGGGTGATTGCCATCAGCGGCCCCCTTGTTCAAAATCCGCGGCTCGTGCGCACGCTTACCGGCGCCTCTATAGCTGATTTAACCCAAGGCGAATATGAAGCCGATGTCCCTGTGCGCTTTATCTCAGGGTCCATTTTAAGCGGGCGAGAAGCTTCCGATGCGCTTGCCTATCTTGGTCGTTATGCCCGCCAGATAACTCTGATTGAAGAAGATAAAAAGCAAACGGTCCTGGGCTGGATCCGCCCAATGGCCGAAAGATATGCCATTCAGCCTGTTCTGGGCTCGGCCTTTTCCAACAAACTCTATGCGCTAACCTCCAACATGAATGGTGGTCGCAGGGCGATGGTGCCCATAGGAACATTTGAAGAGCTTATGCCGCAAGACTATTTGCCAACCCAATTGTTGCGGGCAATGTTGGTAATGGACACTGATGCGGCGCAAGATTTAGGCATCATGGAGCTTGATGAAGAAGATCTCGGACTGGTTGGGTTTGCTTGTCCGGCAAAATATGAATATGGCATCGCCCTGCGCGATTGCTTGACAAAAATTGAGAAAGAGGGCTAGCGCCATGGGTTTGCGCAACTTTTTTGACCGGATTGAACCAGCGTTCATGAAGGGCGGCAAGTATGAGAAATTCTTTCCCGTTTATGAAATGGTGGAAAGTTTTATCTATACGCCAAAAACTGTCACCAAAGCGGCCCCTCATGCCAGATCCTACGTGGATATGAAGCGCATTATGACCTATGTGGTCATTGCCACAATTCCTTGTATTTTGTTTGGATGGTACAACACCGGGCTGCAGGTCAACACCGCCATTGCAACTCATGGGGCCTCTGGTTGGCGCTCAGGGATCATTGAATTTTTCGGTATTGGCTTTGATGCTAACAGCCTATTTGCCAATATGTTTCATGGCGCGCTTTATTTCTTCCCCATCTACATAACAACCCTGGTTGCAGGCGGCTTATGGGAAGTGCTCTTTGCCACCATAAGGCGCCATGAGGTAAACGAAGGTTTCCTTGTCACCTCTATGTTATACACCCTCATCCTGCCGCCTGACGTGCCGTTGTGGCAAGTGGCCATTGGCATTTCTTTTGGTGTGGTAATAGGCAAGGAAGTGTTTGGCGGCACAGGCAAAAACTTTCTCAATCCCGCCCTTGTTGGCCGCGCTTTTCTTTATTTTGCTTATCCCGCCTATATGTCAGGCGATACAATCTGGACACCGGTGGATGGCTTTTCTGGCGCCACCGCTTTATCAATTTCCGCGGCCCAAGGGTTTCAAGCCTTGCCTGATTTAGGGATCACCTGGATGGATGCCTTTGTGGGAACCATCCAAGGGTGTTTAGGAGAAACCTCAACCATTGCCTGTCTAATCGGCCTTGCCTTTTTGCTGATCACAAAAATTGCCAATTGGCGCCTCGTTGTCGGCTGTCTTGGAGGCATGATTGGCTTTTCAATGCTGCTCAATGCCATCGGCTCTGACACCAATCCAATGTTCGCCCTGCCATGGTATTGGCATTTGGTAATTGGCGGCTATGCCTTCGGCCTTGTCTTCATGGTAACCGAACCGGTCTCAGCCTCTCATACAAATATGGGGCGCTATATTTACGGGGCGTTAATCGGTATTATGGTTGTATTGATCAGGGTGCTCAACCCAGCCTTTCCCGAAGGCATGATGCTGGCCATTTTGTTTGGCAACGTGTTTGCCCCGTTAATAGATTATTTTGTGGTTCAGGCGAACATTAAGCGAAGGAAACTGCGAAATGGCTGAACACGAAAACGAGACTGATATGAACAATTCCAAAAGTTTTCTCGGCAAATTCTTCGCCTTGCCCACAGACTCGGTTCCAAAAACAATCTTTGTGGCGGTGATGCTGTGTTTGGTGGCATCCATGATTGTGTCCACAGCTGCCGTTATGCTCAAGCCAATACAAGAAGCCAATAAGGCGCGCGATAAACAAATCAACGTGCTCCAAGTTGCCGGGCAATATGAAGCCGGTGTCGATATTGAAAAAGCCTTTTCCGCCTTTGAGCCCCAGGTGTTAGAGCTGGCAACAGGTAAGATTGTCGATAAGTTTGATGCCAAAACCTTTGATGACAAGGCTGCCGCCAGTGACCCTGAACTTTCCATCAGCCTTGAAGATGACCCAGCTGGGATAGGGCGCAAATCCAAATATAAAGTGATTTATATCTTGCGTGATGAGCAAGGCAAGGTCGATAAGGTGATCTTGCCAATTCATGGCTATGGGTTGTGGTCAACACTATACGGGTTCATTGCTATGGAAGAAAATGGCAATGATATTTACGGCCTGCAATTTTACCAACACGGAGAAACCCCAGGGCTTGGCGCTGAGATAGATAACCCGAAATGGAAAGCGCTGTGGTCGGGCAAAAAGCTGGCTGATGATGATGGCAAGCTACAAATTACAGTGGCCAAAACACAACCCAAAGCTGGCAAAGATTTTTACATTGATGCTCTATCGGGTGCAACACTGACCTCAAACGGGGTCGATAATCTGGTGCGTTTCTGGATGGGTGAGCAAGGCTATAAGACGTTTCTAGAAAAGCTTAAAGCGGGAGACATGTAATGGGTCATAAAAAAAGAGACTTACTTATTGATCCCATGGTCGATAATAACCCCATTACCTTGCAGGTTCTGGGCATCTGTTCAGCGTTGGCTGTGACCTCTTCTTTGAAAGTGTCCATGGTCATGGCGTTGGCGGTGATATTTGTCACCGGGTTTTCCTCCATGTTCATTTCCATGATCAGAAATCACACCCCAAATTCAATCCGCATCATTGTGCAAATGGTGATTATCGCCTCGCTCGTGATTTTGGTGGACCAAATCTTAAAAGCTTATGCCTTTGAGGTTTCCAAAACCTTGTCCGTATTTGTTGGCCTGATCATCACAAACTGCATTGTTATGGGCCGGGCTGAGGCCTTTGCCATGAAAAACCCCCCCATTGCGTCCTTTTTGGATGGCGTTGGCAATGGTATGGGATATGGGCTTATTTTAATGCTTGTCGGGTTTATTCGCGAATTGTTTGGCGCCGGCACCTTGTTTGGTCTGACCATATTGCCAAAGGTCACAGAGGGTGGCTGGTATGTACCCAATGGCATGTTGCTGCTTCCCCCGTCAGCCTTTTTCATCATCGGGCTGATCATTTGGGCGTTTCGAACCTGGAAGCCAAATCAAGTGGAAGAGCGTGAATTTAAGATCCAGACGCTGGAGGCACACTAATGCAAGAGCTGATTTCACTGGCCGTAAAAGCAATCTTTGTCGAAAACCTTGCGCTTAGTTTTTTCCTCGGCATGTGCACCTTTATTGCGGTCTCCAAGAAAATCTCAACGGCCCTGGGCTTAGGCATTTCGGTCATGATCGTGCAAGCCATTACCGTACCTGCCAATAACCTATTGCTAACCTATCTTTTAAAGCCAGGCGCTCTGGCATGGGCCGGTTTTCCAGATGTTGACCTGACATTCTTAGGGCTCATTTGTTACATAGGCGTGATTGCAGCCCTTGTTCAGATATTGGAAATGATTCTCGATAAATATTTCCCCCCTCTTTATAACGCGCTGGGCATCTTCTTGCCGCTAATCACTGTGAACTGTGCGATTTTGGGTGGCTCTTTGTTTATGGTTGAGCGCGATTATAGCTTTGCGCAGGCCACAACCTATGGCATTTCTTCAGGCTTTGGCTGGGCACTGGCAATCACGGCAATGGCCGGGGTTAGAGAAAAATTAAAATATTCTGATGTACCTGATGGTCTTCAAGGGCTGGGCATTACCTTTATTTCAGCCGGGTTAATGGCATTGGCCTTCATGTCATTCAGCGGCGTGAAATTGTAAAAGAAAGGGGCACTGTTATGGAAACCTTTGGTCTGGGTGTCGTTCTGTTTACGCTCATTATTTTGAGCCTTGTGACACTCATTTTATTTGCCCGCTCAAAACTTGTCTCAACGGGCGATGTCAATATCACCATTAATGGTGAAAAAACAGTTGCAGTGCCAGCCGGGGGTAAATTGTTGCAAACGCTGGCAGCTGAAAAACTTTTTGTCCCTTCAGCTTGTGGCGGCGGTGGCACGTGCGCACAATGCCGGGTGAAGGTTTTATCTGGCGGCGGGTCTATTTTATCAACCGAGCTAAGCCATATCACCAAACGTGAAGCAGCTGGTGGTGACCGCTTGTCCTGCCAAGTGGCCGTTAAACAAGACATGGAAGTTGAAGTTCCTGAAGAGGTCTTTGGCGTTAAAAAATGGGAGTGCACAGTTCGCTCCAACGAAAATGTGGCGACCTTTATTAAGGCTTTGGTGCTAGAGCTACCAGAAGGTGAAGATGTGAATTTTCGCGCCGGTGGATATATCCAGATCGCGGCCCCCCCTCATAAATTGAAATATACAGAATTTGATGTTGAGCAAGAGTACCGGGAAGATTGGGACAGGTTTAACCTTTGGCAATATGAATCTGTGGTTGAAGAACCAATTGAGCGGGCCTACTCCATGGCAAATTACCCTGAAGAAAAGGGCATGATCATGCTCAACGTGCGGGTTGCCTCCCCGCCACCAGGCTCAACAGATATTCCCCCAGGGCTGATGTCGTCTTATATTTTTAATCTCAAGCCAGGCGATAAGGTCACAATTTCAGGCCCCTTTGGTGAGTTTTTTGCTCGTGATACCAAAAAAGAGATGGTGTTTATTGGTGGCGGTGCCGGTATGGCACCAATGCGCAGCCACATTTTTGATCAGCTCAAACGGCTAAACTCAGATCGCAAGATCACATTTTGGTATGGCGCGCGCTCCAAACGTGAAATGTTCTTTGTTGAAGATTTTGACACCTTACAAGAGCAGAACCCAAACTTTACCTGGCATGTCGCGCTTTCAGATGCCCTGCCAGAAGATGAGTGGGACGGTTATACCGGCTTTATCCATAATGTCCTTTATGATGAATATTTGAAAGACCATCCAGCCCCTGAGGACTGTGAATATTATATGTGCGGCCCGCCCATTATGAACCAGTCTGTCATTAACATGCTGCTTGATCTGGGTGTGGACCGTGAAGACATTATGTTGGATGATTTTGGCGGTTAATCTATTTTAAGAATAAAGAAAGGGCGAAACCTTCGTTAAGGTTTCGCCCTTTTTGTAAATTGTGATATTTCCAAGTTGATTAGCCAACAATCATTTGCTTCATACGCAAGGCTTCATATTCCAATTCATTCAATCGGAAATTCACCACATCGCCAATGGTGATAATGCCCTTTAAAGCCTCATTCTCATCAACAACAGGCATGTGACGGAAACGACCATCAGTCATTTTGCGCAACACAGAGATAAGCGGATCTGACGGTTTGCACGTAACCACTTTTGGGGTCATAAGGTCTTTAACCTTTTGAGGCAAAGTCTGGCCTGGCGTTTCTGCCATTTTCCGCACAATATCGCGTTCAGACAGAATGCCTTGCATGCGGCCATCTTCATCAGTGACCAGAACAGCGCCGATGCGATGATCACGCAGTAAGGTAACAGTTGTAGCAACCGTATCATCTAAATGCACGCAGATGATGTTATTGTCTTTGTCTTTCAAAATATCGGCAACCGTTGTCGAGGTCGACGACAGGTTCGTCTCTGCCGATTGGCTGACAGTTGTGTGTTTCTCCTTATCACCAACCGCAGGGGCTTGATAGCTACTTGGTGGCATAACGTTCCTCCTCTTAAAATATTCAATAAGCCCGCGTTATCCGTATCTTTTCTTGTTGTTTTCTAAAGCGAAGCTTATTGTGTCATCCGATATGTTTTGAATATTAACACATGATTTTTATTCAAGGGGAAGATTTATTGTTAGAAAACCTTAATCTCACACCATTTTGGGCCACAATTTTGGTCGTACTGGCCGTTTTTGCTGGCCACCAATATCGAAAAAATTGGAAAAACGAAGGCCCCTTATGGAAAGCTTGGCTTTTTGGCACCTTGGCGGGAGGATGTTTATTAGCGCTTGGGTTTATTCCGTTAACCACTCAATTATAAGAGGCAGGGCTTTTCCGCGAAACAAAACCATTGATAAATTACATAAAGTTCAGCAGAACCGGCCTTATTTAGATTTCCTGAAACATCAGCTTTAGACCCTAAGGCGAAGTCACTGCTTATGAGGCGGTCAGTTAAGTTAGTTAAGTCATTGAGATCAAAAATGATGGCTTGTGATTCCATTAAAAAATTACACTCACTAGAGTATAATTTTTGCCTTCATTTTCGTGACGGCGCTTTCTCATTCCATATTGAGTTCAAACCCTAATTAAATCGATTAAGCAGCCTTTCAAAATATTCTATTTCCAGAGTACGCCGGTTTGGATCCTCTAACTTTTCTTGTAAACTTTGTAATATTTCCTTGGTGCGCTGAATGTCGAATTCATCTGGAACCTTAGTTGAGTCGCTGGTGTCAAAACGCTTCGTGGGATTGTTCCCTAAGGGGTCGTCGGTTTTTATACCCCCCTTTCCTTTCTCTTTTATCATCCTTGTGGCAATTTCATCCATCCCTTTGCGGATCTGAAAAACGGCCTTACCTTCTTCTCCAACGGCGTCTTTTAGGTTACCAGTTTTCAGTTTTTTCTGGGCTTGCTGCATAGCCTTTTTTGCTCTGTTAAGAGCACCTGGCCGGTTCCCTTTGCCCATTCCACGCAACAGTTTTTCAAGTTTGTCTTGTAATTTTTGTTGTTCTTTCGCCAAAGCAGAGCCTAATTTTTTATGGTCATGCAACAAAGAAGGGTCGGGGCGTGGTTGATTATTGGGCTCTTTGCTTTGTTGATCGCGTTTTAATGAAGCATTGTAATTTTGAAAGTTTTCATTGTCTTTCATGCGCGTTTTGGTTATGGGAGCGAGGACGTCAAGCTTGCCAAAATCGGTAAGCTCGCGAGGATCGGGGATCTTTTCTGGTTCAGTTAGTTTGAGTTTTTCAGGATTTTGTTGAAAGGTCTTGTCCATTAGTTCTTGTTGCTCACGCATGAGTTTGCCCAGCTCTTTGAGGTTTTTGGCATCTGCCATATTTTGCTGACTTTGTCTGTCTGCCCCCGTTTGCGTATTTTCGAGCATGTTTTGCAATTTGCTCAATAATTGTTCAGCTAATTTTTTTGAGCCCGATTTTGATAATTGTTCTATGGCCTTGAGCATTTGCTCAAAATCTTTTTGCTTTCTATTTTGGCTCGCTTTGGTTTGTCCAGGCTGCTGTTGGTCATTGCTTGCTTGTTGCGAGACAGCCTTTAAATAGTCTTTATAGGCTTGGCGCAATTCTTCAATGCGTTTTTCAATGTCTTTTGAGCTAGCGTTGTTTCTCAATGCATTGCGCAGCGCGTCTTGGGCAGCCCTTAAAGCCTGTTGTGCTTTTGAGAGATTGCCATCTTCAACACGTCGGGCCAGGTCATAAAGAACTTCTGCTATGTGCTCTTTCTCTTTTCTGGTTCCCGCTTTAAGAAGTTTGCCAGCTGTTTGGTCCAGAGCTGAAAATATGGAAGGTTTATTCTCAAATGCTGTTTTGTCAGCAGTTAGGTCATATAGAGACTGTGCCGCGTTTTTTGACTTATGGGGGGCAATGATCAGCTGTTGGCGTGAAAGAATGATTTTGCGCGCTAATGGTTTGGTGAAGGTATAGGCTGGAAGCTTGAGGACAAGTTCGGAGCTTCTTGAGGTATTTCCACCCTCATCTTTAGCAGTCAGATAAAGTGTTGCCACCAGGCCTGCCCATGGATGGCGTGTCAAGTCTTGGAACGTTTCATCTTTGCCTTCCTTGATGACAACTTCAGGTAAGTTGAGGGGGAACTCTGGGGGAGTGCCGAGCGGTTTTTGTTCTTCCAGAAGATTTGGGTTGGACGTTTGCCCCTTTGTTTTCACATCGACAATATGCGCGTTAGCGCTAACGACACCGTAATCGTCAACGATTTTATAATTTAGTTTAAGCGCACCGGTTGGCGCCTTTGTCGGTGCTTCAATAAGATCGATTATTGGGGGGCTATCTTCAATGACATTAAAATTCCAGTTTTGCAGGGGAACTTCATCTGCCTTGATGTGAATGAGGCCAGTTTTTGTTAACTTAATTGTAAATTCATGTGATTGGATGTCTGATTGGGTTTCCTCTTTCTTCTCAGCAAGGTTGTTGTCTGTCTCTATTGTAAGGCGTTCGGTATTTGTGCCATTAACCCTTATAGTCAGAATCGAGTTTTCTGTAACTTTAAAAGCCTCTTGCTTTTTGTTGTCTTCTTGGTTGATGGCTCCATTTGAGACCATCAAAGGGGGCTGATCTATATAATTTGGGGGCGTTACCCAGGCATCTATGCGGATGGATTTAGTATCAAATAAGGGAGGAGGCTTAATGCTATTAGACAAGACAGGCGCCAAATTCCCTTGTTGAAAAAACAGACCAAGTACAACTAAAACGATCAGAACAATGCGCAAGGCAAAGGGATCTTTTTTGGCGGTATTGGGTTGGGGAAAGGGAACTCTTAGACCTTTAATTTTTTCCACCAGACGTTCTTTAAATTGAACCCAAATATGGGTGGTGTTTTTGTTCTCATGTTTTGAGGCAAGTTGGTCTTTAAAAGCTTGGGCTGGCTGATGTGGGAGAACAGAGTTTTTGTCTAACCGTTTGAGCGCTTCTTTCTCTTTTGGCCAACGCAAGGATAGGAGAGGATAGAGTGCAAAAAATCCGGCAAAAATAAACAGAGCTAAAAGCACGCGATGAATGAGAGGCGAGAGTATTGCCCAAAACCCAAAAAGGGTTGCGATTAGGAACAGACTAAGCACGATGAAAAGCGGCCATAGTCTTAACCATAGATTTTCAAAAAATATGGATTGTTTTGTCCAGGCGAGTTTGCGTTGAAGCAATCTTTCGCCCAATTGGCGGCTGTTATTTTCTTTGTTCATTTTTCCTTTAAACTTGTCACTGATTGATCAAGCCTCATGGCCGTCTCTGTCAAGTGAAGTCCTATATCCCCCAATAAGCTCTACAGTCCTGTTGTTTAACCTAGCATAAATGTTAAAGGCTGCATAATTTGTCAGGGGGTTTGTTTGTAAGAATTTTGTGAATTCAGCAATAGGTGTAAAACTATTGGTTTTGGCCTTGTTTTCCAGTCTAGAGCTTGCATTTGGCACTCTCCAGTTAATGGGAGCATTGGTTAATCATCGTAGCAAATCTGTTACATAAAACAGGGGGTAAAATAACGTCCCCGCAAAATGCATTGATATTGGTTTAAAATTTGCTTGAAGCGCGTCTTTAAAACAAGCCAGCTTTACAGCTGTAAGGCCCCTGGCTAGAAACGATGAAAGCATCAAAAGTGAAACCTTGTGTATCTAATTTTTATGCGTCCCCTAATAGTCGTCCAGTAGTGAATGCCATAAATATATAGCTTGGTTCAGATGAGATTAAACTTACCATTCTTTCACTTAAGACTTATTCATTCAATTCTAGGTGGTGATTGTTTTTTTATTTGAGGACATTTTCAGCGCATATCAACTTCAAAAATAATTCTTAAATATAATGCAAAATTAACATTCCCAAGCTCAAAACCGGCTGCTAGACTTTCTTCTAAAGAACGAACAAGTTTCCTATGGCAAACAAAGGCCATATCAGCCAGGATAAAGTTTGAAAGATCTGAAAAGACAGCACTTGTGTATGAGCTTATCTGCCAAAAAAGCATGACAAGACGGTAAAACAAGATGTTATACTGAAGAAGAATTATATCAAGGAGTTGAAAAGAGTTTTGCTTAAGGGGATGTGTAAGTTTGGTTTGTTGTATGGCCTGATGGTTCTCACTACCCTTCAGACCCCGATTGTGATGGCAAATTCAAATGCCCCTCGTGTTGAGGTTCAAAAAGTCCGCATCCAACCAATTTTCAGAAAAGTGGAACTATCTGGCACAGTCACATCCCCTCGCGTTTCGCAAATTTCTACCGAGGTGGAGGGTTTGGTCAAGGATATGTTTTTTGACAGCGGCACATCGGTGAAAGCAGGCGAACTTCTGCTCACCCTAGACCCAGAAATTCAAGACGCCGCTTTAGCCCAATCAGCAGCCCGAGTCGCTCAGTCTAAGGCTGAGTTAAAAGACGCAAAACGCCGCTTGAGGATAGCCAAAGACCTAGCCAAAAGATCTCACGGACCCAAAAACCAGGTTGATGACCGCCTAGCAGAAATCCAGATTGATAGCGCAGCGCTTGATAGCTCAAAGGCTGAACAAACCCGCATCGCAGCCATATTAGAACGTCACAAACTCAAAGCTCCCTTTGCCGGGATTATTTCCAAAAAAATGGCCGAGATTGGTCAATGGGTAACACCAGGCACCGCCGTTTTAGAACTTGTCGATATGCAAGATTTACGAATTGATGTTCCCGTTCCCCAACAATATTATGTTCAACTAAAACAGGGTGCCGACATCTCAATCCAGTTCGAAGCCTTACCAGACACTGTGATGCCAGCTAACATTGGTGCGATCATCCCTGTAAGTGATATAGACGCGCGAACATTTACCCTGCGCGTGCTGCCCAAAAACAAACAGCTGCCGATAACACCAGGCATGTCAGCGCGCGTCACCATCAGTTTAGACACAGGACAAAAAAACGTTGCGGTAAACCGCGATGCTCTGATCCGCTATCCTGATGGGCGGGTGATTGTTTGGGTGTTAGAAAAAGACGGCGATAAAACCTCTGTTAAAGAACGAAAAGTCGAAATAGGCCTTGCCTTTGATCAATATGTACAGATCCTGTCCGGTTTGAAAGAGGGCGATCAAGTCGTCATCCGCGGCAATGAAGCCTTGCGTGATGGACAAACGGTTCAACTGGCAAGTTAACAAGGGCGCTTAGAAAGTTTAAGGATATGTTCGAATGGTTTGTCAGACACGGCACGATCATGGCCGTCATCACCCTCATCACCTTTGTGCTGGGCGTTGTGGTTGCCCTGCGCATTCCCGTTCAAATGATCCCAGATTTAGAAGTGCGCACCATTGGCGTGAAAACAAGTTGGTCTGGTGCCACCCCGCAGGACATTGAAAAAGAAATCTTAATTGAGCAAGAAGAATATTTGCGCTCAATTCCCAGTTTAGAGCGGATCATTTCACGCGCCTCAAGCGGGAGCGCAGAAATAGAATTAGAATTTCCCCACAATATAGATCTCAATGAAACACTGATCAGGATTAATAACGCTCTCAGTCAGGTTCCCTCTTACCCTGAAAATGTTGACCAACCGCGCATTTCAGCAAGCTCTTTCAGCTCAAATGCGTTTATGTTTTTCAGGGTCTCGCCAATTGATGGCAACCCGCGCCAGCTTAACATGAACATCATGCGTGACTTTATCGATGATAATGTGCGCGCCCGCTTAGAAAATGTAAAAGACGTCTCGCGCGTTGGCATCTTTGGCGGGGCTGAAAAACAAGTCCAAATCCTGCTTGACCCGTCAGCTTTGGCAGAGAGAAAATTAACACTAAACCAGGTGCGCCGTGCCATCTCAAACCGCAATAACGATAGATCCGGCGGTGAAATTGACAGCGGCAAACGGCGTTACTTAATCCGCACAGTTGGCCGCTTTGACACCATTGAAGACCTAAAAAACCTCATCATAGCCCGCTATGGCGAATCCATCATCCGCTTAAAAGACGTGGCAACTGTTAACCTCCATCACTTTGAGATTTGGCGAAAAGCTTTTGTAAATGGCGAGTCGGTCATTGGCCTTGCCCTCAGGCGGGAAAGTGGCTCCAGCGTTATTGAGATTAAAAAAGCTGTATTGGAAGAAATGAAGGCCATTAATGCCAATGTCTTAAAGCCAGCTGGCATGGAACTGGAGTTGATCGCTGATGATGTGGTCTATGTGGTCGACTCGCTGCAAAACGTTTGGAAGAACCTGGCCATCGGCGCTGTCTTTGTCACCATTGTGATGTTTTTATTCATGCGCTCACTGCCCGCAACCCTTGTCGGTGTGATCGGCATTCCCATATGTACCATGGCCGCGTTTATTGGCTTGGCATTGGCCGGGCGCACCATAAATGTCATCTCCCTGGCCGGTGTTGCCTTTGCCATTGGCATGACGCTGGATAACTCCATCGTCGTTCTTGAAAGCATATACCTGGAGCGTAAACAAGGCCTGGACCGCGTGCGCGCCGCCATAGAAGGGGTGAAAAAAGTCTGGCCCGCTGTTCTGGCTTCCACCCTCACAACCATCCTGGTTTTCGTGCCGATCATTTTCATCAGTGAAGAAGCCGGCCAACTTTATTCTGATATTGCCATTGCTGTCTCTTCTTCCATTTTGGCTTCCATGCTTGTCGCCATTGCGATCATTCCAACCGCTGCCGCCCATATAGATTTTGGCAACCCAAAATCAGCCACGCTGACCAAGGCCGGTGAGACCAGCTATGGTCCATTTGTGAAAATGATCCATTGGCTGGTGAACGGAACGTTCCGGCGCGCAATCTGTATTCTAGGTGTCGCCGGGGCCAGTTTTGCCGTGATCGCCTTTCTAACCCCGGCCGCAGAATATCTGCCCGAAGGCGATGAGCCCAAGGTCTTTGCCCGTATGAGCGCGCCGCCAGGCTATAATATGGGCACTATGGAAAACATAGCCCAAGAAATCAGAGACTATCTCCAACCCTATATCAATGATGACCCTGATAAATTTAAGCGCGGGGAAACGGATGTGCCAGCCATCTCATATTACTTTATGTGGGTGCGCTCCTCAGGCATCACCACGATTGCCCAAACGGTTGATCCGGCAGACATCGATGCCTTTATGAAAATTATCACCACCAAATATAGGGCCTATCCAGGCATGCGAGCATTTGCAACAAGAGGGTCAATCATAACCAGCAATGATGGTGGCACCCGAAGCATTAGCCTGGACATCTCAGGCGCCAATTTACAAGAGGTATACGCCACCGCCCTTACCGCCTATCGCCGCGCTGGGGAGATATTGGACAAACCCCGCATTCAAGCCGACCCATCAACACTGACCCTCTCTCAGCCACTGCTCGAAGTGCGCCCCCAATGGGACCGCGCCGCTGAACTGAACATGAGCGCCCAAGAGCTTGGCTTCACCGTTGCCGCTTTTACTGACGGGGCCTTTGTTGGCCACTTTTTTCAAAATGATGAAAAAATAGATATTTATTTCTATAGCAAATCAGGATTTGAGGCCAAATTAGAGACCATCGGCCAGCTGCCCGTCCACACCCCGCAAGGCACCATCGTTCCTTTGTCAGCTCTGGCCAAAGTGAGTGAGACGGTGGACACAAACTCTATCAGACGCATCAACGCCAAACGAACCGTCACCCTCAACATCATCCCCCCGGCCAATGTCCCGCTAGAGACCGGGGTTGAGATTGTTCGCAAAGACCTGATTGATCACATGCGCGAAACAGGCCAGCTCCAGCAAGGCATAACCATGGACATCTCAGGCGCCAGCGACCAATTAAACGCCACCCGCAAGTCTTTAATGGGCAACTATGTGGTTGCCGTCATCATCATCTATTTGCTGCTGGTCGCCATCTTTACCCATTGGGGCTATCCGTTTTTAATCATCACCTCAATCCCTTTGGGCGTGGCCGGTGGCATCATCGGCCTTTTACTCATGAATTGGGTTGGCGCCATGCTGCCGCTCATCGGCGTCAAGCCCATCCAACAACCCTTTGATATGATCTCAATGCTCGGCTTCTTGATCTTAATGGGCACCGTTGTTAACAACCCCATTCTGATTGTCGACCGCGCGCTTTATAACCTGCGCACCCGCGCCATCTCCACAAAAGAAGCTGTGATGGAAGCGGTCTCCTCAAGGCTGCGCCCCATAGCCATGTCCACCATCACCACCATTTTCGGCCTGGCCCCGCTCGTCTTCATCCCCGGCGCGGGCACTGAGCTTTACAGAGGCGTGGGCGCCATTGTCCTTTTCGGCATCCTAGCAACCGCGATCGTCTCCTTAACCTTCCTACCAGCCCTCACAATCACCTTGCTGCAAAGGGTGGAAGGCAAAGAAAAGAAAGTTATGGCAAAGACTTAAGTGGCATGAGAAGGGCATTGTTTGTGGGGTTTAGGCCGTTAGGGGATAAGGGGCATAATTTATGCGGGTTTTGAACATTTTTGTGACGTTGATCTTGCTGTCTCTGGCAGGGTGTAGTGACATCTATCAATATAATGAGAAGGTCACGCTTGAAGTGGAGACGCCAACAGGCGTGAAAGCAGCCAGTGCTGTGCAATTGGTTCACAAAACACACACCTATCGGGGATTGCCCGAAGCCACAGGCGTGCGGACTAACTTTAGAGGCGAAGCCGTGGTGCTGGAGGTTCTCCCAGGTCAATATTTGTTTGCGCTATTTTCATCAAAACTCGATCGCTCGAGGCGATTTGGGTTGTTTTATCAATATGGATTAGATGAGGTTTATCGGCGTGAATTGGGCCTGACAAAGGGCAGCTATAAACATGGCACAGTCAAAGAGCGGTATGACTTAACGATGCGGCTTAAAGGACGCGCTATAACCATTCCAAAAAAATACTATCCGCTGTTGGTGACTTTCAAAAACATCAACGATCCAGCCAGTGTAGAGCTTGTGGACCCAGACAACCTTGCGGCAACTTTTGGCCAAAACATCAAACTCAAACGTGTCACGATTGAGATTACTGATGAGCCAGTGACACGGGGGAAAGTGGAGAAGGTGTTGGGCTGGTTTGGTACACATGCAGGATTATTAAGTGGCAAGAAAACCTACGACCTAAAAAATATTGAGAAAAATCTAACTATCGGGGCATTTAGAAAAGGAAAATAAGCATGGCTATATCAAATACACTTATGCAAGCTATTTTGGCAATGGATGCCGATAAACTCACCCCTCAATGCTAGGGCGATAATCCGGCGCCCCCCAATGAGAGATGCGGCTGTCAATAGACCGGCTCACTTGGTCATCAGATAACAACCCATAATGGCGCGCCAGTTGATTTAGCGCCATGCGCAAAACAACCTTGCCAGACCGTTTGGGCAAACCATGTTGTTTTTCCACCGCCTCTATCCCGCGCTGCTCGCAACACACATCAAGCAGGATGCCAGAAAAATCAGGCCCAACCATTTCAAGCGCTCTGCGAACCCTTTGTTTCGCATCCCAGGCCACTTCAGAAACACTTAAGGCTGCCCCCGCCCCATCTTTGCGCTTGTTGTGCGTTTGTGCCATCCGATCCCAGTTGCTGGTGGCACAAGAGGATAAATGAGCTTGTTCAAAGTCTGCCCGCAATCGCTCGCCAGCTGTAAATTGATGAGGGTCTATCATCGGTTTGCCGCTGCGGTCTTTGCGCGTGGCCAACCATGCTAGCGGGCTCTCAGCCGCATTCATAAGCAAATCTTGGGCGGCTCCGTCAGTTTGAACCGTTTTACGAATGTGAGTTTGATGCTGCCCAAGGCAGTTATTATGATTGACCAAAGCCCGCTTAACAAATGAGCGCCCCGCTTTCGTCAACTCAGCCCGATTGGACACCACTTTAAGAACACCAGAACTTATAAACTCATCTATAAGATCTGAGGCAATCTTACCAATCGGTTTGGCATGACCACTTTTGTTCTTATGAAACAAAAGCCATTCACCAGGAAGCTGAAAGTCTTCGCAGCGACCAATGAAATATTTGTTTTGTGAAAGTTTGCCAATCAGCTTATCAGCCTGAATTTGGGCCAGGTCCGGCATGGCTTTTTGACCCATCTACGCCTCCCTCATTTGTGTAAGTAAAGCAGAGACAGATTGTTCCATTAAACTAAGCGTCCAATCCATGTGAAAATTCTCACGCTTGTCTTCAATGAGCTGGCAAGCATGTGAGACAGTCGTCCGGTCACGGCCAAAAATGCGACCAATCTCAGAAAACGATTTTCCCAAACAAATATGCAGCAAATACATTGCCACTTGCCGCGCCAAAGCATGGTGAGCTTTGCCTCTTTGAGCAAGAAACAACATATAAACAGGCACATGAAAAACTTTTGATACCAAATGAGAAATCAATTCAATTTTGGATTGGTCCTGAAAAGGTCCATTGGCTTTAAACACACCACTTTTCTCAGCTGAATGAATAAGAGCAGATGAACGAAGCATATAGTCTCCACATACAATGCTAGGTATAAATTCCTACACCACAAGAGTACTCGAAAATGACGACGGCGGGGATAACTTTGTAAGAATTGGTTACCAAATGAATACTTATCCCAAAATATTGGTAAACAAAAAATTCTATCCCCCCTCAACATAACGGCCTCAAAATATCAAAGCTCTAGCCTTAAAAAGAGAGCTCTGATGATGAAAAAAACAAATGCAAACTCAGCCCATAAGAAAAAAACAAAAAGAAAACCAAAAAAGAAAGTGACCTTAAGAGATTTAAGGACAAGAAAAACGCCCCAAACCATCCCCATCAAGCATCATATATATGATCGACAAAAAGACTTGCCCCGTCTGATCCCTTTATGGCCTGAAGAATTAAAAGACCAAACTGAAATTGGCACAAAAAAAATAATTGAGAAAATTTATATTGCGTTGCAAGTCGAACGTAGGAAAGCAAAGACCAGCCATTGGTCCTATAATTTAACGAAGCATATTGGTTTGCTGGCCGCCTTAAAAGCTGAGCAAAAAAACATGCGCAAGAAAGCCAATCCAACATTTTGAGATGATTAAGGGGCAGTAATTATCCACAGTTTTTCCACAGATGTTGATGGGGGGAGATGGATATTGAGTTTATTCTGAGTACACTTAATAAGTGTGTTGGAGGGAAAAAAATATACTAAAAAAAGTTAAGCAATACCAATGAAGTACACATTTTTGACAATTAAATTCATGTAAATTTTGTAGATTTTATTATCATCTTCTCATAATTGTTGAAAATAATTTGAACCGTCCATTAAAAAACATTCTCCTTGTGGTTGTAAATTCGTTCATTTAAAAACGGGGTATGGGGATGGTTAAAATTCAGTCTTATCAAGCAAAAGCTGTGTTCATTTCTAACGACATCAACCGATGAACAATGATTGAGACAAGCAAAGGCCTCCTCGCAACCAGGTCAATCCAGAAGGATACGTGTGACCAAGCGAAGTTAAGGTGGAGGCGTATATGGTATATTCGTTTACTCAAGATGAGTTGGATCAAATCTCTCTGGCGTTTGAGCAAGCCAATCAACTATCAGATTTTCAAAAAGGAAAATATCGCCCGGTTTATGATCTCATCCATGATATCCTGACCCAAGAAGGAACAGTCTTTGACGGGCCAGTTGATGGGTTAGAAGAAAATGTCTGGATCTGGATCAGCGGTGCAGGCCAAGTGAATAGCGGCGAAGGGTTCTCAGCTCACTACATCAGAGAGTATACCCGCACCCAATATGAGCAACGATACGGTTTAAGCTTATCAGATGATGCCTTAAACGAAGCTTCCAATATTATCGCGCGCAATTTCATAAATGATATTTTGCTAGGTCAAACACCAACCATTGAGCGGTTAGGGTTAATAGATGCTGCCCCCATAGCCGGGTCAATCTTTAACGAAGTGTTCAATGAAAATTATACCCCCTGGTCAGGAACACTGCTTTTCCCGTTCTTAGGCATTGATTCCTACTTTAAAGATTGGCTGCTCACCGATCAAACAGTCAACCAATTTAAACCTCTTGCAGGCACTTACGATTTAATTTCAGCTGCAGCAGCTTCTATTCCTTTGGCCAATAATACGTTAGATGTTGTCATCAATTTTATCGATAATTTCGGTATAAGTGGAATTTTTGATGCCACTTCAACAGCCAATGAATTAAGCAGTGCAACCGATCAATTTTTTGAAGAGGTCTACCAAGCAGCTGAGTATGAGTTCTCAATCACAATCGGCGATGACCTATTAAACCCAGGATCAAAAAGCACCACCTACATTGTGGGGACACTATTTGATGACACATATGACCTCAACCCCCTTCTAAACAAAGCCATTAACGGAACCTCTGGAAAAGACATCATTCAGGCAGGGCTGGGCGATGATTTCGTTTTTGCCGGCGATGGAGATGATCTAATTGATGGAGACCAAGGAGACGACACTATTGATGCCGGTAAGGGCAATGACCTGATTGTTGGCGGACAAGGCGCAGATAAAATCATTGTCGATGAAGGCGAGAAAGTCATTATTGATGGGGACACTCAAGATCGATTGTTTGTTCGTGCGAGCCTTTTTGGCGGCCAAATGGTTGAGGGGCAAGATCGATTAATTCCTCTACTTGGAGGCGTCGCTAGTTACATTAACATCTTAGATGAAAACGGGGACTCTCAAATCGACCCGGAAATGTTATATGATCAAAACCAAAATGGTAATGTTGAATACTGGTTCTCCTCAAATTTTCTAGACACTGTTGCAATAATAAGCGGGGAATTTATTACCATAGGAGATGATGCCCTCGCCAGATATAATCTTGACCCCTTTGCTATCGTTTATGAAATGAATGGGGCTGATCTTGAAATTTTTGTTTACGAAAATCAGAGGGTAGTCCCCCCTTTTGGTGGCTCATCAGAAATAGGGGCGAATATTTTTCATGGTTTCCAGGAGCCCAAAATAAAATTAATTTTACCCGACTTCCAAGAAGGGGATTTCGGAATTGTCCTTGAAGGGCCGCTCGAAGTAGCCAGAGAAATGATTGATTTCATATCAACGGTTGATGCAGCCAATCTGACAGCACAAAATGATCTGGTTTCCTACCTAACCAATGACGGCAATCTGGATGAGACTTTAGGCCCTCAAACAGACAATGCCCCTAACATAGATCCAGAAACTGGCTCACCCATTATCACAATGGATGAAGAAGATGATGTCTATGTTGGTGATGAAACCGATGAGGTTGTAGAAGGCCAAGCTGGCGATGATGATATTGATGGCCAGGGAGGCGATGATAAACTGGATGGCGGTGTCGGTGATGACACCCTAACAGGAGGACAAGGCGATGATAACCTCTCAGGCGGGCCTGGCGATGATACAATTGTTGGCGGTGCCGGAGCTGATACCATCAGCGGTGGTTCGGGGGTTGATTTTATCAATTACCTGCCTTCTGAAGAAGCCGTGAATATTGATTTGCAAACCAATCAAGCCTCTGGCGGCGATGCGCAAGGGGATATGATTGACGGTGTAGAAGGCATCATCGGCACCAATTTCAACGACACACTCATTGGCGATGATCAGCAAAATATATTCTTTGGCAATGATGGTGTTGACACATTACAAGGCAATTTAGGTGATGATATCCTGGATGGCGGGCAAGGGGCTGACATTCTCGATGGTGGACAAGGGCTAGACCTTGTCTCCTATGAAAGTTCCAGCCAGGGAGTAACGGTTGATTTAGCCAGTCAAAGCGCCGCTGGCGGGAATGCCGAAGGCGATCAAATCACCAATGTGGAAGGGGCAATAGGCTCCAATTTGGAGGATACCTTAACAGGCGATGGGCAAAACAATATTCTAAGAGGCTTGGGCGGAAATGATCTCATTTCAGGCGGGCAGGGCGATGACACCATTGAAGGCGGCCAAGGCGCTGATGATCTCAATGGTGGCTTAGGTTCAGATACGCTAGATTATTCCAGGTCTGACGCGGGGGTTAACATCAATCTTGGCCAAAGCACCGCTGATGGCGGCCATGCAACAGGCGATCAAATAACAGACTTTGAAAATATAACAGGGTCAGATTTCAACGATATTCTCACCGGCAACAATGCGGCAAATATTATTGAAGGGGGCCTAGGCGATGACCGTGTTATTGTCACGCAAGGAGGTGATACAATCGTCGGCGGCTGGGGCAACGACACGTTAGACTTTATTGATGCAACCAGCGCGATCACAGCAGATTTGAGCACCCGCACATTTAGCGGCGGTAACGCGCAAGGGTTAGAGATTGTTTCCATCGAAAGCATCTCTGGCAGTGTGTTTGATGATCAAATTACAGGCTCTGACTTTGCAAATCACTTATCGGGCAATGATGGCAATGACATGCTTCAAGGCGGGCAAGGCGATGATGTGATAGATGGCGGGCAAGGGGACAATGATACCAGCATCTATTCAGGAAACATCGCTGATTATCGCATCACGCAATATCTAAACGGCGCCATCCGTATTCAAGATGTGCGCGGCGATGAAGGCGATGGCACAGATACAGTCACAAACACAGAATTTTTCAGCTTTAATGACGGAACAGTAGCATTTAACGCGCTGACAATAGAAAATTCCAGCCCCATCGCTCAAGATGACCAAGGCCCCACAGCACTAGAAGACACCCCAATCATAATTTCCAGCGCCTCGTTGCTTGCCAATGATCAAGACTTTGATGGGGATAATTTGACAATCACCAGGGTCATGAATGCCCCTGATGGGCAAGTAGAGCTACTTGCCAACGGAGACATACAATTTACACCGAGATTCTTTTTTAATGGGCTCACCCATTTTGAGTATGAAGTCTCAGATGGAATATCATCCCCATCAACAGCGCGCGTTCATTTGGAATTTACACCGGATAACAATGATCCCGTGGCAGTTGATGATGAAAATATTGCCGTATATTCTGATATACCAACGCTGATATCAAGTCAGGACATCCTTGCAAATGATATTGACTATGATGGTGATCCCCTAACCATTGTTTCAGTCGAAACCATAACAGGTGGCACAGCCACCATAACCCAAGACGGCGATGTGCTCTTTACCCCAACAGGAAACCCAGGCGAAGCAGCAGCCTTTAGATATACCATTGAAGACCCCGAAGGCTTTTCTGATAGCGCGTTCTTCCAAGCATTTATGGAAGAAAGTAGCCCCTTAGATGCTGTTGATGATCAATTCCAGGCAAGCACAAATCAACCTTTAATCATCACACTGGCCTCTCTGTTTGCAAATGATGTGAATGAAGGGACGCAAGAGCCAATCATTCAAGAGTTGACAAATGAAATTAATGGAACCGCCCAGTTTAACATTGCCGGGGACATTATCTTTACCCCTGATCCCGATTTTGCAGGCGAAGCCTCATTCACTTATTTGGTAGATAATTTAAGCGGTGGGCAAGACACAGCCACGGTGACCATAAATGTGATAAACAACAACACTGTTCCTGTCGCACAAGATGATACCGGGATTGCACTTAATGAAGATACACCCACAACCATCCTGGCCAGTGCACTGCTGGCCAATGATAGTGATGCCAACAATGATGCTCTGACCATTGCGCAAGTTGCTAACGCGCTAAACGGAACCGTAGAACTGCTCCCATCAGGTGATATCTTGTTCACACCCGATACTAATTATTTCGGGCCCGCCAGCTTCACTTATACCATTGATGATGGTAATGGCGGCATGGCCACGGCGAATGTTGATCTGACAATTGAGCCGGTCAATGATGCACCAGAAGCACAAAATGATATAGGACTGGTCGCGACAGAAGATGAAGCTTTACTCATCATGGCGTCAACTTTGCTGGCTAATGATAGTGATGTTGACAATGATGCTCTCACCATTGCGCAAGTTGCCAACGCGCTAAACGGAACCGTAGAGCTAACCTCTTCAGGCGATATCTTATTCACGCCGGATGCCAATTATTTCGGACCTGCAAGCTTTACGTATACCATTGATGACGGCAATGGCGGCATGGCCACGGCGAATGTTGATCTGACAATTGAGCCGGTCAATGATGCGCCAGAGGCCCAAGATGACACAGGCCTGATAGCCATAGAAGATGAAGCCCTGGTGATCGCGGCTTCAACATTGCTTGCCAATGACAATGACGTAGACAATGATGTGCTAACCATTAGCCAAGTTACAGAGGCAACAAATGGTACGGTTGAGTTAACAAGCTCAGGCGATGTGTTGTTTACCCCTGATGAAAACTATTTCGGCCCAGCCAGTTTCATCTACACTGTAGATGATGGCAATGGAGGGGCCAATACTGCCACAGCAAGCCTGATTGTCGAGCCTGTCAATGATGCCCCTGAAAACCTTACTATAAGTAATCTGACAGTTGAGGAAAATAGCGTCGGGGGTGTGCTTGTTGGCACCCTATCTGTTTCAGATGTTGATGTAGGGGACAGTGCAACCTTTGCCATCATAGGCGGCACAGGGGCAGGCCAATTTACCATCAATGGCAACAATCTAGAGGTTGCCAATGGGGCCGACTTAGATTTTGAAACAACCCCAAGCTTAACATTGCAAATTCAGGCCACAGACACAGGCGGCCTGTCCACGACCCAGACCTTCACCATCGACCTGCTAGATGTAGAGGAAAACAGCACCATCATCGGCACCCCTGACAGCGACATTTTAAATGGCACGGACCAAGATGACATCATCATAGGCCTTGGCAGCGATGATGAGCTGAATGGGGCCGGAGGTGATGATCTGTTAAACGGTGGGTCTGGTGCAGATGACATCAATGGAGGGGCTGGCAGCGATACGGTTGATTATTCAAGCTCAAATGCTGGCGTCAGCGTTTTCTTATCGAGCTTTTTTTCCAACTCCGGATTTGGGTTTGGCGGTCACGCCTCAGGTGACCAACTTACCAGCATTGAAAACATAATAGGCTCTAATCATGCAGACCTGTTAAGCGGTAACAGCCAAACCAATGTCATTGAGGGAGGCCAAGGCAATGATTTTCTAATCGGGGCAGGGGGGCGCGATGAATTTGTTTTTAAAGAAGGCTATGGGCGAGACACGATTGTAGATTTTAATGCCAACAATTTGGAAACCATCGCAATAGAGTTTGAAGGCATTGAAAATTATGATGATTTAACACCGCTCATTTCAACCACAGGCTTTTTCCAACTTTCAACCCGCATAGAGTTTGGCAATGGTGATCGTCTCACCTTACTAGGTGTGCAGCCAGATCAATTAAGTGCAGATAATTTTGAATTTCTATAACAGCAAGGTTGGGAAAAGCTCAATAGTCAACCTGCATAAAGTAAAGCCCCCAGGGCGGGGCCACCGGCCCGCAAGCGGCCCGGTCTTTCGCCTCAAGCGCTTGGGCAATGCCGCTAACAGGCCATTTACCAAGCCCCACTTGCACCAAAGAGCCGACCATAGAGCGCACTTGATTATGCATAAAAGAGCGTGCCGAAACAGAAAGTGAAATCTGTTCTCCGTGCTGTTGAACCGATAAACTGTCCACCGACTTTAAGGGGCTTTTTGCCTGGCAATGAACTGAGCGAAAGGTGGTAAAGTCATGGTGTCCAATAAAAGACTGGCCTGCCTTCTGCATGCCAGCAACATCAAGGTGAGGGCCCACATGCCACGCCTTGGTCGCATCAAGGGCCAACCGTGACCGCCGGTTCACAATCAGATACTCATAATGGCGCATCACAGCCCCAAAGCGTGCATCAAATTCATCACCAACTTGTTCGGCGGATAAAACGGCAATTGGGTCGGGTTTTAAATGATAATTGAGCCCATCGCGGACCTTATCTGAGAGCCATTCTTTTTCCAGGTCAATATGCGCCACTTGCCCGCGCGCATGCACCCCCGCATCTGTGCGCCCAGATCCGCGCGGCACAAAGTCTTCACCAGAAAGCGCCAGCAAAGCCTTATGCAATTGCCCTTGCACTGAAAGGCCTTCTTTTTGAACCTGCCAGCCAACAAATGGTGTGCCGTCATATTCAATAATTAATTTAAACCGCGCCATTCATAAATCCCAAAGAAAGTTTTGTCATGTGGCTAGCCCGTGCCTTAACTTCCATGGTTAGACTTTGGCATTTTGTAATGGCTTGTCAAGGGCGGTAGCCGCGTAGCGGAAACCCTTGACAAGCCATTACAAAATGCAAAAATCTCACCATGGAAGTTAAGGCACTCAGTGCACAATCTCTTTATTAAACTACCGTGCCATTACACGTGCTAGCGTTTCAAGAGAGCGCAAACTATCACCTGAGATTTGCCCGTCAATATAAGATTTTGCCGCCATTAACGGACTGGAAGAAACCAGCCCCCCGCGCTGCAAGCGGGCTTGCATAGGATTAATCCAATAAAGCCGGCGGACAGTGCGGCGCAGTTCGGCAATAGGGGGCACAATTTCCGCCTCGCCAGAGGTGTCACACCCATCGCTAAACAACAAAACCACCGTGTTGCGGCAGGCAAGGTCTCTTAAATAACGTTCATTAAAATGGCTCAAGCTGGCTGCGATATTGGTGCCGCCAAACCAAAGATTTTGAAAGGCCTCCATGCGCTGGCGCATCACTTCCCGGTCTGGTTCTTTCAACAGATCAGTGATTTGGTTCAATTCAATATGAAAACAAAACGCTTCTGAGTTTTCAAAATGATGAACAAGCCCGCGCACAAACCGGGCCAACATCGGGCTGTAATAAGCCATGGAATGAGACACATCAAGCAAAGCCAGAACCCGCAACGGGCGGCGCTTTTTTTGTTTGCGCCCAATCACCAGCGGGTCGCCATCGGTGCGGGTCATCTTGCGGGCCGTGGTGGCCAAATCAATCTTGCGACCATTATGTGTTTTGCGCCAGCGCCGGGTGGGCCGAAGTTTAATTTCTTTGGCCAACCTCTCAGCCGTTTTGGCCGCTTCCTCCCAGCCCTTTTGTTCCGTTAAAAAGCGAAAGTCTGTTCGGGTCACCGCCTGTTCGCGCCCAGCTCCCCCTTCTTCGTCCCCACCTTCGCCGTGATAAAAATCAGCAACAATTTGAAACTCTTGGTTAAATTGTTTTTCAAACCGCTCATTATTGCCAGGCGATGAGTTGGTCGCCAAGCCTTCACTTTCAACACAAAAGAAGGTTAAAAAGTAATAATCAAACTGGTCCCACTGGTCTTCATTTGTGCACAATAAATGCTTCAAGCAAGCTTGAAACAGGGGCCGTGAAAGCCCCCCATCTTCAGCCGCCATAGCAATCGCATCGCGCGCTTCTGAAATTCCGATTTGAAACCCAAGGCCGCGCAACTCAGATAAAAAGTCACACATCTTGTCTGTCAACGCTTGGGCCGCTAGGGTCTGATCTGTGGTTAAAGTCTGAGCCATGAAAGTCGTTTCTATTACGCGGTCAATGAATTGACCATCCGGCGCGGGTTGACGGCCTGCTGGTCTTCTTTGGTTTTAAGCAAACAGGTCAGCGTTTGCTCAACCACCTCTTCGTTTTCTTTAAGGGATTTTACATCCAAACATAACAGCGCTTGGGCCCAATCGATCGCCTCTGCAATACCGGGCCGTTTGCGCAGCTCCATATTCCTCAAGCGGGCCACAAGTTGCACAATTTGAGCGCGCAGCTGGTCTTCAAGTTCAGGCACATGCTTGGACAAAATGCGTGCCTCCCGGCTCGGGCTAGGGAAGGGCACAAACGCATAAAGGCACCGCCGGCGCAAGGCATCAGATAGTTCGCGCGTTGCGTTCGACGTTAAAATCACAAAAGGGCGACAAGAGGCGCTAACAGTGCCAAACTCTGGCACGGTGATCTGAAATTCTGAAAGCACTTCGAGCAAAAACGCCTCAAACTCTTCATCAGCTCGGTCAATCTCATCAATCAACAATACCGGCGGCTTGTCTTCACTGATTGATTGCAGCAAAGGGCGCTTTAACAAAAACCGTTCATCATAAAGATCGATCTGGTGCTCACGCCCCGCTTCCAACTCAGATTGGTGTAGGCGGATCTCCAGCAATTGGCGCTGATAATTCCATTCATAGATTGCCGCTGACGCATCAAGCCCTTCATAACATTGCAAACGAATAAGTTTGGTATCAAGCGCGCGGGCCAAAGCCCCGGCCAATTCGGTCTTACCAACCCCAGCATCCCCTTCTAATAACAAAGGCCGGCCAAGTTTGGTCATCAAATGCACAGGCACTGCCAAATCCAAAGACAGCACATAGCCATGATTGTCTAAATCTTCAATCAGCTTATCAACGGAGGCAAGGATAGTAAATCTCCTTAAATATCACCAAAAATAATAGCCCGCATTTAAGCATTTTATTCAAGGCCAGAAAACCTGTTCTTTAGCAATAAGGTCATAAACAAAAAAACACCCAAGGTGTTGGGGGCACCTTGGGCGATAAAAAAAGCCAAGAGGGTCAATAAAAGACAACGGCTTTTGGTATGATCAGGCGTTAAGGAACATGAGGAAGGAGAAGGGACCTGATCATATTTAATCAGTCGCACCCATGAAGGGAAAGGTTCAAAAAAAGAAAAAGTTTTTAAAGGCCGCATCAAAATGTCCCTTGAGAGCCGGGCTCAAAAAGCTCTATCATAACAAAAACCAATTAAGGAGATGCGATTATGAAGTGGGTTCTCACCGCTGTGACAAAAGATAGGCCCGGTATTGTTGAAGACATCGCCCAGATTATCACCAAACATCAGGGCAATTGGGTCAAAAGCTCAATGTCGCGGCTTGGTGGTCAATTTGCTGGCATCATTCAAATCACCGTTGCCAAAAATAAAGCTCAAGATTTAGCCAGTGAATTGCAAACCCTGACAGCAAAAGACATCCAAATCACCCTGCAACAAGATGAATCAGAGGGCGATACAAACCTACAAGGACAAATGGCAACCCTAGAATTAACTGGCATTGATCACCCCGGCATTGTCCGAGACATCACCCATTTATTGGCCAATGAGCAAGTCACCATTGAAAAACTGGAAACCAAAATTTTCACGGCAAGCATGGCTGGAGAGCCCATGTTTTCCGCCACAGCCCAAATTAGGCTGCCAGAGGCGCTTTCTATAGCCTCATTGAGCAAATCAATAGAAACCATAGCTCATGATATAATGGTGGATATCAACCTTGAAATCGACCCGCAGGACCACTAAGCTAAGATACTGAAGGGTTTTAAAGCGCTTCACAGATAAACGATTTAAAATGGAAGGGCCCAATCATTCGCAAATAGCCTTAAGGGGAGGCTAAGTTGGGACCCAAATTTTAGGGGAGCTAAAAAAATGAGATTATCACCACCATCCTTTATTGTCTTTCTTTTGTCTTTGATCTTGGCCGCATTGGTCATTTTGGCAAAATATTTTGGGATTACCGTGCCCGTCTTGTCAGACATCACAGCCGGCAAAGGTTTTGAAGTTTTACTGGTTGCTTATTTATTGCTGTTCTTTGGCGTTGTTGTTCGCGGCCTATAAAGGTAAAAACAGTCAAACAAATCTAAAAATCACGCAAATGGTAAAAACTGTTTGCGTGATTTTTTATCTGTACGGCCTAATCGCGTAACAACTTTTTGAAACGCAATATTTCATCAAAAACATGAGACATACCATTTGAAAGAAAACGCCATAACACTGGCATGACCTTGTAAAGATAATCATATAAAGCCTTAAAAGGATAAAGCACCAATTTGGCGCCATCATTTTCAGGAACCCCAGTTGCCCCCAATTTTACGTCACAAGTGCCAGGCACGTAATAAGTGCCAAACAGAACGTCATAGAAGGGAAAAATATTGGCCAGATTTTTTCCGTGCGCTTCAGGCACGTCTGCATGATGCCATCGATGAAAACGCGGGGAGGCTAAAAGATAGCGAAACGGTCCATGGTCCCAATCTAGGTCCATATGTGTATAGACGTTATGCAAAGATAAAAACAAAACCCCTATCCCAAGTGCTTCTTTGGGCAATCCAAGCCAACTAAGCAAGAGCACATAAGACAAGTTCATCACCAAGGATTCTAAAAAGTGAACCCGATAGGTCGTCATTCCATTCATCTCTGTTTCAGAATGATGAATGGCATGAACCGGCCACAACCAATCCATATGCATCAACCGGTGGTTCCAATAATTGGCAAAATCGTAAATAAGCACGATCAATGGCAATGTAACCCATAAAGGTACATCCGTCCAAAATGTGGGAGAGACATGGGGCAGCCCAAGAGAGTTATACCCAGCCTGGGCATATTCAGTTGCCATATAAACAAAAAGGGCAAAGCCAAAACTATTGACCAGCACAAAAAATATCGTAACACCAATGCCTTTAAACTGTTTGTTGAGCCAAGCACGATTGCGCCCACGTTGGTAAAAACCATAAAACGTGAATAAAACAACGATTGCGAGGGCATAGGGAAAGGCTGATTCATAGTTGGCCCCAATAAAAAGGTTCCAACAAATGGTTTTAAAACCATCCAAAAAAGGACTGATCGTTTCCATAATCCTGATCTACTTCTTACCATTCACAAGATGAGAGCACATGAATTGCAAAATTATTGCGCTAACGATTAAAAATATAACGAAATATATTTAGCAAAGTCTTACAGTGGTCTGAAAAAATGAAATTTCAGGATATTAATGGTTTCATGAAGAAAAGGGAGACAAAGCCTACGGGCGCAAAGGCCTGGTCATATCTGGCAAAGGCACTGGTTTTGCTTTAACAAGCTTTCCCCCAACAGTGACCCATCCATCTGTCCCAAGTGGATACCAAGCAACAGACTTATACCCATACTCAAGCGCGCGTTTGGCCGCGTTCCAACTCATCCAACATTCTTTTTGGCAATAAAACAGCAAAGGCTTATCAAGCTGTCCATTGGTTAAAAGACGCAACTGATGTTGGAAAAAGTCCATCATCTCTTTGGGTAAACGCCCATACCCCACATTGGCCAACCACACACTATCGGGAATGTTTTTACGCCGTTTGTCTCGCCAGATTGTCCCTTTAGGCAGGTTAGGCGGTTTGGGAACCATCGGCATAACATCAATAAACAGTGTCTTGCCCGCCTTATACAATTCCATCGCTTGAGTGTCGGTAACAACCCTGGCCCCTTTTAATGTTAAGGGAACCACGGTGCGATAATCCTTCATCCGATACCCCTCTGGTTCAGGCGGGGGATCGTCTGGAAACCTAAAATCATCCTCTTGCGTTTCTGCGGCCATAGCGTTGGTGAAAAAATTAGTCTGTAGGGTCCCTTCACCACAAAGAAAAGCCAGGGTGAAAACGGCAACACAAGTCTGGATAGAAAGTTTCATAGACATAAACAAACTCTAGACAAAAAAACAAAGAAAAGGCCAGCGATTTTTATTCCACTTAGAGGAAATCAATTCATAAAACAACAAAATAGCATTTTATTTTACATTTGCTTCATACCCTTTCTTTGCCTATCATCCCTACCAATAGGTCAAATTTAAGGAATGTCCATGAAGTCCAGAGCAAACATATTTCTAATGGCGAGCATTATTTCTTCCATCTCGCTTACCTATGTTTCAATGCAGTATAAGGCCAAAGCCGATACAAACCCAACATGCCCTACAATTAAAGAGCAGCCCTTTAAACTCACCAGAATTGCCAAAGACACTTATGTGCGCAAAGGGGTGCATCAAATATTCACCCCGCAAAATTTAGCCGCCATTGCCAACATTGGATTTATTATTGGTAAGACCTCCATTGCCGTGATCGACACCGGAGGCAGCTATTGTGACGGCAAACGGTTTTTAAGTGCCATTCGAGAAATTTCAGACAAACCGATTGGGCATGTCATCAACACCCATACCCATCCAGATCACACCTTTGGTAACCAAGCCTTTAAAGCTGAAAACCCGGTTTTTATCGGCCATGAAAATTTGCCCCGCGCTATGGCAGACAAAGGCCCGCTCTACTTAAACAATTTAAAACGGCTGGTTGGTGAAAAGGCAATGGCCGATACAAAAATCATCCAGCCAACCAAAACTGTCAGCAAGAAGATGACAATTGATCTGGGCAATAAACAATTAATTTTGCAAGCTTACAAAACCGCTCACACAGATCATGATCTGACCGTCTATGACCCAGAAACAAAGATCATATGGGCTGGAGATTTATTATTTGCTGAGCGCACCCCTGTTATTGATGGTAGTTTGCTGGGCTGGCAAAAGGTTATGGATCAATTGGCCAAAATCCCTGCCAAATATGTTGTCCCCGGCCATGGCGGCCCGTTGTTAAAATGGCCTGAAGCGCTTGCCCCGCAAAAGGCCTATTTGCAAACGCTAACCAAAGATTTGCGCACAATCATCCAAAAGGACGGCACAATGTTGGAAGCACAATCGGGCGCTGGGCACAGCCAGAAAAAGGCCTGGGTGTTGTTTGATCAATCCAATCCACGCAACGCCTCAACCGGGTTTGCCGAATTAGAGTGGGAATAGTAAATAAAAACAAGGAACTAATCTTTTATGCTCTGCATGCATGATATGATTTTATATCAAAATCATAAAATTTGAAAAAAGCGTGATAGATTGACCATTAGATAGAAAAGCGTCCTAGTTCTTAATTTGAAAATTGAAACCATAAAAATTGAAACCATAAAGAGAGGCACAATGTCCAATACTCTCAAACTCAAAACAGTCTTATCAATCTTGGCTCTAATGACTGTGATTTGTTTTGCGTTTCCTATGGTAAATTCAAGCCAAGCTGCCCCCGGGCAATCGGCCCAAGACCAAGAACTTTGGCAAGATCTAAAAGATGATCTTTACGAAAACCGCGCCATAAAAACCAAGGCAAATTGGCTGACAATGCAAGCCCCTTATCGCGCACATGATGCAGCCCTGGTCCCCATTACCATTCATGCCGAGCCACAAAAAACGGGGCAGTATTTTAAAGCCCTAACCTTGATTGTTGACAAAAACCCAGTTCCGGTTGCTGCCGTTTTTGAACTGTCCCCCAAACTGGGAACGCTTCACATAGAGACCAGAATCCGGATTGACCAGTACTCCAATGTGCGAGCGATTATTGAGACCAACGACGGCCAGTTATATATGGTGTCAAAATTTGTCAAAGCCGCCGGCGGGTGTTCTGCTCCAGCCATGAAAGACATGGATGCAAAAATGGCTATGTTAGGGCGCTCAAAACTACGCCAGTTCACACCAGCACAAAAAGTGCCAGAAGGGCAAAGCACCAAACTCTCACCTGAGTTAAGAGAAGTACAAGTGATGGTGCGCCATCCAAATTATTCCGGCATGCAACTTAATCAGGAAACAGGTTATTACATTCCCGCTCATTATGTGAGCGAAATTCAAGTGAGTGTTGATGGTGAACAACTTATGAAAGTTGCAGGTGCCATCTCTTTAAGTGAAGACCCGGTTATTCGTTTTCGCTTCGCCTCAAAATCAAAGCAGCCGATGCTGAATTTGATTGTACGAGATACCAAAAAGAATGAATTTAAGAATAACTGGCAGCTAAAAGCGCAAACATCCCAGCAAGGCTCTTAAAGCTCTATCTTCAAATTTCTTTGCGCGAGACATCAACCAGGCCACACCGCCATTTGCGAATGGACCAGCCAGGATTATACGAAGACCATTTTGCCATTTCCGGTTGGCCCCGGTTCATGCATTGATGAGGCGTGGTAAGTTGCCCCATATAGGTCAAATGCACATCCTTACAATTTTGTGGACTGTTAATTAAGCAAACAGAAATAATGAGTTCAAACATAAGTGCCTCTTAAAAGTTAAGGCCACTTGAGATAAGTCACAAGCAGCAATGACAACAAACGTTTCACTCCCTTTAAATTATTGTTATTACTAATAAAACTATTTTTTAAATATGATTTTTCTAGCTAAACAATAAAAACAAAATAAAAAATCAAAAGCGTGAATAACAAATCTTGCATGCTAAATGCAGCAAAAAACGCAGACTGCATAAATTCCGAAAGCTAAACTATTCTACTAACAAAACAGGAAAGAATTTGTGAATACAAGACTAAGGGGCCGACTTTGCGGTCTCAAGCCACTTGAGATTGATCGCCCTTATTCGACAGAATGTCGCTTAAAGGCATGGGGCGCCCAAATAAAAAGCCTTGACCAAAGTGACAACCTGCAGCCTGGATCAACAACAACTGTTCTTGGGTTTCAATCCCCTCAGCGGTAATCATAATATCAAGAGTACGTCCCAAACCAATAACGGTTGTGATAATGGCACGTGCCCGTTCATCAGTTTGTATAGAAGAGACAAATGAGCGATCAATTTTAATTTTATCAAACTCAATTTTGGAAATATAACTCAAGCTAGAATAACCTGTGCCAAAGTCATCCATGGCTATGTTCACGCCAAGATCTTTCAACTCTCCTAACATTTGAATGGCCATATCAGGATCTGAGATCAAAATTGATTCTGTGATTTCAAGTTCAAGCCGCTCTGCCGGTAAGCCTGTATCCAGTAGGGCTTTGGCCACCATTTCAGGAATATTTTGATGTTCAAACTGCACAGCTGAAAGGTTAACAGCTACCTTTTCATTGTTAGACCATTGCAAAGCTTCACGGCAGGCGCGGCGCAAAACATATTCGCCAACCTCAACAATCATCTTGGTTTCTTCTAAAGCTGGTATAAATTCACCAGGAGAAACCATTCCAAGTTCAGGATGATTCCAGCGTAATAAAGCTTCATAACCAGTAACCGCACGCCCACAAAGTTCCACTTGGGGCTGATAGTAAAGTTCAAATTCTTCACGCTTAATGGCATGAATTAATGACTTTTCTAAACGACGACGTTTTTGTAGCGCCCGGTCCATATCGGGTTCAAAAAATCTAAAGGTATTTCCGCCTTCTTCTTTAGCCCGATAAAGCGCCAGCTTGGCATTTTTTAATAAGTTGTCACCATCACTGTCTTCGTCCGGCCCAAAGGCAATGCCTAAACTAACCGTGCAAATAACCTCGTCCCCATTCACTTCATAAGGTTATGCTAATGCTTTATTGAAAAGTTCAGCAAAATCAGCTGCTTCCTGAGCTGAGGAAACATTAGGCAATATCATGACAAATTCATCACTTGAAAGCCGGGCCAAAATCTCAATTTTAACATGGGTGCTTTTTATGCGGTTAACAACGGATACGAGAATCTTATCTCCTTCGCTATGGCCTATTTCATCATTAATTTTATGAAAGCCATCAAGGTCAACCATGACCATAGCAAATTCTTTTTTAGAAATCAGATTTGACCTAATGATAGGGTCAAGAGCTTGATAAAATCCAACTCTATTTGGCAACCCTGTCAATTTATCATGATGAGATAAAAAGCTAATTTCTTTTTGAGCCCGCAAACTTTCGCGCAATTGGTTCCAAACCAGATACAAAACCAAAAACACAACTGGCAAACCAGCTATGGTTGTCAAAGAAACAGCATTGGAGACGGCACTCGCAATCTTTTCGCCGGCCCCTGTCTGCAAAGCTTCAAGCATAACAACAGCAACCACTTCACCCTTTTCAATCAATGGAATAAAATGGCGGGTATAAACAGCATCTTGTTTTTCTCGGTAGGAATAGAGATATTTAGCTTTGATAAATACATTTTGAACCGATGAAACTATGACATACGAAGTGCTGTAGAGTTTGCGTAAAGAAGGCTTGTTGTAAACATTTTCCGGAAAATAAACCTGCCCACTCGGTAAGAAAATAGCGTAATTATTCAGCTGATTTAAATAGGCATCAGAATTGATTTTCTTATCAAAAAATTCTTTTAGTTTTGGTGCCCCCACCAATGGATAAGGTGTAAAGACGGGGAGTTGCCTTGCATCTGTTTGACCGTTCAGTGTTTCACTAAGCGTTATCAGGGCTTTATTTAAAGAAGAGTCATCAACAATTTCAGTGGTACGAGAGTTTAAGCTGACAAAGGCATTTTTATTATCAGAAAACAGCTCTTTTTTAATGCGTTGGGCAGCGTCCAATGATAACGATTGAGCATCATCAAGCAATAACCTGTCCACAAACACATAATTAATAGCCAGAATGGCCAATAAGGTCACGCTTAGCAATGACCCTATTATGGCAATTGTCATGCCATTAATCTGTCTTAAAAAAGAATAAAACATTCGACTAGTGCTCAAAATATCACTTGCTACAACATAAATATTATTTACCTCTTTATATATGAAGGGGATTAACAAAATGGTACCAAGACGTACCCAGATCATTTTTTTTAAAAAATTACATCTTTTGATGAAGGAATAATAGGGCCACAAAAAGAAGTCTGTTTGAGACGTTAAAAGAGCCTAAAAAGATGAAATGAGAGAGGAATCACTTTTTCCCCTGCCGTTATCCCCATCTTTTCCAAAGTTAAAGGAATATGAAAAAAAACAAATATTTATCTAAACTTAAACAAGGAGTACAACAAAAAGAGAGCAATCCAAAAATTGTTCCTCTTAAGAGTTAAGACTCATAATAATATTGAAACAGGTCAGCACCTCCCCTAAACGCGAAGCAAGGAGCCCTTTGTCAATGCGATTTCCCCCAGCATTACTGGATGAGATCCGTGCGCGGCTCAGCGTTAGTCAGCTGGTAGGGCGCAAAGTTAAATTAAAGCGGGCAGGGCGCGAATTTGTAGGGCTTTCACCTTTCAAACAAGAAAAAACCCCCTCATTCACCGTGAATGACCAAAAAGGGTTTTACCATTGTTTTGCCACTGGTGAGCACGGCGATATTTTCACGTTTCTAATGAAGACAGAAGGACTTTCATTTCCAGAAAGCGTAGAACGCCTGGCAAATGAAACCGGCGTGCCCATGCCCAAATCAACCCCTGAAGCGGTTGAACGCGCAGAAAAAAACGACCGGTTACGAGAAATAACAGAACACGCAGCCCAATTCTTCTCCAATTGTTTACAAATGCGTGAAGCAAGCCATGCGCAAAACTATTTGCAAGGGCGGGGGATAACGCCTCAACAAGTGGCTCAATTTCGCCTCGGCTTTGCCCCCAATTCACGTGATGCTTTAAAGCGCCATTTAATGGATATGGGCTATCAAGAGCATGAGCTCATTGCCTCAGGCATGCTCATTGGCGGGCCCGATATTTCCGTTTCATATGACCGGTTTCGTGACCGCATAATGTTTCCAATTGCTGATGGAAAACAAAGGGTTATTGCATTTGGAGGGCGGGCGTTAAGTGAAGCTCAAAAGGCCAAATACCTCAACTCACCAGAAACCCCCTTGTTTCACAAAGGCCATCAACTTTACAACGCCAGCTTTGCGCGCCAAGCCGCCTATGTGAAAAAATCGATTATCGTGACAGAAGGCTACATGGATGTCATTGCCATGGCAGGCGCCGGGTTTGAAAACACGGTCGCTCCTTTAGGCACAGCGCTGACCTCTAACCAACTTCAGCTGTTGTGGCGCATGGCACAAGAACCCATTTTATGTTTTGACGGCGATGGCGCTGGGCAAAAGGCCGCCTTTAGAGCCGTTGAAACCGCACTACCCCTGTTAAAACCAGGCTTTTCTCTAAAATTCACCTTCTTGCCTGATGGCCAGGATCCTGACGATTTGCTTAAAACCCAAGGGGCCAGGGAAATGCAATCCTTGTTAGAAAGCGCCAAGCCCCTCTCGCAAGTTTTATGGGAAAAAGAATATGCTCTGGATAATTGGCAAACCCCAGAACGTAAGGCTGCCCTTGAGCAGAACCTGTTTCAACAAATCAATAGTATTGAAGACCAAACCGTTCGCTCTCACTATGTCCGGGCAATGAAATCCCAGCTATGGCAAGCCTTTCAAAAACCTTCCGGCCAGTCCCCAAAGTCCCAATACAACAAGTCTCAGTTTAAACGGTCCAGAGCGGCCTCAAAGGGCGGGCAATTTAATCAAAATGCAAAGCCCTCAGCCACCTCGTCTCTCATGACCAGCCCGTTGCTACAAAACAAACCAGCCAAAAACCATGTGCATGAGGCTGTTTTATTGGTAACATTAATGGATCACCCTTGGTTGCTTGAAACTGAAGATGAACACATTTCTAGCCTTAAATTTACAACACCTATGGCAGAAAAATTACGTAAAGCCATCTTAGAGGCCCATTTCACACAAAATTTGCTTGACAGAGAAGCCATTCAGTCTCATTTAGAAAAATTAAATCTTTCTTCAGCAGCACAAGAGATGCACCGCACAATCGCTCAAAATGGGCGCACAAATGCCGAACCGGACAAAGACCCAAATGAAGTCCGCGAAGAATGGCACCATCTAATGATGCGGCATCATAAGGCTGAAGAGCTAAAACAGGAGCTTGAAGCTGCTGAACGCGCGTACATGGAAGAGGAAAATCAACAAAATTTTGAGCGGTTAAAAGTCATTCAGCAGGCTTTAGAACATAGCCTGAATGAAATGATATAAACGTCAAGGGCAAAGAGGTGACACTCAATAATGAGCCATAAAAAGATTTAAGACTTAAATCTTTGTAAGATTAAACTCGTGTTCACATTATGTTCCGTCCTGTGAAGCGCATTGTTAAGTGTTCATAAGCGAATCAGAACTAAATTTGTCTTTAATTCATAGGGATTTTCACAACTTTGCTAGTTCTAAGCACCAAGCCAAAACATTTTTAGCTCATTTTCACAATAAATAAGCTGGAATGATCAACTTGAATTAAAGGGAAAAAGCACCAAGTATTATGGGTCTAGTTTTTGAAACATTGCAAAGTTCAATAATCAGTTAATACGCAAAATCAAAGCCTGTGAGAAGGCTCTTGCCCTGTAGTCAGGCAAGTGTAAGCAAGGCCATATTTCTTAACAACCGCGCAAGCATTAAGAAATGTGTTTTAAAGTTTAACCAACCGTATCAGGCATTTATACGGTAAATCATTGTGTTTCGGAGCACATTTATGGCGACCAGAACAGCAAAAACCACAAAAAAAACCACTGCGGCTAAATCGACAGTGGCAAAAAAAGCGACAACAAAAAAAGCTGCACCAGCAAAAAAAGCAACCAAAACTGTAACCAAAAAAACGGTGGCTAAAACAACCACAAAAGCGGCGCCCGCAACCAAAAAGGCTCCAGCAAAAAAAGCGCCAGTTGCAAAAAAGCCAGCAGCGACCAAAAAAGCCACCACAGCGGCGAAAAAGCCTGCGGCCAAAACAACCTCAAAGGCCCCAGCTACAGCCAAAAAAACAACAGCTAAAAAGCCGGCAACCACCAGAAAAACCGCAGCCAAAGCGGCCCCAGCAAAAAAGACCACACCGGCAAAAACAACAACCACAAAAACACAAAGCAAAACGAAAGCAACAACAAAAACAGTGGCAAAAAAAGCAACCACAACGACCAAGAAGAAGACACCAGCCGCCAAATCAACCACTGCGAAAGCAAGTGTCGCTTCCACAGCAGCTGTAAAACGCTCTGAGCCTAAAAAGAAAAAGAAGACAAACAGCAAAACCACAACACAAGAAGAAGGTAAATCAGGCGACAGTCCAATTTTGGACATGTCAGACAGCTCGGTTAAAAAGTTGATCAAAACCGCTAAAACCCGCGGGTATGTCACTTACGATGAGCTAAATGACGTTATGCCCTCAGACGAAGTTTCTTCTGAACAAATTGAAGATGTGATGTCCATGTTATCCGACATGGGAATTAATGTGGTTGAAGAAGAAGAGGTTGAGGACTTAGAAAGCGAAGCGGCCACACCAGCTGTTGCTGAAGAGCCCAAAGCCATTGTTAAAACCACCAAAACCAGTGAACCATCAGAGCGCACGGACGATCCGGTCCGCATGTACCTGCGCGAAATGGGCACTGTTGATCTGTTATCACGCGAAGGCGAAATTGCCATTGCCAAACGGATTGAAGCGGGCCGTGAAGCCATGATCGCAGGGCTTTGTGAAAGCCCCTTAACATTCCAGGCCATTATCATCTGGCATGATGAATTAATGGAAGGAAAAATTTTACTCAGAGACATCATTGACCTTGAAGCCACCTATGCAGGACCAGAAGCTAAAGAGCCTGTCATTATGGGCCAAGAAATACAGCAAGGACAAGAAGGAGCAGGCGGACAAGATCAGCAAGCTGCAAGTGGGGCCCCAGCAAATCCAGAGCCTGCCACACAAGAAGAGACCCCTGAAGGCCAAGAAGGTAGCGAAAATTCTGAAGAAGACGAAGATGATGATGATCTAGAAAACAGCTTGTCTTTGGCCGCAATGGAAGCTGAGCTAAAACCAAAAGTTCTGGAAACTTTTGAGAACATCGCCGCGACCTATAAAAAATTACGCAAATTACAAGACACAAAGGTTGAAAAACACCTCAATGATGAAACCTTCTCCAAAGCACAGTCCAACCGCTATGATAAATTGCGTGAAGAGATCGTCAATGACGTAAAAAGCCTGTCTTTGAATAACAACCGGATTGAAGCTCTGGTCGAGCAACTTTATTCAATCAATAAAAAGCTGATCGGCTATGAAGGCCGTTTAATGCGTTTGGGTGACAGTTACGGTGTACCGCGCATGGAATTTCATGAAAGCTACCAGGGCCGCGAAATGGACCCCAACTGGCTCGATGAAATGGCTCAATCAAAACGAAAGGGCTGGGCCAACTTCATCAATGCAGAGCGCAAAACCATAGATGACATTCGCTCTGAAATTCAAAACCTGGCCTCTGAAACCGGTCTTGATATTGCTGAATACCGCCGTATTGTACGCCATGTGCAAAAGGGCGAGCGCGAAGCGCGCATCGCCAAAAAAGAAATGGTTGAGGCCAATCTACGCCTGGTGATTTCAATTGCCAAAAAATACACCAACCGTGGCTTGCAATTTTTAGATCTCATTCAAGAAGGCAACATTGGCTTGATGAAGGCGGTTGATAAATTTGAATATCGACGTGGCTATAAATTCTCCACCTATGCCACTTGGTGGATCCGCCAAGCCATCACCCGCTCCATTGCTGATCAAGCACGCACCATCCGTATTCCGGTTCACATGATCGAGACAATTAACAAGATTGTGCGCACCTCTCGGCAAATGCTGCATGAAATTGGCCGCGAGCCAACCCCTGAGGAATTGTCAGAAAAACTGGCCATGCCGTTAGAAAAGGTTCGCAAGGTTTTAAAAATCGCCAAAGAGCCAATTTCACTAGAAACCCCGATCGGTGATGAAGAAGACAGCCATCTGGGTGATTTTATTGAAGACAAAAACGCAGTGCTGCCCATTGATGCAGCCATTCAGTCAAACTTGCGCGAAACCACAACACGGGTTCTGGCCAGCTTGACACCGCGTGAAGAGCGGGTGCTGCGCATGCGTTTTGGCATTGGCATGAATACGGACCACACTTTGGAAGAAGTTGGCCAACAATTCTCTGTGACCCGTGAGCGGATCCGGCAAATTGAGGCCAAAGCCTTGCGTAAATTAAAACATCCTTCTCGTTCAAGAAAACTGCGCAGCTTCCTTGACAATTAATATCTGTTTATCTTGAAAAATTAATTTGGTGCCCCGTTCATCTTTTTAAAAATGATGTGCGGGGCATTTTTTTAAACCTTTAAACGCTCGTTAAGATTTATAATTAAGCAGAGCGCAGATAGAGATAAGATTATTTTAAGATTATCATCACATAATACTCCAGGGTATCTCATATAAAAAATATTAAGACTGCTATTAAAACAGGAATGAAGTGATGGCTAAAATACTATGTGTTGAGGATGAAGAAGATCTAAGACAAGACATTGTAGAAGAATTAGAAGATGCAGGCTATGACGTTAGCCAAGCTGAAAATGGCCAAAAAGCTTTAGAACAGATTTTGACTGATGCCCCCGATTTGGTTGTCAGTGATATAACCATGCCCATAATGGATGGCTACGAACTTGTTAAACGCCTGCGGAGCGAACATTCAAAATACGATGAAATGCCATTTATCTTCCTGTCAGCCCTGGCTGACCGACAAAACATTCTTGAAGGTATGTCATCAGGGTGTGATGATTATCTAACCAAGCCCATCGACTTTGAAATGTTACTGGCAAAAATTGAAACCAGATTGCGCCAGGCTCAAAGAATGATGCATAAAAAACAAAATGAACAGCTTTTATTATACAAAGCCATGCAAAAAAAGTTTGGCAAGCCTACCAGTCAGGAAACCCCAGCAGCTGAAACATCCCCCGCTCCGAAAGCCAACATCGCAGTTGTTAGCAGTACGAGCAAATTGGTTTCTGAGTTAGTGACCATGCTAAAAGAACAAGAATACAATGTGGAGCTATTTACCAGCGGGCGAGCATATTTACGTAAAGTGAAAAATTACAAACCTGATATCACCTGCTTTGGACTTAAAACAGATGATTACAATATCTCACAAATCTTTAAACGTTGCAGTAAGGAAACTGGTACGCGGTTTTTAGTGGTTCCCAGCACTGGCGTTAAAAATCTTAAATTTGTCCTCTCTTCACAGGAACAAAACCAATTGGATGAGGCCATAGTCATGCCTGCTAAAAGGGAAGAAACCATCAAGAAAGTTGACAATGCATTGAACAAAGAAAACCAACAAAGCCTTGCCAGTTAATATGCAATAAAATTTGGGTGTGCGTAAAACAAATTGCAAAAATTTTTAATGCAAGATGGTGCCAAGAGGGACCAGCATACTTTTACAGAGACACCAGATGAAAAATTTTATAACGGGTTTGTTTTTTCTAACACTGTTTGTTCTTTCACCCTCTAACCTTCATGCGCAAGTGAGCGAGCCATTAAAACAGCAATATAAAAGACCCTTAGAAATCCCTTTCCCAGCTTCTGCTCCTTATTCCCCTCAATTGACCACCCTTGGTAAAATGTTATTTTTTGATCCAAGATTGTCAGGCAATAAAGATTTAAATTGTGCCAGTTGTCATAACCCCTCATTTGGTTATGAAGTTCCAATAAAAACCCCCATTGGCACAACAAAAACGCCCCTAGATCGCCAAGCCCCCACATTACTAAACATTGCCTGGGTAACCTCATTTTTTTGGGATGGGAGGGCAGAAACCTTAGAAAAACAAGCCGAAGGCCCCATCACAGCCAAAGTCGAAATGGCTGGCAAATTTGACGTAATAATAGAGCGGCTAGGAAAAATTCCTGAATATAAAAAATGGTTTAAAAAACTCTTTCCCAAAAAGGGCATTGCAAAAGACACGATCTTAACAGCCATTGCCACTTATGAACGCACCATTGTTTCAGGTTGGGCCCCTTTTGACCGATGGATCGAGGGAGATGAGGCAGCCCTTTCCCCAGCACAAAAGCGCGGCTTTCAAATCTTCAATGGGCCGGGTAAATGTGCTTCATGCCATACCGGTTGGTTGTTCACCGACAATCAATTTCATGACATAGGCCTGCCAAGCACAGATATAGGGCGGGCTAAAATCGAACCAGATAATGTGTTTGCCCAACATGCCTTTAAAACACCAACGCTAAGGGAGCTAACACACCGCACTCCATTTATGCATGATGGATCTCTAACCACCCTAGAAGATGTTATTGAAATGTATAATAGTGGTGGGATCAGGCGCATCTCACGCTCTCCCTTGATAACCCCGCTAAAGTTAAGCGAACAGGAAAAGTCAGATTTAATCGCTTTCCTAAAATCTCTTACCGCTGAGCGAAACAACGTCTCCATGCCCATCCTACCCAATTAAACGAGGTGTACAATGACATCCATGTCGAGCAAAATTTTCATCTCTATTGTTGGGTCTTTATTCTTAGGCTTGTTTCTAAGCGTTTTGGTTTTCCAGCAGGCAAAGCAGGGCAATGACACAACCGTGGAGGTGACAGGCAAAGCCTTTAAAGCGCTAGAACAGTCCCAAGCCCTGCGCAAAAATTTTCTAATCATTGACGAGCTGGATCAACGTGTGCTTGCCATGTCGTCTTTTATAACAAGCGAAGAAATTGCCTCTATTTTCAATCCAGCCAAACAGCAACTTATTAAAGCAATGGGAGGGATAAGACAAAACGTTCTATCACCCAACATGGCCCAACTAATTAATAAGTTAGAAACAGCACAAAACATCTGGCTGAAAGACGCAGAAATTTTGCTGGGTCTTAAACCCAGTCTCTTTATCCCAACAGCGGAAAAGTACAACAGAAGCAAAAAAAATCTAGCCACTTTAATAAATGAGATGAAAACGCTTGCCACCAATGATGCCACATGGATCAGTAAAAAGGCGCAAGCTGATGTCTCATCCTCTTTGTTCACAACATTTTTTATCGCCATGTTGGTTGCCATTGCCGGCAGTTTGGCCGCTTATTTGTTAGCCCGCGGCTTAAGCAAACCACTGGTCAATCTGGTTGCAACAGCTGAGCAATTGGTAACAGGCGATACCAGCGTCAAATTTTCCCAAGCCGATAGAAAAGATGAAATCGGCGCGGTGGTGCGTACAGTGGCCAATTTTAGAGATGGCATCATTCATAAATTATCTTTGCAAGAACAATTAGCCGACCAGGCCGAAGCTTTGCAAGAAGCACTTGCCCAAGAAAAGCACTTGAACAAATTACAAAGAGAATTTGTCTCTATGGCCAGCCATGAATTCCGCACGCCCTTAGCCATTATTGATTCATCGGCCCGCCGCCTAGAAAAACGCAAAGACAGATTAACCCCCCAAGATATAGAAACCCGAACCGATAAGATCCGCAACGCAGTGAGCCGCATGATGACACTGGTTGAGAGCACACTCGACGCTGCAAAAGCAGACAATGGCAAACTATCAATCAGCCCTAAAGACACAAAATTCAAAGATTTGGTTGATCATATCTGCGAGCGCCAAGATGACCTATACACCACACATAACATCTCCTGTGAAACCCAAGACTTACCCCTGAATATGTATGTTGACAGCGGCGCCATCGACCAAGTGCTGACCAATCTGTTATCAAACGCGGTCAAATATGCCCCTGATTGCCCAGACATATTGCTCAAAGGCTGGCAAGAAGAAGACCAGGTCTTCATTTCAGTACAAGATTTTGGCCTAGGCATAGATGAAGCAGACCTGCCCAAAATGTTCGGCCGCTTTTTCCGCGCCAAAACCTCCACCGGCATCCCCGGCACTGGCATAGGCCTGAATCTGGTCAATCAACTTGTTGAGTTGCATGGTGGCAAAATAGACCTTGAAAGCCAAGCCGGGGTAGGAAGCACCTTTACGGTGTGTTTGCCGATAGAAGGCGCTCAAAGCCAAGAGCCACCTGAAGAAAAGGTTGCTTGAAATTATCAACCATTGGAATAAGCAAGTTAATAACCTTAATAGGTTGTTGTCCAGTCTCATCTTCACAATGACGTGTACTCATCTTGTTAAAAAAAAGCCCATAAGTTAAGTGTGACGCTGATCTTTGAAATTACGGGCAAAACTTACATGTTCTTCTACCTCTCCAAACTCATCTGGTTTTTCCTTCAACCCTCAGCGGCCAGCGTTTTCCTCATCTTGCTCGGCCTCGTGTTAAGCAAAACCCGCTGGATCAGGTTCAGCAAACCGTTCATCACAACCGGGGCCATCGCTTTATTGCTCATCGCCTTCAGCCCCCTTGGGCGCCAGTTAATCTTGCCACTAGAAGATCGCTTTCCGCTAATAAAAGTGGCGGACATAAACCCTGAAGAAATCGATGGCATCATCGTTCTTGGCGGTACCATTCATATGCACATCTCAGACAATCGCGGAGTGCCCTCCATTGTTAGCGGGGCTGAGCGCATCATTGAGGCTGTCAAGATCGCCCATAAAGCCCCAAAGGCACGTATCATCTTAGCCGGTGGCCCCAACACCATTACCTCCAACCCAACCCCGGATGCAGTGGTTGTCAAACAATTGATGGTTGATATGGGGATTGACCCTGCCCGCATTGAAGTGGAAGGACGGTCCAGAAATACCTGGCAAAATGCCCTTTATGCAAAACAGATGGCCAAGCCCAAACAAGGGGAGAATTGGTACCTTGTTACCTCAGCCTATCATATGCCCCGCTCCATTGGATGCTTCCGCCAAACAGGCTGGGATGTGAAAGCTTATCCCGTCGATTATCTTACTGGGGGAAAAAACAGCCAATTTTCCCCTTTTTACTATGCCCTTGATGGGGTGACAGTGACCGACACAGCCGCCAAAGAATGGCTAGGATTAGCCGTTTATTGGCTGACAGGCCGCGTAAATACCCTATATCCGGCCTCAAATCACCAAATTTAAGCATATTTTTATACAACGAATGATAACTTGCATTTTTGGCACAAATCCCCATATAAAGGGGGGGAACAATGGTCAATCTTGTAAAGAAAAGAACGCTCAGCCCAAAAGTTAAGAACAGCTTTTGGTAAAAGGAAAGAGCGCTTCAACCAAGAGGATAGACCGCCCGCCACTCTAAAGTGGACAGTGAAGCTGAGAAAAGGGCGGCTTAAAGAACACTTAAATAAAAAATAGAAATAAAAAACAGAGTACTTTTTTCTTTGAAACATCTTCAAAAGAAAGAGCGCTCAACAAATTTAAGAGATTTTGCAATGCACGTAAACATGCTCAAAGCCAAATTACACAGGGCAACAGTCACTTTTTGCGATCTGGACTATGAAGGGTCTATCGCTATTGATCATGATTTGCTCGACACAGCTGGCATTCTGCCATTTGAACAGGTTGATATTTACAACATCACCAATGGCGAACGGCTGACCACCTATGCCATTCCCGCAGAACGCGGCTCAAAAACATTTGGCGTGAACGGTGCCGCTGCCAGAAGAGCAGCCAAAGGCGATGAAATTATTGTGTGTGCCTATTGCTCAATGCCAGCAGAAGAAGCACGCAACTACCACCCTTCAGTGGTGCTCTTGGACAAAGAGAACAACGTAAAATCCCATCATTAAAATGATTTTTTTAACCAATGCTGGAACGTGCCTTAACTTTTAAAAAGCTAAGGCACGTTTCATATCTGCTCGGCCCGTCAAAGTCCAGTTAATCAATTTCCCAACGAATGGTGACTGAAACCTCAAGCTGCTGCTCACCGCCCTCAATGGGAACAGCGGCCTCTGCCGCCATAGTGCGCGCCATAGGCACAGGTCGCCCCCCTCTGTGGCTGCTTTCAGATATGTTAATCACGTCTCCCAGCTCAACACCGGCTGCTTTGGCATAAAGGCTCGCCTTGCGCTGGGCCGCTTTGACAGCCAGCTTGCGCGCCTCATCTTTTAGCTTATCTTCATTGGAAACAAAAAACTGTATGCCGTGAATTTGGTTTGACCCTGAAGAGACAACTTTATCCAATAGTTCGCCAAGCTTCTCAATCTCGGTCACCACAATCCGCACCGTATTGTTGACCGAATAGCGGCGCACTTGCGGCGGTTCCCCATTTTTAAAATGCTTATATTCCGGCTGAATAGAAAAGTTAGAGGTCTGAATGTGCTTTCTCTTCACGCCATTTTGTTTCACCGTCTCAATGATCTTCTTCATATTGGCTGTGTTCAAGCTTAAGGCATCACGCGCTGTTGGTGCTTTGCTCACAACACCCAGATTAATCATCACCCGGTCAGGCTGCGCCCCAACACTGGCCCGGCCCGTCATCACAATGGTGCGCGTTTTGTCACTTTGCGCGGCAAAGCCATCTTCAGCTGTCCCCATAGCTAATCCCCCTAACGTTAAAAACACAGCCAAAAGGCCAGAAAGATAAGTCTTCATAATATCCTCAATAGTGTCAAAATGAGCCAAGAGCGTGTAACTTTTTATCGAATTCAAAGTCACGCTCTAATCTTTAGTTTTAGCGTGTCTTTTTTCACAAAAACAGTATCCCCTTTTGGGCGATACGCTCTGGAAAAACACAGCGTTTGAACAAGTTAAACTCTTATATTGCATCTCAAGACAGCTTCAGTTATAGCTTCTTTCTCCTAAGAGTTAGCCGAAACATTACGGCGCGATTAGGGCCAGTAGCTCAGTTGGTTAGAGCCGGCCGCTCATAACGGTCTGGTCGCAGGTTCGAGTCCTGCCTGGCCCACCACACCTTTCATCATTTGATTATCCAGAATAGACCTAGCAAAAGCCAATTAAGCTCATGAACTGCGTTAAAGCGCTTAATCATTCCCAAATAAGTCACGCGTGTAAACCTTATCCATCACATCAGACAAGTGCGGCGAAAGGCGATTGGAAATAATAATATCAGACCGGCTCTTGAACTCATCAAGGTCCCTAATCACCTTGGAGCGGAAAAACTCATCTTCTTGCATCGCCGGTTCATAGAGCACAACCTCAATTCCCTTGGCCTTAATCCGTTTCATAATTCCTTGAATGCTGGAAGAGCGAAAATTATCAGACCCTTCCTTCATAATAAGGCGGTAAACGCCAACCACGCGCGGATTCATATTTGCAATCTCATCAGCAATAAATTCTTTGCGCGTAGTGTTTGCCTGTACGATTGCATGGATCAAATTTTGGGGCACCTTTTTATAATTCGCCAAAAGTTGTTTGGTATCTTTTGGCAAACAATACCCTCCATAGCCAAAAGAAGGATTGTTGTAATGATCACCAATGCGCGGGTCATGGCACACCCCTTCAATGATTTGCCGGGTTTCTAAATTATGGGTGGCAGCATAAGTGTCCAGCTCATTAAAATAAGCAACCCGCATTGCCAGGTAGGTATTGGAAAAAAGCTTAATTGCCTCTGCTTCAGTGGGGTTTGTAAACTGCACAGGAATATCTTGGGCCAAAGCCCCTTCCTTTAACAGATTGGCAAACTTTTCGGCTCTAGGTGACGTCTCACCAACAATGATACGTGAGGGATAAAGGTTGTCATAAAGCGCTTTGCCTTCGCGCAAAAATTCAGGCGAGAACATAAGATTATCACAGCCAAACTTTTCTCGCGTTCTCAGCGTATATCCCACAGGAATGGTGGACTTGATAACCATAACACTTTGCGGACTAATAGCCATCACATCTTGGATCACAGCCTCAATTGCACTGGTGTCAAAATGATTGGTTTCAGGATCATAATCAGTTGGCGCAGCAATGATTATATAGTCAGCATCTTGATAAGCCTCTTTTTTATTGAGTGTGGCTTTCAAATTTAGCTGCTTGTCCTGCAAATACTCTTGCACTTCTTTATCAAGAATGGGGGAGACACCTTTATTGAGCATCTCAACCTTCTCAGGCATTAAGTCTAGGGCTATGACTTCATGATTCTGAGCAAGCAAAATAGCATTTGACAGACCAACATAACCAATACCTACAACAGCAATTTTCATAAAAGGAGCTTTCTTTTATATAGTCATCTAAAGTAAATAATACATTTAAACAGCCGCACACATAATATGAATGGGACCGAGGCCTAAAATGCATGCTTATCGCCTGAAATCAACATCTTTATGTTTTGGTGCCTTGGCAATTTCAATAGCCGTTAATCAAGTTGCACTGTCACAAGAAATAGGCACGCAATTCCAGCCAGGGCTTTATGAAATTGATGTGGAATTAAAATTACCTAATTTGGAGGGGGCTTCTGCCAAAAGGCGCCTGAGGCATTGCCTTGTTTCAAAACAGACGACACAAGATTTTGGCTTAAAAGTTTTAAGCCTGAACAACCCTTTGAGCAAATGCCCTCATTCTAAGATTACGCACAAGGGCAACCAGCTAAGGTTTCACATTAAATGCCCTGGTGTAAATGGGGCAAAAGCATTTGCCACTTTTAACCTGCAAACATCAAGCTTTTCAGGCAATATCAAAATGCAAATGGGCGGCAAAAACATGACCATGAGCGAATGGCAAAAGGGGCGCCGCATTAGAGATTGTCAATAACAGCCCAATGAACCAAGATCAGAAATTTCATTGTTTAACAGACTTTGAGCGTAGTAAGGGAAAAGAGTGTTATGTTTGCTCAAAAACATTAGATAAAACTGAGCTTAGCTCTCCCATACTATAAGGTTTGTAAATGGTAGCAGCAATGCCAAGATCTTTAATAATTTCAGGGCTTCCATATTTGGAAAAACCGGTTGAAATAACAATAGGAATATTCAAATCTAATTCTCTCAGTTTTTTAATGGCTTCATGACCGGACATTTTCGGCATATTCATATCCATAATAATCAGGTCAATATCTTTGCTTTTATCTTTATACATTTCTATGGCTTGAAATCCGCTTTGAGCAAGAAAAACCTGATACCCTAGTTCAAGCAGAATTAGCTCTATGGTTGTTCTCACGTGAGATTCATCATCAACAAAAAGGACGCGACGCGAAAGGCCCGGAACAATTTCAGTTTTTTTTGTTGAAGTCTTAATATCAATATTTGAACAAGGAAAACATAAGCAAAATTGAGTGCCCTGGTTTAATGTGCTTTGCACGTCAATGGTGCCATTGAATTCCTGTACAGTACCATAAACAGTCGCAAGTCCCAATCCCACGCCTTTATTGGTGTCTTTGGTTGTGAAAAAAGGATCAAAAACGCGTGGCAAATCTTCTTTAGAAATACCAGTGCCTGTGTCAGAGAGGGTGATTTTTACATATTCGCCTGGGGCAATATTGAACGGATTATGTGCACAGTCATAAGTAGTAAAGGTGCAATTTTCAGTGGTGATTGTAAATTCACCACCTTGTGGCATGGCATGGCTGGCATTAATGCCAATATTTAGGAGGATATTTTCTAAAGCAGCATTATTACCGATAACCGTATGTTTTTCAGCCAAAATCCGCGATGTAATACTGATGCTTTTATCCACTGTACGCGACAAAATATCAACCATACGGTTAATGGTATCGTGCACATTTATGGGTTCACTTTTGATATTTCCTTTACCACCAAAAGTAACCAGCTTTGATGTCAGGTCAGCACCGCGAGATGTTGTTTCCTGAATAATATCAAGACAACGAAGACTTTGCAGATCAGCTCGATTTTTTTCCTTCAGAGATATAATCTCAGCCGCAGATGAAATCGCGCCAAGCATGTTATTAAAATCATGGGCGATGCCCCCTGCCAACAAACCGATGGCCTTCATTTTTTCATTTTGACGAATAAGGTTTTCTGCGACTTTTTGTTCAGTAACATCGACAATGAAAACAAAGAAACGACTTACCGTGCCATCTTCATCAAAATCAGGAACATAACTCACATTTAAATTATGAATTTTTCCATCATTAAGTTTCATATCAAGTTGGTAATTAACACGCTCCCCTTTTAAAACTCTTTTTAGTTTTGCATGAACCTCATCCCAAGAGTCTTCTGGAATAATATTTTTAACATGTAGGCCATGTATCTCCTCTTTGGTTTTAAAACCGTATGTCTTAAGGTAAGGCTCATTAACCCAGACATAGCGCAAGTTTTTATCACAACAAGAAACCAAAGCTGGCAAGCTATCCAAAATAATTTTAAGTTCGCTTTCTCTTTTTCTTATTTCTCGTTCGGCCAACTTTAATTCATGGATATCAGTGCCCAGAATATAAAACCCAACAACATCACCCATTGAATCAATATTGGGAATGTATGTCATTTTGTTATAACGATATTCAGATGATTCAGAAGGAAGTTCTATCTCAAACGTTTCAAGGTTCCCTTCCATGACAGAAGAGATATGATCACGTTTCATTTGCCAAGCATCTTCACCAATAACCTCACTAATATGTTTATCCTTGATAGCATCAGGATCAAATCCGTACATTTTACAATAAGCAGGGTTCGCAGTTCTGTAATGTAAATTTATGTCTAGCGAGGCAACCAAACTGGGCAAGTTATCCAAGATAAGCTCTATTTCTTCCCTCGTTTGTAATAAAGCAGTTTCAGCCTCATTTTTGGCAGTAATTTCTTCTTGCTCAGAAAGGATCAACTGCAAATCTTGCTCAAGAAGGGACTTCATTTTTAAGAGGAGCTTTTGATAATCATCAGAAAAATTGCGGGTTTTCCTATCAAGAACACACAAGGTGCCAAACAATGACCCATCAGGCAATTCTAACGGAACCCCCATATAGGCAATCATGCCAAAACTGACATCAGGGTTGTCTTTCCAATTCTCATCTTCTAATGCATTTGGAACTATAAGGAGATCTCGGTTTTCCATAACCGTTTCACAATAAAGGCCAATGCCCAATTGTTCTTTATCTCCTGGCGCATAAGGTGTTGTTTCTGATTTACTAGAAAGAAAGACTTCAATGTCATTGCTATTAACGCGCATAATTAAACACGATGGAACGTCATAAATACGAGCGATTAGGTCAATTGTATCTTGCCATTTTTTACAAAATCTATCCGTTATATCCACAATCAACCCCATGAAAAAAATCAACGAACTCCCAATATAAAAAACCATCCTTTATTTCGGGCATCAATGTAAAACAGCTTAAAGATCTTATTATGTACTGAAAAATTTTTGATGCAATACTCTGTATCTCTCATAAATTACCTATTATAGCAGGTCTTTCATAAAAACATAAATTCAAGGAGAAGAAACAAGAGCGTTCCGCCCAAAAGTGGGCACCGGTTTTGGGGTGCCAGGAACGCCCGAAAGAGCGTTCCGCCCAAAAGTGGGCACCGGTTTTGGGGTGCCAGGAACGCCCGAAAGAGCGTTCCGCCCAAAAGTGGGCACCGGTTTATTTGAATGGCGCGAGTTCTAAAGTGTTCATATTAAAAGAATAGGCAAAATTTTTTCGTAATGCTTGCGGGGAAAATAGGCCAAAGGCTTTACTTCTTATAATCTGCAAACGACAAGCTTTTCAGGTCACATCATAATGCAAATGGGCGGCAAGACCATGACCATGAGCAAATGGCAAAACGGGCGCCGTATTGGAGAGTGTGATTAGCAGTTCAGGTAAAGCATTAATCCCAGCTGGAAATTACTTTTTGTCAGGTTTTGATGGCTTTGCAGGTGGTTTAACTAACCTTTCTGGTGGTTTAACACCATTAGTGACAAATCTAACTCGGTTACCAGGTGATTGTGATGATTTAGATGGCTTTACTTTGCTCATGGTAAGTTCCTTTTTAGAAAGGGTTCTTTATATATGTTAAGGACAATAAGGTAACGCCAAGTAAAAATGATATAATCGATATTCTTGAGAGCCAATCAAGAATATGTATCCAAACATTAAATAAATCAATATTATCTTTTTCTGCTATTTGATCATTAAGAATTCTAATTTCTTTTTCATGAGACTTTATACTTATGGAAAAAGACATAACTGTTATGATAATTGTTAAGGTGAAAAATAACAGTGATAATTCAAGATACGTTTGACTTTGCTTACACTCATCAATCAAGGAAGAAGCGATTAACCCTATAGCTCCTGAAGAGAGTGTGAGTAAAAATTTATCCAAATTATTGGATTGATTTAAGATGTAATCATTGAGCCGTTCATTGTGCCTAACATCTTCTTCTCTATTAGAGGTCATATTTTAATCCTAAATCGTTTAAAAAAAAGAGCGTTTGCCAAAAGGCAAACGCTCTTCACTAAACAAGGGACTCGTCTCATTTCCGCCGGGCCGCCCCAAGGAAATGAGACACAATATTGGGACTTAGCTTAAAGTACACTGAGCCCTTAGGCGAAGGACTTTAAGCTAAAGCAGCAATTACATCATGCCGCCCATGCCGCCCATACCTCCCATGCCGCCCATGCCGCCCATATCAGGCATACCACCAGCAGCAGGTTCATCTCTTGGCGCATCAGCAACACCTGCTTCAGTTGTGATCATCAGACCAGCAACAGAGGCAGCATCTTGAATGGCTGTGCGAACAACTTTAGCTGGGTCAATAATACCCTTTTCAACCAAGTTGCCATACTCATCTTTTTGCGCATCATAGCCAAAGCTTTCAGTTTTCTTATCCAAAACTTTGCCCACAACGATAGAGCCTTCAACACCAGCATTTTCTGAAATCTGGCGAATCGGCGCCTGCAATGCCCGGCGTACAATGTTGATACCAGCATCCTGGTCATCATTCTCGCCTGTGACAGTGATTTTGTTAGAAGCGCGAAGCAAAGCAACACCGCCGCCTGGTACAATACCGGCCTCTACTGCTGCCCGTGTGGCGTTCAACGCATCGTCAACACGGTCTTTACGCTCTTTCACTTCCACTTCAGTGGCACCACCAACCGCAATCACAGCAACACCGCCAGCCAATTTGGCCAAACGCTCTTGTAGTTTTTCACGGTCATAGTCAGATGTTGTTTCTTCAATTTGAGCACGGATTTGAGTAACGCGGGCTTCAATCTCTTTACGTTTGCCAATACCATCAACAATTGTTGTATCGTCTTTGGTGATAGAAACGCGCTTAGCGCTGCCAAGCATATCAAGCGTTACATTCTCAAGTTTAATGCCAAGATCATCAGAAATCATCTGACCACCTGTTAGCACAGCAATATCTTGCAACATTGCTTTACGGCGATCACCAAAGCCTGGGGCTTTAACTGCCGCCACTTTCAAGCCACCGCGCAATTTGTTCACAACCAAAGTGGCCAGCGCTTCACCGTCAATGTCTTCAGCAATGATAAGAAGAGGGCGAGAAGATTGAACCACAGATTCAAGCACAGGCAACATGGCTTGCAATGAAGACAATTTCTTTTCATGAATAAGGATCATTGGATCGTCAAGTTCACAAATCATTTTGTCAGCATTGGTGATGAAGTAAGGAGACAGATAACCACGGTCAAACTGCATGCCTTCCACAACTGAAAGTTCGCTTTCAAGTGATTTAGCTTCTTCAACAGTGATCACACCTTCATTGCCAACTTTTTGCATGGCTTCAGCGATCATGTCACCAATTGAAGCTTCACCATTGGCAGAAATGGTGCCAACCTGGGCAATCTCATCAGAAGAGTTTACTTTTTTAGAAGCGTTATCAAGATATTTCACAACATCAATAACCGCTTTATCAATGCCGCGTTTCAGGTCCATTGGGTTCATGCCAGCAGCAACTGACTTTAGGCCTTCACGAACAATAGATTGGGCCAAAACAGTTGCCGTTGTTGTGCCGTCACCAGCAACATCATTGGTTTTAGAGGCAACTTCGCGCACCATTTGCGCGCCCATATTTTCAAACTTATCTTCAAGTTCGATTTCTTTAGCAACGGTCACGCCGTCTTTTGTTGTGCGCGGGGCACCAAAAGAGCGGTCGATCACCACGTTACGACCCTTAGGGCCAAGCGTTACTTTTACAGCATTAGCAAGCACATCAACACCGCGCAGCATTTTATCGCGGGCATCAGTTCCAAAGCGTACGTCTTTTGCAGACATGAGGTCTCTCCTAAACTTAAAATAGAGATAAAACTAAAAAGGGGCACCCATCATTCCAGGGTGCAAACGAAAAAGGGGGTGAAATGGAATTAACCAAGCACGCCCATAATGTCGGATTCTTTCATGATCAACAGGTTGTCACCATCGATCTTCACTTCAGTGCCAGACCATTTGCCAAACAGCACTTTGTCACCGGCTTTAACGTCAAGAGGTGTTACATCACCATTGTCGCTTTTAATGCCATTTCCAACAGCCAAAACTTCACCAGTTTGTGGCTTTTCTTGAGCAGAATCAGGAATAATAATGCCGCCAGCGGTCTTTTGGTCTTCTTCAAGACGCTTTACCACCACACGGTCATGAAGCGGACGAAATTTCATTTTTTAAGTCTCCCGTATCAAACGTTAATCAAGAATGGTCCCAAAAGGGGCTCAGGCCTGATCATAATTTGGTTTTTAATAGCGTGGATAGATTATTAGCACTCTCTTTTAATGAGTGCTAACATTGCCAAGAGATTTAGGAGAAAAGTCCAATTCTGTCAAGCCATATAGCCTATGGTTAATAAAAAAATAAGAGCCACTGAGCTTTTATGGTTAAGAAAAGCTTAAAATCTTAATAGGCAAAAGCTGGCAGCCAAAAGACAGCCAGCTCTTAAGGAGCGTTTCATTTTTCCCAAAACCTTTAAAGGTCAGTCTTCTTTCTGGGAAGAATAGCCCGACCAATCCACATTGCGTGTCATATACATCAACCCTGCCAGCATAAAGAAGCCAGACAGCGAGCCAATCAGCAGCGCATAATCTTCCACCCGCAGCAACAGATACAACAAGCCATAAATCGCCAGCAATATACCCCCCAAGAACAGTCCCTTTTTCGGGCTCTTGAGCGCACTGGAGGTATAAAGCCCGATGAGCAATGACGTGGCAAAGGAGGCAAGCCCATAAGCAATCTCAAACCCGAAATGTTCTGCCAGCCCCAGCAAAACCAGATAAAAAATCAGCAAAGCAAAGCCAACAAACACATACTGGATCCAATGCACCGGCCGTCCAACATAAACCTCCATGATAAACACCAACAAAAACACCGTGGCGATAAAGGCCACAGCATATTTCAACGCGCGGGACACCAAATCATAAAACCCCACCGGTTGGTAAAGCTTCACCCCAAACAGATTATGCTGCATCAATTTCGACATATCTTTGGCGATATGCACCTGGCCTTGCCCACGCGCCAATTGCGGCACATGCCATTTGGCTTTAAACCCGGAAGAGTTGATCTCACGCTCTGAGGGCAAAAAGTTCCCCATAAAAGAAGGGTGTGGCCAATCAGAGGTCATGCTGACATGGGTCTCAGCGCCAGAAGGTTCAAATTGCAAATAATTCGTGCCGTTTACCGGCAGCTCAAATTCAAAATCAAAGCCAGATGTCACAGCTTGTGTCGATACTTTCACGTGAATGCCAGAAGCTCTTTGCGTATCCAACCCAACGCCGGCCTGAAACCGCTTATTTGTCTGCCCGATTTTCACATCAGTGGTTTTCTTAATCGCCCGTATATCTGAAATTTGTAGCGCAAGCACAGCCGCGTCCATGCGGGGTTCAAAATTCTCTCTTTGAAAACGAGCCACGTCTGAGGCTAAAAATTTCCCCTTATAAACCACATTACTCTTATAAACAGGCACCTTATAAATCCCGCGGCTCAATTCTTGGGCCTCAACCTTGGCGGCAACATCCAAACGCTCTGGCAGAAAAATACCAAACCGTGTTTCCGTAAACCGTGTCTTATTCCCTTGCCGGTCCACCCGTTCAGTTTCGCGTTGCAAAGGCACAATCAAATAAGGCCCGGCAAAGGCTTGCTGGCGACCCCATTTGCGCCCCACCTCACTGATCGCTTGGCGCGAATAGCGCTCGCGCTCATCCACAACCAAATAAACCAACAATAACGGGATCATCAAAACCAGAGTTAAAATGCCCAGCACTATAAATTTAAATGCCGGCGTGCTTAAAAGTTTAGAAAACGACCCAGACCCAGACATAACAATCCCTCATAATAGAACCACAAATAAACGTCGTTTATTTTGGTTAGGAATATGGCCAAATTGGGCAAACAAAAGGGAGATAGAAAGGTATTTCAAGAAAAGGATATCAGCTTACTGCTCATAAGGCTTTTGTTGCGCATCAACCTCAGGCAGGCGCAGCACGCGCTGGTCTTTAGGCAATTTCATCTGTGCCTTTAAATAGGCCAACCGGTCGGCCACAGTTGGCGGAGCCTCAGGCAATTTATAAAAAAACCGATCTATCCAGCCCATGCCTTTGGAAACATCAGGGGTCAACAGCATGGCTCTTTCATAATCAGCAATCGCCTTTTCATACTGCCCCATATGATCATGAATAATCCCCCGGCTGGCATAATAGCCGCCAAACTTACCATCCAGCTCAATCGCCTCATCAATAAAGCGCAAAGCTTCTCTATAGTCCTTTACCTGCACCATGGTGTTGGCCAGCCCAGCATAAGCAGGGGCAAAATTAGGGTTAGCCTGCAAGGCTTCTAAATAAGAGGATTTGGCATGTTTATAGCGCTGATCATTAAAATAAGTATTGCCCGCTTGATAGGCTATTTCCCCAGGCGCCTTATTAGCAAAATAGCCATAAGTCATGCTGCCAATAGTCACAAGGCCAATCGCGATGGCTAACCAAACAAAGAATTTATACGAACGATCTTCAGACATTGCACGCCATAAAATACAAAAAGCTCACCATGAAAGTCACAGCTCAAGGCCAAACTGTACTGTAATTTGGGAAAAGAAAAAAGAGCAGGCTTTGTATAAAGCCTGCTCTTAAATATTTTTACGGCTCAACCTCAGTGATGTCATCAACCAAGGCTTCCACCTTATGGTGAGGCACGGTGGAAAGTTCCATCCGGTAGGCCAAGTACCACATCATGAACACACCAAACAGCCACCAAACGATTTGCCATGTCCAAATTGAGGGAATGCCAAACAACCAAGTGTCAGGGAGGCGCGGATCGCCAAACAGTGTGTTGCCAATCACCACACCAGGGCCGATGCCAAAGAAGAACCAAATAAGCGCAATCACCCAAGCAAATGGGATCATAGAGCGCTTCTCTTCTGGCAGTCCAGCATGTTCGGTTAAGAAGCTATGATACTTCATGCGATGCTCAAACGCATTGCGTGTTTGAGTAAGAGACGAAACAAGCACCGCGACAACCATATTGGTAAAAATACCCCAGAAGGCAGAGTGCATAGTTAATGGGTTACGTCCCCAAGGAATATCAAGGCCGGTAAAGTCAGCAATGGCACCATTGGTTCTATCCGTCAGCACCACAGCGATAAGGCCTGCAACCAGCCCCCAAGTAATACCAGCACGGGTAAACCACGGCACATAACAAATCGCAATCAAAGCGGGCACCATTTGGAAACCAAAGGCCACCGCCAAGCCGCCCAACAGCACAATCTTATCTGTTGAAACGGTGGCAACCACCAATGCAGCAAGCACGATGAAACCAACAAACACACGGCCCAAAAGCTTTTGCGTACCATCAGTCGCATTCGGGATGACGAAGTGCTTCAACAAGTCCCGTGTGATCATACCAGAAGCTGTTGACATATAAGCAGCACCGGTTGATTGCATCGCCGCCAAAGCACAAACAGCCAATAAACCAACCAGCCAAGGGGCAGCATCAGCCATCAAATTAATCAAAATAGGAACCAGGTTTTTCTGTTGACCAGGCATCGCCATCAGGTCATTTACGCCTTTGGCATCCAAAGCGGATTTAACTTCAGGCACCACATTGGCAACACTGGAGGCTTGCACCAGTGCATTATCAAGACCAATAAGGTGCGCGCCAATGCCTTGAATGGCAGTGAAACTAAACAGAATGCCGCCAACAATGAACGAAGAGGCCCACACTTGTTGCGGTGCAAAAGGCGCTGGGCTTTCATTTGAAAACGCCCACATAGAAAAGGCCGGCGCTGCTTGAATGCCCATTAAAGCCATCAAATAGGTCAAGATCATCACACCTGTCCAGGCCCCGCCTTCTGCGGCTGGACCATGGCTGACAAATTGGATAACCCCTGGAATGGCGATGTAATGGCTATAACCTTCTTTGGTCAGTTTAGTGTCATTGGCGGCCAAGTCTTTCAGCCCTTGCATAAACGGCTCAATGCCGCCAACAGCATTAAGGGTGATAATGCCAATAATGATAATGCCAACACCCAGCATGATACATTGCATCGTGTCCACATAGGCCACTGCTTTCAACCCACCGGTTGCCACATATATAAACACCACGAGTGAAAGCGCCCACATGCCAGCTTCAACACTGAGCAGACCATCGGTTAAAACGTTAAACAAAAAGCCTGAAGCTTGTAATTGCACGCCAAGGTAAGGAATAGAAAAACAAAGCGCCACTAAAACAACGAGCAATCTGATGCCATCGCCTTGGAAATAAGAGGCATACATTTCACCCGGTGTGACATAGCCAAACCGTTTGCCCAACATCCATTGCCGTTTTAAAAACAGCACGCCCGTAAAGGGAATGGTAATGGCATAAAAAGAAACATGGGCATATTGCAGCCCATCGGTATAAATCGCAGCCGGGTGCCCCACAAAAGTCCACCCTGAAAAACTTGTGGCCGTGGCGGCCAATACAAACACCCAAACACCAATACCGCGTCCGGCAATAAAATAATCTCTTGCCGTCTCCGACTGGCTTGCGCCTTTAATGCCCCAGAAAATACAATAGGACCAATAAAGAACAACAAATGCGCCGAGCCATAAAATCTTCGGCTCCATTGTTGATAAATCCATGTCTCTCTCCCACCCTCATATTATTATTATGAGCTTCCAGTCTATCGAAGTTGTGCCATTAGTCCATACAAAAGGACATAATCAGGCCACAAATAGTACAGCCTACAAATCAAATTCTGATCCCATAAATGCTGCTATAGTTAATTAATTTAAAGAGCATACTTGTCCAAACATCAGTTGGAATTGATCTCCAATCTAAGGTGTTTTGTACGCCTACAGCTTTAATATGAGACATTTTGACACTGATTGACCATTGAACAAAAGAACGAAGAGGTCAATAGAATATTCTTGAGGCATCATTGAGATGTTATTGAAGTTTCACAGATGGCGCCTTCTTGTGCCCGCAGTGGCAATTTTGTCCCTTTATTCACAAACACAATGAGTGGAATGTGCTTGCCTTAAACCATCAAGAGCCCCAAGAAGATGATGGGAAACGCTCTTTAACTGAAGGTTGGCGCGTTCCAAATAAAAACGGGCCTCCAATGCGCCAAACAAACGTTTCATAGCTGTGATGGCTGGCCGGTCCATTTCAATAATCGTGCCCCGCGCACCATAATATGACTTGGCAATTTTTAAAGCGGACAGAAAATCCTCACTTTGCGCCATTTCTTGTGCAGCTTCTGGCCCCAAAAGCGTGGCGCTCAATTCAACCAAATCGCTTTTGAGTGAGTTAAATTTAAAGGGAGCAATAACCGCTGTTGTTGAAATATATGTGGTTTGATTAGCAAGATCGTTGTTTTGGTATACCTCCTGCTCCAGCCCATCTGTTTGGGTCTCAATAGGAGGCGGTCTGACATGGTCTTGATCAAAGCGATGCTCTTTTGTTAGCAAGTTTTGCAATAGCTGGCGCCGAGCCTCAACGATCGAAGCGCTTTGCTCAAAAGCCTGGCTCATGGTTGCTATGTGTTTTTTAACACGGCCCAAATTGCCTTCAAAATAATCCACCATCCGCACAGCTCCGGTGCAAATGGCAGGATGCTGAGGTTGGCGGGTGTAAATATTTAAATCAGTTGCAATACGGTTTATTACCCAATAGTTCGGTGTCTTTCGTTTTAAAGCAGGATCTCTTCCCTGATTAAAAACAAGGGTTTGCGCGCTGAGCAGCACACTCTTTTCTTCATCAGATAAATAGCTAGTCTGCACCCGGGCGCGCCTTTGGCCCCATCGCAAACATTTTTTGCGCCCCGATCGGTAAGTCTTCCAACGCACACACACACGTTTTGGCTTATAGCTGGTGGGGCGAAAAATCCATTTACCAGGCAAAGTTTTATCGCGCACAAACAACGGTTTTACTTTTTTGCCAAGCATTGCCACACGCTCTTTGCGCACAGTTTGCACCGCCCGGTAGTAAGTCTCTGAACAGTTTTTTATCTGTTCTGGCAAGTCATTTAAAGGCGCTCGCAAAGCAATTTTTTGGCTCTGCGCGTTTTGATCGCGCTTCAAACCTTCGGCAAATTTTGCAATATGGGTGTTCAGCCCCTTTAACCCCAAGCTGACGTAAGAAACAGAGTGTTGATTAACACTGTGAGCAAACTCGTGCCCTTGATGATATAACTTGACGCGCACAATATTTTTATGTGTGCGCTCAAAACCATGTTTAATCTGGGCAGGGGCCAGAGCCAACTTAATGCCTGTCCCGCCAGCCAATTGCACCGTTTTAAAGTCTTGCCCCAAAGTCTGCGCCCAGTTTGAGGCTGCCTGTTTCCCCAAGACACCATGGCGGGCAAGTGTCAAACCATAGTGATTGCTCAAATAAACAGTCTTATAATCTTGCCCAAGAGCGGCCCCCACCTGGATCCCGGGCTGCAAGCGAACGGCCTGGTACCCCATATGGCCGGAATAGTCTTCACCATAGCGCGCAAAGGCACCATAGCACTTTTCTCAACACCAGATTGCACAACCTTTTGCAGAATAACACCCAACTGGCCCGTGTGAATTGCCCACTCATCACTCAATTGAGTGAGCACAGTTTGCCGCCCCTTTTGGCTCACAAGCAATTGGCCTGATCGCCCCAGAAAGCCGTGCAAGCCGGCCTGTGCGCCAATTTGCAAAGCCAGGTGCTCTCTTTTTATTGAGACAATGTGTGTGCCTGTTTTGTCAGTGCCCCCATAAACCAAAGCCCCATGACTGCCAGCAGCCCCCCCGCGAAGACGCATAATATCGGCCAGCACTTGTTCAAGCGGTTTATCTCCTTCTTGTAAGGTCTCATCTGGTGAAGTTGAAGGGGGAACAGGAGGCTGTTTTTCCTGCCGCAAAGTTACCAACGGCTCTTGCTCTAAAGGGATAACTTTTTCAGCCGGCAAATCCTCTTGGCGCTTTGTTGAGGGGGCCGGTTGTTGGCGCTTTAATGCGTTTTTTTGGGAAGACGGTTTCATGTCAGAAACCACAACGCTCTGATTAAGCTTAGCCAGGCGCAAATTGTTGCTCTGCAACACCCAGACACCACCGATGAGGCTAAGAAAGCCAACAAAAAGGGGCCCCCAATATAAAACTTTCTCAAGCAGTTTTTCTGGCAATATCATACGCACCAGCCTCAAGACTTGATACTCAAACAAAAGCTTTCAGCTTTAAAACACATCCCAAAAACAATACCATAAGCCTCTCATATGAAAACACTGATAAGTATGTTTTGGATCCTAAAATAATAGGAAAAAACAATTCTTTAGAGCAAATTCCTAAAAATTCATATAAAGACGTTAAACAGCTTTATAATGGCCAATATAAACACCAAAACAGTGTTCCTGAATAGAGCAAAAAAACCACCCAACATAAAAAAAGCTGCCAGCAGTTAAAATTAACATGCTGACAGCTTTCCCCGCTTTCAAAAGGGCCGCAATAGCGACCCTTAAATCCGAGACAAATTAATGTCTCGAATCCATTCAAATGCAAACTGCATTGAATGGCCCCCTTTGGTCCGTACTAAAGCTATATCTAAGAAATCAAAGTAAAGAAACTTAAGATAATCTTATAAGTTGTAACCTGTGGCAGCTACATTAACCAAACTTTTTCCCATCAAGAAAGAGGAAAAATTTATTTAACCAAACTTTTCTCTCTCCCTTGTTAAGTCATACCGAAAAGCAAAAACAGACAAAGCCAAATTCGTTAAATTCTGAGCAACGTTCATCTTCAAATTTAAAAAAAATGTCTTGCCAAGCCGATCATAAATTTTTGCTGTTAAATAAGGTAATTAGATTTATTCCATTTTGGAGAAACAATTAACGCACTGCAAATTCAGCTTTTAATCCACAAAAAATTAAGGCGATATAGAAGACAAAAAAGCTATGGTGCAGAGCCAAATGTTTGTGACAATATTATCACAAACAATAGCCTTATCTACGAAATGAATTAAACCAATGCGGCATGTGAAAAAAAGCCCCAAGCTCGAATCAGGTTTGCCCTTATTCTTCGGGCCAAGAAACAGTCCCGTTCAACCAGTCGGCAAATCGTTTCTCAACTTGTTGCCCATCCTCTGAGCGCCACCAGCTTTCATTGAATTTTAAAGCTTTGCGAAAATGCGCCTTGGTTGTTGTTAAATAAGGGGCCATATGCATTTTGCCAATTTCATGCTCTCTGACATATTTTAAAGCTGAGGCGCGCATTGGGCCATAAGGCATCCAGCTTGATTGAGCCGCCAATTGTTCAGGGGCGGTGGCAAATTTCACAAACGCCATTGCTTGGTCGCGGTGCGCGGTTTTAAGTGGAATGCCCCAATAGTCGTAATCATAAATTTGCCCCTGCCATACAAGGGTGACATCAAGTCCGTCTGCGATCATGGCATTAAACAAGCGCCCATTGGTGCTCATTCCCATGCTGACATCTTTAAGCCCCAAATTATCAATTGCTTGCTTACCTGTTTCCCACCAAACAATAGAGTCTTTAATCATATCCAATTTAGCAAAGGCTCGTTTTTGACCCTTAACAGTTGATAACTCATCATAGATTTGTGAGGGTGCAACACCATCGGCCAACAAAGCCATTTCCAAAGTATAGCGCGCAGATTTTTTCAAACTGCGTTGTCCGGAAAATTTCTTAGCATTAAAAAAGTCAGCCCAAGAACGCGGCTTCTGTTTGTTAAATTTTGTATGTTTAACAACCATCAAAGCTGACCAGGCAACATTTGGCACCGCGCAGTCCATAAGGCTATTGCCCAAAAAGTCTTTCATAATCGGGGTGCCATCAGCACCAGGGGCAATATCTTGTTCTTGAAAAGAAACCAACCACCCTTTATCGCACGCCTGTTCCGCTTCATATGATGTCAAGTTAATCACATCCCCTTGTGCGCTTGATTGACCAAACCAATTTTTTAATAAATCAAGGCCATTGGATTCAGAAAACACCTCAATTTTTGTCCCCGTTGTTTTTTCAAAGGGCTCAAAAAAAGCCTTGGTCTGAGAAACTTTATAGGCGCCAGAACCGGTATAAATTTTTAAATCTTGGGCCCCTTCAGCCGAACTGACACTAGAAATTGCGCTAGAGAACAAGACAACAAGGACAGCAAAAATCTGACCACGAGAAAAAACACCATTCATAACAGGCGCTCCCTTTGAAAAATTTAAAAAACCGTTTTAACGCCCATTGTCGCTGGGAACAATGGTCTCATCATGTCTTTTCAACTGTTGAGGCTTATAAAGCGCTGGGCAGCCTTTGTTTAACAAGGAAAGATGCAAGACTGTGTACTTATTTAACAATGGTCTCTCCCAATCTCCCAAAAATTGGCTGCACATTAATAACGCAGGGCCCCCAGTCGAGCTTATGATAGAAGGGTCTAAGTTTTGTTTTGCATTTTTATCACTCTTATCAAGCGATAAAAGTGGCCAGGAGGCGACATGCCAATCAATGGCCCCATTTTGCAAATCAAACCGTCCCTTGCCAGTAAATTTATTCTCAGACGTATTCAGAAAAGCATAATCAGCCACCAAAGCCCCTTTGGCAAAATGCCCAACACCACTAAGAGCTGAAAATTGTGTTTTGCCGTTGAGAAAAAGGGCCATTTCTTCTTTTGGGGATTTATTCTGGGCAACCAAAAGCTGGTTGAAATCAGTTTTCAATTGTCCCCCTTTAGGAACATCAAAAAACAGGGCGCCATACATATTTTGATAAATTTCCGCCCACTTATCACCAAAGCTTGTCAGGTGCAGTTTTACAGTCCCTTTGCCTTGAATAAAGTCAGTCCAGCGTAGTGCCTTTGTCGCCTCTTCAAGCTCAATATCATAAAACCGTGTGTTGACATGCCAGCGCGGTTTGGGAAAGTTGGTATCAATTTTAATGTGCCCACTGGTCCGCCCGTTTAAAAGGGCCGTTTCCGCCATATCGAAAATGGCCACCCCCTTTTTTTGAAACAAACTAAAGCCAGGCTCTTCAAGCATAACAGAACCAAATTTTAGCCTTTGAGCTGAAAGGCGCAGATCTGCATCAAAGTTTCGAATAAACGGCAAAAGATGTTCAGAGCTTTGCTCAAGACGTTTGTGCAGTCCAGTTAATTGCTTATCTTGTGCCCCTGAAGGGGCTATTTGTTCAAACGGGGCTTGTAAGAAAGAACTAACATCAAGATCCTTAAAAGCCAGCGACCCTTCTAACAAAGAATTATGATTGGAAAGGGTTAAAGACAAAGTGCCATTGGCATAATTGTCACCAAAAACAAAAGCAGCTTGTTTCAGGGTGCCTTTATTTTTTGACCAATCAAATTGTCCCGAGGTTGTAAAAACAGGCGTTTTGTTTTTGGGCGCATCACCATGCGTCACTGGTGTAGAATTATTCAACCAAGAAGACAAAAGCGAGCGATCAAATACAGTGAGGCTCATATCACCTTTTAAAAATAAGCCGTTTTTCCCACCCAAAAGCCCAGCATAGTCCCCGTTAAACCCATCACTTTTTAATGATAAGCTAAGTTGTCCAGGCTGAAGAGGCGTGTCAGAAACATCGGCATACTCAATCTCAAGGGCAAAATTGGTTTTATAGTCACCAAGTGTCGCAACCCCTTGCCCTCCAATTTCCCGGTCCTCCAAATCAAGCTCAAACAAGCCTGTATCAATCGGAATAACAATGGGCGAACCTGTGTCTCGTAAAATTTGCACACGGCTTTTGACAATTAATATTTGAGACAGATAACTTCCCTTGAGCATTTTTTGTAAGTGAACAGGGGAGGGCGCCTTAGACCCGCTGCCGCGAAAATCAAAAGTGATAAGCCCATTATTCAAACTAAGAGACGAAACCTTTTGCAAAGTACTCAAAGCAATCCAATTTTGGGGTAATTGTTGTAAAACGGGGGCCGGCGGTTGCCCTTTTTTTGCCAAAGAAAAACTGATTGTTCCTGAGCTAACGCTCACCAAAGGTGAGGTGCCAATAACCAGTGGTTTATCAAGAGAATAGCCCCACCGCTTCAATTCAAGTCTTTGCTCATCAGAGTGAGCAGGCTGAAACCCATAAAAACGCCCCCCAAGCAAGAGAACAAGGCAAAACAGCAAAGGCGCAAAAACAAACTTGCGGTCAGCGAACAAGGGGCTCCATGGCAAAATCATAAACCCAGCTCACAATCAAAAACAAGCAATTTTGAATGCTCATAAATAGTAAAATTTAATAATTTCAATGGATTAAGTTCCATGCCAAAGATGCTAAGCAAAACATGTCGCTTTTGCATACCACCTGAAGATATCTGTTATTAAAAATTATAAAATAAAGAATTTCTATTCCCTGTGTCCTGATAGCATCTCTTATCGAGCGATCAGAATCAAGAGACTTTATGCATAAAAAGTAAGTTAATCAGACTTTTTTCAAAAGTTTTTTAGCCACACAAAAAGGGGATAAAGAGGGAAGATGCCTAGTGAACTTATCTAGTCGCGGGCCTTGCCATCATGCCCGCTACGACCAGAAGAAATGGAACGATTAAGGAGGAGCAAGGGTATAAGACCAAAAGCCACAATCGTCAGTCCTGCAAGGCCAGCCTCTTCAAATTCTTCCCGGCTGGCAAATTCAAACACCAAGGTTGCCAGGGTATCAAAATCAAACGGGCGCAGCAGCAAGGTAGCCGGCAACTCTTTCATGGTATCAACAAAAACCAGCAATGCCGCACTGGCAATGGCGGGCCGCATCATCGGCGTTAACACCGAATGAAACACCCCAAGGCCTGATTGGCCAAGCGTGCGAGCCGCGCCATCAAGGTTGGGCGAGATTTTTTGAAAACCAGCTTCTATCGTACCCAAAGAAATCGCCATAAACCTCACCAGATAAGCAAACAACAAAGCGATTACACTGCCTGAAAGCAAAAGCCCTGTTGATATCCCAAACCAAGACTGCATGACATCATTCAAAAAATTATCAAATGTTGTCAGCGGAATAAGAATGCCGATGGCCAAAATTGCCCCAGGAATGGCATATCCCGTCCCGGCCAACCAACAAGCTGGTGTTAACCAGGGATGAGCGGTTAAGCGTTTGCCATAAGTGAGCAGCAATGCAACCACAACCGCCAAAAGGGCGGTTAAGCTGGCCAAGAAAACAGAAGAGCCTGCAGCGCGCCAAAAAGCCTCACTCCAAATAAAATCAAGAAACTGGAACGAGGCAAGCAACAAAATTATAAGTGGGAGTACAAAGCCAAAGATAAAGGGCAGGGCACAAATGACCATAGCTCCCACCTCTTTGGCCCCTGTCAGGCGCGTCACAGGCAGTTGGCGTGTATAGCCCGTCGTGTCAAAATATTTTTGATCAGAGCGGGCCCGGCGCTCCACATATAACAGGCCAATAATGATAAACAGCATGAGGGAGGCAATCTGCGCTGCCCCGCCCAAATTAGAGCGCTCCAGCCATGTACTATAAACACTGGCCGTCAGCGTCTCTACACCAAAATAAGCCACCGCCCCATAATCGTTCAAACACTCCATGAGCGCTAGCACCAAGCCGGCAATCAGCGCTGGGCGGGCAAGGGGCAGGCCAACACTGTAAAACGCCCCAAACGGGCTGCGTCCCAAAGTCCGAGCCACTTCTAGAACACAAACAGATTGCTGCATAAAGCTAGCACGGGCCGCCAAATACACATAAGGGTACAGCACCAAAGCCATCACCAAAACAGCCCCCGGCAGGCTGGCAATATTGGGGAACCAATAATCGCGCGCATCTTGCCAGCCAAAAACAGAACGCATCCCAGTTTGAACTGGCCCTGAAAACTCCAATAAATCCACCGCACAATAGGCAATCATATAAGTGGGCATGGCCAGCGGGAGCAATAACGCCCAGTCAAAAATTTTGCGGCCCTTAAATTCATACATGGTAACAAGCCAAGCGGTGCCTGTGCCAATAATAAGGCAGAGCAAGCCCACCCCGCTCATGAGCAAAAACGTATCGCGCAAAGAGCGCGGTAAAATAGTGGAAAGCAAATGCGGCCAGATATTCTCCGAAGGCGAAAAGCTCATGATGAGGATAGAGATTAGCGGTAAGACAATCAGCCCAATAAGCGGCACAATCAACACCAACCAGCCCCAAACCTTCGGGGCCTTCGCTTTGGGGGCAAAGTGAGGGTTGTCTAAAGAAAATTCGGTGGTGGTCTTATCGGACATATAATAAGGATCAATCAGGCCTTAAGGGCTATAAACGGCAAAAAATCTAGTGATATAAAAAATGTTCAAGTTTCAGACCATATTATTAAACCCCGCGCCAAAGCAAGGCTGAACAAAATAAAAAAGCTTCAAGCCTTAATCAAAAGCGTAAAGCGGGTCCCTTGCCCCTTTTCACTGGCAATTTGAAAGCCAAAATCATTGGCTTTTGCCAGAGCATGGGCTATTGGCAAACCAAGCCCGGTGCCAATATGGTTTTTAGCCGCACCCGTTTGTTGAAACGGCTCCACAGCGCGGGCCAATTCAGCTTTATCCATGCCATTCCCCGTATCTGTGACTTCAAGCTTAATCTCACCGGTTTCGTTGAGTTCTGTAACAACGCTAACGGTGCCTTGTTCATGGTTAAATTTAATCGCATTGGAAATTAAGTTCAGCAAAATTTGCGCTAAAGCACGCTTGTCTGCTGTGATCAATGGCAAGTTTTCTTCCAAAGAAGAGCGCAGCTTAACCTTTTCCCGCGCGGCCAAATCACGCATTAAATGAACCTGCTCACGCACGATCTCATTCAAATCAAGCGAGACTTTTTCGATTTCCCATTTACCAGAATGCAGCTTGGTAAAATCAAGCAAGTCATTCAACAAGCTCAAAGCATGCAACGCACTTTGATGAATGTCTTGTGCATAGCCTTTATATTTCTCATGGCCCAAGGCCCCAAATTGTTCACGCATCATAAGTTCTGAAAACCCAATGATGATGTTCAGCGGAATGCGTACCTCATGACTAATGGCACTCAAAAAAGGAATGTTGCCCGTCTCATCTGTTTGCAACAGATCTAAAGAACCCTCTTTAGTGTGCAAGACATTTTGCGTCTGCTCTTGCCGAACAGGCCCAACCGTTAACAACAAAAACACCCGCTCAAACTTAACCAACCGCACAGGCCTGATATAAACAGGCCGCACAAGTGTGCGCCCAGAACAAAGACGCACAGTATCAATCACAAGGGGATCTCTTTTGTTCTCATCATAAAAGGGGCGCAGCTGGGGGCGGCTTTGGGGCAAAATCCAGTCCGTCCCATCATTGCCAAGCGACATCACATCACCATAACCAAATTCACTAACAAACCCTTCATTGGCATGAATGATCCGATGAAAATGCACCAAAGCCACCGGTTGATCGCAGCCATCCAAAAGCGCTTCAATCTCATCTTGATCATGGGCCCCTTGCAAACGGGTCATATCAAGCGATAAAGCATCCCACACGCTTTCGCTGTCATAGTTATGGGCTTTGGCCTCAGGCTGTGCAGCGGGTTTGGGTTCAGCCTCTTCATGCTTGGCTTCTTGAATAAGCCGGGCCAACTCACTCAGTTGCGGTGCAGAAATTTGATCCTCTTCAGGGTCTGCTTTTGCTATTCTAACATCTTGATTATTAGAAGGGTCAGCTTCCTCTTCATGCCCAGTGGACGCCATTTTCGCTGGTTGTAACTGATGTACCGATAAATCCTTATCCGTTTCTTGAAGGTCAAGGGCATGCCCCGACGAAGAGGTGAGCAGTTCAACAATAAGCGCCGGGCGATCTTGCAAAATACCTGAACGGCATAGAGCAGGATAATGATGCACACCAGACCCATTAGGAAAGGCCAAGGTCAGCTCAATGCGCTTAACGCCGGTTTCATTTTGAAAAAGATCATTCAAGGCAACAAAAGCTGGATGTGAGGCTTCAATGGTGCGGTTTTGTAACCCCTCAAGGCTGGCCGCTTCCCAAAAGTGAATGCCAGGGCCATTGGCCCAAAGAAAACGGGCACTGGTTTGGTCCCAAATCCAAATAGGGCGCTCATGACGCGGCGCCACTTTAGACGCCGCCTGATCAGGCCCATTTGTTTCCAGCTCTTTCATTTAAAGGTCCACATATGATCTGATATTTCAGGTGAGGCCAGGCAGCCCACCCCAATTCATCAGCACCAAAATTCAAAACGCTTTTTCCCTTGTTCTGCAAACGCCATAAACAGACCGCGATAAAAGGCCCTAAAATTAAAATGCGTTTCACCATAAAGGGGACACGAGTTTTTTTGAAAAGCGCGCAAGACGAATGAACATCCAAAACGCAAAATCAAAAGGAACACGAAAACAACAGATTAGAGCGTTGCATTCATTCCAATAAAAAAGGAAACACGCCTCTGTGTCAAAACATTGCTAGGCCACATTATAGCTTTTCTTTTCAAGGGGATGCAAAAATCACATCAGAGCAATCAAGAAAAGGGGCAATATCCCCAAAATAAAGCCTCAAAAATGCAAAAACGGCCCCAAATGCCTTGTTAAAAAAGCATTTGAGGCCGTCTCAAAAGAGTAAAGGGCTATGTCTTTAACTATCCAAAGCATCCATGGCAGCATTCACGCCGCCTTTATTGATTGACAAGCCAAACCGCTGCATACCTAATTCAACACCAGCAATGGCACCAAAAAGCGTCAGCGGATTTTGATAGCCCAGATGACCAATACGGAAAACTTTGCCTTGAACTTTGCCAAGTCCTGTTCCCAAAGACATATTAAAGTCTTTAAAGATCAATTCGCGCAGCTCATCAGCGTTAACCCCATCAGGAACACGAATGGCTGTTACAGCATGTGAATGCTCACTTTCCACCTGGCATTGTGTCTCCAACCCCCAATGCGCCACCGCGGCCCGGCACGCTTTTGACAAGTTGGCATGGCGCGCAACAACGCTGTCAATGCCTTCTTCAAGCAGCATGTCTGTTGCTTCTTTCAGGCCATAAAACAAAGTCACAGGCGGTGTGTAAGGGTAAAGCCCGGTCTCTGTTGCATCGATTAGCGGGTCCCAATCAAAATAACCAGGTGTTAAGTCCGATGATTTTGCACTTTCACGCGCCTTATCGCTAATGGCGGCAAACGCCAGGCCAGGAGGTAACATCAATCCTTTTTGGCTGCCACTAATGGTCACATCAACTTTCCATCCATCATGTTCATAGGCACTGGCCGCCATTGATGAAATGGTATCAACAAACAACAAAGCATTATGATTGGCCCCATCAATAGCTTTGCGCACACCAGCCACATCAGAGGTAACCCCAGTTGAGGTTTCATTATGGGTGGCAAACACAGCCTTTATTTCCCCAGCCGTATCAGCTTTCAGAGCATCTTCAACTTGTTGCGGGTTAATGCCATGGCGCCAATCACCTTCAATTTCAATCACTTCTAGCCCTAACCCTCTGGCAACCTTGCACCAAAGCGTTGAGAACATGCCAACTTCAGGCACCAGCACTTTGTCACCGGCTGACAGACAATTGGTAATAGCGGCATGCCAAGCCCCTGTCCCAGAGGCAGGAATAACAATCACAGGATCGCTTGATTTAAAGATCGGCTTTAAATTTTGCGCGGCTTTCGCTGCCAAGGCAGCAAACTTGGGACCACGGTGGTCGAGCAACGGTTTGTCCATGGCACCCATCACGCGTTCCGGCACCACTGTTGGTCCAGGCACTTGTAAAAAATAATATCCCATTTGGTCGCTGCTCATTTTTCCTCCTGCGGGGTCTCTAATCTTGATATATCGCTGAGATATTACTCAGTTAGAAGCTGAAAACAAGACTAATTTTGTTGACACAGACAATTTTTTGCAAAAAACCTTGTATACAATAATTGTCCTTTTAACAATGTTGAACGTCTTATGAGGGCATAGGCAAGGAGGCGGGATGAAAATTCCATTTGTGCCAAATACCATAAAATTATTGGTTATATTACTGAGTATTATGTTGTTAGTCATGCTTTATACTGGTCATGTGCGCACCAGTATGATGCCATTTGCCGCACTCAATGTTGAAAAAAGCTGGGGCGCTTTGGGCTGGCGCATTCAAGGGTTGAAATATGATAAAGCCGCTTGCAAAAGAGCCATGGCCCATCCCAGTGTAAAAGCAAGCTTTGTAAAAGACAGCCCGATAAGAAAAGGATGCGGCTGGGAAAACGCAGTTCGGCTTGCCAAAGCAGCAGGTGCCAATTTCTCTTCGGTTAAACTCGGATGCCCCATGGCAGCCGGGCTTTCCCTTTGGATGAACCAAGTGGTGCAACCGGCCGCGCGCAAACATTTTGGCAGCCAAGTGCGCCGCATTATCCAGTATGGCACCTACTCCTGCCGTAACATCAAGGGCAGCTTATTCTCTAAATATCTCAACATGCGCTCAGAACACGCCACAGCCAACGCCATAGACATTGGTGGCTTTGGCCTGGCCAATGGCCAAACGGTCTCAATTTTAAAACACTGGCCTGGCAACGGCCCAAAGGCAAAATTCTTAAAAGAGATCCACTACGGCGCCTGTGGTTATTTCCGCGTCGTTCTTGGTCCAGAAGCTAACCGACTTCACGCGGATCATTTTCACTTTGACCGCGGCATGCTCATCAGGTGCAAATAGAAGATCGTGCCACAAAGCCCCTTAACTTCCATGGTAAGACTTTGGCATTTCGAAATCGCTTGTCAGGGCTCTTTAAGTGGCGCTTTAGATTGCCCACCAGCAACCGCGCTAAGCGCTCTGCGCCCTTGACATGCCTTTTAAAAGTGCAAAAATCTAACCATGGAAGTTAAGGGGCGGTCCGGAATTTTGTCTTAAGCTGTGTCACGCAACGCTTCGGCTGTTGCCAAGTCAACGCTGACAAGTTGGCTGACGCCTTTTTCTGACATCGTCACACCAAACAAGCGATCCATGCGCTCCATCGTCATTGGATGGTGGGTGATCACCAAAAAGCGTGTATCTGTATTGGCAGACATATCTTCCATCATGCGGCAGAAGCGATCAACATTGGTGTCATCAAGCGGGGCATCAACCTCATCCAACACACAGATGGGGGACGGGTTGGTCAGAAAAACAGCAAACAGCAAAGACATCGCCGTCAGCGCCTTTTCTCCGCCTGATAACAAAGTGAGCACTTGCGGTTTTTTCCCTGGCGGGCGGGCGATGATTTCAAGGCCAGCATCAAGCGGGTCATCTGAATCAACCAATTTTAATTCTGCCTCCCCACCAGCAAATAAAGTTTGAAACAACCGCTTAAAATGCCCGTTGACCACATCAAAGGCGGCAAGCAACCGCTGGCGCCCCTCTTCATTGAGTTGGGTCACAGCCCCGCGCAATTGAGAAACCGCTTCTAGCAAATCATCACGCTCGCTAATCATGCCGCCAAATTGGGTCTCAAGCTCTTTGATTTCTTCCTCAGCGCGCAGGTTAACCGCCCCCAAGCGTTCCCGGTCCAGCTTTAAACGGGCAATATCTGCTTCAACATCAGCCAGCTCAGACAATTCATCATCAGGGGCAAACCCGGCAATGATTAAACAATCATCTGGCCTGACATTCAATTCTGTTTCAATGGTTTGCGCCAGCTCGACCAATCCAGCCCGGGCACTTTCCAGGCGCGTTTCAATGCGCGCTTTGTCTTCACGCGATTCCATTAATGTGGTTTGCAAACGGCGCAAGGCCTGATCGTGAGAGGTGGCCGCAGTTTCCGCCTCAGCCAGTTCATCACTTGCCACTTTGCGCTTTTTTTCCGCCCCCTCAATGTCATCCATCAAGGCTTGCCGTTTGGTCAAAAACTGCTGGGGTAAATCAGCCAAATCTGCCAGCTCTTTTTCAAATTTACCAATCCGACCTTCCAAATCTTGAATATGAGATTTGGCCTCATGTGAGCGTGCTTGCCAGCGTGTCTTTTCCTGCTGCATTTCCTCAACACGTTTTGTGTTCAAAGCATCTTCTTTTTGCAAACCAGCAAAGTGCTGTTGCACTTCTAAATGAGCACCGCGCAAAAGCTTGACCGTTTCCCGTTGGTCTTCAAACGCTCGGCTCAAGTCAGATAGGTTCGCAAGGCTGGCAATATCTTCTTGCAATTGAGCAACCAGCTCTTGTGCGGTTTCATGTTCGGAATGGGCATAGGCAAGGGCTTCATTTAAACTGGCTTGTTTTTGCAACCGCTCCTGAGCTTGAGAGTTAAGCGCCCGCTGTTTTTGAAACAAGCCATTTAACTCTTGTTGCAGCCGGGCCAGCTCAGCGCGTTTTTGCTGAAAACTTGTTTGCAGTTGGGTGCAGTTTTCTCGTGATTGATCAAGAACGTTCGTCAGGCCATCTTGCTCAGACAATAAGCTATCGCGCTCTTCAAGCAAGCCAGGCAAACGATTGCGCTCAATCAAACGGCGCGGCAAAGAAGAGGGGGCATCAGGCAAAGTTACAAACCCGTCCCATCGCCATAACCCGCCAGAGCGGCTCACCAGTTTTTGCCCCGGCTGTAAGTCTTTTTGCAAACGCGCGCCATCTTCCTCACTGACAACCCCAACGAACCCAAGCGTGGCTAGCAGCACCTCAGGCCCACTCACAAATTCTGCCAGGCAAGAGATGTTTTCAGGCAAAGTAGGGGCTGGAGAGTGAGCAGACATGGTGCGCCAAAAGGCCGTTGGTTTGTTCTTTGATGACGCAGTGGTTTGCTCCAGCGGCACATCAAGGTCATCGCCAAGCGCGGCCCAAAGGGCCTTTTCATAGCCTGGCTCTGTTTTTATTTCTTCAATGATATGAGGCAGGCTAGGGCCCTCACTGGTTTGCAAAAGCGCTTCGATGATGCCAATTTCAGTGTCTAAAGAGCGTAGTTTTAACGCCTGTTCGCTCACTTGAGCCTGCAAGGCAGAGCAAGAGGTTTGCTCAGTTTCTAACTTTGTCTCCAACTCTTCAATAAGAGGCGACAGAGCCGTTGTTTCAGCCTCCATCTTGGCAATATGGGAAAGGAGGGGGGCTTCATCTGCAAGCGGTTGATCTTTTGCTAGATTTTCTAGGTCAGCGGAAATTTGCTCCTGGCGGGAAAGCGCTTGAACGGCCCGCTCGCTTTGGCGAGCAACATCGCTCTGCAAACTGCGCATGTTGGCCTGCACCGTGGCAACCTGGTCTTGCAGCTCATTTAGCCCAGCCTCTTCAGTCACAAGTTTGGCAGCTTGGTCTTGCTTTTTGTCCTGCGCCTCTTGCAAATTTGCACTTAAAGCTACCAGGTTGGTTTGAATCTCATCTATTTGTGTCTCCAGCCGGGCGCAAACCTGTTCGCCTTCTGCAATTAAGTGCTCATCACGGGCAAGGTCAGCCCTGGCCTCTTGCAATTGCCCGCGCAGCTCTTCTTGCCGGGCAAGGGCTTGTTCTTCTTGTTGGGCCAGTGCATCGCGCTCTGCGCTTAAGCGCTCTAACCCTGCAGCTGTTTTAGCCTCTGCCATGCGCAAGGGGGCAAGAGCGGCAATAAGCTCTTCACGCTTGGTAAGGCCAGCGGTTTCTTGCCCCGTTTGCTCGCTCACCCGAACAAGCACGGCTTTTAAATCATCCTCGGCCTTTGCAACACTGTGGCCTTGGGCTTGCCATTTTAAATATAGTGCCAGCGCTTCAAATTGGCGCAATTTCTTAGCAATTTCTTTATAGCGCTCTGCGTGGCGCGCTTGGCGTTTTAAAGAATTAAGCTGCGCATCCATTTGCCCGATTAAATCAGCCAGCCGCTCAAGATTATCTTCAGATGCATTTAACCGCAGTTCTGCTTCGTGGCGCCGCATGTGCAGCCCGGCAATGCCAGCGGCATCTTCCAAAATCCGGCGCCGGGCTTGCGGTTTGGCATTGACAATCTCACCAATTTGCCCCTGGCGCACCAAAGCGTGTGAGCGCGCGCCCGTTGCAGCATCCTCAAACAGTAATTTAACGTCCTTGGCCCGTGCCTCACGCCCATTCACCCGGTAACGAGAACCTTGCCCGCGCTCAATAATACGCACAATCTCTAACGTTTCCTCGTCGTTAAATTCAGCCGGTGCCGTTCGAGACGAATTATCTATCATCAAGGTCACTTGCGCATTGTTGCGCGCCGGCCTGTTCTGCGTGCCGGAAAAAATCACATCTTCCATCGCCCCGCCGCGCATCGCCTTATACGAGGTCTCCCCCATCACCCAACGCAGTGCTTCTAATAAATTGGATTTACCACAGCCATTTGGCCCAACAACCCCTGTTAATCCCGGGCGGATCAACAATTGGGTTGGGTCAACAAAGCTTTTAAAGCCAAGTAATGTTAGCTGTGTAATATGCAATTTAGAAACCTGTTGAGTCTCAAGGTTATATGGGCACTGATAATTATGAACTTAAATGCGGGGCAAGAAGGGCTTTTAATTCATCATAGGATAGCGGCTTTCTCACCTTTTGCCCATTGATAAAGAAGGTCGGTGTCCCGCTAACCCCCAATTGCCGCCCCCGGTTTTTCACCCATTGCAAATCATCAATTAAAGATTGATCTTTCATGCATGTGTCAAATTCAGTCCGGCTTAAGCCAGACGGTTTGGCCACAGCGTATATGGCCTCAGTGCGCACTTCTTGGCTTACCCATTTGCTTTGGTTTTTCAAAAACAGATCAATCAGTTTAAAGGTACGATCTTTCTTGCCGCACCGGGTGACGATAGAGGCATTGCCAGCTGAACGCCCAATGGGAAATTCACGCACAATATAGCGCACTTTGCCCGTATCAATATAATTGGCTTTAAACTTAGGAAACGTTTTCAAGTGAAACGTGCGGCAATGGGGGCAGGTCAAAGACATATATTCAATCACCGTGACCGGGGCATCTTCTTTGCCCAACCATTTGTCCCCCAACGGGCCCGCCCTCATCAAATCTTCTTTAGAGGGCAAACCGTTGGCACCAAGGTGGACAATGTCAGGGTTGGCTTTGGGTTTGGGCGTGAGAGAGAATTGCTCACCAGAACATCCCGTAAGCCCTAAAGCGCCCAAAACCATCAAAACAGTAAAAACGATCTGTTTGTTCAAAACACCATCCCCAACGCCAGTGATTGCTCTTATTTAAGCACCGGTTCAATCAGCTTTTCAAATTCAGCCAAAGGCTGCGCCCCTTCAAGGCGTGTGCCGTTGATAAAGAAGGTCGGTGTTGAGCGAATGCGAAACTCTTCAGAACCTTTGTTCTTCACAGCCAACACTTTTCCATAAAGCTCTTTATCATCCAAACAAGCCTTAAAGCTCTCATCTGTAAACCCGGCTTGCTTGGCAAGAGTTTTCAAAGCATTGATTGGATCTTTGGCATTTGCCCATTCATTTTGGCGGGCATAAAGCACATCAATAAAATCAAAATAGCTGTCCTTTTTCGGCAAACAGCGCCCTAACATAAAGGCAGCACCAGCTAGAGGATCAAGTGGGAATTCGCGCAAAATATATTTCACTTTGCCTGTATCAATATATTTCGATTTCAAGCCAGGCAGGGTGTCTTTATGAAAAATCGCACAATGCGGGCATGTCATAGAAGAAAATTCAATGATGGTCACAGGCGCATCCTCTTTGCCCATAACATTATCAGCCAATTGGGTCTGTTCCCCGCCAGCTTTCGTCTGATCCTTGGCCGCATCTTTGTAATAAAACACATAAACAAGAGCCGCTAAAACAAGGGCAGCCAGCAAGCCTAAGATTAATTTCAGTGAACCGTTTTGAGAAGATCCGCTCGCGTCAGTCATAAATTACGCCTTTAAATTGTTTCAAGTTATCAAGAAAACAAATTATCAAGAAAAAATAATCAAGAAAACATGAGTTTGCTTATTTTTAGCTTTAATAAAAAGCCAGGCCCTTTTTTAAAGCTTTGCAACGAAAAACCAAATCAATTTTGTTAAAAAAACGCCAAATATCTCATTTTTTTTGGCGATTGTTGATTTTCCGGGTCTGAATACCACGCCATAACCGCTTAAAAGCGCTTTCCATGCGCTCATCATCCATGTTTAACCTGGTTTCATTGGCAATTGGTTGATCAAGGTCAAAGCGCTTCACCGGCTCTTGGGCGCCAGAGCGCTCAAGCGGGGCCTGTAAAATCCGAATGTCTTCAATGGCGCGATAACCAAAATAGCTATTGATGCGCTCAATAATCTGCGGCGCTTGGTGTTGCACCTCTAAGGCCGCTGGCCCTTCGACCCTGAGCACCAACGTGGCTCCTTTTTTCTGGCCATACTGCTCAACCTCGGCCAAATCATTGTTGATATTATTCCATTTGATCTCTTCAGGCGCTGTAAAGTGACAAAGCGGGGCGCCAATAATGCTCTCCCAATCGGTGATCAAGGCAGCGCGTTGAAAGCCAAATTTTTCAAACACAGGGCGCGTGACGCCAGACATAAAATGCCCAATCGTTTTCGCTGAGCCCCGATAAGGTTTGTTCTGTGCCATTAAAATAATCACTTTCAAATCAAAAAGAACCAGTTGCTTAAATATGGATTCACAAGCCTTACCCCTTTAGGCTGCCTTACGAAGAAGGAAGTGCTCTTCTTCAGAGCACGAACATGGCGCTTTTAAAGCGCCCGGCGTCTAGCGCCGCCCCACCCGCAGGGCTTTTCGCTAGCGCGGTTGCTGGTGGGCATCCAAAGCGCAACTAAAAAAGCGAAAAAACGCCCGTGAGATAAAAAAAGCAACACGCACTAGAATGTCTTTTCGTTATTACAAATATCTCTTACCATTCAAAGGTCGATTCGCGAAAGGCATCAGGGATGGCAAAGTCAGCAAAGGCTGTGAATTGTGAGGATAAAGCTCTTCAAAAGGGCACAACCCCAGTCTGCAGCAAAAAAATAGCCGCCAATCTGCTGGCTTGGTATGACACAGACCAACGCGACCTCCCCTGGCGCGCCAAACCTGGGCAAATGCCCACCCCCTATCATGTTTGGCTCTCAGAGATCATGCTACAGCAAACTGTGGTCAAAACCGTCATTCCTTATTTTTTAAAGTTCACCCAAACCTGGCCAACCATTTTTGAGCTGGCAAAGGCCGACCTTGAAGACATCAGAAGCGCTTGGGCCGGTCTTGGCTATTACAGCCGGGCGAAAAATTTACATAAATGCGCCCAGATCATTGTTGAAAAATACCAGGGCAAATTCCCCATCTTTGCTGAGGAGCTAGAAACCCTGCCAGGCATAGGGCCTTATACAGCCGCCGCCATTGCCGCCATTGCCTTTGATGAGACCGCCACACCGGTTGATGGCAATATTGAGCGGGTCGTGGCACGCTTGTTTGCCATAGAAGATCCACTGCCAGGGGTTAAACCCAAGCTCAAACAGTTGGCCGCCAGCCTAACCCCGCCGCGCAGGGCCGGTGATTTTGCCCAGGCCCAAATGGATTTAGGCGCCACCATCTGCTCACCCAAAAATCCTTCTTGCCTGTTATGCCCGCTTGTCAGTCAATGTCAAGGCCATGCCAAAGGCATCGCGCCGCTCTTGCCCCAAAGGGAAGCCAAGAAACCCAAGCCCACTCGCTATGGCACCGCCTTCTTTGCCCTTCGCGAAGATGGTCAAGTCCTGCTGCGCCAACGCCCAGAAGGCGGCCTGCTCGGCGGCATGACGGAGATCCCTTCAACCGAATGGCAGGAGAATCAATCCAAAAACACCCAAGCGTTAAAATCACCTCCATTAAAGGGAAAATGGTGGCAAGTCCCCGGGATTGTAAAACACACCTTTACCCATTTTCACCTTGAGCTCAAAGTCTACCGCATCATTGCACCAAAAGAGGCAACACTCACTTTGTTTGCCGATCCAGAGCGCTGCAAATGGGTGCCAAGAGACAAGCTTGCAAAAGAAGCCTTACCCTCTGTGATGCGCAAAATCATCGACCATGCGCTTTCAAGTGAGTTATAAACAAGAGGCTCCTAAGGCTCTGTTTTACCCTGTTTTAACCCTGCTCTTTGCCAAAACCACTTTTTTCTCATAAAATTGAACAGCGCTAAAAAAGCAATTTTCATATTGCTGAACAATAAAATTGATTTATGCGCATTCATTTTTGGGGAGAGAAATTATGTCAAAAGTCTTGGTCTTTGTTTATGGAGTCGTGTCTTATCTAATCTTTTTTGCGAGCTTTTTATATTTAGCAGGGTTCTTAACCAACATGGTCGTGCCCAAAACCATTGATAGTGGTGTGGTGGAACCTTTTTGGCAATCATTGCTGGTCAACTTAATTTTGCTAACCATTTTTGCCCTCCAGCATTCGGTTATGGCGCGGCCTGGCTTTAAAGCTTGGTGGGTGCGTATTATTCCCAATGCCATTGAGCGCAGCACCTATGTATTGCTCTCCAGCCTGGTTCTTTTCCTGCTGTATTATTATTGGCAGCCTATGACCAGCATGGTTTGGCAGGTTGAACATGAGATTGCTAGGTTGGTCTTATGGGCCTTGTTTGCTCTTGGTGTCCTGATTGTTTTGCTGTCCACCTTTATGATTGGGCACTTTGAATTGTTTGGCTTAAAACAAGTGTTGAATCATTATCTTGGCAAAGGGGAAATCACACCCTTTTTCAGATCACCCGGGTTTTATCAGCTGGTCCGCCATCCGATTATGACAGGCTTTATCATTGCCGCCTGGGCAACGCCCGATATGAGTCAAGGCCATTTTGTCTTTGCTCTGGTCAGCACGCTTTATATTTTGGTTGCTTTAAGGTTTGAAGAAAATGACCTGGTCAACAGTCTAGGTGATGCCTATAAAACATACCAAAAACGCGTGCCCCAGTTGGTACCGTTTATAAAATCACGCAACCAGTCAGATAATTAAAGAGCTGACAAAAAAACACCCCATCTAAAAAACCTCTTATAAAAAAGAGGCAATAGATGGGGTGTAAATCCAAATCAATTCAAAAAAGAATTTAAGCAGCCGGGTGATAGAGACGTTTTTCAAACAAGCCGCTCTGCTCCAAACGGTGCATAAATTTCGCGCCTGCCAAAACAGCCAAGTCAACCAAAGGCTCAACAATAATCACGGTTAAATAAGCCAAGCCAAAGCTGCCAACCTGAGACAGATTTTCCGCGCCAAACCCTTGGCCATAAAATGCCCAAAACGCCACCCAGGAAATAATACCCATCTGATAAGTCGTGGAGAGCGCCAAAGCATGGCGGTATTGAATGTCTTTATAAGCGGTATCTTCAGGAATGAAGCGCTTGGCAATTAAGCTCATGGCAAAAAGCGGGGCCAAAAGCGTTGTTAAATTAATGCCATATTGCGGCAGGTCTATTGGCGCCAAAAAGAAGCTTTGAATAAACAGCCCCACAATTAAGCCAATGGCAGCCGGCGCCAACCCAAACAGTAAAAACAGTGTTGAGCCCATAATCAAATGAACTTCTGATACCCCAACTGGATGATGCGGTAAGACCTCAAAATAAACCAAAACCAACGCGCTTGTTAAAATGCTGCGAACAACAAGAGAAACAAAACCGTCTTTTTTCAATGTGTCCAGGGCTTGTTTGGCAACAAGTCCCAAACAAGCTGTTGCAGTTGCATAGCTAAGCGTGATTTTCGCACCCTCAACAATTCCAGGTTCAATATGCATAATAAATTCCTTTTGTTCCTGGCACTTACCCCGTGCCAAAGATGAATGAAACATTATGGATGAAAACAGCTTTTAAGATCCCCAAACCATACGAACAAGTTGTGTTAGCTTTGGCCGGCCCTCTTAAAACACTGCCCTCCGCAATGCGATTGTGTACATTTCAGGTCGGTCTCCGGACTTAAGAGCGCTTATAAGATTAAGCAAAACAAACCGCCTTCCCACACCAAACGATAGACTTATGAAAGTCATCACCGACATGCAGTGGCTAAAAGGTTCATCTAAACTCATTCACCGTTGCGGGGGCAGTGCCAGAATTGTCAAAAGAAGTCTTGTCAAAAGAAAAAAGACTCACTGGCTTCCCAATTAATTCTCATCAAAAAATATACGAGAAATCCCCAAAATGAAATTTGATGTTATTGGTAATAAAGCCCAAAGTCAACAAAGCCTTGTGGGGTATTGGCATGTCAATTTCCAAGATGAAAAGGGCCTCACAAAGGCTGTAGCTACAAAGCACAAAGAGCATTCTAGAGCGTGTCGCACAAAAATGGAGACCGGTTTTGTTAAAAAAGGCACGCTTCAACAAAGCGACATGCTCTAAAGTGAGAAAAGCATCAAAATGATATGTATGATTTAAAGACAAAGCATCGTTTAGATTAACTTTTACAATCTCATTTGTGCCGACTCAAACAGTATAAGGCACTGATTTATAAAAAAAATTTGCAAAATAAAAAAGGGGGTTGGAAAATCTGGCATTGAGTTTGCTCTATTGGTTTAGAGTTATTTAACAATGATACCAAGATACCCCCCCTGAAAAAAAGGCTGTTCGAATATGAAATAATATTCGGGCAGCTTTTTCTTTTATTGCCGTCTAAATGGTTCCGTCCCCTAGCCGTCCATAAGTAATGTGCCAGGTCAAATTAGCATCATCTCGTTGCTCAAGACTAAGCATGGCTCGCTTTAACTGTGACATGGAAAGAGGGGTATAATCTGACCGGGGGCGATGGGCCCCTGTGGCTTTCAAATGATACAAAAAATCCTGCGCACTGTCATACGAAACAGATTTATATTCTTGTTCAAAAATGCCAGGTAGTGAGGGAGGAATACGCAGGCCCATAGGCAAATCATTCTCTCTCAAAGCCTGTTGCCATTCAGCAAAACAGTCAGCCCCAATGGTTGAAAAATAAAAATGCCCATTAGGGGCAAGAGCATTCGTAATGGTTTTTATTGTCTCCAACGGGTTTTGAAACCAATGCACAACCATGCTGGCGACAATTAAATCATATGTCTCTTTAAGGGGCTCGCTCTCAGGGTTTAACAGCTCAAATCTCAAGGGTCGCGCAGAGCCATCTTTAGACAAGTTAGAGTGAGCAATGTCCAACATTTCAGCCGACATGTCCGTCGCTGTAAGTTCAGCCTGAGGAAATTTTTTAAGTAACTGCGCGGTTAGCAACCCTGTGCCACAGCCAATTTCAAGAATTTTTTGAGCCGGCGCCTTAACATAAGAGGCAAGCGTTTGCGCCACGTGTGCCTGAATACCAGCACGGGTCTGGTAGGTTCTGGCAGATTTACTGAACCGATGTTTGATGCTGAGGGCATCGTTCACAATAAGTTTCTTTCTAACATTGAGTGGATTAAGCCACATATTGAGGAAAAAGCAGTTTTCAGGCAGTTACAAGCAATGTGCATATAACATGTTGTTCTATTACGTCAAATTGCTTTTCTTAAAGGGCTAAACAGCGAATAAGTTTTCCAAAGGGGACAAAAAAAGCATCTAGACTTTTGCTGTGGGACTAAAAACAAGGTAAACTATTGGTTAATATAAGAGTTGAGTTACAAGTTTAAGTGATGGGGTTGGTGTTATGGGGTTTTTCGTATCTCAAGTGTTATTGAGCGCGCGCAGTTGCGCATTTTTGTTGTGTTTTTCTTTGGCAAGCCTTGCTAGTTTTTCCAGCTCTCAAGCTGCCAGTATAAGTTTCACCTATGATGAAGTGAATGACCTGGTTAAGGAATCTTTATCAGGCCTGGAAATCAGACTAAACAATTTAGGCCGGTTTAATGGGCGCACGCACAGGCGCCGCGATTCCTCCTATGTTCGCTTTAAAGGCCAATCCTTATCCTCTTTTGACATAGAGCCTTATCATGTCAGCAAAGTCTTTGGGCGCACTCACAGCTATTATGTGTCGGACATTCGCTCTTCTGTGATTGACATAACAGCCCAAGACAAAAGCTTTTATTTAAGCCTGGACTTTGAGTTGCAAGGCGCCGAGTTGCAAGGACGCTGTGTTGTACGTACCTCGCGCCGCTCTTATAAAGAATGCTCAACCTTCCTACCCAATGTTAATTTTAATCAAGCCAAATTGGTTGCCCGGTTAAGGCCCATCGCCCACAAAGGCAGCTTGTCATTTTATGTCTCTAGCGCCAAAGTGATTGGCGACGTTGAAATTGAATATTGCCGCAGTTGGTTTCTAGGGTTTTTCTGCACTGAATTTGTCCGCATTCCAGAGCGAACCAAGAAGCTAAAATTACAAATCGCCAAAAAACTTAAATCCTATGTCAACAGCCGGCGCATGCGAGACCGCATAGCTTCTACCATCAAGGATAAAGTTTTGGGCAATCTAGCCACGGTTAGTTCAATCGAACTCAATGATGAAGAGATCGTGATTAAAGGCCGTTTGCGCCGCAGACGGTAAAAATAAGAAATTAAGTTTATTTCGAAAGCTTACAAAAAAACCCATACAAGATAAAAAATCTTGCATGGGTTCAAATGCATGTTTGGTAATAAAGTTTTAAAAAACTTTATTCGCCAGCAAGTTCACCATTGGTGTGAAGGTGATGGCGATCAACTGAATTTGGAATTTCTAATTTAGGAGCAGCTCCGATAGGATCGTCTGCCCGGCGCGACTTCCCTTCAAAGAAGGCGCCTTGCTCAATGGCAAGTGATTGGTGCGTAATATCACCATTAACTTGTGAACTGGCTTGAAGTGTCACACGAACCCCATGAATAGAGCCGGTTACTTGGCCACGAACCACCACATCTTCTGCAACCACAACCCCGTTAATCTCAGCCTTCTCTCCGATAATAAGAGAGGCACAGTGCAGATCACCTTGGATAGACCCATCCACTTGCACTTCACCTTTAGAGATAACATTACCTGTTATCGTCAGGTCAGCACCAATGATGGAAGGCACCATTTTATTCGAGCCCTTCAGCATGGTTTTGCCGCCTAAAGGATTTTGAGGTATCGCCCCTGCTGGTGGCAGAGCTGGTTGTTGTCCCATTGCGGGTTTTGGGGCAGGCACATTCATCCCATCATTCTCCGGTCGTTTTGTGAACATTGGTTTAAGACCTCCAAACGCTAATGTTCTAGCCCTGTTATATCATGCTCACCGTTTTCAAAAATCTTTGCAATTATTATGGCCTTAAATGTAACAAACCACCATATTTACAAAAAAACACAAATCTTTAAAGTTTTTGTGTTGATAACAAATAAGGTGTCTGACAACGAACCCCAATTGATAAGCAACAAATATACTCTAACGATCTCAGTAACGATATATAGCATGCTTTTTAATTATTAGCTTGCAACTTTTTCGCAGCGCGTATTTCAAAGGGCGTGAAAAGGCTTTAAATAGTATGCAATCTTAAGACAACTAAATCCACTTATTTATGGCCGCTTTATTTTGTCCAGATTCTAATTTTGTCTTTAGGGTTAATAAAAACACTTTCCCTAAAGTCCCACCGCTTTGCACATCCTCTTTTTGCGAACGAATCATCAGTTACTTTGTTCCATGCTAACTGCCACTTATTTATGGTTTTGCTGTGGCAGAAAACACTTAGCAATAAAAACACTTTGCGCTTAATAGCGTCAACTTATTTGTCAAGTTATGCCTGTTAGAATACCAAGCGTCAAGAATGCTAAGCCCCTTATCTGTTGGAAAAATAACAATGATCTCCACTCAGAATAAACCAATTTGGATAAAAAAAGCTCCCATATCGAGAATTGGGCCAGTAGGGGCAGACCATTTTTTCAGCTCAAAACGGAATTAAATGTATGAAAAATATAAATATTAATTTTCTAGTTGATCTAAAGTGTCAAGAACCAATGTTTCATGATCAGCCACTTTCACTTTGCGCCAAAGCGCTTTAATGATGCCATCCCTATCCACAAGAAATGTTGAGCGTTCCACACCCATATAGGTCCGGCCATACATTTTCTTTTCCTGCCAAACATCATATGATTCTATTGCCTGCCTGTCTTCATCGGCCGCCAGAATAATATTCAGGTCATGCTTTTTGATAAACTTTTCATGAGAAGCCACCCCATCAGGAGAAATTCCTATGATAACAGCATCTCTTTGCTCAAATTCTTGAGCTTTTTGTGAAAAGGCAATAGCTTGTTTTGTGCACCCTGGGGTTAAATCTTTAGGGTAAAAATACACAATGACCCACTTACCTTTAAAATCTTCCAAAGAAATAGAAGAGCCCCCAGCAGTGGGAAGTGTAAAAGAGGGGGCTTTTTTACCAATTTCAATCATTTAATTTTTGCCCTTTTATTAAGAGTGAGACGAGAATGGAGTTCATATCGTCATGCTTTGGTCTTGTTTGCCAATTAAAAACATCATGTTGACGCGTGAGGGGCATGAGTCAATATGATGTTTTATCATGTGCAATGTGCTGTTTTTAAAGGGGCAAACAAAAATTTTCATTTTTTAAAATGTCAAAGGTAATTGGATGTATCTTTTATGTCCCAAACAGTGGGGGATAAAATTTTATTGATTGCTTAAAGAGTAAGGTTTTATAAATGTGTTTGGCTAATACCGTTTAGCTTGGCATAGTTGATCTTGTAAAAGGCTCAACAGGGCACCAAATCTTTATATAACTTTGGATCATTCTTAAGGTCTTTAAAATCCAATTCGCTTTACAATCAAAAGATAAATTGAAGCAAGGGCTTTGTCGTCAATGGCTGTGATTAAGGTCAAAAACTAACAATGAATGAAAAAGAAAAAGAGCATCCACTTCATTGGTCAAGATCTCAGCACCAAACCCAAATTGATGCAAACAACCAACAAACAAGATCAGTGACTAAAAAAACAAAGGCCAACACAGCTCTTTTTGGACAATTTTGCTATAAAAATATTTCCCTAATTGGCCATTTGGGCTTACAGGCGTTTGAACATCTCACCAAACTTTGGCCCTCAGGTTCGCGCCCATGGGTCCAAGCCGGGCTCAGCACTCTAGGGGTTCTCACCATTGGACTCGGCCTGCTCTACTATTTTATGGGAAGCCGGGCGCTGCCAGTTGGTTTTTTTAAAGGCCAGATTGAAAGGGCCTTGGCCGCAAACTTTAATGGCGCCAACATCCAAATCGGAGATGCTCTTTTACAAAGGGACACGCAACAAGGTGGTTTTTTTGTCAGACTAACGAATTTGATGGTCACCCAAACCAACGGCAATGTGATTGCCCAAAGCCCTGAAACCGCAATAGGGTTAAAATTTTTCCCCCTTCTCATCGGTTCTGTTGTCCCAGATAGCCTAAGTTTAATTGGTCCCCGGCTTCACCTTGTCCGCAATGATCAAGGCGAGTGGAGTTTTTTAAAAAACAGGACTGGCACCCAAAAAGATAGCCGCAATTCACAAAAACGCCCAGACGATCAAGCAGGGCTTTCAGCGCAAAATTTAGAGCGTATTGGAGATTTGATTCAACAAGGGCTTTCAGGCGCGCACAAACAATTGCAATTATCAAAAGCCCTCTCATACATAGGTGTTAGAGATGCCCGCATTATATTGCATCAAAAGCCTCAAGACCAAGGCCAGGTATGGTTGCTCCCCTCGTTCACCTTGCAATACGATCAAGACGAAGAAAAAAGATTGATCGGCTCGGGCTTGTTACAACCTGAAGATGCACCCAATTCCGAAGTGTGGCTGGCCATGACACATAGTCAGGGTGATCGCTTTTTTGATATGAAATCCCGCCTGCAAAATGTTGTGCCCTCTCAATTGTCGACCTTTATTCCAGCCCTTTCATCTTTAAGCGCTGTTAATGTTGGCGTCTCTGGCGCGTTTCAAGGGCGCGTTGACTTGAACGAAGGGATCTATTCAGGCCAACTAAAAGTAATCTTGTCTGAAGGCGAGATTGGTCTTTTTGGACCAGAGGGACCCTTATTTACCATTTCGCGCGGTTCATTCGAATTTGGTATGGAAGGGGGCGCTAAACATATCGTCATGCAGCAAGGCGAGCTTGAATATCCCTCTGGCAGAGTTTCATTAAAGGGAGATATTTGGCGCGCCCCAGAAGGGTCAGGCCCCCAAGATTGGCGGTTCCAGCTTTATTCAACTGAGGGAGAAATCTTTGCCCTTTCAAACAATGAAGCAACCCATAAAATAGATGAGTTTGGCTTTTCCGGGCGGCTATTTGCAACCAAACTACCTGTCTCAATTGATGAAATGCGACTGCAAGTCGGTAAAAGTTTAATCTTGATGGCCCATGATGGATCTAAAGGATTCCCCTCAATATTGCGCGGACAGTTAAGGCACATCCCCTTAAGTTTATTAAAAGTAATGTGGCCGCAAGAGTTTCTCAAAAAGAACAGAGATATGATTTTTGATACTGTGAAGGCTGGGAAGATCCATTCCGGTACATTTGCCTTTAATGCCTTTGAAGGCCAGCAACAACCATTGAAAGTGGCTAATGCAAAGTTTCAACCAAGAATAAAGGACACAAGTGTATATCCAAACATGAAGCTTGAAATTCGGGATCTAACCTATAGCATTTTTCAAGATACCATGTATGTAAATACGAAAAAAGCCAAGGTGCAGATTAAAGGAAAACAATTACAAGCGTCTATGAGCCAAGGGCATGCCAAGGTGGACAAGGCAGGAACAATCAACTTGTCTGAAGGACAATTGAATATACCAGATTATTGGGAAGAAGAACCAGAGGGAGCCTTTCAATTTAAAATAGCAAGCAATGCGCAAACGGCCCTAGCAATGTTGCAAAGAGAACCGTTCCTTTATGAACTTCCCGCTCGTGACATACTCAAAAAAGTAAATGGTGATGTTAACGGCAAACTAAAAATGACCATGCCGTTTAAAGATAAGGTTCTACCAGAGGACATTTTTACACAAGGTCAGGTTAAACTGAGCAATGCAAATTTAGATCTGGGTAGTTTCAAAGTTAAAAATAGTGATATAAACTTTTCCCTTGGCCGTAACCATGTCGAAGCAAAAGGGGCCCTGTTTGTCAATGGAGCATCCGCCTCACTTGTTTGGCGCCAGCAATTAAATCCCTCTCCCGGCTATCAGCCCCCACCCATGTTGGTTCGTGCGGTGATTGATGAGGCCGATCGCAATCAATTAGGCCTGCCACTAAATGATATTATACAAGGCCCCGTGCCTGTCGAGATCGCCTTACAGGATAACGATAAAGGAAATTTTGATATTCATGTAACAAGTGATTTGACCAAAGCCACGTTAGTTTCTCATGGTCTTGGCTGGCGCAAAAAAAAGGGACGCTCAGCAAATCTTAAATTTGATGTGGTGACCGATGAACGCACCAACAACCAAAAAATTTCTTTAAAAAATATCCATATTTCTGGGGTGGACTTAACCGCCAAAGGACGCGTCGAATTGGATGAGGACTTACAAGTTAAAAACTTTGACTTCCCGCAAATTTCCTACAAAACCGTCTCAAACATTGCGATTGCTGGTAACAGCTTTAAACGGGGCACGAAAAAGTTTTGGAAAGTCAAAGCCAACGGCAAAGCCTTTGATGGCCGCGGCATTTTGCGATCTCTGTTGCATAGAGGGCAAATTGGATCTGGTCAATCCAGACAAGCTCACAAAGCTGATAGCCTGGATCTCACCGCTAATTTCCAAACCGTTGTTGGGTGGGGGCAGTCAAACCTGAAAGATTTCCAAATAAAGATGAAGCGCAAGGCTGACGAGCTAGAAGCCTTTCATTTAAAGGGGCAGTTTCTGAACGGGGGTAAACTAAACGGCAGTTTGGTTAGCAAAGTTCAGCAAAACCCGGTTATTGAAATAAAAACCAACAATGCAGGAGAGGCCCTGCGCTTTGTAGGCTTTTATCCCAACATGCTCAGCGGAGATGGCCGGTTGTTAGTGCGTTATAATGTGAAAAAACGCCAACTTGCCTCCCAAACCGGCCAACTTGTCATCAAACGGTTTTCCATTGCCTCTGACCCGGTGGTCAAAGAAGTGTTGGCCGATGCACAAAAGGGCAAAAAAGGAAAAGCTCTGGCCAGTCAAAATCAAATTCCCTTTTCAAAGTTAGTGGCTCCATTTTCAATTGGTCACGAACAATTCGTTTTGCATGATTCATTTATGAAAGGTGATGTGCTTGGCGCCACCATGCGCGGCCAACTTGATTTCGCCCGCAATCGCGTGCGCTTGTCTGGCACTTACATTCCTCTATATGGACTAAACGCGGCTGTGGGCGCTGTTCCTGTGCTGGGTGACATTTTAGTTGGCCGGCGCGGTGAAGGCATGCTGGGTATCACCTTTGGCGTTTATGGCAACATCAACAAGCCGGAAGTGCTGGTCAACCCAATGTCACTGGTGGCCCCCGGCGTTTTCCGTCAGATTTTTGAATTTGAGCAAAAGGCCCCTAAAATCAAAGCACGCCCCGACACCAGCAAAAAGGGCACGGTTAAATTAGATTCCAGCGCCTCAAAAGTGCAGAGGCGTAAAAAGGGCAGCCCAGTTAATGATAAGCGCCCCCCAGAAACCAGCGCGTCAAGCGTGCAACGGCGATAAATCTTAATAATTGAGAAAACCAGCCTCAGCTTTTGGACAGCTTAAGTTTCCAGTTTCAAAAGCACATGGCGTTTTTTGCCAAAGGAAAGTTTGGCCACACCATCCTCATTAAAATCACTGGCAGACAGCAACAGCTTTTCATCGCTGACCCGTTCATCATTTAATTTAATGGCATTGCCCTTAATATGGCGCCGCGCTTCCCCGTTAGAGCTGGCAAGCTCACTGGCGGTCAGCGCCGCAATAATACCAAAGCCACTCTCCAAAGCACTTGCAGCAACTTCAATTTGCGGCAAGTTCTCACTCAGCGCCCCTTGCTCAAAAGTACTTTTAGCGGTCTCTGCCGCTTGGGTGGCCGCCTCTAGGCCGTGCAACATCTTGGTTGCCTCAAAGGCCAGAACCTTCTTCGCCTCGTTAATCTCTGCCCCTTCCAAAGCTGCCAGTTTGGCAATCTCGTCTAAGGCCAGAGTGGTGAACAATTTCAAAAAGCGCGCCACATCCCCATCTTCCGTGTTGCGCCAGAACTGCCAATAATCATAAGGAGAGAGCTGCTCTTCATTTAGCCACACGGCCCCTTCCGCCGTTTTGCCCATCTTCGCCCCGCTAGACGTGGTCAGCAATGGCGCAGTGAGCCCAAACAAATCCTTATTATGAAGCCGGCGCCCCAGATCAATGCCATTGACAATATTGCCCCACTGGTCAGAGCCCCCCATCTGCAAAACACAATCGGAAGACTTGGCCAGTTCAGCAAAATCATAAGCTTGCAAAATCATATAGTTGAACTCAAGAAACGTCAGCGGTTGCTCGCGCTCAAGGCGCAGTTTCACGCTGTCAAAAGTGAGCATGCGGTTAATGGTAAAATGCCGCCCAATGTTGCGCAAAACATCGATGTATTTTAAATCCATCAACCACTCAGCATTGTCGATCATCTGGGCGTCTGCGGCGCCATCGCCAAAGCTCAAAAACTTATCAAATACTTTGCGAATGCCAGCTTTGTTTTCATTAATCACATCCGTGGTTAAAAGCTGGCGGCTGGCATCCTTGCCAGACGGATCTCCAATTTGTGTCGTGCCCCCACCCATCAGCACAATCGGTTTAGAACCGGTTTGCTGCAACCAATAGAGCATCATAATTGGCAACAAGCTGCCCACATGCAGGCTTGGCGCTGTGCAGTCAAAGCCGATATAGGCCGTAATGGGGCCTTCTGTTAGTTTTTTATCGAGCGTGGCTTCGTCAGAACATTGATGAATAAAGCCGCGGGTCTCTAGAATATTGAGAAAATCAGACTGAAATTTAACCATTGTGTCTCTATTGCGTGTGTGGTTCAAAAACTCATATGATGGCTTCTTAAATTATAGCCGGTTTGTCAATTTAAAATGTGATTATTTGGGCAAGTTGGCTTAAATGTCATGGTAAGACCTTCGCATTTTAAAACAGCTTGTCAAGGGTTCCCGCCGCGCGGCTACTGCCCTTGACAAGCTGTTTTAAAATGCAAAAATCTCACCATGACATTTAAGCCAAAAACCAACAACTGATAGCAAAAAAGGAACCTTATGGGGCACGAGGTAAAACGCGCAATCGGCTTAATGAGCGGCACATCAGCTGATGGGGTTGATGCCGCGTTGATTGAAACAGATGGTGAGAAGATCATCTCAACCGGTCCATATGAGTTTGTTGAATACACAAAAAATGAGCGGGCTGAAATCTTATCCAAAATGAAGCAGACCATAGCCGCTCCCGATCATAACGCGCGCAAGAAGCTGGGCAATGAACTGGCCCCCCTCATCACACAGCGCCATGGTCAGGCCGTTGAGGCCCTCATCAAAAAAGCCAATTTAAAAAACACAGACATTGACGCCATCGGCTTTCACGGCCAAACGCTTTATCACGACCCTGCGACCCAATTCACCTTGCAGGCAGGAGACGCACAAGCTTTGGCCAAACAACTCTCGTGCCCTGTGGTCTATGACTTTCGCTCCAACGACATGGCCCATGGCGGGCAGGGCGCCCCCTTAGTCCCCGTCTATCACCGCGCCCTGGCATCCAAATCAAACCTCACCTTGCCAGTAGCCATTGTCAACATCGGCGGGGTCGCCAACGCCACCTACATCGGGAATGACGGTGAACTGCTCGCCTTTGACACCGGCCCCGGCAATGTGCTGATTGACGAATGGATCGGCAAAAAAACAGGCGAGCGCATGGATAAAGATGGGACCTATGCGGGCGCGGGAACCATCTACCAACCCGCCCTGAAAACCTTCATGACCCATCCCTATTTTAAAGCCCAGCCGCCCAAATCCCTAGACCGCTATGATTTCTCAGACGACCTTGTGCAACAGCTAAGTCTAGAAGATGGCGCCGCAACCCTGACTGAATTCACCGTAAGCGCTATTGGGCAAGCCCTAGAGTTCATGCCAGCCCCACCCAAAAACTGGGTGATCGTCGGCGGCGGCGCAAAAAACCCCTATCTCATGCAGCGTTTGGCAGAATTTTTAGAGGTACCTGTTGAAAGTGGAGATAGACTAGGCTGGCATGTGGGCTATGTGGAGGCCGAAGCCTTTGGCTTTTTAGCCGTACGGCACATAAAGGAATTACCGTTGACATTTCCGGGAACCACAGGAGTGAGCGAAGTTGTGAGAGGTGGAAAAATTATATTTATGCCTTAAGCTAATGCTATAGACGGCATTTTTTGATGTTTAGATATTAGTTGTAGCTATTGACCCAAAACCAAGATCAATACAGATAATCACGACCAATCACTAATCTATTAGTCTGGCTCTGGCTCTGGTTCTGGAGCTGGATCTGAAAGTTGTTCCAATTGGACATCAAGTGGGATATCTGGCACCCAATTTTTAGGATCGTCTTCCCGATGACGAGCTTTTAGAGATTTTATGTTATCCTGACCAAAATAGAAACGAATGCCGCCGACTATTCTGTCATAATCGTTTTCGCCCACTCTGCCAGACGCAAAAATAGAATAGAACCCTCTTGAGGAGGGGACTGCATATTCAACTTCTAGAGAACCAATACTGAGTTCATTTTCATAACGGTATCCCCCAGTAAAGCGCAAATTATCAGTAGCGTAGTAACCAAAGTCGATGTTTGTGAAAAAGTTACCTTCATCAGTGGGTAACAAGGGGATCCCATTTACTCGTGAGGGAAGGTCCAAATGTTGATACCCCATTATGCCTTCCATAGAAAATTGTTGCCAGTAATATTCAACCTCAATGCTGGCACGCCATATAGAGATATCTTCTAAATCATGTGCGCTGCCATAAAAACCAATTAAATACCGGCTTGGGTCGCGATGAAATAAGTGAAGGCCTCCACCAAAAAGCGTTTCTTGTGAGCGTTCGCCTAAGGCGCCATCAAGCTGAAAACCAAAACTATGACTAATAGGTGCAGTTATACTGCCTTTGACAAGATACTCTTCATCACTTGGTAAAAGATCATCATCTGTGTCAAAACTCCCCCCTTCGGCGCTTATCTTTCCGTTGAGCCCAGAAACAGCCGGCTCAGTAGCGTTGGATGGGGTAGAAATGAATTGCACGCAAGACATCACCAAGACAAATAAAGTTACAGCATAGAGATATTTTGAACAACAATTCATAAAAACCTCTTTTGTCATAACATCGTAATCTTTCGGCATTTTTTACCGGCTGTCCATCTATAAACTTTTAGCATTCGCCACAGTTGAGATAACCAGAGACGGCAGTCTAATAATACTGAATATGGAAGAGTTAAAGCTTTATACCTTACCCCCATTTTACAAACCAGCGCCTTTAAAATTAATAGGTCCTGAGCCTAATTAAAACTAAGAATAGGTCGTTTTCCTCAATTCATTCAGTAAAGTGACTTTATGAACACAGGCTTATAACAATCTAAATTTGAGATTTAGTCCAACATGAAAGATTGACCTTGGAAGGACACCCCCCTTACAATTCTTTTATAAGGACTAAGCTCGTAAAATATTTAAGGCAAAGAAGCATGTCTAACCAACCCATAACCTTCCGCCCCGGCAAAATCGAAGACGCCGCCATACTCGCACAATTGGTCAATTATGCTGGCGAAGGCATGCCTTTGTACCTTTGGGAAAAGATCGCAGAAGGTGACCAAACCGGATGGGACATTGGCAAAGAGCGCGCGGCACGTCAAGAGGGCGGCTTTTCCTATCGCAACGCAACCATCATCGAACAAGAGGGCAATGCCGCTGCCTGTCTCATCGGTTATGAGATCGGCGATACCCCCCAAACCATCACCCCAGATATGCCAGAAATGTTCGTTCCCCTACAAGAGCTGGAAAACCTGGCCTGTAGCACGTGGTATGTAAACGTATTGGCTGTCCTGCCTGAATACCGCAATCGCGGGCTTGGTTCTCATCTTTTAACCAAAGCTGATGAGCTGGGGGCAAATTTAGGGAAAAGCGGAATGAGCGTCATCGTTGCTGATAACAACACAAAAGCCAAACAGCTTTATGAACGCTTCAATTACACCGAAATCGCCCGGCGCCCGATGGTTAAAGGGGACTGGATCTCTGAAGGCAAAGAATGGGTTCTTTTAACAAAAAGCTTCTAAGAAGTGACAGCAAATAGATCGAAGCAAAAAATAGCCGCTTCTCTATCTGGTCAAAAACGAAACCAGATATCCCCTACTCATCGCTTTCAATCATCATCGTCTTGGTCACGCCCAACCGGCTATCAAGATAAGTGTTCATGCTATCCATCAACTTATCCATCTTGCCTTCAAAGAAATGGTTGGCCCCTTCAAGCACATCATGGGTGATCACAATACCTTTTTGCGTCTTCAACCGGCTTACCAAATCTTCCACAGATTGCGGCGGTGCCACCCGGTCGGTTGCCCCATTCACTATCAGGCCAGAAGACGGGCAGGGCGCCAAAAAGCTAAAGTCATAAAGATTAGCAGGCGGGGCAACAGAGATAAAGCCGTCAATTTCAGGCCGGCGCATCAGCAATTGCATGGCAATCCAGGCGCCAAACGAAGCCCCGGCAATCCAGCAGGTGCGGCTATCAGGGTTTTGGGTTTGCAGCCAATCAAGGCAACTGGCCGCATCGGCCAACTCACCCGGCCCATTGTCAAACACACCCTGGCTGCGCCCAACAGAGCGAAAATTAAACCGCAAAACAGAAAAACCCCGCTCCACATAGGTGTAATATAGATTGTAAATGATCTGATTGTTCATCGTGCCGCCAAATTGTGGATGCGGGTGCAATAAAATCGCAATTGGCGAATCTGTGGTTTTATTGTGGTGGTAGCGGGCTTCCAGGCGCCCAGCAGGACCATTAATAATGACTTCAGGCATAATTGACTTAATTTCTGTCCATTGGAATTTTTTTGGTAAGGGTCTTACCTAGCAAGTTCCCCTTATAAAGCCAAAGTTTTTTTGATGATTATTACACAAGACAATACTTGACTTCTCAAGTCAAGAATTCTATCTGTAATTTAGAATGAATTTAAATTTAGACACTTTGGGCCCAGAAAGCCAGAAAATTTTGACCGTTTTCGACCTAAAAGTGAGTGAAACTTTATAAAATCTTTGAAATTTTATCAGGTTTGGATATGCAATTAAGTTCAAAAGGTAGATATGCCGTCATGGCGATGGCGGACTTGGCTCATTTTGGGGAACAAACGTCCCCCGTGCGCCCCATTCCAATTGCCGCGATTTCTGAACGCCAAAACATCTCTCAAGCCTTTTTAGAGCAAATTTTTATGCAGTTGCGCCGCGCTGAGCTGGTTGAAAGCAGCCGTGGCCCTGGCGGGGGGTATAGTTTGGCCCGCGAAGCTGATGACATTTCAATTTATGAAATCATGCAGGCCGTAGAAGAACCCGTACAAATGACCCGCTGTTCGCTGGACGAAGTGGGCGGCTGTGTTGCCGGCTCTCGCTGTTTAACCCACGGCCTGTGGCAAGATTTAAGCCAGCACATCGCTCAGTTCTTAGGGGAGACCTCTTTACAAGATGTGTTAGCCACCCCCGCGCTTGCAGACCAAGTCTTTGAAGCCACCTCTGATCAGCAGGTGCAACCATGAGTAAGCAGATTTACCTAGACTATAACGCCTCTGCCCCCATGCTGGACAGCGTGAAGACAAAAATGCAAGCCGCTTTTGATCTTTATGGTAACCCCTCTTCCGTACACAGCGCTGGGCGGTCCATGCGCGGCGCGATAGAAGAGGCACGCGAAGCGCTCGCCAAGCTCGTCGGAGCCCGCGCTCAAGATGTGATTTGGACATCAGGCGGCACCGAAGCCAACAATCTGGCATTGAGCCCAGGCCTGTTTGCCAAAGGTTTGCAGGAAGAGGCCCGTTTGTATGTCTCTGCCATTGAGCACCCAGCCGTCTTGAATGGTATGCGGTTCGATAAAGATAAAATCAGCGTCATTCCTGTGACCGAGGATGGCATTGTCGATACTGCCTGGTTGCAAACTGAACTGAACAAAGATTTGAGCGAGGAACAACAAGAAGAGGGCGCAGAACCGGGAAGCCGCCCCATCCTTGTTTCCGTCATGGCGGCCAATAATGAAACCGGTATCATCCAGCCGATCACACAAATCGCCGAGATCGTCCACCGTGCGGGTGGCTTGCTGCATTCTGACTGTGTGCAAGCGCTGGGTAAAATGCCGATTACAATGGCTGATATGCAAGCTGACCTAATTTCCCTGTCCGCCCATAAAATCGGCGGTCCGCAAGGCGTGGGTGCTTTGGTGTTAAAAGACATCTCCATTGTTCTCAGGGATCCCTTAATCGCAGGCGGCGGCCAAGAATTAAAACGCCGCGGCGGCACAGAAAATGTGCTTGGCATCGTTGGTTTTGGGGCCGCAGCCCAAGAGGTTGAGCAAACGCAAAGAAACGATCAAGCCACCATGCAGCAACTGCGCGATGAGCTGGAAACGCAGCTTCTGCAAACCTCAGCTGAAGTGGTTGTTTTCGGCAAAAATCAACAACGGCTTCCCAATGTAAGCTGCTTTGGTGTGCCAGGTTTTTCAGCTGAAACCCAAGTCATCCAAATGGATTTACAAGCCATTGCCATCAGTTCAGGCTCGGCCTGTTCGTCTGGCAAAGTGGAACAATCCCACGTGTTAAAGGCTATGGGAATAAGTGATGAGCTGGCCGTATCAGCCTTGCGCATTTCCTTAGGCCCACAAACAACGAACGAAGAAATCACCCAGTTTTTAACCGTTTGGCAGGCCCTTTATCATCGGGCCAAAGAAACCCAGGCAGCCTAAAAAAGGTGCGGCATAAAAGAGTTATATAACAAAAGTTTAACTAGAGTTTAAAACATAAAGAAAGTCTGTTGGAGACAAAAATGGCAGCAGTAAAAGAAACAATCGATCAAGTTAAAGAAATCGATGTTGATAAATATAAATATGGGTTCACCACTGACATCGACATGGTGAAAGCGCCCAAGGGCTTAAATGAAGACATCATTCGCTTTATTTCTGATAAGAAACAAGAGCCAGAATGGATGCTGGAATGGCGCTTGGATGCTTATGAGCGTTGGCAAACCATGGCCGAGCCAGATTGGGCCAAAGTCAATTATCAAAAGCCAGACTTTCAAGACCTTTATTACTATGCTGCCCCCAAATCGACAGAAGGGCCCAAAAGCTTAGATGAGGTGGACCCTGAGCTTCTGGAGACCTATGCAAAGCTGGGCATTCCTTTAAAAGAACAAGAAGTTCTTGCCGGCGTGCAAGGGGCAAAAGTGGCCGTTGATGCGGTGTTTGACAGTGTCTCCGTTGTCACCACCTTTAAAGACGAGCTGGCCAAAGCTGGTGTGATCTTTTGTTCCATCTCTGAGGCCATGCGCGAGCATCCTGAGTTGGTCCAGAAATACCTGGGCTCTGTTGTGCCAAAGTCAGATAACTTTTATGCCGCGCTAAACTCAGCTGTGTTCTCAGATGGTAGCTTTGTCTACATCCCTCAAGGGGTGCGCTGCCCCATGGAGCTGTCCACTTATTTCCGCATCAATGAGCAAAACACCGGCCAGTTTGAGCGCACGCTCATCATCGCTGACAAGGGCTCATACGTTTCCTACCTTGAAGGGTGCACCGCCCCTATGCGCGACGAAAATCAACTGCACGCAGCTGTGGTTGAACTGATCGCATTGGATGATGCAGAGATCAAATACTCAACCGTTCAAAACTGGTACCCAGGCGATAAAGAAGGCAAAGGCGGCGTTTATAACTTCGTCACCAAGCGCGGCGATTGCCGTGGCCGCAATTCTAAAATCTCCTGGACGCAAGTTGAAACCGGTTCAGCCGTGACGTGGAAATACCCAAGTTGCATTTTGCGCGGCGACAACAGCCAAGGTGAGTTTTACTCCATTGCCATCTCCAATGGCATGCAGCAGGTCGACAGTGGCACCAAAATGGTCCACTTGGGCAAAAACACCTCCAGCCGAATTATCTCCAAAGGCATTTCAGCTGGCAAATCATCCAACACCTATCGCGGTCTCGTCTCAGCCCACCAAAAGGCCAGCCAGGCGCGTAATTTTACCCAATGCGATAGCTTGTTGATCGGTGATCAATGCTCAGCCCACACCGTGCCCTATATTGAGGCCAAAAACTCAACCGCCACCTTTGAGCACGAGGCAACAACCTCCAAAATCTCTGATGACCAGATGTTTTACGCTCAAGCGCGCGGGTTAAACGAGGAAGAAGCCGTGGCTCTAATCGTGAACGGCTTTGCCAGAGAAGTGATCCAGAAATTGCCAATGGAATTCATGGCCGAAACCCAAAGGCTGATCGGTATTAGCCTTGAAGGATCTGTGGGGTAAGTATTGACTTTGGGTAGATATAAAACGGAATTTGATCAAATTTTAGATGATGCTTGTGGGAAAGGCTCCCCAGCAGCTTTATATTTAAAAGACGAATTTTTAATAAAGTCTTTAGTGAAATGTTTGGAAGAGGATCAAGAAACATTAGATTCTTATTCAATTAATATTTCTCAAGACGGTACTGAGCTTTTGTTAAGTTCAGATGTTGTGATTGCCCATGTAGTTTGTCAAAACAAGAATTTTTTTATTTTTGATGAAGAAACTTTAGTTGAAAAAAATACGGCAGGGTTCCCCCATCAATTGGGACATGCCCAAATTATTGAGCAGGATATAAATAGTGCAATTAAGCATTTAGGACAGATAACTGCCTTATTTTTTATCAAACAAATTCAAAAACAGATGGATCACTCTGAATAAAATTTAAACGGAAAAACAAAATGTTAGAAATTAAAAATTTACATGTAGAAGTTGAAGGCCAGCCAATTTTAAACGGTATAGATCTGGTCATCCCCAAAGGGGAAGTGCACGCCATTATGGGGCCAAATGGGTCTGGCAAATCAACCCTATCCTATGTCATTGCTGGCAAGGATGAGTATGACATCACCGATGGAGACATTCTTTACAATGGCGAAAGCATTTTGGAAATGGACCCGGCCGAGCGCGTGGCAAGCGGCCTGTTCTTAGCCTTCCAATACCCCATTGAAATTCCAGGCGTTGCCACCATGACCTTTTTGCGCACCGCGATCAATTCCGTTCGCAAAGCGCGCGGTGAGGACGAGCTGTCCATCCCTGAAATGATGAAGCTGATCCAAGAGCAAGCCAAAAACTTAGGCGTTAAACCAGACATGCTCAAACGCGGGCTTAATGTTGGCTTTTCTGGCGGTGAGAAAAAGCGCATGGAGATTTTGCAGATGGCCCTGTTAAACCCAGGCATGTGCATCCTAGATGAAACAGACAGCGGGTTGGATATTGACGCCTTGCGCATCGTCTCTGAAGGGGTCAATGCATTGCGCGGGGCCGACCGCTCCATGCTGGTCATCACTCACTATCAACGTCTGCTTAATTACATCGTGCCAGACAAAGTACACGTGATGTCTGATGGTAAGATTGCGCGCACTGGCGGCAAAGAGCTAGCACTTGAGCTAGAAGAATCCGGCTATGCCGATTATGACGAAGACGCGGCATAAAGGGGCGAGTAGATGGAAGTTGTACGCACAGAAGCAGAAAACGGCCTCATAGAGATCGCCAAAGCAACGCAGCTTGAGGGCCCTGAATGGTTTTCAAACTTGCAACAGCAAGCACGCGATGAATTTGTCTCGCTCGGGCTTCCCCACCGCCGGGTGGAGGAGTGGAAATACACTGATTTAAAATCAACCTTAAAAACAGCGCTCCCCTTGGCCAAAACAGGCGGCGAGCTGGCCAATGAAGCGATTAATCAGGCGCTGGGCTCTGCCCGCGCGAACCTGGAGGCCCATCGCTTGGTGATTGTTGATGGCAAGTTCCACAGCGAACTTTCAGACCAATCCTTGGCCGATGGCATTGAGGTGCTCTCTCTTAAAGACGCCCTGCAAACAGGACAAAGCTGGATTGAAAATTTAGGTAAAGTCTCAGATCAGGCCCGCGACGCCATCCAAGCCTTAAACCTGGCAACCGTTCAAGGCGGCATCGCCATCAAGCTGGCTGAAAAAACGGAACTTGCAAAACCCTTGCATGTTGTTGTTGTCAACACCAGCCAAAACCCAAGTTCGGTCGCAACGCGTCTTTATTTTGACATTGGCGCGGCAGCCAAGGTTGAATTAATTGAAAGCCACATCGCGCTCAACAAAGGCATTGAGACACAAGCCAACATCGTTACAGAACTAACCATCGGTGATTGGGCTGAAGTAAGCCATGTCAGATTTACAGCTGATGAACCAACCGCAGTGCATCTGGCCAATGTCATGGCCAAGCTGGGCCAAGAAACAGATTATAAATTGTTCCAGTTTACGCTAGATGGTGGGATCACCCGCAATCAGGTCTATGTGCGCTATGATGGCGCTGAGGCCAAGGCCGACATTTCAGGGGTAGCCTTGCTAAGTGGTAAGTCTCACGCTGATCTGACCTTGGTCATGGACCATGCCGCTGTTGGCTGTGAAAGCCGTGAACTTTTCAAAACGGTGTTAAATGACACAGCCCGTGCCGTGTTCCAAGGCAAAGTGATTGTGCAACCTGGGGCCCAAAAAACCGATGGCGAAATGATGAGCAAAGCTCTTTTGTTATCAGAACAGGCTGAGTTTGATTCAAAGCCAGAATTGGAAATTTATGCCGATGATGTGCTTTGCGGACACGGCGCCACAACCGGTCAAATTGATGATGAGCTGTTGTTTTACCTCAAAGCCCGCGGCATTGAAGACGCTGAGGCACGCGCTCTGCTCATCCAAGCCTTTGTTGGTGAAGCCTTAGAGCTGGTTGAAAATGAAACCATGCGTGAGGTGATGATAGAGCAAGTTGTGCAATGGTATGCACGCGGCTAGGCGCGTGTCGCACAAAAGTGGGTACCGGTTTTGTGAAAAAAGACACGCCAAAACAAAAAATAGAGCATGACTTTAAATCCAATATAAAATGACATGCTCTAGCCCAACTAAAAATAAAGGAAAATAGTCAATTGTTAGACACCGCCAAAACAGCTTTCGATGTTGAAGCCATCCGCCAAGATTTTCCAATCCTGGCGCGCCAGGTGTATGGCAAGCCGCTGGTTTATCTAGATAATGGCGCCTCGGCCCAAAAGCCAAACGCGGTGCTAGAGGCGGTGCAAACCTCTTATGCTGAAAACTATGCCAATGTGCACCGCGGGCTGCATTATCTGTCCAATACCGCCACAGAGCAATTTGAAGACGCCCGCACCACAGTGCAGCGCTTTTTAAATGCAGCCAGTGATGAAGAGATCATCTTCACCAAAAACGCAACTGAGAGCATTAACCTGGTCGCGTATGGTCTCGGTATGGACATTGAAGCGGGCGATGAAATTGTGCTGTCGATCATGGAGCATCACTCCAACATCGTTCCCTGGCACTTTTTGCGCGAACGCAAAGGCGCGGTGTTAAAATGGGCGCCTGTTGATGATGACGGTAATTTTTTGATTGATGAGTTTGAAGCTCTGCTGACAGACAAAACCAAAATCGTCGCCATCACGCATATGTCAAATGTGCTTGGAACGATTGTGCCGATCAAAGAAGTGATCAAACGCGCCCATGACCGGGGCATCAAAGTTTTGGTTGATGGCAGCCAGGCAGCGGTGCACATGCCTGTTGATGTGCAAGATTTGGGCGCTGACTTTTATGTTTTTACCAGCCACAAACTCTACGGCCCAACGGGCATGGGTGTGCTGTATGGCAAAAAAGACCTTTTAAATGATCTACCCCCCTTTCTGGGCGGCGGAGAGATGATTGATACCGTCTCAACCGAAGAGGTCACCTACGGGCAAACGCCCCACAGATTTGAAGCTGGCACCCCCCCGATCACCCAAGCCATCGGCTTGGGCGCGGCCATCAAATATGTTGAAAGCATCGGACGTGAAAATATCGCGGCCCATGAAGCAAGCTTAACCTCTTATGCAAATGAGCGCTTGTCAGCCCTGCCGTTTTTAAAACTAATCGGCACGGCCAAAGACAAAGGGGGGATCTTTTCATTTGAAATGGAAGGGGTCCACGCCCATGATGTCAGCACATTAATTGACCGCTCTGGTGTGGCAGTACGAGCTGGCACCCACTGTGCAGAACCGCTGTTGGCGCGTTTCGGCGTCACCTCCACCTGCCGGGCCTCGCTTGCCATGTACAACAACAAACAAGATATCGACCAATTGGTAACAGCGCTTGAAAAAGCGGCCGCCTTTTTTGGCTAAGGATAGTGAAATGAACCAAGACAAAGCACTTCAAGAAGAACAGCAAGCGGCCAATGCCGCGCTGACCAATGATCAAAGCACAGCTGAGGCACAAGAGTCGCAAGCAACTGAGGACTTGCCCCCCATTCCCCAAGAGGAAATTGAGCGCATAACCAATGATATCATTGCGGCCATCAAAACCGTCTATGATCCTGAAATCCCGGTTGATATTTACGAATTGGGACTTATCTATAAAGTCGATATCGCCAATGACCGCTCTGTACATGTGGAAATGACGCTTACATCACCAGGCTGCCCTGTTGCCGGCGAAATGCCAGAATGGGTGGTCAATGCAGTTGTTGGTGTTGAAGGGGTGAAAAAGGCCAAAGTGACCCTGTCCTTTGATCCACCCTGGGATATGTCAATGATGTCAGAAGAAGCGCGCTTTGCGCTGAATATGTTTTAAGGACGGTGCAGTTATGAACAAACCGCTACCAAAAGTGATGACGCTAACGGAAAAAGCAGCAGAGCGCGTCAGGAACATCATCCAAGCCTCAGACAAGCCAATTGCCGGTTTAAAGGTTGGGGTCAAAAATGGTGGCTGTGCTGGTATGGAATACACCCTTGATTATGCTGAAAGCTTTGAGCCTGGCGCTGATGTGGTTGAAGACAAGGGCGTCAAAATCATGATTGATCCAAAAGCAGTTTTGTTTTTGCTGGGCACACAAATGGACTATGAGGTGAGCAAACTGTCCTCTGGATTTGTCTTTAACAATCCCAATCAAACCAGCGCGTGTGGGTGTGGTGAATCTGTTGCCATCACCCCTTTGTCACCCGACCAATTGGCCCAGTTTAACGAAGTTTCCAAGTAAGGTTAAGGGGAAAAGTAGAGCTTAATTTAAGCTGCGTTATGGTCTTGAGAAGGAGAAATTTCCTCTAAAGGAGCCTCTTCTAGGCTCTCCAAATCATTTTCAGATTTCACATTATTGCGCCCATCAGCTTTTGCAGCGTAAAGACATTGATCAGCTCGTGCGATTAAGCTTTCAATCGTATCTTCATCATTTATTTCAGCTGCACCGATAGACAAAGTCACACGGCCCAATTTTGAACCTGTTGACTTTTTAACCAATTCTTTATTGGCAACAGCTTGGCGAATATGTTCAGCCACGACCACTGCATCGTGCAAAGAAGTTTGAGGTAAAACAACTGCAAACTCTTCCCCCCCATAACGAGCTGCCAAATCACGCCCCTTTACATTTTGTTTTAAGATCGCAGCAACCAATCTCAATACCTGATCGCCAGTTTGGTGCCCATGAGTGTCATTAAAACTTTTAAAGTGATCGATATCAGCCAAAAGCAAACACATAGGTTCTCGCTCTGCTTTAAAGTAATCACTTTCTTTTTGCATGACGAAATCAAATTTCTTACGATTGGCAATATCAGTGAGCGCATCAGTTAAAGATTCAGCTCGAATAGCTTCAATCGAGGTGGTTAGTTGAGAGATTTGATCTTTGGAGCGCGCTAAATTACTTTCTAATTCTTTGGTGTTTTGTGCCATTTCAAATGTAGCCGAAGCCATAGATGAAATGATCATACGCAAAGAGCCTTCATCTTTAATATCGGCCAACTCACTGGTAAAAACTTCTAAACTTTCGCTATAACTTTCAGTGTTGCTAAGCGAACTACCAACCATATCCATAATATCATTAAGTTCATGAGAGACCTTCGAGCCAATCTCTTCCATGCGCTCGCCAACATCATCTTTTAAAAAATAGACATCATAAAGCTCATCTAACTGGTCTTGTGTTAAACGCGGCGTTTGTCTTAAAAGCTCTTTTATCTTTTCATTGAGCTCTGGTTTCAAACCACAAGCATAATTAAACCAAAGTTCATAGGCTTCAGGAGCAGCCGAAGACTGATTATATTTAATATAACCAAGAGCTTTTTCCCCAAAAGCGATGCTGCGCTGATTAGCTTCGTTATTTTTACTGTTTGTCATGGGAGGGCCCCAAAATCCACCTAAGATGAGAATAAGTTTATAAAGATGATGCTCTTATTTCAATTTTTAATTAATACGCGAAAGAATTAAAAAAACTTGATATATCACGAAAACTATAAGGGTTGAGGGTTAATATCATATTTATTTGATGCATAATAGCGCAGTACTCTGAGTTACTTTAATTTTTCTCATAAAATCAATAAGATCATAGAAAAATTAAGTTTTTTGCCAATTTAAAAGAGGAGAAATAACACGCTAAATTTAATGAAATATGGCAAAAAATACTTATAAAATACAACATTTCTTATGCTTTTCTCATAAAAGATTCGGTCCTCAATAGAGCTATAATTTTATCAAGTGATCATGAAAATCACCTTCTTCAAATTAAAAGAGATTGCTTTGCTATATGAAACAAACACCTGAGCCGTGAAGAAGAGCAATGAATTTTCAAAATCTAGCTGTCAGAAGATGTGTTTTGTTTTTTCGTGCTTGTAACAGCCCGTTTTAAAAAGGCAGGTGTATGATCCCCCATACCGATCACAGTAGAATTTGTTTGACGGCGTTTATTGGTATTTTTCGGCTTAGACGAAGGTTTCGCTTTTTTCAGAGGTTCAGATGACTTTGCACCTTCAGCTTTTTCGTTCGTCGCTTGTTTTCTCTGTCTGGGTTTCACATTTTTGTCAGCGCCAGAACGGTTGTTTTTTGCAAGCCCTTGTTCTCGCCGCCCACGTCCTCTTTTACCCGCACCCCGTCTACCTTTGGCATCAAAATCATCTTCACTTGGGGGTTCTCCAACCCATTCAGGAGACAAATCACAAAGCTCAATAATGGCATCAAGAAATTTTTTATCATGAGCCGTCACAAAAGTTGCTGCATAGCCCTCTCGCCCTGCGCGCCCAGTCCGCCCAATTCTGTGCACATAATCTTCAGCCTGAATGGGGACATCAAAATTAAACACATGCCCGACATTGGGAATATCAAGCCCGCGAGCAGCCACATCACTGGCAACCAAAAAGGTAATTTCACCAGCACGAAAGCTATCCAAGGTGGTCATTCGTTGGCGTTGATCCATGTCGCCATGTAAAGCACCAGCATTAAACTCATGCTTTTGCATTGACTTCAGCAAGATAGAAACATCACGTTTGCGATTGCAAAAAATGATTGCGTTTTCAATCTCTAACGCTTTTATGGCTGCACGAAATTCAGCTCGCTTGTCTTTTGGGTCGCCAGAGCAAAATTGAAACCGCTGGGTAATCGTACTAGCCGTGGTGCTTTGCCGGGCCATTTCAACCTTAACCGGATCCTTAAGAAAGCTTTGCGTAAACTTTTGAATTTCAGCCGGCATGGTGGCAGAGAAAAACATGGTTTGCCGTCGCGGTGGCAAAAGCCCACAGATTTTCTTGATATCATCAATAAAGCCCATATCCAGCATACGGTCTGCTTCATCAATGACCAAAACTTCAACACCTGTAAGCAAGATTTTGCCGCGCCCGAAATGGTCCAACAAGCGCCCCGGCGTGGCAATCAAAATATCAGCTCCCCGGTCAAGTTTTTTACTTTGCTCGTCAAACGAAACCCCGCCAATCAACAAAGCAATTGTAAGCTTATGGTTCGTGCCAAGCTCTTTGAATGTCTCTGCCACTTGGGCAGCCAACTCCCGGGTGGGGGCCAGAATAAGCGAACGCGGCATGCGTGCCCGCGCGCGCCCTTTTTCCAATTTTGATAACATAGGAATAACAAAAGAGGCGGTTTTCCCCGTGCCTGTCTGGGCAATACCCAAAACATCCTTGCCCTCAATTCCTGGCGGGATGGCAGCTTCCTGAATGGGTGTTGGGCTTGTGTATCCCGCACTTTCAACAGCAGATAAGATTGATGGGCTTAAATTTAAGTCTGCAAATGTCATGTGACAATTATTCCTTGCTCATGGCAAGTGGGCGCTCACTCGTTTAATTGTTATTATTCCCCTGAAAGCAACTAGAGTACTCAAATTTTTACAAAACAGGGTACAAGTCTATAGAAAAATGATGTTTTTACGGACCATTTTGATAAGACGTTAAACAGACATTGTTCCACCTCTGCCCATTACAGACAATAAAAGGATGAGAGTTAGGCCCTTAATCTGGCCAGTAACAATGAATCTAAAGCTGGTATGGCGTGTTTTTGCCCTAAAAACAACGAAAATTCCTCACTTTCGGGGGAAAAACATGAAAGTCTTGTAAGACTGTTGTGAAATTAACGCGACAAAAGGGACGGTTTGAGCACTTTCTAAGCAAAGCTAAGGGACAAAAAAGCAATCAAAGGTGAAAAAAGCCCAAGCGTTGCCAATTGACGTCTCCCCTTTATAGCGTTAGCTGTCGTAAAATAACTTGATTCGCACTTGACCCCTTTCCATAACAAGGTCACCTTTTTCCAGGATAAGGGGGGCGTGAAGGCCCGGTACAATTTATCTTTAAATCTTCAGTGTTTAGGAATGATTATGGCGCGCGATCTGTTCGCAAAATTAGAAAATGCAGTAAAGTCAGCCACTGGCAAGCCCAAGGCCCAAAAGGCTTCAAAAAGCAAAAAGCCTGCCTCTGGCGCCAAGAGCGCTAAAGAACAAAGCGAGGCCAATTACACAGCCGCTGATATTGAGGTTTTGGAAGGCTTAGAGCCTGTGCGCCGGCGTCCAGGCATGTATATTGGCGGCACAGACGAAAAAGCACTGCACCATCTTTTTGCTGAAATCATCGATAATTCCATGGATGAAGCGGTGGCCGGCCATGCCAATTGGATTGAGGTAAAGTTAGAAGCCGATGGCGCCTTGGTGGTCACAGACAATGGCCGCGGCATCCCAGTAGACCCACACCCCAAATTTAAAGATAAGTCCGCCCTTGAAGTCATCATGACCACCCTACACGCAGGCGGCAAATTTGATTCAAATGTTTACGCCACTTCAGGGGGCTTGCACGGGGTGGGTGTTTCCGTTGTGAACGCTTTATCTGAGGTATTAGAAGTGGAAGTGGCCCGCGGCCAAAAACTTTATCGACAGGTTTTTTCACGCGGCATCCCAACCGGGAAATTAGAAAAACTAGGCAGCATTAAAAACCGGCGCGGTACCAAGGTGCGCTTTGTGCCTGATGAGCAAATTTTTGGCAAAAACGCCAAGTTCAAACCTGCCATCCTGTTTAAAATGGCGCGTTCCAAAGCCTATCTGTTTGGCGGGGTTGAAATCCGCTGGCACTGTGCTCCTGAATTGCTGGCAGAAAAAGACACCACCCCCCAAGAAGCCGTGTTCCATTTCCCTGGCGGGTTAAAAGACTTTCTGCAGTCTCGCGTGGAAGGGGCCACCCTTGTCACCAAAGATTTGTTTTCAGGCAAAGTTGAAACCAAAGAAGGGCACGGCTCGCTAGAATGGGCCATTTGCTGGATTGTCAACAGAGACGGTTTTTTCAACAGCTATTGTAACACCGTACCGACCCCAGAAGGGGGCACACATGAAAATGGTTTGCGCGGTGCCCTGACCAAAGCTTTGCGCGCGCATGGCGAACGGGTCAACAATAAAAAGGCCGCGCAAATCACCGCAGATGATGTCTTTGTTAGCCTTGGCGGCATGCTGTCTGTGTTTATTCGCGAACCAGAATTTCAAGGCCAAACCAAAGATAAGCTGGCAACAGTGGAGGCCGCCCGTATCGTTGAAAATGCGGTGCGCGATGAATTTGACCATTGGCTAAGCACCCATACAGGCGAGGCCACCAAACTGCTCGATTGGGTCATCGACCGCGCTGAAGAACGTTTGCGCCGCAAACGCGAAAAAGAAATCAACCGCAAAACCGCAACCCGTAAATTGCGCTTGCCTGGCAAGCTGGCTGATTGCTCAGTCTCTGGTCGTGAGGGCACAGAAATTTTCATCGTTGAGGGCGACAGCGCGGGCGGCTCAGCCAAACAAGCGCGCGACCGCAAAACCCAAGCGGTGCTACCCTTGCGCGGCAAAATTTTAAATGTGGCCAATGCCAGTGCCACCAAACTGGCGCAAAACCAACTGCTAACAGATTTGGTACAAGCGCTGGGCTGCGGCATGGGTCGTAATTTTAAGCTTGATGATTTGCGCTATGAAAAAGTGGTCATCATGACAGATGCTGACGTGGACGGGGCCCATATTGCTTCCCTGCTCATCACCTTTTTCTACCGCCAGATGCCAGATTTGGTAAGAGAAGGTCATCTTTATCTCGCCGTTCCCCCTCTTTATAAAATCGCACAAGGCGCAAAAACGATGTATGCCCGCGATGATGCTCATAAAGATGCTTTGTTAGAAAGTGAATTTAAAGGCCGTGGCAAAATAGAAATTTCACGCTTTAAAGGCTTGGGCGAAATGATGGCGGCGCAATTAAAAGAAACCACCATGAACAAACAAGAGCGCACACTATTAAAAGTCCAAATCACAGAAGATGAGGAGATAACCTTGCAAACGGTTGAAAAGCTAATGGGCTCCAAACCAGAAGCTCGCTTTGCCTTCATCTCTGAAAATGCCGAATATGCTGAAGATTTAGATATTTGATAAACAGAAAACTTGGGCTTTAAATGAACCCTCAGATTTCCAGGTAGGCCAGCGCTTAACTGTTCTTTTTGCGAAAGGCATCAAGAGACACGATCTGGGCCCCATCACCTTCGCCATCAGGTTCATCATCTTGATCTGCTGACGCCTTGGAAGCTGTTTCTAAAGAGGCCTCATCCTGATCGGCAATAATGGATGCCTGATCATCACCAGCCCCTTCGTGAGAAACATCAACATCGCCCTCAGGCTTAATGAATTTGACCGGGCCAGATTGGGGGTCTTTCGGTTCATCAGCCTCAGTTGTAGAAGAATCATCCATTTTGAAGTTTGGCGGGGTGATGATCTCATCTAAGTTCTGGTCACTGTTCTCTGCCGGAATATGCCAGCCATCTTCCAAAAAGTTACTTTTATCCTCAACAGCCTCTGGGCGGGATGATTGATCAAACTGCAAGCCATAAGGCACAGACGGGTCAAAGAAAACTTTGACAGCGCTATAAGGAATAATCAGCAATTCAGGAATATTGGAAAAGGAAAGCCGAACTTCAAAATGTTCCTCTTCCACTTTTAAATCCCAAAATTGGTGTTGCAGCACAATGGTCATTTCTTTGGGATATTGAGCGCTAATACGGCTGGAAATTTTCACACCTGGTGCTGTGGTGTGAAAAGAAATGTAAAAATGATGGTCCCCAGGCAAACCTGTCTCCACCACACTCTCTAGCACTGTTTTCACCATTGAGCGCAGGGCTTCTTTTGCAAGATGTTCATAATTGATGGTGGAACCATTCATAACCGATCAAGGCCTTTTCACTTTGGGACTAACTTTGCCCCTCTAATACTTAAAAAGGCAAATATGAGTTTACGCGATATAGTTTCGTTACTTTATTCTATTTCGTTAAGTGCACCCACAAACTATATAAAATAATTAACGAAAAAACATATCTTTTTACCCAAACGAGAGAGGTCTTTTGGATAAAGAATAAAAGTGGAGGGCTTCTGTTGCCCGGTGCCTCCAAACCGCGCCTGAACGGGCTTAATCGTTCAGGAGTTTCATTTCAGTGCACATCACCGCTATTAAGCAGCTTGAGCAACTGGAGCATAGTTGTCGTTTGCAACTACTATAATGGTCCGATACGGTGGTACCATGCCGAGCGAAAGATCACCCTTTACACCCTCGTCGATCCTATTTCGCCCCCATCAACTACCCACTTGTCTTATTCTCATCATTTGCCATCAAAGATGTTTAAAGAGGAGCAAGGCAAAGACTTCTAAAAACAAGAACTTGGCAACTACAGAAAATGGGCAGTTGGTGGAGGCGCCGGGTACCGCCCCCGGGTCCGAATGGTTTATTCCGATGTCCATTTATCGCCATAGCGAAATAAATTCCGCAACTCCAATATAAGCACATTGGAAGGCAAAAAAAAGGTGTTACTTGTCAAAAGGGTAAGTGTTTTGTGAAGTTTTTTCTGGATAAAGGGGGGGGATAGGGCAAATTGTGTTCATATCGTACTGGACCTAAACGGCAAACTAGGCCAAAACCGAGGATTATGAGACAATATTTAGACTTACTAGACCTGGTGTTGCAACAAGGCGTTGAGCGCGATGATCGCACCGGAACCGGAACAAAATCCCTCTTTGGCCATCAAATGCGCTTTGATCTGGCCCAGGGCTTTCCCGTTTTAACCACCAAAAAGTTACATCTTAAATCCATCATCCATGAACTGCTTTGGTTTTTAAAAGGGGAAACGAACATTGCCTACCTCAAAGAGAATGGGGTCTCTATATGGGATGAATGGGCCGATGAAGAGGGCGAACTTGGTCCAGTCTATGGCTCTCAATGGCGCTCCTGGCCAACACCAGACGGTCACCAAATTGATCAAATCGCATTGTTGGTCAAAGCACTAAATAATAACCCGCATTCTCGCCGCCATGTGGTCAGTGCTTGGAACCCGGCGCAAGTGGAAGATATGGCGCTACCACCTTGCCATTGCCTGTTTCAATTTTATGTGGCTGAGGGTAAATTATCCTGCCAACTCTATCAGCGTTCGGCCGATGTGTTTTTGGGGGTGCCCTTCAATATCGCGTCTTATGCCTTGCTAACCCTCATGCTCGCCCAGGTAACAAAGCTTGAACCAGGCGATTTCGTGCACACCTTTGGCGATGTGCACCTCTATCTCAATCATGTGGAACAAGCCAAAACCCAACTGTCTCGCCAACCAAAAAAATTACCTACGATGAATATAAACGAGGCCGTGACGGATTTATTCGCGTTTAAGTTTGATGATTTTGAATTGATAGATTATCAGCCAGACCCACATATCAAAGCGCCCGTGGCTGTGTAATTTTCCAGGCGAAAAGAAAGTTTAAGGGGTTCCATGCATATTTCTCTTATTGTCGCCGTAACTGAAAATGGCGTGATCGGCAAAGACAACAAACTGTTATGGGCTCTGCCTTCCGATATGCAGCGCTTTGTCAAGCTCACCATGGGTAAACCCATCATTATGGGGCGCAAAACCTTTCAATCGATAGGAAAACCGCTCAAAGGGCGCGACAATATCATCATTACCTCAGATAAAACATTCCAGGTTGAAGGGGCATTCGTGGTGTATAGCGTTGAACAAGCCATTGAAAAGGCCAAACAGTGCGCGCAAAGCCGTAATGTGGAAGAGATCATGGTCATTGGCGGAGAGCAAATTTATCAACAAACGCTTGGGTTTGCCACCTACATCTATTTAAGCCGCGTACATACTAAAATGGAAGGAGATGCTTTTTTCCCATCTCCAGACAAAACCATTTGGCAAGAAACATCACACGAATTATGTCCCGCTGATAACAAAAATGACTTCGATTATACCTACTTAGTTTACAAACGTTCGTAAGTCTCAAGGTTTTATCAAATAAAATCCGTAAAAAATGAGAGTTTTTTTCACACTTTATGGCAATAAAGCTGGCAATTTTCCTCTTTTTTGCAAAGTATATTAGCAGAACGGCTTTATGGTTAATATTTGTTTAGATAATTGTCAGTACGCTTCATAGATTATTTTTTGATTCATAAACTTATGGAGAAAACAATGTCTGTGGCATTAGTGGCAATTGAAAATGAAGAAGACTCCCAAAACACTACCGAACCTGAATCGGTTACGTTTACTGAAGAAGAACGTCGCAATTTTGGCGAAAAGCTGAGCCGATTAGGACTTGATATTGCTGTTTCAGCTGATGTTATCCAGGAAATTGCCGATGTTTCATCTCAAGATCGGGATCAGTTTTCTTCCTTTGTTGGTGAATTGCAAGGTTTGCAAGAAACAACCAACGAAATCTCCACTAACATATCAGAAGCGACATCAACCAGCTCCCAAGCAAATACCGAAATCACAGAATCCCACAGCACAGTTGAAAGCGCACGTGAAGAAATTTCCCGTATGATTGAAGCGGCCAATGCCAGCGAACAACGAATGGAAGAATTAAGCAAAGCCATAGAAAATGTGGGCGGGATCATCAGTGTTATTAATTCAATTGCCAAACAAACCAACCTTCTAGCGCTAAATGCGACCATTGAAGCAGCACGCGCGGGCGAGGCTGGTAAAGGGTTTAGTGTTGTGGCCCATGAGGTCAAATCACTGGCAAGCTCAACATCAGATGCCACCACTCAAATTGAAGAAACCTTAGAAGAAATTAAAACCGGGTTTGAGCTTTTAAAAACGTCTAGTCAAGAAACATCATCCACAGCGCTAAACGTTGGCAAAAAAACAGAAACCTTTGGCTGTATTTTAGATAACGTCTCGGGCGCCATGGGGACAATTGATCGCAAAATAGGAATTATCGATCAACAAATGGACGTGGTCAATGAAGCTTGCGAAGAGTTTATGACCATTTCAGATTGCGTATCAACCAATCTGGAACAGTCGAGTGAAAAACTAAGCGATGCTTCACGTACCATGCGTCATGTTGCAGATGATACAGATCAGATGGTTTTGATTACAGCACAATCGGGACGTAACGAAAAAGAATATCAAATCATCAAAAAGGCTTCCTACGCAGCGCAAAAAGCCACTGAAATTATCAATTCAGGTCTTGTTGCTGGCCAAGTTGGTCTGGAAGATTTATTTGATAGGAACCATCAAGAAATTGCGGGCAGTAACCCTCCCCAACATTTAGCAAAATATTCCAGTTTTATTGACCAAAACATCCAACCCCTCATTGAAGAGATTGTGGCCAGCCATGAGCAAATTGCCTGGTGCGCAGTTATTGATGACACCGCCTACATTTCGACTAATATTCTAGCTGTTTCCAAACCACAAGGAGACGATCCTATTTGGAATATGGCAAATTGCCGAAACCACCGTTATTTCCCAGACCGCGCAGCCAAGCGCTCCGGAACCAATCAAGAGCCCTTATTGTTACAAACCTACCGTCGCGATATGGGAGGCGGGGTTTTTGTCCCAATGAAAGATATTAGCGCTCCAATCTTTATCCAAGGTCGTCATTGGGGAGGCTTTAGAGTCGGCTATACCCCTCAAAAGTAACATCTGCAAACTGTTTAGTAAAAAGACAAAGATTATCAACGTTTTACAGTTTTAAGTTAATAAATCTTATGATCGGACTTGTACGAAAGTCTAAGGAAAAGGCTGATTATAAGACAAAATACAAATTTTTATTAATAATTATCTGTGAACGTACTAATCCAATCAGTTTTTGATCTTCAAGGATTAAAAATTTGTATTTGGTCTTTTTAAAATATAAAGGAACATTCCAAGATGAGGCCAGTAACAAGCCAGACTTTTGAGGAAAACCCAATTGAACAATCTTGCGCAACGACATCAACGACGCAAAGCGATGAGGAGGCCAAACAAGCTTTGAACAAATTGGGGGCTGAAACCAGTAAACTTGGCCTGGATATTGTCGAAGCCTCAGGCATAATCGATGGCATTGTTGAGCGTTCTAAAAAAGACCAAGATGAACTGTCTTCTTTCATCGAGCAAATTCAAGATTTAAGAGTGGTCAACGATGAAATTGCCCGTGAAATAACCAATTCAAGTGAAATCGCACGCGGTGCCAATCATGAGATGCTAGCCTCTCAAGATACCGTTGATCAAACACTGGCCTCAATCAATATCTTAATTGATGCAGTTGAAAGCATCTCGTCTCAAATGGCCTCAATGAGCACCTCTTTGGAAAATGTGGGCAATATTGCCGGCGTGATTAATGGCATTGCCAAGCAAACCAACTTGCTGGCTTTAAATGCAACCATTGAGGCGGCACGAGCTGGTGAAGCGGGTAAAGGCTTTAGCGTTGTTGCCAGTGAGGTTAAGGCCCTGGCTTCATCCACAACCGATGCCACAGCCCAGATCGAGGAAACCTTAGGTGAAATCAGACAAGGGTTTAGCCTGTTAAGCCAACAAAGTGGCGAAGCAGCCCAAACAGCCACCCAAGTTGAAGAGCAAGCAAGTTCCTTCACACAGCTATTAAAGGGCACAACCATATCGTTGAGTGAAGTTGATGAATCAACAGATCAAATTACAGAGCGCATGGGGTCCGTTTTAAATGTGTGTGATGAGATCTTAACAGCAGCTGATTTGATCACAAAAAACAGCCAAGAAGCTGGGCAAGCGCTTGATACGGTCTCTAATAAGATGCGCGATGTATGTGATTCAGGTGATGACCTGGTTGTCACAGCTGTCTCAAGCGGTGCTGAAATCGGTGATGTCGCCTTGTTCAACTTATCACAAAAAACCGCACAAAAAATCAGTGATGCCTTTAGCAAAGCCGTCGATCAAGGAGAGATTAGTCTTGAAGATTTAATGGACAGAGACCATCAAGAAGTTCCAGGCACAAATCCGTTACAACATGTGACACGTTATGTTGAATTTACAGATCGTATATTGACACAAATTCAAGAAGAAGCAATCGGCACAGATACAAGGATCGCTTATGGCGTGAGCTGCGACAGTCATGCCTATGTCCCAACTCATAATAAGAAGTTTACCAATCCCCAAGGCGATGATCCCGTTTGGAACACAGCCAATTGTCGCCAACGCCGCATAATGAATGACCGCACAGGCACCCGCGCAGCCCAAAATCAAAATAAAGTCCTACTGCAAACCTATTTGCGTGACATGGGCGGGGGAAACCTAATTGTGATGAAGGACGCCTCGGCCCCTATTTTTGTAAAAGGAAAACATTGGGGCGCGTTCCGTCTAGGCTATAAGCCTTAAAAACACCCAATATGTCATTTTAACTCATTGAAATGGGGACTTAAACTGTTAGGTTCCCATTTTCTTATGGGCAAACATTGCATCTTTTCCAGCAGGCTTTTATAACATTAGCTATAAAAGCTAACTTTAACTGGATAAAATTTGAACTTTTTTCAGAACAAAGCTTTAAATTTGCTTCTTTAAATCTTACATCTGTGAAATCTCATGTGGCGATAGAAAATTTTGTGCTTTCAAAAAATTAAAGAGATGAAATGCTTTACGTTTCCCTCAGCCAGTTTGGGATTTGATAGAAAAACATGTTTTTAAAAGCGTGTCTTTGCCAAAAAATGAATACTGATTTTGGAAAAATACGACACGCACTACGATAATGATATAGGAATTAAATATGCCTTGGAGTGGTCAAAACGGCAATAATGGTGGTTGGAAAGGTGGCGGAGATGGCCCCTGGGGACCGCGCGGTGGCAAAGGCGGCGGCAACCAGCAGCCCGATATTGAAGAACTTTTCAAAAAAAGCCAGGATCGTTTAAAACGCGCCATGCCCGGTGGTGGTGATAAAGGGCGCGGGTTTGGTGGCCCGATCTTCTATTTAGGGCTAGCAGCCCTATTGGCCTTTGTCGGCTTTTTCGCCTTTACGGTAAAAGTGGAACCTGACCAAGTTGGCATAGTGACCCAATTTGGCAAATATGACCGGACGTTAACAGAAGGTCTGCACTTGCGATTCCCCAACCCTGTTGAGAAGGTCTATTTGGTCAGACCACAATTTGCCCAACAAATCACCATTGGTGGTGGCCGAGACTTTTCTCGCCGCGGCGGTGGCTTTCGTGGCGGTGCCGTTGACGACAGCAATGCCAGCCTGATGCTTACCGGCGATAACAATATTGTTGATGTCCAGTTTTCAGTGCAATGGAACATTAAAGACGCCAAACAATATTTGTTTAACGTTGAGAACCCAGCCAAAACAGTCCGAGAAGTGGCTGAAAGTGCCATGCGTCAGGTGGTTGGCAAGGCGACACTCAATGATGTGTTAAATGAAACGTTTAAGCAAAACCAGGATGACGTTCAAGAAGTGATGCAAGAAACATTAGATGGCTATAAATCTGGCATCAATATTCTTGTGGTCCTCATTGGCAAACCAGACGTGCCCAAAGATGTTGTCCAGGCTGTGAATGATGTGGAGGCGGCCAAACAAGATAAAAGCCGGCTAGAACAAGAAGCCAAGGCCTATATCAACAAAGTGGTCCCTGAAGCGCGCGGTGAAGCGGCTAAAATCATTGAGGCAGCTGAAGCGTACAAAAGCCGTATCGTTGCAGAAGCTGAAGGTGAGGCGGAACGCTTTAAAAAGATTTATGAAGAATATCGCAAAGCCCCAGAAATTACCCGGGATCGTCTATATCTAGAAATGATGGAGCGCGTGTTCTCAGGCACTGATAAGATCATTCTGGATAATAACAACTCTGGTGGGGGCGGTGTCGTTCCCTATTTGCCGCTCAATGAGCTGCAAGGCAAGAAGAAGTAAGGGAGATTAAGATTATGCGTGGATTTTTTAGCTTCTTACTTGTTGTTCTTATTGGTGCAGCAGTGTTCGCTTATTTTTCATTATTCACTGTGCACCAAACAGAACGTGCCATGGTGCTGCAATTGGGTGCTGTTAAAAAAGTTATCTCAGAACCAGGGTTACATTTCAAAATTCCATTTGTACAAAATGTGGTTTATTTTGATAAGAAACTTCTAGAGGTGGATGTTCCCTCTCGTGAGATTTTGATTGCCGGCAAAAAGCGAATTATTGTCGACGCTTTTGCCCGTTATCGCATCACAGAGCCTTTGAAGTTTTATCAAAACATTGGCACACGGCTTCAGTTTGACAGCCGTCTTTCCAATTTTGTCAATACATCCATCCGGCAAGTGTTCTCCAGTGCCAGCCTAGATGATGTGGTGCGCGACAAGCGTGATGAATTGCTCCTCGCTGTGACAAAGCTGGTACACGATCAAACCACAGAGTTTGGCGTTGATGTTATTGATGTGCGTTTAAAGCGCGCAGATCTTCCAAATCAATTGCGGAACAATGTGTACACCCGTATGCAGCGCGAACGCCAGCAAGAAGCCGCCAGTTGGCGCGCTGAAGGTGAAGAGATTGCGCGTACCATTCGCGCCCAAGCGGATCGGCAAGTCGTTGAGATTGAAGCCAACGCGACCAAAAAATCTGAAATCATTCGCGGTGAAGGCGATGCCAATCGCAATAGAATTTTTGCTGAAGCATTTAGCCGTGATCCTAAATTCTTTGCCTTTTATCGCTCCATGCAAGCCTATGAAAAAGGCTTAAAATCAGGCGATACAAGGCTTGTGATTTCACCCAATTCGGAATTTTTTAAATATTTTAAAAAACCGACCGGTGAATAGGCAAACCCAGATTTATGGATTTATCTGATTTCGCGTTAGGGGTAGGTTTTGCCTTTGTCCTAGAAGGTCTGGTCTGGAGCTTGTTTCCAGGCCAGATTATTCAGGTTGTGCAAGAGCTTGCCAAACGTGATTTGCAAAATTTACGCTATATAGGTGTTGGCTCGCTTGCTCTCGGCGTGGCCATCATTTGGTTGGTAAAAACCATGAGCAGTGGAGCGTAAAGAGCGATTTAACAGGCCCCATACTCAAAATTCACCCAATCAATATAAGATTTTCTAATTCTCACTAGTAAGTTGTGATTTGTCGCTTATATTGTGTTGAGGTACTATCCAAAGCGCAACTTTGCCTTTTTTATCCCGTAATTGTAAGGATATTACAGCAAAACGGTTATGCGGGGACGTATGACCCCAACTAAAATAAAGAATTTAAAGAGAGGCGCAGCCCGTTGAAAGGTCAACGAATGAGAGGTCACCAAGTGAAAGATCTACAAATGGTTCACAAAAAAACTGCAAAAGCAAAAGCCGTTCGATTGCCCCAAGAGGCCAGCATGCCCACACTCTTGCGCGATGGCCTTATTTATCTAGCCATTGGCTTTTTCATCCTGGCAATGCTGATGAGCACCGCCCTCCAGGCACGAGATCAAAAAGAAATTAAATCTTTGGCTGATTTGGCCTCTGAGTTACAAGGCTCTGTTGTCAATATTTCTACCAGCCAAAAAGTAAAAAACGCTTTCCGCAATCCCCGCCGTGAGGGACTTCCAAAAGGTCTGCCGTTTGAAAAATTCTTTAAAGACTTCTTCAATCAAGAAGGGCAAAAAAACCAAGAACGCCGTGTAAGCTCGCTAGGCTCTGGCTTTGTCGTTGATCCCTCAGGTCTCATCGTGACCAACAATCACGTGATTAAAGGGGCCGATGAAATTTACATTAATTTTGACGACGGCAGAAAGCTCAAAGTGGACAAAGTGTTGGGCAAGGATGCAAAAACCGATCTTGCCTTGTTAAAAGTCACGCCGAAAGAACCACTAAAAGCCGTTCCCTTTGGCTCATCTGACGATGCCCGTGTCGGCGATTGGGTCATGGCCATTGGCAATCCATTTGGTTTGGGCGGCACAGTAACGGTTGGCATTGTTTCTGCTAAAAACAGAGATATTAATTCTGGTCCTTACGATGAATTCATTCAAACCGATGCTGCCATTAACCGCGGCAACTCTGGCGGCCCGCTATTTAATATGAAGGGCGAGGTTATTGGCGTGAACACGGCCATCATTTCTCCCTCAGGCGGCTCTATCGGCATTGGCTTTTCAGTGCCTTCAGACACGGTTGTAAATATTATTGAGCAATTGAAAAAATTTGGTGAGACCCGCCGCGGCTGGTTGGGTGTGTTAATTCAAAAAGTCACCCCAGACATTGCCGAAGGCTTTGGCTTGGCAAAACCAGAAGGTGCTTTGGTTGCAAGAGTGACCAAAGATGGCCCAGCTGAAAAAGCAGGGATGAAGGTAAGTGACGTAATTGTTGAGTTTGACGGTCACAAGGTGAAATCGTCTCGCGAGCTGCCAAAAATCGTGGCACTAACCCCAGTTGATAAAACCGTTGATGTGAAAGTCATGCGCCAGGGCTCAGAGCAAAACTTGCAGGTCAAGATTGCTCGTCTAGAGGTCGCAGAGAAGACCAACGCGGCCTTCAAACCTGAGGTTAATCAAGATGAGGAAGCCAAATATATGGGCATGACCTTATCTGAAATCACCCCTGAATTGCGCCGCAAATACCGTATTAAACCCAAAACCAAAGGCGTGGTGATCACCAAGGTTGATCTCAATAGCAAGGCAGCTGAAAAGGGCTTGCAAGCTGGCCAAGTTATCGTGGAGGTTATGGAACAAGCTGTTTCAACCCCCACAGATGTGATCAATAAAATCGAAGAGGCGAAAAAGTCCAATAGAGAAAACGCCATTTTGTATGTTGCCAGAGGCAATGGTGAGTTCGGTTTTGTGGCCTTACCAGCTAAACCACAAGGCTAAAATCCTTTAATTTCATTCAAGATAAAAAAACACCAACGGCTTATTTAACCGTTGGTGTTTTTTTTAAGTTGGTTGGTGCACAACCACTTGCGGGAACGGAATTTCCAGCTCATAGATGTTGCACGCCTGGATCAAAAGCCTTGTGATTTCCCCTTCAATATCTTCAAACCGATGGGCCTGAGAGCCCTTCACATCAACTTCAACATCATATTCAATTGCCCAGTTGGCAGCAGCTTTCAGGTCAACTTCCACATGATTAATATCATCGGCTGGAATATAACCCTCAAGCCCCGTTTTTAGATGCTTGGTAAGCAAAGCGGGGATCTGGTCAACAGCTTGAAGTTGATGCTTATAAGAAATGTTAAACTCCTGGCGAATGCGAAAGCCAGTTGAAAGGTTGCGAAAGGTTGCATTGACAAATTCTTGCGTTGAATAAGTCAACCGCCCCCCGCCAAGTTCAATCAATTGAACCAATTCAGGCGTTTGCGATTCGACTTTGGCAATATAACCATTGTCCAACTGTACCCAATCATCTTGATGGGTCGGAAACCAAGCTTCATGTTCGGCTGGCGGGCGTGAATGTTTGCCAATCAACTCGCGAATGGGCAGTGTAAAGTGCCCCCCATCTAACACCGGATTTTCAAACTCTGTATAATGGTCAAGCCGTTTCACCCGCCAGGGCACACCATCAATCAGCAAACGTTCGCCTTCTTGTACCGCCCCTAAATTTAACAGTAAAATCGTTTGCTCTATAAGGACAGGAACCACTTTGATCCCAATCCAGATCAAAGCCAGCCCTAACAACCCTAACAGACCCAGCAAAATCCAATCATTTAAATAGTTTAAAACGGCCATGGTTGAGATAAAGGCGATAATGATCGTGCCATAATCAAAAACAACTTTGAGAAGCCGGGCAGAAAAACTCTTTTTAAAACCGGTCTTACCATAAGCAAAGCTAACCATGCGCCCCAAAAGCCGCAAGAACAGAAAAGTGCCAAAAAAGGTGAGCAGCGCCAGCAAGAAGTTGATGCCGCGTGTGCGAATAAAGCCGGAAGCATAATTGTCCAAATTAGATTGTTCGGCTTGCTCTTGTTTTAATTGCAGTTGTTTGATCGAGGCATCTTTTAAATTGCCTGCTTCTATTAAGCGCTCTTGCCATTCATCTTGCTGGGCTTTGAGAAATTTTTGGGTTTCAGCATAAGACGCGCCATTATTTTGGTCTTTAAAGGCCGCTAGCAATCCCTCAATGCGTTCATTGGCATTTTTTGCCATAGCCTGGCGGCGTTCAGCCTCTTTGATGCTGGATTGTAACTGATCAATTTCTCTGGCCGTCTTGGTTGAGTTTTTAATGATTTTAATCAAAGGCTCTGCCAACCCTTGCAGCTCATTTTGCAAATCAAAGGGCTTATTATCTGAGGCATAAAAGTCTTGTTTTGTCGTCCCACCGGCCAAAGCGTCAATCTGGGTCTCAACATCGCCAAGCTTTTTGGTTATCTCAGCAATGAGTTGCTCCAGCTCTTTCTTGCTTACATCATCTTGTGCTTGGCTTAATTTGTCTTTCAGCTGCTTAACCTCAACCGATATCTCTTTTTGTTGCAATAACAATTGCGACAAGGTGGAAAGGGTCTCTTGTGCCTTTTTTTGTTTATCAATTAATTTTTCTTGCTCAGTTTGCGCCGTCTCATCAGCGCTAACAACAGTGGCAAAACTCACCGATACGAGCATTGCAAAAAAGGCACAAACAAACCAACGAGATAATTTTGAAAAAGAGATAAATTTCATAATAAAAGAAAATTCTTTGTTTAAGTGGGATTAAAAGTTACAGGCAAAAGAAGTTGAAATCATTTCACAAACAAGCGTTATTTTGACAAACCAATTTCAGCCAAATAGCACGTGACAAGCAATTGCAAAAAATATGATCAAAGTCAAAAAACAAAAATTTCATTTATGTTATGTCTAAAAAAAAGTGGAGACATATAATAAATGACACAACGTGTTCCCAGATACACCAGCTATCCAACAGCACCACATTTTCATGACAATATCAATGCAGGTCATTATGAAACCTGGCTCAATGAAATTCCCGGTGAAATGGACCTGTCATTATATTTCCATATCCCCTTTTGCCGTCAATTGTGCTGGTTTTGTGGCTGTCATACCAAAATCGTAAATCATTACGATCCCATCGCCCGTTATATGAAACTTTTACAACAAGAAGTCGAGTTAGTTAGTGGGCATTTAAATGCCAAACAGGTTAAACATATTCATTTTGGTGGCGGCTCACCAACGGTTGTGTCTGCTCAAGATTTTCTAGAGTTTATGGGTAAGGTTAAAGATCAATTTTCAATCTCACCAACTGCAGAGATTGCAATAGAGATGGACCCGCGCACGCTTCAACCAGAAAAAATCCAAGCTTATAAACAGGCCGGCGTTAACCGGGCCAGCCTGGGTGTGCAAGATTTTGATGAATCCGTCCAAAAGGCCATAAACCGCATTCAGCCATATTCTATGGTTCGCGATATTGTTGCCCAATTGCGCTGCGCCTCCATTGAAGACCTAAATATCGACCTGGTCTATGGATTGCCCCTGCAAACTCAAAACAAATTGCTGCACAGCATTGAACAAACCTTAAACTTAAATCCAAACCGTATTTCTCTATTTGGTTATGCGCACGTGCCTTGGATGAAAAAACACCAAAATTTAATTCATGAGCAAGCCTTGCCATGTGAACAAGAGCGGCTTGAGATGTTTGAAGCGGCAACCAGTTTGTTAAGTGAAAGAGGGTATGTGGCCATTGGCCTGGACCATTTTGTCCGCCCAGATGATGCTTTGGCCAAAGCTGAACAAGAAAAAACACTCCAACGAAATTTCCAAGGCTATACCACGGATACAGCCCAAGCGCTGCTAGGGTTCGGTGTATCTGCCATCACAACCTTGCCAGCAAGCTATGTGCAAAACACATCCGATTATATAGAGTATGAGAAAGCCATAAGGGACGATCAATTGCCAGTTGCACGTGGCATAGCTTTAAGCCAGAACGATATAGAGCGGCGCGATATCATCATGTCCTTAATGTGCACGATGAAGGCGCCAATCAATCGGGATAAATATGCTTTAGAGTTTGAGCAATTACAGCCCTTTTTTGAGCAAGACGACATTGAATATCGTGAAGGCACTCTAAGGATAAAATCCCAGGCCCGCCCCTATTTACGTTTGATTGCAGCCAACTTTGATAGTTATTTGAACAATGGTCAGCAACAATATTCCAAAGCTGTTTAGTCTGCTTCTCATCGATAGAAAAACAAAAAACCTGGTTTGCTCTAATCATACAGAGCGATACAAAACCAAACTGTAACTAATCTAGAGAAAGTCATCCTTTTCTACGCATAGCTGAACCAAATTCCCTTTTGGAGCGACCAATAAAGAAGTCACTCAAGCAAAAGGGAATTTGTTCATGAAAAACACAATTTCAAAAGTCACCCTAACCAGCGCGATCATTTTATCCCTCAGCCCGTTCATCTTAGCCAGCCAAGCCGTGGCCAAACAATGTAAGAACCAAATGGTTTGGGGCTATGGGATCCATCACTCCAAACAAGCAGCGCGCGCTTTGGCGCATAAATCTTGGCGCAGTCAAGTGAAAGCTAGCTATGGGGCCTCCTGGTCATTTTATATTCTAGCAAAACAGAAAACCTCAAAATGCCGCAAATGGTCTAAAGACCCCTCTAAATGGAATTGCGTGAAAAAAGGAAAGCCTTGCCGTAACGGTCCTGGTGGCATTAGCAATTAGAGAAAAATAAGTCTGTGCGAAGTTTGCAAAACCTATACAAACCAGATGAAACATGCCATTTTTTCTGCCAAGATTGACCATGAAAACAATATCATTGAGCAGAGCCAAACAATGGACCTCTTGTTTTACCATTTGCAGTCAGCCCCCCTAGAGCGGGTCTTGCCAGATTTATTGCAAAAAAGCCTAGACAAAGGCTGGCAAGCCATTGTCGAAACCACGCCCCAAGAGCGAGTTGATGCGCTTGACACGATGCTGTGGACGTTTGCAGATGAAAGCTTCCTGCCCCATGGCAAAAGCAGCGATCCGGGCGCGGAACAACAGCCCATAGTGCTCACCCATGAACCAGACAATCCTAACAAGGCAGACATTCGCTTTTTCGTGGATAGCGGTGATGTCACAGCTCATACCAGCTATCAACGCCTGGTTTATATTTTCAACGGTCACGATGAGGAAGCTGTTGAGCGCGCACGAACCCAATGGAAAGCAGCCAAAGCCCAAAATATAACAGCCACCTATTGGCAACAAAACCAAGCCGGGGCTTGGGAAAAGAAGGCTTAAAAACACCCATTATGGATCAGGAAAAACGAAAACAAGGCAAAGCCATAGCAGACCGGCTCAGAGCCGAATATGAAACCCAAGGCACCCCGCTTTTATGGTTTGACGCTTTGTACCGCGAAGCTGAAGGTGACCCAGACCTCATACCTTGGGGCCACAAGCAAGCCCGCTTCCCGCTGTTAAATTGGTTAGAGCGCCAACCAAAAAAAAGTTGTACGGGCCGCGCCTTGGATGTGGGAACCGGTCTGGGAGACAATGCAGCGGTGCTGGCAAAAGCGGGCTTTAATGTCACCGCCTTTGACATTTCCCAAACGGCTGTGAATTGGGCCAAAAAACGCTTCGCTGATTTACCCATCGATTGGCAAGCGGCCGATTTGTTAAATCCTCCCCAAGAGTGGACAGGTGCCTTTGATTTGGTCAACGAGACTTTTACCATCCAAGCCTTAAAAGAGCCAGAACGCACCCAAGCCTTTCACGCGTTAGCCAGTCTGGTCGCACCCAAAGGGCGCTTACTAATCGTTGCCCGCGGGCGTTTGGAAGAGGAACCGCTTAATCCCCCACCCTGGCCCTTAACCCCTTCTGAATTAGATCGTTTTGAAACATTAGGGTTCCGCTCAGTTCTACGGGAAACCTTTTTTGATCAAAAAAAACCGCCAATGCGCCATTTTCTGGCCCAATTCCAACGCGATGAGACCAGTTAATGTTTGAAATTGTCGATTTGCAAAATGAGATTTTCGGACCTGTGTCCTTGTCCCTCAAAAAAGGGCAATCGCTGATCATAAAAGGCACTTCCGGTTCAGGCAAAACAAGGTTTTTACGTGCCCTGGCAGACCTTGACCCCTCACAAGGAAGGGTCTTGCTAGATGGGGCAGAGCGCAACACCATGCCAGCTTTCGATTGGCGCAAACAGGTGCGCTTTGTGCCAGCAAGCTCTCATTGGTGGCATGACAGCGTGGCACCCCACTTTGAGAAAAACCAACGCTATCTCTCAAAATGGATGGAAGCTTTAGATTTGCCTGAAAAACTACTTCAGTGGCCCGTTGAAGATCTTTCAACCGGCGAAAAACAGCGTTTGTCGTTTTTGCGCGCCATCCAAGACCGCCCAAAGGTTCTCTTGTTGGATGAACCCACCAGCGCTCTTGACGAAAAAAGCATTGCCCGTATGGAATTGATGATTGACCATGAGCTGAAACGCGGGGCGATCATTTTATTGGCCAGCCATAGTGCCCCACAGGTGGAAAAATACGGCGCGATGAGCTTAACCTTTGATAAAGGCAAAGCCCATCTTACCGCTGATGAAAAGGTGACCAGCTAATGGATTATGTCAGCCTGTCACTATTTGATTTAAGCATGGCCGCTCTGTTGATCTTGATAAATGGCGGGCTATCAATCGCATTAGGCTTAGGGTTAGAGCGCACTTTATTTATCAATACAGCACGCATGCTCATTCAGCTCAGCGCGATCGGTTTTGTTTTAAAATTTATCTTTGCCCAATCAGGTCCCTGGTGGACAATCGGATGGGCACTGATCATGCTGGCAGTGGCTGGATATGAAATCCTAGCGCGCCAAAGTTATCGCTTGAAGGGCATGAAAGCCTATGGGCTAGGCACAGCAACCTTAATGTTCGTTGGCTTTGTTTGTACAGGTTTTGCGATTGGTTTCCTCATCCAACCAGATCCATGGTATGCCCCGCGCTATGTTTTGCCGATTTTGGGCATGATGCTGGGCAACACCATGACAGGCATTGCTTTGGGGATGGAAACCTTGTCCGTTTCAATTAAACAATCTCAAGCGATCATAGAAGAGCGCTTATCTCTTGGCGCACCGCGCTTCCAAGCGTTAAAAGCACACATCAAACAAGCCCTGAAAGCCGGTATGATGCCCATCATCAATGCGATGGCTGCCTCTGGCATTGTTTCGCTGCCGGGCATGATGACAGGTCAAATCATCGCTGGCGTTGATCCAATTGATGCCACTAAATATCAGCTGATGATCATGTTTCTAATCGCAGGCGGGACAGCACTGGGCACAACAGCTGGTGTGTTAGGCACAGCTTTTCTTTTAACAGATGACCGCCACCGGTTAAGAGCTGAACGCTTAAAGGGATAAAAAGTTCAAAGGAAGTTTTTAGGTGTTTGTTCGATAGCCAGCAATAAACAAATTAACTGAACTTTCCACATACTTAGAGATCGCTTCAGAACTTGGTTGAAAATCGATATCCATTAAAGCCTGAATATGAAAATTACCACGAACCATTGCCATAAATTGATCCGCGGCAATATCAGTATCTGGAATATTTAAAATATTAGCCTCATGAACTTCTTTAAAAAAGTGAGACAAAATATCCTGAAAGGCTTTCGGCCCTGAATTATAATAATTTTTAGAAGCATCCATAAAACGTGTGGCAATGGATAAATTTAGCCGAAAAAGAGATAATGGATGACCTTGAGTTAAACTTGTTAAATAATCTTTGCCAAGCTCAAAAAGGTTCTGTTTTAACTCTTCCAAGGATCCGGTTTTAAGAGTTCTAGATAGAGCAATTTTTTTAATCAGATCTTGAATGATGCGATCATTGAGAGCCAAGAATAATTCTCGTTTACCACCAAATATTTTATAGATAGCAGTTTTGGAAACACGTGCTTCACGCACGATGTCTTCCAAACGTGTTGCATCATAACCATTACCCAAAAACTGCCTTTCAGCAGCCTCAAGTATTCTGATCCGAGTTTCCTCAAGGTTGTTATTTGTCTTCATCTTATTGTTTTTACTATTTCTAACGATGGAAAAATACTCGTTTTCAGGGCAGTTTCTATGATACGAGATACCAAATCATCTCTATAAAATCAAATAGTTATTTCATCTTCTTGATACTTATACTGCAGAAAAACGCAGTAAAATAAGCCTAGCTTTTAATTCTTGAACATTGAGATAGATGAGCTTTGACCCGTAAATGTATAATTTTTAAAAAAAAATACCTGTCCTTGATCTATGTCAATTTTTTCTAAAATTCATCTTTGAACGGCTTTTTATTGCCATGGTAAATGATTGATTACTCCCTTTTTAAACAGAATATTAAATCCAGTTGGAAAGTGACGCGTTATGGTCCCCTTTCACCCAAATTTGCACTATTTTAATACAAAACGGCCGGTTTATTGGTAATTTATTATCCAGCTTTCTTTACCGTATCTTTCAACCCTTATGGCAAGGTCTGCTTATTGATTATCTAAAGCTCTAAAAAAGAGCAAAGTAAGGCGTAACGGTGTTTGAGCCAAGTGTTCAAATGTCATAAAAATGTAAGTAAGGAAGTAGATCAATGGCACGTTTAGATTTTCCTATTCATGCTGAGATAGAAGGGGCAGTTGAAGGCGGGGCGCCGGATGCTTTTTTCGAATTGGGCATGATGTATGCAGCAGGGCGTGATGTAGATGCAAATTTAGTGGTTGCTCACAAATGGTTTAACCTAGCGGCATTAAAAGGCAATAAATCCGCGTTGGAGTATCGTAAAGAAATTGCTCATGAAATGACCAAAGCTGAAATCGCTGTGGCCCAAAAACTAGCTAGAGACTATATTGGCAAATAAACTCATTTATGTATGTTTATGGGCGGTCAAGGGATCAGCGATCAGTTTTATGTTTAGTTGCTACAATCGCTGAAAAGGCTCATAACGCAATCATAGGTGGTTTTTGCAGCATCATTGATCTTGTCGCCAACTGACTTAACAGTTTTGGTTGTGCTCTTATACCCCTTTTTCACGGTTTTCTTCGTGTTCTCATACCCCTGCCCAACAGAGTCAATTGCCTTTTTGTAAGTTTTGCTGGTGCTGTCAACCAAGGTTGGTTGTTTTTTATCTTTGGTAGGAGCAGGGCTATCTGGTGCGTTTTCTGCTAATGGCTCATCATTCAGTTCAGGCTTGTACAAACTTTGAGCATTTCTCAGTGAATAAGGCTCTCCATTACAAGCAATGGTATCATTGCGCCGCGCAGCACATTGGCTATGTTCACCATATTGGGCAAGTTCTTTAATGCAGGCAAAATGAAAACCGCGAATGTTAGGTGAAGCATTGCCCACATCAACTGTCTCAAAAGTACATTGATAAACTTTACCAGGGTCATTACAAACCACGCACACCGAGAGTTGATCAGCCAAAACCGGGCTAGAAAAACATGCAAAGCCAGCAATGATCCCCACGCCCAAAAAACGCATTATAAGGGGCTGATAAAGAGTGCCTGTAAAAAGTGGCATCACAAACCATAATTTCTTAGAACCAATAGCCATGATAGTCCTTAAAAAAATTTTTTGATTTTAAGCTGTTAAACGCCCAAAATTTTTCGTCGACAAGTGTAACGCTGAAAACAGTTGATTGGTTAGTCTTTTATTGCTTTCATACCCAATAAATAAAAGAGAAAAAACGTTCAATTTAAAGTGTTGATCTCAATCATTAATTAGCAGAATTTTGGCATAATTTCTTATTAGGCTAACAGACTAAAGCTAAGATACGTCATTTTTTTGACGGATTATAAGCAGTTATGCGCATAATCAGTTGAATTTTGGCAATCGAGCTTATACCTGTTTCACAAGAAGGCATCGGTTTGCCTTAAATGCTGCTTGCTTTATGAACGCAATGACACCTGTTTGGGTGAGTAAAAATGGCACCCGTTGGGGAGAGTAAATTCGTAAATGTTATTTAAACGTCGTAATAAAGCGTCCTGGTTTGAAAATCTGCGCATATTTTTATGGCCACGGCGCAGTTGGTCACGCTCGGTAAATTATGTTCTATTACGCATTAACCGGCTTAGTGGCTCAGCTCATACCATAGCCCTTGGTTGCGCGGTTGGTATTTTTGTATCCTTTACCCCCTTTATGGGCTTTCATTTTTTAGTGGCCGGGTTATTAGCCTATTTGGTTGGCGGCAATATATTGGCCTCAGCGCTGGGCACATTTTTCGGCAACCCCATAACGTTTCCCTTCATTTGGGCTTCAGCTTTTAAATTTGGCCACTGGATTTTGGGCAATCAGGTTGGTGCCTTTAAGGTTTCTGAGCTACTTGATATTTTTTCTCAAGGTCTGTTTTTTGCCATCAACAACGCTTATGAAATGTATATTAAACCAATGATCATTGGCGGTGCCCCCTTAGGCTTTATCGTTGCATTTTTCGGTTACTTCATCATTCGTAATTTGGTTGAAAAGTACCAAAAAGCACGGGCCAAACGTTTGGCCCAACGTGCCAGCCAAATGGCAACGTATTAAAGTGAGAGCGTTCCGCCTTAAAGTGGATACCGGTTTTAGGAAAAAAAGGAACGCTTAAAGTGAGAGCGTTCCGCCTTAAAGTGGATACCGGTTTTAGGATAGCGCGGTTGCTGGTGGGCAAGCTAAAGCGCCAAGTAAAAAGGAACGCTCTAGTCTGACTTTTAAAGATAGATGGACAGTTTATGATCCTAGGAATTGGCAATGACATAATCGATATCCGGCGTGTGGAAAAAACGCTGGAAAAATATGGTGACCGGTTCATTCAACGCGTGTTTACACAAATTGAACAGGAGCGCTCTGAACGCCGCAAGCTTCGCGCCGCCTCTTATGCCAAACGGTTTTCGGCCAAAGAAGCCTGTGCCAAAGCTTTGGGAACAGGTATTTCTCAAGGCGTATTTTGGCGCGATATGGGCGTTATCAACAGCCCCAGCGGCCAACCAAGCATGATTTTAACCGGCACAGCGCAAAAACATCTACTAAGAATGGTCCCAGAAGGGTTTGAACCGGTGATTCACCTTACCATTACGGATGACTTTCCCATGGCCCAGGCTTTTGTAATAATTTCAGCAAAATCATCTGATTAAAAGAAAAGCGTTGTTTCAACAGGCAAACCAAACAGCATATTTAGTAAAAAGACCTTTTGGCTTGTTTTCAGGTAAAAATTTGCTATCTACAGTGATTAAGGCTATAGGCCTTGTTTTGAATGACAAACACATGAAAAGTTTAAAACGAAACGTATAACCAAAGATTTTGACTGACCAAACTTGAAGGAGTGGTTGCATGAGCGTTGATGTGGAAAAGAGCAAAGCTTCCTCTGATGAAGGCTGGTGGGAAATTGTCAAAATCGTCGTCTATGCCGTCATTTTAGCTTTTTTGGTGCGGATTTTTATCATCCAGCCCTTCAATATCCCCTCTGGCTCCATGCAACGCAATTTGCTCATCGGTGATTATTTGTTCGTTTCCAAATTCAGCTATGGCTATAGCAAGCACACCTTTGGTCTTGATATGTTTAACGGCCGTATCTTTGGCAGCCAGCCAGAGCGCGGTGATGTCGTTGTGTTTAAATTACCCAAGGATGATAGCCAAGATTACATTAAACGGGTCATCGGCCTGCCAGGAGATCGCATTCAGATGATTGGTGGGATTTTGCACATTAATGGCAAGCCCATTTCCAAAAAGCCTGACGGACAATTCATTGTTGACGTTAATGATCGCCCTATTGCCAAATTCAAAGAAACTCTGCCCAATGGCGTCAGCTACACGGTGCTTGATGCGGTCCCACATAACAGCCGCAGCTTTACAGATAACACTGAAGAGTATGTCGTGCCCGATAACCACTATTTTATGATGGGCGATAACCGCGACAATTCCTCTGATAGCCGCGATCCGGATGTTAGTTTCGTGCCTTATGAAAACTTAGTCGGCAAAGCACAAATTATCTTCTTTTCAAAAGGTCACAGCTATGACCCTGAAGCCGGGTTGTTTAATGTGCGTTGGGCACGACTTTTTAATCTGGTTAGATAGACCTCATGGCAGTGAGTGATCCTGATTTAAAGCAGCTGGAAAACAAGCTGAGCATTTGTTTTCAAGACCGCTCACTCTTACGCACCGCCCTCACGCACGCCAGCACCCAAACATCAAAACAGAGCAAAGAAAATGACAATGAACGCTTGGAATTTTTAGGCGACAGGGTGCTCGGGCTCTCTATCTGCTCACAAGTCATGGCCCTGTTTCCCAAGGCACGCGAAGGCGAGTTGGCCCGGCGCTACAATCAATTGGTCAAGCGCCAAATGTGCGCCAAGATTGCCCGTGACATTGATCTGGGCCGTTTCCTCATTTTAAGCGCAGGCGAGGCCCGCTCTGGCGGGCGTGAAAAAACAACCATTCTAGCCAATGCCATGGAAGCCTTGCTCGGCGCTGTATTTTTAGATCAAGGCTATGAAGCAAGTCATGAGCTAATCGCAAAGCTCTGGCAGCCTTACTTGCAAGCCGATGAAGACGGTCTCTTAGACGCCAAAACCGCGTTGCAAGAATGGGCCCAAGGCCAAGGATATGATCTGCCTGCCTATGAAGCAGTCGACCGCTCAGGGCCTGATCACAAGCCCATTTTTGTCACCAAAGTCTCTGTCAAAGGGGTTGGGCAAGGCCAAGGCCAAGGGGCATCAAAGCGCATTGCGGAACAATTGGCGGCAAAAGACCTGCTAGAGCAACAAAAGATTTGGGACAAAACAAACAAATGACAGATAAGAACGACCAAAAAAGATGCGGGTTTGTTGCCATTATCGGCGCGCCAAACGCGGGCAAGTCAACACTGACCAATCAACTGGTTGGCACCAAGGTCTCCATTGTTACCCGCAAAGTCCAAACCACGCGCGCGCGCATTCGTGGCATTGCCATTTTTGATCAAACCCAAATCATCTTTGTTGACACACCCGGCATTTTTGCCCCCAAAAAACGGCTCGACAAAGCCATGGTGCAAGCCGCTTGGGGCGGGGCAGGGGATGCAGACATTGTTGTTTTGCTGGTCGATGCGCAAAAGGGCCTGAGCGATGATGTCAAAGCCATCTTGAAAAAACTAAAAGACACCTCCTATCATCTGGTGCTCGCCGTCAATAAGATTGACCTTGTCGAGCGCTCCGCTCTTCTGGCCCTCACCGAACAACTGACAAGTGATGTTGACTTCCAACAAGTGTTCTATATTTCAGCCACCAATGGTGATGGCACCAAAGAGCTGGTCTCCCATTTACAAGACCATCTGCCCTACGGCCCCTGGCTCTATCCAGAAGACCAGCTCACCGACGCGCCCATGCGCCACACAGCAGCAGAGGTCACACGCGAGAAACTATATTTGCGGCTACATGATGAGTTGCCCTATGCCACCACCGTTGAAACAATTGATTGGCAACAAAAGCCAGATGGTTCCATTCGCGTTGAACAAGTGATTTATGTTGAGCGCTCCAGCCAAAAGAAAATCGTGCTGGGCAAAAACGGCGCCGCAGTCAAAGCCATTTCCATGGCCTCACGCAAAGAGCTTTCAGAAATTTTAGACACGAAGGTTCATTTGTTTTTATTTGTAAAAGTCCGCGAGCGCTGGGGTGAAGATCCAGAACGCTTCTCCCAAATGGGCCTAGATTACCCAACCGATTGAAACGTAACGATAGATTTGAGCTTCGCCTTAACTTCTCATGGTTAGACTTTTGCATTTTTAAAAGCCATGTCAAGGATTTCACTTGCGCTTCGCGTCCTTGACATGGCTTTTAAAAATGCGAAAATCTCACCATGAGAAGTTAAGGCGTTTCGTAGGCATGTGAGATTCGATAAGAAAGACACAAAAAGGGAGCCGTTATGGAATGGAGCGATGAAGGCATCGTCATTGCAACGCGCCCCCATGGTGAAACAAGCGCTGTTTGTGAACTGTTTACCAAACACCACGGGCGCCATTTAGGGCTGGTGCGCGGGGGGCGCTCCAAACGCATGCGCCCCATTTGCCAAATCGGCAATGTGGTTAGTGCCACCTGGCGCGCCCGGTTAGATGAACACCTAGGTCATTTCACACTTGAGCTAGAAGACCCCGTCGCCAGTCGCTTTTTTGACGAGCCAATGACTTTGGCCGGCCTTGGCACTCTATGTTCCCATTTGAATTTGTTTGCTGAGCGCGACTCTCATCAAGGTCTCTATGAAGGCGCCAAATTGTTGCTATCTCACTTGGAAGAAAAAGACATATGGCCTGGCTTGCTGGTGCGCTTTGAACTAGAAGTGCTCACCGAATTAGGCGTCGGGCTCGACTTAAGCACCTGTGCGGCCACTGGTACTAGCAGTGATCTAATCTATGTCTCTCCCAAATCAGGCCGCGCCGTTTCAAGTCAGGCCGGCGCACCATATAAAGACAAGCTCTTGAGCCTACCCGCCTTTCTATTAGAGGAAAGCCAAACAGTATCTTTTGCAGACTTAACCAATGGTTTTGCTTTAACCGGCTATTTTTTTGAAAAGCATTATTGGTCAAACAATCAAGATCTGGGGCAAAAAAACACTCAGCCCCAAGCCAGGCAACAATTTCTAAATCTGTTTCACCGATTTGCAGCCGAAGAATAAGCCGTAATCAACCTCGCCAATTCAGAGTTAGCCGAAATATTATAGGCACTGCCCATGCGCTCCGGCAGTTGCCAATGCCACAGATTAACACTTGTCAGCCATGGGCTTTGGTCTTGTAAAATTTTAAACAAGGCTCTGTAAGCCGTTTGCCGCTCATTCGGATCATTAATCTCAGACGGGGATTGCTGCCAAGGTCGAGCGGTTGTTTGATCAAAGGGTGTGAGCCCAAATTCACTCAAAGAAAGCGGGCGTTTTTGGGTCTGTGAAAACCGTTCCAATTCGCCCAACTGGTGTTTCAAACTGTTTTCTATCACTGTTTGGGGGGGATGCTTTATACCCCTTGCTGTCTCATGATCTGTCAGAGGAAAATAAGCATTAATGCCAATCTGGTCCAATTGGCGCCAAAAGGGAACGGTCAAATATTCTTCCCAATGAGCCGCATAAGTTAAGTTCATGGATGAATGAGCGCTTTTTTGAATTTTAGTGCGCAATTCAAAAATCAATTGCTCCCAAAGCCCTCGAGCCGCACTGTTATGAGTAAGGCTGGCCAGTTCAGATCCTATAAAAAAATAAGGCGCCTTAAGCGCAATGCTCTTATCTGCTAATTCAAGCAGAAGGTTTGTATATTGTTGAAAAAATTTCTTTAACGTAACACCAAAGAAATTTAAATAGCCTCGCCAAACGGTGCCAATCGTCTTGTTGTTATCAATTTCCAACATCGGATACAGACTTGCTTGAATGTCATATGACTTGGCCGCCTCTAACCCTTGCACTAAAAAATCAAGATGAGGCGCAACAAGGGGGGCTTGATACTGACTGCGCTTAGAAATTTTACCAGTTACCGGGTCAACAAAACGATAAATTAGTATTAGGCACTCGTGAAAGTTATGGTCAGCCAACTGTGAAAAAAGCTGCGTCCAAAAAGTCTCAGCTTGCAAGCCCCCCTGATGCCAAAGAGGCAAATGAATGGAAAGGGAGGGAGGTTTAGAAGAGGGGGCGGCCTGAACCGGAACAATATTCATCTGAGGGCAAGCGCACAAAGCCAGCCCAGCAGCTCCGCTTTTTAACAATTGTCTGCGCCCCAGTAAGTTGGTCATAATTTGGCCTGATAGAAATCTCAACAGGCTGAACTATAGCAGACCTTATTGCAAAGGGGGGACGTTTTTTGCCTCTTGCAAATTGCTTTTGCCAACCCCTTTCAAGTTGATCAGTTTGGTCGAATTAAAATCGGCCCCTTCAAAATTAGCGCCGGTCACATCAACCTCATCAAGCGTTGCCCCATCAAGTTCAGCTTTCTCCAAATTCGTATTTACAAGTTTGGTTCCTTTCAGCTGCGCAAATTCTAAAATGGTGCGCGCCAAATTCGCGCCCGTAAAGTCAACATTTTCCAAATTGGTAGAGCTGAGGTTCCCCGTGATCAATCCCATGGATTGATTTTTCATGTCAGCGGCAAGGTTTGCATGTTTAAGGCTGGCATTTTTCAAATTAGCTCCCGTTAAATTTGAAGCCAAACGTGCATTATCAAAAACCGCATTTTCAAAATTTGCTTTTAGCATTTGCGCTTGAAAGATGTTGGCCCCGGTCAAATCAGCCCCTTTAAGGTTTGCATTGAGCATCCAAGCTTGATCCAAAATCGCCCCGCGTAAAATGGCCCCTTCCAAATTGGTCTTATTCATATTGGCCGCGCGAAAATTGACATTGGTAAAATCCAAATGGCTCAAATCCAGACCATTTAACGCCATAGATGAAAAATTGGCTGGCTTGTCTTTTGATGCCATCTTTAAACGGGCAATAACTTGCTCTCTGGTCAACTCAGATTGCGTCATTGCTTTACTGGAAAGATCAACATGGTCCATCATGTTTTGGGCGTAAAGTTTGGGAGCCAGCAAGATGCTCGAGCCGATCAAGAAGCCCAAACCAGTTATCAACAGGCTCAATTTGAATTTAGATCGCATGGTGGTTATTTCCTTACCAGAATGAGCAAAAAAAGGAATATATCCTTCCTAATTGAGGAGTGTCTTGAGACAGAATAATATTTCCCTCAGCATGAAATAGGTCAAAGTGTAAGTCTAATTACCATTTTGAGGGCTTTGATGTCATAAACGAAAGATTTTACCAAATATGGCATGTGATTTGCCTCTTATTATGGCACTACACATTAAAATAAGCACCAAAACACGATATTCTCAATATAATATGGGAATAATAGATGTCTAAAAAAGGCATCACGCTTTAGTCAACCGCTGTAAGAAAAAATACAATTATCGCAGTGGGCAGGGAGGGTTCTATGTGTCTGGGCATACCAGGTCAAATTGTTAGCATAAAAGATGCCGACAAACAGCTTGCTGTTGTCGATGTTTCCGGCATTCAGCGCGACGTGAATGTCGCATGCGTTGTCACCAATGAGCGCTCGATTGATCAGTGCATTGGTGATTGGGTGCTGGTTCACGTCGGTTTCGCCATGAGCCGAATTGACGAACAAGAAGCTCAAGAAACACTAAAAATTCTAGAAAAGCTTGGCGAGGTCGAAGAAGAACTAGAAGCCATGCGAACAACAGGAACTTAAACAACAGGAACTTAAATGAAGTTCTGGTTGGAAAGCCCCATTATAAAGAGGATATTCAATGTCTGATGAAGGACAAGGCACACTAGAAGGGCTATATCCCTTTTTGCATGGTAAGACACAAGATCCAAACGACATGAATGCCGCCCTTCTGGAATCAGTTGCCCAAAAGGCAGCAGATCATACCAGGGTACTGGATGAATTTTTCAAAACTCATGCCCAAGATATTGTTGCCGCTGCGGGCACAATTGCAGATGTCTATCGCCAAGACGGGCGCTTGTTAACCATGGGCAATGGCGGCTCTTCATGTGATGCAGCTCACGTGGCGGTAGAGTTCCAACATCCCATCACCGCTGGGCGGCCAGCTTTAACAGCAATAAATTTAACGTCAGACATGACCATGATGACGGCGGTTGGCAATGACATTGGCTTTGATCATGTCTATACCCGCCAGGTGATTGCCCAAGGGCGCAAAGGAGATTGTCTCATAGGTCTGTCAACCAGTGGCAATTCAGATAATTTGGTCAATGCATTTAAAAAGGCCAAGGAAATGGGCATTAAAACCATAGGCTTTGCTGGCATGACTGGCGGAGAGATGGCGGCAATCGGGCTTGATCATTGCCTGACCATATCAACTGATTCAATCCACCGCATACAAGAATGCCATTTGATCATTTATCACATCTTGTGGGACTTGGTGCACACCTTACTGGCCGATGACCGCGGGAATTTGCCAGTTAGTAATTAAAGCGGTTCACTACAAAGTGGATACCGGTTTTGGGATTAGCGCGGATGCTGGTGGGCATGCTAAAGCGCCATAAAAAAGAGCGGATGCTGGTGGGCATACTAAAGCGCCCCTAAAAATGAAACGACATAAAAGAAATTGAATAAAGACAAATACAATGGGTGAGGAAAATTATGAAATATGTTGACGAGTTTCGCGATCCAGAAAAAGCCAAAGTGCTGTTGCGCCAAATAGAGGCGCTGGTACAAGACATCCCCAAAGCCAAAGAACGCCCGTTACAAATTATGGAAGTCTGCGGCGGGCATACCCACTCCATTTTCAAATTTGGCATCGAAAACATGCTACCAGACTGCATAGAGCTGGTGCACGGGCCAGGCTGTCCGGTATGTGTGTTGCCAATGGGCCGGGTGGATGATTGCATCGCTATAGCAGAGACCCCAGGGGTCATCTTTACCACCTTTGGCGATGCCATGCGCGTGCCAGGATCCAAGAAAAGCTTGCTACAAGCAAAAGCCGAAGGGTGCGATGTGCGCATGGTTTACTCCCCCCTTGATGCCTTGCAATTGGCTAAAGACAATCCAGAAAAACAGGTGGTGTTTTTCGGCCTAGGCTTTGAAACCACCATGCCATCAACCGCCCTAACTGTCTTGCAAGCTGAGCAAGACAAGGTTGAAAATTTCTCTTTGTTCTGCAATCACATCACCATCATCCCAACCATCAAGGCCATCTTGGATAGTCCTGATCTGCGCCTTGACGGATTCTTAGGGCCAGGCCATGTCAGCATGGTGATCGGCAACAAACCTTATGAATTCATTGCCAACCATTACAAACGCCCCCTTGTCATCGCCGGCTTTGAACCGTTGGATGTATTACAATCTATCTGGATGGTGCTACAACAAATTCATCAAGGCCGCCATGACATTGAAAACCAATACAACCGCATCGTGCCTGATGACGGCAACAACGTAGCCCTCCAATCTATCGGCAAAGTGTTTGAATTGCGCGAATTTTTCGAATGGCGCGGCCTTGGCTCCATCGATCATTCAGGGGTAAAAATCCGAGAAATTTATGCCGCCTATGATGCAGAGCGCAAATTCTCAATACCAGCGCTAAAAATTGCAGATCCAAAATCATGCCAGTGCGGGGAAGTTCTCAAAGGCGCCATCAAACCATGGGACTGCAAAGTGTTTGGTGAGCTTTGTACGCCTGAGACCCCATTAGGGTCTTTAATGGTGTCGTCCGAGGGAGCCTGTGCAGCCTATTATCAATATGGCGGCGCACGCAGAGAAGCAAAAAAAGTAGAAGCAGAAAAGTCTGCCTCTTAAGTTTAAGTGAGAAATGAAGGCCCGCTTTAGGCTGGAAGGTGAAAATATGAATATGGAAAATAACAAACCCTTTCGACGTGGTGGATCTTTAAAAGCAGACCGGATCACCCTGGCCCACGGGTCTGGTGGCAAGGCAATGCGTGATCTAATCGATGATGTGTTCGTCAGCGCCTTTGACAACCCAGCCATGGGTGAGATGGAAGACCAGGCCCGAATTCCTCTCGATAGTTTGCAAGCCCAAGGCAACCGGCTGGCCTTTACCACTGACAGTTTTGTGGTTGATCCATTGTTTTTCCCAGGCGGTGATATTGGCAAACTGGCCATATACGGCACAGTGAACGATTTGGCCGTGGGTGGGGCAAAGCCGTTATATCTAACCTGTTCCATGATTTTAGAAGAAGGCCTAGAAATCGAACTGCTGCGCGAGGTCGTTGCCTCTATGCGCGCAGCCGCCGATTTGGCCAATGTCTCCATTGTAACCGGGGACACCAAAGTGGTACACAAAGGCGCTTGCGATAAGCTGTTCATAAACACAGCAGGTGTCGGTGTCATCCCAGAAGGGGTGGAAATTGGCGCGCGGCGCGTCAAGCCAGGGGACCAACTGTTGGTCAACGGGGTGTTGGGTGATCATGGCGCAGCCATTTTGAACGCACGCGGGGACATGGCCCTGACCAGCCCTGTTGAAAGTGACTGTCAACCTCTTTATGAATTGGTTGAAACCCTCTTAAAAGCAGCCCCTGGCACAACATCCATTCGCGATGCCACAAGGGGCGGACTGGCAAGTGCAGTCAATGAAATTGCCCAAGCAGCCAATCTTGGGGTTGAAATGAACGAAGAAGACATCCCCTTGCGCAAAGAAGTGCGTGGCTTTTGCGAAATTTTGGGGCTCGACCCCTTATATCTGGCAAATGAGGGCACCTTGGTTGCTTTTGTCCCCCAAGAGCAAGCTCAAGACGCCTTAGCGGCTATGCGTTCACTCGATGCTGGCAAAGAGGCCGCCATTATCGGCAGTGCAGTAGAGATCCATCCCCGTCAAGTGATCATGAACTCTGCATTTGGCGGCCAACGCATTGTGGATATGCTTGTGGGCGACCAATTACCCCGAATTTGCTAGTTTTTCAGACAAAAAAATACAGTTCTTTGTGCAATTAAGATTTTGCAAAACTTATGCACGCCTCAAAATAATTTCTGACCGTCAAAGAGTTTGGTAACAATCTTGCCATCTTTCTTTCCTAAGTGAAGATGAGGCATGGGGTAAGTTTCAAGGCTTTCCCTTTTAGCTGGCGGCGTAATTTTTTAAAAAAATATAACATCTTGGAAAAGATGATCCGGTTAGCTATAGTGAGGCCGCAAGGGTTTCATCCACACTTTTTCAGGCACGGGCTCTACCAAGTCAGTTTCTCGCAAAAAACAGAAAGTTTTTAAGAAAAAATAGTGGAAAAACAAAAGGCTAGGGCGTTATTGAAAAAAATAAAACTCAAGCAAAATGGGACAGGGGGACATAGAACGCATCCATATGTTTGATTTTCATCTGTAATTTTAACCTTTCTCAGATTGATTTTTGAATGTTAACTAACTAAGAGCGTTTTATGTGTTTAAGTTTAGGAGCGAGTGAGGATGTTGCTTAGAGCGAGACCTCGGTGTTGGTTGTGGGGGTTATTCCCTCTACTTCTAGTTGGTTTGTTGGTTGCATTTGGCACAAAGGGGCTGATTGAAAGAGAATTAGGAAAACGCTCATCTAAAGCTTTAAAGGCTCAAAACATTGAATGGGCCTCCCCCAAATTTGAGGGGCTAACAGGGGTCATACTTGGCCAAGCCCCTTCTGAAAAACAACGCTTAAAAGCTCTAGAAACGGTTCGCAAAGTCTGGGGTGTGCGCACTGTCGTTGATAATTCTTCACTCTCGCCCAAAATTTCCCCGTTTACCTGGTCAGCCTTGCATAACAAAGGCAGGATAAAGCTAGAAGGCTATGTGCCAAACTTAAAAGTGAAGCAATCCATCATAGGCGTAATTAAAGCAAAATTTCCCGAAGCTAAATTAGAAGATAAACTAAAAGTAGGCCGTGGTGTTGAAGATGAACAACAATGGTTCGGACAGGTTAGTTTTGGCCTTAACCAGTTGGCGCGCCTTCTAAACGGACAGGTTAAGCTTGTTGATAATAAGCTGAGCCTGAACGGCATTGCCTCAGACAAAGCAAACTATAATGGTTTAAAAGAAACGCTCCAGTCACCCTTGCCCTTGAAACTTAGCAAAGGCAAGATAAGAATTTTACCTTCAATTATTGAAAATTATGTCTTTTCAGCGCGTTATGACCCAAAGGTCTTGCTCATAGAAGGGGTCGTCCCATCCGACTCAGTGCGTGAAATGGTATCTAAAACAGCCGGCAGTTATTTTCCCTCTTTAGAAATTAAAAACAAGCTAAGCCTAGGCTCTGGCGCACCAGCAGGCTGGGCCAAAGCTCTATTGTTATCTCTATCACAGCTTTCAAAATTAGACGCAGGCGTTGCCACCATTCAAAAAACAGATGTTCGCCTTGAAGGATTGGCCAAGGATAAAGAAACAGCCCAAAATGTGCGCCGCAAAGTCCGCTCAGATTATCCAACAGGTTATAAGGTAAGCGATATCATCACCATTAAAGAACCTGAAATTCCACTGGTATCACCATTTGAATTCCGCGCCGATGATAATGGAACGCAAATTATTCTCCAAGGCGTGGTTGAAAATGAGCAGCAGCGTCAAAAAATTCGAAGCCAAGCAGAACAGACATTTGCCGGGCGTACCATCATTGATCAGCTAAAAATTGCTCGCGGCGCGCCAGAAGGCTTCCTTGATACCGCCATCATCGGCCTTCAGATGATGTCCTCAGTGCCCAAGGGCGCTATGGTTCTTAGCGATAAAAATTTAAAGATAACTGGTGAGACGACCAATCAAGACTTATTTGCCCAATTTAAAAATCGCCCGAACAATTTACCCTCTGGCATCAACTGGCTAAATGAAGTGGGCTTCGATGATCGTTTGGTAAAAGAAGCAGCAGAAGCAAAAGCCAAAGCTGAGGCAGAAGAAAAAGCTAAAGCCGAGGCAGAGGCCAAGGCCAAAGCTGAGGAAGAAGCAAGAGCTAAAGCCGAGGCAGAGGCCAAGGCCAAAGCTGAAGAAGATGCAAGAGCTAAAGCGGAGGCAGAGGCCAAAGCCAAAGCTGAAGAAGAAGCAAGAGCCAAAGCAGAAGCAGAGACCAAGGCCAAAGCCGAGGAAGAAGCTAAAACCAAAGCCGATAGTGAAGCAAAAAAACAAGTGGCCTCACGCGAAGAATTAGCCAAACAACGCAATTGGTTAACGCCTGAAGAAACAAATAAGCGGCTTGAAGATCTTCATAAGGAAAGCGGTGCTGTCAATGCCAAAGAATGTCAACTGCTGATGAACTCAATCGTACGCGGCAGTGCCATTCGCTTTAGCGTCAACAGTTCGGTTATCAAACCCGATAGCTTTGATGTGCTGACAAAAGTTCAATCTGTCGCTAGCCGCTGCACCAATACGGTTATAAGAATAGAGGGACACACAGATTCTGATGGTTCCGATGCTTATAATTTAGAGTTAAGTAAACGCCGGGCCCGTGCGGTCATTGCCTATCTCATCCAACAAGGCATCCCTGCCAAACGATTAGATGCCAAAGGCTATGGTGAAAAACAGCCTGTGGCCTCCAACGGATCAGCCCAAGGCAAGGCCTTAAACCGGCGCATTGAATTTGTTGTATTTGAAAATTAAAAGGCAATTTAAATTTATTGATGAAGTAAAAAACGGTGAGCAAAACCAACCCATTAAGGAGTGAAAAGAGTTAGTATGGAAGTCCTATATGATATGAGTTATTTAATTGTCGCCCTAATGCCCTACATGCTTTTTGCACTTGTATTGGGGCTAATTGTTGGTTGGTTTGGTGTTGAAAAACTATAAAGTTCAACGTGCATAATTGAACATTTCACAAGTATTTAAGGTGCCCCATCGTAAAGACAGTTTAGGAATGGTGTGATGGATCTTTTTCTAATTTTATATATTCTTATTTTGATGACGTTGTTCTTCTTTTTAGGAGCAGCGATTGGTGGTGCTGCCCGCAGTTTCAAAACCTATTTTTTTGGCTTTAAAGAAAACGAATATTATTGTTGTGAAGCAGATAGTGCACGTGAACAAGCCTTAGTAGAAGGCTCAACAGTTGGAAAAGCCGCATTAGCCACAACAGCTGTTGTAGCAGCTGCCGACCAAGCGCAAGATGATATTGTCAAAATCAACCAAGATGAAGTGCGTGTTGATGAAACCAAAGAATGGAACGGGGCTGAAGCTAATCAGGACGATCAAAACGTCGACATAGAAGCACCAGTACATCGTGATGAAGAAGCCAATATCGAACCACAGACTACAGATGAAGATGTTGCCCAGCCAATAGCAACAGATGAAATAACTCATGAAGATGGCTTTCAAGAAGCTGTTGTCGTTCGTGATGATGAGGCAACAAGTGCTCAACCACTATCCCAAGATGAAGGGGCTCCAGCACCTATTGAGTGGGATGATGCCAATAATCAAACAAATTATGATGATGTCGTCTTTCAGGCTGAAGGGCCTAGCGATGATCTTACCCTCATCAATGGCATTGATGAAACCTTTCAAAGTCAATTAAATGACTTAGGCCTTCATCGGTTTGAACAAATTGCTGCGTTAACAGAGCGTGAGGTCGGCTTTTTGCGCACTAAATTTGGCTTCACCAGTCTGCTCAATGAGCAGGTCTGGATTGAACAGGCTCAAATCTTAGCAGCAGGTGGAGCAACAGTTTTTTCTCAGCAACAAGCAGGTGGTGAAACGTCTGAAGGTCAAGCAGAACAAATAGAAGAAGCAGGCGATACAATTGAAAAAGCCGCACTCGCCGCCGCTGCCGCCGCGGTTGTAAATGAAGTTGTATCTAATGAGCCTAAAGAGAACGTCGCCCAAGCGGTTGTAAGTCAAGAACAAACCCAAGCAGAAGAAAGCACTGAGCAACAAACTGAGAGCGTTGATAAGGATGACAGCCCTTATGAGCAGCGGTTTGATTACGAACATGAAGGCCAAGAAAAAGCCGAACCTGAAGAAGGTGACTATGAATCGCGCTTTGCCTATGAAGGCGAGGAGCAAGAGGCCGCAGAAAATGTAGCAGTACGAGAAGATGAAGATGTAGCCGCTCAACAAACTGAGGAAGCTGATAAGGATGACAGCCCTTATGAGCAGCGGTTTGATTACGAACATGAAGGCCAAGAAAAAGCCGAACCTGAAGAAGGTGACTATGAATCGCGCTTTGCCTATGAAGGCGAGGAGCAAGAGGCCGCAGAAAATGTAGCAGTACGAGAAGATGAAGATGTAGCCGCTCAACAAACTGAGGAAGCTAATAAGGATGACAGCCCTTATGAGCAGCGGTTTGATTACGAACATGAAGGCCAAGAAAAAGCCGAACCTGAAGAAGGTGACTATGAATCGCGCTTTGCCTATGAAGGTGAGGAGCAAGAGGCTCCACAAGGTGCCGAAGACGCTGAAGAAGATGTAGCCGCTCAACAAACTGAGGAGGCTGATAAGGATGACAGCCCTTATGAGCAGCGGTTTGATTACGAACATGAAGGCCAAGAAACAGCAGAGCCTGAAGACGGTGACTATGAATCGCGCTTTGCCTATGAAAGCGATGAACAGCACGTAAACGAAAGGCTCATCTCACAAGAAGAAGGAGATGATGGCCGTCTCTTTGGGCAAGAAGCTCGCCAACAACGTGATGAAGAATGGCGCGAGCGCTATCAAAATGAGCGTAAAATCTTACCCCCAGGCCAGCGCGGCGAACAACTCCAGGCCGAGGGGCAAGATGGGGGCCAAGAAGCCGTTATGCTCAGCCCAGCTGTTGACAGCGACGATCTCCAGCAGATCAAATTCATCTCTACCGGAATAGAGAAAAAACTAAACTTGCTTGGCGTTTATAAATTGTCACAAATCTCCCAGTGGAGCCAAGAAGATGTGGACCATATTAGTGAAGAATTAGAATTCAAAGGCCGGATCGAAGAAGAAAATTGGATTTCACAAGCCTCACAAATTTTAGCAGCAACACAACACGTAACAAAGGTTGAAGATCCAACCACCTCGCTCCAAAATGCAGGGTCCCATGAGTTGGATCAGCTAAGCGATTTATCTGAAGATGAAAAAGAGCTGCTTTTGAGCAATGGGATTGCAAGATTGAGCCAAATTGCGAGCTGGTCAAATGCAAATGTCGATTGGGTGGAAAGTCTTTTGCAAATCAAAGATCCAGCCCGGATTTTAAATTGGATTGAAATCGCAAAAAAAGCGCAGGCAGGGCAGGAAGTTGTTCCTCAAGAACGGGCACAAAGCCTTGAAGCGGTAACGGTTGTTCCCACGCACAAAGGGGACCACGAGTTAGATCAGCTAACCGATTTAACTGAAGATGAAAAAGAACTGCTTTTAAGCAACGGAATAGTAAAACTAAGCCAAATTTCAAGTTGGTCAATCTCTGACGCTGAAAAGGCAGCAAGCTTGTTGCAAATTGAAGATAGCGCCAAGGTCGCAAACTGGATTGAGATTGCCAAAAATAACCAGACAGTCAGTGAGGTCCATAGGGGACAAGGCGAGCAAAGCCTTGAAACTGTCGCCTCCGAACAAACTCAAGACCCTATAGGTGAATTAGATCAAATCACAGATATCAGTAGGCAAGAAAAGCAACTCTTATCACAAAAAGGAGTTTCTAGCCTGAACCAAATCGCCAACTGGTCTGGTGCTGATATCACTTGGGCCGGCCTTCTCCTTGGGCTGCAAGAAAAAACCCGGCTCATCGCATGGGTCGAGCAAGCAAAACAGCTGGTTGCGGGCCAAGAAGGCAAACCTGCAGAGGCCCCTTTTTCAGGCCAAGAAGATGACTTAAAGCGCATTCGCGGCATTGATGCCGAAACCGAAACCAAGCTGAAAGAAATGGGCATCATGTCCTATGCTCAAATTTCCCAATTCCAGCAAGTTGATATGGACAAGGTCAATGAGGTTTTAGGCACCTCAGGGCGCGTAGAGCGGCAATATTGGGTTGTTCAAGCCAAAGTTTTGGTTGATGGCGGCGAGACAGATTTTTCCAAATTATATGATGGATCCAACTAGCCCTTATCAACCACAGGGGGGAGGCCAGTTGTTAAGCCAAATGATCGTCATTTTTTTCTAAAAATAGGCGAATGCGTTCAATAGACAAGTCATCATCAAGGCGCGGCGCATGCCCCTCATTGGCAACGGTGAACATTTGCAAATTAGGGTGGCGATAAAACATATCTTCCAATGTCTTCTTAGACAAAACGTCAGAATTTTCCCCGCGAATGGCCAAAATAGGAACATGGTTCAAAGCATCAAATTGCTCCCACATCGTCGGGGTCCCCTTGGTTACATCAACCATCATGAGTGACTTTTCTAGGTTAGCGTCATAAGCGGTATGTGGGCGCCCCTCAACCTCATTATATTGTTGGTGAGCAAGGCGTAACCAATCATCTTGCGTCAGATCAGTAAAATTATTTTTGTTCAGCTCTTTAATTTGCTCAGCCGCTTTGCGCCAACTTGAGGGCACCGGCAAACGCCCAATGAAAGCTTGCGCGCGAATAAGGCCATTGGTTTCTAATTTTGGCCCCGTGTCATTAAAAATCACCGGGCCAAGCATGGCACTATGCATAACCGCCATCATCATCACGATGACCCCGCTCCAGCCTGTAGCCAAAATAACAGGCCGATGCAAACGATTAAGCGCCATAAAATTGATGACATCGAGCATCTCAATCATCGGGGTATAGTTTTTCCAATTCGGATCATTTTCAGAAAGGCCGCGACCACGAAAGTCAAGCGTATAAACCGGGTGCTGACCTTGCTCATGGGTCGAAATCGCCTGAGCAAGCGGGTCAAACGAACGGCTGTTCTCAGTAATATTGGCAAGGCACAACAAAGGGCGCCGGTGCGCTTCACCAGGGTAGTGCCGGCCATAAAGCGAAATGCCATCATAGCTCGTAAAGTGAATGTCATGCCAAGATTGAAGGCTTAACTGATCTGCTAACGCCATAGGCCCTTATTTTAGCTTCTTTCAAGCTGTGCCAGCTTTTGGATAAAAAAAGCTCTCTGTTCCCTTTTAAAACTTCCCGCGATACAAGTCTTGATGGCTTTTTATCACAGATTTCCCGTTTGCCAACCGTGCCCGGTAAACTTGTAAATTGGCCAAAACCTTTTGCACATAATTACGCGTTTCCGTAAACGGTATGCGCTCAACCCAATCAATCGGGTCAACATGTTTCGAACGTGGGTCCCCAAATTTACGCACCCATTGGCGCACCCGGCCAGGCCCTGCGTTAAACCCAGCAAAAGTCATAATATAAGAGCCGCCAAATTCATCATGCCGGTCCCCAATATATGCGCTGCCAATTTTGGCATTAAAGGCCGGCTTTTGTGTCAACCAAGCGGTTTGATGCTTAATGCGATATTTACGCGCAACATGCCGTAAGGTCCCAGGCATCACTTGTAAGAGTCCGCGCGCACCAGCCCGGCTTTTAATCTGATAATTAAATTCACTTTCCTGGCGCGCAATAGAATAAACAATGGCCTGTTCAGGTACGCTGCGCAACGGTTTGTAGTTCGGCATAAACCGCACAGGATAGGCATATTCTGTCAATGGTATGTTTTGCGACATTGCGGTTTTGCCAATGCGCACCGTGCTTTGATTATACCCAAAACTGGCAGCAAGTTCTGCCAGCAACCGCAATTCAGCCGGGTCAGAAAGGTGATAACGCAGATGAGCAAAAAACTGGCGCACCAAAGAAGTTTGACCAGCCTGATGGGCAATCACAAGAGCCTGGATTTCATCTCTGTCAACAAAATGCTTGGCAATGTCAGGTGTGATTTGTGGCAAGTCCGGAATGGTAATTTGTGCCTTTTTATCATCCAGCTCATAGGCCGCCAATTGGCCATAATAAGTGTTAAAAAAGGACGCACTTTCACCAAAATTAGCTTGGGATTGTTCTTGTTTTTTCAAAGCCTTCTGCGCCCGGCCCAACCAATAAGCAGACTTGGATTTACTGCGCGGTCCATCAGCTGCCTTTTTAAATTTTTCAAAATGCTGTTCTGCCAAGTTCGGGTTATTTAAATAACGCAATGCCAGCCACCCACTTAGAAACTCAGCTTCCTTATAGCGATTAACCGAAGGGTTCTCATGATTGCTAGCAATTTTATAAGCCGTTTTATAATTTTGATCGTTAATCGCCGCCCGTGTGTTCACACGCCGCTCAATCCACCATTCATCTTTGTCATGAATGTCTTGGGCTTTAAACTTGGAATCTGCAAGCAGTTGCGCAGCCCGTTTTGAATTTTTCGAGCGCCGGGCAAGTTGCACGCGGGCCAAATAAACCCCAGGTTGGTTTTTAACTTGTGGATCAAGCTTGGCCAGTAATTTCTTGGCCCCGCCATGGCGCCTGCGAATAACCGCAGCGCGAAATTGCGCAGCCTGTTGCTCAGCCTTGCCCAAACGCTTTGCCGCCCGCAAAGCTTTGGCAATCTTGGCCCGCCGGTCTTGATATAACAACCGGTCAACCCGAATTTTATGATCAAGCGGGCGCAAATGAGAGGCGTATTTGGCCATAATGACTTTTTCAAGATGATTGGAAAGCCCAGGGTTTTGATAGGTCGCGCGTATAAGCTTAATCGCTTTGTCTTTTTCACCCATTTCTAACAAAGCTTTGGCATAAGCAATTGTCCCGGCCTTGGTCTTGGGTTTGAAAATTTGAAAATAGGCAACCGTTTCTTTGGCAGGATGGCTCTGATTTAAATAGTTTCTTTCAATCTTGGCTTGCAGCCGGGTGCGACTTGGCCACCCCGGGTTGGCCTTTAAAAATTTGTTTAAGGATTTTGTATCATGAGCAACATCACCAGAGCGCAGCGTATACCACTCCACCAGCTTTTTTGAAATCGGATGATCAAGCTTTGCTTTATGCTGGCGCGCAGCACTGATCTTATTTTTATAAATCGCCTTTATGGCGTCAGACAGCGTTTGTTGTTCACTTTTGCCAATGGCCAACTCATTTAGCCCAGCCAGCTCACCTTCAAGCTCTAATTTGTCTTTTTCTGGTGCTTGTTCCTTGGCAGCTTGTTTTTCTGATGAGGGTTTTTTAAGAGGCAAGGGCACTTTTGTGCTGGTTCGTGCCAAAGCGCTTTGTGGTCCCGCTTCAGTTGCCACGTTTAACGCGAGAACCAAGAAAGGTGTCAGCACCAAAGCTGAAGGGAAAAAATGCCTCATAAATTTGCCTGCTTTTGTAACTGCTAAAAATTAAGTCCAGCTGGCTTGTTTGCCTTATCAATAAGGCAGTTTCATGCCAATTACGGTTAATTTTGCTCATTTTGGGCAAGATGAGCGCAAATGCAAGTCCCTTATTTTTTGATAAATCGCCCAAAAGCACGCGGGCCATCGTCAGTTTCTGCCTCACCCGTGACCTCTAAACTATTGACATCAATGCGCATTAAGACGTTCGAAAACCAGCAAGCCACATACACAAATTGCCCTTCAGGGCCTGTAGCAATTCCTTCTGGATATTCCCCAACATCTATTTTTTTCAACAGTTTAAGGCTCTTTTCATCCAGCACACTCACAGTTTCACTATACTGATCAGTAACAAACAACTTACCCCCCGCAATGGCAATGGCATAAGGCCGCTCACCCACCCTCACTGTGGCAATCACCTTTTTTGCCTCAAGGTCAAGTACAGAAACATCATTGCTTTTCACATTGGCTGTGTAAGCCCTTGTCCCCTCATCATTAATCGTGATGCCAAAGGGCCGCGTTCCCACCTTGATGCGCGCCTTCACCTTTAAAGTCTGTGTATTAATCATGGAAACCTGATTGCTATCACGATCAGCTGACAGCAAAGATTGACCATCTGGGCTAACATCCAGCCCAGAAGGGGAGTGCCCAACAGCAATTTCGTGTTGAACAAGGCCTGTTTCAGGATCAATCACAAAAATCCGGTGCTCATACCAATCAGCAACATAAAGCGGGGCCCCACTTGGGTGAACAGCAATGCCCAAAGGCCCCCCTTTTAAGGCAATGCGTTTTTCAATTTTGTTGGTAGTGGTATTAATTTTAGAAACAAATTTCCCTTCAGGGCTGGCCACATAGGCCCAACGCCCATCTTTACTCACCACAATACCAGCAGGCTTGCCCCCCACCGCAATGGTTTTCACACGCTTGAAAGACTTTAAATCAATGACCGTCACTGTTTCAGAAGATTGGTTGGTGACATAAGCCTCACCAGCTAAAAGCGAGGAAGCAAAACAGCAAAGCAGCGACAGGGCCGTTGTCAACGCCAGTGAACATGGCCCCATTGGTCCTAAAATTGTGCGAGATTTTAAAAAAGCGGTCATGAACCACTTTCAATTTTTTTCTTCACAGCTTCAAGTCCTGCCAGGTAGACACCAGACATCGTCTCAACAGCAGCCTGATCATTGAGCTCAGGCGGTGGGTTATTATTGGGAAAGCCGCGAAAAAATCCGCCCTTCCATTCTAGAACAGTTGTCCCTGTATCACTGGCACGAACGCTTATGCTGGAAGAATATTTAGTAACAGGCAGCACCTTCACATCAACCTCGGTAATACGATAAGAATAGCTCATCATTTCAGCTGAATAATCAGAAAGTTGTTCAAAAACTTTGCCCCCTCCCTTTAATACGAGAACCCGCTTAGCCCCAACAGTGTTGCCACCATCCCCTTCTGTTTTTTCAACTGCAGGGTGCCAGCTCATGTCATGAAAATTTTTCACAATGGTCCAAACCTTTTCTGGCGGGGCATTAATTTCAACTGTTTTGGTAACGTTTTGTCGGCTAGGGCCAAACATGGCGTTGGCTTTCTGCACGTTCATGCTGATAAGCAGCGGTGCGAGCATAAGGAAAACAGCAACAGACAAAAAACAAACAAAAGGTGTGTTGTTCATCTCCTTAAAAGTATTACTCATCAAACATCTCCTCCCTAGAGCACAATCCGACCTGAGTGTAACGAGGATCGGAAAAATTGTGCGTCAAAATTAAGACTCTAGAGCATACTATTGAATTCAATCAGAATAGATTATGCTCTAGAGTGAAAACCAAATAAGCAATGCTAGTTTTTCTTTTTAGTTTAGCGTGTTGAATAAAAAAAGCCAGTAAGACCACATAATGACCCACTGGCTTTTCAAAAAATGCTTGAGCTTAAAACTTAAAAACCGTTTTAAGACCCACCTTCAATTTTTGCCTTAACAGCAGCAATCCCAGCCTCATAAACACCAGACATGGTTTTAACAGCAGCCTCATCACTCAATTCCGGTGGCGGGTCATTATTCGGATAGCCACGATAAAAAGCCCCTTTCCACTGCAAAATAGATTTTCCCCCCTCAGCGGGTTTAACGCTAATGCTTGAAGAATAATTGGTCACAGGCAGCACTTTCACATCCACCCTTGTGATGCGATAGGCATAGCTCATTTTTTCAGCTGAATATTTATAAAGCACCTCATCAACTGTGCCGCCCCCTTTTAAGAAAAGCACCCGGGTGGCGTCAATCTCATTGCCGCCTTTCCCTTCTGTTTTTTCAATAGCAGGGTGCCAGCCCATATCCTGGAAATTACCAACAACCGCCCAAACCTTCTCCGGCGGGGCATTAATTTCAATTGTTTTGGTCACTTTTTGGCGTGTCGGGCCATGGGCCGCCACTTGCTGAGTTGTAACAGGCTCAAAAAGTGAGGGTAAAGTTAATAAAAAGACAAAAGACATAAGACAAGCAAAAACAATTTTTTGCCCTGCTTTTAGCCAAACGCGCATAAACAGCTCCTCCCTCATTTATACTTATATTCAATAAGATAATCGGCTCCGGTTATGGCAGCAAGATGTTTTGCAAGACATCCCCCTTATAAAGGGATTAGCAAATACAATGAAGACAATCATGAGAAATTCTTAACATTCAACCTTATGATTTGACCTTTACCGGAGTCTTGCGTTTGCGCGGCGCTTTTTTGGCCTGAGGTTTGGACGAAGACGGTTTAGCCCGCCCTTTAGCGGGTTTTGCCGCTGGTCGGCGTGCCAACAAATCTTTTAAAAACACACCCGTATGGCTTGCCTTAACCTTGACCACGTCTTCAGGCGTGCCTTGGGCGACGATCTCACCGCCCCCATCACCCCCCTCTGGCCCCAAATCCAAGATCCAGTCCGCTGTTTTAATCACTTCCAAATTATGCTCAATCACCGCCACTGTGTTGCCTTGGTCCACCAGCTCATGCAGCACCTCTAATAATTTAGCCACATCATCAAAATGCAAACCCGTTGTCGGTTCATCCAAAATATAAAGGGTGCGCCCCGTTGCTCGTTTGGAAAGCTCTTTGGCCAACTTCACCCGCTGCGCCTCACCGCCAGACAAGGTGGTCGCTTGCTGGCCAATCTTAATATAACTCAAGCCGACCCGGTTAAGCGTTTCCAACTTATCGCGCACCGCAGGCACGGCTTTAAAAAATGTCACCCCTTCTTCAACCGTCATGTCCAAAATGTCTGCGATCGATTTGTCTTTGAACTTAACCTCCAGCGTTTCCCGGTTATAGCGCTTGCCCTGGCATTGATCACAGGTGACATAAATATCAGGCAAGAAATGCATCTCAATCTTGATCACCCCATCACCCTGGCACGCCTCACACCGTCCGCCTTTCACGTTAAACGAAAACCGCCCTGGCTTATACCCACGGGCCTTGGCCTCAGGCAGCCCTGCAAACCAATCCCGGATATGGGTGAACGCGCCAGTATAGGTCGCAGGGTTTGAGCGCGGCGTGCGCCCAATCGGGGACTGGTCAATATCAATAATCTTATCGAGCTGTTCCAATCCCTCTATCTTGTCATGCTCACCAGGAATGTGGCGCGAATTGTTCAAATGGCGTGCTGTTGCCTTATACAAGGTTTCAATCAAAAAGGTTGATTTGCCACCCCCAGACACACCCGTAACACACGTAAACAAGCCCAGCGGCAAACTGGCGGTTACATTTTTTAAATTATTCTCTTTAGCACCAACCACAGTTATTTGCCGGGTCGGATCAGGCGCCCGGCGCTGGGCTGGCGGGGCGATAAATTTCTTGCCCGTTAAATATTGCCCAGTGATGCTTGATTTGGCCGACATAATTTTCTTCGGTGTGCCATTGGCCACAATTTCCCCGCCATGCACGCCGGCCTTCGGGCCAATATCAACCACAAAATCAGCGTTTAAAATCGCATCTTCATCATGCTCAACCACAATCACGGTGTTGCCAAGGTCGCGCAAATTCTTCAAGGTTTCCAACAGCCTGGCATTGTCGCGTTGATGCAAACCAATCGAGGGCTCATCAAGCACATAAAGCACACCGGTGAGCCCGCTGCCAATTTGTGAGGCCAGGCGAATGCGCTGGCTTTCCCCGCCCGAAAGCGTGCCGGAGTTGCGCGAAAGGGATAAATATTCCAGCCCGACATCATTTAAAAACGCCAATCGCTCTTTAATCTCTTTCAAGATCCGCTCTGCGATTTCCAACTGTTTTTTGGACAAATGCTTTGGTAAATTGTTGGCCCATACCAATGCTTCCTTGATCGACATAAACGAAATGTCACCAATGTGCTGGTCATGAATTTTCACCGCCAAGGCTTGCGGTTTGAGCCGCGCCCCGCCGCAATGCATGCAAGGCTGAGCTGACTGAAAGCGAGACAGTTCCTCGCGCACCCAATTGGATTCAGTCTCGCGCCAGCGCCGATCAATATTGTTGATCACCCCTTCAAAGGGCTTTTTGGTTTTAAAGCTGCGCGTGCCCTCTTCATAGCGAAAAGAGATCTCTTCTTCACCCGACCCATAAAGCACCACATCGCGCACTTTTTTCGGCAGTTTTTCCCAAGCTACATTCATGCGCACCTTAAAATGACGGCAAATCGCCTCCAAGGTTTGTGCATAATAAGGTGAAGTATTGCCCGTTTTGGCCCAAGGCTGAATGGCCCCATCTTCCAAACTTAATTTCGGGTTCGGGATAACCAAATCAGCTTCAAACTTTAATTGTGTGCCAAGCCCATCACATTGCGGGCAGGCACCAAACGGGTTGTTAAAGGAAAACAAGCGCGGCTCAATCTCTTCAATGGTAAAACCAGAAACCGGGCATGCAAAATTGGCAGAAAACACCAACCGCTCAGCTTCTTTTTCCCCCTCCTTGATGTCGGCCATTTCCAAAATCGCCAACCCATCAGCCAACTCAAGCGCGGTCTCCAAACTGTCAGCCAAACGCGTGGCAATATCATCGCGCACCACAAGCCGGTCCACCACCACATCAATGTCATGCTTGTATTTTTTATCCAAAGCCGGCACATCGCCAATTTCATAAAAAGTACCATCCACTTTCACCCTCTGAAACCCTCGTTTCATCAGGTCTGCAAATTCCTTTCTATATTCCCCTTTGCGCCCACGAATTATCGGGGCCAACAAATAGGCCCTGGTCCCCTCATCCAGTGTCATAACCTGATCCACCATTTGGGTCACGGTTTGGCTGGTAATCGGCAAGCCAGTGGTGGGAGAATAGGGGATACCAACCCGAGCAAACAAAAGCCGCAAATAGTCATAAATCTCCGTCACGGTGCCAACGGTTGAGCGTGGGTTTTTCGAAGTGGTTTTTTGCTCAATGGAAATGGCCGGCGAGAGCCCGTCAATGGCATCCACATCGGGCTTTTGCATCATCTCTAAAAATTGGCGCGCATAGGCAGACAAGCTTTCCACATAGCGCCGTTGGCCTTCAGCATAAATGGTGTCAAAAGCCAGCGAAGACTTACCAGAGCCAGAAGGGCCAGTAAAAACGATGAGTTTTTCCCTAGGCAGCTCAATGGAGACGTTTTTTAGATTATGTTCACGTGCCCCGCGCACGGATATGCTTTTGGCCACAACGGCAAAATCCTTTTCAAAATGATAAGTTAAGAAGCTTATTTACGTAAAAACGCCCCAGCTTTAAAGGGGGCAGGGAGCAAAATGAATAATTTTTCTTCAAAATTACAAAATAGCGTCTGATTATGTTGAACTTAAAGACCGTTCCCTAAAATACACAGTTAAAAACAGAAATGTCTCAGACATATTCTCTTTTTCTCTCGCTTCAGATACAGTAAGGCCAGTTTTGTGGTGTGGAGTATAGGGTAAATGAATACACAAGCGAATGATTTAAGTGGCAAGGCGGCATTGTCAGATGAAACGCTGCGAGGAACTGCCAGGTCCCTTTTGCATTCGGTAAATGATGCCAGTATCGCAGCGCGCAACGGTTGGTTGTTCTTTTTGGCCCTGATGGCTTACCTCTTTATCGCCGCGGCCAGCGTTTCTCATAAAGATTTATTGCTCAACGCCCCCGTTATCCTGCCCTTTTTAGGCATCGCCCTGCGTTTGGACAGTTTTTTCTTATTTGGCCCACTGGTGCTGCTTTTCGTCCATTTCGGGTTGTTGGTGCAACATGTCCTACTTTCACGCAAAATCATTGAGCTGGACACAATTTTAACCGAAGACGAATCCTGGCGCGGACGCCGGGCACATCCCCTTCGCCTTGAATTGCACAGCTATTTCTACACCCAAGCCCTTGCCGGTGCCAACCGAAGCGCGGTGTTTGCCACCTTCCTGCACGGCATGGTCTGGCTGTCACTGGTGTTATTACCTGTCTTTTTGATCCTCTATTTCCAAATCACCTTCTTGCCATATCATGCAGAAGGCATCACCTGGGCCCATCGGATCTATTTGATCGTAGAAATCATCATTCTCATTGGCGTGGGGATCTTTTTAAGCAAACCCAATGCGAATTTCTGGCAAGCCTTGTGGCGCACTGGGCGCCAGCATTCAACCAACTTTTTTGTCCTGCTGGGCTTGATCACTGCCGCTTTGTTTTTCTCCATTTGTGTCGTGACCTTTCCAGGTGAGTGGATTGATCGTCAACTGTCTAAGATTAATCCCTTATCCATTCAGGTTGGACAGGCAAAAGTGGATGAGAGCGGCAAGTTAAGCCAATCAAGCGTGTTTATGCCCACAGCCTACTTTTTTGCCGATACCGGCTATACAGTGGATGAGTTTAAGGGGCTGTTCCACCGTAATTTGATTGTGGTCGATGAAGATTTGGTCACAGATCAACAAAGCGTGTCTGATGATGTCACCATATCTTTGCGTGGGCGCAATTTGCGGTTTGCCAATCTAAGCCGCTCAGATTTGCGCAAGGCAGATTTCACCAACACCTTGCTAGAAGACGCCATCTTACAAGGCACCATCTTGCGCCAAGCTAAATTTGGGTGCCGCGAGCTGCAAGAAGAAACCATCACAGACGCAAAATTTGAAGATTATCAAAACCGCGGTTGCGCGATGTTGGCCCGAGCCAATTTTACCTCGGCTGATTTAACGTCTGCTGATTTTCGCTCCACTTACTCTCATGGGGCCAGTTTTAACAATGCCACCATCAACAAAGCCAGGTTTGATTGGGCAATTTTATCTAACGTTTCTTTTGAATCTGCCAAAGGGGCACAAACATCGTTTGTGAATGCCTTTATCACAGAAGGCAATTTTTTCGGTGCGCAAATGCAGGGCGCTGATTTTTCTGGTGCCGTGGCCCTGGCCAGTAATTTTGGCAATGCCAATTTACAAGGCACAATCTTTTCTCTGGCCCATTTGCAAATGGTCAATTTTGAAACCGCCCAGCTCAATGTAGCTGATTTAACCTTGGCCGATTTATGGGGCACAAACTTTACCGATGCAGAAATTGGCGGGGCAGACTTTTCCTCTTCAGAAATTTGGGGGCCGATCCCGCCAAGCATTGATGATGAAACAAGGGTCTATTTTGCCAATATAGAAATTTTGCCACCCCAAGAGGCACAGCGCCAAGATTTAGAAAAAGCTTTAAAGTGGAAATTAAAGCCAGAGACGCTAGAGCAAATCAAAACCGCCCTGTCACAGCAAACCATTGATGATTGGCCCAAAACCCAAGATTATAAACTCTGGACACAATTTAAAGCCCAATTTGAACAAAATGCCGGCCAAGAGTTTCAAAAGGCCTACACCAACTTTGTCATTAACATCGCGTGCAGCAATGTCAGGGTCAATATGGAAACGACAGCCGGCGTAATCACCCGAGTTGCAAAGCCGAACTTTTCAGGTGACATCGAAAGCTTCTTAAAACAAATGCAAACACCTGAATGCGGTGTTTTTGATCTAATCGATAAATCCTTAAAAGACCGACTTCTATCTGAAGTTCATCGCCGCCGCAGGGATGGGTTCTAAAAAGATAGCTCTCATCATGGGAGTTAAGGGGAAATACGATAAAACAATAAAAAAGGGCGCTTGGCCAACACAGCCAAGCGCCCTTTTATCAAGGTAAAACCCTTGTGGGGGTATTAGATTGAGTAGTACATATCATACTCAACAGGGTGAGGCATCAGCTCAAAGCGCTCAACCTCTTCCATTTTCAGTTCAATAAATCCATCGATTTGATCTTCAGTGAACACGCCGCCCTTCTTCAAGAAGTCACGGTCATTATCAAGAGATTCCAAAGCTTCGCGCAAGCTACCGCAAACAGTTGGAATGCCTTTAAGCTCTTCAGGTGGAAGGTCATAAAGGTTTTTGTCCATCGGATCACCAGGATTGATCTTGTTCTCAATACCATCAAGGCCAGCCATCAACATAGCTGCAAACGCCAAATAAGGGTTCGCTGCAGGGTCTGGGAAGCGGATCTCAATCCGTTTGCCTTTCGGGTTAGACACATGCGGGATCCGGCAAGACGCTGAACGGTTGCGAGAAGAATAAGCAAGCAACACAGGTGCTTCATAACCAGGCACCAACCGCTTGTATGAATTGGTAATCGGGTTAGAAAAAGCATTGATCACTTTAGCGTGTTTCAAAATACCGCCAATATAGTGCAAGCATGTCTCAGACAAGTCAGCATATTGAGAACCAGCAAATTGTGGTTGGCCATCTTTCCAGATTGATTGGTGAACGTGCATGCCAGTACCATTATCACCAAACACAGGCTTTGGCATAAATGTAGCTGATTTGCCATAAGCGTGAGCTACATTGTGTACGGCATATTTATACGTCTGCACATGGTCAGCAACGCGCAGCAATGTGTCAAACTTCATACCCAATTCATGTTGAGCCGCTGCCACTTCGTGGTGGTGCTTTTCAACAGAAACACCCATGTCTTTTAAAACGCTCAGCATTTCAGAGCGAATATCTTGGGCGCTATCAACAGGCGGCACAGGGAAGTAACCACCCTTCATCCGTGGGCGGTGGCCAAGGTTGCCCATTTCGTATTCTGTGTCACAGTTGCTTGGCAATTCAGATGAATCCACCTTAAAACCACAATTGTAAGGGTCTGATGAAAAACGCACATCATCAAACACAAAGAATTCAGGCTCTGGCCCAAAATAAGCTGTGTCACCAACACCGGTTTGTTTAAGGTAGTTTTCAGCTTTACGCGCAATACCGCGTGGGTCACGCTCATAATATTCGCCTGTATCAGGCTCAGTAATGTCGCAATAAAACGCCATTGTGGATTGAGCAAAGAAAGGGTCAATATGACCTGTCGCAAGATCAGGCATAAGCGTCATGTCAGACTGAGAAATATCCTTCCAGCCAGCAATAGAAGAGCCGTCAAAGGCAACACCTTCTTCAAACATATCTTCATCAACACAAGTCACATCCATCGTAACGTGCTGTACTTTACCACGTGGATCAGTAAAACGAAGGTCGACAAACTTAACATCTTCAGATTTAATTTTCGCCAACACACTACTTACATCAGCCATATCTGTTATCCCCTTTTCGTGAATCTTCTAATTGGGTAGGTTTCATTAATTTAAAGGCACTCCCTTAAAGCCTTATGGCAAAAAGCTTAAAGGAGCAAATTTGATAAAAAGATTTAAACGGCTTCTTGGCCAGTTTCTCCTGTCCGGATCCGAATAACCTCAGAAATATCAGAAACAAAAATTTTACCATCGCCGATACGCCCTGTTTTGGCCGCAGCCTGAATAGCTTCGACAGCTTTTTCCAACATTTCTTCAGTGGTGACAACTTCTAATTTCACCTTTGGCAAAAAGTCGACCACATATTCAGCCCCGCGATAAAGTTCTGTATGTCCCTTTTGGCGCCCAAAACCTTTGGCTTCAACAACCGTAATGCCCTGCAATCCAACGTCTTGCAAAGCTTCTTTGACCTCGTCCAATTTAAAGGGTTTAATGATGGCTTCAATTTTTTTCATAACCCAACCGCTCTCCTTGATTTATGTTCGGCCCTTGACGTTTACTCGGCCCTTGATTTTTGCCAGGCTTTGATTTTGCCAGGTAAGTGAAAATGGTAAGAAATCACCAAATTCTACTGAACGTGCTAGTATTAACCGAGTAATTTAATATATCTTGGACGTTTAATTGCACCGCTTGTGCCAATTCACGCAATGAGAAATAAAGACAATGAAAACAATACATTAGAAAAAATGATCGCAGTGGGACACTGTTTAACAAACTCTAAATGCCTAAATTTTAGGCAAAATGATTAATTTTTAATCAGGCTATTTGTTTAAACTTTAATCAGCTGAAGAATCAACCAAGCAGGGGCCGAAATTGATAGAATTGCTACAAATCAAGAAAATGCAAGCCGCTGATCAATATGCCATTGACCAGGGCGTAAGTGGCCAATTTTTGATGCAGCGCGCAGGCCAGCATGTGGCAAGCAAACTTGAAGCGATAAGTCAGGGGCCATGTCATGTCCATATTTTGGCCGGACCTGGCAATAATGGCGGCGATGCTTTTGTCGCCGCCAGGCTTTTAAAACAGCGCGGCTATAAAATCACTCTAGATTTGATTGGCAAGGAAAACCAGCTCTCAGGTGACGCCAAAGCCATGGCCCAAGCCTGGCGAGCAGGGGAAGGGCAAATTCATCAAGGGCCAGATTTAGATAAATTAAGCCAAGCTGATTATCTCATCGATGGCATTTTGGGCGCTGGGCTAAACAAGCCATTGGAAGGGGAATTAGCCGACCTTGTGAATGCCATCAATGACAAGCAAAAGCCCGTTCTGGCCATTGATGTGCCAACCGGGGTGCATGGCGATAGCGGACAAATAATGGGAACCGCGATAAGAGCCCAAGCAACAGTCACATTTTTTCGCGCCAAACCAGGCCACTATTTGCACCCCGGCAAAGCGCTGTGCGGCACAACCAGCGTGCATCAAATCAGCATTCCAGACCGCGCCATTCAGGCCATCAAACCCAGCATCTGGCTCAACAGCCCAGACCTCTGGCAATCCAGTTTGCAAAAAACCAAACAAACGATCCACAAATACAACAAAGGGGCCGTTCTGGTTGCAACAAACAAGCAAACCATGCCAGGTGCCACAACCCTGGCTGCCAATGCCGCCCTGCGGGCGGGGGCCGGATTGGTAACGGTGGTGCAAAGCAATACAAAGCCATTAAGCACCAATTTCTTATCAGCCATCATGATCACCCAATCACCAGAAAATGATGAGTGGCAGCCCCTGTTAAACTCACGAAAAATCTCATCTGTGCTGGCCGGCCCAGGAATGCCCGCCAATGAACAAACCAAACAAATGGTTCTAGCACTCTTAAACCAACCTTGTTCCATGTGTCTGGATGCAGGCGCACTCTCATCCTTTCAAGGGGCAAAAGACGATCTGATAAACGCCATCAATACTCACAAACATCGTAAAGTAATCCTCACCCCACATGAGGGTGAATTTGTCCGCTTGTTTGGAAATTTTGAAACCACCGGAAAACTTCAAGCGGCCCTTGATGCTGCAAAAGAGACAAAAGTGACCATCATTTTAAAAGGACCCGATACGGTCATCGCCAGCCCTGATGGGCGCGCCATTATCAACACCAACGCCCCACCAAGCTTAGCAACAGCGGGAACCGGCGATGTGCTTGCCGGCATCACCACAGCTTATTTGGCAAAAGATATACCAGCCTTTTTTGCAGCTGCAGCCGCTGTTTACAAGCATACACACGCCGCCAACGCGATCAAAACAGGCCTTACTGCTGATGATTTAGTAGAGCAGATAAGCTCTTAAAAATCTCACTATGGAAATGAAGGGGTGAGCTGAACTGTTTGGGGCTTGAAGAAGATTAGCCAATCCGCGCATAAGCACGAGCAACAGCAGCAGCTGTTGGCTGGCCAGCTGGGTCAGCTGGAAGCAGGGAAGACATTTGACCAATGGTTTCCTCTAACGCTTGAACACGGGCAGACTCGCGCGCATTCAGCAGAAGCTTTGCCCCGGCATGATTGTTGGCTTGCTCAACCAACTCATCATATTCTTGTTTTTCAGCCACCGTCAGCTCAGTGACTTTGCGCGGCACATCAATATTGGAAATTTGCCGTTGAATGTTTTGCACCTGGCGAATGGCAACCACATTGGTCGGATCATCACCCAGCCGTTCTTCAAAAGAGGCCAGCAATGTGTTCAACGTATCGAGCCGGTCTTGCTGTTGCGGTGTCAGGCGCGGTGCCAGCACCTCATCGATTTGCTCACGAAGACCATCAAGCACATCATCATTCTCAACCCCAGCGGACGGCTTGCCGATGATTGTGTCAGCTTCCAAGAACAGCTCGCTGCGATCTTCAAGTTCATCATCGCGCACGGTGCCATTGGCAGCCTTTTCACTGATCTTGCTGATTTTTTCTTGAATCTCAGAAAGGCGTTTGTTTTCAGCCGGGGTCAATTGTATCTTATAACCACGGATCCGGTTAATCTGTTTCTTAGAGGCATCAACCACCACTTGTGCTGCCTTTTGACCATCAGTGGCACCACCACTAACGTTCGCTGCAAACACTGAAGTTGCCGAACCACCTCCAAAAATTGATGTTGCCTCAACGGGCATGAAACCTCTCCTGGTCAAAAAACAAGTGCAGAAACAAGCTTTATTCTAACAAGAATCCGTTAACAACCAGTAAGAAAAGAGCCTAAAGCGCCCCAGAAGCTCGTACAGTCAACTGCTTTTTAGCTGCCAAAATGCGCTTATAAGCCGCTTTAATCTGTGTAAGTGAGATTTTTTTATCCTTCACGGCTTGGCGGATAATCATATGAATCTCGCCAATTTTTTGCGCATTGGCCAGCTTGTCATCGACCAACAGCAAAATATCATTGCCAGCCTGAACAGCCCGAATAATGGTCTCAGTAAAGGAAAAATGTTTCTTAATGGCGCCCATACCCAGATCATCGGTAATCACCAGCCCTTGATAACCCAGTTTGCCGCGCAACTGCGTTTGGATGGCTTTGCGCGACAGCGAAGCAGGTATTTTGCCCTCATCACTAAACTCAGGATGATAAAGATGACCCACCATAACCATATCAGCCAGCCCCTTTTGGCTCATCGATTTATAAGGGACCAATTCACTGCTACGCCAGCTTTTGCTTAAATCAACAAATTGCTCATGGCTATCTGTCCACGAACTTCCATGACCAGGGAAATGTTTTAAGGCGGTTAAAATGTTATAGCGTCGATGGGCCTCAACAAAAGCCCCGGCAAAGCCTTGCACTTGTTTTGGTGTTTTGCCATAGCTGCGCCCCTTTTGTGCAATGATTGGGTTTTGCTCATTCAAATTCAAATCCACAACCGGGCCAAAGTTCATATTAAACCCGGCCGCGCCCAACTCCCTTGCCATGATCTGGTAAGTTTGAAGCGCCTTTTTTGCACCCCCCGTTTTGGCCAGCTCAACAGCTTGCGGCATATCTGTAAACCCATGGGCAGAGCGCAAACGCTGAACTTGCCCCCCTTCTTGATCGATAGCAATAAAGGCCGGGTGGTCAAGAGGCGCGGCTGACTTCATATACCTGACAAGCGTGTGCACCTGTTCCCGATCTTGCAAATTTGCGCCCATAAAAATAAGCCCGCCAATTTGCCCTTTGGCCAATAATTTCCGGGTAGCCTGAACGCTCTTATCACTTGGTTTGGTTCCGGAAAAACCCAGCATCAACATTTGTCCTATCATCTGATCAAGCGAAGCGGGCGTGCGATTAGCGGTTTTCTGAACAAGGTGAAATTGAGAAATCAAATTGCGTTTGTTTTTTGAGAAGGAATAGGTGCTTTGGCTTTCGGCAAATAGTTCAGCTGAATAGGCATAGGCCGTGCTCGCCGGGAAGACCCAACTGAAAACAACAACTGCGACGCAAATAAAATTTCTCATAAAAACCCAACACTTCTAAGGGGCCATCAATATCATTTTGATAGCCTTTGCCTGTAAATTGCGGTGAACATATGAAAATCATCTTAAAATAAGCAAAATCACCCCGTTAAATTGCAAATCTTAACGTATCTCTCAACCCGAAACATCAGAAAATAAGCGTAAAAGCCCACAAGCAGAGAAATAAAACAGGAGAATTTTTGCATCAAGTGCTAACTTGGGATAAATATTGAGTCCCACTAAAACACAACACGTTTTAAAAGATTGACAACCATGCTGGCATCGGGCCCAAAACAATTTAGCGCACCTTTTCTGCGCCTGCTTTTCGCAAGTGCCTTTATGCTTGCTTGCCTTGCCCATGGTTCACAAGTGCACGCTCAAGAAGGCGCCAACATTCTTGCCCGCAAAGGCAACGCGCAATTGCACCGCGGGGAGAATGAAAACGCCATAGCTTCTTTTTCTGAAGCGCTCTCCGTTGGCCAATTGCAGATTTACACCAAAGCGTCGATCTTAAATGACCGTGCTTTGGCCTATACCAGAATTAAAAAATATGAACGGGCTATGGATGACTTTAATGGGGCCATAGAAGCGTTTCCAGAATTTGCCACAGCCTATAACAACCGCGGGCTGTTGCTCAATAAACTAGGGTTCCACCAAGAGGCGATCAAGGACTTTAACCGTGCCTTAGCCTTGCAACCCAAATCAGGGGCCATCATACACAATCGGGCCAATGCGTTGTTGAATGCCGGCGCAGAAAAGGTTGCTTTTAAAGATTATGGCAAAGCGCTCACCCTATTAAATGACAAAACCGAACCCCATTTGGCCAGAGGACAAATCCACTGGGCCCATCAACGCCGCTATGCCGCTTTGCGAGAATTTAATTTAGCGCTTGAGAACAACAACAACCATGCCAAGCTCCTTTACAATCGTGGCCAGGTTTACATGGGATTAGAACAAACAAAAAATGCCATCAACGATATTGCCAAAGCGGTGCAACTTGCTCCTAACAATCAACAATATAAAATGGAGCTTTCAACCATTTATCTTAACAACGGTCAGCATTTAAAGGCGCGCCAGTTGCTGACCAAAATTCTTCAAACTGACCCATTAAACGCTTCAGCTTTGATTTTACGTGGGCGCGCTTATGGTGAGAAAGGTGATTATAACAAAGCCCTTAATGATCTAGATCAGGCTGTGTCGCTAACTGATGGGCCAGCTGCTTATGCAGAACGCGCACTCTTACGTTCCAATTACAATATGCCGGACCTGTCCGCCCAAGACTCAAGCTCAGCCATTCAAAAAGCCCCCCAAACGGCCCGCAGCTGGGCAGCTCTTGGTCAAGCCGCTCTCAATGATGGTTTGATTGGAAATGCAGAGCGATACTTTTTAGAAAGTTTGAAACGGGATAAGAGCTATAAGCTGGCAAAAGAGGGGCTGGTCAAATTGGGCATTGTCCAACCAGACCAAGAAGAGCAAATTTTTGCCGATGACAGTTTAGACGATGAAAGCGTTCAATGGACAATCATTGAACGTCAAAAAGGCAATTACATTGCTGTTCATCCCAAATATCGCAACCTTAAAATTCATTTGGATCTATACGGCCCTAACAAACCAAAAATCATAGAGTGGACCGTTTTAACTGGCAAATATAAAGGCTTTGGCCTTTTGCGGTATGATGCAGGAAGTAAAGATAAAGCAAACCCGTTTGAGCAAGTTTCAATCGTCAATCTTAAAAAGCAAAAAGTGCTATCTATTGAACCCTTCCGCTGGGGCAAAAAAATCTCCAAATGGGACTGGAAAGATTATGATGTTGAAATTAGAGACCCTGATGGCATAACCAATAAAATTGCCCTTCGCACCCCCCCAAAACAGCGCAGACGCCCCAAAGTTACCTCTGAGAGCGATTGGCTGTGGAACGATGGTGGATTTTGGAATTCAAAACCCAAAACCAAAAAACATAAAAAGAGAAAGCGTGTGCGGCGCAAAAAGAAGAAAAAGAAGTTTTTGGGAATATTCAGTTTTTAAAAGCGAAACATATTCTCTTTGTCTAAAAAGCTAAATCACAGGCTCAAACTGTTGCTTATGGTCCACAACTGTCAATTAACAAGGGTCTAGATTTAAATTGTAACTTCAAAATCCTAGCTCCCCTCTTGCCAACTCCCCCCAAATAAATGCAATCTTCTAAAGATGTAATTTAGGTGGGTGTCTTTAAAAAAATTCAGCGCTCCAATATAAATTCATGATGATAAGCTTTAAATAACGAAAGACGTTGTTTTTGTATTTGTAATGCTTGTAAGACTTTTAGAAACAAAGCCATATGACACAGAAAGTGACAACAGCAGCAAATTTGACCGGCTTGGGCTTAAAAGCCTGGTTTACTCTGTTTGTGCTTGTCTTAATGAGCTTTGTTCAAACCGCGCAAGCCAGAGACATAATTTCGCGTAAAAACACCCGGTTTTCAGAGTTTCCACCCGGCGCCATCGTTGTAGATACGTCAGAGCGCCGGTTATACTACATGTTAAAGGACAGCAAAGCGATCAGGTACCGCGTTGCTGTTGGCAAACCGCACATGCAATGGTTTGGCAAAACATTTGTGACCTCAAAACGCAAAAATCCAGATTGGCGACCGACAGCCCGCATGCGCCGCCAGGGCTACCCTAGATTTGTACCAGGTGGTCCCAAAAATCCCTTAGGCGTGCGCGCTATATATTTAGGCTGGAGTGAATATCGCATTCACGGCACAACCGCCCCCAGATCAATAGGGCGGGCCGCCTCTAGCGGCTGTATCAGAATGTTGAACCGAGATGTTGTGGACCTTTATAAGCGTGTGCACATTGGGGCACCAGTTGATGTCATAAGGTAATGACATTGGCTGCTATGAGAAAAAGTTACTGAAAAGAAGTGATGGGGGAAAAGCGGCCAAGAGCCTATAGGAAGGGCAATAATGAAAAAGGGGGGGATAGCACGTTTTAAAAGCGCGTGAGCGGTATCAAAAGTGTGTGAGTGAATGTATCAATTATGAAAAATGTGTTAATTAAATGAATCAAAATCGACAGAAATTTAAGAATTAGACCAAGCAATTTAATATTATGTTTAGCATGTTATAGTATCAACGAGGCATCTATTTCCATGCATTTACCAATGCTTTAGGTCTAGTTCAGAGTACGAAAAGGAATATGACAAATGAAACGAATTACACCATTTTTGAGTGTCATCGCGCTAGCGGCATTTACGATGACATTCACACCTGCAAACAAAGCAAACGCCCAAGATTTATTTAGCGCCCTGTTTGGCGGCGGCGGGGGTCTGGGCTCCGGTAAATCTCACGTTTCATTTTCAAAACAATATAGCCCGGGCACTGTGGTGGTAAGCTTTGGTGATCGCCGCTTATACTTTATCAATAAGCGCGGCTCAGCTCTATCCTACCCAATCGCCATCCCAAAGGGTGATTCTCGTTGGTCAGGCAGTTCACGCATCAGCCAAAAGCGGGTGAACCCATCTTGGACACCAACGCCGAAAATGCGCCGTGAAAATCCAAAATTGCCAGCTTATGTTCCTGGCGGCCATCCGCGCAACCCACTTGGTGTTCGCGCCCTTTATATCGGCTCTTCTTTATACCGCATTCACGGAACAGATGCCCCTTGGACCATCGGCAAAGCTGTCTCTAAGGGCTGCATCCGCATGTACAATGACCATGTGGTCGACCTTTACCCACGTGTACGCGTTGGCGCCCGTGTTATTGTGACCTGGAAGCGGTTCAAATCAGTTTAAACCTTTTTTGGGGATAAGCTCGATTTCAGGTTTTGAAAGAAAGTTTTATAAAAAAGCAGCCAAAGGACTTTAAGTTCCTTTGGCTGCTTTTTTGTTTTAAGCCCTGTTTTACAAATGAGCTTAAAATCAATGTGCCAAGCAACGCTCAAAGTTAGTAACCAAGTCGGTTACAATTGAGGAATATGCTTTTGGCCCAGCTGGTATTTTAACCCCAACAGCATCAAGCAAAGCCGTTTTTACCGGTGTTCCCGATACAAGAGACGTGATGATTTTTTGATTGTATTGCGGTTCGGCAAAAACACAAACCACCTTTTCTTTCAACAATTTTGAGCGCAGTTCACGCAAATGCTTAGCGCTGGGTGAAACTGAAGGGTTAAGAGTAAGAGCCCCCAAAGCCTTAAACCCATAACTGTCAGTAAAATAACCATAGGCGTCATGAAACACCATGAAGTTTTGTCCTTTAAAATGTGATAAACGTTGTTTGAAAGAGCCCTGTAGCGCTTCAATCTGCTTAACCTGAGCTATAGCATTTTTTTCTAACGTGGCTTTATGAGCAGGGTACAGCTCACTCAGTTTTGTTTTGATAGCTTTGGTAATAGCAATGGCATTGTCTAAGCTGAGCCAGATATGTGGGTCGATGCCGCCTGAATGGTCATGGTGTTCATGTTCATGGTGAGCATCTTTCTTTATATCATGGTCATCGTGATGATCTTTTTCATCAGTGTGCCCATGCTCTTCATGGTGGGTTTTCTTTTTACCATGTTCATGGTCATCATGATGGTCGTGGCCTTTGTGATCATCTTTCTTCTTATCATGATCATGATCATCATCATCATCATGAGCTTCCCCTTCATGATCGCGGGGAGACTCAAAGTTACGCAAGGTCAAAGAGGACAGTTCCAGTAAAGGAAAAGAGGCCTGTGGTTGAGATAAACTTGAGACGATCTTTTTTAAAGGCGTCTCCAGTTCTGGTCCCACCCAAACAATAAGGTCAGCCTTGTGCAAGCGGCGGGCATCAGACGGCTTAAGTTGAAAATGGTGCGGGCTAGAGGCCCCCTTTAACAACAAATACGGAGAGCCAACCCCTTGCATAACCCCCGCCACCAAACTGTGAAGAGGTTTTATGGTTACAACAACATTGGGCTCCTTTGCCTGCAAAGTTCCAGCAGAACCTGAAATAAGCAAAGCAAATGTCAGAAAATTTAAAAAAAGTGCTCGTGAGATCATTTTTTGCCCCAAACTTCGAATAAAAGATTTATGTTATATTATCACAACCTATATAATGTAATAATATAACAGGCAATAATTTTCTTAATCTCTCCCATTTTGCGTTATATTAAAGAACTGCTACGGGCAAAATTGGTTGAGCCTTATTCCAAAAGGCATAAAGGATATGAAAGAAATGCAACACATGAACGTTTATGTATGTGCCATACTGAGCGCTTTATGCTGGATGGGCTTTGCAGACAAAGTGCAAGCTCACCCCCATGTATTTATTGAAAGTGAAACAGAAGTTTTGCTCAACAAAAAACACCAAATTACAGGCTTTCGCCATAAGTGGATTTTTGACAGCCAATACACCGCCTTTGCCCTTGTCGGTATGGATGTTGATAAAGACGGCAAATATTCACCCCAAGAGCTGGAGCCACTCGCCAAAGAAAACATCGACAGCCTGCATGAATATGAATTTTTCACTCATGGCACCCACAAAGGCAAGGCCTTTAAACTTGAAAACCCAATCGATTACAAATTGACTTACACCAATAATGTCTTGGCACTAGAATTTACCCTGCCTGCCAAAGAACCCGTTTCAATTTTAGGGAACCCATTAAAACTGGCCATATACGACCCGGAATTTTTCATCGCCTTTCTGGAACCGAAAAAACAAAAACAAATTCGTCTGGCCAGCACAGCCCCTAAAAATTGCATGTTTGAAAAACGCAAAGCCTCAATGGATCAAACCGGCCTGGTGGAAAGTCGCTTAGGACAAGCCATGGATTTAACCAACGAAGAGAACAAAGGCGCTGGTGCGTTCTTTGCCCCATCTTTCCACATTTCCTGTTTGGCCAATTAAAAGATTAATTTTTAAAAGATGCTCAAAACGTCCATTTGCAAAGCCTTTTTTCTTTTGTCGATAACCGGGATGTTGTTCGCGGTACCCATTTGCTCAGCCAACAGTGCTGAAAACCACAATGATTATCTGGGGGCCAACAGCATATCCCCGTTTCAAATCGCTCAAAATGAAAACCCGGCTCAAAAAAACAGCCTGAAAGCCTTAAGAAAAGCCCAACAAGAAACAAGCAATAAACAGCCAACAGGGCTAAACACCTCTGCCAAGCCAAACTTATGGACAAGAACAAAAAGCTGGATCGCCCAAAAACAAGCGGAGATAAGCCGCACTTTCAGCCATTACATAGATCAGTTCCAACAAACCAATGATGCCCGCTTTGCCCTTGCCCTCATCCTGGCAAGCTTGGCCTATGGTCTGGTTCATGCCGCGGGGCCCGGCCATGGCAAAGTGGTTGTGTCTTCTTATGTGATGGCCAACAATCAAACCATGCGGCGCGGCATAATCCTTGCCTTTTTAAGCGCCTTTGTCCAAGGCACGGTTGCTATTGTTTTGGTCGGCGGCATGGCCTATTTGTTTAATGCCACCGGGGCAAGCATAAAGCAGTTCGGCCTCAAGCTTACCCAGCTTTCCTACATTTTCATCATTCTCCTTGGGCTCTATTTATTCGTGAGTATGGCTTATCGCCGGTATAAGAAGGGAAAAAAGGTAAAAATAGAACACAGCCCCTCTTGCGCCCACCACCGTGATGATGATCACCATCATCATCATCATGAAGAGGCATGCGGATGCGGTCATGCTCATATACCCACAAGCAATCAAGTGCAAGGCAGTTGGAACATAGCCAAAATCACATCCCTGGTGCTCTCTGTGGGCCTGCGCCCTTGCACGGGTGCCCTCTACGTGTTGGCCTTTGCCTTGATTAAAAATTTATTTTGGATCGGAGCCATTGCTGTCTATGCCATGGCGCTGGGCACGGCCGTGACCATTTCGCTTATGACCATGGCCGTTGTAGGCGGACGTGAATTAGCGCTGGTCTCGACAGCTGGCAACCACCGCGGGGTAAGTCTTGTTTACGACGTTTGCGCCTTTGGCGGCGCCATTGTCATTATTCTGTTTGGCAGCTTGTTGCTTGCCAGCAGTTTTGGCCCCGTTTCTCCCTTTTAAAAATCAATAGCTCAAAGATCGCCTCTCATACTCCATAGGAAAATTAAGGAAAAAACTTAACCCATCCGATTAACCAGAACCATCTGAAAAACTTGCAAGTACTCATAGTAATACGGCAATAAAGTTGTGTCGGTAAAGGAGTTTATTATGAGGTGGGTGCAGTATTTAGTGATTGCTTTGCTAGGAGCACTCACAGCCAATTTCGTGGTTAAAAATCATTCAGCGAAATTGGAAGAAAAGTTTGAGGTAATTTTATACACGCTTTCACTTTGTGATCACTGCGCGGTATTTGAAACACATTATTTACCTGATTATAAATCTCACGAATTATCCAAAACGGCTCCTCTTGTTATGATTAATATGGATGAGCAGGGCACAGGCCCCTATCACCTAAAAAACCCCATATCACATGTGCCAACGGCTATCATCATGAAAAACGGCAAAGAAGTCGCCCGTCTCAACGGTTTGGTTGATAGGCCCTTCTTTTATGCCTTTGTAAGAAATCAAACTGTCCCATAGTTGAGATGATATCTGTTCCAATCGCCCTATAATCGCCAAAGCTATCAGTCAATCCTTGATAAACAGGCCAATGCCAGTTAAGGATTATACTTAAGAACAAATACAAGAACAAAATAAGTCCTGCCCAAATGCCTGGGATTGGAAGACGACAGTATTTAGTGACAACAGTTAAGAGGCAACAGATGACAAAAGTGAACCGCCGTACGTTTATCGCGACCGGTGCTGTTTTGGGAGGAATGGCCGCCAGCAGTTTTCCAAGCCCCGCCCTTTCTAAAGGGCGCAAAGAATTACGTCTTGCTATGTCATGGCCCAAAAACTTCCCTGGCCTGGCAACAACCGCTCAGCGCTTTGCCAAGCGATTTGAGGTTGCAACAGACGGACGCTATAAGATCCGCATTTTAGGCTCCCCAAATAAACTATTCCATCCCTTACAAGTCCTCGACGCTGTCCAACAAGGGACAGTCCATATGTATCATTCAGCGGATTATTATTTTACCGGCAAAACACCCGTTTACGCTTTTTTTGCATCAGTTCCATTTGGTTTAACCGCTGCTGAAAAAGATGGTTGGACGCATTTTGGCGGCGGACAACAATTATGGGATGAACTGGCCGCACAATTTGGCATTAAGCCATTTGCATGCGGACAAACCGGCTCACAAATGGGCGGTTGGTCAAAAAAACCTTTAACCACATTAGATGACTTTAAAGGCCTGAGGTTTCGCATTCCGGGCCTTGGTGCAGATGTGCTAAAAGAGTTGGGTGCGGCCCCAGCCACAGGGTTGGCCTCAACTGAGATTATGCCTGCTTTAAGCGCTGGGCGCATTGACGCGACAGAGTGGATCGGCCCATATAATGATTTGGCCTTTGGATTTCACAAAATAACAAAACACTATCATTATCCAGGGTTCCATGAACCGGGCACAACATTATCGTTAGGTGTTTCCAAAAAGCTATATGATGGCATGAGCAAAGCAGATCAGGCCATCATGGCAGCATGTGCTGTTGCGGAAAATAATTTTGGTCTCTCAGAGTTTATGGCCAATAACTCTAAGGCATTGGAAATTTTGATTAACAAGCATAAAGTCCAGTTGCATGAGTTCTCTGATGACTTCTATCAAGCCGCTGGTGAGGCGGCAAATGACGTTGTTGCTAAAGCTGGGTCCGGCGATGCTCTGTCCAAGAAAATTTACGATAGCTATATGAGCTTTCGGAAATTAAGCACTGAGTGGTCAAAATATTCTGATTTCAGCTATATGAAAAAACGTGCTCTTATTCAAAAAAGCTAACAACAAAATCAGTTAAGAGTTTTCCTTTAAATGATAAAACGCATCATAGAAAAAATTGACCAGCTGAATTTTACCATAGGGGAAAAATCCATCTGGTTTGTTCTCGCTATGATCGTGCTGCAATTTATCATAGTGATCTTGTCAAAATTGTTTGGCATTTCCTTCATCCCCTTAGATGAAAGCATTTGGTATTTAAATGGTCTCATCTTTATGCTGGGCGCGGCATATACGCTTTTATATGACGCTCATGTCCGGGTAGACTTAATCTACCGAGAAGCGAGCGACCGCTACAAAGCGATCATCGATTTGCTGGGAAGTTTCGTATTTATGCTTCCCGTTATGTTTATGACCTTCGGCCTGTCCTGGGGCTTTGTGCTAGATAGTTGGTATAATTTTTCAACCAATGAATGGATTTTTGAGCGCGCCGATGGCAGCCCATCTAGCCTCCCGCTCCTATCACCCTTTAAAACGGTTATCTGGGTTTACTCCCTGCTGATGGCCTTAGCCGCGTTGTCCTTGGCTGGCAAAGCTTGGCTTTATCTGTCTGGCCAAAGCGAAACATACAGCCCCAAAATCAAGTCAGAACAATAAGGAGTAATAAAGGGATATGGATTGGTTGACCCCAGAATGGCTTTGTCTGGCAATGTTTATTGTCACGCTTTTCTTTTTAGGCCTGGGTTTTCCTGTCGCCTTTACCCTTGCAGGTTCATCTATTTTGTTTGCCTTTATCGCCCTCTGGTTGGAATTCATGGACATCGGTTTGTTGGCAGCCATACCTCAACAAATCTTTGCGATTATGACCAGTAAGGTGCTAGTGGCCATCCCACCATTTGTTTTCATGGGGGTTATGCTAGAGCGCTCCTCAATAGCCGAAGATTTACTGGAAAATATGGGCCGGGTGTTTGGTTCAGTACCTGGCGGCTTGGTCTTTTCTGTCACCATTGTCGGCGCGTTGCTGGCCGCCTCTACGGGCATTGTTGGGGCCACAGTTGTCACCATGGGGCTATTATCACTGCCCACCATGATGCGTTATAATTATGACCGCCCACTGGCTCTTGGCACAATTGCCGCCTCTGGCACATTGGGGCAAATAATCCCGCCCTCCATCGTGCTTATTTTATTAGGCGATCAGCTCACCAACGCTTTCACAGAGGCCAAAACCTCTATGGGAGATTTTTCACCAGATACCGTCTCTGTTAATGATTTATTTGCCGGGGCTCTAATACCAGGGCTCATGTTGGTTGGTTTATATTTATTGTACCAATTCTATGTAAGTCGCCGCTGGCCAGAAAAAACGCCGCCAATCCCACCACAAGATTTAGAGGCGATTGAGGGCCCGCTATGGGCTCATATCCTCAAAATTTTGATTGCGCCTTTGGCTTTAATCCTTGCCGTGTTGGGCTCCATCCTAATGGGCTTTGCCTCTCCCTCAGAGGTCGCGGCCATCGGTGCAATAGGCGCCACACTTTTGGCAGCTCATCGTTTTGCCCCAAGCAAAGCCCGGTTGATGATCTTATCGGCAATTTCTTTTTTCTCGCTGGTGATCTTGAGTAACTTTTTTACCCTTCGCATTGATCGCTCAGATGTACAGGCCATAGATTATTTAGCTTTTGGCGGCGCCGTTCTGCTTGTCGCTCTATTGGCCTATGGCATCTTCACAGCATTTGTAAAATGTTATCAAGAAAAAGATGATAAAGGGCACTCTATTTTAAAAGAGGTGATGCGCTCCACCTTGAAAATTTCCACCATGGTGTTTGTCATCTTGATTGGCGCTTCGCTATTTTCTTTAATGTTCATCGGCTTACATGGCGATGAAGTGGTTGAGGAATTTTTGTCTGAATTACCAGGCGGCACGCTGACAGCCATCATCATTGTGATGGCGATCATGTTCATAATGGGCTTCTTTTTAGATTTTCTGGAAATTATATTTATTGTTGTCCCCATCGTCGGCCCAATATTATTGCAAATGGAAGTGGCCCCTGGTGTCACAATGAGTCCTGTCTGGCTCGGTGTGATGATGGCGATTAATTTGCAGACCTCATTCCTGACCCCGCCCTTTGGCTTTTCGTTATTCTATTTACGCGGTGTGGCTCCTAAAGAGATCAAAACAACCGAGATTTACAAAGGCGTGCTGCCCTTTGTTGCCATTCAGATCTTAATGCTCGTTTTGCTATGGTTCTGGCCACAAATTGCGACCTGGCTACCCCTTGCCTTATATGGCAGCTAAAGCGAGTTCACCCATGTCAACAAACCAAGCCAGTCAACGCGTATCATTTTAGGCAACAGTTTCTTAACTTGAACTTAGGGCTTGTCTGACCGCTTCATCAAAAGCCGTTATAGAAAAAGGCTTAAGCAGAACAGCACTGTCATAGTCTTTTTCCAGCTGTTTCATTTCGGCTGTTTCACCATAGCCAGTCATAAAAATCACTTGTAACTCTGGGCAAATCTGGCGTGCTTGTTGCGCAAAATCAATGCCATTCATTTGGTCCGGCAAGCCAATATCAGTAATGAGCAAATCAATATCTTTGTGCTCTTCCAGAAGGGCCAGCCCGTCTCTTCCAGTCTTAGCCTTTTTAATCGAGTGCCCTGTATTTCTAAGAACAAGGGATAAAACAGTTTGTAAATGCTCTTCATCTTCAACAAGTAGTATATTTGCAAAAGAGGGTAATTCTGTTTGCATAGAATCAGAAGCCGGGAGAGGGGCCACTTCAATATTTTTTTGGCGGGGGATCCAAAGACTAATTTGGGTTTGCTTGCCAAGCGTGGATTGTATGTGAAGATTGCCACCAAGTTGCTTGGCAAACCCATAAACAATAGATAGCCCCAGCCCCGTCCCTTCACCCACCGGCTTGGTTGTGAAAAACGGCTCACACGCTTGGCTGACAATGTCAGGCGCCATGCCCTTGCCAGTATCTTGAACTTTTAAAACGATATAGTCCCCCCCATCAAGTTCAAGGGTCTTGGCCGTTTCAGGCGTTAAAGAAGCATGAGACGTTGAAATTGTAATTGTACCGCCTGAAGGCATCGCATCTTTGGCATTCATGCATAAATTCAAGAGAACATTTTCCAACTGGCTTTGATCGAGTGATGCCACGGATTGGGCAGAGCATGTGGTGATGCAAATTGGATTTTCTTTGCCAATGGCCCGCTCAAGAAAGTTTTCCATATTTTTAACCACACTGTTAACATCAATATGCTGAAGAACCAGTTCTTGTTTTCTGGAAAACATAAGCAATTGCTTGATCAAACTGCTGGCGCGATTAATGGAATCTAATGGAATGGAAATGAGCTTATCTAACTCTGACCTTTTGCTCGCATTTAATTTTAAATCCAGCAACTCCAGGCTACCCTTTAAGGTTGCAAGTATATTATTAAAGTCATGCGCAATGCCCCCAGTTAGGCGCCCAAGAGCTTCCATCTTTTGAGAGTGATGAAGCATATTTTGTAAATTTTGCTTTTCGTGCTCAGAGGTTTTGCTTGCTGTTATATCTTGCAGGCAATTCACAGCGCCAATTTGTTGACCGTCTCTATTGTAAAGTGGAGATGCATTGGCAACAACGGTGATGCGTGAGCCGTCAGGGCGTTCAATGATAGCTTCATGCCCAATAACCTTTTGCCCATTTTTTAAAGCCCGCGCCATTGGGCATTGGTCATGAGGTAACGCGCTGCCATCAAGATTAAAAAGTTTATATGCCCCACAATATTTTTCCTCAGTATCTCCAACCTTTGGGGTTCGCCCATAATACGCAATCGCGCGTTTGTTAAAGGCCAGGATAACACCTTCTAAATTACAAACATAAACAGCTGCTGGCAAATTTTCGATAAGGTCACGGAAGAAGGTTTCTTCTTTAAAAAATTCTTCAATTTTATCAATCGGACCAGGAACAAAACGTTCAGAAAAGTTATCTCCCTCAATATTTGATGTCGGCCCCTCATGATCTTGGGAAGAACCATCTAAGGAATTAAAAATTTTTGCCATATAAGAAGTCCTGAAAAGCGCTAAATCCTGAACACCAATCTCTGCTAGGCACAAGATGGACAGAAAAACGATCAATATTAATCAGTATGACTTTATAGCATCTAGAAGTTCAACTAAAAATGGCAAAGATAGTCACATGCACTTTTTTCTTTTGCCATGAGAACCAAAATTATGGCTATCGAACCTGGGCCCAAAATTGAGGGGCCTTTGCGGATTTTCACAGGGACAAAAAATCCTTAGTTGCAAATCATTCTTAATTGCATTACAAATAATAGATATTATATTTTTGATTAGATCATAGGCTAACAAGAGACATTAAATGACAGAACTGGTATTAAGAACAAGTCGTTGGGCCCTAGAATGGTCAGGGCTAAAACACATAGCTCATCCCAATCGTTTGTTATTGCTGGTTTTGTTAGCAATAATGGTTCTCTCTCCTGAATTACGTCCTCTGGTTTTAAATTCCATAAAAGATGCTTATTTAGCCGTGACAGTTTATGTCGCTGCTACATTGGCCATTTTTTACATGATTGAACGAGGCCTTGGTGTCGATTTAGGGGAAAAAATGCAAAAAGCCGGCGCCTGGCAGGCCCCCATTGCCTCTTTTTTAGGGGCATTACCAGGCTGTGGCGGCGCCATCATCGTGGTGACCCAATATACCAAGGGGGCCATTTCCTTTGGCTCTGTTGTTGCCGTGTTGATAGCCACTATGGGAGAAGCTGCCTTTCTGCTTTTGGCCCGCGAACCATCCACTGGCGCGTTGGTATTGCTAACTGGCTTTACGGTCGGCACTCTGTCTGGTTGGTTGATTGACGCTTATCATGGCCGCCAATTTATGCGCGTGACCCAACAAGACAAACGGCAAACCAAAAGAGCGGTTCAACAAAGTGAAGAGCAAGGTGTTGATACAGCAAAACCGTCCGCCCTGTTAGAAGGGTTAAACACACTTTGGATCCTATGGATTATCCCATCCATCATTATCGGCCTTGCTTTGTCATTCTTGGTCGATGTTGATGCCATGTTTGGTAACTTAGCTGCTTTCGAGCCCACATTATGGATCGGCGCCATTGGTGGTTTTCTGTGCATGACCCTTTGGGCATTTTCCCGTCCTGATCAAGGCCATGTCGGCCAGGACATTCAAGATATCAAAGGCAAGAGCTCTTTGTTCAAAAGGGTGATGCGCGACACAAATTTTGTCACCACCTGGGTGGTATTTGGTTTCCTTGCTTATGAGCTAGCCGTCTTTTTCACCGGCTCAGGCATTGAAACCTGGTTTAAAACATGGGCGCCGATTGTACCGTTGATCGCCATTCTCGTTGGTTTTATTCCCGGCTGCGGTCCGCAGATTGTAGTGACCACACTTTATCTAAGTGGTGTGGTGCCAGTGGCCGCCCTGTTTGGCAATGCCATTGCCAATGATGGCGATGCGCTGTTCCCAGCCCTTGCCCTAGCCCCTAAAGCGGCGATCCTGGCTACGTTGTACAGCGCTGTCCCCGCGCTGATCATTGCTTATCTCATTTTCTTCTTCACTTAAGACCCGCCAAAGGCGTGGACAAAAGAGCGTTTCACCTAAGGCCACATTGCGTCCTTATACTTGGGTTCTTGCCAAAACTGACCACTCAATCGTCAAAAATGATGATAAACTGCAATATAACGCTTGGGTTTTGCCGCACTTTTCGATAATTTTGAAATGCAAACAACAAATCACCATCATTTCAATTCCACAAAAGGAGAGCTCAAGTGCGGCAGGGTCAATCTAATGACTGGAAAAAGATACAAAAAAATAGAGCCCCCGCGCAAGATAGCCCTATGCAACACGCTCCCAAAGGCCATCCAGAAATAAAGAAACGCAAGGTCGGCGTTTTGCTGATTAATCTTGGCACGCCCGATGCAACAGACTATTGGTCCATGCGCCGCTACCTAAAAGAGTTTCTATCCGATGAAAGAGTGATAGAGGCCAACCGGATTGTCTGGTGGTTCATATTAAACGTCATCATTTTAACAAAACGCCCCTTTTCATCAGGTGAGGCTTATAAGTCGATCTGGAATAAGGATAAGAATGAAAGCCCGTTAAAGACCATCACCCGCAGTCAAGCTGATAAAATCAAAAAAGAACTGGCCCATGACGATATCATCGTTGATTGGGGCATGCGCTATGGCAACCCGTCGACCCAATCACGCATAGAGGCCTTACAAGAACAAGGGTGTGATCGGATATTGCTCTTTCCCCTCTACCCACAATATGCTGCCGCCACCAGCGCCACGGCGTGTGACAAGGCCTTTGATGCTTTAAAGTCCATGCGTTGGCAACCAAGCGTGCGCATCGTGCCTCCCTATTTTGAAAACCCTGATTACATAGAAGCGGTGGCCAATTCCATTCAAGATCACATCGCTGAGCTAGAGTGGAACCCGGAGGTGGTGATTGCCTCTTTTCACGGCCTGCCCAAACGCTATTTTGAAGCTGGTGACCCCTACCATTGCCAATGCGCCAAAACCACCCGGCTGTTGCGCCAGCATTTGCGCTGGGGCGAAGACAAATTACGCCTCACCTTCCAATCTCGCTTTGGCAAAGAAGAATGGCTGCAACCCTATACCGATGAGACCATAGAAACACTGGCGAAAGAGGGCGTGAAAAAACTAGCCGTGGTTTGCCCCGGATTTGCTGCAGATTGCGTTGAAACTTTAGAAGAAATTGCCATAGAAGCAGGCGATATTTTTAAAGAAAATGGAGGCGAGGAATTCACCCTCATTCCATGCCTAAATGACAGCCTAGACAGTGTCCGGGTCCTATCAGCAATTATCAAATCAGAATTGGCCGGCTGGGTTGATTAACAGCCAAGATTTTGCCAAATAAAAATATCTATGTAAGCGAATATTAACCTAAACACCTGTAAATAATAACAAAATATTACTCATAGAGGGCTTTGCGTCTTTAAAATACAAGACGTGCTTCCTATATCTATATCAAGTAATATTGAAAACAGGCAAATAAGCTGTGAGCCAGTGAGAAGGGCGGCAGCTTTTTTATGAATGGTCACATGCCCAACATAAAGCTGGGCAATAAACGTTGTATAATAACGTTTGGCCATTTTGAAATAGCGATGAAGGTGGGTTTGATATGGATATTTTTCTAATTGTTTTGGTTCTTTTGGTTCTGGCAGTTATTTACTCCGGCGTGGTGATTGTTCCTCAAGGTTATAATTACACCATTGAACGGTTTGGCCGGTATACAAAAACACTAAAGCCAGGTTTGGCGATCATCATTCCGTTTATTGATCAAATCGGCAATAAGGTGAATATGATGGAGCGGGTCTTAGATGTGCCCAGCCAGGAAATCATCACCAAAGACAACGCCATGGTCAAAGTGGACGGGGTGAACTTTTTCCAAGTTTTGGATGCGGCGCGCTCTACTTACGAAGTGAACTTTTTGGAAAACGCCATTCTTAATCTAACAATGACCAACATCAGAACAGTGATGGGGTCTATGGACCTGGACCAATTGCTCTCTAACCGTGATGAGATTAATGCCCGGCTATTGACCATTGTCGATGATGCAACCAACCCCTGGGGCGTCAAAGTCACCCGGATTGAAATTAAAGACATCGCCCCGCCACGAGACTTGGTTGATGCCATGGCCCGCCAAATGAAGGCAGAACGTGAAAAGCGTGCCTCTATTCTAGAAGCTGAAGGCGAGCGCCAATCAGAAATTTTGCGCGCTGAAGGCGAAAAGCAGGCCGCTGTCCTTGAAGCTGAAGGGCGTAAAGAGGCCGCCTTTAGAGATGCTGAAGCGCGCGAGCGGGCAGCAGAGGCGGAAGCCAAAGCGACCACCATGGTCTCTGAAGCCATTTCCAAGGGTGATGTGCAAGCCATTAATTACTTTGTGGCCAATAAATATGTTGAAGCCCTAAAAGATATTGCCACCTCACCAAACCAAAAACTGATGATGTTGCCGGTCGAGGCAGCCTCTGTCATCGGCTCAATTGCTGGCATTGGTGAGATTGCAAAAGAAACCTTTGGTGACAAAGGGCCAAAATCCGGCGGATCTACCAGCGTCCCAAACAGCTAAGAGGAGTGGTTTGAACAAATGGATTTTCTTACAAACTACTTTTTAAGTCTTGGCGGTTGGAGCTGGTTGATATTAGGCGGGCTGTTGCTGGCAGTCGAAGTGCTAGCACCAGGTGTGTTTATGCTCTGGCTTGGCCTGGCAGCCATGATAACCGGCCTGCTTACCTTGAGTTTCTCAGTTGGCTTCCAAGGCCAAATGATTATCTTTGCTGTGACCTCACTGGTGAGCGTGCTGATCGGGCGCCAAATGTTTGTTGGCAAACATGTGCAAACAGACCAGCCCTTTTTAAATGAAAAAGGCGATCAATTGGTTGGCAAAACCTTTACCGTCAGCAAAGCCATTGAAAATGGGCGCGGAAAAGTACAAGTGGGGGACACTGTTTGGTCAGTAACCGGGCCAGATGCCCAACAAGGGGCAAGAGTAAAAGTCACCTCAGTTGATGGCAATCGTTTAACAGTTGAACCGGTTGCATAAGTTTCAAGCATTTAAATCAAGAAACACTGCGTGCCTTAAATTTCATAGATGAGATTTAAGGCACCGCTCTGGTGCTTGTTCTGGAGCATGTTGCGTTTATATCAATTCACAAATTATGCTCTTTAATGCTGCATTACCAAGAAGGAAATGCTCCCCTTCATAGCACGGACATGACGCCGTGAGACGCCCGGAGCTAGCGCACCCCATCGCAGGGCTTTTCGTGCCTGACGCGAAAAAATAGCCCGTGAGACAAAAAAACTTCTAACCAACAGCAATTGGCAAACTGTTATCAGCACCCCATTCAGCCCAAGAGCCATCATAAAGGCTGTGTTGCTTATGCCCAATCTGTGAAAGCGCCAGAAACGGGATCGCAGCTGTAATACCAGAGCCGCAGGTGGTGATCACAGGTTTTGCCAAATCAACCCCGGCATCTAAAAACACTTCGCGAATATCATCATTTGATTTTAACGTCCCATCATCACACATAAGCGCTGAGCGCGGGATACTAATTGAATCTGGAATGCGTCCCGCCCGCACACCTGGGCGCGGTTCCTTGCCGCGGCCCTCAAACCGATCAACGGGGCGCGCATCAACAATCTGCGCGCTACCAGTTTTCATGGCATCTATGACTTGCTCTTGTGAAGCAATAAGGTCGCGATTAATGTGGGCTGTGAAATGACGCTCTAATCGAGGGCGATGCGGGTATTCATCAACAGGGCGGTCTTCATCTGTCCATTTGCGCATGCCGCCATTAAGCACATATACATCCTCAAGCCCCATCGCACGGAACATCCACCAAGCCCTGGCAGCACTGAACAAGTCAAGATGGTCATAAACCACAACTTGCATCCCATCACCCACACCCAACCGGCGCATGCGCGAGGAAAATTTAATCGGATTTGGCAGCATATGAGGCAAATCGGTGCCCAAATCGCTAATGTCATCAATATCAAAAAACAAACTATTGGGAATGTGTTCTTCTAAATATTGTTGGCGCGCATCAGTGTTGGTACCCGGCAAATACCAAGTGGCGTCAAACACCACCAGGTCTTTGTCGCCCAAATGATCATTAAGCCAATCTGTTTCGACCAACCAAGATTTTAATGAAGGTTCCATATACCAGCTTCTTTAAAAAATAACGAAAAATTTCATAACTATAGACGACCGTGAAAATGAAATAAGGTCAAGCAAGATTTATATGTTTTTGAAACTTTTTAGCGCTTTTTTACCATGCAACAGTTCAAAGCCTAAAAATTTTATGATTTAGGACCTAAATGTCCAACTGACATTAAGCCTCAAAAACGTCTGGCAAGCTTACAGATTGCTCAGAAAGCCAAGGGGGGATTGGCAAGTTCTTTTTGGTCAAAAAATCAGGGTTAAAAATTTTGCTGGCATAGCGCGTTCCATAATCACACAAGATGGTAACAATCGTATGACCCGGCCCCAACTCTTTGGCCAGCGCCATTGCACCAGCAATATTAATGCCGCTAGAGCCGCCCAGACAAAGCCCTTCTTCTTTTGTCAATTGAAACACAACTTCAAGCGCCTCGCGGTCACTAATTTGAAACGCATGGTCAACTTCAATATCTTTCAAGTTTTCAGTAACCCGCCCCTGACCAATGCCTTCAGTAATGGAATCGCCTTCAGATTTCAGCTCCCCATATTTAAAATGGCTATAAATCGCAGAACCAAAAGGATCAGCCAAAGCAATTTGAATGTTTTTATTAAGCTCCTTTAGCGCCATAGACACCCCGCCCAATGTACCACCAGTTCCAACAGCGCTGACAAAGCCATCAACTTTCCCATCTGTTTGTGCAAAAATTTCAGGCCCCGTTGTCTCAATATGGGCGCGCCGATTATCAACATTATCAAATTGATTGGCCCACACAGCCCCGTTTGGCAACTCTTTAGCAAGAGTTACAGCAAGGCGTTGGGAATATTTAATATAATTATTCGGGTTCTTATAAGGAACAGCGGGCACCTCAACCAACTGCGCGCCCAGCATACGAATGGCGGCCTTCTTTTCTTCTGATTGGGTCTCAGGAATAACAATGACACATTTATAACCAAGCGCTTGGCCGATCACTGTCAGACCAATCCCGGTGTTACCAGCCGTCCCCTCAACAATGGTGCCTCCCTTTTTCAATACCCCATCCCGCTCAGCCCCGCGAATAATCGACAAGGCAGCCCGGTCTTTCACAGACTGGCCTGGATTCATAAATTCAGCTTTTCCCAGAATGGTACAGCCCGTGAGCTCAGACGCATGTTTAAGGTTAATAAGCGGCGTATTTCCAACAGCATCAGCCACATCAGTTTTAAAAGTGATCATGAATTTTATCTCAAAGCTTAATCGAAAGGGTCAGTGTGAAAAAGACCGGAACAGTCAAGAAAACAGAACACTATCGCAAACCTTTTCTTTTCTCAACGCCAATTAAATGCTCTCCAAAGGGGGCTTAAAATGCATAGCTAGGAGCGCGTTAAAAAGAAAAAAGTCCCAAAAGGTCCCAAAACAGGCCTGGCACACCAATTGCTCTTTATAGGGTAACAGGAAACAACGTGTCTTAAAATGGGACATAAACACAATGAAATTACTAAGTAATCTACTGGTTTTAGGTGCCTTCTTATGGCTTTTGGCCGCTTTTTGGATTTCCAATGGTGGTGACCCAATATGGATATGGATGGGATTACTTCCAGCAGTCTTTATTGCCATGGTCACGTTACTGCGTGAATAAATCTCTTTCAACGCACAAATGAGACGCACACAGAGCTTTTTACACAATGTTTTGCCTTGCAAACATTGTGTAAAGCTCTGTTTTTGCCCTAAACTAACCCCATGAAAAATTTAAAGTTCTTTTGGAAAATAGGTTTTATCCAAAAAACAAACGAGGCATTCTTTTTGGCTTGTGAATAGAGCCATAAAAGTGCCCCAGCTGGCCGCGCGAATCAGTTAAATTCGCGCTCATGAGTGAAGTGAATGTGCCTATGGATCCTCAAAAGTCTGATTTGATAGAAGAGGGTCGTTTTCTTACACACCTATTACGGCCTGGAAAATTAAGAACCCTGCTATGCCTTGGCTTGTTTGCCTTGGTGTTAGTTGCCGGATTTTTTCTGCAAGAATTTAATCTGTTCTTAATGGGCATATTGGCGATCTTGGCAACCATAGGCGTGTTTGCGCTTTTGGCCTATTCCGCGGGGATTGTGGAACTTGGGGCAAACGAGTCAGATGCAAATATCTTTGCAGCCTATGCCGACCAACTCACAGACGGCATGCTCATTACCAATGAAAAAGGCGAGGTGCTGTACACCAATGATGCCTACTTCCATGTTTTGGGCCGCGCCCGTGATAAACAAGTCCCAACAATTGAAAGTTTTTTCTCAGGCGATCCGTCAATAGCAGAGCCGTTATACCGCTTGTGCCAAGCCGCGACCCAAGGACGTGTTTGGGAAGATGAGTTCGCCATTGTTGAACCCTTGGCCGAAATTGACCCTTCAAAAGAAAATGAACAAGCAGCCATGCCTCCTGTGCGCTGGTTGCGCATTTCAGTGCGCCCATTACAAGTGAAAGACAAAATTGGCCACGCCAAAGGGGTTGTTTGGCGGCTAACAGATGTCACCTTAGAGCGATCTCAACGTGACCTTGAATATAAAGATCTAAACATAGCCGTGCAGCAATTTGAACAAGCCCCAATGGGCTTTTTCACACTTGATACCCAAGGCGACATTTTATACATGAACGGTACCATGTCCAATTGGTTGGGATTTGAAGGGGCGACGCGCGGCGGCTTAAACATCAGCTCCATTATGCCTATGGAAGGGGTGCAATTGTTACAACAAGCACTCACCCCTTATTCTCAATTAAGGGCCGTGCAATATTATGATTTGGTCGCCTCCGATGGTACCACTGTCAGCACCATTCTTTATGGTCGCCCCATGAACCCTGAAGGGGTCGATGCCCAAGAGGCCCAAACACAAGAGGCAGCCCAAGACCCGGGCTATTATGGCGTTGTTGCCTTCCGTGCCGAAGATGCACCTTTGTTATTTGAACCCCAACGCATGACGGAAATGCGCCTAGAGCAATTTTATCACTCTGCACCTATTGGCATTGCCACCATTCATGCCGACGGTACGATTTCCAATGCCAACGGGTCATTTCGTACCTTGTTAGGCCAAGGAGCGAGTGACAATTCTCAAGCTGATAATATTTTCCCCCTCATTGATTCTGAACAATCACAAGATTTAACCCAAGCGCTTGAAGGGGCAGGCCAAGGCAATGCCGTGATCGCTCCCGTTGATGTGCAATTTATCTCAGGCGAAAAACGCTCTGGCCGTTTATTCCTTTCCCCTGCCAGAGACATGGCAGAAGAGGGCGCTGTGGCCATCATTTACGCCATTGACACCTCCAAGCAACGCGCATTGGAAGAACAATTTGCCCAAAGTCAAAAAATGCAAGCGGTTGGCCAGTTGGCAGGCGGCATTGCTCATGACTTTAACAATGTGCTGACAGCCATCATTGGCTATTGCGATTTGCTAATTGGAAGCCACCGCCCAACGGACCCAGCCTTTAAAGATATGATGCATATCAAGCAAAACGCCAATCGGGCCGCCAGTTTGGTGCGCCAACTCTTGGCCTTTTCCCGTCAGCAAACCCTGCGGCCTGAAGTTTTATCCCTGAATGATGTGATCCAAGATGTAACGGCCATGCTCTCCAGATTATTGGGAGAAAAAATAGATCTAAACGTTGAACATGGGAGAGATCTGTGGACTGTGCGTGCTGATCACCATCAATTTGACCAAGTCATTATCAATTTAGCTGTGAATGCTCGCGATGCCATGAGCGAGGGCGGAACATTAACATTGCGTACTGAAAACATCGCAGAACATCGCTCGCTTGACGAAGAAAAGCGCGGACTAACACCTGGCGAATATGTGCTCTTAGAGATTAACGATACCGGCACAGGCATGCCCCAAGAAGTCATCGATAAAATCTTTGAACCATTTTTCACCACCAAGGATATCGGCAAAGGCACCGGGCTTGGCCTTTCCATGGTCTATGGCATTGTTAAGCAAACAGATGGCTTTATTTTTGTTGATAGTGAACCTGGCAAAGGCACCAGTTTTAAAGTTTATCTGCCCCGCCACATTGAAGATGAGGCCCCGCAATCACTGCCTGCACCAGAACCAACAACACCAGAAGTGCCAAAAGACCTCACTGGATCAGAATGCGTATTGTTGGTTGAAGACGAAGAAGCTGTCAGAAGTTTTGCCGCCCGCGCCCTGTCAACACGTGGATACAAGGTGCTAGAAGCCTCGACCGGTTTGCATGCCTTAGATGTGGTCAAAGACCACGATGGGCGCATTGACTTGGTGATCTCAGACGTCATGATGCCGGAAATGGATGGCCCAACCATGCTCACCCAGTTACGAGAAACATTGCCCAATGTAAAAGTTATCTTTATCTCTGGTTACGCTGAAGATGCCTTTGACAAAAATTTGGATAAGAATGAAAAATTTACATTCTTGCCCAAGCCATTTTCCCTAAAACAACTGGCAGCAACAGTAAAAGATGTCTTAGACGGCAATAATTCGTAAACATTCCGTTAAGACCCAGCTCCCTTTAACGTAAATTTATTGTTTTTTTCTTATTCTATCGTCGTAGTTTATTGAGTGTGGCGTATGAGTATTTCAAAGATAAAAGCAATTGTTTTTGATGTTTGCCAGGATAATCCTGAGCTGAACAGGGCTCGTTTTAAGGCGCTTTCTACCCAAGTGCCCTTTATGTACGCCATTGTCCTGATTAACATGTATGCCCTCACATACTCTCATCTATATCTTGCCCCGATCTATTTGACAGTAATTTTGCCAGCTCTTTTAACACTTGTTGCCATTTCCAGATCAATTGGCTTTATCAAAGCCGTCCCCGATAAGATGAGCGACATGCAGATTGTAAAACGCCTGCAAGCGATTAATTATGCAGCCTTCGCGGTCGGGCTGCTTGGCATTGTCTGGGCCCTGATCTTATTTCAATTTGGCAATGCCTATACCCAAAGTCATACCGCCTTTTTTATTTGTCTAACCGCTGTTTGCGCGATCACTTGCTTAATGCATCTATACCAGTCGGCCCTCATCATCACAGCTGTGATTGTCTTTCCCGCACTCATCTATTTCATGTTTCACGAACAAACAGTTTTCAATGCCATTGCGGTGAATATCTTTATGGTTGTTGGCGCAATGTTGCTGATTATGTTCCGCTATTTTAAAGATTTCACCAATCTGATTGAAAACCAACAAAAGCTAGAACTACAAAGTCAAACCTTGCAAACCTTAAACGAAGAAAATGTAAAATTAGCAAACATAGACAGTTTAACAGATTTACCTAATCGGCGGTGTTTTTTCGCCAAAATTCAAAAAATGCTCAAACAGCGCAAAGTTTCCAAGGCACCTTTTGTTATTGGGGTTCTCGATTTAGATGGGTTCAAACAGGTCAATGATTTGTTTGGTCATCCAGCAGGTGACAAATTATTAGCTGATACCAGTGATAGGCTAAGTCATTTATGTGATGAGCAAGTATTTCTAGCCCGGCTAGGTGGTGATGAATTTGGTATCATCATTGAACAACCCGGTGAGAAAAAAGAGATATTAGATTTTGGCAATCAGATCTGTGAAAGCCTCAAAGCCCCATTTCAATTAAGAGAAGGGTGTGCTCAAATTGCTGGCACAATAGGTTTTGCAAATTTTCCCGAATCTGGTCAGACACCAGAAACATTATTTGAGCGGGCAGATTACGCGCTTTGTTATTCTAAACAAAAGGCAAAAGGGACCGTGGCCATGTTTTCCCAAGAACATGAGACCATCATCCGCGAAGTTAGCTTCATTGCTCATCTATTGCGAGACTCTAATCTGGATCAAGAATTATCAGTTGTTTATCAACCCGTGATTAACACCAAGACCAATGAAGTGATCAGTTTTGAAGCCCTTGCCCGCTGGAACAACGCCGTACTGGGCAATGTTTCACCCAACGTTTTCATCCGCTCAGCTGAACAAAACGGAATGATCAGCCAGCTAACCCATATCTTATTAGAAAAAACACTGGGCACAGTTGCCCTTTGGCCAAAAACGACTCATGTTTCCTTTAACTTATCAACCTTTGATCTGTGCTCCCATGAGTCCACGTTGAAATTAATGAGCATTATCAATCAATCGGAAATAAGCCCAAAGCGCATAACCTTTGAAATAACAGAAACAGCTATTATGCAAGATTATGATCGCGCTCTGGAAGGGCTGCATTTATTACGTAATTTAGGGTGTAAAATCGCGTTGGATGACTTTGGCACCGGTTTTTCTTGCCTCAGCTATTTACACCGTCTGCCAATTGACCGTGTAAAAATAGATCGCGAATTTATCGAAGGATTGGAACAAAGCCAAGCCACCCAAAACATCATCCATGCCATGGCGCAATTGTGCAATAATCTTGAATTAGAATGTGTTGTTGAAGGGGTTGAAAACCAAGAACAACTAGAAATCCTTAACAAGATGGATCTGCACATAATTCAAGGGTTTTATTTTAGCAAACCCTTGCCACAAGATGACACTCTTGAATATCTTAAACATTCAAATCAGCCTAAAATAGCGCAAAGTGCTTGAAGATAATCACGCCAATTGTCTCTGTCATTTTTTCCACATTTCGTTTTCTGATTCATTTTAGGAACAAAAAATAAACATAAATAAATTAATTATTGTATTTCAATAAGTTAATCCCTATTGCCAAAATAAGAACAAATATGGTACATTCATTCTTAAATTGATGTTTATCATCAGTCATGGAATAAGAGGAGATCGGTAATGGCCAATGTTGGTTTGCAGGTGATTGAAGGGGATCTGATGGATAAGGACAAGGCGCTGCAATCTGCGCTGTCACAGATTGAAAAGAATTTTGGCAAAGGCTCCATTATGCGGCTCGGAACAGAAGGGTTCGAGGTGGATGTTGATGCCGTCTCAACCGGTTCTTTAGGGCTTGATATTGCGCTGGGCATCGGCGGTTTGCCGCGCGGGCGTATCATTGAAATTTATGGGCCAGAAAGCTCTGGTAAAACCACCCTGGCGCTGCACACAGTGGCTGAGTCGCAAAAGGTTGGCGGCGTTTGTGCCTTTGTTGATGCAGAACATGCTGTTGACCCAGCCTATGCCCGCAAACTAGGGGTCAATATTGATGATCTGCTGATCTCCCAACCTGATACTGGCGAGCAAGCCTTGGAGATTGCTGATACATTGGTGCGCTCTGGCGCCGTTGATGTTCTGGTGATCGACAGTGTGGCCGCCTTAACGCCGCGCGCAGAACTTGAAGGGGAGATGGGTGACAGTTTGCCAGGCCTGCAAGCCCGGCTGATGAGCCAAGCCTTGCGCAAATTAACTGGCTCAATTTCCAAATCCAAAACCATGGTCATCTTCATCAACCAGATCCGCATGAAGATCGGCGTGATGTTTGGCTCGCCAGAGACAACAACAGGCGGCAATGCGCTGAAGTTTTATTCCTCTGTGCGTCTTGACATTCGCCGCATCGGCCAAATTAAAGACCGCGATGAAGTGGTTGGCAATCAAACCCGGGTCAAAGTGGTGAAAAACAAAGTCGCCCCTCCGTTCCGCCAGGTTGAATTTGACATTATGTATGGCGAGGGCATTTCCAAGACCGGTGAATTGCTAGACCTTGGGGTGAAAGCTGAAACCATTGAGAAATCAGGTGCCTGGTATGCCTATGGCGGTGAAAAAATAGGCCAGGGCCGCGAAAACGCCAAAAAGTTCTTAAGAGAACACCCAGATATTGCTGAGGAGATTGAAACCGCGATCCGCCGTAATGCCGGTCTCATTGCCGAGCAAATTTTAGATGGCGATCCGGTGAAAGATGAAGAAGAGGATATCCCTCCTGAAGCTTTAGAAGGGTAAGAAAACCTTTTAAACACCAGTAAAGTTAGACCAAATCAATGCCCCGTTCTTTAGCGGGGCATTTTTTTTATGAACCATTTAGCACCCAAGCGCGACCAATGAAGTGAACCTGATAAATAAACAAAATGTGTAAAGGAAATTTATTATGACAGCTTCATTCACCCAATCCTCATCCGCTCAAAGCCGCTTGGTCTTTACTGTTTTGACAGTTTTGTTTTTCACCTCAGTGCTAGCCGCAACAGCCTCTGCCCATTCAAATGGGGCGTGCGTAAACAATGGGATTGAAGGGTGTAACGCCCAACATCCCAATAATTACAAAGCCCGGCTGGCCTGTGCCAATAGTGTGGTCACACAATGTAGCGGCCACAGCCATGGTGGCGGCAATGGGGTTGATAGCGCCAGCAATGACTACACATCATCTGGCAACCGCGAGCGCAACAGTGCCATCATCAAGAGTTACAAACCACGCCAAAAGCTAAAATTTAAACGATAACCCCATTCCTTATAAGAATTGAAACCCTCCCCTCCTAAAACGTCTCCCTGTCTTAATCAAAAGGCAGGGATTTTTTTGTCAAGGGCCGCAATAATCTATAAAAAACGACCCCAGGCACCAGACAAATTTTGAATTCTGCAAAATTGTCTATAGCGCTGGCTTTAAAGCCCTGATAAAAGGCCTTATATGGCATATGGAAACGTTAAAAGTGATATCTCAATGACCGGTGTAAATGAAATTCGACAAACATTTTTGGACTATTTTGGCAATAAGGGCCATCAAATTGTGCCTTCAAGCTCGCTTGTGCCAAATAACGACCCAACCTTAATGTTCACCAACGCCGGTATGGTGCCCTTTAAAAATGTATTTACAGGCATTGAAGCGCGCGATTACACCCGCGCCACCTCCAGCCAAAAGTGCGTGCGCGCCGGGGGCAAACATAATGATTTGGACAATGTCGGCTACACAGCGCGCCATCACACCTTTTTCGAAATGCTCGGCAATTTTTCCTTTGGCGACTATTTTAAAGACGACGCCATCAATTTCGCCTGGGAGCTGATCACCAAAACCTTTGATTTGGATGCAAACCGCCTGCTGGTCACCGTATATTCAGAAGATGAAGAAGCGGCCAAAATTTGGAAAAAAGTGGCAGGCTTTTCAGATGACAAAATCATCCGCATTCCCACCAGCGATAATTTTTGGTCCATGGGTGAGACCGGCCCGTGTGGCCCGTGCTCAGAAATTTTCTTTGACCATGGCGATAAAATCCCTGGCGGTCCTCCCGGCTCGGCCGATGAGGATGGCGACCGGTTTATTGAAATTTGGAATTTGGTGTTCATGCAATATGAACAAACCGAAAGCGATCGGGTCAACCTGCCCAAACCCTCCATTGACACTGGCATGGGGCTAGAGCGGATCGCCGCTGTGTTGCAAGGCACCCATGATAATTATGAAACCGATCTGTTTAAAAACCTGATTGCCTCTTCAATCGACGCGCTTGGTGTTGATGATAAAGGTGAGCGCCAAGCCTCACACCGGGTCATTGCTGATCATTTGCGCTCATCCAGCTTCCTAATCGCTGATGGCGTTTTACCATCTAATGAAGGGCGCGGCTATGTGCTGCGCCGCATCATGCGCCGCGCCATGCGCCATGCGCAATTGCTGGGCGCCAATGAACCACTCATGCACAAGCTGGTGCCCTCATTGGTAAGAGAAATGGGCCAGGCCTATCCTGATCTGGTGCGCGGCGAAAGCTTGATAACAGAAACGCTGATGCTGGAAGAAACACGCTTCCGCAAAACTCTAGAGCGCGGCTTAAAATTATTGGATGAGGAATCTGAAGGGCTTTCAAAGGGTGATACTTTTAAAGGTGATGTGGCCTTTAAGCTCTATGACACTTATGGCTTTCCGCTCGATCTAACTGAAGACGCTTTAAAGGCCCGCGGTATTGATGTTGACCAGGATGGCTTTAATGCTGCCATGGAGCTGCAACGCCAAGAAGCGCGCAAAAACTGGAAAGGCTCTGGTGATGCAGCTGATGAAAGCGTTTGGTTTGAAATTCTAGAAGCCCATGGCGCCACAGACTTCCTCGGCTACGCCCAAGAAAAAGGAGAGGGCGAGATCTTAGCGCTGGTAAAAGACGGCAAGCAAACCAAAACACTCAAAAAAGGAGATGAGGCCAGCCTTATACTCAACCAGACCCCCTTTTATGGCGAGTCTGGCGGCCAAGTGGGCGATGCTGGTGTCATCAGCCTTGGCAAAGACATGGTGTTCAAAGTCACCGACACACAGAAAAAACTAGGCCAGCTTTTTGTTCACCAAGGTATTGTTGAAAAAGGTACTGTAGAGCTGGGCCAAGCCGTCACAATGGTTGTCAATCATGAGCGCCGCTCAGCCATTCGCGCTAACCATTCAGCCACTCACCTTTTACATGAAGCCCTGCGTGAAACTTTGGGTAGCCATGTGGCTCAAAAGGGCTCATTGGTGGATGACACACGCCTAAGATTTGACTTTTCACACCCCAAACCCATGAACCAAGAAGAGATCACCCAAATTGAACAGCTGGCCAATGAAATCATTTTGCAAAATGCGCCCGTAGAGACCCGGCTCATGGCTGTTGACGATGCGATTGAGGCGGGCGCTATGGCTTTGTTTGGCGAGAAATATGGCGATGAAGTTCGCGTTGTCACCATGGGCACCGCGCTTCAAGGGGAAAAGCAAGGCCAGGTCTATTCGATGGAATTGTGCGGCGGCACACATGTTGCCAACACTGGCCAAATCGGTCTTGTGCATGTGGTCAATGAAGGGGCCGTTGCCTCAGGCGTGCGCCGCATCGAGGCCTTAACCGGAGACACAGCCCGCAAACATTTAAGCAACCAAGAACAGCTGGTTAAAGACTTGGCAGCCTCTTTAAAAGTCGCCCCGCATCAATTGCAGGAGCGCGTTGACAGCCTTATGGCAGAACGCCGCCAGCTAACAACCCAAGTCTCAGACCTGAAAAAGAAAATGGCGATGGGAGACACAAGCTCGTCTAGCCAAGAGGTTGAAGATGTTGCCGGTATTGCCTTCTTGGGCAAGGTGATTGAGGACCTGCCAGCCAAAGAATTGCGTTCAATGGTTGATGCAGGCAAAAAATCTGTCGGCTCAGGTGTTGTGGTCATCGTTGGCACATCAGACGGCAAAGCCGGTATTTCTGTAGGTGTTACAGATGATCTGACCAATAAACTCAGCGCTGTTGACCTGGTTCGCATTGGTAGCTCAACCCTTGGCGGCAAAGGCGGCGGCGGTCGCCCCGATATGGCCCAAGCTGGCGGCCCTGATGTAAGCAAAGCCCAAGCAGCCGTTGATGAGATTAAGTCAGCTTTGACGGCTTCTTAATTTTTCCAAATATAATTTTCTCTCAGTGGACTAAAGCGTTTCGCCCAAAAGTGGATACCGATTTTGGGGTTCAAGGACCGCGCAGAAAGAGCATTTCGCCCAAAAGTGGGTACCGATTTTGGGGTTCAAGGACCGCGTAGAAAAGAGCGATCCGCCCGAAAGTGGATACCGGTTTTGGGATATAAGGACCGCGTAGAAAAGAGCGTTCCGCCCAAAAGCGCCCAGGATTTCCTAAAAAAACAAAGCTTAAACAGTGCCTTATGGTGTTTGTTTGAATGTTCAAGTCTAATTAAAAAAAGTATTAATCAACTAATTATTTACAAATCAGTGTAAAGATTATTTCCAAATTTGAAAAAATAAAATTCTTCAAAGCAAAACGATAAAATCATTAAGGATTGATCATGAAGATATTTTCCCACTCAAAGAAAAACGTCTCCGACAGTGACGAATTAATCCAACTACTGGACAGTTATGCAGGCGTTGGTCTGTGGGATGCAGTGTTATTTAATGGCGATCCTATGCATGAAAAAAGCAGGTGGACATGGTCTTCAGAATTTCGCCGGTTATGTGGGTTTGAAAACAAGGAAGATTTTCCAGATGTTGTCGGTTCATGGGCAGACCGTTTGCACCCATATGATGTTGACCCAACTTTTGATCTTTTTACCAAAGCCTTAAGTGGTGAGACCCAAGGTTATGATGCCATATATCGTTTAAAAGTTGCTGATGGATCATACAGATGGTTTCGAGCAACTGGCGGCGTGGCACGAAACCAAGAAGGTGTTCCCAGCCGTGCATGTGGATCTTTGGTCGATATTCATGAAGCAAAGCTGGACCAAGAGACAAGAGAAGAGCGCGTAAAACACCTGGATCAATTAATACAAGCATTTGATACCGATATCACGGGCAGTTTGGCATCTTCTTCTCAAGCCGCAACACAGATGCAAGATGCAGCGCAACAACAAACAAACATGGCAACACAGTCCCATGAAAAGCTGTCACAGATCTCTCATATATCCCAAGAAGCATCTGAAGACGTAACAAAAATTTCTGATATAACCACTCAATTATCAAATTCTATTTCTGATATTAGCCTAAAAGCCTCAGAGGCAACTAATGTTGCCATCACCATCTCTAATGAAGCAAAGCGAACAAATGAAGTTGTCAATTCTTTAGCGGGCACGTCGCAAAAAATTGGAGAAATTATTGACCTTATCAATTCAATTGCAGGACAAACCAACCTTCTTGCCCTGAATGCAACCATAGAAGCAGCAAGAGCTGGAGAGATGGGCAAAGGGTTTGCAATTGTTGCCCAAGAAGTAAAGGCCCTGGCAGGCCAAACAGCAGCTGCCACAGAAGAGATCAGTAATCAAATTCTGTCCATTCAAAATCAAACCAATGATGCGGTAGAAGCGATTGATTGCGTAAACGAAATTAGCCATAAGATTACAGAACTCTCCTCTGGTATTGAAACAGCAGTTGAAGAGCAAAATTCAGCAACAATGGATATCTCAGACAAGGTTTCAGTACTTGTAAAAAACATGGAAAGGACAGCCGGCACAATAGATGAAGTCGCCAGCGTATCTGAAAGTGGTTTGGCAATCAGTGAGCAAACTCAGTCTCAGTCTTATGAAATAGTCCAGAAGGCCAATGAAATCACCACCCAAGTAGGGACGTTCTTGGAAAAAATTAAAGTCGCCTAAACACCAAACTCTAAGCGTACTTGTAACAAATCTCCTGCGGCAATATTTGCTGAAGAACAAACCTGATGTTTTATCGGCAGCAGATAAATACCTTGTTGTTTGTCGGGAAATAAAGAGGTGACCCAACGAACATCATTAAACGTAGCAGCAACCCTCACAGACCCCCAAGCATTTTTGGCTTCATAAGCAAGAAATTTAATTTCATCTGAAAGATCTTTCGGCAATTTTATAAAATGCCATTTGTTTTTATGGTAAAGCAATACTTCTTCTTCTACCTCAAAGATATTCGCTTCACTCATATAATGAGCCCCCCCTTCATAAATCCCACATACAAGAAATAAACCCCTTCAATCTAGGGTAGCACATTATCAACGCTTTTCAAACGTTAAAAACGTTTCCTGCATTTTCGCATAAATAGAAAGATAGTGAGATCAGCTACTTAAAGGTGAATTTTACGAAATTAAAGTGCGAATGATTTGTAGCACGGTGCCGCGCAGCATGACTTGTTCCCCATCCACAGGTAAGGCGGTTTTAACGCTAGGGTCACTGCTCACCGCAATCGCATTAGGGGGTTCATAAATACGAAATTCAGTTCGTGCCGTTCTCGCCCCTTCATCATAGATGTTCAGGCAAACCATGGACCCTTTTTCCGCCGGAATTTTATCAGAGGTGACAATGATGTCCCCGGGAAAAACACCCCTTAAGTTAAGTTCGTTGCCAGACACAATGAAAAAGCCAACATCATTGCGCCCCTTGTAGAGTTGTTTTAAATCTTCTAGTACTTTGTAATCACTGGAAATTTGTCCACCAGCTGAGCTGCCGGGCTCCGCCAGGCCAAAACCTGTTCCCTCACCCCAATCGTTTAAGGGAACAATCTTAGAGCCAGACAAACGAAGAACCTCAGCTGGCAAAATAGGCGGTTCACCTTTGCCGGGCAAAACATCTAATAGTTTTTCAACCAGATCATAAGGAAGATATTTCTTTTTATAAAGCTGGCTATCTTCATAGCGTTGATAGCTCGATTGTCCTTTATATCCCAAAGCTTTGGCAAGCTTATCCATGGATAAGCCAGCACGCAGCCGCAGCTCTTTAAGTCTGTTTGAAACATCACTTCCCATGTTTGTACTATGCTTAAACATGACAACGAAATCTGCGTTTTATTTTATCGGCATACAGATAGTTAAGCACATTAATTTTGAAAGATTTTTTCAGCGAGAACGCATTTAATCAAGCCGTAATCATAGCGCTCATCAAGAGCTTCAAAACAAGATTTCAACTGCCCGGTTTCCATAGTATTTTGTTCCTCCAAAGCCTGATCGATTTGCGCAATGGTTTGCTCGTCAAGCTCATCAATAACCTCCAGACCAACAACACCGACCTCTATTGCCTCTGCTATGTGTCCATGAATAGTACTCAACTTTAAATTGCGCGTGTTCGCAATAGCTTGCAAATTTTGGCCCTGATGTAAGTGGTAAAGACTTTGCTTTACAGTTTCAGAAAGCTTGTTGTCTAACAGATCAACCACGGGCGTTTGCTCAATGATATCCAAAAATAGTTTCCCATAACGGGAAATTTTTTGTGCTCCCAAACCAGAAATATCATAAAGCTCTTCCAAAGAACTTGGGCGTTTACCAACCAACTCATAAAGCGTACGGTTATGGCAAATAACATAGGCAGGCACTTTTTGCTCTTCAGCGAGCTGTGTGCGCAAACCAACCAAAGCCTCCCATAAGGGCATATCAGCAACCCCAATTTTGGTTTCAACCTCGCTTTTCTTGGGCTCTTTTTTGAGCGGCTTGCGCAAACGTCGTAATTGAAAATCTTGTTCCCCTTTTAATAAGGGGCGGCATGTTTCAGAAAGTTTCAACCCGCCATAAATTTCCATATCAGAGATTAAAAGCCCTTGTGCAATGAGTTGCCTGTATACACTGCGCCACTCTTTTTGACTTAGCTCTTGGCCAATACCAAACGTAGAAATTTGATCATGCCGGTTTTGCTCAATCCGTTCATCTGTTTTGCCCAACAAAACTTTAATCAAATAAGAAACCCCAAACCGCTGCCCGGTGCGATACACAGTGGAAAGGGCTTTTTGCGCCACTTCAACACCATCCATGGTCTCAGGCGGAAACAGGCAATTGTCACAATTACCACAAGGCTGTTCCAACGATTCCCCAAAATAAGACAACAACCTCTGCCGGCGACAATCTGTGGCTTCAAATAATCCCAATAAGGCATCAAGTTTTTGCCGCTCTAATAATTTTTGCTGGTTAGAGGCTTTCGATTGTTCAATCCATTGTTGATAGGTAATGACATCATTGAGCCCATAGGCCATCCAACTATTGGCCGGCTCACCATCACGCCCAGCCCGTCCTGTTTCTTGATAATAAGCCTCGATTGATTTAGGTAAATTTAAGTGCGCAACAAAGCGCACATCTGGCTTATCAATGCCCATGCCAAAGGCAACAGTGGCAACCATGATAATACCTTCTTGTCGCAAAAATCGATCCTGGGCTTCCCGCCGCGTTTGCGGATCAAGCCCCGCATGATAGGCCAAAGCAACCCGACCTTTGCTTGATAACCAAGAGGCAACATCCTCTGTTTTTTTGCGCGATAAGCAATAAACAATGCCCGCATCTTGTGAGTGCTCTTCTTTAATAAAGCGCCAAAGCTGGTCTTTTGGGTTGCCCCCCTCACTAATCATGTAGCAAATGTTTGGCCGGTCAAAACTAGCGATGAATTTTTGCGCAGATGAGAGCCGCAATTGCTCAATGATTTCCGCGCGTGTTTTTTCATCCGCTGTAGCTGTGAGCGCAATACGTGGCACATGAGGAAATAAATCAGCCAGTTGTGAAAGCTGGCGGTATTCAGGGCGAAAATCATGCCCCCATTGAGAGACACAATGGGCCTCATCAATGGCAAAGAGTGCCAAGTCAGCGCTGGCCAACAATTCCGTCATAGAAGAAGAGAGCAACCGCTCAGGCGCCACATATAATAAATCAAGCTCACCTTTGATGAGCTGGCTTCTAACATCAGACTGTTCCGGCCCACTTTGCGTTGAATTCAAAAAAGAAGCCTTTACCCCCAATTGCTTTAAGGCGTCCACCTGATCTTGCATAAGAGCGATAAGCGGGGAAACAACAATAGCCGTGCCTGAGCGAATAAGAGCAGGGATCTGATAGCATAAGGATTTTCCACCCCCCGTTGGCATAAGCGCCAACACATCCGTGCCCCCAATCAGCGTTTCGATAATTTCACGCTGAGGGCCACGAAAATCATCATACCCAAAAACTGTTTTAAGAAGCTCTCCCGCCTGATCCATACCCCAGCCATATCATAGCCAAATATAAAAAACGACAATCTTGAAGGCGTTTTCCCAAAGACGAAAGGAAAATCAAATGAAACCTGGCAAAGAGGAATAAATAAGAACCAACAAAAGCCTACTCCGTGACGAAAAGCGCCTTAAGTTTATTTTCATTAGGGATGGAGTCTGCCAATGTATATTTTCCAAGTACGCTTAAAAAATGGTCCCGGGCTTCAAACATGATATTCTGAACGCCGCAACCGCCAAAAATTTTACAACTATTGTGAACCGGATCAAGACAAGAAACCAGATTGAAATCTGGTTCCATTTTCTCAATCACATCTCTTAAATTAATTTCTTCAGGCAAGCGTGCCAACCTCAGACCTCCATTGCGACCACGCTCACTAATAACGAATCCATGATGAACCAGTTCTTGTGCCACTTTCATCATATGATTTTTAGAAATATCATATTGTTTTGAAATATCACTGATTGTGACCAATCGATCTTGATTTAAGGCCAAATAAATAAGTGTCCTTATGGCGAAGTCAGTATGTAATGTTAAGCGCAAAAAACACTCCTAAATCTGAAAAATCAAATAAAATTCTACGATTAAAACAAAGTATAATGGCAAATATAGTTAAAAACCTTACAAAACAAAAACAAAAATCATCCATTTTGTAGACTTTAGTGTCAATTAGAGTGAGCACAAAATATTGTTAAAAGCAAATCCCTGGTATCTTCCAGAACAAGACTTTGGTTGACAATATCAAGCCACTATGTCATTAAAGGCCCAGATTTAAGGTCAGTCTTGCGCTGGCCTTTCTTTATTTAGGATAGTTTCAAAGGCCGTGCATGCAGCGATAAAGTGCGCGCAGCTATAAAGCTTGATAGCCGGTCTTAATAAATTAAGGGTGAACAATGAAAATTAGAAATTCACTAAAGTCGCTGGCCAAACGTCACCGGGATAACCGTGTTGTTCGCCGTCGCGGCCGACTTTATGTCATTAACAAAACCAACCGTCGCTTTAAAGCGCGCCAAGGCTAATATGGCAATTTAGCCAACATGGCTTTCAATATTAAAAACCGCTCTGAGATTATCCAGAGCGGTTTTTTTATGCTTTCAATGCAACCAAATTAAAACAGCTTATCAACAAGCACTTTTATAAAGTTTTGTCCTCATCGCCTTGCTCATCATCTGCACTCAAATGCCCTTCCTCATCGGTATAATGCCCTTTGAGTTGGTCTAGCACCGTGCCTTCCCAAGGCTCAATCCCTGCCACATAAGCAGCACGTGCTAACAGATGAGCAGATATCGGCGCGGTAAGGAGAAAGAACACCACCGCTGCTATGGCTTTCGAGCCAACAGAAATATCACTGGCATGAAAGGCGATTGCCACCAACATTAAGCCAGAGCCTAGTGTGCCCGCCTTACTGGCAGCGTGCATGCGTGTAAACACATCCGGAAAGCGAATAAGCCCAATGGCAGCAATTAAATTAAAAGCGGCCCCTATGATCAGTAAAACACCAGTTATAATTGTTAGCATCAGTTTTTCTCTCCGCTAGAGACGCTCAATTTCTCGTCTTCAGCTTCATCACTAAGAAGTTCAGGGCTAGAGGCCTGATATAAAACAAATCTGGCAAAAGCAGTTGTTGCCAAAAACCCAACAAGTCCTAAAGCAATGGCCATATCAAGGTAAGCGTAATAACCGGTCAAAATTGTAAAAATGGCAATAAAGCCAATCGCTAACGTCACCAGCATATCAAGGGATAAAATCCTGTCTGGCAAAGTCGGACCAATAATGAGCCGCCCAATGGTAAGCAAAAACGACAAAACAATGAGCGAAAAGGAAATTATAATCGCCAAGTCAAAAAATTCTTCTCCCGTCATCGCAGCGCCTCCATAATTTTACGCTCAAAACCATTGGCGATATCGTCTCTCAACTTTTTAGGGTCATCCACATCAATACAATGAATATAAAGCGTTTCATTGTCATTGGAGACATCCACACTCAAAGTACCTGGCGTTAAAGTGATTAAATTGGCCAACAAGGTAATCTCGTGCGGCCGATCAACCGTCAGCGGAAAAGAAATAAAACTAGGGCGGTAAGATTGACGTGGCCGAATAACCAGCCAGGCCACCCGTAGAACAGAAAAGAAAAGCTCTTTTAAAAACAAACAGATCAAACTGATGATCAACCAAACCCGCTTAAAGTATTTTGTGGTTTGGTGCTGTTCACGCGTCAACCAAAGAGCACCGCTAGAAACAAAAAAGCCAAATAGCAAATTTAAAAGCGAAAAAGAGCCAACAACAGCACACCAGGCAAAGGCCAGCAACACATTAATCAAAAAGAGATTGCTCATGAGGCGCCTCCCAAAACAGCTTCAATATAGGCTGTGCTATTCAACAAAGTTTTAGCCCCTGCCTCAGACAAATCAAATAAATAAGCTGGCATAAATCCGATAAGACCGGCTAAAACCACTAACAGTAAAACAGGGATATATTGTAATTTGCGCGCGCCGCTTAATTTGGTTTCAGCTTGGGCCAGTGGGGCTTGCCCGGCCGGTTGCAATGGACGCCAAAACGCAAAAGCATAAGCACGCCCAAGGGCAATCAAAGATAAGAAGCTATTTATGATAATAGCACCCGTGCCCCAAAAGGCTTGTTTGTCAACACTTTCAGATAGCAGCATGAGCTTGGGCCAAAAGCCGGTAAAGGGCGGGAAGCCTGCGGCCATAAACACCAGCACCAAAAAGATCAGGCTTAAAATCGGCAAATCTTTTTGCACCCCAGACAAGGTTTGCAACTCCAAACTGCCACGATAATGATGCACCACTCCAGCGGCTAAAAACAAAGCAGTCATCACTAAAATGGAATGAACCATATAAAACATGGTAGCTGTCAAAGCCACTTGGCTACCAAAGGAAAACCCAACCAGCATAAACCCAATGCTGCCGACCAATAAGTAGCTGAACAGGCGCCGCAAATCGGTTTGCACAATTGCACCAAGAGCGCCGCAAATCATGGTGGCAACGCCAACATAAAACAAAACGTCCATCAACCAACTGCTGCCAGCGGGCGGCAAGATGATGGTGAAGGTGCGCACCAAAGCGTAAATTCCAACCTTTGTGAGCAAGCCAGCAAACACCGCTGAGACAACAATCTTGGGCGTATGATAAGAAGCAGGCAACCAAAAATACAACGGGAAAGCGGCTGCCTTCATGGCAAACGCCACCAGATAAAGAATAGAGACAATCACCAGTGGCCCCTCAAAAGGTTTGGAGCCGACGATTTTGCTCAAATCAGCCATACTAAGTGTGCCATAAAGCCCATAAAGATAGCCCGTGGCAACCAAGAATAGGGTGGTGGCAATTAGGTTTAAAAAGCAATATTTTACCGCCCCATCAAGCTGTTTGGCCTCGCCCCCTAAAACGATGAGCCCAAATGAGGAGATCAAAAACACCTCAAACCAAACGTAAAGATTAAAAATATCACCCGTTAAAAAAGCCCCATTGACCCCGACCAATAAAGTCAGCAACAAGGGGTAAAACCCAAACCGGCGCTCTCGCCCAGAAATATCACCCATTGCATAAAGTGCCACACAAAGCACCACGACGCCCGAGGTGAGTGTTAAGAGCACCCCCAGCAGATCGGCAGTGAAAGTAATGCCAAAGGGCGGCAGCCAGTTACCCATCGTCATGGCTTGAGGGCCCAGTTCTTTGACCCGCATGAGCAACATAAAACTGGTCAAGATGGTAGCTGCAAGCGCAACAATGCCCACCAGGGGATGCAGGCTCACAGAGCGGCGAAAGATAATTAAAATCGCAGCGGCAAATAAAGGAATAACAACCGGGCTCACAATCAGCCAGTTGACCACCGGTGTCGGATCACTGAGCATGGCTCCTTTTGTATTCACACTCTCAAGAGCGGTAATCAGCATGATATTAATATCCCTCTGGCAATTGGGCCTGGGTCACAGGTTCAGAAAGTCGCATTTCGCCAGTATCATCTGTGCCCGTGCTCTCATAGGCCCGATAGGCCAAAACCAAAACAAAGGCCAAGAGGGCAAAAGAAATCACAATCGCTGTCAAAATCAAAGCTTGAGGTAATGGGTTAGCAATTGCTGTTTGCCCAGAAACTTGGGCAACGCTAGTCCCCTTGGCAATAATAGGGGGAACATCACGTGTGATCCGCCCAGCTGTAAAGATCAAAAGGTTCACCCCATTGCCAAGCAAAGCCACGCCAATCAACATCCTGATAAGGCTTTCAGAAAGCAACAAATAAACACTGGCTGCAAAATAAAGCCCAACGAGTAAGGAAAGATAACTCTCCATAGTTTAAAGACCTCTCCCTTTTAATCTTTTTCTTCCAAAGCCAAGGCAATGCAAACCAAAGAGCCAACAACAACAAGCCAAACCCCAATGTCAAAAATCAAGGGCGTGGATAAGGGCAGTTCAACCCCTTGGGCAATTTCTGGAAACCACCATAAACCGGTCAAATATGGAACTTGCTTTATCAGCGAAGGCACCCCGCTTAAAGCGGCCAAAAACATCCCAAAACCAGAAATGGAAATGGGATGAAAATACAGGGCCCGGCGCACCGGCCCCACCCCGCAGGCAATGCCATAAAGGGCAAAGGCAGACGCTGCAATCAACCCCCCAATAAAGCCTCCTCCTGGCTGGTTATGCCCTGAAAGCAAAACGATAATGGAATAAATCACCATCAAACTGGTTAAAATCGGGGCAACCGTGCGAAGAATAAGTGTATTCATGAAGCATCCCTTTCTGACCCTGATGAAACAAGCGATTTAGCCCCAGGCGTGGCTTGCGATGAAGAACGCACACGAATAAGAGCCAAAGCGGCCAAGCCAGCAACAAGCACCACTGTGATTTCACCCAGCGTGTCAAGCGCGCGAAAATCAACCAAAATCACATTCACAATATTGCGCCCATGAGCAATGGCATAAGAATAAGTCGAAAAGAATTCTGATAAGCGCAAATCAAGCGGACCTTGTGTCACATTCATGAGCAACGCCCCAATACCAACACCAACCGCCAAGGCAATAGAGCCATCAATGACCGCATCAGCTCCAGAGCGCCTGTCAATACGCAGCAACCGCAGGCGTGTTAACACCAAAGCCAAGATCACGACCGAAAGTGTTTCCACCATAAATTGGGTAAAGGACAAATCTGGTGCGCCAAAGATCATAAAGATCAGCGCAACACCAACGCCTTGAATGCCAATAGAGACAATAGCTGTCAGCCGCGTTTTAGCGGCCACAACTTGCAAAATGCCCAAAGAGACTATTAACAATACCCCAATCTCCCAAGGGCGCAGTTTTATGAAGTCAGGCGTGTTTGGCCACAAATCCAGCATAAACATCGGCACCAACAAGCTGATAGCCACCACCAAAAAAGTAACCCGCATATAGGTGCGGATCTCACCTGTTTGTAAAGTCTGGGTGACAGCGCCTGCAAACCAAGTCAAACCACGAATAGCTTGATCAAAGCCCTTATCAGGACCCCAGCCAATAAAGGTCAACAGATTGTCAAAACTTTTCCTAATCGCGCTCATTTTCATAAACACAAAAATGCCCAACCCAATGGTGATCACGCTCAAAATCAGTGCCGAGTTAAACCCTGCCCACAAATGTAAATCAAGCACAACAGGTTTGCCTGCAACCGCGCTGACCATTGGCGCAAAGAAATAAGTTTGCATGAAAGACAAGAAGGCAACCGCTGTGACCAGACCAATAATAGCAAGCGTAACGGGGCCCAAAATCAGCATCAAAGGCCCTTCATGCACAGCTTTAGGCGGATCAATCCAGCGACCCATAAACGGTTTAATGGCCAAAGACGCAGCCACGCCAAACATCAACGCATTGCCAATAATCGCGGTAATGGCAATGGTCCATTCATAGGCCCCGCCATGGCTGAGCGCATGATAAATCGATTCCTTGGCCAAAAAGCCGATAAAGGGCGGCAAACCGCACATGGAAAGGGCGGCCAGTGCGGCGGCCAAGGCCGTAATTGGCATGGCACTGCGCAGACCGCTCAATTTGGTAATCTGGCGCGTGCCAGATTCATGATCAACGGTGCCAACCACCATAAACAAAGCGCCTTTAAAAAAGGAATGGGCAATCAAATACAGCACAGCGCCTTCAATGGCTCGTTCACTACCAACGCCGACCATCATCACCAGCAAACCAAGCGAGGCAATTGTGGTGTAGGCCAACATTAACTTCATATCAGTGTCGCGCACCGCCAGCACTGTGCCCACAATCAACGTTGCGCCGCCAACAATCGGCAACACCGTTTCCCAAAGGGCAGTGTCGCCCAAAATGGGGGCGGTGCGCATAATCAAAAACACACCCGCCTTGACCATTGTGGCAGAGTGCAGATAGGCAGAAACCGGTGTTGGCGCCTCCATCGCATTGGCCAGCCAGGAATGGAACGGGAATTGCGCTGATTTGGTAAAAGCGCCGGCCATAACCAACCAAAACGCCAAAGAATAAAGCCCATGCTCTTTGATAATGTCGCTTTTTGAAAACAACTCGGACAGCTCAAACGTGCCCCCCATAAGCCCCAATAGCGCAAAACCGGCCAACATAACCAGGCCACCGCCGCCGGTAATGATCAAAGCTTGCAAAGCCGCCCGTCGGGACGCTTCGCGCTCATGATCAAAACCGATGAGCAAAAAGGAGGTAATGGACGTTGCTTCCCAGAACACAAACAGGGTGATTAGATTGTCTGAAAGCACCAAACCAAGCATAGAGCCCATAAAGGCCAGCAAAGTGGCCAAAAACCGCCCCAAATGCTGGTGCCCCTTTAAATAGCCACCAGCATAAATAACGATAAAAAAGCCAATGCCGGCAATAAGCAAGGCAAAGGTCAAACTCAGCCCATCAATCAAAAAGGAATAATTGACGCCAAAGCCCTCTAACCAAGCATGGGATTGCAAAACCTTGTCCCCATTGGCAACAGGTTGCACAAATTCAACCAACCGATAGCAAATAAAAGCGGGAACAATCGCTAAAACCCAAGCCGCCCAATGCCCAAACAAGCGAACAAGCAATGGGGCAAAAAGAGCAGCCAAAAAGGGAGTGAGAACAATATAGCCAATCACAAGTATGAGCCTTTATTTATATAAGTTTAGGACCAGCAAATAAAAAAAGGGTACGTCTGAAAAGTTTCAGGCAAACTCTAGCCGTTCCAATTTTTAAAAATCAGCGCATTACAAGAAGAGAAAAACAACATGAAAGAATGAAAGTACGTCCCCTTACCTTGAACATACAAATATGAGCGAAACCATAGCAGGCCATATGAAAATAACACAAGACCTTGAAGGGGGCAAAAGAGGGGTTTTCCCAATGAAAAGTGTCACATGAAGAAAGATTAGAAGAAGAGTAATACTCACAAGCACACAAGAAAACCATTGAAACAAAGATAAAAACTGCCTATCTGGAACTGACAAGCAAAAGCATCCCTAACTCTTGTTATAACATTAGGACTGATTCGGTATGACGCAAAATTTGTCTGTTCCTCCCAAAGCGGCAGAAAAAACTCATTCAACCACCCATCATGGCGAAACCAATCAAGACCCGTTTCACTGGTTACGAGCAGACAATTGGCAAGAGGTGATGACAGATCCTCAAAAGCTAGATGCTGACATCAGAACCTATCTTGAAGCAGAAAACGCCTACACCCAAAACGCTCTAAAAGACACAAATGAGCTGCAAACAACCCTGTTTGAAGAGTTAAAGGGCCGCATTAAACAAGACGACAGCACAGTGCCGCAAAAAGATGGGCCTTGGGAATATTACGTCTCATATGTCCAAGACGGCCAACACCCGCTCTATTGCCGCAAACAACCGGGCCAAGAAGAGGGCAATACGTTGCTGGATGGCAATCAATTGAGCCAAGGCAAAGCCTATTTTCAATTTGGCGGCATTTCCCACAGCCCTGATCATAAATACCTAGCTTGGACGGCAGATGAAAAGGGCTCAGAATATTACACCCTGCATGTTCGCGACTTAGAAAGCGGCCAAGATCGCACTCAAACCATTGAAAAAACCACAGGCAATGTCTGTTGGGGGCAAGAGGGCAACACCCTTTACTATGTGCGCCGCGATGAAAACCACCGCCCTGCCTTTGTCTATCGTCATATCTTAGGCGATGATGGGGAAGATGAGCTGGTCTATCAAGAAAAAGACCCCGGCTTTTTTGTCAACCTGGGCACCACCCAGTCAAATAATTATGTGGCCATCAATGCCTCTGGGCATGAAACGTCTGAATGGCACTTAATTGATGCCCGCGATCCAAAGTCGGCACCCATCTGCGTCTCAAAACGTGAAACAGGCCATGAATATGAGCTCGAAGAGCGCGAAGGTACCCTTTACATCATGACCAACACCGGTGGGGCCCAAGATTTTAAAATCATCACAACTCCGCTAGAGACCCCCGACATCGCCAATGGCCAAGACCTTGTCCCACACCGCGCTGGGTGCCTTATTTTGAGCCATACAGTGTTGGCTGATTACCTCATTCGCATGGAGCGCGAAGACGGACTACCCCGCATTGTCATTCACGAACTAGCCTCTGGCCAAGAACATGCCATCGCCTTTGATGAAGAAGCTTATTCTCTAGGGCTCTCACCAGGCTATGAGTTTAAAACCAATACCATCCGTTTCACTTATTCCTCAATGACAACGCCGGCCCAAGTGTTTGATTACAATATCAAAACGAAAGAGCGCACCTTGCGCAAAACCCAAGAAATTCCTTCCGGCCATACCATTGAAAATTATGTCACAAAACGCCTGTTTGCCCCCGCTCATGATGGCGAGCAAATCCCCATTACCTTGCTCTATCACAAAGACACCAAATTAGATGGCAGTGCGCCGTTGTTTTTATATGGCTATGGCTCTTATGGCATCTCCATCCCAGCCGGCTTTTATGCCAACCATCTAAGTCTGGTCAACCGCGGGTTTATTTACGCCATTGCTCACATCAGAGGCGGCAAAGAAAAGGGCTATGCCTGGTACGCCAATGGCAAAATGGAAAAAAAGACCAACACATTTAAAGATTTTATCTCAGCAGGCGAACACCTGGTGAGCCAAGGCCTAACCCAAAAGGGCGCCATCGTTGCCCATGGTGGGTCAGCTGGCGGCATGCTCATGGGCGCGGTGGCCAACATGGCCCCTGATCTGTTTGCCGGCATCATCGCAGATGTTCCCTTTGTCGATGTGCTCAACACCATGCTGGATGACACCCTGCCTCTGACCCCGCCAGAATGGCCAGAGTGGGGCAACCCCATTGAAAGCCAAGAGGCCTATGAGCGCATAAAGAGCTATTCGCCTTATGAAAATGTAGCAGCCCAAAATTACCCAGCAATGCTTGTGGTTGCCGGGCTCACAGACCCACGCGTGACCTATTGGGAGCCAGCCAAATGGGTCGCCAAATTGCGCACGGTGAAAACAGATGACAATCTTTTATTGCTAAAAACCAATATGGAAGCAGGCCATGGCGGTGCCTCTGGCAGGTTCGATCATTTAAAAGAAGTGGCCTTCACCCAAAGTTTTGCCTTAAAAGTGGCAAATTTAATTTAATATCTTATATAAGAGACAAAGCGAATTGAAAGCTCTGCAAAAAAACAAAACAAAGGGCCTGTTTATATGCCAAATTTATTGCGAAAAATCCTTCCCATATTGCTCATGACCATCGCTTGTCTAGCCCTTGGCCTGACCGGCCAGGCCAGTGCGCGCGATTATGGTAACAAATATGGTAAGTCTAAAAACCAGCATAAAGCGGGCAAGTTTGACTATTACAACCTGGCCCTTTCCTGGTCCCCCTCTTATTGCGAAACCGGCGGCTCTGAGCGGCGCGACCCACAATGCCTCTCAAGTCGCCCTTATTCTTTTGTTCTTCACGGGCTATGGCCACAATATAAAAAGGGCTGGCCACAACACTGCCCCACCAAAAAGAACCCCTGGATTTCAAAAGAAGTGATCAATTCCATGATGGACATCATGCCCTCAAAGAGATTGATCATTCACGAATATAAAAAGCATGGCACCTGTTCAGGCCTTACCCCTGAAAACTATTACAAAGCCTCACGCATTCTTTACAAATCAGTCAAGATCCCACCGCGCTATCAACGCCCGGAAAAGCCAATGATGCTGTCGCCAAAAGAAATTGAAAATGACTTCTTAAAAGCCAATCCAAAAATGACACCGGATATGATCTCCATTGTCTGTGGCAAACGCCGCTTAAAAGAAGTGCGCATCTGCTATTCGCGCAAAGGCCACCTAACAAAATGCGGGGCCAATGAGCGCCAAGACAAACTCTGCCGTCTGCCAAAGGTGTATTTGCCGCCAGTACGCCTAAATCGCAAAGCCAGCAATTATTAAGGCACAGGCCAGGCATCCAGATGCAAATTTATTGAGGCGTCATTTTCCAAATGACACCGCCATAATCATCGCTAACCAGAACTGTTCCATCTGGCAATTCAAGCGTATCAACCGGGCGTCCTCTTGTACGCCCGTTTTTCAAAAAGCCTTTCAAAAAATCTGATTGCGTAATCTTACCCTGATCATCCCAGGCAAGTTGGATAACCTTATACCCCACCTTGCCTGAATGGTTCCAACTGCCATGTTGCGTAACCAAAGCAAGGCCATTGGCGCTGTCTTTATGCCGTTTCAAAAAACGCAAGGAAAGAGGCGCCACATGGGCTTGCATGTCATGAGCAGTGCCAATGGCCTTGCCATATTGCTTTTCAGAATAATTGCCGCCAAATTTCTTATCTCTTACATTGGCGCCATAAAAGAAAGGCCAGCCATAAAAACCACCTTGAATAATCTGATTAATCTCACCAGGGGGCAGGTCATCCCCCAACCAGTCACGCCCATGATCGCTGCCAAACAACTCTTGCGTTTTAGGGTGCCAATCATAACCAACCGTATTGCGCAGGCCCGTGGCATAAATCTCTACGGGCTGACCAGGCTTAAAACGCAACATTGCCGCCCGCCATTTATGGCGTTCAATACAAACATTACAGCTGGACCCAACAGAGACATAAAACCACCCATCAGGCCCTTTGGCGATGGTGCGGGTTGAATGCCCACTAGCTGGCATGCCTTTAAACAGGACCTCAACTGGTCCGGTGACTTTTCTCAAATTCGCATCAAACGGATAGCGCACCACTTGTCTCTGCTCGGCAATATAAAGCCAGTTGCCATCAATGGCCAAACCAAAGGGTCTGTCTAATCCTTTGACCAACACACGCGCAGAGAGAGAAGAGGAAGGGGTGTCTTTGTTAACGCCAATGAGTTGAACTTGCCCGTATCCAGGTTGTGAGACAAGCACGTCCCCTCTTGATGTCAAAGCCATCACCCTGGCATTGGCAATCTTGTCGTAAAACACCCCAACCTTATAACCAGCCGCAGGAGTTAATTGCTCAGCCATAATTTGCGCATCAGTTTTGGCTATTACTGTACCGTGCAAAACAACCAATCCAACAGCCAAGCATACCAGCCCTGTAAAAAAACGAGAGATCATCATCATGGTCACAAACCCTTAAAAGACAATTGCAGCCCTCACTCTAGCATAATAAGGAACCATGTGAGGGCCATAAAAAAAGCGGAGCCCAAAAGCTCCGCTTCTATTTTGTTCTTAATGTGGTGCTAGGTTTTAAAAGCTAGCAGAAAGTGTTGCTACAAACCGGTCATCGGCAATGTCAACATCATCAACATCTGTGCCCCAATAGCGAAGGTCTAGAGCGAATTTATCGCCCAAACCAATTTCAACACCAGCATTCCAATATGTGTATGAAAGGTCATCAAAGGCATTATCAAGGAAGTCAACATAGCCAATCAATGCACTGAAGGTTGGAGCAAAACGACCATGCTCACCCAGCCCAATAGAAATAGAGCCCTCATAGGCTAAAGTCTCACCTGTTTCTCCTGTATATTCAGGAGAATAATAAGTGGCTGTAGAAACACTAATGTTGTTGGTTAACTCAGTTGAAGTGGCAAACTTAATCTCCACATAATCAAGCTCAGCACCAGGATCAACAGCATCAGGATAAGCATAGTAAATCACACCAAGGTCAAATTCTGTAATTTGCCATTTGTGTTTAATGCCGGCATAAACATCAATTTCAATGTCAGCAATGTCATTGCCATTGCCATCACCACCAAAATCTAGGTTTGAAGCCCACACACCTGCATAAAACATTTTGTAGGTGACATCAAAACCACCTTGGATGGCTGCATGTTCATCAGTTTGAGAAAAGCCGCGGAACACATAGTCATTGGTAATGGCAACATTGGCAGAAAGCTCTGGACGGTCAGAAGACACCTCAGGAGCATCTTTCATACTGGTAGAGCGATCAAATAGATCAGTAGCAAGGGCCGTACTTGCAGAAAAACATAGGGCAAGGCCTGCAACACCAGCACCCTTAAGAAACGAAGAAATAGTCATGAAATCCCCCATGAGAAATTCTCTTAAATTAAATCAGCTAATATTATTAGAGCAGCATTTTTAATATTTAGCTTAACGAAATGGCTGCCAAACATAAAAAAGTCAAGCTGTAGCCGAATACCATCCAGCTTGAGTTCACCGTTAAGCTTTTAGTCAAAAACGTTCCACCTAACCTTTCCAAGTTTCATGCCAATCTGAATTCAGGGACAGAAATGCCCAAAAAATAGGCGGTGAATCATTGAAAAGCTTGCTTTTGTGCTGCAAGTAACACAGTTATAAAAAAATATAAGAAGAGGACGGATAAAATTCTGCTTATAAAGAGAGCAAGGTGCCTAAAATCTAGCGTCTTGTATGAAGGAAAAAGAGAATGAAAATCATCTTTCTGTTATCTTCTAAACTCTCATTTTTCCACAGCTGATTGTACTTAATCCAAGGATTTGATAAGACTGAAACCTTGCCTTTTCAAAAAAACGAATCATATAAGCCTGAAAACTAAATTAGGCTAAACCGGAGGCTGTTCCTAAATGTCATATCTTTTTCTGATTGCCGGGCTCTCAATGCTCATTCTAGGTGGTGATGCGTTGGTCCGGGGGGCAGTATCTCTTGCTGTGCGCCTAAACATCCCTCATCTGATTATAGGGCTCACCATTGTTGCCTTTGGCACCTCTGCGCCAGAATTGCTGATCTCCATTCGCTCAGCCTTAGAAGGCGCACCAGGCCTGGCTGTTGGCAATGTTGTTGGCAGTAACATTGCCAATATTTGGTTGGTCTTAGGCATTCCCGCCCTGATTGCCGCCATCAATTGCCATCAAAAATATATCACCCACAATTTGGTTTTCATGCTGTTGATGAGTGTGACCTTAATCGTCCTTTGTTTTTGGCAGCCCCTAACCTTATGGCATGGGGCGATTATGGTGGGGCTGCTTTTAGCATTCTTATTAGACTGCGCCTATCGCGCCCAAGCGCATAAAAATGCGGCTGAAGTCATTGATGATGATGTTGAAGAGCTGATCGAGCAAGCAGAGGGAAACCCTGCCAGCTCCAGCTGGAAAATGATTGGGCTGCTGTTCGTTGGTCTGCTTGGTCTGGCTGTAGGTGCAGAACTAACCGTCCAAGGCGCCATTGAAGTGGCCCGTACCTTTGGTGTGTCAGAGGCAACCATTGGTCTAACTGTGGTGGCCATCGGGACATCATTACCAGAGCTTGCCGCCACGGTTATGGCCGCGTTTCGCAGCCAACCAGGCCTTGCCCTTGGTAATGCGATCGGCTCAAACATTTACAACATCGGCGCTGTGCTTGGCATCACAGCCCTCATCGCCCCCATTGGGGTTGAGCCCACCTTTTTAGATTTTGACTTGTGGGTGATGCTGGCAGCGGCCCTTTCCATCGTGCCTTTTATTTTACTAAAAGGGCACATAACAAAACTGATGGGGCTATTGTTCTTAATGGCCTATGGCGCTTATATTTATAAGGTGGTGGATCTTGGGCGCTTGCCCTCACCAGAGCAAACGCAAATCACAAAGCAGGCCGTACAGACATGACAACAACAGCTCCCATTGCCCTCATCACCGGGGCAGGCAAACGCATAGGCCAGCACATTGCGCGCGAGCTGGCCAAAGCCGGTTGGGATATTGCAGGCCATTACAACAGCTCAAAAGAGGGCATCTCAAAACTGGCAAAAGAGGTAGAGGCTTCAGGCCGCCAGTTTGTACCCATTCAATCTGATTTAGTCGACGATCAAGCGGTTAAGGCGATAGTGACCACCATAACAGCGAACCTGGGAGCACCATCTCTTTTAATCAACAATGCCTCTTTGTTTGCAAAAGATGAGATCGCCACACTAGACAGCGCTCAGTTTGATGCCCATATGGCGATCAACCTCAAAGCCCCTCTAATGCTGGCAAAAGCTTTTGCTGAAAACATAAAAGACAAAGGCAACATCATAAACATCACCGATCAGCGTGTGTTCAATCCAGGCCCTGATTTTTTCACTTACACCTTAAGCAAAACCGGCCTGGCCACAGCAACCAAAACGCTGGCACAGGCTTTGGCCCCAAACATTCGCGTCAATGCCATTGCCCCTGGCCCGGTGCTGCAAAGCATTCACCAAAGCCCCCAAGAATTTGAGGCCGAATGCCAAGCCACACCGCTCGGACACGGCACCAGTTTAGACGAGATCGTAAAAGCCGTTCACTTTATCCTGGAAACGCCCTCAATAACCGGCGAGACCATCCATTTAGACGGCGGCCAGAGATTGTCTTAAATTGAAAAGTGAAAATTAAGGGAGAAACCAGGCTCCGTGTTAGGTCGTTTGCTGTTTTTGTAAACTCAAAACAAAGCCAATAATCTCAGCAACGGCTGTATAAAGCTCCACTGGGATTTCATCGTCCAACTCAACCGCCCCAAGGGCTTGAGCAAGCAAAGGGTTCTCTTTAATGAAAACCCCATTTTCACGTGCAGCTTCAATAATTTTTTCAGCAAGCACGCCTTCTCCCTTCGCAACCACAACAGGCGCTTGCGGCGCTTCATATTTCAGCGCCACAGCTTGTTTAGGAAAAGAGGTCTCTTGTTCGCTCATATCTGCTCATCCACATGATCCGAGGCCAGCTCTTCAAGCGGGGCAGGCCCATGGCGCACAAAAATCCCGCCAACCACAAAGCCTGTTGCCTCAAGTCTCTCTTCTAATATAGGCAAAGCCTCTTGTATTTGTTCAGCAATCTCATCTCGTTCAGCCCACAGGCCAAGGCGGACCACTTCATTACGCAAGCTCATTTCAGCATAAACAGCCCCTGTTTCCTCTGTCTCCAGTGAAAAACGAACACCATACCCTTTGTCAGGCGCCCCGTCTTGGTTCGGGTGACCATCACGGTCAAGATATAGCGAAATTTGCCCTGGGCGTTGCCCATCTGAGGCACCCAAATCAAGGGTCATGTCAGCGGGCCGTTGGGGCAAGCCTTTAATCTCTTGCACCTCTTCAACCGCTTGGCCGATGGCTTTATAAGAGGCATTGACCGTCTCTGGCGCGGGGCGCAAAGCCGCACTTCCTGTGGCGCCGCCAGTTTGACCACCTGCTGCAAAGCGAGATCCGCCGTCTTTTTGAGCAGCCCCTTTTTGGGCGGGTCCTCTGTTACCATCCTCTTTTCTAATCACTTCAGGCAACACTTCCGCAACAGCGCGAATAAGCGCCGTGGTGGTGGTTTGCGTGGCAAGAATAGGGGAGACAGAAAGAGAGGTTGGGCTTAGCGTATGAACCCCAGAGGCTGGCGATTGGGCGCCAGCTATAGCATTTGCTGTTGCAGCCTTTGCAACCACAACACCATTTTGCCCTGTCGGCAAAGGGGTGGTTTTAACAGTGGCAAGAGGGGCATTGGTGGGTTGCAAACCAGGCGCAGTGGCTTTGCCAGCTTGTCCACCAACAGCCGGTGCGCCTGTGGTTGTCACACTTTGTGGCTGACCTCCTTGGTGCCCTTGTTGGTGTCCTTGGCCTTGGCTTGTTGTGCCCAATGGAGATTGCACCAAAGTTTGAGCTGGCGGCCCACCCGCCCGGCCTGCTGTTAAACCTTGTTGAGCCACTTGCCCCTTTGTATCAGAACCGGTGGGAACAGGCTTGCCTGCCGTTTCAGTGAGAGGGGGTTGCACAAAGCGCAAAGCAGAGCCAGCCTGCTCAAACTTAAGCTGAAACACATCGCCCGCTTTTAGCGGCAAAGAAGACTTTACATCCAATTGCAAACCGCCAACTTGCACTTGCGCCCGCCCATTGGCCTGGCCATTGAGCACTTGCACAGTATGCGGCTTGGCAGTGTCCAGCGCTAATAATTTGGTCAGCAAGCCGTCCGTCTTATGCAACACATTGAGCGTCAGCGGGCCAGCAGCCCCTGTTGGGTTATGGCCGCTTACAGCAGCCTGTACTTGTGTTAGCGAAACGGCCAAAGCCTTTATCCTTTTGCTTAAGTGTTAAAGGGACGCTCAAACAAGTTTAACGTGAGGAAATTAAGGCTTTCTTAAGAAATTGCTAGCCAGACCCCCTTCAAATCCCCTCTTAATGACAAAGATTTAATGATAAAAAATGAGAAAAATCCGTTATAATCGAGTGTGAATCTGTCAAATCAATTGCGGTCAGGGAGAAAGATAATGTGGGTAGGCAAGGTCGTCTTAATGGCCATTATAATCATGGCAAGCCTTAGCCCCGTTAGCAAGCAAGCCAGCGCCAAACGGCTGGCCTTAATTGTTGGCAATGATCTCTATCAGCACGTCACCCCTTTAAAAAAGGCGGGCAATGACGCAACTGCCATGGCCAGCACCTTGAAAGATCTCGGGTTTGAAATTCATCTGCACCAAAATTTAAACCGCCGTGATATGAACAGTGCCCTTGCAAAGTTCACTGGCTTAATCGAAAAAAATGATGAAATCCTATTTTTCTTCTCCGGCCATGGCATTGCGGTCAGAGGGGAAAACTATTTGCTGCCAACAGATGTCCCCGCTGTGATCCCTGGTCAGGAAGGCTTCATCACGAGAGAAGCCTTTGCTGAAGATGAAATCATTCGCTCCATTCAAGACGCAGGTGCCAGGGTCAGCATTTTAATTCTCGACGCTTGCCGCAACAACCCGTTCCCGCGAAAAGGCACCCGCTCTCTCGGGCGCTCTGTGGGGTTAGGGCGCACAGTGGCCCCGCCCCAAGGTACCTTTGTGATGTATTCAGCCGGCGTTGGCCAAGAAGCCCTTGATAGGCTGAGCGAAGAAGACCCACACCCCAATTCGGTTTACACCCGCAAACTCATCCCACTGTTAAAAGTGCGCGGGCTCCAAATTGTGCGCGTGGCAAAACAATTGCGCTCAGAAGTGGAAGCCTTGGCCAAAACCGCCAAAGCCGGCCCCCACACCCAATACCCGTCTTATTATGACGAGCTAAGAGGTGACTTTTATTTCCTCCCAGGTGAAAGGGAAGAAGGCAAAACAGACACCAGTGCCGATGCTACCCTTTGGCAAACCATTGAAAACTCAAAACGTCTGGCAGATTTTGAATTCTACCTAAAAGAATTCCCCGCCGGCCAGTTCTCCGCCATTGCCAAATTGCGCATCAATCAATTAAAGAACCCATCTGACAAAAAAGCCCCCATAGACAAAGGCAAACCTGGCAACGAAAGGGCTGCCGATGATCTTTATTGGAGCATCGTCAAACAATCCAGCCGCCTGTCAGATTATGCAGACTACATGCTAAAATTCCCCAACGGCGCGCACAAGCAAGAGGCCTTGGCCAAAATAAAAACACTCAGAGAGCTGGCCCTCATCACCCCGCCAGAAAAACCTGATAAGCCAAAAACCAAATCCTATAAAGTGGGTGAAACCTTTATCGAGTGTGACTGGTGCCCGGAAATGGTGGTTGTCCCATCTGGCAATTTCATCATGGGGGAAAAGGCCAAACAAGGAGACAAATTCCGCATCACCGAACCCAAACACAAAGTGATGATTGCCAAGCCCTTTGCGATCGGCAAGTTTGAGGTCAGCCGCGAAGAATATGAGCGTTTTATCATCGCCACCGGCCATGATGTTGGCAACAATTGCTGGACGGTTGAACCAGGCGGGTCCAAATACCGCAAGAACCGCTCTTACCGTGTCACCGGTATTCCCCGGGTAGACGCCTATCCAACCGTGTGTGTGAACTGGCAAGACGCCAAAGCCTATATCAAATGGCTTAACACAGTCATGAAACGGGAAGGCAAAAAAGCCACCTACCGCCTGCCCACAGAGGCAGAATGGGAATATGTCGCCAGAGCCGGGCAAGCCAGCAAATATGATGATAGCAAAGGCATCCGAAATTTATGCGATTATGCCAACTTTGCTGGCCAGGAAACACCCTATAAATGGAAAGTCAAACACTGCACAGACGGTCATAAAAAATTGTCCCCCGTCGGGACATTCAAACCCAACCTTTGGGGCGTGCACGACATGCGCGGCAATGTCCAAGAATGGGTGGAAGACTGCGCCCATTTTAATTACAGAGGTGCCCCCACCGATGGCAGTGCTTGGCTATCTGCCAACAGGGGCAATTGCACAATGAGAATATTGCGCGGCGGCGGCTGGACCAGCGCCCCTGAAAGCCTTACTGCAGGCGCCAGACATTACACAAAAACCAATGACCGCACTGTTATTTACGGCTTTAGGGTGGTAAAAGACCTAGACTAACCCCAACAAAACCATGTCAAAAAAACAAAGGCCAAGCAAAGCTTTATGAGCAACAATTCTGACCAAAAAACAGACAAATCCCCCTTCATTGCCGCCGCGATCATCATGGCTGTTCTCATGGGCAGTTATTTCTTCATGCCGCCCCTGTTGCTGGCAATTGCCCAGGTGAATGAATATTTGGCTTACGCCGTGGGGGCGCTGTTTATCGTTTCATTCTTTGGGGTTCTTTGGTTGCGAGCGCGCTATCAGAACAAGCGGGATAGACATACCGGCGAATAAACAATTCAATTGGCAAGATAAGAGACCATATTGCAGCCCCTTATTATGTTCTGGAAAGCATTCGTTTATGTTACTGTTGTTGAAGCTTTTTGAGAGCAGCATTTTTGTTTTTTAAGGTCTGTTTATCATTCGGATTTATGCGCAAAGCCTCAGAAAAATCACGCTCAGCTTCTTTATACTGTCCTAAATAATAATGAGCGACCCCGCGATCATTATAAATATCAGATGATTGTGGTCGCAGCTCCAATGCTGAGCTGTAATCTAATACAGCTTTTTCATAGTCTTTTGTTTGTAGATAAATTGCGGCGCGTTGGAGATAATCATACACGCTGTCAGGATCAATGATCAAAGCCTTATTTAAATCTTGCAAGGCTTTACCAATCTCCCCTTTTTTACGATAGAGGCCTGCCCGATTGCTTAAGGCCAAAGCATATTTGGGCGCAATTTTGAGCGCTTTATTGTAACTTTCAAGCGCCAGGTCATTCTTCCCCAACCTGGTATACGCAGACCCTAAATTGTTATTTGCTTTGACATTGTTCGGGTTGATATCAAGAGCGCTTTTGAAATTTTCAATAGCCCTTTCTAATTGCTGTCGCCGCAGATACTCTATACCAATATTATCATAGGTAATTGAATGTTGTAGCTCTGATAGTTTTTTGCCCTGATAGAGTTGCGTTTTGAGAATTTTTGCACATGCTTTTAGAACAGCGTCACCTGTTTTGGTAGAGCAATCTGTGTCCTTTGCCTTTGCCGGCACATCAAAGAAAAAGAGTATGATAAAGACACATATATATGTTTGATAAAAACGCATCATTAAAGCCTAATCCTTTGTCCGTTTTTTTTAAGAGAGACGATTTCGCCCACTTACGATCAGTTTATTTTTTGGCATAAGATTGCATTTGCTGTTTTAAAGGATCAAAGATTAGCAAATGAACGTTTGCAGATGAGTTAAGTAAATCAGATTAATCAGGTAATATGAAGCACAAGGTTACAGATTCAATATCTCTTTTTGATCACGAGTTGCACGAAAGCTTCGTGCGCTCTGGAGGTGCTGGTGGGCAGAATGTCAATAAGGTGGCAACAGCGGTGCAATTACGCTTTGATGTGCAAAATTCAGAAAGTTTGCCTGAGTACGTTCGAGAAAAAATCCTCAAGAGCAGCGATGCACGGCTCACCAAAGAAGGTGTATTGGTGATTTTTGCTGATGGTCATCGCACCCAGGACGCGAACCGACGCAATGCACGTAACCGGCTCTTTAAGATCATACGCCAAGCCGCCCACATTCCAAAGAGGCGCATAGCCACCAGGCCTACACTAGCCTCTCGCAAAAAACGAATGGATGGAAAGACAAAACGAGGGGTGCTTAAAAAAAGCCGCACGAGAAAAATCGATATTGATTGACTTGTCTGCTATCTCGCCCGGCCTTCAACTCATTGCCAGTTTTATTTGCAATTTATCTTTTCAAGCGTTTTGGCATGTTTAATGAGGTTTGGATTTTCCAGCAATTTAAGCGCTTGGCGCGCATCCTGGCAGTTGCTAGCCTTGTCTGTATTGGCTATGGCACGCAAAGCAAAAAAAGACCCTGTCAGTGAATTATGTTTTGCCGCGTTGTCAATTAAACGAGTGCAAGCTTGCACAATCTGAGTGTTAGGAATTTTCCCGCTTCCTTGCGTACAGCTTTGAAAGTCTTTCTCTAATCCTTCATAAGCGTTCGCAGGTGAGAAAGTTATTAAGCTTGCACACACTGTTGATAGAATAAATCCAAGTCTCATAACACCCAACTTTCTACAAACGCCTTTTCCTGTCTTTTATATTGGGAAAAATGTAATGGGGTGTAAAGCCAGAAATTGATCTGTTTTGGGCTTTAATGGCTGACAAATGCCATGTTGAGTGTTTCATTCTTTGCAATCATGTGGTTGCAAGCGCGCAATTAGAAAAAGCGGGACGAGTAAGATTGCCCGCATTTTGAGGTGAAAAATACAAATCGAATATAGGATAAATAATTATCTAACAGCTGTAGACCGCCTTTTCAAAATCTTCATAAAGTTGAATTGATGCGGCATCGACAAAGGGCAGAATTTGAAGCAAAAGTGTCCCGGCGATACCAGCCTCCGGATCCCACCAGAAGTAAGTATTGGCCAACCCAGCCCAGCAATGACTGCCAGAGTTTCTCATGCCAGCGACTGGTTCAAGATTGGTAACAAACCCCAAATTTTGTGTTTTTGGCATGCCTGGAAAAATTTCGGCATCGTGCGACAATGTTGGCATGACAGTCTTCAATTTAGTTATCGGCAACTGTCCAATCTGATTTTCAGTCATCATTGCGACTGTTTCTGGTTTAAGGATTTGAGCGCCGTTGTAAGTGCCCTCGTTCAACAGCATCAACAGGAACTGCATATAGTCAGATGCTGTTGAGAAAAGACCGCGCCCACCACTATGTAGTTCCAGTTTGGCGGGTGGCAGATCAAGATCAATCACCTCTAGTTTGCCGTTTTCATCACGTTGATGAACTGTCGCCAACCGTGCACGCATACTATCAGACACGTAGAAGCTGGTGTCGGACATGCCTAGTGGGTCTAAGATAGTCTCCCGACAAAATTGCTCAAGTGTTTTGCCGCTCACCGTCTCAACAATATGACCAAGCCAGTCAACACTGATACCATACATCCACTTTTCCCCAGGATCGAAAACAAGCGGATAATCAAGCGCCCCCATATCATTTTCCAATATTGATGGCGTTCCCGTCACCTCCAAATATTTGGCAATATTTTTATCCCATATCTCATAGGATAGCCCTGATGTATGGGTTGCCAGATGTCTGATAGTTGCCTTGGTCTTCGGAGGGCGCAAGATCGGTGTGGTTCCCTCAAAACCTTCTAAAACTTGTTTGTCAGCCCATGCTGGAATGATGTCTTGGACCGGCGTATCAAGAGTAAGTTCTCCTCTCTCAATGAGTTGGACCGCAGCCAGCGTAGCAATGGGTTTTGTCATTGAGAAGATACGGAAAACCGTATCAGTTGTCATGCTTTGAGGATCATTCAGGCTGCGTTTTCCATATGCCCCTTCATAAAAAACGCCATCTTTGGTGGCAGCAGCTGCCACAACTCCAGGTACGTTTCCAGCTTCGCTCGCAGACCTAAGGACGTTGTTAATATCAATCATGTGAGTTGCTCCAATTAGCCGGCCGCTCAGACCCAAAAAGTCAAACACAGAGTTTGCATGTGTCGTCTCTAACCAGTGTATATGACTGATTATACAAGAACCAACGGATTCATTAGGATAAAAAATAGCACACCATAACTACGAACCTCCCTCAGCGCTGAACACACATCCAAAGTCCGGGCTATATTAGAAGTTTTTATTGCCCCATCTGATCAAGTTATGAATACGTGGCTTTTTCTAAAATTTTTAAGACGTCTAAGTGTACTTAAAAGTATTTTAACTTCCATCCCAAAGTATAATAGAAATAAATACTCAATATAGGGTGGGGGCCCACATGTTTTTTGGCCAATCAAATTCAGAATTAAAACATAAGCTAGAAGCCTTGGATCGTTCTCAAGCAATCATCGAATTTGAGACAGACGGAACAATAGTAACCGCAAACAAAAATTTTCTCCAAACGGTTGGGTATAACCTTGAGGAAATTGTCGGAAAACACCACAGGATTTTTGTTGATAAAAAAGACCAAGAGTCGAAAGAATATGCAGAGTTTTGGCCAAGATTAGCCAAGGGTGAATTTTTCTCTGAAGAATTTTTACGTATCCGCAAGGATGGAACCGATGTGTGGATTCAGGCGTCTTACAATCCAATTTTAGACAAACAAGGTAATGTCTTAAAAATTGTTAAATTTGCGACTGATATCACAAATGCCAAAATGCAAAGTATCGACAACAACGGTAAGCTTGCCGCAATTAATAAATCCCGAGCGGCAGTTGAATTTGACTTAAATGGAATAATTCTTTCAGCAAATGAAAATTTTCAACAAGTGATGGGCTACACTGAAGAAGAAATTATCGGGAAACATCATAGTCTGTTTGTTTCAAAGGAAGATGCAAATAGTTCACAGGATGAAATATTTTGGAAAAATTTAGCATCCGGAAAATTTCAAGGTGGGGTCTATAAACGTCTTGCCAAAGGTGAACGAGAGGTCTGGTTAAATGCTATTTACAATCCCATACCAGGCGCTCGCGGTGAAATTGTGAAGATTGCAACATTTGCAACAGATGTAACCGAAGATGTCGCCAATAGATTGATGCGAGAAGAGTTAAGTAAAAAAATTGACAGGCAACTTAGTCAAATAACGAATGTGATTTTAAGTGCGAATGAGCAGGCCAATGATATTGCAAGTGCCTCATCTCAAACATCTGATAATGTACAAGCTGTTACAAGCGGGGTTGACGAACTCGCCGCTTCCATATCTGAAATCAATAAACAAGTAACAAATGCTCTTGAAATTTCTACACAAGCGGTGGAAGAGGCCGATAGTTCAAACTCAATTGTATCCGGTTTATCCGATGCTGCCCGTAATATAGGAGACGTGGTTAGATTAATCTCAGAAATTGCGGAACAAACAAATCTATTAGCGCTTAATGCAACGATTGAATCTGCACGTGCAGGAGAAGCAGGTAAGGGATTTGCCGTGGTTGCAGCCGAAGTAAAAGGACTGGCCGGACAAACCTCGAAAGCCACAGAAGAAATCAGCAATCAAATCAATCATATTCAGACAACCACTGATGAAGCTGTGGGCGCCATTCAAAAAATTGCAAACACCATTAATAAAATTAATGAAATTTCTTCTATGATTTCTACCGCTGTCGAGGAGCAGACCAGCGTTACAAGTAGCATGTCAGAAAGTATGTTGATCGCTTCTAAAGGCGTACAAGAAATATCAAATGGTATCACTGAAATCTCTGATGCAGCAGAACACTTAAATTCTGCCGTCATAGAAGTTAAACAAGACTCTGTTGCTGTTGCAAAATGAATTTGCTTTACCACGGCAGGTTAAAATCAAAACATTTTCCCTGAACGACGTCTGCCATCATTATTAGAGTGAACCATTTTGCCCAAGTGCAAAACAATATACCAGCAATGGCTTTCTGTATCCCTTGGGTAAAACGTCTAGAAAAACCACAAAAAATTTGCCCCCCTCCTACGATTCAGTGTAATTGATGGGCCATGAGCAACGACACCATAGACAATAATGGGGCAGGCGGCGACTCAGAGACCATCGAGTTGCGCACCGCCTTAGAAGAACGCTATTTATCTTATGCTTTATCCACCATCATGCACCGGGCTTTGCCTGATGTGCGCGATGGGCTAAAGCCCGTGCACCGGCGGCTGTTATATGCCATGCAACAGCTAAGATTGGACCCGGAAGGGGGATATAAAAAGTGCGCGCGTGTTGTTGGCGATGTGATGGGTAAATTCCATCCTCATGGCGACCAGGCGATTTATGATGCCATGGTGCGCCTGGCTCAAACCTTTTCTGTGCGCTACACCCTGGTTGAAGGTCAAGGCAATTTTGGCAATATTGATGGCGATAACGCCGCCGCGATGCGCTATACCGAGGCCAAGATGACCGATATGGCCATGGCGCTCCTAGACGGCATTAAAGAAAACACCGTTGATTTCAGAGAAACTTATGATGGCCAAGAAACAGAGCCGATTGTTTTGCCGGCCAGCTTTCCCAATTTGCTGGCCAATGGCTCTGCAGGCATCGCGGTCGGCATGGCCACCAACATTCCGCCTCATAATGTGGAAGAGTTATGCAACGCCGCTCTTCACCTGATTAAATTTCCCAACGCTTCAACCAAAAAACTGGTTGAATTCGTCCCCGGGCCAGATCTGCCAACCGGTGGCTTAATCGTGGAGCCTGCCGAGCAAATCATCGAAGCGTATGAAACCGGGCGCGGCGGCTTTCGTGTGCGTGCCAAATGGGAAAAGGAAGACGTTGGGCGCGGCAATTATCAAATCGTTGTCACCGAAATCCCTTATCAAGTGCAAAAGTCTCGTCTGATTGAAAAAATCGCCGAACTCATGCAATTGCGCAAATTGCCATTGCTCAATGACATTCGCGATGAAAGCGCCGAAGACATCCGTCTTGTGCTGGAGCCAAAAAGCAAAGCTGTTGACCCGATCTTGCTGATGGAAACCTTGTTCAAAACAACAGACTTGGAAACAAGAGTTTCATTGAACATGAATGTGCTCTCCAAAGGCCAAATTCCCAACGTTCTTGGCCTCAAAGGCGTTTTGAATGAATGGCTGGCACATAGAAAAGAAGTGCTTGTGCGCCGCTCTGAATTCCGCAAGGAAAAAATCGAGCATCGCTTGGAAATTCTTGATGGCTACCTGATTGCCTATCTTAACCTTGATGAAGTGATCCGCATCGTTCGGCAAGAAGATGACCCAAAAGCTGAACTGATGAAAACGTTCAAGCTTTCAGATGTCCAAGCAGAAGCGATTTTAAACATGCGTTTGCGTGCCTTGCGCAAATTGGAAGAGATGGAGATTAAAACCGAGCACAAAAATCTCTCCAAGGAATTAAAAGAGCTCAAAGCCTTGCTCAAATCTGATGAGCTGCAATGGAAAACCATCGCCGGCGAAATCAGAGACACCAGAGATAAATTTGGCAAAAAAACCGAGATGGGCAAGCGCCGCTCAGAATTTACCCAAGCCGTAGAGATTGATATCGATCTTGATGAGGCGATGATCGAGAAAGAGCCTGTGACCATTGTCTTGTCAGATAAGGGCTGGGTGCGCGCGCTCAAAGGCCATCAGGATGATTTGTCCAAGGTCAGCTTTAAAGCCGGTGATAAACTAAAATTTGCTGTCAAAGCCATGACCACAGACAAGCTGGTGCTGTTTGCCACCAACGGCAAATTCTTCACCCTTGGTGTTGATAAGCTGCCAGGCGGGCGCGGGCATGGTGAGCCCGTGCGCATCATGATTGATTTAGAAGCTTCAAGCGATATTGTGACCGGCTTTATTTATAAGGAAGGGCGCAAACGCCTTGTGGCCAGCCATGAAGGCAACGGCTTTATTGTGGCCGAAGACGAAGTGATTGCCACCACCCGCAAAGGCAAGCAGGTGCTCAATGTCAAAGATCCCGATGAAGCCATTACCTGCCCAGTGATTGAGGGAGACATGGTGGCTGTCATTGGTGAAAACCGCAAGCTTCTGGTCTTCCCGCTGAAAGAGCTGAACGAAATGACCCGCGGCAAAGGTGTGCGCTTACAAAAATATAAAGATGGTGGCCTGTCAGACGTGAAAACCTTCAGCAAAAAAGAAGGCCTGACCTGGGTCGACAGCGCCGGGCGCAATTGCGGCGCCGACAAGCTCCTTGACTGGAAAGGCGCACGCGCTTCAGCTGGGCGGTTGCCACCAAAGGGCTTTCCAAAATCCAATAAATTTACGCCAAAATAAAAGAAGATTATCTGGTTTGTTCGCAACTTTAAAAAACAGGTAATCTTGGGCCGCATGACAATTTAGGATAAGTTTTTGTCAATAGGTTCAATAAGGGAAGAGACTATAAAACATTAAAATCAAGATTTTGGTGACTTAGGGGGGCTGTTAGTACTTGAGATTTGGTCTTCTGGGGCCGCAACTAGCCAATAGCCAACCCCCATAATCAACGCGCCAGCGATGATATTGCCAATAGAAACCCAAAACAGATTATAATACATACCATAAAAAGTAATTGTCTCAGGATGGGGGAGCAATAAGGCGAGACTAAAGATGGTCATATTTGCAACGCTATGCTCAAAACCACTGGCGATGAAAGCATAAAGACACCAAAAAATAAGTATACATTTTGCCACATCATTCTCAGTGCGCCCTGCCATCCAAAGGGCTAGGCAAACCAACCAGTTGCATAAAATACCTCTGGCAACCAACTCTGTGATGGAGCTATTCATTTTATAACTGGCAATCGAAAAAAGAAGCTGCCCATCTGTTTTGCCAATTAGCCCTGCCCCCCCCAAAGCAAACAATAGGGCAACTAAGAAAGAGCCCAGTAAATTACTATTCCATCCAGCAACCCACACCCACAATAGCTCCTTAAAGCCTGTTAGTCGTTGCAAGACAGCAAGGCTCATATACATTGTATGGCCTGTAAAAAGTTCCGCCCCTGCAAACACAATCAATGTAAGTGCAATGCCAAAACTCATGCCCATAACAAGTGGGCGCAAGGCTGGGTCAACGACAGAGCCAAGGCTTAAAATCAATAATATGCCTATCCCAATATAGCCACCAGCCATCAAGCCTGAAATTAAAAACTTAAGGGGAAAACGAGAAAGAGTTTGATATTTCTCAAGTCCAGCCTCTGCAAATTTCACAACCATTTTAGAAGGTGTCATTGAATGTAGCCTTTAAACTTTATTGATGAAAAAGAAAGCAATTGACGTGAGTGACAATATTGACAAGGAGACACAAACAATTGTCCTCCCCAAAAAATACTAAGAACGCCAGTGATATAAAAGAGTGTGGTGGCTAATAATTCCTGATCAGCAACAAGATAATTGTTACACACCCGAAAAGGGACCACCATATAAACCCAAGAAAGGAATAAGAGCATGGAAATAAAATTAGCTTTTAAAAACCCTCGCACCAACATTGTTGTTTTAGGCCAAGACAATCCCAAGGGCAGACCGCATAAAAATGGCAGAGAGATCAGCTTTACAATCTCAAACCCGATGTGAGAAAGGGCCCCATCAAGATTTTGCGGCAACATCCAGAAGCTTAAAGTAAAAAGCCCCAGAATAAGCCCTGAAATGCCATATTTATTCCATTGCTCATTGAATTTGATAAGCAAGGGGGAAAAGCAATTGGCAAAAAACCACCCGACGACAATTAATAATGGAATTTGCACCAGCATGTGCAAAACCATCTGCCCCTCTAAAAGATCAAGCGCTTGCGGTGTTAACAACAAGCAGTAAAGCAAAATACCGGCATAACCATAATAAATGTTAAGATCGGCCCATCTCATAATGGTGCCTCTTGAGCACGCGAACGGTTTAAACGCACTGCTTTTGTCAAAATATCTGGGGTATCAATGCCATAAAGGGCAGAAAAGCGCCCATCAGAGGTCACCACATGCACCCCAGCATTGTGCTCAAACCCACCAAATTCATCAGGGATAACTGTCACCCCAAAAATTGTTAATAGAGTTTTCAAATCCTGGGCTGATTTCACTCTAGCAAATCGCCACAAGGGGCTTTGCGCATGAAACTGGTCTGCAAACCCTTTTAAAGCGTCGATATCATCAAAGGCAGGGTCAAAGCTAATGCTTAACAATTGTACTTGATCAGATAATTCTCGTTTCTCAATTTCTTGAGCAAGGTCTTCAAATAAAAGGCTTTGCTGACGACATAAGGTTAGGCAACGAGTGTATATAAAATCCACCAGTGTGACCTTGCCGCCAAGACGCGACAAGGTCATTGAGGTTCCATTAAAATCAATCAATGGAAGGGGAGATAAAGTCCGCGGGGCCTGAGCAATGGACAGGCGCCTTTGCCCCTCGGCTGTAAACGTTCTCAAACCATTGGTATTGCCCCAAAAAACAGAACTGCCAAGAATGAGAATGCTTATGGAAAGAACAAGTGTTCGCATCATTTAGCCTACCGCCATCCAGGAGCATCTCGTAAAAATTGGACTAAAAAAACAACAACAGCCAAAATGAGTAGCCCTGCAAAAACGCTGGCATAGGCAGACGGGGTGGTCCAAGATTCCCAGTGCACGGCAAAACGACGAGGGACGCTAAGGGCTCCAGATATCAAGAAAGTAAAGACCACCCCAAGCCCGCCAATGGCATAAGCCCAGCCAACAACAGGACTTAAACCAGAAGAGACATGGCCCCGCTCTTCAAGTCGTAACCAGGCCATAAAACCAAACACCATAGCAATCATGCCCAATATCAAATAAAAATGGAAATGACCAGGAACCCACATGGTGTTATGCATCACTTTGTTGACAGAAATGGTTCCGTCAATAATCGCTGGCACAGAGCCCCCGGCCCAGCCAAACACACTTAGTACTAGCAAGCCTGAGGCCAAATCCCATTTCATGTTGGAGCGATAAATATAAGTGAGCAATGAAAAGGCCGTGACCGCAATGATTGGAATGCCGCTAAGATAGGAAATGATCTGCCCCATCACCAGCGCCCAATTTGGCATCACAGTATCTTGGAGTAAATGGTGGGGGTAAACCGCCATGACCATCAGCAGCACCATTGTCCAGGCAAAAGCAAACAAACGTGACGTTTTCCAAGGCCGCCCGGTATAAAGCGGAATGATTTCATAAACGGCAATCACCGCCATATAAATGGAGGCATTGATAAACACATGACCAAAGAAAAAGATCATATTTTTGGCCAACAGCGGATCTGTTTTTAAGTCTGGGAAAAACAGATTGGCAAGCGTCGCCACCAAGACAGCTGCCCCAACCACAATCCCAATGGTGTTAAAAACAGTGACCGCAGCACTAGCCACAACGGTTGGTGGAGGCACATCATCTTGTTGGCCTCCAAATACAAGAGGCCAGGCCAAAGCGCGCCCTAAAGAGCCATAACGGCTGATCAAGGCAATGCCCACATTGAGATAAAGCAATAAAAAACCAACGCCAATTGAAGTCAAGCCCAGCACAAAACTGGCCGCAGCCCAAGCCCCCCATGCCCCGCCTGATACAGCGGGTAAAGGATAAAGAAAGGTCCAAGCAGCACCGAACTGGCCAATGAATATGGCCCCTAAAATTAACACCACCCCGAGCAAGAACAATCCTAAAAAAGTTAACAACACTGGGACACTTAAAGACACATAGCGATTTAGAAAAAACCACATGATACCCGCACCAGAAAGGCCGGCTATGCCAACCATTCCAGCGCCATGAGCCGTCAAGATTTGATAGAACAGGGCCGGGTCAATAGTAATAATCTGTGCCTGGTTTAGGCGCATGAGCAATCCTGCCGTCATCATAAGTAAGATAACAAGGGCGGAAAGAATCATAATAAAAGAGATCGATTTGAACCCAGATTTTGTTAGATAGTCAAAGTCCAAACTTGCAGGTTGAGAGCGTTGTGACATTATTTTTATTCCTCCCCTTTAAAATCATTTTTGGCAACAATGTTAAATTCATGAACCATGTCATGATGTGCAGGCCCACAAAACTCCAAGCACAAAACTTTAAATGTGCCGGTTTCTTTAAAGGTGAAAAGGAGTTTGTTGACATAGCCGGGCATCGCTTGGGTCTGGCTTAGCAATCGCCCCTTTGGCCCATAAATACCAAACCCATGGTTGACATCGCTTGCAGTGACTTCAAATAAAATGGGGGTATTCACTGGCAGCTCTTCATGGCTCACATCCCAATACCATTGGGCCCCGCTAACTTTAACCGTAAGGGCAGCACCGGATACACCAGCTTCAGCTGAATGTGGCCAGGGTTTCAAAGTGAGAAAAGCAATCACAGCAGTAAACAGCGCAAAAGCTGCAATAATTATCATACGCAGCCCTTCAGCTTTTGGCTGCTCGAAATGACCACCCTCAACCTGACTCCGTTTAATAAAAATAAGAAAAATAAAAGCTAAAAATCCAATAACAATAAAACTAATTATTAATGCCATTTCTTGCATTTTAAATTTATCCCCCCAAAAATAAAGATAATATGTATTTAAAATGAATGTTATTGACGGCGTTTAAAAGAGTCAAATGAAATATATGTATTATAGCGATCAAAAAATTTGATTGTTGCAAAAGAAAAATTTGTTAAAGCCCGCTGCGGTGGCTCTTGCCCTTTTTGGTGCGCGTGCCTGGCTTGCCCCCGCTAGAGCGCGGCTTTTTAGGCTTAGGATTGGTTTGACTACCCCGGATCTCAGGGCGCTCGCCATGCGGTCCCATTTCATCCAAACTGTTTTTGCGAACACGCGATTTTGACTTTGCGCCTGGAGCGGCCAAATCATTATTGCCAAAGCTTTTTGCCAGCGGATCATTTGCCACCAGCAGCTCTTGCTCTTTCAGCCGCTTAATTTCATCGCGCAGACGCGCCGCTTCTTCAAACTCCAGATCTTCAGCCGCCTCAATCATGCGTTTTTCAAGGTCTTGCAATATGGCTTCAAAATTATGGCCAACGGTGGCGGTCGCCCCTTGTGCCTCGCCTTTGTCAGCTGTGACATGATCCCCCTCATAAACGCTATCAAGGATGTCATCAATGGTCTTACGGATGGTCTCAGGCGTAATGTTGTGCTCTTTATTGTAAGCAACTTGCTTTTCACGGCGCCGTTCCGTTTCATCCATGGCGCGTTGCATCGAGCCTGTAATCTTATCAGCGTAAAGAATAACCCGGCCATCAGCATTCCGCGCTGCACGGCCAATGGTTTGCACAAGCGAGGTCTCAGAGCGTAAAAAACCTTCCTTGTCAGCATCTAATATGGCCACCAAAGCGCATTCAGGAATGTCCAGCCCCTCACGCAGCAAGTTAATGCCGATCAGCACATCAAAGGCTCCAAGGCGCAAATCTCTGATAATTTCAATCCGCTCTAAAGTGTCAATGTCTGAATGCATATAGCGCACCCGCAGGCCTTGATCATGGGCGTATTCGGTCAAATCCTCAGCCATACGTTTGGTCAAGGTGGTCACCAAAACCCGGTAGCCCTGGCCAATCACTTTACGGCATTCATCAATCAGATCATCCACTTGGGTGTCTGCCGGGCGGATAATCACGTCCGGATCAGTCAGCCCAGTAGGGCGAATAACTTGTTCAGCAAACACACCTTGGGTTTCATCCAGCTCCCAATTGCCAGGCGTAGCAGAGACGAAAACTGTTGGCGGGCGCATGGCATTCCATTCAGCAAACCGCATCGGCCGGTTGTCCATGCAGGAAGGCAGACGAAAGCCAAAATCAGCCAAAGTGCGCTTGCGGTTAAAGTCCCCGCGGAACATGGCGTTAAGTTGGCCAACTGTGACATGGCTTTCATCAACAAAAACCAGCGCATTTTCTGGCAGATATTCAAACAAGGTGGGCGGGGGCTCGCCAGGGTGGCGCCCAGTCAAATAACGCGAATAATTCTCAATGCCCGCACAAGAACCGGTGGCCTCCATCATCTCCATGTCAAAGGAAACCCGTTGTTCTAACCGCTGAGCTTCAAGCAATTTATTGACAGCCTTTAATTCAGCCAACCGTTCTTGCAGTTCAGTCTTTATGCCTTTCATCGCCTGATGCAGCGTTGGCTTTGGCGTGACATAGTGAGAATTGGCGTAAAGCTTCACCTGCTCAAATTCGTGGGTTTTCTTGCCGGTGAGCGGGTCAAACTCAGTTAAGCCTTCCAGTTCATCACCAAACATAGACACCCGCCAGGCCCGGTCTTCCAAGTGAGCCGGCCAGATCTCAATGGTGTCCCCGCGCACGCGAAACGTGCCGCGCCCAAAAGCTTGGTCATTGCGTGAGTAGTGTAGGGCCACAATATCGGCAATCAGCTGGCGTTGTTCAACTCTATCCCCAACGCTCAGCGGTAAGGTCATGGCGGTGTAAGTTTCAACCGAGCCAATACCATAAATGCAAGAGACTGAGGCAACGATAATCACATCATCACGTTCTAACAAAGCGCGCGTGGCACCATGGCGCATGCGGTCAATCTGCTCGTTGATGCTGGATTCTTTTTCAATATACGTATCGGTGCGCGGCACATAGGCCTCTGGCTGATAATAATCATAATAAGAAACAAAATATTCCACCGCATTGTCAGGGAAAAAGCTTTTAAACTCACCATAAAGCTGGGCGGCCAGGGTTTTATTGGGGGCCAGAATAAGAGCAGGGCGCTGGGTCTGTTCAATCACATGCGCCATGGTAAAAGTTTTGCCCGTGCCCGTTGCCCCTAACAGCACTTGGCTGTGCTCTAAGTTTTTCAGCCCGGCAACCAGTTCTTTAATGGCCGTTGGTTGATCACCTTTTGGTGTGAACTCTGACTGGATCTTAAACGGCACCCCGCCTTCAGATTTCTCTGGCCGCTCTGGCCGGTGGGGCTCGTACGGAGGCAGGCTTTCCTCATTGGAAAGCGGGTGATTATCAATAAGAGGCTGGGAAACAGCCCCCACCCCACTTGATTTGATTTCTGTTCTTGCTCTGCGTGCCATAGCTTAAGAATATGGTATGAGGCAGGCAAAAGGGCAAGAGGGAAAACAAGCTGGTAGGGCATAAATTTAATAATTCAGGTCGTGATTATCACACAAAGCTAAGCTATGGTTTAAAGTGTCTTTGTGGTGAACAATGAAAGAGAAAAGAGCAACCAATGATTATGAAACGGGCTATAAAAAACTTTACGTTCGTCTGTTTGTTGGTTTTATTACCTCTAAGTGCCCAGGCCGCCCCTTCTTATTCTTGCTCAGGCAAATTAACGTCCAATGAAAGGCTGATTTGCAAAAATGGGGAATTGGCTCATCTAGATCAGATGATTGCAGACACGTTTCATGAACTAACCGCGATCTTAAACCGCGGGGCTGCAGATTTGGTGCGTTCTGACCAACGCGCCTTTGTGCGCCAACGGCAAAAATGTCGCCATAAGTTTCGTTGTTCGCGCAACATAATGCGCACCCGCTTAAACCATTTAACAAGTGAGCTGGAACAACAAAGGCGGTTTCGCTCAGGCGATCTGAGTGATGAAGAATCCGATGAAAACCCCTGCGGCCCAGGCTTTACCATGGTAGAGGGCAAATGCATTTATAATTCAGACCTTGAGCAACAAAACAAAATCGGTGATACCAGACCACTACCCACAGGCAAATATGGTATCTATGTTCTGTCTCATGAGGACAGTTTGCGCCTTGATGCAACCGCTGACAAATTGCTGTTTACACATAACAAAGCAGGCGACAAAAACGCGCCAAAACAGCCCTTTTATTTGGTTTTCGTCAATGGCGCTTACATATTCACTGACATAAAAAGCGGCCTCGTCTTGCATGCTGATGGTGGCGGCGACCGCCAAGTGTCAGTGCGCTATCAACCCAATGATGACTTCACCCGCTTCCGCCTCACCCCAGCACTAGACGGGTGCTTTTATATTCAAACGGTGGCAACAGGTAATTATTGGGTGTGGGAGCCAAATTCTCAAGTGATTGTTGTGCGCCCCCAGCCTGCTGGAGAAGAAAGCATGTTCTGCTTTATGCCTCAGTAGAATTTAAGACCAGGGTTCCGCACTCTTCCCCAAAATCTCACCATGGAAATTAAAGAGAAAACCAACCGTTGTACTTTTGATTATCCTGTACAATTGCCCTTCATGTCACAAGCCGCTTTATAAGCCTGGCAGACGATCATTTCCAGGCCATGAGTGTAACCACCGCGAATGTCTTCACCGCGTGGGCCAAGGCCTTCAAAATTGCTTTGCTTCAGTTCCACATGGGTCTTGCCGTCCCCAAGCGCTTTAAAGCTCACCTCAACCAGGGTGCAAACCTCAAGCGGTTGATCAGGTGTGATTGATTCATCCGGGGTCGGGATGTGAAAGTCCATGGCGAAAAAGTCATGCGGGTCGTAAGACTTAATCACGCCCCATAAATATTCTTCATCATCAGGGCCAATTTCTACAATTTGCCCGCCAATTTTTGGCTCAACGCGGATGGTTTTGGCAGCCCCGCCCGACATGGCAGAAATTGTGAACTTGCCGAGCGGCCACCAGGTGTGCATTTCTTCAACAAACACCTTAAACGCGGTTGCCTGGTCGCAAGGCACCTCAACAGTTTTGATTAGCGGTTCAATCACAAGTCAGTCTCCTTAATTCTTGGTATTACGCAGAGCAATTTCCGCGCTATAGGCCGACAACACATCGGACCAAAATCCATCCAAATAAGCACGAAGCTCTTCCAAGCCTTCACGTTTAATGGCGTAAAACCGCCGGTTGCCCTCAGGGCGCACACTCACCAATTGGGCAGATTGCAAAACCTTTAAATGCTGGGAAACCGCAGGCCGGCTCACCGGTTGGCTAAGCGCCAGCTCACCTACTGTTTTCGGGCTATCTTTGAGGGCTTCAAAAATATGCCGCCGGGTTGGGTCTGCCAAAGCGGTTAAAGCATGTTCGTAAGTCATAACTTACTGTAAGTTTATACTTACATAGAGTCAAGGAGAGTTTTAGCAATGAGTACACAAGACAAAACAAACCCGTCATCCCGGCCTTGAGCCGGGATCCACCTCTCGGTTTTATTGTAGCTTTGTTAAGAAAAACGGATACGGAGCGCCTAGGCTCAAAAGCCTTGCCTGATGCTTGAAAGAGAGTTCTGAGCGCGTGGCGTGGATCCCGGCTCAAGGCCGGGATGACAAAAGGAAACTCTAGGATGTCAAAATGGGAATAAAGAGATTTATATCTAACCTTCAATCTGGGCTTCAGCGCGCGCTTACAACTTTTCATCAGTTTATATTTACATTGATGCAAAAGGTGCAAGACCGAAAAGCATTCGTGAGTATTAATCTGAAAATACATGAAAGACTAAAATGGAATTTCTTCATCAAGTTTTCCAGTAAAACCCTCTAGGTTTGATTTAGATTTTAAGGCAAAGCTGGCTTTGTTTTTTACAATCCAGCGCCAGCCTTGTTCAGAAACTTTAAAAGCCTTGTAAACTTCAGAATATTCATCTGATTCTTCAACAACTAGTATCAACCGCTTTGTTACTAAACCTCCAGTCCCAAGGTTTATAGCTATTTGATTGTACTCGGTATTTTCTTTCATATATTTTGATAATAGCCATACAGAGATATTATCGTCATAATGTTCTATGTTATCTGCAATGGCCCCAATGCAAGCAGTTTCTTCTTCCGATAGTTCATAATCGGAGAAAAAACAATCACTTACAACGTTATAATTTTTTTGTTTTTCTGATAATTTATTTAAGGTGCTTTTACCTTCATGCCTCAATAGGTAACTGTTATCTAAAATCCCATCAATAGCTTCTAATCTCGCAGTTATACCTTTTTTTAGTTCAGCATAATCACTTATTGATTGTGTTGAATAGTTCAATATATGGCGGTGACGTATATCAAAAGGGTAAGGTGTATTTCTCTCATCACTGCAGACGATACAAATCTCTTTTCCTTTAGCTATCGCATATCCAAGCTCAAACCATACATTTGGATTATCTAAAGTAATATCTGCAAAGCAAACATCAGCATTTAGAATTTCCTGCTCAATGCTCTCAATAGGGATTGAAGCACCATAATCTTTATCTACTCTGTAGGGTTCAAAATTAGCTGCTCTAATTGCTGGATCAAATATTTCTTTATAGCGCTTATCAAAAGGTCCGTCATCGAACGGTTGAATAACAAAACACTTACGATACATATAACCCTCCTGATATAACCCCCAATTAGATGAAGATCTCAATGAAACGAATCACTTGGTTAAATTTTATCAGAATCGTTCTGTTATCGTGGTTGGAAAAACCTTAATATCGGTTTTTCAACAATTTATATCTCTTATATTACGGTTTTGAGCTCGCTTTTATATCATCATATTCTGGTAAGAAGAACAAAGCATCCCCGTCATCCCGGCCTTGAGCCGGGATCCACCTCTCGGTTTAATTGTAGCTTTGTTATGAACAACGGATACTGAGCGCCTAGGCTCAAAAGTCTCGCCTGAAGCTTGAAAGAAAATTTTGAGGGTGGGGCAGTGGATCCCGGTTCAAGGCCGGGATGACCAAAATTGAGAATAAGATGACAAAATGGAGAATAAATAAAATTAAGCTCTAACTCTCAGCCTTCAACCCAGCCCGCTGGATCAAGGTCTTATCTTCCAAAGCGTCATTATTGCCAGTTGTCAGCAACTTCTCACCATAAAAGATTGAGTTTGCCCCGCCCATAAAGCACAACAGCTGTGCCTCATCATTCAGGTTCTCTCTGCCAGCAGATAAGCGCACCCGCGCTTTGGGCATTAAGATCCGGGCGGTGGCCACCATGCGCACAAGCTCAATTGAATCCACCCGCTTGTTATTCTCAAGCGGTGTACCAGCCACAGGCACCAGCGCATTAATCGGCACAGAGCCTGGGTGCGGGTCCAGATTGGCAAGAACTTCCAACATACGAGCACGGTCAACAATGGTCTCACCCATGCCGATAATGCCACCAGAACACAAAGAGATGCCAGCCTTTTGCACGTTAGAGATGGTGTCTAACCGATCCTCAAAGGTGCGGGTGGTGATGATTTCACTGTAAAATTCTGGCGAGGTGTCAATGTTGTGATTGTAAGAGACAAGCCCGGCGTTTTTCAACCGTTCCGCTTGCGGCTCTGTCAGCATGCCTAAAGTCACGCACGCTTCCATCCCCATGTCAGTGACGCCTTGGACCATGTCCACCACTTGGTCAAAGGCGTCCCCATCACGCACATTGCGCCATGCCGCGCCCATGCAAAACCGGGTCGCGCCTGCCTCTTTGGCTTTTGTTGCCTTTGCCAACACATCATCCACTGGCAAAAGCGGCTCTTTTTTCAAGCCAGTCTCTTTCGTATAGTGGGCCGATTGGGGGCAATATTTACAATCTTCCGGGCACGCCCCTGTTTTAATGCTCAACAGGCTGGCCAATTGCACGCTGCCTTCTTCATGAAATTGACGATGCACCGTTTGCGCCTTATAGAGAAGCTCCATCAGCGGGCTTTCTAGCAAAGCCACAATCTCATCTGTTTGCCAATCGTGGCGGATGAAGGCGTTGCAAGGCTCACTTTGTTGCAAAGGGTCGCTTAAAGTTTGTTCGTCGTGATGTGAAGCTGGTGTAAAATCGTCCATAAGTCTCTAATTCGTGCTAAAACGCTGTTTGGAAAGACAATAACATCCCCCAAAAGCCAATGAAATCATTTGAAACCGTTTATAAGACATTTTTGACCAATTACCATGAGAAAAATTTATCTCGCAAGCTAATTTTTGTTGAGCCCGGGCAGGGCACCACTATTAAAGTTAATGGGCGTGACTTTATAAATTTTTCCTCAAATGACTATTTGGGCCTTAAATCTCATCCTAAATTGATAGAAAGCACGCAAGACTTTGCCGCGCGTTTCGGCAGCGGCAGCGGGGCCTCGCGGCTGGTGACAGGAAATATCAGCCCGTTTCAAGAGATAGAAGCCAAGATTGCCAAGCTAAAGGGCAAAGAGGCAGCCTTGGTGTTGGCTTCTGGTTTTCAAGCCAATGGGGCCGTGTTGCAAGCCTTGTTTGACAAAACCGTGTTAAAACACGCCCCCACCGTTGTGAGTGATAAATTAAACCATGCCAGCATGCATTTTGGGTGCAAAGCGGCAGGTGTTAGGCAAAGTCGCTATCGTCATCTAGATGCTGAACACGCGCAAAGTTTGCTGCAAGCAAGTGATCCTGATCACCCTCGGTTTTGCTTAACAGAAACAGTTTTCAGCATGGATGGAGACAAGGCGCCAATGGATCAACTGGTCTCTGTCTGCCAAGCACAAGAGGCGATGTTGATTGCCGACGATGCACACGGCTTTGGTGTTCTGGGCGAGAAAGGAAAAGGACTTGGCAGCAAAGCAGATATTGTCATAGGCACATTTTCAAAAGCGTGTGGCAGCTTCGGCGCTTATGTGGCCGCTAGCCAAACAATGATTGATTATTTAATCCAACGCTGCGGCGGGCTGATTTATTCAACCGCCTTGCCGCCCGCAACTTTAGGCGCAATAAACGCCGCTCTCGATCTGCTACCCGACTTAGACCAAGAGCGCCAAACAGTGGCCAACCATGCCGCCAACTTCCGCCAGGAAATGCAAGCCATAGGGTTCGACACAGGCGCCTCCCAAACCCAAATCGTGCCACTCATCGTCGGGTCAAGCCAAGCCGCTCTAGACCTTTCTGAAACCCTAAAAGCTCAAGGCCTGTGGGCCAGTGCCATTCGCCCACCCACGGTTCCCAAAGGCACAGCCCGCTTGCGCTTTGCCTTTTCCGCCGCCCATAGCCAACAAGATATGGACCAGCTGATCAACTGCTTAAAAAATTACAAAAAAACCTCTGGGAGCGCGCCATGAACACCCCTTTGGTCTTTGTCCATGGCTGGGGGCTCAACAGCACCATGTGGGACCCGCTGATATCTGAGCTGAAAACCGATGACTGCCACACCATTGACCTTGGCTTTATAGACGGGGGGCAAACAAGTTGGCAGGAATGGGAGGCGCCTGCCATTTACATCGGCCATTCTCTTGGCAGCCTTTGGGTGCTCAAAGCTCTTCACGACAAGCCCATAAATGTAAAAGGGTTTGTGTCCATTGCAGGCTTTAGCGATTTCACTCAATGCGCCGATGAGCGAAGTTTGCAGATGATGCAACGCGGGATCGAGAAAAAACCAGCGGCCCAGCTCACCCATTTTTGGCGCCAAGCCGGTGTGCCAGGCAAGCCTGAGGCTGACATGCTTAATCAGGAAGGGTTACAAGAGGGATTGGCCTGGTTGTCAACTTGGAATGAGGCGGAGAAAGTATCCGTCTTAAATTGTGCCAAATGCATATTAGCCAGCAAAGCAGATAAAATCGTACCAAAACACGCTACTGAAAACCAATGGCAGCAAGAACATATCACCTGGCATGAGACAGCCCCGCATGCCTTGCCATTGGTTGAGCCTGAATGGTGCGCCAAAAAGATACATGCTTTCTTAAGTAACTTTTAATTTGAAAGCTATAGTTATTTTGAACATAATGGGGAGACAGAATTTGTTTCAGGCATAAAGGGGTTCGATCATGACAGTGCTTTACGAATGGCCACCAACAAGGTCGAACCGGGTCAAGTGGGCGCTTGAGGAGTTAGAGGCCCCTTATTCTTCAAAAATTGTAAACATGGAAAAAGGGGAACAGCTGAGTGAGGACTATTTATCCATTCACCCTTTGGGCGTGGTGCCAGCGCTCAGAACAGACGATTATACAATGTTTGAATCCATCGCCATTGTCATGCAATTGATCGACGAACATGGTGAGAAAAACCTAAGCCCTCAACCAGGCGCTCCAGAACGAGCACTTTATTATCAGTGGTGCGTGTTTGCCAGTGCTGAACTCGACCCAGCCTTGATGATGTATTTTGATAATACAATGCGCCCTGAGCAGGCGATGCGTCCACCAGGGGCAAAGCACAACCAGGCAATTGCGGATTTAGGCAAATATAATTTTATCGTCCGGGCGAAGATTTTATCACAAACGCTTGAAAGGCAGGACTATTTGCTGGAAAAAGGGTTTTCAGGAGCTGATATTGTCATCGGTCATAGTTGTTTTATGGCCAAGTTTATGGGATTTCTGGACGAGTTCCCGGTATTAACAGCTTATTACGAACGGTTGGAAAAAAGACCCGCCCATCAAAAGGTCTATGGTGGTTAGAGCATCCCATTTTTCATTTGTTAAAGCAATGCTCTAACCTTTTTGCCTAAGCGTTCCTTTTTTCCCAAAACCGGAAACCACTTTTGGGCGGAACGCTCTAAACATCCAGCTCAATGCAAACAGGTACATGATCAGAAGGTTTCTCCCAGCCCCTCGTTGGGCGGTCAATGTGGCAGCTGGAAAGTTTATCAGCCGCTTGGGGTGACAAAAGCAGGTGGTCAATGCGAATGCCATTGTCTTTTTGCCAAGCCCCTCGTTGATAATCCCAAAAGGTATAGCGATGAGGCTGGTTTAAGGTAGCCTCAAACGCACTGGTCAGACCTAAGTTCAAAATCGCATGATAGGCCGCCCGGCTTTCAGGCAAAAACAAAGCGTCATCAACCCAAGCTTTGGGGTTGTAAACATCTTGCTCGGTTGGGATGATGTTATAATCACCGGCCAACACCAAAGGCTCTTCAAAGACCAATAAAGATTGGGCGTGGTTTTTCAACCGCTCCATCCAAGCCAGTTTGTAAGGGTATTTTTCACTGTCAATCGGGTTGCCATTGGGCAGATAAATTGAAGCCACCCGCAAAGCGCCAGTGTCAGTTGAGATGAGGGCTTCTAAATAGCGCGCTTGCTCGTCCGCTTCATCGCCCGGCAAGCCTCTGTTCACCTCATCAAACGGCAATTTAGAAAAAATCGCCACACCATTAAAACTTTTCTGGCCATGAACAGCAACATTATAGCCCATTCCCTCAAACACTTCAGAAGGAAAATTTTCATCAATTGATTTAATCTCTTGCAAACACGCAATGTCTGGTTCGGCTTCTTTAAGCCAACGCTCTAAATTGTTGATGCGGGCTTTAATGCCATTGATATTCCAGGTTGCAATTTTCATCGATCTGCCTCTTTTTTGATTTATTTTGGATAGAGAGCTTCAGGCGGGCTGTCAATCTTCTTGCCAGAGCAATCGGCATATTATGGGTAAAGTGATGTCCCTTATTTTTTCAGTTTTTGACTTAAGGGTTCTTATGTTATCGTCTTGTTCAACAGGCTTGTTTCTTTGAAACAGTTTTTGCTTTAGTCGGGTAAAGGGTGGTTGTGTTGCGGTTTTTTGTCTGTTTCGTTTCTGTTTTTGTTTGGTTTTCTTCATTGGCTGCAGCAGAGACGCGCATTGCCTTGGTGATTGGTAATTCAAGTTATCAACACACCTCTCCTTTGGATAACCCTGCCAATGATGCTGACCTGATGGAAAAAACACTGAAAGCTGTTGGTTTTCAGGTTACCAAAGTGGTCAATGCCACCCGCTTTGAAATGCGCCAAGCCATGCTAACTTACAGTCGCTCCTTAGCCCAGCCAAACACGGTGGGCGTTTTTTACTATGCAGGTCACGGCATGCAGGTGGAGGGGCAAAATTATTTGCTTCCCATTGATGCAGCCCCTGCCCGCAAGGATGAATTGTCGCTACATGGGGTCTCTATCAATGAATTTTTACGCACCCTTGATAGTGTTAGTGGCAAACAGGGGCGATTGAATGTGGTGATACTTGATGCCTGCCGCAATAACCCGTTTGCCAGAGGCTGGCGCGCGGTATCAAGAGGGCTTGCCACCGTGGATGCCCCAAGCGGCACTTTAATTGCTTTTGCAACAGCACCAGGTGATGTGGCCTCTGATGGGACGGGCAAGAATAGCCCCTATACATCGGCGCTAGCAAAGATGATCACCAAACCAGGGCTTGCCATTGAGCAAACCTTTAAAGGCGCGCGCAATTTGGTTTGGGAGTGGACCAGCAAATCAGGCAGCCCGCAAATCCCTTGGGAGAGCACCTCACTTCGAGGTGACTTTTATTTTGTGCCGCAAGGCAAAGGGCCTATTGGCGATAAAAAAGAGCTTAAACCGGGCCCTGATAGGGCAAAAAGAATCGATCCGCCCACTGACCATGCTGCCCTAGAGCGTGATGCTGATAAGAAAAAAGCCCTTGAGGCGTGCCGGGTTTTGCCTTCAGGAGCAACAAGGCCCTTTTCTATATATGAAGGCTCTACATTTTGTTCAAAAGATAAAGCCAACAAGGCGTTAATTAAGACCATTCGAAAACGAGCCATTATTTTTTCCGTGAATGGCGAGCGCAATGTGGTGTGCACAGTTAAAGATCTCTGCCAGTTTAATTGGCCCGGAGCGCCGTTATTTAGAGTGTCTATCAAATCGGCAAAAGGGGCAAACCAAAACTATCAAGGGCAACTTTTGCCACAATAAGATTTTTTAATTCGAGAGGGAATGTCATGTCTTTTTATCATAAATGGATTGTCGGCGCTGTCTTGTGCATATTTTGTTTTGCCCCTGTTGAGGGACACGCTGGCCCGTCCAAGGAGGCGGCAAAGTTACACCCTGTAGAAAATGCCATTTTGCATAAAGTGAAGGATGCGTTGTTGCACCGGGTAGAAGGCGGAGTGTTCCAATTAAAAGTCGGCACGTCTATGGACCTGACCGAAAACAAAGTTTTACTCACCTTCCGTAGCCTTTATGGATTTGAACGCCGGCCTGAGGAAAAGAAGATCCTTATTACTTTAAATGGAGATTCTGAACTGGTTATGCCAGGGCATCGGGTGAATTTGCTTAAGCATAAACAATCAGCAAAATCGCTAGAGGGGTATAGCACGTGCTTTCTTGATTATGTCAGCTTGATTACCCCCAAGGGGGTGCCAGCCACTGCAACATTTCGTTTGCATTGTGAGTGATAGTTTTACCGCAAGGCCTTGATGAACTAAATGAAAAGGAAAATGGCTATTCCCGATAGGGGGCCGTCTTTTGATTAAATAGAAAAACTGGTACCGCAGCCACAATTGGCTGTGGCATTAGGGTTGTTGATTTGGAACGAAGCACCAATAAGGGCATCAACAAAATCAATCTCAGACCCATCCAAGAAATTAAGCGACATTTTGTCAACCAAAACAACCGCTCCCTGGTTTTCAATCACCAAATCATCATTGTTTTTGTCTTGCACCAAATCAAATTTGTAAGAAAACCCAGAACAACCGCCTCCTTCAACGCTGACACGCAGCATTGTCCCAGAAGGTTCATCTTTTACAATCTCATTAATACGCACCGCAGCGCGATCAGTTAATGAAACAGGGTGTGTTATGGTATCCATGGGCTATCAATTCATAAAAAATAGGCTTAAAACCATTATAAATCTGTGTGTCCCTTTTGTTAAAATAACGCAAAAAGGTCAAAATCAAGATAGGTATGTTGTGTTAAAAGTCAAGTCATGGGGCTCAATTCGTAATGTCAAATAGAGCAAGACAGCAATCAGATTTACCCAAAAAGTCAAAAGGTGAGGGCTTAGCTTATGCCGCCTCACAAGCCCCCAGTCACGGCCGGCTTTTTGAGGAACAAAGCTGTTCTATGCGCTCCCCATTCCAGCGAGACCGGGATCGGGTGATCCATTCCACTGCCTTTCGCCGGCTAACCCATAAAACCCAAGTGTTCATTTACCATGAAGGCGACCATTACCGCACAAGGTTAACCCACACCCTCGAAGTGGCCCAAATCGCCCGCTCCATTGCGCGGATGTTGAATTTAGATGAAGATTTAACAGAAAGCATTGCTCTCGCCCATGACCTTGGCCATTCCCCCTTTGGTCATGCAGGAGAACGGGCGCTAAATCAGGTTATGTCGAGCTATGGCGGGTTTGATCACAACGCCCAAAGCTTAAAACATGTCACCTTGCTGGAACATAAATACCCACAATTTGACGGGCTTAATTTAAGTTACGAATGCTTGGAAGGAATTGTAAAACACAATGGCCCACTAGAGAGCGGCTCATTGCCCCCATATATAAAAGCCTTCAACCAACAGTTTGATTTAGATTTAGAGCGCTACCCGTTGCTAGAGGCACAAGTGGCCGCCATTGCCGATGACATAGCCTATTGCAATCACGATATAGATGACGGGCTACGCGCTGGGCTGATAACTGTTCCTGATTTAGAGCAGATCACAATGACCAAACGACAGTTATCGGCCATTGCAGATACTTATGGTGTCTTGCCCCAAGGGCGCTTGCTTTACGAACTAAACCGGCGCTTGATCACATTAATGATTGCCGATGTGGTGCAACAAACCCAATACTTACTGGAAACACAAAATATTAAGACCCAAGACGACATCCGCAATGCTCAAGGCTTGCTGGTGCAATTCTCCCCAGCAATAGAAAAAGAGCTAAAAGAGCTGCGCGCCTTTTTATTCTCTCGCGTTTATCGCAATGACTGGGTCATGAAAGTCATGGGGCGGGCACAAGAAATCGTCATTGACTTGTTTCAGGCCTATCAAAAGTCAAACGAAAAGATGCCAGAGGATTGGCAGGCCCTGTTGCAAACCCAAGATGAACAGGCCAAAGCTTGGCACATTTGTGACTTTGTCGCTGGCATGACAGATCGATTTGCGGTGCAAGAACATCGCCGATTGTTTGACGTTACCCCAGATTTGCGTTAGGCAGCTCACATCATACTTAATACTTACCACAATTTTCCCCTTTGGAGCGGTTATGGACATTTTTGAGCTATTTCAAGATCATCTGTCAGACATTATGGACCAGCTGGCGGCAGACGATGTTTTGCCCCAAGATGCCCCGCGCCATGCCGTTATCGTTGAACCGCCTCGTGATCCGGGGCATGGGGATTTGTCCACCAATGCAGCCATGGTGTTGGCCAAAGCCGCCAAGCAACCCCCGCGCGATTTGGCGCAAGTTATTGCTGCCAAATTGGGCGCCCTAGACAATGTAAAATCTGCTGAAGTTGCCGGGCCAGGCTTTATCAATTTGCGCCTCGATGATGCTTTTTGGGGCGGCATTGTTAAAGCTGTGCTTGCAGACCCAGAAGGCTATGGGCACCCAGACCTGGGCAAGGGGGAAAAACTAAACGTTGAGTATGTCTCTGCCAACCCCACTGGCCCTATGCATGTGGGCCATTGCCGCGGCGCTGTGTTTGGTGATGCGCTGGCACGCCTATTAGAGGTTGCCGGTTTTGACGTGACAAGAGAATATTATATCAATGACGCTGGTGCCCAAGTGGATGTACTGGCTCGCTCTGTCTTTTTGCGCTACGCTCAAGCGCTGGGGCAAGACATAGGAGACATTCCTGAAGGGCTCTACCCTGGGGACTATCTGATCCCCGTCGGGCAAAGTTTAAAAGAACAGTTTGGCCCTGCCTTACTTGAGAAAAGTGAAGAAGAGTGGCTGCCGATTGTTAAACCTATTGCGATTGAGGCAATGATGGCGCTGATTCAACGTGATTTGGCGGAACTAAATATTCAACATGATGTATTCTATTCTGAGCAGACACTGCATGCCGATGGTGGGGCTAAAATCCGCGGGGTGATTGAGACGTTACGCTCTCAAGGCCACATTTATCGGGGGCGGCTAGATCCGCCAAAGGGTAAGCTGCCAGATGATTGGGAAGATCGGGACCAAACGCTGTTTCGGGCAACAGAATTTGGTGATGATGTGGACCGGGCTTTAGAAAAATCAGATGGCAGCTTTACCTACTTTGCAGCTGACATTGCGTATCACAAAGACAAGTTTGACCGGGGCTTTTGCCATCAGATTGATGTCCTGGGCGCAGATCACGGGGGATACATCAAACGGCTTAAGGCGGCACTTAAGGCGATATCTGATGGCAAAGGTCAACTTGATGTGAAAATATGCCAATTGGTGAAGCTTTTACGCGATGGCGTAGAGGTGAAAATGTCAAAACGGGCCGGTACCTTTGTTACATTACGGGACGTTGTGGATGAAGTCGGCGTAGATGCGGTGCGTTTCATGATGTTAATGCGCAAAAATGATGCACCGATTGAGTTTGATTTTGCCAAAGTAACAGAGCAAAGTAAGGATAATCCTGTGTTTTATGTCCAATATGGCCATGCCAGAACCCATTCTTTGCTGCGTCAAGCTCAAAATGTTCTACCTGGCATAGATTCTGCTAGCTTTCTGAGCGATAGTAGGATCACACAAGCCCCCTTGGTAAGATTAAAAGAGGCAGAAGAGATTGGATTGATGCGCAAATTAGCGCAATATCCAAGAATTGTACAAAGTGCAGCCCAGGCGCATGAACCGCACAGGATTGCGTTTTATTTGTACGAATTGGCCAGTCTTTTGCATCAGTACTGGGCGCAAGGCAAAGTTGCGCCACATTTAAAGGTTATTCAAGAGGGTGACAGGGAACTTACCACAGATAGAATTGCACTAATTGCCGCAATTAGTGCTACATTAAAGTCTGGACTACTGATTCTAGGCGTTTCAGCACCGCTTGAGATGAGGTAAACTAAGAGTAAGTAGTGATTCGTTTGGTTTTAGATTTAATGCTTTAATGCGGGTTTGAGGAAAGAAAATATGTCAGATAAGCGCACTGCATATCAAGGTGAGTCATTTCATGCTCTTAACGATGAGCACTCTCAAAATCAGCACATGATTGACCCCCACACCGGCCAGCCTGTCCAACACCAACCCGTCCAACAATGGCAAGAACAACCTGTCGGCAACCTTCCTCAAGACACTTATACCCAGCAAGGATATACCCAAGATATGGGTCAGGGCACCTTTACTCAAACTCAATACAACCCTCAAGACTATGTTGATCAAAGCGCCAACCAGGGATATGAGGACCATCAACAGCAAAATCAATATCAAACAGCTTATCCTCAACAAACGGAAATGCCAGCAGGCTATGGCTATGAACAACCAGCCGAGGCGGTACAGCAAACTGGCTATAACCAGACATATTCACAACAAGATTATAATGCTGCCGGCTATGGCTATGAACAACCAGCCGAGGCGGTACAGCAAACTGGCTATAACCAGACATATTCACAACAAGATTATAATGCTGCCGGCTATGGCCAACAAGGTAACTATAATTCGGCTGGATACGAGCAAGAAACTGATCCATATTTAGCCGCTCATCAAAATGCAACTCCGCCCTTTGATGCTGCCCAGCATGGAATAGCCGCACAAACTGATTATCAGCAGGCACCAGATCCGTATCAAGACCAGCAAGCTTATTTTGGCCAGGCCCAAGTTGACACAGGGCAAGCACCTGCTTTGTACAATACCGGCCATGATGGCTTAACCCATCAGCATGACGCGTCACAACAAGGCTATGCCATGCCTCAAGAGGGCTATGAGCAAGCAAACTATCAACACCAAGATTATCAAGGCTATGACCAAGCCGGTATGGATTATGGCCATAATCCTTATCCTGGTCAGGCGGTGCAACAACCTTTGCCTCAAGGTATGACACAATTAAACGACCCATTTGCACCAGTACCATTGCAGCAAGCCCAAAGTGAAGATTTTGCCGCTTCTGGCAAAAAATCCTTTCTTGTTGGCGCAATGATTTTAGGCTCTGTGATTATTGGCGGCGGGGTGGCGTTTGCCTATAAATATTCTGGAGATAATGGAAACGAGGGCAAAGCACCTATTATTTTATCTGATGGTGGGGCAAAAGTAGCACCCGATGATCCAGGCGGCACCGATTTTCAAAATAAAAAGAAAAAGATTTTTGAACGGTTAAGTGATGGGGGCTTGGCCAAAGAAGCAGCCGTGACCACAACGGGAGATCCTGAAGTGGTTAATAGTTTGCGCGGCGAAATCAAAGACCCTAACAATGGCCAGAGACAAGAAATTGCTTCAGCCAAACAAGACGACAGCCCAGGTGGTCCTCGCATTGTCAAAACAATTCAATTTAACCGCAATGGTGAGCCGATTGTTGATACCGGGGCCATTAATTCACGCGTACAAGAAGTAAAAGATATCGCGGGCGTTGCTATTGACACGGGCAAACCATCCCGCACTGTAAAAACCGTTCGCGCTGGTGCTGCAGTGCAAGAGCGTAAAGTTGTTGAACAAAATGTCGCGTCTCTAGAACAAAAAGCGCAAAATGCTGTTGGCGGTGATGGTGATTTTGTGGTTCAAATTTCTGCCCGGCGCTCTCAACAAGATGCACTGGCCGCCTTTTCCAGTTTGCAAAGCAAATATGGCGATGTGCTTTCTGGCTACCGTCCGTTAATCCAGCGCGCCGATCTTGGCAATAAAGGTATTTTTTACCGCCTAAGAGTTGGTCCGATGCAAACAAAAGACTCAGCAACGTCTGTATGCTCTAAATTAAAGTCCAAAGGTTTGCCAAGCTGCTTTGTCACAGACCGCTAAGGTTGACTTTATAGCTTAGTTTTGAAAAAATTTTTGATGCCCCATTTTTGAATGGGGCATTTTTTGTTAAAAAATAGCGTAACGTTTCAAGCCCATATCTTTAAAAGAGAAAGGCACTTGCACGTTTGCTTTTATATGATTAACAACGAGGGTTTTATGGAGCGATTGGCGTTTATATCTGGGATTGAAGGGTTAGAGCTTTTGCCCAAAGAGCGCGATTTTTTTAAAGAGTCAAAGCCCCTAGGGCTGATTTTGTTTGCTCGTAATCTTGAAAGCCATGAACAAATAAAACGCTTGATCGCAGATGTTCGCGATGCTGTTGGCCAAGACCATTTTTGGGTGTTGATTGACCAAGAAGGAGGACGTGTGCAACGCCTAAGGCCCCCTTTATTTCCCGCGTTACCAGCCGGGCGGCGTTACGCAGAGCTTTATGACCAAAACCGCCAAAAAGGTTTACAAGCAGCTCTCAACATAGGCCGTTTGATGGGCCAGCGTTTGGCTGCGTTGGGGATGAATGTAAATTGCACACCAGTGCTCGATGCCGCTCAAGAGGGCGCGCATGAGATTATTTCTGATCGCAGTTTTGGCACAGATGTAGAGACAATCGTGTCATTAGGGCAAGACCACGCCAAAGGTCATATGATGAGTGGTGTTTTACCTGTGATCAAACATATCCCCGGCCATGGCCGCGCCACTGTTGACAGCCATCATGACTTACCCGTGATAGACGCTTCACTCGATGATTTACGCGCCCTGGATTTTGAACCATTTCGACAATTAAGTGACCTACCCTTGGCGATGACAGCGCATGTCATCTATAAAGCGTTTGACGCTGAGACACCGGTGAGCACATCTGCCGGTGCTATAAAAGAATTAATTCGCGATTATATTGGGTTTGAAGGTTTCTTGATGTGCGATGATGTATCCATGCAAGCCCTCAAAGGGACGATTGCTGAGCGGGTAAAAAGCGTGATGGAAGCAGGCTGTGATGGAGCATTACATTGCAACGGAAATTTCCAAGAAATGATGGACGTTGCCAACAATGTTCCCGTGCTACAAGGTCAAGCACAAGCAAGGTTTGAGCGCTCTTTTAAGCTCATAAACACCCCAACATCCTTTGATGAAAAAGAAGCTCTTGCTTTATTACAGGAAGACTGGTGCCAATTATCACGAGCTTAGAGCTAATCGCCCGCGCTTGATTTTCCCCTTAAATGTCATGGTGAGGTTTTTGCATTTTAAAACAGCTTGTCAAGGGCGGTAGCCGCGTAGCGGGGCCCCTTGACAAGCTGTTTTAAAATGCCAAAGTCTCACCATGACATTTAAGGGGAACTGTCGTAAAAACCCGTCTTACAAAGAAAAAAGTTTAATGACCAATAACAACGATCCATTTGACAATTGGCAAGAAGACCAACCTTCAATTGAGGCTGAAGACACCCTTGTCGTGCGCATGGATGGGTTTGAGGGGCCGCTAGATTTATTGCTAGCCCTGTCTCGGGCCAAAAAAATTGATCTAACAGCCCTGTCAATTGCTGAACTTGCCGGCCAATATATCGATTATATTGAAAACTTGAAAAAACACCGTTTAGAGATTGCTGCCGATTATCTGGTCATGGCCGCCTGGCTCACCTTTTTAAAATCCAAATTACTCTTGCCCTCTCCTGAAGATGATGAAGAAGGGCCCTCTGGCGATGAGTTGGCAGCCATGCTCGCTTTCCGCTTAAAACGCTTGGATGCCATGCGAAAAGCCTCAAAAACCTTGATGGAGCGCCCCCAATTGGGCCAAGACTTTTACCCGTGCGGCGCACCTGCAGGGTTTACCATTGTGACCAAACATCGCTACAAACCAGATTTTTACGGCTTGCTAAAAGCCTATGCCAGCGCGCGGCAAAAAGATCTAACAACCAATTATAAGGTGAAAAAAAGAGAGGTTTGGTCAATAAAACGGGCCCGAGAGCGGTTACAATCCTTATTAGGGTTTTCAATCGAATGGGCCCCCATCCAGGATTTGATCGTCCAGTTTTTAGGCAATGAAGATGTGAAAAAAACCACTGTGGCCAGTACCTTTGGCGCGAGTTTGGAAATGGCCCGTGATGGGGTAATTGAATTGCGCCAGGAAGATCACTTTAAACCGCTTTATGTCAAAGTACGTGATGCTGCCTCTGAAAGAAACACAAAGGAGAACGAGCATGAGTGACCCTTTGCAAGAACAGCGTTTGTTAGAAGCATTACTATTTGCCTCTGGAGAGCCATTAAAAGTCGCAGACATTGAAGCTCAGCTAGATCTAACGTCAGATGTTAACGAGCTACTAAACGCCTTACAAGAGCACTATAAAGGGCGCGGCATCGAACTATGCCAAATCGGGCAAGGCTGGGCATTTCGCACGAGCCCAGATTTAGGGCCGCTGCTCACCAAATATAAACACGTGCAAAAAAAGCTCTCCAAAGCCGCCTTGGAAACGCTCGCCATCGTTGCTTATCATCAACCAGTGACCAGAGCAGAGGTTGAAGATGTGCGCGGTGTACAAGTCTCCAAAGGCACGCTTGATGTGTTGTTGGAAACAGGCTGGGTTAAAATGAGAGGCCGCCGCCGAGCGCCCGGGCGGCCCATCACCTATGGCACGACCGATTTATTTTTGGATCAATTTGGCCTGCAAAACTTAAACGAATTGCCTGGCCTTAATGAACTAAAAGGATCCGGTTTGCTAGATAGCGCTTTGCCGCCAGATTTTGACATGCCATCTCCTCAAAATTTTCAAGACTTGAGCGCTGATGAAGACCCCCTAGATCCTACCGATTTAGCCCTAGGCGCTGAGGAAGACCCTTTGCGATTTAAAGATGAACATGAGTAGGCGGAACACCTTCACTTCCCAGTAAAGTTTGTTCCATATCAATAAAAGGAAACAAGTCATGCCAGCCTTTGTTTTGTTCCATAGCTTGAAGGATCATGGCACGATAATCATTGATAAAGCAGGCTATTAATGGCATGTGCTCTTGGTGATTATCATTGAGCCCTTTATAGACGGCATTAGATAGATACCTTGCCCCAGCCATTTGATCAATAATATCATCCATTTCATTGGCCTTAAACAAACATGTGGCAGATAATTTCCAGATACCTTCAATTTCAGGCAATAAAGCTTTGGCCCCTGTTTTCATGTCAGGTTCGCTTAACAAATCTTTATCCCGAAATTTAATCAATGTTTCTCTTATTTTTGTGCCTGCATTCGCCATAAAACTAATATGGTCAGTTATATTTTCATGAGCTAAATCGACACGTTGATGATGCTGTAAATTCACATTGCTGTGGTCAAGACTAGCTAAAACGGCAGTTAAAGGACTTTTATAATCAGCTCTAAAAAAAGAAGAAAAATGGTACAGTGACTGATAGCTGTGTTGATCAACACTAAACCTGCTCTCAAGCGATTCTATACTATTCAATAAGATCATCGGGTTTTTCATTTGATGAGACATATAAGCATAAAGCTGAAAGCGCTTAATTTGCGGCATAGGGAACTGGCCAACAAGGGTTGCCACAAATATACTGACACAACAAATATCACTCGTAATCATTCGATCGCGAAACGGACCAACTTCATAAACATTCAGTTTGATCCATTCAAGCGCCTGCCCAAAATCTTCTTTTTCAATCAGCAACTGGGCAATTAATTGCCTTGAATAGACATCATGATTGGAAATTTTAAAAAGTGTTATTAAAGCTTCATCAGTTTGGCCGCGTAAATTTTGCGAGTTGGCTTTGCTGATTAAGTTCTGATCCGTGTCAGTTTTGTGTTTGATAAAATGCCAGATAACAGAAAGGAAAGATTGGGCAATGGTTGCTCCGACCAAATAGAAAGCAAAGCTGGTAATATAAAGATGGCTGGTACCACACGAAAACGAAAATAAGCAGTCTTTGTTTTTGATGGCCCAAAGGTTCAGAATAATTTTCTGCAGACTATTTATATCAAATAAAACCTTATCCGGTGTCAGCGTAATCCAGGCATATGTTCCAATGACCAAATAAATGGAAATGAGCAACAAAATTAGATGCAATAGTGGGCGCGGAGTTCTAGCAAGGATGTAACTATAAGGGCTTCCAGAAATAATAAGAGCAAAACAAATCAACAAGCTTGGGGCAATAAGACAGACAAGCATTGTTGAAGAAATAACAGATTGGTTAATTTGGGAAAAGTGGATGAAGAGTGCCAGCCCTATGGAGCATAATAAAGCAAGTGAAAAAACAAAGACCCCTTCTTTTAGATAAAAGCGGGCAATGATTTTTTCTTTTCCGCGCTTATATTGGAACGGGTTGAAAAATACATTATGAGCCAAGCGCAGAATTGCTTTTTTAAAATAAAAGCCTTGTAGTTGCCCTGATAGGAAAAAGGCAGGCCATAATGGACTTTGTGCAATGGTCATCAAAAAACCCTCAAAACTGGTCGGGTTTACATGCAAAAGCCAAAAGTTTTGCGCTTTGCTCCAGATGCGCTGGAAAATATTATGTGTCCCATCTTCTCTTTTTGATGTTTTTATACGGGCAAGTCGTGCTTGAAGGCCAGTTGAATGAAATGAAGAATAATGAAAGGCCTTTAAACCGAAATAAAGATAGGCAATAGCACCAATAATATAAAGTCCCCAAAGGGCCGCAAAAATAGCTTCATACGGTGTAAAAGAAAAAAAAGAATACCCCCATAAAAATGTGGCGATGGGAATAACCAGAAACAGATGAGGATAAAGCTTAACTTTAAGGCCCTGATTGCCTTTTTCATAAGCTTTATAAAGCATGGCCTTGCTTTTATAGGTTTTGTTGAGATGATCTAATGTCTGATTATCCGGGGTGCTTTGTTGGAAAACATCAACAACTTGACAAAAACTTTGCCAAAGATCTGAATTTTTATCAATTGCGTGAGAAAAAGCGTCATACTGAGCCTGATGAACTTTAACCAGATAACAAACCGAGGCCTTGCCTTGCTCCCCTAAAGTGCTAAGACATTCATAAATATAATCATCGTCATACCAAGGCCCACAGCTTAATATGCGCTTTATCATTATTTGTTAGGTTCCGCATCTGGTGTTTATAAAAAGCAGTGTAAAAAAAAGCTGGGAGATTTTCAAATTTTTAAAATGAAGCAGTGGCGTGCTATTTGGCTGGTCTTGTAAACGCTTTTCTCAACAAGCCCTATACAAAGCCGGTTTCATTTGCCATAAGCACGTATGGATGTGAAAGTTTGAAAGGGTCGCAACCCTAGTTTGAGGAACAACACTCTCTTGAATGCTAAAGTAAACAGTTGGGGCAAACGCGGGTCAGCAGCGGCAACCATTGCCGCGCGTTTGACGTTTGAAAACTTAACCAGGAAATTTGATGGCAACACAGCCCTTAACGGTGTGAGCCTTGATGTTGAACCAGCTGAGACCATTTGCTTACTTGGGCCATCCGGCTGTGGAAAAACCACGCTTTTGCGCATTGCCGCTGGCATTGAACGACCAGATACAGGCCGGGTGTTGTTTAACCATCAAGAAGTGGTCAGCCCCAACGTATTCATCCCACCAGAAAAACGCGGCATTGGCTTGATGTTTCAAGATTTTGCCCTGTTTCCCCATTTAACCATTTTGGGCAATGTGATGTTTGGATTGCGCGCTTTGCCCCAAGCTGACGCCACCAGGGTCGCTTTATCATCTCTGGAACGGGTTGGGCTTGACCATTACGCCAATGATTATCCTCATATCTTATCTGGCGGCGAGCAACAAAGGGTGGCCTTGGCACGGGCCATTGCGCCGCGCCCAAGCGTATTGTTTATGGATGAGCCGTTCTCTGGCCTAGATCCGCGTTTGCGTGACCGGATGCGCGAAGAAACCCTCACCATATTACGCGAAATGCGGGCAACTTCGGTGATTGTTACCCATCAGGCGGAAGAAGCCATGCGCATGGGCGATCGCATTGCCGTTATGCGTGATGGACGCATAGTGCAGGTGGGCTCCAGCCAAGAAATTTACCATCACCCCACATCTTTATTTGTGGCACGAATTTTTTCCGAAATGAATGAAATCCCTTGTAAAGCTCAAAATGGCGAGGTTGAAACGGTTTTTGGACGTTTTCCAGCCCCAGATGCGGCAAAGGGCCGCGAGGCTGTGATGGGCATTCGTTTTAGGGCCATTTCCATTGATAAAAAGGATGGCGGCGTATTGGGGCGGGTTATTGATCGGAAGTTTTTAGGGGATGCTGCTTTGGTCGAAATCATCATAGATGGCTTGGATGACCCTTTAAAAGTGCGCTTGCGTGAGAATTTAGCCCCTGAAAAGGGACAAGAGGTTTATGTAACGATTGATCGTGACAGAGCCCTTGTTTTGGCCCGCGATGATGAATAAATAGATAGATAACAGCTCAATTTAAGCCTGTACGATAATAAATGGTCACTTAAGTTGCGCAATTTGGTGCTTTTTGCCATAGTGAGTTTAATAATATTAAATATGTGCGCTCAGATGAGTGCTTAGGAGAAATAGATGTTTGGTTACCCTGGATTTTGGCAAATTCTTATTGTTTTGCTTTTGGTTGTTTTGTTGTTTGGCCGCGGCAAAATTTCTGACCTTATGGGAGATGTTGCCAAAGGCATTACCAGCTTCAAAAAAGGTTTAAAAGACGGCGAAGATGGCGAAACGTCAGAAGCAAGCGCGCGCTCAATTGAGAACGAAGCAGGCGCTGAAGCAGGCGTGAATATGCAAAAAGAAAAGGCCGATTTGTCTTAAATTCTTTAAAGCTCTGCCAGCTTGATTTGTTTGCCTTATGACCTTTTGGGCATCAGGTTTCCTCAGGTCAAGATCATCCCTTTAAAAGGGCTTTAGGAGATATCTTTCATGTTTTTTGATATTGGCTGGAGTGAATTGCTAATCGTTGGCCTGGTGGCATTGATTGTTGTCGGGCCTAAAGAGCTGCCCAGTTTAATGCGCTCTATTGGTAAATTTATTGGACAAGTCAAAGAAACAGCCAGCTCTTTTCAACGCCAATTTAACCAGGCGGTTGAGGAAAGTGAATTGGGCAAGCTTCAATCAGAGGTGGAAGACATCGGGCGAGACCTGTCTCCAGATAAAATCATGGGCGGTATTGAAAGTTATGGACCGGACTTTGATGAACTTGACCCTGAAGAATGGAACAAGCACATATTAGAAAAAGAGGGCGCCGGCCACTATTCACCGCCAAGCAGCCGAAACAGGGCAGATGACCCAGAGCTGGATACAGACGAAGCCACATTTGATGTTGAAGAGACGCACGAGGCCGACCCTCAAGAAGCAGATAAATTGGTTGCAGGAAAATCTGCCCCATGAGTGTGAAGGACGGCAATGAAATTGAGGGCAGCAAAGCCCCGCTCTTATCCCACTTAATTGAACTGCGCCAGCGCTTAATCTGGTGCATGGTGGCGTTGGGGCTAGCCTTTGTGGTTTGCTTTTATTTTGCCACTCCAATTTATAATTTTCTCCTTTGGCCTTATGAGCGCGCGGTCCCTGCAGATCAAGTGATTGATATGCAGTTCACCGCACCGCACGAATTTTTCTTCACCAAATTAAAGCTGGCCCTGTTTGGTGCCTTTGTCATCACGTTTCCCATATTAGCGGCGCAAATCTATATGTTTGTGGCCCCCGGGCTTTACAAAAATGAGCGTTCAGCATTTTTGCCATATCTTTTGGCAACCCCGGTTTTATTTATCATCGGGGCCTCTGTGGTTTACTTTATCGTCATGCCATTGGCGATGGACTATTTCCTCTCTCACCAGCAAAGCGCAGACACAGGCGTGCGCATTCAACTGGTGGCCAAGGTGAGTGAGTATTTCTCATTAATCACCGCCCTCATCGTGGCGTTTGGCATTTGTTTTCAGCTCCCCATCGCCCTGACCTTGTTGGCCAGAGCCGGTCTGGTTGGCTCTGAAACGTTAAAAAACAAGCGCCGTTATGCCGTTGTCGGTGTGTTTGCTGTTGCCGCTCTAATGACGCCGCCCGACCCTTTCAGCCAATTAGGCCTCGCCTTGCCAACTTACTTATTGTATGAGGTCTCCATCTGGATGGTTCAGATGGTGGAAAAAAAGCGCGAACAACGAGAAGCAGCTAATGCGTAAGTGCTTGCCGCACCTTAAATTCCATGGTTAGACTTTTGCATTTTAAAATCATTTGTCAAGGACGCGGAGCGCAAGTGAAATCCTTGACAAATGATTTTAAAATGCAAACTTCTCACCATGGAATTTAAGGTGCTCTGAGCGAGCCAAGAGTTTTTCTAATAAACGGGGTAAAACGATGTTTGATCTAAAATGGATCCGGGAAAATAGTGAGGCATTTGACAAAGGTTTGGCCAGGCGCGGCCTAGAGCCGCTTTCTCGGCAAATTTTAAAAATAGATCAAGAGCGCCGGGATCATTTGCAAGCTTTGCAAGAGGCGCAAAGTAAACGCAATGCGGCGTCAAAAGAAATCGGCAAAGCAAAAGCAAGCGGCGATGAAGAAGCCGCTCAAGCTGCCATTGATGAAGTCGCCAAACTGAAAAGCTTCATACAATCGGGTGAAGAGATTGAGCGCGAAATCGAAGGGCGCTTAAAGGATCTGCTGTCAGGCATTCCTAATCTTCCCCATGATGATGTGCCCGAAGGCCAAGATGAGGCTGACAATGAACTTGTGCGCACTGTGGGGGATATTCCTTCCTTTGATTTTGAGCCAAAAGAACACTTTGACATTGGCGAAGGCTTAGAGCTGATGGACTTTGAAGTGGCCGCACAAATGTCAGGGTCCCGGTTTGTCTTGCTATCAGGCGCGCTTGCCAGGTTAGAGCGGGCCATTGCGCAATTTATGCTGGATCTACAAACCGGCGAACATGGCTATACAGAGGTGTCCCCCCCTTTGTTGGTGAAATCCAATGCGCTTTATGGCACTGGCCAATTGCCAAAATTTGAAGAAGACCTGTTTAAAACCACAACAGAACATTACCTTATCCCCACAGCAGAAGTCCCTTTGACCAACATCGTGGCAGGTGCAGTGATTGAAGAGGAATATTTGCCGCGCCGCTACACCGCCTTTAGCCCGTGCTTTCGCTCAGAAGCCGGCTCAGCCGGGCGTGACACGCGCGGCATGATCCGCCAACATCAGTTTATGAAAGTGGAGTTGGTCTCTATCACCAAACCGGAGCACTCTGAAGAAGAATTAGAACGCATGACCAATTGCGCCGAAGAGGTGCTAAAACGCTTAAAACTTCCCTACCGGGTGATGAAACTGTGCACGGGTGATATGGGCTTTGGCGCGCGCCGCACCTATGACATTGAGGTGTGGTTGCCAGGCCAGAATTCTTACCGCGAAATTTCCAGCTGTTCCGTTTGCGGGGATTTCCAAGCCCGGCGCATGAGCGCACGCTTTCGCAAAGAGGGTGAAAAGAGTTTGCAGTTTGTGCATACATTAAACGGCTCAGGCCTGGCAGTGGGGCGCACATTAGTGGCTGTTTTGGAAAATTATCAACAAGGCGATGGCAGCGTTGTTGTACCTGACGTCCTTAAGTCTTATATGGGCGGCATTGAGATCATCAAAGCTTAAAAGAGATAGAGGACTTTATGCGCATATTGGTAACCAATGACGACGGGATTGATGCTAACGGGATTAAGGTTCTCACCCGCGTGGCGCAAAAGCTCTCTGATGATGTTTGGGTTGTCGCCCCTCAATTTGATAACAGCGGTGCCTCTCACTCTTTGACCTTAAAAGACCCTTTGCGCGTCTCGCAAAGAGAAGACCAGGTTTTTTCCGTGCAAGGCACACCAACAGATTGTGTGATTATGGGCGTGCGCCAGTTTTTACAAGGCCAGGCGCCTGATCTGATTTTATCGGGCATCAATCATGGCCAGAACATTGCCGATGATGTGACCTATTCAGGCACCATAGCCGGGGCTATTGAGGGGACTTTGCTTGGCATTCCGTCTCTTGCCCTAAGCCTCGTCACAGGCATAAAAGCCCCAGGATCTATTAACTGGGAAACACCAGAGGCTTTGGCACCAGATTTAATCAGCGATTTGTTAAAAAGCGGCTGGCCGGCTGAAGTGTTGCTGAACATAAACTTTCCCGATTGTACCCTTGATGAAGTGAAAGGGCGCATGGTCACCACCCAGGGCAAACGAGACCAAAGTCTGCTAACCATTGATGAGCGCTTAGATCCGCGCGAGCGCGCCTATTATTGGTTTAACTTTCAACGTCGTCGCTCCAACCCACCCAAAGGCACAGATTTATGGGCCGCCTACAATGATTATGTCTCAATAACACCATTGCATTTAGATTTAACACACCAACAAACTCATTCTCAGCTACAGCAAAACCTAAACGGTGTACACGGTTAATAAACTTCGTTTATTTTTTCTCTGATTTGCCTCCTTTCCAGCACAATTATCATTAACACTATAAGCTTCATTGCATCTCATTTTGGGGTACTTTAAAAATTCAGGTCAGATAAGGGATATATTTTCCTTAGATAACAAGGGTTTATAAAGCAATGGGCTTCATGATGCATGAACTCTTAAAGCCGACTTGGCACCCGTCTTGTTAATCCTTTATTAACTATGACAACGAACTCATTCAAATGCCAAGTCGCGTGTTAAGGTTTTGTTAAGGTTTACAGTGCTTAAATTTAACCATGATAAAGTAAATACGAGTGTTTTTATTTTAATTGGTTTTGCGTTAATAGAGGCCCTATCGTGAGTAATGCAGCGCGTTTTATAGTTATTTGTGCTTTGTGTGTGGGATTGCCCGCTTGTAGTTCAAATATGACCAGGTTTGATGCCCCTGTAATGGGAATGAAGGGGCAAGACACCCCCCCAGATCGCCAACAATATGCCCGCCAGCAATATGCTGGTGTTGAGCCAGAACGAACATACAAAAATACCTATGATCGTTCTTATAACCCACCACTCAAGCGTGAGTATCAAGACCGTTATCAGGCGCAAAATACTTATAAACGGTCATATAATCAGCGCGAGGTGTATGACACCGCTAGCACTGATTATAGCAAGAAAACTTATGAGCGCTCTGACATGCAGCGCAACCAATTGCCAGATTTAAACGGTAAAACAGACTATCAAGACCGGGCCAAAGTTGAGCAATATAGCAGCGCACCGGAAAAGCAAACTTATGCACCCCAACAATTGGCGGCAAACTTTGCCAAACGTGATCCACAAGGACGCCATATCGTCTCAGAAGGCGACACCCTTTATAACATTTCCCGGCGCTATAACGTCACCACGGATCAATTGCGTAGCGCTAATGATATGCAAAGCAATGACATTAAATTAGGCCAGCACCTGTTCATTCCAGGTTTTAGCAAAAGCCAAAATCCCATAGCCCCCAAAGCAAAAACTATTTTGGCAAAAGCGGGGCGGCACAAGGTTCAGCCAGGTGACACAGCCTACAATATTTCACGCCGTTATGGCATCACAACCAGCCAGTTGGCCAAAGCCAATGGTCTGGGAGAGGCTGCCCAAGTTCAATTAGGCCAAGAATTAATCATCCCGGGCGAAGGCGAGCAAGATACACCAGTTCAAGTGGCTTCAATTGACCGCAAAGCGGGCATAAAACCGCTTAACCCCAAAGCCGTGCCTTCACCAAAGAAAAAGCCTTATGAAAGGCCGGCAAAAATTAAAACTCCAGACAGCGGGGCAGGGGCAAAACTAGCGTCTAACCGTCAATTTTTATGGCCAGCCAATGGGCGGATCATTTCTAATTTTGGTCGCCAAAAAAGCGGGACGATTAATGATGGTGTTAATTTAGCTTTGCCAATAGGCACCACGATTAAAGCGGCTGAAAATGGTGTGGTTGCCTATGCCGGTAGCGAGCTAAAGGGATATGGCAACCTTATTCTTATCCGCCATAAAAACAATTGGGTTTCAGCTTACGCTCATAACTCCAAGCTGTTGGTCAAGCGCGGGCAAAAAGTAACCCGTGGTCAAGCCATTGCCAAATCAGGAAAAACCGGCTCTGTGCATCAACCCCAATTGCATTTTGAATTACGCAAAGGGTCCAAACCGGTTAACCCGATGAAATATCTAGCAATGCGTTAACCCTTTTATCTGCCAATAAAAGGGGAGAAGGGTTGTTGTAAATGTCTAAACAAGTAAACAAAACACAACCGACCAAAGTTAACCCCAAAACCTATATCTCAAGCATAGACCATCCCAAACGCAAGGAGTATGGTTTGGTGTTGTTGGATTTTTTCAATCGTGTAACAGGATTAAAACCTGTTATGTGGGGGCCTAGCATCATTGGTTATGGGCGCTATCATTATAAATATGAAAGTGGCCGGAAGGTGAATTTTTAATAACAGGCTTTAGCCCGAGAAAAACCGCGCTCACAGTTTATATTTTGCCAGGATACCAAGATATGTCTGAAGAGCTTTCAAGGCTTGGCAAACATCTAACGGGCCGTTCATGTCTTTATATCAACAAACTGGATGATATTGACATGGATGTTTTGCAAGAAATTATCTTAAATGGGCTTGAATACATGCGTGAAAATTATGAAACCTGGGACAAATAATAGATCCTGAGCCTCAAGTATGCTCAATCGCAATCCTCATCAGGTCGGGTAATTTCTTAACCCCTAATTTTGATTTAAGCTGTGTCGCGCAATTGGCAACAGTTTTATAACTCAAGTTCAACTGTGCTGCGATGTCGCCATGACTTTTACCTTCACCAATCAATTTTAAAATTTGTAATTCGCGCCCGGTTAAGTCTTCTAAAGGGTTTGACGTTTTCCCAGTATTGAGCACCGCCACTTGCGCGGCCATGCCATCTTCCAAAAAAACATTATCAGCAAGGATGGTTTCAATGGCCAAAATAAATTGATCAAGACCAGAGCTTTTGGTTAAAAAACCATCAGCACCTGCCTCCAGTGATTTGTTTGCAAATACCGGGTCATCATGCATGCTAAAGGCCAACAGCTTAATATGAGGATGATGGATGCTGAAATGCTCAATCAAAGCCAGCCCCCCAATACCTGGCAGGCCGATATCTACAATCACCAGGTCGGGGTGTTCTTTTTCAACCATGGCAATGCCCTCATCACAATCAACAGCTTCCAAAATGGTTTGAAAACCAGCTTCCGTTAAGAGGTTGCGGCAGCCAATATGAGTGACCGGATGGTCATCAATAACAAGTACGATAAGGTCTTTATTCATAATAACGATCGTAGATTAAAAGGGTGTTATAGCATATATAAAATAGCACTTTGAGAAAAACAAACGCTTTAATCTTGTTGAGAAAATTGAATTCGTGCTTCCACTTTCACACCCTGAGGATGATTTTGTGAAATCGAAAATACCCCTCCCAAGGCTTCAATGCGTTCCTCTAAACCAGTGATGCCATGGCCCGGTTTGGACGCATCAGAGATGCCAACACCATCATCGCGCACACACATAGTAAGCTCTATGTTATTCCCCATCTCTATGTCGTGAATGTGAATCAAGTGATCTTGGCTTATATCAATCATGACATTTTTAGCCTTAGAATGACGCGCAACATTGGTCAAGGATTCTTGAATAAAACGATAAACGGTTAAATCAATGGTTTCACCAAAGCTGGGCAAAGGTGTCGGTATTTCTAATTTCCAGGAAATATGGTTATAGCGCGCCCGGAATGTACCAACGAGCTTTTCGATTAATTCAGAAAGGTCAATTTCCCCAAGCGCCATGGGTCTAAGTTTATTCAGCAAATCTCGGTTACACGCTTCCATGTGAGAAACGATGTCTAAAACTGATTGCATCTTTTCTTTAAAAGGATCATTTGCGGCCTCATCTTGTGCTTGCAAGTGATTGCGCACAGACGTGGCATTGGACTTAATTCCAAACAGACAAGGGCCAAACTCATCGTGAAGCTCTTGGGCAATATGACGGCGCTCTTGGTCTTGAACGGTAACGATGCGTTGAGATAGTTTTTCACTCTTTTTCGAGACGATGTCCAGTTTGCGGGCTAAATCATTAAACCCTTGACCAATAATGGAAAGCTCAGGACTGGAGATTTTTGAAATTCTATATTTAAAATTGCCGGCTTCTAAATTTTTCATACCCTCAGTAATGGAACCAATTGGTTTTAAAGCGTGCCCTAACGCCACATGAATGGAAGTCAGTAAGACCAGCAAAGAGATGGCCGCAATTTTCATCAAAATGACGATGTCAGCCCATATTTCATTCATCTCATCAAGCGGTTCAACACTCAGTGTCACATAGCCCAATTCTTGTGACCCAAAGCGAATAGGGGTCTTAGTGATTTCTTGATGGGGCCACAACAAAGATCGAAACCATAACGGGCTCTCTTCTGCGGGCTCTTTTTTTATTTTATCTTTTGTTACCAGGTAGGCCGGGTTCGTCAAGACTTCCCGATTCTTTTCGTTGTAAACACGAATTCTGATATGGCGGATTTCTTTAAATTTAGCCGGCAGTGTCTCTAGGAATTGCTGAAAAGTTATAAAGTTAGGGATGGTCTTTAAACTTTCCTTGATTAGGGAATTAGCCAAAATTTTACTGGCGGCAACTTCATTTTGAATGGCAGAGCGCGCGTTGGATAGCAAAAACACACCCGATACAAGCATGGTAATCACAGAAAGAGTGATAAAAATAATCATCAACCGGGAACGAAGGGATAAAGCGGACATAAGCGTTTTTTACCAACAACAAAAGGGGCACACATATTTAATATGATCTTGTCATATTTTATAAGTTTAAGCCATCGTATATTTCAACCGAGAGGGTTTTCTTAAGTAAGTTCAATCAATTAAGAAAATTTCACTTAAACGCAAAAAAGGCTGAGACAACATATCAAAAAAGCCACTGAGTAAAATTACCCAAGGCTATGTCCTAAATTTGTATTCAAATCAATTGACAAAACCAGACAATATTGAAACAAGGAAGAGCAAAAAAATTGTGTAATCTCAAAAGAGAATATGATACACAATGATCCTTTCTTGCTCAGAGAAAATGAGCATGATGCAAAAAATCCACTTTAGTGTCGGAGCGTGGCGCAGCCCGGTTAGCGCACTGGTCTGGGGGACCAGGGGTCGTAGGTTCAAATCCTATCGCTCCGACCATCTGCGGATTTTTGGTTAAAAGTTAGAACCTTTTGTGATTCTTAAATCTTTCACTTGAGCTCCATGTGATTCTGCGACTTTTTTTAAGTCGCCATCATTCGTAACCAAAGTCAGATTATTTTTGATTGCTGTTTCTGCAATAAGTGTATCTTGAACATTATTTGGCTTTTCCCTACGAGTATTGAGTCCATTTAGAATCGTACCATATAAACTATCTTCTTCATCACTCCACTTGCATTCATCCCATGACGAAACATCCCATACAGCAGATTCAGTAGGCAAAGATATATCTAAGAATTGATCAAAAACCCTCAGTAATTTTCCCCTACGGTTTTTGTCTGAAGTCTGATTAATCTCATCTCTTTGGATATGAGTTCCATGTACCTCCCACTCGTTAGGTACTAGATCTATAGGTATTTCACCGTCCAAAATGTGATTAAAGACATTAGTGTCAAACATAACTTTCATAATCTTATCTATTATGCATTTGGGCTAGAAGAAGTTGTAAAATAAACAAGCGTAATCCCTCATTGGTTCGAAATGCGTTCACTCGCTCCGACCATTCTTTAGAAGACACCACTGATCAGAAAGTTTTGAGATACTCTATTAAGGCCATTGCTCCTTCAATATCATCTGACCAGTTGAGTTTATAAGTTTTACTTCCCTCTTTGATGTCTGTGTCATGTCCTTGATTACTGAAAGCCCGGAACAATGTTGTGTCGAAAATATACGCATTAGTTCTTTTGTCCGTCTCAGAAAAAGGCAATTGCCAAGAATAACCTAACTTGGATTGATCGTAATCGATTCTGCTCTTTACAAAAGCGCTTGGCCGACTGGTTGGAACCAATAAGTGATAAAGGGTAGGTACTGAGCCATTATGTAAATAGGGTGCTTGGGACCAGATGCCTCCCAGTGGCAGTGCATTATAGCCAAGATGATCATTGGGGTCAGGCATAATCAGCTTGTCTTTACCTTTTAATGAGACAGCTTTGTATTCTGCACAAGGTCTTGTTTCTTTCCCATAGACTTTAATCACCGTTTTCTCTGAACAAATTCGTGTTAAACGGTCAGCTCCAGCTTTTCTGATAGCTTCAGTAATCACCTTTGCGCGGTCCATATTAGTGTTAATCGAGCTATAAACAGTGCCATTATTCGGTCGATGGCAATTCAGGCAGTTTTGCTCAAAAAGGTCTTTTCCTTTTTTGGCTAACTCAAGATCAACATTAAAGGGGTAAACGGGAGCGGGCAGGTTATCCAGAAATTTGACAGCATAAGCAGCGACTCTCAAATCATTATCATCTAGGCCAACGGATAGTTGAGCGGCGATATTACGATAAATCGGAATAGGGATATTCCCATTCCACTGCCCCCCTCCGGAATGAAGTTTTGTCTTAGTTTCATTCCAGGAAACAGCTCTTTTATTTTGCTCCCAAACGGCTTGAAAATCAGTAATGCCAGCTGTAGGGGGTAAAATAAAATAATAAGCCAGTAGACGGGAAAAGAATCCATCCACATTAACATAAGCACTTGATGTTCCAACGCCAGAAGCATCAACCATTCCTGGAAATCCGGCAACAAATTTCTCAGAAATATTATTATAACTATTATCTCGCAACGCAATCAGGGCTTCATAGTTTTTTTCAACTTTGGTTATGAATTGACTTGCAAGTGCTAGAGCCTGTTCTTTAAATAATTTAATTTGTTGTTTTTCATATTCGGTATCTAGCTCAATATTGTTATAACTGTAATTATTATAAAAATAATTCGGGTCCTGGGCTTCAATTGTCTCTAGAGACTTCAGCATTGCGGCTGCAAAAAGATTTGCCTTTTTCGTCTTGTCTGTTTCACCTTGAAATATTTTTTGCAACGTCTTGTAAACGTTAACTCGAAACTGAACAACGTTGAACTCAGAATTGATCCCGCCATCAAGATAAACGACTTTCCCTTGCTCTTTTTTGGCACGCCCAAAATGGCAGGCCGCACATGTGAAGGTTGCGTAATCAATTTCTACTTTCAAAGGCTTATCGCGATTAAACACGCTGATACCTATTCCCCTTGCAATTGGAAAACCAGGCTCTCTTTCATCAATAAATAAACCGACATGATCGAGAAAATTAGATTTGCTGCCCCATAATTCTGGAGCAAGAATTGGAAGCAATTTCAGAATAATGTATGGAGTGCCATCAGTTTGACTAAACGCAAATTTTGAAAACCAGTCATAGGATCTTTGATTGGCGCGAATATAGTCTGCTAATTCAGTTTCGCGTTTGGCTTGTTCTACGGCCCAATTTTGAGGAACGTCTTGGACTTTGTACTCAGATTTTTGCGTTTCAGCCCTTAAACTTCCATGCGCCAAGATCATCACAACCAAACTAAGGATAAACGTCAGTCTTTGAGAATAATCCATTTCATAATCCTTAGAGTTAGGGCGTGAGAGATTAAATCTGGCGCATCTAAAATTGCATTTTGCTAAAAATCAAGCAATACTATAATTGCCTAACATCATGAATGAAAATTGATTTTTGATAACTTATTCGTGAAAACTTATGTTTTCAGTTGAATGATGCAAATGTGATAGGTCATAGACAACAAAGAGCAGTCCAACTGAATTTAAAAAAATTTCTTAAAGAATTTGCTCAAGGCAATTTCTGTCTTTTACGTTTCGGAGCTTAAGGATTATGTTAAAGAAATTTCTTTTCTTTATTGCCATGATACTCACGATCATCGGTGTTGGTTTTTTTTATTTACGCAACAATCCCTATCAGGCGTACAATAAATCACCCGATGACCCTGTCCAATTGGGTGCACTAGATCAAAATTGGTCAGAAGCTAAGAGAGCCTTTTGGTATGGTGCATCTCAAGGGTCCCGGCTTATTCCGCTAGCTTGGTTGGAAGCTCTTGAAAAGCCTGGCGCGATAGACCTGTTTATGGCACCTGAACATGTAAAAAAATTCAACTTAATTCCTAGAAAAGTAGATGTGCCAGATCGTAAAGCTCATGCACAGTTAGCTCTTGGATTTGTAATTGATAAAAGTTCAGACCAATATCTAGAACGAACAAAACTGCGCTGGAAAAACGACCAAAATAATAATGAAGCTTGGGTGGGGTTAAATTGCTCAGCCTGTCATACATCGCAGATTAAATACCAAGGAAAAGATATTAGAATTGACGGTGGCGCTTCTTTATTTGATTTCCAAGTTTTCATGGAAACTTTGAACACGGCCCTTGAACAAACCTACAGTGACAAGGTGAAATGGGATCGGTTTGCGCAACGTGTTCTATCTGACGAGAACTCTAATTCAGACAATAAAGATAAGCTGCGTAAAGCTTTTAAAAAGTTGCTGGATTGGCAAAAGAAAGAAGCGGAGGTCAATAAGACATCCATAAGATATGGGTACGGCAGAATTGATGCATTTGGCCATATATTTAATAAAGTTGGGTTATTGGTCAACGATGAGGCTCAATCTTTTGTCCGCTCTGACGCTCCGGTTAGCACGCCCTTTGTTTGGAGCGCACCCCAATACAATAAAGTTCAATATAATGGTGCTGCCCCGCGTATCATATTTGGCGGGATTGATGTCGGCGCAATCGGTCGCAATGTTGGTGAGGTTATTGGTGTTTTCGGTGATATTACCCTTAATGAAAACCTTGATATTGATGGATTTAACTCAAGTATTCACCTCAAAAATCTTTATAACCTTGAAGAAGTTTTAAGAGATCTGCGCTCGCCCAAATGGCCGACAGAAATTTTTGGACCCTTCACAAAAGAAGAACGGGAAAAAGAAGCTGTCCAAATTGAAAGGGGCCGTCATCTATACAACCAAAATTGTCTTTATTGCCACGATGTTGTTGATAGAACAGATACCAAGAGCAACATCGTAGTTCAGGACAATTATTTTATTGAAGCAGCTGATATAGCACCCGAACGGGCAAAAAATTTACCGCCATATGCGAAGACAAAAAAAATTGAACCCATTCGAACTGATCCCTGGATGGCATGTAATGCCTATAGCTACAGCTTGAAAACGGGATTATGGAGTAGTAAAAATCCCCGCTCCATTGATTTTGAAAGCATTGGAAATGGTGATCAGCTTATGCTGGGACAGTCAGTGAAGGCGTCAAAATTATTGGCCATTACCGTAGCAGGTGTGATGGCAGCAAATAAACAAAATGTGGCCGAACTCATCGGAAATAATTTTTTAAAAATGCCTCATATCCCTTCTGGATTGAGTACATTACAAGATGGACCGATTATTGATCTTGATGAATCTTGGAAGAATGTATTCCGCAATGAAGAAAAAACTCTCAGATTAGCTGAATGCGAAAAGGCTTGCAGAGCGTTTTCTCACAGTCAAATGAAAGAAGAGAACAATGTTCTTGGTTACACAAGCCGACCATTGAATGGTATCTGGGCATCGGCTCCTTATTTACATAATGGCTCCATACCAACTCTTTATGACTTGTTACTACCTGAAAATGAAAGACCAAAAACATTTTGGATGGGTAGCCTGGAATTTGATCCGGAAAAAGTTGGTTATGTAACCAAGCAAAGCCTCAATAATAATTTCTTATTTAAGGTCGGAAATAAAAAAGCAAACGGATATGAATTGATAGATGGAAATCTGAATAGTGGGCATGACTATGACAATAAGAAATTTACTCATGCAGACCGTATGGCTTTAATCGCTTATCTAAAAACACTTTAGAAAAAGAATGCACATTGGTGCATTTCAAAAACTCCAAGCGGCTCATCATATGAGAAAATAGCTTTTAGGAGAGGATATGGAGCTCAAAGATCATGAGACAAAATAAAATTAAAATTGGGCTTTATATCCTGGCTTTTGGAACTTTGGTTCTCTGGGCGATTGACCATTTTGAAAATAAAATTCCAGAAGAAATCAGAGGGGCAAAAAATCTTGAAAAAGCAGCCATTGATACTGTTGTCAAACTTGTCGTTCAAAATCTTGATGAGTTATATAAAGGCAAACAAAGCACAGTCCAAAGAGATGCACACGCAAAGTCTCATGGCTGTTTAAAAGCAATATTTAAAGTTGCTTCTGATATACCACCTGACCTGAAAGTTGGGATGTTTTCTGAACCGGGAAAAGAATATAAAGCCTGGGTACGTTTTTCCAACGGTGCTTTTAAACCGCGACCAGATATAAAGTTTGATGGGCGCGGACTATCCTTAAAAATACTAAACACTTCTCCTGAAACCACTGCTTCAGAAAACAAAAAGGTTGATCAATTCGATATATTAATGGTCAATTATCCAGTTTTTTTCTCTTCTGATCCGGTCGATTATCTGGATTTTGTAAAAGCTGGTGTCTTATTTGGAAAACCTGGAGCGGTAGAAAAATATTTTACGCCAAATTATAATCCTTTTAGCTGGCGCCTTCGGCAACTTTGGATCGCCTATTGGAATGGAGCTGGGAAAATAGATACACCCTTAAATATGCGATATTTTTCAATGGCACCATTTTCATATGGACAAAATCGTTCCGTTAAGTACTCTGCTCAGCCTTGTGAAGGGCACAATATCAAGTCAAATGTCGATGTTGATAAAAGCGATCCAAATTTTTTGCGTAAAATACTAATCGAACAAGCCAACTCAAAAAAGTCTTGTTTTAAATTATCTGTACAGTTGAATGATGGCACTATGCCTTTAGAAGATGCAACCAGAGAATGGAGTGAGAAAAAAAGCCCTTACCAGCGAATTGGCAATATCGAGATTGCCAAACAAAATATTGCACGTCCTCACCGAGACCATTTTTGTGAGCACACAGATTTTCACCCCAACCGAACACCCGATGAATTCAGAGCTCTGGGAGGTATTAACCGGATGAGAGAACGTGTTTATACTGCAATTTCAAATTTTAGGCATAAAAGAAATGCAACCGAGGTACCTGATCCAAATTTGTTATGGGACCAAGAGTGAGTAACAAACACCTGTTACCCAATATCAGCCGCTTGTTTTACATCCTGAATTTTAACAGCCCCATATGCCCCCCCTAATTAGCCACATCAAATCATAAAGCAAGCGCCAATGATCTCTATCAATAATATAACTTTCCAAGAACAAGCCAACACAGTGCATTAGGTCATGCGGTGAGGTTGTAACTTCATATAATGCCCCTTTTTTTCCAAGTATCAATATCAGATTGGCTTGCCCCAATAAGGTTTTCCAATACGCTCTGCGTGTTTGCTCCCAATTCAGGAGGGGGGGCGTGATAGGATGGCGGTGTTTGTGAAAGCTGAATAGGGCAGGCCACACCTGGAATGGTGCGTCCATTTTCACCCTCCATAGAGATCTTCATTTCCCGATGTTTGATCTGAGGATCTTCAAACACTTGATCGATGGTGTTAATTGGGCCACATGGAATGCCAGCTTTTTCTAATTGTGAAGTCCACCAATGAGTGGGGTGTTGTGCAATGATCTTTTGCAGTTCAGGTATTAGTTTTGCACGATTGCGAACTCGCTCAGCATTGGTTTTATAGCATAAGGTTTTCGCCAGTTGAGGGTGACCAGCTATGTCACAAAAACGAGCAAATTGATCATCATTCCCAACCGCGAGCATGACATGCCCATCGCTTGTTGCAAACGCTTGATAAGGCACAATGTTTGGGTGGGCATTGCCTTGCCGTACAGGCGCAACCCCAGAAGACAAAAAATTGAGTGCCTGGTTAGCAAGGGCGGCCACTTGCACATCAAGCAGCGATAAATCAATGTGTTGGCCTTGTCCTGTGCGCTCTTTGTGAGTTAAGGCAGCCAAAATACCAATGGCAGCATAAAGACCGGTTAAAACATCACTGACGGCAAACCCAACCTTCATCGGTTCCCCGCCCAGCTTTTCATCAGGATTGCCAGTAATGCTCATCAACCCGCTCATGGCTTGTATCGCTGCGTCATAACCAACACGGTTTGCATAAGGCCCATTTTGGCCAAAGCCTGTGATAGAGCAATAAATGATATCAGGTTTAATGGCCTTGATACCCTCATAATCCAGCCCGTACTTTGCCAGACCACCCACCTTGTAATTCTCCAAGATGATATCGCTTTTGCATGCCAATTGGCGGATCAAGTCTTGCCCTTGTGTGGTCGTAAAATCAATCGTGACAGATTTTTTATTGCGATTAGCCGCAGCAAAATAAGCCGCGTTATTAGTATCATTGCCCTGTGCGTCTTTCAGAAAAGGGGGGCCCCAACCTCGTGTATCGTCGCCAGAACCAGGGCGTTCAATCTTAATCACTTCAGCCCCCAGATCAGCCAAAACCTGGCTGGCCCAAGGGCCAGCAAGGATGCGGCTCATATCCAGCACACGTATATGTGACAAAGATCCAACCATGAACGTCAACAAAAGTCTCCGTTTAACGTGTTAAAACCAACTGGTAGGCTAGTCAGTCGTGAAAGCTTGCAGGCCAGTTTGCGCCCGGCCCAAAATGAGGGCATGAATGTCGTGGGTTCCCTCATAAGTGTTGACCGATTCCAAATTCACCATATGGCGCATAACATGAAACTCATCAGAAACCCCATTGCCTCCATGCATGTCACGCGCAATCCGCGCAATCTCCAGCGCTTTTCCGCAAGAATTGCGCTTAATCATGGAAATCGTCTCAGATGGGCATCGGCCCTCATCAAGCATTTGGCCCACGCGCAAACACGCTTGTAAGCCTAACGTGATCTCAGTTTGCATATTGGCCAATTTAAGTTGAACGAGCTGGTTGGCAGCTAGCGGGCGACCAAATTGGTTGCGCTCAAGCGTGTATTGGCGTGCCCCATGCCAGCAAAATTCTGCCGCCCCAAGAGCGCCCCAAGCAATGCCATAACGGGCCTTGTTTAGGCAGCCAAACGGGCCTTTCAGCCCTTGAACATTAGGGAGAATATTGCTCTCAGGGACGATCACTTCATCCATCACAATCTCACCCGTATCAGAGGCGCGCAAACTCATCTTGCCCTCAATTTTAGGAAAACTTAGGCCCTTCATGCCGCGCTCTAAAATAAACCCGCGGATCACCCCTTCAAGTTTGGCCCAGACCACAGCAATGTCAGCAATAGGGGAATTGGTGATCCACATTTTATTTCCAGTGAGCTTGTAGCCTTGGGCGGTTTTCTCAGCCCGCGTGCGCATACCGCCCGGGTCAGAACCATGATCAGGTTCGGTCAAACCAAAGCACCCAATCATGGCCCCGCGTGCCAGTTCGGGAAGGTATTTCTTGCGTTGCTCTTCACTGCCATAAGCATAAATCGGGTGCATAACCAAAGAAGATTGAACGCTCATAGCCGAGCGATAGCCAGAATCAACCCGCTCAATTTCGCGCGCGGCTAAACCATAGGCAATGTGATTAACGCCAGCACCACCATACTCAACCGGAATGGTCGCGCCCAATAGGCCCAACTCCCCCATCTCTTTCATAATCTTGGGATCAAATTTTTCATCCCGATTGGCCATTAAGACGCGCGGCATAAGATGATCTTGCGCGTACTTATGGGCGGTGTCTTGAACCAGCTGTTCTTCTTGCGATAATTGATCGTGTAGCAAAAAAGGATCATCCCATACAAAGCTAGGATTTTCCATTTTCTGATCAGGATTGGCGGCCATAGTTATAAGTCTTCTTTCTATGATGAGGTGGCTACAACACGTTTGATAAGCCAACACGCTCTATGGTTTCCTGCGTTGGCTTACCTGTGGCTTCATCCCATCCCATCTGCTGATAATATTCACGGACCATTTTTTCCAAGTGTGGTTTGATGCTTTTACCCGCAGCCTTGCCAACGGTTGGCGCTTCAAGCAAACGGTCAGACACATCAAATTCATCCTTAGGCGTAAAGCCGCGTTTAATGGCAATCAAACGCTGCAGGTTCACCATGCGCTCGCCAACCAACATGGCTTCTTTAGCGTCAAAATCGGACCACCCTGTGGCCAAGGCCACCGCTTTGGTTGAAAAATCCAATACGCCTTTCACGCCCCAACTTGCAAACCAGCAATTGCCCAAACAATCTTCCCATAGTTTTTTCATTTGAGTTTGCGCCACCGCTTGCGCTTTGCCATCAGGGGTAAACGCATCGGTAAATTCTGGGTATCCTAAATCAGGTTCCGTGGTCCACGCATCAACGCCAGGGCCCTGCCAGCAAACGCCAGCGCCAGCAACAATTTGCCCTAACAAAACACTCCAAGCGGCGCGCCAATCGTGCATGTTAATGCCACCACCGCGAATGTGCAGGACACAAGCCTCAGCCGCCGGGCCGAGCAGTTGGGCAGCATCTTTTAAGCCCTTGGACAAAACCCGCCCACCAAAGCCTTCGCCAGAACACATCTGATCAATCAGCTCCACAGCCGCTTCATAATTGCCCCAAGTAAGCTCTAAACCATCAGTGTCCTCTTTGGTGAGTATGCCGCGTTCATATAGTTCAAACGCCATGCCCATCAAAGCACCAGCAACCGATGAGTCAATGCCCATTCCATCCAAATAGTCGGTAAAGGCAAGGGTCTCATCTGGGTCTTCAATGCCAATCATGCAAGCCGCCCCCTCAAAGTTTTCTCCCCCGCCGCACATGCTGGCGGTAAAGCCAGCATATTTGCCAGTATCGATGCGGCAGTCATAAGCACAAGCAATGCTGCAATTGTAAGATTCTTTTGGCGTGACGGTCCAATTTTCTGATTGGGCAACAAACTTTTTAGAAAATTTTTCACCCCATAATGGGTCAGTCAAATTCTTACCCGCTAACATGTGCGATTCACCCACATAGGTGTAAGCTTTCACAATCCCCGCATTGGCCAAAAGCCCACCTACAGAAGGGGAACCTTCCCCTGGTTGGCGGTCAGCATGAATGGCCGTGTCCCAAGTTTGTGAAGTATCGACAAAAGCAATCGGGTCTGCCAGTGGCACTTTATTTGTCCCGCGCACAGCAATCGCTTTCAGGTTTTTTGACCCCATGACCGCGCCAACACTGCCCTTATGGGCCCCGTGGTTGCGGTCATTTTTAACAGAGGCCCCATGCAACATGGCTTCGCCAGCCGGGCCTATGCAGGCCACACTGATGTTTTCCCAATCACCCAGTTCTTGCTTGATTAAGCGTTCCGTCTCGCGCGTGTCTTGCCCCCAAAGGTGAGAGGCGTCTCGGATCTCAATGCGGTCATCGTCCACCCATAAATAAACAGGTTTGTCTGCTTGCCCCTTTATGATCATGCCATCATAGCCCGCATGTTTCAGATAGGCCGCCCAAAAGCCATGGGAGTGCCCTGTTGCAACAGCAAAAGGGGTGTTGTGATTGTAAGAAACAATGGCCAAATTAGAAGAGCTGGGCGCAGATGTCCCGGTTAACGGGCCGGTCATCATTAATAAGGGGGCCTCAGGGTCTGTGGCTTTCACCCCGGCTGGTGCTTCATTTAAAAGTAAATACATACCAAGCCCAATGCCGCCAACATAACGGCGCAAAATGGTCTCATCAGGCAACGGGGCATTTTCGTGAGCGCCCTTTGTTAAATCAACCTTTAAAAGTTGCCCCATATATCCACCAACCATGATTTCCTCCTCATAAGCATTTGGGATGTCTTTCAATGGATAACGAGAAAGACCAATTCTTTTTTCTCAATAACAAGAGGCAAAACGATAAAGCTTGCCTCTCAATGATTTCTAAAATTAATAGGATTATTGCTAGCATTAGCACGTTGTAGCTTGATTATAGGTCATATTCTCAGTAAGTTTCAAATGAGTAATATCTCTTAACCTATGAGAAAAAAGCATAAGCAGTTTATGAGGAAAAAGCATAAAGTGCGGAATTATGAACCGAAAAATACCATCTCTTCGAGCCTTACAATGCTTTGAACAAACAGCACGCACCGGCAGTGTCTCGCAAGCGGCGCAGACATTATTTTTAACCCAAAGTGCTGTCAGCCGGCAGATTAAAACTGTTGAAGATTTTTTAGGCAGGCCGTTATTTACACGTAAAAAGCAAAGGCTGATTTTGACCCAAGAAGCTGAAAGTTATTTAAGCGAAGTTCGCTCTTGCTTGGATGATTTAGAAACAGCCACCATGCGTTTAATCTCATCACAAACAGATACCGGTGTTCTTAATATTGCAGCCCCGCCAACATTTGGGGCCCGCCTTTTAATACCTCTTTTGCCAGCCTTTCAGAAACGTCATCCAGAGATCACGGTGAATTTTATCTCGCGCATAGGTAAGCCAGATTTTGAAAAGGAGGGCATAGATGTTGCGATTTTAAACGGCGATGGTCATTGGCCTGAATTAGAAACAAGATCACTGGTAACCGAACAATGGGTCGCACTTGTTTATCCTGATTTACTAAAAGAAATGTCCCAGCCGCCAAAGCTGGAAGATTTGCGCCATCAAACACTCTTGCACATTTCAACAAGGCCAGAGGCCTGGTCCTATTGGTTGGCGCAAATGGGAGCGAGCAATGTAGACGGATTGCAAGGCCCTAAGTTTGAACATTTCAATATGATTGTGCGCGCGGCCATTGCCGGGCTTGGGGTGGCTTTAGTGCCCACTTTTGTCGCTATTGAGGAGATAGAAGCAGGCCGTTTGATAATGCCTTTCCCTAAAGAAGTGCCCAGTCCAACCTCTTATTTCTTTGCAAGCCCGCCAGATCGGTTAAAAGCACCTAAGGTTCAAAAGTTCCTTGATTGGTTGGAAGAGAGAAAAAATTTGTTTAACACCCCATTAAAACCATCTTAAAAAAACTAAATATGACTATTGGCAGCGTCCTGAATTTTAACAGCTCCATATGCCCCCCAAATGAGCCCCATCAAAATGTAAAGCAAACGCCAATGATCGCTATCAATAATATAACTTTCCAAGAACAGGCCAACAAAGGAGCAGTAGGTAATGGCGTGATAATGCATCCAATCAGATCGCCGCAATAAAACGGCCAACCCAATAATCAAGGTCGATACCATAAGCATTAAAAACACTGTGCCCCCAAGCCAACCCGTTGATAAATACATACTAAGATAAAGGTTATGAGGCAGTTCATGATGATAAAAATAACCAAAATATAGGGCCCCAATACCAACCGGATTATCCATAATGACTTTAGCTGCCTTCTGGTGGCCAGAAAAACGCCCCTGATCGCCAACATCATAATCTTGGATAATCGAGGCTCTTTCATCCCACAACTCTTGCACTTTATTAGATTGCAGAGCCCCAATGATAAGAATGGCAAAGGCCAATAAGCTTGCAAGACAAAGTGCGATGGTACGCATGCGTTGGCGGTTGGATTGGCTGGTTACAAAGAACACAAAAATATATGAAGAGCTTGCGATCAAAAACAGCATCCAAGCGCCTCTAGAAAAGCAAGTTAAAATACCAAACAAAAACAGTCCCATCAGACAAAGGGGAATCAGCCCTTGGGCCAAGGGGCGTGATAAAAAATAATGCAGACAATAAAGAAAAGCTGGCACAAGAAAAGGACCAAACACATTAGGATCTTTAAAGGTGCCGCGCGCGCGCCAATATTTAGTGAACAATTCGTGTGAACCAGGGATCAGATCAAAATAACCAACAATGCCAGCAACAGCTGCAATAATGGCCCCGTACATATAGCCATTCCAAACAATTTCAAAATGACGCAAAGGGTTTTTGCTGATAAAGCCGGCCAAGACCACACTAAACACAGCCAAATATCCAGAGATCAGCATATGACGCACTGAAATCATATAAAATTCATGGGTGCCAGCGGCAATAAGGCCAGCGGCAATCACAATCATCCAGCAAGCAAACAATATCGCATGGTGCAAAGTGAAACGGACAAGCCCAAAAAGCGGCATAATCACAACAAATCCCATCATGAATAGATCACAAGGGGCCGGCTCTTTAATCACTATTGCGTTGAGAAAAAAGGTCAACCAAACAAACATAAACAATAAGCGCTGCAAAGCAGGGCTTAAGCTTGTTTTAGAGGAGATGTTGGCCGCAATATCTGTCAAATTCTCACCTAGTAAGCATTGTCATTGTCAAAGATCAAACTGAAGGGAGTTTTAATCAGAATGTATAGGTCTAAAAAGATGGACCAGTTCTCAATATAATAAAGATCAAATTCCACCCGCTTCTTGATCTTTTCCTCTGTATCCGTTTCGCCGCGCCATCCATGAATTTGCGCCCAACCGGTAATGCCAGGTTTAACCCTGTGCCGGGCAAAATAACCATCAACCACATCATGATAATTTTGACTGGCAGCTTTTGCCTGCAAAGCATGCGGGCGCGGCCCAACAAGGGAAAGCTCTCCCTTTAAAACATTAAACAGTTGCGGCAATTCATCCAAACTTGATTTGCGAATAAACCGCCCAACAGGGGTAACGCGTGGGTCATCTTTTGTCACCAGCTTAGAGGCATTGGCATCCGACATATCAGTATACATTGAGCGAAACTTATAAACTTCGATCAGCTCATTATTAAACCCATAGCGTTTTTGCTTAAATAAAATCGGCCCCTTACTGGTTAGCTTAACAGCCAAGGCGGTTCCAATCATCACAGGCGATAAAGCAATAAGCGCCAAGGTGGCAATAATCTTGTCAAACATCCATTTTAAGACAAAGTCCCAATCGGCCAGGGGTTTGTCGAAAATATCGATAAAAGGAACATTGCCAATATAAGAATAGGCGCGCGGACGAAAGCGCAGCTTTGTGGTATGAGCAGCAAGGCGCACATCAACAGGCAGCACCCATAACTTTTTAAGCACACTCATGATGCGCCCTTCAGCTGTCAAAGGGAGCGTGACGATCAATAAATCAATGCGCGATTTGCGGCCAAATTCAACCAGCTCATCATAATTTCCCAGTTTCGGGTAGCCCTCGATTTCACCTGGGACACGCTCATCAGAGCGCTCATCAAATACACCGCAAATACGAATATCGCTATGCTCAGCTTTTTCCAGATCACGAATAACAGCTTTACCTTGCGCACCGCCGCCAACAACAACCGCCCGGCGATAGATCCGCCCTTCTTGGCACCACTGATGAAGGGTGGCAGCAAAGGCAAAGCGAAAAAATAAAATAAATAACAGGCTAAGCAAATACCAAGCCCCCATCCAAAGCCTTGAAAAAGTTTCTCCAATTTTTAAGAAAAACAGGCCGGCAATAAAAACGGCAAAAACCATAGTTAAAGCCAACCAAATTTTCGGCGTTTGGCGGATCGGGGTATTAAACGCTTGAATGCTGTAAACATTGGCAGATTGAAAAGACAGCGCCATCAAAACACAAACGCCCAAAATGCCAACCAAATATTCAGCGAACAAAGACATGTCAGTGGTTGAGATATAAGCAAAATAACCAACGATACCAACAACAGCAACGATAAGCAGTTCAAACAGACGATAACATCCACTTAAAACAATCGGCGAAATAAAACTGCTTTCATCCTGTTCACTCAAATGCTGCAACCAGCGCGGGCTCGTCTTTTGCAAACTGTCTTGTTGTAAACTGTCTTGTTGCAAGCCGTCTTTTCGCAAGCTGTCGTTATCTTGTTTTTGAGTAAAGTCCTGGAAGCGCCGATTATCGGCTTGCTCACAAACATCAATTTTATTTAATGATCGCTCAGACATAACTCATACCCTTTTACGCATTACAAAATCTCAAATAGCCGTCCTCTTAAGGCAATTAAACAAATATCGTTTCAAAACCCAGGGACACAACACCCAATCCCTAAAAGAGATGCAGATGGAGGTCATCTCAAAAGCATAAATTATGCCTACTATAGAAAAATAGTTCTTTTAATTTATGAAAGTATCCCTCAGAGATATATTTTCTTCTAATTGCCCGTAATTAGGGTAAATGACTTATTAATAGTTTGGTAAAAAAAGTCAGATAGCCCAATTAGATATAATGTTTTATTAATATTTTTTTTAGCTTATGTCGAGAGAAATAAAAGCCCTAAAAAATCTCTTTTGGGTGCGTCCTTCTTTTATTGTGTGATTTCGAAACATAAAGTTAAAAAACAATCACTTTAAAAAATCATTTTAGGACAGGGGGGCATCTTTTAGATAAATGAGAACAAAAAAGCTTTATCTCTTCAATCAAAGACACAGCCACATATTACCGCTTTAAAATAGAGAGGTAAAAATCGGTTATTTGTGAAGCCATCATTTCCACTGTGAATTTTTGCGCAATCACTTTCACCAGTTCGCTAGCCTTTGCTTGCAAGAAGGCTGGCTCGGTTAAAAAAGCTGCCATTTGATGGCTTAACGCTGCCACATTATCCGGCTCTACAAGTTCAACAGAAGTACCCGCGGTTATCTCAGGAATACCACCGACATTGGTTGCAATAAGGGGCAGTTGTGCAGCTCCCGCTTCAAGCACAATATATGGAAAACTCTCAGCACGAGAAGGAATAACAATCGCTTTGCCAAGCTCAAACGCTTGGCGCGCAGGCAAGCGACCATAAAAGGTGACATTGTTTTCAAGATTAAAGTTTGCACTCAGTTCTTGAAAGGATGTCATATCAGGGCCGTCGCCAACTATAGCCAGGCGAACATTGGGCCATTTCTGTGTAAGCCTGTGCAAAGCCTCTAAGAGTAGATCAACTCCTTTTAAATGGCGCAATTCACCGATAAATAAAAAGTCAGCCGCCTCAGGCTTAGGGGTAGCAGGCACAAAATCTTCCTGTCTTAAACCATTTGGAATAATGCGAACTGGGCAAAACCCACCTGCCACAACTTGTTCATAAAGTTTGGCAGAATAGGCGCTTTCAAAAATCAGCCCATTGGTTTTCTTTGCCAAATATTTTTCTGCCCCCAAAAAAACGCGTCCTGATAAGCTTTTGGGAGAATAGTGCAAACTACCACCATGGGGCGTGTAAAAGCTCAAAGGCAGTTTTAATTTTCCAGACAAGCTATGGGCCGCTAAACGGGCATAAGCTCCCCCCTTTGCCCCGTGACCATGTAAAACCTGCGCTTGTTTTTCTTGCGCCAACCGACGAACAGCCCGATAGGCTAAAATATCATAAACATGAAGAAGGCGCGACATTCTTACACCGTGCACACCTAATTGACAGGCGTGGCGCAAAGTCTCGATTTGCTGCAAAGCTTGGCTACTGATGTGAGAATGATCATAGACCACCCCAACCTCATGACCAAGTTTAACCTGTTCTAAAGCTAGATCAACAACATGGCGAAACAAGCCACCAACGGGGGCGCGCAAACAATGAACAATACGCAAATTCCGGCTCATAGCACCTACTCTACCACTGCTGATCCATATCTTTTGAACTGGCGTTTAAGCCTAACCGGTCTCGTATATGAAAAAAAGGGCTTAAAGTCTTGGGTTTAAAAGAAACGCTCCCGCACATAAACGGTATCGCCTGGAAATACCGGGAAGTTCTTTGACACTAACAATGTATAGCGACGCCCTTTGTAGACCCGGCTAACACGAAATTTTTTCTCATCTGCCCGCGGCGTATACCCACCAGCGATTGCGGCAGCTGTTTCAGCTGTCATGCCAACCACATAAGGGAATTGCCCAGCAGCTTGCACCTGCCCCAGCACAAAGAAGGGACGGTAAGTGGCGACTTCAACAGACACTTTTGGATCACGCAAATATTTCTTGCGCAAGGCCGCTTCAATGCGACGTACCACTTTATGGGTCGAAGCCCCGCGCACGAACACTTGCCCAACCAAAGGCACAGAAATATACCCGCTATCATCAACCCTATAGGTTCTGGTCAAGGTCCGCTGGCTATAAACAATGATCCGTAACCTGTCACCCGTATCCAAAGTATAGCGTAAGGGCCAATGCCCAGTGCGACGATAAACCTCAACAGGATTACGCTGATACGTGACATCTTTAATTGAGTCTTTTGTAGAATGTGTATAGTGAGTTTGCCAAACACCATCAGAGCGATCGCTCACAGCATGCAAAACACGTGTGCGCCAAGATTGAGTTTCTTGAGAAGCAAAATTTTCGCTTAAACTTGTACGAAACCCACTATCTTTTAATGAAACAGGTGAAGAGCTAAGATCAACCGGCTCAGGGATAACATCTTGATCGCCAATAAGTTCATATTCGTTTTTAAAAGTATAGTCACGGTGACTACACCCAGCCATGCCAATCAAAATAACGAACGTTAAAAAATACTTTACAAAACTCATCACAAATAAACCCACTTAAAACACAACGGTACACAAAAGCCACTCTAAGCAAACATCGTTAATAATTATCTAATTGTGTTTTAAAATTACACAGCGTTAAAGATTTACTGGCAATTATATTGTTGAATAGCAAATGATTCGCAGTCTTTAAAAGGCGTGAAGAGTTATTTTACGACAAAGGGGTAAAGGCAAAGCCATGTCAGACGTACATGAAATCAATATGGGAGGATTAATGTCCACACTTAAGAGCGCTTGGTGGAAAATTGCCCTTATCAGTTTAGTTTTGGCAAGCGGCGTCTTTTTCCTATTGTTGCAAATGACCCCCCGTTTCGTCTCAGAAAGCCGGGTGTTGATTGCACCGGTGGCCTCCTATCAAGACCCCGCAGCTGGGCGCAACACAGAAGGATTGTTAAATATTGATCAAGCCTCAGTTCTAAGTCAAATCCAAGTTATTCAGTCACGAGATATTTTAGCCCAGGTGATTGATGATTTTGGGCTTATGGAAGATAAAAAGTTTCAAAAATATGTCGCAAGCTCCGTTAACTCAGGTCTTGCCTCATTGTTACCAGGCAACTTCTCCCAAAGCTATGAGTCATATGACCCCACCGCTCAAAAAGAAATCACGATTGATGTCTTGGCAAGCAATTTACAAGTTTTAAGTTTATCCCAATCCCGCGTGCTAGGGGTGAGATATTATGGGCCAGATCCTGTGCGCACCGCTGGCGTGGCCAATGGTATTGCCAACGCCTATATTAACTGGCAGCGATCAGAAAGAGTGATCCAAAGCCAAGATGATAGCGTCCGTCTGTCACATTTAATTAGCGATCTTAAAAAGGAAGTCGAAGCCTCAGAAGCAGCTGTTGCCAAATACAGGGCACAAAAAGGCATTTTCAAAAGCTCAAGCAATAATGTGACATTAAACAGGCAACAATTAACCCAGTTAAACAGCAGGATTATTGCAGCCAGGGAGCGCAGGGCAGAATCTGAAATTCGGGCAAAACTTATTCGTGACATGCTGAAAACAGAAGGCGAAGTGATCAACGCACCAGAAAACATGCGTTCCCAATTGATCCAACGCCTGTTTGAGCAAAAAACACGGGTACAGCGAACAATCTCAGAATTAAGCGCCACATTATTGCCGTCCCATCCCCGTATTCGCCAATTGCGCTCTGAACTGAAAGGCATGAACTTACAAATTCGTAATGAGATGCGCCGGATTGTTCAAAGTGTCGAAAATGATGCCAAAATTGCGCGGGCACGAGAAGAGTCTCTTCAAAAAAGTTTGAATAATTTGAAGGATCAATCGGCCCAAACAGATGGAGATGAAATTCAATTGCGGGCACTAGAGCGTGAAGCGCGAACAAACCGAGATCTATTAAATACTTATCTGGCCCGTTTTAGAGATGCTGAAGCGCGCAAAGACAGCGCCATTGCCCCAGCATACGCCACCATCGTTTCCAAGGCGCATGTGCCGACACAACCTTATTTTCCAAAAATTATACCCTTTACTCTATTAGCGTTTACGGCTTTTTTTCTAATAGGTTTAGGGTTCATGATAATGCGCGCTGTTTTATCAGGAAGCCATCAAAATTCATAAAGCTTTAAACAAGCAAACAAAATTTTATATATTCAGCAATGATATTATGAATATTGTATTTGTAATATGTATTAGGGTTACGTCAATTATACAATGTATTGCTTAAAACATCATTTTAAACGAGCCGCTTTAAATGGGCTTTATTACACAAAGCTAGATAAATTGCTGGCGTCAAAGACGTCTGGGCAGGGCATAATTTTTACCCTGCATCAAGTGGATCCAAACCCAAGTGATGATTTCTCTCCAAATTCCATTTTAAAGATAACCCCTCAGTTTTTAGAACAAACCATTAAAACCGTCCAAGCAAAGGGCTATGAAATCATCAGCTTGGATGAGATGAAAGAGCGCCTTTTAAGAACCGGTAAAAGCAAACCCTACGCCGTTTTTACATTTGATGACGGCTATCGCGACAACCGTGATTTGGCGCTAAAAATATTTGAAAAATACAACATCCCGATGGCGATATATATCGTTTCTGATTACAGCTCTGGCCAAGGCGAATTATGGTGGTTAGCTCTGGAAGAAATTATCAAACAAAACACAGCCATTCAGGATCCTTTTGTATCGGGAAAAATCCACACAACCAAAACCACAGAGCAAAAATACAAAGTTTTTGATGCGCTCTATTGGCAGCTACGCTATATGGATCAGTACCAACAACGGGAAAAAATCAAAGAGTTTTCCAAAAACCATAATTTTGACATTGCCATATTACCCAAAGACTTAATTATGAATTGGGATGAATTGCGAGAGTTAAATCAACACCCTCTTATCACATTGGGTGCACACACAAAATCTCATTATGCTGTTGGCTTATTGGGCCGCGAGCAAGCCAAACAAGAAATTGTCAGCGGGCTAGTGGTGATGTCAGAACAATTAGGTGCCCACCCCTCCCACTTTGCCTACCCTTATGGCGATGCCACCAGCGCTGGTCCCAAAGATTTTGAGCTTGCAAACGAACTGAACTTCAAAACAGGTGTGACCACCCGCAAAGGGGTTTTGTATGAAAAACATAAAAACCATCTTACAGCCTTGCCAAGAGTGTCTTTAAATGGGCATTATCAAAAGGCACGCTATGTCGAAACATATATGTCAGGTTTGCCATTTTACTTGTCTAACGGGTTCAAGCGTATGAACGTGACATAATTGGCAAGGTTTCTTGTAAAAGCTTGTTTTAATCCTTAAGGCTAGCTGCCAACGCCGATTTTGTATAACAAGAGGGCTTTATGACACGTATAATCCTTATTAATCTTTTACTTATTCTGGCACCCTTTTTATTTTATGCCGCTTATATTTTAATTGAAAAGAAACCTGAGACCCGCCAAGAGTTCTGGCCATTGATCCCATTAAAGAAACTGTTGATCATTGGCTTATCTCTGATGGGCATTTTTTATATCACTCAGATTACCTTTTTCACATCTGTCAAAGATGGCATATACCACCCGGCAACCGTAAAAGATGGCAAGGTCATTCCCGGATATATCGAGCCGATTGACAAACAAAAAAGCCAATAAGGAATGAACAAGGTGCCTGTTCAAAACCCTGACACATTAAAAAATGCGCCTTGGCTAAATCATCCCAGTTTACAAAAGCTTTTTGCTGTGATGAATGAGGGGGGGCAAGAGACACGTGTGGTAGGCGGTGCCGTGCGCAATCATTTATTAGGCGAGCCTGTCACAGATATTGATTTGGCCACACCTTTAAGCCCACACAAGGTGATAGAACGCGCTGAACAAGCTGGCTTTAAAACCATTCCCACTGGCCTTGATCATGGAACAGTTACACTTGTGATCAGCGGGCAAACCTATGAGCTCACCAGTTTAAGGAAAGACATAAAAACCGATGGCCGCCATGCCGTGGTTGAGTTTGGTACTGATTGGCGCGAGGATGCCAGTCGAAGGGATTTTACCATAAACGCCCTTTATGTCAGCCATGACGGCGCACTACATGATCCGTTGGGAACAGGACAAGATGATTTAAAGGCGGGCAAGTTAAGGTTTATAGGTTCACCCCAGCAGCGCATAAAAGAAGACTATTTGCGCACTTTGCGCTTTTATCGCCTTGCTGCACAATACGGCAAAGCCCCATTTGACAGCGCTGCAATAAGCGCAACAATAAAATGCCGCCAAGGTTTAGCAAGCTTGTCACCTGAACGGGTTAGCAATGAACTGATAAAGCTTTTTGAAGCCCCACAGGCCAAACAGATATTGTCTCTTCTCTATCAAACTGGCTTGCTCAGTCAAATCTTAGCCAGCGCGCCTAACATTATGCCAGCCTTGAGAGGAATAGACATTGAATGCCATTTAAATTTACCACCCAATCCAATGTTTCGTTTAAAGTTATTGGCAGTGTATCATCAAGGAGACATCAAACGCTTAACAACGCGTTTGAAACTGTCTAACGCCCAAGAACACACATTGCAAATGTGCCAAGCATATAAAGCTTTACCACCTCTTGAGGTCACAAGAGCAGATGAACATCATAAGTCACATTATCTATTGGGAACACATGCTTATACTTTGGCATTTTTAACCAAGTGGGCAGCTGGTGAGTTATCCATAGACGATAAATCAACAACCCAATTTTTCCAACACCAGGTCAATCGCGTTGTTCCAACATTTCCACTAACAGGACAAAATTTGATAGACGCCGGCATTCAACCTGGCCCAGATTTGGGAGCGAAACTAAAGGCCTTAGAAAAATTGTGGTTGAAAAAAAATATGGCTCTTACAGCTGAAGAACTTTTACAAAAGCTAGAAACGCTTTAAGACACTTTCACAGATTTCAATGAATTCTGACTGGTGCTGATCACATCGCGCATAAAACTTAACAAGCTGGAAGCAGTCATTTTTTCTGGGTGGAATTGAGATGATGTGCAATAGCGGCGCAATTGACTTTCTGAAACGGAGCCCCCGACAAATGCCATGTTCCAACTTTCAAACATACGCTCAGAAATAGGGGTGGCTTCAAGAATTACAATGTCAGAATGGCGGGGGTCTTTTGCAATTTTACAAAAGGTTTGAGTCACAGCTTTGCGGTCCCCTTCAAGCACTTGAGCAAAATAATTATAATTAAAAGTCAAAGCACCGGACACGCCAAGCGGTGGGTTGTTGCGCTGTGAGGCAAGTAAGATTGTTTTCAACTCTTGTTGCAAAGACCCTTCTTGGGCCTGAATTGTACTGAGGCTGTAGTAAGTTAACCTGAAAAGATACATGAGCGTTTTCACACCTCAATCAATAGTGTTAAGGAAGACCTAAGAGCATGTCACTTTGTTTTGAATTCATGCCTTATGCTCTTGTCTGTTTGTTTATGCCTGTCATTTTTCACAAAACGTGTATCCACTTTTGTGCCACACGCACTAGAGTCTTAAAATTTTTCCTTATTTTGTATTTATAGAGTTAAATTTCTTTGAAAAAGACACATAATAATCAATGCATAATAACCATGAAGTAAAAGGAAGAATGAAAGATTAAATTTTACAGTTAAAACAAAGTCTTAAGATGTGTGTTGGGTAAGAGCAAACTATTGGGGGGACTAAAGATTTAATATATATGTCCCCTAAATGCCGATAACGCGAATTAAATCATTAAAGATTCGCGAAATTGGCGGATAAGCTTGAACAAAGGCCGCCATATCAAGCGCATATTGTTTTAATTTCTGCTTTTCCTGTTGTTTCGCAGTGCCATCTTTCATTAATTGGAGCATTTCGTCCAGCTTAGCCTTTAACGCCGGATCATTCAGCCCATCTCGAACAGTTTCTACCCGTGGAATGTGCAAACTGTAATCGGTAAGAGTTTGGTTGTTATCAAGTCCCTTATTCAAATCCGTAATATGAGAACCAGGCCCTTGATGCCCCTCAACATTATGATCGACTTGCATAACCTTGGCTTCAGGCGTGGGGCCCTTCACGTGCTGATATTTCCCAGGCGGCGAATTGGGCACAAAGGGGGAATGAGGGATATCAGAGTGAGGACCATTGCCAATACCTTTGCCAGGAACAAAGGTTTGCAAAGGTTCTTCTCCTTGTGTTTGTTCTGGGGAGCTAAAAAGCTCTTTGGTGGCCCCTTTTTTTTGAGCAATCCAATCCTTTGATCGGTTAAAAAACCCAGGATCTTCAGGTTTGTCTTCTTCATATGAAGTTCCACCAGAAAAGGGTGTTGTTTGTGAAAAATGCTTATCATGGGCTTCATGCCATGTTGTTTGGGGGTCGTTTTCCGCCCCCAAGGTTTCCTGTTTCAAGTTTACTGGCTCCATTTGAGCCTCGGGCAACAAGTTATCTCCCAACTCATCATTTAAAGCCGGGGCAAACACATCACTGATAATATTTTCGTTGTAAGCTTTATCACCAGCCAACTGCCCAATAGAACTTTCAGCAAAGTTAACAACAAAACCGGCATCCAGCTTATTAAAATTTATCTTTTCATCCAAAGCCGCCTTAACCTGACGAAGGAAAAGAATATTGTCATTGCTAAAGAAGGCCTTGCTACCATCATTGGAGGTAATGACAAGGTGCAGTTTTTGCCTGAATAACATGAAAAGCAAAGGCAGAATAAAGCCAAAGCCAATCAGAAACCGCAAAATAACAAAATCATTTATGAAGGCTAAAATAGCAAAGTTACTGGTTGTGGAAAGAACAACAAACGCACCAAAAACAGCCAAAACAAAAAACAAAAGATTGGGCGTGGATTCAGCAACGTTAATCGAGGCAATATTAGAAATAGGAATTGATCTATCACCAAGATTAATCACCCGTTTTCTAACGGTCATGCCATCAAAATGATTATCACGATGAGAGCGAATATCTGTCTTCATGTCTCAACTCTTAAAAAATGTACATATAGTGCTATAAGGCTAAAGGACCCGGCCAGCAACAGCGTCTAGTTTTAACATTAAATCAGGATCTCGGCCATCTGGTGGCGTGATAATGGCCACTTCCAATGCTTTGTCAGAACCAACCGGGCAAGGCGGGTGTTCACGTGGGAAAGTTTGCGCCAGGTGAGATAAAAGCTGTTTAGCTCTTGCGGCATTGTCTGTCAAAACACGAATGATTTCAGCCACATCCACATCTTCATGGTCTTCATGCCAGCAATCATAATCAGTGACCATGGCAAGGCTGGCATAAGAAATCTCTGCCTCGCGCGCCAATTTAGCCTCCGGCATGTTGGTCATGCCAATCACAGAACAACCCCAAGAGCGATAAAGATTAGATTCAGCCCGCGTGGAAAATTGTGGGCCTTCCATGGCTAAATAAGTTCCCCCTTTGGTGACAGGGATTGAAAGCTGCTCTGCTACTTGGGCAATTTCCTCCACCAACAGCGGTGCAATTGGGTCACCCATTGCAACATGAGCCACACAGCCCGGGCCAAAGAAACTTTTCTCTCTGGCAAATGTGCGGTCAATAAATTGATCAACCAACACAAAATGCCCCGGCGCCAATTCCTCTTTTAACGAACCACAAGCTGAAACGGAGATAAGGTCTGTGACGCCAGCACGTTTGAGGCAATCAATATTGGCGCGATAATTGATGCTGGAAGGTGACTGTTTATGCCCGCGCCCATGACGGGGCAAAAAACGAACAGGCAAGCCTTCTATCTCACCAAACAATATTTCATCAGAAGGCTCCCCCCACGGGCTGTCAATTTTTTGCCACTGAGCATTTTTTAAATTTTCCAGCTCATAAAGGCCACTACCGCCAACAATCCCCAAAACTGACTGTGCCATGTATATTCCCCCTATTATTAGCACCCTGCAAGGCTTGCTGTGTGCCTTAAATCTTATGGTTAGACTTTTGGCATCTTTAGATCCCTTGTCAAGGGTGCTGAGGGCACAGCGCGGTTGCTGGTGGGCAATCTAAAGCGCCAATTAATTCGTGCGGTTGCTGGTGAGCAATCTAAAGTGCCCTTGATATAAAAATTATATTGCAAAAATCCCACCGTGAGATTTAAGTCATGGGCACAGGCGCATGTGTGCAAAAAAAGGCCCCTAAAAAGGGGCCTTCTTAATCTGTTTGAATGCTTAATGTTTTTCGCGGGCCCAAACGCTGCGTTTTGCTAAATAAAGCAACAGTGCCAAGATCACCAAATAAATCATCACCCGCTTGCCCATATCTTTACGGGCATTCAAATGCGGCTCTGCAGTCCAAGCAAGGAAAGCTGAAACATCACGCGCATGTTGATCCACTGTGGTAGGCGTACCATCAGCATATTCAACCGCTTCATCTGATAATGGGGATGCCATAGCAATCTGGTGGCCAGGAAAAACCGCATTGTATGACATGCCCTCATTCAAGGCCAAGCCGCGCGGTGCTTTTTTATAGCCTGTCAGCAGCGCATAAAGATAGTCGACACCTTTTTCTTCATAGCCAGTGGCAATGTCATAAAGCCAATAATAAGGCTCTGTATACCAAGGAACATGCCTGTGATACGTGCGTGCTTTGGCCATTACCGAAAGGTCTGGCGGGTAGGCCCCATTGTTGGCAGAACGCGCCGCCGCTTCGTTTTTAAACGGAGAGACAAAGTGATCAGAAAGTTTGCCAGAGCGCTCTTTCGGTTCGCCTTCATCATCAACCCCATCAATCACGGTCGCTTCTTGAGCGATAGCCAAAGCCTGCTCTTTTGAAAATTCAGGGCCACCTTTTTCCGCCAAGTTGCGATAAGACAGTAATTTTAGCCCATGACAAGAAGAGCAAACTTCATTGTAAACACCAAAACCACGTTGCAATTGGGCTTTATCATATTTGCCAAAAAAACCAGAAAAGCTCCAGTTTTGACGTTTAATCTCAGGAGCATCCCCCCCACCAGCAGCAAACGCTAAAGGTGAGAAAAGCAAGCTGCTAACAACAAGCGCGGCAAAGCCAAGTTTTGTTGTTTTAAAAGGGCTAGTAAACGATAAGTTCATGATCTTAGTTCCTTCCCTTTAAGCTTTTTCTGCTTCAGAGGCGTCCCCGAGAACAGTCTCGGCGATGCTATCTGGCAGTTGTTTGGGGGTTTCTATCAGGCCGATAATCGGCATAACGACGAGAAAGTGGATGAAATAGTAAGCGGTAAACAACCGACTAGCGAGCAAATAATACCCCTCTGGTGCTTTCGCGCCAAGATAACCAAGAGCAAAGCAGGTAATAACAAACAACCAGAAGAAAGGCTTATAAAGCGGGCGATAGCGCGTGGAGCGTACCTTTGATGTGTCCAACCATGGAATAACAAACAGCACAACAATAGCTGCAACCATAGCAATCACACCAAACAGCTTGTCCGGAATGGCCCGTAAAATCGCATAGAACGGTAAGAAATACCATTCAGGCACAATGTGGGGCGGCGTTTGCAGTGGGTTGGCTTCAATGAAGTTGTCTGAGTGGCCCAGATAGTTCGGGGCATAAAACACAAACCAGGCAAACAACAAAGCAAACACAATAACGGCAAAGCCATCTTTAATCACGTAGAAGGGAAAGAAAGCAACGCTGTCTTTTGGCGTTTTCGCCTCAACACCTGTTGGATTGTTACTGCCAACCACATGCAAGGCCCAAATATGCAAGCCAACCAAAGCGGCAATGATAAAGGGGAACAGATAGTGCAAGCTGAGCAAACGGTTCAATGTTGGATCACCAACAGAGTACCCACCCCAAATCCATTGGGTGATGCTTTCACCAACAATTGGAATAGCTGTAAACAGGTTGGTAATAACGGTCACAGCCCAAAAGCTCATTTGACCCCAAACCAGTGAATAGCCCATAAAGGCAGTCATGATCATGCAAAGAATGATCATCACACCCAAAATCCATAAAATTTCACGCGGCGACTTATAAGAGCCATAGTAAAGGCCGCGGAACATGTGGATGTAAGCTGCTAAAAAGAACATGGAAGCGCCCACCGCATGGGTATAGCGAATAAGATCGCCCCAGTTCACATTACGCATAATATGTTCAACACTGGCAAAAGCATGCAAGCCATGTGGCACAAAATGCATGGCCAAGATAATGCCAGTAATGATTTGAAGCATCAGGCAGAAGGTCAAGATCGCCCCAAAAGTCCATAGATAGTTCAAATTGCGCGGCGTGGGGAAATCAATAAATTGCCCATGCATCAATCGAATGACGGGCAGGCGTTCGTCTAGCCAACGCGTAAAGCCGTTGGAAGGTTCGTAACTTGAGCTGTGATCAGACATATGGCTTGCTCCTAACCAATTTTAATTTTTGTATCGGTGACAAAGGCGTAAGGGGGCACTTCTAGGTTACGAGGAGCTGGCCCCTTGCGAATGCGCCCAGACGTATCATAGTGAGACCCATGACAAGGGCAGAACCAACCGCCATATTCACCATTATTTTCGCCTGTCTTCTGACCACTTGGAATACAGCCCAAATGCGTACAGATACCAACAAGCACTAGCCATTCATCGTTTTTAACCCGATCCCCATCAGCTTGCGGATCTGGCAAGTCAGCCACCTCAACATCTTTGGCGGCCTTAATTTCATCGGCTGTACGTTTACGAATAAACACAGGCTTACCGCGCCACATAATGGTTATGGCTTGACCATCTTTAATCGGACTTAAATCAACCTCAACCGTTGCCAAGGCTTTGGCCGAAGCATCAGGGTTCATTTGATCAACCAAAGGCCATAAAGCACAGGCCCCACCAACCGCAGCAAAGGAACCAGCCGCAACCATTAAAAAATCACGGCGGTTTTCATCATTATTATCTGAAGACACTCAATCGCCTCCTTTATTAATTAGCCAAGCTTTCCACAACGGCAAAACCAAGCTTAAGTTGAAACATGGGGGCCCCCCCATAGCAAATAACGGCGCCTTGACGATTTTCAGGCCCCAAACCACATTAAAAAGACAAAAATCCGCATTTAACTTTACAAAACGAAAACATGATCGAACTGGATCTCTTTATCCACACGCCCGACATAGGCGATTCCTAAACAAAACAGCAAATTTTAAGACTTTAAAGACCGCTTGCCTCACTAAAATGAAGCGATAAGCACACACATATTAAGATATGAAAATTATTTTGCCTCTTACTGCCATTGTTTGGCTCAAATCACAAGGGGGTGGTTTTAGGCAAAAAGACGCATTAACAGTTCATTTGGCATTTTTACCACTTTTTTTCCGATGTGACCCTCTAAAACATTGGTCGGTTGACAAATTGGTCAAGGATTGCACTTTATTCAGCTTTGATTATCCCCCTTACATGAACTTCATTTTGAAATAAGGAAAAAATGGTTCGTCTCGCATTATATCAACCAGATATCCCGCAAAATATGGGCACAATTTTACGATTGGGCGCTTGTTTGTCAGTTCCCATAGACGTAATTGGCCCGACGGGGTTTGATCTGTCAGATCGCGCCTTACGCCGGGCCGGGATGGATTATGTTCAAAAGACAGATCTATTACGCCACATTTCGTATCAACATTTCCTTGATAAATATCAAGGTGCGTCAAACAGGCTTATATTAACAACCACTAAGACAGATCAGACCTATACTGATTTTTCCTATCAATCAGATGATATTATTTTATTAGGGCGTGAATCTGCTGGTGTTCCGTCCCAAGTTGTAGACACAGTTGATGCCAGCGTGACCATACCGATGGCCAAAAATGTAAGATCACTTAATATTGCTGTCGCCGGTGCTATGATCATCGGGGAAGCATTGCGCCAGACAAAAGGATTTATTCACTCATGATGAGCAAAGACGACCTCGCCTCCAAAGCCCCCCATGCGACAGGTCAAGATTTGGAAGAGCTGAAACAACAAGCGCGCACCTGGTTTGAAAATTTGCGTGACCAAATCTGCGCTGAGTTTGAAAAATTAGAAGATGAGCTAACAGGGCCCTTATCAGATCAAACACCAGGTCGTTTCGAACGCACCCCCTGGCAACGCGAAAACCATGACGGGGAACCAGGCGGCGGCGGTGTTATGTCGATGATGTCAGGCCGGGTGTTTGAAAAGGTCGGTGTTCATTGCTCAAGCGTGCACGGGACATTCTCACCAGAATTTGCCAAGCAAATTCCAGGCGCCACTGAAAACCCTCAATTTTGGGCCTCTGGCATTTCTTTGATTGCCCATTTGCATAACCCAAATGTCCCCGCCGTTCACATGAACACCCGTTTTGTGGTCACCACATCAAGCTGGTTCGGCGGCGGGGCCGACTTAACCCCGGTTCTAGACCGGCGCCGGATGCAATGTGATCCAGACACGATCAGTTTTCACAAAGCTATGGAGCAAGCCTGCAACAGCCATGAGATAGCAGATTATGAAGCGCTAAAAACGTGGTGTGACGAATATTTTTACCTACCCCATCGGGATGAAGCCCGCGGCATTGGCGGTATCTTTTATGATTATCTCAATTCCGGCGATTTTGACCAAGATTTAGCCTTCACCAAAGATGTCGGTTTGGCTTTCAAGGATATCTACCCAGATTTAGTGCGGCGCAATTTTAATGACCCATGGACGGAAAAAGACCGGGAAGAACAACTCATTCGCCGTGGCCGCTATGTGGAATATAACCTGCTCTATGACCGGGGCACGATTTTTGGCTTGAAAACAGGGGGCAATGTAAATTCAATCCTGTCCTCCATGCCGCCAGTGGTGAAATGGCCATAAATTTTAAGGTTTGCAAATAAAAGCGCTGGGCGTAAAAAGGGTAATAACAATCAAAGGCAAACAGGAGCAGGCTGGCAAATGAACAATGATGAACTCAAAGCCTTAGTGCGCACCATTCCCGATTATCCAAAGCCGGGCATTATGTTCCGCGATGTCACCACCCTGATTGCCCATGGCGAAGGCTTTCGCGCCACCATCAACAATATGGCCGAGCCCTTTTTTGAACAAGGGATCAACGCGGTCCTCGGCATTGAAGCGCGCGGCTTCATCCTGGGCGGGGCCATTGCTGATAAACTGGGCGTTGGCTTTGTGCCGGTGCGCAAAAAAGGCAAATTACCGTTCCAGACAATTTCTCAAACCTATGAGCTGGAATATGGCACCGATGAATTGGAAATCCACAAAGACGCCATCGATCCTGGCGAAAAGGTTCTGATTGTCGATGACCTGATCGCCACCGGCGGCACCGTTGAGGCCGCCACAAAATTAATCAGAGTGCTTGAAGGCCAAATTTTCGGTGCAGCCTTCATTGTGGACCTGCCAGACCTTGGTGGTTCTGAAAAGGTAGAAGCACTGGGCATCCCTTGTCACTCATTAATGGCTTTTGAGGGAGACTGATTGGATTTCCGATCAACAAATAATAGCCCTGACAGTCTTTTCCAGCCACCTCACAGTGATCCCAATCCTCCCAACAGTCATCCTAATCCTCCCAACAGTCATCCCGGGCTTGACCCGGGATCCATCTCTACTTTTACACAAACATTAAAATGGCTATAGATTTTGCACGCCTTAGCTCGTGCATGGTCATATGGATTATCGGGTCACTCCGAACATGTTGCAGTGGATCCCGGGTCAAGCCCGGGATGACAGGGGGAGGGGTATGGGATAAAAGTGAGAAGGCGGAACATATGGGGAGGCAGTTTTAGATGATCCTTTATCACTATACGTCGAATGAAGCTTTTCTTTCTATAATAGAAAATAGGAGCATTTGGCTCTCTAATTTGCAATTATCAAATGACGCAAGTGAGGGGCGTTATTTTATTGATCAAACTAAAAAGTTTATTTTGGAGCAGCAAAAGGATTTTACTTTATACCAGAAACCTTTAACTTTTTTGAGAGAGCACTGTACTGCATTAGGTATATCATTTTCTGAATTCGGTGATTTGTTGAGCCAATGGAGAGCTTATGCAGATGATGGTACTGGCGTGAGTATCGGTTTTGATCGAAAACAATTAGCCGTATTAGTGACTAAAGGTGAGCAATCTTTAAAAGGAATGCAATTGTCTAAAGTCAAATATGCTGATTATACGCAAGAAGAATTTCCTTCAGGTAAAATTATATCACTTATTGAAGAAATAGAAGATGAGAGAAATTCAATATTACAAGCAGTGGATGGAGAAGGTTTCGGATCAAAAGTAAGAGCGTTACATTTTAATAAAGACTTAAAAAACCTAACGTTTGATAAGTTAGCTGAATTGACTGTAGACCAATTTTTTTTAAAACAACCATTTTTCAGTGAAGAGCAGGAGTGGAGGTTAATTATTTGCACACCGCAATCATCGCAAATTTCACAACTACCAAATTTACAATTTAGAAGTCAAAAAGACAAAATAGTCCCTTATTTGCCATTCCCCAAGAAAGCTTTACCAAGTCAGATCATTAAAGAGGTAGTGTTGGGGCCTAAAAATAAAACTCCAATAGAAGTGGTCAAAATTTTCTTGAAAGAAAAAGGTTTTGAAGATGTTAAAGTCAAACGCTCCAAAGGCTCCTACCGCTAAGGCTCTCACACAATGAATCTCTACATAGACGCCGATGCCTGCCCGGTCAAAGACGAAGCCGTCAAAGTTGCCGTGCGCCACAACCTTCCCATCATCTTTGTTGCCAACTCATGGATGCGGCTTGATGATCACCCCCTTGTCCAGCGCGTGATTGTGGAAGAGGGGGCTGATGTCGCCGATGACTGGATTTATGATCAGGTTCAAGAAGATGATATTGTCGTCACCAACGATATCCCCTTAGCCGCCCGGGTGATGGAAAAAAGCGCCGTCGCCCTGCGCCCCAATGGCAAACCGTTCACGCCAGACAACATCTCAATGGCCCTCGCCATGCGCGAGCTTAATCAAGAATTGCGCGAAACAGGCGTCATAAAAGGGCATAATCCAAGCTTTACCAAGGCTGATAAATCAAATTTTTTGCAAGAATTAGAGAATATAATTCAAGGACTTATGAGGAAGAGTTAATATTTTTCTTGAAATTTGTGTGTTCCCTCACATATGATCACCTAGAGACCCATATTTTAAAGGAGGGTAATCATATGAAAAACTTAAAAACAACCCGTCGTCAATTTGTTGCAGGTGCTGCAGCTGTTCTAACACCAATCGGTGCCAAAACCGCCAGTGCGGTCCAAGCTTTGGTTGGCAAGGATGTCGATGATCAAGTCGATGCACAAGCCCAAGCCGTCCAAGCCCAAGTGAAAGAACCTGTGGTGGAAGAGTCATTTGATTATGACAACGAGCTGGCTCGCACGATGGAACACAATACAGCCTGGGTTTATTATTTCGAAAAAAATGGGCGTTTATCGATGTAAAACGAACCCTCGTTAAGATGTTCAAACCATGAAAACCGATTGGAAATGGTCCCCCTTTTTCAGTCGGTTTTTATATGGATGACAAAAGCTCAACGTTATATACTGAGCAAAAGAGATAATGGGGGAGGCAGCCAATGCAAATCAATGGACAAGAGTATCAAACCATATGGCTAAGCGAAGATGGCTGGTCAGTTGACATTATTGACCAAACCAAACTGCCCCACCAATTTCAAATTGAAAACCTAACCACCGTTGAAGATGCCGCACGCGCCATTAAAGACATGCTGGTGCGCGGCGCCCCCTTAATTGGCGCAACAGCCGCCTATGGCTTGTGTTTGGCGTTAAAAAATGACGCTAGTGATCAGGGCATGGAAAAAGCGGCCCAGTTTTTAAATGCCCAACGCCCAACAGCTGTCAATTTGCGCTGGGCCCTTGAGGTGATGCAAAATCATCTGGCTGATAAGCAAGGGGATGAACGCGTTCAAGCCGCTTACGCAAAAGCGGAAACCATTGTGCAAGACGATATTGAAACCAACCGCATGATCGGCGTACACGGCCTAGCCTTAATCAAAGAGATTGCCGCGCGCAAAAACGGGCAGCCGGTGAATATACTCACCCATTGCAACGCTGGTTGGCTGGCCACCACCCAATGGGGAACGGCCACCTCACCAGTTTATCATGCTCACAAAGAAGGGCTGCCGGTTCATGTTTGGGTGGATGAAACCCGCCCGCGCAATCAAGGCGCCAGCCTGACAGCCTATGAGCTGTTGCATGAGCAAGTGCCCCACACTTTGATTGTCGACAATGCCGGGGGCCATCTGATGCAACATGGCCAGGTAGATCTTTGCATCGTTGGCACGGACAGAACAGCGGCCAATGGCGACGTTTGCAACAAAATCGGCACGTATCTAAAAGCCCTGGCCGCTCATGACAATGACGTGCCGTTTTATGTCGCCCTGCCAACCTCAACCATAGACTGGACACTGAACAACGGCTTTGACATTCCCATTGAAGAGCGCTCAGCCAATGAGGTTCTAAAATTAGCAGGCAGAACCCAAGCTGGTGAGCTTACCGAAATAGACATAACAGTCCCTGGCGTGAAAGCGGCGAACCCCGCCTTTGATGTAACACCAGCCAAATACGTCACAGGGCTGATAACAGAAGCCGGCATTATCGAAGCGACAACCCAAGGCCTCCAATCCATCCAAGAAAAAGCCGCATAACTCAGCCTTCTGCACATCTCCCCTTATTTTCCATGGTGAGACGTTTGCATTTTAGAACGGCTTGTCAAGGATCTAAACTTGCGCTCCGCGTCCTTGACAAGCCGTTCTAAAATGCAAAAATCTAACCATGGAAAATAAGGGGAGAGCTAGGCTCTAGTTATGACACAAACTAAAGAAGAGTTATCTAATGAGATAATAGAGGCTGCCATTTATCTCAAGCAGCAAAGGCTAACACCTGGCCATACGGGCAATGTTTCTGCGCGGTTTGAAGATGGCATGTTAATCACGCCAACGGGCATGGCTTATGACAGTTTGAGCGTGGAAGATATGGTGTTTGTTAGCCAAGAAGGCGACTGGGATGAAGCCGGGCGCGCCCCTTCAAGTGAATGGCAATTTCACTTAAGTGCCTATAAAGCCAACAGGCAAGTGAATGCCTTGGTGCACACCCATTCAAATTATGCCACCACACTGGCCTGTGCGGGCAAGGAAATCCCGGCCTTTCATTATATGGTGGCAGCCGGTGGCGGCGATACCATCCCTTTGGTCCCTTATGCCATTTTTGGCTCAAAGGCATTGTCAGATCATGTGGCAGGTGCCTTTGACAACCGCAAGGCCTGTCTTATGGCCCATCATGGGCTGCTGGCTGGGGAGGCAAGTTTGGCCAAAGCAGTTGAGCTTACCGAGATCATAGAAGACCTGGCTCAGCAATACTGGGCCGTTTGCCAGCTTGGAGAGCCAACCCTTTTAAATGAGCAGCAAATGCAAGAGGTGCTGGAAAAGTTCAAAACCTATGGCCAGCAGAAAAGCTAGTGCGTGTCGCACAAAAGTGGGTACCGGTTTTGTGAAAAATGAAACGCTATATAGCAGGTAAAGGTCTCTAATCTTCATCCGGTGAGTGAGGGAGTTGATCGGCACTCTTTGTATCTTCAAGTGGGGCATCCAGGCTGGCCTGCTTGCCTTCAGCCCGCCCAGCAAGAAACGCCCCGATGTTACTTTTATACGTCGTGCTATAACTTGCCGTCTTATGGGTGCCTGTGAAATTAAACAGCTTTTGCGCCTCGGTGCGCACAATCCCGATCTTATCAAGCGTCGCAAGGTCTGTGGGGCCGGCTTGACCTTCTGGCTCTGGTTCAGGGCGGTTCTCATCTTCGGGTTCTTGATCATAGTCTGGGCGCGGGGCAACCGGGCGTTTGGCGGTGCTTTCTTTCCTGGCAATGGCCGCTTGCAGCTTGATGTTAATGCCGTTAATCACGCCGTCACGATAAGAGTCATAATATTTTTCCCCCAAAGGGATCACATTAGCCGCCTTCCTCAAGATAAAACGCTCTAATGATTGAGAAAGCCACACGGCAAAATCGACATCTGTCTTCAAGCCAAAATACTTGCATTCTGGCGGTCGCCCGCGCTCCGGCGGACTGCGCCAGGCAATGGTGTCCGTATATTGCCCAATGAAATAGGCCAGAGAATCGTGAATATGAGCGCTTTCTTCGCTCTGATCAGAAGACCTCAAATTCTGAAACCCTTCCTTGATCAACTGCACAGCGCCAAGATCAAGCTGGTATTTGTCCAAAAGCTCTTTGGCTTTTTCAGCAGCAGCCACAGCCTCAGCCTCTGTGGCCGCACCATCTTCAGCCTTTGCCATCAGGGCCCTGATTTTATGGGCCATTTTGTCTTTTTGTGTCTCGTTCATAGCGGTCACACGGTAATTACTTGTGAATTTATCGCTAGTTTATAAAGGGCTTTTACAATTTGAGGAAGGTTGCATTAAGCCGCATCAAATATATAAATTATAACAGAGCTTTGTGAGTAATTAAAAATTGTCTATACTTTCCGTTAGAAATGGTAATCTTATCGTAATCTATATCCTTGCGAGCTAAACTTTTTGGCCAATTCTGTAATACGAAATATTTCAGATGTAATCTCTCCATAACTGTAAACTTCTCCTAGTATACTAACTTCACAATTATAAATATTTATATGTCGTAAAATAATTGCATTGTCTTCTGACGCAGGCATGTTGTCTGTTACAAACAACATAATTGTGGTTTCCATTTCATGGCTAAGAAGGTACTCATCTAATTTTTCATCAAAATGTTCTATCGCATCACGTAGTTTTCGATGTTTAATAGGACTTTCATCCGAGATTCTAAACGCATCTCTTAATTTTTTGCCCCTTTCTTCATGAAGTTTTAAAATACCATCTCTCGAAGGCCAAAAAAAACGAGATATTGCGGCGCAATGAGAAAGTGCTGTATGTAATGCCTCAAATATCTCTTCGTGCTTTTCAAGAGCATCTTTCTGTAGACACAAATTCTCAAATTTTTTAAACGCTTGAAGACACAAAAAGCCTTTTGAAAATATGTATTGAATATAGAAAGCCTCAAATTGTGGTAATACACCTTGAAAGTTTTCTACAATCAATTTTGCTCTTTGTTTCTTTTCATCTTTTGTGATGTTCATCAAATCGAGACAGCTTTATTTAAAAGAACCATAGTAAACGTATTTGGATGATGAATTCAAACATAGAAAATTAGGTTAGAAAAAAGAATGCTCTTAAGCGATTGCATAGCTTAAAAAACGAACGTATTCTTAAGTCGCAAACCGGAAATGCAGCACATCCCCGTCTTGTACCACATAGTCCTTGCCCTCAAGCCGCATTTTGCCTTTTTCTTTTGCGCCAGCCTCGCCATTTAATTCCACATAATCATCAAAGCTAATGGTCTCAGCGCGAATAAACCCTTTTTCAAAGTCAGTGTGAATAACGCCAGCCGCTTGCGGGGCCTGGGTACCGGTTCTAATGGTCCAGGCACGGGCCTCTTTGGGGCCAGCGGTAAAATAGGTGATAAGATCAAGCAGCCCATAGCCCGCCCGGATCAGGCGATTAAGGCCAGGTTCTTCAAGCCCAAGTTCGTTTAAGAACTCATCACGCTCCTCAGCCTCTAGTCCTGAAAGCTCAGATTCAATTTTGGCCGAGATCACAACAAAGGCCGCCCCTTCTTTGGCAGCTTGTTCTTTAACGGTTTCCGACAAAGCATTCCCATTCGCCGCGCTGTCTTCATCAACATTGGCAACGTAGAGCACAGGCTTGTTGGTCAACAGCCCAAGCCCTTTAAAAATAGGGCGCTCATCATCACTGATGTCAGCCGCTCTGGCCGGTTTGCCATCTTGCAAAACAGCCAAGACTTTATCCAAGACAACAAGTATTGCCTTGGCTTCTTTGTCTTGCCCCTTTGCTTTTTTCTCCAAGTTTGGGCGGCGCTTTTCCAAGCTTTCCAAGTCAGACAGCATCAATTCGGTTTCAACCGTTTCCGCGTCAGATAAAGGGTCAACCCGCCCTTCAACATGGGTGATGTTCTCATCTTCAAAACACCGCAGAACATAAGCTATGGCATCCACTTCCCGGATGTTGGCCAAGAACTGATTGCCCAAGCCTTCCCCCTTAGAAGCCCCTTTAACCAGGCCAGCAATGTCAACAAAGGTCAAACGTGTGGGCAAGATTTCTTTTGACTTGGCAATGGCCGCCAGCTGGTCAAGCCGAGGGTCAGGAACACTGACCTCGCCCACATTCGGCTCAATGGTGCAAAAGGGAAAATTGGCCGCTTCAGCGCTGGCTGTTTGCGTTAGCGCATTAAAAAGCGTGGACTTGCCAACATTAGGCAACCCAACAATACCGCATTTAAAGCCCATCTTTATGTATCTCCTTTATCAGGGGTGCCCCCCAACCATTTCTCCAATGCCGCGCCCAAAGCGCCTTTGGACTTGGTCTCTTTTTTGTCACTTGTTTGTTTTGGCTTAAGGGGATCTTTTGAAACTTCCCTTTTTTGTTTTTGCGCGAGGCCAGAAGGGCGCAAATCTTGCCCCACCTTGCTTAAAAAGCTGGAAAAGTCATCTCGCAACAAAGGGGCCATGTGGCGCACCAGTGCCCGTAACAGATCATCAAGCCAGTCTTGATCAGCCTTGGCAAAATCTTTCAAAACATAAGTGGGCACATCTTGTTTCAGCTCAGGGCGCCCAACCCCCAAACGCACACGAACATAACCATTGCCCATATGCGCGCTGATAGACTTGAGCCCATTATGCCCAGCATTGCCGCCCCCTTCCTTGACCTTCACTTTGGAAGGGGCCAGGTCAATCTCATCATGAAAGATGATAATGTTTTCAAGAGGGATTTTATAAAATTGGGCAGCTTCTCGCACCGCTTCACCAGACAGATTCATAAAGGTACCAGGTTTGAGCAGCAGGCATTTTTGCCCCTCAATTAAACCTTCGCTAACCTGCCCCTTAAAACGAGAGCGCCAAGGCGTAAAACTATACGCCTTGGCAATTTCTTCAACAGCCATAAAACCGATATTGTGGCGATTACGGGCATATTTATCACCCGGATTGCCAAGTCCGACAAGGAGCTTCATCTCGGTCTCCTGACAAAATGCTTATTCGTTATTTTCAGCTTCTTCGGCGTCTTCGCCTTCACCTTCGCCCTCAGCTTCATCAGCCTCATCTTCATCGACCTCAGCAGGACCAGCACCAGTAACAGTCACGATTGTAAAGTCGCGGTCTGTAATGGTTGAGGTCACACCATCGGGAAGTTGAATGGCGGAAATGTGAATTGAGCTGCCGATTTCAGCTTCAGCCAAATCAATTTCAATCATTTCAGGAATGGCGTTTGGCGCACAGGTCAATTCTAGCTCGTGGCGCACCACGTTCAAGGCACCGCCACGTTTCAAGCCTGGGCAAACATCTTCATTGATAAAGTGAACAGGCACAGAAACAGACACTTTGGTGCCTTTGCCAATGCGCAAAAAGTCCACATGGACAGGCAAATCTTTAATCGGGTCTACCTGGCAATCACGCGCAAGAACTTGCGTTTTTTTGCCGCCAAGCTCAATTTCAAACACAGTTGAAAGAAACAAGCCAGTGTTGAGGTATTTATGGACTTCAACATAATCAAGGGAAATAGGTTCTGGTGCTTTATTATCGCCGTAAATCACGCCTGGGACAAGCCCTTCACGCCTTACAGCTCGAGCGGCCCCCTTGCCGACACGCTCACGCACCGATGCTTTAAGTTGAACAACGTCAGACATCAGTTTTCTCCAAATTTTAAAAAGAATTTAAGGGCTCTTTGAGCTTTAAGAAAAACTTTAAATAAGAAGCCCCTTTTCATGCTTCCTCCAGGGGTGAACAGCATGAAAGGGGAGCTTATAGCTTTTAACGCCCAAAAGTGCAATGAATTTTTATAAAACCCTTAACTCAATGCCCAATGCGCCCAGCTGCGTGCATCAATAACAAATAAACACGCCCAGATTCAGATGTGAGGTGCTTTGTAGCTAAATTACCTTGAGGGTCTTTTTGCTCTGCGTCATTAAGCAAGCGTTCAAAGTCACCAATATAGCGATCAACATTGGCCTTAAAGGAAGCATCTGACGTGTAAAGCCCAGCAATGCGCCGATAGGCCTCACCATTGTCATTGTAAACGGCATCGCTAATCGGCGTGCGCAGACCTGAACGAAAAGTGCGCCAAAGTTGAATCGCAGCATTTTGGTCAACCAGCTGAGCAATCACATTAATGTTGATCGCTGGCATCCCTTCAGCACCATCCATAGGATTAGCCTCTCCAAGAGTAGAAGGTTGCTGCGGTTTTTCAGCAGAAGGGAGTTCGTTTTCTGAGGCCCTTGCCAGCAAATCACCCATAGACCAATGCGAAGACCCTTTTTGAAGGCTCCCATCAGGCACAGCGCTCAGACCAACATCAGAAAATTTCATTTGCTCAGTGGCGCGCTTGGCCAGGTTCTCAGTGATCGCTTCAATTTCCTTGTCTCGATCAACATTGCTTTGGTGACCCATTTTTAGATCTTGGCGTTCTGTCGTTTTCACAGCCGGTACAGGTGTGGGGGTAACCGAAGGTGTTCCACCAATGGCCGGTGAGGGGGTAAAGGCTGTGTTTGCAGCAAATGCATCAGCACCGCTAACCGGGCCAGCACCAGGTGAAGAAATATCCACATGATCAGATCCACTAGAAAGTGAAGATAAAGATTCAAGTGCCTTAAGCTGATCTTGTAACGTGCGCCGCATCAAAGATGCGCTTTTCTTGGTGGTGTCAGGAATTTGTTGTAACTGTTGCTTCAAATGGTTTTGTGTATCGCTGATCTCTGAGGAAAGCGAAGTGATTTTATTAGACATTTCATCAGATACAGACGAGATCCGATCTTTCATGTCGAGAATAGCCCGTTCTGTTTGGCTCGTGGCTGCATCGCGCAGCTTTGTTAATTCAGACAAAGCTTCCATGGACTGAGAGGCTGAACGAGTATGCAAGCTATCGGTAATCTCTTGCGCCTTGTGTTCAGCCTGTAACAAAGTGTTTTCCAACTGGTGAGAATAAGACGCCATAACATGATCAAGATCAGACGTTCTGGTTGAAATGGCCTCAACCAATTTTTGCAAATTATGTTGGCTGCTGCCAAGCTTGGAGCCAATCCGGTCATGAGAATTTTCCAATTGGGCCGCAGCTGTCAACACCATCTGGCTTTGCTCACGCAAATTATGTGTAATTTGATTGACATGGCTTTGCATGCCACCAGAGACTTCTTTTAGCACTTGCGCTTGCCCGGCCAACCCATGAATGGTCGACATAACTTGCTTCCCAACATCTTCTGTAGTCAGTTGCAAGGTCTTGGCCCCAGACATAAGCGCATTATCAAGCTCTTTGGTTTTCGCCCCAATGGTCTGCACAATATATTGGCTGCGTGCATCCATTGAGCGGCCTAATTCTTCTGCCCGGTGAGCAAAGGCCTGATCAAGCGTTTTAGAGCTGGTATGCAAGGCACTATCAAGCGCTTGCAAGCGCTCTGTAAAGGCCGCATCAATCACTTTCGTGCGCTCAATCAAAGCTGAATCCAGCTCAGCCACGCGTGAGGAAATCGCCATATCCAAATATTGGGCCTTATTGGAAAGGGCGGTGTCAATTTTTTGCGTGGTATCTGTGAGCGCTTCTTCAAAATCATCCATGCGTTGCAGCAAGGTGTTATCAAAGGTTTGGATTTTATTGCTCAGCGCATTGTCTAGCGTTTGGCTGCGCTCCTCCATCTCATGGCTCATGCTTTGAACATGCTTGCGGAAAATGCCTTCCAATTGCTGAGTGCGGTCTGTCAGCGCATTGTTGAGTGCACCAGCATGATGGCCAATAGAACTGTCAAGCGTAGACAAGTTGGAGCTGGCATGCTCAATCACTTTATTCAGCTTAATCTGCTCTTTGCCCATCCGGTCAAGTAGCAACGGCATCTCCCGACCAACCCGATCATTCATACTGGTCATGGTTGAAACCACAGAATTGCTTTGCTCTGACATAGACTGGGTGATTTTTTCAGAACTCTCAATCAGTTTGCTTGCCACCTGGCCACTGGTTTTTTCCAACAGCTCCGTGGTTTTCGTGCCCTGTTGTTCAATTTGCCGCGTTAAACGCTGGCCAATCCCTGTAAGGGATTGGCTAATCCGCTCACTATCATTGGTAAGGGCTGTCCGCTCATGCGCAAGTTCACCAATAAGATTGCGAATCCTGTGCTCATTTTCACTATAAGAACGCTCCAGTGCTGCCACTTCATTATGCACCATAGCCTCCAGCTCACTGGCCCGGCCCAAAGCACGCGAGATGGCGTCATTCATCGCCGTGACTTGTCGGCGCACAGATTGACCAAGCGAGGCAACAGATTGCTCAGCCGCCTTATCGGGCTCTGCCAGGCGCACAGCCACCTCTGTCATGGCAGAAGACATTAGTCGTAATTCTTGGGCACGCCAAATCAAGAGCGCTAAAAACCAAAACAAAGCAATAGGGATGGCAACAGCTGCAATAGCTGCAAGCGCCGCGGTAGATTGAAACACATCCACAAGGGACGAAACATCGTTAAAAACAGAGCTAAAAACCGTCCAGATCATGGCAGCTGATAAAGCCACCCAAACGCCAGAAGCGATCCCGGCAATGACAAAGGGACGGTTAGAGGGTTTTTGTTGCAAGGCAAAAATGAGCCCGCCAATAGAGGGCACATCATCGTTAGCTGCAAACCGGCGCCGGGCAGGGGCGGCACGGCGGCGCTCATGAGCATCACTCCCAGACTCTTCAACTTTTTGCGGTAGACTTGGAGGTTGAGGTGAAGCTGATTTTTTTTCTTTTGTTTGAGAGTGGTCGAGAGAGCGCACATTCGGCCCACCAGGTTGACCAACGCTTTTTGCACCTTTAGCGACATCTTTTTTCAGGGGTTTTGATTGCCCAAGATTTGATTTCTCTGTATCGGCCCCTAAATCAAGAGGGGGGGCAGGTGGTTTACCCTTTTGTTGACCTCGTTGCCCTTTGCTAGCTGTTTTGCCAAGGGGTGGCCTTTGCTTTTCTTGTGCCATTTACTAATCCAATACTTAAACCGCATACAAAACCCAAAACTCTTTGTTTTTCTAAACTGAGTGTATCTAAACTGCTCCTTCTGGCACTTCATCTCTTGTCATATCCAAAAGTGATAGAAACAAATGATGTAGCCAGTGGTGATCTGGTGCCTAACAATCCCGCTAAAAAAAGACACAAGATCCAAAACAAAGATTGGGTGCTCATAAAGAAAAATTTTCTTTGCTAAAAAATAACGCCCTCAAAACTCAATGCATTCCCTAAGTGTAACTCCTTGTAAAAAATCACAATCTCAAACTGTTATTAAATATGGTGTTAATCAAATCATTAATTACCATTTCATGCCGATAACTCATGTCAAATATAAGGCGTATTAACCACACCTGTTTGACCGTTCAGCTTATTCAAAGGTAACAAAGTCAATAACGCAAACAATTGAACGCAAAAATAAAAAACATACTTAACAACAAAACTAAAAATATCTGGAACAATGTTCCAAACTTTTAAAAACGCAAAGCCATTTGAAAATAAAAATTTTGAAAGACAACCACCCTCAAAATAACACTCAAACTCATCACGCACACAACGCATACTGAACGCATTAAAATAGTTTAAAACGCTAGAAAATGAGTTGGGTTCCCATAATTGAGAACCTGATCCCTGCCAGGACCTTAGCATAAAAAATTTGACGAATCATCTGTCGAATAGCGTGTAAAGCAATTTTTTTACAAATTTTTGGAAATTCACGATTCTTAGGATTTATGAGAACCCCAAAATTTTCATTCTGTTTAATAACTTGAAAGTATTCGTGGGTTATACTGAACATTAATAGACCAATGAAAATCATTGTGGAACAAAAGGAAAAAGAGCCTGTCAGGTTTCACAAAAGGTCTAATGGATGGATAATGGTGTGGAGCAAATCGTGATGGATTTAGATGAGGATCAGAAAGTAAAACAAATGAAACCAGTTGATCTGGTTCATCTTTCGAAGCAAACGTTTGGCAGCAAAGACCTTGAGACAGAAGTCTTAGGGCTTTTTTTAAGCCATTCAATCCAATGTTTAGAACGTTTAAAAGCTGCCGAAACAGATAAAGACTGGGCTGATGCTGCCCATTCAATCAAAGGCTCGGCCCAAGCAATTGGTGCCTGGATCATTGGTGAACGTGCTGAAGTTTACGAACGCCAAGCCGCCAACGGGCAATTATCGGATAAAAACGCCGCTTGTGATGAGATTGAGCAGCTTGTCGATGAAACCAATAGCTACATAACTGGTTTAATTGAAGCAGCTTAAACACCCATTTGGAAGGTGTTAACAGACCCCACCGTACCTCAGTGCACCTTGGGCGCACAGGGCTCTTTGTTTAACTCTAAGCTCTATTTCCCCTCTGACCCCTTATAAATATGACATTTTGCGCAATTGAGACTGGAATCTCTTGCGCTTATGCATTATAGGAAGGCAAAACAGGCCGTATCTAACAGATTTGTCTTGAAAAGATAGTCAACGGATCCTAGAAGCGTTCCTCCTAAAAGTGGATGCCGGTTTTAGGGAAACAAGGAACGCTCATAGTTAAATTATCAGATTTCCTCACAAATTATTGACTTCACCAAAGTCAAAAAGCGCTTTGGGTCAAATGTCAGGTTCTGATAAGAGCGCATTTTAGATCGCCTAAAGGATGAAGTTAAAGGGGCAAAGCCCTTTGAAAAATGGAGCCAGAATAAGACCGCCATGCCAAAGATTACATATATAGAACATAACGGAACCGCTCATGATGTTGAGGGAGACGTTGGCATGACAGTGATGGAAGTGGCAAGAAAAGCTAGCGTTCCTGGCATTGAGGCTGAGTGCGGCGGCGCATGTAGCTGCGCAACATGCCATGTTTATGTCGAGGACAACTGGACAGACAAAACCGGCGCTCCCAAAGAAATGGAAGAAGATATGCTGGATTTTGCCTTTGATGTGCGCCCAAACAGCCGTCTAAGCTGCCAGATTAAGGTGACCGATGAGCTCGATGGCCTTGTTGTTCATATGCCTGAAAAGCAATTTTAAAATTCCCGAAAACAATAACAGTCAACATCTGCCCCAAATAATGTAAATGGGGCAACAAACGTTAAATGAGAAGAATTCATGTCAAATGCACCAATTGAAACAGATGTGGTTATTATCGGCGCCGGGCCTTGTGGGCTGTTTGCGGTGTTTGAACTCGGGCTATTAGATATCAAATGTCACCTGATTGACATCTTAGATCGCCCTGGTGGGCAATGTGCAGAGCTTTATCCTGAAAAGCCAATTTATGACATTCCAGCCTATCCGATCATCTCAGGCCAAGAGCTAACAGACAAGCTGATGGAGCAGATCAAACCTTTTGACCCAGAATTTCATTTTAACCAGCGGGTTGATGGGTTAGAGCGTCTTGATGATGGCCGCTTTCGTTTAACAACAGATGATAATGAAGAGTTTATCTGTAAAGTCGTGGTGATTGCTGCTGGCGGTGGTTCATTTACACCCAAACGCCCACCAATTGAAGGCATTGAAAAGTTTGAAGGGACATCGGTTCATTATTCTGTGCGCCGCATGGCTGAATTTGAAGGCAAAGACTTGCTGATTGTCGGCGGTGGTGACAGTGCCCTTGACTGGACCTTAAACCTCGCCCCGATTGCCAACAGCCTGACCTTGGTTCACCGGCGCGATAAATTCCGGGCAGCCACTGACAGTGTTAATAAAATGCTGGCCTTGCGTGAAGAAGGTAAGATCGACTTTCTCCTTGGCCAAATGACCGAGCTAAAGGGAGAAAACGGCCAGCTTGAAGCTGTCACCATTAAAGGCCCAGAGGGCGAAACAGGTGTCAAAACCAATTGCCTGCTTCCATTCTTTGGCTTGACCATGAAACTGGGCCCAGTTGCTGATTGGGGTTTGAATTTACATGAAAACCTAATCACTGTGGACACTGAAAAATTTGAAACCAGCGAGCCAGGCATTTTTGCAGTCGGCGATATTAATCACTACCCTGGCAAGCTTAAACTCATCTTGTCTGGCTTCCATGAAGCAGCGCTCATGGCGCAAAAGGCCAATGAGATCATCTATCCTGATAAAAAGGTGATTTTCCAATACACCACATCTTCTTCAAGCTTGCAGAAAAAGCTTGGCGTAAAATAAATTTGGCTCAAGCACGGCTTGCTGTGTGCCTTAAATCTCATCATGGAATTTAAGGCACCACAAAGCCGATCGGGTTAGTAAGTGTAGAGCCAATCATATTGCTTGAGAAGCCATGAAGGAGGCATGCGTTTTAGCCCAAAGTTACGCAAAGAGCGATAGCTCTTCTGTGCATGATAAACATGCCCATTATAAATCGATTTCGATAACACCTTCTTGCAGCGGGTAAAGCGCTGGTTTTGATAAAGCTCAGGAACGTTTAACAGCTCATCGTGATGTTGCTCAATCAAGCCCCCTAAAAGGGCCGCATCCTCAATCGCCATGGCTGCACCTTGTGATAAAAAAGGGACCACCGCATGTGCGGCATCACCAAGCAAAACAATGCGCCTTTTATGCCAGGGCTCAAACGGGCGCAATAGCATCAACGGCCAGGCCACCCACTCATCAATCTCCATCACTGCTTTACGAACGCGTTTATGCCATGGCCGCAACTGTTCAAAAAGTTGCTCCTTGGGCAAAGCCTCAGCCCAACTACGCGGTCGGGCCTCTCCCTTGGTGACGGCAACAAAATTATGCTGCCTCCCGCCGCTCACCGGGTAATGAACCAAATGGCTATCAGGTCCCAGCCAAACTTGGGTAAAATAGGCATCAAACAACGCTGTGACCTTGTCATCATCAACCAAAGCCCGCCAGGCAATATATCCGGTAGAAGAGGGCACAGCCTGTTTGTCAATCATCTGCCGCACGCGTGACCAAATGCCATCAGCCCCCACCAGCAACCGCCCTTCAAAACGTTGCCCGTTTTCCATCTCAGCAGTAATGGAGGTTTCATCTTGAGAGTAGGTTATAAATTTATGGTCAGTATAAATTTCAATGGAGGGCTGGGCTTTGACTGCAGCCAACAAAACAGCCTGCAAATCCTTACGCGCCATGACCCAATAAGGATCGCCATAACGCTCAATCGCCTGGTCTCCCAGCGGGATTTCGTTTAAAGCTTTGCCATCAAGCCCATCATGAATGACAATTTTTGTAGGCTTACCAGCAAGAGGATCCAGAGCAGATGCTATCTCTAAAGCCTTTAACCGGCGCACGGCGTTTGGGCTCAATTGCAGCCCAGCACCAAATTCAGAAAAGTCTTGCGCCTGTTCAAATACGCAAACAGAAATGTTGCGCCGCCCCAATTCAAGCGCCAAGCAAAGCCCACCAATACCCCCGCCAATAATGAGAACAGGCAATTGGTCGCTCAAACCAGACATAAAATCCTCAGCTTATTTTTACAAACGCAGGTTGGGAAATTGCACAGCCGTTTGGCAGGGTTTCATCAGGCTCTAATTTCTCATTATATTGATAAAGGGTCGAGCAATAAGGGCACACAATCTGTGTGTCTTGGCCCATGTCCAAATAAACATGCGGGTGGTCAAATGGAGGTTTCGCGCCAATACATTGAAATTCTTTCACACCAATCTCGATGCGCCCTGTGCCAATATCATTGCTAAATTTAGGCGTTGCCACTTGTGCCATTTGGGGGTCCTTATTCAGTCTTAAGTTTAAAATATGCCAACATATCCCGATAAACAGTTTACAAAGATAGCGTTGTTTGCCAAGGAATGATAGAGAAAAGCAAACCAAAATCACAAGACAATTATATGGGAAAAAGTGCCGCATTATGGAACCATCAGGAACATTTGAGTCAAGTGGGATCAAACTCGCCTATTTTGTTCAGCAGCCCGCTGAAAACGCGCCCAAAAGGCCATACCCTATTGTTTTGGTCCACGGCTTTGCCTCCAACAGCCACATGAACTGGATCACCCCAAGTTGGTTTCAAACTTTGACGGAAGCTGGCTATACCACCATTTCATTTGACAATCGTGGCCATGGCTTAAGCGAAAAGCGTCATAACATTGAAGATTACGGCGCCCACTTAATGGCCGGTGATGTCAAAGCGCTGGTGGATCACCTCTCAATCGAACAGGCCCATATTATGGGCTATTCCATGGGCGCGCGCATTTCCGCTTTTGTGACCCGCGATTACCCAGAGATTATGCGGTCCGTCATCTTTGCAGGCATGGGCTATCATCTGGTGCGCGGCATAGGCAACCCGGAACCCATTGCCAGGGCATTAGAGGCTGAGACAGCTGATGAAGTTACCAACCCTGCAGCGCGCAATTTCCGTGAATTTGCCGAACAGACCAAAAGCGATCTGCTCGCCCTTGCCGCTTGCATTCGCTCCACCCGTGTTCCTGTGCCTGAAGAAATGGTCGGCGCCATTAAAATTCCGGCATTGGTGGCAGTGGGCACTGAAGATGTGATTGCCGGTGATGGTGCCAAATTGGTTGAGATGATCCCGGGCGCCAAACATTTACCAATCCCAGGCCGAGATCATATGCGCGCAGTTGGCGACGCAGCTTACAAAAAAGGCGTTTTGGAATTTTTGAGTGAAGTCGAATAAAACAGAGTTCTGCGCAATTCTCCTCACCATGGAAGTATAAGGGGAAGATCAACCTCGGTACTCGTGGCAATTAAACCCCTTTAAAAACGGGCGCACGCCGTTCCTTAAAAGCTTCCCGGCCTTCTTTGTAATCTTCACTTTCAAAACAAGCTTGGGTAAGCGCATCATGGGCATCAAAATCAATATGATGATCATTACGTGAAAGCGCCTCAATCGCCCCTTTAACACTTTGAATGGTCAAAGGCGCATTGGCCGCAATGGTTTGGGCCAGCGTTTGGGTGGTCTCTAACAGCTCATCATCTTCAACCACTTGGTTTAATGTGCCAAAAGCTTGCAATTGGCGCGCTTCATAGCGCCCACCGGTGAAAAACATTTCTTTCGCCAGAGCGGCTGGTAGGGTTTTTAAAACCAAAGCCACCCATCTCACATCAAACCCAATGCCCAATTTGGCAGGTGGCAGAGAAAAGCGCGCGCTGGTGCCAGCAAGACGCAAATCAACCGAGTGAGCAATCAAAAATCCCCCACCCATGCAAAACCCATGGATCATGGCTATGGTTGGTTTTGAGCATTGTTGCAAAGCGTCAAAAGCATCATGGTTTAGCTGATTATAGCTTTGAGCGTTATCCCCATCTCGCAAACGGTCAAATTCAGAAATATCAGCCCCGGCTGAAAATGCTTTCGTGCCGTCCCCACGAACGATCAAAACGCGAATATTGGGATCTTTTTCCAACTTTGCAACCGCATCAGGAAACTGTTGCCACATCTTTTCGTTCATAGAATTAAGCTTTTCAGGCGCACTAATGGTTATCCAGCCAAGGGGGCCGTCACTATATGTTGTTATCTCAGACATAAATCTCACAATCTCTTGAAATCCAGACCATCACAGCAGGGGCAATCATTAACAAAAGGTTAATCATGTGTGACCCGAAAAATACAGCTAAATATTTCCAATCCTTAACAAAAATTTACGAATCAGCTACTTGTTACCAAGTGTAGCGGGGGCTTTGCCAGTGCGCTGAAATCTGCAAGTGGGATAACAGCAGAAAAGAGGGCGAACTGGTCTTTACAAATCTTTTCAATTTACCGCGGCGGTTAAAGCGAAAAGAGATGTGAAAAGCACTTGAATTCCAATCCTTTAAACGGTTGAAAGATAAAAGATTAAAACATGTTTTTGCAACTGAATACCCATTCAGTTTGCCTTATTAATCTCAACCTTTCTCAAGCGTATAACCAGTTTAAGTTAAAAGTGTCAGGTCGTTTGATATCTGGCAGTGCTTAGACAGAGTCTGTCAAACAAAACAGGCCCTTAAGGATTTAAGAATCACCAAGTGTCTCGTGCCCCTTATTGTTTAAGTCTTTTAAAAGAGGGACTTGTCGATAAAACGAAAGATACGCGTTTTATTGATGTCATCGAAGGAGGTCGTCCATGAGACATGTTCTTGGACTATTCGGATTATTAGCCGCCTCAGCCCTGGTTGTTGTCTCAGCAGCAATGAATTGGCGCTTTGGATTTGGGCTTGGCAAAACAGAATTTGATGGCCAAGTCTATGGCCTTGCCAGCGTGGCTGCAGACTGCCTAAAAGCCATTGTTCCCTTTTTGATCATTTACGCTTGGAAGACCCGCAAATGGGCCCAAGCTTTGGCCGGTGTTGCGCTGGGCATTATTTGCACCGGCTATTCCATCACCTCCAGTATCGGTTTTGCCGCAATGAACCGAGCCGACAATAGCGGCGAGCGACTGATTAAAGTGTCCAACTACAAAGACGCGCGCGCTGAGTTAAAGCGCCTCGAAGATAAATTATCCTGGATGCCCAAACACCGACCGGCCAATGCCGTGACAGCAGATTTGGAACGGGTAAGCGCCACTCAAGTGAAACTACGCGGCAAACCGCGCGCGACCGTTGACAAGATCACCCAAGGGTGCGCCAAGACCAATTGGGTCTCACGCAAATATTGCCCGCAAATTTTTGATTTGAAAAAAGAGCTGGCCATTTCCCAAGAAGCCGCGAAAATAGAAAAGAGAATTCTATCTCTGCGCTCAACGGTCTCTCAAGCGACATCGCTTGCCGCGGCCGGCAAGGCCGACCCGCAAGCCGACCTGATTGCAAGCATCTTTGGCCTAAAGTTAGAAGACACACAAACGGTATTGATCTTACTGGTTTCATTGCTTGTCGAGGCAGGTTCTGCCCTTGGTTACTTTGTTGTCTTCAGTATGTGGAAATTAGATCCACGCAAAGCCATGGTAGAACAAGCCAAACATGACTATGAACAACAAGCCCTGACCCTCAAGGGGACAAAGGCATTGCCCGTTGCCAAAGAGCCTGCAGACTTATTGGAAAACGCCTCTGGTAAAGAAGAACCCTTACAAAGTGACAATGATAACAATCATGACCTGGAAGTGGCGATAGAAACGCCCGATCCTGTTAAGTTGCCGAAAAACGAAATGGAGCGCTACTATGAAGAGCGCATCATTGAAGCTGAGGGCCAAAGCACCACAGCCACACAGCTTTATGATGACTATTGTGCCTGGTGTGAACAGCAAGGCTCAAACCCAATGTCGCAAATTCCCTTTGGCAAACAAATGAGCCAACGCAACATCAAAAAGGCCAAAATCGCCGGTCGCATTCGCTACAAAGGCATTTGTTTAAAAGAGGCGCCAGAACAGCCCAAACCGGAAAAAGCCAAAATTGGCAAGGTCAAGGTTGCTTAACGCGAAAACCTCATTAATAAGTACAGTTCTGATAAAAACGGCCCCTTTTGTGGCCGTTTTTTTTGTGATCAAAAAAATGTTATTTATAGAAATAAATACATATATCAATAGGTTACAAAGAAGGGTATAGTCAGCCCAATTGTAATCATATCATTGCCATTAGTGATCTATTTAAATTAGTGATCTATTCAAATTGAAAAAGACGCACTAAAATAAAGACGCACTAAAATAGTGTCTGAACCAAATGGTTTGACAAGACGACGAATAATTTAAGATTGATAAAAAGTATGCATCGGGCTGGCAGAGAAATATTTAAACATAATCAGCTCTTTAATTTGTAATGTGAAACCCTTACATGCAAAACAGGTGCAAAGGCGAAAAGAGGCCCTTAAATGAACCCTCAAGCAGAAGTAAAATCTTTCGGGCAAATTGACCCGGTCTGGGAAAAAATCCGCAACGAAGCCCAGGCTGTGGTGGAAAATGATAAGGTCATGGCAGGCCTGGTTTATGATGCCATCTTAAACCACACCAGCTTAGAACAATCGCTCGCCTATCATCTGTCCCAACGTTTAGATCATTCAGACATTGACGCCAGCATTCTGGACAGAACCTTTAACGACATCATTGAAAATGATGAGACCTTCCGCCAGACCTTGCGTATTGATTTGGCCGCCGTGTTTGAACGCGACCCAGCCTGCAATCGGTTGATGGAACCTCTGCTTTATTTTAAAGGCTTTCATGCCCTGCAAACCTATCGTTTTGCCAACCGATTATGGCATAGCGGTTCACAAGATTTAGCGCTTTATTTGCAAAGCCAGTCAGCGCGCATTTTTGGTGTGGACATTCACCCAAACGCGACCATTGGCAGTGGCATCATGTTTGACCATGCCTCAGGTTTGGTCATTGGAGAGACAGCCGAGATTGGCGATTACACATCGATTTTGCATGGCGTAACACTGGGCGGCAGTGGCAAAGAAAGCGGAGACCGCCACCCCAAAATCGGCTCAAGCGTGATGATTGGCGCGGGCGCAAAAATCTTAGGCAACATTCGCGTTGGGTGCTGCGCGCGCATTGCAGCTGGTTCGGTTGTGTTGTCAGATGTGCCAAAAGAATCAACTGTTGCCGGTGTGCCTGCCAAAGTGATTGGCACAGCCGGCTGCGCAGAACCAGCACGCACCATGAACCAATTGCTAAACAGCCAAACCCAAGACTTACCCAACAAGTAAGACAGGCCAGACAAATAAAGGGGCAGCTTGCCACCTTGTGTGTCAATTTAAACATTGATTCTGGCGCCAAGCTCTTATACACAAATGATCTCAGATGAAATGAATTGGCAGTCTGATTTGTAAGGCAAAAGGCATGTCAATAGTCTGGCGTAAAAGAATGAGTTTAATCAATATTTCAGTTTAAAAAACCATAGAGAGGCCCGGTCGTGACAGGCGAAGAAATGCAAAAGTTGGAAACGTATCTACGCAAGCTTTTTAATTCTGAAGCAATTGAATTGCGCCGCGCACCCAAAGTTCAAGATATGGTTGAGCTGCACAAAGGTGATGAGTTTCTCGGCACGGTTTATCGTGATGCAGAAGAGGGCGATGTGTCCTACCAAGTTAACTTTGCTGTGCTTGATATTGACCTAGACTAATCCTGATGTGCGCCGCTCTTATGTGGCCGCGACGTTAACCAAAAATTAACTTTTCGATCCTGAGCCGAACGCGTTTATGGCAAAATGATCCCTGATGTTTTGTCGGTGCCCTTAAATCACCGACGTGATTGTGCAACACCAACTGATCCGTCAGTTGGTGAAACAGCCAAACAGTGGGGATCTCATGGACCAAGCGCACTACGCAGCCATCCTGTTAAATATCTATAGTCTGGCCATCGGCTTTACCGCTGCCGGTGTTTGCGCCTCTGTGTCAGCCATGGTCACAGGCCAACCATTAAGATTTGAGATGAGGCAAGAACAGGCAAGTAACCTGTCTTTGTTAGCTGGCGCGACCTGTCGCATCATTGCCGGGCCATTTATGATTTTGCGCAATACCTTGCAGGCCATCTTGTTTAAGGGCAGTGAACCCTATTGGATTATGGTGGCAATAATCATTGCGTGCCTGTGGAGTTTCTGCCAGGGTGTGATTATTCTAGAAACCGCTTGCCAACTGGGAGCGTGTTCTGGTTAGCAAGAAAACAAGAGACCATCACCCCGTTCAAGGCCAGCCCAGATGCCCCTTTACAGTTTTGAAAACCACGCCCCCAAATTTGCCAACCCCGCCACCAGCTGGATCGCCCCAACAGCTACCCTCATTGGCCAGATCAACTTAGCAGAACAAACAAGCGTTTGGTTCGGTGCGGTCCTGCGCGGCGACAATGAACCCATCACCATTGGCAAGGGAAGCAACATCCAAGAAAATGTGGTGGTGCACACAGACATAGGCTTCCCGCTTACAATAGGCAAATATTGCACCATCGGCCACCAAGCCATGCTGCATGGCTGCACCATTGATGACAACAGCCTGATCGGCATGGGCGCAACCGTTTTAAACGGCGCCAAGATTGGCAAAAACAGCCTTGTCGGCGCGCATGCTTTGGTACCCGAAAACAAAACCTATCCAGACGGCTCCCTCATCATCGGCACCCCAGCCAAAGCGGTGCGAACGCTGAGTGATGAGGAGATCGAGGGTTTAAGAAAATCTGCCCAAACTTATATGGATGAAATTGCGCGCTATCAGGTCGGGTTGGAAGAGGTAAAGGGTTAGAAGGTTGGCCCCCTGTTCTAGGCGTGTAATAGGATGACTGCTTTGTGCCAGAAGCAGGCCTTGACTTCATTTAACTAACACAAACTTCGGTTGAATAGCATGATCCCGTCTGTGCCCAAAGCCGGCTGCCATTGCGATTGCCAAAGTCGATAGACAAGTGAGTAAACTTTATCTTGCTTTGGGTCGAACATTGCAGCTGTTACCCAGTCACGAAGCTCATAGTAGTTTCCTGCTGAAGCATATAGTGGCTCTGTCAAAAAGAGATGGGCAGCTATAGCTGACATATTCTCAATAGGAACCAGGTCGAAAAAACTGGTTTCAAACAGGATAGAAATAGAATCTGTTTTGTGAATTTCTTCGGGTAATGGATCTTGCGCCTCAAAGATCGTTGAGATTTCCAAGTTTGCTTCTTCGGTTGGCCCAGCAGCTTTAATGAGTTCTGAAAGCTGTTCGACGAGTTGGCGGGCCTCGGTTGCGTTTAGGTCTGGAGCGGGTTCTGAAAGATAGCTTTCAAACCGACGATGCATTTCAGCGCCGTTTGGAAAAAGTGAAAAGCACTTTTCGCGTGTTGCAGGGACTGTTTGCGAAAAATTGAAGATTAAGTCATAATCACAATCAATGTCTTTAGGTAGGTGTTTAGGTCGTACATATTCGGCAAGCGTTGGATCAGCTTGAAAATAGTCATGCCATGTGCTCTGCCATTCAACGAATTTGCGTTTGATCCATGCGTTCTGCTCTTCGTTATCCAGTAGATTTTTATTAGATGAAGGCACCCTCTGAACTCCGTAACATTAATGCAATCGCTATCCCTTTTTTAGGTAAAGAAAATGAAGATCAAAAGGGACAGTAGATGGCTTTTAGTGATGTCCCTGTTTTATTAATTTGAAAACTATACTGGTGCAGAAAGATACGTTCCAGCTGATCTCCTTGTAAAATTTTACCCTCCGATTTTGCTAAGGACTACGATCAATTATCATTGATCCATAGTAAAAATAAAGACTGTTGTGGGGCAGGTGCTCGCTATCTCAAGGCATAAAATTTCCTGCTGAAGTTGAAGGGTAAGCGGCCATTCTTTGCATCCGCCATATCTTACCTCCAGGTGCCAGAAGGAGTCTCTTTATCTCTTAAGAAATAATCTATATTGAAGTCAATTTTTATGAATAGACAAATTCATAGAAAAATAACCTTCAAATTACGAAGTCAAAAAACTATCAACATCCAAAATTTAAATATAAGGCGAGTTGTTATTCTATCATCACCTTAAACTGACGAAATTGGGTTCTAACTTTTTAAAATTTTAAAAATATCTCATAAAAAATTTAGTTAATGATTTTGAAACAAGATACTGCTGAACCCAATTTTAGAGGTTTTTAAAGGTTACTCATATAGAAATAAGAAACTATGAATTACCCTCGTCCAAAAATTTTATTTGTTGATGATGACGAAAATGTTCTTAATGGCTTAAGACGTTCTTTGAAATCGCGTGAGTTTGAATGGGATATCACTTATGAAACGGATCCCTTAACAGCGCTCGAGTTTTGCAAAACGACCCAGGTTCATGTTGTTATCACTGATTTAGACATGCCATCAATGAATGGTGTTGAGTTCATAGAAAAAATGCGCGCCACCCATCAAGAAATAGATTATATCCTGCTCACAGGATCAGGAGATTTCGCCTCTGCTATTGAGGCAATCAATCGTGCTGAAGTTTTCAGATTTTTCACAAAACCCTGCCCAACCCATCTTTTAATCGAAGCAATAGAACTGTGTCTGCAAGATCAAAACAAAAAATCAGATAATCATCAAGCCATAGAAATGAGACTAGCCAGGGCCGCCTTTGAACTGATAGCCCCTGTCTTGTTGGTTGTTGAGCCAACTGGTCACCTGGTTTATGCCAATAAAAGTGGCACGCAACTTCTAGCACAAAGAGATGGAATATCGCTTGACGCATCCGATATATGCCGCGGAACTGACAGTCAAGTGACAAAGAACCTCCATGAGAGGATTGGCCTACTATCTATCGGACGAGGCAAAGATCCTGTTTTCCTTTCTCTTCCAAGACCCTCTTTAAAACGTGATTTATCGGTTGTTTTCTTGCCATTTAAAGGTGATAAAAATTTAGATAAGAGATTGGTTGCAATGCTGATTACTGATCCAGAAACAAATGCAGCCCCTGAGCCCGGATCTTTGGTGGATCTATTTGGGCTAACACCGTCAGAGGCCAAAATTGGTCAGGCCATTGCTCAAGGGATCAGCCTTGAAGAGGCAGCAAGAAAAAGTGGCATAACTGTTTCCAGCGCCCGAACTTATCTGAAAAGAATTTATTCAAAAACAAACACCAATGGGCAAGCAGATTTAGTCAAGCTTATTTTATCATCTGCTGCCGCCTTAGTATAAAAACGAACACACTTGAAAGACCAACGATTAAAAAAATCGCTTTGTTCAGTTTAATCTGAGCGCACTTCAGGGTATGCGTCAAAGAAAATGTCAGGTATGATAATTTTGGCTGAGGCCCCGCCTTCAGCACGATTGGCAAGTTCCAAATGTCCTTCATTAAAGTTGCTAATCGATGAAACAAGGGGCAATCCCATACCTAATCCGCCTTTCAAGCGTGTTCGCGACATATCTGCTTGTATCAAGGGCTGTTTTAAAGCTTCAATGTCAACATCACCAAATCCAATTCCTGTATCTGTAACTTCAATTGATTGAAATGAATTCAAACCCTTTGCCGTTTGATAATGAACATGAACACGTCCCCCAGAACAATTAAACTTAATCGCATTCGAAATGAGGCAATCAAGAGCCATAACCATCAGGTCTTTGTCGATATAAAGTTTTTGGCTCTCATCATCAATGTTGCAAACCAATTCAACATCCATTTGCATGGCATGTAATGCATGTTGCGCAATCACAGGCTCAATCAAATCTTTTACCGAAACCCACTGCTTATGCGGCGAGTAGCTACCATCACCTATTTGCTGCAAGATAAGCTGTTGATTGGTCATTTGCAGAATGTTTTGCCCGCATTGATGAATATGAAGTGCATAGTCTTTCAAATCTTCTGGAGAAACAGCCTCTTCAGCAAGCAAAGAGGAAAAACCAATAATTTGATGCAAAGGTGTTCTAAATTCATGCTGAAACAAACCAAGCAGTTCTGACGTTTTTCGGTTAAACCCAACAGATCTATTAAATTCAATAACCGCATCCTCAAGTGTTGAACGCATTAAATCAAGTGAACAAGGCTTACTTAAAAAACGAAATACGTGACCGCGATTAACAGCCCCAATGGTTGTTGCAGTGGATCCATCTCCTGTAAGCAAGATACGCACTGTTTCAGGGACAAGCTGTTTGACCTTTGCTAAGAGGCTAATGCCGTCTTCGTGTGGCATATGCATATCACTAATAATCGCCGTATACGGATCATTCGTTTCAATCATATGCAGAGCCTGTTCGCTTGAAGTTGCAGCCTCTATTTCAAATTCAGACCTCAAAGCGCGTTTCAAGCTGACCAGAATTTGCAATTCATCGTCCACAATAAGCACCTTATGTTTTTGTGATGTCTGGTTGGGTTGATAAAAAATATCAGCTTGATCATCGTGCGGTAAGGAAGAAAACATAAAAAGGATCTCCGTTCTTATTGATATACTCAAGTAAACATGAGTGAAAATAAGTAATCAGTCCCCAAATGGGGATAATGAAAATGAAATAATTATTTATTATAGTGGTAGAAGAGGATTTATATGTTTTAACTAATTGTTAATATTAAAAAATAGGAGCCCAAATGAAAGGTATTGTATTTACTTTACTGTTAAATATGGTCGACGATACTTTCGGAGAGGAAGTAACCGAAGAGATTATATCAAAATCAGACTTACCATCAGGTGGTGTTTACACTTCAGTTGGGACCTATGATCATGCAGAAGTCGTATCTCTCGTGACCAATTTGAGCCAAATCACCAACATTCCAGTATCAGATTTAGTGCAAACATTCGGCAAACACCTACTGGGACAATTTTACGAACTTTACCCGGTTTTTTTCAAAGATATCCAAAGCGTCACAGACTTCTTAGAAGAAGTGGACAGTTACATCCATGTAGAGGTGAAAAAACTTTATCCAGAAGCAACGCTGCCAAACATTACCACAAGCAGAGATAGTCACGGCTCTTTAGAGTTGATCTATAAATCAGACCGCATGATGGGCGACTTGGCTGAAGGTTTGATCATCGGTGCCATTGAACATTTTGGTAATGACCACACAGTTTCTCGCAAAGATGTCAATAAGGATGGGAGCGAACAATGCGTGCACTTCACGATCGAAAAGCGCCACAATCAAGCAGCTTAAACCCTGAAATTCTTGAAAAGCGCCTTAACAGAGAAAAGCAAGCCCGGATTGAAGCGGAACGACTGCTAGAGGAAAAAAGCAGAGAGCTTTACACGTCAAATACCACCTTAAAGACGGTGGCAGAAGCCGTTGAAAACCAGCGCGTGCAACTCGATACGATTCTAGAATACACCCCTGCAGGAATTGTGCTGGCAAATAATGATTTAACAATCACACGCGCCAATCGCAAAGCCCTCATGATGTTTGGGCTAGGCGAAGATTATTTTGCCACCACGCTTATCTCTGATTTGTTTGAAGACTTTTCAACTGTTGGCCTTGCAAAAAAGGATGTGACACAAAGGCAAACAGTACAAGAAGAAAATTTGCAAGAGGCCATGGGGTGCCGAGCTGATGGTGTCGTTTTGCCTATAGAATATGGATTTACAAAAATTGATTTGGATGGGAAACAGCAATCGGTCTGGATCTTTAAAGACATAACAAAACGAAAACACGCAGAAGCAAAACGTTCCGCGCTTGAAAATGAACTGCGACAAGCTCAAAAGATGGAAGCGCTTGGCACGCTAGCAAGCGGTGTTGCTCATGAAATCAACACACCCATTCAATATATCAGCGATAATCTGCGCTTTTTAGAAGATACCATTGCTGATCTTATTGGTGTTATCAAAGACTATGAAACAGCAACAGCCACTTTAAAGCTGGATGACAACACACATAAACTGTTCTCCAGCATTCATGATAAAATTGAAGAGATCGATCTTGAGTTTTTATGCGAAGAGGGCCCACTTTCAGTTGAACAATCCCTTGAAGGCGTTGGCCAAGTTGCTAGCATTGTCAATGCCATTAAAGAATTTTCCCACCCAGGTGAAGATGAAAAATCCCTACTCGACTTAAATCACGCGATTGAGACCACACTTACAGTCGCCCGCAATCAATGGAAATATGTGGCCGATGTCCAAACAGAGCTGGACCCAAACCTACCCCACTTAGAATGCCTGCCAGGGGCAATCAACCAGGTTATTTTGAATATGGTTGTTAATGCAGCTGATGCAATTAGCACCGGAGAAAAAGATGCAAAGGGCTCTATTTTGATCAGTACAAAGGTGATTGATGGCCAGATAGAATTAATCATCCAAGATGACGGCTGCGGGATCCCCAACGATGTAAAAGAAAAAATCTTTGATCCCTTTTTTACAACAAAAGGGGTTGGCAAAGGCACAGGACAAGGTCTTGCCATCTGCTATTCAATAATAAAGCAGAAACATAATGGCTCTATAGAATGTTCCAGTGAGGTTGGTGCCGGCACAACATTCAAAATCTTACTGCCTTTGACCATGAACCAGGCCAAAGAACAGGAGGTAGCATGAAACCTCTCGTTCTTTTTGTCGATGATGAGCCCAATATTTTAAGAGGGCTAAAACGCATGACCCGTTCACAACGCAGCGTATGGGACATGCAGTTTCTTGAAACGGCAGTTGAAGCCTTAAATGTGATGGAAACATCGGATGTTGATGTGGTTGTCTCAGATATGAGAATGCCAGAAATGAACGGCGCTGACCTGTTGGAGAAAGTTTCTCAACAGTTCCCCCACATTATCAGAATTATTCTGTCGGGTGAGGCTAAACGCGATCAGACCTATAGAACCATTGGACGCAGCCATCGCTTTGTTGCAAAACCATGTGAAGCTGACACTTTGATTTCAGCCATTCAAGCCCCACTCCTTTTGCGCGAGGTTTTGGGCATTGAAGAAGCCGCAATTAGTTCTTCAATTTATGATCGGCTACAAAGCCCACCTGTTATATTTGAAAAACTAGCTGACCTCCTGAGCCAAGAAGAGCCCCCGGTTGACAAAATCAACGCCCTTATTGGTCTCGATCCCAATTTAACCGCACGCCTGCTTCAAATTGCCAATTCAGCCTATTTTGGTCGGGCACAAGCTACATGTAGCATAAGCAAGGCTATTCGCGCCATCGGCTTTGAAACCTTGCAAGATTTATTACATCTGAAACGATTAGGCAATTGGGATGAAGAATGCTCTGAAAACAATTCCCCTTCAAATCCTTTCAATGAACAGGTTGAAATGGCAAGAGCAGCAGCCAACCTTGCTGAACTTGAAGGGGCAGACACTAACTGGGCAGAGACCGTTTATACAGCAGGGCTATTGGCAAGTTTAGGCTCCCCAAAGTTCAAAAATGAAACTGATAGCACGCTCTATCAATGCCAAACTTTAGGGCGCGCAGCCTATATAACCACGTTGCTTGGTTTGCCTGACATACTTACCAAGACCTATTTATCATTGATGGACTTAAAAGAAGATTTTACATCGACCCAAATGGCACAAAATCTGAGCAGCCTTTTACAACAAAAAGCAGCATAAGAAAAATTTGGAGGTTTAATGGACTTAAAATCACAAGTTTTACTGGTTGATGATGATGAGCGTTTATTAAAAGGTGCAAAAAGAATTCTGCACAAAATTGTAAACCTTCACACAGCCAATGGCGGGGCCAAGGCACTTGAAATGTTAGAAGAAGGTGATCCTTATGCTGTTATCATAAGTGATCAAAATATGCCTGACATGAAAGGCAGTGTCTTGCTTGAACAGGTAAGCAAGCGATGGCCTACAACTGTACGCATCATGTTAACCGGCAACAATGATCTGCAAACAGCCACATCAGCTGTCAATAGCGGGCAAATTTTTAGATTTCTAAACAAGCCGTGCGACACAAAAGATCTGGTACAAGCGATCCAGGATGGCCAAAGACACTATAAACTTCTAAACGCAGAAAAAGAGCTTCTTGAGCAAACATTATCAGGGAGTGTGAAAGTCTTAGTTGATGTCCTTGCTTTGACCAATCCCAAAGCTTCTGAAATCGCTGCAGAAGTCAACACCCTTGCAAAAGTCTTTACCCGTAATGAAACCATTGAGCGCCCATGGGAGTTAGAAATCGCTTCAATGCTTTGGCCCCTTGGCGACATTGCCTTACCAATTGAATTATTGGCTAAAGTCACAAACGGTGCACAACTTGAAGCATCAGAAAAAGAGCTGGTGAGTGAAAGCCCCAAATTTGCCCGTGAGTTAATTTGCAATATCCCCAGAATGGAAAACATTGCCCAGACCATTTATTACGCTGGCAAAAACTTTGATGGTACAGGCTATCCAAATGACAAAGTGAAAGGAGAAGAAATCTGCAAGCATGCAAGATTGCTGCATATACTCATTGATTTTGTCAAAATCCGCTCAAACCTTCGCTGTTCTAATCTAGGGGCATTTAAGAGACTGAAAGAGCAGCCCCATCATTATGATCCCCAATTATTATCTACGGTTGCAAAAGTTCTGAAAGACCAGGCCGAGCTTAAAACAGACAACCAATCGGAACATATAACTCTAAATCTTATGAGTTTAGAAGAAGGTGACATTATCGTTGAAGACATCATTGATAATCAAAACCGCAAGCTTCTTTCAGCTAACAATAAGCTAACCAAACTCATGATTCAAAGATTAAGGAATATGTACAAACTTAGATTAATTCCGAAGTCCCTAGTCGTAAAACGCGAAGAAAAAAACCATAAAATTACAAGCTAACTTTTTTCTATAGTAAATCTAATTTTGATCTTATGTATCGCTCTTCTTTACAATCATGAGAAGCACAGTTGGACGCTTTATTGAAGGCGTTAGCTACAATTGTTTTTGTCAATATACCCCTCCACCATCCGAATACAAAACTTACCCAGACGGCTCCCTCATCAGCGGCACCCCAGGCAAAGCGGTGCGAACGCTGAGTTATGAGCAGATTGAGGGTTTGAGAAAATTTGCTCAAACTCATATGGATGGAATTGCGTGCTATCAGGTCGAGTTGGAAGAGGTGAGAGAGTAGAGATTATATTTAATCAGTCATATCATTGTTGCTTTAGGCAATGAGAAAACTAGAAAATGTTGCCATATTACTTTTCTTCACCAACGTGAAGCAATTCTTCCATGAATATGCTTAAAAGTTGAGGGCGCCCATCAACTTTTGCCTTTGCGTAAATCTGGGTGCATTGTGCTCGAACTGTACCCTGAGCAGTTCCGCGCATTTTAGCGATGGAATCATTGTCAATGCCCTTGAGTATCAGAAATGCAACCTCCCGTTCTGATGGGGTCAGTTGCCAATGATCAAAAAAGCTTTCAATGAGGGTAATCATTTCACCTCTTGCGACCCGAATCCCAAATTCCATAGAAGCCATACGGTGAAAAAGCTCACGAAGTTCGTGCATAAGATAAATGACGCCCGCAATCAAGGCCATAGAGGCTAACCCTTCAAGGATTAAGTGGAGATCATCAAGATGGTCTCCCTGATTTAGGTCGTAAATAACATCGCCAATAAAAAATATTGCACACAATGCCTGCAATAGAATTATAGTGGAGAGCGCTACTGCTCGGCGCTCTCGTTTTATTATTGGAAAATGGCCTGCGATCATTCTACTCGCCTATCATCAGGAATATGTTTTCTTCCAGTAATCATAGCTCTAACAATAGGCACTCCAGTTCGCCAACTGTCAAATATAACCCCGCCGATATGAAGAATAATAGAGAAGACAAGCCAGTTAAAAGCTAATTCATGGACTTCTTCCACCCAGTCTATACCAAAAAACCTGATTGTACCCATCATATATCCTGTTATGCCAAGTATGATCACTGTCAGCCAGATATTGTAAACCATAAATGAGCCAAGTGGGTTATGGGATAGGTAAACTGTTTTTTCACCTTTGGACAAAGCCACTAGGTAATCAATTGCAGTAAAAGGATTAGGAGGAAATGCTGAAAATTTAGCATGCGCAGAGCCAATTAGCCCCCAAATCAGTCTGACACAAATAAGACCTAAAGCTAAATACCCTATCCATTCATGTAAAGAGCTCTCCTCATCTACAATTCCACCATTCAGCACGATGGTGATAGCAAGACTCCAATGCAATAACCTAACAAGTGGATCCCAGACCATGATGTTGCGAACGCCTAAGCGTTCGCTAACAGTTTTATCATTTTCTAACATGATAGGGTTACTTCATTTTTAGTTTGGTGATTTTACCAGTTAACTTGCTGACATAAACTTCACCCATTTTGTTACCTTTAACAAAATAGACTTCAATCTTATCATCCTCCATTTCGGTCTTGCGTATTTCATAACCCATGTTGGTCAATGTCGTCTGTACTTCTGAAAGGGTCGTTCCAAGAACAGTATCTGTAGATAGCTCAGCCGCATAGGCAGGGGCTGAAAAAAGAAGTGCAACTAGAATAATGAGTGTTCGCATTTGAATAATCCCTTTTGATTTGAAATGCTGAAGGTTTTCCCCCAGGTCAAATTAAAATGGAGCCATGTAGATAGGATTTGAATTGTAGGAGAGCTTAAATCGAGTTAATTAAGCCCCTGCTTATGGGCAAATATATTAAAAATTGACATTTTCTCTAAAAATCTAAGAGTTTTACGTCTAGGGGCACAGATAGTACTAAAATCTCTTCACCATCCGAAGTCAAAAAACATAGGCCAAACGGCTCCCTCATCATCAGCACCACAGCCAAAGCGGTGCGAACACTGAGTGATGAGGAGATTGAGGGTTTGAGAAAATCTGCCCAAACTTATATGGATGAAATTGCGCGCTATCAGGTCGGGTTGGAAGAGGTGAGGGATTAGGTGTTGCTTATCTCAACTTTGGGGGGGGCAAAGGATGACTGTTTTGTGGCAAATACAGAAGTTATTGAGACAGTCATGTCAATTTTAACCGTTTCTTGATTTCAAATATGATTGAAGATAGAGTTCTCAGCTTCAGACCTAGTGATAGAGGGAATATAATGCCATCAACAGTTAGAAGCGCTAGATCCACTACATGGATTAATGCGCTCTTAGTTCTATCAATGGTTATAGCTATTTCGTTCATCATTTTGTTCGCTTGGCCTTACTTGATCGGAACTGGCGATGGGATCGAGAGGTATACTCCTTCTGGGAGGTTCTCATGGTTATTGGCTCATATAGGTACTGCGATGGTAGCGTTGCTCATTGGTCCTGCTCAAATATGGATGGGGTTAAATCGACGAGAGATGCGAACACACAGAGCCCTCGGAATTGTTTATATATCGGCCATTATAATCAGCTCATTCACGGCCTACTACCTTTCGGTGACCACAACACTAGGGTGGATTTTTGGTGCAGGCCTTGCTGGTTTGGCGACAGCTTGGCTTATAACGACTGGACTAGCTTATGCCGCTATTTGGCGTCGGAATTTTGAACAACATAAAGAATGGATGATACGAAGCTATGTTGTTACTTTTGCTTTTGTTTTCTTCCGCATGTTTGTCGGGGCAACCCAGGCTGCGTCCGTTGGACCCATTACAGAAAGTTTAATCGCTGCTAGCTGGTTTTGTTGGGCGATTCCGCTGTTAATCACTGAAGCCTTCTTGCAAGGCCGCAAGATATTTTAGCTCCTTACAAGCTAAGAACTGACAATATATCTGAAATTTTAGATAGTTTATAAATTACAATAAAACATCCTGTAAACCAACGACCTTGAATAGAAAGCCCGATGAGACAAAATGCCAAAACTGCAAATGGATTAAAAGACAATATCGCTGCACTCATTGATAAACGCAGTATTGAGGCAAGTCAGAGTCAATATGACAGGCATGTATGTGTAAATGCAATTAGCGCAACAAGAGATATATTTAATCGTGTTCACGTTGAAGGGACGGCAAGTGAATATGGGCAAGCTGTTATCTCAGCATTGAGAAATCTACATGAGACTTATAATGACACAGATGGGGAATATACTTCGGGAAAAGCCCCAATAGGGGATGTTTATTTTGACGTCCTAAGTCTAGTGAATAATTTCCAATCTGAAAGAAACTAGATTTCTGCAAAGGGTCACAAGCAGAACCAAAAAACCCTCCATCATCCGAAGACAAAAAACATAGGCCGAACGGCCGTCAGCGCGCGAGCAGCTGCGCCGTCGCAGGGCGGGAGCTTCAGCGCGGTTGCTGGTGGGCATCCAAAGCGCCACTAAAAAGCCATAGCCCGTGAGACAAAAAAAGCTTATTCATTCAACAAATGAATAAGCAAAGCGCGCAGTTCAGCTGGTTCCACGGGTTTGGTCATAAACTCGCAACCTTCCTGCTCAGCCCGTTGTGTCACTTCATTGGTGGGCGTGGCGCTCACGATCACACTGGGAATGATCTTCTCGCGAAAAGAGGCAAAGCGTTTGCGAATTTCATGAACCACTTGCGGGCCAACAATGTCATCAGCCAAGTGGTAGTCAGCAATGATCAAATCAGGCTCACGCTCAACATAATCGAGCTGCTCTTGAATTTGGCTAAGGCAATCAGCGGCAATGCATTGCGCCCCCCATTTGGTCAGAAGCGTTTTCATGGCCCTGGAAACATCCACATCATCTTCAATCAGGACGATAAAAGCGTCTTCTAATTTCAATGTCTGTGGTGAGTGAACAGGTAGAGGCGACAGATCCTCAATCAAATCTGTTTGCGTTTTGCTAATCGGCACGCTTACGCGAAAAACAGACCCGCGATCAGCCTTGGAAGAAAAACTAATTTCATGGCCTGTGGCGTCTGCCATGCGGGCAACAATGGCGAGCCCCAAGCCCAGCCCGTCTTGATGGACCCCATTTTGACAGCGGTGAAATTCATCAAAAATGCGGTCATGCTCATGCGTCTCAATACCAACACCAGTGTCCCAAACCTCAAAGCGCAAATGGTCGCCGCGCTGGCGGCAGCCAATCAGCACCCCGCCAGTTTTTGTGTAACGCAAAGCGTTCGAGATCAGGTTTTGTAAAATGCGCCGTAAAAAAATTGGGTCCGTATCAACAATGACGGGTAGCGTGAAAAGTTTAAGCTTCAACCCCTTTTGTTGCGCTATGGCGCTAAAGTCAGCATGTAAGCGGCGCAAAATCCGGTCGGCAGGAAAACGGCAAATATCTGGTACGCTCACCCCGGCATCTAGTTTGGAAATATCAAACAAGGTACGCAAGAGTTCTTCAAGAGTTATGAGCGAACGATCAACCTGAGAGATTAAAGAGCCGGCCTGGGGTGAGACTTTTTCGCCTTGCAAGGCTGACATATTCAGCCGCGCGGCGCTTAAAGGCTGCAACAGGTCATGACTGGCAGCGGCTAAAAATTTTGTCTTACTTGTGTTAGAACGCTCAGCTTGCTCTTTGGCGACAGAAAGGTGTTCGTTGGATGTTTTCAGATCGGAAAGGGCGCTATGCAATTCGGTGGTGCGGGCGCGCACTTGCTCTTCCAATAAAATGGCTGATTGAAACAAAGAGTAACTATTGGCGCGTTGATCCATAGACCGCTCAACCCGGCGAATAAGCGCTTGATTGATTTTTTCTAACTTTTCAACCCGCGCCAACAGGTCCTCTTCTGAAGAAGAAGCTGTGTCTTGAGGGTTTGTCCCAAAACTTTCATCTTCTAAGATTAAGACAGGTGCTGGTTTGCGCCCCTTTTTGTTTTTAAGGGAAAAGTCTTTCTCTTTCGTCATTGTCCAATAGCAATTCCTGAAAATGTCAGATTGAGATGCATTGAACGAACTTGTTCGCCATAGGTATTAAAGCCAATCACATGATTTTCTTTAAACAGCTGGCTAATCTGCCCCTTACTCTGATTAATTTCAGACATCATGCGCCGGACCACACAATCAAATCCTAAAATTAATTGTGGCGGCCCTAGGTCTTCATGAATAGTGGCAAACGTTTTTTCAATGCCATCAACCATATCATCTATATCAGAAAGCGTGAAAACAATCCCTTCGTCTATGGCACAATAGAAACTAAAGGCCCCATCTTCTAAAATTTCCTGGACGGACCTGACATAGCAATCGCCACCAAAACATACAGATAATGGGTGGCTGGCAAAGGTTATTTGATCTAAGTCTTCTTCTCTCATTCCCAAAGCGTTGGCATATGCGGTTGCCGCTGGCATGGCATTAAGCTCATAAACAATCCGTTTTTCAGGATCAGCTTTGGTGACCACGAATTTGATATCAGTGGGCGTAAAACTATCAGATTTAAAAATATGAATGGGGCAGCTGCTCTCTATAAGCAATAAAATGGCAGCGTTATTATAAAGCTGGCCATTATAAATAATCTTGGTTTCTTTAAAATCTTTTCCGTCTCCCGCCGAGCCGCCAACCAGAGGAATGTCTCTCAAGCCATAGTTAAAGGCTGAAACCAGCTGCTCTTCCTTAAAACACAGGCCATCAACCATCATGAGCGCAAAGCAATGAGGTTTTAACGCGGAGCGAGAGGTTTGAAAATAATTCACCGCCTGATGAACTTTTGATTGGCTCTCTCGAATGGAAAATTCATCCAAATTGGGAAAAAAGACAGGTTCAACGCGAAATTCGCTTTCTAAAAAGCCCAATGCAACCACAGCTTCATCTGAAATGCCATCAAGGGTCATTTCCCCAGCGGTGCTACAGCCATAAATAGGAGTAGAGGGAAATCTGTCCATTAAATTATGTATCAGTGATGTCGAATTCAGTTTTGGAGCAAAGAAAACCAAAACAAAAGCAAACGAGCTTTGCCCTAACTGAGATGAAAGCTCATCAGCTGCCTCTTGACCGGAGGAGCGGTAAGACACAGCAACTTTAATACTTTTATGAGGTTCACATAGTTGAGTCGCGCTCATGAATCATCCCGTTAAAAGGAGGGGGCACCTTATTAAGGAGCTTAGATTTAATGATATTTATGACCTTTATAATACAAAAGATCAATGTTTTGCGAGTTTTCTGAAAGGAAAAGAGTAAAAAATTAGTAAGAAGAAGGGCGCTTCGAGATAAAACAGGGCCGTTATTAGCCAAAAAAACGCTCTGAAAACATCAGAATTGATTCTAAAAAGTGGCCAAATCATCAAGAAAAGGCTCATGCACGGTACTGAAGTTATAAAGTGTAACAACAAATAACAGTTTTTGCACAGTCAGGAAGGCTAAGAGGGGCTTTTGGAAGAGCGATTTATTACCAGGAAAAAGAAAAAAAATATCATCAGTCTTACAAATTAAACAGCACGAAATGAGCTCGTCATATGTGGTTAAAGAATAGCTTTGAAATTTAAATATTAAGCCAGCAAATTTTAAACATTATGGTGAATCTAAGGTGATAAAAATCACATTAGGTATGTCATCTAAATTATTGAAATTTATAGTAAAAAATGGATACGGTCGATCGCCGTAAGGTTAATAAACATGGTATAAAATACGTTAACCAGTTAATAACAATACCAACCTATACTAACAATGTGGGGATTAGTGCTGATAAGTTATTGCATTAATCTGTCATTCTAGGTGAGTATGGTAATGATCGCCGCATATAGCGTCCGAATATGGCTCGTGACGAAAATGTCACAAGGTTGTATTTAATCCCACACAATGTGGCGGTTTTTATTTACGGGAAGGTCTAGCTTCGTTACAGATTTGGAACGTGAAGTTTTTCGAGGGATCGGGGATCGAACGGTTTATAAACCGGGGGGCCGTTCTTTTGAATTCACCTTTAAGTCGCGTCACAATTGGCGCCCGAACAAGAATAGGAGAATAGGAATGATTGGGGGACTTATTAAATCCAATCGCTTTGCAGCTCTCGCTGGTTCAGTTTTACTGGCTGGTGGATTAGCTGTTAGCCCTGCACAAGCAGCTGACTTTGGCGGTGACTGCTGCGCAGATTTAGAAGAGCGTGTCGCTGTTCTGGAAGCCACGACTGCACGTAAAGGCAATCGGAAGGTTTCACTAACCATTTCAGGTTTTGTTACACAACAAATCATGGTTTGGGATAATGGTGAAGATACAGATACATATGTTGGCTCTAACGTTAACGATCTTTCAAGCCGTGTAAATTTTGACGGTAGCGCAAAGATTAATAGTGAGTGGTCAGCTGGTTACTCTATTCGCATCTCTGTGATGAACAGCTCCACAACACTAGCGAGTGAAGCTGATGATGATATTGCTCCAGGTCTAGTTGGTGTTAATAATCTGGATTCTTCAGGTGACAGACTGTACATCGAGCACAACTACCTTTGGATCAAGAATGAGCGCTTAGGTAAAATTGGCTTTGGTCGTCAGAGCCAAGCAACTGATAACATCTCAATCCAAGATGTTTCTGGTGTTGGTAGCTTGTTTGCCGCAAATGCCGTGATATTTGATGGCATGTTCATTGCCTCAGCCATCGATAATGGTCCTCTTGCAGGAACTCGGGTTGCTGGTATTTCAGTGGCAGCATGTCATTCTATTAACTTTGGTATCTTCGGTGACTGTTCAGGTGACCGTACTGACAACATTCGTTATGATTCACCAACAATTGCTGGCTTTACATTGTCTGCTACTTGGGGTGAAGATGATTTCTGGGATGTTGCTGTAAGATATGCCGGTGAATTCGGTGACTTCAAAGTTCTTGCAGGTGTTGGCTATACATGGCGTGACAATGACTCAGCTGATACTGGATCAAACACTGAACAGAATGCGACTACTGATCTCATTCAAGGTGTTATTTCTATCATGCACACACCTACAGGTTTGTTTGTTAACGTAAGTGCTCTACATGAAGAAATTGATATTGCTGGTCATCCTGATAATGAGCAAATTTATATCAAAGCTGGTATCCGTCAGCGTTGGAACTCTTTAGGTGCCACAGTGTTATACGGTGAATACGGCAGAGCAGATGATGCATACAATGCTGCTTTCGCAGCTGCGAATAATATCACAGGCTCTGAATTCGACCGTTATGGTGTTGGTATTGTGCAGGAAATTGATGCTGCTGCAATGTCTGTATGGGCCAAGTGGCGTCGTCATGAAGGTGAGCTTGAAACAGCCGCCGGTACTAGCGACCTACAAGAGCTTGATATGTTCATCGTTGGTGGCGCAATCTTCTTCTAATCCTAACGGATTAAAAAAGATTAGGTTTACCAAAATCTAAATTTAAACGGCCCTATCGCAAGATAGGGCCGTTTTTATTTTCCGGTGCGGTTATTAAAAATTTTAAACCTGCGTTTATAAGTCAATCATGTAATATGAAAAAAAACGCAAGGCACTAAACTTTAAAAAATGAAAAGAAAAATCATATTAGCTGGGGCAAAATCAGCCTTTGCCCCCCCCGGTATAATATTAATGATTACCTTTTTTGCGTTCGGCGCAATGGTGCGCGCGCTTGAGTTTCCTCTTGCTCTGGGCATCGGCCTGACCCTCACAACCTTTGCCATCCCCAGCCAAATTGTTTTGCTTGATGAGGTGTCAAGGGGGGCAGCTGTTCTCACAACAATCATTGCAGTTACTCTAACCGCCATACGCCTTTTTCCCATGACCATGTCTCTTCTGCCCATATTACGCACCCCTTCTACCCCCAGATGGCAGCAATACCTATTATCACATTTCATCGCGGTATCAGTTTGGGTTCAATCAATGTTTTCACTGCCGAGCCTTGAGCGAGAAGACCGTGTTCCTTTTTATATAGCCCACTGCCTAACCATAATAAGCCTGACAGTGGCAACAACCATTGCCGGCTTTTATATAGCGCAATCCTTGCCCGCGCTTTATCTGGCAGCTGCTTTGATTATTACACCGCTTTATTTCTTTCTGTCCCTGTTTCGCACCGCGACCCGAAAGGCAGAAAAATATGCGTGTCTCTTTGGAACAGTATTCGCCATTCCTATGATGATTCATATTCCTGATTATGCATTGATCCTGGCCGGCGTGATTGGAGGATCTATGGCTTATTGTCTAGACCGGTTGATAAGCAATAACAGGAAGTAAGGGAAAGCCCATCTATGTGTTTGGATTGTGAAAAAGCGATATGACTGAAACTCAAACAATCTTATTTCTGGTTTTCTTGGGCTTCCTGGCAACAGAGCCATGGCGCTGGCTTGGCGTTTTTATATCCAAAGATTTAGATGAGGATCACGAAGTCATCAGATATGTGCGCGCCATCTCTACAGCGCTTATCGCAGCCTTGGTCGTGCGTCTTATTTTTTCCCCGCCAGGCGTTTTGGCACAAACGGAACTATCATCACGGCTTATCGCCCTGGTCATTGCAACACTTGTCTATACGCTAACAAAACAACATGTTCTACTAGCTTTGTGTGCTGGTGTTATATTATTTCTCATTTGTGAAGGCGCATTGATCCAATAAGTGGGTGCCTAAGAGTTCCATGCTCAAGACCTAAACGAATTAAGATTATCTAGACCAAGAAACAAAGCGCTTTAAATATTGCCCAACACGTCTCGATAAGCTTCGGCCAATTGGCCAAGCACGTCCTGACCTTCCATAGCTCCGCTATGAGCTTTCAATGCAATCCCATCAAAACGTGGCAACACATGAAAATGAGTATGAAAGACAGTTTGCCCGCCCGCAGGTTGATTAAATTGTTGAATGGTAATCCCATCTGCCTGGAAAGCTTTCATTGCCGCTCGAGAAATAAGTTGAACGCTAGCTATTAAAGGTCCCAGATCTCTCACTTGAGCCGTTAAGATGTTTTCTGAAGGCGCCTTTGGGATAACCAGAGCATGCCCCTTTGTTTGCGGCATAACATCAAGAAAAGAAAATGTATCGCCATCTTCATAAATTTTATGACTAGGGATTTCGCCGCGTAAAATTTTTGCAAAAATATTGTCTTGATCGTATGCCATCAATGAAAGTCTCTTTTATTTCAAAATTGAACTGAATGATAAGGAAATAAAAGTGTGCGGTAGTTTAATTTTACTTGTCAAGAACAAACGCGGTTCAACCCGCTAGTTTAGCGCAACCCAAGGTCAGGGAATTTGGAATAGTAATTTAATAACGATGAGAGGCAAAAGATGATGAAGAATGAAGTTTATTAAGCCTCTGAGGCGTTAGCTTCATCTTGCTCTGGTTTCCTATCAGCTTCTGCGCCAATTTCTTCAGAAGTCGCTTCTTTAATACCTCTGACCTTCAAAAAACGCATGACCCTTTGAGCTGTAGAAAGATCTAACCCTTCATACCGCCGGATAGCTTCAATAATCTGAGAGCTCTTAATTTCTGACAAATTCTCTCTAAGCTGTAAAAGGCTTGCAAATGTTGATCTTTGGAAACCATTGGCTTTACACATCACAGCCAAAGCAGGCAACTCGGCTGTTAACAAGCCATGGCGAACAGTTTTCTGATCGATAGACGTTAAAAGAGAAAGAGCATAAATAATCTCTTCAACCTTATTCAATTTTACATAATGCATGATGACCCGTTCATCTAATTGTTTGCGATTATGCAAATATTGGATCTCTTGAAAGGCCGCCTCTAATTTATTGTCGCTAATTTCAATGTCCATTGATTTAGCATCAATGGTACGATCAATCTCGCCATCAGAGATATCTAAGCCAGCCTCGCGCGCCTCAGTTTTAATTTTTGTTGAAACACGTTCCTTGATCACTTTAAGTAAATCAGCCGGGGTATCAGAACGTTCGTTCAGATTGCTGTTTAGTTTTGGATCCTTATCAGCTTGCTTGGTAAGTTTTTCAAATCCTTGCCGGGAAAAATTAGCGCCCTTATTGGAGGAAACGACATCCAAAACTTCCTTATTTCCTCTGTCAACCAAGACATCTGTTACTTTCGTTGCAATGTCCTTGCGAGCAGAAATCGCCAAAAGGTGATCCTGACTTTGGGTTTTAGCCACTTTCACTAGAAATTCATCAGATAAAATCTTTGAACGCTGCAAGACGGGGCGCGCAACTTCAATGCTATCTACAGCAAATTTGTGGGTGGTGACCCTAGGCGCGTTAGACATATCAGCCAAGCGGTCTGAAAATTCAGCACGAACAGACTCTTCAAGCTCGCTGGCAAGTCGCTCCATAATTTGATCAAACGCATTCCGATGGTTATCGTCTTGCTCTTGGCTTGTGATTTCAAATAGATCAGTTACGCGGTGAAGTAATTGCCGACGATTTTCACTCGATTTAGTAGATGAAAGGGTTTGTAACTCATCAAGAATCTCTGCACAATTCAACATTCATTGCCCCTTAGTACAGTACACATGCTTAACATTTAATAACTGAGAGTACTGCTTACATATTTAATATTGTCTAAATTTAGGGGGGAAAAAACGTCAAAAAATACTATTTACAGCTGTAAATAGCTTAAAATAAGCAAAAATAAAGATGTACAATGATGAACTTGGCAATAATTATGAATAAAAGAATGCTATTACGCTTTAAACGCAATCGATAAAATTTCATAAGACCTGTTGCCACCAGGCGTTCTCACTTCAGCCACATCACCAATGGCTTTGCCAATAAGAGCCCGTGCGATGGGTGATGTAATAGAAATCTTACCCAATTTTACATCAGCTTCATATTCGCCAACGATTTTGTATACAACCTCGTCTTCGGTGTCTTCATCAACCAACTCAACAGTGGCCCCAAAAATCACCCGGTTACCAGAAAGCTTGGAAACATCAATAACATCAGCCCGTGAAAGTTTGTCTTCCAAGTCTTTAACCCGCGCCTCATTCAACCCTTGAGATTCTTTGGCCGCGTGATATTCAGCATTTTCAGACAAATCACCATGAGCCCGTGCTTCCGCAATGGCTTGAATAATCCGTGGGCGCTCAACACTCTTTCGGTGTTGAAGCTCTTTTTCAAGTTCAGCGTGCCCTTCAACGGTCATGGGGACTTTATCTACAGACATTGAAACATCCTAAAATCTTAAAGCATATAGTTGTATGCCAGCTTTACTCTAATCACAAGAGGCATGAGACATATAGTCCTGGATGGGGGTAACCGTGAGATTATCCTCATTTAAAGCACAAATAGCCCGGGCCACCGCCCCAATCCCTGAAATTGTCGTATAATAGGGGATATGATAAAGCAGTGCTGTTTGGCGAATGGACTTGCTGTCCTCCAGGGCCTTTGTCCCTTCAGTGGTGTTGAAAACAATATCAACATCACCGTTTTTCATGGCATCTACAATATGCGGGCGCCCTTCAAGAACCTTATTAATGGGCTTGGTCTCAACTCCATTCTCATTCAAAAAGCGCGCTGTGCCACTGGTGGCGATGATCTGAAAGCCACGTTCTTGCAATTGTCTGACAGGCTCAATCAGCCGTTCTTTATCACGCTCTTTGACTGACACAAAAACCGTTCCTGATGTGGGCAGTTTTATCCCACTGCCCAATTGGCTTTTGGCAAAAGCCATAGAAAAGTCATTGTGCAGCCCCATCACTTCACCGGTAGAGCGCATTTCAGGCCCCAAAATACTATCAACCCCAGGAAAGCGCGTGAAAGGAAATACCGCTTCTTTGACGGCAATATGCTGCAAGGCCCGTTTCTTCAAATTGAATTGGCTCAAAGGGGCCCCTGCCATCAATTCAGAGGCAATGGCTGCAATCGGGTAACCAATCACTTTGGCAACAAAAGGCACTGTGCGGCTGGCGCGCGGGTTCACTTCAAGAATGTAGATATCCTCATCCTTAATGGCAAATTGCACATTCATGAGCCCAACCACATTCAAAGCCTTGGCAAGTTTTGTGGCTTGCTCTTCTAGTTGGCTCAAAATGGATGCAGACAAAGAATGAGGGGGCAGGGCGCACGCGCTGTCACCAGAGTGAACACCAGCTTCCTCAATATGTTCCATAATACCAGCAATGAAAACATCTTTGCCATCACTCAAGGCATCCACATCCACTTCAATTGCATCACGCAAATAGCTATCAAGCAAAACAGGGCTATCACCTGATACAATCACAGCCTCGTTGATATAACGATCAAGCTGGTTTTGATTGTCAACAATTTCCATAGCCCGCCCACCTAGCACATAAGAGGGGCGAATAACCACAGGAAAGCCAATCTCTTGCGCAATCTGCGTCGCCTCTTGCGCTGAACGAGCAATGCCATTGCGCGGCTGGGTGATGCCAAGCTCGTCAATCAGATCTTTAAACCGGTCCCTATCTTCAGCCAGGTCAATGGCATCAGGGCTGGTACCCAAAATCGGAATGCCGTTTTCTTCCAGGTAGTTGGCAAGGTTAAGCGGCGTCTGGCCTCCAAATTGAACAATCACCCCTTTAACTGTCCCTGTTGACTGCTCAAGTTTGATGATCTCCAACACATCCTCTTTGGTCAGCGGCTCAAAATACAGCCGGTCAGAGGTGTCATAATCCGTTGAAACAGTCTCTGGGTTACAATTGACCATAATGGTCTGATAGCCAGCTTTGGAAAGAGAAAAGGCAGCATGACAACAACAATAGTCAAACTCAATCCCTTGCCCAATCCGGTTCGGCCCGCCGCCCAGAATAATAATCTTTTCTTTGTCTTCCGGGGCCGCCTCACAATGCACTTGGCCCTCAATCAATGGGGTTTCATATGTTGAATACATATAGGCCGTGGGCGAGGCAAATTCGGCCGCACAGGTATCAATGCGTTTATAAGCTGGGCGCACATTAAGGCTGGTCCGATGTTCAACCACATCGCTCTCTTTAAAGTTTGCCAGCTCAGCCAAGCGCGCATCAGAAAAACCCATCGCTTTCAAACGCCGCATTTGATCAGCTTGCTGGGGCAACCCATGGGCTTTCACCCGCGCTTCTTGATCAACAAGTTCTTGTAGTTGGCGCAAAAACCAAGGGTCAATTTTGCAAGAGGCATAAATTTGTTCATGCGAAACACCATGCCGCATGGCCTGTGCCACTTTGATCAACCGATCAGGGGTCGGCTGCCCAAGCGCTTCGCGAATAACATTTTTATCATCCCCCTGGCCCAAGCCTTCAAAGGTGATGTCATTCAAGCCGGTCAAACCTGTCTCAAGTGAGCGCAAAGCCTTTTGCAAACTTTCTTGGAAGGTCCGCCCAATGGCCATGGCTTCCCCCACAGACTTCATTGCCGTCGTCAAAGTGGGTTCAGCACCAGGGAATTTCTCAAACGCAAAGCGCGGAATTTTGGTGACCACATAATCAATGGTCGGCTCAAACGAAGCCGGTGTCGCCCCGCCAGTAATGTCATTTTCCAGCTCATCCAGCGTATAGCCAACCGCCAATTTGGCAGCCACTTTAGCAATAGGAAAGCCGGTCGCCTTGGAAGCCAAAGCCGAAGAGCGTGAAACCCGCGGGTTCATTTCAATCACAACCAAGCGGCCATTGTCAGGATTAACGGCAAACTGAACATTAGACCCACCGGTTTCAACACCGATCTCACGCAACACCGCAATGGAGGCATCACGCATGATTTGATATTCTTTGTCAGTTAGGGTCAGCGCTGGGGCAACAGTGATGCTATCTCCGGTGTGAATGCCCATCGGGTCAATATTTTCAATCGAACAGATAATGATGCAGTTGTCGTCTTTATCGCGCACCACTTCCATTTCATATTCTTTCCACCCAAGCACAGATTCTTCAATCAACACCTCAGTGGTCGGCGAGGCATCAAGCCCACGCTCAATAATATCAAGGAACTCTTCTTTGTTGTAAGCGATGCCGCCCCCGGTACCGCCCATGGTAAAAGAGGGACGAATAATGGCAGGCAAACCAATATCATCCAGGCAGTCAAGCGCCTCGCCAATGGTGTGAGCAACGCGTGATCTTGGCGTCTCTAGCCCAATTTTGTCCATTGCCTTACGGAACAAGTCGCGGTCCTCAGCCTTATCAATCACACTGGCCTTGGCGCCAATCATCTCAACATTCAAAGCATCCAAAATGCCGCGTTTTTTCAATTCCAACGCTGTGTTAAGTGCGGTTTGCCCGCCCATGGTTGGCAAAATGGCGTCAGGGCGCTCTTCAGCAATGATTTTGGCCACAACTTCCGGGGTGATTGGCTCAATATAGGTCGCATCTGCCAGCTCCGGGTCCGTCATGATGGTCGCCGGATTAGAATTCACCAGAATAACGCGATAGCCTTCATCTTTCAGGGCTTTCACCGCCTGGGTGCCAGAATAGTCAAATTCACAAGCTTGCCCGATAATAATGGGGCCCGCCCCGACAATGAGGATGGAGGAGATATCGTCACGTTTTGGCATAAGGTTCTCAGTCGTTTGTCAGTTTATGCGTGCAACAAAATTAGGCACACATAGCGCCTTGCACGAGCATATAAATTATTGGTTTGGTGAGCTGACTTTTTAGCCCTTCTGAGACGGGCACATTAAACAAGGAATCTACCAAGGGCAATCCCTAAACAAGCGAAAAAAGGGAAAATATCACGAAAATCCAAGTTATAGTTTAATCCCATCCCGTTTCAGCTCATTTGAACTGGCCAGAGCACCGCGTGTGCCTTTGGGCGGGTTATACCAACGAGGGGGGTGAGAGCCTTTCAGCTGGTTGCGCACCTTTAAAAACCGTAAACATGCCGCCCATAGAAATATAATCATACGGCCCCTCCAGCCCCACCATAGGAATAGCGTTCTCAGGGGTGGCCATATGTTTCACATGTTTGCCCATGATCAAAAAGGGGTATGGTCAGCACTCCAATAGGGCCAACTTGCCCCTCTCCATCATCGCGTTCATATTCAATGCCCTGCCCAAGATCAGGGCTCAAGTTGTGGCAGCGCTGTAATTGTTTTTGTCGAGCCAATCGAGCCAGGCAATTTCGCCATTCAGCCAGGCATTTGCCAACGCCCCTTATCTTGTTCAGCAAGCCCCATCGCCTCATTAAGCTATTGTCCTCTGGCACCATTTGGCACGCACTAAGAGCAACACTTGCCAAGGTAAGCAAGACAGATCCAAATAGCCCTTTAGGGTTTATTGCCAAGCCTTATTCCACATTCCCCTGTTCCTAAATGATGCCTTTATCCATAAAGGCCAAGTTTGAACAAAGCTCTTACTTGTGCGTGTCGCCCAAAAGTGGATACCGGTTTTGGGAAATAGCGCGGTTGCTGGTGGGCAAGCTAAAGCGCCAAGAAAGACTCTGGTTGCTGGTGGGCAAGCTAAAGCGCCAAGAAAAAAGACACGCATAAACAAAAAGACAAGAGCATGGCTTTGAATTCAAAACAAATTGACATGCTCCAGAGTCTCAAAAAGATTAATTTAAGAGATTAAAGTCCCCAGTGAGGGGAAGATCAAGCAGCCCAAATGGTTTAGTGTTTTTTCTTGCCAAAGTCGGGAATGGAATCACAATAATTGCCCCGTTTAACCGCTGGGGTGACCCATACATAATCAGCCGCTACTTTGCCATCCGGATCAAGCCAAGAAAGCTCTTGCACGGTTTTTGCCGCTTCATCAGCTTCGGTAAATTGAATGGACAAAGTATCCGATGGCCCTTTGTGATCAGCTGCTCTTTTGCGCAAATACCAAGGCGCCCCGCGATCATCACGCGTGTGCCCACTGCCAGCAATTAAAATCACTTGCCGTTGCTTGTTTTGATCATCTTGTGAGGCTGTAATCATCACATCTGCCATCCACGCGTCACGAAAGCGCTGCACATTTGCCATCGGTTTAATCACCCGTTCAGGCAATTTGTTGCAATGGACGGTGCGAACCTCTGCAATTAAGGTTTTTTCATGCTCAGGTTCCAGCGGAACATCAAGTTTAAACGCCTTCTGGCTATTTTCTGGCAAAGCAAAGATGTTCTTTTTGATCAGATGATTGTTAAGCTGTCGCGAGGCAAGGCCAGGATAGACCTCTAATTTATGCTCCAAAATTTTCTCACCAATAGGTTGGTAGAGTTTCCAGTCAGGCCATCCATTGGCTTCCCATAACAGGGCAGTGCCCATATGTTCAGCTTTTGCGTCTTTCTGGGCCAGGAAGCTTTCCACCCGTTGCATTTGATCAACGCGGATCATTTCCATGACCACACTTGGCTTTATCTCAGCTTTGGCCAGCTTATTGATAATTTGGGCTTGCAACCAATGATGGTCAGGGTTGTCGTGTTTCTCACCGAGTAGGATATAGCGCTTTGTCTTTAAATCAGTCTCAAGCTCTTTTACTGAAACAAAAGCTTGCTTTTTACGAGACCAAATTTTGCCAACCAGTGCGTGATTGGTTTGCAGACCAGAGCGCCATTGCTCTGGGTTGCCAAGCTTGGCAGCAAAAGCTGAGGTGGATAGCAAGAGCACCAAAATAGCAGATAACAACGCGGAAATGAATTTCATGAAGCACACCTAAACTTTCTTAAAAAAGAGTTTTTAAGCCTTGGGTCAATTGGCCTTATTCTTCCAACAAGTCTAAGCCTTTTTCATGGCGCATGAAATTAACAAAACGTGTAAATAAATAGTGGCTGTCTTGCGGGCCAGGGCTGGCTTCTGGATGATATTGAACAGAAAACACCGGCTTGCTCTTTAACCTTATGCCACAATTGGTGCCATCAAATAAGGAAACATGCGTTTCTTCTAATGTTTCTGGCAGGCTATCACGATCAACTGTAAATCCATGGTTCATAGATGTGATTTCAACTTTACCCGTGGTATGATCTTTCACAGGGTGATTGGCACCATGATGGCCTTGCGCCATTTTAACCGTATCAGCCCCAAGCGCACGCCCCAAAATTTGATGGCCCAAACAAATGCCAAAAATAGGCTTACCGCTTTCAACCAATTTTTTAATTTCAGGCACGGCATAGTCACCCGTTGCCGCCGGATCGCCCGGACCATTGGAAATAAAAATACCATCAGGCTCTTTGGCTAAAATTTCATCTGCGCTAGAGGAGGAAGGCATAACAGTGACCTGACAGCCCTGGCTTGCCAGCAAGCGGAAGATGTTGCGTTTGGTCCCGCAATCAAGTGCCACCACATGAAATGGGCAATCTTGCGCCTTGCCATAACCCTCATTCCACTGCCAAACGGTCTCATCCCAGTTATAAGTTTTCTCAGTGGTGACATCGCTTGCAAGGTCAGCCCCTTCAATGCCAGCCCACTTGGCCGCCTTTGCTTTTAGCTCATCAATGTCAAACACACCATTAGGGTCATGGGCAATCACCCCATGTTGCATACCTTTTTCACGAATAAGGCTGGTGAGCGCTCTTGTGTCCATACCTGTGACGGCAATGATGTTATTGGCCTTTAGCCAGTCATGTAAATGGTTTTCAGAACGATAATTGGATGGGTCAGTAATCTGGGCTTTTAAGATGCACCCTTTAACGGTGCCCTTGGCTTGTTTGTTGCTGGCTTCACAATCTTGTTCATTGGTGCCGACATTGCCAATGTGGGGAAAGGTAAAGGTGATAATCTGGTCCGCATAAGACGGGTCCGTTAAGATCTCTTGATAGCCAGTCATGGCGGTGTTGAAACAAATCTCACCAACCGCCACCCCTTGAGCGCCGGCCCCTTGTCCTTCTAGAACGGTGCCATCTGCCAGCACAATAAGGGCTGTGGTTTGGCCCGCTTCCCATGGGGTAGGCGGGGTAAAATCACTTTGGGCGGTATCCGGCGAAATAGGATCTGACATTCATGTAACCCTTTAAATTTAAGAAAAATACACTTGTTTTGTAAGGATTTTGCATCCTTTTGCCAGTTGACTGACGCTTTAAATTAGCCAGTATCATGACAAATTACAGACTTATCATACACTGTAGCGTTGGAGAAGCCCTTGGCAAACGGTCCACACATAAGTGATTGGTTTTTTATAGTCAACTAAAAAAATAATAAAATATACATACAAATCAATGATTTAATGAATTAAAACCATTTGCGTTGAAAGCCCAAAATGCATTAGGCTCATTGAACGATATTGATTCTGAGGTTGAACAATGCGCGACGAAATAAATGAGAACTTGAAAACAGCCATAAAAGCGCAAGATAAGCGCCGGGTTGGAACGTTGCGCTTGATTAATGCGGCCATTAAAGATCGTGATATCGCGGCGCGCTCATCTGGCAAAGATGCCGTCACGGATGCCGAGATTTTAGAGATCTTGGCCAAGATGGTAAAACAGCGGGTTGAATCAGCCCAAACCTATGAAGAGGCCGGACGCGGCGAACTTGCCGCCCAAGAGCGCGAAGAAATTGAAATCATCAAAGACTTTTTACCCCAGCAAATGAGCGAGCAGGAAGTGTCTGCTGCAGTGAAAGAAGTGGTTGATGAAATTGGTGCCTCAAGCTTGAAAGATATGGGCCGCACCATGGGCGCGTTAAAAGAAAAATACGCCGGCAAAATGGACTTTGGCCAGGCCAATAAGGTTGTCAAAGAGCTGCTTCAATAACACCTTTCTGGCCAAGTCTTACTTGATAACCTCAACATCCAACACATCGGCATAATGCTCTAAATGATCAACGGGCGCATCATCACTGCGCGCTGCATAAAGTGGCAGTGTTTTGGCTTTTTCTTTATGGATCAATTCAATAATTTGATAGGGCGCGCTGGCTTGGCGAGACGGGGTCTCTTTAGACCGCAGCCGCACACCTTCATAAGTCTTCAGAGGCTCTTGCCAATGTGTGCTTTTAAGCCACCCTTGCGTTTTCACCTGCACCAAATCATCATCAAAAACCATCACCGTTTGCCCTTTGGGGGAAAATAAGGTTTTGGCCAGGGTTAAACCTCCAAAACTGCCCCATCCAAGACCAAACAAAGTCAGAAGATTAAACCCATCTTGCAAAAGACCCGTTCGAAACATCACATAGCCGATGATGGTAAAAACAAGCCCCATAAAAAGCCCGCCAAACCGTTGTGTTGGCGGGCTGGGCACTTTAACTGTGGCTGGCAAGGTGACAATCTCTGCCTCAAATTTGCGTTTGCCGCTACCCGGTAATCTGACTTGGACTGCCATCTGAGTTTTTCCCTTCATTTAAAGGTTTTCTTTGCCTGCTTTGACCCTTTTACAGTTTTAGGAAGAGCTTTTGAACCCCTTTACCAGTTGTTGCGACAGATAAAGCAGATGGTTTTCAAATTAAGGGGAATTGTTATGAAAGTTTTACAGATCATACTGCTTACAAGTTTGGCGTTAACCGCCCTTGGAACCGGTGCCAGTGTTCTGGCAATACAAAATGTTGGCTCACAAAGTGTCAATGAGCTTGTTAGCGGCCAACCTTTAAACCGCTTGTCACATCATTCAAGTCTGCAGTTTTTAAATCAAAACTATGAATGTGTCTTGGCAGATGAGCCAATTTGCATCTCGCGCTCTGCTCATCAAGGGCATTAAGAAGAGGAATGGTTTTAAGACCAAGTTTCAAAGAAAGAGAAAAAATCCGGCTCGAGACAAGAAAATCACGAGCCGGAATTTGTTTAGCGAATGCGTGTGATACAAACAGGTGTCACACCTGAATTGATAAAGCCAAGACGTTTGGCCCCACCGCGTGTGAGATCAATCACGCGGCCGGCGATAAACGGCCCACGATCATTAATACGGACAATAATAGACCGGCCATTAGCTCGGTTCGTAACTCTAACCTTTGAGCCAAAGGGCAAAGATTTGTGAGCTGCAGTGTTAGCCCCGTGGCGCAAGCGTTCCCCGTTGGCGGTTTTGGTGCCAGGACCGGCATACCAAGAGGCTTTGCCACATTGCTTAAAGGCAGCTTGAGCAGGGCTCTGCATTAAAAAGCCCGCAGCAATCAACGCGCACAAGAAACTTGTCCGTTTCAAAAACATTTAAAATACTCCAATTTATTTCGTTTGAAAAATTTAGTGCCTGAAATGGCCTTTCGACAATTTGTCGTTTTGAAATGAAGGACCTGATCACTCAGGCCGGCGCGAAAATTAACGATAAATATGGCATTGTCAAGACAGGTATATGTGGCAGATTTGTCACCTATTAATAGCCGATTAGCGCGCCTATCAATGCATTCAACCCTATTAACAAAAAACTTCACTGTTGTGGTCAGCGAACAAGGTATGATTATGATAAGTTTATGAGGAAATGAGAAAGGATTGTCTGATGAGGGCGTTAATTTTTGCCGTTGGGTTCATGCTGATGTCTATGCTATCAGATAATCTTACAATTGTTTATGCGCAAGACACTTTAACGCCCGAACAACGCGGGCGCGGCAAAGCCCAATTGTGCACGCGCTGTCATGGGCGCGTCGGTTTGGCCCGCGCAGCCAAAGCCCAAGGCTGGGAAGGTTCAGTTGAAGGCTTCATCGTGTTAGGGTTGTCGCAATTTCGTGATGGAACGAGATTACATGCGGTTATGAATTCTGTGGCGGGTCCCATGACTGACGTAGATATTGAAGATGTGGCAGCCTGGTATGAAAAGGTAAGCGGGTTTAAAGAAACCAATTAAGCCATAAAGATTAGGGGGGAGCTGGATTATGCGGTTTACAAGTTGGATCATTTTGGGATGCATGAGTGTTTTATTATTAGCTCTAGGTCAAAAGGTTTTGGCACAAGATAAAAGCCGCATTCCCCCAATAGAAATGTACAAGACCATGTTGGCAGCCAACAAAAATAAGGGCTGGGTGCAATTTCGCAATTATGGTGGCAAACAATTGATTTATTTTTCAGCCCTGCAAACCCTTCATTGCCGGCTGAAAGAAATTCGCTATTCCATTAACAGCCAGGCTTTGGACAAGCAGTTTCCCTTGGTGGCATGTAATCCGCAACTTCCCTTTGCCCTGCCGCCAAAATCTGGTTTGAATGACATCGCCATCAGTTTGCCCAAAGGCACCGCCAAGATTGTTGTCGTTCAGATTGTTTGGGATGATGAGACAAAAAGCGATGTGGTTGTGTATGAACCATGCAAGGATGTGGGCGAGCAAACCTGCGCCTGGCCCTCAAATTTAAACCGGGTGGTTGAAATGCAATCGCCCAATCGTGCAGGAGCAAAATAGGGAACAGCCCTTTTCTTCTGCGACATGTTAAAACTTGCTTTTTTGCGCAAATATGCGTATCTACTGCGTTCCTAAATCAAGATGAGTACTGATTTTGGAAAAAAGGGCCGCTTATACAAAGCCTTAAGAGCGTTTTAAAATGTTATAAAAATATGAAACGCTGACAGCGGCTACTTCTTAATGAAAATGAATTTTTTGACGGTCTTTGCCATTACGGGGAAAGACCCTTTTTCATGTGCTTTCAATTATTTATTGGGACCTAATCAAAGTGAACACACAATCAACCTTGTTTGAAAAAGCTGAAACCTATTTTGGCCAAGAGCCGTTAAAAGCAGCGCGGCTAAAAACAGAAATTTTATGCGGGCTCACTGTAGCGCTTGCTTTGGTCCCAGAAGCGGTTGCCTTTGCCTTTGTTGCCCATGTTCACCCCTTAGTTGGGCTCTATGCCGCTTTTATTGTTGGGTTGGTGACAGCCGTTTTTGGCGGTCGGCCAGGCATGATTTCAGGCGCCACCGGGGCCCTGGCTGTTGTTATGGTCTCGCTCGTCGTTCAGCATGGGGTTGAATATTTGTTTGCCACGGTGGTTCTCATGGGGATCTTGCAGTTGCTGGCCGGGGTGTTTCACTTAGGCAAGTTCATCCGCATGGTGCCGCGTCCGGTGATGCTTGGTTTTGTCAACGGCCTGGCCATTGTGATTTTTCTGGCTCAGCTATCCCAGTTTAAAGTGACAGATGAAAATGGCGTTCAGCACTGGATGCAGGGCAGCCAGCTTTATTTAATGCTCGGGCTTGTGGTTCTGACCATGGTTTTGATTTACGTCACACCCAAATTGACCAAGGCAGTACCTGCCCCATTGGTTGCCATTGTTGGTGTGAGTTTGTTGGTCATCTTTGGTGGGCTAGACACCCGAACAGTTGGCGATTTGGCCAAAATTGGCGCTGGGTTGCCAAGTTTTCACATCCCCTCCGTTCCAATTAATTTTGAAACACTGAAAGTGATTGTGCCTTATGCCTTTATTCTGGCAGCCATCGGCTTAATTGAAAGTCTTCTAACCCTCAACTTGGTCAATGATATTTTAGAAAAACGCGGCGGGGCGTCCAAAGAATGTTTGGCGCAAGGGGCCTCCAATGTGGTCAGCGGCTTTTTTGGCTCAATGGGTGGGTGTGCAATGATCGGTCAAACAATGATTAATGTCTCATCTGGCGGGCGCACGAGGATCTCAGGCATTGCTGCCGCTTTGTTTTTGCTATGCTTTATTTTGTTCGCTTCCCCCTTGATTGAACAAATCCCGTTGGCAGCCCTTGTTGGCGTGATGTTCATGGTGGTCATCGGCACCTTTGCTTGGGGCACCTTTAAGATGCTGCCCAAAATCCCTTTGACAGATGCCTTCGTGCTTATCCTTGTCTCTCTTGTCACAGTGTTTACTGACCTCGCCATCGCTGTGGTGGTTGGTGTTATTGTATCCGCTCTGGTGTTTGCCTGGGAAAGCGCAAAGCACATTCATGTGCGCGATTGTTTGCGTGATAATGGCGCCAAAGTTTATCATGTCACTGGCCAATTGTTCTTTTCCTCTTCCAATGAATTTCAAGAACAGTTCACACCCAAAGAAGACCCTGATGAGGTCTATATCGACTTTAAAAACGCCCGCGTTTGGGACCATTCAGCCCTGGAAGCGATTGAAGCATTGGCCGCCCGTTATGATGGCTATGGCAAAAAACTGCACTTGCGTCACTTGAGCCGAGATTGCCAAATGTTGCTTGAGCGCTCTGGCATGCTAATTGTTGATAAAGACACCGATGATCCTGTATATGGTCTGGCTGTTGATTATGCCTCTAAATACGGTGCAGGGGGGCATTAATTGTCTCACGGGCTATGGGAGCTTCGCTCCCGCCCTGCGACGGCGCGGCGCAACGCGCCGACGGCCGTTCGGCCTACGTTTTCTGCTCACAGCTATCCATGATAGCTGAGAATGGAGACTTTGGGATGGGGCGATCTTGGGGATAAACAAGTTTATGTTTTCAACCGATAGCCCGTTTTGAAAATCCACCAAATCACGCCCATCGCTAGCCCTAGAAACAGCGTGATCATTAACAAACTCAAACCCACATTCACATCTGCAATTTCATAAAAACTCCAGCGGAACCCACTAATCAGATACACCACCGGGTTAAACAATGTCACCGTTTGCCAAAATGGGGGCAGCATGGAGATGGAATAAAACGTGCCGCCCAAAAAGGCCAAGGGGGTGATGACCAAAAGAGGGATGATTTGTAATTTATCAAATCCATCAGCCCAAATGCCGATGATAAAGCCGAGCATGGCAAAGGTGAGGCATGTTAGGGTCAAAAACAGCAGCATGATAAATGGGTGCTTGATCTCTATAGGCACAAATAAATGCGCTGTCGCCAGAATAACCAAACCTAAGATAAAGGATTTGCTGGCAGCGGCCCCCACATATCCAAGGGTGATTTCCAACGGCGAAATAGGGGCGGACAGAACCTCATAGATGGTGCCAGTAAAACGCGGGAAATAAATGCCAAAGGCTGCGTTAGAAAGGCTTTGGGTTAATATAGAAAACATAATCAGACCGGGCACAATAAAGGCGGCATAAGAAATGCCGTCAACCTGCGCGATGCGCGAGCCAATGGCAGAGCCAAAAACTATGAAATACAAACAGGTTGAGATAACAGGCGACGCCAAGCTTTGGCCTAACGTGCGCCACGCCCGCATCATCTCAAATTTATAAATCGCCCAGACGGCCAATGTGTTCATGATGGTTGCTTTACAAGTTCCACAAAGATCTCCTCTAGGGAGCTTTGTTTGGTGTCTAAATCTTTAAATGTGATGTTGTGTTCGCTTAAGTGCTTTAACAAACGGGTAATACCCGTGCGGTTGCCTCTGGCATCATAAGTGTAAACCAAATGTGCCCCGTCCTCTTCAAGGCTGAGGTCAAATTCATTAAACACACCCGGGATCGCCTCTAGCGGTTCGGCCAGGTGTATCAGCAATTGCTTTTTGCCCATTTTGGCCATCAGTTCATTTTTTTCTTCCACCAAAATAATCTCACCCTGGCTAATCACGCCGATGCGGTCAGCCATTAACTCAGCTTCTTCAATATAATGGGTGGTTAAGATGATGGTGGTGCCCTCCTGGCGCAGCTGATGCACAAGTGCCCACATGTCTTTGCGCAGCTCCACATCAACCCCGGCAGTCGGCTCATCTAAAAACAAAATCTCAGGTTCGTGTGACAAAGCCTTAGCGATCAAAACCCGGCGCTTCATGCCGCCTGACAGGGTCATGATCGATTCATCTTTTTTATCCCACAAACTTAAGCTTTTCAAAACCTGTTCAACGTATGCCGGGTTCGCCGGCTTGCCAAACAAACCACGCGAGAAAGAAACAGTGTTGAAAACAGTTTCAAAAGCTTCGGTTGTCAGCTCTTGTGGAACCAGCCCAATCATGGCTCTTGTCTGGCGGTACTCTTTTTCAATGTCATGGCCGTTCACGTGAATGGATCCGCTGGAGGGAGTAACAATACCGCAAATGGTGCCAATAAGTGTGGTTTTGCCAGCGCCGTTAGGCCCGAGCAAAGCAAAGATCTCACCTTTTTTAATTGTGAGGTCGATATTCTTTAGGGCCTGAAACCCACCTTTGTAGGTTTTGTTCACGGCTTCAATGTTAATGATGTCTTGCATAAGAAGATCTATAAGGCGCTTTCAACAAAATGCCAAATTGTATTGGCGTCACATCCCACATGTATGAATTTAAGTCCATTAACTTTTATTTTGCAAGTGTCTTTTTGTAAACATAAAAGTTGTAAATCCAAAACTATCTGATTTCATGAACCCCCAACAGATGTTGAATAAATTGCCAAGCCACTCTTCCAGAGCGACTGCCCCGTTCCATTGACCATTGATGAGCCTGTTTCAGAAGTTCATCTTCACTCAGCGGAATTTGGTAATGGGCGGCATAGGTTTGAACCATCTCTTGAAACTCTTGCGGGCTACAATTGTGAAAGCCCAGCCACAGGCCAAACCGATCTGACAGAGAAATGGTTTCATTGGTGATGTCAGTGCCATGGATAGCTGAGCTGGTGTCATACTCAGATTGATCACGGTTTAACAAATGGCGTTGATTTGAAGTGGCATAAAAAATTACATTATCAGGCCGCCCGGCCAGCCCACCTTCCAAAAGGGCTTTCAAGGATTTGTAGCTATTGTCTTTTTGATCAAAAGAAAGGTCATCACAAAATAGAATAAACCGGTGCTGGTCTTTTTTCAGCTTATCAAGACAAGAAGTAAGGGTACCAATATCTTCCCGCAAAATCTCAATCAAGATGAGCGGCCAGTCAGGATTTTCTTGAATAAGTTGTTGATGCACCGCTTTTACAAGTGAACTTTTACCCATGCCCCGGGCACCCCACAACAGCGCATTATTGGCTGGATAGCCCTTGGCAAAGCTTGAGGTGTTGATCATCAGCTTTTCTTGTTGCAGCTCAATACCAACAAGAAACTTCAAATCAATGGCATTGACACGATCAATCAAGGCAAAGGTGTCAGCCTCGCCCTGCCATAGATAGGCTTGACCCGTTTGAAAGTGGGGAGATTTACTGTTTTTAGGCGCCAAACGCTCCAAGGCATCAGCAATACGTCCAATTTGGGCGAAAAGATCATTGGTTTTCATAAAATAGCATCTGTTTTGTTTATCATCTTTGGCAAAAAATGTTTTTTTCTTCAAAAATCTAACTATAGAGGGTTAGGGATAGCTTGCAATCATGCTTTAAGCGGCTATAGTCCTGTTGGCTTTTTAATATTAACAAAAAGCGCTTTGAAAATGTGAATGGTTAAGGGATTGAATTTATGTTGATAACGCCTGCATATGCGCAAACATCAGCCACCGGAGGCGGGGCAGATATTTTTGGGACTGTGTTTCTGTTTGCTGCATTAATTGCCATTTGGTATTTCCTAATCATTCGGCCGCAACAAAATCAGATGAAGAAACATCGCGAGATGATCGATAATCTGCGCCGCGGCGACACGATTGTGACCAATGGCGGCCTCATCGGTAAAATCACCAAAGTGGTGGACGACCAAGAATTCCAGGTTGAGATTGCTGACGGGGTGCGCGTGCGCGTCGCCCGTGGGGCGGTAGCCAATTTGCGGTCAAAAACGGAACCTGTAGAAGATAAATAAAGAACAAAATGAAACGCGGCTCCTAAAATAATAATAAAGGATGGTCGCGTTGTTTGATTGGTGTGAAAGGCTTTTTGCATGTTGCATTTTTCCAAATGGAAAACCTTTGTGATTTGGGCACTGGCGCTATTGGGCGTGTTGTGTGCTTTACCAAATCTAATTCCTGAAAAGAACCTGTCCTCTTACCCTCAATTTGTGCAGAATTTGCGCTTGAATTTAGGACTAGATTTGCGCGGTGGCTCCCATCTATTGATGCAGATGGACAAAAACGTGCTTATTGAAAAGCAATTAAAAATCCTGCGCGGCTCTGTGCGTACAGCTTTGCGCGGTAAACGGGACGGGGGCGTCAATCAAGGGGCCATTCGCTACAAGAATTTGGCCGTCAAGCAAAACCGGGTTGAGTTTAAGCCTTCCAATGAAGCAGATCTTGATAAAGCCTTAGAACGGGTTAAAACTTTGGTAGAGCCTTTGCCACCCACATCTTTTGGCACAACACCAGGTAACAATCTGGATGTGACCAAAACGTCTGATGGACGCATTGTTATCAAACCAACCGAACCAGCCATTACTGCTAAAATTTCCTCAACCATTGATAGTGCCATTGAAGTGGTGCGCCGCCGGGTTGACGAATTGGGCACAACAGAGCCCAGCATTCAACGTCAAGGTGATGATAGAATTTTGCTCCAAGTTCCAGGTTTTGATGATCCTGAAAAACTAAAAGCGGTCGTTAAGCAAGCCGCGGTCCTCTCCTTCCATTTGGTTGAACGCCCAGCGACAGCGCAAGACGCAGCAGAAGGGATCTTTGAACCAGGAACTTCAATCTTTCCCTCTGTAGATCAATATTCCACCCACTATGTCTTGGAAGATGAGCCCCTACTAACCGGTTCTGACTTGGCCAATGCACAGCAAAGCTTTAGCGCACAAACCAATCGGCCTGTTGTGACTTTCCGGTTGAACTCGCGCGGTGCTGTGCGTTTTGGTGAAGTGACAAGCAACAATGTTGGCCGCCCCTTTGCCATCGTGCTTGATGGCAATGTGATCTCAGCGCCAACCATTAATGAGCCAATCACCGGCGGGGCCGGTGAAATTTCAGGCCGGTTTACGGTTTCCAGCGCGGACGATCTGGCGTTGTTACTTCGCTCTGGTTCACTGGAAGCGCCTTTGACTATATTAGAAGAGCGCACAGTTGATGCCAGCCTTGGTGCTGATTCAATTGCTGCAGGCCAATTGGCCGCTATTATCGGTCTTATTGGTGTTGTGCTCTTTATCCTCATCGCTTACGGCCAATTTGGCATTTACGCCAACATTGCCTTGTTGATTAATATCGCCATGATCATTGGCGCGTTGTCTTTATTACAAGCAACGCTTACATTGCCAGGCATTGCCGGTATCGTTTTGACCATGGGTATGGCGGTTGACGCCAACGTGCTGATTTTTGAGCGCATCCGCGAAGAATTGCGGGCAGGCAAAACAGCGATTAATGCGATTGAATCGGGTTATTCACGCGCGCTTTCAACCATTTTGGATGCCAACATCACAACATTCTTGGCAGCCATCATTTTATTCATGCTCGGCTCAGGACCGATCAGCGGCTTTGCGGTGACGTTATCAATTGGTATTTTCACCTCAGTGTTCACCGCCTTTGTGTTGACCCGTTGGTTGATTTCCTGGTGGTTGCGCTCTCAGCGTTCCAAAAATGTTCAAGTGCCGATATAGGAGGGATTACTCATGGCGTTTAAAGGTATTGATTTTGTCCCTCACGGTACAAACATCCCATTTTTATCACTAAGAAAAATTGCATTTGTCCTTTCAGGCTTGGCGATTATTGCCTCTATCGCTTTGTTTTCAGGCAAGGGGTTGAATTATGGCATTGACTTTATTGGTGGTACTTCAATTGAAATACGCCATAAAGGCGGTCCAGCTGACATTGGCGACATTCGCTCCAAAGTCGGTGCGCTAAATTTTGGTGATGTTCAAGTTCAACAATTTAATGATCCGCGTGATGTTCTGGTGCGTATTGAGCTGCAAGAGGGCGGGGAAGAAGCCAACCAGGTTGCACTTGATAAAATTAAAAAGGCTCTTGGAGAGGCTTATGAATTTCGTAACACCGAAGTGATTGGCCCAACAGTGTCGCAAGAGCTAACCAGAGCCGGTTTGATCGCGGTGTTAACAGCGATTTTCGTAGTGCTGATCTACATTTGGTTGCGCTTTGAATGGCAATTTTCATTGGGGGCTGTGATCGCGCTTGTGCACGACGTGATCCTCACCATTGGCATATTCTCATTGCTGCAACTTGAGTTTACGCTTTCCATCATCGCGGCTCTTTTGACCATCGTTGGTTATTCATTGAACGATACGGTTGTTGTGTATGACCGGGTGCGTGAAAATTTGCGCAAATTTAAAAAGATGGATTTGGCCGAACTGCTTAATCTATCGATTAACAACACCTTATCACGTACCATCTTAACCTCTGTCACAACGCTGATCGCACTTTTCGCTCTGTTCTTCTTTGGCGGCGAAGTGATCCGCGGCTTTGTCTTTGCAATGATCTGGGGTGTCGTCGTTGGTACTTACTCATCGATCTTTATTGCCGCGCCAGTTCTTCTATTGCTTGGCGTGAAACGCGATTGGAGCGGCCTTGGCGGTTCCAAATATAAAGAACCGGGCAAAGCTTAAATATATAAAAAAGAGCACGTTCCCATCGTGCTCTTTTTTTTACTTGTGACACAAAGTGCCTTAATTCTCATGGTTAGATTTTTTGCATTATAAAGAGGCAAGGGCTCAGTTCTTAAAAGGGTGCGTATATGAAAGCAGCATATTATCCTGAAGCCGTAGAGCTTGATGCCTATGGCAATGGAGGCTTTCGCTTTGCAGATATGAGCCATAAAGGCTCTCTATTGATCCTGCCAACTGGCATTTATGGATGGGATTATTCAGACGCTTCTCAAATCAATCAAGAAGCATTTCAGCCTGTGTTTGATGCAGCTGACACGGTTGAGTTTTTGCTCTTTGGCACCGGTTCACAACAATTGTTTCCCTCAATAGATATTCGCAAAGCTTTTATAGATTCTGGCATCGGCCTGGAGGTTATGGATACTGGGGCCGCGGCACGCACCTATAATGTATTGCAAGCAGAAGGGCGCTCTATCGCAGCAGCTTTAATAGCGGTTGAATAACATGCCCAATCCCCCAGAATTTGATGATTTTGCCGCCACACAACGCCGATTGCGCGCTCAAGATTATACAAGCGCCTTGGCTGTTAAAGTTGTGCCCAAACAATACCGGGACCCTTTAACGTGGCTCAATGCTTATTTCCAAGATGTTGCGCACATCCCCTATCGGGTTGATGAACCTTTGCTGGGTGAAATTCGCCTGCAATGGTGGCGGGATGGATTTCCTAAATTGTTACGCGGGGAAAGTTTGGGACATCCTATTGCGGATGGGCTGGCTCCTTTTATCAAACAGCACGGGCAACCTTTGGTCGAGGAATTGGTCAGCATCCTTGATAGTTATGGCCATGAAATTCATAAAACCTCCCCCCAGACACGTGATGAATTCTATGCTATTCACGCCGCACGCTTTGGGGCCTTGCTTCGTGCCAGTTTTTTGCTATGTGGTTTACAAGGGCAAGATGAAAGAGATCTGTGCCAAGAGGCAGGAACAGCACTAGGGATAACCCAAACTTTGGCAGATCTGCCAAAGTCAATGCATCATGGCATGCAATTGCTTCCCATCGATATTTTAGACCAATATCAACTGACCGTTGAGGACTTAAAAGACCCAAAGGACGCCAAAAGGGTAAAACAAGCTTTGGAGGCCATGTCATCCGGCGCGGTGGTGGTAAGCTGGGATATCAAGACACGTTTGCAAAAATGCCCCAAGCTAGAGCGGGCTTTGCTGGCAAGATGGTTGTTGGTGCCAGGGCTGCTAACCAAAGCCATTGATGACAGGGCCAGAGGGGCCACCAATCTCAGCGTTCAAAACCCTTTAAAACAGGTTTTTATTTTATGGCGCCAAGCATAAGGTCAATCCTTTTGTCATAATTTGATTTTATTTTTCAGCTTAGTCTTACAGAGTTAAAGTGAATCATATCTTATCCGTGGAGCTCTTATGAGATTTAGGCAGGCGTTTGCATTTATCTGGCTAATGGTATCAATCACGTTCAATCAAGCCATGCCAGCCTTCGCGCAAGGGCACATTGAGTGGGAATTGGTCAACCCCTTTCGCTTGTTTCAAACCCCGCAGATGACGCATTTTCATTCCATTCTCAATCGACAACTGAGGGACCAAGAAAAACAAAATCCTATTCTAAGTGTAGAGCGCCGCTTATCACAACACCTCCCCCGTGGTTGGGCCGAAGAGATGTTTGAGTTTACTTGCTGGTCGCGCCAGCACAGTGACTATGTCAAATGCGGCGATAAATCTCACAGCTACTTGCAACCCAAATATCATATGGTTAAAGCAAGATTTGAAGGTCTCTCATTTCAAGAGCTGGCAAACCTAAGCTGTCACTGGACATTAAAAGACAAAACTGATGGGGCAAAAACCTTGCAAACCCATTCAGTCCAATGTGATCAAATCCCCCATTTTAAAATCCCATACCCACAAGGGGCTCAGCTTCATTTGCAAACCTCTAACGGAGTTGAAGTAAGCCAAGACATCACCGTGAAAGACTTATTTATTGTCGGCATTGGCGACAGCTTTGCCTCAGGCGAAGGCAATCCTGATGTGCCAGTGCGCTTGTCTGAAAACCGCCACGTGATCTATGGGGGGAAAGAAAAGGGGTATTTTGCCAATAGAGGCTACCCCACAAGGCAAGGAAACTGGCAAGAGGTGGGGGACAGTGCCTTTATGCAACAAAAGGCTTTATGGATGAGCCAATCATGCCATCGCTCGCTTTATTCCCATCAATTGCGCGCCAGCTTGCAATTGGCACTAGATAATCCCAAACGCGCTGTCACTTTTGTTGGTTTTGCTTGCGCTGGGGCCGAAATTACACACGGTTTGTTTTTGCGCTTTAAGGGCAATGAATGGTCTCCAGCCCCGCCCAAACGCTCTCAAATCAGCAATGTCGCCCAAGCCCAATGTGGACGCGCCCAAGCCAAAGAGCGCCATTATTCTCATGCCTTTGGCGTAGATGGAAAGCTGCCCGTATTACAAGATCTGCCGGTGTTAAAATGTGAGCGCAGAAAAGCGCGCAAAATTGATTTGCTGATGGTCTCCATTGGCGGCAATGATGTGAAATTTTCAAGCCTGGTGGCTAATGTGGTGGTTAAAGACATAAACAATTTGCGTTTAATTGGCGGCTGGATGGGGCACATCTTATCTGCCTCTCAAGCCCGTCAGCATTTTGGCCAATTGCAATTGCGCTATAAGGCCTTAAACCGGGCCTTACACAATGTGTTGCACATCCCTTGGAAACAATCAGACCGGATCTTATTAACCGCTTATCCCAACATGTCCTTTCGTGATGAGGGACGCAGAGTGTGTGATGATGGATCCATGGGCATGAGCGTTGCCCCGCTGTTTTCCCTTTCCAGTTATAAGGCACGACGCGCTGAAAAGTTTGCTGATCAGTTAAATGATGTGATGCGCGTTGTTGCCAAGCGCTATAAATGGACCTTTGTTGAAGATCACAGAGCCGCCTTTTTGCGCCATGGTCTTTGCGCCTCAAATGACCAGCAAACAACCAACTTGGCAGAAAGTTTAGCCATGCCTTTTTGGGAACAAGGCCGCTGGATCCCGTTTAACCCGTCCCAATACGCCCCATATGCTTCCAGAAAGCGCTGGTTTCGCACCCCGAACGACGCTTACCTTACTGGACATTTGCATTTGTCAGGCCCTGTAATTCGTAATATCTTTAAAATTAAAGGGCTTAACCGCTTACAAGTGTTAATTGCTGGGACGTATTCTGGCGCCTTTCACCCCACCGCGGAGGGGCAAGCTGTGATTGCTGATAGTTTGGCAAAAGCAGCCAAGAAAGTGTTGGATAAGTACAACCAATAGCACTCAAAAGTAGGTCTGCCTTTAAAGGTTATGAGTGAGGGAGTTTTGCGTAATGGGTGCGTTTTGGGGCAGTGTCCGATCTGTTTTACCAAATGTTGTTGAAGTTATTAAGCGGTTTCCTGTACCGGTTCTCATGGCCCTGATCTTAACGGGCTGGTTGCTTTACGGGGTCTATTGGAAGATTGATGTTTATTTCATAACCTTTGCCTTGCTCACATTGTTTTTTGCCAGTGTTGGCGCTTGCCTGTTTACTCAACATCGCAAATTTGAGCCCATTAACCAGATTTTGCTATCACTTGGGGTTTGCGCGTTTTTTGCCTCTGTCTATTTCTTGCCAGATGACATGCACCTTACCACTTTTATGATGCCGGTCGCGCTGGTGTTATTGGCCAGCACAATTGCCTTTGTTGGCAGTGAACAAGAAAACCGCAGCTATTGGTTGTTTAACCACGGGTTTTGGTTTGCTTTGATTGTTGCGGTTCTGGGCGGTTTGTTAATTGCCGGCTTGATCAGCATGTTGATGGCAGCCTATGCGCTTTTATTCGATGTGGTGGTTAAATCCAGAGCCCATCAATATTCTTTAATCATCTGTTTGTTTCTCATCGCACCCTTGATCTGGCTGTCTTTATTGCCCCAGTCGTTCACCCAAAAAGTGGTTGAAGGCGAACCAGAAGAATTTACAGCCAAAATCACGTCCCTCTTTGTGAAATATGTGTTTGTGCCGTTTTTCTTTTTGTTTGCTTTGTTGTTTCACGCCTTAGCAATCAAAGTACTCATAGACGGTTCTTTGCCAACCGGCCAAATTGGCTGGTACGGAATTGCCTTGGTCACCTCCGGCATCATCACCTATTTGCTGGCCTTTCCCACCCGCAACACAGGCGGCCCACTGGTGGTTTTTTTCACGCAATACTGGATGTGGTGTCTGCTCGTGCCGTTAGGCTTAATGGTCGTGGCTTATTTGCTGCGGCTTGATCAATATGGCATGACCCCATTGCGGTTCTTCCTTGGCGGCTTTCTGCTATGGGCCATCGTGTTGGTTGTGTATGGCGCGGTGATGAAATGGACAAATCGTGTCTTTGATTTGCGGATTATTGTGCTGTTGGGCGCACAGATTATTGGGCTGGCTAGTGTTGGTCCATGGGGGGCCGAAGCGGTGGCCAATAAATGGCAAAAACAGCGCTTGTCAGCTGACTTGACCAAGCTTGGAATGCTCCAAGAGGGCAAAATAGTTCGCCCCTTGCAACCCCCAAAAGAAGATGAAATTGGGCTGGTTAATCGCATAAACGGAACGTTGAATTATTTTAAAACCCGTTATCGGGGAGAAACATTGCGCTCTTTGTTATCGGCAAATGCACTCACTGAACTGGATGAAAAAAGGCAAGATGGAAAACGATATAAGGGGCGCAAGAACAGGGTGCTGTTGGCTGTTCAAAATCAGCTAGGCCAGGTGAATAGCGCCCAGATCACCGACAACAAAGTACACAGCTATCAGATAGCGAAACCGTTAGTGCTTCAAGTACCTGAGAAAGGCACGCTTTGGGGCCCCTTCCTTTACCATTTCCGCGCCAATTCATATCAGGGGGCAAAAACAATCTATAAAGTCTCTTTGAACGGGGGCAAGCAACCCATAAATATCAGGGCCGAAAATGATCAATTGGTCATCACACAAGAGAACGGACACCAAACCTTGTTTGAACTCTCTGACATGCGCCAATTGGCCCAAGAGCATCATCGCTCAAAAAAGGGACAAAAGATGGGTGTCAAAATGATCGACACGCCTTTGGCAAAAAAGAGCCAGTCAGCCCACTTAATGGTCACCTCATTATCCTATCGCATATCGCCCAAAAACAAGACCAAGATTGATCTTAATAGCGCTGGGTTCTGGATGTTGATAAAAAACAATTAAACCAAACGAGTTGCAATTGGTTTTAAAAAGCCCTGATCCGAACATCTTCCACTTTGGTGTCTTGGCTTTCTGGCCACACAAAGGGCTCGCCAGATTTGTTCGCTTCAAGGCCGTTTTTGCGCATATAAATCACCGGAATATCTGACCCCTTGGGCAGCCCGAGCGCCCCATGAGAGGTCACACAATAGCCAAGCGATTTAAAAAACAATTCAGACCCCGCGCTGGCGCGCACGCTGAATTGTGAAAAGCCAGCAGATCTAGCCCGCTCTTCAGCGTCCTCAATAATTTTACCGCCAAGCCCTAGCCCTTTATAGAAATTGTGCACATAAACTTTGCGAATACGCGCTGTATTGCGGTTGTCATTTGAAGGACACCAACCAGCCGTGCCAATCAGCATTGTATGATGCCATAGCCCATGCAAAGAACAATTCATACATTCTTGAACATAATCAATGGAATTTATCCGCTCGATATAAGCGCTAATTTCTTCGTTTGTATGAAAGGAGGCACCGTTTCTTTGAAAGGCAGAACTATGTAAATACCGAACATCTGCAATATCATCTAAACCAATAGGACGTTTTACTAACTCAAACATGGGAAAAACCCTTTTTACTCTTAAAATCATGTGCACAATACGCATCACTTGCGACAAAATATTGAACAAAAAAGGATGGTGATAAGGTGAGAAAGCCGTGAGACAATAGTAAAAAATAGAGAAAATACAAGGGGTTAAAAAATCAAGTCAACATACGGTCTTATGCCACATTTTGAAAAAACATTTAGTTATCAACAGTTTTCTCAAGGGTAGCTGTTTCTTTTGTCAGTTTAGGTTTAGGGCTAGGATCAAGCTTTGTATTTTGCTTGAGGGTCTCTTCAGGTTTGGGTTTGGCTTGCAAAAGAGTGGGGTTGTATTCAGATGCTTTGCAAGAGCAGCCCTTGACGAATTCTTTCTTGTAACGCCATGCATGCTTGATGCTTTCATAAGCCACCCCATCAACAGACAGCATTTGTTGGGTCGAGCCACCCGGGTTGGGATGCGTAAACAACCGGGCCGGAGCGGCACAACGCGACTGACACATTTGCTCATCTGTAGAAAAGCGATTGGTGGTGGTGGCAAAACTGATGGGGAAGTAATAACCATCGCACATACGCACACATAAGGTTCTGTGAGTTGCAAATTGAAATTGCTCACGCGGGCTATAGTTGCGCTCACGCGGGGCGCCAAAAAAGCCATCATTGAACCAATTGGTGAAGCTGTCTCTCTTGCGCGCTTCTTTTTGATAAATCTGTCCGCAATCATTGCGGGCCAAAGCACTGATGATTTTATCTTGTTTGTAGCGTGCATTTTGTCGGGCATCAGACTTTCGATGCAATTGATCATTAAGTTTTGATAATTGGCGCCGCGCGCTGCGCATTTTTTTATCAATGCGAATACACCGCGGCGTGCGCCGCAGTTCTTTGGAAAACAAAAAATAATTGTAACACTTATAGCGGTCTGCATCCCGTTTAAAGCGATGGAAGGCCCGTTCGACGTTTCGCAAATTGGTGCGAATTTTCTGTCTGTCTTGTTTATGAGTATTGTTATACATGGATTTCGCCAATTGGCGCTCCAGCTTTAAACAATAAGCTTGATGTTCAGGGCTTCTGGCCTGAGCCTGCAAAGGGCTTGAGAAAAACACAACATTTATGATCAAGGAACAAGTCAGGGCAACACACATAGAAATGCAAACGCGCAAACAGCACGCTCTGTTATTGATGCTTGTAGCCATATATGCCATAGGCAAGTTTCCTATCATCGGCCTAACTTTAACTCATTTCACAACCACCAGCCGAGATTAAAATTTGTGGCTGAACAGGGGCAAAAGATGCTAAAGTGCAAACCGATTTTACAGTTTAAATGAGGACCAATTAAGATCAAACCCCCCTTTAATTGTGATAAAAACGGTAAGCAGAAAAACTTAATAGGGGCCTAAATTATGCTAAATAACCCTGATTTAGCCTTTATTTTACATGATTTGCCCTCATTTCTAAAAAAGAATAAAAAATACTCACAATTGCGAACGAAACGTACAAAAAATGGTACGAACCAAGATGACATCAATTCCAGAGCACATAAACGATGATTTTTCCCAAAAAGTCGTTGTGAATTTAGATCAAGTTAAATGGCAGCCCTCTCCAATGCCCGGCGTTGAGCGCAAAATGCTTGACCGCATCGGTAAGGAAGTGGCCAGGGCCACCACGGTGGTGCGATTTTTAGCTGGCAAGGCTTTTTCACCCCACACCCATAATGGCGGTGAAGAGTTTTTGGTGCTCAATGGGGTGTTTTCTGATGAAACCGGGCATTATGGTCCCCTGTCTTATGTGAGAAACCCACCAGGCTCCAGCCATACCCCATTTAGCAAAGAGGGCTGTGAGATTTTTGTAAAATTATGTCAGATGAGGGATGAAGGGGAACCTGACATACAAATCAAAGCCGATGATTTGGAATGGGAAATTGTGCCGGGCAAGAGTGGAGTGTTGCGCAAACCTTTATTTAAAGCCAGTCAATGGTATGAAGAGGTGGCGCTAGAGAAACGTGATAGCGACTGTTCCATTGAGCCAGAAACCTTTGAACAGGGGGCAGAAGTTCTCATCTTATCTGGCCGTTTAAGAGATGGACAAGAAAGCTACCCAACATTCAGTTGGGTGCGCTATCCGTATCAGGCAACAGCAAGCTTTCAAGCTGATGAACCTGTGGTTTATTGGATCAAACGCGGGATTAACGCCCCTTCATAAAAATGGACCTGGTATCTTGACAAAACCACTTAATTTTAGTTGTGACTTTTTAAAGCCTTTCATGGCATAAGAGAGTTTTGTTGAGGACGCTTTGCGTTCTAGGTTTTAAAAGATATGCCCGATACACAAGATCAAATTTTAGATAGCGCAGAACGGCTCATCCAGTCGCAAGGCTATAGTGCAATTAGTTATCAAGACATCTCCAATCAAGTCGGCATTCGCAAGGCCAGCATTCACTATTACTTTCCCTCAAAAGGCGATTTGGCAGCAGCTGTCGTCAAGCGCTATCGCATCAAGTTGAAAGAGATCATGGATTCATCTATGGCGCAGCGTAAAAGCGATGCTTGGGGGTTGCTGGATGATTATTTTGCCATTTACTTGAGTTTTGAATCAGATCCTGAACGCATATGTTTATGCGGTGCGCTTGCAGGAGAATATCCAGTTTTACCCAAAAAGGCGCAAGCCGAAGTTGATGAGTTTTTCTATGATCATCAAGTCTGGATCCGCCATGTGATAGAAATGGGCCAAGACAACAAAATGATAGCCGATGATCAAAGAGCTGATTATTTGGCCGGTTGGGTGCTCTCTACCTTGCAAGGGGCCTTAATTGTAGGGCGCGCAACAAATAGCTTTGAGCGCGTGCATGAAGCCCAAGAAATGTTGCGCCGCGCCTTAAAAAGACTTTAAAAGATTGTTTCAAAGCACAAATAATTACAAAAACACACATAGTGACAAAAGGATCAAAAAAAGTGGATATCACGCTTTATAACACTCTGAACAAGCAGAAAGAGCTGTTTAAACCGATACAAGAAAAGAATGTCCGTATGTATGTGTGTGGACCAACAGTTTATGATTATGCCCATATTGGGAATGCGCGGCCTGTCATTGTATTTGATACCCTTTATCGCTTGTTAAGGCATGTTTATGGGGCCGAATATGTCACCTATGCGCGCAACATCACCGATGTGGATGATAAGATCAATGCCAGAGCAGCCAAAGAAGGGGTTGAAATCAGAGAACTGACAGAGCGCACCAATGCCCAGTTCCAAAAAGACATCACCGCGCTTCATTGCTTAGCCCCCAATGTGCAGCCTCGGGCAACAGAGCATATTGGACAAATGCAAGACCTGATCAGTTTGTTGATTGAAAAGGACTTTGCTTACGCAGCTGAAGGTCATGTATTATTTCACGTGCCCGCCATGGCCCGGTATGGCAAATTGTCCAATCGCTCAGTGGATGAAATGCAAGCCGGCGCTCGGGTCGAAGTGGCCCCTTATAAGAAAGACCCAATGGATTTTGTCCTTTGGAAACCGTCCTCAGATGATGAGCCGGGCTGGCCATCACCATGGAGTGAGGCTGGAGAAAGAGGGCGCCCTGGTTGGCACATTGAATGTTCAGCCATGGCCAAAACTCATCTTGGCGAAACATTTGACATTCATGGCGGCGGCGTTGATTTGGTGTTCCCTCACCATGAAAATGAAATAGCCCAAAGTTGCTGTGCCCATGACACAGACAAAATGGCAAATTACTGGATGCACAATGGCTTCTTGCAAGTTGAAGGGGAAACCATGTCCAAAAGCGTGGGCAATTTTATCACCATCAATGAAGTGCTCAAAGATTGGCCCGGCCAAGTGGCCCGCCTGGCTATGCTCATGACCCATTATCGCCAGCCTATCAATTGGACTGTTAAAACCTTAACAGAAGCGCAAAAGAACCTGACCACCTGGTACAACATTGTCGGTGAGATAGAAGGAGATAAACAGGCAATGACTATCAACGAAGGCGTGTTAGGGGCTTTATGTGATGATTTAAATACGCCCAAAGCAATTGCCCAATTGCACCAATTAAAGGACCAGCCAGAAGCCCTAAAAGTCTCTGCTGGACTAATGGGCTTGCTCAAAGAGTCTCTTAGCGAGTGGCAAGGCCAGACCCAAGACCAACCCCAATTGGAAGAAGCTGCCATTGAAGCTGCCATTGAAGCGCGCTTGCAAGCCAGAGCCGATAAAGATTGGGCCGAAGCAGACCGCATTCGCGATGAACTTCTAGAACAAGGCATCATTTTAAAGGACGGCCCAGAAGGGACAAGTTGGCAGGTTAAAGCTTAAAAGTTAGCGGACAAAAGCTTTTGCACGTTTAGGATCGAATTTTATTAATACAAGATCTGCAAAGCACGCTTGCCCAACCACTCCAATGCACTATTTCCCGTTGTACGGATAAAAGCATGCTACATAAGCAGCTTAACTATTCGCTACCAAAGATATTGGTTTTGGCACCGAGCCCCCGGAAAAGCTGATTAAGCAAGGAAGCTTCCTGTCCGTGAGAAGGCGTTTCACGTGAAATAAAATCAAACACTTTGCCATCTTTTAGCCCGTAATGAGCCACCCGAGAGACGGTGTCAACTTGCGGCGCAAAATATACCGCGACAACGCGTCGGTCGACCTCTTTGGGAGATAAAAAGGCAGTGGTTTGCATTTTTGAAGAAATATAGTAGAACACATCCCCAGTGTATGTGGCGGTGGTATCAGGCGTGCCAAGCAAAAACTTCACTTGTTGTTTGGACATGCCAGTTTGCACTTGGGCTAAATCAGCGTCAGTTAGCAGGTGCCCGTGCTGGGTAATTTGTGAAGAACAAGCTGATAACCCACCAAGGCTTAACACCAAAAGCAAAACGCCAAAAGCAGGGCGAAAATTTAGCTTTGGCAGAAAAGAAGCTCTTTGAAAACAATTTGCCCAAAAAGATCCAAAGGCAGTAAAGCTAGATGTTGATTTCTTCATCAAAATTTAAAATACCATTGCACGAATTAAAATTTAAATATCAGATTGTAGCAGTTACCTTGAGTTCGCCGCAAATGCAAGCTAGCAAGTTCAACAAAACATCCCAAACATGCCGTAAAAAGAGGGTTAATAAAAGTTTCCCAATCAAATTGCGGCAAAACGTCTAAAAAAAGATATGTTGTTCAAATGGCTTAAAAATCGGGCAGAGAAAAGGCAAAGAGCTGAAAACATTTATTGGCTTACTGCAAATCATGCCCGCCATCCTTTGTTTTTCCAAGATTATCAGGTGCCAGATTCGATGACGGGGCGCTATGAATTATTATGTATACATGTGTATTTGTTGCTAGAACGGCTGCGCCGTGAGGAAGATTGCCGTGATCTCAGCCAGCAAATAACTGAAATATTGGTCAAAGAAATAGAGCGCGCTTACCGTGACAGCGGATTTCAAGATTTATCAATCCCCAAAAATGTTAAAAAACTTATTGCTGGCTTTTATGAACGGACTGAAGCTTATAAAACGGGTATTCGGGCCAATAATGTAGAACTATTGATGCACGCGGTTAACAAGTTTGTTTATGCTGATCAGTCTGATGTCAATAACCACGCTCCCAAGCTATCAATTTACATGTTAGCAGCCTACAATCATTTAAATCTTCTGCCCGTCTCAGAAATTGAAACCGCCAATTTTGCTTTTATTTCACCTGATATGGAAAGTGCATAAACCACCTTCAATGTAAATTTTTAAAGAGATAGAAATGTCAGAACAAACGCAAATAAGTGGTCCAATAGAATGGCAAGTTGCAACACATCAAATTGGAGAGAAGGGGCTAAAGACAAAAATTACCTTAGATCCACAACAGCTGGAAGAGTTAGAACAGAGCCTTGAGATTAAGGATTTGAACAGCTTTGAATGCCAGGTTGAAATTGCCCCTTTGGTTAAAAATCGCTATAAATTCCAGGGAAAAATAACAGCCAATTTTCAGCAATCGAGTGCCGTTAGCTTAAAGCCCTTGCCCATTGCTCTTAACGAAGATTTCTCAAGCCAGTTTTGGCCATCAAGTCAAAATGATCCGGTAAAATCTCCTGAATTGGATCTTGAATATGCCGATGAAATCATAGAATTTTATGAAAATGAAACCTTAGATGTTGGGCAATTAATCTACGAGCAGTTTGTTATAAGCCTGGAGCTATTTCCAAGAGCTGATGGAGAAGTTTTGGAATGGCAGGGCGATACCCATGAGGCGGATCGCGAACCCTCCCCATTTGATGTTTTAAAAAACTTAAAAACGTAGCGTAACAGTCAAAGCCCAAAGCGCCCTCCAAAACAAATCACTTTCTGCTTTTCTTGCGCAATTTTGAGCGTCTCAAGCTCTTACAGCACTCTCATTAGGTGAAACGTCATCAATCACAAATGGTGGCATCCTCAGTAAAAGAAGCTACATCTAGAGCGTTCCGCCTTAAAGTGGGGACCGATTTTAGGAAAAAAGAACGCTTAAGCAAAGACCTGAGAGCATTCCCGTGAATTCATCAAAAAGAAGAAGGCTCTAATGTACAAAGCGTGGCAACAGCAACAAAGACTGAGCTAATGAAAGCTTAAATCAATAAGTTTCTGGATCAAGTGCGATATGCTTAAATTTATCATTAAAAATCAAATGATTAAAGTTTTTTTTGAAGTTTAAAAAATTAGTCTAATTTGACCAAAAATATAAGGACAGGAAATATTTTTTCTAAAACCTTTAAATGGGGCTTGTCTCTTTTCCTATAATCTTTATGTTTTCTCGTCGGGATTGAGGTCTTATACCATAAGGCCACTAGGGAAAGTTTAAAATATGAGTGGGCCAGTTCGGATATCATTGGACGCTATGGGGGGCGATTCTGGCCCCGCTATGGTGATAGGCGGTGCCAACCGTTCACTCACGCGTCACCCTGGATCAGAATTTTTGCTGTTTGGAGATGAGGCAAAGCTTTATCCTGAATTAAAGCAATATCCCGAATTGACAAAAAAATCTCAAATCATCCACACAGACATATCGGTTGAGATGGGCGAAAAGCCAAGTCAAGCTTTGCGCCGTGGGCGGCGCAATTCCAGCATGTGGATGGCAATTGACGCCATCAAACAAGGCAAGGCGGATGTTTGCATTTCTGCGGGCAACACAGGGGCCTTAATGGCCATGGCAAAATTATGTTTGCGCACCATTGCAGATGTTGACCGGCCTGCCATTGCCGCTCTATGGCCCACTGTGCGCCGCGACAGCATCGTGCTTGATGTAGGCGCCAATGTAGGAGCCAATGCCTCTCAACTGGTCGATTATGCCTTAATGGGATCTGCCATGGCGCGCGCCTTGTTTTCAAAAGAGCGCCCACGTATTGGCTTGCTTAATGTGGGAGTGGAAGAGATTAAGGGGCTTGATGAAATTAAAAGCGCCGCAGCCATGTTAAGAGAGATTGACCTTCCCTTTGAATATCACGGGTTTGTAGAAGGTGATGATTTGGGCCAAGGCCTGGTTGATGTAATTGTAACCGAAGGCTTTTCAGGCAATATTGCGTTAAAAACAGCTGAAGGCACAGCCAAACAAATCGGCACCTACATTAAAGACGCAATGACAAGGAGCTTGGTCACCAAAATAGGGGCACTGATTGCCTCAGGGGGGTTTCAAGCCTTAAAAAGAAAAATGGACCCACGTGGCATGAACGGCGGGGTCTTTTTAGGCTTAAATGGGCTTGTTATTAAAAGTCATGGTGGAACAGACGCAAAAGGCTTTGCCAGCGCCATCGATCTTGGCTATGACATGGCCTCAAATATGTTGCTAGAACGCTTATCTCAAGATATTGAGACATTACACCAATCTTTATCCAATAACGAAGAAACAAATAATAAGGTATAATAAATTGTCCGGTTATCGATCGATCATAAAATCCGTTGGTGGTTATCTACCTGAAAACAAAATGACCAATGAAGATTTGGCAAAGTTGGTCGACACCAGTGACAGTTGGATCCAGGAACGCACAGGCATTAAAGAACGCCACATTGCCGCTAAAGGTGAAAAAACATCTGACCTTGCTTTGCATGCCGCACGCCAAGCGATAGAGCGGGCAGGCATTGCCCCAACAGACATTGACCTGATCATCCTTGCCACGTCCACCCCAGATCAAACCTTTCCCGCCACAGCCGTGACCATTCAAGCTGAATTGGGGATCGTTGAAGGGGCAGCCTTTGATTTGCAAGCCGTATGCTCAGGCTTTGTCTTTGCCGTGACAACGGCTGATCAATATATTCGCTCAGGCCAAGCCAAGCGGGTGCTTGTGGTTGGCTCAGAAACATTTTCACGCATCTTGGATTGGGAAGACAGAACCACCTGTGTTTTGTTTGGTGATGGTGCAGGCGCCCTAATTTTGGAAGCAGAAGAAGTTGATGAGCGCTCAGACGTTGGTATTATGGCCTCACGTTTGCGCTCTGATGGACGCTATCGCGATAAGCTTTATGTTGATGGCGGCCCCTCCAGCACCCAGACCACAGGCCATTTGCGCATGCACGGGCGAGAGGTATTTCGCCATGCTGTGACCAACATTTCAGATGTTATAGAAGAAACATTAGAGGCTTCTAACTACAGCGTGGATGACATTGATTGGTTTGTGCCTCATCAGGCCAATGAACGCATTTTGGCAGGTACCGCTAAAAAAATTGGCCTGCCGATGGAAAAAGTGATTATGACAGTTGCAGCCCACGGCAATACATCAGCTGCATCCATTCCCTTGGCTTTAAATTATGGCGTTGAAACAGGGAAAATCAAAAAAGGGGATTTGGTCCTGCTTGAAGCCATGGGCGGCGGCTTCACATGGGGCGCGGTCTTATTACGTTGGTAAGCCTCATTAAACCACTTGTTATAATGAACAATTCAGTTAATCACGGGTTTGATTGGTTAAACCAATCAAAAAACCAAGAAATTAGGCTAATGTAAGTAAAAAAACTCGCTAAATGCCCAAATTTACAACAAAAATTGCCTTTGGCCATTGACCAAATCCGCTCTCATAGATTAGCATTTATAAAAAAACAGAATATAAATGACGATGTCTTCACACAAATGATGTCTTCACACAAAGAACGAAGCTTTGTGTGGAGTTTTGAAAAAGGGACGGATCTATGGGCGGTAAAACTTTAACGAGAGCCGATTTAGCCGAGGCAGTTGTAAGGCGAATTGGATTACCTCGTAACGAATCGGCCGATTTGGTCGAGCTTGTTTTAGGTGAGATCAGCACCTCACTTGAAGCGGGTGAACAAGTTAAACTTTCATCTTTTGGCTCTTTTGGCGTTCGCGAAAAAAAGCAGCGCATTGGCCGAAATCCAAAAACAGGCGAAGAAGTTCCAATTACACCGCGCCGTGTTTTGGTCTTTCGCCCCAGTGCGATTATGAAAAACCGCATTGATGCCAGCATGAAAGCAAACGGAAAAAAATAAAAGTGCCTCTCATTTTTAGGCATAATAGCAATAATCTATTTTTATAAACGATAAAAACGTAAAGCTTTAAACAAAGTTGTATTTTCTAACAGCGCCTATAATAAACCTGAGATGATATTAAATGGAAAAATCTTCTGATGCTCTGCGCACGATAAGTGAAGTTGCCAATGACCTTGATGTTCCCAAACATGTATTGCGTTTTTGGGAGAGTAAATTTTCGCAAATCAACCCGATGAAGCGTGGAGGTGGGCGCCGTTATTATCGCCCTTCAGATATCGAATTATTACAAGGCATTCGCCATCTATTATATTCAGAAGGGTTTACCATTCGCGGCGTGCAGCAAATCTTTAAACGTGAAGGGGTGGATTATGTAAAAAGTTTTGCCTCTGGCAATAACATCCCAAATTTAACCACCGATGCAGGCAAGAAAATCAGATCCATAAAAAGTCAAAAGGGGCGAAAAATCCGCCCCTCCGCTTCAAAGGTTCATCCCAAGCAAAAAATATTACTGAATGTTCTGGACGAGATAGAAGCTTGCCGTAAAGCTTTGGTCACTTAACAAAAGCAAAAAACCTAAAGCTTGTACTTATCCAAACACACGCTCAAAAATCGTCTCAACATGCTTGGTGTGATAATCCAGATTAAATTTATCTTGTATAGCATCCTCACTCAAAGCTGCACGGACCTCATCATCATTGAGCAACTCTTCTAAAAAGTCTTTGCCTTCTCGCCAAACTTTCATCGCGTTGCGTTGCACCAGCCTGTAGCTGTCTTCACGGCTAACACCAGCCTGGGTGAGCGCTAACAGAACACGCTGGGAGTGAATAAGCCCACCCAACTTATTCATGTTATCGAGGCAGTTTTCCGGATAGATCACCAATTTGTCCATCACATTGGTCAGCCGTTTTAAAGCAAAATCAAGGGTGACGGTGGAATCTGGGCCGATCATGCGCTCAACAGAAGAGTGGGAAATATCGCGCTCATGCCAAAGGGCTACATTTTCCATTGCTGGAATTGAATAGCCACGAACCAACCGGGCCAAACCGGTCAGGTTTTCAGTTAAAATCGGGTTGCGCTTATGGGGCATAGCAGAAGAGCCCTTTTGCCCTGGTGAGAAATATTCCTCAGCTTCCAGCACCTCTGTGCGTTGCAAGTGGCGCACTTCAACAGCCACCCGCTCAACCGAACTGGCAATAACACCAAGCGTGGCAAAATACATGGCATGGCGATCTCGCGGGATCACTTGGGTGGAGATAGGCTCTGAAACCAGTCCTAATTTTTCCGCAACGTATTGTTCCACGCGTGGATCAATATTGGCAAAGGTGCCAACCGCGCCTGAAAGGGCGCAGGTGGCAATTTCTTCTCGTGCTGCCAACAACCGTTTTTTGGAGCGGTCAAACTCTGCATATGCGCTGGCCATTTTTAACCCCATGGTCACCGGTTCAGCATGAATGCCATGACTGCGCCCCACACACACAGTGTCCTTATGTTCAAAGGCCCGGCGTTTTAAAACCTCCAACAACTCATCCATGTCTTGCAACAACAAATCCGTTGCACGCACCAACTGAACGTTAAAGCAGGTGTCCAGCACATCAGATGAGGTCATGCCCTGGTGAACAAAACGTGCCTCATCACCAACATGCTCAGCCAAGTGGGTGAGAAACGCAATCACATCATGTTTAACTTCCCGCTCAATCTCATCAATACGCTCCACATTAAACTGGGCTTTACCACCCTTGTCCCAAATAACATCGGCGGCCTCCTGCGGAATAACGCCCAGCTCAGCCATAGCACTAGCCGCATGGGCCTCGATTTCAAACCAAATACGAAATTTGGTGTGCGGGGCCCATATGTCTGTCATTTCTTTGCGAGAATAGCGCGGGATCATAGAAGTTATCTTTCATTATAATGGTTTTGGCCGGAAAATCTGACGATGAGATTTCATTTTTAGAAACAGATGTCAAGAGGACAAACACAACAGCGCGGCAAAGATGATACTTTACCGCGCTATAAAGTTGGTTGTTATAAGCATAACAATCTTTAAAATATTACCCGTGAACCTAATCGCGTCTTGGCCCAAACATGGTGATGTACAAAGCGCCGGCAGGCAACAAAGCCAAAATAGAAAGGCGCAGGGGGCTCAAGAACAATTGGGTAAAGGCATTAATGCCTTGCACCATGGTGATGTAAAAATCCTGCGCCCCAGCAAATTGATAGGTTGGACCGATTTTACCTGGCAGCGGCAAATATTCATGCATCACTGTTAAAACACCGCCAACAACAAGGAACAGCACTGTCAGCATAATAAAGGCAAACACAAAGCGAAATCCTATGGGGCGGGTGGCAACCAACCCTTGCAACCACCAAGTTAAAAGAGCGGCAACAGAACCAGCAATGCCCACAGCATAAGCGGTACTCGCAACATCATCCGTAAGGGTGCCATCACCAAGCTGCATATGCTCAGTCATCAAGCCACCAGAAAGAAAAATGCCATAAATCACAGAAAAAAGAAGCGCCAACACCAAACCGGCCAAACGGCCCCGTTCATGTCCTGCAGTTGCAACTGCGTTTGCCATCACCCATCCCCTTTAATAACAAAGAAAAGCACTCGGCTGTGCTCATTAATAAGTTGGCGCCATTATAATGAGGCCTACTACGTGAAAAAACCGGCGAATAAAAAAGCTAACAGCTTTCTTTATTCACTGAATTTAATTGCTCGCGTTATAGCTTGGCAGCCAATGGCTGGTGGCCAAATAACGTCCATCATCACCTTCAAAACCATAGCTAAACACTTGTAATAAAACAATATAAAGTGCTTTTCGGTTGTCTGAAGGGGCCGTAAAGCGGATCACATCGGAAATAGCATAACGTTTTGGGCATCTCCGGCTGGTTGGGATCCTGTTGTCTTTATGTAAGGTTTGAGCTTCTTGCTGGCCGTGGCGCGTTGCCGTTAAGACATAGCCATTTTGTGCCTCAGGCCCATAATCTTTGCACCGTTTGGTCTCTAGCGGCATCTCTTTTACGTTAAAAGTCAGCGCATATTTTTGCAAAAAAGGAGCGTTGCCAGGGGCAACAGTCACCTCATCGCTCGGGCGGTTTAATTCTGTGACAGGGTTATGAGCCAGCAATTGTCCCCCAGATTTAATCTTGTATTTGGCAATCAGAGGCGCCGCCTTGGTCGCCGCTTGTTCGCGCGCTGTTGCCAAATCGGTTTGTTCATCTTGGATCAAAACGCGAATGGGCGAGCCCTTCAGCCAAGAGTTTTCACGCGTATTGGAAAAATAAATATTGGCATAAGGAAAGCCAGAGCCATCTTGCACGCCAAATTCTTCAAACGCGAAATAGGCCCCATCAGGAGAAAAGCCAATGATGTTGCGCGCCGCAATGTCGCCCGCCTTGGCTGTAGAAAACAGGGCAGAAACACCAATTAAAACCAAACTAAGAACGTGTAACACAAGTCGTTTTTTTGCAGTTAGAAGCAGAGGTCTCATATACGTAACTTTATATAGTCTTTCATTAATCTAAACGGGTACATCAGAACACATGAACACAAGCTGACTTGAAACAAAATGGCCATACCGCTAAGGATAAGGCTTAAAAATTTGCGAGAGCACAAACTGAAGCTGCATCCTTTATCGGAACCATCAGTTCCCAACAGCTAGATCTGTAAGGAGGCAACTTTATGTCAAATTGAACAGGTTTAAGTTTTTGCTCCAGGATTTTTTTTTCCGATGCAATCAGGCCACACAAACGGAAAGCACGAGAGGCGAGATAAGATGAGTGATTTGGCGGGACAAAATTATATTTTAACATTGGCCTGTGATGACCGCCCAGGCATTGTTGCCAGCGTTGCTGGCGCTGTCGCTGAGTGCAACGGCAATATTATCGAGAGTTCCCAGTTTGGAGATCATGAAACCGCGCGTTTCTTTATGCGCGTAAAATTTGCCTCTTCACCTGATTGTGAAAAATCTCGGTTGATAGACATGTTTTCACAAGTTGGGGAAAACTATGACATGCAATGGCGACTTTATAATGCTGAACATAAGCTGCGCACCATTATTATGGCGTCAAAAACCGACCATTGTTTAAATGATCTGATTTATCGCACAAAAACCGGCACACTGCCCATTGAGATTGTCCGCATCATTTCCAATCATCAAAATGTGGCACCAATCGCACAATTAAATGACATCCCCTATACCCACTTGCCAATTACCAAAGAGAACAAGCCCGCCCAAGAACAGGCTTTGCGTTCATTGATCAGCCAAGATGGCGCTGAGTTGGTGGTTTTAGCACGCTACATGCAGGTTCTTTCTGACAAAATGAGCCACGATTATTTTGGCACCATCATCAATATCCATCATTCGTTTTTGCCAGGCTTTAAAGGGGCCAAACCCTATCACCGCGCCCATGAAAGAGGGGTGAAACTAATTGGCGCCACAGCCCATTATGTGACCCCAGATCTAGATGAAGGCCCAATCATTGAGCAAGAAACAGAACGGGTCACGCATGCGATGAACGCGAAAGATTTAATTGCTGCTGGTCGCGATATTGAACGACGGGTCCTTTCGCGCGCCGTGAAGTATCATGCTGAGCACAGAGTGTTCATAAATGAGGCGAAAACCGTGGTGTTCACATAAAAGAGGTGTGGTCTGTGACAATTGACACACAACGCAAGCTATATTGTGGGTAAATAGCTCCCAATGATCAACATTCTGGCCCAAATACATAGGAAGATCGCCTGAAACTTGGTATTGAACCAAACTAGGTTGGTATAAGACTAAAGCGTATCACCCAAAAGTGGACACCGGTTTTGGGGCCAATGATACGCTTCAAAGAACAAGAGCGTATCACCCAAAAGTGGGCACCGGTTTTGGGGCCAATGATACGCTTCAAAGAACAAGAGCGTATCACCCAAAAGTGGGCACCGGTTTTGGGAACAGCGCGGATGCTGGTGGGCATTCTAAAGCGCCATAAAAAAGCGCGGATGCTGGTGGGCATTCTAAAGCGCTAGGAAGAATGAAACGCAATAAAAGGGTATTTGGCAAAATAGGGCCCTTAATAAATCGGGAGACGATAATGGAAATGAAATGGAACAAATTAGTCCTGGCAATAACGACGTTTTTATATCTACTCATTCCCATTGCGTCAGCACAAGCGCAATCCCCATCAATTGACCAACAAATTGATAATGCCATCGCTCCCCTTTCAAATTTTATTGCTAGCATTGTTTTTTATTCAGTCAATGTCACAGATGATTTGAAAGTGCCAATTGTGGTGATTTGGCTGATCATCTGTGCGATTTTTTGCACGTTTTATTTTACCCTTATTCAAGTGCGAGGGTTTTCTCATGCCATTGATTTGGTGCGCGGCAAATATTCAGACCCAAATGATCCCGGGCAAATCAGTCATTTTCAGGCATTGGCGACCGCTTTATCTGGCACAGTTGGACTTGGCAACATTGCAGGTGTGGCTGTCGCTGTCTCGCTGGGCGGGCCAGGGGCCACATTTTGGATGATCACGGCCGGTCTACTTGGTATGGCAACAAAGTTTTGCGAATGTACCTTAGGCGTTCGCTATCGCCAAATAGATGAAAACGGGCGCGTCTCTGGCGGCCCGATGTATTATTTGTCAAAAGGACTGGCTGAAAAAGGTTTAGGCGGAATTGGTAAGGTTTTAGCCGTCATTTTTGCTGTGCTTTGTATTGGCGGCGCGCTGGGCGCGGGCAACATGTTCCAAGCCAATCAATCCTTCCATCAGGTTTTAAATGTAACAGGGGGGCAAGATAGCGCCCTTTATGGCTTTGCTTGGGGGTATGGCCTGATCATGGCTGTGCTTGTGGCTGCAGTGATCATTGGCGGCATTAAATCCATTGCCCAAACAACGGCTAAAATTGTTCCCCTCATGGCGGTTATTTATGTCGGTGCAGCTTTGCTTATTATCTTGTTGAATTATGACAAAGTCGGCTGGGCATTTTCTCAAATCATCAACGGCGCGTTTTCTCCTGAAGGGGTCACAGGCGGTGTTGTTGGCGTGCTGATAATGGGCTTCCAGCGGGCAGCCTTTTCTAACGAAGCCGGCTTTGGTTCAGCCGCCATTGCCCACTCAGCTGTGCAAACAAAGGAGCCAGCAACAGAAGGTATTGTGGCTTTATTGGAACCCTTTATCGATACAGTTGTCATTTGTACCATGACAGCCTTGGTGATCATCATCACCGGCCAGCTTGGGCCCGATTCTGCAGCTGATACCTGGGACAAAGGTGTGGTGCTAACCTCAAACGCCTTTGCCAGTGCCTTTACCTGGTTCCCTTATGTTTTGGCTTTGGCCGTTGTGCTGTTTGCTTTTTCAACCATGATCTCTTGGTCATATTACGGTTTGAAAGCCTGGACCTATCTGGTAGGTGAAGGCCCAAAAAGAGAATTAGCCTTTAAGCTGTTCTTCTGCCTGGCCATCATCATCGGCTCTGCCATGAATTTGAAAGCCGTGCTGTTATTCTCTGACGCGATGGTGTTTGCCATGGCCTTTGTCAACATCATAGGTCTTTATATCTTGGCACCAGTTGTCAAACGTGAAGTTAGTGGTTATTTAGCCCGCGTTAAGTCAGGGGAAATCAAGCCAAAGCGTTAAGGTTTTTGAGGTTATTAAAAAGGCAGCTTTGGTCATTTTCCAAAGCTGCCTTTTAATGTTTAAAAACTGTAAATAGCTATTTAATATAAGAGGTGAGATCCATCACAATGGGGTTCATCATCTGTTTTTTTGCATCCACATAAAGACATAGTACCCGTTGTTTCAGCAACAAAAGGAACAGGCTCAAAAGAGGTGCCTTCATGGGAACCATCACAAAATGGTTGATTTTTTGATCTTCCACACGAGCACCAAAAATAACGTTTTCCGGCTTCCACTTCGACCATGTAAGGTGTCATTTGTGGGCTTAATGGTTCTTCTTCGTCAGACATAAAGTTCCTCAATTGTGAATGGTTCTAGGCCCCAACTTATGGGGACAAGCAGATATAGAGTTTATTGTTATTACGCCCCGGCAATAGGACGATTATGGTTATATCATAGCAAAATAGATAAAACTTATCATATGTCAAAGTCTAACAAGGGAAAAAGGGCGCCTAAGAAACAGCCAGTTTTCTTTTTAGTGACCAGTTTTGCCCCTTCTCATCGCGCCATGTAAACGTAAATTCACCGGGGCCGGGAACCTTAAAATAAAACGCAAAATAAGGGTCAGCGGAAATAGCCGGGTGCATATCGACGCTAAAAAAGGGGTCTCCCTCAAATTGTGCTTCAAATGTTTGAATAATATCACGCGGAATAAGGTTGCCCTTTTTATCTTTGCGAATGCCAGATTCCATAGGATGAGAGATGAGCGTTTTTATCTTAACAACATCACCAACCTGAGCTGATTTTGGGACACGAACCTTAGGTCTCACTTTAGCCATTTATTTGTTTCCTTCCCTTATCCGCCACAACCACCGATGGTCACTTTAACAAACGTTTCCGCCAGCAAAAAAGACCCATCATCAACAGCCGCCAATGCAATAACCTTTTGCGAGCGAGCCAATCGCATACGGCTGGTCACAGTTGCCTGACCAGACAATTTAGAAAGCTTGAACGTGGCAACGTATGGCCAAGGGTTATCTGTTGCAAAGATATGCAGGGCATTTAGAGTTTTACCTTGCTCTTGTGCCGCACTAGCATCGAGCGTAACAGAGACCACATTACCGTTTTCAGCAATCTCAGGCATTTTAAGGCTCAAGAGCTCTTTACTCGGTGTTGCCCCTTTTAAGATCTCTTGCAAAGCAGATTTATAATCTTTCTCACGAGCATGTGCTGTATTGATCTTAAAATTAGGAACGTTAGCTAAAATGCCAGCAACCTGACCACTTATTAACCCAGCCCCAATTATAAAATGGCGCCGATCGATAATTTGAATGTTAGGTTTCGTCTTTGTTTTTGTTGTCACGACTTATCCTTGGCTCTTATCCATGTCTCATAATATCTAAACCAAAACATATTATTTTAGCCAATCCAAATAGGTGACCTTATCATTTAATTTTAAAAAACTAAATATGAGTGAGAATTAAGGCTATTTCAATGCTGATTAGCGCTCAAGTCGTACAAAAATAAGTGAATATGAAACACAAAGTAAGAAAGTCTATTTAAACTTAAGGGTGATGGTGTAATATTACCCAAAAAAGGGACGCTAAATCTATGATATATCTCATCGCTTTTGCCCTAATTGTTGTGGGAGCCATTTTTCTTTCTATGTGGCGGGCTCCAATTCTGGCCTGGGCTGGACTATTTCTGGCCGCGAGCCTTTTGCTTTTATTTAGCAGCGGTTTCAGCTTTTGCTTTTTCATTTTAGCCGCACTCACCTCTATACTCGGTTTGTTTAGCATAGATGTTGTGCGCTCTAATCATTTTGCCCGGCCCGCCTTCAACGCCATTGAAAAAATTATTCCCCCTGTATCTGATACCGAAAGAGAAGCGCTAGACGGCGGCACTGTTGGTTGGGACGCACAATTGTTTTCAGGCCAACCTGATTATGAAAAGCTGCGCGCAATAAGTCCCATTCATTTATCAGACGAAGAACAAGCCTTCCTAGATGGGCCAACAGAGCGCTTATGCGAGATGGTGAATGACTGGCAAGTTCGCTCGCAAGATAAAGAAGTGCCTGATGAGATCTGGCAATATATCAAAGACAATGGCTTTTTAGGCATGCTGATTTCCAAAGAGCATGGCGGGCTTGGTTTTTCAGCCCAGGCGCAATCGCTTATTTTGGGCAAAGTTGCCTCTCGCTCACCAGATGTATCTGTTATCGTTATGGTGCCCAATTCATTAGGGCCAGGCGAGCTAATCGAAAAGTTCGGCACAAAAGAGCAGGTGGAGCATTATTTGCCCCGGCTTGCCAAGGGCAAGGAAGTGCCTTGCTTTGCGCTAACCGGGCCAACATCAGGTTCGGACGCGGCAACCATGCGCGACATTGGTGTCGTGTGCAAAGGCATGCATGAAGGCCAAGAAGTCACAGGCATCAAGTTGAATTGGGAAAAGCGCTATATCACGCTTGGCCCCAAAGCAAGCCTGTTAGGCCTGGCATTCCGTTTGTTTGACCCTGACCAGTTGCTGGGAGAGCAGGAAGACCTTGGCATCACATTGGCACTCATTCCAACCTCTCATAAGGGGGTCGAAATTGGTGATCGTCACTTGCCCAATGGCTGTGCGTTTCCAAATGGACCCAACGAGGGCAAGGATGTGTTTATCCCCCTTGATTGGATCATTGGCGGTAAAGAGCGCGTTGGTCAAGGTTGGATGATGTTAATGAGTTGCTTGGCCGCCGGGCGCGCCATTTCTCTGCCATCAAGCTCAACGGCAGCGGCAAAAGCCATGTTGCGCTTTACCACAGCCTACGGCCAAATTCGCAATCAGTTTGGCATTCCCATTGCCAAAATGGAGGGCATTGAAGAGCGCCTGGCCAATATGGTTGAAACGGCCTATGTGCTAGAAGCAGCCAGAGCAATGACCGCCTCAATGGTCCAAGGCGGTGAAAAACCTGCTGTGATCTCAGCCCTGTTAAAATATCAATCAACTGAATGGGCCCGCCGCGCGGTCAATGATGCCATGGACATCCATGCCGGGCGCGGCATTTGTGATGGGCCAGCCAACTATTTGCAAGCAGCCTATCAATCCATGCCAGTGGCCATCACAGTGGAAGGGGCCAACATCCTCACCCGTACGTTGATCACCTTTGCCCAAGGGGCCTTGCGCAGCCACCCGTTTCTATATTCAGAAGTACAAGCAGTACAAGATGAGGACAAGGAACAAGGCTTTGCCGCCTTTGAGCCGCTGCTTTATGAGCACATCAAATACTCACTTGCAAACATCTTTGGCTCTTTGTTCCATAACATAACCTTCGGCGCTTTTGCTGATGCCCCGCACAGGGCCGGTAACATCACCAAATGGTACCGGGCGCTCTCGCGGGGCTCTCGCAATTTTGCTTTGCTGTCAGATGTAACGGTGGCCTTGCTCGGCGGGGCGTTAAAAATGCGCCAGAGAACGTCAGGGCGCTTGGCTGACGCCCTTAGTGAGCTATATTTCATTTCATCCATTTTAAAACGCTATGAAGATGACGGCCAAATCACCAGTGATTTGGTGTTGGTTGAATACAGCGTGCAAAACGCTTTGGCGCGCTTTTATAGCGCTCTTGATGAAGTGTTGGAAAATTATCCCTCCCCAATGATGGGCTTTTTATTACGCCGCTTGGTGTTTCCTTTTGGCAATCATCACAAACCGGCCAAAGACCGGTTGGGCAAAGCCATTGTGAAAAAGACCCTCAATGAAGAGGACACCAGAAACCGTTTAACCTCTGGCGTTTATGTCAGCCAGGATGAAACAGATGCCACAGGCATTTTAGAGGTAACCTTACAAGAAATTAAAGAATTAGCCCCGGTAAGCAAAAAATTAGAAACAGCCATAAAAAATGGCCAAGTGCACCGTTATCATGGGGTTGATTGGTTCCAAGAGGCGGTGGAAAAGGGCGTTTTATCAGACAATGAAGCCAACCGCTTAAAGCGTTTAGAAGCGCTGACAGCAAAAGTCATTGCCGTTGATCAGTTCGACCCCAAAACAGTACAAGGGGTCACCAAATCAACAGGTCACAACGCAGCTCACGAGCATGTGGAGTAAAGTGAAATGAATATAGATATAACCGAATTACAAAACTGGGATTTCAAAGTTGACTTTGAACAAATCGCTTGGGCAACCTTTGATTGCCAAGGCCAGTCAATGAACACCCTAAGCCAACGCTCCATGCTTGAACTCAACACAATCTTGGATGAAGTGGAGCGCTTAAAACTTAAAAATGAGGTCCGCGGGCTTATTTTCATATCAGGCAAACGCAATAATTTTATTGCAGGCGCTGATATTAAAGAATTTGAAGATATGGACACTGAGGAAAAAGTGCTTGAGCTCACCGGGCCTGGAACTGAATTGTTCCATAGAATGGAGCGCTTAAACATTCCTGTGATTGCGGCCATTAACGGCTTTTGTTTAGGCGGCGGGCTAGAGTTTGCCATGTCATGCCATTATCGCATCGCCACACGCGCTGAAGGCACCCGGTTGGGCCTGCCAGAGGTCAAACTTGGTATTATCCCTGGTCTTCACGGCACAGTTCGCATGTTACGTTTGGCAGGGCCTATGAACGCCATGCCATCCATGCTAACAGGGCGCATGCTGAAAGCCAATGTTGCCAAAGCTTTTGGCCTGGTTGATCAATTGGTGCCAACCGCGCTTGAATTGCGCTGGGCAGCGCGCAAAGCGGTGCTGCAAAACAGGCGCTCTAAAGCGGGTAAGTCAATCATGAACAAAATCATGCGCTTTGGACCGGTTCGCAAATTGCTCGCCACTCAAATTCGCAATAAAACCAAAGCAAAAGTTCGTGAAGATCATTATCCAGCTCCATTTAAACTCATAGAGCTGTTTGAAAAGCACGGCGGTGATGAAGAAGGCATGTTCAAAGCAGAGCAAGAAATCTTTGCCCCGCTCATGGTCTCTGATCAATCTCGCAATTTGCGCCGTGTGTTTCGCTTATCAGAAGAAATGAAAGGCCTGGCACCGAAAAGATCTGGTTATAAGCCCCTGCGCGCTCACATTATTGGGGCCGGTACCATGGGGGGAGATATTGCGGCCTGGTGCGTGGTTTGCGGCATGGATGTAACCTTACAAGACATGTCGCAAGAGCAAATTACCCGCGCACAAAAAGCAGCTAAAAAACTGTTCAAAAAACGTCTGAAAAAACCGCTCGCAGTCGAAGCCGCAGTTGCGCGTTTAAAAGCAGACCCAGAAGGCCGCGGTGTAAAACGCGCTGACATCATCATTGAGGCCATTGTTGAAAATCTAGAGATCAAGCAAACTGTTTTCAAAGAGCTTGAGAAACAAATAAAACCTGGCGCTGTTCTGGCCAGCAACACCTCTTCTTTGGCCCTAGAAGATATCGCTGAACCACTGCAAGATCCTGGTCGCTTAATCGGCATTCACTTCTTTAACCCGGTGCCGCAAATGCCATTGGTGGAAGTGATCAAATCGAAAGTGTCACGCCAAGAAGAGGTCGACAAGGGCTGTGCCTTTGTCACGGCCATCAAAAAATACCCATTGGTGGTAAAAGACTGCAAAGGCTTTTTGGTCAACCGCGTCCTGGCCCCTTATATGATGGAAGCGGTGCGCCAATATGAAAACGGCGTCCCAGCAGAAAAAATTGACCAAGCCGCATTAGACTTCGGCATGCCCATGGGCCCAATGGAACTACAAGATGTGGTCGGCCTGGACATCTGCAAACATGTGGCAGAAATTTTAGGCCTTGCAGACCCGGATAAAAGTGAACTTGGCCGCTTGGTGGCCAAAGGCAATATGGGCAAAAAAACCGGCCAAGGCTTCTATGTTTGGGAAAAGGGCAAACCAACCAAAAACAAAGAAGACTATGACAGCCAAGAACTTGCCGCACTGGCCGATGAGTTACTCGCACCGCTTTTATCTGAATGCAAAAAATGCGAGGAAGAAGAAATAGTCCCAAGTGCTGACTTAATTGATGGCGGGGTTATCTTTGGCACAGGCTTTGCCCCGTTTCGCGGTGGGCCATTAAACTATCTAAACAGCAAAGAAAGCGCTTGAAAAGGGACATAGGAGTTAAAAAAGATGGCAAATCAAACATGTCGGCCTGTTGCAATTTTAGGCGGGGTAAGAACACCATTTTGCCGCTCAAACACAGCTTTTCAAGATGAAACCAACTTATCGCTGATGGGCTGTGCGCTAGACGGGCTGGTCAACAAATATGGTCTGGCAGGCAAAGAAATTGGCGAAGTGGTTGGCGGGGCTGTTGTAACCCATGCCAAAGATTGGAACATTGCGCGTGAAGCCGTGGTGGGCTCAAAATTAAACCCTGCAACGCCTGCCACCACAATGATGCAAGCGTGTGGCACCAGCCTGCAAGCTTTAATGGGCAGTGCGGCTAAAATATCTGTTGGCCAAATAGACAGCGCGATCGCCATGGGCTCCGACACAGTAAGTGACGCGCCAATCGTATTCAAACGCCGCTTTGCACAGCGCCTGGTCAAACTAGGCCGGGCCAGAAGTTTCAAAGAAAAATTAGGGGTGTTTAAAGGCTTTTCCTTTGGTGAATTGGCCCCCCAACCACCCAGCACCAATGAACCGCGCACAGGTCTTTCCATGGGCGGCCATTGCGAGCTCATGGCCCAACAGTGGCAAATTGCCAGAGAAGACCAGGATGAGCTGGCCTATCACAGCCACAAAAACGCAGCCAAAGCGTATGAAGAAGGGTTCCATGATGACCTGATCGTCTCATGTGCCGGGGTCTATCAAGACAATAACATGCGTGCAGATATTGATCTGTCAAAATTGGCCACCTTGAAAACCGCGTTTGAAAAATCAAAACGCGGAACGCTAACAGCGGCCAATTCAACCCCCTTAACTGACGGTGCCTCAACTGCCCTGATTGCCAGCCAAGACTGGGCCAAAGACAATGGCCATGAGGTCCAAGCTTTGTTGGTCGACGCAGAAACAGCCGCTCTTGATTTCGTTGCCGGGCAAGGTTTGCTCATGGCACCAACCTTGGCTGTGGCTCGTTTGCTAAAGCGCCAGAATATGACGCTACAAGATTTCGATTATTATGAAATTCACGAAGCCTTTGCCGCCCAAGTTCTGGCAACCTTAAAAGCGTGGGAATCGCAAGACTATTGCCGTGAACATTTGGGCCTAGACGGGCCCCTTGGCAGCATCGACCGGGATAAACTAAACATTAAAGGCTCAAGCCTTGCCTATGGTCACCCCTTTGCCGCCACAGGCGCGCGCATTGTAGGGCTATTGGCAAAATTAATTAGCGAAAAACCAGGAAGTAAGGGACTGATTTCTGTGTGCACAGCCGGGGGCATGGGGGTTGCTGCGATCTTAAAAAGCCCTGAAGATCCCTCATAAGGGGGAAAAAGAGGAAAAGCAGACACAAATAATATTGTTTATTTGTGCGCCAATTTTCATGATATTGACATTTTTTATAGGCCATGTCCTATAATAAGCCGCGTTTAAAGCATTAATGGCTTTAAGGTTTATTGTGCTTTGTTTGTCTTGGCACCTTAACAATTTGTTTTTAGGACTTAAATTTTACGGTAAAGCCTATTTATTCTTGGTTTGAAAGGCTTGACTGAGGAGAGTTGAGAGTTTGACGATGCGTTTTGTTTTTATAATTGTTGTAACAACTGTAACGACCTTTTGCCATTCAGTTGCCTTTGGTCAATCTTCCACCGATCAAAAAACACAAAGCCCGTTTGAAGGGATCTGGCTAACCAAAGATGGCGACTCTCATGTCAAGATTTCGCAATGCGATAAAACCCTTTGCAATGAAATCATTTGGCTAAAAGAACCAAATGACCGCCACGGCAAACCTCAGACAGACAAGTTAAACAAAAACTCCAAAGAGCGCGGTCGTCCAATCATTGGCATTCCTATTTTGCTCAACATGTATCAAGTGAGCAAAACCAAGTGGAAAGGGCGGCTCTACAAACCACGTGATGGCAAATCCTATGCCGGGCATGTTCGTTTGATTAACGACAAAAAATTAGAAGTTAAAGGCTGCCATAGCGTCTTTCCAATTTGCAAAACACAAATTTGGAAAAAAGTTGGTGAGCTGGAAGCGACTAATTAATTGCCTATTCTTGGCGCAATTCTTTTTTAGATAATTTGCCAACCATGGTTTTTGGCAATTCGTCTCTGAACTCGATTTCTGACGGCAATTCTATTTTTGATAGCTTATCTTGCAAAAAGTCCATCACTTGTTGTTCGGTCAACTGTTGGTCTTTTTTCAATTTAATAAAGGCTTTTGGTGCCTCACCGCGATAATCATCAGGAATGCCCACCACGGTTACTTCTTCCACTTCGGTCATTTGGTAAATAGCGTCTTCAACTTTGCGCGGATAAACATTATACCCAGAGCACAAGATCAGATCTTTCAACCGATCCACGATAAACGTATAGCCATCCTCATCCATATAGCCCACATCACCGGTACGGAAGAATTCTCCTACAAAAACATCTCTAGTAGCTTCAGGAGCATTCCAATAACCAGACATCACTTGCGGGCCAGTGGCACAAATCTCTCCCTTTTCGCCTTGTTCAACTTCAACCTCAGGGTCCTCTAACGAGCGAATGGATATAATGGTTTGCGGCAAGGGGATGCCTATTGAGCTAGGTTTAATCGTACCGCTAGGCGGATTACAAGAGAGAACAGGAGAGGTCTCTGACAGGCCATAGCCCTCAACCAACACTGCCGAAGAGATCTTTTTAAAATCATCCATAATCTCTAAAGGCAATGGTGCCCCGCCGGAGATACAAAGGGTAAGTGAGCTCACAGCTTCTACAGGGGCAGGTTTGTGATTGGCAATGGCATTAAACAAGGTTGGAACACCTGGCATTAAAGTCGGCTTGGTTTTTTTCATTAATTTAAGCGCGGCTTCCAACTCAAATTTGGGCAGCAAAATCAATCTGGCGCCAATACCAATGCCTACATTCAGCACAACCGTCATGGCAAACACATGGAAAAAGGGCAAAATGCCCATGATAGATTCTTCGCCGCGTCGCAAAGTTACGCAGGCATCAAGAATTTGTTCGGTTTGGATGGAAATATTGGCATGTGTTAATTGCGCCCCCTTAGGCCGTCCGGTTGTCCCGCCAGTATATTGTAAAACCGCTAGATCAGAAACGGCAATATCAACCGGTTTCGGATCTCCTTGGTTATTAAGGATCTCACTTTCTAAAATACAGCGCTCTGCAAAAGGTGATTTTGCAATTTTGGCCAATTGCCCTCTTTTAAGTAGTCTAAAGGCGGCGGATTTTACCGGTGGCAATAGGTTTGCAAAAGAGGCGACAATGGTGCGATCTAACACACCTTCTTCCATCAACGCTTCGCACTTTTCAAACAGAAGTTGTAAATCAAGCGTCACCATATATTTGGTTTCACTGTTCTCCACCTGAAACTTTAATTCTTCAAGCGTATAAAGCGGATTATAGTTAACAACCACACCACCAGCTTTTAAAATTCCAAAGTAAAAGAAGATGTAGGTGGGGGTATTGGGCAAAAACAAACCAACCTTTTCACCCTTCTTAAGCCCCAAATCTTGGAGGCCACGGGCCACTTTATCGGCTAAATCACCAATTTCTTGGTAAGAAAGTTGTTTGCCTAAAAAGTCACTGCATGTTTGAGGGCCATAGGTCTTAACAGCTTCTTCTAACAGGTGAAAATGGGGGCGTCCTTGATAGGTTTTGTCCCATTGCACATCATCAGGGTAACTTTTTTGCCACGGATATTGAAAATTATCTGGAGAACTGCTTGATTTTTGGTCCATTTTGTGCGCCTTTTGCCTGCCAAATGAGTGATGTTGCCAATTTTAAGTTTGTAGAAAGCTTTGGTTAGTAAGAAACATCCAATTACCGAACACTTATTTTAGCATGAAATTCGTTTTCAGAGAAATTTGAGTGACATCAAGCAAATTGAAAGATTAACTATTTTTCAAAAGCGAAAGTGAACAGTTTGAATAATCTATGTTAAGCAATTTTGATTGATATAGTTCAAAAAGAAAGCAAATTCGCTATGATAAGGTAACGCCGAATAAAAGGGGCATAAAGATACATTTTAACACTATTCAAAATGTTTTCTTGCGCTTTTTTAAGGGTTCATTTAGCACTAATATTACTGAGTATTTTGCGCTCAAGTGTTGCAAATTAAGGAGAGCGACATGGAAGATGTGGCAACAAAGATAATTGACATTTTAAAAAAGAATATGAAGGAACCACCAGAGACCATTCCTCTGGATACCCCTTTAAGTGAGCTTGAAATCGAGTCTCTTGATTTGGCCGTGATTGTTTTTGATATCGAAGACACCTTCGGTATTGAAATCCCTTACAATGCCAATGAAGAAGTTGAAGATTTTAAAACAGTTGGCTCTGTGGTTGATAAAGTTCAAGAACTTATTCAAGCCACCAGCTAAAAGCAAAAAGCTTCAACTAATTTTTGCAAAAAGAGATAGAAAGGTTTTAAGGGGCCGATTGTAGGCCCTTAAAAATTTTTATGAGCAATCAAAACACAAGGCGAGTCGTTATCACTGGTATGGGTGTGGTTTCATCCATTGGCATTGGTGAGCAAGACTTTTGGTCCTCAATAAAGCAAGGCAAATGCGGCATTGAGGAAGCAAAGACCTATGATACCCAGGATTTGCAAATCAAGATTGCCGGTGAAGTTAAAGACTTTGACCCCAAACAACAAGGCTTGTCCAAGCAATTTTTAATGGCAGATCGCTATTCACAATTTGCAGGCATAGCTGCGCGCCAAGCTGTTGAGCAATCTGGTATGGAAATGCCGTTGCCTCCTGAAAAAGGCATCCGAGCAGCAGCAATTATTGGCTCAGGTGTTGGTGGCATTAACACACTGGAGAGCAGCTATCATGCTCTTTTTGAATTGAAAAAAAGAGCCACCCACCCGCTAACATTGATCAAGACCATTTCCTCATCTGGCCCGGCCCATGTTTCTATTGAATATGGTATCACCGGTCCTTGTTTTGGTGTGGTCAGCGCATGTTCAACCGCGACCCATTCAATTGGTCTTGTGTTTAACATGATCAAGCAGGGAATGATTGACTTTGGTTTGGGCGGTGCCTCAGAAGCCTCACTTGCCTGGGGTACAACGCGTGCTTGGCAAGGCATGCGGGTTTTAAGCCCTGATGGCCTGCACCCGTTTTCTAACCACCGTAATGGAACCGTTTTGGCTGAAGGAGCTGGTATCCTAATGCTGGAAGAATATGAGCACGCTGTTGAGCGCGGTGCAAATATTCTAGCTGAAGTTAAAGGCTTTGGCATGACAGCAGACGCTGCTGACATGGTCAACCCTTCAATCGATGGAACAGCCGGTGCCATGGAAATGGCCCTAAAAGAAGCTGAGCTTGCACCTGCTGACATTGACTATATCAATGCTCATGGCACAGCAACAATGGTCAATGACATAAATGAAACCCGCTCTATTAAACGTGTATTTGGCAACAGCGCCAAAGACACACCAGTGTCTTCAACCAAGTCCATGCATGGCCACGCGCTTGGTGCTGGCGGCGGTATTGAAGCTGTGGTTTGTTTAAAAGCGATGGAAGAAAACTTTGTGCCAGCAACCATTGGCTTTGAAGAACCAGGTGATGAATGTGATTTAGATTATGTTCCAAACCAGGGCCGTGAAGCTGAAGTGAACCATGTCATGTCAAACAGTTTTGCTTTTGGCGGGCTTAATGCGGTTCTCATCTTTGGACCAGCACCGGCTTAAAAAAACACAACAATTTTTTCAGATTAGAACGGCAAAGTATTTTTATACTTTGCCGTTTTTATTTTGTCTGGAAGAGTTTAATGAAACAGGCTGGAAACAGACTTTTCTCCAGAAGTTCTGTTAATCGCCTCTCCAAGCAAAGGGGCGATTGAGATCACACGAATATTGGATGCGTTCAAAATTTCTTCTGTAGGTTGGATGCTGTCAGATATGGAGACAGAATTTAATGAACTATCAGAAATTCTAGGCACAGCATCACCTGATAAGACGCCATGAGTAATATAAGCATTAACTTCATTGGCCCCATGTTTTAACAACGCATCAGAAGCATTACACAACGTGCCACCGCTATCAACAATATCGTCCACCATAATACAATCGCGCCCGCTGACATCGCCAATAACATTCATCACTTCAGACTCGCCAGGCCGATCTCGTCTCTTGTCAACAATGGCCAGTGGGGCACCAATGCGTTTGGCAAGATCACGTGCACGAACAACACCGCCCACGTCAGGCGAGACCACCATGAGTTTTTGCGTGTCAAAGCGCTCTTTTATGTCTTTAACCATTACAGGTGCGCCAAACAAATTGTCCGTTGGAATATCAAAAAAACCTTGGATTTGCAGGGCATGCAAGTCAAGAGTAAGCACCCGATCAGCGCCAGCCCGAGAGATCATATTAGCCACCAGCTTAGCAGAAATGGGTGTTCGCGGACCTGGTTTGCGATCTTGCCGGGCATAGCCAAAATAAGGAATAACCGCCGTCACGCGTCGTGCAGAGGCGCGGCGCAAAGCGTCGATCAAAATCAACAATTCCATCAAATGGTCATTGGCTGGAAAAGAGGTTGATTGAATGATAAAAACATCTTCTCCGCGCACATTTTCTTCCACCTCAACAAAAACTTCCATATCGGCAAATCGTTTCACGATACATTTTGTTAAAGGTAGATCTAAGTAAGCGCCAATTGCCTCAGCAAGAGGGCGATTGCTATTTCCTGCAACCAATTTCATTTTAGCGTCACGCTCCCTGTATGAGTGGCAAAAGCATTGAGTTTTAAATACGCTTTCACCCAAAAAAATTTAAATATGACAATTATTTAAAAATCTCAGGGCTTTCTAACAGGAGAGCCCAGACCTGTAAACAGGTCTGGGCTCAACATTGTGTAAACTTATTTCTAATAAAGACTAATTTTAAGATTTAGACGGCAGCAATTTCACAATGCCTTTGGCCGCAGCCGATGCTGCCGCTTCAGCCGTTGGCCCCCAAGCGCCATTTAGTGAGCCTGTGGGAATGGAGTTCTTTTGTGAAACGGTCCCAACCCGATTACCCTGGCCATCATAAACATTCCAAATAATCTGTACGTTCTGTTGCCCGTTTAAAGGCTTACTCAACTTGACTTGTCCACGCACAGTATAGCCACCAGCAACTTTTTGTTGAGAAAGGGCAATGCCATTTTTCTTCAGTTCCTGGCGCAAAGCATTGGTTAAAGAAATGCGTCCATCTCCAGGTGCCCCCTGGACCGGTTGCACAACAGTTAAAAGAGATGCTGTTCGCTTGTTAACCGCGCCAGTAATAAGCGCGTCATCAGTCCGCCCTTTGGCAATAGGCGAAATAGCTGTAGGATCATCAGGAGTGGTTTGAGGTGTCTTGTTTTGCAGCCCCGTACCGCCTGCTGTATTTAGCCATGTATTGATTTTCCCCGTCGATGTCTGGGCAACTTTGGCAATCACCTGGTCATTCACCAGCGACCAAGCATTATTGGTTTTGCGCCCTGATAATGTCTCACTGCCAATGACACGATGAAGATGGACGCCCTTTTTATCTTTAACATCCCAAATATAGGAGAGTTTGCCCCCAGTCTTTGTTGGGTAAGCAGTAAAGTGACCATTAATTAAATAGTCCGCTTTTGCTTTTTCATCAACAAGCGCCCATTTTTGAGACTGAGCGGCAGTTTTAACCGCGCTTAAGATTTTAGGAGAAATTGTATTCGGAACCCCAACCAAAGGACCAAAAGCAACGGGCTTAAGCCCTTTTGAGGCCGCTAATTTATTATTTGCATTGGTGCTTGTTGAATTGAGCCCCAAAGTGGAAGCTAAATCTGTCGACCCGCTGCAACCAGCAAGGCCGATTAATAATGCCAACACAGCCCCCAAACGCGTGAGCCAATAGGCAACAACTTGTAGCCGCGTAAGATACGACCCTTTTAAAGCGCTAAAATAAGCCACTTTCAACCCCCTTGAATTCAATGGTCAGCAGCCCCTCTTATTTCATGAGGTGTTCTGCTAATAAATTCAGTAATTGGAAAGTTCCGGTGACAAACAAGCTAAACAGTACTAAAAGGACACAACACCGGCCCCTGTAGACTCACATAATTACCTGCCCAAACAATAGCCGTCCAGTGTTTGAGCCTATTTTGCTGGGTGTTTACCAGATTTGAGCAGTCTCAATGCCACAATTGCGACATATTTGCACTAGTTTATGACAATTGCTGATATTTGCCGGCCGTAATCGGGCAAAGATTGGTGCGTATTGCGCCGATAACTAAAGAAAAGTGATTCGTTTTCATAGGTGCAATGAGGCAAGCTTTCCACCAACGCAATACCTGTTTTGTTAAGCTTTGCAGCGGCAAATTCAACCAAATTAAAGTGATATTTTTTGCTGGTTTCATTGAGTGTAAAAAAGCGCTCAAATTTGGCATCACGCTCAATAAATTGTTGGTAAAACTCAGGCCCCACTTCAAAATTAGCAACACTCAAAGCCGGTCCTATGGTGGCCACAATTTGATCTTTTCTGGCCCCTAAATTTACCATGGCTTCAACTGTATTTTCCAAAACGCCAGCAAACGCTCCGCGCCACCCGGCATGCGCCGCCGCCACAATGCGTTTAACAGGTTCAATAAATAAAACCGGGGCACAATCGGCAGTTAAAACGCCAATAGCCAAGTTTTCCCTATTTGTCACAATCGCATCCCCCTTGGGTGCTTTATCAGGTGACCAGTCTTGCGTGGCGACAATCACATCCGCACTGTGATGTTGATAAGGTGTAATCAGCGGTGCATCTAAAGTGCCCAAAACACTAGAAACAATATCTCGATTTTGTTTCACATTATAAAACTCATCACCTGACCCAAACCCACAATTTAGCGAGCCATAAAGATGAGATGAAACACCCCCTTTACGGGTAAAGAAGCCATGCGAAATCCCTTGAACACTCAAAGAGTTGACTTCAATTCGTTGATGAGACATGAGACGCTTCAATCCTTTGATCAAAGGGGGGCGGAACAGCCAACCCGGAACTTGTAATCGACATCACTTTAAAAAGTGACCCCATTTGCTCAGGGGCCACAAGACGTACCACATCTTGAATTAATGTTTCGGCTTGGGTCTCACTGGCATTCTCAACCAGTTTTTCCGCCCGCGCACCAATGCCCAATTGGGACAAAAAGGCACCTTGATCTTTGGGGCCGTAAGCTTTCAGCCCATGGGCAACGCAAAGGGCGGCAAGAGCTGTAAAATCAACATGGGCCGTCAGGTCAACTTCACCAGGATGAATGAAAGGAGAGACCATTTTATGGCGATGCAAAGCTTGCAGCGTTTCGCCAAGAGCAGGGCCTTCAAATCCATAATCAATAAACAGGCCCGCAAAGGGTTGTTTTTGTGCCAAATGATGCAGGGTATCTACAAGCCCTTCAAAATCAGGGCAAAATTCAAAGATTGACCCAGGGCCAGCCTCGACGAAACGATCAGGCACAATCATACCTTTGGGCATCTGATCACCCACAGCAAAGCAAAACTGGCCAGTTTCATCCAATGAAACCACCCGCTCATGCCATGCCTGCTCGGTTTTAACAAATTGGCGCACGGGCAAGCAGTCTAAAAATTCATTCGCAATCAGCAGGCTTGGGCCAGACGGGACATCTGATAAATTTTCATACCATTGTTTGGGAGTGCTTGAGAAAGGTTCAAGCTTGGCCATTTGTGCGGCTCGCAAATTAACAGAGCGCTCCACCATGTGAACACTGATCACTTCAAAATGAGGATGCAGTTGCGACAAACAGCGTAAAACATCAGACATCAAAGTGCCGCGCCCTGGCCCTAACTCAATCAGTTGCAAGGGCATGGGCCCACCCATAGCCTGCCAGGTTAAAACGCACCAAATCCCGATCATTTCACCAAACATTTGGCTGATCTCAGGCGCGGTAATGAAATCACCTTCCGCCCCAATAGGGTTACCCGCACGGTAATAACCATGTTCAGGATCATAAAGGCAAGCTTCCATGAAGGCGCGCGTAGAAATCGGCCCATTTGCACGAATATAAGCCTTCAAATGCTGTTCCAGTAATGTTTGCGAACCGTTTGACATAAGTTGGTATATAAATACCTTTTTACATTTTGACCAGAGGTTAAAAGGCAAATTTATCCGTAAAAATCAAGCTTTTCTGCGTGAAAAGCTATAAATCAGGTAAATGCCAAGTAAAACCATTGGTATTGAATAAGCCAAACCAGGAGTAAGCGGGGTATGGACGCTTATGGGGTGAGAAAGATCCGGTTGCCGGTAAAAATGTTCAACAAAGCCGCGGGCCAAACCATAGCCAAGCAAGAACAGACCAGAGACAAAACCCGGACGCTGTAATTTTTTGCCGTAGTGGGTCGCGATCCTTAACACCATAAACAGTACCAAGCCTTCAAGGGCCGCTTCATACAATTGGCTGGGATGACGCGGATTGTCATCAGCATTGGGAAAGATCATCGCCCAAGGTACATTGGTCACCCGTCCCCAAAGTTCACCATTTACAAAATTGGCAAGTCGCCCAAAAAACAAACCGATTGGCACAGCCGCGGTAACCACGTCAGTTAATGCAGGAAAAGAGATGCCGCGGCGTTTTGCAAAAAGAAAAGCAACCAAAGTCACAGCAGCGGCGGCCCCATGAAACGCCATGCCCCCTTTTTGTAAATTGAAGATTTCCCAAGGGTTTTGGAAATAAAAGCCGGGTTGATAAAACAGCACATAACCAAGCCGCCCACCCAACACCACACCAAGGGTTGCCCAGAGCAAAAAATCATCCACATCATCGCGCGTGATAGGCGCTGGCCCGCCCCATAACCGTTCATTGGCAACCAGATTGCGCACATAAAGCCAGCCAAGCAACAAGCCGGCGGCATATGACAAGCCATACCATCTGAAATCAAGCGGCCCCAGAGAAAAAGCAATTTCTCCTATATCTGGAAATGGTAATATCCCATTCATGGCGATAGCCCTTTAATAATCTTGAAAAAAGTCGGGCTGACAGTGAAGCTGGAATGTTAGGGTGTCAAGAGGAGATATGATAAAATCATGCAAGAATAAAGTTCTTGTCGGATAACTTGATCAAAACACACTTGAGTGTCATAAACACAATAAGTTCATAATCTTCAAGGAGTGCCATTAATGTCTCAAATGAAAAGCCCATTTTTTGATGAGTTGGCCAAAATCATGACACAAGCAGCAGGTGCTGCCCAAGGGGTTGGCCAAGAGGTGGAGACTTTGTTTCGCTCTCAAGGTGAAAAAATGCTCAATGATATGGACCTTGTGACACGAGAAGAGTTTGAGGCAGTGAAAGAAATGGCCAGCAAAGCACGTGAGCAAAATGATCTGTTGGCAAGGCGCATTCAAGAATTAGAAGCACAGCTACAGAAAGAAAAAACATGAGCCAACTTTACAATGACGAGCACAGAGACTTTCAAGCCGGTTTTGAAACCACAAACTTAGCTGACCGGTTAGAAGAGATTATCGTTAAAGATATATTTGAAGAGGGCGAGAAAGCTTTCATTGAAAGCCAGCCAATGTTCTTTTTATCCACCATCGCCCCGGATGGCGGGCCAACCGTTTCCTTCAAAGGCGGCGCCCCAGGTTTTGTAAACGTTCTGGACGAAAAAACATTGGTGTTTCCAAGCTATGATGGCAACGGCATGTTTTATTCCATGGGCAATATCGCCTCACAGAAGAAAGTAGGCATGCTGTTTATCAATTTTGAGACACCCCAGCGTTTGCGTGTGCACGGCACCGCCAGTGTTCATAAACAGGACCCCTTATTGGACAACTATAAAGAGGCGGAATTGATCGTCAAAGTCACACTGTCAAAACTTTGGATTAATTGTCCGCGCTATATTCCAAAAATGGAAATGAAAGAACCCTCACACTATGTCCCCCAAGAAGATAAGGAAACACCATTAGCGGGCTGGAAGCGAGTAGACTTGGTTCAAGATGTGCTCCCACCAAAAGATGAAGGCCGTCCAGAAAAAGAGGGTGGGATCATCACCATCGAAGAATGGAGCCAAGATGTTGAAAAAGGGCAAGGCTAAAAAAAACGTTGCCCTTTTAAGATGCTGTTTATTTGGTCACCATGTTTTGTGCTTTCTTGATCAATTCTGCCGCCAATTCAGGATTATCACGGTAGTCGGTTTCATGAGGCACTTTGACCCCTTTTTCCAAAGCGGGGCGCGCTTCAAGTTGATCAATCCAGCGCCTTAAGTGGGGCATATCATCAAGCTCAATGCCAGCCCAGTAATGAATGCGCGCCCATGACCAATGGGCAATATCGGCAATGGAAAAATCACCAGCCAAATATTCATGATCGGCAAGCCGGGTATCCAGCACTTTATAAAGCCGGGTGGTTTCATTTTGATAGCGCTCAATAGCCACCGGGATCTTTTCAGGAAAATAGCGATAGAACACATGGGCTTGGCCTTGCATTGGGCCAAGGCCGCCCATTTGAAACATCAGCCATTGAATGACCTCACTTCGCCCCTTCTTGTCTGTGGGCAAGAGTTTGCCCGATTTTTCAGCCAGATAAATCAAAATGGCGCCTGACTCAAACACCACAAAATCATCTTCATCTTTATCAACAATTGCTGGAATGCGCCCATTGGGGTTAAGAGCTAAAAAGTCAGGTTCTTTTTGAATGTTGGTGTTAATGTCTATTGGGTGAACGCTATAGTCCATCCCCATTTCTTCCAGGGCAGCAGAAACCTTCCACCCATTTGGCGTTGCCCATGTGTAAAGCTCAATCATTGTTTCCTCATTTGGTGAGTGGATTTTTGTTTGCAAGTTACTCACATGATGACGGGGTATGGCCCCCAAGACAAGAAGAATTAAATAAACTTATTGTCATAAAGAGCAGCCCATAGTCAGAAAACTCAAAATCACCCTACTTCAAGGTTACCCCAGAATGCGCTGCACAATTTCATAGCTGTCTTTTGATAATTTGGGGTCTTGAGAAATCATTGCCAATTGGTCTTTCATCAGGTTTTGCCGGGTTGGCTCTAACTTTTGCCAGCTTCTGAAGGCTCCAATCATGCGGGCCGCAATTTGTGGATTGAACCTGTCAATACGCAAAATTTGCTTGGTCACCAATTGATAGCCCTTGCCATCCGGCCGGTTAAACTGAACTGGATTACCCGCGGCAAAAGACCCAATAACAGCCCGCACCTTATTGGGGTTTTGTAAATTAAACTTTTCATGCCGCAGCAACTGCCGAATGGTTTTCAAGGCGCTGGGCTGCGCATTCATCGCTTGCAGTGCAAACCATTTATCAATCACCAAGTGATCGTCAATCCATTTGTCATGGAAATCTTGGAATACAATATCGCGTTCAGCACACCGATGATTATTGAGCGCCTTGAGCGCGGTGATCGCCGCTGTCATGTTGCGCGCATTGTTATAGTGCAAGCAAGCTCGTTCATACTCTTGGGGTTGCTCAGTCGCTGTCAAAAAGCTGAGGCAAGCAAACCGCAAAGCCCGTTTACCTTCGCTCAGCGCGTCTGGAGAATATGGTCCACGGTTTTCATGAGCCTCGTACAAGTCTACCAGACCATCATGCAGTGTCTTCCCAATAGATTTAGCTAGCGCTTTTTTGGCGCGCCCATTTGCAGTTGGGTCAATGTTATTACCAAGGGCACGCACCAAATCAGCCTCTGTTGGCAAACTTAAAAAAGCAGCCCGATAAGCCGGTTCCAGCTCATCATCAAAGATGGTTTTTCCAATCAACCGGGCCAGGCGCGCATTGCCGCCCGGCGCTTTGCCTTGGCCAATACGCTCAATCATGGAAAGCAACTGACGGGTCAGCAAGGTTTGTGCAGCTTGCCAACGGTTAAAAAGGTTCGCATCATTCTGAGCAAGAAATGTCAGCTCCTTGTCAGTATAATCAATGGTGAGATTGACAGGGGCTGAAAAGTCTCGCAACAGCGAGGGAACATTGCGCGCTGTTACAGATTTAAATTCAAATTCTTGGCTGCGTTCTGTGATGTGCAGAACACTGTCTTTGATGCGCTCACCATTGGCCAATTTTGGTTTTTTATCCCGACCGCCTGCGGCCACAAAGCCAAGCCGTACCGGAATATGCAGCGGCTGTTTTTTTGTTTGATCTTGCGTGGACGGGGTTAGTTGTTCAACCTTAAGCGTACCGGTTTTGCTATTTGCATCAAAGCTGTACTTGCAGACAAGCTCTGGGGTGCCTGATTGACTGTACCATTTAGCAAAATGAGAAAGATCAGTCTTATTCGCATCAGCGATAGAGCTGATAAAATCTTCCACAGTGGCAGCTTCCCCATCATGGCGCTTAAAATATAAATCCATGCCCTTGGCAAAGCCTTTCACCCCGACAATGGTTTCAATCATACGGCACAACTCAGCCCCTTTTTGATAAACGGTCGCTGTGTAAAAATTATTGATCTCAATATATTGCTCAGGACGCACCGGGTGGGAGAGAGGCCCCCCATCTTCAGGAAATTGCGTGGCCTTTAACCGGCGCACATCCATAATGCGCTGGACAGTGCGCGAGCGTTCATCAGATGAAAATTCCTGGTCGCGGTAAACGGTTAGCCCTTCTTTTAAACAGAGCTGAAACCAATCCCGGCAAGTGATGCGGTTACCTGTCCAATTGTGAAAATATTCATGGGCAATCACTGATTCAATCGCCATATAGTCATTGTCTGTTGCCGTATCAGGGCGGGCTAAAATCAGCTTATCATTAAAAATATTCAGTCCCTTGTTTTCCATCGCCCCCATATTAAAATCAGAAACGGCAACAATGTTAAACACATCCAAATCATATTCACGCCCAAACCTTTCTTCATCCCATTTCATGGAACGTTTCAGGCTATCCATTGCCCACTCACAACGATCTTCTTTGCCAGGCTCTACATAAATGCCCAGTTCAACTGTGCGCCCAGAAGCGGTTTCAAACTCATCTTTTACATGGGCAAGCTTGCCGCCAACCAAAGCAAACAAATAAGCAGGTTTCGGGTGGGGGTCATGCCAGATGGTGTAATGATTGCCTTGGCTTTTTGCCGGGCCTTTTTCAATCAAATTACCATTTGAAAGCAGGACTGGCGTGTCCTCCAAATCTCCCTCAACGCGCACTGTAAAGACGGCCATCACATCTGGCCGGTCCAAATAATAGGTAATTCTGCGAAAGCCTTCTGCTTCACATTGCGTGCAGTAATTTTCACTCGACCGGTAAAGGCCAGAAAGCGCCTTGTTAGCCTGCGGGTTACAAACGGTTACAATTTCTAGAGAAAAGGAACGGTTGGGGACCTCATATATTATAAGGTTCTCAGGGGTTACCTCATAGTGTGTCTCCCTCTTCAAGAGCTTACCATCAAGCTTGACAGTTTTAAGCTTGATGGTCTCTCCATCAAGCACCAACCGGCCAGGGGCTTCAGAAGAAGCCGGGTTGGGCCGCAGCTTTAAAATTGAAACGACTTTCGTGGCTTTTGGGTGCAACAGAAAATCCAAATGCACGTCATCAATCAAATGAGAGGCGGGGCGATAGTCTTTAAGATGAATGATCGGCGGCGTATCAGTTCGCATAAGTTATAAAATCCTACATTTAGACAATAGATTTGCAATGGGCACAAATTATAAACGAAAAATATTTTACCTATATTTTGACCATATTGGTCTGACCATCAACACCTAATTTCTGAGTTTAAAGCCAAGTAAAAGTTATAAAAAGTTGTTTATATAAAAAACAAAGACAAGTGATACAATGTTTTGCAGTTGAAATCATCTATCAATAGACGTTGAGGTTGTAAATATCAGCTATTGATATCAGTTTATCAAAATAATACTCATTTATAAAAAAAACTGTGATATTCTAATATCTTCAGGATAAATGGATTTGGTAAATTAAAAACATGCAGACATGTTTTTCTTTGAAAAACTTTGTTGTTACGTGCTTCGTTTTAACTCAGGTTATGATGCCAGGGATAAGCAAAGCTGATACTCCTCGCTTTGAATTACTTCACCTTTGGTTGAAACAAGCTGAAGATAGGGCTTTAGAGGCCATCAGAGCACCGTTAATAGACCAAGGGGTTGAATGGTCTGAACACAAAATAAAAGACAATTTTTATGGTGTTAAAACTCAATTATCAAAACGTCTTTCTTTAGGAATTCCTCCCTCCGGTGCATTTTGGCTTGGCGGGCCTGGCCTTAGACAATTGGTCGACAAGAAAACATTTCGATTAATCCCAAACAAAACAGGAAACAAAGATTTTTCAAAAGAATTAATTCCTGAAGTTTTTGAAGTGCTGTCTCATAAACAAGGTATTACGGCCTTACCAGTGGGGATCCATCTGCAAAACTACATTGTTTATAATAAGAAGATAATGGATGAGCTGAACCTTTCAGTGCCTCAAAATTGGGATCAATTTATTGCTATGGGCCCAGTTGTTAAACAGGCCGGTTATGACCTTCTAAGCATGTCCGATGAACACTGGCAATTACGGTTCTTATTTCCAGCTATTTTGATTGAATCACTCAACCCTGAGGAGTTCACGAGCTTTCTAAATAATAATGAAGCTATGGCAAAGTTTGAAAAGCCTCTAAAAAAAGCCTTTACGATTTTGCAACGTCTCAAGCCTTTTGCAAACAAGAACTACCAAAAGTTGGACTGGGAAATGGCGAATAAAAGGGTCATTGAAAATAAGGCTCTTGCGAATGTTTTGGGCGACTTTACGTCCCCTTTATATCCCTCAAATGGCCAGTTCTTATGTGAGCTGCCACCAGGCAATCAATTTATGCTGTGGTCCGTTGATGTGATTGCTCTTGTTAATACCAATAATCGGGCGCATGAGTTAGGACAAGAGGCCTTAATGAAAGTAGGGATTTCCCATAAACATATGCAAAACTATATAGCTCATAAAGGTGGTTTACCAGTCCTAAAAAATATGCCAACTCAATCATTTAATGATTGTACTAAAAATGCTATAAAGATGTGGAAGACCCCAAAGATACCTCATGTATTTTTAAATAGTGCACATTGGGCTCGTGAATTAAATGCACTTGCAGATGTTGTGGGCCAGTTTTTTGAAAACGCAAATGCCACGCCGAATAAGGGAGCTCAAATGGTAATAGAAGCCTTTTTGGCTCTAAGATAATGTTTATATATAACCCTTGAGTTCATTTGAAAAAAATGAGCAGGCAGTAAACGACTTTGAGCGATGATTTTGAGTTAAAAAAATCTGCCCTTGAGGCAATACTAGCAATCGCAAGTTTGGTTGCTATTGGTATGCTCATTACACTATTTCTTTTGGTCAATCACATAAAATTTCAACGCGTTTCATTCTATGTGCAAGACCAGATCAGCATTTGGGAAACAATCAAAGAAAATTTGCTTTACGTCGCAAACAGTTCTGAACAAGAGCCGCTCCCCAGTCATGTTATTAAGCAAGTGCAAGAAAAAGTCTCAACTTTATTGAAGCAAGATCAGGCTTTGAACCAGCAAATAAAAACGACCATAGATGGAACGAGGTTTTATTTGCTGATGAGCCAGATGTCAAAAAATGAAGAAGATCGGCTGTTATCAAGCACTTTAGACACACCAGAGAGAAAACTGGCAACACGTTTCATCTCAGCCCCCACAACCGTAGTTAATATTGGCATTTCAAGTTGGGATACCACCACGTCGGTACGGTTGCAAAACGGGGGCTTCCTTGTCCCGTTTTATAAAAAAATTGAAACTTCTCATGAAATTGATGAGCGAGGGCTTAGCACGATTTTATGGATCAGCTTGGGTGCTTACAGTGGGGCTTTAATTGGCATTGGTTTGATCTGGATGTATCAAATGCGCCCTGCCTTTAATCACATCGCGCAAGGGCGCAAAACATTACAGCAAAATTCTCAAAAATTGTTTGCACAAAACCAAAAGCTCTTAGAAGTACAACATCACTCAAAAATGGCACAACGCATTGCCGGATTTGGTTATTGGGTGCAGGCCCCCAACGGCAAGATTGTCTGTTCAGAAGGCTTGCGCCGTATATTAGAACGATCTGAGGAGGAAGCCCCTGCGACATTGGCTGAAATGGTAAAAATGTGTCCACCAGAAATGCAAAGCGAAATTCAAGAATTTTATGACACCTCTCAAAATGCGCCAAGCTCGCAAGAAATGGTGCGACCAATTATTGTAAAAGATGGGGTCCGTAAAATTATTCGCGAACGCATTGAAGGGGAGGGGAAAGTTGCAGAATACGAAACACCTTTATTTGGTATTGTCCTAGATATTACAGAGTATGCTGAAACGGAATCTCGCCTGGCTCATGCTCAAAAGATGGAAGCGGTGGGTGAACTAACAGGAGGCATCGCCCATGATTTAAACAATATGCTAGCCATTATTTCAGGCAATGCAGAATTAATAGGTATAAAAAACCCTGACCTGGAAAAAAAGCGGGTAGAAAATATACTCTTTACAGCGGAAAAAGGTGTCAAACTAATCGACCAGATGCTTTTGTTCTCAGGACGTTTGAGTTTATTGCCTACAACTGTCGATTTAAAAGATGTTATCAATAATATTTCAGAATTATTATCCCGCTCATTAACGGAGAATGTTGAACTCAAATATGATCTTGATGAAACGCTTTGGCCGGTTTTTGTAGACCAAAGCCAAATGGAAAATGTGATTGTTAATCTGGTGATCAATGCCAGGGATGCTGTCAAAGAAAACGCCCAAATAACGATTGGGGCCAAGAACATTGTAAATGATGACTTGCGACCCATTCCAGATTTAGCACCAGGTGAATATGTTTGCTTAAGTGTGCAAGATAATGGCGATGGGATGGCCGAGGCAACGCAAAAGCGTATTTTTGAACCCTTCTTCAGTACAAAAAAAGAAACGAAAAGTGGGACTGGATTAGGACTGGCAATGGTCTATGGCTTTGTCAGTTCCTCCAAAGGGCATATCGACGTTGATTCAACGCTAGGAGAAGGGTCAACGTTTAAAGTCTATTTACCTCGTTCTTTCTCTTCCATTGAAACTGAATCTGATGCCATCTCCTCCAAATTGCTAAGAGGGAATAATGAGACGATATTAGTGGTGGAAGACCAGGTTGAACTTATCAAGGTCATTGTCACTCAATTACAAGGTTTAGGCTATTCAACCCTGGAGGCCAACAACGCAACTGAAGCCAAACAAATGATAAAAGAGGGGGCTGATTTTGATCTAATCTTATCTGACATTATTCTGCCAGGCGGACTCAATGGGGTGGAATTTATGCAAGATTTAGAAAAAGAGAACCCGAATGTGAAATGCATTTTTATGTCTGGAAATACAATGCTAAATCAGTCGCTAAGCTCTCAAGATTTTAAACAGGCACAGTTTTTACGTAAGCCTTTTAGCGTTGCCGCTTTGTCTCAGGCCTTACGAGATGCATTTGACTGATCATGGAAAAGGTTTCTCTTTTCAAGGCAAGTTTTTAAATTTGATGAAAGAAGTTTGATACTTAAATAAAATGCCCCAATTTTTTTGAAGAGCTAAATTTTTATATTAAAAAGCAAGGCAAGGTAGAGGCCCTGCTGGGAAGCCACCAAATTAGTATTTTCAGGTGGATGGTAAGATGTGTATTGTTTACAATACATACACTAATTAAGCTTTTTCCCAGCAGGTAGAGGTTTATCTTTTTTCGTACTCAGAAACCATTTTTAGTAAAAACTCAGTTGTTATATCTGCCTTTTTTCTAGTTGTAGAACAAGAAGAACTCTGATGTTTCAGATCCTGAAGCGCATAAACAGTATCAATAAAGTTATAAATAAGGTCACTGCTGTCGATTTTCTTTTTAACGTTGAAGAAAGACTTGTTTCCTTTTAATTCATCTATCATCATCATAATTTCCGCTAATATTGATTTGACTATGATTTAAGAACTTCAATGAAATCTACTATAGATGAAAAAAGGAGGGGGATTAAGTGGCTGGGGGCATTTTGGCGCCTGTAAATCAAAAAATGGCGCGCTTGAATTGTAATTTATGATAGAGTGCCATGAATAAATAAATATAAGATAGTTTTTAAAGTAAAATGGCTTGTTTTTGATGTTTTGAGGCTTAAATTATTGGACTAATACATAATGGCTGATTCTCAAATTCTTATAGTCGATGACCACCCTGAGATTGGGGAATTAATCGAAGCGGCTTTAGAACATAACAACATTCAATGCACCATTGCTCATAATTTACAACAAGCAAAACAACATCTTAAGTCTAGCCGGTTTGATCTGATTTTGCTCGATGTTCGTCTTCCTGATGGCGATGGGGTGGAATTTGCCAGTCAAATTAAAAATATAGTGCAAGAAAAGCTTCCGCCTCCGATCATTTTTTTAACGGCAAAAACTGATCTGGCAACACGCTTAGATGCTTATCAGCTTTTTACTCTTGATTATATTGTCAAACCATTCTCTATCCGTGAGCTGCGTCTAAAAATTTTAAATTTAATTGGTTTGATCGAAGCTTATTCGCTTGATACGCCCCCTGAAGAAATGCGCGGCAATAATGTAAGTAAGAAAACTTTAAACGAGAAAAAAGATAAAATGTACCGACTGTTGGAGATATGCGAAGATAATATATCCAATCCTGACTTTACAATAGATAGTCTTGCCAAACAGATGAACAGTAGCGTTCGTTCATTGCAAAGGTTCTTACATGAAAAGTATAACACCAGCTTTTCGGAAGTTTTCAAGAAATGTAAGATGGATAAAGCCAAGCTTTATTTAGAAAAAGGCTATCAGATTAAACGCGTCTCAGCTCTTTGCGGTTATAGACGTGTTGAAAATTTCTCGTTGGCGTTTAAAGCGCAGTTTGGCAAAACCGCAAATGAATATAAAAAGTTTTGCCAGCAAAGGTAAGTTGGTCCTATCAATAAAACCAATTACAAGCATTAAGAGTTGGCCAGAGAATAAAGGGGGCTGGCATGATTTTTGTTTCCCCTCGAGCGGTTTCAGGGAGTTTTTCATAACTTATCCTCGGTCACTCAAATGACTTTATAATCTTTGCTTAGAACTTGTCGCAAAGAGGTATAAAGTCCCATGAGTGAAAGAACACCCAATCTACAACTCCCCTATATTCTGTCAAATCAAGCACAAAAACATGTCACTCATAATGAAGCAATCCGAAACCTGGATGCCCTTGTCCAAATTTCTATTGAGGATAAAGACCTCTCATCCCCGCCAGCCACACCAACTGATGGCGACTGTTATATTGTGGCCACCGGGGCCACAGGGGATTGGGCAGGCAATGAAAATTTAATTGCCAGCTGGCAAGATGAGGCTTGGTCTTTTTATGCACCAGAAGAAGGTTGGACCGCCTGGATTAAAGATGAAGACTTTCAGATGGTCTATGATGGTGTGCAATGGCAATCTCTTTCATCAGGTGGTGGCGGTGGGTCAACCAATCTTAATCCTGCAACAGGAGGGCTGGTTGGTGTGAACGCAACAGCTGATACAACCAATCGTTTATCAGTGAATTCACCTGCCAGTCTTTTCAATCATGATGGAGATGACCACCAGCTTAAAATAAGCAAAAACAGTGTTGCCGATAATGCCAGCGTAATCTTTCAAACCGCTTTCTCAGGCCGCGCTGAGTTTGGCTTAACAGGTGACGATGATTTTCACATGAAAGTAAGTCCAGATGGGAGCACATTTCATGAAGGCATTGTGATTGATAAGGACACTGGCGAGGTGTCATTCCCCAACACCACATTTTCAGGCGGGGCTGTAAACTCTGTCTTTGGTCGTACAGGGACAATTACGGCTGAAAGCGGAGATTATAGCTTTGATCAAATAGTAGGGGTATCACAAAATGTGCTGTTGGGCCGCGTCTCGGCCGGAACGGGCGCGCAAGAGGCTTTGACATCCGCGCAAGTGAGGGCTTTGCTAAATGTTGAAGATGGGGCAACCGCAGATCAAACAGGCGCTGAGATTAAAACAGCCTATGAAGCTCAAAGCGATACAAACGCTTTTACTGATGCCGAACAAGCAAAATTAGCAGCCATTGAAGCAGCTGCCTCTGCAGATCAAACAGACACTGAGATTGAAACCGCATATAATAATCAGGTGGCTCAAGTCTCAAGCGGTGAAATCACCGCTGGCACGCAAACAGCCATTCGGCGTTATGCCCCAGCAGACATAAAAAGTTTTATAGATACACATGCTTCAGGCGGTGGTGGCAGTGTAACCGATGAAGAGGTCGAAGATATCGTAGGGGCAATGGTCTCAGGCAATAATGAGCAGCGTATAACCACAACATATGACGATGTTGCAGGAAAACTAGACTTTGTTGTCGACAATAATCTTGCCAATTATGACAATAGCAGCGCCTCCTTTTTAACCTCAGTTTCAGGAACAGACATTGTCCTTGGCTCTGACGCCCAAGGAGACCTAATTTATCATAATGGGACGGCCTATACACGGTTGCCTGCAGGTACAAGTGGCCAGTTCTTGAAAACCCAAGGGGCAGGGGCAAACCCCGTTTGGGAAACCATTTCTGGAGGCGGTGGAGGTGGTGGCAAAATTCTCCAGGTTATCTCAACCCACAGCACAACCCATCAAAGCACGTCATCAACAAGCTATGTAGATTGCACCGGTCTTTCAGCATCAATTACGCCCAGCTCTACAAGCTCTAAAATACTGGTTATGGTTACATTTAGCGGTTATCATGCTAATAGCCACACCGGTTTTGTTAGACTATTACGTGATGCAACGGAGATAGGTTCAGGGACCGGCCCCGGCTCTGGTGTTGGCGCGCTATTTTCTTTACGGACGAACGCCACACACATAACCAATGTTCAGTCTTTTAATTACCTGGACAGCCCGGCAACAATATCTCCAATCACATACAAACTTCAAATGAGGACCACGGGTTCTGGCTCCCCAACCTACATGAATAGATCTGCGGGAACAGGTATTTATGATTCCGGAACACCCTCACAAATCACATTAATGGAGGTAAGCGCATGAGCATAAGTGAAGCACTCGCCGCACGCGGCATCGAATTTAATCTGATTGGCTCTGAGCCAGAAAACGAGACTGAATATAAAGAGCAAATCTCTTTGATATCGGGCTCGCTGCCAGATTGGACAACAATTCAGGCAGAAGCAGCCAATCTGGCATTTCACACCGTTTCTAAGATCACGGTGATCCGTAGACTGGAAGCACTAAACAAATTTGATCAAGCACTAGCGGCCTTAAAACAAGATGATCATCTTTATGAAAAATGGTCAGCCGTTAATGAGCTGCAATCCAATGATGTAAACGCGATAGCATTATTTACGGCTATCGGGTGTGATCCTAAAGAGATATTGGCGGCTGAAGAATAAGTTTAATCAATGACCCTCACAGGACTTAAGCTTTGTTATAGAGCAAGGCCCGCTCGACAAAAAATGGCGGCCTGATTGCCTTTAAAAGGCTTCCATTCTAGACGTTGGAGAAGAGTGTATAGAAACGATTAGAGCACCATTATATCAGCTTGCAAGAAGGTCTGCCCACTTCATTTACCGTTTAGGTCGATACAATCTGCCCAGAAAAATACTGTTGGGCGGCTAATGAACTGGGTTGGGACATAACTTGTTCACTGGTTCCATGTTCTGTGACTTTGCCTTGATTGAGAAAAATGACTTCATCACTTAAACGACGCGCCTGCCCAATGTCATGGGTGACCATGATAATTTTGGTCCCCTCTAGTGTTGCTGTTTTAATTAAGTCCTCCACCGCTTTGGTTGCGCTAGGATCCAAGCTAGAGGTGGGCTCATCCAGAAACAGAATGGAAGGGCGGTGAATAAGGGCGCGAGCCATAGCCAGGCGCTGTTGCTCACCTCCCGAAAGGGTGCGGGCCGGGCTTTTGGCATGTGAGGTAAGTTGCGCGCGGGCAAGAGACTGTTGCAAAAGGGCTGACTGAGAGGCTTTGTCTAGTTTGTGTTTGGTTTTCAAGGCATAAATTAAATTGTCTTGGACAGTGCGTCGCAAAAGAATCGGTTTTTGAAACACCATGGCTTGGTGTTCTTGAACCAAATCTTGATTGGTTGCACTGCCCCATTTGATCGTGCCGCTGGTTGGCTTTATTAGGCCATGTAGTAGCCGTAAGGTCAGGCTTTTGCCCGCCCCGTTAGGGCCCATAATGGTGCTAACCCCTGGGTGCTCAATTTTAAAATTCAAGCCATTAATCAGCCGGCGATTGTTATTGGCATAGGTGAGCTTTTTGACCACCAATGGAAAAAACTGCGAGCTGTTGTTTTGCTTAAGCATAGGCATACCGCTCAGCTGCTTGGTTAACGGCATAAACCAAGGTGTTGATAATCACCGAGATTAATATCAGGATAATACCAAGGGCCAGCGCTAAGCTTAAATAGCCCTTAGAGGTCTCTAAGGCGATGGCGGTTGTCATGATGCGGGTTACATGATTGATATTACCACCAACAATCATCACAGCCCCGACCTCGGCAACGCAGCGCCCAAAACCGGCCAGCACCACAGTCGTTAGTTGATAGCGCCCATCCCACAACAAAGTTGAGGCCATGCGTACTTTTGTAACCCCCAAAGACTTAAGTTGCTCTTCATATTCTTTATACATGACTTCAAGAGCCTGGCGAGTCAGGGCCGCAATAATAGGAGTAATCAGAATCGTTTGAGCAATCACCATAGCAGTAGGGGTGTATAGCAAACCAAGAACCCCTAGTGGCCCCGAATTGGACAGGATCATATAAACAATTAAACCGACAACAACGGGAGGAAGCCCCATCAAGGCATTCAGGAGTATCAGGCAAAAGGTGCGCCCGGGAAAACGAAAAACAGCCAAAAAAGCCCCCAAGCTTAATCCTATCAGGCAGGCAATCAAAATCGCCATGCCATTGACTTGCAAGGACAGCAAGACAATTTCCAATAAATCAGCGTCGGCACGCATGATAAGCTCAAAGGCTTTTATAAAGGCTTCATATATGCTCGCCATAAGAGGTCAGTACTTTCCACAACCCAATTTGAGAACCAATTGTTATTTCAAATGAGCTGAGTTTGCCATAGCTAATCGAGCAGGCAAAGAGGAAGATTGGGAAATTGTTTAATTTTATTTACCTTTAGGGCCCAAGTGGGAGAAAATAGAACAGGGCAAAAAAAAACCGGGTCATTGCTGACCCGGTGAAGATAGACGACCTCTTAACGAATAAGAAGCTTTTTGAAGGTGTTCTGGGGAGGGAAGAAACCTTCTAGATTAATGAAGATTGGACTGCTTCGTTAATCTCTATGCTTGTAATATGACAGCATTGTTCAGGTGCAGCAATAGGGTTTGCTGCAAAGCAGCTATGCGCCTAACGCATGCCTAAAATATGGATTATTTGCGCTTATAATACGATCAGAATAGCTATTGCGACATTTTGTCGTGGAGCAAAAAAATGCTGCGACGCAGCTAAGTTGTTGTTTTTCTGTAAAATGGCGTGGTTTCCAGCTGCAAAAAAGAAAGGCAATTGCTGTTTTCCCGCTTATATCGTATTTTAACCATGAGGCTATATTTCATGGCCCCAAGTAAAAATGACATTCATAATTTTGGGAGAGAAGTTTATGTCAGTTAGATCTTTTGTGTTTGGTGGTGTGTTATCCTTAGGGATGCTTTTAAGTGCAATAGGCTCAGCCAATGCGGCTTGTGTGTCTAAATCAGCCAAAGCAACCGCGCCAACCCAATCTTCAGCCAAATGGTTTGCAATGGAAACAATGGTTCAAGCTGTGAGCTGGGGCTTATGGCCAGGCTGGGTAGCAACAGGCCAAGTGGCAGGCTATAACGTTACAAAAGAGCGTTATAAGTGTTCACAAGGGTCAGGGGGCTATACCTGCATCAGCTGGGCAACTTTTTGCACCAAATAAAGTCTATTTTTAAGACTGAAGATTTTGACATGCCCCTTAATGAAAGGGGCATGTTTTTTTATAACCAGAGCGTGTCGCCCAAAAGTGGGTCCCAGTTTTGGGAATAGCGCGGTTGCTGGTGGGCAAGCTAAAGCGCAAACAAAGAATCGGTTGCTGGTGGGCAAGCTAAAGCGCAAACAAAGACTCTGGTTGCGGCTGGGCAAGCTAAAGCGCCAAGCAAGAAAGACACGCAAAACAAAGAGACAAGAGCATGACTTTTAATTCAAAGCCGTGCTCTAGTCAGTTTTTTGCCGATAAAGAACAGTCGGCCTGCCTTTTTCCATATTAGGAAAAGATTGGATGTAATCGGTATGGACGTTGAATTTTAAGGTTTGTTTTGTTTTGGGAGGCACCCAAAACTCAGCCTCATCAATATTCAGGATCAATTCCAATTCAAGGTCAAGCGGCACCCCACCAGTGGTTTCAAAAAAAGCCCCGGTTTCATTGGCACGAAATAGGATCACATCGGTTACACTTGAGCGCCCGGCAATGGTCAGCGGTGTAAAAATGCGGCTGGTGTCTTTCGGGTCATTGCCAAAATAAAGGTTGCGAAACGTTTTGCTTTTGCCCGATTTGGGATTTGTAACCGTTAAATCAAATGAAAGCACGGTCCCCCGTTTGGCCCCATCATTAGACAGCGTGACCGGAAAAGCCAAAATGTCACGAAACTCTTTACGGTAAAGATGCACAAGAGGTGGAGCGTAGAGCTTGATGGTCGGTTGCTTGAGCACAGTTTCATAAAAACTATAACCTGAAAACAACAAGGCAATCAGAGACACAAGAGTGGTAATGGCCGCACCGCTAAAGCGAGAGGATTTTTGTTGATCACTCATTTCATCTTCTTTCTGCTGATTAGGGTCGCCAGGCGGTTGGGTTGTAGGATCAGGATCTGACTGGGGAGCGTGATCTGTATAATCAATCACACCGTGAAGAAGATCGTTAAGCCGATCTGTAGGTTGATTCCCCTTTATAGAACTCATGATACGCAATGCCCCCCAATGGACTACAATCTTTATGAATAAAATCATACTTATGCAAACGATTATGGCAAGCATAAGAGGCTTTTAAAACGTTCTTTATCGGCCATTCCTTACAAAGATGAAAAGAGTGGCATTTTAGGACTGGTTTTTTGTTTTGCAATTTATTATATTGAGCCCAATCAAACGATTGGAGACAAGAGACTATGTGCGCTGTGAACCAACATAGCCCGCTTTTTTATAGCCTTAAATTTAAAGCCGAGCCTTTCAGGGCCCAGGCGGCTAAGGCTTTGTCTAATCGTTCTCTTTTATGCATTTCTTTACTCGGTCTCAATGACCAGCTGGCGCTGATCAGCCCTTAGGACATGATGGCATTTGTGCCGCGGTCTTGAGGGATTTTGAAGCGAAAGAGAATGCAAATCTTGTATTTTGTTTCATCCATAGGCATCGTGTTTTTTATAAAGCACGGTAAACAGATAAAAATCATGTAGTTAGACGTGAAAAGTTTTCCAAGAGTGTTGTGCCGTTCATAGATTTACCTGAAAGCAAAGCGCATTCATTCTTGAGAGATTAGGATTGAAATTGATGACTGATAAACCAGATCAGGACGTTGCTAAGCGACGCAATAGCCAAGACCAAATTGTCATTTTTGACACCACTTTGCGCGATGGGGAACAAAGCCCCGGCGCCTCAATGACCTTGCATGAAAAACTACAAGTGGCCGAAGTTTTGGATGACATGGGCGTTGATGTGATAGAGGCAGGATTTCCCATCGCCTCTAATGGCGATTTTGAAGCCGTTTCAGAAATTTCTAAGTTGGTCAAAAATTCCGTGGTTTGCGGGCTTTCCCGGGCTCAGTTTGGTGATATTGACCGGGCCGGAGAAGCTTTAAAACCAGCTGAGCGCTCTCGTATCCATACCTTTATCTCCACCAGCCCATTGCATATGAAATACAAATTGCAAATGGAACCCGAAGCCGTGCTTGAGGCTGTCACCGCCAGTGTAACACGCGCACGCACACATACTGATAATGTAGAATGGTCTGCAGAAGATGCCACGCGCACCGATCATGACTTTTTGTGCCGCACAGTAGAAGCAGCAATTAAGGCAGGGGCGACGACAATTAACATTCCTGATACCGTGGGCTACACCGTGCCCGATGAATATTATGATTTGATCAAAATGCTTATCAAACGTGTGCCAGGGGCTGATGAGATCATATTGTCAACCCATTGTCATAATGACTTGGGATTGGCAGTCGCCAATTCTTTGGCTGGTGTGCGGGCCGGTGCCCGCCAGATTGAGTGCACCATCAATGGTATGGGTGAGCGGGCTGGCAATGCAGCGTTGGAAGAAGTCGTGATGGGCTTTGACACCCGCAATGATGTTATGCCCTATTGGACCCAAATTGATCCCGTTCATATCACCAAAGCCTCACGTCTTGTCTCTGCCGTCTCTGGTTTTGCAGTGCAGTATAACAAGGCCATTGTTGGCCAAAATGCCTTTGCCCATGAATCTGGCATTCACCAAGATGGCATGCTTAAAAACAATCAAACCTATGAAATTATGACCCCTGAATCCGTTGGCTTGCGTGAAAGCTCATTGGTGATGGGCAAGCATTCCGGGCGTCATGCATTCCGTGAAAAATTAAAAGACCTTGGCTATGACCTTGGCGACAATGCCTTCCAAGAAGCCTTCCAGCGGTTCAAAGATTTAGCAGACAAGAAAAAGCATGTGTTTGATGAAGACTTAATCGCCTTGGTTGATGATGAAGTATCTAGTGAAAACGACCGCATCAAATTGGAAAGTTTAACAGTTTTAGCAGGTACCTCTGGCCCACAAAAAGCCACTGTCGCCTTAGAGGTTGAAGGTGAAGTGATCACCAAAGAAGCCCAAGGGGATGGACCAGTAGATGCCACGTTTAATGCCATTCGCGCCATTGTGCCTCATGAAGCCCGCTTGCCACTTTATCAGGTGATGGCAGTGACGGAAGGCACAGACGCACAGGCCGAAGTTATGGTGCGCTTGGAACAAGATGGGCTTACCGCAACCGGGCGTTCAGCTGACACTGATACTATGGTGGCCTCAGCGCGCGCCTATATTAGCGCGCTTAATGGATTGATCGCTCGCAAGCACAAAAGCTCAGATTTGGCCAAAAAAGAAGGGCTAAACATTCACGCGATTTAACCCTTTGGGATCTGCTTCATTGGTGTGTGGAAATGACCGGTTCATTCGCACACCAATGAAAAGGTCTTTGTGTTGGTCTCACAAAGCTTCATCGTGATCAATGGTTTTTGGATAAAGCGCCGCTTCAACGGCCGATATCAGGGCCTGAATGGAAAATGGTTTTTTTAAAATATCACCGTTATATTTCATGGCCTCAGCTTGAAATTTTGCCCTGGTAAAGCCCGTTATAAACAGGCAAGGGGGCGGACTATCTTCAAAATGCTCTAAAACATCAAATCCTTGACCATCAGGCAAATCAATATCTGTCAGAATAAAATCAAATGGTTTTTTGGCGTTTTTGATTTCGGCTAAAGCTTGGGAAACTGTGACGGCATTCCGAACTGTTGCATTATATTTTTTCAAAACCTCTGTGATAAAGTCAGTACCAAATTCAGTATCTTCTACCACCAAAATAGACTTTCCCTTTAGATCCACAGATTGGGCCGGTGTGTTTTTTTCAATGTTGACCACTGGTACAGATAAACTAGGGCCACAAGGCAGATAAAGGGTCACCACAGCCCCCTCTTCATTGTTTTCAATCGTGGTACTGCCGCCTGATTGTTGGGCAAACCCAAACACCATAGCCAAGCCCAGGCCAGTGCTTTTTTCGTGTGTCTTAGTGGTAAAATAGGGCTCAAAAGCATGATCCAGTGCGTAGTTATCAAATCCCCCGCCCTGATCTGAAACAGAGATTGCGATATAGTGTCCATCCCGCAAATTTTCATCACCTTGAACATGATAATCTTTTATATTGATGGAGATAACGCCCTTTGTCTCTTTCATAGCATCTTGTGCGTTGATGATTAAATTGGAAAGAGCCCGGTCTAAATATTCAGGGTCGGCAAAAATGGAATGTTCTGTTTCTTTATTAAACGTAATAGTGGAGCGAAAGGTTTTGTTTATCTCAAAGTTTGATTGTAAATCTTCGCATAACGTCTGGGGAGAGATATTGATTGGTTTTAAGGTCTGGCGACGTGAATAAGACAATAGTTTTTCTGTCATGGCAGAAGCATTAATGCAGCTGCGGATCGCTGGCTTGGTATGAACAAGAACCTTATTGTCATTGGTGCGTTGATTGATCAATTCTAGGTTACCCTGGATGATCATCAGTGTGTTGTTAAAGTCATGGGCAATACCCCCGGTGAGAAGGCCAATGGCTTGCATGCGATCTGCATGGGCGGTTTTTTCCATAAGATCACGCAGTTCAGTGACATCACGAGCAAATAAAACAATACGGTTTTCAGGGGTGCGCGAGCGAGACCAAATGACAATCTGGCCTGAAGAGAGCTGTGTCTCTAAATTTTGTTCTGTATCTTGAGCTCGTAAAAGCCAATTTTTTAATTGGCTGTCATCAAGGTTTTTAAGACTGTCTTTGGTTGTGTTTAACCTTAGAACTTGCAGCCAATTTTTATCCAGATGTTCATCATTTGGCGCATGGGGTAAAATTCTTTCAAAGGCATTGTTGTGAAATTCGATTGATAAATCTTCGTTTAAGACGCAAACAGCGTCACTTGTGGTCAAAAAGGCCGCTGTGACCTGGTTTTTATGGCGATCTCTTGCTTTTTCCGCTAGGCGCAAAGAGGTCACATCAGTGACAACAACAGAAAACTCTTGGGCGTCAAGTTTTCTCCATTCAAGTTGAAATATTTTTCCATTTTCTAATTCTATATCCAGTGGTTGGATTGGGTCTTTTCGCCAGATTTTAAGTGGCTTTGTCACGATTTTATGAATTTGCGTCTCTGTTAGATTGACTGTTTGAGATAAAGACTGAACGAAGTCGAAGTAATTGTCTTGCTTATCAAGATTGAGCTCGGTAATGGATTTGCCGTTTGATAATAATAGCTTTTCTTTTTGATCAAAAATGTAAACGCCTTGATCCATTGCATCAAAAACTGAGCGTAGTGCATGTTCAATATCGTTTCGTAAGTGACTTTCGATATTCATGGCTAATAAATTTAATGTGGAATGAAAAAAGGAAAATTTTGCAGGGTCAACGTTTTGAGCATCCAGCGGTTGACAAATTGCAATCGCTCCCATGATTTTATCACTGCTTAAAATCGTACTTATTTCAAGTGTCAACCCAGCCGCTTCATCAAATTTTGATAAGTGTCTTTTTCTAATCGCATTGCTGTTTGTTATCTTCTGTAAATATGTTTTTATTGTCTCTGAGCCTTGAGACGGGATTGGGTTTTCAGATTTTATGATAAAATGATTTTCCCCGGTTAGCTGTGCGCGCAAAGAAATAGCAACCAATTCTAAATCAAGTTGTTCAGCCAAAGTGGCGACAAAAAGATGCATGATTTTTGGAATGTCTTGATGTAATTTTGCCGCTTGAAAGGATAAATCCGCAATCAATGAGTTGTAGCGGGTTACTTCATCAGCGCGTTGTGAAATGATTTGTTTTGCCTCAGTGAGGCGGTTAAGAGCAGGTGACAGGAAGAGTTTCCATAACAGCATAATGCCAATGAGGGTTGCCAGGTTTAAGCAAATGATAATGTAACCGACAATATTGGCTGCTTTGGTCCCCAGCATCTCAAGGGAGCGGACGGTGTTTTGGATCCGTGTGATCTCAGATCCATTGCGCAAGTTTACAGTTTTATTAATGTCCCAACTGGTGAAACCAACAATGATAAGCTCTGGGGGGGCTCTGGCAATTTGTTTCATCCAGGAAATCATCTGTGGGCTGACACTAAACTCTTTCTCTGTAAATTTTTGATGGCTCAAGAACCACCAAAGAGAAGAAGACCGTTGTAAAATTTTGTGAATTTGTACTTTATTTTGATCCGATAGGGAGGTTTCGTCTGTTAATTGGTTTTGAACTTTCCTGATTAAAGGTATTGTGATGGTGCCTTTTTCTCCGGCCTTCATTAAGAAGGTTGCGCGTTGGGAAATTTTGTTCCACAAATTGGCTTGTTCATGGGCTAACCGTGTTAACTCAGCCAAGTCTCTCCCTGAATTAATGAGTGAATTGGTTACCACTGTACTAAACACCACCGTCATGCAGATAAATAGCATCGAAAAGATAGCTGCATGATTTGCAGACTTGATTTGAAATCTCGATAATTTTTGTAATAACGTCATTTTACAATTGCTTTTAGTGCGCGCAGCAACATGTCAGCTGCTTTTGTGGGGGTAATATTATTGGTATTCCAAACTTTGCTCACAACACCGCCAACCGCCTCTAGCTCGCGTTGCCAATTATCACCCCCAAACCATATACGTTCTTTTGAATTTTTCCATTGATCCATGGCAAGTTTCGTACACACCCCCAGCCCTGAAGGTTGAACATTTTGAACAACGGGAATACCGCCTTTATAATGAACATAAGATTTTTGATGTTCGGGATCTAAGATGATATCAAACAAGATATCTTGTGCCTTAATTTCATTCTTATCTGACACATTAACAAAGGCAAAACTATCTGCCCCCCACAATATGTAATTGCTTCCAGGCGCCAAACCACAGGTGAACTTTTGACTGTCTTCAGGGTAAGTGGAGCGGACATAATCGCCTAAAACTTGAGCTAAAGCTTTATTGTCAACCACCATCTTTGATGCATCTTCCCAATGTCTATTTTTCACACCTGGATCGGTTAAAGGCCTTAATGTCAAAAGATAGCCAAAGGCTTTTTCAAATTTGGGGCGGAAACTTTCAATATCAGCATTAGGAGAAAATAGTTTTGTCCATTCTTGATGGCTCATAACCTCAACCAGCATTGATGAAAAAAGAATGCGCATTTGCCACCGCTGATCAGACATCGCAAGTGGAGTAATGCCCGCCTCGTGGGCTTTTTTTGCCAGAACTAAAAATTCATCCCAACTTTTGGGGACACGGGCCTCTAATTTGTTTAAAAGCTCATTGTTGTAAACAATATGGTTTTGAATATGTATGGCAAGAGGCACAACAGTGATGCCGTCATTCACGATAATGGTTTGTAGAACTTCAGGTATAATGATTTTATCAAGGGGCCGTCCGCGCCATGTATTTGGTAATTTGCGAATGATGCCTTTGTGAACCATATCGATAAGTTCTTTACCGATAATCCACTGCATGGCTGTTGGCGGGGCATTCAGGGCGTACCTATCGCTAAAAGATTCGCGAATGCCCCCAAAATTACCGTGAACAGCATAATCAGACCACGCAACGCCTCTTTTTATTGCTTCATCTTTAAAAACCTTGAGAGCGGCTTGTTCTCCCGGCGTCCTCCATACATGAAGCAATTCAAAAGGAAAGTTATATTCTTTCGCAAAAAGAGCTGATGAGTAAAATCCAATGAAAAGACATAAAATAGTTGCCGTCGTTATTTTTTTTAAAACTCTGTAAAGATGCATTTTTGCTCAATTCATAATTTATTGATCAAAAGAAATATCCTTACCTATCCCCTGAATTGAGTCCTATCATACGATAAGTATTGAGAAGCTTAAAGTGCTATCTGTTTAAAATACCAAAATAAATTTGTTTAAATCAATTCCAATTGCTTCATGCTGGCATGTCCACCTTTGCCAACGATGATATGATCAAAAACCAGAATGTCTATTTTTTCCAAAGCATCAACAATCTCTTTGGTCATCCTCACATCTGCACGTGAAGGGGTCGGATCACCAGAGGGGTGATTGTGGACCAAAATGATAGAGGCTGCCCCAAATTCCAAAGCCCGCTTAACAACCTCCCTGGTATAAACCGGGGTGTGATCAATCGTGCCTTCACTTTGTACTTCATCAGCAATAATCTGGTTGCGTTTATCAAGAAAGATAATACGAAACTGTTCGCGCGGCTCATAGGCCATCGCTGCACACACATAACGCACCATTGCTTTCCATGAAGAAAGAACAGTCTTTTCTTCCAAATCTGATTGCATAAGGCGCAGAGCGCTGGCTTTGATCAGCTTTAATTCAGTGATCACGGCATCACCCACACCTTTAACCTCTTTGAGTTGTTCATGCGGGGCATTGAGGACACCGGCAAAGGTCCCAAATTTATGCAGCAGTTCCTTGGCCAGAGGTTTGGTGTCACGCCGCGGAATGGCGCGAAAAAGGATCAATTCAAGCAGCTCATAATCAGGCATAGCTTGCGGGCCGCCTTGCATAAACCGTTGGCGCAAGCGCGTGCGATGACCTTGATAATGCGGGGCTCCCTGTGCGTCTTTAAACTCACCCATATTGTCTTATCTTAACTTCGAGCACTTAATTTTTTGCACTGCTTGGCAAATTGGTAAAAATTTCACATCCATCTTTGGTCACGGCAATGGAATGTTCAAACTGGGCGGACAAAGACTTATCTCTGGTCACAGCGGTCCAACCGTCTGAGAGCACTTTGACATTCGGGCGCCCCAGATTAAGCATGGGTTCAATGGTGAAAAACATGCCTTCTTCTAACTTGATACCAGTGTCTGGCTCTCCGTAATGTAAAATATTGGGCGGTGTGTGGAATTGACGGCCCAAACCATGCCCGCAAAAATCGCGCACAACAGAACAGCGATTGCCCTCGGCATAAACTTGAATGGCATGCCCAATATCGCCGGTAAAAGCGCCAGGGCGCACCACTTCAATCCCTTTCATCAAACTGGTTTCGGTAATTTCTAGCAAACGGGCCGCTTTGGTTGGGATTTCGCCAATAGGAATGGTGCGGCTGGTATCCCCATGCCAGCCATCAACGATTAAGGTGACATCAATATTTAAGATAGAGCCATTTTTTAACGGCTTTTCATTCGGGATACCGTGACAAACCACATGGTTGATTGATGTACAGATAGCCTTTGGAAAGCCGCGATAATTTAAAGGGGCAGGCACCGCATTATGATCAAGCGCAAATTGCATGGCCAGGTCATCAAGAAATTGGGTGGTCACACCGGGCTTTGCATGCTCAATCAACATATCCAGGCATGTGGCCGCTAATTGCCCAGCCTTGCGCATACCCTCAAAGTCTCGGCCCGAATGAATGGGAATGATAGGCGCGTGTCTGTTCATGTTTTGATATCCTTAACCAGTCAAAAATCTAGAGGTAAATCTACTGCTTTGGCCCTTGATTTGGCAAGTAGAGATATTTGTGTCCCAATAGGAAAGCTTATTTTATTGAGATTTTCTTATTGATCACAATTTCATTGGGGCTGAGTTGGCATTTATAAGCAATCGCTTCAACTCCGTTTTTTTGTGCGTCCTCAAAGCTTTGCGCATAATGAGGGTCAATATCTTCTGCCAGACAAAAACGGGTGGCATCCCCCCTTTGAATGACATAAACCATCACCGCGCGGTGGCCTGCTTTGACCATATCACTCAACTCATTTAAGTGTTTTGCCCCCCGGCTGGTCACACTATCGGGAAATTCTGCCAAGCCTTTTTTGCGCAACAGGTGAACGTTTTTAACCTCCACATAACAAAGTTGCTCTGGCTTGTTTTTCGGCTCACTGAGCAAAAGATCAATTCGGCTATTTTGGCCGTATTTAACTTCTCTTTTTAAACTTTGATATCCCTGTAATTCTTTTATTGTGCCACTGGTAATGGCTTCTTCAACCAATTTGTTAGGGTGCGCAGTGTTAATGCCAACCAAGGTCTGAGCTTGATCCAGCTCAACCAATTCCCAGGAATATTTCAATTTGCGTTTTGGATTGTCACTCGGTGAAAGCCAAACGGTAAGCCCAGGTTCTTTTAACCCCAACATGGCCCCAGGGTTGGCACAGTGAGCGGTGATAACATCTCCGTTTGCCAATTCAACATCTGCCAAGAAGCGTTTATAGCGTTTGAGTAAGGTCCCCTTGACCAATTTGGTTGTAAATTCCATAAAGCTTTTATTTTTCCTGCCCTTAATTGTGTTTGTTTTCAGATGGGCCTAGAGTGTATTTTTAAAGAGAGATCATCATGACGCAACCAACTGAAAATTCAACACCAGATCCGGCACAAGACACAGTTACCGCAGCCCTGTTGGTCATTGGCGATGAAATATTATCAGGCCGAACAGTTGATAAAAACATCAATAAGCTGGCCACTCATTGCACAGATATTGGCATCCGCCTGAGTGAAGTACGGATTGTGAGCGATCAGAGCCAGGCCATTATTGGCGCGTTAAATGAATTGCGCGAGCGCTACAGCTATGTGTTTACAACCGGAGGCATTGGGCCAACCCATGATGATATCACCGCACAGAGTGTGGCTGATGCCTTGGGTGTTCCCTTGCCGGAAAACCCTGAAGCTCTTGCCATTTTAGAAGATCATTACCCCAGCGGGGCCCTAACCGATGCCCGCCGCTTAATGGCCCGCGTGCCAGAAGGGGGCGTATTGGTGCAAAATAGCATTTCAGCCGCTCCAGGCTTTATGATTGAAAATGTGATTGTAATGGCTGGCGTACCGTCCATTGTGGAAGTGATGTTGGATGATGTCACACCCAAATTGCGCACCGGTAAGAAGCTTTTGTCTAAAACGGTGCAAGTGCGCCATCCTGAGAGCTTCGTCGCCACCCTTTTGTTAGAGCTGCAAAATGAATATGAGGGGATCGCCATTGGCAGCTATCCTTATTTTCGTGATGGGGTTGTTGGCACAACAGTTGTGATGCGCGGTGTTGATGAAGAGGGGCTCTCCAAGGCGTCACAGCAATTGCAGGATCAGCTGACAAAAATGGACATGCGGTTTTCTTAAAAGCACAGATTTCAAATAAATTTTGAGGTTCATATGCCCTTATTTATAGCGGCCAATGGTGTGTTTATTGTTGTTTTTATAGCTCTTGCCCTTTATCAGCCTCCAATTTGGGGATGGATCCTTTTTGGTGCCGCCTGGTGTGTTGCTGATTACTTCATCATCAAGAAAACAAACATCCATTTAAAAAACTGGCAGTGGGGTGTTTTCATAGCAGCACTGACAGCTATAGATTTGATTGTTTTGTTTGCAACCGGGCAATTATAAGCAAAAGAGTTGTTAAAGCTTAAAGCGGCTCGTCGGTACGCTGGTGAGCGTCCAAGGACAGGTCAAAGTCTGAGTTCGTATTATCAAGCATGGCCTCTTCAGCAGGCAGCCAAAGCTGGGGAAAGCGCGCTTCTAGAGTTTCCAAATACGTCTCAGACATTTCCAAAAGTTGCCCAAGGCGCACATGGCCGCCTATGAGATATATATCGCCGGTTGAAAGCGATAAAATTTGCCCCTGTTTGGATTGTTTTACATTTAAGGCGCGTGATTGGATGTACCAGTCAGGATGATCACCCCCTTCAAAATGGCGGTCATGATGATCTCTGATTTGGGCTGCTATATCAGTTAAAGGGTGGGTCGCACTAGAGAACAGATCAATAATCGGTTTAAAAAACGGATCATACTCTTTTAAATAGCCACTCCATTGTCGCGCTTGCAAAACTTTGGTAACCAACTCTTCTTCCCAATCAGACAAGTCATTGATAAAGCCACGTAAATTTTCCAATTCGGCTAAAATATCGCTGCCAACCAAATCCCCTTTGGTCTCACTTTGAGAAAAAGTCGCCGCACTAATATTCTCCCCTGCTTCAATCGCAGCGAACAAATGGTCAGTTAGAAAATAGACCAGAGATTGTAATTTTTCATCAATCGCCATTGGAATGGGTCTGTTTGCCAGGTTACCTTGTGATGAGGGACACCCCCTCACAACTAATTGAACACTATACACAGATTCTAACAAGCTGCAAAAACCCCCCCTGAAAACTTCACAAAAAAAGCCCCCATCAGCGAACCAATGGGGGCAATAAGGGATAATACCCTTTTTGGGGGACGCCCCTTTTATTTAGGGCTTGTTATTTAGCTTATGAACACCCGCTGGTAGAACCGCAAGTGTCACATTTCAAGCATGTGCCATTGCGCACCAGGGTAAAGTTACCGCATTCTGAGCAGGCCTCACCCTCATACCCTTGTACACGGGCCTGGGCCACACGTTCAGCTTTAGAGCTCATGAGACCGCTTGGGGCCGGTGATTCTGCCACTTCCAGGCTCGCCCCTTCACCCCCTCCAATGCTGGCATTGACCACTTGCTGCAACTCAGCAACAGGGCTGGCTTGCATCTCTTCTTTGTTTGCCTTGGTTTCAACGATCTTGGCTTTGTTAAATTGTCCACGTAATAGGCCGCGGCTCAAGAACCGTTCTGCATGGCTTTCATGTTTGTCATTGCCATCATCATCGGCCTCTTGGCGTCCGCCCATAGCCGTGGCAACAGCGCCAATTTCACTTGGGTCAACATGGGCCAGATCATGACGGCCAAGATAGGACACACCAAGTTCGCGGAAAATATAATCCAAAATAGAGGTGGCGTTCTTAATGCTGTCATTGCCTTGAACAAAACCAGCCGGATCAAAACGAGTGAAGGTGAAGGCCTCCACATATTCCTCCAGTGGCACGCCATATTGCAGGCCTAAAGAAATCGCGATGGCAAAATTGTTCATCAAGGAGCGAAAAGCTGCACCTTCTTTGTGCATATCAATGAAAATTTCACCCAAACTGCCATCTTCATATTCACCTGTGCGCAGGTAAACTTTGTGCCCACCCACAGTTGCCTTTTGCGTATAGCCTTTACGCCGATGAGGCAGTTTTTCTCGCTCAGTCTCGCGTACCTTTTCGATAACCCGCTCCACAATGCGCTCAGCCGCTACAGCTGCTTTTTCCGCTTGTGGTAAGCTGCTAATATTTTCAGCCTCACCCAGTTCCTCTTCATCATCAAGGCCAAGCACTTGCGCGTTCAGAGGTTGTGAGAGTTTGGAGCCATCACGATACAAAGCATTGGCTTTCAAAGCCAGTTGCCAAGATAAGGTGTAGGCGTTTTTACAATCTTCAACCGTGACGTTATTGGCCATGTTGATGGTTTTTGAAATCGCACCAGAGATAAAGGGCTGGCTGGCCGCCATCATGCGAATGTGGCTTTCAACAGACAAAAACCGTTTGCCTTTGCGCCCGCAAGGGTTGGCACAATCAAAAATAGGCAAGTGCTCATCTTTTAAGTGCGGGGCCCCTTCCAAAGTCATGGTGCCACAGCAATATTCATTTGCCGCATCAATCTCTTTGAACGAAAAGCCAAGAGCATTCAACAAATTAAACTCAGCATCGTTTAATTGCTCATCACTAAAGCCCAACGTGTCTTTGCAAAACGCCTCACCCAATGACCATTTGTTAAACGCAAATTTAATGTCAAAGGTAGAGCCTAAACTGGCCTCCAAAGTTTCAATGATCTCATCTGTAAACCCTTTGGCTTTCAAGCTCTCATGGTTGATGTGAGGTGCATCTTTTAAAGAGCCATAACCCACTGCATAATTGGTGATGGCATCAATATGATCCTGGCTATAACCCAGACCTTTTAATGCGGTTGGCACCATGCGGTTGATGATTTTGAAGTAACCGCCCCCGGCAAGCTTTTTAAATTTAACCAGGGCAAAATCAGGCTCAATGCCAGTGGTGTCACAATCCATAACCAGGCCAATGGTGCCGGTTGGCGCAATCACTGTGGCTTGCGCGTTTCTAAAGCCATGCTCTTGGCCCCCCTCCAACGCTTTGTCCCAAGCGCGGCAGGCATGATCGATTAGCTTTTTATCAGGACAGCTTTCATGATCAAGCGCGACTGGACTTGTAGAGAGTTTCTCATAGCCTTTATCATGGCCATAAGCGGCCCGGCGGTGGTTGCGCATAACCCGCAGCATGTCTTTAGCATTGTCTTCATAGCCATCAAAAGCACCCAGCTCTTTGGCCATTTCAGCAGAGGTGGCATAAGCCTGGCCAGTCATCAGAGCCGAAATGGCTCCGCACAAAGCGCGTCCTTCTTTTGAATCATAGGACAAACCAGAGGCCATGAGCAGCCCACCAATATTGGCAAAGCCAAGACCTAAAGTGCGATAGCGATAGGACAGTTCAGCAATTTCTTTTGACGGGAATTGCGCCATGGTCACAGAAACTTCCAACACCATGGTCCATAACCGCACCGCATGTTCAAAGCCTTCAATGTCAAATTCTTGTTTGCCTTCTTGGCCCTTAAAGAACTGCATTAAGTTTAAAGAGGCTAAGTTACACGCCGTGTCATCAAGGAACATATATTCAGAGCATGGGTTTGAAGCTCGAATCGGGCCTGATTGCGGGCATGTGTGCCAGTCATTAATGGTGGTGTGGAACTGAATGCCTGGGTCCGCACAACTCCAAGCCGCATAGCCAACTTGATCCCAGAGATCTTGGGCATTGAGCGTTTTGATCGCTTTGTTGGTGGTACGTCCTTTTAATTCCCACTCACGCCCAGCTTCAACCGCTTTTAAGAATTGGTCGGTAACACGCACAGAATTGTTGGAGTTTTGCCCCGAAACAGTGCCATAAGCCTCTGAATCCCAATCGGTGTCATAGGTGTCAAATTCAAGCTCAGTAAAGCCTTGGCGAGCAAATTGAATAACCCGTTGAATGTAATTGTCAGGCACATGCAATTGGCGCGCAGCTTTAATCTCGCGCTTTAAGGCAGGGTTCTTCTTCGGGTCAAAGCAGCTGTCATCATCACCATCACAATTCAGGCAGGCTTTGAAAATCACTTTTAAATGCTTGGAACAGATCTTAGAACCGGTGACAAGAGCCGCCACCTTTTGCTCTTCTTTCACTTTCCAATTGATAAAGCGCTCAATATCCGGATGGTCAATGTCAATCACCACCATTTTGGCTGCCCGGCGCGTTGTACCGCCAGATTTGATAGCGCCCGCAGAGCGGTCACCAATGCGCAAAAAGCTCATCAAACCAGATGATTTGCCCCCGCCAGACAGCGGTTCACTTTCCCCGCGCACATCAGAAAAGTTAGAGCCGGTGCCAGAGCCATATTTAAACAGCCGCGCTTCTCTGGTCCATAAATCCATAATGCCATTTTCATTGACCAAGTCATCTTTAACAGACTGGATAAAGCAGGCATGAGGCTGTGGGTGTTCATAAGCTGATTGGGAAGAGGTCAGTTTGCCCGTTTTATAATCAACATAAAAATGCCCCTGGCCAGGCCCATCAATACCATAAGCCCAGTGCAGGCCGGTATTAAACCATTGCGGGCTGTTAGGTGCTGACATCTGCATGGCCAGCATGTAACGCATTTCATCGTAAAAAGCTTGGGCATCCCCCTCACCAGTAAAATAGCCGCCTTTCCAGCCCCAATAAGTCCAGGTGCCGGCTAACCGGTCAAACACTTGCCGAGCATCGCTTTCCCCAACATAGCGCTCTTCTTCAGGTAAATCGGCCAACGCCTCTTCATCAGCTTCATGGCGCCACAACCACGAGGGAACGGTGTTTTCTTCCACCGCTTTTAACTTGGCAGGCACACCAGCTTTGCGAAAATATTTTTGCGCGATGATATCACAGGCCACAGCTGACCAATGTGATGGAATGTTAAAATCCTTTAACTGAAAGACAATCGACCCATCAGGATTTTTAATCTCACTTGATGTCTCATTAAACGCAATTGTTTCATAAGGCGATTGGTTTGCTTTGGTAAAGCGCCGCTCGATTCGCATGTAAGTTTCCCCTCGTATCCCCAAAGCACAAATATCAGATGCATAAATCCATTATGCGCCCGGCCACAATTTGTGTTTTGGCCATTATTAAATTTCAATCACTGAAGACACCCCTGTTTTCACAATTAGAGGGGCTCTTCGCTTATTCAGATGAGTATTTGGTGTCCTAATCACCAAATAAGACCAGCTTGCGCTGCCCATCATGCCGTTATTTTCAGTCACCAGAGCATGTCGGTTTGTTCCAAATCCGCTTGTCATGCTCTATCTTTTTTTAAAAGCGGTGCCTTTTTTCACAAAAACCGATATCCACTTTTGTGAGACACGCTCTAAACTTGACGTTTTTATTGAAAGCGCTGCGTAAATAAAACCACCTGGAAATCTTCAAGACCAAACGAAATGAACAAATACGTATTAGGGATGATCCCAATATTTGTTTGTCCCAATTAATCGTTGGTTTTGCAGTCTATATCCCTTTGCAGCGTTGACCGATTATGGCCCCTCCGTCTGGAAATGACCTTAAGTGACTCGCAGGTTCAACGTCAAGAAGTTGTGTCTTATTTATTTTGACCCCCAATATATTGATAAATTGTGAGTAAATTGGGGATTTCTAGGGGAAATGCGGTGGATTAGGGGGGAAAAAGCATAAAAAAAGAGGCGATCTGACAAATCCCCAATTAATTTTGAGTTTCAAGCGACAAAAATTGAACCATTCATCCCCAACTATTAAAACAGTAAGCTTATCTTTAATACTGCGATTCGATGTTTTTTTGGTTGCAAGTTTATGACATTTAAATCCTATGGCTGTTATTTTTGTTAGATTTCATGACAGAGGGCGAAAAATCTAATAGGTCGCATTTACATCTTGCGGCGCTCTTGCCATATTTAAGCCAATAGTGATTCAGAATCTGAGCTGTTGTGCTAAAATTTAAGGTACATTTGCAAAGTTTAAGGGGCAATGATGGGACTTTTTTCTGAAATGTTTACTTGGTGGGGTGGCAGCACCATCGGGCATCGCTTTACGCTTTGGAAGCACGGGCGCTTTGTTGGCGAAGATGACCAAGGCAATCGCTATTATGAACAAGCGCGCGGCGTTGGGCCCTTGGGCAAACCGCGGCGCTGGGTGGTATATGAGCGTTTGGCCGAAGCCAGCCTGATCCCGCCAGGGTGGTATGGGTGGATGCATTATAAAACCGACATTCCACCGACCGAGAAAGACTATCAGATGATGGCATTTGAAGCCCCCCACCAGCCAAATTACACTGGAACAGATCATCGCTACCGCCCCAATGCTGATGTACGGGCAAGTGGGGAGCCTGTGGCTTCTGATTATGAAGCTTGGAAACCGTAAACAAACCCAGCCATGATTTCAAAGTGAACAAAAAAAGCCCTTCTTAAAAGTCTTTAAGAAGGGCTTTTTAATGAAAAGAGCATGGAATGAGTAAAGAACCAACATGGGATGCGCAGCTATATGATCGCTATGGCCGGTTTGTATCTGACCATGGGGATATCATTTTAAACTGGCTAGAAGCAATCGAGGGCGAGACCATACTTGACGCCGGCTGCGGGGACGGGGCTTTAACGCAAAAAATAGCCAAAAGCGGAGCAACTGTTGTGGGGATAGAACGAGGCCCCTCTATGGTCAAAGCAGCCCAAGCCCGTGGGCTTGATGTGCGGCAAATGGATTTGCACACCTTAGAAGATAAAGACCAATATCAAGCGATTTTTTCAAACGCAGTCTTACATTGGATTGAAGATTGGCCAGATGTGTTAGCAAGGTTTTATAAAGCGCTAAAGCCTGAGGGGCGATTGGTTGTTGAATGTGGCGGCTGTGGGAATATTGCCGCGATCAGAACAGCCATTGTTGCCCTGGCCAAACGTTATCAAGTCCCAACACACGCAGCCGCCGAACAATATTTAACCATCCAAAGCGCCACAACGTTGCTGCAACAAGCTGGTTTCCAAGTTTCGCGGATTGAACTAGCCCCGCGACAAACATTATTACCAAATGGCATGGCTGGATGGCTCCAACTGTTTCGAGAGCCCTTTTTAAAACAATTTGACCAAAAGCAAAAAGACCAGGTGATAGAAGAGTTGTTGGAGTTGCTAGCAAGACAATTAAAAACCGAACAAGGAGACTGGTTTGCAGATTATGTGCGGTTGCGATTTATTGCGATCAAAGAGGGGTCGTAGGAGTTTACAGTTAAGTTCCAAAGGCAATAACACCATAAACACTTAACAAAATCATCAAGAGACCCAAAAGGACTTTCCCTTTTAGGGACGCAGATGAACTGGGGGCCTTAAGTTTTGTGTTTTTCGTCTCAACAGAAATTATCTGAAAAAAGGCCCCATCTGGATCAGCAAGAGATGACATATAACCATCTTCATATAAGAGTGTGCCACCGTTTTTAACGATTCTTTCTTGCGTGGCCGGAACGTCCCTGACCCCAAAAAAGACACCCCAATATTGGTACGTACTTCTGATTTCATCACTTGCTTGCTGAATGGTTGCAATCGGCTCTTTATCATCAAGAAAAACATCGTACCGATCATTGCCTACAGGCTGGATGGACCAACCAAACAATGTTTCATAAAAAGCCTTTATTTGTGAAACATCAGAAACATATAATTCATTCCAGACAAAATGATCGGCTCTATTTTCAGCCCTGGCATTTAATTGGCTGCCCTCATAAACCGTAAACCCGGCCCCTAGTGGGTCACGGATCAAAGCAATTTTGCCAACAGCATTGTCCTCGACCAATTCAATGATGGCCCCAAGGTCTTTGGCTTGTGCGACGGTTATCTCAACACTATCAACCTGAATATACGACATCCAAAAAGAGGGCATGCCCATCTCTTGAAATTTTGGCGGCATCTCATATAGGCCGCTGATTTGTTTGTCGTTTTTATCAGCTATGAAATAATCCTCGTCATGGCAGGTATAATTCCAGTCAAAAACGTGACTATAAAATTTCTTGGTTTTGGCAAGATGAAAGGTGGACAAATCTGCCCAAATAAATGTGCCGTGTCTTGTTGCATAGATTTGACCATTAATAGATGAATATTATGCCTTTATTCTTTTGCCATCGTTTTATATAGGTATGGGGAGAATAATTGCAAACGTAAGGCCCAAACCCATTAACGTTATGGTCCTAAATTGGCCTTTATAAAAAGGCAGTTTGTAATACTTAAGAAAATGTTCGATTGAAAGAAGTTTAAGCTGGATTGTTGATCACTATGAAATATTTAAAACATATTTGCAGGTCGCTGCCATTCTTTATGCTACTGGCAAGTTCCACCACGGTGCAAGCAGATGAGCTGATCGACAATAAAGTGGCCGTATTTGCCGCTTTGAATAAAGTAACAGCACGCATTTCAACCCTTGAAATTCCCCTCGGCCAAGCACAAAAATTCGGCGCCTTAACAATTGAGCCAAAAGTCTGCCACACGCGCCCGCCAACCGAGCCGCCTTCAACCACTTCTTTTATTGAAGTGAAAGAGCGCAAGTTAGACGGCTCTCAACATCGGTTATTCTCAGGCTGGGTGTTTGCAGAAAACCCTGGCGTTCATGCCGTGGAACATCCCGTTTATGATGTTTGGCTCACCAATTGTAAAATACCTGTTGCCGGAGTAGCGACATCCAAATCACCAAAACTGCGCCGGCGGCGCACACGGGTACGCTCCAGACGGCGTTGAAATTCTTCGCGGCTAACTTCAATCGCTCCAAAATTGGCCAAATGTTGGGTGACAAATTGTGTATCAAGCAAAGTAAATTCTGCATATTTTAATCTGGCAATCAAATAAACCAAGGCCACTTTGCTAGCATCAGTTACATAAGAAAACATGCTTTCGCCAAAAAAGGCTGCGTTTAATTCAACCCCGTAAAGCCCGCCAACCAGCTTGTCGTCTTGATACACTTCAACAGTATGGCAGTCGCCCTTTTCAAACAGTTCTTTATAAAGATTGGTGATTTTATGATTGATCCAAGTGCTGGGGCGGTCTGGGCGCGGTGCAGCACAGCCGGTCATAACACCATCAAAGTCCTGATCAATCCGAATATCAAATTTTTCCGATCTGATTGTGCGGGCCAGACGTTTTGGAACATGAAAATTTTCTAGCGGTATAATGCCTCGATGCTTTGGTTCAACCCAAAAAAGCTCATCATCATCAGCACTTTCTGCCATAGGAAAAATGCCGCAAGAATAAGCCTTTAGCAAGACATCGGCAGTGATTTCAATGTGAATATTATCAGACCTCATGAACGCAATCATACCGCCAAATCAAGAATAAAAAAAGACCAATGTCTTCATTTTGGCGCGACATTAAAGGTCTTTGGCGCATCAGCCGTGTGAGACCAAAAACTTACCCCATCAGAAAAAATAGATGAGATCTTGATAAAGATTTTTAATGAGAACAACCTAAGATTGATCGAGATATTTTTCCAACCAGTGAATGTCATAAACCCCGTTAATGATGTCAGGCTCATTAAGCAGGTCAACAAATAGTGGAATGGTTGTATCAATCCCATCAATCACAAATTCACTCAAGGCCCGGCGCAGACGCATCATGCACTCATTACGGGTTTTACCATGAACGATCAACTTACCAATCAGGCTGTCATAATAGGGCGGTATGCGATACCCCTGATAAACCCCTGAATCAACACGTACACCCAAACCACCAGGGGGGTGAAAGTAATTTATCTTGCCCGGGCTCGGCATAAAGGTGCGGGCATTTTCTGCATTAATCCGGCACTCAATGGCATGACCGCGCAAGTTAATATCATCTTGGGTAAAGCTCAAAGGTGCGCCAGCGGCCACACGGATTTGTTCAATCACCAAATCAAGCCCAGTGATCATTTCAGTGACCGGGTGTTCAACCTGAATCCGGGTGTTCATTTCAATGAAATAGAACTCACCATTTTCATATAAAAATTCAATGGTGCCCGCCCCGCGATATTTTAAATCACCAACAGCCTTGGCCACAATCGAACCGATCTTTTCACGCTCTTCAGAATTAAGAGCCGGTGAGGGGGCCTCCTCCAAGACTTTTTGATGGCGGCGTTGCAAAGAACAATCACGCTCGCCCAAATGCACAGCATTGCCGCGGCCATCACCAATCACTTGCACTTCAATATGGCGCGGTTTGCCTAAATATTTCTCTAAATAAAGCGCATCATCACCAAAGGCTGCCTTAGATTCCGTTTTGGCGGTTGAAACCGCAATGGAAAGATCATCTTCTGTGGCGGCCACCTTCATGCCGCGCCCACCGCCACCAGCGGCGGCTTTCACAATAACCGGATAGCCGATCTCGATGGCGATTTTCTTAGCTTCTTCCTCTGAGGTGATTTCCCCATCAGAGCCGGGCACAACAGGAATGCCTAATTTTTTCACAGTGTCTTTGGCGGTGATTTTATCACCCATCAAACGAATATGTTCCGCTGTCGGGCCAATAAAGGAGATCTTGTGATCTTCCAATATCTCTGCAAAGCGGGCATTTTCAGACAAAAAACCATATCCAGGGTGAACCGCATTGGCACCAGTGATTTCACAAGCTGCCATAATTTCTGGAATGTTCAAATAGCTATTGGTGGCCGGCGGCGGGCCAATGCAAACGCTCTCATCGGCAAGGCGCACATGCATGGCATCTTCATCAGCTGTGGAATGAATAGCAACAGTGGATATGCCCAGCTCTTTACAAGCCCGTTGGATGCGAAGCGCAATTTCACCGCGATTGGCTATGAGTATTTTATCAAACATAAATGTATAACTTAAAGCTTTACTCAATGACCATTAAAGGTTCGCCAAATTCAACAGGCTGGCCATCTTCAATAAGAATTTGTGTAATAGTTCCCGCTTTTGGAGACGGAATGTGGTTCATTGTTTTCATTGCCTCGACAATTAACAATGTATCGCCTTGCGCCACCTTAGACCCAACGTCAACAAAGGCCGGCTTACCAGGCTCAGGCGCGCGATAAGCGGTGCCAACCATAGGTGAGGTCACAGCACCGTCGCTTGCCGGCTTAGCACTGGCACCAGCGGCAAGTTGGGGTTGTTCTGGCGAGGCTATCGTTTGAACAGGCGCTGGGCTGGCAGCAACAATGTTCGCTTGCGGCTTTGCTACCCTTACGCGCAGGTCTTTCTGTTCAATTTCAATTTCTGACAGGCCGGTTTCATCAAGGAGTTCAGCCAGTTCTTTAATCAGTTCTTTTTGATTCAATTTTTTGTCCGATTTTTTCTTTGCTGCTTTTTTCTTTGCTGCTCTTTTCTTTGCTGACATGGCATCAACGATCTATTTTGATGATTGTTATGCTATCTCTCGATATTTTTAAAGAAATTTTGTAAGTTTTTTGCATTTTGTCATCCATTATGTGCCTCTAAAAGCAACACCTGCAAAGCCAATTCGTAGGATTTTGCCCCAAACCCACATATTAACCCCTTTGCAAGCGGGGAGATATAGGAATGGTGACGATATTCTTCTCTTTGGTAAATATTTGACAAATGGACTTCTATAACAGGAATGTCAATGCTTCTAATCGCATCAGCAATGGCAATGGAGGTGTGGGTATAAGCCCCAGCATTGATAATAATGGCTTGTGCGTCTTGCCCAGCTTGCTGTATCCAGTTGACCAGGTCCCCTTCCATATTAGATTGGAAACATTCCAGTTCAACATGGCTGAGAGCAGCCTGTTGCTTTAAAGTTTCATGAATGTCTTGCAAGGTGGTTTTGCCATAAATTTCAGGCTCACGGGTACCAAGAAGATTTAGGTTGGGTCCGCTAAGGACAAAAATCGGTTTTGCCATAAATACAATGCCTGAACGTTAAGGACTAGAAAGGCGCAGAGGATTTCAGCCAGTTTGTAAAAATATAAAGGTTATAAAGAACCATACAAGGCAATTTTTTCACCTTTTAATTCATAATGGCTCTTTATAACGGTTTTTACCAAGCGCTCAAGCGCGATATGGGCATTTTGTTTAACCAGATTTGCGCAAATTGGCGATCAAACTTTTCATCGCATCAAATGGCAAAACCTGTGGGATCACTTGATCATTAAAGATAAAAGTTGGGGTGCCATTAATGCCCAGCTTAATGCCAACATCAATGTTCTTTTGCAATTCATCTTTTACCTCATCAGAGGCCATATCTTTTTTCAGCTTTTCAACATCGAGACCAACTTGCTTGGCAACATCTTCAATCGCCTTATCGTTAATGCGCCCCTTTGCGTTGAGCAAAGCCTGATGATATTCCATATATTTGCCCTGTTTGCGTGCAGCCAAAGCCGCGAGTGAAGCTTGTTGCGAAGCTTGGCCTAAAATAGGGTATTCTTTCAAAACCACGCGCACATTTTTGTCTTCATCAAGCAGTTTGACAATATCTTTCAATGCTTGGCGGCAGTAAGGGCAATTATAGTCAAAAAATTCAACAACGGTTATATCGCCTTCTTTATTGCCAGTGGTATAGCTGTATTTTTCATCAAGCAGCAGGTCTTTGTTTTCAGAAATGAGCGTCTTTTGCCGTTGTTTTTCAGCTTCAGCTGTGCGCCGCTCCAACTCTTGCAGCGCATCACGGATGATTTCTGGGTTTTTCAAAAGGTAATCCTTCACCACTTGCTCAATGGCTTTTGTCTCCGCCTCATCTAACGATTTTGCAAAGCTAGGGACTGCAAAAAGAGACGCACTTATACAAAGAGCCGCCAAGAGTGAAAAAATCTTACGGGATGATAAAAAGGGCATATATAAGCTCCAAAGCGTTATTGTTGTTCGTTGTTAGTCGTTCAATTCGTTATTTAGGTTCAAACCAAATTTTGTAGCTTCTTAGCAGGTTTTTACCACGTTTGTTACCGTTTTAGCCTAAAGGTTAAAATATCATCGGCCTGAATCCACCCCGGGCTGCCCCTTTTGAGTTTCTTTTTGGCTCTGGCAGCTTGATTTTTGGCTAAAGCCAGCTTTCCTTCATAAAAATAAGCGCGCGCTGAGGCAAGTTCGGCCTGAGCGATATTGCGTTTTTGCGCATAGGCGTTTGCCAACAGCCGATAGCCAATAGCAGAGCGGTTCTCGCGCACCAAAGCGATTTTTAAATGACGGATAATTTGGTTGGCATATTTAGCACCTGAGGCTTGTGACAAGGCTTGGGCAAGCATAATGCGAATAAGCGCAGCTTTTGGTGCCAATTTTATCGCACGCTCTAGCGGGGCAATCGCTTGGGAGGCTTTACCAGCTTCAAGCAAAAATTGCCCTTTTAATTCATGAAAATAAGGGTTGTTAGGTTGCTCTTTAATCAAGGCATTGACCTTTGGCAAAAAGCGTTTCAAACCTTCAGAGCGAAAGGTTGCAATGGTTTTGGCATAGCGAGCCGGCAGCGTGTTGCTTTGAGAATATTTGTTAAACACATTGACTGGGTTGGTGGTAAAGGCAACCAATTTTGCACGCACCATGTTATGGCGCATTTGTAAGGCCGGGCTGTCTTTTTTATTAAAATAGGGGCTTCGTTCCGCTTTGGCCCGCAGTTGGCTGATGCGTTGGCGAGGCAGCGGATGGCTAAGCACATAAGGGTCTGAATATTTCAAAGACCCAATGGCTTGGCTGGCAAAATATTCAAACGTCTCCAGCATGCCTTTTGCAGATTGTTTGGTCCGTGTTAGATAGGCAAACCCGGCTTGGTCAGCCGCATATTCTTCAGATTGGCGGTAGCGATTAATAGAACGTCTTGTTTGTTGCGCGCTGCCTACAAAAATACCTTGTCCCACTTTTCCCAAATCACCGCTGCCCCCGGCACTTCCCGCCACCAGCAACGCACCGCCTAAAATTTTCAGCATAAGGTCAAGTGTTTGGGCTTTTGAAGCATGGGCCCGCAAACGCGATAAGTGACCGCCAGCAATGTGTCCGGCTTCATGAGCAATCACCCCGATAATCTGATTGGGTGTTTGCGCCTGCATAATGGCCCCCATATGAATAAACATATTGCGGCCATCAACAACAAAGGCGTTAAAGCTTTTTGAGCCAATAATGTGAATGGCAATGTTCTGGGAGCTTAATCCAGCCGCTCTTAAAATAGGGCGGCTATAATCGCGTATCAGCTCTTCTGTTTCCGCATCACGAATTAAGCCAACCGCCTTGGCAGGTGTTGTGAAGGGTACAGACAAGGTCAATAAAAGCAGAATGCTCAAAACGCTTAAAGGGACGTTTTGCAAGGCAAGCTTAAGGGAGTGTTTTAAATGCATGTTTGTATCTTAAATCTAAATGCCAAAAATCACGCAAAGGTTTGCAACTTTCCAGACGTTTAACAAAGCACAGTCTAGCCAATTTATTAAACATTTATGTTAAAAACTTTGTGATCACTTTGGTTTGATAAATCATATCAGTTGATCAATGTTATCAGGTTGAATTTATACGTAAATCTCGATTATAGCTGCAAACATCATATTTAGGTTGATTTCTTGACAAGAAGAAGGCGATTGTTGTTGTTTGCACAAATGAGATCATAGAACTCGATACAACCTCATGAAGATTTATTAAAGAAAGAGCGCCTTTATGCCATCTTTTTCCAAACGCGGTGATATTGCTGCCTTTTTAGCCATGGATGTTATGGCCAAGGCCAAAGAAAAATCGCGTGAAGGTGCAGCCATTTGCCATATGGAGGTTGGCCAACCAGGAACACCAGCACCAGATAAGGTGCGTCAAAGGGCCAAACAAGCGCTTGATGAGGAAATCATTGGTTATACAGAAGCTTTAGGGCTTCCTTCTTTGCGTGCTCGCATTGCCGTGCATTACAAAGATGAATATGGCGTTACAATTAAGCCGGAACAGGTTGTGATCACCACCGGCTCATCAGCCGGGTTTGTGCTCGCTTTTTTAGCCACTCTCGATGCAGGTGATAAAGTGGCAGTGCCCCGACCAGGCTATCCCTGTTATCGTGAAATATTAAAATCACTCGATGTAGAGCCCCATTTTTTGCCTCTAGGGTTTGACAATAATTGGCAGCCCGAAATCAACCAGATCGAAGAGGCCATCAAAAAGCACAAAATAAAAGCTTTGCTACTGGCCAGCCCTTCAAACCCAACTGGCGTGGTCATGGAAGATGCCTTGGTGCGTGAGATCGCCAACCTGGCCAAGGCCAACAATGTTTGGTTTATCATGGATGAGATTTATCATGGGCTAGTCTATGACCAAGAGGTGATGACGCTTGCCGGCTTTAATGAGGCAACCATCGTGTTAAACAGCTTTTCAAAATATTACTCCATGACAGGTTGGCGCATTGGGTGGATGGTGGTGCCCCCCAATTTGGTTCGCACAATTGAAAAGCTCAGCCAGAATTTGTTCATTTCTCCCCCGTGCCTGTCGCAAATTGCCGCCATAGCAGCCTTTGACGCCAAAGATGAGCTGGAGGAAATCAAGGCTGGTTACCGGGCCAATCGCGAGATTTTACAAAATGGATTGCTAGAAGTTGGCATTAAACGCATGGCCCCAGCTGAGGGTGCTTTTTATATTTACGCCGATATGAGCGATTTCACAGATGATAGCTTGGCTTTTTCGCATAACTTGTTGCAAACCCATGGCATTGCCGCCTGTCCGGGGTTGGATTTTGATGAGGTCAACGGGCGTTATATGATGCGGTTTTCTTATGCCGGGTCAGAAGCTGAAATTGTTGAGGCCGTCAAACGCTTAAAAGAAAAACCGTTATCATAAAACTAAGGCACACCCTTGTGTATGAAGACCAAAAGATAAATTTGTTTTTAGGCCCACGCCCAGGGAAAAAGTCTCTACACCGTTTGCAGCAATTGAACCTAACCCATTGCTGTACCCTGCTGAGCGAGCGTGAAGGGGCCCCATTGATTGGCAAGCTTTGTAAAAAAATAGACTGTGAGTGGGTCTGGCTGCCAATAGAGGGAGGCAAATTAGAGTTATTATCCCAAGTTGATCTAAGCGGGTACATGCAAACTCTTTTGCAAACCATAAAAGAGGAGCCTAACCCAAGGCTATATTTTCATTGCTCAGCCGGGATCCATCGGACAGGTTTTTTTGTCTATAGCTTATTGCGATTAAGGGGGAACGACCCTCAAGAGGCTCAGTCACAATTAGCTCAATTGCGTGATGTCACAGCCAATCAAGTTGGACAAGAGCGCCTAGACCTTGCAGAACAAATGATCGCGCAATTGTAAACACACGTCATTGGCCCTCTTTGGCTTTGCAATAAAGGCAAAGCCAAAGAGTTAAGAAGCCTTTGTTTGATTAACCGCTGCGTTTTTGCCACCAGCCACGACGCGGGGAGGCACTTGCCTCGTCGCCATCTTGATTAGAGGCAACAAGGCTGGCCGGATCCAGTTTCTCTGGCTCTGATTTTCCACCAGACGTCTCCTTGACGCTGACAGCCTGGGTTTCACCAGCATGTGTGTCTGGCTTGCTGTTGTCTGACGGGTCTTGATCAGAAGCGCCATTTTTTTCTTTAGAAGAACTCTCTTGGCGACGCCTTGATCCAGATTGTTGTCTGCGACGCGGATATCTTGATCGTTTGTCTTTGTCCGTCTCGCCCTCTTCAGAGGCTGGACCGTCAGTTTCAGAAACAGCGGCCTCAGTAACAAGAGCGACTTTTTCGTCTAACCCACCGTCTTTTTGTAACCCACTGTCTTCTTGAGCGCCATTGTCTTCTTGCTGGTTTCTATCAGCCCGGTTTGGCCCACGTCGACGCCCACCACGCCGTCCACGGCGACGAGGGCGGCGTTTGTTTTCATCCCCGTCCTCAGTGGTAGACTGTTCACTTTGCTCAGCTGTTTGCGGATCAGCTTCGGTTTCAGATACAGCTTGTTGATCATTCGTCTCTTGTGTTTGATCTTGAGCGTCTTTGCCCCGACGTGCACTTTGCCCGCCCCGCCGACGCCGACGCCGGCGGCGTGGCTTTTCTTCTTGCTCTTCAGCCAGCGGCGTTCTTTCATTGTCAGTCGATTTATGGGCCCAATCCATTTGAATGACGCCATCCGTTTTACCTTGAGCTTGCTCATCCCGGCGGATGTTTTCAATGGTATAGCTCACTCCTTCCAAATTCTGGCTGGCTTGGATGGTGATATTAACGCTATAGCGATGTTCAATATCGTGAACGTAATTACGTTTATTGTTCAAAATATAAAGCGCAACTTCAACATTGGTGTTGCAAACAAGATCCAAAGCTTGGCGCTGGGTTTGCAACCGGTCCTCTAAAGCGCGCAAGATGGTCAGTGCCATGGATTCTGTTGAACGTATCATGCCCGTGCCAGAACAATGCTGACACTGACTTGTCGACCCTTCCAACACACCGGTACGCAATCTTTGGCGTGACATTTCCAGCAGGCCAAAATGGCTAATGCGTCCCACCTGGATGCGGGCACGATCAAAGCGCAAACACTCTTTGAGGCGTCGCTCAACCGAGCGGTTGTTGCGCCGCTCTTCCATATCGATAAAGTCAATCACCACCAGGCCGGCCAGATCACGCAAGCGCAATTGGCGAGAAATTTCGCTGGCCGCTTCCAAATTGGTTTTTAAAGCGGTTTCTTCAATCGAATGTTCTTTGGTTGCCCGGCCAGAGTTCACATCAACAGAGACCAGCGCCTCTGTTTGGTTAATCACAATATACCCACCAGAAGGCAGCGTGACATACGGGCTGTACATCGCATTCAACTGCGCTTCAATTTTATAACGGGCAAACAGCGGCTCGCTATATTTATAAGGCTGCACGTTTTTGGCGTGGCTAGGCATCAACATGCGCATAAAGTCTTTGGCTTCCCGGTATTCTTCCTCACCAGAGACAAGCACTTCTTCTATGTCTTTATTGTAAAGGTCACGGATCGAACGTTTGATCAGATTGCCTTCTTCATAAACCAAACTTGGTGCAGAAGATTGCAACGTTAAATCACGCACATTTTCCCAAAGGCGCAAAAGATATTCAAAGTCACGCTTTAATTCAGCTTTGGTGCGCGAGGCGCCAGCTGTGCGCACAATCAATCCCATACCTTCCGGAACCTCTAATTCCGCAACGATTTTGCGCAAACGTTTGCGGTCTGTTGGGTTGGCAATTTTGCGAGAAATGCCACCACCACGTGCTGTGTTAGGCATTAATACCGTATAGCGCCCGGCAAGTGATAGGTAGGTTGTTAGTGCTGCACCCTTATTGCCGCGCTCTTCTTTCACCACCTGGATAAGAATGATTTGGCGGCGTCTGATGACTTCTTGAATTTTATAGTGCTTGCGTTTGATGGGTTGACGCTCAGGCAATTCTTCCAAAGCATCTTCTGAGCCAACAGATTCTACATCTTCCTCTGAGGCACCAAAATCATCATCATCTATTTGTGTGGCATCACCCTCATTGTCATTAAGAGACAAGTCTTCCTCGCCAGAGGCCTCAAGCTCATCATTACTTTTTTTGGGGCCCTCATCCGTCGGGGCCTCATCGTCAGCCTCCACTTCTCGTTGGGCGGCATGGCGCGCCTCCTGCGCTTCATATTCCAACAGAGCTTCTCTGTCAGCTTGGGGCAGCTGATAATAATCAGGGTGAATTTCATTAAAGGCTAAAAAGCCATGACGATTGCCACCATAATCAACAAAGGCAGCTTGCAGCGAAGGTTCAACGCGGGTTACTTTTGCAAGATAAATGTTGCCGCGTAATTGTTTTCTAAGGGCTGATTCAAAGTCAAATTCCTCAACACGGTCCCCACGCATCACCACGACCCGTGTTTCCTCTGGGTGCGAGGCATCGATAAGCATTTTGTTTGGCATTATTTTTATTCCTGATCAGGGGCATCTGGGTTGCCTTTTTGTTGGTGTTTCAAACAAGAGGCTGTTTAAGAGGCCCTGAAATGTTCTTGAAGCCAATTGGCAAGAAGGTGTGAGCGATAAAGTGGCCAGCTTGGGGGCAGCCGTTGGCTGACCGATCAAATAATGAACTATTTTGATCATCCCGTTTATGTATGCTGTTACCATCATAATCTGCATCAATTTGCCAAAATTAGCTTTCTGATTTGGTTGTAATTAATAACTGTTAGGTTTGTTGTTCGTTTAAACATGGCGCTATTCGCCGGCTCATTTTGATGATCCTTTGATCATCTATGTTAAAAAAATCTCTTAAATTGTAGGCGCTTGGTTTCGCGCATAGCTCGCTCACCTATAAAAAAGTTGAAAATAATTTTCAAAATTTTTGTTTTCGATGCCGCAAAACGTTAAATATTTTATTTCCTTAAACGTTTTCTTAAAAAGGGTGATTTGATCCATTTCCTTATTTATCGCAAAAACGATTAGTTTTTACTCAACCCTTTTAATAATTGAAATGAACGAAAGCCTCATCCACTACATTTATTTTGTTTAGATGGTTTTACCCTGAAAAAATACAATCAAGTTATGTAAATGTGAAATTTACAAAAGATATTTATTTTTACAGTTCTTAACTCATGTGTTCATCAAACGTGACCAAAGATAGGCTTTGACTTCCCATTTCGCAAGCCTGAATACGGTTTATGAATAAAATATAGGAAAAAAGTTTACATCCTCCTCCCTTTTGAGGGGATATTGTGTTTATTTTATGCATTTGATAGCTAGGTTATTGCCCAATACCGGCTCGTTTTTGGTAAAATGAAAGAATCAAATAAATTTACAAATAGAGAAATGATTTTATCTTTTTGAGCTCAATTTAGCCATCTGTACTCAATTTGGCCATCTGTATATGTGAGTTTGGGGATAAAATAGTCTGAGCAGTTCTATTTTGAACGTAAAACTTTAAATGTTGCAGTCTAAATGAGCTTTAAGAATTTTTTTGAGTTAAGTAGATTATATTTTAAAAATTGATTTCGTTTGAAAAGCCGGTAAGGCCAATGGGGGGGCTTATCGGGTAAAAGGGGTGAACTTATTGTCTAGCCGCTATGGATGTTTTTTTATTGGGGTGTGCTTGGTGTTTCAACTGGTTGGAGGGACCGGTACAGCTCTGTCTAGGGACCAAAACGCTCCCTCAACAGTTGCCAAAGATGCCCGTTTGGGCGGTGATGCGGCACGAACAAGGTTCGTCGCCGATCTTTCTAAAACCACAGATTATCGCATTTTCACATTGTCAGACCCCTACAGGGTGATCATCGACCTGCCCAATGTCAGCTTTAAATTGCCCCAAGGTTTGGGCAATACGGGCAAAGGCCTGGTCAGTGCTTTCCGTTACGGGTTATTTGCCCCGGGCAAATCGCGCATCGTGATTGATGTGGTGGGGCCAGTACATGTGGAACAATCTTTTGTTTTAAAAGCCAAGGGCAACACGCCAGCCAAACTGGTGGTTGATATTGTGCCCACAGATGTAGCCAATTTTAAGCGCCGCCAAAAAGAGCTTTACCGCAAACGACAAAAAAAGCCCGGAGAGGCAAAAAAGGCTTCAATTGATAAAGCCATTAAAAGACTAACAAAAACCGATAAACCTAAAGGGCGCCCCCGTATTGTGATTGATCCTGGCCATGGGGGGCTGGATCCTGGCGCCGTGAGCACCCGTGGGTCTAAGGAAAAAGACATTGTGTTGACCTTTGCCAAGGTCTTACAAGCCGAACTGAAGCGCCTTAAAACTTATGATATTAAACTAACCCGTTCAGTTGATGTGTTTGTGCCTTTGCAAGAACGGGTAAAAATTGCTGAAAACTATAACGCTGCGCTGTTTATTTCTTTGCACGCTGATTCCATTTCAAGACGCTTAGCCTCAAGAACGCGCGGTGCCAGCATTTATACATTGTCAAAAGAAGGCTCCGACCAGGAAGCGCAAGCCTTGGCTGCTAAAGAGAATAAGTCTGACATTTTAGCCGGGCTTGATTTGCCTCCAGAATCGGGTGAGGTGGGCGGCATTCTGTTAGACCTGACAATGAGAGAAACCAAAAATCAGTCATTGAAATTTGCAGACTATGCTGTTGGGCGCATGAGCGGGAAGACCAAGTTTACAAACAACAGAATGCGTTCAGCCAATTTTGTCGTTTTGCGCTCAGCCGTTGTCCCTTCAGTGTTGATCGAGCTTGGCTATCTAAGCAACAGCAAAGATGAGCAGCTGTTGCGATCAAAAAAATGGCAACTATCATTGGCCAAAGCGCTGACCAAAGCAGTTGATAAATTTTTAAAAGATAACCCGGGCGGTTAGGCTTTAGAATCTATAACAATAATAGGCTCTAAAGCCTTTGCTTTTTTAAGTCGAAACCTTAATCACCAATATAAGGCCCATCAGGCCCAAGACGATCTGAGAAAAGGCCGCGATCGAAGATGGGGCTAAAGTCGTCAGGCTTTGAACCAAGTGGAGGCAGCGTGTCTTCAAACTTATAAGAATAACCGCCCACTTTTCTCTTAAACCCACGCACCTGAGGGCTAGGTTTGCGATATTTGCTTTGTGGCGCTTGCCCAAATAAGTCAAACAGGAAAAAACCAGTGCCATCATTGTAAGAATGGCGACCACCGGCTTGAGCAGCCGTGCTAGTAATGGCAATAGCGGTAAGAAAACACACACCCATTAAAGATGATTTGTTAAGTTTATTTGCGATCATGATAAGCAAACCCTTTGTACATTTGTTCGCGTTCATATGTGAGTATTATATAAGTTTGTTAGCTTTTAGTTTAACAGTTTGTCCTGTTTGGGCATATTTGTCATGTCAAATCATGGTAAATAAAATAAATCCTTTGTGATTAAGGAGAGATTTTGTGTGTGCGAGACTTATTTGCATCTTTTGGCTATGTGTTGCTTTTTGTCTCACTGGTTCGCCCGTGAGGGGCAATCAAGCCCAAGATTTGAAGAAGCTCAACATAAGCAAGACCTTTTCAGCCAGTGAACTAGGGCAAATCACACGTTTGCGCGCTGGCGGCTTTTCCATTCAGCCTCGCATTTACATTCGTTTGTTTAAGCTAGAAAAGGAAGTTGAGGTTTGGATCCTCTCCAAGGGGCATTATAAGCTGTATCGCAGCTATGATATTTGCAAATATTCCGGTGAGTTAGGCCCTAAATTGGAAGAAGGAGACCGCCAGGCCCCGGAAGGCTTTTACCATTTACCCATGCAAGATGTGTTGTGGCGCTCCAAAAAATGGCCTCAAGCGTTAAATCTAAACTTTCCCAATATTTTCGATGCCCAACAAGGGCGCACAGGCTCTTACCTGCTTATTCATGGGGGGTGTTCTTCCAAAGGGTGTTATGCACTTGAAAATGGTCCGATGGCAGATTTATTTGCCCTTGTGAGCTTGTCTGCCCGCGGTGGCCAGAAAGTGTTGCCCGTGCATATTTTCCCCTTTCGTTTTGGCAAAAACAAGTGGCCATTGTTTAAGTCAAACCGCTGGGCCCCCTTTTGGAAAAATTTGCAGCCCGCCTATGATTACTTTAATCGCAACCGCAATCTGCCAACCATTTTTGTGTGCGACAAGGGCTATTTGATTTTGCCAACCAAATATCAAGATGATGGCGTCAAACCATTCGGCCAATGCGCCGCGCCATTGCCATTGATGAGCGCCCCTCCAGACCTTTTGCAATTGGATTGGATCCAAGCGCTACATATTCGTTATAAAAAAAGGGGCGCATTGCGGGCCAAAGCACGTACTGACCATCCAGACATAAAGGTGCAGTGTAATTTAAAGCGCCCCTCGTGCCGCAAATGGTTGGCCTTAAAGCGCAAACAATTAGCTAGAAAACAAAAGAAAAGATAAACGGCCGTGTAGTGTGTAATTTAGGAAGGCTTGGAGACCAAAATCTCAGCCTTTTTCTGGCCGGCTTTAAAGGGTTCCGGTTTGTTCGAGATATAACGAATGGCACCGCTTTTGGCGATCTTGACCTTGATTTGGCAAGGCTTAGATTTGCCGCACTCACTTAAAAGGTGACGGTCAATGGGGAAATTGATTTTCACAGCCGTATCCGGCTGAGACAGCTTAACAACATCCCCAATAATGACCTTGTTTTTTTCTTCCACCGCGGCCGGGTTTTCAATGCTAATGACCACATCGGCCCCTTGGGGCATGCGACTACGATCAGTGGTGCTAACCGTTAAGCTTAAAAAAGCGTCACCTAATTTTGCCCCAGGCGGAGGGGTATAGCCCAGCCCTGAACATCCACTTAACAAGCCCAGAAGGCCAAGCAGAGCAAGGTTTAAGCCCTTATAAGAAAAAACTTTATGACATGCAGTCTTGATCATAAGGGCATTATCACTCTAATTCCTTGTGAAGCAAGCAAATAAAGTGGAGGGCTGGTGATAAAAGTCGCGGGTCTTTTTATTTAGTACGCACCGCGAACGCCAGGGCTAACCCTGTAAGTTGAGCAAAAATCACTAACCCGGGTGTCATGCCCGATTGCAGAACAAATATAAGCCTTTTTATTCGGGTTTTTACGCATTTGGCGGGTGCTCACTTTAAAGCCGTAACTGCGCGCAATGCGCGCTAAATACGCATTTTCGCAAGGCGGTGTTGAAATAAGGCTGCCATCGACAACTTGATAACGCCCCTGGCATTTAAGTTTGTAGCGCCCAGCTTGCGCCTCTTGCACAACGCTGAACGTCAAAGCAAAGGCTGAAAAAAGAGCTAAGCCTAAATGGTATTTATTGATAGATTTCATAACATACCTCATAAGGGTAAAATTGCGTTGACTACTATTGTAATGAAAATCGTTTTTGGCTCAATTCAGTTTTTCGTGAGTAAGCTGTAATGAGCGCAAAGTGAAAAACTTTCATCATGAAACCAAAACTTGAAACACTTGTCAGACAAATTCGCCAATGTGATATTTGTCGCGCCCGTCCCAAAGGCAAACCTTTGCCCCACAAACCACGCCCGGTTTTACAAGTCTCAACAACTGCGAAACTGGCCATTTGCGGCCAAGCGCCGGGAACCAAAGTTCACGCCTCAGGCCGCCCCTTTACAGACAGGTCCGGCGACCGGTTAAGACAATGGACAGGTCTGAGCAACGAACAATTTTATGATGCAAGCCGCGTTAACGTGATCCCAATGGGCTTTTGCTTCCCCGGACAAACAGAGAAAGGCGCTGATTTGCCACCACGGCCAGAATGCAGGGCCACTTGGCATGATCAACTCATGGCCAGGCTACCTCAACTTGAGCTGATATTGGTGATCGGGCGTTACGCTATGGATTATCATTTGCAGCACTCCAAGCGCAGTTCATTGCAAGAGATCGTATCTAACTATCAAACCTATTTGGCGGTTAAGTCCAAGCCGGCCTATTTACCTTTGCCACACCCTTCATGGCGCAACACCCGTTGGTTAAAGAAGAACCCTTGGTTTGAGGCTGATTACGTTCCTAAATTGCGTAAAAGAGTGGCTGCTTTGCTCAAAGAGCAATAGGCCGCTTTAAACATATTTTTCAACCTTTAAGGCACAATAATACCGATCAAAATGAGCCCATACAGACAGTTTTTAAGGGTTTGTTTACGTGAGTCAGACACCTATTACGTGTGGTCATTTGTTTTGAGTCTAAAAATGCCACGAAAACAATGATTCTACCGACAACATTGATGGATAAAATATGCCTCTTTCTCTTGGATTGCAAAAAACACTCAAAGATAGTGAAGGTGAGGTCTCCAGTTTAAAGGAGCAAATTGATCGCGTATCTGGTGTTGCCTCTCAAATTCATGCTGTTACCAGGCAGACAAATTTGTTGGCTCTTAACGCAACAATTGAAGCGGCACGTGCTGGTGAAAGTGGCAAAGGCTTTGCCGTTGTTGCCGGTGAAGTAAAAGTTTTGGCCGAACAGACCAAAGAGGCAACCGAAGAAATCTCCGAAATTTTAAAAACATTAAATTTTCATGTGAACTCACTTGGCAGTAATGTTGATACTTTAGTGAAAGAATTAGCTGATACTTCAGACAACATATCATATCCTGAGTTGCCAGATCACCAAGATGTCCCAGAGCCTATTGTAAAAGAAGAAGCCCCCCAACAAGTCGGGGCTTTAGGACTGAGTGAGCATCAACTTACTTTAATCGAAGATAGCTTTGCCCTTGTAGATGGAATTTCAGACCAAGCTGCTGATTTGTTTTATCAACGTTTGTTTGAAATTGAACCGTCCTTGAGCGCTCTGTTTCCAGAGGATTTGTCAGAGCAAAAGAAGAAGCTTATGGCAGCCTTAAAAGTTTTGGTTAACAGCTTGCGCGCACCTGAAAAAGTGGTGCCGATTGTCCAAGATTTAGGCAAGCGTCATAAAGATTACGGCGTTGTAGATGAGCATTATGTTCATGTGGCTGAAGCCTTAATGTGGACATTCGAGCAAGGCTTAGGGCCAGCGTTAACCGATGAGGTCCGCCAAGCCTGGACAGACCTTTATTCAATTGTCGCAACGACAATGATAGAAGCTTAAGCTTGATCAATAAGTTGCCTGTTATAGCTTGTAATCTCCAATTTTAGCTATTCAGGTTAACTGCAACCGTGATTTTCTCCAAGTTGGCTCTGGACAGCGCTAGCGCTTAGCCTTAAGTTCTCATGATTCATATTTTGTTTTTGGCCTTAGAGCGTATTTTTAAAAACGGTGTTACCCTTTAAAGGAGCAGCGCTCTAGTTAAATGATCTGATAACAGTTGTGCTGCAAGAGTCTGATAAAAAAATAAAGAGCGACGAAACGTCTAAGCCCAAAACTTATTCCCTTTTACGTTTGATGCCTTATCTGCGCCGATACCCGGTTATGGTTGCACTGTCTTTAGGGGCGCTATTGGTTGCAGCCCTTTCAACCCTGGCTTTACCCTTTGCCATTCGTCTGGTGATAGACCAAGGTTTTGTTGGTCGTGATGGAGCTGTTATTGATGGGTATTTTCAATTGCTGTTGGGCATTGTCACGATTTTGGCGCTGGCCTCGTCATTGAGGTTTTATTGCGCTTATTGGCTTGGAGAGCGCTTGGTTGCTGATCTTAAGCACGACGTTTTTCAAAAACTGATTTCATTCAGCGGCGCTTTTTATGATCAAAACCATTCAGGTGAGATTATGTCTCGCATGGCCGCAGATACAACTTTGATCAACACAGCCATCCGCTCCAATGTTAGCCAAGCGCTGCGCAATATGTTGGTATTCATTGGCGGGCTGGTGATGATGGTTGTCTCCTCTCCCTCGCTCTCCTTCATGGTGATTTGCGCCATCCCAATCGTTGTGTTGCCGCTGGTATTTTATGGGCGCATGGTCCGCCGTTTATCAGGCAAGGCCCAAGATGTGTTGGCCGGGTTAAATCAATATGGTTCTGAAGCGCTCTTAAATGTGCGCACAGTGCAAGCCTTTGGCGCTCAAAACCAAGTGATTGAAAAATTTTCAAACAGCAATGAGCAAGCCGTTGATGCCGGTTTGGTGCGCACCAAGGCACGCGCTGTGTTAACAGCCATTGCCATTTTCTTGGTGATGGCAAGCATCGTCTTTATTTTATGGTATGGCGCTCATGATGTCATGACCGGGGCAATGAGCCCAGGGGCATTAGTGCAATTCATGCTCTATGCGGTTTTTGCTGGCGGTGCCATGGGGGCGCTAAGCGAAGTTTGGGGGGAAGTGGCCCAGGCAGCTGGTGCCGCAGACCGCTTAACAGCGTTCCTAGATTTGTCATCACACGTTAAAGAAAAGCAAGATGCCAAAAAGTTTGAAGGCGATGTCCGGGGGCAAATTTCTTTTGAAAATGTGAGTTTTTCTTATCCAACACGGCAAGAAAATGTGGTGCTAGATGGCATTAGCTTTTCGGTTCAACCTGGCGAACAAGTGGCCATAGTTGGCAGCTCTGGAGCAGGGAAAAGCACATTGTTTCAGTTGCTGTTGCGCTTTTATGATCCCGGTGCAGGACAGGTTTTGCTCGATGGTGTGCCCATCGAGGACGTTTCTTTAGATGATTTGCGCGCTCAATTTGCTTTGGTACCACAAGAACCAGCCCTATTTGATGCCAGCGTTTATGACAACATCGCCTTTGCCAGGCCCGGCGCTTCAAAAGACAGTGTGATAAAGGCAGCAAAAGCGGCCCAAGCTGATGATTTTATCAATCGGTTTGACAAGGGCTATGACACCTTCGTTGGTGAGGGCGGGCAAAGCTTGTCTGGCGGCCAGCGCCAAAGGCTTGCCCTGGCACGCGCCATTTTGCATGAGGCACCCATCTTATTGCTTGATGAAGCCACAAGCGCTCTTGATGCGCAAAATGAGGAAAAGGTGCAAAAAGCGCTACAAGAGCTTATGGCCGGTCGCACCAGCTTTATCATTGCCCATCGGCTTTCAACGGTAATGAATGCCGACCGTATTTTTGTTCTTGATCAGGGACGTATTGTGGAAGAGGGCACGCATAGCGCTTTGGTGGAGCGCGGCGGCGTTTATGCCAAACTTGCTCAAACGCAATTGCAGGCCGATCACTAGTGCGTGTCGCGCAAAAGTGGTACCGGTTTTGTGAAATAGCGCGGTTGTTGGTGGGCAATCTAAAGCGCCAAGAAAGCGGTTGTTGGTGGGCAATCTAAAGCGCCAAGAAAAAAGACACGCATAAACAAGAAGATAGAGCATGACTTTGAATTCAAAACAATGTGACAATGCTCTAAGTAAAAAAAGAGGGTGCCGCGTGCTTTAACTTCCAGGCGCTTACTTTTCAGTTAGTTTTAATTCAATACGGCGGTTTTTAGCAAAAGCCTCTACCGACTCATTCGGGTCAAGCGGTTGGAACTCGCCAAAGCCTGCCGCCACAAGCCGTCGTGAAGGCACACCCTGCTCAATCAGATGGCGCACCACAGATATCGCGCGTGCGGAAGACAATTCCCAGTTAGAAGGGAAGGTCGGTGTGTTAATCGGTTGTTTGTCGGTGTGCCCATCAACGCGCAGCACCCAATTGATGTTGGGCGGAATTTCTTGCCCAATTTCAATAAGAGCGGAAGCCAGTTTGCTCATTTCAACCTGGCCTGCAGGGTTGAGAATATCAGAGCCTGAAGGAAACAAGACCTCAGATTGGAACACAAACCGGTCACCGACAACCCGAATGCCAGGCCGGTTACCAAGTAATTTGCGCAAACGGCCAAAAAAGTCTGAGCGGTAAGAGCTAAGCTCTTGCACCCGTTTGGCCAGGGCCACATTCAGGCGAGCGCCAAGATCTTTAATCCGGTCTTGTTGTTCTTGGTCCTTTTTCTCAGAAGCCTCAAGCGCTTCGTTCAGCGCTGCAATCTGGCGCCGCAAGGCGGCCATCTGTTGGTTAAGCAATGCCACCTGGGCGCTGGCCTCTTCAGACAGCTCCTTTTCCCCTTTAAGCCGTTTGTTAAGCTCAGCAATTTCCAATTGAGCGGTTTTGGTTTTATCATCACCAAGACCAATCAGACCTTGCAATTCTTTGTTCTTAGATTGGCTGTCAGCCAATGTGGCTTTTAGCAAAGCCAAGCTTGATTCAAGCCCCTTACGTTCGTTCTTTTCCAAAGCCAACAAATCAGTAAGTTCTAAAATTTGCTGGTTTAAGCGCTGCAGCGCATTGTCTTTGCCAGTGGCTTCCTGGGTGACAAAATATTGCGCGACAGACAAAATCGACAGCAAGAATGTCATGACGAGCAGCAATGTGGCCATAGCATCCACAAAGCCAGGCCAGTAAGAGCCCCCATCATTATAACGCCGCCGGGCGCGCCCAAAAGCCATGGTTTAGCGTCCTCTGGTTTTCATGAGTTCTGCCATTAAGTGGCGCATTTCAGAATTTTGATTGGCCTGCTCATCAATCCATTGGCGCACAACCTTTTGTTCGGCCCGCATTTGATTGACCATAGCTTCTAAAGTATCAGCTATGTTTGTACCTGATTGGCTAACCATACCGGCATTGCCTTGCTCCATTCTATGAGCAATGTTGGCCAACGTTTGGGTCAGCTCTGTCATATTGGCAAAATTTTGCTGCGGCACGCCATCTGATTGATCAGCCGAGACCACTGTCATGCTGGCAAGCCATTCTTCTGTCTCGTGATAAAAACGATTTTGCGCCTGGCCTGCTTGCAAATCAAGAAAGCCCAGAATAAGCGAGCCAGCAAGACCAAACAAAGAAGAGGAAAAGGCGGTACCCATGCCTTGTAGCGGCGCTTGCAAACCTTCTTTCAAGGCAGTGAACACGCCAACATTATTGCCAGAGGTGTCAAGCGCGCTGATGGTTGAACCAACTGATTGAATGGTTTCAAGCAACCCCCAGAAAGTACCAAGCAAGCCAAGGAAGATAAGAAGGCCGACTAAGTAACGCGCAGTGTCTCTGGCCTCATCAAGGCGAGAGCCAACACCATCCAGAATAGAGCTGGTAACATTGGTGGAAAGGCTTAACGGTCCAGCTTGATTGCGCAGCATATTGGCCATGCTTGCAAGAAGTTTGGGTGGTTTTGAGCCGCGTGTGCTGCCAGGGTCCGCAAAACGGAAATTATTGATCCAGCGAATTTCAGGATAAAGACGCAAAATTTGCCCAATGGCAAACAAAGTACCGATAAGCAAAACAGCGACAATCATGCCGTTAAGGGCCGGGTTGGCCATAAAGGCGGTTTTAATTTGGCCGGTTAATATGGCCACGAGAAAACCAATAAGGATCAAAAAAACAATCATCCGCCATAAATATACGCCTGGCTTAGAAACCGTTACTATTGCTTTTGACACACTTTTTTCACGCCCAGCTCAAACGCCTGCTTTTGCTTTGCTGAATTATAAAAAATCAATGAATTTAAATAATTAGCGGTTGAAAAGTGGGTGGGCACGCTCCCTTATTTTTGATCAATGAGCTCAACATTAGCCTAAAATTATGTAAAATCAAATTTTGTCTTTTCAAATTGTTAAGAGGCATTCATGGCGCTTTTGCGTTTTTTCACTGTTCTTGTCTAATCTGCCTGGTTCAGAACTTTTGTCATAGCCTTGTGAATAGGGGTGTTTGCGGCCAAAATATCCCCGGTTTCCAGCATTGTGTTGCCACCCTCTAAGTCAGTTACCATGCCGCCAGCCTCACGCACCAACAAGATGCCAGCTGCCACATCCCAAGCTTGGAGGTTGCGCTCCCAATAAGCGTCAAACCGCCCAGCCGCCGTCCAAGCCAAATCAAGTGCCGCAGAGCCGGTGCGCCGCACGCCAGAGGCCTCACGCATGATGGCGCGTTGTTCATTTATCATTTGCTCATGCCCGCTCTTGCCTCGATGTGGAATGCCAGTAACAGTGACACACTCGGATAAATATTTGCGCCCAGCAACACGGATGCGCCGGTCATTTAAAAACGCCCCTTTGCCGCGCTCAGCTGTGAAAATCTCATCCATTGCCGGGTTGTAGACAATGCCGGCAACCAGCTCACCCTCACGCTCTAACGCAATGGAGATAGCAAAAAGGGGGATGCCGTGCAAAAAGTTTGTGGTCCCATCAAGCGGGTCGATGATCCAGCGGTGGGTTTTATCAGCCCCTTGTACGGTGCCTTGTTCCTCCATTAAAAAGCCATAGCCTTCCCTGGCCTTTGAGAGCTCTTCAAACAAGGTCTTCTCACACGCCAAATCGGCTTGGCTGACAAAGTCAGAAGGACCTTTGACAGAGACTTGCAATTGTTCAACTTCATTAAAGTCTCTGATTAACCGGCGGCTGGCTTTGCGCGCAGCATTGGTCATAACGTTCATTAAAGCAGATGCGGGCACGAACTTAGGTTCCTTAAAAATTTAAAATGGCTAAAAAGATTTCATTAATCTGCCCGGCGCAGATAAATCATTTCATTGGTATCAATAACTACTTTTTCACCAACACTAATAAAAGGCGGCACCATGACGCGCATGCCATTTTCTAAAATGGCTGGTTTGTTAGAAGAGGCCGCTGTTTGCCCTTTCACAACGGGTTCAGCTTCAGTGATTTCCAAGGTCACTTGGTCTGGCAATGAAATGCCAATTGGTTTGCCTTCATGGCTTTCAAGGACAACATTCATATTATCTTGCAAAAACGCAGCACGCTCGCCAATAAAATCGCGTTCCAACTCGATTTGCTCATAAGACTCCAAATCCATGAAAACCATCATGTCGCCTTCAGCATATAAAAACTGATGATCCTTTTGTTCAAGACGAACGCGCTCAACCGTCTCAGAGGCGCGAAAGCGTTCATTCAATTTGGTACCATCAATGAGGTTTTTAAGTTCCACCTGGTTAAAGGCGCCGCCTTTGCCCGGTTTGACAGCCTGGGTTTTGACAGCTGCCCAAAGCCCCCCCTTGTGCTGGATAACATTGCCTGGGCGGATTTCATTGCCATTAATTTTCATGCGCGTAGCCTTTAAGTCTCTCGTTTCCCTTTGGTTTTTGCACTGGCTGCACAATCCTTGGAAACGGTCAAAATTGGAGCTTTTGCTTTAGGGGGTATTTGAAGGGGCGTCAAGGGGCATGATATTAACCATTCTTGGCAAGACACTCGCCTTATTGATTTGCCGGGTTGTATTTTCCATCAACAATATCGCGTTTGATTTGTTGTATTCGTTCCTCAACATCTGTCTTTGTTTGTTCCACAAAAGCCATGCGTTCTGTTTCAGACATATGGGACAGCTGATCCATTATTTTATCAGGGTCATATCCTTTTTCAGAAATCACCTGACGGCTAGCAATATTAAACAAATCATTTTCATTGATGGATTTCAGTTGTTGAAGGTTTTCACTGTGTTTGAGTTTTTGTTCATGCCGTTGTTTAAAAAAATCTTTATCGACTTCCCTAAGACAAAAGCGACATTTTAAAGCTTGATATTTAATCGTGCTCCAGTCTCCAACCTTGGCCGGATTTCTTTTTTCCAAGTTTGCTAATGTCATAGGCATATTGCAGCTTGGGCAATTATATCCTTTGTAGCTTAAGTACCATAAAACAAGACACAGGGTAATGAATATGAAAAGCCAATTGGGTAGGTCATGTGCTAATTTAAAATAAGTGATCCCAGCTAAAAGGAGCGAGATGAGAATGGGGGCCGGAAGGTATTGGTATAACAGGTGTGATGGTTCGTGAAATTTCCAACCACCCAACGGGCCAGCGATCATCAGCGGTAAGCCAATCACAGTTAACGCTAAAAAAAGCGAATAATAAGAGGTCATGATCGCTGAAATTTGAAGGGGAAAATAGGAGTGGGCACAAAGAGCTATGATGATGGCTGTTTGAACCAGAATACCCCAGCCTGTATAATGCTTCTCTTTCTTGTGCACCACTTGCCACCTCTGTTGGAAACATGATCATATTTGATCTGTTTAAAATGGCAAGGTTATGCATATTTTATGTGAGGAAAGCAGATCGGTTAATTGGGGCGTTGGCTATGATGTTGCCGAATACCCCCCCCTTTTTAGTAAAGCCCATTGGTTCCTTGTAACTCATCGACCTTTGCCTGAGCTTTTTGCTTCATATCTTTTGGCAGATTGACGATAAACAAATCCATCTTTATATCGCTCACCCCGGCTTGGCGGGCGATCATGTGCCATTTGGCAGCTTCCACCGGGTCTGGTTCAGTGCCGATGCCATAGGCATAAAGGCGGGCCAGCCGGTTTTGCGCCACCGGGTTGCCTTTAAAAGCACTGCTTCTAAAAAAGCGAAAAGACGCCTTAACATCCTTTTCCACCCCGCGCCCTTTAAACAGCATGATGGCATAATCCAGCTCAGCGTCCGAAAGCCCCGCTCTGGCGGCTTTGCCAGTCCAAAGGGCCGCTTTTGTTAAATCTTTTTGGGTGCCGCGCCCTATGGCATAAAGGGTTCCCAGATTATACTGGGCAACGGCAAGGTCGTTTTGGGCGGCCTTTTGCATCCATTTAAAGGCTTCATACAGGTCTGTTTTGCGCCCATTGCCATTGGCGTAGATTAAGGCAAGGTTGTATTGGGCCTGTGGTTCACCCTTAATGGCTGCTTTTTCAAAAAGGTTCGCAGCCTTCATCGGAACGCGTTTGACCCCTTCGCCTAAAGCGTATTGACGACCCAAGGCAACCAGAGCATGAACATCGTCTCTTTCAGCCGCCTTTTCATACCACTGGGCCGCCACTTTCATATCTTTGGGCACGCCTAGCCCGCCAGCGTAAATGCGCCCAATGAGCGTATAGGCATTCACTTGCCCCTTCTTCGCCGCCTGCTTGGCTAATTTAAGAGCCGTTAAATACTTGCCTTCTTCAAAGGCAAGATAAGCCTGTTCACCCAAAGCCGGTGCCGCTTTCTTTTCAGCTTGCCCTTTTTCTGCAAGCAAGGTGAGCGGACACATGAAGAGGCTTGTTGTTACGAACATCAATAACAACAGGTGTTTAAAGCTTGGCTTATAAAGAAGAGCGCTGGTCATGAAAATTTTCAATTATTTTGTTCTATTGCGTTTTCGGTCAATGCAGTTTGTAACTCTTGGATGACGTCAAATGTGTTTTGCCCTTGTTGCCAATATGTAGGAGCAAGGGCCAGAAAATCAGCCCCCATTTGCTGCGCTGTTAAAGCAGCCTCAATGGTCTCAATATGCCAAGCAACACACGGGGTTTCAAATAGGGCCACCCACCAGTCTATGGTCGGGGCTAATTGGTTTTCATCCATCATTTGTTGTTCGTTTTCATCATTTGTGTTGGAACCCCTCGCCTCAATGGCAATGTAACTTGCCCCTTGTTCTGCAATGGTCATAGCGCCATGGCGAGACGATTGCGGGCTAACCCCAATGATGTCATTGTCATCAATTCGTTGTTTTACCTGCTCAAAGTCGCAAGGTTCATCTGTGTTTAAGTGAACGCCATCTGCCTTAAGAGCCCTTACTTTGTCACTATCCTCAAGAAGAACGGCAATATTGTGAGCTTGCAAAGCTTTAACCAAATCTTGGGCAATATCAGTTTGCGGTGTGTCTTTGATTAAAAGGGAGGCGATCGGGGTAACTTGTAGAGCCGCTTCAATCTCGCGCAGAGGATCGCCAGATCGAGCCAGATCGAGAATGAAGTACAATTGGGGAATAGGGAGGTGGTCTGACATTGTCACTGCTCAATCATTTATTATACAAAAAAGCCTTTTGGATGATTTACATCCAAAAGGCTTTTTAACGTCACTTATAAAAAGTTACTAGCTCTTTATCGAAAGCTTAAAGGTATTTGCCAACTTCAATGGTTGTATCAAGCATCCGGTTAGAAAAGCCCCATTCATTATCATACCATGACAGAATGCGAACGAGTTTGCCGTCAACAATCTGAGTTTGGCTGACATCAAAGGTTGAGCTTTCAGCAATATGATTAAAGTCAATGGAGACCAATGGCTCAGTTGCCACGCCAAGAACGCCTTTAAGCTCATTTTGTGAAGCAGAAATCATGGCTTGGTTGATCTCATCAACAGATGTTTCGCGGCCCGGAATGAATTTCATATCGATCATTGAAACGTTTGGTGTTGGTACACGTACAGCCGTGCCATCAAGTTTGCCTGCCAGTTCAGGAAGTACAAGGCCAACAGCCTTAGCTGCACCAGTTGACGTTGGCACCATTGAAAGGGCAGCAGCACGTGCACGTCTAAGGTCACTGTGAGGCATATCGTGGATGCGTTGATCAGCTGTGTAGGCATGCACGGTTGTGACAAAGCCGCAATCAATGCCGCAAAGTTCATTAAGAACTTTTGCAACAGGGGCCAAGCAGTTGGTTGTACATGAGGCGTTTGAGATCACCTGGTGATCAGCAGAGATGTCTTGGTGGTTAACACCGTAAACAACAGTGATGTCCGCGCCGGATGATGGGGCTGAAACGATAACTTTTTTAGCCCCTGAGCCAGTGATATGGGCCATTGCCTTTTCTTTTGCGCTGAAAATACCTGTGCATTCCATCACAATATCAACGCCAAGATCACCCCAAGGTAGGTTGGATGGATCGCGTTCGGCAAAAACTTTAATCGGCCCTTGGCCAACATCAATGCTATCCTCTGTGACTTTCACTTCACCCGGATAGCGGCCATGAACACTGTCATAACGCAGCATATGGGCTGTTGTGTCAATTGGTCCTAAATCATTAATTGCTACAAATTCAATATCTTGGCGGCCCGCTTCAGCATAGGCGCGCAAAACATTCCGTCCAATTCGTCCAAACCCATTAATTGCAACCTTAAGTGCCATACTTATCTCCTAAATTCTCTTCTTTCTTGGGCGCTGTTAAATGTTTTTTTCTATAAATGCGCCTTTTCTGCTGTCGGCTGATGGTCTTGTGCCTAAAAGTCTCGGGGACCGCAATAGCCCATTTCGTCGCGGTTTACAATGTTTGGCAGCTTTAATTGATGATTAATGCTTCATTAAAACAAATGATTGCTTCCGTATTTTATTGCACAATGGTTGTGCTTATTGTCTTTTTCTACTCATAGGTGACATGAGCATAGATAAAAGAGAGAGAATGGCATTTCTTGTAAAGAAGGACTTGTTATTTATAGATAAATGATTTTATTATGGGGCCATTAGCAAAACTTATTTAAAGTGCTTATATTCTTAAGGATGATTAAATAGGTTATTATTAAGACAGGTTATATTTTTCAACAAGCAGATTAGGTGCATTATAAATACATCTTTTGTTTGCTTCAAATTTTTTTTTGTCAGTATATAATTGGTGCTGGCTGTATTTAAATGGTATTGAACAAAAGACCGCATTAATCATGCCATTTGTAAAGGCATGTGGCTAGGGTTATATTTTATTGGAGATATTAATGAGTAATGAGGATGTTATTAAAACTTCTCTACAAGAAGAGGAGGCATCTGGTACCACAAAAGAGGGAGGCAACCTTATGGGGGATGCCGTGCGCTCATTACGAGAAGAGATTGCTGGTTTAACAAAAGAACGTGATCAATTGCGCCAAGAATTAGCAAGATCTCAAACCCGCGTGGAACAATTAGAAACGAGCCAGGAATCATTATTGTCCAGACTTGATGGCATGGAAGATATGATCTTGAGCGCACTCAATGAACAATAATATTAACAGATGCTAAGCCTTAAACTTTAAGGTGCAGCGTTCGTTGTTAGTTTGCATTCTTAAAAGATTGTTCATTCTATCTCTAGAAAATTTGCTGACACACCTTATTTGATTTAAGTTTTCACTGCAGGGCTGCAATGTTTGTTAGGTTTCTTTTTCCCGGGGCCTATAAGTTTTTCTCGGGAACTGACCCTGATTGAGACCGTGGTCTTAATTACTCGGTGCCCACCTACACATGTAGGGATCCAGGGATAAGCTCTTACCGACGGCATTTGTGGCTCTGCATTTTAATGAATAGTATCTTTTTAAAAGACCAAGTTTGCCGGTTTGCTATATGTAAGCCCATTCATTGTATATCGGCCAGATCATTGTAAGCAGGCCCATTCAATATAAGCAGGAATGTGACTTGAGTGTTGAAAAGCAAAATATAAGACAAAAATTACGGCGCAAGCGGGCTCAGGCTTTTCAAGTTGATCAGGATAATGGGGCGCTTGCGGCTGATTTATTGGCGCAAAAGGGCGAAACTTTAGTATCATTGCCCGACGTTTCCATTGTTGCCGGCTACATTCCCATTGGTTCTGAAATTGACCCCCGCCCTCTTATGAGCAGATTCGTCCCTAATGGTGCCAAATTATGTTTGCCTGAAGTCGTGAATAAAAACCAAGCCTTACAATTTCGCACATGGTCACCTGGCGATATGCTGATTAGTGGTTTGTTGGGAACACTACAGCCTATGAGCAGTGCACAAATTGTGGAACCTGATTTGGTTTTGGTACCGCTATTAGGGCTTGACCTTAAGGGTGTGCGTCTTGGCCAAGGGGGCGGCTTTTATGACCGCACTTTGGCGCTTTTAAAAAGCAATGGGGCGCGTGCCTATGGTGTGGCTTTTGATGAACAAATCGTTGATGATTTGCCAAATGAGCCGCATGATCAATTGCTTGATGGGGTAATAACGCCTTCTTTGTGCAAAATCTGGAACGAAGAACGACAAGCCAATTATATCGCTCAGGATTAAGCTGGGATTTATCAAAAAATTATTGAGCTAAAAAATTAGAAAAGAGACAGCTTTATGCGTGTGTTGTTTTTGGGGGATGTTGTGGGGCGCGCTGGGCGCCAAGCCGTGGTTGATCAATTGCCAAAATTGCGTGAGCTTTATGATTTAGATTTGGTTGTGGTCAATGGTGACAATGTAGCCGGCGGTTTTGGCATCACAGAAGATATTTTGCTTGAATTGTTAGATGCAGGCGCTGATGTGGTCACAGGCGGAGATCATATTTGGGACAAGCGCGATGCGCTGGTCTTTATTGAGCGCCACCCACAATTGTTACGCCCGATTAACTTTCCCAAAGGCGTGCCAGGGCGCGGGGCCGGTGTGTTTAAAACCAAAGCCGGCCAGGATGTGTTGGTGCTGCACGTACTTGGCCGTGTGTTCATGCCTGAAATGGATTGCCCCTTTGCCGCCATTGAAAAAGAAATTGCCGCCAGCCCATTGGCAGAAATGGTCGACGCGATCTTGATTGACTTCCATGCTGAGGCAACATCGGAAAAACAGGCCATGGGCCACTTTGTCGATGGGCGCGCCTCTATGGTGGTTGGCAGCCACACTCACGTGCCAACCTCTGATGGCCGGGTACTAAGCGGGGGCACAGCTTTTCTCACCGATGCTGGCATGTGTGGGTGCTATGACAGCGTGATAGGTATGGAAAAAGAAGAGCCGATTGAGCGCTTTGTCTCTCGTGTGCCGCGCGGGCGCTTTCAACCCAAAATGGGGGAGGCAACTTTGTCAGGTTTTTGTGTGGAGATTGATGATAAAACCGGCTTGGCCCTAGAGGCAAAAGAATTGCGGCTCGGAGGACATTTGAGTCGGTCCGAGCCGCTATTTTGGGTCAGTTTTTAAGAAGGTCATTCATTCAAGATGAAAAATTCTGGGGTCGTTCATCTTTAATGAAACGCGACAGGCATCATGTATCATAACTTCGATACATGTGTTGATCACATGTAAAAGGCAATCATTTGCACTCAGGCTAGAATGCGATTCCTTTCAGCGCTGTGATACGTTGAACATATTGGAATTGCTCCATATTGATATATGCTCAACAGGTTAGATCTTTCACAAATTAGCCATTTATTTTAACAATCAATTTGGATTGAATCTTTGTTCAATCGATTTGATCGTAAAGCAAAGGCTTGTTTTGCTCATAATCTTAATGGTTTGGCTGAAATGGCAATGAATGATCAGTTCATCAGTGAGAAGAATCAGCTAAACCATGGGGTAATGATGCCGCTCACAAGGTTAACAAATGGTTAACACGTTGGTTTCCAGGCATCAAATGGGTTGCTTTAAGTTGGCTCTAGATTTTGGCGAAGGGGTCGCTTATAAAGCTTGCAAAGAGATTTAATCAATGAAGAGTTGCAGGACAGAACAATTGCAAGTTTGTTCTTGCCAGGCATAAAGTAACGTATAGCTTGAAGAGGGTGAAAGAATGGCGGGCCATTCCAAATTTAAAAACATTATGCACCGCAAAGGGGCGCAAGATAAAAAACGGTCCAAGATTTTTTCCAAATTGGCCAAGGAGATCACAGTGGCGGCCAAAATGGGCACGCCCGATCCAGATATGAACCCGCGGCTACGCACAGCCATTCAGGCAGCAAAAGCCCAAAACATGCCCAAAGATAATATTGAGCGCGCAATTAAGAAATCGTTGGACGCCGGCGGGGAAAATTATGAAGAAGTCCGCTATGAAGGCTTTGGCGTTGCCGGTGTTGGCGTGATTGTTGAAGCCTTAACCGATAACCGCAATAGAACAGCCGGTGAAGTGCGCTCCATATTTTCCAAAAATGGCGGCAACCTTGGAGAAACAGGCGCGGTCTCATTTGGTTTTGACCATGTGGGTGCCATTGTTTATCCAGCTTCCGTTGCCAGTGAAGATGATATGCTGGAAGCCGCCATTGAAGCCGGTGCTGACGAAGTTGAAACAGATGATGATGAGCACGCGCTATATGTAGAGAGTGACAGCCTGCATGAAGTGGCCCGCGCGTTAGAAGAAAAGTTTGGCGAACCCAATTCGGCCCGTTTGATCTGGAAACCCCAAACCTCCATAGAACTTGATGATGAAAAGGGTGAAAAGTTTTTAAAAATGCTTGAAGCGCTTGAAGATCAAGATGATGTGCAAAATGTTTATGCCAATTTTGAAGTGTCTGATGCGCTGTTAGAAAAATTGGGTTAAGTCTTAAATTTTTTAAAGACGAAGGTTTGTTTGCGTTGGGTGAAAATGCCCTTGATGGTAAGGGAGCTAGAGCGTTCCGCTTAAAAGTGGACACCGGTTTTGGGCAAAAGGAACGCTAAAAAGAGCGTTCCTACCAAAAGTGGATACCGGTTTTGGGCAAAAGGAACGCTAAAAAATGTGAACGAGAAGGCGCATGATGAGCCAATTAGGGGCCAACAAAACCGTACATATTTTGGGTGTTGACCCAGGCCTGCGGCGCATGGGCTGGGGCGTTATTAGCACTGATGGGGTGCGCTTGTCTTATGTGGCAGGGGGCACAATCACTTCAGATGCCAGCGACCAGCTCAGTGATCGGTTGGCAATGCTTTACCATGGGCTCCACGGAGTGATGAGCCAGCACACCCCTCATGAGGCAGCTGTTGAGCAGACCTTTGTCAATAAAGATGCCAAAGCAACATTAAAACTGGGCCAAGCGCGAGGTGTGGCACTGCTGGTACCCTCTTTGTTTGGGTGCTCTGTTGCTGAATATGCGCCCAATATGGTGAAAAAATCTGTCACTGGCGCTGGCCACGCTGATAAGGCGCAAATTCGAGCAATGTTAAAAATTCTATTGCCCCAAGCCAAGCCAGATACCGATGATGCCGCTGACGCCCTTGCTATTGCCATTTGTCATGCGCACAATCGGCAAGCCGCACGCGTGCTTTCGGCCTTAAAGGGATAAGGGACATGATTGGCAGGTTAAAAGGTGTTATTGAGGCCATTAGTGAAGAGTGGGTGCTGATCGATGTCAATGGCGTATGCTATGAGGTCTATTGCTCTGCTCGCACTTTGAGTAATTTACCAGCACAAGGCGAGCCAGTTGTGTTGGCAATAGAGACCCATGTGCGCGAAACCGAGATTAAACTGTTTGGTTTTGCAGATGAGTTTGAGCGGGTTTGGTTTTCAAAACTGCAAAGTGTGCAAGGGGTCGGGGCCAAAGTGGCGTTAGCGATTTTAGGAACCTTAACAGTGAGTGATCTTTCCAACGCCATTACCTTGCAAGACAAAGCGATTGTATCGCGCGCGCCTGGTGTGGGACCCAAAGTGGCAGGGCGAATAGTCTCTGAATTAAAAGACAAAGTGCCAACCCCTGCCGTGCTTGATGGCAAGGCGCTGAAAGAAGCGCGCGGTGATGGGGCGGTTATCAGCGCAAGTGGGGGCAATGGCTCCTCAAAAGCGGCTGACGCAGTGTCCGCCTTGACCAATTTGGGCTATCAACCAACAGATGCTAGCATGGCCGTGGCCCGTGCCTTTCAAGAGGTCGGTGAAGAGGCTGAGATTGAAGAACTTATTCGTCTAGGATTGAAGGAGCTGGCCCAGTGACTTCAGACCCTTCAGATAAAGTGACCTCAGACCCTTCAGATAATGAACGCCCCGATCAGGATAGGCTTGTTGAGCCTGGAACGCGTTTAACAGACAAAGAAGAAGCCTCTATACGCCCTCAGGTGTTGGAAGACTTTGTTGGTCAAGAACAGGCACGGCAAAATTTACGGGTATTTATTCAAGCCGCGCGCCAAAGAGCTGAGGCGCTTGACCATGTATTGTTTGCAGGCCCGCCAGGATTGGGCAAAACAACCTTGGCGCAAATTGTGGCGCGTGAATTAGGGGTTAATTTCCGGGCAACATCAGGGCCGGTGATTGCCAAGGCAGGCGATTTAGCAGCCCTCTTGACCAATTTGGAAGAGCGCGATGTGCTGTTCATTGATGAAATCCATCGGCTGAACCCGGCGGTGGAAGAAGTGCTCTACCCCGCCATGGAAGATTTCCAATTGGATCTGATCATTGGTGAGGGGCCAGCGGCGCGATCTGTGCGCATAGAATTGGCCAAATTCACATTGGTTGGCGCCACCACACGGGCAGGCCTGTTGACCACTCCTTTGCGTGATCGGTTCGGCATTCCTGTGCGGCTTAACTTTTATGAAACCCCAGAGTTGGTGATGATCGTCACGCGCGGCGCCAAAGTGATGGGCATGACAATCACCCCAGATGGCGCCCAAGAGATTGCCAAACGGGCCCGCGGCACACCGCGTATCGCCGGGCGCTTGTTGCGCCGGGTGCGCGATTTTGCCTTGGTTTATGGCGGCGGTGAAATCACAAAAGACATAGCAGACAAAGCCTTGTCGCAATTAGAGGTCGACAAGTTAGGTCTTGATCAACTCGATCATCGGTATCTGTCGTGCATCATCCATAATTATGAAGGCGGGCCAGTTGGCATTGAGACCATAGCTGCTGCCCTCTCTGAGCCGCGCGATGCCTTGGAAGAGATTGTGGAGCCTTATTTGATGCAACAAGGCTTAATCGCCAGAACCCCGCGCGGGCGCACAGCCACAGCCAGGGCATTTCAGCATATGGGCGTGCAACGCGTGCGCTCTCAAGATACGCCTACTGACCAAGATCAATCAAATTTGTTTGAGCCTGAATAGGGTGCTAGATTGTTTTTGAGGGGCAACAGAAAAGCCTTGTTTGACGCCTAAAGTTTCATTTCTCTGTTATGGTTTTGCGGCTATGTTAGCTGTGAGTTGAGATAAGCAATGGTGTGATTGATAGATAATTTTGTGCTGGCGGAGGACCTTATCGTATGTTGGGATTTATCAAAAAACTATTTGGAAGTGGACAAAAAGCCGTTGATCAGGCAGTCGATACAACCAAGGATATGGCCCAGGCTGGCGCCAAAATGGTTGATGACAGCGCCAAGGCAACCGCAGACATGATGGAAAAATCAGGCGAAGCAGCCTTAAAGGCTGGTGAGAGCGTGATGGATGCAACCAATGAGCTAGGAAACCAAGCCCTTGAGACAACCAAGGAAATGGTTACCACATCTGTTGAAACAGGCGCGCAAATGGTTGATCAGGCCACTGATGCTGTCGAGGCGGTTGTGAGCGCCGCTGGTGAGGCTGTTCAGCAAACCAGTGAAGCCAGTGCCGACATGGCAAAAGCGGCTGCCAGTGCCTTAGAAGGGGCCACAGCCGGTGTCGTAGCAGGAGCAACAGGTGTTGTAGCCCAAGCCACAACAATGGTTACAGGTGATGTGCCAACACCGCCAGAGCCAGCAGCTTTCCTTAACCGGGATGAATTTGTCTTGCCGCGCTCAGAAAATGTAAATCAAGCCATGGCTCATATTAAGGGACAAGCCGGTGACGCAGGGTTAGCCAAAGCATTGCGTATTTTTGAATATGCGGTTGCAGGTGCAAGCGCCTTTAACCTACGGATAGACCGAGAATTGCTGGCCATTGCGTCTATGTTTAGCCAAACAGGTGAAAATGCTGGCGAGCTGGCCTATGCCTTTTGCATCAAACACGGCATGTGGGAAGCTTTGGCTGAAAAAGTTAAAGAGGCCGTTGAGGGGCAAGCTTCAGGCCTGCAAGCTGATGATATAGAAACACGGGCCCTGGCGCTGGGTGTGCTGGCCGAAGGCCATGGCGGCGCTGTGCCTTATGTCCATTCTGCCACCGCAGCTGAAACCACACGGTACCATGCCTAAGCTTTGCCTCTAATAAAAAATGGTATTAACCGTGCCCCTTAATTTATCTGGTAAACAGGTCCTGTGAACCGGATAAGTTAAGGGGCCTTTTATGTGTATAGATAAAAAGAAAGATAAAGGATGACTGACAGGGCAGATCTTAGTGGCAAGATGCAGGGGAAGTCCCATATTTTGCCGATCCGGGTTTATTATGAAGATACGGATTTTTCAGGCCTTGTTTATCATGCCACTTATTTGCGCTGGTGTGAGCGCGGACGCACAGAATTTGTGCGCCATCTCGGCCTCAATCAAAAAGAATTGTTTGAACAAGACACCTTGCAAGACCAACGCTTTTTTGTCGTGCGCAAAATGGAGCTTGATTATCTTAAACCAGCATTGATGGATGATCTGATCAATGTTGTCACCAAGGTCAAAGAAATAGGGGCAGCCACAGTTGTGCTCAGCCAAGAGATACAACGAGACGGTGAACCCTTGTTCAGGGCGCAGGTGATGATTGTATTGATGAGCGCACAAGGGCGCCCTGTGCGTTTATCTGATGCTATGAAAGGGGCGTTTTTACCTGAAGGGTAATAAAAGCGCTTTAACCTTGTGCCTTAAGGGCAAATAATTTATCAAATTTCATAAAATTTATTATCTGGGGCAATGAAAGCCATCTTCGCGCTTTATCGCCAAAGCCCTTGTTTTGTCACAAACACATGAGAATGATGGCTGTGAAGATCTAGGGCGTTCCGCCTAAAAGTGGGCACCGGTTTTAGGAAAAAAGAAACGCTTAAAATAAGGGGTCATGTTTAATGGGGTGGGATTATGTTTTTTTGCCATAAAAGGCTTATATCTTGCATTATTAAACAGTGCTTTTAAAAGTTGAAAGAGGAACTTTATGGATCTTAGTATCGTTGTGGCACAAGGAGCGGTCGCCTTAAACCAAGGGGACTTTTCGTTCCTGTCGCTGTTTATGCAAGCTGATATTGTTGTTAAGATCGTCATGATTGGACTGGCTGTGGCCTCGATCTGGGCTTGGGGCATAGTGTTTGAAAAGATGATTGCCATTGGCAAAGCACGCAAACGCTCTGATTTTTTCGAAAAACAGTTTTGGTCTGGCGAGCCATTTGAAGAGCTCTATGAAGAGATCACCAAACGCGAGACCAAAGGCATTGAAAGCGTCTTTACATCGGCCATGCGCGAATGGAAAGAAAGTTTAAAGGCCGGCCCTAAGGTGATGCCCACCGTTCAAATGCGGATTGAAAAGGTCATGGACGTGGCCGTTAACCGCGAGATTGAACGTCTGGAATCAAAATTATTATTCCTGGCAACGGTTGGCTCAACCGCCCCCTTCGTTGGTTTGTTTGGCACCGTGTGGGGGATCATGAATAGTTTCTCCTCAATCGCGGCTTCTAAAAACACAAGCTTGGCGGTTGTGGCGCCGGGTATTGCTGAGGCGCTGTTTGCAACCGCGCTGGGGCTATTGGCCGCGATCCCAGCGGTGATATTTTATAATAAGTTTTCCTCTGACATAGCGCGTCTGTCGCAACGTTATGAAGGGTTTGCAGATGAATTCGGTGCTATTTTATCGCGCCAGATTGAAATGAGAACGTAAAGGCTTAAAAGATATGGGTGCAGCAATTGGTGGTGGAAAGGCAATCCCGCGGCGTCGGCGTTCCCGGCGCGGGGCCATGCGGCCAATGTCAGACATCAACGTGACCCCCTTTGTGGATGTGATGTTGGTGTTGCTGATTGTATTTATGGTGACAGCGCCCTTGCTGACTGTTGGCATCCCAATGGAATTGCCCAAGACGGAAGCCAAAGCGCTGGGCGGTGAAAAAGAGCCGTTAACCATTTCTGTGACCAAACAAGGTAAGATTTTTATTCAAGACAAAGAAATCAGCCTTGATGAGTTGGTGCCAAAATTGGTGGCCATATCAAAAAATGGCTACAATGAGCGTATTTATATACGAGGTGACCAAGAAAGTTTGCACGGCAAAATCTCTGAAGTGATGGGGAAAGTTTCCAGTGCAGGCTTTAAGCGCTTGGCGATTGTAACAGACGCCAAAAGTGAGTGATGGTCTTTGAAGTTATTGGTGCGTTGGTTTGTTAAGGGAAATCATTAGGAGAGCTTAGTGCGGATTGGATTGATATTATCAGTGCTTTTTCACAGCGCCTTGCTGGCCTTTGCTTTGATTTCTTTTCAAAACGCCAAGGCCTTCAAGCCACCTGAAATTAAGTCCATTCCACTTGATATTGTTGATGTTTCTGAACTGACCAAGCTGAAAGCTGGGGTAAAAAAAGCCCCGGACAAAAAAGAAGTGAAACCAACTGAGAAAAAACCAGTTGCCAAACAAGAAGAACCCAAAAAGAAGAAGAAAAAACCAGCGCCCGTGCGCAAGGTAGAGCAAACCCAAGAACAGCCACCAGCGCCAAAAGTTGAAAAGGTGCCGGCCAAAAAACAAGAAAAAAAGCCAGAGCCCAAAAAGGTAGCGAAAAAGAAACCCAAGCCAAAACCAAAGGCCAAGCCCAAGCCAAAACCGGTGAAGAAAAAAATCGTCAAAAAGAAAAAAAAGAAGAAGAAATTTGATGAAGATAAAATCGCAGCCCTTTTGAACAAGGTGCCTGATGCGGGGCGCAACTCGACAAAATTGCCCGATTTGCCCGGCGCTAAAAAGGTCAAAGGCAATCCACAAGGGCGCGCCCTGACCATGTCCATTAGCGAGATTGATGCGTTCCGCCGCCAGGTTTCTCAATGTTGGAACCCCCCTGTTGGTGGGCTAGGAGCTGAAGATTTGCGCGTGAAGGTACGCTTGCAATTGTCCAAAGACGGGTCCTTGAAAAGCCAACCAAAAGTAATGAATAGGGGCTCTTCACCTTTCTTTCGGGCAGCCGCAGATAGCGCCACTAGGGCGATTTGGCAATGTCAGCCATATAATTTGCCGGTTAAAAAATACCAACTATGGCGCGATATGATTATTAATTTTGACCCACGCCAAATGTTACAAGGTTAGGTCCCTGAGTGGTCCACGGTTTGCGTTTGTACTAAAGGCACATTTGATGAAAGCGATTGATATGAATTCTTCTGTTAAGGGACTTTTTCATATGATTTTTAAGCTTGGCGGTTTTTGTCGTCACTTCATTGTTTTTCTTGGTGTTTTGCTCGGAATGTCTTTCCCCGTCTTTGCCCAGGTTGAGATCGACATCACCCAAGGTAACATTCAAGCCATCCCCATTGCGGTTGCCCGGTTTGAAGCAGGCAGCTTTGAAGAGCAGCAATTTGCCCAAGAAGTGGTGCAGGTAATCCAGGCTGATTTGGCAGGCAGCGGTTTGTTTGACCCGTTAGACCCGGCCTCGTTTATTGACAAAGGCGCCAGCGTTCTGGCGGTGCCAAAATTTTCTGATTGGCGCATTATTAAGGCCCAAGCCTTGCTGGTTGGAAAAGTGGAGCGCATGCCAGACCGGCGGATTAAAGCACAATTTCGCTTATGGGATGTCTTTTCAGGCAAACAGCTGGCAGGCGAGCAATTTTTCGTAAAGCAAGAGAACTGGCGCCGCGTAGGGCATGTGATTGCCGATACAGTTTACAAACGCTTGACCGGAGAAACAGGGTATTTTGACACGCGCGTTGCTTTTATTGATGAAACAGGTCCCAAACAAAGGCGGGTGAAACGTTTGGCGATTATGGATCAAGATGGCCATAATCTGCGCTATTTAACACAGGGTGATCATTTGGTTTTAACCCCGCGTTTTAGCCCAAAACAGCAAGAAATCACCTATCTTTCCTATGAAAGCGGCATGCCGCGGGTTTATCTTTTAAACATTGAAACAGGCCAAAAACAAGTGGTGGGGGATTTCCCAACCATGACATTTGCGCCGCGTTTTTCACCAGATGGCCAAAAAATCATTATGAGTTTGCAACAAGGAGGCAATGCCAACATTTTTATGATGGATTTGCGTTCGCGCAAAACCTCTCGTTTAACCAACAGCCCTTCCATCGATACGGCCCCCAGTTTTTCCCCTGACGGTAAGCGAATCGTCTTTGAAACAGACAGAGGCGGCTCTAAACAGCTCTATGTGATGAATGCAGACGGTTCTGGCGCTCACCGCATTAGCCAACAAGAAGGGCGCTATTCAACCCCTGTATGGTCCCCCAGAGGCGATTTAATCGCCTTTACCAAGCAAGTCCCGGGACGTTTTTTAATCGGCGTGATGCGCCCTGACGGGACAGGAGAGCGCATTTTAACCGAAGGCTACCACAATGAGGGGCCCACATGGGCGCCAAATGGGCGTGTTTTGATGTTTTTTAGAGAATCGCGCGGGGCAAAAGCAGGGCCTAAAATCTACTCTGTGGACCTTACTGGCTACAATGAACGGCGTATTTTAACCCCAGCTTGGGGGTCAGACCCGTCTTGGTCGCCGCGCGTTAATAAATAATTAGTAAATTTATTGCCTTTTTATATATGATCCAATTGTATTGGAGAGATTGTTTGCGAGCTGTGAATTAATTTTAAGAACAAAAGGATGACATCTGGTTTTTCGTGTCTTTTTAGCATCATAATTGGTGAAAAGATGTGGTTTAGCCATTTCAGTTCTTGATCTTGTCATGTATCGCCGGTAATTCGGATATATGCACTGCTCGTAAAACGTCTTGAGGAGTACAAAATGCAGTTTTTTAAGCGTGTGTTTGTTGTCAGCGTTCTTGTGGGTGTTATCGCATCTATTAGTGCCTGTCGTCGTGAAGTACGTCACGAACCCATGAAACTGGGTGGTGATGTGGTCCAGGAACAAATTGCTCGCTAAGGGCTCATTCTTTGGTGTTTATTCATCAATGTGTGCTTTATTCGTTTTTTTAACCGGATCATTGTGATCCAAACTTAACCTGAAGGGGGAAAGAGGATGAAAGGAATTAAAGGTCTTATCATCGCTGCTACTATCGTTGGAACTGTTGCTGCACTAGGTGCTTGCCGCCGTGAAGTACGTCACGAGCCTATGAAACTAGGTGGTGACATTGCTCCAGTTGAACAAGCAGTTCGCTAATTTTAATTAGTGACTTTGTTTCTTTGAAGCTTATTCGGCTTCTCACGAGTTAAAAGTCGTGTTGTACGCTTTGCGTGCAGCACGATTTTTATTTTTAGCTCATAGATTTTTGATTTAAAATCTAAGTAATGGCTTATTGATTCGTGTCTTTTAACGATGCAAATGTAAGAGCACTAGCTTTAAAACCGTGGCTAGCCATTCTTAATTCTTGATTTTAGACACTATATTGCCTTAGTTACGCGGCATGAAAATAAGTGCAATCGTTAAGTGTTTATGGCATGGTCTTTGTAGCCCTTGGCTCATATATGCGGTTGTTCTAAATCACTCGTAATGAAGGTGTACCGGCGTCCAACTTTTAACGTTTAGGCTTACTAAAAAATGTCTCAAATATTTAAAGTCTCTCTCATCTGTTTTCTGGCAATTTTTGTCGTTGGGTGCAGCAATGTAAATAAGAGCCTAACAGGTAAGCCCACAAAGCCAGGCAGCCCACAAGATTTCGCAGTAAATGTGGGCACAACGGTGCACTTTACCACTGACAGCGTGCAGTTAACCGAACAGGCTTTATCTATTTTGCGTGGCCAGGTACAATGGTTGAACAAATATTCAAACTACACTGTCACTTTGGAAGGCCACGCTGATGAGCGCGGCACGCGTGAATATAACCTGGCACTAGGCGGGCGCCGGGCTGAGACAGTGAAGAACTTTTTAATTTCCAACGGCATTAGCCCAACGCGGCTGCGTACAATCTCTTATGGTAAGGAGCGCCCGGTTGCAGTTTGTAATGACATTAGCTGTTGGTCACAAAACCGGCGGGTAGAAACACGGCTGAACAGCGGGGCCAGCTATTAAGAGGGCCTTAAGCTCAAAGGCTTTTCTGCGCGGGTGAAAAAATAAAAACAAGGCAAAAATCATGACCAGATTATTGGGGTGTTTGTTCATTGGGTTGATGTTAAGCATAACCGGGCCTGCTATTGGCCAAGAGGCCAAAAAACCAAAAGGTCCAGTCGCCCAAAAACAATCTCAAGAGTTAATTGAAGCCCTGCAACGCATAGACCGTCTTGAAGCCCAGATTGTTGAGATGCAATCTGTGATCGGTGCTTTACAAACATTGGTGAAAAAGGGCAGCGTTCAGCCCGCTGTTGGCGTTAAAAAAAGCTATCAATTTGAAGCAGAGCGCCAACCATTAAACCAAAGACGATTAGAAGAGCAGCCTGAATTCCAAACAGATGGTTGGGGGGCTGACACGCAATCTTCTATCAATGAGGTTCCCCCCACAGAAGTGCCCGGTGCTGATTTAGCACTCAATGCAACACCGCCCAAAAGCCGTGTGACCTTAAATGGTAAGAGCCCCCAATCGCTATATGATGCTGGCTACAATTATATGTTGTCCAGCGATTACACCTCCGCTGAGGCAACCTTCAGAGCATTTTTGTCCAACTACCCAAACAATAATCTATCCGGCAATGCGCAATATTGGTTGGGTGAGGTTTACTTTGTGCGCGGCAATTATCGCCAAGCAGCCAATGAGTTCTTAAAAGGGTATCAAACCTATCGCAAAAGCCCCAAAGCCCCTGACAACCTTTTGAAACTGGGCATGTCGCTGCACCGGCTGGGCCAAAATGAAGCCGCTTGTCAGACGTTTAGTGAATTAAAGTCCAAGTACAAATCCTTGCCAGGTCATATTGATCGAAAAGTTGGTGCCGAAATTGGCAAGGCTGGCTGCTAAACTAGTTAGGCTTTTCAAGCAGAGCCCATTCATAACCTTAAAAATCTTTAATATTTCAACTCTTCCCTCATAAATTTTTCATTGGTATAGTTTTGAACCATCAGGAATGATTTGGGAGGGCTGAACAATGCGTCATTTTTTGCTGTGCTTTGTGCTTCTTGTAAGTTTCATCAATGCGGCTCATGCTAAACGGGTGGCTTTGGTAATTGGCAACGATGCGTATGATCATGTCTCCAAACTTGAAAAAGCGGTAAATGACGCAAAGGCTGTTGCCAAAGCTGCACGTGATATTGGCTTTCAAGTAATTAGCCAGGTGAACGTTGATCGCAAAGGAATGAACCACCAGCTCGACAGGCTGGCAGATAGCATTAGTGCCGGTGATGAAGTGCTATTTTTCTTTGCAGGCCATGGCATCTCCGTTAAAGGCCAAAATTATTTATTGCCAACCGATATTCCCAAAATCAAACCAGGCCAGGAACGCTCTGTAACCAAAGAAGCGTTTTCAGAAGACGAGATCATTGACATTTTGCGCGAAAAGGGCGCCAAGGTGAGCATTTTGATTATTGATGCTTGCCGCAACAACCCGTTTCCTAAAAAGGGAACCCGCTCTGTGGGGCGCTCTGTGGGGCTGGACTACCGACAAAACCCACCGGACAATACATTTGTGATGTATTCAGCCGGCATCGGCCAAGAAGCTCTGGATCGGTTAAGTGAGGGTGACACCAACCCCAATTCGGTGTTCACACGTAAACTCTTACCCCTTTTAAAAACACCAGGGCTTTCACATGTGAAAATGGCCAAACAGTTGCAAGTTGAAGTGGAGCAATTGGCGTTGACCAGCCAAGACCGCCACAAGCAATTTCCCGCTTTTTACGACCAAGTGCGCGGAGAATATTATCTCGTTCCCAAGACAAAGGAACATAAAACGGAGCTTAAAACACAAGAGGCACCCAAAGTCACCCCTCCGGCAGATAAAAAATTAACCGCTGCAGAGACATTGTGGGAGAAGATTAAAAATTCTCAAAATGCCTCTGAATTTGAATTCTATTTAAAAGAGCACCCCGATGGGCGCCATTCCTCATTGGCTAAACTGGAATTGCAACGTTTGAAAAGTGCTCAGCTTGCCCTTGTTAGCCCGCCTAAAGTTAGGCGCGATGGAAAAGAACGTAGAGGTTGGCTTGGTGTAAACATACAAAATGCCTCAGACAATGGTGGTAAGACAGGCGTGTTAATCGTTTCACTGGCTAAAGATGGTCCAGCCTTGCCAGCAGGTTTGCTTGCCGGTGATATCATTACTCAGGTTGGGAACAAAAAAGTAGATACAATGCGAGATCTCGCACGTTTGATTGCGGCTGAAGGGGAAGGGAAAAACGTAAAAATAAATATTGTGCGCAATCAGAAAAGCCGAACAGTGAATGTTACCCTTAGTTCGTTTTATACACGCTTTCAAGGGTTTCAAAAAGCCGCCCTTAGCGGAGATGCCGAAGCTATGAAACAAGTGGCAGAAGCTTACCACTATGGACGAGGGATTGAGAAAGACTTTAACAAGGCAATCAATTGGTATCAAAAGTCTGGAGAAAACGGTCATAGTGATGCGTTTAATAAGCTTGGGTTTGCTTACAAGTTCGGCACTGAGGTGACGAAGGATTTGTTCCAAGCGGCCAATTGGTTTCGTAAAGGGGCTGATAAAGGAGATGCTGTTGCCATGTATCAGCTTGGCCATATGTACTATTATGGGCAAGGGGTGGAGAAAGATTATAACAAATCACTTGAATGGTATAAAAAATCGGCGGCCAATGGTAATGCTTCAGCCATGAATTCGGTTGGTACACTTTATGAAAATGGACAAGGCGTGGCCAAAGATTATCTGATCGCCCACGACTGGTACGAAAGGGCAGCTGAAAAAGGTAATCAATATGCCATGAGTAATTTGGGTCAACTTTATAAATTTGGCAGAGGTGTTGAGAAGGATCTCTCAAAATCTGTAAGTTGGTTTCGCAAATCTGCAAACAAGGACTATGATGATGCCATGTTCTCATTAGGTTACGCTTATGATAACGGTCAAGGGGTACCACGAGATTATAACCAGGCCCTAAATTGGTATCGTAAAGCTGCTGACAAGGGGCATTCACATGCCATGTATAATATTGGCGTGCTGTATAATAATGGAGATGGCGTTACCAAGGATTATGCCCAAGCTGCAAATTGGGTTGCAAAGTCACTTAAAAAGAAAAACAGCTTTGCTATAGAGCAAATGACGAAAAAGTCAGACCTCTGGAACAAAGGTTTCAGAAAAGAATTACAAAAAGCCTTGAAAAATGAAGGGCTCTATAAGGGCACGATTGATGGTCAATTTGGAGCTGATACGGTCTCAGCAATTAAAGCGCTGAGCGGTATAAAAAATACCAAGCTTGATCCCGCATTTAAAGTTTTTGACGACTTTTTTGACAAAATAAGGGTTGGTCCTATAAGAACCTTTGGCATGAAATTAAAGCCAAGAGGACGTGCAAAAGGGCTAGAGGTTGTCTCAGTCTCAGGAATGGCTGAGAAAAGGGGCATTAAAAGTGGTGACGTTATTACTGAAGTAAACGGTGTTGAGGTCAAATCAATAGAACATTTGAACGCACAAGTTAAGCTGGTCAAAGATAAAGGGCGCAAAGCGGTTTTGTTTCTTGTTGAAACTGGAGACAATGTCAGGTTTATCGCACTAAGAATGCAATAATTTTGAGTGGGTCTGGTTGCCTAATGGGGCTTGCATCATGGAGGCTCTCAGGCTAGCGTTCGCCCATGACGAGCTCTTTGTTAGATAATTTTAATTCACTTGACGGTCCCAACCAACCTGTCGCTTTGGCTGTCTCTGGCGGGCCAGACAGCATGGCGATGCTGCATTTATTTGCCCTATGGCGGCAAAATCATCCTTTAAAAACGAGCCAAAAAGATCTGGTCTTGAGCGTTGACCATGGCTTGCGCAAAGAAGCAGCAGATGAAGTTGCCTTTGTGATCAAGACAGCAAACCAATTGGGGTTTGAAACTGTGCCTATTAAGCTAGAAGGTTTGCAAGGTAAAGCTGGTGTTCAACAAAAGGCAAGGGTGGCCCGATATGAGGCCATGACAGTCCTTATGAAAGAAAGAGCTGTCGATACGTTGCTGACAGCCCATACTAGAGATGATCAAGCCGAGACGTTCTTAATGCGCATAAAGCGCGGAAGCGGTGTTGAAGGCCTTGCGGGCATCTTACCCAAACGGGAACTGTATGGGGTCACGTTTGTGCGCCCTCTCTTAGAGGTTAGAAAACAAGATTTACTGAACTGGTTGCAAGAGCGCGATCTGAAATGGTGCGATGATCCGAGCAATCAAGATGACGGCTTTGAGCGGGTCAAAGTGCGCAAGCTGTTGGGCCAGCTAGATGAGACAGGGGAACTTTCACATGGCATAGCTGAAAGCGCGCGCCGTTTGCAAGGGACACGTAAAGCACTAGAGGTTTGGACTGAAAATTTTTTTGCTCTTGAAGTTACCTGTCATTTAGAGGGACACTTGGGGGTGAACAAGGCAGCTTTTCTCAAACTTCCCCATGCCATGCAAACAATGGTTTTGCAGCGCGCGTTACACACTTTCGGGCAAGGGCAGGTTCAGCTCTCTAAGTTAGAACGCGGTGCCAAGCACTTGCTAACAATGGCAAAGGATAAAAGCACCCCCAAGGCCCGCTTTGCTTTGGGCGGGGTGATGATTGAGAAAACAGCCCACGAAGAGTTTTTATTTTATCGCGAAACTGGCCGCGATGAGCTGGAAGAGATCCATCTTGATCCAATTACCGATCATGACAGTCAGGTCTTGTGGGATCACAGGGTTGGCTTATATTTTGCGGCGCCAATAAAAGAGGCTTTGTCAATCCGTGCATTGAATGAGCAAGAGATTGAGCAAGTGCAATCATTTTATCACCAACACGAGCAAGACTGCCCCTTCAGCCGCGATGTTATGTCAGGCCTGGCAACAATTTGGCGGGCTGATAAAGCGCGACAATTGCTCGCAATCCCTCAATTGGGCGCAAAAGATGAACGCCTATTTTCACAAGCTTTAGGACCTAAAGACTGTGCCCTAGAGAAAATGAACGTTACGGCTGTCTTTCCGATACAATCATAGGCCAAGTCTGACCCAGATTGATCACAATCTCTTTACCATTGAGATTTGTCATGGCTTGCCTTTTAAGCCTGATTATGATTGTTTGGCGACCTATTTTGGGGAAAAACAAGAGGATTTTACCATTATCAAGACTTTCCGACTTAGCTTGGCCTTGTTTGGCACTAATTATGCCTTAATTAGGGTCTTTCAGCAGACATTGTTTGGAAATGGGCCTTGGCAAGCTATAAGGGACACCCTATGTTACGGATAAAGGTATAGGCAGATCATTTTTAGTGAATGGTCGATAAAGGGGCAATTGATTAAGATTTTTCCCTTATGAAACAAGACCCCAAAAAAACATGAGTGAAAAGGTCTGAAACGCTGTGATTTGGGACCTTTAGGAACAGGACATTTTTATGAATTCGCATTTTCGCAATTTTGCCGTTTGGGTGGTTATTCTTTTGTTGCTCATGGCTTTGTTCAATATGATCCAAAGCGCGCAAAATAACACCAAAGCTTCTCAGATTAGCTATTCTGAGCTGATGCAAGAGGTGGAATCAGGCAACATTAAAGAGGTGACCATTGCCGGGCAAAAAGTAACCGGTACCTTTTCTGATGATACGAAATTTAGCTCTTACGCACCTGATGATCCTGCTCTGGTCAATAAGCTGCAAGGTAAAGGCGTGAAAATCACAGCCAAGCCGCCTGAAGATGAGTCCAACTCCTTTTTCAATATTCTGTTCACCACTCTTTTGCCGGTGTTCTTGCTCATTGCCGTGTGGATTTTCTTTATGCGCCAAATGCAAGGCGGCGGCGGCCGGGCCATGGGCTTTGGCAAATCAAAGGCCAAGCTGTTAACCGAGCATCAAGGCCGGGTGACATTTGAAGATGTGGCCGGCGTTGATGAGGCCAAAGAAGATCTCGAAGAAATTGTTGAATATTTACGCGATCCTCAAAAGTTTCAGCGTTTGGGCGGCCGCATCCCGCACGGCGCATTGCTTGTTGGCCCTCCAGGCACGGGTAAAACTTTATTGGCCCGCGCCATTGCTGGTGAAGCCAATGTGCCGTTTTTCACAATTTCTGGTTCTGACTTTGTTGAAATGTTTGTCGGTGTCGGTGCCAGCCGTGTGCGCGATATGTTCGAGCAAGCCAAACGCAATGCCCCGTGTATTATCTTTATTGACGAGATTGATGCCGTTGGTCGCCACCGCGGTGCCGGTCTTGGCGGGGGCAATGATGAGCGCGAGCAAACCTTAAACCAGCTATTGGTTGAAATGGATGGCTTTGAAGCCAATGAAAGCATCATCCTAATTGCAGCCACCAACCGTCCAGATGTCTTGGACCCAGCTTTATTGCGTCCAGGCCGCTTTGACCGCCAAGTGGTGGTGCCGCGCCCAGATGTGGTTGGCCGGGAAAAAATCTTGCGGGTGCATGCAGCCAAAACACCGCTTGCCCCCAATGTTGATTTGAAAGTTGTTGCCCGCGGCACCCCAGGGTTCTCAGGGGCTGACCTTGCAAACCTTGTCAATGAAGCCGCTTTGTTGGCCGCGCGCCGCTCTATGCGCATGGTCACGCAGCAAGAATTTGAAGATGCCAAAGATAAGGTCATGATGGGCGCAGAGCGTCGTTCCATGGTGATGACCGAAGATGAGAAAAAACTAACCGCTTATCACGAAGCGGGCCATGCCATTGTTGGCTTGAATATGCCAGATCATGACCCCTTGCATAAGGTGACGATTATCCCGCGCGGCCGCGCACTTGGCGTGACCATGAATTTGCCTGAAGCTGACCGGTTAAGTTACACCAAGCAATATTGCATCTCGCGTCTGGCTTCCGTCTTTGGTGGCCGGGAAGCTGAATTGCTAATCTTTGGCCCTGAAAAAGTGACCAATGGCGCCACAGGCGACATTCAGCAAGCGACCAGTTTGGCCCGTGCCATGATAATGGAATGGGGCATGTCAGAAAAACTTGGCCGGGTGCTTTACACCAACAATGAGCAAGAAGTGTTTCTTGGTCATTCAGTCACCCAGTCAGTGAACATTTCTGAAGAAACAGCCAAATTGGTTGATGAGGAAGTGCGCGCGCTAATCGATGGCGGTGAGCAAACCGCAAAACGCATCTTGCAAGAAAAGATCGATGACTTGCACACCCTTGCCAAAGGCTTGTTGGAATATGAGACTTTGTCAGGCCAAGAGGTAACAGATTTGCTAGCAGGCAAACCGCCAAGCCGGGATGAGCCAGATCAAACCTCTGGCGGCGCCCCGTCCGTTGTGCCAATGGCAGGAAAAACAAAGCCTAAAAAAGATGGCGGTGAAGAGCCTTCAGGCGGCATGGAACCGCAGCCGCAAGGATAATTTGTTTTTGCAATGATTAAAAAAAAACCGTCTGAGCTTTAAAAGCTTGGGCGGTTTTGTTGTTAAACAATATAAAAAGAGGGCTGATCTGCTCATACATTTGAAAATGTGAAAGAAAGATTGAATGAGGTTTTGATGGAATATTTGCGCCCAATTTGCCATAAGGTTTCCCAGCTTCCTTACATTCAAGATCTGCAAGGGCAGCCCATCTTTCCTCTTGCTGGCATGAAAGATGTTGGCTTTGGCCAACTTGAGCAACTTACCCTAAAAAACGGCACCGTCACATCACAGATACGATCCATTCAAGAGGGCCAAGATAAGCTTCCCAGTTCTTTTGAAAACCTTTGCACCGTGCGTGCCCCCATCGCCGGGCTTGCAATGGATCGCCCACACATAATGGGCATCGTGAATGTAACCCCTGATAGTTTTTCCGATGGCGGGAAATTCATAAATCCTGACCAAGCTGTCACCCACGGCATGGATCTTGTCGCACAAGGCGCCTCCATTCTTGATATTGGCGGGGAAAGCACCCGCCCTGGTGCTGGCAAAGTGCCGATTGACCAAGAGCTTAAGCGTGTCATACCAGTGATAAAAGCTTTGCGCGAAAAAAGCGATGTGGTGATTTCGATCGATACCCGCAAAGCTGAAGTGATGAAGCAAGCGGTCTTGGCAGGCGCTTCCATGATCAACGATGTATCCGCCTTAAGCTATGACCAAGACGCTTTATCAACCGCTGCAGACTTAAAGGTGCCGGTGGTTTTGATGCATGCCCAGGGCACACCTCAAAGCATGCAAGATGACCCCCACTATAATCATTGCCTGTTGGAAGTGTATGATTATCTAAATGGGGCCATTGATAAGGCCATTAAGGCAGGCATTTCTAAAGATTTATTGGTGGTCGACCCAGGGATTGGATTTGGCAAAACCCTGGCACACAATCTTGAATTATTGGCAGGCATGAGCCTGTTTCATGGGCTGGGGTGTCCCATAATGTTAGGAGCGTCTCGAAAAAGGTTCATTGCTGCACTTTCTCAAAATGAACCTGTTGAGCAAAGGCTTCCCGGTTCACTGGCCGCCGCTTTAAATGGGGCAGCTCAAGGCACACAGCTTTTGCGCGTTCACGATGTTTCTGCCACTGCTCAAGCTTTGGCCATATGGGCCGGATAGAATAAAACGGGTAAAATGTGTCTATTAGGGGCAATCTGAAGCATTTTTGTGTTTGGTTCTGATTTTAACCATTGTAAAATTTGTTGTTGAGATTTGAATAAGCTGACTGAATGTGGAATGGAAATTGCTGCACTTTTTACGTAAATATGGGTCTTTAAGTTGTGGTTCTTAAAAGCCAGTTTTGCAAAGTGGTTGTGTTTTTCTAAAGAGGGAGTTTTAAAACCCAATGGGGCAAAAATTATTTGGAACAGATGGGGTGCGTGGGCGTGCAAATCAATTCCCTATGACATCTGAAGTTGCCTTGAAAATTGGCATGGCAGCCGGGCGCATTTTTCGCAATGGCGATCATCGTCATCGGGTGGTGATCGGCAAGGACACCCGTCTTTCAGGCTACATGATCGAATCTGCATTGATTTCAGGGTTTACTGCTGTTGGAATGGATGTTTTCCAATTGGGCCCTGTGCCAACCCCTGGGGTGGCCATGCTCACCCGGTCCATGCGCGCAGATTTAGGGGTGATGATTTCCGCCTCTCATAATGAGTTCTGCGACAATGGCATTAAGATTTTTGGCCCCGATGGTTATAAATTATCAGATGAGCAAGAAGCTGAAATCACAAAATTGGTCACAGGAGATATTGATGGTTTGCTAGCGCGGCCTGAAACAATCGGGCGTGCCAAACGGATCGAAAGTGTCAATGATCGTTATATTGAAGCCGCAAAACGTTCTTTGCCCCGCCATATGCGCTTTGAGGGCTTGCGCATAGTGATTGATTGCGCCAATGGTGCCGCCTATAAGGTAGCCCCCCTTGCTCTTTGGGAACTTGGTGCAGAAGTGATTACCATTGGTGTTGAGCCTAATGGCAAAAACATTAATGAGGGGTGTGGCTCAACCAGTCCGGAATTGCTGTGTGAAAAAGTCAAAGAAATGCGTGCCGATATCGGTATTGCCCTAGATGGGGATGCTGACCGTGTGGTGATTGTTGACGAAAAAGGCCAATTGGTTGATGGTGACCAGCTCATGGCGGTGATCGCCAAATCTTGGAACGATCAAGATAAGTTACAAGCGGGCGGTGTTGTTGCAACCATCATGTCTAATCTTGGGTTAGAGCGTTTTTTAAAGCAAGAAAAACTGGATATGGTGCGAACCCCTGTTGGCGATCGTTACGTTGTAGAGCATATGCGCCGTCACGGCTTTAATGTTGGCGGCGAGCAATCCGGCCATATCGTCTTGACCGATTTTTCCACCACCGGTGATGGGCTTGTATCAGCTTTGCAAGTGTTAGCGGTAGTTATTGCTCAAGGCAAACCAGTGAGTGAAATTTGCCAGCAATTTGAACGCGTGCCACAACTTTTGCAAAATGTCCGATATTCTGATGGGATGCCGCTTGAGCGTAAAGATGTGATTGAAGCCATTCAAGAAGGTGAAAATCGCCTTGGATCTTCTGGGCGTCTTGTTATTCGTCCATCTGGTACTGAACCAGTTATCCGTGTAATGGCAGAGGGAGATGACAAAGGTGTTGTTACCCAAGTTGTCTCTGATATTGTTGGTGTACTCAAGACTGAAGCAGCCGCTTGAAGTTTTTGCTTTTCTTCGGTTTATATTTAATAAAGCTTTGGATATTTCTCATCTTAAAACCTTGGTTTAATAATTTCTTAACGAAATCAATTAGATTCAAGGGGTTATTGTTAATTCTCTTTTAATTATTCTCATTGATAGTTGGATCTATCAGGACCCTGAGGGGGCACATTCTGCGTGTTTTAGAATGTGGCATCGGGGGCATGGCCAAGCGATTTGGCGTATTTTAAAAGGGAATTATTAGATGAATATTTATAAGATGGGCTTGGTCAGCACTCTTATGTTGGCTTTAGTTGGGGGATCTGCTTCTGCTGCAGATCTTTATGATCAGGATTATCGTGGTAGCATAAAAGATGATATGGGCTATATGGATGATTCTAGCCATAGATGGTATTTGCGCGGCGATGTTGGCATTGGGTTTAATTCCGATCCTTCGTTTACAGACAGCAATGCTGCTAAATTTATTTTAGATGATGCCGATGAAAACTGGTCTATCGGTGGTGGTCTGGGTGTCTACATCATGCGTGGCTTTAGAATGGATGCCACTCTTGATTATCGCATGGGCACAGATCTTTTTTCTCAACTGGATTCAGGCACGGTTCCTACAAACCAGTTCACAGGCGAACTTGATAGCCTGGTTGGTTTGGTGAATTTTTACTATGACCTTGATATGGGGCACCGCATCACACCTTACATAGGTGTAGGTATTGGTTTTGCTCATCACTCAATTGATGGTGATGACACCGACGATGAAGATACATCTTTTGCATGGGCGTTGATGGCTGGTGTTGATATTGATCTGCGTGAGAGTTGGAAGCTTGATATTGGGTACCGTTATCTTGATATGGGTGATGGAAGCTTCGGTGATAGAAAATCTCCTGGACGTAAATTCGAGATTGATGACATTGAATCACACGAACTTCGCTTTGGTCTGCGCTATAGCTTCAGTTGCTGGCGTTCGTGCGAGTCAGATGAATATGTGTCTTATAAATAAGACATAAAATATATTGATTTTGAAAAAGGCAGGCTCGTCCTGCCTTTTTTTAATTCTTCCACCTTTTGATCTATTGACTTCTCTTCCTAACTCACATAAACGCACAGGTGGGACACCTCTCCCCAACGAGAGGCAACTATCTGGAAGGATAGATCATGACAGATCTAAACAAACCGGCAGCGCGCCCGGACAACGCGCATTTTTCATCTGGCCCTTGTTCAAAACGGCCAGGTTACTCTCTTGAAGCTTTAAAAGATGCAGTCTTGGGGCGTTCACACCGCTCTGGCGTTGGTAAAGCACGCCTTAAATTGGCAATAGATAAAACCAAGCAGATTTTAGGCATCCCTGAAGATTATTTGGTGGGCATTATGCCCGCCTCTGACACAGGCGCATTTGAAGCAGCAATGTGGTCACTGCTAGGTGAGCGCGGCGTTGATGTTTTGGCCTGGGAAAGCTTTGGCAAGGGCTGGGTCACAGACATTACCAAGCAGCTAAAACTTGAGGATGTGCGGGTTCTAGAAGCCGACTATGGCGATTTACCAGACCTGAGCACGGTTGATTTTTCTAAAGATGTTGTCTTCACCTGGAATGGCACCACCTCTGGCGTGAAAGTGCCGAATGGGGATTGGATCGCCAGTGACCGCGAAGGGCTAACATTGGTAGATGCCACCTCAGCCGTTTTTGCCCAAGACATCGCCTGGGACAAAGTCGATGTGCTCACTTACTCTTGGCAAAAGGTTATGGGCGGCGAAGGCCAGCACGGCATGTTGGTTTTATCACCGCGCGCAGTTGCCCGGTTAGAAAGCTATACACCAGCCTGGCCAATGCCCAAAATCTTCCGCCTCACCAAAGGCGGCAAAATCATTAAAGGCATTTTTGAAGGGGCAACAATCAATACCCCCTCAATGTTGGCTTTGGAAGACTATGTCGATGGGTTGCAATGGGCTGAGAAAATAGGTGGCCTGAGCGCCATGAAAGCACGCGCAGATGCCAATGCAAAAACCCTCAATGACTGGATGGAGGCCGCAGACTGGGTGGCCAATTTGGCAGTTCGCCCTGAAATTGCATCCAACACATCTGTTTGTTTGAAAATTGTTGATGCAGACATTGTGGCACTGGAACCTGATGCCCAAGCAGCCTTCGCCAAACGAATTGTGAAACTGCTGGATGAAGAAGGGGTCGCTCTTGACATTGGCTCCTACCGTGATGCACCAGCCGGTCTTCGCATTTGGGCAGGCGCAACGGTTGAAGCAAGTGACTTGCAAGCTTTAACCCCTTGGCTTGACTGGGCGTTTGCTGCGGCAAAGGCTGAAATTGCTTAAAGCTTTTTTCAATTCATTCATAGATGCAAAACTAGATTTTCGAGCCTGTTTATAAAGGCTATTGAAGGAGAGATCCATGGCACCACGTGTCCTTATTTCTGATAAATTAAGCCCGCTTGCAAAACAAATCTTTGAAGAGCGCGGCATTGAAGTTGATGTAAAAGTTGGCCTTGAAAAAGAAGAGCTGATGGAAATCATTGGCGATTATGATGGCCTGGCCATCCGCTCTGCCACCAAACCGTCTGAAAAGATTATTGGGGCGGCCAAGAACTTAAAAGTGATTGGCCGGGCTGGCATTGGTGTTGACAATGTTGACATTAAAGCAGCCACTGCCAAGGGCGTGATCGTGATGAACACACCATTTGGCAATTCCATCACCACAGCTGAACATGCCATTGCCATGATGATGGCGCTTGCCCGTAACATTCCAGAGGCCAATGCCTCTACCCATGAAGGCAAATGGGAAAAATCCAAATTTATGGGTGTGGAAGTCACCGGCAAAACCCTTGGTGTCATCGGTTGTGGCAACATTGGCTCCATCGCGGCAAGCCGCGGCATTGGCTTGAAAATGAAAGTGATTGCCTTTGATCCATTCTTAACCGCAGAGCGCGCTGTAGAGATCGGTGTTGAAAAGGTAGAACTTGATGAGCTGTTTGGCCGGGCTGACTTTATCACCCTGCACACACCGCTCACAGATAAAACCCGCAACATCATTGATGGCGATGCCATTGCCAAAATGAAAGAGGGCGTGCGCATTGTAAACTGTGCCCGTGGTGGTTTGGTTGATGAGCAAGCCTTGCGTGATGCACTAGAAAGCGGCAAAGTAGCCGGCGCTGCCTTTGATGTATACTCTGAAGAGCCCGCAAAAGAAAATGTGCTGTTCAACGCTCCAAACATGATTTGTACCCCCCACCTTGGCGCCTCTACTGATGAAGCGCAAGTCAATGTGGCCGTGCAAGTGGCTGAGCAAATGTCTGACTATTTGCTCACAGGTGCGATTACGAACGCCATTAACTTCCCATCCGTCTCTGCAGAAGAAGCCCCAAAATTACGCCCTTATGCGCAATTGGCGGAACAATTGGGCTTGTTTGCTGGCCAGTTGATCGAAACTGGTTTGCAAGAAATTCGCGTTGAGTTTGTTGGCGACATTGGCGACTTAAATACCAAAACCTTGACAGCGGCAGCCGTGTGCGGCGTTCTGCGCCCACAATTGGCGGATATCAACATGGTCAGTGCCTCAGTGATCGCTCAAGACCGCGGCATTCAGGTCGAGGAAACCCGGCGCGGCAGTGAAGGGGCCTATGGCCAATATATGCGTTTAACCGTGAAAACGGAACGCCAAGAACGCTCTGTTGCGGGCACGGTGTTTTCTGATGGCAAGCCGCGGATCATCCAGGTGCGCGGGATCAATATGGAAGCCTCATTGGATGAGAACATGCTTTATATTGAGAACACTGATAAACCAGGTTTCATTGGGGCGTTGGGAACCGTGCTGGGCGAAGCTGGTGTGAACATTGCCAACTTTAACCTGGGCCGTGATGAAGAAGCTGGCAAGGCGCTCGCCTTAATCGGTGTTGACCAGCCAGTGGATGAGCAGGCTCTTGAGAAAACAAGCGGCCTGGATCATGTGGTCGATGCCAAGCGGCTTTCATTTTAAGTCCAAGATTACAACAAGTTAATGAAAAGGCCCCATCGGGGCCTTTTTTTTGTTTGATAGTCTCGTGCGTGTCGCACAAAAGTGGATACCGGTTTTGTGAAAAAAGACACGCAAAAACAAACAGACAAGAGCATGACTTTAAATTCAATAAAAATTGTCATGTTCTGATTTGCTGTACCAATGATTTGGCACACTGTGAATATAGAGGGTTCATAAAGCAACGGTATTTATGAAAAGATAAGGGAAAGATCTCATGCGACATTTAGGATTGTTACAATTTGGACTGGTTATAGGCCTTCTGGGCCAACCGGCTTTTTTACAAGCGGCTGAAATTAAGAGCCGCTCAAGCATCACCGCGGTGACAGTGTTTCCCTCAGGGGCGCAAATCACCAGAGAGTTCTCCGTTGATATTCCGGTAGGCTCGCATGAGGTGATTTTGAATGACTTGCCCGCCCATTTGCAATCACGCTCCTTGCGCGTTGAAGGGGCCGGGCCCGAAGCGCTAGAAATTGGCACAATTGATCATAAGCTTGTGACCATCCCACTGGATCAGCAAACCAACAAAGCATTGATCGACCAATTGCAAACCCAACTCGATCAATTGCGCGATCAAAAACAAGCTGTAAAAGCTGAAGTTGAAGCTGCCCAATTGCAAAAAAAGCTCCTCAATGAAATGACCATGATACCATCGCGGCAAATGGGAGATGGGCGTGATGCCGGCTTGCAAGATGTAACAGGCCAATACACCAACCTTTATACCATGATGGGAGAAAAGTTCATCGAGGCGCAAAATAAGATCTTACAAGCCGATGTAAAACTGCGCGCAATAGAAAAAGAGATAGCCAATGTCCGCCAACGTTTGGCCGAACAGCCAAAGGGTAACAAACAAGCAACACGGCTTGTGGTCAATTTAACAGCAGCCAATCAAGGCAAGGCCCAGTTTAAAGTGCATTACCAAGTCTCCGGTGCTGGTTGGAGGCCCTTGTATGAAGCACGGCTAAGCACCAATGCCGGCCAGAAAGCCAAGCTAGATCTAGTACGCCGCGCCAGCGTGTTTCAAACCACCAGTGAAGATTGGGACAATGTCGTTTTAACCCTCTCAACTACCAACCCAACCGGGCGCACAAAAGCACCAGGTCTGTCCCCCTTATTTGTCGACTTTCGCCCAGAGCCCAAACCTCTGAACCAAGGAGGTGTTATGGACATGATGCAAGAAGAAAGCGATAAAGCGAAATTCCAAGGCTCTCGTTCTTTAAAGAAAAAGGCTGGCAGGATTGTAAAGACCATGGCAATGGAAGCCCCGGCGCGCCCGCGCCGTGCTCAAGTTTCATTTGGGGCTTATCAAATGACCTTTAAAGTTGTTGAGCCAACAACCGTGAAACGCGATGGCGAGCGCAAAAAAGTATTTTTAGATCAAATGAGCGTTGCCCCCAAAGTGTCTTTGTTTGCCGTGCCTAAAAAAGAACGCCGCGCTTATCTACATGGGTCTTTTACCAACACCACACAAGCCGCCATTTTAGCCGGGCAAATGTCTTTGTTCCGCGATGGGGTTTATATTGGCCGCTCTCATCTAAAAGCAGTTGAGCCTGGACAAAAGGTAGAGATTGGTTTTGGCGTTGACCCTAAAGTGAATGTGAAATGGGCGCGGCTTGACCGGGTGAAAGGTGAAACTGGTTTGATCAGCACCTCAAACAGTGATGTGCATCGCTATAAAATCACGCTGACAAATGGCCACAAAATGGCAATGCCCGTGACCATTCTTGATCAGATGCCTTATGCCAACCAAGAAACCTTGGAAATTTCTTTGTTAAATGCCAACCCAAAACCAAGCCGGCAGAACGTGGAAGATAAAAAAGGTATCATGGCTTGGGATATGGTGGCACAGCCAAACAAACCAATAACCATTGATTTTGGCTATCAGTTGGTGTGGCCAAAAGATAAGAAGATCACTTTGCGTTAAGCCCAGGCTTATATGTAATGTGAAAAGTTTAAAGATCGATATACGCCCTATATTAAAGGGTGTGTATCGATCTTTGTTTGATAGCTTATGATTTTTTATAAGCCGACAACATCACACCCCCAATGATGAGGGCAAAGCCAATAAAATGATAAGAATGCGGCGTTTCATTTAAAAATAGAAAGCCCAAGATTGAGCCAAAAAATGGCATTAAATAGATGACAATACCAGCGCGATTGCCACCAATGATACTGACCCCTTTATTATAAAAAATATAAGCCAAGACACCTGGGAAAATAGCGGCATACAAAATCGCCAACAAAGTCTTTTGATCAAAAGCAATGGTGTATCCAAGGCTGTGTTCAAACATCATGATCGGCAATAAGATGATCGCCGAAGCAATAAATGTGAGACTGGCAAAGCTTAAAGCATGGGTCTGTGGTCTATTCAATAAAAACGCAGTATAAAGCGCCCAGCCAATCATAGAGGCGATGACAAGCAAGTCACCAATTTGAAAACGCAAAGCGCTCAATTGCTCAAACTGACCACGTGTCACAATGAACAACATACCAATGATGGCAATGGCGATAGCCAAAAGCTGGTTTTTGGTTGGTTTCAGTTTGTGAATGGCATAGTTGGCCAGCACGATAAACAGAGCATTGGCCGCATTCAGCACAAGGGCATTGGTTGCTGTCGTGGTGTGGAGGGCAAGATAAGTCAAGGCATTAAAGCTGGCCCCGCCCAAAAGCCCCATCAGAAAAAAATACCCCAAACGAGGTTTGATGGCTGGCCAATCTTTTTTCAGATGCGACCAGGCAAAGGGCAAAATTATAAGGGACGCCAACAGCCAGCGCCAAAAGCTTAAAGCAATCGGTGGCACACTGTCACTCACCCCGCGCCCCATAACAAAATTACCCGCCCAGAACAAACAGGTCAGGGTTAGCAAAAGATAAGCCAGAAAGTGAGGGCTTCTTAAAAGGGCTTTGATCATAGTGGGGGCTTTTTTCTTCTCTTTGCCAGCTACCATAAGCGCCTGGGGCCATTTGTCTCGATAAAAATGGTTAAAACCCAAGAATTTTATGTCTTTGCAGCTATTTGTACCCTTTTTTTTCGCCCTTTCCTCTCGCATATTATAAAGCTGCAGGCTATAGTCGCCCGTGAAATTTCATTCTATTCCATGGCATTTTACTGTTGGGCTTTTTGAGCCTGCTTGGTGGTGCTGTAAAGGTTCAACATTTATTTTAAGGATTATTCCCAATGGCAAATGTGGTTGTTGTGGGCTCTCAATGGGGGGATGAGGGCAAGGGGAAGATTGTTGATTGGCTATCGGAGCGTGCAGACATTGTGGCGCGCTTTCAAGGCGGGCACAATGCAGGCCACACGTTGGTGATTGATGGCAAGGTTTACAAGCTTTCTTTACTCCCCTCTGGTGTTGTCAGAGACGGTAAATTAGCCGTTATTGGCAATGGCGTGGTGATTGACCCATGGGCATTGCAAGAAGAGATCAATGCGGTCAAAGCCCAAGGGGTCGAGATAACCAATGAGCGTTTACGCATTGCTGAAAACGCCACCTTGATTTTGCCATTGCACCAAGAATTAGATGCGCTAAGAGAAAAGGCCGCTGGCAAGGGCAAGATCGGCACCACCAAACGCGGCATTGGGCCAGCCTATGAGGACAAGGTTGGTCGGCGCGCCATTCGTGCAATGGATTTGTTAAACTTAAAAGCTTTGCCGACCAAAATTGAGCGCTTGCTATCCCATCACAACGCTTTGCGCCGCGGGCTCGGCGAACCAGAATTGACCGTTGATGAGGTCTTGCAACCCCTAGAGAAAATTGCCCCCATGATCGGTCCTTATGTGGAACCTGTTTGGCAATTGCTTGATAATCAGCGCCGCTCTGGCAAACGAATTTTGTTTGAAGGGGCACAAGGCGTGTTGCTGGATGTAGACCATGGCACCTATCCATTTGTAACCTCCTCTCACACCGTTTCAGCTCAAGCCGCATCTGGTTGCGGCATAGGCCCAACAGCAATTGATTATGTGCTTGGCATCACCAAGGCCTACACCACACGCGTTGGCATGGGGCCATTTCCAACCGAGCTTGAAGATGAAATAGGCCAGCGCCTTGGTGAGCGTGGGCATGAGTTTGGCACCGTGACAGGTCGCCAGCGTCGTTGTGGCTGGTTTGATGCCTGCCTGGTGCGCCAGACCATTAAAGTGGCCGGTATCACAGGCATAGCCTTGACCAAGCTGGATGTTTTGGATGGGTTTGAAGAATTAAAAATCTGCACCGGCTATCAAATTGACGGCCAGCATTATGATCACCTGCCAGCCAGTGAAGATCTTCAAGCCGGGGTTCAGCCTGTTTATGAAACGCTGCAAGGTTGGTCTCAATCAACACAAGGCGCGCGCAGCTGGGCTGACTTGCCAGCCGAGGCAATTAAATATGTGCGCCGGGTGGAAGAGCTGATTGAAGCACCAGTGGCACTGCTTTCAACCAGCCCTGAGAGAGACGATACAATCTTGGTGCATGATCCGTTTGAGGATTAGAAGTTAAGACACCACCTAAAGGTTTGAAATCAGCTATTTGCCAAGCGCTGTAACTTTGGTGCGGCTTATTTTCCGCCACGTCGCGCTTTGGCACAAGCCACCGCTCATGCACCCGGTAACGGTTGCGCGGGTTTTCCCTGTGAGTTTTAAAGAGCCAGCATAGGTTTTCCCGTCTTTGACATTATAGATAGACCCAGACCATTTTTGTGCCCCCGCTTTTTTGCGCCCCCGGATAATGGTGAGGCCGCGCACGGCTCGTTTTCTCAGTTTTGGATTGGGATTGTGTTGGTCGCGTTTAAGACCAGAGCGGTTTGTCATCAGTTTCCCGCAAACCCCGCGCCCGCAAGAGTAAAACCGGATAAGCTCACTATTGTGCGTTTGCCACACCCCGATAAGAGCCTTGTTGTCTGAGGCAAGAGCTGCCGAAGCACTGGTGAATAAAAGAGGTAAGCCGATTGTTAAACTGAGAAAAAAAGACTTCATAGCCTGCCCTTTAACAAAGGGAGGCACCCTAAACTGACGAAACATTGTAAATGACCCTGCTGTGATAAGTATTTGTATTTATTAAAGTTTGAAAATTTCAATTTGAACGATTTACGCAAGCGCCTAAGAGCAACTTAATCGTGGCTTTGAAAGGGCAGAAATATGAAACTATTCTGATATTCCTTAAATTTTAGACAGTCTCATAAGTCAAACCACAGCTATAAGTCTATTTGTGATAAATATGTCGCTATTTCTTCATCTTATACGCTGCCAAAATTCATTCTTACAAACCAACCCAGCCAAGACACAGCCTGAAAGTTTGAGTGAGGTTTTGCTATTCACTGTTAGGTAGCCGGTATATTGCTTGCCGTCTCGGGTATTATAAAGCGTTCCTTTCCAGGCTGTGGCACTGTTTTTCTTAGCACCGTTTAAAATGCGCACCCCTTTTAAGGAACGAGATCGCAATTTAGGGTTTGGATTTTTGCTGTCTTTGGCCCCAGCCTCGGCCTTTAAAATTTTACCGCAAAGGGAGCTGCCGCATTTAAACAATTGCACATGGCGCCCGGTTTTGGTTTTCCACACGCCAACAGCATCCTCTGCAGAGGCGGCAAAGGTGTGCGGAATTGAAAATAAAAAGGCAAAGCTAAAAAAAGCGGTGAATATTTTTCTCATTGTGATTTCCTTTCTGGAAAAAGAGACGAGGCAAATAATTTAGGTCCTTTAAATCATTACATGCTCTGTGAGTGGTGAAAAGAGTATAGCAAGCACAGCAAAGATGAGCAATTTACGCCAATTTCTTTATTGACCTTCTGGTAACTAGAAGGTTTATCATGCTAGTATTAAAAAGACTTTCCTCAAATGATCAGGTAACGGAATGGAAACCAAAGTAGAAAGCTGTTGTCAGGCAGATCAAACACAAAAGGGCAGTGTTTCAACCCAAGAAACAAGGCCAGGTTTAATCAGCTCAGCTAAAGCCACAATCCATTGTTTAACAGGCTGCACCATTGGTGAGGTGTTGGGGCTTGTGATCGGTGTAAGCTTGCAGTGGCCCCCTCTTTACACAATCACGCTTGCGGTCATTTTAGCCTTTGTCATTGGCTTCATTTTGGCCATTCGCTCGGTTCAGGCCACTGAAAATCTCTCTGTAGTGGGGGCGTTTCGCGCTGTCTGGTTAGGTGAGGTCATCTCCATGGGGATCATGGAATTTGTAATGAATGTGGTCGATTATTGGGCCGGCGGCATGCATGCTCAGTCTATTTTCAGCGGAACGTTTTTATTGGGCCTTGCCTTGGCCATCCCTGCTGGCTTCTTGGCGGCCTGGCCGGTGAATTACTGGTTGTTATCTAGAGAGATTAAGAAGTGTTGTCATTAGAGCGTTTCACCCAAAAGTGGTCGCCGGTTTTGGGGTCAATGAAACGCTTCAAAAATGGAGTCTGACACATGAAAATTCGGGAAGCGGCACAACAAGCGCATTTGAGTGAAAAGACCATTCGCTATTATGAAGATATTGGCTTGGTTCAGCCCTTGCGCCGAAATAATGGCTATCGGGATTTTTCTGAACGCGATGTGCATAATTTGAAATTCCTAGCCCGGGCTCGCAGGCTTGGGTTTTCAGTTGAAGATTGCCGCCAGTTGCTCGGGTTGTACTCAGATCAAAAACGGGCCAGCAAAGATGTCAAGCAAATCGCGAAGGCGCATTTGCAAGATATTGAGCAAAAAATAAATGAGCTGGAAGGAATGCGCGCAACCCTAGAAACCCTGGTCAACCATTGCAAAGGCAATCACCGCCCCGATTGTCCAATCTTGAATGATTTGGCAGGCTCTTAAAATATAACGCCCTTGTTCACAATTAAGTGATTGATTCTGCCCCCTTTTGTTATTTGACCTTTCCCTTGAAATTTTGATCATCAGGAAGGCCTGGTTGTTTTCTAACCAACCAGCTGGATGATTATTAAATTTAAGGGATGTCTATGCTCACCTCTGTCCTATTTATTCTTGGCGTTGTGTTGCTGAGCCTGGCCAATGGGGCCAATGATAATTTTAAAGGCATGGCCACGCTCTGGGGCAGCGGTGTGCTTACATTCCGCCAAGCCCTGGTCGCTGCCAATATCGCCACCTTCTTTGGCGGCTGCTGTGCTGTTGTTTTAGGGGCTGGTTTGCTCAAAGCCTTTTCAGGCAAAGGCATCGTTATGGCCGATGTTTTGGCAGACCCGGTATTTGTTGCCGCTTTTGCTATGGGCGCGGCTCTCACCGTTATCGGGGCCACACTTTTTCGCTATCCCATTTCAACCACCCATTCCATTATTGGCGCTTTGGCAGGTGCCGCATTTGCTCTGCCAGCGGCCAGTCCGCTTTATGGCGTATTGGCACAAAAGACATTGATCCCTTTGTTAGTTTCTCCCTTTCTCGCCGCCGGCATGACATGGGGGCTTTGGCAGTTGCGCGGCGTGGTAAGCCAAAGGCTTGTCAGTGTCGGCGGCGCAGGTGGGGGAAATTCTGTAAGCGTTGAAACAGACAAAAGCAGCAAAACCCAAGATTATTTACATATTATCTCAGGTATGACGGTTTGTTTCGCCCGCGGTGTCAACGATGCCCCCAAAATAGCCTCGATTTGGCTATTGGGGGCTGCTACAGGCATGTCTCAATCCATGGTTTTTGTATCGATTGCTTTTTTAATGGTTGTGGGAAGTGTATTCTTTTCTTTACAAATAGCCAAAGTCCTCTCAAAAGAAATTACCCAAATGGATGGGCCCCAAGGGTTTACAGGTAATTTTGTGACGGCTCTTTTGGTTTTGTTTGCCTCTCATGTTGGCGTTGGTGTTTCAACCACCCATGTCTCGGTTGGAAGTTTGTTTGGTATTGGCGCCCTAAGCGGCACAGCGCGTTGGGGTAAAATTAGAGACATTATTTTGGCCTGGATCTTAACCTTGCCAATTGGTTTTTTTAGTGCCGCCTGTGTGGTGTGGCTGTTATTATTTTTAAATACATAAAGACAAGTGGAGAAACTTCAATGGACGTACAATCATCAGTGCAAGAAAGATATGGCGATGGGGCTGAGGCGTGTGAGAGCTCACTGTGCTGTGCGGTGCAATATGATCCAAAATATTTAAAGGTCATCCCTCAAGAAGTGATCGAGCGCGATTATGGCTGCGGTGACCCATCAAGATATTGCCGTCAAGGAGAAACCGTGCTGGACCTGGGCTCGGGCGGCGGCAAGGTTTGTTTCATTGCCTCCCAGATTGTCGGGTCTGAGGGCAAGGTCATCGGTGTTGATATGACACCAAACATGCTCAAATTAGCCCGTGACAGCGCCCCCCAAGTGGCAAAAGAAATTGGCTATGAAAATGTTTCATTTTTGCGCGGCCATATTGAGGACCTGAAAACAGATTTGGATTTGGTTGATAAATTTTTAGCCGAGCATCCTGTCGCCTCAGTTGGTGATTATGAAGAACTAACCCGTGAAATAGAACGCATTGGCAAAGAGAAGCCCCTGATTGAAGATGAAACCATCGACGTGATTGTCTCCAACTGTGTGTTGAACTTGGTCAGCGATGAGAAAAAGCGGCAACTATTTGAAGAGATGTACCGCGTGCTCAAAGTGGGCGGTCGCATTGCAGTCTCAGATATTGTTTCTGACGAAATGTCCCCTGAGCATTTGAAAAATGATCCCAAGCTTTGGTCAGGCTGTATTTCAGGTGCTTTACAAGAGGCTGAATTTGTCCAAGCTTTGGAAGATGTTGGCTTTCACGGCATCACCATTGATGTGTATGAACAAGCCCCCTGGCAAGTGGTTGAAGGGATTGAGTATCGCTCTGTCACTTTGCTGGCCTATAAAGGCAAAGAAGGGCCATGCATTGAGAAAAATCAAGCTGTGATTTACAAAGGGCCGTGGAGCCAAGTGGCAGATGATGATGGCCATGTGTTTTTCCGCGGCGAACGTATGGCAGTATGTGAGAAGACATTTAACCTTATGAAGTCTGAACCCTACAAAGATCAGATGATCCCTGTGCCGCCAGCCGTTGTAGTTGAAAGCAATGAAGAAATGGCTTGCGATGTTGGGGCGGTGCGCCACCCACAAGAAACGAAAAAAGGCGTCAAAGCCATAACAACAGACCCTTCACAACAAAGTTGTTGTTGATCTTATTTGTCTTGGTCACGTGTCGTAGTATATTTAGGCTCCCCCTGTCTTTAAAGAGGGGAAGCCTAAATATTAATGTTTTCACTTTTTCATCATTGTTTTTGCCCCACAATTGCCGTCATAGGCTTTTGAAACGCCTGCGGCTTGTCTTTGGCAATCATTGGAATATGTGCGTTTGTCGCAGCCACATACAGGACGATAATCTTTTTGGCAAACCTCAGGTTTTTCGATGCATTTTCCCATAATATCGGCAACACCACACGTTCCAGCTGGGTATTCACACATCAACCCTTTATTGCAAGTAATACCTGATATTCCTCCGCATTCTTTCCCTTTCTCAAAGGCGTATGTGTTATTGCTAATAACAATTGATGTTATTGCGAAGCATATAAAGCAGTAAAATACAGTTCTTGTCATAGTTTTCATCCTCTTAAACCTTAGTATTTATTTTTAATACTATAGTATAATTTTTCAAGAAGATAAAAATTTTATAATCAGTGTCCTCCCATTTTAGAAAATCCATTAATTAAAACAATTCCTAATATAATTAGAATTATTCCTAGAATACCTATCGAATCTACTTTTTCTTGAAAAATAAAAACACCAGCAGTTGCTGTTAATGCAATGCCAATACCGGACCAGATAGCATAGGTCATACTAAGAGGAAGGCTTTTAAGACTTAGCCAGAGGCAAAAAAAGGACAAACAATAAGCAATAACCGTGAGGGCGCCATACCAGGCAATATTGGTGTTGGCGCTCCATTTAAGGGCGATTGTGCCGATAACTTCAAAAGAAATGGCAAGAGCAAGGTAAAGGGCGGGCATTTGGGAACTTTCTTATAATGGATTGGGTTGGTCTTTCAATACACTATCAAAATGTCATTGAAACAAAAATATATCTTGTTTATGGGCTTAAGGGGCCGCTTGTCTGCAACTTCGTTTGAGCTTAAGTTTGCAAGATCTTTTGATTCTTTTGCCAAGGGGAAGCTTGATGTCTTTGCTGTTTAAGATTGTGTATGCCGCTCACGCCAATGGCACCCATCATAAATTGGCTTTAGATGCGCTCTCTAACCTGTCTGTTGAGGACAAAAACAAATGGGTCAAATTGTTCCTCAAATATTCTGAGCGTTATCTTGAAGGCTCAAAAGTCCCTGATAAAGTGTTTAAAGACTTTAAGAACCATGTGCTGCATGTGGGCGATAATTTTTGGGGCGGCGCGCCAGACAAATGCCGCGAATGGTATGATGAGCTGGTCTCTAATTTGGTAAAAGAACAATGGGAAGATGCCATTTATGCCGCCGGGGTTCTGTCTCACTATTACACGGACCCGATTATGCCATTCCACACCGCCCAATCAGAGGCTGAAAGCGCCATCCACCGCGCCGTGGAGTGGACCATCAACAAAAGCTACAACGATCTTAAAAAACGAGCAGATAAAGACTATCAATTATTAATGATCATGCCGCCAGAAGAGACAGTGGATTTTGCCGCTGACATGGTGCGCGAAGGGGCAAAGGTTTCCCATCGTTATTATTCTCATCTGATTGCTCATTATAATTTTGACCGCGGCGTGGTAGAGCCAACGGAAGGCTATAATGAATTGGGCCATGTGGTCTTGGCTGAACTCATTCAATATGGCGCGCGCGGGTTTGCCGTGGTGCTTGATGAAGCGATTAAAGCATCAGGCAAAACACCGCCTGAGATCAACTTAACCGCCGAGACATTTGTTGCCGGTTTGAAAATTCCAATCAAATGGGTGACACGCAAAATGGATGACATGGCCGATAAAGCCCTTGTCCAGGCAATGTATGATGAGCTGCAAACAACCGGCAAAGTTGAAGAGCATTTGCCTGAAGATGATCAGATGATCAAAAAGCTTCATCGCAAAGAAGTCCTTGGCATCCTCGATGATGAAGATGAGGTAGATGAAGCCACCCCAACCGTTGAGGCCCCTGGCAGTGAAGTTGATGATGAGTTCTTGGCACAAGGTCAAGAAGAGGGCACTGACAAACGCCAATTGGATCGTCATGAGGGACAAGAAGAAGGCGGCGACGCTGGCGACATTCCAGAAAAACGGACGGATCAGGGACCCAGCTATTTCTTGGAAGCTCATGACGATGTCGAAGATGCCCCCTCCATTGGTGTGAAAACAGCCAAACGGCTTTATGTGGTCGGCGTGAAAACAGTGGAAGATTTATTGGCCGCTGACCCTGAAGAGATCGCCGCCCTATTAGAGGTCAGCTACATCACGGCGCAAACGGTACGTGATTGGCAAGACCAGGCAAAATTGCAAATCGAAATCCCCCGTTTGCGCGGCCATGATGCGCAATTCCTTGTTGGATGTGGCTATCGCACGCTCGATCAAGTGACCAATGCCAGCCCGGAAACTTTGTTGATAGATTTGCAAGCCTTTTTGATCACCAAAGATGGCGCTCGTCTTTTACGGGTTGGCAATGAACCTGACTTGGATGAGGTCAAGGGATGGATTGAAAATGCCAAGGCCAACAAGGAAAGTGTTGCGGCTTAAAATAATATTTTAAAAGTTTTTAATATGATCTGACACTCCACTTTGGTTGGGTCCCATCAAGTCTGACGCGACCTAATCTTAAGAGCAGTTACAGTTAGAAACGATCTCGATACAAGAGGGTCAACTATTTGGGGCGGAAGGGACCAATAATTAAAAATGACGAATTGGACACAAGTTGACCCAAAGCAGAGATCCAAAAGCAAAGACCACTTGATAAACTACTAATCCGACGCTTGTGAAAAGATTCTTCATTCAGTACAAATGAAAGATCCGTGGTTATAGATTGAGAAATTTTCATACATGATCATTGGTTGACAATATCTTTGCCCACACAAAGACTTAAGCCTACAGGTTTGAGACCGAAGGAATATTGGGTTGAAAAAACAAATAAATGCAGATAATTTTCTGCTGGCAAAAAATAAAATATAAAACCTACAGCAGGTATATATGAACGATTCAAATAAACAGACCTTGGTTGATGTTTTATTGATTGAAGATAACATCGTTGATGTAAGGTTATTAGAGGAAGCGTTCCAAGAAGAACAACTGAATGTCAATCTTCGGTCGGTTTTAGATGGCGAAGAGGCTCTAGATTTTTTATTGAAAAAAAATAAGCATAGCACGGCTACAACACCAGATTTAATTATCTTAGATCTAAATTTGCCCAAGTTAAATGGTCACGAAATTTTAAAACGAATTAAAGATGACCCTATTTTAAAAACCATACCCGTTATCATCCTCACATCATCTCAATCTGAAGAAGATATTATCAACAGTTATAAGTTGCAGGCGAATTCTTATATTAAAAAGCCCTTTGACTTAGATGGATTTAGAGCAGTTGTCCGAAGCATTGACCAGTTTTGGTTTACGATCGCTAAACTGCCGAAAAATGACACTCAATCTAATAATAGAGAAAATTAAATATGTCCGAAAGTTTTTACCATGCTAGCGTTTGATTTGTTTGAAACGGGATATTTTGATTTGTTTTGATTTTTATAATTTGAGTTATATTACATGGAACATAGAACACAAAAATATAGCCAAACAGAAAGAATTTTACGCGCTGCTGAGGAACAGTTTCTTTCTAGAGGTTATGAGGCAACCCGTGTAGAAGATATTACACAAGTAGCACGAGTTTCTAAAACAGCAGTCTATAATTTATTTGGTAGTAAAAGAGAGCTCTTTTTAGCTTTAAATAATTTCATCGTTGCAAGAGCTATCAGCAATTTGATGTCAGCAATACCAGCCGTAAACACATCTTCACTTGAAATAGTGAAACAAAATCTTATTGATTTAGGCCAAGACTATCTTAAAAACCTTTTGACCAAAGAGAGCGCGCAACTTTTAAAATTGAGCTTTTCCATAAGTGACGAATTTAAATCAGAAACAATAAAATATTTCTCCCCTTGCGCAGACGAATTTATCTACCTACTCGCTAAATATTTTGAAAAAATAAATGATGCAGAAATTTTCAAAATTCCGAATGCTGAAAGAGCAGCACAACAATTTTCTTCTCTCATGAGAGGACCAATTGTGTGCGATATTATCTTCAATCAATATGAAAAATATGATGATGATTATATAACTCAGTATGTTGAAAGTTCTGTGGAATTATTTATTAAGGGCCATGAGCAATAATCATATTGCAAGATGCATTTACACATAAAGACCGACTTTTCGGCAGTATATTTATCAGCATTAAATTGAAAAGAGTCATCTCAAACAGATGAAACAAAATAATACGTCTAGCCTTAAAACTTCCACGCTCTGGCTTCATCCAGCAGAAAGTCTCTGAACACTGTAACCCGTTTGGAGTTTCGAAGCTCTTCTGGATAAACAAAATAAGTATCAAGATTGGGCACTTCTGCACCGGTCAAAATATTGACCAATTCATCATCATCCTTGGCCAAATAATCTGGCAGCAAGGCAATACCAACACCCCGTTTAACCGCTTGGCGCAAAGAATAAAGGTTGTTGATGCTGACAACCGGAGTGCGCCTTTCATTCGGTTTGAGCCCGGCAGTTTCCAGCCAATTAAGCTTTTGTATTGGCTTTGGCGGATTGCCGCCAAAGGTGAGAATCCGGTGCCCGTCAAGATCATCTAAACTTTTAGGAACCCCAAATTTTTTCAAGTAAGCATTTGACCCATAAACATGAAAATGCACTGTAAACAACGGCCGGCGAATGAGATCTTGCTGGGTCGGCGCTTGTAACCAAATGGCCACATCAGCCTCGCGCATGGCAATGTCAAGTTCAATATCACTTAACAAGATTTGCAGTTGGATATCAGGATAAAGCGTGATGAAAGCATTAAGGCGCGGGGTTAGCCAAGCAGAGCCAAAGCCAACGGTTGTTGTTACTTTTAATTCACCAAAAGGTTTTTGAGTAGAATCGGCCAAAAGGGTTTGGGTTGCCCGCAAGCGGTTAAACACTTCAGAAGCTGTTTTAAAAAGTGTTTCACCTTGCTCCGTTAAAATGAGGCCGCGAGCATGACGATGAAAGAGAGTAACTTTAAGCTCTTCCTCAAGCCCTGAAACTTGGCGCGAAACGGATGATTGGCTGAGGTCTAATTCATCACCTGCTTTGGTAAAGCTACCAGCCTCTGCAACGATTTGAAAAATACGAACTTTGTTCCAATCCATCCTATTCAGACCCTTTATGTTGCAAAACCGGTAGCTTTTTATTTTTCTATTCAGCTAAAAACTTTTCAGCTTCCAAAGCTGCCATACAGCCCATGCCAGCCGCGGTCACCGCCTGGCGGAAGGTCTCATCAGTCACATCACCAGCTGCATAAACACCCTCAACAGATGTTTGGGTGCTGTCCGGTTTGGTGATGATGTAATTGTTAGGCTTCATGTCAACTTTGCCCTTGAACAGCTCTGTTGATGGGGCATGGCCAATGGCAACAAAAACACCATCAACGGCCTGCTCAAAGCTCTCGCCGGTTTTCACATTTTTCAGCTTGGCGCCCGTAACATTGAGCGGGTCTTCATCACCCACAATCCCTTCAAGCACTGTATCCCAAAGCACATCGATTTTTTCATGGTTCAGCAAGCGATTGGCCAGGATCTTTTCACTGCGCAACTCATCACGCCGATGAACAAGGGTAACCTTTGAGGCAAAGTTGGTCAAAAAAAGCGCCTCTTCAACCGCGGTGTTACCACCGCCAATAACCATCACTTCTTTGTCTTTATAAAAGAAACCATCACAGGTGGCACAAGCAGAAACACCAAAGCCTTTAAATTTATCTTCGCTTTCAAGACCAAGCCACCGTGCTTGTGCCCCGGTTGAAATGATTATGGCGTCACTTGTGTAAGTTTTGCCGCTGTCCCCTTTCAAGGTAAAGGGGCGCTTAGAGACATCCACATCAACAATATGATCATTGATGATGTTGGTCCCCACATGGCGTGCTTGTGCTTCCATTTGTTCCATCAACCAGGGGCCTTGGATCACATCTGCAAAGCCGGGGTAATTTTCCACCTCAGTGGTAATGGTGAGCTGACCACCAGGTTGCAGACCTTGAAATAAAATAGGCTCTAACATGGCGCGAGAGGCATAAATGGCAGCTGTATAGCCTGCCGGGCCAGAGCCGATAATGGCCAATTTGGTATGAGTAGGCTCGTTGCTCATAACTTAAATCCTTAAACGTTTAAATCTGCGTGGCGTGCACGGTGTTGTTGACTATTTTGACGTATGATGTGGGCGATCCTGGCAGTTTCGTCAATGGGTGCGCGGGTCCCATCAACGGAAAAATCAAGCTCGTCTTGCACTATGTGAATGATCTTTTGCGCCTCTAATAGAGACAAAAAGATCCGGTGGCGCCGGCTGGTGCCCTCAAGAGCATATATATGAACTGGCTTAGGCGTGTAAAGGGCCTCAGAAATCATTGAAACGCTATCAGCGGTCACCATTATGTGATCGGCACAATTTAAAATCGCAAAATAAGGATTGTCACCCGTCTGATCCCAGATCCAAACATTGGGGTGGGTGTCAAATTTGGCTGCTAAAGCTTGTTTAACAAAATCTTCTGTACGGCCAGAGGGGGTGATGAAAATTTGAGCATTGTTTTGCCCCGCAGCTGTTTCTATCAGCTGGATTAACTCATGTAACCGCTGCTCGCTAAAGCCATACGTTTTGTTTTTACCCCCAAGGATAATACCCAAAACAGGCCCACGCCCAGGGCGATCTAACTGATCTTGCCAGCGCGCTTGCCATACCTGCGCGTCCTTTTCTAAATCTTGTGCGGTGATTTTGTGTAAAGCTGTTGTGGTCTCAATCACGTTTTTACCTCTTAACCCATCATGGGCCATAGAACACACAAGATTAAAAAACCGCGTTGGTGTTTGAGGGTTTTGAATATGAACACGGTAAGTCTTGCCTTTGCTTGCCCTGCCAATCGCAATCGAGGCTGCACTTGTGCGCCGCCCGCAACTGAGCAAAATATCAGGCCATGGCGGGGATAGGCGGCAAGAGCTGGATGTTAAACTCATCAAAGGGGCAGGGTTGAGATGACCAGGAAAATATTGCGCCCATTTTTTTAACTGAATGGTCTTTTCAATGATTTGATCATCTGGGTGAGCGCAGATAGCCTTGCCCAACCCGATAACTTGGCTGCGCATACCCGGTGCCCCACTGGTCATGGCCCAGATGGTCAAGGGAGAATCTGCGTTTTGGGATGAATCATTGGTGTTATTCATGGCGAGCCAGCAAACGAGAAAAGGGCGTGTTTGTCAAGAACACTTTGAGCCTGCTCACCTTAGGGTATATTTTGCGAAAATAGGTGGTATTTTAGTATATCTTTCAAGGTTGGGTAAGAACTGCTATAATTTAGACGCAAAAATGGTTTTATCTTATTCAATGAAGTAAGATAATACGATTAAGAAGGATGATTGGTGTGAAGCATCAATTGGATGAAGTAGACTGGAAGATATTAAGCCAGCTACAAGAAAATGGCAGGATTACCAATGTGGAACTTGCCAATCGGGTCGGCATTTCAGCCCCGCCTTGCTTGCGCCGGGTGCGCGCCCTTGAAAAGGCGGGCATAATAGAGGGCTACTTTGCACAATTGAATGAAAAAGCCATTGGCTTTGGCCTGATGGCTTTTGCCATGGTGAGTTTGAATGTGCAATCTGAGGCTGACTTGGTGGCGTTTGAAAAACAATGTGAAGAGTGGGAGTTGGTGCGCTCTTGCTATATGCTGTCAGGCGAAGTGGATTTTATTTTACAATGCGTGGCCACTGATTTAAGCGCCTTCCAAGATTTTATCATTAAAGAATTAACAGCAGCTCCCAATGTCGCCGGGGTCAAAACTTCCTTGGTTATCCGCCGCTCCAAAGCGTTAAGCGGCTGTCCGTTGGATTTGGTTGCTGATGAAGTGCAAGACTAAGCCCTAACTGCTAGGCGGGACCAGTTTTTCTGTCAGGTTCTCAAACTCTTTGCGCAGCTCTTCATTTTTAAACACCTGATCAAAGCCCGGCGCTTCCAGCATTTGCATGGCTTCAAACGAGGCTTTGGCATCATCAATTAAGGCCCGGAGCTGAAAACTGGCTTCCACTGTTGAATAAGTATTGTCCGCAATGCGCAAATCACGCCGGGTTTGTGCCCGGGCGCGGATCATTTGCGCGCGCTGGGTGCTCAAATAATCACGGTAAAACAAAGCCACCCTTTCTGAAAAGGCTTGGGCTTTTAAATTGGCATCCAGCACCCGCTTTTGATCTTCCCGGTTGCGGCCGCGCAAGAGGCGCCTGGTATCAGCCCGTGCTTTGCGGATATCGGTTAAAATTTGGCCCATGCGTTTCATGTAAACGGTGTCAATTTTTTCAATGATGTGATTTTGCGCATGCAACAACATGGCAAACAGGGCTGCATGCATCGCAAAATAACGCCTCGAAGTTTTAATCTCTCCGCCCGATTGGGTCATCAAGTCAGCCAAGCGTTGGTCGATTTGATGCGAGGCCTGGTAGGCAGCCACCATCTTGATCATATCCCCGCCCACAACAGAGCCGAGTAATAAATCCAACTGGTCACGTGTGACAGTGAGGCCTGATTGTTTTAACGCTTGATGGATTTTATCCTTTGCCTTTTCAATTTCTTGGCGATTGGCTGCGATACGTTTTTCTAAATCTGCAATTTCTTCATCAATGGAGGTAACCGTGTCGCTTAAAATGCCAGGGAGCAAAGCATCGTCTGGCGCCGAGAGGCGCTTTTCTCGCAATTGAGTGATTTGATCTTCTAGCGTGTTGATGGTGCTGCGCGATTGATCAAGGCGATTTTGCAAAGTGACGAGGGGAACATCTGTGATCACATCAAGGGCCGCATCAAGCAGTTCTTGAATGTCCTTCATGCGTTCTTCTTTGGTCTCACGCCATAAAGGGGGAACCAGAAAGTCACTTTCAGATGGTAGTTTATGCGCTTTGCTACGCTCATTGGCTGTTTGAGATAGAAGCTTGGACACCGCCTGAAACAACCGTTTGCCTTCTTTTTGGTTTTTATCAAGGGGAAGGGCTCCAGGCGTATTGTTTTTTTCAGCTTGTTGTTTTTGTAAAGAGGCCTCTTCGGCCACGCTTGAGAAAGAAGAAACGGCCACAAGATATGAGGTGAGCAATAGGCAAGCAAATGCTTTTGCCCTCAATTTTTGATGAAACCCAACCATGACCAATGCCTCCACATAAAAACACATCTTAAAACCCTAATTTAAAGATGGGGCAAGATTGAGAGAAATCAAGATAAAATACCAGCAAACAATTCCAACTGGCTGACATTCTTGAATAATCTATTCTTAATAATCTCATCAGATAGGCATAAATACGCAATATGATGGGTAGAAGCCCACTTTCTTGACGGGTCAATATTGAAACAACAGGACGAATCGAGAAAAAAGCATTAGGTATGTATGCTGTGCAGGCTATGTAAAATAAAAGGGCAAGCAGGTGACGCGCTCAATCGAACTGGCAAAACAAATTGGGTTTGAGTGGAAATCTGATAATCCGCTAATTTTCCCACAAGTTTGGGACGTCGCCTCAGCGCGGGTCCTGGCCAAAGCCAATTTCCCATTGTTGACCACTTCTGCCTCAGCTTACGCCTGGGCACAAGGCTATCGCCCTGGAGAACGAGTTGGCCTTGAGGAGCTTTTGGTGGTTGCCGGGCGCATAGCGCGTGAAGTTAAATTACCGCTTTTGGCCGATCTGGAAGGGTGCTTTGAGCGCTCCAACCAAGACATTAAAAAAGGTGTAAAAGCGGCCCTGAGCATTGGCTGCAAGGGGGTCTTTATCTCCGATGGGGGGCGCGATGGCTTGCATCAAATGCTCGCGATTATGGAAGTGGCCAACCGGCTAAAAAGTTCGCGTCTGGCCGCGCTTGAATTAAAGACACCATTGTTTCTTGTTGCCCGAACAGATGCTTTATCACTTGCCTCTATCCTTGCTAACCCATTTGAAGAAACCATTGAGCGGGTCAATGCCTATTTTAATGCAGGCGCTGATCTGGTTTTAATCGAAGGGGTGCAAAACCGCGATGTGGTTGCCCAGTTGGTGCAAAAATCGAACGGGCCAATTGCCATTAGTGTGGTTCATCCACAAGCACCTTCTCTGCAAGAGTATCGTGATATGGGCGTGGCCGCACTGTCATTGGGCACTGGCTTACAGCGCTCAGCCCTTTCTGATATGGCGCGAAAGGCTGAAATTTTGCAATCAACCGGCCAATTTATGCACCTTGATGATGCCATAACAGAAAATGAATTATCAGATCTGTTTGTTGGCTCTAATGAGACCATCAAGCCTTTGGCTGCAAACTCATAAAAACCAAGCCATTGCTTGAGCCAGATCATTCACAGCTTGCCTTTCCTCGTTTATATTAGAGCGTGTCTCCCAAAAGTGGATACCGGTTTTGGGGAAAAAGACACGGCTTTTACAAAAAGATAGAGCGTGTCTCCCAAAAGTGGGCACCGGTTTTGGGAAAAAAGACACCGCTTTTACTAAAAGATAGAGCGTGACTTTGAATTCATTAAGATGCGACACGCTCTAGCACTGTAATTTCATATTCAATTTGATGGATCAAAAACATGCCCCAAAAAATTACCGCGCATATTAAAGACATGGTGAGTGACGCGCGCGCACGCATCAATGAAGTCACACCAGATGAGGCAATCAGCCTCATTGATGATGAGGGCACAGTGATTGTAGACATTCGAGATGTAAGAGAGCGCGGGCGTGATGGCTATATCAAGAATAGCTTGCATGTGCCGCGCGGTATGCTGGAATTTTGGATTGACCCTGATAGCCCGTATCACAAACCGATCTTTGCGCAAGATAAGCATTTTATTTTCCATTGTGCCTCCGGCTGGCGCTCAGCCCTAGCTACAGACACCGCGCAAAAAATGGGCTTAAAGCCGGTGTCTCACATTGAAGGAGGCTTGGGCGCTTGGGTCAAAGCTGGTGGGCCAATTGAAAATGATGAATGAGTGATTTAGTTTTCAAGGACTAACAAATCAGCTTATGGACGTTTATAAAACGATAAAAAAGCCGTAGAAAAAGGAGAATAACAATGGCAGTGGAAACACCGATTTGCGATTTTGGTTGGCAGGCACCTGACTTTTCATTGCCTGGCGTTGATGGCAAGACTTATACACTGAGTGACATAAGGGGTGAAAAGGGCACCTTAATCATGTTTATTTGCAATCACTGTCCTTATGTTAAATCAGTGATCGATCGCGTTGTGCGTGATGTCAAAGAATTGCAGTCAATGGGCTTAAGCGCTGTGGCCATTTGTGCCAATGATGCGCAAAACTATCCAGATGATAGTTTTGAAAATATGGGCCTGTTTGCTCAAGCTCATGGCTTTACATTCCCTTATTTGCAAGATGAATCACAAGCGGTGGCCAAAGCCTATGATGCCGTTTGTACCCCAGACTTTTTTGGCTTTGACAAAGATTTAGGCCTTCAATATCGCGGGCGCTTGGATGCAAGCCGCAAAGAGGCCGCCAGTCCAGATGTGCGCCGCGATTTGTTTTTGTCGATGCAACAAGTCATTGAAACAGGCCATGGCCCTAAAGAGCAAATCCCATCTATGGGCTGTTCCATTAAATGGAAAGTGGCTTAAACAGGCCTTTCTAGCCATTATAGATTCAATAGAAGAAGCCCTCCCTTCTGTTTAAAGGGAGGGCTTTGCTGTGCTAAGGGGAGAGGAGAAGCAACGGTTAGTTAAGGACCCCTCGGCAAGCCGGTTCGCGCTCTAACTTTTGAAAGAAACGTTCCATTTTTGTGGCTTTCTTTGAATATTTGCGTGCCTTTTTGGCCGCGTTAAACAAAGTGCGTTTGTAGCCCTTTAAATTGTTGCGCCGTTTCAACAAACGATCCAGAGCAATTTCAAAAGACAATCTGCCAGCTGCCCGGCACAGTGAGCCAAGGGCAACAGAAGAGCCCGCGGCCACATCTTGAAAGCCCCCATTGGCCATCACTTTGGCCAAGCACACAGCTGGCCGAATGGCAGCCTGGTCAATGACAGAGCCAAGTGCACAAAAAGGTTTTAGCGGGCCAGGGGCTTTGCGGCATTCCCGGTTGTTCATCGCCGCATCAATCCGCCCCGCCAGGTTAGAGCTTTGGGCCACTTTTTCAAACACCATCGGGGCGGCACAACGAAAGCCAATCTGATATTGCATTTGGCAGCCCGCAGAGCGGTCAAAAGCAGCAATGCCGGTTCTAATCGGTGGTAATTTATTGGCAACGCTGTGGCAGATCTTTTCTAGGTTCGCAACTTCACGTGAAGCACTTGAAAGCCCATAAAAGAACGGAGACTGACCAGAGCGAAGTTGAACACAGCGATTGGTTTTAAAGTTTTCGCCCAAGCCTTTGTTGCAAGAGGGAATGCGCTCAAACACTTTACAAGGTCGTTGGTTTACCCCGCCGCACACAATCTTTTTGGGGGCCACACACCGTTTCAGCTTGAAGTTCTCGACCAAGCCGCGGTCACAAGAAGGGATGCGTTCAACAACGGTGCAAGGGCGCTGGTTGAGCTTACCGCACTTGAGACGTTTTTTAGGAATTTTATGTCTCACACAGCGATTAATCTTTAAATTTTCCACCAACCCTTTGTTACATGACGGGATCCGTTCCCAGACCTTACAAGGGCGCTTGTTAAGCCCGCCGCATTTTGCTGCAAAGGCAGGGCTAGTGCTAAGAGTAAACCCGATTGCTGCAAATAACAGCGCCACGGTTGAAATCTGTTTCTTCAATGTGAGGGTCATTTTTCCGTCCTATCTAAATCAGCCCAGTTCGTGTTTGAACAAGTTGAACAGTGACAGAAAAGCTCATCTGCCCCTAGTTAAGAATGTGCAATGTAGATGAACCTTAGATAAATGGGCGGGCAAATGGCAGAAATTTATGAAGTTTTTATGATATTTCCATCAAGTTTTGGCTTCATGTAAAGAATTGATCAAAACTTCACTTGCAAGAGGAGGGCGAGAGGGATAAAACATATTCGTCTCTTCTTTTTGAAAGGGAAGAGACGGTTTTCAGAATTACGGTTAAGACTTTCATGTGTCCAATGACATTATGCAACTTCCCCGACAATCTGATATGGCTAGCCTTTAGCATTAAGGGAAAGCCGCTTCGTAACACTAATTGAACGGGAAAGGATCCGTTAAAAATGTCAACAAATGGCACAGTTAAATTTTTCAACCACAGCAAAGGCTTTGGTTTTATCACTCCTGAAGATGGCAGCAAAGACGTGTTTGTACACGTTACTGCGCTAGAGCGTTCTGGCATTTCTCAAGTTGACGAAGGTGACAAAGTTACTTTTGATATTGAAGATGACCCACGCGGTCGTGGCAAACAAGCCACTAACATTCAAATGGGCAATTAATTTTGGTCATGAAATAAGTTTTAAAGAACCGCCAAGTTATATGCTTGGCGGTTTTTTTATTTTACAGAAATGCAAGTGCAAGTGGCCATTTGAAAGACCTTTTGCGATACGCTGCCAAATTGTGAGCCCCCTTGCATACTCTCGCCCCGGCAGCCCATAACAATGGTGCTAACTTTATGGCGTTTGGCCGCCAATAAAATGCACTCAGCCGGCTCCCCCACCTCAATATCCATGCTGGCCGGTTCAAGCCCGCGTGTGTTTAATTTTGATTTTGCCAATGCGATTAACTTTTGTGTTGTCTGGCGGGCATCCTGCAGGTCTTTTGGGGCCTTGGCAATGATGCTGATAAGGCAGATCTCACATTTATATTTTTCTGCCAAATCACCTGCTATATGCAGAGCTTTCAGGGCATGTTTTGAACCGTCAAATGGCACAAGAATGGTTTGCATATTCAAATCTATCTTTCAAAAAGCGAGAGCGGGGGAAAGACGGAACGTTTTTTAACCCGCCCGAGGGCAAAACTTGATTCAATCGCGGCAATGCCGGGTATGGTCGTAAGTTTATCACGCACAAAAACTTCATATGATTTTAAATTTTGACTGACCACGCGTAATAAATAATCTCTATTACCCGTCATTAAGTAGCAGTCAAGCACTTCGTCAAGTTTGTTAATGGCATCCTCAAATTTTTGAATGGAAGCCGTTGATTGTTGCTCTAACCGCACAGAGACAAACACATTCATAGGCAGACCATAAGCATCTTGATCCAGCAAGGCGGTATAGCCAACCAGAATGCCTTGCTCTTCCAAAGCGCGCACCCGCCGCAAGCACGGGGACGGAGAAAGCCCGACCTTTTGAGACAATTCAAGGTTCGTCAATCGGCCATCAAATTGTAAGGCACGGAGTATTTTTTGGTCAATTTGGTCCATAATATCGATATTATTAGCATAATTGACTAAATTTTGCATGAATAAAGATAAAAAAGAAACTTAATAGCGCCGGTTTTGTGACATCATTGTTTTTTCATCACATTAAAATTAATCAAACGGGGCATTGTCATCATGACCAATGAACAGATGTTAGAAACTTTAGAGCGCAAAATATTATGGCTTTCATCTTGGATTATCCATAATGCAAATCACCTACGCGAGAGCCCAGATGGGATCAAAGTGGGCGGTCACCAGGCCTCTTGTGCGTCTTCTGTGTCTATACTAACAGCGCTGTACTTTAGTGTCCTTAAGCCCCAAGACCGGGTTGCGGTAAAACCGCATGCCTCTCCGGTTTTTCATGCCATTCAATATATGATGGGCAACCAAACCTTGGAAAAGTTACAGAACTTTCGAGGCTATCAAGGCGCGCAATCATACCCGAGCCGTACCAAGGACGTTGATGATGTTGACTTTTCCACCGGCTCAGTTGGGCTTGGTGTTGGCATCACTTTGTTTGCCTCGCTTATTCAAGATTATCTTCGCGCCAAAGATATGATCACGGACAAAGATATGGGCCGTATGATCTCTTTGGTTGGCGATGCTGAATTTGACGAGGGTAATATCTTTGAAAGCTTGCAAGAAGGGCGCAAACATGGTTTGCGCAATTGCTGGTGGATTATTGACTACAACCGCCAAAGCCTTGACCAGGTTGTACCAGAAGGTTTGTCCGACACGCTAACAACAGTTTTCGAAGCCTTTGATTGGGACATCGTTGAGATTAAATATGGCCGTTTGCAGTTGGAAGCTTTTGAAGAGCCCGGCGGACAAGAGCTTAAAAAATGGATTGATAAGTGCCCCAACTCAGACTTTTCTGCCTTGACCTTCCAAGGCGGGGCAGCCTGGCGCAAGCGTTTGTTAGATGATTTGGGCGACCAAGGCCCCGTAACCGCGTTGATAGACGGGCGCTCTGACGATGAATTGCAAGACTTAATGAGCAATTTAGGCGGTCATTGCCAGCAAAGTTTGCAAAGCGCGTTTACAAAGGCGGCTGAAACAGACAATCCAACAGCCTTTATTGCCTACACCGTTAAAGGGTGGGGCACGCCATTACAAGGCCACAAAGATAACCATTCCGGGCTTATGACGCCGGATCAAATGAAAACCTTTGCCAAGCAAATGAACATTGAAGAGGGACAAGAATGGGAACCCTATGCCGGACTTGAAGATCAACAAACTGAGATCGAAGCATATTTAAAAGAGTGTAAATTCTTTAAAGACAGCAACCGGCGCAAAAATGATGAGCTCATTGAGGCTCCTGGCCCTCACTTCTTAACCGATGTGAAATTGTCAACCCAAGCAGGGTTCGGCAAGTTGATGAACCATTATGCCAGCATTGATAGCCCAATCTCAGACCGGATTATGACCACATCACCCGATGTGACCGTTTCAACCAACCTTGGCGCTTGGGTGAACAAAAAGCAACTATTTGCCCATGAAGGACAAGAAGACCGCTTTAAAGCAGAGAAAATCCCCTCTGCCCTAAAATGGACCAGTGGTCCACAAGGGCAACATATTGAGCTTGGCATTGCTGAGATGAATTTGTTCTTGATGTTGGGTGCCGCTGGCTTGAGCCATTCTTTATTTGGCAAACGGATCTTGCCGGTTGGCACGCTGTATGACCCGTTCATCTCCAGAGGGCTCGATGCGCTTAATTATGCTTGTTACCAAGATGCACGTTTCTTATTGGTTGCCACCCCGTCAGGGATCACTCTGGCCCCAGAGGGCGGTGCGCACCAATCAATCGCCACACCATTGATTGGTATGAGCCAAGATGGCCTGTCGTCTTTCGAGCCAGCCTTTTTGGATGAGCTTTCCATCATTATGGATTGGTCATTTGATTACATGCAGCGCGATGGACAAGGTGACCCAGACGAGCGCACCTGGTTGCGTGATGAAACGGGCGGTTCTGTTTATTTGCGGCTTTCGACCCGACCAATTGAGCAATTCAAGGTCCGCCCAACCAAGTCTTATGAGCAAGGCGTAATCGATGGGGCTTATTGGTTGAAAGAACCAGGGCCCAATGCGGATATGATTATCGTCTATCAAGGCTGTGTTGCCCCTGAAGCGATTGAAGCGGCCGGGCGGCTTGGCGAAGACAGACGTGATATTGGCGTTTTGGCCGTTACCTCTGCAGACCGTTTGAATGCTGGCTGGCATGCCGCTGGCCGGGTTCGCAGAAGAGGCGGGTCAGCACAAAGCCACATTGAGACGTTGTTGTCTGATATTCCAGCCCATGCCAAGCTGATCACGGTTATTGATGGCCATCCGGCCACTTTGGCCTGGCTTGGCGGGGTTTGCGGACACCACACAATTGCGCTGGGGGTTGAGCATTTCGGCCAGACCGGAACAATCGATGATTTATATCACCATTTCGGCATTGATGCTGATGCCATTGTGGCAGCCGCGGCCCATTGCACCACAGGGCGTCCTGTGCGTCATGTGTAAAAAGATAAGACAAAACAATATGATATAAGGAGTTTCGCGCGAATTCATCTATCTTACACCTAAAACTAGAAAATTTTTAACCAATTTGAGTTAAACTTGATCTAGTTGCGTTTGGAGTAAGTTATGTTTGAGTTCGTGCGTTACACCATTTTGGTGCTATTGGGCTTGGCATCAATGGTGGCATTATTTATAAGCCTGGCCATTACTGGCACAGTCATTGCCCAAACCGGTGAATTTGAAGCTGGAAACAATTATTACGCCACATTTTGGACCCTAGGGCTCTCAGCCATGATCGGTTGTTTGTGGCTTTCCAATGCCTTCGTTCGCCAAGTGCCCCGCACCATTTTAAATTGGGTCGCGGTGAATAAAGATCATATCACAACCTATTGTGTGGTTACCGTTATCTTCTTTGTCTTCGTTGTCAGCTAACGCGCAACGTGTTGAGGCAAGAAGCAACTTGTTATCTGACATTACCAGGTGTGGATTTAACTGAAGTCGAGCATGATTTTGCCGATATGATCTCCCTGTTCCATGCATTTATGGGCTTGGATCACCTCTTGAAATTTAAACACCTTGTAAATTTGCGGGGCAATCTCCCCTTTGCTAATCAGCGGCCAGACATTATCTTTGACCTCTTGTGCTAACTCAGCTTTCATTTTATCACTGCGCGAGCGCAGGGTTGAGCCAGTCAACGTCAAGCGTTTGAGCATCAAACGCATAAAATTGACCTTTGCTTTTGGCCCGCCGAGAAAAGCAATTTGCACAATACGCCCCTCAGTGGCACAGGCTGCAATATTGCGCTCAATATACTCTCCGCCAACCATATCCAAAATCACATCAACACCGCGCCCTTGCGTGGCCGCTTTTGCGCTTTCAACAAAATCGAGAGTTTTATAATTAATCGCCTCATCCGCACCAAGCGCGCGGCAGGCTTCACATTTTTCTTCACTGCCAGCTGTTGCAATCACCTTAGCACCAATGGCCTTGACCATTTGAATGGCCGTTGTGCCAATGCCACTGGTCCCCCCATGAACCATAAACCACTCGCCCGGTTTTAATTGGCCACGCTGAAAGACATTGTGCCAAACGGTAAAGACCGTTTCTGGTAAGCCAGCAGCCTCAATCATTGATAAGCCTTCAGGAATTGGCAGGGCAGCGCCTTGCTCAGCCAAGCAATATTGCGCATAGCCACCACCGTTTACAAGGGCAGTAACCTTATCTCCAATTTGAAAGCCGGTGACATCAGGTCCCACAGCGACAATTTCACCGGCCACTTCAAGCCCTAACACCAATGAATGGCCTTTGGGCGCTGGATAGAGCCCATCTCGTTGCAAAATATCAGGCCGGTTAACGCCGGCCGCGGCAACCTTAATCAAGATTTGTCTCGGTCCACATGCAGGCACGTCTATTGAGGTGATTTCTAAATGATCGGCACCAGCTTGTTCAGGCGCCAGGACAGCTTGCATGGTGGAGGGCATAGACATCATGATATCCTTGGGTCAAAATGAAACAATGAGAATGGAGCAAATGACACATTCTGAGGTTATTGTTAAGCTGTAGAATAAAAATGTTGATATGAACAGGCAGAAAAAAGGAGAAGTTTTTTTCGTGAGTGAAGAAGAGTGGCAACCTCAAAAACCATCTCAAACTGAAATGGTCATCGGCCAGGATTTAAGCGCCTTTTCAATTGCTGACCTTGAAGCCTTATTGAGGGCATTAAATGAGGAAATAGAGCGGGTTAATGAAACAATTCGCACAAAACAAACCCAAGCCAGCCAGGCTGAAAGCTTGTTTAAATCTGACACAAAATAAACTGTAAGAATGTAAAAAAATGGGACAAGAGGGCGTGGTTGGGCCGCTGTTAACAAAGCTTTAAGGTAAATAAAATATGAGTCTGTTCCCAAATAGATTGTATTTTAATAGCCTCATTAAGGTTTTGTTATGAATTTGGCGGTATCTTAAAACCATTCAGTATTTACTGAATAACAGAGCTTTATAGATTTTGCTCTGTGACGCCTCCCTGTTAACTTCCTAAGCCGCCAAATTTTGGCGGCTTTTTTTTATGGCCAAAAACGAAAAATTAAGTCATATTAGAGAACTGTTGTGAGTAACGCTAAAACTGGCCTTATTTTTGCTCCAATGGAAAAGCTTAAGTCGAGTTATGGATGGCATGAAGCTTGGACATAAAGCTTGAAAGAGTGTTGTGCGTTAAGAGTTTTAGGTCAGTTAAGTTTTTTGTTAGTAGCGTTTATTAGTTAAGTTAGAGAGTAAGTATGTCTCGCGTCATTGAAAAGAATAGTAAAGATACACAAACCATTTCCTTTGCAGAACGGTTTGTCAGTTCAGAATGTTTCCTAGATATTTTTAAAGAAGGTATGGGGTTGGTTGAAGAAACCGCCAATTATCTCGACACGGACGGGCGGCGCGAAGCCAAAGCCTTGTCTCAAACAGCCTCTTTGGCCTATGCAACTGAAAGCATGCGTCTTACAACCCGGTTAATGCAAATGGCGTCTTGGTTGCTCATACAGCGCGCTGTCAATGAGGGTGAGATGACAGCTGAACAAGCAATGGCTGAAAAGCAAAAGGTTAAAATTCAAACCTCAACCCGAGCAGCTCACATTAAGCATTTCCCAGACTTACCAGCCCGCTTGCAGCAGTTGATAAAAAATGCAGAGCGTTTGTATGATCGTATTCACGCTTTAGAGAAGATGATTCACGAAGAACCTGAACAAAAAGAAACAGAAACAAGTCCTATTTCGCGGCAATATGAAATGCTAAAGCAAGCCTTTGGCGCGCAAGAAGTCAGCATTCCGCGTTAAAATTCTTAAAGCATGTCATCCTAAAAGGGTGGCGTCATGAAAAAAGCTCATTGGGAATATCCCAATGAGCTTTTTTAATTCAGTATTCAAAAAACTTATACAGCCAGTTTGAAACAGGCAAGCCTTAAATAAAGCCGTCAAATTTCTTCTTAAATTTAGAAAGCCGGCCACCACGGTCAATCAAGTGCTGGCTACCACCTGTCCATGCAGGGTGTGTTTTAGGGTCAATATCCAAAACAATCCGCTCACCTTCAGAACCATAAGTAGAAAAGGTTTCAAATTCAGTGCCGTCCGTTAGGGCAACAGTAACTTTGTGATAATCTGGATGAATATCTTTTTTCATCTCGTTTCGCTTTCGCCAATTAAAAAATGATCCCTTAAAGTATTTTAAAGGAGCAAATAGCAAGTATTAATGGATTTCAAGCCGCAACGTATAGCTGATACAAATGAGAAAAGCAAGAGGGTTTGCCCATTCTATTGCGGTTTTATCGCCATGAATTGATACATCCCTGCAAAGGTATTGGGATAAGATTGTTCGAACTGAGCCCATTTGGACAAGTTTTTCAAATCGCTTGTTTGGTCATAGTGTTCTGAAAACACTTTGCTGACAGATTGATCAATAAAAAACCCGTCAAATAAAAGCCCCGCTTGGCTCAAGAGCTCATCGATTTCTAGCAAATCATAGCTTGTTTCTTGCACATGAAACAGCAAATCACGGCATTCAGACAAGCTGTTAAAATCGCGCCATTGATAAAGCGGAAAAGCTGTTTGATCGACAAAACTTTCATCTATCATATGTTTGCGGCATTCCCGAATGCCTTCCACATTGCCCTCAAACCCTTTTTCCTGAATGAATTGCCTTGCTTGGTAAATTGAATCACGGGCCAGCGTGCTGTATAGGGCAAGCTTCATTTTGCCACCAGGTTTTAACTGATTACAAAGCGCTTTCAGGCCGGCCAGCGGATCTTGCATGTGGTGAAGCACACCGCAACATTCAATATAATCATAGCTGCTTTCCAGTTTGTGAACATCAAGAATGTCGCATTGATAAAGCTTAACCTGTTTTTCTAGATCATACTCTTTCAGCTTTCTTTTGGCATAAGCCAGGCTGGCTTTGCTGATGTCGATGGCCGTAAAGCTGGGGTTGGGGTAAAAATTGTAAGTAGACAGAATTTGTTTGCCAGTACCGCACCCGGCAATCAGAACATTGAGTTTGGGCTGATATCTTTGATCAATAGCTTTGGTATGGTGAGGGGCAAAAAAGCTCTCTGTCTTCCAACGTGGATAAGGGTTTTCCTCATATTGCTGGCGCACCGATTGAGAAACTTGGTTATCAATGTCGCCCAAGGACTTTATTGTTTTTTGGTACTGCTTTTCGGCAAGAGGTTCTGTGATTTGAACGGTGATCACGTCTTGCAGAAAATCAGGCAGATCTTTTGTTTTTGCAAGGTTTGCGTGATTGTTTAAATTTGTGAGCGGGGCATAGCAGGCATAAAGCGCTACGCTTTGAAACTCTTGCTTGGTGAAAGAGGGCGCATTTTCAAGCTTGGTTTTGAGTTGTTGTACAAACTCAGTTTCAGGCTCAGAAATATAAAAAACATATTCATTTAAAAAACATTGCTGTGCCAAGGCACCAAGCAATGCCAGCTCATCATCTGACAAGGTTTGGTCTTGCTTGGCTTTTTCCAGATAGTCCTGGCGCAAAAATGTTAAAAGCCGCTCTATGTTGGGCCGGTTAGCACGAATGCTTTTTAGCCCCTGTATAAAGTAAGGATCAAAAAAGATGCTTTTTGTCTCTTGGTCAGAAATCAATTGAGAAAAGCTTGCAAAATCGGCCGCATCGAGCAGTTCCTTGGCTCTTTCTTTACCAGCTAGCAAAAAGAAGTTGATAAACCAAGCAATGGCCAAAGATTGATGATTGACATTTTGGCTGTTCAAGCAAGCCAAAATAATGTCTTTCATTTGCGCGCTTGCAAGAGAAGGAAAACAGCCCAGCTCACAACAACGGGCAAACAGGGTTTTTGCCTCATCTTGTGTCGGATCTAACGCAATGGCGTCAATAACATGTTTTAAAGATCCTGGCGCGCTTTCACCCTTAGCAACTACCAGGCGGACCAGCGTACCATAGCCAGCCAAATTGTTAGCCAAGGCCTCTTCTAAGTATTGGATGGCTTGTTGTTTTTGTTTATTGGCAAACAGGAGATCTGCAAGGTTGTGGTACAACTCGATCTGGTCAGGCTCGATTAGATCATTTATTTGCGCCAGCGCTTTTTGATAAAGAGGTAGGGCTGGCTCTAACTGTCCTTGGCGATGTAAGCTTATGCCCTTTTTATAAATAATCTCAGTGTTATTAGGGTCTAGTTCCTGAGCGCGGGTTAAAGCGTCTTGTGCATTTTCATATTGCTGATCGGCCAAATAGGATTTGCCAAGCACATGATGCAGTTTGGCATGAAACGGATTTTTGGCAATGACCTTGTTTAACAGCGTAATCACATATTTATGGCGCCCTATTTGTTGATAAAAAATCGCCACCATTAACGCCACATCAGCCTGGTACTGACTTTCAATGAGCGCCTTTTTGTAAAGCTTTTCAGCCCCCTTAAAATCTTCAGCTTGATGCAGGCTTAAGGCTTGTTTCAGATCTTCGATGAGCTTTGGTGACAGCTCAGTCGTATCTGTGGCTTGTTGTTTGATCGCTGTGGCCATGGGGTGCCTTCCGTAAAGAAAAACATTCGGTTCTATTCGTTTGCAAGAATAAGTGATTCGTGCAAAGCGCGCCGAATTTTTCCAAAGCCTGGAGAATAACCTGCCAAGCGGTTTAAACTTTAGCGCCCAAAAACCCACCTGATTGGCGTGCCCAAAGATTGGCGTAAATACCATCTTTCTCAATCAGCGCATCATGCGAACCATCTTCAACAATTTTGCCCTGTTCCATAACAATAAGCCGGTCCATCTCAGCAATGGTTGACAAACGATGGGCAATGGCGATCACAGTTTTGCCCTGCATCATGGTGTGCAATTGGCGCTGGATCATCTGTTCAACTTCGCTATCAAGCGCAGACGTTGCTTCATCAAGGATCAAAATTGGCGCGTTTTTCAAAATAACCCGCGCAATGGCAATCCGCTGGCGTTGACCACCAGACAATTTCACACCCCGGTCACCCACCAAAGTGTCATACCCGGTGCCGCCCTTGCCATCAAACAAAGTGGTGATGTAATCATCCGCTTCTGCTTGTTTGGCCGCTTTGATCATTGTTTCTTCAGTTGCTTGCTCATTGCCATACATCAGGTTCTCTCTGATGGTGCGGTGCAAGAGGGAGGTGTCTTGGGTGACCATGCCGATCTGGCGGCGCAAGCTTTCTTGGGTAACATGGGCAATGTTTTGCCCATCAATAGCAATCTCACCGCTGTTAATGTCATAAAGACGCAAGATCAAATTCACCAGGGTGGACTTGCCCGCCCCGGAGCGGCCAACAAGGCCAACCTTTTGGCCCGGCTCAATGGTCAAGTTAAAATCGGTGATAACCGGCAGGTCTTTAACCTCCTGCTCGTTATCTACTTTGCTCAACGTCGCATAATCGAAATTGACATTTTTAAAATCAATCTTGCCTTTGCTCACAGTAAGGGCTGGCGCATCAGGGGCATCAACAACCGTTAAAGGCCTGGCAATGGTCTCCATACCTTCCTCCACAGTACCCGCGTTTTCAAACACACCATTGGCAATCTCCATCACCCAAGCGGCCATATTGCGCAATTGTAAAGTCAGCGGCAGCACCATGGCCACTTCACCAATGGTGATCATCGCGTTTTGCCACAAAATAATCGTCAATGCGCCAACGCTAAGCATCAAGCTGCCATTTAAAATATGCAAAGCAAGCCACATAAAAGTGAAATGTTTAAACAAGCTCAGAATTTGTTTGGTGTGAGCTCTGACCGCGTCAGCAATATAATTGTCTTCAAACTGCCCCCCTGAAAACAGTTTCACAGTTTGAATGTTGGTGTAACTGTCAACGACCCGCCCCGTTAAGGTAGAATGAGCCTCTGACATTTCAGAAGACTGTTCTCTGATTTTGGGCAGAAAAAACACAAGTACCACTATATAAGCCATCAACCATAAGATGACAGGAATGGTTAGATAAACAGAGGCGCTGCCAATGAAAAACAAAGCTGATATAATAAAAGCGCCAACATACCAAATGCTATCTTGCACACTCATAACGCTGGCCCGCAAGGCCATGCCTGTTTGGATGACCTTATTGGCAATACGCCCCGCAAAGTCACTTTGAAAAAAGTGCAACGATTGCTTAGAGACATGATAGTGGCTTTGCCAGCGGATTAAATTTGTAAAGCCAGGAAACTGAGCATGATAAGAAACCAGCATTTGCAAAAACGCCAAAACAGGGCGCAACAACAAAAGCACGAGAATACCAATAAACATCCAGCGCCCATCCTGCCATACGGTTTCAGGGCTTGATTTGTTAAACAGGTCAACAATCCAGCCAATAAACACCGGGATGATGGCGTCAGTAAACGCACTCAAGGCTGCCAACAAACACGCCAGGGAGATGATCGGCCAGATTTGCCTTAAAAAATAAAGATAAAATGCCTTGAGCCCATTGGGCGGGGCAGGGTCAGTGGCAATCTGGATCGGGTCAACCCAGCTCTCAAAATAAGTAAAAACACGCTCAAGCATTTGTCTGTCTCTATCAAAAAAATAACCTTGCCAAATTTTGCAAAGCCGACCAAGCTATGTGCTAAATATGACAATAATTGTGCAACTGATAAATATTATCTAAGGATTAGTGCGTGTCTCACAAAATTGGATACCGGTTTTGTGAAAAAAGACACGCATAAACAAAGAGAATAGAGCATGAAGCACGAATTCAAAATAAATTGACATGCTCTTAGGTCGTTTTCAGAACTCGATTGGTTTTATCATTGATCCAAATACGCATAATCAAGTAACAAGGGCAAACGCAAAACACTTATGATTGAAACGCTCCAACCCATTATCATTTTGCTGGCATGCGGGATCGCCAGTGTGATGATCCTCCCTAAATTGGGAATTTCTCCCATTGTTGGTTTTTTAGTGGCAGGCCTCGTGCTGGGCCATCATGGGCTCGGCTTAATTGCCCATAATGAGACCACGCACCTTTTAGCTGAATTGGGGGTTGTTTTCCTGCTGTTTGATATTGGCTTGCATTTTTCTCTGCGCCATGTCTGGCAAGAGCGCAAAGGTATTTTTGTGATCGGGCCGTTACAAATGCTGGTCACCGCCGGCCTGTTTTACTTAATCGGATTGAATTTAGGCTTGCCGCAGTCTTTAAATATCTTGCTGTCCTTCACCCTTGCCTTGTCCTCAACAGCTGTGGTGAGCCAGGTGTTGGCAGATAGAAATTTACAAAACTGTCCCAACTCCAGCACAGCCATTGCCATTTTAATTTTCCAAGATATTTGTGCGATTTTCTTGCTTATCTTGGCAGACACAATGGCCAAGGGCAGCACCTCGCTGGGCTCTGAATTGGGCATGGCGGTGCTAAAATGTGCAGCAAGTTTTGTTGCAGCAGTGTTAATCGGCAAATATTTATTAAAACCCGTTTTCAAACAGGTGATTGCCTCCAACAATAGTGAAGTCTTCACCATGATAGCACTGTTCTTGGTGTTGATAACAGGCATGGCCACAGGGGCGGTTGGGTTGTCCTTAACATTGGGCGCGTTTTTGGCAGGCATGATCATTTCAGAAACACCGTTTAAACATGTCATTCAAACCGAGTTGCGCCCATTCCGCTTTTTATTGCTTAGCTTTTTCTTCCTAACCGTGGGCACCAACATTGATTTCCATGTGTTGTTCCAAGACTGGTCCTTGGTCTTACTGGCAACTTTAACAATTATGGCGGTTAAAATGGCAGCCATTGTGTTGTTGTTCTTTGCCCTGCGCGAAAAATTGGTCAATGGCATTCAACAAGCCGCACTGTTATTCCAAGGCAGTGAGTTCTTGTTTGTCATCATCGCGACCCCGGCTGTAACACAACTGATTGATCCTAAATTGGCCAATATCCTGGTTGCCGCTGTTGCCATTACCATGGCGCTGACCTCCTTTGTGTTTGGTTTTGGTTGGAACTGGGCGAAAAAAATGATCGAACAAGAATTAACGGATGAGGAAGAAGAAGAGGTCGAAAGCCAACCTATTATGGTCGTGGTTGGCATGAACAGAACAGGCCTGACCATAAGCCATGCCATGCAGGCCTTTAACATTCCCTATTTGGCAGTGGAGCGTGATTATGAGCTGTTTTTACAAGCCCGCACCAGAGGGTTCCCGGTGATCTTTGGAGATAAAGCAGATCTTCGTTTTTGGGAAAATTTAGGGCTTAATCAGTTTAAATCCATTGCCGTGACAGACCCGGCGTTGGAATTGTCGCGTTACTATGCCCCCATCGCCAAAACGCGTTTCCCAAATGTGGTTCGCTATGTGGCCCTGCGCTCAGAAAAAGACCGACAAGAATATGAAGAAATGAATTACCGCCCCGTCGTATGCGCTGGGGTCCCAAATGGATTAGAATTAGCAGAGCTGATTTTGTCTGATCTTGGCATCGCAGATGAAGAGATCATGCAGTGGGTTGAACATGAGCAAAACCAATATCTTAGCCAGCAAGACAGTGCTGTCGAACGAAAAGCAGCCTAAGATCAATGAGGCAAGAAACACTATTTTTGCATCATATCAAGCTCAATAGGCTTCAGACCAGTTGACAGGTGCGTTTGTTGAGCGTACCACCGCTTTTGACTTTACTTTCAATGTAGGAATTTCAGACCAACGATGCTTGAAAAAACATATAACCCGCAAGATATTGAACAGCGGATCTATGAGGCTTGGGAACACTCAGGCGCCTTTAAGGCTGGAGACGATGAAAGCAAAACCAATCCAAGCGATAATTATTGCATCGTGATCCCACCGCCCAATGTCACTGGTTCTTTGCATATGGGCCACGCGCTCAATAACAGCTTGCAAGATGTGCTCACTCGTTTCGAGCGCATGCGCGGCAAGAATGTTTTGTGGCAACCAGGTGTTGACCATGCCGGCATCGCCACACAAATGGTGGTAGAGCGTCAATTGGCTGAAAAAGGCGAACCAGGCCGGCGCGATTTAGGCCGCGAAAAATTCCTTGAAAAAGTCTGGGCCTGGAAAGAGGAAAGCGGGGGCACCATTGTCAATCAATTGCGCCGCCTTGGCGCCTCTTGTGATTGGTCGCGCGAGCGCTTTACCATGGATGAAGGCTTGTCAAAAGCCGTTCTGAAAGTATTTGTCGAGCTTTATAATGAAGGTCTGATTTATAAAGACAAGCGCCTGGTAAACTGGGACCCAAAATTGCTGACAGCCATTTCTGATCTGGAAGTGGAATCGCGCGAGACCCAAGGCTCCATGTGGCACTTTAAATACCCCATTGAAGGCCAAGAGGGGCAATTCATCACCGTTGCCACCACCCGGCCTGAGACCATGTTGGGTGATACCGGTGTGGCCGTGCACCCGTCTGACGAGCGTTATAAAGATTTGGTTGGCAAACAAGTGCGCTTGCCCATTGCTGATCGTTTAATCCCAATTGTGGCCGATGAATACCCCGATCCTGAGCAAGGCTCTGGCGCTGTGAAGATGACGCCCGCCCATGACTTTAATGACTTTGAAGTCGGCAAACGACAAAATCTAGAGATGATCAATATCTTTGATCAACACGCCAACCTGAATGAAAACGTGCCCGAAGCTTATCAAGGCATGGAACGCTTTGAAGCCCGCAAAAAAGTCATCGCCGAGATGGAGAGACTAGGCCTCCTTGAAAAGGTTGAAGATCATACATTGATGGTGCCATATGGGGATCGCTCTGGTGTGGTTGTGGAGCCTTGGCTGACAGATCAGTGGTATGTGAACGCTGAAGTGCTTGCAAAACCAGCGATTGAAGCTGTGACCTCCGGCAAGACCAAATTTGTACCCGCCAATTGGGACAAAACCTATTTTGAGTGGATGAACAATATTCAACCCTGGTGCATCTCACGCCAACTCTGGTGGGGGCACCAAATCCCAGCTTGGTATGGGCCGGATGGCGAAGTGTTTGTTGCCCAAACCGAAGAAGAAGCCCAAGCTCAAGCTGATAAGCATTATGGTGAGGTACAAGAGCTGAAGCGCGATGAAGACGTTTTAGACACCTGGTTCTCATCTGCCCTGTGGCCATTTTCCACCCTTGGCTGGCCAGACAAGACACCAGAACTTGCCCGCTATTACCCAACCGCGACGCTTTCAACCGCTTTTGACATCATCTTCTTCTGGGTTGCCCGAATGATGATGATGGGGCTGCACTTCATGAAAGAAGTCCCATTCGACACCGTTTACATTCACGCCCTCGTTCGCGACGAGAAGGGCAAGAAGATGTCCAAGTCCAAAGGCAATGTGATTGATCCTTTACCGCTTGTCGATCAATATGGGGCGGACGCTTTGCGCTTCACGATGGCCGCCATGGCCGCCCAGGGGCGCGATGTGAACATGTCCATCCCGCGCGTAGAAGGCTATCGTAACTTTGCCACCAAGCTGTGGAACGCGGCTCGCTTTGCCGAGATGAATGGCTGTGTTGGTGACTTAAAGCTTGATCCAACAAAGATAAACGCAACGCTCAATCGTTGGATTGTTGGTGAGATTGAGAAAACCACGCAAACCGTCACCACGGCGATTGAAAACTACAGGTTTAATGAAGCAGCTGAAGGCTTGTATCATTTTATCTGGCACACCTATTGCGATTGGTATGTGGAGCTATCAAAGCCCGTGTTTAACTCTGATGATCAAGAGCTGATTAGTGAGACCCGTGCGGTCACCGCCTGGGTTTTGGATGAGATGATAAAACTTCTCCATCCCTTTATGCCGTTTATGACTGAAGAGCTATGGCAAAGACTAGGCGAGCAGGGGCGCGATCGCGAAACCATGCTGATCAAAGCAGACTGGCCTGCGTTTGAAGGGTTGCGCGATGAGACGGCTAGCACTGAGATTGAATGGGTCATCTCTTTAATCTCACAAATTCGCTCAGCCCGATCTGAAATGAATGTGCCGGCCGGCGCTAAAATCCCGCTTGTGCTTGTCGGCGCTAGCGATGTGTCTCAAGAGCGCGCCAAACTTTATGAAAACACTTTAAAGCAGATGGCCCGTTTGGACAGCATTGCCTTTGCAGATGAGGTGCCCTCTGGTTCTGTGCAAGTGGTTGTTGGTGAAGCGGTGGCTTGCCTACAGCTTTCAGGTGTTATTGATGTGACCCAAGAAACCCAGCGGCTCAACAAAGAGCTCGGCAAGGTTGCAGGTGAGATCAAGAAACTGTCTGGAAAATTATCGAATGAAAAGTTTTTAGCCAACGCCCCTGAAGAGATCGTCACAGAACAAAAACGCCGCCTTACAGAAGAAGAAGAGCGTGCCGCCCAACTAAACGCAGCGCTAGAGCGGTTAAAAGAACTTGGGTAATGGGGACCTTTTCCTGATTTGGAAACATAATCGGGAAAAGGGGATCCTATTTTTTTACATGATTTTACTGGTCTTTTGCCTAAGTGATAACTTCATTTAAATTATTAGAACATATTTCTAATATATTAAGTTTAAATCAATTTTTCCTATTTTACTCCCTAGAACCATGCCCACATGCTTCAGAGTGTTTCCACTCACAAATTTGCTTTTTGACCAAATTTTAGGCACGATCCCACAAGGGTGCGCCATTCTGTCGCACATCTGGGGGGCGGTTAAGGCCGCGCTTCATTGGGAACTTAACACTGAGGGGAGTTTAATTCATGAATTCTTTATCTGCTTTAGCTTTGAGCGTGGGCATCCTTGCTGGCATCGCTACATATTTGTTTGTCTCTGATGTTTGGGGATTAGGGGTCCATCTTTGGGCCGCATTTTTAACCTGGGGAGCCTTTTTCCATAGTGGTGGCAAAGAACAAGCTTTGGTCTCAACAATTATTTGTGCATTATTTGGTGTGCTTGTTGGTGTGATTTGCTTATGGCTAAACGCAAATGTTGGCCTAGGTTTACCAGGACCAATTTGGGTCTCACTTATTGTTGCCATCGCCGCATTTTTGATCGTCATGTGTTCATCCATTCCAATGCTATCAACCGTACCAACAGTCTTTTACGGTTTTGCAGCAGTAGCTGCGCTTGTTTTGTTAAAAGCAGGAACTGATGATTTGTTAACACCAAGTCTGGGCAATCCAGCGGTGTCAATCGGCTTGTCGCTGATTATTGGTGCACTCTTTGGATATGCCTCTGAAAAATTAGCAGGCATGTTAGCAAGCGACTAAAATTATCTTAAATCTTGAAAAAGCTGCCCTCTTATTTGCAATAGAAAAGGAGGCAGCTTTTTTTATGCTTTGTCGCCCTTGTTGTTTTCTATCTTATCTTTTTTATCTTTTGGCCCGCAAATTGTTTGCAAAGCTTTCCACTCATCTTGTGATAAGATAGGAGGGGTTGTAACGCGCCCCGATTGATTGAAAAATTCAATCCGCTTTTTTGTTGCCGGGTGAGTGTTGAGCCACCCTAAAAAGCTTCTGTCTTGCTTTTTGTTTTCCTTGGTGACAGAGTTTTGTTTGTCCTCTTGGGTCTTTTCTTTTTTCGTCTTTGTGAGTTTCGCTCTTTTGTTTACAAGCCGCTCAAAAAAGCCTGCCAAAGGCCTTGTATCAACGGAAACCTTATTCAATATTTTGGCTGCATGATCATCAGCTTGTTCCTCAGCTGTTCGGCTATAACCTGATTGTGCCAGCAAAAAGGCCAAGTCACCAAATGTGCCGGATTCGCCAGCCGTTAAGATCTGAATGAGCGTCATGAGACCAACGGCCCGCACAATGCCAGCCTCTGGGTGGCGCTCAATTGAATGGCCCATTTCATGAGCGATGACGCCGGCCACTTCATCTGCGCTGTCAGCCTGTTCAATGAGTTTACCAGAAACAACAATCTGATCCCCAGGGGCAGCAAAAGCGTTCACAATACTAAGGTCAACCACTTTAATGTTAAAGGTGATGCTCTTTGGGGTTGCCGGGTAAAGACGCGTGAGCAGCTTTTCTAGCGCGGCATCCCCTTGCGGGGTTGAGCAAGTTTTCTTGTCTTTGTTGATTGTTTTAACCACCCCTTGCCCAAGAGTGGTCCGGGCAGTGTCTGGCAAAATACGAGCAACGCTGTTGGCCGGGCTGATAATGTCAAAATAGGTGAGCGCCCAAAACAAAAACAGGGCGCCAGCAATGCCAAGCGGCCATTTTAATAAAGACCATTGATGGGCCCGGTGGGTCACATTAGGGGCATGGTCAAGAATACGTTTGGCAAAATTTTCTTCCTCGATAAATAATCGCTCATTAGGTGCGGTTTTGCTGGTAAGCAAAACAGTATCATCATCAGTATGAACAGGGTGAGGGGAGTCTATGTCTTGATAGGACCACATAAGTGGAACACTTGAGGGTTGATCAATGCGGCGGAAAACCAGATTATCATGTTGTAATTCAATTTCAACCTGATGAGCAGCAGCGGTTTTGCCATCGCTCCAACGGCCTTTCCATGTACGAAATGTGGTCATAACAAATAGGGTCCCAAACAGCTATACACCAAGGTTATATACGCACGTTTACTCATTTTTAAAAGGGGTGGGGCTTTTAAAAAGCCCCACCCCTTATTGATCATTGATGATATAAGCATTCGTTTTTAGATTAGAAGGAGGAAACATCAAATCCTTCTGCAAGCCCTTCGCCTGTCTTACTCAAACGTTCGCTACTCTGTTCTATCGAGGCGATATCAACAGTGCCATTAAAGGAAAGATTATCGACAAAATAGCCAAACAACCGGGCAATGGCGACAGGGGTCAGAATTGTCAAAGAAAGCATCACAATCAAGAAATTGCTCAAGGTGATCCAAATCAGGCCGCCCGGAGTGGTTGTGAGCGCAAAACTGCCATTTGAAAATTGGGTGTGTTCAGCAATGTAATTGTAGTATTTAGATTGATACCAGGCGTAAATCACAGACATCACCAAACCAAACACCAAGAGATATCCTAAAATGGTCAGTTGCAGTGTGAAAAGCCGCTCAGGTGATACAATCTCACCGCTTCGTTGCAAAGCTTCTAATTGTTGGAAGGTTGGCATTAAAGCAAAAATAAGCAATGCATAGCCAGCAATAAGAGCAATCCAAGGCACAATATAATATTTATATAAAGGCTTTGAGGTGCCCGTAAACCGCATTGGCATTTCACCAAAGTGAGTGTTGTCAGTGATAATTTTTTGCAGTTTGATGCTTTGCCAAGGCACAGCCAGACCCAGTGTTATGATGGAAACCAAAGTTGTCCAAAAGGCTGTCCAAGCGTAACCCCATGAAGAGCCTTTCAACGCCCCGCGAATACCGCGCCACTGCGTGCGTGATAGGCGGTACTTATGGGCGTTGTAAATAGCCACACCGATGAGAAACAGAAATAAAACATAAATGGCAACAACGCCTGCAATGGCCATAGGGCTATTGGGCCCAAACATCACTTGCAGGCCAACAATCATTAAAATGGCCGGGAGGAATACGGCAAGCATCACAATTAAAAAGCCTAAAAACAGCTCCATGCCTGTACCGGTATATTCAAGCGGTTCATTGTTAACGCGCACATTGTTCCAAAGGCGCTTGCGAACTTCCGTTTTGCCCCAGAAGTGATAGAGAAACAGGGTAATAATTTTTAAAAAGAAGATTTTAAATCCAAGGCCAACAAAGTTTGAGCCCTTACCCGTCCAGGCGATGTCGAGCGGTTGGCCCGAATGAGTTGACGATTGCGTTTCCATAACTTTCCCTCCAAAGATGGTTGACAACAAATGGATTATGATAGGCCAGGTGCACCGATGAGATACAAAGCCCCACAAGCTCAAGCTATACTTGAAAAAGATACTGAAATGAACACATCATTTTCACTCTTACAGCCGTAATTACTTAGCTTGTATTTAGTCGTCATAACGTCACGTTTGGTTCAATGGCCTGAATTATTTTCAAGTATTTGTTTTGCTTTATAAAATTTAATTCCCTTCATCCCCTCCTTAAAACCTAATTTATTTCTCACATTTACTATTTCACGAATTTTGTGGCTTTTCGGTCACGCGGTGCGCCCTATTTGCCCCGATTGTGCCATAAAGTCTCATCATACTTACCCTAGTTAATAGAAAGGTTTTGGGATCTGGATCATAAGTTTGGTTTACCCTTGCTTGTTCCGTCTTTTTTTGGGCTGGGTCTTGGTTGTTTTGTATGCCGTATTCAATCAAAGACCATTATTTCTAGATATTTGGATTTTGAGGTTGGTTAGCGCTGATTTGTGTGAGTGATTGGCTTTACTCTGATCAAGTGTTTGGGCTATGTAAGAGGCTTGATTCAGCCAATTTAAAAAGTTTGAGAATAAATTATGGATGCAAATTCCTTTGATAAATCTAAATTACCTAGCCGTCATGTAACCGAAGGGCCGGACAGGGCGCCTCATCGGTCTTATTATTATGCCATGGGGCTCAAAGAAGAAGAGATCCACCGCCCCTTTGTTGGCGTTGTTTCTTGTTGGAATGAAGCAGCCCCTTGTAATATTGCCTTGATGCGCCAAGCCCAAGCGGCCAAAGCCGGGGTGAAAGATGGGCTCGGCACACCGCGTGAATTTTGTACCATTACGGTCACCGACGGCATTGCCATGGGCCATCAGGGGATGAAGTCATCTCTTGTTTCACGTGAGGTGATTACAGATTCAATTGAGCTCACCATGCGCGGCCATTGTTATGACGCTATGGTCGGCTTGGCCGGGTGCGATAAATCCTTGCCAGGCATGATGATGGCCATGGTACGTTTAAATGTGCCCAGCGTGTTTATGTATGGCGGTTCTATTTTGCCAGGCAAGTTCAAAGGCAAAGATGTGACCGTTGTTGATGTGTTTGAAGGCGTGGGCCAACATTCAGCCGGTAAAATGTCTGATGATGATTTGCATGAACTGGAATGTGTTGCCTGTCCAAGCGCTGGCTCTTGTGGCGGCCAATTTACCGCCAACACCATGGCTTGTGTTTCTGAGGCAATAGGCCTTGCCTTGCCAAGCTCATCTGGTGCACCGGCCCCTTATGAAAGCCGCGATGAATATGCCGCTGCCAGTGGCCGGCAAGTGATGGAACTGATTGCCAAAGGCATTCGCCCGCGCGACCTTGTGACCCGTAAATCTTTAGAAAATGCAGCCACTGTCGTGGCCGCCTCTGGCGGGTCCACCAATGCCGCATTGCACTTGCCAGCCATTGCCCATGAAGCGGGCATTGATTTCGATTTGTTTGAAGTTGCCGAGATCTTCAAAAAAACGCCTTATATTGCTGATCTAAAACCAGGTGGCAAATATGTTGCCAAGGATATGTATGATGTCGGCGGGGTGCCAATGTTATTAAAAACACTGCATGAAGGCGGCTATTTGCACGGTGATTGCCTCACCGTAACCGGTAAAAGTTTGGAAGAAAATCTTGAAGGCGTCACCTTTGATAACAATCAAGATGTGATTTACCCCGTTTCCAATCCGATTACACCAACTGGCGGTGTTGTTGGCCTGCAAGGCAGCTTGGCACCAGATGGAGCAATTGTGAAAGTGGCAGGCATGCAAGTCTTAAAATTTGAAGGGCCAGCCCGCGTATTTAATAGTGAAGAAGAAGCCTTCCAAGCTGTTGAAAATAAAAATTATAAAGAAGGTGATGTGATCATCATTCGCTATGAAGGACCCAAAGGTGGCCCCGGCATGCGTGAGATGCTTTCAACAACAGCGGCCCTTTATGGCCAAGGCATGGGTGACAAAGTTGCCCTAATCACTGATGGGCGTTTTTCTGGCGGCACACGCGGTTTTTGCATTGGCCATGTTGGGCCAGAGGCGGCTGAAGGTGGCCCCATTGGCTTGTTGGAAGATGGCGACATCATCACCATTGACGCAGAAGCCGGCACGCTTGATGTGAAATTGTCTCAAGAAGAGCTAGAGGCACGCCGTGCCAAATGGCAACCACGTGAGACCGATTATCAAAGCGGCACATTATGGAAATATGCCCAACAAGTTGGGCCGGCGCGCAAAGGCGCTGTGACACACCCAGGAGGTGGCAAAGAAGTTGTTTGTTACGCAGACATATAAGCTCATAAAACGCTTATGCGGGCATTTACACGTTGTCCAAAGTGCCAGAAGGGCACTTTGGACGGCGCGCTATTTTCTGGCATGTGCTTTGATTGGAATTGTTAATCAAAACCCAGCCATCGCCCAGGACCATGAGCGCCAGTTTGATCAGATCGAAACAGATGTGATTGAGCGCTCGCAACTGCCCGATCTGCAAGTGGATAGCGTTCCGCCCCTAGAACAAGGGAATAAGAAAGAAGAAGTGACACCAAACGATTTGGCTGTTACTCCCAAAGCAATTCCACCTAAAACATCCATAGCCTCGCCTTTACAGCGCGCCTTAAAAGCTTACAAGGAAAAGCGCATTGTTGAGGCCATATCTGACTTTGAACAAGCGGCTCAAAACAATTCCTTTATCGCCCGGTTTTTGCTGGCCTATATTTATCAAACAGGTAAGGGCGGTGTTGTAAACCATCGCCGGGCCTATGATTATTATTACCAAATTACCGTTGAATTTGCCGATGCTGATATTCAGTCTTCGCGCCAAGCCCCTTATGTCGCTCATGCCTTTGTTCAATTGGCGCGCTATATGGAGGCCGGTGTCAAAGAACTTGAAATCAAAGCTGACCCAAGATTGGCACGCATTTTATTTGAAAAGGCGGCCTATTATGGTGATGTTGAAGGCCAATATCAGCTAGGCCGATTTTTAATCGAAACCGGACGCGGGCGAAATGTAAAATTAGGCCAACGTTGGTTAACCCGCGCGGCGATGAAAAACAATGCCAAGGCACAAGCCTATTTGGGTGCCCTTTATTGGCAAGGCGATTTAGTCGCGCGCAAACAAGCCCTGGCCTTGGCCTGGATCGAATTTGCCCGCCGCAACGCCACAGGTTCAGTCAAGCGCCAAGTGGAGCGCCTGTTTGAGGCTGTCCGGTATGACATGTCGCCCAAGCAACACAAAAGGGCCAAGCTTTATATTGCACGTTTGAAAACAAAATATAACGTGTTATGGCGCGAAGAACCGATGCGCCAACAAGAGCGCGAGCAAGAGCTTTTGGACGGCATCATTTTAGCAGAACCCCCTCAAGGCCTGGATCAAGAACAGCTAGAGGCAAAAGGCCCGGTCAACAACTATCCTGACGCTGGCTCAGGTGATCCAGAGGCACCAATAGAGCGTTATGGCGATGGCGGCTATGATCGTGCCCCCTCAAGCTTTGGGTTTCAAATGTTTGACTATGGCGGTGCAGCTGGTCGGTAATGGCCAGCGTTATCCTAAAACCGTAATCTGACTTATATAATTTCCAGTCCGAGCAACAGCCCATCATAGGCGCTAGATAATTGCTGCTCGCTAATGCAATAGGGCGGCATTAAATAAACCGTGTTGCCTAAGGGGCGAATGTTAAAGCCATTGGCCAAATAATGATCCCTTAAACGAACACTGGCTTCCGATTTATAAGCCCCCGTCTGGCCCGCGAGATCAAAGGCAAGCAAGGAACCACAAATACGCGGTTTTTCCACTTTGTCATGGCGCGCAAGGCTGGCAACGAACTTCTCGTGATGGCTGTTAATGGCAGCTATTTTTCCAAGCGTGTTTTCTTCTTCAAACAAGGCTAATGAGCGAACAGCAACAGCTGCTGCCAAAGGATTTGCCGTGAACGAATGGCCATGGGCCAGCGCTTTAGAAAAATCGTCTCCCAAAAAGGCATCAAAAATATCATCCTTTGCCACGGTGACAGACAAAGGCAACATGCCCGCTGTCAGCCCTTTTGATAAACAGATTAAATCTGGCTGCACATCGCATTGCTGATGAGCAAATAAAGAGCCTGTGCGGCCAAAGCCAGCGGCAACTTCATCAAAAATCACCAAGATCCCGGCTTTGCGGGCAAGCTCAACCACTTGCTTGATAAAGGAAGGGCGACAAAACCGCATGCCGCCAGCCCCTTGAAACAGCGGTTCAATAATAATGGCTGCGGTTTGATCTCCATATTGATCAATTGTGTTTGCAAGGGCCTCTAGTGCTTGGGCTTCAGTTTGTTCTTGCTTCTGATCACCAATAAAGGTCGGCGCAAAAGGCACCGCATGGACCTGGCACAACAGGTCTTCATAAAGACTAAAAAAGCCAGAGCCTTTGCCAACGGCCATAGCCCCAAACGTGTCCCCATGATAGGCACCCTCAAAGGCAATAAAGTGAGAGCGATTTTCCCCCTCTTGTTTGTTGCGCCAATATTGAAAGGCTATTTTTAAAGCCACCTCGACAGAGGTTGAGCCATTGTCAGAGAAAAACACTTTTGATAAAGGCGCCCCTAGCTCTTTGGTCAGGTTTTCTGCCAAACGAACAGCAGGTTCATGGGTAAAGCCTGAAAACATAACATGGCACAGCTCAGCCCCTTGTTTGGCAAGCGTTTCCACCAGAGCTGGGTGACTATGGCCATGGGTGATCGTCCACCAAGACGAGATAAGGTCGAGTATTTCCCGCCCGCTGGTGTCATACAAAACAGCGTCTTTTGACCGTGCCACGGCAATCGGCTTACATTCGGTTTTGTGTTGGGTAAACGGGTGCCAAATATGGCGTTTATCCAGATCCAGGATATCATTGGTCATTGGGCTAAGAGGTCCATTGGTTGGGTGTTATTAGGGGGGCAACATCTAACAAAGCTTGCTTGTTTAAAGGGGAAAGAGGCGGCAAAAAGCCCAAAATAGGCACATTGCCATAAGTCTCAATGGCAAGCTTGTTGGCCTCATTTTCAGGGCCGTTTAAGATAACACCCGCAATTGGCAATTGAGCTTTTCTTAAAGCGGCCAGCGTTAAAAGCGTATGGTTGATGGTGCCAAGGGTTGAGCGGGCCACAACAATCACTGGCAAACCAAGATGATGCATCAGATCAAGCATTAAATCCTCTTCATTAATCGGCACCATCACCCCGCCAGCCCCTTCTACAATCAAGGGGCGTTCTGTTTGGGGCAGCCAGAAATCATCTAAAGAGATCCGAACACCATCAAGACGTGCAGCTTCATGCGGAGAAAGGGGTTCCGTTAAACTATAACGGCTTTTCAGGAAATCAGACGCGCTTTTCTCGGTTAGCTTATGAACAACATCGGTGTCGCTTAAACCATCTGCTAAGCCCGATTGAATGGGTTTCCAATAAGTTGCATCAAGCTGTAAGCAGCCCCAAGCCGCTGCAACCGTTTTGCCGACATCCGTGTCAGTTCCAGTGATAAAAAATCCGCTCATTTTTTACTTCACACCCACTTCACACCTACTTCACACCATGTGCTAATTTTTTCAACGCGCCAGAGAACAGCATGAGCAAAATGCCCAGCCCAATGGCATAAAGCCCAATGTCATAAAAGACAGCTGTGTATGTGGCAAGGGAATTTTCAGGGTTTAGCACCTGGCCCGCCACTGTTTCGGTCGCTGTCATTTGGGCAATTAATGCCCCCAACCATTGGGCCCAGGCGGAAGATAAAAGCCAAACGGCCATTAAGGTTGAAATGAGCGTTGCTGTTGCCAGCTTTGTCATTTGGCTCAACCCCACAGGGGAGATAAACAACTCACCGGTGGTGTGAAGCAAATAAGCCAGCATTAAAAAGATCAGCGGCACTTTAAAATCAGGCCCGGCAAACTGAGCACCATAAACCAAAACAAGGAAGCCCAACCCAACCTGGCACAGAGCCAAACCAAATTTTAAAGGGGCGGACAAATCTTGCCCCCGCGTGCCCAAAAAGGCCCAAAGCGCACTAAAGATGGGAGCTAATAATAAAATAAAGCCTGCGTTAAATGATTGGGTTTGCGCCGCTGTAATAGACACCCCAAAAAGGGAAAGTTCTGAGTTGCGATTTGCAAACTGATTAAGCGACGAGCCAGCTTGCTCAAACAAGGTCCAGAACATGACGGCCGCGCTAATTAATATGAGGGCCAGAATAATACGGTGGCTTTCAACACGGGTGAGGGAGGTTTTCATGAGATAAGCTAAATAGCCCAGCACCAGTACCGAAGCGATGCCCAAAAGAATGCCGACAACTTCATGGCGCTGCACAAGCAACCAAAGAAGACCAAGCCCTAACAATGAGCCAAGATAAATGCCTGTCTCTTTCGATATAGGGCCGAGCAACGGCTCTCTCAGAACAGCCGGGTTAGTCGGTTCGCCGCGCCCTTCAAGCAAAGGCTTACCGAGGATGAAAACAACCCAACCCAAAGCCATGCCAATGCCAGCAAGCCCAAAGCCGGCCCACCAACCAACAGTTTGCCCCAATAAGCCACACAGAATAGAAGCCCAAAAGGCACCCAGATTAATACCATAATAATAAAGCGTAAAACCAGGATCTCGGCGCGGATCATTTTGCTCATACAATTGGCCAACAATGGCCCCGATATTGGGTTTTAAATAGGCCACACCAAGAATGATGAGGGAAAGAGCAAGAAACAAACTATTGGTTGCCATTTCATCGCGCGAGGTGATCACAAGCTCATAGTTACCCTTTTCAATGCGCGCTGGGATTGGAGCCCCATCCTCAAGCCCTTCAATTAAAAAGGCCCCTTGCTTGTCAGCGCTAAATTTATACAGCTTATCTTCAATTTTAATCTGGCTGGTGCGCGCGCTTGTGCGCCCTTCAACAACAAAATCATAGACCTGGCTGTTGATTTTCAAACCTTGTGTGGCAGGGCGCCCTTCATAAGCCATCAGACAATGGCCTGCCACAAGCAGCAAAGCGCCAAAGGCAATGGCTTTGCGCGTTCCTAAATAGCGGTCCGCTAAAATGCCGCCAATCAGAGGGGTGAGATAAACCAGAGAGGTATAAGAGCCATAAAGCGCTTGCGCGTTGGCATCATCAAATAAAAAATGCTGCGTGAGATAAAAAATCAGCAAAGCCCGCATGCCATAATAAGAAAAGCGCTCCCACATCTCAGCAAAGAACAAAACCAGTAAGCCCTTAGGATGATTGGCAAATTGCCGCCATACCGGAATAAGTGTGATAATGGTAATGGTAATGCCAATCAGAATAACGCTATTCATTTTTTGCTTGTCCTCATTCCTTATTGCTCTCTCAGCTCAACATAAATTTTAATTCTTCTCAAGGCTGATGATGAACCAATCTCAATTTCAAAGCGACAAAGAAGCATAACATCAAATTTATAGACTTTTAAGGAGCTTACCATGTCCCGTTTTTCACTCTCTCTTTCCTCACCATTGATCATTTTGGCTGTTGTCTCATTTGCAAGTCTTGGGACTGTCAGCATGTCACAAGAAGCCAAAGCCTATTCATGCAAATCTTACCCCACACAAGCTGTTGGCGTGAGAAAAGGCAAAATCAGAGCCCGGATCGTGGCCAGAAAAGGGTGGTCATCCATTGTGAAATCAAACTTAGGGGTGCCTTGGTCTGTATGGAATATCGCTAAAAACAAAAGCATTACATGCGCTAAGATCAACACCAATCAAGGTAAGAAATGGCGCTGTTTAGCTTCGGCCAAACCTTGTCTTTATGTCGTCCAATAAACTCCGTTTAAAACAAACGCCCTTCCTATCAAGTCATGGTGGGAAGGGCGTTTACATATAATGAGGCCATTAATGGCAGTATAACCTTTAAAAAACAAAAGTCTTAAATCATTCTGCCATTGGGTGATAGGGCGTGATAATGTATAATCATGATTCGTATACTCGTGGTTCTTAAATAAGAATCGAGTATAAAACTTTTTTTAGAGATGGCATGTCGGCAGTTTTCATCTCAGTGCGATAAATTTAAAATTGCACATGAGCTCAAAGTTGGATCAACCCCAGAAAGGGTGGCGACCACTTGTTATGAGCATTTTATAAAATTGTATCGTCAGAAAGATGATAGAATAATGAACAATGAAACTTAAATTTGTGCGGGGAATTTAATGCGGCAAAGACTTGCACCAGAATCAAACCGCATTGCTGACAAATTGTGGGCGGCAATGCGCGAGAATGGCAAATGGTGGTCAGTGAATGATATCTCACTGGAGACAGGCGCGAGCGGGCGCTACACACGGCGTTATGTGCGTGCTTTAAAAGAAGCTGGTTATGTAGAAGCCTCTGATGAGGCCAAACGGTTCCAGTCGACATATTATAAATTGATCAAAGATACAGGCCATACAGCGCCAATCTTGCGCGGGCGCGATGGCAGCTTGGCGGTTTATGATCCAAACCTTTCAGACATGTCAGGCCAAGAGTTAGAAACAATCCGCTCTGGTTTGAATTTAACCTTGCGTGAATTTGCAGACATCATCGGTGTACGCGATCCGCGAACCGTGCGGCGCTATGAACAAATGCAGCATGTGCCCCCCCAAGTGGCACAAGCAGCACGCGACGCCAGACAAGGCTAATTTTATCCCGAAATGGATGACAGCTAAACGCCCTTTGCCTATATTCAAGGCAAGGGGCTTTTTCACATTTAAAACCCGTTCTTGTAAAACGCTTGCAGCAAAATGCTGGCCGGGCTATGAAGTGGGCTTGATAAGAATTGAACAGGCGATGCAAAGCAACATCGTCCTTACCTCCCAAACGCTAAACAGGGTTGTAAACTATGCAAATTAATGAAGAAACCGTGCGCAAAATCGCTCATTTGGCACGTGTGAAGGTGACGTCAGAAGAGGCCAAAGCGCTCGAGAGTGAGCTGAGTACCATTCTGACCTGGGTTGGTGAACTTGATGAAGTTGACACCGATGATGTGGAACCAATGACCAGTGCTGTCGAAACAGCCATGAAAATGCGCGAAGATGAAGTGACTGATGGTGGCTATGCACAGCGCGTGACCAAAAATGCGCCGATGAGTGAAGATAATTTCTTTGTTGTGCCCAAGGTGGTGGAGTAAACGGTTATGAGCGATTTGATTGATTTAACCATCGTAGAGGCACGCGAAGGGCTAGATAATGGTGATTTTTCATCCCAAGAATACACCCAAGCGCATTTAGATGAGATCGAGAAGGCCAACAAGGCCTTGAACGCCTTCATTTTGCCAACCCCTGAAAAAGCGTTGGATATGGCCAAAGCCTCAGATGAGCGGATTGGCAAAAATGAGGCCGGTTTGTTAGAAGGCGTGCCACTTGGTATTAAAGATTTATTTTGCACCAAAGACGTGCGCACCACAGCCTGTTCACATATTTTAGACGGCTTTGAGCCCCCTTATGAATCAACTGTGACCAGCAATTTGTGGGATGCAGGGGCCGTCATGCTTGGTAAATTGAACTTGGATGAATTTGCCATGGGTTCATCCAATGAAACCAGCTTTTATGGGCCGTGCATAAATCCCTGGCGTCGCGAGGGCGATGATGCGCAATTGGTGCCAGGCGGCTCATCAGGCGGCTCAGCCAGTGCGGTTGCCGCCCATCTTTGTGCCGCAGCCACAGCAACAGACACCGGCGGCTCTATTCGCCAGCCTGCAGCTTTTACCGGCACGGTGGGGCTAAAGCCAACATATGGGCGTGTTTCGCGCTGGGGCATTGTGGCCTTTGCCTCCAGCCTTGATCAAGCCGGGCCGATTACCCGTTCAGTAGAAGACGCTGCACTTATGTTGCAAGTCATGGCCAGCCATGATCAAAAAGACACCACCTGCGTTGATCGGCCGGTGCCAGACTATCGCGCGGCCATGGGGGAGAAAGTCAAAGGCCTGACCATTGGTATCCCGAAAGAATACCGCGTTGAAGGCATGGGCCAGGAAATTGAAGATTTATGGCAACAAGGCATTGAATGGTTCAAGGAGGCTGGCGCTAAGATTAAAGAGGTTAGCTTACCCCACACAAAATACGCCTTGCCAGCCTATTACATTGTAGCGCCTGCTGAAGCTTCTTCTAATTTGGCCCGTTATGATGGGGTGAAATATGGTTTGCGTGTTGAAGGTGATGATATCATCAGCATGTATGAAAACAGCCGGGCTGAAGGTTTTGGCGCTGAAGTTAAGCGGCGTATCCTAATGGGCACCTATGTGCTGTCTGCTGGTTATTATGACGCTTATTATTTAAAGGCCCAAAAGGTCAGAACCCGCATCAAGCAAGACTTTGACGCCGTGTTCCAAGACGTTGATGTGTTGTTGACCCCAACAACACCAAGCCCGGCCTTTGCTATGGGCGAGAAATCTGGCGATCCGCTGGAAATGTATCTCAATGACATTTTCACAGTTACGGTCAATATGGCAGGCCTGCCCGGCATTTCAGTGCCAGCCGGTCAGTCTTCAACAGGTTTGCCTTTAGGTTTACAATTAATTGGCAAGCCGTTTGATGAAGGCACCTTATTTAAAACGGCCAAAGTGATTGAAGAGGCCGCTGGTGATTTGCCTGAACCTGAGAAGTGGTGGGGATAAAATGGTCAATAAAAAACCGCAAGAATGCACCTCTATGGAAGATGTTCGCCAAGAGATTGACCGGCTAGATGAGCAATTGGTCAAGCTAATCGGCGAGCGGTTCACCTACGTTGACATGGCCTGGAAATTTAAAGAAAACCCAGAAGATGCCACCGTGCCATGGCGCATTCAGCAAGTGATTGAAAAGGTCAGGGGCCATGCTGAGCAAGAAGGCGTGCCACCGCGCCTGATTGAAGCTTTGTGGCGGCAGATGATTGGTTGGTTCATCCAGTATGAAGAAGAAAAGCTGGATGAAAAACGCCAAGATAAATAAAGCAACAAACGCTTAATTGGCCCCTTACTTTTCATGGTTAGATTTTTGCATTTTTAAAAGCTATGTCAAGGACGCGGAGCGCAAGTGAAATCCTTGACATAGCTTTTAAAAATGCCAAAGTCTCACCATGAAAAGTAAGGGGAGTTCTGGCTAAAATTCAATGAGCACCAGCTGTCTTTCTCTCTGTCTCCAAAATTTCTCGCCAGATGAAATAAAGCGTTGAGTGCAACAGCGTGTGGCGGCGCCCAAAGCGAACCACCACCAAATCATTTTCAGGTTTCAGATAAACCAATTGGCCACCATGGCCGATAAAGTAGGTAAAGGGCCCTTGTAAGGGTTCACCCTTCCGATCAAGAACATCATGGCGCACATGCAGCCCGTAAACCCCATCAACCAACAAAGATTTATCATACCTGTGGGCATTAATGAGCTTTCTGGTGTACTCAGATAAAAAGGGGTTGGCTTGGCTGCCATTTTGAGCCAGGAATATGCCAACTTTGCCCCAATCGCGTGCTTTGGCAAACAAACAGCAATAAGGCGTCACTGCCCCGTCTTGAGTGTAAGTGCGCCATCTAGCATGAGAAGCGCCAGCCGGTTTCCATATTTTTTCAGATAAAATCTCATTGAGAGGCTTTTTATAAATGGCTGTTAGCATAGCGCCCAGCAAAGCGCTGTTTATATTTTGATAGTGGTAATCAAATTTGGGGTTAGCGGGCAGCTTTAGCAACGGTTGGGCGCTGGCCAGCCCCTCTATATGCGTGCGAGCCAAAGGTGTAAACGGGTTGGAGGCATCTTTGTCTTGGGGGCGTTTGGCATCTCTTGCCAGCGGTTTTGAAATCTTCTTTTGCTCAAACAACAGGCCAGAGCGCATGGTCAGAAATTTCTCAATGGGCAATTTGCGCAAATTCTCATCTTTGAGGCTAAGAAGATAATGTCCAATCGGGCTGTCAAGGCCGTCAATTTCCCCCTCATCAATCGCTTTGAGCACCAAAAAACCAATCAAACTCTTGGCCATGGAATAAGAATTAAACTGAGTGTCAGGGGCCATATCGGGCCGGTAATAGGCAAATTTGAGTTTACCCTTATGGTAAGCTAAAAGCGCATCGGTCTCGCTCTCTTTAATCAAAGTGAGCAATTTAGAGTTTGTCGGGCTTTGCGAGGTGCTTGATAGTTTTTCTTTTTGCGGCCAAGCAACTGGCTCTCCAGTGACTTTGACATAAATGCCTTTTGCGGGCCATTTCCAGCTGGGAAAGCCCTCATCGATAATGGCGGGCAAATAGGGGTATTGATACAGCAAAACACCCACTGTCAGGAGTGATAAAATGCCAAGGCCAGCGACACCATAAAGAAGCTTTTTCATGAAATTTGCCTAGTTTTTGAACTCTTTACAGCCAGTTTAGCAGCAAAATATGACCGATGTCAGGGGGCCAGCACTGATAAAATTGGAAAAACTCTGATCGGTAATATTGCTCTTGTTCAATGATTAGGTTAAACACGTTTTCATAAGCCAATAAACTGACCCAAAATGAGTTATTTAAAGGGTGGTTAGGCTGTTTTAAAAAGTGATTTAAGAGGGCTGTTGATGTCAGTGGAAAATAAAAATTTCGTCGAAGGGGCAACAGGACCATGGGAGGTCGTGATCGGCCTTGAAGTGCATGCGCAGGTGACCTCAAATTCAAAGTTATTTTCTGGCGCTTCAACAGAATTTGGCGGCGACCCGAATGACCATGTGTCTTTGGTTGATGCGGCCATGCCAGGCATGTTGCCGGTGATCAACCAAGAATGTGTGGCCCAAGCTGTGCGCACAGGATTGGGATTAAAAGCGCAGATCAATTTGTTCTCCCGCTTTGACCGCAAGAATTATTTCTATCCTGATTTGCCCCAAGGCTATCAAATCTCGCAATTTCAATTCCCCATTGTAGGCGAAGGCCAAGTGCTGATTGATTTGAAAGATGGCAGTACCCATGAGGTGGGCATTGAGCGTTTGCATCTAGAACAAGACGCAGGTAAGAGCTTGCATGACCAACATCCTGATTATTCCTATGTGGACTTTAACCGCACTGGTGTAGCTTTGATGGAGATCGTATCAAAACCAGATATCCGCTCCAGTGAGCAAGCCAGAGCCTATGTAACCAAGCTGCGCACAATTTTGCGCTATTTGGGCACATGTGATGGCAATATGGAGCAAGGCTCTATGCGAGCAGACGTGAACGTTTCTGTGCGCCGCCCAGGAGAAGAACTTGGCACGCGTACAGAGACCAAAAACGTAAACTCCATCCGTTTTATTGGCCAGGCCATTGATTATGAAGTGGGCCGGCAAATCGACGTTCTGGAAGATGGCGGTAAAATTGACCAAGAGACCCGGTTGTTTGATCCAAAATCTGGGGTGACCCGGTCAATGCGCTCAAAAGAAGAAGCGCATGATTACCGCTATTTTCCCTGCCCAGACCTGTTGCCACTAGAGTTTGACCAAAGCTTTGTTGACACGCTGAAAGCTGACTTACCAGAGCTGCCCGATGAGAAAAAAGACCGTTTTATTGAAAAGTTTGGCCTGTCCCCGTATGACGCAGGCGTGTTGGTCTCTGACCGGGCCTCCAGTGACTTTTTTGAAGAAGTTGCCAAAGGGCGCGATGCCAAATTGGCTGCTAACTGGGTGATCAATGAATATTTTGGCCGCTTAAACAAAGAAGGCAAAGAAATTGCCACCAGCCCGATCAGTGCTGATCAATTGGGCGGTGTGGTTGATTTGATTTCTAAGGGCGACATTTCCGGCAAAATCGCCAAAGACCTGTTTGACATTGTTTGGCAAGAAGGGGGCGACCCGGCCAAAATCGTTGAAGAGCGCGGCATGAAACAGGTGACAGACACAGGCGCTATTGAGGCCATTGTTGATGATATCATTGCCAACAATCCTGGCCAAGTGGAGCAGGTGAAAGAAAAACCACAGCTGCTCGGTTGGTTTGTTGGTCAAGTAATGAAAGAAAGCAAAGGCAAAGCCAACCCACAAGCAGTCAATGAAATCCTAAAAGAAAAACTAGGGCTTTAAAAAACGAGCATTACGGTTAGTTTCCCTCTTCATTTCCCAGAGCGAAAGCTTTTTTGTTCTGGGAAGACACATCAATCATTTTAGATGATGCACAGGCGCCAAAGCATAGACAGGCGTGTTAAGCCCCTCCATGCGTGCCTTTATTTGCAAAGACAAGAACTGAGAATAGTGCCTTGATTGATGCAAGTTACCACCATGAAACCAGAAATTTTCTTGTTGGGTTGGCTTCCACATATTGCGTAGCTCCCCTTCCCAGGGGCCAGGATCTTTTTGGGTGTCAGAGCCCAACCCCCAACATTTACCCAACTTGTCAGCCATATCTTGAGAAATAAGATCTGCCGCCCAACCGTTCATAGAGCCATAACCGGTAGCCGCAACAATCAGATCAGCCTCACTCTCAGAGCCATCATTAAAGACAACAGAGTTTGGTTTCACTTCCTTAATCTCAACACCGCTTTTGAGCTTGATTTTTCCATCAATAACCAAATCACAGGCACCAACATCAATATAATAACCAGACCCACGGCGAAGATATTTCAAAAAGATGCCTGAACCATCCTCACCAAAATCAAGCATGAAGCCGGCTTTTTTCAAACGATCGTAAAAGTCCTTATCGCGCGCTTCTATTTCTTCATAAACAGGTTTTTGCAAGTCAGGCAGGATTTTATAAGGGAGAGAAGCAAAAATCATATCGGCTGTATGATGGTCAATCCCCTTGGCAACCGCTTCTTCAGAATAAAGACCGCCCAGGGCCACTTCCATTAAAGTGTCAGATTTACAAACATGAGTTGAAGAGCGCTGAACCATGGTTACATCAGCTCCATTTTCCCATAAAGCAGCAGCAATATCATGTGCAGAATTATTAGAGCCCACAACAACGCATTTCTTCCCCTGATAACCATCAGGCCCGGGGTGTTGGCTGGAGTGTTGGAACTCACCTTCAAAACCGTCAAGGCCAGGAAAATCAGGAATGTTCGCTTTGCCAGACATGCCCGTTGCCATGACCAATTGCTTCGGCTTTAACGTAACCGGCTCGCCGTCTCTAACAACATTAACCGTCCAGTCACCAGTATCTTCATCATAATGAGCGCTTTTACATTCGGTTTTGCCCCAGTAATTCAGTTCCATGATCTTTGTGTACATTTCAAGCCAATCACCGATTTGATCTTTTGGAGCAAAGACAGGCCAATGATCAGGAAAAGGCATGTAGGGCAAATGGTCATACCAAACAGGGTCATGTAAGCACAAAGACTTATAACGGTTGCGCCAGCTATCCCCAGGCCGATCATTCTTTTCAATAATGATTGTAGGAACATTTAAGCGGCGCAAACGCGCACCCAAAATAATACCTCCCTGGCCCCCACCAATGATCACACAATAGGGGTATTCGGTATATCCCAATTCCGCTTGTTCTTTATCTCGTTTCTCTTTCCAGGTGGTCCGCTCAGTATCAATCCCATGATCAACACCTTGTTCCCGGGTTATCCCTTTGCGTTCCTCATACCCTTTCAGTTCAACCATGGTGGTCAACAAAGTCCAGCACTTGCCTTCTTTCAAGCGCACATAACCACGCCCTCTGGCTTGTTCTGTTTCAAAGGTGAAAAAGCTTTCTGTAACACCATCGTTATGGCTGGCATCCCCGTCGATTTGCCAGTTTGATGGTTTGATGTGAGAAAGTTGGCTTTGCACCATATCACGAATGTCATTTTGGCTTTCCAGCGTCTTGATATTCCATGTAAAAGTGACGAGATCACGCCAGTAGCATTCGTCCTGAAATAACGCGCAAAGACCATCTATGTCAGCATGTTGTAAGGCTGTGTCAAAAGCCATGAGCCAATCAGTTATTTCTTGATTATAATTACCTTCACTCATAACAGCTCCCCAAATAGACATATCACAGAAATATTACAGGGCCCATTAAAGCAAAAAAAGCCTCTCACTCCAAGTAAGAAAGATGCTTTTCTTTTCATAAATAATATCTTTGGATATAAAAAAGATTGAGGGGTATAAATTCTGACTGCAGAATATAAAAAAAGGCAAAACAAGAATGTTTTGCCTCTAAGGTAAGTCATTATTATTTTTATTATAAATGGAGTGAACAAAATGTTCACTCCATCCGTTTATAAGTTGATCATTTTAGAAGAGCTCTTATAGATCACCTTTTGCCATTTGGTCGGCAATATATTCAGCCTGACGCGTTGCCAGAGCAACGATGGTCAAGGTTGGGTTTTCAGCCCCGCCCGTGGTGAACACAGAGCCATCAGAGACGAATAAGTTTTTCACCTCATGCGAGCGACCCCATTTATCAACAACACCATCGCGTGCTTTTTCTGACATTCTATTGGTGCCAAGATTATGAGTTGAAGGGTAAGGCGGTGTAGGCATGGTTCTCACCGCACCCACAGCTTCATAAACCTCTGAACCCTTCTTATAAGCATAATTGCGCATGGCAATGTCATTGGGGTGATCATCAAAGTGAACATTAGGTGCCGGCATACCATATTGGTCTTTTTCAGTCGCACTCAAGGTAACCCGGTTGGTTTCTTGTGGCATATCTTCACCAACAAGCCACATACCAGCCATGTTCTCATAACCATCCATCGCCGTTGTAAATTCACGGCCCCAGGCACCAGGGTTAAGGAAGGCAGCCATAAACGGAATGCCAATTGACAACGTTTCCATCTCAAAGCCACCAACAAACCCGCGAGATGGGTCGTTACGAGCTTCATCTGAAATGATGCCAGCCATTGTCGTACCGCGCCACATGCGTACAGGCTTGTCAAAGATCGCATAAACCGAGCCCGTCATATGACGCATATAGTTGCGCCCAACATGGCCATAGGAATTACCCAACCCATCAGGGAACATAGACGAATGAGAATTCAGCAAAATACGTGGGCTTTCAATAGAATTGCCAGCCACACAAACAACCCTTGCCTTTTGGCGTTGTTCATTGCCATCTTTATCAGCATAAACCACACCGGTAACCTTGCCAGAAGCGTCATGCTCAATTCTCAAAACATGAGCTTGTGGGCGCACTTCTAAATTACCGCTAGCTTCCCCTTTAGGGATTTCAGCATAAAGTGTTGACCATTTCGCACCAAATTTACAACCCTGGAAGCAAAAGCCAACTTGTTGACACCCTGGTCGACCATCGCGCTCTTTAGAGTTAATCGCCATGCGACCTGTGTGCACATTTTTATAGCCAAGCGCTTTGGCACCCTTTTCAAAAACCAGATAATTATTATTACCAGGAAGGCCTTCTATACCGTTTGTGCGGGTGACACCCATACGATCTTCAGCTTTGGCATAATAAGGCTCTAGTTCAGATAAAGTTATCGGCCAGTCCAGCAAGTTTGCACCTTGAACATCGCCATAAGTGGTTTTGGTTTTAAATTCATGTTCTTGAAAACGCAAAGAAGCGCCAGCCCAGTGGGTGGTGGCACCGCCAACAGATTTCACAATCCAAGTTGGCAAGCCAGAAAAATCATTAGCAATACGCCAAGAACCGGACGTAGTGCGCTTATCTGTCCAGGCCAACTGCCCAAAACTGTCCCATTCATCATTCACAAAGCTTTCAGTGCTCTCGCGCTTACCAGCTTCTAAAATAACGGTTTTAATGCCTTTGATCGCCAGGTCAGTGCCCAAAACACCGCCGCCAGCACCAGAGCCAATAACTACAACTACACTATCATCATCTTTATCAAATTGTGCCATAATACGTCCCTATCTCCCTAAAGCCAGTCAATGTCGTTAAAGCCGCGATTGATATAACCGCCTTCCTGGAAGGAAGCGCCTTCATAACCAAATAAAGGCCAAATTTCCTTTTGGTTATACAGGCCGGTTACAAGGCTGCCACGCATGGCTTGGAACATCGGTGTATTTTCAATTTGCTTCAGCAGGGAGGTTCGATCAGCTTCCCAACCCACATCACTGTAAGAGTTACCAAACTTAGCTTGGGCCAGTTGGTTTAAGAAGCCCACACCTTCTTCGATCTTGTCTTTTAAATCAGCGTTGTCAAACGCTTTACAAGCAATGGCATAATACTTATTTGCGATACGATCATGAGGGTAAATATCGCGCGCCACTTGAATGATGGTTTGCATTGTTTCAGGTTTTATATGCTTGACGTCAAGTGCCCAAGCTTCGCTTGAACACATAAGAGCAGACCCTGATATCGCAATAGCAGCACTTGCTTGTCCGGATTTAACAAGAAAATCTCGTCTCGTTAAATCTTGGTTTTTATCGGTTTCTTTCATGTTTTCCTCACCCAGAAGTTATGAATTAAAGCCTATCTTTTAAATTTCAATTTTTTTATTGGTAACGGCCCATGGTTTGAATTAGTTCTATCTTATACCCATCAGGGTCTTGAACGAAGAAAAATTTGGCCATGGGTTTGCCATCTCTTTCAAATTCGACGATTTTTCCCGGATCAAGGTTAAGATCTAGGAACCGTTGATGCTCACTTTCAAGGTCATCAACAACAACAGCTATGTGACCATAACCATCGCCCAAATCATAAGGGTCTGTACGTCCCTTATTCACGGTTAGTTCAAGCTCAAAATGAGACTTTTCATTGCTCAAATAAATAAGCGTAAAGTCATCAAAATCAAAACGATCAGCTATGTTTAAGCCAAATGCGTCTTGATAAAATTTTACTGATCTTTGTTCTTCCAAAACGCGGATCATTGAGTGAACAACTTTCGCTGACATATAGTTTTGCCCCTTTGCCTTAAGTTTTATTATCGGCGATGACCTTGTCTTCAAAGGAATCATCAGCTGATTTGCAATTGCTGTGTAAATTTCTAGTCTTTAAAAAAGCACTTGATACATATGTTTATTATTCAACATTGATAAAGTTTATGCAGCTAAAATTTTCCACTTTCGCATACCGAAATATATTAAATTTAAAGGGTGCCTCTCGGTAGTATCTCACTACTACTTTTGAAGTGGCCTTATAAATAAATTTTAATAAACAATGGGTTAGACATAAATAATTGAAGTTTTAAATCCAATTATAAAAAATTATCTCGATTGGCTGCAATTATCAACCAAATAGGCAATTGAATGGTAGGAGCGTTCACTGTGTGTGCTAAGCCCAATTTCACAGGTGCGGCTGGTCGAATAGCCTTGCTTACAATCTTTAGGGAGTTGTTTCTTTAAGTTGCGCAACGCATTGGCATTCAGCTCAGGCAAAGTGAACCCTTTGTCGCCGCTAAACCCACAGCAATGAATGTTTTCAGGAGAGATCACATGAGACGAGCAAGTCTCCATAATTGTTTTCAGTTTCTCACTTAGCCCTAACCGTTGAGCACTACAGGTGATATGCAGAGCAACAGGTTCATCTGACTGCTTAATGGAAACCTTATCCAAAATAAGATCATGAATAGCCTCTGTTATATCATAAATTTTAAAGTCAGCTTGCAATTGCCGCTGCAAACGCAAAGTACACGGGCTGGTGTCAAAAATAATGGGATATTCACCATCATTACTGGCGGTTTTTATCGCCTGGTAAAGTTGTTGTGTTTTTTGGTCAGCAACATCAAAAAAGCCTTTGCTTTCAAAAGGCATCCCGCAGCACAAGCTTTCGACCGCCTCAGGCTGAATAAGGTTATAGCCAGCCTTGTTAAACAAAGACTCAATCACGTGTGATAATGGGCGCTTATCATGTTGCGAAGTGCTGTTACCCATAACACGAGATGCACAACTGGAAAAATAAACAACAGTCTCTTTACCCTTAACAGGCCATTTGGTGACAAAAGGAGATTGCGGGCGGGCAATGTCATGCACCCAAGGTGGAATAAACCCACCGCTAAGTTTATGGGCCACTTGCACCAGCCCTTGCATGGCACGTTTGCCGATCACAGTTTTCATAAGCACAGCGAAAGACAACCCTATGCGTGCAACATTACAAACCCCGGCAAAATGATTGCCAATAAAACGGGCCGTCTTTTTGCTCAAGTCGCCATGAGCATCATGACGCAATTGGCGCATCATTTGGCCGGTGTCAATATCAACCGGGCAGGCGATTTGGCATAACCCATCGCCAGCACAACTGTCGATTCCTTGATATTGAAAGGCCTCTTCAAGCTCAGCTTTTTGTTTGTTGTCCTGGATGCCATCAAGCCGGGAAAATTCACGCAGACTAGCAATGCGTTGGCGCGGTGTTAAAGTGGAAGCCCTTGTCGGGCAGGAGGCTTCACAAAACCCGCACTCAATGCATTTGTCAATTACCGGATCAACAGCCGCTAATTGTTTGAGATCCTGAATATGCAGTTGATCATTTTTGGTTAAAATAACATCTGGATTCAAAATGTTCTTAGGATCAAATAAAGCTTTAATGTCCCACATTAAACGATAGGCATCACGCCCCCATTCCATTTCAACAAAGGGGGCCATGTTGCGCCCTGTGGAATGTTCAGCTTTTAGCGAGCCGTCATAGCGGCCAACAATAAGGTCGGATAAATCATCCATAAAATTGGCATATTGGTCAATTTCCGCCTGAGTGTTAAAGGCCTGAGCAAAGGCAAAATGCAAGTTACCAGAAAGGGCATGCCCAAAAATAATCGCTTCATCATAACCATGTTTTTCAAACAGATTGTGCAATTGAACGACACAGTCAGCAAGTTTTTCCACTTCAACTGCAACGTCTTCAATAATAACAGTTGTGCCCGCTTGTCTCACCGCGCCAACTTTAGGAAACAGTCCATTGCGAATGGACCAATATAAATTATAGGTCTCCGGATCGGTTGAAAATTCGACTTTATTGAAAGGCTCATTTCCCTTCAAAGCTGCCATGATTTGCTTTTTAAGCTCCTCAAGGCTCTCTTCATTGTCTTGCCGAATATCAATAAGCAAACCAGCGGCATGTTTGGGAAGGTCTTTAAGAATAGAGGCTAATTTAGGGGTATCAGCAATTGACAAAAGAGAAGCGTCATCCATCAGTTCAGCCGCTGAAATGGGCGTTTTTTCCAATTGAGTAACCGCCTGGCAAGCGGTGTGCATATTATCAAACAATAAAATAGCCGAAGATTTGCATGGCAAATCATCAACAGTTTCCATCGTGATTTCAGAAATAAACCCAAGAGTGCCTTCTGAGCCGATCATCAAATGTTGCAAAATCTCAAACGGATCATCAAAGTCGATCAAAGCATTCAAACTATAGCCCACGGTGTTTTTAATTGAGAATTTCTTTTTTATCCTTTCATGGAGTTTGCTGTTCGCCTTTGTCTGTTGGCTTAACTGTTCCAAACCTTCAATGATATCAGCATGAGACTTTTTGAACGCCGCTTTGCTGTATTCATCAGATGTATCTAAAAGCGTCCCATCAGCAAAAACAATGCGCATAGATTTGAGCGTTTGGTAAGTGTTCTGCTTGGTGCCACAACACATGCCACTTGAATTGTTAGCGGCGATCCCGCCAATCATGGCTGAATTAATAGAGGCCGGATCAGGCCCGATTTTTTTATGAATTCTTTTTAGTTTTGAATTGGCTTGCCCACCTGTCAGGCCTGGCCCCAATTTAATCTCTTGTCCATTATCAAGCAGTTCACTGTCGCGCCAGCCATCACGGCCTAATTTGACCAAGATGCTGTCAGTCACAGCTTGACCTGATAGGCTAGTACCAGCAGCACGAAACGTTAGCGGGGTGTTATCACGATTGGCTAACTTGCATATTTCAACAACTTCACCTTCGTTTTCAACAATGGTCACCAGCTCTGGAGTTAGTCGATAAAAACTAGCATCTGTGCCATGAACATAACGGCCCAACTGATCAGTAATGATGCGGTGCTCAGGCAAAATATCAGTAATGGATCGTTTAAAAGAGACATAATCAGGCTGACTGATAGTGGAATTTTTATTAAGCATAGTTTGACCCATTAATGAAGCGTCCGTATTTGTGAGCGTTGGTGTAAATGTTTTACAAACTACTAGGAATATTTTTTAATCATAGCGATAGACTCACTTGCCTATCATGTGCTGCGATCTGTGGTGTAGTAATTGATTACTACCCGAAAGTATAAGATTTTAACGCATATCAAACATAAGCTTACTGAGACCATTTTACCAATTGAGTCTTGGCTTCGAATTCATTTGAATAGCGATTGGTATTTTTTCTTGACCTACAATGTGCTAAATACCAATCAAAATTTTGAGCGGTGCTGAGAAAACAAATTATGAGCTGCGGATAAACAAACAGTAAATGTGCCAACAGATGATGACTGTTAGCTTGTTTAAAAAGATACTCTAAATGAAGAGCGTGCGGCATTTTTAAATTTTGATAAAAAAATGCTCTGATTGATGACGGGACAAAAATTTATATGAAAATTAACAAGATACTTATCGCAAACCGGGGTGAGATTGCCATTCGGATTATGCGCGCAGCAACTGAACTGGGCATTAAAACGGTAGCTATTTATGCCAAAGAAGACCGGCTGTCTTTGCATCGGTTTAAGGCAGATGAAGCTTATCAAGTTGGCGCAATAAGTGAAGAAAAGTCAAAAAATAAATTGTTAGGCCCGGTTCAATCTTATTTGGCCGTTGAACAAATCATTGAAATTGCCAAACGCGCAGGCGTTGATGCCATTCACCCCGGTTACGGCTTTTTATCTGAAAACCCTGAATTTGCCGATCAAGTTGCAGCAAATGGCATGACCTTTATTGGGCCCAAAGGCGATATCATGCGCCAGTTGGGCAATAAGGTGAGTGCGCGTGAGGTGGCAACAAAAGCTGACGTTCCTGTTCTGCCAGCCTCCAAACCACTGCCACAAGATCAAGAAACTGTGCGTGCCATTGCCAGTGATATTGGCTATCCGGTGATGTTAAAAGCCAGTTGGGGCGGGGGCGGGCGCGGCATGCGTGTGATCCAAAACGAACAAGAGCTGGACCGGTTGGTGCCTGAAGGGCAACGTGAAGCAGAGGCCGCTTTCGGCAATGGTGAAGTTTACCTAGAAAAATTCATTGACCGGGCGCGCCATGTGGAAGTGCAAGTCTTGGGCGACTTAGAGGGCAATTTGGTGCATTTGTTTGAGCGCGATTGCTCCATTCAGCGGCGCAACCAAAAGGTGATTGAACGCGCACCAGCTGTTTATTTGTCTGATGAGAAACGCCAAGACCTGTGTAAGTCCGCTGTCAGGTTAGCCCGCGAGGTTGGCTATCATAATGCTGGCACGGTTGAATATTTAATGGATGAACGTACAGGTGAGTTTTATTTCATTGAAGTGAACCCACGCATCCAAGTTGAACACACAGTGACAGAAGAGATCACGGGTGTTGATATTGTCAAAGCCCAAATCCTAATTGCCCAAGGCGAGCGGATTGGCGAGACAGGTTCTGGTGTCCCCGCACAAGACAACATCAAGATTTATGGCCATGCCATTCAATGTCGTATCACCACTGAAGACCCTGAAAACAACTTTGTACCAGATTATGGACGCATAACTTTTTATCGCAATGCCTCTGGCTTTGGTGTGCGCCAAGATGCTGGCAATGCCTATACCGGGGCCATCATCAATCAATATTATGATTCTCTATTGGAAAAACTGACCGTTTGGGCCTCCACCCCAGAAGATGCCATTGCACGGGTTTTGCGCGCACTAAAAGAAGTACGCATTCGCGGCGTGACGACAAACATTTCCTTTTTGGAAAACTTAATCTCTCATCCAATCTTTGAAACGGCTGAATACACAACAACCTTTTTGGATAAAACGCCAGATCTGTTCACCTTTCCCAAGCCTCAAGATCGCGCCTCGCGGTTGCTTGACTACATTGCCAATGTCAGTGTCAATGGCAATGATTTGGTTGCAGGGCGCAAAACCCCCAAAGTGCGTGAACTGGGCTCAATCCCACCGGCTTTGGCTTCTTCAGAAAATGAAAAACCGAGCAATCAAATCACCGCCAAAATGATCCTTGAAAAAGATGGCCCGGCAGCAGTTTCGCAATGGATGCTTGATCAAAAAAAGGTGTTGCTGACGGACACAACCATGCGTGATGCCCACCAGTCTTTGCTGGCAACGCGTATGCGCACCTTTGATATGGTTGCCGTGGCACCGTTTTATCATCAACAGCTGTCTGACCTGTTCAGTGTTGAGTGCTGGGGCGGGGCAACATTTGATGTTTCCATGCGGTTCTTAAAAGAGTGCCCTTGGCAACGCTTAGAGATGTTGCGCCAAGCGATGCCAAATATGCTGTTGCAAATGTTGCTACGCGGATCTAACGCGGTTGGCTATACCAATTACCCAGACAACGTTGTGCGCTCTTTTGTGGCCCAAGCGGCCAGCTCTGGTATAGATGTTTTCCGCGTGTTTGATAGTTTGAACTGGGTGGAAAATATGCGCGTGTCTATGGATGCGGTGCTAGAAAGTGGCAAATTATTAGAAGCCACCTTATGTTATACAGGTGATTTGCTAAACCCTGATGAAAAGCAGTACACCCTTGATTATTATCTAAAAATGGCTGAGGAACTTAAAGGGGCCGGGGCGCACATTTTAGGCGTCAAGGATATGGCCGGGGTGCTAAAGCCAAAAGCAGCACACAAATTGGTCACAGCTTTAAAACAAGAAACAGGTTTGCCTGTTCACCTTCATACCCATGACACAAGCGGCATTGCTGCCTCGACCTTGTTAGCTGCCTGTGAAGCCGGCGTTGACGCAATAGATGCTGCCATGGACAGCTTTTCCGGTCTGACCTCACAAGCCAATCTAGGGTCTGTGGTTGAAGCCTTGCGCTACACCTCGCGTTTCCCTGAGCTTTCCAATGAAACGATCCGGGCGGTCTCTGACTATTGGGGCCATGTACGCGATCAATACGCCGCCTTTGATGTTGATATTAAAGCCGGCCTGTCAGAAATTTATCTCCATGCCATGCCGGGTGGACAGTACACCAACTTGCAAGAACAGGCCCGCTCACTCGGCCTGTCTGACCGCTGGCCAGAGATTGCGCTGATGTATGCCAAGGTCAATGAGATGTTTGGTGACATCGTTAAAGTGACGCCAAGTTCAAAAGTTGTCGGCGATATGACGTTATTTATGATCTCTGCCGGTCATAGCGCTGAGGATGTTTTATCACCTGATGTTGAGATTGCCTTCCCTGACAGTGTGGTGCAATTTTTTCGCGGTGATTTAGGCCAACCCCCGGCCGGGTTCCCAACTGCCTTGCAAAAAAAGGTGCTCAAAGGGGAAAGCCCCTTAACCGTGCGCCCAGGCGCGTTGCTTGAACCGATTGATTTGGAAGAAACAGCGAAAGAATTATCGACAAAACTTGAGCGCGATGTCTCAGACGAAAATTTAAATTCATACCTTATGTATGAAGATGTGTTCTTAGAATTTGCCCGTTTCACAACCAAATACGGTGACGTGTCAGTGTTACCAACAGGGGCCTTTTTCTATGGTTTAAAACCAGGTGAAGCAATCTCCGTTGAGATTGATACAGGCAAGGTGGTAGATATTAGCTGCATTGCAATTGGCGAGGTTGATGACAAGGGCTTGCGCGATGTGTTCTTTGAATTAAACGGCCAGCCGCGCTCCATTCAGGTGCTTGACCGTTCCCTGGCACAAGAAGAACTAGAACAGAAAAAAGCCGATCCTGATAATGAGGCCCATGTCGGGGCGCCAATTCCAGGAATGATTGGGGCCATTCATATTGAAGAAGGCCAGTCAGTTGAAGCGGGCGAACTTTTATTAACGCTTGAAGCCATGAAAATGGAAACATCGGTTTATGCTGACCGCTCAGGCAAGGTTTCATCTGTCTATGTTCAAGAGGGCATGGCAGTCGAGCACGGTGCTTTGCTATTGGAATATGAATCCTAAAATTTGATGAGGTCTGAGCGGATCAGTTTTAAATAACTGGTCCCCTCAGACTGTCTTTTTGCCGCCCATCTTCCCGCCCCCCTTCTTCTCGACCCTTGTCTTCTCGCCTATGAATTTTGCGGTCTTTTTATGGAACGCAAAGGTTTACGCTGGCAAATGTCATATTTGATAAGGTTAATTAATTCTCTTGTTGTAGTTTTGCACCAATTTTCCCGTTTTAGCATAAAAAATGCAGGGCAATATCCGCATACTACACATTACCTTGTGCGCCCCGTTAAGCTGTAAGTGATTTGGCGCTGTTGAGCTAAGGCTGTTTGGTTTGCCGGTGCTTTTTCAAGAAACAAAATGAGGATCACGAAGGCTCTTGTTAAATTATTTAAAGGTAGAAATTATCTTAAGCTGCTGGCTTTCAGCCAGGGCAATGTTATTTTGTCACAAAAGATAAAGTTTGAAGGTTTTGCTGCTTGGCATAAATAAAGAACATATCTTTTGTATTTTTCTCAACTTACAAATGTTCAAATGATTTTTTGGTTAATAGCATTTTTAAGTAGAATATGACGACCTTTAAATAAGATAAATCAGGGGGTTTTGTGTATTTTTGCTTTGGAAAGCATATCTAATTGAATGTTTTCCAACAGGTATCTTACATTTATGATTTTAAAATAAGGCTTGAAAAATATTGTTATTAGGAGCATTGTTTGAACTTGTTACATTAAGAGTTAGATGGAAAGGGTTTGCTTTTTATGTGTGAAATATTTTCCAAACAGCCCGTAGAAGCTTATTCATCTCAAACTCGGTCTGTGCGCCTGTCTGGCCATGCCACCAGTATTCGTCTGGAAGGTGCGTTTTGGACTATTCTTGAAGAAATTGCTGAAGCACAAAATATGAGTTTAGGGCGCTTTCTTTCACGTTTGTATGATGAAGTCCTTGATTTAACAAATGATGTTGAATCTCTAACGTCTAATTTTACCTCTTTGTTACGCTGCGCATGTCTAACCTACGTTTCTTGTTTGCAAAGAAACGAAGTGTTCGAAATAGAAGAAATTCCATTGCGTGAATGCGTTGGGTAATTTGACGAGAACAATGAACAAACAATGCATTTAATGTGATCGAAAAACAAATCGATCATATCAGGGCGTAGTGCCAAACAAACGAGGTTTTGAAAGTTTAAGCTTTCGTGTTTGTTTATGGGTTCCCTTGATCTTAAATGCAGCTCCTTCACTTTATAATTTTAGCCATTGGTCTTTAAAAAGACTGTTGGCTGAAAAGCTAGAGCGTGTCTCACAAAAGTGGATACCGGTTTTGTGAAAAAAGGCACGGCTTTTACAAAGAGATAGAGCATGACGAGTGAATTTAAAACAAAACGACATGCTCTAGATGTGACTTTTTATTATTTTAATGTCTGGGTTGTGATTGCTTCAAACAACACAATCCAATGACTAAAATTTTAAATTTGTGGAGCTTTTAATAGATGACAGGTCATGACATATTGTTGCGTTCCCACGTAAAAGAAAAAATCGATATTCAGTCCGTTTTGATGCTTGATCAACATCCGCTCATTTGTGATGGACTAAAAAATATCATTTGTGATCTTTTAGGCAATGTTGTCATAAAAAGCGTCTCTTCGCTGAATGAAATTGTTATTTCAAAACCTGATTTAAAACCCCATATTTTAGTTTTCATTGACATATTTTCCATTGGCTCAAGCGCACTAGACGAGCTAATTAGTTTTCGTGTTTCCAACCAAGACGTAAAAATCATCATTTGTTCCGATACAAATGACACCTGCTTAATTAACTGGTGCTTATCACTTGGCGTGAGCGGCTTTATTTCCAAAAGCGCCGCTGTTGAAGATATAAAAGTGGCGATAAAAAACATCTTAAGCGGTCATCGCCAACCCAACGCGGGCAATCATATTTGGACACCACGCTATTTGAAAGCTTACAAACAAAACGAGATGGTCATTGAACCGTGTAAATTTCCTCTTGGCAATTTGACCTCAAAAGAAATTGCCACCTTAAAATATCTAACAAGCGGTATGAGCAATCGCACAATTGCTGAAAAATTGGGCGTTGCAGAAAGCACAACCAAAAGCCACGTCGCTTCAATCTTGCATAAAATGGATGTGTTAAACCGCACCGAAGCGGTCTCTGAATATCACCGGGCGTGCCGGATGCTAGACCTTCAACCAGAAGACATGTTGGCCGAGTGCGTCGTTGTTTAAAACTCTGCTCTTGACCCTCAAGCCATACCGCCAACAAAGGCTTGCGTGTCTTGCAAGCTGGTCAAGCTCAAACGCACCGCGCCATGGCATCCTTTGCGCGCGCACGTAAATTTGGCCTCCAGCTCATCTAAGTATAAATAGTGCCACTCATTTTCCTCCAGCAATTGTTCGGGCCATTCATGGCGACCATGGCCGCAAACACGGCAGGTGATTTCAATCGGCTGATCACAAGCAAATCACTCAGTTGCAAATTTTCTTTCCAACTCATTACCAAAAGTCCTCCATGCTAGGAATGCGTGTGTATGAAATTTTACCACCTGCATAGCCCCCTGGCGGGGGACACCAAGAGCCAAGGCTAATAACCGTGCGCCCATATTTATTATTTAACTGATCAGTCAGCGCCGCGATTGTCTCCCACTTGTCCCGTTTGCGGTCTGCTTGTAAAAACAGATCCAGCTGATGTTCATTTTGAGGCGCCAGATCATAAAGGGCAACGCCAACCTGTTTAACCTTACGTCCCCCCTCAAGCTCGTTAAGTGCATATTGCCAAATTTCCTCAAGGCCCTTAAGGCAAGCCTGGTCATCATGAATGTGATAAAGGGCAACCTGTTTGCTCCAGCGCCAATTATGCCCTTTTAAAGAGAGCCACATATGCCCGGCATAAAACCCAGCCCGGCGCATCCGCCGCGCCGCCTTGACCAATAACAACCGAGAACAATTGCGCGCATGAAATAAAGAGCGCCAATCAGGCGGTAAAACCCGAGAGTGACCATACATGGACCGTTTAGAAGGTTGCGCATGAATGTCATAGCCATGCAAGGCATACCAAAGCCGTTCACCAGTGACATTCCCCCATAATTTGCGCATATGTTTCGGATCAAGACACCAAAGAGCCCGCATGGAAAAAATCCCCGCTCTCATCAAGCGTTTATGCATACGTTTGCCAATCCCTGGCACATCTTCTAAGGGTTGCTTTAATAAAGGGGCCGGCATGTCTTCAGGGTGCCAAATGGTCAAGCCATCAGGTTTGTCAACTTTACAAGCCATTTTTGCCAATTGCCGGTTGGCCGCAAAACCAATAGAGCAGGTGATAGATGTGCCAATATTATCTCTTAGCCGTCGCTTTATTTGTTGCCCGACCATTTCAGGGCGATATTTATCGCGCCCATCTAATCGACAGGTGAGTTCATCAATTGATTTGACCGCTTCAATCGGCAGAACGCTAGAAATTTCATTGAGCAAAGCATGGTGCGCACGCCGATATAAATCAGGGCTTTGGGGCACCAACACCAACTCCGGGCAAATGGCTTTGGCTTGCCGGATTGGCATAACATTTTTAACCCCGGCCCGTTTGGCTTCTTTTGAACAAGCAATAACGCAGGTATGGTCCGTTGTCTCAAACGGGGTCACGCCAACGGGGCGCCCGCGCAAGCCAGGGCGCGCTTGTTGTTCAACCGAGGCAAAAAAACCATCAAAATCAAGATACAAATATTCTAACGTTTTTGGTTGGCGCATTATTTATGCCCTGCATATAGGTTTCTTAGCCACAAGACTAAGAACATAACAGGAACATTGTCAAGTTTCAAACAACCTATTTACAACAGATTTTAAGTTTAAGATTATAAAAAACGTGCATAAACAGCGGTTTACCCCTTATAAAGTATTTTTTATAGAAAAAACTGCAGATAGTGTATAATTTGCTGTAATGAAAATTGACTTTTGTAAACTTAAGTGAAAGTGAGGGGTTCATGAAATTGGATGATGACCTTTCATATGAGGAAACTCGCACATCTCTAATCAAGTCTTCTTGGCAGCGATGCAAATATAATTATGGATTTGATAAAGGGGACAAAATTGATGCGATTATTTTACCAGAACAAGATCTTAAGATCCATCGTGAATCATGTTCTGAACTTTTAGCAATTTCCAAAAAAGTTATAGAATCTGTCCGTTATTTAGCAAAAAATGGACATTATGGAGTTCTTGTCACAGACAGTGAAGCCACCACAATCGCAAACTATTATGACAGTCCAGAAAGTCATAATTGTGCTGAGCATGGGCTAATTTCAGGGTCCGTTTGGGAAGAAAATTTAATTGGCACCAACGGGATTGGAACTTCTTTGGCCAGCCAGCAGTGTATGACCGTTAATGGCATGGATCACTATGCCAATTGTTTAGGAAATTTTACATGCACAGCAGCGCCAATTTATGGGCAAGAGGGAGCCATTGTTGGCAGTCTTAATATTTCTCGTCTTGCATATGAAGATTATGCTGAAAGCTTTTTTACATATAATTTTATTAAAGAAGCAGCTAATCAAATTAGTGCGAATTTATTTCTTTCAAAATATCGTAATGATAATATCATTTCTTTATCACCAAGCACATTGTTATCCCTTTATGAAGCTAAGGCATTATTAGCATTTGATTATGATGGGCACATTCTTGATGCGACAAATGATTGTTTGCAATTGCTCCCTCATATGAAGCTTGATGAATTAACAGCTCTTCACTTTACAGACATTTTTCCTCTTTCTATGGAGGCATTTTACGCCTTACAAAATCAACCGCATTTAATTAAAGAGGGGATCTTTAGAAATGTGTTTATTAAGGGCGTGCAGATAAAGAAGAGAGTGGAAGCATTATTTGCAGACAGTTCCCTTAATCAAAAACATCATTGTATAACAAAATCTTTTAATAAACTGGATCGTTTTGCGGGACGGGACCGCAAAATGCAAAAGCTAATTAAAGTTGGGCGGCGGATAATTAATAAAAACATCCCAATTTTAATTCAAGGGGAAACAGGGGCCGGTAAGGACCATTTTACAAAAGCTTTGCATGAAGAAAGTGTTCGTTCTGATAAACCATTTGTTGTTATTAATTGTGCCGGTATGCCGGAAACGCTTATGGATAGTGAGTTGTTTGGTTATCAGCCGGGAACGTTTACAGATGGATTAAAAAAAGGGAAAGAGGGCAAAATTCTTGCCAGCAATGGCGGTACGCTGTTTTTGGATGAAATTGGTGATATGCCTTTGAATTTGCAGGCACGCTTGTTACGTGTTTTAGAAGAAAGAGAAGTCACGCAACTAGGATCAACCGTCCCAATTCCGGTTGATATCCGTGTAATATGTGCCACTCATAAAGACCTTGAGCAATTAAGTAAGCAGGGGGACTTTCGACGAGATCTTTATTATCGAATTAGCGGGGCCCAAATTAAAATACCGCCTTTGCGTGAGCGAACCAATTTGAGGGAATTGGTCGAGGAAATTATCACAAACCAATCTGAATATACATACGCAGACATTACCATTACCAATGAAGTCTGGGACTTGCTAGAGGATTATAACTGGCCAGGCAATGTTAGAGAATTAAAGAATGCATTACTTTTTGCGCTGTGCCTGGCTGAAGACTTGATTATAACTCTTGAAACACTGCCAGAAGAGTTGTTGCAGGCAAGTGTCCAAATGAAGATTGCAGCCCAAGATGAGGAGCACAAACTAAGACTTTTAAAGTTAAAAGATTCTTGTGGCAAAACTGAAGCTGAATATATTCGTTTTGTGCTCATACAAAATAGCTGGAATATATCGGCTACTGCCAAACAGCTTGCTGTTAGCCGTTCAACTTTGCACCGTAAAATGAAAAAATATAATATTATTACGCCTAATAAATGCCACTAGCACAGTCCGCTCTGGGATGCTTTGAATGTTATGGCTTTAGACATTTGTTTCAGCATGCATTTAAGGAACGCTTTAGATGCCCCAATAGTTAAACAATACCTTTTTCTAAAAATTGGTACTCCTTTTTGCAGGGTGTTTTGAGCTTTTTTCTCACTTTGTTTTATGCGGAATTTGTCCCTCTTTTTGTCAGCAAAAGGACCTTATAATTACAACCTGTCGCATAGTGTCGCAATTATGAAGTGGGTGTCCCATTTTTGGGGCATACCAGAAAAGGTTAATTTTAAAAAAATAATTATATAACAATAACTTAAATGATGGCATGAGATCTGCTTTTAAATTAAAGGTGCTGTGAGAGGGAAAGTGTTTTTATTACCATTTTGATGGGTCAAAAGTTGAGATTTTTCTCCTTTTTATTTTCACCCCCATCAAGTTAGGATTTAAAAATAACATTATATTACTGGGAGGTATTATATGCATATAAAACGTAGTCGAGGTATAGCGTTAGCCGGGGCCCTGGCCCTGCTTGGTGCTACATCCTTATCTCAGCCAACTGTTGCCAAAGATGGTGACTGGGTTGAGTATAATGGTGATAAAGCCGCGTCACGCTATTTAGCAAATGGTCTGGCAACGAAAAAATCCGTTAAAAACATGAAAGTTGTCTGGCGATATAAATTGCCCGACGCGGAACTTTCAACAACCAACCCTGACCTTCGTACTTGGGTAAACGAAACAACCCCATTGGCAATCGATGGTGTGCTTTACACAAACTCAGGTCTTGGTATGCTAGCTGCCATTGATGGTAAGACTGGCAAACAAATCTGGACATTCGATCCAGGCGGGTATGAAAATTACCAAATGTCTAACCTTGGTTATATCCAGCGCGGTGTAACTTACATTCAGCAAGGTGGAAAAGGACGCATTCTAGCGCCAACATCAAATGGTTATCTAGTTTTGGTTGACGCCAAAACAGGCCAATTGGTTGAAAGCTGGGGTGACAAAGGTCGTTTTGATATGGCCAATAATGGTACACGCAGAGCTGTTGCTCGTGACCTTATCATGACTGACAGCCCTCCGGTCGTATGCGGTGGTAAGATCATTCCAAGTCTTGGTGTGTTCGACTCATTTGCAACCGGTGCGATTCCGTTCAAGAATCACCCTCCAGGGGACATCGTTGGTATCGATGTTGAAACTGGTAAGCGCAATTGGATTTTCCATAACCCACCGCTTTCAAATGATGAAGCAGCAGGTACATGGGGCAACAAATCCAATGAGTGGATTGGTGGCTCTAACATGTGGTCTCGTGCAACATGTGATGATGAGCTAGGCATTGTTTATGCAGCCTTTAGTTCACCAACCAATGACTTTGCTGGACATGAGCGTCCTGGCGACAACCTGTACTCACAGTCTCTTGTTGCAATCGACGCTAAAACTGGCCAGAAAAAATGGCATTTCCAGTTCGTACACCACGATCTATTGGACTATGACCTACCAACTGGTCCAAACTTGATGGATATAACTGTTGGCGGCAAAAAAATTAAAGCTGCTGTTCAGTTTACAAAGCAAGGTTATGCTTATGCATTTGACCGTGTAACTGGTAAGCCAATTTGGCCAATTGAAGAAAAGGCAATTCCAAAAGGAAACGTGCCTGGCGAGTATTATGCAAAAACTCAGCCTGTTCCAACAAAGCCAAAGCCATATGTATTGCAAGGCGCATTTGAGAAAAACTTGGTTGACTTTACTCCTGAGTTGAGAAAAGAAGCCAAGAAGATCTTTGATCGCTATTGCACAGGTCCTTTGTTCACACCGCCATGTGAAAAAGGCGCTGGTACTATGATGGTGCCTGGTGTGTTGGGCGGCGTAAGCTGGGCTGGTGTTGCTCACAATCCTAAAACAGGGATTGCTTACGTACCTTCATTCACCATTCCATTTGGTATTAAAGCTAAAAAGCTAACAGAAGACACAGCAAAGTCGCCATTTAAGTACACAGGTACTTGGCATGGTGTTGCTGGTCCTGATGGCTTGCCTTTGTTCAAACCACCATATTCAACCTTGAAAGCGTTGGACATGAACACAGGTGAATACCTATGGAGTGTGCCAGCTGGCCGTGGTCCTATCAACCACCCAGCAATTAAAAAGGCTGGCCTAAAAGCTGTTGGCATGCCTCACCAAAGCTTTATTGCGATTACTGATAATGTCATCTTCCTTGCACCAAACGGTGACGTTGACATTCTTGGTACAAACACTCGCAATAACGCCTTGATTGGCCAAACAAAAGCTGAAAAGGATCAAACAGATAACAATCTATATGCTTATGATCCTAAAACCGGTGATATCCTTTCTGAAGTGAAATTACCTGTTTCTGGCGCTTTTGGTGGCATCATCACCTACAAAGCCGGTGGCAAACAGTATGTAGCTGTTCCTGTTGGCGGTGCTGGTGTTCCATCTGAGCTTGTCGGCGTACAAGTAAGCGACTAAACCAAGTTGCTGATTTAAGACTTGTGGCCTCCCTTCCAACAATGAAAAGTGTTGTTAGGGAGGTCACTGTTTTTCAATTGCCTAAGTGGCAATTTATTGTTGCCACTTAGGCAATTAAGAAAGTGTCTTAAAAGCTTTTTGAGACCCCCTGAATAAGTCTGTGTTAAGTAACGTTTTTGTACGTGCACGGCATAGAATGGCCTCAATAAATCACTAAGATTTAAGCCAGGTGACTTTGGATGGGCAACTTTGTTTTTTTGTAAGCAATTTAAGGAAAAGGTATGCAAAACAAAAATAAATTCACGCTGGGGAAAGGGGGAGTTGGACCCCTATTGGTCGCTTCAATGTTTCTTTTTGCGGCTGCAAACGGATCTTCAGCAATTGCAGGTGAACCCAAAACAGTCATGGCTGATGATGCCCCACCTGAAGCGGCTGAAAAAGCTCCTTTTGATATCAAGGATCCAAAACGCATTGAATCAGGCAAAAAGCAATTCAACGTGACTTGTGCCGCCTGGTGCCATGGTAAAGACCCTGTGCTGTTCGTTGGTCGTGAAGGTCTTGATGAGCAATATGTTTACAAAACCATCCGCGATGGCGGTGCTGGTGCCAAATCTCCAATGCCATCTTGGGGCTCAACATTTAGCTCTGAAGAAATTTGGGAATTGGTTTCTTATATTAAGTCTCTTGGCAAATGGTAAACCGATAAAAGGCATTCCTTCCTGTGCCTATTTAAGGTTTAAAATGAACGAGAGCTTGTGTAACAAGAGTCTCATTCTAGCAAGCCCCCAAAACTGGAAAGCAGTTTTGGGGGTTTACGTTTTTTTAGGGGGGCACGCTTTAGAGGGTAATGTCCAATCAGCCCTTGGAAAATGGCATGTATAGCCAAAGGGATTACGCTCTAGATAATCTTGATGCACCTCTTCAGCCTGCCAAAAAGCACCTGCAGGTAAAAGCTGGGTCACAACTTTCCCAGGCCAAAGCCCTGAGCGTTCCACATCTTCAATTGTCTCTAGCGCTGTTTGCTGTTGGTCTTGGCTGGTATAAAAGATGGCAGAGCGATATTGTGTACCCCGATCATTGCCTTGCTGGTTAATCGTTGTTGGGTCATGGATTTGGAAAAAAAGAGCGAGCAAATCACGATAGGTTAATTGCTCTGGATCAAACACAACTTCTATGGCCTCTGCATGGCCCGTGGTGCCGGTTTTCACATCATCATAAGTTGCGTTCTCTAAAGTGCCACCAGTATAACCAACCCGTGTGGAAAGCACACCAGCTTGTTTGCGGATAAGATCCTGCATTCCCCAAAAACACCCACCTGCAAGTAGGGCTGTTTCTTGAGCACTCATCAGCTTTGCTCCTCTTCAAACAAGTGAAGATAAGCCCCATAACCAGAGCTCTCTAATTCAGAGACAGGAATAAATCTTAGGGCAGCAGAGTTAATGCAATAGCGAAGCCCGGTTGTCTCAACCGGCCCATCGGGGAACACATGACCCAGATGGCTATTGCCATGCTTTGAGCGCACCTCGGTACGACGCATACCATGGCTATCATCAAATTTCTCAACAACATTGTCAGCAACAGGCTTTGTAAAACTTGGCCACCCCGTGCCAGAGTCAAATTTATCATGAGAGGCAAATAAAGGTTCACCAGAGACAACATCAACATAAAGGCCGGTTTGCTTATGGTCGCAAAATTCATTTTGGAACGGGGCCTCAGTTCCATCTTCTTGGGTGATACGATATTGCTCCGCCGTTAAATTAGAAACGGTATCAAGGTCTTTTTTATATTCACTGCTCATAGTGTCATGCTTCTTTGCTAATTTAAAAACGCAAAATCTAAAATAGGCTGTTGAGCATAATATAGGCTGAGGCCACTCACCAAACAAGACGCATCAAAAAAAGGTGATCTTGTGAAAGACCACCTTTTTAAAGACTTGAGAAAAGGGATAGTTATTTTAACGGGTTGTACATACCCAGCGGCGAACCTTGCAATAACTGTCATGACGTTTACAGGTCTTGCGTGCCTTCCATTTGGCATTCTTAACAGAGTGACCCCAATGAGCCCCCCAGCCACCATTTCCTCCTACAGCAATGGCACCGCAAGCATTTCTAAACCAAGTGGCAATGCGGCAATCAGAGGCATGTTTGCGGCATTTTTTAAGCGCCGCATTATTGGCAGCCCATTTAGTATTGTAATCATAAGCCCAGCCCATGGCTTGAGTGGAAGGAGAATAGGCAATCGCGCCATAATAATTTTTAGCGCTAGCATGGCTAGAGCTCGCAGCGATCAAAAAGCTGGTTGTTAAGGCCATAATGATCAGTTTTATGGTTTTTAATTTATACATTGTAATGGCTCCCGAATGAAAAATGGTTTGGTGTCTCTTGCAAAAAATTTAAAATGTAGCGTCAAATAATTCCGATAAATTGAGTTGTAAATTATCTTACCCATTTCCTCAAATTAAACATTTGTAATAATCATGAAACATAAATGGTTACAAAAGCTTATCTTTTCATAGCGCTTTGAATAAATAATATAATCCAGGAGAAAAAGAGGGGGGGCATAGCTTGAATTTAAAACAACATTCATTAAATGCTTAGAAGGAGTTAGCCGGTTGAGTTATAGAAAATTCTTCCATTTATCTATTAATTCTGGTTGAGTGATAAGTAAGTGTGGTAAATGCAAAAATAATTTTTTAAAATGTGTTTTTCGCAGCTTTGGCACATTCAGGGCATCAGCATATAAAAAGATAAGATGGGCTGATGAATGAAATAAAGCCAGTAAAAGCAAATAAAAGAGGGAAGGGATAAGTCATGCGTTGGAGAGATCGCGAAGGCAGCCGTAATATTGAAGATCATCGCGGGCGTGGCGGCGGCCGATTTGGATTTCCCTTGCCAGGGGGCAAGGGGCGCACCATCCGCATGCCAGGCAAACGTGGTGGCGGCATTAGCATCTGGACAATTTTAATATTACTTGCCTTTATGTATTTTACAGGCAAATGCGACCCAGGGTTGATTTTGCGTGAAATCGCTGGCGGGCAAGGCCAGTTCCCACAAATTGAGCGCCAACAATCCCCCCAATCTCCAAAAATTGACATCGACCCATTCCCAGATACGGGTAAAGATTTCCGCGCCCCAGGAGAAAGCCAACTTGGCGCGCCGCGTCCCAAAACAGCTGAGATGAAAGATGAGATGGGCAAGTTCACAGCTGTTGTCCTGCGAGAAACGGAACTGGTCTGGCATAAAATTTTCCGACAAATGGGCCGCACATATAAAGAACCTAAACTGAGATTGTTTGAACAATACACACAATCACAATGTGGGCCCGGCATGCGGGCAATGGGGCCGTTCTATTGCCCTCTTGATCAAAAGGTTTATGTCGATTTGCATTTTTATGGCGAGTTAAAACGAAAATTTGGCGCCCCTGGTGACTTTGCCCAGGCCTATGTGATTGCCCATGAAGTCGGCCATCATGTGCAAACGCTTTTAGGGATAGCGGGCCAAGTCCAGGCGCAAAAAACGCGTATAGGCAAGCGAGCAGCCAATGCTTTGCAGGTTCGCATGGAATTGCAAGCCGATTGTTTTGCCGGGCTTTGGGCGCGCCATGCTGATGCAAGCAATCAAATTTTGGAAGATGGCGATTTGGAAGAAGCGCTCAATGCAGCTTCTAAAATTGGGGATGATAACATTCAGCGCCAAACCCAAGGCCGTGTGGTGCCAGAAGCCTTCACCCATGGCACTTCAGAACAGCGCATGCGTTGGTTTAAACGAGGCTATGACACAGGCAATATGAGATCCTGTGACACCTTTAATGCCTCTCAGCTGTAAGAGAAAATTAAGAATAAAAAAAATAATTTTAAAAAAACACCTTCTTTTGAGTGGATATCAAAAGGAGGTGTTTTGTATTGCAGACCCTTGATAGATGGTCTGTTTACAATAGGCTTTGCCTTGCAGCAAATGATAGCAGATTTTTGCCGCATCCAAGGCATTGGTCAGTGGGCCAGAGATTAATTCATATTGCGGCTTGTTCTCAACAACAAGTGTAACGTAACGCGGTTTTAAATGGCCCAGCGCAGACCCATACTGCTCAACCCTTTTATGCCAAGCTTTTTGCAATTGCTGTAAATTCTGATAGTGGCCAAGAGAAATAGCAAATTGCGTGCGCACCAATTGGGGTTGTTTCGATCTTTGATGTTGGCGCAAAATGGGAACGGGTATGTTCGAGGCCAATTTGACAACCTTTTTTGGTTTTACATTTGTTTGCGGCTTAACTTCTTGCACCAAAACCCTCGCCGCCTTAATTTCTTGCCTAACGGGAGGTGTGATGGTCTTTTGTTTGTCCTGCTTTGCCAACGCTCCGGTAACCGGGCCAATACTTTCCTCAATTTGTACAAAACGCTTGGCCAAATTTTTATTGTCGTCATCTAACTTGGAAAGCTTCGAATGAAGGGCATATATTCTTTGCTCAAGATTGGCATATTTTGCGTCGAATTGGTTCAGCGTTTGATTAGAAAGGTCATTGCTGGATTTAATTTGTTTTTTGATCTGAGCCAAGTGTTTTTCAATCACAACCGTCCTGTCTTCTCTTAAAGACGGTTTTTGAGCATTCATAATCTTTGAAGGATCAAATAAAGAACCAATATAACCAATGGCAAAAAGGCCTGCTATGATCCAAACAAGCATATAGCCCCATGAAGATTTTGTGCCAGAAGATTGCGCGCTCATTGGCATGTCCTTTAGATATTTCGCTTGAGATTGATACAAGCACCCAGCTTAAAAGCTGTATGAGTCGGCAAATAAGGTCAATTGGGAATAAAAATATCTGGTATGGTTTCACGCATATTTTGAGAAAATGATTGTTTTAGAGCCATTTCTTTCATAAATTCCGCAAAAAAGAGGAATAAAAACCACCCATTTTCCTCCTGGTCTTATTTTAGCTGTTAGAGAGCTTGAAACCGATGTCTTCATCTTCCCTTTTGGTTGTCGTCCTTGCCGCTGGCATGGGAACGCGCATGAAATCAGCCCACCCCAAAGTGATGCACGCCATAGCCGGCAAATCTATGGTTGGTCATGTCATGGATCTTGGCAAAGACCTTGGCGCGCAAAAATGTGCCGTGGTGATTGGGCCAGAAATGGAAGCCCTTGAAAGCCTTGTGCTTGCCCACAAGACTGACGCCCAAATTTACATCCAAAAAGACCGCTTAGGCACTGCTCATGCGGTTTTGCAAGCCCGCCAAGCTTTAGAGGGGCATGAAGGCAAAGTGCTTGTGCTCTATGGCGATACCCCCCTTTTAACCAAAGCAGCTTTGCAAGGTTTGCTTGATCAACTTGAACAAGGGGCGAGCGTTGGCGTTTTGGGCTTTGATACCCCGGACCCTTCAGGCTATGGGCGTTTGTTGCTTGATGAGGAGGGAGCGTTACTGGCCATTCGCGAAGATAAAGATGCCTCAGAATCCGAGCGCACCGTGACATTTTGTAATTCAGGCGTCATGGGCTTCCAAGGCCCAACCATGCTGTCTCTGCTTGATAAAATTGGCAACGATAACGCCAATGAAGAATATTATTTAACCGATGCGGTTGAACTGGCCCGCCAAGCCGGTTTGAAAACCAGTGCCAGCATTTGCCCGCAAGAAGATGTTCTTGGTGTCAATGACAGGGTCCAACTGGCTGAGGCCGAACAAATATTTCAAACCCGTAGACGCAAACAAGCCCAACAAGACGGTGCTACGTTGATCGCCCCTGAAACGGTGTTCTTTTCCCATGACACAAAGATTGGGCGCGATGTCATCATCGAACCCAATGTGGTCTTTGGTCCAAATGTCACCGTGAAAGATAACGCACATATTTACAGTTTCTGCCATTTAGAAGGCGCGAGCATAGAAGAGGGCGCCTTAATCGGCCCCTATGCCCGTTTACGCCCTGGCGCAGATGTCGGCCCAGGTGCTAAAATTGGTAACTTTGTTGAAGTGAAAAAAGCCACCATTCAAGAGGGCGCTAAGGTTAATCACCTGACCTATATTGGTGATGCAGATGTGGGCAAGGGAGCCAATATCGGTGCGGGCACCATCACCTGCAATTATGATGGTTTCTTTAAACATAAAACGGTGATTGGGGCTGAGAGCTTTGTAGGCTCCAATTCATCCCTCATTGCCCCTGTGACCATAGGGGAGGGGGCCTATGTTGGCTCTGGGAGTATAATTTCAGAAGATGTAGAGTCCGATGCCTTGGCCATAACCCGGCCAGAGCGGCGCAGTTTCCCCCGATGGGCGGCCCGGTATCGTCAAACTCAAAAACGCAAAAAAGAGGCTAAAAATGCCTCGTAATCTTTAGAAATGGCACGTGATTTGCTCTCTTAGTGCAAACAGGGTATTTGCAGCTCATTTTCAAACAGTTTTCAAGAGGAAAGCGTTAACTTATGTGCGGAATTGTCGGTATCATAGGAAATGAACCAGTTGCAGAGCGTTTGGTAGACGCTTTGAAGCGGCTGGAATATCGCGGTTATGATTCAGCCGGTATTGCCACTTTGCATGAAACCAAGCTTGACAGGCGCCGTGCCAAAGGAAAGCTGAAAGCGTTAGAAGAACGCTTAAGCCAAGACCCTTTGTCAGGCTCCATTGGCATTGGCCACACACGCTGGGCCACCCATGGCAAACCAACCGAGGGCAATGCCCACCCCCATCATTCAACCAAAGTCTCTGTTGTTCACAATGGCATCATTGAAAACTTTAAAGAACTCCGTGCTGAATTAATGACAAGCGGTTATGAGTTTGTCACCCAAACAGACACAGAGGTCATCGCCCATTTAATCGCCAGAGAACTTAAAAATGGTGCCGAACCAAGCGAAGCGGTCAAAACCTGTTTGCCCCGCCTGGAAGGGGCCTTTGCCTTGGCACTGTTATTTGAGGGCCATGATAATTTGATGATTGGCGCCCGGCGCGGCAGCCCGCTGGCAATTGGTTATGGCACAGGTGAAACGCCAGAAATGTTTTTAGGATCAGACGCCTTTGCCCTTGCCCCTTTTACCAATCAGATCACCTATCTTGAAGAAGGTGACTGGGTCGTTCTCACCAATGACAACGCAACAATTTATGATGTGGCCGGGCAAACAGTTGAACGCCCAATTACCACCTCAATGGCCAATGCCTTGCTGGTCGACAAAGGCAACCATCGCCATTTCATGGCCAAAGAAATTCATGAACAACCTGATGTGATCTCGCGCACCTTATCTCACTATATTGATTTAGGCAGTGAGCAAGTTGATTTTTCAGACCTTGATATTGACTTTAAAACCATCCCAAGGCTTTCAATCACAGCCTGTGGCACGGCCTATTATGCCGGGCTTGTTGGCAAATATTGGATTGAGCGCTGGGCCGGCCTACCAGTGGATGTCGATGTGGCCTCCGAATTTCGTTACCGCGAACCTTTGATGAGCGAGAATGGGGCCGCCTTGTTCATTTCCCAATCAGGTGAGACAGCCGACACATTGGCAAGTCTTAGCTATTGCAAAGGCCAAGGGCAAAAAATCATCTCCATCGTTAATGTGCAAGAAAGCTCCATAGCACGAGAAAGCGATGCAATCTTACCCACTCTTGCCGGGCCTGAAATTGGTGTCGCTTCAACCAAAGCCTTCACCTGTCAACTCACTGTTCTAGCAGCTCTTACAATTCATATTGGCAGACAGCGCGGAACCATAAGCCCTGAACAAGAACAAGAATTGGTTCAAGCTTTGGTGGAAGTGCCGCGTTTGATCGCTGAAATGCTGACCAAAGAAAAAGACATTGATACACTGTCTCATCAATTGTCACATGCCAAAGATGTCCTATATTTAGGGCGCGGGATTAATTTTCCGATCGCCCTTGAAGGCGCCCTGAAGCTAAAGGAAATTTCCTACATTCATGCAGAAGCTTACGCGGCAGGTGAGTTAAAACACGGGCCGATTGCGCTGATTGATGAAGACATGCCTGTCATTGTTGTGGCACCCCAAGATTATCTGTTTGATAAAACAATTTCTAATGCACAGGAAGTGGCTGCCAGGGGCGGAAAAATTATCTTTATTAGTGATGCAAATGCTGAGCAAGCCGGGTGTGAATTATCCGCCCAAATCGGGCTTCCCAAGGGACACGAATTTATCGGGCCGCTCATTTCAGCCATTCCGGTTCAGCTGTTGGCTTATTATACCGCCGTTCACATGGGAACCGATGTTGACCAACCAAGAAATTTGGCAAAAGCCGTAACGGTAGAATGATACCTTTAAACCTTTATATTGCCGTTGGATAAATGTGTTTTGTTTATAATATGTTCTCCATTTATCATAGTTTTGCCCAATGGTTTGTTTTATAGTCAGGCTCAGGTTATATAAATGGCCAAGATTTTAAAAAAGTTGATAAAGAACCCTTAAAAGTACGAGGAAAGAAATGAAACAACAAAAACAAACAAAAAGAGGCATCAAAAGCTGCCTGTTTGTTGTTGTTGTGCTTGCCTTATGGTTTGTAAATGGCAGCGGGCAAATCTTACCTTTATTTGCCAACGATACGCTAACACAAGCCAATACGGCATTAATCAAAGGGCGCTACAAAGATGTGGTAAAGCATGTTGGCGCCATCATTGGCAGCGGTCAGCCAAAACCAGAAGTCATGGCCCGGGCTTTATTATTACGCGGCATTGCTTATCGTCATCAGGGCAAAATTGCCCAATCAATTTCCGATTTATCAAACGCTGAATGGCTGCAAAAATTACGCGGCGTTGAATTGCGCCGTCTCTATGCTGAACGCGCCCTGGCCTATGAGGCTGGTGGCCAAAAAGGCTTGGCAAGCAAAGACCGCGCACTAGCAGGGTCTCAAAATATAAAAGTTGGCGCCCCTTCCGCGAATGTAAAACGCACAATCAACGCCCAAGGCAAGAAAGTGCGCACAACAAATGTTCAACCTGAACAAAGCACAACCTCTCAATTTTTTGGCGGGTTGGGAAATCTTTTTGGCTTTGGCAATGGTCAAAAGAAAGAGCCGGTTGAAGCCCAACAACAAGTGGCCAGCACACAAAAAGTTGTTGAGCGTGAAATCCCAACGTTAGAATCGGCTGAAGCAAAAGCCAATCGTTTGAAAGCACAAGCTGCAAGCAAAACACAAAAACAAACAGCTGATCTGACCAAAACCGCAGCCCTTGAAACAAAAAATGTAACGAAAAAAGAAGAGGCCCCCTCAAACAGTGCGTGGGCAGCCCAGCGCATAGAGGCAGATAAAGCAGCCCTAAAAAGAGCACAAGCAGAACGTGCCATCACCCAAAAACAGGCAAAAACAACCAAAAAATTGGCACAAAACAAGCCTCTTGAGTTAAACAATGACCAAGGCCCGATAGCTCTAGCACCAAAGAAAACAAAAACACAAAGCCCGCAAGATACCGTCACCTCATTTTTCCAAAACATTTTTGGCGGCGGCCAGCAAACACAAGATCCGCCAGTCGGCGCAGGCGAAGATGTTATTGTTGCAGACCAGGTTGCCTCACTTGAGCAAGAGCAAACAGGCGCTATTGCCAAAAAGAAAACCGTCACCAAGCGTCCCGTTCAAGTCAAAAAAAGCGCAAAACCGGTCAAAGTGGCAACCAAAACCCCAGTTAAAAAAGCAGCCGTTAAAAAAACACCCGTTAAACAAGAAAGCAGGGCTCTTTATCATGTTCAACTCGGTGTCTTTGGTGAGGCCCAAGCAGCTGATCGCTTTGTCTCTCGCTTAACCAGTCAACACAAAGCCTTGATTGCAGGCAAAACGGCCATGGTTGTTGAAACAGACTTAGGCCAATCGCGGCGACAATACCGGGTTTATCTTGGGCCCTATCGCTCTCGGCAAAGTGGTGTTAAAAGTTGTAGCACCTTGAAAAAACAAGGAATGGGATGTTCTTTGGTTGAATAAGCGCTTTCCTCGATAAGAGGGACATAAAATATTGTCTTTAACCTTTGCAATCTAAATTTGGTTTCCCATATCAATAAAAAGTTTTTTGCTAAAATAATAAAGGCACATAAAGATTAATTTGCTAAAATTATTGAAAGAAACATAAAAAGGTTTCCCCCTTACAATTTGGGATTTCATGACAAAAAAACAAACAAAAAAATCCAATTCATCTTTTAAAAAAGATGGCCAAGGTCAAGTTCATCAAGATCCTGATGGCAGCTCTGCTGGCAGTTTGGCCCAGTTAACACAAGCTGATCATGAGACAAAATCTTTACGCCTTGGCACCCAGTTTCGCAATTCTTTCCTAACTGGCCTCATCATTGTTGGCCCGATTGGCATCACCATCTATATGGTCTGGACCTTTATTGATTTTATCGATAGTTGGGTCACCCCTTACTTGCTTAAGCTCTTTCCAAACATTCCGATCCCTGTGGAATCCATTCCTGGCATAGGGCTGATTGTAGCCATTCTAGGCATTATGATCATTGGCGCCTTTACGGCAAATTTGTTTGGGCGCTCGCTGGTAAGCTATGGAGAAAGCTTGCTGGACAGGATGCCTGTGGTGCGCAATCTTTATCGCGCTTTAAAACAAATCTTTGAAACAGTGTTGTCCCAAAGCGGCAATAGTTTTCAAAAAGTGGGCGTCATTGAATATCCGCGCAAAGGCCTTTATGCGATTGTGTTTGTCTCCACTGATACACGCGGTGAAATAGCTGAAAAAGTCGCTGATGGGGAGAGGTTTTTAAGCGTATTTCTACCCACCACACCAAACCCAACATCAGGCTATTTATTGTTTTTGCCAGAGCGAGATATAACGATTTTAGACATGTCGGTTGAAGAGGGTGCCAAATTGGTGATCTCTGCAGGCCTTGTTGTGCCCGAGCAAACCGTTGAAGAGCTAAAAGAAGAAAAACAGCTTGAAAAAGAACCGGCAGATAACTCTGCTTAATAGGTCCTGTCCTGGTCCTAGCCAGCGCGAAACAGCTTAATCGCTTCATCACATTCAAACAGATAAATCAAAGTGCGCAGCGCCTGGCCGCGTTCGGATTTCAGCTCAGGGTCTTCATGCAGGATAAGTTTAACGTCATCATTGGCCGCATTGATCAGCTCTGATAGATTAGGCACATTGGCCACGCGAAAATCTCGCTCGCCGCTTTGGCGCCGGCCGAGCATTTCACCGCCCCCCCTTAACTTTAAATCCTCCTCAGCAATAACAAAGCCATCCTCAGTGTTGCGCATGGTCTCCAGCCGGGCTTTGGCTGTTGTGCCGAGCGGTGGGGTATAAAGAAACAGGCAGGATGATTGACGCTCTCCCCGGCCCACCCGGCCGCGCAATTGATGGAGTTGGGACAACCCAAAGCGCTCAGCATGTTCAATCACCATAATGCTTGCATTGGGCACATTCACCCCCACCTCAATCACCGTGGTGGCCACCAAAATCGGCAGCTCGCCATTGGCAAACCGGGCCATCACTTCATCTTTTTCTGGGCCCTTCATTTGCCCATGAATGAGGCCAATGCGATCACCAAACAATTGCTTTAAATGGGCATGGCGCTCTTCAGCTGCGGCCAGGTCAACTTTTTCTGAAGATTCCACCAATGGGCAAACCCAATAGGCCTGCGCCCCTTCTTGAATGGCGCGTCTGAGCCCGTTAATCACCTCTTCAAGCCGGTTAATGGGCACAACCCGGCTGGTCACCGGTTTGCGCCCAGCCGGTTTCTCTGTCAGTTTGGAGACATCCATATCGCCATAATGGGTCATCAACAAAGTGCGCGGGATGGGCGTGGCCGTCATCACCAACAGTTCAGCCCCCAGCGGGCCTGCCTTGGCTTGCAGGGCAAGGCGCTGCTCAACACCAAAGCGATGCTGTTCATCAATAATGGCAAAGCCTAAATTCTTAAACTCAACATCGGCTTGAAACAATGCATGGGTGCCAACCAAACAATCAATCAGCCCTTCTTTTAAGGCTAATAAGAGCTGTTTGCGCGCCTTTCCTTTCTCCCGCCCTGTCAACAGCCCGAGCCGAATGCCAGCTTTGCTGCATAACTCTTCCAGGCTTTCAATATGCTGACGCGCAAGGACCTCAGTTGGCGCCATAAAGGCAACCTGCAGGCCAGCTTCAACGGCAACAGCACCGCTTAGCAAAGCAACCACCGTTTTGCCAGAGCCCACATCGCCTTGCAGCAAGCGCAACATACGGTTGTCACTCTCCAAGTCCTGATAAATTTCTTCCAACGCGTTTGATTGCGAGCCGGTAAGCCCAAAGGGCAGGGCCTCAATGATTTTCTGGCGAACCGCGCCATCCCCTTTAATCGAACGTCCCTTTTTGCTGCGCAACTGGCGCCGTACAAGCGCTAAGGACAACTGCTTGGCAAGCAATTCATCATAAGCCAAGCGTTGGCGCATCACAGAGTTGCCAGCAATGTCCTCAGGCAATTCTGGCCGATGCAGGCGGGTTAAAGCGGTTTGAAAGTCAGGCCAGTGTTGTTTGGCAAGCCAGGCTTTGTCTTGCCATTCTTCCAGCATTGGTATGGCAGGGATGAGTTGGGAGAAGGCTTTTTGTAAGGTTTTCAAGGTCAGCCCTTGGGTTAAGGGATAGACCGGTTCTAGGACGGGGAAGTCCTTGAATTCTTCTGCCGTTAAAATATGGTCCGGATGGGAGATTTGGAGGTGATCAGCATATAGCTCTGGGCGCCCAGCAATGTAACGGATTTCACCAACAGGCAGTTGTTGTTGTAGATATTTCGGGTCAGATCGGAAAAACACCAGATCAATCTCGCCAGTTGAATCTTGCATTTTAACCCGCGTCGGTGCTTTGGAAAAACGGCGCTTGCCATGCGGTTTTGGGCCTTTAAAGGCGATCACTTCAGCGTCAAAAGTGGCCAATTCTCCAGCGCGCAAATCTTTAATTTTAGGCCGGTTAGAGCGATCAACCAGGCCGGAGGGGAAATGCCATAAAAGGTCTATTTTGCGCGGCAGTTTAATCTCGCCAGGCCGGTCCAACAGCTTGGTGAGCAAGGTGGTCAGGCGCGGGCCTATGCCTTTAAGGCCAGACACATCTGAAAACAGGGGTTGTAAACGAGTTGGGCGCATTTATGGACCTTGAGTTTAACGTGCCATAAGGCTATATGGAGAGAACAATTTTTCCAATAACAGCAATGATTTGGGCCGGCTCTTTCCACATGCGCGTAGAAAAATACGGCCAATAAGGGTAAAAAGGCGATTATGAACACTATTGAAAACTTATCAGATCGCCAAAAACGCACCATTTATAGGGCCGTTCACCGGGGCACAAAAGAAATGGACTGGTTGATGGGTAAATATGTTGAAGCCAATATCAAAAATTTAGATGAAACCAGCCACGATCTTCTAGATGCCTTTTTACAATTGCCCGACCCGATGTTGGAAAATTGGATTATGGGCCGTGACTTTGAAATTGATAGCCAGTATCAATCCTTGGTCAGCCAAATTCGCAACTTTCATGATTTATCTTAAATTGTCCTTTTAAATAGACTTTATTTTTTATGTCCCTTCACACGCTTCAGTCCTGCCTTACATCAACCGCCTCCTCAACCATTGGCCTTAGCCGGGTTCTAGAGGGGCAAGAACCGTTGGTTTTGGCCCAATTACTCAAAACTCTAAATGAGGTTGAGGGCAAGGATTTAGACATCGTCCATATTTGCCGTGATGATCAGCGTTTGGACGCTTTAAAAGAAGGCCTGTCGTTTTTCGCCCCTGATGTCAAAGTGCTGCCTTTTCCCGCCTGGGATTGCGTGCCTTATGACAGAGCAGGGCCAAAGCCAGAAATCATCGCCCAGCGCATGGCGAGCCTCGCTCAATTGGCAAAAGGCAAACGGCGCGGGGCGCGGCTGATTTTAACAACCCCGCGCGCCATCGTGCAAAAAATTGTGCCGCAAAGCTTTGTGCGCTCTCATATTAAAATCCTCAGCCCCGGCAAGCGCATTGACCGCACCCGCTTGCTCAACCGTTTAACAGCCATGGGCTATCTGCGCTCTGAAATGGTGATAGACAAGGGTGAGTTCGCGGTGCGCGGCGGCATTATTGATTTGTTCTTATCAGGCTATCAACAACCCTTGCGGCTGGACTTTTGGGGCGATGAGCTGGAAAGCATTCGCCAATTTGACCCGGCAAGCCAGCGCACAATAAAAAAGCTAAACCGGGTCACTTTATTACCGGTGAGTGAAGTTGATTTTAGTGAAGAAGCACGTGGTCGGTTCCGCAAATCTTATCTGGAACATTTCGGCGCCCCTCAAGGGCATGACGCGCTGTATGAAGCGGTCAGTGAAGGCACCAGCTTTCAAGGCATGGAACATTGGCTGTCATTTTTTCATCAAGGGCTGGAAACCTTATTTGACTATGTGCCTGAACCAGTCATCAGTCGTGAGCTGGAAATAGACCAAGCCATAGACGCTCAATTCGACCAAATAGATGAACATTATGAAGCCCGCGTGCAGGCCTTAGAACAAGCCCATTTTGGCGCCCCGCCATATCACCCGGTTCCCAAATCTGATTTGTTTTTCAACAAAGACCAATGGCATGAATTGATAGAAGGGTTGCCCTCTCTCGTTATGAGCACAGCGGATCTAGATGAGGGTGGCACTTATGATCAGGTTCAGTCTTTCAATGGCAAAGCTGGCTTGCAATTTATTGTTGAGCGCCGTGACGACCGAGAAAACTTATTCCATGCCGTGGTCAAAAAAATCAAAAAAGCTCAAAGCAAGGCTAAGCAAGTTGTCATTGCCGCCTGGAGCAATGGCTCGCGCGAACGGTTGATCAATCTGTTAAAAGAAGCCGGATTAGAAGCGTTTCAAGCGTGTGATCAATGGCAAGATGTTGTGGCGTTAAATGCCAGCGTCGTTGCCTTTGTGGTGCTGGGCATTGAGGAAGGTTTTGAGGCAGATGATTATCTCATCGTTGGCGAACAAGACATCCTGGGCGACCGCCTCATCCGCCGCAAAAAGGCCCGTAAATCAGATGCCCAAGTGCTCAAAGAAGCCTCCAGCCTGTCCATCGGAGACTTTATCGTCCATCAAGAACACGGCATTGGCCGTTTTGAAGGCCTGAAAACCATTACAGCAGCCGGCGCGCCCCATGATTGTTTAGAGCTGCATTACCACCAAGGTGACAAGCTCTTCTTGCCAGTTGAAAACATAGAGCTGTTATCGCGCTATGGTTCACAAGACAGCCACACAGAGTTAGACAGGTTAGGGGGCACCTCCTGGCAAAACCGCAAAGCCAAAATTAAGAAAAAACTGCTCGATATTGCTGAAAAGCTCATCGAAATAGCGGCCAAACGAGCTTTGCGCAAAGCCCCGTCCTTAGAGGTAACAAGCGAACAGTGGGACGAGTTTGCCGCCAGCTTTCCGTTTGAAGAGACAGAAGATCAACTAACAACCATTGATGCCGTCAGAGATGATTTGGGCGCCGGCAAACCAATGGACAGACTTGTTTGCGGTGATGTCGGCTTTGGCAAAACAGAAGTGGCATTGCGGGCCAGCTTTATTGCCGCCATGAACGGCGTACAGGTGGCCGTGGTGGCGCCCACAACCTTACTGGCCCGCCAGCACTATCAAGGGTTTAAAGACCGGTTTGAAGGCCTGCCTATTAAAATTGGCCATGCATCACGCCTGGTCGCCACCAAAGACATTGCAACCCTAAAAGAAGGGCTTGCCAATGGCACTGTTGATATTGTTATCGGCACCCATGCACTGTTGGGCAAAAGCATTCAATTTGCAGATTTAGGGCTTTTGATCATTGACGAAGAACAGCATTTTGGCGTGCAACATAAAGAGCGCCTGAAAGAGCTAAAAGACAGCGTGCATGTGCTCACTCTGTCAGCCACCCCCATTCCGCGCACCTTGCAAATGTCATTAACCGGGGTGCGCGACTTATCCCTCATCACCACCCCGCCGGTTGACCGGTTGGCTGTGCGCTCTTATGTCAGCCCGTTTGACCCGGTGGTTATTCGCAATGCCTTGTTGCGCGAACGCTTTCGCGGCGGCCAAAGCTTTTTTGTCTGTCCGCGCGTGCGGGATTTGGATGAGGCAGAAGCCTTACTAAAAGAACATGTGCCAGAACTAAAAGTAGTCCGCGCACACGGACAAATGCCCACCAGCCAACTTGAAGACGTTATGAATGCGTTTTATGACCGGCAATATGATTGCTTACTCTCAACCACAATCATTGAATCCGGGCTGGATATCCCCACCGCCAACACCATGGTGATTTACCGGGCTGACAAATTTGGCCTGGCCCAGCTTTATCAATTAAGAGGCCGCGTGGGGCGCTCTAAAACCCGGGCCTATGCTTACTTTACAACCCCTGTAAACAAAAAGCTGACACCGGCTGCAGAGAAGCGTTTAAAAGTACTTGCCAGCCTAGACAGTCTAGGCGCCGGGTTCACGCTCGCCGCTCATGATTTGGATTTGCGCGGCGCTGGCAATTTGGTGGGCCAAGAACAATCAGGCCATATTCGTGAAATTGGCTATGAACTCTATCAATCGATGTTGGAAGACGCCATTGCTGAACTGAAAGACGGCGGCGGTGCTGGTGAAGCGGAATGGACACCAAACATTCAGTTGGGCACATCTGTGTTGATACCAGAGAGCTATGTGAATGATCTGCAATTAAGGCTCAGCCTTTACCGCCGTGCCTCAGGGTTGGAAACACGCGCTGAAATTGATGAATTCAGCGCAGAATTACATGATCGTTTTGGTGCCTTGCCAGAAGAAGTCTCGCATTTGCTAGAAATTATGCACATTAAGGGCTTGTGTCGCCAAGCAGGCGTTGCCAGCATTGAAGCAGGGCCAAAGGGGGCGCAAATTGGATTTTATCAAGATAAGTTTGCCAACCTTGAAGGCTTGATAGAGTTTGTTGGCATACACGCAAACAAAGTGAAGTTACAAGCCAATCACAAACTTATTTACAAGGCCAAATGGGAAAAACACCAAGAGCGGCTTGAAGGGGTCACGCAACTGATAGGTGAATTGGTCAAACTGGCAGCACAATAATTAATAGGTCTTGAGCCTAGGCAGTGCGTTTATTGTCTTGCAAACTTATGGCTTGTTTAAGCGGCACAGTTTGTAAGTTGACCAGTTCATCTGAACCCAGCTCACCATTTGATTCCAGCACATGGGCAGCTAAATCAACAGTGATAGGCCCCCCACCTGTTGTGCCCATAAATTCTGTTTGTTTTAAAATGGATTCAATGCGCTTTAAAACTTTACTGGCATGACCAGCTGAAGTGTCAGGCAAGGTCAGCACAAATTTGCATCCTGAAATACGCGCCGCCAAATCTTCACCGCGGATCATCGTCATTAAGATTTCTGAGATTTGGCTCAGCACCTGATCGCCAGCCATATAGCCAAATTGGGTGTTGATGTCAGACATATTTTCAATGGCTATGGTAATCAGCGTGAACGTTCTTTTGGTTTGGCTGTGATCTTTAATGATCTGGTCTAAATGCTCGCGATAAAAGCTATAGGTGTAAAGTCCGGTCAAAGCATCATTGGTGGGAATGTGCCTGGCACTTAAATAGGACTGGGCCATGGCTGAGCGAAACCGCCACTCTCTAATCAAACTCGTTGTGCGCAATAACAATTCATTGCGGTTGACCGGGGCCCCGATGATATCGGTTATGCCCGCTTCATAAGCGATATGGCTGTCAGTTAGTTTAGAAGGGTAGGCAACCAGTAAAATTGGCAAGGTAAACAATTGTGGGTTTTTCTTAATCTGCTCTACAAAGGGCAAAAAACGTGTTGGCATGCGCCCCCCATTGATGATCACCATATCAAAAGGCTGGCGGTTTAAATAATCTTTTGCAGTGTCCAGTGAAAGGGTGCCAATTAATGTGCAATTGGCAGACAATGTTTCTTCAATAACCGAATATCCATTAGGCCGCCCAGTTACCAAAATAGAAGCTTCTGTGATCGGTTGGTTTAATTGATTGTTGATCAACGCTTCACATTGATATTTTTCAGCTATATGCAACCGTCTGTTAAGTTCAGACTGCATGGTGTTTAAACGAATTTGTGCTTTCACACGGGCAACGACAGAGGGGATGCGAATATCGCCAAAAATAAGATCATCAAAGTCATGGTTCTGCTGATCTTGCATTAAGGTTTGCTCAATGCCAATGCATAAAAGCCGTATATTCTGTGTAGCAGGGTTATGTTTGATTTTTTCGGCCAAGGTTAAGCAAGTGCTAAGTTGGTCTTGCGTTGTCAGTGTGGCAATATTAAAAACCAAAATATCAAAATTGGATTTTTGCGATAAGGTTTGTGCCAGGGTTTTAAATTGGCAGGTTTGCACGTTTAACTCAGCCTGGCTAAGAGCTGTGATCAATTTGTCTTGGCCATTCTGCCCAGAGCTTACAAGTAAAATTTCAGTGTTTTCTGCCATGGATTTTATGAGCTCTTTATATGCTTGTGACTGAAGCAATTAATGTAATGAATTTGACCGAACTTTTTTAAAAAATTGGAAATTTTAGCCAAAATAGTTAGATTTCACGGTAATCTCGCAATTGTTTACGAATTAGTTTGCCCGTTTTATTACGCGGTAGGTTAGAGACGATATGATACGCTTTAGGGTGTTTATAAGGTGCCAATTTATGGCTCAATTGCTCAACAAGTTGATCTTTAAGGGCAGTTTCACTTAAGTGGCAAGGTTTTAGTACCAAAAGAGCTTCTATAATAGATAGATCAGGCCGGATTTGGTTTTCAAACACCCCCGCTTCCAAAATATGTTCATTTTCCAAAAGGGCCTTTTCAACCTCATGAGGGCTAACACGATAGCCAGATGCGTTCATAACCTCATCTGCGCGCCCATAATGGGTTAAGTTTTGATGACCATCAATGCTGCCCAAATCACCGGTTAAAAACCATTCACCGCAAAAGCTAACAGATTGATCTTTTCCTTGTTGCCAATAGCCCAACATCAGCCCGGGATCTGATGTGTGAACGGCAATCAAACCTTGTTCATCTGGTTGGCAAGGGGAAAGACCTGCCTTTTCTGTCTCTGATTGCTTTGACAAAATGACAACCTTGCGCCCCTTTTGGATGCGCCCCTTGGCCCCAGATGGCACATTAATGCCAGGGGCGGTAGAAACATAGGTTGAAATTTCACTTTGTCCCATAGCTTCGTAAAGGTTGCCCCCCGTTTGCTCTTGCCATTGCTCATGCAGGGCCTCAGGCAAAGCCTCCCCAGCGCTCAAACCATGTCTAAGGTTCACAAAGTGCTGTTTGTTTGGGTGCCCATATTTTAAAATCTGGCGGTAGACCCCTGGCACGGCTGCAAAGATGGTAACATTGTGGGTCTCAATCAGCTCAGGCCAAAGGGCAGGGCTTTTCTCTGCGTGGTAGATTAAGGCTGTTGCCCCCACCGCCCACGGGTCCATCAAACCAACACCGAGTGTGTAGCTCCAGTTAAAATCTCCAGCATGTAACACACGGTCTTTGGGCCCCATATTATGCCACCCCTCTCGCATGGGAATACGCCCTAAAATAACGCGCTGGGCATGCAGCACCCCTTTGGGCTGATTGGTCGTGCCACTGGTGTAGATTAAAAAGGCAGGATCTTCAGATACGGTTTGTGCATAAGGGGCGCTTGTTTCGTGATGCAGAAAGTCAATAATTTCATCTTGGTCGATGAGTGCGCAATCAGCACGCTTGCAAATAGATAAATTGGGCGCTTGGATCATCCATTTAGCACCCGTGTCTTGCACAAAAAAATCAATCTCTGTGTTTGTTAAGTGAGGGGACAAGGGAATAGGCACCAAGCCGGCGGCAATAGCGCCAAAAAAACTCAAAGCAAAACTGACATCACTGTTCAGCCGTAGCAAAACAAAATCACCCGGTTGCAGCCCCTTATTTATCAGGCCGCCAGCGATAGCGCGAACGGACTGATCAAGCTCTTTATAGCTCCAGCTTGTTTTGGCAAGATTGGCAAGAGGCGGGCCAATAAGTTCCAGCGCAAGATTATCTGGCAAGTCCTGAGCTTGCTTGCCAATAGCATACCAGCACAAATTAAACGGTTCTTTACGCACGGGACATCCGTTTAAGCCCGCAAGATCTCTTGGCGCTCAATCAAACCATCTGAGCTGCGCGGGATTTGCGTAACAGTCACTAATTTTTCCGGAATTTTTGCCGGCGAAACATTCTGGGCCAAAAGATGTTGTTTAAAATCGTCAAAAGACAGCGCATCACCAGGTTGCGGAATGATCGCGGCAAACAAACGTTCTCCCAACAGCGGGTCCTCAATGGCAAAGGCAGCCGCATCAACAAAGCCAGGATAAGCTTGATACAGGCGATCAAGCTCTTGGCCGTAAAGTTGGCTATTGCCATAATAAATGGTGTCATCATTGGGCAGAATATCCAGCAAGCTCATCGCTTGGTCGATAAGGCTGGCAGTTAAATAGGTTTTTTCCCAATGCTCATCATAGTTGCTGTGGGGCATGGTTGTCATATTGGTTTGCCAATTGGTAAAACCAACAGCGGTACCGCCAATCTCTAACCGCCCTTGCATAATTTCAGTTTCCTCACCAGCCTTTTGTGTTGCCCCTTGTAAGCGGGTGGTCAGGAAGGGCGGGGTCAAAGGTTGTCCATCTTTATCAGGCTGTGGGCCTAATTTAAGCAATCCCTTTTGCCCTTCATCTGTGGTTTTGGGGATAAGACAAAGACCATTGAGATTATAAAGAACTGTGCTTTTACCGGTTAAATCTGCGCTAGATATAGCCTTAATAGGTGAACTGGCAATAAGCGCTTTATGAGGCCACTGAGGTTCTGGCAAGTTGCTGGCATTTAAAGCCTGCATCAATTTAGGTGCAATACCTTGGGGAAGAACAGCCAAGTTGCAGCTGTATTGTTCCATAAAGTGCACAAGAGAGTTCGGGCTTAAATCTGAGGTTAAGTGCATCTGCCCGCCTTCAAGCAACCAAGGGATGAAGGCGCCAACCAAACCGGGTAGGCTGGTGATGTTATAAGTGTTGAGCAAGGACAATGGCACACCAAGTTCGAAGCGATCATTGATCAGATAGCTATTGGCCATCAGTTGAAAATGCGTATAAGCAATAGGATGGGGCTGGCCTTCTTGGTCACTTGACCAGCCAATAAAAGCCACTTGCTCTGGGGAGCGGCGAAAAACGATCTCTTCAGGTGCTTCAATTGAAACAGTATCAGTCAGGCTAGGGACACAGGTGACCCCATCAGGCAAAGTCTGACCAACGCCGAAAATAAATCGCACGCTAATAATATCAGCGGCAATCTCAAACATGGTGTTAAAAGGGTCATAATCAGCACTAGATTGTTGCACGAGAACGGCATTGGGCTGAAGTGAGTACAAAGCTTTTTCAAGTTCTGAGCGACGCCAATGAGTTGGGATTAAACAAGGCACAAGGCCAGCATTTAATAAAGACAATAATAACAGCGGCGTTTGCAGGTTATTGGGCAATTGGACAAAGACCACATCCCCTTCTTTCAGACCACAATTGCGAAAAAAGTTTGCCGCTTTATAAAGATAGTTTGCGCTTTGCTCGTAGCTCAGCTGAAGACTGTCTGAACTTGAGCCCAAAGCAGTGCTTTGTGGGCAAGCTGTTAGGGCGATTTTATCCGCCTGTTTTTCAGCATTAGACAGAAAAATTTGATCAAGTGTCTTACTCATTGAGTGGCCTGCTCAATAGATCCCTTTACAAAAATCATTCAAAACTTAAAAATACGTTCCCCGTTCAGCTTATAAAAAACAACTCACCATCTTAAGCAATAGAAAATGGCCCAATTAATTTGTCTGGCCTTTATCCCACCACGAATCAAGTTGCGTTCCATAAAATGAACCTGTCTCAGGGTGGCCCAAATGAGCCCAATGTGCAAGCCATTGTGCCTTTAAATGGTATAAAGGGATGACATAATCCCCGGAAAGCAGCAATCTATCCAGACTTCTAACGCAAGAAACGAAGGTTTTTGGGTCTTTTGCAGCCAACAAAGCACTTATCGCCTCGTCAACACGGCGGTCTTTAATGCCAGCAAAATTAAACGAGCCTTGGGTGTCAGCCTGTTTAGCACTCCAACGAAACAATTGTTCATTACCCGGAGAAAGCGAGCCAGACCAAAAATTTTGGAACATGTCAAAATCATAGCTGCTTTTCCGCTTTTGGTATTGGGTTGAATCCACTTGGCGCACATTGGCGCTAATGCCAACAACTTTCAGCGTTTCAATAAAGTTGAGCAACAAGGCTTCTTGAGATTTGGTGACTGTCATAATTTCAAAAGTAAAAGGGCCCCCGTTCGCATCATTGATCAACCGCCCATCTTTTAAGGAATAGCCTGCTTGCTTAAATAGTTTTAAGGCCTTGCGTACATTGCGCCGATCAATTCCACCCCTTGCCCGATTCTTAGGGAACTGATAGCTGCCATCATAAAGTTTGGGATGCTTGGCCTTGAAATCATCTCCCAATAGTTTTTGTTCAATGTCGTCAGCCTCATGACCAATTGAGGCTAGAACAGAACGGTCAAAATAACTTTGAGTGCGTGTATAAAGACCATGAAACAGTTTGCGATTGGCATCCTCAAAATTAAACATGTAGTTGAGGGCTCTGCGCACCCGTTGATCTTTAAATTGCGCCCGGCGAGTATTGAACACCAAAGCTGACATGCCTGAGGGTATTTTTAATGCAAATTCTTTCTTGAGAACCTTGCCCTCTTTAACCGCATTAAAATTATAACTGGTAGACCACTTGCCCGGGTTGCCTTCATAAGCAACATCATGCAAGCCTTTCTTAAACGCCTCAAATAAGGTGTTGCTATCGCGGTAATAGGTAAAGGTGATGGTATCAAAATTAAACCGGCCACGGTTAACCGGTAAATCGTTGCCCCAATAGTCTTTCGTGCGCTCATAGGTGATCTGTTTGCCCGCGTCTATGTTCGTGACACGGTAGGGGCCTGACCCGATCGGAGCTTTCAAACTGGTTTGACCAAATAAGTCAACGTTCATGGCATGTTTTGGTAAGATGGGCATTAAGCCCATAATCAACGGCATTTCCCTATCACCGCTCTCATCAAAAATGAACTTCACGGCATGAGGGCCAAGCTTTTCCACTTCGGTGACCTTGGAATAATAGGTGCGATGATTGGGGCGCCCGTGCTCCTTTAAAAGGCCATGGGAAAAGATCACATCATCGCTGGTCAAGGCTTTGCCATCAGAAAATTTGGCCTTTTCATTCAGATAAAAAGTAATGGAAGAGCGGTCCTGTGGAACCTCAATATTTTTGGCAATTAACCCATAAAGAGAAAAAGGTTCATCCAAAGCCCGGGCTAACAGACTTTCATAAACATAACCGCGAATGCCAGCGGCACTACCACCGCGAATATTAAGCGGGTTTAAACTGGTATAGGTGCCTTGCACACCCATTCTCAACAGACCCCCTTTAGGCGCGTTGGGGCTTACATAGTCAAAATGAGTGAAGCTTGGGGGGTATTTTAGACCCCCATGCATTGCAATGCCATGACGCTCTTGAGGGGTGTTTTGCTGAGCAAAAGCTTGTGTTCCAGCCATGCTGAGGCATATAAACAAGCCAATGAGCTTTGCTAGTTTAAGAATATCAATGTTTTGCATGTGTTTGTTGAGCTCTTTTATCAGGTAAGGCTATTTTGATGAGGTCTTAATATAGACAGTATTTTGGACGAAATTGAGTATAAATGTTAATCATGAGCAGATTATCGGCATAATAACCGTGTCATTCTTATCACGCATGACGATTAGTTAGGTGTTCAATTGAAGCAAATTGTTCAAATATGGCGCTTGTCATGGCATTGCCTTAATTCAGTGTATTCCAAGCTGTAAAAGGAAAATGGAAAAGGCGATAAGCCAATTATTATTTTCGAAAAGTTAAACAGACAATTTTAAATGTTGTCCTAATCGGGAAAAGATTAGCTTTTAAATTTTAAGATTTTTAAAGTTAGGGCGACCAAATGTTACAAAAGAGAGGCATAACAATGCGTTTGCGCAATAAACTGAGAAACCAACTTGGTTTGGTGTTGGTTTTAGCTGTTGGTTTGGCCGGGGGAGCTATCACAGCTACTGCAGCAGATAATGATAAAAAGAAAAAAGAATTTGATACGAGCAAAAAAAACGCTTGGATTAAAATCTGTGAAGACGTCAAAGTAAAAGAAGTCAAAGAAAAAAAAGCTGAGCAAAAACAGATTTGCATGACCCATCATGAAAGCTTGAGTGCCAAAACAGGGGCTCCGCTTATTTCAGCTGCGGTTCGCAAAGTCAGCGGTCATAAAAAAGAAAAGTTTTTAGTCACGGTTCCTTTGGGCATGGCCATTCCATCTGGCGTGCACATTAAAGTAGACGAAAATGAACCGTTAAAATTCAGGTATGCCTTTTGTCATGTGGCAGGCTGTGTGGCTGAAATGGTCATGACAGATGCCCTGATGAAGCAATTAAAAACAGGTAAGAAATTAGTGGTTGCCACTGTTTCCATTAGTGGTAAACCGGTTGGCTTTCCTGTTCCCTTAGGCGGTTTTGACAAAGCTTATACCGGCAAGCCGATCGACGGTAAAAAATATGCCAATGCCCGCAAACAGATGATGTTGGAAATTCGTAAACGTCAAATTGAGTTAGCTAAAAAACGAGAAGCTGAAAAATTAAAGAAAGCTGACAAAGGCAAAGAAAAAGAGAAAAAATAAAAGCTCTCTTTAAAAAAGTTAGAAAAAAAGCCGCTCATTTTTGAGCGGCTTTTTTTAATGCTAAGGCTTTAAAGTTCATAAAAGGCTTTAAAGCTCATAGCTTGCAGCTAAGTCAGGATCTTTTTGCGCCACAAGTTTGGCCAAATCAACAATCACTTTGGCCTGCTTCCAAGTGGCATCATCTTGCATTTTGCCATCAATCATAACAGCGCCTGTGCCGTCTGGCATTGCTTCAAGAATTTTCTTTGCAAACAAAACCTCTTCAGGTTCAGGGCTAAAGACTTCCTTAGCAATGGCGATTTGACTTGGATGCAGCGTCCAAGTACCAAGACACCCTTGCAAAAAGGCATTGCGAAATTGAGCCCGGCATGCATCGCTATCACTAAAGTCACCAAAGGGGCCATAAAACGCCTTGATGCCATGGCCCATACAAGCGTCAACCATTTTGGCAACCGTGTAATGCCAAAGATCTTGCTGGAAAAGGGTGCGATCCCCGCTCTGCGTTGGGTCTTCCAAAACGCCATAAAAAGGATGACCGCCACCAACACGGGTGGTCTTCATTCCGCGAGAGGCCGCCAAGTCAGCAGGCCCCAAACTCATGCCATGCATGCGCGGGCTCGCACCAGCAATCTCTTCAATATTGTTAACCCCTTGGGCGGTTTCCAAAATCGCATGAATAAGAATAGGCTTATTGACATTATGCTTGGCTTCCAATTGCGCCAGCAATTGATCAAGATAGTGAATGTCCCAAGGCCCTTCCACTTTGGGCAACATAATCACATCCAGCTTATTACCGACTTGGCTTACAATTTGAGTGACATCATCTAAAAACCAAGGGCTGTTTAGGCAATTCACCCGTGTCCATAAACCAGTGCCGCCAAATTCATTCTTGCTAGCTAGCTCAATAAACCCAGAGCGGGCTTCATCTTTGGCATCAGCTGGGATAGCATCTTCTAAATTGCCCAAGATCACATCAACCTGTTTAATCATGTCAGGGATTTTTGAACGGATCTTTTCAATATGAGGAGGGACAAAATGGATCATCCGCTCAAGGTTCACAGGCAAAGATTGAAAGGGTTCAGGTGCCCCAATCGCCAACGGTTTGTAAAAAGAATTGGGGGTTTTGGTATAAGACATAATTTTAAAATTCCTTAGCACTTGTCTTTAAGTTTTTGTGTGCGGGTCTTTTTTTAGCGCTTTGGAATGCTCACCAGCATCGCCGTTTTGCCCTAAACGAAGGTTTCATTTTTAGGGCAGCACGCTTGTTTAAGACCATTTTCGGTTCGACCACATAAACTGTTCTGGATATTCTCTAATCCATTTTTCAAAAGTTTTTTGGGTTTCAGCGACAATGAATTTTATATCCTCATCTCTGTCGTCTGTCCGCGGTACTTTAATCTCATGCATCTCAACGCGAAATTGGGATTTAGGACCAATTCTAACGCACCGACCAACCCAAAAACGAGATCCAAGACGGCGAGCCAACATGGCTGGAAATTTGGCTGATTTGGCTTCTTTGCCAAAAAAAGGCACACCAACCCCTAGCCGATCAAACTGATCAGCCAAAAAGCCTAACCGCCCGCCATCGCGCACATAAGCGCCAATAAGCCGGGCTGTGTCGCGCCCTGCATGGCCACCGGCACTGGCCCCTTTAGCAAACATCCCACCGGGGAAAAGCTCTTTGCGCTGGTTCCGTATATAGTTATCAACCAGTGGGTTCTTCACCAATCGATAAACCCCGGCCGGTTTCATGCCAGCAACGGCTAAAGGCCACATAGCCAATTCCCAATTGCCATAATGCATGGAAACACAAACAGCCGGTCCCATTTTCCCCTTATAACGGCCTAACAATTTGGAGTTGACCAATTCAATGTTCTCAGGCCGTTTTAAAACCCGGTCAATCTGCATCGTTTCAGCCATAACCCGACCAAGGTTTCCCCACATGGCCATGGCAATAGCTTCGCGTTCTTGTTCTGATTTTTCAGGAAACGCTTGGGCTAAATTGTCCAACGCTCTTTGATGCCGCCGCCCACGCGCCGCCAATTTTTGCCACCAATAAGCAGAAAATTTTACCGCGGTATCAAGAGGCATCAGCCTAATCATGCCAATGATTAAGCGTAAAACGCTATATTCTGCCCAATAACGAAGATGTAATAAGGGGGACATTTATAAGGCCTCTTTATAATGTATGATTGTTGGTAAAAGCCATAAAACAGATCTCAACGTCAAGAGCTGAAATAGAACAATAAAGCTTTATCTGTCCTTTGTTATGAGGCGACCTTTTGCTTCTGGCGCATAAGAGGGGGAAGGTCCAAGCTAGTACCCAAACCCTCATTCATCAACAATTTACGCAAAGTCTGGCTGGCATTCATTGCATTTAAACCTGCGCTGCGTAAAATTTTTAAAGGTAAATAAGACAATAACAGTGATTTGTTAAGCCAATCAATGGTCGTTGTACGTGACCATACATCATGCTGTCGTGCTTTATTATAGGCAGCTTCGAGAGAATGAATGTCTGCGGACAAATCGGTTTTAGATTTTAAGCTCTCCACCAAATAAGCAACATCGCGCACACCTAAGTTCAAACCCTGCGCCCCAATAGGTGGGACAACATGAGCAGCTTCCCCAACCAGAAAAATCCGTTTGGCTGCAAAATGATCTAATTTCATACCCTTGATAGGAAAGGCCACCCGTTTGCCCACACTGGTAATAGGCCCCCAAATAGAATGCATAGTTTGTTCAAGTTGCTGACTAAATTGATCTGTCGATAATTGAATCATCTCGTCAGCTTGCTTTGGCCGCAGGCTCCATACCAAGCTGGCATGGTTTTCTTTTAAAGGAATGAGCGTTAAGGGACCAGAGGGGCGGTGAAATTCAACTGAAGTGGCATTGTGGGGGTATTCATGGGTGAAATTGCAGCTTATTGCCGTTTGTTCATACGACCAGACTTTTTCTTTGATGCCACTGGCGCGTCGGGCAGGGGAGTTACGCCCATCAGCACCGATTAAAACAGAAGATCTATAGCTTGCCCCTTCTTGTGTTTGGATCATCACATGATCATGTTCAGGGCAAATAGATGTAACAGCTTTAGTTTCCACCCAGGTGATATTGGGGTGCTCTGTGACCATAGTGATCAGCTGTTGGTTCAGGTCTTTATTGGGAATATTTTGAGCAAAAGCCTCCAAACCAAGCTCTTGAGCACTAAACGAACAATCCGGGGCCCGCAATAAGCTGGCACAATCATCAATCATTCTTAAGTGTTCAAGAGGGGCGGCATTTTTTTTAATCGCTGGCCATAAGTTTAAATGATCCAGCATCGTTAAAGACGGCACCATAAAAGCTGTTGTACGCGTATCATTCTCAAGTTGTTCGTTTGAGGGACAAGGACCAAAAAGAGATATAGAAAAATTGGTCTCTTGTGCACAGGCAAGGGCTGTGATCAGTCCGACAGGACCAGGGCCAATTATCGCCAGGTCTGTTGATGCAATCTTGGAGTCTGACATATTTAATAACTGTCTAAACCTTCATAATACGAGTGGTTTGATCATTAAAGCATGTGCTTCGTTTTTTTCAATTGATTAGCCTCAAGCGCCCTGAATTTTCTGACATCTAGATATAAATTTTACAAGATAGATCTAATAAGGATTTGTTTTGCTGGGATAAAATGGGGAAATCCATTGTTTTGCTGAGGCAGAATGTCTCAATTTCAGTTGGCGCGATACCCTTTTGTGGTTTTTGCGTAACAGTTAGGTCTGTAAATTTTTGCAGGAGGACTCCTTTTAACAAGACTGTCATATAACACGCTTATTAAGTTTCCTGTATTCGCTGTCTAAATTAAACAATTAATGAGGAGGTTGACCGCCATTTCATATCATGCAGCATTATTATTTCGTTTGCTTCAGATATGGGCGATTTGCAACATCTAAACAAATCTTGCTGATTTTATAGCGATTTACGTTGTTCAAATAAATCAAATCAAGTTATTTAATTCACCAGTTAAATTAAACATCCATGCATCTTGACTGCATGATCATGTCTAAGAAGGAAATCATGTCTAAAAGCATTACTTATTCAATCTTGATCGCTGGGAGCCTTATTGCTCTTCAGCCTTCACTCTCTCATGCCGCTGATTTCGGCGGGGACTGCTGTGCAGATCTAGAAGAGCGCGTTGCCGTTTTAGAAGCAACGACAGCGCGCAAAGGAAACCGTAAAGTTTCATTGAAAATTTATGGTCAGGTTAACAGGGCTATTCTTTTTTGGGATAATGGCAGAGAAGACGATGCCTATGTTGTTGACAACGACAGTTCCACCTCCCGTTTTGGAATTAGAGGTAAAGCCAAAATTAATAGTGATTGGTCAGCTGGTTATCGTATCGAACTTGGTACTCATACAAGTGAATCAGATCGTGTTAGCGAAGAAGATGATGATAGTGATAGCAGACGTGAAATCGTTTTACGCCGCAATGAAATGTTCATCCAAAGCAAAACATTTGGTAAAATTTCTTGGGGTAGAACCGGTCATGCTTTGGATGGAACAACCACAAATGACTTAAGCGGTACTGCAATCATTGCCCGTAATGGTGGTTTGCGCTTTATTGAAGGCTTTAGCATCATTAATGCTGATGGAACTGTGAATGCTAACGCTGATTGGGACGATGTTTTCCCAGGTGATTTCGAACTCGACCGTGACGATGTTATTCGTTATGACACCCCAACCCTTGCCGGTTTCCGGTTAAGCGCGTCTTGGGGCGAAGATGATGAATATTCATTTGCCGCCTTTTATAAGGGCACATGGGGTGACTTCAAAATCGCTGCAGCTGCTGGTTACGGCATTGATGAGGAAGGCGACCGAATGGAAGTTTACAACGGTTCACTTTCTGTAATGCACACACCAACAGGCCTTTGGCTCACAACTTCTGGCGGTAATCGTGAGCATGATGACAGTGGCTCAGAAGAAGAGTTTTACCAAATTAAAGGTGGAATCCAACAAAAATGGGTTTCACTGGGTAAAACCACTCTTTACGGTGAATACATCTCTACAGACATTGATGATGTTGATAGGGCTGGTGTGACCGGTGTTGAAGGTGAAATTTTTGGCGGTGGTTTTGTTCAAAAAGTCGACGCAGCCGCTATGGAACTTTACGCCGGTTACCGTCACTATGAAGCAGATTTGAGCAATGGCGAAAATGTTGAAGATTTCCAAACATTTGTTACCGGTGCACGCATCAAATTTTAAAGTCTTAAAAATATAGACATAGTTTTAAAGGGCCTCTCATTTGCTTAGAGGCCCTTTTTTGTAAGTAAAATTAGCCTGTACTTATGTAAAATGTGGCAATTTCATGAAATTTTGAACACATTAGATGTTGCTTAAACAGCACAAGCGCCACATTCATCATCATAATGTACAACAATTACAACCTTTTAGTTGTGGTTGCCTAAAGCTTGCACTTTACAAAGAATAAGATCATAATTATGTGGATGAGCCTGGGGTGATAAGCTCATGATTGATTGAGGTCAGTTAAAGTGAAACGATTATTCTCCATTCTAGTTTTAGTGGGGTCAGTGTCTATATTGTATCCGTCAGTATTTGGCATAACCCTTGGGCTTGCTTTTCAAGAACAGCAAGTGGGCGGTGTCACGGCCTCTGAACGGGGTGTGCAGAGCTCTGAATTGGCCTTAAGAAATAAGACAGGTGTTCTCTCTAGCGATAATGAGGCCGATAAAGGATCAGCTCTGTCTGGGATTGACCCAAGTGAAAAGAGCAAAAAAAGCGGAACAACTCTTCATATCCCTGGCATTGGCACACTTGGCACCTTGCCTGAATTGGATTTTGGCCTCGAGCTCTTATATAAAGATGATAGTTTGTCCGCCTCTGAACGATCACAAGACGATGGCATGGCCATAAAAGGGCGTATAAAGCATAAATTCTAGCTGTATTGCCTTTATCCTTTCTAAAATTTAAAAGTTATGACCTTGCGTCTATGAATTGGCACGCAAGACACAGGATAATGCGAAATGACGCCAAAAGACTGTTCTAAAAAGACAAAATAACAATAAGGTCTGGTCATCAATATTTTTTTGATAATAATGAAAGGTCATAAATCCCTGGAGGTGTATTGATTAAAAAATTTAACCTTTGATACATCCAAACTGGAATATTTGACCATGAAACGAAATTATTTGCAAAGGGCTCACCCGCTTTATATTTCTATAAAAGGACTTAGAGAGACTTCATCATCAATAAAAATAAACTATAGTGGTCTGCCTCGAACAGTTTTCTATTCAGCCCAACCGAAAACAAGCAAAAACAACGCCGCATTAGATTTGTCCGATCTCGATTTTGATCCGATGAATTCACAATCTCGTAAAACAGTTTTAATCATCGATGATAACCACATGTTGTTAGATTTAGCCGTTTTGATGCTGGATAGTCTCGGCTTTGATGCTATGACAGCTTCAGATGGAAATGATGCCGTTGCAATTGCAAAATCCAATTCTCATATTGATTTGGTTCTCTCTGATATTATTTTGATGGAAGATATGAATGGCCCAGATTGTGCTTTGAAGATCAGAGAATTTCGGCCTGAGGTTCCAATTGTCTTTATGTCTGGTTATTGTTCAGACCTAATTGAGTATGCCCCTCATGAATTACAAAGTGTGCCAATTTTAAAAAAACCATTTACGCTGAATAGCCTTTTGTCTTTTGTGAGTGAGGCCATCGAGGATAGCCCTGTAAAACATTAAAAAAGCGAATAGAAACGGTTTTAACAAGAAACTTTGACAGCTTATTTAGATATTTTGAATAAGCTGCCGATAACGTTTAAAATCTTCTGGTTCATTGATATTAAAAAAGGGATCAACCTGTTTCCCATTGATAATTTCATCGTCAAAATTCAAGCTGGCATTTGGGTGTTCATTGGTCCAGGCGCGAATTTTGCGCAGCCCCTTAAAAAGCGCTCCTTCCAACGACTCTTGCAAATCAACCGGCCACAAACCAAAAATAGGGTGGTAGCGACCGTGCGATTGCGCCAAGATGATGCTGGAAGCCTCTTGCGATTGAGCAAAACCGACCATTCTTGAAACAAAATCTAACGGGAAAAAAGGGGTATCAGCTGCCACTGTTAGAAGATGGGTCGTTTCAGGTCTATTCTCTTGTGCCCATTTCATTGCACTATGAACACCTGCCAATGGCCCAGCAAAATCGGAGATCAGGTCACTGACAATGGGTATTTCGTTAAATTGCTTGCCAGCTTTAAGCGCGGCATGAATGGTTTGTGCTGGGCTATTTGAACTAATAATTATGGTGTCCAATTGAGGCGACAGCCGTTTTAAAACAGCTTGCAATAAATTCGAACCGTGAACGGGCTGCAAAAATTTATCGCCCCCGCCCATACGCCGAGATTGTCCCCCCGCTAGCACAACACCTACAACATCAATAAGGCCATTGCTCAAAGTGCTCAAATGAGTTGCTCCGCACAAGGGGTTGGTTCGCATTCAAAGGAAGACTTCTTGTCTTGGCTATCATACTCAACACGCTCAAAGCCAGACAGGACAATAAACCGTTTGCCGCGCGCCCGGCCAATCAGGGTTAGGTTTGCCGCCCGTGCCAATTCAACCGCCCAGGCGGTAAAACCAGATCTGGAAATCAAAATAGGGATTTTCATCTTCACCATTTTAATCACCATCTCACTGGTCAAACGCCCTGTGGTATAAAAGCATTTATCATGGGCGCTTATATTGTTCTGCATCATGAAACCAGCAATTTTGTCCACCGCATTGTGGCGCCCGACATCTTCCAAATACAAAAGCGGTTGACTTTCTTTTATCAAAACACAGCCATGAATAGCCCCGGTTTTCAAGTAGAGACGCGGGGTCATGTTGATGGTTTTCAACAAAGGGGGGAGCGTGCTGGTTTTAATTGTGGTTCCCAGTTCAAGTTCTTGGCCTTCAATGGTTTCAATCAGATTGCCAAAAATTGTGCCTTGTCCGCAGCCAGAGGTTTGAACCTTACGTTTTAAAATGCGCTCAAAATTAGTCTGGCGAGCTGTGCGCACAACAATCGTGTCAATATCAGGCTCATAGTCAACGCTTGTAACATCATCATAAGTTGGCAGCATGTTTTGGTTAAACAAATAGCCCAGCGCTAAGGCTTCGGGGTGATCGCCAATGGTCATAAGGGTGACAATCTCTTGCGAATTCAAAAACACAGTTAAAGGTTTTTCGTGAATGATCGGGGCTTCAATGAGAGTGCCATTATGATCTCGAGCTTGCAAAGTGCGATAAAGATCTTCATTTTCAGGGTCTGGCGAGATAATTTGTTTGGTCATTCAAAGCCTTATATTTTTGTGCATGTAATTAAACCAGTATAAGAGCGCCAACAAACTACGCCTAGGTTTTTGCCCAATCGTTTTAAAAATAGATTGATAACAAGATATGAAGAAGCCTGCCAATAGAGGTTACTTTCAACTGTTGAAATAATAAATAAGCCCTGTAAATGAATAAGATAAATAATTTGGTTGAAACATCTCTTTAAAAATCAGCTGCACCTGTGTAATATAGCGAAAATTTAGTTGGTTTAAGTGTACAAGTATAGGGTGGAGTATGAACCAAGTTGAATCTTCTATTGAAATAGATACCAGAGGGGCACGTTGGGTCTCTGGTTGGGTGTGGTTTATGAGTTTGTTAAACCTACTGCTCATTATTACATTAGGATTTGTGCTTTGGAAGGTGGTTCCCGGCGTAAGCCAAATGCGCGAAGCGATTGAACAACGTGACCAAGCGATCTTGCAGCGCAATCAGGCGATCATTGAGCGCGATCAAGCTTTAAATGAAAGGGCGCGTGCTTTTGATGCGCGCGATTCTGAAACGCAGCACGCGGTTAAAGAACGCGATCAAGCCATTCTACAACGCAATCAAGCGATCATAGAGCGTGACCAAGCCTTTATAGAGCGCTCTAAGGCGTTTGATAAACGCTTTACAGAAATGCAAAAACGCTTTGATCAGGCCAGTCGCACACTAAACGCTCTGGACAGCCAATTGACGTTAGCACAAGAAAATCAAAAAAAATTGGGCGTGCTCATGCAAGCGCAAACCGATGCGTTCCATGGAGCTGTGAATAAGCTTGAGGAGCTGGTCAATGCGCGCGTTCAATAAAGCACTCAGCATATTGAGCCTGACGTGTTTGTCAGGTGTTCTTGTTAGCTCAGCAACCGCATCACAAAATGTCGATGAGTTGATCGAGCAATGGAAAAAATTAGAACAACGCATTGAGCGCTTAAAAGTGCCGCGCAATGATGTCACCAAAGTGATTTATCACAAAGACCCGTTTGAATATGTGGAAGCCATTGAAAATCCCAAACAACCTGGCCGGCTGCCCATTCGCGGCGTGGCGTTTGACTTGCCCAAAAGCCGGGTGGTGATCATCCAAAACTTGTTTGATACAGCAGGGGCCTCATTGTCTGATTATGCCAAATTGCAATTTGCCAAAATGCTACGCAGCCTGTTGCCACGCCCAGCCTTACAGCGCGCTTTTGAAATTGAGGTGCGCGGCTTTACAGACATTCAAACCTTTGGTGACCCGCTGAATTTGAAGAACTGCAATATCAAGAAGCCCAACAACAATGCTTGTTTGGGCAAGGCGCGCGCCGCTAACACCTCAATCATATTAAAAAGCTATATCAAACAAACGCTAGGCGCTGGTTTGCCGCTTATCCAAAAATATGATCCGGACCCAGTGATGGTAAATTTAAACATTCAATCAGAGGGCAAAGTCTGGAAAGCGACAGGGGCCGAACCCAATGTTAAAAAGATTGCCAAACTGTTTGCGTTCGAACCCCAGTTGAACCATGAGCTGAGTGTGGAAGAGATCCTGGCAATTCGCAAAAAAGCTTCTAAAAAGGCCAGGGCACTCGGGCGTGAAATTGAAGACATTTTGCAACCCTTTCGCTGTGCGATTGTGATTGCATGGCGAAGTTAAAATATGATTCTTATTCATAGATAGGAGAATATTCCAACGCACAAGCTGAATGAGAAATTCTTATCATTTATGCCGCGTGCTTGCTGAGGCTTTGTAGGGTTAAACCCCCCACACCATCTATTCGCATAATATATATTATGGAAAATATTTGATATTACAAACATCCGACCATGAACTCTTCATGGCTATAAACAATTGAAATATATAGATTTTGTGGCTCAGCAAGATCAAGTTAGCAACCAAGCAATCTCTTTCACAGGTTTCTTGTCTTTCAAGCCATCAGGCATCTCATAACGCTTTAGCAAACAAACTTGATACCTATCTTGATAGTGAGACTTCACCTCTATCTCAGGGATGGGAAATGGCGGCCCTTTCATCAAGCTCTCATCATATTCATAAACAATCAGCAATTGTGGGGCCTTGTTCGTAATCTCCATCAAATGCTGAGTATAATCAGCGCGCATAGTCTGGGGCAAGGCAACCAAGGCGGCTCTGTCAAACACAGCATCCACAGGACCAATCAAATCATAAGAGAGGGCAAAAAAGTCACCCACAAAAACAGTCACGCTTGGCGCGCTATAGATTTTGAGGGGCCCCTTCTCCTCGATTTCAGGTATAACGTCCAGCTCCTCAAACAATTCCTCAACGGCCGTTTGATTAAGTTCAACCCCAACGACTGAAAAACCTTTTGCCAGCAGCCAAGCAATGCTGCGCGTCTTACCGCACAAGGGAACAAAGACATTACCGTTCTCTTGAATAGGAAGCTCTTTAAAATAATCAATCAACAAGCTATTCGCATCACTTTCATGAAAGCCAATATCTTTTTGTTCCCAGCGCCTGTGCCAAAAACCCGCATCCATAATGAAAACCCTAATATTGTTTTTTCTGGTCGACCTGAGTAACATTCACACACTATACTAGCCTAAGGTCAAGCAAAACGATTCAACCTAATTGTGGTTTCACTTTGTACAATATTTCAGATCAACATCGATAAACCTGAAAAGAGCATGCAATGCAATTCTACACGCCTGTTTTTAAACTTTTGAAGCTGAGCATATTATTTTTAAGCCTAGTATCGTTGATGTCTCCCGTTCATGCAGCCGAAGAAGGAAATGTCAAAACGGGACAAAAGATTGCTCAAAAACTCTGCGCCAGTTGTCACGCCATTGGCCAACAAGGTCAAAGCCCTCACAAAGAAGCGCCGCGTTTTGCTGAGATCGTCAGCAAATGGCCTGTAGACAGTTTGGCAGAATCTTTGGCTGAAGGTATTGTTGTTGGCCATAAGGCCATGCCTGAATTCCAGCTGGAGCCAGAACCTTTAGGCCATCTATTGGCATACCTGTCCAGCCTTTCAAACTCTAACCCAACAGATAAAAAAGAGCCTTGATCAATGAATGAACTAACTGGAAAAACAGCGATCATTACAGGCGCCAGCAAAGGCATCGGTGCCGCCACAGTAAAACACTTTGCTAATTTAGGTGTGAACGTGGTTATGGCTGCCAGATCAACAGACAAACTTAAAGCATTACAGGACGAACTCACCTCATCTAAGGGCAAAGTTCTGGCCTATCCCTGCGATGTAAGCAGCTATAGTGATGTCTGTGGCCTGATTGAGGCCTGTCAGGAGCAGTTTGGACGTCTTGATATTCTCATCAACAACGCCGGCATGATTGAACCAATTTGCCATTTGGCAGACTCTGACCCTGAAACCTGGACCAGGACGGCCGATATAAATTACAAAGGTGTTTATTACGGCTTGCGCGCCGCACTCCCTGTGATGCTAAAACAGGGACAAGGCGTGATTATCAATATAAGTTCCGGCGCGGCCGTAAAGGCCCTTGAGGGATGGAGTCATTATTGTTCAAGCAAGGCGGCCGTTCACTCATTAACAAAATGTGCTGACCTGGAATATAAAGAGCAAGGCATCCGCATTCTTGCTTTGAGCCCAGGAACGGTTGCAACAGATATGCAAGTTGCCATCAAGGCCTCTGGGGTTAATCCTGTCAGTCAATTAGAAGTCTCAGATCACATTGTGCCCGATGATGTGGGCAAGGCCCTTGCCTGGTTGTGCTCAGATGCCGCAAAAGATATTTCAGGTGAAGATTTTCAATTGAGAGAAGAAGCCAACCGCAAATTGGTGGGTTTATAAAAAAACAGCCCAACCCTTTTTCAAGGTTGGGCTGTTCAACATTTAACGTTTATTTCTCAAAATTTTCAGCAATCCAATTGTTAAGCAGGTCAACGCCATAGCCAGAGCCCCAGCTTTGGTTGATAGACGTTTTATTAGATGCCATGGCAACCCCGGCAATATCCAAATGAGCCCAAGGGGTTTTATTCACATGGCGCTCAAGAAACTGCGCCGCTGTGATGGCCCCGCCCCAGCGCCCGCCAGTGTTTTTCATATCGGCAAACTGGCTGTTGATCAGCTTGTCATAAGCAGAGCCCATCGGCATACGCCAGACCCCTTCACCTGTTTGCTTGCCAGAGGCAACAAGTTGATCCGCCAACTCGTCATTGTTAGAAAAAAGCCCGGCATACTCTTTACCCAGCGCCACCATGATAGCCCCGGTAAGCGTGGCCAGGTTAATCATATGGGAAGGGTTATATTTATCTTGCGTGTACCAAAGCGCATCTCCCAAAACCAAACGCCCTTCAGCATCAGTGTTGATAATCTCAATTGTTTGGCCAGACATTGAGGTGACAATATCACCAGGGCGCTGGGCAAGCCCATCGGGCATATTCTCAACCAGCCCAACAACGCCAATCACATTTACTTTTGCCTTGCGCTTGGCCAATGTTTGCATCAGGCCAACCACAGTGGCTGAACCACCCATGTCCCCTTTCATGTCTTCCATGCCACCGGCCCCTTTAATGGAAATACCGCCAGTGTCAAAACAAACACCTTTACCAACAATCGCCACAGGGTTCCCCTTAGACTTGGGCGCCCCATTCCATTTCATCACAGCCAAATAAGAGCCTTGACGAGACCCTTGGCCAACACCAAGCAAGGCATTCATCTTTAATTTTTTAAGCTCTTTTTCGCCCAAGATCTCAATCTCTAAGCCTTCTTTTGATAAGCCTTTTATACGTTTGGCATATTCATCTGGGCCCAGAATGTTGGCAGGTTCGTTGACCAAATCGCGAGCCATGAAAACCCCTGTTTGCAAGGCAACAAATTGATCTTGATAAAGTTTTTTAACCTTTGCAGGGTCTTCACATTGAACAGAAACGCTTGAAATTGCAAAACCTGAAGAGGCCTCTTTGTCCTCTGATTTGGTTTGATATTTGTCGAATTTATATTGTCTTAGTGTCGCACCATGAGCAATGTTCGCGCAAATTTCATTGTCTGACGCGTTGCCATTAGCGGTTTCAACGATCAAAGTTGATTTGTCTATTTTTTTTGTGAGCAGCAGCCCGCCGATGGTCCCTCCTAATAAGCGCCAATCAACCAGGCTAGGCTCATCATTCGCGCCAACACCTATTAATAATATCCGATCATATTTTAAAGAAGCAGGACTGAAGAGTTCTAGAGAGCTGGAAGATTTGCCGGTGAATTTAGCCACCTTCATGGCCTTAGAAATGAACTTGTCATTGTCCTGATCAAGGGCATTGGCGCTTGATGGCAATTTGCCATCGCTTGCCACCAAAAAGATGAGCGTTCCAGATTTAGGTAAGCTGATTTTTTCAAACGTTATTTTTGCGGTTTTAGTCAATTTGCACTCCACGTCTAGGGGGCTGCTCTGAACAACAGAGCAAGTCTTTATCTTTTAGAAATAGTAAATTGCGCTCACGTTAGACGGTTCAGGCCAAAGGCTCAAGGGAAAGAAAGAGCTTTGTTATTGATTTCATTTTTATTTTGATCAAAACTAAGGTGATTATTTGTTGATATTAAGAGTTCAAGACCTAGCCTCAATTTGGCCTCTGTTGATTTTTACGATTGAAAGCTCTAAGGAGGACGGGGGTTTGAAATTTTAAACAGATTTAAGCTCGGCTGTAGCCTTGCGATCTGAATTCATCCCTTTTTGCTATCTTGATATAATAAGGCCACCTGCAGCTGTTAAAGACAACAGGTTTGTTGTGATGGACCAGGTCAGATAATTCAAATTAGGTTATACCAAGCCAGTGATGGACCTTTACAACAGATATGTTTTCAAACAGGTGACCAACGCGTTGGTTATGATCCTGGGCTCATTAACAGCCATTGTTTGGATAGCCACCTCTTTAAAACAGATTGAAAACATCTCAGGCGGTGGATTTTGGCTTTTTTTTCAAATGACCACTTTGGCCATGCCCCAAGCCATGTCAATTGTAACACCATTTGCTTTGCTTATTGCCTGCCTCTATTCGCTCCACAAACTAAACCTTGATAGTGAGTTGATCGTCATGACAGCCTCAGGCGCCACTGTCTGGCGTCTCTTACGCCCCTATTTCTTTTTAGGGATGATCATTTCTGCGCTTGTGCTGTTTAGCAATCTTTACGTTCAACCAGCCAGCATGCAAAAATTGCGAGAATTCATCGTTAAAGTAAGAACGGACTTAATTGCCCATGTTTTACAACCGGGCAAATTTTCATCTCCCTCAGGCGGAAAACTAACATTTCATATTCGGAACCGGGCCAAGAATGGAGATTTATTGGGCTTGTTGGTGCAAGACGAGCGTGAGCCCAAACAACAACTGACCTACTTGGCTGAAATTGGTGAATTAATAAAAGTTGGGCCCCGGGCTTTTTTAAAAATGAAGAACGGCCATATTCACCGTAAGCAAAACGATAAAAACGGCGTACAGATCGTAAAATTTGATGAATATATTTTTGATCTGTCCGAATTTGGTCAACCCAAACAAGGCGGCCAATTTTACAAACCCAAAGAGCGATTTTTAAGCCAATTAACCAACCCAACAGCAAAAGAACGAAAAAATAAAAAACTCATGGGGCAATTAAACGCAGAATTTCATAATCGTTTTGCCAGTACACTGTATCCGTTGTTATTTGCCATTTTAGCTGTTGCCTGCCTTGGCGTGGCTCGTTCAAACCGCCAAAACACCACGAAAACCTTAGTTATTGGCTTTGCTATTGGTTTAATGTTTCGCTTGGCTGGCCTTGTTGCGGTCAATCTCTTAAGAACAGACCCATATGCGGTTTTTTTGGTCTATGGCATTCCTCTGATGGGCATGTTACTCGGTAGCCTATACATTTGGCGGTATATGCAGCCAGAAATTTTTAGCAAATTCTTGCCAGATAAGGCCTTTACCCTTAAACCCAAGCAAATCAGCTCAACAAAGTAAAAACAAAGATCGAACAAGCGCTCAAATAATCATGTTTAAGATACTGAACCGCTACCTTTTTTTGAAATTTCTAATCGCCATTTTTATGGTGTTTATGTTGTTTTGCTTTCTTATTCTACTTATTGATTTTATTGAACTATTAAGGCGGGCCAGCAAGGCGAACGACATCCCGCTTCATAAAGTTTTCGGCATAGCCCTTTTAAGAGTGCCCTCTTTTGCAGAATTAACCCTCCCCTTTGCCGTTTTGGTGGGAACAATAGGGGCCTTTTTAATGTTGGGCCGCAGTTCAGAATTAATCATAATTCGGGCCAGCGGGGTGTCTGTTTGGCGTTTTATGCTGCCTCCCCTATTCGTTGCCCTTGCCTTGGGGCTTTTTGCCAGTTTTGTCTATAATCCTATGGCAGCCTATGCAAAAGCTGAATCAGAGCGGGCTTATGCCGCTATTTTTGGGCAAAACAAGTCAGTTTTACGTGCAGCGAATAATCAGATATGGTTTCGCCAAGATGGCTCTGATGGTCCCTCCGTTATGAACGCAGATGCTGTTGCAAATCATGGACATAGCCTTATTGGCGTCAGTGTGTTGCAATATTCAAAAAACAATGAATTTATTGAAAGAATTGATGCCAAACGGGCTGATCTTGAAGAAAGTGTCTGGGTTTTAAAAAACGCTTGGATTTCAAGACTAGAACAGCAGCCCAAATTCTATAAAAATTATTTATTAAGTACATATTTAACCCCGACTCAGATATCAGATAGTATGGGCAGCGTTGAGTCGGTTTCGTTTTGGGCGTTGCCAAATTATATCGAAATTGCAAATAAGGCTGGCTTGCCTGCAACACGTTATAAGATTCAGTATCAATTGTTGCTTTCCAAGCCGTTTTTGCTTGCAATTATGGTGCTAATTGCAGCAACTTGTGCATTAAGGACGTTTCGCTTGGGACGGGTTCAAACTATGATTATCTTAGGGATGTGTATTGGGTTTGGATTCTTCATTTTTGCCGAAACATCCAGACAGTTTGGGCTTGCTGAAAAGGTCACACCGGAATTGGCGGCATGGGTGCCGCTTTTCGCGTGGAGTTTTGTTGTGTTAACAGTTTTATTGTATCAAGAAGATGGCTGATTCTTAGGCTTTTTCTTGATATAAAGCTTATTTGGGGGAAACTGAGACATTTTGCTAATTTGTTTGCTATAACACGGGGACGTATTGTTGTTATAAAACAAAGGCAAAACTGTCTGAGGGAGCTCTTTTAGGGGTTTGATGACGCATTTTAATTTAAATATTGTTCAATGCGCTGGGGGTAAGGCGTTATACGCCGTTGTATGCACGCTTTTGCTCATCTTGGGGCCTGCTGAGGCTGTTTTGGCCCAAGAATCTGAGGATAAGCTCGTTGAAAAGATTGTGCCTGGAAACCAGGATCAAGCCGCTCCCATGCTCATTCAGGCTGATGATCTTATTTATGACAACAAAAACAACCGCGTTTTAGCCCGCGGCAATGTTGAAATTTACTATAATGACCACACGCTATTGGCTGACAACGTCATTTATGACCGCGGGGCCAATAAGCTGATTGCTGATGGCAATGTGCGTATTAAAGAGCCTGATGGCGCCCTGGTTAAAGCTCAACGAATTGTTCTAACTGAAGATTTCAAACAAGGCTTTATTCGCTCTTTGCAAGTTGTAACAACCGATGAAACCCGCATTGGTGCCACGCAAGCCATTCGTAAAGATGGAAATGTTACAGAATTTAAAAATGGTGTGTTTACACCATGTAAAGTTTGTAAAGAAAACCCGCAAAAAGCACCTTTATGGCGCATAAAAGCCAAACGCGTCATCCATGATAAGGAAGCGAAAACAATTTCTTATCAAGATGCAACATTCGATTTATTTGGCACCTCTATCGCATATTTTCCTTACTTTCAGCATCCTGATCCAACTGTGAAGCGTAAATCAGGGTTTCTTGTTCCGAGACCGACCTATTCTAAAGATCTCGGCGCAGGCGTAGAAGTCCCCTATTTCTTCAATCTCGCCCCTAATTACGATTTTACCTTTAGCCCTAATTTCTTGAGTAAAAAAGGTGTCTTGGTCAAAGGGACGTGGCGACATCGTTTGAAAAACGGCAGTTACAAAATTAATATGGCTGGGATTTATGAATCGGAAACTGAAAGAGATTCAACATCCAGTGACCGCTTTAGAGGGTCTATCGTCTCAGATGGTCTGTTTAACATTGCCAGTGATTGGGATTTTGGTTGGGATGTAACGTATGAAAGCGATGATACATTCCGCCGGTTTTATAAACTTGATAATATCAAACGCGAAGACCGGATTTCTAAAGTGTTTCTCGTGGGGCAAAAAGAGCGCAATTACTTTTCAGCCAACCTTTATCATTTCGGTGGTTTGTTAGAAGAAGATACGACAGATTCTGAAGCCACAGTTCACCCTGTGATTGATTATAATTATATTTTCTCTGACCCCGTTTTGGGCGGTGAGCTAAGCTTTAACACAAACTTTCTCAGCTTATCTCGTGATGATAATGGCGTTGATGCCAGTCGTTTAAGCGCAGATTTGCAATGGCGCCGCAAATTTGTTGATGGACTTGGTCAGGTAATCACACCGTTCGCTCAAATTCGCGGCGATGTCTATGATTCAAATAATTATACCAATTCATTTACAGGCGCTGAACCGGACGATGAAATCCAAACAAGAGGTGTGGCTCTTGGTGGATTGGAATATCGGTTCCCCTTAGTTGCGCGCTTTAGTGGCGGCTCTCATGTGATTGAACCCATTGCACAAGTAATTACACGCACAAACTTAGATCGAGATGATCAACTAGATGTCGCCAATGAAGATTCAAGAAGCCTTGTGTTTGATGACAGTTTGCTGTTTGACATTGATAAATTTTCTGGTTACGACCGCATTGAAACGGGCTCCAGAGCCAATATTGGCCTTCAATATACCATTCAAAGGGACGCTGGTGGTTATCTAAGAGCTGTGTTTGGTCAAAGCTATCATTTAGATGGTGATAATGCTTATGAATTAGATTCAAACAATGTCATTAATCAATCAGGTCTCGGACAAGATGAGTCTGATTATGTTGCAGGCTTTTATTTTGAACCGAATGAGAACTTAACCCTCATATCTCAAAGTAGGTTTGGCGATGATGAGTTTGATTTAAATCGCCAAGATGTTTTTGCCCGTTTTGTTACAGGTCCTCTCACATCCCGTGTTAATTACGCTTATTTGCGCGGTGAGAATAATGGGATTGGCGAAGATGCTCAGGAAATTTTAGCTGCTTCTAGCCTCCGTTTGACTGAATATTGGTCATTATATGGCGGTATACGTTATGATTTAGAGGATGATTTCCGGATCTCAGATTATGTAGGCTTAAAATATTCCGATGAATGTTTCTCATTATCCGTTTCTTATAATGAGTCATTTATTGATGACCGAGACATTGATCCGGATAAATCCGTAAAAGTATTCTTTACGTTGAAACATCTTGGTGAATTTGGAACAGACCTTGGCATTGGCGATGATGCCGCAGAATCTGGTACATCTAATTTTTAAAATTTAACCTATTAATATTTTTGGGTCTTTGTTCAATTGGTTATGCCTTGCTCGCGCCAATTTTTGTCTTTATTTATAGCATGAAAATAAAAAGGCAACCGATTGACTGCGTGTTCAAACCAGATGCTAAAAATTAAATCACTTATAATTCGGCTTTTATGATGAAATATTTTTCACCACTTATTTTTGTTTTGATCATCGCAATGGTCTCACCCAACTTAGGGCAAGCCAGAAACGGTCACAAAATTAGAGTATTGGTTGATGACAGCCCGATTACAGATTTCCATATACGCCAACGTATCAATTTGCACTTGATGTCTTCACGGGACATGAACAGTCGTTTGCGCGCAAAGTTAAAATCAAAATCAACCCAAAAACGCTGGCGCGCTTACATCGAAAAACAACGTCCAACAAGCAAAAAAGAAGTTGTCCAACTACAAAAGAAATTTGTTGCCCGCCTGCAAAACGAAGTGCGCTCAGGATTTGCCTCTGGTTTAAAGAAAAAAGTTTTAGATGAACTTATCAATGAACGACTAATGGTTAGTTCTGCGAAACGACAAAATATTGTGATTAGTAATGATGTGTTAGAGCAGCGAATTGAAATGATTGCCAAGCGTAATAGTAAAAACGCAACCCCCGAGGAAGCAAAAAAAGCATTTTATTCTCAATTAAGACGACAAGGCGTCGGCAAAAGAACTTTTCGTGAAAAAATCAGATCAACACTTGCTTGGCAGCAATTGGTACGCAGAAAATTTGGCCGCGAGATTAATTTTGGTGATAGGGACGTGGAACAACAACTGGGTCTAGATCCGACGGCGCAAAGAGATAAAAAAGTGCAATTTAATTTGCAACGAATTGTCATTTCAAGTGCCAACAAAAAAGATCAAAATGCCGCTGTGCAACAATTTGTACAAGCTGATGCCATTCGCAAACGGTTTAATGGGTGTGCTAATATGAAATCTCTCATTGCGCCGCTTAAAAATGCAAAAGTAATTAAAGTTGGCAACACAACACTTGATAAAGTCCCCTCCCCTATGAACTTGATTTTAAGCGATATGAAAGTTGGGCAAATCACCCCGCCACGCGCCACACAAGAAGGGTTGGAAATGTATGCTGTTTGTGGGCGCAAACAAGTCACAATTGATGACAAGGAAAGAAGAAAAGTTATTTCCAAACTTCGGCAAGATGCCTTTCAACTTCGTTCCCAGCGCTATTTAAAAGATCTTCGTGATGAAGCCCATATTGAATATCGAGATTAATTCATTCACCCCGTTTGAGACTTAACAATGACACAGCAAAAACCTTTGGTCGTTTCAATGGGCGAACCGGCCGGGATTGGTCCTGATGTCATTTTAAGTGCTTGGGCCAACCGCAAAGCCCATGATTTACCTTTTTTCTACGTTATTGGAAACAAAGACTGCTTACAAAAGAGAGCTGAGTTATTGGACCTAAAGGTACCACTACAGCTTATTGAAAATCCTTCAGACAGCGTTCAATCATTTGAAACCGGCCTACCTATATATGAAAGCATGCCTCTTTCATCTGTCCAACCAGGACAGCTAAATCCAGACCATGGCACATTTATTGTTGATGCCATCAAACAAGGCGTGCAAGCCATATCAAACAATCAAGCCTCCGGCCTGGTGACCGCTCCCATTCATAAAGCCAATCTGTATCAAACCGGCTTTGCCTTTCCAGGTCATACTGAATATCTGGCACATTTAAGTGAGCAGCTCTTTGATCAAAAAGTGCGCCCCGTCATGATGCTCGCCTCTAACATGCTTAAAGTCGTGCCATTGACCATTCACGTGCCCTTAAAAGATGTCCCTGGCCTGTTAAACCAAGATCTCATCATAGAAACGGTAAAAATCGTTGCCCAGGATTTACAATCTCGTTTTGGCATCAAACAACCACGTATATTTTTAACCGGTTTAAATCCACATGCAGGTGAAGAAGGAGCCATGGGCTCTGAAGAGATTGAAATCATCACGCCTGCCATTGCCAAGCTTAAACAACAAGGCCTTAATGTCAGCGGGCCTTTTTCAGCAGATACATGCTTTCATGCCAAAGCCAGAGAGCAATATGATGTCATGATTGCCATGTATCACGACCAAGCCTTAATTCCGATCAAGAGCTTGAGCTTTGATGAAGGTGTTAATGTCACCCTAGGGTTACCGTTTATACGCACATCACCTGACCATGGCACAGCCCTTTCCATTGCCGGCACAGGCAAAGCAGACCCATTAAGCTTTATGTGCGCTTTAAAAATGGCTGCTCAACAAGTTCAGCTGTTTAGCTAAGAGCCCTTGACATCGCCTATAATCTACCCAAGATCAAAAACACACCCGAAAACCTTTTTTAAAGATAAAACTGATGATCAATGATGGCCTGCCCGCACTAAGAGACATAATCGATGAATTGGACTTGCGGGCAAAAAAGTCGCTAGGCCAAAACTTCTTACTCGATATGAACATCACGCGTAAAATTGCACGGCTCGCCAATGCGCGCCCAGGCCAAGCCTTTGTAGAAATTGGACCAGGACCTGGCGGGCTAACCCGCGCCTTGCTAATGGAAGGTGTTGATCAACTGACGGTCATTGAACGAGATCAACGCCTCCAACCTGTTTTAGAGCAAATTAAAAACCATTACCCTCAAGCCTTATCCATCATGATGCAAGACGCTTTGACAATTGATTGGAACAGCTTTGACAAGCCTTTCGAAATTGTTGCCAACCTACCTTATAATATTGGCACCCAATTGCTCACCGATTGGCTAGAGATGAACTGGCCATTGCCGTTCTCACGCTTGACCTTAATGTTTCAAGAAGAAGTCGCAGAGCGCATTGTGGCATCGACCAGAACCAAAGCTTATGGCCGTTTAAGTGTGTTAGCCAATTGGCGTTGTGACACAGAAATTGTTTATCGCTTACCAAAAGAGGCCTTTACACCGCCGCCAAAAATTTCTTCAGCAGTGGTGTCCTTAACACCTAAACAAGAGTTAGACTTTACCCCCTCCCCTGAAGCTTTCCGCAAAGTCACAGCGGCCGCTTTTGGCCAGCGGCGCAAAATGTTGCGTGCCAGTTTAAAACCATTGGGTGTTGATGTTACCCGTTTGCTTGATCAGCTAAACATAGACCCAACAGCAAGAGCTGAAACGCTTGAATATCAAGACTTTTGCCGCATTGCTTTGGCTGTGCAAGAGCAAGGGGCTGTTTAAGTTTGTTTTTTTGCCATTGGATAAAACTACATTTTTTTTACCATCGTGCGCACAAAACTTGAAAGCCCAACACGGCGTTCCCGTTTTAAACGCTCAGCAAACAAAATGTGTTTCAATTCATTATAACTTACATCCAAATCTTCATTGATGATCACATAATCATACTCAGCCCAATGGCTGATTTGATTGGCAGCATCGCTCATCCGCTTTTTAACCACAGCGTCATCATCTTGGCCACGGCCTCTTAATCTCTCCTCAAGGGCAGCAACAGAAGGGGGCAAAATAAACACCCGCACCAAATCATGCCCAACCTGTTCGTGCAATGCCTGCGTGCCTTGCCAGTCAATGTCGAACATAATATCACGGCCTTGTTTTAATTGCTCTTCAACATGGCGTTTAGGGGTGCCATAAAAGTTTCCAAACACTTCAGCCCATTCAAGCAAGTCGCCGGATTCAATAGCCTGCTCAAATTGTTTCTGATCAACAAAAAAGTAATCTTGGGCCTCTATTTCACCAGGGCGCGCTGGGCGGGTGGTCATTGAAATCGACATAGAGATTTGATCATCCCCTTGCAATAACCGTTTTGCCAAAGAGGTTTTGCCCGCCCCAGACGGGGAGGAGACCACCAACATCAAGCCGCGCCGCTCAATGGTTTGTTGATTATGATGGGAACTATTCAATGTTTTGTACCTGCTCGCGCAATTGATCAATAACGGTTTTTAACTCCAAGCCAATATAAGTCAATTCCTTTGAAGATGATTTTGAACAAAGCGTATTGGCCTCTCGGTTAAATTCTTGGCATAAAAAGTCCAGCCGGCGTCCAATGGGCTCTTTGCGCTGTAACAGATCATTGGCCTGTTCAACATGCGCCTTTAGCCGGTCAAGCTCTTCGGAAATATCGGCCTTAACGGCAATGAACATCGCCTCTTGATGCAACCGGTTTTCATCCATGTCATCAGATTGTTCTAGCAAGGTGGTGATATTATCTTTTATTCTTTGTTTAATCACCTCTGTTTGGGTGCTTGCCAACTCAATCGCTTGATCGGTTAAGTCATTAATTTTGTCCAATCGTTCTTGGCAGTTGACGCCAATTTTAGCCCCCTCTTCAGCGCGCGCTAACATAAAGTCGTTTAAAGCTTGCTCAATGGTTTTTAAAATTTCATCCTGAAGAGCCTTTGTTTCTTCTTCATTTTCTTGAAGCTCTTGTTCTTGTAGGACATTGCGGACATTCAATAAGGCATCAAGGCTTGGCATGGGCAACTCAGAAATCTCAGAGGCCGTTTTGGCTGCTTTAAGAATGTCGTTAAAGGCCTCTTGGTTCAGCACTAACATGCCTCTGTTTTCTTTGCTTTTTAAAGAAAGGTTTAAAGAGACATTGCCGCGGCTGATCTTTGAGCTAAGATGTTTTCGAATTTGCTGATCTATGGCCTCTAAAGAAGATGGCATGCGCAACCGAATATCAAGTCCTTTGCCATTAACCGAGCGAAGCTCAATTGACCAGCTGGCTTCTTGATCAAGCCCATCTTGATACTGACCATTGGTTCTGGCAAAGCCAGTCATGCTATGAACAGCCATAAAGCTCCCCCTATAATTTGAAAGAAAGAGTTTGGCATGTTTAAAAGCATGCCTCAAGCCGGATTATTAATCATGAAAGGTTAGTAACAACACAAAAATATGTTGGTTATTTCTTTAAGGGAAGGGGAACTTTTGCAAATTCTTGTGGTGTTTGCCCAGCTGGTTGCAAAGACACTTTTTCCTCAATAAGCTGCTTTGGTTGGTCAGCTTTCGTAGACAAAGCCACCCCATCTTGCTCAGCAACGGTTAGAGTATCAAAAATATCATTGTTGCTTTGCTTGTCACCATCATTCTTTTTCTTATCTGGTTGGCTGGTCTCATCTTGAAGGTTCGGGCGTTCTTGGGTCTCTTTTTCTTGTGCAGCTTTTAGCGCCTCTTGTTTGCGTTGGCGCTCAATCTGGCGCCATTTGCGCACGTTTCTTTCATGGTCTCTTAGTGTTTTGGCAAACACATGCCCACCAGTACCATCAGCAACAAAGTAAAGGTCTTCGCTAGGCTTTGGGTTGAGCACAGCCTCAATAGCCGCCCGGCCCGGATTGGCAATCGGTGTTGGCGGTAAACCATCAATTTGATAAGTATTATAAGGCGTTTTTTTATTAATCTCTGAGCGCTTAATACCGCGTCCCAGTTTGCCAACACCGCCCACCAGACCATAGATAATGGTTGGGTCAGATTGAAGCCGCATGCCTTTTCGCAAACGATTAACGAACACACCAGCAATATGGGCGCGCTCGCCAGCAACACCGGTTTCTTTTTCAACAATAGAAGCCAGAATGAGCGCTTCTTGCTTTGTTTTTATCGGCAAATCAGGGTTTCGTTGATCCCATAAACCATCAATAAACCGATTTTGTGCTGACTGCATGCGTTTGATCAAATCCTGTCGATCCGTGCCGCGCGCAAATCTATAAGTATCAGGTAAAATGCTCCCTTCTGCCGGAACCTCAAGCACTTCACCTGTCAATGTTGGGTGAGCGTTGAGCCGCTCGACCAATTGCTGGCTGGTCAACCCTTCAGGAAAGGGCAAGCTGTGCATAATCGATTTGCCTTCCAGCAAATGATCCAAAACTTGGCGCATCGAGGCCTCTTTTGGAATTTCATATTCTCCAGCTTTAAGTTTGTTTTGCACACCAAAATACATAACGGCGGCTTTAAACAAACGCTTGTCTAAAATCATCTTGCGCCGCTCTAGACGGTCTGCAATGGCACTAACCCCTTCCCCTTTAGGGATCACAATAATATCAGAATGCTGCAAAGGCCCCTCAGCATCGTATATATACTTAGCAAAACCAATGGCCGCACTAACACCGATGAGCAGCAAGACAAGCGTGGTCAAGGTGCCGCTCATAAACACGAGCGTTTGGTGATATTCTCTTTTTTTACGGTGAATGATGGGAGGTTCAGCTGCGCGCATAGGTTCCAAAGTTTCTGAGGGGCTACGCGGCATGGTGTTATATCCGCGCCGTCCCCGGTTTTGTTGCCCATTCCGGCCAGAAGCGGCAGGCGATTTATTCCATTCAAAACCACTGTTTCGTGACATGGCACACTCTTAAACTTTATTCACCAGCGGCTCTTATCGAGCGTTTGCAAAGAATGATTAAGTTTTTGATCTGAAGTTTAAAACTTAAAAAGAATTGAGCAACTTGAAAAAGAACCCAATAAACAACCCTTTATCCCATTAATTCAATAAGCGCCCACTGACGCTAACATCCCCCTATAAAGAGACCTAAAATTAAGACGATTTTTCGACAATGGAAAGTATTTCTTACTTTTCTCGCAAACAAACCCCAATTTACAGCAAAGAAAGGCGCATCTTTTAAAATTAAACACTTTTAAAAACCAATGATGCATTGGTCCCACCAAAGCCAAAAGAATTGCTCAAGGCAACATTCATTTCTTTTTCAACAGCCGTATGCGGGCAAAGATTGATATTTGTTTCAACAGACGGATTGTCTAAATTCAATGTTGGAGGCGCAACATTATCGCGCAGGGCCAACACTGAAAAAATACTTTCTACCGCCCCTGCGGCCCCAAGCAAGTGACCAATGGCAGATTTGGTTGACGACATAACCAGCCCATCACTGGAAGCCCCAAACAAACGCTCAACAGCGCCCAATTCAATTTCATCCCCCATCGGGGTCGATGTGCCATGAGCATTCACATAATCAACCTCATCCGGGCCAATCCCAGCGCGCTTTAAGGCTGCTTGCATGCAGCGATATGCACCAGAACCATCCTCTGAAGGCGCGGTAATATGGAAGGCATCGCCTGAAAGCCCATAACCAATCACTTCAGCGTAAATCTTGGCGCCGCGCTTAACGGCATGTTCATATTCTTCCAACACAACAATGCCAGCGCCCTCACCCATAACAAAACCATCCCGGTCCACATCATAGGGGCGTGAGGCTTTCTCAGGCGTATCATTAAAGTGTGTCGACAGCGCTTTACAGGCTGCAAATCCGGCCATGGAAAGTCGGCATAAGGGTGACTCGCTGCCACCTGCGACCATCATATCTGCGTCATCAAGAGCAATTAGGCGCGCCGCATCACCAATGGCATGAGAGCCAGTGGAACAGGCCGTGACAACTGAGCTGTTCGGGCCTTTAAGGTTATGACGAATGGAAATATGGCCCGAGGCTAAATTAATCAAACGACCTGGAATAAAAAACGGGCTGACCCGGCGCGGCCCCTTGGCGTCAAGCAACAAAGAGGTTTTCTCAATGCCTTGCAAACCACCAATGCCAGAACCGACCAGAACGCCAGCGCGAAAGCTATCCTCTTCACTGGCGGCTTCCCAGCCAGAATCTTTCATTGCTTCTTCAGCAGCACCCACCGCATAAGAGATGAAATCATCAACCTTGCGCTGTTCTTTAGGAGGCCAGAATAAATCGGCATTGTAAGTGCCATTTTCGCCATCGCCGCGCGGGATAGCACAGTAAATTTGACAGGAAAGATCGCTGGCTTCAAATTGATCAATCTTTGTGGCCGCATTATCTGCTTTTAGCAAGCGTTCCCAACAATGATCAACCCCAACTCCTAAGGGCGAGACCATACCAAGCCCTGTTATCACAACACGACGCATCTTAACCCCCAGACAGCTTGTAGCGAAATTTGTTGTTAAAAGGCTTTAAAGGTTTCTACCTAAAAATTTTAGGAAAAAACGGATGGTCAAAATCCAATCGAATTCAAAAAGATTGGCGAAATAAAGCCTTTGAAACTGTAACGTTTGTCAAATGGTCTTGATCTGTTTTCATTTGAAAAGCAGGCCATTTGCAAACCATTAATATGACAAAGGCTCTATGAGGGTTTCATAGGGCCTTTATCAAATCAAGTTAATGCTAGGCAGAAGCTTGTTCTAGAAACTTAACAGCGTCACCAACCGTTTGAATGGTCTCAGCTGCATCATCTGGAATTTCACATCCAAATTCTTCTTCAAATGCCATAACAAGCTCAACTGTATCCAAGCTATCAGCGCCAAGATCATCAATAAAACTCGCATTTTCGACAACTTTGTCGTCTTCTACACCAAGATGCTCAATAACGATTTTTTTGACGCGTCCTGCAATGTCACTCATTTTTCTGCCTCGCGATTATTTAAAGGTCTTTTCATTTAAAAAGCCTTCGGATGAGGAATGTCATAAACATCCAAAGGCTTCGCTCATCAATCAAGGGGATGATAAAGGGCCACTCTTTTCTTTGCAAAGAGGACCTTAGTTTATGCCCGTTGAGTTCGTCTCAAATTTTGAAGGGCTTTTCGGCCCTATTGAGTGTTCTGACTACTTTATAGGGTCACCAAAATCAATTTAAAAAATACAATTTAGGCCCTATAATTTGTTTTTGGTGATATTTTTTGTTTATCTTTAAGTTAAATGGGCTGTTTTCTCACCTTCAGCCCTTTTGCAGCCAACCAGCTAGCATCATTCTGCGGTTTCTGCAAGAGGTGTTTGATTTGAGGCTATTTTGCCTTATTACACCATAACCATGCCGCCGTTAATGTGCAGGGTTTGCCCTGTCATATATTTAGCTTCCTCAGAGGCTAAATAAAGCACAGCACTGGCTATATCTTGCGGTTCTCCAAACGTTCCAGAGGGAATAGCTTGAGCAATTTGCTCCACTTGTTTTTCATTTAATTCATCAGTCATAGGCGTGGAGATAAAACCAGGCGCGATACAATTCACAGTGATGCCGCGCGGCGCCACTTCACGAGCCAGAGATTTGGACATGCCAATCATCCCAGCCTTACTGGCCGAATAATTAGGTTGGCCCGGGTTACCAATGATACCACTGATGGAAGCAATATTTACAATCCGACCAGAGCGTGCCCGCATCATGCCGCGAAGGGCAGAGCGCATCAAAACAAACGAAGCGGTCAGATTAACGGCGATAACATCATCCCACTCATCATCCTTCATACGCATAAACAGATTATCTCTGGTAATGCCAGCATTGTTGACAAGAATATCAAGTTTGCCCATAGCCTCTTCTGCTTGGCCCACAAGTGCACTCACAGCCTCTTTGTCAGAAAGGTTACAAGGTGTCACATGCACCCGCTCACCAAGCTCAGACGCGATCTCATCAAGTTTTTCTTTTCTTGTGCCAGAAATGGCAACAGTTGCCCCTTGGGCGTGCAAAGTTTGCGCAATGGCTTTGCCAATGCCACCAGAGGCACCGGTAACAAGAGCGGTTTTATTGGTAAGATCAAACATAAAAGGGTCTTTCTGTAATCGATTTAAATCTACGTGGTCTTTAATCTGCAGGCAGCTTTAGTCTGTCAAAGTCGGGCCTGATTGTTGAATGTCCTCAGCTGAACCAATGGAAAGCGCTTCCAGGCTGCGTTCAATCCGCCGTGCAAGCCCAGTGAGCACGCGGCCAGAGCCAACCTCATAAACGCTCGTCACCCCATTGGCAGCCATAAAGGCCACACTTTCGCGCCACCGCACGCGCCCGGTCACTTGCTCTACCAAACCAGCGCGGATGTCATCGGCTTCTTGAATAGCACTGGCCTTGGTGTTAGCAACCAACGGCACAATCGGATTGTTCATTTGTGTATTTGATAAGGCATCTTTCATCGCATCAGCTGCCGGCTGCATCAAAGCACAATGGAACGGGGCGCTAACATCAAGCAACACAGCCCGGCGGGCCCCAAACTCCGGCGCCATTTCAACCGCACGCTCAACAGCTTCTCGATTGCCAGACAAAACAACTTGCCCCGGCGCATTATCATTGGCCGCCGTACACACTTGCTCTTGTGCCGCTTTTTCAGCTAATTTTTCAGCGTCTTCCAAATCGAGCCCCAAAAGAGCGGCCATTGCCCCTTCATTGACAGGAACAGCCGCTTGCATGGATTTGCCGCGAATGGCCAGCAGTTGAGCGGTGTCTTGTAGGGTAAATGTTTTCGCCGCGGCCAAAGCAGAATATTCACCCAAAGAGTGCCCGGCCACATATTTAACCGTTTTGGCCAAATCAAAGCCAAATTCACTCTCCAAGCAGCGCATAACAGCAATGGAAACAGCCATAAGGGCCGGCTGGGCGTTCTCAGTCAGGGTTAATTGGTCTCCAGGCCCTTCCCACATAATCTTGGACAAGCTTTTGCCCAGCGCTTCATCAACTTCTTGGAAAACGTCCCTAGCAACGAGGTAGCTTTCAGCAAGCTCCTTGCCCATGCCAACTTGTTGACTGCCTTGCCCTGGAAATGTAAATGCAATAGCCATGCGACCTCTTTTTCAATTGAGTGATCTTTACAAAGTCAAGGGGGTCACCCTAAACAGAGTTGCTTTGTTTTAATTTGCGCCCTTTTAATCGTCTCTGACCTTAAAAAGCAACCCTTTCCTGCCCGATTTGTTAAATTTTTGGGACGATTTGCCGCTTAAACTGAAAAAATCCTTTGCAAATCGCCAGTTTCTTTTTTATATATCCCCCTTCAAATCATTCCAGTTGAAGGCTGAACGGAAGGGGCCCTTTGGGGCTTAAGAGTTAGGCAAGACCCATCTCGCTTCCCGTGTCTTCACACTTTCGGGTCTGAAATGAAAAGCATTTATTGTTTGTCATTTCGTTTATGAGCCTTTCTGTAAGGGCTCGTTAAGCGGCTCTGCGCTGGGGGATTTGATGCGATATAAATACACAGAAAGGCTATAACTCATGCCCCTTTATGAGCATGTGCTCCTAGGTCGTCAGGAGCTATCAACCCAGCAAGTTGATCAACTGGTTGATGAATTAAAGACGATTATTGAAAAAGACGATGGCAAGGTAACCAAAACAGAATATTGGGGCCTGAAGCCAATTTCTTACAAGATTAAGAAAAACCGCAAAGCGCATTACACCCTAATGAACATTGACGCGCCCGCTCAAGCCGTTGCTGAGATGGAACGTCAAATGAGCATTTCAGCTGACATTTTGCGCTTTATGACAGTTCGTGTTGAAGAGCATGAAACAGCCCCTTCAGCTATGATGCGGAAAAACGACCGCGATGACCGCCGGCCTAGACACCGTGATAACAATCGCGATCATAATCGTGACAATAACCGTGATAACAACAACGAGCGATAAGGAAGACACCCATGCAAAATATTGCACAATTGCCAGTGCGGCGCCCTTTTCATCGCCGTCGTAAAACATGCCCTTTCTCTGGAGATGGCGCCCCGAAAATTGATTATAAAGATGTAAAACTGTTACAACGCTTTATTTCTGAGCGCGGCAAAATTGTTCCCTCGAGGATCACAGCCGTTTCAGCCAAAAGACAAAGAGAATTGGCCCGTGCCATTAAGCGCGCCCGTTTTCTAGGCCTTTTGCCTTACATCATCAGTTAAGATTTAAAAGCCTGGCAATTTATATTGCCAGGTTCCTTTTTTACTTTGGTTGGGCTCTTTTAAAATGAAAAGGCTCTAACCGCGAAAGCGGGACAGCTATTTGGGTAAGAACAATTGCCCCCTTCGCTTCTCCCCTTTCATAACGCTTTATATTTTTAGGAGATTTGTTATGGAAGTGATACTTCTTGAACGTATTCGTAGACTGGGCCAGATGGGTGACACCGTCACGGTTAAAGATGGTTTTGCCAGAAACTTTTTATTGCCCCAAGGCAAAGCTTTGCGCGCCAATGAAAAGAACAAGCAAAAATTTGAAACTGAGCGCGCCGAACTTGAAGCCCGCAACTTAGAGCTCAAAAGCGAAGCGTCTAAGGTTGGTGAAAAAATTGATGGCCAAGTGTTTGTTGCCATTCGCCAAGCCGGTGACACAGGCCAATTGTACGGTTCTGTAAGCTCTCGTGATGTTGCAGAAGTCATCACTGAAAATGGCATTCAAATTGATCGCAACCAGGTATTGCTAAATCGTCCAATCAAAATTTTAGGCATGCATAAAGTTCTCATCAGCCTCCACCCTGAAGTGGAAGTGAATGTTGAAATTAACGTGGCCCGCACTCAAGAAGAAGCTGAGCGCCAAGCACGCGGCGAAGATGTAACAGCCCAAGCTGATGAGCCGGAAGAAGAAGCCGCTATTGCAGCTGAAGAGATCTTTGAAGAAGGCGCAGAACCTGACCAAGAAGACGAAGCAGCAAGCCAAACAGATGCTGAAGAGCAAGCTGAAGACGCCTCAGATGACGCTGAGAGCAAAGACGAAGCTTAAAAGTGTTTGAAAACCTCATTAAGGAGCCTTATCTTTTTTGCATAAAAGATAAGGCTCCTTTTTTGTTGGCTTTTTTTACAAATTTATTGGCTTTTTTTCAAAGGTTCCCTCAGATGAAACCACGTGATGACCATTTTGACATTCAAGAGCTGAAAACCATTATGGCGCGATTGCGCGATCGTGATCAGGGGTGCCCGTGGGACATAAAGCAAGACTTTAAATCAATATCTCCCTACACCATTGAAGAAGCCTATGAAGTGGTCGACGCCATAGAAAAAAATGATAAAGCTGAACTTTGCGACGAATTAGGCGACCTGTTATTCCAAGTGATTTATCACGCACAAATGGCAGATGAAGAAAAGGCCTTTGATTTTGATGATGTGGTGCACGCAATTTGTACCAAACTTGTCAGGCGCCACCCTCACGTATTTGGAGATGAGGATTTGTCTTCTGATGAAGACATCCGTGAAATGTGGGAACGGATAAAACGTGAAGAAAAGGCAGACACAAAAGAGGACCCTTCCCTGTTAGCAGATATCCCCGTTGGCCTGCCAGCCATGACGCGAGCGGTAAAGTTACAAAAAAAGGCCGCCCAAGTTGGCTTTGATTGGCCAGACACCGGCCCTGTTTTGGATAAAATCCAAGAAGAGTTGGATGAATTAAAAGAAGCTATGCACAGCCCTGCGTCAACGCGCAAAGAAAAGGTAGAGGAAGAGTTTGGCGACCTGTTATTTGTCATGGCTAATTTGGGCCGGCATTTAAAAATTGACCCAGAATCGGCCGTTCGTTCTGCCAACAAAAAATTTATTGATCGCTTTGGCTATATAGAACAAGCCTATGACCATGATAAAGAGAAAATGCAAGCCGCCTCGCTGGAAGCCATGGATGCCCTTTGGGATGAGGCCAAAGAACATGAGAAAAAGAGGTCTTAAACAAAGCCCTTCTCTTTCTTGCACGATGAAACTTACTCGTTAGATCACAATTGCAAAATGGGCTTTTGCTGATCAGGTTTAAGATCAACGATTTTACCTATATTCTGTTTGTCGAGCAAAAAGGACAATATCATGTCTCTCTCTTTTGCGCGCGTCAGGTTAAGCTTTTTAACAGCCATAGCCAAAGCGCATTTGGCATATGCAGCTATCCCCTCTGTCTGAGTTGATGCTGGAGCCCAGTTTAAATAGCGGCGCAAAAAGCCATTGGCATAATAAACACCATATTTACGCTTGGCTTGCGGCGTGAAATATTCCGCCACAACAGAAACATTTAACCCTTCCAAATTATCAACTTTGTGTGGCCCATTTTGTGGCCAGGTACATGATATGCCTGGTTCCAAATCAATAACAGCGGCAAACTCATCCCACGCTTTGTCATAAGGTATTTCTTCTTCCCTCTGGCGCAAGATCACCGCTTCTAAAACTTCATCAGGCAAAACGGTTTTGTCATCTGCTTCCCATAAATAAAAACGCTTTTTGCCGCGTATATGCCAATGATGGATCAAAGGAATGTCGGTATGATATAAAACACTGGCATTGGGCGATGATATTAAAAGATGGGTTTGAGAGCGATCCGTTTTCACATGTGGGGTCACATCAGCAACGTCTTGAAAGGCTGCTTCCATCAAGTCGTGATACTCAGGGGCAACCTTGTCAAAGCCGCGCAAGCAAAGCCATAATTGTCCTGATTTGATCGCCTCTAAAACACTTTCACCTGAAAGCCCGTTAAAATCTCCATTGCGCCAAATCATTTTGCGCCCTTCAACGTTCATATGAGTGATCATATAATATTCACGCGGCGTCTTATCGATCAATTCAGCTAATTTGTCATCTTCAAACAAACCGCTTTCATGCAAGCAATGTTGAAATTTTACCAGCCCTGTTCCGTAGTCTTTGGCTTGGTCTTTTGTCAGATCAATCAGCTTACCCATCACAAAGTCCTTGAATTACAATTTACGCTTTCAAGATTTGTATGAGGCTCGTTATGAAATCACATTGACATAGGTCAAATGAGATTATGTTCAATAACCGCTTTTGATATCTAAGGTTAGCAATGACTTAAGAAATAAAGTTAACGAATGAACGAATGAAGGTTGTTGTAAGTTTAAGTCTGCGTTGTCATCATCTTTTCTAGGCGGCCTGACAAACGTTTTGGCAGGATCACATGATAGTGCGTGGTCCCATCACCAAGAGTTTCACCTTGGGTCACCGTGGCATGTTCATATAGCCAGCTGACAATGCTCCCTTGAGCTGGTGTGAGGGAAAGATCTAACTCAATATCATGTTCTTGCAAGTGCCCAGCAATGGTTTGCAAAAGAAGCGGAATGCCCTGCCCTGTTTTGGCAGATATAAGAAGTGGCGCTTGCTCATCCTCCGTCTCAATAGTCTCTTGAACGCAAAGCGTCTCATCTAAACTATCAATTTTGTTCCAAATAGTAAGAATGGGTGTTTTGTGATCTTTTTTATCTTGATTGACACCTAAATCTTTTAAAATGGCAACCACATCTCTCCTGTGGGCTTCACGGTTGGGGTTTGAAATATCTTCAACATGCAAAATCAGGTCTGCTTCAAGAACTTCTTCCAAAGTGGCGCGGAAAGATGCCACAAGTTGGGTCGGCAAATTAGAAATAAAGCCAACCGTATCGGACAAAATAGCCTTGTTGCCCCCTGGCAATTCAATCGCTCTCATGGTCGGATCAAGCGTTGCAAACAACTGATCTTTGGCCACAACTTTGGCACCTGTTACACGGTTGAAAAGCGTTGACTTACCAGCGTTAGTATAACCCACAAGCGCGATCACAGGATAAGGGACTTTCCGCCTTTTTTTGCGATGCAATTGACGTGTTTTTTTAACCTTTTCCAGCTCTTTGCTCAAACTTATGATTTTGGATTGCAGATGGCGCTTGTCAGCCTCCAGCTGGGTCTCACCAGGGCCACCCATGAACCCACCGCCGCCTCTTTGGCGCTCCAAGTGCGTCCAAGAACGAACAAGGCGGCTTTTTTGATAAGTTAAATGTGCCAGCTCAACTTGCAAACGCCCTTCCCTGGTACTGGCACGGCGCCCAAAAATTTCTAGTATCAAGCCTGTCCGGTCCAAAATTTTAACTTGCCATTCGCGCTCCAGGTTCCTTTGTTGACCCGGGGAAAGCGGATGGTCAACAATCACAAGCTCAACATCTTGGGCGTGAATTTTGTGTTTTAACAGCTCAACCTTTCCGCTACCCAAAAGCGTTGCCGGGCGAATGGTATGAAGGGTCACAGTCTCTGATGGCACAAGCTCCAGATCAATTGCCAAAGCCAAGCCTTCTGCTTCACCAATACGATCTTGAATTGAAACATGAACAAGTTTAGCTTTTGTCGAATGATCTTGATCAATAAGGGGGACAAGCACCAAGGCGCGCACAGGTGGTTTTTCTTCCACCTGAAACTGAACACCTGGTTGAGATTGTTTGGTTTTGTCTTGAAATTGTGCTTGTTTTTGTTCTGTCAAACGGCTCGGCCTAAATTAAAAATGACTTTCGTTGAATTTACTTTGCTCTTGAGAACAAATAAAGGCCTTTATTGCCCCAAATAGGGGGCAATGCCAAACAGGGGGCAATGAAATAGTGATATCCCACACCTAAGTGGTGGGACTTGAATTTTTCTTATGATTTTAAGAAGCCCAGAAGGAGAGGTTTAACTCTCTTCAGTTGGCTCCCCTTCAAACATTTGCACAGGTTGTCCTGGCATAATGGTTGAAATTGCATGTTTATACACCAGCTGCGAGTGCCCGTCTCGGCGCAACAACACGCAAAAATTATCAAACCAGGTAACAACACCTTGCAGTTTTATTCCATTTACTAAGAAAATTGTAAGTGGTGTTTTGCTTTTCCGCACATTATTTAAAAAAGCGTCCTGTAAGTTTTGGTTTTTATCGGTGCCCATGATTTATCCATTATTTTGTTATGGCATTATTTACTATTAATTATTTAGACCGTAAAGACAAATACTTAATTTTTATCTATAGGGCCTTGGTACAGAACTATTGACTAACAATTACATTAGTTAATTAGAAATACACCCCCTTCACAAAAACTGTCTTGCGAATCTACACCTCTTTACGATGTCATTAGGGCAAATTCATGGAAAATGGAACGTAATTGTAGCGTTACTCTCCCTGGTTTTCCACCACTTATGGTTGTTTTGTCAATGGAAGTGACTGGCATAACCAAATTTGTCGCAGCCGAAATAAAAGCTTCTTTGGACATTTTTGCTTCTTTGACATCAAAGGGACGCTCCACATAAGTTAAATTTTGTTCTTTAGCAGCTCTCATAACCCCTTCACGTGTAATGCCTTTTAAGATTTGTCCATTAGCTGGGTGCGTGATTAAGTCCCCTTCATTGGTGATAATCCAAGCGTTACTGGCTGCCCCTTCTGTAATCTCATGATTTTCATTATAAAGCCAAGCTTCTTGCGCGCCACACTCTTTGGCTTGTTGGCGCGCTAAAACGCTTGCAACAAGCGCTGTTGTCTTAATATCTGGACGTGCCCAGCGAATATCAGGGCAAGTAATCACTTTAATCCCTTTTTGAGCACTGGCATCAAATAAATCTTGTGATTTGCTGCGTGCAAAAATGGTAACAGAACAAGGCGTTGTTTGTCTGTCAGGAAAAACAAAGTCACGCTTGGCAATGCCGCGGCTAATTTGCAGATAAACAAACCCGTTTCGCACACGGTTGCGCCGCACCACTTCTCTAATCACAAAGGCAAGACCATCAATAGAAAAACGCGGTGTGATTTTGAGCTCTTTTAACGAACGCCCTAACCGTTTTAAATGGCTCTGTTCGTCAACCCGCAAGCCATCTTTAACTTCGATAACCTCATAGACAGCATCAGCAAACAAAGTCGCCCTATCTTCAACATGCAAACAGGCTTGGTGATAAGGATAATAACAACCATTAACGTAAATGATCCGGCTCATAGGTAAACTTTCTACAGGTTCAGCGCCTAAAATTAATGGCGCCAAAAAGAAATGTGCAGCAAACTCAAAGCAACTAAAAATTCAAGTCGCCCAACAATCATAGCAACAATAAGGGCTATTTTTACCGGTTGGTCGAATTCAACAAAAGGAAGGGCACCAATAGCATGAGCACTTTCCACTTGCCCCAAACAAGGGCCGCAATTGGCCAAGACACTGGCAGCTGTAAAAAGGGCAGCCTGTAAACCCAAACCATAGAAGGCTAAAAAAGTGGCAAGGAGCACCAACAATAAAATGGCTAACCCAAACGTTACCCAAATGGTAGACAGATATTTATAATCTTTTTCTTCTTTACTAAAATAAAGTGGGCGCACTTCGTGAGGATAGATAAGAGACCTTAACTCACCTCTTGATTGGCGAAACATTAACATCAAGCGAGAAAATTTAATGCCCCCCGCAGTCGACAACATCCCACCGCCAATCAATATAAGCACCAATATGAGCGGGGCTGGCAACCAAAACAAGCTTTGAGAATTAGACCCAACACCCGTGGTTGATATTAACGAACTGGCATCAAAAAGAGCACTGCCTATTTCTCGGTAAAGAGTTAAAAATTCGCGGTTTTCATTAAATTGAAATTTAATCCACAAAATCAAAAACGCAACAAACAAAATAGCCCCGCCAATCCAAAACGGCTCTTTAAATGTCTTGAGGTTTGACCATTGCTGCTTGATTAAAAAATTGCTCCATAAAATGCTGATAGCCCCAAAAAACATTGTGAGACTTAAAATATATAAAGCGCCAACACTGCCATATGTCATCATTGCGCCTTCTCTTGGCAACATCCCCCCTGTAGAGATTGTGGACATAACCAAAGTTACCGCATCAAAAAAGGAAAACCCACAAAACAGCAACCCCAGAACAAAGAACACGCTAAGCCCAACATAAATCGGAGCGATCAATTTAATCGTTGCCAATAAATGCGAAATGCTATCAGCCCTGTCAGTCGGAGATTTAAAAATTTCTCGCTCAGCCCGCTCAGCGCCCCAAATGCGCACAAGCAAATAGGTTCCTGTTAAAAGCGTTAGAAACCCACCAATCCATTGAAGTTGGGCCCGCCAAAGTAAAATTGATTTAGGTTGATTGACCACTTCATAAAGCACCGTTGCCCCTGTTGTGGTAAGCGCTGAGGCCGATTCAAAAATGGCATTTAACCGGCTTGGCAAAGCTTGAGAGGCCTCAAAAGGGATAGCAGCAAGTAGGATGTAAACAATCCAAACACAAACAATCAGCAGTATTTTCTCACGCCGGTTTAAATCAAGCGTGCGCCCCTTGAGCGCAATAATAAGCGCCCCGCCAATAAAACTGGCAATCAGCCCTGTGACAAGGAAACCGGCCAAGGTAGTTTGTTCTTGTTCTGCAAAAGCAAGCAAAATAGGCGGTAAAACAGAGACGGAAAACACTGCCAGCGCCCAGCCATAAATATATCCCAATGAATAGCCGTTCATGCCAGCATCTCTTTGCCCAAAATTCGTTTGAGGTATTTTTGCCCTTTATTGCTCACCGGTTTTATCGCCATGATTGGTTTAAAAATATTCCAGGCTTACACGGAAAAATTGCTCAACAGCTCGTACACTTTCTGCCAAGGAGAATATGACAATTCGATCATTCGCACGGATTTCTGTGGTTCCATTGGGTATAAGAACCTCTTGGCCTCTAAGGACTGCCCCAATGCGAATCCCGCTTGGCAATTCTAACTCTTTTAAAGGCACCCCTATAAGCGGTGATGTTTCCAGCGCTTCAGCCTCGATCACTTCCCCGGCTCCATTTTGTACCGAATGAACCCCGCGGATCCGCCCCCGCCGAACATGCTGCAAAATACGTGAAACAGTGATTGCCCGCGGATTAATACTATCCCCGATATTAAGAGAGCGAACAAGCGGCATATAAGCCAAATTATTGACCAAACATAAATTGCGCTCGCAGCCCAAGCGCCGCGCCAAAACTGACGACAATATATTGACCTGGTCATCATTGGTCACAGCAATAAGCGTGTCAGCCTGAGTAACATCGGCTTCTTTTAAAATTTCCTCACTCAAAGCACTGCCATTAAGAACAACAGTCCGGTCAAGCATTTCAGCAATGGAAATGGCCCGCGCCCGGTCAAGTTCAACAATTTTAGCGCGCCGATTACCGGCTCCCTCTTCCAGCTTGTTGGCAACATAAAGACCAATATTGCCCCCACCTGCAATGATGACACGTTGAGCCGTCTTCTCAGAATGCCCAAAAATTTTCAAAGTGCGTTCAACTTGGCTCGTCATGGCAACAAGATAAGCATCATCGCCTGCCTCTAGTGTATCATCACTCCCCGGCACGAATAATTTACCATCTCGAGATACCGCCACCACAAGTGCAGCTAAATCAGGGAACAGTTCTGTCAGTTGACGCAAGGGCGTATCAATGACCGGGCAATCCCCATCACATGAAACCCCAATAAGCGTGACTTGGTTCTCCAAGAAATTAACAGCTTCAAAAGCCCCTGGCAGCCCCAAACGGCGCAACACCATTTCACCAACCTCAATTTCAGGCGAAATAATAACATCAATCGGCATATGATCACGTGTGAACAGGTCTTGCCAATGAGGTTCTAAATAACTTTGAGCGCGGATGCGGGCAATTTTTGTTGGAATGCCAAATAACGAGTGGGCTACCTGGCAGGCCACCATATTCACTTCATCATAAAGGGTCACTGCAATAATCATGTCCGCATCGCGCGCACCCACTTCATCCAAGGTGACCGGCTGAGAGCCATGACCAAGATAGCCCCTAACATCCAAAGTATCATTCACTCGCTGAACGAGTTGGGGGGAATTATCAATGACAGCAACGTCATTATTTTCTGCGGCCAAGCGTTCTGCAATTCCATAGCCAACCTGACCAGCCCCGCATATAATAACTTTCATAAGATTTATGCTTTAAAAGAGCGCCTCTTTAACTTGTTTCTGCTTTTAAGTTTTGGCGCTCTGAAGAATTAACCCCCAGCGCTCTTAATTTTCTATGCAGAGCTGAACGCTCCATGCCAACAAATTCCGCTGTGCGCGATATATTGCCGCCAAAGCGATTAATCTGGGCCACCAAATATTCTCGCTCAAAAATCTCCCTTGCCTCGCGCAAGGGCAAAGACATGAAATGCTCACCGCTCCCAGCCCCATTGGCAAAGGGAACAGAATTACCAACATCATCAGGCAACATATCAGCTGAAACACTAATATTAGGATCACCTTCAGCCAGAATCATGATCCGTTCAACCATATTATGCAATTGGCGAATGTTGCCTGGCCATTCATTGGTTTGCAATATAGCCATCGCATCATCACCAATGCGCCGTTTGGGCAATCCGGCTGAATTGGAAATTTGGGTCATAAAATAATCAATTAATTCCGGGATATCTTCTCGGCGCTCTGATAAGCCAGGCACTTTAATTGGCACCACAGACAAACGATGATAGAGATCTTCTCTAAAACGCCCTTCTTGCATTTCATGGCTTAGATTTTTGCTGGTCGATGACATGATCCGGACATCCACCTCAACTTTGCGATCCCCGCGAACCCTTTGAAAACGTTGTTCAACCAGCACTCGTAAAATTTTACCTTGTGTCTCCATAGGCATATCAGCAACATCATCAATGAACAAAGTGCCACCGTGGGCCTCTTCTAGCGCACCAACTTTGCGCGCAAAGCCGCCATCACCTTCCATGCCAAACAGTTCTTCTTCCATCCGGTCAGGGGCCATCACGGCCGCATTAAGGACCACAAAAGGACCCGTCGGGCGTAAAGATTTTTCATGCATCACCCGGGCAGCCAATTCCTTGCCGCAACCAGATGGTCCGGTAAACATAACGCGGCTATTGGTCGGAGCGACTTTTTCAATCTTTTGTTTCAAACCTGTAATAGCCGCAGAAATACCAATCAAGTCGCTACTTTGAGTGCTTTTTTCCTTTAATTCTTTATTCTCTCGGCGCAGTTTTGATGCTTCAAGTGCCCGCGATGTGATCAACAGCAAGCGGTCAGCTTTAAATGGTTTTTCAACATAATCATAAGCACCAAGTTTAATCGCCGTCACCGCCGTTTCAACATTGCCATGACCAGAAATGATGACAATTGGCAAATCGGGATGACGTTTCTTCATCTGGTTTAACACTTCCAAACCATCCATACGGCTGCCCTGTAGCCAGATGTCTAAGATGACCAAATGGGGCTTGCGTTCTTCAACAGATGATAGCGCTTCATCACTGTTTTTAGCCAGCCTGGTGCTATAACCCTCATCTTCTAAAATTCCTGAAACGAGTTCTCGAATGTCTGCTTCATCATCGACAATCAGAATATCTGAAATCATTATATAACCCTATTAACGTCTTATAACTCTTTAATTATTAAGCGCTTTTCTAAACGCTTTGCTTAATTTGCCAGCGGAACGGCGCTTGGCTGTGAACTCTCTTTTGGTTGTTTAGACCCAGAGGGTTCATCTTTTTTCACTTGAGTTGGTTTGGTTAAAGGAAAGACCAGGCTGATTTTAGCACCGCTCTTTCTGTTTTTTGTCACAGGTGCATCTGCAAGACGCAAAGAGCCCCCATGTTGTTCAATAATGCGTTGCACAATGGCCAACCCTAGACCAGTTCCTTTTTCACGGGTGGTCATATAAGGCTCGGTTAACCGATTGCGCTTGTTTTTAGGCAAACCACAACCATTATCAATCACATCAATATGGATCCAATCATCAATCACATTCAGTTTGGTGATGATTTTGCCTTTAACATATTCTTCGCCTTCATTGGCCGTCTCAATCGCTTCACTGGCATTTTTAACCAGGTTGGTAATCGCCTGGTTAATCAAGCGCCTGTCAAAATAAGCAATGGCCGGATCTTTGGGAACATCGATTTTAAAGTCTATTTTGCTTTCACTGACCTGGAATAAAAACACCGCTTCGGTGACCACATCGCGTAAATCTTGAAATTCCATGGTTGGTGTCGGCAAGCGGGCGAAAGAGGAAAATTCATCAACCATTCGGCCAATGTCTGCCACTTGCCGGATGATCGTGTCAGTACACTTATCAAACACCTCACGGTCATCAGACAGTTTGTCACCATATTTGCGGCGAATGCGCTCTGCTGACAGCTGGATCGGGGTGAGAGGGTTTTTAATCTCATGAGCAATCCGGCGGGCAATGTCTGACCAGGCACTGTTGCGCTCAGCACTGACCAGTTCAGTGATATCATCAAAGGTAATCACAAAGCCATAATCTTGCTCATCAGAGCGCTCTTCAGTTACCCGCACGGCAAAACTGCGTTCAACATCATTGACCATGAGCGTGATTTGTTGTTCAGAAAACGCCTTTTCATGGCGTTTCAATTCCTGCCAAACCTCATATATCTCTGGAATGGCCGATTTTAAATTTTGGCCAACAATATCAATTTCATCCTTGGCCAAGTGATTGCCAGCGCTTTTATTGACCAAATTAATCTTACCGTTCAAATCGGCCCCGATGATCCCTGCACTTACACTTGAAAGCACCGCTTCAATAAACCGGCGCCTCTCATCAATTGTTTGATTGGCCTCCATTAAATTGGAGCGTTGCTGGCGCAATTGACAGGTCATATTGTTAAATGTGGCTCCCAAGTGACCCACATCACCATCTTGTTTGGTCACCTCAACTTGAGAATCCAGGTCGCCGTCAGATACATTTTGCGCCGCCCTAATCAGCTCCCGAATGGGCGCAATGATGCGGTTGGCAAGCCAAATTCCCAACCAAACAGCTGCCAACAATAAAATCATGGCAATCAACACATACATCAAACCAAAAGCCAATTGAATGCCGGCCCTGTTATTTTGCAAAGCCTTATACGCGTTAATATGCTCTCTGGTTCGATTAAGGTGTTTGATCACGTTTTGATTAACCTGGCGATAAACATACAAGTAAGCGTCAGGAATTTTCTCTAACCTTTTAATCGCTCCCAGCTCATTGGTTGGCCCAGGCGGAATGATCACCACTTTACCAGCATTAACAGAGGCCATAATCAATGGATTGGGAAATGATAACGGCCGATCAGGTTCTGTTGCCGCTTCAGCTAAGATGGTGCCATCATTTTTAAACACATAGGCCATTTGCAAAGTACGCAAGGCCGTTTGCGAGGTCAGCAATTGGGTGAATTTTTCTTTATTCCCATTAAGCCCTTCCCAGCCCGCGTCAACATCTGTCGCCATCGCCAAGATATCTGAACGGATCACTTGCCCATGCTCATCCAGAAAAGAACTCGCCACATCACCAGAACTGTTAATGATTGAGTTAATGCGCTTGGAAAACCAATAGTCTAACCGTTGGTCAAGAGAAAAGCTGGCAAAAATAGCCAAAATAATCGCTGGTAACAAAGCGATTAATGAAAACAAACTAACAATACGAATGTGTAACTCAGCACCAGCTGTATGGCCCTTACGATCTTTCCATAACAAATAGATTTGCCAAACCACAATGGCCACTAGCGCCATGATAAGCGCGCAGTTGATCATCAAAACCGTAACCACAACATTGTCTGAAGGCGCGATAGACGTAAGACCGGTTAGAATGAGAAAAGTGACAATGGCAGACAACAAAGCCAAGACAACTGTTATAAGGCCCGCTCTGAATAATAACGGACGGTCAATAGAGGGTCTGATTTTGCCCATTTTACCGCTTTTGGGCGTTATTTTTGGTTCAGCTTTTGATGAAGGAGCAATCTCTTGATCGCCTTTTATCTGCTGCTGCTCTATGACGCTATTCTCAGATGGCATAGGGTACCCAAAACTTATAAAACCTTTAAAGAGAGACAAAGACTTTTTACGAATAACAAAGCAATCTCTTGCCTCGGTTGAAAAAAGTAAATCCCTCTTTTGCTCAACGATTTAACTGTTCTATTTCTTATTATTTTTTATATTGTTGTTAGAAAGCCTCACCAAAAGCCTGTTGCTCATGAGTGACAGTTTTTTGCATAAAAGACAAGTTCTTTTTAATGCTTCGTATGTCGCTGTCCACAATGATGTTTACATGACACTAACTGGGGTATTATGGCAACAAAAAGGGCATTTGCCAAAAAAATCGAAAACAATGTTAATAAGCTGTGGAGCCTCTTTTTAGAGATTGACCTGTCGCTAATTAGTTACGGATTAATTGAAAGTCAATTTCAAGGTCTTTAATCTTTTTCCGCAAGGTATTTCGATTAATACCTAGCAATTCAGACGCTTTAATTTGATTGCCATTGGTAGAAGCAAGAGCCGCTAGAATTAAAGGCTTTTCAACTTGTTTGATCACCCGTTCATACAAACCAATCGGCGGCAAATCAGTGCCATAAGAAGAAAAATAGCTTTGCAAATAATTGGCCACAAAGTCAGGCAAGGATTTTTCTTGTTCGATAATTGGATCAGAGCGGATTGAAGTTTGCTCAAGCTCTTCTTCAATGCACGTTTTGGTAATCACCTCTTCTGGATGCAAAGCAGCGATACGTTGAACAAAATTTTCAAGCTCTCTAACATTGCCCGGCCATTGATAGCTTTGCATCCGCTTAACCGCATCCGGTTCAAACCGCTTAACCGGCAAGCCTTGGGTTTCAGCTTTGCGTAAAAAATGATGAGCTAAATCGGAAATATCATCAAGCCGGGAGCGCAGAGGCGGCACGTTAATAGGCACAACGTTTAACCGATAAAACAAATCTTCACGAAAACTGCCATTTTGAATCAGCTTTTGTAAATCTCTGTGTGTGGCCGCCACAATGCGTACATCAGTTTTAATAGGCACACGCCCACCAACACGGGTATATTCGCCTTCTTGTAAAACACGCAGCAAACGGGTCTGAGCTTCAAGCGGCATATCGCCAATTTCATCAAGAAACAGCGTGCCCCCTTCAGCTTGCTCAAAGCGGCCAATATGGCGCCCTTGCGCCCCAGTAAAGGCGCCCTTTTCATGGCCGAACAATTCAGACTCAATTAATTCGCGCGGAATAGCTGCCATATTGATGGCAATGAACGGCCCTGAAGCCCGGTTTGAAAAATCATGCAGCGCGCGTGCCACCAGTTCCTTGCCCGTGCCAGATTCTCCGCGGATCATCACCGATAAATCAGTTTTCATGACCCGAGCAATAACTCGGTAAATTTCCTGCATGGCAATCGAGCGGCCAATAAGCGGCAGCTGTTCATCATCACCAGATTGCAATGTGGCAGCCGTAATCTCTTTAGGCTCTTCTAAGGCCCGCTCTATAACACTGATGAGTTCTTTTAAATCAAATGGTTTGGGTAGATAATCAAAAGCCCCTTTTTCAGACGCTTGGATCGCCGTCATAATGGTGTTTTGTGCACTCATGACAATAATGGGTAAATCGGGACGCTGTTTTTTAATTTGTGGAATTAAATTAAACGCATTTTCATCCGGCATGACCACATCCGTAATGATCAAATCTCCATCTCCTGCCTGGGCCCAGCGCCAGAGTGTGGCCGCATTGCTGGTGGCGCGCGGTGAATAACCAGCCCGGCTCAAGGCCTGGGTAAGAACAGTGCGAATGGACGCATCATCATCAGCAATGAGAATTTCTTGGTTGGTCATAAAGTGCCTTACTGATCTTGTATATTGTCGTTATTATTTGACGTTTCAGCCATGGGAAGCAAAACGCGAAAAATGGTGCCCTGTTTGCTGCTGTCACATTCAATAGTGCCACCATGATCTGAAATCATTTTGGCCACCAAAGCTAACCCAAGGCCAGAACCATTGGCTTTGCTGGTAACAAACGGGTCAAACAAATGCGGTAAGATATCTTCGCGCACGCCGCGCCCATTATCTTCAATGATAATTTCAAGCGGCAATAAAACGCGCTCTTTGGTGCCCGGAAGCGTAAGCCTGAAGCCTGGGCGAAAAGAGGTAGAAAGTGTGATAACAGGCTTGTCTGGCCCCTCACTTTCGCTCAAAGCCTCAGAAGCATTTTTCACCAAATTAAGAAAAATTTGCACCAGATTATCTCTGTCACCAGAAACTTTGGGCAAACTGGGGTCATAAATCTCTTTAATTTCAATGGCACTGGCAAACCCCTTGCGTGCAAGCTCTGTGACATGATGCAAAACAGTGTGAATGTTAACCGGCTCTGCTTTAATTGGGCGCTCATCGCCAAACACTTCCATCCGGTCAACCAAATCTCTAATCCGGTCGGTTTCTTGGCAAATCAATTGAGCCAACATTTGATCATCTTCCTCAACAGCTGTTTCCAAAAGTTGAGCGGCCCCGCGAATGCCTGATAACGGATTTTTAATCTCATGGGCAAGTACAGCAGCCACGCCATTAACAGTGCGCGCTGCCCCGCGATAGCTTAGCTGGCGCTCAATCATCTGCGCCATAGACCGCAATTGAAATTGCAGCAAAATGTTGCTGTTGCCATCACCGACAGGGCCGCAAAACACATCAACAATGGTGTTTTCTTTCAAGCGCGGGGTGGAAACATTGATGCCATATTCATTAAAGCTACAACTTTTTTGCCGCACTTGATCAATCGCAGTCATGATCGGAGAACCAAACGGCAGCAATTCTTCAATGGTATGTTTTTTTAATTGCGCCAAGCTTAATTGATAAAACAGTTCAGTGGCTGCATTGGCATAGGTAATTTTATTATCTTCATCAATAACCAAGATAGGATGGGGCACAGCACTTAAAATTTGGATATAGTCAGAGGTTGAAGGATCAACCGCAAGAGCCGGTTTAGTTTTCTTGTTTGGTTTGTTTTTCTCTTTGGCGTTCATATGGTCTGGTCTGCCCGTTCGTTAAAAAAACTGTTTAAGTGCTGCATGACAAGCGGCACGCTGTCTGCTGTACATAAATGTTGGCGCCATTTTTTTTGCGCGATCGGATCAGCTTCCAAACTTTCAACATACCAACCAAGATGTTTGCGCGCCGCTTTGAGCCCGAACTCTTTGCCATAATGGCTCAACATGAGGTCATAGTGGCTAAGAACGGTTGTCTTTATTTTCTCAGCGCACAAAGAAAAGCTCTGGCCAGCCAATTGTTTTGAAATTTGCGCTGGGCGCCATGGGGCCCCATAAGCCCCGCGCCCAATCATCACACCATCAGAACCAGAAAGGGCCAATGCCCTGTTGGCATCTTCAATTGTTTGAATGTCACCATTAACAAAAACAGGCTTTGAAACCGCTTGCTTAACCGCTTTAACCTGAGACCAATCAGCCTGGCCTTTATAAAATTGCTGGCGCGTACGGCCATGAACTGTGAACGCCTGTACGCCTTCCGCCTCAGCACGCTTGGCAAGTTCGGGGGCGTTTATGCTTTCCTGGTCCCAGCCCAAACGCATTTTTAATGTCACAGGCACCTGAACCGCTTGCACCGTTGCCTTAACAAGGCTTATGGCGTGGTCAAGGTCTTTCATTAAAGCAGATCCTGACAAACCCTTGGTAACTTGTTTGGCCGGACAGCCCATATTGATATCAATAATATCTGCCCCCAAATCCTGGGCAAGGCGCGCAGCTTGCCCCATCCAGTGTGCTTCACGGCCGGCAAGCTGAACAACAAATGGACTTAAATGGTTCCCCACTGTGCGGCGCATTGTGTCAGCATCTTCTTGCATTAAAGAGTGGCTAGCGACCATTTCAGAAACAACCAAAGGGGCGCCCCACTGATGAGCCAGTTTTCGAAACGGATAATCAGTCACACCAGACATTGGCGCTAAAACCGCTCTGCCTGGAAGCGCAACATTGCCAATGGATAAAGCACAGCTTGGCTCTTGATGTTGACCTGTTTGATCTAGCTGGTTCATAAACCGCATGAGTCCCTGTATATATTTTGCACAATCAAGGATGCAAGTGCCTATTAATTATGCAGACTAGTCATTTGAGTAAATATTAGTCAATATATAGCCGATTTAGTTGCAATTTTGAAGCCAATTTCTGTTTTTGTGCTGGATATTCTTTCAAAAAGGGACCTTAACTTTCTTTTTAGGCAAAAACGAACTAAGCGTTTTATTTTCGGATTCGGATAAGAGGTTAAAAATTATGGCAAAAAACGTTGCCCTAATCGTGGCCGCAGGGCGCGGAACGCGGGCCTCTCGGTATGAAGATGAGGCGCCTAAGCAGTATGTTCATCTACAAGGCAAGCCCGTTTTGCATCATGTTATTCAGCGTTTTTTAGAGACAGAGCAGATAGACCATGTTTTAACCGTGATTCACGCTGACGATGAACTGGCCTATGAGCAAGCAACTTCAAACATTGATAGTGAACGCTTATTAGCCCCCGTTTTTGGCGGGGCAACGCGCCAGCAATCCGTCTATGCAGGCCTGGCAGCCCTTGAATCCCACCAGCCCCAAAAAGTCCTTATTCATGATGGTGCCCGCCCCTTCTGTTCTAGCGATTTAATTGCCCAGGTTTGCAATGGGCTTAACCAGCACACAGCTATTTTACCGGCCCTACCGGTTTCTGACACGTTAAAACGGGTAGAGCATAATATTGTTAGCCAAACGCTGGACCGCAGTAACTTATGGGGGGCACAAACACCGCAAGGTTTTTTATTTTCAGATATTTGGTCAGCGCACAAGAAAGCCAAAGAAAGTGAAAAAGATGATTTTACTGATGACGCTTCCATTGCTGAATGGTTTGGACTTGATGTACACGTTATCAACGCGCAGACGGATAATTTTAAAATTACCACTAAGGATGATTTTGAAAAAGGAGAACGGCTGTTGAACAAGGGGGTAAACATGCGCATTGGCAATGGCTTTGATGTGCATGAATTTGAACAAGGCGATGAAATTATACTATGCGGTATTTCCATTCCCTTTGATAAGAAATTAAAAGGCCATTCTGACGCCGATGTTGGCTTGCATGCCATCACTGATGCCATATATGGCGCGCTCGGTGAAGGGGACATTGGCCAACATTTCCCCCCCAGTGACCCACAATGGAAAGGGGCGGCCTCTGATGTCTTTTTAAAGCATGCTGTACAGCTTGTCACAAAGCGCGGCGGCAAGGTGGCCAATATTGATTTGACGTTGATTTGTGAGGCGCCCAAAATTGGGCCACATAGTCTTGCTATGCGCCAGTTTATTGCAAACACCATGTCCCTTGAAATTGACCAGGTCAGCGTGAAGGCCACCACCTCTGAAGGGCTTGGATTTACCGGCCGGCGTGAAGGCATTGCAGCGCTTGCCTCAGCATTGATACTCTTGTAAAGGACACAACGATTGATGTTTGACGAGGAAATAATAAGCGCGGCCACAAAGCTTGTGAACAAAGCTGTAGGCTTAGGGTTATGGGTAACAACCGCAGAAAGCTGCACCGGTGGCCTGATTGCAGGGGCGCTTACCTCTGTGAGCGGGGCCTCCAATTGCGTGGGAGCAGGTTACGTTACCTATTCCAATGAAGCCAAAGAGCAAGCCCTAACAGTCTCTGTCGAAAACTTAAACAAATTTGGCGCTGTGAGCCAAGAAGTTGCCCTTGATATGGCCGCAGGTGCTTTAAACGTGAGCAACGCAGATTTAGCCCTTGCTGTCACAGGCATTGCCGGGCCTGGCGGTGGCAGTTTGGAAAAGCCTGTTGGGCTGGTTTATATCGCAGCAGTTGGTGGCACCAATCGTCTATTTTCAAAAGTACTGCGCCATGAATTTGGAGATATTGGCCGCACAGCTGTCAGGCGAGAAACCGTATTGCAGGCTTTGGCTTTAGGGCTTGAAGCGCTTGAACAGACCAATTGAGAAGATTATTTTTTTTGCAAAGCAATGGCCCGCTCTTCAAAGCTGGTCGCATAAGTGGCAAAAGCTTTCTCAAACATCCCCCCCATAAGTTTTTCCAGAGGCCAGCTTTTAAAAGCATAATCTATTTTAAAAGCAACGTCACAGCTGCTCTGAGATAAGGGTTTAAAATGCCAGTGGTTTTCAAGATGCTTGAACGGGCCTTGAAGGCTTTGGGTTTCAATTGTTTTGGCTTGTCTATCCAGCAATACATGCGAGCGAAACCGCTCTTTCAGTTTTAAATAAGCAACCGTCATATCAGCTTGAATGACATCTTGCGCCCCATTGTTAGAGCGCTGAATAATGGTCAAAGCCTCACACATAGGCAAAAATTCTGGGTACTGCTCAACATCGGCAACAACGTCATACATGGCATCAGCGCTAACAGGGACGCGGCGAACGGTTTCAAATTTAGGCATTGCTTTTGACTTTTACGATGAACGGCCAAACTTTGCAGCTCTAGCCTGCTCTAATTTTGCAAAATCATCGCCTGCGTGATGGGATGACCGGGTCAATGGTGTGCATGAAACCTGTAAAAAGTTTTTAGCATAAGCCATTTTTTCCAAAGACTTAAATTCTTCCGGTGTCCAAAAACGATCAATAGGAGCGTGTTTTAAGGTTGGCTGCAAATACTGGCCAATGGTGATGAAGTCAACATCAGCACTGCGCAAATCATCCATCAATTGCAACACTTCTTTTCGCTCTTCACCAAGCCCAACCATAATGCCAGATTTGGTAAACATGGAAGGGTCCAGCTCTTTGACCTTTTGCAACAAACGAATGGAATGGAAATAGCGCGCACCAGGGCGAATATCAAGATAAAGCCGTGGCACAGTTTCCAAATTGTGGTTGAACACATTCGGTCTGGCTTCCACCACAACTTCCAAAGCGCCCTCTTTGCGTAAAAAGTCAGGCGTTAGAATTTCAATTGTGGTCTCCGGTGTGGCCTCTCGAATGGCAGTTATCACATCAGCAAAATGCTGGGCCCCGCCATCATCTAAATCATCCCGATCAACGGAGGTGATAACCACATGTTTCAAGCCCAAAGTGGCAACCGCTTCAGCAACGCGCTGGGGCTCTTCTTTGTCAAGCGGCAAAGGCACGCCTGTTGTCACATTACAAAAGGCACAAGCGCGTGTGCAAATGCCGCCCATAATCATCATGGTGGCATGGCGCTGTTCCCAACATTCACCAATGTTTGGGCAGGCAGCCTCCTCGCACACAGTGTGAAGGCCCTTTTCTTTCACAATGTCACGGGTCACCTGATAGGCCTTTGAGCCCGGCGCTTTCACTCTGATCCAATCAGGCTTGCGTAAAGGAACGCTATCAGGGCGGTTTTGCTTTTCTGGATGGCGCGCCCGCTTAGACGTTAAGTGCGCTTTTTTATTATCAATTAATGTGACCATGTTCCTATTTTATCCTGAATATGAAAGAAACTATCCCAATATATAGGTTTTTATCCTAAAAAATTAAGTGTAAAGACAATTACGTAACAGTTTATCTTTAACTATGGCTTATAATTTGGCTCGTCAAGCTTACGATTTATTCTATAAAGACATCAAACTTGTGCGCCTTTGGAGATCCCATGCTACCTCTTGAAACTCACATGTCAGGTCGAGATAATAACTATAACCTGTTACGGTTTCTAGCAGCTTGCTTTATCGCCTTTTATCATTGTTTTTTCATGGCAATGGGCCCTGAAATGACAGATGATCGCTTTCCGGCACTTTATCAGCTTAGCCAAATTGTTCTCAACTTTTTCTTCATCGCCAGTGGCTTTTTAATCGCACAAAGTTTTCAAAGACGCAAAGATATAATTTCTTATAGCGTCGCCCGTTTTCTGCGGCTAATCCCGGGGGTTTTTGTCCTCTCACTCATCATATGCTTTGTTATAGGCCCGATTGTAACTGAAATCCCTTTAAAAGACTATTTCACGGCTTTGGCAACCTGGACTTATGTGCCAGTCACCACAGCCCTGCAACCTGACGCAGTGTTACCAGGCGTATTTGCCTCCAACCCTAATCCTTATGAGATAGATGCCGCCCTGTGGACCCTTCGTTATGAAGTGGTTTGTTATGTTGGATTAGCAATCCTTGGGCTTTGGGGCGCCTTAAAACGCTCCACCAAATTCACAATTATAACCGGGCTTGTTCTGCTCGCTTATGGGCTGATGACTTATGCCACACAATTGCGAGACATCGCCGCCATCAATCATCTGATGCATTTTGGTTTAAGCTTTTTTATAGGCACTTTCTTTTACGTCTATCGCGATAGCATCCCGCTACACATAACAATCGCCATCGGCCTTGGTCTTCTTGCCTTTGGCGCGCATATGGTCTGGGGCAAACTGGCTGAACCCATCGTGATTGGTGCCAGTGCCTATATTGTGTTCTGGTTGGCATATATCCCTGCAGGCTTTATCCGCCACTATAACAAGTTAGGCGATTATTCTTATGGGGTTTACATCTATCATTATCCCATTCAACAAGTGTTGATGTACGCCATTGGTGGGTTCTCACCGTTTGCTCTATTATTTGTCTCGCTCCCCTTAACAATAGCAATCGCCGTTTTGTCTTGGATGTTGGTGGAAAAGCCATCTCTAGCAAAATTAAGCCCGTTAAGTGAGTGGATTAAATCTCTCATCACACCAACAGAGAAAAAAATGTATGGCTCTTGAGGGTATAGTTTTTAGATTTCAGGTTTTGTTGAGTTAGCCTTATGTTTAAGTTTAGTTCCATTCAATCTCATATAGATGGACGCAATAATAATTTTAATTTACTTCGTATGATCGGCGCATTGTTGATCATGTACGCACACGCCATGTTCATCACCATTGGCGATGACATTACCTTTGAGAGCTATCCGGTAAAATATACCCTTGGTATCACCACACTCAATTTATTCTTTGTCCTCTCCGGCATGCTTGTAACTGCCAGTTGGTTAAAACATGAAGATTGGATTGCCTATGCTGTTTCAAGGGCTATGCGCATTTTCCCCGGTCTGATTGTTGTTTCATTCATGACAGCCTTTATCATCGGCCCCTTAACCAGCACACAAGATTTATCAGGATATTTTAGCGATTTAAGAACCTGGCTTTATTGGCCAATGACGTCTTTGCTCAATGCTGATGCCACACTGCCAGGGGTGTTTGAAGGCTTGCCAAACGATGCCGTTGTAAATGCGCCCCTCTGGACACTAAAATACGAAGTCTTTTTTTATATAAGCCTTGCTATTGTTGGGCTATTTGGATGGTTGATTCCACGTCGCTTTACCATTCTGGCTGTGCTTGGATTTGTTCTCTATTTTTGCGTAACATTTCTAACCAACTTGCGTGAAATTGCTGCTATTGACCATTTGATGCACTTTGGCTACGCCTTCTTAATTGGCGCCTGTGTTCATATTTTTCGCAAGTTCATTCCTGTAAGCCTGTCGCTGGCAACCCTGACAATGGGGCTAGCTTTGCTCACTGTTTATTATTTTGGATTACAAACAGGCGAGTTCTTGCTCATCCCTTCAGCCGCACTGCTGGGCATTTGGATTGCTTATGTGCCAGGCGGGCCGTTGCGCTATTACAATGCGATAGGGGATTATTCTTATGGGGTCTATATTTGGCATTATCCAATTGAGCAGGTGATGCGCACTCATTTAGGCGATGTCAGCGCTTTGCAGCTTTATCTCACCAGCCTGCCAATTGTTTTGCCAATAGCTATACTGTCTTGGCACTTCATCGAACGGCCCAGTTTAATGGCCATTAAGACAATCGTGCCAAGACTAAAAATGAAGTTATCTAAACAGGTGTTAGATATGTAGCGCTTGATCATAAGCATCAAGCACAGATTCATGCATCATCTCAGACAAAGTCGGATGAGGGAAAATGGTTTCCATCAGCTCTTTCTCTGTGCTTTCAAGCCCCATAGCCACACCATACCCCTGGATCAGCTCTGTCACTTCTGCGCCAATCATATGAGCGCCAAGAAGTTCTCCGGTTGCTTCATCAAAAATGGTTTTGATCATGCCATCCGGTTCACCAAGGGCCAATGCTTTACCATTGGCTTGGAACGGAAAATTACCAACCTTAATTTTAAAGCCGGCCTCTTTGGCCGCTGCTTCCGTGTAGCCAACAGAGGCAATCTGCGGGCTGGTGTATGTACACCCAGGAATAAGGCGCGGGTCAAGTGGTTCCACTTTGTGACCAGCAATGGTCTCAACCGCAATCACGCCTTCATGGCTGGCTTTGTGGGCAAGCCAAGGTGGGTTGGTCACATCACCAATGGCATAAACACCCTCAACATTGGTGCGGCTATGGCCATCTGTTTTGATGAAGCCGCGCTCTAGCTCAATGCCCAAGCCTTCCAAATTCAGCTCTTCCACATTTGGTGTAATGCCAACGGCTGAGATAACCCGGTCAAAATCATCTACTTGTGTCTTACCATCTTTGCCTTCAATGGTAACAGAGATTTTATCACCCTTAGGCTTGGCCTCTTTCACACTCGATTGCGTTAGAATGTTCAAACCTGACCTTTTAAACGCTTTTTGAGCGGCGGCCGAAATATCAGCATCTTCAGCCGGCACAATACGGTCAGCCAATTCAACAACCGTCACGTCACTTCCCAAAGCATTAAAGAAACAGGCAAATTCAACACCAATTGCACCAGAGCCTATCACACAAAGTTTTTTAGGCATAACATCTGGCTTCAAAGCTTCTTTATAAGTCCAGATAAACTTGCCATCTGGTTCAAGGCCAGGCAAATGACGCGCCCGTGCCCCTGTGGCGATGATAATATTTTTGGCTGAAACGGTTTCCTCACCCTTATCGGTTTTAACAGACAAGGTGTTTTTATCTTTCAGGCTCGCATGGCCATCAATCACAGTGATTTTGTTCTTTTTCATCAAAAAGCCGACACCTTGTGTCAGGCGCTTGGAAACATCACGCGAACGTTTGATGATTTTTTCAAAATCATAGCCAGGCTTATCAACGGTAATCCCAAATTCACTGGCATGATTGATGGTTGTTAAAATTTCAGCAGAGCGCAACAACGCTTTGGTTGGAATACACCCCCAGTTCAAACAAATACCGCCCAAATGCTCCCGTTCAACAAGAACAACATTTAAACCTAATTGAGACGCCTTAATGGCAGCTACATACCCACCAGGGCCGCCGCCGATAACAGCGACATCATAAGATTTACTCATTTCTTAAATTCCTTAAACCAGCTTAAATTTCTTAAACTAACATTGTCACAGGGTCTTCAATAAAGCCCTTGAAAGCATTGAGAAGTTCAGCGCCCAGCGCACCATCAACCGCGCGGTGATCACATGATAATGTCACAGACATCATTGTGCGCACGCTCACTTGATCATCAATAATCACAGGGCGCTTTTCACCAGCACCAACCGCCAGAATGGACGCTTGAGGAGGATTGATCACGGCATCAAACTTTTTAATCCCCATCATCCCAAGATTAGAGATAGAGGTTGTACCACCAACATAATCTGCCGGGCTAAGTTTTTTAGTGCGCGCCCTTAAAGCTAAATCTTTCATTTCATTTGAAATTTCAGACAAGGTTTTCAGGTCAGCATGGCGAATAACCGGCGTAAACAGCCCACCATCAACAGCCACCGCCACAGAGATGTCGGAACGCTTGTGTTGCAAAATACCTTGTGTTGACCAGGTAACATTAGCCCCAGGCACATATTGCAACGCCAAAGCCAAAGCTTTGATGACAAAATCATTCACAGACAATTTAAACGCAGCAGGACCCTCTTGGGGTGCATTATCATTCAACCGTTTACGCGCTTGAAGCAATTTATCCAATTCACAGTCAACACTCATATAAAAATGAGGGATGGTAGATTTAGAAACAGTCAGCCGCTCAGCCACAGTTCTGCGCATATTATCGATCGGAACAAGGTCATAACTGCCCTGCTCATAAGTGGCAAAGATCTCTTTGTCAGACACAGGCTGAATAACCTGTCCGCCTGTCACCACATCGCTTGCACCAACAGCCGGGGTAAGCGCTGGGGCCTCGGAGGCTTGAACAGCTGTGCCAGTTTTCATAGCCGCTTCAATATCAGCCTTAACAATACGACCATTCGGGCCCGAGCCTTGAACGGCACTTAAATCAAGATTGTTTTGTGCTGCAATCCGTTTGGCCAAAGGTGAAGCAATGATCCGCGCTCCGTTAACGACAGGGGCCTTTGCAACAGGTGCAGCGGGTGTTTCAGTCACTGATTTAGGAGGCGCTACTTTTTCTACCCTTTCAGCTTTTACCGGTGTGGCTTGTTTTTCTTCTTTAGGTGCTTTGGCAACAGGCTCAGGCTGGCTGGCCTCAACATTTGCCAAATCGCCTTCATCCTCTCCCTCTTGCAACAACATAGCAATGGTGGAATTAACAGCTACCCCTTGCGTACCTTCAGCCACAAGCAATTTACCGACTTTACCGTCTTCAATACTTTCCACTTCCATGGTGGCTTTGTCAGTTTCAATTTCGGCAATGATATCCCCAGAGGCAATCTCATCGCCTATGGCAACATGCCATTTAGCAAGGGTGCCCTCTTCCATAGTTGGGCTAAGGGCAGGCATTAAAATAGGTACAGGCATGGATAAAATCTCTTATATCTTAATCTTTATTTTTAAGTGTTTTAGCTTTTGTAGGTCACCTTTTTCACCGCGGCAACGATTTGAGCGGCGGACGGCAGAGCTAGCTTTTCCAGGTTCTCAGCATAAGGCATTGGAACATCGGCGCCGCTAACCTTTAAGGGCGGGGCATCCAAATCATCAAAAGCAAAGTTAGAGACTTGGGCGCAAATCTCAGAACCAACAGAGCAAATCGGCCAGCCTTCCTCGACAACCACAAGACGGTTGGTCTTGGCAACTGATTTTAAAACAGTGTCAATGTCTAATGGGCGAAGCGTGCGAAGATCAATAATCTCAGCTTCAATGCCTTCAGCTTTCAGCTGTTCATTGGCTTCGTGCACATATTTAAGACCATGAGAATAAGACACGATGGTGACATCATTGCCTTCTTGGCGCACCAAAGCTTTGCCAATAGGCACAATATGATCATCCACCTCTGGCACAGGGAAGGATTGGCCATATAAAATTTCATTTTCAAGAAAAACAACAGGATTAGGATCTCGTATCGCCGCTTTTAGCAGGCCTTTTGCATCAGCAGCACTATAAGGCGCAATCACTTTCAAACCAGGCACACTAGCAAACCAGGCAGAATAATCCTGACTATGTTGTGCCCCAACACGAGAAGCGGCACCATTTGGCCCCCTGAAAACAATAGGGCACCGCATTTGCCCGCCAGACATATAAAGGGTTTTGGCGGCTGAATTTATAATGTGATCGATGGCTTGCATGGCAAAGTTAAAGGTCATAAACTCAACAATGGGTCTCAGGCCTGCCATTGCAGCCCCGCACCCAACACCAGCAAAGCCATATTCAGTAATCGGGGTATCAATGACCCGTCTGCCACCAAATTCTTCCAACAAGCCTTGAGTGACTTTATAAGCGCCTTGATACTCAGCCACTTCCTCACCCATGATGAACACATTTTCATCACGGCGCATTTCTTCGGCCATGGCATCGCGCAAGCTTTCACGCACAGTGATTTGCATTTGATTAGAAGTATCTTGCGCTAAAACTTCTGCCGGTCCTGTATCAACAACAGTCTCTACTGGCACGACACTTACCTCAGAAGGCTCCTCTTTGGCGGCTACGGGTGCTTCAGGCGCCTTGGCACCATTGCTTGAAGGAAGTGGCGTGCTGGCATCCTCCCCCTCGTGAAGAATAACAGCAATTGGCGTGTTCACAGCAACATCAACGGCCCCTTCTTGAATAAGGAGCTTGCCAATGCGCCCTTCTTCAATACTTTCAACTTCCATTGTGGCCTTATCGGTTTCAATCTCAGCGATAACGTCACCAGAGCCAACTTCATCACCTTCATTGACATGCCATTTGGCCAAAGTGCCTTTTTCCATCGTGGGAGACAAAGCGGGCATTAAAATCTCAACGGGCATATTTTATCTCTCTAATTTAAATAAATTCTGTTTATGCGGTTTCAACCAAAACATCTGTGGTCAACTCAGATGGATCAGGCTCTGGCGCGCTTTGGGCAAATTCAGCCGCTTCGTTCACAATTTTACGCACTTGGGCGTCAATCTCTTTCAAACCAGCTTCATCAATGTCACCCTCTTCCAATAGCTTTTCTTTCAAAGTAGAGATCGGGTCATGCTCTTGGCGCATTTCATTGACTTCTTCGCGAGTGCGGTATTTTGCCGGGTCAGACATGGAATGCCCACGATAACGATAGGTTGTCATTTCTAAAATAAACGGCCCCTTGCCAGTGCGTGCATGCTCCGTTGCCTTGCGGGCCGCTTCCATAACGGCAAACACATCCATGCCATCAGCTTTAAGTCCTGGAATATCAAAGCTGGCACCGCGTTGGGAAAGGTCAGTGGTTGATGAATGACGCTCAATGCTGGTGCCCATGCCATAGCGGTTATTTTCAATCACATAAACAACAGGCAAATCCCATAATTTGGCCATGTTGAAAGATTCATAAACTTGGCCCTGATTGGTCGCCCCATCTCCAAAATAAGCAAAGGCAACATTGTCGTTTTTGCGGTATTTATTGGCAAAGGCCAAGCCTGTGCCTAACGGAACTTGCGCCCCCACAATGCCATGGCCGCCATAAAAATTCTTTTCAACTGAAAACATATGCATGGAGCCGCCCTTACCACGTGAATAGCCCCCTTCACGCCCCGTCAGCTCAGCCATCACCCCTTTAGGGTCCATACCACACACCAGCATATGACCATGGTCACGATAGCCCGTGATAACCTGATCACCCTCTTTCATGATGGCATTAATGCCTGTGACCACGGCCTCTTGGCCAATATAAAGATGGCAAAACCCACCGATGAAACCCATGCCATAAAGTTGCCCGGCTTTTTCTTCAAACCGGCGAATGAGTAACATTTGTTGGTAAAGATCTGTTTTGCTAGGGGGGCTTTCGCTTTCTGGTTTTTTTGACATTTTATCTTTTGCTTTCACCTGAATTCAGTTGTTTTTGGATAAAACTATCATCTTGTTCTATCCAACCCATAAGAGGTTGAACAAGACTATATTATCAACTTTAGTATAGTTTCTTTCAATTTTAAAATGCAATGATGTTTTTATTGAAGAAGACGTTGAGGATTTTTCTAATGAATAAATTATTCAAACAAGATGAGATCTTCAGGGTGCGCATACTGTAAATTTTTGCGCGCCAATTCATCAGCCATATCCGCACTTACCTTGCCTTTTTCTAATAAAACAATGCGGTGCTCATAAAATGTGCGCTCATTGGCGAGCGTTGCAAGTGTTGTTTCTAGCTGGGAAACGCGCAAGCTCAACCTGTCACGAGCTTCAAGCCCATGATCACCACCCGCGACATGTAACATAAAATAGCAAAAGAACCCTATGCATATAACCATTGGCAGGTATGCACGGGCTCTTTTGCCTATATCTTTGACCGTTAGCGTAAACATACGCAATACTTAAACTCTCTACTGACTAACGAGTATTTGACTATACGTTCAACACAGTTAATGACGGGTAAAGCCCGGACAATTTTTTTTAATCAATTAATTTCATGCAGCTGATCATCAAAAGCAGCGTTCAATATAAATTGAAAACTGCTTATTTAATTGTTGTAACAATTAAATATTGTTTATTTTTAAGCTGTAATATTAGTTGATATACTTGCCATTTTCTTTCCCTCTTTAAAGCGAATTCATGACAAAATATTTGGTTTAGATGCTCCTGGTCATGACATGAAGTCATGATGATTTACATATCGGGAGACTATATATGACGAATGTTTTAAAGAAAGTTGCATTAACCACAGCTCTTAGCGCTTTTGTGCTAGGCGCTTTCGGACCGCTTTCTTTCGCTGGTGCGGCTGAAAAAACTGCCAAAGGCCAGGAAACTGTTGTCAAAGACAAGACGACTTGCCAAGAGGGGCAAGTGTGGGATGAGGAAAGCAAGTCTTGTAAGGAAAAACCGGCTGAATAATTAGCCTCAAGTTTATTCCTCTCTTTCATAAAGGAAAGGCGCAAAACCTATGGTTTTGCGCCTTTTTAAATTTATAAACTTAGTGAACAAGCAGAACTAAGTTGTAAGGGTCAACCTTGAGGTAAAACCGATTTTCCAGCATAAACGCCCATTTGTCCCAAGCCCTCTTCAATGCGGATCAATTGGTTGTATTTTGCCAACCGGTCCGAACGTGCCAAAGAGCCCGTTTTAATTTGCCCCGCATTGGTGGCCACAGCCAAATCAGCAATTGTGCTATCCTCTGTTTCACCAGAGCGATGAGAAATAACCGCTGTCATATTGGCACGTTGTGCCATTTGTACTGCTTCCAATGTTTCGGTTAGCGTTCCAATTTGATTGACTTTTACCAAAATGGAATTGCCAGTGCCCTTTTCAATGCCCTCACTTAAACGCGCCGGATTGGTCACAAACAAATCATCGCCAACCAATTGGCATTTATTGCCCAAGGCTTGAGTTAAGGCTTTCCATCCATCCCAATCATCTTCAGCAAGTCCATCTTCAATCGAAACAATCGGGAATTTGCTGATTAGATTTTCGTAATAGTCAATCATACCACCAGCATCTAGCGTTTTGCCTTCACCTTCAAGATGGTATTTGCCGTCTTTGTAAAACTCAGTTGAAGCCGCATCAAGCGCGATGAAAATATCATCACCGGCTTTATAGCCAGCCGCCTCAATAGCCTTAATAATGAATTCCAAAGCTTCTTCAGAAGAAGCAAGGCCAGGCGCAAAGCCTCCCTCATCACCAACATTGGTGTTATGGCCAGCCTCTTGCAATTGTTTTTTCAAGGTATGAAACACTTCAGCGCCCATACGCACAGCATCGCTAATGCTGGCAGCTGAAACCGGCATAATCATAAATTCTTGAATATCAATCGGGTTATCCGCATGTTCCCCGCCATTGATGATGTTCATCATAGGAACCGGCAAAACATGTGCCCCTGCCCCGCCCAAATAACGATAAAGTGGCAGGTTAGCAGCTTGTGCGGCAGCCTTTGAGACAGCCAAAGATGTGCCAAGCAAAGCATTAGCACCAAGGCGGCTTTTGGTTTCAGTGCCATCAAGTTCACACAGCACCGCGTCGATACGGCGCTGGTCTTCAGCTTCAAAGCCTTGCAAACAATCAAAAATCTCACCATTGACACTGTCAACAGCCTTTAAAACCCCTTTGCCCATATAGCGATCACCGCCATCTCTAAGCTCATGGGCTTCATGCGCCCCGGTAGAAGCGCCAGAGGGAACAGCGGCACGCCCGCCAGAACCATCTTCTAAAACCACATCGACTTCTATGGTCGGGTTGCCCCGGCTGTCCAGAATTTCGCGACCGATGATATCGACAATAGCCGTCATTAAACTTGCCTTTCTATAGGGAGTGCTTATGAAATCATTCTGTTTATTGGGCGGGTTGTAACCTACTTGTGGGGTAAGGAAAAGGGCATTTGTATAAAAAAACTCTTATTTTGCTACTTTTACTCCCTTGCTTTGCATGTTAGGGCTTTCCAGCCCTCTCTTTTGGGTGGTTTTGGGTGGGATAAAAACCATAAAAAGGGGTGGTATGAGAAGTTAAGGTAAAGGCAACCCTTTATGTCGAACGTCAAACAATTAAACAAAAACCGCGCTTTGGTGTTGTTTTCAGGTGGTCAGGATTCAACCACATGTTTGGCTTATGCGCTTGATCGATATGATTATGTGGAGACGATTGGTTTCGATTATGGGCAACGTAACGCGGTGGAACTCACCTGTCGGCTTAAAGTGCTTGATGAATTAGAACAAAGGTTCCCAAACTGGGCAACAAAACTTGGGCAAGATCGCATTTTGGATCTGTCCACATTTTCAAATCTCTCCTCATCAGCTCTGACAGATAACAACCAAGAGATTACCGTTGGAGAAACAGGGCTGCCAACCACATTTGTACCGGGGCGCAATTTGTTCTTTTTTCATTATGCCGCGGTGATAGGCTATAACCGAGATTTAGGGATGTTGGTTGGCGGCATGTGTGAGACAGATTATTCTGGTTACCCAGATTGTAGGCAAGACACCTTGCAGCACCTGAACCAAACATTGAATTTAGGCATGGAAACAGATTTTGAGATTATCACCCCCCTCATGCACAGTTCAAAAGCACAAAGCTGGCAAATGGCATTTGAGCTTGGTGGCCAGCCATTGATAGACATTATCCGTCAACACAGCCACACTTGTTATCAAGGTGTGCGCGATGATCTGCATGAGTGGGGCTATGGGTGTGGCACGTGCCCGGCTTGTGAGTTACGCCGCAAAGGCTATCAAAACTGGCAAGAGAAAAATTAATCGAAGCGAACTCATGTATTCAGTCAAAGAAATATTTTACAGTTTACAAGGAGAAGGTGCCCATAGCGGGCGCCCGGCTGTTTTTGTGCGTTTTGCTGGCTGTAATTTATGGAATGGTCTGGAAGAGGATCGCGGTACAGCGATTTGCCAATTTTGTGATACTGATTTTGTCGGCACCAATGGGATCAATGGCGGCAAATTTAAAACCCCAGACGAGCTTGCACAAAAAGCGGCAGAAATTGCACAGCTTGACCAATCTCAAAGCACCTTGCCTCTCATGGTGATTTGTACGGGCGGTGAGCCTTTGCTGCAAGTGGATGAGCCCTTAATTGAGGCCTTTAAAGCGCAAGGCTTCTTTGTCGCTGTGGAGACCAATGGCACAATAAAAGCCCCTGACGGGTTTGACTGGATTTGCGTGAGCCCAAAGGCTGGTTCTGAAATCATTCAGCAACAGGGCAATGAATTAAAAGTGGTTTTTGGTCAATCAGGCATGGACGTCTCAAAATTTTTGACATGGGGCTTTGATCATTTTTATTTGCAACCAATGGATGGGCCCGCTATTGATCAAAGCACACAAGAAACAATTGCTTATTGCAAAGCCAATCCCAGCTGGAAATTAAGCTTGCAAAGCCATAAAATTCTCAACATACCTTAATCTTTTACGACACTAGTTTTATGCAGATATTTAAAGAATTCACTTTTGAAGCGGCCCACTTTCTCCCCTCTGCGGCACCAGGGACGCCCAATGCGCGTATCCACGGCCATTCCTTCCGGGTAAAAGTCACCCTTGATGGCTTGCCTCAAGCAGATACAGGGCTGATCTTCCATTTAGGCAATATTGAAGAGGCCTTAAAGGAAGTGCGCGACAAACTAGATCATCGCTTCTTAAATGAGGATGTCGAAGGGTTAGAATGGCCAACATTGGAACATTTGGCCATGTGGATTTGGGAGCATCTGGATGAAACCTTGCCAGGCCTCTATGAAGTGGCCGTGATGCGTGATAGTTGTGGCGAGGGGTGTATTTACAGAGGATCACAACACAAAAAATCATGAGTGATATTGAACAACACGTGACCCAATTAGGGGAACAATCTGAAATCGCATCCTCACCTGAGGAGGCAACGTTAGACCGTGTGCCCAACCCACACCCTGACAGCCCTTATGTTGCCCGCTTTTCGTGCCCAGAATTTACCTCTTTATGCCCCGTGACCGGCCAACCCGATTTTGCCCACCTGATGATAGATTATGTGCCCAGCCAATGGCTTGTGGAATCCAAATCCTTAAAACTATATTTAGGGGCATTTCGCAATCACGGCGCCTTTCATGAAGACTGCACAGTGGCGATTGGCAAACGATTGGCTGATTTATTAGACCCATCCTTTTTGCGCATTGGCGGCTATTGGTATCCACGCGGCGGTATCCCAATTGATGTGTTTTGGCAAACCGGCACTTTGCCAGACAATATTTGGTTGCCTGATCAAAACGTTCCCACCTATCGCGGTCGCGGTTAAAACCAATCTTTCAAGGGGTCCATTATGTCGTCTCTCATCCTCACCAATGGTGACACTGCTGCAGACTTGTTAACCGCAGCTGGCAAACAAGGGCACATTTTCCCCTGGCGAGACAGTTTGCATGAAGGCCCCCTTGGCCCCATAAGCACACAAGAAGAGCAAGCCAATTTTCGCTCCTTGCGCGCCGTATATTGGGCGGGCCGCAAAGTCGAGCAACAAGAGGCTCTAGAACAAACCTATCAAACCCGCGATCGTTTACTTGAAAACCATAAAGCATACGACGCCATTGAACTGTGGTTTGAACACGACCTATATGATCAACTCCAACTGATAGAAATTCTAACCCGCCTTTATCACCTCAAGCGGTTCGACAAGGTGTTTTTGGTGCAAGCTGAAACCTATTTGGGCATGCAACAACCTGATAGCATTTTAAAACTGGAAGGTCTTTCCCAACCAGTTGGCGAGCAGATGATGGCCATAGCTGACTTAGCTTGGCAAACGGTATCCCATGAAACGCCTGAAAAACTAGCTGAATTCGTGACCTTAAAACCGGCAGGCTTTCCATTTTTACGACAAGCTTTAACCCGCCTGCTCGAAGAATTGCCCGGCCTTGATGGTTTATCGCGCACGCAGCGGCAAATGCTTTACTCACTCAACCGCGGAGTGAACCGGCCTGGAATGTTATTTGGCCGCTGCCAAGCCATGGAAGAGGCACAATTTTGGGGTGACTTGGGCTTTTTTGAAGTGTTATCCAACTTGCAGTTTTGTTCAGCCCCTTTAATCGAAGGTTTGCCCTTTGCCTCCTCAATGCAAGTTTTTCAAGACAGTGAAACCCGAAAAAGCTTTTTGCAATCTCAACTCACTTTGACTGCGCTGGGACAAGAGGTTTTAACCGGCACCGCTGATCATGCAGACCATAATGAGATTGATGGGCACATTGGGGGCACCCATATTAAGCCCAATAATTTATGGCGCTGGGATTGGCAAAAATCTACATTACAGCCCCCACCCGCTTTGAACTAATCAAGTAAAATTATAGATTTCCCCATCCTTTCCAAAGAGATATTTTTTCTTATTAATTTTTCTTTTAAAGAGCGTATAGTCACTTTTTCTGTTTCTTAACAAAGACATTGGAATTACCAAAGTCTTCGCCAGTGAAAGTAAGGGAAAAGGGGCCTATGCGTTTTCTTCCTAAATTGTTGAACAAAGCCATCCACAAAGGCACGCTGGCATTACGCGGACCTGATGGAGCTGTTCAAACGGTTGGCGGCAAAGAGCCCGGACCGCACGTTGCCATTCACATAACCGAACCGCGCTATGATTGGAAAATCCCGCTAAACCCTGAGCTTTACACCGGCGAAGCCTATATGGATGGGCACCTGATCGTTGAAAATGGCGATATCTATGATTTGTTAGAGCTGTTTTTTATCAACAAACGCAATTTTGACCTCACTGCCAGCCAGATCTATTGGAAAAGCCTAGCGCGCAAAATGCGCCGCTTTCATCAACATAACCCGGTCACCCGGTCACGTAAAAATGTGCAGCATCATTATGACTTGGGTAATGCGTTTTATCGCCTTTTTCTAGATGATGATTTGCAATATTCATGTGCCTATTACCCTGAAGGCAATGAAACGCTAGAGCAAGCCCAACTTTTGAAAAAACGCCATCTTGCTGCCAAGCTGGGGCTGAAAGATGGTCAAAGCGTGCTCGACATCGGCTGCGGCTGGGGCGGCCTTTCACTTTATTTAGCACAACTGGCAGACATTGAGGTCACCGGCATCTCCCTGTCCAAAGAGCAGCTAGAACTGGCCAAAGCACGCGCCGATCATTTAGGGCTAAGCAAGCGCGTTTCTTTTAAACTGCAAGACTACCGTCAAGTGGATGCTAAATTTGACCGTGTGATCTCAGTTGGCATGTTGGAACATGTCGGCGTTGGTCATTTGGATGACTATTTCCTATCTGTACGTGACCGGCTAAATGAAACGGGCCTGGCGCTCATCCATTCCATCAGCTCCAAAGCACCCCCCGGTATCACCGGGCCATTCTTGGCCAAATACATCTTTCCAGGCGGATACAGTCCCTCGCTATCAGAAGCGATCAGTTCTGTTGAGCGCTCTGGTTTATGGGCACTCGATATTGAAATCTGGCGCAAACATTATGGCTGGACTTTAAAAGAATGGCGCGCCCGCTGCCACGCGCAAAAAGAAACAATCATAAAGATGTATGATGAGCGTTTTTTTCGCATGTGGGATTTTTATTTGGCCGCTTGTGAAGGCGCCTTTATGCACGGGGCCTCCCATGTGTTCCAAATGCAATTGGCACGTGAGCGCGATGCAGTACCCTTAAGCCGTGAATATATCGGTTTGCAAAGTCAGACCTATGCTGAAAAGGACGCGCAAATCATGACACAATTGGCAAGCTCTACAAAAGCTGCTTTCAAGCCTTAACCAAGGCGTCAATCGCTTGCAATTGGCGCAGCAAGCTCTCCAGCTCACTCAACGGTATCATATTTGGCCCGTCAGAGGGCGCATTGTCAGGATCATCATGAGTTTCAATAAACAAACCAGCCACGCCAACAGCCACGGCTGCCTTTGCCAACACAGGTACAAATTCGCGCTGGCCGCCACTTGAGCTGCCCTGCCCGCCGGGTTGTTGGACAGAATGGGTCGCATCAAACACCACCGGGCACCCGGTCTCAGCCATAATCGGCAGGCCGCGAAAATCTGTGACCAACGTGTTGTACCCAAAACTGGCGCCGCGCTCAGTTAAAAGGATGTTTTGATTACCAGTAGAAAGCACCTTTTGAACGACATTTTTCATATCCCAAGGCGCTAAAAATTGGCCCTTTTTAATTTTCACTACTTTGCCTGTTTGGCCAGCTGCCAATAACAAATCTGTCTGGCGGCACAAAAAGGCGGGGATCTGCAAAACATCTACAACTTCACCAACCGGTGCGCATTGCGCGTTTTCATGCACATCAGTTACAAGGCTCAGTCCAAGAATTTCCTTTATCTCTGAAAAAACAGCCAAGCTCTTATCTAGCCCGAGCCCGCGCTCCCCTTGAGCGCTGGTTCTGTTGGCTTTGTCAAAAGAGGCTTTGAAGGTCAGCCCAATGCCAAGCCTGTCACACATCTCTTTGAGGGCTTGCGCTATTTCTAGCCCATGGTCACGGCTTTCCAACTGGCACGGGCCAGCAAAAAGGTGAAACGGACATTGCTGTCCAACAGTATGGTCAGCAATGTTTATTTTTGAAAGAGGCTTCATAAAATTCTTTTATTTTTTGAGTTTATTATTAGCGTTCTGATTGTCCTGATTAAGATCAAGCATCATGTCCTTAGACTTATCAACAACCACTTGATCATCACCATAAGGCGTATAAAGAGAACTAAAAATAAGCCGCCCGTTTAAAACACTTACACCACTTATATTCACTTGATCTTTTAAAGTGCCACTTTCGGTTTTTAATCTTTGGAAAGCAGCTGTGACACAAACAGAAGGATCTTCATGAACAACACCGATCATTTTCCTTTTATTAATTTCAACATTGTTAAACCCTTCTTTAATCCGACGGTCAATTTCAGGTTTAATATCATCCATCAAAGTTTCACTTTGTTTTTTGAATAATGTGCAAATCTCTTTAATCGTGTCAGTTTCACGCCCTGTCATATCGGTTTTTTTAAATTTTAAAGACGTTTGGTAATTGCCAAGATTGTTCAAGTATTTTTGTTTCCCAGAGCGCCAATCTTTTAGCTCCTGACAATCAGCAAATTGTACCAATAACTCATTGATGCCCTTTACACTCTTTTGGACGCTGTCAATGAGGGTTTTGTCAGATGGGTGTTTTGCATCCAAAACACAATAATCTTTTGGCAAAGCTAAAACAACAGGCTTACCTGCAATCATATAGGGCTTGCTTGCAACTGGTTTAGCTTGCACCAAGCTATAACTTGCTAAAGAGCAAGACAGGACAAAGCTTACCATTAAGACGTTTACAAATAACAATATTTTTTTACCAGACCCCATAAGTTGGCCTCCTACGCTTCTGAGCGTTCCTTTTTTTAAAAGACGCTCTTATTTTCCTTCTTATGGCAGCCTATTTAGCATAAATTATTTATCCTGGGATAACAAAGATGCCAAATAGGTAAACTTTATTGACGTTTGTTGCATTAAGCTTAAACTAACCAACGTGCTGAGCAATGGTCAAGTCAGCACAGTTTTCTTTTGAAAAGGCTGCATGGAGCGATTAATTTATTGTATTTTGTTGTTCTTCAGCTGATTGACATTATTTAGATCAATCATAATTTTTGTATTTTTTTCAATAACTTTTTCACCTGCATAGGGCGTATAAAGGTAAGTGAACATAAGCAGCCCATTTAACACATTAACAGCACTAATGTTCATTTGATCTTTGCTGGTTTTCTTTTCTGTTTGCAAACGTTGAAACGTCGCAGTGATGCAAACAGTGCTATCTTCGTGTGAGACACCAAGCAGCTTCATTTCATTCATTTTGACATTTTCAAAAGCATTTTCAATCCTTTTATCAATGTCAGGTTTTATCTTATCAACCAAAGCTTGGCTTTGTTTTTTAAACACATTGCATATTTCTTTAACGGTAGCCGCTTCCCTACCCTTCATATTCATTTTTTTAAATCTTAAGGAAGTTTGATAGCTGCCAAAATTATTGAGAAACTTTTGCTTGCCACTACGCCAATCTTTTAATTCTTGGCAATCAGCAAATTGCATCAAAACCTCATTGGCCCCTTTTACACTAAGTTTGACAGCATCAATCAGTCTTTTGTCATTAGGATTACCTTCATCCATGGCACAATAGCTCTTAGGCAGGCTTAAATTTACAGCACGCCCTTCTACTGAATAAGATTTACTAAAAAGTTGTTCAGCCTGCGCCCTACTAGACATAAGCGGAGCGACCAAAATAATGCTGACACTGAGACAGAAGATATAAAAAATTTTTACAGATTGTAGGTGTATCATCTAAGGTCTCCTGCTCTTTTTAGAAGTATATGAACTTTAGCTGTTCAAGCTTTAGCATAGATATACACTGCGCACACTGTGAAAGATTGCCCCCTGTGAATGAGCAAGAGGTTTAAACCAATCTACTTTGCTTCAAAGCTGCAGCAATAAAAGCACTAAACAAAGGATGAGGCTCAAACGGGCGCGATTTTAATTCAGGATGAAATTGAACACCGACAAACCAGGGATGTCCCTTAATTTCAACGATTTCTGGCAACAACCCATCAGGCGAAACCCCTGAAAATTGCATGCCAGCCTCTTCCAGATCGGCACGATATTTCATATTCACTTCATAACGGTGACGATGGCGTTCATAAATACGGTCTGCCTGGTAGATATCATGTGCCAGGCTGCCAGAGTGCAATTTTGCCTCAAAGGCGCCTAACCGCATCGTGCCACCCAAATCAGCATTCTCATCACGGGTAACCTTGTTGCCCTGCTTATCCCATTCCGTCATAAGGCCGACAAGGGGAATTGCCGGGTCACCAAATTCGCTTGACCCTGCCCCCTTTAAGCCCGCCACATTGCGCGCAAATTCAACAACCGCCATCTGCATGCCCAAACAAATGCCCAGATAAGGCACATTATGGCTGCGGGCAAACGTGGCGGCTGAAATTTTACCCTCAATACCGCGGTTACCAAAACCACCCGGCACCAAGATCCCATGCACGCCATCTAAATAAGGGGTTGGATCTTCAGATTCAAAAATCTCACTATCAATCCATTCAATGTTGACGTGAGCTTTGTTATCAATCCCGCCATGGACAAGCGCTTCATTTAAAGACTTATAAGCGTCTTTCAAACCGGTGTATTTGCCAACAATGGCAATATTTACCTGGCCTTCCGGGTTATGGATCCGGCGTGAAATCTTCTCCCAACGCTCTAACGAGGGCGCAGGCTCTTCATCTAGACCAAATGATTTTAACACCTGCTTGTCCAGCCCTTCTCCATGATAGGCCTTGGGCACATCATAGATACTGGAAACATCAAGCGCTTGAATAACCGCCTCTTCGCGCACATTACAAAATAGGGCAATTTTGCGCCGTTCATCTTTGGGCACTTCACGGTCACACCGGCACAACAAAATATCAGGTTGAATACCAATAGAGCGCAGCTCTTTCACCGAATGCTGAGTTGGCTTGGTTTTCAGCTCGCCGGCGCTAGGAATAAAAGGAATGAGCGTGAGGTGAATAAAAATGCTGTCACCTTGCGGAAGATCATTCCGCAATTGGCGAATGGCTTCAAAAAATGGCAGGGCCTCAATATCACCCACAGTGCCGCCAATCTCACACAGAACAAAATCAATATCTTCATTGCCATCAATCACAAAGTTTTTGATCGCATCGGTGACATGAGGGATAACTTGCACAGTTGCCCCCAAATAGTCACCGCGCCGCTCAGCACTTAAAATGTTTTGGTAAATGCGGCCCGTGGTGACATTGTCTTCTTGGCGACACGGCACACCTGTGAACCGTTCATAGTGACCAAGATCCAAATCAGTCTCTGCCCCATCATCGGTGACAAAAACTTCACCATGCTGATAGGGGCTCATAGTGCCAGGATCGACATTGAGATAAGGGTCCAGTTTCTGCAATCGGACTGTATAGCCTCGCTCTTGCAAAAGGGCTCCGAGGGCCGCTGAAGCCAACCCTTTTCCAAGGGAAGATACCACGCCGCCAGTAATGAAAATATAACGCGCCATGGGCCTAGACAACTACACTGTTTAACGGTTGATTCGAATAAAAAAATTAGGTTTCGAACAATTATTTTACGCAAGGCCTCATAAACACATCTCACGAGGCATGGATTAGAAGTAAAATGCTACCTAAATTTAAGGTGTGGGAACCACTGGCCCGTCTGTTTTAGTCTCAGGAGCAACCGGTGCGATGCTATCAAGCACTTTACCAGGTTCCTTTTTGCCTTCCACCTTAATTGAATCGATCTTAGATTCAGTACTGGCAGGGCCCCGCGCCAAAATGGTTAAAGCGATGCTGGTTAAGAAAAATGCCGCTGCTAATATAGCCGTGGTTCTCGTCATTAGATTGGCCGCACCGCGTCCAGACATCATGCCGCCACCCCCGCCAATGCCAAGCGCACCGCCCTCAGAGCGTTGCAAAAGCACAGAGACAATAAGAGCCAGGCAAATAGCCACATGTATAACCAGCAAGACGGTCGCCATAATCAATCCTTTTAAAGAGAGGACATAAAGACCAAATTCTCGTCCAAAAACCTTCTTTTGGAGGGGTCTTTTGTCAATATGAGGGCAATCAATACTCAAAATGACCGTTTCAATCAAGCAAAATCAGTGCGATTGAGTAAAACAGTGCTTAATTTGCTTATTTCTTTTTTGGCGCAGGCGGAGGATCACTATTAAAAAATTCCTCAAGGAAATTACCAGAACCAACATTTGAGGTCTTTTTCACCTGTTTTTTATTCACTTTTTTAGTCTTTTTACGAACAGGCTTTTTCTTTTTGTTCTTTTTAGCAGGGTCTTTAGAGCTAACAGCCTTTTGCTTTACACCCGGTTTAGCTTTTACAGTTTTGGCTTTAGGTTTGCGTTTTTTCGGACACCTGAACTTAACTTGCTCATCCACCTCTAGATAGGTTTTGATTGGCGCTAAATCCTCAGGCTCCATATTGGCTTTAATCCATTCAAAGCCTTTCGCCATATTTTTCACTGCAGGGTGTTTTTTTAGCTCTTTGAGTTGCTCAGAAAGAGCTTTGCAGTCTTCTTTACCTAATTTAGCCGCCTGAGATGCAGACACAAAAAAACCGCTAAACCCAAAGGCCAAAATGCTTAAAACGATTATTCTAAAAAGAAAATACGTGAACGCTTTATTAGACAAAATCATAAAAATTAACAGCCCCAAAACCCGCAAATGGTCACCACTCTTGCCTTGTAAACATGAAGACAAGAGTGCACCATATATCAGCTAGGCGTAGGCTGCAATAATTCCGGCAAAATCTTCCGCTTTTAAACTGGCACCGCCAACAAGCGCACCGTTCACATTGGCAACCCCCATTAACTCTTTGGCATTACCCGGCTTTACAGAGCCACCATAAAGAATGCGCATATCATTGCCCGTACCGTCGCCATAAGTTTTAACAAGATGATCACGAATAAATTTATGCACTTCTTCAACATCACCAGCTGTTGGCGTTAATCCAGTCCCAATGGCCCAAACAGGCTCATAGGCAATGATTAAGTTTTCAGCAGTCGCCCCTTCCGGCAAGGAGTTTTGAAGCTGGCGCTCAATAACTTTAAGAGTTAGATCATTTTTGCGCTCACCAATCAGCTCACCAATACACAAAATCACCTTTAACCCAGCGCGCCAGCCTGCCATGGCCTTGGCTTTAACATCTCCATCGCGTTCCTTATGATCCATACGGCGTTCAGAATGGCCGACAATCACATATTGAGCCCCACTATCTGCCAGCATTTCAGGGGCAATATCACCCGTATGAGCACCATTTTCATTGATATGACAATCTTGCCCGCCCAAAGCGATCCCACTTCCATTTAAGAGGTGAGAAAAGGCCATAATTAACGTAGCTGGAGGACAAATTAAAACATCACAATTGGCAGGTTGGCTCTTCAGCGTATCATTTAAAGCATGAATTTGGCTCGCTGATTGTGCCAAGCCATTCATTTTCCAATTTCCTGCAACCAAAGGTTTAACCATATTTACCCTACCCTTAACTTTTGACCATTTGCTTTATTTATTTTAAAAAGAGCTTGCACATTTTGGGTCATACCCTCTAGGAAAGCTCAAGAAACACTAACCATCACTTGAAAAAGTAATGTTTTATCATCATAGATAGCTTGGAATTAAGTCATAGCCTTACTATGATTGCACAATTTTTATAGGTATCGCTCATATTTGTTTGATAATCAATGCGGCGAAACGAACCAAAAAAGACAGGGATGAAATGTTAAGTCAACTAAGAAAAGGCGCCGGCACTTGGGTTGCAAAAATTTTTATTGGTATTTTGATTTTAAGTTTTGCCGTTTGGGGCGTTGAAGGGTTATTGCAAGGCAATCGTGATACGGCCCTGGCCAAGGTTGGTGATATTGAAATCACCCGGGCTGATTATCAAAAGCTCTTTCCCAATGTGGTTCAGCAATGGGGACAGCGCTTCAAAACCACCCTAACCCGCCAGCAAATTCAAGCCTTTGGCATTCCAGATCAAGTAAAGAACCAGCTGATCATGCGAGCGGTCGTAGAAAATCATGGCCACAATTTAAAATTGGACGTATCTGACGAAAAAATTGGTCAGATCATTCAAAACACACCAGAATTACGTGACAACACCGGTCAATTTAACAAAGAACTCCTCAAACAAATTCTGCGCAATGAACGTTTGTCAGAAGCGGAATTTTTCAATGAACAACGCAGCCAATCTTTGCGGGCACAACTCACCAGTGTTTTTAGCCAAAAGAAACATATCCCTGATGTTTTGGTAAACGCCCTCTACCACCACCGTGAAGATAAACTCGAAATTGAATATTTCGCCATACCTGAAGAGGCCATTGAAAAAACTAAAGAGCCCACCGAGGCTGATCTAAAAAGCTTTTTTGAAAAATCAAAGAATAACTTTGTCGCCCCTGAATATCGCAAAGCAGCGCTTTATGTATTGTCTCTTGACGAGCTAAAAAACAATACCAAAGTATCTGAAGACGACATCAAAAAAACCTACGAAGCGCGCAAGAAAAGCTTCATCAGCCCCGAAACACGCACCTACCAGCAAGTCGTTTTTGAAACAAAAGAAAAAGCACTAGAGGCTCATAAAGCTCTGCAAAATGGCGATAAATTTGAAGATGTGGCCAAAAAATTTGGCCGTGACGAAAAATTTGAAGAAATTGGCCCGGTCACCAAAACAGCCATGGCTGATCCCAAATTATCAAAAGCAGTGTTTGATATTAAAGAGGGCGAAGCAACCGCACCGGTTGAAGGCACCTTTGCCATTACCATTGCCAAAGTAACCAAGGTGAAAGCACGTGAAGAAAAAACCCTCGAAGATGTCCGCGCTGATCTTGAAAAACTATTGCAAGACCGCTCTGCGCGTAAAGACATAAAGTCACTTTACGACAAAGTTGAAGATTTGCGCGCCAGCGGCATGTCTGTTGAAGAAACCGCAAAGGAAATGGGCGCCAAGGCAATCATGATTGATGCTCTTGATCAAAAAGGGGCAGGCCTTGATGGCAAACCGGTCAAAGATCTTCCAGCAACCTCAAGGCTTATCCCATCAGTTTTTGATGCAGCCATTGGCGATGACACCATTCCGGTCCGCCACAAAGACGGCGGCTATGTTTGGTTTGATGTTTTAAAAATTGACCCCAAACGCAACCAAACTTTTGATGAGGTCAAGGACAAAGTCAAAGAACAATGGTTGGCAGACGAACAGAAAAAATTGGCGTCCAAATATGCTTCCCAACTGGCTAAAAAAATTGAAGATGGGGAACCATTTGAGAAAGCTGCAGAATCTATAAAGGCTAAAATTGAAACGCCCAAAGCTTTTGGCCGCGGTGCTGAAGTACAAGAACTACCGATCTTTTTTGTAAACCGCCTTTTTGGAGTAAAAGCAGATAGCATCACCACCGGCCTTGATAGTACCAATAAAAAATGGTTGGTCGTAAAGGTGAAAAAGCATGTTCCTGCCAAAACTGAAGGGCCAGCGTTTGAAGCTTACAAAACAAAGCTCGATAATGAGCTACAAGCTGAAATGACTGAAGATCTAATCTCCCAATATCTTGATGGCGCCAAAAACCAATTTGGTGTTGAAGAAAACAAGCAGGTTTTTGATCAGCTTAAAAGTGGTCTTTAGAGCGTATCTCACAAAAGTGGAAACCGGTTTTGGGAAAAAAGACACGCCAAAAAAAACAACGAGAGGGGTGTATGGTCAAACAAGATGATATGGCACGCTTTAATGGTGACATAGATTGTTTTTTCCCCTCTTTTAAGCAGTTTGTAACCGCTTATGAAGCCGGCCGTCCGCAAGTTGTCTGGACCAGACTAGTCGCTGACTTAGAAACACCTGTATCAGCCTTTTTAAAGCTAACCTCAGGAGCTGATGGTTTAAGTGAAAATGGGCAACCTGCATCTCCGTGCTTTTTATTTGAAAGCGTTGAAGGCGGGGCTGTGCGCGGGCGTTATTCTGTCATAGGCCTCAAGCCTGACTTTATCTTTCGCAATTTTGGCGGGCAAGCTGAGCTCAATGAGCAAGCCTTACAAAAAGATGGGGCATTTCAACCCCTTGAAGCGTCAACGCTTGAAAGCCTTCGCGCTTTACTGGAGCGATCAAAAATAGACTTGGAAGAAGGCCTCCCCCCCATGGCGGCCGGTGTCTTTGGCTATATGGGATATGACACGGTTCGTTTAATTGAAGATTTACCCCATGAAAACAAGGACGACTTAGGTTTACCTGATGGCATTTTTATCCGTCCCACCATTATGGTGATATTTGATGCGGTAAAAGATGAAATCATCATGGTACACCGGGCCGATATTGACCCTGAATTGCAAGCTGAAGCGGTTTATAACCGCGCCATTGAAAACTTAAAATCAGCCATTGTTGATTTGAATGCACCCGTACCCCATCAAGCCCATGACATTTCAGACACGACTGTGTTTCAAGAACCCGTTTCCAACACCACTGAAGAGCGCTATCTGGAAATGGTTACCAAGGCCAAAGACTATATCACCGCCGGGGATATTTTCCAGGTGGTCTTAAGCCAGCGATTTTCGGCCCCGTTTGATTTACCTCCCTTTTCGCTTTACCGCGCCTTGCGCCGCACCAACCCTTCACCCTTTTTGTATTATTTAAATTTTGATGGCTTTAGTGTTATCGGCTCCAGCCCAGAAATTTTGGTGCGTGCCCGAGAAGGCAAAGTGACCGTGCGCCCAATTGCCGGTACGCGCCCACGTGGCAGCACAGCGCAAGAAGATGAAGCACTGGCGCAAGATTTATTGGGCGACAAAAAAGAATGTGCGGAACATTTAATGCTCTTAGATTTGGGCCGCAATGATGTGGGCCGTGTAGCAAAACTTGGTAGCGTTGAGGTAACGGATCAGTTCTTTTTAGAATATTACAGCCATGTGATGCACATTGTCTCCAATGTGGAAGGCGAGCTCGATCCCAAATTTGATGAAATCAACGCCCTCATGGCCGGCTTTCCAGCCGGGACTGTATCAGGTGCCCCCAAAGTGCGCGCTATGGAAATCATTGATGAGTTAGAAACAGCAAAACGCGGTATTTATGCTGGTTGTGTTGGTTATTTTTCCGCCAATGGTGATATGGATTCGTGCATTGTTTTGCGCACTGCCATTGTAAAAGATGGCATAATGCATGTGCAAGCAGGCGCTGGCATTGTTGCTGATTCAAATCCCGACAGTGAAATGATGGAATGCGTGAACAAAGCCAAAGCTCTGTTTAGTGCCCGAACCGAAGCAGTGCGCTTTGCCAAAACCAAAAGCAACCGATAACAGCTCTTGAAAATAGAAGGATTTTGATGAAAGACCTTTTTATTCTACGCCATGCAAAATCAAGTTGGTCTGACCCATTTTTAGATGATTTTGAACGCCCGCTCAACAAGCGCGGCAAACAAGCGTGTGTGGATATGGGCCAATGGTTGAATAAGCAAAATATTAATGCTGATCTTGTCTTATGCTCGCCAGCAAAACGAGCAAAAGACACATGGAAACGGATCAAAAAAGAACAAGTGGCTTTTGGAAAAAAGGAATTTGTTGCTTCACTTTATCTTGCCAGCACGAGAGAGCTTTTAAAAGTGATTAAAAAAGCACCTACCAAAGTCTCTTGCCTCATGTTAATTGGCCATAACCCTGGCCTGCATGAATTAATATTGCAGCTGGTAAACACCAAAGCTTTAAATTCAGAACAAACACAAGACTTACAACACATAACTTATAAGTTCCCAACCACAGGGTTTGCACATTTGCAATTTGCCGTTGAAAACTGGGCAGATGTTGCACCGCTTACAGGAAAGCTTTATCGTATGATGATGCCCTCGCTTTTAGCCACACAAGGTGATGAACCATTATGATTTTACTCATTGATAATTATGATAGTTTTACCTACAACCTGGTTCACTATATTGGCGAACTGGGCGTTCAAAGTGATGTGGTGCGCAATGATCAAATCTCGGTTGATCAAGTCATAGAGCAAAACCCCCAAGCCATAGTTTTGTCACCAGGCCCCTGCACGCCCAATGAAGCGGGCATTTGTTTGGATTTGGTGAGCAAATGCGCAGGAAAAATTCCTATATTTGGCGTTTGTTTAGGCCTACAAACCATCGGCCAAGCGTTTGGCGGCAAGGTGATCAATGCCCCGCTCCTTATGCACGGCAAAACCTCTCCCATTTATCATGAAGATAAAGGGGTATTTGCAGGCCTGCCCAGCCCCTTTACGGCCACACGCTATCACTCATTGATCGTTGAAAAAAGCAGCCTGCCAGACTGTTTGGATATCACCGCCAAGAGTGAGGATGGTCTCATCATGGGACTGCAACATAAAGAGCATTTGGTGTGCGGCGTTCAGTTTCACCCCGAAAGCATTGCCTCAGATTGGGGCCATCACATTTTGGCAAATTTTCTGAAAGAAGCAGGGCTTGAAGTCAACCAAGATGTGCTAACTCAAAAATCACAAGCAACCACAGTTTCAGCTTAAGGCACTACTTCTAAGGCAAAACACAAAAAATACAGGACGCGGCATGGCAACTATTCAAGATTACATTCGGCTGGTCAGTGAAGGACAAACCTTAAGTCAGGCCCAAGCAACAGACGCTTTTGAAATTTTAATGACCGGCCAGGCAGATCCTGCCCAAATTGGCGGCTTCTTAATGGCTTTGCGTATGCGCGGTGAAACTGTGGACGAAATTACCGGTGCAGCCACAGTCATGCGTTCAAAAGCTGTGGGCGTGCAAGCCCCAGATGGTGCCATAGACAATTGCGGCACCGGGGGTGATGCCAGCGGAACCTATAACATCTCCACTTGCTGTGCCTTTGTTGTGGCTGGCGCTGGTGTGCCAGTTGCAAAACATGGCAACAAATCAGTCTCCTCCAAGTCCGGTTCTGCTGATGTGCTCAGCGCCATTGGTGTGAATTTAGATGTAACCCCGCAAATAGTAGCCAGCTCTATTAATCAGGCAGGCATTGGCTTTATGTTTGCCCCTGCCCATCATTCAGCCATGAAACATGTCGGGCCTGCAAGGGTGGCTTTGGGTGTGCGCACCATCTTTAACATACTAGGCCCGCTTGCCAATCCTGCAGGGACAAAACGGCAAGTCATAGGTGTGTTTTCAAAAGACTGGCTGGAGCCTTTGGCACAAGTTTTAAACAAATTAGGGACAGAAAAGGTCTGGGTTGTTCACGGCTCTGACGGATTGGATGAATTAACAACCACCGGAGAAACCTTTGTTTGCGCCCTAGATCAGGGCCAAATTTCCCATTTTTCTGTGAACCCGCAAGACGTAGGATTACCCTTAGCGACCCCAGATATGTTAAAAGGGGGAGATGCCGCTGAGAATGCTCAAGCAATAAAGCGTGTGTTAGAAGGTGAACAAGGCGCATTTAGAGATATTGTTTTGTTAAATGCTGGCGCTTGTTTGGTGGTCAGTGGCACAGCCAGTGATTTACAACAAGGTGTTCAACTGGCCGCGCAGTCAATTGATCAAGGCAAAGCCAATGATGCCCTTACCAAATTAATTGCTGTGACCAATAGCAAAGCTTAAACAACTTTACTGATTTTGATTTAAGGAACCCGCACATGCAAAATATGCTTGACCGGATTGTGATGCACAAAAAAAAGGAAGTGGAAAACGCCAAGGCAAATCTTCCCCTTTCTGAAATTGAAATCCAAGCACGCATGGCCACAGCACCGCGCGGTTTTATCAACGCGATTAAAACCACCCAATCACAAGGCGAGCCAGCCTTGATTGCTGAGATCAAAAAAGCAAGCCCATCAAAAGGGATGATCCGGGAAGATTTTGACCCTGCTAGCCTGGCTCAGTCTTATGAAGCGGGCGGGGCAAGTTGCATATCTGTGTTAACCGATGTTGCCTTTTTCCAAGGCCATCCTGTCTACTTGAAAGAAGTGCGCACGGCCTCTTCTCTACCAGTGTTACGCAAAGACTTCATGATCGACACCTACCAAGTGGTGGAAGCACGCGCCTGGGGCGCTGATTGTATTTTGGTGATCATGGCCGCTGTGGATGACAGCACAGCCAAAGCGCTCACCAACATGGCCCACAAATGGGGCATGGATGTTTTGGTTGAAGTCCATGACCGGCAAGAACTAGAACGTGCTTTAAAGCTCAATACGGTTCTCATTGGCATCAACAATCGGAACCTGCAAACCTTTGACATTAAATTGGAAACAACAGAAGGCTTGGCCCCTTTAATCCCGCAAGATCGCATCATTGTCAGTGAAAGCGGCATTGGTGAACCTCAAGACATTGCCCGCCTTGGCAAAGTTGGGGTACACACCTTTTTAGTTGGTGAAAGTTTAATGCGCCAAGACCATGTTGAAAACGCCACCCGGCGTTTATTGGGCAAGCAACTGGTTGCTGAGACCGCACCGGAGCCTCAAGCCCCCGTGGCACAAGAAACAAAACAAGAAGAGCTAGCCGAAAAGGTCGAAGATGACCCTGACGACTTCCAAGCCGCCGTTGAAGAACTGGGAGCAATGATTGGCGCTGATGTAAAACCTGAAGAGACATCCCAAGCTCAAGAGCAACCGGCTCAAGAAAAAACTGCACAGCCAGATGGCAAAGAAGAAGATGCTCATGATGCAGCCTTAGAACAAGCCGCTGCCACCATGGCAGAAGCCGCCAAAACGCTGTCTCATGTGAATGAAGCAGGTGAAGCGCATATGGTTGATGTCTCTTACAAAGACAACAGCCAACGTGTGGCAGTGGCTGAAGGATTTGTCCATATGGCACCAGACACATTGGCCCAGATCCAGCAAAACACCATGAAAAAAGGCGATGTGCTGGCCGCGGCGCGTATTGCAGGTATTATGGCAGCAAAATCAACCAGCAATCTTATACCGCTCTGTCACCCGCTTGCCATCACCAGCGTGGACATAATGTTCCAGCCCATCACACATCCTCAAACCGGGGTGCACATTAGCGCCCGAACAAAAGTGAATGGCCAAACCGGTGTTGAAATGGAAAGCTTAACCGCTGTGAGTGTTGCCGCCTTGACAATTTATGACATGGCCAAAGCAGTGGATAAAGAAATGCGCATTTCCGACATTCGCTTACTTGAAAAAATCGGTGGTAAATCAGGCACCTACCGGGCCGTCGGCGCGGCTGAATAGCTCCATGAGTTTGCTAAGCGTAGAACAAGCTCAACAAAGATTGCTCAAAGGTGTGGTGCCATTGAAAGAAGAGAAAATTCTTCTCGGCCATGCCCATCGGCGTGTCTTAGCGGATCAATTAACAGCCCCTATGAACCAACCGCCGTTTCCAGCCTCTGCTATGGATGGCTATGCTGTTTGTTCAAGCGACATAAGCAATCAAGCAGAACCTAAAGTTAAACTATCAATCATCGGCGCCTCAAGTGCTGGCCACCCTTTTGCGGGCCATGTTGGCAAAGGCCAAGCTGCGCGCATTTTTACCGGCGCCCAAGTGCCTGAAGGGGCTGATGCGGTTGTGGCCCAAGAAGATTGTGAGCGTTTAAATGACACTGAGGTGGTGGTAAAACATGCCCCTTCAGTTGGTGAGTTCATTCGCCCGATAGGATATGATTTTCACCAAGGCGATCTTCTACTTGATACAGGCACCCAATTAAACTACCGGCACTTAGGCCTGATCGCCAGTATGAACCTGCCCCAAATATCTGTCTGCCAAAACCCAAGAGTGGCCATTTTGGCAACCGGTGATGAACTGGTCCCCCCTGGAAACCCCTTAGGACCAGGCCAAATTGTTTCTTCTGTCCCCTTTGGCATGAAAGCGTTGATCGAAGGTGCTGGTGGCAAAGCCCAAATGCTCGGCATTGCCCAAGATAACCTAGACAGCCTGACACATATGATTGAAAAGGCGCATGACTTTGATGTACTGGTCACCATTGGCGGGGCTTCTGTTGGGGAACATGATTTGGTCCAACAAGCTTTGAAAGACCAAGGCATGCAGTTGGACTTTTGGAAAATCGCCATGCGCCCTGGCAAACCGCTTATGGTTGGTACGTTGGGCCAACAAAAAGTGATTGGCGTTCCCGGCAACCCTGTCTCAGCTTTGATTTGCTGTTATATTTTCGTACTACCGCTCATAAGAGCCTTGCAAGGCGCTCAAAACCACCATCCTGTGATACATAAACTCCCCTTGCTAACCTCTGTTCCTGAAAACAAAGCCCGCCAACACTATATGCGCGCCATCATAGAAACAGACACAGACAATAGACCTCTCGTTGCCTGCATAGAAGACCAAGACAGCTCCTTGCAAGCCAATTTCGCCAAAGCCAATGCTTTAATCGTGCGCACGCCTCATGCCCCATCTGCAAACCCTGGTGACCTTGTTGATGTGTTAACACTTGACGAGTTTTAATAACCTTTCCCCCTATATTTGCTTGAATAAATATTGCTCCCCCTTGCAGAACATCATGAGAACATGTAAAGTGTTCTTGATTCGTACCTATTTATGATGAACTAGCAAAACTTTTGCCAACACCAGCAAGACTTTTGCCAACAAATGAATTAAAGGGTCCAACGCGATGCTAACGAAAAAGCAAAAAGATTTATTGATGTTTATTCATACCCGTGTGCAAGAAACCGGGGTATCGCCTTCTTTTGAAGAAATGAAGGAAGCGCTGGATCTCAAATCCAAATCTGGCATTCATCGGTTAATCACAGCCCTAGAAGAACGCGGCTTCATTCGCCGCCTGGCCCATAGAGCGCGCGCCTTAGAAATCTTAAAACTCCCCGATGCCGCCTCAACACCAACCGTTGCAGATGCCGGGGCTGCGAGCAAAGATAATGTGGTGCCTTTCACATCTGACACAGGCGCAATCGGCGGGGTTGAAGTGCCTGTAATGGGGCGCATTGCGGCCGGTGTGCCAATCTCTGCGATACAAGACCATAATTCAGATGTGGTTGTCTCCCCAGATATGCTGGGTGCTGGTGCTCATTACGCGCTTGAAGTGCACGGTGATTCAATGATTGAGGAAGGCATCCTTGATGGCGACACCGTTTTGATTAAAGAAACCGCCAGCGCCCAAAACGGCGATATTGTAGTGGCCTTTATTCCTGAAGAGGAAGAGGCAACATTGAAAAAGATTTATAAAAAAGGCGGTGTTGTTGAATTGGTCGCTGCCAACCCAGCCTACCCACCCCGCCAGTTCCCTGCCGACCAAGTACAGGTGCAAGGACAACTAATCGGATTAATGCGCCGGTATCATTAGCATTGCTAACCACCTGTTGCCCAAATGCGATATTGGCGGGTTTGATTGGCGCGCTCTGTCCTTATTTTTTTGTTTTCAATGTAAATGGTGTGCGCGCCAAACCGTTCCAACTCAGCTTTTGACAAGATCAGCTGGGGGTGTTTGCATTGGCGGCTGATTGTTCTTTTGTAAACGATAATATCTGCGCTTTTGCATTCTTCTTCCAACGCCATAATGTTTTTTAGCAAAGTCACAGTCAGCCCTTTGACCTGAGCTGAGCAGGCTGCTTCATCGCAAGAAACGGTTGAGTGATGACGAATATCAACCGGCGCTCGCCCATCGCCATCAGCTTTCAGCCAATGAAACAAAATAAATGCTCCCTTGCGTCCATCAGGCGCGTACAGTTTTTCATCCATCCCGCGCACAGCCATAACATCACCTTTGCTGTTAACATAAATATCTGGCCGTTGTTCTGGTTTTGCAGTTATGAAAGCCAAAGCAAAAAGCACAAGTGAGAAAAGTTTCAAACGTTTGCTAGCAAACAAAACAAAAAGGCTTGCCAGGCAAAACAAGACAAGAGCGCGCGGGTGAATGGCCCCAATGCGCAACAAAGAAGGCTCAAAGCTTGATGTCCAATGGGCTGTGGCCAGCAACATATCAATGGAGGTGGACAGGAGATAAAGGCTGACCCCTTCAAGCCCGAATAGCATCAAACATAAGCTGAGCACAGCAAAGGGCATGACGAGGAATGTGAAAAGTGGGATCGCAAGCATATTGCCAATCGGGCCCATATAGGAAATTTGCTGAAAGTGATAAATGGCAAATGGCGCGGTTGCCAATGTGGCAATCAAGCTGGTGAAGCAAATGCCAATCAAATAGTAAAGCGGCTTAAACCATCCAATAAATGCAAACTGCTCTCTTAATTTTGAAAACGGCGCATATCTTAAATTAATCTCATAAGCAACAATCAAAGCTGTGACCGCTGCAAACGACATCTGAAAACCCGGGCTAAACAAGCTTTCAGGGCGCAGGACTAAAATGACAAGAGCTGCCAAGCCCACATTGCGCAAAGTCAATGCCGGTCGCTCCACCATAATCGCCAGAAAGACAATCGAGATCATTAAAAACGCCCGTTGAGTGGGAATGGACTGGCCCGAGATTAAAAAATAAAGTCCCCCACCTAAAAAAGCGGCCACTGCAGCCCATTTTTTAATCGGGTATTCTTCGGCCAGGCGGGGAAACAAAGCCAACCCAGCACGCACCAGAAAAAACAACGTGCCCGCAAAGGCCACCATATGCAAACCAGAAATGGCCAGCAAATGACCAAGCCCCGCCCCCCTCAAAGCTTCAATATCATCTCTCTCAATTCGCCCTCGATCACCCAAAATAAAGGCACGTGCCAGGGCTTGCTCACGCTCGTGCAAACCGTGATCAAGACGCAAAGCAATGCTATTCCTAATTGTAGCAATTAAATTCGCCCAAACAGAATGAGGAACAGACAAATTCGGTTTGCAATGTTTAAGCGGACTGACACTAAACCCCGTGCCTCCAATTTGATGAAACCATAGAGACCAGCCTTGATCATACCCGCCCGGACGTTCCGGCCCTTTTGGCCTTGAAAGAACAGCTCGAACACAAACCACATCTCCATAAACGAAACGTGGGCCCTGGTCTGGGGCAGATAGGCGGATGCGCTTTGGAGGTTTGACTGAGCGGCCTGATAAAGAAAGCACTTTGCCTGTATACCGCATACGATTGCGCACAACAGGAACAGCTTGTTCAATCATCATAGTCAAAGAATAGGAATGAGAAGCTTGCGCCAGCAAAGGCGTTTTAACCGCATGCGTGCGAAACAAAGCCAAGCCATAGCCAAATAATACCAACAAACAAAGGCTAAGCAAAATGTGAAGATGGCGCTGTTTATCGCTAAAAGCCCATAAGGCAGTTAAGCCAATGAACATCAAAGCTGTAAAACCACTTGAGCCTTCAAAAGGCACAGAGAAATAAAGGGCAATGCCAGTGGCAATGAACAACAGCCCCCATGGCAAATTACCAACATGAGCTGCTTGAGGAGATATTAGAGATGCTTCAAAAGCATCATCTTTCTGGGTGCCAGACATCCATTTAAAAAACAACTGCTTAAACGCTTTGGCCATACCCGTTGCTTTCCCCCAAACACAGGGTTATTTTGGCCCTCCTTTTAAGAACTGTCAATTTTGTCAAAGAAAACACAACAACTGACTCCCGCTGCCCTTTTTCCTATGCTATCAGGTGCTTTTATATCTTTAGGAGCCTATATGTCTGACACAGTGGTTACTCGTTTTGCCCCAAGCCCCACAGGCTTTTTGCACATTGGCGGTGCACGCACAGCGCTGTTTAACTGGGCCTTTGCCCGCGCCAATCAGGGCAAGTTTTTATTACGCATTGAAGACACAGACAAAGCCCGCTCCACCCAAGAGGCAATCGATGCGATCAAGCAGGGCCTCTCTTGGCTAGAATTAACACCAGATGAAGACCCCATCTTCCAATCCCACCAACAAGACCGGCACATTGAGGTCGCCAATCAATTGCTTGAAAGCGGCCAAGCCTATCGCTCCTATGCCAGTGAGGATGAGATTGAAGCCATTCGATCAAAAGCGCGCGAGGACGGCGTTGCCGCGCGCTATCCAGGGCGCGATGAACCCATAGCTGTCGAGTTTTTAGACAAAAGCGTTGTACGCTTCAAAGCCCCGATAGAGGGCAGTACGACCATTCATGATCAAGTGCAGGGCGATGTGACCATTGCAAATGATCAATTAGATGATTTGGTCCTCCTGCGCTCAGACGGGACACCGACATACATGCTTGCTGTCGTGGTTGATGATCATGATATGGGCATTACCCATGTCATTCGCGGTGATGATCATTTGACAAATTGCGCCAGACAAATCCAGATTTATGAAGCCCTTGGCTGGTCCCTGCCAACATTTGCCCATATTCCGCTTATTCACGGACCTGATGGGGCTAAACTTTCCAAACGACATGGCGCATTGGGCGCGGAACAATATCAAACAATGGGTTATTTGGCCGAGGCCATGCGCAACTATTTGGCCCGGTTAGGCTGGGCCCATGGCGATGAAGAAATTATCCCGACGGATAAATTAATTGAATGGTTTGACTTAGAAAGCATTAACAAAGCCCCCGCCCGTCTTGATATTGAAAAACTTCAACATATCAATGGCCATTATATTCGCAACAGCGATGAGACCGCATTAATGACTGAAATATCAAACCTTGTTGAAAGAGATGATTTTGGACAAGACCTTACATTTGACAAGCAATTGATTGACCTAGAAACATTAAAGCAGTCCCTGCCATTTTTGTCAGAGCGTTCAAAAACTTTGGTCGAATTGCTCAATGCAGCTGGCTATCTATTCCAATCGATCCCGCTAACCTTTGAACCAAAGGCAACAAAAACTTTAGGAAAAGATCAGGTCCCAGAAATTCTAATCGGCCTTAAAAATGAACTTGAAAACTGCCAAAATTGGGAAAAGGATGAGATAGAACGCCTTTTAAAGCAGTTTGCGGCTGACAAGGGCCTAAAATTTGGCCAAATTGCCCCACCCTTAAGGGCAGTCCTCACCGGAAGTTCAGTTTCACCTGGGATCTATGATGTGCTATACAGTCTGGGTCAACAAGAATCACTAAATCGCATTGAGGCCTTTTTTAAGTCTTAGCGTTTTTGTGGCTTTCATATGAATGGGTTAGGCTCGATTTTTATTATATTTTACTAAAAATACAGGTCCTTAACAAGTTCAATCACCAGTAACTTAAGGTTGCACACGCGCGCTTTTCGCACTTTTTGTGAATTTTAAGCCATCTTAGTGCGTAAAACCGACTAAGATTAAGGAAATAAAACATTTTTTTCATTTATTAGCAGTATGGTTGAATAGACTCATATGAAAAAAAATGTATGTTATGCCTAACTTTCAAAGAGTTTGTAAAAGCGTTTCTAATAATTTATTGCGCAAGATAAAGGGGACATTGATAATGCCAATTCAATCACCTGCAGATGAAACCAATCTGGATGACACCAGTGACGATGGTACGCTCACGGTTCAGGGGAACTCATATGAATTGCCTGTATATAATGGCTCCATTGGTCCTGATGTAATCGATATTTCCCGGCTTTATGGCCAAACAGGGGTCTTTACTTATGATCCCGGGTTTACATCAACAGCCTCTTGCGAATCTAAAATCACTTATATTGATGGTGGCAAAGGCACGCTGCTTCATCGTGGTTACCCAATTGATCAATTGGCCGAAAATGGCAGTTTTTTAGAAACCTGTTATTTACTGCTTTATGGTGATTTGCCCACCAGCAACCAATTTTCCGATTTTGAAAACCGCATCACGCGCCACACCATGTTGCATGAACAAATGCACTCTTTTTATAAAGGATTCCGCCGTGATGCGCACCCAATGGCGATTATGGTCGGTGTCGTGGGGGCTCTGTCTGCCTTTTATCACGATTCAACGGATATTACTGATCCACATCAAAGAGATATCGCCAGCCTGCGCATGATTGCTAAAATGCCAACCATTGCTGCAATGGCCTATAAATATTCTATCGGTCAGCCCTTTGTTTCGCCATCAAATTCGCTTGATTACTCAGCCAATTTCCTAAATATGTGTTTTAGTGTTCCAGCTGAAGATTATAAATATGATCCCGTTCTGGCCCGAGCCATGGACCGCATTTTCATCTTACATGCTGACCATGAACAAAACGCCTCCACCTCAACTGTCCGTCTTGCCGGCTCTTCAGGGGCCAACCCCTTTGCCTGCATTGCAGCCGGCATTGCTTGTTTGTGGGGCCCCTCTCATGGCGGTGCAAATGAAGCAGCATTGACCATGCTTGAAGAAATTGGCTCTGTAGACCGCATTCCTGAATATATCCAGCGCGCCAAAGATAAGAGCGATCCGTTCCGTTTAATGGGCTTTGGTCACCGCGTTTATAAAAATTATGACCCGCGCGCCAAAGTCATGCAAACAACATGTCATGAAGTGTTAGATGCCCTAGGAACGCGCAACGAACCACTCCTACAAGTGGCCATGGAACTAGAGCGCATTGCCCGTGAAGATGAGTATTTTGTTCAGAAAAAACTCTATCCAAACATTGATTTTTATTCCGGCATCACCCTGCGCGCCCTAGGGTTTCCTGCAGAAATGTTCACAGTGCTGTTCGCACTGGCACGCACAGTTGGTTGGATTGCCCAGTGGAAAGAAATGATCGAAGACCCGCAACAGCGTATCGGTCGCCCTCGCCAACTTTATACGGGCCCAACAGCACGTGACTATGTGCCAATTAGTGATCGTTAAACTAAGCCACTATCACGAAAATTTGCTTTGTCTTATTTGCATTGTTTCCAAGCATTGCTTGGCTGCAATGCGGCTGGGGCTTTTACCAGCAGCAAACATGCGTTCATCAATCAAGTTAAGATGTTGCTTTTGATCTTGATAAGCTTGAGAGCTGTGATCAAACAACGGCAACAATTTTTGCACGATGTTTTCCCGCGTGCAGACTTCTTGTATAAGTTCTGGAAACGCTTTTTGCCCCAAAATATGATTCGCCAAAGCAATCATTTCAGTTTGCACCAAGGGCCCTAAGATTTTTAAATATCGATCATATCTATAAGCCACCACCATAGGTGTGCCTGTTATGGCCAGTTCAAGTGTCACCGTGCCAGAAGCTGCAAGCGCGGCATCGGCATATTTAAAAGCGGCATATTTATCCTCATCAGAAGTCACAATGATAGGCTTTGCAGGCCATTGTTTGACCCCCTCTTCTATTGCTGCACGCATTGAGCCAACCGTGGGTAACAAAAGGTTCAAAGGGCCTAAGCTTTCTTGCAACTGGCCAATAACGTCCCCAAAAGGAGCCAACAGATGTTTCACCTCATTCGGGCGGCTGCCAGGTAAAACAACAAAAGATTTTTTAGTCGTTTGCAAATCATATTGGTCTTCAAACGCATCAAGGTCGAGGGCTTCAACCCAAGTTTTTTTCTCAATAAGAGGATGACCAACATAGTGGCATGACGGGCCACCCAATTTTTGATGGTAGTCTGGTTCAAAAGGCAAAAGCGCTAACACCTCATCCACATAAGGTTTCATTTTTTTTGCACGGCCCGGGCGCCAGGCCCAAATTGTCGGGCTGACATAATTGATAATGGGAATATGCGGGGCTTTTTTGCGCACCCGCTTAGCAATCGGATGGGTGAATTCAGGGCTATCTATGATGATCAGTGCGTCAGGGTTCACATCCATCACACGGTCCACACATTGATAAACCCGTTTTATCAGATTGGGCAGTCTGGCAAGAATTGCAGTTGGCCCCATTACCGCTACCTCTTCCATAGGAAAGAGAGAGGTCAACCCTTGCTGCTCCATGGCCTCACCGCCAAGACCAAAAAATTGAATGCTATGCCCCTCACATTCAGCCTTTAAACCTTCCATAAGTTTGCCGCCAAGGGCATCACCTGAATGCTCCCCAGCAATGAGAAAAAATTTTAAAGGTTGTGCGTTCTTATTCATGCAATGAAGACATAACAGCTTAAAGTTCTTTACCCACAATGAACAAACCCAATTTATTTGCCAAGTCAATGGTCTTTTGCTTATCCGTGATCAACACTTGATTGGCAGCCACACAAATACCGCTTAAACCGGCTTGGGCAACCATCTCAACTGTTTTGGGCCCAATTGTTGGCATGTCAATGCGCAGTTCCTGATTGGGTTTAGGCAGCTTGACCAAAACCCCAAAGCGGCGCCCTAACCATTTGCTGCCCCATTGGCGCAAGCCCTTGGCCCGCTCTAGCATTTGGTCTGTACCTTCCGCCGCTTCCACACACAGCACATAATTACGCGCCACAACAGCTCCCTGACCAATATCCATGGTCCCTAAATTCAAAACTGTTGTGATGCCTTTATCAATATCGGACAGGTCTGTTTTAGAAGGTTTGGTTTTGGTCAAGACCCCTGCTTGTACGGTCAGCTCTGGCACAACTTGATGAGCGCCAACAACACTCAGGCCTTGGTTTTCTATGAAATCAACCACGCTTGATAAAATCTTATCATCACCGCCCATGGTGAGGCTTAAAATAAACGGCAAATTGCGAATGAGGCCAAAATCAATTTTAACATCTTTAATTTTAGGCCGCTTAACCCCGCCAATAATGACCAGGTCTTCAACATTCTGCGCTTTGAGTTTTTTAAACAAAGCATCAAACTGAACAAATTTCAGCCAAAAATGATTATAAGATTCAATCTCTTGTGCCGCACTACCATGAATGCCAGCAATAACCACAGGCCGGCCATTTTCTTTCATGCGTTGTGCAATATAAAGAGGTAGGGCACCACTGCCAGCCAAAATACCAAGTGGGCTGGTTTTTGTTATTTCATTCATGGCCCAAAAACTCTTTTATTAATGTTCTTTTTGTTCCCTTGGCACACACAGAGCCCGGCTTGATTCATTACGAATAAACTCAACCATTTCAGTGACACAGGCATTATTTTGATACTCACCATCAACCCGATCAATCCGCTCTTTTAAAGTGCCTTCATTGGCAAATATTTTTTGGTAAGCTGCCCGCAATTCATGAATTTGTTCACGCGTGAACCCAGAGCGTTTTAAACCAATAATATTTAAACCACCAAGACCAGCCCGGTGACCAATGGCCATGCCATAAGGAATAACATCATGCTCAACACCGGACATGCCACCAATAAAAGCTTTCCGCCCAATCCGTACAAACTGATGCACCGCGGTAAGACCACCCAAGATTGCCCCATCACCAATCGTGCAATGCCCGCCAAGCGTTGCGTTATTGGCAAAAATGATATCATCACCCAAAATACAATCATGAGCAATATGGGAACCGGCCATGAACAACCCATTATCACCCACACGGCTCACCCAACCTCCATCTTTGGTTCCTGAGTGCATAGTGACATGCTCACGTATACGATTGTTAGACCCAATGATAAGTTTACTGTTTTTCTCAGGGTCTTGGAAATTAGCAACTTGCGGTATTTTCCCAAGAGAGGCAAAAGGGTAAATTTCACAATCATCACCAATGGTCGTTTGACCACAAATGACGATGTGAGAATGAAGTTTTACATTATTACCAATCACCACATCAGGCCCAATCTGACAAAAGGGACCTATTTCAACATTTGAGCCTATTTCTGCTTTTGGCGAAACTTCTGATAAATTATTTATCGTATTATTATCTAACATATGAACCTTATATATCTACGATTGTAGCGCTAATTTCAGCTTCAGAGACACGGACCCCATTCACCTTTGCTTCTGCCGAGAACCGCCAAACACTACCGCGATTTCTTATTTTTTGGACGTGATAATGAACCTGATCACCAGGAAAAACTGGTTTTCTAAAACGCGCCCGATCAATGCCCATAAAATATACCAACTGGGCTTTGGCTTCTTCTTTTAAATTCGCCACACATAACGCGCCGGCTGTTTGTGCCATCCCTTCAATCAACAACACACCAGGAAACACGGGGTGCTCAGGAAAGTGGCCTTGAAAAAAGTTTTCATTATAACTGACATTCTTAATGCCTATGGCAGAGTCATCACCATTCATATCAATAATGCGATCTACCAATAAAAAGGGGTAGCGATGAGGCAAATATTTCATTATGTCGACAATATCTGCAGTTCCTAGCTCCTTTGTTACATTTTCATCCATAGTCTTTACGTCCTTACACCAAATACCTATTTCATCATAAATTTGATTGTTAAATTCATTCCAGCTTTTGCCCAAACAGCGATCAAGCACACTTATTTTTTTGCTTTCTTTAGCTTTGCATCACGATCTTTTACCATCTTCTCAACGGCGATAATCTCTTTGAACCACAGGTCCATTGGCTTTGCAGGTGTTCCTCCATAGGTCCCCTTGGCAGGAACACTTTTATATACATTGCTAGAAGCAGCAATTTGTGCTCCATCGCCAATTTCAATATGCCCTTTAACCCCCGCTTGACCGCCTAAGGCAACAAAATTTCCGATTTTCGCACTTCCTGCTATTCCAGATTGAGCAACAATAACAGCGTGACAGCCAATTACCACATTATGGGCTATCTGCACAAGATTATCGATTTTTGTCCCCTCTCCAATGAGGGTATCTTCCAGACTGCCTCGATCAACAGCGCTATTGGCACCAATTTCGACATGGTCTTGAATAATCACTCTGCCTATTTGAGGCACTTTTATATGCCCTTCAGCGCCCATTATATAGCCAAATCCATCTTGGCCAATAGAGACGCCAGCATGGATCGTTACATTATTGCCAACCAAAGCATGGGTGATTGTCGCATTAGGCCCAATCATACACTCACGCCCAATGTATGTGCGATAGCCAATAACACTGCCTGCAGCTATCCGTGTACCTTTGCCAATATGAACTTCTTTGCCAATGACAACACCAGGTTCAATCTCCACCCCCTCTTCAATAACCGCGCTTTCATCAATCATAGAGCCGGTTGTAAGGGCCGTTTGAGAGCGGTGGCTAGAGGGATAAAATAACTCAATGGCTTTGACAAAATGTTGATATGGTTTTTTGCTCACCAAAACAACAGTTGAGGAAGGGGCCTTATCTTTAAAATTTTCTGTTGTTATGCAAATGGCAGCCTTTGAACTTTGAAACTCTTTTAGCCTCTTGCGATCTTCCAAGAAAGTTAAATGACTTGGCCCTGCAGAACTGATGCTTTTAACATCATCAATTGATAGATCATGAAGGTCTGTGCCTTCAACTTCAAGCTCCAAGACCTGACAAATCTCGCGCAATGAAAAAGGACCTGCCTTTTGGAAAAAACCAGGATGTTCCATAAATTCAAACCCTTTTACAAATAACTTTGCCCCAAGCCGGTTTTATAACAGGCTTGGGGCAAGAGGCATACTGTAAAAATTAAAATCTAGAATTTCGTAGAAGCACCAAAACGGAACACTTCTTCATCATCAAACGCAGCCTTTTCAAGCACATGAGAAAAGTCCGCTCTGATCGGCCCAACCGGAGAATCCCACAATATACTGGCACCAACTGTAGCCCGAATTGAATCATCATCAAGAACCCGAACCCCATCGGCAAGAGCTGTCGAAGAAATATCAACATCATAAACCGAACCAACATCAGCAAAAACAGCGGCTGAAATCCCTGTATTTTCGGTCACGAAAGGAATTGGAAAACGCACTTCGACGGTAGCAGCATAAAAGATCCGACCACCCAAAGCATCATTGGTTCTTGCATCACGTGGTCCCAACCCAGCTGAATCAAAGCCGCGTATGGTCTCACCACCTTTAAAGAAGTTGTCTGTCAAGCGGACATCATCACCACCCAAACCAACAATATGACCACCAATGACACGCCCAACCAAAGTGACCTTACTCAATAAAGGATAATAAGCTCTTGCTTCACCAACGGTGCGCAAATAATTCACATCACCACCAAGACCGGCCAAGTCTTGCGCCAATGACATATAAAGTCCCTTATTGGGTTTTCTGCGATGATTCCGAGTATCATAAGTCAGAGAGTAACCAACAGACGAAATATTCGCGACACCTTCTTGTTCTCTAATGGCAATTGAAGCATCATTATCCACTTCAAAAAGATCATCACGAACAAAAGTGTAGCGTACAGAGCCGCGTAAATTCTCAGCAACCGGGAAGCCAAAGCGAATACCACCACCTGATCTACGATTGCGGTAACCAGATTCATCGGTGCGATCAATCTCCTTATGGAAAAGATCAAACCCAGCTGACAAATTTAAATCCATAAATCTTGGTTCGGTGAAACTCAAGTCAACTTGCTGGCGTTCAAAACTACCAGAAAATTTAAGCCGCAAGAATTGCCCATTTCCTAGCAAGTTCCGCTCAGTAATAGAAACATCACCGATCAAACCCTCAGACGTCGAATAACCCGCGCCAAAGCCCAACTCACCGGTGTTTTTCTCAACCACAGTGACAGTCAAAACAACTCTATCAGGAGCCGCACCAGCTTCACGGGAAATATCGACCTTTTCAAAAAAGCCCAAAGATTGCAATCTGCGCCGAGCGTTGCGAACCAGCAAGCGGTTATAAGCGTCACCCTCAACTAGGCGGAATTCACGGCGAATAACATGATCTTTTGTACGCGTGTTCCCAAACACATCAATACGCTCAATATAAACCCTAGGGCCTTCTTCAATCACATAAGTGATATTAATAACCCGACTAATCGGATCACGTTCCACGCGCGGGCGCACCCTGGCAAAAGCATAACCTTGTTCAGAAACGGCCAGCGTTAAAGCTTCAATAGACTGGTCAATTTTTTGCGCGTTATAATCTGCGCCCGGTTTCGTCAAAACACGAGATCCTAAACCATTCACATCAATGGACGCCACCGTGGTTTCAACATCAACATGACCAAAGGTGTAAAGCTGTCCCTCATCAACGGTAAATGTAACAAAGAAAGCACTGCCTTCAGCATCAATATCGGCAACCGCACTCAACACACGCGCATCAGCATAACCATTGGTGAGGTAATAACGCCGAACCAGCTCACGATCAACGCTTAGACGGTCAGGGTCATAAATATCATTGGATTTAAGAAAGCTTAAAAGTCCAGATTCACCTGTGGTGATCACATCTTTTAGCTGACTATCAGAAAAAGCATTATTGCCAACAAAATTAATGCTCTTCACTTTTGTAGCTTCGCCTTCGACAATTTCATAGACCAGGTTGACCCGATTGTGAGGCAATTTAATAATTTTGGCTTCCACTTTGGCTGTGAAAATACCGCGCACTTGATAGAGATCTAAAATGCGCTGAATATCTGATTGAACCCGTGCTCGCGTATAGATTGAGCGGGTTTTTAATTGAACTTCTGCACTTAAAGAGCTGTCTTCAACTTCTTTATTGCCTTCAAAGGCAACCTGGTTAATAACCGGATTTTCCACCACGATGACGGTAACAGTGCCACCAGATTTGTCGATGCCAACATCACCAAACAGCCCCGTCCCAAACAAAGCTTGCAAAGATTCATCAACTTGAAAAGGAGAATAAACGTCACCAACACCAAACGTTAAATAGGATTTAACGGTCTCAGGTTCAACCCGCCGATTGCCCTTAACAACAATCGCCCGCACAACACCCGATTGCGCTTTGGCTTTATTGATTTGCAAAGCAGAAGCAAATTGCAAATTTACGCCGCTGTCAAAAGCGATTGTTGAGGCTGTCTGTCCCACAACAGACAATCCCATCACACCCAATGCAAGTGCCGTCACTTTTATGGCTTGTCCGAAGACTTTTTTAACCATTTTGGCCTTACCTACCAATACCATGCTAATTACGTGCCCCTTTAGCGTGCCCCAGGCTTAATTATAAGCCCAATGGGCAAAACCAATAAACTTTATTGGTTGACTATGACCCAAACCAGAGTCGAATGGCCAAAAAATGGCTAATCTTCCCCCAGAGTACAAAAACTTTACACAATTCCTAGGTGCACAAAGCCTCTGTATAATCAATTACTTTGACATTTTTATATTGTTTCAAGCCATAAACCCAATCTTATTTATTAAAATATTTAACGGATTTTAGCTCTAACGAAAACGCCTTAAAGTACTTTTCCCAATATTTAACGTCCCCAAAAACCTAATTGCACCAGCATTTCTGTCAACATAGCAAATATTGACACATTAAACGCCCCCGCTTGCCATTGCCCTTTAAAAAAGCTCCCGAAAAAGCTTACCTTAAAGGCTATAAACTCACGGGTGTTCAATCACACCTTTGGCTCCTTAGAACCTTACAGATTCATGACTTGAATGAAAAGAGCCTTTTAAGCAACATTTAACTTTATTTTTTTGTAGTTTATTAAGGTTTTAACCGCCAAATTTTAGCCACAATTCCCAACATTTAGCGCCACAAAAGCTAATTAAACCAGCTAATGTCATTTTTGGTGGCAATGATCATCAATCCTAACAACAAAGCCAACCCGGCCCGAAAGCTATATTCCATAAATCTTTCGCTCGCAGGCCGCCCGCGCACAGCTTCGATGGCATAGAACATTAAATGTCCTCCATCCAGCATTGGAATGGGGAAAAGATTAAACAAACCAATACTAACTGAAAGCAAGCCAGCAATATAAAGAGTTGATATTGCTCCCATTTCTGAAAACTGATTGACAATTTTACCAATCCCGATAGGTCCATTTAATTTATCTGTGGACTCACGACCGGTAAAGATTTTGCCAATATAGCCAAGGGTGCTGGTTATAATAAATTTCGTTTGATCGATACTAGAATTTAAAGCACCGGCCAGAGTATAACTTTTACTTGCCCAAGTTGAACGATCATCTGAAGGGGCAATACCAATCCGCCCCACAGAAATTTTCTTCCCCAAACCATTATCGACCATAGCAACCCGAGGGGTTAGAGGAATGATCAACGTTTCTGAACCACGTAGAACCGTAATTTGTAACGGGTCATTCGCGCTAAGAGACACAATACGAAAAATATCATTAAAGAAAGGCGTCTCATCCCCGTTAATATGAGTGATAACATCACCCTTTTGAATCCCACCTTTTTCAGCCGCGCTGCCTTGTAAGACCTCTTTTACCAAGCCGGTAGGGCCTTGCTCTGTATTGGTATATTTAATGCCTGTAAAAATTATGATACCCAGAATGAAACTGGCAACAGGGCCGGCAGCAACAACCAGAGCACGTTGCCATAAGGGTTTTAAATGAAAACTGCCCTTCTTTTCTTGTTCAGATAAATTTTCCAGAGCTTCCTTATCAGGTGTGCTGGCAGCACTTGCATCATCTTTAAATTTCACATAGCCCCCAAGAGGGATCCAACAAAATTTCCAGCGGGTATTCTTACGATCGGTAAAGCCAAACAATTCCTGTCCAAAACCAATTGAAAAGGCCTCAACATCAACACCGCACCAGCGTGCCACAAGAAAATGGCCCAACTCGTGAAAAAACACCACCAATGTCAATACAAATAAAATTGGCAACACCCACCCCATCATGACAGACGGTAAGCTGGCGAAGAAATTTGTTAATAATTCCATGGGGTTGAGATCCTTTGTTTCTCTTCAGGCTGGGGAAAATGGGCAATCAAAGTTTACTTCTATACCCGTAATTTAAGCAATTCTAAAGCCAAATATCGTGCCTTTTGATCGATTTGCAAAATATCGTTAAGCGCCATTGGATTGAAGCTATTCAAGTCAGCTTCCATTGTCTCCATAACCTGTTCAATAATTTCAGCAATGGCTACGAAAGATATTTTTTCAGCCAAAAACGCCTCAACAGCGATTTCATTTGCCGCATTTAAGATCGGGCCCAACGTTTGCGTGTTATATAGGGTATGTTTAGCCAAAGCCAAGCACGAAAACCGGTCCATATCAGGTTTTTCAAATGTTAGTTGGCCAATGTCAGCCAAATCAACAGGCTGAACGGGGGTTTTCAACCGCTGTGGCCAGGCAAGACTATAAGAAATAGGAACCCTCATATCCGGTTCACTCATTTGCGCCAACATAGAACCATCTTTTAAACTCACCAAACAATGGATGATTGATTGGGGATGAATAACCATATCCAACTGATCAGCCTTAAGCGAAAAAAGATATTTGGCCTCAATTAACTCTAATCCCTTATTCATCAAGGTTGCTGAATCTATAGTAATTTTAGCGCCCATTTCCCAATTGGGATGCTGTAACGCTTTAGCCTTTGTCACGTTTTGCAACTCTTGTTTGCTTACATTACGAAAAGGACCCCCAGAGGCAGTTAAAGTTAGTTTTTGAATATTTTCAGACTGTTCTGCAGCCAAACATTGGTATGCACCGCAATGCTCTGAATCAACGGGGATCAAAATTGTATTGTGCTCTTTAACCGTTTGCATAAACAGCTCACCAGCACTAACAAGACATTCCTTATTCGCAAGAGCAACCGTCTTTGTAGACTTAAGAGCTATTAAAGTTGGCTCCAAGCCAGCAACCCCAACAATTGCTGCCATGCAGATATCTGCCTGTAGACTGGCCGCTTCCAACACAGCCTCTTTGCCAGCACCACATTTAATATCACACCCAGCCAATTGCTCTTTTAAGTCTGCATATTTATCTTGATCAGCTGTGGCAACAAATTGGGCCTTAAATTTTTTAGCTTGGCAGACCAGTTCAGGGATATTTTGATTGCCAGTCAAGGCGACAACTTGAAATTGACCAGGGTTACGCTCAATCAAATCAAGCGTATTTTGCCCTATTGTGCCAGTAGAGCCTAAAATCGTTATTGTTTTTGGTTGTAATAATTCGTTCTGCTCTTGCGGCATACCTTTTCCCTGATTTAAGCTGACCAAAAGAGCAAGCCTTGTGCTGGGCTTTCATGTCCCCGCATAAATGCAATCAATGCGGCCCCCACCACGGCAAACACAACCGCGTCCAACCGGTCCAAGATTCCCCCATGACCGGGAATGAGAGTGCCAGAATCTTTCACCCCAAAGTGTCGCTTAATCGCACTTTCAGCCAAATCGCCAACTTGAGAAATGGCGGACAAAACCAGTCCTATAAATCCTAAAATAACCGGTTCGGCATTGATAGAGATGGCAAACAAGGCCCCAATGATAAGCCCTGCAAACAACCCACCCAAACTTCCCGACCAAGTTTTACCCGGCGAAATAGCAGGCGCCAATTTCTTACCGCCAAAATGGCGCCCCGCAAAATAAGCAGCCGTATCGCTGCCCCAAACAACCAAAAAAATAAACAGAACAGCATAAAAGCCAAAAAGCGGATCATCTCTTAAATAAAGAAAACTCAGCACCGGGCCCCCAACATAAGCCAAACCCAACAAAGCCCATTTTGAACGCCACCAATAGTAGCCCGCCCAAGCTGCCAAAAAAGCCCCACCAATCAAACTTGCAAAAAACAAAGGCGGCTCATTAAGTACAAATGCTAACACTGCAATTGTTATCGTTCCTATTTGAATGGCCAATTGCAAAGGCGTGTCATTGTTCGTTAATTTGCCCCATTCAACACTCATCCATACACCCATCAGCGCACACAGGCCTAAAAAACTGCCCCAACTGAAATAGGCCAAAAAGATGGTGACACCGCCCAAAATAAGCGCTGAGATCAAACGAACCAAAACCTCTTTAGAAATGATCGACCTTTTCAGATCTGGTGCGTCTTGTTGTTCGCTCTGCTCACTCAAATTGATGTCCTCGCCACAACCCCACCAAAACGGCGATCTCTAGTGAAAAAGTCTTGCATGGCCTCTTGCAATTTCTCGCTGTTAAAATCAGGCCAATTGCATTCAAGAAACACAAATTCGGTATAAGCCAACTGCCAAAGCAAAAAGTTACTGATGCGATATTCCCCACTGGTGCGAATGAGCAGATCAGGATCAGGAATACCATACGTATCTAAAGCTTGTTCAAAATTCTGCTCGTTAATCTCGTCTGGTTTTAATTGTCCTTTTGCTATTTGCTCACCCAGTTTTTGCGCCGCGCGAACAATTTCATTGCGTCCGCCATAATTAAACGCAACAGTCAGTTGCAACCCCTTATTATTGGCAGTTCGTTCCTCAGCTTGTCTAATCAAACCATAAACTTCCGAACTTTGGTCCAAAGGTTCCCCAATCATTTTGACGCGAATGTCGCTATCTTCTAGCTCTTGCTGCTCTTTTTCTAAGAACAGTTTCATCAATCGCATCAGTTCATCTATTTCCGGTTTGGGCCGTGACCAATTTTCTGATGAAAAACTAAAAATGGTGAGGAAGGGCAAACCAAAATCATTGGCCGCCATGACAATTTCTTTAACGGTTTCAACCCCGCGTTTATGCCCAGCTGTGCGTGGTAATCCGCGTTTTTTGGCCCACCGCCCATTCCCATCCATGATAATGGCAACATGCTGTAAATCTTTTAGCCTGTCAGAGGGGTGATGGTCCATGTTACCAATTAACTCATGTTGAACGGGTCTATTTATGCTATCCGGTCTTTTAAAAACCAAAGCTTAAAGTAAGGCTTTGATTCAGTGTATTCAATCAAACTTGCATGATCTCAGTTTCTTTAGTGGCCAAAGCGCTATCGATCTCTTCAATCAGCTTATCGGTTAAATCCTGCACCTTTTGCCCCAGCCCGTGTTGCTCATCTTGGCTGATGTCACCATCTTTTTCTTGCTTTTTTAAGGTATCCATACCATCACGGCGCACATTGCGCACTGCCACCCGGGCTTGCTCAGCATATTTGGCAGCCACTTTGGTCAACTCTGTGCGGCGCTCTTCATTAAGCTCAGGAATATTGATGCGAAGCGTTGCCCCTTCCACATTAGGATTAAGCCCCAAGTCAGATTCGCGAATGGCTTTTTCAACGCTGGCCACTTGAGACTGGTCCCACACACTCACAGAAATGGTACGCGGTTCAGGAACAGAGACCGTTGCCACCTGATTTAAAGGCATCGGGCTGCCATAAGCCTCAACCATAATCGGGTCGAGCAAAGAGGCACTGGCCCGACCAGTTCTGAGCCCTGAAAAGTCTTGTTTTAAAGACGCCAAAGCCCCTTTCATTCTCTTTTCTATATCTTTTAAATCAAAGGAGCCGTCTGACATACTTATTGTTCCTTGTTTTAATATTTAGAATGCTAAACTTTTTATTTTACAACTTTTCTTAACCGTCTATCGATTTCATCTAAGCCATCACTTAACAGTGCTTTTATCTTAAACGGCATCTTTTTTTAAGTCACAATTGTTGAGCGGGCCTGGCCCTGAACCATTTTCGTTAAATTACCGGTCTCATGGATTGAAAAAATAATCAATGGTAACTTATTGTCGCGGGCCAAAGCAATGGCGGCCCCATCCATGATTTTAAGGTCTTGTGATAAGATCGTATCGTAATCCAAAGTCTCAAAACGGCTTGCATCGGGGTCTTTTTTCGGGTCTGCACTATAGACCCCATCCACTTGTGTGGCTTTGGCCAAACAATCACAATTCATCTCAATGGCGCGCAATGTGGCGGCTGTATCAGTGGTGAAAAACGGGTTGCCAGTCCCGCCTGTGAAAATAACAACTTTGCCAGCCTCTAAATGGGCCAAAGCTTGTTTGCGATTATAAGAGGCACACACCACCGGCATTGGCAAAGCTGACATAACAACACTGTCAACGCCTTGTTCCTTTAACAGCCCTTCAAGAGCCAAACCATTCATAACCGTGGCCAACATACCCATATAGTCGGCATTGGCCCGATCCATTCCCTTGGCAGCCCCTTGCATACCGCGAAAAATATTGCCCCCACCAACAACGATGGCCAGTTCAACCCCGGTTTCACGCGCATTGGCAATGTCTTTGGCAAAGTTGGTCCCAGTTTGCATGTTAATGCCGTAATCATCATCCCCCATCAAAGCTTCGCCTGACAGCTTTAACAAGAAACGCTTATATTTTGTGCCCTGCCCCACAAACTTCCTCCTGGCCTGCATACCGAATTTTGATATTTCAAAAAGGTTTAACCGATCTGGTCAAACTTCTCAATTTAAATACGCTAGAACATGGCACTTTTTATAGCACCCAAAGCCATGCTCTATCCCTTTTTTATACGTGTCATTATCCCAAAACCCCGGGAGGAGTGGCATCCACTTTTGCCCGGCACGTACAAAACAAGCCATTTTTGACGCATAAAAAAAGCCGGCTCAAGCGCTCCCTTGAACCGGCTTTACATTATATGGATTATTTGCGCTTATACGCCAGCGGCGGCTGCCACTTCTGCTGCAAAATCATCTTCTTCTTTTTCAATGCCTTCACCCAATTCAAAACGGGCAAAGCCAGCAAATTCAATTGGCGCACCAACATCTTTTTCAGCCAGCTTAATGGCAGCTTCAACAGAATTTTCGCCATCAATAACAAAGGTTTGTTTTAACAACACAACTTCTTCGTAATATTTGCGAATGCGCCCTTCAATCATTTTTTCAATGATGTTGTCTGGCTTACCAGACTCGCGCGCTTGCTCAGTTAAAATTGTTTTTTCCCGCTCAATAATAGCCGGATCAAGCTCATCAACCGTGGCAGCAAGTGGGTTGGTGGCGGCAATATGCATGGCCACTTGTTTTCCAAGGGCCTCCAACTTTTCAGCGTCACCCGTTGAATTCAAAGCAACCAACACACCAATTTTACCAAGGCCAGGCACGGTCGCGTTGTGGATGTAACCAGCTGTTACACCATTTTCAACACTCAGCTTCACACCGCGGCGATAAGACATGTTCTCACCAATTGTGCCAACCATTTCCTTGATATGCTCTTCAATAGAAATCTCTTTGCCAGGATAAGGCTTGCTGGCCAAATCATCTGTACCTTCACTCAAAGCTGTGCTGGCAACGGTTTTGACCATTTCTTGGAATTGCTCATTACGGGCAACAAAGTCAGTTTCAGAGTTGACCTCAACCACAGCGCCTTGTGTGCCATTGGTCTCAATGCCAACCAAACCTTCAGAGGCAACACGGCCTGCTTTTTTGGCAGCTTTTGCCAAACCCTTTGTGCGCAACCAATCAACAGCTGCTTCCAAATCACCGTCTGTTTCTTTCAGAGCGGTTTTACAATCCATCATGCCCGCGCCAGTTGTCTCACGCAGTTCTTTCACCAATTTCGCTGTAATTTCAGCCATGTTCCTGCCTCACTCTTGGTGGTGTTAAGCACCTTATCGGCGCTAAAAATTGATCTTAGAAGTTTTTGCAAATCAGGGGACCACTAAAAGATCCCCTGATTTAGCGAATTTATTCGCTGAGAAGCTTTTTGGCTTGTCCTAGCCAATCATCACGCTCAATACGCCCTTTAAAGGCAATAGCCTCATCAATGGCTTGCGCTTGTTCTGAGGAAAGCTCAGCAATTTGTTTAAAGTGATAGATGCCCAACTCATTGAGTTTTTTCTCAATCACAGGGCCAACGCCGTCAATTTTTTTCAAATCGTCAGCTTCACCATCTGGGCCTTCAAGGCCAGCAAACCCCTTCAAGTCAGGTTTGCCTGCAGGTGCACTTTCCTCTTGAGCAGCCGCTTCAGGTGCTGCCTCAACAGGGGCGGCCTCTTCTTCTTCAGCCACAGGGATCACACTGGCAACCTCTTCTTCGCTCAAAGTTTGCTCAGCAACATCTTCTTGCGCGCCAATGTCAATGCCAGCGGCTCCTTGAGAGCGCTCAATGCCATCAAGAGCGGCTTTTACAACCAGGTCACAATAAAGCGAAATCGCCCGGCCAGCATCGTCATTGCCCGGAATTGGGTGCGTGATGCCTTTGGGGTCAGAATTGCTATCCACCACAGCAACAACAGGAATGTTCAACTTGTTAGCCTCTGCAATGGCAATGGATTCCTTATTGGTATCAACCACGAATAAAATATCAGGGATACCGCCCATATCTTTAATACCACCAATGGCCTGATTAAGCTTATCACGTTCATTGGTAAGTTTTAGGCGTTCTTTTTTGGTCAACCCTTGCGCTTCACCAGCAAGCAATTCGTCAAGCTTTTTCAAACGCTTGATAGATTGGGTGATGGTTTTCCAATTGGTCAATGTGCCACCCAACCAGCGATGGTTGATGAAATATTGCGCACATCGATTGGCGCTCTCAGCGATCACATCTGAGGCTTGGCGTTTTGTACCAACAAATAGCACACGCCCACCACGCGCTGTGGTGTCACTGACAGCCAACAAAGCTTGGTGCAAAAGCGGCACGGTTTGCGCCAGGTCGATAATATGAATGTTATTGCGGGTTCCAAAAATGTATCTGTCCATTTTTGGGTTCCAGCGATGGGATTGATGTCCAAAGTGAACACCAGCTTCTAACAGCTGGCGCATATCAAAAGAAGGCACTGCCATAATTTTTCCTTACAGTTTTCCGGTTTAACCTCCGCGAGGACATGTCGTAAGGGGCCCTTTGCAGTGAAAAATCAACGGACATGAGCAAAAAATTGCGCCGCAAATCAAATCTATTGCAATTAAATGGGGTTCCAAAACAACACCGGAGCGGTCGGAATGGTACACATATCATGCACACACCGCACCCTCGCGTGTGGAATGGGGTGGTTTATAGGGTGATTTTGTGGGTTTGACAAGTGTTATTTGACCCATTCTAGCCTCATCTTAAAGCCAGACCTCCTTGTCAAGATCTCTCACACGATACAGCTTGATGGCAAAACAAAAAAAGGCAGGCAATTTATAACAAAATAGAAACCCACTCTTACAATTTCGACGAAACCAACGATCTAGGTTTAGCATGAATAAGGAAAAATAATTTTCAACTAGGCACCATTTGATAAAATATTTTTCTCCTGTCATAGGCAGTATTTGTGATAGCATTCCTATGTTTTTTATGGAATGGCCGCCAAAAACGATAATCCGAACGCTTAAGCCATTTCAGTAGAGCATTTAATATTAAAAAATCTGATTTTGCTGAGCACTGTTACTGAACTCATTGCATAAACTAAGGGAGGGACAATTATGGCATCACAAAAACCAAGCCATGATTTACTATCAGAGAATGCCGCTGCTGATGGCGGTTTGTTACACCGACGTCTATTTTTAAAAACAGGAACTGTATTATTATCATCTCTAGCAGCTTCTAGCCTTGTTGCGCGCCAAGCAATCTCAGCTGAAACAGATGATCATCAAACGCAAGCGCCGCAATGGTCTAAAATACCTGGCGCCCCTTTGAGCCAATATGGCGCCCCATCTCCATTTGAAAAAGATGTAACACGCGCCGTCATTAAACCTTATGGAGATATGGCACCAGGCACCGGTGTTGCATTAACACCGTTACAACATTTACGCGGCACCATAACCCCAAACGGTCTGCATTTTGAGCGCAGCCATAATGGCGTTCCCCAGATAGACCCAGACAAACATCGCTTTTACATTCATGGTCTTGTTAAAAAGCCTTTAGAATTCACCATGGATCAATTGTCACGCTATCCAATGGTCTCCCAAATTTGCTTTATTGAATGCACCGGTAACAGTTTCTTTAACAGCAATTTATTTCCCAAAGCCATGCAAGTGCCTGTTGGCCATTTACATGGTCTGATCTCAGCCGCTGAGTGGACAGGCATTAGACTGTCAACTTTGCTAGATGAGGCCGGCGCCGATGTAAACGCAAAATGGCTGGTTGCTGAAGGCATAGATGCAGCCAGCATGAGCCGCAGCATCCCCATGGAAAAAGCTTTAGATGATGTGATTGTTGCTCTTTACCAAAACGGAGAGCGCATCCGCCCTGAACAAGGCTATCCAATGCGGCTGGTCTTGCCCGGCTTTGAGGGCAATATGAGTGTGAAGTGGTTACACCGCATTAAAGTGCAAAACCAACCCGCTTTCACCAAAGATGAGTCCTCTAAATACTCAGATCTTCGCCCAGACGGGAAAGCGGATTTGTTTACCTACACCATGGGCGCAAAATCAACAATTACCAGCCCGGCAACAGGTCTCAAGATGCAAGGACCTGGTGTTTATGAAATTACAGGTCTCGCCTGGAGCGGACATGGCGCTGTCAAACGCGTTGAAGTTTCAGCTGATGGAGGAAACAGTTGGGCTGAAGCCCATTTGGAAGAACCTGTCCGCTCTCGCAGTTTGACACGCTTTAAGTCATTGTGGAACTGGGATGGTCAACCCCAAACATTGCTAAGCCGGGCATTTGATGAAAAAGGCAACACGCAAATGTTGCGCTCTAAATGGTCAGCCTCTTACGCACCTGGTCATTTATATCATTGCAATGCCATTCAAGCGTTTAAAATTAATCCAGATGGGAGTATTGAAAATGTGTATCTTTAAACAACGTATTTTGCTTTGCTCTCATATCCTCTTAAGCCTGCTTGTGTGCACCAGCATTAGTCTGGGCATCACAAAGGCAAACGCTAAAGACAATCAGCTTAAAATTGAGCTTGGCAAACAAATCAGCCCTGAAACACTGGCAGCCATGGATTTAACAATCACCCCTGATGGCAAGAATTTACCAAAAGGCTCTGGCACTCCAGAACAGGGGGCTAAGGTTTACGCTGCCAAATGTGCCTCATGTCACGGACCTGATGGCAAAGGCGGCAAAGGCTTGGCTGATCCTGTGGTTGGCGGCATTGGGTCTTTGGCCACAAAAGCACCTGTCAAAACCGTTGGCAGCTATTGGCCTTTTGCCACAACATTATTTGACTATGTAAGAAAAGCCATGCCTCTTGATGCACCCCGCTCGCTATCAAATGATGAGGTCTATGCGGTAAGTGCCTATATTTTACAACTGAACGGCATCATGAAAGAAGGGGAGGTTTTAAACCAAACCTCATTACCAAAAATAAAGATGCCAAACCGCGATGGTTTTGTAAGCAAATGGCCTGGTTATAAACATTAAGGGCATTCATTTTTTAAAAGTGACATTTACGGGGGAGGTTTTTGTAGTCGGACAGCATAGCTACAAAACCTCCCTCATTTCATTATTCAATAGCAACTGAATAACTATATCTCCTGAACAGCCAAAACCCCCTCAATGGTGCGCAAATCACTGGCGCGCTCTAACGAAATATCAAACTTACCCGGCAACGCCAATTCAACCTCGCGGCCAAAATCATCCAGCTGCACGCCAAGTTTGATCGTCCCTCTCCCCTGTTGCTCAGTTAAGATTGCCCGCAGCGCCTCAATGTTGGTATGCCGGTTAATGGTGAGCTTTAAACCGCGCATTTTGGTTTGCGCGGCTTTGGCCAAACTATCCGCCTTTTGCAACCGCAGCCGCAGCGATTCTTCCTCTACATCAGCCTCAACCTTAATCAACACAGGTTGGCCGGGTTCTAAAATATCCCGGCAGGCATTGAGCGTATCTGAAAACGTCACAGCTTCAAACTGACCCGTCTGGTCTGAAAACTCCACAAAGGCGTACAAGTTACCAGATTTCGACCGCCGCTCATGCACAGCAGACACCGTGCCAGCAAGAACACCAAGCCCACCGCCATGCTCCAAAGCTTGGGCCTCAAAATCAATCCAGCGCTCAACTTTTAACCGCTCCAGAACCGCCTCATATTCATCGAGCGGATGGCCTGACAAATAAAACCCAACCGCGTCAAACTCATGAGAGAGCTTTTCCATCTCTCGCCATCGTTGTGGCTCTAAAAATTCCAGCTCAGGGCCAGAGCCATCATCGCACCCAAACAAATCAGATTGCCCTGCCTTTTTATCCTGATGGATTTTATTGGCAAAACCCATGATACGCTCTGCATTGACATGAACCTTAGCCCTGCTTTGCTCAATTTTATCAAACGCACCAGCGCTAGAAAGGGTTTCCAGCGCGCGTTTATTAAAGCTTTTCACATCCAACCGATTGGCAAAATCAGACAAAGAGCTGAAGGCCCCCTGTTCAGCTCGTTCATCAACAAGGCTTGCCACAGCTGAAGAGCCAATATTTTTCAAGGCAGCCATGGAATAAAGGATGGTTTTATCATTGGGAATAAAATCCACACCAGAGGCATTGATATCGGGCGGCACCACATCAATGCCCATCCGTTTGGCTTCCCCTGTAAACATATTCAACTTATCCGTATTGCCAAGATCAAGCGTCATGGTGGCAGCCAAAAACTCAACCGGGTAATTGGCTTTCAGATAAGCGGTTTGGTAGGCCAATAAAGCATAGGCTGCCGCGTGCGATTTATTAAAGCCATAGCCAGCAAATTTATCCACTTGTTCAAAAATAAAGCCCGCACGCTTTTCATCAACATTGTTCTTGACCGCCCCTTCCACAAAGCGGGCCTTTTGCTTGGCCATTTCTTCTTTAATTTTTTTACCCATGGCACGGCGCAACATGTCCGCTTCACCAAGCGAATAACCGGCCAGAACCTGGGCGATTTGCATCACCTGTTCTTGGTAGATCATCACCCCATAGGTCTCATCCAAAATGGGCTTGAGCATATCATGATAATAATCAGGTTCTTCATCGCCTTGCTTACGCGCAATATAGGTTGGGATATTATCCATCGGGCCGGGCCGATAGAGCGCCACCATCGCGATGATGTCTTCAAACCGGTCAGGTTTCAGCTTTTTCAAGCTGTCGCGCATGCCAGAGCTTTCCAATTGGAACACGCCGATGGTCTCACCAGCAGCCAGCAAGTCAAAGGTGGCTTTATCATCCAAGGGCAAATCGGCAATGTCCAAGTCCGTGCCCGCTTTAGCGATAAATTCACAGGCCTTTTCAATCACCGTTAGGGTTTTTAGCCCCAAAAAGTCAAACTTCACCAAGCCGGCAGGTTCAACCCATTTCATGTTAAATTGGGTCACAGGCAGGTCAGAACGCGGGTCGCGGTAGAGCGGCACCAATTGCGTTAACGGGCGATCGCCAATCACCACACCGGCAGCATGGGTGGACGCGTGGCGATAAAGCCCTTCTAATTTCATAGCGATGGTTAAAAGCTCATCCACCACCCGCTCAGAAGAGCGCGCCTGGGCCAGTTTTGGTTCTTCAATCAAGGCTTCTTCTAGCGTGCAAGGGTTCGCCGGGTTGTTAGGCACCATTTTGCACAAACGGTCCACCTGACCATAAGGCATAGACAGCACCCGGCCCACATCACGCAGCACCGCTCTGGCTTGCAGCTTACCAAAGGTGATGATTTGCGCCACTTTATCTTCACCATACTTTTCTTGCACATATCGGATAACTTCATCGCGTTTGGTTTGGCAAAAGTCGATGTCAAAGTCAGGCATTGAAATCCGCTCAGGGTTCAAAAACCGCTCAAACAGCAAGCCAAAGCGCAACGGGTCCAAGTCAGTAATCGTCAAGACCCATGCCACCACAGACCCCGCACCAGAGCCCCGGCCCGGCCCCACAGAAATATTATTGGCTTTGGCCCATTGGATAAAGTCGGCAACGATCAAAAAGTAACCCGGGAATTTCATTGATGTGATGATATCAAGCTCATATTCAAGCCGCTCAAAATAATCATCCCTGGTTTTGCCTGGCGCCAGCTCAATTTTCTGCAGCCTGTCTTCCAGTCCGCGGCGCGCCAAGTCTTTAAGCGCCTCAGCCTCAGCCTTTAGTTTGCCCTCATCATCCAGCTGCTCATCTTCCCCCAAAAAGTTTGGCAAGATGGGCGCATGTGTTGTGGGGCGATAAGAGCACCGTTTGGCAATTTCAATGGTGTTGGCCAGCGCCTCTGGCAAATCGGCAAAAAGAACAGCCATTTCTTTTTGTGATTTAAAATAATGTTCCGGGGTGAGCCGTGGCCGATCATCTTCGCTAACATAATTGCCCTGCGCCACACACATGAGCGCATCATGGGCTTCATAATCATCTCGTTTGGCAAAATAAGGCTCATTGGTTGCCACCACTGGCAGCTTGTTAGTATAAGCAATCTCTAACAAACCACCCTCGCGCGAAGATTGATTACTTCTGCCATGGCGCTGCAGCTCAATGTACAAACGATCTTGAAACAGATCTTGTAACAAACCAGCCCATTTTTCAGCTTGCTCTATTTGCCCATTGGCGAGCGCTTGGTCAAGCGGGCCTTGCTCACCGCCCGTGAGACAAATCACCCCATCATGATGTGTTTTCAAATGATCAAAAGTGATAAAGGGGCTAACCTCGCCAACCGTTTCCAAAAAGGCAGCACTGGTCAGCGCCATCAAATTTTCATAACCAGTTCTGTTTTGGGCAATGAGGGCAATTTCCCCTTCCGGCTGGTGAGTGTCCTGTTGGTTCAAACCATTGTTTTTGCTTTTTTCAGCACTTGTTGGCAGTTTCACAGCCAAGGTGCACCCAACAATAGGCTGAATGCCCTTGCCAGCACATTTTTCTGAAAACTCCAGTGCGCCAAATAAATTATTACTATCAGAAATGCCAAGAGCCGGCATCATGTCTTGGCTGGCAGATTTAACCAACGTTTCAATTGGTAGCGCCCCTTCCAGCAAGGAATAGGCTGAGTGCACCCGAAGATGGATGAAATCTAATTTTTTTGAGGTTTTTTTGGCCATATTTGCTGCTTTTTAAGGGGCTGAATCGGTTTAGTATAAAGCAAAGCTTATCTAACCGGCAGGCTCAATTAGATATTGGCTTTTTTTGCATTTTTTCCCGATATTTTTTAGCTAAAAATTCGCCCTACCCCCTTCAGTTTGAGATACATCAATGACTGCCATTTAATTAATTCATATCATATGCATATATCAATTTCACTTTTAAACAGGAAGGGCATTGATGACATACTCCCCCCAGATGCAAGCTGATGAAACGTCTCAAACTGGGATTGGCCATAATTCCGCTGAGGCCATGGTCAATTTTGTCGTAAAGGGCTTTAACAGCATTAGCCCTTATGTTGAAAAACATGGGGCACCGCGCCCAATGGAATTGCCTGTTGGCGCCACGCTGCGTGATTTGGTTGCCAAATTAAGCATCCCCAACCACACCATTTTTTTAGCCATGAAAAATGGGCGCGATGTCACCAAAGGGCTTTACCCCAGCAAAGACCCTGAAATTAATCTGGATGTGGAGATTGAAGAGGGAGACCATATCTCTTTTTCAGGCCCGGTTCCTTATAGCTATGGCTACGGCTCACCAGTGGTCTAGAGCGTTCCGCCTTAAAGTGGGTACCGGTTTTTTCGAAAAAAGGAACGCTAAAACAAAAAATTAGAGCATTCCAGTGAATTCATCAAAAAGAGGAATGCTCTAAGGGGCTTATCTTTGCGGCACGTAAGAATAAAGCTGGCCCTCTTGCAATTGCATAACCCGGTCCATGCGGTTGGCCAGCTCAAAATTATGGGTGGCAATAATTGCCGCCAACCCCGTGTGGCGAATAAGGCCTATTAATTGCTGAAACACACGTTCAGCTGTGGCCGGGTCCAGATTGCCTGTTGGCTCATCTGCTAACAAAAGCGCTGGCTCATTGGCAATGGCGCGCGCAATAGCAACGCGCTGTTGCTCCCCACCAGACATAGCATTGGGGCGGTGTTGCATGCGCTCTGCCAAGCCTAAGAAATCCAAAATCACTTTGCCGCGCTGTTCAGCCTTTTTGCGGCTACGCCCATTGATCAATTGGGGGATCACAACATTTTCCAAGGCGCTAAACTCGGGCAAGAGTTGGTGGAATTGATAAACAAAACCAATATCGCCGCGCCGCATTTTTGTGCGCTCGCCTTCATTAAAATCAGAACAATCGTGACCGTTTAAATAAACCTTGCCCTCATCAGCTTTGTCCAGAAGCCCAAGAATATGCAACAAAGAGGATTTGCCAGACCCAGAAGGTCCAACAAGAGCAACCGCCTCACCTTTAAACAAGTCAGCCGAAACACCTTTTAAAACATGAATTTCACGCACGCCCTGATGGTAAACCTTATTCACCCCGCGAATGGCCAAAATCGGCCGCTGTTGCTGGGGCTGCGCGGCTTGCTGATAGGGATGTTGCGTGGCACCAGTTTGCTGATAAGGATTATTCATAACGCAGGGCCTCCACCGGATCCAAGCTGGCCGCACGCCATGCTGGGTAAATGGTTGCCAAGAATGACAAAATCAGCGCCACAATCACAACCGTTGCCACTTCCATAGAATCGACCTTAGCTGGCAATTTGGAAAGAATTTGAATTTCAGGATCAAGGCGCACCCCGGTCATCCAACTGATAAAATCTTGGATGGCATCAATGTTAAAGCAAATAGCCAGTCCTAAGAATAGTCCAAACAAGGTACCGCACACGCCGATAAAAGATCCCGTGGTCATAAAAATGCGCATGACCGCGCCGCGCGAAGCCCCCATTGTGCGCAAAACAGCAATGTCTTTGGTTTTCACCTTCACCAACATCACCATACTCGAAATAATATTAAGGGCGGCAACAAACACAACCAAGCTCACAATGATAAACATCATATTGCGCTCAACGGCCAAAACACTGAACAGCTTGGCATTGCGCTGTTTCCAACTCGTCAAAGTGGTGTTCTCACCTGCTGCCTGGGCAATTTGAGGCAAAACAAGTTCAACCTGCTTAGGGCGATCAACCATAACCTCAAGGGCTGAGACTTGCCGTTTTTGTGAGAAGAATTTTTGCGCCTCGTTGAGCGGCATAAACATCACTTTGAGGTCATATTCATAGATGCCAACCTCAAAAATAGCCGTCACCTTATAGGATTTGATCCGCGGGGTGGTACCAAAGGGGGTTTTGGCCCCGCGCAAGGTAACAATGTTAATCTTATCACCAGGCCGCACGCCCAAAATATTCGCCAAGCGAATGCCCAAAACAACACTATCAGGCTCACTAAATTGATCCAAACTGCCAAAGCGAATTTTACCCGATACTGAGGCCAGTTTGTTAATATCTTCAGCGCGAATGCCGCGCACATTACCAAAATAATCTTGATGCTTCGAAGACACCATCACTTGGCCATCAATCACTGGAATAACAGACTTGACCCCTTTAACAAGCTTGATGTCATTGGCCGCTCCATCATAATTGGTAAAGCCTTTGCCAAATTGCTGGACGATCACATGACCGTTCATATCGAGAATGTTTTTATAAAGCGTATCACGAAACCCGTTCATCACGCTAAGCACAACAATGAGCGCTGTCACGCCCAGCGCAATGCCTAGCAATGTCAAAATCGCAATAACAGAAATGAACCCCTCGCCTTTTGGCGGGCGCAAATAGCGAAAAGAGATCAACCGCTCAAAACTGGCAAAGGGCGGTGTATCTTTTTTCGATTTGGCTGGTTTTTTAATCACAGCTTGGTTCATTCAGCTCTTACTCTTTTAAAGTCAACAAAGCTATTAAGCTTGCCCTGTTAGCGTGGCCAAGGCTTTGTCTATCTCTAGTTCCTGGCGCTCTCCGGTTTTGCGATCCTTAATCTCAACAATACCATTTTTAAGCCCCTTTGGCCCAATAATCACTTGGGTTGGCAAACCAATAAGGTCCATGGTTTTAAATTTACCGCCAGGGCGCTCTTTTGTGTCGTCAAGCAAACAGTCTAGACCAGCTGCGTGTAACGCGGAATAAAATTTTGTTGATACCTGCTCTGTTTCCTCATCTCCAGGTTTCAAATTTATCAACCCAACATCAAATGGCGCCACTGATTTGGGCCAGATAATACCATCTTCATCATGACTGGCCTCAATAATCGCACCCAAAAGCCGGGAAACGCCAATACCATAAGAGCCACCATGTAATGTTTTTAACTGACCATCAGGGCCCTGCACTTCACATTTCATTGGTTTGGAATATTTCTCTCCAAAATAAAAGATATGTCCCACCTCAATGCCTCTGGCGCTAACCCGGTCAGCCTCTGGCACCTCTTGGTGGAATCGATTTTCATCATGCATGTCTTCTGTGGCAGCATAGTGACTGGTCCAATCTTGCATCACGGCGCTTAAATCACCCTCATAATCAACATCAGCAGGGGGCGCCTTTTTATCAATTAAGGCTTTGTCGCAAAAAACCGCACTCTCCCCTGTGTCTGCCAGAATGATAAATTCATGGCTGAGGTCACCGCCAATAGGGCCTGTTTCAGCTTTCATGGGGATGGCCTTGAGCCCTAAACGCTCAAAAGTGCGCAAATAGGAAACAAACATCTTTTGATAGGATTTGCGCGCGCTGTCCTCATCTAAATCAAACGAATACGCATCTTTCATCAAAAATTCACGCCCGCGCATCACACCAAAGCGCGGCCTAATCTCATCGCGAAACTTCCATTGTATGTGATATAAAATGCGCGGACAGTCTTTATAAGACTTCACAGAATCGCGAAAAATTTGTGTGATCAACTCTTCATTCGTTGGCCCATAAAGCAAATCACGTTCATTGCGATCGGTAATGCGCAGCATTTCCTGGCCATAATCTTCATAACGCCCACTCTCGCGCCAAATATCAGCTTGTTGCAAAGTAGGCATTAACAACTCAATCGCGCCCGCCAGGTTTTGCTCTTGCCTGATAATCCCTTCAATTTTTTGCATCACTCGCAAACCCAACGGCAACCAAGAATAGATCCCGGCCGCTGATTGGCGGATCATCCCAGTGCGTAACATCAATTGATGTGAAACGATTTCAGCACCTGCAGGAACTTCCTTTAACACAGGCATAAAAAATTGGCTCAAGCGCATGAAAAGCGGCTCCCAGTTTATTTTTTTTGGTTTTTTAGGCAATAAATTTAGCTTTTAAACCATATTGACCGGGATGCAAATGAAATTACAGCTTTAAAACAATGTGAAAAGCTGTAATGCACATAGAAGTTCATTTAAGGGTTAAAAGTCAGGTAGGAACGGAATATCTTCATATTTGATAAAATCTGTGGCCACCACCACATACACACATGCAAACAATACCCCAGCCAAAAGTGTGGTCGCCCCTATTTTTTTCCATATATGAGGCCGGCTTGGCGCGCTCTCCACACTGCCAGGCACAATTTCACCCTCTTCTTGCTGTGTGCGCACGCCAAAGGGCAGCACCATAAACAAGGCCAACCACCAACAGATAAAATATGTCGCCAAGGCAAGAGGAAGTTCCATTTTAGTGTGCTCTTTTCTTAAATTTTAATGTTTCATTCTTTATCTGCGCTTTGGATTCCCACCTTGGGTTGCCCTATCCCAAACCGTCATCCCGGGCTCGCCCCGGGATCCACCTCACGCTGTTACGGATGTTTGATGTAAAGCCACAATCATCCACCCAGCTCACTTTCACCCTTTGCTGATTTATTGCCCATTTAAGCATATTGCAATGGATCCTGAAGCAAGTTCAGGATGACCTCGTTGCAAAAATCCCAAACCAATATCCACTTATCAGTAAAACGCTTTAAGCTTGCTCTAATTCAACCAGAGTGCCGCAAAAATCTTTTGGATGAAGGAATAAAACCGGCTTGTCATGGGCGCCTATTTTAGGCTCTCCATCTCCCAATACCCGGGCACCTTCTTGTTGCAATTTATCACGTGCGGCGATGATGTCATCCACCTCATAACAAATATGATGAATGCCCCCATTAGGATTGCGCTCTAGAAATTTTGCAATCGGGCTATCTTCCCCCAAAGGCTCAAGCAATTCAATTTTGGTGTTTGGCAACTCAATAAAAATGGTTGTCACACCGTGATCTGGCTGGTCTTCTTTGGCTGAAATTGTCGCGCCAAGTGAGTTACGATAGGTGCTTGCCGCTGCCTCAATATCTGGCACAGCAATGGCAACATGATTAAGACGTCCGATCATCTTTTAAAATCCTTCAAACTTACCAATTCTCTTTTATTGCTTTTACGCTGCAAATAACCTGATTGTCTATTACCCATTTGAAGAAAAATATATGGCTTGGGCTATTGTTTAAATCCATACATTTTTACACTTGATGCACATGAATATTGACCAAAGCACGCTTGCCCCACGCATCATAAATGGTCCCACGCACAGAGCGGCGCAAAGCTTCTCTTAATTTGGACAATTCTTTACGATGTTTGGGGGGCACACTTTTAAACACACTGTTGATGGCGCTGGCAATCAGATCATCCAGCTCCTCACCTTCCTCATCAAACGGCAAGCCTTCTTCATGCCACAACGGTTCACCAATAATTTTGCCTTGATTGCTGACCACCAAGGAAACACTTAAACAGCCAACGGTTGACAACTTACGCCTTTTACGAATGGCCCGATCATCTTCAAGAATATAATAACCATCCCTGTAAAGACGCCCTGACGGGATCTCATCAATAATCTGGGGCTCATTGGGAAGCACACTGGCCATAGAGCCATTACGCACCAAGGTGATTTGATCAATGCCTTGCTCTTTTGCAAACGCTTTATGAGATTGCAAATGCAACTCTTCGCCATGAACAGGAATGAGCGTGTTGGGCTTAAGCCATTTGTAAAGCTGTTCCAATTCCCCGCGCCGTGGATGGCCCGTAACATGAACGGGCGCTTGGCTTTCGGTGATGATGTTCAAACCTTGGCGCGCCAACAAATTAATGACATAACCAACCGACTTTTCATTGCCAGGAATTGTGCGCGAAGAAAAAATCACCGTATCATCTTTTGACAATTTGATTTTAGGATGGCTGCCCTCAGCAATCCGCGCGATCGCAGCACGCCCCTCTCCCTGGCTGCCCGTTGCCATCACCAAACAGTCTTTAGCCGGCAAATGTTGAAAATCTTCATCGGACAAAAAGACATAATCATCAGGGATATACCCCGTTTCTTTGGCAATGCCAACCACACGCATCAAAGCACGCCCGGCCAACACCACATAGCGGTCAGCTGCATAAGCAGCCTCTGCAATCGATTTAATACGAGCAACATTGGAAGCAAAAGTTGTCACCACAACCCGGCGTTTTGCCTGCCCAACAACGTCTTTTAGCGTTTTGGCAACGTCAACTTCTGAAATCGAAGTGCCTTCTCGGGTCGCATTGGTGGAATCGCACACCAACACATCAACACCCTCTTGCCCCAAAGCTTTCAAACGGTTTTCATCTGTCGGCGGGCCTGAGATAGGGTCAGGGTCCAACTTCCAATCACCAGTATGAAACAAAGTGCCGCTTGGGGTTTTAATGGCCAAGCCGACCGGTTCTGGAATGGAATGTGCCATTTGCACCACTTCCACAACAAAAGGCCCAATCTCATATTCACACCCAATTTCCATTTCGATGATCGGCACACTATCTTCTATGCCCTCTCGCTCCAACTTTGCCCGCATCATGGCCGCTGTAAAGGGGGTGGCATAAATCGGCACCTTTAAACTTTCCCATAAATCCGGAATGGCCCCATAATGATCTTCATGCGCATGAGTGAGAATGATGGCCTTTAAGTTTTTACCCTGGTTTTCAGCAAAACGAATGTCTGGCAAAATCACTTCGATGCCCGGCTCACGCGGGGAAGCAAATGTCAGCCCCAGATCAATCATGATCCAACTATAATCATCGGGCAGTCCATGGCCATAAAGGGTGCAATTCATGCCAATTTCCCCGACACCACCAAGAGGAGCCATCACAAGTTCAGCTGTTGGGATTGGTTTATCATTATTATTCATCGTGGTTGGCTTGCCCTTTCTTGGTTTTTGACTTCTTATCGTTAAAGAAGCTCACCACCCGTTATGGTCTTTATTTCATTATTATCCAATTTTAACAACAACGCGCCCTGCTCATTGAGCCCCACAAAGCGCCCCCTCACCTGTTTTGTCCCAGATTGAACGGTCAAAACCGTTCCCAACGGATGGGCCTTTTCCAGCCAAGCGTCAATGATATATGCGTTGTTATTGCCATGATCCCAACGCTCAAGCCAAGCTCTAAATTGAACCGTCAGCGCCTCAAACAACCGATCGCGCGATGTACGAACACCCAGACTGGCCAGGCAGACTGTATCTTTGTTTTCAAGGGCAGGATTAGAGTTGATGTTAACGCCAATGCCAATAATCAAATCTGTTTGATCGATGGTATCGGTGGGTTGGGTTTCAATGAGAATACCACCCAGCTTGGCATGGTTTGACAAAATATCATTCGGCCATTTCAAGGAAAGAGCAACAGACCTGTTTGCAATTTCATCAATGGCCTCATAAAGCGCAACACCGGTTAAAAGCGAAAGCGCAGATAATTTGGCCGGCTTTGCCCGCAGACGCCTAACGGTGGTGGTAAAAAGGTTGCCTTTAACAGAGACCCAATCGCGCCCCATCCGCCCACGGCCTTGGGTTTGTTCATCAGCCACCACCCAAAACGGCAAGGCTTGGCCCTCTTCCAACAACTGCTTTGCATGGCTGTTGGTTGAGCTTAGCTTGGGAAAATGCAGGATTTTCTCATCTAGTTTGAGGCGTTTTGTTTGCAACATGCCTCGTTTCTAGCCTGATCTTAGATTGTTGGCAACAAGGCTTTGGCAGCAACCTTAGCCACATCAATCACAGGATTGGGGTAGATAATATAAAACAACACAAACAAACCAGAGAGCCCCAACACCATTTTGAGCTGACCGGGCATCTCAGTAAATTCTTCCTTAGGCTCATCAAAGAACATGATTTTGATAATGCGCAAATAATAAAACGCACCAACCACACTGGCGAGCACACCAATGACAGCCAAAATGAACATATCTGCTTTGACCGCCGCCATGAACACATAGAATTTGGCAAAAAAACCAGCCAAAGGCGGAATGCCTGCCAATGAGAACATCAAAACACCTAACATAAAGGCAGCAGGCAAGTTGGTTTGCGACAAGCCCCTTAAATCATCAATGTTCTCAACCATTTCTTCATTGCGCCGCATGGCCAAAATGAGGGCGAACGTACCCAGGGTCATGACCAAATAAATGCTCAGATAAATCAACACCCCCTCAATGCCTTCCCGGTTGCCCGCTGCCAAGCCAACCAAAGCAAAGCCCATATGGCCAATGGATGAATAAGCCATCAAGCGTTTGATGTTGGTTTGCCCAATGGCCCCAAAGGCGCCCAGCGCCATACTGGCAATTGAGATAAAGACAATGATTTGTTGCCACTGCGCGGTAAGTTCAGGAAAGCCACTATAGATCACACGCAACAACAGCCCCATGGCAGCAATTTTCGGACAAGCAGCAAAAAAGGCGGTGACCGGTGTCGGCGCCCCTTCATAAACATCAGGCGTCCACATATGAAACGGCACGGCAGAAATTTTAAATGCCAGACCTGCCAGCATAAACACCAAGCCGATAATCAATCCAATGCTAGCGGCCCCTTCCGTCAGGCTAACCTTGGCAATCTGATCAAAGTAAATAGAACCTGTAAACCCGTAAATCATGGAACAGCCATAAAGCAGCATGCCAGAAGACAGCGCACCAAGAACAAAATACTTCATGCCCGCTTCACTAGAGCGCACACTATCGCGCCTGAAGGAGGCAATCACATACAAAGACAAGCTTTGCAACTCCAACCCCAGATAAAGGGCGATAAGATCACCTGCAGAGATCATCACCATCATGCCAAGCATGGAAAACAAAATCAGTGTTGAATATTCTGGTTTGAAAAGCCCTGTTTCACTTAAATAGGTCACAGACATATAAAGGGTGACAAAACCACCCGCCAACACCAGAATTTTGAGCAACCGAGCAAAATCATCAACAACAAAACTGCCATTAAACAAAACAGCGTTTTCGCCCCAATCTTTCACCAAAAAACCAATAGCTGCCAAGATAACAAGCAAGCTTAAACCCCAAACCAGCTTAGCGCCGCCCTTGTCTTGAAACGCACCAACCAACAGCAAGATCAGCGCGCCAACGACCATAATGATCTCTGGTAAGAGTAAGGCATATTCACCCAATTGGCTCATCGAATTTAGTTCCTTTAATGCTTTAATTCTTTATATGCTTGGGCTCTATGGTTTGAGCGCATATTTGGCCTGATCAATCACCATCAAGGCTTGATTGTAATCGCCAATTAATTTTTCAACTGAAACGGACATCACATCCAAAATCGGCTTGGGGTACACCCCAAACAAAATGGTCAACACGATCAAGGGAATGAGGTAAGACATCTCCCGCCTGTTCATATCTGTAATTGATTTCAAGTTTGGCTTTTCCAACTCACCAAAAATCACCCGGCGATACAGCCACAGCGCATAACAAGCTGATAAGATCACCCCGCTTGTGGCGACAAAAGCCACCCAGGTGTTGACTTTAAAGGTGCCAATTAAGGTCAGGAATTCGCCAACAAAACCGCTTGTACCCGGCAAGCCCACATTGGCCATAGTGAAGACCATAAAGGTAAAGGCAAAAATCGGCATTCGGTTGACCAGCCCGCCATAGGCAGCAATCTCTCTGGTGTGCATGCGGTCATAAACCACCCCAACACACAAGAACAAAGCTGCAGAGACCAAACCATGTGACAACATTTGGAAAATGCCGCCTTCAATCCCTTGTGTGGTGGCCGCAAACACACCCATGGTCACAAAGCCCATATGGGCAACAGATGAATAAGCAATTAGTTTCTTGATATCTTCTTGCGCCAAGGCCACCAGAGAGGTGTAGACAATGGCGATAGCGCTCAGCCAAAACACAATCGGGGCAAAGTCAGCGCTCGCCACGGGGAACATCGGCAAAGAAAAGCGCAAGAACCCATAACCACCCAGCTTCAATAAAATGCCTGCCAAAATCACAGAACCAGCCGTTGGCGCCTCCACGTGCGCATCCGGTAACCAAGTGTGCACCGGCCACATGGGCATTTTGACAGCAAAGGAAGCAAAAAACGCCACCCATAACCAGGATTGCATAGGAACAGGGAAATCATGAGCCAGCAATTTGGGGATATCCGTGGTGCCTGCCTGCCAATACATCGCCATGATCGCTATGAGCATCAAAACAGAGCCAGCCAAGGTATAAAGGAAGAATTTAAAACTAGCATACACCCGGCGTTTGCCGCCCCAAACCCCGATGATAAGGAACATCGGGATCAAGCCGCCTTCAAAAAAGACATAGAACAACATCAAATCAAGCGCGCAGAACACCCCAATGACCAAAGTTTCCAAAATCAGAAACGCAATCATATATTCGCGAACACGGTTTTGAACGCTTTCCCAGCTCGCCAGAATACAAATCGGCATCAAGAATGTGGTCAGGATCACAAACAACATCGAGATCCCATCAACACCCATATAATAGGTAAAGATACCGCCCAACCAGGCATGGCGCTCCACAAACTGGAAGTCAGCCGTGCTGTTGTCAAAATCAACCCAAATCAACAAAGAGATTAAGAACGTAATTGTGGTCGTCCATAGCGCCACATAGCGCGCATTTTGTTTAGAAGCATCATCTTCCCCGCGAATGAGGAAAATAAAGATCGCCCCAATGAGGGGTAAGAACGTAACGGCTGATAAAATTGGCCAATCTGTCATCATTGTCCAACACCCCCTGTGACAACAAAATAAGTAATCAAGGCAGTGAGCCCGATCATCATGACAAAGGCATAGTGATACACATAACCACTTTGCATAGATTTTAACCGGCCCGTTACATCAAGCGCACGTGCCGCCACCCCGTTGACAACCCCATCAATCAGGACCTGATCGCCAATTCTCCATAATTGCCTCGCCAACCATTTGGTCGGTTTGACGAGAACATAATCATACAGCTCATCAAAGTACCATTTGTTGTAAAGAAACAGATAAATCGGCTCAAACAGCTTGGCAACACTGGCAGGCAAGCCAGGGCTGCCAATATAGAACAACCACGCCAGACCAAAGCCAGAAATCATTGCCAACAACGGTGAAAACTTCACCCATGTCGGCACATTGTGGAATTCATGCACGATATGATTGGAAGCACTTGTAAACAAGCTAGACCCCCAAAATTGCGCATAGTGAGACCCAAAGAAATAGTCCTTGAAAACAAAGCCAGCAACAAGAGCCCCAAGCGCCAGGATAAACAGCGGCACCAACATAACCTTAGGGCTTTCATGCACATGACTGAGCACATCTGGTGTCGCTCTTGAGCGCCCGTGGAAGGTCATAAAAATCAATCTCCAAGAATAAAACGAAGTGAGAAAGGCAGCGAACACCAGCAAATAAAACGCTTGCTCACTAAAAGCGTTGTGAGCGGCAAAGGCACTTTCAATAATTGCATCTTTGGAAAAGAAGCCCGCAGTGTAAGGAAAACCAGTTAGCGCAATGGTCCCAATAATCATCATGGCATAGGTTTGCGGGATCATTTTATAAAGACCACCCATATGGCGCATATCTTGTTCATCAGACATGGCATGAATGACAGAACCGGCCCCTAAGAACAATAAGGCTTTAAAGAACGCATGGGTGAACAGATGAAAAATCGCCGCCCCATATGCACCAACACCAAGGGCCACAAACATATAACCCAACTGGCTACACGTTGAATAAGCAATCACCCGCTTGATATCGTTTTGAACCAGCCCTACAGTAGCGGCAAAAAAGGCGGTGATCGCACCAACAAAGGTCACCACCACCAGCGCATCAGGGGTAATTTCAAACAGCGGGCTCAACCTTGCCACCATAAAGACACCGGCCGTCACCATGGTCGCAGCATGAATAAGGGCCGAGACCGGTGTTGGCCCTTCCATCGCATCAGGCAACCAAGTGTGGAGCAAAAATTGAGCAGATTTGCCCATCGCGCCCATAAACAACAACAAGCAAATGGTTGTCAGAATATCCACTTCCCAGCTTAAAAAGGTAAACGTTTTACCCACAAGAGACGGCGCACTTTGGAAAACAGCATCCAGCCCAATCGAGCCTGTCACCATGAACAAGCCAAAAATGCCAAGCGCAAAACCAAAGTCACCAACCCGGTTTACAACAAAAGCTTTCATCGCCGCTTCATTGGCAGAGGGCTTTTTAAACCAAAAGCCGATCAGCAGATAAGAAGCAAGGCCAACCCCTTCCCAGCCAAAGAACATTTGCAACAAATTGTCTGAAGTCACCAACATCAACATGGCAAAGGTGAACAAGGACAAATAAGCAAAAAACCGCGGGCGGTGCGGGTCATGATGCATATAGCCAATAGAATAAATATGCACCAAGCATGAGACTGTATTGACCACCACCAGCATAACGGCGGTTAGCGTATCAATGCGCAAAGCCCAGCCCACATCAAGCGAACCAGATTTAATCCACGGGAGCACCTCAACCTGCAAAACTTGTTTGGCTTGCCCAAAACCAACATCAATAAACACAACCCAAGACAAAATGGCGGCAACCACCATAAACGCACAAGTAATATATTCACTCATCTTAGCGCCGATTAAACGGCCCAAGAACCCGGCGATAAGAGCCCCAATAAGGGGAAGAAAGACAATGGCCTGATAAATCATCGCGAGTTAGCCTTTCATCATGTTAATATCTTCAACCGCGATTGAACCGCGATTACGGAAATAGGTCACGACAATGGCCAGCCCGATAGCCGCTTCACCGGCTGCAACCGTTAAGATCATCAACGCAAAAATTTGCCCTTCCAAATTGCCAAGAAAGGCTGAAAAGGCGACCAAATTGATATTGACAGCCAGCAACATAAGCTCAATCGACATCAAAATAACGATGACATTTTTTCGATTAAGAAAAATGCCAATCACCCCGAGGGTAAATAATATCGCGGCAACTGACAGATAGTGCGACAGTCCTATTTCCATGCCGGCCTCCATAATGGGTTATCCCTTTATTCTTCTTTTCGGGCTTGGCATTCGCAAAGCCCTGAATTGATTTAGCTGGTTTTACAAACTAAATCCCTTGTCCTGTTTCTACTTTGCGAATTTCTATGGCCTGTTCCGGTGTGCGCCCCACTTGGGTGGCAATATCTTGCCGCCTGACCCCATCACGTTGGCGCAGGGTTAAAACGATGGCGCCAACCATGGCAATGAGCAATAAAATGCCTGCCGCCTCTAAATAGAACACATAATCTGTATATAAAACGCGCCCAAAATTTTCTGTGTTGGTAATGTTGGTATCAATCGTGGCTTGTTTTTCTAACTTTGAAAGGGAAGGGTTTAAAATCCAGGCGCCCGCGGCCATGATAATTTCTGCCAGCAAAATACCGCCCACCAACAGACCAACCGGCAAATAGCTTAAAAAGCCAGACTTTAACTCTGCAAAATCAACATCAAGCATCATCACAACGAAAAGGAACAGTACAGCCACCGCGCCAACATAAACAATCAACAGCGTCAGCGCTAAAAACTCTGCCCCCAATAATAAAAACAGGCCAGCAGCATTAAAGAAAGCCATGATCAAAAACAAAACAGCATGCACAGGGTTTTTCGCAGCTATCACCATAAACCCAGCAATGACGGCAAGGCCTGCAAACAGATAAAAGAACAGTGCGGTTAGCATCTTTTTTCAACCCTTTTAAACGTTATCTATATTTCGCATCTTGCGCGATGCTATCAGCAATTTCCCGCTCCCAGCGGTCACCATTGTCCAACAGGCGGTCTTTATCGTAATAAAGTTCTTCACGTGTCTCGGTAGCAAATTCAAAATTGGGCCCTTCAACAATTGCCTCAACCGGGCAAGCCTCTTGGCAAAAGCCACAATAAATACATTTAACCATATCAATATCGTACCGCGTGGTGCGCCGCGTGCCATCATTACGGCGCGGGCCCGCTTCAATGGTAATGGCACCAGCGGGGCAAATGGCTTCGCACAGTTTACAAGCAATGCACCGTTCTTCCCCGTTCGGGTAGCGGCGCAAAGCATGCTCACCGCGAAAGCGCGGGCTAATCGGCCCTTTTTCAAACGGATAATTGATAGTGGCTTTGGGGCGGAAATAATATTTCATCGCCAACACAAAAGCTGAAACGAATTCCCACAAGAACAGTGATTTAATAAATTGGATCATAATCTCATCCCTCCGCACTTTCTAGAGCGTGTCTCCCAAAAGTGGACACCGGTTTTGGGGACAAAGACACGCCAACACAAAGACCTAGAGCATTCAATTGATACAAACTAAAAGAGGTCTGCTCTAGGGAGGTTCCAAAAACATAAGGCCCGGCAAAATAGCCAATGATTGGAAACAAAATCAGCGAACCGATGGCAGCCAGTTTAAAAAAACCAACCACGTTCTTTGTTTCTTGAGGGCCTGCCTCATGGTCAGATGCTTTTTCAAGCATTTTACGACCCATAAAGGTCAGCACAATATAATCAATCAGGCCGATAATCGCGCCCACTGCCAACCCCATGAGTGAAGGTGTCATTTCCATGAGATCAAACACCTCCCAATTTGGTAAAATGAAGCACGCTGGCAACAGCCACCACCATAAAGATTGACAAGGGCAAAAACACTTTCCACCCCAAGCGCATCAATTGGTCATAGCGATAACGCGGCACAATGGCCTTGACCATGGCAAACATGAAAAACACCATAAAGGTTTTCAATAAGAACCAAATAAAACCCGGGATCCAATTGAGCGGTGCCACATCAAAAGGTGGCAGCCAGCCGCCAAGGAATAATATGGTTGTCATCGCGCACATCAACATGATGGCCACATACTCGCCCAGCATAAACAACATGTAAGGCGTTGAGGAATATTCAACCATAAAACCGGCAACCAGTTCAGATTCAGCCTCAGGCAAATCAAACGGTGGACGGTTAGTCTCAGCCAATGCAGAGATAAAGAAAACAACAAACATCGGGAACAAAGGCAACCAATGCCAATTAAACAGGCCATAATCACCCTTTTGTGCCATGACAATGTCAGTCAGGTTCAAAGAACCAACCAGCAAAAGAACCGTCACAATAACAAAACCAATGGAGACCTCATAAGACACCATTTGCGCCGCAGAGCGCAGCGCGCCTAAAAACGGGTATTTGGAGTTAGACGCCCAGCCCCCCATGATCACACCGTAAACTTCCAGTGATGACATAGCCAGAATGTATAAAATACCAACATTGATATTGGCCACCGCCCACCCCTCATCAATCGGGACAACCGCCCAAGCAGCAAGGGCCAGAACCGTTGTCACAATCGGCGCCAGTAAGAAGACGAACTTATCTGATTTAGAGGGAATAATCGGCTCTTTAAACACAAATTTGAGCATATCGGCAAAACTTTGCAACAGCCCGAAAGCGCCCACAACATTGGGCCCTTTGCGCAATTGCACTGCCGCCCAAATTTTACGGTCAGCATAAAGGATATAGGCAATCACCAACAGCAACCCGACCATTAAGGCGATCGAGTGCAAGGCGATCCAAAAGAAGGGCCAGCCATAATTTGTCATAAACTCGCTAAAGTTTGCAGCCATCATTTTGTGCCTGTTGCCTTTTCTTGTTGTGCGTATTTAATCGCGCTCATTTCATTCATCACTTTGGAAGCGCGTGCAATCGGGTTGGTGAGATAAAAATTCTCCACCGGGCGCGAGAGCGGCGAGCTAGACAGACCATCTATATCTTGATCGGCCAAGGCGATAATCTCATTGACATCCGCCCCTTCAATCTGATTGATTTTGGCCAGCACGGGCGCGCTCGTATACATTTGCGTGCGCAATTCATTCAAATTTGAAAATCCAAATGGTTTGCCCATAGCACCAGATAAAGCTCGCAAAATCGCCCAGTCTTCTTTGGCTTGATTGGGCGGGAAGATAGAACGGTTGGTCTGCTGCACCCGCCCTTCTAAATTGACATAAGTGCCACTTTTCTCTGTATAAGCACAGCCTGGCAAAATAACATCGGCCCGTTCAGCCCCTTTATCCCCATGACTGCCTTGATAAACCACAAAAGCATTGCCAAGGGCGGCTGTATCAATCTCATCAACACCCAACAGATAAATAAAGTCCATCTGATCAAGCTTGGCCTGATTGAGAATTTCCGTGGTCCCGATCCCGGTCTCTGTTGGTACAAAGCCTAGCTCTAACCCCGCAACACGGCTTGCCGCGCTATGCAAAACATTAAAACCGTTCCAGTCTTCCCGCAGAGCATCATAATGGCGTGCCAATTTAGCCGCCGCGATAAGATTGACAATCCCCTCTGCCCCTTGCAAAGCAGAGCGACCAATAATGATCATAGGGTTTTTAGCCTGTTTTAAAACATCAGCAAAAGCCACATTGCCTTGTTCTAATTGAATGAGACTTTCCGAACTGGCGCCAATATAATGGGTGTCGTAAGTTAAATCTTCCTTCGCGCCAATAACACCCACTTGAACTTCACCTAGCGCCCAACGCCCACGAATGCGCGCATTCAGCACAGGCGCCTCTAACCGCGGGTTGGCCCCGAATAGCAAAATAGCATCAGCCCTGTCAATGCCTTCAATGGTGCTGTTAAAAAGGGTGGTCGCACGTCCCTTTGCAGAGTCTAACACCGTGCCATCTTGACGGCAATCAAGGTTTTTCCATTCCAAACGCTCAGCCAACAATTTAAGCGCAAAAATTTCCTCAGCACAGGCCAAATCACCAACCAGCATCGCCGCCTTGCGCGGCACGATTGATGTCATAGTGCTGGAAACCAAATTAAGAGCTTCCTCCCAACTGGCTTCACGTAATTTCTCATCTTCACGAACATAAGGCCGGTCAAGACGCTTGGATCTCAAACCATCCCAAATGAAACGGCTTTTGTCTGAAAGCCACTCTTCATTTATCGCATCATTATTGCGCGGCATAATGCGCATAACTTCGCCAGAGCGAGCATCCACTCTGATGTTAGAGCCAACCGCGTCCATCACATCAATGCTCTCAGTCTTGGTCAGCTCCCAAGGTCGGGCCGTAAAGGCAAACGGTTTGGAGGTCAATGCACCAACCGGGCACAAATCAATCACATTGCCAGACAGCTCAGAGGTGACCCCGCGCTCTAAGTAAGTGGTGATCTCGGCATCTTCCCCGCGCCCGATGAGGCCAAGTTCTTCCACACCAGCAATTTCAGTCATAAACCGCACACAGCGCGTACAGTGAATGCAGCGGGTCATTTCAGTTTTAATCAGCGGGCCAATGTTCTTATCTTCAACAGCCCGTTTGTTTTCATGATAGCGCCCAGTATCAACACCATAAGCCATGGCTTGGTCTTGCAAATCGCATTCCCCGCCCTGATCACAAATCGGGCAATCCAGCGGATGATTGATGAGCAAAAATTCCATCACCCCTTCACGCGCTTTTTTCACCGGCGCTGTCACAGTCAAAATCTCTGGTGGCTCACCATCAGGACCTGGGCGCAAATCATTTACATTCATGGCGCAAGAGGCAATCGGCTTGGGCATGCCTTTAACCTCAACCAAACACATCCGGCAATTGCCAGCAATGGACAATCTTTCATGGTAACAAAACCGAGGGATTTCATAGCCTGCCATTTCACAAGCTTGCAGCACAGTGGTGCCGTCATCTACCTCAATTTCAGTGCCGTTTATATTGAGCTTTGGCATTCAAATCGCCTTTTATCTACTTTAATCTTTAACTATTCAGCTGCTTGATAATCCCGCACAGCCCCGTGCTTGTCAGATCGGGCTGTGTATTGGTCTATTCTTTGTTCAATGACAGGACGGAAATGACGAATAAGCCCCTGCACAGGCCAGGCCGCCGCATCACCCAGTGCACAAATTGTATGTCCTTCCACCTGTTTTGAAACTTCAAACAACATATCGATTTCTTTTTTGGTTGCATGGCCCTTGACCATGCGCTCAAGCACACGCCACATCCAGCCGGTACCTTCCCGGCAGGGGGTGCATTGGCCACAACTTTCATGTTTATAAAAATAAGCCAGCCGGGCGATAGCTGCGATCATATCGGTTGATTTATCCATCACAATCACAGCTGCCGTACCAAGACCGGATTGCAAACTAACAAGACAATCAAAATCCATGGTCGCCTCAAGCATTTGATCTGCTGGCACACAAGGCACAGAAGAGCCCCCAGGGATAACAGCCAAGAGGTTATCCCAACCGCCCCTGACACCACCACAATGTTTGTCGATCAGCTCTTTAAAAGGAATGGCCATTTCTTCTTCGACAGTGCACGGCGTGTTCACATGCCCAGAAACACAAAATAGTTTAGTGCCCGTATTATTCGGTTTGCCAAGGCCGCCAAACCAGTCACCACCGCGGCGCAAAATGGTGGGCACAACAGCAATTGATTCCACATTGTTCACTGTTGTCGGTGCGCCATACAAACCAACATTAGCTGGAAACGGCGGCTTTAAGCGCGGTTGGCCTTTTTTACCTTCTATGCTTTCAATCAACGCTGTTTCTTCACCGCAAATATAGGCACCGGCCCCATGATGAACATAGCAATCGAAATCCCACCCATGAACATTGTTTTTACCAATCAAACGCGCTTCATAGGCCTCATCAATCGCCCGTTGCAAAGCTTCACGCTCGCGAATAAATTCTCCGCGCACATATATGTAGCAAGTGTGCGCCCCCATCGCAAACGAGGCAAGCAGGGCCCCTTCCACCAAATGGTGCGGATCGTTTCTTAAAATATCACGGTCTTTACACGTGCCCGGCTCTGATTCATCTGCATTAATCACCAAATAATGCGGGCGCCCATCAGATTCCTTTGGCATGAAAGACCATTTTAATCCGGTCGGAAAGCCCGCGCCGCCGCGCCCGCGCAGGCCAGAGGCTTTCACTTCATCAATAATCCAGTCGCGCCCTTTATCGATAAAATATTTGGTGCTATCCCAACTGCCCCGTTTTGTAGCACCCGCTAAGCCAACATCTTGCAGGCCATAAAGGTTGGTAAAGATGCGATCTTTATCTTGCAACATTTACGCCTCCCCCTTTGATGGGTCATCATATGAGGCCCGTTTGGAAAATTCTGTCTCAAGTCCTTGAGCCAAAGTTTTAGCTTGGGCTAACCAATCTTCACGATCAATCCGTCCTTTAAACGATAAAGACTCATCAACCCAAGCAATGTTTTCACGGCTCCAGCTAGCAATTTGATCAAAATGGTAAATGCCAAGCCCATTCAATGTTTGCTCCAATTTAGGCCCCACCCCTTTGATCATTTTCAAATCGTCAGCCTGCCCATTGCGCGGGCCATCAAGCTGTATTGGTTGGAGGCCAGAGCCACCCTCTTGTTCACTTGAAGCTTCAGAAAAACCCGCCTCAACCTTATCGGTTTTATCTGCAGTTTTTTCCTCTACAGATTGCTTTTGATCAGTTTTTGAAACTTCCTTTTTGCCGATCTCATCTTCAGAAGTTTCATCTTGTTGATCTTTCACAACACTTGCAGCAGCTTTGGTTTCAAGCTTTTGGCTCACTTCCATCGCAGCCGCTTGTGCCAAATTAGTTTCAGGTTCTTTGCCAATCTCAAGGTTTAACGGCACATACTCTGGCACCTCAAACAAAGACGTCAGCCCCCCTTGTGGGCAAGACAAATCACGCTCAACTTGCGGGCCAGGTTTTGGTTTTTCACCTCTGGCAAAGGTATCCAGCAGATCTTCTAAACTTTTTTCATCCAAATCTTCATAGGTGTCTTTAAAAATCTGAATCATAGGGGCATTCACACAAGCGCCTAAACACTCCACCTCTTCCCAAGAAAAATCGCCATCCGCTGAAAGGGTGTGTGGTGTCGTGGCAATGCGGCGTTTGCAAATTTCAATCAGATCTTTGGCCCCGCGCAACATGCACGGCGTTGTCCCACAAACTTGCACATGTGCTTTTTTGCCAACCGGGGACAATTGGAACATGGTGTAAAAGGTTGCCACCTCATACACTCGGATGTAAGCCATATCGAGCATATCAGCCACTGTGCGCATCGCAGGCTCACTGGTCCAACCGTCATTTTGCTCTTGAGCGCGCCATAACAACGGAATAACAGCAGAGCGTTGCTTACCTTCAGGATATTTGGCAATCAACTCTTGGGCCCAGGCCAAATTTTCAGAGGTAAATTGAAAATGATCGGGCTGTTCTTTGGCTATGCGTCTAACGCTCATCGATCAACCTCCCCGAAAACAATATCGAGCGATCCCAAAATGGCAGAAACATCTGCCAGCATGTGACCTCTGTTCATGAAATCCATAGCCGAGAGATGGACAAAACCAGGCGCACGGATTTTGCACCTATAAGGCTTGTTGGACCCATCAGAGACAAGAAACACACCAAATTCTCCCTTGGGCGCTTCCACCGCGGCATAAACCTCACCCTTTGGCACTTTGACCCCTTCAGTATAAAGCTTAAAGTGATGGATCAGGCTTTCCATATTTTCTTTCATGTCACTACGGCGCGGCGGTGCCACTTTGCTGTCTTGCACCAAAACAGGCCCATCTGTTTCGCTCAAAAGAGCACAGCACTGCTTCATCAAATGAACAGATTGGCGCATCTCTTCCATGCGAATGAGATAACGATCATAACAATCCCCATTTTTGCCAATAGGAATATCAAATTCTAACTCGTCATAAATTTCATAAGGTTGAGATTTGCGCAAATCCCATGGCCCGCCAGAGCCACGCACCATCACCCCTGAAAAGCCCCAATTGAGCGCTTCTTCTAAAGTCACAACGCCAATATCAACATTACGCTGTTTGAAAATCCGGTTGTTGGTCAACAACCCTTCAATGTCATCGCAAACCTTTAAAAACGGATCGCAAAAATTATAAATGTCATCAACCAATTCAGGCGGTAAATCTTGATGCACACCGCCTAAGCGAAAATAAGCCGCATGCATGCGAGAACCAGAAGCGCGCTCATAAAAAATCATCAGTTTTTCGCGTTCTTCAAAGCCCCAAAGCGGCGGGGTGAGCGCACCAACGTCCATGGCCTGGGTCGTCACATTCAACAGATGAGACAACAACCGCCCAATTTCAGAATAAAGCACGCGGATGATTTGCGCCCGGCGTGGGGCCTGCACGTCCAATAATTTTTCAGCCGCCAAGCAAAAAGCATGCTCTTGGTTCATCGGCGCGCAATAATCCAGCCGGTCAAAATAAGGAACCGCTTGTGCATAGGTTTTTTGTTCAATTAGCTTTTCAGTGCCCCGGTGTAGCAAGCCAATATGCGGGTCGACCCGCTCAACCACTTCTCCATCAAGCTCAAGCACAAGGCGCAACACACCGTGCGCAGCTGGGTGCTGCGGGCCAAAATTGATGCTAAAATTTCTTAAACTGGTCTCTGCCATTGCCCGCTACCCTTTATCCTCACGTGAGCCCGCCTCAGCGCCGTCCTGGTCTTGGGCTTTTTCATCACCTGGCAAGACATAATCTGTACCCTCCCACGGGCTTTGGAAATCAAAGCTTCTCATTTCTTGGGCAAGTTTCACTGGTTCATAAACAACGCGCTTTTGCGTTTCATCATAACGCACCTCAACATAACCAGTGGTGGGAAAATCTTTGCGCAACGGATAGCCTTGAAAACCATAATCAGTAAGCAAGCGGCGCAAATCTGGGTGACCTTCAAACAAAATGCCATACATGTCATAAGCTTCGCGCTCAAACCAATGGGCGCCTGCAAACAAGCCCACAATGCTGGGCACAGGCGTGTCTTCATCCACTTCCAGTTTCACCCGAATGCGCATGTTTTGGCTCACGCTTAAGAAATGATAGACCACATCAAAACGGTTTTCCCGTTCCGGATAATCAACGCCGCAAAGATCAACGATGCATGTAAATTTCAACTGTGCGTCATCACGCAACAGCTTAACAATGCTCAACGTATCTTTTGGAGCAATGGAAAGGGTCAGCTCCCCATGATCTACTGATGAGGACAAGATCATATCGGGCACTTTGGCACCAATATAATCTCTTATTTCCTCTAATCCACTTTGCAATCCTGCCTCCATTTATAAAGCGCGTTTTTTAAAGCTCACGCACCCCATTATTTTTTTAGCGCTCAATTGTCCCGGTTCGCCGGATCTTTTTTTGCAGCAACAAAATGCCATAAACCAGGGCTTCAGCTGTAGGTGGGCAGCCTGGCACATAAACATCAACTGGCAGCACCCGGTCACAACCGCGCACCACAGAATAAGAATAGTGATAATAACCGCCCCCATTGGCACAACTGCCCATGGAAATAACATAGCGCGGCTCTGGCATTTGGTCATAAACCTTACGAATGGCAGGTGCCATTTTATTGGTCAGCGTACCAGCCACAATAATCACATCAGACTGGCGCGGGCTAGCGCGAGGAGCAAAGCCAAACCGCTCCACATCAAAGCGTGGCATTGAGGCTTGCATCATTTCAACCGCACAACAAGCCAAACCAAACGTCATCCACATAAGCGAGCCGGTGCGGGCCCATTGGATCAAATCATCGTAGGCGGCAACCACAAAGCCTTTGTCTGTCAGGCCTGAGGAAAGCTCATTAAAATAAGGGTCATCCAAGCGTTCAACGTTAGGGCGCGTGCCCATATCTGTGTGTGCAGCCATTGCCGCATTATTATTATAAAAGGGTGGCTTTGTTATTAATCCCATTCCAGCGCTCCCTTCTTCCACGCATAAATCAAGCCGATGGTCAGCTCAGCTAAAAAAACCATCATGGCCCAAAACCCAACATCACCAATTTCTTTAAATGTTAACGCCCAGGGAAACAGAAAGATGGCTTCCAAATCAAAAATAATAAACAGCATGGCAACCAGATAAAACCGCACATCAAATTTCATGCGCGCATCATCAAATGGCTCAAAGCCGCATTCATAAGGGGAAAGTTTTTCTTTATCTGGCTGCTTATAAGCCAACATGAAGGGGGCCAACATCAATGCCAGGGCAATGACCCCGGCAATGGCAATAAAAATAGCTATTGGCAAATAGTGCACAGCTACATCTTGCATATATTGATTCCTTAAAAACTGTGTTGCACACCGCCCCTATTGCTAGGGCTTACAATTTATTAAAATCTCGTACTGCACTCTTCACTCTATCAGATGATAGCAAGCAGACATTTATTAAAATGTACACTCATAATTATCATAACCACCAATCTATTCGCGGTAGTACAATAGATGGTCAGATGGAACCACCACCCAATGTGCAAAGACAAATCTGATGAATCTTGCTTAAAATGATCTCTTAAATGACTTATTTATATATTCAAAGCTTCTTTTTGCAGGCAACTATGCAAAACTTAACGCCAGACAACAAGTGACGAAACATCACTGCGACAGTTTATCCCCTAAACATAGTGGTTCTATAACAGTTGGTTAGCTTAATTGGTTCATATTTAAAGCTGCAAACCAGCCTGAAAATGCTTCACCTTCATTTTTATCTCACAGAATTAAAAGATTGTTTTTATATAAAGAATCAAAAATACGGAGCACCATCTCTATTGATGGCGATTGGAATCATCCTGCTTACTTTTTTTCGCTTTGATATCCAGCAAATTCACGCAAGGCTCTGCAGAATAGCTACATAAGACAAATGTACCGATATTTCCCTTTAGATCACTGCCAAAGCCGATGCGATTGCATTGAGACTTTTGGTTACGGGCCAGCGCCCAATTGCTATAAACACTGCCAAATCGCTTTTTGACCGTTTTTTGCCATTTCAGCGCCGCATGCTGCTTGGCCGCTTGCAGCCATCCATCAGAAAAGTACGTTTCTCTATATTTGATTTTGATGGTGTTAACGCAATGTTTGGGCTCAGAAGCCGCTTGTACCGGCAGATTTGAAAACACAAGCTGAAAGCTCACTGCAAAAATCAAGGGCTTCACAAACAATCTGCTCATCTGGTCGCTAAGTTTCATAATTTGAATGATGCAAAGCCAAACACAGCCTGTCAATTGATATTGAGGCCAATTTTGCAGTACATTAATGGCTTAATAGGGGAGACGTATCATGAGTTGGTTAGACTGGAGCCTATATGTCTTAGCCATTTCGACAGAATTCATGCTCTATGCGTGGGGCCTTGGTGCCATGCTTTATGGGGTGTTTTATTTTGGCAGGTTATTATGGAGGAAGCTTTTCTCTGAAAAGAAATAAAAGACTTATTTGAAGGATGTTTGAATGAGTATATAATTTTGCAATGACAAAAGAAATTTTCTCTGGTCTGGCGATCCTTCTCACCTTCATCGCCTTTACCCCCTATATCCGGTCCATTTTGCAAGGGAAGACAAAACCCCACGTTTTTTCCTGGATCATTTGGGGCGCAACAACATTTATCGTATTTTTAGCCCAGCTTGCAGATGATGGCGGCCTAGGCGCCTGGCCCATTGGCATATCCGGCATTATCACAATCTATGTTGCTTGTTTGGCCTATATGAAAAGAGGCGACAGCACCGCCACCAAAACCGATTGGCTGTTTTTCATCAGCGCAATGGGCTCACTCCCCTTGTGGTATTTCACATCAGATCCGTTATGGGCCGTTGTCGTTCTTACAACGGTTGACCTATTAGGATTTGGCCCTACCTTTCGCAAAGCCTATTTCCACCCCTATGAAGAGCAGCTGACATTTTTTATCATTATGACAGCCCGCAATTTTATTTCAATTCTTGCACTGGAAAATTACTCCCTCACAACGATACTATTCCCTCTAATCATAGGGATAGCCTGTTTGTTTTTTATAGGGATGGTTGTGATCAGGCGAAAAGCCAGGGGTAAATCAATACCCAACATAGACCCATAAGCGAGAAATAGTCGTGAGAAAAACACACGAGTGTGTGGCGGGAGTGACGGGACTCGAACCCGCGGCCTCTGGCGTGACAGGCCAGCGCTCTAACCAACTGAGCTACACCCCCAAATGCGCCGTCTGTCAGGCGGCGATAGGATCGACCGTTCATATGTGATTGGTCTTACAAAGAAGAGCCGTTTGTAACTGGCCTGGTTTTGTTCGTCAAGCACTTTTGCAAGACAAATTTTGATTATTCATTGTTTTTGGTTTGGTTTTCAAATGTTTGGTATTTTTTCCCTGCCAATCACCCCCTGAAAACAGTTATATTTGCTGGCCTTTAAGCCTGGCAGAGGCTTTTTCACGCCCGATAAGCGGCAATAAGTTTTTCAACTCCGGCCCAAACGACTGGCCCGTTAATGCCAGACGAAGGGGGTGAAACAGGGCTTTGCCTTTGGCGCCAGTTTTTTCCTTCACCGCAGATGTCCAGGCTCCCCAGCTAGAAGTGTCCCAGTCCCCTTCCGGCAACAAGGTTTCAGCCTCTTCACAAAAGCTGGCATCTTCAATCACCGGCTCTATTGGCCCGTTGACCACCTTCCACCAGGTTTTAACGTCTTCAAATGTCTCTATATTGCCCTTAACAGCGTCCCAGAACGTCTCCCCGCCAGAAATGTCCATCGCCTCCAGACGCTGGGAGACGGCCTCAAAAGGCGTTTCATGTAACAGTTTGGCGTTAAGCAAAGCCAACTCGGCCTCATCAAAGCGGGCCGGCGCGCGGCTTAGCTTCTCAAATGCAAACTCATCTGAAATAGATTGGGTTGAAAGATGCGGGCGGATGTCATTAGAAGAGCCAATGGTGGCCGCGTGGCTCATCACAGCCATAGCTTCCATGCCATTGTCTCTAAATGAAGAAATAGACAGGCTACCCAACCTTTTGGAGAGCCCTTCCCCGTCCTTACCAACAATCAAATTATGATGGGCAAAGGTTGGCGCTTTGGCCCCCAGAGCTTCAAAAATTTGAATTTGCGCGCCCGTGTTGGCCACATGGTCTTCCCCGCGGATGATATGGGTGATTTTGAACTCAATATCATCAATCACACTGGGCAAGGTGTAAAGATAGGTGCCGTCTTCACGCACTAAGATCGGATCAGATAAAGAAGTCGCCTCAATGGATTGCTCACCGCGCACCAAATCAGTCCAGCTTACCGTGCGCGCCTCTAATTTAAAGCGCCAATGCGGTTTGCGCCCTTCCGCTTCCAGTTCCGCTCTTTGCTGGTCTGTCAGCTCTAGGGCGGCACGGTCATAAACGGGGGGAAGCCCGCGGGCCATTTGCCGTTTGCGTTTCCGGTCAAGTTCTGAAGCACTTTCATAACACGGGTAGAGCCGCCTTTGAGCTTTCAGCTCTTCAACAACGGCGTCATATTTGTCAAACCGGGCCGATTGACGGGCTTCAAAATCCCAATCAAGTCCTAACCAGGTGAGATCTTCTTTAATGGCCTCGACATAAGACTCTTTAGAGCGCTCCAGATCAGTATCATCAATACGCAGCATAAATTGGCCACCTTGATTGCGCGCAAACAACCAATTGATGATGGCTGGACGCAAATTGCCAATATGCAAATTGCCTGTTGGACTGGGCGCAAACCGCGTAATAACTGTCATCTTTTTTATCTCTACCTGGTCTGTGCCTTAAATTCCATGGTTAGACTTTGGCATTTTAGAATAGCTTGTCAAGGGTCCCCGCCACGCGGCTACCGCCCTTGACAAGCTATTCTAAAATGCAAAAATCTCGCCATGGAATTTAAGGCAGGATCTTGCCACAACTTAAAATGAAGGCCTATGCCCCATCACGATATTTATTGGTGATCGGGTAGCGTCTGTCCCGGCCAAAATGTTTGAGAGTGATTTTCACACCAGGTGCCGCTTGCCGCCGTTTATATTCTGCCAAATACAATAAATGCTCCACTCTGGCAATGGTTTTCAACTCATGCCCACGCGCCTCTATTTGCTCAACCGGCATGTCCTTTTCAATCAAACATTCTAAAATGTCATCCAAAACATCATAAGGGGGCAAACTGTCTTGATCAGTTTGGTTTTCGCGCAGTTCAGCCGTGGGCGCTTTGGTGATGATGTTTTCAGGAATAACCTCGCCTAAAGGGCCAAGCCCATCTTGGGGCACCATTTTATTGCGCAAGCGCGAAAGTTCATAAACTTTGGTTTTATAAAGGTCTTTAATCGGGTTAAAGCCGCCATTCATATCGCCATAAAGCGTGGCATAGCCAACAGAGACCTCAGACTTATTGCCTGTGGTCACAACCATATCCCCAGTTTTATTGGACAGCGCCATCAACAACACACCGCGCAAACGCGATTGGATGTTTTCCTCAGTAATGCCGCCAATGCCTTCATTCAGGACCGTGGCCAACGCTGCCTTTGTGCCCTCAACCGCTTGTTCAATCGGCATAATCTCATAGCGAATGCCAAGTCGGCGCGCACAAAGGCTAGCATCATCAAGACTGGCCTGGCTGGTATAATGAAACGGCAACATAACCCCCCTCACCCGCTCTGGCCCCAGCGCATCAACCGCAATGGCGGCACATAACGCACTATCAATGCCCCCTGACAGACCAAGGACAATCCCTGGAAACCCATTTTTATTCACATAATCACGCAAGCCCAACACACAAGCTTGATAGATGACCTCATCTTGAGAGATCTCTGGCGCTAAGGCGTTGGGAACAACACCCCATCCATCACCCCCCCGCTCAAGCGTTATCGTCTCCACATGAGAGGAAAAGGAAGGAAATTGAGCCTGCAACTGACAACCAGCATCAAGGGCAAAACTGGCCCCATCAAACACCAACTCATCCTGGCCGCCAACTTGGTTGACATACAGCAGTGGCAATTTGGTCTCGCTCACCCGGCCAACAGCCACATTCATGCGCCGCTCATGTTTGCCAACAGCATAAGGTGACCCATTCGGAACAATCAAAATTTCTGCACCCGTTTCTTCTAAGCATTCCGTGACATCAGGGGCCCAAATGTCTTCACAAATCGGCACCCCCATACGCACACCTTTAAAATCAATCGGGCCAGGCAGGGGGCCAGTGGCAAACACCCGTTTTTCGTCAAACACACCATAATTGGGCAAATCAACTTTATAACGGCTTATTTTGACAGCGCCTTCTTCTAATAGCAGCACCCCATTGTAAAGCTTGTCATTATCCACCCAAGGGCTGCCAACCAATATGGCCGGTCCCTGTTTGGTCAAAGTTGCGATCTCTTCAACTGCTTTGCGGGCTTGGGCTTGAAACGAGGGGCGCAAAACCAGATCTTCAGGGGGATACCCGGTGACGAAAAGTTCAGAGAAAACAAGCAGGTCAGCACCTTGTTTTTCAGCTTGTGCGTGGGCTTGGCGGGCAAGGTTAACATTGCCTGCAAAATCCCCCATGATCGGGTTAAGCTGCGCCAAGGCCACTTTTAAGCTGTCTGTCATTTGAACCGCTCAAGCTTTGCGTAAGAGATAAGCGTGTTAAGCTGACTGCGCAGCATTAACCGGCTGACCATCACGATCTTTTTTCATGCGCTCAGCAATTAAGAATGCTAACTCAAGCGCCTGATCTGCATTAAGCCGTGGATCACAATGAGTGTGATAGCGATGAGACAAGTCCGCCTCTTTCACGCTCTGTGCCCCGCCAATACATTCGGTCACATCCTTACCTGTCATCTCCACATGCACACCGCCTGGATGTACTTGTTCAGCCTGGCAAATATCAAAAAAGCTGTTGACCTCTGATAGCACCCGGTCAAACGGACGGGTTTTATATCCAGTGCTGGCCTTAATGGTGTTGCCATGCATCGGATCACAAGACCAAACAACCGTGCGCCCTTCTTTTTCAACAGTACGAATAAGACGAGGCAAATGCTCTTGCACATCGTCAGAGCCAAACCGGCAGATTAATGTGAGGCGGCCAGCTTCATCCTCAGGATTGAGAATATCAATCAGACGCAGCAAATCATCTTCGCTAATGCTCGGTCCACATTTCAGACCCAGCGGATTCTTAATGCCGCGCGCAAATTCAACATGCGCATGATCCACCTGGCGGGTTCTGTCCCCAATCCAAATGAAATGGCCAGAGGTTGCATAATGATCCCCAGATGTAGAATCAAGCCGAGTCAAAGCCTGCTCATAACCAAGCAACAAAGCTTCATGGCTGGTGAAAAAATTGGTGGTGTTTAATTGCCTGGTGTTCTCTGGGCTAATCCCACACGCACGCATAAAATCAACGGTCTCTGAAATCCGGTTGGCAAGCTCAGCAAAGCGCTCCCCTGCCGGGCTTTTCTCAACAAAAGACAACATCCATTGATGCACATGTTCTAAATTGGCATAGCCCCCTTGAGCAAAAGCACGCAGCAAATTAAGAGTGGCCGCAGACTGGCGATAAGCCTTAATCTGACGTTGAGGGTCCGGCACACGCTCGTCTTCAGTAAAATCAATACCATTAATAATATCACCGCGATAAGAAGGAAGAGACACACCATCTTTATCTTCCATCGGCGCAGAGCGTGGTTTGGCAAACTGGCCAGCAATACGGCCCACTTTTACAACAGGAACAGAGCCCGCATATGTCAGCACAACCGCCATTTGCAGCATAACGCGGAAAAAATCACGAATGTTATCAGCATGATGCTCGCTAAAGCTTTCGGCGCAATCGCCCCCTTGCAGCAAAAACGCCTCACCGTTCGCCACCCGTCCCAAACGCTTTGTCAAATTGCGCGCTTCACCTGCAAATACAAGTGGCGGGAAACTCTCAAGCTTGGTTTCAACGTCTTTTAATGCTTGTGCATCAGGGTAATCAGGCACTTGCACGATAGGCTTCGTGCGCCAACTATCAGCTTGCCATGATGTTGCCATAGGGACCATCTCTTAAATCTATCAAAATTAAATACAAATACTTTCGTAGCTAAAGTTTTAGCGTTATAGGCCATTGCCAGCAAGTTTGCCAACTGAAAAATATGTAAGACATCTGTTTAGCTAAACAAGAGCTTAAAGCGCAGCCATCATCCCGCCATCAACCGTAATGCCTGACCCTGTCATATATGAGGCGTCATCAGAGGCCAAAAACAAAGCGGCCTTGGCAATTTCCTCTGGCTCCCCAAAGCGGCCCATCGGTGTACGGTTTAAAATTTGCTCTTTCACAACCGGGTTGCGCACAAACCGGCTGGTTAAATTGGTGGCTACAAACCCAGGGCACAAATAATTCACCCGGATGTTAAACGGCGCATATTCAACCGCAAGCCCGCGTGACAGCGAAGCCATAGCCGCTTTGGTAGAGGCATAGGCACTCATTTGGCGCGTTGAGCGCGTGCCCATAACAGAGGCCAGGTTTACAATAGCAGCGCGATCTGAATTTTTGAGCAGCTCAAAGCCATCTCTGGCAAAACGTGCACCGCCCACCAAGTTCACTTGCAAGACAAGGTCCCACTCCTCATCCGTCATATGGCGCAAATCTGTGCGCACATTCATGCCAGCATTGTTGACAATGATATCAAGTTTACCTGAATGGGATTTAATAGTCTCAATCGCTGCTTTCACAGAAGGCCCATCGGTAACATCTGCTTGCACCTCTAGCGCTTGGCCGCCCGCATTCTTAATCTGACCGGCCACATCCTCAGCCCGCTCAACATCAATATCAATTACATAGACAAAAGCCCCTTCACGGGCAAACTCATGGGCAATCGCCGCGCCAATACCAGAACCAGCGCCAGTGACCAAAGCATAACGATTATTAAAACGGGTCATACACTCTCAACACAATATCTTTAATACTGGGGATGCTTTTATCTATATTCAGCCAATTTGACGAGTAAAAACTATAAATAGCTTTAATTTTTGTCACACCTGACCTTTAACGGGGCAAGACCATCAAACTTAAGTTAACGCTATAATGAAGTAAGTATAGGAGATGAAACCCTGTATTAAGCCCCAACTGTGACTTTATCTTTCATCGTGACCAATTCTTCACCAGCACAAGGATGCAAGGCCATAGTGGCATCAAAGTCAGCCTTGGTTGCCCCCATTTTTATGGCAATGCCAAGCGCCTGGACAATTTCAGCCGCATCAGGCCCCAAAATATGAACACCCACAACCAGATCAGTCGAGGCAGCCACAAGCACTTTCATAATCGTCTTTTCAACCCGGCCTGAAATTGTGTTTTTCATCGGATTAAATTCAGATTTGTAAACATCAATCTTACCATGGGTAGACACCGCTTCGGTTTCACTCAAACCAATGGTTCCAATTTCCGGTTCAGAGAAAACAGCGGTTGGAATAAGCTCATGGTCCACATTGGTTGGCTGATCATTATAAACAGTCTGAGCAAAAGCAGCCCCTTCTCTGATGGCAACCGGGGTTAAATTCACCCGATCAGTCACATCGCCCACAGCATAAATAGACGGCACGCTGCTTTGAGAGAAACCATCCACCACAATCTCACCCTTAGCGCCAACTTTGACCCCAGCATTGTCTAATCCCAAACCATCGGTTTTGGGAACGCGGCCGGTGGCAAACATAACCTGATCTGTCTGTAACTGGCTATCATCATCAAAGTGAAGGGTTAGATCTTCTCCCATTTTTTCAATTTTTGTCGGAGAGACACCAAGGCGCACATCAATACCGCGATCAATAAGCGCTTTTGTTAAACCATCCCGCATGTCCTCATCAAACCCGCGCAGCACTTTAGGGCCACGGTAAGCAAGCGTGGTCTTTGCCCCTAACCCATTAAAAATAGAGGCAAATTCAACTGCAATATAGCCCCCACCAATCACTGTGATGGCTTTTGGCAAATCTTTTAAATGAAATGCTTCATTAGATGTAATGCCTAAATCTTTGCCCGGAATGTCTGGTTTAAACGGCGTGCCGCCCACAGCCACAAGAATGCGCTCAGCCGTAATAGACCTGCCCTGCTTAACAAGTTTAATTTCATTGGGGCCTACAATCTCGGCCCGATCATCAAATGTAACCACATCTGCCTGATCAAGCACCTTGCTATAAATTTGGCTAAGCCGATCAATCTCTTTGTCTTTGGCCCCAATTAAGCTTCCCCAATCAAAGGAAGGCTCAGATAAGCTCCAACCAAACCCGGCTGCATCTTCAAAGCTGCCTTGAAAGCGCGCTGCATAAACGAGTAGTTTTTTAGGAACACAGCCACGAATGACGCAAGTTCCGCCATAGCGATATTCCTCAGCAATCGCAACCTTGGCACCAAAAGAAGAGGCCATGCGCGCAGCGCGCACCCCACCAGAGCCAGCACCAATGACAAAAAGATCATAATCAAAGGCCATAAAGTTAAACCATCTCCTCATCTTCATAAGGGGACACATAAACCTCAACACCGTTGGGTCCCCCAATAAGCGCGCGCTCAGCAATCCCAATAAACAAACCTGAGTCTATCACGCCTGGCAGCATAGCAAGACAATCGGCTAATTCTTCCGGATCCGGAATAACCCCATAAGAGCAATCCACAATATAATGCCCACCATCGGTTTGGTAAAAGCCACCATCTTCACTTTCGCGCACTTGTAAGTCTTGGTGCAACCCCAACTCATCAGTAAGCGCTGCAATCATTTCAAGTGTGGCGCGCAACCCAAACCGATCCACCTCAACCGGCAAAGGAAATTTGCCCAAAGTATCAACAAGCTTGCTGTTATCACCAATCACCACCATACGGTCCGAAGACATGGCTACAATTTTTTCTCGCAACAAAGCCCCGCCGCCACCTTTAATCAGGCGCAGGTCTTTATCAAGCTCATCAGCCCCATCAACGGTAATATCTAAAAAGGGCTCCTCATCCAGCGTTGTCAAAGGAATGCCTAAATTGGCAGCTTGGATCTCGCTGGTTTTTGAGGTTGGCACACACAAAACTTCAAGCCCGTCTTTCACCCGTTCACCCAACAGATTAATAAACTGCTCAGCCGTAGAGCCTGTTCCAAGGCCAACTTTCATACCATCTTCGATTAAGTCTAATGCAGCTTGGGCCGCAGCAATTTTATACTCTTGAGTGCTCATACCGCTTCTCCTTGTAACTCACGAGGCTTGATTATTAGCTCGACTGATTTTTGAATGCTAAGCATATATAGGCACGAATTGAAACAATAAACACCTTGTGCAAACTTTTTACAGCCAAAACCTTTAACAGATGATCTTTTCTTATCTCAAAACCAAAAATAGTTTTGAATCTCTGATCTTTTTATGACAAAAATCAAACCTATCTAACGAAAGTGCAATGCCTCATATTGCCGCTAGCGTTACAAATCCATGTCTTTCACGTGAGCGGTAAATATCATGACAAAACGATCAATGACACTTTGTTTTGACTTAGATGGCACGCTCGTCGACACAGCCCCTGATCTGTTAAACGCTCTGGACAGCTCACTTGAACAAGCCGGCTACCCCAAACCTGATCACAGCCTCATTCGCCCTATTATTGGCGCCGGGGCAAAAGCCATGATCAAACGGGCCTTTGAAACCAACAAAAATTCGCAAAGCCTACCTGATGAAACTGAAATTGACCGCTTATGGCAGGTTTTAATTGATCATTACACAGCCCATATTGCAAATGAAAGCAAAACCTTCTCTCACACGATTGAAAGCCTTGAACGGTTAAAACAGGCTGGCCACCTCTTGGCCGTTTGCACCAATAAGCCCATCTCTTTAACAATCCCTCTTTTAAAGGCATTAAACCTAACATCCCTATTCGATGCCATCATTGGAGCAAATAGCACCCCATATACAAAACCTGACCCGCGCGTTCTTATCAGCACCGTTCAATCTGCCGGCGGTGATATGCAATCAGCCATTATGATCGGCGATAGCAAAACCGACATTGATGCAGCCCGCAATGCCAACATTCCAGTCATCGGTGTTACCTTTGGTTATAGCGAACAACCAATTGAAACATTGCGGCCAGACAAAGTCATGAATGAGTATGGTGAACTTGAAGGTCTTATTGCCCAGATCATAAATGAGATTAGCTAATTCACGGATTTATGAACACCCTATTGGTCGAAAACATATGAAAAGTCTTGCAAAAGAGCGCAAATCTTTATCAAATATTAAAAAATGATTCGGGGCCTTATCATTACTTTACAGCTTGCATTGTCAGCAAAGCTTTGACGGGGTAATACTTTAGAGCCTTGTTTTTAAATTCTTTTTCCCTAGTCATCATTTGTTTTGGGAAACACTAGAGCGTTCCGCCTTAAAGTGGGTACCGGTTTTAGGAATAGCGCGGTTTGCTGGTGGGCAACCTAAAGCGCCAAGTAAGAAAGAACGTTAAAACGAAGAATTAGAGCATTCCAGTAACCTCATCAAAAAGAGGAATGCTCTATTCACAGTTTTGAACAAACAATAAACTGCCCGATTAATCATGTGGGGGCCTGATTTTTCAAACGAGGCATAATTTGCAATTTCTGCTCAACACACGTATGGCCAAATTTATTGCTTTGCTTGTGCAAACAATAAAATCTATTGCCATAGCTGTCCTGCATATCGCCCAGGAACAATTCAAGGTCGTTCGCGCTGAATTCAACCGTTTTCGGCGCCGTGTTTTTGTAGACACCTACCGTCTCATCAATGGGTTACGAGCACGCAAGCTCACCTTTGTCATATACGCTCTGTTTGGTGTGCTAACGTTGAAATTTATCAGCCTCACCATTGCCCAATTTCAAATTATCAATTTGCCCACCCTTTGGCATACAAGCCTTGATGCAAGCTTCATTGCCCTAACACTGGCACTGATTTATTTATTAGGTACCATCATTAAAGCCCTCATTCGCATGGAGCGACATGAAGACAAAGACATTTTGCAGTTTGGCGATGATTTTGGCCAATTGCTGAGGCTGCGCAGCGCAATAGAAAGTTCACCCCAAGCCATCGCCCTATGGGACAAAAACCAAAAGATGGTGCTTTCAAATGAAATGTTTAAGAAAGTCTCCTCAACCAATCAGCCATCTGCCGACCAGCCTGAACCTAACTATCATCAATTCACCTCACAAATTAACAAACTGATGATGCGCCCCAAACGGGTTTGCAAACATTATGAAGCAACAAATTATCACGCTCAATTAAGCGATGGACGCTGGCTCAACTTCCAAGAACAACCCACCCTTGATGGCGGCCTATTATGCGTCTCTTTTGACGTAACCAATTTAAAGACGGTGCAACAAAACCTAATGATACGGGAACAGCAAATGCGCAGCACCGTAGAAAATTTACGCCAATCACGGCGTGAATTGGAGCGCAAAACCCAAAAGCTGGCCGAACTGGCTGATAAATACATGCACGAAAAAGAGCGAGCTGAAGAGGCCAACCGGGTTAAATCTGAATTCCTTGCCAATATCAGCCACGAGTTGAGAACCCCTTTAAACGCCATTATCGGTTTCTCAGACATGATGCACCGCCAAGTTTTAGGGCCAATTGATAACCCCAAATACCAATCTTACATCAATGATATTCACATGAGCGGCTCGTACCTTTTAGAGCTAATCAATGATATTTTAGATATGTCTAAAATTGAAGCCGGACGCTTACAACTTGATACCAAAGCTTGTTGCTTAAATGAGCTGTTAAATGAATGCGTTCACCTTGTCAGTCCTCAAGCTAAGCAAAGAGAAATCGACATTTGCAAATCAATTAATGAACATATTACCTGTTCTGTGGATCAAAGAGCGATCAAACAAGTGATCCTTAACTTGCTCTCAAACGCCATTAAATTCACCCCCAAACAGGGCCGCGTCGAACTCACCACCAAGTGCCAAGCCGATTGCATAGACATTTATGTCAAAGATTCCGGCATCGGCATTGCAGCTTCTCAATTGCCCTTGTTGGGTCGCCCCTTTATGCAAGTTGAAAACCAGATGACCAAATCTCATCATGGGACAGGGCTAGGGCTTGCCATCTCGCGCAGCCTTATTGACTTGCACGGCGGTAGCCTGACCATCAACAGCACGGTGGGTGAAGGCACAACCGTGCAGGTTTCCCTGCCAACGCTCCCCACCATTGAAGATGAAGGCAAACCCCTCACCTCTTCCATTGCCGCCTAAACCAAACCAATCAAACCCTAATGTTTATGATCATGATGTCTGTGGCGAAAACGTCGGCGATGCTTCCAATGTTTTTTAATCTTATCTAAAACATCCACCCGTTCTTGTGGGCTTAAAAGCTCAGCAATATCAGCAATTGTCTTACCCCCATCAACGATACGTTGACCATGTTGTTGCGCGTCCTGCTCAAACAATTTTAAAAAGGCAGCCCGATCAAAATCTTGGGCCCGCAAAGCTGTTTCATATTTCGGCCAATTGGCTCTGAACCTGCGTTTCTTAAAGGGATGCTTTTCCCTGTGCGCCGTCAAGATCTTATCAACTTGCTCGCGTTTATCTTCAGGCATGACCTTTAAAATTTGATGGCGAAGTCCGTAATGATGCCCACCATGCCACAAACCCAACCGATGGCCGGCAAACACGCCAAGAACAACAAAATTCAAAGCCAAAGAAGCAATAAATAACAGCTTCATCCAACGAGAAAGTCCTTTTAACATTTATTCCTCCCGTTTTGCTAATTGGCACCAGCGATGAAATCGCTGGCAAAATTAATATCAGTATTCATAAAAAAAACATCATCACTCACATCTGCACTGGCAACGGTCAAGGGGGCCCCATCGCCAAACAAGAAGGAACCCGCACCGGTGGTCCCTAAAAATATGCCCAGCAACAAACTTGCAGCACACAGGCTAGAAGCGACCAACCAACCAGCCCGATTATCATTGGCAGCCTCTTCTTTTATCACAGGCGCTTTAACCTCATGGGGTGATTTAAAGTCAAGAATAGTGGCCTGTTTATCCTCGCCCCTCGCCTCTTCAGCAAACACCTGATCTAAAATATTGTTTTCAAGGGTTTTCATATCAAAATCTTGTAAAGCAACAGCTTGATCAAGTGCAGACTCAAGGACCAGAGCATCTGCAAACAATGCCTTACCAATCTGCGTTTCCTCAACCAGTGTTTTGACACGGGCAGCCACGTCAGGCGGCATACGGGAAAAGTCGGTCCCATAAACATCCAAAGCTTGTTCAACAATTTGTTTTATCTCTGTTTCGTTTTGAAGATCTGTCATAATTTTAAACCTTCATCTTTCATCATCTTGAAGTTGCTGCCAAATAGGTTTTAGGCTTGTTTTTAAACTGCGTCTTGCTCTAGACAAAAGGCTTTCTGTTGCCTCGCGTGAGCATTCCATAATCTGGGCGATCTCTTGCAAACTATGGCCTTGATAGTGAAACAGCACCAAAGCTAAACGCTGGCGCTCTGGCAGATCGCTTAAAACATCATCAACTTGCGCCCGAATTTGTTTGTCATACAAATCTTGATGCTGTGCAGCATGTGTCGGTGCATCATAATCTTCATCCAACTGATCTTCGCGTTTGCGACGCAATTGATCCAAACACAAATTGGCAGTGATCTTATAAATCCAGGTGGAAAGTTTAGCCTTTGAGGCATCATAAGTGTCCAGCTTTTTCCAGACCTTTAGCATCACCTCTTGGGCCAAATCTTCAGCTTGCGCTCTATCATTGAGCATACGATAAGCCAAATTCAAAACATTGGGCAAGCAACCTTGCAGCAAGCGCTGAAACGCTTGCCTATCTCCGTTTAAGGCGCTTTCTACCAGTTGTTGGTCCATCGTTTTTTTCACTACCGGGTGCAAAATTTGCTGGTTCAAATTTATGCCAGAAAAAGGGGACCTTGTCCCCCTCTCCCTTTCTTGTCGTTCAAGCATCTTCATGGCCTGTTATTCTTGAGGCTTTTCAGCCCCTTCATCGCCATGCTATCCACGATGAGACTTATCATCCCCGTTCATACGCTCACAATGTTTGCCATGGTGGCGCCCATGATGCTTGCGATGGCCCCGGTGACGAGAAAAACGACGCGGCATTTCATCTTTGCTAATTTGCCCATCATTATCCAAATCAAGCATATAAAGTCTGCGGTCAGCATGAGCCTTAAACTCATCCATAGTCACCTTACCATCACGGTTTTCATCAAACCGACGGGTTAAACGCTGCGCCCTTTTGGCAAAATGTTCTGACATTTTTTCCTGAACTTCTTTGGCTGTCACCTCGCCATCTTTATTCAGGTCAAACTTGTTAAATCTTTTTTCATGAGCCGCTTGCAGCTCGTCTTTGGTGATAACGCCGTCTTTATTGGTGTCAGCTTTTTTAAGCATAAAGAACTTACCGCCATAGTGCCCGCCGTGGTGGCCTCTATGTTTGGCAACGGCAAGACCGGCTATGCCGACCATACTGGCCACTAAAACCACACTACTAACACCGATAATCATTTTCTTTGACATTTGGCTCTCCCAGTTTGTCGTTGAATATGATTATAATACGCAAGCGCCTCACAGTTTCCGTCGCCAAAATTTAAAAAATTATTGTAAAAATTCATCATACAACCTTTTAACGTCCATCTGGCTGGTCATAAGTTTGTCTGTAAGAGCAGAAAAAGAAGCTTGGCTGGTGCTATCAACCAATCTTTGTTTTAACCCTTCACTGGCTGAATCCGGGTCAAACCCTTGGTCTGTGCATAAACGGATCAATTGCACCAACTTATTATACAGATGCCCAGCGTCTAACAATTGCGCGCTTGCCCCGCTTGAAATGATATTGGCGACTTTAACCCTCTGCAAGCAATCGATCGTATTGGTACTCAAAATATCAGGCTGAGAAGGGCCATAATAAAGTTGCAAAAATTGACAGATGAATTCCAAATCGACCAGGCCGCCGCGGATTTGCTTTAAATCCCAAACATTCTGCGTTCCCTTTTCAGCCTCAATCTTTTGGCGCATCTCCACAATATCTTTAACAAGCGCGCTCTTATCGCGCGTCTTGGACAACACGTCTTTGATGGCTTCTTCTAACCGGTCTTTTAAACTTTGCTCACCTGTGATTGGCCGCGCTCTTGTCAAGGCCATATGCTCCCAAACCCAGGCTTGGTTATGTTGATAGTCAATAAAGCTCTCCACATGCGTGGCCACAGGGCCAGAGCGCCCTGAAGGGCGCAAGCGCATATCCACTTCATAAAGCTCCCCTTCAGCTGTTGGCGAGGACAGCGCTGAAATAAGCCTCTGGGTAAAGCGTGAATAATATTGTGTGGCAGATAACGGCTTTTTGCCATTAGATTGGAGCTGGTTTTTATCTGTGTCGTAAATCAGAATGAGGTCAAGATCTGACGCCGCTGTCATCTCACGCCCCCCCAGTTTCCCCATCGCCAACACACTCACCCCTGCCCCTTCAAAACGCCCGTGCTTTTCAACCATCTCTTGTTCAACTTGTGCCTGCAATTGCCCAATGATGCTTTCAGCCAAGCGCGTATATCCGCGCGCCGCTTGGGTCTCATCCAAAACACCAGACAACAATCGAACACCCGTTAAAAAGGCTTGTTCCTGGCCAACCACACGAGAGCGGTCCAAGGTATCTTGATAGTCTTGGCAGTGGGAAAATTCTTGTTCAATGATGGTGCGCAATTCATCATCACTGGGCAGGTCACCAAAAAAGCCGGGGTCTAAAACCGCATCAAGAACATGCGGGCGGCGGCTTAAAACGCGCGCTAATGAAGGGGCAGCCCCCATAATCTCAGCAATCAAGCGCAGCAGATTTGGGTTGGAGGAAAGCAAAGAGAAAAGTTGCACCCCAGCTGGCAAGCTTTTTAAAAAGCGATCAAAGGTTGCCAAGGCATAATCAGGTTGTGAAGTTTTAGCAATGGCGTCCAACAGCAAGGGTTGAAACTCGGTCAAGCGTTCCCGAGCCCGCTCGCTACGCGTGGCAGCATAACGGCCAAAGTGCCAGGCTTTCACAGTATCAATAACCGAGACGGGTTCTTTGAACCCTAAGGTTTTCAAGGTCTCAATTGTATCTGGGTCAGGCGTGTCCCCCACAAACACCAGATTGCCACATGTGCTGGCAAGGGTATCATCGCCTTCAAACAAATCTTCATAATGGCTTTGAACCGTCTCCAATTGCTCTCTTAAAGCTTTAGAAAAATCATCAATCGTTTCATAGCCAGAAAATTTTGCAATGCGATTCATCCCAACTTCATCATTAGGCAGACTATGCGTTTGCTCATCAGCAATCATTTGAATGCGATGTTCAATGCGGCGTAAAAATTTATAAGCCTGGCTCATCTGTTTGCAAGCACGCGGTTTGATCCATTCGTTCTTAGCCAACAGCTCCAGTGTTACTAACGTTTTTTGTGAGCGCAATTCTGGCTGGCGACCGCCAGCAATTAATTGTTGTGTCTGAGCAAAAAATTCAATTTCGCGAATACCGCCGCGCCCTAACTTTAAATTATGCCCTTCAATCGCAATACTGCCATGGCCTTTAAAGGAATGGATTTGCCGTTTCATGGCATGAATGTCATCAATGGCAGCAAAGTCTAAATATTTGCGCCAAATAAACGGGGCCAAGTCTTGTAAAAAATCTTCACCTGCCTGCAAATCCCCAGCCACGGGGCGCGCTTTAATCATGGCGGCCCGCTCCCAATTTTGACCAAAACTTTCATAATAGGCAAATGCTGCGTTGGTCGACAAAGCAATTTGCGTGGCCCCAGGATCCGGCCGCAAGCGCAAATCCATACGAAACACATAGCCATCCCCCGTCATCTCTTGCATAATCTTAACCAGCTTGCGGGTGAATTTGACGAAAAAAGAAACCGGTTCAATCCCCTCTTTTAAACGCAAACGGTCAGCATCAAAAAACACAATCAGATCTACATCACTGGAATAATTAAGCTCATAAGCCCCTTGCTTGCCCATAGCCAAAACGATGTAACCACTATCAGCACTCAGATGCTCATGGTCTTTAGGCAAATAGTCCCCTTTAATCGCTGCTTGCTTTAACAAAAATTCGACCGCTTCATGCAAAGACGTATCAGCGGTTACAGTGACGGCATGGATAACCTTTTCAATATCCCAAGTTTCACTCAAATCAGCCAATGCAATAAAAAGGGCAGCCCTTTGTTTAAAAACCCGCAAAGCCTGCATGGCTTGATCTTGGGTATCACACCCCTTCATTTGCTGGTTTAAGTCGTGGGCCAACACATCCATATAAATTTCAGGGTCAGCATCCATAGCTGAGATGAAATGCTCTGGATGGCGCGTGATCAACGCTGACAGATACGAAGAATTGCCAAAAATCCCCAAAAGCAGATTTTCTAGAACAGGGTTAGATTTAATCTCATCAACAACCCCAGACCATTCATCCCGGCCAGACAATTGCTCAAAGAAATCCGCTTGCAATCGCCGGGCATGCTCCTCATCACCAGGCAAAGGTGCGCTTCTCAGCCGCTCTTTTAAGACTTGCCCACTCATATTCTGCCCCCCATGCGCGACTTACTGCGTGCCTTAACTTCAATGGTTAGACTTTGGCAATTTAAATTCCCTTGTCAAGGGGCGAGCCAGGCGCGAGCGCCCTTGACAAGGGAATTTAAATTGCCAAAGTCTAACCATTGAAGTTAAGGCACAGCTCAGACAAGAGCTTAAGCAGCTAAAGTTTGCACATGTTCAGGAAATGAAAGCACCACCCGCAGGCCAGGTTCATTATCTTGCAAATCGATTGTACCGCCATAGGCTTTCACAATGGCTGCCACCATTGAAAGGCCCAAACCACTGCCAGGTTTTGAACGGCTATCCTCAAGGCGAACAAAACGGTCAAACACCCGGGAACGGTCATGATCAGAAATACCCTCCCCTTGATCAGCGATAATCACTCGCACCCGTTCCCCAAACCGCTCAATGCCAAGTTCAATGTTCTTTTTAGCCTCTGGATTATCCTCATCAAAAGAATATTTAATGGCATTATCAACCAGGTTAGCTATCGCTTGGCTGACCAATTGCCTATCTGCTAAAATAGTGGCAGAGATGTCGCTAGATAACACAAGGTTCATATTGGCATCATCAATGACAGGCTCATAAAGCTCAGCCATCTCATTGATCACCTGGGCCAAATCAACATGATCTTTTTGTTCATTATCAGCACCCGCCTCTAGTCGTGCAATCTTCAACAACGCATTAAAGGTCTTGATTAAATTATCTGCCTCTTCAATGGTCGCTTGCAAAGCCTCCCGCTGTGCCCCCTTGCCCTTAGGGGCAATAAGCGCTTCTTCCGCGCCAATACGAATGCGGTTAATCGGGGTTTTCAAATCGTGAGCGATGTTATCTGTCACTTCGCGCATGCCCATCATTAAGGTTTCTATGCGTGACAACATTGTATTCAGGTTGGCCGAAAGCCGGTCTAGTTCATCATCAGAACCATTGACCGGAATGCGTTCAGACAAATCACCCGCCATAATTGATTTGCTGGTCGCGGTAATGGTGTTGATCCTGTTAAGTAGATTACGGCTAACCCAAAGCCCTGCACCAAGACCAAATACAGCCAACGCCCCAAGGCCTATAAAAAACATATTCCGCGTCGCCGTGCTAAATTCTAATTGCGCCTCAATATCTCGTCCTACCACCAAAACCAAATTGCCCGCCACGTGAAAGGGAACACCCACAGCATGTCTGACCTCACGTATTTCATCTTGGCGCCAAACATATTCAAATTGAGCCCCGCCAGAACTTTTGATCAAAGAGGCTGGAATCCGGTTCATATTGCCAGCAATTTTTGCCCCCTTATGCGCCCCATAAAAATAAAGGCTATTACCCGGACGCCGGGAGCGCTCTCCAATGGCACGGGCCAATTGCGCCGAGCCACCCGTGCGGTATTGTTCAGCCAAGCCTTTAACCTCAGCAGAGATTGTTTCAATCAATTGCTGGCTCATCAAAGTGTTGGTTTTCCACGAAACATAAGCACCAACTGCTATGCTACCAACAATGATAACAAGCAAGTAAATCACAATCAGGCGAAAAGCCGTGGTTTTGAAAAGACGATTAAGCACCATCGGAAATCATGTATCCTGCGCCGCGAATGGTTTGCAACAAAGAATTCTCAAAATCTTTATCAATTTTTGAGCGCAATCTTGAAATGTGCACATCGATGATGTTCGTGCCCGGATCAAAATGGTAATCCCAGACATTTTCTAACAACATGGTGCGTGTCACCACTTGGCCCTTGTGGCGCATTAAATATTCCAACAAGCGATATTCACGGGGCACCAATTGGATGGTTTTGCCACCGCGTGAGACTTGTTGCGACAAACGCTCTAACACCAAGTCCCCCACTTTCAGGTCCATCTCTGCACCTTCGGGCACATGGCGGCGCATTAACACTTCAATGCGAGCCAACAATTCAGAAAAAGCAAATGGTTTTGTCAGATAATCATCACCGCCAGAGCGCAAACCCTTGACCCGTTCATCAACCTTATCAAGCGCACTTAAGATAAGAACCGGGGTCACCCCGCCCTCAGCACGCAAGGTCTCAATAACAGAGAGCCCATCTCTTTTGGGCAACATACGATCAACAATCAAAACATCATACTCATTTGATTGTGCGTATCTTAAGCCCAATTCTCCATCTTCAGCATGGTCACATTCATGTCCCGTCTCACCCAAAGCTTTGGTTAAAAAACGTGCTGTTTCTAAATCGTCTTCTATTATAAGCACACGCATTTTAGTATTCCCGTTATTAAAAAAAGGGTGGATCTTCAAAACCCACCCTTTTTGGCATTGCTTAGTTCTTTTCAGTTTTTAGTTTTAAGCCATAGTAAGGCCCATCTTTAACCCGAACCAAAACCACTTTTCGGTTGTTCTTTTTGGCAGCAACGATTTCTTGGGTCACCTCATTTGGAAAATTAACGCCTTTACCATTAATCTCCAGGATCACATCGCCAACTTTGATGCCTTTGCGTGCTGCATCACTATCTGGGTCAATTTCTGTGACAACCACGCCCTCATTGCCCTTACCAACTTCTCTGGCAGCTGCCAAAGACAAGCCAATGTCATCTAGCGCTTTGTTGTTAGGATCAAGTGCCGGTTCATTGCGTTGCAAAGCGGCAAGCTCTTTACTTGACGGGAAAGTCCCCAATTTTACTGACACATTTTTTTGTGCTCCATTACGCATCACCACCATATCAATCACTTCTTCAGGATTAATCTCACCGATTTTGCGCATCAAATCACGCACGTCTTTCACATCTTGACCATTTACTGAGACGATCACATCTCGCACTTTCAGATCAGACTTGGTAGCAGGACCACCATCAATCAATCGTGTCACCATCGCACCTTTTGGCTTGTCCATAGCAAGCCCTTCAGCAATGTCTTCGCTCACATTTTGAATGTTAATGCCAAGCCATCCCCGTTTGACCGAACCGGCCTTTTTAAGGTCTGAAACAATCTTGTTTACAACTTTTGAGGGAATGGCAAAAGCAATCCCAACGTTGCCGCCAGAAGGACTAAAGATAGCCGTGTTTACACCAACCACTTCACCCTTCAGGTTAAAGGCTGGCCCGCCTGAATTACCACGGTTCACCGCAGCATCAATTTGCAGATAGTCATAAGGACTGGCCCCAACACTGCGTCCATGAGCAGAAACAATGCCGGCCGTTACCGTGCCACCAAGACCAAACGGATTGCCCACAGCCAATACCCAATCACCCACACGGGCCATATGGTCAGCTAAAGGCACAAACGGGAAGGTACGCTTAGATTTGATTTTTAAAAGAGCCAAATCTGTCCGCTCATCAGACCCGATTAAGCGGGCTTCAACTTCTTCACCTCCATCCAAGGTGACTTTAAATTCAGATCCATCTTTGATCACATGATGGTTTGTAACCACATAACCATCGGCAGAAATGATAAAGCCGGAGCCTTGAGCATTTTTAGGCAGTGGTTGCTGGCCCTGTTTACCGCCAAAACGACGGAAGAATTCTTTAAATTGATCAAGATTTGGGTCTTGACCGCGCCCAAAAGGTGGCTGATTTTCCCGGCGATTAAAATTGCGCCCATTACGCCCAAAATCTTTCTTTTTGGTTTCTGTTTTGCCTTTGACAAAAATGCTCACCACTGAGGGGCGAACCTTTTGCACCAAGTCAGCAAAACTAGCGGGTGCATTTACATAAGGTTTGACCGGATTAATCGCTGTTTTGCTCATCTCTGCTAAAGCAGCTTTATTGTTAAAGACCATATTGCCAGCCAAAGCCATGGTTCCGACCAATCCAACTGCCGCAAGAGCGAACAAATTGCGGCTTTTGCTATGTTCATTTAAACCGATTTGTTTTTTCAATGTTGTTCTCCATTTACAAGTGCGATGACGCAAAGAATGAAAGCCTTTTCATCATCTTATTCCTCTTGCCACATATAGATGTTAAAACATGGCATCATGCTGTCATGAAAATTAAATATATGTAATGTTTGGCTTAATGTAAGAGTTTAAGACAGTATAAGCTGGAATGCTATAGCCCTTAAAAATAATCACATTAAGGATAATAAACGCACGTTAGAGCAAGAATCGTTATTTATTTCAATGTTTTAAATGGATAAGAAAAAGGAAGGAAGGGTAGAAAAATAAAAAAGGCCCCTAATAAAGAGGCCTTTTAAAAGAGTTATCTAATTATGTTAAACAAAAGCATAAAATGGCTTAACTAACCTTTTGCCACGTCCCATCATTTGAACGGCAAGCCGTGCCTTTCATGATTTGGGGTTCGCCATCAATGTAAATTGTATGAGTATAATTACGGCAATTTTGATCACGTAATTTATATGGAGCTGAAGGAACAATCACACCATGACGCCCGCTATCAGGGTTGCGCCAGGGGGTTCCATCCCCTGATTGACCTTTTTCCAATGCATAATATTCAGCTTCAGCCGCTGCCCGGCGATCATTCGCGTCTAGTGATTTACCAATTTCACTGCCAACGATCCCGCCAACAACAGCACCAGCAACAGTTGCTAAAACACGCCCCTTGCCTTTACCAACTTGGTTACCCAAGATACCACCAGCCAGCGCGCCAATAACCGTGCCGCTATCTTGCTTGTTAAAGCTTCCCGAACAAGCAGACAAGACAATGGGCATAACCAAAACAAGTGTTGCTGTTTTAAAAAATTTAATCATTGCTTTCTTTCCAATCTTCCCGCCTAGAATTTAGAACCGTTTTCTGAGTTCGGGAATTCACCAAGTGCGATGATGTTATTTCGCTTTTTTAAAGCAAATAAACGTTCACCCACTGCTCTCACATGAAACCTAGTCTTAGTTTTTGTGGTTTTTATGGTTTAATTGCAATCCTTTTAATTCAATTCTTCACAGATCGCATTTGACCATATACGCCCCTTTAAAAACGCAATGGACACTTCAATTGCCCGAGCAAACAAGAGAATATAATAATTAATTGCCTTATAACGGGTCAAATCAGGCTAAATTTGGGCAAAAAATCAGGTTCCTGCTGGCAGTTGCAATTTTACCTGCAATCCGCCCATTTGAGAGCTACCAAGTTCAAAAGATCCCCCATAAAGGTCAACCAAATCAGTAACAATCGCTAAACCAAGGCCTGAACCAGGCACTGTTTCATCTAGTCGCCTTCCCCTCTCACGGACTTGTTTTTGTTCCTCTGTACTTAAACCTGGCCCATCATCTTCAATAACAACCTGCAACAGTTTTTCGTTTTTTGACTTATCTATCATGGACTTAGAAACTTCATGACCATTGTATTCCACGATGCAACTGACTTTGTTGTTGGCCCATTTAAACGCATTATCCAACAAATTGCCGATCATTTCTTCAAAGTCTTGCTGTTCACCAGCGAATTTAGCCGTCTCAGGGCATTTGAGCTCAAAACTGATATGCTTTTCTTGATAGATTTTGCCCAAAGCCCGCTCTAAACTTTTCATAATTGGGTGTATTTCTGTCACATTACCAACAATGCCAACCCGTGCAGCCATTCTTGCTCGATCCAGATGGTGATGAATTTGAGTTTGCATTAAAGAGGCTTGTTCACCAATTTTACGCGCAAAACCATCGTTTTTGCCATCAACTTCATTATTTATGACACTTAAAGGAGTTTTTAGAGCATGAGCCAAATTGCCCACATGGGTGCGAGCCCGCTCAATGATGGTCATATTGCTTTTAATCAGATTATTGATCTCAGTTTGCAGGGGTTCAATCTCAGAAGGAAATTGCCCCTCTAACCGATCGGTTTTACCTGCACGCACCTGAGCCAAACCTCGCTCAACCACTTTAAGCGGCTGCAAACCAACTTTCACCTGTAAGATCGTAGCTAAAATGAGCCCCGATCCAAGAATCAGAAAAGAAAGCCCGAGCATAGAGGCAAAATCGATCACATCATCTTCTATCTCGCTACTGTCACCGGTAACAATATAGGCAAAAGTTTGGGGTTTTTCATTGCTCCCCAAGGTAATCAACCGTTCAATCACCCGTAAACGACGATCATTTTGATGATTAACATAGAATTTTGAAGTCCCGTCTTGCTCTTCGCTGACCTCTTGCTTGTTGGTCAACGATAAAACTTCCTCACCAAGAGAAACTGAGGTGAAGGTGGACAGGGAGGGATTATCGAGAGGTTGTATTTGCCAATACCATCCTGAATTCAGCAAGGTGAAGGCAAAACCACCAAACTGTTTGGGCTGCTTTGGCACTTCAAAATTTTCTTGCAAACTGCTTTCAATGAGCAAAGACAAATTCGCTTTTAAGCGTTCATCAAAATTATACTCAATGCGGCTTTGATATTGGGAAATAAGCTGCCAAGCCGTTAGCAATAAAACGATCAAGGCAATGATTGTGGAGGTAAGAAAAAGGCGGGCCCCTAAAGAATTAAACGTCATGGTCACTCGTGGACAAACAATATCCAAGACCTCTGACGGTTTTAATCAAATCTGACGGAATTTTTTTGCGCAGCCGGCCAACAAAAACTTCAATCGTATTGGAATCCCGATCAAAGTCTTGATCATATAAATGCTCAACCAATTCGGTACGCGAAATCACCTTGTCTTTATGGTGCACCAAATAGGCAAGTAAACGATATTCATGAGAGGTAAGTTTAATCGGAGCACCATCAACCGTAACTCTGGTTGATTTTGTATCCAACCGCAGCGAACCAATTTCAATTTCATTAGAGGCCAGCCCAGCAGAGCGACGCAATAACGCCCGAACCCGGGCCAAAACCTCTTCCATATGAAATGGTTTGGCAACATAATCATCAGCGCCTGCATCCATACCAGCGACCTTGTCACTCCAGCGGTCTCTGGCTGTTAAAATCAGTACCGGTATAGAAATGTCATCACGGCGCCATTTTTCTAAAACGCTAATGCCATCCATCTTGGGCAGACCAATATCGAGCACAATTGCATCATAAGGCTCCGACTCGCCAAGAAAGTGTCCGTCTTCCCCATCAAAACTGCAATCAACCACATAGCCAGCCTCTTCCAGCGAGGTTTTTAATTGCCTATTAAGGTCAACATCATCTTCTATAACGAGCAAGCGCACAATAAACCCCTATTTCAAACCGTTTCATCTAGCTGGACTAGCTTAACACTGTCCCAGCGCAGCAAACAATCACATAAATATGGATATATTATAACGCTTTGTTTTTATTGGTCTAGCTGCCAATCAATGAAATCATCCCTTTTGAGGAGTATCAGCGGTCCTGGAACCTCTGCGTTTTCTTTTTTGTTTGGGTAAGATGAGCGGAGCAAGCGTGGAAAAGACCAATGAGAGAAGCCAAAGTTTTGCACTCATAATCAAATCTCCTTTAAATCTTCATGGAAATAGGGCGCCGGGTTAAACTGGTCTCAGCGCGAGCACGGCCATATAAAGCCATGCTTGTCCCCGTCACACCGCCTATAATCTGGATAAGCTTTGTGACACTGTCACCAAACTGCTCAATCATCTCACTGGTGATATCAAAGCCGAAAAATGGCCCGATCACTGGCAAAATAGTTGAAAGGGCAGTAACAATCGTGCCCCATACAGTCAAAGATTCCCCCCACCATTTTTGAGACGGGGTTGCTTGTGGTTGGGTCATAATGTCCTCTTTCTTGTGGTTAGACTGATCAACATTTTTATCGTGCAAAAACAGTGAACTTGCATAAACACTTGCTAGCCTGTTCATCCATCCTTTGCCAAAAACAGAAAAATGAGGTCGAGTTTGATAATAATGGCGGCGAAGCCGCTCATATAAACCAAGAGCGGTTTTAATATTGATGGCCCCCACACTACGAAGTGTTTGTGGTCCCCATTCCCCATCAACAATCGCCCCAGATAATTTCTGGATAAATTGTACAGCCCTTTTCACCCCATGATTGACCGCTGCATCAAAATGCATAAGAGCCAAAGCAGGTGGCAAATCAAAGCACCCAGCCTTTTGCCAATAAAGCGCATGATAAATCGTGCGCACCTCCCCCTCTTTTATGGTTTTAAGCCCATCAATTAGCTTCTTATTAGGATGACGGATTAAACCGGTTTGAATGGCTCTCTCATACGTTTTCAGCGTAATGCCTTTATTCGTAGCCCCGCCCGGATCATCACGGTGATGGGCCCAGCCACCTTCTAGTTTAAGCACTTCCCCTAAAGCAAAGTCGAAAATAGGATCTTGTTTTACAATTGGATCATCAATGGGTTCAGCCGGCCAGCGCACATCCAACAAATCAGATCGTTTATACGCCTTTACATTCACCTGATCACTTTGATTACCCCCCAGCAAAAAGATTGAGGCACGATCAAACCCCATCACAAAACCGACATGGCCCTGTTGGCGGTTACTCCCGCGTTTGAAAACGGCAATCGCCCCGAACTGAAGGGTTTCCAAAGCACGCCCCCACTTTAAGTATGACCTTGCCAACAAACTTTTTGTGCTAGGTATCTTAGAGCGCTCAAGAACACTCCCCACAAAAGCCGCACACCATGGCACTTCGTCGTGTTCAATATGAGCATGCCCCACATCACGATAAAAGCTCTTAATAATCGGGTGACTATCCGCTCCTTGCACCTCATGAATATTAATATGGTCAAGCGCATTTGTGACCCAAACAGGGACATTCATATTCGGTTTCATCAAACCAAAACCTCGGCTTACTGGAGTTTAATCGTCTGAAAGGTGAGAAGGAGGCTTGTTATTACAATTGCGCTGATAAATACGCCACAAGCGATAAAGACCAAGGGTCAAACCAATCAATAAAGATAAAGTGGTCAACACTTCATTGAGTTCACTAAGCCACGCGCCCCAAGCGGGCGCAGTGATCAAGCTGCTTGCAATGACACCGTCTTCAACCGTTTTCCAACTGTGAACAGGTCCCTCACCAGGAGAAGGAACATTAGATAAAGGCATAGAGCTTCCTTTAAACTTTACTGATTGAGGAGAACAGCCTCGCCCGACCCGCCGCGGCCATAAATTTCTGAGATTTGATAGACTTTAATATGATAACTGGATTGCACAGCCCCCCAATCACTTAATTGGTCTCCAGCACTATAAACCCCTTCTGGGCTCTGAGTGCTTATGGTTCGCATCACGCTGCCATTATCCAAAATATCGATTTCATAGTGTTCGAGGGTCTCACCAATAGGGACCTCTTCAAGCTCCCAATTGTCCCCGCCCACCCGGCTGCGTCGGATCCAGTGAATATGAAAATCACCATTTTGATTGCCCCCACTCAAATGAACCGGACTAAACGGGCGCAAACCTCGCGCTCCAAACGCAAATTGATTGGTTTGAAAAGCAGGATGCCCTAAACCATAAGGAGCCGGCCCATAACGCCAATAATAAGACAAGCCAATATCGTTGACACCCATATTGACAGGAACCAATGCTTCATCAATCAAGACAAAATCAGACCCAGAGCTGGCAATGGTTTGCAAAGCATCTTCTGTGCCCCCTTGCGCACGCAACAAACCGGATAGTTCATATTGCTTAGCGCCAATGAGGGTTGCGGTTTGAAATTGTATCATTTCCCATCCACCATGATCATGACGAACAGCGGCTATATTTTTGCCCCCTAAAACGGCCACAGAACTTGCCGAGTTCAATTCCCCTATATCCAACTGAACTTGCAATTTATTGGCATAATCCCAGCGCCCACAGGGGCCACTTGCTAAATCATTTAACAACACCCCCATTTTTACCGGAGCATTTACAATTTGATTAAGCCGATAGTCTCCATCTTCCGCAGATCGATAAAAAGCAACTTGTCCCGGCCAAGGGTCTTGAAACGCCCCAACATATCCTGCGTGATCAGTTTCATTACCGTTCAATAAAGGAAAGTCAAAAAAGTCAGCTTTTGAAGGACCATAAATTTCTGGCACCTGATGGCTTGGCAAGCCATCTGTGACCACCAGGTCCTCATAAAGAAGCGGATCAATTGATTGGGCCTGAATGGCCCGGTTTTGTTGATCATTAATTTCCGTAATACGCAATGTTTTGCTTTGATCATCCAAAGCCAGATCAACAATATCGGTAGGCTCAAGCTTTAACAAACTTAAGGGCAATGAAAACGCACCCTCTTCCCTGGCCGCCCAACTTTCCTGCACCAATTTATTGGCCAAAGACTGCACCTGATCCGGCTTTAAAACCATAGGCAATTGAGCCGTTGCCACTCGCTTGGTTTGCCCTATGGTTTGCTGGCCTTCCAAGGCCCTAGGCTGATAAGCCTGGTCACCATCAATAAAACTAATTTTAGCAGAACGAGGCAATTCCGTTTCTTGGCCCCGTGTTAATTGATACAAACCTTCATCAGGACTTTGCTCAACAAGCTGGTCCGGAGACAGACTAATAACACTGCCCCCACTACCACGATGCTTAAACTTAAGCTTGGCTTCACTTTCAAAACTATCAAAGAAAAAAGCCAGCTCCAAAGGTTGCAGCGCATCACGGGCAGACATGATCCGGTCAATAAGATACCCCTCCACGATGCCATTAAGAGGGGGCGGTGCAAATTCATCAAACCCATATTCAATCATAATTTTGCTGACCAAAGCCGCCAGAGAAACACTCCCCACCCGCCCGTTCAACCAATGGCCACGCAACCAATTTTCACCATCCCCCCAAATATCCAGGTTGGCTGGAAAAGCCGGATACGGTCTGGCATCCCATGTATAAACATAAATTCGCTCAGGATCGACCATGCGGCCTGAATAAACCGTCGATAACGGATTGTTGGTAGAAGAAAAGCCCTCACCCCCAGGGGTAAAATAATTCATCAAGGCGGAAATATAACGCCGTTGAATATAATCATCCCTGGTCCCATTGGAAAAATAAGGTAGCTGAGACTCTGAACTTTTCGGGTCCACAAACAAATTTGGCTGGTTACTGCCCAAATGCACCGCCGGGCAACCAATTTCCATCAACCAAATCGGTTTTGATTGCGGCACCCAAGTGGTTGGGCTTGCCGCTTCCACACCGCCAGGGCGATCATAATGAGAATTAGCCCACCAAGACTGAATGTCTTTATAACGAAACACCCACGGTTTGCCCTGACCATCACTTATAGGGGTTCTGATTTGATCTTGCCGGTCCTCATCACTGGCATAATACCACTCATACCCCTCTCCGCCAGCAATATTGCCTTGCAAATAATCCAGCTCATAAGGAGAGGCATAATTTTGCGCATCCAAATGAAGCTGACCTGAACGCCAATCTGAAAGCGGCCAATAACAATCAATACCAACCGCATCAATATTGGCAGAGCTCCATAACGGATCAAGATGAAAATAAACATCGCCCGTGCCATCACTTGGTTGATGGCCAAAATATTCGGACCAATCAGCTCCATATGTCAATTTACAACCACTGCCCAAAATGGTTTTAACATCTGCCGCCAAAGCCACCAAAGCGTCAACCATTGGAAACGCATTAGTCTCATTGCGAACGGTTGTAACCCCGCGCATTTCAGAGCCCAGCACAAAGCTATCCACCCCGCCAGCGCTAGCGCAAAGGTGAGCGTAATGCAGCACCATACGCCGATAACTCCACTCAGCAGGCCCTGAATAAGTGACTGTATTACCAGCAACAGTAAAATCCGTCCTAGCGGCAGAACCGATGAAGTTTTGTAATTGGCTGGTCGCCGCGCTCGTTTTATCAGGGCTACCAGTTTGTCCTGGCGCCGGGTCAACCGTAATCCGCCCGCGCCAGGGATAAACAGCTTGAAAAGAGCCTGTATTATATGGATCTGGCAAGGAATTGCCCGCAGGCACATCCATCAAGATAAACGGATTAAAGGTAACCTTGAACCCACGCGCTTTTAAATCTTGAATAGCGCTCACCACGGTTTCATCAGAAGGTGTCCCGCCATAAGCAGCCCGCCCCTGATCAAGACTAACCAAATAAGCATTTGAGCGAGATTGATTAGAAACAGACCAGTTACGCCCGATGATAACCTTTTCCCGATTATCAACCCCGGGCTGCAATTGACACTGGCCAGCCCGCAAGTCAGTCCCAAACCAGCTAACAAACAAGGAAACATTTTGAACATTAGGGATTTCATCTTCCAACTGGTTTAAAGACACATCCCAGTCAGACAAGCCTTGATGGGTATGGATATTTTCCGGTTCAGAAAAGCCAAGCCCTAAATCTTTTGTCAGCTGATCATTTTCATAAACATATTCCCCAGAACTCGGGATTAAACCAATGGCATTAATATCCGCTTCAAAATCATCCAATCGGCGGAATATTTCAAAACTTAATTGCGGAATACGATTGCCAAAAGACCTTAATGGCATACGCTCAAAAACAATATAGGACAACCCGCGATAAGCAGGCGCATTACCAATCCCCTCTCTGGCCTCAATCAAACTATCGGGATCTTGGATTTCACTCCCTTTATAAAACCGATAAGTATAGTCAGCCAAATTCAACTCATTGCCATTGGCCCAAACTTGGCCCAGTCGTGTCAGCTCCCCTTCAGACAAGGCAACTGCAAAATTAGCGTAATATCTATATTCTGTTGTGGTAACCCCAGAGCTGGCAGAGCCCCCACCCCCTTTACCGCCAGACGAACCACCTGAGCTTTGCGTGTTGGTGATAATCTCTTCTTCAAACTTTGTCGCCCAAATCATTTCACCAGAAACACGGTTGCGCCCATAGCTGCGCACAATGGGGCGCCCCTCACTGGAAGTGGTGACATCAAGTTCTGAAAGCCGCGGTCCTTCAATAACACGAGGTTGCCCAGAAGAAGCAAACAGAGACTGATCAATATATTGCCCCGCAATAGCCCCAGCTGCTTGGCCTAAAGCAGCCCCTGAAATGCCACCAATAGCGGGCAAAAAACTTGCCCCCAAACTGGAGCCAACAGCACCTAAAGCTAGTGTTGCCAAGGCAACCTCCTGATGAATACGTTATTGTTTTAAAATTTAATTTTGTGGGGTAATGGCAGAGGGAAAGCTAAAAACCCCCGCAATATGGCGCTGCCACCAAGCCCCTAGATGAACCTCGCACACAGCGCTACCTTCAATGGCATGCACCATTGTGCTAGAAGAAACCAAAATGCCAACATGTTTGGCCACCATCCAATTGCGAAACCGAAAGATCAAAACATCACCGATGTCTTTTGTCCCCACGCAGCTTTTGATCAAATGATCACTGGCCGCACTCAGCAAGGTTTCTTGCCCACTTACATCCGCCCAATCACGGCTATAAGGAATGATTGGATCAGGCGGTAAGTGATAAAAGGCTTCATACACCCCGCGCACTAGCCCCAAACAATCACAACCAACTCCTTTTACGCTTTGCTGATGATGATAAGGCGTGCCAATCCACTCTTTGGCCAAGCTAACAATTTTAACCCTCTGCTCACTGGTAACAGGGGTGTTTGTTTTCACACGAGCCATCAATTTATACATTCATTATCGAGGGGTAGAGATGATGAAATCATTGCCGGGCATATGGGGGAAACCACGAAAATTAACCTGGTTCGCAAATTTTGCCTTGCAGGTCTCAAAACACTTATCGCAACCAGCTGTGATTTTAAAACTATCGCCTAATTTCGGCGCAAAAACCAAACGTTGCCAAAATCTAAGTTGTGTTATTAAGTCACTTATTTTCTGATGCGATTTCACCTCACTTATGGCACCAACATTTGGCCCGCTGAGCCATTCAACACGCCCCCCTTGAAACCAATTGGAAGAAAAACCATCCAAATTATCAGTTTCAATAGATTGATCATTGGCAACATTTGTAACCAAAACGGTCGCACTGTATGCAGCATTATTGAGATCGACCGAGCAGCGCGCATCTCCCAATTCCGCATCACAAGTAGATTGATATAAACGCCCTTGAGGCTGCTGCAAATGATGAGCAAGGCCGCGAATTTCAGCCATAAAAGCCGCGCTGCCCCGACGCACTTCACCAATATTGCCGCTTTTTAAAATAAGGCGCTGATCAACATCTTGCCAATTGACCAGATAAAGCTCCACTTTGGCATTGTCATAAAGCCCCTTACACAAATCTTCTTCAACCAACTGGCCAGAAGACAAAGCTGAGTGAACCTCCATCGTGTCCACTGAAAGCCCAATGCGTGACAAGCTTTCAGAGCCAACAAACCCACTTTCAGCTTCATAATCAACGCCATCAAAGCTGACCCGGCCATCATGATCTGTAAATCCTTGAGCGGTACCATCTTGGCGGATCACCTTCCAGCAATGACACAAAGTGGTTGTGCCTGATAGAAGGTGTGTTTCTAACTCTTGAGGAATGGATCTCATATGCGGATCTCAATAATGGGTATGTCGGGGATTTCACCAGAATGAAAGCAAGACATATTTATTTTCAACTGGTCACTGTCAAAACGCACAGCGACATCAAATTCATAACCAGCAGTGATAGTTTGACCACTTGCAGGTATGTGAGCAGGTAAAAACGTCACCAAACCAGTGCTCTCATCAATAGTATAATCTGTCCCCTCAGAATGCAGAACACCATCAACACCAATCAGCACACTTGCAGCAACCGGCTTATCAATAACGCGGGTATAAGGGGCATGGGCTGCACCATATTGCTTAACCAATTGAAACTGGTCTGTTGTTCCATCCCCAATTCCTAATATTTGATCTGACGCACTCACATCATCTTGTGGCAGGCTGGATTTAAAATCCATCGCATCCTTCCAGCGAAACCCATAAAGCCGCCCTCTACGCTCTTCAAAAAAAGCAATCACAGCATGCAGGTCATTCAAAGTTTTAACCCCATAGCCAGCGTTATATTTACGCCTAGAATGAGCCCATCTGGTGTTGCGCTCTTCATGGCCAGAACCGAGCACAACAATTTCGGTGCGCCGCTCCGGCCCCCCGCGGGCCCCTAACGAGATATCAGTTGGGAATCTTACTTCATGAAAGGTCATAAACAGGCTTCACTTAACTTTATCCGATTACAAATTGCGATTACCACGAGACACCACGCGTTGCAGGCTGGCAGCAATCTCACCTTCTGAACGGGCAAAACTTTCAACATCAGGCGTAGAAATATTGATCGTTACCGCCATAGGTCTTTGATCTTGCATGCGCACCCCAAGTTCTCCGTTCGGCCCGCGCGACAACGGCAAAATAGCTTCTGGCCCTGCTTCTCCGGCAACACCGAGATTTCCCCCTCCTAAAGGAAACCCAATTGGGGAGCTAAGTGCCCCGCCAACAACGCCATTGCTAAACGCCCCCCCTTTTGCAAACCCTAAAGCGGAATTCACAATACCGCTGACATCAAAGCCCAAACTGGTACCCAATGCCGCTTGAGCAGGAAAGATCGCCTGTTTAAAAGCTTGCTTAGAGACTTGCAGCGCCAACGATTTAAACACCGTTTCTGCATCTCGCCCTTTGAGCACAATCTGACCAAAAGCCGAAACCATTGTTTGCGAAAACACATTGGTTTTCTTTTGCAGCTCTTCTATTTGCTTTTTGGCTTGTTTGGTGTCTGCCTCAAACAGCAAAGAGTAAATTGTTTGTTGTTCTTCCATCTTTACAGCCTGGCCCTTTGGTTCAATTTATCAGGAAACTTTTGTTGCAATTGGTCAAAAACATCTCTTGGCATTGGGTGCCAAACAGACATGCCAAACGCCCCTTCCATCATCGTTTTTATTTCTTTAGGTGTGCTGGCCCAAAACTGAGCCGGGCTCAAGTGCAATTGCCCCATAGCAACACGCATCAAATCAGACCAGGGCAAACATAATTGCCCTGAAGAGGTCTCTGGCTTATTGGGCACTGTCATCTCCAAACGAAAAAGTCGCGTTTAGCAGTTTGGAGACAATGGCAATATACCCCTCAATGCCCCCTTCCACCTTCATCAAAGCAACATCATCCAAAGTGCACTCATGCCCGCCCCCCTTTAAACCAGCACAAATCACTGCCATAATATCTTTTGCCCGCATTTGGCCAGATTGAAACCGCTCAATCACACCCAACAAAGTTTCACTTTCAAAAGCTGTTTCCAGCTCTGCCAACGCGCCCAGCGTTAAACAAAGCGTATAAGCTTTGCCATCCAAATCAGCTTCAATTTCACCGCGCAGATGATTGACCATAGCCCTTATTATTCCCAAAAAATTTAAACGGAGGTAAAAGTAAGTTGGCCGGCTGACTCTAAGGTCAACTCAAAAGACAGCTCATTGTTATGTCCGCCTGAATATTCAAACCCTGAAATTTGGAACGGGCCTTCTAACACCCCAAAATCGGGAATGGTGATTTGCCAATCAGGCAGAACATCATTGAAAAAAAAGTCCCGCACCAAATCATCTGATGTTTCGTCTTTAAAAATACCGCTGCCAGAAACTCTGGCCGTTTTCACACCGCAAGCCAAAAGCTCACGCCACTGGCCCTGGCTCTCAGCATCGGTAATGTCAATTGTTTCTGTGTTAAAAGACAAACTTTTGGCCCGCAAACCAGCCACAGTGGTAAAAACACCAAGGCCAGTTGTATCAAGCTTTAACAGCATATCTTTTCCCTTTTGGGCGCTCATGGTCTTAACTCCTTAAGGTGTACTAAATGATTGTTTCGGTAACGATGCGGTAACGCACCAGCCCGTGCAGTGTCTCCCCATCAGGGTCGCGTCTGATTTCGCTAAACTCATAAACCAGATTAATAAGCTGATGATTACTCATGGGTAGCGAGGCGCTGGCCATAATCTGTTTAACCGTTTGCAAAATCTCATCCGCTTGGCGGCGCCCGTTATTTTCTGTCCAGCAGTGCAAGGTCACCACATGTTCACGCCCCTCTTCCGTGCTGGTGCTCCAATCGCGCTCTTGGGTCATGCCAATGGTAATGTAAGGGGGCTTGGTGCGCCGGGGGGCCAAATCATAAACTTTGCTCCCTCCTAACAAGCTTGTGAGGTTCCCATCACCTACAAGAGCTCCATAGAGCGCTTCTTGCAATTCCCAATTGGCACTTTGAGGCATCTGGCTAGCCTTTCTTTCTTGCTAACGCTTGTTGTGCGCTCTGTTGAGCGCGCAGCATCCAGGGCTGCTCATCAAACTGGCGACTTCCAAATTCAACTTGACCGGCAAGAGGATGTGTTATGAGCAACTCCAACTCACCATTGCCAGTCGGCTGAATCATGATAGATTGAACAATCTCTTGTTTTTGTCTTTGGCTTAAACTGGTGTGCTCAAGCTCATCAATAAGATGTCTTTGAAAAACGTCTGCAGCTTTTTGCAAAACGGTCTGCAGCTTTGTTTCAGACAAAACCTTATTAAAATTTAAGGACTTGCCTTTCACCCCGCCTTTAAAACCAAGGGTCATAAACGCTGCTCTTTACACTCAAGCTGCAACCAAACATTGCGCTCTTTTTCATTCATCACGCTGATAATTTCAAAAACCCGGGTACCATGGCGCAAGCGCATTTCCGGCAACACCCCATGGCGAAACCGAATGATGATCTTGTGCGTCAAAACCGTCTCTGTTTGGTGCTCAATAAAGCTCTCACGGCCAGATAAAGGCTCAATGAAGCCCCACAAATCGGCCACCTTCACCCAATTGATCGCTGCCCCGCCCCCTGCATCTGGGGTCAGTTGGGGTTCTTCCAGCTCAAGCCGGTGGCGCAAATCACTTATTTTTATGGCTATCATTTATTGAACCTTGAAGGATTTGTATTTTTCCAACACAGCCGAAATGCTCAATGGAATTTCATTAAAAGAACTGCCAAAACCAATCGGTTCACGCTGTTCATACCAATGGGCGGCCAGCATTAATAAAGCTTGGCGCAAGTCTGCTGGCACATCGCTCTCAACAGCCCCAAAACCAGCGGTAAATTGCACCTCGATATGATTAAGCGGGGCGCTTGGTGATTGAGACAGGTGTTGGCTTAATAATTTAATCCGAGGCTGGGTAGAAATGAGATCTTTGGCATATTCACTCACATCTAAAACGCTGTGCGTTTCATCCCCATTATGCAGTCTCACCTCATCAATCGATAACACCGGCGATAAAGGCAAATGCAGCACGCCTGAAGAGGGCCACTTGTCTTTAAACAATGACCAGCTTTGCAACAGCAAAACTTTGGCTGTCGTCGTTTCAATATAGATCCGGGCCGCTGTGATTAAGCTGGACACCAAAATATCATCATCACTGCCATCAATGCGCAGGAATGATTTGGTGTCAGCCAGGCTAACCGGCTCGCTGGCCGGACCAGCGCGCAATTGCAGAGCCATTGCATGTCTCCATTAAGGTTGATAAGCCGTTTTATAAAAGGGGGCCCGGCCCTTTATTCGTTTTAGGGGGGAAACGAAGGGCCGGACCAGTTTGTGGCCTCTTTGAGGGAGGAAAAAGGGCCACAATGTTCAAGTGGGAGGGGTCTTAAGAGACGCCAAATTTCAAGAATTTAAAGGCGTCAAAATCCTGAATGCCACCACCAACACGCTTTGTGGTGTAGAACAAAACATATGGCTTGGAGCTGTAAGGATCTCGCAATACCCGCAAGCCTAACCGATCGACAATCAAATAGCCGCGGTTAAAGTCTCCAAAGGCAACGGATAAGCTGTCAGAACCAAGAGAGGGCATGTCCTCAACTTCCGTCACCGGATAGCCAAGCAAAGATGGCTCCTCACCAGCCCGGGCAGCTGGTTGCCAGATATACTGGCCATCAGCATCTTTGATTTTGCGGATTTCAGCCTGGGTAGAGCGGTTCAGCACCCAGCGCCCATTGGCGCGATAAGCAGACTTAACACTATAGATAAGGTCAATCAGCTGATCACTTGGATCGCTGACCGCAAAGTCACCATCAACACCTGTTGCCACATAACCCACATTGCCCCAACTCCAACTGCTTTCAGCAACGGTTGGATAATCAAGAAAGCCTTTGGGTTTGTTCACACCATCACCGCTTACAAAAGCATTGGTTTCTTGCTCTGCAAAGGCAGCGCGCACCTCTTCTGCAATCCACTCATCAATGTTGATAGCACTGTCATCCAGCAGGGTGCTGGTGGCCGCTGGCATGGCATAAAGCTCCATGGTTGGAAAGCTAAGCTCTGCCAAGGTAGGAGAGGTCGTCTCTGGCCGTGCAGCCGTTTCACCAACCCAGCCTGTGCCCGGCCCGGTGATTGAAAACGGCTTTTTATAAACTGTGCTGGAAACCTGCCGGTTACCCGCAATAGCGCGAATGGGCGAGACATCTTTTAAAGAGCGCATCACAGTGCTCTCTGTTTCATCTGGCACCAAATAGCCACCATCTGGGTCTGAGCCAACAGACAAGGCCTTTTGTTCAAATGCGGTTAAATCTTGCGTCTCACCAGAGCGCACATAGCGCTCAAAAGCTGATTTGTGCTCAAGCGACAGAGCAGATTGGCCAACCCCTTCTTTGTTAGACAAGGAGAGGGATGGGCGGCGCGATTTTAACAGCATATGATCCATTTTTTGCTGGCCTTGTTCCACAGCCTGGTTGAGCCGTTCCAGTTTTTCCTGGGTCACCACATCAACGCTCATTTTGCTCTCCAGCTGGGTCAGGCGTTGATCGTTCGTTAGTTTAAAGTCTTCAAAAGCATGCATAAAATCATCAAAAGCGGTTTGCACGTCCTCGTCATAGCCGGTGCTTTCCACTTTTGTTTCATAAGTAATGGGGGGGGTGTTTTTACTCATTTTGTCCTCATGATTGAGTTAAATATTGGGTGGCCTGGCGCAAACGAGACACCAGGTTGGTTTTATCAAGGCACGTTTCTTCAACATCGCGTTTGAGGAGCAGTGATTTAAACCCTTGGGCAATCGCCGTTTGGGCTTGGCGGCGCGTAAAGCCGGCATCTCGCATCAGCCAGCGCTCAAAATCTCGAATGGTTGGCAGCCCATTAGCTGCAGGCAATGTTTTCACCATTTGGGCCCGCGCATCCGGGTGCATAGGGAACGTCACAATGGAAATTTCATAAAGGTCCACTTCCAACAACTGGCGCACCGCCCCATTTTTTAATTTGCGCGAGCGAACGGTTTTAAACCCGATTGAGAGCCCATCAAGCGCGCCTTTTTTCATCAAAGTCAGCACATCTTTAGCCCGGGCTATTTCAGGCAATAATTTGCCTTTCACAAACAGCCCCTTATGATCTTCTTTGATCTCCTCCCAAACCCCAATCGGCTCGCTTGGATTGTGCTGATAAAGCAATTTAATGCCCAAAGGCGGTGTGCGCTTTAAACAGTTTTGAAACGCCCCTTTCATCATACTGTCACGCCCCAAATCAACCGTATCAAACAGGCTGGCATACCCTGCAAACACGCCTTCATCGCTCACCTCTTGTAAAGCAACAGGGGCATATTTTAATTCTCGTTCAGCAAATTCTTGATGGGATATCATAAGCAGATAGAAACTCTTGTCTTGTTGCAAACAGTGCTAAAAATGATCAGCTAATGCCCTGATCCAACTGGTCACCACCCTCAATAGGGGGATAACCAATCAATGCGCGTTTTTCATTGACGCTTAAAAACTGTGCCCGCTCTGCCCGCGCCCAAACGGTTTCACGTTCAGGGGCCAGAGCAACCACCTCATCCGTTGCCAATTTTAATTTCAAAGAGGGCCCAAAAGAGGGGGCCAACCAATTGCTAAGCGTTTTGGCCGTCTTTTCAGCTAATGGCAGAACCGTTTGGCGCCAGAACGAGCGATTGGCCTCAGCATAATTTGAATAGGTGTTATCCCCTGGAATGCCCAACAACATAGGCGGCACACCAAGGGCCAAAGCGATTTCTCTGGCCGCAATATATTTGGCCTCAATAAAATCCATATCGCGCGGGGACAGCCCCATATTTTTCCAATCAAGCCCCCCTTCCAGCAACAAAGGCTTACCCGCATTGCCAGCCCCTTCAAAATTCTCAGCCAACTCTTCGCGCAACCGCTCATATTGTTCGTTTGTTAAGTGCCCGTCTTTGGCGGTGTAAACCAAAGCCCCTGAAGGCCTGGCAGAATTATCAAGCAACGCTTTGTTCCATTTAGACGCTGCATTGTGAATATCAATCGCCGTGGCTGCTGCCTCTATGGGGCTCATGCCATAATGATCATTGGTCGGGTGGAACAAAGCATGGTGCAAAACAGGTGATTGTATGTCATGAGAGGGCACCTCATACAGCACCTTGCGCCCCTCCACCCCATATTCATAAGCCTGCGGCCAGCCGTCTTTGCCGGGCACCACTTTCATCCGGTCAGGGCGCAGCACATAAAGCTCGCGGGCCCTCTCCTCTATTTGCACCACTTCCATGTAAGTGTTGCCCGCCACAAGAAGGTAGCCATACCATTCCTCTAACAATTCAGGCCCACATTGCTTGCTGTTTGGCCTGTTAAGTAAGGCCAGCAAAGGGTGATCATCATGCTCTTGGCCCTGTTCAACCACGCGCAGCGGAATGGAAGCCGCCGCTTCTGCAATCATGCGCACACAGCGATAACAAATGGCATTTTGACCAAAACCTTCGCTAGCAAAGGCTGTGTAATTGCGCGGGGTCCATTGAGGCTGTCCAAGTTTGTGAAGACTAATAAGCGGCTTGGCCTGGCTAGCTTTGACTTCTGGTTTTACTGAACGTTCCTTGACAGGCCAAAGCCGCGAAAAGGCGTGCGTCCAGGATTGCTTTTGTTCACTTGCCATGCAGGTGTCCTTAGTGCTGTAATTTTTAAGTAAATTTTTAAGATCTTAAAACCGGCGCAAACGCGGTTTGGCTTGGCCAACCAACATCAAATCTGTTAGCGCCCAAACAAGGGCATCCAATCGATCAGGGCTTGCCCCGGAGGAAAGCCCGCCCTGGCCAAAATCACACATTTGATCTTCCAACTCAGGAAACGTCCCAACATGGCAAACACGGCCCTGTTCATAAAGGGCTGCAACCGGCTCAGCTCTCAGCCATTTCCCGCGTCTTGCGTGAACTTTGTTAATCGGAATGGACCGATCAACTTGGCGCAAAACAAGTTCCACCAAATCCCCGCCCTGGTTCACCTCAGCAATGATCCGGTCAGCCTCTAGCTCATGATAAAGCGCCACCGCCCGACGCGCCCATTTGAGCGGCGCCAACCCTTGGCTGCTTTTATCTTGCAAAACAAACCCACGCCCCTCCTCGTCAATGCCAGCTGCCACAAGACCGCACAAATCAGCCCTTTTGCCTTGGCTAACAGGCGGGTCAAGGGCAACAACAATGCGTTCAAGCACAGGGGCTTGAGAACAACGCTTGGCCTCTAAATCCGCCCGGTTCCACAGCGCATCAGACCGGTCTTCAATCAATTCCCCGTCAAGTTCCTGGCGCCCAAGCCTGGTGCCACCATAGCGCTCATTGACTGTTGTTAAAAACTGATCCGACAAATGAGATTTGTTGTCTTTTGTCCTTGAGTGCGAAATCACAGTTTGAGCATCGCCCATAATGCGTTTTAGCAAAGCGGTCGGGCGCGGCGTGGTGGTGACCACTTGGCGCGGGACATCACCCAAGCGCAACGCAAATTGCAACATGTCCCACGTCTCTTCCGGCTTGCCCCATTTGCATAACTCATCACACCAAGCCGCCATAAACTGCGGCCCCCTTAAAGCGTCCGGATCTTCAGCTGAAAATAACTCGGCAATGGTCCCGTTAGGCCAGGTTAAGCGCCGTTTTGACGGTTCAAACAACGGGCGTTCATCGTCCGGGTGAATGGCCAACAGCCCAGACTCACCTTCAACCATAATCCGGCGCACATCTCCCAATGTTTCACCAACAAGGGCAATGCGTTTGGCAACTTGGCGGGCCATAGGCGGTGTTCCCAAAGCCATGGCCCGCACCCATTCTGCCCCAGCCCTGGTTTTACCGGCCCCGCGCCCACCTAATAACAACCATACATGCCACGCTTGGCTTTCATCACTGAACAAGGGGGGCAGTTGGTCATCTCTAGCCCAGATCTGCCAATCATGAACAAGGCTTTCCAAGCACGAAACGGATAGATCTTGTAAACAGCTCTCTAACTCACAACCCTTTAACGAGTTTTTCAAGGCGCGCCGCAATTTCAGCGCGTCTTTGCTGCGCGCTTTGGTCAGATGTTGTGTGATCGCCGGGCTCCTTTATGGAGGTTGCGTCATTTTTAGCCGCAATGGTTTTTAATTTTTCATAGGTGCGCACCAAAGACGAAAGGGTTCTGGCATCTTTTTCATGATCAGCACTTGTGTCTTGACGGCGGTCAGAAATTCTTTGCATTAAATCCATGGTGATAAACTCCAAGGTCTCGTGCAAGGCACAAACAGAAGCGCCCTTTGTTGCACCAAGACCAATAGGCTTTGATGGTGTCTTTTTCTCTTGTCCCGCTTTTTGAGGCCGTTTTTTAGACTTTGTTTTTGAGCGCATCTCCCATCCGCTTGTCTTCGCTTTGGAATAAAGCTGATGCGGTTTAAGGCCAAACTGTTGGCAGATATGAGCCACACTATGCTTGCCAGCCAGATAAGCTTTTTCAATCCCTTGCCAGTCCAATTCCGCTTGAGAAGATTTTGACCGCACCTATCTGATTGCCTCGTTTCAACCTGCATCGTTTTAAAACCCGCCCAATAAAAAAGCCCTTCAGTCTGGCGTCAGACGAAGAGCTTTTAAAATAGGTATCGAAGTTAAAAGGGTGTCCCTTTATTTCAAGAGCCACACTTTTCTGATGATAGATAATTTATACCGGACCAGCGGGGCGGTGTCAAGCTATAAATTCCTATTTTATGATTTTTTTCCTATTGTTCAAAATTCTCAAACAAATCAGGCACCACATACTTCTCCTCAATCTCCTCCTCGCACACATCCCGTTCACTGCGCGCCCAACCACGAATGGAGATGCCCGCCTGGTAAACCGTCTCTGGATCTTTCGACACCAACGGATGCCACCAATAAAGTGGCTTGCCTTCATATAACAGGCGATAAGCACACGTCGGCGGCAACCAATCGGCCGTCTCCAGCAGTTCCAATGTCACCTTGCTGCAAGACGGCACCAAGTCAGTCCTATTTTGATAAGATTGGCAGCGACAAGCCCCAATATCGAGCAATTTACAGGCAACTTTGGTAAAAACCCGTGTCCCAGTGTCTTCATCTTCCAATTGAATGAGACAGCAAGCCCCGCACCCATCACACAAAGCTTCCCATTCGCGCTCATTCATCGCCGCAAGGGGCTTTTTTTGCCAAAAATCGTCATCCATTTTAATTTCATCGTCTTTTGTCAACACGAAGCCCAACATTACGTGAAAAAGCTGTAACTTTAGGTATCATCCAATTGTATTTTTTCCCCACCAATGCCATATTCAGCTCGTAAACTTTTACCTCAATTGTAAGTAAAGGCTGGCGGCTTAAAACGCAAACCAAAGCCTTAAGAGCATTTTGGTCAAAAGTAAGAGCGTTTTGCTCAAAAGGGAGCGCTGATTTTAGCCCCAGCAAAACGCTTATAAGTGGGATTTGTCGGTCACATGCCAGAATGGATGTTTAAAAAAGGAGAGCGGCAACGCTCCATTAATTTCCTTGCCCTTGATTCCAAACTGGATTCAAGCGTTTATGGCGTATGGGATTTTTTAAAACGCTTTTGGCGCGCCTATTCTAGCTTTTTTTCTCGCTTTCATCTCACAGGGTTTCGCAAACTCACCAATAACCTTTTATCTGAAGGGTTTAATTTACTAATTGCTGGCCTGTTGCTTATGCTTGGCCTCGCCATCCCTTCCTTTAAATTGATACAAAAAGGTGATTGGCTGGCCACCGGTCAATACAGCGTCACCTTACTGGACCGCTACGGCAATGAAATCGGCCACCGGGGCATTCTGCATGATGATGCCGTCCCACTAGATGAATTGCCCGATCATCTTATCAAGGCGGTGATGGCCACCGAAGACCGGCGTTTTTTCACTCACTTTGGCATTGATGTTATCGGCACCATGCGCGCCATTGTGGAAAACATGCGGGCCAATGGTGTGGTTCAAGGCGGTAGTTCCCTGTCCCAGCAGTTGGCCAAAATTCTCTTTTTATCATCTGAGCGCACACTCGACCGGAAAATCAAAGAAGCGTTCTTGGCCATATGGCTTGAAAACCATTACGAGAAAAAAGAGATCATGAAGCTCTATCTCGACCGCGCTTATATGGGCGGCGGCGCTCATGGTGTTGAGGCCGCAGCCCAGCTTTATTTTGGCAAATCAGCACGCGATGTAAACTTAGCAGAAGCGGCCATGATGGGCGGTCTGTTTAAAGCGCCATCCAAATATTCCCCCCACGCTAACTTGCCCAAAGCGCGCGCGCGCGCCAATGAAGTGCTTGATAACATGGTTGAAGCCGGTTTCATGACCGAAGGCCAGGTGCACGGCGCCCGGCTAAACCCGGCCCAACCAGTTGATCTTGGTAAAGGCTTTAACATCCCGGAATATTTCCTCGACTGGGCGTTTGAAGAAACGCGAAGGCTTGCAAAAGGCAAAAACGATTTTAGCCTGACCGTTCAAACCACCATTGACATGGAGCTACAAAAAGAAGCTGAACAAGCAGTTGCTAACATCCTACTGCCCAACAGACGCCCCAAACGCGTTTCAGAAGCCGCCCTGGTTTCGATGACAAAAGATGGAGCCGTGCGCGCCATGGTTGGTGGCCAAGATTATGGTGACAGCCAATTCAACCGCGCCGTTCATGCCCGGCGCCAACCAGGCTCTACATTTAAACCTTATGTATATCTCACCGCACTAGAAAACGGCTTCAAACCAAACTCACGCGTTGTTGACTATCCCGTCGTTTGCAACCGTTGGTCACCAAAAAATTATGACCGTCGCTATCGCGGAGGCATGACTTTAGAATTGGCGCTGGCAAAATCCATCAACACCATTCCGGTTTGGCTGGCCCGAAAAGTCGGGCATAAAAAAATTGTCGCCAACACCCGCAAACTCGGCCTAAAGGGCGTGCGCCCCAATTGCACCATGCCAATCGGCACTGCCGAGCTGTCCTTGCTGGAACACACAGGCGGTTATGCCGCTTTTGCAAATGGCGGTAAACGGGTAAGACCTTATTCAGTTGTTGAAATTCGCAATTCTAAGGGACAAACCATTTATTCGCGCGATAAAGATGGGCAAAAACCGCAACAAATTTTTGATCCCAAACACATTGCCATGCTCAATCAAATGCTTGGAAAAGTGGTCTCTGGCGGAACTGGCCGCCGGGCGATTTTGGATTTCACCTATTCAGCCGGCAAAACCGGAACCGGACAAAATTACAAAGACGCCTTTTTCATTGGCTATACGGGCCAATTTGTAACCGGCGTTTGGTATGGCAATGACAATAACCGCCCCACAAACAGAGTAACAGGCGGCAGCCTGCCAGCCCAAACGTGGCATGATTATATGATCAAAGCTCATCACTCTATGAACATCGCCCAAATCCCTGGCCTCCCTCTTCACCCGATACAAGTTGAGGAACAAAAACGCATAGCCTATCTCAGAAAAGCAAACCCAAATGCTGTTTACGATGAATTAAAAGATCAACGCATGCCAAACAGAACACTAAAACTATTGCAATCAATCACCACGCTTATGCAAAAAGCCAAAGATGAATTCGGACCTGTTGTCGAGCCTTCCAATGACGTTCAGGCTGGAACAGATGATAACACTGACCAGCTTGCACAACGTAAGAGCAACTAAACTTAAAGGCACATCTTCATGACTTTCTTTTTACGTTTTGTTGTCTTTGTTCTTATCGCCATCATGCTCGGGCTTGGCTTGACCTCTTTAAGCTTGAGCACCGGCTCAGCTTTAGCGACAAAATCTGAAAGAGGATGGAAAAGTTGGAAAAACGCCGGCCATGTTGATGCTGACCCTTACACAAGGGCCTATATCGCCAAAACAGGCCAGCTCCCCTTCCCACCCCAAATTGCACAAACATATTATGCCCTTTATGACAATGCCCACCGACGACTACACACAAGTTGCACCTACCTAATTGAAGGCCCCCCCGTAGAGGCCAAATGGTGGACACTGGCCGTTTATGACTATAATGGCAAAATTTTTGAAAACCCCGTTCAACGCTATAGCTTTAACGCTGAAAGTGCTATGGTCCGATTTGAAGGCGGCTTTCACATTTATGTCTCACAAAGCCCACAGCCTGAGAACTGGCTGCCAATAGGCAGCCAAGGGCCATTTATTTTGGTTTATCGCTTATACCGAAAAACCTTTACAGATGAGCAAGTGGCCAAAAAAATTGATGTTCCCATGCCTATGATTAAACGTGTGGACTGCTAATGAAAATAAGTAGTTTCACATGGGCCCTGGCCACACTGGTTTTAGCTTTCATCGTTCATATTAGTATGGTCTTGGCTATACCGCACCTTTCAGAAAATGATGCCTGGCGCCGCCTGCTCAACAATACAAAACCCAATCAAATGCAAATCATTGAAAATTTGCAAAAGGGCAATCAGCTCTGGGCCTTCCATGCCCCAGATATTAAATATGCGGTTTGCCGCTACGATGTCACACGCGCGCCTGTTCACATAAATTTTCAGATTTTACGCGCCTATTGGTCCATTGCTCTTTATGATGATGAAGGGCGTAATTTTTATGCCGCTGATGGATTTGATTTGTTACGCCGTGAAATGAGCTTACAACTGCTAGGCCCTGATGACATCAAAGACAATACAAGCACCGCTCTTCCCATTTCAGTGCCGTCAGAGCAAGGCATTGCCGTGATCCGCGCCCCCATTGATAATCAAGTCATGGAAAAAAACGCACTTGAAAACTTAAAAGAAGCCACCTGCACTCAATTACCAGAAGCAAAAAGAATTAAGCGATAAAAAAAGAGCCCGGTAAATTTAATAAGCTTCCGTTTTATAATCTTGATATTCAGATTTAGTGGCCCGCTGATAAACGTAAGTTTCATACTTGCCTTTGAGCAAAGCAATTTGGGTCCTCAGCTTATCCATAGAACCACCCAACATGCTTAGCTCACGTTCTGGATATTGCAAACGGGCATATCCAATAGCTTGATCATAATCAGAAACCCGCTTGTCCAAAAGCTGCAAAACCCGCATGACAACGCCGCGATTCTCTCGAATACGCACACGTATATAACGGCTATCATTATCGGTTACCTCATAGCTAGAAGCAATAACATCATAGCGCTGCATATCATGGCTAATCACCTGGCCAATGGCCCGGTCAAAGCGCGAAATCCATAAACGATCAGCTCTTATTTTGTGATTAAAATCTTCTTGGAAACTTAAACCGGAGCCATGCTTGGGAAAAGTTTGATGATCTAAAGGGCGCCTTAACCTTGGATTAGCCAAAAAAGGTTTACTAAAATGCTTATAGGTTTGGCGCAGAGTATGTTCCTCATCGCTCAAAGGGATATGATATGCTGCATCTTTTGAAAAGAGGCCAGTATGCTCTTGTATAGAGCCGACAACATCGGCCGCCTTTTCTTTCATATGAGGGGTATGAAAACGCCCAAAATCATCCTCAATAGCACACCCAGACAAACCCAAAATCGTGCTAAGCAAAAAAATTGTATAAAAGCTAAAAGATTGCATAAACGCTCTTTTTCGTGCTGGCTTAAACGCGTGAAAAATTGGATTGCTTACCCAAAACCATACAATCTAAACAAAATCGCATTATTAATACTGATATCCATCAGAAAGTAATTTGCGTTTTTTATCAGTATCAATTCGTTCAATTCTCACACCGGAAAACATTAATATTTTTGCCCCGGTAGTTCGGCATTTATTGTGAAGCTCATCTTTCGATGAGCCTTTCTCACGCACATTAACAGCTGGAAATTTGATTACTTGTGCCATTGCTCTCACGCTCCTGGCTCCAAAAGACGCGCATACACAAGAGCCTATCGTCATCAATACCTGGATTAATTAGTGAGCCTTTAATCTTAAATTTTAGTAAACAAACACAACTCATCATTGTGTTTAATTTTGTCATTCTATAGGTTGAGCAAGAAGCAATGACAAAAACTTTGTAACAATCAAAACTTTATGACACACCCATCTCCCTTGTTTGACAGACAATTATTACAAAAACGCCGCCAGCGCGCCTTACAGCAATCGGGCGTATCGAAATGTGATTATCTATTAAAATATGTGATCCAAGACATCATTGATCGTATCTCGATCATTGAAAGAGACTTTCCTTTGGCCCTTTGTTATGGTTGCCATACCGATGAACTCAGCAAATCATTGGGCAAACTTCACAAAGTGGGCTCAGTTATATCAAGCGATTCCCTATTAGACATCGCTCAATCATTGCCCACACCAAACCTGGTTGCAGATGAAGAATTTTTTCCCTTTGCAGACAAGAGTTTTGATCTCATCGTCAGTCCCCTTAATCTGCAATGGATAAATGACTTACCAGGCACTTTGGCCCAAATTTTAAAAGGATTGAAGCCTGACGGCGTATTTATTGCGGCAACACTTGGTCAAGAAAGTTTATGGCAATTACGACAAGCTCTCCTTCAAGCTGAAGAAGAACTGTTAGGCGGCGCCAGCCCCAGGGTTGCCCCATTTGCAGACATTAAAGATTTAGGACATTTACTACAGCGCGCAGGCTTCACGTTACCCGTTACAGACAGAGATGTGCTCAAGGTAACATACCCATCAACATCAAAATTAATGCATGAAATCAGGCAAATGGGAGCAACAAATAACCTCGTAAATCGTTCAACAAAACCGGTGAAACGAGCCGTTTTTCAACGCCTAGAACAGCTCTATCATCAACAATTTGCACAAGAACAGGCAAGAGTGACAGCCACATTTGAAGTGATTTATTTAATCGGTTGGGCCCCTCACCCAGATCAGCAAAAACCACTCCGCCCCGGGAGCGGAAAAATCAGTCTAACAGACATTTTTGAAAAGAAAGAATAAACGGCTTATAAAACAGCTTCAAGGCCAGCATAAAACTTAGTTTTTATTGTACTACCTATCCCAGTCACTCCAGCGACAATGGCAATACTAATCGTTGCCGCAATCATACCATATTCAATAGCTGTTGCCCCTGTCTCATCTTTTAAGAAAGCGATGAAGATATTCTTGTACTTATTTGGCATACTCTCTCTCAATCTTAAAAATCATAAAAAGTCTCGCAACATTGCCACCAAAGGTTCATCAGCCGGTGGCATAGGGTAATCCCTTAATTGGTTCACGCGAACCCATTTATGGGCTTGACCTTCTTTCCCAATAATCGTGCCTTGCCACTTTCGACAAATATAAAGCGGCATGAGTAAATGGAACGTTTCATAAAGATGGCTTGCAAATGTAAAAGGGGCCAAACAAGTCTCGCTTGTATCAATCCCTAATTCCTCTTGCAATTCCCTAATAAGAGCGGTTTCAGGGCTTTCACCCGGTTCAACCTTTCCACCTGGAAACTCCCACAACCCTGCCATTGACCGGCCAACAGGGCGCTGTGTAATTAAAACACGCCCATCCGGGTCAACCAGAGCACAGGCAACAACTAACAATATATTCAAACCATTTAGTGAGCTCATAGTGCCAAAATAATCTTAATTTTCCATAGATAGAAATGGTTTCTTTTGTCTAAACATCGAGAAAAAGCAGGCCTTAACTACGATAATCAGCATTAATCGAGATATAATCATGCGTAAGGTCACAGGTCCAAATTTCTGCCCGGCCACGTCCCAAACCAATATCAACCTCAAGCAAAATAGAAGACCCTTTCATATGCTGAGCTAACAACTCTTCATTGTAATCAGTAACCCGCCCCCCATTCTGCGTCACCAAATGGCCCCCAATCCAGATGTTTAACAAATCACGATCAGCCCGCTCACCCGCCTTACCAACTGCCATAATAATCCGTCCCCAATTCGGGTCTTGGCCGGCAATGGCAGTTTTAACCAGCGGAGAATTGGCAATGGAAAGAGCAATATTGCGAGCAGCCCGTGCGCCCTTTGCACCGCGCACCTTGATGGTAACAAACTTGGAAAGCCCCTCCCCGTCTTTAACAATCATTAAGGCCAGGTCCTTTAAAACCTTTTTCAAAACACGCCGAAAGGGAGCAAGCCGAGGGTCCTTTTCACTTTCAATTGGTTCCATCTTCGCCTTGTTGGTGGCAAACACCAAAACGGTATCACTGGTGGAAGTATCCCCATCAACGGTGATGCAATTAAACGTTTTGCTCACACTCTTTTTAACCAAGCTTTGCAAAACATCAGGTGCAATCACCATATCAGTCACCACAAAGGCCAGCATAGTGGCCATGTCAGGGGCAATCATACCAGACCCTTTGGCAATGCCATTCACACTCACTGTCTGATCATCAATCTGACAGGACTGAGTGGTAAATTTTGGATAGGTATCGGTGGTCATAATGGCACTTGCGGCCCGCTCATAACCATCAACACGCATAGCTTGAGCACAGCTTTCAATCCCAACAATCATTTTATCATCTGGCAAAGGCTCACCAATAACACCCGTAGAAGCCTGAAACACTTCACCTACCGAACACCCCACCAATTGACTCACTTTGTCCGCGACAATTGTGACGCTCTTTTCCCCTAAAGCCCCCGTAAATGCATTTGCATTTCCCGAATTGACAATCAAAGCACGAGCATGCCCATTGCCAACATGGGTCCGGCACCATTCAACCGCACCTGAAGCTGTTTTAGACTGTGTAAACGTGCCAGCTACACTTGTACCTTCAGCAAAGCGCATTAATAAAAGATCGGCCCGGTCCTCATACTTGATCCCAGCCTCGCCAATGGCTAATTCACAGCCCTGAATAACAGGCATTGAAGGCATTTTCTTCGGTGCAAAAGGAGATAATTTCATCATTGTCTCTTTTTATATATATTCTCGATCTAAAAAAACTGATGCAAAATTTACAACAGCTTTCAAAAACCTTTGCAAAAGTGATTTCGCGTTCCAATCAACTTAACTTTTTATTTGACTTGAGACCAGCAGACGCAGAACATGGCTGTCTGTATAGACAAAGGGTTTCAAACAATAAACCCTTAAATTCGTGGCTTTTTAAAAGAGGTTTATTATGGGTCATAATAGTGCGTATAAATTACTTGTCGCTGGGGTCTTTTGTGCAAGTTTGGTTTTTGCCACCTTTGCAAACACAACTCATGCTGAAGCGAAATGTAAAAAATTTGGTTTTACTGTCAATGATTATGGCAAAGAAGGCCCAACCAATGATGCAAAAAGATTGTTAGACAAACATATCGCCGACTGGATGAAAAAAAACAACATCAAAAATTATCGCACCAGCAAAAAAACCGTCTCTTGCGAGCTGTTCATAGATGTTATTCTATTTGACGAACATACCTGCCGGGCAGATGCCACAGCCTGCTGGTAGGACATTTTTTATGTCAGGTTTAGAAAAACCATAAGGTTCACTCTAAGCCTGACAATTTACCCGCACAAACCCACCACTCTTGATGTTTTTCTTTGCAAAGCTTGCCTGCTTGCTGTGCCCTTTTCTCATCCTCAAACAACCCAAAGCATGTCGCTCCAGAACCTGACAAGCGAGCCATAGAACACCCCTGCAAAGCCTCAAGGCTATGCAAAACAGTTTCTATTTCAGGTGCAATTTTTAGAGCAGGCAAAGTCAAGTCATTAGGCTGGCCTTGCATGTAAACCATCAGCTCATCACCAGAGGCAAAAGCCTGAGGTCCCTCTTGCTCAGCACAATCATCGCTAATTTTTGGAGCTGCCAAATTTTTAAAAACGGCCCCAGTGGAAACGCTGACACCAGGATTAACCAATAAAATGCCTAACGAGGGAAAGTGATCAAGAGGTTTAAGCACATCACCAATCCCATGCATCATTGCTGGCTTGGACGACACACACACTGGCACATCTGCCCCAAATCGCTGCCCAAATCTCATAATGTCATTTTGGGAAAAAGAAATGCTCCCAACCCGGGCAAGCAACCGAATGAAAGCCCCAGCATCTGCCGAGCCACCCCCCAAACCAGCCGCTACTGGCAAGTTCTTCTCCAAAACAAGGTCGCCAAAATCTTTGATGCCATGCTCTTTCATCAAAGTTTGCCCAACCTTGTAAACCAAATTGTCACCAACAATACGTTGTGAGAAAGGCCCAACAACCTTCATGTTAAACCCGGGGCCAGGTTTTAAAAACAATCGATCTCCCACATTAGCAAAACCAACCAGGCTTGATAGCTCATGATACCCATCACCAGCCCGTCGCCCCCAAATACGCAAAGACAAGTTGACTTTGGCTGGTGCCATTTCTTGCAATGGATATGAAAGATAATCAGAGGCCACGAAAGACAAGCTTTTCCTTTAACACCCCAACTTAACTGGCAGGGGAATTATTCTTTTAAAAGCGCTTTTGCCTGCTGCTTATCTGTTAAACCAGATTGCAGCTTTTGATTGATTTGCTCAATCAAATCTTTTTCAGGCTTTAAGCTCAACACTTGCTTCCATTGATACTTGGCCTCAACATAGCGGCCAACACGCCAATACGCATCGCCCAAATGATCGTTAATCACCGGATCATCCGGTTGCAAAGTCACAGCCTTTTCTAAGAACCCAAGCGCATCATTATAGCGCCCAAGCCGATAATAGGCCCAGCCCAAACTATCAACATAATAGCCACTATTAGGCTTTAACTTCACAGCTTTGCGAATAAGCTTTAAAGCTTCTTGCAAATGTAAATTTTGATCCACCCAGCTATAGCCAAGATAATTCAAAACTTCAGCCCGGTTCGGGCTTAACTGTAAAGCTTTTTTAAAATCTTTTTCAGCCTTGGGCCAAATTTTTTGCCGCTCGTAACTAATGCCGCGCCCATAATAATAAAACCAATGATTAGGCTCCACCTTGCCTAACAAAGAAATGGCTTTTGAATAATTTTGCGAGGCCAGATCATATTGCTTCTCATCCAAATAAAGCTTGCCCAGCGCATTAAACAGATCAATTTTTTTGCCGTATTGTTCGGTCAAAGAAGATAGCAACTCTAAAGCTGTTTCAGCTGCCCCATTAGCGCTTAAACTTTGCGCTTTTAAAATTTGAGCCTCCAACCAAATAGGAGACGATGTTTGAACATTGTTTAAGAAAACAATCGACCTGTCATATTTCTTTGCTTGATACAAAAGGTTAGCTAAAGAATAATCTGCCGCCGCAAAAGAAGGCCGTAAAAAGCGAGCCAATTGCAAAAAGATCAAACCGTCATCAACACCGCCCGTCTCAGCGCGCCGGTCCCCAAGGCTAAAGAATATTTCAGAAAAGCCCTCTTTGGAATTTTGCACATAAGGCGTAATAGCTTGTTTGGTTTGGATCTGGCCCAAAAGTTTCTCAAGGTCAGGATGACGAAAGCGAGACTTTTCAAAATGGGTGTTCAAAACATCGATGGCCGCTTTGGTTTTCTTCTGACGGGCTAAGAACTGGGCGTAAGAACCAACCAATCGCACCATTTGATGATATTTACGAAACAGCCGAGCATAAGCTTTCTGAGCATCATTAGTCTGCCCATTAACATCGGCAATCAAGGCACGATGATATTGCTGATAATCTCTAATCCAGCTTTTATCTGATTTCTCACTTAAAATCTTAATTGCTTGATCATACTTGCCTTGATCAGACAAAATCCAGGCGTGCCCAATGTTTGAAATAAGACCAGCAAGCGGTCCGTCACTACTGGCAAGAAAATGCGCCTCTGCAGCCTCTAAATCACCCGACTTAAGTTTATCAACCCCTCTAAACAACCGCGCAAAGGGGTGTGAAGGATCAATCGCAATCAAACGGTCGGCCAATTCACGAGATGGCTCCCAATTGCCTTCCATCAATTCTAATAAAAAAGTTTGCTCTAAAATACCACGATTACCGGGCTCATAATCAAGCGCCCGGCGCATATAGCGAGCTGCTTGGTCAGTGTCATATTTGCTGCTTGCATAGCGCCCAGCCAAATAACTTCCAAGCGAAGAATTAGGCCGAACAATCTCTTCTTTACCAGCCGTTTGCGCTCCAACTAAGCCGCCTAGAAAAAAAACGCAACTTAAGACAAAGACAGAAAATAGGCTTGTAAAGTAAGACAAAAGTTTGGTCATAGAGAGCTCACAATCTAAAAAGCAGCTATTATAGCGTTTCATATACCCCAAAACTGGCATCCAATTTTGGTGAAACACTTTTAAAGGCGTCTCACTGCAGCTTAAAAACAATAAAATGACCTGTTTTTTCAGCCTTTACAAGAGACAAATGGAAGTTTTAACCCCGTGACACAGGGCAATCCCCGGTTATGGTTAGCCAATCTATATGGCAAAGCTATGGTTTGCCTAAAAAAAGTCCGCTAGACAGTAAAATCGGCCCGGTTCTTTAAAATTCCAAAAACCGGGCCAAGATTGATTCGTCTCATCAAACAGCCGTCGTTACATATTAGGGTAATTAGGCCCCCCACCGCCCTCTGGCGTAATCCAGGTGATGTTTTGCGCCGGGTCCTTAATGTCGCACGTTTTGCAATGCAAGCAATTCTGCCCATTAATGTGAAAACGAGACACACCAGAGGTCTCATCCTCAATCACCTCATAAACCCCAGCCGGGCAATAAAGCTGAGCTGGCTCATCATAATCCGGCAAGTTTTGCTGAATAGGAATGCTATCATCAGCCAATTGCAAATGACAACGCTGCTCTTCTTCATGGTTGGTGGCAGAAAAACTGACATTGGTCAGACGATCAAATGACAGCACGCCATCAGGTTTAGGATAGTCAATTTTAGGATAATCTTTAGCCTTACCCGTTGCCTCAGCATCATTTTTGCCATGGCTGAGCGTGCCAAAAGGATTCCATCGAATGATCGTGGCAACCCACATATCCAACCCACCAAAGATCAAACCACCCAGTGGCCCCAGCTTACTAGTCAACGGCGCAACATTTCTCACAGGTTTTAAATCTTTGCCGATCGGGCCTTTGTGCAACGCATCATCATATGCGGTTAACTCATCACCAGAGCGCCGCTCTTTAATAGCCGCCACCGCCGCTTCTGCCGCTGCCATACCAGACAGCATCGCATTATGGTTACCTTTAATGCGCGGCAAATTTACAAGCCCGGCTGAACACCCAAGCAAAGCCCCGCCAGGAAACACCGTTTTAGGGATGGACTGATAGCCCCCCTTGGTCACAACTCTGGCCCCATAAGCAATGCGCTTGCCCCCTTCCAGCACCTCAGAAATTTCCATATGGTGCTTCCAGCGTTGAAACTCCATATAGGGTGACAAATGTGGGTTTTTATAACTTAAATCAACAATATAGCCCACATACACCTGATTATCTTCCAAGTGATACATGAAAGAGCCACCACCACTCTTTAGCCCCAAAGGCCACCCCATAGTGTGCGTGACCTGGCCAAGCTTATGGTTCTCTGGTTTCACCTCCCAAATTTCTTTTAGCCCCAAACCAAATTTGGGCACATCACATTCTTCATCAAGTCCATATTTAGCTATCACTTGTTTGGCAAGAGAGCCCCTGGCCCCTTCACTTAACAATACATATTTGCCCTTCAAGACCATACCAGGCTCATAATTTGGCCCCGGCTTACCATTACGCCCAATGCCAAATTCACCAGCCACAACACCAACAACTTGGCCCTCATGCCCATAAACCAATTCAGAACACGCCATAGAAGGGAAAATTTCAACACCCAACCCTTCAGCCTGTTCTGCCATCCAACGGCAGACATTGCCCATTGAACAAATGTAATTGCCATGATTATTCATGAGAGGCGGCATCAAAAAATTGGGAATGCGCAAAGAGCCCGCTGGACCTAAAAACAAAAAACGGTCTTGGCTCACTTGCGTTGTAATCGGCGCGCCTTTGTCTTTCCAATCAGGAATGAGGGCATCCAGACCGACCGGGTCAAGCACGGCACCAGATAATATATGCGCCCCAACTTCAGAGCCCTTTTCCAGCACCACCACATTTAATTCGCTATCAAGTTGTTTTAAGCGGATAGCAGCTGAAAGCCCGGCGGGTCCGGCCCCTACAATCACAACATCAAAATCCATCTCTTCCCGTTCAGGAAGATCTGTTTGTTCCTCAGCCATCAAGTTCTCCTAAATATGGTAATAAGCTTTTAGTTTTTTGCACTGATTTTACGCTCATGATAAATGTTTAAGCGTGAAAGTACAAAAGGGGCAAGGGCACAAATGACCAATACCAGTGATAATTTTCTTAAAATGTCCGACTTTCGGGCAGTTTTAAGCTGGTATGATGATATGGGGGTGGATTGTTCAGTATCTGAACAGCCCATTAATTGGCTTGAAACAGGCCAAACCATAGATCAATCCTGGACCAATTTTAAACCAAAACCCATTTCAAAGCCCCGGGCAGACAGACAAAACCTGTCTCACCCTCCCTCACATTCAATCGGTGAGGCTCCCAGCCCCATAAACCCTCAAACAAAAAGTCATGCCCCCTCCTCTCCGCCACCGCAAACCACAGCGCCCTTGTCCCTACCTTCACTTGAAAAGGCCAAAGAGTTAGCAAGTGAATGCCAGTCCTTGGAAGATTTACGTACTGCATTGGACAGCTTTGATGGGTGCAGTTTAAAACGCACAGCTAAAAACTTAGTTCTCTATCGCGGCGCCCAAACCGCACGTTTGATGATCATCGGCGAAGCCCCAGGGCGCGATGAGGACATTGTTGGCAAACCCTTTGTGGGCCGAGCCGGTCAACTGCTTGATCGCATGTTAAAAGCCATTCATTTAACCGATGAAGACACCCACATCACCAACATTGTCTATTGGCGCCCCCCGGGCAATCGCACCCCAACAGCTGAAGAAGCCGCTCTGTGCCGCCCCTTCCTTGACCGGCAAATACAACTTGTGAACCCTGAAGTGATATTGTTTTTAGGCGGGGCCGCTGCCAAGCAGATGTATGAAACCCCAACAGGCATCACCAAATTGCGCGGCAAATGGAAAAAACTACCTCAAAGCCCTCATAAAATGGACACGATTGCTTCACTACATCCCGCTTATCTGTTGCGCACCCCAATCGCCAAACGGCTTGCCTGGCAAGATTTGCAAATGGTGGCAAACAAATTGGAGCTTTGAGATGGACGTAAGAGTGGAAACATTAGAGCCTTTGGAAATTATCTCCAGTTTTTCACTTGGCCCCTATCCAACCTCATCTCCTATAGCTTGGGAACAGTTTTTTGCCTGGCTAGGTGCACAAGATGATGTGCACCCAAAACAGTTGATCGGCTTTGGTATGGATGACCCGTTTTGCACACCAGAACACCTTATTCGTTATGTAGCCGGTGCCACTTTTGAGGGGAATGCAAATAATTTACCTGAGGATAAGGTCCATCTTATGAAAATTAAGGGCGGGACCTATGGAATTTATACAATGAAAGGCCCTTATCAAAATATGCCAGAGGCTTTTGCCAAACTTAAAAATGAGTGGCTTGCAACCACTGATCATCAATTAGACCTCTCTCGCCCCTTCCTAGAAGTTTATTTAAATGATCCCTCTAAGATAAGCGAAGACGAGTATCTAACAGATTTACATTTGCCTCTTCTATCCTGACAAAAGACAAAGAGAACACAAGAAAGCCTTGCAAAGTTGCGGCTAGCCAAATAACATTCATTTAAAATGAATGTTATTTGGGTTAAGGAGACCAGGCACCATGCACATTATCAATCTATTCTTAAAAATCTTTTTTTACCCGGGCAATTATGTCATCCGAAAAGCAGGCATTACCATTGAGGAAGATGGCGGTATCCTTCGCTCTTTTGTCAATATGTGTGTATGGAGCCTTGTGGTGGTCGTTTGTGTTGCAGCCTTTGTCTAAAAGAAACTGAAAACTGATCAAGCCTGATCTAATGTATTGACTTAAGACATATGCTGTCGCAAGTAATACGTTAAGTCTTGTTGTTAAGAAAAAGAGCCTCCTATGCCCGGTATTGATGAAAGCTTGCCCTTCACCCCTGTATCCATTGCAGTCATGACTGTCTCAGATACACGCACACCAAAGGATGATAAGTCAGGGACTTTGTTGGGTAATATGTTGCAAGAAGCCGGACACACTCTTGCCGATCAAACAATCGTTAAAGATGACATTGATCAGATCCAGGCTCAGATTAACAAATGGGTTCAAACCTCTAACATTGATGCCATTATCACCACAGGGGGCACAGGCTTTACAGGGCGGGACGTCACCCCAGAGGCCGTAAAACCTTTATTTGATAAAGAGATTGATGGGTTTTCTGCGCTATTTCATCAACTTTCTTATGAAAAAGTTGGCACCTCGACAGTTCAATCACGTGCCTGCGGTGGTCTGATTAAAGATACGTTTGTTTTTTGTGTCCCGGGCTCTCCAGGGGCTTGTAAAGATGCCTGGCACGGGATCTTAAAATATCAGCTAGATAGCCGCCATCGGCCATGTAATTTTGTAGAAATCATGCCACGTCTGATGGAACATATTTCATCTTAACAGCTGAAAAAAGCCTATTGGCCTAAGATCTTGGCCACCGTTGCCATAAATTTCATTGTTTGATGCGTTAATTATGCCAAAATTTAATGGAATCACTGCCAATATTAAGAAATTGGCAAGGCATCTCTTTGAATCATGAGGCTTAGGGATGTTAGGCTCTCTTTTCATTTTATGAAAATTCACGGGAATTAATGGATACCTCAATTTTCAACACCAATGTTCTGCTGCAAAGAACGGTCAAGCTTTTGACCGTGGGCTTGCTACTGCTTTGTTTGAGCGGCGACTATTTGTTGGGCCAGTCTGGCCGAGGCCGTGTAATTTCCATTTACAACATCCACACCAAAGAAACACTAACCGTCACCTACAAAAGAAACGGCCAATACATCCCCAGCGCATTGAAAAAGGTCAATCACGTCATGCGCGATTGGCGCCGCAATGAAAGCCGGGTCATGCGCAAAGACCTGATAGATCTGATGTGGGAAGTCCACAACCAATTAGGGTCTCAAAAACCCATTTATCTTATCTCTGGTTATCGCTCACTAAAAACCAATAACAAACTACGCAAAACCCGCGGCGGGCAAGCCAGACGCAGCCGCCATATTTTGGGCATGGCAGCCGATGTCCACTTTCCAGATGTGCCCATTCGCGAATTACGTGACAGCGCGCTTATTCGTCAAAAGGGCGGCGTTGGCTATTACCCAACTTCAGGCTTGCCGTTTGTGCATATGGATGTTGGCCGTGTGCGTCACTGGCCACGTGTGTCTCGCCCTCAACTGGCCAGGCTGTTTCCTTCCGGGCGCAGCAAACACATCCCACGTGATGGCCGCCCGCTCACCAAGGCAGATGCCAGAAAATACGCCGCAACCAAGCATGTGGCTAAGATGCGAAAAATCCAATTGGCCCGGCGTTTAAAGCGAGACCGTAAACAAGGCACTGCCATAGCAGCCCTTACCCCGCCAAGCCCAACTAAGAAAAAAGAGCAACCTGTTCTTGCAAACCTTGATAAACGCGCCCTGGAAAAACGCTTAGCAGCCTTAAAACCATTACGAGAAGAAACACCTCCTTCTACAAAAACACCTCCCAAACGCCCAGACCAAGCCTGGTGGCGCGGCCAAACCATTGCCGGTTTAGAACCCTTGCACACCAAACTGGAAGAGGAAAAAGCCTTTATTCAATTAGCCTCAATTGACACCAGCATGCCAAAACATTGGCAAAGCTTTTCAGGCGCCAAACCAACCAAGGTTATCGAAAAACAAAACATTGCCTATTCACCAGGCTTTGATGCAGAACACCCAGAAGAGCTCAACTACCGCCCCTTCCCGTTAAGCCCCTTATTAACGGAACAAGCCGTGGCTGAAAACCGAAACCTGGCCAAGTTAAGTCCTCCTGATTACGCACAAACCAGCATCATCTTAAGAGATGGCCGCCCCATTAACAGCGCCCGCTTTCGTCCAGGCCTGCAACATGCACACCTAAAATGGGCCAACCAATTTGTTGGCAGCGCCCTTCCATCCACCAAACCACCCTTACCCCAAAAGCGCCCCGTAAAAAGAAAACGCCGCTCAAGATGAAGTGAAGAGCTCAAAAACCAACAGACAGGCTCTAAAAAGATCATTACATTTCAACAACTAAACCTCAAATCCGCTTAAATCATTTCCATGTAAAATCAAATCATCGCACTATCAGATTATCCCCATACTTGATATACTCATCATGAATTGGCAAAATAGAATGATCAATATTTTAAGTATTTAATGCATTGAAACTTATAAAAATCGCACCACCAATTTATGATAGTTTCATGAGAAAGAATGAATTAAGTAAAACCAAAATAACTACACAAATTTTACTTAATGCAACATGGTATTAATTGCAATTATTCAGCGCATTGTTAAAGAGGTCCTGTACTTAAAAAAATAAGACACAAAAAGATGAACGCTAAGACAAAAAACAGCCTGGATCAGCTTAAATAAAAGAAACAACCTGCAGTTTAAATAGTCTGTCAAACATAACTTTAAGATCACCCGAGCTTATTTAAGGGCAAGATCACAAATCGTCGATGGGAGAACTTTTAATGAAAAATTTTTCAAAAATATTAGCTTTGTGTTCAAGCCTAAGCCTCCTTTTCCCGGCCTCAGCTCTAGCCTACACTGTCTACATCTCCAATGAGAAAGATGATACCGTCACCGTTATCGACAGTAAGACAATGAAAGTCATCGACACCATCAAAGTTGGACAACGCCCACGTGGCATCATTCTAACCAAAGACGAAAAATACATTCTTGTCTGTGCCAGTGATGACGACACCGTCGAGGTGATCGACAGAAAAACAAAAAAAGTCGTCAAAACCCTCCCCTCTGGCCCAGACCCTGAATTGTTTGTCCTCCACCCATCAGGCAACCCGCTTTACATTGCCAATGAAGATGACAATATGGTCACCATCGTTGACATTGAAAACAACAAGGTCCTAAGCGAAGTTCCCGTTGGCGTAGAGCCTGAAGGCATGGGCATCAGCCCTGATGGACAAACCATTATAAACACCTCAGAGACCACCAACATGGTCCATTTCATTGACAAAGACAGCCATGAAATAACACACAATGTTTTGGTAGACCAACGCCCGCGCGTATCTATTTATAGCCATGATGGCAAACATGTTTGGGCCTCTTCAGAAATCGGCGGCACAGTGAGTATCATTGATGCAAACACAAAAGAAATTATCCACAAGATCACCTTTGAAATTCCCGGCATTTCCCCAGACACAATCCAACCCGTTGGCATCCAACTGACAAAAGATGATTCAAAAGCCTTTGTCGCCCTTGGCCCCTCTAACCGCGTTGCTGTGATAGACACAAAAACCTACAAGGTTGAAAAATATCTCCTTGTAGGTCAAAGGGTTTGGAACTTGGGCTTTACGCCAGATGAAAAATACATCTTCACCACCAACGGGGTCAGCAATGATGTATCCGTTATTGATGTCAAAAACTTAAAAGTCATCAAATCCATCAATGTTGGCAGATACCCTTGGGGCGTTGCCATTGCCAAAGACTAAACAAATTCAACCTCTCTTGGCCCTGCATATTTTGAGTGTGCAGGGCTTAAAGCTATAAATTTTTGCAGTTATCACAACAAGGCCAATTTTTATGTTTCACTCCCGCTTGCAGATGATACTTTCTGTGTTTGTTTTTATCGCTCCCTTTGTCCTTCTGTTTTCAAAGGTAACACCAGCGCACGCCTTTAGTGAAGATAAGAACTGGCCTTGCATACAAAGAAAGGTCGGCAAGCTTACCGCAGGGCAAATGTGGCGCGGGGACCCCGTTGATGTGAAAGACAAAAGCTGGCAATCCAACAAGGATGTTTTGGAACTGGTCGCAAAAATCTTACCGCGCCGGGTTTCTTTGCAAGAAACAGAAAAACTCATTGCCGCCTCTGCGCAGCGTCACAAGGGGGCAGTTACCCCCCTGATGCGGCAAACATTTTTAGCGCTGTTAAGCGAGACAAATAAAATTCGCACAGAAATTATCAGTGGCATTGGCCGTTTTTCAACCCGCCAACAAAAACTTGCCAAACGTATCACCACCACCCGCCAACAGGTGACTGAGTTAGAAAAAAAAGACCAAGACGGCACATTGACCAAAGAGGATGACAAAAAATTGGTGAGCTTGGAACAAAGCCTAGAATGGGAACAACGCATTCATGAAGAGCGCGAGCAATCACTAGAATTTGTGTGCGAAGCACCGGTTATATTAGAACAACGCTTGTTTGCCCTTTCCAAACAATTGCTAAAACATTCTGGTCAAAAGACAACACAATAGACAGTCAAACTATTAAAAAGAATTGTTCAAACGTCTGGCCAAGTCATTCAAAATGGCAGCTGTGGCCCCCCAGATAAAATAGTCTTCATAATCAAGCACCCAAAAATGGCGCTCAACCCCTTGCCAATAAACGGACTGTTTATGGTAGTGAGCAAGATTAGCAACATGCGACAAAGGCACCTGAAAAATTTCTTCTACCTCACCCTCTTCCTTTTTAAAAAGATAGGGGGGGCTTACACTGGCAACAATCGGCGTGATGATAAAACCGGTGCCCGTTTCATAAAGCGGCAATTTACCAAGAACACTAATTTGATGCGAAGGGATACCAATCTCTTCGCAAGTTTCCCTAATCGCAGCCACACTGGCCGTTCCATCAGTTGGATCAATTTTACCACCAGGAAAAGCAACCTGTCCCTTATGGCTGGACAATTGTTCACTCCGACGCGTTAAAACAATTTGCGCCTGATCTTGACTATTAACAACCGGCACCAACACCGCAGCTGGCGTCGTATTGCCAACAGAAAAATCTCGGCCCCCCTTTTGCAGTTGGCGCGCATCTTCTTTTGACTGATCAGAAAGCTGGTCCTTTGCGGACAAGTCAAAACTAACCGTACTTAATAAGCGCTCCCATTCATCTTGCGGTAAATCTGGTTTCATACTGAACCTGACGTAGGCTTGCCATTATCCAAAGCCTCAATCTCATAAAACTGACCACTGCTCCAAACGCCCAAATGAGGCACACCCTCAACCACATACTCCTCCACTTGATTGGCCAGGTCATAATAAACCGGGCGGCTAAGACGTGCTTTGAGCCCATCGCGAATATGGACATATGGTTTTAAAGAGTTATGGTCATCACTTTTGTCAAAACTAAGTTCATGGCCGGGCCCTGCGATCACCTCATCGCCTACATTGGTTGTAAATTTTAAAATTTGTTTTTCCCCTTTTTCAAACCGCTCCATGGCAACAGCAATAAAGGGGGCATCAACAACCTTAATCCCTATTTTCTCAACCGGTGTTACCAGAAAAAAGTCATCCCCCTCCCTTTTTAAAACAGAGGCAAACAAGCGGACTAACTTTTCACGCCCAATGGGCGTTTTGTTATAATCCCAACGTCCATCGGCCTGAATAACCATGTCCAAATCCCCACAAAAAGGAGGATCCCATAGGTGAACCGGAGCGCTATTTTGAACAGAGCGTCCTGATAAAGCTTGAAGAAGAGAACTAAGATCTGGCGTAGAAGTAGACATTTTTTCATCACAAAACGTTAAAAGTATTTTCAATAGAACCGATTAAAAGCTCTACACAGCCCAAATGGTAAAAAATTTTCCCCTCTTTAGACCGATTGACATTTCTCAAACAAAGTTGATTTTTAAAGATACAGTTTAGCATGTAATAATATTTATTACCTAATAACATCATTCTTACAAAATCAGTGTTTCAAAACATGAAAGAGCACCCTATACTCAGCCTATGACCAATATCAGTCAAACCGGTGACCAAGTCATTGAAGAGGTCGAGCAAGCCAGCGAAAAGATCAAACAGATTAAGGCGGCTGCTTCCTCAGTAATATACGGGCAAGAAAATGTCATAAACCTTACGCTTTTAACCATTTTAAGCGGTGGCCATGGGCTACTTATTGGTGTGCCAGGTCTTGCAAAAACCATGCTGGTTGAAACCCTCGGCACAGTCTTTGGACTTAACAATAAGCGCGTGCAATTCACCCCAGACTTAATGCCCTCAGATATTTTAGGTGCTGAAGTTTTGGAAGAATCCAACACTGGCGAGCGAGCCTTCCGCTTTATTAAAGGGCCCATCTTTACTCAGTTGTTAATGGCTGATGAGATCAACCGTGCCAGCCCGCGAACACAATCAGCTTTGTTACAAGCCATGCAGGAAAAACATGTCACCGTTGCCGGTGTTGGGCATGACCTGCCCGCCCCGTTTCACGTTTTGGCAACCCAAAATCCGCTTGAGCAAGAAGGCACCTATCCTCTACCAGAGGCCCAGCTTGACCGGTTCTTAACCCAGATTGATGTCACCTATCCTGAAAAAGAAGCCGAGCGCCGCGTACTCTATCAAACAACTGGCACAGAGACCAATGAGATTAAGCCAGTTATTGATGGCGAACAATTAATGGCCATGCAACATCTGGTGCGCCAATTGCCGATTGGTGAAGCCATTGTTGAAGGCATTCTAGATTTGATCCGCCGGGCCCGCCCTGGTTCAGATGAAGCACTTCCTGAAATTAACGAAGCCCTTGCTTGGGGCCCAGGCCCACGTGCAGCACAAGCGCTATCGCTAGGTGTCAGAGCAAGAGCCTTAATCGATGGCCGTCTAGCTCCCTCAATGGATGATGTGATTGCTTTGGCAGAGCCTGTATTAAAACACAGAATGGCCCTGACCTTTGAAGCACGCACCAAAGGGATAACATTAAACGACCTGATTGAAAGTTTGGGCAAGAGTGTACGTGACGCTTAAATAAATAAAACGATAAGTTAAGGAGCTGAGCCACGTTTGGATAAAGCTTTACCTGAAACCACAGATTTTGAAGATCTTGAAGCACGCGCCCAACGCTTAAGCGCGGTGATGCCTAATCTTGTGCTAAGCGCCCGCCAAATTGCCCACACTCTTGTGCATGGCAATCATGGCCGCCGACGCGCAGGCCCAGGTGAAACCTTTTGGCAATTTCGCCCCTATACAAATTTAGAACCAGCTCAGCGCATTGATTGGCGACGCTCTGCCAGTTCAGATCATTTGTATGTTCGTGAAAAAGAATGGGACACAGCCCACACTTTCTGGATATGGATTGATCTTGGCCCATCTATGTGGTTTCAATCACGCCTTTCCCGCATCTCCAAAGCAGAACGGGCAACACTGTTAGGGCTCGCTGTTGCAGAATTATTGGTACGCTCAGGCGAGCGTGTTGGCGTTCTTGGTTTAATGCGCCCCTCCATGGACCGAGACTTAGTTCCCCAAATCGCAGAACGTTTATTATTTGGGTTAAAAGGCGACTATGGCTCACAAGGCATGCCAATGGGTCAAGACATCAAACGGTTTTCAGAAGTGATTTTAATCTCTGACTTTTTAGAACCCAAAACCAGCCTCTTTCAAAAGCTTCAAAACATTGGCGGCAATCAGGTTGGGGGCACGTTGGTTCAGATCATTGACCCGGCAGAGGAAAGCTTTCCCTTTGAAGGACGCATTGAATTTAAAGACATGCAGCAAAGTGAAAAGGTTGTTGTTGAAAATGCAGGAGAATTGCGCCCGCGTTATGCAGCGGCCTTCCAAGAGCGGAAAAATCAACTGCAATCAGTTTGCCAAACTTTAAACTGGGGCCATTTGCAACATCACACAGACCGCCCGGCACGAGAAGGCTTGCTACATCTTTACGGGTTCTTATCCTCTCATTATTACGCCACAGGCGCCATGAGCCATGAAGCAAAGGCACAAAATGAGGCTGAACTTAACGCACAGTCTTTAACAGGGGGGGATACCATATGAGTTTAGGCGCGCTAAGTTTCTTAACCCCTCTACCCTTATTCGGCTTGATCGCCTTACCTATTATTTGGTGGCTGTTACGTACAACCCCGCCAAGCCCTTCTCGTTTGTCGTTCCCCCCCACCAGGCTATTAAAAGATATATTACAAACCCAAAAAAGCCCCGCCCACAGCCCTTGGTGGTTAACGCTATTACGCTTAATTATTGCCACTCTGGTCATTTTAGCTCTAGCCCAACCCATTTTAAATAGAGCAGACCCCTTACTGGCCGGCCAAGATAAAAAAGGCCCATTGATTGTTTTGCTGGACAATGGCTGGCGGGCCGCCAATCAATGGCCTTTACGAAAAATAATGCTGCAAACTTTATTTGAAGAAGCCCAAAGTCAAGAACGACTGGTGTTCCTTGTCCCCACAGCCCCAAGCAGCATAAATTCAGACCTGGATGGGATGAGCGCGCATGAAGGGGCTTCTTTGATAGAACAACTGACCCCCACCGCCTTTAATGGAGACCGCGCTAAGGCCCTAGCCAAATTGGAAGAATCTTTTGAGCGCACATATACTCAAAATTCTGACGCGCCCATAAATGGCTCTTTATATTGGTTAAGTGATGGCGTTGATCAAAATGACGAGCAAGTTTTAGCCCAAACGTTTACCCAACTTTCCCAACGAGGGATTAAAATTAACATTGTCACGCCTGATGAAAAATCTCTGCCCTTAGGTCTATCATCTCGCTTGGGACAAAATGGCGTTCTTTATGGCGTGGTTGAGGCAAGCAAAGCCAATTTTGATCGCTCTGGCCAAATACTGGCCCTATCAAAACGCAATGAAGTGCTCGGGCGCTCCTCATTTGAATTAAAAGCAGGCGAGCAAAATATAGAGGCCCAGATTGATCTCCCCCTTGAACTTCGCAACCAAATAGCAAGTCTACGCATTGCCGGCAATCGCTCAGCAGGCAGCGTCCATCTGTTAGATCAGCGGTCTCATTGGCGCCGCGTGGGGCTAATCTCTAATGAAAGCGGCAAAGCAGCCCAGCCATTGCTTTCGGCCCTCTACTACATCAACCGGGCTTTGGACCCGTTTGCACAAGTTGTCAAATCAGACAGTGCCGACGTTGCCCAAACGGTTGCAAAATTCACTGAGCGCGGTGTCTCTGTCGTTATGATGGCTGATGTCGGCCGCCTGATTGGCGCCCCTCTGTTGCGCCTAACTGAGTGGGTTGAAGATGGCGGCGTACTGGTTCGCTTTGCCGGCCCTCACATGGAAGAAAGCCAAGATGCACTCCTGCCAACCCCCCTACGCGAAGGGGGGCGGCGCTTAGGCGGGGCACTGTCCTGGTCCAAACCACAACAACTGGCAGCCTTTGATGATGATAGTCCTTTTGCGGGGCTAACCATTCCAGACGATGTTTTTGTCACCCGCCAATTACTTGCTGACCCAAGCCGCATGTCTGATGATGTGTACATTTGGGCACGTTTGAAAGATGGCACACCCTTAGTCACAGCTTCCAAAGAGGTGAACGGTTGGGTTGTCTTGGTGCATGTCACAGCCAATTCAGATTGGTCCAGCCTGCCGCTTTCTGGCTTGTTTGTCGATATGTTAAGGCGTTTAACCCAATTATCCGTTGCCCCGGTCGCGCGCAAATCAAAAACAGAAGAAGCCAATGGTGAGACAGTTACCAAAGAAACAGATGAAACCAACACACTACTGGCCCCATATCAAGTGCTCAACGGGTTTGGCCAGTTACAAAAACCAACCGCAACCGTTGAACCCATTGCCTATCAAAACCTGAAAACCTTAAAAATAAATTCTATACACCCGCCTGGGTTTTACGGTCCTGCAGAACAATCAGTGGCGTTAAATCTCTTTCCTCAATCTGGCCCATTAGAAGTTTTAAACATGAAAACAATGAATGCCGCTCTCCATACCTATAAGTTTAAAGCTCCCTTTAATCTGCGCGGGCCACTTTTCATAAGTGCTTTAATTTTACTTTTGTTAGATAGCCTGCTGGTGCTTTGGTTACGCGGCGCTCTAGGGCTCTCCATGCTCCGCACAAAATCTTCAGCCCCTGTGATTGCCCTTTGTTGCTTAACGCTCGGGTTTCTAGCTGCTAGCCCTGCCTTTGCTCAAGAAGAAAAACGCCAAGCCTTTGAAATGAAATCAGCTTTAAACACTCATCTGGCTTACGTGAAAACCGGAAATGAAGAAATTGACACAGTAAGCCGCCAGGGCTTAAGAGGGTTAACCTATATCTTAAACACCCGCACAGCCGTTGAACCATTAGAGCCCCTAGGGGTTGATATCACCCGTGATGAGCTTGCCTTTTTCCCCGTTTTATACTGGCCCGTTGGCCCTTACACCAAACCGCTTTCTGAAAAGATTGCCCAGCGCATCAATGCTTATATGAAACATGGCGGCATGATTATCTTTGACACCAAAGATCAAAACAGCCGCACAGGAGGTCTAGCAGGCAAAAGCCAACTGGCGCTAGAATCTTTATTGTCAAAATTAGACATTCCCCGTTTAGAACAAGTTCCAAAAGGTCATGTTCTCACCAAAAGCTTTTACTTACTCTCAAGCTTTCCTGGGCGCTATCAACAAGGCGCTCTTTGGGTAGAAGCGCCCAAACGTACTGGCACAACAACATCCAAACAAACCTCAGACATTGATGGTGTCAGCACCATTTTAATCACCTCTAATGACTTTGCCTCCGCCTGGGCGGTTGATGAAAGCTTACAACCTATTTACCCCGTCGGACCTAACGACAACTTACAAAGAGAAATGGCATTTCGTGTGGGCGTCAATATTATCATGTACGCCCTAGCAGGCAATTATAAAGCGGACCAAGTCCACGTACCAGCCCTTCTAGAAAGGCTTGGCCAATGAGTAATTGGGATATTATCTACACACCTCTTGTAGCCCCGTGGGTTTTATGGCTTTTCGGCGCTCTTATCATTTGTGTTTGGCTATATTTTATCATCCGCAGAATGCCCGGCGCGCTATTGCGCGGCCCCGGATTACTCCTCCTCCTCCTCGCCCTATTAAACCCCAGCTTGCGCCAAGAAGAGCGTGACCCCTTAAACAACATTGTTTTGGTCCTCGTTGACAAAAGCCCTAGCCAAATCATTGCCGGGCGCCAAAAGCTGGTAGAGAGCACCAAATCCGTTCTGGTAGATAAATTAAAGCAAATAAAAAATCTCGACATTGAGCTTGTCTCACTCGACGAATCAAGTGGAAACGTTGCCGATGGCACCCTTGGCTTTGCCAGCTTGCGCGCAGCTTTAAGCCGCATCCCAACCAACCGTATAGCCGGTGTGGTTATGATTACTGACGGGCAAATTCATGATGCACCAGCAAAATTTGCAGACCTGGGGCTTGATGTCCCCTTTCATACTTTACTCACAGGCGAGAAAGGCCAATTCGACAGGCGCATAGAAATTGTCAAAGCCCCGCGCTACGGCATCGTAGGGGCTGAGCGCAACGTTGTCCTAAAAGTTGTTGAACAAGGCAGAGACAACGAAGTCCCAGACACTGTCAAACTCACCATTCGTCAAAAAGGGTCTGAGGAGCGCACCCAGTTTGTCAAAGTTGGTGAAGATATTACCTTGTCCCTTAACTTCCCTCATGCCGGCCTCAACTTGATGGAAATAGAAGTTGATGCAGATGAACAAGAAATCACAACCGCAAATAACCGCGCGGTAATTACAGCTGAAGGGGTCAGAGAAAATCTGCGTGTCTTGCTGGTCTCTGGTGAACCCCATGCTGGTGAGCGCACCTGGCGCAATTTGTTAAAATCAGATGCATCGGTTGATCTGGTGCATTTTACGATTTTGCGCCCACCAGAGAAACAAGACGGCACGCCCATCCACCAACTTTCTTTAATCGCATTTCCAACCCGGGAATTGTTTGCAGAAAAGCTCGATGAGTTTGATTTGATAATCTTTGACCGTTATCAACGGCGCGGTGTGCTGCCTTTGCATTATCTTGATAATGTCAGCCAATATGTACTCAACGGCGGGGCTGTATTAATCGCCGCTGGTGACAAGTTTGCCAGCCCAGCAAGCCTGGCCAACACCCCGCTTGACCAAATTTTACCCGCCCTGCCAACCGGCCAAGTGCTTGAAGAACCGTTTCGCCCAACAATCACCCCAAAAGGCAGCCGCCACCCTGTCACGCATAATTTGCCCAAAGCCAACCGGCTCAAACCAAAATCTGACCCCAAATGGGGAAAATGGTTTCGCTTGATTGAAGCACGCATAACAGAAGGTGAAGCCATCATGACTGGCGCGCAAAAGCAACCGCTTTTGGTGCTGAACCGGCTGGGAGAGGGACGCATCGCACTATTGCTTTCAGATCACGCCTGGCTGTGGGCCCGTTCATTCGATGGCGGCGGCCCGTACACAACATTGTTGCGCCGCCTGTCTCACTGGCTGATGAAAGAACCAGATTTAGAAGAAGAATCGCTGCAAGCTAAGGGCGAGGGCCGCACCCTCGTGGTAACGCGGCGCACCATGAAAGAAAAAATCGACCCTGTAACCATCACCCGCCCTGACGGTTCAGTCGAAAAAGTTGAGCTAAAACAAGAAACTCCTGGTCACTGGCGGGCCGAACTTCCCAAACAAATGCTTGGCATTCACAGAGTTAAATCAGAAAAACTCAACACGCTTGCCTTTATTGGCTATGCCAGCGCGAAAGAAATGGAAAACATTGTCACCAGTGGCCGTGTGCTCGAACCACTGGCAAAACAAGCCAAAACTGGCCTGTTCTGGACTGGAAAATTACAAGAAAGCCAACCCCTGCCCTTGCCAAAGGTTTCCCTATTGACGGGTTCAAAACGGTTCGCCGGCTCTGATTGGATGGCTCTAAAAGATCGCCAAGCTTATATTGTCAAAGGGGTGCGCCTTATCCCCTTACTTGCAGGGCTGATCGCATTAGGATTGTTCTTGATTATGTTAGGCTCCATGTGGTGGCGCGAGGGACGGTAAATTTTTGTGCTATAAATCCAATATGACTGGATATCATTAAATAGCAGCAACCACCCCTTCAAATTGCGCCAACACCCCATCTTCAATTTCCCTAACCAAAAGCCGCTGTTGCTGCACAGGGCCAGGCAACAAAATGGTACTTGGCGCCAATTGAAAACCAGCTCTTTGATAATAAACCAGATCGCCAACCAAAAGGGCCATAATCTGTCCCTTAGAGCTGGCAAGCTCAATCGCTTCGTCCAGCAATTGTTCTCCTAACTTTTGGCCACGTGCTTGTTCTGCCACAATGAGAGGACCAATTAAACACGCCCCCTCCTTGCCTCCAATTTTGATAGCTGTCACATGAACCGTGCCCACCAGCTGAGTGTCTTGATAAGCATTTAAAGCAAAACAATTATCTGGGCTTGAGCACTCTCTGATACGATAAGCCGTACGCGCAAACCGCCCCGGCCCCAAAACAGTGTTGAGAAGCGTAATCAGTTGAGAACAAATTTCACTGCTAGGCTCAATGCGAATGCCGGTCATAAGTTTTCTTTTTATAATTTAAGTCCATGTAGAAGCGATGCTCTGGTTGTTAAAAATTTCGCCCAATCGGTTTTTCACCCCTTGTACCGTTTGTTCGGGCAACTCATCAATAGCAAAAAAACCAATTTCTTGTATTTCCGCATTTGGTTCAGGGATTTTGTCTTGCCGCCACTCACGCACAATAAAAACCCCAATATGATCACCTTTAAATTTTTTAAAATTGGTGAAAATACCGTGCAAATTAGCAGGCCCTGTAAGCTCAATACCGGTTTCTTCATAAAGCTCTCGCACCAGGGCAAGGTGTAAGCTTTCATTCCATTCCACACCGCCGCCCGGAAAATGCCACCCAGGGCGATAGCCATGACGCACCAGTAACACCCGGTCCTGTTCATCAATAACCACAGCTTGCGCCCCCATGGTTAGCCCCCGCGTCATACGCCAAAACGGGCGCAAAAGGGCATGAATAGCGTTTGAAAACAAGCTCATTATAGTCATCCTTGGAATTTAAGAAGGCTCAGAATGTTTTTTACGGGAATTGACCCTGAAAAGAAATAGAAAGAACTTGAAATTTTCAATCTCATCTCTCATACCTTGAAGAAACTGGGGCTATTGTTAACGTTCATGTTCAAAGCCTTTTCTTGACCAAGGTGTTGTGATGACCAATTTTGCTCATGTAACAGATATCCATCTGCCAAGCCTGTCTTTTCCCTCTTTATCTGGCTTATCCATGAAGCAAGTGTTGGGGCTACTGAATTGGTATCGCTCACGCCGCTATCTGCATCGCCAAAACGCACTGGATATGATCAAGGCTGACCTTTTAAAACAAAACACCAACCATATGATTGTCTCTGGCGATTTGGTGAATTTAGGGCTAGCCAGTGAATTTAAAGCCGGACTGAAATGGTTAGAAACACTCGGCGCCAGCCAACAGGTCTCATTTGTCCCCGGCAACCATGATTATTATGCGCCCCAAGAGCCCTTTGACCTTAACAGTCCCTATATCGACTATATGCGCTCTGATGCTTTAGGCGCCAGCCTTGGGGGAGGCAGTGGGCCAGATGAACCCTTTGTGCGCACGCTCGATCAAATTGCCTTTATCGGCGTCAACTCAGCCATCCCAACCCCCTTATTTAAAGCCTTTGGCACAGTGAGTGAGGCGAACCTAGATCAATTGGGAAAAATTTTGCAAAAAGCCAAAGCCCATGGATTTTATCGCTGTGTTATTGTCCATCATCCTCCCTTATCAGGGCTAACATCGCGCTCACGCGCCATGACCAATGATGAAGACTTTGCCAAAACTTTAAAACAGTTTGGTGCCGAGATGGTTCTTTACGGGCATAATCACATACAAAACTACACATGTTTCTACACCCCTGATGGCCCGTGCCATATCATTGGCACGCCCAGCGCCTCCATTGCCAAAAGCGGGCCTTATGATCTGGCACGCTACAATCTTTTCTCAATTGTAAAAGAAGGGCAAGAATGGAAAACATCAATGACCGGACGCGGGGTCGATCCCAACCTTGAACAAGTCATCACCATTGAACAACGCACTTTACGAGGGAGCGTATAAAGATTAGTTTTATCAAGATATTATTTTTTTACAATTGATGAGACAAAGATCATTTATGCCCGCTGCCCCAAAAGAGCCCCCGGTTTCCAGTCATTTCCAATTGGCTTTGATAACCGCTCTTTTAGGCGCAACCATATTGCTCATTTCCGTTGGGGCGCGCCAATCTTATGGATTGTTCCTCACCCCCTTGTCTGAAAAATTACACTTAGGGCGCGAAAGCTTCTCTTTTGCCGTTGCCCTGGCCAATTTAATCTGGGGGCTAGCAGCCCCCTTTACAGGCAGACTAACAGATAAGTACGGCCCCTTCTGGGTGTTATTAGCCGGCACGCTTTGTTTTGCGGGCGGCTTTGTCGGTTTGGGATTAGCTGAAACCTCATCCCATCTCATTCTATGCGGTATTTTGATGGGGTTGGGGCTTGGCGCAACAGGCTTTACTGTGGTCATTGGCACAGTCGGGCGCATTGCCGGGCCAGATTACAGGGATAAAATGATCACCCTGGCCAGCGTTGGCAGCGCACTAGGGCTTTGCTTGGCCATTCCCTTTGCTGGTTGGTTGCTTTCCATTCAAAACTTAGAACAAGCCATTTTTTCAATCGCGTGTGTCATCATGCTTATTCTGGTTTTAACAGTTCCCTTTTCAAAATTATCCAAAACTGAAACAAACATCGCAGCCCACGATGATGGGATGGACTATATTCGCCATGGAATGAGCAATCGAAATTATTTAATGCTGATGGCCGGATTTTTTGTGTGCGGCTTTCATATCGCTTTCACAGCTGTGCATTTACCAGCCTTTCTAGAAGATGCAACAGGCGGACCTTGGCTGGGCACCATGGCCCTTTTCCTCATCGGCCTTGGCAATGTCTTTGGCACCTTTAGCGCTGGCATGCTCGGCGATCGTTATTCCAAAACACGCCTGCTCAGCCTTATCTACTTTTTGCGCAGCATCATTTTCATCGGCTTTTTTGTATTACCTCTTACACCCTTAATGGTTTATGTTCTCAGCTTTGTCATGGGGCTCTTATGGCTTGGCACGGTTCCCCTGACCAGTGGTTTGGTTGCCCAACTTTATGGGCCCAAATGGCTCTCCATGTTGTTTGGTATTGTTTTTCTATCCCACCAAGTGGGTAGTTTTTTCGGCGCCTGGTTGGGCGGTTTGGTCTTTGACCAAAACAGCTCTTACGACTTGATGTGGATGGGAGCCGCCGTTTTGGCCCTTTTATCAGCCCTTGTACACCTGCCAATTGAAGAAAAGTTACAATTTTCATCCCCGGTAAAAAGCTCTTGATAATCAAAATACAAGCCTGGTTAGCTCTTCATAAACTTGATTTATGTGGAAACTCCAGCAGATCCCCAATTCATATAACCTTTTGGACTTGGCGTCTTTAAACCGCTTATTGTAGTTTGCTGTTTAAGGAGACAGTTTCAAACTGAGGTAGACTAAATGAGCTCTCTAGAGACAAACGAAGAAGACATTTCATTAAAAGCATGGCTAGGCAATCTAATTGCAGCCCCTTGGTTTGAATGGGCCATAATCGGCCTCATCGTACTCAATGCCATTATTTTAGGGCTAGAGACCAGCCCATCCCTTCACGCCTCCTATGGCAGCGTGCTGGGCAGCTTAGACCGGATGATCTTAGCCATCTTTGTTGTTGAATTGCTAATACGTTTTTACGTGCAAGGCTGGCGCATGTTGAAAGATCCCTGGTCAGTCTTTGACGTCTTTGTTGTCGGCGTAGCCTTAGTGCCAGCAACAGGCAATCTCTCTGTCCTTCGTAGCTTGCGGATATTGCGGGTTCTGCGGCTTATCTCTGCGGTTCCCTCAATGCGCCGCGTTGTCTCCGGCTTGCTTGCCGCCATTCCAGGCATGGGCTCAATAGTGGCCCTTTTATTGTTAATTCTATATGTCTCCTCGGTTATGGCGACACAAATGTTCGGCCCCCAATTTCCAGACAGTTTTGGCACACTGGGCGCTTCCGTATTCTCTTTGGTGCAAATCATGACGATGGAAGGTTGGGCTGATATTTCCGGCCCCGTGATGGAAAAATTTTCATACGCTTGGATATTTTTCTTGATTTATATGCTGGTCACCAGCTTTGCGGTCTTAAACCTGTTCATCGGTATCATTGTCGATGCCATGCAATCAGAAGGCATTGAGAACCAACAAAACGCTCTTGCAAAAGACGATCAAATTTTGCAAGAGCTTGCCGCTTTAAAAATGGAAATCAAGGGCCTACAAGAAAATTTCGAGAAGAATTAATTTATCTATTTGCCATGTGATCTTTTCATCAACTTAAAGGGATTGATTAAAAAGCAACCAATTCAGGCCTAGCCGTGCCTTGCTTTTCTCTGACTATAATCAACCCTGCTTTGGCCTCATCATACCAACGGCTATAAGCGGCACCTAAATTTTCAGACAGTTTGTCCTGCCACAGGTTCATCGTGTTCTCTAGCGCCTCGTGATTGGCTTTTAAGAACTTTTCGCGCGAGAACTTTTCATTGACTTTATTAATCACATAATCAGCTGCAAAGCCAAGCACCACGCCAATGGCAGCCCCAACAATGGTGCCTCCAACCGGTTCAACCGCGGTACCGGCCACAGCACCGCCCTCTGCCAAGGTAATTCTAGCCCCCATTGAAGAGGCAAACCGGCGCGAAAGCCCCGTAAAAATGCTGCCCAACCCGCGGTTCATGGCAGGCCCAATGGCCAAAGCCCCAAGCGTACCACCAACGGCAACCCGGCCTATACCAGCAATACCATCAAAGGCCCGGTCTTCCATTAAATAGGTCGGGGTTTTCCAACGCTGAGCATCCCAATCCAGCTTGGTTTGGGTGAGCTTTTGGTCATGAGGTATCGTTTCCAAATAAGTGGTATTTTTGGCCAAGAAGACACGCATTTTCTCATCTTGCTCTACCATAACGCTTAAATAATGTTTATGCGCATTGCGAGCAATTTTCTCAATGCCCTTTACGATAATGGCATCACGCTCCTCAGGTTTTAAAACCTGCTCTTTGTAATGGCGCATGAAATAATCTTTCATGTCCCGCTCAACAGCAGTGCGCAAACTTTCATATTCACCCAGCTTTATCATACGTGATGTGGTCGAAGAAATAGCCTCTTTCAAAATCACATAAGGGCGCTTCCATTCAAAAAACCAATCCGCATAATTTTCAACAGCCTCTTGCCGGCCTGCAAAAGCAGTTTCAAACAGAGCCTCTAACTCTGTTTGCATTTGGGTTAAACTGTGTTGTTTGGCAGCTTCCAACTCACCGGCCCGCGCTTTGATATAAGCGCTCAGTTGGCTATTGCTGGCAAAGCGTTTTTCCAACTGGCCATCATAATTACGGATAATCAACTCAACTTTATCTTTAGACAGCAAACTGTCTTGGAAGAATTCAACCGCGGTTTTGTCTATGTGATAAGCCTGACGATAAGAAACATCCCGTTGATAGCCGCGCCAATAATTGCTGAGGATGGCAACACTGGCATAAACCCCTATCAGCAAGGCAATCGCAATACCAAGAGGGCGAAAAATCGCATGCCCAAGACCATATTTTTTGACAACTTGTTTTTTAACCATTTGAGAAGGTGGCAAGTCAATCGAGGCTGGCTCTTGTGAGTCTAAGCGTTTGATCAATGAAGTTTCAGGCTGATCAGGGCTGGAGCTGTTGGATTTGCGCCAAGGAAATTTCATCTTTTTGCCCTTTTGCTAAAATGGCGCCACTTGACACCATTGGTCACACATTTTCCCTTCACGGAAAGGTCTTTTATAAAACGTAAGACCCTTGTTAAGTGGGGATTGGTTATGGCACTTTCAAGGTTAATGATACTCAATTTTAAGGTTTATTTATGATGAAACAGGGGGAACGACATCCCACTCAAACGGGTTGGATTAAATTTTTCTTTTATATTTTCGGCAGTTACGTTTTGTTTCTTGCCCATACCAGCACCAGTTTTGCCAAGGAAAAAACCTTACCAAATTCCCCAAAATGGGTGCATGTAACTTTAATTGAAGGCGATTTTGAAACCATCACCAGCTTTCTAAAATCTTCCATTGAAGAAGAAGGACTAACCGTTGCAAATCAAGGAAACGTCGCTGATATGTTGAGCCGCACCAAAGACGCACTTGAAGTCAAACAGCTGGTTTACAAAAACGCTGTGATTTATCAGTTTTGCTCAGCCAAACTAGGGGCAGAGCTGTTTGCCCTTTCCCCCTTAAATATTGGCGCGTGCCCACTCAACATCTTTGCTTATGAGCTCAAAACAAAACCAGGTATCATTCATGTGGGATTTCGCACACCCCCCATTAGCCAATCAGGTCCCTCTGCAAACATCTTTAAAGAGGTCAACCAATTACTGACGCGTATCGTAAAGAGAACAGCTGAATAGCCCCCAAACCATCAATTAGATAAGTTTGTTAACAAGTACCGCAATGGTTAACATAAGAGAAGCAGTCGCCGCACAAGCGGCCCAAAAACTAAGCCAAATGAGCAGTTTAAAACTCCGTTTATCCCGCTTTTTTTGCTCTAAATGATAGCGCAAACCAACAGCTGAAGAAGACGGCGTCTCCAAACAAACTTCTATTAATTCTTGATCTGATAAAGTGGCTGGATCTGCTGCCAAATGATCCGTGGACATGATATGTATACTCCTAAATAAACATATAACTCACTAGAGAAATGACCAACACTTTTCAGCATCAATCATTTGCTTTTACACTTCCCTTTTCAGGCTTGAAAAAAGAAAGAGAAGTTAAAACAAACCCTGCCCTTTTTAGATCTTTATTATATGATTACGGGTTATTTTCACGACATTATTGGGTTTCAAACAATAAAGCTAGCTTCGTTCATCTTTTTTATCATGATAATTAATTTAAATTTCATATTAAGTGAATGATTAGGTTGCACTCTTCATATTTTTTGGTAATATGATCCCGCCCAGGAAGATGGGAGGAACCTTTGTTTATCTTGGCCTCCATAATCAGAAAACTGAAAACTGGCCAGGATATGTAATTAACAACTTAAGTGAGGGATTTGATTATGACTTGGACTGCCCCACAAGTTTCTGAAACAGAAACAGGCATGGAAGTAACCAGCTATATGCCAGCTGAACTTGACCGTGCATAATTTTTAGAGTTTTTAAAACTCAATTGTAAAAGGCCCCTAATTTGGGGTCTTTTCTTTTTTGAGCTCACTGTTTCTTGAAATCCTTCTATGAAATAAGAAAAGGCACCTAAAACATTAGGTGCCCTTTAAAACGAAAATAAAATCCAACTCTGGATAACTGAGTTAACTTCCAAAACCAACAGGAAACGTCTTTTTAAACTCAGCCTTGTCAGTATCGACCACTGTGACCTTCAGCGTATCTCCTTCATTGATCTTATAATCAAAAGTCAATTCAGGATTCTCACTAAAAGAAATGCTTCCCGTAAGTGTAAAGAGCTTTTCTTCTCCCTGGCTCACCTCAACAGTTTTAACAAACCGCGCCAAGATATACTGCAGGGTGATTTGATCCATCTGCAAACCAGTTAGATTGGGGTGCTGAATCTTTAATCGCGCTTGGCGCTTTACCTGAGTGGCTTTTTCTTTTTTGCCTTTTTTGATGTGAGTTAATTCCATCTTGCCTAAATTGGCCATTAACTCTTTAGGATCCCCAATTGGCGGGGCAGAACAAGCACCAAGGCCACTGGTTTTCACAAATTTCTCAGCCATATAAAGCGTGCCATCATTGGTCTCAACAATAGCGCGCACACTTGAAGGGCCGTTTAAACGCATAAAGGTAGAGATGTGTAACTCATTTTTGGATTTGCCCATTTGAAACACAGCTGATACCGGCATCGGGTTTTCATCAATAACCAAGGTCATTGTTTTAATGACCGCCTGAGGGGGCACTTGAACTTTAATGTCAATGGGCACCCGCCTGTCATCTGTGGCACGATATGGCGCTGTTAAGATCACCTGGTTTGATGTTTTAGCAATTGTCTTGTCTTTATAAAGCAATTGCTTAAGCTCGGCCCAGCTATCACTTGCTAGGGCCACAGTAACGCTGGTTACACACAAAACACATGCCAGCAAACAAGATTTCAATGCTGTTAAAATAAGTGTCCTCATCGCCAGTCTTCCTCCCTCAAGCACAAAATAGCCAAGATATGAGACTCATACCCTATGAGAAACGCGTGAGAACAGCCAATTCAAAATACTTATCGAGTAAGAGCTTAAGGATCACTTTATCAGTTTCACTGACTATATGACTTTATTCAGCCAACTATGCGCTCATTCAGCTGATCTAACAGATCACTAGCCGCATCAGCAATCACAGTGCCAGGCCCAAACACCGCACTAGCACCAGCTTGCAATAAGGTGTCATAATCCTCAGGTGGAATAACCCCGCCAACAACGATGATGATGTCTTGGCGTTTTTCTTTCTCCAACGCTTCGCGCAATTCCGGCACCAAAGTCAGGTGACCAGCGGCAAGCGAGGAAACACCTAAAATGTGCACATCGTTTTCAATCGCTTGGCGAGCCGCTTCTTGCGGCGTTTGGAACAAGGCGCCAATATCAACATCAAAACCAAGATCAGCAAAAGCAGAGGCAATTACCTTTTGGCCGCGGTCATGCCCATCTTGGCCCATTTTCGCAATCAGAATCCGCGGGCGGCGCCCATCAACTTTTTCAAAGTCTGAAACTTTTGCCTGCACTTTTTCAACCGCATCGCCCATAGCATTCATCTCCGATTTATAAACGCCAGAAATCACCTTGATTTCAGCCTGGTGACGACCAAAAACTTTTTCCATCGCTTGCGTAATCTCACCCACAGTGGCTTTCGTCCGGGCAGCTGCCACAGACATTTCAAGCAAGTTGCCACCCCCCTCTGTTGCATTTGTCAACGCCTCTAGTGCGGCTTGGCATTCTGCTTCATCGCGCTCACCACGCAGTTTTTCAAGCTTGGCCAATTGTTGTTGACGCACAGAGGCATTATCAACTTTCAAGATCTCGATTTTATCTTCTTCAGATTTGAGATATTTATTAACCCCAACAATGGTCTGCGCACCGCTATCGATGCGCCCTTGGGTGCGCGCTGCAGCCTCTTCAATGCGCAATTTTGGCACGCCCTTATCAATCGCAGCGGCCATACCGCCAAGCTCTTCCACTTCCTGAATGTGCGCCCAGGCTTTTTGAGCAAGCTCTTGTGTTAACCGCTCTACATAGTAAGAGCCCCCCCACGGGTCGATCACATTACATGTGTCTGATTCATGGGCCAAGAACAGTTGTGTGTTGCGCGCAATACGGGCTGAATAGTCTGTTGGCAAAGCTAACGCCTCGTCCAATGAATTGGTATGCAAGCTTTGCGTATGCCCTTGTGTGGCAGCCATCGCCTCTAAACAAGTGCGCACAACATTGTTAAACACATCCTGGGCGGTCAAAGACCAACCAGAGGTCTGGCTATGGGTGCGCAGGCTTAAAGATTTTGGATTTTGAGGTTTAAATTCTTCCTGAATTAAGGTTGCCCAAATCATGCGGGCGGCCCGCATTTTGGCAATTTCCATAAAATAATTCATGCCAATCGCCCAGAAGAAAGACAGCCGCGGAGCAAATTTATCAATCGGCAAACCGGTTTGCACACCAGCGCGGGCATATTCAATGCCGTCAGCCAAGGTGTAGGCCAATTCCAAATCAGCTGTCGCACCAGCTTCTTGCATATGATAGCCAGAAATAGAAATGGAGTTGAACTTGGGCATGTTGGCCGAGGTATAACTGATAATATCAGAAATGATGCGCATAGACGGCTTTGGCGGGTAAATATAAGTGTTACGCACCATAAACTCTTTTAAGATGTCATTTTGAATGGTGCCAGACAGCTTCTCACTCGGCACGCCTTGCTCTTGGCCAGCAACAATATAAAGCGCCAGCACAGGCAACACGGCCCCATTCATGGTCATGGACACACTCATTTGATCCAAAGGTATGCCATCAAACAAGGTCCGCATGTCATAAATGCTGTCAATTGCCACACCGGCCATGCCAACATCGCCTTTTACACGCGGGTGGTCTGAATCATAACCGCGGTGTGTCGCCAGATCAAAAGCAATGGACAAACCTTTTTGCCCGGCAGCCAGATTGCGGCGGTAAAACGCGTTGCTATCCTCTGCCGTGGAAAAACCAGCATATTGGCGAATGGTCCAAGGCTTTTGCACATACATGGTTGGATAAGGCCCACGCAAAAACGGAGCTTGGCCAGGATAGCTTTGCAAAAAGTCCAAATCTTTAACATCATCAGCGCAATAAGAAGATTGCAATTGAATGCCCTCAGGGGTCGTTTGCGCTTCTTGCTCAACTGAAGCCGCCTGATCTTGGTTAGGCTTTTCCCATTCCATGTCAGCAAAATTTGGAATGTTTGTCATGTACGTTACCCTCTATTGATTACTTCTTCTGACCAGAAAAAAAATATTCGTTAAACTTCGATCGGCTCATCTTCATAGCCAATAAGATAATGCGCTTCCATTAACGTCAGCACCATGTTGGTCCCTTGATAGAGCAGAGCATGGATTTCATTGCGCTCTTCTAACGGGATCGATTTTAACAATTTTGGCCGAGCCACCATGTAAACCCCGTTGGCACCAGCTTTTCTCAAAGCCTTGGCAACCTCAATGGCCTCTTGTTTGTATTGCTCATCACTAGAACACAGGCACGCAATATGGGCCCCGCTTTCAACAAAAGCATCTATAAGAGCTTGGCTGGTCTCAAACCCATCCGGGCTAATCGCTTCGATACCGCCAGCCTCAAAATAGCTTTTGGCCCAAGTGGCTCTGGCTGTAAAATCTGAAGGAGCGCCAATGGTCGCAAGAAACACCCTTGGCCGCCGCCCTGTTTCAACCTTGATGTAATCAGAAACAGAGCGTAGCCCTTCAAAACTGGCAACCAGCCGATTATTAATATTACCAATCATAGGGCTTAAACTTGCCGGGGCCTCTAACGCGCCATCAAGGGCGTTAAAGACCAAGCCTTTTTGCAACAGTTTTTGCATGTGTTGAAAACGAGCACCTTGGTTTGGCGCACAAAGAGAAGAAAGTGAGTCTTCCGTGTCTTTTTGCCCAGTCAAATTCACTTCAAGATCGGCTTCTTGAGCTTCACATAACTCAGGAGCTTGCTCATCCAAATTGGGAAAGATGGTCACGCCTGTGATTTCTTTTTTGCCTGTGGCGATGTCTTTTTCTTTGGCTGACCTAACGCCATCAATTAAATCATTGATCTGCCCCTTTTTCAGCATTTTAGCAATACCACCTGCCCGCTCTGTTTGGCTAAACAGGTCCCATGCTTTGGCACATAAATCGTCTGTTAGGCTTTCAATATACCAAGAGCCAGCAGCCGGATCTTGCACCAGACCAATATGGCTTTCTTCTTGCGCAATGATTTGGGTGTTTCGAGCCAAGCGCCGAGCAGAAGAATTGGAAACCCCATGCGCATTGGAAAATGGCAACAACACCAAACCATCCACATTGCCAATGCCAGCGGCAACCGTGGCGGCAGTTGCCCGCAACATATTGGCCTCCGGGTCGCGCTCAACCACATCCAAATAAGACATCTGACCAATCAGCTTGGTGTCAGGTGTTTGCTGAGCAGCCACACATATTTTCTGCCACAAAACCCGCATGGCGCGTAATTTGGCGGTGGAGAGAAACACATCGCCCGTCACCACAAGGCTTAAATCCACTTGATTAAAAGCGTCTTGTGTTGAAAAGCCTGATTGTTCAAGCGCCCGCACATAATAAAGCGCGCTGGCTAAGGTAAAAGCCAACTCCATAGCTTCACTTGCACCCGCTTGTTGCCAAAGCTGGCCAGAGGCAAGAAAACTCTTCATGCCTATAGGCGCCGATTGGATGGCAAATGCGGCATCCACCCAATTGGCCAAGGCCTCCTCTTCCGGATCAGGAAAAGCACCTTGAGCGGCAAACAAACTTAAAGGGTCAAACCCAAAAGAGCCCGTGACGGCCTCCATGTTTACAGATAAGTCAGACAAGCTGCTCATCAAGGCAGCGGCACAGGTCAGATTTTCATAACCATTTGTGAGATAAAGGCTCACACCTTCTAAATCAACGCCTGCAAACAAAGATGAAAAATCAGCTTGAGACGTAAGAGGCAAAGTCCCTGCCCCATAAGGAATATCATTACCAACTGAGAGCCATAATGCATTGGCCCCGCCCTCTAAATCACGCTTGATCTGTGTGTTTGCCAAATCAACATTAGGAATATCAATCAGTTGTATAATTTGCCAAGCCCGCTCACCCCTTGCCTTTTGCAGCAAAATTGGCTTGTCTTGTTTGGCCTGTCTATCATCTTGGTCATAAAGGGGCTTAATCGCAATCCCATCATAGGTTGTTGAGCCCAATGTTTTTTCTATTGATCGTCCCTCTAAGGCTTTTTCAACCTGATCCCGCCAGGCTTGCCTGGTTGATTGGGTTAGATTTTCGGGCAACTGAAACTGTTCTTTAGACATGAAGCTCTCTTGTTAATTATGACTGGAACGCGAACCATCTATTTTTTTTAAATACACTCTCTTCTTAACGCAAGTAGATTGCGCCGAAAAGAGCTAATGAAAAATGAAAAAAGGCACTGCCCAATTACGGCACTGCCTTTCCCCTTTTGTAATTTTAAACAGCTATTAAAAGCTTAGTACTTCATAACTGGATCTAATTCTTTGGCGCTATTTACCCAGTTTTCAACTTGTTTCAAGCCAGGCACTTGGCGAACAAGTTTCTTCTTGCGCTTAGCATTAGCTTCAGCCATTGCAGCTTGTAAATTTACAGGCTTTCTTTTGCGGAGCTCTTTAACTGTATCAACACCAGCAACTTCAAGAAGCTCTGAATATTCTTCAGCAACACCTTTCACCCGCATAAGATCACACATATTGCACCACTTTAAAATTAGCGTTTCATCAATTTTGGTCTCGGCTGCTAATTCTTTGCGGCCCTTCTTTGTAGCACCGCGAGATAACAAAGCTTTGGTTGAAGCAATGTTATTTTTACGCAAAATTTTAGCATATTTAGCGCCAACACCTTCGATGGTTTCGATTTTGTAACTGCTCATTATGGTTTCCCCTGCTTAATGTCTTGTCTTGTTCTTTGAAAATTTCAAAAAACAAAGATCTGCTTCACAAATAAGTTGAGCTCGAATCTATACGCAAAAGATTAAGCGTTATAATTAGCTATACGCAAAGTCAGGCTTTGCCATGGATGCTTAATATGCCAGATCTTCTACCGCTTTTTATAAAAAAGCTAAAAATTCCAACCCAAGTTTTCTCTCCTTTGTTGATGCTCTCGCTTCAACAGTTTCAAATGGTGCACCGACCGTTTGATAAAAGAGGATTGAAAATCAAAGTGAAGTCCTCCTCTTTTTGTAGAACAGACCACTTGGTTATGGGTCGTTCTCTTGGCCGCTTAAATCACCTTCGCAACCATCTTGCCCTAAAAGCTCTTGCAAGTCCCAATCACGTTTAAAACAAACACGACCACTTTAACCTTACAAAAACCATCAGCTCAATGACCACTTGCAGTGTGTCTTGTCCCGTCTTTCAATGACGACTTGGTCCAACACCAAATGGTCCGCTTCACAACTTGCAGTTAAGACCATCTGCACATGCTCGACAACCAGAGCACACCACTCACTGTCTTTAATACACATCATATGGGGGTTTAATCAAGCACCAATGTGAGTTCCTTGTGATCAAATTTTCATGTAACTGTGGTTTAACAGTTTACACAGCGGTCCCCATCAAGTGTTTGCAAATCATCTCTTGCCATGTCATGACTGTTTTCAGCTTTTTATTTGTGGGTTAATTGGTCCACTCTTACGGACCGTCTTGGTGATGACTGATTGCTATGTAAACTTGTAAGCCAATCTAACTTTAAAGACCGAATGTTTTTAAGGAGACAAAAGAATGACAGAAGAAAATTCCGTTTATCTGGGCAAGAGCACCAAGCAAGAATATCTTGCTTTAAAACTTGCCAACCGCCATGGCTTAATTGCAGGCGCAACAGGTACAGGTAAAACGGTTTCTTTGCAGATCTTAGCTGAAGGGTTTTCGGCCCAAGGCGTGCCCGTTTTTTGTGCTGATGTGAAGGGTGACCTTTCTGGATTGGCAGCGGCCGGTGTTGAAAAAGACTTCCTTGAAAAGCGGGCAAAAACAATCGGGTTTGATGAGTACGAATATAAGAAATTTCCCTGTATTTTCTGGGACTTATTCGGCAAAAAAGGTCATCCCATCCGCACCACAGTAACTGAGATGGGCCCCATTTTACTCTCTCGCTTACTCGATCTAAATGAAACCCAAGAAGGTGTGCTAAACATTGCCTTTCGTTTAGCAGATGATGAGAACATGCCAGTTCTTGACATGAAAGATTTGCGCAAGCTCATGGTCCATGTCGCAGAGCGCGCCAGTGAGCTGACAGGCGAGTACGGCACCGTTTCAAAATCAAGCGTTGGAGCCATTCAAAGACGGCTTTTGGTTTTAGAAGAACAAGGCGCAGAAAACTTCTTTGGCGAACCAGCCCTTGATATTCGTGACTTCATGCGTACCACCCGGGACGGACATGGCATGGTCAACATATTGGCCGCTGAAACCCTCATGCAGAGCCCCCGCCTTTACGCAACATTTTTATTGTGGATGCTCTCTGAACTTTTTGAAGAATTACCTGAGGTCGGTGATCCACAGAAACCTAAGCTTGTTTTCTTTTTTGACGAAGCACACCTCCTGTTTGATGAAGCACCAAAAGCACTTTTGCAAAAGGTAGAACAAGTGGTACGCCTCATTCGGTCCAAAGGTGTTGGTGTTTATTTCGTCACGCAAAACCCATTGGATGTACCCGACACTGTCTCTAGTCAATTGGGTAACCGGGTCCAACATGCCTTGCGCGCCTTTACCCCGCGTGAACAAAAAGCGGTTAAGGCAGCCGCCAGCACATTCCGCCCCAATCCAGAGCTTGATACCGAGCGGGTCATTATGGAATTAGGGGTTGGTGAGGCTTTGGTTTCAACCCTAGAGAAAAAGGGACACCCCTCAATTGTGCAACGCACACTTATTCGCCCCCCCTCTTCCCGGCTCGGCCCACTAACTGATGAAGAGCGCAAAGGCGTGATCAGTGAAAGCCCTATTTCTGGCACTTATGACAAAGAGATTGACCGCGAAAGTGCTTATGAAATTTTAATGAAGCGCAAAAAGGAAATGGAAGAGCGCCGCGCTGAAACCGGCGGCACTGTTAGCGGACGCAGAGACACAGAATATGTACGCCACGGTGAATTTCGTGTACCACCCGTTGGTGGACGCACCAAAACAAGATCAAAATCAAAACGGCGCTCCTCAAGGCGCCAAACAGCCAGTGAAGCGTTTTTCAAATCACTCATGCGCTCATTGGGAACAGGCATGGGGCGCTTATTGCCCTCTATTATCAAGATCTTATTGGGACGTCGTTAAAGTTATAAACTTTAGATTTTAGGCATGAACCTTCTTAAATATGCAAACAATGGCAGCCCCTTTTGAGAGGCTGCCATTGTTTTATAGCCTTACAATTTGGCTCTGTTTAGAGAAAATCAAAATCAGCTTCATTAACCTGCGTGATTCCCACCAGTGTTATGGTGCTAATTGTGCCAAATGCCGGGCCTGGTGATGTGAAAGATATGAGCGTATCACCATTTTGAACTGAAATATTCAGGTCAGACATATCGTTGAGCCCGTTGACATTGGCAAACTCAATTCGATCTAAGCCGCTGTCAAAGTCCATAATGCTGTCATCACCCCAATGATCCTCAAAAACAAAGGTATCAGCTTCATCAGCCGGAATGGGCAATTCAGGATCGATAAAATGTTCTCCATAAAGGATATCATCACCGCTCCCTCCAATCAGACGGTCTTGCCCTGTCCCACCTGACAGATAGTCATCACCGCCATTGCCTCTCAGCTCATCATCACCATCCCCTCCAGATAAGAAATCATTGCCAGAGCCATCACCGCCCCATTCCTCTGAATCACCGATCAGCAGATCATCTCCCTCACCGCCAGAGAGCACATCATCATCCATACCGCCAATCAACGTATCGTTGCCAGCTTCTCCAAGCAGTATGTCTTTATTGCCGCCGCCATATAAGGTGTCATCTCCTTGGCCGCCATAAAGCGTGTCAGATCCACCTTGGGACGAATTTATATCATCATCGCCATAAAGCGTGTCATTGCCTTCGTCTCCCAAAAGGGTATCATTGCCTTCCTGACCTCGAAGAAGGTCATTTCCGTCTCCTCCTTCAACCCGATCATTGCCTTTACCTGCATAAACCGTGTCAGTTCCCCCTCTGGCATAAATGGTATCATTGCCATCATAGCCGTAAATGAATGAATTTTCATCGTTCCCAAAGAGTGACTCTGGTTGGTCAGTTCCATCGATCCGCTCAATCACAAATGGGCTTTGCGGAAAAGTGGGGGTTAGTTCTTCTTTTATCTCCTTATCAGGATTAAAAATAAACTGGTCCTTATCAAAGTTCATTAACATTGGTCTTTCTCCTATTTGGGGCTTTCAAACTTGGGGTTAGCTGTTTTCAACTTGGGCCCTAGCTTGCTGGAGAAAAAAGAACTGTGATGTGCGAAAAGTCACTGCAGCTTGATTTTGACAAAGAAAAAGGGCCGTTTATTCAAACGACCCTTTTTTAAAATTTTAATGTCTTTTAAGGCTTAAGAGGCGGCCTGGTAAAGGCTTTCCACATACTCCCAGTTAATCAGATGATCAACAAATGCCTCTAAATATTTTGGCCGGGCATTGCGATAATCAATGTAATAGCTGTGTTCCCAAACATCGCAGCCAAGCAAAGGCACTTCGCCATTCACCAACGGGTTTTCACCATTTGGTGTTTTGGTCACGGCCAACTTGCCATCTTTGAGCACCAACCAGCACCAGCCAGAGCCAAATTGTGTGGCACCAGCTTGGCAAAAAGCATCCTTAAAGGCCGCAAACCCACCAAGGTCTTCATTAATTTTGGCCTCTAAGCTGCCTGGAAGCTTGTCGCCGCCGCCATTTGGCTTCATCCAGTTCCAAAAATGAATGTGGTTATAATGTTGGCCCGCATTGTTAAACAACCCAGCATTATTGCCAAAAGATTGTTTGACCACCTCTTCAAGTGAGGCATTTTCAAGCCCAGAACCTTCAAGCAATTTGTTGCCATTGGTAACATAAGCCTGATGGTGTTTGTCATGGTGGAACTCAAGTGTCTCGGCCGACATATAGGGGCCCAACGCATCATAAGCATAGGGAAGGTCTGGTAAATCAAATGCCACTTTTTTTCTCCTTAAACATCTTTAAACCTGAACGATAGCGAATACGCATCTGTTTCAGCCACAAGCTAATTAATCAGGTCCGCTCTGGCAAGCTTTTCATGCATTAACGAATTATTAAGCCTGACTGGGAGAAGATACTATTGGGCATGTTGCCCTTAAATTGGTCATAGTTTTTGATCAGATTCTTGTCTGAGAGCGTTTCTCCCAAAAGTGGTCCACGGTTTTGGGATCAATGAAACGCTAATGAAGTGTTGTGTTTAAGAGTAGTAGAGTTAAGAGTAAGAGTGATTTTGTTGTATGAGTAAACCTACCCGCTTAGGCCAAAAGGCCTCGTCTTGCCCAAAACAAACAGCTTTGCCCCTGGATCGCATCTTGGTTGGCAATTGTATTGAAGAGCTTAAAAAATTACCGGACAATTCAATTGACCTGGTGTTTGCTGACCCACCTTACAATTTACAACTTGAAGGCGCGCTGCACCGCCCCAATAACAGCAAAGTTGACGCTGTGACAGATGAATGGGATCAATTTGACAGCTTTGCCGCCTATGATGAATTCTCTTCCCTGTGGCTTGAAGAGTGCCGCCGCGTGTTAAAACCCGATGGAGCCTTATGGGTGATCGGCTCTTATCACAACATTTTCCGCGTTGGCGCCAAATTGCAAGATTTAGGCTTTTGGATTTTAAATGACATTGTCTGGCGCAAAACCAACCCAATGCCAAACTTTAAAGGCACACGGTTTTGCAACGCCCATGAAACATTGATCTGGGCCTCAAAATCTCAAAAATCACGCCCAACCTTTAACTATGACAGCCTAAAAGCATTTAATGACGATCTGCAAATGCGCTCTGATTGGTTGTTACCCATTTGCTCTGGCAATGAACGGCTTAAAAACAACAATGGCAAAAAGGCCCACCCAACCCAAAAACCTGAAAGTTTGCTCTACAGGGTGTTGATGGCCACCAGCCTTCCAGGTGATATTATTCTTGATCCCTTCTTCGGCACCGGCACAACCGGCGCGATTGCCAAAGCGTTGGGGCGCAAGTTTATCGGCATTGAGCAAGACAAATCCTACATTGAAGCGGCTGAAACCCGCCTTTCCAAAGTTCGCCCAGTAGCCCCTGAAGACCTAAACACCCTCAAACCCAAACGCGCCGCCCCGCGCGTGCCGTTTGGCACCTTACTAGAATTGGGCCTATTAGAAGCAGGCACCAAGCTTTATGGCCCCAGACAAAAAAACAGCGCCGAGGTAAAAGCTGACGGCACAATCAAATGCGCAGAACAGCAAGGCTCCATTCACAAAATGGGCGCTTACGTTCAAGGGTTAGAGGCATGTAATGGCTGGACCTATTGGCATTTTGAGGCTGATGGAGAATTAAAGCCAATTGATTTGCTGCGGGCCGAAGCGCGCAATCAGTTGGGGCTCAATTAATTTATAAAACAAGACCCTGTTAATGCCTGATCATTAAAGAGCTGACGCACAATGCTTTAGTTCTTCAATAAAGGCTTTGTCTCGTTTTAATTTAAACGGCTGCTGGCAAAGGCTCGCCTTGTTAATCCTATCAAGGCGAAAGCAACGGATATCATCCCGCATGAGATCCCAGGCCAAAACATACCAAACGGGCCAATTTAAAAATAAATAATGTGGCTCTATTGTGCGGTGGGTCTTATTGCCCACCACGTCTTTATAATGAATGGTGACTTGATGCAGCGTAAAAAAAGCCTCATAAAGAGCACCAGCAGCATGCCGTTTGACAGGATGGGACTGACTTAGAATGTCAGCTGAAGCTAAATCACCAACCATAATTCTTTTTCGCAAATCTTTGATTTTCTCGCGCTGGTTTTGCGGGAAAGAAGCAGCAATTTTATAGCGAATTGACTCCAAGTTTTTAAAAAACAAACTTGAAGGCATTTTCTCCATCACAGCTAAACTAAGCAACAAATCTATGATTTCCTGATAGCTCAAATTAAGCCGCCCCAAGCCCCAAAGCCGGTGCAATTGAATGCCACCCCCTTTACCCTGGCTGGTCTCAATAGGGTAGCCTTGCGCCCTTAGCACTTGCAAATCGCGCATAATAGTTCGTTTGCTAACGCAAAGCTGGTCGGCCAAGTCAGTTGCCTGATGAAAATCGTGCGAACGCAAAAGGCCTGCAAGCTTATCCAGCCGTTCAATCCGAGAAAGTGTTGTTTTTTCAACCATCATCAAACATGACATTACTTGTCATCTTTATCTAGTAAGAAAATTTTTTCAATCATTACAAAAGGAAAATTTTATGATTGGTTATATCACCATTGGAACGAATGACATAGACAAGGCGGCAGCTTTTTATGATGTTCTGTTTAAATTAATGGATATGGGACGGTTTATGGAATCAGACCAATTTATTGCCTGGGGCAAGCCGGATGGCGCGGCCGGGTTTTCAATCACAAAACCCTTTGATGGACAACCAGCCACAGTGGGCAATGGCGTTATGATTGCTCTGGCAGCTCCATCGAAAGAGCTGGTCAATAAAATTCATGCGAAAGCTCTGGAACTGGAGGCAACAGATGAAGGGGCGGTTGGATATAGAAACGAGATGGCTGGCTTTTATGCGGGCTACTTTCGTGACCTTGATGGAAACAAGTTAAATGTACACCACATTTCAATGGAAGATCTGAACAAAGCCCGCGAGAACTCATAATTCAAAATATTTAGAGCACGTCTCTAGACAGTGATAAGGTCTGAACACAAAAGACGTGCTCTAAAAACAGGCACCCTATTAATATTGATTTCTAGCCACTGCCCGTTTCATCATTTGAATGAGATCGCCAGCATGACGCGGATTGAGGAAGTATTTGTACTGATCATGGCTCCCTATGAGCCCCTCATAATGATAGCCTTGAGAAGAAAAAGCCATTGTGCGCGGAATGTAACCGCCATCGATCGAATACTTTGCCTGCAATTTACGGTTTTTAGAGATGTCGATTTTAATCATGACCATTTTTTTGGCCAGTTTCACAACCTTAGAATTGTAAAAAACTTTTCTATAATGGCGACAAACTTTGCACCACTTGGCCTCAAACACCATCAAAATGGGCTTGCCTGTTTTTTGTGCCTTTTTCAAGCCAGATGAATAGCTATGCCATGTAATACGCTTACCATTCCAAGCCTGAGCTGAAGGAGCCCCCCAGACCGATAACAACAACAAACAAAGACCAACCTTAAAGATTTGCTTGCAACAATGCCCAACCATAAAAAATAATCCTTATGATAAAAAAACACCCTCACAACATAACGTTGAGGGGCATATTTTGAAAGTTAATTGCTTCTTTTATATGACACTGTCACCATCTATCAAAACATCACCGGCAAGAAAACCTCCCACCACATCCAGCCTTAAACATGAGACCGCCTGCATCCGAAACAGTAAACTTATAAGTGACCTATAGCTCCTGAACTTGACTTAAGGTCTCATCATGTCATTAGTATATCACTCGATGTAGAAGTTAACGAATTTATAACCATTCAACAACCCAGGTCTTTGGCGCCAATGGGCATTGAGTTACTTATCGATTAAGGGAGAAAAAGCAATGACCACGAAGAAACAGACACTGTTGATTGCCCAAAGATTTCTCTTTGCTCTCATCATCAGTCTTGGTGTTATCTTGAACCATGGTTCTGTGCGCGCCGAAACGGATGATGAATATTGGGCTGACCTTAAACCCGACTTTTTTGGCGAAAAGATTCTTTTGCCATCCAATGGTGACGTCACAATTAGTGCCCCTGATATTGCCTACGATGGGGCGCGCATTCCCATTACAGTTCAAATCAAGCCAGGTCTGTTGGTTGGCGCCAAGCAGTTACATCTGATTATAGACCGGAATCCGGCACCGTTAGCTGCACGCATAGAGATCGGTAATGGATTGCATAGCGGGATTAATATTGGCGCACACACCTTTACGATAAGAGTGCGTTCAGAATACAAATCACTGGTCCGTGTTGTTTTAGAAATGAAAGACGGAAGACATTTAATGGCGGCAACCAAAGTCGATTTTTTAAATACTGTCGGCGGCTGTTCCATGCCAACCCCTAAGGACTTGGAAAATGACATCGCTAAACACGGCCATATGAGAATGATGATAAGAGCGGACGCAGCAGAACACCGCCATTGGCGCCAAGGAACCGTAAGGGTTCGACACCCGAATATTACCGGCATGCAAATGGACCCCAAGACGGGAACCTTTCTGCCCGCATGGTTTGTTGAATACCTAGAGATAAAACAGGATCAAGAACTCATTTATCGCATCCATGCCGGCGTGTCTCTATCGAGAAATCCCCATTTCCGATTCACATATGCGTCCACATCCAATAGTCACGACCTGCAAGCATTGGCCCGAGACACCAAGGGGGGCGCGTTCAAAAAAAACCTTAGTTACCCGGAAAATAAGGGGTTTTAAGGCTCTAAGGTTTTCAGAACGGCAACACCTTCGCAAAGAGCATCCTGACGAAAGAAAAAGACACGCTCTAGAAGGTTATGCCTTTGTCACCAATGCATAGCTCAGTAACTTATAAGCCAATTTAGCAACCATAAAATCACACGCATGCAAACCTGGCCGAGGGGATAATTCAACAATATCAGCCCCCACAATCTTACCCACTTCACTGGCAGCCTTTAAAATGTCCAGCGCTTTATACCAATCAAGCCCACCTGGCTCTGGCGTGCCCGTTGCCGGCATCAAAGCACTATCAAAACAATCAACATCAAAGGTTACATAAATCGGGCGCCCCTTTAACGGGGCAACAATCTCTTGCAACCGCCATTGTGTCATATCATTGGCCCAATGCAAATGAATGCGTTCTCGGTTGGCTTCTAAAAACGGAATTTCATGCTTAGAAATATTGCGAATGCCAACACCAACAAGAGACAGCGTTTCATGATCAAGCACCCGGCGCATTGCCGCAGCATGAGAAAAATGTTCACCCTCATAGCCATCACGCAAATCAGCATGTGCATCAAATTGCAACACCACCAAGTCTGGATAAAGCTCAGCAAAGGGGCGAATAGCACCTGCTGTTAAACTGTGTTCCCCACCCAAAACAAGTGGAAACCGCCCTTCTTGCAAAACGGTGCGCACCAACAAAGCAACTTGTTTTAAAGCCGCCTCTAAAGTTTGAGCAATAGGCGTTGGGCTCAAGGTTGCCACTTCATAATCATCAACAACTTCGCGCCAATACTCCTCATCAAACAATTCAACTTCTTTGCTCGCCGCTAATACCGCTTGCGGACCAAAAGCAGTGCCCTTTTGAAAAGTAACAGAATGTTCCAAACCAAACGGGATAACCACGGCCCTTGCCTTTTGCGGCGCGTTGGCACCAGCCCGCTCCGGGTCAAGAAAGGCCTGGTTGGCCGGTAAATAAGAATAATGCCGCATAACCGATACCTTGCCTGGTTTATGATATTTTCAACTCTTGGGGGACACTTGCCTCAGGGAGGTAATTTGAATGCATCCCCTCATCTTCCAGTTCAATCATTTCATAGGTGCCAAAGCCATTAAACCGTGAACTCATAGACCAGCCATAAGCCCCCGTTTTATATATTTCCAGGTAATCCCCTTCTTGCACGCTATCTGGAAAATAAAACGGCCCCTCTAAGCGATCGGCGGCATCACACGTCGGCCCCCATAAGCAAAACGGGATCAGTTCGTCCGCATTTGTGTCAATCCCCACCAAACGGGCTGGAAACACCCAATTGCTGTGCGCCCCATCAAACAAAATGCCATACCCCCCATCATTGATGAACAGCTCCGAACCGCGCCGTGCATCCACACGCACAATTAAACTTTCAGCCTCTGCCACCAATGCGCGTCCAGGTTCTGCATAAACCTCTGCGTCGCTCACCAAAGGCATGTCTTTTAAAGCACTGTTTATCAATTGAGTATAAGGGCTCAAATCCCCCCTATCGCTTTCTTGATAACGACTGGGGAATCCACCGCCAACATTTAAAATATCTGCTGTAACCCCTGCTTGGCAAACCAGCTGAGCAACTTGTTCCATTGCCTGGCTGTAGCGTTGCGGCACAAGCGCCTGGCTACCAACATGAAACGTTACCCCAAGCTTGGCCGCATGAGCGCGCACCATTTGCAACAACTCTTTGGCAGCCTCACCTTCAGCTCCATATTTTTGCCCCAAGGGCAAAACAGAGCCCTGGTCATTACAATGAAGGCGCACAAACAACGTTAGATCTTTGGCCTCTTGGGTGACCATTAAAATCTTTTCAACTTCATCTTTATCGTCAACAGCAAACCGCCTTACCCCATGTTTGAAATAGGCCTCACGAATATGAGCGCGCGATTTTACCGGGTTCATATAATACAAATCAGCTTCAGGCACTTGGTCTAACACCAGCTCAATTTCTTTTAGGCTAGCCACATCAAAACGGTTTATGTTGGCCCGTTGCAAAGCTGAAATCACAAAAGGGGAAGGATTGGCCTTAAGCGCATAAATTAACTGGCCTGCAAAATTTGTCTGAAACCAATTAACAGCACGCGTAATGGCAAAAGGGCGCACAACACGAACAGGATCAATGGGTCCTTGCCCGGTCTTTTGGCGATGCAGGTCCAAATAGGTCTCAGCACAAGAAAAACAGTCCAGCACGACGATCAAACCTTCTTAATTAAATGGATGCAAATGCCCTCTGTTTCTTCCTGGCTGAGAAGGTCAAGCCCTTCTTCTTCACAAAGGCATTGAAAATCAAGCACCGCGCCCTTATCAGTCGTCATGACTTGCAAAAGCGCGCCTTGTGGCAACATCCGCAGAGATTTTTTGGCTTTTAACACAGGCAAAGGACATAAAAGCCCTGTGACATCAAGCACGGTCTTTTCCATGAGTGCCCTCAATTTGAGCCATCCGTTAATCTAATGAGAAAAGCTCTTCTCAGAAATCAAGATCAATGTCAAATAGAATAAAACCAAGACGCTTGGAACTCAATCAGCATCTTGGTTCTAATAAATAAATTTAAGTATAGTAATTAAAAAAACGAGTCTTATTTTGTTTGGCAGACCTTATAGCCATTTAGCAAATCACCATAGGCTGCTTTAAAGGCACCTTGACCAGCTTTGGCAGCTGTTGCCCCTTTAAGGCTAGCAGTCTTGAGTTTTGAGGCGCAGCTTACAACATTTTTGGGGGCACTGGCGCTAGAGCTCTCAAAAGCTTCCACTGCCTTTTGGATGTTCTTCATTTCTTTAACGGCCCGTGACGGATTGTAAGGCACTTTACCACTGGCCATTTGCCCAGAGATTTTCATTGATTTATCAATCGTTTCAAGAAACGCCTTTGCCCCTGCCGCATGCACAGGGCCAAACCCTATACTCATTGCAATCAGAGCAATCATCACGGTCAGTTTCTTCATCACAGTCTCCTTTGTGCAATTCGCACTATTATTTCGCGCAATCATCTTTTTTGCAAAGGCTATTTATCATATAAAAGACAACAAACACCCTTGTGTGGCCTATTAAGCGCGAAACTTATCAACAATGGCCCTTAGTTCCTATTTAAATATTTAACAGCACCAGTATCAACTCTTCTCACTGAACAGAAGCTGAACGCGACGTTCATGCAAATCATATCCTGATAATATCCAATATAATCACGCAGACTTGCTTTAAAACACATAGCCCCAATTAAAATCAAATGGATTCAATTTTAGGTTGATGCTTAACATTTAAAACACTTTTTGAGTGTAAGTTTTTATAAAGCTGGCATGACCCACCTATACTATCAGCACCTACGCCAAGCATGTCAGTAATGCGTATCATATAAAATGATACGTTTAAGACGGCAAATGCTCCACACATTTGCCGTCTTTTTAACATCGTTAATCATTTTCTAACAATATTTCACGTATACAATAATAAGTTGCAAGTAATTGCTTGCAGCAATTTTAAATTGATCTCATGTGATGTAATATTAATAAAAGTCAGCGGCTATTCAGGGGCTATAATGACACATTATGACAGATATTATATTGGTTACAGCCCTCATCCTAATAGTAAATTATGGAAACTCGTCTCTGCCTGGTTAGGTTATGATTGCGCCAGAGACAACAAGCCGAAAACAGTATTAACATTAGGATTACCCCAAAAGGTCCATCAAGAAGCGGTTTCTTCAGCCCTGCGCATTGGCTTTAGCTGTGTGTTCTATCCTCCCTTTAAATTGCGAGAGGATGTAGACATTGAGGAGCTGGTTATTCACAGCCAAACGTTTTGTCAGACCCTAAGCCCAATGAAAACAGGAGCCTTAAAAGTACAAAACAATGGCGGACAAATTATTATTGCCCCTTTAAGCACAGATCGAAAAACAATCGATCTAGCCGGTGATTGCGTCCTTTTTTTTGATAATTTTCGCCTCAAAGGCCCTCCTGTACCCATCAATGGTCAAATGCACAAAGCCCTTAGTCAAAGACAAATTGATTATCTGGTTAAATGGGGCAACCCATATGTTTTTGAAGAATTCACCTTCAGCATGCCGCTAACAGGGCGGATTTCCAATACGATCCGCGGGCCTTTGACAGACTATTTACAAAACCAATTGATCCACTATTTATCTCACGGCCTAACAATTGATGGCCTATATCTTTTTGGTCAAAAAACAGGCTCAGAACCCGCCCGCCTTATTAATTATTTCCCCTTTAAAAAAGAAGCAATACGCGCTTCAGCTTAACTCATCTCATTTGCCCAAATTCATATTACGAATTGATTTCCACCCAGAATGCTCTTAAATCATAAGACAAGCCTTGTTCTCAAAGCATCAAAGCCTTTAATTAAAGTGCCCCTAAATACCTATTGTAAGATTTTAAAAGATGACAAACCACAGCCCAAGCCAAACAATCTTTCAGGCCAACGCCCATAAATCCATTCAACATATCTTTATTAAAGACCTACAGTTGATGGCCGTAATAGGCATTTATGACCATGAAAAAACGTCAAGCCAACGTGTTGTTGCCAATATAGATTTGACTGTACATGAAGCGGAAATTGTCGGCGATAATATTGACCATGTGGTATGTTATCACAAAGTCGTCCAAAAAATTGAAGCGCTGACCCAAAATGGCCATGTCAACTTACTAGAAACCTTAGCGGAAGACATTGCTGAAAAATGTTTAGAGGACAAACGCATTCTGGCCATTCGCATCCGGCTTGAAAAACCAGAAGCGTTAAAACAAGCGGCCAGCGTTGGCGTTGAGATTGAACGGCTGCAAACACCTTAAAAGAGCATGTTTCATTTATATAAATGGACGAAACATGCTCTAACTTTTTGTTTAAGCGAGTTGTTTTTCGCAAAACCGGTACCCACTTTTGCGCAACGCGCTCCAGAAAGAATTGCTTGGTCCATCTATGCCCGAGGCAAACCAAAATCCACCGACACCAGAGCCTCAAGCCGGACCAGAGGTCATCAAATCTTATCTGAAAACCCTTGGCAACTCGCCAGGTGTCTACAGGATGCTGGATAAGCACGGCACCGTTCTTTATGTCGGCAAGGCTCGCAATTTAAAAAACCGGGTCCAAAATTACACCCGGCTAAAAGGTCATTCCAATCGCATCGCCCGCATGATCAGCGCCACCACGGCCATGGAATTTGTTGTCACCAACACAGAATCAGAAGCCCTCTTGTTAGAGGCCACCTACATCAAAAAGATGAAACCGCGCTATAATGTGTTATTGCGTGATGATAAATCTTTCCCCTCTATTCTCATTCGCACTGATCATGAAGCGCCGCAAATCATCAAACACCGCGGCAAACGCAAACAAAAAGGACACTACTTTGGACCCTTTGCCTCAGCAGGGGCCGTCAATCGCACCCTGAATACCTTGCAGCACCTCTTTTTGCTAAGAGATTGCTCAGACAGCCAATATGAAAGCCGCACAAGGCCCTGCTTGCAGTATCAAATAAAACGCTGCTCGGCCCCCTGCACTGGCAAGATTTCTCTTGCCGACTATCAACATTTGGTCCAAGACGCCAAAAATTTTCTAGAGGGCAAAAGCACAACCATTCAAAAGAAACTACATGAACAAATGCAAGTGGCATCAAAAGCGCAAAACTATGAAGAAGCAGCTCTGTTACGCGACCGCATTAGCGCCCTGACACAAGTCCAAAGCCAACAAACCATTTCTCCCACCGGCTTTGAAGAAGGCGATGTCTTTGCTCTCCACACCAAAGGGGGCACAGCTTGCATCGAGGTATTTTTCATCCGCACCAGCCAGAATTGGGGCAACCGTGCCTACTTTCCTCGCATTGATAAGGGCCATAGTGAAAGTGAAATTCTAGAAAGTTTCATCGCTCAATTTTATGACAACAAACCCATCCCGCGTGAAATTCTAACGTCTATGGAACTCGACAACCAAGATTTGCTGCAGGAAGCATTGTCAACCAAAGCAGAGCGAAAAATCAAAATCAGTGTTCCCAAGCGTGGGCAAAAAGCTGAACTCATGGCTTTGGCCGTCAACAATGCCAGCCAAGCCATGGCCCGCAAATTGGCAGACAGCACAGCCCAAGCGCGCCACCTACAAGCTTTACAAACCCTTTTTGACATGCCAGCCCCCCCTGGGCGTGTTGAAATTTACGACAACAGCCACATACAAGGCACAAATGCATTGGGGGCTATGGTCGTTGCTGGCAAAGAAGGCTTTGTAAAAAACCAATATCGCAAATTCAATTTCAAACCTGAGGACTTAACCGCAGGCGATGATTTTGAGATGATGCGCCTTATGTTGCGCCGGCGCTTAAAAGCTTTGCTGCGTGACTTTGGCCCCACCAAACCAGATCCTGAAAACGCCAAAGACCACCCATCGGATTTAGCCATTTCCCATTGGCCAGATCTCTTATTGATAGATGGCGGCAAAGGCCAGTTGAGCGCGGTTCAAGAAATTCTCGATGAACTTGAGATTTCATCAATCACTCTGGTTGCCATCTCAAAAGGACCTGATCGTAATGCCGGGCGTGAGCAGTTTCATATGACCGGGCGTTCCTCTTTTTCATTAGAGCCCAATGACCCAGCGCTGTATTTTTTGCAACGGCTGCGCGATGAAGCCCACCGCTTTGTCATTGGCGGGCATCGCCAAAGGCGCAAAAAACAAATGGCCAGAAATCCGCTTGATGATATTGCCGGCATTGGCCCCACACGCAAGAAAGCTCTGTTGGCCCATTTTGGTGCTGCCAAAGCCGTTGCTCAGGCCGGTTTGAAGGATTTGCAAGCGGTTGAGGGTATTAGCAAACAAATGGCTGAAATCATATATGACCATTTTCATGAAAAATAAGGTGAATAGCGCTTTACAAATTAACATTCCAGCATGCTAGTGATTGACTGTTGAAACGACACATGGTTTTGTCAGATTTATGGAACATAGAACCACGCAAAACAAACATAGAACGGTTTGGAATCTGCCCAACATATTAACTTATGGGCGCATTTTGGCCGTGCCAGCACTCGTGGCTTGTTTTTATTTGGAAGGGTCAAGTTGGCGCTTTGTCGCCCTTGGACTTTTTATTGTTGCCAGCGTGACTGATTTTTTTGATGGTTATTTGGCCCGCGCTTGGTCGCAACAATCAAAATTAGGCCAAATGCTTGACCCTATTGCAGACAAGCTGCTGGTTGGCGCCACATTGATTATGTTGGTCTCTGACGAGACAATCTCCGGTCTATCAGTCATTGCCGGGGTCATCATTTTAAGCCGTGAAATTTTGGTCTCTGGCTTGCGAGAATTTTTAGGCCAACTTTCCGTTAGTGTACCTGTAACCAAAATCGCTAAATTCAAAACTGCCGCCCAATTGGGCGCACTCGGTGCCCTGTTGGCAGCCCCCTTAATTGATAGCCAAGCGCTCTATACTTGGATCATTGGCGACGCCCTGTTGTGGATTGCTGCCGTGCTCACCCTTTACACAGGGTTCGATTATTTGCGTGTCGGCATTAAGTATCTGATTGACGAAGACACAAAAGGTCAGATGTGATGAAATTATTTTATTTCGCTTGGGTTCGAGAAAAAATTGGCAAGTCTGAAGAGGAAATAGACCTTCCAGAAAACATTGCCACAATTGCAGACCTGATCAATTGGCTGGTAGAACGCGGGCCTGAATACAAAGAAGCGTTCGCAGCAAAATCGACCATCAATGCAGCCATCGACCAGACCCATGTAAGCCACAACACACCACTTGAGAACGCCAATGAAATAGCCTTCTTCCCACCTGTCACGGGGGGCTAAACTTAGCATGCCCATTCATGTTCAAACCGATGATTTTGATATTCAGGCAGAGATAGAGGCTTTGCGCCAAGACCGGCGCAACATAGGGGCAATCGTCACCTTTACAGGTACAGTGCGCGATATGGCTAAAGGTGAACAAATCACCTCCATGGAGCTTGAACACTACCCCGGCATGACAGAAAAACAATTGTCTGAAATTGAACAACAAGCCCATGAGCGCTGGCCCTTGCTTGGCAGCACCATAATTCATCGCTATGGCAAACTTGAACCTGGTGATAATATTGTGCTTGTCATCACGCTTTCCTCTCATCGCCAAGCCGCTTTTGAAGCGGCTGAATTCCTTATGGACTTTTTAAAAAGCAAAGCCCCTTTTTGGAAAAAAGAGACCCCAATTGAAGGACAAGCCAATTGGGTGGATGCCAAAGAAAGTGATACTGATGCCTTAACCCGTTGGGGCGACGAAAAAGCTGAACAGTAAGCTTGTAGGCTAAAATTACAAAAATCAATCAAACACACTGGAAATAATAAATTCAACCCCTATATATAGGTTGTATATGCCTTCAAGGGGGCCTGATACATCTATTGGAAACATTGACAAATCACAGCACGAAGTTTTATAACTGAATCACTGTGTATTTGCTTAAAGCTCGGTCTTGAACCGGCTGTTTTTAATACCCCTATTATGCTCATTATGAGCATAACGAAGGTTAAAGACAAAATATCCTTTGCTGGTTGTCTTTTGAACAAGACAAAACATCAAACCCTAGGATTTTAGAAAGAAAAGAGGTCTGCTATGGCGTACATTGAAAAGGAATTTGCACCCACAGTTGCTGATAATCCCCTCGCATACACGCCCGAAGTCGCGCGTGAAATGGCCCCTCTTTATGAAAAAGTCAAAGATGTTGTCCCACCAGTTGAGTGGCCGCAAATGGCCCCTTTAATCAAGGCAATCAATGAACTGAAAAAAGAGCGCAACGCGGTCATTTTGGCGCATAACTATATGACGCCAGAGATTTTCCATTGTATTTCTGATTTTATGGGCGACAGCTTGCAATTGGCCGTGGAGGCAAGCAAGGTTGATGCAGATGTAATCTTACAGTGCGGTGTCCACTTTATGGCAGAGACCTCCAAGCTAATGAACCCCGCCAAAACCGTTTTAATTTCTGACAGCAAAGCAGGTTGTTCGTTAGCTGAATCCATCACACCCCAAGATGTCCGCGCTTTGCGTGAGGCCTATCCTGGTGTGCCGATCGTGACATATGTAAACACTTCAGCGGCTGTAAAAGCAGAATGCGATATTTGCTGCACCTCATCAAACGCGGTTAAGATTGTTGAGAGCTTTGAAAGCGACAAAGTGATCATGGTGCCAGATGAATATTTGGCCAAATATGTTGCCACACAAACTGACAAAGAAATCATTGCCTGGAAAGGCCATTGCGAAGTGCACGAGCGCTTTACCGCCAAAGAACTGGAAGAATACCGCGAAGCCAACCCTGGTTTGAAAATCATTGCTCATCCAGAATGCCCCCCAGAGGTCATTGAGGCATCTGATTTTACCGGCTCCACCTCTGGCATGATCAATTGGGTAAAGGACAACAGGCCCAATAAAGTTATGCTCGTCACTGAATGCTCAATGAGTGACAATGTCGCGGTTGAAACACCTGATGTTGAATTTATCCGCCCGTGTAACTTCTGCCCTCACATGAAGCGCATCAGCCTTGACAATGTCTATGAAGCTTTGCTGGAGCTCAAAGAAGAAGTAACCATTGACCCCGGCGTTGCTCAAAAAGCGCGTGCTAGTGTTGAACGCATGATCCAGGTGGCATCCTAACCAAAAGGAAAAAGGGGGGAGAAGGCAAAAACCGCCCTCCCCTTTTCACTTAAGCAATAATGTCCTCCCTAAGCGGCCCTTTTGAAAACACAGACCCTTCCCATGCCATTTTGATTATTGGCGCCGGCCTTGCTGGCCTATTTACCGCTCTACAGCTTGCCCCACTCCCAACTATTGTAATTGCCGCCAAAGCTTTGGGTGGAGGCGCGTCTAGTTTGTGGGCCCAAGGGGGCATTGCTGCCGCTGTTGGGCATGGAGATACCCCGCAGGCCCATGCCCAAGACACTATTTTGGCCGGTGCTGGTTTAGTCAATGAAAATATTGCCCATAGCGTGGCCCAGGACGCCCCAGAGCGCATCAGAGACTTACTGGCTTACGGTGTGCCCTTTGATAAAAATTTGCACGGTAAGCTAGATTTAGGGCTAGAAGCCGCCCATTCAGCCAACCGCATCGTCCATGTACAAGGAGACCGCGCCGGAGCCGCCATCATGGACGCTCTCATAACTGCAGTGAAACAAACCCCTTCCATTCAAGTTTTAGAACAAGTTGAAGTGCACAAGTTGGAAGCCAAAAAGGGGCAAATTACAGCCGGCTACCTGTGGCCCTCTCAAGCCAAAGGCTTTGGCCCAGGCCAGCGTTTGCAAACCTCACATGTTGTTCTTGCCACCGGCGGTGTTGGGCACCTTTATAGCAAAACCACCAACCCTGAAATGTCCAGAGGCGAAGGGCTTGCAATGGCCGCGCGTATAGGGGCAGCCATTCGTGACCCAGAGTTTGTTCAATTTCACCCCACAGCCCTTGACAGTCCGAAAGACCCTGCCCCGCTTGTCACTGAAGCCTTAAGGGGTAAGGGAGCAAAACTGGTTGACAAACAGGGCAAGCGCTTTATGCCCCCCATACACGAAAAGGGCGAACTTGCCCCGCGTGATATTGTTGCCCGGGCCGTTTTCAATCAAACCAAAAAAGAAGGGGCTTTTTTAGATTGCACCCATTTGCCCGATCTCGCAGTGCAGTTTCCAACCGTATTTGAAAACTGCACGTCCATTGGCATTGATCCAACAAAACAGCCCATCCCTGTTGCCCCGGCTGCCCATTTTCATATGGGAGGCATCCAAACTGATGAGACGGGGCAAAGCACAATTAAAGGCCTGTGGGCGTGCGGTGAAGTGGCCTCATCTGGATTGCACGGCGCCAATCGCTTGGCTTCCAATTCTTTACTAGAGGCGGTTGTTTTTGCCAAACGCATCGCCAAGACCATTAAGACCCAACATGAAGCACCTACAAACTTTCATCAGCAAGATCTAACAAACCTCGCTTTTCCCACCATTGAGCCTCCCAATCTGCGTGAGGATGTGACCTCTCTGCGCCATTTAATGGCTGACCATGTCGGCGTTGAGCGCAATGAAGATGGATTAAAGCATGCCCTAACCAAGATTGATCAGCTCACCGACAATCTTAATCAAAGCGAGCGCTATAAAAACATGCTTATCACAGCAAAATTTATCACTTATGCTGCTTTAAAACGTAACGAAAGCCGCGGCAGCCATTACCGCACAGACGCACCATCAACAAATGACAAAGCACAACATACCCAACTTCACTTAAATGATATTGCCCATTACGAAAGCTAAAGTTAATGACACCCCTTCCCCCTACTGGTTTGATTGAAAACAGCGTTGCCCTAGCTCTAGAAGAAGACCTCGGCCTTGGCGGCGATCGCACCAGCAATTCAATTTTCCCCGCCCAGACAGAAGGAACCGCTGTCATTGCAGCAAGAGCAAACGGAATATTGGCCGGTCAAGCCTTTGCAACAGAAAGCTTTGAACAAATCGAACCGACATGTGAGATTATCTGGCACAAACAAGATGGCGACAATTTAAGCCCAAACGATACCATCGCCACCATTGAAGGCAAAGTCAGAACAATTTTAACAGGCGAGCGCACCGCGTTAAATTTCTTAGGCCACTTATCTGGTATCGCCACCCTAACCGCTCAGTATGTCAAGGCTATAAAAGGCACCTCTGCCCACATTGTTGACACCAGAAAAACCACACCAACGCTTCGCTTTGCTGAAAAATATGCCGTTCGCATAGGCGGCGGACAAAACCATCGTTTGCGCCTGGATGATGCAATCTTGATTAAAGACAACCACATTGCCTTTGCTGGCGGGATCAAACAAGCAATCACCAAAGCCCGGCAAGCCAATGGCCATATGATTAAGATAGAAGTGGAAGTAGATACACTTGAACAGCTAAAAGAGTGCCTGGGGCATGAGATTGATGCTGTCTTGCTCGACAATATGAGCCCTGAAACCTTAAAAAAAGCAGTAGAGATGGTAAACGGCAAAATCATCACGGAAGCTTCTGGCGGCGTTAATTTAGAGACCGTTCGCGCCATTGCTGAAAGCGGGGTTGATATCATTTCTGTAGGCGCCCTGACCCATTCAGCCCCTTGCCTTGATCTAGGCCTTGATATTGACATAGGCAATGCCTAATAATGGATTTAACCTATCAACAATTAAGCTGGATCGCTCGTTATGAAAGCTGGTGAAATCTTAACCATCGTCCTGATCATTTGGATCATCGTGCCGATCGTTGCCGCCTATTTATCCGCACGCAAAAAACGGGATACCAATTTTTGGGTTTTTGCTTGTGTCCTTTTCCCGCCCTTGGTGCTGTTTTTACTCTTTTTACCCAAAAGAGACCATGCCCCAACAAAGCAATTTGGCGAAGAAAAGGAAAGTGACGATAGCTTTTTCCCACGCCGGGACTAGATAAAAAAACTAAAATTCAACAAAGCCCATAAAAAAAGCCCCGCTAAAATCCGGGGCTTTTTATTTAATCTTTCCAAACTCACCTAAATTAGCGAATGGCAATCTCAGTTGGCTGAGTAAAGTATTTAGCTTTGTAGAAAATATGAGCACCAATGCGTTTGATCCGTTTCATAGAACGACGCCATTTAGGGCTCACATAAGTCGCGTGATAATGACTTGAATGACCAATATCAGCCAACCAAACCTTACCATTTGTAACCTGCGTGGCTAACTTTTCAGCAATAGCCCAGCGCTTTTTATCTTTTGGCTTGTCTGCCAAACCATCACATGCAAATGAGAACTGGCAAGCATTGCGTTTATGCGCCCCTTCATAAACCACACCGCAAACCGTATCAGCATAATAGCGGCTGCGTACCCGGTTCATAATCACTTGCGCCACAGCAATCTGGCCTTTAATCGGCTCACTACGAGCCTCAAAATAAATAGCTGTTGCCAAACAGCGGTTTTCACGGCGGCGGAATTCACCTTCTGTCAGTCCACCAAAGAACTTACGCTTACCACGCCCAAGAGCAGCCACATGCTTAACTTCAAGCCCAGTAAATTCCGGCTTAGCATTCACTTGAACTTCAGAGCGATACAGCCCCTTTGAATGAGAAGCTAAGGTTTTACCCGAGAAATGAGCATGATTGTCTAAGTCAAACACACCAGCAACACGTTGCTGGTTGATAATTGGCAATCCAGCAGAAACTTTCCCTTTATTCAAAATACCAACCGGATCGTGCTTTGAAACAAGGCTGGCCACTTGTGTCCGGTGCCCCTTGGCAACCCGGTTAACCGCCTGTTTGGAAGGATAGATGTTGGTAACACTATTATCACCTGAAGCCGGTATTTCACCCTTAGCCACAGCTAACTCTGCCTGGCGGCGCCGTTCTTCATAATCGGTGCCATTTGCCACACGTTGACGATAGAGCAAATCAGCCCGCGGCCCCTTGCCTTTGATATCAAATAGATCATTTGCCTCAGCAATAATTGGCAAGATCGGTTGGCTTGCATCAGGGATCTTACCATCATAGTCGTCACCTTCGCCTGACAACGATAATTCAAGATTTAACCTATAAACTGCCAACATATCACCATTGCCTGCAATATAGCCGACACCCAAAAATGGTATCGCTAATGCTGCAATCGCTAAATAATGAAGTGGCGATAATATAATACGGGACATTCCCTTAACTACCTTAGATCCTAATTAAAACCTTAACGTACATACCACTGTGATACATACAAACAAAACACAACTCAGTTAAAATGCCTTTAACTGATTAACAAACGTTAATTTTGGTAAAATTATGTAACTGCGTAAACTTATTTGATTCGCAAGTCATACAGACCAAGCAATCAGTTTTTTCCAAACCTAATATGATGTCTTTTGTAAATTCGCGGCAGAATTGAACACACTTACAAACAAGTTGCAACCGCCATAAACTTAGAAACACCCAAAATTGTGCTATTTCAGCAACTCATAAGTCATGTTCTATGATTTCTCACATCTATTTCAACTAGTAATTTCCCTCACAAAGGTTTTGGGCAACTAAGACTTAATCAATTGATTTAACTGGCATTTCACAAAAACGAAACCCCCAACAAAAAGCCCAATTGCGAGCCTGTACAACTGGAACGATCACATTTCTTGAGTTATGTGAAAAACACTTCAAATAATATTATCGTTAAAACCTGTTTGGGCTATATTTTCCTAAATATCAGAGCACCCATCTCCCACACCTTTCACGCTGACATCAATGAAAATGAAACGAGTGAAACCAGATTACGTATAAATTTCAGTCATTTAAGCGAACGGAAAGACGATTAGACAATGCATGATAAGTAGCAAAAGGAACAGTATCAGCCCCGTTCAGTTGATCACAAATTAACGCCAGTCCCTTTTGGCCAAAATCACGAAGAATAAAACCCTTTTGCCACTTTTTTGCCTGAATTGAGCGTTGTTGGGCCAAAGATCCAGACTCATCAAGCCAGTCATAATGCGCTCTAAGCGATAAAATCAATTCATCCAGTCCCTCTTCTTTTACAGCTGAGAGCTTTAAAATTCGCACCCGATTCTCTTTATCCTGCTGCGAGGTTATTGAAAGAGCGCCCGCCAAATCAGAAAAGGCACGCTCTGCTTGGGCCCCCATATCGGCCTTGGTCACCACAGCTATATCAGGAATTTCCATAATCCCTGATTTCATAAACTGCAAACTATCGCCTGAGCCTGGCTGGACACACAACACCACGCTGTCAGCATGTGCCGTAATATCTGCCTCAGACTGCCCAACTCCAACCGTTTCCACGATAACAACATCAAATACCGCACGCATCAGCACAAGCGTGGGAAATGTCAATTCAGAAACACCGCCTAATTGCCCACGGCTGGCCAAAGAGCGCACAAAGATCCCTTGGTCTTCCGGGTCAGTCATCATGCGGGTGCGATCGCCTAACAAAGCCCCGCCGCTTTTTTGTGAAGATGGGTCAACGGCAATCACCCCAACGGTTTGCCCCTTAGCTCGCCATTGTTTGATCAAACCGTTGATCAAGGTAGATTTGCCAACACCTGGTGGCCCGGTAAAGCCAATAACATGGGCTTGAGGGTTGCCAAACGCTTCATCTAACAAGGCAACCATATCAGCATCAGCAGAGGCACGCTCTGCTTCAGCCAAAGCGTGGGCAAGCGCCCGCTTACCCCCTTTACGAACAGCCTCAAGGGTCAATTGATCCAATCAAGCCTCCCTTATGCCAACCGGCATTAAGATTGTTCAGATGGTTTCTCTTGCGATTTTAAAAATGCCTGTGCAGCTGCCAAGCGGGCAACAGGCACGCGAAATGGCGAACAAGATACATAATCAAGCCCGACCCGTTCAAAAAATTCAATTGAGGCCGGGTCACCACCATGTTCCCCGCAAATACCCAATTTCAAATCTGAAGACGTCTCGCGCCCTTGGCTGGCACCAAGTTCAACCAGCTTGCCAACACCTTCCTGGTCAATTGAGACAAAGGGGTCAACCGGCAAAATCCCATGCTGGGTATAATGGTTTAAGATCGGGGCGGCATCATCCCGGCTTAAACCAAAGGTGGTTTGGGTCAAATCATTAGTGCCAAAAGAGAAGAATTGCGCACTTTGTGCAATCTCGCCCGCCTGCAATGCCGCACGCGGCAATTCAATCATCGTGCCCACATCATAAGGCACCTCTTGGCCTTGTTCCTTAAAAACATCTTGCGCCGTTTCATCCACCACCTGCTTTAAGCGATCAAATTCAGCACGGGTTGCAATCAGCGGGATCATAATTTCAGGCCGCACCGTGTCGCCATCTTTTTTCGAAACAGCAATCGCTGCCTCAAAAATAGCACGCGCCTGCATTTGAGTGATCTCAGGATAGGTGATGGCCAACCGGCAGCCGCGATGACCCAGCATCGGGTTAAATTCGTTTAATTCGGCCACCCGCTTGGCAATAGCATCCACATCAAGCCCGATTTCCTCTGCCAACATTTCCATTTCTGGCCGCTCATGCGGGAGAAACTCATGCAAAGGCGGATCCAGCAAACGAATGGTAACCGGCAAGCCTTTCATCAAAGAAAACAGCTCCTCAAAATCGCCTTTCTGCATCGGCAACAATTTGTCTAATGCAGCGCGCCGGCCCGCTTCAGTGGTGGCCAAAATCATCTCCCGCATGGCAGTGATGCGGCTGGCCTCAAAAAACATATGTTCAGTACGGCACAGACCAATGCCTTGCGCACCAAATTCCAGCGCTTGTTTTGTTTCGCGCCCTGTCTCGGCATTGGCGCGCACTTTCAACCGGCGGATTTCATCGGCCCAGCTCATCAAAGTCCCAAAATCACCCGTCATTTCAGCTGAGCGCATGGGGTGTTCACCGGCCAAAACCTGGCCTGTGGAACCATCAATGGTTAGTTTGTCCCCTTCATTAAATTGGCCCCCACCTATGGAGAGTGTTTTCGCCTTGTTATCAATTTTAAGAGCTCCAGCGCCAGACACACAAGGGCGCCCCATACCTCTGGCAACCACAGCTGCATGGCTTGTCATACCCCCGCGCGCCGTTAAAATACCACTGGCCGCATGCATACCATGAATATCTTCTGGGCTGGTTTCAACCCGCACAAGCAACACAGATTTGCCCTGCCCGGCCAGTTGTTCAGCCATATCAGCGTCAAAGACAATTTCACCCACCGCTGCCCCTGGAGAAGCGGGCAAACCAGTTGTCAGCACCTCGCGCTCAACATTCGGATCAAGAGTGGGATGTAACAATTGGTCAAGCGCCAAACAATCAATCCGCATGATGGCTTCTTGTTTGCTGATCAAACCTTCCCCCACCATATCAACCGCCATTTTCACTGCCGCCCCTGTGGTGCGCTTGCCAGAACGGGTTTGCAGCATCCATAATTTGCCATCTTGAATGGTAAACTCAATATCTTGGCAATCTCGATAGTGGGTCTCAAGCTGCTTGGTAATATCAACGAACTGGGCAAAGGCTTCTGGCATCGCTTCTTCCAAAGACGGCATGGTTTCCCCCGCCTCTTCTTTAGCAGCCACAGTCAAAGGCTGAGGGGTTCGAATGCCTGCAACCACATCTTCACCTTGGGCATTGATTAAAAACTCACCATACAAAGCCTTGTCACCTGTTGCCGGGTTACGGGTAAAGGCAACACCTGTGGCACTATTTTCCCCCATATTACCAAACACCATGGCCTGCACATTCACAGCTGTGCCCCAGTCATCAGCAAATCCATGCAGTTTGCGATAGGTTCCAGCCCGGCGAGAATGCCAGGATAAAAACACAGCCGAAATAGCGCCCCATAATTGCTCATAAACATCGCTTGGAAACGGATTGCCTTTATGTTCAATCACGCAAGCTTTGTACTGCTCGATAATCTCAGCCCAATGGTCTGCCTCAAGCTCAGTGTCTTTTGCAAAACCATTTAAGTTTTTATAAGTGTCAAGGATGTCTTCAAACAGGTCATGCTCAACTTCCATAACCACAGAAGCATACATCTGAATAAAACGGCGATAGCTATCATAGGCAAACCGGCGATCACCAGAGCGTTTGGCAAGCCCTTCAACAGTTTCGTCATTCAGCCCTAAGTTTAAAACCGTGTCCATCATACCAGGCATGGAAACCCGTGCACCAGAGCGGACCGAGACCAAAAGTGGAGCGTCTAAACTGCCATAAGTGGCGCCAACGAGTTGGCCAACATGATCAAGCGAGGCTTGAACTTGACGCTTTAAACCGTCAGGTAAAACTTGGCCGTTTTCATAAAACACACTGCACATGTCGGTTGTAATCGTAAATCCTGGGGGCACAGGCAAACCAATACTGGCCATTTCGGCCAAATTGGCCCCTTTACCGCCCAACAAATCGCGTTCTTGTGCTGTCCCATCTGCGCTGCCACCACCAAATTGATAAACCCATTTTGGTTCATTGGAATTGGCTGGGATCCCGATCTCGTGCGTCATACAAAAAACTTTCGTTAAAGTAGATTTCAGCTAAATATCGATCTTAAATATCATTCATTAAACCGATTAAGCAACATAAGTTATTATTCAAGGGTTTAATAAACAACATCTGGATGATTTAAGCGCACTTTAGTGCCGATGAGCGGTAAGAGCAACGCCAGATTACAGCTATCTACGAAAGAGGGAAAAGGAATGATTTAAAAGAGAAGAAACAGGGCCAAAAATGGCTCTAAGCAACACCAGCAGAAGGTTGGAAAAATCCTGAAGGCACATGCCAGCTTGGATCCACTTGATTTTGATAAACATAGACCCAAGAACGATAATCAATACCGTCGGTATCGCGAACCGTGGCCTCAAGCCTGGCAAAATCATGCGGTTTAGGATCATCAACACCGCACCCTTCATAGGCATCAAGCAAAGATAACAAGGCATTGGGGTGCAAAATCTCGTATAATTCACCATAAACAGCTGTGCCGCTATTTTCTAACACCAGCCCTGGAAAAGGCCCCAAATCATAAAGCCGGCCAGCAATAATAGCTTCAGCCACATAAGCAACATGAGGGCGCATCATCAAACCAACAGGGTTGGCAACAGAACGCTTCAAAGTCCCATAAACGAAAATATATTGCTTGTTAGATTGCATCCATAAATCCAGTTAGCTGAATAGAATCATTTAAGCAGTTTAATATGCTTAAAGAAAAATGCCAAACCACAACATCAGCCCTGTAAAACATTCTTTTTTTGCTCCCTCATAACATTAAATGTTTCAAAAAAACACTCTCTTTAGAAAGCTTTAACCCTACCTCGCTTTAATAGCCACCAGGATGAGTTCGTTTTATTAAGTACGAGTGGAGTTATTAAGTCATGCGTTGCGTGCCCCCCCTTTTCACACTGGCCTTGGCCAGTTTTGTCAGTTTTGCCCCCCTTCAAGCCCATGCAGAAGATCTAAAATTAGATGATCCAGATGGCTTTTTTGAAGAACCCCTACAATTTGAAGAGTCTATAAAAGATAGTGAACAAGGTATTTTGCCTGATCACTGGTTTGTCACCGCCAACACTGCTTATGCAGATGTTGTCCTTGATTATGATGAAAACATTGCCTCCAAAGCCATTGATCAGTTGATTTTTAGAAAATCTGGTCAAATCCAATCCCAAAAAATTTATATCTCAGGCCTAATGAAAGGCTCATATTTGGGCGAATGGACCAATACGGACAGCGCCTTTCCGATCTTAACACGCTTTCCTGATCATTCCGGCACAGAGGCTCATCGATTTTTTATCGATAACGCAGCTCTTAGCCTAACAGCCACCCCAACCGATTGGCTGACAGTGTTTGCCCAAGTTGAATATCATGAAATTCGCTTTGAGACCCAAGATGAGGTTCAGTTACGAAAAGCTTATGTAACACTTGGCGATTTGAACCAGTCTCCATTTTATTTAACGTTCGGACGCAAAACCATAAATTTTGGTGACTTTGACCAATACAATCCGTTTACCCAAAACATCAACAATCACTTCTTTAGAGCCGAGAGTGATGGTGTGGTTGCCGAACTAGGATTTGTAAATAATTTTGTCCAGCTTTCTGCAACAGCCATAACAGGTGGTCGCCATCTTCGCACAGCAGATACAGCCAATAGCGATCAAATTGATAATTTTGCTATCAACGGCGATATTTTCATCCCTGTAATGTCAGGCAGCAAATTGAAAATAGGCGGCGGTTATTTGCATGGCACAATCTACAATTCAGTTTGGCCACACCATCCAGGTCCTGAACTGCCATGTAATGCAGCCGGCTTTCCTATCAATCCTGATGGATCACTGGGTAAAACTACCAATGTGCCTGAATGTCGGGGTCGCAATGCGGCCTGGGATATAAGAGCCGAGTTTACCTCTCCAATGTTTGACATTATGGCTGAATACACCGCCACAGTTGACCCTTGGCCGGCAACCAACGAGGTTATCAAAGCCTGGACAGTGCAAGGGCGTTATAAAACTGAAATTTACAATTATAAAACGCACTTTTCACTATCTTACAGCAAATCGGAAATTGGACCCTTTCAAATTGGGGGCCCCGGAGGAACGACCTTTGATGAGCTTGATGCCATCATAGCCGGCATGGAAGTATTCATTAATCCAAACATTTCTGTTGGTATTGAATATTCACACAACACCGGCTTTGCCCCCCTAGCCGATGTCACCAACAGTGCCAAAGACGCTGAATCTGATCAGTTAATCATTGGCGGACGGGTTGTCTTTTAACCACTGTCGCACAACACCGTGATTTAAGGTGCAGCCTGGCACAAAAGCCCCCCTTTTGTTGCCAGGTCCCCTCTTGCGACAAAAGCACTTGCTCTATGCCCCCAAATAATAGAGCAAGTGCTTTTAACCCATTTTACAACAGCTCACCTTTTGCCACATGCAAAGCATGGCCCCCGACACGAACAGCCCGTAAATTTTTCTGTTCAAATTCAGCTTCCAATTTAATACAACTAGGGCGCCCCAGCTCATAACCTTGCTCAATGTACGTTTCAAACATCGCCTGGTTTTCTATCTCAAAATCTTTGATCACACTGGCAAAGGCAACCGCTGCACTGCCTGTTGCTGCATCTTCCATGACCCCTAAAGAAGGGGCAAACATACGAGCATGAAACCCTGAATTTGATTGGATGCCGCCGCGGCAATAGACATAAACACCAACAGGCCCATATTTTTCAAACGCAGATGTCCAAAATTTCAAGTCTGGTTCGGCCTGGCCAACAAGAGCCATGTTGCGCAAAGGGACAAAAATAAATTGGTTGCCAGCCTTGGCCGCACATATTTTGTGGTTCTCAAAACCAATATCCATAATGCCAAGCCCTAACGCATCAGCCACCAAATCAGCTTCTGGTACATCAGCCAATTTAGACGGCAAACACGGCGCATCAAACTCTGCATAAGAAACGCTCTCTTTTTCCATAGAAACGATGCAACGGACCAAACCGATTTGCTCTTCGAGCATAATCAAGGCATCTGGAGAGGCCTCATTACCACCCATTTTCCGCTCACCCAAAAGCACTGCCACACCTATGGTTGGGTGGCCAGCAAACGAAATTTCTTGGCTAGGCGTAAAAATGCGTAATTTGGCAGAAGCCAAACCATTGCCACTTGTTTGCAAAAAAACCGTTTCAGAAAAACCAAACTCTTTGGCAATAGCCTGCATCTTGCCTTCATCAAGGTCATCAGCCCCCTCCACCACCGCCAACTGATTGCCTCCAAAGGCTTGGTCCGTAAACACATCCAAAATATGAAATTGATATCCCACAGACATCTCCTTAAAGGTTTATGCAGTCAGCGTATGAAAAAGGTGAATAAAATCATCAGCATGCATCGTTTATATCTTGCCTCTCGGCTTGTATTTTAGTTCATTTTATGAGATAAAGGGTGTTAAGGTTTTGTTAACAAATCACCTACTTTAAAAATTTCACATAGGCGTCAGTTTTAGTTTGTAATCCTTTTTCAATTTTAAGAGGGCGCTTATGATTTTATATTTTTGTTTTACCATTTTATTTCTATACGACCATTTCTCCTATCATTTTTACCACCCTAACGCTGCTTACAAGCAAAAGAAAGCTTTGCCACAAGAGGCTAGTAATAAACACAATATGGTATCCCTTTACCGGCTTTCGAAAAAATATTCCCATTTGCGACCACAGATTCAAATCAACTCATAAAGACAGGTTTAATTGCGTCACAAAAAAAGCCCCTTTTGTTAAAAAGGGGCTTTTGTAAACAATCGTTTGTGGTGGAGGTTTAGTTTTTAGACTTGTCCACCAAGGCCTTTTCTTTAATCCATGGCATCATGGCTCTTAGTTTATGGCCCACCTCTTCACAAGGGTGCTCATCTGTTTTCGCTCGCATGGCTAAAAAGTTGGTTTGTCCAACTTTGTTTTCCAGCATCCAGTCACGCGTAAAGCGCCCTTCTTGAATATCGTTTAAGATGTCTTTCATGCGCTCTTTCACATCAGGTGTGATCACCCGCGGGCCAGAGACATATTCGCCATATTCAGCTGTGTTTGAAATTGAGTAATTCATGTTGGCAATGCCGCCTTCATAGATCAGGTCTACAATCAATTTCATTTCATGCAGACATTCAAAATAGGCCATCTCAGGCGCATAGCCAGCCTCGGTTAGTGTTTCAAAACCAGCGCGCATCAATTCAACAACACCGCCGCAAAGCACAGCTTGCTCACCAAACAAGTCCGTTTCACATTCTTCTCTAAAGGTTGTCTCAATTGTACCAGCCTTACCCCCGCCAATGGCAGCTGAATAAGAAAGCGCCAAATCTTTGGCGTTACCAGAAGCATCTTGATGAACCGCGATCAAGCAAGGGAGGCCACCGCCGCGCAAATATTCACCGCGCACAGTGTGCCCAGGCCCCTTTGGAGCTATCATAATCACATCAACTGATTTATTCGGTACAATCAAATTAAAATGCACATTTAGGCCATGAGCAAAAGCAAGGGCTGCGCCATCTTTGATGTTAGGCGCAATCTCTTCATTATAAATATCAGCTTGCAGCTCATCAGGTACCAAGAACATCATCACATCAGCCCATTTGGCGGCCTCTGCCACGTTCATGACTTTTAAGCCTTCCCCTTCAGCCTTAGCGCGAGAGGAAGACCCTTCACGTAGCGCAACAGCAACCTGTTCAACGCCAGAATCTCTCAGGTTAAGGGTATGAGCATGTCCTTGTGATCCATAGCCGATAATAGCAACCTTCTTGGATTTGATGAGATTAAGATCTGCATCACTGTCATAATAAACGCGCATTGTAATTCATGTACCTTCTGTTTAAATCCAACGCCCCGTGCACAGGGCCATAATTTTTACCATTTTTATGAAATGAGGGGGTAAAGCCCTCAGACGTGCTTGTCAATGTTCAATATTAATGACCAAGCGCTTTTAAATACCGTTTTACCGTCTCTTTAACCCCATAAATCAAACAATCAGCTGTAAAGCAATGCCCAATTGAACATTCTGCAATATCTGGCACGGCCTCCATTAAGGCTGGCAGATTATCGAGTGTTAAATCATGGCCAGCATTGACTTTCAAGCCAGCAGTGCGCGCCGCGTCACATGTGTCTTTAATTTGCCCCAGCTCTTGTTTGATCTCTTCAAGGTCAGTTAACGCCCCGTAAGGGCCAGTATAAATCTCTATTCGGTCAGCCTTCAGTTCGCCCGCCAAAGCGCCAGCGCGCGCTGTGCTATCGACAAACAGAGAAATCCGACAGCCAAGATCCTGGATCTGATTGATAAGAGGAACTAATTGATCTTTACTCCTCTCCAAATCCCACCCATGATCTGAGGTATTTTGCGCCGGATCATCAGGGACCAAAGTGACTTGATCAGGCCTAACCTCATCAACAATGGTAAGCAAACGCTCATCGGGATAGCCTTCAATGTTAAACTCTTTACCCGGCCACTCAGTTTTGATCATCTTGGCCAGCTCATAAACATCTGTTTTGCGTATATGGCGCTCATCTGGCCTTGGGTGCACGGTTAAACCGTGAGCGCCAGCTTCCAATGCCATCGCCCCAATGCCGGTCACACTTGGCCATGCCAAATCACGCCGATTGCGCAACATGGCAATCGCATTCAAATTTACGCTTAAATTGGTTGGCATCTGGACACCTTAAAAATCATCTTGCAATGAAAGTCAGAACAGTGAGGTTTTTAACTTTGACTATTCATGCCCTCAGCCCCGCGCGAGATGGCGGCAATACCTGTACGCGCAACCTCAACAAGACCGAGCGGTTTCATTAACTGAATGAACTGTTCAATCTTGCCCGATTTACCAGTAACCTCAAACACAAAATGCTCCGTCGATGCATCAACCACTTGAGCACGAAACGCCTCGCCAAGGCGCAAAGCCTCAACCCGGTTATCACCCTTGCCAGCCACTTTCACCAATGCCAATTCACGCTCAAGCGCACGGGTGCTAACAGTTAAGTCGGTGACTTTATGCACCGGGACCAACCGTTCCAACTGTGCCTTGATTTGTTCAATCACCATCGGTGTGCCGGTGGTTACAATGGTAATCCGCGAAATATGCTTTTCATGGCTGGTCTCTGTGACCGTTAGGCTATCAATGTTATAACCGCGCCCAGAAAACAAACCAATGACACGTGCCAGCACGCCCGGTTCATTATCCACCAATGCTGAAAGAGTATGTGGTTCAATCGTTTCATTAACAGTGCTCATAAAACAGCCCAGCCTATATATAAATTATATCGTTTGTTGAATTGCCCGTTAAAGGCAATAAAGACTTTTTAGAAAAAAAGACAAATTTTGCTAAACCAGCACTTTGCCTTCTTCACCAATTGCTTTCTTTAAATCTTCTTCGTTCACATCACTGGCCAGCAACATTTTGTTATGGGCCTCACCAGATGGGATCATCGGGAAACAATTGGCAAGTTTTTCAACCCGGCAATCAAGCAAAACCGGCTGATCAATATTAATCATCTCTTCAATTGCCCCATCCAGGTCTTCAGGACGCTCCACGCGCAAACCAACCGCGCCATAAGCTTCTGCCAATTTGACAAAATCAGGCAACGCCTCTGAATAGGAATGAGAATAGCGCCCATCATGCAAAACATCCTGCCATTGCCGCACCATGCCCATATATTCATTATTCAGAATGAACCCCTTAATAGGCAATTTGTATTGCACCGCAGTGGACAATTCCTGCAACGTCATTTGAATAGACGCCTCGCCGGCAATATCAATCACCAAAGCATCCCGGTGTGCCAATTGCACACCAAGGGCAGCTGGGAAACCATAGCCCATCGTGCCCAAGCCACCCGATGTCATCCACCGATTGGGCTCTTCAAAGCCATAATATTGTGCCGCCCACATTTGGTGTTGACCAACCTCGGTTGTAATAAAGGTCTTTTTATCTTTGGTCAGCTCATACAACCGCTGAACAGCATATTGTGGCATGATCGTTTTTTTAGACGGCTTATAATCCAAGCTTTTCTTAGCCCGCCATTCATCAATCTGACCCCACCAGCTTTTAAGCGCCTTTTTATCCACCTGCGGTGATTTGTTTTTCCAAATCCGCAACATATCTTCTAGAACATGGCCAACATCACCAATGATAGGCAACTCAACCCGCACATTCTTGTTGATCGAAGAAGGGTCAATATCAATATGGATTTTCTTTGAGCCTGGTGAGAAAGCATCAAGCCGCCCAGTGATCCTGTCGTCAAAGCGCGCGCCAACACAAACCATAACATCACAATCATGCATAGCCCAATTGGCCTCATAAGTGCCGTGCATCCCAAGCATGCCGATCCATTGTTTGCTGGAAGCTGGATAAGCACCTAGCCCCATTAACGTTGAGGTAATCGGTGCTCCGGTTTTATTAACAAAATCACGCAACAACTGGCACGCATTCGGGCCAGAATTGATCACACCGCCGCCCGTATAAAACAACGGCTTTTTGGCATTAGCAATCATATCCACAGCATCACGAATGGCCCCCTGGTCACCCTTTAATTGCGGACGATATGTGCGATGAACAATCTTTTTAGGCCCAACATATTCAGCACTGGCAAATTGAACATCTTTAGGAATGTCGATCACAACAGGACCTGGCCGCCCGCTAGAGGCAACATAAAATGCCTCGTGCATAACGCGCGCTAAATCTTTCACATCCTTAACGAGATAATTATGTTTTGTGCAGGGCCGTGTAATGCCAACTGTATCACATTCTTGGAAGGCATCTGTACCGATCAAATGGCTTGGCACCTGACCTGTGATGCAAACAAGTGGGATTGAATCCAACAAAGCATCTGCCAAACCGGTTACCGCATTGGTTGCCCCAGGCCCAGATGTCACGAGCAGAACGCCGACCTTCCCAGTAGAGCGCGCATACCCTTCAGCAGCATGGGCAGCCCCTTGTTCATGGCGCACCAAAATATGCTCGATATCATTGCGATCGAAAAGTGCATCATAAATTTTCAGCACCGCACCGCCTGGATATCCAAAAATATGCTCAATCCCTTGGTCTGCCAAGGCTTGTAAAACGATTTCCGCGCCAGTCATTGTCCGCGACATCTAAAATTCTCCACTACGGTCAAAATTCGTCAAAATACATTCATCTGCTCAGCCATTAACATTGCTCTTGGCTGTTCAGCAAGCTTAAAACGCTCTAGCACATTGATAGAGCTATATGTTGTGTAGGTATAGTGTAACTTCTTTTTTGATAATCAAAAGAAGAGACAAAACCGGATTTAGCCCGTTTTTTTATTATAAAATAACCAGGCTCAGCCAGAGACACTACCCAAAGCAAACAGTTCAGTCAACCAGAATTGTAAATTTTTGAAAAAATATTAGACAAATTACTTTTCATTTGTTGCGCATGAATGCTATCCCACGAAATCATATTACGCCTTAGCCATGTTAGTTGCCGCTTGGCATAGCGCCTGGTTTGCTGGGCGGCCTGGTCTATGGCCTGATCCAAGCTCATATCACCCTTTATATAAGTGGAAAGCTCAGGAACACCCAGCGCCCGCATAATGGGGAGCCCCTCATCAAACCTATGGTCTAACAAAGCTTTCACTTCCTCTAGACCGCCCTGATGCACCATCTGTTCAAAACGCTCATCAATGCGCTGATATAAAACCTCTCTATCAATCTGCAAAACAAAGGGAACCGTTTGCGACAAATCAAGCAAAGCTGGCCCTGTTTGTTGTTGCCAAAGACTAAGTGAGCGCCCCGTACTTTCAATCACTTCAAGCGCGCGCGTAACACGCTGCCTATCTCCAGGATTGAGCCGTTCTGCCATGATTGGGTCTTTCGTTTGCAAGACCTTATGCAGCTCATGACCACCTAACCGGTCAGCCTCTTGTCGCCAAAATTTTCGAATGTCCTCATTAATTTGAGGAATATTGGAAAGCCCGCTGAGCAAAGCTTGGAAATAAAGGCCCGTGCCGCCCACAATAATTGCGCGTTGGTTAGCAGCCTCTAACTCTTTAAGCACCTGCGTGACATCTTCCAACCAAGTCCCGGTTGAATAGGCCGAGCCTCCACTGACATGCCCATAAAGTTTATGCGGCACTTGCTCCATCTCTTCTTGAGAAGGGCGAGCCGAGATGATTTGCAGTTCTTGATAAACTTGCGAGGCATCGGCATTAACAACCACCCCCTCAAATTCACGCGCGATCGCCAGTGCCAATCCTGATTTACCACTTGCAGTTGGTCCAGCAATTAAAATAGGTTTCATCACGCTTCCCAGGCTGTTGATCGCTCGCAGCGAGCCTTAATTCCCATGGTAAGAAGTTTGCATATTAAATTTGCTTGTCAAGGGCTCGCAGAGCTTGTACCACCCTTGACAAGCAAATTTAATATGCAAAAGTCTAACCATGGGAATTAAGGCGCAATCTAGCCTTGATCTTCTCTTTAAAGGGTTCCTTTATGACAAATCTAACCCTTATTGCGCCTGATGGACAAAACCATCTTCATGATGGAATTGTCTCCAGCATACTCGCCAATACAAACTTATCAGGTGATCGCACCTGGCTGAAGAAGGGCGACGCTGTCGATATTCAGCTCAATCAATCGGTTGATGACAGCACAAAAGAAGCTCTGATTGCCGCCATAGGCACTCACCCAATTGACTTTGCCTTTACAGATGATAGCACCCGGCGCAAAAAGTTGCTGATCAGCGATATGGATAGCACCATCATCCAAGAAGAGTGCATCGATGAAATTGCCTTTATGGCAGGCATAAAGCCCAAGATCGCAGACATCACAGAACGAGCAATGCACGGCGAGATTGAGTTTGATGACGCCTTAAGAGAACGGGTTGGTTTGTTAAAAGACCTACCAACAAGCGCTCTTGAAACCGTTTTAAGCGAGCGCCTCCACCTTTCAAAAGGCGCCCGCACCCTGGTGCAAACCATGGCTGCAAACGGGGCCTATTGCAGTTTGGTCTCAGGCGGCTTTACATATTTTACTGAAAAGATAGCGGCCCTCACGGGCTTTCACAGCACCCAAGCCAATACACTTGAAATCAAAGATGATAAATTAACCGGCCAGGTAATCCCCCCCATCCTAGGCAGTGCGGCCAAAAAAACAGCCCTTGAAACCTTGATTGAACAAAAAGGCTTGTCCATGATTGACACCCTAGCTGTCGGTGATGGCGCCAATGATTTGGAAATGATAACCATCGCAGGACTGGGTGTGGCCTATAAAGCTAAGCCAATTGTTGCCGCCAAAGCGGACGCTGCTGTGACACATACAGACTTGACCAGTCTTTTATATATGCAAGGATATAAGCACGAAGAATTTGTAACAAACAAATAAGGGGATGAAGGTTTATGGCTATGGGGTTGTTGGTTGCTGGCCTGGTTGGCTATCTGTTTGGATCCATTCCCTTTGGGCTGGTACTAACGCGTCTGGCCGGTCACGGGGATGTGCGCAACATTGGCTCTGGCAACATAGGCGCCACCAATGTGCTGCGCACTGGCAACAAAGGCTTAGCTGCCCTCACACTCCTGCTTGATATGTTAAAGGGATTTGTCCCAGTTGTTTTAATCTCCCAATTTTATGACTTTCTCCCTTACGGCTTGCTAGCCGGTTTTATGGCGTTGATAGGCCATATGTTTCCTATGTGGCTCAAATTTAAAGGCGGCAAAGGCGTGGCCACTTATATTGGTGTGGCCTTTGGTTTTTCTTATCTAATAGGGCTTACCTTTATTGCCATCTGGTTAGCCATGGCCTTTTCATTGCGCTACTCTTCCCTTTCTGCCCTAACCGCTGCCTTGATAACGCCTATGGCAGCCTTTTTCTTGACCAATGATGTGATTGCCATCGTGCTGTTCTTGATGAGCCTCTTGGTGATCATAGCGCATCGCGCTAATATCGAGCGACTGATAAAGGGCGAGGAAGATAAAATTGGGCAAAAATCATCAAGCTGATTTATTTCAAAGCACCATCCCAGCGCCAGTCCAAAACTTGAGCGACCAACAACGTTTGGATTGGCTTAGGCTAACGCGTTCACGTGGCATTGGCCCGGTCACATTTCGTGACTTGATTAATTATTTTGGCTCTGCCGGGCAAGCCATTGAGCAACTTAACGGCAGGCAATTTAACAAACGCCGCTTTAAAATTGCCTCAGAACAAGAAGCATTAGATGAACTTGAAAAGGTGGACAAGTTCGGGGCTCACCTGGTGGCATTAAATGAACCAGGGTACCCACGTTGGTTGCAATCTGTAGACGGCGCTCCCCCTCTGTTATACGTAAAGGGCAATCTTGCCTTAACCCATCAACCGGCCCTGGCCATTGTAGGTTCGCGCAATGCCTCAGCTGCCGGACTTAAATTTACCAGCCAGTTAGCTCAAGAGATCGGATCAGCTGGCTTGGTTATAACGTCCGGGCTCGCAAGAGGAATAGACACCAGCGCCCATCAAGCCAGCTTGCAAACAGGCACCATAGCCGTCCTTGGAGGCGGGATTGATCATATTTATCCCGCCCAAAATGAAGCGCTCTATCACCAAATAGGACAAAATGGATTGCTAATCTCTGAGCGATCGATGGGATTTCGCCCCCAAGCCAAAGACTTTCCCCGGCGCAACCGTTTAATCTCAGGCATTAGCCTTGGCTCACTGGTTGTAGAAGCAGCCATTCGATCAGGCTCCTTAATCACCGCCCGCTTTGCTGGCGAACAAGGCCGTCACGTCTTTGCCGTGCCCGGCCACCCGCTGGATCCGCGTGCAGCCGGAACCAATAAACTAATTCAAGATGGCGCTCAGCTTATATGTAAAACACAAGACATTCTTGAGGCTCTTAAGACGCAAATTGATAACGACAATCTAGCAAAAACCTCCAACCAACCAACAGAAGCCACCAGAAAAGAGCAACCTCAGAATAATTTAGGATTTTATGAAACCAATGAGAACGCAAAGAGCTTGCGCTTAAATCTGTTAGACTTACTTGGCCCCACCCCCATTGAAAGAGACAGTTTGGTGCGCCTATTAAAATGCCCAGCCAACGAATTGCAGATCTTATTACTGGAACTGGACCTTGAAGGACGCCTAGAACATCATGGCCAACAAAAAGTTTCTTTAAAATAAAATCGTTCAGGTTTTTCTTTCTTGTCTTCGATAGTTTTGCTTGGGTCTTTTTTTATGTTGTAGTTCTATGGCATATGCTTCAGCCATTTCAATTAAGTATGTCAGCAATCTATCACCAGATTTATTAGACATATTTTTTAATTCAGTGAGCAGCGATGCTATATAGGCTATATCTGAGCGGGGCTCAGACTTGCCTATTGATGCAACACAAGGCCCAACCTTTTCTTTTGGCTTCATAACCATTGCCTCTTAAAAAGTTACGTATCTTTTAAAAAAAATTTTTTGTGAATAATTTGGTATCTAAACTTAAGTCTTGACTTCGATCAGCCTAGGAAAGTGTTTTACTTGGAACAGCACCTTTTAAGGAAACACCACTTTTTTTAATATGAAACTTTTGAACTAAAAACAGACCACTAAATATAAGATATTACTGAATAACATAATTACAATCTATTGACTGTTTTACCCCATGAATTATTTGTTTTTATAAATATGATCATTAATATGAGCATAAAAAGAATTACAATTAGTGCTTGTATTTATATAGAGCCCCTCCCTTAGCTTCTCGTCTATTACCTCAAAAATTTTTCTGGCATTAATGAAAAAAACGTCTATGTAAACTTCATTCTTGTCGTTTGATACTTATGAACACAGTCAAGCATTATCCCCCATTTAGTGTAATAAGCAATACCACAACCGTACGTTGTTTTTGTGTGTTTTTCAAGAGATTTAAAATTAGGGATTTGACAGGCTATGATTAATTCATCATTTTCTGTGCCATTACTACTGATTTCGCTAGATAGGCTTGAAGTGCGAAAAGCTTATAAAACGGCGCACTGTTAATTGAGAGGACTTTATGAACGTTGTTATTGTTGAATCGGCTGCAAAAGCCAAAACAATCAATAAATATCTTGGCAAAGATTATAAAGTTCTGGCCTCTTACGGCCATGTGAGGGACCTGCCGTCCAAAGACGGCTCAGTTGAACCTGACAATGATTTTGACATGCACTGGGATGTTGATGCCAAGTCCAAAAAGATCTTAAAAGAAATCTCTGATGCAGTAAAAGGCGCCGACAAACTGATCCTGGCCACTGACCCTGACCGTGAAGGGGAAGCTATTTCGTGGCATATTTTGGAAGTTTTAAACAAAAAGAAACTGCTTAAAGATGTTGAAGTTGAGCGGGTTGCTTTTAACGCTGTTACCAAAAAGGCGATCCTAGAAGCCCTCGCTTCACCCCGAGAAATTGACCAACCGCTTGTCTCTGCCTATTTGGCCCGCCGCGCACTGGATTATTTGGTTGGCTTTAGCCTATCACCCGTTTTATGGCGCAAACTGCCCGGCTCTCGCTCTGCTGGGCGCGTGCAATCTGTCGCCTTACGTCTCGTCTGTGAGCGCGAATTGGAAATTGAACAATTCAAACCCATTGAATATTGGTCCGTTCTATCTGACTTAAAAAATAAAGAGGGCAAACCATTTCAAGCGCGCATTTATTCCCAAGATGGCAAACGGTTTGGCCCACATGATATTTCCAATGAAACCCAGGCACACGAAATTCGTGACGCGATTAAGGCTGGCACTTTGTCTATTGCCAAAGTCGCGGCAAAGTCAGTTCAACGCAAACCATGGGCACCGTTTACCACCTCAACCATGCAAATGGATGCCTCGCGCAAACTAGGCTTTTCAGCTCGCCAAACCATGCAAGTGGCGCAAAAACTTTATGAAGGGGTTGCCCTTGGCGGCGAAACCGTTGGTTTGATCACCTATATGAGAACCGACGGCGTGCAGATTATTCCTGAAGCCATTCAATCTTGCCGCCAAGTGATCGAGCAAGATTATGGGGCAAACTATGTGCCCAGCTCGCCGCGGGTTTACAAGACCAAAGCCAAGAACGCCCAAGAGGCACACGAAGCTGTGCGCCCAACTGACCTGACAAGGCGGCCCGATATGGTTGCCAAATATCTTGATAAAGAAGGCTTGGCGCTTTATCGGCTGATCTGGCAGCGCACCATTGCCAGCCAAATGGAAGCTGCTGTCATGGAACGCACCAGCGCTGATATTGATGTTAAAACCTCTGGCGGGTCCGCCTATCAATTGCGCGCCACCGGCTCTGTCGTAAAATTTGATGGCTTTTTAAAATTGTATGAAGAAGGCAAAGACGATGCCGGCTCAGACGATGATAAACTGCTACCCGCTTTGCATGAGGGCGACCCGTGCAAGGCTGAAAAAGTAGAGGCCAAACAACACTTTACGGAACCACCAGCCCGTTTTTCTGAAGCCACCCTAGTCAAACAATTAGAAGAACTAGGCATCGGCCGCCCGTCCACATTTGCCTCAACCTTAAGCGTTCTGCGCGACAGAGATTATGTCCGCCTGGACAAGAAACGCTTTTTCCCTGAAGACAAAGGGCGCCTGGTAACCGCCTTTCTAAGCAGCTTTTTCACCCGCTATGTTGAATATGATTTCACCGCCGATCTGGAGGAAAAACTTGACCTGATCTCTGACGGCAAACTTGAGTGGAAAGATGTTTTAAATGAGTTTTGGCAAGACTTCACCAAGGCATTGGATGAAACAAAGGACTTGCGCATCTCTCATGTTTTAGATGCCCTCAATGAAATTTTGGGCCCTTATGTTTTCCCCGTCACCCAAGAAGGGGTTGACCCACGCAAGTGCCCCTCATGTGAGGACGGCCAGATCGGTTTGAAGGTGGGCCGCTTTGGCGCTTTTGTGGGCTGCACCAATTATCCTGACTGCAAGTTTACCCGCCAATTCAACCAATCAAATGAAGAAGCCTCCCTTGGCGAAGCTGGGGACAAATGCCTAGGCGAAGACCCTGAAACAGGCATGCTGATTTATTTAAAAACTGGGCGCTTTGGCCCCTATGTGCAGCTTGGCGATGACGAAGAAAATGACAAACCAAAACGCGCCTCTATTCCAAAGGGACAAGACCCTGAAGCCTTGGATTTACCCCGCGCCATACAACTCTTATCGCTACCGCGCGAGGTTGGCTTGCATCCAGAAACAGGCAAGAAAATCACCGCCGGGCTAGGGCGCTATGGTCCCTTTGTCTTGCATGAAGGGCTTTATGCCAACCTACCCTCTGTCGAAGACGTTTTCACTATTGGTCTAAACCATGCCGTCACCTTACTGGCTGAAAAAGCCAAGTCTGGTGGGCGGCGCGGATCTCAAGCGTTAAAAGAATTAGGCGAACATCCTGAACTTGGTGGCCCGGTTAATGTCATGAGTGGGCGCTATGGCCCTTATGTCAAACACGGCAAAGTCAATGCAACTTTGCCCAAAGACAAAGAGCCAGAAAGCATCACCATGGAAGAAGCGGTGGCTTTGATTGCAGCAAAAGCGGAAAAATCACCAAAAGCCAAAACGGCCGCCAAGAAGAAGCCGGCTAAAAAAGCCACCACCAAAAAGGCAACGACTAAAAAAGCAACAACCAAGAAAGCAACAGCTAAAAAAGCGGCAACAAAAAAAGCTGCTCCCAAAAAGACAGCTGCTAAAAAATCATCGAAAGATGAAAATGGAGACGAAGAAGCCCCCTTTTAAACACTGCTATTTGTTTTTTATCCAACACTTAAATGCCAGCCATAAGTCTGGGCCAAGAAAGGGCGTCTTTTTTTGAGCAAAAAAAATAAAGGGGCCAGCTCTGGTCTGCCAGAATTGCCCAGCCAGGAACAAATTCTTGAGTTTATCCAATCCACCCCAGGTAAGGTTGGCAAACGCGAGATCGCTCGGGCCTTTCACATCAAAGGCGGCCAGCGCATTGCGCTCAAACGTCTGTTAAAAGAAATGGCCAATGACGGCTTAATCGAAGGCTCGCGCAAATCTTTGCGCCAACCTGGCACCATTGCCAAGGTTGCGCTTATCGATATTGTCGGGCGCGATGACAATGGCGACTTTTTTGGCCGCCCAAACAAATGGGATGAGCAAGAAGAAGGCCCGGCCCCCAAAGTGCTCATTGGTGAGGGCAAAGGCAAGCGCGCCAAAATGCCCGGCATTGGTGACCGTGTCCTGGCCCATATCGACAAACAAAATGGTGAGGCAACCGGCTATCCTTATTTGGCAAGACCTATAAAGGTATTACCGCGCGATGAACGCCGTTTGCTTGGCATTTACAAACAATATGAAACGGGCGGCCAGATAGAACCAATTGACAAGAAGTCATTAAAAGGCTGGTCAGTCAAAGAAGGCGACCGGGCAGGCGCTGAACATGGCGAACTGGTCTCGTTTGAAATTATCTCACGCGGCAAATTTAGCGCCGCCAGAGCACGCATTGTAGAGCGCCTAGGCAACCCACAACAGCAAGGCCTCATTAGCCTGATTGCCATAGAAACCCATGGCATCCCTCACCACTTTAGCCCCTCAATTGAGGACGAGTTGAAAAAGCTGCCCCCCTTAAGCCCCAAGGGCCGGGAAGATTTGCGCAGCGTACCTTTAATCACCATCGATCCACCAGATGCCCGCGATCATGATGACGCTGTTTGGGCGGCCCCTGATAACTCTTCTGAAAACCAAGGCGGCTGGATCGTTGTGGTTGCCATTGCCGATGTCGCTTCTTATGTGCGCCCCAACAGCGCGCTTGATAAAGAGGCCCTCAAACGCGGCAATTCGGTCTATTTTCCAGACCGAGTCGTCCCCATGCTGCCCGAGTTAATCTCAAATGATTTATGCTCGCTCAAAGAAGGCCAAGAGCGCCCTGCCCTGGCTGTAGAAATGGTGTTTGATAAAAATGGGCACAAACGCGGCCATACATTTAAACGCATTTTGATGAAATCAGCTGCCAAGCTGTCGTACAACCAGGCCCAAGCAGCCATTGACGGGCGCGTAGATGAAAAAACGGCCCCCTTGCTAGAACCTGTGCTCAAACCATTATGGGCCGCTTATGCCGCTTTGTTGAAAGCCCGTGAAAGCCGCGCCCCACTTGCCCTAGACTTGCCAGAGCGCAAGATCATCATGGATGACAAAGGCAAGATTGAAAAAATTATCGTGCCTGACCGTCTGGATGCCCATAAACTGATTGAAGAATTTATGATCCAGGCCAATGTGGCAGCAGCTGAAACGTTAGAGAAAAAACGCTCTGCCCTAATCTACCGGGTGCATGACACGCCCAGTGATGAAAAGATAAAGGTGCTGAAAGATTTTTTGGCCACTTTGGATCTCAAATTTGGCGGCGCTCAAACCCTTGCACCCAAATTATTTAATGACATCTTGAGCAAGGCAGAAGATAAACCTTACTTTGAGATGGTCACAGAAATTGTGCTGCGCTCTCAAGCTCAGGCAGAATATGCCCCTGAAAACTATGGCCACTTTGGCCTGAACTTGGCACGCTACGCTCACTTCACCTCTCCCATCCGCCGCTATGCAGACCTAATCGTCCACCGCGCGCTCATCGCAGCCCTTGGTTTAGGCAATGATGGCTTGCCACAAGAGTGCATTGATCAACTAGATGATATTGCGGCCCAAATTTCCAGTTCTGAACGCCGCGCCATGTTGGCAGAACGCGAAACCACCGACCGGCTGATAGCCCTTTACCTGGAAACCCAAGAAGGCGCCACATTTAAGGGTCGCATTTCTGGCGTGACAAGATCTGGCCTGTTTATTCGGCTGGATGACACCGGCGCTGATGGCTTTATCCCTATTTCAACCTTAGGCGAAGATTATTTTATTCATGATGAAGCCGCCCATGCCCTTGTTGGCGAGCGCACCCATTTGACCTATCACATTGGCCAACGGGTAGAGGTAAAACTTATTGAAATTGTGCCAACAGCCGGCGCCATTCGCTTTGAAATGCTCTCCGATGGCATAAAGGGAAAGGCGCCTTCGACCAAAAGAGGCAAAAGCGCAAAACGCGCTCCTCGAAAGTCGGCGAAAGGAAAAAGAAAACGTCACAAACGCTAACTGCACATTTGGCGAATTTCATCTCATTCCTTCCTTAATTTCCATGGTGAGATTTTTGCATTTTAAAAGCGGTTGTCAAGGATTTCACTTGCGCTCCGCGTCCTTGACAACCGCTTTTAAAATGCCAAAGTCTAACCATGGAAATTAAGGAAGGAACTAGGCTTTATCTTTATTTTTCCGCGCTGACTTTGAGTACAGAACCATCCTCATTAATCAACGGCACGCCGTAGTCACGCAATATCTGATGGATCTCATCTTGTTTGCGCCGGATGATACGGTTTAACTGTCGCTTCCACACTTTATCGCGTCGGCGCACACCAAAGGTTATACGATACGAAAGTCGCGGCCCCTTAGTCTCATGAACCAAAGGTACAACGGTGACATCCTTGCCCGATTTTTTAGCAAAATAGCCACCAATTGGCCCCCACAACAAACCAACATCAAGTTTGCCATCACCAATTTCTGCAATCATTTCTTCAGCCGGAGAATAGTAACGCCGATCCACCATGCGCTGATAGGACTTAATGTTATCAAGCAAATTGTTCAACGATAAAATCGTCACCGGCGGGGTGCCCGCAATCACGCCAATTTTCTTCCCCTTTAAGCGAGGATCATCAAGGTTTTTTAAACCTTCCAATTCACCTTTTCTATGGATCAAAACATAAGAAGAGCGATAATAAGGATTGCTATTGAGCACCAATTCGTGGGTGGCCACATAGCCCATTATAATATCACACTTTTTCTTATCTAAAGTTTGGCGAATAAACCCTATGCTTTGGGGAAACCAAGTGTAGGCCACCGGCACATCCAGCTCTTTGGCAACAAGTTGAGCGATTTTGTTTTCAAACCCTTCTTGTTGTTCATTGGAAAAAGGTAGATTGGACGGATCAGCACAAACACGCAATTTGCTTCGGTCCACCAAATCTGAAGTTTGAGCTAAAAGAGTGCCAGCCCCGCTCAAATAAATGAACGAAGCTAACCCTGCGAAAAAAAATTTATGACTTATTCGTCCCATCCGAAACATGCATACTCTTCTTCTTTAATTTCTTTGTTTTTGCGCTCTTTTTTCATTTGTTGAATTGTGACGGGCCCTAAAACACCATCAGCGCGTGCTTTTAAGTAAACATAAAAATCATCTAAATAGCACATCACATTTTTGTTTTCACCAAATGTTGGCATCACATTGGCCGAACCATCACTTTGGGGCACTGTGCGCCCGTTGACCACAACTTCGCGAAATTGCTCATAGGTCATTTTCTTTAAGCTTTCAGCTAAGGCCGGTGCAAAACTACTACCAAGTCCAAGCGGCCCGTGACACACATGACATTCAGCATGATAACGCCGGTTGCCATTATAGGTTAGCCAATCCCATACCTGAGCTTCCTTGCCAGTGCCTTCATCCTTTTTGATATCATAATGCCAAGTCGGGTTATCATCCTTATCAAAATATTTGCCGTCTTCTTTATAAACGCCTTCTCTGGCGTCAGGCTTTAACTCATCAGCCGCTTTTAGCGATGCTGTAACAACAAAACTGGCCGCGACAACGACCATCGTTAAAAAACCAAATTTCGTGAGAGTGGTTCTCATCATTTTCTCATTCATCCTCCCAATGAAAAACGTTATTATTATCTAAAATAGTTATCATCAAATTGAAGCAAAAAAGGTCCAGCAGTATAAAACTTATACCGCTGGACCTGCACCCTAGTCGAATGGAGCAAAGCTCAGCAGCCTACGGCAAGGAGAATACCGTTAGTTGGCCACCAAGACGAGTGTACTTATGCAAAGCCGCATAACCACCCACAGCACCCAAGCCATCATTCGGATTGGTCAGACCAGCTGCCAATCCAATTCCGGCCCAGCCGCCGACACCTGATAAAATGGCTACATATTGTTTGCCACCATGTTTATAGGTCATCACATTACCGATAATGCCAGATGGGGTGCGGAACTTATAAAGTTCTTTACCTGTTTTAGCATCAACAGCTTTGAGATATCCTTCAAGTGTTCCGTAGAATACAACACCACCTGCAGTTGCCAAGGCACCTGACCAAACAGAGAATTGCTCTTTGTTTGACCAAACAATTTTACCTTTAGTGGCATCCCAGGCAATGAAGTTACCCATATGTGTGTCACCTTTAGGTGGGTACATAGAAAGAGTAGCACCCACATATGGCTGACCTGGTGTATATGTTACACGGAATGGTTCATAATCCATGCACACATGGTTTGTTGGTACATAGAACAAGCCGGTTTTGGGTGAGAATGCAGCTGGCTGTTGGTCTTTGGTGCCCAAAGCAGCCGGGCAAATGCCTTTTGAGTTTACATCTTCACCATTTTGCTCGGTTGAGTACTTGGACACAACTTGAGGACGGCCGGTTTTCATATCAACATGAGTGGCCCAGTTTACAACGGGGTCATATTTCTCAGCCACTAACAATTCACCAGTGATACGGTCCATTGTGTAACCAAAACCATTACGGTCAAAGTGCACGAGAATTTTGCGCATTTTGCCATTAATTTTTTGGTTAGCCAGGATCATTTCATTGATGCCGTCATAGTCCCACTCATCATGAGGGGTCATTTGATAAACCCATTTTGCCATGCCTGTATCAGCATCACGTGCAAAAATGGTCATTGACCAACGGTTATCACCAGGACGTTGTTTTGGGTTTCATGTTGAAGGGTTACCTGAACCATAATAAACAAGGTTGGCCTCAGGATCATAAGAGAGCCAACCCCAAGTACAACCACCACCAATTTTCCATTGGTCACCTTTCCAGGTGTTAGTACCACTGTCTTTACCAACAGGTTTGCCAAGATGAGTTGTTTTTTGTGGGTCAACCAAGATGTCACTATCTGGTCCCATGGAATAACCACGCCAGGCCAACTTACCTGAATTCAAGTCATAAGCTGTTACGTGGCAGCGAACACCAAATTCACCACCTGAAATACCAACATAGACCTTATCTTTTACAACCATTGGTGCAGATGTGCCGGTTTCACCAATTTTTGGATTACCATTAGCAGTTTTCCAAATTTCCTTACCGGTTTTGGCATCAAGTGCAACCAAGTTGGTGTCAGCTTGGTGAAGAATAATTTTTCCATCACCATAGGCCACACCGCGGTTAACAGTGTCACAGCACATCACAGGAATAACAGTTGGGTCCTGTTTTGGCTCATAGCGCCAAGCAATCGTGCCGTCGTCCAAATTTAATGCATAAACATTGTTTGGAAATGGTGTATGAACATACATCATATTCCCAATCACCAATGGGTTACCTTCGTGACCACGAAGCACACCGGTGGAGAATGTCCAGGCAACTTTCAAAGTCCCAACATTACCCGCATTAATTTCATCCAATTTTGAATAACGCGTGTTGGCATAATCACCTGTAGGCATCGCCCAGTTACTCGCGTCATTTGAGAGTGCCATAAGCTTATCATTCGCTTGAACTGATGGTCCAAACGAAAGTGTCATGGCAACTGCTATTGCTGAAAGCAGTAGTTTCCTCATATGCGTCCCTTCCCTATTGTTTTGTTCAAACCCGGAATGTTTCCAGGCTCAATCATTTCGAACACAATTTGATTTTTAAAATTCTTATGGAAGGTCAAATACAGTTGCTGAATGAAGAACCTCATTCAAGTCGTGGCCAATGTTTTATACTTGTATATTTTATTATACTTATTTGACCACAAAATTTGGTCCATTACTCAGTTAACTGACAGTCCTCCCATTGAACTAAATTAACTAAAGCACTTGAGGCTTCCTCATAAAATTCTTAAATTTGAATTGGGAAATAACGGCAACAAATTACTCTAAAGATCAATAGTTTGTAGAATGAAATTTTATTGTCTGAACTGTTTAAATTTCTCAAGTAAAACATATCTTTTGTCAATAAAATCAATTACTTGAAAAAATCAACCTTTTGAGCAAACAAACCTTAAAAGGCATTAAATGAGAAGTTATTTTTTCTCATAAATACTCAAAGGCTAGAATTTCAATTATAATTTATAAGATTCCAAATTTTAAGAACCCAAAAATCATCTCAACCAAAGTTAAAAACAGCGCACTTCAGCTTCCGCTTGCGCCCGGCGAAGCAATGTCACCGCCTTTCGCCAACGAGCACTGGTTTTAAACACAGCCGCCTTTTCCCCAGAAAGTCGGCGCAAACTCAAAACAGTCTCTGCCCGTTCATAATCTTCATACGAAATGATTGAAGCAATCACATCAATACTACACGAACAACGCTCTAAAGCATCTCTGGTTTGACCGTTCGACCCCATACACCCAAACACATAGTCTGAGATTGCAATTGTCGGATAGGGATTATCAGCAGGCTCAGCTTGAACACGATTGGATCCGGGCAGGATCAAGAGAGCAATACTCAAAAGACAAACAAAACAATACCGTATTACACCATTTTGCATAAAACCATTCATCTCAGTCTCTTTTGCCTCCGGCTCAATCAGCAGCCGCCTGTTTTGTTGGTTCCATTTTTTCAAACCGCATCGTTTCAACAATTAAAGGGGTTTGTGTTTCGCCCAATTCATTGACCTTTTGAGCCTCTTGAGCCAAAGAAAGCATACCTGATTTTTTTATCTTCGTGATAAAATGGTCTGGCACTTTTTCTGATGGATAAGGCACGATGGATTGAATTTGGCAAACCTCACCTGGAATGTCCTTAGCCAGGGTTATTTCATAACGAATAGCCGAATAATGCACCAAATGATGGCGATTTTCATCTTTAATGAACGGCTCAAAGCTAATTTTTTGAGCGGGCACTTGTTTGCCATTATAAGAACAGGTGGTTTGTTCAACCTCTCTAACCTGCCCCACAGCATCTAAAATTCTATTGCGCAAATAATTGACAACGCCCTTGGCCTTGATGCGCCGTGACAAATCCCAAGCATCCTTATTAAAATAAATCGTCAATAAGGGATTGCTGGTTACATAGCTTAAAGGAGGGTAAGGACGCTTGCGCTGGCCTGTAAAGAATTCAAAGGCAACAGTACGATTACCCACCTCTTCGCCTTGTGAAATAATCAACTCTATGCGATCAGAATACGCATCCCCCAAAGAGCTTTTTCTTTCAAACTGATAATATAAAGTTTGGCCTGGCGGAACATTGACCATATGCGGGGTATCAAAAATCAGCTGTTCAATTTTCGTCAGTTTAACTTGGCCCTTATCGGCAGCCAAAACAAATGAAAGCCCAGTCAAAATAAACAAAGTCAGCATACTCAACAGATAGACGAAGTGTTTCATACTCATGAAAATCTCTCAACCTAGCAACAAGATTGCTCTTTTAGGAGCCAATGAATAGACATCTTATCATAATAAATTACATCAAAAATAGATTTGCATACATTATATTTTTCACGTCAATTGATAACGTATAACTATCAAACTATTGCAACTTAAGAGCAAATTTAACAACTTTTGGCCTTGAAGGACAAATAATTGCGCGTAAACTGGGAGCAATAAAAATACATTCCAACACAATAAGAGATAAGGGGAGAGATCTGTTATGGAGGTCAGAGCAGCCATTGCAACAAAAGCCGGTGCGCCATTAGAAGTGACAACTGTCAACTTGGAAGGGCCCAAACAAGGTGAAGTTCTTGTTCAAATTAAAGCAACAGGTCTTTGTCATACAGATGCCTTTACATTATCGGGCGATGACCCTGAAGGGTTGTTTCCTGCTATTTTAGGTCATGAAGGGGCAGGCATTGTTGTTGATGTTGGTCCGGGCGTTACCAGTGTTGAGAAGGGTGACCATGTCATCCCCTTATACACCCCTGAATGTCGCACTTGCGAATTTTGCCTCAATCCAAAAACCAATTTATGTCAAAGAATTAGAAGCACCCAAGGCCAAGGCTTGATGCCCGATGGCTCATCTCGTTTTTCTGTCGGCGGCGAACAAGTTTTTCATTATATGGGCACATCCACATTTGCTGAATATACAGTCCTACCAGAGATCGCAGTGGCCAAAGTGAGAAAAGACGCCCCATTCGATAAAATTTGCTACATCGGGTGCGGTGTCACCACAGGAATTGGCGCAGCGATTTATACTGCCGGTGTCGAAATTGGCTCTCGCTGTGTTGTCTTTGGCCTTGGTGGCATTGGGTTAAATGTCGTGCAAGGATGCCGTCTTGCTGGCGCTGATCAAATCATTGGTGTCGATATAAATGACGGCAAACGCGAAATGGCCGAGCGTTTCGGCATGACCGATTTTGTCAACCCCAATGAAATAGAAGGTGACATTGTTTCTCACATTGTCCGCATGACAGATAAAGGCGGCCTTGATGGCGGCGGTGCAGATTACACATTTGATTGCACCGGCAATGTCAATGTTATGCGCAACGCAATTGAGTGCGCACATAAGGGATGGGGCGAGAGCATTATTATTGGGGTGGCCCCTGCTGGTGCTGAAATTTCCACACGCCCCTTCCAACTGGTGACTGGCCGGTCATGGCGCGGCACAGCATTTGGTGGTGCGCGTGGTCGCACAGATGTACCAAAAATTGTTGACTGGTACATGGAAGGCAAAATTCAAATCGATCCCATGATCACTCACACCATGCCCCTTGATGACATAAACAAAGGCTTTGACCTGATGCATCATGGTGAAAGCATCCGCGGTGTGGTTGTCTACTAACAGCGAACATCTTGCCCAAAGGAGTGGACCATTGCTTCAGTCCACTCCTTGAAACAAAGGACCGCACGTTATCTAAGGGTCGTGCTTCAAACATATTGGACAAAAAAGTCATGAGTTTAAAAGAACTAGCCAACAACAAATCTTTTGGCGGCCAGCAAAAACGATTTGAGCACAGCTCAACCAGTTGCAACTGCACCATGACCTTTTCGATCTTTTTACCCCCCCAGGCAGAAACGACAAAAGTCCCTGTGGTTTATTGGCTGTCAGGCTTGACATGTACAGATGAAAATTTTGTCACCAAAGCCGGTGCGCAAAGCTTTGCCAGTAAACATGGCATCGCCATTGTTGCCCCCGACACAAGCCCACGCGGGCAAGACGTACCAGATGATCCAGAAGGGGCCTATGATTTTGGTTTGGCTGCGGGCTTTTATGTCAACGCCACACAAGAGCCCTTTAGCACCCATTATCATATGTATGACTACATCACCCAAGAGCTCCCAAACCTGATTAATGAAAATTTCAATATCGATCCAAACCGTGCAGGCATTTTTGGGCATTCCATGGGCGGACACGGGGCTCTAACCATCGCCCTTAACAATCCCGGGGTATATAAATCCGTTTCAGCCTTTGCCCCCATTTGCTCTCCGCTAAATTGCCCATGGGGTGAAAAAGCCTTAACCGGTTATTTAGGACCAGATAGAGAAACATGGAAAAAACATGACACCTGTTACATGATTTCTCAAGCACAAGAACGCTTACCTCTATTGGTCGATCAAGGCCAAGATGACCCATTTTTAACAGAACAACTAAAACCTGAATTGTTGGAGGTTGCTGCCAATAGTCATGACCACCCTTTGACGCTGCGTTTACAGCCCGGCTATGATCATAGCTATTTCTTTATAGCAAGCTTTATGGAAGATCATATTGCCCATCACGCTCAAGCTTTAAAAGCATGACTGAACGTTAAAAATATTAACCAAGCCACCAAGACAAATAAGAACCCAAGAATTTTTTAACCGACAAATCATTTTTACCATCATTGTCAAATACAAATAAGACAACCTATGATAGTGTGGAAAAATAGAAACAACTAACTTGGGTGAGCACGTTGGCACTTTAATAATAGCTGTTACACAACAGAAAGGCTAAGGTTTCCATGGATGTAAAAGATTTACGATTAATCATTGCCCTTTCCAAATACGAACATTTTGCCCGGGCCGCAGATGCCTGCAACATTTCCCAACCGGCTTTCTCCACCCGCATACGAAAATTAGAAGAAGAACTTGGCGTACCAATTGTAGAACGGGGCCACCGTTTTGGCGGGTTTACTCATGAAGGGAAAATTGTGCTCAAGTGGGCCCGGCGCGTCATTGCCAATTGCGATGGTCTCATTCAAGACATTGATACCGCTCGTCATGTTCTATCTGGTGAATTTACCATTGGCGTTGTCCCCACAGCCCTACCCTATGTCTCAGTTTTAATTAGTCGTTTTTGTGAGCAACACCCAATGGTCAAGCCTTCAGTTATTTCCATGTCGAGCCAAGCCATTCAACGCGGGCTCGATGATTTTAGTCTGCATGCTGCCATAACCTATCTGGATAGCGAACCCCTCTCTGGCGTTCAAGGCATCCACTTATATAATGAAAGTTATGTATTTGTTGCATCCCCCCCAATGGTTGATAGCACTCTAACCGACATTACCTGGGAAGAAGCTTCTAAATATCCTTTATGTTTACTCAGCCCAAACATGCAAAACCGCAGGATTATTAATAATGTTTTTCAAAATTTAGACATAGCACCAACTATTAAAGTGGAGACAAATTCCTTTGCCGTTATTTTAGGCCATGTCACCACCGGCAAATACGCATCGATTTTACCACTCTTATACCTGTCTTCTTACGGCATGCTAGATGAACTAACTTACATTCATTTGGAAGAACCCGAGCTTTACCAAAGCATCGGCCTGGTTGTTGCTGACCGCGACCCTATTCTTCCAATTACCAAAGAGTTCCTAGAGACCACTCAAGACTTCTTGAAAAAACAAGCAACCCCTTCAAAGTCTGATCAATTGAATCAATGCATCACCTGATCAGATGGTTGAATTAGTACCAACCTCGTTTGACCGGTAAGATAGTCTGACGTGAAAATGAAAAATAGTTTTTACCATTATTGCCATTTACCAAACGTTTCATCATTGGACAGCACAAACGCAGCTTCATAAAACAACCCAATGAATTAATGTTGACAATTCATTGGATCAAATTGGTTGGATATATAAAACTAAAAACCTAAAACAAATCCAAACGGCACAAAAGAAGTCACACGAACGGTATGAACCAAACAAAACCAATTCACTCCCGCTCTAAGCGCAAACCAAAAGCGTTCTTAAAGGGAAGGCAAACTGACCCCAAAGCTTTAGAGGAGATCAAAACCCTTTTAAGCTCCACTCTTGTACGTGACCGTCTGATTGAATATCTACACAAAATCCAAGACACTTATGGCGGCCTGAGCGCCGCGCATTTAAAAGCCTTGGCAGATTTAATAAACATTCCGCAAATTGAAGTTTATGAAGTGGCCAGCTTTTATGCCCATTTTGACATTGTTAAAGAAAAAGAGAGTTACCCCGCACCCATAACCGTGCGCGTTTGCAATTCGGTAACCTGTGCCATGAAGGGCGCAGATAAATTATACAAAACCTTAAAAACGCAAACCAACCCTCAAGAAGTTCGCATCCTCCATGCCCCTTGTATAGGCAGGTGCGCCCACGCCCCAGCGCTACATGTAGGCAAACACAGTGTTGACAATGCAACCATTGAAACAACCATAAAAGCCATCGAAGCAAAAATACTTACTCCAGATATTCCTGATTACAAAAGCTACGCAACATATCAAAATGAAGGGGGCTATACTCAATTAAAGGCTTTGCAAACAGGAAAACTAAATTTTGAAGCCATTGTTGAAACACTCGGCAGTGCAGGTTTGCAAGGTTTAGGCGGTGCCGGCTTTCCAGCGGGTAAAAAATGGCAATTTGTAAAGAGTTACCAGGCCCCCCGCCTCATGACTGTAAATGGCGATGAGGGAGAACCGGGCACCTTTAAAGACCGCCAGTGTTTAGAAACCAATCCACATCAATTTTTAGAAGGCGCCCTAATCGCCGCCAACGCTGTAGAAGCTGAGCGGCTTTATATTTATATACGTGATGAGTTCCCCTCCTGTCTTGAAATTTTACGTCGAGAAATCAAGACCTTGGAAACTGAAAAGATAATCGAACCAGGCTTTATTGAACTACGCCGCGGAGCAGGTGCTTATATATGCGGCGAAGAATCTGCGATGATTGAATCAATCGAGGGCAAACGCGGCTTACCGCGCCATCGCCCGCCCTATATTGCTGAAGTTGGCCTGTTTAACCGCCCTACTCTTAATCACAATGTAGAAACTTTATTTTGGATTCCAGCCATATTAAAAAATGGAGCCGACTGGTTTGCCTCACAAGGGATGAACGGAGCCAAAGGCGTGCGTTCTTGGTCCGTATCAGGCTGGGTGAAAAACCCAGGTGTTATCGTGGCCCCAGCTGGCATCAGTGTAAAAGAACTGATCGAGCGCGCTGGCGGCATGAGCGAAGGACACAATTTTAAAGCTTATTTACCCGGCGGTGCCTCAGGCGGCATCTTGCCAGCCTCACTCGGAAATATTCCGCTGGATTTTGGCAGCTTGGCAGAATATGGCTGCTTTGTCGGCAGCCATGCAATCGTTATCCTTTCTGACAAAGACGATATAGGCGCAATAGCACGCAACCTACTTGAATTTTTTGAAGAGGAAAGCTGCGGCCAGTGCACCCCTTGCCGGGTGGGCTGTGAAAAAGCCGTAGAACTGATGAAACAACCAAAATGGGATCAAGCGTTGCTCGATGAATTAAGTGAAGCAATGATGGACGCCTCCATTTGCGGCCTTGGCCAAGCAGCCCCCAACCCCATAAAATCTGTTTTACGATTTTTTCGTGAGGACGTATCATGAGCAAGCAAGAGCGCATTTCTTTCTCCTTAAATGGGAAAACGGTTGAAGCTAATCAAGATGAAACCATTTGGCAGGTGGCTAAACGCGAAGGGTTTGACATCCCCCATTTATGCCATCGCCCAAAACCAGGGTATGCACCTGATGGCAATTGCCGCGCATGCATGGTTGAAATTGAAGGAGAGCGCACACTGGCAGCCTCCTGTTTGCGTACCCCAACCCAAGACATGGTTGTTCTCACCGAAACCGAACGCGCCAGCAAAGCGCGCCAGATGATCATGGAATTGTTACTTGCTGATCAACCAAACCAACAAGAAGCTCCAGATCAGACGTCCCATTTTTGGGATATGGCTAAAGCCAACAACATCACCCAAAGCCGGTTCCCCAAAACGGGCACTGGCGTTGAAGACTTCACCCATCCGGCCATGGCTGTACAATTGGATGCCTGTATTCATTGCAATCTATGCCAACGCGCATGCCGTGATGTACAGGTAAATGACGTGATCGGCCTTGGGGGGCGCGGCAAAGACACCTTGGTAATGTTTGACTTTAATGACCCGATGGGATCCTCCACCTGCGTCGCTTGCGGCGAATGTGTTGAGGCCTGCCCTACTGGTGCTCTCATGCCCAAAACAGCTGTTGATAGCAGCACAGGCGCTGGAACCAAACAAACCCCGCAAACAGTGCCCTCTGTTTGTCCATTTTGCGGTGTCGGCTGCCAGCTGAACTATAAAGTGAAAGACAATAAAATCATCCATGTTGAAGGGCACGACGGGCCGGCAAATGAAAACCGCCTCTGTGTTAAGGGCCGCTTTGGCTTTGATTACATCCATTCAAACGAGCGCCTAACAACCCCGCTCATACGCAAACAAGACGCACCCAAGGGATTAAACATCGATCCTGCAAACCCTTACACCCATTTTCGCAAAGCCACTTTAGAAGAAGCTCTTCAAGTTGCCGCCAAAGGCCTGGCCAAAACAGCTCAAGATCATGGCAATGAAGCCATAGCTGGCTTTGGCTCTGCCAAATGCTCCAATGAAGAAGCTTATTTATTTCAAAAACTCATTCGTGAGCGCTTTGGGCATAATCATGTCGATCATTGCACAAGACTTTGTCACGCCTCTTCAGTGGCCGCTTTAATGGAAGGCATAGGCTCTGGTGCTGTGACGGCCACGTTTAATGAATGCCTTCATTCAGACTTGATTGTTTTAATCGGATCAAACCCCACATCCAACCATCCGGTTGCCGCCACCTATTTCAAACAGGCCGTTAAAAATGGGGCCTCAATGATGGTAATGGACCCGCGCCGCCATCAAATATGCACCCATGCTGACCAAGTATTACAGTTCCGCCCCGGCGCAGATGTGCATTTATTAAACGCCATGCTCAATGTCATAATCGAAGAAAAGCTTTATGACGAACAATTTGTCCAAGCACGAACTGAGAATTTTGAAGACATTAAAACCCATGTTGCCAATTTCACCCCTGAGACAATGTCAAAACTGTGCGGCATCGCCCCAGATGACATTCGCAAAGCCGCCCGCACCTATGCCAAAGCAGAACGCGCGATCATATTTTGGGGCATGGGCGTGTCGCAACATGTTCATGGCACAGACAATGTCCGCTGCCTGATTTCTCTGGCAATGATTACCGGACAGATTGGTCGCTCAGGAACAGGCTTGCACCCTTTGCGCGGGCAAAACAATGTACAAGGGGCCTCAGACGCCGGGCTCATTCCCATGGTCTTGCCAGATTATGCCAAAGTAACAGACCCTGATGTGCGTGAAAAATTTGAAAAAGCCTGGGGCTTTCCAGTGAATGAAACCCCAGGTCTCACCGTGGTTGAAATCATAAAAGCCATACACAATGAAGACATCCACTCCATGTATATTTTAGGCGAAAACCCAGCCATGTCAGACCCTGATGTAGATCATGCCCGTCAAGCCTTGGAAAAACTTGACCATCTTGTGGTGCAAGATATTTTCTTAACTGAGACAGCCATGTATGCAGATGTGGTACTACCAGCCACCGCCTGGCCAGAAAAAAACGGCACGGTAACCAACACCAACCGGCAAGTGCAAATGGGCCGCAAAGCTGTGAACGCGCCAGGAGATGCCAAAGAAGATTGGTGGCTAATACAAGAATTAGCAAAACTGTTAGGGCTCGATTGGAATTATGAGCACCCCAGCCAAATTTACACTGAAATGTCCAGCGTCATGCCCTCTCTTGACCATATCACCTGGGAGCGCCTTGAAAGAGAAAGCGCAGTAACCTACCCCTCTGATAGCCCAGAGCATCCTGGCCACGCAGTTGTCTTTGGTGACAGGTTCCCAACTGAAACAGGCCGCGCAAAATTGGTCCCCACCCAATCATCCAGCCCAGACGAATTGCCAGATGCACAATACCCAATGATCTTAACAACTGGGCGCCAATTAGAGCATTGGCACACCGGCGCCATGACCCGGCGCTCAAAGGTGCTTGATTCTATAGAACCGGGCCCCACAGCAAGCATGCATCCATTAACGATGAAAGCTCATAACATTACCCCAGGTGACATGATTGATGTGGAAACGCGCAGAGGAACAATTTCCCTGATGGCAAGAAGTGATACAGGCCTGCAAGAAAATGTTATTTTCATCCCCTTCGCCTATGTGGAGGCCGCAGCTAATATTTTAACCAACCCACAATTGGACCCAGTGGGTAAAATTCCAGAATTTAAATTCTGTGCCGCACGCATTCAAAAAGGTCTAACCCATCAAAGCTCCCACACCTCAGTAACAGCAGCTGAATAGCTAGGATCAGAACCTAGGTCACAATGACCTCGAAATCATATCGAGCCTGCTCCTGAAAGCATTTTAATTTCTTTGAGAAAAAGGAGAGCTCTCCCACAAAGCGCTTAAACTTAATTCGTTCAATTTAATACTACGCCCGACTTTAAAGAAAAATTCAGATGAATTCACATCCGGCAAATCTGCATCTTCAAGAGGGAAGGCAACTTCAAATTCAGCTTCAAACCCATAATCAAAATAAAGTCGTGCCCCAACCCCCGCTGAGCTAATTAATGCACCATTGGCAACCTCATTGCCATCATCAATAATACCTCCAACATCGGCAAAGCCATAAAGTTGAGCACCATTTAACCAACCCAATTCTAGATCACGATAATATTGCAGCTCGACAGAGGCCCCAAAACCACTGTCCCCACTCAAAATACCACTTTCAAATCCCCGACCAAATCGAGAACCACCAAGGTAAAACTCTTCAATTGACAAAAGCCCTTCGCTTGCCACTTGCAACGCCCCTTCAACTTGAAAAGACCAATGATCATCAAAGTTTTGGTTGCGAACAAAGTTCACATTAAATTTTTCAAATTCCCCATCCCCATCAAAACGGGATAAGTTTTGGTCTCCTTTACGCGAAGCACCTGCAACATCCAACCCTTTACGCAAGCTGCCATAAACAAATGTCTCACCCCTCCACGGGTCATCAAACAACAGACTTGTACTCACTGCTAGCCCACGTACTTCATCTCGAACAAAGCGACCAAATTGATTTTCACGCACATTGGTATGCCCCCAAATGCCAGCTCCGAGCCAAAAACTCAAATCTCGTTGTCGCGCAAGCACCCAATTTAAATCCAAATTTCCTCTTAAGCTTTTATAGCTGGTATCATCTAATTTTCGTTCATCTGAAGGTCGTGTATCAGAAGCACTTAAGGCACCAAAGAGGCGTAACCCACTCCCGTTCAAAGGAAGGTCTAAAGACACGCGCCCAAAATTAAGCTCATCTGCTGAATCAGCGATAGAAGAATAAGAAAACCCAATGCTCTCCCCCTGCCCAAAAACAGAATTCAGATAAACCGTTTGGTAAGACTGCAAAGGCCCCACGGGATCTGTGCCACGATTATCCAACTCGCTTTGTAACCACACATGCCATGTATCAACATGCACAACCAATTCAAACGCCCCAGTTAAGTCCCCCTTCTCATCAATGGTGGTATCTTTAACAGACAAGCCCGGGGTATCGCTAATAAGCAACAATTGGCGCTCTAGAGTTTTTTGAGATAACGGGCGCTCATTCAAGATAGGGCCAAAAAACTGGTCAAGGTTAAACAGCAGCCCATTGCCCCCTTTTATCTGATATGAGGCAATATACCCTTCAACCACCTTGACCTTCAAAACCCCGTTAGCCACATCTTGGGGCGGAAGGACCACCCGCGACAAACTAAAACCTGCTTGAGTATAGACAAGCGTCATACAATTGGTCAGCTCAACAAGTTGACCTTCAGACACCTTTCGTCCCTTTATCGGTTTATAACAGCTAGCAAATTGCTCTTGGGAAAAAGCACTGGCCCCTTGCACAACAATCGAGCGAACCAAAATTGTCCCACTCGTTTTTTGCTCAGAAGCTGGAGTTTGAAGAAAGTTTGAGTCATCACGATTATCATTAGGCAGATAATCTAAATTTTGATCATTTTTATCTTTGTTATTTTTAAGTTTTTGCTCAGTTTGTTCAATCAGCCCATCAACAGACAATCCATTTGGAGCTCCCTGTGCCTTTAAACCATTAGAAAGAAACAAAAAACAAAAACTGATGCTTAAAACGCAAAAGAGCTTAATTTCCCAAGCTTTTCTTTGCCCTATCAAACGCTTAAACACAATTCCCACCTTTTAAATCCACTCTGAAACCCAAAGATGAAGAGTTATGGTTAATATATATCTAATTTCTATCTTAAAATCCGTACCATCCGCTTAAGTAGAATTTAAATCCCAAATGATATGATCCTTATCAGGATAGAAATACGTAGTGTGAAAAGTAAGCGTTATGACACAAAAACTAAAAAACCAATCACTGTTCATTTTTTTGGTCTTTTTCTCCATAAACTTCACAATGACAGCCGCCCAAGCCCAGGACTGGGAAGTGGTTAAAGTCAGCGGTCAGGCTTGGATTAAGTCTGAACAACCACAAAAAGTAGCGCTCACAAAACACCAAACTCTTAAAAATGGCGATCAAATCCAAACAGGAACAAGTGGCCGTATTTTATTAAAACGTGGGAAGGAAACCATCATGGTCTTTCCCAATTCTGTCATATCCCTACCTAAAAAAGCACAGGCAGCAGGCAAAACTCAGATTTTACAGCAAGCGGGAGAAATCTTACTCGACGTTGAAAAGCGTAATGTAAAGCATTTTGAGGTCAACACCCCCTATCTTGCAGCCGTCGTTAAAGGCACTCAATTCCGTGTAAGTGTTGATGAAAAAGGCGCACAAGTTAATGTCGAACGCGGTAAAGTGGAAGTCTCCAATTTATCTACAGGACGTTTTGTATTGGTTCAGCCGGGCCAAACTGCCCTGGTCAATCTAAAAGGTGGTGGGCAATCGTCACAGTTACAATTAACCGGTTCAGGCCCCAAAGCAAAAATCCAGCAAGGGTCACCACGCAAACCATTGGTCACCCCCCTCAAAGTCAAAATTAAACCTTTAAACAAACCACAAAGGGCTAATGCCGGGACAAAAAAATTAAAAGTCAAAAGCCTAAAAGCAAAACGATCAAAAGTTAGAGCTAAAATCAAACGAGTAAAAAGATTCAGAATTAGCAAAACAATTGGGGCACGCAACCTTAACATTGCAAAAGCCACAAGAGGCATTAGCCGCGCAAAAGTACGCTCTGTCGTTGCTTCAAGAGGGCGCAAGGGAAAAGGCAAAAAGCAAAACACCTATTGGACAAAGAAGTCTGCTTATTCAACGAATAATGCAATTTCAAAATCAAATAATAAAAACGCAAACTCAATCAACAAAATCATCAATGCTGCAGTAAGTAACGGCAACGGCAACGGTAACGGTAACGGCAACGGTAACGGCAACGGTAACGGTAACGGTAACGGCAACGGCAACGGCAACGGCAACGGTAACGGTAACGGTAACGGTAACGGTAATTAAAACGAGAACAGTGATGAATAATCACCCATCTCAACATAATAGTCATTTACCAAGGCAATAGAACACTTTACTCAGGGCAATATAGAAACAGCAATGAAACGCCTCTCAGCACATATCAGTGTGATCATTTTTATTGGTCTCATTGCCTTTTCCGGTCTTGCAAATGTTATTGATAAATCTTTGAGTGAGACCCGGTTTAAACTGAGCAAAGTGGAAGCCAGTGGCGATATTGTTTTAATCGCAATCGATGCAAAGTCTTTACAAGAGGTAAACCAATGGCCCTGGCCGCGCTCAATGCACGCAAACTTAATAGATAAACTACAAAAAGCCGGCGCCGCTGAAATTGCTTTTGATATAGATTTTAGTGCGTCATCTATTGCTAAGGAAGACCAGGCCTTACAAGAGGCGTTAAAACGCGCGAACGGCTCTATTATCTTACCCACATTCAAGCAAGTACAAAAAACATCCCAACAACAAGAAGTGATCTACACCCTACCATTAGAACGGTTTAAAGATCACGCTTGGCTGGCCACTGTGAATATCGTACCTGGTCGCAACGGACAGATTGAAAAAATGGCTTATGGCCATATCATTCAAAAAGAATTTATCCCCAGTTTTGCCGCCATGCTAACAGGAAAATACCAACCCAATGCCCAAGACTTTTTTATTGACTTTAGCATCAACGCCAATTCAATCCCCGTCTTTTCATTTGTCGATGTTTTAAACAACCGCATAAAAACAGAACTGTTAAAGGGAAAAAAGATCGTCATCGGGGCAACCGCAACTGAGCTGGGTGATAATGTTTTCGTTCCCTCCCAAGGACTGATTGCCGGACCGATTTTACAAATTTTGGCCGCTGAAACCATACTCCAAAACCGCCAGCTTCACACAACAAAACCGATCATCATCCTAATAGGCCTACTGGCCATCGCTTTTATCGTCATTAGCTTTACCAAAAAAGGTAAATTTGCTGAACGGCCCTACTTATTTCTCTTGATGGCCATCGCGATAGAAATATTCGCAGCTATTTGTCAAATCCATAACAATTTAATTGTCAACACGGCCCTATGGCACATCACCTTGCTCGCCTATTTCACAGTTATTTTGTTACACGAAATTGATTTTCGGAAAGTGATTGCCAAGATGATGCGCCTAAAGTTGGCAACCACTCAACATATGTTTGAACAAGTGTTTAATGATAGCTTTACCGGCACCATCATTACCAACCAGGAAGGCATTATCCAGGCAGCAAGCAAAACCGCAAATTACTTATTAAAAATAGAAGAAGACACGTCTCTGATTGGCCAGCATTTTAAAACAGTGTTTCCCGATGAAATCATCATCGCTGCACAAAGGCTATTGTCACAAGCCAATCAACCAAACCATACCAACCATTATTCAAGCAAAATACAAATTCATTCCGAAAAAGGGGAACCAATAACACTTGATTATATCATCACCCTCTCCTCGTTGCTCTCCGATCAACCAGCTCAGCAGCGCAAAAAACATATTCTTTCATTTTCTTTTCAAGACATTACAGCACGCGATAAAGCTGAAGCAGCACAAAAAGATGCCATTGAAGCAGCAAATCAGGCCAACAAGGCAAAAACTGAGTTTCTAGCCACCATGAGCCATGAGCTGAGAACACCGCTGAATTCAATCATTGGTTTTTCAGATATCATTCAAATGTCTTCAGCTAACCACAACAATAATGCTGAATTTGCTAAGGAAATTAAAACAAGCGGTGAGCAACTATTGAAAATCGTCAATGACATTCTCACGCTCTCAAAAATTGAATCAAAGTCTTTAACACTGATGACGGCCCCGTGCTCTCCATTGGAGATCATCAAAAAAGCAACTGAAACAAGCACTCAGGCCTTTAAAGATAAAGCCCCAAACTTTATATTTAGCCACCCAAATGAAGTTCCAGATTTAAATGTCGATCTTTATTTATGCCAGGAAATACTCACTGAGATTTTTTCTAATGCAATAAAATTTTCACCCGATAAATCTGATATCAAAGTTTCCATGCAACAAGAGCCCACCGGTGACTTTAATATCAGCATTACTGACTATGGATGTGGAATTTCTCGACAAGAAATCGAAAATATTTTTGCACCCTTTTACCAAATTGACAGCGCCAATAACCGTCAATTTGAAGGCACAGGTCTCGGCCTAACAAAAGCAAATGCCTTCATGAAGCTGCATAACGGCAAAATCAAAGTTGACAGCACCCTAGGCCAGGGCTCAACCTTTCATCTCACCTTCCCCGAAACATGCATAATGCCGCAAAAGTCTAAAGTTATAGATATTTCTGAAAACTCTCAAAAAATACGCAAAAGCGCTTAAATTATAAAAATTCACCAAACATCCTCTGAAATTTGGCATTTGGAGAAAAAAGCATTACATATATAATTATGTCTTGTTCACCCAATTACCACAATCAATCAGTAACAGCTGAACCTGACAAATGTGATGCACAAAATAACAAAACAAAAATGCATTAAAAATTAACCTTGATCGCAACGGCTCATGACTGAGAAACAACAAACCAATTTGTGTAAAAGCAAACACCGCTCTGGCTGTCCAATAACCTGCACGCTCGAACTAATTGGTGACAAATGGTCACTACTCTTAATCCGAGACATTATTACCGGCAAACATCGCTACGGTGATTTTGAAAGTTCACCAGAACAAATCCCAACAAACATTCTTGCTGATCGTTTGAAACGTTTGGTCAACAGCGATGTCCTTGAAAAAGTTCAATATCAAGAACGCCCAACACGCTATGCCTATAAATTAACCCCCAAAGGCGCTGAACTGATTGATGTTCTAAAAGCGCTGGCAAGTTGGGGCGGAAAACATAATCATGGAAACTGGCAGCCTCCCGAATTTTTTTGGACGTTAACAGCCGAAAAAATATTACAAAATCAACACACAACCATTCAAACTTTAATGACGGAAAAAGGGACCCCAGTGTGAGCCAGCCTCCCCTCCCCGCACAAACACCAAACACAGCGCCAGCCATTATTTTAGTTGAACCTCAATTAGGGGAAAACATCGGCACGGCAGCCAGAGCGATGGCCAACTTCGGCTTAAAAGAATTACGCCTTGTTAATCCACGTGACACATGGCCGAATGAAGCTGCTGAAAAAGCAAGCGCAAATGCCATTGAGGTGGTTAAAAATGCAACCCTGTTTGAAACCCTGGAAGATGCCATTGCAGACCTGCATTATATTTACGCCACCACGGCCCGCCCCAGAGACATGGTAAAGCCTGTTTTAAGCCCAGAATCTGCCGCAAAACTCATTCATGAAAAACAACAACAAAGTGCCAAAACAGGCATCTTATTCGGCCGCGAAAAATCAGGCTTAACAAACACGGACGTCTCTTTTTGCGACGCCATTATCATCGCTCCGGTGGATCCCACTTGTGCCTCTTTAAATTTAGCCCAAGCTGTGCTTTTAATGGGCTATGAATGGCTAAAACAGGCAGAGATAACCTCTCTTGGGCGTGAAACCCAATATGATGGTCCAGCGCAAGAAGGAACGCGTTACAAACACTCAAAGCCGGCAACAAAACAAGAACTTGCAGCATTATTTGCTCATTTAAAATCTGAATTAGAATTATCAGGATTTTTAAGAACTGTAGAAAAGACGCCACAAATGATGCGTAATATAAGAAATATGGTTATAAGAATGCACCCCACAGACCAGGATGTGAGAACAATGCGAGGGATTATTGCATCTCTTGCCAAGGGGGCTTATAAGGCCTCTTTAAGAAAATAGATAAATCTGTGGTAATTTAGCAAATGATGCCTTGCGCCTTAGTTATGTCTATTTTTTACTATTGCGATTGCCATTATTCATGATAGCGTGGGAACCCATGACTGGAGAGGCTTTTTAAAAATGATAATGCGTTGTATTAAGCAATTGAGTGTGCTTTTTGTGAGCTTGGTTTTAATGTCTGGAATCGCTTATGCGCAAGACAAACAAGCGGCAAAACCGCTGAAAGACAAAACCGTCAAAACTTTAATGAAATATGCTCTCAGCCTTATGCCTGAGGTTTATACGGGCCCTGATGGTAAAAAAATATCCATTAATAAAAAGAAGCCTGAGGAAGTATTAATTCCCCTTGAAGATGCCAGCCGGATTATCGTTGTTGGGCACCGTTCCGCCAAAGCACAAAATTGCGATTTAAAGGTCATGCAAACCCTTAATCACAATGCAATGGTTAAATACGAAACCGTGTTCAAAAATTGGACCGACACACAAAAACTCTTCATTAACCAATTACATCTGTTCACAGTTCTTTACATGACAGGCAATGTAAAATTTGAAGATGAGACAGAAAAAACCAGTGAACCTGTCAAACGACCCAAAGATGAAGAACTTCAAAACAAATATAAGTGCTCAGATGAAGAGCGCCAACAAGTCTCTGATAGCGTTGATGCATACTTAGAAAACGTTAAAAAGCTAATCACTGAAGAACTAAAGCGGCGCAAGAAATTGGGCAGCAATGAAAAAAAAAATGACGAAATAAAAAAAGCTCAAAAATAGCTTTAGTGAAAATACAAAACGGACATGAATTCTATCCGTCAGCCTATTTGATTTTTATTGACAATACAGGCCGATATGCTTATAGATTTCTCTCTCAAGGCGAGTTTTTAACTCGCCTTTTTATATGAAATTTGTGTTTTTACCCGCGATGCAAAATATCTCCAAAGATTTTAGCATCTGTCTGCAATTAAAGGCTTTCAGCCAATTGCACAGGAGGGTTCCAACACTCTAACAGCACACATTTGGAGTTATAAATGTCTAAACGCATTAGCGCAAAATACAAAATTGATCGCCGTATGGGCGAAAATATCTGGGGCCGCCCAAAAAGTCCTGTGAACCGTCGTGATTACGGCCCAGGCGAACACGGCCAACGCCGCAGAGCAAAACTGTCTGACTTTGGCTTGCAGCTAAGAGCAAAGCAAAAACTCAAAGGCCATTATGGCAATATTTCTGAAAAACAGTTTAAAGCCATCTACAAAGAAGCTGACCGCATCAAAGGCGACACAGGCGAAAATCTAATCGGTTTACTTGAGCGCCGCTTGGACGCCATTGTATATCGCGCCAAGTTCGTACCAACAGTATTCTCAGCACGTCAATTTGTTAATCATGGCCATGTAAAAGTAAATGGCAAACGGGTGAATATTCCAAGCTATCGCTGTAAAATTGGCGATGTTATTGAAGTGAAAGACGCTTCAAAACAAATGGAACTGATCATTCAAGCCTCACAAAGCCCAGAACGTGATGTTCCTGACTATATTGATGCAAACCACGACAAATTAACCGCAAGTCTTACTCAAATCCCTGGACTTTCAGATGTACCTTATCCAGTGATCATGGAACCAAATTTGGTGGTTGAATTTTATTCTCGCTAAATTCTTTAAAAATAAATGATTTAAAAGAGCCGTTGAAGTTATCAGCGGCTCTTTTTTATAAAACACGTCTATGACTAGAAGGTTTTAGATTCCCCTCTCTTAAAACAAGTAAATCCAAGATTTTACAAGATTACTTCTTTTCCATTCATGTTTCATTCTTCGTCTGTGGGCAGAACATCAGCGTTTTTCCAAAGGTCAACGTTTTATTAGAATTTTGCAGGAATGATATGGGTAAAGTTATGAACTTTATGAATCGAAACAGGCTCGAATCACATAGTGTTCTATTTTGATTGAACCGAATGGAAAACGCGCTTGAATAAAAGTATTTTTTTAAAATATTTTTAGATACAAACAATCATCGCGGATTGAATAAATATGAATGAAGTGAGCCAAAAAATCACGCAAGAAACATCAGCAATTTCTGATGATGATTACCTCGTCATTGAACAGGCTTTGATGCAAAACCCACGTGGACGAGGCTTTTTGGCTGAATATATTCAACGTAACCGCCCAGAAGACACAAAAAAGCTTCTCTCAGCCATTCAGCGCATTGAGAACAATTTGGTCAAGCCAGATAACAAAAGCCAACAAGAAGATCTTGACCCCATTCGCATGAGCATCATTGAGATGGCTAAGGCCATTGCTAAAACCCGGGAAGAAATTAAATCGATTAAACCGGCCAATGAAGACGACAATCATTTAATCAATGCAACAGAAGAACTAAGTGCCATTGTTGAATCAACTGAAAATGCAACCAATACCATTCTAGAAGCCGCCGAAGAGATTCAAGAAGCCGCGTGGGTGTTAAGAGAAGCCGGCGCACAAGATGAACCTTGCGATCAAATTGATAATAAAACCACTGATATTTACACAGCCTGTTCATTCCAAGACATTACCGGTCAACGCACAACAAAAGTGGTACAAGCCCTCAGTTATATTGAAAACCGGGTGAATGCAATGATCGACATTTGGGGCCTCAATGAGTTTGCCTCAGACTTTGTCCCCAAACAAGACCAGTCAGATGCACGCCCTGATGCCCATTTGCTTAACGGACCAGCTAAAATCGGAGAAGGTTTAGAGCAAACACATGTCGATGATATGCTGGTGGCAGAAAAAGAAAATGAAAGCGCCTCAATTGAATGCGGAGAAGAACTCGCTGATAGCCTTTCATTTGATTCCATTGAGACACAAGATATCGACGCACAAAGTGAAGTCGTTAATCCTGATGAGATCACCTTTGACAAGATCGAAGAAAACAACGATGAAATAGAAAGTCTTAACGACGAACAAGATCCAGTTCTAAATTTAGAACAAAAATCAATCACTTCAACTGTTAGTGAAACAAACCCATTTGAACAAGCTGAACTCCAAGTGCCATCAAATAACCCAGAGGGTCAAGCACAAGAAGTCACACCCGACCAAATGGATCCATTTTCAAGAACTGAGACCCCAATAGACAAAGCAGAGCAACCATTCCAAAATGACTCTGATGATATTAGTTTTGTTGAACAGAACCTCTCATCCGAAATAAACGAAATTGCTTTAAGTGAAGAACTTGTCACACAAGAAGAGCTTGTCACCGAGAATGAGCAAACGTTAGTACAAACCAATGTCAATGATTTGGATTTAGGTGACATCGAAGTCACGGATCTGGATACAGTCAATGAGCAAGAGCAATCTTTATCAGCGATTAACCCACTTGAAGATTTATCATCATCCGAAAGTGAACAAGAACTGCGCCTCCCTAATTCTGAAAAAGAAGTGATTGAAATGCTAAATACCACCACCCCTGAAATCGAGACAAAAATCACCACTCAAGAAGAATTTGACTCTTTAGAAGAACTTGACCCCACAACTTTAACCCAAGAGCAAAAAGAAACTTTGTTGAGTTAACGATATAATGACATACACAACCATCATAAAAACGAAACCGTTTTTTTTAAAAGATGGCAGTTGTTATGCAGCCGATTTCTGATAATCGCTTTGCGCTTTATTTAAATTATCTAAAAACATTTTTGCACAATGCGCCCAACTAAAATCTAAGGCCTGTTCACGGCAAACATCTCTATCAAGCATTAAAGCTTTAGCAACAGCTTCCCCAAGATTATCATCACTCAATGCCCCTGTTACCCCCTCTTTCACAACATCAACAGGTCCTGTCACACGAAAAGCAGCGATTGGAACACCGCTCGCCATAGCCTCTAACATCACAATTCCAAAAGTATCAGTTAGGCTGGGAAAAACAAAAACATCAGCTGAACTATAACACTCGGCCAAATCCTGTCCTGTTTTTGTACCAGTAAAAATGACATCTTTATATTTTTCTTTCAAACCGGGCAAACTAGGGCCATCACCAACAACAACCTTTTTGCCCTCAAACTCTAAATCCAAAAAACTTTCGATGTTTTTTTCAGGAGCAACCCGCCCAACATAAAGAGCAACCTTTTCATGCCCAAACAGACGGCAAGAACGAGGATGAAACAAAGCCGTATTAACCCCGCGTGTCCATTTCAACAGCTTAACAAACCCGCGAGTTGACAATTCATTTGACAGACTTGGCGTTGCCACCATCGTACCGCCACCAACATTATGGAACCGTCTAACGATTTTATACATCAGTGATATGGGCAGCGGAAACCTTTGAACAACATATTCAGGAAAACGCGTGTGATAAGCTGTTGTAAAAGGAATCTTCCTTGATAAACAAGCACGCCGCATTGCCCAACCAATGGGCCCCTCTGTTGCCACATGAACCACGTCAGGCTGAGATTGATCAACAAGCTTTTTTAACTGAAAAGATGAAACAAAAGCTAATCTTATTTCCGGATAGGTTGGGCATGGCATTGTATAATAAGCGTTAGGGGTTACAAAGGAAACCTCATGTCCAAGTTTAATGAGCTCTTCATTAACCCGTTGATAAGTCCTCACCACACCGTTCACTTGAGGGTCCCAAGCATCTGTAGCAATTAAAATTCGCATAAAATCTAAGCCGCATCAATCATCTGCCGCTGAGCGCTCACAATTTGTTTTTGATCTTCAGGTTCAATAATGCAGCGCCCTTTTACCCAATGGATAACTTCAAAACGTCCATCAAGTGTTTCTCCAACAGCGGTACAACTTTCAACCCAGTCTCCAGTATTAATATAAAGCACATCATCAATTTGTTTCATAGCCACCTGGTGGATATGCCCACAAATAACCCCATCAACCTTTCGCTTTTTAGCTTCGAGAGAAAGCGCATGTTCAAACTCACCAATAAAATTGACGGCCTGTTTAACCCTTTGCTTTAAATAAGCAGACAAAGACCAATATTCTAATCCGGCTTTCCGGCGCACCCAATTTAAATGAGTGTTCATCCAAAGAGCTAAATGATAAGCCCCATCTCCCAAGTAAGCCAACCATTTGGCATGGCGTACCACGATATCAAATTCATCACCATGAATGATTAAAAATTTACGCCCATCTGCAGTCTCATGAATATCTCTACGCTTTAAATCAATACCACCAATTTGCATCCCACAATAAGAACGCAGCAGTTCATCATGATTGCCAGGGATATAAACCATCTGCGTTCCCTTGCGTACAGCTCTGAGTAATTTTTGAATCACATCATTATGCGATTGATACCATTGGGGCCGCCGCCTGATACGCCAAAAATCGATAACATCGCCAACAAGGTAAATCTTATCAGCCTCAACTGATTTAAAAAAATCTAGAAACAAATCCGCCTGACACGCCCCAAGTCCCAAATGTAAATCCGAAACAAAAAGGGTTCTATATTTCTTTACTTGCCCGTCCACAGTCAGACACTCCTAAAAACCTACACTTCTTATTTACAACCATTCCTGTCACAGATTTAGATTGAAGATTTATGACAAAAATATGCAATCACCAATTAATTCTGGCCGACGTCTCCCAAAAGTTGCTAAATTCTATAAAAAACACCCTAGACTATCTTTTTATGTTTCTAAAAACGATTTATCAATAGCCTTATTCTATGAAACATCACAGGTTTTGCTTTATTAAAAACCCTCAATCAAACAATGCAACTCAAAGACCATTTAGAACAAAAACATAAACTGATCATTGTCAACTCCGTCCCCCTTTCAACAGGCTTTGGTATAAGGGGCGATAAAATCTGGCTAGAGAATGGGCAGATGGCAGCTGTTAAATCCAATATTTCGCAAAGCTCTCCCAACCTAAGAATAGAAGCACAAATGCTGGAATGCTTAAAAACAGCAGGCTGGCCTGTACCAGATGTTTGGGCAGTGGACGACCAATGCCTGGTAATGGAATGGCTGAGCAATGACAATAGCTCGCTAAGCCAAAGGGCACAGTTTAAAACGGGGCAAACCTTGGCCAAATTGCACCGACATAGCGCTTCTTATTTTGGGTTTACAAACACAACCCCGATTGGTCCCCTTGCCCAACCTAATCATGAGACTTCATCCTGGCTCGATTTTTTTAAGAACAAACGACTAATGCACATAGCCACAATTGCTCAAGAAAAAGAGGCCCTGCCCACAAACCTATTTGACCGCCTGCAAGTGTTTTCTGAACAGCTTGAAAATTTTCTTTGTGAACCAGACAAGCCCAGCCTTATTCACGGCGATATTTGGGGGGGTAACGTTATGGTTCATCAAGGTCAATTAACTGGTTTTATAGACCCAGCCATTTATTACGCTGACAAGGAAATTGAACTCGCCTTCACGCAAATGTTCTCAACCTTTGGACAAGATTTTTTTAAAGGTTATCAAACCATCACCCCTCTAGAGCCAGCTTTTTTTAAAGAGCGCGTTGATATTTACAACCTCTACCCGACCCTCGTTCATGTTTGCCTATTTGGCAGTTCATATTTGCCACCCATTGAACGCACTTTGGATAAATTCGGTTTTTAACATCAAAACAAAGCACTCAGACATAAAAAACCAACCTAACTTCCTTAGGCTGGTTTTTTTAGTGACTTAAAACTGTCTTTAATAAAACGGGTGGTTAGTTCGTTATACCACTCAAAAGACCAAATGGCCCATCAGCCCCCCATTTGGTTTTAAAGCTAACACCAATGATATCGATAGAACTATCAACACTGGCAGCAAAACCTGATGGACGCAGCAAGGTTTCATCATCCATAAAGATATGCGTATAGGCTAAATCAAAGCTTGTGGCCTCTGAATACTTATAAGTCGCCCCAACGCTGAGCCAAATTCTATCACTATCAGGAACAGCCACAAGTCTTTGTGTTGGTTCTTGAATAGGTGACCACTCATAAGCAACACCACCTCTTAATGTGAGCTGCTCGTTATAATCATATTCCAAACCACCAGATAGAAAATAACCATCATCCCAATTGGCTTCAACAGTCAAAGGACCTTGCGCTAAAGTTGCTGGATTAGCAGTCATAACAGGAGCACCTGTATCACGATTCATCAAATTAACCGTCCCTAAAATACTCCAATTGGTCCATTCAAAGGTACCTAAAAGGCGCATATTTGGAGCAATATCCTGACGCAAGCTAACCGTTACAATTTCTGGTAAATCAAAATCGGCACGAACATTTTGGCTTGCGGCGGGCAACCCAGATACATCCAATGTTCCCTCTAGTGTGTTATTTACCCGAGAACGATAGCCAACACCAATAGAGGTTCCTTGTACTGGGCGCCATAATAAACCCGCTGTAAAGCCAACCCCCCAATCATCGACATCAACATCTGCAGTAGGATGCGTAACAGCCGGGGTTGCCCCTGGTATAATCGCTTGTTTTAAATTTAAATCCGTGTATTGGATCTGAAGCCCTAAACCGATAGCTAGAGTTGAAGAAACCTGGTAGCCCACAACAGGGTTAAAGTTATAAGTCTTTAATTCAGCTTCACGAAAATCATACTGACCAGCCCAAACATTATCATCTGCCTCAGTGGCCAAACCGAAGGGTGCATTAAACCCATAACCAATGGTCAATTTATCATTTATCCGCCATGCGGCATAACTTGAAGGCACAAACGCAAGCTTATCAATTTCATTTGAACCTGCTGGTAGGGCCCCTAATGGAAAAACAGTCGTTAAAGCCTGATTATCAGCCGGATCTATTTCTGCGTTCGGTATTATCAGTGCTGCATGGCTCTCCGTTGTAATGCCCGGCCCTGCAATAGCCACCCCAGCTGGGTTCCAATAAATCGTGCTCAAATCATAACCAGCAGCATTACCCGCAAAAGCGGCACCCAAACCAGATGTGGATTGTTCACGAATTGCAAACCCCCCAGCTATCGCCGTACCAGCAATCAGACTAATAAAGCTAAAAGCAAAACCACCAGAAATAAGCCGTTTACCAAAGATACTCATCATTTGTCCCCAATTTAAAATCAACTAAATAATTTTATGATTTTTATAAATGCTATCTAAACTAGAGGGGACATGCAATTACCATAACCGCACACCAAAGATCTTAGGAGATGAAATTCACCTATTTAGATCTTAATACTGATGTATAAGCAATTCTTATCAATATAAATACTCACAAAATATCAACACGTTAGTGTTTTACACGCTTAAATTGAGACAAAGATCACATACATCTAACCATAAAAAAAGAGCCATAATTATATTTATGGCTCTAAATTAAAGTTAAAATTGTTGCGTGTTTAACACACAAGATATGGCCGAGAAGGCCTATATCATATTCATCTAACGCCGTAAGGGGATAGAAACCCTATTTCCATTTGCGCGAATATAAATGGCATGACGTTTTGAGCTAGAAAACCGAACACTCAAACCGCCTTTAAACCCACCACCAGAAAATGAAATATTTGACGATTTAGAACTGGCGCGGCCTGAAAGCCAACCACTTTTGCCAAATTGTGTTTCCCGCCAAGATCCTTTGACCTTGCTGCCAATAACACGTCCATCAACATATACATTAATAAAATAGCCCGGACCTGAGCATTTTAAATTCAACTTCACAGTCCGCCCAGGAACATTATAGCGTGCCCGGCATTTAATACGCTCTTTATTACCTTTAATGACGGCAGTCGCCCCAGCGCTACGCCATTTACCAGCAACCTTTTTAAAAGGATTGGCTGAAGCAGCACCAACAAAAGTGATCGAAACAGCCATTGCCAATAAGCTGGCAATCACCCCTTTGCGGGTTATGTTCCAAAAATTGTAAAGCAAATTACTCATAAAAGCGGTCCTTTAAACAAACTCAATAACACACAAAAATCAGGGGCATTGCCTGCCCCCTTTATTATCTCTCGTCCCTTATTAAAGGGTAAAATCGTTCGACACAATTTAAAACTTAATTGGCATCTTGTCCCAGCTTCTCCCGGCAGGTAGAAATGATAATTGCCGGTAAAATCAATAGGTCAGCCAATAAAGCAGCGATTAGCGTTGTCATTGCCAAACTACCAAATTGGCGCATAGAAGGCAATTCACTTAATATTGTAACCGCCAACCCGCACACCAAAACCATAGTTGTCAACATCAACACAGGACCAATATGGATAAGCGTATTATAAACAGCCTCTTGTTGGCTTGTTGTGCGTGTTCGCTCTAAGTGCAGGCGGTTTAAGAAGTGAATGCTGTCATCAACAGCCAAACCAAAAGCCACAGTCAGACCAATGACGCTGGCATATTCCAACCCTAGATTTTGCAAATAAAGCCCAGCTCCAGCCGCGGCAATTGGCAACAGGTTTGGTATGATTGAGAGCAAGGCCACCTCTTTAGAGCGAAACGCAAAGCCAATTAACACAATCACCAGCACCACGGCCCCTAACAGCCCCTGGTTGAGCTGATTGATCATGGTTGAGCTTTGCACAGCAGAAACCGAAGACAGCCCCGTGACCCGAATATTCATGCCATGGCCTTCAGGTAACTTTTTAAGCAATTCAGCCTCAATACCATCCAAAATGGGCAATGTATCTTTGGCGTCAATGTCAGGCACACGCCCGGTAATAATGGCCGAATTTTTAGGCTCATTGACAAACCGGTTAAGCAAATGCTCCGGCATTTTATCCAAATAGTCCCCCACCGAGGAAGGTGTTGCACTCTCTTTGCCTTGATTATCACGCAACCATCGTCGCAATGCAGCCACTGACCAAACATTTGCAACACCGGCCTGTTCTTCCATAATGCGGTGAGCCTCTTCAATCGCGTCTAAAACCTCAGGGTCTTTCCGGATAGACTTATCAGCAGGCCATTCAATTAAAATATGCAAAGGGGTGGCCCCTTGCAAAAACTTATCAATGCGCCCCGCAGTCTCAATCGACTCTTTGCCCGTTGGCACTTGGTCCGTTAAGCGATACTGCGCCTGCAATTGGCTATGCATAATGCTAAACAACACCGCCATTGAAATGCCGATAATGGTCATGGCCAAATGGCGCGGCGTGATCCAACGGCTGATTTTGCCTGAGAAGCTCTCAAGAACATTTAAGGCCTTGGCATGTTTATGCTCTTGTTCTCTGAATTTGTCTTCATTGCGCATAAGTAATGCGGTCAAGGTTGGCACGATTAAGATCACAGATACAAAAGCCATTAAGGTGGCAATTGCCGCACCAAAACCAAATTGGCGAATAAGACCTGAATCGGTATAGGCAAGACTGACCAAAGCCAAAGAGGTCGTTAAAGATGTCAACACACAGGCAGGCCCAACATTAAGCACCGCCTCCCTTGTCGCCTCAAAACGATCAAGCCCTTTGGTGATGTTACGCCGAATTGAATAAACCATATGCATGGCATCGGACAAAGCAATCACCATCACCAACGGAGGGATAACATTAATAAAAGTATTCAACTGAAAACCAAAATGACCCAATAACCCCAAAGACCATAAGACAGAAAGTGCTGGGCAAACAGAGGCAATAAACACCAATGTTGGGCGGCGGAAAAAGGCCAAGCTAATGGCAAAACCAACGATAAAACCAATGGTGTTAAAAATTAAACGATCCCGTTTAATGGCTTGCTTAATTTCCTGGCGCATCACCGGAATGCCCGCCACATCAACAGTTATAGCTTTATTATCCGCCAGAGCCTCCAGGGCAGCGGCCCGTACATCGGCCATAGCCTGCGACATATCTTTACTGGCTTTAATGTCAGGACGAATGGAAAGCACAACAAGGGCAATTTGTTTGCCTTGTTTATCAGGTTCTGACAGCATCTTGCCATAAACCAGCGGGTGTTCTTTTATGCCCTTTTCTACCAAGTCAAAGCCTTCATTATAGGCCGGAATGTCATGTGGGATAATCGGCGGCGCATAGCCATCTTTATTGGGAGAGCCACGCATGGAAAAAATAGACAAAGCACCATCAACGCTGTCGACAAATTCAAGTTCTTGGTGAACATTGCGGATCGTCTCAAGACCATCGGGACTTAACAGCTCTTTGCCCTCAAGTACCACCAGCACATCGCGCTCACTAGAGGGAAATAACTCACTCATCACTTTATAGTCTTGATAAATGGGAGATTCAGAGCGAAACAAATCGCTCAAGGCATCATCTGTCTCTAGTTTCAAAATGCCAGTAGCACAAAAGGCTGAAAAGGCAGCCAAGGCCAATAGCGCAAGCCAAGGATGGCGCAAAGGCAAAAGCCCAATACGTTCAATGCCAAAGCCTAAAGATTTTAACGATCCAAATAAATTCATAACAAACGTCTTTGCTCTCTTTACGGTTTAATCCAAGAGATCAATCCAAAAATTCACCAAAACTGGTAAGTGTTAACCATTAGCCAGGAGATAAGAGGCCCAAAATCGGGCCTGCCCCATCCACCTCAGTTCTAACCATAAAATCCATAATTGCACGGATTTGCCTGAGTTATGGTTTACAAGAACCGGACTGTAAAGTTAAATATTGTTCAATAAAGGCTAATGAGCCTTTTTTATATCAATTTTACAATACACTTACTTAATCTGTAAATTTAGGCAATTTAGAGATCTTAACGGGTCCAGAGCCCATTCCAAGCCCCATATCACTAGAAAGTGCCAGACATTCAGCCAGCCATATCTTGGCATCATTAACCATCTTCACAAGTGGTTTACCGCGACCCAAAACTTCATTTTTTGCTATCTTTGCTGCAATCGCGGACGCTAACACACAGCCTGTTCCATGCGTATGCGACACTTTTACCCATGGCGCTGTTAATGTTTCTAGCGCCATCCCATCATAAAAAACATCTAGCGCCCGCTGGCCTTCTTCAAAACCGGGCAAATGTCCCCCTTTTAACAACACCGCGCCTGAGCCAAACTGTTTCAGCTCTTTGGCTTGGCTCATCATCTCATCAACGCTGGTTGCCAGCTCTTTGTTTAAAAATACCCCTGCTTCATCAAGATTTGGAGTGACCAATTTGGCAAGAGGAAACAAATGCTCCAGCATGGCTTCAACCACGCCTTCTTGTGCCAGAGGGCTTTGTGTAGTGGAAACAAGCGGTGTATCGAGAATGATGGGCACATTTTTTAGCAAACTCAATTGGTCAGTAAGGACCTGTACAATATCCTTTGTACCAACCATGCCAATTTTAATCACAGCTATAGGATAATCATCTAATATAGATTTGAGTTGAGCCCTCACCACCTCGCTTGGAAGACCATGCACCAAATCAATCCCTTGGCTATTTTGCGCGGTAATGGCGGTGAGTACAGACATGCCAAAACAATCAAAAGCGGCAATTGTTTTCAAGTCTGCCTGAATGCCAGCCCCACCAGAACTGTCAGAGCCGGCAATGGTGAGCACAATGGGAGGCTGTTTACTTTCACGATCAGCAGGCATTTTTCTTTAAAATCTCATCGGCCAAATCATCTGGCACAAGCCATTTTTCAACAGACTGCATCCATTCAAAATTCTCCAATAACCAGGACGACAACCCATTAAGAGAAATCCAACTGCCCCACCAATCAAGCGTGGAATTGATAAACAAGAAGCCGATAAAAATCAGCAACAGGCCAACGACCTTTTCCATCAGCCCAAGATGTTTTTGAAACCGCTTTAAAAATCGCAAGAAAGATTTAATGCCGACAGCGGCCAAAATAAACGGAATGCCCAGCCCAATGGAATAAAACAGCAGCAAAATTATGCCCCGGCTCATATCTTGGGTACAATTGGCCGCAATTGACAACACCGGCGCCAAGATCGGCCCTATACAAGGGGTCCAGCCAAAGGCAAAGGCCAGCCCCATAACATAAGCACCAATAATCCCCACACTTGAAGAACTGGCTTGCATGCGGGTGTCTCTTTGCAAAAAGCCAATTTGAAACACACCTAAAAATTGCAACCCAAATAAAATGATAACAGCACCAGCAATTTGGGTGAGAATAATTTTATTGCTATGCAACAACGAGCCAAGCGCAGACGCGCTGGCGCCAAGAGCCACAAAAATTGTGGTAAAGCCCAACACAAACATCAACGAAGCAAAAATGATGCGCCAGTGAACATCGCGGCTAATCCGCTCTTCAGAATGGGCCAATTCATCAAACGTGACCCCACCCAAATAGCACAAATAAGGCGGAACAAGTGGCAGCACACAAGGTGAGAGAAAGCTCAGCAAGCCAGCAAGCATCACGAAAAAATATATAAAAATGTCAGCCAAAATTTTAGCTCCAATAAAATAACTTTAATCAACATCATTTAGGTGAAATAGAGGCATTTTAATTTCGAACAGCTGGGGTCTCCACCTCAAGGCCGGCACCACGCCAATTCAAGTAAAGTTCCAAATTCACATACTCATCAGCCCCAAAAGCAAATGGCTTGGCACGTACTTGCTTATTACACCCCCTAAACCGGCGGTGCAATGACCCTAACCCTTGCCATTTCAAGCGATAAGTTGGAAACCCATTGGCCTGGCCCTGGCTTAACAGGTTAGACCGAATATACTTACCATAATTGTTTTCATGACAGTGATTGCAGGCCATATCAAGCTGGCCACGTCGTTGATAATAAAAGGCTTTTCCCTTTTCAAAAAACGGTTTGGCTGCCCCTTTTATATTGACCCGCACCGGCACACCCTTTGATTGATGGCGCACAAAAGCAGTCAGAGACAGCAATTCGCGCGATTCATATTTAAAAGCAGGCGCTTTTTGAAAAGCGGTGCGGCATAAATTAATACGCTGTTCTAAATTAATCAGCTTTTTCAATTGCGGGGAATAAATAGGATAGCGCGCCCCTGCCTCTTTCATGGAAACATCTGCCGTACCATGGCAAGAAGCACATGATTTTTTCGCCTCTCCAACAGGGATGTCCCAAATATCTGCGCCCTCTTCTACATATAACAACCCCGGGTTTTCAAAATCATCCAGTTGCATCTTTTTTGTTTGAGGTTTTGCATAGTAAAAGCCAGACCAAAGGTTAGACAATGGATTGTCACCATCAAGCGGCGCCACAGACTTTTCACGCCCATCACCAGCTAAAACGGTCAGGCTGGGCAGACACAAAATCATCAATAAAAATGTGAGGCGCTTGATCACAATCTTTGGTTCCTATTTCAACGTCAGCAAAAAGCTTAAAATATCTTCTATCTCTTGTGGGTCTAGAATGGGCTTATCTTTGAATTTTTTACCAACCAGATGCAAATTCTCCACCCGATAAAAGGACGGCATAATGGTCTCTGGAAACACTTGCTTGGCATCCACCAATAGCAATCGTAATTGGCCTTCTTTATAACGTTCTGCAACCTTATCCAAAGTCGGCCCAACCTCGCCCATATCGCCATATGAATTGGAGTCTTTTTTAGCCTTTTCTACAAAGCTGGTCACCTGATGACACGCCAGACAATTGCCCTTTGAACGTTCGATCATCAACGCTTCACCGCGCTTTATATTGCCGCGTTTACCGGTTAAAGACGTCGGGATTGATTTGGATTGGATGACATCGACAATCTCAAATTTCAACAAAGGCGATTTTTTATCTTGAGCGGCCAATGAAACAGGGGTCCCACTGACAAGCCAAACAACGCCAATTACGCTGATAAAGATCCGTGATAATGTTTGCAAATGAACGTCCATAAAGCCGCCAAAAATCGATTTATATTGTTTTGTTTTAACAAAGCACGATCTCCTTGCACAAACAAGAGGCCTTCTTCACACCTCTCGCCATCGTGAAAGAATGTGACGTTATCAAACAGCCATTCAAGTGGTCAAATGGCTATTTGCGCGGCGGCACACATGTTTTGCTTGCTGGTAAATGGTAAAGCAATTTGGATTTTTGATAGCTTAGCTGATCCGTTGAGCCATCTGAAAAGCGGCGATGAATAATCACTTGGGGCCCCTCTATTTGATAGCTGATATAGGTATCCAAAGAGCGATCCCGCCATTGACCACTTGAATTGGCCCAAAGGATCCGGTTGCGATCAACTTTGCACATCACAGACCCTCTGCGCGATTTAAACACATGGATATCGCCATTGCTGTGAGAATATGTGCCGTTTGCCCGTTTTTTATCGCTTTTGCCCAAATCCCAGGAAAATTCGCTCATCAAACCGGCCAGGCAAAGCTGGGCGGTGCCAACCTCTTGCGCGCCAAGCGCTTGGGACGGCTTTAGAAAAGGACTTGTGCCAAGGACGCCCCAGACAAGCAAAGAAGAAAACAAACCGACTTTAACATATTGATTGAACATAGAAGCCTCCTTCTACCAATTGGTAGAATTATTAGGCTCTTTCTATCAGATATAAAGCTTTCTGGCCATTAGCAGATGGTGCCAAGTCCTAAGCATCCACTATTTCAAACCAGTGCTGCAGATCGGACAAGGTTGGACGAGGATCATCAATGCCAAGCACTTTAATCGCACCGGTAAAATCTTTACCCGCAGAATAAGCGCTTTCAGTAATGATGGTTTTAATGCCAGCCCCTAAAGACGAGGCCAGGCCTTGCGGGGCATCTTCAATCGCAAGGCAAGAGGAAGCTGGTAAATTCATATCATGCAAACATAGCTCATAGATCTCAGGGTCTGGCTTTTTCTTGGCGACCCGGTCGCCCGTCACATACACCTCAAACCAAGACAAGCCCTCTTCCCCTAACGTGGCCCGAATAAGACGTTCAATATTGACCCGGCTGGTCGTGGTCGCAATGGCCAGACGCATATTGGCCGCGCGCGCTTCTAGTAAAAGCTCTTTGATACCAGGACGCAATTCAATCAACCCCTCATTCACCCGGCTAACATAAACCTCAGTCTTGGCGCCATGAAGCTCTGCCACGCGCTCAAACGGAAAGTCATCTTTGTTAAGCCCTTCACGCTCAACATGATATAAAATCCGCTCTTTACCCCCGGTCACACCCAGCAGCTCGTGATACAAAGGCGTGTCCCAGTGCCAATCAAGACCGGCCTGTTTAAAGGCTTCATTAAACGCCTCGCGGTGCACTTCTTCCGTTTCGGCCAAAGTGCCATCAACATCAAATAACAACGCTTCTAACGCCATTCAATTAAGCTCCGACTTCTTGAGAAATTTCTAATGCTGGAAACAGGTGGGTCAGCAAATCTGCCATTTTAGGCAAGGTGGCATCAGGGTTCAGCTCAGCCACAGGGTTTTTGTAATACCCATATTCCACCAAAAACACAGACATCTGGGCCGCCTCTGCAGCCCCTTTATCAGCACCGCTATCGCCAACAAGCAAACAGTCATCTGCCTCTAGCCCTAATTGTTCAACGCACATATGGAGCGTTAAAGGATCAGGCTTGCGCGGTGTATCAGCCGTGCCACCAACAATGGCATCAAAATATTTGGTTAGGTCCAAAGTGTCTAATGCTAACTCGGTTATATCTTGCGGCTTGTTGGTGCACAAGCCTACTTTTAGCCCTTGCTCTCTTAACGTCTTGAGAACAAATTCAACACCTTCATAAATGGTCGTCTCAACCGCTGGCGCCGCTATGTAATATTTAATGACCCCGCCAATCACCGTTTGCAAATGATCATCTAAAGGCAGTTCGCGAGCATTAAAGGCACGCTCCACCAATTTTGGCACACCGCCGCCAATCATAAAGCGCACTTCATCTAATGAAAACGGTTCAATACCAGCATCAACCAAGGCTTTGTTGAGCGCATTGGCAATATCAGGGGCACTATCAATGAGTGTTCCATCAAGATCCATAATCACCGCTTTGGGCCATTCTTTTTGCATGTCAGCTGGTCCTATAAATGCTTATTTGTTGGAAAAATTTAACCGCGAGCTGCCAAAGCACCAGCGCGAATGGCTTCAATGTTTTCGCGATATTTGCCGCCCTTAAACACACCAGAGCCAGCAACCAAAGCATTAGCACCAGCTTCGGCAACCAAATGCACAGTGTCAGGATTGACCCCGCCATCAACTTCCAGGTGAATCGGACGATCGCCAATCATTTTTTTGATGTTGCGAATTTTCTGGCATTGGCTTTCAATAAAGCTTTGCCCACCAAAGCCAGGGTTCACAGTCATCACCAAGATCAGGTCAACCTTGTCCATCACATATTCAATCACGCTTTCAGGCGTTGACGGGTTAAGGGACACGCCAGCCTTTTTGCCCAGCGAGCGAATGAATTGCAGCGAGCGATCCAAATGAGGGCCAGCCTCGGCATGCACAGTGATAATGTCAGAACCTGCTTTGGCAAACGCTTCCAGATAAGGATCAGCCGGGGCGATCATCAAATGCACATCCATCACCTTTTTTGTATAAGGGCGAATGGCCTCAACAATGCAAGGTCCAAAAGTCAAGTTGGGTACAAAATGTCCATCCATGACATCCACATGCACCCAATCACACCCAGCCTCGTCAATCGCTTTGACCTCCTCGCCGAGGCGGGCAAAGTCAGCAGAAAGAATAGAAGGGGCAATTATGATATCATCATTCATTTGTTGTGCTCTCAATCAAGTACCAGGTTTTGTAAGTTGTGCTCATCGCCTGCTTGTTCTTGCAAGCGAAGAGCAACAATGTCACTTAATTCATCCAAGACAGATCCCATAACCAATCCGGCTTGTATGTGGTAAATTGAAAGTTCACACTTAACGGGCGCATGAATCGCCGCTCGATTTTCCAGCTCAAACTGGGACCAAACCATGATCGTTCGATCGCCACTATATATTTCAACGCAGTGCCAAAAAAACCGCTCCAAAGAAATTGCAAGCCCACGATGTTCTTGCAATTCAAATTGAATTGGTGCCTTAAATCTTAACAAAGCCAGTCTGACATGATTATAAACCTCTGCCGGGACCGTCTTGGGCAACACGCGTAGTGGTTCCATGTGCTCACCATTTCGTCATTTGCCTTTGCGTTGAGACAATATGCTAGCACGAAATACACACTTTTGAGCGCCAAAATCCTATGATAATAAACAATTTACCTTATTTTTTAGCTATTTTCCTTCATCAAAAGACATATCATTCATAATGCCGTCTGCTGGGTCGCCATCAAGCTTGCCATCAATAAATACCCGGCTGGCACGGAAATCTTCTTCTCTCAAAGTCACCAAATCTTCTTTTTTCAGCTCTTTATCGCGCGAGGCAAACAACCGGTTGGCTTGTCTTAAACGGGCCCGGTCCAACGCATTTCGGATAGAGCGCGCATTGGCAAAGTGTGACATTTGCATACGTAGCGGTATATATTCGCTTAAAGCAGCGCGCGCGCAATCACTTAACTGATAGCTTTGCTCTTTTAACATCAAATCTGCAATTTGCTCTAGCTCATTTGCAGAATAATCAGGAAAATCAAGATGATGGGCTATGCGAGAGCGCATGCCAGGATTGCTTTCAAAAAACTTATCCATCTTGTCTTTATAGCCAGCCAAGATCACAACCAAGTCATCACGGTGGTTTTCCATCACCTGCAGCAAAATCTCAATGGATTCGCCGCCATAGTCGCGCTCATTTTCAGGCTTATACAAATAGTAAGCTTCGTCGATAAACAAAACACCGCCCATGGCCTTTTTAATAACGGCTTTGGTTTTTGGCGCGGTATGACCAATATATTGGCCAACCAAATCATCGCGGGTCACCGAAACAAGGTGCCCTTCGCGCACATAACCCAGACGGTGCAAAATTTCAGCCATACGCAGCGCAACGGTTGTTTTACCCGTACCAGGATTACCAGTAAAATTCATATGGAGAGTTGGGGTCTCAGAAGTTAGACTAAAACGCCGACGCAGACGGTCCACCAACAAAAGAGCTGCAATTTCTTTAATGCGGGTTTTAACCGGCACAAGCCCGACCAGCTCATTATCAAGCTTATCGAGCACTTCTTGCACTTGAGATCTTTCAAATTCAGCTTGCAGATCAACAGCAGCATCATCGGGAAGTTTTTCTAACTCTTGCTCGTTTTCAGTTGTCTCAGATTCGCTCATATCATCATCATGGGGCTAAATTTTAAAAATAAGGGAGTGTTGTTGGTGGCAGGCAAAGCCTGCCACCAACATATATATATGTAAACCAAACACCGTTAAGGGCGTTCGCCTTCAGGCTTGTTACTCGCATAAGAAACAATTGAGTAACCCTGATTCCGGCCTTTCAGATCCGTACGGACTAAATTAAATCCTGGTTCTGATGAAGGACGGTTCACAATGAATGACATGCGAGGTGCTTCCCAGCCATGTGTGTTATCAAACGCTGTTACACGAATGTACATGTTCGGGAATGTTTTGCGGCACTCGTTAATTTCCATCAAGATCCCAGCAGGGTCTTTCAGGTCAAACATTGGCATACCGTACATTTCCCAATATGTATTACGTGGATGTGGATCATCAGTATATTCCACATTCACAGCCCAATCATTTTTAAGGGCATATTTAATTTGAGCAGTAATTTGCTCATCGGTTAGGTCAGGAAGAAATGAAAATTGTCCCTGAGTGACCCGATTTCCGGGGTTAGACATAGGCATAACGTCTATTCTCCTCTTATATTAAACTAGTTGCTTGGTGTAGCTGTTGGTGCAAAGTCAGAAGTGTCAGTTGAGGCATAGTCAAATGTCACATCTTTCCAAGTGCTCAAAGCAGATTTCAATGGTGAACACCATTTTGCAGCTTCATTGAGAATCTCAGGGCCTTCATTGACATAATCACGCCCTTCATTGCGTGCCTGAATCATCACTTCAAGCGCCACACGGTTGGCAACCGCACCAGCGGCAATGCCATCAGGATGGCCAATTGTACCACCACCAAACTGCAAGACCACATCTTCACCAAGGTGATCAATTAACTGGTGCATTTGACCAGCATGAATACCACCAGAGGCAACAGGCATAACTTTATTCAAAGAAGCCCAGTCTTGATCAAAGAACACACCATTTTCATAATTTGTTGGGCAATATTCTTCACGCATATAGTCATACCAACCACGTGTCATTGCAGGGTCACCTTCAAGTTTACCAACAACAGTACCACCGTGAAGATGATCAACACCAGCAAGACGCATCCATTTTGCAATCACGCGGAATGAAATACCGTGTGTTTTCTGGCGTGTATATGTGCCGTGACCAGCGCGGTGCAAGTGAAGGATCATGTCATTTTCACGACACCAATTGGACATAGACTGAATGGCCGTATAACCAATAACAAGGTCGATCATGATAATGCAGGAGCCTAATTCTTTGGCAAATTCAGCCCGCTTATACATTTCTTCCATAGTACCAGCGGTTACATTGAGATAAGTACCTTTGATCTCACCAGTGGCAGCTTCAGCCTTATTCACAGCTTCCATGCAGTATAGAAAACGATCACGCCAGTGCATAAAGGGTTGAGAGTTGATATTTTCGTCATCTTTGGTAAAGTCCAAACCACCTTTAAGTGCTTCGTAAACAACACGACCATAGTTACGGCCAGATAGGCCAAGCTTTGGTTTTACTGTCGCACCCAATAAAGGTCGACCAAACTTATCAAGACGTTCCCGTTCAACCACGATGCCAGTCGAAGGTCCTTGGAATGTTTTGACATAAGCCACTGGAAACCGCATGTCCTCTAGACGCAGCGCTTTCAGTGGCTTAAAGCCAAATACGTTACCAATAATAGAAGCTGTCAAGTTTGCAATTGAGCCTGGCTCAAACAAATCCAGATCATAAGCAATATAAGCAAAATACTGATCTTTAGAATTTGGCACAGGGTCCACACGGTAAGCTTTCGCGCGGTATTTTTCACTCGCTGTCAAACGGTCTGTCCAAACCACTGTCCATGTGGCTGTTGAACTTTCACCAGCAACCGCAGCAGCAGCTTCAATAGGGTCCACACCATCTTGAGGGCTAATGCGAAACATCGCAATAATATCGGTTTCTTTAGGTTCATAGTCAGGTTCCCAATACCCCATTTTGCGGTATTCCATAACGCCTGACTTGTAACGGTCCTTACCGGTTACAGTCTTTGCACCTTTATCCATGTCTTTTCCTTTCAGTTTTTAAAGTTGCTTCACACCTAACTTTAGGCATTCGACAATTTTTTCGTCTTAAACTTTATTCCCCTGAAAATCTGGCAACATACCCTTATTGTGGCTTAGCAGATCTGATCACCTGCTAAGCCATTAATCAATTTAAGATGCCGTTACCGGATCAAGCTCTCCTGAGGCATAGCGTTTTGCCATATCAGCCATTGGGATCACTTTTATTTTGGAGGCATGGCCAGAGGTTCCAAATGCCTCAAAACGGTCTTCACACACTTTCTGCATTGCTGTGCGCGCAGGAAGTAGGAATTTGCGTGGATCAAACTCTTGTTTATTGGTCGTCGCCACTTTACGCATGGCACCAGTTGCCGCCATACGAAGGTCTGTATCAATGTTCACTTTACGAACACCATATTTGATGCCCTTGGCAATTTCCTCAACAGGCACGCCGTAAGTCTGGGGCATCTCACCGCCAAACTCATTGATGACATCTTGCAGGTCTTGCGGCACAGAAGAAGAGCCGTGCATCACAATATGAGTATTTGGCAAGCGCTTATGAATTTCAGCAATTGTATCAATTGAAAGAATGTCACCAGTTGGCGGACGGGTAAATTTATACGCACCGTGTGATGTTCCTATGGCCACAGCCAAGGCATCAACTTTGGTCTCTGTTACAAATTGCACAGCTTCTTCAGGATCTGTTAGCAACTGATCTTTTGACAGCTCACCATCAAACCCGTGCCCATCTTCAGCTTCACCTTTACCCGTCTCTAATGAACCAAGACAACCAAGTTCACCTTCAACAGAGGCACCAACCATATGGGCAAAGTCCGCAACAGCCTTTGTGATGCGCGCATTATAATCATAATCAGCAGGTGTTTTCGCATCAGCTTCCAAAGATCCATCCATCATCACGGAAGTAAAACCATGCTGAATAGCAGACAAACAAGTTGCTTCATTGTTACCATGGTCTTGGTGCATACACAGCGGCACTTCTGGATAGATTTTTTCCAAAGCTTCAATCATAGATGCCAACATTGTGTCATGGGCATACCCTCTTGCCCCGCGGCTGGCCTGGATGATCACTGGCGCATCACATTTTTGCGCGGCATCCATAATGGCTTGGCCTTGTTCCATATTGTTAATGTTAAAAGCTGGAACGCCAAAATCTTGTTCAGCGGCATAATCCAACAATTGTCTCAGTGTAATTCTTGCCATTATTTAAAAACTCCGTTTAATTCTTTTAATTTCTTAGCCCATTTCAACTAAGGCGCTTTTCTTATGAGCGTGTTAAAGCAACAACGCTTTTCTTATTAGCGTGTTAAAGCAACAACGCCGGGCAAAGCACGTCCCTCCAGCCATTCCAAAAAGGCACCTCCAGCTGTTGAGACATAAGTAAAATCTTGTGTCACCCCAGCCCCATTTAAAGCCGCAACGGTATCACCGCCGCCAGCAATGGTTGTGAGTTGCCCCTCTGTAGTGGCTTGAGCAGCCGCCCGTGCCAGAGCAAATGTCCCTTCTCCAAATGGAGAAATTTCAAATGCCCCTAATGGGCCATTCCATAGCAATGTTTTACATGTTGAGAGCCGTTCGACAAGCCCTGTCACTGTTTGTGGGCCTGCATCCAAAATCATGGCATCATCAGGAACTTGGTTCACATCCAAAACCTGCGCCTCAGCCCCCTCTTTAAATTCTTGTGCCACCACAACATCGGTTGGCAAAACAATCTTGCAGCCCGTCTCGATTGCCCGGCTTAAAATGTTTTCAACCGTGTCCACAAAGTCAGGCTCACATAAAGATTTGCCAACATTGACACCTTGAGCATAAAGGAAGGTGTTGGCCATGCCGCCACCAACAATGATCATGTCAACTTTTGAAACAAGGTTCGTCAATAATGTGATTTTGGTAGACACCTTGGCCCCGCCAACAACAGCAGCCACAGGCCGCTTGGGAGCTTCAAGAGCTGCTTTTAAGGCGTTAACTTCAGCCATCATTAACGGCCCAGCAAAGGCCGGTAAATGATGAGCCAAGCCTTCTGTTGAGGCGTGGGCACGGTGGGAGGTAGAAAAAGCGTCACTCACATAAATATCGCCAAGTTTGGCAAGTTCCGCGACAAATGCCGGGTCATTTTCGGTTTCACCTTTGTGAAAGCGTAAATTTTCCAACACCACCACATCACCATCAGCCAGAGAGGCGACAGCTGATTGCGCCGCAGGGCCGATACAATCTTCAGCAAATCCAACATTTATGCCTGGTAACATGTCGCGCACTTTGTCAGCAACAACAGCCAGAGACATATCAGGGTTTGGCTCCCCTTTCGGGCGGCCAAAGTGAGTTATAATCACAACGCGGGCACCACGAGATACCAATTCACGCACAGTTGGTAAAAACCGCTCGATCCTGGTGGCGTCAGAGACCTGGCCATCCTGGCATGGCACGTTCAAATCAGCGCGCACCAAAACCCGTTTGCCAGTCACATCGGCCTGGTCAATACCTTTTAACCGATCTAATACCATTTCTTCTGTCATAGTAGCCTCACCTGCCTTAAGCGTTTCCGGTGATGCGGCGTGCCGCTTGAGCAACTTTGTCCGCAGTGATTCCAAAATGTTCATAAAGCTCCCCTGCAGGGCCAGAGGCCCCAAATCCTGTCATCCCAATAAACTGGCCGTTGGTGCCAAGCCATTTGCTCCAACCTTGCTCAATCGCTGCTTCCACGCCCACGCGCGGGGCATCACCAAGCACCTGCCATTGATAGTCAGCTGGTTGAGCCTCAAACAATTCCCAACACGGCATAGAAACAACAGCCACCTTTAGCCCTTCAGCTTCTAAGAGCTTGGCACCCTCCATAGCGATAGACACTTCAGAGCCTGTGCCAATCAGGGTTACATCACGCTCACCATCTGCCTCTTTCAAAACATAGGCGCCCTTGGCACTACGATTTTCTTCAGACACATCAGTGCGCATAAGAGGCACCCCTTGGCGGGTCAGTGAAAGTATGGCTGGGGTTTTCTCACTTAAACAGGCAATTTCCCAACATTCAGCCACTTCCACACTATCAGCAGGACGAAAGACATTGAGATTTGGCATCGCCCGCAAGCTGGCCAAATGTTCAACCGGCTGGTGCGTTGGACCATCTTCTCCAAGACCGATGGAATCATGGGTCATCACATAAATAACGCGCTGTTCCATCAAGGCTGATAAGCGAATGGCCCCGCGGGCATAATCTGAAAACACAAGGAAGGTGCCAGAATAGGGCAAAAAGCCACCATGTAAACTCAGCCCGTTCATGGCCGCACCCATGGCATGTTCACGCACACCATAATGGATGTAATTGCCATCAAACTTACCCCGATTCACCTGGGCATATTGATCTGTTTTGGTACCATTTGAACCGGTGAGGTCTGCAGAGCCCCCAACCATGCCAGGAATGGCAGGTAAGATTTCATCCAAAGCTTGTTTTGAAGACACACGAGTTGCAAGTTTTTCCCCGCCCTCAACAAACTTTTTCTTGGCCTCTTGCACCGCTGCTTGCAATTGCTTTTGCACATAGGCAGGCACAGGATCAACAAGAGAGGCTTTGCCCTCAGCTGACAGGCCAGTCACAGCAGAATTCCACGCTTGACGCGTTTGGTCACCACGGCGTCCCGCTTCACGCCAAGCTGTAAGAACATCTTCAGGGATTTCAAACGGAGGATGGTCCCAGCCCAACTCTTTCCGGGTCAGAGCAATTTCTTCATCACCAAGGGGGGCACCGTGCGTGGCTGACGTGCCTTGTTTATTGGGAGCACCAAAACCAATAACCGTTTTACAAGCAATTAAAGTTGGACGATCACTTTGTTTGGCCTGGGTAATGGCAGCACTAATGGCATCCATATCATGTCCATCAACTTTGATGGTGTTCCAACCAGAGGCCTCAAAACGTTTGCATTGATCATCTGAACAAGCCATATCAAGCGTGCCATCAATGGAGATATTATTGTCATCCCATAACACAATCAGCTTATTAAGGCGCAAGTGGCCAGCCATTGAAATCGCTTCGTGAGAAATGCCTTCCATCAAGCAACCATCACCGGCAATTACATAAGTGTGATGATCAATGACATACTCACCAAATTGATGATTTTGCAAGCGCTCAGCAAGTGCCATTCCAACAGCTGTGGTGATGCCTTGACCAAGCGGTCCTGTTGTTGTCTCAATGCCAGGGGCATGCCCATATTCAGGGTGGCCGGCTGTGGGGCTCCCTAATTGACGGAAGTTTTTAATCTGCTCAATATCCATACCTGGATAACCTGCCAGATAGAGCAAAGAATAAACCAACATGGAGCCATGACCAGCCGACATAATAAACCGGTCTCTGTCGTGCCACTCGGGATGAGCCGCATCATATTTCAAGTGCTCCGTAAATAAAACCGTTGCCACGTCTGCCAAGCCCATAGGCGCACCCGGGTGTCCAGAATTTGCCTTTTGCACCGCATCCATTGACAGAACACGTATGGCATTTGCCATTTTTTTCTTTAAATCTGGATCAACAGCACTTTGAGACTTCACCGCTTCGTCCATAAGAGATCTCCCTAAAATCAATAATTCACCATTTGCCTGGCTGATTTAGTTTAAACGGCATGCACGCCCAGCGCTGCTTTTACCATATGGTAGGCAACCAACAGCTGGGTCAAAGCCAATGGATGGCTGGCAGCTGCAGCCCCATCAACTTGCCCCAATTGAGCGCGAAGATGGGTTGCCTCAGGGATCAAATCCCATAATAAGTTTTGGATTTTGTCAGCATGATCATCAGGGATGGTGCCATCAATTTCCAATACATCAACCGGCTTGCCATCTACATCACGGGCAAGCTCCAGATGCAAGCCATTGTTGCTTGCAGACTCAAAAAGCGGTGAAAAATCCGGGTGCGGCAGCGTTGGCCGTAAAATATGGCGCACATCTAAGTGAGCATCATCTCCCCCACTCTCAGGCGTTTGAAAGCGAATAACAATATCTGCAAAGGTGCGTTGAGGCTGAATAAAGGCAGGGCTATCTTCTTTGCGTTTTTCAAGTGAGGCCAACACCTGCTCTTTGGTATAACCGCGCTTGGTTGTATCCCTATTCACTTTCCACTTAACCCGCAAATCTTCTTCCGGGTCTAGATAAATCTTAACATCATAACAATCACGCATTTCGCGCGTGGTATAGCCAAGCAAGCCTTCCATAATCACATAATCGCGCGGCTTAATATAAACGGGGCGATCAAGTGTACCCCCGTCATGATTATAAATTGGCTTCAATATCGCCTCACCCCGGCGCAATGCTTTCAGGTGCTGACCTAAAACATCAATATAATTGCCCTTAGGATCCAGCGCTGAAATACCATTTTTAGCCCGCTCTGTGCGGTCAAAGGCATGATAGTCATCGGTACAAATCACTGTACACCGGTCTTCCCCTAAAATTTTAGCAACACCGGCTGAAAGCGTTGTTTTTCCCGTCGCACTATCTCCAACGACACCCAATATAATGGGACGATCCACAATCTTTGGCATATCTTACAATCCCCAGTTTAAAAGAACGAGTATTAAAGTCATCCAATACAATCTCGTTCCATCTTCTTGTTAGTTTTTCAAAGCCTCTTCTCTTCCCAAAAAAGGCTTCTTGTCTTTTTGTTGTTAAGCTTTTTTGGCGCGGCAATTTGAATAGGTGGTCAAAAGCTGCCGCTCGCCAGTTTGCCCTGTGACCATTAAGGTCTGCATTTTAAATCCATCATCCAATCGCTCGACCCCTTCAAGGAGCAAACCTGTGGTGATACCAGTGGCACAAAAATAAAGATCATCTGAGCCCACTAATTCTTCAAGCTGGTACCATCTGCTGGTATCAAGACCAGCCTTTTTGACAGCCAAAGCTTCTGTTTGTAATTGAGGGTCAATCCGGCCCATAAATTCACCGCCCAGCGCACGAATGGCCACAGCAGACATAATGCCTTCAGGCGTCCCCCCTGTTCCCATCAAGGCATCAACACCGCTGTTTGGAATGGCGGCAAGTAAGGCGCCAGCAACATCACCAGCTGGGTACAATAAAACCCGGGCACCGGTATCATGGATCTCTTCCACAAGTTGGCGGTGGCGCGGTTTTTCCAGCGCATAAACGGTAATATCTGAAATGTCTTTTTTGAGAACCTTGGCCAACGTTCTTAGTTTTTCTTCGGTTGACCAGTTTGGGTCAATTTCGCCCTTGGCTTGCGCAGGGGCTGCAAATTTTTCCATATAAAAGGCGGGCCCTGGGTCCATCATTGAGCCACGCGGTGCAATGGCAATCACGGCCATGGCATTGGTTAAACCTTTGGCCAAATAGCTAGTACCTTCCACAGGATCAACAGCAATATCAGCTTTAAAGCTCGCCCCTGATTGTCCAACAATTTCGCCGTTGTAAAGTTGGGGGGCCTCATCTTTTTCGCCCTCACCAATCACCACCAAGCCCTCTAGATCGATCTGGCTCAATGCGGTGCGCATAGCATCAACAGCGGCCCCATCACCACGCTCTTTATCACCACGGCCAATCCAATCAAAAGCAGCTTTAGCGGCATCTTCGGTTACTTTTCGCAACCCATAAATGAGCTCCGGCTTGGCGCTTTGTGCGCTTGTCATAATGTCCATCTCCCCAATTGACGTCTTTTAACGTCTTAGTGAAGACACCTTACGAGCAAGCCACACCTGCCAACAACACGTCTCCAGGTAGGCAGAACCTACCCTAAAGGGTGGTTTTTTGAAGATATTTTTTATCTTTTTTAACTTTTTAAGGAAAATTAGCTCAAAACAGAGAATAAAATAAAAATCACTGCCTCTTCCCAAACCTTATCTTCCAAAGAGTTTATAAGGAAACAGTTTGGGCAAAGGGGAGGTTAAAATTAAACAACGGATGACTTCTCTTGGCTTAAATAAAGCGCAACAACCTCAGCACGATTGCGTACTTCCAGTTTAGAATAAATATTTTTAAGATGGAATTTGACCGTATTTGTTGAAACGTTAAATTCTTTGGCCAATTCATGGTTGGTCAAACCAAGACACAATTTTTTCAACATCAATGTTTCTGTGTTGGTCAATTGTTGCAATAGATTTGGCTCTCCCTCTTGGCTCATAAAGGGAAACACCATGGAGCCACGGGCAACACTGTCCAATACATGCAAAAGCCGCTCAGGAGGTTCTGCTTTGGAGAAAAACGCATATGCGCCCAACTCCATCGCTTCACGCGGCACACCATCAGTAATATGTCCTGTATAAACAACGACTTTCGGACTGTTAGCTCGCTTGCCCAAAGCTTCAAGCAATTCACGCCCATTACAATAAGGCATGAGCCAACCGGTAATCACAATATCAAGCGGGACAACACCAAGCCCATCCAGCAACCTTGCGCCATCATGTGCAGAGGCGACAAGATCAAACCGACCGTCTTCTTCAAATAACGAGCGTAGCCCACGTACCACGAGCGGGTTTTTGTCAACAACACCAACACGCAACGGATAGGCAATTTTAGCTCCCGCAATCATATTTTGATGCACAATCCTTTCAGCTAAGCAGGTCTTGAATAAATCTAAGACCTTTCGCTTACTATCCACTTAAAGCACCTTAGAATCAATGCTGATATAATAAGTGAGATAATTCATCGCACCCTGGAAAAGATGAAAAGAATTGCTTTTTTTATTTTTGTGCCAAATATTTAGCTGGAAGTATCACCCATTTTTACAGGCATAAGCCACAGCTATACATTGATAAGTCCATGAATTTTTCTTCTTACATTCAATGGATTTTTGCTTTGCACGTTCCCAATCAGCCCATTCACTGCCCAGCCCTCTTTTAACGAACAAAGACCAACCGCTTTCAGCCTCTTCTCGTGCTCGTTGTTCAGAACGCTGGCGCGCCCCATAGGCCCGGCTGATTTCTTTTTGACAGGTGACCTCTTGAACAATTGCAGCGCTCTGCCTTTGACAGGGCCGTGCACTGCGCGTGCATTCCCATTTGCCCTTGTTCTCCCCCTCCTCCAAGTCAACACAAACCAACTTGCGCTCACTGGCCTCAGACCAAGCATTATAAGCATCACCAAACTTGTCCTTCACAACCGCTTTCCACGTGAAAAAAGCATTGGCTCTGGCCAATTCACCAATAGAGGAAGGTTTCCCAGTGGCGGAGACAATTTCGGTCACACATTGTTGGTCAGCCAAAGCCTGCTGGCCTGTTGCTAAAAAAACAACGAGTCCCAATGCTAGAATAGACCGGATCATAAAGCCTTGCCCCCTATAATTTTTATACTAATTGCGGCGGCCTCATAATAAGATCCGCCCCATCAAAAGGCCAGCAATAATTGCACAAAAAACAAATCTTTTAACCAATATAGTTAGCAGCTTGCCGCTCCTTAGTACGCAATTAGATTGTCATTACGTTTAATCATCGAACAGACAAATAAAAAGGCCCCGGCCCTTCCCTCAAGTCGAGCCGAAACCTTAAACTGAGAACAACATACCCAGCTGAGTGTTTAGTAAACTGAATGGCCTAAAAACACCAACCAGCCTAAAATGGGATCTCATCATCCAGCTCTTTTTCAAAAGAGTTTGGCGAGTTGCCACCTTTACCAAAGTCATTGCCACCATTATCAGGCATTTGCCCCCACTGCGGTTCATTCTGGCTAGCCCCGCCAGCAGCAAAATCATTTGACTGATGGTTTCCTTGCCCACCACTGCGGCTATCAAGCATGGTTAAATTGCTACCAAACCCTTGCAACACAATTTCAGTGGTGTATTTGTCTTGGCCCTGATTGTCTTGCCATTTACGCGTTTGCAAACTGCCTTCAAGGTAAACCTTGGAGCCTTTGCGCAAATATTGCTCCGCCACACGGCACAAACCTTCATTAAAAATCACCACCCGGTGCCATTCTGTTTTTTCCCGGCGCTCTCCAGAGGCTTTATCTTTCCAGCTATCAGTTGTGGCAACGCTTAAATTAACCACAGGCCGGTTATCTTGCATATGCCGCACTTCCGGGTCAGCACCCAAATTGCCAACCAATATCACTTTATTAATTGAACCTGCCATCGGTCTTGCTCCTTTATATGCTCTTTTTATTTGTAAGAGCTTTTAAGCTTTGTACACCTTAAACACCATCAACTTGCACAAAGACATATCAAAAAATCAGTTAATCTCGCAGGCCACATTAGCCCAATTTATCTTTGAAAAACGCACAGGAACACGCTTGTCCACAATCAAAAGCATTAAAAATGATCACGCCTAATCAATGACAGCTTTACGGGGCCATCCCTGTAAACTTTGGAAAATTCTATGTTCCATTTATGTTCTCATTATGTTCACGATTCTGTTGCATTTGAGTACCGGCAGGGCCCCTTCCCCCCCTCAACGGCCCCATAAAGACAAGGTAAGTTTTGACAGTGATTTGAAAATTCGTTACCCCAATATAAGCACTACATTTGGTAAGCTATTAAAAATCAAAAGATTTTATCTCCCTGATCGGCCAAGGGTTTATGTTTTTCTTAAATTTAAGACAGACATTTTTTAGACATTAACAACGTCTACATCTCTTCGTTTTATAAAAATGCTAGATATGAAATAATCGGCCTAAAGCATATTATCCAAAAGTGTATCTTCTGTTTCTGGAAAATAAGCCGTTCGAAAAACAATAAAATCATTAACTAACAGTGAAAAAGTAAACAGCGTTATGAAATCGAATACCTCAGTCAATCATATGGAAAAACGTCTTGACCGCTTTGCCCGTCAAGGCCGCCCTTTGCATAGAGACCAAAAGCGTTTCTTAAAAATTGCCTTATTCACATGTCTTTTTTGTGCAGTCTGGTTCATGATTGGCAAACACACATTAAGCTTCACCCCAGAAGTATGGGACAGCTACCCAGAACGTTTTGCCTTCTTAATGCGCACCATGGTTTTTGTTGCTCTGCCCTTATTATGCGGCATCATCGCCATCGCCTTTCAACGGCTTGATCCACGCAACGTTATTGGCCAAAAATTAAGAACAGACACCCCCGCAGACATAAACAAGCGCTACATCGCCAATACAATTGAGCAACTTTTATTGTTCTTTTTCGTCCATGCAGCCTTGATTTATTACATGCCAAAAGATGAAGCCATAAGCCTTATCTTATTAGCCTCCCTGTTCATAGTTGGCCGCCTGATTTTCTGGGTTGGCTATCACCGCGACAAGTTTACCCGCGCCTTAGGGTTTGGCATCACCTTTTATCCAATTGTTGGCGCTTATCTATGGATCCTGATCCGAATTGTGTTCGACGTCCACATCCCGCTTTAAGTGATTTAAAAACCAAATCACATAAATAAAAAAGCCGCTTCAGAAAATCTGAAGCGGCTTTTTAAAATGCTAATCAATCAAAAGACCTTAGCTTTTATTTATATTTGCCTTTTTCACCGCGCAGAGCTTTGCGACAAGGTGTCGATTCAATATTACAACGCCACAATCCGCCCTCACGTCCACATTTGACTTTCTTATTTCTTGATAAACGCCAATGCCCCCATTGAGAACCATATTCAAACACTGTAAATGATCTCCAGCTTTCAATCGCATCACGCATGGCAAGTCTTCTGCTTTTAAAGCTATTACTTGACCCATAATGCAAATGATCACCTTGACAATAAACAGCCCCTCTTCTGACATGTTTTCTCTTGGCATCAGCCGGGGTAATCATCCCGAAAACAAACGACATCACCAAAACGGATGACACTATCATTAAAGCTGTACGCATTGCTCTCTCCAAACTCCATTCATAGTTAAATATAATAATGTTTCATCATGCCCAAACATTTTCGATAAACATTGATTCACAACAATTATCTATAAAAAAAATAAAACACTATTAATAAATCGCACCAATTTATTAATATTCGATGATCTTTAAAAATGCTTTTTATAATCGCTTTTAAAACTATCATCGGCTCACTGGCGACATCTTAAGTTTGACAAAAATAAGTTTTGCCAGACTCTAGAAACAAAGAACTAGCAAATGAATTTTTAAATTATTCAAATTAGGGGTAGATTGAAAATTAATTTTGAGGTAGAAGGCTTTTCTCAGCTCAAAAATGATGCAAAAAGTTAAATTTGTTCTTTATTTGTAACAGTTCATTTAAGCTTAGACTTTACCTGTTTCATATAGGTGAAAAACAATGTGCCGGCTTAGCTCAGTTGGTAGAGCGGCTGATTTGTAATCAGTAGGTCGGGAGTTCGAATCTCTCAGCCGGCACCATTTTCCTCATCGCAATTATTAGTGCCAGTGAAATAAGTAAAATATTTACATCACTTAGCCTATTTTAAGCTCAAAAATTGAGTTTTTTCTTTTTCAAATATCGTTTGTTAGTGGATGGACTTGCTGCCCAGCATTGAGAATGTGGTGTCCTCTATCATGATAATTCGCGATACGATTGAGAATGCCTTTAACGGGTGCTCAAATTTTAAACATTTCGAATAAACTTTCATCATCAGCTAAACTTGCAAGAATATTCCACTTTCCGATTCTTTATTATTTTCATTTAAAAACAATGCCCTAGTCAAAAAATGCCATTATTTTCAGCATTGGCACAAACCTTGATAATCACAAGAGCAAAAGAGCCCAGATCATAAGTTTAGGTACAATAAACTTGGCTGGGCTTCGAACTGCCTGAGATTTTACTTTCTTTTTTAAGCAGCTGGTTGCTTTACAAATTATCATGGTTGACCATTTTTATGACACATCAAACTCCGCCCTCTAAGAACCGGTGTATTAATACGACCTGCCCCTATTGCGGGGTTGGCTGCGGTGTGTTGGCAACCTGCACAAAAAACGATGGCGTGCAGATTAGCGGCGATCCAAATCACCCTGCTAACCAAGGGCGTTTATGTTCCAAAGGCACAAACCTTGGCCATACCCTGAGCCTTGATGACAGATTATTGACCCCTCTCATTGATGGAAAAGAGGTCAGCTGGGATAAAGCCTTAAATAAGATCGCCGCGCAGTTTCAAACGATTGTAAAGCGTGATGGAGCTGATGCCATTGCCATGTATGTTTCAGGCCAATTTCTGACAGAGGACTATTACGTCGCCAATAAATTCATGAAAGGGGCCCTTGGCACAGCCAACATTGATACCAATTCAAGGCTTTGCATGGCCTCCGCCGTTGCCGGCCATAAACGCGCCTTTGGAACTGACACGGTGCCAACTTGCTATGAAGATATAGAAAGCGCAGATCTGATTGTGTTGGTCGGCTCCAACCTTGCCTGGTGCCACCCCATTCTCTTCCAACGCATTGAGGCGCTGCGCGAGGCACGCCCCGGGGTGAAAATGGTCTGCATAGACCCACGCAAAACCGCCACAGCTGAGAGCAGTGACCATCACATCGCCCTTGCCCCAGGCTCAGATGTTGCTCTCTTTAACGGCCTTTTGACGTATCTTAAAACAAATGACCAATTTGATGATGACTATATCAATCACCATATTGAAAATGCTGATCCCTGCCTTGAAGCAGCGGAAAGCCTTTCTATTGAACAAATTGCTGAAACAACCCGGCTATCAGTGAATGAGCTGCTTGCCTTTTATGAGCTGTTTGCTGGGAACCAGCGCGTGGTGACAATGTTTAGCCAAGGGGTCAATCAGTCAAGTTCTGGCACAGACAAAGTCAATGCCATTTTAAATTGTCACCTTTTCACCGGCCGGATTGGCAAGGAAGGGGCCGGGCCTTTATCGCTAACCGGGCAACCCAATGCCATGGGTGGGCGCGAAGTTGGCGGGCTGGCCAATCAACTTGCTTGCCATATGGAGCTTGAAAACGCCGACCACCGGGAAATCGTTGGCTCCTTTTGGGGGTATGAAACCATTGCTCAAAAACCTGGCCTGAAAGCAGTGGAGTTATTTAAAGCGGTTGAGCGCGGAGATATAAAAGCCATTTGGATCATGGCCACCAACCCGGTTGACAGCATGCCAGATGCTGACTTTATCAAATTGGCCCTGCAAAAATGCCCGTTGGTAATTGTATCAGATGTCACAAGAGAAACAGACACCACTCAACTGGCAGATATTCTACTCCCATCAGCAGCTTGGGGGGAAAAGTCTGGCACTGTGACAAATTCTGAACGCCGGATCTCGCGCCAAAATGCGTTCCTGGGTTTGCCTGGCCAAGCAAAACCAGATTGGTGGCAAATTGCACAGATTGCTAAGCGGATGGGGCATGGGGATACATTCGCTTACACATCTGCACATGATATTTTTATCGAATATGCCAAGCTCTCTGGTTATCAAAATGACGGCCAGCGCGACTTTGATATAAGCGGCCTAAGCGATCTGTCATTACAAGACTATGATGAGCTCAAACCAACATTGTGGCCATGCGTGACACAAGCTGATGGTACCGTAAAGGAGCAAAAAAGGTTCTTTAAAAAGGGCCAGTTTTATCGACCCAACAAAAAGGCTCTCGCAGTGGCAACACCGTTTCAGCCGCCGCGCTCATCCCCTTCCAGGTCTTACCCGTTTTCACTCAACACCGGACGCATTCGTGACCAGTGGCACACCATGACCCGAACGGCAAAGACCTCTAACCTGTTCAAACATATTAACGAGCCCTTTGTTGAGATCAATCCTGAAGATGCGCTTGGCAGCAACATAAAAGAGGCTGACATCGTCAAGGTAAAAACGTCCATCGGGCATGTGTTGTTGCGCGCCAAACTAACAAAGAGTGTTACAAAAGGACATGTGTTTGCCCCCTTTCACTGGAGCGAGCAATATGCCTCCAATGCCCGTGTAGATAAACTCATCGCCCCTCACACAGACCCGGTTTCCGGCCAACCGGAGAGCAAAATCACCCCTGTGAACATTGCCCCCTTCAGCCCAGATGGCTTTGGTTATCTTTTCACCCGCAAACGCCCCGACCCAAATTGGCTGCACAAAAGGTTTAACCACACTGAATTTTACTGGGCTGTTTATGGGGTCGAGAACGGCTATATCATCGAAGTTGCTGGCGATGTGCACCACAATGATAAAAAAAGATCGCTTAATCATCTGCTAGAGCTAAAAGAGAAAGAGAAGGTTCAGGTTTGTGAACAGGTCGATGCCAAGATGAAACATGTTCGCCGTGCCTATTTTAGCCATGAAAAATTGGAAGCCTTGATGATTTTATCGCCGCGCCCAATTTCTCTTTCACGCTCTTTTGTCACCTCAATGTTCAATGAAACTTTTGAAAGCAGCAATGACAAATTCGCCTTACTTTTTGGCCACCCACCCCAAGATCAACCTGACAAAGGTGAGATCATTTGCAGTTGCTTTAATGTTGGAGAAAAAGAGATTATCCAGGCTGCCCAAAAGAGCAACATTGAAACGGTAAAAGGAATTGGCGATTGCCTTAAGGCGGGTACCAATTGCGGCTCTTGCCGGTCCGAAATAATGAAAATTTTAGAGCGCACGAAAGCCCCTGTGGCGGCTGAACAGTCAAGATAAACAAAAAAAGAGCCTTTTCGCGTCCCCTCACCACATAATCATTGCAACACGATCTTAAAACATAAAATCCCCCTCTAGAGCGTTTCTCCTTAAATGACATTTCATTTAAAAAAGAAACACTCTAGAAAAGGGATCGCCCCACGCCGGCTTAACGAAACTTTTAAGCAGCTTGCCCGTTATCGCTGACCAGTTTCAGGTCAGACTTTCCCTCTAACTCTGATGGACTGTCTTGCTCTGATGGACTGTCTTGCACCATCTTCGGCTCTTTTGGCTCAATCGGCACATCCGGTTTTGCGTGGCGCTCGTACAAGAACCCTAAGATTTGTTGGCGATAATGATTATATGTTGGGTTATTGGCCAACCCCACCCGGTCTCTGGGGCGCGGCAAATCAATCTCTAAAACCTCGCCGATCGTAGCTGACGGCCCGTTAGTCATCATGATGATTTTATCAGACAACAGCACGGCCTCATCAACGTCATGGGTGATCATGATGATGGTGTTATTCAATTTGCCTTGAATTTCCATCAGGCTATCTTGCATGTGCGAGCGGGTCAGCGCATCCAGCGCGCCAAACGGTTCGTCCATCAACAACACTTTTGGCTGCATGGCCAGCGCGCGAGCAATGCCAACCCTTTGCTTCATACCGCCTGAAATCTCTGATGGTAGCTTATCCATCGCATGCCCCATATGAACCAGGTTAAGATTGTGAACAATCCAGTCCTTCATTTCAGCTTTCGATTTTTTACCGCGAAACACGCGCCGCACCGCAAGCGCCACATTTTCATAGACGGACAGCCAAGGCATCAACGAATGGTTTTGAAACACAACAGCCCGTTCAGGGCCAGGCCCATTTATCTCTTTATTTTCTAAGACCACACCGCCTTTGCTAGCCTTGAGTAAACCAGCCACGATGTTTAACACAGTTGATTTACCACAACCAGAATGGCCAATAATGGAAATATATTCGCCTTGATTAATACTAAAATTGACATCATCCAGAGCGCAAAACTCTCCCTCCTTGGTTGGAAAATTCATGGTGACATGATCAATATGTAAATAGGTTGATGACATCTTCTCTTCTTTTCTTTCTAAAAAAATAACGATTTACAGTGGTTGTTTTGGATTGTCTCCCTCTAGCGAAGGATGGCATTTTTATCCCAAGAAACCATTTTTTGAACCGACAGCATCACTCTATCGAGCAAGAAGCCAATGCACCCAATCACGACCACCGCAACCATGATACGCCCCAAGGAATTAGAGCTCCCGTTTTGAAATTCATCCCAAACAAATTTGCCAAGCCCTGGGTTTTGCGCCAGCATTTCAGCGGCGATAAGAACCATCCAGCCAATGCCCAAAGACAGGCGCAGGCCGGTAAAGATCATTGGAATGGCAGAGGGAAGCACAATCTTCCACACTTTGGTAAAGGCATTCAGCTGCAAAACTTTTGAAACGTTGATCAGGTCTTTATCCACCCCGGCAACACCAACGGCAGTGTTAATCAATGTTGGCCACATGCAGCAAAGGGTGACAGTGACGGCAGAGGTGATAAAGGATTTAGAAACAAGCGGATCTTTAGAGACATAAAGCGCACTGACAATAATGGTGACAATCGGCAACCAGGCCAAAGGTGATATTGGTTTGAACACCTGAATGATTGGATTGATCGCGTTATAAAAGGTTTGCGATAAACCTGAGATGATCCCAATTGGGATGGCGATAAGAGAGGCAAGGATAAAGCCAGTAAACACGGTCACCAGGCTTGTTAGAATTTGATCAAAGAAGGTTGGCTTGCCGGTATAAGGGCGAATTTTAACGTTTGCGTTCGGGTCCTTGGCTAACTTTTTGGCGTTTCTCTTTTCTTGCCGTTCATAAAAAGCACTTGCTTTGGCCCGTTCTTCCCGGTGCTCAACAACCAGGTTCTTAAATTGGCTGGCAACCTCAACCGGCCCGGGCACAAGCCCTAAAGACGTTTTGATTTGCGACGCGGTAAACTCCCATATCCCTAAGAACACGATGATCGCCACAAACGGGATCATCAATTGTTTAAGGACTTCCTCAAACTCAAAATTAGAAAAACGTTTTGTGATATTTGTCGATTGCATGGTGATGATCACTTATGTGGGTAATATGGTTTTGATTGGTCTCTCCTCACCAAACTCTGGCTTTGGCGAGGAGAGTGGGACAGCCTACTTTTGAGCGACTTTGCCATCAGCAATAATCTCAGCGCCCTTTAAGCCAATTGAAAATTGCTTCAGATAGTCATTCGGTTTGCGGCCATCAAAGGTGATGTTGTCGATGAACTCATTTTGAGGCGGGCGATAGCCATCGCTATCAAAGGGAAACTCTTCCCTTTTCACTTTGCCCTCTTCAATCAAAAGCTTGGCAGCCTTGAGATAAATGTCTGGCTTGTAGACTTTTCTGGCAACCTCGTCGTACCATTTATCGTCTTTCATATCAGTGATCTGGCCCCAGCGCCGCATTTGTGTCAGGTACCACACCGCATCTGAGTAATAAGGGTAGGTGGCAAAGTAGCGGAAAAATACATTGAAATCCGGCACGTCTCGCTTATCGCCCTTTTCATATTCAAAGGTACCGGTCATGGAATTGGCAATCACTTCCGCGTCTGCCCCCACATAAGACGGTTTGGCCAGAATTTTTACCGCTTCCATACGGTTGGCATTGTTGTTTTCATCCAACCATTTGGCCGCTCTTATCAAAGCTTTGACCAAAGCAAGCGTTGTATTAGGGTATTTTTCTGCAAAGTCAGCGCGAATGCCAAAAACTTTTTCAGGGTTGTTTTTCCATATTTCATAGTCGGTAATGACAGGAACACCAATGCCCTTAAAGACAGCTTGCTGGTTCCACGGCTCACCCACGCAATAGCCATAAATTGTCCCCGCTTCCATCGTCGCAGGCATTTGCGGCGGAGGCGTCACAGATAATTGTGCATCAGCCAAAATCTGACCGCTGGTGTCTGTCTTGGAATAGAAGCCAGGGTGAATGCCGCCAGCGGCCAACCAATAGCGCAATTCATAATTGTGGGTAGAGACAGGAAACACCATACCCATTTTAAACGGTTTGCCCTCTGCTTTATACTTTTCAACCACAGGCTTTAAATAATCTGCTTTGATCGGGTGAACCGGTTTTCCATCTTTATGCGGGATGTTCTTTTTCATCTCTTCCCACACCGCATTGGAAACTGTGATACCATTGCCGTTCAGGTCCATTGAAAAGGGGGTGATGATATGCGCTTTGGTGCCAAAGCCGATGGTCGCAGCCAAAGGCTGACCAGCCAGCATATGGGCACCATCTAATTGACCGTCAATCACCCGGTCTAATAATACTTTCCAGTTGGCTTGCGGCTCCAGCGTGACATAAAGCCCCTCATCTTCAAAAAAGCCCTTTTCATAGGCAATGGCCAAAGGGGCCATGTCTGTTAATTTGATAAATCCAAATTTTAATTCTTCTTTTTCCAACTCCAGCTCAGCAGCTGTCACGCTTGTACCAAAAGGCGTTGCAACGCTAAGTGACACAGCAACACCAAGAGCTGTGCTTTTGAAAAACTTATGAAAAACATCAAAGATGGTCATAAAAATTTGTCCCTATTAAACATTGTTGTTTGGAACTGGGTTGGTGAAATTTCAAAGCAAATGAGAGGCCTCATTTTAAAGCGACTAAGGTTTTAAAAAGGACACCTGGCATTGCTTAAAATTTCAATTTCCATATTCCGTTTTCTTGTTTTTCAAATAGCATGCCAAAACGAAGTATTATTTTTTTACAAATAAATACAATAACTTAATTATGAAAGGCGTTATTTTATGCATAATTTAATTTGCGTATTTTTTAGGCGATGGTTTTAAAAAGGATGGAAATTTGCGCAGTTTTTTTATGTGAATTGAAGATAGTTAGTCTTGAGTGTTTGTGGCTAAAGCCCCAATAAAAAAACACCCCCTTAGCCGAACAGTCTAAGGAGGTGTTTTCAAGCAAGAAGTTTTTGGGGACTTCTTTTCTAAAGCCAAAAAGGCCAGGAGATTTATTCAAACATTTTTGATGGGTTTAATATTTCCACCCCACGCCAAGTGTAAATTTTTCAACATCAAAGCCGCCGCGCCCAGCTGCCAGCCCATTACCAGCCTCAGCCTGATAGTTGGCGTATTTACCCTCAACATAAAACCCGCGGCTCAACGGCATCTTGGCGTAAAAATCAAATTCCTGACCAAAGTCAACAGAGCCAATCTCAGATGAAAACTCGTGATATTGCGCTTTGAGCAACAACCCATTCAAGAAGGCCATACTTGCTGGCATGTCTTTCACTTTATAAGTGACATCCACATACAAATCTTCAAGCCCGTTAACAGGTGTGCCCAAAATAAATTGATCAGCAAATCCATTAAAGATGTGCACAGTTGAAAGCGGTGTAAAAAAGCCCACCCCATTATCAGTGCCCAAAACTTCATAACCCACTTTTGCGGTTAATCCAGATTTTGAAACCCCAGCAACGAGATGATAATAATCTGCGTTAAATGAGGCCGCCCGGTCTGCATAATCTTCTTGTTGTGCATACTCTGCATGATAAAGCAAACTATACCCATGACCCACAGATTGTTTGCCCGCAAAGCTTACACCGTAAGTGGCAGAATCTGCGCCATTAAATTGTGTCTCATTATCTATTAAATAGCTATAGCCTTTAAGAGTGCCAAAACCATCAAATTTAAAGGCACCGTGAATGGCATGGGTTTCAGTATCAATATTCCCATTGCGTGATTTATTACCAAATATGCGGTTAACTCTATCGATATAAGCGTATGTAAATGTCAACCCAGGGATCGATTTGTTCTGAACCCAAGCTGCATCAAAGGTTTGGTTGTTTTGGCGCCAGCCAACATGACCGATGAAACGGTGATTATCAAAAACGATAACTTGCCGTCCAACTTTCAAATTTGTTTGAGGTATGTTGCTGTAACCAAAAAAGAGTTGGTTCATCTCAATTGAGTCAACGTCCGCCACCACTGGAAACTGTGTTTTTCCATTGATAGTATTGTTAAACCTGTCATCACCAATATTGACGACATTTTCAACTTCAACCAGGAACATGAAACCACGCCATGGCGCAGATTTAAATCCCAAGCGGTTTCTCAATGTCGAGGCTCTGGCAGTTTCTGCAATATTTTCCTGATCTACATATTCAAAACGATAGCGCTCATCAATATAGACCTTACCATTTGTAATGACATCAAAAATGCTTTGATCAGCTTTAGCAGCTGGGGCCCCATAAAGAAGGCCAAAACTCAATAGGGCTATCAAGTGAACCCTAGTTACATCTTTCATAAAAATTACCCCCGTAATTTTAAAATAAATCAAACTATAACTGCCTAATCTTTTTCATGAGGCAACACCCTCAAAATACAAATAGGCTATGTTGCGAAAACCACCTGAGCAGAATCCATGCCAACCTTTTCAATGCCTTTTAACTCTTTGTTTTCAATGATATTTCCCAAAAAGACAGGGCCTTTAAAAAATGTCTAGCCCCCACAACACGCAACTGATTTCATCACAGCTGCCGAACATTTACGCAGCGCTTGAATTATAAGCGCCCTGCTTAAATTTTAATCTCAAGAGGATGGCAGGTTTCATTTTCAAATAATTATTTTCATTGAAAACAGCTAGTTAGATGCACACCACCAATTGGCACAGTTGCTGCAATTTCTGGGATAAGTGCACCGGTGGCAATCATGTATTCCCCTCTCAATCAACACCGAGGGAAATGAGAGATCACATGAAATGCTATGCGCTGATCTTATAGGAATGGACTTCATTTGGAGACTGGAATGAAAAAAAAGCTTGTCGTTGTCGGTAATGGGATGGCCCCAGGCCGCATGCTAGAGCATTTATTAGAAAAATCACCAGACAGCTTTGAGATAACAATTTTTAATGCCGAACCACGGGTCAATTATAATCGTTTAATGCTCTCCCCGGTTCTCTCGGGCGAAAAAACATATCAAGACATCATCACCCATGATGATGACTGGTATGAAGCACATGGCATAACCCTTCATAAGTCAGCCAAAATAACCAAGATCGACCGCGAGCAGAAAAAGGTCACCTCAGAAAATGGAATTGAGGCTGATTATGACCAGTTGGTCATTGCAACCGGCTCCAACCCCATAGTCATTCCCCTGCCCGGCCATGATTTGGAAGGTGTTTTAACCTATCGTGATTTAGATGATGTTGACGCCATGCTGGAAGCCTCAAAATCAAAGAAAAATGCCGTTGTCATTGGCGGCGGCCTGCTAGGCCTGGAAGCAGCTGCTGGCCTTAAAGAGCAAGGCATGTCTGTCACTGTTATTCATCTGGCCAACACATTAATGGAACGCCAACTCGATGAATCAGCCGGGCACCTATTGCAAGAGGCGCTTGAAAAACGGGGCATTGACATTATCACCCAAGCCAACACATCTAAGATTTTGGAAAAAGAGGGACATGTTTGTGGTGTAGAACTTGAAAACGGCATGACCATCGACGCAGACATTGTCTGTATGGCAGTTGGCATACGCCCCAATATTTCCCTAGCTAAAGACTCTGGCCTGGCCATCAACCATGGCATTCTGGTTGGTGATGATATGAGCACCAATGATGAGAGCATTTTTGCCCTTGGAGAATGTGTGGAGCATAATGGCCAGTGTTATGGGCTGGTAGCCCCTTTATATGACATGGCCACAGTCCTTGCTGACACTCTGCTCGGCGGCTCTTCTTTATACGCCGGCTCTGAGACAGCCACAAAACTAAAAGTCACAGGCATTGACCTTTATTCTGCCGGTGATTTTGCCATGGATGAGGACAGAGAAGAGATTGTTTTACGCGATGCAATGGCGGGGGTCTATAAACGCCTTGTGCTGAAAGACAATATCATACTAGGCGCTGTGCTTTACGGTGAAACCTCAGATGGTCCTTGGTTCTTTGACTTGTTAAAACGCAAAACCGACATAAGCGATATGCGCGAAACGTTGATTTTTGGCCAATCTTTTCAGGGAGGGGCGGCGCTAGACCCCATCGCCGCCGCCCAAGCTTTGCCTGATGATGCTGAAATTTGCGGCTGTAATGGCGTTTGCAAATCAACCATCGTTGATAAAATAAACGAGCTAAACTTAACCTCACTTGATGATGTGCGCGCGCACACCAAAGCTTCCGCTTCATGCGGCACGTGCACCGGACTGGTCGAACAACTCATGACCGCCACTTTGGGAGATGCATATAACCCCAATGCAGTACAAGCCATGTGCTCATGCACCGAACTTGGGCATGGCGATGTCAGACGGCTCATAAAGGCCAAAAAACTAAAAACCATCCCAGCTGTCATGCAAGCGCTTGAATGGAACACCTCTTGCGGCTGTGCCAAATGCCGCCCAGCGCTCAATTATTATCTGGTGGCCCAATGGCCCGATGAATATGCCGATGATTATCAATCTCGTTTCATTAATGAGCGGGTGCATGCCAACATTCAAAAGGATGGCACCTACTCTGTTGTACCGCGCATGTGGGGTGGCATGACCTCGTCAAAAGAACTCCGTGCAATCGCCGATGTAGTTGATAAATTCAACATCCCAAGCGTGAAATGCACCGGCGGCCAACGCATTGATATGCTCGGCATCAAAAAAGAAGACCTCACCGCCGTCTGGGCCGATCTTGGCAAAGCCGGCTTTGTCTCTGGCCAAGCCTATGCCAAGGGCTTGAGAACCGTAAAAACCTGCGTTGGCACAGACTGGTGCCGCTTCGGCACCCAAGATTCAACAGGCCTGGGCATTAAACTTGAAAAATTCATGTGGGGCTCATGGACGCCGGCAAAACTAAAACTTGCCGTCTCTGGCTGCCCTCGCAATTGCGCTGAAGCCACCTGCAAAGACATTGGCATTATCTGTGTTGATTCAGGTTTTGAAATTCATTTTGCCGGTGCAGCCGGTCTTGATATCCAAGGCACACAAGTGCTCGGGACCGTGGCAACACAAGAAGACGCGCTAAAGCATGTGGTTGCCCTGGCGCAAATGTACCGTGAGCAAGGTTATTATCTGGAGCGCATTTACAAATGGGCCAAAAGGGTCGGTGTTGATGAAATCCGCGCGCAAATTATGGACAATGCAGAAAAACGCAAAACCTATTTTGATAACTTTGTCTTTTCACAAAAGTTCGCCCAAGTTGACCCTTGGTCAGAGCGTGTCTCTGGCAAGGACAAACATGAATTTTCCCCGATGGCAATCATCAGCACAGAGGCCGTTCTATGAAATTAGGAATTGAAACACAAACAGAAAATTGGGTGCCCGTCGGCAAGATAGAAAACATACCTCAACGAGGAGCGCGCTGTGTCAAACACGGCGATAAAACAATCGCTATTTTCCGCACCAGTGAGAATGAAATTTTCGCCCTTGAAGACAAATGCCCGCATAAAAATGGACCCTTAAGCCAAGGCATCATTCATGACAATTGCGTCACCTGCCCACTTCACAACTGGGTCATCTCATTAAAAACCGGCCAAGCCCAAGGGGCTGATAAAGGACAGACACAAAGCTTTCCTATTCGAGTGGAAGATGCAGAGATCTTTTTAAAAGTGGTTTAACGCGTCAAATCCATTCTGAACAAAGTTAAATCTAACTATTTTCAACGCCTTCAGAATGAAAGGCTCTATAAATATATTTGTTCTCCATAGTGGACGGTCAAGCTATTTCTAATGTCAATCACCAATACTGGAAAAGTTTTTCAAGCATCTTTTAAACTTTTAATGTTTCCGATTTAAGTCAGTAAATAACTATTTTTTTATATTCCTCCAAAAACAGCTTTCTCTAAGAAAGCAGTCAAAATATCCGTCGCCATTATGTTATCGTATATTTTGCTAGAGTTTTTAATTTGTAATCAGTAGGTCAGGAGTTAGAATCTCTTAGCTGGCGCCATTTTTTGACTAAACCCGTTACATCTCTTTTTACAGTTTTTTAACAGACGAAATGTCCCAATAATAATAAAAGAAAATCTATACAGTAAAATAAATCATAAAACACTCCATCATAACAATAATTTACTAATTTTAAACACAGCTTTGCTACATATAAATTTCGTTCAACTGTGTGGATGTTAGTATGTCGTATGTTTATGCTGCTCTTTCTCATGCTGAGAGATTAAGCTTTTACAACTCTTGCATAACCTTCTTCAAATTAGTCTGGCTAAGCTTAAAAGCACATCTTATTATTTGGCTGTTTGTTCTCTTTTACGTGTTACTTTCAAGAGCTACAATCTCGTCTTTCACAGATCAAACCCCAACACCCTTCTATGTAATCATTTATACTTTTTTTCACTATGGATTGATTTTTTATACTCTGGGAATAATTGTTGAACGTTTTCTCAATTTGTTATTTTTCGAAAAACCTGAAAGTCCCTTAAAAGCTTTTATTCCAAGCTTCAAATCCTTTTTTATGTGCCCACAAAGAATGGCCAATGGTCTGCCAATATTAATCGCAACGTTTATAACCATGAAACACTTTGGTCAGATCAAAGCAGCTATACCTCAAATAAACCCATTTAGTTGGGACAAAACCTTCATGCAATTAGACAGAGCCATGCATTTTGGCATTGACCCTTGGGCCATAATGCATCCATTTCTGGGCTACTTTCCAGTCACTATAGTGATTGACTGGATCTACTTATTTTGGATTTTTATAATATATGGCGTATGGATGTCAGCGGCCTTTGCAAAAGAGCACTCTGTTTTACGCACACAGTTTTTAATGGCATTCCTCTTAATTTGGACCGTTGTAGGAAATGGTTTTGCAATCATGTTATCCTCATTTGGCCCAATCTTTTATGGAGATATTGGACTGCAGCCAAATCCCTTTATCGGATTGACCGATTATTTATCCCAGGTTGATAGTCAGTTTTCGCTCATGGTTTTAAAAATCAAAGAAATTTTATGGACAAGCTACACAGGCGGAGAAGCCATGGTCAAAGGCATTTCTGCCATGCCAAGCATGCACAATTGCAGTGCTATTCTTGTGGCCATTTATGCCTGGCACGTAGATAAAACCTTTGGCAAAGCCTTAACCATTTTTGCTGCCATTATTTTTCTTGGATCAATTCACCTAGGATGGCATTACGCCATTGATGGTTATGTGGCCGGCATATTAGCATTTTTGCTGTGGTGGGTAGCAGGTAAATTTGCCATTTGGATGCATACTTTGTCCGACAGCAAAAAATACAAAGCCTTTAAGCATCGTATGAACCCAAAATATTGCTAAACGAAGAGGGCTTAAAAGTTAAACTAGGGGGCTGTGATATATAGAAAATCAACAGGCCCTAGGCTCTGACCAGAGCCATATAATCATCTAGCAATGCTTTAGAAATCTCGCCTGGTGTAAAACGATACACTGAGATTTCAGACACAGGGGTCACTTCTGCCGCTGAACCGGTGATAAAACATTCGCTAAAATCGGCCATCTCTTCAGGCATAATCACCCGTTCAACAACCTCAATTTGCCTCTGCTTAGCCAGACCAATAACAGTCCGGCGTGTAATGCCATCTAAGAAGCAATCAGGAACCGGCGTGTGAATCACGCCATCTTTAATAAAAAACACATTGGCTCCGGTAGCTTCTGCCACCTGGCCACGCCAATCGAGCATTAACGCATCAGCATAACCCATTTGTTCAGATTTGTGTTTTTCAATCGTACAAATCATATAAAGGCCAGCCGCTTTGGAACGACACGGTGCCGTGCGCGGATCAGGACGGCGATAATCAGCAAGGCGCAAACGAATGCCCTTCATGCGCTCCTCAGGATCAAAATAAGACCCCCACTCCCACGCTGCAATGGCAACATTAATGGTCGTTTTTTGGGCCGCTACCCCCATTTGTTCACTACCACGCCAAGCAATAGGGCGCATATAACCTTCCGTTAAACCCTGGCGCTCCATCACAGCAATGCACGCCTCGTTTAACTGATCAACGCTGTACGGGATTTCAAAGTCTAAAATCGAAGCCGATTTGTGCAACCGCTCGCTATGCTCATTTAACTTGAAAATCTTACCACCATAAATCCGCTGGCCTTCAAACACCGCGCTGCCGTAATGCAACGCGTGGGACAATATGTGGATTTTACTATCCGCCCAGGGGACCATCTCCCCATTAAACCAAATATAGCCGTCCAATTGATCAAAAGGGATCTCACCCATTTTATTGTCCTTAAAATAACGCTGAAGTGGTTTTTATTATCTTGCGCGCTTCAAAATGTTCTTTGGTAAGATAAAAAACATGAAACACTTGCATGATCTATCAATATGCGCAAAATATGTCAACATGACTGACATAAATTCAAAATTGAATCCTGTCGAACACCACCAAACGACCAGCTCATTTAAAGAGCATGGTGTAAAGTTTGATCCGAACGCCATTTTAGATTTGATGGAGTTGTTTTATTTTGCCTATCGCGATTTTACCACTGACGGTGATGAGGTCCTGGCAAAAATTGGCTATGGACGCGCCCACCATCGGGTCGTCCATTTTGTCCATCATTATCCTGGCCTGCGGGTCGCCGATTTACTCAACATCTTAAAGATAACCAAACAAAGCCTGGCCAGAGTGCTAAAACAACTGATTGATGATGGCTATATCTGTCAAAAACCGGGCGATAAGGACCGCAGAGAACGCTTGCTATACACCACCTCCAAAGGTCAAGATTTAGCCCACAGACTATCTGCCCCGCAAATAGAGCGGTTTATCCGCGCAATAACGCCGCTTTCTCCCTCTGATCAAAAAATTATCGAAAACTTCCTTTATGCCTTGATTGAAGAACATCACCGCCGTGATGTCATCAGTAGATTATCACTTAATGATCAACCGGCTCAAAACCTTGATCATGAGGAGCGTTAAAATGCCAAACCTTTCAGATGAAACCCCGCATATATTGCTCGTGGATGATGATGAACGCATTAGAGCCCTGTTATGCCGTTATTTACGAGAACAAGATTTGCGCGTTAGCACCGCCAAAGACGCCCAAAGTGCTCGCCAAATGCTCCAAGGGTTGCATTTTGACTTGCTGATATTAGATGTCATGATGCCTGGTGAAAGCGGCATGGATTTGGCTCGAGATCTAAAACAACATCTAGATGTTCCCATCATTATGCTCACAGCCCGCTCTGAAGCTGATGACCGAATTGAAGGGCTAGAAATCGGTGTAGATGATTATGTGCCAAAACCATTTGAGCCCAGAGAATTGATTTTGCGCATTCACAATGTGCTCAAACGTCGCCAGCAAAAAGTCACTCAAAAAGAAATTCACATGGGCGCTTATACCTTTCACATCGAGCGCGGAGAACTACAAAAAGATAACATCACGATAAAACTAACCGAACGTGAGCGCGATCTCATGCGCCAATTTGCCAGCCATGCTGGCACCCCTATACCGCGACACGAACTGGCAAGCACAGAAAGTCATGGCAATGAGCGCGCCGTCGATGTTCAAATTAACCGCTTGCGCCGTAAAATCGAGACAGACCCCGCAAATCCAGTTTATTTACAAACGGTGCGCGGCAAAGGTTATATATTGCACACCGATTAAAAAGGTAGAAACCCAAACGTGGCACTTGATACGCAACATATAAGCCAAAGGTTTAAAAGCGCCAGCACCCGTTTTTTGGATTGGATTAGCTGGCAAAAATGGAGCCTGTCCCCTTGGCTACCAAAAGGGCTGTATGCGCGTACCATTCTCATCATTGCAACCCCTCTGGTGATTTTACAAACCGTGTTGCTTTTTTTGTTTATGGAACGGCACTGGGACAACATCACACGGCGCCTATCAGCGGCCACAGCTCGAGATGTGTCAGCCATTATTGAAATTTACCGCCAATACCCACAAGATCAAGATTATCAAAAATTAATTGATATCGCCCACAACCGCATGAACATTTCGTTCCAGGTTTTACCCAAAAGCGATTTACCAGAACAAGCCCCCAGCCCTTTTTATTCCATCCTTGATCGGCGGTTAACCAAAGAATTGCGCCGCCGCATAAACTACCCCATTTGGGTCGACACGGTCGGACAATCAAAATTCGTTGAAATTCGCGTGGCGCTTGATAACGAAGTTTTAAAATTTTTGGCCCACCGCAGTCACACCTACGCCTCAAACTCACATATTTTCGTTATCTGGATGGTCGTCTCTTCAACCCTTTTGCTCGCCATTGCTTTATTGTTTTTACGCAATCAAATTCGCCCCATTTTGGCGCTTTCAAGAGCAGCTGAAAGTTTTGGTAAAGGCCAACCACCTCCGGCCGATTTTCGCCCCCGCGGCGCGCGCGAAGTGCGCCAAGCCTCAAAAGCCTTTATTCAAATGCGTGATCGTATTGAACGCCATGTTGACCAACGCACAACAATGCTCGCCGGTGTCAGCCATGACTTGCGCACAATCTTAACCCGCATGAAACTACAATTGGCCTTTTTGGGCGATGACGCTGAGGTTGTTGCCCTTCGCAATGATGTAGAAGAAATGCAAAGCATGCTTGAAGACTATATGGCGTTTGCCAAAGGCGATAGCGGGGAAGCAAGCCAATTAACCGACATAGGCGATGTGCTACAAGAAATTTTTGAGCATGCAAAACTCACAAAAGAAGGGGTGGCCTTGCGCGTTGTGCCCAAATCCATTCCTCTATTGATAAGACGCAACAGTTTTAAACGCGCGATCAATAATTTGGTGACCAATGCCCTGCGCTATGCAGAACAGATTGACATCACGGCTATGGCAGGACGCAAATGGCTAACCATCACCATTGATGATAATGGACCAGGCATTCCCCCAGATCAACGAGAAGACGTGTTTAACGCCTTTCAGCGGTTGGATAAATCACGCAATCAAAATGAAGGCAATACAGGGCTCGGCCTATCAATTGCCCGTGATATCATTCGCAGTCACGGCGGGGATATTCATTTAGAAGACAGCCCGCTTGGTGGTTTGCGCGCTAAAGTACAAGTTCCAATTTAACCTGAGAGCTCTTTTGAACGTTTAACCGCCGCCTCAATTGCTGAGCGAATAAGTGGTTCTAACCCACCCTCATCCATCAACACATCCAAAGCCGCAGCTGTTGTCCCTCCTTTAGAGGTCACATTTTCTCGTAAAGTTTGGGGGGATTCCTCTGAATGCGTCATCAATTTCCCGGCCCCATAAACGGTATTTTTTGCCAAGGTCAAAGCCAATTCTTCATCAAGACCAGCTTTCATCCCCGCCTGGACCATACATTGGGTAAGCCAGAAAAGATAAGCTGGCCCCGATCCGGAAAGCGCTGTGACCGCATCCATATGTTGTTCTTGCTCAAGCCAGGCAACACTGCCAGTGGGAGCAAGCAATTGATCAAGCAAGTCACGCTGTTTTGAACTGACATGTTCATTGCCAATCAAAGCGCACATCCCCGCTTGCACCATAATAGGGGTATTCGGCATTGCCCGCACGATCGGCGTCCTGGCAGGTAGGGAACGAGCCAAATCTTCCAAAGTCTTGCCCGCAGCAATCGACAAAACCAAACTCTCGCTGTCCAAACAAGGCGCCAACTCTTCTAGAACAGATGTGATGATTTGAGGTTTGACCCCGACCATAACCAATTCAGGTGGTTTGGGCAGGTCCACAGATGCCGTAATCTCAACATTATACTTTGCAAGTAACTCACGCGTTTCAGCCGGAGGTGAGGGGTCTTGAACGTAAAGATCGCTGCAAGTTAAGAGATCACGATCCTCAGCGTCGAGCAAAGCCGTTAAAATCGCCCCTCCCATCTTGCCCGCTCCAATAGCCAAAACCGGTGCAAATAAGCTCATGGGTCTAAGCTTGCCCAGCCGTTTGGAACATGGCTGATGAAAGAGCTTCCGGGGCAGACTTACCAGCCCACACCACATATTGAAACGCTTGGTAATAATTTTCGCTGGCCTCAAGCCCAGAAGCAATCAAGGCCTCGCATTGCTCAACGGTTAATTCTGCTTGGTTCAGCATCAAACCATGACGGAACAACAACAACCCATCTTGCGGCCAAATATCAAAATGCCCCAACCAAAGCTGCTCGTTCACGAGGGCGATTAAACGATAAACTTCACCAATGCGTGCTTCGGGCACTTTCATTTCAAAGGCGCAAGCCAAGTGCAAAGCTTCCAAATCATCACGCCAATTTAAAGAAACATGATAGTCAGTCCAGGACCCTTCGACATTTAATGTCAATTCATCATCGGTACTACGCTCGAACGGCCAATTGTGAATGGAGGCTAATTTTTCAACCATATCCACTGGGTTGGTTATTCGATCAAAATTTGGGTGTATTGAAGCCATAAAAATTCCTTAAAACTTGCCGGTTTCGGTTTTAAACCAACGTTTCTTGACAGAACCATCGCATTAGACTTTGTCCAATACTCAGCCCCAAATCCTTAACAACGCGTTACTAACTCTTGTTACTCAGGCAGCTTAAACAGTTTTTCCACCATCTATACACAAACTCTTTAGCAAAAACGCTGGCAAACCAGGCCCAATAAATCATTGCCTGCTCACTTGCGACATGAAAGAGCTAATCAATCCTTCCCCTGAGTCGCAAGGGCGTGTCCTGTCTGTCCACGTTAAATTTCCAATTATTACAATGGGTGAATAGGGCAACTCAGTGTCTTGAGTTTTTCGCCTGTTGATAAGCTTGCCCATAGGTCAGATCATCTGTTGACAGTTTGTGCAAAACGAAAAAAAGAATCTCTTTGGCAGCGGCCCAATTAACAGCCGCAACAATTCAATCACTTAACCACTTTGGTCAACGTTATGAGCCAAGCAGAAAGGTCCGAATGTCAGAGGCAAAAAAGGCGATCAAAATACCGGCAATAAAATACATGATGTCACCCATTAATCCATATTTTAACCGGTAGGAGAAGGGAGGGTGAAAGGCATGTTCCAAACTTTTATGAAACGTGATCGACTTATAAGTGGTGTAGGCAAAGCTGAGCAATATTTGACCCAATTTCAAAACAAAAAACAGCCCCAAAAACAATAACCCATCCATCAAATATGCCATACTCACATCACTCCCAATACACTAAGAAATTTTAGCCTTACAAGATTTAACACAAAACCTCTGACCAGCTCAATTAAGTTGCAATAATTTCTCACTTGAGTCTTAACGACCAACCTGCTACCTGAGCCTTTATGAGTACAATCAATCCAATTCATATCATTGGCGGCGGGCTAGCAGGCTCTGAGGCCGCCTGGCAAGTCGCTAATGCCGGTGTCCCGGTTATCCTTCACGAAATGCGCCCCAAGGTTAAAACCGACGCGCACCAAACGGATGGCTTGGCTGAACTTGTCTGTTCCAATTCATTTCGCTCTGATGATGCAGAATATAATGCTGTCGGTCTTTTACACGCGGAAATGCGCCTCCTTAACTCTTTGATCATGGCGTGCGGTGACAAACACCAAATTCCAGCCGGCGGCGCACTCGCAGTGGATCGAGACGGGTTTTCAACCGAAGTGACGCAAGCATTAAACGAACACCCTTTGATAACCATACAAAGAGAAGAAGTCAGCACGCTGCCGCCTCAGGAGTGGGACAATGTCATTATTGCCACCGGCCCGTTAACCTCAGAAACCTTAAGCCAGGAATTAGGGGGCATAACCGGCGCTGATAATTTAGCCTTTTTTGATGCCATAGCCCCGATCATCCATAAAGACAGCATTGATTTTGACAAAGTTTGGTTTCAATCCCGCTATGATAAGAAGGGCCCGGGGGGCACAGGGGCAGATTACATCAACTGCGCCATGGATGAGGGCCAATATAATGCCTTCATTGACGCCCTGCTTGCCGGTGATCAAACCCAATTTAAAGAATGGGAGACCAACACCCCTTATTTTGATGGCTGCTTACCAATAGAAGTCATGGCTGCAAGGGGCCGCGAAACATTGCGCCATGGCCCTATGAAACCGGTCGGGCTCACCAACCCTCACAAAGACGAAAAACCATATGCTGTTGTCCAACTGCGCCAAGACAATGCGCTTGGCACGCTGTGGAATATGGTCGGATTTCAAACAAAATTAAAATATGGCGCGCAAACAGATGTTTTCAAACTGATCCCCGGTTTAGAGCAGGCCGTTTTTGCGCGTTTAGGAGGGCTGCATCGAAACAGCTATCTCAACAGCCCGGAGCTTCTAGACAATCAATTGCGATTGAAATCACATCCCCGCTTGCGATTTGCTGGCCAGATCACTGGGGTCGAGGGCTATGTGGAAAGCGCCGCAATGGGATTGATGGCTGGCCGGTTTGCCGCAGCCCAGCGCTTAAGCAACCCGATTGAAGTGCCCCCAATTGAGACGGCCCATGGCGCGTTGATTAATCATATCACCGGGGGACATTTAAGCTCTGAATTTTCTGGTGGCATTAAAAGTTTCCAACCCATGAACATTAACTTTGGGTTGATCCCGCCAATTGAGAACATCCCGAAAGATGAAAATGGCAAACGTTTGCGCGGCAAAGAAAAAGGACGGGCCAAAAAGAAACTCATGTCGCAGCGCGCCCTTATTCACGTAACCGAATGGGAAAAGACACAGCAAGTCCTCCCAGAAAAAGGTTCTCCAGAGCCCAATCTTTAAGATAGATTGTATCGGAACTAAACCAAGAACAAAGCAGCCAGCCCCAAAAAGCTAAAGAAACCAACAACATCGGTGACAGTGGTTACAAACACACTAGAGGCAACAGCCGGGTCAATCTTAAAGCGCTCCAACACCATGGGGATTAAAATGCCAGACAATCCGGCAACCAGCATATTAAAAACCATCGCCGCGGCCATAATCAAAGCCAGTCGCGTATTTTGAAACCACACCAGCGTAACCAGCCCAGTCACAACCGCAAACAATACCCCATTGGCCAACCCCACCAGACCTTCTCTTGAAACAATTCGCGCAGCATTCACTGAGGTAAGCTCTTTGGTTGCCAAAGCGCGCACAGCCACTGTCATCGTCTGCGTGGCAGCATTGCCGCCCATAGAAGCCACCACAGTCATCAACACAGCTAACGCCACCTTTTCATTAATCGTCGCGTCAAAAAAGCTAATCACGATAGAGGCTAAAATGGCGGTGAACAAATTCACCAACAACCAGGTAAACCGGCTTTTGGTAATGTTAACTACCGTATCTGTTAACGCCTCATCGCCAACGCCGCCCAAACGGTGAATGTCTTCTTCCGCCTCTTCCTGGATCACATCAACAATATCATCAACGGTGATCACCCCTTGCAACCGTTGGTCATGGTCAACCACAGGCGCACAAAGCAAATTATAGCGCTCAAATTGGCGCGCGACCTCCTCCTGGTCCAGGTCAGCCTCGATTAAGTGCAGCTCATTATTCATAATCTGGCTGACCTCAATTGGCCGCCCAGTGCGCAACAAGCGATCAAGAGTGATAATCCCCAAAAGGTGAAAGTCAGGATTAATGACATAAATCTCTGAAAACTGATCCGGCAAATCTGTCGTTTCACGCATATAATCGATGGTTTGGCCGACAGACCAAAAGGGGGGCACAGCAATAAACTCCGCCTGCATTAACCGGCCGGCACTATCATCTGGGTATTCCAAGCTACGCTCTAGCGGGGCGCGCTCCACTTCAGGAATTTGTTCCAGAATTTTAGTTTGTTCAGCCTCTTCCAAGTCTTCAATGACGTATACCGCATCGTCACTGTCCAACTGGCGCACAACATCTGCAACCTGCTCATTGGGCATTTGCTCCACAATTTGAGCAAGCACAGGTTCTTCTAATTCAGGATAAACCTCGACATTAAAATCCTCGCCCATCAACTCAATAAACTGATTGCGTTTATTCGCCGGCAAGTTTTCAAGCAAATCAGCCAAAGTGCTTTCATGCATCTGGCCAACCAGCTTTTTCAAATCTTCAGGGGATTTTTTCTTAATCGCATTGGTAACGGCTTTAACAAGGTCGCGATTGACCTCTTCTTGCTCAACCTGTGGGGCTTCTGAAATCGGTGTTTGAGATGCCATAGTTGCCTAACTTTCCATACCTGATGTTGCCCCATTGGTTGGTGTATAAAGGAGCTAGGAATAATGCGCAATCAACTATTATTTATGAAAACAATTATCTGGCAAAAATTAATGAAGGGAATATTTAAATGTCACTCAGCCAGGGCACGATTTTAAGAATAATACCGTTTGATGTTATAGAGTTCTAATTTGCGATAAAGCGTTGGCCTGGAAATTCCCAATTGCCTGGCAACTTGCGAAAGGTTGCCCTTTTTATCAGCCAAAGCCTGGATGATGGCTTGCTTTTCTATTGTCTCCAAATCACCCGTAACAACAATTTTGTCATCCAAATGAGAGCGCTCTTCAATTTCTGATAGCAAAATGTCAGGCAAGCCCTTCTTTTTATCATTACCGGTTTCCAAAAACTCCTCCGGCAAGTCACTGGCTTTTACCTCTCTGTGCGGCAACAGCACATGCAGCTGTTCAACAACATTCTTTAATTCCCTCACATTGCCTGGCCACTCATAAGCAAGCAGGGCTTTTTCAGCACAAGGTGCAAAAGCAAGCGGGGCTTCATTGGTTAACTCTGACATTTTCTGGTTGAAATAGTCAGCCACCAACAAAATGTCCTTACCGCGCTCTCGAAGGGGGGGAATACTGACCTTTACAGAACTAATTCTGTAAAAAAGATCTTGTCGGAACCCGCCTCGTTTCACCTCATCTTTCAAAATACGATTGGTTGAGGCAATTAAAGTTACAGAAAAAGGCCGCCCCTTATTGGCACCAAGGCGGTAAACAACCCTTTCTTCTAAAACACGCAAAAGGTACGATTGAATATCAATTGGCAATTCACCAATTTCATCAAGACACAAAACCCCGCCATCGGCCATTTCAAATTTGCCTGGCTTGCCATCCTTTAAAGCGCCAGTAAAAGAACCCGCTTCATGACCAAATAATTCACCACCAAACAAATCCTTAGCAATCGCGCCGCAATTGAGCGTCACAAGAGGGGCCTTATCACTTTTCTCTTTAAGAATAGAATGGATAAGCTTGACAAACAGTTCTTTGCCAACACCTGTTTCCCCCTCAACCAACAATGCCATCTGCGCTGAAGAGTTGGCTAACCGGCGCACAGTTTCTATCGCATTGCATAAAGAGGGATCCTGACCGACAATCTCTGGTTCGCCCGGCTTTGTCGCACTATGAGGGTGAGAGAAAGAAACTTTTGCAGACGCCTGTTTCTTTTTCTTTAATCGTGGTGCGATCAACTTATTTTCAAAAATAAGCATCGCCCCCTTCACACCATCATTTTGCAACAGATTAACCTTACAATCGCGCAACGCTTCAGGTAGGGCACTGGAAATGTCCCCATCAGTTATCTGGTCATCAAAGTTTACATTGATTAAACGTGTGCCAGGATAAAGGCTCTTTTTGTTATCGGACCTATGCGCCGCATTGCCTTGGCAAAAAGCAATTCGACCAAATTGATCGAGCAAAATTAAATCTTCATTGTGTGTGACATGATTTAACTGATCAAAAAAAGCCTCCAGCAATTTTAACTGATCTTTATAATTGCGTTGGGCCAAAGCCTCTTCAATTTCTCTGGCAGCCTCCGCGATCAAAGCACAAGTATAAGGTTGAAAAATTTCTGAAGGCCCTGATAAATCAATCACCCCAAGAACAGACCCATCATGAGGATCATGAATAGGCGCGCCAGCACATGACCATCCCTTAATACCAAGACAAAAATGTTCCGCCGCATGAACAAAAACAGGCTTACCTGTACACAGCGCCGTACCAATGCCATTGGTCCCAATAACCTCTTCATTCCAATTGCCGCCAACTGTCAAATTAATGTCGCGACCTGCAAACATGGTCTCCTTATCACCAATTTGATCGATGATTGTGCCTTCAGAATCTGTCAGAATTAAAATGGCGTTGGTGCCATTAAGAAGTTGCCCAATGTTTGAAAAACTTTGCCTAGACGCTTGCAACAGAGCTAGAAATTTTTCTTTTCGTTCTTCTAATTGATATTTATCGAGCGTTTGAGGCGAACTTTCATATTGGGCATTAATACCCTTCGATATACTGCGATCCCAAGATTCATGAATGATAGATCTCACATTGGACAACGCACTAGTTTCGCCATCACCTGTTAAGCGCCGCTCCCAAGCATCCATGACTTTGTGCTCATTATAAGTAATATCTCTCCACTCTTTTATGTGAGCGTTATATTTCTCAAAGCTTGCCATCTTTTATAAGCACTTCACCTTCTGATTAGAATCCAAAAATTTAAGGTTCCTGAAATTCTCAATAGATATCGTTTTCAAAAGTTAACTAAATATCCTCAAGTCCCAATACTTCGTGAATTTTAGCACTCAGCATATCTTCATCAAACTGAGCATCCAATTTGGTATGATCCAATTCTTTCAAAGCGTTCATTAAATCTTCATCTGCTGGGCTGAAAAATTTATTTTCCTCGGTTGCGAGCAAAAAAACTTTTTCTCCATTTAAATGACGGACCTCACCAATAAAATGCATCTGCTTGCTTGTCCGATCATCAACAATAACCACCCGCCCATTCAGGCTAACGCGCACATAAGGTTTTGGCGGTTCTGCATTATCATGGGCAGATAAGATAAAATAGGAGGCCTTACCCTGCTCTGCGTTCGAATTTTGCTGAGCTGGTTGTTTGCTGGCAGAATAAGACCCCATCGAGAAATGATCGGCCATCGCTGTGATGGTGCCTTTATTCTCTTGAATAAGCTTTCTTAACCGAACATCTTCTTTTCGCGGGCCGTCTTTTTTAGATATAATATCGATCATCGTCTCTTCGCCATGGTTAAAAAAAATGACTGTGCGTCATAGCCTTAAAAATGATCAAAAACGCGCAATAAAATTTATTGATCCCAGTTATAGCATACTTTGGTCCAAAATTTCAAAAGGGGTAAATACAGGAGATATAAAATCAACCATTTTACTTAATGAATGGAACCAGCTTGCTTAACCTAACACAGTAATTTTTATATATTTTTTGATGATCCAAAAGGGTTAACAGCCAAATAAATTATCTCTTCTTAAAAGCAAATGATGCGCAACAAACAAAAGCTTGTTGCGCATATTTTTGCAGAAATCACACAAAAAGGTTTTAAGCCCTTCCCAACTTTTCAGATCCACCACCTAAGCAATAACCAGATGTGGGATCCTCCTCTTCAGTGACATCTCCAATAAGAGTTTCGGTTGTTAAGATTAAAGTGGCAACAGAAGCAGCATTTTTAATCGCACTGGTTGAAACCAAAAGCGGGTCAACAATACCAGCCTCAAACATGTTGGTATAGTCACCCGTGGCCCCATTAAAACCAAAGTCATCAGCACCATTGACCACTTCTGAAATCACTTCATTTGGCTCTGCACCGCAATTAAGAGCGATACGCGCTAACGGACGTGACAAGACCGATTGGACAAGCTCAATTCCCTTAGCAACATCCCCATCATGCTTATTGATTAATTTATCCAGTTTCGGGGCGATTTGAGCAAACGCCACGCCGCCGCCAGAAACAATGCCATGCTCAGAGGCAACCCGCACAGCATTTAATGCATCCTCGATCAATTGCACGGTTCGCTTTTGCTCAACCGGTGTGACCCCGCCTGCCATAATAACAGCTGTGCCACCAGAAAATTTAGACAACCGTTCTCTTAATTTATCCTGCTCAATATTGGGCGGGGCATTATCCAGACGGCGCTGCACCTGTGCTTTGCGGGCCGCAATTTGTTTCGTGTCCCCTTCCCCTTTAATCAAGGTTGTATGGGTGGAAGAAGTAACAATGCGTTTGGCCTTACCTAAATCCTCTCGGCTGATAGTTCTAAGGTCTCCCCCTAACTCACGAGCAATCACCCGGCCACCAGTGATAATGGCAATATCCTCAAGCAAATCTTTGCGCCAATTGCCATATTCAGGCGGATGCACAACCAAATATTTACCCGGTGTCTCATCACCCAATAAAGTCACCACAACATTTGGCGCCATCTCTTCTGCAATAATCAATAAAGAGCGCCCATCCTCATCAGCCAGTTTGCGCGCAGTGACCAAATCTTCCGGATCAAGAATTTTTTGATCGGTCATTAAAATGTACGGCTTTTTTAAAACCGCTTCCATTTTCTCTGTATCGGTCACCATATGATGGGACAAATACCCCCGGTCAAAAGACATCCCCTCAACCACATCCAATGAGGTTTCAGTTGTCACCGAATAATCAGTAGAGATAATCCCTTCATTGCCAACTGTATTAAACGCCTTAGCCACAAGCTTGCCAAGATCACGATCAGTGGCGGCAATATTAGCAACATCACCAATGGTCTTTTTATCTTTCACCGGCCTGGCAGCTTCAGTCAACAACTCAACAACCTTGGCAACCCCTTTGTTAATCCCAGCGCACATATCAACACTTTTCACGCCTTTATCCGTTGCCTCCACACCCAACTGAATCATCGCGTTGGCCAAAACAATCGAGGTCGTGGTTCCATCTCCTGCAATTTCATTGGTCTGCATAGAAACTTCACGCGCCACTTGTGCACCTAAATTTTCAAACCGGTCAATCAATTCAATTTCTTCAGAAATGCTCACCCCATCTCTGGTAATGATGGGTGTGCCAACCGGGCGATCAATAATGGTGTTCAGTCCTTTAGGACCTAAAGTTGGCTCAACCGCATCAGCAAGCTTGCGAACACCTACAGCCAGAGCTTGGCGTGCTAATGATCCATGAGCTAAAAGTTTGGGCATGTGATCCTCCTTGAAAGGGCTTAAAAATCGTTATCAAAGATAACCATTTGCTTTTTTTTTATTTTTGGCAAGAGATAAAGAAAAGCTGTTTTCTCAAGAAAAGAGAAAACAGCTTTTTTAAAAATAGTTTAGTTTTCAATATATTTCAGAGCTTCATCCATATTGCCAAACAAAACCACAGTGTCATCATCAACCCGTATCATGCGCCCATAATGGGTAGAGGTATTCACCTCAAAGGTCTCAGCCGTCATTTCTTTGCCCAGAATTTCACTGATAGCAGGCATATTGAACTCCAACTGACCAACCCCATCAATCCGGATCATGGCAGGCATATAGGTCACAACAACACCTTCTTGTTCATCCATATATTCGGCAATCGCCCTGGCCTCAACAGAGTCATTCATAGTGACCCCGCATTCATGAGAAATCTCACGCGACTCCAGGCTAATATTATCCATCGATTTAAATATATTCGCCTTACTCTCACCACGGTTTGTTTCAGACATATTTTAAAGCTCCTAAATGATGGCAATGTCGCCATTGCCTATGAAATACCTTTTAAAACTTAGCTAAAGCTCTTACTGGCTTTAGACAACACTCGACAAGCTATCTTGCAAACCGAGTTCATTTAAAATTTGAGTAATGCGTTCATGTGATTGAGCGCGAACTTCATCAAATGAAACCGGCTTGGAATGAGGTTGTGACCAAATAGGTTGCAAACCAAGGGCAGCCTTCTTAGCAAGGGCCCCATGTTTTTGGATCCATTGCGCAAACAAAGCCCGGTTCTCACTGGCATGTTGCTCATCATTAGCCAGCAAATAAATCAGGTCTATTGTATTGGCCAGGTTCCGCTCATAATCAGCTTCAGCCGCAGAGATAACAGGCGGCGTAATCGGATCACCATTGGCTGCTGCAACGCGCATTAAAAAGCCAGAGCGGAATAACTCACCAACAAGCGGTTCAAAAATAATGTTGGTGGCAAAATATTGCTCAAGATAATCTTCTGTCCCCATAATGGTTTCAATCGCCTCACGGGTACCTTGCCAAATGCCATCTTCAAGCCAATTCTTCTTGCCAAGATCATCATCCCAGCCCTCGATATCCATGCCAATTTCTGCCAAGTAAAGCGTGATATCTTGGGAAAGACGCATTTTATAAGATGAATTGGTCAAGGTCGCGTTATTGATCATCTGGGTGTACCCAAACCGCTGCGCTCTCATCAAAGAGGTAGCAAGCCCAAATTCTGCATGTTTCCAAGCGCCCAAATGTGCTTGTAGAATTTTAGACCAAGCTGCATCAAATGTTTGTGGAATTTGGTTTTGGCGTGAATTGGCGATCACACTTTGCACCATGGTTACAATTTTTGATTGCCTCTGATAATGGGTACGCTCCCATTCTTGATCAGGGGCACGAAATGCATGCCAATTGGATGATTTTGCCGCAGTGGCATCTTTTTCATAACCACCTCTTCCATCAGCAAAATTAATAATCCAATTTTGAATAAGATATCGCTCTGGATCTGGTTGTACATCCACAGTAACATCTTCATAATGGGTGGCCCGTTTTCCGCGTGGTTCAAAATACCGGTATTTCCGGCTGTTGCTGTCGGAAAAATGAGCCGCACCTGCTGCTCCTGATCCAACTGAACTTGATAACACTGCCATGACGTCCTCCTTTTAAAGGTTTTTGATATTCGTTCTTAAAGTTTTATGTCTCACTGTTTTCAATAGTAACTTGTAACAGTCTGTCTTCAGTTTAAGTTTGTGCGTTTAAGCACAAATGCTCTTGTTAATGACCATTGTCTCCCTCTCCGGTTGAAGGGGTGAACTTGTCATAAAAAATCCGGTCCGTATCAAAGTCTTGCATAAACAAAACAGGATTCAACGCATCAATCATTGGCGGTGGACCACAGGCATAAACATCGCCCTCTCCTTCAATCCCAAGATCTTTTAACCGCGAATCAACCACCTCATGTACAAAACCGCGCTCACCTTCCCAGCTTTGGTCATCGTCCGCATCTGAGAGAACAGGAATAAACGTTACGTTGGGATGGGCACTTGTGATCTGCTCGATTTTATCGAGATAAAACAAATCTTGCTGCGTGCGTGCGCCATAAAAGAAATAAACGGGGCGATCCTCTCCAGAGGCCAAATGATCATGCAAAATCGACCAAATCGGAGACATACCAGAACCAGCACCCACCAAAACAAGCGGGCCGTCTCGCTCTTCACGGCGAAAGCACATACCATAAGGACCAGTTAAAGTAACCTTGTCCCCCACCTTAATGCCGCCATTGTCCAACAGGCCGGAAAATTTGCCATCGGGGTATTTTTTAATAATGAATGAAAGCTGCTGCCCATCGGTTGGCGTATTGGCCATAGAAAAGGACCGCGTAATCTTTTCACCCGCATCAGTTTGCACGGTGATATCAACATATTGTCCGGCCCAAAATTTTATCGGTTCATCTATTTTAATTTGTACATTTCGAATATCATGGGTCAGATTGCTATAATCAACAATCTCACCATTAAACTGTTTCACTGCAATCGCTTTAGATAAGAGCTCCTCATCATAATTTAAAAGCTCAAACTCAAGGTCTTCAAGCGCATAAGTACGGCAAAGCAAAACATGATCGCTATCACGCTCCATATCACTCAAAGCAAAAGTTGAATATTTACCCAACTCTACCTCACCTTCCAATCGAATACATTTACAAGCAGAACACTGTCCTTCTTTACACCCATGCGGCAAAGCAATGCCCTGACGAAAAGCTGCGTCTAAAACCGTTTCTTCCTCATCTACTTCAAATTCAACACCCACTGGTTCCAACCGCACTTGATAGGTCTCGCCCATAGTCTTCCCTATTCTCCTTCATTGCTTTTAAAAAGCCAGTTATCTTGTTCCCAAAAACAATTCATTTTTCAAAAATGCGGCACAAAGGATCTGTTAGTTCGCCCCTCGTGCTACACCAAACGCCCCCACTTTTATTAGAGACCACAACCAATAAATCTTTTTGAAAAAGAAGACGGGGTCGATAAACCCCGCCCTCTTCTAGGAGGTTTTAATTGCATGGATTAATGGTAAAACCTGCCCTATAGTCAGCCAGATGAGCTTCACGCTCACTGTCAGACATCTCGCGCAACAATGTGAGAGGAGACATAAGTGTATGACCACGCACATCATCTAACGTCCACATATCTTTATCGTCAAAACGCATATGTGGTTGCGGAACCAGAGTTTTACCGTCTTGGCGCACAAAGTTCAGATCTTTAATGCAATCTGCCAAGTCCCAGCCGTGATAAAGCGTTTCCCATTCACGCTTACCACCAAATTTACCCATAGCCGGTGTAGGCCGACCTTGATATTCATCAGAGAACGCTTCAACAGCTGTCCAACGATCAAGTTCATGAGCAAAAGTGTGAAGCTTGCCATCTATTTCATCGACAACCATATCTTCACGAATGAGGCATGGCACCAAACAGCTCCAGCACCGATGAGGATAAACATAGCCTGTTTCCTCATTAAAGGTGATAACCTTGTTGCCTGGCTTGCTTAATTTGGCATACCATTTCCAGAACTCACCAAACTGGTTATACCAACCTGGATATTTATGCTCAAACCATTCAAAGTCTTTTTCTGTTTGGGCTTCAATCCGCCAGAAGTTCACAGGCCAGCCAACAGCAAAGAACTGCGCCACAGTGTGGACATAGAACCTTTCAGTCAACCGCTTCCAAGCTTCTTGCACATCATCATGATGGATTTTGATGCCATATTTTTCCAACGGCAGCATATAGGTGCGATAATAGTCTTCAAAAATCCAGCGATGCCACATTTCGGCATATGATTCTTTGTCTTTATCGCGGTTGGTCGTGCCGTACTCAATAAAGGTACCGATGGCAGCATCAACAATGGCGTGGTTCTGCCAGAAGGCATATTTTAAATCACGCTCAATGAGCAAATGATTTTCTGGTTCTTTCAACGCAGCCATTAGCAAGGAGTGACCATTACCAATATGGCGGCTTTCATCTGATTGCACAGACAAGAACACCGTTGGCAACGCATAGTCACCATTACGAGCTGCCTCAGATGGCATCGCAACAAACAAAGTATTGGTAAAGGCTGTCTCTGCGACCACTGTCAAATAAAGACAAGCAGCTGTCATCGTATCACCGGTAATGAAGCCTTCGCCAAACTGGCGGCCAATTGTCGTGGCATAGCATTTGCCAAACGCTTCTTCAGTAATATCAAAACCAGCAGGGTCAATATAGTTTTCCATATACCATTTTTTCAGGTTCATCTGAATGGTGGAATGACGGAACTCATCAACCATTTGCATGGTAAAGCCTGTACGCAATTCCTCACCCGGAGCAATACGGGCAACCATCGCCATAGACCGAGCAGCAGAAATTTCTGGAAAAGGAATAATGGCCAAAAACAGCTTCATCCATTCCACCCAGCGCGGCTCCACATTACGGAACATATCACCACGCAAAGCAGCATCCAGCGCCCCATAAACCCGATTGTCCTTCTCCTCTTCCATAGGAAAATAAGAACGAAGCACTTGCTTCATAGGATCTTTCGGCTCTTTGGTAATTTTATAATCAGAAGGATGCACAGCTGCTTCCTGCACATAAGTTGGATTCCAACCAAGGTCAGCAATTTTCTTGGTTGCCTGACCAATAGGAATTCCCTTCTGAGACATAATTTTATTCAATGTTAAAGTCATTTAGTTCAAACCTCCTTTTCAAAGCTTGCCAGCTAAAAAGCTGCAAAACTGTTATGTGCCCGCCCTTTGGCGACAAACTTATTTTTCCAAGGGCAATATCCCTTAAAAAATTATGACGGCTCAGATGTAGTCACCTTAAGCATCGCCAACTCGTGATTTAAGACAATCAAATCTCTTCAAGAAATAAGGAGGAAACACATCATGCGCATTACGGCCTTCAAAGCTGTCACAACCTGCGCGACCAGCCCTTTGGCACTTCATGAGATGTGCTTTTAAATGATATTGCATTATCCCTCCCCAGAGATAGACATGTCATTAACACTGTTATTGCTGGCAACGGCTTTTTATAATTGGGCCAACAATTAAATCTTATTTAGCAAAGAGCGGGCCAAAGAAAAAAAATAAATGACTTCAATAACTTAGGAAGATAGCTCTTTTAGAAAGGATTTAACAAAGTGTAAAAATGTAAAAAAACTTTACAGTCATCTTTACAGTTGAAAACTTTAATCTCGATACAAACTTTATTTGATTTTCCAAACAACTTTTAAAAAAGAAATGTCTTGCAAATCCATTTTATTGTCCTGATTATGAACGCATGGTTTTCAGGCACAACTTGAGGGCACCATCCAAAAGGTGCCAAAAGGTGAATGAATACGCGCCAAGCAAACCTTAAAACTTTTATGTTGAAACAGGGAGCTCTTATGAACGAGCCAAAGCGCCCTACTTTTGAACTTGATAAATCGCGAGACGATATAGCCACTCGTTTGCTAGAGCGTGCATCAACTGATTTGGTTTTCAAGATGAGCTTTATCGGCCAAAGCCATGACCTGCTGTATGAACATTTCCGCGGCGTTATCAACCAGGCCTTAGAAGAAGACGGGCTTGACCCTAAAACAGATCCCATCATTAAATTATTTGTTGAAAGCCACGCCGCAGAACTTAGAGAGTTTGTAATAACCGGCGTGTCCTTAGAGCGCTTGTTTCACATAAAAGACATTGAACAGATAATTGGCGAACAGGCCAATGTTATCCTTACAGATATCTGGGACAGTTTAAGAGACTACATTAAAACAGCAGAAGAACAGTTTAAATCTCAAGCTCATGAATTACCAAAAATGCTAAAAGAAATCGAACAAATCCAAGCGGCAAGCAAAAAGGAAAACTCATAAAGGAACAAACCATCTTAGGGCATCAGTCATGTTAATTTTTAGCTGAAGGGTCTCCAGACCATTGGCCCAAAATAGCACTTAAGTCTGTGGCCCAACTCGTGTGCGTTTGCTGTAGCAATTGCTGTTGAATATCAGCTTCAAGTTTATTCAACTGTTCCAGTGCACTGGTTACATTTGACCTGGAATGATCACGAACAGCTTGTTGCAAAGCTTTGCTACAAGCATGGCTAGGGCCCAATTGCTCAACCGCCCGCTCATAAAGGTTTTGAAAAAAGTCGGCATTATAAAACATGAGATAAAGAACCCCCTTATGGAACAAGAAAAACAAGATCAAATTGTTAAACTGATGACACAACGTAATGAGTATGTCCTTCGTTTAACAGAACATAATGCCCAATTGCTAAAACTGACACAAATTTATTCAGGCTACCAAGTGGAACAGCAATTTGAATTGGAAAAAGAAAAAGAGCCAGATCAAACACCAGCCTCCCCTGAAACGCTTGATGCTATAAAACAAAAAATAAGCGAGGCTGAAACCTCAATTGAAAAAGAAGAAACCAAAGTCCAAGAGCTTGAACATGAACTCCTGCTCATCGATCAAAAGCTTGCTGACTTAACATAACCATCCACACTTTCGATCGGGTAAAAAAGAATATGGACCAACAAAACAACCGCCCTCCTGCATTGTTCGACCTCATAGGCAGAAACTGGTCACTAGAAACAGCTATCACCTCAGTTACATTTAATCATGATGTGAGCGTTGCTTGCCTTGCAATGGACGATGGCCGCCTGGCCCTTATTGATTTGGCAGATGAAGAGCCCCCTCATTCACGCATCCGCATCGGCGGAGATGACGGGCGCGCCACAATCTCACCACGCCAAAAGCAAGTCGCTGATGCACACATACTACCAGCATTAAGCCAGTCTCCTTGCTTGATCGCTCCCTATAAAAACACCGACTTCATTGTTGGCGCACAGGACGGCAAAATTCATATTGTCTCCCCATCAAAAGAAGTTGCGCTTCTAAATGATCAATTAACAGCCCCCATTGTCGGGCTAGGTTATAACCAGCAAACCGCATTAACAGCTTTTGTCAGCGCAAAGGAACTTTGTGTTCTCAAAGAGGGTCAGCCACCAAAGGTGCTCGCCAGTTCAATGGAAACACCAAACACCACTCTGGCACTTTCTCCCGATGGAACCTTGCTTGCCACTGGCGATCAAAAAGGCTTACTAATCTGGTCTTTAGAAGACATGAACACACCTTTGAAACGCATTGAGCTACAAGCCCCGCCCCATTCCATCGCTTGGAAGCAAGACCAAAACTGGATTGTATGTGCATTGCAAGAAAAGGGGTGCCAACTCATTGATTTAACAACAGATCAATCTGCCCATCTGCAAGACTATCCTGGCCCAGTGACCACCGCTTTCTGGAGCGCACCTGCCAACGCCTTTGCAACCTCTGGCGCCTTTCGCATCGCCGCATGGTCCATGCAAACCCCGCCGCTTGAAAACGACCAACAAGGGGCCTTGCAAACAGGGCGCCCAGGGATGGTTTTGGTCACCAGCATTGCCACAAACCCTAAAACTGACTTTGTCGCCGCAGGTTTTGAGAATGGCCAACTGGTCCTCACCAAGGTCGGCGTATCAGATGAACTGCCAATTGTAAATGAAGGCAGCCCCATAACAAACTTGGCCTGGTCCAAAGATGGCAAACAATTGGCATTCGGGTGCCAAGATGGGACCGCCGCCATCATCGATTTCCCACCGCAAATGTTCAGATAATCTTGAATTTTAAACAACATATTTAAAGACAGTGAATTAAAGGAAACCCTCATGAGTGACAAAGAAACACAAGCCCTTACCGAAGAAGAAAAAAGCAAAGATCAATTTTTTAAACGCCTTGCCAATTTAAGCGAGGAAATGGTTGCCGCTCACGGCAAAGACTTTAGCATGGGTGCCCTGGTTTTGGCCGCACGCTGGATTGCTGAAAATAAAATTGGCGCCACCTCGGATAATGCGGGCCAATCTTAAGCAATCTTAACCTCCTCCAACTCCTCAGGCTTTGCCAGTTCAAAGTGGTCTTTGATTTTCTGGCGAAACCATTGATGGCATTCATCGCGCTCAAAACTACGATGCCACCCCAGTTGAATGTCCAACAATGGCAGCTTAAAGGGCAAGTGAACCTCTTGTGCAGAAATATAGTTATTCATAATCTGCGCATGCAAATTCGGAATGGTGACAAGGCCGTCCATTTCTAAAGCCAAAAGCAACCCAGCAAGCGATGAAGACACTTTGGTAATTTGAGTTTCAGCTAAACTGTGTCGCTCTAAGTGAGCCTGCAAAGGACACTCTGTAGAAGAATTGGCCTGTGTAATAATATGCGGCAGTTTTTGAAACGACTTAAGCGTGATCTTTTTATTTTTCCCACCCTCATTTTTGCGCATTAAAGTCACATAAGGTTCCTGCTTGATCCTCTCCCAATGCATATCAGGAACATCCAAAGGCACCCCGCCTTCAATAAGCGCAAAATCGATCCGGCTGTGGCGCAACTCTTCTAAAAACTGCGCCTCACCTGGCCCCACCCGTTCAATCAAAATCGAGGGAGCATGAGCTTGCAACTGGGCGCGCAAAGCGGGCAAAAGATAAAGCTCAGCCATTTCAGTACAAGCGATAAGAAAGGTGCGCTCTTGTGTGGCCGGGTCAAACGGGGTTGTCGGGCGCAATAAGCTTTCCAGCCCAGACACAATAATATGTACAGTGGGGGCAAGCTCTTTGGCCTTCATTGTGGGTGTTAAACGCTGGCCAGCACGAACAAACAGTTCATCATCAAAAATATGTCGCAAATTGGCCAGGGCATGGCTGACCGCTGACGGACTGCGCCCCAGTCTTTCAGCCGCTTTGGTCACGCTAGCATCAATCAGCAGCGCGTCTAACACAACGATAAGGTTGGCATCTAGTTCTTTCAGGTGCATGGGGTTATTCAATATCTTCTTGTTAAATTAAACCTCAAAACCTGCCTTTAATCGTTGAACTTTGTTAAAAAACATCACCTAGTTTTAAAGCCACGTCTTTAGCTCAAAAGAACAGTTTTGTCGCCCAAAATCAGCGTTTTAATTGTTGAATAATATGAAACTATTATGTTTGATACTTTTCATTTTACTAAACAATAAAACCTATGACATAGTGATGTCAATGCTTTCAATCATTGTTCTTTTGATTAAAAGCATCACCTTAGAAGTAATGCTTAATTGATTGATATATTTGCGATTATTTCGGGAATTTTGATCGCATCCTGCCTTTCTTTTGAGCATTGTTCCTCACTGTGAAGCAGCATAAACTTGCCATGCGAATTTTTATTCGCATGGCCTTTTTAGCAATTTTAAAATTCACGAAAACAACATTCCAAAGCAAACGAAAAGAAGGGGGGCACCCCCCTCCCGCCAACTTAAAAAAGCAACAAACAAAACCATCCTTTAAGAGGCAAAGGCTGTTTGCACAGAAACATCATTGGCATTGGCAACACCTGATAACACAAGGTCGTGATTGGCCAATTCATAGGCAAAACCTTCAGAAGCCTCAATCACACAATCCAGCTCACAATCGCCTATTAAAGCTTGGGCACATGCCTGCAAAGCCGGGCAAGCATGTTTTTGCTGGCAAGCGGCTATCAAAGAAATGGCCATACATTCGTCGCGGCAAAATTGAGAGCAATCTGGTGCTATCTCAATATCACGTGCCGTACTTGAATTGACCGTTTGCACCCAATAAGCCAATTCAGTCACAACTGACTTGGCGCCTAAAGCACCCAACTGTTTGGTATAAAAATCCCAACTGGTTTTCCAAAAGCCAATATCATTTTTTTGATACCCAGCCATCCAATAGCGAAACCCAAGACCCACCAGTTGTTCAGGTGTTTTCTTAGCTCCATTGAGACGGCTGGTAAACAACGGCATAGCGTTTGAATTCGTCATATCCATCACAAAGCCCCCCGCACGATTACAGGAGCAAACCTTAGATTGTTTGAAAGAAATGGACAGCTAGCAAAACGGTCCGCAGCCCAGCTTTTAGGCAAGCAGCCAAAGAAAATATTTTTCATTTTTCACTCCAATAAACGAGGGTCAAGGCCTCGTAATCAGATTTAAATTTATCCGGTTAAGACCGGATACTGACCATACCATAACCAATCAAGATTGAGAGCGTCAACATAAAAATCAATAAAACCAATAGTTTAGAATTATTATAAGAAAGAATCTAAACAAAGGCTCTATCATTGCTCTTGGGTCATCAAACCATCACTAAGCTGCCCGGCAATATAATTAAGCAGCAATCGTCCTCTTTGGCTCGCTCTTAACAGGTGTGCATTTTTAGAGCCTTGTGATCTTTCCAGCAGGCCTTCAGTTGCCAGCTTTTCAATGATGTCGGCGCCAATCCAATAGCCTGTTTCATGTTCGATATCTGCCAAAGATACCCCTTGGGTAAGACGCAAGCCCATAAGCAACATCTCAGTTGCCTGGTTGAATACATCCAACTGTTGTTGATCAATAACGCCGTGCCCCTCACGACCCACTTTTGCCAACCACTCAAACGGCATGGCCTGGGTCAAAGTGCTATAGCGGTTGCCATCAATCTTCACCCGCCCATGCGCCCCAGGTCCAATGCCAACAAACGTGCCATAGCGCCAATACAATAAATTATGCCGTGCTTCCTGGCCCGGTACCGCATGATTGGAAACCTCATAAGCAGGCAAGCCAGCTTTCAAACACAGCTCTTGGGTCCGCTCATAAAAATCAACCGCCAAACTCTCTTCAGGCAGCTTCAGTTTGCCAGCATCATAAAGCCGTTTATAGGGCGTGTTCGGTTCAATGGTCAGTTGGTAGAGTGATAAATGTGTCGGCCCAAAGGCAAAGGCCTGGGCCAACTCCCCTTCCCAGTCCTGTAAACTCTGGTTCGGGCGCGCATAGATCAGGTCAAACGAAAAGCGCTCAAAATGAGATTGGGCAATCTTAATCGCTTGGCGCGCCTGGGCGCTGTCATGCAACCGCCCTAAAGCTTGCAAGGAGGCATCATCAAAAGACTGCACACCGATGGACAACCGGTTTACACCAGCCAGAGCCAGATCTTTAAAATTTGCGGCATCAACACTTTGCGGGTTGGCTTCTAAAGAAATTTCAATCTGGTCTTGAAACCCCCACACGCTCTCAAGACTTTGCAAAATGCTGGAGACCAACTGCGGGCTCATAAGCGAAGGCGTTCCCCCGCCAAAAAACACCGAGCTGAGCGCGGGCATATCCGGCCCCAACGCGCCAGCCCAATGAGCAATTTCAGCCCTGTAAGCTTTTAAGAAATTGTCTTCTTCTATGGGCCCATTGGGCACATGGGAGTTAAAATCACAATAAGGGCACTTTGCCGCACAAAACGGCCAATGCACATAAACCCCAAATTCTTGTTTACCAGACATGATGACGATTATAAGCGCCTAAGCTATCCCATCCAAACAAGCCGCTTTGAATAAGGCAAAAGCCTGCGCCCGATGAGACATTTGATGTTTTCGGCCCGGCTCCATTTCACCAAAGGTTTCACTTTCCCCGGTAGCCACAAAAAACGGATCATAACCAAAGCCTTTACTCCCACGCGGCGGCCAGACAATCTGCCCAAACACTTTGCCTTCAAACACTTGTGTCTCCAGGCCAGGGACAGCCAATGCCAAAGCACACGTAAAATTTGCCCCTCGTTGAGACGGCTCAACGCAGCCCTTAGCCGCAAGCTCTTCTTCAACCCGCTGCATGGCCATGTTAAAATCTTTATCCGGCCCGCCCCAGCGCGCTGAATAAATGCCCGGCGCTCCCTCAAGCCCGGCAACCTCCAAGCCACTGTCATCAGAAAGAGCCGCCAAACCAGAAGCTGTAGAGGCCGCCTGCGCCTTGAGTATCGCATTGGCTGCAAAACTGTCCCCATCTTCCACCGGCTCTGGCAAAGAAAGGTCCCCAGCAGATATAGCTTGCAAACCATAAGGGGCGATGAGCTCATTAATCTCGCGCACCTTGCCCTGATTATGGCTGGCCACCACCAGTTTTTGACCCTTTTGCAGTTTCATAAGCAAGCTAACCTTTTGCTTAACTGACAGTGATTTTCTGCAAATTACACAGCTCACCAATGCCCTTTTTGGCCAAACGCATCAATTCGGCAAATTGCTCTTCTGTAAAAGGGGCCTCTTCTGCCGTACCTTGGATCTCAACGATCCCGCCTGCATCTGTCATCACAAAATTGGCATCAGTTTCAGCGTCGCTGTCTTCCAAATAATCCAAATCTAAAACTTCCTGGCCTTTATAAATGCCGCAAGAAATCGCCGCCACCTGGCCACTCAAAACATCTGCGCTCACCATGTCACGCCCACGCATAAATTCAATGCAATCATGCAAGGCAACCCAAGCGCCAGTAATAGAAGCCGTACGGGTGCCCCCATCGGCCTGGATGACATCGCAATCAACTGAAATTTGGCGCTCTCCCAGCGCTTTCAAATCAACAACTGCGCGCAAAGAACGCCCAATCAGCCGTTGAATTTCCTGCGTGCGGCCAGATTGTTTGCCCGCACTGGCTTCCCGGCGCATACGCTGAGAGGTCGAGCGGGGCAGCATACCATATTCAGCTGTCACCCAGCCCTCCCCTTTGCCCTTCAGCCACGGCGGTACGCGCTCTTCAAGCGAGGCGGTGCACAAAACATGGGTGTTACCAAATTTAATCAAACACGAGCCTTCTGCATGCAAGGAAACGGCCCTTTCAATAGATACACGCCGCATTTCATCATTTTCACGTTTACTTGGTCGCATTTAATTCTTAACCCCAGTTTGTTTGATTGGTTGATTTTGCTGTTAAATTCGCGCCTAACCTAAGCGAGACGGCCCCCAGATACAAGCACTCTTTGATTGACGAAGCTGAACCGGCTCTTTAAATTCGCAAAGACCTTTTTGAATGAGCAAACCATAATGACAACGAAGCAAAATCAAGGCCTTTTTGACCTGAATGATCGCTCTATTGAGATCTTTCGGCAAATTGTTGACACCTACCTGGAAACCGGCGACCCAGTCGGCTCGCGCAATATCAGCCGCCATCTGCCGATGACGCTTTCACCAGCCTCTGTGCGCAATGTTATGTCTGATTTGGAAGAGCACGGCCTGATTACCCAGCCGCACACGTCAGCCGGGCGGGTACCGACGGAAATGGGCCTAAGGCTTTTTGTCGATGGATTGTTGCAAGTGGGCGATTTAAACCAAGAAGAGCGCCAGCAAATCGAGCAGCAAATCTCTACAGATTTTAACAATAAGCCTGTTGAGGATTTTTTAAGTGAAGCTGGTGAGCTTTTATCTGGCCTGTCTCAATGCGCTGGCATCGTGCTAACAGAAAAACAAATCTCAACCCTAAAACAAATTGAATTTGTTCGTCTCGATAATGAAAAAGCACTGGTTATTTTGGTCAGTGAAGATAACAGCGTTGAAAACCGCATCATAAACACACCTGCCAACCTACCAGCCTCGGCCCTAACACAAGCTGCCAATTATTTAAACGCCCATCTGCAAGGGCGCACGTTAAATGAAGCCAGAAAAACCATAGAAACAGAATTAAAAAACCAAACCGCTGAACTAGATGCCCTAACCGCCAAACTGATTAAATCAGGCCTGGCTATCTGGTCTGGCGATAACAATGGCAAAAAAAGCCTCATTGTGCGCGGGCGCTCTAAATTAATAGAAGATATCAATGCCGCCCAAGAACTGGAACGGGTCCGCAAACTTTTTGACGATTTAGAGACCAAAAATGAGTTGGTAGACCTGTTGAGCGCCTCTGAAAAGGGTAGCGGGGTGCGCATCTTTATCGGCTCTGAAAACAAGCTTTTCTCTCTCTCAGGCTCCTCTATTATCGCCGCCCCCTTTAAAGACAGCGATAGAAACATTGTCGGCGTAATGGGCATAATTGGCCCCACCCGGCTTAATTATGCCAGGATTATTCCTATGGTTGATTACACCGCTAAATTAATGAGCCGCTTGATGAAGCTGTAAAATTGTTCAAAGAGTTCTTTTTTTTACCCACTTTTCCATTATATGAAGGGGTGTAGAGAAAAGATTTTTCTGCTAAACAGCAAACAAAATCCAAAACGGGCAAGAATACTTATTTTTAAAATAAGCATGCCCCGTAAAACTAATGGCAAACTTATGAGTGACAAAGCGCAAATGAATGACAAACCTTCAACTCCTCAACAAGACGGCAAAAAACCATTAGAACAAAAAATAAATGAACCGGTGAATAGCACACCAGATGATGAAATTTCCAAGCCAAAAGAACGGGGCCAAGAAAACGTGACATCTATTGACGAACAAAACACGTCTGAACCAGACGAAGAGACACAGCTTTCTGAACAGCCCATTGAAGAAGAGCAGGCTGAGATTGACCCAATTGAGGCACTAGAGGCTGAAAACAAGCAATTACAAGAAAAAATGCTGCGGTTAACCGCGGATATGGAAAATTTACGCCGCCGAACTGAGCGTGAAAAACAAGATATGGCCAAATATGCCATTTCAAATTTTGCCCGAGACGTTCTCACCGTAGACGACAATATGGGCCGCGCCCTGGCCGCCGTTCCAGAAGAAGCCATTGAAAAAGACCAAGCCTTGAAAGCTTTGGTTGACGGTATAGAGATGACAGGGCGTGAATTGGTCAATGTATTTGAGCGCTATGACATCACCCGCGTTGACCCTAAAGGGGAAATTTTTGACCCCAATTGCCATCAAGCCATGTTTGAAATGCCCAACCCTGAAGTGCCCGCTGGCACAATTCTAGAAGTGGTTGCCACCGGCTTTATGATTGGTGAACGCGTGCTGCGCCCAGCTATGGTTGGCGTAGCAAAAGGAGGGGAAAAGCCTAAAAAAGAGCCCAAAGAGAGTTCTGACAAGGCTGACCCTAAAGATGACACCGTCGACAAAACCGTATAAAGCTCATTCAATAGTTTAGAAAAATAAAAAACCCCCCTTAAACTTTAAGAGGGGTTTTTAACGCGAAAATAAAACGCACTACATCAACTCAATCAAACGCGTGACAAATCAATGAGCTCAAATAAATCAAGTCCTGCGAAAAAAGCAGCTACATTTTTACAAGAATATAAAATAAGAAATTAGAATAAACCCAAAACCTGCAGAGTAATATGCAGTTGATTCGGTTAACAGAAAGTATCACAGGCAATAATTAATTAAATCGCGTAGCCCTTAAGGTTGCGCCTGAGCCTGGCGCACAAACTCTCCTGCTTTAATCAAGCCATACCCAAACACAGGATCGCGCCCTGGCCGGCCTAAATCTTCCACACTGGCCTCAATGTTTTTTTTCAACTTTGACAGCCCTATTTTGCCGCGCCCCTCAAGCGCCAGTGCACAAATACCAGAAAACAAGGCCGCCCCATATGAGGTCCCGGTTTTAAAGCTGATATTTTGCCCTTTTTCAGGGACAAGCAAATCAACACCAGGGGCAGAAACATAAATATAAGGCCCCTGATTGGCCTGATTATAGATTCTGTTTTTCGCGTCAAGCGCGGTGACAGCAAACACACCCTTTTGCGCCGCCGGATAAGAAAAAGGTGCACCCTTGCCTTGATTGCCAGCAGCGGCCACCAACACCATATTGAGAGCCAACAAATTATCAATCGCATCACCCAACAATTCATTTTTAGGGCCTGAAAAACTCATATTGACCACATCAACATCTTGCTCCAAAGCCCAGTTAAGGCTGTCTAAGACTGAAAAAACCGAACTGATGGTTTTGTCATCTTTTGTCTTGTCAAAAGCGCGGGCCACAAAAAGGGACGCTTCAGGGGCAGCCCCCATAAAGGGTTCCTTTGCTCCCGCTGCAATCAGGGCTATGGCAGTTCCATGGGTGGTATCATTCAGAGGTGTTTTTTTTAGCGCATTAAATTTGGCAACAACCGCGCCAGCCAAAGCCGGATGCTCCTCATCAACGGCTGTATCAATAATGGCCAATTTAACGCCTCGACCCTGGGCAAGTGAATGCGCCTTTAAAACACCTGAACTTTTCAAAGAATAACGGTCAAGCTTTTGCCCACCTCCATTCAACTGATAGATATGGTTGGGCACAGCCTTAATCACCAGAGGGTCGCGATCAAGAGACGCGCGCACCAACGCAACCGGGCGCCCATCAGGAATGCCAAATCGCACAACCACACCGCCAAGCACAGCCATAATTTTAAAGGAACGAATGGTCAGTCCATAATCGGCCGCCAATTGTTCCAGTTCACTTTCCCCCCCGCGCAAAGAAACAACAATCTCATCTAAAACATGCTCCCCTTGCACAGCCACAACCGGGCCTTGATACAAGGTTTTGTTCTGAGTTTTTGCTGGCGGGCTTTCATCTTTCACAGGCGGGGCAACGCACTTATTTTGTTTAGGAATGTCTTGGGCAACAATAGCACCTAATTCTGGGGGCAACCCTTCTATCACGCCGCTGCCATCTGGTTGACAGCCAGCAGCCATAACCGATGGGGATACAAAAAACACCAGAGTCAAAACCGCCAACGAAAAATAATGTGCTATTCGCTTTGCCATCATCATCCCTACTTATCAGCTTGCTTGAGAGCAAAAAAGCCTATCAGCTTGTCATTTGATTGCAAATCACGCTGGCGCTGTTCTAATGCTGGAGCCCCCTCTCGCTTAACAAAGCCAATGGTAAAGTGCCCCCTGGCTGTTGGCCCATCAATAATCACCGCACCAGCTTCATCCAAAACATCGGCAATCGCGCTCATGGTAGCAGCATCTTTAAATTTAATAACGGCCATTGAAAGAAACTGATAACGCTCTCCGCTGGCCAATTCAATTCCAGGCCCTGTTTTAGGGGTCCCCGCACCTTGATAGAGCAACGTTGATTGGCCAATGGTAACCAACAACATCAAACCACAAGCGGCCCAAGCCATCTCAGAAGGAGCAGCCTTGAGAGGCCCAAGCACCATACGGTCCAAAGCGCCTAGCAAAGAAAAGCCTTGGCTTTTTAAGGTTTTTTCCTGTTCTGTTTGCGCCACATCCGCCATCAAACGCGCCAAACCATCTTTGGGCAACGAAATCTGTTCATTGCTTTGCATATTGGCATGGCGCTCTAAATCAATCTTCTCCATAATCGCGCCCGCCTCTGGATCAGATTCCAGCCAAGCTTCCACCTGAGCGGTTTCCTCTTTATCTAGCGTGCCAGATAAATAAAAAGGCAACTGAGCAATCAAAGTCTCTTTTTCATTTAAGTCTGTATCAATCATGGCCAACCTCGATCTATCCCGCGTTCCACCAAAATCTCGTGCAATTTCTTGCGTGCATGGAACAGCCGGGTTTTGACTGTGTTTGTGGGCACATCTAAAATTTCCGCAATCTCTTTAACACCCATTTCCTGGTAATAGGCCAAATCAATCACGGTTCGATGGTCAAGGCTAAGTTCATCCATGGCCTGTTTGATCTGATCGCCCTTATCATCCTTCATCACCAAAGTCTGGGGACTATCACTCTCATCAACCATGGCCTCAGCTTGGCCTTCGCCCATCTGCGCCTCACGTCGTTTGCGCAAATAAGAGACAGATTTGTTAAAGGCAATGGCTGTTAGCCAGGTGCTAAGCGCTGAGCGCCCCTCAAATTTATGAGCTTGGCGCCAACAATCTAAAAACACATCATTTAAAATGTCTTCAGCAATCATCTCGTCTCTCACTTGCCGTATAATAAAGCGATAAAGCTTTTGGTAGTGGCGTGTATAAAGCACTTGCATTGCACTTTGATCACCAGATTTTAGCCGGTTTAACAGGTCTATATCCCGGTCTTTTGGTTGATGCACGCTCATATCAATTCACTTTACCTGTCAGTTGGTCGCAAGAAGAGACAATTTGGTTCATTTTCTATTCATATTTATTTAATGGCGAACCAGTTTTTTCTTAAAATTACTCTGCTTTCAGGGCATAATCTATTAAAAATTCAAAACTTTGTGAACCAACACCGGTGCTTGAGCGACCAATCAAGCACATTGTGAATTTTAACCAAGGGAGAACCCTTATGAAACCTGCACAAACCGGCGGTTGGTTCAATACGGATCCCAGTCCACCTGACATTGCACCAATTCAGCCCTTATCCGATCAACCAGAGACAGCCAAAGCGCCGCGCCTTGGTTTGTTCTGTCGTTCTAGACGTCTTGAGGAGAAAACCATGCCCATTCGAGACACAAACACCTCAAAACACAAATTACTGACCCATTCCATCAGCCTCTTGACCCTTTGTTTGGGGCTTGGAATGAGTTCAAATAGCGCCCTGGCGCAAGACAACGGCCCGGTTATCGACCGAGGCGACATTGCCATTACCGGCTTTTCAGGCCTCAAATTCCCTGAAAGCGGCATTCCCCCCGGCGTGAACCCGATTGATGAAAGCTTCATCAATGAAGAAGGGGCCAGCCTGAAAGTTTACCGCGCCGATAATTTAGGTGGCCCCCCACAAGGCCAAATGGTCAATTTGCCCGCCCCGTTTGAAGTCAAGGCAAGTGAAATCGGTCAGGTCTTTGGCCTGGCTTTTGATGATGGTTTACGCGGCGAAAATGAACCACGGGTGCCTAACCTATACGTCACCTCCTCTGTCCTTCACGGTCTTCAAATTGTCGGCCCTGATACAGATGACGATGGCCGCCCAGAGCGCCTTAAAAAGGGCCAAGGCGATGCCACCTTTATGGAAGGCCAATTTGGCACCAAAAATGGTGGCACCCCCGGCGCCATTTGGAAAATTGATGGATTAACCGGTGAGGTAAGCCTGTTTGCCAATGTGAAACTGGCAGAGGAAGACAATTCCGGCCCGGGCCTTGGCAACATAGCCTTTGACAAAATCACCCGGCAATTGTTTGTCTCAGACCTTGATACAGGTATGATCCACCGCTTTGATTTAGAGGGCAATGACCTAGGCACCTTCGATCACGGCCAAACAGGGCGCACAGCCAAAGGCCTTGCCCCTCAAGCCCATGATCCAAGCAACCGCATGGACATTACCAATCCAAGCTTCAAAGCCAAGGACCCCAGCACATGGGGTTTTGCCGCCAACGAACGCCTCGTCTGGGGCCTGCAAGTGCATGGGCGCAAACTTTATTATTATGCCCAAGATGGCGGTATGATCATGTCTGTGGCCATCAACAAAGATGGCAGTTTTGGCCAAGCCCAATGGGAACTTGATGTCCAATCTGACACCGGTCACGCCATCACTGATATTGCCTTTGACAATCAAGGCTTTATGTATTTGTCAGAGCGCGGCACCTTGCAAAACAAATATGATTATTCTGAATTTGCAAAACCAGAAAATTCACGCGTTTTACGCTATTATTTGGAAAGCCCAGACGACCCGGCCACCCCGAGCGCCTGGGTAGAAGTGCCACAAAGCTATGCTGTTGGTTTTAAACCAGAGCACAAACAAGCGCTAGGCGGCATTGATCTGCAATATGATTACAACCCTGATGGCACCATCAATTACAGCTCATGCACCGCCTATCTGGTAAAAACCGGCGATAACTTGCGTGAAAATGAAGAGTTGAAAGACCAGCTCAGTGCGGGCGGCCCGTTCAATGTGCATGGCATTCAACTCACCCACAACTCACTGGTTGAACCACAAAACATACCCCCCTGGGGCAGCTATTTTGCTGACTATGATGGATTTTTCGATGACCCAGAAGTGCGCGGCCATGTTGGCGATGTTGAGATTTTCCGCCCTTGTGATGGCCAATTGGGTGTTGGTGAAGAATATCCCTACCCGTGGGATTTACCCATCCCAGAAGATTATCCTGGAGATGATATTCCTCCAGGTGGAAAAGCACGGTGCATTGAAGTCAAAGCGATTGACTACTTCTGTGGCCCAGCAGGTGATTTGCAAATGGACCTCTATTTGTCAGAAAACGCCGGTATTGGCGCTGACAGTCTAAAAAGTGAATCCTTCACACCTGGTATTAGCGTATCACCAAAAATGCAATCGGTTCCCCTTGGCACCCCATACACACTTGATGTCTTTGGAGCACTGCCAAACGAGAATTATGACCTTGGAGTTTGTCTTTATAAACAAGCAGATGCAGACGCAGGCGGAGAATTTCCATGCTGTAAAGCGGTTCTTCCTCTAAAAGCGCCGCCATTTGTTTGTGGACCGTAAGGGAGGCTGAAATGAACCATTATCGAAGATCCCTCGACAAACATAGAGACAACCCTAAAACGGTCATGGAGACCATCATGAATCCATTTAAACTAATAAAATCCAGTTTGACCTGGATTGGCGCTGTGGCCATTGGCGCAAGCTTGGCCAGCGCACCAGCTTTTGCTCAAAAGCAAACCCAAAATGGGTGGCTACAAAAACAAGCCCCCAAAAACGGCCAACAAAATGGCGGCGGGAATTTACTACCCGGCGGCAATGGGCCAGATCCTGAAATAAAGAAAATCACATTCACCAAAAGTGCAGCCCAGATAAGCTGTAAACATGTGCGTTTTCGTATTCGTCTTGCCATATGGGGAACACCAGGTTTGTGGGATGATCCCAACAATCCTCATGTAGAACTTGTCACAGGTTCCGTCTCCAGTCTTAAAGACACTTTACCCAAAGGACTGTCTTGGGAAAGTGTGACCATCAATGGCGATATTGTTAATTTTCCTGCCCTCAATTATTCAACGGTGAGCCATGAAAAAGACACCTTTGAAATCACAGGCATTAAAATCACAAGCGATAACAGTGACGGCGTCGGCGATCCAGACTTAAGAGAATGGAACGTTGTGGCCATTGCTAAAATTGATCCGGCTGAATTTCCTGTTGCCAAAATCAAGGAGAACCAGGCCAAAATGCGCGTTGTAAGCCCTCTTAGTACTTTTGAGGCTATAACCCATCATTTTGGACAACCTGATCCTGCCAATTGGCGCGAAGGTGACCCAACAAAGTTTCAGGTCGACCTGACCGATTGTGACGACCCTGATGACGGAGGAGACCCTGAAGGCGACCCAGACGGTGAACCTTGCATCAAGCTGGAAAAAGGCGAAGTGGAATGTGAAGGCGGCGCACCTGTGCCCTTTACATACAAAATGCCTGTTGGCCCTGAGCTAGCTGGCACCACCATAGAGCTGACCTCACTCACCCCTGGTGTTGTGGTCAATCCCCCCTTCCAAATCGTGCCCCCCGGCGGCGGCGTGCTAGAATGGGATCTCATAGGTGCTGCCAAAGGCATGACCATTCATTTATTGACCAACAACGTCAAACAAGTTGGCCCTGCCGACTTTGATGGGCTAGCCACATGTTGTACAGAAGAAATCATCATTGACATCCCAGAAGACATTCCTTGCGATGATGAGGAAAAAGAACCTGAGCTAGAAGTTGACAAAGAAGCCCTTGTGCCGGTTTGTGACAAAGCCACAGGCGATTGCAAATTTGCCATCCGCGTGAAAAACGTTGGCGGTAAAAAATTTGAAGGCAAAATCGCCCTGCAAGAATGGCAACTTTACAAACGCGCTGCGATTACCAGCGGGCCAAATGCAGGCTGGTCTTGTAGTTGGAATGGTGGCCTTGGCCATTATATTTGTAAAACAGGTCCTGTAACTCTAGACCCTGGTCAATCCAAGGTTTTAAACCTCGGCTTTACCCTGGGCAATGGCTGGCTTGGTGACAACATTAAAAACTGTGCCAAGCTTGACTATGGTGAAATGGGCGTTGCTCCCTTTGGTGATCTGACCAATGACAAAGATTGCGCTGAGATCTGCGTCAAAGGCAGCCCTGAATGCCCTGATGAAGGCGTTGAGGAAAAAGAGCCAGAATTAAAGGTTGAGAAAAGATATAAATCAAGAGTGTGCTCCCTAACCATGCCGAATGGCGACTACACTTCATGCGTATTGAATTATGACATTACTGTAAAAAATATAGGTGATGGAGACTATAACGGCCCACTGAATGTCAAAGATAGTTTTGACGTTAAGCCTGACAATGTCATCTTTAATCCTATCCCGCCATGGAATTGCGCCACAGTCGACGGTCAGAACTTTGACTGCACACATCCACCATTAAATCTAGTGTCTGGTGCTGATATCGTACTGAGTGTCCAAGCAAAATTCAATTTCCCAACTGAACATGAGGGCAAATTAATTGAAAATTGCGCAACATTAGAAGAAGCACTTGAGGGTAACAACAAAGCCTGTGCAGAAGGCAAATTGCCTGAAAATTCTGACAATGACGACGGCCCGGACAATGATGGCAAACCAGACCTTTCAATTGAAAAGTCTTGTAAGCCTGGCGTGCTAGGTGGCTTGATCTCATGCCGCATTGCCATTCGCAATAATGGCACCAGAGCACCATCTGGCGTCGTCCGCATCTTTGATGTGGCCCGCGTAATCGGCACAAACGCCCCACTTGTGGCACAAGATGTAACCCCTGATGGGCCTGAATGGTCTTGTGAAGGGGCCCCTGCCAATGACCTTGCTTGCGTGATCGATGGCACACATCTAACCCCAGGCACAACCCGCTATTTCGAAGCAAAAATCGAATTAACGGGCAAAGGCAATCAACGCTATCGCAACTGTGCAACCGCTCATCATGAGCCTGTTGCAGGCGGCGATATGACCATGATTGGCCAGTCTTGTGTTGAGGGCGGTGTTGACATCCGGGTTGAAAAAACCGGGCCAGCTCGTTGTGAACTGGGTCAACCGTGCACATTTGATGTCACCATCAAAAATGTTGGCGAAACAGACTTTTCTGGTCTGGTCAAAATTGCTGATGCGTTAGGCCAAGGTTTGGCCCCGGCTGGCATTAACGTGCCGATTAGCAATATCTCACCTCCATTGCCATGTGATGTTCAACCAACCCAAGTGCCATTTGTGTGCACAGGCACCTTGAACTTGGCCGCAGGCGAGAGTGTCACTCATAAAATCACACTTACCTTTGATATTGAAACTGAACTTGAAGGTGGCGATACGTTGCGCAACTGCGCTGGTGTGATTGATGGCAACTTGGCGGCCGACAAAAAGCAACTTGGCAGTAAAAACCAAGAGCCAATGGTTGAAAGCGACATTGTTGGCTGTCATAGCTTTGAAGTCGGCAACGCTGACAAAGGCGAGCAATGCACCCCGCCAATGGTGTTAAACAACAATGGCGTGTGTGTGTGCCCAGACGGGACAAGATGGAACGGCCGTCGCTGTGTTGGCGCGGATCCAATCCCACCTGTCGTGCCTGAACCAGAAAAGCTTTGCAAGCCTGGCAAAGGTGAAGTGCGCACAAGCAACAACCGTTGTGTCTGCCGTGCTGGTTACATTCGCAAAGGCCCAGATCTTTGTGTGCCCCCATCTACGGGCTGCAAACCTGGCCGCAACGAATATAAAACCCGCAAAGGCGCGTGTGTGTGTAAACCTGGCTATGTCAGAAATGACTACGGCATTTGCACCAAGCCGCAAACATGTAAACCTGGCCGCAATGAGGTGAAGGATAGATATGGTAACTGTGTCTGTCGCAAAGGCTATAGCCGCGACAACAATGGCTACTGTGTGAAACTTCCACCCCTTTGCAAACTCGGTCCAAACGAGTTCCGCAATTCACAAGCCCAATGCGTCTGTAAATCTGGCTACAAACGTGGCAAGAAAGGCGTTTGCGTTAAAATTCCAGTTGGGTGTAAACCTGGCCCAAATGAATATAAAAACGCAAAAGGTCAATGTGTCTGTAAGCGTGGCTTTAGCCGCAACAATTACGGTCAATGCGTAAAAATTCCTCCTGTCTGCAAACCCGGACGCAATGAAATTCGCAACAGCAAAGGTCAGTGCGTGTGTTTATCAGGGTATCAACGCAACAAAAAAGGAATTTGCGTAAAAATCCCAACAAACTGCAAAAAACCGAATGAAGTGAAAAATTCAAAAGGTCAATGCGTTTGTAAACGGGGCTATGATCGTAACAATTACGGCATATGCACCAAAACACCGACGTGTAAGCCTGGTAAGAACGAATACCGCGACAAAAATGGCAGATGCGTTTGTAAGCGCGGGTTTAAACGCAACAACAAAGGTGCATGCGTGAAGCCAACACCTCCAAAACCAGTTTGTTCAAATGGCAATTTGATCAAACGCGGTAAAGGTTGGTATTGCGTATGCCCGAAAGGCTGGACACGCCACGCCTTAAAGAATGGCGGTGCCCGCTGTTCTAAGCCAAAAGTCTGCCCGAAAGGCACCACTGGGAAATACCCCAACTGCCGCAAGCTAACTTGCCCTAAAGGCACCACTGGGAAATACCCCAATTGCCGCAAGCTAACTTGCCCTAAAGGCACTGTCGGTAAATACCCCAATTGCCGCAAACTAACTTGCCCTAAAGGAACTGTCGGTAAATACCCCAATTGCCGCAAACTAACTTGCCCTAAAGGCACTGTCGGTAAATATCCAAATTGCCGCAAACTAACTTGCCCTAAAGGCACTGTCGGTAAATATCCAAATTGCCGTAAAGTACCTGCTCCTTGCCCGAAAGGTCAGGTAAGAATTGGCAATAAATGTTATACTCCTCCAAGCTAGGAGGAATACACAACGCGCAAATTTAAGACGGGCCCAAAAGGGCCCGTCTTTTTTATTTATTCATTTTTGACAATTAGGACAATAAAAACTAGAACGGCCCGATTGCTGTATCCGCGCAATGGTCCCCAAACAGCCCTTTTTCATACAAGCCTCCCCTTCCCGGCCATAAACCTGAAACGCATGCTGAAAATAGCCCATAGACCCGTCTGCCTTGGCATAATCTTTCAAAGTCGAGCCACCAGAGGCAATCGCATCCTTTAAAACATCACGAATGGCAATCACCAAAGCACCTGCAACTAGTTTGGGTTTACCCGTTTTGGTCGCCAATACTGAAGCCGGCTTTAAGGGGCTAAGCCCAACCCTGTGCAAAGCTTCCAGCACATAGATATTACCCAAGCCAGCAACAACTTTTTGATCCAACAAAAAACTTTTCAATGGTGTTTTGCGGTTCTTGGCTTTGCTGGCAAGCATAATCTCATCAAACTCATTGCCGAGTGGTTCTGGCCCCAAAGACTTGAAAAAGTCATGGCTCTCAACCTCTTGTGTAAGGCAAAGGTCCATAAACCCAAATCGGCGCGGATCGTTATAGGTCACCACGTCCTTATTTGATAAATGAAACACCACATGATCATGAGCTTGCTTCGTGGTCTCGTGTCCCCCATTAACACAAAACCGCCCGCTCATTCCCAAATGCAAAATCAAAGTTTCATCGCTAGAAAGATCCACCAAAATATACTTCGACCGCCGGCGCAATTGCCTAATTTCAGCCCCCTCAAGCCTTTGGGGGAAGTGATCAGGAAAAGGAAAACGCAAATTTTCTCTGCGCTGCTCAACTTTGGTAAACCTGGCCCCTTGCATGTGCGGCATAAGCCCGCGCATCACCGTTTCTACTTCTGGTAATTCTGGCATTTTTATATTACAACCGCCTGAGCTGTGCCTTAAACCTCATGGTGAGAAGTTTGCATTTTTAAATTGTTTGTCAAGGATTAAAACTTGCGCTTCGCGTCCTTGACAAACAATTTAAAAATGCAAAAGTCTAACCATGAGGTTTAAGGTACTTAGCACCCACCCAACAAAGATTTTAGCCATAACTAACTGTTATTTAGGCTAGTATTCGTTAAATATGATAAGACAAGATAAACCAATAGATTAAAAGCAATGACAGACAACACCAGCTCATATGGGTTCCAAACCGTTGACCCACAAGAAAAACAAAGCAAGGTTAACCATGTCTTTTCCCGCGTGGCGCGTGATTATGACTTGATGAACGACCTCATGTCAGGCGGCATGCACCGGCTCTGGAAAAATGAGCTGATCACCAAACTGGCCCCACGCCCAACCGGGCCGCTTACTCATCTAGATGTTGCAGGCGGCACAGGTGACATCACCTTTCGCCTGCTTGAAAAGGCCAGCCCAGAGGCAAAAGCCACCATTCTAGATATCTCTCACGACATGCTAGAAGTGGGCAAACAACGCGCAATGGAAAATGGCCACGCATCACAAATTGAATTTATTGAAGGCAATGCTCAAAGCCTGCCCTTTGAAGACAAACAATTTGACAGCTACACCATAGCCTTTGGCATCCGCAATGTGCCGCGCATAGATCTGGCTTTAAGCGAAGCTTACCGCGTACTCAAACCAGGCGGGCGCTTTTTATGTTTGGAGTTTTCCCAAGTCACAGTCCCAGGCCTTGATGTGCTTTATGATAAATTTTCTTTCAATGTTATTCCCAAAATGGGGGAAATGGTGATGGGTGATGGTGAGCCATATCAATATCTGGTTGAAAGCATCCGTAAATTCCCTGATCAAGAGACCTTTAAAGCCATGATTGCCAAGGCAGGCTTTTCAAGGAGCTCATATACCAACCTCACCGGGGGCGTTGCCGCCATCCATTCTGGCTGGCGAACTTAAACAACCATACGAAACAAGATTATGCCCAATCCGATCACCAATACATTGCGCCTTGCCAAAGCTGGTCTGACCCTGACCTATTATGGAGTTGCCCTGTTTCCCAAACATGTGCCCACCCCTTGGCCAGTGAAACTTTTGCGCATCTTGGTCTTACCCATACGCGGCCTTGGCGCGCTTATTCGCGCCCCCTTTGGTCACAAAAGCACCTCAGAACGACTGGTCGAAGCCCTCACCAAATTAGGGCCAAGCTATATAAAACTAGGCCAATTCTTAGCCACCCGGTCAGACATTATCGGCAAAGAGCTCGCCAATGATTTATCCGCCTTACAAGACAACCTGCCCCCCTTTTCGCAACAAGACGCGATAAAAGAAGTCGAGCGCCAATTGGGCAAACCGCTGAATGAATTCTTCACTGACTTTAGTGAACCAATTGCAGCGGCCTCTATCGCCCAGGTGCACAAGGCCACTCTGGTAACCGACAGCGGGGAAAAACAAGTCGCAGTTAAAATCTTGCGCCCAGACATTGAAAAGAGATTTGCAAACGATCAGGCCTCATATCGGTTTGCCGCGCAAATTATTGAAGCACTGTCCAAACCCGCCCGGCGCTTAAAGCCAGTGGAAGTGGTCAAAACCCTAGACCGCATCATGACCATTGAATTGGATCTGCGCCTAGAGGCAGCTGCCCTTAGCGAATTGGCTGAAAACACCAAAAATGATCCCAAATTTTCAACACCGGCACCCGATTGGACCCGCACCACCCAGCGCATTTTGACAACCCAATGGATTGACGCCACCCCAATCGCAGACATTGAAAGCTTAACAGCACAAGGCCATGACCTACCCGCTCTTGGCACCCATGTCCTGCAAAGCTTTTTGCGCCAAGCCATGCGTGATGGTTTTTTCCACGCAGACATGCACCCGGGCAATTTAATGGTCGACAAAGACGGCACGCTGATAGCGCTAGATTGCGGCATAATGGGTCGGCTAAGGGCCAAAGAACAACGCTTCCTTGCCCAAATCCTGCACGGCTTTGTCACTGGCGATTATATCTCTGCTGCCCAAGCCCATTTTGATGCCGGTTATGTTCCCCCCATCCATTCAGTGGAAGAATTTGCCCAAGGCCTACGCGCCATTGGAGAACCCATCGCAGACCGCCCTGCCAGCGAAGTTTCCATGGCCCGCTTTTTAGGCCAACTGTTTGAATACACCGCCGTTTATGACATGCAAACCAGACCCGAGCTTATCTTGTTACAGAAAAACCTGGTGATTGCCGAAGGGGTTGCCCGCACGCTAAACCCTGAACTAAACATGTGGCGCGCTGCAGAACCGGTGGTGAAAGACTGGCTAACTTATGAGCTAGGCCCAGCTGCCAAACTACGAAAAATGACGGCCAGCTTAAAAGCCGTTGATCATTTTTTAGATGATCTGCCCACCCACATCACCCATTTGGAACAAGACTTAGACGGCCTGGCGGCCCTTTCGCGAACATTGCAAAACATGGATGAAGAGGCAATCCAAAGGCTGCTCACTGGCCGCACAAATATCAGCCTGTCCCATCGCATCGCCATTTGGCTAATTGCCTTTAGTTTACTCGCGATTGCCTTTTACCAATATTTCTCATGGGCAATCGGCTTTTAAGGTTAATTTCCCTTTTAAGGGAAAGACAAGCTGTACCTTTGCTTTCTGTAAAAAGTGCTTATATATAAAAGACAAACCAAAGGTCGTTTTATTGAAAACAAAACATAGCATAACCCTTATCGTTGGCGGCGGCATTGCAGCCTATAAATGCCTTGAGCTGGTGCGCCGTTTGGCAGACCTTGGCATCAGCACAACACCTGTGCTCACCAAAGCTGGCAGCGAATTTATAACGCCGTTATCTCTTGCCTCTTTGGCCGGTGAGCAAGTGCACCAAGACCTGTTTGATCTGAAAAACGAAACAGAAATCGGGCACATTCAACTATCGCGTCAAAGTGATTTACTGGTTGTGGCCCCTGCCACGGCGGATTTGATGGCCAAATGCGCCAATGGCTTGGCCAATGACCTGGCCAGCACCTTGTTGCTGGCAACCGATAAACCTGTGCTTATGGCCCCGGCTATGAATGTACGCATGTGGCACCACCCAGCCACCCAGCGCAACCTGCAAACCTTAAAAGATGATGGCGTGCACTTTGTTGGCCCCAATAACGGCCCGATGGCCTGCGGTGAAACAGGGCTGGGCCGCATGGCGCAGGTTGATGAGATCATCGCTTCCATACAAGCGCATCTGGGCACCAAGGGCAAAGATCTTTTAAGCGGCAAATCTGTTCTCATCACTGCCGGTCCAACCCATGAACCAATTGACCCTGTGCGCTACATTGCCAATCGCTCCAGTGGCAAACAAGGCTTTGCTTTGGCCCAAGTGGCCGCACAATTTGGCGCCGACGTCACCCTTGTTGCAGGGCCCTCACAATTAGCAACGCCTCTAGGCGTGAACCGCGTTGATGTTGAAACCGCACAAGACATGCACAATGCCGTGCTAGCTCACCTACCAGCTGATGTGGTGATTTGCGCTGCAGCAGTGGCAGACTGGCGCGTCAAAACATCTGCCAGCCAAAAGCTCAAAAAGTCAAAACAAGGCCTGCCCACATTCGAGCTAACCGAAAACCCAGACATCTTAAAAAAATTGTCAGAACCAGGCTCCAATCGCGCAGATCTGATCATTGGCTTTGCGGCTGAAACAGAAAATGTGATCGAACACGCCCAAGCCAAACGCGCGCGCAAACAATGTGACTGGATTGTTGCCAATGATGTCAGCGCCAAGGGCAATGTATTTGGCAATGATCAAACAACAATCCACATCATCACCAACACAACTGTTGAAACACATCAAAATATTAGCAAAAAAGCTGCCAGCCTTGCTTTAATGGAAAAAATAGCACAAACCCTAAACCCAAACCAAGCGGCAGCCGAATGAGCACCCCTGACGTAAAAGTCCTTTTTGAACAATTGCCCCATGGGCAAGACCTGCAAGCCCCCTCATATGAAAGTGAAGGGGCCGCCGGCATGGACTTGCGCGCCGCATTGCCTGAAGGCCACCCAGTTATCATTGGCCCTCTAGAGCGCGCATTAATTCCAACAGGCTTAGCGATTGAATTGCCCCAAGGGTTTGAGGCTCAAATTCGCCCCCGCTCTGGCCTGGCGATTAAATCAGGCATCACAGTTCTAAACACCCCTGGCACCATAGACAGCGACTATCGCGGCGAAATTAAAGTGATTTTAATCAACTTATCAGACCACCCTTTTGAGCTTAACCGCGCAGATCGCATCGCCCAAATGGTCATCGCCCCGGTATGCCAAGCCACTTTGGAAAAAGTTGCCAGCCTGTCTTTGACGAAACGGGGTGAAAAAGGCTTTGGCTCTACCGGCAAATAAGCTTATCAACAAGGACAAAACCCCCTTTATTCTCATCTATTTTCAAAATAAGATGGGCTTAACAAGATTTTTTCCATCAATGAGAGCTACCAATGACCAATAATACTTTCATTCCCCCGTTATCCATCTCACAAATGGGACGAGGCTGTGTTTATGACGATATCACTGAAACCATCGGCCATACCCCTCTTGTGCGGTTGCATAAAATAAAAACGCATTTTGGCTTAAAGTCTGACATTCTGCTCAAATTAGAATTCTTCAATCCACTTGCCAGCGTGAAAGATCGCATTGGGCTATCAATGATTGAGGCTTTAATGGAAGAAGGCACCATCGGCGACAATACCATTCTCATTGAGCCAACCAGTGGCAACACCGGCATTGGATTGGCCTTTGTGGCCGCTGCCAAAGGCCTGCGCCTCATGCTTGTCATGCCAGAATCCATGTCGATTGAACGTCGTAAAATGCTCACCCATTTGGGCGCAGAGCTGGTGCTCACCCCGGCTGAAAAAGGCATGAAAGGGGCTTTGGAAAAGGCCGCTGAATTAATCAATGAACACCCTGATTCAGTGATGCCCTCACAATTTTCCAGCCCTGCAAACCCAGCTGTCCACATTGCCACAACAGCAGAAGAAATATGGAATGACACCAAGGGCAATGTAGATGCCATCATCGCTGGTGTTGGCACAGGCGGCACGATAACCGGGTGCGCCGCTGTTTGGAAAGCGCGCAAACCTGATACTAAGATCGTTGCTGTGGAACCCACCGATAGCCCGGTTCTTTCGGGAGGAGAGCCTGGACCCCATAAAATTCAAGGCATTGGCGCCGGCTTTGTGCCCGTTATTGTCGACAAATCCTTGATTGACCAAGTGATAACCATTAGCAATGAAGAAGCCTTTGCAACAGCGCGCAAACTGGCCCGTACAGAAGGCATTCCTGGCGGCATCTCAACAGGGGCTAACCTGCTAGCAACTGTGAAATACATCAAAGAACATGATTTGAAAGACAAAACCATTGTAACTTTTGCGCCCTCTTTTGCAGAGCGCTACATGTCCACCATGCTGTTTGATGAACATAGTCAAGATGAGGAAATTATCACCATTTAACCTCCAGCTTTAAACATGGCTGAGATCGATAAAGGGCAATCAGTTTATGTCATCTCTTTCAGGGGAAGAAATCGAGCGCTATAAGCGCCATATTATCCTCAAACAAGTGGGTATTCAGGGCCAGCAAAAGCTCAAAAACGCCAAAGTTTTGGTGATTGGTGCTGGCGGGTTGGGCTCGCCCGTATTGTTATATTTGGCTGCCGCCGGTGTGGGCACCCTTGGCATTATTGATGATGACATTGTCTCGCTATCTAACTTGCAACGCCAGGTCCTCCATGACACGGCCAAGCTCAACCATCCCAAAACCTCGAGCGCTAAGGCGCGCATACGTGAAATCAACCCCCACGTTAACGTGATTGAGCATGAAATGCGCCTCACCCCAGACAACGCCTTAGACATCATCAGCGATTATGACATTGTCGCAGACGGGTCTGACAATTTTGAAACCCGTTATTTGGTCAATGACGCCTGCTTTTTTGCGCAAAAGCCATTGGTATTTGCCGCCATTGGCCCCTTTGATGGCCACATCACCACCTTTCGCGCCGCTGAAAAAAACGAACAAGGCACACCAAACCCCAATTACCGATGCATCTTTCCCAAAGCCCCGCCCCCTGGCACTGTTGCCAATTGTTCGGAGGTTGGCGTGCTGGGTGCCATAGCTGGCGTTGTTGGCACATTGCAAGCCACCGAAGTGATCAAAGAGATCACAACAATCGGTCAAAGCTTGGTTGGTCGCCTCGTGATTTATGATGCATTAAATTGTGAGTTCCAAACCGTGAAAATTGCTTGGGATCCCAATAACCCCTTAAGCGGGGAAATGCCCCGTTTCACCGACCTGTCTCATTTTAAAGAAAAGGCTTAAAATGATGGAGTTTTTTCCTTTTCAAAGCTGGAAACAGAAGATGTACATATTTGGGTGTACCCTTTTATGTCTTATCCCCTTGTGCACACCCTTGCACAGCCAGCAAGCCACCCCAGAGACCAAAGAAGACACCGCGCCTTTACGCACGCAATTACGTTTTTTAACCTCCAATGACTTCCCCCCCTTTAATTATTATGATGAAGAGGGCAATTTGTCAGGCTTTCATATCGACCTGGCCAAAGCCATTTGCCGAGAAATGCGGGTTAAATGCGACATTCGCGTAAGCAACTGGGACGCCTTGAAAACCACCTTTAAAAACGGCGACTTTGACGCCATTATCGCAGGCCTGGCAATTGATAAAAATAACCTAAACCAATTGGACTTCACCAACAGCTACATGCGCTTGCCTGCCCGTTTTGCAATTTTATCCAACCGTCCCCAACCAACACCAACACCAAACAACCTTTATGGCAAAAAAGTCGGCGTGATCGCCCAAAGCACCCATGACGCTTATTTAAAAAAATTCTTTAAAGACGCCCGCATCACCCGCTTTACCTCACAACAACAAGCCACCACAGCCTTACAAACGGGCAAAATCGACTACCTGTTTGGCGATGCCATTAGCTTAATGTTCTGGCTAAACGGTTCCCTTTCCAAGCAATGTTGCAAATTCACCGGCAAAGCCTATTGGGATGAAACCTATTTTGGCCAAGGCCTTGCAATAGCCATTACAAAAGGGGATATGCGTTTGCGGATTGACTTAAACGAAGCCATCCAAACCTTGAGGAAAACGGGCCAATTCCCAGAGCTCATGCTGCGCTATTTTCCGATGGAAATCTATTAAAACGCTGCCCGCTCACTTCTTGGAAGAAAATGGCAACAAAAAACTCCACCCGAGCTTTGTGGGCAAACTGGTTTTATAAAACTGAGGCAAACCTATTTTCATGTCCTCATGCCCTGCTTTGGGCTGGGCAACATAAGTGCCAAAAAACCGATCCCAAATGGCCAGGTTAAACCCGTAGTTACTATCCGTTTCTTCTCGCTCAATCGAATGGTGGACCCGGTGCATATCTGGTGTGACAATCACCAACCGCAAACAACGATCCAGCCAAGATGGCAAGGCGATGTTGGAATGGTTAAACAAAGCACAGCCGTTTAATATAATTTCAAACAACAACACAGCCAGCGCATCAATGCCAAACAAGAAAACCAAAACCACTTTATAAAGCATGGAAAGCCCAATTTCGATCGGGTGAAAGCGTATAGCCGTTGTCACATCAATATCTAAATCTGAATGATGAACGCGGTGCACTTGCCAAAGAAATGAAAACCGATGAGAGGCCCAATGTTGCACATAAATGGCAAAATCAAGCAGCAAAAGGCACAAAACAATCTCGAGCCAAAAGGGCAAAACAACAACCTGAAACAAACCAAAACCATAATGGGTCGCCACAAGCGCACCAGCTATGGCAACAATGGGCACTGAACTAACAGCCATCAGCCGAATAAGCACACTGTTTAGAACACCAAAGCTTAAATTGGTGACCCAGCGGGTTTTGCGTGATTGGCTTAAAGTTCTTTTGGGAATAACAACTTCTAAAACAGCCATAGCCAACAGCAAACCAACAAAAACAACCAATCGGTAAAATGCTTCATTTTCCATACATAACAGCCCTTAAAAGGTTTCTAGGTCTTTGCCTGCAAACATAAAGCCCTATGGAAAATTTTGACCAATCAATTCTATGTGAATGATTTTAATAGTTTAAAAAGCCCTAGCCCAAAACCCGTTCAACTTTGCTGACCACATTAAGCCCTCTGAGACCAGCAATGATCTCATTCAAATGCTTAAGGTCCCACACCTCCAACTCAATGAGCATTTCAGAATAATCAACGCCTTTTTCTGTCATTTTTATGTTGTCAATGTTGCCATTGTCTTGACCAATTAGTTGAGCCACCTGAGCCAAACAGCCTGGTTCATTCATCGCTGAAACCGTTATTCTGGCCATATATCGTGTTTGATCATCAGCATCAATGTCCCAGGTCACATCAATCCATCGGTCAAGTTCATCGTCAAACTGTTCCAGCAAAGGCGACTGAATAGGGTAAATATCAATCCCCTCACCTGGCATCACAATGCCAACAATCCTGTCGCCTGGCAATGCCCCCCCTTTTGAATAATCAATCGCCACACCCTTTTTTAAACCTCGAATAGGTACTGGCAAATCATCCATCGGGTCAGCTTTAGCCGCTTGGGAAGATTTGGGGAGCAATCTAAATTTTAACGAGGCCACTTTGGCAAAATTAAACCAGCCCTCTTCTGATGTTCCGCGCAAGCCCCCACGGGCAGCTTGGCGCCGTTCCATCACCTCTTGGCTGATATCTGGGTAAATAGCACGCAGCACATCATGTGAAGGTAATTCCCCGCGCCCAACTGCCACAATCACATCCTCTACCGTCTCGTGGCTAAACCGGTGCAAAGCGCCTTCAATCTTCTCTGTGGTATAGTCTTTTTCAGCCCGCTGGAAGGCACGGTTTAAGACCATAACCCCAATTTCTAAAAACTGCTTTCTGCGCGCCTCTTTGGTAGCACGGCGAATGGAGGAGCGCGCCTTACCCGTAATGGAAAATTGCTCCCAGGAGGGTTGGGGGGTTTGAGCATCAGAGGTGAGAATAAACACCTCATCACCATTGCGCAGCTTTGTTCGAAGCGGCATATTACGCCCATTAATTTTAGCACCAACACATTTATTGCCAATATCAGTGTGAACAGCATACGCAAAATCAACCGCTGAGGCCCCGCGCGGCAAGGCAATTAACAAACCTTCCGGGGTAAAACAAAACACTTGATCATGGAATAATTCCAATCGTGTGTGCTCTAAAAATTCTTCTGGGTTATCACCTTCTAATAGCTGATCAACCAGTTTGCGCAACCATTGATAAGCCGAACTTGACGCCATATTGGGCATCATCCCGACACTTAAATTTTCATCCTTGTAAAGCGCATGAGCCGCAATGCCATATTCAGCCACTCTGTGCATTTGCTGAGTGCGAATTTGCAGTTCTACCCGTTGAATTTCTGCGCCAACAATAGAGGTATGCAGCGAGCGATAATCATTTTGTTTTGGGTTGGAAATATAATCCTTAAACCGCCCCGGTACCGCCCGCCAAATGGTGTGCACCATGCCTAACACTCTGTAACACTCATCAATGCTTTTCACCACAACGCGAAATCCATAAATATCAGACAATTGCTCAAGTGAAATTTGTTTGTGATCCATTTTGCGCCAGATAGAATAAGGGCGCTTTTCACGGTGAGAAACCTCAGCATCAAACCCATTTTCTTCTAGCTTAGCGCGCAAATCCTCTTCAATTTTATGCAGCAATTTTTTATTCTTTTTGCGCATCTCTGTTAATTTTTGCGTCAGAGTAAAATAAGCTTCTTCATTCAACCAACGAAAGCTGTGCTCTTCCAGTTCATCACGCATCCATTGCATGCCCATCCGCCCGGCAAGAGGCGCATAAATATCCATCGTTTCTTCAGAAATGCGTTTACGAGTTGCTGGCTTTACATATTCGAGCGTGCGCATATTGTGCAAACGGTCCGCCATTTTAATCAGCAAAACCCGCACATCGGATGAAATGGCAACCAGCAATTTACGAAAATTCTCAGCCTGCTCAGCTTTTTTGGTCACCAAATTCAACTTCCCAAGCTTGGTCACCCCTTCAACGAGTGAGCCAACCTCAGGGCCAAACTGCTCATCAATGTCAGCGCGCGTAGCAGGCGTATCCTCAATCGTGTCATGAAGAAGCGCCGCAATAATGGTGTCCTCATCTAATTTTAGTTCAGCTAAAATTTCTGCCACTTGTAAGGGGTGGGTAATGTAAGGCTCTCCAGAGGCACGCTTTTGCGGACCATGAGAAGAACGAGCATACTCAAAGGCCTGCTCTAATCGGGACTTATCAGCTTTCGGGTTATAGGTCTTAACCTGATCTAAAAGGGTAACTTGGTCCATTCGGTCTATATCAATTTGAAATCCCCCTTAAAAAATTGGCTAAGGGAGCGTCGTTAAAGGGCTTGTGTTTAAATATAATAAAGACTGATCAAATAGACCATCAAAAAAGCCCCTGGCCGTTAATTTACAGCCAAGGGCTTTTTTGAAAAACAATAACGATGTCGATTAACGATTGCGCGCACCACCGGTTTCTGCAGGTGGTAAACTTTCAAGACCGCGCAACAACTCTTCTTCGGTCATTGTATCAATGTTATTATCCATCATCGGATCATCTTGCCCAATGATCACCGGTGAGCGCGTCTCAGTTGAAATAACTGGCGCTGCTTCTGGTTCTGGCTCATCCACCTCAACATATTTTTGCATTGAATGGATTAGATCTTCTTTCATGTCTTCAGGGGAAATGGTCTCAGCTGCAATCTCGCGCAAAGCAACAACCGGATTCTTATCATTATCACGCTCTACAGTGATTGGAGCGCCTGAAGAAATGGTGCGCGCTCTATGGCCAGCTAATAAAACAAGCTCAAACCGATTGGAAACTTTATCAACGCAATCTTCTACCGTAACCCGTGCCATGTATTTAACCTTTTAAATGCTATGAAAATTTCTTGGTGCCCTACAACAATCGCCGATGTCCTGAATGTAGGCAATCCAAAAAAACATAAAAATGTTGGACAATTCTCAAGAATTAGACGCGACACTCTCATAAATCGAGCGAGATATCAAGTCTTTGCGTGGCTTTTATAGTTAGCGGCGAACAATTATTCGCCATAAGATGGCTTGCCTTTAATCCAAACACTGGATGACGCCAATTTGGTAAAATTTCAATCAATGGTTTTAACACAAAAGCACGCTTATGCATTGCTTTATGGGGATAAGTTAAAGGTAAAATCTTACTTTGGCGCCATTTTTTAAAACTTTTGGGAAAAAGTTTTTTGTTTGACCAATTCTTGATTTCGCCATTAAAATCAATAATATCAATGTCTAGTGGGCGTGCGCCCCAATATAACTGCCCAGAACGACCTGATGCCCGCTCTAATTGCTTGATTATTTTTAACAACTTATTAGAGTGGCAATATGTATTACTAAGCATAACACAATTATAATAAGGGGGCTGGTAGTGCGCGCCAATAGCCACTGAAAGATATGGGGAAGAAATGGAAATTGGCTTTATATTATAATTGGTTAAAGAATCAATAGTTTTAAGAAATGACTCTATAGGGTGCCCGTATTTTCCAGAAATATTCGCCCCAAAGGACAAGATTACATAAGGCATTAATGAAAATCCGTTTAAAAAACCACCTAAAGTATAACTTTTTATTTGAGTTAAGAATAAATTGACTTGAATTCACTTGATTTGTTCTGTATGCCCACTTTTTAATCAGCTTGCTGTAATATCTATATACCAAAAGGTCCGTCTATATGAAATTTTATCAAACTGAACGAACAGCACTTTTCATAGATGGAGCTAATTTATACGCAACATCCAAAGCCCTGACCTTTGATATTGATTACAACCGCTTGCTTAATCTGTTTCGTTCTCGTTGCCAACTTGTGCGGGCCCTTTATTATACAGCTTTAGCAGATGATCAAGAATATTCCTCCGTGCGCCCTCTTGTTGATTGGCTAGATTATAACGGCTTTACTGTGATTACCAAGCCGACAAAAGAATTTACAGACACCAGTGGTCGACGTAAAATCAAAGGATCTATGGATATTGAACTGACAGTCGACGCGATGGAATTGGCCGACTTTCTTGACCACATGATCTTGTTTACAGGTGACGGGGACTTTCGCTCCCTGGTTGAAGCATTGCAACACAAAGGCAAACGGGTCTCTGTCGTCTCCACTCTAGAAACGCAACCGCCCATGATCGCAGATGAATTGCGCCGCCAAGCGGATCAATTTATTGACCTGGCCTTACTCGACCAGCAAATCTGCCGTACAGAAAATTCTTCCCAAGAACCAAGTTGGGACGAAAGCTATGAAGATATTGAGCGCCTAAACCAAAATCATTCTTGAAAACATACGTCTCAGCTGTTTATGGTAAAACTAATTGCCCTTTAGTTTTGATATGTGATAGTGCTGATGCCCTTGGAAACTGGCCCCCAAAAAGATTGCACCTTGTGCCCACGCTTAACCTCTTTTCGCCAAGAAAATAGTTCGCTTTATCCTGATTGGTTTAACGGCGCGGTCCCCCCCTTTGGTGACAATAACTGCACTTTGTTGATCGTTGGCCTTGCCCCAGGCTTGCGCGGGGCAAACCGCACGGGGCGCCCCTTTACTGGTGACTATGCCGGCGATCTTTTATATCCAACGCTAATTAAATTTGGCTTGGCTGAGGGTTATTACCAAGCAAGCGCTTGTGATGGTCTTGAGCTTAAAAATTGCATGATCACCAATGCTGTGCGTTGCGTGCCGCCTCAAAACAAACCAACGGGCCAAGAAATTAAAAACTGCCAACCTTTTTTGACCGATGAGCTGACAAAACTTCCCAATTTAAAAATTGTAATCAGCCTTGGCCGCATTGCCCATGAATCAGTGGTCAGAGCCATCAACGGCAAGCAAAAAGATTATAAATTTGGCCATGGCGCCATTCATAAACTGCCCAGTGGCCAAAAAATGATTAACAGCTATCATTGCTCACGCTACAACACCAACACAGGCCGCTTAACCGAGCAGATGTTTGAAGATGTGTTTGCAAGCGCTGCTGACTATTTATAACACCGAGCACCACCCTCAAGCTTCATTGAAAACCTTTATCCTCGCTCTCGGAGCAAACGAGATTTTTGGCGGTTCCAATCCCGGTCTTTTTGGGTCTGGCGTTTATCATGGATTTTTTTACCGCGCGCCAAAGCGATCTGTAGTTTGGCAATGCCTCGATCATTAAAATATAATTTTAACGGCACCAGCGTTAAGCCATCACGTTGAATAGAACCAATGAGCTTTTTAATCTCGCGGGCATGCAAAAGCAACTTGCGCGGACGCCTGGTTTCATGATTAAACCGCCCCGCTTGGGTGTATTCAGGGATATAGCCATTAATCAAAAAAATCTCGCCGCCCTCATTGCTGGCATAACTATCAGCAATGTTGGCTTTGCCCGTGCGCAAGGATTTAACCTCACTGCCTTGCAACATAATACCGGCTTCAAAGGTTTCCATAATCTCAAAATCAAACCGCGCCCGCCGGTTCTCGGCGATCGAGCGGTGATCAGATTTTTTCTTACTAGAAGCCATAATTTTTCAACTCAAACTTAATCAATTAAACCAGTTGTGCCTTTTCCAATGCCAGGTCTACAACTTTGCGCCCCTCAGCACTAATCGGCACCAACGGCAACCGCACCTCTTCTGACCCAAACCCCAACCGTGAAAGCGCATATTTGGTTGGCACAGGGTTAGACTCGCAAAACAAAGCCTCATGCAAGGGCATTAATCGGTCTTGCAATTTAAGCGCCATTTCAAAATCTTTACGCAAGCAAGCCTCTTGAAACTGCGCACAAAGCTTAGGCGCCACATTGGAGGTTACAGAGATGCAACCGCGCCCACCATGGGCCATAAACCCAAGTGCCGTAGCATCTTCGCCAGATAATTGGATATAGTCACTGCCAACAACAGCACGCTGCTGTGAAACCCGGGCCAAATCTGCTGTCGCGTCCTTGACCCCAATAATATTAGGCAAGGCAAACAAGCGCGCCATAGTTTGAGAATTCATATCAATCACTGACCGGCCTGGAATGTTATAGATAAATATTGGCAAATCTATTGCATCATTAATCGCTTTATAATGCTGATACATGCCTTCTTGGCTTGGCTTATTATAATAAGGCGTCACCACAAGCACAGCCTTTGCACCAGCTTGTTGTGCGTGAACGGCTAAATCAACCGCCTCATGCGTGCTGTTAGACCCAGCACCAGCTATCACAGGCACTTTGCCTGCAGCCACTTCAATGCACAGCTCAACCACCCGTTTATGTTCATCATGGCTCAAAGTAGGGCTCTCGCCAGTTGTTCCAACTGGCACAAGCCCGTGCGTGCCTTCATCAACCTGTCTTTGGACAAGCTTTTGAAACGCATCTTCATCAATATTCCCATCACGAAAAGGTGTTACCAACGCTGTAATTGAGCCTTCAAACATTATCTTTCTCTTCTCTATCAAAACAAACAAACGGCTCATTACACATAAGAATACATAAGAGCTTTTTGAAAATCGGACCATACTCATTGCTGGCCCCAAGAGCAAGCATTCTAAACAAGAAGCTAAGCTCAACACTTTTTGTAAAGCCAAGAGCCCCCATGCGGCACCCCATTACCTTTTGTGTGCTTTGGTTTAGGCACTCTCACTAAATCTTGGGCAAGGGAAAATAAAAAAATTTATTTCACCCTGTGAATAGAGGGGAAATCCTCCCTTGACCCACTTAAGCTTTTCGCCGAATCAACTAGGGTGGGCTCATGATTGATACAGCACAAAAACAACAAGAACCATCAACAGATGTCAAAGCCGAGATTGAGGATCTTCCGTTTCGGCTTGCCCCTCATAATATCCAGGCTGAACAAGAGCTTCTGGGTGCCATCCTTATTAACAATGAAGCAGCCGACAGGGTCTCTAGTTTTTTAACTGAAGAACATTTCTTCGACCCTTTGCACGCGCGCATTTATGAAACCAGTTTGCAACTGATCCAATCAGGCAAGCAAGCCACCCCGGTCACCCTGAAAACCTATTTTGACAATGATGAGCCTATTGGCGATATCACCGTGCCTCAATATTTAGGCCGACTGGCTGCCAATGCAACCTCCATCATCAATGTAAAAGATTATGGGCACACCATTTATGATTTAGCTGTGCGCCGCAATCTCATCGGCATTGGCGAGGACATGGTCAACACCGCTTACGACAGTGAGGTGACCAACCCACCAGAAGAGCAAATCAGCAATGCCGAACAACAGCTCTATTCCCTAGCTGAACAAGGCAAATATGGCTCTGGTTTTTGTTCGTTTAAAGATGCCATCACCGATGCCATTGAAATGGCCAACAATGCCTATTTGCGCGATGGCGGCCTGTCTGGTGTCTCCACAGGCTTAACCGACCTTGATCGCAAAATGGGGGGACTGCAAACCTCTGACTTGATTATCCTAGCCGGGCGCCCCTCTATGGGCAAAACAGCGCTGGCAACTAACATTGCGTTTAACATTGCCAATGCCCACCATGCCGAGCCACAGCCTGATGGCAGTTTGAAAACAACAGATGGCGCCGTTGTGGCCTTTTTCTCGCTTGAGATGTCAGCTGAGCAATTGGCCACCCGGATCATTTCAGAACAAGCTGAAATCCCCTCAGAAAAAATCCGCCGCGGCATGATTGACGAAACTGACTTTCGCAAATTGGTCGAAACCTCCCAAAAATTAGGCGACATGCCGCTTTACATTGACCAAACGGGCGGCATTTCCATCGCCCAATTGTCAGCCCGCGCCCGCAAGCTGAAACGTCAAAAGAACCTCGGCGTTGTCATAGTTGACTATTTGCAATTACTCTCTGGCTCAAAACGCACAGGTGAGGGCCGCGTACAAGAGGTCTCTGAAATCACCACCGGCCTGAAAGCTTTGGCCAAAGAGCTGAATGTACCGATCATTGCTCTCTCCCAGCTTTCTCGTCAGGTAGAGCAACGCGATGACAAGCGCCCTCAATTGGCAGACTTGCGCGAATCAGGCTCGATTGAACAAGACGCTGACGTGGTCATGTTCGTTTACCGCGAAGAATATTACGTCTCTCGCCGCCAACCGTCTGAAAGCGATGTGGAAGCCACGGTTAAATGGCAAGATGAAATGGAACAAGTCCAAGGCAAAGCCGAAGTTATCATCGGCAAGCAGCGCCACGGCCCCACAGGCACAGTGCCGCTCGCCTTTAACGGCAACTTCACCCGCTTCTCTGATTTAGCAGAAGACGACCACATCCCTTATAGATACGAATAAAGGCATGCCGAGAGAGTGCCTTAAACTTCATGGTGAGATTTTTGCATTTTTAAAAGCCATGTCAAGGACGCGCAGCGCAAGTGAAATCCTTGACATGGCTTTTAAAAATGCCAAAGTCTAACCATGAAGTTTAAGGCACGGACCACACACTCTAAAAGTAGAAAACTCTATGGCCAAAAAAGCCTCATACCATTGCCAAGCTTGCGGAAACGTCACCACTCAGTGGGCCGGTAAATGCGGCGCGTGCGGTGAATGGAACACCATTATTGAGGAAAGTGCTGAACCCATTGCCGTCTCTGGCCAAAAAAAAACCACCGCCCGCAACCGGCCTGGTATTGAACTTGAAAGCTTTGACGGCCAAGACCAAGTTTTAACACGTTATGCAACCGGCCTGAGTGAGCTGGACCTGGTGACAGGGGGCGGCTTGGTGCCTGGCTCCGCCATCTTAGTTGGCGGCGACCCAGGGATTGGCAAATCAACGCTGCTCACCCAACTGGCAGCCAACCTGGCACAAAGCGGAAAACGGGTGATATATTTTTCTGGCGAAGAAGCCACCGCGCAGGTGCGTTTGCGCGCCAATCGATTAGGGGTCAAAAAAGCCCCCGTTGAACTGGCAGCAGAAACCAATTTGGAAACCATTCTCGCCACCATGAAATCAGGCCAGCCGCCGGCACTTTGTATCATCGATTCCATCCAAACTTTATGGACAGAAACGGTAGAAGCAGCCCCCGGCACGGTTACTCAATTGCGCGCCACCACCCATTCCCTGATCCGCCAAGCCAAGAAAAGCGATTGCGCGTTGATCATCGTTGGCCATGTGACCAAAGACGGTGCCATTGCCGGGCCAAAGGTAATTGAGCATATGGTCGACACCGTGCTTTATTTTGAAGGCGAGCGCGGCGTGCCATTTCGCATCTTGAGGGCGCAAAAAAACCGCTTTGGCCCCACCGATGAAATCGGCGTGTTTGAAATGCGCGAAGAGGGCCTGAAAGAAGTCACCAACCCCTCAGAGCTATTTTTATCCAGCCGAGATGAAAAAGGGGCAGGCACCTCAGTGTTTGCTGGCATTGAAGGCACACGCCCAGTTTTGGTTGAAATTCAAGCCCTTGTGGCCCCCTCCCCCTTTGGCACCCCGCGCCGAGCGGTAATCGGTTGGGATAACAGCCGTCTCAATATGTTATTGGCTGTGCTAGAGGCGCGTTGCGGTATTGTGCTTGGCAAGCATGATGTTTACCTCAACATTGCAGGTGGCATAAAATTAACCGAACCAGCAGCCGATATGGCAGCAGCAGCGGCCCTTATTTCAGCTTTTACCGGCAATCAATTGCCAGATGATAGTGTGTTCTTTGGTGAAGTGAGTCTTTCTGGCAGCATTCGCCGGGTTGGGCATGCAATTGGGCGGCTCAGAGAGGCAGAAAAACTAGGGTTTACTGATTGTTATTTGCCCTCTCAAACCCAAGACACAGGAAATGTGACAATTAGGTGTCAGCCAGTAACACATTTATCTGAAATCGTAAAAATGATTTCCACTTAAAGCTTGTTTAGGGGTAAAACTCAAAAATATGCTGATGAATGACAGTTTTATGAACCAGTTAGCGTAACAGCACTGGTAAAGCAGAAAAAAATCAGCTAAATGGTATAGTGTTTAGCGGGGCTGATGTCTTTCAAGCAGATCAAAACAATGCAAAGATCTAACCTTGAAAGATACAACCAAATAAAGGAACACCCATGCTAGGGCCTTTAACGTATCTTGATGCCATATTGTTAGTCATTGCACTAATCTCTGGTATGCTGGCCATGTACCGCGGTCTAACGCGCGAAGTTCTCTCTATATTATCCTGGGCTTTAGCAGCACTCGCAGCTGTGGTTTTTGCGCTTTATTATCGGCATTTAGCAAACGATGTAGCGCTAAGCCTTGGGCTTGATAAAACCATTGCTCTTGGCCTTTGCGCGATTGGTATTTTTCTACTGGTGCTTATCGTTGTTCACTTTATAACGTCACGTTTCTCAGAAAGCATACTAGACAGCCGCATTGGCGCACTGGACCGCAGCCTAGGCTTTGTGTTTGGGCTGTTACGCGGGTTTATTTTGGTGGTAATCCTTTATTTCTTTGGCACCTTCTTAGAACAAGACGAAGAAAAGCACCCCTATTGGGTCACCCAATCGCAATCGCTGCCTTATATAAAAGATACTGGCAACTATATTGTATCTGTAATGAAAAAAGTCATGCCTGATCAGATTAAATTGCCCTCATTGGACCCTGAACCTGAAGAGCAGAGTTCACGCGAGGATACACAATAAAGCTGTTTAAAAAACCATAAGAACGAATTGATATTCATAACATCCAGATTAAAAGTTAAGCCCTGGGTTGCGTAAAAAATAATAAGAAACTGCGTTGAGACAAGCTGAAAACAGCTTGAGAAACAATCATCCAATTGACAAAGAGAACAATGCATAGCCTCGCCAATTATGAAAGCCTAATAGGGCAACCAAACCGTTATGCTCACGGGTTTAACGGTTTTGATCGACCAAAAGAAGAATGCGGTGTTTTTGGTATTTTTGGCCAACCTGATGCCGCCGCGATCACAGCTCTCGGGCTACATGCCTTACAGCATCGCGGCCAAGAAGCAGCTGGCATCGTCTCATTTGACGGCAACCAATTCCAGGCCGAGCGACGCTTAGGGCTGGTCGGCGATAATTTTAACAAACGCAACATCATTGAACGGCTGTCCGGGGAAAGTGCTGTTGGCCACGTGCGTTATTCCACCAGCGGTGATACCGTGATGCGCAATGTGCAACCTTTGTTTGCCGAACATTCACGCGGCGGCTTTGCCATGTGCCATAACGGCAACCTCACAAATGCCATCACATTGCGCAAAGAGCTGGTAAAAGACGGCGCAATCTTCCAATCTACCAGTGACACAGAAGTTTTATTACACCTTTTAGCCCGCAGCAAAAAACGCGAATTTATTGAACGCTTCACCGAAGCGGTTTTGCAAATTGAAGGGGCCTTTGCCCTGACCTGTCTAACCAATAAAAAATTGGTTGGTGTGCGCGATCCTTTAGGCATTCGCCCGCTTTTGCTCGGGCGGCTGGGTGAAAGCTGGGTGCTCGCATCAGAGACCTGCGCCTTTGATATCGTTGGTGCTGAATTTGTGCGCGAAATTGAAAATGGTGAAATTGTTGTCATTACCAAATCTGGCATCAAAAGCTATCACCCCTTTAAAAAGCAAACCCCGCGCCCTTGTATTTTTGAATATATTTATTTTGCCCGGCCTGACAGCATTGTGTCTGGCAAAAGCGTTTATGAAGTGCGCAAAAAAATGGGCGAACAATTGGCCATTGAAGCCCCAGCTGAAGCTGATGTGATCATTCCCATTCCAGATTCCGGGGTGCCAGCTGCCATTGGATATGCGCAAAAATCTGGGGTGCCATTTGAGCTTGGCATCATTCGCAACCATTATGTTGGGCGCACTTTTATTGAGCCAGAACAGCAAATTCGCCAATTGGGCGTTAAGCTAAAACACTCAGCCAATCGCTCAATGGTAGAGGGCAAAAGCGTTGTGCTGATTGATGACAGCATTGTCAGGGGCACCACCTCTGTTAAATTGGTTTCCATGATGTATGAAGCCGGTGCCCGCCAGGTGCATATGCGTATTTCCAGCCCGCCAATTACCCATCCAGATTTTTACGGCATCGACACGCCAAATCAAAACAAACTTTTGGCAGCCAATTATGACATTGAGGGCATGCGCAAATTCATGGGGGCAGATAGCCTGGCATTTATCTCTGTTGATGGCATTTACCGCGCAATGGGTCATGACGGGCGCAACGAACAGCACCCACAATATACCGATCATTGTTTTACCGGCGATTATCCAACCCCTCTCACAGATAAAAACCTTGAAGAAGAACCCCACCCCTCATTGCTATCAGAAGTGCTTTAAGCTGCTATAATATGTCGCGGTGCCAGACTTGAAGTTTGGCCTTTTTCTCACCATATACTTGCCTATATGAGGGACATAAATCTCTATATCTTAATTTTGTTAAATTCAATGAATATAGATGCTTATGTCAGAGAATTAAGTTATTAAATTAAAATAACTTTTCAGGGAGAAACATGATGAAATCTATCGATGCGGCGCTTTTGGCCGGTTTGTCATTAACGGTTGGTATGACAGGGCTTGTCACAAAGGCACAAGCTTTAGATCTATACACAGGTGAAAAAACAGGGGCCTATTTTAATGAATTTTGCCCAACAATAAAAAAGGCAGCCAAAGAGAAAAATGTGCTGATCAATTGCCGCACATCTCAAGGCTCACTTGAAAATCTTGATAAAATTATTGAAAAGCCGACAGATTTTGGCCTTGCTCAATACGATTTATTCTCCTTGAAATATGCCAGTCAATCAAATCAATTGGCCTACACGCCCATTCGCGATGATTTGGGCAAAGAATGTTTGTTTTTGGTCACTAAAAATAAATTGATGAAAAATTTTGGCGATGTGGCCGCCAGCGCCCCTTATATGAATTTTATTCTCCCACCAGAGATGTCAGGCCATGCTGGCTCATTTAAATACTTACAAAGCATTGACCCAACAGGTCTGGGCAAAGCCACAAAAGTGACCTATGCCGCCAGCACAGAAGATGCGATCACATCAGCCCTTGCACAAGAAGATAATGTGACCCTTTTTGTGCAATTTCCAGATGCTGACAACAAGCTGTTTAAGCTGGTCAATGAAAATGGCGGCCATTTCGTTCCTGTCATTTCGCGCGAAATCTTGGCACAAGAAACCAGAGGGCGCAAAGTTTATGCAGCTGAAGAAACCGGTGTCGCTAACCCCAAATGGCATGAATCGGGCAAAAAAGTTGTTACCGCGTGCACACCTATGGTGTTATTTACCGGCAAGTCATATCGTATCACTGATCCAGCGGCAAAAGACACACATGAAAAAGCCATCACCGCATTACAGGAAATGCCAGCTGACAAACTACGCCCCAAAAAGGGTTGGTTTTCAAAATTATGGACCAGCACCAAAGCGGTCTCAGCCAAAAGCGTTGAAGGCTTGGTCGATGCAACAGATAAGGCCAAAAAAGCCTCTAGCCCTTATTTGAGAAAAGCCAAAGAAATGACCAAGGACGCCGTTGATGCAGCCAAACCAACCTATGAAAAGGCAAAGGAAAAAACCAAAGAAGCGATAGAGGCAGCCAAACCGACTTATGAAAAAGCAAAAGAAAAGACAAAAGAGGCTTTAGAAGCGGCAAAACCCACTTACGAAAAGGCCAAAGAGGTAACAAAGGACACCTATGAAAAGGCCAAAGAACTTGGTGGCAAGGCCGTTGAAAAAGTAGGTGAGATGATGGAAGGCACAAAAGAGCCTGTCGAAACCACACCGAGCGAATAAGTCACCTACAATAAAGCTGTTATTACAAACCGAGGGGAGCCATTCCCTCGGTTTTTTCTTTTGCGGTTAGCCTAAAGGTTTGCTAGACCCAGCACTAAATAACTGGGAGATTTTTGTGTCACAAAGTTTTAAAGACAAAACCGCCCTTGTCACAGGGGCCACCCGCGGGCTTGGCTATCACTTAGCGCTAGAGCTTGCCAAACAAGGGGCTCATATCATCGCCCTTGGGCGCACGGTGGGCAGCCTGGAAGCCCTAGACGATGAGATCAAGTCTGTTGGCAGCCAAGCAACTTTGGTGCCCTTAAACCTGCTGGAGCCTGAAACCATTGATGCTTTAGGCCCGACCCTTTTTGAGCGTTTTGATAAACTTGATTTACTGGTTGGCAATGCCGCCTATCTGGGCGGGCTCGCCCCCATTTCGCATTTTAAAACGGATGAATGGAACAAAGTCCTCACCACCAACCTAACAGCTAACTTTTCTCTGTTAAGAACCCTTGACCCCTTATTACAGCGCAGTGAAAGCGCAACAGCTCTGTTCATAACAGATCAAGATGAAAGCACACGCGGGACCGCCTATTGGGGCCCCTTTACCGCGTCTAAAGCCGCATTAGAGATTTTGGTAAAAAGCTATGCCGCTGAAACCCAAGAAACAAGCATAAGAACCTTGCTTGTAAACCCCGGCCCCATGAGCACCAATTTACGCCAAAAAGCCTTTCCCGGAGAAGATCAAGTCACGTTAAACAGCCCTGAAACAATTGCCAAAAGGCTTATGACAACACTGCTTGAAAACACCTATGAAAACGGAAATACTCTGGACGTTTCTAAATAAGAACAACAAGCACCTGGACTGTGCCAAAGTCTAACCATGGAAATTAAGGCACGCAGTAAGCCTTGACCGGACACTCTAAAGCTCAATAACCAAACCATCATAAGCTGGCTCGATGTGAGCAGGAAGTTCGGCTTTTAAAGTCTGATAATCCAGATCAATATGCAAATGCGTAAGAATGGCGCGTTTGGGCTTAACTTGTTCAATAATTTGCACCGCTTGCTCAACGGTAAAATGACAAGGATGATGTGAGTAGCGCAAAGCATCCAAAATCAACACATCGAGCCCTTCCAGCATCGGCAACGATTGTTCAGGAAAAGCATGCACATCCGTTGCATAAGCCAAATTGCCAAACCTCAAACCGAGAGAATGCCCATTCCCATGCAATTGCTGAAACGGCATCACGTTGATTGTGCCACCTGCCCCCTCAATTTCAAAAGGCGTGTATGGGGCAATTTCTTGCCCCTTTAAAATCGGCACATAGTTCGAATCTTCCGGCTGCTCAAAACAATAATGAAATTTTGACCGCAGCACCTTGCCCGTCTCAGCATCATAAAAAACCGGAATGCGGGCCTTATTGTTAAAATAAACCACCCGCAAATCATCTATGCCATGAGTGTGGTCGGCATGAGAATGGGTATAAACCACCCCATCAAGCGTTGCCACATCGGCTGATAAAAGCTGGGCCCGCAGATCTGGGGAAGTATCAACCAACAAACGGGTCAAGGCACCTTCACTTTCTTGCTCAACCAAAAATGAACTGCGCAAGCGCGCATTCTTAGGCTCATTTGGATCACAAGCCCCCCAGTCCCCGCCAATGCGCGGAATGCCGCCTGAAGAGCCTGATCCTAAAATGGTAAAGCGCATCAAGGTTGTTAAGCTCCCCGTCTTAGTTAATTGGTCTTGGATCGGGCACTTTGGAAAACAAGCGCATGAAATTATCTGTGGTCGCTTGAGAGATCTCTTCCAAACTCAACCCTCTCGTCTCAGCCAAAACTTGCGCGGTATGGGCCACATAGGCCGGTTCATTTGGCTTTCCGCGTTTGGGCACCGGCGCCAAATAAGGCGCATCTGTTTCAACCAACAAACGATCTAATGGCAGGGCGGCAGCTGTTGCCCGCAGCTCATCAGACTTCTTAAACGTCAACACCCCTGAAAACGAAACATAACCACCCAGCTCGACCCCAATCTCAGCCAATTGGCGCGACGCGGTAAAGCAATGCAACAAAAAGGGAAAAGCCCCTTTTGTGGTCTCTTCTTTCAAAATGCTGGCCGTGTCGCCTTCAGCATCTCTTGTGTGGATGACCAAGGGCAAACCGGTTTCGCGCGCCGCCGCAATATGCCGGCGAAAGCCTGCGGCTTGATCAACCGGGTCACCATGCTCATAAAAATAATCTAGGCCCGCCTCACCAATGGCAACCACTTTGGGGTGATCACAATGAGTTAAAATGTCTTCCAAAGTGAGATCTTTTTCCTCACTGGCATTGTGCGGATGGGTGCCAACCGAGCAATAAACATTGTCATGTTGCTCTGCAATCGCCAAGATTTTATCGATCTGGCGCAAACGGGTGGAGATGGTGACCATCAAATCAACACCAGCCCCCTTAGCGCGCCCGCGAACCGCCTCAATATCATCGACCAATCCTGGAAAGTCCAAATGACAATGGCTATCAACCAACATTAGGCTTGCTCCTCAGCCAATTCCAAACGAGGAAAGATCGGGGTTGGCTTTTCAAGCTGCAAGCCCGATTTTAAACGTCCATTTTCTCCCAAGATAGAAAAACTACGTTGATCAGCCGGTTGTTGCAGCAAATCAAGCAATTGCCCTGCCCCGATGGGAATAAACGGTTGGGCCAAAATCGCCACTTGGCGGATCACCTCTGCCGTGACATACAGCACTGTCCCCATACGTTCCGGATCGGTCTTCTTCAAGGCCCAAGGTTCTTGAGCAGCAAAATATTTGTTAGCATCACCAACCACCTGCCAAATCGCCTCTAGCGCTTTGTGCAAAGCTTGGGTTTCCATGTGAGGGGCAATGGCTGGCAACAAATCATCTGTCGCTTTCAAAATTTGCTGGTCTTCATTCGTCAAGGCTTTGGGGTCTGGCAAAACACCACTTAAGTTTTTAACAATCATGGACAAAGAACGTTGTGCCAAATTGCCAAGATCATTGGCCAGATCAGCATTCACCCGGTTGATAATCGCTTCATGGCTGTAATTACCATCCTTACCAAACGGCACTTCACGCAAAAAGAAATAGCGCATTTGATCAACACCATACGCCTCAATCATATCATTGGGAGACACCACATTGCCCACACTCTTGGACATCTTCTCCCCCTGATTAAACAAAAACCCATGAGCAAAAACCCGTTTTGGCAACGGCACCCCAGCAGACATTAAAAAGGCTGGCCAATAAACCGCATGGAAGCGCAAAATATCCTTGCCAATAATATGCACATTGGCAGGCCAGAAATTTTTGTAAAGGTCGCTATCTTCATCAGGAAAGCCAACACCGGTTAGATAATTTGTCAGCGCATCGACCCACACATACATAATGTGATCATCTGAGCCTGGCACGGAAATACCCCAATCAAAGGTGGTGCGAGAAATAGAAAGATCCTTTAGCCCGCCTTCCACAAAGCGCATAATTTCATTGCGCCGGGTTTGCGGCCCAATAAAGGACGGGTCTTCATTATAATGGGCCAGCAACTTGTCTTGATAGGCTGATAGCTTGAAAAAATAAGTGGTCTCTTGTGTCCATTCAACAGGTGTCCCTTGCGGGCCTATGCGCCCACCTTGATCATCAAGTGTCGTTTCACCCTCATCATAAAAGGCCTCATCACGCACAGAATACCAGCCCTCATAAGTGCCTGGGTAAATGTCACCCGCTTGTTCCATGCGCCGCCAAATCTCTTGGCAGGCTTGCTTGTGCCGCTCTTCAGACGTGCGGATAAAATCATCATTAGAACAATGAAGCGCTTGGACCATATCTTGAAATTGAGCTGAGTTGCGATCTGCCAACTCTTGCACCGGCACACCTTCTTTTTGCGCTGTTTGCTGCATTTTCAAACCATGCTCATCAGTCCCGGTTAGAAAATAAACCTTGCGCCCCGCCAGCCGATAAAACCTGGCCAACGCGTCAGTTGCCAGCGCTTCATAAGCATGCCCAATATGAGGCTCCCCATTGGGATAAGAGATGGCAGTGGTTATGTAATAAGGGTCATCCGTGCCCATTCATTTTGTCCTATTTCAATATCCGTAAACTTGAAAATCACTTTGAAAACATTACTGGGCCCGCACAAGATCTCTTAGGCTAAACAGCGTTGTGGTCAGGTGGGTTTTTTTATCTAAATTATACTCATCAACATCAAGTGACTTTTGTTGCACGGTATCCCATACCCGTAGCCATTGATCAATAGCTTGTGGATGAATTAATTTATCTGCCAATCGTTTTTCTTGGGCGCTTAACGGGAAATCGGCCATCTTCCCCTTTATCAAGCGGTGAATGAGCTGCAAAACTTGCTCCAGCGCCCCGCTATACGCCTGGCCGCTTTTATCACGCAACACCCCGTCCACGAACTGATCAAGCAATTGGCCATCAAGGGTTGGCAAGCCTTCAAATAGCTTGACCAAGGTGTGATAAACTTTAAGCCCATTGCCCGTAACCAGTTCAAAGCCAACCCTGACACTACCTTGAGACAAATGCCATAGGCTTTGCATCTCTAAATCAGGCGGCAACTTTAAATGTTGGGCTTGAAATTGCTGTTCTAGCGCTTGTTGAAACGCATCCAATTCAAGCCCGTGAAATTTTAACAACCGACAGCGCGAACGAATGGTAATAGGAATTTGCCCCAGCGCATTGGTGATTAAAATAAAAACTGTGTTTTGCGGGGGCTCTTCAAGCACCTTGAGCAAAGCATTGCCACTGGCCTGGTTCATATCTTCAGCCCTGTCAATAAGAATAACCCGCGCCCCTCCCATGGAAGGGGTAGTGTGCAACATATCACGCAAGGCCCGCATCTCATCAATGCGAATGAAGGAAAAAAATTTCTTTGTTTTAGTATCATAATTACGGCGCAACACCCGCATATCAGGATGAGCAAATTGAGCCACCAACCGGCCCGTTTTTTCTTGGCGAGCTTGTTCAGACAAGCCAATCAAATCAAGATCACCCTGTTCCTTATCTTGGGTCTGGTCTAATAAAACTCTGGCAAGATGATAACCCAGCGTGGCTTTGCCAACGCCTAACGGTCCAGAAAAAATCCAGCCATGATGAAAGCGCCCGGAAGTCAGCCCCGTTGTTAGCCCTTCGATCGCTTGATCATGCCCATAAAAATGCGGGGTGTGAACAGGGTGCAATGCCCCTTCAAGCTGATCACTCAATGGCACCCCTTCAATCGAACTCATTGTCTTGTTACCCTAACCATTCTAGCGGTTCATTTTCCCCCAAAAAAAACGGCACCCACTTTTGGGTGAAACGCTCTTTTCTTGAAGCGTTTCATTGGCCCCAAAAACGGTACCCACTTTTGGGTGAAACGCTCTTTTCTTGAAGCGTTTCATTGGTCCCAAAACCGGTACCCACTTTTGGGTGAAACGCTCTAAACCAAAGCTTCAAGCCCAAAGCGCTCAACAACAGTCTCCCAAATGATCTCAGCCACCGCCTCGCGCGATTGATTACCATCAACCACAATGCAACGGTTGGTATTGGCGCTAGCAATATTTAAAAACCCTTCACGCAAACGCTCATGAAAGTCTTGTTTCTCTGCCTCGAACCGGTCCACCTCTCCGCCCTTTTGGCGTTGACGGTTGGCAACCCGCGATTGCGCCACCTCAACCGGCAAATCAACAATGATGGTCAATTCAGGAAAATTCGGCCCAATAACGATGCGATCAAGAGCATCAAAAACCCCATCATCAACGCCGCTCGCCGCCCCTTGGTAAGCCCGGCTAGAATCAGCAAAACGGTCACAAATCACCCAAACCCCATCTTGCAAATTCGGCAAGATCAACGAATTAAGGTGATCAAGCCTGGCGGTATAAAACAATAAGGCTTCAGCCACAGGCCCATAATCTTTCACTTTGCCTTCTAACAAAAACCGACGAATTTTTTCGCCCAGCTGCGAGCCACCCGGTTCCCGTGTCAATAAGGTCTGATAGCCCAATGAAACCAACCGCTCAGAAAGCAAACGCACTTGGGTCGATTTGCCGGCCCCCTCACCGCCTTCAAAAGAGATAAAGTGCCCTCTCTCTCGAGCCTGTTTAACATCAGCCTTCATAAAATTGCCTTTGTACCTTTATAGGTATTGATCACAAGCTCTAACTTATCCAAGAAACCAGCCAAATATCAAATAAAACAAGGAATCAACGCCCCGATATATAAAATTAGTACGCTTCACAGTTTCATTGGCATAAAGGTCATATTCTTGTTTGGTATTTGCAACTTGAACCCGCAATTTGGCCACTGCCTGGCCCTGGGTGATCGGGGCTTTTAACGGCCCGTTATAAATAACTTCAGAAACAATCTCTGGAGCCGCCTCCCCTTTAGGGGCATAAATTCTAACATCACCAGCAGTTGAAAGCCCAACCCACCCCTTTTCTCCGCCCCAAACGTGGGCAAAAAAGGTTTGCCGATCAGTCTCAACCGTACGGCGCACGAAGTTTGAAACCGCCCAATTCATCACCCGCCGGGTTTCTTGGCGGCGATCTGTCTTTTTTTCCAACCCATTTAAAACACCGATCAAGCGGCGACCATCACGTTTAAGCGAAACAACAATGCCATATTTAGATTGTTTGGTGAAACCCGTTTTAAGTCCATCATAGCCTTCTTTTAGCGGCAATAAGGGATTGCGATTGATGAAGTTATAGCGGCGATATTTAAAACTTGGTTCTGCAAAATACTTGTAATACTCAGGAAATTCCTTCAACAAATGCTGGGCCAGCTTGGCCAAATCTCTGGCACTCATTAAATGTTCAGGGTGGGGCAAACCGGTTGCATTACGAAACGTGGAATGGGTCAGCCCTATTTTCTTGCCATAACTCTCCATTTCTTGTGCAAACTTAGCTTCGCTACCCGAAATATGCTCCGCAATGGCAATGGAAGCATCATTGCCGGATTGTATGATAATCCCCCGTAAAATCTGTTCAACAGTAACAGTGCTTTTCACAGGCACAAACATCGCAGATGTGCGCGATGGCGCCCCGCCTGTACGCCACGCATTAACCGACATTCTCACATCATCAATCAGCTTTAACCGGCCTGCCTTTAATTCACGAAAAACCACAGCAACGGTCATTAATTTGCTCATACTGGCCGGGGCCATCGGTACATCAGCATTTTTTTGCAAAAAGATGATGCTTTTGTCTGCTTCCATAACAATGGCAAACTGGGCACTGGTTTCAAACTCAGCTTCTTGGCCCAATAAAGGGGAACTGACCAAAGCCAAGCCAATTACCACTCCCATAAGTGTTCTAAGCAATGCCACAACAGGACCCCTTCAATTGATGGTTTAGCCTCAAACTATTTATTTTGCCCATAATGTCAAAGCTCTAAAAGAAATCAAGACCGGAAGGGGGCAAAACAGGAGGATAACAAGCAGGTTTTATCCCTTTATTTTGATATAACAATGTCATCTTACTGTCATGACGAATATTTATACCCCTTTATCCATCATTGAGCCCTTATTGTCCCAGCACTTGAGAACATTTCCAAAAATTTATGATACCCGATCAGAAAGCTTCATAGTGTGAGCTTTGGGTCTTATAAGCGCTTACAGAAAGGTTACGCCCTTTTTGCATGGATCACCATAAACGTTAGGCTAGAATAGCCTCTATAGCCTCCACAACTTGACCAGATTTATGATCATCAAGCGCATCTGGATGAGGCGAAGCAAACTGGCCGCTGTCATTATCAAAGTATTTTCCTGTTGCTTGCGCAAACTCATGGTGAAGAGCAGCCCGGGTTAAAATATCAGCCCCAATACGAATATCACTGCCTGGTACCCCAAAAGCATCCTTGACCATTTTACTGGCAAGCAAAGACCCAGGGTTAACCGCAATGATAGCTGGCCCATTTTCCCCCAAAGCAAGCCCCATCACACGTGACCACATGGTGATAGCCAATTTGCTTTGCGCATAAGCTTCCCCGTCAGATAGCCCTTGTTTGCCAGCCAAAGCATTCAAATTAACGCTCGATTGAGCCGCAGATGAAAGGTTCACCACGCGCCCAGTTGGCCCCATCAAGGGCAACAAAGCCCGCGTCAGCAAAAATGGGGCAAAGGTATTGACCACAAAACGAACATCAAACCCATCAGGCGTTATTGTATTTGGGGTGTTGTAAACACCAGCATTATTAATCAGCACATCGAGGCTTTTATGGTTTGCAGACACAGCCTTTGCTAGACCCTCAACCTGTTCAAGGTTTGAAAGGTCAGCCACATATGTTTCAATGGTCCCCACCCCATCCAAGGCAGATAGCGTTTTTGCCACCTCTTCCACCTTCGATGAATTGCGCCCATGCAACAACAATGTATGACCTTGTGTTGCCAGCATCTCAGCAGTGGCAAGCCCAATGCCATCGGTTGCCCCAGTAAGTAGAATGGTTTTTGACATAATCTTCTCTTTTCTATTCAACGTGGGAAACTAACACTCTTTTTTACGCAAGCCCATCCAGCACATTCTTACCAATAACGCGCCCACTTTCTTGTTGTGTGTGGGCCTCGACCAAGGTCTCAACACTCATGGCTCCAAGATTGTTCGTCACGGTTGAAATGAGGCTTCCATTATCAATCATCTCTGAAACACGGGTAAGGATCTCATGTTGCACCTCAATATCATCCAAGCCAAACATCGGGCGAGCAAACATATACTCCCAACTAAAACTAAGAGCCTTGGTCTTACCAGGATTAATATCCAAAGTTGTCGGGCTATCAATGAAAGCAAGAGAGCCGCGCGGTTTAACCAGTTCAAGCATAGCCGGAAAGTGCTGATCAGTTCCCGTAAGCGCAGCAATATAACGCGGGGCAACCCCTATATCATTAACCTGATCAACGAGGGATCCATGATGATTAACAACATGATCCGCCCCCATTTTTTTGACCCATTGCGTGGTCTCAGGGCGCGAAGCGGTCGCGATCACATTTAGCTGGGTGAGTTTTTTGGCCAGTTGAATCAAAATGGAACCAACGCCGCCAGCCCCGCCAATGATTAACAGGCTCTCCCCTTGCTCGCCTCCCTCTTTCACTTTGAGGCAATCAAACAAAAGCTCCCAAGCTGTAATGGAAGTTAAAGGAAAGCCAGCTGCTTCTGCAAACCCTAAAGACGATGGTTTTTTGCCAACAATACGCTCATCAATCGCATGCAGCTCACAATTGGTGCCAGGGCGCGAAATATCACCTGAATAAAACACCTCGTCACCCACATTAAATTTACTCACCCCGCTGCCGACAGCTTGCACCACTCCTGCCGCATCATACCCAATGATTTTGGGGCCATCTTCTGCCGGAATATTCATCCGCACTTTGGTATCAACGGGATTCACTGAAATCCCCATAACCTTTACCAATAAATCATGAGGCTTTAATTGGGGCGGCTCAGTTTCAAATGCAACAAATGCCTCAGGAGCGGTGATGGGGCCTGGCTGGTTATATCCTATTGCTTTCATTATTCTTTCCCTTTGAATACCCAGTTATGAAACATGACTATAGGCTAATTTTTTCAAAGGGAAAGAAATATTCAAAACGAAAACATGGATAGAGTCTCAGCTCCAGGCTCACAAATAAACGGCTTAGCAAAATCTTGTGAATGCCATCGTAAAGCTAACGATTTACTTTCTAGAAGCCAGTTTCAACATACATGTTTAGAACCAACGATTTGAGGGTCTATGAACAGCAAATTGCGAACGATACCAAGGCTGAGCCCGCAAAGCCTCTTGCTCATAGCGGTCATTGCCATCCAAAGGCGCACGGCCTAAATAACGCACCCGCACAGGGGTTGTCCCCGTTCTGTAAAAATCAAGCAATTGCGCCACTTTTTTCGACAAATCAATAATACGATCATGCTTATACGGCCCACGATCATTCACCCGCACAACCATAGAACGCCCATTGCGAATATTGGTGACCTCAACATAGCTTGGCATCGGCAAAGTCGGATGAGCCGCGCTTAAAGCGTACATGTCATAGACTTCACCATTGGCTGTGCGACGACCATGAAAATCTTCGCCATACCAAGAGGCAATCCCGCGCTTGTCATAATAAGGATTTTCGCGCGGCGTATACCAAGCCCCGGCAACCTGATAAGGTTTGCCAACCTTATAAACACCGCCGCCCTTGGGCACTGTTTGACCCAATTTCACCACCCGCGGGCTGTATTTAGGTTTTTTGCTTTTAAACAAGCCAATAGAAGAAGAGCAAGCCGATAAAACGCTTACCATAACCATGATTGAGACAAAAAATGTCAGAGGTAAAAACAACTCTTGGGGGGCTTTACGTAAGTTCATCTGGTCTTCTTCCTTAAAATACCACCATCAGCATTGAATATGACCAGAGTAAGGAGCACCAAAAGTCAGCAATAAACTGCCAAACTTTTGGTACACTTGAACAAGATGGAGCATACGCAATACTAATTTGCTTCCAATACCGCCCTTTCTAGCAAATTGGTGTTATTAATCAGTAAACAAGGATTAAATTTTTTATGTTTGATTCTATTTAATTTGAAACCATATCAACTCACTCACCAGTGCATTTTCTGCTCATATCATGCAATTAATACAAATTTTCTTGCCATCAGGCGGGTTAGCATCTAAAAATAATGGACAATAATGATAACCAATGATGCTGCCAAAGGGATGTGTAATGAGCCTCAATGAAGCGGGTGATGCTGTAAAAGGTGATCTTGAGACATCTAAAAATTCCCAACAATCTTTAATTGATCCCTTTCAGCGGGCTGTGACCTATGTGCGCATATCTGTGACCGATCGCTGTGATTTTCGCTGTGTTTATTGCATGGCAGAAAATATGACCTTCTTGCCCAAACAAGAATTACTCTCACTTGAAGAGCTAGACCGGCTCTGCTCAAGTTTTGTCTCACTTGGGGTGAAAAAGCTACGCATTACCGGCGGCGAACCTTTGGTGCGCAAAAATATTTTACAACTTTTTCAAAGCCTTTCGCGCCATTTAGAGAGCGGTGCTTTAGAAGAGATAACCGTCACAACCAATGGAAGCCAATTAGCCAAATACGCAGATGAGCTATATGCCGCAGGCGTTCGGCGGGTCAATGTCTCTTTAGATACTCTAGATGAAAACAAGTTTCAGGCCATTACCCGTTGGGGCCGCTTATCCCAAGTGTTAGACGGCATAAAAGCGGCGCAAAAAGCTGGCTTAAGCATCAAAATCAATACAGTGGCCTTAAAAGGCGTGAACGAGCATGAGCTTGGCACAATGATGCAATGGGCCCATGAGCAAGGCATGGACTATACCTTAATTGAAACCATGCCTTTGGGTGATATTGATGGCGACCGAACCGATCAATATTTACCGCTAAACCAAGTGCGAGAAAAACTAAGCGAGCGCTTTACTTTGACCCCCAACAGCTACAAAACCGCTGGGCCAGCACGCTATGTTGATGTGGGCGAAACAGGCGGCCGCCTAGGTTTCATCACCCCCATGACCCATAATTTTTGTGAAAGCTGTAATCGTGTGCGCGTCACCTGCACCGGAGAGCTATTTATGTGTCTGGGCCAAGAAGACAGAGCCGACTTGCGCGGCCCGTTGCGCGCCAGTGAGAGCAACGAACCGTTAAAACAAGCCATACGCGAGGCGATTGATCGCAAACCCAAGGGCCACGACTTCATCATTGATCGCAAACGCAACCAACCCGCTGTTTCGCGTCATATGAGTGTAACGGGCGGTTAAAAGGCAGTGTTAGAAAAGTGACTAATTTTCCTGAAAATTGACCAATTAACACTTGCAAGAACTCAGCAACAGCGATAGATACAGGGTCTGGTTTCGAAAAAGCCGATCGCCTGCGTGATTTTTCTTATAGAAAGAGTCTGGGGCTAAAGGTTTTGTCAGTCGGAGAGGTGGCTGAGTGGTCGAAAGCGGCGGTCTTGAAAACCGTTGGGCGTTCCGCGTCCCGGGGGTTCGAATCCCTCCCTCTCCGCCATTTACTTCCTTTTTATACTAACTCCCTTTTTACCGGCTCCTCCCAACACAGAAAAATTCCTAAGATTCCAAGACTTCACCTTTAAAATTTCACGCATCTTGTGCGCACCGCAAGAAAGTCTCACAGAATAAAAAGGAGCCCAAATGGGGTCCAACTTTCCAAATGTTAGGTGGTGTTTCGGCAGATGTGAAGAAGATGGTGGGACGTACTGGGATTGAACCAGTGACCCCTACCATGTCAAGGTAGTGCTCTCCCACTGAGCTAACGTCCCATCTTATAAAGATAGATGTCTATAGCTGACTAACAGCCCATTTGACAAGTCTACTCTAGGAAAAATCACGCTTTTTTCTGCTTTTTCTCTTTGGCTAACACATTACCAAACCTAAAATTTGCCAACAGTGTCATCGCGCACAGCCACTCAACCTATGCCCGCGGTCTTGATATGATCAACGGCACGTATCAATTGCTCGATTTAACCCCGTTGGGGTGCAATGAAGATGAGCCACTCGACACCATGGCTTGGGTGCGTCGCTCTGATCAATATGAAAGTTAAGATCAACAAAACGCCCGATTAAGCGGCCAACATACGGTCAACTTCTTCAACCAGGTCCCGCAAATGAAACGGTTTGGAAAGCACCTTGGCATCAGGGGTTGCGTTCTCAGCATTGAGCGCCACAGCAGCAAAACCGGTAATGAACATAATTTTCAACTTCGGATCCACTTCAGCAGCCCGGCGCGCCAATTCAATGCCATCCATTTCTGGCATGACAATATCAGTGAGCAACAAAGTAAACGGCTCTTCTTTCAACCGCTCAAAAGCTTCTATGCCGGTGCTAAATGATGTCACCTCATAGCCCGCCCGGCTCAACGCCTTATCAAGAAACAAACGCATAGACTCATCGTCTTCAGCAAGCAATATTCTTTGTAATTTTTTATTCGATGGCTCGTTTTCTGACATGAAGCTCTCTTTCTACTTTTGCTACTATTGCCCCGATTTAAAACCCTCAAAATCCAACGATTATTTTAAGAGCAATCATCAAAACGCCTTAACCAGAAGAAAAATCTCAACCTAAACTTTTCTCATAATCAAAGCAGCATTATATCCTAAAGGTCATTCTTTGACTAATAATTGATAAAATAACATGCACTTTTTGGTGCATAAATAAGCCGTATGAGGCCTAATTAATAAAGGCCATTTTAAAAAGCGCCGACCCAGTTATCCAACGCCCAGCTTTTTTCCTCACTAAAAATTCAATCGGTTCAAGTTCAAACAAACTGACCCTGCATAATTAACTGTGGGCAAGTCAAGCATAGGGTGTGCCAACTCTAAAAAATTTGGTTAATTTACCTCTCAACACACATCAAGTTACGCGGCAAATCAATCTAAAGATTATAAGTTACAAGTGATTATTTAATCGTCATGAAGCACAATTTAAGCGTTCTGAGGCAAGAAACCCACCAACCTCACCCGTTACAATCAGATCAGCGCCACCAATCTCAGGTGGCAAGAGAAACTGGTTATGTCATCACGGGCCCATCTGTGCCAACTGTGCCATTTGTGTTCAATTCGCCCCATAGTGGACGCCATTACACCCCATCATTTTTAAAACAATCGCGCCTTAGCCCGTTAACTTTGCGCAAATCGGAAGACGTGCTGGTGGATCAATTATTCCAATTTGTGCCGGATCTAGGCGCCCCTTTGCTGGCAGCCACATTCCCGCGCGCTTTTGTTGATTTAAATCGTGAGCCGTTTGAGCTAGACCCAAAGTTAATTAATGATCCTCTACCAGAAAGTGCCAATCACAAATCCATTCGGGTTGCAGCTGGCCTTGGCACCATTGCCAGAGTGGTCGCACATGGGGTTGAAATATACCAAAGGCCCCTAACCTTAAAAGAGGCATTAAGACGTATTGAACAGTATTACAGACCCTATCACCAACAATTGACAAAAATGATTGGGGAACAAAGCACCCGCTTTAACGGGGCCATTTTAATTGACTGCCATTCCATGCCATCTCGTCAAAACACCCCAGATGGTGCCCCCCTGGCTGACATCATCATCGGAGACCGCTATGGAACCACCGCTGATGAAGATTTGGTCGCTTTTTTAAGTGAACTGCTACAAGATCAAGGCATTAGCGTTGCCCATAATTCTCCCTATGCAGGAGGCTATATAACTGAGCATTACGGAGCACCGCATAAAAACATTCATGCCTTACAGATCGAAATCAATCGCAACATATACATGAACGAGCATACGCTTGAGCCTCATGAAGGCTTTATAAATTTAAGCAACCAACTGCATAAGACCTTCAAAACTTTTGTCAGCACCGTTTCAGATGCCTTTAAACCAGCCTTGAGCGCCGCTGAGTAAACCGAAAAACCGGGCCCTGCTTGCTTAAAGAGGTGAAATCAATATTCACACTCCCTTAAACAGAAAAAAGGCCGTTCGACAAGCGAACGGCCCAAGTCAAAGGGAGGAAACGCCCAGATTTGGGCGTTACTGGTTTACCCAGTAATCAATGTAATATGTCAGTCCGCCACTAAGGTTGCAAGGGCTTGAGACCAAAAGGTGCAATATTTGTAACTTTTTTATCACAGTCTATGTTGCGTAATTGTCAGTATTCTTCTATATACCCAACCTCACTTGCAAGGGAAAAATTTACAACCTTCCTTGCAAAGAGAATTTAAGATAAATGTAAGAAAAATGAACACTTTAAGTTCAAAAGTTAGGGGCGCGGCATGAGGTCTTTTCCTGCCAATGAAGTCCAGCGGTTCTTAGCCATTATGAACCAATTGGCCGATCTTTCAGCCAAAGAAATCGAGCCTTTTTTTCGGGGAAAACTTTCTGTTGAGAATAAAAAGCTCAAGAGAATTTATGATCCTGTTACCGTTGCTGACCGAAATGCTGAGCAAGTGATTCGCGATTATTTAGTTGAACACCTGCCCTCTCACGCTATTATTGGCGAAGAATTTGGCACTCAAGAACAGTCTTCAGATTATTGCTGGGTGATAGACCCAATAGATGGCACCAGAGCCTTTATTATGGGCAGCCCGTTATGGGGCACCCTCATTGGCTTAAATTATCGCGATGAACCCATTATGGGTCTTATGAACCAACCCTTTACCAAAGAGCGGTTTTGGGCCTCTCCCCAAGGTGCCTTTGGCCGTTGGCAGGGATATGAAGGCCCCATTGAAACCAGACAAACAACCACGCTGGACAGCGCAATCATCACCAGCACCTGCCCGGACCTTTTTGCCACACAAAACGATTTCCAAGCATTTGAAAAACTACGCAACCATTGCCAAATGACGCGCTATGGCGGCGATTGCTATAGCTATTGCCTGCTGGCCATGGGGTCTATTGATTTGGTGGTCGAATCTGGTTTGCAAACTTATGATATTGCCCCGCTGGTGCCAATTGTGCGCCAAGCTGGCGGCGTCATCAGCAACTGGCAGGGGGGAAATCCTGGTCAAGGCGGTCAGATTATCGCAGCAGCAACACAAGAGCTGCACGCAAAAGCCATAGACATTCTAACTTCATAAGTTATAAGCCTAGAGCGTGTCGCACAAAAGTGGATATCGGTTTTGGGAATAGCGCGGTTGCTGGTGGGCAAACTAAAGCGCCAAGAAAGACTCTGGTTGCTGGTGAGCAAACCAAAGCGCCAAGAAAGACTCTGGTTGCTGGTGAGCAAACCAAAGCGCCAAGAAAGACTCTGGTTGCTGGTGAGCAAACCAAAGCGCCAAAAAAGACTCTGGTTGCTGATGGGCAAGCTAAAGCGCAAACAAAAAACTCTGATTGCTAATGGGTAAGCTAATACGCCAAGAAAAAAGACACGCAGAAACAAACAGAAAAGAGCATGACTTGAAGTTCAATACAAAGCGGCATGCTCTAGCCAATTCAATTGCTTCCAGAGGAAAGCAAGTCGGATAAATCAGAAGCTTGGAAGCCCACTTCGCCGGGCACAAAAGCATCAAAGCCAGCCCAAAATTGCTCGCGCACCCCATCACTCTCTTGCAAAATTTCGTGGCGCGCATTGGGAATGATAACATTCTTGCCGCTCTTTAAGCGCTCTGCAAATTCTCGAATAGCAATGTTTGAAACAATCCTGTCAGAGCCCGCCCCAATGAGCAAAATTGGGATTTTCACATTGGCGGCAAAAGCAGGTTGCATCACCAAACTGGTAGAGCGCAGCGCAGCTAACAACCAGGCATAAGTGGGTGAGCCAATACACAATCCATCACTGGCATCTAAAATGGCTTTATTGCGCTCAAATCGCTCCTGATCACGGGTCAGCTTATTGCCTTTAAACGGCCCTTGATTAATATTCTTATCTTGGCCGCCCAACACATAAGATTCTCCCAAGCCAATCCAACTGCCCAAATTAACAGCGACAGAGACAATCTCTCTAGGCATTCCCAAAATCTCACGTGATAAACGTAACATTGGGGCAGATAACACCATCCGATCAAACTGACACAGGCTGGCACCCGCATGGCGTAATAAATTATGCGCCCCCATTGAATGGCCCAGCGCATAATAAGGAGCAGGACAATCGGGAAACACCACCTGCTGCATAAAGGTCAACAGGTCCTTATCATACTGGCCAAAATCCCAAATATGCCCCTTATAATGGTTCTTTAAATCCCGGCTGGAGCCGCCTTGCCCACGCCAATCAAACGTGGCAACCCAAAACCCGCGCCGTCTCAGGTCACTCACCGTTTCAAAATATTTTTCAATAAATTCAGAGCGACCTTGCACCAAAACCACCGTACCACGCACGTAATCTGTGGTAGGGCCCCAACAGGCATAACGAAGAAAAACCCGCTTATCAATTTCCACGCGCCCCGTTATTGCCCCTTCTGGAACAGGGTTCTTATATAAACTAACCAGCTCCACCGCTTTTAATACCTTTATCTTGATAAATGAACCTACACTCGATCATGATTTGCAGTAAAAAACCAGCCTCTTTTTTTAAAAAGAGGCTGGTTTCCCGAGGGCCAGGTTTGGGGATCTGGGGGCTGTCGTGCTGACCCACAGGATTTGGGGACTTTAAAAGGACTCAATAACCATAGCCCCAATATTGACGAACAGGACGACGCTTAATGATATGGCCATCGCATCTATCAATTACAAGACGGAACCGGCGACCTTTAAAATTTGTTGCTCTTAAGCGCACTCTGTGAGGACCACGATTAATCAATTCAAAATTATGCCAACCACGATCGATTAAACGTGCCCGAATAAGCGGTTTTGGCAAACAAACCGGACGACCATAATCATAACCATAAGGACGTCTGGCTCTAACGCCGCGCGGCGGTACACGATAAGCATCTTGCAAGGCATAATCACCCATAATTCTCAAAGATTTTTTCAAGAGTTTTTTAAATTTGCGTGATTTGCTCTTTTTACGCGGTGCATGGCGAACAACTTGATTTTTCTTTTTTACACGCTTGCCTGTTTTCTTTTTAGCTGTCGCTTTTTTCTTCTGAGCGCCCGGCTTGCGTTTTTTACTTGCAGCAGCTTTCTTTTTGCCAGTCTTCTTCTTTTTCGCTTTCTTATTCATACTCTTTTCAATGCTCGGTATATATGCATTACCCATGTTGCGCTCAGCCTGAGCCAAATTTGGCGCTAGCATCATAACACTTAATAAAAGTGCAAATATTGAAATCGGTTTCATTGAACTCCTCCTTTAATCTTTTACCCTTGATCATTGATCAAAGGTAAAAACGGCATATTGCCCCTTAACTGTTTTTCACTATGACAAAAGGCAACTGAACAAAGTCGGAAAGTGTTATTCAGCTGGCGTTCACATTTCAAAGCCGTGTCAAAGGGAAGGTGCCCGCCAATACAAAAAACAACCCCATTTCCATGGGGTTGTCTCAAAATCTGTCTGTTTTTATGAAACCCAAATTAGCTTTACCAAAACAGGGTTGGATCCCTTCACCTAATACCGGCGCCGGTTATAGCCCCAATAACGGTTTAACGGCCGCCGACGCACAATCACACCATCACAACGCGACACAACCAATTTAAACCGCCGACCATTATGATTGGTGGCCACCATCCTGATCCGGCGCGGGCCTTCTCTTAAGATTTTAAAATCGTGCCAGCCACGGCGCACCAACCGTCGGCGAACTTGGCGCGGGTGTAAACATTCAAGTGTAATTTGCTCATCGCGCTCACACTTTTCATCTCGTTCAGAACGCAAATCGTAATCTTTTAGACCGTGCTTTTTCTCGCTATAGTCTTTTTCATTATAAACATCATCTTCATATTGAAATTTATCACCTTTATAGATGCCATTGCGTTTTTCAAAATCGTCCAATGTTTTGTCAATATAGGCATGGTCTTGATAAACTTTCTCGCCATAGCCATCATAACCAATATCGGCAGCCTGGGCCAAACCCGATCCACCTAAGATCATACAACTGCTTAGAAAACCACTTAGAAAAATCTGTCTCATCATACCTTCCCTTTCAAAAACTTATAAGTCCCTTCAACTTCAAATCACCCGCACTTTGATATGTTAAAGAACAAGTCTACCCGTCCCTACCTGAACCAATAAATAAGGGCTCATTCAGCTTGTGTTCATATTTCTTGATGAAGCTTCTCATTCTGGCTCTTGAAACCCGAGATCGGCTCCCCAAATATATATTGTGCACGCCAAATGGGTGCACCCAGCCAAACAAGCAGTGATTGATCAAACAAGATAATCATTCAAAGGATTGGCTTTTTTAGATATCGCTTATGAAAAGGAAATCTAACGATGCAACATATTGATTTTACACCATTTTACAGATCAACCGTCGGTTTTGACAGGCTGTTTAACATTCTTGATAATTTCGGAAATGTTGAAGGCAGCACAACCGGCTACCCCCCTTACAATATTCAACGGTTAGACGATAATGCCTATCGCATAACCATTGCAGTGGCCGGTTTTTCTGATCAAGAGCTGGACATAGAAGTAAAAGAGCACACCCTGCAAGTGGTCGGTCAAAAGCAAACCGACAAAGATGTTGAGTATTTACATCAAGGCATAGCCGGGCGCTCTTTTGAACGCACCTTCCAATTGGCAGATCACGTTGAAGTGGTCGGTGCTAAAGTTGAAAATGGGCTATTACACATTGATCTAAAACGTGAATTACCCGAAGCCATGAAACCACGAAAAGTGGCAATTGAGCGAACTTCAGAGCCAAAAACCATTGAGGCAACTGAATAAAGGATTTGCCAATCCAAATTAAAATACTCTTTCATACATAAAAGAAAGGGAAAGGTTTCAATTGAAACCTTTCCCTTTTTATTTGCTTTGGTTAGCAGGTATGATTTTTAATAATCATATCTACGATGATGCCTATAACCACACCAACCGATCCGTTTACGTTTCATCACGTCGCCCCAGCGATTGATTTTCAATTTAAAGCGTTTACCGCGTTTACAGGCTGTCGCTTTATAAACTGGTAAATAACGATCAAAAAAGCGAATTTTATAAAAACCGCGATGGCGCAAACGATGGCGAATTTTTGGTATTGGAACACCATACCAACCACCGGCATGATGTTTATGATAACCGCCACCTTTATGGGCATGGGCAGTTGAAACATTGGCTGTAAAGGCAAAGCCGATTAAAGCCATAAGGGCAAAAACTTTCTTGAACATGAATGATCTCCTTGGCAATTTTCATTTTTATGCGTTGTTGATAGGATTGACCTTACCCATCTTCACCTGAACGCAATAAGAACCGCCCATTCATCTACCCTTCATGTTTATAATTGGAGCGCTTGTTGGAAAAACCGCTCCTCTTCAGCCAGCACCTGTTTGATTGTTTGGCTTTTGCGAAACCCATGCCCCTCCCCTTCAAATTCATGCATTTGCGTCAAAAGCCCTTTTGCTTGCAAGGCCTCATAAACAGCTCTTGGCTGCACTTTGGGAACCACCTTATCTTCGCTCCCTTGGAAGAAAATCACAGGCGCTGAAATCTCATGAATAAAATGAACGATGGCCTGGTCTTGCAAATGCTCTTTTGCCGTTTGAGGAGTAGTACCAGTTAACCCATAAATATACCCATGCTCAAATTTATGGGTAATTTCCAGCAATTGACCAAGGTCCGTCACCGGGTAACTGCAAGAGGCGCATTTAAACACATCACTTTTCACCAATGCCATCAACGCTGTATAGCCCCCAGCGCTTCCTCCCTTAACGATCAATTTGTCAGGATCACATAATTTTTGCTCAGATAAAAACCGCGCGCCAGCAATAATGTCATCAACATCCAACTGCCCCCAGCGCCCATTTAACCTGTCACGGTACGCCTTGCCATAACCAGAACTACCTGAGTAATCAACATCAAACACCCCAAACCCGCGATTGGTCCAATATTGGGTTTTCAGCTTAAAGCCCCGCTCTGCCATGCCCGTTGGCCCTCCATGCACCATCACAATCACGGGTGGTAAGGCCTCTTCGGGCCCCTCAACTTGTGAATTGGCGGGTGGATAATAAAGCCCATACACCGGGCCGCAGGGGCCCTCAAACTGTTTCAACTGGCCAACAGAAATATCATGTTTTTCAAGGCAGACCTGCTCACTGGCCCGCAAGACAGTCAGCGCCCCTGTATCTGGCGCCATCAAAGCAAGGCTTGCAGGGTCTTTATCGGTGGTTGCAATCCCAACAAGACGATCTTGCAGACTATGAACCATATCAAAGCTCTTGGACTTGCTCACGATTTGTCTGATTTCTTTTTGCGAGACGTGCTGCAATAACAGTTGCCCATCGCGTTGCGAGGAAAGCATAACATCTCCGGAAGGCGTAACGGCCAAACTTTCCATGCCAAACACCCATAAGGGGCGCAAGCCATCAGCCTGTTCATCTTGGTGTTTGACCAACTCAACACGCCCTTCAGCCCAACAATAAAGTTGGCCCATCCCAGTTTGGTCACTAACAAAATAAAGCCGCCCCTCTTCATCCCAAACAGGGCCAAAGGCACAATGAGTATCACCTGCTGTGGGACCGCGCCCGCCGCTAAGCCTTTGCGGTGAAAAATCCATTGGCTTGACACGGCTGACCATCAAACTGGCAGCCTCCCACGGCATGTCAGGCAAATCCCACTGCAACCAACAAAGCGTTTTTTGATCTGGCGACAGGCGCGGGCTGGCATAAAAATCATGGGATTGATCAAGAATACTCACACCCCCCTTTTCATCCGCCTCCAAGCCAATATAAACCAACATATTATCCGGCAAAGCATGAGTGCCTTCCTGTTCTTGAGGCAAATGCCGTTCAGCCACAGCAATCAAGCGATTCTTGTCTTGATTATACTCAAGGTCTGCAAAACGAAATTCTGAAGCATGGGTGATTTGCTCAGGCGTTTGAGATGGCAAACAGCGGTAAATTTGCTGGTTCAACGCATTCACAAAGAAAACAGCTCCGTCGCCAACACAAAACTCACCCCCCCCATATTCATGTACCCGAGAGCGCACACTATAAGAGCTTGGCAGCACTTCCCGCAGCCCCTCTTGCTCATGCCAGGCCATAAGAACACCGCGCCCCCCCTCATCGGCACGTATTTCACACCAATACACCCTATCCTGATATGTTTTAACCGTGCCCAGTCGATACGAATCTTGAATCATCATGTCTGGTGTTAAGTGCGCCTGCCAACGACCGTAAGGGGCTGGTTTCTTATTTCGGGCCATCAAAATTTCCTCGTTTTAGTGAATACACCGCTCAATATCTTTACTTTTAACTATATTTAAATCTCATAACTAAATGATATTATAATAAAAAACAGCAGGGCAAACCTGATTGAAAGACGAAGTCTAACCCATCCATTGATAACCAATTAAAGAGATTTATTTAGATATTTTGACGCAATATAGCAAAAGTTGCACAAGGAAACTTGTCACTGGCTGTAAAATCTGGCATTTTACGTTACAAATTAGGTCAGCTATGCTGTCCTTTGTCGTGGAGGATTTGAGATTAAAGGAAACGCATTCAGTATTTAACACCTAAGTTTAAAGGTGCTATAAGCGGTCATAATAATCTTCGGGCATAATTTAAATGCCTAAAATAACAAATTTGCGTTGTTTCCAAACAAATGTGACTTAGCATTTGGTAACAAATTTTAAGTGACACATTTTGTTCTTCAAGTTTCGTGGGCTTGCTCTTCGGGCTAGGAAACTAAGAACTGTCAAAAATGAACGGCCATCACTCAATCGATGTTGGTTTGAATTTTTCAAGCCATATCTGATAAGGGGTGGCTTGCGCCTATGAAAGCTAAAATGTCAGAGCTAAGATGTTTATGCACGAAAGCGCAAAACTAAAGATTTTTAATAGATACAAATATGCATGATTTTGGAATAAAACAATTGGGCCATAACGTGATCAAAAAGAATAAAACCACATCAGCACAGTCTCCCTCATCAACAAAAGTGAGCGGTAAACCTGCACCTGTTGGACTATACCATCCTGATCACGAGCATGACGCTTGTGGCATTGGCTTTGTTGCCAATATGAAAAATGTCAAAAGCCATGACATTGTTGCTAAAGGTTTGGAAATACTAAAAAATTTAGAGCATCGCGGCGCTGTTGGAGCGGACCCAAAAGCCGGCGATGGTTGCGGCATTCTCATTCAAACACCTGATGAATTCATGCGTGCAGTGGCAAGCGAAAACTCAATCACTTTGCCAGACCTTGGCTCTTATTGTGTCGCCCCCATCTTCTTGCCAAAAGAAGAAGCTGATCGGGCAGCTATAAAGACAATTATAGAAGAAGAAATTACAAACCGTGGCCAAAAGTTACTTGGCTGGCGCCATGTACCAGTAGATAGTTCAGATCTTGGCTATTCAGTTAAACCTTCTGAGCCCTATCACGCTCAAGTTTTCATCGGCAAATCAGATGATCTGGCCTCCGTTGATGATTTTGAATTGAAACTGTTTGTCATCCGCCGCTGCATTGAACTGCGCGTAAACAAAGAGCAACCCAAAGGTCATGAGTTTTTCTACATTCCATCCATGTCAGCACGCACAGTCCTTTACAAAGGCTTGTTGCTTTCAGACCAATTGGGCCCATACTTTAAAGACTTAACCGATGAGCGCATGGTTTCAGCCCTTGCCTTGGTGCACCAACGGTTTTCAACCAACACATTCCCAACCTGGTCACTGGCCCAACCTTTCCGTATGATTTGCCACAATGGTGAAATCAACACTGTGCGCGGCAATGTCAACTGGATGGCGGCACGCCAAGCCACCATGAAATCAGACATCATCGGCGATGATTTGGATAAAATCTGGCCCCTTATTCCTGAAGGGCAATCTGACAGCGCCTGTTTTGATAACGCGCTAGAACTTCTCATTCGCGGCGGCTATGACTTGGCCCACGCCATGATGCTGCTGATCCCAGAAGCTTGGGCCGGCAATCCGCTGATGGATGAAGAGCGCCGCGCTTTTTATGAATACCATGCCGCCGTCATGGAACCATGGGATGGTCCCGCCGCTGTTGCCTTTACTGATGGCCAGCGCATTGGCGCCACTCTTGACCGTAATGGCCTACGCCCAGCACGATATGTGGTCACCTCAGATGATCTGGTCATGCTGGCCTCTGAAATGGGCGTGTTGCCATTGAGGGAAGAAAAAATCGTCTCCAAATGGCGCTTGCAACCAGGCAAAATGTTGCTGATTGACCTTGAAAAAGGCGCCATTGTTTCAGACGCAGAGTTAAAATCTGATCTATCAAAAAGCCATCCTTACCGCGAATGGCTTGAAAAGGGTCAAATTAAAGTAAAGGACTTGCCCCCAGTTCCTCACGAGGAACCTGTCAGCAACGCCAGCTTGCTTGATAAGCAACAAGCCTTCGGCGTGACCCAGGAAAGCATCAAATTTTTACTGGAACCCATGACACGGGTTGGCCAAGAGCCCATCGGCTCCATGGGAACCGACACCCCGGTCTCACCTTTGTCAGGCAAGGCCAAACTACTGCATACTTATTTTAAGCAAAACTTTGCCCAAGTGACCAACCCACCGATTGACCCCATTCGCGAAGAATTGGTGATGTCGCTGGTCAGCTTCATCGGCCCGCGCCCCAATCTTCTCGATCATGAAAACCGCTCAACCTTAAAGCGTCTTGAGGTCTCACAGCCGGTTCTATCCAATGAGGGATTAGAAAAACTGCGCGCCATTAGTGACATTCCTGACAATGATTTTAAAACCCAGACTCTAGACATCACCTTTGCCGCCTCAAAGGGCCCTGACGGCATGGCCGAAGCGGTCACGGCCTTACAAGCAAGTGCAGAGCAAGCTGTAAAAGATGGCTTTAACATCATTATTCTATCAGACCGGGCCATCTCTGCAGAGCAAGTGGCCATCCCAGCTCTCCTGGCCACTTCAAGTGTGCACCATCACCTTATTCGCAAAGGCTTGCGCACATCTGTTGGGCTGTTGGTGGAAACCGGTGAAGCTGTAGAAATCAATCAGTTTGCCACCCTTGGTGGCTATGGCGCTGAAGCCATAAACCCTTATCTTGCCTTTGACACCATCAGCAGCTTGCTTGATGACTTTGAAGAAGACATTGACTTTGCAGAAGCCACCAAACGGTTCACCAAGGCAATTAACAAAGGCTTGTTAAAAGTCATGTCCAAAATGGGCATCTCAACCTATCAGTCTTATTGCGGCGCTCAAATTTTTGACGCTGTTGGCCTCAACAGTGAGTTCATTGCCCAATACTTCACTGGCACCCATTCACAAATTGAAGGGGTTGGCCTGAAAGAAGTCGCGTTAGAGACATTCAACCGCCATGCAGCCGCCTTTGGCCGCCAGCAAATTTTAGTGGACGCCCTTGATGTTGGCGGCGAATATGCGTTCCGCCATCGCGGTGAAAAACATGTCTGGACGCCTGAAACCATTGCCGACCTACAACACGCTGTGCGCGGCAATTTGCCAGACAAATACAAAGACTTCTCTGATGCGGTCAACAAGCAAGACCAAGAGTTAAAAACCTTGCGCGGCATGTTTGCCATTAAATCGGCCCAAGACTTAGGGCGCTCTGAAATCTCATTAGATGACGTAGAACCAGCCAGTGAAATCGTAAAACGTTTTGCCACCGGCGCCATGTCTTACGGCTCTATTTCACGAGAATCTCACACCAACCTAGCCATCGCCATGAACCGCATTGGCGGCAAGTCCAACACCGGTGAAGGCGGAGAAGAGCGTGAACGCTTCACCCCCAAACCTGATGGGGACAGCGAACGCTCTGCCATTAAACAAGTGGCCTCTGGCCGCTTTGGTGTGACCACAGAATACCTTGCCAATTCAGACATGATCCAGATTAAAATGGCGCAAGGGGCAAAGCCTGGTGAAGGCGGTCAATTGCCCGGCCACAAGGTTGATCATGTGATTGCCAAATGCCGTCACTCAACCCCAGGTGTCGGGCTAATCTCGCCCCCACCTCACCACGACATTTATTCGATCGAAGATTTGGCACAACTGATTTACGACCTTAAAAACGTCAACCCACGTGCAGACATAAGCGTCAAGTTGGTCTCTGAGGTTGGCGTTGGCACCGTTGCAGCCGGTGTTGCAAAAGCCCGCGCCGATCACATCACCATTTCCGGGTTTGAAGGCGGCACAGGCGCCTCACCGCTCACCTCGATTAAACACGCAGGCTCTCCTTGGGAAATTGGCCTGGCAGAAACCCAACAAACACTGGTGCTTAACAATTTGCGCTCTCGTGTTGCCGTGCAAGTGGATGGCGGCCTGCGCACCGGGCGTGATGTCATCATCGGCGCTTTGTTAGGGGCCGATGAATTTGGCTTTGCCACAGCCCCATTGATTGCCTCTGGCTGTCTCATGATGCGCAAGTGTCACCTAAACACCTGCCCAGTTGGCATCGCCACCCAAGACCCAGAATTGCGCCGCCGCTTTAAAGGCACACCAGAACATGTGATCAACTATTTCTTCTTTGTGGCAGAAGAAGCCCGCGCGCTAATGGCGCAAATGGGTGTGCGCACCTTAAATGAATTAATTGGTCATTCTGATTTCTTGGAAAAAGACCAAGCCATTGATCATTGGAAAGCCAAAGGGCTTGATTTCACCAAACTCTTTTATCGCCCTGAAACTGGCGATGACGTTGGCATCTATCGCACTCAACCACAAAAGCATCAAATCGATGACATCCTTGATCGCAAACTGATTGAGCTGGCTGAACAAGCCATTGAAAACAAAACGCCGGTCAAACTGGACTTACCAATCACCAATGTTGACCGCTCAACCGGTGCCATGTTGTCTGGCCAAATCGCGTTAAAACACGGCCATGAAGGCCTGGCAGATGACACCATTTGGGTCACCTTCAGAGGCATCTCCGGTCAAGCCTTTGGTGCTTGGACAGCCCAAGGCGTCACTCTTGATCTAATCGGCGAGGGCAATGACTATGTCGGCAAAGGCCTATCTGGTGGGCGCTTAATCGTTCGCCCCCCTGTTGAATCTGGCATTGTTCCAGAAGAAAGCATCATTGTTGGCAACACCGTGCTTTATGGCGCCGTTTCCGGGGAATGCTATTTCAGAGGCATCGCTGGCGAGCGCTTTGCTGTGCGCAACTCTGGTGCCATTGCTGTTGTTGAAGGCACGGGCGATCACGGCTGTGAATATATGACAGGTGGCGTTGTTGTCGTGCTGGGCGAAACAGGGCGCAATTTTGCCGCCGGTATGTCAGGCGGCATTGCTTATGTTCTGGATGAGCAAGGCGATTTTGAGCGCCGTTGCAACTTGGCCATGGTTGATCTAGAACCAATCACCAGCGAAGAAGACGCCATATCAAGTGGTGATCACCAAACAGGAGATCTGGCCTCTCACGGTTTGGTTGACGTTATGCGCGACATGACCAGCTTTGATGCTGAGCGCTTACATCAATTGATCGCCCGCCACGCCCATTACACTGATTCAGCACGAGCAAAAACTATTCTAGAAAATTGGGAAAGCTATTTGCCAAAATTTGTCAAAGTGATGCCGGTTGAATACCGCCGCGCCCTGCAAGAAATGGCACGCGAACAAAGCAGCCGACAAGATGACACTGAAATGGAAATTGGTTTGAGAGGGAATAAATAATGGGTAAAGTCACCGGCTTTTTAGAGATTGATCGGCAGGACCGCGCCTACAAACCGGCCTCAGACCGCATCAGACATTATGACGAATTCGTCATCCCGCTTGGAGACGACCAAGTAAACCGCCAAGCGGCCAGGTGTATGGATTGCGGTATTCCCTTTTGCCATTCGGGCTGCCCAGTAAACAATCAAATCCCTGACTGGAATGATTTGGTGTACAATCACCAATGGCAAGAAGCGGCGCGCAATCTTCATTCAACCAATAATTTTCCTGAATTTACTGGACGGGTTTGCCCTGCCCCGTGCGAGGCAGCTTGCACGCTAAACCTAGAAGACATTCCGGTAACCATTAAAACCATCGAATGCGCCATTGTAGATAAAGCCTTTGAAAACGGCTGGGTCACCCCTCAAATCCCGGCGCAAAAAACAGGCAAACGGGTCGCCGTTATCGGCTCTGGCCCAGCTGGCATGGCCAGCGCGCAACAATTGGCACGCGCCGGCCATGATGTGCACCTTTATGAAAAGAACAAAAAGGCAGGTGGCTTGCTGCGCTATGGCATTCCTGATTTCAAACTCGACAAATCACTGATTGATCGCCGCGTTGAACAAATGGAAGCCGAAGGCGTGACCTTCCATATGGGTGTTAACATCGGCCAAGACCGTGCAATTGATGATATCATCGATGAATATGATGCCGTGCTCCTCACTGGTGGCTCAGAACACCCCAGAGATTTACCCATTCCTGGCCGTGAACTCCAAGGGGTTCATTTCGCCATGGACTTCCTCACCCAACAAAACCGCCGGGTGGGCGATGAGCATTTGCAAAACTTTGAACCCATTTTGGCTGAAGGCAAACATGTTGTTGTCATCGGCGGTGGTGACACAGGCTCTGACTGCATCGGCACCTCTATTCGCCAAGGCTGCCTGTCTGTCACCCAATTGGAAATTATGCCCAAGCCACCAGAGCGGGAAAACAAATTAATGACCTGGCCAGACTGGCCATTGAAAATGCGCACCTCAAGCAGTCAAGCTGAAGGGGCCGAACGAGATTGGTCGGTTATGACCAAATCTTTTGGTGGTAAATCAGGCCATGTCTCCCATATTGAATGTGTGCGTGTAGATGAAAGCATGAAACCGATTGAAGGATCTGAGTTTGAACTGAAAGCAGATTTGGTACTGCTCGCAATGGGCTTTGTCCACCCTATTCATAAAGGCATGATTGAAGGGGCTAAAGTTGAGCTTGATGAGCGCGGCAACGTAAAAGCCAACACCACAGATTATAAAACGTCCATTCCCGGCCTTTATGCCGCTGGCGATATGAGACGCGGTCAATCGCTTGTGGTTTGGGCCATTCGTGAAGGGCGCCAAGCGGCCAAAGCTGTTGATGAGTTCTTAATGGGCAGTACAACCTTGCCAAGCTAAGGCTTTAAGGGACGGCAAAAGGTTTGCCCCTAAGACAATTAAAAAACAATCCAATAAAAAGGCACCCTTAATTGTAAGGGCGCCTTTTTTGTAGATTATTATTGACCGATCAAGCAGCTGCTTTTTGCTGCGACACTTGCGGTGTTTCAGAAGACTTGCGCAAATCTGTCCTAATATATTTCGTGCTGTAGCCATTAAACAGATGACCGAGCAAACCACGATCTAAATCAGACGTACCAAACATCCAATCAGAGATTGGAAACGTCAAATTCATGTTCAACTCCATCATCAACGACTGATCATGATGCGCCGTGTGGTGACGCCGAATGGTGTTGACGAAAGGACAATTACGCACAAACCAATTTTCTTCTACATGACAGCAAAAGTGCATAAATTCATAAAGCATATAGATTGTTGTGGTGGTTGAAATGGCAAGCCAACCAACATTTGCTGAAACCGTAAAGCCCAAAAACAGCCCCAACACAGATGACATTAAAATAAAGACCACCAACGCAAAGGGTGGAAAGAATGTCACCCGCCAATCATGCGAGTCTGCAAAGCGCATTTCTTCTTCGGTAAAAAACTGATGGTGCATTAAAGTGTGACGGGTATAAACCGGTCTCATGCCAGGCAAACTAAGAGGTCGATGCATAACATGACGATGCAAAAACCATTCAAACATATTACACAATAAAAAGATGACAGGAATTGTTAGCCATTCCCAAACTTGAACATTCGAGATATGAGTTGAATAGATATACATGGCGCTAAGACCAATACAATAGATCACGCCAACATGAAGCCATCCATTATACCAACCAACAATACGTTCACGATACACTTTCCGATATTGGCGTTGGCGATCACTCATGGGTGAATCGGTGAGTTCCATCTATCCCTCCTTCCACTTTTTAGTCAGATTTAAAATCGTTCAAATAAGAGCACTATCGTTGATATATCAAAGATACATCAGATAATTTGAAAGTCAAGTTTTCTATCACTGCATATTATCTGATGACGTGATAACAACACTGCATATAGAAAAAGCCTTCCCCTTAACTCATTAAATTTGCTTTCGTTTTTCAATCATTGATGCAAACTTCTCAACTTCTTCATCTTTGGCTGAATAACTGTGGTCATCATCAGGAAACTGCCCTTCCTTCACATCACGCACATAATCTTTCAAGCCATTGACCGCAACCTCGGTTAAATTCGCATAGCGTTTGGTGAATTTGGGCTTAAAATCTGTAAACACGCCCAACAGATCATAAGACAATAAAATCTGGCCATCAGTACCAACACCAGCGCCTATGCCAATGGTTGGAATATCAAGTTCTTTAGAAATTAAAGCCGCAATAGGAGCCGGGACCGCTTCAAATTCAAGCATGAAGCAACCCGCATCTTGAATGGCAAACGCATCTTCTAGGATCGAAAAGGCCGCTTTTGCCGTCTTCCCTTGAATCTTAAAGCCGCCAAAGACAGCAATTGTGTGCGGTGTCAGGCCAATATGAGAGGCGGTCGGAATGCCAGCGTCCACCAAAGCGCGCAGAATATGAGCTTGAGATTTACCCCCTTGCGGTTTGATGGCATCACATTCGCCATCTTGCATAAAACGCGTGCCGTTCATAAGCGCACGATCAATCGTGTTATAGCTTTGATACGGCATGCAGCCCAAAACAAAGGTGTTCGGCGCACCCCGGCGCACTGAGCCACAATGCATAATCATCATATCCATGGTTGCAGGAATGGTTGATGAATGCCCGTGAGCCACCATGGCCAAACTGTCACCCACAACGCAAACATCAACACCAGCCGCTTCGGCCCAGCGCGCAGACGTATAATCAGGTACAGAGGTATAAACCATCTTCTCACCTGTTTTCTTCGACTTTCGAATTTCTGTGATGGTGCGTTTCTTCTTCTCGTCTTGCATATCAAAGCCCTTTTGACAGTTTTTATTGACTATTGATATATTAATAACATATCATATAAACTTCAATCAACCTTATTTGAAGATAGGCGACAAAAAGGAGAACAAAAATGTTCCCAGATATTGGACAAACAAGCCTGTTTGCCAGCATGGCTCTTTCTCTCATAATCAGCATCATCTTTTTAACAGGCATGTTCCCAATTGCTTCACGTTTGCAAAACATGCAGCGTTCAACTGGCAGCCTGATGGTCTTTGTGTGCGCCTTAACAACTCTCATTTTATCCTTGGCCTTAATATCAACCGCCATCAGTATACAATGGCCATTCTTGGTCGTTGCAGGTGGCTTGGCCTTTTTGATTGCCCCAATGATTTATCAAGCCTTCCCTATAACAGTGAGCGAAGGACCCGCAGGGGCATTATCTCTCATTAGCGCAAATTCTATATTGATATGGATCGGCGCTTCACAAGCTGGATTGGTTTAATTTAAAATCTAACAAAGAACCTTGAACGAGGAAGTCATGAAAACGTATTCAGGAACAAGAACCATCGATGGATTAGATGTGCGGGTCAATGACCAACCCCTTTCAGATCACGCCGATGTCCACAAATTCACAGGCAACGGGTTTGAATGGACCTATGAAGGGCCAGGCCCCAAACAACTCGCCTTTGCTATTTTGATGGATCACCTCAATGACAAAACCAAAGCCCTACAATTGGCAGACGGCTTTATGACTGAGATCGTGGCCAATTTTGCGAACGAATGGACACTCACAAGTGATGATATTGAAAAGGCTATAAAAGTTTTGGCCCAATTAAGCCCGTAGCCAAAAACAATGTCACAAACCATTTTGCATTAAATTAAGGAGCCCCCAATGCCAACCAATATTAAAATCATCTTGACCATCCTTGTCGCGATTGGCACTTGGTTGATGTATCAATATGAAATCAGCATTTCCAACGAACCCGTTCAGTTGTATGTGGCAGGACTAGGCTGCTTCATGATCCTAGCATTATGGCTATTCCCAGAAGCAGGAAAACGCCCTGGTGAATAACACATAGCTTTAGAAGGTTGGGATCACCAAGCAGTTTGCTCTTTATTGAACACGTCAATACAGATCAAAGACACGCAAAGGGAATAGCAATTCTCAGCCCATCATGTTTATGCATGTCAAAACAAAAAGAAAAACATCGCGACTATATACCGCAGAAATATCATCCTATTGTATATAAAACATCAGATAGACTTGAATCAGCCTTGCAGGTAGTGTTTAACAAATAACAGGCGCAAAGAAAAATTCGTAATCATTTTTCTTTGATTTTAAGAACATAAAATCATTAATGTTCGGGAAGACCCTATGGCCAGAATAGAGCAGACCTTAACTGACAAGGCATATGAGATCATAGAAGAACAGATCATCACCCAAGAGCTTGCCCCAGGTGAGCTTCTTTCTGAAAAACTATTATCACAAGAATTAGACATTGGACGCACTCCCGTGCGCGAAGCCCTGCAAAGACTTGCACAAGGCGGGCTGGTCAATATCTTACCACGCCGGGGCATTATGGTTTCTGAAATCAATGTCGGCGCTCAACTGCGAATGCTGGAAGTACGAAAAGAAATTGAACGCGTTTTAGCCCGGTCGGCCACCCAACGCGCAACAGAAAAAGAGCGCGAACAATTCAAGAAACTGGCAAGTCAATTTCGTCAATCAGCCGTACAAGAAGATGACCTTCTTTTTATGCGCGTTGATAAAGAATTCAACGAACTCATAGCCAAAACCGCCCGAAATGAATTTGCCGAAAAAGCAATTAGCCTTATGAGCGGCCTTTCAAGGCGCTTTTTTTACAATTTTTACAAAGAGACAGCAAACCTTAAAACCAGTGCTGATCTTCATGCCAAAGTGGCCGAGGCGGTTGCCTCTAAAAAAATCGATCAAGCTATGGCAGCCTCAGATAACCTGATGGCACACATCGTTGAACTCACCAAGCAAGCCATGGACTATTAAGTCTGACCTGAAATGTAAATTTCAACATCCCCAAACTTTCAATTTAAAAATAATATCCATTTATTTGCACAAATGATTACAAGGCTTACCATCATTGTTCCCATCAAGATGCTTAAGACCACATTTTTTCATATGAAATATAGCTTCTTTGCACGAAAGCATTTCACGGCAATACTTTTTAATACCGCATTTAAAAACCTGGTCTGACACTCCAATTAAGCCTTGCACCCCCACTTTTTGGTTCCTGAGTTTCTTTTTCATAGCTTTTAACACTGGTGTTAAAGTTCGCCCACAAACAGATTCACAAGGCACACCATCATGGTCAGCATCAGATTTTTGATAACCACACACAACAAGCTCAAATAAAGCCTGTTTACAATTCTTAACCTCTTTACAAGGCGTCCGCCCTGAACATTGCATAGCACTTGCTTGCCCCATGAACATAAAAAATAAAATACTTAATATAAGCAATGCTTTTGTTCGCTTCATCTTCATAAAAGCATAGTATAGCATTTTTCTTTAGCAGTTTAGCGGCCTAGAAAAAATGATCATTGTATGAAGCTCAACACCTCCCAATACCATAAGAATATTTTATCACACCTATCAATAAATAGAGCTTTATCTAATGACAAAAATTATGTATTAAGTTTATAGTCATTCCAAGAAGTGGCAATTATCAAAGGTATTTAGCTCCCTGACCATCAATTCCCTTATGTTTGGAATCTTGATCACTTGCGACACTTCATGATGAAAGACAAGTCTCCCTCAAGGGAGCAAAATTAACTTTTATAAACAACATACTATGCGTCTCAGCATAATCGGAGTTATAAATGAACGATAAGACGGACAATGACGGCAAATGCCCCGTTATGCACGGTGCCAATGCTTATAAAGCCACAGGAAGCACAGCCAACCAGCATTGGTGGCCAAATCAGTTAAATTTAAAAATCCTGAGCCAAAACTCTCCTCTTTCAGACCCTATGGGGCAAGACTTTAACTATGCTGAAGAGTTTAAAAAACTAGACTTAAAAGCCATCAAACAAGATCTGTATAATCTGATGACAGACAGTCAAGAATGGTGGCCAGCTGACTATGGTCATTATGGCGGGCTGTTCATTCGTATGGCCTGGCACAGTGCCGGCACCTATCGGATTTTTGATGGCCGCGGCGGCGCCTCTACCGGCTCGCAGCGCTTTGCCCCGCTCAACAGCTGGCCTGACAATGGCAACCTTGACAAAGCCCGCGCCCTCCTTTGGCCCATCAAGCAAAAATATGGCAAGCAAATTTCCTGGGCTGACTTGATGATTTTGGCGGGTAATTGCGCGCTAGAATCAATGGGCTTTAAAACCTTTGGCTTTGCCGGTGGCCGCCAAGATATTTGGGAACCTGAAGAAGATATCTACTGGGGGCCAGAGGCCACCTGGCTTGGTGATGAGCGCTATAGCGGCGACAGAGACCTTGAAAAACCTCTTGGCGCTGTGCAAATGGGCCTCATTTATGTCAACCCTGAAGGCCCCAATGGGGAACCTACAGTATTAGAATCAGGCAAAGACATTCGCGATACATTTGCCCGCATGGCTATGAATGATGAAGAAACCGTTGCCCTTGTGGCGGGTGGCCACACCTTTGGTAAATGTCACGGTGCGGGTGATACCGCAGCTGTGGGACCAGAGCCAGAAGGTGCCCCGCTTGAAGCCATGGGCTTTGGCTGGCTGAGCTCACATGGCAGCGGCAAGGGCAGCGATGCCATCACTTCAGGCATTGAAGGGCCTTGGACATCAAACCCAACCAAATGGGATAACGGCTATTTTGATCTTTTGTTTGGTTATGATTGGGATTTGGTGAAAAGCCCAGCTGGGGCTTGGCAATGGGTTCCTGCTAACCTGGAAGAAAAAGACTTTGCCCCAGGGGCTCAAGACGCCTCTGAGCGCACAACCCCCATTATGACAACCGCTGACATGGCTCTGCGTATGGACCCAATTTACGGGCCGATCTCAAAACGTTACCACGAAAACCCTGATGAATTTGCTGATGCGTTTGCTAGAGCCTGGTTTAAACTAACCCACCGTGATATGGGCCCCATCTCTCGTTATTTGGGCGAGGAAGTGCCAAGTGAAGAACTGATCTGGCAAGACCCAGTCCCGGCTGTGGACCATGAGCTCATCGGCGAGGCAGATATCTCTGCGCTCAAAGGCAAACTGTTAGGCTCTGGCTTGACCATCTCTCAATTGGTGGCAACCGCTTGGGGATCAGCCTCAACGTTCCGTGGCAGTGACATGCGCGGCGGGGCCAATGGTGCCCGCATTGCCTTGGCACCGCAAAAAGATTGGGAAGCCAACAACCCCTCTCAACTGGCCTCTGTGCTTAAAACGTTAGAGGGCGTTCAAAACGACTTTAATGCCGGTGGTAAAAAAGTCTCTTTGGCTGATCTTATCGTTCTTGGTGGCTGTGCAGCTATTGAACAAGCTGCTAAAAACGCTGGCTTTGACGTCACCGTTCCGTTTACACCGGGGCGAACAGACGCAACCCAAGAGCAAACAGATGTAGACTCCATCGCTGTGCTTGAACCAACAGCTGATGGCTTCCGCAACTTTATGAAAGGCAAGCACAACCGGCCAGCAGAAGAAATTCTGGTTGACCGCGCGCAATTGCTAACCCTGACAGCCCCAGAAATGACTGTGTTGATCGGTGGTCTGCGGGTGCTTGATATTAATTCTGATGGCTCTAAACACGGTGTGTTTACAGATAAGACAGACACATTGAGCAATGATTTCTTTGTCAATCTGCTTAACCGCAACATTGAATGGAAGGCCACATCTCAAGGAAGCGATCTGTTTGAAGGCAAGGAACTTGGCACAGGCACAGTCAAATGGACCGGCTCACGGGTTGACCTGGTGTTTGGCTCAAACTCCCAACTCCGCGCCCTTTCAGAAGTTTATGCATCGGACGATCAAAAAGAAGCCTTTGTAAATGACTTCGTTGCTGCCTGGACCAAAGTTATGGAACTTGACCGCTTTGACCTTGCGTAAAGCAAAACTCTGAGACAAAATAAAACTTGTTGTGGGCCTTTCCTTTATTGGGAAGGCCCATAACTTTTTTAGCAACCAAAACGAAAGCAGGCCTTCATGAGCACCCTCACTCTCTATGGTTTAAAAAATTGCGATACCTGCAAAAAAGCCTTGAAGGCATTAGAAGGGGCTGGCAAGGCTGTCACCTTTGTCGACATCCGCGCAGAAGCAGACCTGCCCAGCAAAGTCCCTGCTTGGCTGGAAGTTGTTGGCACGGAGAAACTGCTCAACAAACGCTCCACAACATGGCGAGGTTTGAGTGATACTGAACAAGCCAAAGCTTTGGCCGATGGCACACAAGAAACCCTGATTGCCAATCCAACCCTGATCAAACGCCCTGTGATTGAAGATGGTAAAGAGGTGCATGTTGGCTGGACTAAAGATACTCAGGAAGCTCTGACATAAATTATTGTAACAATCACCAACCTTATATTTCCGTTGCTGTCACCATAATTCGAATGAAAGTCCACTAACTCCACTGCAAAAAAACCACAAAACTTGCAAAAGTTTTTGCAATTACTTTAAATCCTAATACCTTCCAATACTGATGCTATCCACTTATCCCAGTCACTTTCCTGCCAAGCAAGCATTTCGTGATATGTGGCATCATCTCCAGTTCGTGAACTGAGAAAGGCAAAAGACACAGCATCGAACGTCCTATTTACAAGTTCAGTTCTCACATCTTTTTTCAATGCTACGTACTTATCAAGGCGACTGCCAAAAAATAATAACAAAGCGCTTTCCTCTTCGGATAGAATAAAGCGCTGTCCAGTCTGCTTATCGTGAATATACTCTACCGGCGTCGTCTTCTTATCGAGCACATCCATAATCAAAATTAAAATGTGCTTCCAAAAGCCGGGTGTTTCAAATTCAAATCTATGTCCCATGAAGGAATACTACCAACCATTTTGGCAGTGTCTAGCTTTAGAAAGAATGATTATGACAATGACCAAAATATAATGATGAGGAAATTAATATACCCACACTGTAATCTAGTAATTCTGACTTAGAAAAAATGACTCTTCTCTCAGATCTGATGAAGGTACTCCTAACACCATTAGGCCTTCTGATTCAAACAAATCTGCAATGAAAAGACATTTGATAAAAGGAATGGTGGGCGATGACAGGCTCGAACTGCCGACCCTCTCGGTGTAAACGAGATGCTCTCCCAACTGAGCTAATCGCCCGCGCTTAAAAAACGCAAAAACTGTATCACTTTTAAGTATCAACGCCGTCCATTTTAACGCTCAAAAAGGAGCTGTCAAACAGAGCAAAGTTGCAAGTGAACAGTCAAGAAGCTCTTCATATAAGAGCCGCACCATAAAATCAAGCTTCCTTTTGCAAAAAGCAGAAAAAAATCCCGCATTTTTCAATGCGGGATTTTTTTTAAGGTTTAATACGCTAAATTAATGCGCCGTCACATTCGGTGTGGCTTCATCATCACTTACCGGAGCCGCATCTGACTTATCATCATTCCACTCAATTGCGGTAGGGGTTTCAGTCAGCGCAATGCGCACAACCTCTTCCATACGAGACACAGGAATAATCTCCAGACCATTTTTCACATTATCCGGAATTTCCGCTAAGTCTTTGGCGTTCTCTTCAGGAATAATCACCTTCTTAATACCGCCTCTAAGGGCCGCCAGCAATTTCTCCTTCAAACCACCGATTGGTAACACCCGTCCACGCAATGTAATCTCACCGGTCATGGCAACATCTTTGCGAATAGGAATGCCCGTCATGATGGAAATGATCGCCGTGATCATCGCCACACCAGCAGAAGGACCATCTTTAGGCGTTGCCCCTTCTGGAACGTGCACGTGAATGTCACGCGATTCAAACATTGGCGGCTCAATGCCAAAATCAACCGCGCGCGAGCGCACATAGGCAGAAGCGGCTTGAATGGATTCTTTCATCACATCGCGCAAGTTACCGGTAACAGACATCTTGCCCTTACCCGGCATCATCACGCCTTCAACTGTGAGCAAGTCACCACCAACTTCAGTCCAGGCCAGGCCGGTCACAACACCAACCATGTCCTCACCTTCCGTCTCACCAAAGCGGAACTTGGTCACACCAAGATAATCACCAACGTTATCCTTGGTCACCTCAATCGATGTGACATCATCCTTCGTCATGATCTCTTTCACCGCTTTACGAGCAAGGTTTGCTATCTCACGCTCTAAGTTACGCACACCAGCTTCCCTGGTATAACTTCTAATCACTTCTCTGAGCGCTTCATCTTGAATGCTCCATTCCCCTTCTTCCAGCCCATGAGACTGCAATTGAGACGGAATAAGATGTTGGCGTGCAATTTCAACTTTTTCATCTTCGGTGTAACCGGCAAGACGAATGATCTCCATCCGGTCCATCAAAGCAGGCGGAATGTTCAATGAGTTTGCCGTCGTCACAAACATCACGTTTGAAAGATCATAATCCACTTCCAAATAATGATCCCCAAAAGAGTTATTCTGTTCAGGGTCAAGCACCTCTAAAAGGGCAGAGGCTGGGTCACCGCGAAAATCCTGGCCCATCTTATCAATCTCATCAAGAAGGAATAAGGGGTTGGTTTTCTTGGCCTTTTTCATGGATTGAATGACCTTACCAGGCATGGACCCAATATAGGTACGCCGATGGCCGCGGATCTCCGCTTCATCACGCACACCGCCCAAGGACATGCGCACAAATTCGCGCCCCGTGGCTTTGGCAATCGATTTACCAAGCGATGTTTTACCAACACCAGGAGGGCCAACCAAACAAAGGATAGGCCCCTTTAGCTTGTTGGTGCGCTGTTGCACCGCTAAATATTCCAAAATCCGTTCTTTGACTTTTTCCAAACCATAATGCTCATCATCAAGCACATTTTGGGCTTCATCCAAGTCACGCTTAATGCGCCCTTTTGTGCCCCATGGAATGGACAATAGCCAGTCCAGATAGTTGCGCACAACAGTGGCTTCCGCGGACATTGGGCTCATTTGCCGTAACTTTTTAAGCTCTGCCAAAGCTTTTTCACGCGCTTCTTTGGTCAGCTTGGTCTCTTCGATTTTTTCTTCAAATTCAGAAATATCATCGCGCTCATCGCTATCACCCAACTCTTTTTGAATGGCTTTCATTTGCTCATTCAAATAATATTCCCGTTGGGTTTTCTCCATCTGACGTTTCACACGAGAGCGGATCTTCTTCTCAACTTGCAGAACAGAGATTTCACTTTCCATGAAAGCAAAGACACGCTCTAGCCGGTCAGACACAGATGTAATTTCCAAAACCTCTTGCTTTTCAGAAATTTTGACCGCCAAGTGAGAGGCAATGGTATCAGCCAATTTGGAATAATCATCAATCTGATTAACGGAACCGATGACTTCAGGTGAGATCTTTTTGTTTAATTTCACATAGCTTTCAAACTGCGTGATGGCAGAACGTGCCAAAGCTTCAATCTCATCAGAGGCGCCAACATCTTCATGCACAGCTTCCACTTCAGCTTCAAAATAATCATCGTTTTCAACGTAATTGGAAACAACGGCCCGGCTGGCCCCTTCAACCAAAACTTTCACCGTGCCATCAGGCAATTTTAGCAATTGCAACACGGTGGCAAGCGTTCCGGTTTTATAAATTTCTTCTGGTTCCGGATCATCATCGCCCGCGTTTTTCTGGGCGACAAGCAAAATCTGCTTGTCAGAGCGCATCACCTCTTCCAAAGCATTAATGGACTTTTCCCGGCCGACAAAGAGCGGCACAATCATATAAGGAAAGACAACAATATCACGCAAAGGAAGAACGGGATAAACACCGTCTTGTGCGTCTTCATGTTTGTTATCAATTTCATCGCTCATAATAGTTCCTGGCCTTTCAACCTGCCTCTTAAAAAGGCAGTGTCTTTTTAAGTCTAAATCGCAGTTCTTTCAAAACAACCAAGGGTCGTTTTATGCGATTTTTATCGTTATTCTCCATGCCCTTAAAACAAGCGGGCACTTTAGCGCCTTTTAAGTTGGCTTTGCAACTAAGGAATTGGCCGCACCTAACACCTGAAAACCAATTTAGTTTCTAATTAAGAATGACTTTAAATGATTCAGTCACAAGCTTGTGTTCTTAAATGGGCATTTCATCAAACTATTCAAGGTTCATTTTGAAACAGCGCCCATTTCAGCTCTTTTTAAAAATAATTTTGCTCAATCTTGTGTTTTTGTAAAAAATTTACACAAATCCCAGGCATCATACGAAGTATACAGACAAAAAGGGGTGAGGCATTTTGTCTGCCTCACCCCTCTTAAATTTTAATCAATTCAAATAAATTTATGCGCTGGTTGGTGCCTCATCAGCGGTCCGCTCAGCATAAATTTTAAGAGGTTTGGCTTGGCCTTCAACAACTTCAGGGCTAATCACAATCTCTTCAACGCCATCAAGTTCAGGCAGCTCAAACATGGTATCCAAAAGGATCCCTTCCATAATGGAACGCAAACCACGAGCCCCTGTTTTGCGCTCAATGGCCCGGCGCGCAATGCCATGCAAAGCTTCATCCGAGAAGGTCAACTGCAGATCTTCCATTTCGAACAAGCGTTGATATTGTTTGACCAGCGCATTTTTAGGTTCTGTCAAAATTTGCACCAAAGCCCCTTCATCCAGATCTTCCAGTGTCGCCAAAACCGGTACACGACCAATAAATTCTGGGATCAAACCAAAGCGCAGCAGATCCTCAGGCTCAACAATTTTCAACAATTCACCTGTCCGGCGCTCATCTTCAGATTCAACCATAGCCCCAAAACCAATTGAAGTGGTCCGACCACGATCAGAGATGATTTTTTCAAGACCAGCAAATGCACCGCCACAAATAAACAGGATGTTGGTGGTATCAACTTGCAAAAATTCTTGTTGCGGGTGTTTGCGCCCACCTTGTGGGGGAACGCTAGCAACAGTGCCTTCCATAATTTTCAACAAGGCTTGCTGCACACCTTCACCAGAAACATCACGAGTGATCGATGGGTTATCAGCCTTACGACTAATTTTATCAACCTCGTCAATATAAACGATGCCGCGCTGCGCCCGTTCAACATTGTAATCAGCTGACTGAAGCAGTTTAAGAATGATGTTCTCAACATCCTCACCCACATAACCAGCCTCCGTTAATGTGGTGGCATCCGCCATGGTGAAAGGAACATCCAAAATTCGCGCTAGCGTTTGAGCCAGCAGCGTTTTACCACACCCGGTAGGGCCAATAAGCAAAATGTTTGATTTTGCCAACTCAACATCGCCATTTTTCTGGCCATGATTAAGGCGCTTATAATGGTTGTGAACCGCAACAGAGAGCACACGTTTGGCATGTCCTTGACCGATCACATAATCATCAAGCACATTGCAAATTTCTTGCGGGGTTGGAACACCATCATTAGATTTAACCAGTGAAGTTTTATTTTCCTCACGAATAATGTCCATACAAAGCTCAACACACTCATCGCAAATAAACACTGTGGGACCAGCGATTAGTTTGCGCACCTCGTGCTGGCTTTTGCCACAAAACGAACAATAGAGTGTATTTTTTGATTCACTTCCGCTCATGCTTTAACCCGTATTCTTTTTCAACTTATTAAAACTATAAAAGCAAAGTCTCTCCAAAGTTTTAAACTTTACAGTATGCTTTGTTTTTTTCGTAACTGCGTTTCTTAATCACTTTTATCATCATATTTAAAATCTGGCTGTTTAAAGGCATTGTTGGTTAAAAATCATCGCTTTAAACGAATATTTAAGAAAAAAAGTCACGCGTGATAACAAACCATTTTTTATTAAAAACTCAAAACCTTGAGATCCTTATAAGCTGTTACCCTAGCTTATCGCCTAATATTAACTCTATACAGGCAATTTCCTTAACCAACAGTAGCCTGAATGCCCTTATTTAGCACAATCACAGCTATTAAAGATCATCCTAGCAATTTTTGTGCAAATTATGCTTGTAGTTCAACATGGTATCTCTTTTATAATCAACAATTGATTAACAAGGACACACGAATGTGAAATTCCAAAACAAATCTGACGCTGCCCATTAAAGCTTTCAGTCTAGTCCTTTTCAGCATAGGACACAGCACAACATTTAGGTCAGTACGACTTTTTACAACACAGTAGTCATAAAGACACGGCCTGAATAGAGTAGTTTTTCTGATGTGTTGATTACCAACAGTTAAGAAATGGGCAGGGCCATAAAAAAATGCACCCCTGAAACCGACATGGAGTGCATTTTATTTAAGCTTAAAATGGCCGAATACAAGACCAGCCAGCGGTAAAGTTTTACCTTGTTATTAAGGATTATTCGGACGTTCCCTCGTCCCCGTCTTCAACAGCACGCTTTTCAATGACCTCATCGATCAATCCAAACTCTTGTGATTGATCAGCGGTTAAAAACGTATCCCGCTCCAATGCGTCTTCGATTTTTTCTAATTTTTGCCCAGTGTGTTTCACATAAACGGTGTTTAACCGATGGCGCAAATCTAAGATTTCTTTGGCATGACGCTCAATATCACTGGCCTGGCCTTGGAAGCCACCAGAGGGCTGATGCACCATAATCCGTGCATTTGGCAAGGCATAACGCATGCCTGGTTCACCAGCGGCTAATAATAAAGAGCCCATACTCGCGGCCTGACCGATGCATAAAGTGGCAACAGGCGGGCGAATAAATTGCATTGTGTCATAAATGGCCATGCCAGATGTCACAACACCACCTGGCGAATTGATATACATGGAAATTTCTTTTTTGGGGTTTTCCGCTTCTAAAAACAGCAGCTGGGCTGTGATAAGCGATGCCATATGGTCTTCAACTTGACCTGTGACAAAGATGATCCGCTCTTTTAACAACCGAGAATAAATATCATAAGACCGTTCACCGCGATTGGTTTGTTCAACAACCATCGGCACCAGTGTATTCATAACGGTATTCATTTGATCAGCCATAAGAGCATCCCCTTAACGTTTAACACCTTTTAGCAAGGCTTTGATATAATTTCCGCTTAACTCACACCCGAAGAAAGTGTGCATTTTAAGGTTTTTGCGTCCATTTCACCCCTTATTAAGTCCGGCAAAAATGAAGCTTAAATCCCATATAACTGGATAACAATAAGAATTTGTAAAAGATTTCGCCAAAGGTTAAGGCTTAGCCAAGGAAACAGCCTTATTCGGCTTGTTCAGCGCCATCCTCGTCTTCATCGTCAAATTTGGTCAATTCATCAACAGACACCTTATTTTCAGAAATGTCAGCCATTTCCAAAATAAAGTCGACAATCTTTTCTTCAAACAAAGGCGCCCGCAATTCAGCCAAAGCCTGAGGGTTTTGCTGATAGAAGGTCAGCACTTGGCGTTCTTGTCCCGGAAACTGGCTGGCCTTATTAAGCAGCGCCTGTTGCACCTCTTCATCTGTAACGTTCAGATCATTGGTACGGCCAATTTCAGAGACAACCAAGCCTAAACGCACCCGGCGTTCTGCAATCTCTTGATACTTTTTGCGCTCTTCTTCTTCACTAGAACCTTGTTTTTCAAAGGTGGTGTTCTTAGCAGCCATATCAGATGTCAGCTGCCCCCAAATGGCATCAAACTCTTGGCTCACCAGTTTTTCAGGCAATTCAAATGTATGGGTCTCTTCCAGCTTGTCGAGCAAATCTTTTTTCAAGCGCGAACGAGACACACCGTTCAACTCTTCTTGTAATTTTTCTTTGACAGCTTCTTTAAATTTATCAACCGAGTCAAAATTAAGTCTTTTAGCCAGCTCATCATCCAGCTCAGGTTGCTTCGGTTCAGCCACTTCTTTGACCTTTACCTCAAACACAGCTTCTTTACCGGCCAAGCTTTCCTGCCCATAATCATCTGGGAACGTACAGGTCACATCTTTTTCATCACCCGTCTTTGAGCCAATAAGCCCCTCTTCAAACCCAGGGATAAATTGGCCACTGCCAAGCTCTAGCGGCACATTATCGCCAGCCCCGCCTTCAAACGCCTCGCCATCAATTTTACCAACAAAGTCAATGGTTAAACGGTCTTTTTCTTGTGAGGCACGCTCAACCGCTTCATAATCTGTTTGGTTAGCAAGAACCTGGTCAATCCCTCTTTGATGTTCTTCTTCAGAAACATCTGCAACCATTTTTTCAAATTTAAACTTGCTGAAATCTTCCAATTCAAACTCAGGCAAAATTTCAAAACTCATGGTGTAAGCAAGGTCCGCCTTACCATCCATGATTTGATCAATTTCTTCTTTGTCTTCTGTCAGGGCAATTTCAGGCTCAAAAGCGGGGCGCTCATTGCGCTCATCCAAGGCGTTGCGACTGGATTCATTGACCGCTTCTTGCAGCACTTCAGCCATAACAGAGCGGCCATAAATTTTACGCAAGTGATTGACCGGCACTTTGCCAGGGCGAAAGCCCTTGATTTGAACTTTATCTTTCAAATCGACAAGGCGGGCTTCAAGTTTACCATCCAACTCATCAGCATTGATGACAACTTTAAGTTCGCGTTTTAAGCCGCTATTTGCTGTTTCTGTAACTTGCATACCGTTTAACGATCCGTCTTAAATTATGGCTTCCCTTCACCAGAGCAAAAAGCACCCAGAAAAGGCCAAAGTGTTTCTTTTCAATTCGCTATTAATGCGTTTTATTCTTTTGCAAGCCTTGCACAACTTGCAACGGCCGAAATAGTACGCATTTTTATTAAAGTCTGCCAGTGATAATTTGTCTCTGGTCTTTGATCAATGGTGCGGGTGGAGGGACTTGAACCCCCACGCCTTGCGGCACTAGAACCTAAATCTAGCGTGTCTACCAATTTCACCACACCCGCATCTAGCCTAAACAATGCTCATTGCTAAGCTTTATATGTTCGCATTGCCTTAATTCAAAGCAATAAACACAGCCTTATATATAGGCTAATCTCAACTTGCAAGATCAATCCTTCATAACTTTTAGAAAATTTTGACAATTTTCCCTATTTTCCACTCAAAAGCCCGACGCCCTAGAGCTAAGCACAAAAGAAGAAAGGAGAAGGTTCCCCTTCTCCCTTTTAAAAACAAACCTTTAACAATAGTCAGTCCAGCTTTTATTCATCTGTGCCTAATATGCCCATTTTGAACAAAAGCCCGGCAAGCACGGCCCCTAAACAAGGAGCAACAATAAACAACCAAAGCTGGCTTATAGCAGTGCCGCCAACAAATAAAGCTGGCCCAATACTTCGTGCCGGGTTAACAGACACACCCGTGATATCAATACCAACCAAATGAATGACAACAAGTGTTAAACCAATTGCAAGGCCAGCAACTGAAGCCGTTACGTTCGATTGGGTCACGCCCAAAATGGTAACAAGGAATAAAAAGGTCGCCACCACTTCAAAAATGAATGCTGAATGCAACTCATAGCCGCCCAAATAACCTGGCCCCCAACCGTTTTGGCCAAGCCCGTTAGCAACATCAAACCCAGCCTTTCCAGAGGCAATACAGTAAAGAATGCCAGCACCAGCAATGCCCCCCAAAACCTGGGCAATCACATAGCTAATCAAGTCTGACATGCTGATACGCCCAGCAATAAACGCGCCCAAACTCACAGCGGGGTTAATATGGCAGCCCGATATAGGCCCAATGCCATAGGCCATGGCTATAAGCGCCAGACCAAACGCAAAGGAAATGCCGGTATAACCAATGTTATCACCGGCAATGACCGCAGCACCGCAACCAAACAGCACAAGCGTAAACGTACCAATAAATTCTGCTATTGATTTCTTCATGGAAAACTCCCCTCTTCCCAAGTTTTGCCGCCCAGAAGAGGCGGTTAAGTGAAGATATAGGGTTGATGTTAGCCTGTTAAAGGTTGAAATCTCACATTTTTTGACGTTTTCCAGAATTCATACCAGGGGCAATTTTCCAATTTCAAAGCTCATCAATGCTGTTTCAGCCTCAATTATTCTTTTAAAATCAGTCTATTAAACAAAAAAGGGTCAAGAGAATAATCTCTTGACCCTATAAGCAAATGTCTTTGATAAGTATGTATAAAAACAACTATTCGTCGTCCAATAAACCTAGTTGAGTGCCTGCTTCGACCATATATTCAGCAAGTTTTGCTTCAATTTGCGGGCGATCAATATCCAGTTTTGCCTCTGCAATGTCAGCCATAACCTTGGCGATCACATCTTCATCACCAGCTTCTTGCAAGTCTGAGATCACAACTTCCTTGGCATAATCTTCAGCATCTCCACCGGTTTTGCCCATTTTTTCTGCCAGCCAAAGTCCTAATAACTTATCCCGGCGCGCTTCCACCTTAAAGCGCAATTCTTCATCATGAGCAAATTTGGCTTCAAATGCTTTTTCCCGGTCATTGAAGGTGTTCATTGGGCACTCCTCGTCATATGGATCTTTTAGAAATAATTCTCTTTCCCAAAGACATAATGCGCTGCGTTGATAAATTCAATGATTATTAAAGCCATTGTGACGTTTCATCTCAACTTTTTATTCGTTTTGGGAAAAGACACCTTAAATATTGTTTTATAGGTAGGTTTCAGCTAGTTTGCGCCCATAAATGCCCTGGCTGGCCACAAGCTGTGCCAATACTTGCAAAGGATCAACAAAAATGAATCGCCGCAGACGGATTTATGAAGGCAAAGCCAAAATCCTTTATGAAGGCCCAGAACCTGGAACACTCATCCAGCACTTTAAAGATGATGCCACCGCATTTAATGCGCGCAAGCATGAGTGCATTGAAGGCAAAGGTGTACTGAACAACCGCATCTCAGAATATATATTTGAGAAGCTTTCCAACATTGGCGTTCCCACTCACTTTATCAAACGCCTCAACATGCGCGAACAATTGATCAAAGAAGTTGAGATCATCCCAATTGAAGTCGTTGTCCGCAATGTGGCAGCCGGCTCCATTGCCAAAAAGCTTGGCCTTGATGAAGGCACCCAATTGCCACGCTCCATCATCGAGTTTTATTACAAGTCAGATGACCTTGATGACCCAATGGTCTCTGAAGAACACATCACCGCTTTTGGTTGGGCCAGCCCACAAGAAATTGATGAGATGATGGCTCTATCCTTGCGCATCAATGATTTCCTATCCGGCCTGTTCTTTGGCATTGGCATTCGCCTCATTGATTTTAAAATCGAATTTGGCCGCCATTTCGACAATGATGTCATGCGCATCATCCTGGCCGATGAAATCAGCCCCGATTGCTGCCGCCTATGGGATATTGAAACCGACAACAAGCTGGACAAAGACCGCTTCCGCCAGGACCTTGGCGGCCTTATCGATGCTTACCAAGAAGTCGCCAAACGCCTCGGCATCTTGATGGAAAACCCAAGCAATGAACCTTCAGGCCCACGCCTTGTAACATCTAATGAATAAATAACATGACGAGAGAGTGCCTTAAATCTCATGGTGAGAAGTTTGCATTTTAAAATCGCTTGTCAAGGACGCGGAGCGCAAGTGAAATCCTTGACAAGCGATTTTAAAATGCAAACTTCTCACCATGAGATTTAAGGCACGGACCAGTCGCTCTAAAATTAAGAAAGATACCAGACTATGAAAGCACGGATCACAGTCACCTTGAAAACAGGTGTTTTGGACCCGCAGGGCAAAGCCATTGAGCATGCCCTTGATGGGCTTGGCTTTGAAGGGGTCAACAGTGCGCGTCAAGGCAAGTTAATCGAACTTGACCTGGATGAGACAGATAAAGACGCTGCCCTGGCACAAGTGACGCAAATGTGTGAAAAGCTCATCGCCAACACGGTGATTGAAAATTACGCCATCGAATTGGAATAAGCCGATGCAAGCATCTGTTATTGTTTTCCCCGGCTCCAACTGTGATCGTGATGTTGCCGTGGCCCTCCAAGAAGTGATGGGACACCCTTGCGATATGATCTGGCATGGCGACAGCGCAGTTCCTCAAACCGACCTAATCGTTTTGCCAGGCGGGTTTTCATTTGGCGACTATTTGCGCTCTGGCGCCATGGCCGCCCAATCCCCAATTATGAAAGATGTGGTTGCCAAAGCCAAAGCAGGCGTGCCGGTGCTCGGCATCTGCAATGGCTTCCAGGTGCTAACCGAATCCGGGCTATTGCCCGGCGCTTTAATGCGCAATCGGGATATTAAATTTCTTTGCAAGGATGTGCTGTTAAAAGTGGAACGCGCAGATACAATTTTTACCGCCAAATATCAAACGGGGGATGTTATTCGCATTCCAATCGCTCATCACGATGGCAATTACTTTGCTGATCAAGACACCCTTTCCCAACTGGAAAATGACGGGCTCGTCGCCTTTCGCTATGCAGATGACCAAGGCCAAACAGAAGAGTGCGCGAACCCCAATGGCTCTCAAAACAACATTGCCGGCATTTACAGCCCAGACTTAAAAGTTCTTGGCCTAATGCCCCACCCTGAACGGCTCATCTCAGATGAACTTGGTGGCCAAGATGGCCGCTTGATGTTTGAAAGCCTTGTGGAGGCCTTGTCATGACCCAGACACCTCAACCTGTTGAAATAACGGATGAACTGATCGCAGAACACGGCCTGTCGCAAGATGAATATGCCCGCGTTCTGGAAATTATCGGGCGCACACCATCGGCCACAGAACTGGGCATCTTTTCTGTGATGTGGTCAGAGCATTGCTCTTACAAATCATCCCGCTTTCATTTGAAAAAACTGCCAACCGATGGCCCTCAAGTCATCCAGGGCCCGGGCGAAAATGCCGGCGTGGTTGATCTGGGGGATGGCCAGGCGGCTGTGTTTAAAATGGAAAGCCACAATCACCCCTCATACATTGAGCCTTATCAAGGCGCTGCCACCGGCGTTGGGGGCATTATGCGTGATGTGTTCACCATGGGCGCACGGCCCATTGCGAACTTAAACGCCCTGCGCTTTGGCGCACCAGACCACAAGAAAACCAATCACCTCGTTAACGGCGTGGTCGCTGGCATTGCCGGTTATGGCAATTGCATGGGCGTGCCCACCGTAGGCGGGGAAACCAATTTTGATGCCCGCTACAACCAAAACATTTTGGTCAACGCCATGTGCATTGGCCTGGCAGATACGGACAAGATCTTTTATTCTGCTGCCAAAGGCGTTGGCCTGCCAGTGGTTTATGTTGGTTCCAAAACCGGGCGCGATGGCATCCACGGGGCAACCATGGCCTCAGCTGAATTTGATGACCAGTCAGATGAAAAACGTCCCACCGTACAAGTGGGCGACCCGTTCACAGAAAAGCTTCTTCTAGAAGCTTGCCTTGAATTGATGAGCTCAGACGCCATTATCGCCATTCAGGATATGGGCGCGGCGGGCTTAACTTCCTCTTCGGTTGAAATGGCCGACAAAGGCGGCGTTGGCTTCGATATGAACCTGGACCTTGTGCCCCAACGCGAGACCGGCATGACAGCCTATGAAATGATGCTGTCTGAAAGCCAAGAGCGGATGTTAATGGTGTTAAAGCCAGGCTCCGAACAATCCGCAAAGGCCATATTCGACAAATGGGATTTAGATTTCGCCGTCATCGGCCAAACCACAGACACCGGCCGTTTGGTAGTGCACCATAATGACCAAGTGGAAGCGAACCTGCCCGTTGCCACCCTGGCTGATAGCGCGCCTGAATATGAGCGCCCCTTCACAAAAACAACCCCGCCCCCTGCTCTGTCGTCAGATGCAGTGCCAGAAACCAACACCCCACTCGATACACTGAAAACCCTTCTAGGCGGCCCGCACCTATGCTCGCGCCGGTGGATCTGGGAACAATATGACCACATGGTCATGGGCGACACCGTTGGCCGCCCTGGCGGTGACGCCGCTGTGGTGCGCATTCACGGCACACGTAAAGGCCTGGCCAGTTCCACAGATGTCACCCCGCGCTATTGTTATGCTGACCCTTATGAAGGGGGCAAGCAAGCCGTTGTTGAAACGTGGCGCAACATCACAGCTGTTGGCGCCACACCGTTAGCCATCACCAATTGCTTGAATTTCGGCAACCCAGAACGCAAAGAAATTATGGGCCAATTTGTTGGCTGCCTGGAAGGCATGGGAGAAGCCTGCCGCGCGCTGGACTACCCCATCGTTTCCGGTAATGTCTCGCTTTACAATGAAACCAACGGTGTTGGCATTCCGCCCACCCCGGCCATAGGCGGCATTGGTTTGCTTAAAGATGCCTCCAAACATATTGGAATGGGTTTTCAGTCTGAAGGCGATGCCATTCTGGTGATTGGGGAGACCAAGGGACATTTAGGACAAAGCCTTTATCAAGAGTTGGTCACTGGTTCTTTTGACGGCCCACCACCCCCTGTTGATTTGAGCCTAGAGCGCAAACACGGTGATACCGTGCGCTCTTTGATTTTATCTGGCCAAGTTTCCAGCGTTCATGATGTGGCAGACGGCGGGCTTTTGGTTGCCCTGGCTGAAATGGCCTTGGCAGGCAATCTGGGGGCAAGCTTAGACTCTAGCCCAGACAATATTTCCAAAGCAGCTTTCTGGTTTGGAGAAGACCAAGCCCGCTATATTGTCACCACACCTAACGCGCAAGTAAATTCTCTTGTATATCTCTTATCTCAAGAGGGGATACCCGCTTTCCAAATTGGCACGGTGGGCGGCCAGTCTCTTTCCATTACAGGTGAGAAAGATTTACCACTTGACGAATTAAGAAAAGAATATGAATCTTTTTTGCCAAATTTACTGGCATAATGACAGATCAGCCCTATATAATGGGGGCAGTCGATAACTTTTAAAAAACAAGGAATATGACCTCATGCCGATGGAAGCAAGTGAAATTGAACGTATGATCAAGGAAGCATTGCCTGATGCCGACGTTCAAATTACCGATCTTGCCGGTGATGGAGACCATTATTCAGCAAAAATAATATCAAGCGCCTTTCAGGGGAAATCCCGGGTGCAGCAACATCAAATCGTCTATGCCGCTTTAAAGGGAAATATGGGCGGTGTCTTACATGCATTGGCACTGGAAACCCAAGTGCCAGATGATGCCTGAAAGGCTGACAAGACGGACATAAGGGAAAGGTTCAAAACGATGAGCGAACAGGAAATTCATGATTGGCTACGCAAAACTGTGGCCCAAAATGATGTGGTGCTGTTTATGAAAGGCAGTCCAAAATTTCCCCAATGCGGGTTTTCTGGCCAAGTGGCCCAAATAATGGAATATCTTGGCGTGCAATATCATGACGTCAATGTGCTTGATGATATGGGCGTGCGCGAAGGCATCAAAACATTTTCAGACTGGCCAACCATTCCCCAGCTTTATGTGAAAGGCGAATTCGTTGGCGGTTGTGACATCATCCGCGAAATGACCCAGGCTGGCGAACTACAACAACTATTCAAAGACAAAGGCATCAGCTATAACGAAGAAAGCGCGATCGCTTAAAGACCATTATTCAGGAAAGAACTTCCTAACGGCGCTCTTCTAAAGAGCGCCGTTTTTTTTACCCCTTACGGTAAAAATAACTTGTTAGGAAAAGCGCAGCTTTAACGCTTCAAACTGTTCAACCTGTTCGCAAATAAGCTCTCTGTTCTCATCCCGCCCCAAATAGATTTTGAACATGGCATCACCTTGCCCATTACAAAAGATAAGCGCATGAGAAAGTCGCCCCATCATCTCTCGTGAGATAAAATGAATGGAGGCACAATGATCCGCTTTGATATGACCACCAATCGGGCTTTGCCCGTGAATGTTAAAATAGCCCCGACCATAACTTCCCCTTGGAACCTGGCCTTTGCACTCAAGCACAATGTCTTTGGTGTGAACAATCATGGTGATTGGCCCCAACTCACTCACCCCATGCATGACAGCCTCAAACTGGTCTCCTGAAAGGGTCAGAACTTGGGGCTTGGGAAGACAATAAATAATCTCAGCTAAGCTTACCTCCAAATCTGAGGCAATAAAATCAAGCACAGCATCAGGCCTTTTGGACAAAGCTGTCTTAATATTTGCCTCAAAGGAGGCATCCATTTTGAAAGAAAAATCATTCATGAGACAAAGGCTTTAGGCTATGCCATCAACAGGTTCAAAGCCTTCAAAGTTTGGATGGCCAAGATAAAGATTATCATTTTGACCCGCGTTTTTATGAGCTTCACGAAACTGTTCAGACTTTGTCCAAGCTTCAAAATTACCTTTTGAAGACCAAACAGTAAAAGAAGAATAAAGCGTGTGATCATCATGCTCAGGCCCGCGCAACAGTTTAAATTCTTGGAAACCATCCATTTCATTCAAACGGCTATCACGCGATTGCCAAACTTGTTCAAAATCTTGTTCACGGCCCTTGGTAACTTGAAAGCGGTTCATTGCAATAAACACGTCATTTTTCCTTTTTGTTTATATTGATTGACAACAAAAACTATATCCCACTTGGCTCAGGCCTTTGTACTGAAAATTGTTCAACAACATTCCTGAACAATCTGAAATGGAAAAGTATGAGTGATCAAAAATTTGCAACTGCTCGCTTATATTTTTGATCACTCATCATTGTAAGAAGTGGCAAACAAGTGTGAAATAAATTCACCACTTAAAACCATTAAAAGCATCAGCCAGGTTTAATAAAGAAAAGGGTTGGGTTCGCTTTAGCAAAGCCCTTTAAACCTCTACCCGCCAAAACGAATGGTTGCAGAGAGTTTAGCATTAAATCCAGGCTCTGGTTCTTCATGCCGATGTATACGGTATTGTTCATCAAAAATATTATTCAACGTTAGAGATGCTGAAAAATTCTCGTTCACATCATAAGTGGCAAATAAATCAACCAAATTATAAGACGGGGTTGGGGTTTCATCAATATTAGGATCGGATGGGTCAATCGGATCAGGGACACGATCTTGTTCATCAGCATATGTCCAGCGCCCCCCAACAACAAGTTTTTCATCCAAGAAGCGAAACCCTAAAGTGGTGACAATTTTATCAGGATAAATAGATTTTAACGGTTGGCCATTGGTTAAATCATCACCACGAACTTGTGTATAGGCCATGTTTATAAACATCTGCCCATTGTCATAAGTTGCTTCTAATTCAAAGCCTTCCAAACGGGCCTCAGCAATATTTACATACTGGCTTTCTCCGCATCCCGTTCTAACAATCGGATTAAAACAGGTCGCAGGTGCCAACCCAACAACACGGCTTTCAATAAAGTTATCTACATCGTTCCTAAACAATGCAGCTTTAGCCCGGAAAACATCTCTTTCATCAAAGATTTTGTCAAAAGCTAAATTCACACCAGCTTCCCAATTTTCAGCCGTCTCGGGCTTTAAAGCCGGATTGGGTAAAATTTCAAATGTAGGAGGAACAGGGTGGACGCCGCTTTGCAAAGTTTCTGTTACAGCTGGGGCGCGAAACCCTTCAGCATAAGTTCCATAAAATTGAATACCTGTAAAGGGAGTAATACCAATGGTAATTTTTGGTGATAGCTGATCATCATCAGTTTGAAAACCATTACCTTCAAGCTCATAATTATCGTAGCGCAAGGCTGCAATGATTTCTAACCAATCATCATATTCAAGTTTATCCTGCAAGAAAAACCCATAAGTTTCTCGCTCTCCTGTAGGTGTAAACAGAGCCCCGCTTCCATTTTCATCACGTGTTGCCACATCATCCAGAAAATAATCCCCACCATAAGTAAGGCTATGTTGTACAAGCCCAGAAGAAAAACGAGATGTATTGAAAATGTCTAAACCAACAGTTTCAACCTCAAAGGTTCTCGTGCTGCCCTCTGGAGTGACGACGGTTTCTTGAAACTGAGGAAACCCAAAAATTGGATGAAAGCCGATAAAATCAGTTCGCGTTAACGTCTCAATCCGGGTTTGATCAAGCTCTGTTGATGTATAATAACCAGAAACATTTAAATCTATCAGATCATTGTCTTGCGGATTATAAGTCCATTTGCCTGTCACATTACGATCATGAGTTTCAGTGGTTTGCTGATCCTCATCAGATAAAAGCCCCGTGGTATAATTATCATTCTTCTCAATATAACTTAGCTTTAGTTGATTGCCGGGGGCAAAATCGAAGACCCCTTTCACCAATCCTGAGACGAGCTCTTTGTCAGAGTTTTCAACCAGATTGCCATCACCATCTTCATATTCACCCAAGTCCCGCCAGACAAAATTGCCCAAAACACTCACATTATTTGAAACTTTAAAAGCCCCAATTGTGCTGACCAAATACCCCTCCTCATTGGTACTATATTGCCCCTTTACACTTGCCGCCCAAGTCTCTCCATGGCGTAACATGTCACTGGGATCAATGGTTTCAAAATTAACCACACCGCCAATGGCCCCAGAGCCGTAAATGGTTGAAACAGGGCCGCGTACCACATCAACTTGTTTTATCAGTTCAGGTTCAAGATAAAATTGACCATCCGCATTGTGCCCAGAGCGTTGAAAGTTTTGCCGGGCTCCATCAATCATCACATTGACCCGACCAAAGTCCTGCAAGCCACGGATGTTAATAGACGAACCAGGATCATCACTATCTTCTTGAACATTTATGCCAGGAACAGATAGCAACATCTCAGCCGGGCTTGAAGGTTGAAACCGTTTAAATTCTTCCCTGCTCACGACAGAAGTACCAGCAAGGGTATCAATAATCTTATCATCCGTTTTGGTGGTCGCATCAGTGATAACATCCAGATCAGTGGTGACCGTAATCGGATCTAGTGCGACTGTGCCATCTTGAGCTGTCAGTGTGGAAGGTAATAAAAAAAAGGACCCAAAGGCGGCCGTACTGGCCAATAAAGCAAACTTATTGAAACGCAAAACCATGGAAATATGCCCCGTAAAAAAATTAACTTTTTATTAAGGTTTCAAGCTAGTGCGTTATCAGACAAATAAAAATCTCAAAGTATTCAATGAGATAGTTGTTGTTTATTGAAAGTTACAAACAAGATGGTCAGAGACGCAAAAAGGCTCTGACCATCTCAACAGATGAACAATTAGTGGGGGACCAACACTCACCTGCTATTCTTTGTATGAGCGCTCATCAAAATAAGATTGTTTTTGCGGGGCAAACCAAAGGCGGTCAACAAGCGTAAATTCAGCACTGGTATAAGTTTTAGGAAATTTGAAATTTTGACGCAACGCCACCCAGTTATACTGGCGTCTCCAAAGAGGAATGGCATGAATTTGCCAACGGAAAATGCGATCAAATAACTGGGCACCTGTGGTTAAGGTCGTCTGGTTTTTGGCCTTAACCATAATATCAATCGCTTTATCCAAAGCCGGGTCTTTAACACCAGCAAAGGCATATGATCCTTTAGCATCGGCCAAACGGCTACCCCATAATAAATACTCAGTTTTACCGGCATAAAGTTGCGGTGCCCATTTAAGAACGATCATATCAAAGTCATGATCAAGGGCTTTGCGCCGTGCCGCCATCCCCTCCAACAATGGCAAGGAAAGGTCAATACCAACAGTTCTAAGCGCTCTTTTATAATGCAACAGAATACGTTGATGAGATGGTTCAAGATATGAAACCGTAAAACTAAGAGGTTGACCGGTTTTTGGATCAACACGCTTGCCATCTTTAACAACATAACCTGCGTCATCAAGCAGTTGCGAGGCCTGACGCACTTTTTGTCGCCAAGTTAATTTGGAGGTCTGCCAATCGGGCTGACCTTTGTCTGAAATACCAGATGGTAGCTTTGCTAAAAAAGGCCGAATGAATTCTTTTTCAGCATTAGAAAGAGGGCCTTTCGCTGCCAATGCGGTGTCTCCATATAGACTGTTTACGCGATTGTATAGATTGTGAAACAAAATTTTATTGGCGCTTTCAAAGTCATACAAAAGAGCCAAAGCTTTGCGCACGTTGGGATTTTTAAAAATACCGCGGCGCTGGTTAAAGGCCAGCATGTATAAAACACCAGCATGATCAGCTGGCAAACTCACTTTTTGGACACCCCCATTGACCAGTTGATCCCCCTTATATTCATTTGCCCAGGTAACAGCCTTTTTCTCCAAGCGCACATCATAATTGCCAACTTTAAAGCCCTCCAACGCGCTTGTATTGTCACGAAAATAGTCCATTTCAATAAGGTCAAAATTAAACCGCCCCTTATTGGCAAAGTGATCCTTGGCCCAGTAATTTTTGACACGTTGTAAATGAGCAAACTTTCCAGCCTTAGCAGTTAAAATGCGGTAAGGCCCACTTCCAAGCGGTATGGTCATAGACTTTTGCGTCAATTTTCCATTTACCCAAAAGTGTTTAGGGTGGATGGGCAATGTGCCAACGATTTGGACAAAGTTACGGTCATGCGGGCGCGCATTATGATATACAATCTCGCCCTGTTTGCCTTTAGCTGCTGTGATGGTACGCAGTACCTGACGGTAAAAAGGCGCCCCTTGTTGTTTTAAGGTGTTAAAGGTAAAGAGCAAATCCTCAACTGTAATGGGCCGGCCATCATGCCAGACCGCCTTTGGATTGAGTGTAAAGCGCACAGAAGATAAATGAGGGCCAATGTTTATTTTGGTAGCAGCCAGACAATAATAGCTGGCTGCTTCATCAGCACTTTTAACCAAAAGGCTGTCGAATAAATAATGTGTTATGAGAAAGGGGGCTTCCCTGCGTGAAGCTAAAGTCGTACCTGGATAGCGCAGGAAATTTAAAGAATCAAAAGTGCCCACTCTGGCAATACGTAACGTGCCACCCTTTGGGGCGTCTTTATTGACATAGTCAAAGTGACTAGCGTTGGCTTTATATTTTAAATTGTAAAGCCCAGAATAGCCGCAAATTTCTTCATTCTTAGCCTCAGCCTTAACCGATAAAAACTGAAACGAAACGAATAAAGATAACAATAGAAAAACGTTAAGAAAAAACGCTTTGGACCATAAATGCATGAAGTTGTTTCCCAATAACACAACACTCTTTGTGCGAATGATAAGGGGATCAACCCATGAGGCCTAATGCATTGTTCTAATCATACTTGTTGAATGCAATCGAACCAATTGAACAATAACAAAATTTATGAACTCATCGATAGCTAACAGGCACAGAAAAACGCATTCGTCCAGGCCCACCTGCCGGCATTGGTGGAAATGGAGAGGCCCGTCGAACCATGGCCAGGGTAGCCCTATCAATGGCAGAATTGCCTGATGAGCGCACCAACCTTACCCCTGAAACACCACCAGAGCGTGAAAGAGAAAAACTCACGACGGCACGCCCGCGGTACCCGGCCCCAGGACTGCGCTTATAGCGTGCCAGGTGAGACTGCACGCGCCCACGATAATTTGCAATGGCCGCCCGGCCAGCGACCTTTCGCTGCCTTCCCTTGGCCCCGCCCCCCTTTTGCAAAGCGGCAACACGTTTCCCAGCATGGCGTTTTATATTTTTCTTTTTTGCTGTCTTGGCAACTTTTTTAGGTTTTTTAAATTCCTTTTTCTTCTGAACCTTCTTTTTTTCCTGTGTCACAGGTTTACTGGTTAAAGGGATGGCAACTTCAGCTTCCACATCCTCAACAGGCTTCAACTCAGCAACAGGTTTTGGTTCAAAAGTTTGCGTATCTGGTTTGGTTTCGCTGATTTCCTCAACGGGAACTTCTGCAGGGTCTTCAACCGGCTCAACCAGTCCTGTCACGGTTTCTTCAACAGCCTTGTGTTCCGCAAAAGCGGCCAAAGAGCCTACAATTTGAATCGGGTCACCAGCAGAGCGCTCCATTTTAGGAGGTTCTAAACCAAACCAATTGATGGCTAAGGCCACATGGCACAAAACAGCACCGCTAATAGCAAGGCTCCACTGTGAGAAAGATAAATTATTCATCCATTCGTCTTTTCAGTCACAAGTTTAATGTTTTTAAATTTTAATTTCTGGATTTCTTCTACAATTTGCAAAAGCTTTTCTGCCGCCAACTCTTTATCAGCAATGATATTAAGAGTGTGATCATCGCTCTCATCAATCTGAAAGGTTGCTGGCAAATCTGAAACAGAAATCACCTTACCTTTGCCAGTCAACTTCCCCTCTTTGTCAATCACCAGATGATGCGTTAGCCGGTGCAAACCTTCTTCACTATTCGTCGTGGCCAACTTAATATTTTTGGTAGTAAAGGGACGAATAACAGTGGCAATCAGGAAAAAGATTAAAATAAGAAAAACAATATTAATCAAGGGGATAAGGTTCGCATCATCGCTTTCTTTTGTTTCAAGATCAAATTTCACAAACACCTCCCTTAACGTACAACAACCGGATTTTTTATTTTTGATTTTCTTGCCTGCTCTAAAATGCTCACCAAATGCTGAACACTTGCACCCTTCATGGGTTTAATGACCAGCTTCATTGAAGGGGTCAAAGCAAGCTCATCAATCTTGCCCACCAAATCTGTTTTTTCAATCTCTTGACCATTGACGTTAATCTGGCCTTCACCATCAACGCGCACAAGAATAAACTTGATATCCTTTTCCGCCTGCCCCTCACTTTTTTGAGCCGACAAAAGCAGTTGAGAAAAGCGTGAAAAGGTAGACGCCAGCATAAAAAAGATCAGCAACAAAAACACCACATCAATCAATGGTGTCAGAGACAATTTCATCTCCTTCTTTTGTGGCAAATCAAGTTGCATGGCTCACCGCTTTGTTTGGTACCGGTGCTAAAGTTTGCTTTTCTTTTGCTTGCGTTTTACGCCCAGTCATCAGGCTGGTGATCGCATCTTGCATCATTAAGCGTTCCGCCTCGATACGTCCTTCAAACCAAGACAAAATGAAAGCAACCGGAATGGCAACAGCAAGTCCCACCGCTGTTGTCAGCAAAGCCACCCAAATACCACCAGCAAGCACAGCCGGGTCAGCTTCACTGCCAGCATTTTGCAAAGTTTGAAAAGCTTCAATCATACCAAGCACAGTGCCAAAAAGCCCCAGCAGTGGCGCAATTTGAACAACCGCTTCAAGAGGACGCAGAAAAGCACGCGCTTGCCCCAACCCTTTCAGAGCCACACGTTCAACGTCTTCACGCAGCTCTTCTTTTGACAACCCCTCCAAAGTTAAGCCGCGCATAAGATGCGCCAAAGCCATTCTGGTTGGGTTGCTGGACTTTTCAACCAGAGAGTAAGCGTCCTTAGAGCGCCCCTGCAACCAAAGCTGAACAGCACTTTCTGCCCCTGATTTATGGCCGATCCCGTACCAAAAAATTTGGATGGTTTTTAAGATAATCAGCGTTGTCGCAAACATTGACAAAAGAAGCAAAATAACAACAACGGCGCCGCCCTGCTCGATGAATTGATAGGCTTGCATTAAATTTAAACTTTGTAATAAAGATTTGATAAATTCCATATCAGTTTAAGATCCTAACTTAGCACTGGTTCGACTAGAAAGATCAAGGCTTTGCAAGCATGTCTCACCGGTCAAGTTTTGCCCGCGGCACACTTTGACATCATTTACGAGCACTTGACTAATAGAAGAACATTGGGTGTTTTTAAGGCTATACTGGCGCACAAGTGTTTTGCGAACAGGCATTTTTTGGCTTTTTATCAAGAGCATAGAGGTCACCTGCTGTGATTGATTAAACAGCACAACCTCCATCGCGAGCTCTTCAATTGCAGAATTAAGGTTGTTTTTCATGACAAAACTTAAACGACAAGATTGCTGTTGTTGGTTTAGCGCATTGAGCTCAATAAACAGTGTTTGTGATAATGTATTTTTCACCTCTTCAGCCCGAAGGCCAAAAGCTGAAAACAAAACCAGCACCATTACGGCCAGCCGCAGATAAAAGAATTTCATAATCACCCATCAATTTAAAAAAAACATGCTTTATACATACGCGACACAACCGCGCGATAAAAATGCATTGTGTTAAAAATTATTGTTGAGTGAAAATGAATTGCTATACGTAAGAAAAGCTAATATTGGAATTGATGCGTATCGGCAAGGCTTACAATTTCACTATAAATGGAAAGCCATTCTTGTTCTTTACGCCAGTCTTTGGCGTCGTGATAGCGCTTAATATGCTCGCGCGCAATGGCCGGGGCATCTGTTCCATAATTTGCCAATAAGTGAACAACTCTTAGGTCTATTCTAGTGGCATCTTTGTTTGTGCTCATCTGACAAAACCTCCAGTAAAACATATTGGTTCAAACGTTAAAAAACTACGCCTAACCAGCTGATTGACCTACTGCAATATGTTCAGGTGGGAGATTGAATGAAATAGATTTATTGGGTCTATTTGAATGACTTGGCAAACAAAGAGCCAGCATGAAAAAACTTTGCCCTTGTGCCACACAAAACAAACCCGCCGCGACACGATCCGACAAATCCATTTATGAGTATTCACAATAGATTAAGGGCTCTGTATATATGCAAATAAGAGCTAAATTTAAGTCAAAAATAACTCAACGATATCTCAACTTTTTCAAAGGTTGGAAATTTCACTTTATTAGAAAGCTTTATGCGAGCAAGCTGACTTCGATCTGTCGGCTTAAAGTTATTTTGAAACTCACGAGGCAGTGCTTCGGAAACAGGAAGAATATCTTCAATGACCCCTTCATCGCGGTGTCTGCCACTCGAGACAACAACTTTCATACCAGGACGTATCGAAAACAAGTAGCGGCTCGGAAGATAGGCAAGGACATAATTCTCACCCACGAGGATTGAGAGCATAGGAACACCCGCCCGATAGACTTTACCAACCCATGGAATTTCCATGCCAACAACACCGGCTTTGGACGCACGTATAATACCGGAAGAATAATGGTCTTCTAAATTCTTGACTGCTTTTTGTGCATCTCGTCGTGCAATTCCCAGAGCAGATATTTGCGTGCTTAATGTCTTATTTTCTGTTGAAAGCCTCACCAATTCCTCACGGGCTATGAAGTTAGCTGTTAAGGCTTGTTCATAACGCGTAGAAGTCAACAGGCCTTGTTCAGACATGTTTTTTATATCGATAAGCATCTTATCAGTTTCCATTTCCCTTTTGGAGGCAAGAGGCAGAAGCTGCAACACCACTTGAGACCGCAACTGAAGTTCCGCTGCCCGCTGACTAAGCTCAGCGCCTTTGATAGAAAGATTAGCAAGACGTTCCAAAACTTCTGTTGATTCCAGTTTCATCAAAACATCGCCCTTGCGAACGCTTTGCCCCTCTTCAACAAACACATCGGAAACACGTGCCACAAAAGTTGCCGCGACAACGGCCTGATCACGGAGCACCAAGCCATTCCCTCGCAGAATGAAAAAATCACCCCACATATAGTTACTCAAGCTTAGCGCAAACAAAGCCAGAACAGCAAGATAGACCCGCCGTCCTATATTGCTTGACTGTTTCCGTTTTTGATTTTCCAATTTGTCGGCTCTTGGCCGTTTTCTAATTTTCCGCATATTTACCCCCTCACTAAATGCACTTTGTCAGGCACATATTGATCTTTATAAGACGCATAAAATATCCACTCTTGCACGTATGCAGAAAGCCGTACAAAGCGCATGAAAATTCCATTGAAGAAGCCGTACCCAAAAACGTACGGAAGAAGACAAAGACTATTGGCTTTGGGCGTGGAATAAAAAGCAGTAAGCAAGAACAAGATATCAAGCACAGCCAATACCATTTGTACACCAATCAAAAGAATGATTGCCAATTCGCCATATTGAGAAAAAAGCCAGAGACAATAAACCGGTAAGATTGCTGCCCCCAACACATTGAAAATTAAAAAATCCAGCTCATGAAACAATTCCTTTGTGCTAAATTGCTTAGAGAAAGGATTTAAAAAGCCGTTATGCTTGCGATAGCGCAGCCTCACCGCATCACGCTCCCAACGAAAACGCTGTTTGATAAAAGCCGTCAGTGTGGAGGGTACATCAGTATAACAAATGGCCTCAGATGCAAACATGATGCGCCATCCAGCGCGTCGCAAACTCAAGGTGACATCCAAATCCTCACCCCCACCAGAATCCAATCCACCAACCTGACTGAGAGCTTTTGCACGAAATGCACTAAAGGCACCCGAAGCGCAGGTAACTTGATCAATTAACGCCAAGCCTTTTCTGCCGAGTGAAATACTGATTAGATATTCAATGCCCTGAAATGCGGATATAAGTGTATGCAATTGATTTCGAACAAAAATATTTCCTGTTGTCGCACCAACTTGTGGGTTCAAAAATGGCTGGACAAGGTGCTTTAAAGCATGTCGATCAAAAGAACAATCACAATCAACATTTATGAGTATGTCACCATTAGCTAGCCGGGTAGCAAGATTAACACCGGCTGACTTGCCAGCTCTCAGATGAGTACAGTGGGCTTTTTGAATAAGGCCCAACCGCAAAAGTTCTCTCAGTTTCTCATCCATTTTATCGGTTGAGCCATCGCTCACAACAATGATTTCATCAGGTTGCAAGCTTTGTTCCCAAAGATTACGCACACAACTTTCTATGACCTTTTCTTCGTTGTGCCCAACAATGAGCACACTGATACGACCCAGAGATCGCAATTGATCAGCCCGAATATCTTGTTTGCTGTTCATGAACAGCGTTGCCAATAATGAACAACAATAGCGAGGCAATTCAAAAATTGCCGTAAACCAGAATATCACCAGAATCCCTGCAAATGATTGAGCCTCTAAGTATGCAAGACTATTACCTATGACCTCCATCATCCTGATAAATCCTCCGGACCAAACACTGCAATCGAGAGCCCCAGGTCTAACCGGATTTCATTGACTGTGCTTTCGGTTAGTTTTTCCAAATCGTTGCGCACTTCGTCAGGATCAGTGTTTTTTAACAAGGCAAAATCATAGGCGTGCCCTTTTACGATTTTTGCGTCATCAGACAGATAACTGTGCAAGTTCTCTAGAGCAATTTTCCGAGCATCGTTAAATTGGCGTGGGCCATGCTCTCGTACAATCTCGCGTTCATTTTGATAAGAGATATCAAGGAGCGCAAAGCCTATCCCCCCTTCATTATAGCGTTTGGCCTCTTCATTGAGCGATACCACCAACTCTAGCGGCAACTCAGAAAACCTCAGTGATTGTTGAGCAAAGCCCAAGAAAGCTTTACCTGCTTCGATAAAGCCGCTGGCCTGCTCGGTAAGGGTATAAGAATGAATATCCCGAGTATCTATTGCATCTCCATCTATATGGCTTGAACACGATAGACACTTAAAACCAACTGATGGTTCTGAGGTTGTATGACCACAGGTTTCACAAACCACCATCGTTCCTGGTCTGTCATAGTCACGTCCAAAATGGCCAACTTCGCGCCGACATTTCGGGCAAACGAGATCATCTCCTTGGCGAAAGTCGATTTCAGGGCCCTGGTATGCACATCTAAAGTGATGGAGATAGGATTCATCTCTAAGGTGAGATGAGCGACATTGAGGGCATTCTTCGCGCACGTTAAAATGAGCCGAACCGCAATTTGTGCACTCATACACCCGATCAAAAAAAGACGGTGACAAAAACCCGCTTTCTAAGATTTTTTGGGCCTCGTTGGCAACAAATTGAGGATCTAAAGAAATATTGTAACTTATGAGAAGCTTAGAGCATACATCATAAGTTGGCTCAAGCCCCTCGTTAGAGATAAAGATACGAGCAAGAATCTTGTCTCTCATATCATCACTATAAAGCACATCCCGATGGATGTAAGCGCGACGGTCATGAAAAGACTCCACCAACGCAGTAACCTGGTCTAATTCGCTAAAGCCAAGAGCTGAACAATCCAAGTCAGCCATTTTCCCCAGCGTTCCAGTTAGATCGATAATTGGCAACAAATGGAGCCCCTTAGTCTGCCACAGAACGGTGAGATCACTGTAACTGGCCGGCTCTTTGATGACGATTCCATCTATTGTTTTTTGCGAAAGTAAAGCATGTAAAGCATGGGTGGATATATGTTTGGAACTTAAGTCCTCCGGCCAACACAAGAAATCAAAGTCCATTGATAATACTGGTGATGATGCGATTTCCCGTTCTCCTGATTGCACTTCATTTGGATGAAGTGACGCATCTGAATTTGTATTTGTTGCCAACGAATAATCAGAATATTGATGTGCATCCTCTACCTGAGCGGTGTCTATGACAGAACAAACTTCCTGAATATCAACCGGTTTTGGAAGAATCTTGTCAAATTTTTCACAATTCTTTTCGTGCTGGAGCAACCCCTCAATATCTGCCGTAATCGCCACAAAGTACGGACGATGCTCGCCTCTATTAAGCTCATAATAGGATGAGACAACTTCCAGCCCATCCATCTCCGGTAGGTGGAAGTCTACAAGTGCGATGTCATAATTGTTTTTCTGAAGCGCGTCTAACGCCTCAGCCCCATCATCAACAAGATGTACTTCATGGCCACGTTGATTGAGCACCAGTTTCAATAAATCTTGAGTAATGGAGCTATCTTCAGCGACAAGTATAAGTTTATGTCCCTGGTTATGATCGGAGGGGTTACTTTGTTCACTCATTGCCATATGGCTTAATTCCTTTTGAAAACTTTACTTAACGCCTGCCTTTGAAAAAGTTGAACGGCAAAAGAAAAATAAAAGCCATGTAAGTACTTTTAGGTACTAATTAATGTGGTTCTATATGGTGAATATATCGTATATTTACGTCAGTATACTTATTAAATTTACGATTAAATAGTCAGTGTACTTACTCTGTTCATGCTTTGATAACAAATAACCTGTAATTTACTACTATATTGAATGATTTAATTTATAGTACCGTGTATATTTTTATTTATATTAAGTGTTTATTTGGTCATGGAATTTATTAAAAATTTTAATAATATGACAAATCGCTTCCTAGCGTTTGCCATTCTACTTGTCTCCAGCACTGCGATATCAGTCAGTGTAATCCAATATCAAAATTACAAAGCAGTTCAGCTCGAACGAGAACTTGAAGTCCAGGCCTTTGAAACACAGGCAGCTTTCCTTCATATTTCAAATAAGATCAATTATGCGCGTCGTGAACTGCTTCAACTTGTAGATATGCCCGCTATAAAAGGTCTGATCAGAGCATCAGAAAATGGAGGCGTGGATCCCAAGGATAATTCGACAACACAGATATTAGAGAATCGACTGGAACAGATTTTTATGTCGTTAGTCAAAACGAATAGTAAAATTCAGAACATTCGCTTTATCCGTGTGGCCTATGAAGGTCGCAAAATTATTGGGGGCTATATTTACGATGATAAATTCAGACCCATTCAAAAAGAAAATCTTCACACAGAAGGCAACAGCACCTTTGCACGCAAAACTTTCTTAGCACCCCAATACAGCGTGGTCATGTCAGACCTATCCCTAAACCGCGAAAATGGCGAGATCCAAGTTCCACCTCAAACAGTTTTGCGTATTGCAACACCAGTATATGGACCCAAGTCAAATTTATCTGGGATAATTGTGATCAACATCTTGATGACAGAAGTGTTTGAGGCAATTAGCAAAAGATTTCCAAAGGATCGACAATTCTTTGTCGCAAATCATAATGGCAACTATTTGTTTCACCCTGATGTTAGCAAGGTCTATAGCAGTAATCTTAAAAAAGGGTCCCGAATTCAAGATGAATTTGAGAACATGAAACCCTTCCTTAAGAATGTTCATAAGCCAAATACATCGTTTCGAACAAGCACGAATACTGAACAACTCGTCTATCTGTCAAAATACAACTTAGATTCAACAACGCCCGACCATTTTTTTATAACCGCAGCGATATCTCCTTTAAGCACCTTAGGGATAGATAATGAGAAAATAAGGAATGAAACTTTTCTCGTGGCTCTCATTATTGCAATTATTGGAGCAATATTCGCATTTCTTTCTGCCCAGCTTATTATTCGCCCTTTGAGACATTTGACACGCGCAGCAAGCAAACTGGAACGCGGTGCCCATGTAAACGTTCTCAACTGGCCGAAGGAGCAATCTGGCGAAGTGGGGGAACTTACACGATCCTTCATAGCGATGGCCAACACATTAGATGCACGCCAAACCCACCTGGAAGAGAAAGAAAGAAGAATTGCAGCCATAATGGATGCTGCCCCTAGCACCATTATTACGATCGACGAACAAGGCATTATTCACGAAAGCAATACCGCCGCTAGCGAATTACTCGGGTTTTCCAAGAATGAATTAATTGGCTTTAATGTTAAAATGATAATGGACTCACCTCACAGGGAAGAACACGATAACTATCTAAAAGCATATCACTACACCAAAAAAGCCAAAATAATTGGTAAACCCCGAGAGGTGCAGGCCAAGAGAAAAGATGGGTCGATGGTGCCCGTTTCCCTTAGTGTCAGTGAAGTACATTTACAAGACAAAAACTTATATATCGGGATCCTCACAGACCTTACCCAACAAAAGAAAATTGACAAATTAAAAAATGAGTTTGTGTCTACAGTTAGCCATGAGCTGCGCACGCCCTTAACCTCAATAAAAGGATCACTGGGTTTATTAAAATCAACCTTTGTGGAGGATCTATCCGAAAAAGCAGCAGCTATGATCAACATCGCTTATAACAATAGCGACCGGCTTATCAGGCTTATCAACGATATCCTGGATATTGAGAAAATTGAAGCTGGGAAAATAGCATACGACTTCCAGCGCTTTGAAGTTACCCCGTTTTTAGAACGCGTGATTGAAGCGAATAAGTCTTATGCAAACCAGTATGACGTTAATATCAAGATGGCACCCATTTCAGATGAAATTTTCATAGAGGCAGATTCTGACAGGATCGCACAAGTCACCACTAATTTAATCTCCAATGCTGCTAAATTCTCACCTAAGGGAGAAAGCATCACGATAAGTACAAACATATACGAAAACATGGTGCGTATTTCTATTACGGACAAAGGCCCAGGTATTCCACTTGAATTTCAGAAAAAAATATTTGGAAAATTCGCTCAGGCTGACTCCTCCGATACAAAATCGCAAGGGGGCACCGGCCTAGGCCTGGCAATTTCCAAAAAAATCATCGAAACCCATGGCGGAAAAATTTCTTTTGAAACAAAAGAAGGCGAAGGAACGACCTTTTTCTTTGATTTGCCAATTTCGGAAGCAGCACCTATTGAGCTTCCATTAACAAGCGAGTCACCAGCAAAGGATATTCTCATTTGTGAAGATGATGAGGATATGGCTTCGCTCCTACGTCTCACCACAGAAAGTTTGGGGTATGAAGCTGAAATTTGCCGGAATGCGAAAGAAGCAAAAAAACTCCTTTCTGATGGTCAATTTGCTGCGATGACCCTCGATCTGTCTTTGCCAGGGCAAGATGGTGTTAGTCTTATTCGCGAACTTCGTGAAATGCCAGATACTGCAGCATTACCTATTTTGGTCGTTTCAGCCAAAGCTGAGGAAAATGAAGACCTGCTAAATGGCAATGTGTTTAATGTAGTAGACTGCTTGAAAAAACCAGTTGATATAAAGCGCTTGCGCAAAAGCTTACAATTTGCTGCCACAACAAATAATAAGAAAAAGCTCAGGATATTATGCATTGAAGACGACGAAGAGCACCGTAACAAGATAACCTCATTAGTCCACAAAAGTGATGTGATTGACATCGCGGGTAGTTGTCTAGAAGCACGCATCTTATTGGAAGAAAATGATTATCAGCTTGTTATTCTAGACCTGAACTTACCAGATGGATCTGGGGAAGAGCTCCTTCCAACAATAAATAGCAATGGTGACACCCCACCACAGATTCTTGTGTTTTCAACAAACGAAGTTCCAGAAGAACTTGCGGCTCAAATTGATGGTGCCCTGGTTAAGTCTTTTACCACGAACGAAGTCCTTCGAAGACAAATTGAGCACCTCCTCAATCCCAAAAATGAAAAGATGAAAACAAACCAAACATTTATGCAATGAACCACTTAATTAGGAAATGCAACACAAAGGAGCAAAGCAGTGGTAATAGAGCTTTCACGGATCACTTATGTAGAAGATGAACCCGACATCCAAACCATAGCAGAATTAGCACTGACAACAATTGGGGGATTTGAGGTAGACGTATGCTCGTGCGGTAAAGACGCGATTGCAAAGGCTCCGGACTTCGACCCGGATCTGATTTTGCTCGACGTCATGATGCCAGTCATGGATGGTATGGAAACATTTCGCCAACTACGCAAAAAGCCCAAACTAACATATAAGCCGGTTATCTTCATGACGGCTAAAGTCCAACCGCATGAGGTTCAAAATTATAAAAACTTGGGAGCGCTCGATGTTATCCCGAAGCCTTTCAATCCAATGACTTTATCAGATGAAATCAAAAAAATTTGGCACAAACACATTTTAAATAAAGCAGGATAAGACATGGAAGAACAGCTAAGAGAACTCATAATAAAACATTGCAAAACGCTTGAGGTCGAGTTGGAAGCTATCCGACAATGCGTAAAGCGTTTGGACGATCATGCCATTCCGGCCATCGACACGATTAAAGAAGGCATTGAGGTAACACATAAAATCAAGGGCAGCAGCGGTTCAATCGGATTTGCAGATATTAGTGCAGCGTCAGAAATTTTGGAGCATTATTTTCGATCATTTCCTGAAAATATAAAAACACTTGATGATAAAGCACGTCAAAAATTGGCCCATCATTTTCAAACTTTAGAGCAACTCGTTACCACCATCACTCCTGAGAACTCAAGTCTTTTTAATGTTTCTTTGCCTGAAGCAAAAGTGAGTTAATGAACTATGAAAAGGGAAACAAACGTTTACTTTAAAAATAGGTTACTATCAACAACGAGATAACGACCCCGCTCTTTTTCGATTTTTATTGTTTCTTCTTTTTTTATATCTTCAAGCAAGTCTAAGGCAATTTCAACATACCTTCCTTGGAGAAACTATTCCTGTTCTATTAGTTCTTTTTTTTGACGTTCTGAGACACGTTTAAAAACCGCTTCGATATTTTTAATTAAACCTTGAGAACCCGCACGAAAACACTCACGCGTTAAACGCATCGCATCTCGTAGAGCAAATAACTTAAGACTATTAGGCGCCCCCCTTTGATTGGGGGTCTAAATTTTTATAGCTATGATTATTGTGAAAGCGAGCTTGAATTATTTGACTTTAAAAAACCGAACAAGGCTTCGTTAAAAACATCTACCTTTTCAACGTTCGACAAATGTGCCGCCTCATCAATAACCACAAGCTTGGAGCCTGCAACGTGCTCATGAATGATTTCTGAAGCCTCAAGCGGACAGGCTGGATCTTCCCGGCCTGCGATCACCAAAGTCGGAATTGATATGTACTTCAAAAAGGCAGTCAGGCTCATATCCCGAATAGCGGTAGCACTTGCGATGTATCCGTCAACCTGGGTTGTCCGGATCATTTTGTCCACAAAATCAACGTCTTCCCTTTTGGTTTCAAGAAATGAGGGTGTAAACCAGCGTTGTAAGGTAGCATCAAAAAGTGCTTCTATGCCTTCGCTGCGCGCCGTGGATATGCGCTCATTCCACACATCCACAATGGGCATTTCGCTTGCTGTATTACATAATGTCAGAGAAAAAAATCGGTCCCCATGGTGGGCGCCCAGATATTGGCCTACCATACCGCCCACAGATAATCCCACAAAATGAGCTTTTTCTATATTTAGCCCATCCATCAGGTGCAAAACATCATTCGCTAATAGGGAGATTGAATAAGGGCCTGGTGTAATTTCGCTTTGCCCATGTCCTCTCGAATCGTATCGCAATATTTGAAATTCGTTATCCAGAACCGGGATTTGCGGTGTCCACATATCCATTGTGGACATAAGACTATTAGAGAGAATAACAATATCTTTATCTGCAGGGCCTTCAAGCGTATAGACAAGCGACGCACCATTAGCCTGAATTTTATCAACCATCCAATCCTCCCCAAATGAAATTTTTTGCTTTGGAGCATGAGACTAACACTACATGTTTAAAGCCCCAAGAAAAATGCTAAAAGCAGCATCCACTTAAAACAAAATGACCTCAAAAAGGTAAGATGAAAACCATCCTACTAAGAATTGCGAAAGCCTTATCAGCTCGCATATGCATTCTTGGATTTATGAAATTGTAAATAATGGCGATCCCACCAGGATTCGAACCTGGGACCTACTGCTTAGAAGGCAGTTGCTCCAGCCACCTCTCCCTACTAACCCCCCTGTTTTTTCTCAATTAATTTAAGTGCTTATAACGCTTCGATACGTGACCATACCGAGAACAACGCATAATATTCGTACCCCATTCGTACCCCATGTGCTAAACTGCTATCGTACCCCAGGGGAAAAACATGCCAAATATCAAAGCTCAAATTAGTAAAACACTGGTCGATAGATTAAAGCCAGGCGATGAAGTCACAGACATTTCATTGCCAGGTTTTACCGTGCGCTGCCGTAAAAAAAGCACGTCATATAGTGTAAAGATCAGCATCAACGGACGCGCCAAAAGATTTACCATTGGCAACCATGGCCTGCCCTGGACGCCAGACACCGCGCGCAAAGAAGCCATGAAAATAAAGTCTGATCCAATCGCCGCATTAAAGGAAACAGAAAAAATCCCAACTATTTTCCAAGCGGCAGCTGAATATAAAGAGGATCACTTAAAGAATTTAAAGCCTGGACCAAGGCGAGATTACACCACTTTGTTAGACAAGCACATTGTCCCCTTCTCGCCAGAAAAATTGGTTATGGAATTTAACAGACAGGAAGCAATTAAACTGCACAAGTCTTTAAGCAATACACCTCGATGGGCGAATTACGCACTTACAGTTCTATCGTCTTTTATGAGTTGGTGTGAGGATTTTGGATACCGCCCAGAAAACAGCAATCCGTGTAAAAACATCAAACGCTTTAAAGAAAACAAACGGCAAAGATATTTAAGCTCTGATGAATTTACTCTCATTGGTGCGGCTTTATCCCACTTAGAACAGAAAGGCAAAATATCTATTTATGCCGCCGCCGCCATCAGACTCTTGATTTTCACCGGGGCTCGCTCAGCTGAAATTTTAAAATTGAACCACGCCAATATATCTTACGATAAAAAAATGCTATTTTTAAGCGATTCAAAGACTGGTGAGAAGACCATCAAACTCAATGAACCAGCGATTGAGATACTGCGCGCCCTGCCCCGACAGATTAATAGCGATTATGTTATTATCGGCCAGCGAACAGGTAAGCATATGGTCAACATTTCAAAGCCTTGGAAACTTGTCTGCAAAACGGCTGGCGTAGAAGATTGTCGCCTGCATGACCTGCGCCACTCTTATGCCAGCGTACTTGCTTCCCAAGGTGTATCACTACTGCTCATTGGCAAGTTGCTCGGACATTCTAACCCCCAAACCACAGCTCGCTATGCACATTTGGTTGACGATGTTGTCACCGCTGCGAATGACCAGCTAGGCGAAGAATTAGGCATAGTATTACAAAATTGCTGAATTGCAATTCAGCAATTTTACTTATGATAAAAGTTGCAATGCTAGAAATGCACTATTGAAATTTATTAATGAATTTCATGTTCCACATTTCACCTTTGCAATTCTGAACAAAAACAATTTTTAGAGGTTGTAATTTGTAGCAATTTCCCTTTTGCAACTATGTAACTCTTTACAATGCTATAAATGCAACATGCCTCAATGTTGATATTCTTCTATTGCTAGACGCTGCAATTACAACAACTCACAATAGTGTTTATGAAAACGATTGCAGTTATTGCCCAAAAAGGAGGGGTCGCAAAGACAACCCTTTGTATCAACCTTGCCATCCAGGCGCATTTAGAACGTAAGTTCTCTGCCATCATTGATATAGACCCGCAGGGGAGCATAGCCGATTGGGCCCACATCAGAAAAAAAGATTGGCCTTTAATGCGGGATAGCTCTTTGACCAATTTAAATAAGATGCACGGCTTGCTGCAGAAACATAATGTAGATTTTTGCTTTATTGATACGGCACCAAAGGATGACCATGCCTCAGCCCAGACAGCAGCTAAAATTACAGACCTGTTTTTAATACCGGTTGGCGCGTCTGTGGTTGATATTAGGGGAATTGCGCCCACCGTTGAAATTGTCCGTAAAACAAGAAAACCAGCCATCTTCGTTTTGTCGCGTTTTTCAAAGAAGAACATCCGCGATGATGCCAGCCGCATTAAAGATCTTCTAAAAAAGAAATACCCGGATATAAAAATTGCGCCCACCATTTTAGAAACCCGTGACACTTACACCTCCGCTTTAGAGTTGGGCCTAGGGGCAATGGAATACACGCCTAAGAGGGGGGCGGCACAAGATATTAAAAAAATCTATCGCTTTACAATCAACCAAATAAAGGAGAAATGATGCCACGACCTAATAAAAAATCTCTCGAAACTGCTTTGGATTTAATGGAAGCGGAAGGCGATGCAACAATAAAAAAAACGTCAAGCTCTAAACCTATCACAGAACTAATTAAAGAAATTGATCCAGCTAACGCAGACTTGAAATTTAAATTGTTTGGGGCGCGTATTCACCCAGATGTACATCGCCACTTAAAGTCAATCCTTGGGCTTCAAGGCATGTCACAGCAAGAGTTCCATTGCCAATATTATACAGAGTTTTTAAAGGGGCATGGTGTCGAGCAAACAACTATTGACTTGCTTAGACTTCCTGTGCCGGGCTCTAAATAAGAAATGTCTTTCTTATCTATGGATTGCTTTTTTCTCCTGTCTCCTGTAGGACAGTAGCTCGGATTGAGGGAAAGGGAAGTGCTTGAATAAACCATCGCACCAACAATTAAAACTTATCAATACAGCAACACAGTTGCTTGATAACCCCTATCCAAAACCAGACCAAATGGCCTTCATGCCAAGTGATTTAGCTCAAATCACATTTCCTCATTCAGATCCAGGCAATGTACCAATATGGACTAGACATAATGGTAACCAAACCTTTTCAATTAGACCCGCTATATCGCGTGGTAAAATCATTGGATTTCCCTATGGGCCAATACCAAGATTACTCATGCATTGGCTAACGACTGAACTATTACGTACTGACAGCAATACCATCTATCTGGGTAACAGTCTGTCAGCTTTTATGCGAGAACTTGGACTAGACCCAGTTTCAGGTGGCAAATATGGGTATCGCGTTCGTTGTCAAAAACAGATTCAAAGATTTTTCCGCTCCGTCTACACAAATGAGTTCAGTTACGAAGGGCAAGGCAAAAAAGGCATTGATTACCACGACATGCAAATTGCTCCTAAAGGCCGGCTTTGGTGGGAATTTCAAGGGGATTATGAGAATGTTTTTGATGGCCATATTGAATTATCTCAATCAGCAGCCGAAATGTTTAGAACAACGCCAATGCCCTGTGACTTGCGCCTTCTAAGAGCATTTAAAGGCTCCTCTTTATGCTTGGACTATAACGATTGGCTCCACTACAAAACATACATTGCAAACAAAAAAGGCATGCCAATTAAAGTTCCATGGCGGGGATTGATTTTACAATTTGGCTCCAAGTTTGGTGAAGGTGAAATCTACACCAAAGACCATGTAAAAAACTTTAAAAGACGTTCAAAATGGGCAATCGACTGTGTTACGCAATTATGCACGTATTTGGATACTAGATACTATGATGGCGGTGTGGAAATTTGTCCATCAGAATTACCGCTTACTGTGATGCAGTTGAAGAGACTTTCCAATAAATCAAAGACTTAATATAGAATTATCTTTACCCCCCTTTTTAAGTGGGTTGTGTATAGTATTACTTATGCACAAATTATCTTTACCCCCTAAATCACATCATTAAAAAACAATGACATAACCAATATTTCAATGGTTTAAAGACGCATTACCTTTACCCCCTATACCGCATTATCTTTACCCCCATCCTATAGAACCACCTATAAAAAATACCTCGTAGTTGCTACGCCTAGAATGTGGATATTTTTTATTTTTATAGCTCTTGGGGCTTTGCCCCGCCGCTATGGCATCCCCAAAGGATTTTTACAGGGTAACCGTAACTAGGTTGGGGTTCATGTTTTTATCAAAGCCCTATAGTTGTTATAATTGCCTCATCAGATTATACCAGAGACTGACAGAACCAATTTAACAACACAAGTGAGAAAGGGAACACACCAAATAAGTAAGGCGCCCTTAAAGAGCGCCCTGTTTGCTTATCGAACAGTGTTAGCTGTTACGTATAACCACAGCTCTCTTGGAATCCTTAAAACCTCAAGCTGTCAGAACCAAGCCTATCTAACCATAAAGTATCTGGCAAGTCCGTTGTTAAACTTCTCATCAAATTCAAACCTTACCTCTCACACTTTATATGGCTTTTTGAGGCGGTTAAAAAGGCTTTCACCAACCCCGTATATATTCTTAAATAAAACGGCCTGAAACGTTCATACAGCGCGTTACGGTTACCCTGTAAAAATCCTTTCGGGGGTGAGGGGGCAGACAGCCCCCCATCTAAATTTATGCCTTTAGGCATCCCTTAACTTCCCGTGCGGAGCACTCGCGAAAATTTTGGTAGGGGCATCGTATACGGTTAAAAAGGGCAAGCTGTTTGCTATGCCCGCGCAAATTTTAGTGCTTACAAAAGTTGCATACGACTAGCACTCGAAATTTTTTAGCGGTACATGACAGTGTGTTGAAACAGGAACACAACAGGTAAGGAGAGCAACGAGCGTACATTTAAAGTGCAACTATACATCGCTGCGCGACATAGGTGCTTTGCTGCAACAAGAACAACAATCAAACCAGCTCTAGCAAAAGAGAAATGATGATGATTTGTTCTAACAAGTGGCCAATCCACACTTCGACTTAAAAACAATCTCCCGCTCAAATGGGACATGGTTTTCAGCGGTGAAGGCTGCGTCTTATATTTCTGGTGAGCGGCTTTATGATGCTCACGCTAAAGAATATGCCAACTACGGATGGCGCAAGGATGTGGCACATTCTGAAATCATGGCGCCAGAAGGCACACCAGACTTTTTACTTAATCGGCAAACCTTGTGGAACAAGGTTGAAGAAAGCGAAACCCGCAAAGACAGCCAGCTTGCACGCTCGCTAGTGATTGGTATGCCCCATGAACTCAACCACCAAGAACGTGTGGATCTGTTGCGTGGCTTTGTGCAAGAAAATTTTGTCTCTCAAGGCATGATTGCAGATATTGCTTTGCACAAACCAGACCCTGAAAAATCCGTAGATGAGCGCCACCATCATGCCCATATCTTACTTACCTTACGCAAAGCCGATGAAAACGGTTTATACCGCACAAAAACCCGCGAATGGAACGCACGGCAAAATACCGTCCTATGGCGCAAGTCATGGGCGGATCATCAAAATCAAGCCTTTGAACGCAAGGGGCTGGTGCTGCAGGTCGATGAGCGCACGCTCAAGCCTAAGCATGAAATGGTATATGGGGAGAAAAACTTCCCTAACCAATACCAATTTAAGCTTAAGTCTGAAATTCCATTAGGTAAGTACAATGGCCCCAATTACAAAAAAAACTTGCGTCAAAACCAAAGCATCATTGATGAGAATTTAGGGACGGTATCAGACCTCCATAACAGAGCGGAAAACCGCCTAGCTAAAATTGACCACATAAAGGGGCGGATTAAAAGCCAAGAAGCCAAAGAGCGCAAAAGGAACAGAACCGTACGTCGCTTTAACCCAGAAGTTAAACAGCTTGGCCAGACTATCCAACTGATAAAAGGTGCCTCCCGCCATCGCCAAAGAATGCGCCGTATTGCCAGAATGGCAGATGACCATTTTCAATTTATGATTTATCTGCATGGTTTTAAAACAGCACTGGCCGAAAGGAAGCGTGTGTTAAATAAGCTGGAGAAAAGCCTAAACTACATTGACCATCTCGGCGATAAGATAGAACGGTTTTTTGAAACCATGGAGCAGCGCGAGAAAGACCAACAGCGGCAAGAGAAGGAGCCTAACAAAAACCCGTCCAAACAACATCCCAGAAACATAAAGATCAAAGACCCTAAAATGGAGCGGGCAAAAGAACGCCGTAGACTAAAACGGAAATCACCCGTTTAAGCTGTTTCCTTTTCAGGCTCGCAATAAATGACCTTATCAGGATAAGCCCGCACATCTCTAGGGTCAGGCAATGCTAATACGTCGCGCTCATGCTCGACTTTATCAACCACAAGCCGCTCAACATTTGAATAGGGCGCACTATTATCCCAAACATCATAAAGGCCAGCAAAATAGCTATGGGTGTAATGCATTTTATCCGCCAAAATCGGACGCATGCCCTTTTGGAGTACGATACATTTATTTTGCTCCATGGCCATAATCTCGTCAGCCGTCATTAATGGCCGTGAAGCTTCACCCGTGCCGCCATTGATAGAATGAGGCACCACATCTGTTACCCCATGATTATGACCCGCAGAGCGGGTTTTAACTGTTTTAACCCCCAGAGTATCAGAGAGTTTTTTGGCCTCCTCAATTTGATTAATACCAAACACAATCTTGGTATTGCAGTTGGCTTCAAAGCTTTCCCAGCCATTGCCATAAACCCGTTTGGCTTGGGCTATGTCTTGAATAAACAAGCAAAGCTGAATGCCAGCTTTACGGGCAATGGAAATAGCGCTTTCAAACGGTTTAAGGCGTCCTAAATTGGCAAATTCATCCAGCATGAATGTTACCCGCTTTGGCTGTTGAACTTGTTCACGGTTAATCTCTGCCAAGGCCACACCAGAAATCAGCGCCAGCGCAGAATAGTAATTGGCCAGATGTTCAGGCGGGACAACCAGATACACCGTACCTGTGGTTTCTCTTAAATCACTAAAAGAAAAATCAGATTTATTTGTCGCCGCCGTCAAGTGTGGGCTATCCCAAATGCGGGTTTTGCTTTGTACAGTGGCCATCACATTAGAACGCAATTTGCTTTCTTGGTTTTGCAGCATGTGCGCAACACGTCTGATAATTTCATGGCCATGGTGCACCATACCAATAAGCATCTCGTCAAAAGCCTCTTCACTTAAGGTCAGCAAATGGCGGACTTCTGCAAGTGTGCGTTTTTCTGGCCTACGTGTATAAAGCACATATAGAATAACACCCATCAAGACCTCTCTGGCTTGTGCATTCCAAAACCCATCATCGGAATGTGCTGTATCTGGTACAATCAATGAGGTGATAAGCTCCACATCATCCCGCTCGCTTGGCGTTCCAACTTGCACGTAATCAAGCGGATTGTACTTATCAGTAACAGCACTAAATGGTGCCCATAAATGAACGTCACCCTGCTCTTCACGCTCCCGCCCTGTCACCGCCCAACATTCGCCATTTGGATCCGTTACCACTGCTGATGTGTCACTCAGCTTTAAAAGGTTGGTAATCACAAAACAGGTCGTTTTGCCTGATTTAGTTGGTGCTGTAATAAGCAGATGGTCATCAACAGGTGCATAAAGACGCTGGCTGTTTTGCTGGCCAACTATAAGACCTTTGTCATCACAAAAGCCATTCTTTTTAAGTTCGGATAGATTTGCAAAACGTGCTGAACCAAGCGTTTTAGGAGCGCTTCCAAATAAATAAATGCAGCCTTTCCAGCACCAACTTGATATTACAGCAAGCGCCTTAAGCACATTATAGCTAAGCCATATGATAGCTCGTGCCATTTTAAAACCTAATCGGAAAACCCCTTTAATAATCCCCATGGGAAAGTATTCTGATAGGGCAGGGGGCAAGATGCAAGGTAAGTGACCAGATAGAAAAAAGCCCCTGCGCTATTTCTAACACAGGGACATTAATGGCTCTAATATCAGATTACCAAAAGCTAAGGGTACTGCGTCATAGCCAAGGCTATTTTGGCTATCAAAGCTCTCGCCATCGTTTTTTGTATTTAATTAAGAATATAGGTTTTTATAAGAAAAAATATTTTCATATGTCACCTTATGAGGTCATTCAGGACATAATGTATTATGCACTGGAGAGTCGGACTCGTGCCATAAGCGGTCCTAAGTTTATTAAATTGTTTTGATAAATTTCTATTTGAACTTTTCATTCATATGTGAATGTTCATTTTTGCACTGACCATGATCTTGCAGCACCTCAATAATATGGCATTCATCAATACGACCACAATTGCAACCTTCAATCATCCTACTTAATTCACCTTTCAGTGCCTGAAGTCCGGCTATGCGACGATTAACATCAGCCAAATGTTTATTCGCTATCTTATCAATTTCTGAGCATGACTGTTCTGGATGAGCTTGCAAATCGATCATTGCGCGGATGGCATCAATATCAAAACCAAGTTCTCGAGCATGCCTGATGAAACGAAGACGGCTTAAATCTGTTTCTGCGTACAGTCGTCGATTACTTTCTGTTCGTGCACGTGGTGAGATCAAACCAATCTCTTCGTAATAACGAATTGTCGGAATTTTTATTTCTGTGAGTTTAGATGCCATGCCTATCGTTATTTCGGCCATAAAAAAACCTCTTGATCCTCTAGTCACTAGAGATATTAGCATAAAGCCTAACTAGAAAACATCAATAAGGTGAAGGGCTGTGAAACAAAAAAAATGATCGCGACGAACCAAAATGAGAGTGAATGCGGATGTCGTCAAAACCCTAAATTTGACGGTATGGATCTGCGCTATCGCAGGGTGCTTTGGCTTGTAATCGCCATAAATGCTGCAATGTTTTTCATAGAAATGCTCGCTGGCAGGCTCGCAGGTTCGGAAGCTTTAAAAGCAGATGCTCTGGATTTTCTTGGTGATACACTCACTTACGGTGTGAGCCTTTTTGTTATAGGTATGAGCCTTAAAACCCGTGCAATCGCGGCTCTTTTAAAAGGGGGCAGTCTATTCTTCATGGGAATATTTGTACTTGGTTCAACAGCTTATAGTGTTCTTATTTTAGGCTTACCAAGTGCCAAAATAATGGGTTGGATTGGTTTTCTTGCATTAACGGCAAACTTAACAAGTGTGCTTTTACTTCTTAAATACAAAGATGGTGACGCAAATGTTCGTTCGGTTTGGATTTGTTCACGTAATGATGCTATCGGCAATATCGCTGTTGTGGGAGCTGCGATGGCTGTTTGGGGAACGACAACCGCATGGCCAGATTTAGTCGTGGCCGCTATTTTAGCAAGCCTGTTTATCAACTCATCTTGGCAAATATTGAAATTAGCTTTGAATGAATATGAAACTGATCAATCTGCTTAAATATGCTCAAAATGATTGAAAAACAACGAAAAGTCGTATCCCAACAGTTACATTTACTCTTTTTGTTTGCGCTACAAATAGTTTGCAGTTGTTCCAATAAGATATTTGTGATTTAAGAAACTCTCAGAGAGGTAAAATGTTCAATTGCTGCGCATTAGACATACGAAATGTTTCTGTTCGCCGGTTCATTGCCAGCGTGCTAAGCCTCGTTATAATCGCAGCTACGCTCTCTGACGCTATAGCGCATATCGGATTTGATCTGGCTCACAAACATTCAGTAAGTCATCATCAAGACCATTCGAGTGCAGCTGTAACATCTTCAAACCTAGAAGATTGTTGCCATTCGAAAATGAATAGCCCTTGCCTAGATACTCATGTTGAAACCTCTGATAAGGATCAGCAACCCATAAAAACCAATTGCAAATTTGGATGCGAAGCTCACCTATGCTTGACTGCAATTTTAATGGGTAGCTCCGAAGATACCATCCATCGGATCAATAAAAGCTTTATAAAGCCAGTATCTCAAAATATTCGATCTTTTGAGACCGTCGATTTATTCAGACCTCCAATCTATTTCCTCTAAGTTACTCTGTTACGCACGAACATTATTCTTGTGCGATCTTTTTAAAGACTTTTGAGGATATTTTCATGTCTATTTTTTTACTACCCAATCAAAAGGGTAAATTCGTCTTTTTGCTTTTTGCCTGGATATTTTGGGTATTTACGGGGTCTGCTTTTGCGGGTCCCGGGCATGACCATGGCCCAGCAGAACCCGTGGAAGCTGGTCCGAGTAGTCCGCGCTTAGTAGCTGTATCTGAAACATATGAACTCGTTGCCATATTAAAAGATCAGGAGCTCACCGTTTATCTTGACAGTGTCAAAGACACTTCACCTGTGGTCAGCGCAGTCATACAAATGGATGTAAACGGTAAAACACTTGTTGCTCAATCACAAACGGATGGAACTTATAAGATCAAAACTTCATCTTTAAGTAAGGCTGGAACTCATGAAGTTATTATCACCATTGTTGACGGTAAAAATACTGATTTGTTGGTTGGTTCAATTAAAATTCCCGAAGAGGATCACATCCATTCAAACGAAGAAGGTACAAGTTTAATCACATCACATTCACTTTTAACCTGGCTCATACTGGCAAGTTTAGTGGGCATTGCAGGCCTATTCTTTAGTAGGTTTGCCAAAAGCAGCGCTAAAGTAATAATAGGCTTATGTTTTTTAGTAATACTAATAAATTTCACACCAATATTAGCAGGGCCAGGGCACGATCATGGTGATGCCGGTTCAACTTTAGTGCAGGGTGATGCTCCCAAGAGATTGCCTGATGGAGAAATATTTCTTCCCAAACCTACTCAACGGCTTTTAGAAGTTCGCACAAAAATTTTATCACCTCAGATGGCTAGGGCAGTGCATAAATTAATTGGCCGAGTGATCGTAGATCCGAACCGGTCTGGACTGGTGCAGAGCACAATTTCTGGGAGACTGAAACCTCCTGTAGGTGGATTGCCTTTTCTAGGTAAAAATGTGAAAGCAGGAGATATTCTAGCGACTGTCGAACCGTCTTTTGATCCTATTGACGCCAGTGATGTTCGCCAGACTGCAGGAGAACTCGATCAACGGATTGCAATACTGGATGCAAGGATCACACGTCAAAGAAAACTTGTTTCTAAGAACATTACAAGCCGTGCGAATTTACAAGAATTGGAAATTGAACGCACAGGGTTATTAGCTCGTCGTAAACAATTGAAAAAATCACGTTCTGAACCTGAAGTTCTTGTTGCTCCTGTAAATGGTGTTATCGCAGAAGTACGCGTTGCTGTTGGGCAAGTTGTAAACCGTGCCGACACACTCTTTCGTATTGTAGATACTTCGAGCCTTTGGGTAGAAGCTATTTCTTATGACGCCGAGGTTAGACCTGAGACAGGTAAAATACGTGCTAAGACAGATAAAGGTAAGTTCTTTGATTTAAAATTAGTTGGTCGCAGTCGTGCTTTGCAACAACAGGCAAGTGTTATTCATTTTAGCATTCTAAGCCCGACAAGTGAGTTAAGTATCGGCTCGCCGATAAAAGTACTTGTAGAAAAGGGAGATGTTGTTCAGGGAATTATCATTCCACGACGGGCGATTGCACAGGCTCCAAATGGACAATTTGTAACATTTAAACGGCTTGAACCAGAGCGCTACATGCCAGTAGCGGTGCGAATTAAAGATCTTGATGGTGAACGCGTTTATGTGACTTCAGGTCTTAAAGCCGGCGACCAAATTATTGTCAAGGGCGCCCCACTTGTTAACCAGATAAGATAAGAGGGCATAATATGTTTAAAGCACTTGTTGCACTTAGTTTGAGCCAAAGAATGTTTGTGTTGGTCGCCTCCCTGCTTCTTGCAGCCTATGGAGCATACGTCTTACCACGCTTACCGGTTGATGTGTTTCCAGATCTAAATCGTCCCACGGTCACACTTTTGACCGAAGCGGAAGGTTTTGCACCACAAGAAGTTGAACAGCTAATTACATACCCATTAGAGACCGCTCTAAATGGTATGCCAGGTATAATCCGTCTTCGATCAGTCTCAAGTGTTGGCTTGTCTATTGTTTATATAGAGTTTGAATGGGGCACAGATGTCTATCGTAATCGACAGTTGGTTGCTGAACGTTTGGCAACCGCAAGAGAACAACTCCCAGCCAATGTTCAACCCCATATGGGCCCTATCTCATCTATTATGGGGGAGATAATGTTGGTCGCTATAACGGGAAAATCCGTCAGTGCTATGGAACTTCGAGAAACCGCTGACTTTGTCATCAGGCCACAATTGCTCACTGTGCCCGGGGTTGCCCAAGTTATCCCTATCGGCGGAGAGGTGCGGCAATACCGAGTAAGTCCAGACCTAATCGCCATGCAACGACTTCAGATTACACCCAATATGATCGAAGATGCGTTATCACAGTTTGGTACAAATGCCGGTGGTGGATTTATAGATCAACATGCGAGAGAATACCTTATCCGTAACATTGGAAGAACAACTCGGCTAAAGGATTTACGCAATCTTACCGTCGTGGTTCGCGGTCAGCAATCGATCTTATTACGACAAGTGGCATCCGTCGACTTTGCCCCTCGCGTTAAACGAGGCGACGCAGGGTTTATGGGTGAAAAAGCTGTCATTATTGGCGTTCAGAAGCAACCTCAGGCGGATACAATTACTATCACCAAAGAAGTTGAAGCCCAACTTGATAAAATTCAACGAACAATGCCAGCAGGGGTCGTTGCAAACCGAATTCAATTCCGGCAAGCGACATTCATTGAAACCTCTATTGAGAATGTAAAGCAGGTGCTTATTGAAGCGGCTATTGTGGTTTCTTTCATTCTCATTCTTTTCTTGTTGAACTGGCGAGCTACATTCATATCGCTTTCAGCGATCCCAATGTCTATTTTCATTACTATTCTTGTGTTTTCTGCATTCGGTTTGTCAATTAATACCATGACACTTGGAGGGCTTGCTATTGCGATCGGGGAACTTGTTGATGATGCCGTTGTAGGCGTTGAAAATGTTCTCCGGCGGTTACGACTAAATGCAAAATCGGATCGCCCGCAATCTAAATTGACAGTTGTGTTAAATGCCAGTCATGAAGTTCGCTCTTCAATCGTTTATGCAACAGCGATTGTCGTCTTGGTATTTGTACCGCTTTTTGCGATGACAGGCCTTGAAGGGCAACTTTTTCGCCCCCTTGGATTAGCTTATATCGTTGCGATCTTTGCCAGCTTAATAACATCGATTACCTTGACACCTGTTCTTTGTCATTATTTGCTTAAAACGCCTAACCATGAAGAGCAAGATACTCGACTGGTTCGTATTCTAAAAGCCGGCAATGAACGCTTACTTGATTGGACATTTCGCTGGCCAACCGTTGTTATTATTTCTATTGTTGGCGGAATTTTTGCGGCTACACTTTTTGCAACACAGCTACCAAGGTCTTTCCTTCCTTCATTTAATGAAGGGACAATATTGGTATCTGTTGTTTATAACCCCGGCATCTCGCTTGCTGAATCTGATAGGTTAGGATCAATAGCTGAAAAGCTTGTAATGAATGTTCCTGAAGTAAAATCTGTTGGTCGTAGAACAGGCCGTGCAGAACTTGATGAACATGCAGAAGGTATTCATGTCACCGAAATTGATATTGACTTAAAAAGATCGGATCGAAAGCGGGAGGATATTTATTCTGATATCCGTGAAACACTATCTGTGCTCCCCGCAGGTATCGGCATTGGTCAACCGATTAGTCACCGACTAGATCACATGCTGTCCGGTGTGAGAGCCCAAATCGCTTTGAAAATTTTTGGAGAAGATTTAGACCGGTTACGCACACTTGCAGCACAAATGCAGAACCGACTTGGCACTGTTGCTGGACTTGTTGATGTGCAAACAGAAAAACAAGTGCTCATACCCCAACTGCAAGTCGTACCAGATTATGAGAGAGCTGCTCTTTATGGTGTCAATCCTTCTGAATTGACAAAGACACTCGCTGATATGACGAATGGACGAACGGTCTCTCAGATTATTGATGGTAATAAACGGTTCGATGTGGTTGTTCGCCTTGCTGATCAAGATCGTTCTACCGCCGGGCTTGGTGAAGCATTGGTTTCAACACCTATTGGGTATGTGCCGTTAAAGCGATTGGGTAAAGTGCAAGAAGTCGAAGGCCCTAACCAAATTTTACGAGAAAACCAGCAACGTAGGATCGTCGTTTCTGCTAACGGTGATGGTAAGCGTGACATGGCTGCAATCGTTGCTGATATACGTCGCCTTATTGAAGAAACCAAACTACCTGCAGGATATGTCATAAGACTTGAAGGGCAATTTCAGGCGCAAGAAGAAGCTACAAAAACTATAGGGTTATTATCCATTTTATCTTTAGCCCTTATTTTTCTGGTCATTTACAGTCGATACCAATCTGCTGTTTTGGCAGGTATCGTCTTGACAGCTATACCACTCGGACTTATCGGTAGTGTAACCGCTTTATGGATAGCCGATCTTCCTTTTTCTGTTGCCAGTTTAATCGGCTTTATTACACTTGCGGGTATCACGGCTCGAAATGGCATTCTTAAAATCAGCCACTATATTAATCTTGCTTTATATGAAAATGAGACATTTGGGCGTGAACTCATTGTACGTGGTTCCCTCGAACGACTAACCCCTGTGCTAATGACGGCTTTATCCGCCGGGGTTGCCCTTATTCCTCTGATTATCGCAGCAGATGAGCCAGGACGAGAAATCCTACATCCACTAGCCGTGACAATCTTTGGTGGCCTCATTTCAGCGACTTTAATTGATGCTGTTCTCACACCACTTCTGTTTTTTAAATTTGGCCAGAAATCTCTAGAGCGGCTCATTGCAGCTCATGATGCCTCGCCTGTTCAAACCTCAAAGCCCATTGAGGCCTATTAATTTTCAATTCAATCTCAGGAGCATAAAATAATGAAAAATTTAGTTCTTTTTACACTTTTGTCATTCGGGTTACTCACTTCATTTGCACCAAGTGCACTAGCTGAAGATAAACACGATCATAAGCATGACCATAGCGATCATGATCATAGTCATGATGATCATAAGTCTTCCAAAAGTGGTCATGATAACCACGGCCCGGCACATGGTGGTCAATTTTTTGAAGATGCAAACCACCACGGCATAGAGATGGTTTTCAAAGATCAAGAAATTCTCTTTTACATGACTGTTGATGGTAAACCTCTCGATATGACAGGTGCTAAGTTCAAAGCCATAATACAAACTGAAGCGGGAACGAAAATTCATAACCTAATTTCAGAAGGTAGTACTCTGAAAGCAAAACTTGAGGCGCCTCTATCTAAGGGAAGTAAAGTGGTTGTCACTGGCAAGGACAGTCATGGTGACGTTCTTCAAGCGCGTTTTGTTAAGGAATAGAGGTCGTGTTTTTTATTTAGCTTGAAGCGAATAAATTAAACTTCGAAAGATTTAGGCGTGAGGATATTCTTCTCGCTTTCAATGATAAGATATTTTTCCATGAGGGACATATGAAGTAACTTAGTTGTCGTTAATAGAAATTTCCGGTTTGGGTCAAACTGAGCCTTTACTAACTGATAGACTTAAAGTCCGCTGTCACACATAAATCAGCCTTTTCAAATGAAAACCCAACTTAGAAACAAGCCTTCAGATTATTGCACACAATCTGTGCAAGTTGACTGCCAGCTTGAAACCATCGTGTTAGCCTTCGCTCAATCCATTCGGATAGCAACATCTCAAAATATCACTTTCATAGCAGGCCTATCATGCCTGACTGATTTGTTGCGACAAATTTTGGCTCTTTTCAAGGAGACATGCAAATGTCGAACAAAGACTACAAGCCTGATTTCAACGTATATACGATTACCGGTGAAGGGAGGAACGCTTACTGGACTAAGGTTGGCGCTGCTTTCTCTCATCGAGATGACAAGAAAGGGTTTAATATCGTTCTGTCTGCTTTGCCGCTTGATGGCAAGCTTGTCCTCATAGATTATGAAGAAGACGAGCAACGCCGTGAAGAGGCTAAAAAGCAAGCCAATGCAACTTCTAAAAAAACGGCTGCTTAAAACTGGTTTTAACTAACCGCCTCTTTATGGGGCGGTTTTTTAATGGAAAAATTTACATGTTATGGTAAAATCAAACCCATGAAAACAACATCAAATATAACAAAACAATCCGCTTCGATAACCTTAAGCCGCGCTGAGTTTGAAAAAATCAGTGCGATTGAGGGCGTTCACATGGGTGCAGAACTCTCTGCGCTCTTGCAAACATTTATAGATGATGGCTTAAGTCATGATGAGTGCCGTCAAAAACTTCTAAAACACTTTAAAGCAAAAGCGGCCTAAGTCTCGTGTACGAAACGCATGATGATACTTACTGTTATGCCAATAGCACCGTTCTAAAAAACAAAGCCAATCTCAAAAATGAAAATGATCTGATAAAATTTGAGGCAGCAATGACATTGCTGCGATCAACGGAGTCTTTTCCTGTTGGGAAACTTGATTTTGACCATTACAAAGCCATCCATCATCATTTGTTTCAAGATGTCTATGAGTGGGCAGGCCAAGTGAGGTCCATTCGCATTAGTAAAGGGGACAGCATGTTTTGTTATCCGGAGCATATTGCATCTGAAATGACAAAAGTGTTTTCTGAATTGCAAGATGAGAACTATCTCACAGATCTTGATCGAGATAAATTTGCTGTGCGGGCGGCACATTTTATTGCTGAGATCAATGCCATTCACCCCTTTAGAGAGGGCAATGGGCGAACACAATTAAGTTATCTAATTATGCTGGCCTATAATGCTGATCATCCTATGGATTTAGAGGGTTTGGATGAGACAAAAGTCATACAAGCCATGATTGATAGTTTTGTTGGAGACGAACAACCTTTAGCAAAACTCATCATGCAAACGCTTTGAATTGCTTTAAATAACCTTTGCAAATTTTGCTTTGCATTTTCTAACTTCACGATACAATTAAGGCGCACGGGAAACCGTGACAGGGAGTAACTACCCTAAAATCGAGCGGCTGGTATTGCCGTTAAGAATACCGCTTTCGGTATGACCCGAAGGTGGTACTGATGTTCAGGCGAAAGCTAAAAGGTATCGCTCCATTCTCGATAATGGTTAGTTAACTTCGGGTCGCTTATGCGGCCTTTGCTTAATAATGACAAGGAGTGACATGCCAACCAATGCTGAAAAGATTCTCAATAGTCAAATAGGGCTCCGCATTCGCAAACAGAGAAAAATTCGCAATAAAAGTCAAAGCGATCTAGGTGAAACAACAGGCGTTACCTTTCAACAAATTCAAAAATATGAAAATGGCAATAACAGAGTGTCTGCTGCTTCCCTATATTCAATCGCCAAGGTGCTAGGTGTGCCAATAACTTATTTTTATGGCGATGCACCTGATATTATAGAAACACCCGAGCTAGAATATATCGTCTCTCGTTTTAATAGGCTTTCGCATGAGAAGAAAAAGGCTTTTCTTCAATTATTATCATAAGACTGCTGTTTTATTTCAGTGAATAATTTTCTTATTTGCCCCTCAACAATATTCAAAATATCTTGCTTTCTTCGTAATCTGAAACCCACCAGAAAACATGGCCGCCTGTTTCCTCTCACCTGTCCCCAGTGGGAGGGGCCATGGAACAGGCTCCAGAAAACAGGCTAATGGCCCCAATAATCAAAAGACTATCCCTTGCAACAAACTCTTGATAAGCATATGATTTCTATAACATCATGGCCTTGTTAAAAAAATAATGCACCCAGACGTAGAGTTAAGTAGCCACAAGTATATTACCAAATAATTCACTCTTTTTTCTTTCATCTGGCCATTGACCAGAATTAGATGTTGAGTTATTACTCATTTCAATGACCTCAAGAGAAAGCTTTTCAACGCTTCTCAACATTTCAATGATAAAAATTGATGATTTTAAATATTGCTCTCGTATCATTCGATAGAGCAACGTCATTTCTCCCCCTCCGTTTCTGGCAACAAGCTAGATCCATGTCAACGCCCTTTGCGGATGACGCCTCCATTATCACAAAAATCTAACATCCATATGAGGAGAAATCACATGGAAACCACCGCTATAGATACGTCTGGTGTAGAACCAGAACGTTTTTTGAATACAAAAGAGGCAGCAAAATTTTTAAGGCTTAGCCCAAGGACCCTTGAAGGTTATCGCCGCACTGGTGAAGGCCCACCATTTCATAAACTCAATAAAGGAAAACAAGCGCGAGTTGTTTATTTGTTATCGGACCTAAAAGAATATGCTCATGCTCGTCGTTATGACAGCACGTCTCAATACGACATAAACTAATCGAATGGGCCAAAATATTTCTAATTGGCCCATTCAGTTCATAACTAAGAATTTGCTGTCCACAAGTAAGCCCCTTCCCCTCACCAAAAATTGAAATGAGTTAGACATGACGAAAGAAATTTCATCATTGAAAATCCAGCCCTGCCTAACATCCAAAAGTGATGAGTGGACCACCCCTGAATATGTATGGAAGTTTTTACAGCATATTGTGGGAAGGTTTGATTTTGATGCAGCGGCAACTAAAGCAAATTCTATTTGCAAGAATTTCACCACAGATGCTCTCAATGACAAATGGAATGGTCAGACTATTTGGCTAAATCCACCCTATAGCCAAATTAAAAATTTCATCCGCGAGGCTTACAAACAATCTTGTTTAGGTAAAACGGTTGTCTGTCTGGTACCTGCAAGAACAGATACAGGCTGGTGGCATGATTATGCTCTAAAGGCTGATCAAGTCATTTATTTGCGGGGTCGTCTAAAGTTCGGAGGGCATCAGAATAGCGCGCCATTTCCTAGTGCAGTGCTTATCTTTAACCCAGTCAATAGATCTTCTTACCAAGAATTTTCAAACTATTTTTGTGGTGAGTTATCCCTATGACACAGGTACCAGAACGGCTGCACCATGTAACCCATAGCAACAAATACCGGGATTGGCGTAAACATCGCAATCAAGCGCTGGCCTTATCAATGGCTTACCGATCATTGGGGCCAGACTTTCAAAAAAAAGCAGATCGTGTTTTCAGTTGTGCCCGCCGCATTGACTTAAGCCCAAAAGAGCCAGGAGAAATTGGCCAGTCAGTCCTCAATCGTTATGGCTGTAAGGACCGCTTGTGTCCGGGGTGCCAGTCATCAAGAGGGCGGCGTAATTTCATGGAGCTTTATCAGGTCTATGAACAGTATCACAAAGCCAACCCGAGCGAGTTCCCAGCGATGTTGACCTTAACGGTTCCCAACATGTACGCCAATCAATCACAGGAGGCATTGACAGAGCTTTTAAGTGGGTTTCGCAGACTTACCCGGCGCAAGGCTTTTCATCAGGCAGTAAACGCATGGTTTAGGGCTTTAGAGGTCACTTACAATGCAGAGAAACAAACCTACCACCCTCACATTCATACACTGCTGATGTTACAGCCAAAATATTTTGATAAAGACCAGGATTTTTATCTACAGCACCATGACTGGTTAGTTTTCTGGCAAAAGGTAATGAAACGCCAGGATATTAAACACTTAGATATTCGTTTACTGCGTCCACATCCAGCGGATCCAAACGACAGAACTATGAGCAAAGCCATTGCTGAGTTGGCAAAATACGCCACCAAACCTGCAGATATTTTTATTCCTACCCGGGGTGGTGGGTACACCGTTAATGCTCGGGTCATCCACGCTTTGCACTTAACCTTAAAATGCCGCCGGCTGATTGCCTATAGCAAATCGTTCAAGGATTTGCGGGCAGAATTACCGGCAACGAAATTCCAACCAAGGGAAGATGACGATATGGACATTTACCTTTGGGAGGATGAACCTGATGGACTGCTGCCAGATTATTACCGGCATCAAGGACAGTGCATCAATAACGGCAACATTAGCAATGAAAGGAAATAGCTATGCCATTATTTTTTAAAGGGACGGTTCGAGGAATACGTCCAAAAACATTTGAGGGAAAGACAACCTATGTGTTGCAGTTCCTAGAAGATAAGGCCGATGGCTCGATTGATACATACGATATCAAATTACCGGACAACGTCGCTCCAACCAATTTTAATAAAGGGCAAGAGGCGGCGGTACCAGTTCTCATTTCTTCAATGAACGGCAATTTGTATTACCGCGTGGACGGAGACGCCTTTAACGCTGCCAGTGCAGGAAAGCGTTAAGCCCGAATGCAAAGACCGCACGACCCGGGGAAGATGCATCACCGGTCAGTCATTGCATTCAACATAAAATCGGGCGGGTCTAGACCTCCCATCCTGCCCGGTTTTTTCATCTTTAGGATCTAATCCCATGAAACAGGAACACAAATTAGATCGTGCATTTAAAGGCATGATTGGCTTGATCATTATCACAACCTTCAGAGCTCAATCCTGGATGGCCTCATGTCTGATAATGACAGTCTTGCTTTATCAGCTACATAAAAGCATAGCTCTTAGTGCCATTATATTTTTTCTCTACATGTTTGGGTCATTTGGGCATTTTTACCCCTATTGGGAAAACTTTCTTGGACCGCTTCTTCGTGGTCGACAGTATAGCAAATCACCGGTTGATTTGTTTCTCATGCGATCTCTATTACCCTTCATGCTCCTAATAAAATTCCCCGAAGCCAAGAGGCAGCTTTACCGTCGTTATAACATCGGTCAGCAATGGGTTGCTGTATCAAAACCTATTGAACGGCAGAAGCTACGCAAACGGTTAAATAAACTGAAAGAATGGTACCTAGAACGCCGCCGCCGTCAAGACAGCGAGCATTTTATCAAATCAGTAAGGGCCATCGGCCAACACATGAGAGAGCTCGACCCTTTTTACCATTGGGATAGGGAACCCTCCGAAATAAGAGAAGTCTTTGATAGATACCAGCTCGCGCTCCCAAGTCATAAAGAAAACATTGAATACCACTATCGGCAATCTCTTACCCCCATCAACGATGGCAAGAAATTACCAGAGGTCAATCTTAAGCAACCTACGCTTGAAGGAAAGCTGCTTTATTTAGCCGCCGTTATTCGTGCTGAAAAAGACAATTACTACAACAGGCTCGATTTTCCCCGCTCAGACTTTAATGCGGGTCGCTATGTCTATACCTCCAACCGTTCCGCCATAGATATTGGATATTGGTCAAAGCACCTCCCGGCTATCAATGCCTATCTTGACGGGGAATGGGTGGTGGAACCTCTCGACGGCACTTCATTAGTGCTTTATCAGCTTGCAGAGCTTCCACCGCTTATTCCTTTTCAAACGGAATTCCTGCAGAAAGACCGCATATTCTATGGCTTTAATGTTAGGACGGGGGAACGCTATTACACCACTCTAGAGGTGATGCCTCATACGCTTGTGGTCGGTAAAAGCGGCTCAGGTAAAAGTGTTTTTCTCAATCAAATAATGGCGTCACTCATCTACAACATCGACCATTTTGAAAAAATATATCTTATCGACCTTAAAGGAGGTGTTGAGCTTTCAAAATATAATGACCTCCATTCAAAAATCCATCTGGTCGATCATTACGATGACTTATTGGGGATATTCCAACAAATCTTTACTCAACTGGAAGACCGTCTGAAGCAGATGAAACAAAAAGGTATAACCCTTTTTGATGGCCCACATCTGTGTATCATCTGTGATGAATTTGCGCAGATCGCTCAATATCCTGCGATAACCAAAGAAGAGAAGGAAAAGAAATTACAACTACAATCTTACCTCAACCGTATTTCCATGTTGGGAAGAGCAGCGAAGGTTAATTTATTTTTACAACTACAAAAAGCTACTGTGGATTCAATAAGTTCAAGTTTGCGGAATAACTTAGCCACAAAGATTTGTTTTAAAGTCCATTCCAATTCAGATGCCGCCACAGTTTTTGGTAATACGGATGATTTACCAGCCATTGCGTCCTTAGGTGGCTTTAAAAATTTGCAAAAAGGCAGATACATTTTTTCCGATGATATAAATGGAGAAAACTTTTATATGCAATCTACTCTTTTGGACGACTCGATACCGCTGGCCCGTCTACTACAGACGGCTGACGATGCGCGAGTAGTAAGTGAGGCGCAAGCCGACGAGCAAGCGAGTGAGGCCGAGCCGAGCAACCGCGAACGAGGGTGAAGGAGAGAGCGAGGAGAGCTTGTAACAAGCGTCTACGAGCGCATGGACGGAGGATCGATAGATCGCCAGCGGGAGCGCGGCGGACGAAAGGTCTAGAAAATTAAATAGTTTCAAAATGCATAAAGAGGGCAAGACGTGAGGCATGAGGAGAAGTTTTGCAACCACCTTGCCTGCTTTGTCAGGTCAAGAGACCGGGGACAAAGCCCCGGCACTTCTTAATCGAACTACTTTAAAACCAAAACCAGCTTTGGCCGTTCCGTATTCTGTAAGCTCGCTTGTTTCTCCGCTTAGCTAAAAAGCGACGAAATTTGGCAACCAAGTGCAACGTCACATAAATTGTAAACGCGGTTTGCCATACTAGTAGTTCTAAGTCCATTTTCACTTCTCCTTTTTTGTTATAGGAAAATTATGCTCCGTATCTAAAGGGAAGTCATAGAGGTAGGGTTCCCGGTTGGTTGGCTCAATATAAGATATCCCCGAAGGGACTTATGAGCCGAAACTGGGATGCCTCTTGACTTCCCTTTAGATGTTAACTGCCCTGTAAACATCGTAATAAAAGACCAACTGAAAAATGATGCACTATAGAAAAAAAACCAGCAAAACCACCATTGGCTAAATTGAGCAAATCCACTTATTCAAATAAAAAGAGGTAAGAGAGGATGAACCATATTCCCATTTGCAACTTCGCAATTGCCCTTACCCACGATATGTCGAACGTACATAGCAGCTAATGCACATATCCATCAGGCCGGTGCCAGTAAAGCGCGTCCCAAAACGCTGGCTGCACTGGTACCCGTAGCGCCTGTGGGTATGTGTAGTAACTGCTAAATAACTGAGAATTATAAAATTATGGATTTGATTTTTTTAAAATATTTATCATTGTATACATAATAATAAAGTCCTTTAGAGAGTAGTAAAAAAGTATGAAGCCAAATACCCAGATAGATTTTCGCTCTATTCGCTCTCACCGCCGAGGCCAGGAGGGAGGTTTCGAAGAACTCATCAGGCAGCTGATAATAGCAAATCCTCCTGATAAATATACAAAAATAGAAAATAGAGGTAGTGGTCCCGATGGAGGAGTTGAGGTTCTAGTTTGGCTAGAGAATGGTGATTGTATTGGTTGGCAAGCTAAGTATTTCATTGATGAATTTAGCTCTAGTCAAATTCAACAAATCAAGGATTCTTTTTACACAGCCCTTGAGCGCTATCCGACACTAACTGACTATTATGTCGCAATTCCACGCAACCTATCAGGTGATACTCAAGGTTCTAAAAAAACTCAGAGAAAAAAATGGGAGGATTTTTGTCTAGATACTAAGGAAAAACTCGATGAAAAAAATCGTAATGTTAAATTACATCTTTGGGACGAAAGTCAGTTAATTTCTTTTTTATCTCAGTCAGACGCTATTCATACTGGCATTCGATACTATTGGTTTAACAACCAACAATTTTCCATTGATTGGTTCGAGGAAAAATTAAAACCAACTTTAGCAGATCTTGGTGAAAGGTATACAAGCGATCTTAACGTTGACGTATCTATCCAGTCAGAAATAGATATTGTTCAACGAAATGAAAAATTTCTAGAAATTATAGATACTAACAAAAACAGTTTGGCTGAAGCGGTCACGGCAATAGATGATTTAAATATTAGATCTTTATCAGCCGATGAGTTTGATAAAAATAAGGATTATGTTTTATCCAAAATCAAAAATGTTTCAAAAGAGTTCAATAAAATTAATTGGATAGACGATACTAAAATTAGCAGTCTAGGATATATAAAAACAACCTGTCTTGATTTACGTAGATCCGAAGAGCTAGGTGTAATAAGGGATGCAGCATTTGATCTTCAGAACAAGGATAAACTCAACAATGAAGAATCTAATGATCGGGATCAACTTTGGTCAACTATCACAAAAATTCATGAATTTTTCAATCATTTAGAAGAGTTGGACAAAGCTAATTTATTAGAACAGCCTCTTTTGCTTATATCGGGTAAGGCTGGATCTGGAAAATCTCATTTACTGGCTTATTCAGCAAAATCACACACTTCGAAACAGTTGCCTGCAGTCTTGTTACTTGGAGAACATCTGAATGGTGCTGATCCACGTCAAGCAATTTTATATAGATTAGGCCTGCCTAATATCACTTTTCAAGAATTGCTTGGTACGTTACAAGCAGCCGCTTTAGCGGCTGGTAGACCAGCCTTAATTATGATTGATGCTATCAATGACTCTGCACCTCCAAATACTTGGAAAAAAAACTTAGCTGGCATCAGTGAAGAGATACTGTCTTACGATAGACTAGCCCTAATTATTTCATGTCGGTCAAATTACAAAGAATATTGCGTGCCAAAACAATGGACTGGTATGGAAATTACCCATTATGGATTTGAAGGGAATGAGGAAGAGGCAGCAAACCTTATCTTAGACAAAAATGGTATCACTCGACCATCAGCTCCTTTGTTAAATCCAGAATTTTCAAATCCCCTATTCCTTACAACAGTAGTTAAAAGCCTCAAGCGCAAAGGACAAACTGCATTCCCTACAGGTTTACATGGCATAACCTCAATATTTCAATTTTGGATTGAGAGTATCGAAGAAATATTAATCAGCAAGGGATACTCAGGAATAATCCCAGGAGATGGTCGAATACTGAAATCTCTTGAAAGATTTGCCGAAGAGCTAACACTTGAAAAAAGTGAGACGTTAGCTCTGTCCAAAGCTCATCAAATCTTTAATGGAAAAGATCCTATTGAAAATATTGAGAACCCTCAAAATACATTATTACAACAATTAATAAATGAGGGAGTACTCCGCAAAGAACCCGCATTTGATAATAAAACCGAAAGGGTTGCATTTACCTTCCAACGTTTCAGTGACCATTTCATCGCAAATAATATTTTGAAAATTTTTGATAGTCCTGAAGCTCTAGCAAGAGCCATTAAACTTGATGGTGAATTTGCCTATCTCTTTGAAAAGAAGAATTGGAAATTTCTAGGAATTATTGAGGCACTATATATACAAGTTCCAGAAAAGTTTGGTGTTGAGCTTCCTCTAATTGAAAAGGAAATTTCTAATAAAGTCCATTTACCAATTCGTGAATTTATAAATAGTCTTACTTGGCGTGAACCCACAGCCACCAGTGTTAAAACAAGTGACCTTTTTGAGACATTATTTATGAGTGACAAAATATCTGAGAAAGATTTTTTTGACACCTTAATTCGTTTATCTGCCCTGCCAGGACACGCCCTTTACGCTAAATATCTACATGAATATTTACTTAGCAAAAATTTGCATGAGAGAGATAGAAGTTGGTCACTATATCTTTGTGGAGATGATATAAGTAATAAGGTTATCAATTCACTTATTGATTGGGCGTGGCAAGCTAATACAAATAATGTTAAAATAGAGCGCGCTGAATTAGTCGCTATTGTTTTATGTTGGTCACTTTCAACGAGCAACAGAGTGGTGCGGGATAAAGCAACCAAAGCTCTGACAACATTATTTTATCGTCATCCCAATTTAGCCCTAACAATCCTTGCTGATTTTTCTGAAGTTAACGACCCATATATAATTGAAAGAATTTTGGCCTCTATTTGCGGAGCTTTCTTACATTTAAGAAATTCAGAAACTGTTCATCAAAACGTTTCTATTCAAATATTTAATATGATTTTTAATAATACCCCATGCACTAATCATGCGTACATTCGCAGATATGCACGATCTATTATTGACAGTGCAATATCACGATATGGTGCAATTGAAAATATAAAACTAGAAAAGGTCCACCCTCCTTATTTAAGTAAAAAAATAGAGGTTTGGCCAACTTCTCAAGAATTATTAAAATCTAAAGAGTTTGCTCCAAGAATTTTTTCATCAGTTGTAGGTTACTATAGGGAGGAAAACAATAGATTTGAGATGCCCGGAGATTTCGGTAGATACACAATGAGCGGCGTACCTCATCAATTTTCAAAAGAAATCAGATCAGAAAACCCTCCTAAATTTCCAAAAGAAATTAAAGAAGAGTTCTGGAAAGAAATCGAAGCATTAGGAAACAATGAAAAGACACTAGCCGATGATATTCGTTATAAGAAAAAAAACTTAGCCACACTTGAATGGCTAAGAAGGATAAATGAAAGAGATGAGTTACATGAGCAAAAGACAGTAGCAGAAGAAGAATCCTCATTCAAAAACGCTGAAGAAGCTCTTTTAAAATTATTACCTGAAAACTTAAAAAACCAATTTTTAGCTTTATCACCTTATTCAGAAAATAATGATGACCAATTACCAATGTTTTGCCTGAGACAAGCCCAAATATGGGTTGCAGCAAGAGCCATAGAAATTGGTCACTTCAATAATGAAAATACCGAGCCTAAAGATTCAGATATAAGCTGGGGAAGAATGGAGCATTCTATTGAGAGACTAGGAAAAAAGTATCAATGGATAGCTTTGTTTGAATTGATCGGGTACCTGATGGATTATCATTGGCATATTGATTGGAAAATAGAGATTACGGCACAAGAAACGCCTGACTATTTTAGTACAACTGATATAGATCCTTCTTACATTGATGTAAATGTTCCGAATATAAAAGATGAAATTTCTTTGCCTAATGTTGCGCTGCCAGAAATGAGGTTTGAGACAGAGTCTTTGGATGAAACCATAGAATGGACTTCGACTTTAAATGACATACCCAATATACCAGATTTCGTAGAACTTAGATCTGAAGATCATAATAAATGGTGGATCGTGGATGCATATTACAGAGATCAAAAATATTACCAAAAATTAAAATCTGAAGATATAATAAAAACTAGTCAGTGGTGGATTGAGTTCTCTATAGTACGCAGCGAAGATCTCGGAAAAATATATAATTTGGTTAAAAATAAGAACCTTTTAGGAAACACAATTGCAAACCGTGAGGAAGACTGTAGAACGAGATTGTTTGGTGAATATCAACCTGGTCTAAACTGCTTTGGTATAGAACCATGGTTAAATTCAGAGTATGAAAAAATTCCAGTAGGTTCAATTTTACAATCTCATAAAGCCATTCGGGAACAATATGATTATTCAGGTGAAAGCGGTGCAAGTTTTCAAGTTCCATCTCAACGACTAATTGAGGCTCTTAATCTCTATCCAGAAAACCCTAGATCGAGAAAGTTTTTAAACCCCCAAAACGAAATTGTCTTTGCAGATTTATTCCCTCGATCTTTTGAAAATAGCTATGCTGTGTTTAGAGCAGATATACTAAATGATTGTTTAAAAGCTAAAGGTTTCTCACCTATTTGGTTTTTAAAAGGAGAAAAGGATGGTGGGCAAGGGAGAGGTGAAAGTTTATCTTGGGACTCAAATTTTAAGCGGCAAGGATTCTGCGGAATGTGGTGGTTAGATGGCACCGAATGGAGAGGAACAAATTGGCTGATTCAATCAGATTGATGTTTTAGCACAGTTCCGGAGTCAGGTAATCGGATCACCTGTTTTTCATGATCAATGTAGTCCCATTTCAAGATGAGGATTTCTCCGCGCCTTGCACAGGTGAGAATTAGCAGCCAAATTGCTTCTGCAGCATAAAGTGAAGTTTTACCTGTTGTTTCTGCTTCGCTAAGGCTATGTTGTAGAATCTTTATCAGTTTCTTTTATAAAATCTGGCCCCTTTCCTTTAAGCCCTCTTTTTTTATAAGCATTCAAAAAAATCTCTGCAAGATACATACTATGTTCGTAAGATTTGCTTGGGATCCGATTTTCTATTTGATTTCCTTGCTTTCTTATACTCTTTTTCAAATCAATAAGACCATCAAATAGGGCTGTTAAATTTTCTTGATTGCCCGCTTGAATTTCAGCCATTATACGAGAAATTAAGAGCAATACACCAGCTGGTACACCATATAAAACTGCCAGATTTTCCATCTGGGTATAATTTATGGATTTTCTACCTGTCAGTTTATCATTTAATCTAGCACGACTTAATCCTACTAAGGGATAGGATAATTCATTGTTTTCATTAGCCAAAATCAATAGATCTTCCAGTGCTGCATACTTTCCATTTTGTCTATTTGTGGGTAATATCAAATCAGCTCCGGTTTCAAAAACACAGGATAGATTGACAGGCATATGCTTATGACTTTCACGGTGATCTTTATCAGTTCCATCACCATTCTTTGATGTTTTTTTATTAGTCATGACACTATATCAATTCTCTTTTTGTACGTAAAAACACTTTCTAGCCCACAATTAAAATGCTCCATCTTACGAGATAAGACTACAAAAAGAAAGTCACTGGTGCCTTGTAAAGTTCGGTTGCATTTTTGGGAAAAACTCTTCACTATAATAATAGCCCTTAAGATAGGGACTCTGAATGAACAAAAAAGCTCGGTTCCCTAATGAGAACCAAGCTCTAATGGCCACCATAAGCACCAACTTATGATGACATTTTGGTTCTTTCAGAGAGAGATCTGTCGATAAAAACAATCTCTGAAAAGATAACCAAACTTAGGTTTGAGTTGCTTTGGCAGCACTCAGAAACTGGAAAAAGTTTAAGATTGTTCCCAACACCGGAATAGTCTTGATTCTAAGCTTCCTCTTTCAAGTATGATCTGTCAAGTAGTTACCTAGCATAATCTTAATTCCTTTTGCTATGGTTAATAACCAGTTTTACAGCAAAACAAGGTAGATTTAAGACATATTGCGTACTTTTCAAGGGTGATTGTTGCTTTTTTGCAGTGCAACTCAAACCATTCCTTTTCGGAACTTCGAAGATCTCCAAATTTCATTTTTATGGATAGGAGATAAATTATGGACTACGAAATATCAACAGACACACTTGGACGCAACTTTCCAGCCAAAATTTACGTCAAGGTAGAATTAAAGAGAAAGCAAAAAGCTCTTCTTAATCAGTACAAGTGCTTATTAAATGAAAGGGTATGTTCGTACCCCGATGCTGGAAAATTTGTGAAAATTAGACTTAAACACCTAATTTCCAATTTCCCCTTTGAGCGCTCACTTCCAGCCGGCGTATGCACTAATGAAATAGTGCGTATGATCGAGGATAACTTGAAAGTCTTACAGGTATTCTTCAATTTGGCCTCACCAGATGGGAGAGCCGCTTGATGGAATTTGCCTCCCTAAAAATTATAAACGGCCTGGCAACAGAATGCTTGCAGGTAACGTTAACTTGTTCACAAGAAGAGGTTGACGTCATCACTGGATTGGGGCGCCTATGCGCCTCCCTCCTTCCTTGTGACACGCACCCAAATTTTACAGGGCTAACCTTTCATGATGTGGTCAACAAACGACTTGTTATAGAGATCCCACCGGAATATTCCGATAAGGAAATCGAAGCTCGGGCACGTCGGGAATGCCTCCAACTTCAAGATGAGCTTGAATATTGTAAGACCACTTTGCGTGAAGAACGCTACGACCTTGGAAACAACTGCACCCCTTATATTACAGGGAGGGCGTACTATGGAACTTAGTTATACCACTCTCGATTATCAGTCCCTTAACGACGTTGTAGAAGCTCGTTTATGGTCAAGTGAGCTAGAGGGTACGTTAATAAAAGAGATCGGAATGCATAAAATCCAGATCTTTCCCTCTAATTGGTTGCATGACTTGAAGCAGTTGACCGTGCAGGAAATTTTGCACAGCCCTATGAAAATGAAAATCGGTAAAAATTTGTCGGCAGCACAGATCATAGTTCAGCTGGTTTTCATTAAAGACACTTTAAACGCGATCATGGATAACAAGCTTCCACAGCTTGCCTAACAAGATTGCATCAACTCCATAGAGATGAGCAAATAATTGCTCGTCTCTCCCCCCCAATAACCCTGAGAAGGAGAAAACAATGGAACTGTTTATTACCCCTGAAACAATTAAAAATTATAATGACGTATTGTATGTGTCATTGAAGATGAGTGAAGATAAAATGGAAACACTCATAGCCAACCACCTCAACCAAGTAATGATATTTGGACCTGATTGGAGCCAAAAACTCCATGGCATCACCGTTGGTGATCTTTGTGACCGTCAAGTAAGACTTTCAGTATCAGGCACATCTACAGCCCAATTAATTGAAGCACATCTTGTTTCTGTCATTAGACAGATAGAAAAAATTATTAGTCACTTAGAGAAGCATTATGAGCAATTGCAGCACCGGACTTCACTGCTTACGGTGCATCGCAAACAACAACTTTCCTTTAAACCAAGGCTTATAGCTGCGGAGTAGAGTTAGGTGACGCTCACTCGTGCCTCCTTTTAATGGATAGCTCAAACGTGCAACTTACATTTATTCTTGAGAAAAGTCTCATAGCCGATGACCACTACATCATCAGTCTAAAGGCAAATCGCAAACAGCAATACGCCATCCTGGACTATTACCCCAGCTATAACATTACTCTCCCCATCAGTTGGGCCGGTGAAAGCCAGGGCATAGGCTTTATCCAGTTTGCAAACCAAGACTTTACAGTGCCTCTACCTCCTATCCAATCAGATGATGTATTTGGTATGAGCCAACGCCAAAGTGAAATTGCCGCCCTGACCAAAAAAATTGAATCACTTGTTAGAAATTTTATGTTGGATAGCCCCTCAACGCGATATAGCGATAGAAAATTGGTGCTTGTCCGCATAGAGCGCACCAAAGCAAAAAAACGCAATTTGGAATTACCGTTCAAAAGACCATTGATCTAATGGAAGTTTGCCTTCATATCCCCCACATCCCATTGAACCCAGCAATAATCAAAATAATTCTGGTTGTGAGAGATGAGGCTCAGCTTAATGCTATTAATCCCTGCACCCCGCTTTTTAGTTATGGTTATCCTCCTCCCTACCATGAATATACGATTAGCGACTTACTCAACAAACACCTAAGTTTGCCAGTACCAGATACCGCGCCATTTTCTGATTTTCTGCACACCGTCCTTAAAGCCATCACCGGACACCCCCAGGATGTCGCAGGGCGATGGCTAAAAAATGAGACTGGCTGGTTATTTCAACACCAACTGCAAGTCCGGCGCGTTTGGTATTACGCAGAAGATATGGACCAATTTTATGCGCTCGACTAAAGGATTTTCCCGCTTATTTAAAAATTTATGATATAGTTAAGCGCCTGTGGAAAATGGTCTGGAACAACTGCTTGCTACACGTATAAATACGCACTGTTTCTTTTCACACTCGTACCCCATTCGTACCCCAGAAAAATAAACAATTCCCCTTAAAGACTTGAAGGCACTTTAAAGCATTGTTTTCATTGGGTAAAATGGCGATCCCACCAGGATTCGAACCTGGGACCTACTGCTTAGAAGGCAGTTGCTCTATCCAGCTGAGCTATGGGACCGTAACACCAATTTAACATCGGCTTAAAAAGGGGACAATGACTTAAATTTACCCCAGGAAGAAGGTCACGAATAACACCGTAACTTAACGCGCATTTAATGCGTCCAGGTGCCGATGCGGCCGTAGCGGAAATTATCAGCATAAGTGCGCGGGCGATGCTTTCTGTTTTGATCTTCGATCAGCTCATACGCAATACCGCGGCGCTCACAATAAGCAATGGCCGCCTCCTGGCTTTCAAATTTTAATTTGATTTGCTGGCGCATATCTGAAGAGCCACAATACCCCATAACATGATCAAATGTCTTTGAGGTTTCAGGGGCATATTCTAAACGCCATAATTTTGAATTGCCCATGCCAGACTGCATGGCATTTTTGCTTGGGCGATAGATACGTGCAACCATGCTTATATTTCCTTTTGCAACCTCTTATCCTCGTTTGAAGAAAAACGTGGTCGGGGCAAAGAGATTCGAACTCCTGACCCCTGGTTCCCAAAACCAGTGCTCTACCAGACTGAGCTATACCCCGAAATTGCTAAGAGGCATTGATTAGCGCTAAATTGCTCAATCGGCAAGCCTAAAATTCAACAAATGACGGTTTTTATTAGATTCTTATATATATCACATTATCAGGCGCTTAAAACACCCTTGGCGACAATCCTTTCAAGCTGAATTCCGCCCAAAATGGAAAAGGCTCCCCCTCTCAGAAAGGTTCAATTGAAACTCAAGCAAGGCCAGATAGATTTTTAAAAAAATCAAGGCTCTCTGGGTTAAGCAAGGCTTCTTTATTTTTCACAGAACGCCCATGCACAACGTCGCGAACAGCAATTTCTGAGATTTTACCAGAGCGCGTTTTTGGCAAATCTGGACAAGCCAATATCACGGCCGGAACGTGGCGCGGCGTGGCATTCTCTCTAATCGTTTGCTTCATCTGATCGATTAAGTGAGGGGTTAAGTCTATTCCCTCTTTCAGCTTAACAAACAATACGATCCGCACATCATCTTTATAATCTTGGCCAATTGCCAGAGCTTCTAAAACTTCCAAGAAAGGCTCCACCTGGCGGTAAATTTCAGCTGTACCAATCCTCACCCCGCCTGGGTTCAAAGTGGTGTCAGAACGCCCGTAAAAAACAGCGCCCCCTTCAGCTGTCAGTTCCACCAAATCTCCATGGTGCCAAACGTTAGGCCATCGATCAAAATAAGCCTTTTTATAGCGCTCATTTTGCGGGTCATTCCAAAAACCAATGGGCTGAGAGGGCTGCGGCGCAATGCATACCAATTCACCAGCCTCCCCCTCAACAGAGCCCCCTTCGTCATTAAACGTTCGGACATTAAGCCCCAACTCTCGTTTTTGGCATTGCCCCCGATAAACAGGACCGATGGGATTGCCGCCAAAAAAGCACGCAATAATATCCGTGCCGCCAGCAACAGAGGACAAACAAACATCCTTTTTCCATGAGGCATAAACATAATCGAACCCTTTGGCAGCAAGGGGTGACCCAGTAGATAAAATCACCCGCAAATGAGAAAAGTCTTGAGAATTTATGGGACAAACATCTGCTTTGGCACAACTGTCAAAATATTTTGCTGATGAGCCAAAATGAGTGAGCCGTTCATCTGCACACAATTGGCCTAACCTGTCACTATTGGGATAAAAGGGATTGCCGTCATAAAGAACCAGTGTCGCTTGACTGGCAAGGGCCGAGACCATCCAATTCCACATCATCCAGCCGCAGGTGGTAAAATAAAACAACCGGTCTTGAGGCAAAATATCTGATTGCAGTTGATGTTCTTTTAAATGCTGCAAGAGGGTCCCGCCAACACCATGTACAATGCATTTGGGCTTACCAGTTGTCCCTGATGAAAACATGATAAACAACGGGGCTTGAAACGCCACTTTACTATAGTGAATATCCCCCGCCTCAAACGGACCCAAAAAATCCTGGTAACTTGTTGCAAGAGGCAATTGCACCTCCTCCCCCTTTTGCAAACCAAAAGGCACGACCACAACGGCCTTAAGAGAGGATAATTTTTCACCCACTTGCTCTAACACAGGCAAACAAGAAATAGCTTTGCCATTATAAGAATACCCATCACAAGCAACCAACAGCTTAGGTTCAATTTGCCCAAATCTATCAAGCACACCTTGCACGCCAAAATCCGGAGAACAAGACGACCAAATCGCCCCCAGGCTAGAAGTTGCCAACATAGCAATAATCGTCTCAGGCATATTCGGCATAAATCCGGCCACCCGGTCACCTTCTTTTATGCCATGCACCACAAGTGCTTGCTGGAACCGTGACACTTGATCGCGCAGCTCTTGCCAACTTAAAGAACGGCGCTCATTCTGCTCATTATAAAACACAATGGCCTCCCCAGAAGCCTCATGCGCCAGCAAGTTTTCTGCATAATTCAGTTTCATATTGGGAAAAAAACGAGCTTTGAGTAGGTCATCACCATTTTCAAGCGCAGGCTCAGAAGGACCTTCATAGTTTAACTGGCAGAAGTTGATAGCCTCAGACCAAAACGCTTCAGGTTGCTCAACCGACCAAGACCAGATGTCATCATAGTCTTTAAAAAAGTGCCCGGTTTTAACCTCAACCTGTCGTTTAAACGCCCATAGTTTGGTGTTTTCTTTTCTCTTTTGGTCTGGTTCCCAAAGTTTGATAGCCATTATCTCTTCCCTCAACACCACTAAGCACAAAATCTCTCTCTGGCGCACCAAACAAACAGGTCACCAAACCTGAAAATCATAACTTGTATAAGGAATAATTTAAAACAAAAAGCTGGTCGAGAGAAATTAAGAGACTAAAGCTTGAATACGTAAAACCCATCATAAAAAAAACAGGGCGCCAAAGGCACCCTGTTTTCAATTAATAATATCACAAGTCAATCAACTAATGAGCTGATGGCAAATTCGTTGGGCTACCATCAGGCTTAAGTTCAGCGGCCATCAATCCTTTTGATCCATGACCATAACGAACCATCACTGTTTGGCCTGGGCGCAATTCAGCAAATCCAAACCGACGTAGCGTTTCCATATGAACAAAAATGTCTTCAGTACCTTCACCGCGTGTTAGGAAACCAAACCCACGAACACGATTAAACCATTTCACTGCAGCGCGTTCAAAATCGCTTTCAGGAACCACGGTTACATGTGTTCTTTGCGGTAATTGTGAAGGGTGAATTGCGGTGGTTTCATCCATACTGACAATCCGAAAAGCTTGTAAGCCTTTTGGTCGGTCCAGCACTTCAACAACCACACGAGCGCCTTCATAAGCAGTTTGGTAGCCACCAGCGCGCAAACAGGTCACATGAAGAAGAACATCTTCCATCCCTGAATTGTCTGGCACAATAAACCCATACCCCTTAGACGCATCAAACCATTTGATAGCCCCTGCAACTTCTATGACATCTAAAGCGCCATCTTCATCTAACTGATCAAGCTGGCTAATGTCATCGTTGACTTGTGGCGATATTTTCGCCGCCATGCTTTGTACCCCCGCAAATAACTTCTTTTAAATTCTAATTAAAGATTGGAACACGTTTTAGGCCCCTAAAACTTCGCCCCTGATCTTCCTCTTCGCACAATGAAAATAGCCATTAGTTTCGCACCAAGCTAGCTAAAAATCATAGAAATGCGAAATTCTCCACATCCTTCCTCACCAGACCTACAAAGACATGAGTACTGAAAGTCTTGTTTTCCAACACGAAATTAACAATTTATTCACATTTTTCATCACGAAAAAAATTTATCTTTATGGGTATATTTTTTTTGTTTTAGCTTTGAGTTCAGCACCTTATTTTTCAAATTCAGCCGAATCACTGTTTTTTTCCGTGCCTTGCTCTTTTTTTGCTAACACAAGTTGAAAAACGACAAACACGCGGGTGCATTTCATTTTATTGGTGTCCTGCCTTTAAGACTTTTGTATGATCGCCGAACAAACCGTCCTCAATTTGATAAAGGCAAAAATAAATGCGGTATTTACACACCATGGTACGCGTGAGCGACCTTGAAACATCTCTTGATTTTTATTGCAATAAATTGGGTTTAAAAGAAGTACGCCGCAAAAACGTAGAAGCAGGCCGCTTTACGCTTGTGTTCCTTGCCGCCCCAGGCCAAGAAGATGTGCAAATTGAACTCACCCACAATTGGGATCCAGAACCTTATGATGAAGGGCGCAATTTTGGTCATCTAGCATATGAAGTGGATAACATCTATGAAACATGTCAAAAGCTCATGGATCAAGGTGTTACCATTAACCGCCCTCCACGTGATGGCTACATGGCCTTCATTCGCTCACCAGACAACATCTCTATTGAATTGCTACAAAAGGGCTCTTCTTTGCAAAAACAAGAACCATGGGCCTCTATGGAAAATATTGGCCATTGGTAACAACGAAACGGCTCAGGGCTGTTTTTTACTTTTTTGTTTGCCAGCACCTAGAAAAAAGCTCCCAAACCCGGAACTGAGCAATAACAGCAAGCCAATAAAGCCCAACAAATCGGGATATTCATGAAACACCAAAATGCCCAGCCCTGTGGCTGACAGCAATTGCACATAAATCAACGGCGCCAGTCTTGAGGCATCAACCATTTGATTGGCCAAAATTAAAAACAAATTGCCCAAGGCAGAGGCCAACGCGCTTAAAACAACCAATCCCCCTATGCTCATTGTGAGAGGGGGAATTTCACTTACGCCCCAAGGCATCAAGACAATCGCGCCAACAATCAATTGCGACATCAAAAGTGATTTGGCATTGGCAAAACCGGCAACCCATTTACTTGTAAGCAAAAACCCACCATATGAAAAACCGGCCAGCAGCGCATAAGCCATTCCTGGCGACATATTCAAACTCGGCTTGATAACCGCCAGCACACCACAAAAGCTGATAAACAACAAGATGGTTCTGCCCCAACTAATTCGCTCACCCAACAGCCAAACAGATAAAAAGTAAGACAAGATCGGCCCAATGAAAACAGCGGCAAACACATTTGAAATAGGTTCTGTTATTAAGGCCGTTAAGATAGAGGTGATACAAACCACAATAAAAGCCGCGCGAAACCAAATGCGCCATTGTGTTAAGATTGAAAAATCAAACCCTTTGGCACCCATCAGAAAAAAAATCAGCACGGCACCAAAGGCAAAACGGCTCCAGGCAACAAATACCGGCGCCACCCCTTCCATAGAGGTAAGCAATTTTCCAGCCGTATCACCAAGGGGAATAAGCAGCATGCCAATAAACATTATACCGGCAGCTTTGATTAAAAAACCAGTGTCAGGGTAAGACATAACTAATCTTAATTGTTTTCATTGATATTGCCGTTAAGAACAAACGCTTTTCTAATCAAGAGGCAAGTGTCTTTTCCTAAACCATAGGCTAGAGCGCAGACAAATCAAACTCTGGCTGGAAACGGCACCAACTTCTTTAACTCTTCATCCCAAAGCGCAAGAGTGGCATAGGCCAAACTATCACGCAGGGTAAGATAATTAATCTCTTTTAACTCAGGCGCCCCATCAAGACATTCTTGCAACCGGTAATTTGGGATGGCACTGCACAGGTGATGCACATGGTGAATGCCAATATTGCCAGTAAACCACTGCAATAGTTTGGGCAGCGCATAATAAGAGCTGCCATAAAGAGCCGACATCTTGCGATCCCAATGCTCTTCTTTTTCCCAAACCGTATCTTCAAATTGATGCTGAATGTAAAACAACCATACCCCAATACAGCTAGACAACATCATAACCGGTACAGCAAGGGCAAAAAAGCTTTGCCAGCCAATAAACCAAATTAAAGCCCCATAAAACAAAACCATCGCCAAGTTCAGCCCCATAACACTGACCCACATTTGCAAAGAAGGCTTTTTAAACGCCAAAGGCAACCGTTGCAAAATGGCAAAATGAACCGGCCCGCCAACAAACATTAAGAAAAAAGGATTGCGATAAATCCGGTACCCCAAACGCTTCAAGTATGGCAGGGCCTGATATTCAGCCACCGTCAACGTGTCAATATCACCATAGCCCCGCTTATCAAGGTTAGAAGAAGAAGCATGATGCAAAGCGTGCAAGCGCCGCCAATAGGCATAAGGGGTGATGGTAAACAGCGACAAACACCGCCCCACCCAATCATTGGCTTTGTCCGATGAATAAAAAGAGCCATGCCCGCAATCATGTTGAATGATAAACAACCGCAACACCATGCCTGCTGTTGGCAAAGCAAGCAAAAGGCTCAGCCAATACCCAACCTTTAAACTGTGATACATGGCCACGCACAAAGCGATAAATAGAAAAAGCGTTAGCGCCAGCTGAGCATTTGCCCGCATGTGATCTGATTGGCGGTAGTTCAAACAGTGCTGTGCCAGTCTCTCAACCCGTTCCTTCATACCCTCATGCCCCTTATTATTCTTATTAGTTTAAAGCCACTTCTTAAGCGGTGGCGATATTTTAATCTTTGGTCGTGCCATGTTTGGGCCAACAGGTCAAGATAAGTGCCATCAATATTTTACCTCATCCCAATAACAATTTGTTATCGAGCTATGTTAGTATTATTTTGTATTTTTAAGAAAAAACTTATAAAGGAAATAGATTCTAACTATCTGGAAGTTTCAAAATTCCAACCCTCAGAATAGGTATGGCCCTAATATTCTAATTTATTTTCAGTTTCTTAGATAACATCTAAAAAATTTTATCCAACTCAAAGTCTATTTTGTTCTGCAAGAATTACATTAGTTTTTTTCAGCTGGCATAGGATTATTTAGGCGAGTTGTCTGATGCCAAACATTACTACGCATACTGGCCAAGTTTAACCAAGCTCTGTGAATCTCTGTTGGATTCATAAGGAAAAGTCTTGATAATTCATTGCTGATTAACTCTGGCTCAGACTTAAAATAGTTTCTAACAGTTAAGTGTATAGGCCTTAAACGACGAACTTCAGCTGAAAAATAATTTTCTTTAAGAGCTTTTATCACGTCAAATCCCGTTTCCACGACAGTCGATACATCCTTTGTTATATAGGCCACTCCTGATTTGATAATAAGTTCAGGATCTTGTAATAAGACATCGGAAGTTAAACCTAATCCAATAGAACCTTTTTGAACCTTATCTCTAATATAACTGAAACTATTTCTCCAATCATAAGTTGCCGCCGCAATTTGTATACCTCTAGTTTTTGGGTCCGCGAACATCTCAAGATAATTGGCGTACTTTTTTCTCATGTACTTGTATTTTTCTCTGACCTCTAACATTGCATTCGGCAAATCATCAATTGTTTGGCACGCTTGCAATACCTCAAGGGCAATTGGAGGAATAGGCATCATCTGTTCCGGTATAAGCGCTCTCCTAAAATCAATGTCCTTTATAAGAGCAGCCTCTCGCGCTAATTCTCGATACTCATTATATAGACTACAATAGTGATGCTCTATTCTTGGCTTCGTTTGATAACCAAAATTATGAAGGTTTCTAAGAAGTGGTGTAGATTGGATCCCAAGAAATTTTTCCGCTCCCAATGTACGTGATACTTCATAATTGGCGTCTTCAATAGAAGTCATCGTTAGTTTTTGACTATGTGCTTGCTCTGCGGCATGAATGATATTGAGATCTGGCTTTACTAAAGTTTGGGTAGGAAAAGGTGTACGATTGAAAGCAAAAACACCCTCTTCTATAAATGGCTTTAATTTTTCCTGATAATGAAATGGTGTTGTTTGCGGTTTACCTATCAAAATGATCTTCTCATGGAGAACTATCATTTCCATCATGGTAAACAAATCGGCACACTCAACAGGAAGATAGCCGCTATAAAAATGATGTAATGTTTTTCCAGCTCCACTTAGATCCAGTTGACCTAAGTTGTTTGGTCCACTAAAAATTATTTTGCCTCTATTATACTTCCAAATCACATCGCCAGATTTCTCCACCGCCTAGAAGAAAAAACGAATCACTTGAAAACATAGTACTGTAAAAGAAAATTATACCTCCTTATAATCTTAGTCTTTCAACAATTAATTGAAAAATTGACTTTTATTGACCAATGAAAAAGTCGCTCAAAGCTCTATACTGTTTCTTGAATTTGGGAGGATTGTAAAAAATTCAGATAATACTGAATTATAAAGAAACTGGCACCCCCTAGGAGAATCGAACTCCTGTTTCAAGAATGAAAATCTTGCGTCCTAACCACTAGACGAAGGGGGCATAAAGTCTCGGAAAAACTCCTATAAAAAAGTTTATCACTCTTGGCAAGCATTGATTGTAAAAATTTGCTGTTCTGAGCGCTTTTTTTTGTAAATTACCGATTTAGCGCGTCTTTTCTCCCAAAACCGGTAGCCAACTTTTGGGCAACACACCTTAACCCATTTTCAACGGCCGCGCCGCATCTTCAATCGTGATTTCTATGCTCTCACGCCCATTCCAATGATTGCGACGCAATTGCCCCACAACATGCAAAGGGCTGCCAGCACGATCAAGCAACAAATTACCCAGCTCTGTTTCAACCGCGCGAAACGCAATGCCACTAATGCGCGACTGATCACTCGCCTCAAGCGTGCATTTCACATGAACCTCACCCACAACTTTAGCAAATTTAACCCGGTGCATTGGCAACACAAACCGCGGTGTCGGATTGCCAGACCCAAACGGCCCAGCGCGCTCCAGCTGATCCATAAAATTGGGGGTAATGCCATTGGCAATCAACGCCCCATCAATTTTCAACCCCATTTGCGCCCTTTGGCTCGAGACCTGCTGGGCCAGTTCCTCGTTAAAAAAGGCAATCACCTGATCATACTTGCTCATCTCTAAGGTCAAGCCAGCCGCCATGGCATGACCGCCCCCTTTAACGAGCAAGCCTTCGTCCTTACACTTTTGCACGGTCCGGCCTATATCCACCCCAGAAATGGAACGCAAAGACCCTGTGGCGGTCTCCCCAGCTTCATCAATGCTCAAAATACACGAAGGACGGCGAAACTTTTCTGTCAACCGGCTGGCCACCAGTCCAACCAAGCCTTTGTGCCAGTCTTTGGAACTCGCAAAGATCATCGCCATATCTGGATTTTCGTCTATCTCTTGGGCAACACGACTTGTTGCTTCTTCAAGCGTAACTTTCTCCATCTCCTTGCGCTCACCATTGAGCTTATCAAGCAACTGGGCGGTTTTTTGCGCCTCAAGCTCATCGTCACACGATAACAGCTTTGCCCCCAGCTCAGACGAGCCAATGCGCCCGCCAGCATTAATGCGCGGACCCAAAACAAAACCCAAATGATAAGGCGTTGGCCGGGTGTTAATGCCAGCCGCATCGGCCAGCGCCCGCAGCCCCACATTGTGCCGCTTGCCCATCACGGCCAGCCCTTTGTTCACAAAAGCCCGGTTGAGCCCCTTTAACGGCACAACATCACAAATCGTGGACAAGGCAACCAAGTCTAGATAAGACATTAAATCTGGCGCGCCAATCTCCCCTTCATAAAAGGATTGCTCCGCCAAAACCCGCTTAATGGCAACCAGCAGCATAAACACAACCCCGCCAGCACACAGGTCTCCCAGGCCAGATAAATCATCTTGGCGATTGGGGTTAATAATGGCTGTCACATCAGGCAGCGTTTCACTTGCCAAGTGATGGTCAACCACAACAACATCAATCCCCCGTTTGGTTGCCTGTTCTAAGGCCTCATGGCTCACTGTGCCGCAATCAACCGTCACGATTAGCTGGGCGCCGTTATCAATTAACTGATTGATGGCTTCCGGGTTAGGGCCATAGCCTTCAAAAATCCGGTCTGGAATGTAAATGTTACCAAGAACACCGTGATGGGATAAAAACAATTTCATCAACGCGCTAGAGACCGCGCCGTCCACATCATAATCGCCAAAAATGGCAACCTGTTCTTTGTTTTCAATCGCTTGAGCAACCCGCTTAGCCCCCACCTCCATATGCTGTAAGCTATAAGGATCAGGCATAAGCTCTTTCAAGCTTGGGTTTAGCCACTGGGCCACATCATCAATGGTCGCCCCGCGTGCCGCCATAACCCGGCCTAAAATTTCAGGAACACCGGCAATTTGCGATAAGGCAAGCCCTAAAGCTTGCCCGCCCTCATCCAGCCGCTCTTGCCAAGCATAGCCCTTGGCAGAGCGCGTGACACCAAGAAAGGCTTGTGCACTCTTGTCTGTCTGTATCTTTGGCTCAGCCATGGTTGGCATCCTCTTTTGTCTCACGGGCAATGCAGCCATAGCTGCGGCCCTCCGTCAGGCAGCGCTAAGCGCTGACGGCCTTGCGGCCTACGTTTTTTGCCTTCGGCTGATTGATAGATTTTCATCCAACAATCCTGCTGAAAGTTACGCTTTTGAGTTTTAGAGAATTTTACGAGATACAAACGTTCTCACAATTTAACCAACACCATTGGTTTGGCGTTGGCTTCTAATCCACCGAACGGTTTTTGTTGCCGAATGCATAATCAGCGTTTCCGTTTCAATTATATCCTGATCGAGCCGAACCCCATCAACCATTGAACCGGACGTTACACCGGTGGCAGCAAAAACAACATCCCCCTTGACCATGTCATCAATGCTATATTTTTTAGACAAATCGTCAATACCAACTTTTCTGGCCCGTTCAACATGCGCATCTTGCAAAGGGGTTAAACGACCTTGCATTTGCCCGCCAATACAGCTCAAGGCCGCCGCCGCCAACACACCTTCAGGGGCCCCGCCTACACCCATATACATATCAATGCCTGTTTCTTGGGCATCTGTTGTTTGAATAACACCGGCAATATCACCATCGCCAATAAGCTTCACAGCAGCGCCCGCTTCGCGCAATTCACCAATCAATTTTCCATGGCGCGAACGATCAAGCACAAGAGCAGTTAAATCACTCACAGACACACCTTTAGCCTCAGCCAAGGCGCTAAGATTTTCTGCAGGGCTTTTATCTAAGTCAACCAAACCAGGCTCAAAGCCTGGGCCAATAGCAATCTTTTCCATGTAGATATCTGGCGCATGCAACAAGCTTCCCTCAGGGGCAATGGCCAACACGGCCAAAGCATTAGGCAATGATTTGGCGCACAAGGTTGTCCCCTCTAAAGGATCAACCGCAATATCAACTTTTGGGCCTGACTTGGTGCCAATTTCCTCACCAATAAACAACATCGGCGCTTCATCGCGCTCTCCTTCGCCAATCACCACACGCCCATCAATATCAAGTTTATTCATGGAACTGCGCATAGCATCAACGGCTGCTTTATCAGCCGCCATTTCATCACCGCGCCCGCGCAATTTGGCCGCTGCAATCGCAGCACTTTCTGCCACATGCATAATATCCCAAACTAAACTTTGATTAACGGTCTCTGCCATTGTCTTCATGCCTTTTATTATCTTTAATCTCTTGTCGTATACAACCTGACCTACAGGCGTTCAATCCTAATCATTGTTGGCTCATTGGCAATATGCCCATCTTGCTGAATGGCCTCTAATGCCTGAGACACAGCTCGCTCAGTCGTTTGATGCGTGATAATCACCACCGAAGCGGGGCTTTCTTGATCTTGCAAGGTCTGCTCTTTGTCCTCAGGCAAGGGCCGCTGGACGATACTTTCTAACGAAATGCCAAACTCAGCCATGCGCGTGGCAATGGCAGCAAAGGTGCCAGGCCGGTCATACAGCGACAAGCGCACATAATAGCCCCCCTCATGCGCCCGCAATGGCGCGCGCTGATAGGGCTCCAATTCATCAGCCGGCAAGGTAAACACCTTTTTGTTGCCCTCACCTGCTGTATCAATAATATCGCCAACCACACTAGAAGCAGTTGCCCCCTCACCAGCACCAGGGCCAACAAGCATCACCTTGCCAACAAAGTCCCCATCAACACACACACAATTGGTCACGCCAGAAACCTCACCAATGGCAGAGTTCTTGGGCACCAACGTTGGGTGTACGCGCTGTTCAATGCCTTCATCAGTTTGCAAGGCAACGCCCAACAATTTGATCCTAAATCCCAACTCATCAGCAGCTGCAATATCAGCCGGCGAGATGGCCTCAATGCCTTCAACATAAACATCTTTAAAAGAGGTCTGTGTTCCAAAACTAAGGCTGGTTAGGATGGCTAGTTTATGAGCCGCATCAATGCCGCCAATATCAAAACTAGGATCAGCCTCTGCATAGCCTTCTTGTTGGGCTTGGCTTAAGATTTCATCAAACGGTTTGCCTTCATTCTGCATCCGGGAAAGGATGTAATTACAGGTCCCGTTTAAAATGCCATAAACCCGCTCAATCTTATTACCGCTCAAGCTTTCTTTTAACGCTTTCACGATCGGAATGCCGCCCGCAACGGCTGCTTCAAACAACAACATCACTTGTTTGTCTTCAGCCAAACTTGCCAGCTCATTTGCGTGCAAAGCAATCATGGCCTTATTGGCGCTCACCACATGCACACCGCGCTCAAGGGCCGCCTTAGTGGCCGCATATGCTGGCCCATCTTCTCCGCCAATGAGCTCAACAAACACATCAATATCAGCTTGCTGGGCCATCTCAACCGGATCATCAAACCAAGTATAAGCATTCAAATCAATGCCACGATCCTTATTACGGGTGCGCGCGCTTATAGATGTAATCTCAATCGGGCGGCCAAGTTTGCGGGCAATATCATCACCATTATTGGTAATGATTTTCACAACACCGCACCCAACGGTTCCAAGGCCTGCCAGCCCAATTTTAAGTGGCTCGGTCATAATTTTCCATTTTTATCGGTTTTAACGTGCAATTGGCACAACGTTATGCATGTTTTTTGGAAGTTCTGCGAGAAATCTTTTTACATTTCGGGCCGCTTGGCGAATCCGTTGCTCGTTTTCCACAAGTGCAATACGCACATGATCCTCTCCATATTCGCCAAACCCAATGCCTGGTGCCACGGCAACATCAGCCTTTTCTAGCAACAATTTTGAAAATTCAAGTGACCCCATCTCTTTACAACTTATCGGAATAGGAACCCAGGCAAACATTGTCGCAGGCGGAGACGGGATTTCCCATCCAGCACGCCCCATAGCTTGACACAAACAATCCCGGCGTTTTTTATAAAGCGCACGCATATCATCAACACAAGACTGATCACCATTAAGCGCCGCCGCACACGCCACCTGAATGGGGGTAAAAGCGCCATAATCAAGATAGGATTTCACCCGCGCCAAAGCACCGATTAGCCGGTCATTGCCAACGGCAAAGCCCATGCGCCATCCAGGCATAGAATAGGTTTTGGACATGGAGGTAAATTCAACCGCCACATCTTTGGCCCCCTCAACTTCCAAAATGGAAGGCGGTGGGTTGTTATCAAAATAAACCTCTGAATAGGCCAGGTCTGACAATAAAATCAAATCGTTCTTCTTGGCGTAATCAACCACTTCTTTGTAAAAATCCAAACTCGCAACTTTGGCTGTTGGGTTAGACGGGTAGTTAAGCACCAAGGCCACCGGTTTGGGCACAGAAAAATGCATCGCCCGATCAAGCGCGCTTAAAAAACCATCATCGGGCTCAACTGGCAAATGACGAATAACACCGCCAGAAATAATAAAGCCAAACGCATGGATCGGATAGGTCGGGTTGGGCACCAAAACCACATCACCCGGCGCAGTGATCGCCTGGGCCATATTGGCAAAGCCTTCCTTAGAGCCCAGTGTGGCAACAATCTCAGTATCTGGGTTAAGCTTGACCCCAAAACGGCGCTCATAATAAGCCGCTTGTGCTTTGCGCAATCCAGGAATGCCCTTGGAAGCAGAATAACGATGGCTGCGCGGATCTTTGACCGTCTCAATCAGTTTTTCAACGATATGCTCAGGTGTCGCGCCATCAGGATTTCCCATACCAAAATCAATAATATCGGCCCCGCGCGCTCGCGCGTCTTGCTTAAGTTGATTAACTTGCGCAAAGACATAAGGGGGGAGCCGTTTGATACGGTGAAAATCGTTTTCCACGAGCTTGCCTCACTAGCTGTTGATTGTTTCTGGTTCCAAAGCTTCAAAATATTGGTCTACAAGCACTTATATGCTCCGCAAGCCCAATTGGGCCTGCCAAATACCTTAAAAAAGCTGGCTGTGAATGTCGCGCTGATCAACGCTTGGGTCAATCTTTTTTTTCAAATTTTCAGCGCAAATACCTTATAAAGAATGGACAGATGCATTTCAACGCACAAAGCGCGCGCGACCTTTGATGAAGATATCAAAAGTTAGGGTTAGCGAGGCTTATCGCCCCTCAATTTCCTTAACCGCATCTTTGCGGTGGTTTTTTTGTTTTGAGGACAACATCTCTTCTAGCAAATTTTGTTCTTGCTTGGTCAGCCCATCATCGGCTTCTTCACGAGAAACGGACAAATCTGGCCAAGGCAACGTCGTGCTTGCGCAACCTGATAAAATAGCCATGACAAAAAGAAGAGAAGCAATCAAAATGCCCCTTGAAAGAGACTTAAAAGATTTTTGTACAAGCGCGCTGTTCATAGCATTTGCCTTTGAATTAACCATCCAAATAAAACCATCTTACCCGCTATACTGTTATGTCTAACTATGGCTATTATTTGATTCAACACTTTTTTGCAAATTATTGATTTATTTTATCATTACGGAAACAAAGGCAATCCGTTTAAACCCGTTGTTTCTTCCAATCCAAACGCCAAATTAAAGTTCTGCAAAGCCTGGCCAGCAGAACCTTTCACCAAATTATCAATGGTTGAAATCACAATGATTTTATTCTCAGGCCGCGCTTTAAATAAACCAATTAAACAATGGTTGGACCCTCTGACATGTTGAGTACCAGGCACCACACCTTCATTCACCAAATGAACAAATGGCTCATCCTTGTATGCCGCCTCAAAACATGCCCGTGCCTGGGTCAAAGTGGCCCCCTCTTTTAAGGTCAAATGACAAGTGATCAACTCACCCCGGCTCATCGGCACCAGGTGAGGGGTAAAGCTCACCTCAATGCTCGCTTGTCCGGCCGCTTTGTTCAACTCTTGCTCTATCTCTGGCGTGTGGCGGTGACTGCCAATTGCATAAGGAGAGAACCCTTCTCCCGCCTCACAAAACAATGTGTTTTGTTTCAAACCGCGCCCAGCGCCCGAAACACCCGACTTGGCATCTAAAATCAAATTAGACGTATCCACCAAATCTTCTTTCACCAATGGCAACAAAGCCATCAGCACCGCTGTCGGATAACACCCAGGGCACGCAATGATCCGCGCGCCTTGAATGGCCACCCTGTTATGTTCGGTTAACCCATAAGCAACGTGCGCATAAAGGTCTGGATGGTCATGACCGCGGCCATACCATTGCTCATAAGTGGACACATCGGTTAAACGAAAATCTGCAGACATATCAATGACTTTAACATGAGATGGCAAGGTGCTGATAATGTCTTGGGCAGTACCATGAGGCAACCCGCAAATGGCGGCATCCACGCCTTGCCAATCAATCTCATCCGCCTTGACCATGGTAGGCAAATTAGCAAATTGCAAATGCGGGAACACCTGCGCCGCTGATTTGCCCGCATGAGTATTGGCAATTAATCCTGTGATCTCAATATTAGGGTGGGTGTGGGCCAAACGTAAAAAGTCACCCCCGGTATATCCTGAAGCACCAATAATAACGGTTTTTATTTTTTGTTCAGACATTGCTTTGCTCATTCATAAAAAATTGCTTGCTCATTACTCATTTCATCAAGACATAAAAAAAGGCGCCGCAAACTGCCACGCCTTTTTAAACTTATGGTCTCTATCAACTTAACGTTTAGAGAACTGGAAGCTACGGCGGGCCTTGGCTTTACCATATTTCTTACGTTCCACCACTCGGGCATCACGGGTAAGAAAGCCACCCTTCTTCAAAGTAGGTCGCAAGCCGGGCTCATAATTGGTCAACGCCTTTGAAATGCCATGGCGCACGGCACCAGCTTGACCAGACAATCCACCACCATGCACATTGGCAATAATGTCAAATTGATCTTCACGCTCAGCTGCCTTTAAAGGTTGACGAATGATCATTTGCAACACAGGGCGTGCAAAATACTCTTTGTCGTCCTTTTTATTAACAATGATCCGTCCACTGCCAGGTTTTACCCAAACACGAGCAACGGCATCTTTCCGTTTACCTGTGGCATAAGCACGGCCTTCTTTATCAAGCTTTTGCTCATAAACAGGCGCTTGTTCAGCAGTTGTGCCTTCAGCTTCACCCAATTCTTCAAGAGATTTAATTTCTTCAGCCATCGCTCTACTTAAGCCCTCCGGGTGTTTTTATCATTCATGGCACCAACATCCAATTTTTGTGGATTTTGGGCTTCGTGGGTGTGATCAGTACCGGCAAAAATGCGCAAATTTTTCATTTGCTGGCGGGTCAAAGGCCCACCTGGCATCATCCGCTCAACGGCCTTTTGCAAAACCCGCTCAGGGAACCGGCCATCTAAAATCTGATGAGCCTGGCGCTCTTTAATGCCACCAGGATGACCTGTGTGCCAATAATAAGTTTTGTCATTACGCTTATTGCCAGTGAACACCAACTTTTCCGCATTAATAACAACGATATTGTCACCGCAATCCATATTGGGTGTAAAACTTGGTTTGTGTTTGCCCCGCAAGCGCGCTGCAATAATAGATGCCAGACGCCCAACAACAAGGCCCTCAGCATCAATCAAAACCCACTCTTTTTCAATATTTGAGGGTTTTGCCGTATAGGTTTTCATAAGTTAATCTCCGCGCCTATAAATAGACAAATCTTAAAAGGCGCTCCCCTATTTCAAGGCGCGCACTTAATCAATTCGTTTGGCTGCAATGAAAGTTCAAAAGCACTTTTTTCATAAGTGCTAAAATCAATGAGGCGGTATTTACGCTAAGAAAATTTTCCTGTCAACAAAATATTATTTTTATTTATATTTCAATAACTTAATTATGTGGTAATTTATTACCACCAATCTTTTATTGTCATAGGACCAACTTATTGCTTACTTGTAAACAGGCTGCCTAATTGCCGCAATAATTATGGTGACAACACCTTTGAGGGAGATAAATGGAATGACACAAGAGCAACAACAAAAATTTGCAACACTTGCTGTGCACGGCGGCGCCAGCCCTGATCCGACAACCAATGCACGTGCCACTCCCATTTATCAAACAACCTCTTTTACCTTCAACAATGTTGATCATGCCGCTGCCCTTTTTAACCTTGAAGAGTTTGGCAACATTTACTCGCGTATCATGAACCCAACCCAAAATGTGCTTGAAGAGCGCATGGCAGCACTTGAAGGGGGCAGCGCAGCTCTAGCCACCGCATCTGGTCACGGGGCACAATTATTGGTTATGCATTGTTTGATGTCCGCAGGCGATGAGTTTATCGCGGCCAAACAATTATATGGCGGCTCGCTTAATCAGTTTGGACACAGCTTTAAAAAGTTTGGTTGGACAGCGCGCTTTGCAGATGTTGATAACCCTGAGAGTATTCAAAGTTTAGTAAACGACAAAACCAAAGCCATCTTCATTGAATCAATCGCTAATCCTGGCGGCGTCATCACCGATATTGAAGCCATCTCCAAAATCGCCAAAAAAGCTGGCGTGCCGCTGATTGTTGATAACACCCTAGCCACCCCTTACCTTTGCCAACCCAAACAGTTTGGCGCGGACATTGTCGTGCACTCCATGACGAAGTTTTTAGGCGGGCACGGCAATTCAATTGGCGGCATATTGGTAGATTGCGGCACCTTTGACTGGATGGCCTCAGACAAATTCCCAACCTTATCCCAGCCGTGCGAGAGCTATCACGGCATGGTTTTGGGGCAAGTGTTTGGCCCCATGGCCTTGGCCATTGCCGCCCGCGTTTTAGGCTTGCGTGATTTGGGCCCTTGCATTTCCCCCTTTAACGCCTTTTTGATTGCCACAGGCATGGAAACATTGCCCTTGCGTATGAAACAGCACACAGAAAACGCCCTCAATGTGGCCCGTTTTCTGCAAAATCATGAAAAAGTTTCCTGGGTCAGCTATGCAGGTTTGCCTGACAGCCCTCATCACGAACGTGCCAAACGCTACTGCTTCAAGGGTGCGGGCGCTGTGTTCACCTTTGGGCTCAAGGGCGGATATGACGCAGGCGTAAAACTGGTCAACAGCGTAGAGCTGTTCAGCCACCTTGCCAATGTGGGCGACACACGCAGCCTTATCATCCACCCGGCCTCAACCACCCACCGTCAACTCAAAGATGAAGACCGCCAAACTGCCGGTGCCGGTGATGATGTGGTGCGCCTATCTGTTGGCATTGAAGACGCCATGGACATTATTGCTGATTTAGAGCAAGCCCTGGCAGCCTTATAAACAAAGACGTTTAAGTCCAAGATAGTCTTTTACAGTGCCATAACGCACCGCTGAGTAAAACCAGCGCCCCGCCCTGGTGAGCAAGGGCCAAATCCAGGGGCACAAATTGCAATAGGGTAATGATCCCAAGGAAAATTTGTGCCCCGGTTAAGACTGTTAACAACCCGGCCCCCTTCACAACGCGGGGCTGATGTTTCAACAAACAATAAATAAGATGGGCGATCACACCAAATGCGATGATATAAGCAAGCATGCGATGATCAAACTGAACGGTGCGCACATTTTCAAATAAATTCTGCCAGGCCGGTTGCATGATAAACAGATCATTGGGAATAAAGCGCCCATCCATGAGCGGCCAAGTATTATAGGCCTTACCTGCCTTCAAACCCGCAACAAAGGCCCCTGCAATAATTTGCAAAAAGATCAGCCCTGTGAGCCCCCAAGCTTGCCAATTCAAACTCTTAGAAGCAGTCCCTTTTTCTTGCGTCTTGCCCAGCCCCAAAGCCACCCAAAAGATCGCCCCATAAATAACCACAGCCAGCCCGAGATGCATTGCCAGACGATATTGGCTAACGTCCGTGCGCTCCACCAGGCCACTAGCCACCATGTACCACCCCAAAAACCCTTGCAAACCACCCAAGGCAAACAAAAACCAGAGCTTTGGTTTTAAAGCCGGCTCAACCTGCTTGGTAAACAAAAAAAACAAAAAGGGCAGCAAAAACGCAACGCCAATAAACCGCCCCAAAAACCGATGCCCCCACTCCCACCAAAAGATCCCTTTGAACTCTACTAGGCTCATCCCGGCGTTGATTTCTTTATATTGTGGGATTTGTTTGTATTTCTCAAAAGCCTCTCGCCAATCATCCAAACTCATTGGTGGGATGGCACCCATAATTGGCTTCCATTCAGTAATAGAAAGCCCTGAACCTGTCAGCCGCGTTGCCCCGCCAACAATAACCATGATAAAAATTAACGCACAAATACAAAACAGCCACGCCTGAATATAGGGGCGAGAGGCAATTTGTTTCTGCGTTACACTGCCAGAGGATTGTTGTTGCGATACAGGGTCACCCCCTACTTGAACCATACTTAACCTTCAAATCTTTTTATGATAAAACGCCTGAAGAGTGCCAAAGTCTCACCATGAGAAGGAAGGCACAGCTTGCCACGATCTCTCGCACAGATATGGCAGGTTTCAAAAACAGTCAAGAAAAAGGCACACAGATTATTATGAACCCAAAATTAAAAAGATTAATCGGCAGCCTTTTGTTTATTCTGTTTCTTGCCTTTTATGTGGTGGTGGTCATTGCTGTTGCCTACGGCATCCTGCCTGGCAAATCACAAGGATTCCAGCTGCTATTTATGGCAATTGCAGGCACCATCTGGGTCTTGCCAGGGGCCGTGATTATCAAATGGTTGGCTAAATAGGGTTAGAGCTTAAAGCCGCAACAATTCTTGAATGTGCAACAAACCAACTGGCTTGCCTGCGTCATCAATGGCAAATACAGCTGAGATTTTGTGAGCCTTCAGCAATTCAATCACCTCATAAACCCGCAGATCACCTGTCACAGTGCGCGGCGAACTGGACATAATCTCCCCCGCATTGGCATCGATTTTATTCAAGGTCAGCGCACGCCGCAAATCCCCATCTGAGACAATGCCAACCAAGCGCCCCTCGTCATCCACCACCCCAGCATGCCCGCGCATACCTTCTGTGATGACCAAAACCACCTCGGTCATAGAGGTCTCTAGCTTCACCAAAGGCAACCGCTCCTCTGACCGGCTGGAGAGCAAATTGTCCACGCTTAACATTGCCGCGCCTAATTTACCGCCAGGGTGAAAATTGACAAAGTCAGCCTCATTAAAGCCGCGCCATTTCATCAAGGTCATTGCCAACGCATCACCAAGCGCAAGGGTTGCTGTTGTCGAGGTGGTCGGTGCCCGCTCAATTGGGCAAGCTTCTTTTGCCTGGGGCAACACCAGCACAATATCGGCCAAGCGGCCCAAAGTGGAGTCTGCCATTTTGGTAATGGCAATCAGTTTCAACTGGTATTTCTTGGCAAAAAATAAAATATCAGATAATTCGCGTGTCTCGCCTGAATTGGAAATGGCTAACAACACATCATCAGAGCTCACCATGCCCAAATCCCCATGGCTGGCTTCAGCCGGATGCACAAAATAAGCTGGCGTGCCGGTTGAGGACATCGTGGCAGCAATCTTTTGGCCCACATGACCCGATTTGCCCATACCAGAAATGATCACCCGCCCTTTGCAAGATAACAACGCTTCAACCGCCTCCAGAAAAGCCTGATCAAGTCCTTGCTTTAAAGATTGCAACCCAGCGATCTCCATATCAAGCACTTGGCAACCATAGGTGACCCATTCGCTGTTCAGCTTATTCATTCACATTGCTCCGTATTCAACATTCAAGAGACGCTATCTTGCAGGAAAACAAGTTCTTTTCAAGCGCGAACGTTCAAGTTCAATCTGACAAAAACCTTACACAAGCAACGCCAATCTTGCACTATTCGCCCCTTTACCCCATTGTTTGAAATCATTAGAACGGAATGAGAGGCATGATGGCAAACAAAGTTTGGTAAGGGTTGATAACAAAACAAAAATATGACCCTCACTTAAAATCCATAAATCTAAGCCATCAACGCACTCATAACAGCTCTTTGACAAGGTAAAGGGACGAATATGCGCAAACTGGCTGTAAGCTTACTGGCATTGTTCCTTCTTTTATGCACGCTGGTCCAGCCTGCCTTTGCGCGCTTTACCAAAGAACAGTTGGAAAAAATTGTTATCCCACCGTTTTATCTGGGTGAAAAAGACGAGAAACTCCCCCTCTATCCTTTATTAAACACCGCTGAAAAACAAATCGGCTATGTGTTCCAAACCATAGACCTGATTAAAATTGCCGGCTTTTCTGGCACGCCCATAAACCTATTGGTGCAAATGGACTTGCAGGGCAATTTCTTGCATGTGCATGTACTAGAACATAATGAGCCAGTGTTTGTCAGTGGCCATGGCGGCCTGCCACTTGATAAGTTTTTAAGCCAATACAGCAATCTGTCTGTTGCCCAAAACATCAAAGTGATGCTCAGCACCCAAACGGCAGACCGCTCTAAAAACCAGGTCGACGGTGTGGCCATGGCCACCGCTTCCGTGCGCATTATCAATGAAACAATCCTGGCTGCCGCCTTGCAAATTGCCCGCAAAAAACTAAAAGGGCTCAACACAAAACCTGCCGCCATTGCAAAGCTTGACTTATTTGAAAGCAAAAACTGGCAAGATCTGGTCAAAGAAGGCCTGGTTAAAATTCAAACCTTTAAAAACAGTGACATTGAAACCTTATTTAAAGACACGCCCGCTGTCGGCCTTGACCCCATTACCAATGACAACCCAGATGGCCTGTTCACCAAAGTTTACCTGGCGGACCTAAGCATTCCAACAGTGGCCAAAAACATCCTCTCCCAAGAAAGCCTTGATCAATTGGCACGACTAAAAACCTTAGGCGAGACCAAAGTCCCCATTCTGATTATGACGGAGGGACGGCACAACCTTCTGGGTGAAAACTTTGTTCCAGCCTCAGTGCCCGAAGAAATCAGCATTCTTCAAAACGATCTGTCTATCAACATGCGCGATGCCTATGTGGACATAAAATTAAAAGACGGCCTCAAACAACCTGAAAACCTTTATGTCTTTCAACTTGATCGCCGCTTTGGATTTGACCCTGCCTCTCCCTGGCAACTCACAATGAACGTCAAACGAGAAAAAGGATTTTTCCAACCCACCATTTTTACCAAACAAATGGCCGCCACCTATAACGCCCCTGAGCGGTTTTTTGACTACCCAGAAGCTGATTTACGCTCAGATGACGCCCCCCCCTGGCTTGGATCCTGGCAGGCACAATTGGGAAATTTAGTCCTCTTAATTTCTTTTCTGGTCGGGCTTTATTATTTGCTCTATGCGCGCCAAAGCTGGATGGCCAAAAAAAATCAACTAACCTATTTGCGTCCAGCAATTCTATTGTTCACCCTTATTTTCATTGGCTGGTACGGCCAAGCCCAGCTTTCAATCGTCACAGTGATAGCGCTCGTTAAAACCTTTCAAATCAGCCCTGATTTTTCCTTTCTTCTTTACGATCCGCTCTCAACCGTTTTGTGGGTCGCCGTGATCATTAGCTTCTTTATCTGGGGCCGCGGCACATTTTGTGGCTGGCTATGCCCTTATGGTGTGATGCAAGAATTCAGCTCCAAGCTGGGCACCTGGCTCGGCATCAAACAAATCAGAGTGAACCGCACCCTTGATAAATATCTTAAATGGGTCAAATACATCGTTTTGGCAGCCATTGTTCTCACCACCCTTTTCTGGCCCTCACAAGCCGAAGTGGTGGCTGAAGTTGAACCATTTAAAACCGCCATCACCCTTTACTTTTGGCGCGACTGGCCCTTCATGCTCTACGCGATCATGTGGTTGTTCGTCTCCATGGTCATCTTTAAAGCCTTTTGCCGTTATTTATGCCCACTCGGCGCCTTTCTCTCACTTGGCGGCCTGGTGCGCCTGCCCAATTGGATCCCACGCCGGACCGAATGCGGCAGCCCGTGTCATTTATGTTCCGTGCGCTGTGCCTATCAATCAATTGAGCCCAGCGGCAAGGTGAAATATTCAGAATGTTTCCAATGCCTAGATTGCGTGTCCATTCACGATGACAAAGACCTGTGCGTACCACTGGTTCTGCAACAAAAAAGAACGGTAGTGAGCGCGCCCCAAAAGGTTCAACCAGATGAAAGGGAACCGGCATGAAACACATAACACGCCGCAGATGCTTACAAATCATCGCCGCCAATGTTGCCGGCGGCCTTCATCTGGCTTCTAATCCGGCCCAAGCTTTGGGCAATGAAAAGGGCCTGCAAAAAGTCACCTGGCAAGGGATTGTCTTAGGAGCCAATGCTCATATCACCTTGTTTACTCAAAATGGAGAGCAAGCCAAACCCTTAATCAGTTCGATGCTGAAAGAGGTAAAACGGTTAGAAGGCTTCTTTAGCCTCTACCAAGATCAATCAACTCTATCGGTCTTAAACAGAACCGGCGAGCTCGCTCATCCACCAACTGAATTTCACGAGCTTGTCAACACAGCCCTTTCAACAGCAAAGCAAACGCAAGGATGCTTTGATCCAACCATTCAACCGCTCTTTCTGGCTTATAAAACTCTGGCCAAAAGCCGTGTCCCAGGCCCCTGGCATCAGCACAGAACCGTTCGCAACGCAAAGCAGCTGATCAATTGGCAGAATGTAAAATGCACCAAGTCCGCCATCTCATTTGCCAAACCAGGCATGGGGCTAACCTTAAACGGTATCGCCCAAGGCTATATCACTGACAAAGCCACCCACATTTTAAAACAGGCCGGGTTTGCCCACTGCCTGATTAACTTTGGGGAATATCACAGCCTTGGCCCCAAACCCGATCAAACTGATTGGAACATCCAACTGGGCACAAGCAAAGACCGACCCATTTGGCAGTTACAGAATGAAGCCCTGGCCGCCTCAAGCAGGCACGGGTTGGTTTTTGACGAACGCCAAAACCTGCACCACTTGCTAACCCCCCAAACAGGCAGCACACAACCAGCCTGGCAAGAAATTTATGTGAAAGCCAACACAGCCACTCTGGCCGATGCAGCTTCCACAGCTTTGTTCGCCGCATCTCCAAGCCAAGCTCGCACCATCGCCCAGCGCTTAAAGGTTACCAAAGCGCTGCTGATCAAACGAGGCGGCACTAAACTTGAACTGGACGGGCCCGAACAATCATTGTGATCATGCTCAACACAATCAAACCAGCAATGATAAAGCCAACATTCAACCAGCCTTGAGACGCCAAAGAGACAATCCCGTAGCCAACCGAACCGGTAAACAAGGCATAGTAAAAGAACACGGGCAATGTTTTGCGAATAACATCTCCCTCACGGCCCACAAGCCCGGCCACAGCAGAAGCGGCCACAACATTGTGCACACAAATCACATTGCCAGCAGCCCCGCCAACCGCTTGTAAGGCGACAATCCAGGTCGGGTCAGCACCTATGCGACCCCCAACATTATATTGGAACAAAGAAAACATCATATTGCTAACTGTGTTACTGCCAGCCACGAACGCCCCCAGCCCGCCAATAAAGGGCGCAAAGAACGGCCAGGCGGTACCGGCTAACCCGGCGGCCCCTTCAGCCAATACCAAAGGCATGCGATCATAGCCCATCGCACCGCCATCAGAATTTAAGAACACCTGCACCATCGGCACTGTGAAAACCAAGGCTGCCCCTGCCGCCAAAATCGTTTTGCCTGAAAGCCCCCACGCCTTGGCATAAGCTGAAGGCGACATCCTATGCAAAAAGAAGGTGATAAAGGACACAAGTAAAAACAACGCACCTGGAGAATAAAACGGCTGAAGTTTTTGCCCCAAACCAGTGCCAAAAATATCACGAATGATAAAGGTTGCTTCCTCACCACGCAACAGCCCTAAAAACGGCAATCCAGGCAAGCGCGTTAAAATTAAAAACAAAGCAATCAGCAAGTAAGGCATCCAAGCAATAAACAGCCCCATGGAGCGGGCAGTGTCTGGTTGGTCAAGATTGATGATTTTGCCCATCCAGGCTGTTTCCCATTCACTACGATCAGGAAAATCCCACGCCTCTTCCGGCTTTGGCACCAAAAATCCATTGCGAGCCGCTGTCACCACAATTGCCAAACCAATCAAACCACCAAATAGGGAGGGAAATTCTGGACCAAAGAAATTGGCAACCAAAACATAAGGAATGGTCATGGCAAAAGCCGCAAAAAGGGCAAACTTCCACAATTGCAAACCTTCGGCAAAAGATTTGTTTTTACCAAAAAAACGGGTCAGAAAGGCAATCAAAATTAAGGGGATAAATGTACCAGCCATTGCATGTAACAGCGCCACCTTGGCGCCAATATGGGCTAAAAATTCATACCATTCAAAACCAAGTCCTTGGGCATACTGGGCGATGTTTTGATCTGCTGATAGCCCCGTGTGCACCCCAACCAAAATGGGTGTGCCCAGGGCGCCAAATGAAACCGGTGTACATTGAATGATCATACCGGCCATAACCGCCGCCATGGCTGGAAACCCAAGCCCTACCATTAACGGAACAGCAACGGCAGCTGGTGTCCCAAAACCGGCAGAGCCTTCAACAAAGGTACCAAATAACCAAGCAATAATGATCACCTGTACCCGGCGGTCCGGCGTTATATCTGAAAACCCTTTGCGAATGACAGCAATAGCCCCGCTTTGCTGCAAAGTGTTTAACAGCAAAATCGCGCCAAAAATAATAAAGATCAACTCAAGAGCATCAATCAAACCATTCACAGACGCCGCCGCCACTTTTAAGTGTGGCACCTGCCAAACCAAAAGTGCCAAGGCGACCGCGACCAAATAACAAATCGGCATAGCACGGCTTGCTGGCCATCGAAACCCAACCAGAAAAACCGCTACTGCTATAATTGGTAACAGTGATAAAAACGCCAATAAGCCATTCGACATCACAAAACTCCCCTGCCCTTGCAATTGCTAGTTAAAAAACAATAGCATAAATCCATTGATATGCTGCAATTGGTTTTTCTAGCATCAAAAAATCAATTGGTAAATTAAAATAACCAATTCTGCCAATTTCTCATTTACAAATTCTTACACAATAAAAATGCTCAAACCACAAGACACCTCTTAGACCACAATGGTTTGCAAACAAATGCCGTAAAAGAAAGAGAGCGTCTATTTAGCTATAAATAGATAATGTCTCTCAGTTACATCTTTTCTGATCGTGAATTTATAAGGCTCTGCCCCAATTTAGCACCGAAATCGTGCTAAATTTCAATTTGTTGAGATAATAATGCTTCTCTGGGTTGACCTTTTAGTCTAAATTCGGCAATCATTAGGGGCAAGAAGTGCACCTAATACTTATATGGAATGGAGCCATTGAAAAGGTGCTTTTTCAAGAAACACTTTTTCTACCACAAACCTTGATAGACCTTTTAAGGACGCTTACTGATCTTTTAAGGGAAACTAGGAACCTTTAAAGATCATATCTTTAAAGGAGGAGAACTTTTGATGCGTTACAATTTCAACCCTAAAATGTAACGAATTTTTTGATAGAGATATTTTAGATGACCAATGCACCCTTAATGCCCAAAGCCACAGCTGTTTGGCTTGTTGATAACACTTCACTTACTTTCGAACAAATTGCTCATTTTTGTGGGCTACATGTTTTGGAAGTTAAAGGCATTGCCGATGGGGATGTTGCCCATGGCATTAAAGGCATGGACCCAATCTCCTCTGGCCAACTTAGCCGTGAGGAAATTGCCCGGGCGCAAAAAGATTCTAGCTACCAATTGAAAATTTCAGAATCAAAAGTTGAAATCCCTGAAATTAAACGCAAACGCTCACCGCGTTATACGCCTGTTTCCCGGCGCCAAGATCGCCCTAATGCAATTTTGTGGTTGATCAAACGCCATCCGGAATTAAAAGACAGTCAAATTATGCGCCTGGTTGGCACAACAAAACCAACCATTGAAGCTATTCGTGAACGCACGCATTGGAACGCCCTTAATTTGCAGCCAATGGATCCTGTTACACTCGGACTTTGCAGCCAAGTTGATCTGGATAATGCTGTGAAACGAGCCGCTCGGCGCTTAGAGCGCGAAGAAAAGGCCCAAGGCAAAACGACTTCAACTGAACAAGCTGCCCCTGCAACACTGCTGCCTGCAGAAGAAACCATGGATGCAGCCGTGGAAGTTAAAGACACACCAGAGGCTGAAGTGAGTGTTGAAAGTGTGTTTGGCGAAACACCATCAGAACCTGATAAAGCTGGGCAAGATTAATATCCCTAGTTACTAGCTTGGGATTTCGTCATCAGCTTTGTCAGAAGGAACGGCCCCCCTTCGCATAGAAAGAGCACCGCCATCAGCATAAATAGTTTGCCCTGTGATATAACTGGCATCATCGCTAGCCAAAAAAGCTGCGATTGAGGCAATCTCTTGAGGGTTACCAAATCGCCCCAAAGGGGTAAACTCAAGTGCTTTTTCCCGTTTTTTATCATCTTTAGTAATATCAGCCAGCTTAGGCGTCATTACATTGCTTGGCCCAATTGCATTGACCCGAATACCATAAGGGGCAAGCGCTTGAGACATCGCCTTCGTTAATTGCCCCAAACCACCATTGGCCACCGTAAAGGCCACCGCGGTAGGTTCAGCCAGAACCGTATGAATAGATGAAATGAAAATGATTGTGCCAGGGGCAATCTCTTTGTCTTGCTGCTTGATCATCAATTTAGCAGCCGCCTTACCCAATAAAAAAGATCCCTTTAGATTAATGTCGATAATGGCGCTAAATTCATCTTCTGATAAAGAGATAAAGGGCTTGTCATCTCTCACCGCTGCCGAATTAAGCAAGATATCAATTTGCCCATAGCTTTCTAAGGTGGCCGCAAAAAGGTTGTGAACATCCAACCGTTCTGAAACATCACAATGAATAAATTGCGCTTCAAAGCCTTTGGTTGTTAACTCGCTCACAACCGTTAAACCGGCATCCTCATCAATATCAGCAATAACAATCTTGGCACCATTTTCAGCAAAATGGTGGGCGCAAGCCCGCCCAATGCCTTGTGCACCGCCAGTTACAACTGCAATTTTTCCCTCAATAGGCATGATTTATATCAACAACCCACTAGCCAATTTTGCGATCATTCATCACTGATTTAATCTCATCCAAAATGGCCGGATCATCAATGGTTGCTGGCATTGTATAAGATTCCCCATCAGCAATTTTACGAATGGTGCCGCGCAAAATTTTGCCAGAACGCGTTTTGGGCAACCGATCAATCGTAATGGCCGTTTTAAAAGCCGCCACAGGGCCAATTTTTTCCCTGATCAAGCCAACCACCTCTTTTTCAATCTCTTCCTCTGACCGGCTAACCCCATTGTTAAGCACAATCAACCCTAAAGGAAGTTGCCCCTTTAATTGGTCTTTCATGCCAAACACAGCACATTCTGCCACATCTTTGTGAGAGGTGATAACTTCTTCCATAGCCCCAGTAGACAGCCTATGACCGGCCACATTAATCACATCATCGGTGCGGGCCATAACAAACACATAGCCCTCTTCATCAATAAAACCAGCGTCAGAGGTTTCATAATAGCCTTTAAAGTTTGTCAAATAACTCTCTATATAACGCGCATCATCTTTCCACAAGCTTGGTCCACACCCTGGCGGTAGTGGCAGTTTTACAGTAATCGCACCAATATCTCCAGCTGGTAAGGGCTGGCCAGCCTCATCCAGAATATGGATTTCATAGCCAGGCATCGGCAAGTTAGACGAGCCAATTTTTGTTGGGTGTTTTTCCAACCCAAAAGGAATAGCTGAAATAGCCCAAGCGGTTTCTGTTTGCCACCAATGATCAATAACCGGTTTGTTTAAATGGCTTGCCGCCCACTCAATCGTATCAGGATCGGCCCGCTCACCGGCCAAGAAAAGCGCCCGCATAGAAGACGTATCAGCCTGATCGATAAGCGCCCCTTCAGGGTCCTCGCGTTTAATAGCTCTAATCGCTGTAGGCGCGGTAAACAAAATATTGACGCCGTGCTGTTCAACCACTTTCCAGAAAATGCTCGCATCAGGCGTGCCAACCGGCTTGCCTTCATAAAGCACGGTCGTTGCCCCTTGTAGTAATGGTGCATAAACGATGTAAGAATGGCCCACAACCCAACCAACGTCAGAAGCCGCCCACATCACTTCACCCGGTTCAATGCCATAAATGTTCTTCATGGTCCATTTCATGGCCACCATGTGCCCACCATGATCACGCACAACCCCTTTTGGTTTGCCCGTAGTGCCAGAGGTGTAAAGAATATAAAGCGGATCTGTTGCCTCAACAGATACACAATCAGCCTTTTGTTCCTCGCGCTTGGCTTCTTCCACCGCGCTGGCCCAATCTGTATCATTGGGGCCCATGGCAGCTTGTGCTTGTCCTGGTCGTTGATATATAATTGTGCCATTGACTTTGTGGTCAGCCCGCTCAATAGCACCATCAATCAATGGCTTATATTCCACCACCCGATTTGGCTCTAGCCCACAAGAGGCAGCAACAATCAGCTTAGGGGTGCAATCATTAATCCGAATGGCCAGCTCATCGGCTGCAAACCCGCCAAACACCACCGAATGCACAGCACCCAGACGCGCGCAAGCAAGCATAGCAACCACAGCTTCCACGATCATAGGCATATAAATAATAACCCGGTCACCTTTTTCAACACCTTGATCTGCAAGCACTTTTGCAAAAACCGCCACTTCATCACGCAAATCTTCATAAGAGATTGATTTAACCTCATCAGTCATTTGGCTGTGATAGATGATGGCAGCTTGCCCAGGCCGGTCAGCCACATGCCGGTCAAGACAATTATAGGCTGTGTTACACATACCTCCCTTAAACCAGCGACCATAAGGACCCTCACTGGGATCAAAGCCAAGATCCCATTTTTTATCCCAGACCAAATCATCAGCGGCTCTTTCCCAAAAACCAACTTTATCATCGAGCCAAGACTGATAGGTGTCCTTATAAGTGGCCATTTAGTCTCTCCTGCAAAATCAAAAAATTCTATAAATAACGATGCGTCATTATGTACCAAAGAGCACATTAACTTCTTTGTTGTGTTTTTCAAGATCAAAAAAAGCCCCCCACCAACAAAGGCGAGGGGCTAAGCTTTTAAATGGTCTTGAGTTTATTGATGGGCCAAAATCGCCAACAATAACAACGCCACAATATTGGTAATCTTAATCATCGGGTTAACAGCCGGACCAGCGGTATCCTTATAAGGATCACCCACTGTATCACCGGTGACTGCTGCCTTGTGAGCATCAGACCCTTTACCACCATAATTACCATCTTCAATGTATTTTTTGGCATTGTCCCAGGCCCCGCCACCAGCTGTCATAGACAAAGCAACGAAAAGACCGGTTACAATCACACCCAGCAACATAGCACCTAGCGCACTAAAGGCAGCTGACTTACCAGCAATGGCATCAATGGCGAAAAAGCACACAATTGGTGACAAGATTGGCAACAGGGATGGAACAACCATCTCTTTAATCGCCGCCTTGGTGAGCATATCCACCGCACGGCCATAATCAGGCTTTTCAGTGCCTTCCATAATGCCAGGGCGCTCTTTAAATTGCTGGCGCACCTCTTCAACGATTTTACCACCAGCACGGCCAACAGCCATCATGCCCATGGCGCCAAACAGATATGGCAACAAACCACCAAAGAACAGACCAACCACCACATAAGGATTAGACAATGAAAAGTCCACGGTCACACCATTAAAGTAAGAATAGGAACCTGTTCCCTCTCCTGCTTTGGCAATAAAGTGTTTTAAGTCTTCGGTATAGGCGGCAAATAACACAAGCGCACCAAGACCAGCAGAGCCAATAGCATAACCTTTGGTCACAGCTTTAGTGGTATTACCAACAGCGTCTAACGCGTCCGTTGTGTTGCGCACTTCTTCTGGCAAGTCAGCCATTTCAGCAATACCGCCGGCATTATCCGTCACTGGGCCAAACGCATCAAGCGCCACCACAAGACCAGCTAAGGCCAACATGGTTGTCACAGCAATGGCAATACCAAACAGACCAGCCAAAGAGTAAGTGATGATGATACCAGCAATGATAACCAAGGCAGGCAATGCTGTTGCCTCAAGTGAGACCGCCAAACCTTGAATAACATTGGTACCATGTCCTGTTACAGATGCACTGGCAATCGAGCGCACAGGGCGATAATCGGTGCCGGTATAATATTCTGTGATCACGATGATAAGGGCAGTTACGACCAAACCAACGATGCCACAATAAAATAAATCCATACCTGTAAAGGAAATATCACCAATAGTAAGAGGCGTTGATAAACCAATCACATAATCAGTCACCGGATAAAGCGCGATGAGCGACAAAATACCAGTAGCGATAAAGCCTTTATAAAGCGCGCCCATAATAGAGCCATTGGCTCCCAAACGCACAAAGAAAGTGCCGATGATTGAAGTCACAATGCAAACCGCACCAATGGCCAACGGATAGATCATCAATTTTTCAACAACCGATTGACCGGCAAAATAAATCGCGGCCAAAACCATGGTTGCCACAATGGTCACAACATAAGTTTCAAACAAGTCAGCCGCCATACCAGCACAGTCACCAACATTATCGCCCACATTATCAGCAATCGTGGCAGGGTTGCGCGGGTCATCTTCAGGGATGCCAGCTTCAACTTTACCAACCAGGTCACCGCCAACGTCAGCGCCTTTGGTAAAAATACCGCCGCCCAAACGGGCAAAGATCGAAATCAGTGAAGCACCAAAGCCAAGCGCAACCAATGAATCAATCACAATCCGGTCTGTCACGCCATAGCCCATGCCTTGGCTAAGGATAAGATAGTAAATAATCACACCCAAAAGAGCCAAACCAGCCACCAACAAACCTGTCACTGCACCGGCTTTAAACGCAACGGAAAGACCAGAGGCCAGGCTAAAACTGGCAGCTTGTGTTGTTCGCACATTGGCCCTTACAGAGACCAGCATGCCAATAAAGCCTGCAAGGCCCGACATAACAGCGCCAATGGCAAAGCCAACAGCAACCTGCCAGGATAATAAAAAGGTTAGTAGAATAAAAATTGCGACACCAACAATGGCAATTGTCCAATATTGCCGTGAAAGATAAGCTTGCGCCCCTTCTTGAATCGCACTTGCAATCTCTTGCATTCTTTCGTTTCCAGGGTCCGCGGCCAACACTGAGCGTATCGCCCAAACGCCATAGAGCAGCGCCAACACACCGCATCCAACAACCCCCCATACAATCAAGTCCATACTTGGTTCTCCCCAATTTGTTTGCATTTGGTTTTCGTCGCTGCCATTGAGACATTAGTTGATCCAAATGACAAGCACCTCATTGGTCGAATTTTTGCAATTCATGCACCTAATAGGGGAAAAAAGCCAATTTTTAACAATCAATAGGGCTTCAAGTTTTAAAAATGCTCAAAAGTAGAGGTAAGCAGCTGTTGTTTTTCACCATTTTCATTGAAATAGTGAGGGGGATGAGCGCCAGCTGTAATCGTACCAATTTCAGTTACTGGCACACCGTTAAACATACACTCTTGCTTAAAATCCTTCACCCTATGTTCTGGAATGGTAGCCATAATTTCATAATCATCACCCCAGCCTAAGGCATGAGAAAAAAGCGCTGGCTCAACCTTGATTGCCTTTTGCAAAGCTGATGACAAGGGAACATTATTGATCTGAACATCAGCACTTTTGTTTGAAGCCCGGCAAAGGTTTTCAAGATCGCTAACAAGTCCATCAGAGACATCAATTGCCGCGCTAGCAAACTCTTTTATCAACGGGTTAAAGCCCCCCCGCGGGATCGGGTGACGATAGCGATGCTTTAAATATCTAGTCTCTTCATCGTCGAGCTGCCAGTGCTGTTGCAAGTCACTGTCTTGCATTAACTTAAGCCCTAAAGCTGCATCACCAAGTGTACCAGAGACAAAAATACGATCCCCCTCATTAGCTGTGCTGCGTTTGACCATTTTGCCAGCCTCAACGGTGCCGAAGATGGTCACTGAAATCGCAAGCCCACCCTTTGAATAGGTAATATCTCCGCCCAGCAACGGACAATCAAACGCTTGACCCAAGATGCCTAAACTTTTGCAAAACCCCTCCATCCAAGATGGGTCTGGAGCGTCAGGAAACGCAAGCCCCAGAAAAAATCCCCTCGGCTGGGCCGCTTTGGCATTCATATCTGAGATATTCACTGCCAATGCTTTAAAGCCAATGTTTTCAGGCGTATCACTGGATAAAAAATGAACCCCTTCAAGTGAGAGGTCTTTAGAGATCACCAGTTCCTGTCCTGGTTCTGGTTGAAAAAGCGCAGCATCGTCTTGAAATCCCAAGGCAGCAGGATCATTTTGAGCTAAGGGCAACAGGTAAGTTTCTATCAGCTCTTTTTCAAGCTTCATCACCCATCTCCGGCAGGAATTCCTGGCCCAGCATTCACATCTGGCTCAACTTGTTGCCCTGAAAAGGCATTCCAAATGTTTTGCAAAACCCCATTCACCACTTTTGGCTCTTGGCCTTCAAAAAAGGAATGGGCCACATCAACATATTCGCTAATCACCACAGCCGAAGGCACATCCCCGCGCTTGGTCAGCTCAAACGCCCCCGCGCGCAAAATGGCACGCAGTGTGCTGTCAATGCGGTTCAACCGCCAGCTAGAGGCCAAATGCTTGTCGATTAAAGGGTCAAGCCCCTTTTGCTCAGCCACAATGCCAGAAAGCAAGCTATCAAAAAAAGCAATATCAGCTTTGCTAAACTGGTCCCCTTCAACTTCTTTACCCAAACGAAAGGCACGAAATTCTTCGAGCACTTCTGGCAAATTGGTTTGGGCAACATCCATTTGATAGAGCGCTTGCACAGCTGCCAGCCGGGCAGAGGAGCGCCTGTTTTTAGTGGTATTAGAATCTTTAGATTGTGTGGAACCAGGGTTAGGCATCGGATACATCCTGATCATCTGCAATCGCACTAAATTCTTCAGCCAAGTTAATCAGACGCAAACAAGCAAGGGCGGCATCACGCCCCTTGTTTTTCTCATCCACATTAGCGCGCACCATGGCTTGATCACGATTTTCAACCGTTAAGATGCCATTGCCAAGAGGAATGCTTTCACTGATCGACAAATTCATGATCGCTTTGGCAGATTGTTCTGCCACAATGTCATAGTGAGATGTCTCGCCGCGAATAACGCAGCCCAAAACGATCACCCCATGAAAATAAGTCTCTGGCTCATCATCAAACAAGCCATTGTCAATGGCCGCCGCCAAGGCACCTGGAATTTCTAAAGCACCCGGCACTTCAAATTCTTCATAGGTTGCCTCTTCTTGCCCCAAAGCCTCTTTGGCCCCTTTGAGCAACTGGTCAGAGACCTCTTTATAATAAGGAGCAACAAGAATAAGAATATGTTTGGTCGATGATTTGTCTGTCATAATCACTATTCGATCGGCTGATGGCCAACAATTTCAAGGTTATATTTATCCAACCCAATAATCTTGGGCAGCTTAGAATTACTTAATAATATAATTTTCTCGACACCAATATCAGATAATATCTGCGCACCCAAGCCATATTCCAATAAACGGTTTTCTTTTTGTGAAGGCGGTTGATCTTGTGTGTTTGATAACACATCAGACAAAGCGCTGGTCTCACCATGGCGAATTAAAACCACAACACCTGCCCCTTGTTTGTCAATCAGTTCCATCGATTTTTGGATAATATGGGCACCAGAGCTTTCATTGTTAATACCAACAATGTCTTTCATCAAATTACACCCATGCATACGCACCAGTGTTGGGGTTTGCCCATTAATCTCACCCTTAATCAACGCCACATGCTCCACATCATCAACCTTAGAGCGATAGATACAGCAGGCAAATTCCCCGCCGCTAGGGCTCTCTATGACATGCTCAGAAGATTTGTAAACCAAACAATCATTGGCCCGGCGATAGGCAATCAAATCCTCAATGGTGCCAATTTTCAAATCATGACGCTTGGCTAATTCAATCAATTGAGGCAGGCGGGCCATAGAGCCATCTTCATCCATCACCTCACAAATCACCCCTGAAGACCCTTTGCCGGCTAGCCGCGCGATATCAACCGCCGCCTCTGTATGGCCAGCACGCACCAAAACACCGCCCTCGCGCGCCACAAGCGGAAAAACATGCCCCGGCGAGACAATATCATTCGGGTCAGATGTCGGCGTGATCGCCACCTTAATGGTATGAGCTCTGTCATGAGCTGAAATGCCGGTGCTAATACCCTCGCGTGCTTCAATAGAAACAGTAAAAGCAGTCTGATTGCGCGCCTGGTTATGGCGCACCATATAATCAAGATCAAGCCGGTCCGCATCGCCGCCCGATAAAGCCAAACAAATCAGCCCACGGCCATGTTTGGCCATAAAATTAATAGCATCAGCGTCTGCCACTTGGGCCGGGATAATCAGGTCCCCTTCATTCTCACGGTTTTCTGCGTCCACCAAAATGAACATACGCCCGTGCGCTGCCTCTTGGATGATCTCTTCTATCGGTGAGACACCCTCAACACCATGATTGCTCATAATAGCTGGCTCATTCATAAGATCTTATTTTAAACTCCATTAACCACATCTTGGCGACCAGCACCCATAACTTGAGAGGCGCGCAAAGCATACCTGGCCAACAAATCAACCTCGATATTCAAAGACGTGCCCACATGTGCATATTGCCAACAAGTGTGTGAAAGCGTGTGCGGGATGATGTTAACATTAAAGCGACTGTCTTGCACCTCATTTACAGTCAAAGACACACCCCCTAATGTCACAGACCCTTTTTGCGCAATATATATCTTTAACGCATCAGGACAATCGAGCGTAAAACGAATTGAATTGCCCTCATCTTGCTGGCCAGAAATGGTGGCAATACCATCGACATGGCCACTGACAATATGACCGCCAAACTCATCCCCCATTTTAAGGGCCCGTTCAAGATTTATTTTTTGTCCCGCCTGCCATTGGTTTAAAGTGGTAACGTTTAATGTTTCTGGCGAAACATCAACTGTAAAAGTACACTCTTCATCGCTAACAGGGGTAACCCTTGTAACGGTTAAACAGCAACCATCGCACGCAATAGATGCGCCAAGGTCTATGCTTGCCGCCTCATAATGGCAGGCAATTTCAAACCGCCCCTCATGAATAGAGACGATCGAGCCAATATCAGTGATAATTCCTGTAAACATAGGGCCCTTATGCCTTAAGAAGCATTTTGTTGGCAAGCCTCAATGCGCTGATAGTAAGAAATAACCGTATCTTTCAGCTTTTCTTGTTGACTTAAGGTAAATGAAGGGTGGTCTTTAACCCAGCTTAACGGCTGATCATGAAAGGGCAAAACACCGCGCCCCCCAATATCATGGTTGCCTTGAAAAACCATCACCTCATCAACCAAATCCTGTTCAATAAATGATTTAGCAACACGCGGTCCCCCTTCAACCAACAAGCGGGTTATACCCTGGTGAGCCAGCTGTGCTTGCAATACCTTCAAATCCAACTGATCATTCTGATTAAGGGGCACTTGGATGAAGTGCGGATTATTATCCCCATATTGCTTTCGTTGCTCGTCCGGTAAATCAGGTTTGCAAACAATAATCGGTTTAAGCGGGGCGCTTTGTTGCAGCAATTTGAGGTGATTGGGCAGTTTTAAATCCTTGTCCATAATAACCGGGGTCGGGCTACGATGCTCAAGGCCCTTCAAACGGCAGGTTAAGGAAGGGTCATCAACAAGCGCGGTTTGGGTTCCCACCAAAATGGCATCCACTTCGGCGCGCAACAGTGCCCCTCTTTGCCGTGCCAATTCACAGGTTACCCAAGTCGGCCCCTTATCAGGCCCGCTTGTCTGGCCTTGCAAAATCAGCTCATCCTTGCTCACCGCCATTTTCACAATGGTATAGGGGCGGTTTTGCGTTTGGCGCAAAAAATGCCCCGCATTCAGCCGATCAGCTTGACCTTCCAGAACACCAGTCGTGACCTCAATACCAGCTGCGCGCAAACAAGCAATCCCACTCCCAAGCACCCGTTCATCTTGATCCGTTGAGGCAATCACCACCCGCTTGACCCCGGCATTTATAATCGCTTGGGTGCACGGCGGCGTTCTTCCTTGATGATTGCACGGCTCTAGGGTGACATAGAGCGTGGCCCCTTGAGCTTTCTCTCGGGCCATTTCCAGCACCTGAGGTTCGCCATGAGGAACACCGCCCGGCCCAGTTACGGCCCGTGCCAAAATAACATTGCCTTTTTCAGGGTCAACCAGAACAGCCCCAACTGAAGGGTTTGGGGCGGTATTGCCCAACCCGCGCCGGGCCATTGCCAACGCACTGGCCATAAATTTTATATCTTCTGGTTTACTCATAAGGCGTTACGATTGTTCTACATCTCCCTTTTCAGACAACTCATCCAAAACATTCTCAAAATCTGCTGCTTCGCGAAAGTTTCGATAAACAGAGGCAAACCGCACATAAGCCACTTCATCCAAAACCTTCAACCCATCCATCACCAAAGCGCCAATATCATCAGAAGCAACCACACTCTCGCCAGTCGCCTCCAATTGGCGCACAATGCCAGAGATCAACTGATCCACCCGTTCATCATCCACCTTACGTTTTCGCAAAGCAATCCGAATGGAGCGATAAAGCTTATCACGATCAAATGGCACGGTACGCCCATTGCGCTTGGCAACAGAAAGCTCACGTAACTGCACCCGCTCAAAAGTGGTAAAGCGCCCGCCGCACCCCGAACAAGAGCGGCGCCGGCGGATGGATTGATTGTCTTCTGCCGAACGGCTGTCTTTCACTTGAGTTTCAGTATTTCCACAATACGGACAGCGCATAGATAAGGCCTCAATAGATGTAAAATTGTTTGTGTGTTTATAAGTTATATAATGGCCCGGGCAGAAACAAAAACCTTATCTGACCAGCGACTTGCGCTTTATGAACGAAAATTTTCATAAAAAAAGCTGTGCCAGTGGCGTTTAACAAACACAAACCCCACAAGCACAGCTCTTATAATATATCTGCAAACCTTGGTTTACAGTGGTCCATCATAAAGCGGAAACTTATTGCAAAGCGCCACCACTTTTTCTTTCACCGCTTGCTCAACAGCCTCATTGCCTTCAGGCCCGTTTTTCTCCAAGCCCTCAAGCACTTCACAGATCATTTGCCCAATCTGTTTAAATTCAGCAATGCCAAACCCGCGGGTTGTGCCTGCCGGGCTGCCCAAACGAATGCCAGAGGTGACCATTGGCTTCTCAGGATCAAACGGGATGCCATTTTTATTACAGGTAATATTGGCCCGGCCCAGCGCTTTTTCAGCTGCATTGCCTTTCAAGCCTTTCGGGCGCAAATCCACCAACAGCACATGAGTGTCTGTACCACCAGAGACAAGATCAAAGCCAGCCTCTTTCAGCGTTTCGCCCAAGGCTTTCGCGTTTTCTTTCACCTGTTTGGCATAGGCCTTAAATTCAGGTGTTAAAGCTTCTCCAAAGGCAACCGCTTTGGCAGCAATAATGTGCATTAACGGCCCGCCCTGCAGACCAGGAAAAATAGCAGAATTCAGTTTCTTACCAATGGCTTCATCATTGGTCAAAATCATGCCACCTCTAGGACCGCGCAATGTTTTATGAGTTGTCGTTGTTGCCACATGCGCGTGGGGAAACGGAGATGGATGTTCGCCTGCTGCCACAAGACCGGCAAAATGAGCCATATCAACCATCAAATACGCCCCCACCTCATCGGCAATAGCGCGAAAACGAGCAAAGTCAATCTCGCGTGGATAAGCAGAGCCACCAGCCACAATCAATTTTGGTTGATGCTCATTGGCCAATTTAGCCACTTCATCATAATCAATCAAATGCGTTTGCTCATCCACCCCGTAAGACACAGCATTAAACCATTTGCCAGACAAGTTGGGCCGCGCCCCGTGGGTCAAGTGACCACCAGCATCAAGGCTAAGTCCCAAAATTGTGTCACCCGGTTTAATCAGCGCCAGAAAAACCCCTTGGTTCGCCTGGCTACCAGAATTGGGCTGAACATTAGCATAGGTGCAATCAAACATCTGGCACGCCCGCTCAATGGCAATGGTCTCAGTCACATCAACATGTTGACAACCGCCATAATACCGCTTGCCCGGATAGCCTTCAGCATATTTATTGGTCAAAACGGAACCGGCTGCTTGTAGCACAGCTTTTGAAACAATATTTTCAGACGCAATCAGCTCAATTTCATTTGACTGGCGCTCAAACTCATCTTGCAACGTTTTAAAAATTGCGCTGTCGCTTTCCTCTAAATCCTTAGAGAAAAATGGACCTGTTGAGGTTGCATCCGGGGTAATATCTGTTGCCGACATGGCCACTATCCTTTGTCACTTAAATCTGAGGTTTATCTATCTGCCAATTCCCTACCACACAACTGATATGTCAGCAAGAGAGGTTTGTTCATTAAGCAAAACGGCTTTGCCAGTATCTAACATCTTTTAAATGGAAATTTGACAATAAATTTCATAAAAACGGGCTCTTATAACAACAAAAGACTAATGTAAACCCTTTTGAAAAACGCCAGGACAAAACGACCCAGCCAACAATTCAGCTTTTCAAACAGATTAATGAGAGCCAGATTTTTCGATTTTTCGTTGCAGCTTTTGAACAGCAATATTGGAAATATGCTCGCGCGAAGCAGAAGCTGGACCAGTAACGCTCACCTCAATACCGGTTGCCTCATCAATGGCGGAAACCTTTTGACTGGTCCCCAGAACATGAAATTCTAAAAATATTTTCCCCTGAGAGGAACGGTTTTGTCTCATAGAATGTTAGTCAAATTTTAATAAGCAGAAGCTGTCGCACCAACACCGTCCATATGATACAAATCACGGCGGAAATGCACGATACCATCTGGCGTGGCCCAAGCGGTTACATAAGCAAAATAAATAGGTGTTGGCTTTTTCACCCGCACATCTTTGCGTTCGCCATTTTTTTGCATCAGGTCAACCCGGGATCTGTTCCATCCCTTATTGCCATTTAAAATCCATGTTACCAATTGCTTCACATTTCCAACCCGAATACAACCTGAGCTGTTCGCCCGAAAGTTGCGCCCAAACAAACTTTGAGACGGGGTGTCATGCAAATAAACCGAATGCTTGTTATGGAAATTAATTTTCACAAATCCCATGGAATTATCTTCCCAAGGGTCTTGGCGGTAGCGAAAATTATAAACACTGTCTGAAAACCAATTTATCTTTTTAGGGTCCACTTTGCGCCCCCGCCCATCTAAAGCAGAGATGCGATAGCGATCAAGCAAATCGAAGCGGCCTTTTTTTGCTTCAGAGCGCGCTTTGGGCACCAAATCTTTGCGCACAATACTAGCAGGCACATTCCAATAAGGATTGAAATTAATTTCGTGAATTCTACTGCGCAAACGCGGCGATTGGCGGTCTTTTTTACCAACCACAGCGGCATGGCGTGAAACAACACGGCCATTTTCTACCGCTTCAACATGTTGAGCTGGAATATTGACCACAACATATCTTTTGGCGGTATTACGCGACAAACCATACAAGCGCGCAATATTTGTGCGCAGTTGGCGCAACCTAATTCTGGCAGAGACATTTAAAGCAGCCCGTGTACTACGCCCAACTACACCTGATGGGGCCAGACCATGGCGAACTTGAAACCGCTTAACGGCACGCTCAACATAATAATCAAAAAAGTTAGAATAGTTTGATCCCTTTTCCAGATCACCAGTAAATTCCAACCGGCGGCGCAAAAGAGCAACGGCAGGACTGCGCATACCTGAAGACAATTTTTCTTTTGGAATTGGCCGCCATCCACCAGCAGAAACTATTTTTGCATAGCGTTTTTCAGCCTTTTTCATTAAGGGGATATTACCCTTATTTAAGGTTGGAAACCCTTTGGGTGGATTGCGTTCCCATTCACGTGCTGAGTTTCTATCGAAAACATTGCTGGTCAGATCATTATCGGAGCCACCAAACGTCCAGCCCTCATAAGCATTTGCTGGGCCAACCATGCTCAACACTAAAAATAAAATGAACCCGCTATAATTTAAATATTTTTGCATATTTATGGATACTTTCAAGCTTATCTTGGCTTTCAGTTTCATATTTTCTTCAAATCAAACCAACGTAAGAATGTTCAAATTGCAATCAGAGTTGATCTTAAAACTTATAAAGTCAGCCCAAGGTGAGCTGCTTTACACTTTTACAAATGATTTGTTAAACATAAAAATTTATTTTAGTCATACAAACCTTAATAAAATCCCGACAAACTTGTGTCTTAAGATTAGGCCTCACAGATAACAAAACAGTGTAAATTTAGAGGCAAAACAGCGTGATTTATCACTCACCTCTTGAAAATTTTCATCCCCAACAGTAATGCCCGACAAATTTGACTTAATTGTGCATCTTTATCCAGAAGTGAAAATTTAAGTATCCCAACAGCTTATTTCTTAATTTAGGACCCTAAAACACCCCTGCATAACCACCCGACAATCCCGCTTTAGTGACTCATTAAGCCCTGAATTTGGCGAACAGCGGCCAAAAATTCAAGACCTTAAACAAACAAATTTAAGTGATGTGACATTTTAGGCATCTAAAACGCGCCCAAATGCATAAATTTATGAGAGGTTTATGAAAAATAACCCCGGAATTTTTCAATCCCAGGGTTATTATCCAACTCAATTAAAGACATTAGGCCATTACAAACGAAACCTGATTTGGTCTGTCCAATAACGTTCTAATCGTAAAAGAGACTTGTTGACATCTGATAGATTATCTTCAGAAAGCCCTGCAACTTTCTCCAAAGCTTCAAGCTGACGACCATAAAGGCCGTTGATAATATCACAGACGTCTTGTCCCTTTTCAGTCAATTTCACCCGGACTGACCGACGGTCAGTGTCTGAGCGTTCATGATGAATATAGCCCGTCTCGACCAATTTCTTTAAGTTATAAGAAACGTTCGAGCCAAGGTAGTATCCACGTGAACGCAGCTCACCGGCTGACAATTCAGACTCGCCAATATTGTATAAAAGCAAAGCCTGGATGCTATTGACTTCTGAACAACCGTGCCGTTCAAACTCATCCTTGACAACGTCAAGAAGGAGACGGTGCAACCGTTCAATCATTTTTAGAGAGGACATATATTCACTCTTAAGAGTGTGTTCCACCTCTAAAGTCTCTAATTCTGGCTTATTTTCGGCATGATACATGATTGCCTCTTTTGTTTAACGCCTACCCTTTAGATTTGACGAGACTTTTAAAATGAGAAAAATCCTTTTTCTCAATCCTTTTTATAAAATCCCATCAATGACGTTAATCACTATAGAGGTTGAACCCTAAAATCCGTTTAAATAACACTGTTAATTTTCGGTAAATTTTGTTCGCATTTATCTAAAAATGTAACAATTTTTGCTTTGTTTTGGCTAAAACAAACCATTCAAAACAAAAATTACTTATCCAACCCAAGCTCTCTTGCCGGCAAATGCAACTTTGGTGCATCAGTTGGTCTAAAAAAATTGGCAACCATTTCATCACTAATTTGCTCCAGCGTATTGGGTGTAAACGTTGGGCTCGTTTTATCAATAAATTTTGCTTTTATGGTTGGGATAAAATCTGAGTCATTTATAAAGTGCTGAGCCACAACATAATCTTGCTCAAGCGTTTGATCCAAACTCAATGACTTGGCGCGTTTAATTGCCTCCAATGTGACTTTAAGACTTAAAGGGGAGGCTTGATCTAGATCGGCTAGAACCTCTTGTGCCCACACTTGGTGCTCAGCCTCAATAGATTTCAAGCCTTCCACAATCTCTTCAACCGTTGGAAGAGAGAAAACCTTGGTGATAACTGGTTCCATAACTTGTAAATCACTCGCTTGAGGCGATTGATGCAAACCATCCAAAATGGGATCAACCGGCTCAGCTTCACTCAAGGCCTGTTTGATGGTGTCAAACTGATCGCTATCAATACAAAACTCTAGCAAGTTGAGATAATAACAATCAGCCCGGGTTATCGAGCGTCCCGTTAAGCCCAAATAGATGCCAATCGCCCCAGGCATTTGAGCCATCAGATGCAGGATGCCAATGTCGGGAAACAGACCAATTTTTGTCTCAGGCATCGCCCAGCTAAAATTTTCACCTGCAACGAAGTGGGTGCCATATTGAACCAAGCCAATACCACCCCCCATCACTGGTCCATTGACCAGAGAGATTAACGGTTTCGTATAGGTATCAATCGCCCAAATGGTCTCATATTCTTGTTTAAACAGTGCCACAGCTTGATCAAGACTTTGCCCGTAAGCTTCATAAATCTCAAGCAGGTCCCCACCAGAGGCAAACATTGTTGGATCAGCACTTTCTATAACAATCGCATAAATGTCTGTTTCCTCAACCCACTTTTTATAGTGGACAAGCAAATCGGCTCTCATACTTTCACAGATCGCATTTTTACGCTCTGTATGGCTCAAAAGAACCCGTGCTAGTCGGTTATGCTCAATAAACTGAATTTTTTTATCACTTGCGGTGTCAAGCATGGGGCCATCTTCTTTGTGCATCATTTTCTCAACTTGTTTGACCTTTATAAGAGGTGAGCTATACAGGAAGCGTCATTTTCTGCAAAGAGGGTTTTTCGCTGCAAAAAGACGTTTTGTAGGGGTTAATTTGGTCATTAAAATTTAAAAAGAGCTTCGTTTGATGAAACTTCTTGTTCTTATCATTACCTTTTTCTTGTGTCTTTTGTTTCTACCTGATCCTATTTTTGCTCAAGATCGCCCGCCTTTGCCGGTTTTGAAACATGGCAAAACGGTAAATGCCCTCAAATCTTACAACAAAACAACCAAAAGGGGCTTTGTAAAACGCATTAAACGTAACAAATCAACCTTCCAATCTTCTACCCCCTTACCTAAAATTGATTTACCCCAAACCTGGAAAGCCAAACAAAAACCCCTTGCAAAGAGCAAAACAAAAAAAGGGCTCGGCGGCCCTATTATTCGCAACTCTGGAAAAATTCCCCTTCCCCATAAACGTCCAGAAAAACGCAGGCCAGATGAACGTAAGTTGGATGAAACCGCAAAACCAGCTCTAAAGGCCGCAATGCCCTTGCCTCCTCCCTTAACAAAATGGTCCAAGCAAGAAATTTTATCGGCCCAAAAAAAATGCCAAAGCTTGCTGAAAAACATTGATGTTACCGTCAAACCGATTAAACCGATCCGGTTTAACGCTTGCGGCACGCCTGCCCCTTTAAAGGTCTCTGCCGTATCTGCCGTGCTGAGCAAAAAAGTGTCCATCAGCCCACCGGCGACGTTAAATTGCGCCATGACAGCGCGCCTGGCCAAATGGATAGAAACCAAATTACAACCCTTGGCCACCGAACATTTATCATCTCGAGTTAAAATGATCCACAATGTTGCCTCTTACTCGTGCCGCAATAGATATAATAATGCCAATAAAAAATTATCCGAACATGCCCTGGCCAATGCCTTTGATATTGCCGGCTTTACCCTAGAGAATGGGCAAGTGGTCTCCGTCTTAAAACATTGGCCTGAAGAAGAAGGCCAAGAAAAATCAGCCTTTTTAAAAGCCGTTCACAAAAGCGCGTGCAAAACATTTGTTGTTGTGCTGGGGCCTGAGGCCAATGAAGCTCATAAAAATCATTTTCACTTTGATCTGGGCCGTTATCCCGTTTGTGAATAGTCAACCTCATCAAATTGAAAAAATTATCAAGCTTTCAGGTGATTTCTCTTTTATGATAACTTCATAAATGCCCAATCGCCGGAGGCTTAATGCCATGCACGCTGTCATTTTTGAAGTCCAAATAAAAGACGGGGCCAAACAAACCTATCTCGACATAGCAAACCAATTGCGCACCCAACTGATAGACGTGCCAGGCTTCATCTCTATTGAACGGTTCCAATCACTTGTAAACAAAGACAAATTACTATCCCTTTCCTATTGGGAAGATGAAACAGCGATAAAGAATTGGAAGGCAAATTTTGACCATAAACAAGCGCAGACAAAAGGCAGGCAATCAATCTTTAAAGATTACCGCATTTGTGTGGTCAAAATTGAGCGCGATTACACATTAGAAACCAGTTCATTTGAGGCATAACGGGCGCTTTTAAGCCTTGGATCAAAAAATTATTCACCATATCCCCAATCAATAGCTGAAAAATCGCCTCATCCCTTTGTTATCACTTGCAAAAAGCACATGAAAAAGCAATGCTGAGAGCATAAAGACCAAGGACATATATTGTTAGAAAACCATGACCCAACCTCCGTCAAGATCATACCCTTCCACGCGCATGCGGCGCAATCGCCAAGCCGCTTGGTCTCGCGCACTCACCCAAGAAACCACATTGCAGCCCCAAAATCTCATCTGGCCGCTGTTTATCATTGAAGGGGAAAATGAACGCCAACCCATCGCCTCCATGCCAGGCGTTGAGCGGCTAACCATTGATCTGGCCATCAAAGCCATCCAACAAGCAAAAGACCTTGGCATTCCAGCTGTTGCTCTGTTTCCCAACACGGACTCTAATTTACGCAGCGAATTGGCTGAGGAAGCGTTTAATTCCGACAACCTGATTTGCCGGGCAATAAAAGCAATCAAACAGGCCGTGCCTGAAATTGGCCTGATCTGTGATGTCGCCCTTGACCCATACACCAGCCACGGTCATGACGGCATTTTGGTTGACGACAAAATTGATAATGACCGCACCATTGAAGTGCTCATCAAACAAGCGCTTGCTCAAGCAAAAGCGGGCGCGGATGTCATTGCCCCTTCCGACATGATGGATGGACGCATTGGGCTTATACGCCAAGCATTGGAACGGGAAAATTTTCAAGACGTGCAGATCATGGCCTATAGCGCCAAATATGCCTCTGCCTTTTATGGCCCCTTTCGCGATGCGATCGGCTCAAACATAAAATTAAAGGGTGATAAAAAAACCTACCAAATGGACCCAGCCAACACCGATGAAGCCTTGCACGAGGTGGGCCTTGATATTTCTGAAGGCGCAGACATGGTCATGGTCAAACCTGGCATGCCCTATCTTGATATTGTCCAACGGGTCAAACAAACCTTCCAATGCCCAACCTTTGTCTATCAGGTCTCTGGTGAATACGCCATGCTAATGGCCGCTATTGAGAACGGCTGGCTTGATAGAGACAAAGTAATCTTAGAGAGTTTAATCAGCTTCAAACGCGCTGGTGCCAATGGCATTTTGACCTATTTTGCTTGCGAGGCAGCCCACCTTTTACAAGACTATCAACAAGTTTAATCACGCTCTATTTATGCATTTGAGCATTTTCAAACTATAATACTCCAAACTATAATAGCCTAAGGCGACTTATATTTTTTAGCCCCTTACTTAATCAGATGGATGTTTTATAAAATCTATGTCTTTTTTCACAAGCATTTTAGACTTTCCAGATTTTCATATGTGGGTGACGTTCAGCCTGATCCTGGGGGCAATCTTTCTGTTTGCCAATGATCGCATTCCAATCGAGCTAACCTCGATCTCCATTGTCGCCCTGCTTTTGGTGTTTTTCCACCTTTTTCCAGTGCTTGATAGTGAAGGCAACAATCAATTAAATGCACCAGAGCTGTTAAAAGGATTTGCCAACCCAGTCCTGTTTGCCATTATGGCGCTGTTGGTGATCGGGCAGGGGCTGTATAACACTGGCGCGCTTGACGGCCCGGCAAACCTCATTGCCAAGCTGGGCCGTATTGGCCCGTGGCTCGCTTTCGGCGTGGCGTTTCTTATTGCCGGCACCATATCTGCGTTTATGAACAACACCCCTGTGGTGGTCATCTTCATTCCCATCATTGCCGCTGTTGCCAACAATATGGGCATCAGCGCGTCGCGCGCCCTCATGCCGTTAAGCTTCATGTGCATTCTTGGCGGTATGACAACCTTGATCGGATCTAGCGCCAATTTGATCGCGGCCACCATTGCAGAACAAAATGATGTCCCCAAAATTGGCTTTTTTGATTTCACCATCCCAGGCCTGGTGCTGGCCTCTATCGGGGCTCTCTATGTAATCTTTATTTTGCCCTACCTAATTCGCGATAATGAAGAAACAGATAGCGCCTCCCAACAAGGAGATACCGGCAAACAATTCATCGCCCAAATCCCGATAACGCAGCACCATCCCTGGATTGGGTTTGAAAGCCAGGCTGGATTTTTCCCTAAATTACGTGACATGACCGTTCGCTTGGTACGGCGCGGATTAGTGCAACACCTGCCCCCTTTTGATGATGTACAACTGCAAGAAAGCGATGTCGTTGTTCTGGCAGCAACACGCAAAGTGCTTGCTGACAGCTTGTTACAAAGCCCCTCTCAAAGTCAGACCAAATCTGAAGAAGAAGAAGAGGAAACAGATCAAACCAAAACCACCACCCGGCGTGGCACCCTTTTAATTGCAGAGGCTGTGGTTGCCCCCGCCTCGCGCCTAATTGGCGCCAATGTTGATCCTGAAATCATTCATGCTGAGACAGGAATGGACTTTGTTGGCATTCAACGCCGCTCCCGTATGGGGCGCGGCGCACTGGAAAACATTCGGATTGAAGCAGGTGATGTGATTTTATTGCACGGTGAGCGCAAAGACATAAAACACCTGCGCTCAAACCGGAACCTGTTGTTGCTTGACTGGCTCACAGAAGAACTACCCCAGACCCATCATGCGCTGCACGCTTTGGTGATCTTTGGCATCACAATTTGGGCTGCAGCAACAAGCATGCTGCCCATTGCCATTGCCGCCTTAATGGGCGCAGTGGCCATGATTGCCACAGGCTGTCTAAATGTGCGCCAAGCCTCGCGGGCCATTGATGGCAAGGTGTTCCTGCTTGTCGGCACCGCTTTTGCCCTGGCCACACCGCTGCAAATAACAGGCGGGGCCAACTATGTCGCCCAAGGGGTTGTCAGCACATTCTCTGGTCTGGGACCGGCCGTTCTTTTATCAGCCTTTTTCCTTCTCACGGCCATTTTAACCAACTTTTTATCAAACGCGGCAACCGCTGCCCTCATGGCCCCCATTGCGGTCAGTGCCGCCCGTGAAATTGGCGCCGACCCCATGCCCTTTGTCTATGGGCTCATTTTTGCCCTGAACTGTTCGTTTGCCACCCCCATAGCCTATCAAACCAACCTGATCGTTATGGGGCCTGGCAATTACAGCTTTAAGGACTTTTTGCGCGGCGGCTTGCCATTAATCTTACTTATTTGGATTGCATATTCCTTATTTGCACCTTTTTATTTTAACCTGTAATCTTTGACCCACTGGCTTTAAAAAGCTCAAAGCCAAAAGAGGGGCAAAAACCTTATCGCTGCCATTGGAGCGTTTCGATTGACAGAACAACGGAAAAATTTTCCCGAATTTTACCTGACAAGGCCGCAACCTTGTCCCTATTTGCCAAATCGAAGAGAACGCAAACTGTTTACCCATTTAGGCCGCGAAAAATCTCAAGCCCATTTTGATTTTCTGCACAGCGATGGCTTTCGCCGTTCGCAAACCATTGCCTACCGCCCCCATTGTGAAAATTGCACCGCCTGCATATCAGTGCGCATTCGGGTTAATGATTTTAAACAATCCAAATCTCAAAAACGGGTCTGGCGCGCCAATCAAGATATCATCACCACCCGCGGCCAGGCCATTTCCAATGCAGAACAATATGCCTTGTTTAAATCTTATATCGACACCCGCCACAACAATGGCGGCATGACAGATATGTCCCTTTTTGATTATCAAGCCATGGTAGAAGACAGTGTCATTGATAGCTTTGTAACTGAATATCATCTGCCCAAATCCCCCGCCGCCCAAGTCTCTTTAGCCCCTCCTTTACCGGTGCAGCGCACAGATTTAATTGGCGTTGCCCTGTGTGATCATTTAAGTGATGGCATCTCTTTGGTGTACAGTTTTTTTGAGCCCCTGCTCTCAGTGCGCAGTTTGGGCACATACATCATTCTAGAGACCATTGATTATGCAAAATCGCTCGATCTTCCTTTTGTCTATTTAGGCTATTGGGTTAAAGGATCCCCTAAGATGGATTACAAAGTGCGCTTTTTGCCTCAAGACCATTTAATCGAAGGCGAATGGGTCCCCATAACCAAAAACGATCTTTGACGGCCCCTTAATTGTGGATCAAAGCTGATAACCCCCTACAAGTCACTAAAAGACCTGATAAAAGAGTAGATAGTCCACAACAACCATTTGAAAGCTAAAGATGAAACTAGGCACGCCGCTCTCCCCCAGCGCTTTAAAAGTCATGTTGCTCGGCTCTGGAGAGCTGGGCAAAGAAGTTATTATTGCCCTACAACGTTTGGGCGTAGAGGTCATTGCTGTTGACCGTTATGAAAACGCCCCCGGCCATCAAGTGGCCCACCGCGCCCATGTCATAGACATGACGGACGCCGCTGCCCTACGCGCGCTTGTAGAACAAGAGCGCCCCCACCTCATCGTGCCTGAGATTGAAGCAATTGCAACCGACGAACTGGCCAACATCGAGCAAGATGGCTTGGCAACAGTTATTCCCACAGCCCGCGCCACACAGCTCACCATGAACCGAGAAGGCATTCGCCGCCTGGCTTCAGAAGAGTTGGGACTAAAAACATCTGGCTATGCTTTTGTCTCCTCACTAGAAGATTTAAAACAAGCAGCTATTGACATTGGTTTGCCAGTGATTGTCAAACCAGTGATGTCTTCATCTGGCAAAGGCCAATCAGAGATTAAAACCCAAGATGACTGTGAAGCCGCTTGGGATGCCGCCATGAGCGGTGGACGGGTAGAAGGCACACGCATCATCGTTGAAGAAAAAGTCAATTTTGACTATGAAATCACCCTGCTCACTGTGCGATCAAAAAACGCCCAAGGTGAAATAGAAACCAGCTTTTGCGCCCCCATTGGGCACATTCAAAAAAACGGCGATTATGTTGAAAGCTGGCAACCCCAACCCATGAGCGAAAAAGCGTTAGAAAACGCCCAGCACATTGCCAAGCAAATCACTGGCAATCTTGGCGGCTGCGGGTTGTTTGGTGTTGAGCTGTTTGTCAAAGGCGATGAGGTTTGGTTTTCAGAGGTGAGCCCTCGCCCCCACGACACCGGCATGGTCACTATGATCACCCAGCGCCAAAATGAATTTGAACTGCACGCCCGTGCCATCCTAGGCCTGCCAGGCTCTACTGACCTGACCAGCCCTGGGGCCAGCGCGGTCATTTATGGCGGATTGAACGAAAAAGCCATCGGCTTTGAAAACGTTGCCCAAGCCATGGGCCTTCCCAACACCGACATTCGCTTGTTTGGCAAACCGGAAAGCTTTACCCGGCGCCGCATGGGGGTCGCGTTAGCTCATGGACAAAATGTGGAAGATGCCAGAAAAACAGCCAAGCTAGCCGCTCAAACCGTCAAGCCTGTGTCCACCCAATCATGAGCGATGATCCAACCATACCTTTGGAAGACTTTCACCAAGCCCAAGTGAAAACAGCACGGTTAGCAGGGTTGGATTTTGGCACTAAAACCATCGGCGTGGCCCTATCTGACACCGGGCAATCCATCGCCTCCGGTTTAGAAACCATCAAACGCACTAAATTCAAAAATGATGCAGCACGCCTGTTAGAAATAGCCGATGAGCACGACATCGCCGCCTTCATCATCGGCCTGCCGCTGAATATGGATGGAACGCAAGGCCCGCGTGTTCAATCAACCAAAGCCTTTGCCCGCAACCTGGCCCAACTCACAGACATCCCGCTTATTTTTTGGGATGAGCGCCTCTCCACCCAAGCGGCCGAGCGCACATTGCTGGAAGCTGACAGCAGCCGGAAACGGCGAAAAGAAGTGATCGACAAAATGGCCGCAACCTATATCCTACAAGGCGCACTTGATCGCTTATCAATGCTATAAAAAACGATTAACAGAAACATAGCCCCATGCCCGACTTTTCACTTCTTGATTATATTGCCCTACTGATCTTTCTCATCGTCGTGTTTGGCTATGGCTGGATGATCCGTTACGGCCCCTTGAAAGCCAAAAACATCGCCAGCGGTGTGCAACAAGCCCGTGCCCGCTGGATCAAAACCATGGCTTGCAGAGAAAACCGCATTGTCGATATGCAAATTCTAACCAATTTATCGCAAGGCAATGCCTTTTTTGCCTCGACAGCCATTGTCATTGCCGGTGTTCTGGCCACAACCCTTGGCAAAGCCGATGAAATTGCCTCCATGCTCAACAACCTGCCCATCCCGGCCCAAAGCACATCAGACATGATCAAAATAAAAATGATCTTTTTGATGATTATCTTTTTAACCGCCTTTTTTAAATTTGCCTGGGCATTCCGCATCACCCACTACACATCGATTATGATTGGCGCCACACCGCTCAAAGACAACATAGACACCCCTGAGAGCAAAAAGCATATCAACCGCACCATAGACCTGGCTGGTCTGGCCGGGCTGCATTCAAACGCGGGGCTTCACACCTATTATTATGGCATTGCCGCCAGTGGTTGGTTTCTAAATCCACTGGTATTTATTATCGGCACATTATCTGTTCTTGCCATTCTATACCGGCGCGAATACAAATCAGCCAGTCACGCAATTCTCATCGAAGATGACTGATAAAAACGCAACAAATTAATCAAAAACAAAATTTCTCATCAAAGGCTCATTTCTCCCCTTGAGCTTTGCCCAATTTACACTTATAGAACTAGTTTTAATGAACACGAAAAAAACATCACCTAAAAATGAATTCCCGCACCGTCATTTGCTCTCTGCTGATGACCTGACCCGGGAGCAAATCACCTTTTTACTCGACCTGTCAGACAAGTTTGCCAAACTCAACCGGCAAACAGCCAAAAAGCAAGACATCTTGCGCGGTCGCACGCAAATCAATTTATTCTTTGAAAGTTCCACCCGCACCCAAAGCTCCTTTGAGCTGGCTGGCAAACGCCTCGGTGCTGACGTGATGAACATGTCAATTAATACATCTGCCATCAGCAAAGGCGAAACGCTGATTGACACCGCCATGACGCTCAATGCCATGCGCCCAGACCTGTTGGTTGTGCGCCATCACGCAGCAGGCGCGGTAGAGTTATTGAGCCAAAAGGTCGATTGCTCAGTAATTAACGCTGGCGATGGCAGCCACCAGCACCCCACCCAAGCCTTGTTAGATGCCCTGACCATTCGCCGCAACAAGGGCAAAATCGCCCGGCTCACTGTTGCCATTTGCGGCGACATCCAACACTCACGCGTCGCCCGCTCTAACATCAGCTTGCTTAACACGCTGGATGCTCGCGTGCGCATTGTTGCCCCCTCCACCCTGTTGCCAGCCAATGCAGACCGACTGGGTGTTGAGGTTTACAACACCATGGAAGAAGGCTTGAAAGACGCTGACATTGTTATGATGCTTCGTCTGCAAAACGAGCGCATGTCCGGCTCTTATATCCCTTCAAGCCGAGAATATTTTCACTTTTTTGGCCTTGATCATGAAAAGATCAAATATGCCAAGCCCGATGCGCTGATCATGCACCCAGGCCCAATGAATCGCGGCGTTGAAATTGACGCCACCCTAGCAGATGACCCCAGAAGCGTCATTCGCGAACAAGTTGAAATGGGCGTGGCTGTCCGCATGGCCATTCTAGAGGCCCTTTCCCGTAATTTACCCACTTCTCATGAGACACGCTAATGAGCACTGATCCAAACGGCCAGAAACCCACCACCCTCATCCACGCCAGGCTGATAGATCCTGAAACAGAACGCGATGAACTGGGCGGCGTACTCATCGAAGACGGCCTGATTGCTGACATTGGCCCGCATCTGGCCAAGAACGCACCTGATGGCACTCAAATTGTTGACTGTGCCGGCCATATTCTATGCCCAGGGCTCATTGACATGCTGGTCTTTACTGGCGAGCCAGGCGAAGAGCACCGCGAAACCCTGGCCACAGCCAGCCGGGCCGCCGCCGCTGGCGGGGTCACCACCATCATTTCTATGCCCAACACTGATCCAGTGATTGACGAGGTGGCCTTGGTTGACTTTCTAGAGCGCCGCGCCAGAGACACCGCGATTACCAACGTTCATGTCATGGCCGCCATGACCAAAGGTTTAAAAGGCAAGGAAATGACCGAGATAGGCCTGTTGCGCGAAGCCGGTGCCATCGCCTTTACCAATGGCCGCCATAGCGTTACCAACGCCCAGGTCATGCGCCGCTTGCTCACCTATGGCCGCGACTTTGACGCTCTTATGGTTCACTACACTGAAGACCCAGACTTGAGCGGCAACGGGGTTATGAATGAAGGCGAGGTCTCATCCCGCCTCGGGTTACCAGGCATTCCAACATTGGCAGAAACACTTGTTCTGGCCAGAGACATGCGCTTGGTAAGCGATACCGATGCCCGCTATCACGCAGCCACCATTTCCTGCCAAGACAGCCTAGATCTCATCCGCCGTTCTAAGCAGAATAAATTGAAGGTCTCAGCCGGGGTCTCCATCAATCATGTCACTTTGAATGAAAATGACATTGGCCCTTACCGCTCTTTCTGTAAAGTCCGCCCTCCTTTGCGCAGTGAAGAAGACCGCCAAGCCATGATAGAGGGGCTCTCAGACGGCAGCATTGATGTCATCGTCTCAGCTCATGATCCCAAAGACGCTGAAGTGAAACGCCAACCGTTTGCCGAGGCCGCTTACGGCGCCATTGGTGTCGAAACCTTATTGCCAGCCGCCTTGCGCCTTTATCACAACCAGGAAATTGACCTAATCACACTTTTAAAAACCATGACGGTCAACCCGGCCAATATTTTAGGATTAAAAGCAGGTCGTCTAGCTGTTGGCGCCCCAGCGGATCTAACCGTGTTTGACCTGAACACCCCATGGATCATTGACCGCGATTTATTGCAATCCCGGTCCAAGAACAGCGCCTTTGATGAAGCCAAAGTTGAAGGGCGTGTGCTCATGACTTTTGTCGGCGGCAAGCAAGTGTTTCAATTAAAAAACACCAATCCAGAGTTCTTTTAACCAGACCTGCCTTTACTTGCCAATTTTTACATTAATGTCTGCGAATACCTTTGAAACCTTGTCTGGGCATATAATTTGCCCAAACAAGGCCTTTTCAGCAAAAAAATGTTATACTGCCCCCTTAAAACTTTGAAAAAGAAAAAGGGAAAGAAGCACAATGTGACTTTTTCCAATTGTTACAAGGGGAAGGAAACCAATGCGTAAGGATATAGAATTTAAAGCTGGAGATAGCGTTACACTGCGAGGCTGGCATTATGTGCCCGATGGGGCAAGCTCTCCAGTTCCAACAATTGTAATGTCCCATGGCTTTTCAGCTGTGAAAGAAATGTATCTTGACAAATATGCTGAACGCTTTGCCCAAGATGGTATTGGATCAATCGTCTATGACAACCGTAACTTTGGCGCCAGCGATGGTGAACCGCGCCAAGAAATTGATCCATGGAAGCAGGTAAGCGATTATCGCGATGCCATAACCTTCGCAGAAACTCTTAGCGACGTTAAAAATGATGCGATTGGTATTTTTGGCTCAAGCTATTCCGGCGGTCATGTGCTAACAGTTGGCGCAATCGATAAGCGCGTAAAAGCTGTTGTGAGCCAGGTGCCTCTGGCCTCTGGTCATCGCAATGCCCGGCGGATTGTGCGCGCAGATAAGATCGCTGGCTTTCAAGATATGTTCAATGAAGATAGGCGGGCCCGTGCCAGAGGGGAAGCGCCTGCGATGGTGCCTGTTGTTGATGAGGACCCTGATGCCCCCTCCGCCCTGCCCACCCCAGATTCTTATGAGTGGTTTATGAAGGGGCACAAAGAAAGGGCCCCCTCTTGGAAAAATGAAGTCACGTTGCGGTCAGTTGAAATGTTCACTGAATATGAGCCCATTGCCTACATGCCCTTCATTTCACCAACACCATTATTAATGATTGTGGCTTTGGGAGATCATTTGACAATCGCAAGCATGGCCCTAGAGGCTTATGAAAAAGCCCTAGCCCCTAAAAAATTGGTTACCTTACCCGGCGGCCACTTTGACGCTTATATTAATGACTTTGATCTCTCAGCAGGCCCTGCTGCAGATTGGTTCAAAACCCATTTGATGTAAAACTTTAGCCGCTAAACTCCTGTTGCAATTGCAAAAGCATTTGCTCAGTTTTGTCATCGGCTGGAAATAAAAGTTCTATTTTCAATTCAGACAGCGCAATATCTTGCGCTGTCCCAAAAGAGGCTATGGTTGAAAAGAAAGAGAGCACAGTTTCCCCCGTTCCAGCCCGATAGCGAGCAGGAATGACGGCCGCGTTCATGATTGTCTCATCTGGCATATGAGACCCAAGAGCGCGCGATAAACGCTCAACTGCTTGATCTAGAATTTTATCACCGCCCAGATATGCGCTTTCTGTTTTCAAGCGGATGAGCATATGCTGCATCACCTCGTCAGCATTATCCAAGATCATTTCCATCTTTTCCGGGTCTGCAAACAGGTCAAGCAAACTATCACCAATAGAAATACCAGCCCCTGACAACAAAAACCCAGCCGGCTGATTGGCCGATTTGACCACCCAATGTTTGTCCAACGCCATGGCTGGATATGGCGCGTGGCGCTCAAGCATCCATTCAACAGCGCGATGAACAGGGCGCATTTCTTTATCTTGCAAATCTCTGCTTTTGTAAGCAGGTGAAAAGCCAGCTGCGTTTAAAAATCCATTGCGCGCAAAGGGGGGAACCTCTAACTGCTCACATAAATGCAAAATCATTGCCCGGCTGGGAGAAGACCGCCCGGTTTCTAAAAAAGAAATATGGCGTGATGATACATTGGCTTTTAAAGCCAAATCTAATTGGCTTAAATGCCGTTTGCCGCGCCATTGCTTTAAAACGGTACCAAATTGTGAGCTCATGACCAATCCTTTAAGAGAGAACGATCAGATAATAACAAAACCATCAGCTAAAAACACTTACCTTGAAGGTAATTGAATAATGCCCCCTGATCACGTTATCCAATCAACAAACAACAACAGGAGCACATCAAAATGTACAATAAAACCACTCAAACTTGGTTGAAAACAGGGGCCATAATAATGATGGCTTTCGGGGTAACGGGTTTAACCGGTTTAATACCCACCCTTTCAGGATTAGCGACTTTCTTGATAGATACAATCATTTGGCCCATTGATGGGGCTCAGAATTTACAAGGACCTGAAACCAAATTACTGCTGGCCATTTTTTCAGGGGTACTACTCGGTTGGGGCCTCATGATCTGGCAATTAGCAACACATCTTTACCCCAAAGACCCAGGCCTTACCCGCACCCTAATCTTAACCAGCATCGGCACCTGGTTTGTTATTGACAGCGCCGCCTCACTCTATGCAGGCGCCCCATTAAATGCGGTATTTAATCTTGGTTTTTTAGCTTTGTTTTTCATTCCTTTATGGGACAAATCAAAAAACGAATATGACCCGGCCTAAAAAGGAACGTTAATCACCAGATGGTTTGATTGGAATTGATATTGTAAAAGCGCCGCGTATATCACCCACTGAAAAGCCTGTTGCCTGATCTTGAGGGTAAAGCGCCTGGATCGTTTGGGAAACCTCTTTTGACAGTTTTGCCCCATGACAATTGATGCACAGCCCCTTTGTGGGAATAGCTTTCATGTAACGAAACACACCATTGTCAATGGTATGCGCCTCCAGTTGACCAAAAGGTTCGCCGCTCGCAAGGCGGGAGATGAAATTGTCTAACTGTTTTGTCTCCCACGCATCTGGGGCATTGTTTGAGTTGCGCACACGAAGAGCTGTACGCCCAACCTTAAGTCCCTTGGTTTGTGAAACGTGAGCCGCAATCTTAGGCGCTTTTTCATTACAAACCTTTATAGCTGCAATCGCCCCGCCCTCTTTCATAGCGCTTTGCAATTCTTGTTTAAGCGCACTGCCCAACGCTTTGGCAGAAGAGCGAGCTTGCTGCTTTAAAACTTGTTCAGAAGCATGAGTGCCAGAAACCATAAGCATAAGTAACAGCATACCGAGTATGTTCTTTGAGCAAAAGTTATTCATAAATACAGCTCCACTGACAAAATAGTTTAATAAAATGATCTTTTCATATTATGGGCTCGTTTTCTCTCTTCAATCTAAAACCATAGCCGATCATTTAAGATATGATATTAATCAAGCCTGCGCACAAAAATCTAAGATCTTTCATATAGAATCAAAAAAAGGGCAGTTCTTTGAGAACCACCCTTTTCAAATTAGATAAAAGCTAAGCAAGCCTAAAGACGATCAGGATCAATCTTGCCTTGCTCGTCAACCGCCCCTTTTAAAAGTTCAGGCAAATTACGCTCTAACCACTCGCGCAACAACGGCTTGAGCAATTGTTTAACGATCTCTTCTAAATTATTGCGCATCTCAACCGGTAATTGATCAACGGAAGGGTCGGCAACTTGCATCATGGGTTGTTGTGCAGGCACCATTGCACGACCTGCAGCCGGCACTGGCAAATCATATCCACCCCCCACTTCACCTTGTGGCATATGGCCAGGTATCTGTCCTTGTGGGTAGCCTTGTGGTGCAGGTTGCAACCCGCGCATGTTAGCGCCTGGTACCATTTGTTGTTGCAAGGCAGGTGATGCACTTAAACTGGCATCAGCCTGTGATAAGGCTTGCCCCATAGCAAATTCACTCTCCATGCGCGGATCATGTCCGGCAGGAGGTTGTGATACAGGCTGGCCGTGAGGCGCCGGCATCACACCTGGAGCACCGCCCATTTGTGCTTGTAGTGGCTGTCCCATTGGCCCTGGTTGTGCACCAGGTTGCTGAACCGGCATTGGTGCCGGTGCGTGCCCCATTGGTGGTTGGCCAGATTGCGGCTGAAAGGCCTGACCTTGAGGATGCCCCCCTGGTTGACCTTGGAGCTGACTTTGTGGTTGACCTTGCCCCAAGCCCATACCTTGCCCACCCATTGGCGGCATGCCTTGCCCAAAGGCATCAGGCTCCATACCACTGTTTAGTCCGCGGGTTAACTCAGCATTTACTTGAGCCCCATCAGGTTGAGCAAAATCTTGTTGGCCGCTTAAATCACCGGCCATTGCATTGACCTCAGAAGCAAGTGGGTCTTGGCCCATATCTGGGCTCTGAACCTGAGAGACTTGTGCCAAAGCAGGGTCTTGCCCTGCCATGGCATCCATTGGCTGTCCTGCAGCTGGATCAACTGGCGCTTCCCCCCCACGGGCAACACCAAGATCTTCTTGCATACCAAAATCTATATCTAGCGGAGATTGGGGCTGTTCTTGCTCCCCAGTTTGAACTTGGGGTTCAAAACCATCCATTACCTGGTCAGCAGGATTTGCACTTGCCGTCAAATCATCATTTGAGACACCAAGATCAGCACTCATACCACCAAGAATATCATTAATCTGAGCAGCCGTTTCTTCAGCAGATTGTGGATTGGCGTTTTGCGGCACACCGCCGGCTGGCTGTTCTTGAACAGCTGCTTGTGGTTGAACCACTTGCGTGAGGTCCATAATTCCAGCATCTGGGGCACCACTAGGCGGCGGAGCTGTGTCTGGCCCACCAGCGCCCATATCATTCGTGCCGTTATTAGAACTGAGCCCCTCAGTGCTTTCACCCTCTATCATACTCTTGATAGAAGACAAAAGTTCATCCATTGAAACATTAGGAGCTTGGCCACCACTGCTCATTTTAGCGCTACCTTTAAAAAATTTCCCCGCTTTAATGCACAATCACTATGATCTTGTTTTCACCAAGAGGTAAAAGGTCCCCAAAACCATATTTCTAAGTTCTCACAAACCAGAACCAAATTATGCACCACCTTGGTAACTTATCTGAATCGCTCACATAACCCCAAGATAAAAATCGCATCAAGACCGTCTCAGATAAATCTTTGGAAGGCCCATCAGTAAACCGCGCTTTAACGCTACAAATACTCATCAGCAACCATAGACATATCCTAAAGTCATCTACACCACGACGATGAACCTTAGGCGATACGCTCTTGTTTTAAGTGCAGAAAATCAAAGATAACAGCCCTGATAAAGTTTTGAGCTTTCTGACGATTAACCAATCCCAGTCAGCCCATTACTGAAGCTTATAGAACCACATCCTAATCAACATACATTTTAAATTCAATTGTGCTCACTAGAATAGTGGGTCCAATTAAAATCTAATTTGCAAGTTTTGCCGCACTTAAAAAATCAACTGCAAAAGAATAACATTCACTTCGCATGTCTACCCTTATATCGCACACCCTCTAATGCAAAGCGACAAATTTTGTACACTTACTCACAACTCGTTTGAGTAAATAAATTTCACTTTACTTTTAAAGAGCTTACAACGCCTTTTTCGAATTTAATGTCCACAAAGAACAAACCAATTTAGACAAAATCTCTTTGCAAGAAACAAGAAAGACACACCACTGACAATTACTTGTATATAAAGTCAGGGTATTTATATGCACATATGAAGAAAATATTCAGAACAGATTAAGCAACGTTTACAAAAAACATTACTTAATTCAATGTGGGCCTAAACGATTACAACTGTTTAATCCAAGTAAATATTCAATCGAAGGTACCCAGGCCCAAAATGGTGCTGCTGAAAGCGCAAAACATCAAGATACTCTTTTTCCACAGTCCACCGACAATTCCGGGCACAATGGACCCAACGACCGGTGGGTAGCCTGACTTCTCTGCCCCCCTTTCTTGAAGGACGCACAGCAACTGTTACCTTTTTATTTGGATTAAAACGGCTCGTTATCCGCAAATAGCGATATCCATTCTTATAAGATTTTGCTGTTGCCTTATCAGACACAAAAGCAGTGCTAGATACAAATGGAACGATCAAACCCAATATAAGTGTAAATTTTGATAGATATGAACAAGGCATATGCAAAACTCTCCGAATTAGGACCTAATTATCCATAATATAACTTCTTTTTTACAATGAGAAGTTAAATCCTCAAAATATGGTTTTCTTATAATCTTTATCAAAAAAATCTGCTCATCATGTCACATAAGGTCTTGCGTGTTTTGCGATGAAGCGCTACACAATCTTTCACTTCCACTCATATGAACAGATATAACGTTTCAAGCTTTAAGCGGGCGTGGTGGAATTGGTAGACACAAGGGACTTAAAATCCCTCGATTGGAAACGATCGTGCCGGTTCAAGTCCGGCCGCCCGCACCATTTTACAATTACCCCCCTAAAAATCCATCTCACACATGATCGGGCCTTTAAAGGTTTATGCCCCAGAATGAGGAACGACATGTAGTGTTATCAGGGTCTTGATAGACCAGAGAATGCCGATGATTACTTTTACAACCACCTCAATACTTCCACCCCAAACCAAACGTAAACTTTTCAACATCAACACCGCCCTGGCCTGCATTTAAACCATTGCCAGCCTCGGCATTATAATTGGAATATTTAGCCTCAACATAAACCCCTCTTGGAAGGGGAAGCTTGGCATAAAAATCAAATTCAGAACCAAAATCAGTCGAGCCAACTTCAGATTGAAAATCGTGATATTGAGCTTTTAACAAAAGACCATTCAGGAACGACAAGTGAGAAGGCATATCCTGGACTTTGTATGTAACATCCACATAAAGGTCTTCAATGCCATTACCTGGGGTAGCAAGGAACTGGTCGGCATACCCATTAAAAATATGACCTGTAGCCAGCGGGGTGGCAAAACCTATACCATTATCACTGCCAAGAACCTCATACCCAACGGTTGCCTTTAAGCCAGATTTTGAAACACCAACAGCCAGATGATAATAATCTGCCTGATAGCTGTTTGGGTTGTCATCATAATCTTCTTGAGAGGCATATTCGGCATAATAGTGAAAGGCATAACCGTTTATTATGTTTTGTTTGCCCCCAAAGCTGCCGCCAAATGTTGCTGAGGAAAGCCTGTCAAAGTCTGTTTCATTGCCTAGCAAAAAACCAAACCCCTTTAACGTTCCCAAACCATCCAGTTTGGTGGCACCATGGATGATGTGCGTTTCGGTTTCAATGTTGCCAACCGGGCTGTCATTGCCAAAAATACGATTAACCCGGTCAACATAAGCATACGTCAACGTCGTGTTTGGCAAAGATTTGTTTTGAACAAGAGCAGCATCAAATGTTTGATTGTTTTGCCGCCACCCCACATGACCAACAAAACGCATATTATCAATCACAATGACCTGGCGACCAACTTTGACAGTTGTGTCAGGGATGCCGTTATATTGTAAAAACAGTTGATTGATTTCTTCAGACTCAACATCAGCAACAACAGGGTATTGGATTTTGCCATTGATGGTGTTGTTAAACTGTTCATTGCCAATATTCATGACGTTTTCAACTTCAACCAAAAACATAAAATTATAAAAGGGGGCTGTTTTAAAACCCAATCGGTTGCGCAACGTTGAGGCGTTTGCCGATTTGGGTTTTCCCTCTTGGTCCACAAATTCATAGCGATAACGCTCATCAATGTAGAGTTTACCGTTTTTGATCGCTTCAACAAAAACATCCCCCGCCGTTGCGGTTGAAACCATGCCGCTTATTAGTCCAACAGCTATCGTTAAGCTGAGTAAGATTTGTGTCCTAAATTTCATTTTTCCCTCCGAAAAATTCAAAAAATCTAAATTCAAAATCATCTTTTGCGTAAAGCGGCATAGCCCTTCTCCTAACCAGGTTGCCCATCAACACGTGGGCTTGTGAGAATAAGAGCGTATTCGCTTAAATAGATCGTGTAAGAGATAATCCAAAACAGACCGGCCAGCCCCATGCCGACTGTGTAAAAATCTGGAAAAAACGGGCAGGTAATCCTTATCAGGGCAGCCAGTGATATCAGCAGATAAGACACAACGATAATCGGTGTTGCGATTAAATCTCGCCCCGTGTGACCAAGAGCGGCCCTGGTCATAATGCCCAGCATATAAGTGCCAACAGAACCCAGTGTGAAAGCATGAAGGTATAGATTATTTGGTAATCCAAAAACCCCCTCCATAGCTTTTAAAAACAACGCGAAAACCAACCAAAAATACCCTAAGTGTAAAATCCAAACCATCGGGTTGTTTAAAGTTTTTAAGCTCTTCCAACAAAGCAATCGCAAACCATGTGCAATGCAGGCGATCATGGCCACTGTATAGCTTGCGGTGCTATGAGGACTGATAAGGTCCACAATGGCATTTAAAACCAACAGATAGAGAGCTGTCTTTTCCAGCACAGGAAATTTTAATAGCTCAATGGATTGGTTTGTTTGCTGGAAATAGGACCGTGTGAAACTGGATGTAACCCTGCCCCCGATCACTGCAATTGTAACCATGATAATATTGGGCGCCAGAATGGCAGCAAGGCTTGCCGTATTGCTGGTGATGTTATTGAGATCTAAAATAATCAGCAAATTTGCGATCACAAGAGATGCTAAAATCGCGATAAAAATATAATTGCGTTTGTTTTGAGTACTGACCAGAAGCTTGCGCATGCGCAAAGTTTGCGCCGTGGGCAACAGCAAATCAACAAAAAGCAAATAACCAAAAATGGGATGATCAAAAAACAAAAACGCCCAAAATGCCAGACGGCCAGCAAGCCACAACCCAAAAAATTGCTTCAACCCATTACCGATAAGGGGCGGCGTGTTGGTCCATTTAGGCATTGAGGTTAGCAAGAACCCGCTAATACCAGCGCCAACAAACCCAAAAAGCATTTCATGGGCATGCCAAGTGGTGATAGGAATACTGGGCTGAAATCCACCCATTAGATACAACATCCATGGGATAAGCGGCAAGATAGCGTAAACACTGCTTGCTAAAAAGAAGGGGCGAAATCCATAAGAGAAAATTGAAAAGCTCTGGCTTTCTCCCATTGGCATGTGGTTTAGATCGCGCAATGCTTATCCCCTTCTAAAACCTTAGCTCGCCCGGCATCACAGGGTAAACATCAACAATCTCTCCCTCTTGCCGCTCTTTTTGCTGTTCTTTTAAAACGGCCCAACAATTTGCACTTAATAAGGAATGGGTTTTAAACGATTCTTGCCCTTGTAAAATATCGACAACCAGATCTGCATTCTCTGTGTTAGACAGTTTTGCTTTGGCAAAAAAACGCAAATCATGCGGTTTTGAACAAGGGGCGTTTAATTTGGCTTTTAAGGGCTGTTCTGCAGGATGGCCTTGAAGATGATGCAACAAAGACAAGATAAAAAAACGAAACCCGATGATCGCTGATATAGGATTGCCAGGCAATCCGAAAAAATGGGTCCCATTGGGAAACCGCGCATAGAGAATGGGTTTCCCAGGCCTGATCGCCGCTTTATGAAAAATAATCTCAGCCCCTAATTTTTGCAAAGAAGTTGGGATAAAATCAAAACACCCAGCTGATACCGCACCGGTTGAGATAAAAATATCTGCACGGTTTAAATTGGCAGCAACCCTTGCCTCAAACTCTTCTGGATCATCTTTGATCAGCCCCGCATAACGGGCATTACAATTACATTCTTTAAGCATCGCCATTAAAAAGGGGCCATTTGCATCTCGGATTTGGCCCGGGAGCAACTCTTTATCCAGCTGGTCCACCACTTCTTTACCGCTACTAAAAACAGTGACATTAGGTTTAGGAGTAACAAGGATTTCTCTTTCCCCAACAGCTGATAAGGCCATAATTGAAGAAGGGGTTATCACTTGCCCCTTTTTTAAAATCTGTTTGTTTGGTGTAAAATCTTCACCCTCACTGCGGATGTTTTCCATTTTTGCCATCGGCCGGCTTACTTTAATCTCTAAGGGGCGCCCACCGGGATGTTTTTTGACAATGATGACATCTTCGATCTTTATAACCGCATCATAACCCTCAGGCACATAAGCCCCTGTCATTATCTCCCAAGCGCCCCCTTTTCCCTGAAGAGAAACCTCCCCCGCCATAGAACACCCCATAACCGTGATGGTCACATGGTTTGTCGATGAAGCGCTCTCAAGATCTGTGGTTTTAACAGCAAAACCATCCATAGCGGCGTTGAGAAATGAGGGGACAAAAACCTGAGAGACCACATCTTGCGCTGCGATTAACCCGCAAGCCTTTTCTATTTTAACCCGATGCGGCGCCAAAGGCATCTGGTCTTTTAAGAGAGCTTGTGTTTCTTGGTAAGAGATCATGAAATTTCTTCTGTTTAAAGCATGTCAGTTTCTATCTATGGGGGCAAAACAATTGTGAATCGCATTAAACCACAAGCAGGCAGAAGAGAATGTGATCCAGATCAACTGGCTGGGAAGAGAAAAAATGTATGAAAAAGCTGTCTTTATATAGACTTACATCAATTAGACTACTTTAAGCCTCTACAACTTCTAGCTCTTTTAGAAAATCATAATGACAACATTCATCACGATTAAAACGAGGGCATTGTTCAGCCAAGCTTTGATCGCAAAACTCACAAAGGGAAGTAAGGGCCGGAAGAATCACCCGGTTATTCTCTATTTTAAACCCTTTTTGCTTAAAGCGCTTTAGGGCTCTTGAGAATGTTTCGCGCTTCATATCAAGATAAGAAGCGATTAATGACTTTTCATAAGGTAGATCTATATATCTGGTTTTGTGTCCTTGCTCTAGCGCCAGCTTGAGTAAAAACCAGCCAACCCGCTCATCAACTGTTTTCAAACGAGACAAGGCCATCTTGTTTATAAGCCCTTGGGAGCGATATGACATACTCGTCAAAAAATTTGTTGCCAAATCAGAATCTTGCTTAATCCGTTCTCTAAAAACAGGGGCAGGCAAAGAAAGAATGGTCGCATTTTCTGCAATCTGAGCACTCACTGGATAGCTGAGATTAAGAAGCACAGCTGTTTCCATAATCGCATCGCCAGAGCTTAACATTTGCAAGACCGTTTCATCCCCTTTTACAGAGCCTTGAAAGATTTTCACCCACCCTTTTAAAATGATATAAAGCCGGTTTGCTTGTTCTGAAGCTAAAAACAACAGCTTACCCTTAGAGACTGTTCTGATTTGGGCATGTGTCATTAATTCATTTAAGGAAGCAGAAGATAATCCTGAAAAGATCTGTAACGAATTAATCAGCGGGGTATATTCGCTTTGCAGGGATTGATTGTTATTGTTTGCAACTTGGCAAACCTCACCGGTTGTTGTTTTAGGTGCCGGCTCGTAAAGCGTATCGATCAGTTGGTTCATCACAGTTTGCAAGGCATCTATTTTGGCAGTGACCAAGTCAAACCAATCTTCAGGAGAAACGTCTATTAACTCTTGTGTCTCAGGTGATTGGCTCATCAATTCTTGAAGGTGTTCTAATTTCTTACTTCTGACATCTTGCAAAACCGATTGCACCAATTCCCGTTGAGTTTCATTGGCGAGCGCCAGATAGGTGCGTTGATAGTTGCTTTGTTCTGAGAGTAAAAATAAAAACCGTTCTATAAATTCCGGATTTTGAAAATTATGAGCAATAAAGCCTCTTAGACCTATAGCACGCTCTAACCCAAGACGCTCTTTCCAATGTAGAAACGCATTCAAAGCACTCGCGGATACAGGATTAACCCCCTTAGCAAACAAGGCAATCTCAATCATTTGCTGTAACAACGGCCCAATGAGCATATGGGAATAATGGTCAATGGTTTTGGAAGTCGTCAGCTCTTGAGCAACTAATTTTTTGCGAAAACTCTTTAATTCATCAAAATTATCAAGGTTGCTTGCAAGCTTATTTATCTGCTTTTCATCTAAAGATTTAGCGCTTCTCCAATTGTCCAAGCTATCTTTAAGAGCTTTTATTGTTACATCTGAGGCCTCAAATTGCCTTTTAATTCTATCTGAGAATAACTCACCATGGCTACCAAGAAGCATTGCGCTACATCCTCGCTCTTTTTGCAGAGCATGGATGACATCACCAATTATATAGAGAGCTTCTTTCATGTAGGCCCACTGAGCATTTTATTATTTATACTTTTATAAATCAGATAACTGCTAATTACAAATTTCATAAGCTGCCATCTGTATAGTCCTATCGGTTATAGTCACCATTTACAGACGCTCCCCTGGTGTAAAAACTTTTTCCAATTTTTGACCTTGGTCACATCTCAAAAGCTTAGTTAGTGCCACTGTTTTTTTGCAATCGAAAAAACGGAGTGAACGCTATGACCAGTCGATCCGTCACACAAGGCGAGCAAATCCAAGCTCTAAGCGCAAGCACTTTGGCCTTTACAGTGTGTTTTGCTGTATGGACCATCTTTTCCATTATTGGCATTAGAATAAAGTCAGAACTGGGATTAAATGACACCCAATTTGGTATTTTGGTTGCCACTCCGATTTTAACCGGCTCCCTTAGCCGTATCTTTTTGGGCGTCTGGGCCGACCAATATGGGGGCCGCATTGTTTTCACCCTTCAAATGTTGGTGACAGCGGTTACAACATTTTTACTCACTTTGGTGAGCTCTTATCCAATGTTTTTGCTTGCAGCACTCGGTGTAGGTCTTGCCGGAGGCAGCTTTGCCGTTGGGATCCAATATGTGTCCACCTGGTATTCTAAAGAACGGCAAGGAACAGCCCTTGGCATATTTGGCGCTGGCAATGTGGGGGCAGCGGTAACAAACTTTGGCGCACCCATTTTGATGGCCGCTTTAGGCGGTGCCTGGCAGTCTGTGGCCCAAGTTTATGCCGTGGTCATCGCCATCACCGGGGTCCTCTTTTTTCTATTCACCAAAGATGACCCATCTTTGCAGGAGCGCAAAGACAAGGGTGTGGAACACGTCCCCTTTTTAAAACAGCTTGAACCTTTAAAGCAACTGCAAGTGTGGCGGTTTTCACTTTATTATTTCTTTGTGTTCGGCGCCTTTGTCGCACTGGCTCTATGGTTGCCCCGCTATTATGTCGGCGCTTATGGGCTTGATTTAAAAACAGCCGGTTTACTTGCCGCTTGCTATGCCATGCCAGGCAGCATCTTTAGAGCGCTTGGCGGCTGGATGAGCGACAAATATGGCGCCAGATCCGTGATGTATTGGACATTCATCACATGCGTTATATGCACCTTCATCATGTCTTACCCTGCAACCGATTATACAGTTGCTGGTATCAACGGACCGATAGACTTTAATCTGACAATTCCGCTGTGGTTGTTTGTCAGCCTAACCGTTGTGCTTGGGTTTTTCATGTCTCTTGGGAAGGCCGCTGTTTATAAACACATCCCCGTTTATTACCCAAATCATGTCGGCGCTGTTGGCGGCATCGTTGGGCTTGTGGGCGGGCTAGGTGGCTTTGTGCTCCCCATTAGCTTTGGCATCATGAATGACCTTGTTGGCGTTTGGACCAGCTGCTTCATGTTGCTTACCCTGATCATTGCTGTGGCCCTGACCTGGATGCACTTTTCTATCCAAATTCAAGAACGTCAAAAATACCCAGAATTGCGCGAACCAAAATTTCTTCCTGAACTGTCCACCAATGATGAAAACATCATAGCGTTTCTTGAAAAAGAGACCCTTAAGCAGCGCAGTGAACTGTTGCAGCAAGAAAGCCAGCAAATGATCGCCAGAGCCGACATGTTGCAAAAACAAAGTGAAGAGCTTCGGGCAAAAAGTGAACAACTCAATTTAGGGCAATAATTTCAATTCCTATTAGGGAGGCCTTTGAATGGCAAAAGATCTACAAAATTGGAACCCGGAGGATGAACAGCAATGGTCCTCATACGGTAAGGCTGTAGCCACCCGCAATTTATGGATATCCATTCCAAGTTTGCTGTGTGGGTTTGCCGTTTGGCTTTATTGGGGCATTATCACGGTTCAAATGCTCAATTTGGGATTTCCCTTTAGCAAACCTGAGCTCTTTACTCTAATGGCGATTGCAGGTCTTTCTGGGGCAACCTTACGCATTCCAAGTTCATTCTTTATTCGACTTGCCGGTGGGCGAAATACCATTTTTCTAACAACCTCTCTTTTAATCTTGCCAGCTGTGGGCACTGGCATTGCTTTACAAGATTCAAATACACCGCTTTGGCACTTTCAGTTATTGGCACTGTTATCCGGTTTTGGCGGTGGCAACTTTGCTTCTTCCATGTCCAACATAAGTTTCTTTTTTCCCAAACGGGTCCAGGGGTATTCCTTAGGGATGAATGCTGGCCTGGGTAATTTTGGGGTCACCACAATGCAAATCTTGGTGCCCCTTGTCATGACAATTGGAATTTTTGGTGGCGACTCAATGATTTTACAAAACACCAGTGGCACCCTAATTGGAAAAATTCCGGCCGGAACAGAAACGTTTATCCATAATGCTGGCTATATCTGGTTGTGCATTCTTATTCCGCTCTCTATTGCTTGCTGGCTAGGCATGAACAACATCGTTGATGAACATGTCTCACCCAACATTGGCAACGCTTTCAGTGCGTTTTTAAAAATCTTAGTCATGTTATTATTAGGGCTCATCATCGCTGCAATTGGCCTTTATCTAATACTACCTGCCAGCGCAAATGGTTCAGGGCTTGAATTACAAAAGCTTCTTGTTATCGCCCTTGTTGTCGCCAGCACGGTGTTCGCTTTAAAGCTCTTGCCCCTGGGACAAGATTATAAAAATGGATTAGCCCGCCAATACCGCATTTTTAGCAACAAACACACCTGGGCCATGACCGTGATTTACACCATGACTTTTGGCTCCTTCATTGGTTTTTCTGCAGCCCTTGCTCTGTCCATTAAAGTGATTTTTGGTTATCAGCATCTGCCGGTTGATGGCATCTTAACCCATGATACCATCAATCCAAACGGTCCTTCAGCATTAATGTATGCCTGGATGGGCCCCTTTATCGGCGCACTGATCCGCCCTGTTGGCGGTATGATTGCAGATAAGTTGGGCGGGGCCAAAGTCACACAAATTATCTCAGCAATCATGGTCGTGAGTGCTTTAGGGGTAGCCTATTTCATGAAACAGGCCTACGCCTCACCCACACCAGAGGTCTTTTTCTGGCCATTCCTGATCTTGTTTTTAGTTTTGTTTGCTGCCACAGGCATTGGGAATGGCTCAACCTTTAGAACCGTGGCCATGGTGTTCGACAAGGAGCAAGCAGGACCTGTTCTGGGATGGACTTCAGCGATTGCTGCCTATGGTGCTTTTTATATTCCCAAAGTGCTTGGTGAGAACATTAAAGCTGCAACCCCTGAATACGCACTCTACGGTTTTGCCGCCTTTTATATCACATGCATGTTGATTAATTGGTGGTTCTACCTTCGCAAAAACGCCTATGTGCAAAACCCGTAAATGAAAAGAGGCACTTTCCATGAGTCATATGATTGATAAACTCACATTTTTTACGCAAAAAGCCCCTGAGACATTTTCTGACGGGCATGGGCAAACCACACAAGAAAACCGCTCCTGGGAGCGGGCATACCGAAACCGGTGGGCACATGATAAGGTTGTGCGCTCCACCCATGGTGTGAACTGCACAGGATCATGCAGCTGGAAAATCTATGTGAAAAGCGGGCTTGTTACCTGGGAGACACAGCAAACAGACTATCCGCGCACACGGCCCGACCTTCCCAATCATGAACCGCGCGGCTGTGCCCGTGGGGCCAGCTACAGCTGGTATCTTTACAGCGCCGCTCGGTTAAAGTACCCCATGATCCGCTCGCGCTTGTTAAAGTTATGGCGAGAGGCAAAAGTTATTTATAAAGACCCGGTTGAGGCCTGGCAAAGCATCGTTGAAAACACCCAATCTTCAAATTCTTATAAACAGGTGCGCGGCTTAGGGGGAATGGTCCGGGTCCCCTGGGAAGAGGTAAATGAAATCATTGGCGCGGCAAATGTCTTTACAGCCAAAACCTTTGGGCCAGATCGCATTATAGGCTTTTCGCCCATTCCCGCCATGTCAATGATCTCATATGCAGCAGGCAGCCGTTATCTCTCTTTAATTGGCGGCACCTGCATGAGTTTTTACGACTGGTATTGCGACCTGCCACCAAGCTCGCCGCAAACTTGGGGCGAGCAAACAGATGTGCCTGAAAGTGCAGACTGGTATAACTCTTCTTACATCATCGCTTGGGGCTCCAATGTGCCACAAACCCGCACCCCCGATGCCCATTTCTTTACCGAGGCCCGGTATAACGGCACCAAGACCGTGGCCGTAACGCCAGATTATAGTGAGGTCGCCAAACTTTCAGATAGCTGGATGCCAGCACGCCAAGGCACAGATTCAGCCCTGGCCATGGCGATGGGCCATGTGATCTTGAAAGATTTCCACCTTGAAGGCAAAAGCGAATATTTTGACGATTATTGCCGCATGTATACCGACATGCCCTTCCTTGTCATGCTAGAGGAAAAGGAGGGCACCTACGCCCCATCGCGCACCGTTCGCGCCTCTGATTTTGGCGATAGTTTAGGCCAAGACAAAAACGCAGAATGGAAACCGGTCATTATTGACACCAACTCCAATTCTGTTGTTGTCCCCAACGGCACCATAGGCTCTCGCTGGGATGACAGTGGCAAATGGAATTTGGAAGTTAAAAACGTCACAGATGACAGTGAAATCTGGCCAGAGATTTCTTTGATTAAGTCCTCTGACACCGTGGTCTCTGTTGGCTTTCCTTATTTTGGCAATTTAGAGAACGAACAACCCATTTTTGCCCACACTGACCATGAGAGCATCCAACAACGCAACATCCCTGCACGACGCTTGACCCTGGCCGATGGCAAGCAAGTGCTTGTTGCCACCGTTTTTGACCTGTTGGTTGCCAACTATGGCATAGATCGCGGCTTAGGCGGAGGCAACGTTGCCAGTTCCTTTGCGGATGACGTCCCCTACACCCCCGCCTGGCAAGAAAAAATAACAGGAGTGCCTGCTGAACAAGTCATTCGGATAGCGCGTGAATTTGCAGACAATGCAGACAAAACCCGTGGCCGTTCAATGGTGATTTTAGGCGCTGCCATCAACCACTGGTACCACATGGATATGATTTATAGAGGCATCATTAACATGTTGATGATGTGTGGTTGTATCGGCAAATCGGGAGGGGGCTGGTCTCACTATGTCGGCCAAGAAAAACTCAGGCCGCAAACCGGGTGGCAACCACTTGCCTTCGCCCTTGATTGGCACCGCCCGCCACGGCATATGAATTCAACAAGCTTCTTTTACAACCACTCAAATCAGTGGCGCTATGAAAAGCTTGAGGTTGATGAAATTCTCTCACCTCTGGCTGATAAGAAAAAATGGGAAGACTTTTCACTGATTGATTGCAATGTCAAATCAGAGCGCATGGGTTGGCTCCCTTCCGCCCCGCAACTACAAGAAAATCCATTGGAGTTAAGCCAAAAAGCAAAAGCTGAAGGCAAGGCGACCAAAGACTATATTGTTGATCGCCTGTCAAATGGCTCGCTTAACATGTCATGTGAGGACCCTGATAACCCCAAAAATTACCCGCGCAACTTATTTATTTGGCGCTCTAATCTACTTGGCTCTTCAGGCAAGGGGCATGAATATATGCTCAAACACCTTTTGGGTACGACAAATGGTGTTCTTGGCAAAGATTTAGGCGAGCTTAATGGCAAGCGCCCAAAAGAGGTTGTTTGGCATGAGCAAGCACCAGAGGGCAAACTGGATTTGGTTGTCACACTTGATTTCAGGATGTCAACCACCTGCATGTATTCTGACATCGTGTTGCCAGCCGCCACTTGGTATGAAAAGAACGATCTCAACACCTCAGATATGCACCCCTTTATCCACCCCCTTTCGCGCGCAGTAGACCCAGCGTGGGAATCGCGCAGTGACTGGGACATTTATAAAGGCATAGCCAAAAGCTTTTCTGAGCTTTGCGAAGGACATTTGGGAACTGAAACTGATGTGGTTGCCTTGCCAATCTTGCATGATACACCAGCAGAATTAGCCCAGCCCCTTGATGTTAAGGAATGGAAAAAAGGCCAATGCGACCCGGTCCCAGGCAAAACAATGCCAAACCTTATCGAAGTTGAACGAGATTATCCCAATACTTACAAAAAGTTCACCGCCCTTGGTCCTTTGATGAGCAAAGTTGGCAATGGTGGTAAAGGCATAACCTGGAACACACAAAAAGAAGTTGAGTTCCTAGGCCAGTTGAACCGAACAGTCAAAGAAGACGGGATCACAAAAGGGCTGCCAATCATTCAGTCAGATATTGATGCAACAGAAGTTGTCCTCTCTTTAGCGCCTGAGACCAATGGCCAGGTGGCTGTCAAAGCCTGGGAGGCATTGGGCAAAATAACCGGGCGCGATCACACCCATCTAGCCTTGCCGAAAGAAGAGGAAAAAATCCGCTTTAGAGACATTCAAGCACAGCCGAGAAAAATCATCTCATCACCCACCTGGAGCGGGCTAGAAGATGAGCATGTCAGCTATAATGCAGGCTATACCAATGTGCACGAGCTCATCCCGTGGCGTACCCTCACCGGGCGCCAACAATTCTATCAAGATCATGAATGGATGCGCGATTTTGGCGAACAGCTTTGTGTCTACAAACCACCGATTAACACCAAAACGGTTGGCCCTGTCATTGATGAACATGGCAAAGGGCGCAAACAGGTGGTGTTAAACTGGATCACACCGCATCAGAAATGGGGCATTCACAGCACCTATTCTGAAAACTTGTTGATGCTCACCTTGAACCGCGGTGGCCCAGTTGTCTGGATCAGTGAAACGGACGCCAAAAAAATTGGGGTTGAAGACAATGACTGGATCGAACTTTACAACACCAATGGCGCCATTTCAGCCCGTGCCGTTGTCTCCCAGCGGGTGCCTGAGGGCATGAGCATGATGTATCACGCCCAGGAAAAAATCATCAACACACCTGGTTCTGAGACAACCGGCACCCGCGGCGGTATTCACAATTCTGTCACCCGCGCTGTTGTGAAACCAACCCATATGATCGGTGGTTATGCCCAGCTTTCCTATGGCTTTAATTACTATGGCACGGTTGGTTCAAACCGTGATGAGTTTGTCATTGTCCGCAAAATCGAAAAAGTCGATTGGATGGATGAAGAAGAAAAGAATCTAGATCATGAGGAGATTGCTTAAATGAAAATTCGCGCTCAAATTGGCAAGGTTCTTAACCTGGATAAATGCATCGGCTGCCACACCTGTTCTGTGACCTGCAAAAATGTTTGGACATCGCGCCAGGGGGTTGAATATGCCTGGTTCAACAATGTTGAATCAAAACCAGGGGTTGGCTATCCGCGTAAATGGGAAGACCAAAAAGTCTGGAATGGCGGCTGGGAGAGAAAATCAAACGGGAAGATCGCCCCTAAAATGGGCGGTAAGTTTCGACTGTTGGCCAAACTTTTCGCCAACCCTGATCTACCAGAAATAGATGACTATTACGAACCCTTTACCTTTGAATATGATCGTTTGCAAAAAGCCCCTGAATCCAAAGCGATGCCAACCGCCAGGGCCCATTCAATGATCACGGGTAAAAAAATGGAAAAACCGGAATGGGGACCCAATTGGGAAGAAATCCTTGGCGGTGAGTTTTCCAAACGATCAGAAGATTATAATTTTGAAAATGTTGAAAAGGACATTTACGGCCAATTTGAAAATACGTTCTTAATGTATTTACCCCGGCTGTGCGAACATTGCCTTAATCCAACCTGTGTTGCCTCTTGTCCTAGCGGGGCCATTTATAAACGCGAAGAAGATGGCATTGTCCTCATCGATCAAGATAAATGTCGAGGATGGCGCATGTGTGTGTCTGGTTGCCCTTATAAGAAGATTTATTTTAACTGGCAGTCTGGCAAATCAGAAAAATGCACCTTCTGTTACCCACGCATTGAGGCAGGCGACCCAACGGTTTGTTCAGAGACCTGCGTTGGCCGCATTCGCTATCTTGGCGTGTTGCTTTATGATGCAGATAAAATCAAAGATGCTGCCAGTGTGAAAGATGAGCAAGACCTTTATCAAGCCCAACTTGATACCTTCCTTGACCCATTTGATCCTGAAGTCATTGAACAAGCCAAAAAAGATGGCGTGCCAGACAGCTGGATTACCGCGGCACAGAACTCCCCGGTTTATAAAATGGCAATGGATTGGAAAATCGCGTTTCCCCTCCATCCAGAATATCGCACGCTACCAATGGTTTGGTACATTCCACCGCTTTCGCCTATTCAAAATGCAGCCGAAAAGGGCCATCTTGAGATGGATGGTGTCATCCCGGATGTGCGCAAGCTGCGTATTCCGGTTAAATACTTAGCCAACCTGTTAACAGCTGGTGATGAAGCACCTGTCATCCATGCCCTTGAGCGCATGATTGCCATGAGAGAGTTCAAACGCGCACAAAATGTTGATGGTTTGATTGACAACAAGATTCTAGACCAAGTTGGGCTTGATGAAGATACGGTCAATGACATGTATCAGATCCTTGCTTTGGCAAATTATGAAGACCGTTTTGTCATTCCAACCAACCATCGCGAATATGCAGGCGCCACAGCCTTTGACAATGAAATTGCCTTTGATACCCGCTCATCGTGCGGCTTCAGCTTTGGCAACGGATGTTCTGGAGGCGATAGCAAAATCAACCTGTTTGGGAACCCCACTCATAAAAACTCAATGACCGGAAACATCCATTCACCAGGACAAAAAGGAGACGGCAGATGAAAACGTTCAAAATACTTGGATTACTGCTGACTTATCCAGAAGGAACTTTTTTAAAGGCACGCCAGGAAATCTTGGAAACACTACGCGCTGAGGCAATTTTACCGAGCACCGCTTTAGCCGCTATTGAAAGTTTTTTTGACCTTCAATGCGCCCAAGACTTACTGAGCGTACAAGAAGACTATGTCGACACATTTGATCGCGGCCGTGCCCATTGTTTACATTTATTTGAACACATCCATGGGGAATCGCGCGATCGCGGCCAAGCAATGATTGATCTGATCGAGACCTATAAATCCAAAGGGCTTGCCATCTCCAACAATGAACTGCCTGATTATTTGCCCATGTTTATGGAATATCTCTCATGCTGTTCCTTTGAAGAGGCGCAAGACCTTCTAGGCGATGCGATTGATGTCATCAGCCTCATTGGCTTGAAATTGAAACAGCGCAATTCCCCTTATGCTCATGTGTTTATGGCCATTGAAACGCTCTCCAGCGTGAAGCCGGAAAAGACAAAACTTGAACAAGCCTTAAAAGAGGCGCCCAAAGATCCTGAAACCTTAGATGAGTTGGATGAGGAATGGGAAGAGGCAGAAGCCTTTGGCAGCGACCCATTAGAGGCTTGTTCTTCGTGCAATCAATTCCCCAATGCAATACGCGACCTAGAAAAACAAGTGGGAGGTGCTTAAATGTCTGGAGATTTTATTCATAAATTCCTATTTGATTATTACCCCTACATTTGTTTGGCCGTATTTCTCATCGCGAGCGCCATTCGATACGACCGGGATCAATACAGCTGGAAAGCCGATTCCAGTCAGCTTCTGAGAAAGAAGGGCTTGAGGTTTGGAAACAATCTTTTCCATATTGGGATCATCTTATTGTTCTTTGGTCATTTGGTTGGCCTGCTAACCCCGCATGAAATTTATCACCACTTCATATCATCTGGAGACAAGCAATTAATGGCAATGGTAGCCGGCGGGGTCTTTGGCACCATATGCTTCATTGGCATGACCATATTAATCCTAAGACGTTTGTTTGATGAGCGTGTCCGCGCCACAAGCAAGCCGTCTGATATTGCCATCTTGTTGATCCTTTATGTGCAATTGATACTCGGCCTTCTCACAATTCCTTTCTCTGCCCAACATCTGGACGGCAGTTCAATGATAGCGCTGTCCAATTGGGCCCAACATATCGTGACATTTAGATCTGGTGCTTCTGACTTTATCGTCCATGAACCGCTGATCTTTAAGCTTCACTTGGTTCTCGGGCTCAGCATCTTTCTCCTATTTCCCTTTACCCGTTTGGTACATGTTTTTTCAGGCATTTCCGCACCGATCAAATACATCCGTCGGTCAGGGTATCAAATTGTCAGGAAGCGAGGGTAAACCATGCCTATTTTTGTCAATGAAGTGGAAATCACAGATGATGAAGTGCATGCAGAGATGAAGCATCACCCTGCCAGTTCCATAGATGATGCTCGCCAACAAGCAGCACGTGCTTTGGTCATTCGCCAGTTATTAGTGCAAGAAGCTTTCAGAAAAAAACTGCTTGTCCCGAATGAATGTTCCAAGGCTGAGCAAGAAGAACAGGCAATTGATCAATTGTTGAATCTTGAAGTGCTCGTGCCAGAGGCCAATGATGAGAGTTGTCAGCGATATTATGAACAAAACCAGGAACGTTTCTTACATAAAAAAAGCGGCAAAACACTCGCTTTTGAACGTGTGAAGGATCATATCAATCAATATTTGCATACCCGCTCATTAATGACTGGGATTAGTCAATATATCAAAACCCTATCTTATCAAGCGCGCATTGTCGGCCATGACCTTGAGAGCAGTGAGGGGCCCTTGGTTCAATAATCACATTCTCAGTCGATGAAAGCGTTTTGGGGAGTCTTTCCGCAAACAGGCTTTTATGTTGAAAAGTTCCATTTTGGAATAAAAAATTGATGGAAAATGGTGCGCCATATCACAATGGATACAAACTCAATTTTTGATGTTTTTGTGGTGTGGAGAAGGTTTTTAACTGACGAATAACCTACGAACGGTTTATGTCAGCTAGCGCAATGGTTACAGACCCAAAAATTCACACTATAGATTGTCACCTTGGTGCCATGAGGAGACAATATTTATGTGAATCTGCGATTCAATTTTTTGAGGTGACTAAATCATTTTAAGAAAGAATATCTTTTAAAAGTATGAAATCGTAAAATTGATTACAGACAAATATTAACAAATTTTAGAAAATACTTGCGAAAAGATTAAAGTGAAGTGCAGAATAGCAGTAATGCATGTTTATGTTCTAAGCTTAATCCAGGTTTTTAAATAATGTCAAAAATTGAAACTAAAGAAAACTTATTAATTTTTGAGATTTTGGATCGTATTAGGTTTGTTATTTTTGTATCAATTGCGTCAAGCATTATATATTTTTACCCGGATCAAATAAAGGAAGTATACATTTACAATATAGAAAGTGGGCTTGTTAAGCTTGGATTTTTGGAAACAATGTTTCCAGTTATCATTTTATCTATATCCCTAAGTATCGCTGCAACATACGTGTTAGTATCTGATTATAGTGGGGAATTTCCTTTAAAAACAAAATTCATTATTTATATTGTAGCAACTGCACCTCTGGTAACATTTGTTGTTGGGGTCGTATATGCGTACTTCGAATTAATGATATTTTCATCGGGGCCAAAATTAGAATTAATTACCAATACCAAAATATTATATGGATTTATATTTTTATTCATTTTTCATGCATCGTTCATTTATTTTATCATGACTTACTGGCCGAAAAGCATAATTTCATTAATTTATCCCTATATGCTGGTGATTTTATCGGTTTTTACATTAGCATTTTCCATAGTCATATCTTATGTTCCTTTGGAGACAGGTAAGATATTCGGAGTAATACTGCTTGTATCGCTTTTTTTCTGTATTTTGGTTTTATTTGGGTGTGCTTTAACTAAATTGTACGACAAAACGAAAAAACCATTTCTTTCTTTATTGATTTTAGCAGGATTTTCTTTTTCAATTCTAGGTTGTAACGACAATCATTTGGTTAGGACGCAAAACCAAAAGAATAATTTTGTTGGACAAGATTATCGGCTTAGTTTTCTAAGTTGGTTAGCGTCACGAGAAAATCTAAATGATGCTATTGTTAACAAAAGAGATTACCCAATTGTAATAATTGCTGCAGAGGGTGGGGGAGCTTATGCTGCTTACCATACGGCTAAAACTCTGGCAAAAATTCAAGATAGTTGTCCGGCATTTGCTCAGCATGTATTTGGAGTAAGTGGGGTATCTGGAGGAAGTCTGGGTGCTGCGGTGTTTTCTAGCATAGCTAAGAACATGGCCAAAAATCAAAGTCAACTTCCTTGCCGAAAAGAATTAACTAACAAAGGCCATTTTCAAAACATTACAGAAAAGTTTTTTGAGAATGATTTTCTTTCTCCCTTGATTGCTGCAGGAATTTTCCCAGACTTTTTACAAAGATTCTTGTTTTGGCCAATTTATGACTTTTCTCGGGCTACAGCACTTGAAAAATCATGGGAACGAGCATGGACTATCGCCACCAATGGTGATCAAGCATTTAAAGAGAATTTTGTGGATTTGTGGAACCCAAGAGGTGCTACACCTGCACTTATTCTAAATTCTACAATGGTTACTCTTGGAAGACGTGAGCTAATAGCTCCTTTTAAGATCAACTTGTCTTTAGCACCTCAATCTCTTCAACACATTGGAACAAAAGTCAACTTGCCAATGAGTACCGCAGTTTCACTAAGTGCAAGATTTCCTTGGGTAACCCCGGTAGGGCATATTTCAACAGATTCGGGAAATCTTTATTTAGCCGACGGGGGTTACTTTGAAAACTCCGGGTCTGAAACAGCGCATAATATGATCCATGATCTAAAGCAATTCCTTCGTAACATTAAAACATCTGGACTTAAAAACCCTTGGTTCAAACAGTTTGAAGCTACCTCACCACTAAAAGCCGAACTAATCAGTAAATATCTAATGCATGCGGAACCTCGGTTCATATTATTTGTTATTCGTGCGACTAGACCAGCACCCTCCAAGAGAGCATGGAGGGAGTTAGGCAGTCCCTTGCAAGCACTTCTAAACACACGAATAGATAGGGGAACACTCTCTTTGCGTCACGCTGTACGTTCTCTATGTCCCATGTGCTCTATCAAAAAGATTTCTAAAGACGATAGAATATGGATGAAAGTCCTTAATGTCAGAAAACTCCAATTGCCTTTGGGATGGTTAATCTCAAAACACAGACGCTTGCAAATTGATAGCACACTATTACCCAACGATAAGTGCCCGTTGGATCAGCAACAGCATTCTAAAGAAAGTGTTATTTTACGAAATTCAGTCAATACGAACCTATGTCTATATTCGCTAATTAAAGCGAATATAGATTCTTAGTGGCATTAATTAGGGAGTCTACTCGGATGAAGTTTGCTATACTAGTCTTCAACGCATTAATTTTATTATTACTATTCAATATAACTTCTGGATATGCACATGATTGTCACAAGGAGATCGGTTACGACAGCAATTTCGGTGATCACTTTCATAGTTCTGCGCCAAGTTGTAAACTAGAAATTGCGGATGTAACACAAAACCCAGATATAGATCGCCCTGACATATCTAAAGATGACCAAGAATCTCTACAGAAAGATCTATTAGAAAGTGATAAGTGAAAATCTTAATTTATTTATTGTGCTATTCCAGTTCACACGAAACTGAGCTGTAGAAGGTATTAAATTAAATAGAACAATACCTAATTAATATAATAATTTATTACCTTTAAAGGCCGCTACAGTAGTACCCTAAAAATACTATGAGGTTTAACAAAATGTTTAAAAGAAAAATTTCTTGGTTTCTCTCATTAGTTTTTTTTATTTCTATTAGTTCTGCAGAGTGCCACGCTGAATTGGATGGCAGAAAAAAAATAATCGGCGAACTATCAAATTTTATTATAAAAAACGATTTGATATCAAATAGATTCAATAAAGTTCTGCAGCATTATAACAGACTTAGTGATGGCCAAAATTTTTGTATAAACAAACAATATTCAAATGCAAATTGTATATACATTTACATTATAGACCAATCAGGAATATTTAACCGTTTCGGCAATGCCTACGGCTCGAGATTGAGACGATTACGACTCAATGCTTCTGCAATATCACCAAACTTAATATTGATAGACGATCTTTGGTTGAGTTTAGTATTTCTGAATATAATAAATCACCATATATATCAATACAAGATTGGTGGTGATGAATTAGGAAGTTTGTATGCTCAAGCCAGTTATCAACAATTTATAAATATGCGACGAAGTATTTTAAAAGATAAAGACCTTATAGATGCAGGGTTCAAGTCTGCACAATTGTTAGTGGATGAACATATTGGCAATTTTTATGGTAAATCTGATAACTCATCTTTTGATGAGTTTGAAAAAAACCTAATTGTAAGTGCTCTATCTCTTTTGTTAGAACATGAAATTGCTCACTTAGATCATAACTCAGCTTACTATAGAGATCTCTCCAAAATCGACGCTCAGCGCAGGACTGGAGTTCTTTCACCACAGAGGTATAGTCGAGCTCTGCAACAATATCGACTTAACGAGGAGCGCCGTGCAGATAAAGTTGCGCTCGAACGCGCTGCTGTGTTGATCTCTAAACAATTTCCAAAAAATCTAAATCTAGATGAAAATATCAAGGATGCCTTAATCAAATGGCCTATGTTGGGTATGTCTGGTTTGTACCGTGATAGAGCATTACTTTTTGGAATGGATGGGTTTAGGGGGTTGTCTGCTGAAGACATCACTATTGAATTGGTACACAACACTTGCAATGAGGACAGAAAACAGGGGCGTGCTAATTTCAATGATCCAGTCGAAATTATGAGAGCTAGATATAGACCATTACCAGTTTTTACAGCTAGTGAATTTGTAAAGGCGCGTAGAAAATTTATATCGGATCCAGCCCGCATAACACACGATCATTATTTCCTACGAGCCAAGTTAATAGAAAATCACATTAAGAAAAACGATAAGTATGATAGATATTGGTTTTTAAAAACTGATGACCAAATTAATTTAGTACAAGCACTATTACAAAATAATCCGAATGCAGCAAAAAATGTTGCAGATCAAAAGTTATTTGAACACATTGAATCTCCTAAAATACAAAAAAAAGTGAGAATTGATGAATTGTTACAATTTTTAAGACAGATTTCAATTGTTGAGAACGGCGTGACCTGCCCTACATCACAATGTTTTGTCGCGTCTTTAGGAAAATTTGGTTTTATAGAAGTTATAGGCGATAGAAAATATGTTTCAGAAGTAAGATGGATGTTTAATGCAATAGAAATTAGCCAGGAAGAATATATTCAATACATGGTAAAAATGAGTGTAATGTTTTTAATAATTGGTGGAAATAAATTAGAGACAATGATTGAAGCTATGTTAGCCATGAGGCAACCAGTATATACTTGCAATTTTGGGTCTGGATTCATGGAAATGGATGGAAGAGTGTACCATTCTACTAGCGTTAATCGACATGGGTGGATATATATTAGAATTTTTTCACAAAAAGTTTTTAAGAACTTAGGAATGGAATAAAAAACGAACTTTACTAAAAAATTTGGTTTCATTTACTGGAACGCGTATTATAGTAAATCGCTAATTTCCGATTTGGGTCAACAGCACGTAATTCTGATTACAATTTATATCTTCCGAAGGTAATGGCATTGCGGACTTAGCAATTTCATAAATTGCTTCACTATTCCTTACTCATACTCTTCCCCCCAGACCTACAAAAATTTCCAGATAATTTAGGCATCAAACTTCCCGTTTTTTTGTGGAGCTTTTGATTGCCTAAAAAGACAAAACTGATTTCAATTCGCGTGATGGAGGCAGAGCATAAGGCTCTTCAAAAACGTGCAAATGGTTTGCCCTTAAGTCCCTATATTCGTGCTTGCCTTTTTGCACAGACACGCACTTCATCTCAGGATGACAAAAAGCTTTTGGCTCAAATCCTTGCTAAACTCGGTCAATCGAATATGAGCAATCATTTTCGTGACCTCACGACCCTAGCCCGTTCAGGGGCATTACCTCTGACACCAGAAACCACCTTAAAAATTGAACAGGCCTGTAAGGACATTGCGGACGTCAAATCAAGCCTCATGAACGCCCTGCGTATTAAGGAGAATTAGCAGATGATTCTCAAAGCTTCACAGCGCGGGGGTGGCAAGCAGCTTGGGCAGCACCTCACGCGCACAGATGATAATGAGCATGTGGAGGTGCATGAGATCAGGGGTTTTGTGTCTGATGATGTTGTGGGGGCGTTTAAGGAAGCTTACGCGGTGAGCAAAGGAACCAAGTGCAAACAGTTTTTATTTTCCGTTTCTCTGAACCCGCCAGAGAGAGAAAACGTCCCTGTTGATGTGTTTGAAAATACCATTGAGCGAATTGAGGAGCAGAACAATTTGCATGACCATCCCCGCGTCATCATCTTCCACGAAAAAGAAGGCCGCCGCCATGCGCATGCGGTGTGGTCGCGCATTGACGCTGAGACGATGACGGCCAAGAACCTGTCCCATTATAAATTGAAAATGCGCGATCTTTCGCGGGAAGTTTATCTTGAGCAGGAGTGGACCATGCCCAAAGGCTTGATGAACAGCCAGGAACGTGATCCACGTAATTTCTCCCTATTAGAATGGCAACAGGCCAAGCGGATGGGGGTGAAGGCGCAAGACTTAAAAACCATGATGCAGGATTGTTGGGCAGTATCAGACTCAAGAGCCGCGTTTCAGCAAGCCTTAAATGAACGGGGGTTTCAATTGGCCAAAGGTGATCGGCGTGGCTTTGTCGCTGTAACCCCTCAAGGAGAGGTGCTTTCTATTGGCCGTTATGCTGATAAAAAGGCAAAGGAGGTGCGGGCCAAACTTGGAGAGCCGGGCAACCTGCCAAGTATCAAGGAGAGCAAACGCCGTCTTGCTCAAACTATGGGGCAAACCCTACAACGCTATCTCAAAGTCGCGCAAACCAAAAAGCAAAAAGCCTTAGCCCCCCTTGAGATCAAACGTAAACAAATGGTTGAGTTTCAACGCAAAGAACGGGCACATCTCGACCAACAACAAAAACAGCGTTGGATTGAGGAAACACAGCGAAGAAATGCCCGTTTTCAAAAAGGCTTTAAAGGCCTGATAGATCATGTAACAGGTGCGCATAAACATATTCAAGCACAAAACATGCTGGATATGGATAAGGCCCTCAAACGGGATCGCCAGCAAAAACAGGCCCTCATCACTGCCCAGCTCAAAGAGCGCCAGAACTTGCAAACTGAGATTAAACGGGTGAGGAATAATCACGCGCAGCTTCTCCTTAGCTTTCGTAAAGATCAACAGCATTACAAGCAGATGGAACAAACAACCCGGCGTGATAAACTCAAGCCGCAATTTGATCGCTCAAAAGAAATCAAGCAGCAACCTTCACCTCAAGAACGGATTGAGAGTTTAAGGCGGCGCTCGACCAGACCGCCGGATCGAGGTCCTGACCGGGAGCGGTAGGTCTAGATTAGAGCAATCCCCTGATAACTGTTTTTTTGCTTTGGAATGCCGACATCATCGGCCAGGCTTTCAAAGGCATTTTTGAAAGCTGATTTTTTCAAGCTCTTAAAATCTTGACCATGACACCATTTGTTATAGGCCGCATAAAGCGCATTATCCTGCACTTCAGACTTCGGCTTGGCAATCAGACAACTCAGACAAAAATCTTCAATTAAACCGATGGGCTTTTGTGTCAAAGATTGATCACCCTTTTCGGGTGCATTATGGCTGAGTGAAAGATACGGTCCCAATGATGACCCCAGCTCAACCATAGCTGCCATCGTCACGATCAAACCGATCTCTAAATGCTTGGGTGGGATTTGAAACAAATCGCTTAAGAGCGCTCCCTGGGCCCCTAGTCCCGAGTTTTTTGGGCTACCAGACAACGTTTTGGATTTCACTTGCATCTGTTTAATGGCCTTATCCAGCCTCAAAGATTCTTTGCCTGTCGCCAGTTCTGCCTTGAGTTGATGGTACCGTTTGCAATAATCACGGCTGGCTTGCACGGTGGCGGCTGTGCAGCCCTTGGTCGATGCCCAACGCGGGTGGTGTTGATATTCCTTGATTGCCTCTTCCACAAACCCCATGGGCCTGTGAGACAATAAATTGGCCCGTTGTTTTTGCAGACGACTTATTTCAGCTTTAAGGTCAGATTTTTGGATGAAGTAATCTTGCCCCTCCACTTGCACACTCATTCTATTTTGCGCATTAAAGCCAATGGCACTTAACAAGGAAAAGCCAATAAAGAAGAGACTGGCCAGAACGCCAGACAAAACAATCAACAGTTTCCCTAATCGCCAGGCCCACGAAATAAAAAAAGGAAAAACAGCTTTGAGAATATCAGCCGAGGCAGACACCGCACCCAGCACCTCGCCTTCAAGCGGTGTTTTGCCAAAGGAAGACATAAACAAATAATTCATGAACACGGACGCGAGAACCATCACGATAGAGGCACAAAAACCAATCAAAGTAAAAATGAACTGCATTGAAACCTCGTCCCATTTATTGATCTGAAAAAGCATCGTAAAAGGGATCGCATTTCATGTTGGGGGGAGTTATTTCAACGGACCGTACAGCATTTCAAATGCATCGAGCGCTTTTGCAAACAATCTGGCTTGCGAACAATTTTCTCTTGCAGCCAGTGCTTTTAAGCGATCCGCATCTGATTGCAACAGGCTTAGATTTTTCTGAACCCGGCTTTGGGATTTGTCTTGGTGTTGCGAGGGCCGTTGGTCTGAGGGCAAAAAAGCGTCCTTCCCCCTCAGATGGGTTCTGACCGCCAGTAATTTTTGATTGATAGACATGGGGAGATAAAAACTTCCTGACTAACGACTGCGATCAAAATCTGTTCTAGACTTACCCTTCAAACGAGATTTTAGATGATCCCGCTTTATTCGATTGGAAGCATAACCGAGCCGTTCTCTTAAATGTTTGATCCGTCTCTCTGAGGCCCGGTTAAGTTGACGATTGACAGCTCGTGCCCCAGTGCCCTCCATCGTATAATGCAACTCGACCTTCAAGAAAGCTGCGCGCCATCTGTTTCTTCTGCAAATCAATAGCCAGTTTTTTCTGGGATTGTTCGTATTCCAGACTTTCCGTTCCCAACATATTCGAAATCAGTTGTGCCGTTTCAAAATCCCGCACCCCGAAAAATTGGCGCATCTGCGCGGAGCCTAAAAACCCCTGTACAGCAGCCGCTTCAAAATTGCGGGTGATTTGCCCGATGTCCTGAAAAATCGCCCAAGCGCGAATGCCTGCCCCGCGCCCAAAAGTAAAGGCCCGCAATAGAGCTTCAAAACGGCCCAATTGCCCGGCTTCATCGACCAGAAGCATCACCCGGTCAGCAGCAGGGGCCGCCGCTTTATAAAGCATGGAGACAGTGAAAAACAATCTGACAACGGGCGCCAAAAGCTTTAAATATTCTGCCGGGATATTGAGAAAGATTTTGGTGCCATGTGTCTGGCTGCAAATTTCTTTTAAAGAAAAATCAGACCGCTCCAGAGAGGCGCAAAGTGCCGGGTCTTCCAGAAAACTTAAAGAGCCGTATATCTCCCCCATGATGGACCCAAATTCCTTGGGGCTGTCTTGCTGTTTTGTGATCATTTCTGCCGCGACACGGCGCACATCTTCAAATTTGGATTGCATCATCGCTTCTAAGTGGCTGGCCCATTTTTCAATATATCCTTCAACCGATTGCACAACCCCCATCACCATCGGCAAGGTGACAGCTCCCTTTGTTTCAACAAGAGACTTCATGATTTTTTCACTATAGTCACGGGCGCGCAGTTCAAAATATTGACCCGTGGAACTGCCGGATAACGCAATTAATGCTTCTATTATAAATTTGCACAGCGCATGAAAATTTGGATCATTAATATCAAGAATATCCAAAAGGTTGCAGCCATGCTTGGGAAGCCCGTGCAAGTGAAACGGATTCCAGGAATAGCAATAATCTCCATTGGGCGCATGAACATGATGAGAAATGGCACAAAGCTCACCGCGGGTCAAGCACCACCATATTTTGTCCCGGCAAATTACAAACCACATAGCCCAATAGGTCTCGCAACTTACCCGAACCTGCTCCGCCAATCGTAATCATCGGCGCATCCCCGTCTAAGAATAAAGGCGATTTTCGATAAAAGCCGATTTGCGGCCCTTTGCGTTTAAACAGCCCGGCCCGTTTCATCTCCCACCCTTCGGCAAATCGGGCCCTGCCATAGCGATAATCTGCGTTCGTTCCATCCATTGTATTTTTCCTTTTTTAAGTCATAAAAAAGGGCCGCCCGGTTAAAGGCAGCCCCGTTTTGGGTCTGATCGTTTTATTTATAAGAGGAGGTCTCTTTCACTTTTTTCCAAATCACTTTGATCCGAAAGGCGAGAATGAATGAGGCCAGACTGATCAGCCAAACCCAGATGGGATTGTCACCATTATTGAGGGCACCCACACCTACCAAGGCGAAGAAAAGACCCACCCCAAGTAAAAGGTTGCGTACGGCCTCAGCCTTTTTATTTTTGATCGTTTCAGGTGTTCTAGACATATATTTCTCCTTTTCAGTTCAGGGTTAAAGCAGGCGCATGGCAATGGTAATGCCGCCTATGATTAAGAGGGTGGAAACAGAAGCGCGGGCTGCGAAGTAAATGAGAAAGGCCAGGATCACGTACCAAACCATGGCCACCGGCTCGATGAACTCTCTGCCATAATAGTGAGCCGTAAAATGAGTGACCCAAGACAGAGAATGATAATGAGCAATGGGCAAGGCAAAAAAAGTCACCACCACTGCGGCCGTATTCGCCAACCATTCAATGGAACTCATAAACACAGATTGCGCTTTTTGTTTTTGCTGTTGATGCAAATTCATAATTTTTGCTCTCCTTCCAGAACCGAAGCTTTCGAGTGAAACAACCTCGGTCCTGCTCTACCTCTAGAACATCGCGTGCCCGGCACTGGGGGAGCTTTGGGAGAAACAAACATGACGACCCTACCGGGCAATCAAGAATGCCCGGTCCGGATGGGCAATCCGAAAGGCCAAATCAATCAATCGCAATCTCTTGAGAACGCGCAATTGCGGGGCTTGCAGTGGGGAATGAGTGGCAAAGCCGATAAAATCAGACAGCCACCGGAACGAACCGTCATTATTAAAAGCCGCATCAATATCTTCATCACCCACGAGGAACAATCGCCCGTCACTGCGTAATATCCTGCCTTCAAAGGAAAAAATCTCATCGGCAATCCAATCCGGAATTTGCCGACGAGGTATCTCTAAAGCCTTCGTTGCCATGCCCAGTCTTTGAAAATGCGATCTGCGTTTCAACTGACTATCCGTTGCCACAACAACGAACTTGCGTTTTGGGGTGGGTGTGAGGCGTTCACAGGGGCGGCACACAACGCGAGTACACTTCAAGCAATAGGGCATCTAATCTCTCCTTTTTTATTGTTATTGAAACATCACCTTTGAAGCGCAAAACTTTGCGCCTCAAAGATGTGGAAAGATCAGGAGGGGGAATAAGATGATGGAAAAGGTTTAAAGACGATAGCCTCATCTCAAAGCGCTTGTACAATCACTTAGAGAAGCAGAAACATTGCAGATGCCTTTTAAAGAATTGAGGCAGTTGATGAATCCTCATCTTATTTTAAGAAAATTCATCAACTAGCCCCATACAAAGGTAGGCATTTCATCTTGCGCTTATTTCGCAATCAATCTCGCCCGCACCGGAAAAGCGATCCGCATTCCCAAATCAATCACCCGCAAACGTTCCAGAATGCGTTTTTGAGGCGCTTGTTTAATCGGGTCATCGGCAAAGTCTAAAAAGTCACTTAACCACCAAAACGAACCATCATTGTTAAACACATCGTCAATCAAGGTATCGGTGATTTCATAAGGCCGCCCGTCTCTGTGGAGCACCCGGATGTTTTCATCAAACAAAGTCTCAGACAACCAATTCGCATAGGTTCGCCGTGTCAGCGCATAGTCTTCAAACAACTCTCTTGTTGCCATGGCGAGACGATAATGATGAGAAGGACGCATCAACTGCACATAGCTTGCCACCACAACCGTTCTCACATGTGTGACCTCTAACGCCGGAACACACGGGACACACACATTCTGTCCGCATTTCTTACAAAAAGGCATACACAAACCTCCTTCATTGCCACATACAACGTGATGTTTTCTTGCATCTGACTTGATCGAAAAACGCAGCTCCGCTTTTCTCCTCAAACCATCAAACAACAAGGAAGGTTTTTAAGTGGGGGATCTATGGTCATACCATCGACGCAAATATATGTAAAACGATATAGGGAAGAATAACCAATGCAAAGGTTATAGTAAGTGCCTGTAAAGAAAAGAAAACTCTCCCCGAAAAACAAACCAAAGCCAGCCGCAAAATCCCGCCCCAAAAATCGCTATATGCGCCATGCCAAACTCTCAGAATATAAATTCTTAGCTGTCTTAAGAGGCTTTGCCGATGAGCAAATACCAAAAAACTTAGCTCTCAGCACCAGTGTTTCTGAAAAGACCATTCGGGCTTTATACAAAGAACTCCGTACCCATTTGATCATGGCGGTGATAGCCAACCCTTATGATTTCGGCAAGGCTGGGTATTTCATCATGGAAAAAAACAAGGTCAGCAAACGAGGACGGGCATTTTTTGAATCTGTCGTTGAGAGTGATATTTTTAAACGCTACGCCAAACACCAAGCACCCCGCACCAAAGACATTGATAAACTGCAAGACCTGATTTTTGATGTCACAACCCGAGTATTTTGCCACATCGCGCTTGATAAAGATATTTTGATTTCATACCCGGAAGGTACCACGCGGGCCATTCAGGAATGGAAAGACATTGCCGCCTTCTTAGCCCAGGGAAAAGACGACAAAGACTTTCAAGAAAAATACGCTGTTGTCTATCAGCGGTTACATGAACTGACCCCAAAACTTAAAGACCTCCTGCATCACGAACAATTATTATCCCTCAAAAAGCAATCCAAAGAACATCGCTATGCCAATGATGTCCTCTATAACGACCTGCGGCGTTACCTTTTGAAAAATCCCTTAGAACCTCTCACAACAGACAATTGATGAAAAATGCCATGCTGTTAGAGGATGAATGCTAGTGCTAGCAAGTCACGTTTCCACGGCCTTATCGTACTAGCACTAGGACTTTTAGTTTCACACGCCTAGCATCTGATAGGAAAAGTGCTAATAGGAATAATGCACCAGAATTTAGAGCCGGACATTGTCAAAACCCGGCCCTAATCCGTCAACTGTTCCTCATGATCTTGTTGTCCAAGGATACGCATAATCTCAACCACTTCATCGGTGATGCGATAATAAATCGAATGTTTGCCGCAAACACTGCGCCTATATCCTGAGTAAATATGATCAACGGCAGGAAACAAAAGAGGTTGTTCTGCCAATAGCTCAAACCGTTTTCTCAATCGATCACGATAGTGATTTGATTGTTCAATGCCAAAATTTTGGTCGCCATAAATGGCAATCTCAATAAGGTCTTGCTTTGCCAGAGAAGACAGGCGGTATTTAGTCATGATCCGCCTTGGATTTTTGTCTCGCTTCGTCCCAAATTTCATCAACGCTTTGGTCTGTAAACCCGGCTTGTTCCGCTGCGATTAACTTTTGGCGGATGATTTCAATTTCAGCCGCACTTTGCTGTTCCTGCAATTGACGCTCACGAATTAATTCGCGCACAACTTCACTTTCATTGCCGTAATGGCCTGTCGCAATTTGCGCTTTAATCCATGCATCTTGTTGATCCGTCACGGAGATGCTTTTTTTAATCATAGGCATGTGTCATGTCCTAAAAGTTATATAATCCTACTTGGTAGTATATATTACTCTTGTCGTGGATTGCAAATTCTGTTCTCTTGCATCCAAATTTGCACCGAACACCCTGAATTTGATATAATGGAATATCGATAAAACGAGGGTATATGCGGAGTTATTTAGCTGATTTTAATAGAGAATCCGGGGCCGATGCTGCTGATTTGGCGGCGGCGATGGCGGGGTATGAGAATGGCCGGAACCGGCGGTTTTTGGATCAGCTTTCTTCCGATCACATCGTCTCCAACCGGGGCAAAGAGAAGTACGACTATCTGGTTGATTTTATTCTCACGCAAAATGTTGATTATGAGGCTTTGTTTGAAAACGCGATGAACACCGTTCGCGATGCGGAAGACGTTGTTGACCGGGCGCTCGAAATTGCCGCAGCCCGTTATGCCGAGAGCAAAGCCAAGCTGGATGAGATGATCGATCGTTTGCCGAGTTTGGAAGACGGAAGGAGAGTTGCCCGCTCTGACAAAGACGGGCAGGTCTATACGATGGACGGTAAACGGGTTGATCCGGATGTTGCGGCAAGTATTCAGTTTAAAGGCCATGAAGACTCTCTTGAAACTATTGCAAAACAAAAAGACACAACGAACACCGATTTTGAAACTTTGAACCATGTTCGCAATGACGAACTCAGACTTGGAGAAATCCGTGAACAGCTTGCTGACAAACCGGATGCCGACCGTGTTCGTGAGTAGAGTGAAGAGGCCGGGGCGATCTTGGAACGAAGCGAGCAAGTGCTCGAACAAAACCGACTAACAAAAACACTCGTCCCTTCATCAGAAGGGCAATCATATGAATCTGCGAATTACGACATTCCATCTCTATAATTAGTGTGATTTCTCACGTTTAAATTTCCCGCACTGCTTTTCAATGACTGCAAGTACAATAGCCTCCGGTTTGTATTGGGGCAGCTTTTTCATTGTCTGAATAATTTCAGATTGTCTCAAATTCTGGATGGGGGATTTGCCAGTGTACCAGGTATCAATACACCTAGCGATTTTGGTATCTATTTGCGATGCAATAACGGCAATCATTATAATTCCGTTACCAATAAATGCCTCTTGAGACGCACGATCAAAACTGAAAAACTGTTCCATCTGTTTTGACGGTTTGACTGTTTCTGCGGCCTGAACAGGCATGCTGCTTCCTATCAAAAATGCAGTCAAAACAACAGTTTTCAAGGCGTTTTTATAAGATTTTTTCTTATTTTTACATGCAAAATTTTTGGAACAATATAGGTAATACTGTTCCGGTGCAGTTGTTTTTAGTTGAAAACACTGAATTTTTCGTTATCATTATGACCTGTAAAGACAAGCGTGACGAACAACGCGTCTTACTTAAAAATGGTGATAATTCAAAGGGTTAAAGGTGTCGTGAAACAGAATTACCTATTCTGTTCGCGGCTGTCAGCAACGTTTTTGAAGGAAACACCGATGATCAAAACTCCCTCCCCGTTTCAGGGCATGTCCCTTTACAGTTCCATTGGCGAACGCAAATATCTCAACCATGCGGAGCGCCAAAAATTCCTCGCCGCCTTGCCTGTGATTGCCTGTCCGGTTGAGCGCTCATTTTGTGAGATGATCTACTGGACTGGATGCAGGCCGAGTGAAGCTCTGGCGCTCAATGCTGTGAATATTGATCTTGCCGAGGGGGTGGTGATCCTGCGCAGCCTCAAAAAGCGCGGCGAGCTAAAGGGGCGGCATTTTCGCGCTGTTCCCCTGCCATCTGAATTTATTGCAACGCTTGATCGGGTGCATGGATTGACGGCTACACAAGCGTTGGACGATCATAGCAGTTCGGGGCGGTTATGGTGTTTTGGACGAACCAAAGGCTGGCGACTTGTGCGAAAAGTGATGCTGGAAGCCGGACTGACAGGCCGTAAAAGCTGCGCCCGTGGATTGCGTCATGCGCTCGGTGTTCATGCGGCCTTGATGCATGTGCCTGAAACCCGCCTGCAATCCTGGCTCGGCCATGCCTCATTGGAAACAACCTCCATCTACATCGCCGCCAGCGGCCCTGAAGATCGCTAATTCGCACAGCGGATATGGAAAGTACGAGGTGTGTGATGACAAAAACCGACAAAGAAGAACTCATCATTGACGCACTCATGCACACGCTGGAAGTGTTCCAAAAAGCAGGGTATGAAGGAACCGATGAGTACAACACCATTCAGGCAATGGCTGATGATATCTTTAACGAGTGGATTACAATTCCTAAGAAGCATTGAACCGCGTGAAGCCGTTCCAAGGTCTGTAAGCAGGGTCATTTTAGACGCACATAATCAAATCAATAGCTTGTGATAAACATTCTAGAATGAACGCAAGATGTGTGCTGTGTATGACAGCACCTCTTGTCTCACGGCGCTACGCTTGCTCGGCAGGGAGATCGCTGCGCTCTCCCGTGCACCCTCTGGCCCAATGATAGCAAGCTAAATAACAGCCTTTTAATCTTCGAGATTAAACTCTAATCGTCGCTTGATATTGCCTGACGGAAATGAATAGGGTAGCAACTTTTCATGTTGAAGTTTTTCAAGAAGTAAACCACCAGATATACCAATTTTCTCAGCAAAACTTTTGATATCGGCAATTTTAATTCCCGAAATATTATTATGATATTTATTTTTAAATTCTGAAAAGTCTTTATCAGAAATAATAAATTCCGCAGAAAACTCATTGGCCTCACTTTCAATTTTATCATCAGCATTACCAACTTTATTTTCATCTATAAACATAGTTTTTTTACTGTGGTATAAAATATGGGCCGCTTCATGAAAAAAGGTAAACCAAACCCTTTCTTCCGATTTAGAGTAATCGCTTAATAATATTACAGCTTTATCTTTATTTCCCCAGAAAGCTGATCCATAGCTACCTTCATCTTTTTCTTTATATGCTGCTCCTCGTAATCCTGAGTTAGGTAAACTCGGAACAAAAACAACAGCCACACCAACATTTTTACAGGTCTGTTTTAAATCCTCTTCTATTTCCTTCCAAGGATGCATTGTAAGCGACCGTATATAAACTAGTGTTTCTTTAAATTTAATAGCATCGTACTGTTCGGTTTCAATCTCATTAGCTAATTTTTCTCCTTGCCTCAACCAAGCCGCAACAGAAAAGATATTTATTTTATGATTTTGTTGTTGTTTAAAATGAGCTAAATTAATACGTTCATCCCAATAACTCTCCCACGCATCTTTATTGCTCACTCCAAAAAATCTTAATAAAATTTCTACTCGATTATCTTTATCAGGTTTGGTCTCTAAAAAACCCTTCTTGTACATTTCTTTTACTGGAAATTCTTGAGCCCATTTCTTTGCATCCTTAGTAAGAACTTCTTCCCGTTCTTTCCTTTTAGCAATTTCAAGTTGATACTTCATTTCAAGTACAAGCCAAGCATCAGCCTCAACCCCAAGCACGCGTTCAAATTGTAGAGCCGTTTCTGGGGTGATTATTGTTTTTCCAGCAATAATTTCACTGATCGTCTTAGTTGGACGACCACACCTTTTGGCAAAATCTACTTTCTTGATATCTGCTTGATTGAGCAAATATTCTAAGCGATATCCCGGATGCCTAATCTCCTCTGGGCGGTACTGTGTATATCGTGTCTCCATCAATCCGCTCCTTTAATTTCCGTTATTAAAATTTGATCTATTTTAGTGAGGTCATCCGTATCTTCTTGTTTTGTTGTACAAAATACGACTTGACCAGAAGCCTCATCACCTACTGAAAAACTCAGAGGTGCCACATCCGTAAGTTGTTTTCTTAAAAATGGTATTGTTTTTGGAACATTGTGAAGGTTCGAAAAACTATCCAAGAAAGCGAGTAGATTATCAATATTATTCGCAATTTTACTGCCAAATTTTTTATGCAGTTTTTCTCGGTCATTACAAAGCAAACAAAGCTTTTCGCTTTCGAACCACAATTCCATTCAACGCTATGCCCCCCCCTAAAGTGATATTGAACCACTCACATTTTGCGTAACACCAGACGTTAAGTGAATCTCTATTTAATGTCAAATTATTTTTCTTAACCCATCTCGTTACTATTTTTATTGACATTCGTTGAAAACGGGGATAAATATTTTACATAACCCATAGCGTTAACAAAAAGGAGCGTGAAATGACTGATGAAAAATCCGATGATGATGCATCCAAACAATGCAAACATGGCGTTTACACCATAAAAATTGGGGATCAGAACCGTAATTTTAAAAAATACCACTCTGAAGACCCTATTGTAACTGGTCACCAATTACTGAACTTTGCGGAATTAAAGCCAGTCGATGAGTACCTAATTTTCATGTTACTCAAGGGAGGTGAGTTTGAGGAAATACGCCTTAATGAAACTGTCGACCTACGCCGGAAAGGTATTGAAAAATTTATCTATTTTGAGAGTTCGTCATCATATCGTTTTGTCATTGATGGCGAGAGAATCGAATGGGGGACAAATTTAATTAGTGGTCTGAAATTGAAGCAAATTGCTAAGGTTGATCCAAAGACTTACGCAATTTGGCAGGAAATTCGGGGTGGAGAAGACCTACCACTTAATAACGAGGATATTATTGATCTGAGCGAGAAAGGTGTCGAACGTTTTTTTACAGTCATCGAGCAGACAACGGCAGGGGATGACAATTCATTTTTGCCCTCACGCGATAAAATCTATCTCAATGAGCACAATATACCATTTGAAGAAGTGGTTGATGGGCCAAAAAGAGGAGTGGTTCTAAAAACATATAATGCGCCGCTAGATAATTATAATGAGAACAATGTGGATGCCCTTATTATTTTACCCCCCGGATATCCGGATATACCACCGGATATGTTTTACCTGTTTCCATGGTTACGTGACACCAAACGAAATACTTATCCTCATTGCGCAGATCAACCACTGCAATTTGCTGGACGTAACTGGCAACGTTGGTCTCGTCACAATAAGTCCTGGCGTCCTGGAATTGATGGCATATGGACAATGTTGAAGCGTGTTGACCGCGCAATAATGGAGGCAGCATGAATTCAGCAAGGATAATCATCCCAGACCGTCTTGCAGACAAAATTAAGAAAGCAAGCTTTGCTTCTCAGTTTGAATCTGGTGCTTTACTTCTTTGCAGTCGCTCAACTGTCAAAAACAATCCTTGGTCGAATTTGCCAATTACTCACTCCATTGTAAGAGAAGTAATACCACTTACTGAAAATGATATTCAAACGGCTAGCCCAACTCACCTAACTATTCGTACAGATAGTTTTGTAAGCTTGCTAAGTCGAGCTTCTAAAGAAGGTTTAGAAGTGGGATTTTCTCATGGTCATCCTAGTGGCCAGGCTTCCTTTTCTTCCCAAGATGATATAAATGAAAGCGCCCTATGGACTGCAGCAAAAAACAGAAACGGTGAAAATTCACTATTAACTAGCATTCTTACTCTGCCTGATGGAGGTTTTAGGGGGCGCATTTGGAATTCTTGTAACAGTTATGAAAAAGCTATTGTTCGAGTAAACGGAGCAAATTGCAGACTATATGGTCACCCTAAATTAGGAAAGTTGGCCGCTCTTGCACTTGATCGTCAAACTCGGGTTTTCGGCGAACATTTCAATAATATACTCGGCAGTTTGAATGTTACCATTGTGGGAGCAGGTGGTACTGGTTCACCCGTAGCTATCATGCTAGCCAGAGCAGGAATTAAGAAAATAGCAATCATCGACCCCGATATTGTCGAAAAAACTAACATTCACCGTTTGCATGGAGCAACAATGGATGACATTGGGCTTCAAAAAGCTGATGTAATAGTTCGTGAAATAGACCGTTTAGGCCTTGGTATTTCTGCAATTCCAATTACTGCCAGTGTAGATGATGAGAATTATCGAGATGTACTAAAATCATCAGATGTGATTTTCTGTGCAACAGATGACCATAACGGTCGAATTTATCTCAATAGGTTTGCCTATTTCTATGAAACCCTAGTTGTTGACATGGGTTTGGCAGTAGCACTACCAGAAGATCATAATGGTAGAGATATGACTGGCAGAACCACCCTGCTTTACCCAGGAGCACCATGTTTGCTATGCCGACATATAGTAGACCCTGTTAAAGCTCGAGAAGAAATTTTACAAAAAAATGATCCTGAACAATATTCTAAGTTAAAACACGATGGGTATGTAATAGGAAGAGGTGAGCCAGAGCCTGCTTTTATAGCAACAACCACATCGGTTGCATGCATGGCGATAGAAGAATTTGTACAAGCATATAGCAATTTTAGACAAACTGAATATCCTGTAACCCAACGTTTTCGGCGATTTCATTTAGCTGAAGACCGTAGTGTCGGTGGAAAACGAGATGGAAGCTGTCCTATATGTGGAAATAGTAAAAACTGGGGCAGAGGTGATGTGCAACCATTCCTAGATAGGGTTGCATAATATGATAATAGAAAAATTTTTATTTCGTTTGGCTACTGCGTTACGGGTTATAGACCACCCAGATTTCATAATTCGGCAGGTAGATACTCAACAAAATCCATTAAATATAAGCAAGAATGAACTCATAATAATTTGCGACCGTCAAAGGCTAAAATGGGCCTGTTTTCACTGTCCAGGAGAGTGTAATACTTTTTATAGGCTATCATTAGAGAAATCACAAAACCCGAGATGGTCCGTAAAATATGATTGGTTCGGACGCCCTACATTATTTCCTTCAATTCATCAGAAAAATGCGTGCAAAGCTCATTTTTGGATAAAAAGTGGAAAAATAGAATGGTGTTTTGACACAAGATGTAACTAATTTATCAAATAATAAGATGTCTAATTATTGTTATTTTTTCTAATAGTTCAATAATAACAGCTATGTTTGGCTTTTCTGTACACCTCCCTCCCTTCACTCAGGCCGGGCTGTTGTAAACTGAGCTAGCATACTGTCTCAGCCATGCGGCTTCCATCCCTGGTGCGATCAAAAGAGAAGCAGACAAACCAAACGATCCCTTCAACAAACCGCGCCTTGCTAAGAAACCAAGGTTTCCCGCGCGGGCAACAAAAAAAGGTCGCACAGATCATTGCTTTTCGGGTCCCTCCCCAAAAAGACAGATGATCTTTCTCGTTTTTTTGTGGCCCTTGCACCCTTCCTTTTCAAATTGGCTTCCACGGGGTTCATGCGAACCCCCTTTTTTAAGGGCTTAAAAATGAAAGGAAGAAAGTAATGAAACGCAATCAAATCATATGCGGGGACTCAAAACAGGTTCTCTCACATTTCCCAAATAACAGCATTGATCTGGTCATCACTGACCCGCCTTATCTTGGCAAATATAAAGACCGCCAAGGGCGGACTTTGGCAAATGATGATAATGCGGACGGGGTATTGCCTGTTTACAACGAGCTCTTTCGCACCCTTAAACCAAACAACTATTGTATTTCATTTTATGGCTGGAATGCGATTGCCGAATTTTACGCTGCTTGGACAAATGCAGGTTTTCGCACCGTTGGACATATTGTCTGGCCCAAACGCTATGCGTCGAAAAAAGGGGTTGTGGAATACCGCCATGAATCAGCGTTTGTCCTGGCAAAAGGCTATCCAGATAAACCCCAACACTTAATCAGTGACGTTCAAAACTGGCATTACACAGGCAACAGATCACACCCCACGCAAAAGGCGGTTAGCGTCATTGAACCGCTTGTAAGAAGCTTTTCAAAGCCGGGTGATCTCATCCTTGATCCTTTTTCCGGATCAGGCACAACCACCGTTGCCGCCGCTCTGAATGCCCGGGATTATATAGGCATAGAGTTGGAAGAGAAATATTGTGATGTCGCGCTCAATCGTCTTGCTCATGTGAATGTTTTTGAGGGGCGCGTTTGTGCATAAAAAAGGGCAAGCAAATATTCACAAAGCCCCGGACCGATTGCCCTTGCTCCAAGGACAATCGGCTTTTCTTGATACGAAACAAACCGAAATTCCCCCAATGAGGCAAAGGCAGCGCGATATTTTGACATAGAAGACAAACCCCCAATGGAAATTTACGATGCCCTTAAACCTCGAAAAATACCGTCATCATCTTGACGATTTTGACATGAGTGAAACCAGAAAAACGGAATTAATAAAAGCTGTTGCCATCATTGCTGAAAGCCTGGCAGACCGCGCCTTTGGGCTCCATTCTATCCACCGGATTTATACGCAAAAACAGCCGCAAAATTGTACGGCAACGGTTCAAATGGTAAAATCAATTGATGGTCATGCGCTTTTAAAAAACTGCGCCAATGATAACAACAAATCAAACACAATAAAAAAACAAGCAATATAGGAGACCCATGAAACCTGACATACAATCCAATAACAATCCTCACAACAAAGCCGTCATTTATTGCCGTAGTGCAAGTGCCAATCAATTAAGAGGTGATGACTGTATAAACGCTCAAGAAAAACGTTGCCGTGAATTTGCAAAACAGCAGAACTACGACATCATCAAAATTTTTCATGAAAAGGGATTCTCCGGCGATCTTGTTGATCGACCAGGCGTTACAGAATTGCTCTCATTTTTGAAAACGCATAAAAACCATTCTCCTCATATCGTCATCATTGATGATATGAGCCGTCTGGCCCGTCGTCTTGAAACACATACACAACTGAATAAAGCAATCAATGATGGAGGAGGCACCTTAGAATCTCCCTCTTTCACATTTAGTGACGATCCAGACAGTAACTTTATGGAAAATATGCTTGCTATAATGCACCAACATCAAGATGAATAAGCCATGAAACAAGCCTTACAATCAAAATCAGACCCTCACAAGAAAGCCGTGATCTATTGCCGTGTATCAGGGCAGAAACAAGTCAAAGTCGGGCATGGATTAGACTCGCAAGAAACACGATGTAGGGAATATGCTAAATATAAGAGCTATCAACTGGTGGAGGTCTTTACCGATGATTTAAGCGGTAAATTCGCCAAACGCCCGGGTATGAAAGCCATGCTTTCTTATCTCCGGAAATATCGCAATGATGAATTGATTGTTATAATCGATGATATCAGCCGCCTGGCCCGCGGGCTTGAAGCTCATCTTGCCTTAAGAAGCTCTATTAATTATGCGGGGGGAACCCTCGAATCCCCCTCCATCGAATTTGGAGAAGATTCTGATAGCATTCTGGTGGAAAACTTGCTTGCGAGTGTGTCCCAACACCAACGACAAAAAAACGCGGAGCAAACAAAGAACCGGATGCGTGCCCGCGTCATGAACGGCTATTGGTCGTTTTCTCCGCCAATTGGCTACAAATACAAACTTGTCAAAGGACATGGCAAACTTCTCGTTCCACAAGAGCCCTTTGCCAGCCTGTTAAAACAAGCCCTTGAGAGGTTTGCCGATGGTCGCTTAGAAACACCTGTTGAAGTGAAACACTTTCTTGAGAAATGCGCTGAATTTCCTCGCCATAAAAATGGTGAGATACATTTTCAACGTGTACGCCAATTATTGGAACGCTCTATTTATGCTGGTTATATCACCGTTAAAAAATGGGATATCCATTTATTGAAAGGACATCATGAGCCCCTCATAAGTTTTGAAACATACCAACGCATTCAAGAGCGTTTAAACGCACGATCCAAAGCGCCTGTCCGCAAATCAGATCATGCTGATTTTGCTTTAAGAGGCTTTGTCACCTGCGGCAAATGCAATCACCCCATGACTGGAGCTTGGGCGAAAGGCAAAACCAAACGCTATGCCTATTATTTTTGTCAGAAAAAATCATGCTCGGAATATCGCAAATCCATTCGCAAAGAAAAAATAGAAACCGATTTTATTTATCTTCTTCGTCGTCTACAGCCAGATGTTCAAACTCACACACTAATCAAAGATATCCTTAAAGATGCCTGGGATGAACGGCATGGGCAAATTGCCAAGCTGAGACACGACCTTCAAACCCAACTGATCGCGACAGAGCGAAAAGCAGAACAACTAATGGATCGCATTGTCGAGACAGATAAGCTTTCTCTCATTCCAGCCTATGAAGCCCAGATTGAAAAACTAAACAACAAACAGCTTGTTATTGATGAAAAAATCGCCAATTTAGAAGAGCCAATCATTAGCTTTGAAGACACTTGCGAAACCGCCCTGCAATTTCTCTCAAACCCTTGGAAATTATGGGCTTCTGGCGACCTGGCTACGCAGAAGTTAATATTAAAATTGGTCTTTGAGGAAAAACTCGCATATTGCCGAAATGGCGGTTATCGAACACCGAAAATATCTTTACCGTTCAAGATCTTAGAGGCTATAAATGATAACAGGTATGATTTGGTGCGGCCGAGAAGACTCGAACTTCCACGGGTTTTACCCCACAGCGACCTCAACGCTGCGCGTCTACCAGTTCCGCCACGGCCGCACGCTGTCACGAATAGGTTTAAAAAACAACCTTTGGTAAGAGGGTGATTTCTATCAAACCTAACCCAGCCATGCAAGGCACAAATTTTAAAGATAAATCTAAGTTAGAAAGTCGCTTAAAAAAACCACAGCCTTAAGCAGCCAGATCACTCATATTATATTTTTGCGTAATCTCAACGGTGATGCGATCACCCTCAACAACAACCTCGCCGCGGCCAATCGGCACCATATTAGCCAAAATTTCAACTTCATCAGTAATGCTGGATTCCAATTCAATCACCGCCCCGCGCCCCATGCGCAAAAGGTGGTTAATCGGCATGGTTCGATTGCCAATAACAACACTCAGTTCAATTTCCACGCCATTAATGGTGGTCATTGCAATTTCCTCTTGAATGCATAGCCCTAATATCCTAGTGGCTATATATTTTTAGGGCGATTTAATCTGGCCCAAACAGATATGAACACGCTATAATTCGACTCAATATCTTTAAGTCTGTTGGAGCTTTATTACCAGATGGTAAACAAAACACAAAATTCCCCCGAAATTGAATGGAAAGTCAGTTCCAGCCCTGTTGATTACGAGCAAGCCCTTGCCTTTATGGAACAAAGGGTTGCCCAAATTTCTCAAGGGAACGCAAAAGAGTGCATCTGGTTTTTAGAACACCCCAGTCTTTACACAGCTGGAACAAGCGCGCGGGCACAAGACTTGCTAACCCCTGAGCGCTTCCCCGTTTACAAAACCGGACGCGGCGGTGAATACACCTATCACGGCCCTGGCCAACGCATTGCCTATGTCATGCTTGACCTCAACAAGAGACGCAAAGATGTACGCTGGTTCGTTGAAGAGCTAGAAAGCTGGGTGATTGATGTGTGTGCCCACCTTGGCGTTACAGCAGAACGGCGCGAGGGACGTGTTGGCTTATGGGTCCAACAAAATAACCAAGGGGTCTCAAAGGAAGACAAAATCGCCGCCATTGGCATCCGCATGCGCAAATGGGTGAGCTTTCATGGCATCAGCATAAATGTTGCACCCGACTTGGAACATTTTTCTGGCATTGTACCATGCGGCATTTCCCAACATGGGGTAACAAGTTTCCAAAAACTGGGCAAACCCATCACCTATCAAGAGCTGGACCAAACGCTGCAAGCTGAATTTGCCAACCGCTTTTTACCAGCTACCGAACCTACCTCATGACTCAATACACTGCATTAATGCATCAGCCCGGGCAGCCCCACCTTTGTGATAAAAGGAGGCTTTTGCAAACTTGCGCATATCGGTTTGAACATCTTGAATATCTTTCAAGGTAAACCGACCGCTGCGAATAAGTTTGCGCACAGCATAACAATCGGCTTCTTGCTCAGTCTCTAAACCTGGCTTGCGAACATAAAGGTGTCCCAAAACATGATGCCCACATTCATGCATAACAAAAAAGATTTGCGACGCTTTGGAAAGTTGCTTGAGCCGCTTGATGTTTAAAATAATCATCGGCCCCATTACGATACCGCGCATACGCATCATATCAGAAAAAGCCACATCGTTTAAACTGTCATTGCGAACATTCAAAACCGGACGCCGATGAAAATCAACACACTCATATTGAAATTTCTCAATCTCTGGGCCAGATTCAGGCTTGGTATTGGCCAACCCATAGCTCACAAGGCTAAACCCCACACAAAAGAAGGTAATCAAAAACAAGCGCATATGAAAAAACCTTTCCAATGAGTCGTAAAGCCTCAATAATGGCCCAACCCGATCAAAAAGGTCAATTCAATTGATTGTTAAAACTTGATTAGCGCAAAAGAGTTGAAAAAACTTATTCAAATTCCATGATAATTTCATCAACAGCCAAGCTATCACCGGGGGCCGCTTTAATGGAGGCAACAGTGCCATCGCGCTCTGCTTTTAAGATGTTTTCCATCTTCATGGCTTCCACAATGCACAAAGACTGACCGGCTTTCACCTGCTCACCTTCTTCCACATGAATATCAACCACCAAACCTGGCATAGGACATAAAAGCAGTTTGGAAGTGTCAGGCGGCTCTTTATAAGGCATCAAAGCCACCAACTCAGCCTCGCGCTGTGTATAAACATGCGTTTCAACCGCAACACCGGCATAAGACAACTGGAAACCATTTAAAATAGGCTTCACCTGAACAGCTATTTCTTTGCCATCAATCGTCCCTTGCCATAAAGGATTGCCAAACCACCATTTAGAAGAAACCGTTTTGCTCTCTTGCGGCTCATCATCATCTGACAAAAATGCAGTCGTCAGAGAACCATCATCATTGCTGGAAGGCTCAACACGCAAACGGTGCACACTGTCACCCACTTTCACCAAACGCGTTTCTGCAAAACTAACATCTTGCCCATGCATCTGATCGGAAATATCACGCCGGCGCGTGTTGCCCAAAAAGTCAATGGCGGCAGCAACTGAAGATAAGGTTTTAACTTGGGGCCCAGTCGGTGTGCGCGGCTCAAACCCATCAGGATATTCTTCAGCAATGAAATTGGTGGTCAAATCCCCTTTGATCCAACGCTCATGCTGCATAATCGCACTCAAGAAGGGAATATTATGCTGAATGCCATCAATATAAAAACTATCCAGCGCGGTTGACATATGCTCAATGGCTGCTTCACGTGTTGGCCCATAGGTCACCAATTTGGCAATCATCGGGTCATAATAAATGGAAATTTCTCCCCCTTCATATACACCGGTGTCATTGCGCACCGTTAAACCATTCGCACTTGCCTCAACAGGCGGGCGATAACTTGAAAGGCGCCCAGTAGACGGTAAGAAATTACGATACGGGTCCTCAGCATAAATCCGGCTTTCAATCGCCCAGCCGTTTAGCTTCACATCACCCTGGCCAATCTGCAGTTTCTCCCCTGCGGCCACCTTGATCATTTGCTCAACCAAATCAACATCCGTGATCAATTCGGTTACCGGGTGCTCAACTTGCAAACGAGTGTTCATTTCAAGGAAGTAAAAATTGCGATCCTTATCAACAATAAACTCAACCGTGCCCGCACTCTCATAATCAACAGCTTTGGCTAATGCCACAGACTGCTCACCCATAGCCTTGCGGGTGGCCTCATCAAGAAATGAGCTTGGCGCTTCTTCAAGCACTTTTTGGTTGCGCCGCTGAATAGAACATTCACGCTCACCAAGGTAAATCACATTGCCATGCTTGTCGGCCAACACTTGAATTTCAATATGGCGCGGGTCAACAATAAACTTTTCAATAAAGATCCGGTCATCACCAAAGCTGGATTTGGCCTCAGATTTGGAAGCGTTAAAACCCTCTTCCACTTCATCAGACGAATGAGCAATCCGCATGCCCTTACCACCGCCACCAGCAGACGCTTTAATCATCACCGGATAACCAATATCGTCAGCAATTTTAACCGCTTCTTTGCTGGTTTCAATAATACCCATATAACCAGGCACAGTGCTAACCTTGGCATCATTGGCAAATTTTTTCGATTCAATCTTATCGCCCATCACCTCAATGGCTCTAACATTCGGGCCAATAAAGGCGATACCAGCTTTCTCCAGCGCTTTGGCAAAATCTGCATTCTCAGACAAAAAGCCATATCCAGGGTGAATGGCCTCAGCCCCGGTTTCTTTAGCAGCTGCAATAATTTTATCAGCAACCAAATAACTCTCGGACGCAGCGGCCGCCCCAATATAAACGGCCTCATCAGCCATCTTCACATGCAAAGCCCGCTTATCAGCATCGGAATAAACCGCAACGGTTGAGAGTCCCATTTTCTTTGCGGTTTTCATAACCCGGCAGGCAATTTCACCACGATTAGCAATTAGAATTTTTTTGAACATTAGCTTTTATTTACTGTTTTTGTCCTTCTTGGGGGCTTTCATTTAAAACTGTATCTAACAGCACCCAAAAAAGATGGTTTAACAATTAGGAAGTCAAAGGCAGCAATCAAAACACCTGCCCATGTCCTTTAAAACGTTTGCTTAGCCTTTAAACGAGCCCTGAAATGAAGAGCTATAAAGGAATATTGTCATGCTTTTTCCAAGGGTTTTCAGTTTTTTTGTTCTTCAGCATATTAAGCGCCCTTGAGATCCGACGGCGTGTATTGCGCGGTAATATCACCTCATCGATATAACCACGCTCTGCTGCCACAAATGGCGAGCAAAACCGGTCTTCATAGTTTTTGGTGTGTTCGGCAATCTTTTCTTCATCATCCAAATCAGAACGATGAATAATCTCTACCGCGCCCTTCGCACCCATCACAGCAATCTCAGCCGTTGGCCAAGCATAGTTCACATCACCGCGAATATGCTTTGAGCTCATCACATCATAAGCACCGCCATAAGCTTTACGGGTAATCACAGTCACTTTCGGAACCGTGGCTTCAGAATAAGCGAACAGCAATTTAGCACCATGCTTGATCAAGCCACCATATTCTTGCGCGGTACCTGGCAAAAAGCCGGGCACGTCAACAAAGGTAACAAGCGGGATATTGAAACAATCACAAAACCGCACAAAGCGCCCTGCTTTTCGCGAAGCATCACTATCAAGCACACCGGCCAAGACCATCGGTTGGTTTGCAATCACACCAACGGTTTGTCCTTCAATGCGGGCAAAGCCTACAACGATGTTACCGGCAAACTTTTCTTGAATTTCAAAGAAGTCACCCTCATCAACCACTTTTGTGATCAGCTCACGCATATCATAAGGCTGGTTCGGGTTTTCAGGAATAAGACTATCAAGGCTCTCTTCAATCCGCTCAGCCTTATCTTTGGTTGGCAAGGTGGGAACGCCTGACAAATTGCTTGAGGGCAAAAAGTCCATCAACCGGCGCATTTGCAACATGGCTTCCACATCATTGGAATAGCCCTTATCAGCAATGGAAGATTTAGTCGTGTGAACGCTTGCCCCACCAAGTTCTTCCGCGCTCACCTCCTCATTGGTCACCGTCTTCACCACATCAGGGCCGGTCACAAACATATATGAGGTATCTTCCACCATAAAGATAAAGTCTGTCATGGCAGGTGAATAAACATCACCGCCAGCGCATGGCCCCATAATCACAGAGATCTGCGGGATCACACCAGAGGAGAGCACATTGCGTTGGAACACTTCACCATAACCACCCAGCGCATCAACGCCTTCTTGAATGCGCGCACCGCCCGCATCAAACAAGCCAATAATCGGCGCGCGATTGCGCAAGGCCATATCTTGAATTTTGGTTATTTTTTCTGCATGCGTTTTGGAAAGCGAGCCACCAAACACGGTAAAGTCTTTGGCAAAGATATAAACAACACGCCCATTGATGGTGCCCCACCCTGTGACCACACCGTCACCCGGAATTTTGTTTTTTTCCATGCCAAAATCTGTGCAGCGATGCTCCACATACATGTCAAACTCTTCAAAGGAATCTTCATCCAGCAACAAGTCGATACGTTCGCGTGCTGTGAGTTTCCCGCGCTTATGCTGCGCTTCAATTCGTTTCTGACCGCCGCCTAAACGGGCATTCTCACGGCGTTTCTCTAACTCGGCAATGATATCGTTCATACATCCCTCAAAAGGCTTAAATTTCGGTCTTTCTTTTAACACACATTTCTGCTGCGTCAATCTGCCATAATGTGCAAATAAAATTAACCAACCCAATCGAGAATTGCTGGGCTTAAAGGTCTTTCACAGCTAATTGATAAAACTCATAGGTTCTATCAAATTCAAGGCGCCTTTTTTGCCGCCGGGCCTGTGCTTCTTCATCTTGCCCCCAGCGCTCAATTTGAAAATCTTCATCAATATGAGCAACTTGCCAGATATGATCTGCCTGCCAATCCGTCTCAATCAACGCCAAAGGTAAAATCGCAGAACCAATCAAGGTGGTGAGATTGTGAAGCACAGTTAATGACAAATCATCATAAGAGCTCAACACCTGCCCTAACTTTTGCAACTGGCTTTCCTCTTGGCTAACATGAATGATCCCACTGGTGGTCTGCAACTGAACGTTATAAGTTCCCTCCAGCCACTGAAGAAACGGGTCCCAGTTTTCAGCCTCATGTACTTGCAAACTGGCCGGTTCACTGGCCCGATAGCACAACAGGTCAGACCCGGCATAAGAGATGATCTCATCAATAATGTCTTGCCGGCGCGGGCCAACACGGTCAATCGCGGTATTGGCCAATTTGGTAAACAACATCGCTTCATGATCAATCACATCTTCTTGGGCGTCCCACTCATCAGCAATCGCACGGGCCAGCGGTTCAGAGCGCACCTGCAAGCTTTGCTTCATCGGTGTTTTGATAGGACGCCCGTCAAGGTGAATGGCATGGCCCTCATCACTCGTTTCAACGCTCACCTGCTTATAAAACCGTTTTGGCTTTGGGCGCACATCATCCGGGTTAGACATGAATTTAGGCCCCCCCGGTTCATTTTTAGTATCATTGGTCATATAAAGTCGACTTATTCATTAAACACCTGGCTCAACGATAGAGCCAATCGCGGCTCTTAACCCAGCCATATCCTGCACAATCGAATGGGGATTATAAAGGCTCAGTTCTTCTTCAGAATGATGGCCCCAGGTGACACCAATCGCTGGCACATCAGCGCTTAAAGCCATTTCCATATCATAGCTGGTGTCCCCTATCATAATCGCATTCGACTTGGAAATGCCAGTTTCTTGCAAAGCTTGGGTAATCATTGCTGGGTGCGGTTTTGAAGGGGCATTATCACTCGTTTGTATGGTTTGAAACAAAGAGTGCAACTGATATTGATCTAAAAGAGAACCAACACCTTTCAAAGATTTCCCCGTTGCAATCCCAAGTACATAATGATCAACACGATTAAGGTCTGCAAGCAATGGCTCAACCCCTTCAAATAAGGGCTCAGACAAACCTTGGGTGTCACGCAAAAAAGAATAGCCGGTTTTGTAATTTTCGCCAATTTCTTTGATATCCCCCTTACCAGCCTTAATCCCCAAAGCTTCAATGGCAAGCGGCAACGAAAGCCCAATGACTGAACGGATAGCTTGGCTTGTGGGCGGTTCAAATCCCACATTTTCAAAGGCGATTTGCATCGCCTTGACAATCAGCGCCTCGCTATCAACCAGCGTGCCATCACAATCAAATAATATCAGCCATGGTTCTGATAAAGATGGGTCTAACACAGTTGGTTCTGATAAAGGTGTATCCGACAAAGACAAAGTCCTCTCAATTTTATTCAGGGTCGTTTGCTTGGCTGTCATAGCGCAAAGGATCAAACCCTAAATGGACCCAGCTTTCTTGCATATGATCCGGCAAAGGTGCGGTTAAATCGAGCGTTCCTCCCTTAGGGTGGGGAATGACCAAACGGCGCGCATGAAGGTGCAGCTTATTCGCCAGCCCTTCAATTTTTTGGTCCGGCTCTAAGTTTAAATATTTCGGGTCCCCAATAATCGGCGTGCCAAGTTCAGCCATATGCACCCGCAACTGATGGGTCCGCCCCGTCACAGGTTTAAGTGAAACCCAAGCCAACTTTTGTCCCGCCTGCTCAACAACGGAATAATAAGAATGAGAATGCTGCGCCCCTGGCTCGCCTTGCCCCACAACTTTAACAATCTCTCCCATTGGGCTAGGCTGTTTTTTTAAAAAGGTAGAAATTTCTCCTTGATGGGGGCGCGGCACACCATGAGTTAAGGCCCAATAAATTTTACGCGCTGACCGGGTGCGAAAAACCGCTCCCAATTTTGATGCCGCCCGGCGCGACTTGGCAATCAACAACAAGCCAGATGTGTCCCGGTCTAACCTGTGAACCAATTTGGGCCGCTCACCTTTAAACGCAAAGCTCTCCAACATGCCATCAATATGACGGCTGGTTTTAGAGCCCCCCTGCACCGCCAAGCCAGAAGGTTTGTTCAACACCATCAGCTCATCATCTTCATGCAAAATCAGACTTTGGATCTCTTCCACATGGGCATTATTGACAAATTTTTCCGGCCGCTTTTGCCCCCCCTCATCTTTCAAGGGCGGAATGCGAATGGTCTGGCCCGTTTCCAAGCGGGCACTGGTTTTCACCCGTTTGCCATCAAGACGGATCTGGCCGGTGCGCAAAAGCTTTTGTAACTTGCCAAAGGTCAGCTGCGGGTAGGCCTGTTGAAACCAACGGTCAAGCCGCAAGCCCTCATCCTTTTCTTGCACCTTAATATGGGCAACCTTGCTCACACGCTACCCCCTGTCATAAGGCGCGCAACGAACAGCCCGGCAAACACCCCGACCACACAAAGAAGCACGCTAGCACAAGAATAAAACAACGCTGTTGACCAATTGCCCCGCTCAATCATATTGGCAAGTTCAAGTGAAAAGGCAGAAAATGTGGTAAAGCCACCCAAAACACCGGTGGCAAAAAAGGTGCGCAACTCAGCTGACCCATTAAACTTGGTCGCCAACATATGAATAAACACCCCCATCAGAACCGCGCCCAGAACATTGACAATAAATGTCCCATACGGAAACCCAAGCCCAAATGTGCGCAAAGCAAACAAACCAACAAGATACCGCCCACTGGCACCAAAGGCCCCGCCGACAGCTGCCAGAGCTAATAACTTCATTCAATTAAACCTTTAAATCTCGGGTTTAGACCCTAATCCCCAGCGCCAAAGATAGCACCAATGATGGCCCCAACAATCCAGCCAATAATCACGCACACCACAATGGTGCCCAAATAAACCATGCTATGCTGGAACATCACATCTTGAGAGCTTTCAAAACTGCGGGTCTCAAGCAAACTATTGCCAACAAGCGATCCCAAATAAAACACCGCCACCAAAGCACCGGCAAGCGCTCCTATGAGTTTTAGCAAAACTTTCATCACTTTACCTCCCAAAACCAAATTTCTGAGGCTTTTTCATACCCACCATAATACCCAGCCCAGAAAAACCAATTGATCAACCAAGCCGAAGCGGTGCGAGACCCATTCCATACATCAATATGATCACCAGAAGGAAACTTTTTCTCCCCCTTGCGGAACCAATAATTGCGAATAAGTACAATGCCTGTGCGCCCAAATAAATCACGATAATAGTTTTTTGGGTTTTTTAAAATTTCAGCCTTGCCAATACCAGGAATACTAGCTCGATTAAGCGCCCGGCCCAATTCTTCTGCCCGAATATAATGCATCGCCTCTTTTGGGTGTGCTTTGCATTGCGCCAATCCGCGCGGCATCTGATTATAAGTGACACCGGCCTCTTTTAAAGCAATGCTCATACGAATAGCACATTGATTGCGATAGGTCGGAAACCCGCCCATACGGCACGGATATCGCTCGCTCCTGTTCAACGGATGATTATTCCAAAGATCCTTAAACTTAACCATAACCTGCAACGCCTTTACCTTACCAAAACTCAACATGTAAAGACCTAGCATATTTTACTAAGCACAGACAATTTGCAAAATTGAAAATTGATTAAGGCTTTTCTGAGCGCGCAGCCCGCAAACTGGCCCAATAACTCAAACGTTTTTGTATGTCACGCTCAAATCCGCGCTCCACCGGCTCATAAAAACGAGGCCGCTCTTCAAATTCTTCAGGAAAATAATCTTGGCCAGAAAAGGCATCCGGTGTGTCATGGTCATAAATATACCCCTCCCCATAGCCCTGATCGGCCATAAGGCTGGTGGGGGCATTGATAATATGCTTTGGCGGCCAATAGCTGCCTTCTTGTTTGGCCGCCACCCGCGCCGCTTTATAAGCGGTGTAAACTGCATTCGACTTGGGCGCACTGGCAATAAAAACCACCGCTTGGGCTAAGGCCAATTCCCCTTCCGGCGAACCTAACAAATGATACGCCTCTTTGGCGGCATTGGCTTGCAACAAAGCTTGCGGGTCCGCCAGCCCCACCTCTTCACTCGCCATGCGCACCAAACGCCTGGCAATGTACAAAGGGTCTTCCCCCCCTTCCAACATCCTTGCAAACCAGTAAAGCGCCGCATCCGGGTCTGACCCACGCACAGATTTATGCAAAGCAGAAATTAAGCTGTAATGGCCATCGCCCGATTTGTCATAACTTGGCCGGCGCCGATGAAGCACCTCGGCCAACTCTTGCGCTTCAAGCATTTTACCCGGCTCGACCATCAAAAACAGCTCTTCAGCCATATTCAAGATCATCCGCCCATCCCCATCAGACAGGTTGATCAAATGCGCGCGCGCATCAGCATCGATTGGCAAAGGCCGTTTCATCTCAGCCTCTGCGCGCGATAACAAGCGCTCAAGGTCATCGCTCTTCAAACGCTCAAAGGTTAGAACTTGCGCCCGAGACAACAAAGCATTGTTAAGTTCAAAAGAGGGGTTTTCAGTCGTGGCCCCGATAAGCACAATGGTGCCATCTTCCATCACAGGCAAGAAGCTGTCTTGCTGGGCTTTGTTAAAACGATGGATCTCATCAATAAACAACAAAGTGCCACGCCCTTGATCGCGCCGCGCACGTGCTGTTTCAAAAGCTAGCTTAAGGTCTTTCACCCCAGAAAAAATCGCCGAGAGTTGTTCAAACTCCATATCGGTTTCTTGCGCCAGAGCTTGCGCCAGTGTCGTTTTTCCCGTCCCTGGCGGTCCCCAAAAAATAAGGTTCGACAACCGCCCCTGCGCCACCATGCGGGTTAACAACCCATCTTGCCCCAAAAGATGCGTCTGACCTGCAATATCCTTCAAAGCCTGAGGGCGCAACCGATCCGCTAAGGGACGCGGCACATCCTCCCCCAAACCAGCTGCTTCAAACAAATCTGCCATTAAAAAAATCCTATCAAGGCACGACCTGGCACTAACTCTTTTTTAGTATCCACCAGGTAAAACCAGACGCAAGATACGCTTGCCCCGTTTCAGCTCAATACGCCACACCCGATGCCGAATATGCATGCGGCTGGTAATATCTTTCACAGACAAAACCGGGGTGTTCGCCAGACTAACCACAATATCATTCGGGCGAAAGCCAACGCTAGACGCAATGCTATCAGGTGCAACATCGGTGATAATCACCCCTTCCAGATCATCACTATCAAGTTGCTCAGCAAGACCTGGGGACAGATTGGCAATGCGCGCCCCGCTTAAAGGGTTAGATCCTTTAATCAGTTTTTCATTCGGCGGCGGGGTCATCGGCGCCGCAATAAGCGAAACATCTTTTTCTAGTGTCTTGCGGTTGCGAACAAGGGTCAGCCGCGCCTTCCCGCCCAATCCCATTGTGGCAAAGCGATAGTGAAAACTTCTTGGGTCTGCAACGGTATGATCACCGACTTTTAAAATCACATCCCCATTGCGAAGCCCTGCAATCTGGGCCGGGCTGGCTTCAAACACATTGGTGATTAGTGCACCAGAAGGGCGATCAAGCCCTAGCGATTTGGCCAAGTCCCCGCTTAAAGATTGTAGCTTGGCCCCAAACCAAGGCCGGGTCACCTTTGTGCCCTGCAAAGCAGATTTAACAACAAGGCGCACCATGTTCGAGGGAATGGCAAAACCAATACCATTGGAGCCGCCAGAGCGGGAATAAATGGCCGTATTAATGCCAACCAAATGGCCGCGCATATCAACCAAAGCCCCGCCAGAATTGCCCGGGTTAATCGCAGCATCAGTTTGGATAAAAGATTGGTAATCAGCCGCGCCCACTCTGGTGCGCGCCAGAGCGGAAACAATACCACTGGTCACCGTTTGCCCAACACCAAACGGATTGCCAATGGCCAAAACCAAATCACCAACATCAAGCCCATCTGAATCTTCAAACTTTAGAAAAGGAAACCGCTCGCCCTTAGGTGCAATCATTTGCAACACAGCCAAATCCGTGTCTTCATCGGTTAGCATAATCTTGGCGTTAAATTCACGCTTATCCTGCAAAGCAATTTTAATTTCCCCCTTATCACCACCCTTAATCACATGATAGTTAGTAACCACAATGCCATTGGTGCGCACAATCACACCTGAGCCCAAAGAGTTCTTCATCCGGCGCGGTGCCCGCAATTTTCCGCCAAAGAAACGGCGAAAAAAAGGGTCATTCAAAAGTGGTGAGCGAAACTGTCTGGTACGAGCCCGGTGGCGCACATAAACGTTCACAACAGCCGGGGCAGCCGAGCGCACAACAGGGGCAAAAGACAATTTTATTTCGCCCTGCGATTCAGGAACTCTGGCCTCTAAAGGAGAAAAAGAGAGCCCCAAAGTTATCGCGCTTATCATGAATGACTGGATAGCCCAGCCCTTGCCAAAACCTAACATTTGCATGTCTCCGCTGTAGAATATTTATTTTTTAAAAGTCTTACAAACAAAATGACTTTAAACTTGATCCGCCCTGCCCTATCTAGACAGTATATGCTTTGTATCATTTTTGATATTAATAGGGCAAAATGAGTTAATTTCGACACTTTTTTGTTAAATCTTCTTCAAGAAGCCTATTCTGACCAATTATGATAGAAAAGCTTATCAGTCCTTTATAAGGAGAAATCATGAAATCGTTTTTAAAAACAACTTCGCTTACAATGGCAAGCCTTGTTTGCTTGGCAGGCCCTGCCTTAGCCATAGAAGTTAAAAAAGAACAGATCGTCAATGTACCAATTACAAAAGTCTGGGACAAAATTGGTGGCTGGTGCGCCATTAAAGACTGGCATCCGGTAATTGCAGATTGTAAAGAAGAGCGCAAAGGCGACCAACTTCGCCGCACTTTGTTTCTTGATGGTGGCGGTGAAGTGCATGAAGTCCTCACCGGAGAAAATGAAACCAGCTATTCCTATATAATTGAATCTGGCGCCTTGCCGGTTGAAAACTACAAATCAACCCTGTCGGTCACAGCAATGGATAATGACAAAACAAAAATCACCTGGAAGGGCAACTTTACTGGCGGCCAAGGCAAAACTGACCAAGAAGCCGCTGACGTGATGGGCGGCGCCTATGAAGCGGGCCTGAAAGCCGTTGCCAAGGATTTGGAAAAATAAGCAGACGACCTTGATGAAAGAAAAGGGGTTGGCAATGCCTTTATTGTCAGCCCTTTTTTAATGACAAAAATTTAAACCAGATATTATCAGCTAGGGCACATTAGCTTAATCAAAATTATTGAATGAGAAAATAGCTCTGTTTAAGGTTACTTTTTCTCAACAATGGAACATTCAAGCAAAAAATATGGGGAAGAAATAATAACCTGATAGATTTAGATATGTATTACCAGAAAGAAAATTTATTAAAGTTCATGATGATTTTTACTACTTAGAAAAAGCACTCAAAGAACAGCTTTACAATCAAACTTTATTGTTTTTTATTCTCACACCGAGCTGTTGAAAATAGCTAAATGATGCATAATCTGAAATCACTGAAGGACCAGCATTGTATAATGCTTTTAAAAGTACACGATGACATACAGAAGTGATATACAGATTCTAAGAGGAGTGGCTGTTCTTTTAGTCGTTTTATTTCATCTTGGCTTTCATCCCTTAAAACTGGGTTTTCTCGGCGTTGATATCTTTTTTGTTATCAGCGGCTATCTCATGGCAATCCTATGCGGTCAAGGCACTATTTGGTCTTTTTATAAACGCCGTGCCCGTCGCCTACTTCCAGCCTATTATTTTACAATTCTTCTGGTGCTGGTGATTGCAGCCTTTATCACACTGCCTATTGAAAATCGTCAAGTGGTTGAACAAACTTGGTATGCTTCTGTATTTGCTGCTAACATTGGCTTCTGGATGCAGAACTCCTACTTTAGCAAAAGTGAGTTCAATCCTCTTTTGCATTTATGGTCCCTAGGCGTCGAAATACAATTTTATCTAATTGCACCATTTCTGTACTATTTTGGCCGTAAATATTATTGGTTTTTGCCTCTGCTTTTGTTGCTGAGCCTTGGTCTCTGTTTCGTCATAACGAACGTCAGCCCCAAAACCTCGTTTTTCATAATGCCATTTCGGATTTGGCAATTCCTTATTGGTTGGTTAGTAGCTTGGTATCTATCTGGAAACGGAGCAATATCATCACGCCCATGGGCCAAAGCAATCGGTTTGGTAGCTCTTTTTTCTTTCTTTGTTATATTATCACTTCCCCTCGATCCCGAAAAAAAAGGTATAATGCTAGGCCATCCAGGTCTTGCTGCCCTTGCTGTTTGTATTGCAACTGGGGCCGTTCTTGCTTGTGGGCTACCCCGAATATTAGAACGTAGCTATGTGGGCAGAGCTTTCGAAATATTGGGAAACTATTCTTATTCTGTGTATCTCGTTCATTTTCCTGTTATCGTCCTGGTTCTATATGTCCCTTTCTCAGGTACGATATTAGATAGCGATAAAATCACAACTCTTGCTTTACTTATCACTCTGATCATCGTGCTTTCGATCGCAATGTTCCATTTCATTGAAAAACAGGGTAAATTTATCTATTCAGGTAAAACAGCCATTTCAATCATTTTGGCAATTTTACTTCTTGCTTCAGCCTCTATCCCCTTCAACAAAAGTGGTTTTTCAGAAAATGAAAGAAAAATATTTTCTTCAAGGACAGATCGTGCGGTGTTTCGCTGCGGAAAAATTTTTCGCATACTTAATCCAACATCAGATATTTGTGAAATTACGCCTTTGGAATTAGATAAAACCGCACCCAAAATATTGCTCATTGGTAATAGTCACGCTGATTCAATAAAGATCTCGTTTGCAAAGATTGCAGCAAAACACGGATACCGAGTTTTCTTTGCCGTTTTTAATTCACCTTTGACAACCCCGCGCTATAATAATCAATGGCTTATAAGAAAAGCCAAAGCGCTGAATGTTAGTGCGGTTTTTCTTCACTTTTCTCCTTCAAAGCTCTCAAATCTGCTTGGAGACCTTCCTTCTGGGTTAGCAGAAAAAAATATCAAGACTATATTATTGATGCCAGTCCCGGTTTATTCCGTAAATATACCTGCCGCGCTTTACAACAATTACATTAGTGGCAAAGCCTTGCCCAAACAAATGCTCACCGATTATTATAAACGCAACAAAGACATTTTCATTTATGCGAGATCTCAAAATAACAACCATTTTTCGTATTATGATATTGGTGCTATTTTATGTACCCCACAATGCCGCTTGAGAGACAATAAAGGTAATCCTTTATATTATGATTCCCATCACATAAATTTAACGGGCGCACGAATACTCGAAGATTTATTTTCTGAGTCATTAACAAATCTCAGATCCAAAGCTTTGCACTCATCCCCTTAGAAACAAGGCGTGTTGCAAGAAGTGTCTTATCAGTAGATAACATCACTAAAAATATTGGTTCAAACAAGCTTCTATTCCTAGTGTGTGTCGCACAAAAGTAGATACCGGTTTTGTGAAAAAAGACACGCATAAAATAGACAAGAGCATAACTTTGAATTCAAAATAAAGTGACATGCTCTAGAGAGCCTTTTTTACTCTCAGATGAAGATCTTTAATATATAGCTCTCATTTGTCTTGGGTCATTGGGGTTGGTAGATAGTTTGAATAAAATGTCTCCCCTCTTTGAATAACATCCTCAATTTTCACATCTGAAAACTTTAAAATTTGTGAAAATAGGTTGATCAAAATTATTTAGAACCCATTCTACAAGCTCATCCGGAATTGAAAAAAATTTTAACCCAACATTACGCCCCAAACCATATTTCCTGAATTAAATCTCTTGAATAAAAAAACATATATCGCTTTAAGAAAGACAAAAACGGACCTTTTATTTTAAAAGATTAAGGTTACTTTCGTGCCAATAACGGAAGGTTTGTGACGATTGATGTTAAATAAGAAAAACCCAGGATTGCATAACATTCTATAGCAATCCTGGGTTTTATTTTACTGCTTGCATAGCATGAAACTAAATGGCGGCTTAAAAGCTTCCTAAACAAAATCGTCTGCTAACAATACAGAACTATCTGCAAACACAATCTGCTCAATTCCAGCCTGTGAGTTATAAAACTGCTCATCAATCGTGATGACTTCGTTGGTATCATTTATTGTGATTAGCATGTCATCACCATCACTTGCAGATACTGAAAGGGTCACATCATTGGCATTGAGATCCGTAAATATTAATTGATCATTACCTATGTGATTGTTTAGTTCATTTATAATATCATTGCCGTCACCAGAACTGTAACGATAATTATCAGCCCCGTCTTTACCGGAAATCGTATCGTTACCTAAGCCACCTTCAAAAACATTATCAAGCCCATCTCCATAAATCTCATCATGGAAATCCGTTGCGATAATATTTTCCATGTTTTCAAGCTGTGAGATACCTCGCCAAGTTCCAGACACCACATCTATTCCATCTCTTGTCCAGGCTTCAGTTCCTCCGCCTCCGATATCAACCCAAATGGCTGAATTAAAGTTAGAAAAGTCAACAGTGTCATTACCTGCGCGACCATTGATTGTTTCTGTACCATGAATGTTGCTATCGCTAAGGTAGGTAAAATAATTGTTGCTAGAGTCTCCGGCTAAATAGTCAACATAATTGGTTCCAATTATATTTTCGATGCTAATAAGATCTGTGATTTCCCTCCATGCACCAGAAGAAAGGTCGTCATCATCTCGGGTCCAACTTTCTACTCCGTTATACTCTAAATCAACCCAAACAGCAGCTTCCAGATTAGAGTAATCTATTGTATCAACTCCCTGTCCACCATCGATTGTTTGCATTGTTGAAGTGCCTATAAATAGATCATCACCTGATATATCAACATTATCAGTTATTAGATCTATTATCTCTGGCTCAGTCCAAATTACACCATTCTCAAATCTCACCTCTTCTATACGCACTTTCGATATTGATGCTGAACTCGTGTCCTGTTGATGGGCAAGAGTGAGCTGATCCGTGGTGCCATTTATGGATAGGATAATATCAACACCCAAACTTGTGACTGTAACATCATCTGGCGCGATACCTTGTCCGAACTGAATAACATCGATATCATTATCAATGCCAAGAGCCCCTTTATCATGAATGGTGTCCTGACCGTCACCAAGATTAAAGATATAAGTATCTGATCCAATATCACCGTATAGCGTGTCATTGCCTAGACCGCCTTCAAGGGTATCATCACCTCTGAAGCCAGTGATGATATCATCACCATCTGTTGAGCTGTCCCCTAACAATTGGATTTGCACATCAGACAATGTCCAGATGTTTCCATCTGCAAATCGGAACTCTTCAACTTCGTAATATCCAAATGAACTATAGAAAATATCTTCTATCGTTAAGGTGTCTTGAGTGCCACTTACAGAAAAGACCAGATCACTTCCATTACGGCTTAGAACCAAATCATCTACAATAATACCAGATCCAAATTCAACCACATCATGGCTGGAATAGCTCACAATCCACTCATGGTCGTAAATAACATCCTGGCCGTAACCAATATCAAACTTATAAGTATCACTGCCATCACGGCCAACAAGCCGATCATTGCCAAGGCCTCCATCAAGCGTATCATTAAAACCATAACCTGTAATGACATCATCACCATCTGTGCCCTCCAATAATAGGGCGCGCAATTGTTCAGCCGTTAAAATAGTGCCATCTGTAAAGTGATATTCTTCAATCAGGTCAAAAGACGTATCTGTTAACCCACCATATCCAAATTGTTCTTTAATGGTCAAAGTGTCTTGATCCGTTAGATGTGCGACCACATCGTTGCTCGCTCCATCTCTTGTCCAGGTGAGATCGGATGAGGTAATACCATCTCCAAACTGCACTATATCAAATTCGCCATTGCCAACAGCGGTCTGATATTTTTCATCAATCACATCATGGCCGTAGCCTAGCCCATAAATGTAGATATCATTCTCATTGCCACCAGATAGGAAGTCATCTCCCAAACCACCATCTAATGTGTCTTCCCAATCAAAACCATAGATTTCATCATTGCCATCGGTTTTCTCTTGGGCAACCAAAGGCGCAAAAAATTCATCCCAGGTCAAAACAGTTGAGGGATCATCTTCAAATTCAAACGTCTCAATCTGATCAAACCAATACGCGCCGAGGCCGGTGTAGGCTTTGTTAAATTGATTGCGAAGGGTAAGCGTTGCATCATCATCGACAAATGAAATGATCAGGTCATCAGAAGACCCTGTACGGGTGAAAACTAAATCATCATATGAAACGCCTGATTTAAAGATCACCTTATCATTTGAGGCAGTTAGAATAATCTCTTGATTGTCTTCTATGATATCCTGGCCATAACCTTTACCAAAATAATAGACGTCGCTGTCTTCGCCGCCTGATAAGAAGTCGTTGCCTATGCCGCCATCAAGGGTGTCTTTGCGGAAAAATCCATAGATTTCATCATCACCATCGGTTTGAACGTTTTTGAGAATTTCCTGGATAATTTCTTCGTTGGTGTAATAGTCCATACCAAACCAGAAAAGCTCTATTTGATTAAAGCTAATGATGCCAAAAGGACCGGTCTGTGATGTCCAGAATTGCCCCTCAATGGTTAGTTTATCCGTGGTACCGTTAATAGAAATGTCTAAAGTGTTTGAATCGCCTTGCCTTGAGAAGGTTACATCATCAAAGGTCAACCCTTCACCAAACATCAGGTAATCATCACCATCAACCAAAACATTGGTTAGTTCATCCAAAATAGTGTCATGTCCATAGCCAACATCAAAGTAATAAACATCACCATCACCGCCTCCCTCAAGGCGGTCATCACCGGCACCCCCATCAAGATAATCTATCGAATCTGTACCGATAATATCTAGCGACGCATCATCACGATGAGATGCCGCTTTTGCAATATCAAAAGGATCCCAAACAACACCATCCACAAAGATAACTTCTTGAACGCCAGTGCCCTCATCAACATAACCACCGAAAAGCCCAGGTTTTTCACCCTCAAATTGGCGCACGACGCGCAGTGTGTCATTGGTTCCATTGACGCTAATGATAAGGTCTTCTCCCTCTCGCGTCGCTGTTACCTCTGTGGAGCGAATATCAGCAAAGCGAATGATGTCCGGTGAGCGTGATTGTTCAATATCTTCAATAACATCGTTACCAAAATTTTTACCGACAACATATACATCAAATCCGGACCCACCTTTGGCAACCTGATCACCCTCGTTAAGATAAAAAATATCATGATCACTTGTTCCATTTATTTCACCGGAACCGGTGACGATATAGTCTCTCGTCACACCTAGTGCTTCTGCTACATCCAAAATATCCAGGTTGGAGTTAAGTGCTTCATGAGCCGCGACAATGTTTGCAAAGACAAAATTTTGGCTCACTTTAAGGTAATCTTCACCGCGATCAAAATTGGTCATCACCAATTTAACCACCCGCTCCCAGGCCTCGATATAGGCAATCGGGTCACCTTGTGTTTGCGCGGCGCCAATAATGTCTTCAAACGTTGGCGCTAACTGACGGTCGGTGAGCGCATAAAAATTATCGTTTTCAACGCTATACTCAATATCTTCAAAAAAGGATTTAAGCGGGCCTTGCACAGCAAGGCGCACAGATAAAATATCAAGGGTTTGCTCAATTTGTTCGATCATGCCCTTGGCAGCTGAGCGCACCTCATTCAGGCTTGCCCCATCAACGGGCTTAAAGCCAAGCGCAAGCGGTTCGCCAATATAATGCTCATAAAAATTAAGTTCTGCCGCTTTAATATCATCCCAACTATAAAGGCTCGGATCCGTTAAATCCAAATCGGCCGGATCAATGGCGCGAATATCATCAGCCGTTGGGGCGGCAATAACTTGGCCCTGATCATCAAGCACATCCTTGCCAGAGGCCAGAGCCCAAGCCCCAAGAACGGGATCATAAATGCCAAAATCATTAATCTGGGTTTTGCCTTCGTCATCAACATAGGTGAGAATCGGAATATCTTGCGTGTTGGCACTGGCCACAGACCCAGCTGCTGAGCTGGAAGCCCACGCGGTAAAGATGGTCAAAGCCTGGCCGCGCATATGATCCAAATCTAGCGTATCAAGAGAGGGCAATTGCGTCTCCACCAGCGCTCTAAACGCGTCATCTCGGCTCATGGCGACACGCAAGTCAGGCAACACCCCGTGCCCTTTTAACCCAGGCAACAAGGCAGCTTCCGGTGTGATGGAAGTATCACCCATAAAGGTGGTGTTAAAATTATCAACGGTGAGCACCACATCGGCAACGGTGCTGGTGGTGCCATCTGCACGCGTAAAGCTGCTGACAGCGGCAATGCGGTTGCCATCAATAATCTCTTCCCCGCTAGCTGGATCACTGGCAGCTAAGTTAATGGATGTGATGTCAAAGTCAGCCAGAGTTTTCAGCTCACCGGCATCGGTAACGGCATCGGTGTCGTGGTCTTGCCAGATGCGCAAATCAGCAAAAATGGTATCAGAGGCATCAATCACCCCATCTTGATTGCTGTCAAAAGCGGCCAAGGCATCAAAGCCATCTTGTGTGGCAGAGCCAAACAACTCATGAATGCCATCAATCTGACCATTATTATTAGAATCAAGTGCCAAGAACCCATCGTCGGGCAATACCCAGCCGGTGGGTTCTGAGAAATTATCCCCATCAAGGTCAAAGCTAGGTGTTTTCAGCACTTGTGGGCGCAATTCCAGCCCATCCCCATCCAGATCAAGCACCAGTGGGTCAACCCCTGGTTTGCGCTCTTCGCCGAACCAGGCTTTGTACATGATATCAAGCAGCCGGAAGTTTTCATCAATCCAGTTATCAGGCACGTCCATCAAAACAAGACGCCCAGCTTGTACATCAAATTCAGCAATGGTGATATTGGCGGTTGGCACCCCAGACCCAATACCATCCTCATAATTGGAAACAAAACTCTCAAAGCCATTATTGCCCTTATGGCTGATTACCAATTGACCTTCGTGGTTGATGCCATATTTAAATCCGTGGGCATGATAAGCCCATGGGCTTTCAGATTCAGAGCCCTTCAGGCCACCTGTCAGCAGGCGCCCGCCTAAATAAAACCGGTCTTCATTAGAAGCATCGGTGGCCAATGTATTATGGCCCACATTGATTTTATCTTCGCCTTGCCCTGTGAAAATCCGTGTGCCTTCTCCAACACGATCAATGAAATCATTGCCTATTCCGGCATAAATAATGTTGTTGACGCCCTTGGTGGAAATCTCATCATCGCCAGCGCCGCCGAAGATCTCAACAGTGCCAATGCTTCCAGTGAAGATGTCATCTTCGTCCGTCAGCGTGACCCGAGCCGGTGGCTGGTCACCCGTGTTTTCAACAAACAGATTTTCAAACTCAATGGTGCCGCCATCACCGTTCTTTTTCTTTAAATAGCCATTACCAGATGCATCCGTTTTAATCTCAACCCCGCCAGCAACATCTTTGGCATAAATAATATCGGTCAATTGCTCATTGGCCGTGCCGCCAAGATTTTGGATTTTTAGTTTGAGGTCTTCAGGCAGATCGTTGACAATTAGGCTATCGATGTATTGTGTGCCTTCAATGATCTCAATAGAGTGAAGAAGGTCTCTGGCTTCAATAGAGTCAAAGTTTTTCACCACTTCGACTAACGGTGTGGTGTCAGGGGCGTTTTGAGCGCCAAATTCTTTGGCTTGATCCACGGTAATGAGAATAGGATTGTTATCATTATCAAGTGAAGAATAATCAATCGTATCTTCACCCTCACCACCTGAGATAAAATCACGCCCGCCCGTGGCGGTAATTTCATCAGTGCCTTTGCCTGTGAAAATCAATTCATTATATTGGGTGCCTGTAATCTTGTCATTTTGCTCAACGCCAGCATATACATCAACACGAACCTCATTTCCACTGAGCTTGTCTAAATCCGTGTCATAACGGCGGTCTCCGAGTGTTTTCTCAGGCCCTGAATTTTTTGTGGCAATATTGACGCGGTCAAAAACATGCCGGCCTCCTGCTCCCCACACAAATTGAGCAAGACTGTCCAATGTTGCCTCGTTTGTGCCTTCATTGCTCCACGACAGCCCCAATTCGGAAAATGTATTTTGAATGTCACTTTGACCATTTTGAGTGAACAGTTGGGTGAAGAATTCATCCTTTTTGAAAGGGGTGATCTCTCCAGAAATTGGGTTAAACGCCCCCCCATTTAATCCATTTTCAAACACATCTGTCCAAAGGGTTGACGACAAATCAATTGAAAGCAATAGATTATCATCAGTGACGTCAATGATACCTGTTTCCGGGTCAAGGTTTAAAATATCATTATTAGAACTCACTTTGTAATTGGCTAAAATGCCGGCATATTGAACAAAGATTTGAGCAATTTCATCTGAAGTGGCCCCTAAAAAACTATTTGAAGTGGGTGAACTAAGGACTTTCCCCAATTGGTCCGCGTCATCAAACATGGCGCGAATGCCAGTATCGCCAAACACAAGGTTACCTTCATCAATGGCGGAGTATGCGATGGCACTTAGTAATTTACTAGTAGCACTATAATGTCCTTTTTCATCATCTTTGAATCCTGCAGCTTCACCAATTTCTTCGCTGAAAGCAGCATCCCATAATTCCTTGCCGATTTCATGCCAATCTGTTAGCCCTTCATCTTGGGCAAATTGGAGGTGGACAAGCAAAGATTGGCTGTGAAGATCTTCGATATCCCTAAGGCCACCATTGCTATCTAAATATGAAACAGATGTTGTTTGCTCAGCAGTTGCACGCCAAAATTGAGCTGCCTCCCCAGTTACTGCATAGGCGCCAATGTTGCCCCCTATTAATGGAGACCAAGGCGTTAGCCCATTATAAAACGTATTAAGGACATAATTTCGGTCCTCGACCAAACCATTATATACTTGATCATAAACGGATTGGTTAAAGCCACTGGCAATCCAAGCTAAATTTGCCTGCGCTGCAATATCATCATCAGTTAAAGTGGCCGTTTCATATAGATTCGTGGCAGCTTCTTCAAATGGAATATTATCAAAAATCACAGCATTTTCATGATAGATAGAGGCGATTAAGCCAGCCAAACCACCGCCCATTGAATGGCCAACTAACAAAGCTGTCCCCTCAAGAGGACTAGAGTTTTCAGTTCCGGTCACAGTTTGATAAAATTCAGCGGCTAACAGCGCCTGTTGTCCAAGATAACTACCAAGCCCAACACCCCATCCTGTCCATATATCTCCGCCACCTGACAGCGGATCAGGAAAAAGGCTTAAATTATCTGTGCCTCGATATGAAATCACCGTCTGGCCATCATAATTATAAGCGACAGCATAGAAGCCTGCGGTTTGGGCTTCAGTATCTCCTTTATCGTCACTAAAGGTTGCCAGACCTATTTGCGTCTCTCCATGATCTATACCTTTATTATAACCTTGGTTATAAGCATCCATGGCCAAAATGGCTTGCATGAGTGTATTTGAAACCATAGTCTTAATCTCCTACCTTAAAATTTCCACCATGAAGGCCCAAGGGAGCTCCTTTGGAAGTAAAACCACCATGTAAATAGCCCCCCTTTAATTTTTCCAACCAGCCCAACACTTTCTCCACTTTTCCCCTCGTCACTGGTTCATCGGTAATTTCAATTGTGATGCGTTTGAGTTGGATGTTTTGGCCAAAAGTTGCTGCAAGATTGTCCGGATCCACAAGTTCTACGCTGGCTGGATCATTGATATCTTTGAAAGTCACCAAAAGGGGGTAGATTTTATGAGGGATGGCCACAGCCTTCCCTTTTAGCCGCATCGTTAAATCATACCGCTCTTTGACGGTGCCATGTTTATAACTGCCTTTTATCAGGCCCAATGCAGGCTGATAAACCTCAGCTAATTCGTTATTGTAAAACAACCCATATCGTCTTGAGCGATTGCGTTTTGATGAAAACAGAGCAAACAAATATTGGTCAGGGAGAACCTCCAGAACCACAGCTTCGCCTTTAAAATTTGTCCGCACCCCTTTTGCTTCAGGCAACCCCCGATAGGTGTGTGTTTTGCGAACAGTTTGCACTGCACTTGCTGTTTTCACGCCTGTTGGGGTCTCCACTTCAAGCGTGACCTTCTCATTATATTGATAGATGTCACTACACCCTGCTAACGCTAGAGATAGTAGGATTACCGCCCCAAATCGTTTCAACACCCGCATAAATTATGCCCCTTATCCCCTAACGGCCTTAACCCCACAGAAAATTTCCCTCTCAGACAAAAAATCAGTTCGCACCCGAAAGGTCTTCTGGCCCGGCATCAGACACATCCTGCCCACTGACCTCCTGCACCAAGCGCTTGCCCTCTTTATCCTGCGCCCGCACTTTAAATTTTTGCCCCTTAAACACATCCGCCTTCAGCTTGTTATAAAGCCCGGCCATAATCTGCTGGTCACCGATCACCTCAATCAACCAGTTGATCTCCCCTGAGCGCCACTCGTCCGGGCGCAATTTCACCGGCGCCTCTAAATTCTGGCTCAGCTTTGCATCCACCTCCGGTGAGACTTTGGCCCACAACGCCAACCCAACCGGAATGCGCACGCCAGCAGGCAATGTCTTCTCGCCAGGCTCTTCACCCTCAGCGTCTTTATCGTTTGCAGGTGGTTTCACTTGCGCTTCGACCACCAAAAACTGGTTGGTCATCAAAGGCGGGATCAGCAACCATTCCAGGTCAGCCAGGCTATAATGGCGGTAATGAGGGGATTTCATCAGCAAGGTCACCATTTCGCCAAAAGAGGCGGACACCATCTTAGAGCGCAGCGCCTGGAATTTGGCCAGCTCCTCCGGCGACACGTCAACCTTTAACGATTTGCCGTCCTGTCCCTCAGCGCCAGAAGCTGCTTCCCCGGCAAGCTGGGTATGCTCTGGAGCAGAAGAGGAGGGTTTCTCGCTGATTTCTGGATTATTTACTTGTTTTTCTGAAGTTTGTTGATTGGATGTTTCTTGATTTGATTTAGACTTAAAAAGAGGATTATTTCTGAGCACTTGAACGCCACCTGTTTGTTGTACGGTTTTTCGAACGAAAACCAGAATACTTATAGTGAAAAACTATAAGTTCAATTTGTGACATTATTTTTACTAATAAATCAAGATGTAAAATTGTCCATTACATGAATATTATTCATCAATAATTTTTGATATTATGAGAGATAAGTAAGAATGCGGTATAAGGCAACCGCGATCGTTCTCTGAACGCGGTAAAAAACAGGTTTTAACAACACGACAATATTCAAGACAGGTTTCACAATGGGGGAAGCTTATTGGTTTAGACCCATTAATGTTTGGCACCCATTCTCTTAGAAGAACGAAGGCAAGCTTGATATATAGAAAAACCCGATACCTTAGAGCTGTTCAACTTTTTCTTGGGCGCACCAAGATTGAAAGTACCACCCGATCCCTCGGTCTAGAAGTTGATGATGCCTTAGCAATTGCAGAAAAGGTAGACATTTGAAATTCAGGGGGGGGGGGGGAGCAGACTTGCTCTGCCCTATAAATTAAGTGCAATTTTATTGCCAAGAGCGGCCTTAATAATGAGCTGACCTTAAGATTCATAATTTTGTTCTATTTAATCACTTCTCAACCGTTGAAAATGAATACCCCCATAAGATCCTGTATGATATTTTGTTAAGAATACCAATTTTATCCCTCAAATAAATCGTTCAGATATTATCTGCATTCATTGCTTGGCATTTTTTCAGTAAAACTTGCAGCAGTTTATTTTTGGATCTGTTCACCAAACAAATCGCGTGATTTACACCGTAAACACGGAAGTCTTTAAGTCTGTAAATACCCAACTCTTTGCTCGGTTCAATTTCATGTTCAGAAACGGCAGCAAACCCCATTCCATCTCTAGCTCCGGTTATGGTCGCGCTTCGACTGTTAATTTCCATAAAGTTAGCCGGTTTATACTTATGTTGTTTTGCTTTTTTTAACAAAAGCTCTCTGGTCTCAGACCCCGGCTCCCTAATCAAAAGAGTTTGTTTTGCAAACTCTTTTCTAGACAAAACACCCTTCTTTTCAGTCTTAAAGTTTTTTGGCCCAATTAAAATAATTTCCGGCTTAGCAATGGGAACAGCAATACAATCTGAATGGGTCACTTTGCCTCCCAAAATGCCAAAATCAGCCCGACATTCTAAAATTTGTTTTAAAACCTCTTCCGAATTGGCAAATTGCATTTGGCAATTAATATTAGGATATTCTTTTTTCAATTCCTTGATCAAAGACAACACCATTAAATGCGCTGTCCCAATAATATGTATTTCTCCATTTACCAATTTGCCCGCATCAGTGAGCAAGGTTTCAGCATCTTGCTCGAGCGTAAAAATGGTTCTAGTGATTTCATAAAGCTGTTGACCTAAATGAGATAATCCCTTCACCCTCCCCTTATTTCGAATGATCAACTCGACCCCATAAGCCCGCTCCAATTGGGAGACCTGCATGGTGATAGTCGGTTGCGTGCGGCAAAGTTCATCCGCCGCCTTCACAAAGCTGCCATGGCGAGCAACAGCGTCAAAAGCTTTCAATTCCGAAAAACTCATCTCACCTCCAACCAAACTCATCTAAGTAAAATTTATATATTAGAAGCAATATATAGATTAAATCAAAAATTAATAATATAGAAAAAATCTATATTTATGAGCCAAATTATCGATTTTTAAAAAAATAATTTACTTCCCATAATGCCCCTGAATAAGAGCTTATGGGAGGAATTTGAGTGAGCCGATTTACCAATATTGAAGCCGATTTGTATGAACCTCTAAAAGACCTTCTTGGCTCTGATAAAGGAATTGACATAACAGATGAAGGCATCACAGCTCACTGCTATGACTGGTGGCCTGTGGCAGCCAAATGGCGTCAAAATGGAAAAGCCCCTTGCAAACCCGACATTGTTGTCTATCCCAAAGACACCCAAGAAGTCTCCAAGATCCTATCCTGGGCCAATGAACACAAAATTCCTGTCACAGCATGGGGCCTTGGCTCATCGGTCGTTGGCCAACCCTTAACAGAATTTGGCGGTGTCAGCCTTGACCTGTCAAGGTTGGATAAAATCATCAAAGTTGATACAGAAAACTTGATTGTTCACGCTCAAGCAGGTGTTATGGGCGGAGACCTAGAAGATCATTTAAACAAGCTGGGTTACACCCTCAACCACTCCCCCCAATCCTTATATCGTTCAACGGTTGGCGGCTGGTTATCTACACGGGCAACAGGTCAACTCTCATCCCAATATGGCGGCATTGAAGACCTGGCCTACTCTTTCAAAGCTGTCCTGGCTGATGGATCCGTTTTTGAAACGGCTGATCTGCCAAGAATGGCTGTGGGGCCAGATTTAAGACATCTCTTAATAGGTGCAGAAGGAACCCTAGGGGTCATAACACAGGTAGCCCTCAAACTATTCCCCCTCGCCCAATCAAAAATTTACGACACCCTTAAATTTGAGACAGTGACCCAAGGCAAAGATGCCATGCGCGCTATTATGGCCAATGGCCTGCGCCCCGCCCTTTTGCGATTTTATGACACCGCAGAGGCCAAACACGCCATGCAAGATAAAGAGTTTTCTTGGCCCATTATGTTTTTAGGAACTGAAGGCCATCCAGACGTCTCGTTGGCTGAAATGAACGCCTGCAAATTTATTTGTTCTCAATTCAGCGGCGTTTCAATTGGCCCAGAAGGCACCCAAGGCTGGCTAGAGCGCCGGTATGATTTTTCAACCATCGAAGGGTATGTTAGGCGCCCTGAAGGTGTTGCAGAAACCATAGAAATTTCAAATAATTGGGAACGGATTATGGATACCTATGATGTTCTCACAGAACGTCTAGGACCAATGGCAGATGAAGTTCTTGGACACTTTAGTCATGTCTATACAACTGGCGTTTCGCTCTATGTGATCTTATTGGGCGAAGCAAAAGATGCCCAAGAAGCACAAAAACGCATAGAGACCATCTGGGAAATTGCCATGCAAGGCGCATTAGAGACCGGCGCTTCCATTTCCCATCACCACGGCTCAGGTCTTGCTCGCAACCCTTATGTTGAACAAGCCTTAGGCTCTGCCTTGCCTGTGTTGCAACGCGTCAAAGACGCCATGGACCCCAACAACATTTTAAACCCAGGAAAGCTCGGATTGAAACGCCCATAAACCCCTCACAAGGGCCAATGCCCTTGATGAGAATAATTTTAAAATAATTAAAAGTCAGATCAAAGAACAAAGCACATGTTATCGAATATAAACCACCAAGATGATGTCTATGATCTTCTCATTATAGGAGGAGGCATTAACGGGGCGGGTATTGCATGTGATGCGGCCGGTCGTGGCCTCAAAACCGCGCTTTTAGAGAGCAATGACTTTGCCTCAGGCACCTCATCTCGCTCAAGTAAATTGATTCATGGCGGCCTGCGCTATCTTGAATATTATGATTTCGGCTTGGTTCGTGAATCCTTAAAAGAGCGCGAACGCTTGATGAACAAGGCTCATCACATTGCCTGGCCCTTGCGCTTTGTCATGCCCGTTGTACCTGGTAACAGACCCGCCTGGCTCGTCCGGCTGGGTCTTTTTCTTTATGACCACTTAGCTTCTCGCCAAACCCTAAAAGGGACAGAATCCATAAAACTTTCCCAGGAAAAAGACCGTTTAGGATTTAAGGACATATATAAACGCGCCTTTGTTTATTCAGATTGCTGGGTCGATGATGCCCGCTTGGTGATTGCCAATCTGCAAGGGGCTCAAGCTGAAGGGGCCGACATTTTTGCTCGCACCTCGTTTGAATCAGCCCAAAGAGAAGACGCAAACTGGCGCGTGACTGTGTTTGACAATGATGCCCAATGCCAAAAAAGCTTGCACACCCGCATCATTGTCAATGCCGCTGGGCCCTGGGCAGTGCCCATTGCCAAATCTGTTCTTGGCGACGGGGCCGACTATACCGCCAAGCTCGTTCGCGGCAGCCACATCATTGTGCCAAAACTTTATGATGGCGGCCATGCCACCATGTTGCAAATTAAGGATGGTCGCATCGTGGTGACCATGCCTTATGAAAATGACTACACCTTAATCGGTACAACCGATCACGAATATAAAGGTGATCCCCGGCAAGTTGAAATCACCTCTGAAGAAAAAGCATATCTGCTAGAAGTCGCTAATATCTTTTTCCAAAGACAAACAAAACCAGATGATATTGTTTGGACCTATTCTGGCGTCAGGCCTCTATTTGAAGAAGGTAAATCACGAGACACCAACCCAACCACTGTCACCAGAGACTATTCATTTAAATTAGATATCAGCAAAAAAGGCCCCCCATCTCCCTTCTTAACCGTTCTAGGCGGTAAGCTAACCACCTATCGCCGTTTATCAGACCATATCTTTAAAGATCTCAAATCCTATCTGCCAGCAAATATAGGATCTGGAAAAACAAAAGACAGCTTTCTACCTGGCGGCGACATTCAGTGTTCTGGCCCTGTTGAATATGCCGAAAAGCTAAAAGAAACTTACCCTCACCTGCCCCATGATTTATTGCAAAGATTATCACGCACCTATGGCACCCTGGTCCATCAAGTGCTTGGCGAGGCAAAAACCTTGGAAGATCTGGGTCCATGTTTTGGCGGCAATGTCTATGCCAGAGAAGTTGACTATCTCATTGAAAATGAATGGGCCGCCACGATAGATGATGTGCTATGGCGGCGCACCAAATGTGGCCTGCAATTTTCCCAAGATCAAATTGAGGCCTTATCTCACTACATTCAAACCGCTCGTTCCCCCTCCGCTTGTCTCCCCCAAGACAGGAAGGAGCAAACCGGATGAGTATCGTTGCCCAAGATCTGTCATTAATCGTAAGCGGTCAACACTGGCTCTACCCGTTTGATCTCACCCTAGAGCCAGGCAGCTTTACCACGCTTATTGGGGCAACCCGTGCGGGCAAGACCTCATTGCTAAGAGTGCTAGCAGGCCTTTCTGCTCCCTCAAGCGGTAAACTCTATGTCGATGGCAAGGACGTAACGGGCGTCAATGTGCGCCATCGCAGCGTCGGCATGGTCTATCAAGAGTTTGTCAATTATCCTGGTAAAACCGTTTTTGAAAACATTGCCGCCCCTTTAAAGAACGCAAGACAAGATACCACTTTCATTCGCAAACGGGTGGAAGAGGTCGCCGAGCTTGTTGGCATCGCCCAGTTCCTAAAACGATACCCGCTAGAGCTATCAGGGGGCCAACAACAGCGTCTCTCCATTGCCAGAACCATCGCCCAACCGCGCAGCTTAGTCCTGTTAGACGAACCGCTTGTAAACCTTGATTACAAATTAAGAGAGCATTTGCGCGGCCAATTCCGCCAGTTATTTAAGGACAGCCAATCCATTGTTGTCTATGCCAGTTCTGAACCAAAAGAAGCCCTTATTTTAAATGGAGACACCATTGTCCTTCATGAGGGGCGCCTTGTTCAACATGGCACAGCAAACCAGGTATACTCATCACCTCATTCCATAACAGTGGCCGGGCAAATATCAGATCCCCCCATCTCCATTGTCTCAGCTGAGCTCTCCCTGGGCGGGCGCGTTTGGTCTATAGAAGGCACCCAAATTGGCCCAGAGATTAACCGCCCCGCCCCACTAGCTGATGGTACTTATCAGCTGGGCCTTTATCCGCACCACATAACCACAAAACCTGATGGCGATGGCATCAACACTGTCATAGATTTTGTGGAAGTGAGTGGGTCCAACAGCTTTTTATATCTGCGTCATGGCAATCAAACCATCGCCGTAAAGGAACAAGGCGTTCATGACCACACGATTGGCAAGCCTTTGAAAATAGGTATCAATTTATCTCAAGCCTTGGTGTTTGACATGTCCGGCAATTTGTCCGCTGGCCCTTTAAAGGAGCAGACCCATGGCTGAAATAGAATTGAAAAACCTAAGACATAGCTATTACCCCAATCCAAAACATGAGGACAATTTTGCGTTAAAAAGTGTGGACTTGGTCTGGGAAGAGGGGCTGGCTTACGCCCTGCTTGGCCCCAGCGGTTCCGGCAAAACCACCCTTTTAAACATTTTATCAGGCCTCCTGAAACCCAGTGAGGGCCAAGTGATTTTTAACGGACATGATGTCACCAGCCTTGACCCGCAACACCGCAACATTGCTCAAGTGTTTCAATTCCCCGTAATTTACGAAACCATGACCGTGCAAGAAAACCTTGCCTTCCCCCTTTACACCAGAAAAATTCCCGCCAACAAAATCAAGCAACGCGTTGATTTCATAGCTGAAGAGCTCGGCCTGACCCCCTTGCTGGACCGCAAAGCACGCGCCTTAACAGCGGAACAAAAACAACGAATTTCACTAGGGCGGGGGTTGGTACGCGAAGATGTCGCCGCCATCCTGCTCGACGAACCTTTAACCGTGATTGATCCAGCTGAAAAAATGGCCTTGCGGCGCACTTTAAAAGCTGTGCAATTACATCTCGGCGTTAAACTCATTTATGTCACCCACGACCAGCACGAAGCAATGACCCTGGCCAACCGCGTTGTGGTTATGGATGAGGGCAAAGTGATCCAAAACGGATCCCCTGAAGAGCTGTTTGAAAATCCCCAACACAAATTTGTCGGTTACTTTATCGGCTCGCCAGGTATGAATTTTGTTGATTGCGCCCTTAACGGTCAAAATCTCCAAGTGGGCACAACCCGTTTTCAGATCACCGAACCAATCGCTCAAATTTTATCTGAGCAATCGGGGGATTTATCGCTCGGCATTCGCCCAGACTTTTTAAGCTTTGCAGATGCCCAATCAAGCAAGACCATTCCCGGCAAAATTATTGCCGTTGAAAACCATGGCGATGAACAATTGGTAACCGTTGACATCGGCACAACCACAATGCTGGCCCGGCTAGATGAACAAGCCCCGCCCAAGGTCAATGAAAATGTTCACCTTGCCCCCAACCCAGACGCCCTTCGCATCTTTGCCGGTCAAAACAACGTGCCCTTGCCCTCTTCACTGTTAGGAGAGGTCACATGAACACATATAATAACAAAGCCTGGCTGTTGGTTTTACCCGTACTCGTTATTGTGGCCTTTAACGCCATCATCCCCATGATGACCATGGTCAACTACTCGGTCCAGGATATTTTAGGGCCTGATAATCGCATCTTTGTCGGCACAGAATGGTTTGAAGAATTGCTAGGCGATTTTGAACTGCGCCAAGCCCTTAAACGCCAACTCTTATTCAGCACAATCATATTATTGATAGAAATCCCCCTTGGCATTGCTATTGCTCTTGCCCTGCCCAAAAAGGGCAAATGGGTGGCCGTTTGTCTCATCATCTTGGGGCTCCCCCTGCTCATGCCTTGGAATGTGGTCGGCGTTATGTGGCAAATCTTCGCCCGCGCAGACATTGGCCTTGGGGGTGCCACCATCACAGCGCTTGGTTTTGACTTTAACTATTCGCGCGACCCGCTCGACGCCTGGTTCACCATCATCACCATGGATGTCTGGCATTGGACCTCATTGATCGTCTTGCTGGTCTATTCAGGCTTGCGCTCTATTGACCCGGCCTACTATCAAGCCGCCAAAATCGATGGAGCATCCCGCTGGCAAGTGTTTCGCTTTGTGGAACTGCCCAAACTCACCGGCGTTCTAACCATCGGCATCATGCTGCGCTTAATGGACAGTCTGATGATCTATTCTGAACTGTTTGTCATCACTGGCGGCGGGCCTGGCAACTCCACCGCCTTCTTAAGCCAATTCCTGGTCAAAAAAGCCATTGGCCAATTTGACTTAGGGCCAGCCGCCGCCTTTTCAATCATTTATTTCATGATCATTTTGACGCTTTGCTTTGTCTTCTTTCGATCAATCAACCGTTCGCAGGAGGATCAATAATGGCCCTGTCAAACGCCTCATCAAAACGATGGATAAAAGCCCTTGCCCTTATGGCCTTTTTCGCATTTTTATTTGCCCCCATTTACTGGCTGATTTTGATGTCCTTCAAGACCAACAACGAAATCGCCACCAGCCTCACCCTTTGGCCGCAACAATTCACTCTTGAAAATTACGCCCTGATCTTTACAGAAAAAAGCTGGTGGTCCAGCTATATCAACTCAGCCATTTATGTAACCCTCAACACGCTCATCTCACTCGCCTTGGCGCTCCCAGCTGCCTATGCCTTCAGCCGCTATCGCTTTTTGGGCGACAAACACTTATTTTTCTGGTTACTCACCAACCGCATGACACCGCCAGCAGTATTTGTGCTGCCCTATTTCCAGTTTTACTCAGCTTTTAATTTAATTGACACTCACATCGCTGTGGCCATTGCCCACTGCGTCTTCAATGTGCCCCTAGCAGTGTGGATTTTAGAAGGCTTTATGCGCGGCGTGCCCAAAACCATTGACGAGACAGCCTATATTGACGGTTATTCGTTCCCTAAATTTTTCGCAACCATTTTAATCCCCCTCATTCGTTCTGGCATTGGAGTGACCGCCTTTTTCTGTTTCATGTTTTCTTGGGTTGAACTGATTTTAGCCCGCACCCTCACCACAGCTGAAGCAAAGCCGATTGTCGCCGTAATGACCCGCGTTTATTCGGGTGCCGGCATTGAGTGGGGGCTGCTGGCCGCAGCTGGCGTTCTAACAATTATCCCAGGCATTTTGGTGATCTGGTTTGTACGCAACCACATTGCCCGCGGCTTTTCAATGGGCCGTGTGTGATGAAAGAATGGTCAGGAGAAGAACAATGATTGAATGGATGGCATGGACCAACGTAACCGCAATCTTCTTTCTCGTGATTGCCGCCTTATTGGTGTTCATGACCGTATTGGAGACCATCAAGCCAACCGTTGCCCGAAAGGGGTGGCTCCAAATCACCACAACCCGTGGTGAGCGGTTATTCATTTCTCTTTTAGTCACCGCTTGGATCAATATTTTTTGGATCGCTTACACAGATTACAGCCAATGGAGCGCACTGTTAATTGGCCTGGCTGTTTCAACTCTCATTCTTGCGCGTGGATGAGATAAATCCGCAACCCTAATCAGAGGGAGGAAACCTGATGGGTAAACACTTAAAACTTCTCACAATGGCGGTTACATCCTGCTTATTGTGTACCAACACTGCTTTTGCTGATATGGACGCAGCAAAAACATATGTGAAAGATGAATTTAAACGATCAACGCTTTCACCAGATCAACAACTAAAAGAAATGGAATGGTATGTAAATGCCGCCTCAGATTTAAAGGGCACCGAAATTCGTGTGCTGTCTGACGGCATCCCCGTGCATAAATATGATGCAGGCGTTCTGGCCAAAGCTTTTACTGCAATCACTGGTATTAAAGTCGTTCACGAAGTGGTTGATGAAGCCGGCGTAGTTGAGCGCATTCAAACCCAAATGCAATCAGGCAAAAACATTTATGACGCTTACATTAATGATAGTGATTTAATCGGAACCCATTTCCGCAACAAAGCTGTTGTAAACTTATCCAAATATATGGCCGGACCCGGCAAAAAATACACCAGCCCAACCTTGGACCTGAAAGATTTTATCGGCATCAATTTTGTGAAAGATGTAGACGGTGATATTTATCAACTCCCCGCCCAACAATTTGCCAACCTATACTGGTTCCGCCAAGATTGGTTTGAACGCCCCGACTTGAAGAAAAAGTTCAAAGACAAATATGGCTATGAGCTGGGTGTTCCGGTTAACTGGTCAGCTTATGAAGACATTGCCAACTTTTTCACAAATGATGTAAAAGAACTTGATGGCAAACGTGTCTATGGTCATATGGATTACGGCAAAAAAGACCCCTCACTTGGCTGGCGCTTTACCGATGCCTGGTTGTCCATGGCAGGCGCTGGTGATAAAGGCATCCCCAATGGCGTGCCAATTGACGAATGGGGTATTCGTGTTGATGGCTGTCACCCAGTGGGTGCCAGCGTTGAGCGCGGCGGGGCAACAAATGGACCAGCTGCCGTTTACGCTTTGCAAAAATACATTGACTGGATGAAACTCTATGCCCCACCAGAGGCTCAAGCCATGAACTTTTATGAAGCAGGCTTGGTTCCAAACCAAGGCCATATCGCTCAGCAAATCTTTTGGTATACTGTGTTTGCAGAAAGCGCAGCCAAACCTGGCGTGCCAGTGGCTGACAAAGATGGCTTACCAAAATGGCGTATGGCCCCATCTCCAGCTGGCTCATATTGGGAAAACGGCATGAAGCTTGGCTATCAAGACGTGGCCGCCTTTACAATCATGACCACCTCATCAGACAAAGGCAAAGCCGCCGCCTGGTTATATTCACAATTTGTAACCTCTAAAACCGTCTCTCTTGAGCGCACCTTACACGGTTTCACACCCATTCGTGAATCTGACATCAACTCAGACGTGCTTACAGAACTTGCCCCTAAATTGGGTGGGCTGATTGAGTTCTATCGCTCCCCGGCTCGGGTGGCCTGGACACCAACAGGCACAAACGTTCCAGACTATCCAAAACTGGCCCAACTATGGTGGGAAAATGTCGCGGCTGCTGTAACCGGTGAGATGACATCTCAACAAGCCATGGACCGCCTGGCCAGCCAGATGGACCGGGTGCTACAACGGCTAGAACGCGCTGGCATGGCCCGGTGTGCACCAAAGCTGAATAAGAAACGCGATAAAGACTATTGGCTCTCAAAGGCAGGCGCACCAAAAGCAAAACTTGCCAATGAGAAACCCAAAGGCGTCACCGTTCCATACAACCAGCTGCTCCAAGCTTGGAAAGAAGGGCGCACACGATAAACAATAACCAAAAGGGCGCAATTTTTGCGCCCTTTTTATCTAGTTCTGGGGAAAGACAATGAATCACTATATTGCCGCAATAGACTGCGGAACAACAGGCGCCAAAGCAATTATTTTTGACACACAAGGCAACCGACATGGTGTGGCTTACAAAGAATATCCATGCGAGTTCCCAGCATCCAATCAGGTTGAACAAGACGCTGGACTGTTATATGAAACCTGCGTTAATTTGCTGGTACAAGCCATAGACAACAGTAACGTTGCCCGCTCAGATATTCGCGCCCTGTCCTTTTCATCTCAGCGATGCACACTCATCCCCGTTGATGAATCTGGCAAACCCCTGCGCCCGGCAATTTCCTGGCAAGATAACCGATCAGATACCCAATGCGACCAAATCCGTTCTTCCATTGGTGAGGAAGCCTTTTACCAAACCACCGGCTTGCCCATCGCCAATGTGTGGACCTTGCCATCCATCATGTGGATCAGGGATGAACAGCCTGAGATCTATCAAGCAACTTATAAATTCCTAAACCCGCATGGGTTTTTATTAAAACGTTTTGGCGCAGAATTTTATGTAGAAGATTTATCCAACGCATCACTGCACGGCCTTGTCTCCATTCTAAAAGAAGATTGGGATGATGACTTTATTGCCAAAACCAGCATTGATAAAAGCAAATTACCAACCCTTGTAAAGTCCGGCAGCGTTGTCGGGCACCTCACCCCTGACATCATTGAAAAAACGGGCTTGAATTCAGACGTTATCTTAGTTGCTGGCGGCGGAGACCAACAATGCGCAGCCATCGGCGCCGGTGTGATTAAAGAAGGAGTTTGCTCCATCACCCTAGGCACCGCAGGTGTGGTGATCTGCTCTTTTGACAAACCCTATTTTGATCCCAACCAGGCCATCCCAGTGGAACTACATGCCTATACAGGAAAATACATTTACGAAGGTTTACAAAGCACAGCAGGCGCCGCCCTTAAATGGCTGCGCCAAGTTGCACAAGACGCCACCCAGGGTGAAGAAGTTCACTATGACATGTTCAACCAAATGGCTGAACGCGTCCCTGCCGGCTCAGATGGTTTATTATTCCTTCCCTATCTGGCCGGCGCTGGTGCTCCGCAATGGAACGGCTCTGCCACAGGGACATTTCATGGCTTAACACAAGGCCACGGGCTTGCCGCTATGGCGCGTTCTGTCATGGAAGGCGTTGCGTTTCAAAACGCCCTTATTTTGAAAGAGTTTGAAAAGACAGGTGCCCCTTTAAACGAATTCCGCTTAACAGGCGGCGGGGCAAGATCAGCTCTATGGTCACAAATCCAAGCTGACATTTATGGCAAACCGGTACACCGCTTAAAAGAAGACGAAGCCGGTTTACTGGGCGCTGCCATCTTAGCAGGTGTTGGGGCTAAAATATTCAACTCTATTGAAGAAGGCGTGGCCCAAATGGTAAATACTTTGGAAAGCTTTACCCCAAATCCAGACTGCCACCATGTATATAAAAAAGAACTCGAGCGCTTCAATGAGCTTTATAAAACCATATATGAGACGAAGGCTTGACTGTATAAAACTGCTGTTTATCTACTAAAACAGTAGCTGGTAAAAATCTATTTTGGATGTTGAAGCTTGGTCCGTAAACCACATCTCAACCGGAACTTAAACAAAAAAAGGCTCACCCTAAATAAATAGGATGAGCCAATAAACTAAGTCAAAAGAACCAAGCCCTTAAGCGGCAGCCTCAGTTGCTTCTTCAACTTCCCGTTCAACTGTTGGGCCAGAATCTTGGCCACGCGCACTCTCATCGCGATCAACAAGCTCAAGCACAGCAACAGGCGCTGAATCGCCATAGCGATAGCCAGCTTTCAAAACCCGGGTGTACCCACCAGAGCGGTCTTTATAACGATCTGCCAACACATCAAACAGCTTCTTGGTCATCGCCTCATCGCGAATGCGGCTAGCAGCCAAGCGGCGTGAATGAAGGTTCCCGCGCTTACCTAAAGTAATAAGCTTATCCATAACGCGCTTCATTTCTTTGGCTTTGGGCAAAGTGGTTACAATTTGCTCGTGCTTAATCAGCGCAGCAGCCATATTGGCAAACATTGCTGTGCGGTGACTTGAAGTCCGATTTAATTTCCGCCCCTTCTTACCGTGACGCATGGAATATCTCCTCAATTCCGCCCTTTAAAGCTCGATATGACTTTGGGCGGCGTGTTAAAACTTAATAATGATCTTCGAACCGTTTTGCCAGTTCTTCAATGTTTTCTGGTGGCCAGTTTGGCACTTCCATGCCCAAATGCAGCCCCATGCCTGCAAGCACTTCCTTAATCTCGTTTAAGGACTTGCGGCCAAAGTTTGGTGTCCGTAGCATTTCTGCTTCCGTTTTCTGGATAAGGTCACCAATGTAAACAATGTTATCGTTCTTCAGGCAATTGGCTGAGCGCACAGAAAGCTCCAACTCATCAACCTTCTTCAACAACGCAGCATTAAATTCAAGCTCAGGCTGTTTTTCTTCAACCACTTCTTTTTGTGGCTCTTCAAAGTTCACAAAGATAGACAGCTGGTCTTGTAAAATACGTGCCGCCAAAGCGATCGCATCTTCAGGATTGATAGAACCATCAGTGTGAATGTCCATGATCAGCTTGTCATAATCAAGGATCTGACCTTCACGGGTGTTCTCAACTTTGTAAGACACTTTGCGAACCGGGCTATAAAGCGCATCAACTGGAATAAGCCCAATTGGTGCATCATCTGGCCGGTTGCGATCAGCAGGCACATAGCCTTTGCCTGTGTCCGCTGTAAATTCCATGTGAATGCTGGCACCATCATCAAGTGTACAAATCACATGTTCCGGGTTCAGCACTTCAACTTCTGAAGAAACTTCAATATCCCCTGCACGCACAATGCCAGGCCCTGTTTTTTGCAGAACCATACGCTTAACACCTTCAGAATGAGCCTTCAGCGCAATCTCTTTAATGTTAAGAACAATGTTGGTCACATCTTCGCGCACACCAGCGATCGAGGAAAATTCATGCAACACGCTGTCAATATGAACAGATGTTATCGCACAACCGCGCAATGAGGAAAGCAATACCCGGCGCAACGCATTGCCCAAAGTCATACCAAAACCGCGCTCCAGCGGTTCAGCGGTTGCCGTGGCATGGCGCTTAGGGTCACGCCCACCTTGGATTTCCAATTTGCCCGGTTTAATAAGCTCTTGCCAATTTTTCTGGATCACGTCTTGTTATCCTTCATTTTAAAAAAATGCATTATGCCTTAAAGGTTAAGAGTTGCCTCTTTAAATCTAATGCCTTGATATCAATTACAGGCCCCTTAACGACACTTAAATAGGGCGCTAAACGCTTATACGCGGCGGCGCTTTCTAGGACGGCAGCCATTATGCGGAATTGGTGTAACATCACGAATTGAAGTGATTTGAAACCCAATAGACTGCAAAGCACGAAGCGCTGATTCGCGCCCAGAACCAGGTCCTGTCACTTCCACTTCTAGTGTTCTCATGCCATGGTCTTGTGCTTTTTTACCAGCATCTTCCGCGGCAACCTGAGCCGCATATGGCGTTGACTTGCGAGAGCCTTTAAAGCCCATTGTGCCAGCAGAACTCCAAGAGATCGCATTGCCTTGTGCATCGGTAATGGTGATCTTTGTGTTGTTAAAGCTTGCGCTTACGTGAGCCACACCAGAGGTGATATTCTTTTTCTCGCGTTTGCGAACCCGCGCTCTTTCCTGTGCCATTTAACTTTTTCGCTCTCTTTTCAAATAGGCGCTTGTCGTCTTGTTGCCCCAAGCGCTTGACTTAAAATTACTTCTTCTTACCAGCAATTGCTTTGGCTGGGCCTTTTCTTGTGCGCGCATTTGTATGCGTGCGTTGCCCGCGTACTGGCAAGCCGCGGCGATGGCGAAGCCCACGATAGCAACCAAGATCCATTAACCGTTTAATGTTCATGGAAATCTCACGGCGCAAATCACCTTCAACCATATAATCGCGGTCAATCACTTCACGAATTTGAATCACTTCCGCATCTGACAATTCATTCACCCGGCGCTCTGAGGGGATTTTCACTTCCTGGCAAATTTCACGCGCAAATTTACGCCCAATGCCATGAATATAGGTCAGTGCAATTTCAACACGCTTATTCGTTGGTATATTCACACCTGCGATACGAGCCACAGTCTTCTCCTTAAAAAAATCTAATAACCTTTGAACTGATGAAAAAAATGTCTTTTTTCATCAATCTCGGCAAAAAAACTTAGCGCAAAAGCCTGCACAGCGCTTTTAAAAAGCACGTACAGCCTATTTTTCAAACTTACCATTGTGAAAGAGTGCTTTTGTAAGCCGTAAAGCCTTTTTCGTCAAGCCTTTAAGCTCTTTCACATAATTTCAAAAACAAAGCTAAAATTTATGCTCTGTCATTTAAAATGGTTTCAATTTTAACGGTGACATCTGCCATATCCACCATACCATCAACAGAAACCAAACTATCTTTGGCAAAATAATACCCTATTAACGGAGAGGTCTCCTTATAATAGGCCAACAACCGAGAACGTAATGTCTCTTCATTATCATCTGCGCGGCGTTTAAAGTCGCTTGCCCCGCAATTATCACATACGTTTTCAACTTTCGGCGGGCGGAATGTATCATGATATCCTTCCCCGCACGCCCCGCATGTGAAACGCCCAGTAATGCGCTCAACCAATTTGTCATCATCCACACGGATTTCAATCACCGCATTTAACGCTTTACCCTTAGCTTTCAGCAACTCTTCAAGCGCTGCAGCTTGGGCCAAAGTGCGCGGGAACCCATCCAGAATAAAACCATTGGCACAATCAGGCTCATCAATCCGGTCTGAGATAATACCAATCACAATATCATCAGAGACCAAACCACCAGCTTCCATCACAGCCTTGGCTTTTAAACCAACTTCAGTGCCAGCAGCAACTGCTGCGCGCAACATATCGCCAGTTGAGAGTTGAACAAGGCCTCTTCTTTTTTCAATCTGACGCGCTTGCGTACCTTTACCAGCACCAGGAGGTCCAAGTAGTATTATATTCATCTGCGCCGCGCCCCCCGTAATTTAGATTTTTTAATCAACCCTTCATACTGATGAGCCAATAAATGACTTTGCACCTGGGCCACTGTATCCATGGTCACACTCACAACAATCAGCAAGGACGTACCACCAAGAGCAAAGGAAACCGCTGTATAAGATTGCAAATATTCAGGCAACACACAAACAAGAGCCAGATAAATCGCACCGACCACAGTGATCCTTGTCAACACATAGTCAATATATTCAGCTGTTTTTGCACCAGGGCGAATACCAGGAATAAAGCCGCCATATTTTTTCAAATTATCAGCGGTGTCTTCAGGATTGAAAACAATCGCAGTATAGAAAAAGGCAAAGAAAATAATCAAAGCCACATAAACCGCCAGATATAACGGCTGGCCTCGGCCAAGCATGGCCGTAATCGTTCCCACCCATTCAGACCCTGAAGAAGTTCCAAAGGCAGCAAAGGTTGCAGGCAATAACAACAAGCTTGAGGCAAAGATTGGCGGAATAACACCGGCGGTGTTCAATTTCAAAGGCAAGTGAGAGCTATCCCCTTGTGCCATCCGGTTGCCCATTTGCCGTTTTGGATATTGCACCAACAAGCGCCGTTGAGCCCGCTCCATATAAACGATGATAGCGATAATTGCGACAACACCCACCAACAAAGCAACCAAAATTGGCGCTGGCAAAGTGCCTTTGCGCGACAATTCAAACGCGCTAGCGAAAGCCCCAGGCAATTCAGCCACAATACCGGCAAAGATAATCAAAGAAATACCATTACCAATGCCGCGCGCTGTGATTTGCTCACCCAGCCACATCAAGAACACAGTCCCACCAACAAGGGTGATAACCGTTGTCGCTCTAAAGAACATACCAGGTTCCATCACAACACCATTGGTAGATCCTTCAAGCCCCACAGCAATGCCATAAGCCTGCAAAGCGGCCAAAATCACCGTGCCATAACGGGTATACTGGTTTATCTGCTTACGGCCCTGCTCGCCTTCTTTTTTCAACTGTTCAAGATGAGGCGAAACCGTTGTCAGCAACTGAATGATAATCGAGGCCGAAATATACGGCATGATATTCAACGCAAAAATCGCCATCCGAGAAATGGCGCCGCCAGCAAACAAATTCAACTGATCAAGCAGCGTGCCGCCGCCCTGGCCTTGGCCTTGAAACACAGAGCGAAGCGCTTCCAAATCAACACCAGGAATGGGAATGTAAGTGCCAAGCCGGTAAACCAACAGCGCACCCAAAGTAAACCAAATGCGTTTCTTTAACTCTTCAGCCTTACCAATGGCAGAAAAGTTCAAATTGGCGGCTAACTGTTCAGCAGCTGAAACCATGGTTTTTTCAATTCCCTATTTGCTTAAACCTATCAAAGAGGCATCCCTTTAGTTAGGAAAAGCCCTTTAAGCCTTATCCTCACCGGCCTTGTCTTCAGCTGGCGCTTTGGGGGCAACAATAGTAATTGCTCCACCCGCTTTTTCAATCGCTGCAACCGCCCCTTTAGAGGCACCGGCCGCTTCAATGGTCAATTTGGCTTTTATTTCGCCATTTCCAAGAATGCGAACACCATCTTTGGCCCGGCGCAATACGCCCACTTCAACCAAACGAGCAACGGTGATGGTCTCACCTTCTTTAAGCTTCTTGTCGTCAATTGCCTTTTGCAAACGATCAAGATTAACTTCATTAAAGTCTTTGGCAAAAATATTGTTAAAGCCACGTTTTGGCAACCGGCGATGAATCGGCATTTGGCCACCTTCAAAACCTTTAATGGCCACACCTGAGCGAGACTTTTGACCCTTTACACCGCGGCCAGCCGTTTTGCCCTTACCAGATCCAATACCACGACCAACGCGTTTTTTGGCCCGAGTTGCGCCTGGATTATCGCGTAATTCATTTAGTCGCATGACATCCCATTCCTTTAAAACAATTATTATTCTACAATCCGCGCCAAATGCGGGATTGAGTTGACCATGCCGCGTACAGCCGGTGTATCTTCCAGCTCACGCTGCTGGCGTGCTTTTTTTAGCCCCAAACCAACAAGCAAAGTCGCCCGCTGTTTTTCCGTTTGGCGAATGGGGCTGCCAATGCGCTCCACTGTGATTGTCTTTTTAGCCATTGTTACAAATCCTTAAGGGCTAACAATTTTAAAATTCAAAATGTCAGATGTTTAAACATCTGCTTGTAGCTGAGTATTATCCCCGGCCCCATCACGGCGACGAGAAACAATATCACTAACTTTTTTACCGCGCCGGGCTGCAACACCGCGAGGGCTATCTTCAGACTTTAACGCCTCAAATGTTGCCCGCACCATGTTATATGGATTTGAGCTACCTTGAGATTTGGCCACAACATCTTGCACACCAAGTGTTTCAAACACCGCGCGCATCGGACCACCAGCAATAATACCCGTACCAGGAGGCGCTGCACGAAGAAGCACTTTACCAGCACCGTGACGTCCCTTGACATCATGATGCAATGTGCGCCCTTCACGAAGTGGCACTTTGATCAGATTGCGTTTTGCAGAATCTGTGGCTTTGCGAATGGCCTCAGGCACTTCGCGCGCTTTACCATGACCAAAACCAACACGCCCTTTTTGATCACCAACAACAACCAAAGCTGCAAAACCAAAACGACGACCGCCCTTTACCACTTTGGCAACGCGGTTAATATGCACAAGCTTGTCTACAAACTCGCTGTCTTTTTCTTCCCGATCTTTACGATCTTTAGAATTCCGTGCCACTTGTCAGTCCTTTTCTTTTTTAAAACTTCAAGCCGTTTTCACGCGCTGCATCTGCCAAAGCTTTGACACGGCCATGATAAATATAGCCACCACGATCAAAGATCACATCTTCAACGCCAGCTTTCTTACCGCGTTCGGCAATAAGGCTGCCAATTTCTTCAGCCGCGGCGATGTTACCACCATTTTTAATCTTGCCGCGCAAATCCTTTTCAATACTGGACGCAGAGGCCAAGGTTTTGCCGGTTTTATCGCAAATAATTTGCGCATAAATATGCTGAGATGAACGGCTGACAGACAGTCTTGGCCGTCCATTGGCCACGCGGCGCAGATTGCGACGAACCCGGGCTTTGCGACGTTCAAATGTAGATTTGGAAGCGCTCATGTGCTTGCTCTCTATTTCTTCTTACCTTCTTTGCGGAAGATATATTCATCTTTATATTTAATGCCTTTACCTTTGTAAGGCTCAGGTGGGCGATAGCTACGGATTTCAGCAGCAACCTGGCCAACAACCTGTTTTTCAATACCAGAAACGGTAATCTCAGTTTGGCTAGGACATTCAATTTTAATGCCCTCTGGTGCTGCATATTCAACATCATGGCTCAAACCCAAAGCAAGTGATAAATTCTTGCCCTTCATTTGCGCACGATAACCAACACCATTAATTTCAAGCTGCTTGGAAAACCCTTCCGTCACACCATCAAAAATGTTTTGCACCAATGTGCGTGACATGCCCCACATAGAGCGCGCCCGCTTGGTCTCATTCACAGGCTCAACTTGAATGCCATCATCATTTTGTTTAACCGTCACATCGTCAACCAAAGTCACGCTCAGCTCGCCTTTAGGCCCCTTAGCTGTCACAGTCTGACCGTCAACTTTAACCTCTACATTAGAGGGAATTGCAACAGGCTTTTTCCCTATCCTTGACATGGCCCTATTACCCTTCTTGTTGTTGCAACGATTGGATTAAAATACGTTGCACAAAATTTCACCGCCAACATTGGCATCTCTTGCATCTTGATCAGACATAACACCCTTAGGTGTTGACAAAATCGCCACGCCCAAACCATTAGCCACCATTGGCACATTCTTCACAGCTGAATAAACACGACGGCCCGGGGTTGAAACCCGACTAATCTGCTTAATCACAGGATCACCATTGTGATACTTCAGCTCAATCTCAATTTCAGATTTGCCATCGTTGTAATCAACCGTTGTATAACCACGGATGAAGCCTTCTTTTTGCAAAACATCCAAGACGCGTGCGCGCAACTTAGAAGCAGGCGTTACAACTTTATTTTTCTGGCGCATCTGCGCATTTCTAATTCGGGTTAACATATCCCCGAGTGGATCTGTCATTGTCATGAACAGGTCTCTCCTTACCAGCTTGACTTTACCATTCCAGGAATAAGACCTTGATTGGTCAATTCCCGTAGCGCAACGCGCGATAGTTTCAGCTTTCTATAAAATCCACGTGGACGCCCGGTCAGTTGACACCGATTGCGCATCCGGTTCGGCGCTGAATTGCGTGGCAATTCAGCCAATTTCAATTGAGCTTTAAACCGCTCTTCAGCAGGCAGGCTCTTATCACGAGCAATTGCCTTTAGACGGGCCCGCTTTGAAGCGTTTTGCTTCACAAGTCTTTTGCGCTTCACATCGCGCTCAACCATTGATTTTTTTGCCATTTGTTCCTCCGATTAATTCCGTTCAAGCAGCTTCTTTTTTGCTCTGCGGGAATGGGAAGTTAAATTCACGCAATAAGGCCCGCGCCTCATCATCTGTCGTTGCGCTGGTGCATACAATCACATCCATGCCCCAAATTTGATCAACTTTATCGTAATCAATTTCAGGAAACACAATATGCTCTTTAATGCCCAAGGCATAATTGCCGCGCCCATCAAAACTCTTTGGGTTCAACCCACGAAAGTCTTTCACCCGAGGCAAGGCAATTGTGATCAAGCGATCCAAAAATTCATACATACGTGCTTTGCGCAAAGTCACCTTTGCCCCCAAAGCCATCTCTTCACGCACTTTAAAACCAGCAATTGATTTGCGCGCTTTGGTATAAACAGGCTTTTGACCAGCAATCAGTGTCAAATCATCATAAGCTGATTGCACTTTCTTGCGATCATTTACCGCTTCACCAATGCCCATATTGAGAACAACTTTCTCAATCTTTGGAATTTGCATTTGGTTTTTATAATTAAATTCTTTCATCAACGCGTCACGCACCACTTCATTATAGTGGGTTTTCAAACGCGGTGTATAATCCTCAGCCATCGATCACTTCTCCTGAACGCTTGGCAAAGCGCACTTTGCGGCCATCTTCCAATGTTTTCACACCAACACGGGTTGGCTTACCATCTTTAGGGTCTTCAATCCCAAGGTTTGAAATGTGAATTGAAGCCTCTTTAGAAATAATGCCGCCCTCTTGGGTCTGGCTTTGGCGCTGATGCCGCTTCACCATATTTACACCAGTCACAATCGCTCTGGCTTCTTTTGGAAGCACTTTGACAACCTCGCCCTGCTTGCCTTTATCTTTGCCTGAGAGCACAACAACATTATCGCCCTTCTTAATCTTTAGCTTTGCCATAATTTACAGCACCTCCGGTGCAAGAGAGACAATTTTCATTTGGTTTTTAGTCCGCAACTCACGGGTCACAGGGCCAAAGATCCGTGTGCCAATAGGCTCACCAGCTTGATTGACCAAAACAGCCGCATTGCGATCAAACCGGATCAAGCTACCATCTTGGCGGCGCACACCCTTAGCAGTGCGAACCACAACAGCTTTCATCACTTGGCCCTTTTTCACCCGGCCACGCGGAATGGCTTCTTTCACACTGACAACAATGATGTCACCAATAGAGGCATATTTGCGCTTTGATCCACCCAGCACTTTGATGCACTGTACACGGCGGGCGCCGGAATTGTCCGCCACATCCAAGTTTGTTTGCATCTGAATCATTTTTATTATCCTTTTTTTGCCCTGCTCGCTAACGAGCTCAGCATTAGTTAGCGCTTTGAACCGTCCAGCGCTTTAGTTTTGAAATTGGCGGACATTCTTCAATGCGAACAGTATCGCCAACTTTAAATTGGTTAGTCTCATCATGGGCGTGATATTTTTTCGAACGACGCACCACCTTTTTATAAAGTGGATGAGTAAACCGGCGCTCTACTTTCACAACAACGGTTTTATCCGTTTTGTCGCTAACCACTTCACCTTGTAAAATACGTTTTGGCATAATTTTGTTCCTTCAAACATGCAAAGCTTAAAAAAAGTCTTTAAGCGCTTGCCGTTTGTTTTTCCTTCAAAACGGTTTTAACCTTGGCAATCTCTTTGCGCACATGGCGAACACGTGCTGTATTTTCCAACTGGCCTGTAGCCGCCTGGAAACGCAAATTAAATTGCTCTTTTTTCAACTTGATCAACTCATCATCAAGTTGATCAGGAGTTTTATCTCTTAAATCGCTAGCCTTCATGGGGCTCCATCCTTCAAATCCAAACATTAATTGCCATCAACTCTCAAACGTCTTTAAAGACCAAGCCGTTTAACAATACGGGTTTTAATCGGCAATTTGGCAGCTGCTAAGGAAAGGGCAGAACGCGCTGTCTCAGCATCAACACCATCAATTTCAAACATAATCCGGCCAGGCTTTACCCGAGCCGCCCAATATTCAGGGCTACCCTTACCCTTACCCATGCGCACCTCAGTAGGTTTCTTAGAAACCGGCACATCAGGGAAAATACGGATCCAAACGCGCCCAGCACGTTTCATCTCACGGGTCATAGCCCGGCGTGCCGCTTCAATTTGGCGAGCTGTTACACGCTCAGGTTCAACTGCTTTTAAGCCGTATGAGCCAAAATTCAAAGCTGTCCCGCCTTTGGCAGCGCCCTTGATCCGCCCTTTATGGGCTTTGCGGAATTTTGTCCGTTTTGGTTGCAACATCAGTTTATTCCTTAAATGTTCGCCTGTTTCTTAAAAACCTTAAGAAGCAGCAGCGTCTTGTCGTCTTGGGCGCCCGCCATCTTGTGCATCAATTGAGCGGCGCTCTTGGGCCATCGGATCATGTTCCATGATCTCACCCTTAAAGATCCAAACCTTAATGCCAATGATGCCATAAGCAGTGACACCTTTGGCTGTACCATAATCAATATTGGCACGTAATGTGTGTAGCGGCACCCGGCCTTCCCGGTACCATTCCATACGTGCAATCTCAGCCCCGCCAAGACGGCCAGCACAATTAATCCGAATGCCCTCAGCACCAAGGCGCAAAGCTGACTGCACAGACCGCTTCATAGCCCGGCGAAACGCCACGCGGCGCTCCAATTGTTGTGCAATGCCCTCTGCCACCAAATTGGCATCAATTTCAGGCTTTCTAACTTCAACGATGTTCAAGTGAACTTCGCTATCAGTAAACTTTTTCAACTTAGTCTTTAGCTTTTCAATATCGGAACCTTTTTTACCGATAAGAATGCCAGGGCGCGCGCTGTGAATGGTCACACGGCACTTTTTGTGCGGACGCTCAATCACAACCTTTGAAATGCCAGCTTGACGGCGATACTGCAAAATGTGTTCGCGAATTTTAAAGTCTTCTAAAAGAAGATCACCATACTCGCCCTTGTCCGCGTACCAACGCGAATCCCAAGTGCGGTTGATCCCTAAACGCAAGCCGACTGGATTAACTTTCTGACCCATTATGCGGTCTCCTCAATTTCGCGGACCACAACGGTCAAACGAGAAAATGGTTTTAAAATCTTGCCAACCCGGCCTCGCGCCCGTGGTTGCCAGCGCTTCATCACCAAGCCTTTGCCCACATAAGCCTCAGATACAACCAAGCTATCAACGTCAAGCCCATGATTGTTTTCAGCGTTAGCAATTGCTGATTCAAGCGTCTTTTTCACGTCTTTGGCGATGCGCTTTCTTGAAAAGGTCAGATCTGCCAAAGCATTATCAACTTTTTTGCCGCGAATCGACGTAGCCACCAAATTTAACTTTTGAGGGCTAATGCGCAAATTGCGGGTCACAGCCTGGGCTTCATTATCAGCCAACCGGCGTTCTGTTTTTGCCTTCCCCATTTGCCTTATTTCCTCTTTGCTTTTTTGTCAGCGGCATGGCCGAAATAGGTCCGTGTTGGAGAAAATTCTCCAAACTTGTGGCCAACCATATCTTCAGACACCAAAACCGGAATGTGTTTTTTGCCGTTATAGACCCCAAACGTCAGCCCTACAAATTGAGGGAGAATGGTTGAACGACGCGACCAAATTTTAATCACATCTTTGCGGCCACTGCCCTGCGCTGCTTCTGCTTTTTTAAGCAGGTAGCGATCAACAAAAGGACCTTTCCATGATGAACGTGCCATAAAACGGCTCCTATCTCTTCTTCTTCATGTGGCGTGAGCGCACAATAAACTTATCACTTTGTGTATTGGACCGGGTTTTCTTACCCTTAGTTGGTTTACCCCATGGTGTCACAGGATGACGACCACCAGATGTACGCCCCTCACCACCACCATGTGGGTGATCGATCGGATTCATGGCAACACCGCGTACTTGCGGGCGCTTGCCAATCCAACGTTTACGTCCAGCTTTACCAAGCTTGGTATTTGAATTATCCGGGTTAGAAACCGCGCCAACTGTCGCCATGCAATCAGCATGGATCATGCGGGTCTCACCAGATGATAATTTCATAATCGCATAGCCAGAATCACGGCCCGCTAACTGAGCATATGTACCTGCAGAACGAGCAATCTGTCCGCCCTTACCAATTTTCATTTCCACATTGTGAACAATGGTTCCAATTGGCATGTTACGAAGCGGCATGGCGTTACCAGGTTTCACGTCAACCTTATCGCCAGCAATCACCTTATCACCTTCAGCCAAGCGCTGAGGGGCCAAGATGTAAGCTTGCTCACCATCTTCATATTTAATCAACGCAATAAAAGCTGACCGGTTTGGGTCATACTCAATGCGAACAACCTCAGCCGATACATCATGCTTGATGCGCTTAAAATCAATCACGCGGTAAGCACGCTTGTGTCCACCACCACGACGACGCGCAGTGACACGCCCCTTATTGTTCCGTCCACCATTTTTAGTCAAACCTTCAGTTAAAGATTTAACCGGCTTGCCTTTCCATAGATCGGACTTATCAACCAAAACAAGGTTGCGCTGGCCTGGCGTAATCGGCTTAAACTTTTTCAGTGCCATAATTCTTGTCCCTTAAAGCCCTGTGGCCACATCAATTGTGTGCCCTTCTTCAAGCGTCACAACAGCGCGCTTGGTGTCATTTTGCTTACCTTTAATGCCTTTAAAACGCTTTACCTTACCTTTGCGGTTCAGCGTATTAACAGCCTTTACCTTCACATTAAACAAACCTTCAACCGCTTGCTTAATCGCTGGCTTTGAAGCGCTTCCAGCCACTTTAAAAACAACCTGATTGTGCTCAGAAGCACCTGTTGATTTTTCAGTGATAACTGGCGCAACAATTACGTCATATAATTCTGCATGTTTCATTTAAACCGCGCCTCCAGCGCTTCAACCGCAGCCTTAGTCAACACAAGCTGTTCAGCGCGCAAAATGTCATAGACATTAATGCCTTGCACAGGCAGCACATCAATCTGAGGTAAATTGCGTGCTGCGCGGCCAAATTGCTCATTCACTTGCGCACCATCAACAATCAAAGCTTTTGAAAAGCCTAGTTTTTCAAACTGAGCCTTTAAGCTTTTTGTCTTGGCATCGCCTGCATTGGTGTCTTCCAACACAATCAATTCATCAGCCTTCGCCTTTGCAGACAAAGCATGGCGAAGCCCAAGCGCGCGAAACTTTTTATTCAAGCTGTGCGCATGACTGCGAGGTGTCGGACCAAACGCTTTGGCACCACCGCGAAAGATATTTACCTTTTTATTGCCGTGCCGTGCACCGCCAGAACCTTTTTGCTTGACCATCTTCTTAGTTGTACCGCGCACATCTGAGCGACCAAGTGTGGAATGTGTGCCAGCTTGGCGTTTTGCCAATTGATAGCGCACACAACGGTGTAAAATGTCAGAGCGCGGCTCTAGGCCAAAAATATCATCGCTTAGATCAACAGACCCAGCTTTTTTATCATCAAGAGTTTTCACGTCTAATTTCATCGCTTAACTCTCCTTCACATCAGCTGCAGCTTCATCAGCTTTTTCAGCCTTTGCACCTGCTGGCGCAATAAACTTACCAGGTGTTGGCACATCTTCAGGCAAAGCTTTTTTCACGGCATCATTAACTAACACCCAGCCACCTTTAGATCCAGGCACCGCACCCTTAATCATCAACAAACCGCGTTCAGGATCAGTTTTGACAACTTTCAAGTTTTGGGTCGTCACTTGGGCAGCACCCATGTGACCAGCCATTTTCTTACCCTTGAAAACTTTACCCGGATCCTGACACTGACCGGTTGAACCATGTGAGCGGTGAGAGATGGACACACCGTGAGAGGCGCGCAAACCACCAAAATTGTGCCGTTTCATTGCACCGGCAAAACCTTTACCAACAGAGGTACCGGTAATGTCAACAAATTGACCATCAACATAATGATCAGCTGTAATCTCGCTGCCAACATCGATCATGTTTTCAGGGCTCACCCGAAATTCAACCAAATGCTGTTTCGGCTCAACTTTGGCAACCGCAAAATGACCCCGTTGGGCTTTGGTGGTGTTTTTCACCTTTGCCCGGCCACTGCCCAATTGCAAAGCGCAATATCCGTTTTTATCTTCAGTCCGTTGGGCAACAACTTGACACTCATTGAGTTTTAAAACAGTCACAGGTATATGCTCACCTGTTTCTGTAAACACTCTGGTCATGCCCACTTTTTGTGCTATGACTCCTGACCGCATTGGTCCCGTCCTTCACGTTTAAATCTAAATAATCTTCTAACAAGGCAGTTCGTAAAATTGAAAGTCTCTCAACTTTTAAAAACATGCCCTTTTTGCGGTGAATTCTAATCCAAAAAGTCAAACAACTTTTCAGGAAAGCACCTTATAGCTTAATCTCAACATCCACACCGGCTGCCAAATCAAGCTTCATCAAAGCATCCACAGTTTGCGGTGTCGGATCGACAATATCAATCAACCGCTTGTGGGTGCGCATTTCAAACTGCTCACGTGACTTTTTGTTCACGTGCGGCGAGCGATTGACCGTATATTTCTCAATCCGTGTAGGCAAAGGGATCGGGCCGCGAACATCAGCGCCAGTGCGCTTAGCGGTATTAACAATCTCCTTTGTCGACACATCGAGAACACGATGATCGAAAGCCTTGAGCCGTATTCTAATATTTTGGCTTTGCATCGAAAGCTCACCTTTATAAATGAATCCGGCGTCTCCTTATTTTAAGGAAACGCCGAATACGGGTTAATCGTTACTCTATGATGTTGGCTACAACACCTGAACCAACTGTGCGGCCACCTTCACGGATCGCAAAGCGAAGCTTTTCTTCCATGGCAATCGGCACAATCAACTCAACGTTAATTTCAACATTGTCACCGGGCATCACCATTTCAGTGCCTTCAGGCAATGTCACAACACCAGTCACGTCAGTTGTACGGAAATAGAACTGAGGACGGTAGTTGGTGAAAAATGGTGTATGGCGGCCACCTTCATCTTTTGTCAAAATGTAGGCTTCAGCTTTAAACTTGGTGTGCGGCTTAATTGAACCTGGTGCACAAAGCACTTGGCCACGCTCAACTTCTTCACGTTTCGTACCACGAAGAAGAACACCAACGTTATCGCCAGCTTCACCTTGGTCAAGAAGCTTACGGAACATTTCAACACCAGTACAAGTTGTAACTTGCGTATCTTTGATGCCCATAATTTCAATTTCATCACCAACATGGATGATGCCGCGCTCAACCCGGCCTGTTACCACAGTACCACGACCAGAAATTGAGAACACATCCTCAATCGGCATTAGGAAAGGCTGATCTTTTGGACGATCTGGTGTTGGGATATGCTCATCAACAGCAGCCATAAGCTCAAGAATAGCTTCTTTGCCAATTTTATCATTTGAATCTTCGATAGCAGCAAGAGCAGACCCTTTAACAATTGGAATATCATCACCAGGGAAACCATACTCCGTTAGAAGCTCACGAATTTCCATTTCAACAAGCTCAAGCAGCTCTTCATCGTCCACTTGGTCAACTTTGTTCATGAAAACAACAAGCGCTGGCACACCAACTTGGCGCGCAAGCAAAATGTGTTCACGTGTTTGAGGCATGGGGCCATCAGCTGATGACACAACAAGAATGCCGCCGTCCATTTGAGCCGCACCAGTGATCATGTTCTTCACATAGTCAGCGTGGCCTGGGCAGTCAACGTGAGCATAGTGACGGTTTTCAGTTTCATATTCCACATGCGCTGTAGAAATTGTAATACCGCGTTCACGTTCTTCAGGGGCATTATCGATATCTGAATAATCTTGGGCTTCAGCACCACCAGCTTCAGCAAGCACTTTCGTGATCGCAGCTGTTAGTGTTGTTTTACCATGGTCAACGTGACCGATGGTTCCAATATTCACGTGTGGTTTATTACGCTCAAATTTTTCCTTGCCCATATTGGCTCTCCATTTTTCAGTCTTTTTGTGCTCTTTCAAAAGAGCGCTTTAAACTAAATAAAAAAAAATTAAAAAAAACTATACCGTCTGCACCTTAAGCAAATTTAGCCTGAACTTCATCAGCCACCGCTTGCGGCACTTGGGCATAGTGATCAAACTGCATTGTAAACTGGGCACGGCCCTGACTTTGCGACCGCAAGGTGTTCACATAACCAAACATATTGGCCAATGGCACCATTGCATTCACAACCAAAGCATTACCGCGTTGTTCCTGGCCTTGCACCTGACCACGACGGCTGTTCAAATCGCCCATAATGCCACCCAAATATTCTTCAGGTGTCACAACTTCAACCTTCATAATAGGCTCAAGAAGTTTTGGACCAGCTTGCTTGGCTCCATCGCGGAAACCGGCACGACCGGCAATTTCAAACGCCATCACAGAACTATCAACATCGTGATAAGCGCCGTCTGTTAGCGTCACCATAACATCAAGCATTGGGAAGCCAGCCAGAATACCATTGTCCATTACAGACTTAATGCCCTTTTCAACACCAGGGATATATTCTTTCGGCACATTACCGCCAACAACTTTACTTTCAAAAACAAAACCTGAATTGGCCTCACCAGGCTCAATTGTCATTTTCACACGAGCAAACTGACCAGAACCACCAGATTGTTTTTTGTGGGTATAATCAACATCAGCTGACTGGGTCAAAGTCTCCCGGTAAGCCACTTGCGGCTGACCAATATTGGCCTCAACACCAAACTCACGCTTCATACGATCAACAAGAATATCAAGGTGAAGCTCACCCATACCCTTCAAAATTGTCTGCCCAGATTCTTCATCAGATGAAACCCGGAAAGAAGGATCTTCTTGCGCCAAACGGTTTAACGCCACACCCAATTTTTCCTGGTCACCTTTTGATTTAGGCTCAACAGCAATCTCAATAACAGGATCAGGGAATTCCATCCGCTCCAGAATAACCGGTGATGACTGAATGCAAAGCGTATCGCCCGTCGTCACATCTTTCAAACCTGCGATCGCAACAATATCTCCAGCATACGCTTCCTTGATATCTTCACGGTCATTTGAATGCATTAACAACATCCGACCAACACGTTCTTTTTTATCTTTGACTGAGTTCAGCAAAGTCATACCAGATTCAACTTTACCAGAGTAAATGCGGCAGAAAGTCAAAGACCCAACAAACGGGTCATTCATAATTTTAAAGGCCAACATTGATAGCGGCTCATCATCAGATGCCACACGAACTGTTTCTTCTTCAGTCTTAACATCAATGCCTTTAATCGAAGGAATATCAACCGGTGAAGGCAAGTAATCGACAACAGCGTCAAGCAATGGCTGAACACCCTTGTTCTTAAAAGCAGTACCGCAAAGAATCGGGTGGAAAGCAATATCAATTGTGCCCCGGCGGATCAGTTCCTTGATCTTAGCTTCATCAGGCTCATTACCCTCTAGGTAAGCTTCCATAGCATCTTCATCAAGCTCAACAAGCGTCTCGATCATTTTCTCGCGATACTCGGCAGCCTTTTCAGCAAGCTCAGCAGGGATCTCAGTTTCATTAAACTTAGCGCCAAGAGATTCCTCTTCCCAGACGATCGCTTTCATAGCAACAAGATCAATAACACCCAAGAAATCATTCTCAGCACCGATAGGAAGCTGAATTGGCAAAGCATTCGCCCCAAGGCGATCTTCAACCATAGCAACGGAATTATAAAAATCCGCGCCCAACTTATCCATCTTGTTCACAAAGATCATCCGCGGCACTTCATAACGTTCAGCCTGGCGCCAAACAGTTTCTGTTTGCGGCTCAACACCAGCGTTCGCATCAAGCAAAGCAACCGCGCCATCAAGCACACGCAAAGAGCGCTCAACCTCAATGGTAAAGTCCACGTGACCAGGCGTATCAATGATATTTAGGCGCTTGTCATTCCAAAAACAAGTGGTCGCAGCTGACGTGATGGTAATCCCACGCTCTTGCTCCTGCTCCATCCAGTCCATAGTGGCAGCACCATCATGAACCTCACCAATTTTATGGCTTTTACCAGTGTAATAAAGCACACGCTCAGTAGTCGTGGTTTTACCCGCATCAATATGCGCCATAATGCCAAAGTTACGATAGTCTTCAATTTTATAGTCGCGGCCCATTGGTCCGATCCTTCAAAAAAGTCTTTAAAATAATTACCAACGATAGTGAGAAAATGCCCGGTTAGCCTCAGCCATACGGTGTGTATCTTCCCGCTTCTTAACAGCAGAACCTCGGTTATTTGCAGCATCCATCAACTCACCGGACAAACGCTCAACCATAGTATTTTCATTGCGCCCACGCGCAGCTGAGATCAACCAACGGATCGCCAACGCCTTCTTGCGCTCAGCACGAACTTCAACAGGCACCTGATAAGTGGCGCCGCCCACACGGCGAGAGCGAACCTCAATAGCAGGGCTCACATTTTCCAAAGCCTGATGAAACAATTCAACAGGGTCCGTCTTAGCCTTATCCTCAATACGATCAAGGGCGCCATACACAATACGCTCAGCAACTGACTTCTTGCCATGCTGCATGATCGAATTCATGAACTTCGTCAAAACGACATCCCCGAACTTCGGATCAGGAATGATATCTCTTTTTTCTGCTCTGTGGCGGCGTGACATTCAAGCTCTCCCAGCCAATAAATCTCTTTAAAAATACAAAACGCCCCTACTTAGGACGCTTCGCTCCATACTTCGAACGGCGCTGCTTTCTATCAGCAACACCTTGTGTATCCAACACACCACGTAAAATGTGATAACGCACACCCGGTAAGTCTTTTACCCGGCCACCGCGAATAAGCACAACAGAGTGCTCTTGCAAATTGTGCCCCACACCAGGAATATAGCTGGTCACCTCAAAACCATTTGACAACCGCACACGCGCAACTTTACGCATGGCTGAGTTAGGCTTCTTTGGTGTCGTTGTATAAACCCGCGTGCACACACCACGCTTTTGCGGACAAGCTTCCATAGCAGGCACTTTATTTCTTTTCACCTGCGGCTTGCGCGATTTTCTAACAAGCTGTTGTATTGTAGGCATGAGCCAAAATCCAATTCTTTAACGCCGTGACACGGGACCCATTCCCATAACAAGGCTTTGCCTCAACTCACTCTTGAAACGCGTTCCAAGATCTTGATATGCACCAAACGTAAAGCCGGACCTCATTTGGCAAAGCCCACCCATTTGCGGGGATTACCAAAGGCCCAACAGACAACATCAGAGGATCAACATGTAAGCAACTTTAAAACAAACCAGCTATAACTGGCCCAAAAAGCCTCAAAGCCCCCACAAGGGATCATGGTCTCTCATGTAATTTTGGTTTCTAACAGCAGTGTTTAAGCGCTTAATCGCCCGCTTTTTTTAAAAGCTTTCAGGGTAAGCCCCTAATTGACGACGTAAAATCACTTACGACCTGTTGTGAGTTGGCTGGAACATATATAGGGTTTGCTCATTCGTCAACAGTTAACAACATCAAAATGTCATTTTTTTTCTGACCTTTTTCATTATTTTAGTCGTTTTATCCACGGTCAAGACTGAAAGACGCCAAGCTCTATGTCTCATATTAGCTTTTTAACCTATGGCACCCGCGGTGACGTGGAACCATTCTTAGCCTTAGCGGTTTATTTTAAACAACGCGGACACGATATTTCCTTTGCAGCCCCGTGCGATTTTAAAGAGTGGGTTCAAGGCTTTGACATAGAATTTCGCCCCATAACTCATACACCAATAAGAACCCTGCTTGAAAACCGGGACATTCAAGCAGTGATGGAGTTTAATCTTTTCAAACTCATTAAGGCAAAAAAGCTGATTGAAGCATCCACCCGAGAATATATGATAGATCTCGTGGCAGATGCCGTACCCAAGACAGATTGCTTGATTGCTCACCATAAATGTATGGTGGCAACAGATATTGCAGAAAAATGGGATGTCCCTTTAGCTTTTCTTTGCACTGTCCCGGTGTTGTTTACACCCCAATTCTCATTCTTTCCAAAAATAAGATCATTGAACTGGTTGACGAAAGCTATTCTTTTTTTTACCAAGCGGATCCGTTTCTTTGCCCCATCACTGTTTCAACAAGCACGGCAAAAGCTTCGGCTTCCACCACAGAGCCGGTTTCAGAAAAGTTATCATGTTAAAAATGTACCTTGCCCAATGTTGCACATATTTAGTGAACACTTGATCCCAAGGCCCAAAGAGTGGCCTGATTACAGCTCAGTAACAGGAAGTTTGTTTTTTGATGACCAAGCAAAAAACTGGCACCCAGATCCCAAATTAGCTGCTTTTCTTAAAAAGGGGGCGGCCCCTGTATATATCGGTTTTGGCAGCATGGTTTCTAATAAACTCGGCAATTTGGTGGATATCATCCTTGCTACAGCTCGGCAAAACAACGAACGGGTTTTGCTTTCACCCGGATGGGCTAACCTTAAACCCACTGATGTCAATGATGATGTGTTTATGCTGGGTAATGTCCCCCATCATGCTCTATTCCCTCACGTGAAAGCAGTTATTCATCATGGTGGTGCCGGCACTTTAGCTGCTGGCCTGCGGGCTGGGTGCCCAACGTTGGTCTGCCCCTTTGGCCTTGATCAACCTGCCTGGGGAAAAATCGTGGCCAATAAACAGTTAGGGCCTGCTCCCATTGCTCAAAAAAAACTAACCCAGGAAAATTTTGGTGCCGCTTTTCATGATTTAGTGAACAACCCTATTTATGCTGAAAAAGCAAAAGAACTAAGCATTTTAATGAAAAAAGAGAACGGATTAGAAAAAACAGCCCAAACCCTCACTGAGATGTTTGGGCTGTCGTAATGATCAAATCAATATTAGTTTATTGACGAAACATTTCTGTCTCAATAATAATATCAACTTTATCGCCAGTCATTGGCACAAACTGTCCCATACCAAAATCAGACCGTTTCACAGAGGTTCTGGCTGAAAAAGCCGCCACATGAACATTTTTAAATTCAGGATTGAACTTACCCAACGGGTGAGGTTGATCGATAATATAGGTCATATCCAAAATCACCGGTTTGGTTTTGCCCTTAATGGTCAAATTGCCTGCAACTTTAAATTTTTTACCAGAGACCTTTTGCACCTTGGTGCTTTTAAATTTGATTTGAGGAAACCTGGCAGAATTGAAAAAGTCTTTGCCTCTTAAATGTTTATCAAACTCCTTCACACCCGTATCAATGCTATTCACATCAATGGCCACATCAACTGAGCTTTTAGCCGGGGCCGCTTTATCCATCTTCACATTGCCGGTGATCTTTTTAAACTGACCAAAGGCACGCGACATGCCCAAATGCTGATAGGAAAAGATAACCTCAGTATGTGAAGGATCAAACTTATAAGTTTGAGATTCTGCCAAAGCAACAGTAGGGGCAAAGCCGCCAAAGGCAACCCCAAAGATAAGAGTGATACTTGCGATAAGTTTTTTCATGAACATTTCCTCCTTAACACTTTATTTTCTGACTTAAATGCAATTTTAAAAAAAATTATTACTCTTTTATGGCACGAATATCTATTTTCAAAGTCACTTCGTCATCCAATACTTGCGTACTTGCCCACTCACCTTGCCCAATACGAAAAGCTGTGCGACTTATAATGGTCTTGCCCGTTGCCTTTATCATTTCTTTGCCTATCTTTTCGTCAATAGATTTGATGATAAGCAAATCAACTGTAAGTGGCACAGCGATCGCCTTAATCGTCAATGTACCATTTAAGCGATATTTATTGGCGCCCAAGCTTTCAAAAGCTTGGGCATAAAACACAGCGCGTTTATGAGTTTGCACATCAAACCAAGAAGAAGACAATAACGTTTGCTCAATCATTTGTGTCCCAAGCGACAAAGAAGCCACATCCACAATAACTTCAACTTCCGCTTTTTCCGGCGCCTCAGGATCAAACGTTAACCGGTTTAACAACAACGATTTAAACACACCCGTTGTCGGGCTTGATTTTTGTGTCGCGGTAAATTCAAGCTTACTCTCTTGAGGATCAACAACCCATTGGGTGTGCGCAGACTTTGTTTTGTTAAATGTCTCGGATTGGTCTTGTATCTCAGCCAACTCAGCCACTGGTTTGGGCGGACTAATCACAGTTGAATAAACAATCAAACCAACCCCTGCCAAGAACACGGCACCCAGCAAACCCATATGGGCAAATGAAGGGGCCATCTTTTGCAAAATACGATCTTGCCAAACTTTGTAATGCAAAACCACCGCCCCAACATGCCCAAAGAGTAAAAGCAAAAGCGTAAAAGCGCCAATTTTGTGCAAGAGAGCCAAGTTTTTTGAAAACGCCTCATCCTTACCCATCAAATCAGGAATGGGCAAAACTTCAAACAAGACGATTTCAAAACCAGCGCTGGAGCTGCGCAACCACCCAATCAAAGGAATAACAATGAGCAAAAGATAAAGGCCAACATGCCCCGCCTTTGCCAACAGATGAATAAAGGAGGGAACCTGAGTGGCCTCACTTGTGGGAGCACAGGAAATAAACCGCCAAACCAATCTGAAAACAACAAGCGCGAGAACCGTAATGCCAATCCATTTATGCCAGGCATAAAGCGTAAGCTTTAATGTAGAGACAGGAAGCTCCGTCATTAAGAGCCCCAAAACAAACAAACACAAAATCAAAGGCACCATCAGCCAATGAAATTGCCTAGCCAACCAGTTATACCGCTTTACCTGCCCACCCATAAAGAGTTTGCCCTACCTGTAACAAGTCCAATCATATTGAACCCCATGAAAGCTAAGTCCAACCTTCACGAGCCTAAAACATATTGATTATACGAAAAGCAAGAACAAATTCAGTCGAAAAAAAAGCCGCCTATTTTAAGGCGGCTTTTTTAAAAGTTATTCAGCTGGGGCTTCATCTTCCGCCGGGGCTTCTGGGATGATCACCTCATCAGGCTCAGCACCTGCCATGGAAGGCATTTCCACATCTCGGGCCTGTTCCTTTTCTTTCAAGATCAGTTCATCGCGGGTTTGGCTAATCCGGCGCATACGAGACAGCATCCCGCCTGTGCCAGCCGGAATAAGTCGGCCCACAATCACATTCTCTTTCAAGCCTTCAAGCGTATCAGATTTGCCCGATACAGCTGCCTCAGTCAAAACGCGTGTTGTCTCCTGGAAGGACGCGGCTGAAATAAAGCTCTTTGTCTGCAAGCTGGCTTTGGTAATACCAAGCAGAACCGGGCTACCTTTGGCAGGCTCTTGCCCCGCTTCTATGGCCGCCTGATTGTTGTCTTCAAATTCATGACGATCAACCTGCTCACCTTTAAGCATGGTGGTGCCACCAACATCTTCCACTTCAATCTTTTGCAGCATTTGGCGCACAATCACTTCAATATGCTTGTCGTTAATCGTCACACCTTGCAAGCGGTACACATCTTGAATTTCATTGACCAAATAAGTGGCCAATTCTTCAACACCTTTAATCGCCAAAATATCATGCGGTGCCGGGTGTCCATCAAGCAGATATTCACCCTTTTCAATCCGGTCCCCTTCTTGAACAGACAAATGCTTGCCCTTAGGGATAAGATATTCTGAAGGCTCTTGAGTTTCATCATCAGGGATAATGGCAATCCGGCGTTTATTTTTATAATCACGTCCAAATTCAACCGTACCTGAAATTTCAGCAATAATGGCATGATCTTTAGGCCGGCGTGCTTCAAACAATTCAGCCACACGCGGTAGACCACCGGTGATGTCTTTGGTCTTCGCACTCTCCAATGGAATCCGCGCCAACACATCACCCGCTTTTACTTTGCTACCAGGATCAACTGACAAAACAGCTTCAACAGAAAGCAAAGCACGCGCTTCACCGCCACGCCCAAGCTTTTTAATCTTACCCTTATCATCATTCACAATGATGGCAGGTTTCAAATTGTCCCCGCGCGGGCTAGCACGCCAGTCAATAATCACACGGTTGGCAATACCTGTTGATTCATCAAACTGTTCGTCAACAGAAATACCGTCCGTAAGATCTTCAAACTCAACAACACCATCCACTTCACAAAGAATTGGGCGGGTATAAGGATCCCATTCAGCAATCCGCTGACCACGTTTGATTTTATCACCTTGGTCAACTTTAAGGTGTGCACCTTGTTGAATTTTATGAGCCGCCAACTCATTGCCATCGCCATCAACAATGGTAATGGTCATGTTCCGGCTCATAGCAACAAGGCGTTTTTGGCTATCACGCGCAATGTTTTTATTACGAATTTCAATGGTGCCATCATAAGTGGCCTCAATAAACGAGCTGTCCACCACTTGCGCCGTACCACCAATGTGGAATGTACGCATGGTCAACTGTGTGCCAGGCTCACCAATTGACTGAGCCGCAATCACACCAACAGCTTCCCCAAGGTTTACCGGGGTACCGCGCGCCAAGTCACGCCCATAACATTTGCCGCACACACCATTGCGTGTTTCACACGTCAACACAGAGCGGATCTTCATCTCTTGAACACTCGAATTATCAAGCGCAGCCGCATGATGCTCTTCAAGCAACTGGCCAGCTTTAATCATGACATCACCAGTCTCAGGATCAATCACATCTTCTGCAACTGTCCGCCCAAGCGCCCGGGCACCAAGAGACACAATCACTTCACCAGCATCAACAGCGGCAGAAACACTAATACCTTTGTCAGTACCGCAATCCTGCTCATTGATAATGCTGTCCTGGGCAACGTCAACCAAACGGCGGGTCAAATAACCTGAGTTGGCTGTCTTCAACGCCGTATCAGCAAGACCCTTACGGGCCCCGTGAGTGGAGTTAAAGTATTCAAGAACGGTCAAGCCTTCCTTAAAGTTAGAGATAATTGGTGTTTCAATAATCTCACCAGACGGTTTGGCCATAAGACCGCGCATACCAGCCAACTGTTTCATCTGGGCGGGCGAACCACGAGCACCAGAGTGAGCCATCATATAAACTGAATTGGTTGGAATAATCCGTTTTGTTTCCTCATCGATCTGAACAGCAGAAATCCGGTCCATCATTTCAGAGGCCACTTTATCGGTACACTTGGCCCAGGCATCAACAACCTTATTATATTTCTCACCTTGGGTGATCAAACCATCATTATATTGCTGTTCATACTCACGGGTCAGATCAGAGGTTTGTTCAACAATATTCTCTTTGGTGTTTGGAATAACCATGTCATCCTTACCAAAGGAAATACCGGCCAAACAGGCATGCTTAAAGCCAGTTTGCATAATCCGGTCACAGAAGATAACGGATTCTTTTTGACCGCAATTACGATAAACCGCATCAATCATGCCAGAAATTTCTTTCTTGGTGAGCATCCGGTTGACCAGATCAAAATATACACCAGGCTGACGAGGCAACAATTCACCCAGTAACATCCGCCCTGGTGTGGTCTCATAAATCTCAGAGACCTCATTATTATCTTCATCGATGAATTTGAACCGGCCCTTAATTTTACTGTGCAGCGTCACAACGCCGTTATCCAAAGCATGGCGGATTTCAGCAACAGAGCCAAAGGTCATGCCCTCACCAGGCTCGTTGTCGTAAATCAAAGACAAGTAGTAAAGACCAAGCACAATATCTTGAGACGGCACAATAATCGGCGCACCATTAGCTGGATGCAACACATTGTTGGTTGACATCATCAACACCCGTGCTTCCAACTGAGCTTCCAATGAAAGCGGCACGTGCACCGCCATTTGGTCACCGTCAAAGTCAGCATTAAAGGCTGCACACACAAGCGGGTGCAATTGAATGGCCTTACCTTCAACCAACACCGGTTCAAACGCCTGAATACCCAAACGGTGCAATGTTGGCGCCCGGTTAAGCAACACAGGGTGCTCCCGGATCACCTCATCAAGAATATCCCAAACTTCTGGCTTTTCTTTCTCCACCAGCTTTTTGGCTTGTTTTACCGTAGAGGCATAGCCCTTAGCATCAAGCCGCGAATAAATAAACGGTTTGAAAAGCTCAAGCGCCATTTTCTTTGGCAACCCACATTGATGCAATTTCAGCTCAGGGCCAACCACAATCACAGAACGACCTGAATAATCAACCCGTTTACCCAGCAAGTTTTGACGGAACCGGCCTTGTTTACCTTTCAGCATGTCAGACAAAGATTTCAGCGGCCGTTTGTTGGCCCCTGTAATCACCCGGCCGCGCCGGCCATTGTCAAACAAAGCATCAACAGATTCTTGCAACATGCGCTTTTCATTACGAATGATAATATCAGGCGCACGCAGATCAATAAGGCGTTTTAAGCGGTTATTCCGGTTAATCACCCGGCGATAAAGATCGTTCAAATCAGAGGTGGCAAACCGGCCCCCATCAAGCGGCACCAACGGGCGCAGCTCAGGCGGGATAACAGGCACAACCGTTAAGATCATCCATTCAGGGCGGTTGCCAGAATGAATAAACGCCTCAACAACTTTTAAGCGTTTCGCTAATTTTTTAGGCTTTAGCTCAGTTGTTGCCTCCGCAATTTCCCGGCGCAACTGCTCAGCAATGGCTTCCAAATCCATGCCCATCAAAATTTCGCGAATGGCCTCAGCACCAATACCAGCGGTAAAGGCGTCTTCACCATACTCGTCTTGAGCCGCCATATATTCTTCTTCTGAAAGCAGCTGGCCTTCTTGGAACGGGGTGATGCCCGCTTCAATAACAATATAGCTTTCAAAATAAAGCACCCGCTCCAAATCTTTCAGCGTCATATCCAAAAGCTGGCCGATGCGCGATGGCAAGGATTTTAGAAACCAGATATGTGCAACAGGGGCAGCCAACTCAATATGGCCCATGCGTTCCCGGCGCACTTTGGTCAACGTCACTTCAACGCCGCATTTTTCACAAATAACGCCTTTATATTTCATGCGCTTATATTTACCGCACAAACATTCATAATCTTTGGTTGGTCCAAAGATACGCGCACAGAACAAGCCTTCGCGTTCTGGCTTAAAGGTCCGGTAATTGATGGTCTCTGGTTTTTTGATCTCACCAAAAGACCAAGACAAAATTTCCTCAGGGCTCGCAATCGAAATTCGAATTTGATCGAACGTTGCTTGAGGTGTTTGCGGATTAAAGAGATTTGCGGCGTCGTGGTTCATCTCAGGTCTCCATTTGCAAAGCATTGTGCTTGGCTTTTAAAATATTTTGCACCCTTTATTTAGTTTGGTGCACTCATGTCTGTTCTTTTTAATGTGAGGGGGCAAAACGCGCCCCTCATCACTTTGCTATTACTTTAAGTGGCACTTTATTCAGCAGCATCAGGCTCTGGCAATTGAGCCTTTTCTTCCTCAAGTTGCTCATGATCAGAGCCCACAGCTTCATCTTCATCATCTTTGAACTGCTCGAGCTCAACATTCAGACCCAAAGCCTTCATTTCTTTGACTAGAACGTTAAAGCTTTCAGGAATGCCCGCTTCAAATGCATCATCACCGCGCACGATGGCCTCATAAACTTTGGTCCGGCCAGCAACGTCGTCAGATTTTACAGTAAGCATTTCTTGCAAGGTATAAGCAGCACCATAAGCTTCCAGTGCCCACACTTCCATTTCACCAAAGCGCTGACCACCAAATTGAGCTTTACCACCCAATGGCTGCTGGGTCACAAGGCTGTAAGGGCCAATCGAGCGTGCGTGGATCTTATCATCAACAAGGTGGTGCAGTTTTAACAAATATTTGTAACCAACCGTCACCTTGCGATCAAAAGGTTCCCCTGTTCGCCCGTCATGCAGCACAACCTGGCCACTATCATCCAGCCCGGCCCGCTCTAACAGCTCAACAATGTCAGCTTCATGCGCCCCGTCAAACACAGGGGTCGCAACCGGCACACCATTGCGAAGGTTGTGACCAAGCTCCAACAGCTCATCTTCCGTGTAATCATCGGTAATATCTTTATCGCCATAAACTTGGCCAACCGCCTGTTTGACAGTCTCAATATTACGCTCAATACGATACGCATCCATGGCATCATCAATCACCCGGCCAAGGCCGCGACAAGCCCAACCCAAATGGGTCTCAAGGATCTGTCCAACATTCATCCGGCTGGGAACACCAAGCGGGTTCAAAACAATATCAACCGGTGTGCCATCTTCCAGATAAGGCATATCTTCTTGCGGCACGATTTGTGAAATCACACCCTTGTTACCGTGGCGTCCAGCCATTTTGTCACCAGGCTGCAGCTTACGCTTCACGGCCACAAAAACCTTGACCATTTTCATCACGCCAGGTGGCAGCTCATCACCGCGTTGAAGCTTGTCCACTTTATCAACAAAGCGCTGCTCAAGAAGCTTCTTGGCCTCTTCATACTGCTTTTGAATGGCTTCAACTTCGCCCATGGCTTTTTCGTTTTTAAGGGCAATGTCCCACCATTGACTGCGTGGCACTTCATCCAAAGCTTCTTCGGTGACTTTGGCACCTTTTTTCAAGCTCTGAACACCCTTGATCACTTCTTTGTTGAGCAAAGCATCTCTCAAACGTCCATAAACGTTACGATCAAGAATTTGCATCTCATCGTCACGGTCTTTCGCCAAGCGTTCAATCTCTTCACGCTCAATGGCCATAGCCCGTTCGTCTTTTTCAATACCATGCCGGTTAAACACCCGCACTTCCACAACCGTACCGGCAACACCAGGGGGCAGTTTTAAAGACGTGTCACGCACATCAGAAGCTTTTTCACCAAAGATCGCGCGAAGCAGCTTTTCTTCCGGTGTCATTGGGCTTTCACCCTTTGGTGTGATTTTACCCACCAGAATGTCACCCGGTTTCACCTCAGCACCAATATAAACAATGCCGGCCTCATCCAGATTTTTCAAAGCTTCTTCGGAAATATTTGGAATATCCCGCGTGATCTCCTCTGGACCCAACTTGGTATCACGCGCCATCACCTCAAACTCTTCAATGTGAATAGAGGTGAAAACATCGTCGCGCTTAATGCGCTCAGAGATCAAAATGGAGTCCTCAAAGTTGTAACCATTCCATGGCATAAACGCCACCAAAACGTTTTTACCCAAGGCCAAATCACCAAGATCTGTTGAAGGACCATCCGCAATAATATCGCCCGCTTTCACCCGGTCACCCACTTTCACCAAGGGGCGTTGGTTGATACAGGTGTTTTGGTTAGAGCGCTGGAATTTACGCATATTGTAAATATCAACACCAGGCTTTGAAGGGTCTTGCTCCTCTGTTGCCCGGATCACGATACGTGTGCCATCAATCTGATCCACAACACCGGTTCGCTTGGCAGTGATCGCAGCCCCGCTATCGCGCGCCACAACCTCTTCCATGCCGGTGCCAACAAACGGCGCTTCAGGTTTGAGAAGCGGCACAGCTTGGCGTTGCATGTTAGACCCCATCAACGCACGGTTCGCGTCATCATTTTCCAAAAATGGAATAAGAGCGGCCGCCACAGACACCAACTGTTTTGGCGACACATCAACATAATCCACCTTTTCAGCCGGCACCATCAAAGCATCCCCGCCATGACGACAACTAACAAGATCTTCAAAGAACTTGCCCTCGTCAGTCAAAGGCACAGAGGCTTGCGCCACATAGTGACGGGTCTCTTCCATGGCTGAAAGATAAACCACTTCATCAGAAACCTTACCATCAATCACTTTGCGGTAAGGGCTTTCAATAAAGCCATATTTATTGACCCGTGCATAAGTGGCCAAAGAGTTGATCAAACCAATATTTGGTCCCTCAGGCGTCTCAATCGGGCAGATCCGGCCATAATGGGTTGGGTGCACGTCACGCACCTCAAAGCCAGCCCGCTCACGTGTCAGACCGCCTGGGCCCAAGGCTGACAAACGTCGCTTATGGGTAATTTCAGACAAAGGATTGGTTTGGTCCATAAATTGTGACAATTGGCTAGAACCAAAAAATTCACGCACGGCAGCTGCTGCCGGTTTGGCGTTGATCAAGTCTTGCGGCATCACAGTGTCGATATCAACAGAGCTCATACGCTCTTTAATCGCCCGCTCCATGCGCAATAAACCAACCCGGTATTGATTTTCCATCAACTCACCAACAGAGCGAACCCGGCGGTTGCCAAGGTGGTCAATATCATCAATCTCGCCTTTACCATCACGCAAATCAACCAGGGTTTTCAACACACCCAAAATATCTTCTTTGCGCAGGGTACGAACTGTGTCTTCACATTCAAGCTGCAAGCGAATGTTCATCTTCACCCGGCCAACAGCTGACAAGTCATATCGCTCACTATCAAAGAACAAGCCTTCAAATACAGCTTCAGCCGCTTCCACTGTTGGCGGCTCACCTGGGCGCATCACACGGTAAATATCAATCAATGCTTCTTCGCGATTATTGGCTTTATCAGCCATCAACGTGTTGCGCATAAAGGCACCGGTATTGACATGGTCAATGTCCAAAATCGGCAGTTCGGTCAATCCAAACTCTTTAAGCTTTTCAAGCAACTCTTCGGTCAGCTCAGCACCGGCCTCAGCAACAATCTCACCGGTCTCCATATTGACCACTTCTTCGGCCAAATAATGGGTGTAAAGCTCTTCATCGGTATAAAGCAGGTCTTTCAAACCATCTTCAGCCACTTTTTTCGCCTGACGCGCCGTTACTTTTTTGCCCGCCTCAAGCGCGACTTTACCGGTTTTGGCGTCAATCAAATCAGCTGCAGGCTTTACCCCTTTAAAGCGCTCAGGCACAAATGGTGTGCTCCAGCCCTTTTTACCAAGCTTGTACATGATCTTGTCGTAAAACACATCCAAGATCTCTTCATCATCCAAACCCAAAGCATAAAGCAAAGACGTTGCCGGTAATTTACGGCGCCGGTCAATGCGCACATGCACAATGTCTTTGGCATCAAATTCAAAATCCAACCAAGACCCACGATAAGGAATGATACGGGCTGCAAATAACAGTTTGCCTGAAGAGTGGGTTTTGCCCCGGTCATGATCAAAGAACACACCAGGTGAACGGTGCATTTGACTAACAATCACCCGCTCTGTGCCGTTAATCACAAAGGTCGCATTATCCGTCATGAACGGAATGTCGCCCATATAGACATCTTGCTCTTTAATGTCTTTAACAGATTTGGCGCCTGTTTCCTCGTTAATATCAAACACGATCAAACGCAGCGTCACCTTTAAAGGCGCCGCAAATGTCATATCGCGCTGCTGACATTCTTCCACGTCATATTTAGGCTTTTCAAATTCGTAAGAAACAAATTCCAGTGTGGCCCGCTCAGAAAAATCTGTGATCGGAAAAACAGATGTGAAAACAGATTGAAGACCTTCATTAGGCCGCCCGCCATCTGGTCCTTTGACCATCAAAAACTCATCATATGAGCGTTTTTGAACCTCGATGAGGTTGGGCATTTGAGCCACTTCTGCGATTGACCCAAATTTCTTGCGAATGCGTTTGCGACCAGTGAACGTCTTAGCCATATCAGCTCCTCAAATGCCAGCGCTGCTTATAAGGACTTTCTTGACCAACAAAGAAAGAGCCCTTTTCCAGCTTGATGTATCCTTTTTTAAGGCTTGGGAGCTTTCTATTCGTTTCGCCCCTAGCCTTGACCCGTTTTGAAAAACGGTTCATCAAAAAAGCTTCAAAATATCAAAAGCTTCTTTGATGAACTGTCCCATATAAGTTGCTCTAAACAAACAAATCACTCAAATGAACAAATTGCTCAAATAAACAAATTACATGGCGATAAAGGCAAGAGGGGCGCAAAGCTCCTCTTGCCTTTTAAATCAATTACTTAAGTTCAACAGTCGCGCCAGCCGCTTCTAGTTTTTCCTTAAGCTCATTGGCTTCGTCTTTTGGTGCGCCTTCTTTCACAGCTTTTGGAGCACCCTCAACAAGTTCTTTCGCTTCTTTCAGACCAAGACCTGTGATAGCGCGAACTTCTTTAATCACATTGATTTTCTTGTCACCAGCTGAAGCAAGGATAACGTCAAACTCATCCTTTTCAGCCGCGGCTCCAGCGTCACCAGCACCTGGTGCTGCAGCAACAGCAACAGGAGCAGCAGCCGATACGCCCCACTCGTCTTCCAAACGTTTTGCAAGGTCAGCTGCTTCCATAACGGTCAAGTTTGAAAGCTCTTCAATGATTTTATCTAAATCTGCCATTTTTGTAGTTCCTAATATTTAATCGGTTCGTTTAATTTTTCAACTGGAATGCTCATACAAGGGCTATTCACTTGAAGCTTTGGCCGCCACAACACGCGCCAGCTGTCCAGCTGGGGCGCTAAGAACTTGGGCAACTTTGCCGGCTGGTGCTTGTAGCAAGCCAACAATTTTACCGCGCAGCTCATCGAGTGATGGCAAGGCTGCAAGAGAATTCACACCTGAAGGGTCAAGAACGGTTGTGCCCATAGCACCGCCTAAAATAACTAATCTTTCGTTATCTTTGGCAAACTTGGCAGCAACCTTTGGAGCACTCACTGGATCTTCAGAGGTCATAATACAAGTAGGACCTGAAAAAAGATCAGCGATGTCTTGTGCATCTGTTCCCTCAAGCGCGCGCTTGACGAGCCGGTTTTTTGCCACTTGCATGGTCCCACCTACTTGGCGCAAATCCCGGCGCAATGCCGTCATTTCCGCAACAGTAAGACCTGCATAGTGGGCCACAACAATCACGCCAGAATTATCCAGCTTCTCATTGAGTGCGGCTACGAGCTGTTCTTTTTGTGCTCTATCCACCAGCTTTCTCCATTTTTACAAAGGCCTAAGAAACGCATATGTTTCAAAAAAACCTTTGCGGCTAACGTTTGCCACTGCAAATCTGGGTAAACCCACTTTCACAATGACGCTCACTTGCCTGCCCGGCGCCCAATTGCTGTAAATGCAATCAAACCCCTTTATAAGAAGTTCAAACCGATTAAGATTTCAGGCACCAAACCTTACCCTCTTAATCTTTTAAACCACCGTCTATGCAGGCCTATTTATTTAAACCACTTTATAAAAGCGGCACCTGCAGTCTTGGACAGGACAACCCTTCATTCCATTGAAACCCAATGAAAAAAAGGGCCAATTCCCCAGCGCAAAAAACACCAGGGAAAACTCTAAAAAACTCACCCCTTAAAGGGCTGAGCCAATCTCTATTTTTAAGCCAGGACCCATCGTTGAAGATAAAGCCACTTGCTTCATAAACGTGCCTTTAGCACCTGTTGGCTTGGCTTTGCTAACAGCACCAACAAAGGCACGAATGTTTTCAACCAAATCACCTTCACTAAAGCTTGCTTTGCCAACACCAGCTTGCACAACACCGGCCTTTTCAACACGGAACTCAACAGCCCCGCCCTTAGCGCTTTTCACCGCTTCACCAACATTTGGTGTCACAGTGCCAACTTTTGGGTTTGGCATCATGCCCCGTGGGCCCAAAACTTTACCCAAACGGCCCACCAAAGGCATCATGTCAGGTGTGGCAATGCAGCGATCAAAATTAACATTGCCTTTTTGCACTTCTTCAACCAGATCTTCAGCGCCAACCACATCAGCACCAGCCGCTTTGGCTTCATCTGCTTTTGCATCTTTAGCAAACACAGCCACACGCACAGTCCGGCCAGATCCTTTCGGCAGCTCACACACACCGCGAACCATTTGGTCAGCATGGCGTGGATCAACACCCAAATTCATGGCAATCTCAACTGTTTCGTCAAACTTGGCAGTTGCACCATCTTTTATCAGCTTAACAGCCTCTTCTAATGAATAAAGCTTATTGCGATCAATCGGCTCAGCCGCTGTTTTATATCTTTTTCCGCGCGCCATCAGATTACCCTTTCACTTCCAAGCCCATAGAGCGAGCAGAACCTGCAATAATTTTCGCAGCCTGATCAACATCATTAGCATTCAAATCTACCATTTTCTTCTCAGCAATCTCACGCACTTGCGCCATGGTCACAGACCCAGCAACAGCACGCCCTGGCTCACCACCACCTTTTTTCAACTTGGCAGCTTTTTTCAAAAAGAAAGAAGCCGGCGGCGTCTTCATTTCAAAGGTGAAAGACTTGTCTTGATAAACAGTAATATTTACAGGAATAGGAGATCCTGGCTCAGCATCACCAGAAGCGGCATTAAACGCCTTACAAAATTCCATAATATTAATCCCGCGCTGACCCAAAGCAGGCCCGATCGGCGGAGACGGATTGGCCTGACCAGCAGGCACTTGCAGCTTTAAATAGCCTTCAATTTTCTTTGCCATTTTTATATCCCTTTAAAGGCTTTTCGCCTGTTTAAAATAACAAATGCCCAAACAGACATTTCGTAAGGGGTGTGTGGTACAGCACTTTGCGCCTGGCATAGCCCAACGCGCCTCCCACAACCATTTGGCTCACTGTGCAAATCAAAGCAACCAAGCCAAAACCAAAATCAAGCGCCGTTCTTTTGCACCTGACTAAACTCCAATTCAACCGGGGTTTCTCGGCCAAAAATCTCTACCGCCACCTTGACACGCTGGCGTTCATCATCAACTTCTTCAATCTGACCTTTAAAGCCATCAAACGGCCCATCCAAAACCTTAACCACCTCACCCACTTCATAGATGATGGTAGATTTCGGCCGCTCAACACCCTCTTTAACCTGGTGCAGAATGTTCTGCGCTTCACTCTCAGAAATTGGTATTGGTTTACTCTCAGACCCTAAAAACCCTGTAACCTTAGGGGTGTCTTTGATCAGATGATACGCCTCATCGGTCATATCCATCTTAACCAGCACATAGCCTGGAAAAAATTTGCGCTCAGAGGCCACCTTGCGGCCTCGGCGCACTTCGATAACTTCTTCAGTTGGCACCAAAATCTCTTCAAAATGATCATCCAGCCCTTCGCTCGCTGCCCGCTCACGAATGGCCTCAGCCACCTTTTTTTCAAAATTCGAATAGGCGTGAACAATGTACCAACGCTTCGCCATAGCTTTCACCCCAATTTTTACTGGCCAGAGCCAATCAACAACTGAACAAGCAAGTTCAACACCTGATCAGCTGCAAAGAAAAACACCATCGCCATAGCAACCAAAATCAACACCATGATCGTGGTCACAACCGTTTCCTTTTGCGTTGGCCAGGTGACCTTCGCCATTTCAGCGCGCACCTCTTGAATAAACTCAAACGGATTAGCCATTAAAAAAACCTCATGATGCAAAAAAATCTAAAGCATCTCACTGCCATCAAATTTGCCGCAAGACTTAAAACACGTCTTTAAACAAACAACTTTATCTCAAGCCTATTGACCTCAAACATTTAGCCAAATGGCAGGAGTGGAGGGACTCGAACCCACAACCCCCGGTTTTGGAGACCGGTGCTCTAGCCAATTGAGCTACACTCCTAAACCTTTCGGCCAATTCATTTCCCACCTCAAACAAACAAAAGCCGAGGCCCTTGATAGAAAACGAAAAAACCATCGACCGTGTCTCATTTTAGAAACCCAATCGAGCATAAGCAAAAAGACCCCATCAACCGCCCTCTGCGATCAATGCAGCCTATTTTCTTGGAAATGAGTTGTGTTACGACATATTTTAGTCAAGTTCAATAAAAAAACGCACTTTTTTCAAGAAACTTCATGTTTGACGCCATTTTGGCTATACCGTTTTAAATATTAAAAACTAAAATTAAAAAGGAAATGGAGCGGGTGAAGGGAATCGAACCCTCATCTTCAGCTTGGAAGGCTGTTGCTCTACCATTGAGCTACACCCGCTTATTTGTTTGCGCTTTAGATTGCCCACCAGCAACCGCGCTATTTATCTCACGAACGAAATTTTGCTTTAGCAAAATAAGTTCTCCGACGAGGCGGCGCTAAGCGCCGGGCTGCGCCATGTTACTCGCCCACTATTGGCGAGTTCCTTCTTCGTATAGATCAATCTGTATCTTGCTGAGTGAAAGACTAAAGTAATTTTATCTCTTCGTCCATACAGACTTGTAAATGGTGGAGGGGATTGGATTCGAACCAATGTACACAGAAGTGACCAGATTTACAGTCTGGCGCCTTTAACCACTCGGCCACCCCTCCAATTTTTACAATCGTTGCACTCATTCAAAAACAACGATAGCGTCTGTATATGAAAATTATCGCGGCACCTGTCAACATCAAATTTGCAGCTTTTCGCTTTTTCCGTTAGCTAAGGTTCATGACAAAATCTCGCAACAGCACAAAATCACCTGCTTCATCAGGTAAAAAACAATTTCACAAAGGCAAAGGCAAGCCTCAATTTAAAAAAAGCCCGCCAACCAATGACCCAACCATTTGGGGCATTCATGCTGTTGCCGCAGCCCTGAACAATCCTGAAAGAGAGATTAAATCTCTCTTGCTCACAAAAAATGCCGCCAGCCGGATCCAAGAAAGTCTCAATAAGCCCTTACCTAACTTTGAAGAGGCCTCCCCCAAAGACATTGAACAACAAATTGGCCCAGACCCTGTGCACCAAGGCGCTTTATTAATCACCACCCCCTTGCCCACTCTGGCGATCGAAGACCTGACAGGCCAAGAACGCATTGTTGTGCTCGATCAAGTCTCTGACCCCCACAATGTGGGCGCCATTTTGCGCTCCGCGGCCGCCTTCGGCATCTCTCACCTCATCATGACCCAGCGCCACAGCCCGCCCCTTACTGGCACACTTGCCAAAACCGCTTGCGGCGGGCTGGAGCATGTTGGCATTATTCTGGTTGGCAACCTTGCTCAAACCCTAACCAAACTGGGTGAGCGCGGCTTTTTCCGCATCGGCTTTGACGGCTTGGGCCAAGACACAATGGAACAATTCTCAATGCCAGCCACGCAGCCACTCGCTTTGGTTCTGGGCGCTGAAGAAAAGGGCCTGCGCCGCTTAAGCAAAGAGCAATGTGATAGCATCTGCAAAATTACAGCCACAGGGGCATTTGCCAGCTTAAATGTTTCAAATGCCGCAGCCATTGCCTTTCATCATTTTCAATCCCCCAACGATCCAAACTGAAAAGCCTGACAGTCTCATATAAAAAACCCGCTCATATAAAAAAACCCGGCTCAGAAATACCTTGCCGGGTTCTTTATGACCTTAAATCAACGGGTCAAATGGCTTACCAATAACGCCGTCTTAACCGACGCAATCTGCGATACCGACGCCATTTACGATACCGACGATGAGAACGATACCGTCGATGAGAACGATAGTAACGATAAGGCCGATAATAGCCGTATGGTCGGTAGTACCGGCGATGGCGATAATAAGGATAGCCACGACCAATATAAATACGAATGCCACCTCTACGATAATGGACATTCTCCACATAAGGAATTTTAGCCGGTGTGACTTCAGCAATGCTAGCTTTAGCAGGCACCAACTTTGCAGCTTGTGCGGGGCTAAAAGCACCGGCAACAAGAAGCACCACAACAGCCAAGCCCTTGGCCATCAAGCTCCATATTTTCATTTGAGAGTCCTTCATACAGACCTCCTATTTTCACTCATAATATTTTTGTATTATGGCACACTTTGTTAACACTTGTTAATAAAAACCATGTGAAGAGATGTTTTTTATTTATTGTTTTTTCAAAAACATATTCAATTTTCTTATAACGCTATAGTAACAAAAAAACAGCCAAAGGCTGCGCAGCAAAAGCTGCACAGCACACTAGGGGGGGGGGACAAATTTTAGACAATCAAAATAAGATCTGGGGTATTTTGATTGTTACACCGCTTACCAGTGATTCCGGCGATGACGACGGAAGCGGCGGTGCTTACGATGGGGGCGCCCATAATAACGGCGGTCATACCCATGATCATAATAGTGGTGACGACGATGATAACGACGGTGCTTCTTACGATGCTTACTGGCAATAATTGCCAGCAGTGCAGCGCCGGCAATCACCCCAGCAATGACACGACCATCGCGGTGATGAGCTTGTGCATTATTAATTTGAACAGTTGATGTAACGCCCAACGCTAACATCAGCGTTGCAGCCATCATCATCATTTTTTTTGGCATGGTTATCGTCATTTTAATCTCCTCCAGGCTCTCAATACAAAAGCCCTTTTCCTTAACTTCAAAGAACGAACCCCAATACCAGCTCTAGCAATATAAATGGCACAAACCACATAGGGGCAAAAAGGCCATTTGCTGGACACTTGAACGTCCTTGATCCTTGATTTTGAGAATAGAAGAATTAACCTGAACCGAACCTGAACATATTTTTTCAAACAAATTCAGTGACTTAAAGGTTTAGCTGACTTTTTCCTTATCATTTTGGCGCATAACAAAGCCAATAACTTCAGCCACAGCCTTATAATGTTCCGGCGGGATTTCATCATCCACTTCCACACCTGCATGCAATGCTCTGGCTAAAGGTGGGTTTTCAAATAACGGGATATCATGCTCCCCGGCAATTTCCCTGATTTTTAACGCTAAGGCATCCACCCCCTTGGCCATACAAACAGGCGCTTGCATGCCTTTTTCATATTTCAACGCCACGGCATAATGGGTCGGGTTGGTAATCACCACAGAGGCCTCTGGCACGGCCGACATCATCCGTTTACGACCTCGCTCCATACGAATTTGGCGAATTTTAGCTTTCACCATCGGGTCGCCTTCTTGCTGCTTATACTCGTCTTTAACCTCTTGCGCGGTCATCTTCAGCTTGTTCCACCATTGCTGGCGCTGATAGCTATAATCAAGCACCGCAACAACCGAATACAGCGCCACCACAGCCCCTAATATTTTCAACGACAACACTTGGACATGGGGCAATAAAGCCCCCAGTTCCATAGACACCATTACATCAAGGCTATCGCGAGACGGCCACATGATTACCAAGATCAAAACAGTAACAATAAGCAGTTTGGCCAAGCTCTTTGCAAAATTAACCAAAGACGTCATTGAAAATAAACGTTGAAACCCTTGCAACACAGAAATTTTAGAAAGTTTGGGTTGAATGGTCTCTGTTTGAATAAGAAACCCATGTTGCACCAAATTGCCTGCCAGGGCCGCAATAACAAACACCAGAAACGGCAAAAACAAAGCCGCGACAATCGCCCAAAGCACACTCTTCATGATCACCACACCGCCCTGTCCAGTAACCGAAATATCATGGGCATTAAACAAAAAGCTTTGTAAGGAGGTCGACAGTTGCCCCGCCATATCGTTTGAAAACATCAACACCACCAAAGTGGCAGCGGTCAACATAAACCAGCTATTGACCTCCTGGCTTTTAACCACATTCCCCTTCTCGCGCGCCTCGCGCAGCTTTTTCTCACTGGGGTCTTCGGTTTTTTCACTTTGATCTGGTTCATCGCCAGCCATGGCAAACCCTTATTCGTTTTTAAGCGTTTCATTGGTCCCAAAACCGGTGCCCACTTTTGAGTGAAACGTTCTATCTCATTAAATTACTAATCGCCGCTTCATAATAACTCAGGTACCACGTCATCATTGAGCCGAGTAACAAAGCAAACAGTAAAACGCCGATGTAAATATTGGCTGGCATCGCAATAAAAAACACCTGAATTTGCGGAATAAGCCGAGACAAAATCCCAAGCCCCAAAAAAAACACCAAGCCAAAAACAATAAACGGTGTTGAAATCTGCACCCCAATTTTAAACGCATTGACCACTACCATCACAGCCGCATCACTAAACGGAGCAATCTCCAGCCCCTCTTGCGGCGGGAACAGCATATAGCTGTCATACATCGCTGCGATCAAAAGATGGTGTAAATCCATTACCAAAATCATCACAGTGCCAAGCATCATCAAAAAACTTGAAAACACAGCATCAGAGCGCCCAGTCATCGGATCTGCTGTTTGAGCAAAAGATAAACCCGACTGAAAAGAGATCACATTACCAGCAACCTGCAACCCGGCAGAAATCATCTTGACCAACCCGCCAAAAGCAAACCCAATAGCTGCCTCTTTCAAGCTCATACCCACCAGCCCAACCAAACTGGTTGGCAAAGGTGGCAACTGGCCAACAACAATCGGGTAAATACAAACAGTCAGCATCACAGCAAAAGCAAGCCGAGAACGCATAGGCACCGAATGCTCACCAATGCCAGGCAGCATCATAACAAGCGGGCCGATGCGAGAAAAAATAATAAATAGCGCAAAGGCAGTTGCCGGAAGATATTGCAGACTAAACGTCATAGCGCCGCTTCTTTTGGTGGACCAATTGCTTCGTCAGCCCCCCGCCACATGGCTCATCACGCGTTCCATAAACCCACCCAATGAGCTAGCCATAAATGGCATGGCCACCATCACACTTACAAAAATAGCAATGATTTTTGGTACAAACACCAACGTCATTTCTTGGATTTGGGTCAAGGCTTGAAACAGGGCAATGATTAAACCAACCAACAAACCAATAATCATTGGCGGGCCAGAAACTTTCAGCAACACAATAATTGCATCACGCCCGACATCCATAACTTCAGCACCGCTCATTGATCAAACCTTTCCAAAAAGCTTATGAAACCTGATAACAAGGATAAAGATTCGCCAACAATTATAAACCGAGCCAAAGGCCTGCGCGATGATTCTTTGTTAGATAGTCACGGGTAAAAAGAAGCCAAAGCCTATATCGGCATATTCATAATATCACGATAAGCGCTAATAACACGGTCACGTGTCGTCACCAAAGTCTCCATGGCCACCTCTGTTTCAGCAATTGTGGTTACCAAATCAACCAAATTGCCCTTTCCTTGAGCCACATCAAGCGCTGTGGCCTCAGCCCTTTGCCCAGACTTGGCAACCGCATCAACGGCGCCTGTAACCAAATCAGCAAATTGCCCTGTATCAGCCACAGCACCGCTATCTTTGGCATTCTTTTGCAAATCCTGGCTTGCTTTGAGAGCATTGGCGTAGGCATTGGCCGCATAATTTGCGCTAACTGTCATGATTTTTATTCCTTAAAAAAACAATCCCAAACGCACAACAAATAATTTATTTAAACTCTTAATATCTCTAATGTTTTGGCCAACATCCGGCGCGCAGAGGTAATCACATTCAAATTCGCCTCATAAGAGCGCTGCGCCTCGCGCATATCCATAGCTTCTACCAACCCGTTAACATTAGGCGTTTTCACATACCCCTTATCATCAGCAGAAGGATGCCCAGGCTCAAACCGCATACCAAAATCACTCTTGTCATATTTAATTTTACCTGCATGCACCACATCAGCGCCCATGGTTCGATCAAATTCTTGCTTAAAAGTCGCAACTTTGCGCCGGTAAGGATCGCCCCCTTTTTCTGTAGAAGTACTATCAGTATTGGCAATATTTTCAGAAATAATGCGCATCCGGTGAGACTGCGCCCCAAGCCCCGTGGCTGCAATCTTTAAACTGTTAAGCAAATCCATAACAAAAAATCCCTTTTAAAAAGCACCCTTTAACTGCGCCCAATGGCAATCTTCAACAACCCTAAAGAGCGAGAATAAACCGTTGTCGCCAATTGATAATCAAATTGGTTGGCCGCCACTTTCATCATTTGATCTTCCAACACCACGGCATTGCCACTTGGTGTTACCTCAAAATCTTTACCCGACCGGCTATCAAATTCACTTGAGCCACTTGCAACATTGATATGATTCTTATTCGTAATCGCCATACCCGTTTTCGGTTTAGAGACCTGGGACAATTGTGTTTCAAACTTTAAAGCTTTGAGATCTTGCGGTTGATAGCGCGGCGTATCAGCGTTCGCCACATTGCTAGCAAGCACAGACTGGCGGTTTTGATGCCACTTCATTTTATCACGAATAAAGCCCATTAATGGCAAGTCATTCAGCATAAAACCCTCAAAGCTCCTTCGTTCGGCCAAAAGCCACCTTCATAGGCAAATTTTGCCCTGCATATGGTTAACGCACGGTAAAGATTTTTATATTTTGGGGATTGCGTTGATTTTTATCGCCAGAATAGCAGGCAAATCAGGTAATTATTGCCGGGTACGGCGCGCCGCCAAAAAGGGGGCACCGGTTTTTGGAAATAGTGCGGATGGTGGTGGGCATACTAAAGCACCATTAAAATGAAACGCCAAAATACGAATCCAGAGCTCTTCATTAAAATCATTTCAAAAGAAGCGCTCTGGCGGCCTTGTTAAAGGTGCCGCATCAATTTAAAGGGGCTTTCAATGGATTATCTGGCCTACTGGGTCATATCACTGCTGTTTGTCATCGCCTTGATTCTAGGGCTGGCACTGCTGATCAAAAAGTTCGTGCTGCCCCAAGCTGGCACCACCCCTCTTTTTAAGAAATCTTCCAAGCGCCGCCTAGAATTGGTTGAAACCCTCGTACTCGATCACAAATCAAAATTATTGCTCATCCGCCGCGACAATGTAGAGCACCTGTTACTGCAAGGTCCAAACGACCAATCAGTCATCGAAACAGGCATAAAAACAACTGGCGACCAAAACCAGACGCTTTCACCTGATCCCCTGGTTGATAATGAGGAGAGACCAGATGGCGACGAATAAGCGAACATCCTACACGCAACGTATTTTGCTTGTGAGCCTTATCAGCATAAGTGTCTCAGGATTAGCCGCTCTAATGCTTATAAGCCCAGGGCTTATTGGCCAAGCTGCGGCGCAAGACATCTCAATTGCATTAGGTGAAGGCGGCGGTGTAACAGAGCGCGCGTTGCAAATCATCGCTCTGCTCACAATCTTAAGCATCGCCCCTTCCATTTTAATCATGGTCACTTCTTTTACGCGGATTGTCATTGTGCTCTCGTTACTGCGCACAGCCATCGGCATTCAGCAATCACCGCCAAACAATGTGGTGATCAGCCTGGCGCTGTTCCTAACCGCCTTTATTATGGCGCCAGTGCTACAAAAAGCTTATGAAGATGGGGTCCAGCCACTGATAGCAGAAGAAATCGAACTCAGCGAAGCCTTTACCAAAGCCTCCGCCCCCTTCCATGTTTTCATGCGTGAACATGTGCGCGAAAAAGACCTGGTTCTATTTCAAGACTTATCTGGCAAACCAAACCCAGAAACGCCCGAAGAGATCTCCATGTCAGTGCTCATTCCAGCCTTTATGATCTCTGAGCTCCGCCGAGCATTTGAAATTGGGTTTTTAATCTTCGTGCCCTTTGTGGTGATTGATTTGGTCGTCGCCTCAGTGCTCATGTCCATGGGTATGATGATGCTGCCACCGGTCATGATATCTCTACCCTTTAAATTGATATTCTTCGTCTTGGTGGATGGTTGGCATATGATTGCCGGCAGTTTGGTTAAAAGCTTTGGCGGGTAAAGGAACAAAAAGAATTCTATTTTTTTATTTATCTTTTGTTTTTTGCTCTAAAGCTGATGCTGGCAAAATAAAATAATCCGCACGCCCAGGCTTTGCCAATTGAGCATCACCGCGCACCACCAATTTATAATAGGGTGTCTGGGTAAGCGGAATGCGGCGCTGATCATTATCACCGGTGATTTGCCCCAAAGAAGAAGCTATTGAAAAGCCGGTAATTTTCTCATCCTGCTCTTTCATTAAAACAGCACCAGCCTGATCATTTGAAAAAGCATTGTTACGCCGCGAAATTGTAAATGCAACCGCTGGTATAGCGGGGCGAATAATTTTCAATTCAATATCTTTGCCCAATTGTGATTTCTTTGCCGGCAATGTGATTTTACTATGCTTAGCAGATTCATATTTTTGCCGCTCTGTTGACACACCAGCTAATGCTTGTAACTTCTTATCCCTCTTAGGATCAGTTTTTTGCCGATTGCGCGACCGCCGGTCTCTAGGGTGATCCAGCGCATAACGATTGAGCAAATACTCCTGATCAGACGTCTCACCCAATAAAGGAATATCACGCTCCGCCCTAGCCTCACGCAAATCTTGCTGAATAAATTTTTGAATGAAGAAACCTAACTTTTCATAGCCGGCACGCGTAAAAAACACCCCATCCCTTGATCTTAGAAGTCTGATCTTGCCATTCACATCAGGCCCATAAGAGCTGTATTGTCCATTTTCATTAGCAAAATGAAGCCAATGATCAATATAACGAACTTGCGAGCGCGCGGTTTGTTGCTTGACGATATTATTGATCAGTTCAAACCCTGTGCGCACACGATCAGAACGCACAATAGGCAAGCCAATCCAATAGGTGGAAATTTTCCTCGCGCTAAGTTTTTGCAAAACCCCTCTTATGCGCTCAGAATAATAACTGCGCCACTGAGGCGACCCAGCGCCATAGGATTTACCCTTAATCTTAACTTTGCGCCGGTCACCATTACCGATCATAACCACCGCAATATCATAGGCCCGCTTATTTAAAACCTTATCAAGTTTTTTGAACCAATCTTGACGCCCGCGGGCCGTTAGTCTGGCCCCATAATTAACCTCTTTAAACAACTCAATTTTTTGATTGCCCTTCAACACACTGCTTAGTCCCAACCAAGCCCCATCAGCAAAGCCATCACCGAGCACCAGTATCTTATAGGTCCCCCCAGAGGGAAAAGGCGTTACATAAGCCGCTTGAACCGGAACAACCTTCAGCCCAGCAAACAAACCCACCCAGCTTACCAGCAACAAAACACGGCAAACAAGTTGGCTATAGCTCTTTATGTTTAAAAGTCGTCTCATCATCCATCTCAAGACGTTTCACAGCTCCAGCAAAAAAATTACCGGCGCAATTGTTCCAAGATCGCATAAGTCGGGTGCCCATCTGCTGGCACACCAACCCGCCTCTGATAGGCGCGTAGCGCTCTTTTGGTCCGCCCGCCAATCTTACCGTCAATTTTGCCGATTTTATAGCCCTTTTGTTTCAGCCGAACCTGAATTTCCTTCTGCTCCACATATTTTAACAGCCGGTCTTGTTTCGGCCAAGGCTGCACAAACGGCCCATACCCCAACAACCGGTCTCCCAAATGGCCCACCGCCAACACATAGGAAACAGACACATTATAACGCATCAAAACCCGAAAGTTCTTTAAAACCAAAAAGGCCGGCCCGCGCGCACCTGCTGGCAACAACAATTCCGCCCGGTCACCAAGACGCGGAAACCCCCGCCCATTCACCCGCTTAATCCCAAGCCTTTGCCAAGCCTTCAAATTTTTCTTAATACCAAGCCCAGAAACGGCATAATTATACCCCTTGGGCAGCACCACTTCATAGCCCCAGGTCTTGCCCGTTTGCCAGCCAGAACGTTTCAAATAATTGGCGGTGGAGGCCAAGGCATCGGCAACAGAATTCCAAACATCACGGGTTCCATCCCCTGTAAAATCAACAGCATAGTGGTTATAGGTGGTCGGGATAAATTGTGTATGCCCCATCGCGCCAGCCCACGAGCCTCTAAAATCATTCAGGTGAATGTCACCCTTTTGCAAAATTTTAAGCGCAGCAATAAGTTGTTTGCGCCCATAAGTACGGCGTCTGCCTGTATAGGCCATAGTGGCCAAAGAGCGGATCACATCTTTATCACCCTTGTTTTTCCCAAAGGTGCTCTCTAACCCCCAAATGGCCAACAAGATCTGTTTCTCAACACCATATTTGCCGCTTATCTTATTGAGCAGCTGTTCATGCTCAGCCATGGCCATCTTGCCAGCCTCAAGTCGTTTTTCTGAAACAGCCCGCTCAATATACGTCCAAACCGGGCTCACAAACTCTGGTTGAGACGATTGAGCCTTCATAATGGACGGATCCGGTGTGAGCCCACCAATGGCACGTAAAAACATAGACCGGCTCACCCCAGCGCGTTTCGCCTGCGGCCAAAAACTTTCTAAGAATTGACGAAAATCCTGTTGTGCTTGAACGGGAGGTGTAAAACAGCTCACCAGCATCAGCCCAACAGTGATACCAATCAACCACCGGCCAAAAAGGTCACTTGTGCGCCCTTGCTGTAGCTTGCCAACCATTTGTCTTTGCATATGTTTTCCTGTTTAAAGTCACATTCATACTCTAAAACAAATCAAACTTATTTATAGCATAATTTCTGATAGAAACAGAGATTGGCCATTTCTTGTCCAAACACGCATTATTTCATGAAAAAAATAACAATGATGTGCAATATCAACGCTGTGTACGGCGCAATTGACCCAATAAGTCCTTACTCGGAAAACAAGTCGGACGTTTGCCAACAAGGCGCTCATAGCTTCCAATGCCATTGCGTGTTTTGCCGCCAAACAAACCATCTGGCGTTTCTTGAGACGCCCCGGAGCGCTTTAAATAAATTTGCATTTCACAAATGCGCTTGCGGGAAAAGTTAAACCTATCTTTTTGCGGCCAACCGGCTTTAAATCCACACCGTTGAGCCCCCCCACGGCACCAAATCCGATCTCCTAAATGACCAACAAATAACGCATACAAGTCAGCCTTGTTATAACGGCGAAACACTTCAAAGTTTTCAGTCACCAAAAATTTCGGGCCCAACATACCAGCAGGGGCCACAAATTGAACCTGTTGCGCAAGATCGGGAAAAGGCAATGCTTTGCCCGATGGCCCTTTCACGCGCCGTACCCCAAGCTTTTTCCACTCAGCCACATTTTTGCGCCCATTTGGTCCCTCATCGGCACAATTGAACCCTTGGGGCACAACCACTTCATAGCCCCACCCTTGCCCAGCTTGCCACCCAATGCCCTTTAAATAGTTGGCCGCTGATGCCAAGGCATCAGGCACACTGTTCCAAATATCCTTGCGCCCATCGCCATCAAAATCGACCGCATAAAGTGCAAAAACATCCGGCGTAAATTGCGGATAGCCCGTGGCCCCGGCAAATGTGGTTTTATATTTGGACAATGCAATATGCCCCTGATCAATAAACTGCAGCGCATAAAGCAAATTTTGTTCATATACGTCCCGCTTGCCAGGCGTTCCCGCATAAGCCAAAGACAACCAGGTACGAATACCATCTTGCTTGTTCTTAGCCTGCCCATAAGCTGTCTCCCGCCCCCAAATACCCAACACGGCGCGCATATCAACACCAAACTGACGCTCTATTTTTGCAAACACAGTGCGATATTTCGCCCGCAAAGTTTTGCCTTTCACCACGAGGCGCTCTAAATAGTCTTTGGGAAAATACGAGGTGGGAAACAAAAATTCTTTTTGCCGCGGGCGATAACAAGAAGCCGGTAATTTGCCATCAGCCAAAGGTTTGGCTTTGGCAATGCGCTTGTCTTGCGCAGCCAAGCGCTTCCAACTTGCATGAGTGCGAACGCGCGGCAGCTTATAATTGGGAACTGTATTTTTGAGAGCCGCATCAAATGTAGAGCGGGAAATTCCCATTCGCTTAGCCTTATCCCAAAGCTGAACTTTCCAAACACGTAACGCTTGGTCCTGTTTGGATTGCGCCAAAGCACGTTCAGGTAGGGGACAAAGGTTTAAAACTAAAAATGAAGCAAACAGAAACAAAACTGCCAGAGCACGCGCTCGGCCCAATTGCGGAAAGGTGACCAAATTTTTCCCCGATGCAAATAGCAAATCACTTTTGTATCAGAATTAAAGCCTCCCTTACGCTGTTTGTAAAGAGAGGCGAGACAGCAAAGGATCAACTCACTTGTTTTAAAGCAGAAAGTTTTTCTTCCCAAGCCAGAGCATGGCGCACAATGGTTTCCAAAGATTGATATTGCGGCTCCCAACCTAACTCCTGTCGAATACGATCAGAAGCGGCCACCAACTCAGCTGGATCACCAGGACGACGATCAGTTATGTGAACAGGAAAATCAATTTGAGAAACGTCTTTAACGGTTTCAATCACATCCAAAACGCTAAAACCTTGCCCATAACCACAATTAAAGATGCGCGATTTTCCCTGTTCACGTAAATAATCCAATGCCATACAATGTGCATTCGCCAAGTCAGACACGTGAATATAGTCCCGCACACAAGACCCATCTTTGGTTGGATAGTCTTGTCCAAACACACTCATCTGCGTACGAGGTCCATGCACGACCTCTGCCGCCACTTTAATCAAATGGGTCGCCTTTGGCGTCGATTGACCTGTGCGCCCCTGAGGGTCAGCACCGGCTACATTGAAATAACGCAATGCAACATAATTTAAATCAGTGGCAACAGCCGTATCGCGCAACATCAATTCCGTCATCATTTTTGAAGTGCCATAAGGCGAGATCGGAGCCAGAGGAGCCTCTTCATTTACCGGGTTGTGCTCAGGAATTCCATAAACAGCCGCTGTCGAAGAAAAGATGAAATTGTTGACCCTATTGGCAACCGCAACCTCCAACAGATCACGGGTTTTCGCTGTATTATTATGATAATATCCCAGCGGATCTTCAATTGACTCAGGCACAACAATGGAACCAGCAAAATGGATAATCGCTGTAATCCCATGGGTTAAAATCACGGTTTCAACCAGCTTTTGATCGCCAATATCGCCAACAACCAATTTTACCCCTTCAGGAACCGCCCATTCAAATCCGGTTGACAGATTATCTAACACAACAACCTGCTCACCGCGCTCACATAGAGCTAAGGCAGTATGGCTGCCAATAAAGCCAGCACCACCAGTCACCAAAACCGCCATTTAAATGCACCTTTCAATAAACAAAGCAAATGCTTTAGATTCTGCCCACAAACAATAGATATAGCATGCTTTTATTTTCAATATCATTGTTCTCTCATAATTAAACAAAGGAAAGCAATAACCAAGCCAAAAACCATCGAGTACTCTAAAAAAACAACAATTTTTCTTTGCTCTTACAAAGATAGCAAACAAACCATTAATAAATGGGTTGCTAATAACACAGTATAAAAAGGGTAAAAATTCTTGATTGCTTTTTATCAATGATTTCTCTATGACATTGAAATTAACGTCATACGACCTTTCTTTTCCATGTTTCAGGGGCAAAACAGTGTCTTCATCTCAAAAAATAAGGAAAGCCGTTTTACCAGTTGCTGGCCTTGGTACTCGCTTTTTACCAGCAACAAAAGCCATGCCAAAAGAAATGCTAACCATCGTTGATCGCCCGATCATTCAACATGTGGTAGACGAAGCGCGCGCCGCCGGCATTGAGCATTTTATTTTTGTTACAGGGCGCAACAAAACCGTTATTGAGGATCATTTTGACAAACAGGTTGAACTGGAAACAACGCTGCAAGAACGCGGTAAAATTGAACAATTAGACATGCTAAATGACCTACTCCCAAAAGCAGGTCAAACCAGCTATACACGCCAGCAATCCCCCAAAGGTTTAGGTCATGCCGTTTGGTGCGCCCGTGACCTCGTTGGCAACGAACCTTTTGCCCTACTGTTACCTGACGTCCTTGTTCAGGGACCAGATAAAGGTTGCATGGCTCAAATGATGGACATTTACGAAAAAAACGGGGGCAACATTTTAGCTGTTGAAGAAGTCGCCCCAGATCAAACATCACAATATGGTGTTGTAAGCATTGCCGACAAGCAAGAGTTAAAAATTGACGGCATGGTTGAAAAACCAGCCCCCGGAACAGCCCCTTCCAATCTTATCATTATGGGCCGTTATATCTTACAACCTGAAATTTTTGACATTCTGGCCACACAAACCAAAGGGGCCGGCGGCGAAATTCAACTAACTGACGCGATGAAAACCCTGATGGACACCCAAGATTTCTATGCCTGCGCTTATGAAGGGCGCAGTTTTGATTGTGGCTCTAAAATCGGTTTTTTGGCCGCCAACGTCGCCTTTGCTTTGTCACGCGATGATATCGGCCAAGACTTTCGCAATGCCATTCGCCAATTGGTAGATTAAAAAATAGATAACCCCTAAGGACGCAAATTAAGCCCAAGCCGAAAGACATTTTCTTGATAATCACCACCAGCATCATTGGTGCTCACATCAGAAAATTCATAACTGGCCAACAGCCGCACATGGCGATTAAAGATATATTGCAATTCTAATTCTGCCGTAAAAGTATCTTGTTCAACATCAACACCTGGATACTCTTCCTCTTCAAAAGCAACTTGCCCCACCATACGAATGTGAGGGCGAAAATAATGGGTGAGTGTTGCACTATATTGTGTCTCAACCAAGCCTATCGTTCCATCAAGGTCTGTGCCTTCAACATCTCTTTGGGTGCTTATCACTAAGGTCGTCTTATCAAACAAATGATACGTTAAAGCCGCGCTATAAATAACCTCTTTAACATCAACAAAACGCGCCTCGTCTGCATTCAACCATTGATGTCCAATAGAAGCGGCAAATCGAATGCGCGAACTGATTTCATATATTGCCCCCACTTCCACTGAAGTGCCCTCGCTGCCTCTTTGAAAACCATTGTCATCCACACGCGCATCATAATCGCGCGCTTCATAGCCGGTTTGGCCATACACATACAACCGGGGATGAAAGGTATAAGCCAAACGCACAGACCCTTGGGATTCTAAATAGTCCTGATCATCATTGTTAAATACAACCCCAAGCGAATTGACCGCATCTTCATAATCATAATCGGTAATAGAACCATTTAATTGCAACGTTGTCCGGTTCCACTCATAATTATAAAGAGCGCTCAAAGCCATCGTGCGAAACGTTGTCAATTCAGCATCTGTGTTCAAATCATCAACATCACCTCGGTCATCTTGTGCATCTTCTATGCGCCCTTCAAGCTCTAAAAAATGATTATTTTGGATATCAAGCCGTCCCCTTGCGGTCAAAAACCAGGCTTCAACATTTTCTGAAGTTAATTCATCATAATAACTTTTGGTCAATTGTCCCTCAAAGGCTAACTCATGGCGCACCCAATCAGAGCGCAACAAAAAGCGGGGCAATATTTCAATCGCTTCATCCCCAGGCCCATTATCAGGAGAAGCCGTCGGATTATCACTCACAAGTCCAGATATGGTTATTTCTGAAAACAACAAAAAGCTGCCCAAACGTTTCCCCTCTTGCGCATAAATGTCCTCTTGCGCATTAGGACGAATAGAGCCGGTAATATCATTATCATCTTGATTAAACTGATCTTGAGTTTGCCCCGCTAACCCAGGCAATTGGCGTTGCAATCGATTGTTTTGTTGCCCCCCTTGCCCTCGCAACTGGCGCAGTGCCCGTTGATTAAATCTCGCTGCATTGGCTCCTTGCTCCGTCAATCCAACTTGTTGCTGGTTTTGCTGATCCAGGTCTTCTAAACCTTGTTGCCCCTCGCCCTCCAAAGCGCGCTCTTCTTGCTCCATCTCACGCTCAGCAATTAAAAAATCATCTTCAAAAGAACCTTGCCTCTCACGATCTTGCCCTACTTGTTGATCACGCCCCTCCAATTGCGCAATGTCACCTTCATCAATTTGGGTATCGTCACCTGGCAAGCCTGTCCTTGCTCCTGCGCGCCTATCATCACGCCCACCTTGCTGGCGTGCTTCAAACTGACGGCGGCGACGAGCTTGGCGCACTTCATCGCTGCTCTCATCCCCCCCTCGAGCTTCAAACCGATCTTCACCAAGCCGGCGGTCATCAAAAAGTTCATCAGAAAACTCTTGCCCCCCTCGCTCACGATTGATCGCTTCGGGCAAAAGTGGCTCTAAAGACTGTTGAATTTGATCTTCAAAGGAAAGGGTATTGTTTTGTCTAAGGTTATCAGATTGATCTTCCTCAGCATTAGAATTGCGAAAATCATCAACCTGACCGCGTAAAACAATTTCACCTTCTTGAGAAAAAGGTCGAATTTCTTGAGCCTGAGCGGAAACAGGGGCCAAACTCATCAACACAAAGCTCGTCCAAAAAACGAGAAAAGCAACATGAAAACACTGAACGCGCACAAGACACTCCATCACATAAACAACAACGCAACTTCCAACACCTTTTAAAGTGACGGATTATGGTTAATGGAGCGTTATAATTTTCAACGGCATAGGCAATTTGTGCAACAATTAGTAAGAGTTGAGTAACTTTTAAGTCCAAACAACCCATTTCAGCCTCAAAAGCTCAACTATTGTGTCATCTTGAAACAAAAAAATCAGTAAATTTAACCACGTTACTTTAGCCTAAATTTAGAACAATTCCCTAAACTAATACTCAAATGATCAACGTGTGCACTTAAAAAAATCGCATCTAGGCAGGATCGATATAAGTGAATGTTTGAATTGGGTTGGGGTAATTCGATATGGATATAGCAACAATTGCAGGAATGATTGCCGGTATTGGCATTGTTATGTATGCGATTTTATCAGGTGGTTCACTTGATACCTTTGTGAACATACCTTCAATTTTAATCGTATTTGGTGGGGGCTTTGCCGCCACGATCATGCGCTTCCCCCTCGCAAACGTATTTTCCTCTTTAGCCCTTGGTGGCAAAGTTGCATTTACCCATAAAAATGTCAGCCCCGTTGATGTCACCAATGAAATTTGCAACTTGGCTGACATCATCCGCAAAGAAGGCCCATTGGGTTTAGAGGGCGTTGATATAAGCGATGAGTTTCTAAAGAAGGGAACACAATATGTTGCAGATGGGTATGATGAAGACTTCATGCGTGAAACCATGGAAAAAGAACGAGACCTATATATTGAGCGACTTGAAGAAGCACAACGAGTTTACAAAATGCTTGGCGATGCTGGCCCGGCTTTTGGGATGATTGGAACCATCGTTGGTCTTGTACAAATGCTTTCCAACATGGATGACCCAGCCGCCATTGGCCCAGCTATGGCTGTAGCCCTATTAACCACGCTCTACGGTGCGCTACTTGCAAACCTTGTGGCGCTACCTCTTGCTGACAAGCTATCAAACAAAATTGCAATCGAAGAATTAAAGCAATCTTTGGTAATCGATGGTGTCATGCAATTAAGAGAGAACAAATCACCAGCACTCATTCGTGAAATGCTAGAAACTTATATGACTGCCAAACAAAAAGCCACCGCGGCTGAAGCAGCTTAAGACCGAGCAAACGACCAAGCTCTTTGGAGGGGACCCATGGGTAAGAAAAAAGGAGGTGATGCAGGCATACCAGAGTATATGGTCACCTTTGCTGACCTCATGTCCATCCTGGTTTGTTTCTTTGTATTGCTGATCTCTTTTTCCATTCAAGATAAAGAAAAGCTGCAAGTTGTGGCCGGGTCAATGAAAGATGCCTTTGGCATTCAGTTTGTCAACCGTAAAGCGGGCATGATTGAAATTGAAGGCGCACCCGTGCGCAAATATGTCAAACAAATTGGCCCTGTTGCAAAACAGAATGACACCGACTACGCCAACATCCGTCATGATCAAAACAGCAAGCAAGGGCCTGAGGCCAACACGCACGATATTGAAAAAAATGAGATCGAGCGCCCGCGCCAATTTGCATTGGCAGCAGCCTCTTTGCGCCAGGCCTGGCAGGAAATGCCTGAAATCACGCACCTTTCTAGCCACATTATGATTGAGGAAACCCCAGAAGGCCTCCACATTCAATTGATTGACCAAGAAGCCCGCTCCATGTTTCCAAAAGAATCCAGCCGGCCTTACGAGCACACCCGCAAATTACTGGCCGCCATGGCACCAATTGTAAAACGACTTCCCAATCGTTTGAAAATCATGGGGCACACTGACGCCAACAGGATGTATTCCGATCCCGGATCTTCATTATGGGATTTATCGTCTGATCGAGCAAAGACAGCCCGCCGGATCTTGTCTGAAAATGGTATTCCCCATGAGCGTTTTTATGAAATCGGTGGCAAAGCAGATATTGAGCCCCTATTTCCAGAAGACCCATTTTTAGCTGCCAACCGCCGCATCTCCATTTTAATCATGTCGGAAAAACCACCATTACCGGTTGAGCATTCTCTAAAGCGAAAGGATAAGAAATAAACTCATTTGTTTGTCGTGCTCATAGAACACCCCCCCCCCATAATTTCTATGAGCGCACTTTGGCACAGTAGCAAGGGTCATTACCCCCCCCCGACCCCCTCAAATGGTCTTTGCTGCTGTGCCCTTTTTTATTTCTAAGCGCTATGCTCTAATGACATGTCTTGCGATTGCGGCACACTGTTTAAGGCCGTTTTATACACCTCAATATCCCCTTTAGAACCAGCCACCTGGCTAGACAAAATACGCCGAAAATGGCGCGCCCCTGGTTGTCCATAAAACAAACCCAGCATATGACGGGTGATTTGATACAAACCAACCCCTTTTGCAAGCTGGCTTTCAATATAAGGGATCATCGCCTCCCCAACCTGATGCCTGCTAACAATTGGATCCGGGGCGTTATAAAATGACTGATCAACCCGCGCCAAAATATAAGGAATATGATAGGCCTGGCGCCCCATCATAACCCCATCAACCTGTTGCAAATGCGCCCCCACTTGCTCAAGGGTTTCAACACCGCCATTGATAACAATATGCAAATCAGGAAATGAATGTTTTAACTGATACACCCGTGGATAATTCAAAGGCGGAATCTCTCGATTTTGTTTCGGGCTCAAACCCTCAAGCCACGCTTTGCGCGCATGAATGATAAAATGTTGAATGCTTGAAGATTTAACAATGTCAACAAAGTGAGTAAGGCCAGCCTCATCATCCATATCATCAACACCAATGCGGCACTTCACACTGACAAGTCTTTCAGTGCTCTCATTCATGGCAGCCAAACAGTCTTTCACCCGTTCAGGCTCTTTCATCAAACAGGCCCCAAACCGCCCATTTTGCACCCGATCAGAGGGACACCCAACATTTAAATTAAACTCATCATACCCATACCCATCCGCAATTTTAACCGCCTTTGCCAATTGTTCCGGGTCACTTCCCCCCAATTGTAGTGCAACCGGATGTTCTTGGTTATTCATCTGAAGCAAATAATTGTGATCGCCATGCACGATCGCATCAGCGGTAATCATTTCCGTATAAAGGCGCGTGTGTCGAGACAACAAACGATGAAAATACCGGCAATGCCGATCCGTCCACCCCATCATCGGCGCGACACTGAATTTATGCTCATCCAAACCAGACATGACAGATTAAAAAACCAATTTCCTTATCAAAACAATCGTCAAATTTCATGCTATGTGCACAGTTAAAACTCTAATCCTCACCCCATTGCGGGTTTGACCGCTTGCCCAAAAAAGCCCCAATCCCTTCTTTGGCATCCGCCTCCAACATATTTTCAGCCATCACTTTAGCCGCATATGCATAAGCTTCATCCAGCCCTAACTCGGCCTGTTTATAAAAAGCTTCCTTACCAATTTTAATCGCTTTGGGAGACTTGGAAACAATTTGATCGGCCAAAGCCATCACACTTGGCGCCAGCTCTTGATCAGGCACAACCTTGTTCAACAACCCAATCTCAGCCGCTTTGGAAGCTGAAACAAAATCGCCCAACAACAACATCTCCATAGCATGTTTGCGCCCAACATTGCGAGACAAGGCCACCATCGGTGTTGAACAAAAAAGCCCAATATTTACGCCCGGCGTTGCAAAGCGAGCCGTCTGGCTCCCAACAGCCAAATCACAACTGGCAACAAGCTGACAGCCAGCAGCTGTCGCCACACCCTTAACTTGTGCAATCACAGGTTGGGGCAATCGCACAACTGACATCATCACCTCAGAGCAAAGCGCAAACAAATTTTCAAAATAGGCTGAGCCCCCATCAGCATCACCGCGCCTGGCCGTCATTTCCTTTAAATCATGCCCGGCACAAAAGTGATCACCTGCATTGGCCAAGATAACAACTTTAACCTGCCTATTTTGAGCCAATTCATCCAAAGCCGTTTGCAGGGCCAACAACATCTGCTCACCAAGCGCATTCAACGTACCTGGCATATTCAACGTTAAAACAGCCACTGGTCCTTTAAAATCGACCAATATTGGCGCTTGCACATCTCTCATTCCAAACTCCTAAAACAATGAAACAGTGAACTGTCCTGTTCTGAGATTGATATTTATCATTACATCGCCTCTCTTTTATGAGAAAACTACAGGTAACGTGCACAAAAACAACCCACTTTGCAAAAAACGGTTTACAAAAAAATAGGAAAAAAATGTCTGATCTTTTCATAACCCTCAACTGGTCACTCAAAGATGGAACACTCACCCATAGGCAATATGACGCTACCCATGACGTTACCTACAGCGGCGGCTTTTCCCAAAAAATGGCGCCAGCGCCTGACTTTGGCGGTGACCCTCAATATGCAAACCCAGAAGAAGCTTTGGCGGCCGCTTTAAGCAGTTGCCATATGATGACCTTTCTGGCCCTGGCAGCCAAAACAAAATGGCAAGTTCAAGCCTATCAAGACCGAGCTGTGGCAACGCTTGGAAAAGACCAAACAGGCAAAACCAAAGTCACATCAATCACGCTGAACCCATCCGTAAAATTTGCAAGCGGAGCTGATATCACCTTAGACAAATTACAAGAAATGCATGAACGGGCCCACAAATATTGTTTTGTTGCCAATTCGCTGGACCTGACAGTTGATATTATCCCCAATCAAGAGAACAAGTCTTAATGCAAAGGATGGTCATCATCGATTTGTTTGAGTGCCCCAGAGACCTCTTCAGGATCAGGCACATCTTCAGGAGCAAGCACGCTTTCTTCCACATCGCCATCTTCGCCATAACGCGCCAAATCTTTTTGATAGGCCAGAACGCCAAATGGCAAGGTCAGCATATAAGCAAAGCAAAACACACAAAGGGTCACAAATGGATAGGTCACTAAAATCGCCGCAATAAGCACACCCACCACTGTGATCGGCATGGCATAATAAAGCTTAATCTTGGCCCCTAACAATTTGCCTGAAAAGGTTGGCATGTGAGACACCATCAGCCCGGCCAGAACAACCATATAAACAGCTGTAAGCTCAGGTATGTTTTTAAACACACTCACACCGCTATTGTGCAAATAAAGCGGCAACATCACCAAAAGAGCGCCAGCAGGCGCCGGAATGCCTTCAAAGAAACGTTGCTTCCATTTCGGGCTGTCCTCATCATCATGGCTCACATTAAAGCGCGCCAATCGCAAAGCAGCGGAAATCGCAAATGCCAACGCAGCAATCCAGCCCATGCTTTTAAGGTCATTCAAGCCCCAGCTAAACAATAAAATCGCCGGCGCCACACCAAAATTGACAAAATCAGCCAGAGAATCCAGCTCAGCCCCAAATTTAGACGAAGCTTTTAAAAGCCGGGCCACCCGCCCATCAATCCCATCAAGAATAGCGGCCAACACAATCAAGCCAATGGCCAGCTCAATGCGCCCATCTATGCTCATGCGAATAGAAGTAAGCCCAGCGCTCAACCCCATTAACGTGATCACATTGGGAATAATAGCCCGCAACGGCACTTCCCGCTCACGGCGAGAGAGTAAAAAGCCACCCTTTTTGGGGCGGCTCTTACCCTCCCCTGAAGGTCTTTTCTTGCCATTATTTTCAATATCTAGCGTCATAATTTAGTTGTAGCCTATAACCATACTCTTTTGCAAAACCCCAAAAGCCTCAAGGAAATTATTGCGAGCGCGCCTCTCGCGCCCCTTCATCAGATTTAAGATCTGCAAACACCGTCTCGCCAGCAATCGCCTTTTGCCCAACTGAAACAAGCGCTGTTTTGCCTTTGGGCAAATAAACATCAACCCGGCTACCAAACCGAATAAGCCCATAGCGCTCACCAACCCCAATGGCATCACCTTGCTTGGTAAAACACAATATCCGCCGGGCAATCAACCCTGCAATTTGCACAACACCAATTTTATTACCATGGGCATCATTAATCACAACGCCATTGCGTTCATTATCCTCACTGGCCTTATCCAACACCGCATTTAAAAACAAGCCCGGTGTATAAACAATTTCATGGATCTCACCAGCAATGGGAGCCCGTTGAATATGAACATCGAAAATAGAAAGAAAAGTAGACACCCGCACCAACGGCTCATCGCCTAAATCCAGTTCTTTGGGCGGCAACACCTCTTCAACCGCAGTGATGCGCCCATCAGCTGGTGCAATAACCAGCCCATCGCGCGTTTGGCTCACCCGCTCAGGATCGCGAAAGAAGTACACCACCCAAAGCGTGATAATCGCAAAAAGCCAACCCAAAGGCGCCCAAAGCCAAAAGAAAAATAAGGTCAACAATGCTGCCAACCCAACAAACTTGTGCCCATCCCTGTGCACCGGCACCAACACCGTCTCCAAAGTATCCATAATGCTGTTATGCTCTGCCACGTCTCGCCTCGTTTTTACCTTTATTTATCTGTGTGTTTCTTATCATAAAACGGAACCAAATGCCCAAAACGGACATCCTATTCACCTAAAAACTTTTATCAAGCTTGCTCTGTGTCTTTTTGAGCCGCCTGTTGCTGTTGCCAAAGCCCGGCATAAACACCGCCGCGTGCAACCAAATCTGCATGCGAGCCCCGTTCCACAATTTCCCCTTGGTCAAGCACCAAAATCTCATCTGCATGGGTCACTGTGGAAAGCCGATGCGCGATTACCAAACTGGTACGCTCCCGGCTCACCTGATCAAGCGCGCCTTGAATTTCTTTTTCCGTATAGCTATCAAGCGCACTTGTGGCCTCATCAAGCATCATAATCGGCGGCGCTTTTAAAATCGTGCGCGCAATCGCAACCCGTTGCTTTTCCCCCCCCGATAATTTCAAGCCGCGCTCACCAACCATTGTGTCATAACCATCAGGCAATTTTTTGATGAACCCATCAATCTGCGCCAATTTGGCCGCCTCATACACTTCCTCCTGAGACGCTTCAGGGCGCCCATAAGCAATATTGTAGTAAAGCGTGTCATTAAACAGCACAGTATCTTGCGGCACCATACCAATGGCGGCCCGCAAGCTTTTTTGAGTGACCGTTGAAATATCTTGCCCATCAATCAAAATCTTGCCATCAAGCACATCATAAAACCGAAACAGCGCCCGCGAAATGGTAGACTTACCAGCCCCTGATGGCCCAACAATTGCTGTCATTTTGCCAGCAGGCACTTTAAAACTCACACCCTTTAAGATCGGACGCGCCGGATCATAAGCAAAACCGACATTGTCAAAAACAATCTCCCCTTTGCTAACCGTTAAAGGCTTGGCATCCGGGTCATCAATAATTTCAGGATATTGATCTAATAGGGAAAACATATTTTCCAAATCCACCAACCCTTGGCGAATTTCACGGTAAACCATACCTAAAAAATTAAGAGGGATTTGCAATTGAATAAGCATAGCATTGACCATGACAAAATCACCCAAGGTCAACACCTTATTGGACACATCATTTGCCGCCATGAGCATCACAACCGTTAGCCCAATTGTAAAGATCGCAGCTTGGCCCGCATTCAACACACCAAGGGAGGTAAAGGTGCGAATGGCCGCCCGTTCATAGCCTGCCATGACCTTGTCATAGCGCTTGGCCTCTAGCTCTTCATTGCCAAAATATTTGATGGTTTCATAATTGAGCAAACTATCAACCGCTTTAGAACCAGCCTCATTATCAGACACATTCATATCGCGGCGAATGCCAATGCGCCAATCACTGGCTTTTTTGGTAAAATAAATATAGACCGCAACAGTGAGCAACAACACCAACACATAAGGCGCACCAAACATCACACCAAAAATGCTAAACACCAAAACCAATTCCAAAAGCGTTGGGATAAATTGCAACACCCCCATACGGATGATCAGCTCAATCGCTGTATTGGCCCGCGAGACAACCCGGTTTAATTCCCCCGTGCGCCGCTCCATATGAAAGCGCAACGACAAATTATGCAAATGAGAAAAAGTGGCAACGGATAAGGCGCGCACTGCATTTTGCCCAACGCTAATAAACAACCCATCACGAAGCGCATTAAACACAATCATCATGATCCGGCCCATGCCATATGCAACAATCAGCATCACCGGCACCAGCCCCAAAGCTAACATGGTAGAAGAACTATAAAGCCCATCAAGCGCATTGACAGCCGCTTTATAAGCAAAGGGAACAGAAACCGTTACCAGTTTGGCCGCAATCAAGGCAACAAAGGCCAGCACCACTTTAAGGCGCAAATCAAACCGGTCTTTGGGCCAAGCAAAAGGCAATAAGGAGCGCAGCACATAAACCGGGTCCACTTGTGCATTTTGATCAGCGTCCCTATCCGGGCCAGCTGCGGATTTCATATATCTCATAAAACGGTCAATCGGTTAGGGCAAAAAGAGTTTGCTCTGATAGTTTGAAAATCAAACTCTTAATAGATAAGACAGGTTTTAGCAAAAACAATCAACAAGGGCTAACAAAACCAAGCCCCTCTTTCAAATTTGAGCCATTTTTCATACTCTAAATAGCAAACAGTGAAAAAGTCAGTTAGCGATCTGTTTATCATTAAAAAGGGGCAATATTTATGAAAAAAGTCGAACTTTCCTATTCAAAAGAGTTTCCTCTGACCCCGATAAGCTATTGGGTCGGCCAGCAAATGTATGGCTGGACAAAACAACAAACGCCCTCTGGCCAATGGCGACGCCCAAAATGGCAAGCAACCCCTTTTTGCTCCCAAAGGAAATTATGGTGCCAACTTGAAGTGAACTTCCGTGGCATAAGGCTGTTATTTTCAACCCCGCAAGAACTCGATCATTTCATAGAAATCATGGAGCAAAAAAATTTACCTTCAGGCTTTCAGCTTATCCCGGGAAATATGCGTGTGGGCCGTCCAAACAGACATTGGCTCTCTCGGCTGCCATCCAAGGCCAAGCCATGGAAATTCCGCCAGGCTGTTTGTTCATTTTTAAAAACAAACCCAATGGTGAAAAAATTTCGAGGGTTTTATCAAAACCAGCCCGTCCAAACCAAATTTGAAGGCTTTTACTCAAATTATTATGAAGCGTCTTTACAAAAAAACAAAGCGACAAACTAACATCATAAAACAAAACGTCGCCCAAAAGCCTTAGGGTCATAACCCTAAGAGCATGTCACTTTATTTTGAATTCAAAGCCATGCTCTTGTCTTTTTGTTTATGCGTGTCTTATTTCACAAAACCGGCATCCACTTTTGTGCGACACACACTAACTCTTGCGAACCCTTAACTGAACATTTGGTTTGATGAGTTTAGGATTTTTAGCCAATTTCGGGTTGAGCTTTATAATTTCCTTATAACGCGCGCCATTGCCAAAAACTTTCTTGGCAATAATCCATAAATTATCACCTTGTTTGACCTTATAGAACTCTTGCCCCTTAGCCGCATCATCCTTGGCTTTCACCTCAGTTTTCTTATCAAGAGAGGCAATTTTCACCTTCTTCTCTTCTGGGGCCTTTTCTTTTTTCGCAGCCACTTGCCCGCCAACAATAAGCACTTGCTTAGGATAAATTAAATTGGCCTTTTTCAGCTTAGGATTAAGCTCCATAATCTTTTTAAATAACCGCGCATCCCCATAAACTTTTTGCGCAATCTTACCCAAATTATCACCAGGCTTAACCACGTACTTTCTGGTTTTCACCTCTTTTTGTTCAACTTTCTCTACAACCTTTTCAACCTTATCTTTGGTCTTTTCTTTAACAACAGGTTCCTTTTTATCAAGAGCAGCAACTTGAACTTGTTCCTCATCTTTAGGCTTCTCAATGGCACGAACAACCAGTTTTTGTTTCGGTCGAATAACACTCTTGCCTTTTAATTTCGGATTCAACTGCAAAATTCGTTTGTAATATTTTGCATTGCCATAAACCTTTTGAGAAATCTTAGACAAGGTATCACCTGGGCGCACAACATAATGTGTTTGATTAGGCAATTTACCCGTTTGTGATAGCTGGGCTGGATCTAAAGCCGCAAATTGCTGGTTAACCCCAGCATCACCCAAAACCACTTTTGGCCGCTTGCTCTTTTTACCCTTTTGCGCAGGCTCATCACCCAATTTTTTCTGCATTTCCTTTAACGCCGCATCGCCAAGAGCAATGCCAACACCCGGATCATAATCTTTGGGTGCTTTGGCCGCAGTCTTTTGCAACAAAGGTTTCGTTTTGCGCGCGAGTACCAAACCACTTTTGCTCATTTGCTGAGCATGAACCACATGCTTACCTTGGGGCAAATACATATCCTTTTTAAATATCCATTCCCCGGCATTATCAGGTTCCACATCCCCTAAATAACGCGGGCCAACATAAAGGGCTAATTTCGCACCCACTTGTGAACGGCCAGAAATTTCAATCTTGCCCTTACCCTCTTTAACATCGGTAAATTCATAATTGACCTCATCAACCATGAGGTTTTTAATCGCTTCAAACCGGGCCGCATCAAGCATGGAAACTTTTGTCTTCCTCTTTTCCCCACGCTCATCATCACCTTTTTTCACATCAGAAATAAAATCCAAAATCCGTTTTACAACGCCCGTTTTTTTCTGATCTTCTTTTTTCTCGGCCTTTTCTTGAACAGCCTGCTTACCTTTTTTTGCTGCCACAACCATTTCTTCCCCAACAGGCTTAAGCTGAGAAGAAACAAAAAGTTCAGGTTCTTTCTCAATCACCTTTTTAGGAACGATTGCCGGCTCTGGCTTTTTCTCTGGTAGAGCTGCAACAACAATTTCTTTGCGTTCTGGCAATGGTACATTTACGACTTCTTTCACCTTTTCTGGCACTTGCTTAACATCAGCAATTTTCGCCTCAGGAGAACTTTTTTGCTCTTTGCCTTTTTCATTAACAGGCTTTGACTCTTCTTTGCCCTCAACGGCCTCTTTTTTCACCTTTGGCTGAGGCTCAGATTTAACAGCACTTTTGGTACTCTTTACAGGTTCCTTTTTTTCATCAGCCATCTCTTTAGTCGCTGATTTAGTGTCTGATTTGTCATTCTTCACATCAAGCACCGCCACTTGTTTGGCTTGTGCTTTAGGGGCCTCTTTCTTTTCGGCTATAACCGGTTCATCATCTTGCCAAGTGACACCTGTTGGCACTTCCCACTTTTTGGGGGCCGCCACCGCTTCTTTGACATTACTACCAATCGATTCAACCTTGCTGGCAATTTCTGTTCCCGCTTCAACAGCCATTTCTTTCACACTATCAATGCCGCGCTCCAATTGGGCGACAACGCTGTAATCAGGGTCATTCCCCGTGGGCACTGTCCAAACAGGTTTGGCCTTAGCAATTTTTTTAGGCTCTTTGGGCTTTTTCGTCTCACTTGGCTCTTTAACGTTTGCCACAACAGGCTCTTTTTTCACCTGCTCATCAGACTTTTTATTAGGCTCTTGATTTTTGTCTTCAGCCTGTTTTGATGTTTCATCCCGCTTACTGTCCTCTTCAAAAACAGCAACATTCAAACGATCAGACTTTTTATTAGGCTGATCCTTTGGGTCAGCATATTTTGCAACCGGCACAGCTTTAAGATCCTTTGACAGCCGGGCAGTGTCTTTCTTAAATCCATTATTGCCTTCTTCATCTTGAAGACGCGTTTCAATTTTGCCTACAACAACCTCTTCTTCAGTCACCACAATATGGTTTTGTGCTGTCTCACCTTGAGCGCTAACCTGTTCTTTATCACCCTTTTGTTTTTTCGTGTCAGCGACCTCAACCTTGGATTCATAAGATGGAGACACAGCATCCGGAACACGCCAAACAGGGGTATCAGCATCGGCAATAACATCACGCCCTTCATACTCAGGTTCAACACCTGTTGGTACCCGCCATTTATCTTGAGCAGCAACGGTCTCTTTAACGTCATTAGCTAATGTAGATAATTTTTCGCTGACCTTTTCAGCCGCCTCTTGCGTCCCCTCTTTAACATTGTCAGCTAGTTTAGAAATCTTAGACCCGACAAACCCCAGAGAAATAGGGTCATTTCCGGTCGGAACCCGCCAAGGAATAGCACCAACTTTAAACGCTTTATCTTCATCATATTCAGGCGAGGCACCATCAGGCACAGTCCAAATAGGTTTGGCACCTGTTTTAACGCTCTTTGCCGTAACCACAACTTTATCAGGCGCGCGCCCCTTATAATCTGGTGTGACCCCAATCGGAACGCTCCAGGCTGATGTATCTTTGGCAAGTTTGTTCTCAGACAGCCTTTTGGCTATTTTTTTCGTCGCTTGCGCTTTTTCCTTTGCAAGCTTTTTCTCATGCTCAGCTCTGACTGAAGCAATCTTTTTCACATTATATTTCGGCGTTGCCCCTTCAGGCACGCTCCACTCAGGCTTAGCAATGGCCACTATATCAGGAGCTCGCCCTTCATAAGCAGGTGTAGCCGCATCCGGAACCTTCCACCCTGATGTAACTTTGGCAAGTTTTTGTTTCGCTTGTTTCTGTTTGAGTTTTTTAACCGCTTGCGCCTGTTGCTTAGCAAGCAGTTTCTCATGCTTAGCCCTGACCGAAGCAATCTTTTTCGTGCTATATTTCGGTGTTGCCCCTTCCGGAACTGTCCACGCAGGTTTAGCAATGGCCACCATATCAGGAGCGCGCCCTTCATAAGCAGGTGTGGCCCCATCAGGGACCTTCCAAGGTGATTGGCCTTTGGCAAGTTTTTGTTCAGCTTTTTTCTTAGGCTTTTTGAGGGCCGCTTGCGCCTTTTCCTTTTCAGCAATTTTTTGTTGTTTAGCTCTTGTTGCTGCCAGTTTTTTCACATCATATTTAGGCGAAGCACCATCCGGAACCATCCAAGCAGAAGGTTGTTTCTTATCAGCCGATTGATCTTCCTTTGTAACACCAGCAATATTTTTAGAATCTGGACTATGATCAGCTTTGGGCTCTTGCTCAACAGAGTCGGTAATTTTATTAAATTCTTCAGAAGCAGCAACAGCCAAAGCATCAGCATGCTCTAACGTTTTATCTTCTTGTGATTTTTGTTTTTGATTTATTTGGTCTTGGCTGGCGATACGCTGAGCACTGTTTTTGTACCACGTATCAACAACAAACCCACCCCATAGAAAAGTCGCAACTATGGCCAATATAATTGATAGAAATCTTACGCCACTCATTACCTGATACCTTCTCAAACTCAAAACTCAATAGATACTAACAAATCCCCTTGACAACTGCAATTTTTAGCAAATGCCAAGCGTATAAATAAACCCAATATAAGTGTTATTAAATTAATTAGTTTAAAGTAATGGTTTAAATTTAAATAAACCCTTTAATCACTTCTTTTTATCCATATCCGGCCATATATAAGTAAGCGATTGAATCAATGCAAGTTTTGCAAGATTTATATATATTTATCAAACCATCTCGCTTGTCGACTAATGCAGTGCCCCAAAACGATCACCAAAACCATTAGAAAGGCCTAATATGCCATCATCCTTGCCTTCAAACCATGAAAAGAAGCAAAAAATAAGGTCTGTTTGTGTCTTTTGTGGCTCAGGAAACGGCAAAAGCCCTAAATTTCAAGACATAGCCACAGAACTGGGCGGGTTTCTGGCTCACAATGATCTTCATCTTGTATATGGGGGGGGTGATATGGGGCTCATGGGGGCCTTGGCACAAGGGGCATTAAAGGCCAAAGGCACTGTAACCGGGGTCATACCTGAATTTCTTCTCCCCTATCAGACCGGTTCCTTTCAACCAAGCCACCAAATCGTCACCCAAAACATGCATGAAAGAAAAGCCAAGATGTATGAATTGGCCGATGCCTATATTGCCCTGCCAGGCGGCATTGGCACCCTGGAAGAATTGGTTGAAACCATGACCTGGGAACAGCTGGACCAACACAAAAAACCAATCATTTTGTTAAACGTCGACCAGTTCTGGCAACCATTTCTAGATTTATTGGCCCACATGAAAAATTTTAATTTTATCCGGTCCGGGCTAGAGGTGAATTTTCACACCATTGAAGATGTCAAAGCCCTCACGTCAATTTTACATCTAAACAGTACAAAATAAGTCACTATATCATATCAATATCAAAATTTACTTGATATCATATCAAACCAATAAAAGCCCTTTAAAGGAGAGTATTTATGAAATTAAGGTCCCTGTTTGTCCCTCTCATCGCAACGATCATATCTATAACCACCCCCCAGCTCGCAAGCGCAGAAAAATCACCCGCTCCAAAAGACGCCAAGGTTTATTTCATCAATATAAACGAAGGAGATGTCATCACTGGGCCTGTGCATATCAAGTTTGGACTATCTGGCATGGGCATTGCGCCAGCGGGAACGAAAGTAAAGAACACTGGCCATTTTCACCTCATTATTAATGATAAAATAGAAGGGCCTGAACTAGAAAATAGCATCCCATCTGATGAAAATCATATTCACTTTGGTGGCGGGCAAACAGAAACAACTTTAAATCTAAAACCAGGCACATATAAGTTGCAATTGATATTGGGCGATTACAAGCATACACCGCATTCCCCGCCCGTTATGTCTAAGCAGATCACAATCACAGTTAAATAAGAAGAATATAAAATTCAAAGGCCTTAACTTTTCTTGCCGAAAAGTTAAGGCACTTCATGCGGCAAACGAATATCAAGCAGCTCCTGCCCCATCGCGCATCAGTTTGTAATTGATAGAATCAACCAAAGCCTCAAACGAAGCATCAACAATATTAGCTGAAACCCCAACCGTGTACCAACGCTTGCCCTGACCATCACGGCTTTCAATCAACACCCGGGTTACCGCATCGGTTCCCCCAGTTAAAATCCGCACCTTATAGTCAACCAGTTCAAGGTCTTCAATGTAAGATTGATAACGCCCCAAATCCTTGCGCAAAGCTTGATCAAGCGCATTGACCGGGCCATTCCCCTCGCCCACATGAGCAAAAGTTACATCATCAACGGTCAACTTCACAGTGGCTTCAGACACTGTGATCAAATCACCTGTTGCCGTGTAGCGCCGCTCCACCATCACGCGAAACCGGTCAACACTGAAGAACCGTGGCACCTGTCCAAAAACCCGCCGGGCCAATAATTCAAAAGAGGCCCCTGCCCCTTCATAGGCATAGCCTTGGGCAGAACGAGCCTTGACCTCTTCTAACAAAGCATCCACCCGGTCATCATCTGCCGGCACGTCAATACGCAACCGCTCAAGCTCAGCCAAAATATTGGATTTGCCCGCCTGGTCAGAGACCAACAGTTTACGCGCATTGCCAACCGCTTCCGGCGCCACATGTTCATAGGTTGAGGGATCTTTTTTCACCGCAGAGACATGAATGCCCCCTTTATGAGCAAAAGCAGAAGAGCCCACATAAGGCAGGTGAGGGTTTGGTGCCCGGTTCAAAATTTCATCCAGCAAACGTGACGCATGACTAATGGTGCGCAAACGCTCAGCTGTAATGCCAGTATCAAACTTGTCAGCAAAGGCAGGCTTTAACAAAAGGGTTGGAATAATCGAGGTTAAATTGGCATTGCCGCACCGCTCGCCCAACCCATTTAACGTCCCTTGCACCTGGCGCACCCCGGCCCTGACGGCAGCCAGTGAATTGGCAACAGCATTTTCCGTATCATTATGCGCATGAATGCCAAGATGATCCCCCGGCACCACCTTCACCACTTGGGTAACAATCTCTTCCACTTCATGGGGCAAAGTGCCCCCATTGGTGTCACACAAAACCACCCAGCGCGCACCTGCTTCATAAGCCGCTTGCACACAAGAAAGCGCATAATCTCGATTACTCTTAAAACCATCAAAAAAATGCTCGCAATCAATCATCGCCTCACGGCCACTTGCCACAACCGCTTCAACGCTCTCCCCAATGGTCGCTAGATTTTCTTCATTGGTCACGCCCAAAGCAACCCGTACATGATAATCCCAAGCTTTGGCCACCAAACACACAGCTTGTGCATGTGCCCCCAACACCGCTTGAAACCCACCATCATTGGAAACAGAGCGCCCCACCCGCTTGGTCATGCCAAAGGCGGTCACCTTTGCCCGCTTTAATTCTCTTTGTTTGCTAAAAAAGGCAGTATCGGTAGGGTTCGCCCCCGGGTAACCGGCCTCAACATAATCAAGACCAAGTTCATCAAGCGCCTTGGCCATTAACAGCTTATCATCAAGCGAAAAATCAACCCCATTGGTCTGCGCACCATCTCGCAAGGTGGTGTCAAATAAATAGATCCGCTCTTTCTGGTACCCCACAGTAAAATCCCCAACTGACAGTCTAACTGTTTACATCACTCAAGCCTAAACCCATAAGAGGCAATTTAGCCCTTTGCAAGCAGAAAACAAAGACCAACGATCCTAAATCCACCTTTCGTCCAAAGAGACATATTTCATTAACCATAAAACCGATCTTTCTCTCTCAGAGTAAACTTATTTTCAGTCCCTAACGACTAAACTTTGACGAAACAATCATAAGCAGACCCAAGAAAGAGGAACACAGTGATGACACCCCCTTTAAACAATAAAGTTGCTTGGCCCCTTATGCTCTTAGCCATAATTCCCCTGCTGGGCACTCTAACCCATCCCGTACCAGTCAGGGCTGAATCTCTTATTGTGAAACAAGACACCTGCCCAGCACGCCCACAAGGAAACAAAATCGCGCGCACCATTATGGCTTTGGCCGCAGCGAAAAACTGCGCCAACTTCCCTTTATCGGTTGAGCAAGTTGAAACCAAACTTCAAACTTTAAATTGCAACGCCAAAACGGACAAAGCGATTAAAAACATGAAGGCACAAATGATGCCCAAAATGGAACCCCTTTATAAAGGCACCCATGGCGCCACTATGTGCCAACAAGCCGCCAAATTTTAATGTAAAAAAACAAGAGCCACCAACATGCCATCAACAGCTTTGAAAACATGCCTCTCCCCCTTTCTTGGCCTGTTCGTGCTGGCCGTTGCACACCAGGCCCATGCCAGAACAGATCACGCAAAATCAGATATGGTTGCCCCCAACCTATCGCCAACCATCTTAATCATAGACGGATCTGGCTCCATGGCTGGGAAACTAAAAGGGCAACCTAAAATCCTCACAGCCAAAAAAGTGGTCACCACCTTTTTTAAAAATTGGGATAAGAGCCGCGCTTTAGGCGTTATGGCCTATGGCCACAGACAAAAAAAATCCTGCCAAGACATTCAACTCCTCACACCGCCCCAAACGGGTATTGATCGCAAAACCCATAAATTCATTCAAAGGCTAACCCCAAAAGGCATGACACCGATTGGAGACAGCATCTTAGCTGCCACAAAATCACTGCCCGCAGGCGGTGAGATTATTGTGGTCACAGACGGCATAGAAACCTGCCAAGCAGACCTATGCGCCATTGCTAAAAATCTTGGGGAACAAAATGTTAAAACCCGCATTCATGTGGTTGGCTTTGGCCTCAATGCCCAAGAACTTGGCACCTTTCAATGCTTAACAGATGAAACAGGCGGCAAATTACTCACAAGCGATGACTATCAAAGCTTAAATGAAGCCCTTGATGTCACAAGAAAAGCACCGCCCGCTTATAATCTGATTGCCCGCGCCGTCAACACCAAAGGCGTTGTATTGAATAAACGCAGCTTTTTATGGCACCTGCGCCCCCAAGACGCCCCAGCCTCTGAAAACAAGCTCATTGGCACCGGCTATCAACGCGTATTAAACTTAAAACCCGGCACATACACCATCACACTAAAAACCGAAGACTACAGCACCTCACACACAGTAACGGTTACCAAAAATGATACACAGACCATAGACATCCCCATTGGTTCAGGCCGAATTACATTTACGGCTAGCCTAAGTGACAATGGATCGCCCCTTAAAAAAGGCACCCGCCTTGGCTACAACATCTATACCAAACAAGGAAAACTGGTTGCCAAGGAGGCCGGCCATAAAGCCACCTTTGACATTGCCCCAGGAAATTACGTAACAGAAGTCAAACTAGAAGACATGTCTGTGCGCCGCCCATTCCATCTTAAGGCAGGAGAAGAGCGTCAAAAAACAATCTCTCTCAATGCAGGCATTTTAGAAGTCACCCCTTATGGGCAAGGGATTATCAACATCCTAGTCTTTGATAAGGACAAAGAGGGCAAAAAGGCGGTAGCCAGAGAAGCAACTAGGCAGGGGCGCAAAAAAAGGTTTATCCTACCAGCTGGCACCTACCGCATCACAACCAAGAGCAAAACCGGTGTTGGCGAATTTGGCTCTGTCACGCTAACCGCAGGACAAACAGAAACACTAGAAGCAGGGGATTAGCAAAACGCTGCCCCTCTTTGGGTTTGCAAAAAAATTATGGTAAGATCTCCAATAAGCAAATGAAATGCAAAATTAAAAATTAGTGCAAACATGCTAAGTCGATTTTTTATTTTGTCTCTGTTGGTCCTTACCCTGTTTGCCCCAAGCGGGCATCAAGCTTTTGCAGACCAAGCAGAGCAAAAAATTACAAAAGACCAAAACGCCCCCTGCCCTAAACATGTATCAGGGCGCACAATTGCCTACGCCATGATGGCTTTGGTGGCCACAGACAATTGCAAAGACTTCCCCCACACCAAAAGGGAAGTCAAAGCTTATATTGAAAGTTTAAAATGCAACGCCAAGGCAAAAACTGCCATAGAAAATCTCGGTCCCAAATATATGGAACGGTTTGATTATTTGTTCTATGGCTCGCGGCTTTATAAAAGTTGCCAAGAGGCCAGAAACTTCAAACCAACCATCACCACCTACTAGTGCGTGTCGCACAAAAGTGGACACCGGTTTTGTGCATAGCTCAGTTGCTGGTGGGCAACCTAAAGTGCCAAGAAAAAAGACACGGCTTTTACAAAGAGATGAGAAGCAGACACATGAATTCAAAACTAAAGTGACATGCTCTTGGCTGAAAACCTATTTATCAGCCTTTTTCTTAGGTGTTTTTTTAGCGCTCGCGCTGGCACCAACCTTGGCCTTGGCTTTCTTCTTCACGCTTGATTTAACACCAGGCTCAGCACTCACATAATGAAATGCCAAATGCTTAGCCGCCCCTTTGCCCTTCACATGCACTTCAACCGTGCCGCCTTTTTCCAGCTTGCCAAATAACACTTCTTCAGCCAGCGGCGTCTTAATATGCTCTTGGATGACACGTGCTAAAGGCCGGGCACCATATTTAGGATCATACCCTTTTTTCGCCAACCACTCTTTGGCCTCTTCGCTCAACTCAATCGTCACCGAGCGATCTGCCAATTGCGCTTCCAATTCAAAGATGAATTTATCAACCACTTTACTAATGGTCTCAGGCGCAAGAGCGGCAAAAGGAATAACCGCATCAAGCCGGTTACGAAACTCAGGGCTAAACAGAGTATTAATCGCGTCCTCATCCTCACCAACCCGCTCTTCACGGTTAAAGCCAATCGGCGCTTTGGCCAAATCAGCCGCCCCAGCATTGGAGGTCATGATGAGAATGACATTTCTAAAATCAACCGATTTGCCATTATGATCTGTCAGCTTGCCGTGATCCATCACCTGCAACAAAATGTTGAAAATATCCGGATGAGCTTTTTCAATCTCGTCAAGCAACAACACGCTATGAGGGTTTTGATCAATCCCATCAGTTAGCAAGCCGCCCTGGTCAAATCCAACATAACCAGGAGGCGCCCCAATAAGGCGCGAAACAGCATGTTTTTCCATATATTCAGACATGTCGAACCGTAAAATTGGCACACCCATGGTATCTGCCAATTGGCGTGCAACTTCAGTTTTACCAACCCCGGTTGGGCCAGAGAACAAATAACACCCAATCGGCTTGTCAGGCTGGCGCAAACCAGCCCTTGAAAGTTTGATTGCTGAAGAAAGGGTAGAGATCGCTTGATCTTGCCCATAAACCACCCGCTGCAAATCACGCTCCATGTTGCGCAACACTTCTGCATCCGACTTGGAAACGGTTTTCGGCGGGATCCGTGCCATTGTAGCAATTGTGACTTCAATCTCTTTAACGCCGATCGTCTTGCGCCGCTTGGATGGTGCCAACAACATTTGAGAGGCACCCGTTTCATCAATCACATCAATTGCTTTGTCGGGTAATTTTTTGTCATGCAAATATTTAACCGACAAATCAACCGCCGTCTTCAGCGCTTGATTGGTATATTTGATATTGTGATGCTTTTCAAAGTAAGGCTTTAAGCCTTGCAAGATCTTAACGGTATCTTCTGGACTTGGCTCATTAATATCAATTTTTTGAAACCGCCGCACCATCGCCCGGTCTTTTTCAAAATAATTGCGAAACTCTTTATAAGTAGTCGAACCAATGCACTTAACGGCCCCATTGGCAAGTGCTGGTTTTAATAAGTTAGAGGCATCCATCGCCCCGCCAGAGGTGGCCCCAGCGCCAATGATGGTATGAATTTCATCAATGAAAATAACCGCCCCAGGGGTGCGCTCAATTTCTTTAATCACAGATTTAAGGCGCTCTTCAAAATCACCGCGATAACGGGTCCCGGCAAGCAAAGCCCCCATATCCAATTGGAAGATAGTGGCATCCAGCAGCACTTCAGGCACTTCGGCATTCACAATGCGCCGCGCCAAACCTTCTGCAATGGCCGTTTTACCAACACCAGGCTCACCCACAAACAACGGGTTATTCTTCTGGCGGCGACATAAAATTTGAATGGTCCGGTTCACCTCAGCATCGCGCCCAATCAGTGGGTCAATGCCCCCATCACGCGCCTTTTTATTCAAGTTAATGCAAAAGTTCTCCAACACATCTGGCTCACGTGAACCATCTTCACCGCTCTCAACAGTCGCGGCATCATCATCAACCCCGCGCACAGCCCGCGGTTCAGACATGTCAGAGCGTTTGGCCACCCCATGGCTGATATAATTAACCGCATCAAACCGGGTCATATCTTGTTCAAGAAGGAAAAAGGCAGCATGGCTTTCCCGTTCCGCAAAAATAGCCACCAGCACATTGGCCCCGGTCACTTCTTCGCGCCCAGACGACTGCACATGAATAAGAGCACGTTGCACCACCCGTTGGAACCCGGTGGTCGGCTGTACATCCTCAAGTTCCGAAACAATGAGGGCATCTAAATCGTCATCAATATATTGAATAAGCTGTTTGCGCAGCAAATCCATATTCACCCCGCAAGCGCTCATAACCGCTGAGGCATCTTTGTCATCAATAAGGGATAATAAAAGATGTTCTAGAGTGGCAAATTCCTGGCGCCGTTCACTGGCATATTCCAATGCGCGATGGATGGCCTCTTCTAAACTCTCTGTAAATGATGGCATAGAGTGTTACTCCTTTTCCATGGTGCATTGTAACGGGTGTTGATGCTCTTTGGCAAACAAAGTGACCTGCGTCACTTTTGTCTCTGCCACCTCATAAGTAAAAACGCCGCAAATCCCGACCCCTTTATGATGAACATGAAGCATAATCTGTTCCGCCTCTTGCCTTTGCTTATTAAAAAAGCGCTCTAGAATGTGCACCACAAATTCCATCGGTGTATAATCATCATTGAGCAACAGTACTTTATAAAGATTAGGCTTTTTTGTCTTTTCTTTGACTTTTTCCTTTAAGCCCGGTGTAACCAACCCGCCATCATTATCATTGCCATCCTCACTATTGGAATGGCAAAAATAACCGTGTGTTAATTGTATCTGCCCTTTTATTTCACGCTTCATTGTTATCAATGCTTTTAACCTACCATGCCTTTTACGAAGATAAGAATAACGATTTGGCGGGCCTTATGCAAACATTGAAGTAATAAACCAAAGCATACATAAAAACTCATCAACTGCTTAAAATTTGAGCTTAAAAACACGCCCTTAAAACGTTCGTTTTGAAGCCCTCCTAATAGTTAAGACGTTCTTAATAAATTTCAATTGGCTAATTTCACATCATTTTGCCCTATTTTTATTAATTTCAAGCCTAATTTGAAGCGATTAAATTCATTAAAATTTTAAATAAATTGATGGTAATAGTTTAACGTTTCCATAAATGAATTTTGTTAAACTTTTAAACATTAAGGATGTTTGGCAAAGGCCTTAACAAACGACCAAATTAAATTAGTCAAAATCATGCCTAATTATCATGGTTAAGTTTGTTAAATATGAGGTCAACCAAACACGCTTAAAATACAGTTTTAAGTTTTTTTACGGCTTGAAAAAACTGTCTCGGTCACATCAGCCAAGAACATTGGTCACAAGTGATGGCTTTAATGGCTAGCACCGTTAAAGCCTGAAGAGGCACCTTTTTCGCCAAAAATGAAAAACTGTAAAGTGGCAGGATTTTAAAAAGAGAATCGTATGAAAGCTCTAGTGTACTCGGTTTTTCGTTTTTGCTTAATTTGTGGTGGGGTATTTAGTCTTTTAATAGGCCCGATAAACACCCCCGCTTTTGCGGCCAAAAAATCTGCCGCTATGGCCATTGATGCTCATACCGGGCGCGTCCTTTATTCCCATAACATTGACAAACCCCATCACCCCGCGTCACTAACCAAAGTGATGACGCTGTACATGCTGTTTGAGTTTATTCAATCTGGACGTTTAAATCTAGATTCCAAATTACAAGTCACTGAAAACGCATCGCGTCAACAGCCCTCAAAATTGGGGCTAAAGCCAGGCACCACGATTCGTGTGGAACACGCTATCAAAGCACTGATTGTAAAAAGCGCAAATGATGTCGCCGTTGTTGTTGCTGAAAACATTGCCGGATCTGAATGGAAATTTGCTCAACTCATGACCTGGAAAGCCCGCAAACTAGGCATGAACAAAACACGATTTTTAAACGCCTCTGGCTTGCCAAACCGCAAACAAGTGACAACCGCGCGTGACATGATCAAACTGAGCCAAGCCATCCAAAAAGATTTCCCCGGGCTCTATCGATATTTTGCCACCAAAAAATTCGCTTACAAGGGCCGGGTTTATAAAAATTACAACCGCCTTATGTCACGCATGCAAGGCATCGACGGCATTAAAACAGGCTACACCCGCGCCTCTGGCTTCAACCTAACCTCTTCATACTGGCAAGGGCGCAAACATGTGGTCGCTGTGGTCATGGGCGGCAAAACAGCCAGAAGACGCGATGTCTTCATGGCCAAGATTTTACGCAAATCAGTGCGCAAGGCATCTCGCGGCAAGCGCAAACAACATATTGTCTTTACACCCAAGCGCCGCCCTGCTCAAAAACAAATTGTAAAAACCCAACCCATCAAAGAGCCGATTAGATTAGCTCAAGGGCCTAAAATTAAGCCCGAGCCTCAACGATTAGGCGCAGGCCTGCCACCGGCCGGGCCCTATCATATTCAAATTGGGGCGTTCGGATCTGAAGAAGATGCCAAACAACGCCTTGCCTCCATCGGCTCTAAAGCGGGCAGTCTGTTAACTGGTCATCAAAGCTTCACCATGCTGGTTCCCAACAACAACTCCGTTTACCGCGCGCGCTTTGCCGGCTTTACAGAACAAGACGCCAGGCAAACCTGCCGCCAATTAAAACGCAAAGCCATTGATTGCTTGGCTGTTCCAGCGCAATAAAAAATCTAATCTTTTAGAGCGTGTCCCACAAAAGTGGATACCGGTTTTGGGAAAAAAGACACGCATAAATAAGAAGATGGAGCATGGCATTGAATACAAAACAAAGTGACATGCTCTAGGTAAAACCAACCTACAACAACCGATCTTTGGCCATGTTAATTTTCGCGGCCAAAATTTCAGCCCCGCCCTGATCTGGATGAAACTTTTTCATCAACTGGCGATGGGCCTGTTTTATCTCAGCTTCAGAAGCTGTAAAAGACAGCCCCAACACTTGAGCAGCCTCGCGCCGCGACACAGACGTAGCCCAACTGGCTCGTGAAGATGAACCGCCCCCCTCCTCAGCCCCTTCAGCTTTGCGCCATGCAGGAAATGCTTGATCTAAAAACACCTCCAACAACGCACTGCTTTCTTTATCCCTTTTTTGATAGTGAACCCTCAACTGATTGAGCTTGTCTTGAGAAAGGCCAACCAATGGGCTACCAACCAAAGGCCCTTTACCAACCATGCCAGTTATATTTCCAGAAAGCGCATCCAGATAAAGGGTAACAAAACGCCCCTTTATGGTGGGCACACCAGGCCGGTCTGTCGCTTGGGGTCTTTGCCTAGTTCTCCCACCAATTTTTGGCAGCAGCCGCTCATCTTTGATCAACCAATAAGCCGCCATCAACAACGGGACAGCCAGAACCACAAACCCGCGCGCCAACACAAGCAAAGCCAACAATGCCAAAGCACTGGCCAAAGCTTTTTTCCCAAAGCGAAAATAAAGGTAAAGTGTGATCACACAAAACGCGAGCACATAAGGCATGTCATTTATCTCTAAAGTATCGGGCCCCAGCAAGAAGGCCAATTATCAATTTGCTCGAAATTTTATAGCATGGTATTTGGCCCCTGAACTGATTAAAATGACAGTTTCCCTAACGAAGCCATTTTGAAGAAAGTTTTTCATGTCTAAGCCGCACTCTCTTACCATTACCAGCACAATTGAAGCCTTGCGCACACAGATAAAAGCCTTAAAAGCCAGCTCAAAAACAATTGCCCTGGTCCCGACCATGGGCGCACTACACCAGGGGCATTTGTCTTTGATAGAATTTGCCAAGCAAAAGAGCGATATGGTTGTTTGCTCCATCTTTGTCAATCCCACACAATTTGGCCAAAACGAAGACTTAGACAGCTACCCGCGCCCCTTGCAAGATGACATAGACGCCCTTGAGCGCACCGGGGCCCACATCGCCTTCACCCCCCCTGTGAAAGAAATATACCCGACAGGCTTTCAAACCAGTGTGAGCGTTAATCAGCTTAGCTTAGGGCTATGTGGCGGCAACCGCCCCGGTCACTTTGACGGAGTGGCAACCATTGTCAGCAAACTGTTATTGATCTGCCAACCTGACATTGCTGTGTTTGGTGAAAAAGATTTCCAACAACTATTGGTCATCAAAAGGCTGGTCAAAGACCTCAACATTGAAACCCAAATTCTGGGCAGTCCCATTGTCCGTGAAGCCGATGGACTGGCCCTATCCTCTCGCAATCAATATTTAAATGAACAAGAACGCGCAATCGCGCCACATCTATATGCAACATTGCAACAAATTGCCCAAAGCCTCAAACAAGGCGCTCAGATTGCTGATCATTTGAAACGAGCTGAAAAAACTTTAATCAATCATGGATTTGAAATTGATTATCTAGAGTTGCGTCAAAGTGACGACTTAAACCCTATAACGGACCTCAAAGAACAACCCTCAAACAACGCCCGTTTGTTTGCCGCCGTAAAACTTGGACAAACCCGCTTAATAGATAATATCGCTCTTTAGGACACTTAGTAACAGCCGGTACTTTAAAAGTAAAAAACAAATAAAAAGGGCTGATCCAATCGAAAAGGAATGGTCAGCCCTTAAGTTATGATGTTTTAAGAACGATACGCAGTTCAAAAACATTAAATATGTACTCTAACGCATTACTAAAACATGGTACATGTGCACAACTTTAAGTTGTGCAGATACGCATTACTACGTACCTCTTGCCGATTATAGGCTACACAAACAGATTCGGCAACACTCAATACTTAAAAGATAAAGATGACCGTTTTGCAAAAAACAAATAAAGACCTGTGATATTTTAACAACAAATCATTAAGACAAGAAACAAAGATGGCCTGGTCAAGGTTATGAGGCCCTGAAGGGGACTTGGGGGGCTGATTTTTCAAGAACCTCCCAAGACCAGGCCAAGAGGCTATGGTATTAATATAGATAGGGTTTAAGGCACGAAATTGAAGGGTTTAAGGCCATTTCGTGATAAATGTTACAAAAATGTAATGTTTATTTTGCCCTCTTGTCATTCTTTTCAGCCCAAGGCATGATGAGAAGGTCAGAGATAATAAGCAGGGGAGGCTTTTTTGAACAAACAAAGCGCAATCATACCTTTTCCCAGGTCCTTTCAGCAAAAGTCCTCTCTCCAAAACACCTCTTCTAACAAATCCTCTAATGGATCTTACAAACCTGAAAGTCTGGTCTGTTTCCATAGAACAGAATTAAGCCTTATTCTCTCCAGCTATGGTGCGATGGTCGCTCAAGGGGCCTGGCGCGACTATGCAATTGATATGGGACGCGATTGCGCTATTTTCTCCATCTTCCGCCACACTTCAGAAAACCCGCTTTATCGGCTGGAAAAGCACCCCAAGCTAGCCAAACGCCAAGGGGCATATCTTGTCCGCAATCATCAAGGCCGGATCTTAAAACGGGGCAAAAAGCTCAAGCAGGTACTAAAAATATTTGAAAACAAATTAGAACTCATAGAAGCCACAAAATCTTATTGAGGGTTACAAACCGAAAAAACTAGAGCCTGTCTTTAAGCTCATTTTTATTTTTAAGTTCATTTCAGCCTTATGGTATGCATTAATGCTTCAAATAGATGAAGCATTTTTTTAAGGTATCGCCATGCGTGGATTGGCACATTTTACACTTTGCAAAAAACACCTCCACTTGGCCTTTGCCCTTTGCCTAACTCTCATTTTATCTGCCTGCAGCACATTTTCTAACCGGGTGGCCGTGCCAGAAAGCCTGACAACCAATGCAATCGTCCCCTCGTTAACAGATGTGCGTTTTTATGCTGACGCCCCACCTCTTTCTGACGCAGAATTAAAACAAATTGCCATCCCATTAAAAGAACGTATGCGCGCTTATCCAGATAAGAACCGCACCTGGGACATCTTAAGTCTTTCAGGCGGTGGCTCAGACGGCGCATTTGGCGCAGGCCTACTAAACGGCTGGACCCAATCAGGCAGGCGACCCAAATTTGATGTTGTCACGGGTGTGAGCACCGGTGCCATCATTGCCCCCTTTGCCTTTCTAGGGCCAGCCTATGACCCTCAGTTGAAAGAAATATACACCACCCTTTCAACCAAGCAGGTCCTTCAAACCACCATATTAAATGGCCTCTTCGGCGGCCCAGCATTAACAGATAATAGCGGCCTGATCACCATGATCGCCAAATATGCCACGGCTGATCTTTTGGCTAAAATTGGCCGAGAATATTTAAAGGGGCGGTTTTTATTAATAGGCACCAGCGATCTTGACTCTCAAAGAGGCATCATATGGGACATTGGCATGCTGGCAAACAGCAACCATCCGCAAAAATTAGAGTTATTCCGCAAAATCATATTGGCTTCAACCTCCATTCCCGGCGCTTTCCCCCCTGTGCGCTTTGACGTTGAGGCCAATGGCAAAACCTATACAGAGCTGCACGTTGATGGCGGCATTTCCTCTCAAGTGTTCTTATACCCACCAGCCTTTTCACCCCGCCGACTAGACGCCTTGTTAGGTGTAAAGCGAAAACGCCGCGTCTATGTTATCCGCAATTCAAGAGTGACCCCCCAATATGATGTCACTGAAGCCAAGCTCCTTGAAATTTCAGCACGCTCAATCTCAACGCTCATCAAAAACCAAGGCATTGGTGACTTGTATCGTGTCTATGCTTTGGCCAAGCGCGATGGGCTGGATTATAACCTAGCCTATGTCCCCCCAACCTTTACCCTCAAAGAGCAAGACGTGTTTGACACCAAATATATGCAAGCCCTCTATAAAGTGGGTGAACAAATGGGACGCAACGGCAATTTCTGGCACAAAAGCCCCTTTATTCTGGATTAAACAATTTCAAGAAGCGATTTAAGAGCCAAAGGTTGATTTGACTTTTGCCATTCAAAAATCAAAAATCTGTCCAATCAAAAAAGATTGGACAAATTTATGAGCAACGAAAACGACCCAAAGAACAAAAACAAACACGCCCAAATTCCCACAGCAAACCGGCGCCATTTTTTAGCTGGTTCTGCCGGGGCCATTGCCGCCAGCATGGGGCTGGCCAATGGCGTCAAAGCCGCAGACGTTTGCAAAGCAACCCACAAAGACATTCTCGGCCCCTTCCACCGCCCAGCCGCTCCCTTTGGCACCAAACTGGTCAGCGATGAAGAACCAGGTAAAAGATTAATGTTATCAGGCACAGTCTACGGACCAGATTGCAAACAACCCATTTCCCAAGCCTTGCTAGATTTTTGGCAAGCCGATGATGCCGGGCGCTATGACATGCCAAAATTTGGTGAAACTTATACCCCCAATCAAGAATACCGCCTGCGCCGCCAAGTGCTCACAGACGAGAAGGGCCGCTATAGCATCGAAACAATTATCCCAGGCCGTTATAAAATTCCAACAGAAGGCCCGGGCATTGATCCAAGCTGGGCCGGCATCACCCGCCCTGCTCACATTCACTTTTTAGCAGCCGCCCCAGGCTATAAATCACTTATCTCTCAGCTTTATTTTGAAGGGGACCCCTTTATTGAAAAAGACCCTTGGGCCAATGGCAAAGAAACAGGGCAGCCATCTCCCAATAAGCTTAAATTAGCAAATGTCAAACAAGACGGCTCAGTTGTCAGTTCAACCTTTGATATTATCCTAGAGCGTTAAGGCACCTTTACACCAAGCATCAGCGTTAAAACCCAATAAAAAAAGCCCGGCTTTTTAAGCCGGGCTTTTCAGTTTTCCAAACAGGATGGCTTTGCTTATTCGCTGGAACCAAACAGGCTCAACAAGCTCATAAACAAGTTGATGAAATCAAGATACAGGCTAAGGGCACCCATAATCGCCATCTTACCTAAAGTCGCCGCACCATGACCAACATGATACATAGACTTAATCCGCTGTGTGTCATAAGCGGTTAAACCAGCAAACACCAACACGCCAATGCATGAAACAGCAAATTGCAACGCAGAAGACTGCAAGAAAATGTTCACAAGACTAGCAATGATCAAACCGATAAGGCCCATAAACAAGAATGTGCCCCAACCAGAAAGATCTTTCTTGGTGGTATAGCCATAAACACTCAAGGCACCAAAAGCGGCCGCACTAATAAAGAACACTCGCGTAATGGAAACACCGCCATAAGCCAAAAAGATCCATGAAAGGGAAGCACCCATCAGAGCCGCAAAACCCCAGAAACAAACTTGCAGAGCACCATAGCTCATACGGTTCACCATAGCTGAAATGGCAAACACCATAATCAGCGGGGCAAACATCACAACCCATTTAAGCGGGCTGTTATACATCAACTGAGCAAATTGCGGATTGGTTGTGGCCATTGAGAAAACCCCATAAGCAACAAGTCCAGTAAGGGCAACTCCGCCCATCATATAATTGTAAACCCGCATCATATAGGCGCGAAGACCCGCATCGATCTCTCTCGTTCTGGTCTGCGTACCATATTGAGTGGCTTCACGCTGCTGATAGTCTGACATGTCCTTTAATCCTTTAAAGTTGATTGTCCATTCAAAAATGTTTTAAAGGCAAAATTGCCCTTTTATCTATAAATAGAAAGCTCCCCTGTAATATGGAGAGTAAATGCACATTTTTCAAGGGGGTGCATGCACTCATTGTACAGCTTATCCATACGCTTCTTTTCTTGTGGTTAAGAAAAGCTTAGTCCCCGTTTTTAATACATAATAACCCATGTCTATAACCAAATTATGGCGTTATTTTCTTTGTAATATTAAGGGCTTTTAGCCTATTATCACGTTTTTAATACCCCCTTAAGCCCTTTAGCAACAAGACAAGGTCATTATGCCGCGGCTGTTTACAGGAATAAGAATCCCCTCTCACATAGCCACCCAGCTCACCCTTTTACAGGCTGGCCTGGCCAGTGCCCGCTGGATAGACCCATCAGACTTTCACATCACCTTGCGTTTTTTCGGCGATATGGACAACACCCAAGCCAATGACCTCACCCAAAGCCTTAACTTGATAGCCAGCAACCCCTTCACCGTAAAACTAAACACCCTAGGGACTTTCGGGGGCGACAAACCGCGCATGCTTTGGGCCGCAATTGCCCCATCTGATCCATTATCAAACTTGTACCAAGCTCATGAAACACTTGCCCAGCGCCTAGGCTTCAAAGCTGAAGGGCGCAAATTCACCCCTCACATTACCCTTGCCCGTTTTAAAGCAGGCCGGGCGCCCCAACTGGGGCAATATTTAGCTGAATATAATGATTACCATCCCCTAACGATGGAAGTGACGGACTTTTGTCTTTATTCAGCCAAAGAATCAACAGGGGGCGGCCCTTACCTGGTCGAAGCCCAATACCCATTTCAAGCCCCTTCATGAGTAAGTAGCAAGGGCCAGTTTTAAAGCTCTAAACTTTCAATCAACCCCTCAGAGGCTGCCTCGACCAGATCAATCACATGATAAAACCCATCTTGCCCGCCAAAATATGGGTCCGGCACCTCTGTTTCTTCAACGCCGCGAGCATACTCTAAAAAAAGCACCAATTTTGCTTTTGCCGCCGGCGGGCGAATTTGACAAAGATTGTCATAGTTCTCTTGGTCCATCGCCAAGATATAATCAAATGTCTCAAAGTCTGCCGCAACAGCCTGGCGCGCCCTTAAAGAGCTTAAATCATACCCCCGCTCATCGGCAGCTTTGATCATGCGATCATCTGGCGCTTTGCCAACATGCCAGGCCGCAGTGCCCGCACTGTCAACCTCAACATGTTCGCTCAAACCAGCTTCATCTATTTTTTGCGTAAACACCCCTTCAGCCACAGGAGAGCGACAAATATTGCCCAAACAAACAAACAGAACTGCACATTTTGTCATCACTTTTGCCTTTTCTTATTATCCTGGCTAATCATAATGGTGATTAGCCCGCGCCCCAAAATCAAGATTTTTGATGCACAAGGATGTTTGACAATGAGTTTACTTAACGATGCACAGCTTATAGAGGCCCTAAAACCGCTAAACAACTGGACAAAGCACCACACACGCTCAGCTATAGAAAAGACATTTACATTTAAGGATTTCAATCAGGCCTTTGGCTTCATGACCCAAGTGGCATTAAAAGCAGAAACCCTAAACCACCACCCTGAATGGTTTAACGTGTGGAACAAGGTTGAGGTCACCCTCTCAACCCATGATGCAGGTGGGGTCACTCAAAAAGATATCTCTCTAGCCGCGTTTATGGATCAAATCAGCCAACAAGTAGATTAAAGAAGTGATTTTATCAGGCAAGAAGCGAAGCAAGACACGCTACTTTTTATACCGCTTTTTACGCCGATAAACACGGGCAACTCTGCGATGTTTACGTAACCGCTTTTTTGAATAGCGACTTTTGCGCGCCAGTCTGCGCGCCTTGCCCTTTAAAATGGCCACGCGCTTGCGTTCAGCCTTTCGGGTCGCAGCCACATGCATAAGCCGTTTTTTTCGGCCATCTTTGGCCGCGTAAACAGCATGTTTTGCTTTTGCCTCAGCACTCCAAGGTTTAGGCTTACAAGAGGCCTCTTTGATGTATTTGGTGCGATACAAAAACGCCGTTTTCAAAGAGCTATAACGCCGCCCCTTCAAGTCACGCATATTGGCAAGGGCATCATCCGTACTAACGCTTGGATAATAAAACAAGCGCACTTTATCCGAACAGCTCTTTTGACACTTAGCCCGATCTTTCTTCAAGCCCCGTTTTGTCTGCGCAAAACTAATGGGCCAATAATACCCATCACGCAACCGCACACACATGGTCCGATATGTGGTTCTGCCCCGGCGCTGGTAACGGTCATTGCCTTTTTGTGCTCTATAATAATCCAAGTCAGCATCATCAAAGTCGATGCCATTGCCATATTTATAAGATTTGACATATCCCTTTTTGGGCAATTTGGCGCCAAGACTATAAGTGGGGTTTACCTTTTTTGCCTTGCCTTTTTTATTATACCCTTTGCCGGACCTTTTTTTGGCTATATGCCGATTTGGATCAACAAAGCCAAACGGGTTAACTAACCCATTACCAGCAACTTGCACACCCTGAGCATGATCAAGGCTGCCATCAGCGAAAGGTTTTTGAATAAATTGATGATCAAAGAAAACCGTTTCTAAAGGCTCATGAAACTTTTCGTTAATCTGGCTGTTAAAAGCAGCTTGGGCTGTATTTTGAGAAACAGAAAGGCTTGCAAACAAAACAAGGGGTAACAAACAAACAAAAGACATCCGTAACGATTGCCCAAACAACATTGCGCGATTGACACTTAAGACGGAGAAAATTTTATTTCCCAATTTATTTTTATTTTGCAAAGCAACTTTTGATAACCCAACCATAACTCACAACCCTAAAATATGCCGTATCCCGAAACAGTTTTTTTTATAGCTTTTAACAAGTCTTTATTTTTGCTGAAAAACCAACCTGTTGAAGGTTAATTTTAAAGCAATTTAGAGCAGATCCTAACATTAACACTTTATTAAGACTAGTGTTTTTTTGTTATTTTTCTCAATCTTAGGAGGTTTGTTGAAAGTTTTGATCGAAAGACTTATATATAGTCCGCCTCTCTTGAGAGGCCTCAATTTGAATGCATTAGACAAGGGGTAAAAGTCAATGGCAAATTCAAGCTTTATACAATATTTAGGCCGCGCCCCCGGGGTCTTAAAGCTTGCCAGCCTATTTTATTGCGTGGCAGACCCTCAAACCCCTTGGACAGTCCGCGCCGCCGGCCTGTTTGCCGCTTTTTACCTGATCTTTCCGATCGATCTTATTCCAGATGTTTTGATATTTTTGCTCGGCCTGGGCGTTTTAGACGATGTTGCCGTTTTATACATGGCCTACAAAATGGCAGAAAGCCATATTCAACCCCGTCACAAACAGCAGGCCTTAGACATGTTTGGCCTAACTGAACAAGATTTGTAAAATCCCAAACACACAAAGTCACGACACTTGAATTAGAATTTTCCCCTTAGCTTTACGCTGCGCCAATATGCCCAAAGCCGTCTTGGTCTCAGTTAACGGATAAACCGCCTCCACATGCGGGCGGATCGCCCCCTCCTCAACCCACTTTAGCAATTGGCCCACATCACGTTGGTAATCACTTGGCTGCTCTTCAAGATAGCGCCCAAAAAACACCCCTTGCACATGAGTCCCCTTCAACATAATCAAATTAAACGGCACAGCCGGAATATCGCCAGAGGCAAAACCGACAACCAAATAACGCCCATTCCATTTCACCGCCCGCAAACATGGCTCTGCCAGCTCACCGCCAACACAATCATAAACCACATCCACGCCTTGTCCCTCTGTTAAAGACTTTAGCGTGATTTTCAAATCTTGTTGTTTGGAATTCACAGTTAGATCCGCACCATGCTCTTTGGTCAACTGCAGCTTTTCATCATCAGAGGCCACAGCGATCACTCTTGCCCCCAAAGCATGTGCCACTTCAACCGCGGCCAAACCAGCCCCGCCAGCGGCCCCCAACACAACCACTGTGTCGCCGCGTCGCACCTTAGCCCGATCAACCAATCCATGCATGGCCGTGCCATAAGTGATGATCAAACCAGCCGCCACATCATCACCAACACTGCTGGGAATTTTGGTCAGTTTTTCAGCCCCAACAGCAATTTGTTCTTGCAAACCACCCCATCCAATATAAGCCATGACACGATCATTCACCTCAAAGCCCGTAACGCGACGCCCTACTTTGCGAACAACACCAGCAATTTCTCCGCTCGGCGAAAACGGCAAATCAGGCTTAAATTGATATTTTCCCTTCGTAATCAATGTATCAAAAAAGTTCAGCGCAGCAATTTTAACCCCAATAAGAACCTCATCATCACCAAGGCTAGGAGAATCAATATCTTCCAGGCTTAAATTCTCATACCCTGTAAGCTCTTTACATAAAACCGCTTTCATAATGCTCTGAGCCCTTCCCTTTTCAAAATGGCTGTTTTTGATACCAGTTTTCAGTGTATTAATGGGTTGTGCAGAAAACAACACATGATAAAAAATACGATTTGAGCACTGGTCAGGCTCGGTCAAATCGTTGTATATGTTTTTGATAGGAAATGAAGCAAAACTTTTGGGGCATAAATATGCGCGTTTTTATCGTCGTATTTACAGTAACATTATTAATGACAAACTTGTTCGGGCGGGCCATAGCTGCCGACAGCACAGTTGTTAACCGCTATCAAGATTGGACGGTTTACAAAGCGCAAACCAATGATGGTTCGCTTTGTTTTGCCGCCTCAACACCAAAAGATTATGAGCCTAAAAACGTAAACCGGGGCGATATTTTCTTTTATGTCACCACCTGGCCAAAGTTTAAGGTCACCCAAGAGGTCAGCGTGAAATTAGGCTACCCGCTGAAAAAAACCTCAACCCCATCCATTTCAATTGGCGCACAAAACTTTACCCTGTTTGAAAAAGGGGATCGCGCTTATATTCATAACAGCTTAGAAAAAAAGCTCATCAAAGCAATGAAGGGTGGGCAAAAGATGGTGGTCAAGGGCGTCTCTTCACGCGGCACCAAAACCAAAGATGTTTACTCTCTATCAGGTATTACCGCCGCTTTAAAAGCATCAGCCTCTGCTTGTAAATAAATTTGCTTTTCAAGAAAAAGCCCTGATACAGCAAGACGCCAAAGCAAACGCGTGCTTCAAGGACACGACCAATGATGGCAAAACAATCGCTAATTGGCCTTTCAGCTGAGCAGGTTCAGACCTGCTTGAGCGAAATTGGCGTGCCTGAAAAACAACTCAAGATGCGCCAAAGTCAAATTTGGCACTGGCTCTATACCCGCGGTGCGCCTTCTTTTGATCAAATGAGCAATGTCTCACAAAGCTTGCGCACGCAATTAACGGATGACTTTTCCATTGCCAGACCAAAAATCGTCACGGAACAAATCTCAGTGGATGGCACCCGCAAATGGCTGTTAGCACTCGATCCTCAAAGTGAACGAGAAAAGGCACCCGAGGTTGAATGCGTCTACATTCCTGAAAGTGACCGCGGCACTTTGTGCATCTCCAGCCAAGTAGGATGCACCCTCAATTGCAGTTTTTGCCACACCGGCACTCAGCGCTTGGTACGCAACTTAACAGCAGGCGAAATTGTAGGCCAGATTCTATTGGCCAAAGACAGAGTGGGCGATTGGCCTGGCGCTGAAGCTGAGAATAAAACAGGCCTGCCTGTCTCAGAGCGCAAAATCACCAACATCGTCCTCATGGGCATGGGCGAACCTTTGTATAATTTTGAAAATGTCCGCGATGCCATGCGTTTGGCACTGCAAGATGACGGGCTGGCCTTCTCACGTCGCCGCATCACCTTGTCCACCTCAGGCTTGGTACCAGAAATTGCCCGCGCCGGCGAAGAAATCGGCGTCATGCTGGCCATATCTCTGCATGCTGTCTCAGATGATCTGCGCAACATCCTGGTGCCCATCAACAAGAAATACCCCATCAAAGACTTGTTAGACGCGTGCCGTAACTACCCCGGCCTTTCAAATGCACGCCGCATCACATTTGAATATGTCATGCTCAAAGATATGAATGACAGCCTGGCAGATGCCAAAGAACTGGTGCGCCTGTTGGCTGGCATTCCGGCCAAAATCAATCTCATCCCGTTTAACCCCTGGCCAGGCAGCCCCTATGAATGTTCAGATTGGGAGCAAATTGAAGCCTTTGCCGAGATCGTCAACAAAGCCGGATACGCCAGCCCCGTGCGCACCCCGCGCGGGCGCGATATCATGGCCGCCTGCGGGCAATTAAAATCGATTTCAGAAAAACTCAAAGTGAAAGACGTTCAATTAGACCAAGTAGCAGGGACCTGATACTATTTTGTAAAGCGTGAGAGGGAAAACAAATGATCTTTCGATTAATTGGCCGTTTGTTGGTCGTTGCCATTGGATTTATCTTAAGCATTTTGTTTAGTCTGACCCTTCTTGCCTATCTTGGCGGCCAATTGCTCTCAGAACAACTGGCCGAACAATATGGTCAAGACTTATCCGGGCAAGCCCTCGATTTTATCGGCTATATTGGCTTTTTAATGGAACTTTACCCCGCCATTACCCTGCTGCCCGCCATTCTAGTGGTTGTCATTGGTGAGATCGGCCGCATCCGCTCTTGGATGTATTATGTCCTAGCAGGCGGTGCCGCCAGTTTAATGGTCCCCCTATTATACATCACCACCTATGTCTCAGAGCGTGACATGCCATCGGCTTCTTTTCTCATCATCTTTGCCACAGCCGGGTTTGCAGGTGGGACGCTCTATTGGTTAATTGCCGGGCGCAAAGCTTAAAATAATATGCCACATATCGACAATGAAACAGGCCCCCCGATGAAACAATTCTTTTGCTTGCGCTTGTGCTAAACCGCCTTATAGTGCGCGTGAATGTCTTCTACTTACGGATCTAAACTTCAATGAACAACAAAACCACCATAAACAAAGTCGTACTGGCCTATTCAGGCGGTCTTGACACCTCAATTATTTTAAAATGGCTCCAAACAGAATATGACTGTGAGGTTGTCACCTTTACAGCAGACCTCGGCCAGGGAGAGGAACTGGAACCAGCCCGCAAAAAGGCTGAAATGCTTGGCATTAAAGACATCTTCATCGAAGATTTACGCGAAGAATTTGTCGCCGACTATGTGTTCCCAATGTTTCGCGCCAATGCGGTTTATGAAGGCATTTATTTACTGGGCACTTCCATTGCCCGTCCACTGATTGCCAAACGCCAAATCGAAATCGCCCGCCAAACCGGGGCCGATGCGGTGTGCCATGGCGCCACCGGCAAAGGTAATGATCAGATCCGTTTTGAGCTGGGCTATTACGCACTAAACCCTGACATTAAAGTGATCGCCCCGTGGCGCGAATGGGATTTAACCTCACGCACCAAGCTGATCGATTTTGCTGAAAAAAACCAAATCCCAATCCCCAAAGACAAGCGCGGTGAGGCCCCTTATTCAGTCGATGCGAACCTATTGCACACCTCATCAGAGGGCAAAGTGCTAGAAGACCCAGCGGTCGATGCCCCTGAATATATCTATCAGCGCACCCAATCCCCAGAAGAGGCCCCTGACAAACCAGAGCTGATTGAAATCGGCTTTGAAAAAGGCGATGCGGTTTCCATTAACGGGAAAGCGCTAAGCCCTGCGGAACTGCTCACCAAACTAAACGAATATGGCCGCATCCACGGTGTTGGCCGGCTCGACCTGGTTGAAAACCGCTTCGTCGGCATGAAAAGTCGCGGCATTTATGAAACGCCTGGCGGCACCATTTTGCTCGCCGCCCACCGCGGCATCGAAAGCATCACCCTTGACCGCGGTGCTGCCCACTTGAAAGATGAGCTTATGCCGCGCTATGCTGAGCTGGTTTACAACGGTTTCTGGTTCGCTCCAGAGCGCGAAATGCTGCAAGCCCTCATCGACAAAAGCCAAGAATGCGTCACAGGATCTGTCACCGTTAAACTTTATAAGGGCCGTGCAGATGTTGTGGGGCGCACATCAGACCTGTCGCTTTACAATGAAGATCTGGTCACCTTTGAAGAAGGCGCTGTTGCCTATGATCACCGTGATGCAGAAGGGTTTATTCAGCTAAACGCCTTGCGCTTAAAGACACTTGGTCGCCGCAATGCTCTGATCAAATAACCCAAACGAAAGATAAAGGGGGAAATTTGAAGCCATGACTCGCCGCACGTTAAAACGCCATATGGCACGATTTGTGATTATTCTATTGCTCATCATAGGTGTGGCAGGTCTTGCCAAATTTGCCCCTCTTTTCGGGTATGAAAAAAAATGGATGAGCACCCTTTACGGGTTCATCAACGACATGTCGTTGCTCATCTTCACCATTGGCGCGGCCTATTTGGCCAACATGTTTCAACGTCGCTCCAATTTCATCTCCAACCTGAAAGAAGAATGGCACGAGATCGTGCGGGCAAAATCCTCACTCATTGTCTACATAGATAACCCTGACCGCAATGTGATAGATTATTTACATGCCTATCAGCACTTATCTCAATGCATAGACTATATGCGCATCGTCTATCGCAATGTGGGGGAAACCAACAAGCTTATCGGCAAATACCCTTATGAACCTTTGCACGATATGCGCCGCACATTAGAGAGCATTGACCCGCGCGCTGGCGCCTATTCACAAGAACAGTTAGCCAAAGCCAGGCACGATATTTGGGAAAGCTTCAATGCGTTGCGTGAACACTTCTTAGAAGAACTAGATTTAGAAAGTCCAGAAACCCCAATTATCGGGGCTGGTGCGCGGCGCACAAAAACGCCAGGTGGGCGCGGCTTTAAAAACTAAACCTTACTTAGCCGCCCTTTATCTTTTGGTACGCCTCCAGGGCTTGTTGTCGAGAGGTTTTCAGATCAACAATCGCTTTGGGGTAAGTTTGTCCCAAAACAACGCCAGCCTTTTGTAAAATCTCGTCTGGTGCATTTGAAGGGTCATGCAAATATTTTGTTGGCAATTGGCTTAACTCGGGCACAAAAGCGCGAATATAATCGCCTTGCTTGTCAAACTTTTCAGATTGCGTAACCGGATTAAAAATTCGAAAATAAGGTGCCGCATCAGCCCCGCACCCAGCAATCCACTGCCAGCCAGCACTGTTATTGGCCAGGTCCGCATCCACCAACGTGTCACAAAACCAATCTCGCCCCACATGCCAATGTTGCCGCAAGTTCTTAACCAAAAAAGACCCAACAATCATCCTCACCCGGTTATGCATCCACCCCGTTAGCCATAATTGACGCATCCCAGCGTCAATAATCGGGTACCCTGTTTTGCCTTGCTGCCAAGCCTCTATATAAGCCTTGTTCTGTTCCCAAGGAAAATGAGCAAATTCCGGCCTAAACGGGGCGTCAATCAAATTAGGCCAGTGAAATAAGAGATAGTGACAAAACTCCCGCCAGCCCAATTGGCGCACAAACGCCTCGCTCCCAGGCAAGCCAAGAGCCGCCCCCCAACAAGCGCGCACACTCACCTCCCCAAAGTGAAGATGCCCCGACAATTGAGACGTCCCTGAAAGAGCAGGATAGTCACGATTTGCATGATAAGAACCCACGCCCCCTTTTAAAAAAGTCTTGAGAGCTTTTTTTCCCCCATCCTCACCAGGCTGCCAAAGCTTATCAAAACCTGCCGCCCAATTGGGTTTGCTTGGCAACAAATCCCAATCCTCCAAAACCTCACTCTTTGGAAAAGAAGGCGAGGATTTCAATTTGGAGGGCTTAGCCAAAACCTTTCCAGGCAGATTGGCAGCACAACAAGCCCTCCAGAACGGCGTGAACACTTTGTAAGGCGTTTTGCTCCCACTCAAGATGCTCTCAGGCTCAAACAACAGCTCCCCTTGAAAACCAAGGCAATCAACCCCGCCCCCCTCAAGCTCATGCTTAACGAAGTTTTCAAGCTCACTCTGCCCCGGCAGAACAGACTTATGAAAATAAACCGCCCCCGCCTTGGTCTTTTTACAAAGCTCTTGCAAAACATCCCCGCTAGGCCCTGTGCGTAAAACCAGTTGAGATCCCAAAGCTTTCAAAGCCCTGTCCAACGCCTGCAAACTATGATGCAACCACCACCTGCTAGCCCCGCCAAGAGCAATCAAGCCCGGCGTAAACTCATCTAATATGTAAACAGGGATAATGGGTTGCCCGCGCTCTATCGCCGCTTGCAACGGGGCATGATCGCTAACACGCAGATCATTACGAAACCAAACAATCGTCGGCCCTTGCTGCAACCTGCTCTCCTCTAGCGCACCACATGCCACGTGCCATTAATTTTCGACCAAAATTGCCCGGTCAAAATCACCTTGCCCCCATTGCCATAGCGATAATAAACCCGAATGGGCGCCTCGCCATCCTTGTTGGTCACCCGCATAATGCGCCCATTGTCAAACGGCACAATGATCAGTGAGCGCAACGGCTCTACCGTTCCCTTTTTTATAATCTCTTGGCGATAGACCCGGCGCTCCAGCCCTTCCCGGCCGGTGAGCAATTCCATATCTTGAAACAAGGGCGCTTCTATTTTGCCAATAGCAGTCAGATCTTTGGCAACAAAAGCCGCGTGCAATTGTTCAACCGCTGACTTTATCTCATGGCTGTCATGAAACGTGGCAAGGCCTTCCAACCATTGCCAGGTTGGCAAGCCTTTAACTTGAAACACGGCTTTTTCAGAAGAAGCTTGTTTTATATGAAACAGCTTTTCACGTTTCACGCCGCCATTTTTTAAGGTAACCACCATCTCTGCTAGTAAATCAGGCGGGCTCTTGCTATTGGGCTTACTGGTGGTGACAAAAAGCGTGTTTTTCCCATTTTTCAACCAAGGGGTCAGGGCGATGATGCTCACTTGCTCGGTATCGCCAGCCTTGTGGTAACCAATGGAAATGCCATTAAGGATGAAACTGCCTTGGGCATTGCGCGCCGTTAAATGCAAATCATATAAAGAAAAGGGGCGCGCAGTACTCATCTGATCACTCTTGGGCTTGGTGAACAACATCAAAGCCGCCACGCCGCCAAACAAAAGCACAAGGGTAAAAAACCGCTTAGAATTAAATTGATCTCGATTAAAGCGCATGCCTGCTTTTTAAAGCATTTTCACACCCGGGAAAAGCTGGTTCGCTTTGATTTACAGATAAATCAAGAGGAAAGGGAAATTACTCTTTACCAAGCCCTAATTTAGAAAGCCCCATAGGGATGGGCAATTCTGTCGATTTACGATCAAGCTCTTTATAAGCATCATTCAAACACTTGTAGCTAGAATCCAAATAGTCCAGAATTTCATGGAAGTTTTTCAACTGGCGTTGATAAGCCGCTTCAATCGTGTCCGCATTCGCGTCTTTGGCCACCCCTAGCACCTCATAAGGGTCAGACTTCAAAAAGCGTTTCAGTTTATTTGAAAAGCCTTCCTTTTCAGGCACTTTCATGGGGCGAATAGAGCGCATGCTATCTTTGGAAATATAGTGCATCTCCCCGTCATAGCTTTTCAGTTCAATAAACTGATTAAGCCCATTTAAAACAACGGCCAAGCCGCCATCCATTGGGGCTTCAATCTCACCTTTAAGAGCGGTGCCATCATCCATAACCATCTCCACCAATAGGCAAGTTTTTTGAGGTTGTTCATAAGATGGGGTTAACTCAAACATAGCGTGTGCAGCTTTCTGTTTCACTGTGAAACGTTGGATCTGTCTTTGCATGAGTTAGTGCAGCTTTCTTGCCAGTATGGAAAATAACCAATCAATTTTTACCATCATTCTCCTTTTTTAGTGGTATTTACCCCGTTTTCATGCTACTTGCGCGCTTTCTCAGACAATTTTACCGAAAAGAGGCGTCCCCATGACGTTGCGGAACATCGCCATTATTGCCCATGTGGATCATGGCAAAACATCCCTGATTGACGTGCTATTGAAACAATCTGGCACATTTCGCGACAACCAGCAGGTTGATGAGCGCGCCATGGATTCAAATGACCTGGAACGCGAGCGTGGTATTACCATTCTGGCCAAAGTCACCTCTGTATTGTGGAATGACACCCGCATCAACATTGTAGACACCCCAGGCCACGCTGATTTTGGCGGTGAGGTTGAGCGCATCCTAAACATGGTTGATGGCGCCATCGTTCTGGTTGATGCCGCTGAAGGGCCCATGCCACAAACCAAATTCGTGGTCTCCAAAGCGCTAAAAGTGGGGCTTAAACCCATTGTCGCCATTAATAAAATTGACAAACCTGAAGAACGCCATGAAGCCGTCGTCGATGAAGTGTTCGACCTATTTGCCTCTCTTGATGCAACTGACGAGCAATTGGATTTTCCCATTCTTTATGGCTCAGCCAAACAAGGCTGGATGGCGCTGAACCCTGAAGGGCCACAAACAGACATGCAACCCCTATTTGATCTGGTGGTTGATCATGTTAGCCCGCCAGAGACGAACGATGGTCCCTTCTCCATGTTGGCCACCACCATTCAATCAGACCCCTTTTTGGGCCGTATTTTAACCGGGCGCGTTAGCTCTGGCACTGTCAAGCCAAACCAAAGCATCAAAGCCTTGTCTGCTGAGGGTAACATTGTTGAACAAGGCCGCGTTTCCAAAGTGCTCGCCTTTCGCGGGCTTGACCGCGAACCAGTGGACCAAGCCAGTGCTGGCGATATCATTTCAATCGCCGGGCTAACAACAGCAACCGTGGCCGACACCTTGGCAGACATGTCTGTAACAGAGCCCATCCCTGCGGACCCTGTTGACCCGCCAACCCTTTCCATGACGTTCCGCATTAACGACGGGCCCTATGCCGGACAAGAAGGCTCAAAAGTTCAAAGCCGTGTTATCCGCGATCGCTTGTTGCAAGAAGCAGAAGGCAATGTGGCGCTTAAAATCACAGAGACTGATGACAGAGACAGTTTTGAAGTGGCCGGACGCGGTGAATTACAATTGTCAATTTTAATCGAAACCATGCGCCGCGAAGGCTTTGAGTTGACCGTATCTCGCCCTAAAGTGGTGTTCCAAACCATTGATGGGCAGCGCCATGAACCGATCGAAGAAGTCATCATTGATGTTGATGAAGAATTCACAGGCACAGTCGTACAAAAGCTTGCAGAGCGCAAAGGCGATTTATTAGAAATGCGCCCCTCTGGCGGTGACCGTCAAAGACTGGTGCTACACGTGCCCACCCGCGGCCTCATCGGCTACCACTCAGAATTACTATCCGACACACGCGGCACCGCCATCATGAACCGCGTGTTCCACGGCTTTGCCCCCCACAAAGGCAAAATTCAAGGCCGACACACCGGCGTTCTCATTTCCAATTCTCAAGGCGAAGCGGTAGCCTATGCCCTGATGAACCTGGAAGAGCGCGGGCCGCTAATGATTGGCCATGGCACCAAGGTTTATGAAGGCATGATTGTCGGCGAGCACACCCGCGGCAATGATTTGGAAGTCAATGTGATGAAAGGCAAACAGCTCACCAATGTGCGTGCCGCTGGCAAGGACGACGCAGTAAAACTCACCACGCCGATGCAAATGACGCTGGAAAAGGCGTTATCGTACATCAACGATAATGAGTTGGTCGAAATCACCCCTGAAAACATCCGGCTGAGAAAACGCCACTTATGCCCACATGAGCGCAAAAAGGCAGAAAAGCTCCAAGAAGCAGTTTAAAAAACAAGCCCCTAAGCTGTGCCTTAACTTTTCATGAAAAGTTAAGGCACGCCACAAGCCTCAAACAAAAAAAGGCCGTCAAATCAATGACGACCCTTTCATAAACAAAGTAACTTTAGGCTCGTTTTACCAGACCAATCACAAACAGTAAGATGATAGCGCCCAGCGCGGCACTAATAATATCAGCGATTGGAAACCCGCCAGGTATATGGCCAGCAAACAACCAGCCTGCAACAATGGCGCCTAAAACACCAACAATCATATTCCCTAACAAACCAAAACCACCACCGCGCATAATCTGGCCTGCTAACCAGCCTGCAACAGCACCTATAACTAAAAAGATAATCAGATTAACTGGATCAATTGGCATGTGTCTCTCCCCTTTGGAAAATTAAACGACATCCAGAATATAAGGCTAAAGCTGGGCCGTTTTTAGGGAGACCAGGTGTTTTTTTGTTTGGTATTTTATTTTTACAGGCAAAAACAATTACTTAGAGATTAAAAATAATTGCTATATTTAACAAAAATAGTAACTTGTAAAAAACAAGTAATGTGATAATTTCTTTCAAGCTAGATTATCAGGGAGCCAACCAATGAAATTTTTTATGGCCGTTATCTCTTTTATTATCTTGAGTTTTGCGATCGCTTACCCCTGGCATCTCATTTGGTTTCATGACCTCTATGTTTCCTGGGGCGCCGTGACACGCAAAGACCCAATTGTTCCTCTCGGCATGCTAGCAATGATCATTCAAGCAAGCGTAATTGCTTATCTTTTCCCCTTATTTCAAAAGGGAAACAATCCCATCATTGAAGGGATTTTATTTAGCTGGATCATTGGCATTGTTGTTTGGTCAGTGATGGGGCTTGCAACAGCGGCAAAATTCAACATAGAGCCTGTGGCAACATTCCTAACCTATCATACCATTTTTCAAATTATACAATTCACAATAACAGGCATCGCTCTTGGCCTGATTTATGGCCGCAAATCATAAGGCTCGCCTCTGCCTGCCAAAAGATCTGAGGCAAAACATGTTTTGCCTCAGATCAGAATAGCAAAAAATCTCAGATAACTTTAGTGAGAGCCACGACTATCTTTCACACAGCGCTTGTTTTTAGAATCCCAAAGGTATCCCTTTTTCTTCAAACACTCAGACTTCGTCAATCGCTTATAAATAATATCAGAATGAGTTGAGAAGCCATCTGGTTTAGCTATAGCTGTGTTAATAATGGTTCCGCTCATAACCATCACACCACTCAAAACAAAACCAGTAACAATCCCTTTTTTAAAAGTCATTCCAAATCTCCTTGTCTACGAACTGTTACCAACAAAGATAAGTCACAGTTTATTACGAGGACAAATAATATTGTTGTGAGCAAAAGTTGATCGAGACGTGAGCGGCTTAAACGGCAAACTTTTGCCAAGCGCTTCTGGTAAGGTCGGCGCCTGAAAAACAAACCCTGAAGCCAAGGCCTTTTCAGGCACAACCCTTTGACTACCTAGAAGTAGTTCTTTTGCCATATCTCCCAAACCAAGCTTTAACAATGTCGCACTCACAGGCAAAATAGCCGGCCGGTTCAACACGCCCCCAAGCACTTTGACAAAATCTTGATTGCGCACAGGGGTCGGCGCCACCGCATTAACCGGCCCCTCAAGGTCATTGGTTTTCAATGCATGTACGATCAATCGGATAACATCATCAAGGTCAATCCAGCTCATCCATTGTTGCCCAGAGCCAATAGGCCCGCCCAAACCATATTCAAACGGGACAAGAAGGTTGGCAAGCATCCCCCCTTCACTTCCCAAAACCAGGCCAATGCGCAAGTTCACCACCCGGCAGTGATAAGCTTTCAACCGATCAGCCGCCTGTTCCAAGCTTTGGCAAACGTGATGCGTAAAACACGGGGCGCACTTACTCTCTTCGCTTAACTCATCATCACCGCGCAAACCATACCAACCAATCGCAGAGGCAATGATTACAGTTTTAGGCGGCACATAAAGCCGGGCGCAAAGCCGCTCAATTTGTGCAACCAAATCCAACCTAGACTTAACAATGCGCTCTCTCTTTGCCTTGGTCCACAAGCCATTGGCCAAAGGCTCTCCTGCAAGATTAATAATGGCATCAACAGGGGCATCATCCCTAATCTCATCAAGAGATGTGATAATATTGAGCGGACTTCCCAACGTGGCCGCTTCTTGTGGGTTGCGCGTTAAAACGGTCACACTATGCCCGTTTTCAATCAAACCATCTGTCAGCCTCTTGCCAATAAAACCGGTGGCCCCAGTAATGAGAATATGATGATGGCGCTTAAGAGCCTTAGCCAAATCACCTGCCGGCCCGCGTTTTAACTGGCTTAGCCGATTGGCAGCCAAAGTATCACGAACACCAAAAACAAAAACACCGATACCAGCAAAGGTGAGAACCCAACTGCCCCAGCCATAATAAACAGGCACATAAGCTGTGTTCAATTTAAACAAGCCCCATAAGGCAGGCATTAACAGCGCTAAAATCGCACCATAGTTAAGCGCCAGCAGCGTGTGAAGCACCCTCTCTGAAGGAGGCAACTTACGGCTCAAATCTTCTTCGACAAAATCCCAAAGCGTGATCACCACTTCGATCAAGATAAAGCCCATCGCAACCATAGCGAACCACCCATGCGGCACCCCCCAGGCAAAACATAAAAACAGCCCGCTATAAATAAAGTTTCTTATCGCATGCAGTTTTAATTCATTTTGTGCGCTTGGTTGCCAAGCTAACTTTTCAGAAAACTCATGGTGAAACAAGGTATCACTAGCCCCCATAAGCAATTGCAAAAAAACGACAGCCCATAATAAATCACTGGTCATTGTTCAATCTCCTCAAAAATTGCGGTTTGATAAATCAGCTCGCCAAGAACTGGATGATGAAGACAAAAACTGTAACGAAACCGTTTGGGGCCTGTTTCTCTATGTTCAACCACCAACCTGCCCGGTGATAAAAAACGAGGGAGAACAATCCGTTTTTTGCCAAACAGCAAAAAATAATGGTTAGAAACGAAACACAAAGTTTTGTTTTTAACTTTAACGTCAAGCGCAATGCCGATGTGTTTTGAAATGATCTCTTCAAGACCCGTTGGGCCAGCAAACCGTTTGACAGACTGAATGACCTGCGGAAAGGTCTCTGCACTGGGGTAAAGTCTTGTCCAATACTGACCTTCAAAATCGCGCGCTTCTTTAACAATCACAGTCGCAGACCCTCTAACACCATTCTCTTGCGGCACTGGAGCGCCAAAGAATTTGCTTAATTTGGCCAGGATCATTCCAATTTTAGAAAGCCGGGTTTTATAAATACGCCCCTGATACACAATGACTTTTCTATGATTGAAAGATTTCACAAACCTTATTTGGACCGATGTTGGTAAATTTACCCAATCTTCACCGACCAAAGCTGGATAGCGTAAAGATTTGAACAGGGCCTTTCGCGTTAAAGACACGCTTTCACGAGAAGACGTTTTTGCGGCAGAATCTTCTTCAGAATTTTGCCAGTTTGAGCAAGGTACTAACATTTTTCTATCTCTAAAAAATCATTTTCACAAATTTCTGTAATAACAGAAATTAAAATTTAAAAAATTTTAGGACCTTAAAATGACCACGGACCCGAATTGAAAAATTTAACAAATATAACTTTCACACCACTCAAGCTTAAACCCTTTAAAAGCAGGGAAAACACAAGAGTTTTAAAAAATACCTTAGTTCGTTATCCTGATCCAACAGCTTAACGAATAGCCTATTTCACCTTTCCACCACCTACAAATTTCATAATTGTTTTACCCATTTTCATCATCGCGAAAATTTTTGATTTTGGCACTGATGACATATCCACATACCAACCATCAAGCACACTCATAAAATCACGCATTGCAACGATACGTTCTTGCGCCAATGGCGTCACAGATTTATCCTTTTTCGCCTCTTCCACACAAAGGTCCATAACTTCAAGGGTGGGATTTATTTCACGTTTTTTGCGGCCCCGTGCAATCGCCATCAGCATCTCCCACAAATCCCCTTCTGCTTCAAAGTGATCCCGTCTATCACCCAAAACATGAACACGCCGGATCAAATCCCAACTGAGCAATTCTTTTAAAGAGTTTGAAACATTAGACCGCGCAAGTCCCAAAGTTTGAGATATTTGCTCCGCGGTCAATTGTTCACCAGTGACATAGAGAAGGGCATGAATCTGCGCAACAGAGCGATTAACCCCCCAATGAGTTCCCATTTCCCCCCAATGCACAACAAACCGCTCAGTGACCGGGCCAAAATCTACAGTATCCTCAGGTGAAGCGGCTTGATTTACATCTTTATTTTTAGTAATTTCTGTCATAACAGAAATATTAGAAAGAAGTTACCCCAAAGTCAACACAAAAAACACACACATAAGAAAAAATATTATCAAAATTTTGGAAACAATACTCTTAAAACAGCCTCACAAGCCTATAATAACAAGACGATTGATTATCTAACCATTATAAGGGTTATTGCCTTTGCGCATATGCAAACGCACTGGGACGCCCCAAAAATCAAATGTCTCACGCAAGCCGTTGATCAGATAACGTGAATAAGAAGTTGGTAAATCTTCAGGCTTAGAGCAAAAACAAATAAATGTTGGCGGCCGCGCATTGGATTGGGTCATATAGCGCAAACGAATACGCCGTCCCCCAACAGCTGGTGGGGTATGAGCATTAATCGCATCATTCAAAAACCTGTTAAGGGCAGAGGTACCAACCCGTTTGTTCCAAATCTCTTCCACCTCTAAAACGGCGCGCATCAGTTTATCAATACCGCGCCCCTTTAAAGCAGAGATAGGAACAACTGGCACCCCTCTCACCTGAGGCAGCAACCGCTCAACACGTTCACGAACCTCACTGATTAATTTCCCATTGTCTTTGGTTAAGTCACTTTTATTCAAGCCAATAACCAAAGCACGCCCCTCTTGGGCAACCAGATCACAAATGGTCATATCTTGTTTTTCTAACGGGCGCTCAGCATCGAGCAACAACACAACCACTTCTGCAAACTTAACCGCACGCACAGCATCTGAGACCGAGATTTTTTCAGAACGATCTTTTATGCGCGCCTTTTTGCGCAAACCGGCGGTATCAAACAACCGAATATCGCGCTCAGACCATTGAAAATCTATGGCAATTGAATCACGGGTCAAGCCGGCTTCCGGCCCGGTGATCACCCTATCTTGTCCAAGCAACCGGTTGACCAATGTCGATTTGCCAGCATTGGGCCGCCCGACAATGGCCACCTTTAAAGCCCGCTCCTCATCTTCACTTTCGTCCAAAGAAGTTTCTTCAGCTTCATTTTGCCATTGCTTATAAGCCTCAAGTAGAACCTCATAAAGCCCACCAATGCCCTCACCATGTTCAGCCGAAATCGCAAGCGGGTCGCCAAAGCCCAACTTAAAGGAGGCATAATAGCCCTCATCTCCTTGGCGCCCCTCGCACTTATTGGCAATCAGTTGAATAGGCTGTCCGGTCTTTCTGGCTTCATTGGCAAACACTTCATCTTGCAAGGTCAACCCCTCGCGCCCATCAATCAAAAACAAAATGATGTCAGCCTCATTAACAGCCTGCTCGGTCTGATGGCGCATGCGTCCTTGAATGCTATCCTCATCACCCTCTTCAAGACCAGCTGTGTCAATCAAAGTTGCTTTCACATCTCCAAATTCAATCTCAGCTTCACGCCTGTCACGCGTCATACCCGGACGCGGGTCAACCAAAGCCAACCGCTTGCCAGCCAGCCGGTTAAACAAAGTGGACTTGCCCACATTAGGGCGCCCCATAATTGCGATTGTAAATGACATAAAGTTGCCTTTAAAAAACAAAAGGCGGCGAAGAATGATCTCCTTCACCGCAAATAACTTCTTCTATATAAGCCCAATGAATAACCATTCCAGGCTTACTGTGTGCCTTAAATCTCATGGTGAGATTTTTGCATTTTAATTGAAGGCCATTAATTTGGCTTTGTCAGTTAAAATATACATATGACCGCCAGCCACAACCGGGGCAATGCCCATTTTAACACCAAGGTCTCGCTTCGCAGTTACAGACCCAAGTTTGGCGTCAACACCAACCAGCATCCCCTTTGTTGATACAAGCCAAAGGCGATTGCCTGCCAACACCGGCCCGCTCCAACGCCCACCACCTGGTAACCGACTTTTCCATAACAGCTTACCATCTTTGGCAGTCATCGCCATCAGCTCACCGTGCAAATCAACCACATATACAACACCCCCTGCAACCCAAGGGGCTTGAACACCAGGGATGTTTTGCGACCATAACCGCTCACCCGTTTTTAAAGATGAAGCAATCATGCGCCCGCCATGGCCAATGGCAAATACAGTACCACCTGAAATCACAGGGCGAGACGCATTGCGCAAAGCTGAAATCGCACCCCGAGACGAACGAGATAAAGTCTCCGTCCAAACAGGAGAGCCTGTTTCAATATCAAAAGCGATTAATTCACCCGATGGATAAGGCGCCACAACAATTCCGCCAGAAACAGCTGGCGATGCGTTGGTCAACATAGAGGCAGATTCAGGCAAGCCTTGATAGCGCCACAGCTCAGCCCCATCCTCTCCATTCAGACAAACAAAACTACCAAGCACTGTGGTCGCAAACACCTTACCGCCAACAGCCGTCGGCGATGTGCGCATAGGCTCACCAACTTTTTTCACCCAAATTTCTTTACCACTGCTTGGAGAAAGCGCATAAACACGCCCAAAGCCAGTGGCCACATAAAGCCGACCAGCTTCAATCGCCAGCCCACCACCATAGCCTTCATAATCTTTTTCATTATTGATCGCCAGCTTCACACTCCAAGCACGCGACCCGCTGGATTGAGAAAAGGCGCTAACACGGCCACGGCTATCAAGCGTAAAAACCCTGCCGCCATAAACAATCGGGCTGGCAATCACGCGGCTACGCTTGGTAGAACCACGCCCAATGCTTGCACTCCAACGAGAAGAAAGCCCACCAGTTAAAGCCAGATGCCCCGGCGCATTATCAGGCTGACCGCCCGGTTGAGACCACACACTATTAATAGTAGCAATTGGCAAAGCAGTCACAGCTGTGGCCGCACTCACATCAAGCTCAGGGGCTCCATCCCGCTTGGCCGTCATAACAGGAATGCGCTCACCTGGCAGTTTAGCCTTTGGTTTTTGAAACGGGTTAGAGAATTTTGGCAGAGAAGGAAGTTCCGGTGTATCAAAATCGGTGAGATCTTCCATCGTACTACATGCTGCTATCGAGACCGATAACAAACAAATCGCAACAAAGCCTGTTAGTCGTTTGATCATTTTCTGCACACCTTTAGCAAGATCAACTCCGGCAAGAATTTAAATCTTATCCCGCCACTTTGCGGGCAGCGATAACATCTAACATAATTTGCGCCCGGCGTTTTAAGGAAGCTGGGCTCGCCTGGTCAATCACTATCTGAGAAAAATATTTACGCGCTTCATCCAATTTTTTTTCTTTCAAGGCAGCCAGCGCAATCACCTCTAATGCCGTGCTGCGCCACGCTGTCTTTTCATCAAGAAAAGATCCTAAAGCTGTTTTGGTTTCCTCAAATGACGCCCCATCAAGTTTCAATAAAGCCAAGTTAAGTTTGGCATAATCGGTCATAATTTTGTCAGCACTAGGATTTTGCAGGATTTTTTTATAAATCACCTCAGCTTCCGCGGTTTCACCCTTTTGGGCCTTATTAGCCGCCAAATGGAGCGAAGCTAAGAGTTCATAACCCCCCGGGCCATCAGCTTGAAGCGCGCCAAAAATCTTATTGGCTGCCTCTGTTTCACCTTTGCCCATTAATTGCAAGGCGTCGACAAACCGATCACCGGCATCTTGCCGCTTTGAGTTTTGCCAATTTTGCCAAAACACAACGGCACCGACCACACAAACCAAAGCCACAATACCGCCAACAATCAGCGTCCCATAGCGGTTCCAGATCGCTTGCAAGCGTTCCTGGCGCAGTTCTTCATCTACTTCTCTAAATATTTGATCGTCAACCATTACAACACATACTCTTTTGATTTAACCGCAGCGAATGGGCCTATGCCACCTCACCCGGCTTTATATTGTTGAATATTTAAATATAAAAACAGGTCAGCGAGAAAACTTTGCCCCTATAAGCAAAGCAATCGAATCGCCTTTCTTAAAAATTTAGCCTCTTGATAGCTTGAGATCCCTCATTTGACAATTAGATAAGCGGTTTTTCCCTTTAAAACCGCTCAAAATCGTAAATAAGGCAACAAAAGGCCTCATTAATGGCAAGTGATTTGCTAATTAGCGGGCTGATTGCCCGCACAAGCTGGTTAATTCTTAGATTTGGCCGATGTTTTCTTCTTCACGCTGTAAACATTATCCTTTGTCGGAAATGCACGTGCACGAACATCTTCGGCATAATGGGCAACAGCCCCCTCAATCGCAGCACCAATTTGACCAAACTCTTTCACAAACTTTGGAACCTGAGGGCTCAATCCTAGCATATCTTCAAGCACCAAAATTTGCCCATCACAGTGAGCTGAAGCCCCAATACCAATGGTGGGAATGTTAACTTGTTTGGTGATTTTTTCTGCCAAAGGTTCTGCCATACCCTCTAACACAATGGCAAAAGCACCAGCTTGCTCAACTGCTCTTGCATCCTCTTCAATCGCAGCCCAATCAGCCCGATCACGCCCCTGGGTTTTAAAGCCGCCCATCACATTAACCGCTTGCGGCGTTAAACCAACATGGGCCATCACAGGAATGCCGCGCTTGGTTAAATAAGCGATCGTTTCAGCCATTTGCACGCCGCCTTCAAGTTTGATGGCACCGCACCCAGTCTCTTTCATCACCCGGGCACAATTGCGAAAGGCAATTTCAGGGCTTTCCTCATAGGTAGCAAACGGCATATCAACAACAACCAAGGCCCGGCTGGAGCCCCGCACCACGGCAGCCCCATGCAATATCATCATATCAAGCGTCACAGGCACAGTGGAGGGCAGCCCATGCATCACCATACCCAAACTATCGCCTACCAGCATAAAATCAACATAAGGATCAATAATCCGGGCCGTATGGGCATGATAGGCCGTTAACGAGACAATCGGCTTGTCCTCTTTCATGGCCAAAATATCAGGGGCAGTAAATCGCTTTATCGGACGTTGATGAGACATGGAGAAGCCCCCTTTATCGTCTATCATTAAAAAATATCAGCCTTGAGACCTGAAAACAAAGGTTTCAGCCTCAAGCCACTGCTTATTATATGGGGTGTAAAGGGGCATGATACAACCCAGACCCATTTACACAAAACCTCAAGCCATTTAAGGCCTTAATGAATAAGGGGCACCCCAATTAAGACTTTATGCAAATAAAAGGCAAACGCCACATAAAGCCCGCCGCCAATCACAACGGCAATGACATCATGCACCCAATTGGGTTGAAAATCTCTTGTTTTCACCATCCCAAATTGTTCACGTTTCTTGACTGAAATGCGCGCAAAAATAGCCCACATCAAAAAGCCTCCAAACAATAACAATCCTGCCAAATCGCCCCCTTTCACCAACAGGTGACCGAAAGCCCATAATTTGACAGAAAGCAATTGTGGGTGGCGAACCCAATAACGGATGTACCCTTTAAGCCGGGCTGACACAAACAGGATAAAGGCCACCAACACAAACAGCATCGTCACATGGCGCAATTCCATAGGGAGGTCAAACAACACAACCGGATCATTAAACTGGCGCGCATAGCCCCATATGATTAAAATCAAACCGATAAAAGCTGTTATTGAATAAATCAGCTTATAATTCTTTTCCCCGACCATTTTAATGAGTTTATGCCGCTTACGTGGCAAAGCCGGCACCAAATGAATCCCCAAAAAGAGGGCCAACCCTAAGAGTAAAATTCCCATATGTCGCAACCTTTTATTGATTTTATTGCTTTATTTGTAGCACAAATTTTGTGCATTCGCGACCAATAAGGCCCTATCTTTTTGTGAACAATGTCCCGTAAGGCATGCAAATTTCAATAAATTATACAGTCCAGCGACTCGATAAAAGCCGAAAACAAGTCACAAATCATAGACTTTACGCAGATTCTGACTAAACTCATCACATTAACCATGAAGCAAAAAACCAGAGCGTGTCGCACAAAAGTGGGTACCGGTTTTGGAAAATAGCGCGGTTGCTGGTGGGCAAACTAAAGCGCATAAAAAGAATCTGGTTGCTGGTGGGCAAGCTATAGCGCCAAGAAAGACTCTAGTTGCTATTGAGCAATCTTAAGCTGCTATTGAGCAATCTTAAGTTGCTAGTGGGCAATCTTAAGTTGCTAGTGGGCAACCTTAAGCTGCTATTGGGCAACCTTAAGCGCCAAGAAACAAAGAGACAGAGCATGGCTTTGAATTTAAAACAAAGTGACATGCTCTCAAATGTGAAATGACCCCAGATCAGATCAAAACCCGTTTGTTAAATTTAAAACAAGAACTCAAAGAGCTTAATGATCTGTCAAAACAAGCACGTGAAACAGTTGCGCTTGACCAACAATCAGTCGGGCGCCTTTCACGTATGGATGCCATGCAGCAACAAGCCATGGCCAACGCCACCAATCAAAGACGGCAAGCCGATTTAATCCGGATTGAAGCAGCTTTGGAACGCGTGCAAAACGATGACTATGGATTTTGTGAAAATTGCGGGGAAGAGATTGCCCCCAAACGATTGGAAATTGACCCGCTTGCGACCCGCTGCACCCAATGTGCCTCGCCCAGCCAAAGCTCATAAAGAAACGATCACAAAAGGTCACCATCAGTTGATTTGCCAATCAGGCGCAAAATAACTTAATCAAACCACATCACGAATAAATAATGAGATGTATTGATGAACCACGCCTTTTTGAAAAAAATATCCCTGTCCATTGCCACGCTTCTTGTGCCCCTCATGGTCTTATCCGCCTGCGCCCCCAAAGACAATGGGTTTACATGGCCTGAAGAAAAACCTGAACGCCGGGGCAGTTTTTAAAACGGCCCCTCCCGTCGATGAAAAAAATCATTGATTGGTTTTACGGCTCATCTTGCGTCAATATTTTTTCATCACTGCGCCCAAACACCAAAATATGGCCATTGCTTTTCACCGGCACCCAAAATTCTTTTGAACCGGTTAAATAAGCAAAATCACCAAGGCCAGTGGTCTGTTTCAAACCAAACGTGCGCGCCACATTAATCTCTTCAACAAATGAGCCATTGCTCTGATCAAACCGAAATAAAGAAGCACCATCCTCATCACTGGCATAAACAAACCCTTGCTCATCACTGGCAATGCTCGCAATTGGCGGCAAGCGATGAGTGGTGAACGGTTCAATCGCACGGGTTTGCAAAGAGACTTTATAAAGCCCACCTCGTTTTTCATTTGCAGTAGCTGAAGGCGTGGCCACTGTCTCCAGCCCGATAGAGCCAACATACAAATGGTCTTTATCAATTGCCAAACCATTGGGACCAGACAGCTTAGAACTTTGCACCCAAAGCTTCAAAGAGCGCCCCTTGCCCAAAACGTATATGGCATTATTTAAAGGCGCGCTGATATAAAGCTGGCTTTCAGCACTTGCAACAACATCATAAAAATAAAACACATCATCAATCACAAACCGATTGCTGATTTTGCTATTGGCTATATCAATTTCCACCAAAGCCTTGCCATCAGCCACATAAAGATAGTCTCCCAGCAGCGCTAACCCGCGTGGCTGATCAAGGCCTTGAATCCAATCAGGGGCAACCAAAGAGCCATCACGGCTCAACAACGCAATCTGGCCTGTGTTATCACCAGGCTTGTCCCCTAACCGAGACACATAAAATTGCAACTTTTTAGGGTCATAAACAATTGATTGGGGCAAAGACACATCTTTGACTGTGCGCAAAAGCGTGAGTATTTGAGGCGATTGTTTAACCTGCTTGGCTTTTTTTACTGGCTTAATTTTATCCAATCGAGCCAGCTTCACAGGCTGGCGTTTTTCCTGTTTTAGATCTTTTTCCGGGTGTGTCTGTGGGTAAGACACATCCCTTTCCTTAAAACGCGGTTCTTCAAAAGCACCTGCCCTATCACCTACAATACAGCAACCAACCAAGCCTAAACACATTGGCAAACCAATTACCAACGACCAAACAACCCTCGCCCCAGAGCCCATATGTCCCTCTTACCATTACGCATTACCAAACAGGCCCAATGCGACCATGACAATGAGGCGAAAATGGCAAGAGAGAGATAAACTTATATTTTCAAATTTTGCCTGTTTGAAACAATCCGTGAGATCGCTTAACTTGACCCACGCACATCCCCCAATGACAAAACCAAGACCGAGCCATTCAGCATCATCGGTGCCCAAAGTTGCTGCTTATCTTTAACGTAAGTAATGTTGGCCAACCCTTTTGCGCTCTCAATCCCTAACACCTTGGCCATATCAAAGGTTTTAAGGACCGCGCCATCTTCAAGTTTGATAAAAAACAGCTTGCCTGCTTGCCAATCAGAGACATAAATGCCCCCCTTGCCATCAGATACAATCCCATCCAAATGTCCAACAGGCTCTTTGGTTAAAGGTGTAATGCTTTTGTCTGTTAAATTTATTTTTAAAACTTTACCAGGAGGGGCATCGGAAAAACTGTCAAAACTTTTGGTGGCAATTTTGCCGTAACTGGCCACATATAGCGCGCCATCATGCACCAAAATGCCATTTGGGGTTTCCAGCTGGTCATCGCTCAACCAAACTTGAAGCGCACCGCCCTGTTCAAGACGATAAATTTTATCACCAAGAATATCGGTAATGTAAATTGTTCCATCCTGGTCAATAGTGACGCTTTCCAGCGAGGCAGAACCGGCACCATAATATTTGCGCGCTATTTTCCCAGCCTCAATATCAATCTCAATTAAATTATTACCATCAGCAACATAAAGTTTGTCTTGAAAAACAGCCAACCCCTTAGGGTTATTCAGCCCCTCAATCCATCCCAGATCCGAAATTTGCCCGCCAGAGCTAACAACTGAAACTGAGCCCCCGCCATATTTTTCAGCCATATTCACCTGGCTGACATAAAACCGGTCCCGTTTTTTATCATAGGTGACAGATTCTGGATCTTTAAACGTTGTAACAGACATCATTAATACCGGTTTGACTTCACCCGCCTTTTTCCCACCGCCTTCAAGACAAGCAGTGAGCATAAGCGCGGCAAAGATCATCACAGCACACGACATAAAATGTGTTTTTATATATTTATTCATTATAAAGCTCCCCATTTATGCCGCTGCCAAGGCTGGGGCATAAATTTAAAGATGATTACCAATCACCTAGGAATCTATTATCAAATGAGAAAAATTGGTAGTAACTTTATAAGCCTAGGATACTTATAGGCTTAAAAACAGGTGCAACGGCCTAAATCAGGCACAATTCCTCCAGGTCATGACGCATTTTGGCAGGAATTTTGCTGACATTGATGCTTTGCCGGGAAAGGTCTTGCGGGGCATCGTCCCCAGTTAAATATCGCCATCCTTGAAAAGCAGGCCGAATATGGCGCTCAACAGCCACCAACGGGCCTTCAAGCACAATGCCACATTTGGTTAACCCTTGCTCGGTTGTCACTTCAATAAAGTCTGCAATGGTTTGGCGTGCCTGAATGCGTTTTTGAAACACCCAGAACAAGGAGCCGTTATCATCTTTTTCCTCAAATAAAATCTCATCCCGCCGTTTGGGGAAAAAGCGCGTGATATGAACTATCTGATTTTTGCCCAAACGATGGCCTGCCAACTCTGGCCGTTTTAACCCTCGAATATAGGCTTGGCGCTCTTCCAATTCTTGTAACGTGGAAATACCAGCAGCCATTTTTATTAAATGCAAAGTCATAAAATTTAAGGTCTATTTTTGAAATTATAATTCTAATCAGACAAAGTTAACGCCAACACTTTCTACAAACAAAATAAAATCTAACAAAAATTATCAAAGAAGCCTAACAAACAGCTCAAATAATTGTGAAGAAGAGTTCATTTTCCAAACACAATTTTTGTGCCGTATGGTCTTAGTCACCCCGAAGGCGTTCTTGCCCAAGGGTGATTACATGTTAGTTCAAACGACGGAGCAAAAAATATGAAACTTGCAAAAACTTCAGGTGCTGCCCTTGCAGCCACAGCCGCTGCCCTAATGATGAGTGGGACTGTTTCAACATCAGTTTCAGCACATGAAGGCGATGTTGCCTGCTATGGCGTAACAGCTTGTAAAGGCCACAGCGCTTGCAAAACAGCTGGCAATGCTTGTAAAGGCCAAAACGCTTGTAAAGGCCAAGGCTTTGTAAAAATGTCAAAACAACAATGTGCTGACATTGGTGGTTCTCTTGAACCTAAAGAGAAAAAATAATTGACATGTGTAATGTGCCCCTTCCCAAATTTTGGGAAGGGGCATATGTTTTTTAAAATAGCCCCTTTTTTGAGTTATACTCACCCAAACACTTAAAACTTAAAGTTACGAAAGCTTTTCTTCATGCCTGCATCTTCAATGTCCTCCACCTCAAATGAGCGCCCCCCTTTTATCGGGTTTGGTCTGGGCCTGCGCCCAACGCACTACACGGACATTTTAGAAGGCAACCCGCCCATTGATTGGTTTGAGGTTATTTCAGAAAATTTTATGGTGCCCGGCGGCAAACCACTGGCAATCCTAGATCAAATTGTAGAGCGCTACCCTGTGGTCATGCACGGCGTATCCCTTTCAATTGCCTCCACCCAACCGCTGGATATGGACTATCTCAAGGGCTTAAAAACCCTTGCCAAACGCACAAATCCCAAATGGATTTCTGATCATTTATGCTGGACAGGCGTACACGGGGTGAACCTACATGACTTATTGCCCTTCCCCTACACTCAAGAAGCCCTCGATCATATTGTAGAGCGGGTCAATATTGTTCAAGATTATCTCGGCCGCCCCTTCACCCTTGAAAATGTTTCAAGCTATGTCAGCTTTAATCAATCTGAAATGACCGAATGGGATTTCATCGCAGAACTGACAAAGCGCACCGGCTGCTGGTTATTGCTGGATGTGAACAATGTGTTTGTGTCTTCCTTTAACCACGATTTTGATGCCCTAGAATTTATCAATGGTATCCCTGAGGACCGGGTGGTTCAATTCCATATGGCCGGCCATAGTGATCATGAAACCTATATTGTAGACACCCATGACGCCCCAGTGCGTGATGAGGTTTGGGAGCTTTACCGCGCTTGCCTCAAACGATTTGGCCCGGTTTCCACCATCATTGAGCGTGATGACAACATCCCGCCATTGAATGAGATCTTACCTGAACTGGAAAAAGTCAGACAAATCGCGCATGAAGTTCACCCCAAGCTGAAACCAGTTGCAGCTTAAAAAGTGAAAAGACCTTTTCATGTCCGATAGCCTGAAAGATATACAAGAACAATTCCAAGCCTCCATCCTCAACCAAGATGACACCATTTTGGCAAGCATTAAGGAAAGCGAAAAAGAAGAAAAGCGCACACTCCTTCACGTCTATCAACATGCCTATGGTTCGCGCCTCATTGAGTTTCTTGAAAACGATTTTCCGCTCACAGCACTTTATTTAGGGGAAGAAGCATTTGCTCAAACCGGGCAAGCTTATTATGGAGCCAACCCATCAAACACGCCAAATGCGCGCTGGTTTGGGCGCAAATATGCTGACTTTTTAAAAAGCTACGCCCCTTTATCCAGCGCCCCAGAAGCGGGCGACCTGGCCAGTCTTGAACAAGCCTTAAACACCGCCTTTGACGCCAAAAACGCCCCAACCTTGACCCAAACCGACCTGGCAAACTTATCACCGCAAGACTGGCCAACCCTTACCTTTAACCCTCACCCTTCAATCTGCCGTATGGCAATGGCAACCAATGCGGACCTGATTTGGGCAGCCCTTTCAAAAGAAACACCCCCCCCAGAGCCACAAACCTTGCAAAGGCCAACAGAACTGATTGTCTGGCGCGGGGAAGGCATGGCCCGCTTTCGCCCCTTATCTTATGATGAAGCCATGATCTGGGATGAAGCGGTAAAAGGGGCCACTTTTGGCGATCTTTGTGAAATGCTGGGCACCTACTGGCCGCAAGAAGAAGCCCCGTTAAAGGCTGCCAATTACTTGCAAGCCTGGCTTTCTTCAGAATTTTTGGCAAAAAACGATAATCTATAAGCTAAACAAACTAAATTAACTTTATATATAATAACAATAATTTGGCCAAATTCTTTGTGTTACTTTAGCCTTCATCCTTTTCAAAGATGGTAAATTCAAGAACATAAAGGAAAAAACTATGGCTGTATTAAAAGTAATTGAAGTGATGTCTAGCTCAAACAAAAGCTGGGAAGATGCCGCGCTCAATGCAGTTAAACGCTCCTCCAAAACGGTCAAAAACATCCGCTCAGTCTGGATAAAAGACCAAAGCATGACACTGACCAAAACAGGCAAACCAAAAGAATATCGCACCACTTGCAAAATCTCTTTTGAAGTTGGTGATTGATTTTATTAGCGGGTGTAGACGTATAACATACAGCCCCCATCTCACATTACTTTTCACCTGAAGGCGCCAAGCCTTCAGGTACATCAAAAATCAATAAATCAAACTCATCCACCTCTTTTATCTCGCCGTCACTTTTCTGAGCAACTGAGGAAGCGATCGGGCGAATTTCTGCCATCATGGGAAATCCCTTTTTCAACTTATGGGCCGCTTTGTTCAAGCTGTCATTCAGCTTCGTCGTATAGACCATTTCATAAGCGCGCGGCCGCTGGCCAGCCACACCATAAGCCATATCATGGCCCCACAAAAAAATCTTATTCGGCGCATCAATATAAATCGCCACCAGCCGTAATTTTTCCGGCATATGATGGGCAGTCGGCCAGCCAAAAAATTGCGGGATCGAGTGATAAGTGACATAGAAAAAACCCGAGACAGCAACAATCATGGCCCCTTTAACAAGCCAAGGCCAATTGGTATAAAGCAACAACAACGCCAACAGAACCGCCAACACAACAAAGCTGGCCACCAATCCAAAACTATCCAATATCATTGTATGCTTTTTCCTTTATTGTGAGAACACCAACTGCCTTTGGGTTTTGTCAATCTTGTTAATCTGACCATCCAAACCAAGGGTGAAGTTAATGGCTGTTTTCTCAACGCCTTTTTGTTCAAGAATGATTTTATCATCCAAAATCACTTTATAGTCCGGCCTCAATTTAAAAATCCGCACGCTGACCTCAACAGGCTTATCAGACAAGGATTTGAAATAATGCACATTCACCGTATAGCGCCCAGGGTATACCCCGCGAATGGTGACAATTTCTTGATTTAACGGGTTTTCAACCAGCTCATTGTCAACCTTGATTTTATCATCCTCCATCCCCCGGTCATCGCGATCAAGATGGAGCAGACCGACTTCCCTTTGGCGAAACCACAGCTTCTTGCCCAGCGGGTTTTCAACCCATACATCAATGTCATCGGGGCTAAAATCTTTCCAGGTCACTGTGACGACAAAATAAGCCTTGATCTCCACATCACCAGCTTTGGTTTTCGGGTTAATGAATAAAATGGCAATGAAAAACAACAAGGATATGCCCAGCAAAGAATTAAACAGCAAATCACTAAACGGGTCCGCTCTGGAGCTTGATGTGTTTTTTGCTTTTGAGCCAACCCGAATTGCCATGACCTAGACCTCTTTTCGCTCAACGTGCCTATCAGTCAAAGGGGAAACACGTGGCTGATCGGTAAGACGGATCAAACCGGCGATCACCCTTTCAGTGGTTCGCCCCAACAACTGATGTTGCAAGGAGAGCAAAGTGGAAGCAATCAACCCAGCAAAAGTGGTATAAAGCGCTGTGCCCATACCAGAGCTCATAGTGATGAGCAAATTCTGAATGTTCTCAGAACTCGGATCAGGGCCAGAGACAAAAGATTGCAACATAAAAATAAAACCAACAATCGTTCCAATAAGTCCAAGACGGATGAGCACATCACTCCAAAAACTGCCAAGCTCTATGGGCGCGCGCAACCGATCCACATAAATCTCAAAAATATAATTGGCTTGATCAATGGTGGTTGGCTTTTTTGATTGAGAAAGCGTTTGCATCTCGTCTAAATAGCCAGAGACAATATCCTTGTCAGCAAAGGGAACGTTTATCGCCCGCTTGCCCAACCGTTCATAAATCCGCTCTTGATAACAACAAGCCTTAAACAAACACACCGCAACATGAAAGCTAGCGGCCACAAACACAATCACAATCAACAATGAAATTTTACTCTGATCAGCTGCCAGCATTTTAGCCCAATAGCCTTGTGCAACCACCACATACCCAACGAACACCAACACATTAAAACCCAAAAACCAAACCAACAAAGTCATAAAAGGCGGGGCCGGCGCTTCAAAGTCGATATCTATTTTTTGTGTCACATTCATGCCCGGCCCTTATTTCAATAAAAATTCAGAAAAGCTAAGGCCCGAAAAACGCTTTTTGACTTTTTCCAAATTTTCAAATTTTAAAACCGCCCTTTCATACATCAGCGGAAAGATCGAATTGGTACCACCAATATATCTTAAGTGCTCCTCGGCTAATTTATTACCCCCCGTTTTGGCCAGGTGAAACCAACCAACCGCATTATCAATCCGGCGCGGTACGCCCAAGCCATTAAAATATTGCTGACCAAGATTGATCTGACTTTGGGTATCACCTTGTAGGGCTGCTTTTAAATACCAACGGGCCGCTTCATAGCGATCTTGTTTCACCCCAAGCCCGAGGTAATAAAGGTTTCCAATCGTATTCTGCGCATCCCTGTCCCCTCGCGAAGCAAGAGGATAATAGTGATCAAAAGCAACAGCATAATTGCCCCGTTGCAAATTATACGCGCCCCCTTGCATTGTCAGAAAGAGGCGATATCCACCAAGCCCCACAACAAGCGCACATAAACAGCCAATGAATATCTTACCTTGCCAAGAGCGCACAAAATCTGTTTGCAACACCGCCCTGCCCAGCTGTTTTTGATCGTTTAAAAACCTGGACAAAAAGGCAGGATATGAGGGCAAATTTAGCAAAACTGAGTCTGGCTCCTTATCTCAAAACAGAGCACGCACGAGAGCGTGTGGCATGTTAATGAATTCAAAGTCACGCTCTATCTTTATGTAAAAGCTGTGCCTTTTTTCACAAAACCGGTATCCACTTTTGTGCAACACGCATTGCTTATGCTTTTCTCATAATAAGGGAAGCAGACACCCAGGTCCAACTGGCTGATAACGTGAAACAATCACTTATTTCATGAAACCATAAAACAAGCAGACTCTGACAAATTTATTACGAAAGAGGGAAAGAAACCTGAAAAGAACAGTTATTGCGTTTGCACCACTTGGTTCTGTGCAGACAATAAAACTTGTGTCCCACTTGGCAACTCAGCCAGTTTTTCAGAAACAGTGGTGGCATTTGCTGGGTAATTACCCTTAAAGCGCAAAGGCACCCAACCCTCACCAATGCTTTGGTTGCCTGAACGCACAATCATATCCCGCCAGCCTTCAGACGAACTGGTGCCCAAAACAAGCGGTAATTTCACCCGTTTAATCTGCGACATTTGGCGAAAACCGTTTTGCCCCTTAACAAACACAACCAACCGGCAACCGGTTGAAATGCACCACTCATCGCCTTCAAAATAAACCAGCGCCTCACCAATACCGTCACCGTTCAGGTCCGCGCCAATCACTTTGGTCGTCCCGGTTTTTTTCTTTGCTTCCAGTTTATAGCGGTGAATGGCCTTTTGTAAATCAGCCCCATCAATGGCCACTTTGGCAGAAGGATAGGCAGTTGCGGCCCCCTCATCAGTGCGCACTTCGCTCTTGCCGAATAAATTTACCGGCCCCTCATTTTTATTGCTAGAAAACAACGAACTACCATCATCGTTTTTTGAACAACCAACAAGAAGCAAACACACCAAACCAGCATTCAAAGACAAGCTGAAAATATGTTTCATATCATGACCCACCAATAAAAGACTGCAAAGGAAAACCAACCTTTACGAGTGTTATTATAAGGGCAATCGGGAAAAATTACGACGCTAAGCAGAAAAAATGGCTCAAACTGTTAAGAAAGGGTGCAAAACCTTAGATCAACCGCCCCTCACTCTTTTGGTAAATTGAGCCTGATATGAAGATCGCGCAATTGGCTTGGGGAAACCTCAGAAGGGGCCCCCATGAGCAAATCTTCTGCCTGCTGGTTCATTGGGAACATGGTCACTTCGCGAATGTTCGGCTCCCCGCAAAGCAACATCACAATCCGATCAACACCAGGCGCGATACCACCGTGAGGCGGGGCACCATATTGCAAAGCACGCAGCATACCGCCAAACTTGTCTTCCAGAACTTCCCTGTCATAACCGGCAATATCAAAAGCTTTTTCCATAATCTCAGGCTTATGGTTCCGAATGGCACCAGATGACAACTCCACCCCATTGCAAACAATATCATATTGATAAGCGTTAATCGTGAGCGGGTCTTGGTTTTCTAAGGCCTCTAACCCACCTTGCGGCATCGAAAATGGATTATGAGAAAAATCAATGCGCTTTTCATCTTCATTCCATTCAAACATTGGGAAATCAACGATCCAGCAGAATTTAAAGCCTTCCTGTTCTGACAGCTCAAGCTCTGTACCTGCACGCACCCGCGCCTGGCCTGCAAATTCCAGGAAGTTTTTCGGCACACCGCACACAAAGAACACCGCATCACCATCGCCAAGACCCAACTGTTCTTTAACAGCACTGGTGCGCTCTTCCCCAATATTTTTGGCAATCGGGCCAGACCCAGATCCATCTTTGAAAAAGATATACCCAAGACCCGGCTGGCCTTGATCTTGTGCCCAAGAATTCATCCGGTCACAAAAAGCCCGCGAGCCCCCTGTTGGCGCCGGGATCGCCCAAACGCGCACCGCCTCATCCTTTTCAATCATATTGGCAAAGATTTTAAATCCAGAGCCGGCAAAATGGCCTGTGACATCTTCCATTACAATCGGGTTTCTCAAATCTGGCTTATCAGAGCCATACTTTTCCATTGCCTCTTTGTAAGGAATACGTGGGAAATTTGTCGTCACCTCTTGCCCATCAGCAAACTCGACAAACAAATCTCTCAGCACCGGTTCAACAGCCTGGAACACATCTTCTTGGGTGACAAAGCTCATTTCAATATCAAGCTGATAAAACTCACCCGGGCTGCGATCAGCGCGCGCATCTTCATCGCGAAAACAAGGCGCGATTTGGAAATAGCGGTCAAAGCCGGCCATCATGATCAATTGCTTAAATTGCTGGGGTGCTTGGGGCAGCGCATAACACTTGCCAGGATGCATCCGGCTTGGCACCAAAAAGTCGCGTGCCCCTTCCGGGCTCGAAGCTGTCAAAATCGGCGTTTGAAATTCAAAAAAGCCTGCATCCGTCATGCGTCGGCGCATAGAGGAGACAATCTGGGCTCGTTTCATAATGTTGTTGTGCAAGGTTTCACGGCGCAAATCGAGAAACCGATATTTCAAACGAATATCTTCCGGGTAATCAGGCTCACCAAAAACAGGCAAGGGCAATTCTTGAGAGGCGCCAAGCACTTCCAAGTCACGCACAAAAATTTCAATTTCACCGGTTGGCAAATTTTCATTCTTTGTCTCATCAGAGCGGGCTTTGACCTCACCATCAATTCTGATCACCCATTCCGCACGCACTTTTTCCATCGCGGCAAAAGCCGGGCTGTCAGGGTCGCAAACCACTTGGGTCACACCGTAATGATCGCGCAAATCAATAAACAACACCCCGCCATGGTCGCGCACACGGTGCACCCAACCAGACAGGCGCACATCGCTGTCCACATCCTCGATCCGCAACGCACCGCATGTGTGGCTACGAAAAGCATGTAGTTCTGTAGTTGATTGATCCCGCATTGAATTGCTCATAATCACGCTCGCTTTAAAATCTTATTGCAAAGAAGTTTTTGTTTAGACACACCAAAAAAGGGACAAAAGTCCAAAAAAATCAAACTTGGCCCTTCTCATACCCCAGCTTTGGCAAAATGAAAACTTGAATTTGAGGGAAAAACGCATGGATGGGCTTTGTTTGTCAAGATCCATGCGCTATTAGATAAGGGATAATATGAAAAAATGAACAAATGGGCGACAAATTCGACCCGGCACCAATAAAAAGCAAAGCTTATCAATGCAAATCATAACCACCAACCAAGACCTTTTGGACCTTTGTACCCAACTGCAAACACACGACTATGTCACCGTAGACACCGAGTTCATGCGCGAATCCACCTATTGGCCAGATTTATGCCTCATCCAAATCGCCTCTGATGCCCAAGAGGCCATTATTGACCCCTTGGCCGACGGATTGGACCTGGCCCCCTTATTTGATTTGATGAACAATCCAGGCGTGCTCAAAGTATTTCATGCCGCCCGCCAAGACATAGAAATTTTCCATAAACTGTCTGGCAAAATCCCAGCGCCTATTTTTGACAGCCAAGTGGCCGCCATGGTGTGCGGCTTTGGGGAGCAGGTCAGCTATTCCATGCTGGTAAAAAAAATCACCAACCAGGAGCTTGATAAATCCTCACGCTTTACCGATTGGGCCAAGCGCCCATTGAGCGACAAACAATTAAAATACGCCATTGGCGATGTCACCCATTTGCGCGATATCTATAAAAAGCTCAAAAAAGATTTAGAGAGAAACAACCGCGCCGCCTGGCTGGAAGAGGAAATGAGAACCCTGACCAGTTCTGAGACCTATTGCATTGAGCCCAAAGACGCCTGGAAACGGTTAAAAATGCGCGTGAAATCGCGCCGCGCTTTGGGTTTGCTGGTTGAGCTAGCTGAATGGCGTGAGGCATTGGCGCAAAAAGCCAATATCCCGCGCGGCCGGGTGTTAAAAGATGACGCCCTTTTCGACATTGCCAACCAAGCCCCACAAAATGTCAAAGAGCTTGGCCAACTGCGCACAGTCTCAGAAGGCTTTGCACGCTCTGACAAAGGCAAACAGGTTTTAGAAGCAGTCAAACGGGGCAAGAACAAAGACATAGAAGACATCCCGCCGTTGAAAAAAGGCACCCCTCTCGATGCCCAAGCCATGGCGGTTTGTGAATTATTGCGTGTTTTATTAAAAGCCGTGGCAGCCAAAAACGGTGTTGCCCCCAAAATGATAGCCACAGCCAATGACCTTGAACGCCTGGCCCTTTCTGACACAGCCAAAATCCCGGCCCTGAAGGGCTGGCGATATGATTTGTTCGGCAAAGATGCCTTGCGCATCAAACATGGCGAGCTATTGCTAACAGTGAAAAACCAAAGAGTTCAAACCATTGAATGTTCGTCTGTAGAAGAAGAGATAAACAGCTAAAAACCTATTTCGCCAAAAGGTTTAAAATTTTAGCCCGTGGATTAAACGGGGCCTTTTGCTTCCAGGTTGCCATAACCGCTGATGCCTCTTGAGGCCACTGACGCGGCAAGGCAATTTTTAAGCGCACAATTTGATCACCGCGCGGCGCCCCTTTTGGGCGCACCCCCATTTGCTCCATCACCACTTCATCCAGATCTCGGCTTTGAGGCGGCACAGTAATCTTTGCAGGCCCGTGAATCGTTGGCACATCTAGCTCAACACCAAAAAAGGCTTCATAAGGGGTAATCGGCAGATCAAGCTTAATATCATGTTCCTCCCGCTGAAAGGCGACATGAGGCTCAACAGTTACCTTGACCACAAACGGCTTGCCATTTTCCCCCGCACTTTTCACGCGCAAACGTTTACCCGTTTCAACACCGGCAGGAATATTAATCTTAAATTGTGCCTTATTGGGAAGCCGCACATGTTTCACTGTGCCAAGACAAGCCTCTTCAAAGCTAATCGCCAAGCGATATTGTTTCTCACTTTCAGGGGTAGGAGGCGGATGATCGGGCCCAACATCGGTTGTGTCTTCTTTTGGGCCAAACGGCTCTTTTTTGGGGGCAGACGGCTCTTTGCGGCTTTTCATCTGAGCGGCACGGCGCTCAAACTCTTCTTGAAAGGCTGTTGACGCTTCCGACCACGTCCAGGCTGATTTATCTTGAGTTTTGCGTTTGGCAAAGCACGGACGCCCCTGATCATCAATCCGACCCTGATCATATAGCGCCCGTGCTTGCCGATCCCCCAAAATCTCAAAGGCTCTGACAATATCTTTAAATTTGTCTTCAGCTTCTTTATCACCGCAGTTTCGGTCAGGATGATACAGCAAGGCAAGGCGATGATACGCCTGCCTGATCTGTGCCTGGCTTGCACTTTGGTCAATTTTTAAACGCTGATACAGTTGAGCCAACGCAGTCATCTCCACAAGACATTAATGTTAATTAAACCCTGAAAGAGGCAATCACCATGCCAATGTGCAAGCAAAATCAAGATACAGCGAGAAAAGCTAGAGACTATGGTTAAGCGTTAAGCTTAACAAAAGCACAGACAAAGGCTCAAAAAGACCTGATATAAATGAGGAGGCGAGAAAGCAAAATTATGTTGGACGGCGAAGATCAAGAAACTTAAAAAATCGGCTGTCAGAATTCACCCGAATTTCTGTTTCCATATCAAACAACCGCCCTAAGTTAGCAAACCGCCTGGCCAAACGCTCACCATCAAGCGCATCAAAGGGGTGAGGCAACTCAATAACCAAACGGTCATCTTCATAAAAGATAGGCGTTTTAGGAATAATACCCGTCACACCAGCTGAAATCATATGGGCTGTCCGAATGGCACTGCCAAGAATGCGGGCACGCTCAAACAACTCAGGGGTTAGCAGCGGGCGAAAGATCTGATCATCCCCCTTAGCGTTGGGGCCATTATGGCGAAAGAAATTAGAAAGCGCCAAAAAGGCACGCCCAGCATGATCAATACCCGAATAAACGCTATAAGCAATCGATGCCATGGTACGCTCAGCACGAAATGAAGGGTGCGTGCGCCACCCTATATCAGAAATGAGGCAGGCAGCATGTCTGAGCCGGCGCTCTTCATCTGTTTCTTTTAAAGGCCCGTTTTGAAACAATAAATCGGTCCAGTCACAAAGTTCAAACGCATGGTCTGGTGAGCGAGAGCGTAAATAGGCCATATCCTCACAGGCTGACAAAAGCGGGTCTTTTTCCAATTGCTGAGCATCCAGCATGGAATAAACAATGCCTTCTCGTACCCCATAATGCGAGGTGACAATCTCACTCGGGTTAATACGCTTAATCAAGCGCGACAAAACCAGTGCCCCAAAAGGCACCACATGACGCCGTTTTTTGGAGATGAATTGCATCCCAGGAATGTCTTTTGGCTCAGGCTGTTTCATCAAGTAAGCCGCAAAATCCAAAGTTTCTTGGCGCTTCATTTGAAACCCATGTAACACGCGCAAAGGATAATCTTGAGCCTCCATAAACAATTTGATAAAAGCCCGCCACGTTCCCCCAACCAGATAAAATGGGCGATCAGCGCCATCGTCCAACCACTCAATTTTATCAATCGCACGGTCAACAAGGTCTTTGGCTTTTTTCAAGTTATTGTCTGACTGGTCGATTAAGCGCAAACCGCCAAGCGGTAAGGTTATGCCATTAGATAACCCCTGTCCCTTAATATCAATGAGCTCTAAACTGCCCCCCCCCATATCACCAGCAAACCCATCAGCCTGCCTGTCACCAGCCATCACACCGGCCGCGGCCAATTCAGCCTCACGCACGCCAGAGATAACTTCCACAGGTTTGCCGCAGATTTTAGAGGCCAGCTCAATAAATTCAGCGCCATTTTCTGCCTCACGAGCAGCTGCTGTTGCAATCACAAACAAGTCAGACGCCCCGATTTGATCAACCACAGAGCGAAACCGGCGCAAGGCCATCAGTGCGCGCTCTACCGCATCATCCCCCAAACGCCCAGTGGTGGCCAACTCTTTGCCCAGCCCACACAAGCATTTTTCGTTAAATAGCGGAATAGGCGTTAATTTGGCACCCTCAAACACCACGAGGCGCACAGAATTAGACCCTATGTCAATCACAGCTACTGGTTTTTGATCTGGGAGCAGCCCGCCGCTTTTTGTTTTTTCGCGCTTAAGTTTTATTAGCTTCGCCATTCTTCGTGTCGTCGTTCTTTTGTTTTGTAATTCGTGGCGGGGTGTGTTCCTTTAACGCCTTACCGCGCCCAGATAAAGACGGGTTGGTCATAAAATAAGCATGAGCATTAAAGGGATGTTCCCCATTTTGCGGTTCAATGCGCTCACAAGAGCCATCAGACTTCACCCACCAACTTTGCTGATTATCTTTCATGTTGGCAACCATAATCTGACTTAAAATCTGCTCATGCACAGTTCCCGGCGCAATAGGAATCATCGTTTCAACCCGCCGGTCCAAGTTCCGCTGCATCATATCAGCTGAACTGATATAAACTTTAGCTTGCACAGAAGGCAGCCCTTCGCCTCCCCCAAAACAGTAAATGCGCGCATGCTCTAAAAACCGCCCAATGATCGACTTGACCCTAATATTTTCAGAAAGATCAGGCAAACCAGGGCGCAAACAACATATGCCGCGCACAACCAGGTCAATCTCAACACCTGCATTGCTCGCCTCATATAGTTTGTCAATGATCCGGTCATCCACCAAAGAATTCATCTTCATCCAAATAGCAGCGGGCCGGCCAGCTTTGGCGTGGCTTATCTCTTCATTGATGTCGCCCAAAATTCGATCCCGCAGACAAAATGGGGAAGTGGCCATAACCTCTAAGGCCTGTGGTTCAGCATAGCCAGTGATGAAATTAAAAATACGTGTCACATCCCTGGCAATGGCAGGGTCATCCGTAAAATAAGATAAATCAGTATAGACCTTGGCTGTCAGCGGATGATAATTGCCCGTGCCCAAATGGCAATATGTGTGCAACTTGCCTTTTTCCCGGCGAATGATCTGGCACAATTTGGCATGGGTTTTTAATTCAAAAAAACCATAAACCACGTGAACGCCAGCGCTTTCCAAATCGCGCGCCCAGCGAATGTTGGCCGCCTCATCAAATCGGGCCTTTAACTCCACCACCGCGGTCACTGATTTGCCAGCCTCTGCCGCTTCCTTTAGAGCTTGAATGATCGGTGAGTTTTTGCTGGTGCGATAGAGCGTCCATTTAAGCGCGACAACATCTTTGTCTTGGGTGGCCTGGCGCAAAAACTGCAACACGGTGTCAAAAGATTCATATGGGTGGTGCACGACAAAATCTTTTTCCCGAATGGCGGCAAAACAATCTCCATTATGCTGGCGGATCATGCGCTCAGGAAAACGTTTGGTAAATGAGGGAAACAGCAAATCACGCCGCTCATCAACAATCAGTTGTAAGGTATCACTTAAACCAAGCAGCCCTTTTTGGACAAACACTTCATCATCATTCACCTCAAGCTCGCGCCGGACAATCTCTTGCAGTTCATCAGGCATCGAGGCATCAATTTCCAACCGGATCACAGACCCCCGCCGGCGCCGTTTCAAAGCCGTTTCAAACAGGCGCACCAGATCTTCAGCTTCTTCTTCAATCTCAATGTCACTGTCGCGCAGCACACGAAACGCCCCCTGGGCCAACACTTTCATGCCCGGAAACAATCGCTCTGCAAAGTGAGAGATCACCTCCTCAACCCGAACAAACCGTATTTGTTCAGAACGCCCTTTTTGCGGTAACTGCAAAAAGCGCGGCAATTGCAATGGCAGGGGCACCAGCGCACGCATCGAATTATGATTGCTTTGCTCAAGCTTTAAAACAATGGCAAGGCCAAGATTAGGAATAAACGGAAACGGATGCGCCGGGTCAACAGCAATGGGCGTTAAGATCGGAAAGATCTGCTCCATAAAATAGGTGTCTAACCAGTTTTTATCATCGCGCACCAATTTATCAGGCGCAACCACACTTATATTATCTTGCTCTAAGACCTCAAGAATTCTCGTCCAGCTGGTCTGCTGGTTATGGCTCAAGGCACTTACCGCCTTATTAATTTCAAAAAGTTGCTCTTTTGGCGTTAATCCATCTTGGCTGGGCGTATCAATACCGGCCAACATTTGCCCACGCACACCAGCCACACGCACCATATAAAATTCATCTAAATTGGAAGCGGAAATGGACAAAAACCGCAAACGCTCAAGTGAAGGGTGTTTAACATTATCAGCTTCTTCCAAAACCCGTTCGTTAAACCTCAACCATGATAATTCGCGATTAAAAAATCGAGCCGGATCGTTCAATCCAATTTCAAGCTTTTTTTCCATAATTTCCATCGCTTATTATTTAAGGCACATAAAACAGGCCAAAATGAATATGTAATGAGAACCATCTAACCTCATTATGGTACATTTTCATAAAAAACCAATTAACAACAACGACCTAACCAATGCAAACCGCTTGTTATTAAATTGATGATACACGGAAAAATGAGGCCCTTTTAATCCACATCACCGCCCTGTTTTACCTCAAAAGATCGCAACACCTGACCGGCAAATTGACGCGTTATTTTACGCCCCATGGAAAGAGCCAATTGATCCAACCGTTCAACCAAGCGCATCGCGCCTGCAAAAGAACGCTCCATCCTTGGCAATATATACTCTATCAAATCCGGGCTCACTTCAAGCTGTCGGTCTTCAAATTGCTTAATCAACATTGTGCGCAATAACATCTCATCTGGCGGCTCAATGCAAACCACCGGCAAGGCGCGAATACGAGAGCGCAAATCTGGCAAAGCCATCTCAATTTGCCCCGGCGCTTGGGCGCCAGTAAACAGCAAGTGAAACTCTTGCTCTTTGGATAAATTGATCAAATGAAACAGGGCATGTTCATCCATAATACCTTTATCTAAATCCTCAACAACCAAAGGTTGGCCTATTTGTAACAACTCCAACTGAGCACGGCTTAAACTATCAGCCGACAAAATCGCCGCTCTGGAGGCAACCTGCCACACATGAGCCAAATGGCTTTTGCCGCTGGCCTCAGGCCCTTGCAAAAACACAGCCCTACTGGGCCAGTTTGGCCAGCGTTCGATTAACTCTAAAGCTGCCTGGTTGCTAGAAGAGACAAAAAAATCCTGCGCGCCCAAAGCTGGGCGCGGTTTAAAATCGAGGGTTAATTGGCGCATAAAAGGATCACCATCATCACTTGTCATGGCGGTCTCCTTTGGTTTGTCGACGTGAAAGGTCGCAAAAATAACGACGTGAAAGGTCGCAAAAATGTCGACTTGGAAGGTCGCGACAATAAAAATATGAAATGTGCCGACAATAAAAATAGGCTAACACACTTGGGCCTCTTAAACTTAAATTGAATGTGTCCCCTTAACCGTTAAGAGGAGGCCCCTTTGCCTTTGTAAAAATCGCTTTTCATATAACATTCAAGGAAAAAGCGCACCAACACCCCAATGGTTGCGGCCAAGGGCACAGCGATGAGCATGCCAACAAATCCCATTAAATAGCCAAAGACAAACAAAGCAAAAATCAACCAAACAGGGTGCAAGTTCACTTGCTCACCAACAATTTTGGGCTGCAAAAAATTGCCTTCAATAAACTGCCCTGTAAGGAACACCCCTAACACCATCAAAATCGGCACCCATTCTGGCCAAAACTGGCTCACCGCCATACCTGCTGAGAGCAGCAACCCTATTGCTGAACCTACATAAGGGATAAAGCTCAAAACACCAGCGGTAATGCCAATAAGCAAGCCATATTTTAACCCCACCACCATCAAGCCAATGGAATAGATCGCACCCAGAATAAAACAAACCGTAACTTGCCCGCGCACAAACCCATTTAACGTACGGTCTATTTTAGCGGCCAAACCACGGATGGTGTCAGCATGATCACGTGGCAACCAACTATCGATCCGCTCAATCATATTGTCCCAGTCCAGCAAAAGATAAAAGGCCACTACCGGGGTCACCACTAATAAAGACAGCATGCTCACAACAGCCAAACTGCCATCCCATAATTGGCGCAAAAAGTCTCCCAGTTTTAAAGAAGAACTATCGGCAAATTTGCGCAACGCGTCTTCAAACCCTAATTCAATCTCGGCAAGCTCTTTGCCAAACCAGGCTTGGTAATAATGAGCGATAAACCCACGCACATTTTCCATGTAAGCGGGCAAATCCGTAACAATCTCTTTCAACTCTCGAATGAGAAAGGGAAAGATGGTCACAAGCAATAAAAACGTCACAATAGAAAAACAAATCAAAATGACAATCGTTGCCCACAGCCTGGAAAAGCCGATCCGCTCTAATCGATCAGCCACCGGGTCAAGAAAATAAGCCACCGCAGCGCCGGCCACAAAGGGCAATAAAATTTCGCGCAGCCAAATCATACCCATCAGACTGAGCACAATAAACAATGTCCAAAAAACCAGCGACTTTTCCCGAACCGTCATTTTTCCCCCAACTCAAATCAAACAATACACGCAGAGCCATTTTAGATGCACTATACACCCAAGAAAGCCTTGAAAACCAATTTTTTAATTTAAAAAACAAATATATGGGAAAAGGGTTGGAAAACCAAACAGATTACCCATCAAGCAAAACCCAGCCCGTTCCATCACGTGTTAATCTTAGGCCCTGGCTTGCCAGAGCCGGGGTTAAAGCCGATGCACCGCCCGGAAAAGCACAACTGATATCCGCCCCGCGTGCAGATAATTTTTCAATATTTAATCCATCAAGCCCTTGTACATTTTGCAACCTTTGGCGAATGGACTGCCAATGGCGCAAACCACTAAAACGCACATGCATTAAAATACGCTCGCCTTGAGCCTGCCAGCCAGTAACAGGGGCCGCCGGTTGCAAGTCTGTTTGCCAGGGCAAAACTTCTTTGGGTTTATGAGCAACCACAATGTTTGCCATTTTAACAATCTTTAACCGCGCACCAAACATCCCCTGGGCCACTTCTGCGGCCAAATCTGCCGCTTGCACAAAATCCCCCTTACTCACGATATGATCTCGCTTATAAAGCACATCGCCAAGACCATCACGCCCAACAATCGTTAAACGCACCCTGCCCTTTGCCTGAGCAGAGGACAATAAGGCAACAACGACCGACGGGCTCTTATAAGCCTTTAACAACCCTTCGCGCGCAGCCTGCTCATCACGAATAAGCGCAACCAGCACGCTATCATCAATTATGGCCAGCCGTTCACCAATTTTTAACGGCACCAACCCATGAGACAAATCCAGCGTCTGCCAACTCGTCACCCAATCTTTTTGGCTCATAATTGATTTTTGCTGGCCTGGCGGCGGCGTAAGCAAGCTCTTATCCACAATCGGCACAATCACAACCGGGTCCCCCTGGCGATCCCAATAAGGGATACGGTTGGCGCTAAGCACTTGCTTGACCTGATCAGGAGAGAATTTAAAATCCATATTGGCCAAATATTCAGTGGTAGAATTGCGCTCATCTTTCACAGAAAGAGAGGTGATCATCTTAGAAATCTGAGCGCTTTGTAGGGTTGGCAACCGCTTGTGCGCTTCAAACGGCGTGATACGTTTTAACAGTTGAGAAAAAGCGATAACCTTACCATCTTCATGGGCTGCCCGTTTGGCAGCAACCGCATCTTTGGCTTCAGCCCACACCTCAAAATTAGAAACGGTGTAAACCGGGTTTTCAGAACGAGGCTTATTTTGCGCCCCAGCGCTTCCCAAGAGGCCTAAAAAAGCGATCAAACCAATGGCTAAAATTTTCAACTTCAAAGTAGTATGAGAAAACGGCATCGCGATCATCTGATTCCTGCTCAATTTGGTTGCGCTTTATATCTCTTTATACGTTCTTTTAAGGCGTTTTTTTGCCTGTTGCTCTTTTTTGCCGCTCTAAAGGGATAAAAGCAAGCCAGCAACTTGATTTTCCCCTTATCCATCCACAACAGGGCTTGATTTGACTGCCTCATTAAAGGTAAGACCAAACGAAAGATTCTCAAGATTTAACAGAAAGCTAAACCGCTTATGCCGGGCTCTCATGATACCAAAGATGGCAAATCCCTAACCTATGCCGATGCCGGGGTTGATATTGAAAAAGGCAACCAATTGGTTGAAGCGATCAAACCGCTCATAAAAGCCACCCAGCGGTCCGGGACAGTTGGTAATATTGGCGGCTTTGGCGGCCTGTTTGATTTAAAGGCAACAGGGTTTAATGATCCTCTATTGGTGGCGGCAAATGACGGTGTGGGCACCAAGCTAAAATTGGCCATAGACACCGGGATTCATGACACCGTTGGCATAGATCTGACCGCAATGTGCGTCAATGATCTTATTGTGCAAGGGGCAGAGCCTCTTTTTTTCCTCGATTATTTTGCCTGCGGCACTTTAAAATCCGGTGTGGCCCAAAATGTGATCAAAGGCATCTCAAGCGGATGTACGACAGCTGGTTGTGCATTGATCGGCGGCGAGACAGCTGAAATGCCTGGCATGTATGCGGACGGTGATTATGACCTGGCCGGTTTTTGCGTGGGCGCGGTTGAGCGCGATCAATTACTGCCAAAAACAAATATTGAGGACGGCGATAAAATTATCGGGTTGGCCTCTGACGGGGTGCATTCCAACGGTTTTTCTTTGGTGCGCAAAATTATAGACCATTCAGGCCTCAAGCTAACTGATCCGGCTCCCTTCCAATCAGACCAATCGCTCGGCCAAGCCCTGCTCACCCCAACCCGGATTTACGTCAAACCTTTGCTAGAAGTTTTCAAACAAACCAGTGATATCAAGGCACTTGCTCACATCACTGGCGGGGGATTGATAGAAAACATCCCAAGGGTGCTCCCCTCTGGGCTAGGCGCTAAAATTGACTTAGCAAACTTAACACCCCCTCCTGTTTTTGCCTGGTTACAACAAAATGGCAATGTCAATGAAACTGAAATGCTGCGCACCTTTAACTGCGGGGTTGGCATGGTTGCAGTTTGCAAACAAGAAGCGGCTGCCGACCTCATCACCCAACTCAATGAGAAAGGTGAAAAGGCCAACCTGATTGGTGAGATTGTAAGCAGTTCGACCCCTTTCATCACTGAAAACCAGGTTCAATTTTAATGACAGCGAACAAAACGCCCACCGCCATTTTGATCTCTGGTCGCGGCACCAATATGGAAGCCTTAATTAATGCAGCCTCTGACCCTGAGTACCCAGCAAAGATCGAACTTGTTGTTTCAAGCAACCCAAAAGCGGGGGGGATAGAGATTGCGCGATCTAAAAACATCCCCGTTGAGGTGATTGATCACAAGGAATTTGAGAGCCGCGAAGCCTTTGATGACGCTTTAAATGGGGCGTTAAACAACGTAAACGCAGAACTGATCTGTAATGCTGGCTTTATGCGCTTGTTGACCGAAAAATTTGTAAAAGACTGGCACAATCGCAACTTGAACATCCACCCATCTTTATTACCCGCTTTTAAAGGGCTAAACACCCATGAACGGGCCATTGCCAGTGATGTGAAAATTTCCGGCTGCACAGTCCATTTTGTGCGTCATGAGATGGATTCAGGCCCTATTATCGCCCAAGCAGCCGTTCCTGTGCTACCAAACGACACACCTCAAACTCTAAAACAAAGAATATTAAAGGCTGAACACAAATTATACCCTAAAGCCCTGAAATTATTGGCCTCAGGTGCCATTCGTGTTTCAGGCGAACATGTACAATTTAGCCAGGAATATGAGGAACAAGCAGCTCTATTCTCCCCATTTATGACATAAACTTTGGGTTTAACATTATTAATTGAGGGTGTTTTTGCGCTAAATCAAAACAATCTTGGTAACTATGTGATCCTCTTGCCCCTAGACAGAACGCTTCAAGAAGTGCTAACTCGAACGTGAGTGAGCTTAAGCAAAACAATAACTTGCTTAAAAAAGACTGGAAGTGGGTAAGTTTAAACGGAATTACGAATAAGGATTACTATAAACCTTTATTCCAACTAAGATTTTCAAATGAACATCGCCGCCAATCCCCTATGAGCGCTCAATCACCAAAGTGATTTACGAGCATTCAGGGGTAAAAGCGCAAAAGCCTGAATTTGGGATCAATAACACACCTTCAAGTTAAAGTTCATTTTGAAAGATGAAAGTGTAAAGAGGATATTATGGCCGTAGCCGAAGCCGAAGCGCAACAAAACAAGTCACATGAATTGGGTGAAGAACAAAGCATCTGGTTCAAATTGACGCCGCTTTTAAAGGGGAAAAACCCCATGCAAGTGGTTATGCAGATGTGCGAGAAATATGGCGGCGTTATCCCGATTAATTTAAAGGGTCAAAAGCTTTGGTTTATGAGCGATGTGGAACATTTTCGCCGCGTGCTGGTAACCAATGGAGACAATTACACCAAATATTTTGATGGCATCCGCCCCATTTTTGGCAAAGCCATGATCACTGTTGATGGCGCTTTATGGCAAAACATTCGCACACCTCAACAACCAGCGTTCCACCCTAAACAATTTGAAGAGTATTTTCCCTTCTTGCAAGAAGCGATCAAAACCAAATGCGATCGTTTCTCAGAACTGGCAAAATCAGGGGAAACCATTGAGATGGTGGAAGAAACCTGGACACTAGCCGCTGACATGGTCTGCCGGGCTCTATTTGATCGTAAAATGCCATTTAACCCACACTTTGTCTTCAAAGCAGTTAAGACATACACCGATGTCTCCAGCCACAAATCCATTCGCTTGGGCCGCCAATCTGGCGAGCTAAAAGATGTGTCTGAAGTTGATCCAGCCAAAGCAGTTGAAACCTGGTTATCAGTTCCCCCAATGGTTTTGGGTGAAGACAATTTAACCATGCGCGAACAAACGCTTATGAGCCTGATCTTAGAAGCTGAGGCTGATGAAACATTTCCAGAATTTGACCGTCAGCAAGTGATCGATGAACTCAAGCAATATTTATGGGCTGGCACAGAAACCACAGCCTTGACCATGGCGTGGGCGTTTTACATCGCCTCACAAAATAAAGAGGTACGTGAGAATATCTTAAAAGAGGCGGAAGAGGTTTATGGAGATCGCGAGCCAACTTATGAAGATGTTCAAAAACTGACTTACACCAAGAACGTGGCACAAGAAACATTACGCATGTTCCCCCCAATTTGGGCGCTTATTCGCGTGGCAGAAAAAGATGATGTCATCGAAGGCCACGAGATTAAAGCCGGGGACAAAATGGTCATGTGCACCTATGCCGCTCATCACAGCTCAAAATACTGGACCGACCCTGAAAAATTTGACCCAGGCCGGTTCTCTCCAGACCGCATGAAACGCCGTGCCAAATATAGCTATTTGCCATTTGGCGCTGGCAAACGCTCTTGCATCGGCGGGCAATTCTCATTTGTTGAAATCTGCCTGGCCCTGCCAACCTTGTTAAAACGGTTTGAGCCAGAATATATTGGAGACCCAATCCAATTAAACGCCACAGTGACGCTAACGCCAAAAGGCGGCCTACCATTCCGCATCACAGAGCGCAAACAAGCTTAGTAACTTTAAACGCTTAGCCAGTACTGGCTAAGCGTTTATAAGCTTCAAAGATACCATCTAAAAATTACCAAGAACGAAGCTTAGCCAATAGGGAGCGAAGCGACATGGCGCAGCCCGCACTGCCTAGTGCGCTTGCGCTTGCTGATGGGCAATCTAAAGCGCCACATAGAACGAGCTTCACGAAAGAAGGAGCTCAGCCCTAAAAGGCTGAACGACATGGCGCAGCCCGCGCATTTTACGCCCCATAAGGGCGTAAAAAATATTGCGCGCGCCGTCGCAGGGCCCGTGCCGCCTAGCGGCCACGGAATAGCCCGTGAGACAAAAAATGTTGCCAAGAATCAACACGGGCGATGACAATTCTTTTTTCCCCATTTTCCCCATAAAGTTGCCTTGTTTGTAACGCCAAATTCGCCCCATTATGCAGGCGCAATATGACTGCGGGGAAACTTCAAAATGAATGCACTGTTAAAAACAGCAACAATGTTGATCTTGGTTGCTGTAATGCTAATGCCACTTGGGTTTTATGATAGCGTTAGCCAGGCTAAATCTAAAATGCAACAGCGCCTAGACAGCTCACTGGTTGAGAACGTGGCGCGTTCAGAACAGCGCATAAAGCGTAACGTTGAAAAGCTTATAGCTTTAAGCAGCGGGCTCACGCTTTATCGGTTTCAATATAAAAACGACCCAACAGTTTACGTTGGGCTCATGGCAGATGAGCTGGCCAAAAGCAAAGTTTTTAAAGCTTATGTTGTCCATATGGGGCAAGGCAGCTATGCCATTGATTACGAAAAATTAGGCCTTCACCCTGTGACCTTACAAACATGGGAAAAAGAAGGGCTGAGCGCACTGCAAACCACACGCAATGTGGCCGCTAAAAAAGCGCGCTAAAGCTTTTCAACTATGATTGATAAAAAAAAGAGGGAGCAACATGGGCTCCCTCTTTTTTTGCATTTTAACAAAAGTTTTCAAAATTAACCGACAATTTCATCGTCAGCAAAATTCAAAGCAATCTCAATCGCAGCGTTTTCTGCACTGTCAGACCCATGCACAGAGTTACGTTCAATATTTTCTGCAAACTCTTTACGAATGGTGCCGTCTGCTGCCTCTTCAGGATTGGTAGCACCCATAACTTCACGGTTCTTGGCAATGGCACCTTCGCCTTCCAAAACTTGAACCACAATTGGCCCAGATGTCATGAAACCAACAAGCTCACCATAAAAGGGGCGCTCTTTGTGGACTTCATAAAATTTCTCTGCTTGAGCTTGGCTCCAGCGCACACGCTTTTGGGCCACAACAGCCAGACCAGCATCCTCTAATTTAGCAATAATTTTGCCTGTGATATTTCGTGCCGTTGCATCCGGTTTAATAATAGAAAGTGTTCTCTCGACAGCCATAATGACCCCTTAAAAATAAAAAGATTTAGAACGAAAAGATTTCAAAGGCCAAAGCCTTAGGAAAAGAAAAAAGAATTAGTCAATAGCATCCCAAAAAGCCGCTAAAACTCAGCCAGCTTATACAAAGTCGCCCAAGAAGAATCAAGACTTCATTGTAAGGCAAAACCCCACCCGGGAATAAAAAGTTGACTGACTAAACACGACTTATATAGTTAACCAAAAGAACAGCCCCAAAAATGAACGGAAAATTTGATGAAAACACCTCTATTCGGTTCACTTGCGCTCGCAGCTCTGATAATAAGCGCGGCCCCTGTAAAAGCCCATATTATAAAAGAAGATAACAAAACGGCACATGATCATTTTATCACCATGGCTGAAGCGGAAAACGCACCTAAAACAAAAAACAAAAAAACGCAAGACGAAGCCTTTACCGGCCCAAAAGAAAGCAAGGGCATCAAACAAGTTCTCACTAAGGGGTATCTCCCATTAAAAGGGGAATTTAAAGATATAAATAATCGAACAATAAGACTGCGCACAGTTGAAATTGAACCAGGAGGCGTTGTTGCCCTCCACTTACATGCTGAAAATCCAGGACCTGGCGTTGCGTATATCATCAGCGGCGAATTGACCGAATACAAAAAAGGCGCTGGCGGCCCCGTTGTTAGAAAAGCTGGTGACGCCGCTTTTGAAGAAAAAGGAACACTCCATTGGTGGAAAAACCACGGAAAAGCAACCGCCAGGGTCGTTGTCTTTGACCTACTGGCACTTGATAAAAAATAATTCTTTTTTTGACAAAACCAAAGCCACCCCTGGTCACAAGCTATTCTAAAAATCACGCCCTGGCCTGGTCCATCCATGGATCATGGTCAGGGCTTGCATCGGCCCCATATATCTACATTTCCTTCATAGTCTGGTTAAGTGGTCTCTCAACAGCCAGAATACACCCTAAAGAAAAGCATATTACAAATCCGCAAAAGCTTATGTATTTTTCTCATTACAAAAAGCGGCTTAAACAACTAAAATGACAAGCCCAAGATTATCCAGAATCAAAAAACAACAAGCGATCCGAAACAATTAAAGTTTTAACAAGGAGACTTTTGTCATGAAACGCTCAAAATTACTGGCCCTCCCATTGGCCCTTGCCATAACCCACAGCACGCCCCTCATAGCCCATGAATTAAAAAGTAAAGAGGGCATAAAGCTATCACAAGCAGTGCCTGAAAAAGAAAAAAAGCATGCCAAAAAAATGAACTTTGAAGGGCCTCAAAAAACCACAGGCATTAAAAACGTTCGCCTGATGGGCACAGTTGCCCTGGCGGGCCAATTTGATGATTTGGAAAACCGCATGTTGCGAGCACGTGAAATTGATATTGAGCCAGGCGGTAAGGTAGCTGTACATCAACACAATAAACGCCCTGGTGTTGCTTACATGGTCAGCGGAGAACTGATAGAACATCGTAAAGGCAAAAAGCCGGTTGTAAAAAAAGCTGGAGACACGGCTTTTGAGTGGGATGGTGTCGTCCACTGGTGGGAAAACAAGAGCGATAAAGTTGCTCGTATAATTGTGGTTGATCTTGTGCCCAAAGACATCAAATAAATTTTTTACATTACAGATCAGGGGCACATCTTAAATTCAAACAAGGGCAAGTCACGGTCTGGCCAGGTATCGGAAGGAACTGTGCCAATAAGGTGTGCCCCCATTTTTTCATAAAAACCTTTTGCATAAGGGTCTGATATAATCTGAAAAGAAGGCGGTGTTTTTTCTTTTAAAGTTTTCAACTCATCTACGATTTTTTCAAACAACAAAGCCCCCACCCCTTGGCCGATAAAATCAGGACCTATAAACAGTTTATCTAACATTGCTGTTTGCCCGGTGACGATAAGGTGGGCAACACCCCCCAGCTCTTGCTGGCTTTGCGCAACAATGACAGTGTCTGATGAAATTTGAGCCTCAGTAACCCTCAACTCTTGGCGGCAACTTTCCATAAACGCATCGCCATACCCCCAATACGCTTTAGATTGAAAACAAAGATTTGAAAGGTCTTCAGCTTCATGGAGCTGTGCCTGTCTTAACAACATCTAATATCCAGGAAATAGCTTATAATGGAAAATCAACCGCCCAGACGCAACCGCCCACGCCGCACGATCCATCTCGTCATATCAACAAGCATAGCATTCATTGCCCTGTTAAGGGCTTCAACCCCCGCCTCAACTTCACGGTTGCCTGCAGGCATTTGCTCTGTAAAGCGGCGGCTAGCATAAACCTTACCTGATTCAACATGGATTAATTTTGCATGACAAATAATATGGGCCGCTGCCCGTTCACCTTGAACCTCAATTTGAAACGCCTCAATCGTGGTGGACAGCGTCACATCTCCCTTGATGCGATCACTACCATCACTCACAGCCCTAAAGCGTCCTGTCTCACGCACAGCATCAACAATGCGCGCTTGTAGTAATTTGGGCAACCTGTCGCCCCACACAGCACCACCATAATAATTCACTTGATTGGGGCTGGGTTTGACCAAAATATTTTCACCGGCCAAAACTTTCACAGCCACAGGCGTGGCCACAACCAATTGCGTGCCAAGGCGAGAAGAGCGCTTAATAGCACTCCGGTCAACAACAAGATCATAAGTATTGGCAGGGGTGGTATTGCTAAAGGCCCCCTTTAGCGCACCAGTAACTGAGCAGCCGCCAAGCCCTAAGCTTAGCGTGCCGAACACAGCACACACCATAAGTGCTTTGAAAAAGTTGAGCTGCAAACGTTTTAAGTTTACAGATAATCCCTCTAACACCATCAAATACTCCGGCCCCTTTTAACGTGACGCTTTAGATCTGATTGAGTGAACACTTAGGATAAAACTCAACTCGACTAGAACACACCTAAAAAGGCAATACTTTAAAATAGGCCATATTTTACTGAATTTTGGCCCACCCTCCTAAAGCTCACGAAGCTTTAAGATTTTGCACAAACATACTTTAATTAGTTATTAATTACTAGGGATTGTATTCAGGCACTTGAGACCCCCCAAAGATGAAACTTTGCGGGTTTTGGTCCATTTTTTCCAGCACCCTATCAAGGCTTTGCGCAGCCCGGCGCCCATCTTTTGCAAACAATTCAAACTCTCTTAAAGTGCTTTTTGCCATTGAAATCACCTCTTGAGGCCCATTTCCCAGTGATTTTTCCAAATTATCTGCCATCGCCTTAAGGGATTTGGCGGCCGCTTTCGCATCTTCCAACACGGAATTACCATCCGCACCGAAAAATCCCGACACCTGATCAACCGCATTATCAATTTTTTCCGATGTTGCTTTTAAGCGACTGGAAAGCGCCTTTACATCAGCAATAATAGCTGCGACATCCTCTCTTTTTGTGGCCAAAGTTTCAGAAAAAAGCTCCGCATTTTTAATGGTATTTCGAATGGAGCCCTCATTATCAGCCACCATTGTATTGAGCCGTTTTAACAATAGGTTGGCATTGCCCATCATCTCAGGCACCGCATCAGTAATCGACGAGCTGACAATTGGCACAGAGTCAATCTCAGGCATATCTTCACCTTTCGCAACACTGGCAAGCAAAGGCTCATCAGCCGTGCCAGGCGTAATTTGCACCACAGCCACACCGGTCAACGCTTGCGAAACAAGCTGAGCTTGAGAGTTTTTGCGAATGGGTGCCTTTTGGTTAAGGCGCACCACCACTTTAACCCGGCGCGTGTCCTGCTCATCAATCTCTATGGAATGCACCCTGCCAATACGAATGCCGTTAAACAGCACTTGGCTAGCCCGGCTAAGACCAGTGACAGCACCATTAAAAAAGATTTTGTAATCTTGGGTTTGATTTTCCACCCCACCCTTTTGCATCCAAAAGGCAAAATTGATGGCCGCCACAATCAGGGCAATAACAAAACTACCAATCAAAAGGTGATTTGCTCTGGTTTCCATTGCGAGTATCCTTTAACAAATAAATTGTTCAAATCAACCCCTTAAACCCAGGGGGTTGTTTAACGCCCCTTACCCCTTTTGTGCTGCCCGCGCACGCTCGCCACAAAAATAAGACTTAATCCAGGGATGGCCTGGGTCTTTTTGCAAGTGAGCTGGTGCACCAGTGCGCACAATATGCTGATCTGCCAACACAGCCACCCGGTCACAGACTGCAAAAATACTATCCAAATCATGTGTTACCATAAAAACGGTCAAGCCCAAAGTGGCTTGCAAATCCCGGATCAACATATCAAAGTCATGCGCCCCAATGGGGTCAAGCCCAGCTGTTGGCTCATCCAAAAACACAATTTTAGGGTCCAGCGCCAAAGCACGCGCCAAGCCTGCCCGTTTGCGCATCCCGCCAGATAGCTCTGAAGGGTATTTATGTGCCGCATCGACTGGCAGCCCAACAAGGGCGAGTTTTAAATAAGCCAACTCATCCATAATATTGGTTGGCAAAGAAATATGCTCACGCATCGGTACCTGAATATTTTGTAACACAGTCAAAGCTGAAAACAACGCACCGTCTTGAAAAAGAATTCCAGAGCGCGCCTCCAAATGGCGATGCTCGCGCCGGCTCATATGGGCAACATCTTGTCCAAAAAACTTAATCACGCCGCCAGCAATAGGTTCCAGCCCATTTAAACAGCGCAACAACACAGACTTACCGCCACCAGATTGGCCAACAATGCCCAGCACTTCCCCTGCAAACACATCCAGGTTCAAATCATCAAAGATGACCTGGGAACCAAATTGCTTGCGCAAATGGCGCACCTCAATCAAAGTCTCAAGGTGAGGTTTTTCAACTGCAACCATCTAAATTCCCATCGCGGTTAGGGCCATGGCAAACATAGCATCCAATATGATCACCAAAAAGATCGATTTGACCACCGAGGCACGCACATGAGACCCAAGCGATTCAGCACTCCCGCGCACCCGCATGCCTTCAAGCGTGCCAACAATCCCAATAATCACGGCAACAAACGGGGTCTTAATCAGACCTACATAAAAATGGCGGATATCAACACCGCTGTTTAATTGCTCAAGAAAAGATTGAAAATCAATATCCATCATTTGGTAAGCAATCATCGCCCCGCCAGCCAAACACATCATATCGCCAATAAAGGTCAGCAACGGCAAAGCAATCACCAAAGCCAAGACCCGCGGCACAATCAAAGTTGCGACCGGGTCAATGCCCAGCGCGCGCATAGCGTCAACCTCCTCGCGCATTTTCATGGAACCAATTTCAGCGGTAAAGGCAGCCCCAGAGCGCCCAGCAATCATTATTGAGGTCAGCAAAACCCCAACTTCCCGCAAGGCTAGAATGCCCAGCATATCAATAGAGAAATGTTCTGCCGAATAGGCCCGTAATTGTTCAATGCTTTGCTGCATGATGACAGCGCCAATTAAAAAGCAAATCAGCGAAATAATCGTAACCGCTTTTAACCCGGCATGTTCCAAATGATGCATCAGCGATGTGAACCGGATGCGCCATGGGCGCAAGAGCAACCCAAACAATGAAATCGTCACCTGCCCGATCATGGCTGTGAGCTCAATAATATCCTGCCAAATGCTGACAATAAGAGCCCCTAAATCGCGCACCAAATTCAGCACCATGCTGTTTTTTCTTTGCGGGGCAATTTTCTCCCGCGGATGGCGAGAGATGAGATCAAACAAAATTTGATCCGCTTGGCGGGCATTGGTGATATTTACAGACAGCCCCCGTTGCGAAAACAGATCTTTCATATCCAAGATGAGCATCGCCCCGGCTGTATCGAGCGCAGTAAGACCGCCCATATCAATACTCACAACAGATTGCGGGCAAGTCTTTTTAGATATTTTCAATTTTCTGATTTGTCTGGCCAGGGTCTTCACATGGCGCACTTGCCAAGCGCCCCAAATAGACAAGTCAATCCCGTGTTTCTGGGCAACCCATTTTAGGCCGGGCTTAACAACATCAGCCCCGCTTGCTTTCAGCATTTGTAATGAAGCCTGATCAGCAACGGCCATCAATCCACCTTTAAGCAATTTATATGTAAACGATGCTTTTTATTATAGCATTTCATGTCTATTTGTAAGCCTATGCCCATTTTAAAAATTTCTTACATTTATAGGCGGGGAAAAAACCTTCATAGTTAAAAATGAACTTGTTAGTATATCTCAATACTCACTTGATAAAATAGTTTAACAAATAAATGTTACGACAAACCGGCTTTAAATATTATGTCCAGCTTCAAATGTAGCGTTACCCGCCAAAAATGGCCAATTGATGGGCATTTTCGCATTTCACGTGGCAGCAAACGTCATGCAGAAGTGATATACCTGGAGCTGACCAGAGATCACATCACAGGCAAAGGGGAAGCAGTGCCCTATGCCCGGTATGGGGAAACACCCAAATCAGTCATCAATCAAATTAAAGATATGGCCCCAAGCCTAGAGCAAGGGATGAGCCGCCTTGAGTTAATCAATGCCATGCCAGCTGGAGCTGCCCGCAATGCCATTGATGCCGCCCTTTGGGATCTAGAGGCCAAAACACACAATCAACCCCCTTCCATTCTCCTTAACAATGGCCCCCTAAAGCCGATATTGTCCTGCTATACCATTTCCCTAGACACGCCAGAGAAAATGGCCCAGGCCGCGCTAAAGTCGCAATATTACCCCTTATTAAAATTAAAACTGGGCGGCGGGCTTGAACAAGACCGCCAAGCCATGCTGGCCATTCGCAAAGCCCTTCCCATGCACCGTTTGGTGGTGGATGCCAATGAGGCCTGGACACAAGGCACGCTTTTCCCCTTACTGGATACCGCGTTCGATTGTAAAATTGAACTGATCGAGCAACCCTTACCCGTCGACCAAGATGATATTTTGCGCGACCTTGACCCATTGATCCCGATTTGTGCCGATGAAAGTTTTCACACCATTGAAGACCTGGAAACCATTGGCAGTAAATACCAAGCCATCAATATCAAAACAGATAAAACAGGCGGCCTAACTCATGCTCTTAGTGTGTTGATTGCGGCCAAAAGCGCCAACTTAAAAACGATGGTTGGATGCATGGTGGGCACCTCTCTGGCTATGGCACCGGCTTTTGTGCTCGCCAAAGAAGCTGATTGGGTTGATCTTGATGGCCCTTTACTTTTGTTGAAAGACCGCGAACATGGTCTTACAGCCCATAACGGCATTTTAACCCCGCCCGACAGAGAGCTGTGGGGATAATCCAGCTTAATGTAACTAAAGGCCAATTCATCTATTAATTGCAATATAATACTTTGCAGCGTAGTTTGCTTGAATTAGATTGAAAAACACAAAGCTCAACAAACCAGAAAAGGGCTCATAAATTTATGGCTATCTTACAAAAACGAGATGTTTGGAGCTCTTTGTGGCGAGGATTTTGTGAAAAATGCCCCTCTTGTGGCAAAGGCAATATTTTTGGCAAATATTTAAAAGTGAATGACAACTGCCCACACTGCAAGGAGGCATTGCATCACCACCGTGCCGATGACGCGCCGCCCTACTTTACGATTTTTATTGTCGGGCATATCATCGTACCAATTATGATGGCCATTGAAATTGCCTACCGCCCGTCTTTATGGCTACACACAGCCCTTTGGCTACCTGCAATCACTCTCTTATGTTATTGGCTATTGCCCCGCGTGAAAGGCGCGCTTATTGGTTTGCAGTGGGCCATCTTAATGCACGGCTTTGACCCTAACCACGATGAGACAAAAGAATTTGGCGGGCACTCTGCCTCATAATTTTTTTCATTTGAGACACAACAGCCCGCGAGCTTATGTTTGATCGGCTTTCTCATTTAAACAGCGTTAAGCGCAACACCGCCTCCTCTGGGGTAACCCCAAAAGATGCCGCCAGCCTTTTGTTGGTAGACAAACAATCGTCTCCCTATAAAGTCTTGATGGGCAAGCGGCACAAAAACAATTCGTTTATGCCCGACGTTTATGTCTTCCCTGGTGGGGCCGTTGAAAAAAGTGATCAAGACAAAACCACCGCTTGCCCCTCCCCCTTTCTCCAACAACGGTTCCAGTTTTCTGATCGGGTAAATAAAACAGCTTTTCAAGCCGCCTTATTATGGTGTGCTTTGCGTGAAACGTTTGAAGAAACCGGATTGGATTTATTTGCAAACTTCGGCTTCCATCCAGAGGCAAAAAATCCAGACTTAAGTTGGAAGAAGCTGATAGAAAGCTGTGTTTTTTTAGCAAGGGCAATCACCCCACCATCAAACAAAAAACGATTTGATACGCGTTTTTTCATTTATGAACTTCCCAGCCATTTCAATGATAAAGCCATTGCAGGAGATGAGTTGGTTGACTTACAGTGGGTGAGCTTTCAAGAAGCCCAAACATTAAACTTACATGTTATGACCAGGGTTATTCTAGAAGACCTGAATGACTATATGAAACACCACCACCTGCCCACCCAGCCCCAAGGTGTGATCTTTTATCACATGGTAGACAAAAGTTTTTGCAGAGACTGGTTAGAAATTGCATCTAACTCTTGACAGATGGATCAACTCACGGCATGTTCCTCAGCAACTTCTAAAGGCTCACATATTAGTATGGGCTATTTTTGTTTAATCTCTCTACGATTTGAATTTAAAGGCAACGGACATGGCTAAGCCAACCACACAAAAAATCAAACTGCTAAGCACTGAAGGCACTGGCTTTTATTATGTGACGAAAAAGAATGCGCGTACAATGACAGAAAAACTCGTCATGAAAAAGTACGACCCTGTTGCCCGCAAACACGTGGAATTTAAAGAAGCAAAAATTAAATAGATAATATAATTGCTCTCGCAAAAACCAAGCGAGGGCATTTTCACTTTTAAGCCATAGTAAAAAATTTGAGTAAAAAAGCAGCTGGCCCCGCAACAGTACGGTAGCGGGGTGAAACCGAAGTTGCGAGGCCAACCTTTGTCAAATGGACCAAAGAGGGCCTAAGGTCATTTGACTTGGAGGTCGACCGGAACCGGAGTAACGAGGAGGCCACTCAAACCGATTACCAGCCGACCGCACCCAACGGAACCAGGAGATGCGGCGGTACCTGTACATCCCGCTGGGATTTCCTAAGACAAGTTGAAATTTTTTTTTGAATTATGAGATAATATTTTATTCCGTAAGATATTTACCGCAACAAGATATAAATCTCTAAAGCCTTCAACCCGCCTTCAAACTCTAAAATACGCTGGTCTAGCGCGTTTTTTATTTTTAAATTAAAAATCCACCTTTATGATTTTCGCGACAAATGCGACAAAAATCAGGATTGCATGGCTGATAAAGTAACGCAAATGCGCTCTAAATCAATCATTACAATTCATTTCATAGCGACATTTCAATATCATTGTAAAGAAAAATGGTAAACTCGTCATAATTACTTGTTAGTAATTATGATTAACGTATTGCATTTTACAACAAATCAGTATCAAGAATTTTATAGAAGAGTCAGCATCTTACATTGATTTTATTGCTATTTTTCAAGATATGAACGATCAAAAGGTGTGATTAAGCTGCATCAGCCGCAACTCGGTTGCGACCATCTCTTTTTGCGCAGTATAAAGCTTTATCAGCTCTTTTTAACATTTCCTCTAAGGTATTCATCTCATTATCAAAGGCAGAAATACCAATACTCGTCGTTATTTCTAACGGTTTATCAAGTTGAGATATGCCAAAAACTTCGCTTTCAATAGATTTTCTGATCCGTTCAGCAACTTTGTAGCATTCCGTCAGGCTGGTATCGGGCATCACAATCACAAATTCTTCACCGCCCACACGGCAAGCCAAATCAGCACCGCGCACATTTGTGCGGATCCGCCGAGCAAATTCTTTCAGCACTTCATCACCAACATCATGCCCATAATTATCATTAACCGATTTAAAATAATCAATGTCGGTCATTAATAATGACAAGGACTTACCTGAGCTTCGAGCGTCATCAAACAGGGTTTTTAAATGGCTTTCAAGATACCGCCGATTGTGCAAGCCGGTTAAAGGATCTGTTACCGCAAGTTCAACCTTTGTCTCCAAACTGTTGCGCAAATAATCAGCATATTTTTTCCGCCGAACTTGTGTGTTCACACGCGCCATCATTTCATTGGAACAAATCGGGCGAACCATATAATCATTAACCCCCATATCAAGCCCGCGCATAAGCCGCGCTTTATCATCAGGGTTAACAACAATTAAAAGTGGTAAATTTCTGGTGCGTTCAAGCGAGCGAACCTGAGAACATAAACGCAAGCCGTCCACACCATCAAGATCAAGGCTGACAATGACCAGATCAAATTTTTGTTCAGCCAAATTAAACAAAGCTTCTTGCGGGTTTGGCTCAATATGAACAATATGTTGTTCAGACAAAGTCTGCACCAAACGCTCTGCAGAACGCGGTTGGTCCTCAACAATGAGGATATTTCCTTGCCAATTTTGCTCCTGAAAAATAGGGATGTTTTGCTCACTCATCCCCATTTGGCTGCCTGTTTCAGCCCGCATACTCATTTCATCGGTTAGCATTTTTAGGCGCGCAAGGTTTTTTACCCTTGTCACCAAAGCCACATCATCCACCGGTTTTGTCAAGAAATCATCGGCACCAACTTTCAAGCCTTTAATCCGATCTGCCGGACTATCCAAAGCTGTTACCATGATTATGGGGATATGTTGGGTGCTCACATCGGCTTTTAAATGTTCACAAACCTCAAAACCATCCATGCCAGGCATCATTACATCAAGCAAAATAATATCAATACGCTCACGTTCACAGATATCCAATGCTTCACGCCCAGAAAAGGCAGTGAAAATTTCAAAATATTCGGCACTCAAACGCGCTTCAAGCAATTTGACATTTGCTTTTATATCGTCAACCACTAATACTCTTGCGGTCATTTTACTATCCTTATACCTGCCATACTAAAAACTTAACTCATCAATCATCAATTAAGTGACTGATTGTTTCTAAAAAATGAGTGACCGAGATAGGCTTGGAAATATACCCTTCACAGCCACCTTCCCTTATGCGCTCCTCATCCCCCTTCATGGCAAACGCGGTAACCGCCACAACCGGAATATCACGCAATTGGTCATCATCCTTTAGCATTTTTGTTACTTCTAACCCTGATACTTCTGGCAATTGAATATCCATCAATATCAAATCAGGCATATGAGTTCTGGCTAAATCTATGGCATCCAACCCATTTCTTGTCTGCACAGTGTTATAGCCATTCGCGTCAAGCAAATCGTGAAACAATTTCATATTTAATTCATTATCTTCAACGATCAAAATGGTCTTAGACATTAACTACTCAGCCCTTACTCGCCTATCACACACCGGTGTATATGGATCAAACTCAACATAAAAGAATGGGTCGGTTGAAAATTCCATAAACAACACCAATGTCCTATTTAATCATTAACCTGTAAAATAAACGTTTAAATTTTAAGATTTTTAAGATTAACTTAATCGTAACCATGATTTTACGGTGAAGAGGCAAAAATGGCCCTGAACCTACAAACAAGAGCTTTCAAAATGCAAATCCAGCAAGCTGCTTTTATCGCCATTAAAGCCTTGGCATACATTTCCCAATCAGAACAAGAAATGACAAAATTCTTGAACGAAACCGGAATTAGCACGCCAGATGTCATTCGTTTAAAAGAAAATTTAAAATTTTTATCCGGTGTTTTATCCTTTTTAAGGGCCGATGAAAGTTTGCTTTTAGCGTTTTGTGCCCAAGAAGGCTTCAACCCCACAGACATTGAATTAGCTAACAATTGTCTAACTGAGCATGAAACATGAGTGTAAATATCGGTGTTGATTTAGGCGGGACCAAAGTTTTAGTAGAAGCTTTGTCACGAGACGGACAAACACTTGCAAAAGAACAAACAAACACGCCGCGCCATGATTATCACGCCACACTAAAAGCCATTGCTCAATTGATCTTTAAAATCGAGCGGCAACTACAAATAAAAGCCCCCGTAGGGATAGGCATGCCAGGCTCTTTAATGCCCACAAGCAAGTTGGTGCAAAATGCCAATAGCACCTGGCTCAATGGCAAAAATATAAAAGCAGACATGAGCCAACTCCTGGAGCGCGATGTTCGATTTGCCAATGATGCCAATTGTTTTGCCCTGTCAGAGGCAAGTGATGGTGCCGGCGCTGGCGCCAAAAGCTTGTTCGGTGTGATAATGGGCACAGGTGTCGGCGGCGGGCTTATTGTTGATGGTAAAATAATCAACGGCCCATACGCTATTGGCGGGGAATGGGGCCATTGCTCTCTTCCCTTTCCAAGCGCTCAGGAAGTTGAAACAGCCATCCCCTGTTGGTGCGGACAAAAGGGGTGCATTGAAAGCTGGATCAGTGGGCCGGCACTCACAAAACAATTCAATCTTTTAACCAATCAGCAAACAGAAAAAGTACAAGAGATCATAGCCTTTGCCAAAAAAGGAGACAGCCAAGCACGAACCGTTCTTGATCAACACACAAACAGAACCGCCCGCGCCTTAGCCATGGTTGTTAATATTTTTGATCCTGAAATCATTATTCTAGGCGGGGGGCTTTCTCAGTTAGACCATTTATATGAACAATTACCACCACTTATGAGCAATTTCATCTTTTCAAAAGAACCTAAAAAAGTTGATATCCGCCGGCCAAAACATGGCGCAACAAGCGGCGTTCGCGGCGCTGCAAGGCTGTGGCCTTTTTAAAGCAACAAACACTCCTAACGAAAAGACTAATCTTTAAATTTAAGCTATTCAAACCCCACAAAAAAGCCTATCTATAGCGCTTAAATTTTGCTCAAACTCACCGGCTTATATTGATGGAAGAAAAAATCCGCGTAAAGTTTCTCTCAAAAAACAGAGTTCCACATGATCATTTTTTAGATTTACCAACCAGACATGATCATGTTGAGTTTGTTTTTGACCTTGAGGCAACGAACTATGACTGGCTGGTGGTCTATGATGATCTACCAGCTAAAAGCAAAGAACGCCTTTCATTAAACTATGAAACGCTTGCCTGTCCGCAAGAGCGAACCATTTTGATCACCTATGAGCCCTCTTCAGTTAAATTTTATGGCCAAGATTATATGAACCAATATGGTTATGTATTAACCAGCCATGAAAAAAGTGAGTTAAAACATCCCGGACGGTGCGATGTCCCCCCTGTCGGGGTTTGGTATTATGGTTCTGTAGCAGATACTGATCCCGGAGTAAGCTTAGACGAGAAAACGCAGCTTATATCCACCTTCTATTCTGCCAAAACGATGGGGCATACACTGCATCAAACCCGCGCACAATTTATTGATCAAATCAAACAGCATGTGCCACAACTTGTTTATTACGGGCGAGGCTATAAATTTGTTGAGAAAAAATTGGAAGGCATCAACCCGTATCGCTATCACATTGCACTAGAAAACCATATTGGCCAACATCACTGGACTGAAAAACTATCAGATAGTTTTTTAGGACTTAGCCTACCCTTTTATTGTGGTTGTCCCAATTTAGAAGACTATTTCCCCAAAGAAAGCTTCATTCCCATAGATATGAGAGATCCAGTAGAAGCTGGAAAAATTATACACAGAGCGATTGAAAACAATGAATTTGAAAAACGGCTCCCCGCCCTTCAAGAAGCACGCCGACTGGTTATAGAGGAATATAATCTGGCAAACTATATTGGGGATTGCATCGCTCAAGCGCCTAGCACAAAGCACAAAGCTGTTTCAGCAAACCCAAACAAAATCCTCAGCCGCCATTTAATGATGCATAAAAACATTCCTGCTTTTATTCGTTATGGCATATCCAAAACGCTGCGGCGCAGGCGCAACGCAAAAAAATGGCGCGCCTATTGCCAAACCAGCTCGTGACTTAATTACACGCTGTTTGTGGAAGAAACTCTATTTCTTTCAAGGCGCCATTGAGCGAGAAGTCACCATAATCAATCAACAGATCTCTGCTCACGCCATTTTTATAGAGGCGAAATGAGATTTCATAGTCTGGCAACAAGTCCTGCTTATAGCTTTTTTTCTTGTCATAAAAAGAAATAGAAACCGGCCAAGAAATCATATCCTTCAATTGCTCTAAATTTTTTATTTTGCTTTTGACCACAAATTCATCTGCTTTAAGTTCTTTGCCAATAAAAGCAGTGGTGTCATAAAGCGTGTTGCCATTATCAGTCCCATCATAAATGGGGGCCATCACAATCTTTTTTCCCTTTAAAGCAGCATCAATCACCAACTTGGTGTGCTCGGTAGGAAAATAAGCTTTTTCATCAAATTTGGCATCACTCCGTTTTGGGCTTTTGATTTTGACCTTAATAGGCAAACCTGGCCCCTTACGTGCCGCATCGCCAATGGTGGTTTTAGACAATTTGCGATTGTTATATTGGCTGGTGTTAAAGCGAAACCGTTTTGCCCCCCCATCTTCCCAACTTGAGGAGCGCACATCCGTCACATTCGTAGAGCCCTTTGTATCCAACACAGAAAGGATAAACCGCATGCTCACCAAATACCCTTCACATTTAGAGCCAGTCACTTCAAACACCATACGCCCAGAAGCACTCGTAATGTTGGCGCTGCTTAAGCTTTTATCCAACGTCAAATCATAAACAGCACGATGAGGTGCAAGTTGATTAATATCAGACTCAGTAAGGGCAGTGATGGCATTGGCCGCACTAGGCACACTTGCAAAAAACAAACCGAGCAAAACAGAAGATTTGAGCGTAGAAAATAGCTTTTGTTGCATAAATTAATTCCTTATAGCATTCCGGTTCATCTTTATGGAAAGCATCAATAGTTTTCAGTTTGTGCCACTAGCACCTTTTTCATCCTACATTTTTTATAAGCAAAAGCCAAAGATAAGGCATTCCTATGACCAATTTGACAGATTATTATTTTTCTATGGTATGATTAGTCTGACCCATATTCAATTATTTTCATTCATTTTACAAACCCAATTAACTGTTTCTAACCCGTTGTAAGGAGCAAACATCTTTATGAGCCCATCAATCCAAGCCCGTCTAGATCAACTTGGCATCGAGCTAGACGTGCCCCCTGTACCTGTTGCCAACTATGTCCCTGCTGTCCAAAACGGGTCCTTAGTGTTTGTTTCAGGACAAATTCCTGTTCAAAAGGGAGAGGTGATATTTAAGGGACATCTTGGTAATGATGTGAGTGTTGAGACAGGCCAACAAGCAGCACGTCTTTGCGCCATCAACATTCTTTGCCAAGTCAAAGCCTTAATCGGTGACCTGGAACGGGTAAAAGCTTGCGTGCGCCTAGGTGGGTTTGTCGCCTGTGCCCCTAATTTTTACGACCACGCTTTGGTAATGAACGGAGCCTCAGATTTAATGGTTGAGGTGTTTGGCGATAAGGGCCGCCATTGCCGGGCAGCGGTTGGCTGTTCCAGCTTGCCGCTCAATTCAGCCGTTGAAGTTGAAGCACTATTCCAGGTTGCCTCATGAGTGTAAATGACCTGCTTAAAGTCAAAGGCTATGCTCATCGCGGTTTGCATAATGCCGCCTCAGCTATCATTGAAAACAGCAAAAGCGCCTTTCAAGCCGCCATTGATGCAAAAGTGGGGATTGAGCTGGACATACAAATGAGTGTTGAGCGCACCCCAATGGTGTTTCACGATGAAATCCTCTCACGTCTTGCCGGGCGTGATGGACGGCTGGCCTTTATGAAAGCACAAGAGCTGGCCCAAATCCCCTATACAAACAGTCCTGATAAAATCATGACCTTGGCTGATTGCTTGAAACTGGTGAACGGCCAAGTGCCCCTATTAATCGAGGTTAAAAGCCATTGGCATGGCAAACCACAAATGGAAGAGAAGCTCGCAAAACTACTAGAGGATTATAAAGGCCCTTATGGTCTTATGTCTTTTGATCCAGATGTGATTGAGCGCCTCCAACAAGCTGGTGCCAAGGGCCCCTTCGGCCTGGTAACCGGGCGCTGCCCCCCAAAAGACTGGCAAGGGCTTTCAGAACAACAGCGCCGAGCCGGCCAAGTACAATTTGAAAAAGCTCGCGCCCTCAACATTGAGTTTATCGCCCACCAAGTTGGCGATCTTTCCAACCCCTTGCTTGCCTCCTTAGTGAAAGATTTAGAGCTTGGCTTATTTTCCTGGACGATAGATCATAGGGAAAAATTAAAAGCAGCCCTCACCTCAAAAGCCATTCCTATTTTTGAAGGTGAGATCGGGCCAAATGATTTGGCAGCCAATGATTAGGTTCAGTATTTTTGTGATTGCATTTTATGTTTAAACCTTTGACCATTTACAGCGTTGATAAAACACAAGACATACCCGCTTCCATCTGGGACCAATTGGCAAACCCGGATGCAGCCTCTTTTTCCCCCTTTCTAACCCATGCCTTTTTCAACGCCCTGGAAGAAAGTGGCTCCGCTTGTCAAGCAACCGGCTGGCAGCCTTTGCATTTGGTCGCCAAAGATGAACAGGGAGAGATTTGCGGAATTTTGCCGCTATATTTAAAAAGTCATAGCCAGGGAGAATATGTGTTTGACCATGGCTGGGCACAAGGGTTTGAAGTGGCAGGCGGGCGTTATTATCCAAAAATGCTCAGCGCCATTCCGTTTACACCTGTGACAAGCAGAAAGCTATTTACAGCCCCCAACGATCAAGAGCACATTACAAAACAGCTCATTGAAGCCGCTGTCAAACAAGTGGAATTAAAGGGGCTCTCCTCACTCCATTGCAATTTTATTGATCCAGCACTAGCCCCTCTTTTAGAGACCCAAGGCTTTTTGCTACGCCGCGACACCCAATTTCATTGGCAAGATCAAAACTATCAAGACTTTGAAGGATTTTTGAACTGTTTACAGTCCCGTAAACGCAAAGCTTTGCGAAAAGAACGCAAGGCCGCCCTGAAAGATGGGCTTGAGGTCAAATGGATTGAGGGGGATGAGATAAAGGGCGAACATTGGGATGCTTTTTACGCATTTTACATGGACACAGGCACCCGCAAATGGGGAACACCATATTTAACCCGTGATTTTTTTGATCAGATTGATGCCACCTTAAAACAGCACGTCGTTTTCATTTTTGCCTATCAAGACGACACACCCATTGCCGGTGCCCTTAACTTTAAGGGTGGCACCACACTTTATGGCCGCTATTGGGGCGCGCTTCAATATCACCCCTTCCTGCATTTTGAGATTTGTTACTACCAAGCCATTGACTATGCCTTGGCTCATGGATTGACCCGCGTTGAAGCTGGGGCCCAAGGTGAGCATAAATTACTGCGCGGCTATACCCCATGTGAGACCTATTCAGCTCATTACATTTCTCATCCAGGCTTTAAAAGAGCGGTCAATCAATTCCTTGAAGAAGAAGGATCATACGTAAAACTGCGCAACAACGTCTTGCATGACCATTTGCCATTTAAAAAGACATAATGCACCTCAGACCAATAAATCAAGCGCCTGGACTGTGCCTTAAACCTCATCACAAAAAAATCGCCGCCAAAATTAATTTAGCGGCGATGAAACTTTGTAATGTGAAAAAGGTCAGCTCTAATTGCTACCGCGTGGGTTTGGCAATGGCTTAGCAAGCTCTTTATCAACAAATTCTACTTTCGCGCTTTTGCGCAAGTTTTCAATCAACTCTTGCGCTTTTTTCTGCCAAAGCACTTCTTTGATGCGGTCTTTTACATCTTTAAACGGGGGCAAAGAACGCGGGCGCTTTTCTTCCATACGAATAATGTGCCAGCCAAATTGGCTTTGAACCGGCTTAGCCGTTTCACCCTTTTTAGACATGCCAAACGCAACCGCACCAAATTGAGGCACAACTTGTGTTTTCAAAATATAACCAAGGTCACCGCCCTTGTCTTTAGACCCTGGATCAATAGAATGTTCTTTGGCCAAGGCATTAAAATCCCCGCCCTTATCTAGCTTTTCATAAATTTCATTGGCCAGCTTTTGCTCTTTGACCAAAATATGCCTTACATGGGCTTCTTCTTCTTTGCCAGCTTCATCATATGTGCTTTGAGCGTCTTTATCAGAAACCGCTTTAAACACCTGCTGGTCAAAATAAGTGTCTCTTAAAGCCCGGCGATGATAGTAATCTTTGCTGTTTTTAAATTCGTCTGTTTCACCAATTTTGGCATCTTGTGCCGCTTTGGCCAAAATTTGCGTTTCAATTAAATATTCAACCAAAACCTTACGACGTGCTTTTTTAGGAACATTTACCAACTGATTAAACATTTCAGTTTCAGCGCGTACCATATCTTTTTCAGTAATTTCTTGCCCATCAACTGTGGCTACAACCTTCTTTTCAGCTCTGAGCGGCGCGCTGGTGGCAAACAACACAATAAGAGCCAGCAACACGCTTTTGTATAAATATTTCACTATTCACTTCCTTGATTCTTGTTGAGGTTAACTTTTTTTACCTTTTACGACACTTATCATATCTGAGCAAAAAATATACAGCATTTGTGTTCTCATTAGGATAAATCAGGCGCGTAAGCAAGTTTTACCGCTTTAAATAGGGTCCCAAGGTGCTTAATTTTCAATTTTTCGCTATCAAAAGCTTTAAAAACCAAACACACATTGACAATCCAACCTTGCCTTTCTATCTGTCCTGTTAAGATCAAAAGCAAGATTTTAAAAGACAAAATATGCTTACCCCATATAGCGGTTTGAATTGGCCACAAATTGGTGTTAATCATTCTGTTTGATTTGCCCATTTGAACCCGTGACATCTTATTATTTGGTGCTTATGGTGCAAATTAAGTCATTGTTTAAGGTAAATTATTTTTGTCTGTCCAGGGTTTGTGTCTTAAACCTTTTGGGCTTTAAACAAACTAATTAGTCAGGTTAGGCTGAAAAAACATGGTATCGTTTGCCGCACTGGGTGCAAAGCTGTTTGGCACTTCAAATGAACGTCAGATCAAAACATATTCTGCCCGTATTGAGGAAATCAATGCGCTAGAACCAGAACTAGAGGCCCTTTCTGATGAAGAGCTGCGCGAAAGAACAGCTCAGTTTCGTCAAGAAGTTATTGATGGCAAAAGCCTCGATGAACTACTTGTTCCCGCCTTTGCCACCGTTCGAGAAGGCGCAAAGCGCGCCCTTGGCCAGCGCCATTATGATGTACAGCTGATCGGCGGCATGGTTTTGCATGATGGCAAAATCTCTGAAATGCGCACCGGTGAGGGTAAAACCCTGGTGGCCACGTTGGCCGTTTATCTCAATGCTTTGGCTGGACGCGGTGTGCATGTGGTGACCGTGAATGACTATTTGGCCCAGCGTGATGCGGAATGGATGGGCAAAGTCTATACCTTTCTAGGCCTCACCGTTGGCACCATTGTCAATGATATGGATGACGAGGCACGGCGCGACGCTTATGCCTCTGATGTCACCTACGGCACCAACAATGAGTTTGGCTTTGATTATCTACGCGACAATATGAAATATGATTTGGGCGAAATGGTCCAGCGCGGTCATTACTTTGCCATCGTGGACGAGGTCGACAGCATCTTGGTTGACGAAGCGCGGACCCCTCTTATCATTTCAGGCCCGGTTGAAGACCGCTCAGACCTGTACACCACAATTGACAAGATCGTGCCAGACTTTGTTGAAGCTGATTATGAGATTGATGAAAAAGCAAAAGCCGTATCGCTGACAGATGAAGGCAACGAGCGAGCAGAAGAAAAGTTGCGCGAACTCGGCATCTTAAAAGAAGGCAATCTTTATGACGTTGAAAACGTCACCCTTGTTCATCACCTCAACAATGCCCTGCGCGCGCACAAACTGTTTTTGAAAGACAAAGACTACATTGTCAAAAACAAGCAAGTCATCATCATTGATGAATTTACCGGCCGGATGATGGATGGCCGCCGCTACTCTGATGGTCTGCACCAAGCGCTAGAGGCCAAAGAAGGCGCCGACATTCAACCAGAAAACCAAACGCTTGCCTCTGTGACCTTCCAAAACTATTTCCGTCTCTATGACAAGCTTGCCGGCATGACAGGTACCGCAGCCACTGAAGCTGAAGAGTTCATGGATATTTATGGTCTTGATGTGGTTGATGTGCCCACCAACAAGCCTGTTGCCCGCATTGATGAAGATGATGAAGTCTACCGTACCGCACAAGAGAAATACAAAGCCATTATCGAACTGGTCAGAGACTGCCAAGATCGAGGCCAGCCGGTGTTGGTTGGCACAACTTCGATTGAAAAATCAGAATTGCTCTCAGACCTGTTAAAACGAGAAGCCGTTAAACATCAAGTGCTTAACGCACGCCACCATGAAAAAGAAGCGCTGATTATTGCCGATGCAGGCTGTCCTGGTTCTGTGACCATTGCCACCAATATGGCGGGCCGCGGTACCGACATTCAATTGGGCGGCAATTTAGAAATGCGCATTGAAAACGAGGCTGATACGCTTGGTGAAGGCAAAGAGCGCGACAAGAAAATTGCTGAGATAACCGCTGATATTGAAACAAAAAAACAGCAAGCTTTGGATGCTGGCGGCCTTTATGTGGTCGGCACGGAACGCCATGAAAGTCGGCGCATTGACAACCAGCTACGTGGCCGCTCTGGTCGCCAAGGTGACCCAGGGGCGTCTAAATTTTTCTTATCACTAGATGATGACTTAATGCGCATTTTCGGCTCTGACCGCATGGACGGGGTTTTGCAAAAACTCGGCCTTGAAGAAGGCGAAGCGATCATTCACCCCTGGATCAACAAAGCCCTGGAAAAAGCGCAGAAAAAAGTTGAAGCGCACAACTATGACATTCGTAAAAACTTGCTGAAGTTTGACAATGTCATGAACGAACAACGTAAGGTTATTTTTGACCAACGTATTGATCTGATGCGTGATGAAGAAGTCTCAGAAACGGTTGTTGATTTGCGCCATCAAATGCTTGATGAGTTGGTGGCTCGCCACATTCCTGAAAACGCTTATGCAGAGCAATGGGATATGAAAGGTCTTGCGCAAGAAGTTGAGAAGATCTTCAACATCACACCGCCACTACAAGACTGGGCCGATGAAGAAGGCATAGCCAATGAAGAAATCCTTGAGCGTTTAATCGAAGCCAGCAATGTAGCTGCCGCCAAAAAGGCAGCTGAATTTGGCCCCGACATCATGCGCCAGGTTGAAAAGTCCGTTCTCTTGCAAACCTTAGATCATCTATGGCGCGATCATCTGGTAACCCTGGAACATTTGCGCCAAGTTGTAGGCTTGCGCGGCTATGGCCAACGCGATCCGTTAAACGAATACCAAACAGAAAGTTTCACCCTGTTTGAATCGATGTTGGCCGATTTGCGCGAAGCGGTCTCTGGTCAACTGGCACATGTTGAACTTTCTATGGATGAAGACTTGCCATCTTTGGATGATGCCGAATTGCCAGAAATGGAAGCCCATCATGTGAATTTATCAACCGGCGAAGATGAATTTCACCCTGAAGATATGGAAGGGGCAGGCACACAGGTTATCAGCCGCAAAGCCGCCACTCAACTTGACCCCAATGATCCATCCACCTGGGGCAAAGTGGCCCGCAATGCAAAATGTCCTTGTGGATCTGGCAAAAAATACAAACAATGCCATGGAAAACTAAATTAAAGCCTGACAGGATTGTAACTTAAGCTATCTCAAGGTAGCAAAATGTCAGTCAGGTAAGACCAGCGTTTCGGGGGGAGACAGCTTTATGACAACTGACCAAATGATGCTGTTTGGCTTGCTTGGAGTGGTATTTACCCTGCTCATTTGGGGCCGGTTTCGCTATGATCTGGTTGCCTTTTCAGCACTGATTGCCGCCGTTATCATCGGTGTTGTCCCCAAAGACACTGCTTTTGCCGGTTTTGGCCACCCCGCCGTTATCATCATTGCTTTGGTACTCATCGTCTCTAAAGGACTTTCCAATTCCGGCGCAATAGAACTGATTGCCCGCACGATGATTGACAGCGGGCGAAAGCTGGCGGCCCACATTGGCATTATGGCTGGCCTAGCTGCTGCCCTTTCAGCTGTAATGAACAATGTCGGCGCACTGGCGCTGCTCATGCCGGTTGACCTAAAAGCAGCTGAAAAAGCCAAACGCTCCCCAGCGCTGACATTAATGCCCCTTTCCTTCGCCTCTATTTTAGGCGGGCTGGTCACCCTTATTGGCACACCGCCAAACATCATCATTGCCAGCTACCGTGAAAAGGCCTTGGGCGAACCTTATCAAATGTTCGACTTTGCCCCCGTTGGCTTGGTGTGTGCCACCGTAGGTGTTTTGTTTGTGGCCCTTATTGGCTGGCGCTTAATCCCTGGCGCACGCGGTCAGAGCAACCAGGCCAAAGAACTGTTTGAATTGGATGATTATGTTGCCGAGGTCAGGGTCAGTGAAGATAGCGCTCTTGTTGGCAAGCGCCTGCGCGAAGTGGAAGCCGTAGAAAAAGCCAATGACGTTCAGTTCATCGGCGTTATCCGGCGCGGCAATAAATTGCCAGGCATTGTGGCCTGGCAAGTGATTGAGGCCGGCGACATTTTGGTGGTTGAGGCCACACCACAAGCCATCGAAGAGCTCTCAGGTCTTATCGGGGTAGAATTTGTTGGCTCTGAAAAACATGAAGGCACATTGGCCTCAGCTGACACAGGCCTTTTAGAAGTTGTGGTCCCTGAAGGGGCTAGAATTGAAGGGCGTTCCGCGTTGAACCTGCGCTTGCTCTACCGTCATAACGTCACGCTCATGGGCATCTCTCGCCAGGGTCAACAAATCCACGAGCGTGTACGCCGCACCCAAATTGAAGCTGGTGATATTTTGTTGCTCTATGGTCCAACAGAGCGGCTACCAGAAATTTCAAACTGGCTTGGATGTTTGCCCTTGGCAGAACGCGGTTTGCAGGTGATTAAGAGAGACAAAGCCTTCCTAGCGGTGGCCCTTTTTGCCGCCGCAATTATGCTGGCAAGTTTTGGTATTCTCTATCTGCCGTTTGCATTGGGGCTTACCGCCATTGGTTATGTCCTTTTCAATATTGTGTCGGTTAAAAAAATCTACGATTCCGTTGAATGGCCAGTCATTGTGCTATTGGGTTCGCTCATACCTGTGGGTGCCGCCCTTGAAGCCTCTGGCGGCACAGCTTTGATTGCTGACTGGATATTAAATGTCACCCAAGGGGCAGCCCCTTGGATTGTGCTGACCATTTTAATGGTCGTCACGATGACCTTATCGGATGTTCTAAACAACACGGCCACCGCTGTGATTGCCGCGCCCATTGCCGTGGATTTAGCAACCCGATTAAATGTAAGTGCAGACCCGTTCCTAATGGCAGTGGCCGTGGCGGCAAGTTGCGCCTTCCTGACCCCCATAGGCCATAAAAACAACACCCTGATTATGGGCCCTGGTGGCTATAAATTTGGTGACTATTGGCGCATGGGGCTACCGCTTGAAATACTCATCATTGCAGTATCTATCCCGGCAATTATCATGTTCTGGCCTTTTTAAAATCCACCAACAGACGCCTGGACTGTGCCTTAAGTGCCAAAGTCTAACCATGGAACTTAAGGCACGCGCCAAGCCTCATCAGTGCGCCTTTAGCAACAGTTATACTATTTTTCACTTCTGGGCTTGCGATGAGCCAGTTCTGTGCTTTTAAATGGGCTGATATAAGAGTTTTTGGTAAGGGTTGGGCGTATCAATGGACAAAATTACGATTTTAGAACGGCCTGTCGAATATGAGCAGGCATTGGTAAACGTTCGTTATTTTTTAGATCATAAGGCAAAATTGTTCGGGTTTGTCATTGCAATCAACAGCATCCTTTATCCCATTATCTTAAAAACATTAGAGACCCCAGCCACAAAGGTGATTGCCTCCTTGTTGGTTGTGTTCTTGCTGATCTTTGCCGCCATATTTGACCGGCGCACCACGCGGCAAATAAAAATCTTCATTCGCGAAGCCAAGCGCATTGAACGGGCCTTGGATTTTGAACTGATCCAAAACACATACCCTGGGCGCAATGCAGGCGGGGCGTTTTCCTTTGTTTATTTTGCTATGTATATGGTGGCGATTGTGTTTTGGGGCATACATATTCTTATCGTTTCCAAAACCTTCGAAGCTCAATTTTTTCTAGATTTGCTAACGAGCCTTTCCAATCAATTCTAATAAAGGCCGTTATTTAGTTCTGATTAGAACTAACCTTTAGATGAGAGCAATCACGCTTCAGGCTTTGTTGATATGTTTTCTTCACCATCGAGCCCTGTGTGACAACATAGTTTTGTTTGCAAACAGAAACCTTGGGCGGCACTTTCGTTTCATTAAACAAATCATAAGCCCGTTTTAAATTACCCCACAACGGCGCCCATCTGGGGTCATGGTAAACCCCCATATTACGCTGCGTCATGCGAAAGGGAAAAGCATGAACTGTAAAGCTCTTATTGTTGGCCTTGTAAGTGGCGGTAATGATTTGCCAAATTTCTTTCATCACCGGATCTGTCATGGCATAGCAACCAATGGACGAACAGCCCCCATGCACCATTAAAAAAGACCCTGTGCGATCAAAGCTTCTATCGTAAATATTGGGATAGCCCAAATTGAAAGAACGGTACCAGCGGCTGTTGGGGTTAAGCTGGTTTTGGCGCACAGTATAAATCCCCTCAGGGCTCTGCTTGTCCCCTTCTTTTAACTTAGGTCCCAACCGACCCGACCATCGACAGATAGGATAAGTGGCAAACAACACAAAGCCTGTCTCATTGCGCATCCAAAGCTCCAGCTCACCTTCCAATTTAAAGATGCGCATAAATATCGGCGCACCAAGCTTAACGCCGCTCAGAGCAAGCCGTTCATTCATTTTTGACAAATCAGGGGTGCCAGGCAAAGGCTTATTTAAACGATAATGAACCCAGTTTTGCTTGGTGCGCAATTCATCTTGCCAAATATCTAACGTGCGCTGGCCAGGTTTAGTGAACAACCCAAAGAACACAATCGAGCACAAGGTAATTGATATAAAAATCAACAGCCCCCTGCCTTTGCGTTTCTTCATGTATCCCCCTCTTTTGGTCGCTCTCAGCTATTGCTTTTATAAAACCCTAATAGACCCCGTCTCTCAAGCCACCTAAATCATCGCTAAATATGTCATCAGGAAGGCTCAAGCTATCAAACCCAGGGTCTTGCTTTTCGCCACGTCGCTCTTGTCTCGTTGTTTCAATAACTTGGCTAAGTGGATCACGGTGTCCACGTTGGCGTTGAGTGCGAGCAATTGTTAAATCCGGTGCACGCCGCATAGGACGAAACCCAGGGCTGCCCGGGCACGGCCCAGCAGGGTTAATCTGATAACTAACATCAGCAAAAGCAGGGTTCACTTGATAGCGTTTTTCGCACACCCGAATTTTGGGGGGAACACGAGCCAGTTCAAATTGATCATGGCCCTTTTTCAAATCCAACCAAAACTTCATCCAACGACTGCGTTTATGCAGTGCCATATTTTTGCTGGTCATACGAAAGGGATAAGCATGGACATAAAAAAACTCTTGCCCACCTTCAAATGCTTCTCTGGCAAAAGCATAAATCTCTTCCACCAAAGCGTCTGTCATGGCATAGCACCCAGCAGAGCTGCAATCACCATGAACCATAAGGTTAGCGCCAGTGCGCTTAAAGGAACGGTCATAGGCATTAGGATAGCCCAAATTAAAAGACAGATGGAACTTACTGTTCGGATTCATCTGCCCGCGCGAGACCTTGTAAAACCCCTCAGGCGCTTGCTTGTCGCCCTGTTTCAATTTAGGCCCCAATTTGCCCGACCAATTGCAAATAGGATAGGTTTTAAGATAATAAAACAACCCATCATCTTTTTGCTTCCAAATCTCAAGCTCAGATTCTTTTTTGAAAATACGAATAAAAATCGGCGCGCGAACGCGCATACCTTTTTTGATCAATAATTCTTGGGTTTCTTTTGGCAAAGGAGAGTTCGCTGCATTGGAAGAAGATGTTGTTTCAATTGCTTGGCTACACCCTGCCAGCAAACCAACAACACAAACAGACAGAATAAGACGCACAAAACCTACTCCCGACCTTTGCAAGGAGGGGACTATTATTTTTTGCAACAGCTTAAAAATTATGGAGTGCTTCGTTTGAAACTTTAAAACCTGTATCATCCTATCTCGACAAGTGAATCTACTTATTCCCAATAGCTATTCTTAAACGAATCAAGCGTATTGCGGCATTTTGTAATTTCATTATGGCCCAAATATGCTTGTTTTACCCATCTAAGCTGATTCGAACCTTCAACAGCAGGCAAAACAGCCCCTTATCACAGCTATTTTACCACGATCTTTAAGATTTAGGTTTCAAACGATTGATTTGTTTTTGTAAGGAAAGGAAAAAATCAAAACCAGGTTTATTGCAATGACTTACCAATATTCAGGAATTTATCTTGCCGATGCTGGCGAATCTGTTCAGGGGTCAACTCTTCCAACTTTTGCAAGCGGTCATCAATAATGTTGCCAGTACGTTCAATGGTTTTTTCGCTATTGCGGTGAGCCCCGCCAATGGGCTCTGAAATAATGCCATCAATCACACCCATTTCATCCAAATCTTGCGCTGTGATGCGCATATTTTCTGCTGCATCTTTCGCCCGGGTTGAATCATGCCATAAAATGGAAGCAGCCGCCTCAGGTGAGGCCACCGTATAAATTGAATGCTCCAACATCAGCACTTCATTTGCCGTTGCAATCGCCAATGCCCCACCAGAGCCCCCTTCACCAATCACAATGGTGATAATGGGCACAGTAAGCTCTAAACATTTATCCGTTGAACGCGCAATCGCCTCTGCCTGGCCGCGCTCTTCCGCGCCAACACCAGGGAACGCCCCGGCTGTATCAACAAAGGTGATAATCGGCATGCGGAACTTTTCCGCCATTTCCATTAAACGCACCGCTTTGCGATACCCCTCAGGCCGCGCCATACCAAAATTATGTTTCAGCCGCTCTTGAGTATCTTTGCCCTTTTCATGGCCCAAAATAACCACAGAACGATCCCGAAAACGGCCAACACCGGCAACAATCGCATCATCATCAGAAAAATAACGATCACCTGCCAAAGGCACAAAGTCGGTAATCAAAGCCTCTACATAAGCCAGGCAATGGGGGCGCTCTGGATGGCGCGCCACTTGGCATTTTTGCCAAGCCGTTAGGTTATCATATGTCTCTTCAAGCGCTTTTTCAGCCTTTTGTTGCAGAGTGGAAATTTCATCATCAATGGAAACAGCACTGCCCCCATCTTCATCAGACTGTTCACCAGCAATGCCCTTTAATTCAGAAACCTTGCTTTCTAATTCAGCTATCTTTTTTTCAAAATCAAGATAAGTGCGCATGAACACCCCTTTTGCTCAAACTTTACAACTGCAAACTAAGCTTTAAACTTGGTCATTCCTACTTAAATTTAAAAACTTAATTTTAATCAATATCCCACTTCAGCCTGACTAGAAACAAGTGTCAAGATGGTTTCGTGTTCCGTTGTTGAATGGGTTAATACGGCTTTTTATAGGTTTTTTTCTCATTTGCCAACGGGTGATGTGCATTTAACAAGGACTTAAGACGTTCTTCTAAAACATGGGTGTAAATTTCCGTTGTGGAAATATCTGCATGCCCCAAAAGCTGCTGCACAGCCCGCAAATCAGCGCCGCGGTCTAATAAATGGCTGGCAAAGGCGTGCCTGAGCACATGCGGCGAAATCTGGCGCGCATTCAACCCAGCCCGTTCGCTTAAAGCTTTAAGCTCTTGAGCAAACCTTTGACGGGTTAAATGCCCCTGTTTGCTATTGGAAGGGAACAGCCACTTTTGTTGTTTTGAGGCCTGCGGTGAGCCCCCCTCAGCTTGCCCCTCAACGCGCTGTTTTAACGCGCCCAAATAAACCTCTAAGGCTTGTTTAGCTGAGCGGTTAAGCGGCACCAAACGCTCGCGCCCGCCTTTACCCTTAATCATGAACAGGCGGTCATCACCGCTCAAAACCGCATACGGCAAGCTCACAAGCTCTGTCACCCGCAAACCTGTAGCATAAAGCAGCTCTAACAAACAATAGAGCCGTTTGGCTTGAAACAAGCCATGCCCAGACCCTGTCTCCATGTCCCGTTTGGCTTGCTGCAACAATGTTTCAACCTCTTTAACATTCAACAGCTTTGGCAATGGCCGCCCCTGTTTGGGAGACGCAATATGGGCCCCAGGGTCATCTTCAATCACCCCTTCTGCCAATAAAAACCGATAAAACTGGCGCAAAGCGGACAAATGCCGCGCCCGCGAAGCTCCAGACAGCCCCAACTCGTTCAGATGCCCCAAATAGAGCCTGATATCCTCAGAACTGGCCTCTGTCAGGCTGGATTTTTGACCTTCAATAAAGGTTTGAAAACGCGTCAAATCGCGTTCATAAGCCTCCAGCGTATTCGCACTGGCCCCGCGTTCTGCACTAAGCATGGCTAGAAATTCTGAAATTGGTGGCATAGCGATTATCTAAAGAAGCTATTTTTCTAAGGTAAGCTCTAAAATTTCATGGTTGTATTCACGTTGAGAAGGCTCAAACACGGTCGCTAGCACAAAAAAACTGAGCATCGTAATTGAAAATATCCAAAAAAGTATGGTTAAAAACCGCACCAGACTAGGCATGCCCGCTCCAAAATCAACCCCGTACTGCAAACTCAAACCCGCAGGAAACGTTACACCAAAATCTCACTTTTACCTTTGTTCCCCGTTATTTGTTCCCTACACTTAAAAATCGGCTATAAACAGCAAGAAAATCAAGGTTTTCAGGGAAACAAATATTTGCTCAAAGCAACCTAACATGACATTGTGAATTCAAACAACACCAACCCTAACAAAAGCAAAATTGGTCAACAAGCTTATCTGTCACAAGGGGGGGTATATAAACTTTAAAGCGTGATGCAACCCTTATGAAACAGCAAGATCCATCCACCAGCCATGATCAACTTGCAAAACAGGCTCTGGCCTCAAAATCCTTGGTGTTTGTCGGGCTTATGGGGGCCGGCAAGTCAGCCATTGGGCGCCGGGTGGCCGCACAATTAGACCTGCCCTTTCTCGACGCTGATAACGAAATTGAAGCAGCGGCTGGCAAAACCATTTCCGATATTTTTGCCGAAGACGGTGAACCTTATTTTCGAGACCGGGAAGAAAAAGTCATCGAGCGCTTGCTCATCGAAGGCCCTTGCATCCTGGCAACTGGGGGCGGCGCCTTTATCACCCAAACAACCCGCCAGCTTATTCTCTCTCAAGCCATTTCCATATGGCTCAAAGCTGACTTGGATGTGTTAATGGAGCGTGTGGGCCGGCGTGACCATCGGCCTTTGCTAAAAACCCAAGACCCACGAGCCGTGATGCAAAAATTAATGGATGACCGCTACCCCATTTACGCCCAAGCCAACATCACAATTGAAAGCCGCGATGTGCCCCATGAAGTGATTGTAAACGAAATCATTGAAGCCCTGGCACAAACCAACTAAAACACTGTCCATCAGCAAATTTTTAAAAGGGTTTATTTTTTAAATGGCACCGGAGCAAATGAGCAAACAAGCCTTTGGCAAACCAGAAACAATCACAGTTGCCCTTGGCGAGCGCTCTTACGACATTTTAATTGGCAATGACCTGCTTGATCAGGCCGGCGCACTGATCCAACAATTGCGCCCAGGTGTCAAATGCTCCATCGTCACTGATGAAAATGTTGCCAAACACCACCTTGCCCCTTTGCAAACCTCGCTTGAAAAAGCTGGCATTGAAAACAAAGCCATCACTTTAAAACCAGGCGAGCAAACAAAATCCTTTGACCAATTATCGTCTGTAGTCGAAAGCCTGCTCGAACATAAAATCGAGCGCGGGGACCTGGTCATTGCCCTTGGCGGCGGCGTGATCGGCGACTTAACCGGATTTGCCGCCAGCATATTGCGCCGCGGCGTTGACTTTGTTCAAATCCCCACCAGTTTGCTGGCACAAGTAGACAGCTCTGTGGGCGGCAAAACCGGCATTAACAGCCAATATGGCAAAAACCTCATCGGCGCCTTTCATCAGCCCATTCTGGTGCTTTGTGACATTGATGTCTTAAAAACCTTAGACCCCCGCCAATTTCACGCCGGTTATGCAGAAGTGGTCAAATACGGGTTGATAAGAGACGCAGACTTTTTCCAATGGCTAGAAGACAACCGCACCAATATTTATGATTTAGAGCCCGAAGCCCTTATTCACGCCATTAAAACCTCCTGCATGATGAAAGCAGCCGTGGTGAGTGAAGATGAAAAAGAACATGGCGTGCGTGCCTTGCTCAACCTGGGCCACACCTTCGGCCATGCCTTTGAAGCCTTAACAGGTTATGGTGACAAACTGTTGCACGGCGAAGCCATTGCCATTGGCATGGTGCTCGCTTTTGAATTTTCCCAGCAACTAAACTTCTGCGAGCAAGGGCTGGCTAACAAAGTGCAAGCTCATTTTAAAGCCGCTCACTTGCCAACGACGATTCAAGAGATCCCGGAAGCTGGTCAAACCATATCGCTGGAAGCTTTAATTGAAAAAATGTCCCAGGATAAAAAAGTTGAGCGATCCAACCTGGTGTTTATTCTGACCAAAGCAATCGGAGACGCGTTTGTCAGCCGTGACATTAGCCCGCAAACGCTTAAACATTTTTTAGAGCAAAAACTGTAAATTAATTTGCAAACCACACACCTTCATCAAAGAGGTCAAACCAATGATTTGGCTTATCATATGCGCCATCATCGCCTTACTGGCATGTTCAGCTTTTTTTTCAGGTTCAGAAACGGCCCTTACCGCCGCTTCAAGAGCCAAAATGTACGCCCTTGAAAAGGACGGAGACAAGCGGGCAAAGCTGGTCAACAAGCTCACCAATGAACGCGAAAGGCTGATCAGCGCCATCCTGGTTGGCAATAATTTGGTGAACATTCTGGCCTCATCACTCGCCACCAGCCTGTTTCTAACCCAATTTGGCTCAGCCGGCGTGGTATATGCCACCATTGCCATGACCATCTTGGTTGTTATTTTTGCAGAAGTTCTGCCCAAAAACTACGCCATTGCCAACCCAGACAAATCAGCACTGACTTTGGCCCCCTTGCTTCGCCCTGTCATGTTGGTTCTCGCCCCCATTACTTTGGGCTTAAACTGGATCATCCGCCAAATGTTTAAATTGTTTGATCGCAAAATGGCTGATCAAACAGACCTCATTTCGGCCCATGATGAGCTGCGCGGCGCCATTGACCTGCATCACGTTGAAGGCGGCGTGATCAAACGAGACAAAGACATGCTTGGCGGCGTTCTGGACTTAAAAGAGCTGGAAGTATCGGACGTCATGGTCCATCGCACCAAAATTTCGGCCCTTAATGCTGATGACCCGCCAGAAACGGTGGTGCGCCAAGTGCTCGACAGCCCCTTTACCAGGCTACCTCTCTGGCAAAATGAACCAGATAACTTTATCGGTGTCTTGCATGCCAAAGACCTCCTGCGGGTTCTAGCCAGCCATGATTGGGACATTACCAAACTCAAACTTGAAGATTATGCTTCCAAACCTTGGTTTGTGCCTGAAAACACGTCCCTGCAAGATCAGCTCAACGCCTTCTTGCGCAAAAAAGCCCATTTTGCCCTCGTGGTTGATGAATATGGAGAAGTTATGGGCTTGGTCACTCTGGAAGATATTTTGGAAGAAATCGTCGGTGAGATTGCAGACGAACATGATGTTGAGGTAACCGGTGTGCGCCCCCAACCTGATGGATCGGTGAATGTAGATGGACTTGTACCCATTCGCGATCTTAATCGCCTCATGGATTGGGATTTGCCTGATGATGAAGCCACAACCATTGCCGGGTTGGTAATCCATGAAGCCCAAACCATACCCGAACCGGGCCAAACCTTTACCTTTTATGGCTATCGCATCCAGGTGTTAAAGAAACAGCAAAATAAAATCGCCAGCCTGCGCATCCGTCCACTCACGCTCAACGCACCATAAAGGCTAGAGCGTTCCGCCTAAAAGTGGGTACCGGTTTTAGGAAAAAAGGAACGCTTAAACAAAGGACTGGAGCATTTCAGCGAATTCATCAAAAAGAGGAATGCTCTAGTGAGTTCCGCCTAAAAGTGGGGAGCGGTTTTGGGAAAAAAGGAACGCTTAAACAAAGGACTGGAGCATTTCAGCGAATTCATCAAAAAGAGGAATGCTCTAGTGAGTTCCACCTAAAAGTGGGGAGCGGTTTTGGGAAATATCGCGGTTGCTGGTGGGCAAACTAAAGCGCAAACAAAGAATCTGGATGCTGGTGGGCATTCTAAAGCGCAAACAAAGAATCTGGATGGTGATGGGCAAGCTAAAGCGCCAAGAAAAAAGACACGCATAAATAGGAAGATAGAGCATAGGTTTGAATTCAAAATAAAGTGACATGCTCTGGTCAAGAGGTACAATGAAAATCTAAACCGGGTCAGAAGATGAAGATCCGGTTGCTTGATTAAGAATGGTATCAAAATCAATTTTGCTGGCCTCAATCACCGCTTGGGTACGGCTGACAACATTCATCTTACGTAAAATTTCAGACACATGCGCTTTAACCGTCGTCTCCCCAACACCCAACTCATAAGCAATTTGCTTGTTTAACTTACCTTCACGCAACATACGCAAAACAATCAATTGCTGGCGTGTTAATGAAAACAACCGCCGAGCCAAATCTTCTCGCTCACGGCTCACTTCATCCAGTTGATCTGTATTGTAATTTTGCGGGATATATACATTGCCAGCTAAAACTTCTGATATCGCCTGAGAGATCTCATCTCCATCAGCAGTTTTGGCAATAAAACCGCTGGCCCCATAATTCACGGCTTCCTTGATTAACCGGCGGTCTTCTTGCCCTGTAACAATCATAACAGGAAGCTTAGGAAATTGTTTGCGCAATGTCAGCAAGCCATCAAAGCCATTCGTATCAGGCATAAAAAGATCAAGCAGCGCCAATTTAAATCGCCCAACAGTTTTTAAAACTTGAAGGGCCTCATCAATGTTCTCTGCCTCAAAGATTTCAACACGCGGCATCACACTTTCAATTGCATTGTGTAATGCTTCACGAAATAAGGGATGATCATCAACGATTAAAATGCGCTTCATAAGTCTTCTTAAATTTAAAGGTTTCTAGGCTTTTTTTAAGAATTAACAACAAACAGTATTCTTAAGACAATTGGCTAAAAAGATACTCAAGACCTAATAAATAAAGATATTGCAAAAGGAACGATCAATTTTCAAACATTCTCAGCAATAAAAACAATCTCTCATACATTATTTATACGACTATTCTACAATGATGCAAGAGCTTTAACAATATGCAACCACCATCAGGCCTTTGTTGGTAAACACATAAAGTGGGAAAAAGCGGCAATAAAAAATCCCGGGCCAAAAAGTTAAGGCCCGGGATTATCATGTCAAACGCTATCTTAAGCTTTACGCTTAGTTAGCTGCCATTTTCTTAGGTAGTTTAAAGGTCCAGAAAGAAGCACCTTGGTTAAGATGTTTCACAGATTTGGCAACTTCACCGCCCCATAGAGGAACAGCACCGCCCCAACCAACTGAAACACCAATCATTTGCTCACCATCTTGCTCCCAAGTAGCAGGAGGCGCAACGATACCTGAACCAACTTGGAATTTCCAAAGCTCTTTACCTGTCTTGGCATCACGAGCATAGAAAGTACCCTCTGGTGTGCCATAGAAAACAAGGCCGCCAGCTGTGGCTAGAACACCGCCCCATAATGGCGCTTTGTTTTTCGCATCCCAAACAACTTTACCAGTTAGTGGGTCAACAGCTCTAAGGTTACCGATATGGTCTTTAAACAATGGCTTAATTGTAAAGCCAGCACCTAGATAAGCTGCACCTTTTTTGTAAGATACAGGCTCATTCCAAAGGTCCATGCCCCATTCATTAGACGGTACATAGAAAAGGCCAGTTTGTTGACTGTATGCCATTGGCATTTGGTTTTTACCACCAAGGAAGCTAGGTACAACAAATACACCTTTACCTTTTTTGCCATCTTTAGATTTCTTAGGATCTCCAGGATAGTTTTCTTTTACATAAATTGGACGACCATTTTTATCCAAACCTTTGGCCCATGTAATTTTTTCTACAAAAGGGAAACCATTTACAAATTTACCATTTGTACGGTCAAGAACATAAAAGAAACCATTCCGGTCAGCCGTGGCTACAAGTTTTTTACCATCAGCATCAAAAGAAATAACTTCGTTCACACCGTCATAGTCCCAACCATCGTGAGGCGTAGTTTGGAAGCCCCAGTTGATTTCACCTGTATCAGGGTTAATCGCGATACGGCCACAAGCCCACTTATTGTCACCAGGACGCAAGTGAGAGTTCCATGGCGCAGGGTTACCAACACCAAAGAATAGCTGTTTTGTATCAGGGTCATATGTGCCACCTAACCAAGGTGCACCGCCGCCCCATTTCCACATATCACCAGGCCAAGATTCATTTCTCTTACCTGTCATTGAGGTTTGCTTACCAAGAAGCGTACCGTGGTGTCCTTCAATGGTTGGACGTTCCCATACAAGCTCACCATTTTCAGCTTTACGGGCTTGCACAGCACCGATAATACCAAATTCACCACCAGAGTTACCAGTAACGATCAAAGCACCGTGTTTAGACGGCACAATCAATGGAGCAGCTGAGTAAGAGAAACCGGCCTTATAGTCACCAATTCTTTTACGCCAGGCAACTTTACCTGTCTTCTTATCCAAAGCGACGATCTGGGCATCAAGTGTACCAAAATAAATTTTGTCACCATAAATGGCTGCACCACGGTTAATCACGTCACAGCAAGGCAAAATGCCTTCTGGTAGGCGGGCTTCATACTGCCAAAGCTCAGCACCTGTTTTTGCATCAATAGCAAACAAACGGCTATATGAAGCAGTAATATAAATGACACCATCAGAGACAATCGGTTGAGCTTCTTGCCCGCGTTGTTTCTCACCGCCATATGAAAACACCCAAGCTGGTACCAAAGCATCAACATTAGAGGTGTTAATTTTATCAAGCGTACTATAACGCTGGCCACGAAGATCCTGGCCATTCGTTAAAACGTTACCAGGTGTTTTAGAATCATTGACCAGATCATCTGTGGTCACGTCAGCAGCACTGGCTTGCGTAACTGAAGCGATTGCAAACAAACTTGCAGCCGCTATAATTGCTCTCCTAAAGCGCATATTCGAGCTCCCTTCCCTAGGACTTGTTAATAAAACTATGCATTTCACTTCAAAGCACTCAGATCGTTTTGCCTGCAGATTATTTTTACACCATCTGCAAAATTTATTTGTTGTAAAAGAGGGCAAAAAACCAAATTTTCATTGGACTTTTGAAAACCACCTTTTCCAAAACAATCCACTCTTCTTTGAAGAAAAACACAACTAAGTTTAGACGTTAGCCGAGCTTGAGCAAGGCTTTTATTGTCAATAAGTATAGCTTTTTTGATATTTTTATGAGAGGTCAGTTTTTATCTTTATATTTCAATACGTTACCTATCACCCTGACCGACAAACGGAAGCAACTTTTCTTCCAAACCAGGGTATAAATGAGCAACAGATCGCTCAATTTCATCTCTGATAACATCGATTGATTTAAATTCTTGCGGAATAGGCATTTGTGAGGCTTCGATCATGTCCTTACCATTCTTTACACTGAAGACCAATTGCTCTTCTAACCAACGCAAATAGTGGTCTGTCTGATCAATCGAACGATCTGTTGGATCAACGGGGCCATGCCCAGGAAAAATCAATTTATGAGGCGTTTTTCGCAAAGCCTTTAGCGCCTCATACCACTTTTGCAAATCCGCATGAGGCGTGGTTGCGGCCCGATCAAGAAAACACAAATCACCAGCGTAAAGCACACCCGTAGCGTGATCTAAAATTGCCAAATCAGCATCGGTATGGCCTTGCATAGGCAACAACTCAAACCGGTGCTCACCAAATTTTTCTGAACTAAAGGTAATTGGCGTGCCCGGAATTGTCAGCTCCGTGCCCAACATCCAATCCCCCAGCAAACGATACAAATTATCTGAAAAAGCGTCACCTGAACTTTTCAACCCGCTAATTGTTTTGGGCAAAGCGGCAATGTCTTTTGTATTAAACACCTGATTGCCGAGGCAATGGTCAGGGTGAAAATGGGTATTATAAACCCGAACAACCTCTTTGCCCGTGGTCTCTTTAATCAATTTTTTTAGCGCCAGGCCATAACGCTGCGAAGGCCCTGTATCAATAACAACAACCCCTTCACTGGTGCTGATAAAAGCAATATTGACGATATCACCACCATTTTGCTTTGTGAAAAATTCACGCTTACCAATCACCACATATGAATTTTTGGCAATGCGCACCGCTTTTAGATTATATTCAAAAGGCGCAGCCGCAAAAGCAGGCATGATTGGCATGACCAAGGAACTAGCAGCCCCAAGAAGAAGGCGGCGTCGAATTTTATCCATGAAAATCCTCTTATAACGAACCAGTAGGCTTCTTTATTATTGCAAAGAAGATGATTGAACAGGGGCCGGTACAGAAACTTTGATCAAGTTCCCTTCATTGTCCCGTCCACTTAAAACCACATGATCAACACTGCCCTTAATTTTGGGGTACAATGTCAATGTTGGGTTTTCAGATACAGGTTCGTGGATCTCAAAACGGCCCAAACGTTCACCAGAAGGGGTTTTTACAACCAAATCTTCAACATAAAACGCCGGAATGCCATCAGCCAATCCTGTATCCATAGGGTGTTTAATGCTCACCCGCATAGTGGCAAATTCTTTTGCAGCAGAGCGCCAAATCTTGGCCCGCACCTCGGTTAAACTGGCAACCCAATCATCTTGACCATGGGCTGCAGCTGGTTGTGAACACCCACCACCTGCTGCATCCACATAAGTGGCACCCACATGCCAGACCCCTTTGCCATCAAGCACAGCAGCACGGATCGGCGTACCTTGCTCAACTTTAATGCGAAAACTCAACCGCGCGGCAGCTTTCTCAGGGCGATAAGTCAAAACCTTTGGCAGTGGGTTCAGGTCAGCAATCACAACAATCTTGCGCACATTTTCAATTCCGCGCGCATCAACATGAACAGGGATGTTCATCTGATCTTCAGCAATTTTGGGCGCAAACACCTGAACACGGTCGTTCATCACAATTTTGTCGCTGCCCTCTTTGTCACTTAAGATGAATTCTTTGGCCACATATTCCCACATGACAGAATTCGCAACGTCTTTAGGAAGTTCACTTGCTTGAACAACACCAACATTGCCCCCCAAAGTAACTGCAGTAACAAAGCCCAGCAGCGAGACACGCTTGCTTGAAATCAGTTTTTTAAAGTTTGCTCTAAATCCGGCCAACGTCTTGAAATTGAAAACCACCAGCTTCTCCATAATTTGGGTGATGCCTATAGCCAAGCTACAGAACAACCCGTTATCAGATCGTCTATCCCTTTTAACCCTTAAAATTTCTTGTTATTTTTGTAATTATAATGAAAGACAAATAAAATTTCTATTTGCCTTTAGTAAGGGTTTACCTACCATAAGGTAGATTCTTTTATAAACGATTTCATCCTCTTTTGCCAATAACCTTTGTAAAATTGTTAATTGTGTCTTAAAAATCATCCCTCTAGTGCGTGTCGCATAATAAACAAAGAGATAGAGCTTGAAACGAGCAAATCATCATTCCGTTTTCCAATTTTTCAAGGTAGCCCCTGAATGTTACACATCAACAATCTCAGTTTTCGCATTGAGGGACGCCTGCTTATTGAAGATGCCAGCATCGCCATACCAGCTGGCCATAAAGTTGGCATTGTTGGGCGCAACGGCACGGGCAAAACAACCCTGTTAAAATTAATCACCGGTGAACTCCCGGCCGATGATGGCTCCATCAGTTGGCCGAAAAACTTCACCATTGGTCACGTGGCACAAGAGGTACCAGCTGGCCAAGAGCCATTGATTGACATCGTCTTGGCCGCAGACCTGGAACGCGCCGCATTAATAAAAGAATCTGAAGGGGCAACTGACCCCACCCGCATCAGTGACATCCAATTGCGCCTGGTTGATATAGATGCTCATTCAGCCCCGGCCCGTGCTGCCACCATCCTTGCCGGGCTAGGGTTTGACCAACAAGCCCAACAACGCCCCGCCAGTGACTTTTCTGGCGGTTGGCGCATGCGGGTCGCGTTAGCAGCCGCTTTGTTTGCAGCCCCCGATATCTTGTTACTGGACGAGCCCTCCAACTATCTCGATTTAGAAGGCACCTTGTGGCTTGAGCAGTTTTTGCAAAACTACCCGCACACCGTTTTAATGGTCAGCCATAACCGGGAACTATTGAACAAAGCGGTTGGTCATATCCTGCATCTATCCAATCAAAAGCTCTCTTTATACACCGGGGGCTATGACCAGTTTGAACAAGTCAGGCGCGAACAACAACGCTTGCAACTGTCCATGAAGAAAAAACAAGACGATGACAGGCGCCGCTTAGAGAGTTTTGTCGATCGCTTTCGCGCCAAAGCCACCAAAGCCAAACAAGCCCAATCACGCTTAAAAGTTTTAGAAAAAATGAAACCCATTGCTATGCAAATGGAAGAACGGGTCGCCCCATTTTTGTTTCCCGATCCAAACATCAAACTTGGCAATCCCCTCATCCGCCTTGATGAGGTCACCGTTGGCTATGAGCAAACCCCGGTGTTGCGCGACCTGAATTTGCGCATAGATATTGATGACCGCATTGGCTTGTTAGGGGCCAATGGCAATGGCAAATCCACCCTGGCCAAACTACTCACAGGGAACTTAAAGCCCTTATCCGGCTTTAAGAAAATTTCCAAAAAATGCAACATCGGCTATTTTGCCCAGCATCAGTTGGATGAGTTAAACCCCAAAGCCTCCCCTTATGATCACATCGCGGCCCTGATGGAAGAGGCTACCGAGGCCCAAAAAAGAGCAAAATGCGCCGCCATTGGCTTTGGCCCCGACAAGGCGGATACAAAAGCGGCCAACCTATCAGGGGGCGAGAAAGCCCGGCTATTATTTGCCCTGGCCAGTTTTCACGGCCCCAACCTGATGATCCTAGACGAACCGACCAACCATTTGGACGTTGACAGCTGTGAGGCCCTTATCCAAGCGCTGAACAATTATGATGGCGCCATCATCATCATCTCACACGACCGCCACTTGATAGAAGCCTGCGTAGAGCGCCTCTGGGTGGTAGAAAACGGCACCGTCACCCCATATGAGGAAGATCTAGAAAGCTACCGCGAACACTTGCTGGCCCAGCGCAAAGGCAAAGAAAAACGCAAGCAATCCAAAGAGGACACGACCACCTCCCCTCAGCCCAAAGTCAGCCGCCAAGAAGAACGCCGCCTAGCCGCGCAGCAGCGCGCCCAATTGGCCCCTTTGCGCAAAGAGATCAAATCACTGGAAACCAAAATGGACGGTTTGCAAAAACAGCTTGCCAAAATCGATGACAAACTTGGCGATATGGCGATATATGAAAAAGAACCAGAGCTGGCCAAACAACTCAGCATGGAGCGCGGCCAACTGCAAAGCCAATTAGAACAAATCGAAGAAACCTGGCTTGAAAAGTGCGAACAATTAGAAAGCGCTCAGCCCTAAGCTTAACAAGCGCCCCTACTCAACCAACCCAAACACAAAAATTGCATCCCCTGTCGGGTAACCCCAAATCTTGCTGCCACCGGCGGCCACCGCAATGTACTGTTTGCCATCAATGGCAAACGACATCGGCGGCGCGTTCACCCCAGCCCCGCAATTAAACTGCCAAAGCCGCTCACCGGTAGAGCTGTTAAAGGCAGCAAAGTCACCATTGCCCTCCCCGGTAAAAACCAGGTTACCCTTTGTTGCCAACACACCGCCAACCAAAGGCTGGGCCGTTTTCACCTGCCAGGCCAGCTTGCCATTGTTGGTAAGGTCGACAGCAGACAAAGTCCCCCAGCGGTCTTCTTGCGTCGGCGCAAACACATAATAAGGAACAGCCGGTTTATCTTTCGTTGCCGGAATGGTTTTGCGTTCATAGTAAAACGGAAGATGCATTGAGGCGACAAAAGCCAGCCCCTTTTGCTGATCAATGGAAACCGGTGACCAACTGGTGCCCCCACCCGGCCCCGGGGCAACGCGAATTCTTTTCTCTGTCGGGCGCTTAAATAGATTTTCTTGCGGCACCAATTTTTCTGACTTGAACAAAAGCTTGCCCGTGCGCCGGTCATGCACAAAATACCAGCCCAATTTGCTGGCCTGGCCAACCGCCGGAACGGTTTTCCCGTCAATGGTCACATCAAACAAAGAGGGCGGGCTGGCCACATCATAGCCCCATAAATCATGCGGCACTTGCTGGTAGTGCCACACCAGTTTGCCCGTCACAGCTTCCACGGCAACAAGCGAGACAGTATAAAGATTATCCCCCGGCCGCGTCTCTCCAGCTGATTGAGGAGACGGATTGCCAATGCCAAAAAACAACAAACCGCGCTCTAGGTCCACAGCCGGTGCATGCCAAATAGAGCCGCCGCCAAAACGCCATGCATCTTTATGTTTCTTAACAGCGTCTTTTTCTGCCGCAATATCCCTCGGCAAATCAACCCCATAAGCAGTCTGGGAAACAAAGCTTCCCTCCCACCCCTGTGGCGTGGAATCAAATTGCCAAACCCGTTTGCCCGTTTGCGCATCAAAGGCGGCCATAAAGCCAGAGCGCCCATAACGCCCAGCAATACCAATCACTGTGTCTCCTGGCGCGCCTTCCCGCTCAGTTTCCAAATGTAAGCCATATCCAACCCCGGTGATGCCCACAATCACCATCCCATCGTAAACAAGCGGCGCCATGTTCGCCCCCACGCCAGTAGAACCGGCCACCTTTGATTTAGCCAATTGTTTCTCTTGGCTTAAGCCCGTTTTGTTTTCAGTCTGCTCATCCCCTTTGGTGGCCAAAGAAATGTCCCAAACAACAGCGCCTGTTTTTTGATCCAAAGCGATTAAGCGGGCATCAATTGTCGCCACAAAAATTTTGCCATAGCCAATGGAAACGCCCCGGTTCGAAGGCCCACAGCACAATCTTTTTTGTCGTCTTTTATGTGTATAGCGCCACAATTGGCGCCCTGTTTTGGCATCAAGCGCTGCCACATGAGAAAACGGCGTGGAGACATACATCACCCCATCCACAACAATCGGGCTGGTTTGAAACGTGGCTGAAATACCGGTCTGATAAACCCATTTAGGCACCAGGCGTTTCACACTATTGGTGTTAATTTGATCGAGGGGTGAAAACCGCTGATTGGTATAATCGCGCCCATAATGCAACCAATTGGCCGGATCATTTTTCGCTGATTGCAAACGCTGATCATTCACATCTGCTTGCACACTAAGCGATAGAAGACTGATAAGGCTTAAAAAAAGCCCAAACCCTAATGAGCCAATGAACCCTTTGCGCATGCCAGTTCCTCCCAAAAAACAATCATGAAAAGAAAGCTTAGCTGACGGCTGAACAGAACTCAAGCGTGATGCCCTTTGCTTAAGGCACATATTCGATCAAGGGCTTAATCCAAATCCTCAACCTCAACAGCGCCCCCGCCATGAACCCTTTGCGCCAAAGCCGCCTCAATAAACGGGTCAAGTGCCCCATCTAAAACAGCTGATGGGTTGGTGCTTTCAACACCTGTGCGCAAATCTTTCACCATCTGGTAAGGTTGCAACACATAAGACCGGATCTGATGCCCCCAACCAATAGCACCCTTTTGGGCAGCTTCCGCTTGCGCCTTTTCCTCGCGCTCTTGCAGCTCTTTTTCATAAAGCCGGGCGCGCAACATTTTCCAAGCCTCAGCCCGGTTTTTATGTTGTGAGCGTTGTGACTGGCACTGCACCACAATACCTGTAGGTTGGTGAGTAATGCGCACCGCACTATCCGTTGTGTTCACATGCTGCCCGCCAGCCCCGCTCGCCCGGTACGTATCCACCCGGCAATCAGATTCATCAATTTCAATCTCAATATCATCATCAATAACTGGAAACACCCATACAGACGAAAAACTGGTGTGGCGCCGTGCATTTGAATCAAACGGGGAGATGCGCACCAAACGGTGAACACCAGATTCGGTTTTCAATAAACCATAAGCATTCTCACCCTTCACCAAAATGGTAGCCGATTTCAAGCCTGCCTCATCCCCTGCATTGGTGCCGGAAATTTCAACCTTAAAGCCCTTGCTCTCCGCCCAGCGCATATACATGCGAAACAACATCTCAGCCCAGTCTTGGCTCTCTGTTCCCCCAGCACCTGCATGAATTTCTAAATAGCAATCATTACCGTCCACTTCGCCTGAAAGCAAGGTGGCAACCTCACGCTCTTGGGCAATTTTGGCCAAACGCTCCAAAGAAGCTTCAGCCTCCAAAACGATCTCATCATCCCCTTCAACCTCGCCCAACTCAATAAGCTCAACCTGGTCAGCCAATTCTTGTTCTAATTTTTGAAAGGATGAGAGCGCACCATCTAATCTTTGGCGCTCTTTCATTAAGCGTTGCGCTTCTTGTGGGTTGTTCCACAGTTCAGAATCTTCAGCCCTTTCATTTAATTCATCCAAACGGGCCTGCGCCTGTTCAGGGTCAAAGATGCCTCCGCAGCAAAGACAAAGACTCTGTAATTTGATTGACTAAAAGCTGAGCTTCCGCGCGCATAAATCCCTCTTAAAAGTTTGTAAAAAGACACGACAATCTTTTGTCTGGCTTAGGTGATGAAGTCAAGATGGAATTCACTCTCACAACGCTCGAGTATGTTGCTTTTGTATGGGTTCATAAAACATAGAACCATAATTCATATCACGAAGAAGGGAGTGCTCACTTTCAGAGCACGGACATGGCGTCCCGCGTAGCGACGCCCGTCGGAGGGCCCACCGCCTAGCACAGTTGCTGGTGGGCACCCAAAGCGCACTGAAAAAAGCGGAGGCATAGCCCGTGAAACAAAAAAATCCCCTAGTAAAACCCTGAATCCAACTGACGATCAGTTTCAGGCACAAAGATACTCGGATCATCATAAATAATCGAAGACGCATCCGGCGGCCCATTCATAGGCTTAAAGGCTTCCATAATCGTGTTGGGCCCACCAGAGGCACGCAATCCGCTTTTGGAATTAATCGGAATGAGCTTAACCCCGGGAGGAATACGAAATGGAATGGCCGGTTTTTGCCCCAAGGCCGACATCATAAACTCTTTAAAGATCGGGGCTGCCAAACCACCGCCCGTCGCTTTGCGCCCAAGCGGGCGCGGCACATCATGGCCAACAAAAACACCGACAACCAGGTCTGGTGTAAAGCCAACAAACCAAGCATCGCGCGCATCATTGGTCGTGCCAGTTTTACCCGCAACGGGAATGGGCAAGCCTTGCATCGCTTTGCGCGCTGTCCCGCGCAGCACAACCCCTTCAAGCATGGAGGTAATTTGATAAGCTGTGTGCGGGTCAATGATTTGTTCGCGCAAATCGGTTAATTGAGGCTCTTTTTGTTGGCTCCAATCAGCTTGCACACATCCATCGCACTTCGCCGCATCGTGGCTCCAAACCGTTTTGCCATAACGATCTTGGATCCGGTCAATCAACGTCGCATTTACCTTTTTGCCACCATTGGCCAACATACAATAAGCCGTGGTCAAGCGCAGCAAGGTCGTCTCACCAGCACCAAGAGACATCGACAACACTGGGAGCAAATTATCATAGATACCAAAACGGCGTGAATATTCAGTGATCAGCGGCATACCCATATCTTGCGCCAAACGCACCGTCATCAAGTTACGTGACTTTTCAATGCCAATGCGCAAAGTAGAAGGACCATTAAACTTACCGCTATAGTTCTTAGGGCGCCAAATACCTTGCCCATTCCCCTGATCAATAGCAACCGGGGCATCAAGCACCACGCTAGATGGGGTATAGCCATTATCAAGGGCTGCCCCATAAACAAACGGCTTGAATGCAGAGCCAGGCTGGCGCTTGGCCTGACTGGCCCGATCAAACTGGCTATCATCAAAACTAAACCCCCCAACAAGGGCTTTCACCCGCCCGCGGTGGGGGTCCATAACAACAATGGCTCCTTCAACTTCCGGGATTTGTTGCAACCGCCATTGCGCTAATGGCACAGCCTCAACACCATCCACCACCTTGCTGGTGCTGGCAACTTCAGTTTTCATTGGCGAGACATAAACCACCTCACCAACAAACAGAACTTCGCTCACACTTTTAAGGGCTTTACCTAATTTAGGATCACCATATTTGGTCTCTCCCAAATTCTTGCGCGCCCATTTCATATTAGCCAGTGTAATTTCACCCAGTTCACGTTTGCTATCAACACGTCCAGAAACAAGCGTTTTAGGTTGCAAACCAATGGTGGCCTTTTTGTCCTCAACCTTGAGAACAACAGCCAACCGCCAAGGCTGAACATCTTTCAACCCTTCCACTTTGGCCAGGGCAAGTCCCCAATCTTCACCGTCCTTTAGCTCAATTTTTTCAACAGCACCGCGCCACCCGTGGGTTTGATCATACTTCACCAAACCATTCACCAGCGCCCGCTTCGCCTTTCTTTGCAAATCAGGGTCAAGCGTGGTGCGCACAGACAACCCACCCCCGTACAATTTTTTCTGGCCAAATTCATTTAACAAAGAGCGTCGCACGCCTTCAGCAAAAAATTCACCCGCTAAAATCTGCGCGCCAAACGGGCGCGGGTTGACTTTAAACGGGCTTTCAATCGCCTCTTTAGCTTCCTTTTGGGTGATAAAACCATTTTTAGCCATACGCGATAGTACCCAATTACGCCGCGTGATCGCCCGCTTGCGATGCCTGAAAGGATGGTAGTTATTCGGCGCTTTTGGCAAAGAGGCAAGATAAGCAGCATCCGCCAAAGTAATTTCTTCCAAAGACTTGCCAAAGTAATTCAACGCAGCAGCTGCAATCCCGTGCGAGCGAAGCCCGAAAAAGATTTCATTCAAATAAAGCTCAAGGATTTGCTCTTTGGTAAAGGCACGCTCAATCCGCCGCGCCAAAACAGCTTCTTTAATCTTACGGTCAATATTGCGATCATTGGTCAGAAGGAAGTTTTTGGCCACCTGTTGCGTGATGGTCGAGGCACCGATCATCCGCTTCCCGCTTTTGCTCGCCAAAATTTTCAAATTGGTAATAACAGCCCTCATGATGCCTTTATAATCAAGGCCATCATGCTGAAAAAAATCCTTATCTTCAGCAGATAAAAAGGCTTGGATAATTTTATCTGGAATGGCATTAATCGGCACATAAATGCGCCGCTCTTGCGCATATTCAGCAATTAAGTTGCCATCATTGGCATGGATCCGCGTCATAACAGGCGGTTCATACTTTGCCAGCACCTCATAATCAGGCAGATCTTTGGTGACGTCCCAGACATAATAGGCCACAGCCCCCGAGACAGCAAAAAATCCAATACAGCCAGCCGCAAATAAAAAACCAAAAAGTTTAAGAACCCAACTCCCTTTCCGTTTCGGCGCTTTAGGCGGCGGGCCCCCAGCTGGCCGTCTCGGCCCCATATTGCGCGCAGGGCGGCGCATCCCAGCTGTCGACATAGGCTGTTGTCTCATGCGGCCTTGATAGGGAGGATGGGGAGGAGGAGAAGCCATTCTTTAACAAACCTCTTGAAGAAAATAACTTAAAGCCATTATTTTCTATATAGTTTTTAGCTTAAAGTGAACCTAAAATTCACGCCGATTCTTATTTAATATTTAGACACGAAGCCATCCGGTAACCATAAAAATAGCCAAACCAAGATGCAAAACCGTCCAAAATGGACTTAAGCTTATTTTTTGTTAATTAAGTGTCCAAACCAGGTTTTACAATAAAACGAGACCAAAAAATGATCTTTGTGGCCAAAAGTCCCCAAATTTCACACCAAATTGCAGTTTGAGCACTATTTACAGTGCAAATTCTTCAATAGCAGCAAATTCAGCCAATAAAGGGGCAGATAAATCGCCATGTGTCGCGTTCGAGACAACACCGCCAGTGCGAATAAAACAAGTTGCGCGCCCAAAACCTTCTTCAATAACCACAGTTACCAACCTGCCACCATCTTTAAGCTGCTCTATCAGCTCTTTGGAAACCGTTTCAACGGCACCATTAATCAAGATCACATCATAAGGCCCCTGCCCCGCTTGACCTTGCACCAAGCCCCCTTCAACAACAGCCACATTCATGATCTGCAAATCAGTTAACGTTTGGGAAGCTTGCTTAACAAATTCTGGCACAGCTTCAACCGCCACAACAGAGCCTGCTAAATGGGCCAAAACAGCTGAAGAATAACCAGATAAACAGCCAACATCCAAAACAAAGTCATCCCGTTTAAGGTCTGCCATTTGCACCAATTTAGCCAAGGTCAAAGGCGAGACCATAAAACGCGGTCCCCGGCTTTCATGACGCCCAACCAATTCAACTTCCCGATCCGCATAAGCAAGTGATTGCAAATGATCTGGAACAAACGCCTCTCTGGGAATCTGGTCCATCGCGCTTAAAATACGTAAATCTGTAATCTCATTAGGGCGCAATTGGCAATCCACCATATTGCGTCTTAGAGCTGCATAATCGGCCATAACACCCTCATTAAATAACGTTTGATGAACGGATCTGCTTCCAAACAAACGACTCATTTATAAATTTAGGACATAAAGTAACTGATGGCCAGTTGCAAGAAAAGGCGACATTTGCCCACGCACGGAAAAATTCACACCAAAAGGGCTAAAAAATCATTGACAAAACCGGTCACAAAAGGATTAGGTGTGCCTTTCACTCTTCAATGAGATAAGGCCACATGGCGGAGTGGTGACGCAGCGGATTGCAAATCCGTGTACCCCGGTTCGATTCCGGGTGTGGCCTCCAATTTCTTCCCCCTCCACTAAGTCAAAATCCCAAAGGTTAAGAGACTTCAAAGGAGTTATGAAACAACACTGCCAAGATATATGGTTTTTTTTGCATTTCCCCTCTTGGCAAATCATAAAAAGCTTTGTAAAAGGGTCGCTTCAAGACATTCCTATGAAAAAAAGGGAACAAATTGTTCATCTTGCTGTTCATAGGAAGACCTGTTCCCCAGTAGCTCAGTTGGTAGAGCAAACGGCTGTTAACCGTTCGGTCGCTGGTTCGAGTCCGGCCTGGGGAGCCACTTCTCTTTCAAATTTAAAAGTGAGAAATAGATAGCCTGGAATAGGCTATCTAAAGCGCAAGTTTGCACGGCTCAATTCTGAGATTGAAGACACACCCATCAGCTTCATATCGCGCTCAATTTCAGCCTGCATAAGCTCTAAGGCGCGCTCTACACCTGCTTGCCCTGCAGCTGCCAGAGCATAGAGATAAAAACGCCCGCCTCCAACAGCCTTGGCGCCCAAAGAAAGCGCTTTTAAAACATGTGTCCCACGTTGAATGCCGCTATCCATAATAACATCAATCTCATCGCCAACCGCATCAACAATCTCTGCCAACTGGTCAAAAGGCGCGCGCGAACCATCCAATTGGCGCCCGCCATGATTTGAAACAATCACACCCGTACACCCAATATCAGCCGCTTTTTTGGCATCCTGGCTAGACATCACCCCTTTAAGACAAAACTGCCCATCCCATAACTCAACAAGTTCAGCCACATCATCCCAATTCATAGATTGATCAAGCATCTCAGTAAAATAACGCGCTATTGACATCGGGCTGCCATTCATTTTGATATGTTTGTTCAGCTGAGGCAGGGTGAACCCTTCACTCATCACATACCCCATGCCCCAAGCCGGTTTGCGTACAAACTCATACATCCCCGACATTGTCAGTCGAAAAGGAATGGAAAAACCGGTGCGCAAATCACGCTCTCGATTACCCCCAGTAATACTATCAACAGTTAACATCAAAACCTCAACGCCGGCCTCCTTCGCCCGCTCCAGCATGGCCCTATTGAGGTCCCTGTCTTTATGAAAGTAAAATTGATAGCATTGTGGATTTTTATATTTTGCGCGCAACTCCTCAAGGCTCACCGTTCCAAGCGAAGAAACACCAAACATCGTCCCATATTTAGCCGCAGCTGCTGCCACGGCACGCTCACCATCTTTATGGAAAAGCCGCTGCAAAGCTGTCGGCGAACAATAGATCGGCAAATCAAGCTTTTGCCCCATCACGCAGACACTAAGGTCAACCTCTTTTACGTCTCGAAGAATGCTGGGAATAAGGTCACAACTGTTAAAACTGTCCGTATTTTGACGATGAGTAACCTCATCATCAGCCCCGCCATCAATATAATCAAAAATTGGCCCGGGCAGTTTTTGTTCCGCAAGTGCCCGAAAATCATGAAAATTATGGCAATTCCTCAGCCTCATCCCTAACAACCTTTCCCCCATTACCAACAAAACACACCTAAAGATAATGAAAAATTCAATCTCATTGATAATTCATCATACGATTAGTGATAGACGTCACAATCTTACTCTAGGGTAAATAAACTTTACCACTAAATTAGTGCGCTGTATATGCCTAAAATAGTCAATGAAACAATTGAAATTGCATATGTTTTTAAAACAGAAAGCTTCTAAACCAAGAAACCGATAAGAAAGCCTCTATACAGGCCAAAAGTTGCGCTTTTCACGCCTATAGATTAAGTATCCAATTATATTTATGCCCACACAGGCACTTAAACAGACATATAACGAACGGAAAATATTTGCTAAAAGCCTTCCAGCTTGATCAAAAAAAAAATTTGATGTTTTATAAATTATATTGATAAGAAGACCTAAACTTACTAAACCACCCGCCAGGCCAAAAGGTAAAGTCTGAAAACCTTGCCCGCTCAAGTGGTATGAATGGAGAAGCCATTGTCCGATGGAAAAGCCGTATTTGACCCAATAGACCATGGATCAGTTGTTGATGAAGTCGTTGGTCAAATTGAAACCATGATTGTCTCTGGCGTGTTAAAAGAAGGGCACAAATTGCCCTCAGAACGCGAACTCGCAGAGGTTTTAAAGGTATCTCGTCCAAAATTACGCGAAGCGTTAAAACGGCTAGAATGCGATGATCTGATTGTCGTCAAACACGGAGACGGCACCTTCGTTGGCCCGCTTGTTGGCAATGCCATGTCACCAGCCTTGAGCAACCTATACTCTCGCCACACTGGTGCTTTTTTCGATTATTTAGAATACCGGCGCGAACAAGAAGGTTTCGCCGCTGAACTGGCCGCTGAGCGCATGACGCAAATTGACCGTGAAGTGATCCAGGAAGTGCTCATCGAAATGGACCAAGCTCATGAAAGCGGTGATCGCAAAGCGGCCCGAAAAGCTGACATTGATTTTCACTCAGCCGTTGTTGGTGCCAGTCACAACACCACACTCATCCATATGATGACCTCCATTTATGACCTGTCTCAAAGAACGGTTTTTTACAATCGAGACTATTTGCACACAGTGGAAAATTCAGCTGAGGCTTTGCTTGAACAACATCACGGTATTGCCGAAGCTATTTTCGCCCGCGACCCCAAAACCGCAAAACAAAATGCATATGATCATATTGATTATGTCGCACGCTCTTTCCGCCAAGGCCAAGAGGTCACCGAGCGCACCAAGATCGCCTCAAAAATGAGAATGATGGGCCGGGTTGATAAATAAGGTTTGCCAAATCGAGCCGACCTCATTTCGCACTCATTTCATTTCCTAAGTCTTGGGAAATGGAGATGAACTTATTCGCCGGTATATTTTTGATCACACTAAAATTATAATGAGGCTTGGGCCACACAATCTTGATTTCATCAATCTGCTTGGCCGCCCCAATGCCAAAATGCGCCTCTAAAGGAGCGCTTGAAAGAAACCGCCCACCTGCTCTTATCTCTTGCATTTGCGTGACACCATTGGCCCGCACATAAATTTTTGCGCCAACCGCCTTTGTGTTTTTACCAAGCCCTTTGAGCGAAACATTTAAAAAGTTTGTATTGTCAACCGAGCGCGCATTATTTTTATAAAGCAACAACCGGTCTTGATGATTGCTCACCAAAATATCTACATCACCATCCCGGTCATAATCAAAACACAAAGCCCCCCGGCCAGATTTGGTATCGGTAATCCCCCAGTTTTCAGCCCTATCCAGAAACGTTCCATCCCCTGAAGAGATATAAAGACGGCTTGGCGTGCGCTCAAATTCCTGCATAGACCGTTTCAGCTTCATGTAAACAGGCGCACCGCCCAAATGCTTGGCCATAGCTGGATGCAGATAAAACCCATTGACCTGAAACAAGTCCGGCTGGCTATCATTGTTAAAGTCTGCAAAGCAAGACCCCCAGCCCCAAAAGCCTTTAGCAACACCAGCCTTGTCAGTCACATCCACAAAGCGCCCATTATCATTGCGGTAAAGCCTGTTGCCATTTGTGCCCCATGAACCCTCAGCCACGCCGTTAGGGTCCCACACACTGGAAACAAACCAATCAAGATCACCATCATTATCAAAATCACCAACAGCTGCCCCCATGCCATTTTTATCGTGAATTTGGCTTTGATCGGTCACCTTTTCAAACGTGCCATCCCCATTGTTCATGTAAACTTGTGTTTCTTCAAAGTCCGCCACCATCAAAATATCTGGAAACCCATCATTGTTGATGTCAGCAAAAGACCCCGTAAAGGTAAAGTCTGACTTCCCCGTCATCCCAAGAAGGCCAGCCTCTTCATCCGCTTTGGCAAAAGAAAGCTTGCCGTTCTCACTGTTATTTTTCCATAAATGATTGGTCTGCTCCCCACCAAGGCCCGGGCCCCGCCAATGGGTTGTCAGTGCATCCAAATCACCATCCCCATCATAATCAGCAAACGCCACCGACCAACCAGTTAGCGCTATGTTCATGTTCGTGTTCGTCGCAACGTCAAATTTTTTGCCCGTTTGCTTCAAATAAATCGTTGGGGCCTGGCCTTGCTTTTTCCCTTCTTGCGCACTGACCACCGAAGGCAAAATTTTATGCAAGATAGACGTGGTGATAATATCCATATCACCATCCCCATCAATATCAGCAATGGCCGCTCCATTTGAAAGATCCCGCTTTTTGATCCCCCAGGCGCGCGATACATTATAAAAAGTTCCATCCTTTTTATTGCGAAAGATCGCATCAATGCTGGCATCCCCATTGGGGTAATAAATATCAGGCCAACAATCCCCATCCAGATCGCCAGCGGCAACCCCGCCAGTAAAGATCACCCGTTGCGCCGTTTTCAATGTGTAATGATCCCAAGAAACTTTATGCTTTGCTTTCAAACCAGCTTCATTGGCAATCTCATCAAACGAAAAGCCCCCTTTATTCTCAGTCATCTTTTTTGCCTGGCAAGCTGTGCGAATAGTATAGCTTGCCTCCACCTGCTTTAGCTCATCACGAACAGGTACATCTTTGGCAATCACACGTTCCAAAGGCCGCAAAGGAGATGGCGGCCCCTTGCCCTCACCCTTTGAAAACTTTGCTAATAAGCGATGCTCATCAGGACTGGCCGTTCTCGCATCAGGAATCCATTTCTGCAAACAGTGCGGATCATCAAGACACGGGTCAGTCAAGCTTTGCAAAAAGGCCTCTAGGGCCGCGATTTGCTCGTCTGATAGCTTGAGGTTTGCAGGCAACAGACTGGTCTGGGTCTTTTGCTTTGCCTTAAGGTCCTTGAGCGCTTCAAAGCTTAAGGGCTTAGCATTCGCATAAAGCTTGGAAGCATGCTTAAGCTGCTCATTTTTGGCAAAAGTAAAGTCAAACGCCTCTAGCGAGTCTTCAGGAGAAAGGTGATGTTTGATAATGCTTTTTAAATCCAAAAAGGCACCTGTGTGCCCATAAGGCATGGTCCGTGCGCTATTTAGCAAAGAAGGGGTCCTAAACCCATAACGGTCTTTATCCTCCTGGCTAACCCCGCGGCGACCAAAATCTTCACCGCCTGCCAGAATGCCCCGCCCAAATTGGGGAATGGCAATATTATGAAACTTCTCATCCGTAAAAATAGGTGGCTTATGACAATTCACACACCCAGCACCGCCCTCTTTTGCCGATTTAAAGAATAACACCGCCCCTCTTTTTTGTTGCAAACTCAAACGGTCTTGCTCACCTTTCACAAAACCATACCAATCATTGTCAATGAAAGTTTGCGAGCGTTCATAAGCGGCAATCGCCTCTTGAATGTTCTCAAAAATGATCACTTCATTTACAGATGCTTGCTGTTTTTTAAAAGCGCGCTGGAAAAGCCCCAACCAATTGTTGCGTCCCTTTTCATCCTTGCTTGCCCGCAGGCGTTCCGTTAGCAAGTCTCGCGCCTTGGCATGGCTTTCAGATTTCTCAAACCCAAACCCAAGCATTTCATGGGCAGAGACAACCGGAAATCGTGCTTGAGCGGCCAACAAAGAGGCACCTGCTAGCGGATCAGCTTGCCATAACTGACTGTCAGGCGTGCGAAAACCGCTTTGCCCGGCTGGCGATTTACCATCTTGGGCAAACAGGCGAAAAATCCGCCCATCATAAAACATGGTGTTGTTGTAAAGCGCGGTGTTAAATGTGGTCTGGGAATGGCGCGGCACATTCGGCCCACCATAACTGCGCGGGTCTTTCGATTTTGCCCAATTATGCCACCGGCCAGGCCCTAACAGATCCGGCTCATAAGCGCTTTCCCCCACCGGCAAACTTAACTTATCTCCCCCCGCCAACAAAGGGTGATGGCAAGAAGCACACGCCACATCAAAATTGCCGCTCAAAGTTTTGCTAAAAAACAGCTCTTTGCCAAGCTGAAACAAATCATCATCAACTGGCTTGATATGCCCTGTTGCCGGGACCAAGCTTTGCACTCCATAGCGCTGAACGATGGAATGCAAAGCTTGGTTCAATGCCGCCTCGTTTAAAGGCTGGGCTCTACTTGGGGAAGGAAAAAAACAAAACCCTGCCAGCAAAAAAGAAACGAACATCGCAATGACTGCGAACCAAAAAGAAAATCCTTTAAACGAAAAAGGAAAGTTCCTCATATCTACTCCCCTGACATAGCAGAGCAACTTTTGGTTTTAATAATCTCTTTGTTAGAAAGCCGAAGCTCGACTCCATTTGCCCCCGGCGTAATCTTGGTAACAGGCACAGCACCTTTATAAAGCCGCTTTGTCCCTTCAATTTCATCGCCAATATTCATACAATCTGGGCTGTAAAAAGCTTCATATTCAGCATTTCTTGCCGAGGAACTACGAAAAACAGAAATCACCCCAGTGCCACACTCGGCCATAGCCCAAAGCAATTTCTTGTTGGTATAAACAGATGTCTTGCCCTTGCGCTCCCCATCAATCCAGAAAATATTGCGATCCGGACTGGTAACAAAAAAACCGCCCTTACAAACAACACCAATAACCGGCTTTGCTGCAAACACAGCAGAACCGGTCCCTGTCAACATCAAAACCCCAACCATCACCATTAATGATAAAAAAGAACGATTAATCATGGCTCCATACTCTTTTGTAGTCTTTAAAATTATTTCAATTGAAACAACTCACCGTGTCTTTTGCCCAAATCCAACCCAGTCGGTAAAGTCACCGGCAATCAAAACTTGCCCCTCTTCAACCTTAATCGGCAAAGCAGGCAAAGCTCTAGGCGCCGGCCCCTCAACAACAGCTGCTGATTTTTGAGGATCAAATACACTTTGATGACATGGGCACATATAAGTGCTGTTTGATTTTTGCCATCCTGTCACCGGGCACCCATTATGAGGGCAAATGGCCGAATAAGCGATAATGCCATCAGCAGAGCGCGCAGCGCTCTCTTCATCAAATTTGGCAGGATCCAAACGCTGAACTAAAATTTGATTATAGCGGTTTTTATCACGCACTGTCCCATCAGGAGAAATTGGCAATGTTAAGGTCTGCTTTTTACCCAACGTCAAATCAGCCACAGTTAATATTTTGCCACGCTTGCGCCGGGTAAAGTACGTCAAACGATCGCCAGGTTGAGGCGGCAATTTTCTTTGGGCCATGTCTTGTGCTGATTGATCTTTTTGTTCAGCCAAGGCACTGGCAGCAGGCAAAACACTACCAAGAAAAGGCAAAGCACCCAATGTCCACTTGATTAAGCCACGGCGAGATGTGTCTAAACCCTCATCCCATTGCTTTTGTGAACAAGCCTCACAACAGGCACACCCTTGCCCCTTTTTGTTCAAAATGTTTTTAAAAATGAGCATTATTTTACTAAGTTCCTCTCAAAAAACAGCTTCATGAATTTAAACGAGTTTAAGAGGCGAGACAAAAGTCTCGCCTCTTTTTATTATTATTATTTGTGTTTACGCATCTGGCAAAGCAAACACCCAGATAACACCACCTTCAGGCACGTCGGTGAGCCATTTACCTGTTTTGTCTTGCTTACCAAGCACGCCATTTGTCCACTGAGCGTCAACGCCGTATCCAGCGACAACAGCAAGATATTGCTTGCCATCGACTTCGTAGCTAATGGGAGGCGCAATAGATGTTGAGTTCAGTGGAAACTCCCATAAAATTTTGCCTGTTTTGGCATGGAAGGCCCGCAACTTACGATCGTTGGTTCCAGCATGGAACACCAGATCACCAGCCGTGGATAGAACTGAAGCCCAGTTCATAGTCAAGCCAAAGTCATGTGACCAAACTTTTTTGCGTTTCTTCACATCCCAAACTTGCAAATGACCAATACCATCATTTGGATCAGGGCGATAAACCTTCAAATCAGGAATGTTAATACCAGCCCAGAATTGACCAGAAGCTGGATCAACATCATCTTGCCAAATACCAATGAAGGAGTTGCACATGTTGCGGTTAGCTGGAATGAACATTAATCCATTATCTGGGTTATATGATTCATAGTTCCAGTCTTTACCACCCCATAAGCTTGGGCAATAAGAAACCCGCTTACCAGTTACTGGTACGTGAGCAGGATCATAAGTCGGACGACCTGTTTTAGGATCAAGTGACTTAAAGGCATTGTTTTTCACATAGGGTGTGCCTTGCAAATATTTGATTTCACCTTTGTTAGTACGCTCTAGCCAATATAATAGGCCGTTACGCTGAGGAGACACCAAACCTGAAACCATCTTACCATTATTGTCTGGAATATCGATGAGCATAGGCGCGTTCATAGCAGCCCAGTCCCAAGAATCGTTCCAGTGATATTGGTAGTGACCCTTAACCTTGCCAGTGTCAGGATTAAGAGACACGGTTGAAGCAACATAAAGGTTGTCACCAGGACGTTGATCACCTAACCATGGTGAGCCGTTACCGACACCCCAATAAAGCGTATCATTTTTCACGTCATAGTTACCAGGCATCCACATGCTGCCGCCGCCATATTTCCAGGCATCTGGCCGCTTACCTTCTTTTTTCCAAGTTTCATGGCCCTTTTCACCAGGTCCAGGAACTGAATAAAAACGCCAAGCTTGTTTACAAGTATCAACATCCATGGCTTCTAAGAAACCACGCACACCAAATTCACCACCAGATGGGCCAACCAAGGCCTTACCTTTAATAGGTGTTGGTGCATTGGTAATGTAGGCGCCAATACTCCAGTCACCAATTTTGCTTTGGCAAACACGATTACCTGTTTTGGCATCAAGCGTGTTTAAAGTTCCATCCAAACCAGCAGCGACCACTTTGTCACCCCAAAGAGCAACACCGCGGCTTGTGTTATGCATAACACTAAGGTCAGCTGGATTGTCATGCTTATAACGCCAATAAAGCTGGCCTGTTTTCGCGTCCAGCGCAATCACATGGTTATAAGGTGTTGAAACAAACATAACACCATCGTTAACCTGTGCAGGCGCTTCATGGCCTGAATCAACACCGGTTGAATAGGTCCAAACAGGTGTCAGCTTGCTAACATTGCTGGTGTTAATTTCTTTTAGTTTACTAAACATCCACCCTTCGTAATTGCCTTTTGGCAACAACCAATCTTTCGGGTCTGCTTTGTTGAGTCTTTCTTGCGTTACAGCCGTATAGCTTTCGATCTTTTTATTTAAAGTCGTTTCTTTTCCTGCCATTGCGTGTCCCGACACAAGACATAAAGAACTCACTGCGCAAGCCAGCATTAGCGGGACTTGTGATTTTTTCATCAAGGTATTTCCTCCCAGTTTCACTGCCAGAAAGGCCTAAAACCTTTTCTGATCCCCTTTGATTAAGCGATTTGAGGTTTAAGACGGGCACCTCAAACGCCTGTGCTTATTTACCGACATCTGAACGTTTCAACTGCGACATATTGTGTCGTGGTAAATTATATGAACCTCAGATATCGTGGTAAACAATATATACCTTTAGATGGTCGGTCAACGGTTTTTATAAAAAACCTCAAAATTGATCTCATTCCCTTCTCAGAAAAAATGGCAAATTGAACTATGATGATTTGGCCATTTAGTTATTTTTTGCTAAACTATGATGCTTAACCAAAAACCTGAAAACGCAACGCCAGAATCTAATAATTTTCATTTAATTTCAGCAATTTAAGCGCCACTAAGAGATCCTAAATATGAAGATAATGAGCAAAACAAACAAACCAAAACAAATCGTTTTAAGCACAGTTTTTTTAAGCCATCTCACAGCCTCAAATTTAGCAATGGCACAAGAACCAATACCCAATCTAATTGGCACCTGGAGCGGCCCCAATAACACAATTTCAGAGACAAAAGGTTACAAGACTCGCAAAAAAACCATTGAAATCACCGAGCAAAAAGGCCGACGTTTTCGTGGACAATTTAATTATGCAGGGGATATAAAAAACTTCTTTGGTGTGATCTATCCAGACAACATTTCATTCACCTGGGTGAGCACCAACAGCAAGGGATATAATTTTGGCCGGATCCTTGGTAAAGATCACATCAGCGCTTGTTTCATTGAAGCTGGTAAAAAAGCAAGCGCCGGCTGCGCTGAGCTAAAACGCCAACAATAAGAGCCTAACCAGGCTCCCCTTCAAATAAATCAGGATAACGCGCCTTTATCTGCGCCCGCTTGGCCTCAATAGCGCTTCCGCACTCTCTATCAGCAGGCAAAATATGCAATCGATCACGCACAGCGCCAGGGCGCGGTGTAAACAACAAAATCTCTTGCCCCAACTCTACCGCTTCTCGCATATCATGAGTCACCATAACCGCTGTGATCGGATTATCAGCCCACAATTTACGCACCAAGGCACGCAACTTTGCAGCCGTTGGCGCATCAAGAGAAACAAAAGGCTCATCAAGCAACAACAAGTTCGGCTTGCAAGCAAACGCTCTGGCAATCGCCACCCTGCGAGCAAGCCCTAAAGATAGCTCTCCAGGGAAATTATCAACCAGCTCTTCAAGCCCAATAACATCCATCAAAGCCTCAAAATCACTTTTTGAAAAGCTTGGATCTGCGCTTAACATCACATTCTCTTTAACCGAACGCCATGGCAATAAGCGCGGCTCTTGAAACACAAACCCAATCTTGGGGTCCGTAGGCCAAATCAACTGGCCGCGATAATCATGATCCAACCCAGCCATAATGCGCAGCAAGGTCGACTTACCACATCCAGAGGGCCCAAACAGCACCGTAAAACTGTTTTCCATCAAAGAAAACTGCGTATCGCGCAAAGCGGTCACCGCACCGCCATTGGCACCGATAAAAGTTTTCTCGTCGATCTGGACCTTAATGACTGACTGGCCGCCAACGTGTTGCATAACGCTCCCAAGGTTGAAGAAATACAATCTCAATCAATAACATAATCGCAATAAAAGCGATAGAATACGCAAAGATAGAGGCCACATCAGATAGGTTAAAGAAGGTATGCAATTGAAACCCAACCCCATCAGAACGGCCCAAAAATTCCACCACCAAAACAATTTTCCAAATCAAAGACAGGCCTGAACGCCCAGCCGCTGCAATAAACGGTTGCAGTTGCGGCAAGATAATATGTTGATAGCGCTGCACACCATTATAGCGAAAACTGGTTGCCATCTCTTCAAGCTCATAACTCAAAGAGCGCGCGCCTTCTCTAAGCATCACAGCAACATTGGGCACCTTATTTATCACCACAGCCAAGATCGCGGCAAACTCTGTTAACCCGCCCCATATGTAGCACAAAAAGATAATCACCAAGGCCGGCACATTAAGAAAAAACACCAGCCAAGGATCAAGCAGTCCATTAGCAATGGCATTGCGCCCCATCATCAAACCAATGAAAGTTCCGATCAGCATAGCAATGACAAAACTAGCCGCCACACGCCATAAAGTAATCAAAACATGATAAACCATCTCACCGCTGAATAATTCCTCAAACAATGCTTGACCAACCTGAACAGGCCCTGGAAACAAAACATCATCAACGACGCTGGCCACAATCGCCCAGAGAATAAAAAAAGCAACAACTGAAATAATCGGATACAAACGCACCATTGTTTAATAGACCTCACCCAATGGCACAGGTTGAGAGACATCCCCAGTCAGCCAAAACGTCCCAGGGCTTAATTGTTGGGCCCGACCAACAAGTTTTTTACCCCCCAGCGCCGCCAAAACTTTGTAAAGCCTTGCCACATCAGCCTGCTCGACAACCAAAGGACGGCGCAATATTCCCTCTTTAAAAGCCGTTTTTAAGGCAAAATAACTTTTGTCATTTTTAACTTTCATCAAGGGGCGAATTTCCTGCCAAATCGTCTCGTCCTTATCAAGAATAAAAATCGCCTCACGCACAGCAGACAAAAAGGCCTTCACCTGCGTCTCATTCTTACTGGCCCATGTTTGTGAAAAAGCAAAACCAATCGCCGCGGTTGGCCCAGAAGTACCAAGATTGGTCATCACATCACCAACAGAAATCAAGGACCGAAAGCCCTGAGCCTTTAAACGAGCACTGTAATGCCAAAACGTTAAAACCGCATCAAATTCACCGCGCACCATTTTTTGCGACAAAAGCGGGGGCGCTCCATAAACGGGCCTAACCTTCTTTACCAAATTGACGCCCAATTCCTTTTGCGCATAGGCCTGCAAAAACAACCAGCTCTTATCTAAGGGACCGCCAGCTACCCCAATCGTTTTACCTTGCAAATCACTCAAAGTTTTAATGGAAGAATTTGCCGGCACCATGATATGTCCAACAGCTGAACTATAAGGCACCAATGTAAAATCAGCACCCTCAGCCCGCCGCCGCGAGACCCACGTCCAATCAACCACAGCAATCTCAGCGGACCCACCTTGCAAAGCAATTTTGGCCCCATTAGAGCTCGCCAAAGGCACAACCTTAAGATTGATATTGTATTTACGATCTAGATTGCGCTTCTTAATTGTCTCTAGCACCCAATTAACGGTACCAAATTTTAAGGCAGCAATCCGAATAGGCTCTTTGGCTTTTAAGGGCACAGTTTGTCCGCCGATGGCAACGAACAAACAAACACAAAACAACAAACCAAAACCATTAAATTTAATCATTTAAAGCACAACCAGTCTTGGATCAAAGATCGCATCAACTTTGATACATCTTCAAGCCATATGAAATCCCAACCCATCCATTAAGCGCTGAAAACACATGTACGACGAACCTTGCTCTAACGACGACCTTGCTCTGACTAAGAAATAATGTCTTTATGACAACTTAATGAGACCAAGTCTTAGAGTAAGCTAAGATTAAACAGATAAGTTGAGAATAGCATGAGAAATCAACCAGCGATCATATTCATTGGTACAATTATTTTATTCGCAAGCGTAATGATCTGCTCTAATTTCTCCTATTCTGACAACCTCAAACCATCCAACACGTCAAAACAAGACAACATCATTTGGCACGAACGCTATCGCCATATCGATCCAAAAACCGGTTTTCGCACCGCCTATTATCGTGCCCGATTACCCAACACCGTCCCTGGAGGAAAACGCATAACCGTTAACGAGGCCTATACCCATTATCAAAACAAATCAGCACTGTTTGTAGATGTCATGGCTCATACCGGAACCGGCCCTGATCCAATCGATGGTCACTGGCGTTTGGCTGCCCCGCGCAAAAACATTCCTGGCAGCATTTGGTTGGCCGATGTTGGTACAGGGACCCTATCAAAAGAAATGCTCGCCTATTACCGCTCAAACTTAGCGCGCATCACAAACAAAGATAAAACCAAGCCCCTCATTATATATTGCACCCAAGATTGTTGGATGGCCTGGAATGCAGTGAGACGCGCTGCAAAATGGGGCTATAAAAATCTACTATGGTTCCCCCAAGGCTCTGATGAATGGAAACTCAAAGGGTACCCATTGGTACAATCCACTCCGGTGCCTCTGCCCCCAACAGATTAAGTAAAAACACAAAGTGCGCAAATTTTAAACTTAAAGCCCACTTTGTTAATTTGGCCCAAAGCTGTATAATCAACCAACTAGAAGATAAACAATCTATTTCGGATGAGAGTGTAAAAAATGCTGCGCAAACACCTTGGTTACTTACTTTTTATTTCACTTTTACCCCTATTTGCCTCTCTCTCTCAGGCTGAAGAGAAATCAACAAAAAACATTTACCTTGTTGATCAACAAGGTAAAGAGCTAAAAGTCGGCTCAATAGAATTTATAAAAAAAACAGAAGGGGAAACGTTTAACGTCAGTTGGGATGAGTCTAAATTCGGCAAGTTCTTTCTTAACATGGCCCCTTTCCAATGCATCGAAGGAAAATTGATGTATTGCCACCTCCCCTACCCTTACAAAACAAGAAAAACAATCACGAAGACCGACCTGATAGATCTTGAATATGAATTGATGTTTGTTCAAAAAGTTGCGGCCAAATATGGCATCGATTTTTGGCATGGGGTCTATTTTCGCTTAAAAAGAAACCCAGACGGTTCCTTCACAGGGAAAGTATGGGAAACTGACATGAATGAATTGATGGCCCCCCCTCCAAATGAATATGACCGCCCTGTTGGCGGCGATGATTTATCAGAAGCGCCCAAAGGCAAACACCGCTTCCCAACAATAGAAATTAAATAAAATTGAGCCCCTCTTTTTAAGCGTTATTGCGATCAAATAGGGTGAGCAATATCAAATTTCTTGTGCGCAATTTCTGCACCAAACAGCACCGTTTTTGCCGATTAGAACTGCATTCTTACGAATTTTCATGCATTTCTTGTTAAAGCAGATTAGAACACATCAAAACTATATACCTTAGGATGAAATCAGCTTTCATGCTCGCAGAGCAAAAATTTTTATGTTAATCTTACAAACGGAGGAATGTGAGATTGCATTTTAGATCATTATAAAAAGCTTACAAATCATAACCAAAGCTCAATTTACAAGTCACATATTAACAATAAAAATAATGTGTAATGATCTATGGGTGAAATCAAACTTTCGCTCCATTAGATAACAACAATAATTTTAAAGGGAAGGTGAAACTGGTTGAGGCTAAGTCAAGCTTTTTGACAGCCATCAAAAGTTTATCAAAACGCCAAATCTCCTTAAAATTAAAGCGGTTAACTAAAAACATAAGAACTGCTGCAACAACACAAAAACCTTGAGGAGGGAACACATGCAGCTTGCGCTGATAATCGATCCCGGTAAATGCACGTCTTGTAAGCAATGTGAACTGGCGTGTGCTTATGAGAATGAACAAACGTTCAACCCTGCCAAATCCCGTATTCGGATTTTTGACTTTCATGAAGAGGCACGGTTCGTCCCTTACACCTGTACCCAATGTGATGAAGCTTGGTGTCAACAAGCTTGTCCGGTCAATGCCATCACCACAGATCATGCCTCAGGCGTAAAGCTTGTGCATGATAATTTGTGCGTTGGTTGTAAGGTCTGCACCATCGCCTGCCCCTTTGGCACCATCAACTACAATGCTGACACTGGCAAAGTGATCAAATGTGATCTTTGCGGTGGTGATCCAGCCTGTGCCAAAGCCTGCCCAACAGATGCAATTGTATATTCTGATGTTGAGCAATCTGGATTTGATAAAATGAAAACCTGGGCTGCCAAAACAGATTCTGGCGCACAAGCGACGTAAATCATTGGCAACATAACTTTGGTCAAGGGAGATGTCCCATGTCTTGGACACGAACAATTTTAAGAGTGAATTTGACCTCAGGTCAAATTACAAAAGAGCCGCTCAATATGGACTGGGCGCAAAAATATCTCGGACAACGCGGGTTAGCAACCAAATATCTGGTTGAAGAAACAGACCCAACCGTTGATCCACTATCACCTGATAACAAACTAATCTTTGCCACAGGCCCTCTAACGGGCACGTGTGCATCAACTGGTGGGCGCTATTCAGTGATCACCAAAGGCCCTCTAACAGGGGCGATTGCTTGTTCTAACTCAGGTGGTTATTTCGGCCCTGAATTAAAATTCTCAGGCTATGACATGGTCATTTTGGAAGGCAAATCACCAAACCCGGTTTACCTTTCAATACAAAATGACAATGTCCAATTGCGTGACGCCTCGCATCTTTGGGGCAAAAGCGTTTGGGAAACAGATGACGCTGTGAAAGCTGAAATCCAAGACCCACTTGCTCATGTCGCTGCCATTGGTGTATCTGGCGAAAAAGGCGTTAAATATGCCTGCATCGTGAATAACAAACACCGTGCAGCTGGCCGCTCTGGCGTTGGCGCGGTTATGGGCTCTAAAAACTTAAAAGCCATTGTCGCACGCGGCTCAAACGGCGTAGACGTTGACAATCCAGAACAATTCTTTGCGGCGACTGACGCTGGCAAAAAAGTATTGGCTGAAAACGCTGTGACCGGTGAAGGCTTGCCAGCATTTGGCACCCAAGTCCTTATGAACGTGATCAATGAAACTGGCGCCATGCCAACACGCAATGGCCAAGATGTTCAATTTGATGGCGCTCATGACATTTCAGCTGAAGCAATGGCTGAACCGCGCCGTGCAGACGGCAAAGCCAACTTATCAACCAACGTTGGCTGTTTTGGCTGTACCATTGCATGCGGGCGGATCTCAACCATTGATCCCACCCACTACACCCTTCAAGGCGAAGACAGAGACCGCTACAAGCATGCCTCTGGTGGGCTAGAATATGAAGCAGCGTGGGCCTTGGGCTGTGCCACAGGTGTCAATGATCTAGATGCGCTAACATACGCTAACTTCTTGTGCAACGAACACGGCATGGACCCAATTTCTCTAGGCGCCACCATCGGTGCTGCCATGGACCTGTTTGAAGAAGGCGTTATTAACACTGAGACCACTGGTGGTATTGAGCTTAAATTCGGCAATGCCGAGGCCCTAACAAAAGTCTGTGAACTCACTGGCATCGCTGAAGGCTTTGGTGCAGAAATTGGGCTAGGCTCAGCACGTCTTTGTGAAAAATATGGCCGCCCAGGCCTATCCATGAGCGTTAAGGGGCAAGAATTCCCAGCCTATGACCCTCGCGGCATTCAAGGCATGGGGCTAACTTATGCAACATCCAACCGCGGTGCTTGTCATTTGCGCTCATACACAGTGGCCTCTGAAATCCTAGGCATTCCAGAAAAAACCGATCCATTGGTGACAGATGGCAAAGCCGGTCTGGTAAAAGCCTTCCAAGACGCAACCGCCGCTGTTGATAGCGCTGGCATTTGCGTGTTCACCACCTTTGCTTGGACAATGGAAGACATTGCCCCACAAGTTGATGCAGCTTGTGAAGGCGATTGGTCCGTTGACAACATGATGGAAACAGGCGAACGGATTTGGAACATGGAGCGCCAATACAACATGGCAGCTGGCATTAAAGGTGACAAAGACACCTTACCAGAGCGCTTGTTAAAAGAAGCTGCCAAAACCGGTCCTGCCCAAGGTTTGGTTGCAGGCCTGGATAAAATGTTACCTGAATATTATGAGCTTCGCGGATGGTCAGCCGATGGCACACCAACCAGTGAAACGCTTTCACGTTTGGGTGTATAAAATGAAAATCGGCCCCTTAAACTTTAAGGGGCCGATATTTATAAAAGGGCACAAATAAAGCACTTAAGCTATAATGGGGCGAAAGCCGCACCAATGCATAAAACTGGCCTGACTGTTTCAGCCCTTGTCTAACTCTAAACGAACAAACAGAACAATTAATGAGGGATGCTTGCTATGCATTATCTTGTACTAGGCGCAGGACCAGCCGGGGTCACAGCAGCAGAAACGCTACGCAAACATGATAAAACTGCCAAAATCACCCTAATGGGCGGCGAACCAGAACCACCCTATTCGCGCATGGCCATTCCCTATTACCTAATCGAAAAAGTCGGCGAAGACGGCACCTATTTACGCCAACAACAAGATCACTATCAAAGCCTGAACATTGATTATGTCCACGGCAAAGCCGCTGGCCTCCATGGCAAATCAAAACGCCTTAAATTAGAAGATGGCTCAGAAGTTGCCTTTGATAAGCTATTGATTGCAACAGGCGCCAGCCCAATTGTCCCCCCTGTGCCAGGCCTGGACAAAGACGGCGTTCATAATTGTTGGACGCTAGAAGACGCGCGCCACATTGCACGCCTTGCTCAAAAAGGTGAACCTGTTGTGCTTATGGGCGCAGGCTTTATCGGCTCCATCATTTTAGAATCTTTGGCGCTGAAAGGTGTAAACCTGACAGTGGTTGAAATGGGAGACCGCATGGTCCCGCGCATGCTCGATGAAACAGCTGGCACCATGTTGCAAGAGTGGTGCGAAAGCAAGGGCGTGCGCGTACTCACCAGCACCATGATCTCAGAAGTGACAGACGGGCCTGAAGGCCTAAGCGTTCACACCAAAGGCGGCGAAACATTAGACGCCAAGCTTTTAGTGGTGGCCGCTGGCGTTCAACCCAACATTGGCTTTTTAGCCTCATCCGGTGTGCAAATAGAACACGGCATTTTGGTCGACCAATATATGCGAACCAGCGTACCAGATGTTTATGCCGCCGGTGACGTTTGCCAAGCCATCGATTTCTCCACCCAAAAGGCAGAGATGCTGGCCATTCAACCCGTCGCTGTTGAGCACGGGCGCATTGCCGCCCAAAACATGACAGGCAAAGCCACACCTCATGAAGGCAGCCTCAACATGAACGTGCTGGAATCCATGGGCCTCATCACCGCCTCCTTTGGTCTTTGGATGGGCGTTGAAGGGGGGGACAGTGCCCGCATGGTGGACAAAGAAAACAACCGCTATTTACGCCTTGAATTTGATGGCAACACCCTAGTTGGCGGCCAAGCTGTTGGACTAACCGAACATGTCGGCATTCTACGCGGCCTCATACAAACAAAATTAGATCTTGGGACATGGAAAGACAAGCTCATGAAGTCACCGGAGCGCTTACCGGAGGCCTATGTAGCCGTAGCCCAAGGAGTCGTTTAGTAAAAATCGTTTACTGATTTCTATCGCATTCGATCATCCTTATTCACATAATTAACTATTTGCACCCCCCCTTAAACCTAGGTTTAAGGGGGTTTTTTTAAGAGTTATAGATTATAGAATAATAATAAATCAGAACGATTAAGATGGTATTTTTTGGAGCTTTATCATAAACTTCTTATAAACTTATCAGATTGTGTTGACATTTTATCACCTCCCCACAAACAACTCATAAAAATAAACCAAACTTGACTTTATCTGTTTTCAAAGCGTTCTTTTTTTCTATTACATTCAAAAGGTTTGTTGAACCTCATGAATTGAGGGGGATGTCGCCTCTTTACTAAGCAATCGTCTATGCTTGCTTACAAGATGTGAAAGCAAAACAATTTCGAACTGAACATTTTGGGGACTATTTATGTTAGGTAAAACATTTAAAATCACAGCTGCTCTTGCAGCCATGCTTCTCTGGAACTTACCAGCTCACGCTTTAAGCCTTGAAGAAGCCGGTGTAGAAAAGGGCGAAGTTGAAGTGCAATATGAAGCCACTTACACCGATGATAACGGTGAAGGCGCATATGAACATGAGCATGAACTTGAAGCCCAGATCGGCATGACCAATTGGTTACTCTTAACCGTTGGTATCGGCTTTGAAGAGGAAGAAGGCGAAAGAGATTTCGAATTCTCAGAAATCGAAGGATCAGTTCAATTTGAGCTTATTGACCCAGAAAAAAACGGCTTTGGGTTCGCCCTTTTTGCTGAAATCACTAAAGAGTTTGCAGCAGAAGATGACGAACCGAATGAAAAAGAATATAAGCTTGGCGCCATTGCTGAACAAGAATTCGGCAAATTCCTTGTCCGCGGTAATCTCTTTTACATCTCAGATATTGATGCCGAAGATGATGAAAAGTTTGATGGTGTTGAATATGCCTATCAAGTAAAATACAGCTTTAATGAACATTTGGCCATCGGTGTTGAAGGCTATGGCAGCCATAAAGACCTTGATGATCCTAATGAAGACGATATTGATGAACACAAAGTTGGCCCTGTTGTCTATTTCAGTCGTGAACTTGGCGAACGCCACAGCACGCCTTCAATGAAAGATGATGATGGTGACGACGATGAAGAAGAAGGCATGGAATTTGAAGGCCAATTGGGTGTTCTGTTTGGAACAACGGATGACACCCCAGATGTGACTATAAAATGGGGTTTCGAAATCGATTTTTAATATCGAACCTTTCCAAAAAATCCTATTTCCCAAAAAGCAGCACGCAACAAACGTGCTGCTTTTTTAGGTTTAGATCATTGAGTTCTCTCAAAGTCCAACCTATATTAAAGGTCAAACTTAAACCGCCACAAAGATCAACCAATGGATATCACACTAAAATTATATGCAACACTAAGCAATTGCTTGCCAGAAACAGCCAAAAAAAATGAAATTAGTTTAAAGGTCGATGAAGGCACATCAGTCATGGATATTTTAAATCAATATCAAGTGCCCAAAGAAAGCTGTCACCTAATACTCATTAATGGCAACTACACACCTTTACTGGCTGCAGATGCAAAAATCTTAAACGATGGAGATACCTTAGCCATCTGGCCTCCTGTTGCAGGCGGATAAACGCTTTTAGATCGTTTCCTTAAAAGGAAACTTATAACTGCCTTTCACTCACTTATTATCCCCACACGGGCCCCTGCATCTCCCCCAAAGGACCTATAAACGCATAAAAAAGGGGCTTTTTGCTTGCAAAAATGAAAACTTTATAGCTAAATTGCCCCCAAGGTTGGTAGACGACCTAAATGAACCATTATTTTTTCACTTTGGTGAAACACTAAATTTAAGTGATTTGGAGAAAACAATGAAAGATTGGAACACACCTGAAGTTTCAGAAACTGAAACAGGTATGGAAGTAACCAGCTACATGCCAGCTGAATTGGACCGCGCATAAGAAGCTTAACGCTAAACTGCGGACCAAAGTTTTTACAAGACCGGTAGGTTATTCGCCTGCCGGTTTTTTGCATTTATCTAGCCCAATCCGTAAAAAACAAACAAAAGGTTAACTTTATAAAACACCCATCTTCCAGTAAAGGAACACGGGCCACCCCCAAAAAAAAGTTTGAGTGCTTCCTTTTATTGCAAAAAAATTGCACAAAATTACCGATATCTCATCATATTCTCATAATTCTCTCATGATTTATGCCAAATTTTCCTAGATAATAAGATTCTGCTGGCCACCCTATTTATATTTATGATTAGTGCTGGACAGCATAATTGGTTACATTGGTAACCAGTAAGACGAAGATACAGTTTTCATCCTCGACTTGCTAAAAATAACAGAAACTCTAACGTTTCAAGGAGACAGACATGAAAGATTGGAATACACCAGAAGTTTCAGAAACTGAAACAGGCATGGAAGTAACTAGCTATATGCCAGCTGAATTGGACCGTGCCTAGAACGTTTCTCTTCAGTTTGACGACACATGTCTAACGGAGCGGTGATGGAACATTTTTTCATCACCGTTTTTTTTAACCAACACCGTTTCGCAAAACCAGGAACACATCTCTTGAGAGGAACCACCAAGCCGAAACGATAACAACCCAATCCCAACTTTAGAACAAAACGAAAGCCTGAATTTGACTTTTATCATTGTAATTAAAAAAGCTGTGCGGCATCGTTTGCTAACTTAAAAACAAAATAAAAAATGCCCTAGTATAATTATAAAGAACAAAGGGCTCTATGAAAAAGAAGCTAAGGGGAATCAACAAGAATGAAAATAAAAGTTCTGGGATCAGGCGCAGGCGGCGGCTTGCCACAATGGAACTGTAACGCGCCAAATTCAAAAGACGCTCGCAACGGCCATGAATTTGTAGCCCCAAGAAGCCAATCATCAATTGCCGTCAGCGCAAATGAAAAAGATTGGGTGCTATTAAATGCCTCACCAGACATTCGCCAACAAATATTCGACACCAAAGAACTCCACCCCCACAAAGATGGCCCCGTTCGTAACAGCCCCATACAAGCGGTTATTCTAACCAATGGTGATGTTGACCATGTAACCGGCCTGTTGTGTCTTCGTGAAGGGCACGCCTTTAACATCTATGCCTCAAACCGGGTGATGGACACATTAAATGCCAATTCAATTTTTAATGTCCTCAACGAGGAAAAAGTAAAACGCCACATCACCAACCTCAACACACCCTTTGAAGTTAACGGCCCACTAGGCTCAACAGGCTTAGAAGTGACCCCTTTTCCCGTACCTGGCAAAGTGGCGCTATATCTAGAAGACAATGCACAAGGCGATAATTTTGGCACCCAAGAAGGTGATACCATCGGGTTAGAAGTAAAAGAAATCGCCACCGGCCAATGTTTTTATTATATCCCAGGCTGTGCCGCTCTTGATGAGCCTTTAAAGACACGCATCACAGGTGCAGAGCTTATCTTTTTTGATGGCACTTTGTTCACCAACAATGAAATGCTTGACCAAGGCCTCCTGCCCAAAACAGGGGACAGAATGGGCCATATGAACATGTCAGGTGATGATGGCTCTCTTGCCTTACTGCAAGACTTGGATATCAATAAAAAAGTTTTCATTCATATAAACAATTCAAATCCTGTTCTGCGCGACAATTCTCAGGAACGCAAAATTGTTGAACAAGCTGGATGGCAAGTATCTTACGATGGTATGGAGATAACCCTATGACAGAATTAATGAGCCGGGATGAATTAGAAGCTGCCCTTCGGGCCATAGGCGCTGAACGTTATCACTCACTACACCCCTTCCATAAAAAACTACATGGCGGGGAACTCAACAAAGGCCAGGTCCAAGCCTGGGCCCTTAACCGTTATTGTTATCAAGCTGCCATCCCGCGCAAGGATGCCGCCCTCATGGCGCGTACCACCTGCCGCGAATTGCGCAGAGAATGGATCCATCGCATTCAAGACCATGATGGTGACGGCGTTGAAGAAGAAGGCGGCATTGAACGCTGGCTGGCCCTAACAACCGGCCTTGGCATTGACCCTGAAATCGTCATTTCAACAAAACAAGCACTGCCAACCACAGTCCATGCCGTTGAAGAATATGTGGAATATGTAAAACGCGGGCCAATGGTCCAGGCTGTAGCTTCCTCTCTAACTGAATTGTTTGCACCAAAAATTCATGAAGAGCGCATCTCAGGCATGCTGGAAAATTATGATTTCATCGATGAAAGCGTTATGAAATATTTTCGCCGGCGGTTAAATCAAGCACCAAGAGACGCAAATTTTGCGCTAAAATATGTGCTAGAACATGCAGACACAATCGATCTGCAACAAAGAGCATTAGAAGCTCTGACCTTTAAATGTAATGTTTTATGGGCACAATTGGATGCCTTATATTTTGCCTATGTTGAACCGGGCCTTATTCCCCCTGGTGCCTTCCGGCCGCAAGAGGTTTAAAACAAACCATGAATAGAGAACGCCTCGTCATAGAAAGTGAAACCACACCGGTCCTCCATCGGTACATAAAATTGCGCCATGATGCAGGACGCGATCGTTGGGTAATGCTAGCCCCAGAACGGGTGCTGACACCAGATGAAATCGCGGTGGAGGTTTTACAACTCTGTGACGGGCAAAAAACCGTGGCAAACATAGCGGCCGATCTGGCCCAAAACTACAATGCCCCGGTTGAGGTGATTGAAAAAGACATCACCACCATGTTGCAAGATTTGAGCGATAAAGGGTATTTAACATCATGATAGAAGCTGAAAACAACAATGCAGATATCATCTGCGCCACCGCGCCGATGGGGCTGTTAGCAGAATTAACCCACAGATGCCCGCTGCAATGTCCCTATTGTTCAAACCCACTAGAGCTGGAACGCTCAAGCGGCGAACTTTCAACTGAAGACTGGGTCCGTGTTTTCAAACAAGCCGGCGAACTGGGCATCCTGCAAGCCCACCTATCTGGCGGCGAACCAACCGTGCGCAAAGATTTAGAAGAAATCACCCAAGCTGCCGTCGAAGCTGGTGTTTACACCAATTTGATCACAGCCGGTGTGTTGCTAAAGCGCGAACGCTTGGAAAAGCTTGTTGATATTGGCCTTGATCACCTACAACTATCTGTTCAGCATGTGGATGCCCAATTGGCAGATAAAATCGCCGGATTTAGTGGCGGCTATTCGAAAAAAATTGAACTGGCCAAATGGGTAAAAGAACTTAATCTTCCCCTTACCATCAACTCCCCAATGCACCGCCACAATGTTGAGTATCTAGAGGAAATTATCGAATTTGCGGTCAAATTAGGCGCCGAACGGTTAGAAGTGGCCCACATCCAATATTACGGCTGGGCCTTTGAAAACCGCAACTCGCTTATACCCACCCGCGAACAGGTTTACAAAAACGCTGATATTGTTGATGAAGCTAGAGAGCGCCTAAAAGGCATCATGACAATTGACTTTGTTGTTCCAGATTATTACGCCGTGCGACCCAAACCCTGCATGGGTGGCTGGGGCAGCCAATTCATCACCATTTCACCAACTGGCAAAGTAATGCCATGTCACGCCGCCGCCTCCATTAAGGGGCTAGAGTTTGATAATGTGAAAGATCGACATTTAAGAGATATTTGGCTCAATTCGTCCTCTTTTGAAAAATACCGCGGCACTGATTATTTGCCAGAACCATGCAAATCTTGCGAATTCAAAGAGGTTGACTTTGGCGGGTGTCGTTGCCAGGCCTTTATGTTTACCGGCGACGCAACCAATACAGATCCAGCCTGCGCCAAATCACCGTTACACAAAGACCTATTGGCAATCGCTGAAAAAGAGTCACAAGAACAAAGCGAATTTTTGTATCGCAAGTTCACAGCTCAAAAAGAACCCGCTGAGTAATTTTGAAAGCTTGTGCTTGATAAAGGTTCACCCAATATAGGTTCGTTTCACCCGGCTATTGTTTGATTGGCGCCCAAAATTCGTCAAAACTTCATAGCCAATTGTGCCAGCAGCCGTGGCCAAATCATCAACCGTGATGGTCTTGCCAACAATTTCTGCGCGGTCACCAACTTTAACGTCCCCGCCATCAATATCGGTTATATCAACCATCGTCAGGTCCATAGTCACCCGCCCCACAATCGGAGCCAACTGCCCGTGTAGAGCAACATGACCAAACTGACCGCTATGGCGTAACAACCCATCAGCATACCCAATGGCCAAAGTGGCAATGCGGCTTGGTCGCTCAGCCTGCCAGCAAGCCCCATAACTCACACTTTGCGCCGTAGCCAGCTCATTAATTTGCAAAATTTCACTCTCCAATGTCACCACTGGCTGGCAAGGGTTCGGCTGACCAGAAAACGGATTGCCCCCATAAAGGCCAATTCCAACCCGGGCCACATCATAATGATAATCAGCCCCATTCAGCACACCGGCTGAATTGGCCATAGACAATGGCACTTTGGCTAAACCTGGTGGGCATAGCCCCATTAACTCATCAAAAACAGTCTTTTGTTGTAAATTAAGAGGCTCCTCGGGCTCATCAGCCCACACCAAATGGCTCATAATCAAGCTAATATTAAGAGAATCCAGCAAATCAGGGTCCGAACAAAGGTCCTGAAAACCCGCTTTTGAAAAACCCAACCGGTTCATACCAGTATCAACATGCAAACCAGAGCGGTTAAAACCTGATTTCTGAGCAAAACGCGCCCAGCGCTCAACATCATCAAAAGAATTGAGAATAGGAATTAAGTGGTGAGCTGAAAAGACCTCTTCTTGCCCCGGCCGACACCCATGAAACACATAAATGTCAGCCTTGCTCGAATTAAGCGATTGAGCCACCACCGCCCCTTCACAAGCATGAGCCACAAAAAATATACGGCAACCCTCATCCCATAACCGACGAACAACACGCTCAGCCCCCAGACCATAAGCATCCGCCTTAACCACAGCCCCAATGGTTTTAGATGATCCTTTTTGCTTATAAGCTTGTTGGAAGGTTTGCCAATTCTTAGCCAACTGATCCAGGTCAATCGTTAAACAAGTTGACGACATAAAATCTCTTTAATTGCAAGGTCACTGTTCTCGCTCATCTTTAACAGCGCCGAACAGTAAGACCTACCATTAATTTTAATAATTAAAATTTATATTCTCTTTAGCATTTCTGATTTATATGTTAATCTTAAAGTTCACATAAAAAAATTTTTAAAGGTGGTACTCAATCATTAAAAAAGTCACTAGATCCACATAGTTCTAGAGAAAAGCGGGAAAAATTTTAGGGAAGTAACGTTTTAAAGGATAAGGGAGCTCCTATGTTATTACGTTTTCTCACGCTTGCAACCGTAAGCGTCACCTACCTGTCAATGCAGGCGCTCAGCTCAACTGAAACAAAAAGCCAGCGCCTATCAGCAACCTCTGCATTTTCAACGGCAAATATTATAGACTTGCCAACCACCAAACAATTATTACTCCAAGCAAAATTTCAAGCCACCCAAAGCGCCTTTCCAGCTCTCCCCAAATCCCTAAAAGTTCAGCGGTTAAAATACAAATCAAAACAAAAATTATTAAAGGCTAAAAAGGCACGAATTGTTAAAAAACGGGCTATAAAAACCCCGCATAAAAAGTTTGTTCGCTTGTCCTACATGCCTCCGTCTTACCAACCTCAAGAAATTGAAAAATCAATAGCGATCAACAAGCTGGATACGACGAAAAAAGAAAAAATAATCGCAAGCCTAACCCCGCAACAAAAGACAGTTAAAAAATTAAGGAAAAGAGGTCCAAAACCAAAATATAGCTTGGGTGCACGCGCAAAAGTAAAATACAAAAAACAGCCCCACAAAAAGACCTCTGCTGCCAAACGCAAAAAACGATATAAGCGTAAAGTACGTTACAAGCCTAAATTATCTATTTGGGATCCAATAAACAATTGAAAATACACCTACCGGGCTCCCAAACACGGCTATAAAGACGGATAACGCTTTCAATTCAGCCCATCATCACGACAAACCTCGTTTTTATCCTTTTTTTTATCTCAACCAGAAATTACCTTTACCTGTCATCATTGTGGCGCTAAAGGCCCCTTTCTTGTCATCCATTTGTCAATTGCTTTGGCTATTTTAAGAACGATTCAAAAAATATTTATCAGGACCAAGTATGAACACGACCATAAAACAGCGTGAGACAATCCCTACACAAGATCTCTCATTTGATGAATTTGATGAGACAAACACCCCCCACCCTCAACTAACTGATTTTAACAATGTGGTGGAAGCGGCCCTATCAAGGCGTGATTTTTTAAGTGGTGTCATCGGTTTCGGTGTTGCCAATTTTGTCATGACAACAGATGCTTTTGCCAAAGACAGCCAAAATATATTTAATTTTAAAACCGTTCCAACCAATACATTTGACACGATCACCCTTCCAGAAGGGTTTGAATGGCACGTGGTCGCCAAATGGGGCGACCCTCTATGGTCCGGCACCCCTCAATTAGACGAACAAACCGGCGGCACTGCAAAAAGCCAAAACAAAGCCTTTGGTGATAATAATGATGGCATGTCCTTGTTTGAACAAAACGGCAAACACCTTTTGGTGGTCAATAATGAATACATCAACAAGCGCTATCTGTTCCCAACACAAAAAAAACACCGCCCTCAATCAGCAGATGATGTCTTAAAAAGCAAAGCTGCCCATGGCCTTTCTATTGTCGAGGTAAAGCAAGATGATCTAGGTCAATGGGCCATCGTAAAAGACAGCCCGCTAAACAGGCGCGTAACAGCAGACACCCCAATGGAAATCACAGGCCCAGCTGCTGGCCATGAGTTAATGCAAACAGCCCATGACCCTGCTGGGCTAGAGGCCCTTGGCACCTTTAACAATTGCGGCAACGGCCAAACCCCATGGGGCACCTATTTAACCTGTGAGGAAAATTTTAACGGCTATTTTTCCAGTTCAGACCCCAATTTAACATTAAGCCCGGCACAAAAGCGCTATGGCATAGGCCATAATGACTACGGATACAATTGGGCAAGCTTTGACCAGCGCTTTGACATAGCCAAACACCCTAACGAGCCCAACCGTTTTGGCTATGTGGTCGAATACGACCCACGCAATCCAAACGCCCCAATAAAAAAGCGCACCAAATTGGGCCGCTTCAAACATGAAAATGCCGAGGTTGTCCTGGCCCATAACGGACGCGTCATTGTTTATATGGGCGATGATGAACGCGGCGAATATTTATACAAATTTGTCTCACGCGATGCATATGAAGAAGGCGCCTCAACAGAAAAGCTCCTCACCAAAGGCACGCTTTATGCAGCCAAATTCTATCAAGATTTGCGCGGCGCCTGGTTGCCCCTCACACCAGAGACAACCGGCATGAGCGAAGCTGAAATCTGCATTCACACCCGCCTGGCTGCCTCCAAAGTGGGCGCCACCACCATGGACAGGCCTGAATGGGTCGCAGCCCACCCGGAAAAGCCTGAAGTTTATTGCGCACTCACCAACAATAAATACCGCGGACTAAAACCCAACAAGGGGGGAGATGAAACCCCGGCAAAAGGCCCCAACCCACGCGCAAAGAATATTTACGGTCAAATCGTGAAATGGACGCCTGACAAAGACGATCATTTAGAAACCGGTTTTCAATGGAAGCTGTTTGCTCTTGCCGGCAACCCTGAAGCCCATCAAGATGCGCGCGCTGGCTCTGACAACATAAATGCCGCCAATATGTTCAATTCACCTGATGGCCTCTTCTTTGACACGAAAGGCCGACTGTGGATTCAAACCGACGGCAAATATTCCAATAAGGGTGATTTTGCTGGCATGGGCAACAATCAAATGCTGGTTGGCAACCCAAGCACGGGTGAAATCCGCCGCTTTATGGTTGGCCCCAAAGAATGTGAAATCACCGGTTCTTGCTGGTCACCGAATAAGAAAACATTGTTCATAGGCATTCAACACCCAGGAGAGCGCGGCGGCAGCCATTTTCCACTTGGGAAAGATCATATACCGCGCTCTTGTGTGATTGCTATTAACCGAAAAGATGGAAAAGAGATCTAAGGAAGCGCTTTTATCGGCCGATCGGGGTGAAAAGCATGAAACGCAAAGGCAAATGTCACCTCGTAACGAATATCGACAGCCTCACCGCTCACCATTTTTTGCACAATCACATTGCCAACATCACGCCCCTTTTTAATCATCGCGCTATCAAGGGCAGAGTTCTGCCCTTTACGCCACTGCAAGCGCACCTGGCCGATGGTCATGCTCCCCTTTTCACGCAGCAAGCCCAAACTGACAGCATAAAATTCCCCCTCAGTTTTAAAAGCCACCACCCGCGCCATGGGTGGGATCCCCTCTGGCATGTCACCACGATACAAAAACGGGGCCTTGCTGCTATCATAATTCACATAAGGGTTCAGCCCATAAGAGCGATCAAATCTCTTATCCACAGCCAACACTTTGCCTTTGGGAAACCGTTTTTTAAACTGCGTAAAACTCTCCAACCGAGAGGGCACAGGTGTAAGCACTTTTCCAGTCATCTGCCCCACAATCGCCTTGCCAGTAAATTGCTGCCACCAGCTTTCTGTTTGCCTGTCATACATCACCAAATCTGAAAACCGCAATTTCCCCGTCGTCCCAAAATCCAACAACCGGCCATCTAGGTCACGCTTAAAAACAATAGAGGTATTACACAACGGGCAATAAGTCACCGCCACCGGTACCCCGCCTACAGTGTCATTAACAATCTCATGCCACATTAAAATACGAACAGGGTAGCCTCGCGCCTCCCCATTAATCTCAAGCCCAATCACCGGCTCATCAGGCCCCAGATCTTTTTCATCGTTTGCACTATGAAATTTCGGCTCATCAAGAGACGGGATGCCATCCTTTGGCGGCCCGCCAGAGAAAATTTGGCCAAAATCTATAGTTGACTTGGAAAAATCAGTTTTATCCCACCCTTCTTTTTTCCATTGGGCAGGATCAGCCATCGCCGCCTGCAAACCAACAAGGCTAACCCCAAGAATGAGAAATACAATTTTAAAATATTTAACCATCACAAACCTTATAATGATAAAAAAGCCCGATCTTGGCCAATAAACCCTCATAACTTTGCTGTGAACAAACAATAGCTTGCAAGCCAAAACAGCGCTATTGTCTTTAGGCTCAGAACCTATTAATTATGCCTGTTTTGTTAGAAAGGTTTGAAAATAAACCATATTTCCTTCACCTTTCTGCCTGCCCGGCAGGGCATGACAAGGCGCAAAACTGGTATAATTAATAGGTCCTGAGCCTAACAACTGACTGATTATTTACAGGACGCAATTATGGATGATAAAAAACAGGCAACTGAAACCCGCCTGGTGCATGTAGGGCGCGACACGAAAACCTCAAAAGGGTTCGTAAATCCCCCCCTTTATCGCGGCTCCACCATTTTGTTTCCAACGATCGCATCTTTATCAGAAGGGGGCTATGGCTATTGGTATGGCCGAAAGGGAAGCCCCACTTATGATGCCCTAGAAAACGCCTTAAATGAGCTGGAAGGGGCCGATGAAACAGTGCTCACCCCGTCTGGCCTAAGCGCCATCACCACGGCCCTTTTAGCCCTCTTGAAAACCGGAGACCATGTTTTGGTTACCGACAGCGCCTATCAACCCACCCGCACCTTTTGCGATGGCCCGCTTAAAGGGTTAGGCGTTGAGACAAGCTATTATGACCCACGCATCGGTGCTGATATTGAACAACTCATTCAGCCCAATACCAAAGTCATATTTTTAGAAAGCCCCGGCTCTCAAACCATGGAAGTGCAAGACGTACCAACAATCCAAGCGATCGCGAAGCAAAAGAACATCACCACAGTGATTGACAACACCTATGCCACGCCGCTTAACTTTAAGCCGCTTGACCTGGGTGTAGATGTCAGTTTGCACTCAGGCACCAAATATTTCATTGGTCATGCAGACGCAATGATTGGCACCATCAGTGCCAAAAGCAGCGCCGCCAAACGCGTGCGCCAAACGGCCCACACCCTTGGCATTTGCGCCGGGCCAGAGGATACCCAATTGGCACTAAGAGGCTTGCGCACCCTCGCCGTAAGGTTAAACCAACACCAACAAAGCGCCCTTGAGCTGGCAAAATGGTTAGAAACCCGCAATGAGGTGGAAGCTGTCTTACATCCTGCCCTGCCCTCTCACCCTGACCACGACTTGTTTCAACGAGACTTTAAGGGAAGCACCGGTCTATTTAGCGTTGTTTTAAAACCCGTATCCAAAGAAGCCATGGCCAGAATGGTTGATGGCTTGAAACTGTTTGCCATGGGTTGGTCTTGGGGCGGCTATGAAAGTTTGGTACTCCCGTTTGACCCACGCCCCTATCGCACAGCCACCACTTGGCCATTTGAAGGCCCAGCGCTGCGGTTTCATATTGGGCATGAACAAGTCAGTGATTTAAAAGCAGATTTAGAAGCCGGATTAAACCGTTTGCACAAGTAAGGTCGGCAGAAACAAAATAAGTTTGTTTTCCTCAAACAGCATAAGCTAATATGCAAACAAAGGCTCAAGCTTTGGAGTAAAAAAATGGCATATCTCCCCTTCACCGATCGCCGCACTTTTTTAAAGACACTTCTGGCCAGTAGCGCGGCCATTGGATTTGCCACGCCAGCTTGGAGTTTGGCCCCCTCCCCCTTAATCAAAAAAACAATCCCCAAAACCGGAGAAAAAATTCCAGCGCTTGGCATGGGCTCCTGGATCACCTTTAATGTCGGGCCTGATGCAGAACTGCGAACAGAGCGCACAAAAGTGCTAAAAGCCTTTTTTGAGGCTGGCGGCGGCCTGGTCGACAGCTCCCCCATGTACGGCTCCTCTGAGGCCGTCATCGGCCATTGCTTAAACCAACTTTCCTATCCAAAGGGGCTGTTTTCCGCCACCAAAGTCTGGACGCCATTAAAAAGCCGCGGCATTTCACAAATGCAAAACTCCATGAAGCTTTGGGGCATCAAAAAGTTTGACCTTTTACAAATTCACAATCTGGTTGACTGGGAAAGTCATTTAGCAACGCTAAAAGACATGAAAGCAAAGGGGCAGGTGCGCTACATTGGCATCACCACCTCACACGGGCGCCGCCATAGCGAGTTTGCCCAAATCATGAAAACTGAACCCATCGACTTCGTTCAATTCACATATAATATTGACGACCGCGAAGCTGAAAATCAACTTTTGCCCATAGCCCAAGACAAAGGCCTGGCCGTCATCATCAATCGCCCCTTTCAAAGAGGCTCCTTAATTGACCGTTTTGCCGCTCACCCCTTACCTGGCTGGGCAAGCGAGATCGGCTGTAAAACCTGGCCACAATTTTTGCTAAAATTCATCATCTCTCACCCAGCGGTCACCTGCGCCATACCTGCAACCTCACAAGTTGCCCACATGAAAGAAAACATGGCCGCTGCCCTTGGGACCTTACCCGATGAAAAAACCAGAGCCCGCATGATTGCCTATTGCAACGCCTTATAAGAAGCACGCGATATGGAAACCTATCTAGATTATAGTTTGCAAGACTTGCTCTTATTTTCCGATGACGTCTACTTTCGCTCACTGATCCTATATAATGCCAAACTCTGGCCCGCCCAAATCTTAAGCCTGTTAGCCGGATTATTTTTACTCTGGGTGTGTGTAAAACAGCCGCGCCATACTGCCTCTTTAATCGGCACCGTTCTAGCCCTGGCCTGGGCAATCTGCGGCACACTCTTTCATTTATACCATTTTCAAGAGATCAACTGGTTAGCAACAATCTATGGCTGGATGTTTGTTTTGCAAGGCTCACTAATCATGCTCTGGTGCTTATGCCAACCTGAAAAGTTCGAACCCATTAACAGGGGAAGCGCCCATCCATGGACCAAATGGACCTTTTTTGGCAACCTTTTAATACTGATAGCCGTGTGCGGTTTCCCATTTCTAACACTTTTAGATGGACAACCCTTAAAAGGAGGCCACCTGTTCGCCCTCTTTCCTGCCCCCACAATTTTAGCCACATTAGGGGTCGCTTTTAGCCTGCGAAAACTCCCTTTAATTTTGCTAATCATCCCGCTGATCTATGCCATCATAGGCTTTCTGACCGCAGACCTGCTCGGCTCAATAATGAGTTATATCTATTTGATGATAATAGGAATGCTCATGCTCTATGTCATCATTGCCATCACAACAAACAATGAAACCAATACAAGATAATTGCCCGATTAAGAGCACATAAAGGAACAAGACTTATTTATAATGATCATCACCACGGTGAATGGTGATGTTATCCCAATGCAAAAGAGAGCGTTCATCCAAATCAGGGTGATTGATGTCAGCCCCGCGCCAACGCCTGTCAACGTCTTGATAATTAATATCAGGCTCATATACCGCGGTCGAGACAGGCAAAGTAGACACGTTTAACTGCCCAAGAGCAGACAATAAATTATATTCAGCAACAACCAAATCACGTTGTGAAGTGGCCAGATTAACCTGGCTGTTCAATAATTCTTGTTCAGCATCCAACACATCCAAAATGGTTCTTTGCCCAACCTTCTCCTCTTCCTTCACCCCCAAAAGGGCGGTCCGGTTAGCTCTCACAGCCACATTATTAGCTTCAATTTGCGCGCGCACTGCCAATAACTGCCCCCAAGCAGAAATAACCGAGGCACGAACCTGCAAACGTGATGTGTTCAGTTCTGCCCGGCGCTGCAACACAATTTGTTTGGCCTGGCGAATGCGTGAATAAACCGCCCCGCTTTGATATAAAGGCACCCTGGCGCGCGCTGTAATGGAACCTGTTTCAACCTCATCAGTTAACGGCGAGCTATCAAAATTTTGCGAATATTGCGCCTCCAAATTCACCTCAGGCAACCGCTCGCCTGCAATAACATCAACATTATGCCGCGCCGCTTTTTCTGCATAAATTGCCTGTTCAATTAAAGGATGTTCAGACAAGGCAATATCAATCGCTTGGGCTTGTGACTTTGGCAAATACTTAACAATAGTGCCCGGGCGCAAAAGGTTAACAGGGGCATGCCCAATAATCCGGGCAAATTCAGCCTGGGCTGTGTTGTAATTGGCCCGCGCCAAGTTCAATGCAGAGACAGCTTCACTGCGCCGCGCCTGGGCTTGTGCCACATCTGTTTTAGTCACTTCACCAACAGAAAAGCGATCCTTTGTCGCGGTCAATTGTTTGTTCAACACCCGTAAATTATTTTCTCTTAAACGCAACACAGCCAATTCGCGCACAACATTCATATAAGCCGTCACCGCATCTTGCAGCACTGTTTGTTCAACATTGCGCAATGAAGCCCGCCCAACAAGAATTTCAGCTTTAGCCTGGCGAATGCTATTGGTGGTGCGAAAGCCTCGAAACAAGGGCTGATTTAAAGTAACAGAATAACCATAAGGAGAGGTGCGCCCATCAGTTAAAGAACCTGGCCGCGTGTTGCGATCTTGTGAACCAAGTTCACCATTAAGAGTTACATCAGGACGATAACCAGATTGAGCCTGAGCAAGCCCTTCATCTGTCGCCCTTAACCGGGCTTGTTCAGCGGTGAGTTGAGGATTGTGCCTATAAGCTGCCGACAAAGCATCATTCAAATTCTCAGCCAGCAAAGGGGTGCTGTTTCCAGCCATAAAAAGGAAAAAGCTTGCAACACACACCCCCTTTTTAAGGTGTCGAGAAAAGCCATATAGCTTTGTCAACACGAAAAAAGTGATACCCATATTTAATTTTCCCCCAGGCATCCTGCTAGCACTCCCCGCAAAAATTGCCGCTATTGGCAAGAAAATCATGATAACCCATCTTTTCGGTATCATAATGGTGCGAATTATCTTGCTATTTGATCATTAACTGGTCGTTAACTTAGATAAAATTAGGCATTTTAACGTGCACAATCTGTGAACATTCTGTTGAATATATGTGAATCGAATAAAAATTAAAGATTTTCTTGATGAGCGAGAGCTTCTTTATTGCCATGTGTTGCTTACATGTCGGAACGGTTTTCCCTATTTTGATTCGTTTGAGCACACTCATCCCTAAAAGTATAGTGAGAACAAGAAAAATAAAAAGCCCACCAAGACCTTAGAGCCTTGCCTTCATTCAATCTAAACGGGCAATGTTTTAGATGAAAGTTGTTAGGTCTCGCAAGAGCTTTAAAGTCCATCGAAAAGAAGAAAAATTCTAAAACAAAGTTCGATCTCTGAGGCATCTTATTTGTTATGTAAATCTTATTTGTAAAAACGCGGATGACATCTCATCTTATCCCACCTGCTTGGCCGCCCAATCCAAATAAGAAACAGCCCCGCCCAAAACCGGCAAAGTGATAATAGCCGGTTCATCATAAGAATGAAGCGCTTCAATCATACCAATCACTGACATTTCATGCCCTTTCAAACTTTTAATCACCATAATCATTTCTGACTGCTCTTCAATCTTGCCTTCCCACTCATAAAAACTGGTCACACCAGGAATGATATTGACACAAGCCCCCAACCGTTCCTCAATAATCCGCCTGGCAACCAGTCGGGCATTCTCCAATTCACCGAAAGTGGCATAAATGATGATTGGTTCTTCACTCTTTGTCATGAGCCCCCCCTTATTATTTTTAATCTGTCAAATTTGAACCAAAGCAGTTAACACTGTATGACGCTAAAGTAAGACTTTAAAATCCAAATAGTTTAAAATCACACCCTTAACAAACATGTTATGACTAAGATGAGTAAAAAAAAGTTTTCAAAAATTGCCTTTGTCAGTGGTGATAGCCCACAAGCAGAACAAGCCGTACAAGCTTTAAAACAACGTTATGACAATGTTCCCATTGATCAGGCGGATGTAATAATTGCTCTTGGCGGGGACGGTGTTATGCTGCAAACCTTGCACACAACCATTGAAAACCCCCTTCCCATTTATGGTATGAACTTTGGCTCCATCGGCTTTTTGATGAATGAATACAAAGAAGACGACCTGATTGACCGTCTGGAAAACGCCCAAGAAAGCATCATTCACCCCTTAAAACTAATCGCTTACAACGGATCAGGTGATCCTTTAAAAGCCTTGGCCATCAATGAGGTCTCACTCTTTCGCCAATCTCACCAAGCCGCTAAATTACAAATTTCAATTGATGGCCGGGTAAGAATGGAAGAGCTCATTTGTGACGGTGTCATGGTGGCCACACCAGCCGGATCCACCGCCTATAATTTCTCCGCCCATGGCCCAATTCTACCAGTTGGCGCCCAATTACTAGCTTTGACCCCCATAAGCCCGTTCCGCCCTCGGCGTTGGCGCGGCGCCCTGCTCTCCAACCAAGCCAAAGTCGAAGTTGAAGTGCTTGAAAGCAAAAAGAGACCCGTGAATGCGGTTGCCGATCATATTGAATTTCAAGACATCAGACGTGTAGAAATTGCTGAAATGCCTGATATTTCTCTGCGCCTGCTGTTTGACCCAGGCCATGCTCTGGACGAACGCATCATCACTGAACAGTTTCATTATTCTTAAAAAAACGTAAACCCCAAACTTTAAAAACTACTCAAAACAGCCCAAACGTCTCCCCTCTTGGTAGAATAACCCAAGGCCGGATCAGACGCATAAGGTTTTGTTTTTAAACATATTATTATCAACAAAAAACACCTTGTAATAAAGTTTTAATAGAAAAATTTAAGTTTCAAAATTCTGTCAAGGTTTCTTAAACTCTTTGAGAGTAATGTATAAGCACTATTATAAATTAATAGTATGATCGGTATAAAGAGTAATTGGTTAGTGGCGTACCAAATTCATGGCAAAAATTGATTTTGAAAAATTACGATTCGTCGTGGCTGACGACAATGCGCATATGCGACGCATTGTTCGAACTCTATTACGCGCCTTTGGCTCACGCGAAATTTATGAAGCTGAAGACGGGGCCTCAGCCCTGGAAGCCGTTGAACACTTCATGCCAGATATCTTAATCACAGACATTAAAATGCCAATTTTTGACGGCATTGAGCTGACCCAAATGATCCGTAATCCAGATGGATCAAAACATCCCTATTTACCAATCATTGTTTTAACAGCTTATTCAGAGCGCAAACGTGTTCTTATGGCCCGCGATGCCGGCGCCACAGAGTTTTTGTGCAAACCAGTTTCTGCAAATGCACTTTACAAACGGGTTCAAAATGTCATTGAGAACCCAAGGCCCTTTATCAAAGTCAGTACCTATTTTGGCCCTGACAGACGCCGAGACAAAGACCAAAACTACAGCGGCGAAGAAAGAAGAGTGACCGATCCAAATGCCTTTATGGTTGGAGAAACGATCTCTCTTTAAGTCTTTAAATCATTAATTAAGAGTAACAAGCCCTATGAGCTCATCAGAAAAAAAAGCAGAAAATGATATCGTTTATATCCCTGCAAAAACAGATTTGCGCGACCGGGTGACAACTGGGGGCAGCTCCAATTCCGCTTATCAAAAAGCAATAAAAGCAGCAGAAGAAGCCATAGAACAGCTAAGCGATGAATTTGACAATTGGCTCTCTGTGGAAATTGATCGACTAGATCAATCTGTTACCACCTTAAAAACAAATGGGTGGAATGATGAGGATAAAGACGAGCTGTTCACCGTTTCTCACGACATTAAGGGCCAAGCCACAACTCTGGGCTATCCTGTAATCACAGAAATATGCGATACATTATGCCATTTATTGGAAAAAATTCCAGACTACAGCCACATCAGCATCAATGTAATTGAGATTTTCGCCTCATCCATCCGCAGCATTGTCCAACAATGCCAACGCGGCTCAGAGAACGAAAAAGCCAATGCCATTTCTCAAGGATTGCGGCAAATGGCCATGAAAATCTTGACCCATGAGATTGCACAAGCCACTCAAGCAAAATAAACAAGAAACGGCTTAAGCTTTGTCCTTAGAAAAACCAAGCCCGCCTTTCAAAAACAAGCCTTTCACTTTTTCAAGTCTATTATTGCCCAATATAGGGCCCTTTTCATTTGGCTCATTACGCCCGGCCAATGTTTGATGCCCAGTCCGCGCCTCTTCCAATTTTGCCACCAGCCCAGCATCTCCCCAAACACCAATTTGCCCCTTTTCAGAAGCCGGGGTCTCAGCCACAAGCCGAGCTTGCTTGGCCTCAAAAACATTTAAATCACGAAACAAGCTATTGGCCACAACCCCTCTTTGATTTAACGGTGCCATATCCAATTGTGTATGCCAACTCTTTCCAATGTCACTTTTTTTACTCGTCACACCAGCATTGTTTTGCGCAATTGTTGCAATCACCGGCTCAGCTTTACTTACCTCATGGCGGCGCACCAAATTATGATAAAGCCCCTTCACATTCACAGGGGCACCGCGCCGATAAAACAAGGATTTATTCGCCTTTGCCGCTGCCGGAAACAAATCAGCCGCCTTCATGGTGGGATTTAAACTGGCAGCACGCACCAATTTTCCCCCATTCCCAGCCCCCAGAAAATGCGCAATATAAAGCTCTCCAGCTGTGGGTTTACGGTTTAAAACCTGCTCCATATGTTTGGCATTCTTTTGCGTAAAAACCCCAGCCATAACCGAGGCAACATCAGGATTATTGCGCAAATTTAAAATCTCAGCCCGCTTGGCTTGATCAGCAACCACATAAGTCCCTTTCTTAGATGTAGAAATGTGGTTGGCATAATCCTTTAATCCATAAGAGGCCCCATGCTCCTTGACCATTTGCAGCCAAGTGCTTTCAATAAATTGAAAAAGCCCAGAAGCACTCGATGTCGGCGCTTTCACGCTGGCTCTAAACCCACTTTCGCGCGCAGCTGTATCCACCAAATAGCGAAAGTCCACCCCGGTAACAGCAGCAGCCTTTTTCAAGGCTGAAGCAACAGAGGCCGGAATATGATGAGCCGCAGATTCCACTGCCATAAAAAAACCCCTTGGAAACATAGATCAATCGAATTAAATAAGCTTATCAGCCCTTTCTTAATACCCTATTAACCATTTTTTTTCGGGGGCCTCACAAAACCACATCAAACAAATCCACTTTTTTCAAAATCCAACCCCAATTCCATGATATCTAAGAGTTGAGAGTTAAAAAGACCTAGACATCACACACCAAATACAAACAAAATTGCCAGCAATAACCTGGACCCTAACAATGAAAACAAAAGCTAGTCTTATTAAAATTTGTTCTCTGGCAGTGATAATCATAAGCTGTCTGTTTCCCCTCTCGCTTCAGGCACAAGAGGCCCGCTCCGGTACCAATGCTATGCTTATTCTGGATGGATCAGGCTCCATGTGGGGCAAAATAAAAGAAGGACACAAAGTTCTCATTGCGCGCAAAGCCATTGCAAACAGCGTTAGGGCCTTTGAAGACAAATTAAACCTAGGGCTCATGGCTTACGGTCATCGGCGCCGTGCCGCTTGCAATGACATTCAACTCATCAACAAGCCTGGCCCCTTAAATTCCCTCGCCTATTCCCGTTTGGTAAATAAAATAAAGCCATTGGGCAAAACCCCAATCACCAGCGCCTTGCAACAGGCGTCAAAAAATTTAAATCAACAAAACACCAAAGGCGGGCATATTATCCTGTTAACGGACGGGCCAGAAAACTGCCGCAAATTACCCTGCACCATCATCTCCCCTCAATTTGCCAAAGCCAATAACATCACTGTTCATGTGATTGCTTTTGCCATGCAGGCCAAAGACGCTCAAAGTTTAAAATGTTTAGCCTCAAATTCTGGCGGTCAATTTTTCACGCCGACCAATCAAAGCCAACTCACAAAGGCAATTACAGCCTCCCTTTCTGCAGCACTTAAAGATACTAAAGGGGCAATTGGCCAAATTGCAAAACCACAAATCAAACGCACAAAGGCAAACCTAAAGCTGACAGCCCATTTAGGCCCCAGCTCAAAAGCCTTGGCCACAAATGTGCAATGGAAAATTGAAAAGCTCACAAAAGAAAACAAACCAGAACACGATTTGCCCGCCTGGAAAAGCAAAAAACCAACCCCTAATTTTGAACTCAACCCGGGCCAGTACCGCATCACGACCCAATATCAAGATTTTGAAATCAGCAAAGATATCAATTTAAAAAAGGGACAAGACGCTGGTCAAAAAATCATCTTTAACCTCAGTGAGCTCACCTTACCGGCCAGTTGGGCGAGCCCCAATAGCCGCTCAGGGTTTGGCAAATTACTGCTGGAACCTCAAGATGAAGACACAGCGAACCAAGACCCCCTAATCATTGCGCTCAATCAACAGCAACAAACCCAACTAATCCCTGCCGGCGCCTACAAACTATCCGGCATCGAAAATGGCCAGTTGCAAACCTGGTTTATCCATGCCCAAGCGGGCAAACCAACCCCCTTACCCATCTGGCAAACCACAGGCCGATTAAAGCTAAACTTAACCGATGCCACCACAGGCAAACCACTAAGCAATCCACTCGTCCAAGTTTTCGAACTCATATCAGATCAAAAAACAAACATAGAGCGGGCCCGTTCAAGCGCACACGCACCTCTATTTGACCTCAAGACAGGTCAATATAGTCTCAAGATATCCCAAGGCTATGCTCACAAAACAATGAACGTGACCATAGAGCCAAAAAAACAAACCACATTGGATGTAAAATTAAACCTGGCTCACATAAAAATCACCCTCAACAAGAACACACCTTCGGAGCAATACAGTCTGGCCATATCACGCAAAAATAAAGCGGGCCGCTTTCCCTTAATCGACACACTCAGCACTCTTGATCAACCCATCACTGTGTCACCGGGCACCTATCGCCTGTCTTTACGCGCCAAAGACACACAAACCGCCCTTTCAAAAACCGTAAAGTTAGCCGCTGGTAAAGTCCAAAAGATCTCCTTTGCAACCAAAACCTCACAAGTGACCTTTCAAATCAGCAACCGCACAGATCTATTGTCAAAACACCAGATATTCTGGCGCCTGTTTGAAAAGTCTGGCAACTTAATCTGGCAAGGGTCACAAACTGAAGCCCAACTGGGCCTACCAAAAGGGGACTATAAAATCACAGCTGAAATTGGAGACGATAAATACGCAAAAACCTTCTCTGTAAAAGGGAACCATAAAAAAACCATTGATCTAGCCAAAAATAAACAAAAACAGGCTCGTTAGGGCAAAAGTCACGTTATAAATTCATTACAGTTATTGAACGAATCCACGCCAACGAGTAAATTTAAGGTGAGTCTTTAGACCAAATCTCGTGTGTGTCGCACAAAAGTGGGACCGATGAAACGCTATTAAAGACACTCAATAAAAATGGGTTGATTTAAAATGTCACTAAATCATTGCAACACATCAATAAAATCAATATTCGCACTGTTTATTGCCCTTTTACTTGTCATAGGCTTAAACACAACAACAACCCATGCAGAGCCAAACAAAGATCTCGCCAACATCACCTTAATCTATGATCTGTCCAACAGCATGTGGGCACAGATAAACGGCGCACCCAAAGTAAGCCTGGCTCAAAATGGCATTGCCAAAGGCCTAGCAGGCTTAAATAACAAGATTAACTTTGGCTTGTTAGCCTTTGGACATAATGCAAAATCAGGCTGTAAAAATGTCGAAGAAATTTCCCCGCTTACAGTTTTAGACGAAAGCAAAATAAACATCGCCATAAAACCCTTGCGCCCGCGCGGAAATGCACCAACCGGCCAAGCTTTGTTAAATGCCGCGAATATGATCGCCGATCGATCAAAACCCTACACCATCATCATTTTAACCGATGGACAAAGCAATTGCCCTATTGATCCTTGCCAAACCGCAAGCAAATTAAAAAATTCTATTGGCCGTCTTACCATTGATGTTATAGCCATAGGCCAAAAAGGGTCACAAACCCTAAAACCGTTAAACTGCATCAGCCAGCCCTCTAAAGGCACTTTTACTTATGCCAATTCCCAAAAAGAAATCAGCGCCGCCATTACGGCAAGCATAGAGCGAGCAAGAAAAAACCTCACTTCCTACGTAACCCAAACCAAGCTCTCTAGCTCTGAAAGCGATATTGAAAACCAGGCTGTAGCTGACAAAGCTGAAAGTGACAAAAAAGAACAAACAACTCAAAAACAAACTGACTGGGCCGGAGCCACAGAAATCATCGTTGCGCCAAAACCAAAAGAAGTCACAGGCACTCTTGAAGAAGACAAATTCGCCAATAAAAACAAAGATGAAAAAGACCGCAAAAAGACCCATGGCGGCTTGGCACTTATGGCTCATTTGGTCGACAAAAAAGATACAGCCATAAAGTCTGGCCTTATCTGGCGGATATATTCTGAAAAACCAGACAAGACCACCGGCAAACACAAACTGATCAGCGCCCACAAAACAGCAAGCCCGGTCATGTCCTTGCAAAAAGGGTCCTACCTCATAAACGCTGCCTATGGCCGCGCCTTCTTAACCCGCAAAATCAAAATAGAAGCCAGCAAAAACACAACAGAACATTTCATCCTCAACGCAGGCGGTCTCAAAATTTCTTCTGTATTGGCCAATGGCAATCCGGTTCCTGAAAACACAGTGATATTTGATATTTTATCTGATGAGCGTGATCAATATGGCAAACGCTTAAAAGTAATCGGCAATGTCCGCCCAGGCCTAGTGGTGCGTTTAAATGCCGGCATTTATCACATCGTTAGCACCTATGGCGATGCCAACGCCCAATCACGCGCAGACATTTCAGTTGAAGCAGGCAAATTAACTGAGGCCACAATTGACCACAAAGCTGCCAAAGTAACCTTCAAACTCGTATATCAAAAAGGGGGCGAAGCATTAGCTGACACCCAATGGAGCCTGTTGTCACCAACCGGCAAACTAATCAAAAAAACCGCAGGTGCCCTGCCAACCCATTATTTGGCAGCCGGAGATTACACCCTCCTGGCCGAACGCGGCGATAAAAAATACAGCCAACACTTCTCCATCACCGCAGGCGATACAAAACAAATTGAAGTGATTATTCAATAAGCAAAAGCAGGTATGGCTTTTGAACGCAGACCAAGGATGGACTAATCTTTCAACCTATAAATTTTCTTCACCTAATCCGATAACTCAACAAAAGACGGACATATTCAGGGCTTTTTTTATTCTTCTTACTATGACCCTGTGCGGTACTTCTCACTAAACCAAAACCATAATAATCTGTCTTAGAAATAGTGCTTTTCATCTTTGAAAGAGATTGAAAAGCAAAAATAACTTAGTTTCTGTGATATTTATGTACTTCAATCTGTCTAATCTCCCCCATCTTCCGACTAAACCATTTGACTGTGCAGCGTGCCATCAACTTTAATGAGGACACATCGAGTATAGTTATTATTAGGTTTAGTAAAATGAGTAAGTACCTATCTAATAAAAAGGCGTGTTTAGCCTCTCTATTTGTTTTTTTCCTATCATCAAATGTTTACGCTCAATCGAGTGAAGGTGTGATTGTTGAAGCCGATATTGGCTACAGCATGCTCTATCTACCAGATGTTAACTTTAGTTTACGCAAACAATATCTTTTTCCATCACCAACGCTAGAAACATTTGAAGATCATGATGGCGAACTGGAAGATGGTATTCGATTTGGGTTGGGATTATACGGTCCTCAGGTCTCCTTGTTCGGCACTCAAGCAGTCCTAGGAATCAAAGGTTTTTACAGTCATTTTGATGATACCCAAGATAATGTAAATTGTGTTGCCCCAGATAATAATATTGCCTGTGGTTTTAGCTTGTTAGTTGATAATCCTGGCGCAAATGAAATAGCCATTGATGATAATGGAACATTTATCGCAACAACCAACAGGGAGGTCCATCATTATGGTTTTTCTCTCGAGGCAAGAACTGCAGCAAATGCTTTCAACACGCCACTTCAATTCAAGGGTGGGCTTGGATATCGTACCATTGAACAACAGACCACGATACTCGGCATATTAACCGGTGATAGTGTTGTCGGTGGTAGCGATACGTTGCGCTACGATGAAGATCTAGACACAGATTATTACGGTGCATATCTAGGTGTGGTAGGAACAACTAAACTGGGAAACAATCTAAGTCTAACTCTAGACGGTGATATTGGTCTGTATTACGCCGATGTTAACTATTCAGGAAGAACAACTTTTGATAACAACACACCTGCTGCAACATTACCTGGTAATGCTCCTTCTCAAGATTTGAGTTTAAGTGACAACGATGTAGCGATTATTGCTTCTCTTAAGGCTGAGCTGGAACAAAACCTTGGTAATCTGAAAGTGGGTATCTTTGCCTTGGGAGAATATTATTCTTATGCTCCGATGATACGCTACAATGATATTGATCGCAATAACATTACCCAAGGCAATATCGATGGCACACGGATTGACGATGACGATGCTTGGTCATTCACAGTTGGTGGAAAGGTGACAGTACCTCTCAATTAGAGTGAATTAATTATTTGAGTGTTTTAGTTTGCTAAAGAGGTGCTTTTTTCTGGGAGCTTCATTTGGAGTGACTGATCATGATCGTGAAATCATAGTCAGAACACCTCTTCCGCTCCTGGCACAAAGCAGCAATAAACCATCCATCCAAAAATGGTCCCCCACCCTTCAAAAACTGGCCATCTCAAAACCAATTTCATCCACTTAAGAAAAAACGCCCCGTTTCAAGCCCAACCTCACCGCAAGTCAGGCGGTGTCGCTTCCACCTTCAGCTCAGCAATCGCCTCATCTATTGATTTCACCTCTTGATCCTTTGACCCTAACCGGCGAATAGATACCGTGCCTTCTTGCGCCTCACGTTTACCAAGCACAAACAGCACCGGCACTTTGGCATGAGAATGCTCACGCACCTTGTAATTGATCTTTTCATTGCGCACATCAAGAACCGGATGCAAACCAGCCGCTTTTAATTTGCCCATCACCTCTTGAGCAAACTCTTCTGCCTCCGATACAATGGTGCACACAGCCACTTGTGTTGGCGCCAACCATAGCGGGAAGCGTCCGGCATAATGCTCAATGAGAATACCGCAAAACCGCTCTAACGAGCCAAACATCGCTCTGTGAATCATAACAGGATGCGCCTTTTCCCCATCCGGGCCAATAAAGAAAGCGCCCAAACGGCCCGGCAAATTCAAATCAACCTGCACAGTACCGCACTGCCAATCACGGCCAATGGCATCGCGCAACACATATTCAAGCTTGGGCCCATAAAACGCCCCCTCACCAGGGTTGAACTCATAGGACATACCAGCCGCTTCCACAGCAGTTTTAAGCGCCGCTTCAGAGCGATCCCAAACCTCGTCTGAGCCCACACGTTTTTCCGGGCGGTCAGAAAACTTAATGATCACATCTGTAAACCCAAAGTCCTCATAAATCGACAAGATCAATTTATTGAGCAAAACACATTCTTGCGTGATTTGATCTTCGGTGCAAAACACATGCGCATCATCTTGAGTGAAATGACGAACACGCATCATGCCATGCAAAGCCCCAGAAGGCTCATAGCGGTGCACCTTGCCAAACTCAGCAATCCGGTAAGGCAATTCACGATAAGATTTAAGGCCGTTTTTAAAGATCTGCACATGGCCAGGGCAGTTCATTGGTTTGCAACAATAAACCCGCTCATCAGGTGTTTGGGTGGTGAACATATGTTCCCCAAACTTTTCCCAGTGGCCAGATTTTTCCCACAAGGCCCGGTCCATCATATCTGGGCTGTTGACCTCTTGATAATCATTTTCATCTTGGCGGCGGCGCATATAAGCAATGAGCGTTTGAAACAAACGCCACCCCTTATCATGCCAAAACACAGACCCCGGCGCCTCTTCTTGGAAATGGAACAAATCCATCTCGCGCCCAAGGCGTCGATGATCGCGCTTTTCAGCCTCTTCCAAATTATGCAAGTGGGTTTTTAAATCTTTATCTGAGGCCCAGGCGGTCCCATAGATGCGCTGCAACATCGGGTTATTGGAATCCCCGCGCCAATAAGCGCCAGCCACTTTTAACAGTTTAAAGCCAGTGCCAATTTGCCCGGTAGAGACCATATGCGGCCCACGGCACAAATCCAACCAATCACCCTGCTTGTAAATTTTAACATCTTCACCTTCAGGGATGGCATCAACCAACTCAACCTTAAAGTGCTCGCCCTTATCAGCAAAATAAGCCTTTGCTTCATCCCGGCTCCAGACCTCTTTGGTAAACGGGGCATTGCGCTTGATGATCTCATGCATTTTGGCTTCAATGGTCTCTAAATCATCCACGTTAAAAGGCTCATCGCGCGCAAAATCATAGAAAAACCCATCATCAATCACCGGGCCAATGGTCACTTGTGTGTCAGGCCACAGACTTTGCACCGCCTCGGCCATCACATGGGCTGTATCATGGCGAATAAGCTCTAAAGCGGCCTCATCATTGCGCGTAACAATGGCCACCCGGCCATCCTGGGCGATAGGATCACCCAAATCCATCAATTCGCCGTCAAGCGAAATTGCCAGCGCCTTTTTGGATAAAGATTTAGAAATCGACAAAGCCAAATCCGCGCCAGTGATGCCATCATCATAGTCGCGCACAGAACCATCGGGAAAAGTAAGGGAAACCATCGGTGTCATCCTCTCAATCGCTGCCAACCAAGCAGGTAAGGGGTTAAAAGATATTATGGAGCGTTTCACCCAAACGGGAATACCGATTTTGGAAAAAATGAAACGCTCTAGCTGCCGCATTTACATCGTTTAAGCGCCAATGTCTAGGGTGTAATTAGCCGTGCATAAGTAAAGCCAGCTTCTTCGAAGCAACACCAAATCAGCATAGATTAACAGAGCATCCAGGCAGGTCATCTAAAATGCTCAATATACGCTACATCATTGGCTTTATCCTTAGCATTTGGCGCGAAACCCAGCGCCTTTTGCTGGTATTATGGCTATGCCGCATTAGCACCGCAAGCGCGCTTTTGGCACTGCTCCTGGCTTTTTTGCCACAAATGCAAGACCTATACACCGAGATCACCTATTACAAGACCCCAAGCTGGCAAGACCATATTAACACGCTTTATTATTGGTTCACCTTTTACGCCTTGTGTTTTTTATGGGCCTTTACCGTCCATTATTGCGCCCGCACCATCTTGTCATTTGAGACCTGGCCGCTCTCACGCAAAGATGAAGCGGCCTATGCCTATTGGATAGAAGCTGTGCCGCGGTTTTTAGGCTGGATGTGCATCATTGCTATTTTCATTGGCCAGATTAACGCCTTGCAAAATTTGCAAATCGACAATGACCATTTAACCAAAACCACCTCCACCAACTATGCCATGCCGCTGTTCATTGTGCTCCTGGCCATCATGGCCCTGCAAACCGCCCGGCGCAAACTGGGCAAATCAGCTGTGATGGTATCAGCCCTGGCCATTGCTTATTGGCTACTCACCGCCAGTGGCATTTATTTTAAAACCGGTTTGAGCGAACAATATCAATTCCAAGTGCTGCATAATTTGGCCTTGCCAGTTGTCACCATTTTATGGGGCGTTTTGTTTTATTATTTTGTCGCAGAACGGCGCCCCTTGTTAAAATGGATGGCCCGTACCTTTGAAAAACCGCACAATTTTATCCTACATTCAACACGGCATATGGCCCACTATTTCCCCGTCCAAATCCGCCCCATGCATAATAGGGAAACCAGGGCCAATGCGCCTAAATTCTTTCCCTTTAAAAAACGCGGCCTGTTCCAATTTGAGGCCCCTTCAGAAAATGTGCGCGGGCTTATGATCGGGCTGGGCAGCCTTACCTTAATCATGTTGCTCTGGCTTGCCTTTGCCATCTCAGACCCAGGCACCCCGCCTTTTGGCTTAGAGCGCGCACGCTTACTCCCAGTATTGCTAGGCATTTGGGTGCCACTATTGACCACAGTTAGTTTCTTATCCAACCAAATTCGCTTTCCGTTTTTAACGCTCTTTATCATAGCAGGGTTAGGCATGAGCTGGTTGGTCGGAGACAATCACGATGTTGACATTGCCGCGCCCTTGAAAACCCAACAGCAAGCCGACCGCCCGCAAAAACTTGCGCTTAAATCAGCCATCGAACTATGGATGGAAAAACACAATTGCCAAACCAGCCCGCGCACCTGCCCGCCGCCCATCATCATTGCCGCCAGTGGCGGGGCCTCGCGCTCAGCCTTTTATGTCGCCAGTGTCTTGGGCGAACTTTATGACAAGCCAGAATTGTTCTGGCCCAAAAATATGCCCCAAAACATCCGCCCCAAAACCACCCAAGATGTCACCAACCAAATTTTTGCCATCTCTTCCGTCTCAGGCGGCTCACTGGGCAGCGCTGCTTATGCGGCCCTGTTACGCGGCTGGCGCGCCAACCTATTCAATGGAAACCCTTGCGACACCCAAGCTTTGCGCCGCGACGGCTTGCTTTTTTCCGTTCCTGAAAACCAAGAAGAAAAATTCACCTTTCCCGCCAATTGGAAAAATTGTTTGCAAGCAGCAACAGCCGGTGACTTTTTGTCCCCAGCCATGGTTGCTTACACCTTTCGAGACAATCTGGCCTTTTCCAGTTTTATCGGTTTAATCACCGGCACCGACAGAGCCAAAGCCCTGGAACAAGCCTGGATAAGGCGCGCAAAAAAACTAACCCAGCGCGTTCACCTTGATGATCCGCTTTTATCATTTCAGCCAACAAAACAGCATTGGATGCCTTTGCTCTTGCTTAACGGTACGTCTGTGTCCACCGGCAAACGACTGATCGCAACCCCATTAAAAGTCACCTATAACCGCCAGGACAAAATTGCCTTTGCCCCTTATGCACCCATTCCTCCCTCTCAGGTCGCAAAGCAAGAAGACCAAAAAAATCGCCCCACCGCACTTTTTACTGACAGCTTAGATCTGCACCACTTACTCAATTATGAAACCCTTGAGCCCTCTGGCTGGCGCCATAACGGGCAAAGCCAACATCACTGGCCCGATATCAGCCTGGCCAAAGCCGTTTCCCTTTCCGCCCGCTTTCCCCTCATCTCACCGCACGGCAATTTGCGCGCGCTTAATGGCTCGATCATTGATCGGGTGGTTGATGGCGGCTATTTTGACAATTCAGGTATGCTCACCGCACTTGAACTGGCCAAAGCCATTCAGACCCTTTCAAACAATGCGCTCAAACCGCTGTTGATACAGATTAGCAATCACCCTGTGACCCTTGATACATCTCCAGCCAACACCCAAGAGAATGAGCAACAAGAAAAATTCCGCTGCCCCGATCAAAGCTTTGAAAACCGCAGCCCCAGCCCGCGCGAAAAACAGCTCTTGCCTGAACTCACAGCCGTGGCCAGCGCTTTGTTGAACGCACGGATCGCACGTGGCAGCCATGCCATTGCTCGTGCCTTTCAAGAAACAGGTGTTAATTTCGTCCATTTTCAAGTGGCAGCCATTCAAGATGAGGTGGGGGCAAATAAAAAACTGTCTATGAGTTGGTGGCTATCAAAATCGGTACAAAACGCTTTGAACAATCAGATCAATTGGCAACGCGAACAAATCCCCGGCCAAACCCGCTCCATCAAGCAGCGCCTGAACCCAGCCTTTTGCGCCATACAAAAATTCCGCAAAGCCCAAATCAACCATTGGAAAAAATTAAAAGAGCAAACCTACACACCATAAGCTCTGAACAATAAACGCCTAATCGCTCACACAAACCACACAAACACCCGAAGGCTTCCCTTAATTTTCATGGTGAGATTTTCGCATTTTAAATCCCTCTGTCAAGGACGCATAGCGTTCATCTCGATCCTTGACAGAGGGATTTAAAATGCGAAAGTCTTATCATGAAAATTAAGGGAAGCCGGGATAAACCCTCTTCCTACTTAGACCAAACCCCATACCGCCAAGCTTGCCAAAACGGATAGCGCACTTCTGTTAAATCCGGCACCGGGTCAAAGCCATGGCTTCCCCCCGGCCCACACCGCCACACACGAGATAGCCCAAGCCAAAAACCTTTCCAGGCCCCATTTTGTTTAATGGCCTCTATTGCATAAAGAGAACAGCTTGGTTCATGACGACAATGGCGCCCCATAAAAGAAGAAAAAGTATAGCGATAAAAATAAATCGGCCCCATTAACACCCAGCGAAACGCCCAATCTATCACCTCTAGCGGTTTCATTTAAGATGACATCTCAGCATGGTTCAAAGCCAGATCAACCCCCTTGACCTGGGCAGCCTTATCCATTGCTTCTAAAGTGGCCTCAAACACCAAAGTCATTGATGTATGGCGCGGCTTATAATCTTTTACCGGGTAAAGCACATCCAAGTCAGCCCAAATGCCATCAGGAGCAGGGCCATCTTCTTTTAGCATCGCGTTCATTTTATCTCTGACAGCAACCACATCAGCCCGGGACAAGCCCACAGCATTGCGCGCCATAACAGAGGCGCTGGCCTGGCCCAGCAAGCAAGCCTCAATCTGGTGCCCATACTCTTGAATTTTCCCCTCATCATCCAAGGTCACATCCACATGCACCTTAGAGCCACACAATTTAGATTGCTTCATGCCAGAGCCCTCAGGCTGATCAAGCAACCCCCTCTCAGGCATGCTGGCGACAACTTCTAAAATACGTGTGCTGTAAATATCTTCAGGGAAATCCATATAAGCTCTCATCTAAACTCTTAGTGAAAACACCTTATTCATCTTGAAACATGACGATGTCCAATATATATGCTTATATAGGAAAAAGATAAGGGTAAATCATCCCCCTAAAAGGCAAGCAGCGATGAAACAAGTCATAAACGGCTTTTATCGTCTCTTTCATAGTCTTAAAAGGGTATTTTTTATCCAATATGCTTTTTCCAAGCTCAAGGGCGAATAACAAACGGTGAAACAGAGGTTGTTCAATTTTGTCTTTGTAAAAACTCATATGAACTAGAAACTCATATGGTTAAAGGCAAAACCAACCGAAACCCGATTAGGATCACCTGTTCGCACAGCTGTCGATTAGGGTGTGAAAGCTTTCACACATAAAACAGCAAAACTTGTCTCAAGATCCCTGCACAATCGCATATCAAGAGGCCACAATATTCAGGTGTCCAATGACCATAGTGACCAATAAAGACGCGCACGCTTCGTGCAAGTCGGCAAATGACGACATAAAAACCAAAACTTCCCTAAATGGCTGTTCCAAATCCACCTCACATCGCCCCACCAAAGAAGAGGCTGAAGAGGCTGTGAGAACATTGATTGCCTGGGCCGGTGATGACCCGACCAGAGAAGGCTTGCTTGACACGCCCAAACGTGTGGTCAAAGCCTACCGTGAATTTTACAAAGGTTATGATGAAGACCCGTTTGAAATTCTATCGCGCACCTTTGAAGAAGTTGCCGGCTATGATGACATGGTAATGCTGCGCGGCATTGATATGTATTCACACTGCGAACATCACATGGTTCCCTTTATTGGCAAAGTTCACATTGCCTATCTGCCCTCTGAAAAAGTTGTCGGCATTTCAAAGTTGGCACGCATTGTTGAAACCTTTGCCCGGCGGTTGCAAACCCAAGAAACCATGACAGCCCAAATCGCAACCGCGATTGATCAAGGATTAAATTCCAAAGGCACCGCCATTATGGTTGAAGCAGTGCACCAATGCATGTCACTTAGAGGGGTTCAAAAACCCAACGTTGCCACCATCACCACCCGCTTTACCGGGCTCTTTGATCAGGACAAAGATTTAAAAGATCGTTTCATGAGACTGACCAATAATGACAGATAAAATGGATGAAACCAAAACGTTCACCCCTAAATTTGACGCTGATGGGCTCATGCCCGCAATGGCCATAGAGCACTCAACCGGTACGCCTTTGATGCTGGCCTATGTTAACCAAGCCGCTTTGCAAAAATCTTTGCAAAGCGGTTATGCATGCTTTTGGTCCCGCTCACGCCAAGCCTTTTGGCAAAAAGGAGAGACCAGTGGCAATCGCTTGAAACTCATCGATATTCTCATTGATTGCGACCAGGACTCACTTTGCATGATGGTTGAAATGGAAGGGGTCAAAGCAGCTTGCCACACAGGGCGTAAAAGCTGTTATTATCGCAAACTCACGTCAAATGATGATGAAGGGCAAGATCTATCTCTTCAGTTCACAGATAATCAGCCCCTATTTGATCCTGAAAAAGTTTATAACAAATAAGCCCCCCCACGCTCCCTCCAAAATTGTTGATCTATTGGACCAATGAAACCGAGTTGTTCGGGCAAGCATGACTAATATTTTGAAATCACGCCATTTTTCAAAACCATTGGAATTGTAAAAAACGGCACATAAGCTGTCCTATGTCTAATGAAGGAACATAAAACATGAACCTTCTGCCCCCTGATCACGACAAAGTTATAACAATATATTTGAGCTGAAGCCTTGTTCAACAACAATTCATTAAGGCTCAGCTAGTATAGTAACCATAACAAGCTTAGACACATGGCAGAACAGCCATGATCAGTTATTGTGTTTATAAAAAGTGAACGAGGGCTGTTCATAGTCAAAACACAGTTAATAAATTGGCTTAAGACCGAGGTAACAATTTACGAACAAACGGCGCCAAGCCACGCCATATAACAGAGAGACTTATGAACATCTAGAATAGAAAAGTGAGTATGTCATGACCCAACACAAATTAGGAATAGCACTAGGCGGTGGCGGTGCGCGAGGTTGGGCCCACATAGGCGTACTCAAAGCTCTCCATGAAATAGGTATCAAGCCTGATATAATTGCCGGCACCTCAATCGGCGCGATAGCGGGGGGGTGTTATGCAGCCAACGAACTTCCCGAACTTGAAAACTTTGCAGCCAGCTTGACCCGGCGAAAAGTGCTAGGCTTTCTAGATTTAAATTTAGCGGGCAGTAGTTTAATCACGGGTCGGCGCATTTGCGGCGCTCTTGAATCTCACCTTAAAGATCACCGTATTGAAGACTTAGACCGCACGTTCGTTGCCGTTGCAACAGAAATTGGCACTGGTCATGAAGTGTGGATGAACAAGGGCCATTTGGTTGATGCCATGCGCGCCTCATATGCCCTTCCAGGCATCTTTAAACCGGTTAATATCAATGGTCGCTGGTTATTTGACGGGGCCATGGTTAACCCTGTGCCCGTCTCAGTTTGCCGCGCCCTTGGCGCTAGCATTGTTATTGCTGTCAATTTAAACAGCGATGTTTTTGGCAAAGGAACCGTTATTCCAAGTCATGAAGCCATTGAGATTGAAGCCCCCCAAGAGAGCACAGAGAAAGAAAAACGCCCCAACTACTCTTTGAGTGATTTGCGCACACGCTTCTTTAAAGATAATAGTGAAGCCCCGGGCCTTTCAACTGTCATGCTGGATGCTTTCAACATCACCCAAGATCGCATTGCCCGAGCGCGCCTAGCAGGAGACCCACCAGACATTTCAATTGTTCCACGTGTAAACGAAATTGGTCTGTTCGATTTTCACTGCGCACAGCAACTCATCGAAATGGGCCACCAAGCAACCCTGCGCGCACGCGAAGACTTAGAACACCACTTAGGGTTGGTTGCAGCATAATAACAACACAAAAAAAGTCTGCACCCACCAATTCACTTAGTAAGGTACAGACCAAAAGAACAGACATGTAATTTTTTTTAAAGCTTACCCGGTTGCGATATAACTTCTCATAGAACTTGCTTCAAGTTCGGCTTCAGCAATACGTTGCTGCACCACATCTCCGATAGATATAATGCCAATAAGCTGGTCATTCTCAACAACAGGTACATGACGAAACCGACCAGAAGTCATAACACCCATGATCTTATCAATGGTATCGCTTCCCTGGCAGCTTATCACATTCTTGGTCATAATGCGCGAAGCTGGTTGGTGTAAAATTTCAGCCCCTCTTTGACCTATGGCTTTTACCACATCACGTTCAGAAACAATGCCTTTAACAGCCCCATCTTTTAAAATAAGAATGGAGCCAATTTTTTTTTCAGCAAAAGTTTTGGTAAGATCACCAATTAAATCAGAAGGGGATGCCGAAACAACATCCCGACCTTTCAGATTCAAAATTGTATTAACATTCATGCGCTCGCCTAGCTCCTTTTTAAAGTTTGAACATCAACGAAAGGAAAAAAGAGATCGAGCCAGTTAAAATAAGATCTTTAGTTCATAAATTGACTTAAAAACCTAATAATAGGCCCTTCCCTCGCAAATTGGCACTATGATGCACTATGCGTCAACATGACGCAAGTGATCCGCTCTCAAATCATAAAAAAAATGAGCAAATGCTTAATAACACATCAATATCAAGCAAAACTATTCGCTGCCCTAATAAATAAAAGGGCTCTTAACCGGCGCTTTAACGATAAAAACCACTTGGCACAACACCTGCAAAACTTCTCCAAAACACATCTGAACTCAAGAGTTTGATACAAAATAAGACAACCAATGTGATTGATTTGTCTTAAGCCAAAACAACAAATGATGCGAATAAGTATGGTTTTAAAGCAAAATATAGAATTACTGGACTATTGGAATTTGGTGCGCCAAGGCAGACAAGCCCCCAAACGGATCGAAATAACACCATCAGCTATCAGCCATATCCTGCCCACAACCTTCATTTTAGAAGTTCGAAACCAAGAAACACTCCATTTTCGCCTTGCTGGCAGCAAAATGTGCGAAATGTTCGCCCAAGACTTTCGCGGTGAAAATTTTCTCAAATGCTGGCCACTGACGGAAAGAAAGATCCTCGTCCGTCACATACCCCAATTAATCGTTGATGGAGCGGTCATTCACATTCTATGTGATGCAAGTGCCAAGGAAGGCCATAAAGCTCAGTTTGAAATATTATTTCTGCCCATGACCCATGGCAGCACAACAATTGATCGCATATTAGGGTCAATTGTTCCCACCCAAGACTATCCCTGGCTAGGTGTCACAAAATTAGAATTTCAAGAAATTAAAGAGATACATATGAGTTACCTTCGCGGTAGCTCACTACCAGAGCCAGAAGACAAAGCCCCTTCAGAATTGGCCTTTATTCCCCACAAAAAGATTGTAGAGGGAAAAAACTGCCAATTTCGAGTTTTTGATGGCGGAAAAACTGACCAATCTCAATAAAACAAAAATTTTTTTAAAATTTTATCTTTCGATTATGCTTTCATTAACCGCCCCAGCGATATTCTATCCATAATCAAAATAACATTGCGGTTATGGTTTTGAATATCACGATGAAAACGATATCAGAAAGAGAAGAGACATCAGAGTCTATCCTTAATGATTTCCTAAGTGAAACAAGCTCAGGAAACAATGAATTTCTGATAATAAAACAACATGAAACGCAAGAAAATGGCGTGGAACGACGCCGTTTTCGCAGGTTTAACTTGCGCCTTATGGGGCGATTCATGTTGGAAGATAAAACGGAATATAATTGCCGTCTAATGAACATTTCTGCAGGCGGTGCCGCCATTGCTTCCAATGTTCAGCCCCCAATTGGTGAAGAAGTAATCTTATATATCGACCATATCGGGCGCGCCAAGGGACATATAGGACGCTCAGAACCAGACCATTTTGGTGTTTGCTTTGACATTTCAGACACGCAAAGAGAACGTATAGCCTTAAAAATATCTTGGCTGGTCAATCAAATCGATGGCGACCAACCAGATATGCGCCGGCATCATCGTTTTATCGCCAACAAAAAAGAAACCTCTCTTATTCTGCCTGAACAAATCGCCATTACTTGCCAGGTACAAAATTTCTCTTTAAGCGGGGCTTCCATCTTGACCACCGCCCGCCCGCCCGTAGGCTCGCAAGTAACGCTGGGACAAATGAAAGCAACCGTGATGCGTCATCATGATGAAGGCATCGGGGTGGAATTTGTTTCAGCCCCCACAGCAGCTCGCCTTCTCTCAGAATTTGGCGAATTAGGCCCTTAAGGGTCACTCTTAAAAGCTTCAGACCAAAACACAAAAAGGACACCAACCGCCCTATTAAAACCTTAAACAAAAGCGTAAAATTTAACATAAATTTGAATTAAGTCTGATTTAAAAGTAACTAAATTTATGGCGTGCGTATTTGCGTGATAGAAAAGTTTTTATGTCATGCTCCCCATTAGTAACAAGTGTAGGGGACTACAATGTATCGAGTATCAAAGTGTATTGCGGCTGTCTTTTTGATGGTTGCTCTTATTCCAAACCTAGCCCAGGCAGAAGAATTTGCCGTATGGGTTGATGGTCAAAATTTAGCCGACCCACATATGCGCACATATGGGCGTTCCAAACCACCCATTGGTCATGTCAGATTTTGTCAACGCTATCCATTTGATTGCGATAAATATCGCTATTTAGGCAAACGCGTAAAGCTTACCAAAAAGCGCTGGAAACAACTGGTCACAATCAACCGCGCCGTAAACAGGGCAATTGCCCCGCTCACCGATCAAGAACATCATGGCGTGATTGAATATTGGGACTATCCTTCCAATAATGGCGATTGCGAAGATTTCGTGCTGCTAAAGCGCCGCCTGCTAATGGAAAATGGCTGGCCTGAAAACGCTTTATTGATCACGGTTGTTCGTGACGAAGAAGGCGCCGGACACGCGATCTTAACCGTCCGCTCACAACAAGGCGACTATTTGTTGGATAACAAACACGACCAGGTTCAAGTGTGGAACAAAGCCCCATATCGCTTTGTCAAACGCCAATCAGTCTCACATCCTAAAAAGTGGGTCTCACTCTATCCAAGAGAAAGAGAAAGCATCCGTTCAGCGGCACAACGCTAACCCTTTCATTACAAGTTTTGGTCCGACACCCCCAACTCCCCCTCATCCCCGACCACACTGTTGGACCATAAAAAAACCGACCTCTCAAATAAGAGGTCGGTTATTTTTTTGTATTATTTTAAAATCTCAAATACAATTTTAAAAAGCGGTGACTTAACTTAAGTTAGCACAAAAAGATTGAATCCGCCGACAGGCCTCTTCCAAAGCCTCTGTAGAAGTTGCATAAGAAACCCTAAAATAGGGCGACAAACCAAACGCTTCCCCGTGCACTGCGGCCACACCTTCATCATCAAGAAGAGCCGATACAAAATCCTCATCAGAATTAAGCACTTTTCCTTGTTTAGTCGTGCGCCCCATACACCCTTCAACAGAAGGGTAAACATAAAACGCCCCCTCAGGTGTTGGGCAATGAACCCCTTGCGCCTCATTTAACATTGAAACCACCAGGTCACGGCGCTGTGCAAACACTTGGGCTCGCTCGTGGATAAAATCTTGTGGCCCATTAAGCGCTTCAACTGAGGCCCATTGGCTAATCGAACACGGGTTAGATGTTGATTGAGATTGCAATTTGCGCATACCGCCAATTAAGTCAGCCGGCCCGCCGGCAAACCCAATCCGCCAACCCGTCATCGCATAGGCTTTGGCCACGCCGTTCATTGTTAACGTGCGTGACTTCAAGGCCGGCTCAACAGCAACAATCGACTTAAATTCAAACCCGTCATAAGTCAGATGCTCATAAATATCATCTGCCAACACCCAAACATGCGGGTGTTTAAGCAAAACATCAGTCAACGCTTTCATTTCAGCGGCGGTATAAGCGGCCCCTGTTGGGTTAGACGGGGAGTTAAAAATCAACCATTTGGTCTTGTCAGTAATCGCACCATCAAGCTGTTCTGGTGACAATTTAAAATTGGTCTCTGCCCCCGCCTCAATCATGACAGGCTTGCCCCCTGCCAACAAAGCAATATCAGGATAGCTCACCCAATAGGGGGCTGGAATGATCACTTCATCACCCGGATTGATCGTGGCAAGCATCGCATTGTAAATAATGTGTTTGCCACCACAAGCTACAGAAATTTCTTCTGGTTTATAGTCAATACCATTTTCGCGCGAAAACTTATCAACCACCGCCTGCTTTAATTCAGGGATCCCATCCACAGCGGTGTATTTCGTCTCACCGCGCTCAATGGCATCAATGGCAGCTTTTTTAATATTATCTGGGGTATCAAAATCCGGCTCACCCGCCCCTAGGCCAATAACATCGCGCCCTTGAGCCTTTAATTCACGTGCTTTGGTTGTCACCGCAATTGTTGGTGATGGTTTCACGCGTGACAAACTATCGGCTAAAATCCCCATGATAGACCTTCCAAAAGTAAAAAATTGAGAAATGAAATGGTAGCATAAATGGTGCAAGGGATCCTCACCCCATCATGCGACCGACACACTAAAACGCTGGTTCACGAGTGTAAAGTCATTTTGCAAACAATATCCCGATCAGCGAACCAAATGAACAAGCCCTAACTCAGGTGATGGCTCGTAATACGCCAACTTTGCAGCTTGTGCATTTTCCATAAGACGGCGCGCACAATTCGCCCGATCATCAAGCCCATCTTGCAAATAAAGCTCATAAGCTTGAGAAAAACACTCTTGTGCTTTTTCTAACCCCTCATGTTGGCCATGATGTTCGCTGCGGTCCATTAACAGTTGGCCTAACTCATGCTGCACCTCAGCCAGCTCTTGCCCCTTGCCGACACCAGAACAACACAAATATCCCTCATACGCCGCAAGTCCTTCATTTAAGACAGGTAAATCTGAATGAACCCGCCCGTAAGCGGCCAATAACCGGCCCAACTTTAAACGCAAAGAGCCCTCTATAAATGAAATTTGCTGATGACTTTTTTGCCCCTTTTGCCCAGTCTTGTGTTTGCAAATAACAAGGCCTTCTTCTAACCAAGAACGCATTTGCTCAAACTCAGAATGTCGCTCAATCAACAATTCAGGGCAAAGCATTAAAAGCTCAACCAACCGACCCACTTGAACAGCCCAGTCTAGGTCTGATCCACTTTCCTGTCGTTTTCCAACAAGGGTGCGCTGATCTGACACGGCTTTTTCCAGAACAAATTCATTTCCAAGCCTCAAAAATATCATCTCTCGCAAACGAACCCGTAAGCAAAGCAAATCCTCAAATGCAAAATAGCGTGACTTGTCTGAGGGCGTTTTCTTTGTCCCTAATAACGCACTTATCCCACTAATTGCACGAGAGGCTTGCCCCAGATCGTGATCAAGCAAAGCCAATCTGGCCCGACAAACGCTTAAAAAACAATCCAAGCTAGCACTCATATTTTTAGAAACACGCTGGTCTTTTAAATCATTAAACAAATGGAGCGCTTTAGCCAGCGCCTGTTTTTCATTGGTCATCGCTCCCAAATGAAAATAACTTTGCGCCAAAGCAAAAGAAACCTCATGCAAATCAATGGACGAGCGGAATCTTGTATCTACCAGGCCTGAAAAATATTGAATGCCTCTTTGCAAACAGTCCGTATCGCCAAACTGAACCCCTTGAGATAAGGAAAGGTGCGCCAGCGCAAACTTGAAATCATCTACATCAAACCCCAACCAATTATGAAAAAACCCGTAGTGTTCAATAGCACAAAGCAAAGCATGCTCAGCCTGTTGCCAATCTTGCACACCAGAACAACGCTTGGCTTGGGCGAGCGCCAATCGGCTTTTGGCATAATAAGCCAAAGGTAAAGCTCTCTTTTGCCCCGCATGACGCCAGTGATCTATCGCTTGATCAAGATTTTGCGCGACCGCCTGAGAGCGCGGTTCCAAATGAACATCACCTGCCCCTGTTGTGCCCCCAAGGGCACTTTGGGCCAATGCCTTAATGGTCACCAACCCACCCCATTGATCAGGAAACAGCTCAGCATCAAAATAATCTTGGGCCTCACTGGCTGCAGCAATTGCTTGATTTGAAAGTGCCACTGTGGGCCGGTCAAAAACTGTCACTGCCAATGCCGCACTTGCTTCATTGGCCTTTATGCCCGCCCACGCCAGAGGATCTCTTTTGCGCCTCTCAAAAGTTTCTATTATCTGGTATAAGCTAAGTGCTTTTTGCAAAGGGGCGCCCTGTTTGGTTTGCAAACCAATAAATAAATGACACCAAGCACACACCACGCACAGCTCTTCATACAACTCTGGCTGTGTCAATTGGATGCCAGGTATAACCGCATCTAAGTGCTCAGCTATTAAGCTGATTTTTTTAACCGCAAAACGGCCTCTTTCAAGCACTTGCCCACGCAACACCCCCCCATACACAGCCCCAAGAAATATCTCTTGTTGATGGCCAGGCAAAGTGGGGCTTAAGCTGTGCAATTTCAACAAAGGAAAATCATAACATTCAAACCCACACACTTCACGCTCAGCAGTTTTTTGAGAAAATGAAATCTCTAGCGCTGAGCCCTCCAGCCTGCCCCCTATGTGCAAAGCATCAGTGCCTCCCAAACCGTCAAAGCACGTATCCCCAATTGTTGAAATTGAAACCCTTGCCCCCTTACTAAAAAACAAAGAGCCAAAATGCTGGGTCACAATCCCCAACAACGTTTCGCTAAAAAAGCCAAATCTATCCCCTTTAAAAACCTGCAAAACAATTTGAAACGCCGGCTGGGATTGATCAATCATTGTCTCTTTTGCGGACAAATCTGAACGGTAATAGTTTGAATGCCCCTTGGCCAACCAGCCTGCCACTAGCCCCCCTACGGCCAAACCAATCAAAAGCAACAACACAACACTAGTGAAACTGGCCGAGTGAACAAAACTCCCAAATTGTAAAGGTGAGAAAAAGTCTCCCATGCCCAAATTCAAAGCTCCCTTTTGCCTGCCAGTTACGGGTCTGTCATCAGACTGTCATGGCAATTTAAGCTATTGGAGCCTTTTTTCACCAAAACTCAAGGCTCATATGTTGATCTGTTGCCTAAATCTCCCCAGAAAAGATGAAATTTCATTAAGTCGATGCGATTTAATCTATTAAGGCCGTAAACCCTATGTTAAATCTTAAGGCACGCTGTTAACCATGTTTAATCGGCTGCACAATTCATCAGAATGACTGATTTTACATCGAGAAACAGCAATTAAAACAAACTATATCAAATAATATTGTGTAAGAGAGGGGCGCATTATGCGACTAAATCCACCAACAGTTTTTATCTTCCTAATATCACTGATCCTAGCCGTGGCAGCCATTGCCGGTCATCAAGGCTTGGTTGAAATCCCATCTGTCATTGCCGCCCAAGACTTTTGGCTTGCAATAGGTGCCTATATTGTATTGGCCATTGGCAACCTTGTACGGGGTCTATAAGTCTTAAACTTAGTCTCGTTTTAATATCAAAAACGCGCTTTTGTAAAAAAGCGCGTTTTTTCTTGTCCAAAACCTCAGGTCCTGTTGACAAATTCCATGACTAAAGGATTTGACAACAGGACCTAAGCCGCCTTTTGCTTGATGCGCGGCATCTTCATGATCCTAAACAATAAGCGCTCAAAAATAGGTTCGGTGACCCCAGCGCGTAATTTGCGAATGTGATAACGCTCCATCGCCCGTTTGGCCACGTGCACAAAACGCCCCTCAATAATCCGATCAATATTGCGCGGAGGACACTGCGGAACAGCCAAAAAAGCAGCCCCGCGCGCGCCATAATCAATCATGAAAAAGCCATTGCCCGTTGGCTCATATAAAGGATAGCGCTCCCGCAATATCTCCGCCAGATTGCCCACAACAGTGCTCGTCATACTCTCACGCAAAAAATCAAAACACGGCGGCGGGGCTTCCATCGGCGTCGGCTCTAATTTTTGCGGCGCGACAATCTCTCCGGTTGCAAAAATATTGTTATAACGCTGCGACTGTAAAAAACGATTGGTTGGCAAAAGACCAGTATTGTTGATCAAACCGTCAACACCGCGAATAAAAGGTTCCACCCGCTTGGAAGGCCACAACATCCCATAGCGGGTCTCCAAAAGCTGGCGCCCCTTTTGCAAACCATCATCGTCAAAATAAAGAACATGAAACGAGCGATCATCAATCCGATCAATGGCAGCATTGCAAACCCATTGAATATGGCGCGCCCGAAACGCGCCTTCAAACAAACGATTGGAATTGCCAATACCACCAACACCAAAGTGCCCTAAAAAAGGCTCTGGCGTGACAAAACGAATGGGCACCTCAGTGCGCAAACGATAGCGCCTCAGCAAACGGTCCACATTAAACACATATTGGTAGGCATTTTGATAATCACTTGAGCCCGGCGCTAATGCCACCGTCATGGGGCCAGGGGCATTCAAAAAGTCTTGAAACGCCAATTCGGCCCGCATGGCCTCATCAGCGCCAACCAAAGAATGCACCATATCTCTCGATTGGCTCAAACCTGGGATATGATCAAAAGCTGGTTCCATCCCATCGGTAATGATCAAATAATCAAAGGGCAGCCTTTTGCCATTGTCCAACTTAACGATTTGCCGCTCAGGATGAAGACTAGCAACATTGCCAACAGTATGGTGAATACCAAAGCGTTCTAATATCGGATTTAATTTAACATTAGCTTCATCTAAAGGGCGCAATCCAAGCCCAACATAAGGCAGGCCAGACTTAATAGCGCCGTACCGCTCTTGCGATACAACCGTTATCCAATCTTCCTCAGCAATGAGTTTTTTGAGCTGTAAAGCTGTCGTTAACCCATTGATGCCATGACCAATAATGAGTATATGAGCCATATAGGCGCGCCTCTAAAGACAATATACTAGCTTTATCTTTGCAGCTGATAACAGGGCAAAGAACACCAAAGCTATAAATCTCAAATAGTTACGCCACTAGCCCTAAAGGATTACGGGGAGAATCAGAGTTAAGTCAATCAAGAAAGAGGAACTTGCCACAAATCAGATCATCAACAAAAATTGTCCTGACCTATTAAAAAAGCCTGTATAGCGCTTCAAAACCCTTAAAACCTGAGCTAATTTTTAGATGAAACGCTCTAACTGATTGGATCAGCGGAGGGCTCTGCACTTTGGGCATAATGCAAGGGCAACTGGGTGGTAAATTTTATTTGCTCCATGGCAAAAGAAGAAGATACATCAGCAATGTCCACCCCTTCAATCAATCTCTTATAAAAGTCATCATAAGCGGCAATGTCTGGCACAACCACACGCAACAAATAATCCACATGCCCGCTCATGCGATAAAATTCCACCACTTCAGGAAACTGCTCAATAGCTCTGTGAAATTTGGCCAACCAATCCTCACTGTGCTGATTGGTGGTAATAAACACAAAAACAGTCACCGGCGCGTTCACTTTTTCAGCATCCAATAACGCCACCCGCTTATTGATCACTCCCATTTCTTCCATTTTCTGAATACGGCGCCAACACGGTGTGGTTGAAAGCCCCACTTTTTTGCCAATTTCAGCAACAGCGACAGTGCAATCCTTTTGCAAGATATCTAGTATTTTTATGTCTAACTTATCCAAAGTCATCAAACAGACGCCCTATCCACATTCCAATTGGAATATTATTTTCTTCTTTGGGCTTCATATTAGCAAGAATTAGTAAAATATTCTACCAAAAACAATAATACAACAAATCATTCTATAGCCTTTGGATATCAGCCCCTTTTAGCGAAAATTCCTTGCGCGCCAATCACGTGGCATTTCAAAAGTCCCTTGCCAAAGCCCTTTTTTATCTGCCTGAGCTTCTCTTTCTATTGATTTATACCGCCCTCCAAAAGAAACAGCCCAGCCTTCGCGTACCATAAACTGGTTAATTTCAACGTCTCCCACAGTGCAAACCCCTAAAAGACGATCATGCTTATCAAACTCACTGCCCGTGCACGCCACATTTTGCCGCCCAATGAGACGACGCAAAGCAGATGTTGCAGCCCGCCCGCAAGCCCATTTTTTACCTTGCTTTTCACAATATTGGCGCCCTTCAGGCGCATCAATGCCCCGCAAACGCACCCTTTCATTGTTTAAAATTAAGCTGTCACCATCAACAACTTTGGGCACACCGCTCCATTCATCCAAACCCGCCTGATCTTGCCACCAAAGCAGCCCAGCAAAGATTAACAAACACACAACAACAAGTATTTTAGAACCATCCAACAAACCAACATCCTCTTAAAATTTCCATAAAATTCATAAATATAAACGCTAAATTAGGAATTTACACACATAATAAATCGTTAATTCTGTGGGTCTAAAGCATTGCGCATCAATAATACAGCCAATGTTGAAGTAATGAGTACTATTCAGTGGTAAATAACGGGCAAATAAACCGCACATCAAGTGCAAATCAAAACTCTCAACTTGCCTCCTCTGTAAAAGAGGTCAGGGACCGGCTTGGCCAAACCAGAGGGTCTGAGCGCTTCCAATACGAATTATTGCTCATGTTTGCCCGCAATGAGCTCACAGCTTCACTTTCTATTCCATTGTTCGCCGTTATTCTTGCTGTTAGCACCTCCTTTTGGGCCCCTTTGACCCATATTGCTATATGGCTTGGCGCCGTTTTTATCACCAAAAGCATCATTCTCATGCTTTGTCGCAAACTAAAAAGCATGCAACGCAAAGAGGTAAATGTAAAACAATGGCGGCTAAAGCTAACCATTGCCGAACTTTTCTACGGCTTCGCTTGGGCCGGAATTGCTATTCTTTCCGCTTCCACCACAGATCAAGCGGCTCACATATTTATCTTTGCGTCTTTCATTGCTGTCATCTCCATTCGCATGATGTTTGCCTCAACCGTAATGCCCCTTGTCATTGCCGGCACAGTCCCCATGACGATCGCAATTGTTGTTCACTATCTTTTGTTTAACTCGCCTTTTTATATGGCATTAGCAGCTATGGCCGTTGGCATTCACGTTTATCTCATGTTCCTTATGACAGGGCTAAATTCAACCGTTTACACTATGCTTGAATACCGCTCAGACAAAGATATTTTAATCGGCCACCTTGAAGAAGCAAAGGCATTCTCAGATGACGCGAGAAAACGCGCTGAAGAAGCAAATTTAGCCAAATCACGCTTCCTAGCCACGATGAGCCATGAACTAAGGACCCCCTTAAATGCCATCCTAGGGTTTTCAGAGGTCATGAAGTCAGAAGTTTTTGGGCCGCACACAAACCCAACTTACAAAGAATATGCCACTGACATTCACAACAGTGGTAACCATCTACTGAATTTAATCAACGAAATCTTAGACCTTTCACGCATTGAAGCGGAACGTTATGAGCTGCATGAATCGACCTGTAAACTGATTGACATTGTAGATGATTGCAAACACTTGGTCTCAATGCGTGCACAAAGCAAAGACATTGAACTTGAACTGATCGAAGAAAGCGAACTCAATTCGATCTGGGCTGATGAACGTGCCCTTCGCCAAGTCAGTCTAAATCTGTTATCAAACGCGATCAAATTTACACCGCCAAAAGGTAAAGTGACCATCACAATTGGCAAAACCATATCAGAGGGTCAATATGTGTCGGTTAAAGATACCGGACCAGGCATACCAGAAGAAGAAATAGAAAAAGTTTTAAAGCCCTTTGGTCAAGGCTCACTCGCTTATGAAACAGCTGAAGGCGGCACTGGATTAGGCCTAGCCATATGCCAAAAGCTCATTGCCATTCATGACGGCAAATTCTCACTTGAGAGCGAATTGCGCCATGGAACAACAGTACACTTTGAAATTCCAGCCAAACGCGTCATGCAAGCGCTACCACCCCTTGAATATGAGCATCAGACAGACATTTCAACGGCAGAGGCCTTGGATCCAAAAAGCAAAGAGTTCGAGGACCTTACGACCCAAATACAAAAGATCATCAAAACGCGGCAAGTTAAAAAAGAATATAACGCTGCCAAACAACATCAAGACCCAGAGCCATCTTTCATTAGGTTAAAAAATCAAGCAGCGAGCAAATGAGATTAAGTTTACACACGTAAAAAAGGCGCTAATTCTACCATTTTCTAGCTATATGATTGATGATAAAGTTACGTGAAACCAAATAAATATAAAGTTTGTAAAAACAATTTGTCACACAAATGGAGACCGCTGTGAGTACATGGCTCGCCCTCGGATTACTTGTAATATCCGGCCTCATTTTGGTGCTTTATCACGACCAAGGCACCATAGCCGGCCTAGATAGCTCCAGCTTTGCCGGGCTCATGGCAAGCATCGCCTTGCTCATTTGGATTGGAAGTTCCGTTTTAAGAGACTATTCCGGGCGCTTTGGCAAAGCTTTAAAAGATATGATCACCTGGGCCGGGGTCATTTTGGTTTTGGTCACCCTCTACACATTCCGCCTAGAATTATTGGAAGGGCTAGACCGGGTCGCCCATCAGCTATTGCCAGCTGGCACGAATATAAATTTAAGCCCCTACAACAAAGAGCGCGCAACAGTTCGCATTCGCAAAAAAGACAATGGCCATTTTGTTGTCAACACAATCACCAGCCGCAAACCAATTACCATGCTGGTCGATACAGGGGCTTCACAAGTTGTCCTAAGCGCGCGTGATGCCCGCTCCATTGGCATCACTCCAGAGAGTTTAAATTATGTTATCCCAGTTAACACCGCAGCCGGTAGAACCATGGCAGCACGGGTCGTGCTTAATCAAATCACAATTGGGCCCATCACCATCAACTCAGTTGAGGCCCTTGTTGCCAGAGAAGGCGAATTGCAAGAAAGCCTGTTGGGTATGAGTTTTTTAAATCGTTTACGCTCTTATGAAGTCTCTGGCGATTTTTTAATCCTTCGCAGCTAAACGAACAGCTCAGTTAAGGAGTTAAGTTAAAAATGAGACACACAAAAAACTTCATTCGTGAAATGGCTCTATGGCTGATGGCAGCAGGCATGGGCTTTGCCGTTGTGTTTTATTCAGACCAACTCATTGATAAAATAAAAGCCTTTCAATTGGTGGCCAATTCTGCAGACCTAAAACATCATGTCAGAAAGCCAGAGGTGCAAAACAATGGTTGGGAAAACATCATTGTGATCCATGCCAACCGCGAAGGGCACTTTGCCACCCACGCCTCAATTAACAATGAAGACACCCAATTGCTCATCGATACAGGGGCAACCTATGTCGCCCTGTCTTATGAGACAGCTGAAGAAATTGGTCTCCATATACGTGACAGTGATTTTGATAAAATTGCCCGCACAGCCAATGGCGTTTCAAAGGTGGCTCATGTGAACCTGGATGAAGTGACCATTGGTGATATCACCGTTACGGATGTTAAAGCCATCGTGGTTGAACCTGGCAAATTAGACATAAATTTATTAGGGATGAATTTCCTATCCAAACTCAAGCGATTTGAATTTTCTGGTCGAAAATTGTTACTCGTTCAATAAATCATTTCGAGCCAGACAAAAATAGGCTATACCCCGCTAAAATAAATTCATTATATCTATTGGCTTTCAGATTGCTCAAGGGGAGATCTCATGCTGCCAACACCCATCACAAATGCACAAGAAAACACCGCCGACTTTGAGCGCATCCCCTTTATAAAACCCACCGGTTTTCGCGAATATGATGCCCGCTGGGTGTTTGGCAAAGAATTAAACCTGTTAGGTCTAACCACCATTGGCATTTGCATCGCCCAACTGTTCCAAGAGCGCGGCGTGAACAAGCGCATTGTGGTCGGTCATGATTATCGCTGGTATTCATCCAGCATCAAACAAGCCCTCATCAACGGTTTAATGGCCGGCGGTATGCAAGTGCATGACATAGGGTTGGCCCTATCCCCCATGGCCTATTTTGCTCAATTTGATCTTGATGTGGAAGGCGTGGCCATGGTCACAGCCAGCCATAATGACAATGGCTGGACCGGCATTAAAATGGGCCTAGACCGCCCCATGACTTTTGGCCCAGATGAGATGAGCCGCTTAAAAGAGCTTGTTTACGCAGGTGATTATAAAACGCCGGGCGGGGGGGAATACATCTATCATGACAATTTTAAACAGCGCTACATTGATGACTTGTTAAGCCATGCACCCTACAAACGCCCAATTAAAGCGGTGGTCGCCTGCGGCAATGGCACAGCTGGCGACTTTGCACCAGAAGTGCTTGCCCAATTGGGTCTTGACCTCATCCCCCTCCATACAGACCTCGATCACTCATTCCCCAATCACAACCCCAACCCTGAAGACCTAAAAATGCTCAACGCCATCCAAGACGCGGTGAAAACCCATGGCGCAGACCTTGGCCTGGCCTTTGATGGCGACGGCGACAGATGCGGCGTGATTGACAATGAAGGCAATGCCATTTTTGCCGATAAAGTTGGTGTGATGCTGGCAAGAGATATTTCTGCTCACCATGACAACGCCCTGTTTGTGGCAGACGTTAAATCAACCGGCCTGTTTCTGACAGATCCCGTATTAAAAGCCAATGGCGCAACCACCCATTTTTGGAAAACTGGCCATTCCTATATCAAACGCTATTCTCATGAAAACAAAGCCCTTGTCGGCTTTGAAAAATCGGGCCACTTTTTCTTCAACCCACCTTTGGGCCGCGGCTATGATGATGGCCTGGTCGCCGCCATGGCCGTGCTCGACATGCTAGAGCGCAACCCCACCAAAACGCTAAGCGAGCTAAAAAACGACCTGCCCACCACCTACCAATCGCCAACCATGTCACCACATTGTGCAGATGAAGAAAAATATGGCGTCGTTGATCGCATCGTTGCTCACTTTACCAAGCTGTTTGAAAACAAAGACCAACTGGCCGGCCAATCCATTCGCGAACTAATCACCGTCAACGGCATCCGCATTGTCCTGGAAGATGGCACCTGGGGGCTGGTGCGCGCTTCCTCAAACAAACCAGAATTGGTGGTGGTGGTGGAAAGCCCAACGTCAGAGGAGAATATGCGTGCGATCTTTAAAGAGCTGGATGAGCATTTGGTAACGTATAGCGAAATAGGCGAGTATAATCAGAAAATTTAAAGCCCTAGCAATAGCCATTAAGCGCCACAAGCGTACTCAATGGCCCGCGCCAACCGGTCATTGCCCCAAAACAGTTCATCCCCAACAACAAAGCTAGGGGCACCAAAAATACCAATCGCTTGCGCTTGCTCTGAAATCGCCCACAACTTTGTCTTAATCTCATCGCTACCAGCCTGGTCCAATAAGAAATTAACAGACCCAACATTCATAGTCTGCAAAACCTCAGACAGGTCTTGTTCCTCTCCAATTGGCAAGCCATGCTGAAACTGACGCCTGTAAACCGCTTTAGAAAAATCAACACCCCATCCCTGTTGCAAACCAATCAACGTCAAGCGCGTGGCAAGCAGCCCTGATTGTGGAAAGTCTGGCAAAATTTGGAGTGGCGGCAAGCCATAAAACGCAGCTTCTCGTTCAATATCTCTAAAAAAATTCTTGCCCTTGGCCTCATAAATTAAAAAGGGGCTCGTGTTCCACCCTGCCCGCTTAAAAATAGGCCCCAGCAAAAAGGGCTGATAAATCACCTCAACACCTTTTGCCTTGCACAATTGGCCAATCCGCATCATAGAAAAATAAGCATAGGGGCTGGCAAACTCATACCAAAAGCTCATCTTTCCCATCTGAGCAGCTCCTTCTTTCTAAGCAAAAACTGACCACAAAAACCGCACCCCAACGGTCAGCAAAAACAACGCAAACACAAACTCTAACCGCGCCTTAGACAATCCATGCGCTGCCCTTACCCCAAGCGGGGCAAACATCAAACTGGTTGGCAACACCAAGATCGCCCCCAATAGCGAGACAAAGCCAACCGAATAGTTTGGCAACAAACCATTGCCCCACCCCCCCAGGACAAACCCAATTGCCCCTGGCAGTGCAATCAATGGCCCGATGGCCGCCGCTGTACCCACAGCTTGATGGATGGAACGGCCAAACAAAGTCATAAAACTGCCCGTAAATGTGCCCCCGCCAATGCCCATGAGCGTAGAGATTGCCCCTGTAAACACACCATACAGCCTAACCAGCCAATCCCCTGGCCACGCCAACCGCATATCTGGATGGCGCTGTGACCAGAGCAAAAACAACCCAACAACAATCACCGCAATGCCATAAACCAGACGCAGTACACCGCCCTCCACAAAAACAGCAATCACAGCTCCCAGCACCACGCCAATAACGATAAAGGGGGCCACAAGCTTCACATAACCCCAATCAACACTTTGTTTTTGATGATGCCCATAGGCAGAACGCAAGCCTGTTGGCACAATGATGGCCAAAGATGTGCCCACAGCTAAGTGTGTACGAATGGCCTCATCAATGCCGAGCAATCCAAAGACCTCATACAGCACCGGCACCAAAACCGCCCCGCCGCCAATGCCCAGCAATCCAGCCATAAACCCAGCGACTGCACCACCAAGGGCCAAAGCAAACGCAAAACCAACAAATCCATCCATAAATCACCCTTTACCCCTGCTGAGATTTAGCCAAATTCTTATTGACACAGAATGAGTTTTGAATATAGTCGCTTTTTTTCATGGTGCGCGATTTGCGCGTTCCAGACTAAACCGCTGTCTGAGGTTCAAATCAGCAATTAGCTGTTTCTCTATAATAAGACAAAAGCTTGCGCAAACAAGGGGTTAACCCAGCGCGCAACACCACAAGACGCGAAAACATAAAGGTAAAAACCAATGTATGCGGTGATTAAAACCGGCGGCAAACAATATCGTGTTGCCAAAGATGATGTCTTAAAAATCGAAAAGCTTGATGGTAAAGCTGGCGATAAGGTTGAATTCAAAGAAGTTTTAATGGTTGGCGGTGCAGGTGACACAGCTGTAGGCACCCCGCTTCTAGACGGCGCTGTGGTAACAGCAGAAGTGGTTGACCAAACAAGAGCGGCCAAGATTATCGTTTTCAAAAAGAAACGTCGCCACAATTATCGGCGCAAAAAAGGCCATCGCCAACATCAAACCGTTGTGCGCATTACTGATATTAAAAAGTAACAGATTGAAAACGCAAACGGTTCAAACTTTTAAAGTTTTTTACGAAGGAATATAGACAATGGCACATAAGAAAGCAGGCGGTTCATCCAGAAACGGGCGCGATTCAGCCGGACGCCGCCTTGGTGTGAAGAAATATGGCGGGGAGCAAGTGATCCCTGGAAACATCATTATCCGTCAACGGGGCACAAAATGGCACCCAGGTGAAGGCGTTGGCATGGGCAAAGACCACACAATTTTCGCAATTCGCGAAGGAAACGTGTCTTTCCGTACCCGTCACAACGGAAAAGTGTTCGTTTCTGTTGATGAAGGCAAATAAGTCACTTTGCGCGACTCACTTTTATTTTTACGTTGATTCAATAAAGGAGGCTGATGGTCTCCTTTTTTTGTGATTGAGAGCGTTCCACCTAAATCCGACTAAAACTGTGTAACGGTTTTAGGAAAAAGGAACGCTAAAAATGAGAGCAAACGTGAGTTTGTAAACAGCCATGATGCAGCGTGCACAAGAAGATAGCTTAAGGATACGGCCCATCAGCCTGTTTGACGTTCCTATGATCGTCGAGCTGGTCAATGATTGGGAAGTTGTCTCTATGCTCTCACGTCTGCCCTACCCATATGAACCACGCCATGCTGAAAATTGGATCAATGAAATTGAACAAAACCGGCGTGAAGATGCCTGGGCCATTGAGGCTGATGGTCATTTTGCCGGTGTCGTAGGCTATAGCCGCACATCCCTTTCTCATGGAGAGCTCGGCTATTGGCTGGGCAAACCCTATTGGGGGCGCGGCCTGGCCGCAAGAGCAGCATGGCAAATCATAGCCCATGGCTTTGCCTCAGAACCTTTTAAATATTTTCACGCAAACTATTACACTGAAAATGAACGCTCAAAGCGCTTATTGGACAAACTTGGCTTTCAGCCTGTCGATATCATTCAATGCTCTTCGGTTGCCCGCGGCTGCTCAGTCCCGGCCCAGCGCTGCAAACTAACCCGTCAAGCCTTTGAGCAGATGACTGGGTAAAGTTTTTTCAGAACGATGAAACAGCCTAGCCTGTTCCTTAAGTCTCCAAAGAGCTATATAAAAAATCAGATTATTTATCCTTCACAAAGAAGCTGGGACGCTATATCAATCACCTATTATGAAATTTTTAGATCAAGCACGCGTTTACATAAAATCTGGCAGCGGTGGCAATGGCTGCGTTTCGTTTCGGCGTGAAAAATATATTGAATATGGTGGCCCCAACGGCGGAGATGGCGGGCGCGGCGGCGATGTTATTGCCCTGTGCGTTGACAATCTCAACACCTTGATCGATTTTCGCTTCCAACAACATTACAAAGCTGGCAATGGCGAGCATGGCATGGGCAAAGATTGCACCGGCTCCAATGGCAAAGACATTGTCTTAAAAGTGCCGCCAGGCACACAAATCCTTGATGAAGACAACGAAACCGTTTTAGCCGATTTAACCAAACCCGGTGATCGAACCGTTTTGGCCAAGGGCGGCAATGGCGGCTTTGGTAACGCCCACTTTAAAAGCTCAACCAACCAATCCCCGCGCAATGCCAACCCGGGAGAGCCCGGCCAAGAGCAAACCGTTTGGCTGCGCCTAAAATTAATCGCAGATGCCGGCCTCGTTGGCCTGCCCAATGCAGGCAAGTCAACCTTCCTGGCCAGCGTGACAGCGGCAAAACCGAAAATTGCTGACTACCCATTTACAACCCTGCACCCGAATCTGGGCGTCGTCAAAGCCGGCGACATGGATTTTGTCCTGGCTGACATTCCTGGCCTAATAGAAGGGGCCCATGAAGGGGCAGGCATTGGCGACCGGTTTTTGGGCCATATTGAGCGCTGCGAAATTGTCCTCCACCTCATAGACGCCACAAGCGAGGACCCATTGGCAGATTATAACACGGTCCGCGCCGAACTGGATGCTTATGGCAATGGGTTGGAAGACAAACAAGAACTCATCGCCCTTTCCAAATGCGATGCCCTGGAAAAACAAGAGGCGGAAAACAAAGCTCAAAACCTTAGCCAAGCTTTAGGCAAAGATGTGATTGTTCTGTCCGCCGTCTCCCAATTAAATTTACAACACACTTTATTAGCACTCGCCAGTACGGTAAAAAACAACCGCCAACAACAAAAGGTCGCGCAACAAGAACCGGCGGCCTGGCAACCTTAAGCAAAGAAACAACGGACCCCTTATCCATGCGCCCAGAATGGCAAACCGCAAACCGCATCGTCATTAAAGTTGGCTCCAGCCTGTTGGTTGACGAGCAAAGGGGATGCTTGCGAACAGAGTGGTTGCTATCGTTAGCTGAAGATATCGCCACCCTGAAACAAGAAGGCAAAGAAGTAATCCTCGTCGCCTCAGGCGCCATCGCCCTTGGCCGCCAAGAACTTGCCCTTGGCACAAAAAAACTGGCATTAAACGAGGCCCAGGCCGCCGCAGCCATTGGCCAAATTTCTTTAAACGCGGCGTTTAAGGCTCTTTTTAAATCCAAACAAATCGCCACCGCCCAAATTCTCTTAACCCCAGATGACACAGAAGACCGCCGCCGTTATCTGAACGCCAGAGACACCATCAACACGTTGCTGCAATTCTCAGCCGTACCAGTGGTGAATGAAAACGACACCATCGCAACCAATGAATTACGCTATGGCGACAATGACCGCCTGGCCGCCCGCGTCGCCTCCATGCTGGAGGCAGATGTTTTGATCATCTTGTCTGATATTGATGGGCTCTACACCGCCCCACCTCAACAAGACGAGACCGCTGAGCACATCAAAGAAATCACCCAAATCACACCAGAAATTGAGGCAATGGCTGGGGGCACCGGCTCAAGTTTTTCCTCTGGCGGCATGGTGACAAAACTTATGGCTGCCAAAATTGCCAATGCTGCCGGGTGTCACATGGTCATCACGTCAGGCCAAGGGGCCAACCCGATCACGGCCTTTTTGCATGAAGCCAAAGCCACCTGGTTTCTGTCCAGCGCAGATAAAATGCAAGCCCGCAAATCTTGGATTGCCGGGGCTCTTGAAATTAAGGGTAAAATCACCATTGATAAGGGAGCACAAAAAGCCTTATATGAAGGTAATAGCTTGCTGCCCGCCGGTGTGACCGCCATTGAAGGCACGTTCAATCGCGGCGATGTGATTTCAATCACCACCCAAGAGGGCAAAGAACTGGGCCAAGGGCTATCCTCTTATGCCTCTGAAGATGCCCTTCAGATCATTGGCAAGCAAAGCGCAGAAATTGAAACCATTTTAGGTTATTCTGGGCGCTCAGAATTGGTCCATAGAGATAACATGGCTTATACAAAGGAAAAGACGGAATGAACGCGCCTTTAAACAGCAATGGGCTGTCCGTAGAACAGATCATGGCCACCATTGGCCAAGAGGCAAAAGCCGCTGCCAGAACGCTGGCTGTTGCAACCACCCAGCAAAAGAACCAAGCTCTGCTGGCCATGGCAGACAACATCATCGAAACCACAGATCAAATTTTAGCCGCCAATGAAAAAGACATTAGCGCGGCCAAGCAAGCCGGCAAAGATGATGCCTTTATTGATCGCTTAGCCTTAACAGAACAACGCGTTCATGCCATTGCTGAAGGCCTAAAAGCCATTGCCGCCCTTGAAGACCCAGTTGGCAAAGTCACCGCCCAATGGGAGCGCCCCAACGGGCTGGAAATTTCACGCGTGCAAACCCCTTTGGGCGTCATCGGCATCATTTATGAAAGCCGCCCCAATGTCACAGCTGATGCTGGCGGCCTGTGTCTGAAAGCGGGCAACGCCGCCATCCTGCGCGGCGGATCAGACAGTTTTTATTCATCCTCTGCCATTCACCAGGCCCTTGTAAAAGGCTTGCAAAGCGCACGCCTGCCAGAGGCAGCCATTCAGCTGGTGCCCACAACAGATAGAGCAGCCGTTGGCCAAATGCTGAAAGGCCTGAACCAAACCGTTGACGTGATTGTACCGCGCGGGGGCAAAAGTTTGGTGGCCCGTGTGCAAGATGAAGCACGCGTTCCCGTCTTTAGCCATTTAGAAGGCATTTGCCACGTTTATGTTGACAGCTCAGCGGACAAAGACATGGCGGTTGATGTGGTGGTCAATGCAAAAATGCGCCGCACCGGCATTTGCGGCGCGGCTGAAACTTTATTGCTTGATGAAGCATTAGCCCAAGACACCAAACGCGCCATTCTGGAAGCCTTGCTACAAGCTGACTGCCAGATTAAAGGCGATGAAGCTCTGAGCCAGTTGAGCCAACAAATAGAACCAGCAAGTGACTGTGATTGGGACACAGAATATCTAACCAACATCATTTCAGCCAAACAGGTTGCAGGCAGCGCTGGCGCAATAGAGCACATAAACGCCCATAGCTCAAACCATACCGAGGCAATCATTGCTGAGGATCCCCAAGCCGTTGAGGCCTTTATTAACCAGATCGACAGCGCCATTATCATGCACAACGCCTCGACCCAATTTGCTGATGGGGGTGAATTTGGCATGGGGGCAGAAATTGGCATAGCCACAGGAAAAATGCATGCGCGCGGCCCGGTTGGCGTTGAGCAACTGACCAGCTTTAAATATGTGGTCCATGGCCAAGGCCAAACCCGCCCAGCGTAAACGTCAGCTAGATCCAAGAAAGTAAAGCCCCCTTGAACCCGCAAAAGACAAGCCCGCAAACTTTGCCCCAAAATTTTGGCGGTTTAAATGTCCAGCCCCCCCTTGCCCCCCCCGGCACACGCATAGGGCTTTTAGGCGGCTCATTTAACCCGCCCCATGCCGGGCACCGCCTGATCAGTGAAATGGCGCTAAAACACCTTAATTTGGACCGGGTCTGGTGGCTTGTCTCTCCTGGCAACCCAATTAAATCACATGATAATTTGGCAGACCTTTCAGCCCGTATCGAGCAAGCCAAACTAATCAGCGAACACAAACATATCGCAATCACTGGTTTTGAAGCGTCCCTGCCCACAAATTACACAGCCCAGACGCTAAAGTTTTTAAAACGGCGCTATAAGGGGGTGCATTTTGTATGGTTAATGGGCGCTGATAATTTGGCCACCTTTCACACCTGGCAACATTGGCAAGATATTTTCCATACCATGCCCATCGCGGTGTTTGACCGGCCAGGCTATCACCTAAAAGCCATGGCCAGCCCGGCAGCCCATAAATTTAAACAATATCAAGTTAACCAATTTGCTGCCAAAGGTTTGCCCACCAAATCAGCCCCTGCATGGAGCTACCTGACCCATAAGCTATCTCCCCTTTCCTCAACCCAATTGCGCCGCTCAGAGAAAAACTTGAAGTCATAAGCCAACTCTATTAAAATGAACCTATGTAAATAATGAAAATGGACCCAAAGGTTTGACAATTACGTTTGCTAAGGGCCCTTTTACAGGTGGAGAACAACCCAACTTGCACGTTTTTAGTGATTTAGAAAACAATGTAAATTGTTTGCTGAAAAACGAACCGCTAAGGAACTTTAGCGCGCCCGTGTGCGAACAGGAAACCCGCTTGAAAACAACAAGCCCTTTGGCCTTGCCCAAACGCTCACACATAACTTTGGAAACATCCATTCATTCATTTCATCACCATAAAAAGGCTATCCAACACCAATGCACACACAAAATGAGGATGCAGTCACTATGAGCTCTGCATCATCCATCGCGGCAACTGAAACCAGTTCTCAGGCCCAACTCGACCTAACCATTCAAACCCTTGAAGATGCCAAAGCCCAAGACATCACCACCATTGATTTGGAGGGCAAATCTTCCATAGGTGACTATATGGTTGTGGCCTCCGGTCGCTCAAACCGTCATGTTGGCGCCATTGCGGACCAACTCTCACGGACCTTAAAAGAGCAAGGCCATGGCCGCGCACGCATTGAGGGACAAGACAATTGTGACTGGGTGCTCATTGATGCGGGCAACATCATCATCCACGTTTTCCGCCCTGAAGTGCGCGAATTTTATAATATTGAAAAAATGTGGTTGGCCGAACGCCCAGAGGACCAAAGCACCCAATAAGCCTCAAAAGCTTGTGGCTGTGAGGCTCTAACCCCATGCTTCATATAGAAATCCTAACCGTTGGGCGGCTTAAGCAAGACGCAGAACAAACCTTGCAACAACGCTATTTGCAGCGCCTTCAAAAAGCTGGTCCAGCGCAAGGGATAAAAACCTGCATAGTCAAAGAGATTAACGAATCCAAACAAAGCAGTGCACAAAAACGCCAACAAGAAGAAACATCCAAGCTGCTCTCACAAGCCAACGATCAAGCCCATCTTATCTTTTTAGATGAACGGGGAAGCGAATTAACCAGCACCAAATTTGCTGATAAAATAAAAACCATTCAGAATGAGGGAACCCAGCACATAAGTTTTATCATTGGGGGCCCGGACGGGCACGACAGACAGCAGCTAAAAAAAGCCCAGACAACCCTGTCCTTATCAAAACTAACCCTGCCCCATGGCCTGGCCCGTGTTTTTTTATTGGAACAACTCTACCGTACCCTGACCATATGGGCTGACCACCCCTATCATCGTGAATGAACGCACACTGATTTTACATAAAACACACCGTAAGAGTGCTATATCCCGTATATTAGACGTCCCTCTATTGGGTAAAACACTCAGAATAGATATTTGCGCCGTGATTTCAGCGCAATTCTATGCTAGAGAATCACGTGGCCTCAATAAATACCAATTTTTCGTAACATAGATTGTGCTAATGAAGGTTCCTCTCTCTTTGAAAAAAATCGGCTTATACATAGCGCTTTATTTAATTAGCATGACCGCGCTCTTTCTTCCCCCCTCCTTTGTCACGGCTCAAGAGGCTGACAACCCTGAAGCTGTGAAAGCGGAACAAGAAAAGCGCGAGCAATTTCGCAAACAGCTTGAAGAAAAGAAAAAGGCGCTTGAAGAGATCAAATCCAAAAAGGCCGGTGTTAAAGGGCAAATGGCAGCTCTTGATAAAGATCGCGCCCGTTTAACGAAATTGCTAATCGATTACGCCAAGCGCATCCAAAAAAGCGAAAGCTCTCTAGACACCCTAGAGACCCGCCTGAAAACAATGCAAGCTCAAGAAAAAAACATGCGCGGGTCATTACAAAAAAGACGCATTGCCATTGGAGAAATGTTAGGCCTGTTGCAGCGTATGGGACGTAACCCCCCACCCATCATGGCAACCCATAAAGAAGACGCTTTAAAAATGGTGCGCAGCGCCATGTTGATGTCCAACCTTGTGCCAAAATTAAACCGCCAGGCCGAAAGCTTAAAAACCAAAATCAGTGAAATCGTCACTCTTAAAAAAGACATTGCCCAACAATCAGAACGCTTGCGCATTCAAAATGCAGAAATGGAAACAGATAGAATACGCTTAAAAGAACTGCTCACCGAAAAAAAGCAGCGTATTCTGGACAGCAATCGCGAATTACAACAAATTGAAGACCGGGCCAAGGAACACTCAAAATCTGTTGCCAGCCTTGGCGACTTAATCAAAAAAGTTGACCAAGATTTACAGCGGCGCACGGAGCTTGGCGGCTATGAAAAACAATTGATCGAAGATGAAAAAATTGCCCAACAAAGAATTGGTAAAAAAGTTTCCGTTGAGCTAAGCCCAGATGAAAAGAAAACCATTGCCTTTACCAACCCAGGCCGCATTGAACCGGCCATGCCATTTTCTAAAGTTAAACACACGCTTTCATTACCTGCCCGAGGACGCATTTTGCGCACATTTGGTGAAAAAATGAAATATGGCAATCGCTCCAAAGGCATCAGTATAGAAACACGGCCCAACGCCCAAATCACCTCCCCGTCTGATGGCTGGATCGCATATGCTGGAAAGTTTCGCTCTTATGGCCAATTGCTCATCATCAACGCGGGCGGAGGGTACCATATTTTATTAGCCGGTATGGACCGAATTGATGTTAAAACCGGCCAATTTGTTCTCGCAGGCGAGCCTATTGGCTCTATGATAGACCAAGCCCTTAACCAAAAAGGGACTAAAAAAACCAATCAACCTGTGCTATACATTGAATTTAGAAAAGACAGCACACCCATTGATCCCTCCCCTTGGTGGGCAAATGATCAATTAGCGATTAAATAAGATGCACTTCTATAAATATCAGCCAAAATGGTATGAAATGCCTTGTTTGACACGCTCTGGCGGGTGAAATGCCGTAAAAACAACATAAAAAAACGCCAGAACAAAACTTAAGATAGATAAATCACTCTCAAAACGATAGAATGTGCGCAAATCAACTGAAAAAACAAAACAAAGAACAGTTGAGACAGTGCTAAAAAGGGTTTGCAAACTATGAATGTTAAAACGTTTACAACATGTCTGTCACTGCTATTAGCTGGTGGCATTATTGGCGGTATAGTTGTTGGTTCAAGAGATATCTTATCAGCACAAGCTGGCAATAAGAGCATATATCGCCATTTAGATTTATTTGGCGACGTTCTTGAGCGTGTGCGCAATGACTATGTTGAAAAACCAGACGACAAAAAGCTGATTGAAAGTGCCATCAATGGCATGCTCACCTCGCTGGACCCTCACTCGGCCTATTTAAGCCCTGAAAGCCTTAATGACATGCAAGTGCAAACCCGCGGTGAATTTGGCGGTCTGGGTATAGAAGTGCGCATGGAAAATAACTTGGTCAAGGTCATCACCCCAATAGATGACACCCCGGCCGCAAAAGCCGGCATTTTGCCAGGTGACTTTATCTCTCACCTAAACGGCGAAGAAGTTGACGGGCTAACCTTGCGCGAAGCGGTTGACCGCATGCGCGGGCCAGTTGGTTCAGAAATTACCATCACCGTTTTGCGCAAAAATGTGAAAGAACCATTTGATATCAAAATCAAGCGCGCGGTCATCCAAATCAACAAGGTAAGCCACCGGGTTGAAGGCAAAGATATTGGCTATATTCGCCTTCCCTCTTTCCATGAGCGCACAGCTTCTGGTCTGCAAGAAGCGGTGAAAAAAATCCGCGACGAAATCGGTCAGGAGAATTTAAAGGGTTATATCATTGACCTTAGAAACAACCCGGGCGGCCTGTTAGAACAAGCCATTAAAGTCTCAGATGCGTTTTTAGATGAAGGGGCCATTGTGATCACACGGGGCCGCAATCTAGAAGAAACACAACGCGCAACAGCCCGCCGCGGTGATATTTCTGACGGCAAAAAAATTGTCATTTTGATTAATGGTGGCTCAGCCTCAGCCTCAGAAATTGTTGCAGGTGCCTTGCTTGATCATAAACGAGCAACCCTTGTTGGCTCACGCACCTTTGGTAAAGGCTCTGTGCAAACCATTATTCCATTGGGATCTAACGGAGCCATCCGCCTAACCACAGCTCTTTACTACACCCCTTCTATCACCTCTATTCAAGCCAAAGGCATTGATCCTACTGTGCTTGTTCAACAAGAATTACCCGATGAATTCAAAGGCAAGCCGATTAAAACCAAAGGCGAGGCAAGCTTAAGAGGTCATATTTCGGTTAATGAGAAAAAAGAAGAGCAACATGGCTCTTTATCCTTTGTGCCAACTGATCCTAAAAAAGATACACAATTGCAATATGCCATTAAGTTTCTACATGGAGAGGTTGAACTTCCCAAAAAGGACGACAAAACCTCTATGAAGGAAAAGGTTCAAGACAATAGCCCAAGCGCCGACAAGGATAAAACCCAAGCCGAACAGCCTGTAAGCCCCTAAAAGGCCTAAAAATCGATATTTCATTAGGAATCAGGTAATAGTTTCAAGCTAATCTGAAAAAAGTAACAATGGGAGTGCAGTCATTGCTCTCCCATAGTTATTTTTTTGATGATTTACACGTTGAACATTTTTATGAAATAGACATCACCCCATCACTTTAAAATGGTTGATTGCGTTACGTGTTGAGTGGTCTCCTAAAGAACGTTTTATTTTATAGCAAAACGCTCTGAACAAATGGTGGCAAGCCTCATGAACAAATTATACATCACCAGCATTTTCACTGGCACTGCCTTTGTTCTTTTTTTCCTAACGATGACACTGGTCAAAGCGCCCTTGGGTGGCCAGCCCTATTCTGTGATGCAAATAAAAGACCGCCAACAAGCTGAAAAGGCCTTAGCCCAAAAACAGGCCCAACTGATTTTAAAAAAACGCGAACGCACGATAAAAGGGACCAAAAAGGTCCAAAAAGTCCCGCGTTATTTTGCAAAAAAACCAGCCACCTTGACCCCGGCCACAGAAAAGCCAGCAAAAAAAACCCTAAAACAACAAGTTCAGAAAAACCATCAAGACCAACTTGAATATATCGGCAAAATAGGTCTGCCCCCCGCACCAATTCCAGAATTGGTTGAAAAGAACAAGTATGGCTTAATACCACGCATTGCTGATGATGGCCGCCGCGCTCTTGATGTATATGCCCGCCCCTCAAAAGTAAAAGGTAAAAATTTAAAAACCATCGCCCTGGTTATCACCGGGCTCGGGCTGTCCCAGCCAACAACTGAAAGCGCAATAGAAACATTACCTGCAGAAATCACCTTTAGCTTTAATCCCTACGCCTCACAGCTCAAAAACTGGACCAGGCGCGCCAGAGCCGCAGGACATGAACTCATTTTGGAAGTTCCCATGGAACCGTTCGACTATCCAGACAATGACCCAGGCCCACACACATTGCTCTCTTTTCAAACTGATCTGGTAAACATTGAACGCTTAACCTGGCTCATGGGGCGCATGACAGGCTATGTCGGCATTATCAATCTAGATGGTAGCAAGTTCATTTCTCATGAAAATGCCGTCTATTCCATTATGCGTGAGGTTAAAAACCGCGGGCTTTTATATATGGATCATAACAGCCAAACGGCAAACACACCGTACAAAATTTCACAAGAACTCAAACTAGAATACACCCAAGGCACAATGGTCATCGATGAAATAAAAAACAAGCAAGCCATTGACCAAGCCTTAAAACGCCTGGAAGAAACTGCACAACAACAAGGAAGCGCCATTGGCGTGGCCAGTGCCCTGCCCTTATCCATTCAACGCCTAAATGAGTGGGCCAGCAATTTAAAACAACGCGGCATCACACTTGTCCCTCTCACCCACATGGTTGCCCAGCCTCAAAGCTAACAAATATCAACTGCAAACCAGTGATAAAATTGTTATAAAGCCTTTATCAAAGTACAATAAGATTATTATATAAACCCTCAATTGGTCTGCCTTCATCAATGGATCGATAATCATCAATGACAGATTTTAATCAATTACCCTTGCGCCGTTGCGTTGGCATTTTTTTGTTAAATCCTGACAACAAAGTCTGGATTGGGCGGCGTATTTCTAAATCACATGATAATCCTAACGGGCCCTTTATTTGGCAAATGCCCCAAGGGGGCATAGATAAAGGCGAAAACCCTGAGCAAGCCGCTTTGCGTGAGTTACAAGAAGAGACCGGCATTACCTCAGCCAGCGTCATTCAAACAGCGAGCCGATGGTTTGACTATGAATTGCCCAAAGAATTATGGGGCAAAGCTTTAAAAGGCAAATATCGCGGCCAAACCCAACAATGGTTTGCCATGCGCTTTGAAGGCAATGAGGCAGAAATTGACATCAATGAAAAACCCGAGCAAAAGGCAGAATTTGACCAATGGCGATGGGAACACCCCAAAGAACTACCCGGCCTGATTGTTCCATTCAAACGCCGGGTATACGAACAAGTGGTAGAAGAATTCACATCCTTGCTAACTTAAATTGGCCCCAAAAACGCAAGGGCTAAAATCATCCCTTTTTCACCTCATCAGATAAAGTCTTTGCTGTATCTGCAGCTTTTTTCATCTTTTTTTCCAAAAACAAAAAACTACCCAAAATGGCAACAAGAGAGATCAAAGCAACAATAAGCCCTGCCCACCATAGCCAAGTCAGCTCGGGATAAAACTGCAAAATCACCCAAATGCCAATAAATCCAATCGTCCAGCGAAGGGCCCAAAACAACAAACGTTGTTTTAAAAATGCCCGTGTCTGGCCCCGCATTAAATCCAACTGATCCAGTTGGTTACAACTATGACAATCTTCTTGCTCCATTCCCTTCCCCCTTGGCTGATAGAAAACAAGATAAACCATCATAACAAAAAAGCCCACCTCAAGCGAGGTAGGCTTTTTATCTCAATCTCAATTCCAAAAGAGCGCTAATGCACCAAGCCAATCTCTTCTAAGAAATCAATCAGGACACTCTCATGCCGCTTGGCATGATCGCTCTCTGTGCTCTCTAAACGCTTGCGGGCATTGGCAATCTCATCCTGCAAGCGATCCCCTTTCAACTCAGAAATCTCAACAGATTCTTCAGCCAAAATGGTCAAGCCGCTGTCTTCCACTTGAGAAAAACCGCCCTTCACAAAATATTTGTGTTCCCCATCTTCAGCTTCAATGAGCACCATGCCGGGGCGCATTGTTGACATGAAAGGCGCATGATCTGGCAGAACAACAAAGTCTCCCTCATCACCAGGCACTTTCACACTGTTAACATCAGCTGACATCAACAACCGTTCAGGTGAAACAAGCTCAAATTTAAATGTTTCCGCCATAAGGCATCACCTCTTAAAAGGTTAAGCCGCTTCAGCAGCAAGTTTTTCAGCCTTTTTCATCGCTTCATCAATGGTACCAACCAAATAGAAAGCTTGCTCAGGCAAGTGATCATAATCACCATCACAAAGGCCTTTAAAGCCTTCAATGGTGTCTTTCAGGTCAACCTGAACACCAGGAGAACCGGTAAACACTTCAGCCACGTCAAACGGCTGTGATAAGAAACGTTCAATCTTACGCGCCCGGGCCACAACCAACTTATCTTCTTCAGAAAGCTCGTCCATACCCAAAATCGCGATAATGTCTTGCAAGGCTTTATATTTTTGCAAAATTTCTTGCACACGGCGGGCAATGGCATAGTGCTCATCACCAACAACACGGGGGTCAAGCACACGAGACGTACTATCAAGCGGATCCACAGCCGGGTAAATACCTTTTTCAGCAATCGCACGAGACAACACAGTTGTTGCGTCCAAGTGAGCAAAGGTTGAGGCCGGCGCCGGGTCAGTCAAGTCGTCAGCAGGCACATAAACAGCTTGCACAGAGGTAATAGACCCTGTTGTGGTAGATGTAATACGCTCTTGCATACTGCCCATGTCAGTACCAAGTGTTGGCTGGTAACCCACCGCTGATGGGATCCGGCCTAGCAAAGCAGACACTTCAGAACCAGCTTGCGTAAAGCGGAAGATGTTATCAACAAAGAACAACACGTCCTGGCCTTGATCACGGAAATGTTCCGCCACAGTCAAACCAGTTAGCGCCACACGAGCGCGCGCTCCTGGAGGCTCATTCATCTGACCATAAACAAGCGCAGCTTTAGAGCCTTCACCGCCGCCTTCTTTGTTCACGCCTGATTCAATCATTTCCCAGTAAAGGTCATTACCCTCACGTGTCCGCTCACCAACACCAGCAAACACAGAGTAACCACCGTGGGTTTTCGCAATGTTGTTAATCAGTTCCATAATCAAAACGGTCTTACCAACACCGGCACCGCCAAACAGGCCAATTTTACCACCCTTGGCATAAGGAGCCAGCAAGTCCACAACTTTAATACCGGTTACCAAAATCTCAGATTCGGTTGACTGGTCTTGGAAGGCTGGGGCATCAGCGTGAATAGCCCGTTTTGATTGAGTTGGAATTTCGCCCGCCTCATCAACCGGCTCACCGATCACATTCATAATCCGGCCCAAAGTTTCATCACCCACAGGTACCTGGATCGGACTACCTGTGTCTGACACTTCTTGCCCGCGAACCAAGCCTTCAGAAATGTCCATCGCAATGGTGCGAACGGTGTTTTCACCCAAATGCTGCGCGACCTCTAGAACAAGACGCTTGCCATTATTTTCTGTTTCAAGCGCACTCATAATCGCTGGCAATTCTCCATCGAACTGCACATCAACCACAGCGCCCATCACTTGCCGAATTCGACCAACTTTTGTTGCCATTGGATTAAACTTTCCCTTATCTATCTAAAGCGCCTCAGCGCCAGAAATAATTTCAATCAATTCTTTGGTAATCTGAGCCTGACGTGAACGGTTATAAACCAACGTCAATTTATCAATCATCTCGCCAGCGTTGCGTGTCGCATTGTCCATAGCGCTCATGCGCGCCCCTTGTTCAGAGGCAGCATTTTCCAGCAATCCTCTAAAGATTTGCGTGGCAATGTTCCGCGGCAAAAGATCGTTTAAAATCTCTTCTTCATCCGGCTCATATTCATAAACAACCGGTTGAGAAGTATCTGAATTATCACCCTCTTCTTCCTCAAAACTGGCAGGAATAAGCTGCAGCTGTGTCGGGATCTGAGAGATCACAGATTTAAATTCAGAAAAATAAAGTTTGACGACATCAACGTCACCAGAATCAAACATATCAGTTGCCTGATTGGCAATCTCATGTGCTTTGGCAAAATTAACTTGCTTCAAGTCTTTAAGCGAAACCTGACCAATAATGATGCTGTCAAATTCACTTTTAAGCTGGTCATAACCTTTTGAACCAACACAAATAATTTTAACCGTTTTGCCTTCTTTTTGCAGGCGGCGCGCTTCTAATCTAGCCAGTTTGGCAATGTTAGAATTAAAACCACCACACAGCCCGCGTTCAGCTGTGGCAACGATAAGCAAATGCACATCCTCTTTGCCCGTGCCGATCAAATAAGGAGAGGCACTTTCAGACGACTTATAAATGCGCCCTAAATTGGACAGCACATTGTCCATGCGCTCAGCATAAGGCCGGGCAGATTCGGCTGCTTCTTGCGCACGGCGCAATTTAGCAGCGGCCACCATCTGCATGGCCTTAGTGATCTTTTGCGTGGCTTTCACGCTCGAGATCCGATTGCGTAATTCTTTGAGGCTCGCCATTTGGCTCTACACTCCCAGTTGTTGTCCTTGCCCCGAACAAGCAGGGCTCAAGGACACATCCCAATCCTTATTCAGAGGCGGCAAAGTTCTTTGCAAACGCATCAACCGCATCTTTTAATTTGGCAGATGTGTCATCGCTCAAAGCTTTTTCACTTCGGATTGTTTCAAGAATATCTTTTTGCTCATCACGGAAATGACGAAGCAGCTCTTCTTCAAACCGGCCCACATCACCAACGGGGATCGGATCAAGATAGCCGTTCACACCGGCATAAATCACCACAACCTGCTCTTCCACTTGCAATGGCGAATATTGGCCTTGCTTAAGAAGTTCAGTTAGGCGTGCACCCCGGTTAAGCAGTTTTTGCGTTGCCGCATCAAGGTCAGAACCAAACTGAGCAAAGGCCGCCATTTCGCGGTACTGAGCAAGCTCACCCTTAATCGGACCAGCCACCTGTTTCATCGCTTTAATTTGAGCAGCAGAACCCACACGAGACACAGAAAGACCAACGTTCACAGCAGGACGAATACCTTGATAGAACAAATCTGTTTCCAAGAAGATCTGACCGTCTGTAATCGAAATCACATTGGTAGGAATGTAGGCAGACACGTCATTGGCTTGGGTTTCAATCACAGGCAAAGCTGTAAGTGAACCAGCGCCATTATCTTCATTTAATTTCGCAGCACGCTCTAAAAGGCGTGAGTGCAAGAAGAAAACGTCACCAGGATAAGCTTCACGTCCAGGTGGGCGACGAAGCAACAATGACATTTGACGATAAGCAACCGCTTGTTTTGACAAATCATCATAAGTGATCAAGGCATGCATGCCATTGTCACGGAAATATTCACCCATGGCACAAGCTGTAAATGGTGCCAAGAACTGCATTGGCGCGGGATCAGAAGCGGTCGCAGCCACAACGATTGAATATTCAAGCGCGCCATTTTCTTCCAAAGTTTTCACAAACTGCGCTACAGTAGAACGCTTCTGGCCAACGGCCACATAAATACAATAAAGCTTTTCAGCCTCTGTTCCGGTGGCGTTCACAACCTTTTGGTTCAAGATCGCATCCAAAGCCACGGCGGTTTTACCTGTTTGGCGGTCACCAATGATCAGCTCGCGCTGGCCACGTCCAATTGGGATCAAGCTGTCAACGGCCTTCAGACCGGTCTGCACGGGCTCATGCACAGATTTACGAGGAATAATGCCAGGCGCCTTAACGTCCACCAAGCGGCGCTCTGTGGCGTCAATTGGACCCTTGCCGTCAATTGGGTTACCCAGCGCATCAACAACACGGCCAAGCAAGCCTTTGCCAACCGGCGTATCCACAATGGCACCAGAACGCTTAACAGTGTCGCCTTCTTTAATGTCGCGGTCATCACCAAAGATAACAACACCAACATTATCAACTTCCAGGTTCAACGCCATGCCGCGAATGCCACCAGGAAATTCAACAAGCTCACCAGCCTGAACGTTATCAAGGCCATAAACCCGGGCAATACCATCACCTACAGACAACACTTGTCCAATTTCAGAGACCTCGGCTTCTTTACCGAAATTCTCAATCTGATCCTTCAATATGGAGGATATTTCAGCAGCTCTGATTTCCATCAGCTGACCTCTTTCATGCGCGTTTTCATATTATTTAACTTAGTTGCCAAAGAATCATCAATTTGCTGAGAACCGATTTTAACAATCAGCCCCCCTAAAATTGATGGGTCTACTTTGGTGATTAATTCAATATCCTGGCCGGCAGCCTCTTTAAGCGTTGAGCGCAATTTTGATTGCTGCTCATCAGTTAAAGCAACGGCACTGATTGCCTCAGCGGTAACTTCCCCGCGATGGCTGGCCAGTAAAATTTTGAAACCTTTGATAATGTCTGTGATGCTCGACAGACGGCGATTGCGTGCCACCACATGCAATAAGTTCTTAGCAACCTCGCCCAACCCGGACTTCTCAGCAATGGCAGCAAATGCCTTTTCTTGCTGTTCAGCACTAAAAACAGGGCTCATCGCCAAACGATTAAGATCCGGGCTTTCAGCCAAAAGGCCCTGAACCCCTTTCAAATCCGCGTCAACTTGATCAAGTTGATTTTTTTCGCGGGCAAGGTCGAACAGCGCGGTTGCATAACGCCCGGCCACTCCTGCAATCATTGATGGTTCACCTGCCACGGAATGCTCTTGCCTTTTACAAAAGGGCACAGCTCTAAAGAGGGTCTCTTTAGGGCGTACCGGTTATTATTATGGTGTGACTTTGTGTGTAAAGGGCGAAAAACCCAATAAAACCCCCAAAGCCCGGCTTGCTCTAGCATAAGGATTTTGAATACGCAACTGCCCGGGCACGAATTAATACCAAAAATTTGCGGATGAATGGTCGCACACAGAAAATATAAGGAGCAAAAAGCAGCACTACAGCAATCTATTTAGATGCTCATTAAGAAAATATTTCCATCAATAACAAGGCTTTAAAGTGTTTAGCGCAAAAAGATAGAAGGCTGACCCCTCATTGAACTAAATTCCTATAAAAGACACGGTTTTACAAAGCTTTATTGTTCATTCTTGAATAAAACCAAAAAAGCATCCCCAACCGACAGAAAAAGCCCATGAGCGTCATGAGGCATTGACCTGCCCTTAACTAGCTGATCTTTAACTCAAGGCGTCATCCCCCGCCTAGAGTTAAAACAATAAAAATCAATAGAATGATCATTAATGACCCTAAAATGAAAGAGCATACCCTTTTAGAGCAATCAATATGAGCGCTTTTCTTATTTTAAAGAAAAGCTATAAGCCACATAGCGATCGCCTTCATTGCTACCATCTGTATTATGGCTCACACTATGCGTAATCACTTTAAGCAAGACCACATAGGTTTTCTTGTGAAACCCAACAATATCAGCAATCGCATATTCGCGCGGACAGCCACGCGCACGTGGAATTTCAATATCTTTATGCAAAGCCAAAGCCCGTTTTCCCGCCCGTTCAATCAAAAGCTCATAGCCATATTGGAAATCTTTGCCATAAGTCGTGCAATGGCGTGTGGGCAGATAAAATGATTTGACATGAAAATCAAACCCGTGAACCGAGACAATATTATCTTTGTGATGAACAACATTATCAATCACAGTCCCATTAATTTTATCCAGGTCATTGTTATGATAGAGCCTTTTTCCTGCTCTAGAAATCCCATATTGAATAAAAAAGGATTTCGCCATTTGCCGCGCCATATTGCGAACCTGATTAACATTTGAACCAGGTGTAATATAACTTGCCCGAATAGGGGAGCCAAAAACATCCTTATTATCATTAATGTTTATCAGGTGAATAACCGTGTAAGGAACACCTGATAATTCATGATAGCCATATTCTTCATAGGCAAAAATTTTACCGTTTTTTGAAAAGCCTATAAATTCACCTTCGACATTATATTCAAAAGCATTGCCAGCAAAAACCGGGGATAGCAAAAGAAAGTATGAACAAAAAAAGATATAAAATAATTTTAAAAAATGTGTCATGGAGAAAATCTCCTGTTAGTTTTAAATTGAACAACAATACAACCTATGAGTTTAATTTGCTGTAAAAATACAATCTAAAATTTTAAGATTTTTCCTGCTACCAAAAAAATTCACAAATCATGAACGGATCGCCAACCTCTACCAACTGTCAGACCCTGAAAATTCGGTCCAATAATTGCTTTGCATGCATCTAAATCTCCAAAATCTTCACTGGTGAGAGAAAAATGCACATTATCAATTCTCCTACTTTGACCACCCCAACCCCTATAAAAACAAACAAATTGATGATTTCTAATGCCTTAACTGACATTGATAAGAGCCAGAATAAGACTGCAAACAACGCGGCAATTTCTGCCGAGAGAGCTGCAATTCTTTCCCCGCCGCTGATCTCAAGTGAAACGCAAAAAACATTGGTAAAATTACAAGAGGAAGCATCAGCAAACGGTCCGATCACAGCGCAAAAAACGCAAAAGCTCGCTCTATCACGCCAAGAAATTGACGGTAAATATGATTTACGCAACATATCACCTGAAGAGATTGATACCTATGCCAGAGAGCTTCATGAAAACGGTTATTTTGGTGAAGAAAGCTTAATGCTACTGACATACGGGGCAGAGTTTCAAACCCACTTAGCTGAAATTATCTCACAGGTAACCGGAGAAAAAACCTCCATAAACACAACAGATAAAATTGATGTTATTGCCAGAATGGAAAATGACCTTAAAATTTCACGAAGCTTTGGGCATCCAACAGAGCATATGGAACGTCAAATTGCTTATTTCAAAAGCATCACAGATCAAATAAAAGCTTAAGCACTGTCCAATATAATACGGATAATCCCCTAAAACAGATTTTACAAAAAATTATACGGATCCACATCCACCACCAACCGCAAATCCCCTTGAGGTTTCGGCAAACGGGCCTGCCAATGGCGCATAAAGGCCTGCACATCCAAATCACGCGGCGCTTTCATTAACAACCTAAACCGATAGCGCCCACGAATAACCGCCAAGGGCGCCTCCACTGGCCCCAGCACTGTCACCTTCTTAGACGGCGGCACCCGGCGGGCCACTTCTCTGGCATAGCGCTCTGCCATATCCTTTTGTTTGGCAGAGACAATCAAAGCCACCAAGCGGCCAAAGGGGGGATAGGTGAGCATCTCACGTGCCTGGGTTTCACGGCCCACAAAACTGTCTCTGTCGCCTGAAAGGATCGCTTGCATCACCGGATGGTCTGGCAAATAGGTTTGCACAAACCCCATGCCCTTTGTCCCCATCCGCCCCGCCCGGCCAGAGACTTGGTGCAAGAGTTGAAAGGTCCGCTCAGCGGCCCGCGGATCACCAGAGCCCTGCAGCCCCAAATCGCCATCAACAATGCCAACCGTTGCCAATAACGGAAAGTTATGCCCCTTGGCCACAATTTGCGTACCAATGATAATTTGCGCATCCCCGCTATGGATGGTCTCAATCACCTCTTTTAACGCATTTATATTTGGCACCAAGTCAGACGACAGGATCGCTTGCCTGGCTTGAGGGAAAATCTCGCGCACCTCTTCTGCAATCCGCTCCACCCCGGGCCCACAAGGCACAAGGCTGTCTTCCTTCTCGCATTTCGGGCACGCTTTGGGGCGCGGCACCTTAAACCCACAATGATGGCATGAAAGCGCCTCTTTAAATTTATGCTCCACCAACCAGGCAGAACATTGCGGACATTGAAAGCGATGCCCACACCCCCGGCACAAGGTTAAAGGGGCATAGCCGCGCCGGTTTAAAAACAACAAGCTTTGCTCACCCTTGGCCAAGGTCTCTTGCATCGCGCCAATTAAAGCCGGGCTAAGCCATTTGCCCCGCTCTGGCCCGTCTTTGCGCATATCAATCGCGCTCATCTCAGGCAAGGCAGCCCCATGAAACCGGCTCTCTAACTTCACATGCCCATAGCGGCCTTGGGCTGCATTAATCAAACTTTCCAATGACGGGGTCGCACTGGCCAACACCACCCCTGCCTTGCCCAAAGAGCCACGCACCACCGCCATGTCCCTGGCATGATAAAGCACATTGGTCTCTTGCTTATAGCCCGTATCATGCTCCTCATCGACAATGATCATGCCCAAATCTTTAAACGGCAAAAACAATGCCGAACGCGCACCGATGACCGCCTTGACCTCCCCGCTTGCCACCCCGCGCCACAGCTTGGCCCGCGCGCCATCACCAACAGCTGAATGCCAACTGGCCGGCAAGCAACCAAAGCGTTGTTTGAACCGCTCTAAAAATTGTTTGGTCAACGAAATCTCTGGCAGCAACACCAACACTTGCCGCCCCTGTTCCAGCGCGCCGGCAATCGCCTCAAAATAAACCTCTGTCTTACCAGAACCGGTCACCCCATCCAGCAACATGGTCTGAAACGCCCGCGCCTTGCCAACCCCTCGCAACCGGTGAGCCGCTTCCAATTGCTCGTCAGAAAAGTCCGGTTTCATAAAATTGGGTTTGGGCGCGGCAAAAGGCTCTTCTTTCACCTGGGCTTGCACCAACGCCCCAGCTTTGACCAACCCATCCAGCACCTTAGGCGAAACACCAGCCTCTTGCGCCAAGTTGGTTTTGCTCCACACAAAATCCGGTTCAATTATCTCCAACACCTTTTGCCGCGCCGGTGTCATTTTGATCTCCGGCGCCGTGCTTGAAAGCTGAACCCCAAAACGCACCTTTTGCGCTTGAAAGGCTTGTCGCGAACTCATCATCATCCGCAACACCAGGCCAAGAGGCGACAAAGTGTAATTGGCCACCCATTGAGCAAACCGCATGGAGACATCAGGCAACGGGGGCACATCCAGCCGCTCAATCACAGACTTCATCTTATTAGGATCAACCGGTTTAGAGAGCACCTCACCATGCTCATCAACCGGCTCAACCGGCTGGTTCCAAACCACACCAATGCGTTCTTGGCGCCCAAAAGGGACTTTGACAAAATCACCCGATTTTAGGTTCAGAGGGGCCTCTTCCTCAAACACAAACCCTTGGTCGCTCTGCCCAATCAAATAGTCATAGGTCTGATGCACCAAAACAGGCAACAATATGGGAACGGTTTGAGACAAAGCAAATTCCTTAAAAAACATTCATATAAGTCAAGCAAAACAGCTTGAAACCACAATAAAATGGATTGTGATTCGGACAAAAGGGTGATAGACGCGTTACGAGAGAGACGATAGGGTATTTGTTAACAAACAAACACCGCCAAAGATAACGGAAAAAAGCCAAAATGAAATTTTTTGTCGACAGCGCAGATGTAGAAGAAATAGGCGAACTAAGCGAAACAGGCCTGATTGACGGGGTAACAACCAACCCCTCACTGATAGCCAAATCAGGGCGCAATTTTTTAGACGTTGTCAAAGAGATCTGCTCAATTGTTGACGGCCCTGTGAGCGCAGAAGTCACCGCGCTAGACAGCAAAACCATGATTGAAGAGGGCAAAAAGCTCAAAGGCCTGGCTGAAAACATCGCCATCAAAGTCCCCCTCACATGGGACGGCTTAAAAGCCTGCAAAGCGCTGAGCGATGAAGGCACAATGGTAAATGTCACCCTGTGCTTTTCTGCCAACCAAGCCTTGCTGGCCGCCAAAGCTGGCGCCACCTACATCTCCCCTTTCATTGGCCGCTTGGATGATATGGGGCTGGACGGCATGGACCTAATCGAAGAGATCCGCACGGTCTATGACAATTACCCAAACCTAAACACACAAATTTTGGCCGCCTCAATCCGCTCGGTCAATCACGTCAAACAATCAGCCCTCATCGGCGCTGATGTCGCAACCGTGCCAGGCAAAGTGATCAAACAATTGGCCACTCACCCGCTGACAGACAAAGGTTTGGATGCGTTCATGAAAGATTGGGAAAAAACCGGGCAGACAATTTTGTAAAAAAGAACTCTTGTTCCTCATTTTTTAGGAACAAGATAAATAGTACATTCTTTGCCTAATCCACCCAGTGTGAGTTTATCACTATCACAGCAATCTAAACCATTGCGTCCAACAAAAGATCCTGGCGTGCAGCTTGCCGGCAACAAACGCCGCCACGTAACACCATTAGAATTTGGGCCCCCAGTGCCAATCATTTCATAATTACAATCGTATTTTCGCTGAAGTTTTTTGTTTGAAGCATATTTTTCATTATATTTTTCTTCTGTTAACGCCAAACATTCATCCCTATATTTTTTATCCTTTTGATAAATCTGCACGGAGCGCTTGATTAAAGATTTACAATTTTTATGAGTGGGATCAAACGTGCAATAGACATTTTCCATGCTGTTTGTTTCAAACTTTTTTACAAACCGCTGACAAGTACCTTTCAATACAGAAGGGATCTTTTTTTTATGACAAATAGATTTATAAAAAGCGGGGGTAAAATCAAACTTCCATTTAGGAGGGCCTGCCCCGCGATACATAACTGTAAGACAGCTACTGTCTTTTTTATTAAAACAAATCGTGCATAAATGGTTATTCCGGCATTTTCGCGGTTTTTGCCGTGTTGATTTAGGATCAAAAACATATTTTGAAGGGTTGTGTTCTTTATTTATAACAACATGAGCATCACAATTTCCAGGGCATGCATATCCATCACTATAAATCGTTGCTCGAAATGATTTTGCATGAGCCACATAGGAAACAAAAACAGAGGAAAAAAACAAACAAAAGAAAAAAAGAATGCCCCACTTAAACATAACAGCCTCCCCAAAGTCTTTACATATCAAGGATCAAGATTAACAATACACGACCCATAGTTAAACTCAATTATTATTAACACTTCAAAGTAACAAGTTAGAATAACAAATGGAAAAACAAGAAACACAAACAAACAATGAAGCCCCTTTAACCGATATTAAAAGCCTCATTGAAGACATCACCAAAGATAAAACCAACAATAAAATTCCGATTTTTATCGCCTTTCTGGCTGCCTTTTTAGCCCTTGTTTCGATGGCTGATGATGAGGCGGCAAAAAGCGCACTAGAGGCACAAATAGAGGCCTCCAATAAATTTGCATATTTTCAAGCCAAAAACATCCGCGCGACGAATTCAGAAATTGCTGCCAACACGTTTCAATCCACCGGCCATAATGAGCTGGCCTCCAAATGGCAAAAAAAGGCTGAAACCTATAACGCGGAAAAAAAAGACATTCTAAAAGACGCCAGAGCCCACCAGGCAGAGCGCACCATTGCCCTAGAGCGCGGGGATAATTATGGGGTCGCCGTTGCCCTCTTGCAAATCGCCATCGTCATGGCCTCCATCTCATTGATAACCGGCGGCGGCTTTCTGCTGGTTGTGAGCTTTACCTTAAGCCTAATCGCAGCCGTCTTTGTGGCCAATGGCTATGGGCTATATTTTAACCTGCCCACAGACCCAAAAATGATCGTGGAGAGTTTGGCAAATCTATCTGGCTAAATGCAAAGTTTATTTAATCACTCAAATAGGTACAACCCACAACTCATTCAAATAATCAAAAATTACTTTCAATAATTAAGTAATGATGATTTAGTTAGATAAAAGTTAAAAGAAGTTATATCTTTTATACTAGATTCAATAATCAATTTGGGTGATGATAAAGTGGTGAATATAAAAGATCTAGACAAAATTAATGAGCTAAATAATGAACTTAAAGAATTTCAGTACCATTTAAAATGTATAGAAACTCTTGAAGAAATAGAAATTCCTGTCACAGTCTATACTGATATTGACCCCATTTATATTAACGATGACGATCGTGAATTCGAAACCATCAAAGAGTCTCTAAAATCAATAACAATTAAAAAAATAAATACCTTAAATGAAAAATTACATAAACTTGGTTTAGATATTGAGTAATCCTTATTTCTGCTAAAACTACGATCTTTTGTCAGAAAAGACCATTTTAAAAATTGCATAAGAAATTAATCTAAATAAGTCCAACTCACAGCGCCGTCAAAATGGCGCACGCGAATATCTTTAATATCTTCAGGGTCCATCATGCGCGCATTCACAGCCAGGCGCGCCTCATCTGCCTTATCCACCGCTTCATAATGGGTACAACAACCACAAGTTTTGCAGTGAAGAAATTCTAATTGGCGATCACCCCAAACATAAGCCACCAGATCATCAGGCTTGGCCATCACCTTAACCTCTGCTTGTGTGAAATACCCCCACAACACCTGATAACGCCGGCAAATGGAACAATTGCAAGACGTCAAACTTTTTGGCTTATAGGGTATTTCTAACTGAACAGCACCGCAGTGACACGAAGCTTTCAACCAATCCATCTCACCCAACCTTCCCCTCAATCGCCTCCCAAATCAACGCGGCTATATCCGCCCCGCCAAATTTCGCCACCTCCCGAATGCCCGTTGGCGAGGTCACATTAATCTCCGTCAACACGCCGCCAATCACATCAATGCCCACAAAGATCAAACCGCGCTTGGCAAGTTCGGGCCCAATGGCCGCGCAAATTTCTTTATCGCGCGCATCAAGCTCAATCGGCTCTGGCCGCCCACCCACATGCATGTTAGAGCGCGTTTCATTGGCCGCTGGCACCCGGTTGATCGCGCCCACCGGTTCGCCATCCACCAAAATAATCCGCTTGTCGCCTGCGCGCACAGCTGGCAAATAAGCCTGCACAATAAACGGCTCGCGCATGGTGGCTTTAAACATCTCCATTAGGGAGGAAAGGTTGGTATCATCAGCCGGCACCCTGAAAACCCCAGCGCCGCCATTGCCATAAAGCGGCTTCACAATGATATCTTTGTGGGCCTCGCGAAACGCCATCACTTCGTCTTCTGAGCGCGTGATTAAAGTCGGCGCGGTTAGCTCAGGAAAGTTCAACACAAACAATTTCTCAGGCGCATTGCGCACCTCAGCCGGGTTGTTCACCACCAGCGTTTCAGGGTGCACCCGCTCTAACAAATGCGTGGTGGTGATATAGTTCATATCAAACGGCGGATCCTGGCGCAGATGCACCACATCCATATCCACCAAATCAACAAAACGAGATTTGCCCAGCGTAAAATGATCCCCAGCAACATCTTGAACAGACACATCAAACCCGCGCGCCACAACCTTACCCTCAACAAAAGACAGCTGATCAGGCAAATAATAAAAGATCTCATGGCCTCTTTTTTGCGCCTCTAGCATCAAAGCAAAGGTCGAATCCCCTTCAATATGCAACCCAGCAATATCATCCATTTGAAACGCCGTCTTTAAGCTCATTTTTTTCTCTTTTCTTTTATTCAAATAACAAGAAGGTTTGCACTGTGCCTTAAACCTCATGGTGAGAAGTTTGCATTTTAAAATCATTTGTCAAGGATTTCACTTGCGCTCCGCGTCCTTGACAAATGATTTTAAAATGCAAAAGTCTAACCATGAGGTTTAAGGCACTCACCAGCCACCACGATCTTCAAAAGCATTTTGAATATGCTGGGGCAACGCCCAAGGGGCGAGTAACACCGCATCAAACGACAACTCTTCATAAGACTCTTGGCTATTTTGACTAAGCCAAAATTTAGCCGCTTGCACAATCCTTGTTTTCTGGAATTCTGTAATTGAAAACGCTGCCTGTTCCAGGTTTTGACGATACTTAACTTCAACAAACCCAATACGCCCAGAGCGCTTGGCAATCAAATCAATTTCCCCCACAGGGCTTTTATAACGCCGCGCTAAAATCCGATAGCCCTTGCAAGACAAATAAACACCAGCAACCCGTTCCGCCCACAGCCCAGCGCGATAATGCTTTTGGCGCCCCCCCTGCCCCATCAAGCAGATCCCTCAAGCCGTTTTTTCAGCCCAACAGACAAATCATAAACCCGCCGTTTGGGCACATCCATCGCTTCAACCACCAGTCCCACGCTATCTTTCATGCTCGCCCCGTTTGCAACATGGGCTTCAAGCGCGCGCTCAATCTCCTCATCACTCACCTCGCCCCGCTCAGGCGGTCCAACAATCACAACCAACTCACCTTTAAGGTCCCGCTCTTTCAACACAGCCAGAACTTGCAACATCGTGCCTTCAATCACTTCTTGATGCATCTTGGTCAATTCCCGGCACAGAGCCACCGGCCGGTCTCCCAACACCTCAACCATATCTTGCAAAACCGCCGGAATCCGTTTCACAGTTTCAAAAAACACCAAGCTGGCGTTAATCCCTTGCAAAGCCTCTAGCTGGCGCCGCCGCGCTTGCTGTTTGGCTGGCAAAAACCCTTCAAACAAAAACCGGTCCGTTGGCAAACCAGAAAGTGACAAACCAGCCATCACTGCACTGGGCCCAGGCACCACTTCCACCTCAAGCCCGGCGGCCCGCACCTCTTTGGCCAGCTTATAGCCAGGGTCAGAGATCAACGGTGTGCCCGCATCACTAATCAAGGCCACAGAGTGCCCTTCTTTAATCAGGGAAACGATTTGCGGGCGCATCTGCGCCCCATTGTGATCGTGATAGGCCATCATCGGCGTTGAAAGCCCGAAATGCTGTAATAACGTGCCAGACCGGCGCGTGTCTTCCACTGCCAGCTTATCAACCCGCGCCAAGGTTGCCAGCGCGCGCAAGCTTATATCCCCCAAATGCCCAATCGGGGTCGCCACCAAATAAAGCTGGGGGGCAAGCGGCGTTGTTACAAGCGAGGTCAAAACCTCATTCATTTTTGCCGTTAAACGAGGCAGATCAACACGATCTTGCTCCATATGCCCTTGTCCTAATCGTCTAAAATAAGCGTGATAAAATCAATTTTTAAGGCCCAATTTGCGTTTTTCATACCACATTCGTTAAGCAAAAAAGCAACAATCCCCAACTGAACCTTAGCATTCTTTTGACGAATCCCCCCCAAGTGGTAAAAATAGCTAACAAATCCATGATAAGGCCACACTTCATTTTTAGCTTAAGCTGTTAAAGCCTTATATAAGAAGCACAAATAACGATAAGCACAAGAAGCATCGTTTAACAAACGTGCTGGCAAAACTTTTAAGCATAAAGATATAGCGCGGATGCTGGTGGGCATTCTAAAGCGCAAGAAAAAAGAATTGAGCAAAACATCATGCTGGGAGCCAAAACCATTCTAGAAAGCTTTAAACAAGTCACATTGTTCAAACAATGCCGCTTATTCGCCATAGCCTTTGCACAACTAGCAACCATTTTGGTCTTGGCAAGCTGTTCAGGCGGCGGTGGATTAGGTTTAAATAACACCACACTTACAGGCACTCCGGAAACTGATGTTTCTCAAAATGCCTTAAATGGCGGCAAAATGCGCATCGCCTTGCTCCTGCCCCTATCAGCTCAAGGGCGCTCTGGCGAAATTGCCAAACAAATGAAGCAAGCTGCCGAACTGGCTTTGTTTGAAGCCGACAACCCCAACATAGAATTGATCGCCAAAGACACCAAAGGCACGCCTGAAGGCGCCAGCCTTGCCGCCTCGGCAGCCATTCAAGAAGGGGCTGAAATTGTTCTAGGGCCGCTATTTTCTACCTCTGTGCGGGCAGCAGCCCCCAAAACCCAACAAGCCAATATCCCAATGATCGCCTTTTCCTCAGACCAAAGCGTGGCGGGCAATGGGGTGTATCTGTTAAGTTTTTTAGCCGGACATGATGTCTCCAGCATCGTTTCTTATGCCATTTCTCAAGGCAAGCGCCGCTTTGCCGCTTACCTGCCCCAAGATCAATATGGCCAAATTGCCCAAGCCTCGTTTCGCAACGCCGTTGCCGCTCATGGTGGCCAAGTGGTTGCGCTGGCAACATATCCAAAAGATTCAGATGGTCTGGTAAAAGCGGCCAAACCATTGGCCAAGCAAATCAAACAAGGCGGGGCTGACGCGCTGTTCTTGCCAGCAGGGCAAAAATATCTACCCCAATTGGCCACCCTTTTGCCCTATCACGAAATTGACCCGAAAAAGGTGCAAGTGCTTGGCTCCTCACGCTGGGATTTTGCCACCATTGGCAGCCAAGCCCCCTTGCGCGGCGGCTGGTTTCCAGCGGCTGACCCAACCCTGTGGAACAAATATAAACAGCGCTACACCCAAACCTATGGCACCATCCCCACCCGCATCACCACACTGTCTTATGATGCTGTGAGCCTGGCCTCCACATTTGCCAAATACCCAGCCGGACAACGCTTCACCGCTGCCCATTTAACCCAAACAGGCGGCTTTGCTGGCGTTGACGGTTTGTTTCGGCTGAAAGCAAATGGCTTATCAGAGCGCCGCTTTGCCATTCTAGAGGTTCAAAACTTTAGCAATAAAGTCATTCGCCCCTCACCTGCCCGCTTTGGTGGCCAGCATTTTTAAAAGTTGGCCCCAAAACAAGTCTGCACAGGTCTTAATTTAAAAATATAAAAAACAAAAACTTACTCTAAAGACCCAAATAAAAGATCCAATAATCCCCATTACTCACCTTTGCAAATCAACAAGCAATGAGTACATTACTTTGCAAAATGCTCTAAATAAATTTTGGTAAGGAGATGGCTTGTGTCAACACGCACGGAAACAGATAGCTTTGGCCCCTTAGAAGTCCCCAGCGATAAATATTGGGGAGCCCAAACCCAACGCTCCTTAGGCAATTTTAAAATCGGCATTGAAACCATGCCACCTGCCCTTATTCGTGCCCTTGGCATTGTTAAAAAAGCCGCCGCTCTGACCAACACAGATCTAGATAATCTTGAAAGCAACTTAGCAGATGCGATCTCTGAGGCTGCGGACGATGTGATCAACGGCAAACTCAACGATCACTTCCCGCTTGTTGTCTGGCAAACAGGTTCTGGCACCCAAAGCAACATGAACGCCAATGAAGTGATTGCAAACCGGGCCATAGAAATTTTAGGCGGCACCATAGGCTCAAAAGAGCCCGTTCACCCTAACGATCATGTTAACCGCGCACAAAGCTCAAACGACACGTTCCCGACTGCCATGCACATCGCTGCCGTTGAGCAAATTCATCATGAACTCATCCCAGCGCTAGAGCATTTACACAAAGCCTTGGATGAAAAGGCCAACAAGTGGAATGATATCATCAAAATTGGGCGCACCCATTGCCAAGACGCAACGCCGCTCACCCTGGGCCAAGAATTTTCTGGCTATACGGTCCAAATAGCCAATGGCATAGACCGGGTCAAAACCGCATTACCGCGCCTTAAAGCGCTTGCTCAAGGCGGCACAGCTGTTGGCACAGGCCTAAACACCAAGCCTGAATTTGCCCAAACCTTTGCAGACCATGTAAGCAAGATCACAGACCTAAATTTCATTACAGCTCCTAACAAGTTTGAGGCTTTGGCCGCCCATGATGCTTTTGTGGAGATGTCAGGTGCGCTGAACACAATCGCGGTAAGCCTGAACAAAATTGCCAATGACATTCGCTTGCTAGGCTCTGGCCCGCGCTCAGGATTGGGAGAATTATCATTGCCCGCCAACGAGCCAGGGTCTTCCATCATGCCCGGTAAGGTCAACCCCACCCAATGCGAGGCCATAACCATGGTTGCAGCCCAAATCATGGGCAACCACACCACCATTACGGTCGCGGGCGCACAAGGCCATTTTGAATTAAATGTCTTCAAACCTGTCTTGGCTTATAATCTTTTACAATCAATCACGCTCATCAGCCAAGCCAGCGTCTCCTTTACAGACAATTGCGTAGTTGGCATTGAACCCAACCAAGACCAGATTAATGCGCTCATGGAACGCTCTCTTATGCTGGTGACAGCACTGGCGCCCACAATTGGCTATGACAAAGCGACAGAAATAGCCAAAACGGCCCATAAAAACGGCACCACCTTAAAACAAGAGGCATTAAATTTAGGCTATGTCACAGCAGAAGAATTTGACGCCGCAGTGCGCCCGCAAGACATGATTGGCCCCAAAGCATAAAGTATTTTTGTAAAAATTTATGGCAGACATTCCTAAAAAAAGGTCCCTTACCCTAAAGGGGCACCGGACCTCTATTTCGCTAGAAGACGCGTTTTGGCAAGCCTTGCGCACCATTTCCGCCAAGCAATCCAAATCCGTCTCGCAAGTTGTAGAAGAAATCGATAAAGACCGCGGCGAAGCCGGCCTTTCAAGCGCCATTCGCCTGTACATTCTCGACTTTTACCAAAAGCATTTTGAGGAAAGGCGGGATTTGTAATCGATTTACAAGCACATATACTTCTGGGGCACCCAAGATTTTCCCTTAATTTTCATGGTGAGATTTTTGCATTTTAGGTCCTCATGTCAAGGGCGTGCAACGCTTCGTATACCCTTGACATGAGGACCTAAAATGCCAAAGTCTTATCATGAAAATTAAGGAAAGCCACAAACACCTGTCCCTCTAAGGCACCAAATCAGGCAACTCCGACCAATCCAGGTCATTGGAAAAACTATCCTCAAGCTTCTTCTTTTCCGCTTTTAACTTAGCCTTTTCTGCCTCTATGCGCTTAAGCTCTTCCTCAGCCCGGCGCCGCTCTTCGGCCAAACGCAAAGCCTCGCGCTCAATGCGCGCTTTTTCCAAAGCTTGCAATTCTTTTTCTTTATATTTCAAATCCAGATGGCGCTCAAAATCACTCATATCCAACTCAGCCACCATTGCATCATCAGAATCTAGCTTGCCACGCATGCGGCGCACAACCGGTGGCACACTGGCCAATACGCCGCGCCCTTTTGCTTGGATGGTCCAATCCCCAGACCAACTCAAATCATCCAGCACCAAAGCCGCCTCAACCCCGATAACCCCAGGGCGCACCCCTAAATCAGATTGTTTTAATTTAATGGTGCCATCAATCAACTGAAGCCCTAAATCAAAAGACCCCAAAGACAGCGCCTCAGCCCTATCAATCTCATCGGTCAAAGCCTGTTTTAAATTTGCCCGGTCTTGTTGTTCCCCATTTAAATAATTAACTGCCAAACGCCCCACTTGTTTCGGGCTTAATTGGCGCAGCGTGCCATCTTTAATTTGAATGGAGCCCTCACCTACCAAATTGGAAACCAAGTCATGCACACTTTTACCAGCCCCACTCATAGACAAATTCATAGAAAATTGCCCAACACCCAAATTCACTTCATCACGTGCGCCGATCGCCTCTAGTTGAGCATCCTTTAAATTGGCCACCCCATTAAAACTATAACCATTATCAACAGGGCGCATCACACCACTGGCTAAAAATTCACCCCCAAGGCTTTTGCCGCTTAATTTGCTAAGCTCAATACGGTCCCCTTGCACGCGCCAAACCACCAACGCATCACGAAGGCTTAATTGGTCTGTTAAGCGCAACTCTTCAACTCGGATTGAAAAAGAACTTTGTGCGTCTTGCCCTTCATCACCGACATCAAAATCTGTCTTTGTTTTGTGAGAAAACGGTTTTAAGGACCAAACCTTCTTATCTTGGCGCCCCTGTTCTTCACCGCTTTGCAAGGGTGTTAGCAATGTTTGAAAATCTAACCGGGTGGTTGCCAGGGCCAGCTGATTGGTCTTCCCCCCCTCCTTCACACCCATTAAACCAGCACCCTTAATCTGGGTCGCCCCAATCGCCATTCTTAAATCAGAAAGCGCATAGCCATCATCCGTTTGGGAAAAAGTCATCTTAGCAGAAAGGGGCTCTTTTTGTTGCCCGCCAAGCCGAAGGCCTTTAAACCCAAGCAAATCAAGAACCGTCCCGCTCTCTTGGCCTGACAAGCTCAAAACCCCGTCAGAGGCAAACTGGGTAGATCCCAATCCAACCGCGCCATCATAATTAACCAACAGCCCCTTCTGCTCAAAGTTAAATTGCCCCTTAAACCCTTTTTGCAAAGACCCTTTGGCAGAAAAACTCAACGTTCCCTTTTCCTGCTTACTCACCTCATGAGCCCCATTCATCACAGAGCTACGTCCCAATTGAAAGGGCAGTAAATTTGCAATTAAAGCCGTTCCATCGTTATTCTCCATACCCCCAAAAATAGTCACTGGCAAAGCCTCATCTTCGGTCTCAGGCACCAAAACAGAAAAGGCTGTATCACTCCCTGCCAACACCCCATCAAAACGATATTGCATCGCCCCTTCCACGCGGTGGCGCTGAACCGCCATACGAAACGGCAAGACCCGCTCTATTAATTGCCCATTGATCAGCTGGTCTTTTCCCGTTTGAAAACCACTTAACCCAATCAATTCGCGCACAGCTTCCTTACTGGTCCCTTGAACCACAAAACGCTCAGCGCTGTTTTGCCCTGCATCATCATCAAAAGAAAACTGCAAGCCTTGTGCACTCACCATAGACAAAGACACCAACCCGGACCCTTGCGCGCTAGCCCGCCACACTAGCGAAACATCCTTTTGTAAAGAGTCAGAAAACACTAACCGATCGACTAAAAACTCAACCTCAGACACATCCTCCTTGTTTTGGGATATATCCCCTGCCAAAGAAAGGGCTGCCTTTAACGCCTTTTGATAGTCATGAATTGAAACAGTCTCCCCCAGCAAATCTTCCAACACCACTTCATGAGCGTTCAAGCTCAAACGATTCCGGATTTTGTTTTCCAAATTCTCATGAATGAACTGGCCGCGCACGCTCGTTCCACCCAAATCGGCAAAGGCATCATAAAGAGCAAAGCCATTATCGCTCACACTCACCACGCTAGAGAGCATATATTTGCCCTTAACTGATTTCTCCTGATCAGATAGTTCAGGAGCGGCCCATTTTAAAAATTGTTCAAATTGCAAACCCCGCAAAAAAAGCTTGCCATCAAATTGTCTTGGATGCTTGGCAGCAAAAGCCCCGGTAACATTAAGCCGGCCACTGCCAGGCAAACGCCCATAAAACTCTTCTATATTGATAGAGCTACCATCACTTTTAACCGTCAAACGAAAATCACTCACATCACCCTTGCCAACAATCAATTGGGCAACTTTGCTCTTCACATCAATCTCATCAAAAAGAGCCGCTTGTTGTAACAACAGATCACTCACCTTGCTCACCGCCTTGGCAGGTGAAACCGTTTTCGTTGTTTTGCCACCCACCAAATCTGAACCTGCAAAAAATTCATTTAAGTTGATCACTTGCCCATCAACATCAAGAAGCAGACTTAAAGCATCCCTCCAGTCAATCTGAGCCTTACCGCGCATGGTTTGTGGATGCGCCAAACTTCCCCCGCGAAGCACAATCTGATCAAACAAAGCCTGAGTGGCTGAAAGAGCAACTTCAGATGTTAATAAAATCTCTTGCCCCAAAACCCCTTCAATCTTTTGAGGACCTTTTTCATTTGCGGGCCGTTTTTCATCCCCTTGCGCCAATGTCTCCTTTTGAGCCTGCAAACCGACCTCATTCCTCACCTGCCCCAATCCAGCTTTGAGCTGGCCTAACGCACGCCAAGCCTTCTTGTCTTGAGCAAGCTTGCCTGTAAACAACACCTCTTTAGAGCCAGGAATTATAAACTTTGCCTGCAGAGGAAAAGCTGACTTTTCCCACTCTCCCACTGCCAAGCGCACCCCTAACGTTTCATCCCACCCCTCAAAAGTGCCATTAAAATAAAACGGACCATTCAAAGTCACAGCTGAAAGGGTGCCATTCACGGTCTCAATAGGTAACTGGCGCACTTTGGCAGCCCGCCCACCCGCTTTGCTTTGCAACATGAGGCGCCCATTTTTGATCTGAACATCTTTTAGCGAAATTAAATTTGGGCTGAGTTGAAAACCAGAAAGAGAGGCACGGCGCGCACCTGCCTGTTCAGCAACCTTGCCCTTTTTTTTAGAAAGATCGGCCGAAAAAGTTGGCTTGCCTGTTTCATCAAATTGCAAAACCAATTTTGGTTCATCAAGGCTCAACCGGCTAGCCTCAAGTTCACCCTTAAACAAGGGGGGAACAGAGACCCAAAGCGTTAGCTCTTTTACCCCAAGAATGGGCTGGCCCTGAATGCCACTTTCACCAAAGCGTAAATTTTCAACCCTGACATAAGGGGTCGGCAAAAAACGAACATTCAAGCTGCCATCAAGTTCAACTTTAGCCCCCAGTACATGTGACAAATGCTTCTCAAAAGCAGGCCTATAATCATCCCAATTAACCATCAACGGCCCAATAAATGCCGCGGTAAGAATGAAAACCAAAATAACAGCGATAGTTGTTAAAATATTATTCAACGCCAGCTTTCCTTTAATAATCTCGCTTTAAAGTTATGCCTTTAAAGAGCAAAGAAAAACATATCACCAAACATGTCTCTATAGAGCAATAAAATTAAGGTGATATGATGCTTAAAAACAACCTTTCTAAGCAAATTTATTGTGACGTAACGCGCAATCACCAATTATAGTAAAAAATAACAGCAATCTCGGTCCCAATTTTGAAAATCGCATTGAAAGCCCACTTAAATGAAGGTCAATAAAAGCCACAACGAGCCAAAATATCAAAATTGGGGCCGACAAATTCAAAAATACGTAAAATGGCTGCACGGGGTGAGCAAACGACACCTGAAACTGGCCAGCACCGAACTTTATTATGACCGCACCGCCCCCCATATAAAAAAGTTTATTTCCAGCAAACAGTTCATTTTATGGGGTTTAGCTTTAATGATCGGCATCAGCGTTGGCACAGCAACACTGTTGTTCCGCAAAGCCATTGGCGCCATTCAATGGACTTGGTTAGGGACTATGAGTGAACATATTGGCACGCTCTACCAAACCACACCAACCTACATCTTTTTCCTAGCCCCTGTGATCGGCGGCATCATCGTTGGCCAAATGCTCCATCATTTTGTGCCTGCCAAACGCGCACATGCAGTGGCAGATGTCATAGAAGCAAAAGCCATAAAGGGCAGCCATATTGATTTAAAAACAGGCCTTTGGAGCGCGCTTATATCTGCCATCAGCTTAGGCTTTGGTGCCAGTGCTGGGCGTGAAGGCCCAGTGGTCCATCTGGGCGCGACCCTGTCCTCCTTTTTGGCCAGTGCCACAAATTTTACCCAAGCAGAACGGCGCATTTTATTAGCAGCCGGTGTAGCAGCCGCTGTATCAGCCTCTTTTAACGCCCCCATTGCTGGGGTTCTGTTTGCTCACGAAGTGATCCTGGCCCACTATGCATTAAGAGCATTTGTACCCGTGGTGCTAGCAAGTGTGGCAGGCACAGTGATTGTGCGGCTTACCATTGGCGAATTCCCAGCCTTTTTAATTCCCAACTATGCCATCACATCATATTTAGAATTTCCAGCCTTTGCCATTTTAGGCTTGGTCTGTGCTTTGGTTGCCATTCTTTTCCAACTGTCCCTGTCCACAGCAGAGCGCGTTGCCTGGAGCTTTACCATTCCCATCTGGGCCCGCCCGATCATTGGCGGCATTATGGTCGGTTTCATAGCGTGCTTTTTCCCCGAAATTTTGGGCGTTGGCTATGACACCACAGACAATGCGCTAAAACAAAATTTAAGCCTTTGGCTGCTCATCGCTTTGCTGGTCGCCAAAACAGCAGCCACGGCCATCACTCTGGCCAGCCGGTTCGGCGGCGGTATCTTCTCGCCCAGTTTATATTTGGGGGCCTGCACAGGCGGTGCCTTTGGGATCATTGCCGCAACCCTTGTCCCACAAGCGGCTTCCTCAGATGGGCTTTACGCCATATTGGGCATGGGCGGTGTGGCCGCAGCGGTGTTAGGCGCGCCCATTTCTACCACCATGATCGTGTTTGAATTAACTGGCGGTTATGAAATGACCATCGCCCTCCTGGTCACAGTCTCCATCTCGACGGCCCTGAGCCAAGCCGTTCTGGGCATGAGCTTTTTCCATTGGCAACTATCAAGACGCGGCCTGTTTTTATCCGCCGGCCCTCACAAACAAATCGCCACCACCCTAACCGTTGGCAGTTTTTACAAAGCGCATGAAGAGCCTACCACGCTTGACTTATTGGAAGATGGAAAGCATCCCCCCTCTTTGCGCTTATCAGACAATATAGAAACGGCCCTTCGCGCCTTTGACCAACACGGTCTGGACGAACTCCCGGTAATCATAGAAAAAACGGACACCACCAGCATCGGTTCTACCAACAAATTAGAGGCCCTCAACGCCTACAACAAAGCCCTTATCGAAGCCCACGAAGAAGAGCATCATTAAAACGGAGTCTTAACCGACGCCTTAAAGACCCCATAACCAATAGAAACGTGGAAAACCCCGTTATTCTCCCCCTAAACCCATGAATATACATTTGTTCGCCTTTTATTCGCCCTCAAACTTGGTTAAATTGGCCGCTACCAGAATCAACAGACAGCACATCATCCATACATGACCGCAGCCAAATCAAAATCACCAAGCCTTTCTGAACGGGCGCGCACCGGGCAAGCCGCCCCGCCTTATTTGGCCGGCTTAAATGAAGAGCAAACCAAAGCCGTTTTAACAACGCAAGGGCCGGTTTTGGTTCTGGCTGGTGCCGGCACAGGCAAAACCCGGGTGCTGACCACCCGCATTGCCCACATTCTGGCCACAGGCAAAGCCCGCCCCAATGAAATCTTGGCCGTTACCTTTACCAACAAAGCCACCAAAGAAATGAAAAACCGCATCGGCCAAATGGTCGGCGGCACGGTCGAGGGCATGCCCTGGCTTGGCACTTTCCATGCCATAGGGGTCAAAGTGCTGCGCCGTCACGCAGAATTGGCGGGTTTAAAATCCAATTTCACTATACTAGATACAGACGATACGCTGCGCTTGCTCAAACAATTGATCAAAGCTGAAAACATAGATGAAAAACGCTGGCCCCCGCGCCAACTGGCCACCCTCATTGATGGGTGGAAAAACCAAGGCCTTCCGCCAGAAAAAGTACCCAACGGAGAAGGCTTTGCTTTTGCCAATGGCAAAGGTAAAGAGCTCTACACAGCCTATCAAGCCAGATTAAAAGACCTCAACGCAGTAGACTTTGGCGACTTACTGCTAGAGATGAACAAGCTGTTCCAAAACCATGAGGACATTTTGCAGCAATATCATCGCTATTTTAAATACATACTGGTTGATGAGTATCAAGACACCAACGTTGCCCAATATCTTTGGTTGCGCCTAATCGCCCAAGGCACCGGCAACATTTGTTGCGTTGGTGATGATGACCAAGCCATTTATGGCTGGCGCGGCGCGCAAGTGGATAACATTTTGCGTTTTGAAGAAGATTTCAAAGGCGCCAGCGTCATACGCCTTGAGCGCAATTACCGCTCCACTGGCCACATTTTGGGCGCTGCCTCTGGCCTGATAGATCATAACCAAGACCGCTTAGGCAAAACACTGCACACGCGAGATGGCCTGGGAGAACAAGTCACTTTACGCAGCCTATGGGACGATGCAGAAGAAGCCCGCACCATTGGTGATGAAATTGAAAGCCTGCAAACCAAAAACCACCCCTTAAATGAAATCGCCATCCTCGTGCGCGCCTCATTCCAAATGCGCGCCTTTGAAGACAGATTCGTCACCCTTGGCCTCCCCTACCGTGTCATCGGCGGCCCGCGCTTTTATGAACGGTTAGAGATCAAAGACGCTTGCGCTTATTTCGATGTTGCCCTCAACCCGGCCAATGACTTAAAATTTGAGCGCATCATCAACACCCCCAAACGCGGGCTGGCCACAGCCACCTTGGAAACCTTGCACACCCATGCCAAATCCCGCCAGCTCTCATTATTTGAAGCGGCCATGGAAATTGTTGAAACGCAAGAACTGCGCCCCAAAGCACGCGGCAGCTTGCGCCAGCTCATCGAACAATTTGCAGCCTGGCGCCAAGACATCAAAACCCTACCCCATACAGAGCTGGCCGAACGCATTTTGGATGAAAGCGGCTACACCCAAATGTGGCAAAAAGACAAAAGCCCCCAAAGCCACACAAGGCTTGAAAACTTAAAAGAACTCATCCGCTACATGGGCGAGTTTGAAAACCTTGCTGGATTTATGGAACATGTCTCTCTTGTCATGGACGCTGATGCCAACAGTGATGGCGACCGGGTTAATTTAATGACCCTTCATGCTGCCAAAGGGTTAGAATTTGACACAGTCTTTTTACCCGGCTGGGAAGAAGGCCTGTTTCCCCATCAACGCTCATTAGATGAAGAGGGCCGCGCCGGGCTAGAAGAGGAGCGCCGCTTAGGCTATGTCGGCATTACCCGAGCAAAAAAACAAGCCCACATTACCTTTACCCAAAACCGGCGCATTCACGGCAGTTGGTCATCGCCCCTGCCCTCTCGCTTTATTGATGAATTGCCTGAAAACCATATTGAAGTCATTGACCAACAAAGCGCCTATGGCGGCTATATCACATCGCGTTTTGACAACATGGCCCAAAACCACCAGCGCACCATTAAGTCAGCAGCAAAACCAAAAGTCATCGATGCTGAGGTCATCTCCAGCACCCAAGCGGGCACCACTGATTTCGCCATTGGCGAACGGGTGTTTCACCAAAAATTTGGCTATGGCAGCATCCAAGACATCAATGGCGACAAGCTTACCATCGCCTTTGAAAAGGCCGGGACCAAAAAGGTCATCGCCTCTTTCCTAGAGCGCCATTAAGCTTAAATTTTCTGGAAAAATATAAGAAGCCGTCCATTCAATGGCCAAATTGTCACATTATACGCTTGATTTAAGGGTTTTCTAACGCCCTGACCAACAGTCAATTGCAACAAGCAACACATGGACTTATAAACACACAAGGACAAAAGCGTTTAAAATTTAAATTTTAGGTCGCCAACTCATAAAATATAAGGTGGAGTTCATAAAAATGAGTGATGCGCAAGCAACAATGGGCCAAACCCAATCTCAAAAACTCAAAGGCTTTAAACGCTTTTACAGCCTGTTTCGCCCCTCAAAGGCCGATGTTCGCCACGCAGATGGCAAAGCCGATAAAAAAACCAAGAAAATTATAAAAGGCCTCACCCAGGTCAAAGCGCCGGAAAAAGAGCGGTTTATCCCCGTTTCCTACCAATCTTTGGTTAATCACTTAGGCCAAGCTGATATGTGGGCCCAAGGCGAAAGCGAGCAAGGCAAAGTCTTGATGCAAGATTTAAACGCCTGGCGCCATCAGTCTTACCGCGACCGCTTAGGCAAATTAAAAGACGCCTATCTCACCTTCAGCCCAGATAGCGACACGCTGACAGCTGAAACATTTTCAGACCTGGAACTACGCGAAAAACGCCATGACCTCATGGAAAATATGGGCAAGCTTTTAGAATCTGCCAATTATGAACGCATCAATCAAGCCAATCTAGATCTATTGCTTACCTCTGATAGCCCCTATGGCCTGCGCCTTCATGTTGATTTGGATGCCTTTGATGATGTGGTGATTTATTTTCGCGGCGCGGGCACAAAAATTGTTGAATACCGCGATTGGAAATGGGCCTACTTAAAAAAGAAACCAGTTGAAACCCCCATATTCCAACGTCTGTTCATCGCTTTAAAACTCAAGCCCAAAGAAGAGCAAGTTAACGAGCTGATGATCAAAGAAGAGATCTCCAGACAGCAGGCTGAAAAACGCATTGCCAAAAACTTAAAACTCTTGCCAGACGGGGTCACCAGCAAGAAGATCTATTTAAAGCTGTTTAAGAACATCCCCCAAGATGATTTGGAAATGATGTTTCCAAACACCAAAGTGGAATTCAAACTGTTCGACAAATTAAAGCTAGGCCTGACTGCAGGCGGTGGCACAGTGGCCGGACTTGTTGGCATTGTTCCAAAATTCTTGGCCGCTGCCACCTTGCTAAACCCGATCACACTCATCACCACTCTAGCCGGTTTTATCGGCTTGCTGGTTCGCCAAATCACCAAGTTTTTCAACCAGCGCAATGAATATATGATGACACTGGCGCAAAACCTTTATTTTCATAACCTGGCCAACAATCGCGGTGTCCTCACCCTGCTGGTTGATCGGGCTGAAGAAGAAGACATCAAAGAAGAAATTTTGCTCTACACCTTCTTATGCCGCAACCGGGGCCAAGAAACCAACTTGAGCAGAGCCAAAACAGAAATTGAAACGTATCTGAAAACCACTTTCAACGTCGACATTGAATTTGATTTAGAAGACGCCTTCAGCCGCCTGGTGCGCGATGGATTGATCGAGAAGAACGGGAACAATGGTTATAAGATCCTGCCCCCTGCCCAAGCCATCAACCACGTCCAACGGTTATGGAACGGCGTGCTTCATAAGCCCGAAACGGCTTAACCGTTCATGTCAGACCCAAAACTCTATGAAGTCATCATAAGGGCCGAAAAACGGGCCGCAAACACCATTGCCAGCCTTTTAGAAAACAGTGAACCGGCCCCATTGTCTGTCAGCCATTTTGAAACCTCTGACAAAACCTGGCAAAGCACCGCTATTTATGATTTTGCCCCCAATCTAGAAGAGTTTGAACAACACATCCAAACAAGCCTGGAGTTAGCCTCAAGCACTTTCCAGCTGGACCTAAAACAAGTTGAAAACAAAGACTGGGTGTCCCATGTTCAATCCAACCTCTCACCAGTAGAAGCGGGGCGTTTTTTCATTTATGGCAGCCACGATGCGCCCCAATCTGAAGGCAAATCTTTTTCCATTGAAATCAACGCCGCCCAAGCCTTTGGCACCGCCCATCACGGCACCACAAAGGGGTGTTTAATCGCCATTGACCAATGCGCTCAAAGTACTACCCCCAAAACCATTCTAGACCTTGGCACCGGCACCGGCATTCTCGCCATCGCTGCAAGCCAAATGTGGCCCCAAGCAAAGATCATCGCCAGTGACATAGACCCAATTGCGATAAAAGTGGCACAAGACAATAGTGAGTTGAACCAAGCCAATCAAAATATGACATGCATATGCGCTGATGGCCTCACAGATAAGGCAATTGCAAACGTTGCCCCTTATGACCTCATCATCGCCAACATCCTAGCAAAACCCTTGCTAACAATGGCCCCCGGCATATTTCAAGCATTAGCAAACAATGCCTCTCTTATTCTATCAGGCATTTTAGAAACCCAAGCAGATGACATTATAAAATGTTATCAAGCCAACGGCCTCACCCACCAGTCAACCAATCAATACGATGAATGGGTCACAATTCTTTTCGAAAAAAACTAACGCCTGAGCTGTGCCTTAATATCCATGGTAAGATTTTTGCATTTTTTAAGGGGATGTCAGCGCGGTTGCTGGTGGGCATCCAAAGCGCCACTTAAGAATCGCGGAGCGCAAGTGAAATCCTTGACAACCGATTTAAAAATGCCAAAGTCTAACCATGAGATTTAAGGCACGAAGTGGCACATCTAAGGGGCAAAAAATGACTAAAGAAACAACAAAAACCTCTTTTCAAACCTTTGAAAACCGCGGCGGGCCTGCACACACAGCGCAGCGCATCACACAATTACGTGCAGAGCTAAAAAAGAAAAAGCTCAACGGCTTTATCATCCCGCGCGCCGATGAACATTTAAACGAATATGTCTCTGCCCATGATGAACGCCTGTTATGGCTCACCGGCTTTTCAGGCTCAGCTGGTATTGCCATCATCCTAGAGACCAAAGCCGCTATTTTCATTGATGGGCGCTATACATTGCAGGTCCAATCAGAAGTGGATCAAAACATCATCACACCACAAGCCATCACCCAAACAAGGCCATCACACTGGCTCAAACAACATGTCAAAAAAGGCATGAGCTTAGGGCTAGACCCAAAGCTGTTAAGCGTTGCCAACTTTGAAACCCTCAACGAAGCGCTAGAGCAAAAACAAGCCCAGCTGGTCTCTATGCCCAGCAACCCCATTGACACCATCTGGCAAACCCAACCACCAAAACCGTCCAGCCCTGTTATTGGCCACCCAAAAAAATACACCGGCCAAGAACCAGCTGAAAAAATAAAACAAATTCAAGAGGTTTTAAAAACCAAAGGGGCGGACGCCTTTATCGCCACAGCCCCTGAAAGCGTGTGCTGGCTGTTCAACATTCGTGGCCAAGATGTGCCCCACACCCCCATCATGCTGGCCCATGCCATCATCCATGCCCGTTCCAAGCCTGAGGTGTTTATCAACTCAGACCGCCTAAACACCCGCGCCAAAGACCATATCACCGGCACAGCTAAGCTTGTCCCACCAGAAAATTTTGAAAGCTCACTAAAATCCCTTGGCGCAAAGTTTAAAAAAGTCCTCATCGACCCGGACCGCACCAACAGTGCTATATACCAAACCCTGCGCGCCTCACGCGCTGAAATCATCCGCGGCCAAGACCCTATCTCTTTGCCAAAAGCCAAAAAGAACAAGGCTGAAATAGAGGGCATGAGGTCAGCCCATGAGCGAGACGGTGTTTCCATAACCCGTTTCTTACATTGGCTCAGCCAAGTCCCCAAAGACCAACCAATCACCGAGATTGAAGCAGCCCAATCATTAGAAAATTTCCGCCATCAAACCGGCGCCTTAAAAGACATCAGCTTTGAAACCATTTCAGGCGCGGGCCCAAATGGGGCCATTGTCCATTACCGGGTCAGTGAAAAAACCAACCGCCAGCTCAAACAAGGCGAGCTCTATCTGGTTGACAGCGGCGCCCAATATCAAGACGGCACCACAGATATCACCCGCACATTGGCCATTGGCGAGCCAAAACCTGGCATGATCAAACACTACACCATGGTGTTAAAGGCCCATATTAATTTAACCACGGCCTTTTTTCCAAAAGGGTCTCGCGGCGTTGACCTGGACCCCTTCGCTCGTGCCCCGCTGTGGCAAGCCGGGCTGGATTATAATCACGGCACAGGTCATGGTGTGGGCAGTTTTCTCTCTGTCCATGAAGGCCCCCAAAGCATATCCCGTCGCTCAACGGTCCCCTTAGAGCCAGGCATGATCCTGTCCAACGAGCCAGGCTATTACAAACAAGGTGCATATGGCATCCGGCTTGAAAACCTTATCCTGGTCAAAGACCCAGAAGATATAACAGGCGGCGAACACCCCATGATGAGCTTTGAGACCCTCACACTCGCCCCCTTTGATAAAAACCTTATCGATATCAGTTTGTTATCCAAAAGCGAGTTAAAATGGCTCAACGCCTATCACCGCACCGTCTGGAAAACTTTAAGCAAACACCTCAAGGGCCAAGAAAAAGCCTGGTTAAAAACCGCCACTGCCGCGTTAAAGCTATAATTTTAAACTAGCTTGGCCCCTTCTAAACACAAGGGAGATGCCCCCATGCCACAGACAAACAATCCCATCCTGATTGTCGGTGCCGGCCCGGTCGGGCTAACAGCAGCCCTAGAATTAAAAAGGCGCGGGGCCACCCCAATGATCATTGATAATGACGGCGTCCCCACCCCTGAAAGCCGCGCGCTCGCCATTCACGCGCGCACACTAGATATTTTTGAAAAATCGGGCATCTCTGAACGGCTCATTGCCGCTGGCAATAAAATCAACCACATCCTCATGCGCAAAAACAACAAAACAAAAGTGCATCTAAACCTCAAACAAGACTTGCCCCACCGTTATAATTTCATCCTCGCTCTGCCCCAATCACGCACTGAAGAAATCCTCATTGAAGCCTTGGGCGAGCAAGGCATTGACGTCAACTGGTACACCAGCCTTGAAACTTTGAAAAAAACATCTTCAAACTTTGAAGGCACCCTCTTGAACAGCAACGAAAAAACAGAGCAACAAATCTCACCTCAAATCGTCATTGGTGCAGATGGTGCCCATTCCACCGTGCGCAAAGCCTTAAACATTCCCTTTGACGGGCAAAGCATTGATGATGAATGGAGCCTGGCAGATGTTGAGCTGAGCAACTGGCCATTCCCCTATGATCACGCTGTGGTCAATTTCACACCCAAAGGCCCCATCGGCTTCTTCCCCTTAGGTCCCGGCTATGGCCGGCTTGTCTCCTCACAACCAGATGTTCTAAACAATGTGCCCGAAGGAGCAAAAATCACGAAAACCATTTGGCACTCAACCTTTAAAATCAGCTACCGCCAAGTGGCAACCTATCAACAAGGCAATGCTTTTTTAGCCGGAGACGCCGCCCATATTCACTCGCCAGCTGGCGGGCGCGGCATGAATTTGGGCATTGAAGATGCAGCCACCCTTGCCTATCTTCTTGCCAACGACCGGCAAAATGAATACACGCACCTGCGTCATCCCATCGGCAAACGCGTGCTAAAAATGACAGAACAACAAACAAAACAAATCACCGCACCCGGTATAATGTTTGATTTTATGCTGTCATTCATTGCCCCGCTCATCATGAGCGTACCCTCATGGCGCCGCCAAGGCCTGGCGCGCTTAACCGGCCTGGACACCCCCAAGCCAGAATGGCTGCACTAACAAGGTATGATTTTTCCAAAACATTACAACACTGAAAGAAGACCCAATGTACATAGACATAATAAGCTACAAATTGTCTGAGACGAGTGATGAAGACAAACTGTACGCCGCCGCTCAAGACATTTTGCAAATCTGGATGAAAAAACAACCCGGCTTTCTTAAATGGGAAATCAACCGCAACACAGACAAGGATGGCTATCAAGATTTTGTCTATTGGCAAGATGAAGCCAGCGCCAAAGCGGCCCAACAACGCATGGGTGACATCCCACCAGATCATCCTTGGATGGCCTGTTACGACATGAGCACAGTTTCAAGCAAAGCTGTAAATCAGATCATGACATTCACCTAAGTACAGGCAAAACCCTCATCCTCCAACCATATCAACCCACTCTTGCTCAGATAAAACCTCAACACCCAACTCTTGCGCCTTTTTAAGCTTCGAACCAGCCCCGGGCCCGGCAACCACAAGATCTGTCTTATTGGAAACGGAACCTGCCACCTTTGCCCCCAAACGCTCCGCCTGGGCTTTGGCCTCAGACCGGCTCATCAGCTCAAGCTTACCGGTAAAAACAATGGTTTTATCACTCACTGAAGAGGCAACCTCCTCAAACGCAACCGGCTCAACATTTATCTCATCCAAAAGGGCTTGAACCTGTTGCACATTCCGCTCAGCTTGAAAAAAGTCCACAAGGCTTTTGGCCACCACTTGGCCAATGCCATCAATATTTTGCAATTCAAGAAAAGCTTCACTGGTGGGCTCTTGGGCCAAGCTCATTTGCTCAATCCAATTTGGGGCTGTTTCATAATAACGGGCCAAATCGCGCGCGGTTGTCTCGCCCACATGGCGAATGCCAAGGGCATAAATGAACCGATCAAGCCCAATGGTACGACGCTCCTCAATCGCACCCCAAAGATTGGTGGCTGATTTCTCCCCCCACCCCTCAACCTCTTGCAAAGGCGTCTCATGGCGGGCATCACGTTGCTGTAAGGTAAACAAATCAGCCGGGGCCATAACCCGGCCCCCTTCATAAAACGCGCTGATCTGCTTATCTCCTAACCCTTCAATGTCAAACGCATTGCGAGACACAAAATGCTTCAACCGCTCCACCGCTTGCGCCGGACAAATAAAGCCCCCCGTACACCGGCGCACCGCATCTTCTTTTCCCGTTTTTTCATCTTTTTCGCGCACAGCCGGAGACCCGCAGGCCGGGCAAATGGTTGGAAACTCATAAACCTCAAGCGCGCCTTCCCGCTTGTCTGTTAAAACCTCCACCACTTGCGGGATCACGTCCCCAGCCCGTTGTACCAGCACCCAATCACCCACGCGCACATCTTTGCGCTCAATCTCATCCTCATTGTGCAAATTGGCATTAGAGACAACCACACCGCCCACCGTCACCGGTTTTAATTTTGCAACCGGCGTTAAAGCCCCTGTGCGCCCCACTTGAATGTCAATGGCCTCCAATTGCGTGACAGCCTTTTCCGCTGCAAACTTATGCGCAATCGCCCAACGCGGGGCGCGTGAAACAAACCCCAACCTTGCCTGCAACCCCAAATTATCAATCTTGTAAACCATGCCATCTATGTCATAGCCAAGCGCCGCCCTTTGCCCTTCAATCTCTTGATGCGCACCAATCAGCTCATCAACACTATGACAAATCTTGGTCAAAGGGTTCACAGGCAAGCCCCACTTTTTAAAACAGCCCAATATGTCACTATGGGTTTTGGCAGATAGTAGCTCCGGCTCAGCCACACTATAGGCAAAAAACCGCAAGGGCCGGCTGGCCGTGATGGAAGAATCCAATTGCCGCAAAGAGCCAGCCGCTGCATTACGCGGATTGGCGAAAACTTTATTCTCTTGTGCCAGATGGGCCTCATTAAGCGCCTCAAAATCCTGATGCGCCATATAAACTTCCCCGCGCACCTCTAATTTTGGCGGTATGTTTTTGCCCTTAAGCGTGTGTAGGATCTCTTGAATGGTCAGGATGTTATGGGTCACATTTTCCCCCACCTGGCCATCCCCGCGTGTGGCGGCACGCACCAATTTCCCCTGATCATAAGTCAAAGAAATAGATAGCCCATCGATCTTAGGCTCAGCCACAACGGCTAAATCTTCACCCCCATCCATACTTAAAAACCGGCGCACACGGTCCAAAAAATCAACCACATCTTGGCGTTCAAAAGCATTGCCCAGTGAAAGCATCGGTACATCATGCCGCGCCTTCTCAAACCCGTCTAAAATCTGCCCGCCAACTTTCAAAGAAGGGCTTTCTTTCAAAACAAGGTTAGGAAACCGTGCCTCAAGCGCCTCATTGCGCCGACGCAAAGCGTCATAGTCAGCATCACTAATTTCAGGATTATCTTGCCCATGATAGAGCTGATCATGGTGAGCAATCTCTTGGGCCAAACGCTTTAATTCAACCAGCGCTTCTTGCTTTTCCAGATCATCAACATCAACTGAAGCCAAATCTTTGCCCACTCTTAAAGCCCTTTTTCTTTTTAATTTGTTCTATAAAAACAGCTTCAAGCGCCTAAGCTGTGCCTTAAATCTCATGGTGAGATTTTTGCATTTTAAATCCCCTTGTCAAGGGGGGCTCACGTTCATCTCCACCCTTGAAAAGGGGATTTAAAATGCCAAAGTCTAACCATGAGATTTTAAGGCACGTCGCAAGCCCCAGAAGATAATCCCAATAAAAAACGCGGCCCACACTCAAGGACCGCGTTTTTCAGACAAATTTATAAAAAACAAATTATAGCGGATTAATATTCTTTGCTGTATCAACAGCATTTTTCCACGTTTTAGCAAGCCAAGACCCACTGTTTTCACGCGGCGCTAAACCACCTGATTTTAGCAAAACATATGTATCCTTATACCAAGGCGAGTCTGGAAAGTTGTGCCCCAAAATAGCACCAGCTGTTTGCGCTTCAGAGGCAATGCCAAGCGCCATATAGGCCTCAGCCATGCGCGCCAAAGCCTCTTCAACATGCTGGGTATCTTGATAGTTTTTAACCACAGACTTAAATCGGTTAATCGCCGCTAAATAATTTTTGCGGTTCAAATAATACCGGCCCACATTCATATCAGCAGCAGCCAATACATCTTTTGCAACTCTAATTTTATTGCGCGCTTCCCCTGAATAACGCGAATCGGGATAACGACGGACCAAAGTCTGCAGCGATTCAAGCGCCTTTTTCGTGCGTTTTTGATCACGCTTGGGATCAGCGATTTGATCATAATAAGACATGGCAACCACATGCTGGGCTAAAGCGGCCTCTTTCGTGCCTGGATGCAAAGTCGCATAACGTTTACCCCCTGCAATCGCCTCAGTATATTTACCATTTTTATAATTTGCATAAGCCGCCATCACAATAGAGCGACGCGCCAAAGGAGAGTAAGGATGCAATCTATCTACATCTTCAAATTTTTTAGCGGCCTCTCTATACTTGCCCCCATTCAGCATTTGATTGGCCTCACTATAAAGTTTTTCAGCCGGTTCAACCTGTTCAGGGTCAAGATATTCTTTCGAATCCCCACCAAACCACCCCCCAAGAGAGCCAACAGACGACCCAATATCACTGAAAGACGGAGAAGAGCACCCCCCTAACAATGAGGTCATCATAAGTATGACAGAAACAAAAGCTGCTTGCTTAAAGCTCACAATAAACTCCCCCAAAGGAAATAATTAAAACAGTATCAAGACATTATAAACAATATCAAGACATTACAAATATGGAGATTCTATGCCAATTATACGAATTTTTAAAACAAAAGGCAGGTGTCTTTCACCCGCCTTTAACAAAAATTCACTCAAAAAGAAAGCAAAACAGCTTAATTTCGGTCCGCTGCGAAATTTGCTGCTACCATAACAGCTGAACCAGTCGATTGTTCATTAACCAAACCATCACTTGTTGCAACCCTAGCAGGGGCTACAAATGGCGCGTCAACAAAGGTCCAGGCCTCTTCATCTGCAAGCAATGCCTGAACAGCCTTAGCATTCAAAGCATGCCCACCGCGATAAGATTTATAGCTACACAGCAATGGATAGCCTGCAAGGCCTAAATCGCCAACGGCATCCAGGGCTTTGTGACGCACAAACTCATCGGCAAAGCGCAGACCCTCACGGTTTACAACTTTATCATCATCAATGGCAACAGTGTTATCAAGTGAAGCCCCAAGCGCATGCCCACCAGCCCATAGCTTTTCAACATCAGCCATAAACCCAAATGTGCGCGCCCGCGCCAATTCATCGCGGAAAACCTCAGGGTTCATATCAGATACAAAGCGTTGCCGCCCAATAACAGGGGTTTCAAAATCAATTTCCACATCAAGACGGAAGCCATTAAAAGGCAGCAACTGCCCCCAGCATCCCTTTTCTTCAACCTGAATAGGCTTCAAAACTTTAATATAGCGGCGCGGCGCATCCAGCTCAACAGTGCCCGCCTCTTCAATAGACCGCACAAATGGCATGGCACTGCCATCCATAATCGGCACTTCACCGCTGTCAATTTCAACAACAACATTATCAATCGACATACCGCGCAAGGCAGCCATTAAATGTTCAACAGTCGCAACCAAAGCGCCGCATTTGCTGCTTAAAACAGTACAAAGCGTCAAACTGTCAACAAATTCACAATGGGCTTTAATCTCAACATCTTTATCCTGGTGAGAAACCGCAAACCGAATGCCCGTGTTCATGTCTGCTGGTTGTAATGTAATGGAAACAGGCGCCCCAGAATGGACACCAACCCCAGTAAGTGCAACAGCACGACCAATGGTCGTCTGCTTGGCACCAAGATAAGGCCGTCCATTCATTTTTGATTTTTTCAGCTTAAGAGAAGAGGATGCATTGTCCCCCAGCATCTCAGCACCTTTCGCCCCGATTGATAAATCACCCATAAGAGTTAACCCTCTGTTCAAACCCTGTCTTCTCTAGACATCCAGAACGCTAAGGAAACTTACGACGCCTCATAAGCCCTAACTCGCAATCTTGGAGCCCCCCTTGACCCACAGAATGATAAAATCAACTCTTAAAACTGATGAATGCACCTTCCACAAAATGTAACACTCACCTTTAAGAACAAATCAACAAAACAAACCTTAAAATGCGCGCCGTCTTAAAACGATCTTCTCATTTTTTATATGCTTTGTTTTGCAACCCATTTGCTCTTTTAATTTACTTTAAGAAACAAGAAATTAAGTCCCTCATCCCTCAAACCAAAAGTTAACAAAAGCTTAACTATAACAGTCTGCAGTTTTATTATTTTTTAAACATACCTAGACCCATACAAATTCACAAATCACGGTTTCTTACAGTCTGTTACCAACGTTAAGATATTGATATTTATTACTTTTTTCAAAAGGCTTGAAAAAGTCTTCACAAAAACCTCACAAATTGTACACATAAGGCCAGATCAGTGAATCGTTTTAACAGCCATTTTGGCACACAAGCGCAAAAGTTCCTTGCATAATACAAGGCCTCAACATACTCAAAATGTCATCTAATTTCATGAAAAACGAAGTTACCAACGTATTTGGCAACCTAATGAACCAAACCAAAAACCACCAAAACGCTAATTATTGTTTTTTCTTAAAAAGGGGGGAATATCTGCAATAGGTTCGTCCTCATCAGCACCATTGTCAAACTCCGATGAAGCTTTGGGAACCTCGATTGTGGGATATCGCTCTTGCTGCTGATCTCCAGTATGAACGACATCTTCACCATATCCTTGCGATCTTTGCTGGCCAGCAAAACCTGGCTCTGAAAAATCTTGACGTCTGGGTTCACCAGTTTGCACACGGACAGGAGCCGGTGCAGGCGGGCGTTGTCCATACCCCTCAACCACTGGAGGGTGAGCGCGATACTCCCCTTCAGCCGAAGTGGGGTCATCATCGGGAAATTGTTCCTGTCCAGATAAAGAGGGGTGTTCAGGGTCTTCCTTGGCCCGATTGCGCCCAGTAATGCGGTCAAAAAAGCCAACCTTTTTTTTCTGCTCAACCGGTTCAACAGCAGCTCTTTGTTCTTGGTAAGCCCGAAGCTGGTTTTGCCCCGTAACTGGCAATTCATCCACCCGCGGCATACGGCGCACTGGGCGCTGAACAGCTTGAGGCGCTCTGGCAACAAACGAGCGACCTTGAGCCAATTCATCACTATTGGCTATCTGCCCACGTTCATCAAAACCACCCTGGTCTCCAGTTTCCGTGCGCACATTATCAGACATAAACCGGGGAGGCCTGTTCTTAATCTGAACTTGTCCCTTGTCTTGTGCTCCCCCTTTAGCAACTGGCGGCATATGCGTGCCAACAGCAGATTCCATACCAGGCCTATCAGGTCGTGTAAGATCATGCTGGACAAGATGCTGCCCAGCTCCCTTTTGCCCGGGCGCTCTCAAATTTTGAGGATCAAGTTCTTTCAAACGGTCATTTAACCCAGGCCCGGGCTCTTTCAAGCCCTCTTGCTCAAGCTTAGCATCTTGCTCCATGCGCGCCCGGTCAGCCTCTTCATGCATAGATTTCGGATGAGCATGATTAAGGCCTGAGGCCACAAGCGAGACCCGCAAATGTCCCTGTAAATGATCATCAAAGGTGGCCCCAACAATAATATTGGCATCAGGATCGACCTCACGCCGGATCCGGCTAGCCACTTCATCAACCTCAAACAAGGTCATGTCAGCACCGCCAGAAATTGAAATCAACAACCCCTTGGCCCCGGCCAGAGAAATATCGTCAATCAAAGGGTTAGAAATGGCCTCTTCGGCAGCCTTTTCAGCCCGGTTTTCCCCATGCGCCAACCCAGTGCCCATAACAGCTGCACCCATTTCAGTGATAACTGTTTTAACGTCAGCAAAGTCCAGGTTAATCAAGCCTTCTTTCATAATCAGGTCTGTCACACAAGAAACACCTGAATTCAACACCTGATCAGCCAAACGAAAACTATCAGCAAAAGTGGTCTGCTCATTAGCCAAGCGAAATAAATTCTGATTGGGAATAACAATCATCGTATCAACATGCTTGCGCAATTGCTCAATGCCAGCCTCAGCAATACGCATCCGGCGGCGCCCTTCAAAATGAAACGGCTTGGTCACAACAGCAACGGTTAGCACACCCATATCTTGGGCAACGCGCGCCACAACAGGGGCCGCCCCCGTGCCGGTACCCCCGCCCATACCACAAGCAACGAACACCATATTTGCCCCATCAAGCAATTGGCGCATTTCATCCAAAACTTCCTCTGCTGCCCCTTCACCAATTTCAGGATTAGAGCCAGCCCCCAATCCTTCCGTTAAATTGGCACCCAGCTGAAAGCGAACATCTGCGCCAGACATAGAAAGCGCTTGCGCATCGGTGTTGGCCGCAACAAACTCTACCCCTTGCAAGCCAGATGCAATCATATTGTTGACCGCATTGCCACCAGCACCGCCCACACCCATAACGATGATGCGCGGTCTCAGCTCTTGAAAATGATGGCTATTTGAATTCATGTTATTCCCCGCTTTAATGAGAGCGTTTCACCTAAAGTGGATCCCGGTTTTGGGACAACTGAAACACTTCAAGAAAAAAGTGCGTTTCACCCAAAAGTGGGCCCCGTATTGGGAAAGATGAACCGCAACGATCAAGCATTTGATTAATTTAACTGATTCGCAAGGCAAAGCCCTAAACAGAAATAGAAACACCTTTAAAAGGACATTCCTCAGTCCTAAGACAAACGACCTTCAAAAGTTTAAAAACTTTCCTTCAACCAAGCCCCCATACGTGCCCAATAGCCCCCTTGATGCAACCGACGCGCTTGCTTAAACAAGCCTTCATCAGCCAAATCATAGCTTAATAGCCCCTCAAACAGGCCAATTGAGCTCGCAAAAGCCGGACTTAGCATTTCTTTTGGCACGCCCTCCACCGCTGGCGGGGCACCAATACGCACAGGTTTATCAAAAATTTCAGAGGCAAATTCACCAATACCGGTTAACTGGCTTCCCCCACCGGTTAAAATCATCCGTTGGCCAGAATGCGCGCCAAATCCGCTATTATTAAGGCGCTCCATCACCAATGTTAAAATTTGTTGCACCCGCGGGCGAATAATATCAGACAACTGTTCGTGCGAAATTTGCCCTTGCCCCACATTGCCCTCACCAACAATCGAATAGGCAATATCACGCCTGCGCTCTTGGCCCCCTTGCCCGGTTTGAGAAGCAAAGGCAGACCCATAAAGCACTTTGATGCGCTCTGCCTCTTGCAACGGACAATTTAAACTTTGGGCAATTTCATAAGAAATCAAATCCCCGCCAATTGCCAGCGCATCAGAATGAACAAAATACCCGTTGGCAAACAAAGCCAGTTTTGTTGTGCCCCCACCAATATCAATAACCGTAGTGCCAAGTTCAATCTCACTGGCATCAGCCACCGCTAAAGCACTCATATAGGAACAAGCCATCATCCGGCTGGCACGCAAATGGCATCGGTCAAGCAATAGTGCTATATTTTTCAACGGGGCCACATCGGCGGTCACGGCATGCAAATCCAGCTCTAACAAATCGCCCACCAAATTTAACGGATCAACCACCCCTGTCACATCATCAAGGGCAAAGCCAAGCGGCATCAAGTGCAAAACCGCGCGCCCATCATCACCAGCATAATCACGCCCAGCAATCATCACCTCATCAATGTGGGACTGTTTCACCGCGCCGCCTGAAAGGCCCACCGATGTTGAAAAATTAAGAGACTGCAACCGCCCACAAGAAACCGCAACCACCAAATTTTCAACCTGTTCACCAGCTTGTTTTTCAGCCTGGGCAACCACATCACGCACGGCCAACTCAGCAGCATCCAAATCAACCAAAACGCCAGCCTTCATGCCGCGCGCCCTTTGATGGCCAATGCCAACCACTCTCAATAGCGCGCCAAGCGGCGCGCCTTCATCATGTGGTTCTTGCACCCACTCACCAATCAAACAGGTAAATTTACTCGTGCCAAGATCCAGAACTGTAACACGAGACCCCACCGTTGCGGTTTGCTTTGCCCGTTGAAACACCTTTTAAATTCCCCACTAAAGCACTTTGCTCACCAAGAGCGAGCGGTTTGGCCAAAAAGTGCTTAAAATAAATATTGAAAGTAGCCTGGCCTATTTACTTGAAAACAAAAAGAAAAACGAAATGTCTGTCAAAAGAACAAATTCAAAGAATCACCTTGTAAGTTTACCCTTTACCTCAAGATCCTCAAGTGTTGATAGAATTTCCAATTTCTGCCCCTTTTTAGGCCGTATTGTGACCCTGTCAGGAAGACGAAGGTCAACAATCGATAAATCTCTTGATAAAAGGTTATATTGCACCTGAAGCGCTCTTAACCGGCTTAACCCCCGCGCAATTTGTTTTTCAGGCAGAAAAATTTGCATACCATCTTTTAAAATCAGGCTCCATCTGCGCCCCTCAATCCGTTTAAAACGAACAAAAAGCGGCGCCAAATCATCAAACTTTTCCACCACTGATTTTAAAACAAAAGCCCTCTTTGGCGCACCGCGCCCCTCAAACAAAGGAAGAGATGAAAAATCTTCTCCCTCAGTGAGCTCAATCACAACCCCTTCTTTGTCAAACAAATAGCGCCCCTGCCCATTAAGCCAAAGCCCAATTGGCACCCGCTCTGTCACATAAATATTAAGCCCATGGGGGAACACCCGTTCAACCACAGCCCTCTTAACCCAGGGCAAAGTCTCAATATCGCTTTGCACGCGAGCACTATCTAAAGCCAGTAAAGAACGATCCCAGATCGGCCCCAATTTCTCAATAATGTGCTTTTCCGGCGTTTGTTGATGACCAACAATATGCACTTGCTCAATCGGAAACCGCACAAAAGAAAACGTCTTTTGACCAAACTGGTAAAATTCACTCCAAGCCTGGCTCACTGAGCTGGCATGACGTTGAAAACCAACAAACAAACCAAGCCCGCACAGCAAAAATAGAGCCGTAGCAGTAAACCACCACGACCGTTTTTTATGGCTTTTGGTTTTTGTTTTTTCAGATCCAGATAAAACCTGAAATTCTTGCGCAACGTCATCTTTAACGTAACATCCAATAGGCGGCACCACCTCAGATTGATCACAATCAGAAGGTCTAACCTGTCCTTTTGGGGTTATCGATTGCAAGATGCATCCTCCACAATCCAGCGCACCAACTCATTAAAACTCCAGCCTGCCTTTTCAGCCATTTCCGGCACAAGCGATGTGGTTGTCATGCCAGGCTGGGTGTTCACCTCTAAGAAAACCAACCGCTCATTATCGACGTCATAACGAAAATCAGCGCGACTGACACCCCGACACCCAAGGGCGCGATGGGCCTCAACTGTCCATTTCTGTACGATTTGGTAAATATTTGGTGAAATTTCTGCAGGTATTATGTGTTCAGAGCCACCCGCTTCATATTTTGCCTCATAATTATAAAACTCATGCGATCCGGTGGGGCGAATTTCCACCACATCCAGTGCACGAGTGCCTAAAACCGCGCAAGTCAGCTCTAAACCGGGGACAAATTCTTCCAAAAGCAGCTCATCTTGCTCATCACCGGCGGCCAAAATATCAGAGCCAGGGGGCCCTTCGGCCCCTTCAGGCACAATGAAAATGCCAAAACTGGACCCATCAGAAACCGGCTTTAAAACATAAGGCGGCGCCATCATATGCCCCAGCGCTGCCTCAGCGCGCGTGACCACCTGATCAAGCCCAACAGGCATACCAATTTCTTTTAACAGCTTCTTTGTCATTAGTTTATTCATCGCAATGGCAGAAGCCATAACCCCTGAATGGGTATAAGGGATCTTTAAAATTTCCAACAATCCCTGGATGGAGCCATCCTCACCATAAGGCCCATGCAAAGCATTAAAGCAAATATCGGGTTTTAACTCTGCCAAGTGCGCGCCAACCTCAGGGGTCACATCCAGCTCGCTCACTTCAAACCCTTCTTCCCTCAAAGCTTGTGCGCAAGCTTTGCCACTGTTCAAGCTCACCTCCCGCTCTTCAGACCAACCGCCCATTAGCACACAAACATGCATTCCATCTTTAATCATTGTGCCAAATCCTCTCCCATCACATCTGCAATGCCAAGCCGCTTAATCTCCCATTCAAGCCGCACACCGCTGGTCTCATACACTCTTTTGCGCACAGTTTCGCCTAGCCGCTCAATATCTGTGCCGCTCGCCTCGCCCTCATTGATCAAAAAATTACAATGTTTGGTGGAAACCCGCGCCCCGCCGATTGCCAAGCCCCGGCACCCCGCCTCATCAATCAATTTCCAAGAACTGGCCCCTGGTGGGTTTTTAAACGTGCTGCCCCCGGTCCGCTCTTTAACCGGCTGCTTTTCTTCCCGATAATCAACCACCTCTTGATTGTCGGCCTCAATCTGTTCACGCTCACCCGGTTTGCCCTGAAAAACTGCACTTGTGAACACAAAGTTATATGGCAAATCGCAATGGCGGTAAGAATGGCCCATATCTTTGGCACTAAAAGTATGGATGTTCCCTTCATAATCCACCGCGCGCGCCTCAACCAGAAAATCACAGGTCTCTCCCCCATGGGCCCCTGCATTCATGCGCAACGCCCCGCCAATGGAGCCTGGAATACCACGATAAAAACTTAAACCAGCAACCCCGTGTTCAGCCGCCGCCCGTGCCAATTTCATATCAGGCACAGCGGTTCCAACACGTATTTTATGCCCATCCAAAGGCTCAATCTGGTTAAACCCGCGCCCCAAGCGAATGACAATGCCAGGGATCCCCCCATCACGCACCAGCAAGTTGGACCCCAACCCAATCACGGTAATGGGCAATGTTTCAGGCAAATCAGCCGGTCTATTTTTCATGAAATAAGCAAGATCATCTTCATCTTGCGGGGTAAACAACAGCTGGGCCGGGCCACCAACCCGAAACCAGGTGATTTCAGACATCAGCGCATTGACCTTTAACCGCCCGCGCAACTGCGGCAAAGCATCGGCAAAAGCTTGCCCGTAATCTTCAAACCCCATACCTACATCCACCTATGTTCAACCTTCAAAGAAGAAAAACGTTTAAGACCAATCATTTTAAGAAAACAAAACACTGACAACAGAGCCTTCAAAACAACGCAATCAAATGAAAAACATCACGCCGCAACTTGCCTCAAAGCCCCAGGCAATTGGTTCATCCATTGAGAAATACTGCCAGCGCCCAAACCGATCACCAAATCACCTGGCCCTGCCAATTTGCGAATGAGCGGCACCAAATCACTCTCACCCTCAATATAATGCAGCTCTTTGCCAAGAGCGACAATGCCAGCCCCTAACGTGAAATGATCAAACCCTTCCAACGGCTCTTCACCCGCTGCAAAAACCGGCGCCATAATCACAATGTCAGCCGGCTCAAAACAGGTTTTAAAATCCTCAAAATGGCACTGCAACCGTGAATAACGATGCGGCTGCATGATCCCAATCACTTTACCCTTCGCACTTTTCTTGGCCGCTTCAAGAACAGAGGCAATCTCCACCGGGTGATGAGCATAATCATCATAAAACGCCACATCCCCCAAGGAACCAACAAGCGTAAAGCGCCGTTTCACCCCGCCAAATTGGGCCAACCCTTGTTTAATGGCTTCCATGTCAACGCCTATTTCATGAGCAACCGCCACAGCTGCCAGGCCATTCAAAGCGTTATAAAGCCCTGGCATGGGCAGTTGAAAGCCTTTGACCTCTTGCGCACCGCCGCGCATAGCATCTGAAAAGCGCACATCAAATGTCACCTGCCCGGCCCCTGGCTGACAATTGACCAACCGCACATCGCACCCTTCATCTTGCCCGTAAGTGAGCAATCTTTTGCAAGACAAGCCTTGTGTTGAGCGCACTGTTTCAACAAGCTCTTGAACCACGGGATGGTCAGTACCTGCCAAAGCAAAACCATAAAACGGGATTTGATAAATAAATTGAGCAAAGGCGCGCTTGACCCCGTCAAAATCGCCATAATGCTCCATATGTTCAGGATCAATATTGGTAATCACCCCGATCTGACTGGGCAATTTTAAAAAACTACCGTCCGATTCATCGGCCTCAGCCACCAACCAATCCCCTTGGCCCACGCGCGCATTAGAACCAAAGGCCTCAATAATCCCGCCGTTAATCACGGTCGGATCAACACCGCCTGCATGGAGAACACTGGCCAACAAAGATGTCGTGGTGGTTTTGCCATGTGTACCTGCAATGGCAATGGAAGCTTTCAAGCGCATCAACTCAGCCAACATCTCAGCACGCAGCACTATCGGAATACCAGCGGCCCGTGCAGCCACCAATTCAGGATTGTCATGCACAATAGCCGAAGAGACCACAATCACACCGGCCCCCTCAACATTCTCAGCGCTGTGCCCAACAAAAGCTTTGGCCCCCAAATTCACAAGCCGTTCCACATTGGCATTTGCCGCCATGTCACTACCTTGTACCTGATAGCCCATAGCAAGACACACCTGGGCAATGGCACTCATACCAATGCCTCCCATCCCAACAAAATGAATTGGTCCAATCTGTTTCGGCAATTGCATAGTTTTATCGTCTCTCCCTACCAAGCCCAATCACAACAGCACCAAATGTCACAACGGCCCACCTTTTTAAGCATGCTTGAGCACCAAATCAGCCAACCGCTCCACAGCTTCTGGCTGCCCTAAGGATTTGGCAGCATTCGCGGCCCTTTGCAAGTCCTCAGGCTGTGCAAACAACTGCTCCATTTGATCAAGAAAGCTGCGTTTTTCTAACTTTTCTTGGTTTATAATCCATCCCGCCCCGGCATCAGCCAGAGATTTCGCATTTAACAATTGATCATTATCCAAAGCGTGCGGAAGCGGCACCATTATGGCAGGACGGCCACAAACTGCAATTTCAGCCACGCTTGAGGCACCTGAGCGACAAATAATCAGGTGCGAGTCAGCCATTTTAGCTGGTAAATCATCAAAAAACGCCTCACATTGCGCCGTAATCCCCGCTTTTTCATAAATCTGGCGCACCCTATCCAAATCTTCTTGGCGACATTGCTGAACAATAGATAGCGTCTCGCGGTGCTCTAAGGGCATTTGACTTAAAGTTTCGGGAAAAAAGTCAGAAAAAAACCGCGCCCCTTGCGAGCCACCAAAAATCAACACCCGAAATTCATCATGAAAATCTGGATAAGGTACATCTTGCACCGCCAAAACCTTATCGCGCACCGGATTGCCCGTCATGGTAACTTTATCGCTATAATGTTCTGGCAAATACTTAACCTTGCCAAAAGAGGTCGCGATCACATCCACCCGGCCTGCCAACATCCGATTGGCCCGTCCCATAACCGCATTTTGATCATGCAAACCACAAGCAATCCCCAATTGCTTGGCCGCAATTAAGGGAGGAAATGTCGGGTATCCACCAAACCCCAGTACAAAATCAGGCTGTAATGTCTTTAACAATTTGCGCGCTGCTATCACCCCGCGCCCCAAAGTGAAAGCGGTTTTCAGCAAAGCAATCGGGTTTTTCCCCTTCAACGTGGCAGAGGGCACCACATGCATTTCATCAGCCACCGTTTGAGAACAAAATTGATCCACCCGCTCGTCAGTCACAATATGCACGTGGCACCCTGCCCGCTTTAACGCTTCAGTCAAAGCAAAAGCTGGAAACAAATGCCCCCCGGTACCACCAGCGGCTAATAAAATCTTTTTCGTCATATCATACCCAAACGCCTGAGTTATGCCTTAAATTCCATGGTGAGATTTTTGCATTTTAAGACAGCCAGTCAAGGGCGCATAGCGTTCATCTAGATCCTTGACGGGCTGTCTTAAAATGCGAAAGTCTTATCATGGAAGTTAAGGCACAATCTAGACCAATTCACTCATAGGCCGTCTCCGTGTCAAAGCTAAGGTTATCCCTAGCAACAAACAGGACCCAACCAAAGATGTGCCCCCATAAGAAATAAGCGGCAAGGTCATGCCTTTGGCAGGAATAAGCCCCAAATTCACACTCATATGAATGCACGTTTGCAAAGCAAACAACAACATCAAGCCCGAGACCGCCAAACGCACAAACCCATCTGCAAACGAGCGCACCCGTACCAAACACAAAAACACAATGCCGGCATAAATCAGCAGCAATAACAAACAGGAAAGCACACCAAACTCATCCGCAATGGCCGCAAAAATAAAATCATTATGAGCGTCCGGCAAATATTGTTCGGCCAAGCTGCCCTCACCGGGCCCGCGCCCAAACCACCCGGCTTGTCGAAAGGCCTCTAAAGCCCGCGAAATCTGATAATTTTCGCCCAATGGATCCAGAAAATGATTAATGCGCACCGCCACGTGAGGCAAAAACTGATAGGCTAAAAACAAAGAGGCAATGCCAGCAACAAAGAAAAACAGCACCCACCCCCAAGCCAGACCACCAAGAAAAAACATGCCCACCCAAGTGGCTGTCAGCAATAAGGTTTGGCCAAAATCTGGCTGTAAAATCAATAACAAAGCGCACAGCACATAAAACCCAATGGCCAGTGAATGAGCCGGCACATCTGCCCGCTTTTGCCCTTCAGAAAATGCCCAAGCGGTCAAAACAATAAACACCGGCTTCATAATTTCAGACGGTTGCACAGACAATCCAAACCAACGCAACCAGCGCTGTGCGCCATTTAATTCTGGCCCAAACAACAATACCCCGACCAAACCAACCAGGGTCCCAAAGAACACAAGCAAACTCAGCCGCCGTATGCTCTTTTCATTCAGCATTGAGATCCCAATGAGCACCGCGCAGCCAAGCACGGCAAAGCCAATTTGTCGTTTTACAAAATAAAAAGCGGGCAAATCATGGCGCAAAGCCACCGGCGGGCTGGCAGAAAGCAGCATCACAATGCCGATGACCAACAACAAGCAGGAGAGCCCCAGCACGCCGCGGTCAACCGTAAACCACCACTCTGTTAAATGGCTACGCTCTGAACGAGACAGCACCATTCAGCTTCTCCTTGAATTCACTTATTTAAAACCCATCATACAAAATACCGGTCCCAAGCGCATTGATAGCCTCATAAAACGCTTTGCCGCGCACTTCAAAATTTGCATATTGATCAAAACTAGCCGCTGCCGGAGAAAGCAAAACAACCTGCTGCTCACTTGCCGCTTCCTTGGCTGTTTCAAACGCGCGCTGAGTGGCAGTCTTTAAATCTCCGCAAAGTTCAAACTCAATGCCTTTAGCCTTTAAAGTCTGGCCAAAATCTTCCTGAGCCTCACCAATAAAAAAGGCGTGAGCCACCTGATCAAGTTCAGCCCCTAAACTCTCAATGCCCCCATCTTTGGCCCGCCCCCCAGCAATCCAATAAATGTTTTCAAAACTAGACAAAGCCGTAGCACTTGCCTCAGCGTTGGTGGCTTTTGAATCATTGACAAACAATATGGTCTGCCCATCTTTCTCAAACCGCCCAACCTCTTGGCAGCGATGCTCAAGCCCGGGAAAGGTTTGAAACCCTTGGACTATCGTCTCATCATTCTCACACACTTTGCTGGCCAGTAAATACGCAAAGGCCGCATTTTGGGAATTGTGTTTACCCGGCAAAGCCCGCGCACCAGACAAATCAACTTCTTTGGTTTGCACCCCATCTTCAAATAACACAAACCCTGACCTTGTGAGGCGCGCCCCTTGCGGCAAATCCCCCTCAGAGCCAACCAAACACACCTCAGCGTCCGTCTCCAGCTCAGCGGCAATGGCTTTACAATAAGCGTCATCAATAGACACAACAGCCCGGCCCGTTTCATCAAGCTGGTCAAACACACGCGCTTTAACCTCTGCATAATGCGCCACACTGCCATGCCGATCCAGGTGATCAGGTGTGATGTTTAAAAGCGCAGCTGCCGTCGGGCAAAGAGAAGGCGTTAAATCAATCTGGTAAGATGATAGTTCCAAAACATAAGTGGTCCCGTTGCCAAAATCAGGCAACTCCAACACCCCAACGCCAATGTTGCCGCCCATCACAGCGCGTTCACTGGCTTCTTTTAACAAATGGGTCGTCAAAGCCGTGGTGGTGGATTTGCCATTCGTCCCGGTGATGGCAATCACTTTGTCATTGCCCCCACGGGCTAAAAATTCTTTGAAAAACAGTTCCGTATCGCCAATCACTGATACGCAAGCTTCATGCGCCTTAACAACTGTCCAATGCGGTTCTGGATGGGTTAAGGGCACACCGGGTGACAAGATCAACGCTTCAAACTCAGACCAATCGGCGCTGGCCAGGTCAACAACATTATAACCATCGGTTTGAGCTGCCTGGCAACGCTCGGCCAGCTCATCCCAAACAACAAGATCAGCCCCGCCAGCCTTAAGCGCCCGCGCCGCACTCAGACCAGAAATCCCCAGCCCAAACAAAGCCACCCGCTTGCCAGAAAATGTAGACACCCCAATCATAAAGCTTACCAATCATCCCTAAAAAGACCCAGCAGAGCCCGAGCTTTCCCCTTAATTTCCATGGTGAGATTTTTGCATTTTAGATCTGCATGTCAAGGGCGGTTACGCTTAGCGCGGTTGCTGGTGGGCAATCTAAAGCGCCACTAAGAGAGCCCCTTGACATGCAGATCTAAAATGCGAAACTCTTATCATGGAAATTAAGGGGCCGTGCGCTCAAAACCTAACGCAACTTCAACGTACTCAGCCCGATTAACGCCAACACCACCGCAATAATCCAAAACCGCACCACAATGGTCGGCTCAGCCCAGCCCTTTTGCTCATAATGGTGATGCAAAGGTGCCATTTTAAACACCCTCTTGCCCGTGAGCTTAAACGAAGCCACCTGCACAATCACGGACACGGCCTCCAAAACAAACAACCCGCCAACAATCGCCAACACCAGCTCATGCTTGACGGCGACAGCGATCGCGCCCAGCGCCCCGCCTAAAGCCAAAGATCCCGTATCACCCATAAAAATCATTGCAGGGGGTGCGTTAAACCATAAAAAGCCTAGCCCGGCCCCAACCAAGGCGCCGCACAAAATAAGCAACTCACCCGTGCCAGCCACATAATGAATTTGCAAATAATCAGCAAATTTCACATGGCCCACCAAATAAGCAATCAACCCAAAAGTGGCAGCAGCAATCATCACCGGCACAATGGCCAAGCCATCAAGCCCATCAGTTAAATTCACCGCATTGCCCGCCCCAGAGATAACCAAAGCGCCAAAGCAAATAAACAACACCGGCCCCAGCGCAATGAGAGTGTCTTTAAAAAACGGCACAGCTAGAGAGGAAGAAAACGGCTCTTTGCCAATAGACATAATGACAGCACACGCTATCGCAGCGATTAGGATCTCAAGGCTCAATCTAATTTTGCTGGAAAAGCCTGCGGTGGTGCGTTTTACAACTTTCAAATAATCATCATAAAAGCCAATCATGCCATACGTCAGGGTCACGAAAAGCACGGTCCAAACATATGGGTTGCGCAAATTGCCCCACAAAATGGTGGCCACAAACACAGCGGCCAAAATCATCAACCCGCCCATCGTAGGGGTGCCTTGTTTTTCAATGATATGCCGCTCAGGCCCATCTTCACGAATTGGCTGGCCTTTGCCTTGGCGCACCCGCAAATTCTTGATCAAACGCGGGCCGAACATAAACACAAAGAACAAAGCCGTCACGATCGCCCCGCCAGTTCTAAATGTGATGTAACGAAACACATTCAAAGCCCCGAACTGATCCGAAAACGCAACCAATTCATACAACATTGATAACTTCCCCCAATAAACCTTGATTAAGAGCATTTCTTTTTAGAAAAATTCAAGGAAACGCTCTAATTCTTTATTGAAACGTTCCTTAGCTCCCAAAACCGGTGCCCACTTTTGGGCGGAACGTTCTAAGCCTTATAATTATCTTTCAAACGTTGCACAATATGCCCCATCTGACTGCCAAGTGAGCCTTTTACCATAACCACATCGCCCGGTTGCAACTTTTTTTCCACTAATGAACAAAGGTCTATAGATGTGGCCCCATAGCCCCCTTGTTTTTCTAACGGCAATTGTTCAAACATATCCCTCATCATCTCACCAGCGGCAAAAACCAGATCAACCTCAAGGTTTGCAACTTGGGCAGCAATGTCTTGATGATAAGCCTTTGAACGCGCTCCCAATTCAAGCATATCTCCTAAAACCGCAATACGGCGAGAATAAGCTTGCCCGCGCATCATGCTTAAGTTTTTTAACGCCACCTCCATGGAGGCAGGGTTGGCATTATAACTTTCATCAATCAGCAAAAAAGACCCATTGGGAAGGGAAAGTTCATACCGCCCGCCGCGCCCTTCTGGCGGCGCAAGACGTTCAAGTACCTCAGCTGCCCGTTGAACATCGCCCCCCAGCAAAGACACACCAGCCAACGCGCCAACAAAATTAAGCGCAATATGTTCCCCTGGCATTGCAATTTTAAATGTCACCTGCTGGCCTAAAATATCAGCACGGACAACACTTCCCTCACGGTCAAACTGGCCCTCAAGCAAACGCGCTTGCGCACCCTCAGCCCGACCAAAACCAATAATTCGCTTAATACCAGCCCCGTGAGCGCTAGCAACCAATCTTTCATAATGCCGGTTATCTGCTGGCAAAATCACACCGCCGCCAGGTTTCACACCGGCAAAAATCTCTGCCTTTGCATCCGCAATTTCTTCTTCATTAGCAAAATGCCCAATATGCACCGGGGCCACCGTTGTAATAAGCGCCACATCAGGAGCAATCATTTTGCTAAGAGGCTCAATCTCGCCAGCATGGTTCATGCCCACTTCAAACACACCAAACCCACTATCTTGCGGCATGCGCGCCAAAGACAAAGGCACACCCCAATGATTGTTAAACGACTTCACCGAAGCATGGGTTGGCCCATTACACTCAAGCATAGAATGCAAAGCTTCCTTCGTGCCCGTTTTCCCAGCACTGCCCGTCACAGCAATAATTTTAGCCCCTGTACGCACACGCGCTGCCCGGCCCAACGCTTCTAACGCTGCCAACGTATCCGGCACATGAATAAGCACACCTTGGCTCTCATCCGCCTCTACCTGAAACCCCTCTCGCACCAAAGCTGCCCCAGCGCCCGCTTGAAACGCCGGCCCAACAAACTTGTGCCCATCCTGGATCACCCCTTGAATGGCCACATAAAGCGCACCTTGCTCTAATGTCCGGCTATCAATAGAGATTGACCCGATATGACAAGCCTTTTGCGCCTCAGGCTCAAGAGGGCAGTGCCCCTTCACCGCCTTAACAATCTCAGCAACTGTCCATAAAGCACCCATAGCTAACCAAGCGCCTCCGCAACAGCCTCATGATCAGAAAAAGGCAAAACGTCATCCCCGACAATTTGGCCGGTCTCATGCCCTTTGCCTGCAATGAGCAAAACATCCCCCTCACCAAGCTCATGGGCACCAGCTTTAATCGCCTCTAACCGATCCCCAATCTCAACAGCGCCAGGCGCTGCTTTTAAAATTTGCGCCCGGATTAGTTCTGGCGCTTCAGAGCGCGGGTTATCATCGGTCACAATCACATGATCAGCCAAGTTTTGCGCCACCGCGCCCATTTGTGACCGCTTGCCCTGGTCACGGTCCCCGCCGCACCCAAACACCACAATCAAGCGCTTGTTTTTATAAGGCAACAGAGCTTCTATCGCGGTTTTGAGCGCATCGGGCGTATGGGCATAATCAACAAACACCGGCGCGCCTTGCTTGGTCCCCACCATTTCCAGCCGCCCCTTGGCCCCTTTTAAGGTCTTTAGTTGTTCAAGCACATCAAGTAACGGCACCCCGCCGGCGGCCACCATAGCGCTTGCCACCAAAGCATTGCTGGCCTGAAAATCACCAACAAGAGGTAAGTGAATTTCACTGCGCCCGCGATGGTGAACAAGTTGTATCACCTGATTAAACCCGTCTCGCGCAATTGACTTAACGTGCAAATAGCGCCCCATTTGTCCAACGGTCATCACATTCTTACCATGGCGTTCACATAAGGCCACAACTTCAGCCGCACCTGGCGCATCTGCATCAACAACTCCAATGCCACCTGGCATCAACAGGTCGGAAAACAATCTTTGCTTTGCTTGAAAATAATCTTCAAAGGTGGGGTGATAGTCCAAATGATCGCGGGTGATATTGGTAAAAGCGGCCACTTCAAACCGCATGCCATCAAGTCGTCTTTGCGCAAGCCCGTGGCTTGAAGCTTCCAGAACCACATGATCAACCCCGCCCTGGGCCAGCCCTTGAAGCAATTCATGCAACCTGACCGGATCAGGCGTGGTATGCTCTAACTTGACCTCTCCCAAACGAGACGAAACCCCCACAGTGCCAAGGCTAGCCCCATCAATGCCAAGCCCGTCCCAAATCTGACGCACAAAACTGGCCACTGAGGTTTTTCCATTGGTCCCGGTCACAGCGATTGCGTGCGCTGGCTGGGGCGCATAAAAACGTACCGCCATTTGCGCCAAGCCAAGGCGCGGGTCTTTTTGTTTCAGAAGGGGAACAGAGGCTGGCACTTGGCCTTCAAATTTGTCATGGGTTAAAATCGCAGCAGCCCCACTTGCAACCGCTTGATCAATAAACCGCGCCCCATCAACCGTAACACCAGGCAAGCCAGCAAACAACACCCCATCTTGCACACACCGGCTATCAGCCGTCAGCCCCGCAATCTCCACATCAGGCTCACAAGTCTCATCAATCAAATCAGACAATTTCATAAAGTATTAGTCGCCCCCTCATCAAGACTTACTGCGTGCCTTAACTTCCATGATGAGAGGTTTGCATTTTCAAAAGCTTTGTCAAGGGTAAAACTCGCGCGTAGCGCCCTTGACAAAGTTTTTGAAAATGCAAAAATCTAACCATGGAAGTTAAGGCACAGTCCAGGCGTTTTCGTTTGATTAAGACTTTTAAAAACTTAATGCTTAGCCGTCAAACGATAAGGCACAGGAAAGAAGGGTTTTACCTTTAAAAGCGGCGCAAGACGTGAAATTAGCCGCTGCGTCGTCGGCACTGCGTTCATCCCCGCCACTGTCAGCCCATGAGAGGCCTTGGTAGCTTGGGGTTCATCAAGCATCACAAACACCGCATATTCAGGCTTATCATAAGGAAAAACGCTCACAAAACTGGTGCGCACTTTATCCTTAGAATACTGGCCCTTTACGATCTTGTTAGCAGTCCCAGTTTTGCCGCCCACCTGATAAGGCGCCACTTCAGCCCGCTTGGCCGTGCCATGAGCATCAGTCACATTAGCACGCAAAAGTTTGCGGATCATTTCGCTTGTTTTCACAGAAACAACCCGCTCTCCCATTTGCTTGGCCTCTCGCTCAGAGCGTTTTAAAAATGTCGGCGGCACATAAATCCCGCCATTCACCAACGCACTCACCGCGCTAACAAACTGCAACGGGCTCACCGCAATACCATGCCCATAAGAAACCGTGGCTGAATGCACCTGCCCCCAACGCTTCGGACTTTCAGGACGGCGCAAGGGCCCAAGCTCCGTTTTGATCGGATCAAGCAAATGCAACGAAGACAAAAAAGATTTGTGCTGCTTCGGCCCGACTTTAAGAGCCAGCTTTGCCGTACCTATATTAGAAGAACGCACAAAAATATCGCGCACGGAAAGCTCACCCTTAACAGCATGATAATCATTAATCTTATGCTTGCCGATTTTTAAAGGCCCGGTCACATCTACTTTCGTATCCATAGAGGCGATCTGTTTATCAAGCACCATAGCTGTGGTAACAACCTTGAAAACCGAACCAAGCTCAAACACGCCGCCTGCAATGCGATCAAACCGCTCCCGATCTAGCAACAAAGAGGGCTTTTGTGGATCCATCACGGGTAGCGAGGACAGCGCCACCACTTCTCCCGTATGCACATTCATCACCACGCCAGCAGCATTTTTAGCCTTATAAAGCTCTACAGCCCTTAAAAGCTCTTCTTGCAAAATATGATTGGCCGCCACGTTTAAAGACAACACAACGGGGGACAGGTCATTATCCTGACCAGCAATTGCCCCTTTTTGCATCAGACCATCAATATATTTTTCAATGCCCGCCCGGCCCACATTATCAATGTCAACATGGCCCAAAACATAGCCACCAAGCGCCCCTTTGGGATAAACCCGTCTCACCTCTTTGGTCACATCAACCCCCGGCAACCCCATATCAAACACCTGTTGGGCTTTGGCCGGGTGCATGCCGCGTTGAATAAACACAAACTGGCGCTTCTCATGGGTCATCTGGCGCAGCAAATCCATCTCATCCAAATGCGGCAAAGCTTTTTTAAGCTTTTTAACCACCAAAACCGGGTCCATCAAACCTGACGGATTGGCATAAAGCGATGGCGCTTCAATATCAGTTGCCAACAATTGACCGTTCGCATCAACAATATCAGGTCGCGCCTTTTGCACACCAAGTGGGGCAGCCCGATGCAAAGCAGCTTTGCTTGGCTTAAACACCGCCAATGAAATCAAATTACCCCCGATTAAGGAAAAGGCCCCAAACAAACAGGCCAGCACCATCCCCTGGCGCAATAAAAATTGCCCCCCTTGTGGGCGATGCTTTACTGATAAATCTGCACGAACTTTACTCACTGGTTGCCCTTTCCTTTTTCATATGTTTCAGAAAAACGATCCAGAGCTTTAGCTATGTCGTCTTTGGCCACAAAGCCATTGTCTTGCGCCTCACCAAGAGAAGCCAAAGACTGACCCTGGCGAAATGGCAAAGCATCAAGATCACGAAAAGATAGAATTTGTTCTGGGGAAAGGGGGGCCAAACCAAGTTCGCGGGCAAATTGGTCAATGCGGCGCGGATGGGTTAAAATGCTCCATTCAGCCTTTAACACCGCCAATTGTTGGCGCTCAACAGCAATTTGCTTGCGCAAAGAAACCACTTCACGCTGCAAACTTCGTGCATCATATTTGATTTTATAAAGGACACCGGCAACACAAAGGGTCGCCACAAACACTAAGCCTGTCAAAAAACGCAACATAACTTTATCTACTCAATCATCACACTATACAAACGTGCAATGTACGCTACACAATTACAATTGAAGCGGCTCTAACCCAAGCTGGCCCTCATCATACACTTGAGACGCATTTTCAGTTCGGATCCCTGCCCTTAACACGGCAGAACGAGCACGCGGATTCACCCGCACTTCTTCATCCCTAGCTTTAACACCCTTCTGGTTAATGATTTGGAAAGAAGGCGCGATCTCTTCATTAAGATCTGGTAAATGCCTGGAACGATTTGGCACACGACCACTGGAAACGCGCAAAAAAGCCTTAACAATCTTATCTTCCAAGGAATGAAATGAAACAACCACCAACCGACCACCAGGCTTTAAAAGCTTTGTCGCACCGTTTAATCCGCGCAACAATTCCCCCAATTCGTCATTCAAATAAATCCGCAAAGCTTGAAAAGACCGGGTCGCAGAGTGAATTTTATCTTTAGGCTTTTTAGGGACAACTTTTTCAATCAACTGGGCCAAATCAGATGTTTCACAAAACGCCTCTCTTGCACGCCGATCAACAATCGCTCTGGCAATCTGGCGTGATTTGCGCTCTTGCCCAAACCGCCACAAAATGGTGGCAATTTCTTCCTCTGCTAAGCCGTTGACCAAGTCAGCCGCCGTCGGCCCAGCTTGCGACATCCGCATATCCAAAGGCCCATTGAGTCGAAACGAAAACCCCCGCTCAGCCTGATCAAGCTGCATCGAGGAAACCCCAATATCCAGCACCACCCCGTCAACCTGTTCAACACCTAAACGGGACAAATGCTGGTCCATTTCAGAATAAGCCCCCTCAACCAAGTCAAGACGGGGCCCAAATTCGCGCAATAAAGGGCGCGCGTCTCTGACCGCATTCGGGTCCTGATCAATCCCAATGACTTTGCAATTGGCCTGTTCTAAAATCCCGCGTGAATACCCCCCGGCACCAAACGTGCCATCAACAAAAATCTCATCATCTTGGGGGGAAAGATGCTCTAACATCGCATCAAACAGGACAGGAATGTGGCGGTTGGTACCGCCTGCAAAGCCATTACGCTCATCTGCCTTGCTAACCGCCATCATTCTTGACCCTTCACTCAAAACAAAACTAATTTAATCGCCCGCCCGGCCCTTAGCCCGGCCAAGCAAAGCCCGCAAATCTCGCACTTTGCTGCGCGCCTCTTGCCGGGCCTTTTCAAATTGCGCTGGCTCCCAAATTTGAAATTTATCACCAAGCCCTACAAAGGTTACCGCATTTGTCAGCCCAACAACATCCCTTAACCGCTGGGGCAAAACAATGCGCCCATCACTATCAATCTTCAAATATTCGCTTTCACCAAACAAAGCTGTCGCCAATTGATCTTTTTCATCTGAATAAGGCGCCAATTCTTCCAAAAGTCCACGAATATGTTTGACCAAACGCGGCCCACCAGCATCCAACGCCGGCCCATCAAGTGCCGGATGGCAAAAAATCTCATCTGATTGTTCAACGGTTAAAACGGCACGAAAACTCGCCGGAACGCTCACGCGTCCCTTCGCATCAATCTTATTTGTGAAGTTGGAAACAAACTCTTCCATACAATCAAAACCTCACCAAACCAGCCTATGTCTCCATTCACTGCAAAACATCCTGGCAATCCCCAATCCAACCGGGGGCAAAAAAATGGGGGCGGTGGCTGCAATTTTTGTGGCCTCGCAAATTGCGCCAAACCAATCCCCCAACCCCACATCATCCGAACGGGTATATATGGGATACTATGGGATTTTATGGGAGTCAATGGAAATTAACGGAAAATTTAGGAGTTAATATGGTTTTCCACAGCCCAAACAATCATTAAACACATGATCTGCAAACAAATTATTCAAGGTGAAAAACACAAAGAGATAACCAGGAACAGGCAGATCAATTGACAGCCAAGCCTGGCAATGGCACAACCCACTCCGGGGCAAACAGGGAGACGCGTCAATGAGCCAAAACGCGGCATCAAATTTCACAGTCACATCATGGGAAGAAAAGCCATATGAAGGCTCAACTGAAGATTTAAAAATCACCCAAGCCCTTGTTTCTAAGAACTATACTGGTGACATAACAGGTGTCGGTTCAGTGATTTATCTCATGAAACACAAGGCCGATGGCACGGCATCTTTCATAGGATTACAACAAATCAATGGGAGCATTGGGGGGCGTGCGGGCAGCTTTGCCATTGAACAAAATGGCCATTTTGATGGCAAACAAGCCAAAGGCACCTACCAGATAAAACCAGGATCGGGCACCGGAGACCTCTCAACGCTGCAAGGCGAAGGCGAGTTTTGTGCCCCCATGGGTCAGGTGGGCACACTCACTCTGAACTATTCTTTTTAGGACAATAAAAGATTATCAGCCCCAAGCAATTATAAGAAAACTCTTTTAAGCCTTTTGCTCCGGCTCAAAGGGGACTGTTGCCTGCATCGACGGACGAAGCCGCATATCTTGATACCACGCAGACAATTGCGGATGATGATCGCGCCATTTTAAATGCGGAAAACGAAAATCAATAAACCCTAAAGCACAGGCAATCGCAATATGGCCAATGTTCAGCGGAGGCTCCAACACTTTCACAAGCTTCGCAGCCGCACCAATGCCGCGTGCCAAAACAATCTCATCACGAATAATTTTTTCTTTGATTTGCAGCTCTTCTGGCCTGCGGCGCTCTAACAAAGGGCGAATGCCAACCTCAATCAAATTATCCCCCAAAGCTTGCCCTTGCAAAACCATCCAACGAGCAGCCCCCGATTCTGGAATAAATTTAGGCCCCTGCATTGTGTTTTCAATATACTCAACAATCAATTGGCTATCGTAAAACACCACCCCATTTTTTAACACCAAAGCCGGCACCCGGCTAAACGGGTTAACGGCCACCAGTTCTTCAGGGTCCTCCCAAGGATTAAGCATTTCAACTTCAATATCTGGAAACCCTTTTTCAATAAGAAGAACTCTGACTTTGCGAGCAAAGGGTGATGTTGTGCTACTGATTAATTTCATACCGCTCCCCAACTGAGTTGGCTAAAAAATAATAATAAAATATCTTATTAATAAAAAATATCCACTCTCAGCCTATCCAATGATTTGCTTTCACATGTCAAGGTCTATACGCAAAAAGCAATAACCACAAAAAATTAGTCAGCTGGCCTATAAGCCGGGTTCTGTATAAAAGCCATTTTTTCATAAAAAAAACAGCCCCTATGATGACCATTCATCTAGTTTTGATGTTACCACCAAACTCAAGCAACCAACCCGGATGATAAACGGAGAAACACGCCAGACGCGAGAGCGCCCAATCATCCCTATTTGGTTTTGCTCCGGATGGGGTTTACCGTGACCACATCTTTTGCAAGATGCGCGGTGCGCTCTTACCGCACCTTTTCACCCTTACCTTTAAAAAAAGGCGGTTCATTTTCTGTGGCACTTTCCCTAAGAGCGAGAAAATCTCACCCCCGCCGGGATTTCCCCGGCATCCTGCTTCTCTGGAGCCCGGACTTTCCTCTTAAAACAACCATTTTGATACAAAACAATCCCTCAAGCGGCCATCCAGCCAGCTGACAAAATAGTTTTGGCAAGCAAGCTTCTAGTCGTCAAGTCTTAATCTTTGCATGAAGCAAATCAATTAAATCAGCGGTCTGCCGATCAAGGACACCATTTACAAAACAGGGGCGGTAATGACGCTGAAATGCGGTGATAACCAAATGGGTACGTTCATCAAACTCACCTGTGATATCCAGCCCATACCCAATCTCACATAGCTTTTCCTGCAAACCCTTTATCTCATCGCGCGCGCTCAACAATAAAGCTTCACGTTCATCGCCCAAATCGGTCTGATCAAACCAAAGCCCGACACCCTCGCCTGCCAGCCGCTGCCAATCAAAATGAGCGCCAGGGTCTTGCTTGCGATGCGGGGCCACATCAGAATGGCCCAACACCCGCTCCGGTGTGATGTTATGACGCCTAACAATATCTTTGCAAAGTGCCACGACCGCCGCCATCTGAGCTTTCCCATAAGCGGGCACTTTAGCCAAAGCCGCCCCTTGATTTTGGATCTCAATGCCAATGGAACACGAATTAATATCGCTTTGCCCGGCCCAAAACGCATCACCTGCATGCCAAGCCCGGTGCTCCTCAGCCACCAGCTGGAAAATCCGCCCCTCTCCATCAATCAAATAATGAGAAGACACCCCCGCCTCGCAGCTGGTTAAAAGTTCAAGCGCATAAGCATTGGTCGGTGTTGCAGTATAATGCAGCAGCAACATATCAATGGCACACCCCTCAGCCCGCGGTCCATAATTAGGCGAGGGCACCCAGCATTCAGGGGTGAGCAAAGATGTATCATTGGGCATTCGCGGCGAGGCAAGCTTGGTCAAAGTCCGCGCTCCTTTGCCACCTGGTCATAAGCCTCATTTATTGCCTTTAGCCGCTCTGTTGCAATGGCTAAAAACTCCTCCGGCACACCGCGGCCAATCAAATGGTCCGGGTGGTTTTCTTTCACAAGCTGGCGATAATGCGCCTTTAACTCATCATCACTCACCCCGCGCTCAAGCCCTAAAATCTGGTAAGGGTCTCGCCCGACCTCTCTAACATGGCGCGCTTGAATGGACTCAAATTCAGTCTCGGTAAACCCAAAAATAGAAGCCACCTCTTGCAAATAAGATATCTCTTGCGGGTGCAAAACATGATCAGCCTTAGCAATATGAAACAACCCATCCAACACATCTTCCAAAGTTGCCTTGTCATCCTTCATCAGCTCAGCCAACTGGCGTGCATAAGCATCAAACCCGGCCACCTCTTGCTTGGCCAAATCAAACAGACGGGCAACATTTTTCACATCATCTTCAGGCACCTTAAACACTTCACGAAAGGCATAAACCTCATCGCGCACCACAACCCCATCAGCTTTGGCAATCTTTGCCCCCAGCGCAATCACCCCAACCGTGAAGGCCACCTCTTGTTCAGACGGGCGCTCCCCTTCAAGCCACTGGTCAAGGGTAAAATGTCCAGCCACCAACCCCAGCACACCGCCCAAAGGGCCACCAATCATCAACCCAGCGGCCCCGCCAGCAAGTTTACCCCAAAGCGACATCAATTTTCCTTTCCAGTTCTGAACTGATCCAGTAGTCTAAACAACAAAATATCGAATAAAGATAAGACATCATATTAAAACTCAATGACAAATCAAACCAATCACAATAAAAAATGGTCATTCTTTATTGATCGCGGCGGCACATTTACCGACATTATCGCCCAAAGCCCCAATGGCACCATTAATGCGATCAAACTTTTATCCCAAAATCCAGATCATTACAAAGACGCCGCCATTGAGGGCATTCGCCTGAGCTTAGGATTAAACAAGCAAGATCCCATACCTGCAAACACAGTTAACACGGTGCGCATGGGCACCACCGTTGCCACCAATGCTCTGCTGGAACACAAGGGAGAGCCCACCCTTTTGCTCACCAGCCAAGGTCTGAGCGACTGCCTAGAAATCGGAACCCAAGCCCGCAATGACATATTTGCGCTCAACATCCAAAAACCTACCATGCTCTACGCGGCAACTGAAAGCATAGATGAGCGCGTAGATGCAGATGGCACCCTCATCACCCCGTTAGATGAAAGCCAAGCCCGCAAAATTTTAGAGCGTTATTATCAAAACGGCATCCGCGCCCTCGCCATTCTTTTCATGCACAGCTACAAATATCCGGCACATGAAAACGCCGTAGCCCAAATCGCCAAAGACATTGGCTACACTCAAATCTCGGTTAGCCATAAAGTCAGCCCGCTCATCAAATACATCCCGCGCGGTGACACCACCATGGTGGACGCCTACCTCACGCCCCTCCTCCACCATTATACAAATCAAGTGCAAACCCAATTAGATTCTAACCGCACCCAAATAGACCTCTCTTTCATGACCTCCTCAGGAGCCTTGAGTGCACCAGAACTATTTCACGGCAAAGACGCCATCCTCTCTGGACCGGCAGGCGGCATTGTTGGGGCGGCCAAAACCGCAAAACAAGCCGGGTTTGACAAAATCATCTGTTTCGATATGGGCGGCACATCTACTGATGTGGCCCATTACAACGGCAACTATGACATTAGTTTTGAAACCCAAATTGCCGGCAACCGTTTGCAAGCTCCTATGCTCCACATTCACACTGTTGCTGCCGGTGGAGGTTCAATTTTAGGCTATGAGAATGCGCGCATGAACGTGGGGCCTGAAAGCGCCGGTGCCCATCCCGGCCCTACGTGCTATCGCAACAACGGCCCCTTAACCATTACCGATGCCAACCTCATGACCGGGCGCATTGACGCTGATACCTTCCCCCACATTTTCGGCCCTAATCAAGACCAACCGCTGGACAAAGCAAGTGTTGAAACCGCCTTCGAAAAACGCGCTGCGGAAATTGACCCAACCTTAAGCCCGCCCACCATTGCCGAAGGCTATATCCGCATCGCCAATGAAAACATGGCGGCCGCGATTAAAAAAATCTCCGTTGAACGCGGCATTGATGTCAACACCTATACCCTGCAATGTTATGGCGGTGCGGGAGGCCAACATGCTGCCGCCATTGCCCAAAACCTGGGCATTCCCAAAGTGTTCATCCACGCCCAAAGCGGCCTACTCTCCGCCTTCGGCATGGGGCTGGCAAACCCAGCCGCGCGCCGACGCAAGATGCTCAACTTGGGGCTAAGCCAAACAAGCGAGCAAGACTTGAAGGTGATAGCAGATGATTTGAGCAAGAAAGCCCAACAAGACCTGAGAAAATACGATGGCAGCTGGGCCACAACCACCACATGCTACCTTGCCTATCAAGGGGTGGAAACAAAACTCCCCATCCCCTTAAACAGGCCTGACAAAATGCGTGAAAGTTTCGAGCAAGCCCACAAAGACCAATTCGGCTTCCTGCAAACCCAAACACCCATTTCCATTGAACAAATAGAGGTAGAGGTCGCGCTCAATCAAGACACACTTGGGAAAACCCCAGCACTGGAAAAAAACAACAAGCCCCTCAAGGCGACCAAAACCATCCAAATTTTTGACCAAAACGAATGGCAACAAGCCGATCTATATGATGAAACCAAACAACAAAATTTAACCGGCCATAGTCTTAACGGCCCCGCTTTGCTGATCGAGCCCAACCAAACCATTTTTGTTCCTAAAGGCTGGAGCGCAAGCAAAACCCTACACGGGCACGTCATTCTAGACCACAAAGACACCAAACAAGACCGCACTGAGATCAGCACAACAAAACCAGACCCCATCCGGTTAGAGCTGTTTAACAGCCTTTTCATGTCCATTGCAGAACAAATGGGAGAAGCCCTGCGTGCCACCGCCCAATCGGTTAACATTAAAGAACGCCTCGACTTTTCCTGCGCCCTGTTTGACCAAACCGGCGCCCTGATTGCCAACGCCCCGCACATGCCAGTGCATCTTGGCTCTATGGACCAAGCGGTTAGCGCCATCATCAAAGCCAATCCAAACGGCATGCAAGAGGGCGACGCCTTTATGATCAACGCCCCTTATAAGGGCGGCACCCATTTGCCAGACATCACCGTCATCACCCCAGTTTTTGAAAAGGATCAAGTGTTTGAAAAGGCAAAGCTCATCGCCTTTGTCGCGGCCCGCGGCCATCATGCAGACATAGGTGGCATCACCCCCGGTTCCATGAGCCCAATGGCCACCACCATCCATGAAGAAGGCATCACCTTTGATAACATCCAGATCGTAAAAAACGGTGTCTTCCAAGAACAAGCCATCAAGGCATTGCTAACAAACCACCAATACCCCGCACGAAACCCCCAACAAAACATTGCCGACCTAAAAGCCCAACTGGCCGCCTGCGCCAAAGGCGTCAAAGAACTACAAACAGCTTGCAATAATTTTGGCACAAATGTTCTTCAAGCCTATATGGGCTTTGTGCAAACCCAAGCTGAGATGGCTGTCAAAGAGCTGATAGAGCGCATCGCCACAGACAAACTCAGCGGACAATTTGAAGGCAACTACAAAACCAGCACCGACCAAGGCACAACCATCGCCCTCACCATCACACCCGATTTGGACACACAAACCCTAACCATCGATTTCACCGGCACCAGCGGCCAAACAAATGATAATTTTAACGCCCCGGCCCCCGTTACCCGCGCAGCAGTCCTATATGTCCTGCGCACTCTGCTCAAAGGCAACATCCCCATGAACGCCGGCTGTTTGCGCCCCATCAACCTAATCATTCCTGAAAACTCCCTGCTGGCCCCCACCTACCCTGCCGCTGTGGTCGCGGGCAATGTAGAGACCAGCCAAGTGGTGACCAATTGCCTCTATGGTGCCTTTGGCTGTTTAGGCCTCGCCCAAGGCACCATGAACAACCTCACCTTTGGCGATGAGACCTACCAATATTACGAAACCTTATGCTCTGGTGCCCCAGCAGGTCCTGGCTTTGATGGCAGCCCGGCCGTCCACACCCATATGACCAATTCTCGCCTCACCGATCCAGAAATCCTTGAGACCCGTTATCCGGTTATATTAAAAGAGTTTTGCCTCAATAAAGGCAGTGGCGGTAAAGGCAAATGGAACGCTGGTGATGGCATCTCACGCACCCTTACCTTTAAAACCCCAATGACACTCAGCCTACTCACAAGCTATCGAGAAAAAGCCATTCCAGGGGTCAAAGGCGGACAAGCAGGGCAAAAGGGGCAAAACATCCTCACCACCCAAAATGGCACGCAAGTGCCCCTAAAAGCCTGCTGCACACAAAATATGAACAGAGGAGATAGCATCACAATTATCACACCAACGGGGGGCGGATACGGTAAAAAAACTTAAAACAAAGACTTCAACAGCTATAAAATACGCATGAAAAACAATAAGCTCCCCCCTTATCAGATGGTCTCAAATAATCATTCCGCCCACATACAACAAATTCATCACAATAGAGGCTATATAGCCACAAGAGAAAAAAACACTTGTACTCTCAGCTCATTTAATTGATACTTTTGACTAATAAGAAGCCGAGCTAATCGACGATCTAATGTGTCGAAGAATATCGACTCATAGCTGCAAGCATTGCTCTGGAGCGTTTCACCCAAAAGTGGACACCGGTTTTGGGAAATAGTGCGGTTGCTGGTGGGCAATCTAAAGCATAAGAAACAATGAAACGCCAAAAAGAAACTTATAAAGAAAAGTGTTTGCGTATGAACCGGAGGCTTTATTCATGCAAGTGACTAATGGCATAGCAACAGCAACAACCATTTTGGCATTTGGCATTATTGGGGCAGCAATTGTGGGGCTGATTTAATCGCCTTTCAATTTTAGTCTTTCTTTACCAAGATCATCACGGAAAATCTCCAGATTTTCCGCCATTAGCCGTTTCCATTTCATCGCACGGCCTCAAAAATGAAAATAAATTTCATTTACAATCAATGGCTTATAAAAAAAATCCCAGACAGTTAAAATTTTAAGATTTTATTTTAGGAGCGATTCATCGCTCAAAGCTATCCTTTTCCAGGTCGCTCAGGAAGAGCACACAAGCCTAAAGTACCTAGGAAAGGATTTCGTATCATGGCATCAGACATCACTCTATCAAGTGCAGTTCGTTCAAACCTACTGGCACTTCAAAACACTGCTAACCTTCTCGGCAAAACTCAAGAAAAACTAGCCACTGGCCTTAAAGTCAACAGCGCACTGGATGATCCAACAGCGTTCTTTACCGCCTCTAGCTTAAATAGCCGCGCTAACGACTTGTCTCGCTTGCAAGACTTTGTTGGCAACGCTGTACAAACCATTAAAGCAGCAGATGAAGGCATCTCAGCCATCACCAAATTGGTGGAAAGCGCTGAAGCCACAGCTCGCCAAGCCTTACAATCAGCTGGTAACACAGCCTCAACAACAGGTAACGTCGATATTTCTGGTGAAACAGACATCGGCGCCAATGTTGCTGGCATCGCTGATGGTGATGCATTCACTGTTCAAGTTGGATCAGCCTCAGCTGTTACCATCACGGTTGCAGATGGCGACGGCACAACTGAGCTTTTGTCAAAACTAAATGCTGTTTCAAATGTCAGCGCTTCAGTTACCGATGATGGTTATTTAAAAGTAGAAGCCACCAACGGTGAAGATCTTGTCATTGCTGAGAGCACAAACACACCAGCCGCAGCTCTCGGACTTACTGTTGGCACATCAACAGCCGCTGAAAACACAGACAGAACAGCTTTTGCAGCTCAATTTAACGAACTTCGTTCACAAATTGACCAATTGGCAAATGATGCAAGCTATAATGGCATCAACCTTCTAGATGGTGACAACCTAACTGTGACCTTCAATGAAGATGCAACATCTAGCCTATCTGTCTCAGGTGTTACCTTTAATGCATCTGGCCTTGGCGTATCAGCTGCACAAAACACCTTCCAAACAGATGGTGACATCAATGCAGCCCTAACAGACCTACAAGCTGCAACAGATACTTTGCGCTCACAAGCCTCTAAATTTGGTTCTAACTTGTCAGTGGTAGAAACCCGCCAAGACTTCACAAAGAACCTGATCAACGTGCTTGAAACAGGTGCTGCCAACCTAACATTGGCTGACACTAACGAGGAAGGCGCCAACTTGCTAGCTCTTCAAACACGCCAGCAATTGTCTTCAACAGCACTATCTTTGGCCTCGCAAGCAGACCAAAACGTGTTGCGTCTATTCTAAAAAAAAGCACCCAAACAAACCACACAAACAGGGCCCTTATTATAATGAGGGCCCTGTTTTATTATTAAACCAAACCTCACAAAAATCATCCGTCAGGATACGGCCAAAGCCTAACAAATCCTTAAAAACAAACATAAAATTAGCTTAAAATAAAAATAAAAATTTACACCACCTTAACTCTTCTCCCCTAAGCTGCCCTCATATTGCTCAGAACGAGCATGCGTTTTAATAACTTCCTAGGAAAGGATTTAGTACCATGGCAGGAGAGATTACTCTGTCAAGTGCAGTGCGTTCAAACCTACTTGCACTTCAAAACACAGCCGACCTTCTCGGCAAAACTCAAGAAAAACTAGCAACAGGCCTTAAAGTAAACAGCGCATTGGATGATCCAACAGCGTTTTTCACAGCCTCAAGCTTGAACAGCCGCGCAAACGACTTATCACGTTTACAAGATTTTGTTGGTAACGCTGTGCAAACCATTAAAGCAGCTGACGAAGGCATTTCAGCCATCACCAAATTGGTGGAAAGCTCAGAAGCCACAGCTCGCCAAGCCCTACAATCAGCAGGTAGCACTGCAAAAGTAACAGGTTCAGTAAGCATCGCGTCTCCATCAACAGACGCCGTTGTCACTGGCAACCTAGACATTTCAGGCGAAACAGACATTGGCGCCAACGTTGCCGGCATTGCTGACGCAGACGCGTTCACAGTGGCTGTTGGCTCAGCCTCTGCCACAACCATCACCATCGCAGATGGCGACGGCACAACAGAGCTTCTAGCCAAACTAAACGCCGTAACAGACTTAACAGCCTCTGTCACATCAGACGGCTTCTTGTCTCTAACAGCAGCTGATGGTAAAGCCATTACCATTGCTGAAGGCACAAACACACCAGCTGCCGCTCTTGGCCTTACAGTTGGCACAACTGGTCTTGCCGGCGGTGTTGGCGCCTTGGGCGATGACTTCACAGTCTCAGTTGGCGGTGCAACAGCCACAACCATTGAAAATGATGGTAACTCAGAGCGCATCTTGGCTCAATTGAACGCCATCAGCAACGTGTCCGCTTCTTTGACAGACGATGGTTATTTGGAAATTGAAGCGACCAATGGTGACACATTGAAAATCACCGACGGCACAGGCACACAAGCTGCTGACCTTGGTCTTTCAACAACATTGACCACAGCGACTGAAAACACAGACCGCACAGCGTTTGCCACACAGTTCAATGAGTTACGCTCACAAATCAACCAATTGGCAAATGACGCAAGTTACAACGGTATTAACCTTCTAGATGGTGACAGCCTAACTGTAACCTTCAATGAAGACGCCACATCTAGCTTGGCAGTCTCTGGTGTTAACTTCAATTCTACAGGTCTGGGGATTTCCTCAGCACAAAACACCTTCCAAAAAGACAGCGACATTAACGCCGCTTTGACAGACCTTAAGTCAGCAACTGATACATTGCGGGCGCAAGCCTCTAAATTTGGTTCTAACTTGTCAGTGGTGGAAACCCGCCAAGACTTCACAAAGAACCTTATCAACGTGCTTGAAACAGGTGCTGCCAACCTAACATTGGCCGACACAAACGAAGAAGGCGCCAACTTGCTAGCTCTACAAACACGCCAGCAATTGTCTTCAACAGCACTATCTTTGGCCTCGCAAGCAGACCAAAACGTATTGCGTCTGTTCTAAAACGCTTCACCCAAAAGGGGATATCATTTTTGGGATAGCGCGGATGCTGGTGGGCATTCTAAAGCGCAAAAAAATGAAACGTTTAAAAAAAGAATACCTTTTTTAAGGCAATTAAACATCAAACGGGGCTCAAAAGGGCCCCGTTTTTTATTTTTTATGACATTTTCTGAGCCCAATAAGAAAAATATTAAGATCCGATTAACCGAATAAGCTTACCGTTTTTGCCTATTCATCAGTAAAAGCGTGCGTTTATAAATTTAATACCTAGAAATAAGGTTGAAAGTTAATGGCATCAGATATCACGCTATCAAGTGCGGTGCGATCAAACTTGCTCGCACTTCAAAACACCGCCGACCTGCTCGGCAAAACGCAAGAAAAACTAGCCACCGGCTTAAAAGTAAACAGCGCGTTGGATGATCCAACAGCCTTTTTCACAGCTTCAAGCTTAAACAGCCGCGCAAACGACTTGTCTCGTTTACAAGATTTTGTCAGTAATGCCGTCCAAACCATTAAAGCCGCTGATGAAGGCATTTCAGCCATCACCAAATTGGTGGAAAGCGCTGAAGCCACTGCCCGCCAAGCCTTACAATCAGCCGGTAACTCAGCAAGAATTACAGGGTCTGCAAGCATTGCCTCGCCAGCCTCAGACGCCGTTGTCACTGGCAACCTAGACATTTCAGGCGAAACAGACATTGGCGCCAACGTTGCCGGCATTGCTGACGCAGACGCGTTCACAGTCGCTGTTGGCTCAGCCTCAGCTGTAACCATCACCATCGCAGATGGCGACGGCACAACAGAGCTTCTAGCCAAACTAAACGCCGTAACAGACTTAACAGCCTCTGTCACATCAGACGGCTTCTTGTCACTAACAGCAGCTGATGGCAAAGCCATTACCATTGCTGAAGGCACAAACACTCCAGCTGCCGCTCTTGGCCTTACAGTTGGCACAACCGGTCTTGCCGGCGGGCTTGGCGCCTTGGGCGATGATTTCACAGTCTCAGTTGGCGGCGTGGCAGCCACAACCATTGAAAATGATGGTAACTCAGAGCGCATCTTGGCTCAATTGAACGCCATCAGCAACGTGTCTGCCTCTTTAACAAACGATGGTTATATAGAGATTGAAGCGACCAATGGTGACACATTGAAAATCACCGATGGTACAGGTACACACGCAACTGACCTAGGGCTATCAACAACATTGGCCACAGCAGCAGAAAATGAAGACCGCACAGCTTTTTCCGCTCAATTCAATGAGTTACGTTCACAAATCAACCAACTATCAGATGACGCCAGCTTTAATGGTATTAATCTTCTCGATGGTGACAGCCTAACTGTGACCTTCAATGAAGATGCCACATCGAGCTTGGCAGTTACTGGCGTTAACTTCAATGCTACAGGTCTGGGTATATCCACAGCGGTGAACACCTTCCAAAAAGATACCGACATTAACGCAGCATTATCAGATCTAAAGTCAGCAACTGATACATTGCGGGCGCAAGCCTCTAAATTTGGTTCTAACTTGTCAGTGGTGGAAACCCGCCAAGACTTCACAAAGAACCTTATCAATGTGCTTGAAACAGGTGCCGCCAACCTAACATTGGCCGATACAAACGAAGAAGGCGCCAACTTGCTAGCCTTGCAAACACGCCAGCAATTGTCTTCAACAGCACTATCTTTGGCCTCGCAAGCAGACCAAAACGTATTACAACTATTCTAATCACCAGATTAGAACTGTCACAAAGCTTTATAAGCAAAGTCACAAAACATATAAAACGGGGCCAGAAGAGCCCCGTTTTATTTTTTCAAACCCAGAATCTGCTTAATTAATTTGTTATTGAAGTTGGTCGATTAGCGTAAATCGACAATTTTAATTCTTGCAGTCTCAACACTGTCGAAACTACCCATATCAACCGAATTACAAATTTTCGAAAGTTCCTGACAACAGGAAATAACTTCTCCACTTGGCTGATGAAGGGTGTTTATGCAGTCCCTAATACCCGCAACCGAGTCGATAATGTTTGTTGAGATATCCTGCATATTGTTGGAGATAACAGTCACACCTGTATCGACCTGATCGCTGATGCGCGCCGCTTCAATGGCAGCATTAATCGACAAAATCCGTGTTTCTGAGCAGATCTTGTCAAACTGCGTCAAGTTTTCACCAGCCTCGACAAAAGTTTGTTTCAAAACCTCAATTTGCTTCTCAATTTCAACGACAGTCTCTTGTACTGATGTGATCACTTGAACCAGACTATCCGTTTTTTCCTTCTCTTTCTTTTCCCGCTCCACATCCTTGTTCACAGAACGCCACATCAGGCAGGGCGTTTCCTCACCCGTCACTGACTTGCTGTAAAAATATGTTTTTGCAACCACTTGCGTTTCACCGGCAGAGATATGCAACTCAAAGGGAAGTTGACCCGATTGCAATAAATTCATGACTTTTTCAGCCAACTCTTCCTTGTAAAACTCTGTAACAGGTTTGCCGAGAAAATCTTCGGGGCTCTGCCCACCATGAACAGTTTTAACTTCATTTAAAAAATCTATGGCTGTTTGATTGAATTCCAGAATTTTATAATCACTTGATAAACGGGCAAAACAAAAAAGATTCGTGTTAACAAAATCCCCCCAATCATTCTGATTGTCTATTATATTCCGGGCTGAAACTTGCATGCGTTTACCCTCAACTGGTTGATTGTTAATCTTGTTACGAGGCAGATGCGATCTTAATCCGACGTCAGACCATCTTTGTACTGATTGTTACCTAAGTCCTAAATCTTTGACTTAGGTAGTATTATGAAAGCACCTAGTTGTTTTCCCCAATTTTGATAATAAGGGTTACGATTAGTTTTGGAGTATTCAGAGCCGGGAAAGTTTATTTTGCCATCACCTTCAAGACTTGATAGATGGTGGGTTCTTTAATTAATCTGTTGCATAGCGATGCAGTGGGGCCCACCCCCTTGAATATGAGCCACGTTTGGATTAATCCGTCATCCCCTTATTAAAAAATTAAAGTCCAAATGTTAAAAAAATAATAACCTTTTCAGTTATAACGGTACCATAAGGGATTTGTTAAACTTGACCGTAGTATACTGGGTATTCGCACGGCCTAAACGGCAACTTGGGGACACAAAATGGCACTCAAAGTAGAGCTAAAACCAAAAGAACGGATTATTATTGGCGACGCAGTCATTACCAATGATGAAAGCCGCACCAGGCTTTATATCGAAGGCAATACACCAATATTACGAGAAAAAGACATTATCCGCCCCAACGAAGCCAATACACCTTGCAAAAAGCTCTATGTCATTTTGCAATTGATGTATTTGTCAAAAGACCCGCGCGAACATCACACAAGTTATTTTGAGCAAGTATCAGAAATCCAATCTGCGGCACCCAGTACTGCGTCCTATTTTGATGCAATCAACCAAGAAATTTTGGGAGATAATTATTACAAGGCATTAAAAGAAGCCCAGAAGTTAATCCGTTATGAAGAGGAATTAGTTTCAAATGCATAAAGCCTTAAATGCGTATGAGCAAAATGCCAAAATCACCCAGTCACCGCGCGAACTGGAAGCAGCCCTTTTATTAAAAGCAGCCTCGCAACTTCAATATATTGCCGACAATTGGCAAGAAAATTGGAGCAAAGAAAACAATGAATTTTTAACAGCCCTTTATTACAACCGCCGTTTATGGAGCGTGCTTTTAGGCTCTATTTCAGGACAAGAAAATCCCTTGCCAATTGAAATTAAAAACAATGTCGCATCACTCGGGGCCTTTGTTCTAAGACACACAATTTCAGTCCAAGCCTATCCAGCACCAGAAAAACTCAACGTACTGATTAACATAAATCGTGAATTGGCAGCCGGCTTAAATGCCAGCCAAGCTGGATAAAAACAGCCCCTTTAAAAAAATACAATTTCACAAATTAAAACGGGCAGTTGTTTCACTGCCCGTTTTAATTTGTATATCAATTTAATTGCACTATGAGGTTATATGAGAAACCAACTGAAAATTTATTCAGCTGCCTGCACATATGTAGCATTATCATTACCAATAGGCGTACCCTCTTGAGTGGAAAGCCGCTGACCTTCTTCTGCATCTTTAACCCATTTAATTCGGCCATCATATTGAGTACCCATCTCAATACCAATGCCTTGATGATAAATATCACCTTCAACAAAAGCTGAAGAATGCAACATCACATTCGTGCCATACATGGTACCTTCAACCCGTCCATGCACTTTCACCTCATGTGCTTCAATATTACCCTTGATGGTACCCCCCTGTTCAACAATTAATGAGGCACATTTCATATCCCCAATAACAGTTCCCTCTAACCGAACAGTCCCTTTAGACGTTACATGCCCTTCAATTGTAAGATCATGGCCAATAACTGTTTCATCAGCATTTTTATGATTTGTTACATTTGCAATTACCGCATCTTTAGCAATAATCGCATCTTTACGTCTCAACTGGGCAACAGGAGCCTGATTTTGTTTCGTGAGAGGGGAAAGGTTTTGAGCATAATCGTTTGATATTTTTTTATTTTGTTGACTAGAAAACATAAAAATTAATCCTAAAATTTCTTTGCAAGCGACAAAGCCATACAACTGGAAAACATAATTTAAAACTGAAAATATCCAGCGACACTATCACCTAAAAAACAATTGATACCAGCACGTTTTCTAGAAACGAAAATTAACCTTACTTCGTAAAAAAGGCAGCCTCAAAAGAGACTGCCTTACAAACTAAAAATACTGTAATGACGATAATTTTATTCAGCTGCTTCCGCATGAGGTGCATTGTCATTACCAATAGGAGCACCTTTTTGGCTAGAAAGCCGCTGACCTTCTTCTGCATCTTTAACCCATTTAATCCGGCCATCATATTGAGTGCCCATCTCAATACCAATGCCCTGATGATAAATATCGCCTTCAACAAAAGCAGAAGAATGCAACATCACATTCTTACCATGCACAGTGCCCTCTACCCGGCCATGCACTTTCACTTCATCAGCAGAAATATTACCAGCAATGGCCCCATCATTTTCGACAACCAAAGATGAACAATTCATATCACCAATAATCGTCCCCTCTAAACGCACAATCCCTTCAGAAGCAACATTGCCATGAATGGTAAGGTCATTACTAATCACAGTTTCACGCGCCCCGCCCTTCGACTTAGGCGCAGCGTCAACAGGCTCAGAAGTTTCTTCAGTGGAAGTTTGATCTAATGATGATTTGGAATTAATTGAATCTGAATTACGCGTAAACATCTAACACTTATCCTCTATTATGCCGAAACCATTTACTAAAATGAGACCCGACACCAGCCCACAAATATTAACTCAAACCCAGGGCGATTAGCTAAACAAATGCAATCAATCACAGCCCCAAATTTGTACTTCACAAAACCTCTAAGCCCAACAACATCTCGCTTGGATAAAGTCTCACTTAGAAAAATTGTGTTCAAGACATCATAATCACGATAAATCATGGCGCGATTAAGACTAAAACTTACAGATATCAAACAAGGATAGATCCTAAAGTGTATTCCACAAGCTTATCACCATATAAATTAAGCTATCATAATTAATGAAAGTATAACAAACCAAAGATCGAAAGACAAAGCTTGGTAAACAAACGGTTAACAACCATTTATTCTAGAAAAATGTTCAAAACAAACCAATCATTCATCACTAATACCGAATCTAATCCAATTGCTGTTAACAACTGAAATTACACTCAAAAACGCATCCATGACACCAGCTCCCCTTTTTGCCGCTCTGCTATTTATCCACCGCACAAAAATTTGCCAATAATTTTTATAAAACTAAAAAGCAGCGCGAAGCGATGATCGCTAACCACTCCATCCTAAAAGCCTTGAGAGCAGAACAATGAGCATTATCAAAAAAAGAGGGAAATTATTGCGCCTGTAAAACGGTTTGCGCTTCAGATTTAATTCTCTGAACCATGGCATTCAGTCCGTTAGACCGCTGGGGCGAAATGTGATCTTTTAAATCAAGCGTATCAAAAATACTCTGGTAATCAGTGTCTAAAATCTCGCGCGGCGTTTTTTTGGAAAAAATACCAAACACAATAGCCATAAGACCTCTAACGATATGAGCGTCACTATCGCCAGTAAAGTGAAGCGTTTTATCACCCTTGCTGGGCTCTTCACACAATTGAGAGGTCAACCACACTTGGCTAACGCAGCCCTGAACTTTGGTTTGTGGTGTTTTGTTTTCTTCTGGGTAGTCCGGCAATTGATTGCCCAGATCAATAATATACCGGTATCGATCTTCCCACTCATCAATAAACTCAAAGTCTGAAATTATTTGATCAATTTGCATTTGTTATTTTACACGATCCTAAAAAATTCTTTTTTACATTACCGGATCGAGTGTGCCCTAATTTTTTCAGCAATCCAAGACATAAATTGGCGCGCACTGAGAACAGACAAGGGCAGGGTATCTGTACCAATGCGCGCCAGGGGGGCATCACCAATGTGTGTGGGGTCAGGTGATTGCCTCGGGGGGGTTAGCTCATGATTTATGTGTCAGCCTTAAAACTCCAAGCTGGTTCAAGGTCGCTCTTTTTAAGCGTGTTTTGTTTTATAGGAAGAGGTTTTTCTGCGTCTTCAGCCGCATCATTAATGCTGCTGGTCTCCCAGTCGTTTGGCACCGCTTTATAGACCGGAGTATAATTAGCCACATTGGCCTGTTTAACCTGTTTGGCAAAATCAGCAGCAAGATCAAAACTATAAGCAGCCTTATATTTTATGCTTTTCCAGGCTTCCGTTCCGATATTACAAATATCAACATTGCGTTGACAAAACTGATCCATATCGCTGAGCGCATGTTTGGTTGCCCCCATAACGTTAGATGAGTTGCTTTGGCCAATTGGCAACAACAAAATGACAAGAGACACCCAAAAGAAGGTACGAATTAAAAACATTATCTATTCCCTGCTAATATGCTTAAATTCATTTGATGAAAAGACATTAGCAAAGAAATAAAAATAAACATTCAAAACTCACAAGACATTTATAGATTAATTTTATGTCAAATTGACTACAAATATCATCTAATACTTATAAAATTTGATCTATATTTTAATAATACATTTTATTATTATTTAATTTAAAATCAAAGTTAAAAATAAACATTTCATTAATATTTAAAATCGTAGTTGTAAACTCATCTATACACAACTTTACACTGTTTTAAGTTAGAATTATTGAGATAAAAGCCTGTGCTTTATGTTTCTTTAAGAAGAAATAGGCATAATTCATCAGTATTCTTTATGGGGAGATGCGTTTTATTCGCATTGATGGTGCCGTGAGCCAAACTAAGTTTGTACATATAAAAGATCAAGTGATAGCTAAATTTGCCTCTTATCTTCATCCAAGTACTCAGCAAGATCAGCTTGCTTTAAGCCAGCATCAATCTTTTATCTATTCTCATAGTCTAGGTGGATTGTTAGCCCTAGCTCTTTATCCGTTTTATTTATATAGATCACAATTTCCCTTTTATATTGATGGGATGATCTTGCTATGGTTTCTCTCCCCCTTGGCCATAGTTGCATATGTATGCCGCACAGGAAATCTGGTAACAGCTCACCTTATTTCTGCACTAAATTTGGCACTCTTTATCGTTGTAGGAGCAAGTTTCACAGGGGGGTTAAATTCCTTTTTATTGCCCTGGCTGGTGATCGTGCCAATCGAAGCAGCTTTATCGGGAAATAAAAGAATAATTATTATCTCGTCTCTTGGCAGCTTGGCCGCACTCTTAGCGCTATATATCTTGGGGCACTATAATTGGTTATACACACAAGAATTAACGCTCACCCCTGAACTTATGATCCTTTTTGGAATCTTAACAGCTGTGCTCTATGGCAGTGCAATAGCGTTAACGGTACAAAAGAAACATGAAGAGGCCCACCATTCAATTATTGAGAATGAGGCCAAATATCGCTTGATGGCAGATCACGCCACCGATTTGATCACAGTGCATGATGAGCTCGGCATGGTGACCTTTGTATCTCCAGCAGCTGAAACCATTATTGGTGGTAAAGCAGACACCCTTTTAGGGCCAGGCATGTTGCAAAACATCCATATCTCTGACCGCCCCATATATATGACGGCACTTTCCAATTGCTGTAACTCCATTCAATCGGTTAATGTTGAATTTCGCTTAAAACATGTTGAAGAAAAATCCGGGCAAACCCAATTTGTCTGGGTAGAAATGCGTTGCCAAGCCATTCCAAACCCTCAAGCCCCATTAAAAAAACAGATCATTTCCGTAACCAGGGACATCACCCCCCATAAAACACAAGAAATTGCCCTTCTTGAAGCCAGAGAACGCGCTGAAAGTGCCAACGTGGCAAAGACCAGGTTCCTCGCCAATATGAGCCATGAATTACGCACCCCTTTAAATGCCATTATTGGCTTTTCTGATGTTTTGAACATGGAGCTTTACGGCAAAATTCAAAATCAAAAATATTCCGATTATGCGCGGCTGATCAATGAAGCCGGAACCCACTTACTCAGCGTTGTCAATAATATCTTGGACATGTCTAAAATTGAAGTTGGGAAATTCACCATCACCCCAGAACTATTTGAACTAAAACCTTTGCTGACCACGTGCTGCGATATGATCGAACCAATGGCAAATGAAAATAACGTTCAAATCACCCAAGACTTCCAAGCACCTCAAAGAGAAATTTATGCCGATAGCAGAGCTGTAAAACAAATGGTGCTAAATCTGTTATCAAATGCCATCAAATTTAGTAACACTGACTCACAAATCTCCATACGCACAACTTGCGATGAAAACAGCTTGTTCATAGATGTAGTGGATGAAGGCATCGGCATCTCTCCAGAAGATTTACCAAAACTGTGCAACCCATTTGTCCAAGCTGATAGCTCTTATAAACGTGAGCATGAAGGCGTCGGCCTTGGACTTTCAGTGGTAAAAGGCCTGGCAGAATTACATGATGGTTCATTTAAACTTGAAAGTCGGCTTGGCATGGGAACCACTGTTAGGATCGAACTTCCCCTTAACGCCAATTTAGTAAACGGGATGCCTGAACAAGAAGAACTCAGCCAACCTGAAAACCGGTCAGTAATCCCGTTTCGCTCTAAAGCTGTTTGAAAATAAATATAAATGTCCCTTTTTTGCCAGAAATAGTCCCCTTAACTTTCAAAATTTCGCCTCCCCTAACGGCCCCATAAGCAAACCAGTTAACCGGATCTTTACCTTGATCATCAATACTGGTTTTGAAGCTTATCCCTTTTGGTTAAGCTATTAACTGTGTTCGGTAACCTTGTACATTATTGCCATGAAACCGCTTTTTGTTCGTCTTTGTGTTTTAGGATTTTTAGGTATTGCTTCTGGCATAAGCGTCAATGCTTTGTTCTTGCAAGACACTAAATATGCCCACTTCAAATCTGCCCGCCAAGGCCAGGAATTGGTCTTGCAACTTGAAAAGCAGGACCGAGCGCAAAATAAAAAGCGCCCTTTGCAAACTGAAACCCCTTATGTTGCCTCTGTCCCGCGCAAACAACAATTAGATGCCAAAATCAAAGATGTGCTAGAACTGCAACCGGATGCAGGCTCCCCTCAGGATAAAAAAATATCACTTATCAAAGATGTGCAGTCTCGATTGATTGATCTAGGCTATTGGCCAGGACAACCTGACGGCATAGTCGGCCCCACCACAAAGGCCGCAATTATGGCTTTTGAGCTTGATAAAGGCTTTGTGCAAACCGGCATTGCGGATGAGGCTTTACTAAGAGTGCTCAAAGGCGAAACAGCGCTACCTGCCCGCACATCCAAGCCAGATGAATTGGCCAAAAATTCCCAAGAACTGGTTTTAGCTTTGCAAAAAGCCCTGACCAAACTGGGCTATAACACCGGCCAAGCCGATGGCATCATCGGGCCGCTAACCCGCAAACGCATTCGTGCCTTTGAACGCGACCATAAATTACAAGTAACAGGCCGTGTTTCAGGCCGACTAGTCGAAGCCATCCATAAAGCGCTTGGTACACCGCTTGTCTTGGCACGGCTATAAAATTTATCTATAAAGCAGCTTATGCGCCTTCAATCTCATATCTGGGTCTCAGCCTATTTGCGCCGTGTCACGCAAGAAGACGCCAGCGCCCTCCTTGTGCGCCGCGGTGAGGCAAGCGCAGGCGCGATTTATATTAAAATTTCACACCTTAATGGCACAGGTCAACTTTTCTGCCCCGCCCTAGTGCTAGATGACAGCGCGCGCAATGAACGCGCCTGGTCCAGTGAATTTGGCGACGAGCCGATTGAAGAGCGCGAAATCGACAGCTTTTTAAAAACCCAATCCTCATATGATGCAGATATATGGATTATAGAAGTGGAAGACCGCCAAGGGCGGCATTTTTTAGATAATCAAGTACAAGCCTTATGACGCCATAAAAAAACATCCATTTATTAACGTATTGATAAGCATAAAAAGAACTTATGTCGTCTTTTGCTTTATTGTACTTCCCTCTACAATACTTTTTCCATATATATTTGCTATGCCTTTACATATAAAAGCGTTTCATTTGCTTTTTTCTAGATAGTTCATTTAGGATAAGAGGCAACAAAAGCGTTTGGGGACCGTTTAAAAGTTTAATTTTGATCTAGGTGGTTACATACAATGCGTAAAATGTTAGATGCGAGCGCAGACGCCGTAAAGAATTTTGGCTCTGGGCTTTCTCACTTTAACCATAACTTTGCTGAGACCGGTTTGTTCACAGATGAGAAACTGGCCCAACTAATCGAGCGGTACCCGCGCGAATATTACATGATCAACACCATGACAGCGCAAGGCGACGAACCTGAATGGCGCTCTGGTGAGATCAACAATGTTTCAGGCGACAAAGTTTTACAAGCCCTAACCGATGGCCGCATTTGGCTAGCCCTACGCCGATTTGATGTTGTTTGCCCAGAATATGATGAGCTTGTCCATCAAGCCTTTGCAGAAATGGAAGCACTGCAACCAGGCCTACAAACCTTCAAACACAAAAGCACCATGCTGATCTCCAGCCCCGGCGCACGCGTGCTTTATCATGCAGACATTCCTTATGTATGCTTGTTTCATGTGCGCGGCCGCAAGAAGCTTTGGCTTTATGATGCAGACAACAAAACCCACCTGCCTGACCAAACATTAGAAGGCGTTGTCTTGCGCGAGACAGAAGAAGAGATCGGCTATGACGAGGCGTGGGACAAAGAGGCAGACGCGATTGTGCTCGAGCCCGGCAAAGCCTTATCCTGGCAGCTCAACGCCCCGCACCGGGTAGACAATTTAGATGGCTTAAACGTCTCCATCACCACAGACTATTTCACCCCATACGCACAAAAGAAATATGGCGTCTATTATGCCAACGGCGTGATGCGCCGCAAATTCGGCATGAACCCAAAATCCACCAAGGTGGGCGGCCTGGGCACTTATGCAAAATGCGCCGCTGCTTTGGCGTTTAAAAAAGCCGGAGTGATGAAATCTTCTGAGCGCGAAATGGTCTCAACCTTCCGGTTGGATCCTGAGAACATCGGCCAGATCATCGACATCCCCCAAGCTGAGCGCACAATTATCGAGCAGCTCTGATTCTGTCTCACGGGCGAAGTTTTGCCGAAAGGCAAAACAAGCCCTCCGACGGGCGCCACAACGTGGCGGGCGCCGCTCGCGCGGAACACCATGGGCGTTCGCTAGCGCTCACTTCCTTCTTTCGTGATTATCGTTTTCAGTTGCTGGCAACGGCCTCTCCCCGTCATCCCGGGCTTGACCCGGGATCCACCTCTCCTTTTTACGGAAACTTGCTGGAGAGAATACCCCCTCGCCTTGATGATAGATTAACGTACTAAGCTCACCTGCACACAAAGATCACGCCGCTCTGTGGATCCCGGGTCAAGCCCGGGATGACGGGGAGAGGCCGTTTGACTTAATCCTGATCCACACAACCGGCCTCATAAATCCATCCTTGCACTATTTCAATTTGTGGCTGCATGCCAATTTCTTTGAATAATTGCAAGGCTTGTCGCCAATATTTACAGGCACTGGCAATATCGCCTTTGTCTTCATAAACCAGCCCCAAACTACCCAATTGAGTAGCTATGCCCTCTTTGCTACCAAGCTCTTCATTCAGTGACAAGGAACGGAAGTGGTGATCCTCTGCGCGCGACAAATCACGCTGTGACCGGTAAATCAAACCCAAATTGCCCAAATTTTTGGCTATGCCCTCTTTACGACCAAGCTCTTCATTCAGCGACAAGGCACGGAGGTAGTGATTCTCTGCGCGCGACAAATCACCCTGCGTCCGATAAACCTGCCCCAAATTACCCAATTGAGTAGCTATGCCCTCTTTGCTACCAAGCTCTTCATTCAGTGACAAGGAACGGAAGTGGTGATCCTCTGCGCGCGACAAATCACGCTGTGACCGGTAAATCAAACCCAAATTGCCCAAATGATTGGCCATGCCCTCTTTCCCACCGAGCTCTTCCTCTAAGGACAAGGCGCGAAGATGGTGATCCTCTGCGCGAGACAAATCACCCTGCCTCTGGTAGACCACACCCAAATTACCCATTTGAGTGGCCATGCCCTCTTTCCGGCCCAGCTCTTCCTCTAGAGACAAAGCCCGAAGGTGGTAATCCTCGGCACGTGACAAGTCCCCTTGTGTCTGGTAGATCACACCCAAATTGCCCAATCCCATTGCAATAATCGTTTTATCCTCAACCTGATTACTCAAAGCCAAGATCTTCTCGAAACTTTGCTTGGCAGCTTCCAAATCCCCAAGACGTTGTTGAATAAGCCCAAGCATGTTCAAACCATCAGCATCGTTTGGATCCAACTCAACCACACGAGTATAAGCTTCCAATGCTTTTTGTGTGTGGTTCTGGAACGCTAGAGCTCCAACATATTTATAATATTGAACCGCATGGTCACGGCTTTGCTCAGCTTTTTGCAAAAAGCTATCCATTAGCTCTTCGAGGTCTAAATCCTGCTCATGGTTTAGAATTTTTTGAGGATCAAGCAACTCCTCATCAATCGCAGTTTCCAGAGCATGTTCCCGCTCCTTTTGAATTTCTTCTGGAGGGAGCGGTTGGTCTTGGGCTGATTGATTTAATTGTTCAGTTAAAGCCTCAACTTGCTGCCTCAGCTCTTCCTTCTGATATTCATGAATAGAATTGGAAACACTGATGGCAATGTCTTTGGGCTCATACTTTTCCACCTCAACGACATATTCGCCCTTAATCTTATTGCGAAATTGAATTTGCCGGTCCCATTTCTCCTGAGGTTCTCTATCACAGGGTTTCAAGGTCACCTGATCTTCAGGCAACACAACCATAAAGACTGGTTTCCCCATCGAGATCGCATGGTCATATTCCATTTCGGTAATAGATCTTTGCAGCTCATCGCCATCAGGCTCCCAGCCACGATAATGGCCGATGAGACCAACGAACAAATCTGATTTTTCAATTTTTTCCAAGCATTGTGGGATTGCGCTTTTTGGCTGGGGGCCAAACCGTTCCATACTTAGGCACTTTACATCATCTGGCAACTCAAGTGTCTCTATCAAAACCCTGCGATGATCTTCAAGGTCTGTCTTAGTCGCGCTTATGAATACATATTTTATGCTCAATGGAATGCCGCCCTTTGCTTGAAAGGCGATTAAAACAAATGCATTTGTGTTTTACAAGCCAAGTTAAACAGAACCCCATCCCATAATCACAACAACGAATAGTCTTGAGTTACTACAGATTAATTCACCCGAACCTCAGCTTTTGCCACAAGGTGACCCGTTCCAAAAAGCCTCACTTCTTCCTCTTAGGCAACGGCGTCTTAGATTTCGGCACGATCACCCCGTCCGTCTTATGGTCCGGACAGTCATGGCCGCCTTTGAGAAAATGGCGAATGTCGCTTTTAAAGTGCTTAACGTTGACGGGGTCAAGAATGCGGTTATCCACACTCACCTCAGTGGCGTTTTCACTTTTCGCCACCAGGTGCACAGAAATAATCCGCTGGCCTTGCTTCTTCTTCTTAGCCTTGCCGTGAATGAAAATATCAGCGCGTTTGTTGTTTTGCTTATTGTTGGTGCGGGTGACCAGTTCTGATTTTTGCAACAACTTTTTATCGGCCAGCCAACATTGCTTCAGCCCCCGCGTCACAGCACCGTAAACCGTGATGTAGTCATAATTGACCAGCTCACCCTTAATGTCAGGGTTTACATCAAATTCCAGTTTTGGCAATGAGGGCGCCTGGTTGCACGCACCAAGCCAAGCAATGACCATAAACACCACCACCGCACACTTACCAACCTGCTTAACGGTTGCTCTTTTGACCCGTAAACACATACCTTTTAGCCCTTCAACCACACCCAGCGCCAAGAGTGCCCTTGAATTTCCATTGCTGTCAAGATCACTTAGAGCGTTCCGCCCAAAAGTGGGGAACGGTTTTGGGTAGCGCGGATGCTGGTGGGCATGCTAAAGCGCCAGAAAAAATGGAACGCTTAAACAATAAATGAGAGCATTTCATTGAATTCATCTAAAAGAGGAATGCTCTAGGAAAGAAACCTTTCATACATAACAAAGCGCCGCTCAGATGATCTGAGCGGCGCTGTTTTAAAGTCTTTTTTCAAAACCGAAAATCGTTCCCAGGGAACAAAAGGCTCTATTGGTCTCTGGAAAACCTCTAACGAATAACCAAACGAGACATATTCTGGGCAAACTCATCCAAACTGGCTTGCTCATCACGGGCCTGTTTCACTTGTGTGCGGGCCATGTCACGCTCTTCTAAAATCTCAACATTCTTAAGCGCTTTCATCGCATCTTGCAGCTCATCATTGGCAGCCTCTAACTGGCTTTCCAAATCAGCAATGGAAATCATCAGATTGTCACGGCGTTGAATGGCAGCTTTTGCAAAAGGGGGATACGCATAGTGATTAATATCATCAACGCCAGCGCGTTGCTGTTCTGACAAAACCTGGCGATCAAGATCATCAGCCATGGCTTTAAAGTCGTCGATCATGGCCTCAATAGCAGCCACTTTTTGGCGCTTTTCATCGACGTCAAATTTACGTAAACGGATTAGTGTTTCGCGTGATTTCATGTTCGATACCCTTTAACTACATTCGAACCGTTAATTTCAAATACATTGTACGGATTCATCATTAATTTTCTGTCAATGGTTCACTCAAAACTTGTGCCAACTTTTCATACGTGGCCTCAATAGAGGTCGCCTCATCTTTTTCTTGATGCAGAAACTGTTCCAACAACCGCGTATAATGAATGGCTGCATCCGTTTCTGGGTTAGAACCAGGCCGATAGACCCCCATACGGATGATTTCTTCCATATCATAAAAGGTGCTCATAAACCCGCGCGCTTGGTTAATATATGGGCGAACCTCTTCTGGCACACATTCTGGCATGGTTCGAGAGACCGATTTTAGCACATTTATCGCCGGATAACGCCCGCGTTCCGCAATGGCACGTTCCATAACGATATGCCCATCCAAAATGCCGCGCACCGCATCGGCAATCGGTTCATTATGATCATCGCCCTCAACCAAAACAGTAAACAGCCCTGTAATAGCCCCCTGATCACTTTTGCCAGGCCCGGCGCGCTCTAACAAACGGGGCAATTCAGCAAAAACCGTCGGCGTATACCCCTTGGTTGCCGGCGGCTCGCCAACCGACAAACCAATTTCACGCCCGGCCATAGCAAAACGGGTTATGCTGTCAATCATGCACAATACGCTTTTGCCCTGATCGCGAAAATATTCAGCCGTGCACATCGTCGTGTACGCGGCTTGGCGGCGCATAAGTGCCGCCTCATCTGAGGTGGCTACAATCACTACCGCGCGCTTTAACCCCTCTTCGCCTAAATTGTCTTCAATAAATTCTTGCACCTCGCGGCCCCGCTCACCGATCAGCCCAATGACAAAAATATCGGCAGCTGCGTTTTTCGCCAGCATCGCCATCAACACTGATTTGCCCACACCAGAGCCGGCAAAAATACCAAGTCGCTGGCCTTGGCAACAAGTGGTGAAACAATTTAACGCTTTCACACCCAGATCCATCGGGGCACCAACACGTTGGCGTTGATGGGCAGGCGGCGGGCTATTGCGCATTGGCACCAATGTACTGCCATTCATTAATGGACCCTTGCCATCAATCGGTTCACCCAGCGCATTGATCACCCGGCCCAACCAGGTTTCACTTGGATAAAGCCCATTATTGGGCTGATCAAGGGTTGCTTTGGCCCCCATGCTAACCCCTTCAAGGTTACCAAAGGGCATAGCAAGGGCAGCGTCTTTTTCAAAACCAACTATTTCTACTTTAATTGGGCTTTGATGGGTCCGCTCTATTTGTAAACGAGAGCCAATACGAAAACTTTTTAAAGGACCAGCAATTTCGATCATCACCCCCCTGACCGCTTTGACACGACCATAGATCGTTTGCGGTTGGATTGCGTCCAGCTGTTGCTTTAAGCCTTCCATTGATGGTCCTTCATTGTAAAAAATATTAAAAGAGTCGTTTTGACGCATTGGCAAATCAGTTAGACAATGGCATTGGCATTATTAAGTCTTCGTTAACCTATTTTGCTTGCACCCAATTTTAAGGAGAAATTGAAGAGGAAGGTGTTTGGCAAAGCTGAGCTTGATTGCTTAAAAAAGCACAGGGCAAATTTATTTGCATATTATTGCCATTTTTTGTTGCAGCGATTCGAGCAAATCAGATAACGTTTTGTTAATGAGTTAATAATGAAAACTTTGTCATTATGTCTTGATTATCATCCATAGTAACTGATCGTTCCCTAGAGATGTGGCCTTCTAAGGGGGAGCGAATTAAAGTTTTTTTTATGAAGTTGACCAAAGTTTTAAGAAAAGTTTCAAAATCATAAAAAAACTTAAGTGATGTTATTGTTTTTTCAATACAAATTAGGATTTGTTAACTTCTTGCCCGTATCTTCGTTAATGAGAAGATTTAAGAAAAGTGAATTCTGGGCACTTATCTTAATTAAATATGGGCAGTTGCTGTTTTTACAGCTTAAAAAGAGGGGCATGAAATGAGGGTATTACTCATTGAGGATGATAGCGCTACAGCGCAGAGCATCGATTTGATGCTTCAGTCTGAAGGTTTTAATGTATATACGACTGATTTAGGAGAAGAAGGTGCAGATCTAGGTAAAATCTATGATTATGACATCATTCTTCTTGATATTAACCTGCCAGATATGAGCGGTTATGAAGTTTTAAAGACTTTGCGTGTCAGCAAAGTGAAAACACCAATTTTAATTCTTTCTGGATTGGCCGGCATTGATGATAAAGTGCGCGGCCTTGGCTTTGGTGCTGATGATTACATGACCAAGCCATTCCATAAAGATGAGCTTGTGGCTCGTATTCACGCGATTGTGCGGCGCTCTAAGGGCCATGCCCAATCAGTAATTACCACAGGTGATCTAAAAGTGAATTTAGATGCCAAAACCGTTGAAGTGAATGGTCAACGGGTACATTTGACATCAAAAGAATATCAAATGCTTGAACTTCTATCTTTGCGCAAAGGCACAACCTTAACCAAAGAGATGTTCTTAAACCATCTTTATGGTGGCATGGACGAACCAGAGCTAAAAATCATCGATGTGTTTATTTGTAAGTTGCGCAAAAAATTATCTGTAGCAACAGAGGGTAAAAATTATATCGAAACCGTTTGGGGCCGCGGCTATGTGCTGCGCGACGCAGACGACGATACACCGTTACAGTTAGAACATAGCGATGAGCATGAAGCAGCTTAAGTAATAATTTTATGAATAAAATATTTTAAGGAGCATTCAAAAAATTGAGTGCTCCTTTTTTTTCATTCTTTTTTCAAATTAAATTGCAAAAAACCACGACCCGGCGCGGCCCAAAACTATCTAGCAGAAAATTGCTCATAGCTTTTGGCCCCCCAGCTTATTTTTCAAACCAGGTAAATATTAAATGGAAACATCCATTTTATGAGACTGAGGGATAAACCTTATATTTTTTGAAAACCAGCGGCTTTTTTAGGAACAGCTGTTTGCGTTCTACTCTGCACGCCTAACGCTGCCTTTTGCTCGGTTGTAAGTTTATATAAACCGCGCACATCCTTAACCGGTTTGAACTGATCATTTAATCCAACCAAAGTTTCTGAGGCCCCAAGCACTAAAAAACATTCTGAATTGGTTTGCTTTTCAAGCCGCTTTAAAATGTCAGCTTTTGTTTCTTTATCGAAATAAATAAGCACATTTCTCAAAAAGATAATGTCAAACCGGCCCAGCATGGTGAAACTATTCATCAAATTAAACTGACGAAACTGAACCGTTGATCTGATCTTGGCATCAAGCTGCCACATGCTACCAACTTGTTTGAAATTTTTCACCAAGTACTTTACCGGCATCCCTCTTTGAACTTCAAATTGACTATAAAGACCTGATTTAGCTTTTTCTAAAGCCTCAGAACAAAGATCAGTGCCAACAATTTCGACCCGCCACCCTTCAAGTTTGGCCGCATGCTCTTTCAAGATCATACTTAAAGAGTAAGCTTCTTGGCCCGTAGAGGCAGCTCCGCTCCAGATACGAATGTGTTTTTGCCCCTTTTTGCTTTCCAATAAATGAGGAAGCATGACATTTTCAAAATTATCAAAAGGTGTTTTGTCACGAAAAAAGAATGACTCATTAATCGTCATTGCCTCTAAAATTTCGTTTTCTAAACTTCTTTCTCTAGAAGAATGCCAAGAAGACACAAGAGCAGCCACAGAGTCATATTTGAATTTCTTAGCTACAGGCGCCAGTCTCGATTCAAGCAAATATTGCTTATCTTGAGACAAAACAAGGCCAGAGGATTTCTTTAACATTTCGCATAGCGCGTTAAATTCTTGTGGTTTCATTTTGAACCGCCCTGTATTAACTGAGTAAGTTTACTTGCAATTTGATTTAAGGGTAAAATTGCACTACAAGCTCCAGCTTTTGCGGTAGCACCTGGCATACCCCAAACAACACTGGAAGCTTCATCTTGTGCAATAACACTGCCCCCCGCATCGGCTATTTTCACCGCACCATTAGCTCCATCAGCCCCCATGCCAGTAAAAACAGTGGCCAGTGTGGCTGCACCGTAGACTTTGGCAACTGAGTCAAATAATGGATCAACCGCAGGTTTACAAAAATTTATTTCCGGGCCATCTGTTAAACGAATAATCGGTTTAGCCCCGTCACGTTCAATGATCATATGCTTACCCCCGGGGGCTACATATATATTTCCAGCCTTTATTAGGTCACCATCTTGTCCCTCTTTAGTTGGAACACCTGTCCCTCTGCCCAAATGGCCCGCAAAAATCCCCGTAAAAGTGGCAGGCATATGTTGAGTAATCAAGACCGGAAGATATTTAAGCACCGGGACAAGATCCTCCAAAACTTTCATCACAGCTGGAGGCCCACCTGTTGAGCTACCAATCACCAATATACGTGGACGAACATTTGAAAAAGATCGCAAATTATATTTTGTTGGAACAGTAGAATTGGTAACGACCTTACTAATGGTTTGAGAGGCTTTCTCAACCCGTTTTGAAGGTAGCCTAGAACGTGTTTTTTTAGCGCTCCCCAAAATACGTATTTTTTCTAGAAGGTCGCTACGAAATTCTTTTGAAGTTGTAACACCGCTATTGCTAACAGGTTTTGGCACATAATCAGCTGCCCCTAAAGATAAGGCGTTCAAACTAATCTCCGCATTGCGCTGTGTAAGGGTCGAAGCCATAATAACTTTTGCACCGGGAACCAATTTTAAGATTTGAGGGAGCGCATGCATGCCATCCATAACCGGCATTTCAATATCAAGAATGACGATATCTGGATCAGCTTCGACAACACCGTCTATTGCTTTTTGCCCATTGGAAAATTTACCAACAGATACCAATCCGTCTTCTTCTTCTACCCATCTAGAAACAAGACCACGCACCACCACACTGTCATCTACAATCATCACACGGATATTGTCTTGATTTTGGCTCGACTTATTTGGAACCGATAACTCATGACTTGTTATGGCGTTCATTTTGTTTCTCGTCTTAACCTTTTAAACTTCAAGCAAACCAACTTCTTTTAATTTTGAAAGGATGATTTCTTTATCAAAAGGCTTCATGATATATTCATTTGCACCCGCAGAAATGGCTTGGGTAATATGGTCCATATCATTCTCTGTTGTACAAAAAATCACTTTTGGCGTATCACCACATGGTTCTTTTCTCAATGCCGTTAGAAATTCCAACCCATCCATCACAGGCATATTCCAATCAAGTAAAATAACGTCTGGCAATTTAGCCCGGCAAGCGTTTAAAGCTTCCTCACCATTTTCAGCCTCTATAATATCAAAATTGACCTCTTCCATGATCCGACGTGCAACTTTCCGAATAACACTGGAATCATCAACAACTAGACATTGCTTCATTGGTTTCGATCCTTCATACCTTTATATAAAATCACTGTTTTGCGATCTAACTTTATGCCGCGTTAGATTTTTCACCGCTAACATCTAAAATTCTATCAACATCCAAAAGAATTAATAATTCCCCATCTAGACGATGAACACCTGCTGAAATCGTACTCCAACGCACATCCAAATTAGCTGGATTTTTTTCATAAGTTGAAGGGCCTAATCTTAGAACCTCTCCCACCTTATCAATAATCAAACCATATGATTCTTGATTATATTCAATGCCAACAGCCATCGGCAGATGACCATCTTCACGTTTGCCAAGCCCTAAACGGCGGCGCATATCAATCGCGGTTACAATACGCCCCCTTAGATTTAAAACACCAGCAACTTCAGGGTTTGATAAAGGCACCTGCGTTATCGCATCAGGCATAAACACATCTTCGACCTGTTCAATCGCCAAACCAAACAGCTGCCCGGCAATTTCAACCGTGACGAATTCGTTGGTTGGGCCATCTTGATCTTCTGTTTCTGAATTAAGCTCACTCATTTTTAAGCCGCCTCACTCTCACTATTGTCTTCGCATTTCGGTTTACATTCACGAATGGACTCAATAAGCCCTTCACGATCAAATTTTGCGACATAATCCCTAAAGCCAGCAGCCCGCCCACGCGCAATAACCTCTGGATTTGTATGGGATGATAGAGCAATAATAGGGATATTCCCCCATTGCCTATCTTCTTTCAGCATCTCCGCAAATGTGATGCCATCCATTTCTGGCATCTCAATATCAGAAACAATGACGTCATAAGTCTCACCCGCCTCTTTCAGTTTTAAGGCATCACCGGCACTTTCAACCATCGTCACTTTATAGCCAGCTGAAGATAAAAGCGGCGCCAACATATTGCGGAAGAAAGCACTGTCATCAACCAGCAAAAGCTGCAAATCCCGTTGCACAGGATTTGGAATGTCACGTTTTTCAAGCCAATCATCAAAAGCTTTTGGCAAATAATAACCAACATCAATAACCTCAGTTGCTTTGCCTTTGATGACAGCGGAACCAACCACACCTTGTTTTTCAGATGAAATTTCAACTGACAATCTGTCTTCAACAATGTCGACAATTTCATCAACAACCAAGCCCATAGAATGAGCCTCATCAGCAAAGACGAGAATAGGTTGCACCCCTTCTTCATTATGAGTTAGATGATCATCGATATAAACCAACGGCATGAGTTTGCCGCGATATTGTACCAAGTCACGATTGTTTGAACGCTCAATCTTATCGACTTCAATTTCCTCAAGCCGCGTGACAAGTGATAAAGGCACAGCCTTCAAATCGTTGGAACCTGCACGGAAAACCAACATGGCTGTTTTGCTGTCTTTTTGCACCAAATCTTCTATCTGTGACTGATCTGAATGCCCATTTTCTTGCGCCCCACCTCTTTCATCGGAAACAGCTTGGGCAATCCCATTTGGATCCACAATCAAGATCACACTACCATCACCCAAAATGGTATTTCCTGAGAATAAAGTGATATCACGCAACATGTTGGACATCGGCTTGACAACAATTTCCTCAGTATGGAAAACCGCATCAACAACAATACCAAACGTTTGCCCACCAACTTGCACAACGACCACAAACACATTCTGATCTGTCGTTGAAATGCCTTGTTCATCTTCTTCATTTGAACTAGGCGTTTTTTCATGCCCTAAAAGTTTACTCATGCTGATAACAGGCAAGAGCTTATTGCGCAGCCTTAAAACTGGGCTATCATTAATCATTTCAATGCGATGTTCAGCATTGGCATTTGATTTCACCAACTCAACAACAGCCAACTGTGGAATGGCAAAACGCTGACCTGCCGATTCAACAATAAGAGCTGAAACAATCGCCAAAGTTAATGGAATTTTGATAATAAAAGTTGTGCCCTGACCTTCGATTGAGGTGAGATCAATCGTACCACCAATGAGTTCAATATTGGTGCGCACAACATCCATGCCAACACCGCGACCAGACACATTTGTGACTTTTTCCGCAGTTGACAGACCCGCATGGAAAATCAATTTATGAATTTGATTTTCACTCATTTCGGCCAATTCAGCTTCAGTTGCAATGCCGTTGGCAATAACTTTCGCTTTAATTTTTTCAGTTGGCAGACCTTGGCCATCATCGGCAATTTTAATGATGATATGCCCACCTTCATGATAGGCACTCAGAGTAATATTACCGACCTCTGATTTGCCTGCAGCAAGCCGCCCTTCTGTTGTCTCAAGACCATGATCACCAGAGTTGCGCACCATGTGCGTTAGCGGGTCTTTAATCTGATCAAGCACTTGACGGTCGAGTTCCGTTTCAGCCCCGATCATCTCCAAGTTAATCTGTTTATCCAGTTCTTTTGATAAATCACGAACAATTCGGGGTAATTTTTGCCAAGCATTGCCAATCGGCTGCATACGAGTTTGCATAACCCCTTGCTGCAATTCAGCCGTGACATTTGATAACCGCTGCAACGGAACTTTAAATTCACTGTCGTCTAATCGGCGCACCATTTCTAACAGCTGATTGCGTGTTAGCACCAATTCAGAGACCATCGTCATCAATTGTTCAAGCGTCTCAACATTCACGCGGATGGTTTGTGCCTTAACCGCACCGCCCTCTTTGGCTTTTACATCTTCTTTTTTATCTTTTTTAGCAGGAGCAGCTTTCGCTGCAGGCGCTGGTTTTTCTTGAGGCTCGGGAACAGGAGGAGGCGCAACAGCTTCATCATCAGGCCCAGGAGCGGATTGGAAAGCGGCTTCTAATTCTTCCAATGAAACTTCACCAGGCTTTAAATCACGATCAAGGCTTGTTCCAGGTTCAGGGAGTTGTTCTGGCTCAGCTTCAATGGCTGCAGCTGGAGCATCACCATTAAGAAGTCCCATTGCTTCTTCAGACATAGCATCCAAACGTTGGATCAAATCATCATCAGACCCATCTGGTTCGGTGCCTTCTTGCTCTAATAATTCAAGAATTTCTTTCAAACGGTCAATGGTTTCTAATATGACCGACACACCTTCTGAAGTTGGTGTGGCACCATCGCGGTATTTACCCATTAAAGTTTCGGCCGAATGGGCCAAAGATTCCAAACGTGGCAAACCTAAAAAGCCGCACGTCCCTTTAATGGTATGAACCAAACGGAAAATATTATCTAAAATTTCGCCATTATTAGGCTCTTGTTCAAATTTGACGAGTTCAACGTCAACAACATCTAAACTTTCAGCTGTCTCTGTTAAAAATTCGCTTAGGAGATCATCCATCGCCTAAATATCCTTTTCCCCAAAAGCATTATTGCTACCCCGAACCGTGAGAATCACAGTGCATTTTTATCGATATTGGAGAGAAAGAGTTAAATTTAACTGAAAGTTTTACAGTGATCGGCCCATCTTTTAAAAATAAATGGCCCTTTGTCCATTTATGAGACCGTAAATTGAACCTGATTTTCGCTTTGCTCAATATTAATGCCCAAATTATGGCTCGCCAGCAAACGATGGGTAAAATAAGGCTGAATCACAAGGGCATCAATGTCCCCCTCATGGTCACCTTGCAAAATAGCAGGAACCCGTTCCGGGCAGCGCGCACCCTCCCCATTAGAGGTTAAGGTAATCGTTGGGCGCTCTAAATCACCTGAAATATCAATCTGAATTTGCCCTCCCCGCGGGATCGCAGCAACGGCGGTAACAACCAGGTTCAAAACCAATTTTGCGTAACCTTTAGGCAAAAAATCGTGGCTAGAGGTCCAACTTATCTTGTGCTTTTCCTCTAAAATAGCATTTGCCAGTTCTTCGATCTTATTAATGGGAATATCTGTGCCTGCAGACCCAGCAGCTCCAAACGCTAACCGGGCAAACTCCAGCCGCGCCCAAGCCGCCTTGGTATTACGGCGAATAACATCCATGGCATATTGCTTAACTTGCTCATCATCATCATCTTCAAGAACTTCCAGCCCATTAAAAATGGCCCCAACAGGGCCCACCACATCATGGCAAATACGACTGGAGACAAGGGCAGCTAAATCTAACCCAGATAAATCTTTAACATCGCTCATGGTTCACCCCTCAAGAAAACGAATCAATTTGTTTTGGCCAAGAATAGCCTGTTGCTCAAAGATGTTCTAGAGGGCACAATTCATTAATTTTAAAGCGTTTAAACTTATTTGCTTGATTTTCATGTCCGTTTAAGCGATTGACTAAATTTATAAATCTGTTTCACCTACACCAAAAGCCAAAACCCTTTGATTTGGCTTATGATTATCAATGATTAAAGATCTTGAGCCGTTATGGATATCCCCTCTCATCATGATTTAACACGCGTTTTGCTTCCCCTAGCAGTAGCTGCAGGAAATTTAATCCTGGAGTACTACCACACAGATTTTGAAGTTGAATCCAAAGCCGATGACAGCCCCGTTACAAAGGCTGATCAGGCAGCTGAGACCCTGATCTTAAAAAACATTTCAACCCACTGGCCGGGGATTCCAATCGTGGCAGAAGAAATGTGCGCAGCTGGCACCGTGCCAGAGGGAGGATCATGTTTTTTTCTGGTCGACCCATTAGATGGCACCAAAGAGTTTATCAAAAAACGCAATGAATTTACGGTCAACATTGCGCTCATTCATAATGGCATGCCCATTTTTGGCGTTGTTTTTGCCCCGGCACTTGGTGATATTTACATCTCATTAGACACAAAAAAAGCTGGCAAACTATCTCTGAAAAGTCCTTTTGATTGTGATGAAATCGCAGATTTATTGACCCGCAATGCGTTAGAATTTGAAATGATAGGTGTTCGCAATTGGCCCGAAAGTGAGGCAATTGCGGTTGTCAGCCGCTCCCACATTGACGAACAAACACTTGATTTTATTGAAAAAAACAAAATTTCAGAAACAACGCCATCAGGTTCTAGTTTAAAATTTTGCATAGTTGCAAATGGCAAAGCCGACATTTACCCCCGCTTTGGCCCAACAATGGAATGGGACACAGCAGCAGGACACGCCGTTTTATTAGCCGCTGGCGGCGCAGTGATTGACCAAAATGGCGCCCCCTTTATCTACGGTAAATTCACCCAAAACTACCGCAACAGTGGCTTTATCGCAGGTGCAAAAGAAACCTTACAAAAAATCAAATACTGAAAATGGGGCGCCCTGACCTTACTGGCCCACTTTAAAACGCGGTAAATCCAACGAAAGATTTTCCCAATTTTCTTGTGCTTTTGCACGCAGTTTCTGTCTTTCTTCACGCCATAAATGAAGATTGACCGGGGTGTGAAATAAATGCAACCGTCCATCCATTATCGCCCACACTGAAGGGCGCCCTTCAGACAAAACACCCTGAGAAACAGCATAAGCGTCATATCCGGCAAATCTGGGTGCATAAAGTGACGGGCTACGTTTAAAGGCATCTAAATTTCCTTTATTCACAAAACGCCAAGACACACCATGCCAAACAAGTTCAAATTCTTCGTCTCCCCGCGTAGCTGTATTAAATTCAAAATAGGCGATTGGGTCATAACCGGCAATGGCAAGCCCCGTAACAGAATCTGCCCAATGAATCGGAACATATAAATTATCAAGAGCGCGCAATTTCTCTTCCACTTGAGTGGCATTCTTCCTCGGTTTCTTGAGAACATGCGGGCCCATCTCTGGCTCCATAGGTGTCTTTAAAGCCTCTTTTTTTGATGCCGGCTCTTGTGATTGTGCCTGTGTCAATCCAGCCATAAAAAAAGTGCAAACCGTTAAACACACAGCTGCTTTAAAGACCACATCCGGAAAAGTACTTTTTGTGAAAAGAATAAAACTCATTGAAATATCTACTATTTTTCTCTCATAAAAGGATTGACTGGGAGTATGATAAATCAAGACCTTAAAGATTTTGAAAACAGATATTCAGAGCCAGCTGGCCCCAAAATAGAACACATACTTTTGGGTAAAACGCTCTTTTCTCTTAAGCGTTTCATTGGCCCCAAAACCGGCAGCGACTTTTGGGTGAAACGCTATAGAAAAGCCATAGTCTTAAGGCAATTTAGCTATAGTGCGTGTCGCACAAAGTGAATACCGGTTTAGTCAAAAAAGACACGCAGAAACAAAGAGATAGAGCATGGCTTTGAATTAAAAATAAGGTGACATGCTCAAGAAAAATTAACAGTTTATTCGTCTTAACGAGAGATAATTGTGTTTAACTTTTGATTAAACAACGCTTTTAAGGATATTTGAATGGTTGTTTTTCGCTCACTAATACCTGCCTGCGTTTTGCTGGGCAGCTTGATAGTCGCAACACCAGGTTTAACTGAGGATCTCCCCTGGAATGATCCCCCTGCTGATCGTGGATACATCCCAGACACTTCAGGGGACGCACCGGTTGACATTACCCCGGACGCAACTCCAGACTATGACGCCCCACCACCACGCACCCGTTATGATGCACCAGGATCAAGGCGTTACTCACGCCCCCCCCAACGCCATGAAGAGCGCCCCATAACCGAGCAAGAATATTCATCGAATGAAATTATGGGCGCAGGTCACCAATTTTTTGGCTCCGTCTCAGTCGGCATGGCCAAAGTGGTCGAACATGCTTTTAAAAGCAAAGGCCGCCCAAACGGTTATATTTTAGGCGAAGAAGCTGGCGGTGCTATTATTGCTGGTTTGCGCTATGGGGAAGGCACGCTCTACACCAAAAGTGCCGGCCGGCACAAGGTTTATTGGCAAGGCCCCTCCATCGGGTATGATTTTGGCGCAGCAGGCTCTAAAACCATGATTTTAGTATATAATCTTTATTCTCCTGATGATGTCTACCGCACCTTTGGCGGCGTAGCCGGTTCTGCTTATTTTGTCGGCGGTGTCGGCGTGACATTTTTACAGCGTGATCATGTTAATTTAGCGCCAATTGTCTCCGGCGTTGGCTTTCGCGTCGGCGCAAATGTCGGCTATCTGAAATTCACGCGCGCCCCAACCTGGAATCCGTTTTAAGATCAAAGCTCAAAGCCATCACTCTGTTTCGGTTTAAAAAGCATTTGAAAACAACTCATAAAATGGGTGTTCTTGACAAAATAGTGTTGCTCTCTTTGATTGGGCACGTCACTATACCAGCTGATAACAAATGTTTTTGGCAAAGCCAGTGATGGCTTAAGTCAAAGATTGCTCTTTTTTGTTCACATGCTAAATTTATTTACATGTTAAATTAAGAGCCTGATAAAGATAAAGACCATGACAAGAAGTTCCTGATTTGGTCTGACGTGGTTTTAAGCATGATACTTCAATCCATTATGATATTTGCCTTAGGGGCTTTAATTGCAGTGCTTTTTGCCATTGCAGTGGCCCCGCTTATCTGGGCGCGCGCGAGCAATGTAACGCGCCAACAACTTATGGCAAATCTACCAATGAATGAATTTGAAATTCGTGCCTCACGCGATCATTTACGCGCTGAACACGCCATCAGAGCCCATAGATTAGAGAGTAAATTAGAACAAGCCGAACAAGCCAAAGCCCGCCAGCTCATAGAAATTAATCGGCGTGAATTACAACTCCATGAACTCAACAATCAAATCGTTGAACTGCGCCATGAACTAACCGAAAAAAGCAGCCAAAATGTTATTCTGATGCAGAATATCGATCGCAAGGTTCCACATTTGGAAGACCGCTCAAACCGCTTAATGAGCGTTCTCATCGAACGCGAAAAAGAACTAGCAGCCCTGAAACGTCATGGCATTTATACCGGCGTGCTTGATCAAAACGATGGCCAGGCACAAGATGATTACTACCAATCTCTGGATGAAATTGAACAAATGCGCCAAGAGCTTGATGAAGAGATGGAAGCCGACCCAGATAATGTTCCGCGCCGCACCTTGCTAGAAAATGCTGAAAGCGTCCATGAAGAAAACAGAGACCTTTTAAGCCGGGTGGCTAAATTGCAAGCTCGTTTAATTGAACTGGAAGGGCGCGAAGCCAAAGAAACCGCTTTACTGCGCTCTGAAATGCAAAACATCGCCAGCGCCTTGATGCAAGATCATGACGAGCTTTATCGCTCTCATTTTCACAACTTACCATCCCCCTCAAATGGAAGCGATGAACCACAAAACCAATTGCCATTTGAATTTGAATTTGCCGAAAAGAAGCCCGTGTTTATTGAAAAGGCTGAAATCGAAGCACAAAACGCAATTAATCCAACATCTTCTAATGACACAGATGAAGAAACCGTCCATCGTGAAGAAACAAGCTTGACCGCGCGGTTGGAAACCCTTCTAAAACAAAAATAACTTTTGTAGTCTCTTTTGCTTTTAAGGCTCTATCTCAATGATAGATTTAATTTTCTTTTCTGAACTATCCACAATCCAAATTTGCGCCTTGCCATCCCTTACAACATGAAGCGTAATGAGCCTGCCATTGCTCTCAAGGTCTTTAATCTTATATCCTTGCAGATCAATTTTGAAATGCTTTCGACTGTCTTTATGGCTCAAAGTTACAAGTGAGTTGACAGGTTGTTGAACAGCTACAGAATTGTTGACCATCGCTTTTTCAATCAGCTTGTACACCACAAGACCAAAGCCCAACAGCAAGAGAAATGACATGATGATGATAGAGCTGGCCAACATGCGAACCCGAGAAGGTGTCCAAAAATCAGGAACCTCATTGACACCAGGCCCCTGGCCTTCATCATTTTTGTTTTTTTGCTTTTCTTCCATGTGATGTTCCTTATGCTGTGCGCACACTTAAATTAATTTGAACAAAGTCGACTATTTATGAACACTGCCCCTAATGAGCTGATAACCTTTTGCGCCAGTCCTGAAGATGAAGGCGAACGGCTTGACCGCTTCCTGGCCAGCAAAATTGAAGGCACGACGCGCTCGCGGCTCAAAGACTTGATTAAGGCAGGCCATGTACGCCGTCAAGATCTGGTTGTCTCATCACCAAATGCCCGGATAAAACAAGGCGATGTTTATAACATAGACATGCCGCCCCCCAGCGCGCCAGAACCAAAGCCACAAAATATACCGCTTACCATTGTTTATGAAGATGATGATTTAATCGTGATTAACAAACCCGCTGGCATGGTCGTACACCCAGCAACTGGCCATTGGCATGGCACACTGGTCAACGCGTTGCTTTATCATTGCGGGGATAGCCTGTCAGGCATAGGCGGGGTTAAGCGCCCAGGCATTGTCCACCGGCTAGACCGGCACACCTCAGGCTTAATGGTGGTAGCAAAAAACGATGCGGCTCATTTGGGCTTATCACAACAATTTGCTGATCATGGCCGTGTTGGCCCTTTAGTGCGTGCCTATACCGCTTTTGTCTGGGGTACACCCTCCCCCTTAAAAGGCACGGTTCATACCCAGATCGGACGGTCCAACAAAAACGCTCTTAAAATGGCAGTGGTTAAAGAGGGGGGCAAAGAAGCCATCACCCATTATGAAACGATAGCAAGTTTTGGCCACAAGCACACAAAGCACAAAACCCAAAGCCAATCGGAAACACTCGCCTCAAAAGTGATCTGCCGGCTAGAAACCGGCCGCACGCACCAAATACGCGTTCATCTGACGCACCTGGACCATCCCTTGATAGCCGATCCGCTTTATGGCACCGGGTTCAAAACAAAAATGACCCTCTTTCCTGAGCACGTCCAACAACATTTAAGCCGCTTTAAACGCCAGGCTTTGCACGCTTTTGAGCTCGGATTTGAGCATCCCATAACGAAAGAACACCTTGTTTTTACAAGTAAATTACCAAAAAAGATGAAAAAATTAGAAAATTTACTGGAGTCCCTTTAAAAACACAATCCAGTGCTTATATATATCTTAACGATAAACTTATTGATTTGGGCATATCGGCAAAGGATGTGGTTTTATTATTTTAACCTTTGCTGGTATCATTTGGGCTTTAAATATATAAGACAATAAAATCTTCCTGCACAAATCATGATTAATTTAGGGACCTTGTTACACTAGGTTTTCAAGGAGTTTGGCTATGGCGTCTAATTATTTACCAACCGTTTCAGATGGCAGAGATGGGTTACAAAAATATTTGGCTGATGTGCGCCAGTTTCCTATGCTGGAGCCGAATGAAGAATATATGTTGGCCAAAAGCTGGCGTGAGCATAATGACCGCCAGGCAGCCCACAAGCTAGTGACCTCACATTTGCGTCTTGTAGCAAAAATTGCCATGGGCTATCGCGGCTATGGTTTACCAATTGGCGAAGTTGTCTCTGAAGGCAATGTCGGCCTCATGCAGGCTGTTAAACGCTTTGACCCAGAAAAAGGCTTCCGCTTGGCCACCTATGCCATGTGGTGGATCCGCGCCTCTATTCAAGAATATGTTTTGCGCTCATGGAGCCTGGTAAAGCTTGGCACCACCGCCTCGCAAAAAAAATTATTTTTCAACTTGCGCCGGGTAAAGGGGCAAATCAACGCCTATGAAGACGGTGATTTGAAACCAGAAAAAGTGCAAGAAATTGCCAAGCAACTTGGTGTCAGCGAAGAAGACGTTCTCTCGATGAACCAACGCATGCAAGGCGATGCATCTTTAAACGCACCCTTGCGCCAAGATACTGAAAGCGGTGAATGGCAAGATTGGTTGGTTGATGATCAAGTTGACCAGGAAACCGCGCTTGGCAACAGCCAAGAGTTAAACGAACGCCTCGGCCACTTAAAAGATGCCATGGGTGTTTTAAATGAGCGTGAAGTAAAGATTTTTGAGGCCCGCCGTTTAAGCGAGACGCCGAAAACATTAGAAGAATTGAGCCAGGAATTTGGTGTGAGCCGTGAACGCATCCGCCAAATTGAAGTGCGCGCCTTTGAAAAAGTGCAAGAGGCCGTAACCGAGGCAGCAGCTCAAACCTCTTAAAAGGTCGAGCACCTTTTCTTAAATAAAAACCCCTGTGTCCTCAAAGATAAGATTTGAGAACAAATTAAAAAAGCGCCCCTTCCCCCAAGTGGCGCTTTTTTTAATCGCAAAACATTTTCTTTTAAAAAATTCTACCCCTGTGGCGGTACAATTAGCCAACCTAACCAATATGACATTCTGGTGAAGACTGAGTATTATTAAACAATTTTTAACTTTCTCAGCGCACCCTATTACACAGGTCCGATCATGTGACCAACCGCGTTTGATCTTTCCGTATCTGGAGCCAAACGCTTCGCAACTTGTACTTGCGTTTTTGTGGCTTTTCCGGCCGGTTAAAGTTGAGTGAATTTTTCATTCAATTTATTTGTTTAAAGAAGGTAACTTATGGTTAGGCTAGCTTTGAAAAAAGCGTCAAACCCACCTGTTAAGGTCAAGCGATCTTTTATCACTTGCCCGAGCGCTTCTTTTCCCAATCATTGGCTGTCCGGGGCCAAATCAACCCTTCATCCCTCATTGATGCGTGCTCGAAAAAGACGGCAAAGAGGCATCTTTGCGCGTATCAGGGATCGATCATACAATATAATGGAGTGACCTATGGCGCAGCACCTCCTTTTCTTATCTCTTAATTCCTTTCTTAGGTGCTTTCATCATTGCTTTTTGTCTCCGATCTTAACTTTTTTCTGTGGCTTGCACCCACCCTTACAGCCTCAATATTTGCGACCTCCTGAACGGTGACGGTTTATTGACCTGTTTTAAAAGATGCGGACCCGGCCAGCGTTTTGGCCGGGTTTTGTTTTTGATGACTTTTCACAACCAGTTAGCTATGGCGATTTTTGATTTTACAAACGAAATGTAAAGGTTTTTGGGTAAAGCTAGAGCGTGTCGCCTAAAAGTGAGTACCGGTTTGGGGAAAAAGACACGCTAAAACAAAAAGATAGAGCGTGACTTTGAATTCATTAAAATGCTACACGCTCTAGGGCGTGTCGCCTAAAAGTGGGTACCGGTTTTAGGAAAAAAGACACGCATAAACAAGCAGACAAGAGCATGACTTTGAATGCAAAACAAAGTGACATGCACTAGTCAATGCGCTGTATGTATAGCGTTGAGTTTTATTTTGTGCCAAGGGTATTGTTGTGTTCTCTACTTCCTCATCAGTTAAAAGTTATGATGGTCTAGGATCCCCAAACAATAATTTTCAATTATTGCGGTTTCTAACCGCCCTAACCGTGGCAGCAACCCATTGCTTATGGGTGATCTATGGTGAATTTCCCCAAGCTCAATGGCCACTTAATGTATTGATACAAATTTCTCACTGCGGCATTTGCATTTTCTTTGGTCTTAGCGGCTATCTCATCACCGCCTCTTTAATCGAGCGCCCCAACCTGTTGCGCTATGGCGTGAGCCGGCTGGTGCGCTTATGCCCGCTTTTATTTCTGGCAGCTTTGCTAACAGCCTTCGTGCTCGGGCCCCTTATCAGTTCCGCCTCATTTGCAGACTATTATGGTGACTGGCGCCTTTGGGCCTATGTGCCAGCAACCACGCTTGCCTACCCAGACATGACGCTACCAGGAGTATTTAGCACCTTACCTGATGCAGGTGAGGTGAATATTTCCATCTGGACACTGCGCTACGAACTTATAGCTTATCTGCTAATGGGCATCGTTGCTGGTCTGGGGCTGTTAACCTCTCGGTTTTTGTGGGTCTGGGTGATGCTAGCCCTTATTGGCTATGGGCTCCTCACTTTTGCCAGCGATCTACGCAACGAAGTACCCTTTATTGGCCATGGAGCCCGCTTTGGCTTTGCCTTCCTCATCGGGCTTATTTTGTTTCGTTTTCAAAATAAAATCCCTGTGAACTTACTCGGTGTAGGCCTTGTTATTGGGCTGGCAATGGCAACCAATCACACCCCTTATATGGAACCCTTTCGCATCATCGCACTAACCTACACCGCCATTTGGTTTGGCCTGAAACCCAAAGGCTTCATTCGTGCCTTTAATAAGCTGGGCGATTATTCCTACGGCATCTTCGTGTTTCATTGGCCCATCGCGCAAACCATTTTGCAATTAAACCCAACCATTAGTTATGTTGAATTGGTCTATACCGTTTTGCCACTTTCTCTTGGGCTTGCTGTGATCACTTGGCATGGTGTGGAAGCGCCCTTTTTACGCTCTAAAACGGAAATTGCAAATGGGGTCAAACAATTCATCATGGAAGCCATCCATGTGATGGGAACATACCATCTATTGGCTGAAGAAGAAGATGAAAAACGCGGTTCACCCCCTTCACCTCCCCCGCCTCCAGCGCAAGCTTACCAGCGGGTAAGTCACCACCCATATCAGCGATAAAGATCCTGGCGCGTTTGAGGAACCACAGGCATGCCCTTAGCGTTTTGGGTCGCCACAGTTTGATAAAGCCGAGCAGAACCGCGCATAAAGGCCAGCGAACACCCCGCCAAATAAGCCACCCAAATGCGATAGGTCTCCTCTCCCACAATGGCAATGGCCTCTTCTTTTCGCGCCGTTAGCCGGTCACACCATAATTTGGTGGTGAGCTGATAATGCATACGCCAGCCCTCAACATCTTGCACCTCAAAGCCGGTTTGCTCCATCTTGGCAATGGTATTGCCCAGGTCATCAAGCTCACCGCCTGGAAAAATATATTTTTGCAATGCCCGCTGTTCTGGCCGCGACGAGAATTTGGTCTTTTTCCTTTTTCCCTTCCGCGTGATGCCGTGATTGAGAAAAATGCCCGTTGGCTTTAGCAAGCTGCGCACCTTTTGCAAATATTCCGGCACCGCTTCAATACCTATGGCCTCATACATGCCAATGGAAGAGATCTTATCGAAATGCCCCTCCAAGTCGCGGTAATCTTTCAACTCAATGGTGATTTTATCTTCCAGCTGTTTTTCTTTGATCCGCGCAATGGCATATTCATATTGTTCAGTTGCCAGGGTCACCCCATGCCCCTTCACACCATAATTTTCAACCGCATGAATGAGCAAACCGCCCCAACCACAACCAATGTCCAGCATATGATCACCAGGTTGCAACCGTAGTTTTTTGCAAATCATATCCAACTTGTCATATTGAGCTTGATCAAGGCTATTGTCCCAATCAGTGAAATAGGCACAGGTGTAGATCATGCGCTCATCAAGAAACAGTTTGTAAAACTCATTGGAGACATCGTAATGAAACTCCATAAATTTCTTTTCATCGCGCGCGCTGGTGACAGCGCCAGTTTCATCACCGGCAAAAGCGCGGGACGCCTCAGGATCTTCCGATTTAACCAATAAAAACGGGCTGATCTTTTTTATCAACATTGATTTTTTGATCTGCTTAAGCCGTCTTCTGGTTTTGGAAAACACCAACGGCTCCATCATGTCAAACAGCGTGCCACCTTCAAAATCGATTTTTTTGTGAATGTAGTGGCGGATCAGCCTGTCTAAGCTGGGCCCTTTTAACAGCGAAGCAACAACACCAGGTGAGCTAACGGATACGACGTGATCACTGGTCACATTTGGCCCCAACGGCACAAGGGTTCCATCCCACAATTTGACGCTTAAGTTAGCCTCTAATTTTTCACCAACCTCTTCAAGTATGTCTTTGGCCAGCTGAGCCAATTGTGCATCTGTTTTTCTTTTGAGCATCGGCTCGTTCCTTAAAAGTTAGGCTTTAAAGACCTATTGATCTTCTGATGTATGAGCCTAGGCTCAAGACCTATCCGGTTTAAAAGATTGTTTGTTGACTGCCAGATATCAGCAAAAGAGGTAAATGTTTTTGGAAAAACCAAGCTTTTTTCAAAAGGGCACCCAACTGATTAAACAACCAGTTAGGCTTGAAGCTGAAATTTGCACATTTTGGTTAGATGAGACGTTCTTCCACGTCAGAAGCAAAATCCTCATAACGGCGAACTGGTGTAACTTTAATATCCACATGCTGACCCATCTTTTTCATAATTGGAAGATCAAGGCTGATTTGATCAAGCATATCCATACTATCAACCTTTAGAATGGCAAAGACTTTTCTCTGCGCAATCGCCTTCCATAAATCAACTATAACCCCGTCTCTTTTCGCCCCAAGAGCAGTATCGGCCTCTTCAGCCCAGATTTTAAACAGATCTTGTTGGGACATCTCCGCACTGTAGTCAACGGTAAACTCAAGATGAAATAACATAATTGCTGTCTTCCTCTCTTCTGTTTAATTTGATTTTTTGACCGCTTAAACTATCAAGCTTTATCCCTCTTGTCCTTAACTGAGTTGTCAGTTTTTTGTCAAAAAAGTGCCTTCCTCACAAAACTCCAATTAAGCTAAATTCCCGCATGCTTGCGAGCGAACATTAAAACAATGAAGCTTCATCAAAGGCTCTACCACTTGAAACACCAAATCAAAGGCAGCCTGAAAAAACACAAACAAGGGATTATACCCTAACAAATTTGTAAATACGGGCATAAGCAAGAGCAAACCAAGCACGATGAACATGCCATAGCGTTCCATTTCATATATGAACGCCCCCAAAGGACGCGGCCCCAAAGCCATCAGAATTTTAGACCCATCAAGCGGAGGAATAGGCAGAAGATTAAAGCAAATGAGCACCGTGTTGAGCTGAATTGAAAACCGGATCATTAAGGCAAACGGTTCTTGCAAAGCATTGGGCAAAAGCGGCCCAAGATTAAAGGCCAATGCAGAAATGAGAATGAGGATAAGATTAGCAAAAGGCCCGGCTGCTGCAACAATGGCGATATCACGTGGCAAAGTCCTCAGTTTGTTATAAGAGACCGGTACAGGGCGCGCCCAGCCAAACAAAAACGGAGCCTTGCTAATAAATAAGATGAGGGGCAGCAAAATCGTCCCCAAAGGGTCTATGTGCTTAATCGGGTTTAAGGTGACGCGGCCTTGGTCATCAGCTGTTGGGTCCCCCAATTTTTTGGCAGCCAAAGCATGGCCAGCCTCATGCAAGGTGATGGCTAAAATGAGAGGCACACCAAAAATGACGATATACACCAAAATGGTCAGCCAATTTAAATTCTCAAAACTCATTTCAACTTCCACCAATCTTTCACAATAGCCCAACCTTCTTTGGCTGTTTCTGCAAATTTAAACAAATCTAGATCCTCAGGGCTGATGGTGCCTTCATCGGCCAGGGCTTCAAAATTAATGATCTTGCGCCAAAACTCTTCCCCAAACAAGATCACCGGCATAGGCGCGGCCCGTTGGGTTTGAATGAGTGTGAGGGTTTCAAACAATTCATCCAAGGTACCAAAGCCCCCCGGAAACGCCGTGATCACTTTGGCCCGCATAAGAAAATGCATTTTTCTTATGGCAAAATAGTGAAACTGGAAACTTAATTCAGGCGTGATGTACTCATTAGGCGCCTGTTCGTGCGGCAAAACAATGTTAAGACCAATCGAGGGCGCGCCAACCTCCATAGCCCCTTGATTGGCCGCCTCCATCACACCTGGCCCACCACCAGAGCAAACAACAAATTCGCTATAGCCCGTTTTCTTGGAATGTTTTGAAGCCATTTCAGAAAATTTGCGCGCTTCTTCGTAAAAATGCGCCTTGGCTTTTAAATTCTCATTTTGAATTTTGGTTTTGCCAATGGGTTTGGCCCCCGGTGCCGGAATGCGCGCCCCGCCAAACAGCACCACAGTTGAATTGATGCCAGCTTCTTGCATTAACAGCTCAGGCTTTAACAACTCCAATTGCAAACGAACAGGGCGCAGCTCGCGCCGGGTCATAAACTCTAGGTCATCAAAAGCAAGACGATATGCTGCAGACGTTGTTTGCGGTGTCTCTGGTACATTTTCTAACAGCGCCATATCTTCTTTAGAAGAACGGAATTGGCCTTGTCGTCTTGACTTGTCTGTCTGCGTAATCTTCTTGCGTTTTGCCACGTATGGGTCTCCTGGGGGATGTTTTTTGACTTTCATTTGCAAACTTTTCTTATTAAATGGTTTGCAGGGTAGAAACAAAGGTTATTTTTGCCCTATTGACTTCATTGATCGCCTGGCTAATGTTCTGGGCAAAATCTATAACTTTTTGAAGGTAAAGAGATCATTTCATGAGCCATGCTGAATTAGAAACTGTGATTAACGCTGCTTTTGACAATAAAGACAGCGTAACAACTGAAACCACTGGTGAAATCAGAGAGGCAGTTGAAACCGCCCTTAACCTGTTAGACCAAGGCGAGCTCCGTGTGGCCTCGCCTGAAAATGGGCAATGGGTTGTCAATCAATGGCTAAAAAAGGCTGTGCTGCTGTCTTTCCGTCTCAATGATATGGACGTGATCTCAGGCGGGCCTGACGGGGCACCCTGGTGGGATAAGGTTGACAGCAAATTCAAAGGTTGGGGAGCTGATGAGTTCACCAAAGCCGGGTTTAGAGCGGTGCCTCATTGTATTGTGCGCAAATCTGCCTATGTCGCCCCCGGGGCTGTGTTAATGCCGTGCTTTTTAAACCTGGGCGCCCATGTAGCTGAAGGGGCGATGATTGACACGTGGGCCACCGTTGGCTCTTGCGCACAAATTGGTAAAAACGTGCACTTGTCAGGCGGCGCTGGCATTGGCGGCGTGCTCGAACCTTTGCAAGCCGGCCCCGTGATCATTGAAGACAATTGCTTTATTGGCGCCCGCGCTGAGGTGGCTGAAGGCGTGATTGTGCGTGAAGGCTCAGTCCTCTCTATGGGCGTTTATATTGGCGCCTCCACCAAAATTGTTGATCGCTCAACAGGTGAGGTTCATTACGGAGAAGTGCCGCCCTATTCCGTGGTTGTCTCTGGCACAATGCCTGGCAAGCCTTTGCCAAATGGAGAGCCTGGCCCGAACCTTTATTGCGCAGTGATCGTAAAACGGGTGGATGAGAAAACCCGGTCAAAAACCAGCATTAATGAGCTTCTGCGCAGCTAAGCCCCCGAACCTGAAGCAAAAGGTGAAAGTTGCAATGTCGATCCCTCAACTGTTTTTTGGATTTGCAGGCCGGATTTCACCGCGAACTTTCATCTTTTGTTTTTTAGGTTTATTGACCTTGAATTTTATCCTTACCTTTTTACTATTGCCAATTTACGATCTTACTTTCACTTCATATATGGATGATACATTTCCTGAAAAAAAATCTGAGTTAGATCTGCTTGTGGCAGGCTTGTTCTTTTGGCCTAACTTAGTAATAGGTTATAAACGTTTACACGACTTAGGATTTTCTGGGAAAGCTTTTGGTCTATTTTATTTGTGTACATTGCTAATTAGGCTCGATTTTGCCACAGGCACAAATTTGTTAGTATTGGCCTCTTCTTCTGACACAAACTTATTACTTCTGATCGGCTTCGAAATTGTTCTAGATGTTATAGGAATTGCTTTTTTAACTGTCATGATATTCAAAAAAGGCCAACCACATGAAAACCGCTGGGGCCCAGCACCTGTTTAATCAACAAAGGAATTGCGCATGACGCTTTACCAACTGTTCTTTCAGTTTTACGGCCGCATTCCGCGCAAGCTGTTTATTTTATCGTTTTTGTGTTTGTTCTGTTTGCAAATTGCAGTCGCCTCCTGGTTGCTTCAGTTTACTGAGCTAACAACTCAGGATTATATCAAGCGGGTGTCCCCCAAATCTCTTGGCTTCGACCTGATGATCAATTTGCTGTTTGTCTGGCCCCAGCTTGCCGTCGCGGTAAAACGTTTACATGATATTGGCTGGTCTGGCCTTGGCTATGTGGTGCTTTATTTATCGCTTATGTTGCTTTATTTTCTAGGGCTAACAGGTGTGTTCTCAAGCGCGCCACAAGAGCATTCTGGCTTTATGGGCAGTGTCGCCATTTTAGGGTTGGCCTCGTTGGTGTTTTTAGTGGTGATGGTCTTTATACCCGGCAATCGCGGCGACAATCAGTTTGGGCCCGACCCTTTATAATGATAATGTCAAAAATACATAAATCATAAGATCAAAGAACCCCTTGACCATTGTGATTAGTGCTAGCCCCGATCCACTCTGATCTGCTATAGCAGAATAACATTTTTCACGACAATCATATTGGTTATCATTACCCATGTTTGCACTCTTGCTCGTCTTATTGGCATTTTTAGTGGGCTATAGCGTCCACAGGGGCGGGATTTGCCTAGTCGGCGCGACACTCGAAGTCATAGAACACAAACGGGCTGATACATTCTTGTTTGTCTTGGAAGCGATGAGCGTCGCATTTGCTGTGGTGTTAACCACCTACTTAATGATCCCGATGCAAATAAAATTTGCCCCCTCCATAGAGGTCAGCTCCTTATTTCTTAGCGGGGCAATGCTGTATGGGGTTGGTGCGAGTATCAATGGAGGCTGTGCGCTTGGTACGCTCAATCAATTAATGGCAGGCAGATTGACCTTTTTGGGTACAATTTTGGGCATGAGCGCCGGATTTTTTGGCTTTTTAGTCTTGCACAAATTTTTACCCGTGCCTGAAACCATAACCGTTATGCGGGTCAAAGAAACACTTTATATTTTACTGCCCCTTTTGTTTTTAGCCTGGGCGGTGATTTTGTTTCGGTTCTGGCAAATTTTCGTTCAGCGCAAATTGAGCTTTACAGAACGAGTGCACCAATTCCTCAAAAAACCATTGGCCCGCAGCTTTATAGCGATTTTTTTACTCGGCGTTGGCAGTGGTATGCTTTATCTGCTTCTTGGGCATTCTTGGGATTACAGCCGCTGGATTATGGATGCACAAAAATTTCTGTTTTTAGACAAGAATAGCGCAGACCTATCATCACCTAAAACGTTCTGGCATGTCTCGGTTGCAACCTTTGGGTTGTTAACAGGTATTATAACTGCCGCCCTTATTGGGCACAGTTTTCAACTTTCCCCTATTCAGATGAAAGCTTTTCTCGTCAAGATTTCCGGGGGCGCCCTGATGGGCTTTAGCGCTGGTTTTATGCAAGGAGGCAATGACACACTGTTGCTTTATGGGGTCCCAACTCTCGCATTCCATGCACCAATTGCTATCATTCTAATTATTTTTATGATTGGATTAATCCTTTTACTTAAGGCAAAATTAGGCTCAACGACAGGTATTTAAGAGTGCGCCTTGTGAGGGGCACCGTTTCGATTATTCAAACTCAATTAGGATTAGACAATGCCACTGCTGTCTCCATTTATTAGCTTTTCCGGGCGTATTACCCGCCGCACTTTTTGGGTTGGCCTCATTATTTTGACCGCTGTCAGCCCGTTTGCCTTTTCAACCCTTCTCTCATCCGACCCAATTGCTGACCTTGTTAGCAATGTGCAACAATTTGGATTAAAGGGGTTAATCTGGTCTCTTGTTTTGATTTTTTGCATGGCCGCTTTGTTGACCAAACGTTTGCATGACCGCAACAAAACCGGTCTGTACGCCGTGTTGTTTTATGGCCCCGCCCTGTTGCAAGCCTTGCAATTTTATGGCGGGGTATCTGTCGATCTCAGCTGGCTGTCTTGGGTGCAAGATTGGGGCTGGCTGATCGGGCTGGAGATGGCAGCTGTCGGTTTATGGTTTTTGGTCGAGCTGGGGCTTTACGGGCCAGTCGATCCAAACAAATATGGGCCAGACCCGCGAGACGATTAAGACGTGATAAGTGAGATTTGTTAAAGAAGGTTACAGTTTATTATGAGTGATGCGGCCATTGCCTTTGCCCAAAAATTAATTCAGTGTGAAAGCGTGACCCCCATAGAAGGAGGCGCGCTGGATTATTTGCAACAAGTGCTAGAAGAGGCCGGTTTTGATTGCCATCGTTTGCCCTTTCAACAGGACGGCACGCCAGATGTTGATAATCTTTATGCTCAAATTGGCTCTGGTGCCCCGCACTTAATGTTTGCTGGCCACACCGATGTCGTGCCACCAGGCGATCTTGAACTTTGGACACATCCTCCCTTTGACGCTGTTATTGAAGATGGTTTTCTTTATGGACGCGGCTCAGCTGATATGAAGGGCGGCATTGCCTGCTTTTTGGCCGCAACCCTAGATTACGTTCAACAAGATAATTTTGCTGGAACCCTTTCGTTTCTTATCACTGGCGATGAAGAAGGCCCGGCAATTAATGGCACAATAAAAATGCTGGGCTGGTTAAAAGAGCAAGGCATTGAGCCCAGCCATTGCATTGTAGGGGAGCCCACCAACCCAAATTATGTTGGCGAGGCGATTAAAATTGGACGGCGCGGGTCGCTCAATGGCTGGCTAAGCGTTTCAGGCAAACAAGGCCATGTCGCCTATCCTCATTTGGCCAGCAATCCAATTGATGGCATAGCGTTGGCTTTGGTTGAGTTAAAACGTGAAGAACTCGATAAGGGAACAGATCATTTCTTGCCCTCCCATTTGGAAATAACATCGGTTGATGTGGGCAATGAAACGGTAAATGTGATCCCTTCACAAGCCCGCTGCCACTTTAACATTCGCTATAATGATAGCTTTACCCCCGATACGCTAGAAACGCTCATAAAATCTAAAATTGAAACCGCCCTTGAAGGTAAGGACCTAACTTATAATCTACGGTTTGAACGCAGTGCTGACTGTTTCGTTACCCAGCCTGGCCCATGGGTGGAGGACTTAACGCGCTCCATCTTTGAGGTCACAGATATAAACCCAAGCCTTTCAACATCTGGTGGAACCTCTGATGCGCGATTTATAAAAGATATATGTCCGGTTGTAGAACTTGGTCTTTCCAATGCGACTATTCATCAAATAAATGAGAAGGTTTGTGTTAAGGATATGATGCAACTTACTGAAATTTACAGGAAATTTCTTGGCCTTTATTTCACCACCTCTTAAGGTTGCATATTACTTATCCTTTTGATCAACTTATAATTCCTTGATTTTTAATATTTTTTTTGTATTTATATTGATGTTTTAGTGGCCCTTTTTCACTAAATATTAGTGCGGTTTTTTTAACCCATTTTGTTTTTGCTTAACATTTCCACCTCTGTTTTAAAAATAAACAGAGCCTTTTTGGGTAAATTTATTTTTTTAAGATTTTGAGACGACATTTATTATGCTTTTAGATCATACAACCTCTTGTTTAATTATCATTGATGTACAAGAAAAATTAATGCCTGCAATTGAGGACCAAGAGCGCGTTATCACAAACTGTGCAAGTTTGGTCACGGCAGCACAACGTTTCAGTGTCCCGATGATTATGACGGAACAATATCCACAAGGCCTAGGGTTAACGGTCGGCGCTGTTGGAGATTGCGCTAAAGGACAAGCCCAAATTATTGACAAAATTTCATTTTCAGCAATGAAACATGATCCATTTAAAAATTATATTAGCGAGCTTGCTTCACCTGAAACATCGCAAATCATTTTAGCCGGTGTTGAGGCCCATATATGTGTTCTACAAACAGCTCTTGATTTAAGGAACGAAGGCTATCAAGTGTTTGTTGTTGCCGACGCAATCGGCAGCAGAAAAGAAGCATCTATTAAAATTGCGCTGGAACGTTTAGCCATGAACGGTGTGCAACTCATAACAACTGAAATGATGTTGTTCGAATGGACTGGCTCTTGTGATAGCCCAGCCTTTAAAGATATTCGATCATTGGTGGTATAAGCCGGACCTTTATTTTTTTACAAGAAATAGACACTGGCAAACCCTAAGATCATAATAATCAGCGCTAAAAACCCAACCAATTTAAGGTGTTTTAGCGCATATTCACGCACAGAACGGCCTAGATATTTAAACACTATGGCAAAGAAATAAAAGCGGATCGCTCGGCCTAACATGGCAACCCCAACAAACAAGGGCAAACTAATGTTTAAAAAACCAGATCCAATGCAAACCAATTTAAAAGGTATTGGCGTGATCGCTGCGATAAAAATAGCCGTAGCCGCTTTCCACCAATCTTGTTTGGCAGTTTGCTCAAAGTCTTTAAATTGTTCCGTTAGCCCATAATAGGTGACGATCTTGTCGCCAAAGCCTTCAAAAAATAGATAACCAATGATATAGCCAAGCAGACCACCAAGCACAGAAGTAATTAACGCAACGTTGGCCACACGAAAGGCTTTTGAAGGCGCCCCAATCATCATCGGGATGGAGACCGCATCAACCGGCAAAGGCAATATCGCACTTTCTGAAAATGAAACAGTCGCAAGAAGGCCATAAGCACCACGAGAGGTGGCACTTTTGCGTATTTTTTCTTCATCTATTGTGATCATAAAGGTCTCAGCATCATATTTTATTTCAACTTTTATCCCTTTATGTATTGTGTTTACGGCAAAATTAAAAGGGCTTGTTGGTATAAATTATTATTGTTGCGTGTACCCTCCAATAGGATAGTGTGGCATGGCTTGCATAAAACATATATGACAAAGACTTTTTGAACGGAAATTATTATTAAGATGCAACGATCCCTTCCTTCAATCGAAAATCTACAAACAGGTATTTTACAATCAGATCGCGCCTTGCTCGCCAGGGCCATCACCCTAATTGAAAGCTCTCACCCCGATCATCAAAGACAGGCACAAGACTTACTGCTTGCCCTATTGCCCCACACTGGAAAAGCCCAGCGCATTGGCATTACCGGCGTGCCAGGTGTTGGCAAATCAACAACGATTGAAAGCTTAGGGCTGTATTTAACAAAGCTTGGCAAACGGGTTGCTGTCTTGGCGGTTGATCCCAGCTCCTCTCGTTCTGGTGGCTCCATTCTGGGCGACAAGACAAGAATGCAAAATTTAAGCGTTGACCCAAATGCCTTTATTCGCCCCTCCCCAACCTCAGGAACGTTAGGCGGGGTAACCAAAAAAACCCGTGAAACCATGGCTCTGTGCGAAGCAGCAGGCTTTGATGTAATTTTGGTCGAAACGGTTGGTGTTGGCCAGTCAGAAACAGCTGTTAGCGAAATGGTAGACTTTTTTCTTTGTCTTATGTTGCCAGGCGCGGGAGATGAATTACAAGGCATTAAAAAAGGAGTTCTTGAAATTGCCGACATGATTGCAGTTAACAAAGCTGATGGTGACAATGAGACAAGAGCACAACAAGCAGCAAGTGAATACCGCGCCGCCCTGCACATTCTAAAACCACAAAGCCCAAACTGGTCACCCCCTGTTATTACGATTTCAGGTTTAACCGGTAAAGGGCTCGACCAATTATGGCAAAACATTCTTGATCATTCCCAAGCTTTGTCAAAGTCAGGAGAATGGGAAGAAAAACGGGCAGGCCAAGCTGTTAAATGGATGCATGAAATGGTCGAACATCAATTGCTATCGGTTCTAAAAGAAGAGGTGTCTCTCGTGGAGCTAATCGCACGTTGCGAGCAAGATGTGAGAGAGGGAAACCTAACACCCAGCCTAGCCGCTCAGAAAATTTTTGATGCCATATCTGAGGGCTAAATATCCTAAAATTAAATACCCTGACACGGCGACAACTGTCATTTACTTAATCGCGCCTTTTAGCTTTATAAAAACTTGTGTCCCTTCAACCGGATGGCTGATAACCCGAAACTGCCCCTTTGCCTCTTGTGTCAAATATTTAGCCAAACGCAAACACATACCATTATATTTTAAATTATTGTCGCTAGGAATTTTTGATAATGACGGTGCATTTAAAATCTCATTGATTTGTTTTTGCGCAATGCCAAAACGTGAATTGGAGCATTGCATATCTACGATCATTTGGCACTCAACGTCCTCATGAATTTGTTTTATCTTAAACTTTATATGTCCCGCTGTTGCATTGCTGATGGCATCATCAAGGATGTTGTAAATAATTTGTTCTATGATTTGCGCATTTTGTGGTTGATATTTTTTCACCGCATTGGGAACCTCCCAACTCAAAGTTAAACCTTTCTGCCGGGCATATTCATCCATTATCATGGCAATCCGTTCTATGGAGCCATACAAAGAATAATCAGGAAAGGGCAGGACCTGTTCAGAACCAGCTTTGCTGATTAAAAGAATCGCTTTCTGGGCGATACTGGTTGCGTCTAAACTTTTGATTCTGATTTCGTTTATGGCATTTTGCAACTGCTCAGGATCAGACTGAGTTGTTATCTTTAGAGCATTATGACCAATTTCCTGAATTGTTTTTTTTAAATTTAGTTGTAGGACTTTGACCACACAACGCTTTTGTTGCTCAGCTTGAAATTGAGCAAATTCCGCTTTGTTTGTTTCTTTTTCAAAATTTAGCACTTGGGTCATATCTCGAAGGGAGACGATGAAAATCAGACTTTGGGAGATATGATATTTGTTGATTATGATCCGTGCATTAAAAAGAGACCCATCACCACGGCAACATTGAATAGCACGCCATTCATCCAACCTTTGTTGCTTTCGCTCAGAATGAGAAAAATTTTGCACCAATCTTTCATGATTGATGCGTTTGACCGCAGGAATGAAACTAGACAGAGAAACCCCTCGTATTTCTGAAGGTTCCATTTTGACCATTTCACCAAAGGCTGTATTGGAAAAAATGGCTTCAAATTTATCATTAAAGACAATGATACCGTCTTGGGAATAGTGAATGATTGCTTCAAACAGGTTGATTTTGTTTTGAAACTTCTTTTGATCGAGAGTGGCTGTCACCATTCTGTTTCCTTCAGCGCCTTTGAATTCTTTTCCTTCTACTCCCTATTTATAATACATCACCAGTTAACAGCAACTTATGGTTGCAGGCGCAGGTTTAACTAAATCATTAACAGATAACTTTTATTAAAATTGTATTTATATTGTAAATGGGGGGGTGGCGTTCAGTAAAGAGGTGAGATGCAGGCGCATACTGCATTTTATGAGCAGCTTTTCTTTTAACTGGCCTTTTTTCTCATAGCCAAGATTTTTTGTTTTTCTGCTTCTTCAGGTGATTGAATAGCCTTCGTTTTGGCCTCTTCATCCTTATTGCTATTCTCCTGTTCATCTGATGATTTATTGTCAGATTTACTGGCACCCAAAACAGGAACTGATACCTTTACAAAAACTTCCGTGCCCTCAACGGGATGGCTGACAACACGCATATTTCCACCAAACTGCTCCGTGAGATGTTTGGCCAAACGCAAACACATACCATCATATTTTAAATTATTTTCCTTAGGCAACGCTGCCAGAGAGGGAGCAGATAACACTTGATCCATGATCGGTTGTGCAATCCCAAATCTAGCATTCCGACAATAGAATTCCAGATCGATCTTATTTTCCCCCGTTTGCCCAATTTGAGAAAGCTTGACTGTGATCTCATTGTTTTCAAGACTATTCACACTATCTTCAATAATATTATAAAAAATTTGCTCCAAAGTTTGACACTTCTTAACCTTATAGTCTTTGGTGTTGCCAGGAATGTCCCAAGAGATTTTGATTTCTTTGTTCGCAATGATTTCTTCAATGATAGATCTAACTCGTCCAAATGAACCGTACAAAGATTTATCAACCAAATTTAAATCACTTTCATTATTGGTAAGTTGGGATATGAAAATAGCTCGCTGACTAAGGCTTAAAGCGGCAAAAGCATTCTTCATAATGCCACCCATTGCTTCTTTAATCGGCTTAATATCAAAATTGTCTTTGATTGTTTGCGCTGATTTCGCAATACGAGTGATCGATTGATCTATATTTTTATGAAGCGTGCCAATAGCATATTTTTTTTGTTGCTCCACATGAAAATGATTGATTTCAGCTTCCCATCTTTCACGCGCCACATATTTAATGTCCGTCATATCCACCAAAGAAACAATATAAATTTGCGACCCAGAGATTACAAATTTATCAACAGTAATTTTGGCCGGAAATTGCGACCCATCAGTTCTACAACATTCAATATCACGCCAATCATACAACTCCTGCCTGCTCTGATCTGAATAGCCAAAAAGATTGGCTAATTTTTCATGCTTTGAGCGAACAGGTTTAGGGATGAATTCTGATAGCGATCGGCCCCGCAATTTTGCAGTCTCTGATCTTAAAATTTGTCCAGCTGTTTGATTGGCAAACATAACTTCAAACAGATGATTAAAAACAACAATGCCATCTTGAGACCGGTTAACAATAGCCTCAAAGAGTTTCAGCTTCTTTGTTAATTGCTGCTTATCAGGTACATCTTTTTCCATAAATTTCTCTTTGGTTGGGCAAACCAGGTAATTTTATGCAGCGACCCTATTAAAAAAAATGATTCTTAAGATGATAACCATTATTATTTTTTATATTAGAACCGTAAATCTTCCTTAAAATGGTTAAGAAAACGCTTTTATCTGATCAAATCAGCCGTTAAATTGCATTTTTCGGTGCTTTTTTGTTCAATTATTAGCTTATTCAAAGGGATACGCCTCAAATGACACTAAATAGACGAGATCTATTAATTGGGGCATCCCCCCTCATTGCAGGTGCCACTTTGGCAGCAACCCCCACAAAGGCCAATGCCAAAGCCCATGTAGATAGCATTCTTGATCTTGCTGATAGTGGATTAAAACCCAATGCAAAACAAAACCAAACCAAAGCTCTACAAGCAGCAATAGACAAAGCTAGCAAGCAAGGCAAACGGCTGCTCTTACCTGGGGGTACCTTTATTAGCGGCCCATTGACTTTGCGCTCAAACTTACATCTTGAAGGCGTGGCTGGCGCAACCAAACTAAAATTTGCCGGCGGCCCAGGTTTTCTCGTTGGCATTGATGTGCAAAATTTCAGCATTCGCAATTTGGAAATTGACGGAGCTTTAAAAGCATTTGGTCACGAAGACTTAAATGCATTGATTGCGCTTGATCGAGTTAAGAATTTTTCTGTGCAAGATTGCCTGATCAAAAACAGCGCCATTAATGGCTTTTCCTTGCGCCAAAGTTCTGGCCAGATTGTATCTTGCCAAATTTCTAACTGCGATGTGACCGGCGTTTTTGCCCTTGATAGCACGGGGCTAGAAGTGCTGCAAAACCATGTATCTGATTGCGCAAATAACGGCATACTAATCTGGCGCTCGCAAAAGGGATATGATGGCTCCCTTGTAGCAAACAATCGGATTGAGCGCATTGCAGCCAAAGCAGGCGGCACGGGCCAGAACGGCAATGGTGTGAATGTGTTTCGTGCCGGCTCTGTTGTCGTGTCCAATAATGTGATTGACGATTGCACGTTTAGTGCTGTGCGCAACAATGGCGGCGACAATGTGCAGATTGTCAATAATTCATGCACCAATCTAGGCGAGGTCGCGCTTTATTCTGAATTTAAATTTGAAGGCGCTGTAATTTGCAACAATGTGGTGGACGATGCCCATGTGGGCATTTCCATTACCAACTTTAATGAAGGCGGCCGACTGGCCACAGCAACAGGCAATCTAATTCGCAACATTAAAAATCGCAAAGACGTGCCCGGCATCGGCATAGCGGTAGAGGCAGACACCATGGTCACTGGCAATGTAATAGAAGATGTGGAAGGGGCTGGCATTGGCATTGGCTGGGCCCAATATATGCGCAATGTGACAGCCAATAATAACCTGATACGCGGGGCAGAAATTGGCATTGGCGTCTCCACCCATAATGAAGCAGGCTTTGCACTGATTGCCACCAACATGATCACAAATACCAAACAAGGGGCCATTCGCGCGATGGACAAAGACAAGCCGCTTGGTCCCGATCTTTCTAAATCCAGCTCAGAAGCGTTTCGTAATTTGGCCGTTTATGGGAATGTAAGCCTTTAATTCAGATCATGGACGACGATTTAATCGTGACCTGCAAAAAAAACGGTAAGGTCTATGGTTTAGACCTTACCGCCCTTATTCGCGTTAGCTTCCATTTTTAAAGAGCAATCACTCCAAAAACAGATCAGATTTTACTCAGCTCTACGGCCAGTTTCTTTCAAGTTCTTATCCAGCTCGATGTCAAATTGTTTGCCACCTTCGCAAAACACATCGTCAAGCTCGTAGCCATCATCTTCTTTTTCGATGTCCTTAGGGTCCATCTCACATTTCATGTCCTTAAGCATGGCCATGATTTTCTCAACTGTAGCTTTATCAACTTCATCATCACCATGGTCGTCAGCTAATGCAACGGCTGATCCAGCTAGGAAAAGAGCTGTCAAAGCGATAGAAAGGGTTTTCATAATGGTCTTCATATTGGTGGGTCTCCTTTACTTAATGCTGATTTTAATCTGTTGCGTCTTACCGGTCGTACCAGGGATGCGAATGGTGTAGCTGCCCGGCTTGATCGCAATAAACGAAAGTTCTGCCTTACCAGCAGCATCAAATTCGATTGAATCGATGGCCATGGGGCGAACCTCAATCTTGTTGATCACAATCTCATTCATCCAAATTGCACGAAAAAATTCAGCACCGCTAATCGCCAGTTCAGCTGAACCGTCAGCAGTGATGAACATTTTATAATATGTACCAGATTCCAGAACGACATCCTGGCCCAAAGGTTTGCCAGAAGATAGGGTCACTTCAATCGGTTTACCACGGTTACACGACGAAAGTAGGCCAGCAAACCCCAACTTGTCGCAAATCGGCTTAGCAGAAACAGGACCTACAAGCCCCACTGCCAATATCAAACTTAGTAATAACTTCAATTTCATTTACCTACGCGTTCCTTTCCTTTGACAACGTTTTTTTTCTTAAATTACGATATAAAACCTAAGATAAAAAACATACTTCAAAAAGAATGAGAAAATTTTGAGAGTGGCCAAAAGTGTAACATTCGTGACGGACAAACAGCACTCACAGATCTATAACAACAACCCAAATGAATGATCTGATGATCGTTTTGTGGGTTACTGATGGCATGCATTCTGCCAAGATATCGGTGAATAGAAAAAAGTTATAGAAAAACAAGCCGCTCAGATCCCACCTTTTTAAAGAAAATGAAGAGACATTTCACCATTTGTCTTTTATGGAAACATTTCTTGTTTAAGAAAATCTAGTTTTTTGTTTTGCCTCTACAAACGGTTATGCATCAATGTGACTTGTAAATTTAAAGCTTTGATATTACACTTTTTCAAACCAAGAGATTTTTGCCACTTGGAACCATACAATATTAAATTAACAAAATATGGAGTCTCGTTATGGCAGACATTAAGATCATAGGCACCCCCATCAGCAATTATGTTCGCGCCATCCGCATGTTATGTGAAGAAAAAGGCGTGCCTTACACGCTTGAACCGGAAATGCCACATACCCCTGAAGTCCAAGCCATTCACCCAGCTGGGCAAGTGCCTTGCCTTCGTCACGGAGACGTCACCTTGTTTGAAAGCAAAGCGATTGCCCATTATATCGAAAATCACTTTCCAAAACCGCAGTTCTTTCCAAGCGACTCCCTAAAATCATCACTCGTTGAACAATGGGTGTCTTTTGTAAATGTGAAGGTGGACCGTTGGATCATGCGCGAATATGTGGTTCCCTCTTTATTTTTTGACGAAGAAACAGGCCCAGACAAAGAAAAACTCAACGCCGCCCTCCCAGAGATTGAACAACGGTTGGAGACACTTGACAAAGCAGTCGCAGGCACTGGCTATCTTGTTGGCGACAGCCTAACCTTTGCCGATTTAAACGTGGTTCCCATGCTTGTCGCTTTAACAATGTTTCCTGAAACAAAAGAGATGCTGGCAAAACACAAAAACTTGAGCGCTTATGTCGACAAAATAAGCGCCCGCCCCTCATTTCAAAATACAGCCCCACCAGAAATGTAAAAGGGCAGGCCAATGACACAACCAGTTTGCATAATAACAGGAGCAGGCGATGGAACCGGCGCAGCAATCGCGCGCCGGTTCACAAAAGGGGGCTATCGTGTTGCACTTCTTGCGCGCACGGAGAGCCGGCTAAAAAACCTTGAACAGGAACTGGACGGGGCTAAGGGCTATGTTTGTGATGTCAGTGATCTAGACCATCTCAAAGCAACCATAAAAAAAGTGCATGAAGAGATGGGCGCGCCCAGCGTTGCTGTTCATAACGCGGTTACAGCTGAATTCAATCCCCCCCTTGAGGCAGACCCGATCAAGTTTGAACACATCTTTCGCGTGAACACGACCGCGCTTATGGTGTTAGCCCAATGCGTGGTACCCGACATGATTGAAGCGGGGCAAGGCGCATTAATTGTCACGGGCAACACATCAGCTTGGCGCGGCAAACCTAATTTTTGCATGTTTGCACCCACAAAAGCGGCCCAGCGCATTCTAGCTCAATCGATGGCGCGCGACTTTGGGCCCAAGGGTGTGCATGTTTGCTACATAACCATTGATGCAGCCATCGACACCCCCTGGACCCGGCCCCAAATGTATCCCGACAAACCTGATGACTTTTTCTGCAAACCTGAAGCGATTGCTGAGGAAGCCTATCACATTGCCCACCAAGACAGTTCTGCCTGGTCATTTGATGTCGAGTTGCGCCCAAAACATGAAGACTGGTAGAGTTTTGTTTTCGTTAATGAATCACACGGCCTTGTTTAGCGGTTCATAATGTGAAATAGTTTTTTAAGCTAATTTAACGCAAGGAGTACCCCATGCAAAAAATAATAATGGCAGCGCTGCTGATCTTTATTCCTTTGAACTCCGCTATGGGCGAAACGGCGAGTGAAATTGAAAACAACGCACAAAAGAGTTTTCAGCAAGAGCTAACCCGCTGCGCTGTATTTTATGAAACCATGGCAGGATGCTTAAGCGATAGCGATGAAAACAAGCAAGAGTTCAAAGATCTATTTGACGTGACGATAAATCAAGCGATACAAGTTGGCCTAAAGGTCAAAATGACGTCAAAGGAAATCCAAGAAAAATTACTAAAAGAACGCACCTCTTTGATTTCTGACATGGATGGAAAATGCGTGAACTACCAAGTGATTGTCAATAATCACTATGTAAATTGCGTGAATGTGACAAAACAAGGCCAAAAGCGAATTATGTACTGGAGACATAAAGCCCAAGTAGAAGCCGCCAAGAAAGCACAGTGAGGCGCAGTGAGGCGCAGTGAAGCGCAAGCCCGAACACGGGCCCATTTATGTCCCAACATGACCATAGCAATGCATTTGAAAAGTCCTATAAGTTCAGTGAACCGATTGCTCTTCGTAATCTGCAGCTGTCTATGTCTGTCAATGTTCATCTTCGTTACACAAGGGCGTTCCGCCTTAAAGTGGGTACCGGTTTTAGGAAAAAAGGAACGCTTAAACAAAAACATAGAGCATTCCAGTGAATTCATCAAAAAGAGGAATGCTCTAGCGCAAGCCAATGATGGGCTCACCACATATGAAGCCGTCTGCAAACGATGCCATGGTTCACTGGAAGAACAAAAGTCCTCCCTTGAAGCACCGATCATCCCGGTTGTGATGTTACCCTTAGGCCCAGACTTGAAAGGTGTATTCGGACGGCCCGCAGGGATTGTCAAAGGGTTTCAATATTCTAAAGGAATGAAGGCCTTCGCTAAAAAGGGGGCGATTTGGGACCGAACAACACTTGACCTGTTCCTCACAGATTCAAGAAAACTTGTACCGGGCTCATTTATGTTCATAAAAGTGCCAGAGAGCCAACGCACACCCTTGATAGATTACCTTGAGAAAGTCGCACCCTATCGTCCATAAACATCTAAAAAAAGTCCCTTCCTGACAAACAAGAAGGGACTTGAGTAAATTATGTGATTTTAGGCAAATGCAAAAATCACCCAGACATGGCCGCATAACCATAGGCATTGTTCGAACGCATGGTTCCGGTTTTACGGTATTCAGCTTTAGCGAGAGCTAAGTTATCGGTCTCATACTTATCGATCTGGCCAAAATCCATTTTCAACTTATAAATTTGCGATGAATTCAAACCAAATATCTTACGCTTAACCTCCCCATTGGCATCTCCAAGCGGTGTTTTCCATCCCATCTTCTTCATCATGTCTTCAGGGATCTCCATACGGCGCATCGCTTCAATTTGCCATTGCGGTGACCCATACCAGACTGAATCAGTGCCCCAAACAACGCGGTCCGGCCCCATTTCGTTAACCAGTTGCCCAATGAACGCGGCACAAAAACGTGGATTGGTCACACAGCTTGAGGCAAAGCTGGTACCAATCTCCGCCCACACATTATTGACATCGTATTTTTCAGGGATCCGTGCAAGGTCAGTTGACCAACGAATATAGCCAGATTTTTCAAACTCGGCCATTTCTGCCTCTGGCGAATGCATGAGATAAGGTCGCAAAGCAGAGTGATAAATGACAAAATTTAAGCCGGGCCAATCTTTGGCAGCCTGGCCAAGGTCGTTTACCGTTGCGCTTTCCCACGTTCCTTTAAATTTCTTTTCATAGTCAAGCGGCATCAACCCTTTGTGTACACAGATGGTGTTGATACCAGCCTTTTGAGCCTTTTCATAAAAAGGATAAACCAACTTTTCGTCATCAAGCCGCCAGGAATATTGTGATGGCCCAAATGGATCGCCAATCGTGTAGGTTTTCCAAGAGACCGGTTTTAGCACTTCGATTGCCCGATCAACCTCATCCATCCAACCTTCTTTGGAAGGTTCAATAACAGAGTGCCCCATCAAACGTGTGGTGCCAGCAAATTTGTTGACCGCTTTGCACGCATCTTGGATAGAGTCATTGCCAACCAGATTCCAGGTTGGGTCATCAAACACCGCCCCTGAGATAATGGCAGCTTTGGTATCAGAGTCGAAAAACATCTCTTTAACGTAATTGTCGAATTTATATTTTATCAGTGCCGCGCCGTCCTTCCCAAGCGCCTTATTGACCCCCATATCGATTGCCCATTGGCGCAAACCAGACAAGCCTTCCTGTTTAAAGTCATCACGAACAAAATGGGTTTGTGCATCAAAAATAAATTGGCCTTCTAATCCTTTTGCACGGTCTTCAGCTGCATCGATATCAGTCGTATGAGCCTCTGCCACAGAGAACACGTCACCATAAACAGCATTCATGGCTGCAAAGGAAACGGCCATGCCCGATGCCGTGGCCAGAAAATTACGCCGAGACATATTCAAACGCTTTGAGCGTTCATCAGCCATTTCCTTAACCATCGCCTCAACCCGTTTTTGGTCGATTGTTTGCTCAAGTGGATTATATTCACCATTAGATACAATTTGCGTTGGCACTGGTGAGGGAAAAAGCTCTTCAGCCGGGCGCACCCGCTCCAGTTCCTCGTCTGTCATGTGCACACCAGCATGTCTTTCTTCAGTCATGTCTTTAACTCCCTTTTTTATCTCAACGGATGTATGGCAGTTATTATTATTTTTTATGCCTGATTAACTCAGTCTCCGATTGTTTGGACCGCACCTAAAAGAAGTTTAATACCAAGCTCAATACAATGCAAAAACCTTCTATATACAGCTTGGTTTTGAACATACCCAAAGTCTAAATCACCTTGAGGTGAGTTTTGCCCTTGTAAAGCCTTGCTGGAGAGCCTTTGTCTGCTATTGTTCACATCAGATTTTACCTGGAAGACAAGGGAGCTGCTAATCCCTGATTTTCGTTTGCTTGTTTTGATGGGGACTTATTTTTTATGAGACAAACACACATCTTAAAGCCTCTTGTTCAGCCAGGGTGGGCGTTTCTATTTATTATTGCCCCTTTTTTGCTTTTTAGTTGTTTGGCGAGCCAAGCTGAGGCTGGCTTATTAAATATACTGCGCAAAGCGTCAAAAAACATTGATGCAGATGGGCTGTCTATCAACCCACGGTTAGATTTTTCAGATCTTAAAAAAATAAAAGTTAAAAAAGGAACCGCGCGGGTGGCGGTTTCAACCCGGTCTGACGGAACGCTTATATTGGTTGCCGAAAGTGGCAAACAAATTGTACTGGATGGCAGTCAGGATATTCGCCCTATCCTCAAAAACTTTAAAGATACCTCTCGCACTGCTGATGGCAAAAAAGTGAAAGAGCTAAAGTTATTCACCAATGAAAAGAGTTTATTTGAACACGCAAAGTCTCACTCTTTATTTACCCAACTTGATAATCTCAATTTGGTCTCGTCAAAAGGCAAGATCTTGCCACTGAAAGCAATGACAAAGGCCTCTGGAGAACATGTTTTCGGGGTAAATGTTGCAAAGCGAACGGTGGTGCTAGCGTCAAATGGCCAACAGATGAAAGAAGCCTTATGGCGCATGGGGCGGGGGATAAACCGAGGGGATGTCCATCTTGTTTCTTTTGATGGATCAGCCCTTGCTAAGCCAAACCTTTTGCCGGTTCTCACCAATGGCATACCCCAACCAACATCGATAAACCCGAAAACGTTAAACGAGGCTCTACGGACTTTGCGCGGTAAAACATTGATTGTCTTAGGCAAAGTCGAGGGCACTGAACTGGTTGTTGATAGTGCCAAAGGGGGCAGCCATGTCATTCAGCTTGATGAATTAAAACGGCTTGCTGCACGTGAAGATGTTGACCTTTTTATTGTTGGGAAACAATCTCCTAAACAACCAACCGTTAAGACATGGTTCGGCTCTCCGTTTGAGTCTCAGGTGAAGAAAGCGTTTCAAGCCACCACCTATGGAGACTTTTTATCAGCTCTTCATGGGGAGAAAAAATTGTTGACGATCGATACAAAACTGGCTGCTAACAACCGTCTTACCTTTCAAAGCCTTTCTGGTGAGAATGTAGAAAAGCTGGGCGGCTTGACCAGTTTTATCAAGGAAATTGATATTGTTGGAGCGCTTGCAGGCAGGGTGGTTAGCAAACTGACAGAAATCTCTCTTGATCTTGATATTAAAGATAAGGAGCGGACGTCAGAACTTAACGCACGGATTATTCCCGGTGTCCCCTCCATTTTACAATATATTTATATTGCAAATATTATTTTTGGGTTTGTTGGCTGGACAGTTTCGCGATGGGTTTGGCATAAAATTTGGCCCCCACGGGCGCGTACTGATTTTAGCTCCTCAATCAGTTTCATTGGCATGAAATTGTTGCGATTTATGGTGTTTGTTTTTGGCTTGCTCGGCCTTTTTGGGCTGTTATTTGCCGCTCTCTTTGGCCTCAAACAGGTTTTTGATTGGATGGTAATAATTTGGCTGATTGTTACTTGGCCCTTTAAAACTTTGTTCCGTGTGCTAAAATCATCTTAAAGGGGGCAATCAAAATATAGAACTTCATAGAATTCATCCCTCCTTAAATCTTTCGATGCCGTGCCCGTGCCCCGCGCTCAATGGCCGCCACAATTAGCTTATCAAGATCCAACCGGTCCCTCAGCATTTGCAAAAAGCGAATCTCTTCTCGCTCCACCTTGCGATCAATAATCGCCACTTCAACAGCTAACGCATAAGCCGTCTCGCGCAATTTTTCAGGCACCGCATTAGCAATGGCAGTGAGAACCTGGTTAAGCCCATCATCTTCACCCAGTGCTGTACCGCAAGAAGACGCCACTTTGGTCAGCTCATTCAGTTCAAAGTCCTCAAACACCGGTGAATTTTTCACAATTGAGCCGATACGGTTCAGCTCAGTGTCAGATATGTTTCTGTCCACGCCAGACATCGTGATCATGGTGTAAATTAAGGCTTGGTGTGTGGAAAGATGAAGGGCCATTCGTTTGTCTCCCTAACGGATTTGTTTTGTTCACTTGCCTGTTGTTTTACCTCAAGCTTATCTGTTCGTGAAGAGGGCATTCATCTTTCTCCTTAAAGGGGTCATTTTGTGCATTTTAGGCTTTGCTCTTTATCGCTATTTTCGTTAGGGTGCGGACCACTTCTAATAATTTATAAAACAAGGTATTTGGTGACTAAATGACTGATGGCGATTGGAACCAGTTGGCGCAAAACAGTAAAGCTTGGCCGTTTGAAGAAGCCCGCAAACTGGTAAAGAGGTTCAAAAATCAAAAACAACAACCTGAAACGGTGATTTTTGAAACCGGCTATGGCCCCTCTGGCCTGCCCCACATCGGCACCTTTGGTGAGGTGGCCCGTACCTCTATGGTGCGCCATGCCTTTCAAACCCTGACGGAAAACGAAATCCCCACCCGGCTAATTTGTTTCTCTGACGATATGGATGGTTTGAGAAAAGTCCCCGAAAATGTCCCCAATAAAGAGCTGCTCAGCCAACATCTGGAAAAGCCCCTCACCGCCGTGCCAGACCCGTTTGAGACCCATGAAAGCTTTGCCCATCATAACAACGCGCGCCTGCAAAGCTTTTTGGACCAGTTTGGCTTTGAGTATGAGTTTTTCTCAGCCACGGATTGTTATAAGTCAGGCCTATTTGATCAAACTTTGCTGACCATGCTGGCCAATTATGACAAGGTGATGGATGTTATCCTACCAACCCTAGGGCAAGAGCGCCAAGCAACCTACTCACCGTTCCTCCCCGTTTGTGGGCGCACAGGCAAAGTTTTACAAGTGCCAATGATTGCCCGCGATGTTGAGGCCGGCACAGTGACCTATCAAGACCCTGAGACAAATGAGGAGATCACAACCCCTGTCACTGGCGGGCGCGTGAAATGCCAATGGAAGGCTGACTGGGCGATGCGATGGGTGGCCCTTGGTGTCGCCTATGAAATGGCCGGCAAGGACTTGATAGACAGTGTGCATTTATCCTCGCGAATTGCCAAAGCCCTTGGCGGGCGCCCACCAGAAGGGTTCAATTACGAACTGTTCTTGGATGAGAACGGAGAGAAAATCTCCAAATCAAAAGGCAATGGCTTAACGATTGAAGAATGGCTCACCTATGCCACGCCTGAAAGCTTGTCACTGTTTATGTATCAAAAACCAAAGACGGCCAAGCGACTTTATTTTGATGTGATCCCTAAAAATGTCGATGAGTATTTGACGTTTTCATCCAAATATTTAAGCCAAGAGCCAAAAGACCAATTGACCAATCCAGCCTGGCACATTCATTCCGGTGACGTGCCAACCGGCCAATTGCCCATCAGTTTTAATTTACTGCTTAACCTGGTCTCAGCGTCCAACGCTTCCGAACCTGAAGTGTTGTGGGGCTTTATCAAACGCTATGCGCCTGATGCCACACCGCAAACCCATCCTGAACTTGAAAAACTGGTTGGCTACGCAATTAATTATTTCCACGATTTTGTCAAACCAACCAAGTCGTTCCGTACCCCTGATGAAAAAGAGCGAGCCGCAATCGAAGAACTGGCCAGCCGGTTTGAACAAGCAGATGAAGGCCTTGATGCCCAAGGTTTGCAACAAATTGTATTTGATGTGGGCAAACACTATGAATTTGACCCGCTACGCGCCTGGTTTTCAGCGCTTTATGAAGTGTTGCTTGGCCAATCCCAAGGCCCACGCTTTGGCTCTTTTGTGGAGCTTTATGGGGTTAAAGAAACAGTGGCGTTGATAAGGGATAAACTACAAACAGCTTAAAAGCTTTTTAAATTCCTTGCTCATTTTTCGGCGCACGTTGTTTTTGAATCTTGTAAAATAGCTTCCCATACGATCTAGAGGTAGATGGAGCTTGAAATAATGCTAAACAAGCAACAGGAACGAGAATATTACCGTGCCTTTGTTGAACGAGACAGTCGCTATGAAGGGGTGTTTTTTGCCGGCATTACAAGCACCGGCATTTTTTGTCGCCCCACCTGCAAAGCACGCACGCCGAAATTTGAAAATTGTGTGTTTTTCAAAACCGCGCAAGAGTCTTTACTTGCCGGCTTCCGCCCCTGCAAACGCTGCCACCCTCTTTTAAACCCAAATGAACCATCTAAGATGGTTAAATCCCTGTTGGAAGCGGTTGAACAAGACCCAACCAAACGCTGGCAAGACCAAGATGTACGCGATTTAGGCTTTGACCCAACAACCGCGCGCCGTCAGTTTAAATCCCGCTATGGCATGACATTTGTTGCCTATGCGCGGGCCCGCCGTATGGGGCTAGCGCTCAAAACCATTCGTTCAGGTGATAAAATCATCAACGCCCAGCTGGACGCTGGCTATGAATCATCTAGCGGCTTTCGCGATGCCTTTGCAAATATTATGGGAACAGCCCCCCAAAAAAAACAAAGCCAAGCGCTTTATGCCGACTGGTTGGAAACCCCGCTGGGCAGCATGATAGCCATGGGCGATGAGACCCATCTTTATCTTTTAGAATTTGTTGATCGGCGCGGGTTGGAACGAGAGATTGAGAAAATGCGCACCCGTTTAAAAGTCTCAATCGTGCCAGGGCAAACACCCTCTCTTTCTCAGCTAAAACAAGAGCTTGAAGCTTATTTCGCCGGTGAGTTAAAAGAATTTTCTGTGCCCCTAAAATTAATCGGCTCTGCGTTTCAAAATTCAGTTTGGCAGCAATTAATGACCATTCCTTACGGCCAGACCCGCTCATACAAACAACAAGCTGAGATTTTGAACAACCCTAAGGGCGTGCGCGCTGTGGCCCGCGCCAATGGCATGAACCAAATGGCAATCATAATTCCCTGCCACCGAGTCATAGGTGCAGACGGATCATTGACAGGCTATGCAGGCGGGCTACAGCGAAAACAATGGCTATTGGATCATGAAGCTGGTGCGCACCCATTTATTTGATATAGTTTTGGCAAGTTATTTTTAACAGCTGCTAAGGGGGCTTGCCGCATGAAACTTTGGTTTCGCATGCTTTATTACTTCATTGCAACCTGGTTCAGGCCAAATATTGAAAATCTGCTTGATACATCTGAACTGACCTTTCGGGTCTGGCCCACAGATCTGGATATTTCCTTGCATATGAACAACGGACGCTACATGACCATCATGGACTTTGGCCGGCTTGACTTAATGGTGCGATCCCCCCTTTGGCGAGAGGCTCTTCAAAACAAGTGGACACCGGTTGTCTCAAACACGATTGTTCGCTTTCGCCGTGAACTGCGCTGCTTTGAGCCCTTTGTTCTAGAGACCCGCATTGTCGATTGGAGCGATATAGATGCAGTTTTTGAGCACCGAATTTTGTTTGCCAAGGGGCCGCTCAAAGACCAAGTGGCCGCTTACGCCTTGGTGCGTGCCGGCCTTTATGACCGGGCAAAAAAAGCTTATGTGCCAGTTGAAACGCTCATGGATTTAACAAACACGCACCCAACTGAAAAGCCAAACTTAGAAGAAGTTAAAAAGTTCGCTCAAGCAGAAGAAATGCTGTTTTCCTCATCCCGTGTGAAGGAAAAATAAGGGTGTTCAATCCGGCACCTATTAGCCCGGTTCTTAAAGTGTGCTCAGTTTATAACGGCCCTTCATGCGAACATACAAAACACACTCCTCTTGAAGCTTGCAGGAAATGAGATGCCGTGCGGCCTTCCCCCGTGAACCAAAATAGCTGCCTGGTGGCAAAATATGAGGCTGACTTTCTTCAAGACTTTGGTAATGCAGCTGCCCTTTAATAACAACAGCGTCTAATGAGGGGCCAAGGCTATCTATCTGGCCGTTAAACCCTTGGGGTAGTTTAACCAAAGTTCCGCTTAATTTACCGTCCTCAGGCAAGCCCCAAAGAAAGGCTTTTTTTGCCCCCGCAGCAGATCCCAAATGCTCAGATTGATCAACCCAAACGATATTGGTTTTATCAACATTAATCGGCCGTTCGCCGCTATCAAACGCTTGGGAAGGCGGGCGCACAAGATAAGGTCCCTGATCAATTTCGATATAAGCCAGATTGGTTGCAGCTTTGGCCGCGGTGATGTGCACCTCTCCTTTAGGTTGGGTCCAAAAAGAGCCCGCAGGCATCCACATTTTTTCCGCCTCTGGATCATCATTATGAATCAGTCCCTTAATAACAACACCGCGATAAGTGACATTGTGAATATGCGGCGGTGAAGAGAAGCCTTCTATAAATCTAACCAAAAAACCTGAAGGTCCAGAGCTCTTGCGATCTCCCCAAAGCCCCCAAAGCGTGCCAGCTTTCGGCCCCTTTTCACCCCGTGCTGGATTAAGCGGTACCCATTTAACTTTTGATGTTGGGACAAGTTTGTAGGTTGGCTTCTCAGGCATACCCTCGGCCAGACTATCAGATAAAGTTGGCCCACTTACCAAAATCACAATGATCAGGCTTGCAACAATTTTAGAAAATTTTATCATTATTCACTCTTGTAAAAAAAACAAACGAACAATGGCGCTTAAAGGCCCTGTTCGTTCATCCAGCTTTCCAAGTTTTTCAAGAACTTGAGAGCCGTCGTGCCAAACTCAGTCAGATCATAGGTCACAGCCAACGGTTTGGTCGAGACAACACAGCGTTTGACCATGCCAGCCTCTTCCATTTCTTTGAGACGCTGCGTAATCATTTTTTTGCTGGCCCCATTTAACTGGCGTGCCAAATCATTAAAGCGCACCGGGCCATCTTTCAAATGCCATAAGATGGTGGCCTTCCATTTGCCCCCCAAAAGCGTCATCCCGCGCTCAATCTGGCAAGGAACTTTGCAGGTGTTGATAACCTTTTTGGCTTTTCTTTTCTCTTTTTCAATCGATAACATGTTTCAAGCTTGTCATTTCATTTATCGCACCCAAACTACCAAAAAATATGAATAAGCGCTATAAAGTATTCCCTTCGTCAACCAGGTTACTAAAAGTTAACTGGTTGACAAAGGTAACTTGTATTTTATGATGTGTCAAAATCTACTTTAACAAAAGGGGTGAGACATGCAATCTGCTATGCTTATTTTGGGTGCTGAAAAAGGCGATTTCTCTAAAGGCGCTTACAATGAAGGTTTGTTTGAAGCCGCTCACGATCTTCTAAAAGACAAAATTGATGTGACAACAACAAAAATTTATGAAGGCTATGAAGTCGATCAAGAGATTGAAAAATTTAAAAAAAGCGATGCAATTATTTTTCAATATCCCGTTTTTTGGTTCTCCATGCCCCCCTCTTTAAAATCCTATCTTGATAACGTTTATGCCTATGATGAATTTTACGCCTTTAATGACGGGCCTTACGGCTCAGGCGGGCTGATGAAGAAAAAGAACTATATGCTTTCCACAACTTGGAACGCCCCTCTAGAGGCCTTTAACAACCCAGATAATGAGTTATTAAAAGGGGCCAACCCTCAAGATGTGATTTTGCCTATGCGCAAAACCCAAGAATATTGTGGCATGACACCTCTAGAGCATTTCTTCTGTCATAACGTGGTGAAAGATCCACAATTTGAAGCCGACAAAGATCGTTACATCCAACACTTAACAAAGACCTTTCAGCTTTAACCGCTCAGCTTTGTTAAGCCATTCATTTCAAAACAATTTATATTGACAACAGGGAAACAAATTTAATGAAACAGTATCTTATCACCAGCGCTGACGGCATTGATGCCATGGAACTTCGCGAAGTCGATACCCCCAAACCCAAACCCGATGAAATTCTAGTGAAAATGCGCGCCAATTCACTAAACTATCGCGACTTGATCATTACCATGGGCGGTTACACCCTGAGTGATACCTGCCCTGTTGTACCTCTATCTGATGGTGCAGGCGACGTAGTTGAAGTCGGCAGCGATGTAACAGACTTTTCAGTGGGTGATAAGGTTGTCGGCAATTTCATCCGAGACTGGACCAAAGGGGTGCTCCACCCTTCAGAAGCCCACAGTGCTTTAGGCGGTGGCATTGATGGCACTCTGGCAGAATATGTTACCTTCAAACAAAAGGCCGCTGTTCATATCCCGGATCATTTAAATTATGAAGAAGCCGCAACTCTGCCATGTGCAGCGCTAACAGCCTGGCACGCATTGCAAAAAGGAAACCTTAAAGCTGGAGACAAAGTGCTTCTATTAGGCACAGGCGGGGTCTCTATGTTCGGTCTGCAATTTGCCAAAGCGCAAGGGGCTCATGTGATCATCACCTCATCTTCAGATGAAAAGCTTGAAAAAGCCAAAGCGCTAGGGGCCGATGAAGGCATTAATTATAACACCCACCCAGAATGGTCTGAAAAAGTTATGGAGCTGACAGATGGGCAAGGCGTGGACAACGTGCTTGAAATTGGCGGAGAAACAACAATGTTGCACTCCTTCTCCTCAACCCGGGTTGGCGGCACCATTTCTTTAATCGGACTTGTATCAGGGGCAGATCTACCAATGAACCTGGTCCCCGCTTTGCGCCTTCAAACCATTCAAGGGATTTATGTGGGCAGCACCGAAATGTTTAAAGAAATGAACAAAGCCATTAGCCAGCATAAGATTAAGCCGATCATTGACCGCAGCTTTGCCTTTGATGAAGCCAAAGCCGCCTACCACCATTTGCAATCAGCCAACCATATTGGCAAGGTTGTCATTACCCATGACGCTTAACAGCGGGCAACCCTATTAAAAAATAAAGGCTCACTTTTTGAGCCTTTTTTTCTAAGGGAGCATTTTATGAGCCAACAGGCCGACATACACTTATACACTGCCTCAACAATGAACGGTTGGAAGCCGGTTATCTTTCTTGAAGAAGCCGGCATCCCCTATGAGTTGACATATATTGACTTTTCCAAGAAGGAGCAAAAGTCAGACTGGTATATGAAGCTCAATCCAAATGGGCGCATCCCAACCATTGTTGACCGGTCAAACAAAGATTTTGTGGTATTCGAATCCGGGGCCATTTTATGGTACTTGGCAGAAAAATATGGCCAATTTCTTTCACCCGACGAAGATGAAAGGTCTGAAACTTTACAATGGGTTATGTTTCAAATGGGCGGCATAGGGCCAATGATGGGCCAAGCCATGTATTTTCAACGCATTGCTGCCAAGCAAGGGCACGAAGACCCCTTTGCCATCAAACGCTATGTAGAAGAATCGCGCCGCTTACTGGAAGTGCTCAACACACGGTTAGAAGGGCGCGATTATCTGGTAGGCGATGCTTTCTCCATTGCAGACATTGCCACCTATCCCTGGGCACGTGCTTATTATTGGGCTAAGGTAAGCGTTGATGGTTTGCCCCATTTGGGAAGCTGGTTTGAGCGCATTGATCAGCGCCCAGCCACGCAGGCCGCTTTGGAAATTCCCAAACCCTTCTGGGGGGCCTTCGGCAAAGGCGATGTGGAAGCCCAAGAGCGTGAAAATGCTGAGCGGTTTAAATCTGACGTAAAGAAAGTATGATGGTAAAACAAATTATAAAAATTGACCTCGTCTCAGACGTGGTGTGCCCCTGGTGCGCGATCGGCTATAAACGGTTAGAAAAAACGCTCGATATCCTCAAGGATGATATTGAGGCTGATATCACCTGGCATCCCTTTCAGTTGAACCCACACATACCTGAAGAAGGCGAGAACTTGCGCGCTCATTTGGCAGCCAAATACGGCACCACCCTTGAAGGCAGCATCAAAGCCCGGGCGAACATTACGGAACTGGGGGCCCAGGTTGGCTTTACCTTCAACTATTTTGATGAGATGAAAACCTACAACACCTTGAATGCCCATCAATTGCTGCACTACGCCCATGAAAAGAACAAGCAAACTGAAATGCAATTGCGTTTGCTTTCCGCCTTTTTTGGCGAACAGGAAAACATTGGCCAAACCAGTGTTTTGGCCGCGCAAGCTGCCAAGGTTGGATTGGATGAAAATGAGGTCTTAGCACTTTTGGAAGATCAACGGTATGCAGGCCCTGTGCGTCAAGCCCAACAATTTTGGTTAAACCAAGGCGTGCACGCTGTGCCCACATTTGTCTTTAACAAACAAAGTGCAATCTCTGGGGCCTATGATGTTGAAACCTTGACGCAGGTCATAAACGAAGCTGCAAAAATTGCTGAACACACCTGAGCGTCTTTTCCCCTTGCCAGTGGTGAAACTTTTTAAACCATTAAAGCCAATGGCAGGGTTTTTATATTAAAGCTTTTTATACATGATATGCGCATCAACAAAGCCTGTTCCCACTTGGTTAAAACCATCGGGAATGGTCCCGATAATGGAAAAACCTAATTTTTGCCACAGGCCAATCGCAGCTTTGTTTGTGGCCACAACCATATTGAACTGCAAGGCATGATAGCCTTGCTGTTTGGCTTGGGCTAAAGCGTGTTGTCCCATAGCCAGTCCAACCTTTTGCCCCTTTGCTTGTTGTTTGACCATAAAGCTAGCATTGGCAATGTGAGCCCCTAAGCCTGGCTTATTGGGCTTGAGGATATAGGTGCCAACAATACCGCCTTCCCCTTCAACCACATAGCATGTGTTGTCCGGCCCCATCCAATCAGCCAGCGCGTCTTGTTTTGACAAGGTCGGCTCATAAACGTAAGCATCCCCTTGAGCAATGATAGGTTGCATGATTTGCCAAATTGGATCTTCGTCATTTGATGTGGCAAGTCTGATGTTCACTGGCATGACCTAATCTACTTTTCTCTATAATCGGGATATGGATAAATTTATGCCAGGGTCAGGGCGAACAGTCATTTGCATAACCGGCTTCGGGGTGAGCTCCGATGGTTGAAAGTCGAAACGGTTTAACAAAGTCATCAAGATGATTTGCGCTTGCATCATGGCGAAATTCGCACCAACACAAATGCGCGGACCGGCACCAAAGGGAACGTATAAATATTTATCGCGCGCTGCCACGTTTTCAGGGGCAAAATGATCTGGATTAAATTGGTTGGGGTAAGCCCAGTAGTCTTGATGACGATGCAGACCGTATAAATTTAAGAAAACAGTGTCTTTGGGATGAACCTCTCGGTCATAAAGCTGATCATTTGCAAGCGCTTTGCGCGCTAAGAACCCGACAGGGGGATAAAGGCGCATCGCCTCTTGCAATATTTGTTCAAGATAAGGCGCTTGGTTGATGTCATCCAGGCTAGCAGCACGCCCCTTGGTTAAAACCGAGTGAACTTGTTGCCGGGCACGGGTTTGCACCTTTTGATCATTGGCCAGCAAATAAAGCGACCAGGCCAGAGCAAGCGCTGTGGTCTCATGCCCAGCAACAATGAAAAACTGCATATTGTGCACCAAATCTTGGGTGCTCATTTTACGTTTGGTGTCAGGGTCCTGCGCCTTAATCATATAATCAAGCAGGTCTTCGTCTTGGGCTGCCCCGCTCTTTTGGCGATCAAGAATGGCTTGCTTGACCATTTTGTGCATGGTGTGAACCGAATGACGGCTTAACAATTCGCCAGGGCGCGGCATCCATAACGGGGCGTCAATAAAATCAAGCAAAGAAGCCCGCCCAGCGGTGAGCATATATTGGGTGATGGCCGCACCATAATGCTCCGCATCAAAATGATCCTTGCCAGACAAGGCAACCTCACAAATAACATCAAAGGTGGCCGAGATCATTTCCCGCACCATTTCCACCGGTCCAGCGCCAGCACGCGTTTCAATCCGCTCACAAGCGCGCAATGCCGTCCGGGTCATAATAGGGGCAAGCGCATTGACATTGCGAGCCGCAAAAACAGGCGAGATGGCCCGGCGCTGCCAGCGCCATGCCGCCCCTTCTGAGGTAAACAGACTTTGGCCAACCGCGGTGCGCAACATGCGAATGATAACATCGGCTTTGGGATAATTGCCCGCATTGGTCAAGAACACCCGGCGCAACCCTTCCGGCCCTTGCACCATGTGCCATCTCTTAAAACCAGTTTTACCAGTGACGATGGGTTGGGTAAATGCAATTTCAGGCAAAATACTCAACGCATTTTGCCGCATAGCCCGCAAACTGGCCAGCACACCCAGAGGCTGGGTGGGGGGCGTTATGGTGGGCGGCGTGAAGTGGGGCATGAGAGTTAATTCAGCTTTAAAGTATTTGTTCTACCTATATTTATACCGATAAAACAGTTTCCATAAATGAAATTATGAATTACCCATCTCATAAGTGAAAAGTATAAAAAACGCCATTATCAGCCAGAAACTATATATATTTCAAAAATAGCCCCTGTGAAAACACTCCCCCATGTTATTTTTCATCCCCCTCTTGCGTCCCCCGCTCATACTCCGCCACTCGCTCAAGATCCAACCGGCTAAGCACAGCCTTCCGGTCAAACCCAAATTGCTCTAGCGCCCGCCCGGCCAGCTGCAAACCAGCCTCCACCGCATCAGGAATAACAAAATCAGCCCCCGCATCTAACAACTCATTAGCATGTTCAGCGTCCCGCGCTCTGGCCAGCACAGGTGTTGTGGTGGAAAGGGTACGGAAGGCTTTAACCATCGCGCTGGCACTGTCTTTATCATCAACCGTGACAACAAAAAGCGCTGCACCACTAGCGCCTGCGCGCGCTAAAATCTCAGGGCGCGAGGCATCGCCGAAATAAACCTTGGTGTGTTGTTTGCGCCGGGCAGAGACAGTGTCAGCACTATTATCAAGGGCGACAAAATCAGCCCTTTCCGTTTTTAAAATACGCGCCACCGCATGCCCAACACGGCCAAAACCAGCAATAACCACATGCCCTTCCAAATCAGCATAGTCTGTCAACGCATAAGAGCTGGGTGCTTTAGGACAAAAACGCGTCGCAGCCATGCGCCCAAAATAAGCGGTAAGCGGGGTAAGCAACATAGAGATGCCCGCAATGGCAGCAATAGGCATGGCTTGTTCTTGAGAAAGGATGCCCCCCAATGTGGCAGCAGCTAGCACCACAAAAGCAAACTCCCCAGCCGGGGCGAGCAAGCTGGCCGCTTCAATTGCTGTTTCCCGGCTTTTATGGCTCATAAAATCTATAGCCAGAAACGCAATAAGAGCTTTTAACAAAAGCAAGCCCAAGAGCGCCCCGCCGATAAACAGCCAATTTTCTACAATGATTTGCAAATTGATGCCCATGCCCACTGTCATAAAAAACAGCCCCAACAACAAGCCCTTAAACGGGTCTAGGTCGACATCTATTTGATGCTTAAATTCAGTCTCCCCCACCAGCAAACCAGCCAGGAAAGCGCCCAGACCAAGAGAAAGGCCCGCACTTGCGGTCAACCCGGCAGCACCTATAACGGTAAACAGGGTAAGCGCCATCAGCAAATCTCGCCCGCCTGTGCCAAGAGCCAGATGATAAACCGGGCGCAAACAATATCTGGCGAGCAAATAAATGATCATCAGTGCACCCGCCCCTTCCATAAGCGCGCGGATGATGATTGTGGTCAGACTGCCATCATCATTGGTGCTGGCAAAACCGATAAAAATAAGGATCGGCGCAACCAGCAAATCTTGAAACAACAACACAGCAATAGAGGCCCGCCCCAGCGGCTGCGTTAATGTGCGTTGGTCGATCAACAATTGAGAGACGATGGCAGTTGAGGAAAGTGCCAGCGCCAAACCGACAATAATGGCAGCCAATGCCGTGAACCCAAACCAATAAGCAACCAGCGCAATGATCAGAGCGCTTAAACTGGTTTGCAACGCCCCAGCGCCAAAAACCAAACGGCGCAATTGCCATAATTTTTCAAATGAAAAATCAAGCCCCAGTTTAAACAGCAAGAACAACACACCCAGTTCAGCAAATGTACGGGCAGCTTTTTGGTCCGAGATGGTGATGTAACGCAAAAAAGGGACCTCTTGAATAAAAGAGGCCAAGCCAAAGGGGCCAAGCCCAATGCCGGCAATGACAAAGCCGACAACAAGAGGCAAGTGTAGTTTTTTAAACACCGGCACAATGATGCCCGCGGCAAATAAAAACACCAAAGCATCTTTAACCAGCATAGTTTCATGAGGGCTTGCCACCGGTTATCCCCTTACCTGTCTTTATTGGATAAGCTTTGAGTTTATATATTCTAATTTGGGTTTAAAACGCTTATTTTCTGATTATTAAGTTGTTATTGTGGTTTTTGATCAGCCTTGCTTTTAACTTTGAGAGCAAGGTTAAACATTAACAGATATAAGCAGAGGCTTTATGGGATTTTACGACGAGGAAGAAACGGCTAATGAATATATCGCTATGGCTGAGGACTATGATGGCTCTTTGTTAATCGATGTGCTTTCAAAACATCTGCCAGAACGCTCCACAGTGCTCGAACTTGGGATGGGGCCGGGCCAAGACTTAAGAGTATTAGGTCAACGATACCAAGTGACCGGTTCAGATAATTCTAATTTCTTCTTAGATCGATATCGCAAATTGCACCCCAATGCAGATTTGCTTGAGCTTGATGCGGTCTCGCTCAACACACAGCGCAAGTTTGACTGCATTTGTTCAAACAAAGTCCTTCATCATCTATGCAGTGATGACATTCACTTGTCTTTATCGCGTCAACACACGCTTTTGAATGACAGCGGCCTTGTTATGCATTCTTTCTGGGCAGGTGATGGGGTTAAGGAAATGAAAGGCTTAAAGTTTCACTATTACACTGAAAAAGCACTGAATGACCTTTTCAGCCAAAATTTTGAAATCATTGACCTAGTGCCCTATGAAGAGCTGGAATCAGATGATTCATTTTATGTGGTTGCGCGGGCAAAAAATTGAGAATGTGACAAGAAAATTGGGCCGATTGGGCTTAATTGCAATTCCCAAGGCGGGAATTGGTGGAGCTAGGCGGGATCGAACCGCCGACCTCTTGCATGCCATGCAAGCGCTCTCCCATCTGAGCTATAGCCCCTTTATTTTTCAGATCACTTTAATTTAAAAATAATCTGCAAATTGGGTTTTGTCATGTCCTTATCTTTGAAAAGGACAATTTGATTGGGCGCTTTTAGGAGCTTGAGACAAAAAAGGCAAGCCCCTAAATGCAATTTTCGCAAAATTAGTCCTGTTTAAAAGAAAGATTAGCCTTCTTCATCCTTGGACACACCGGCTGTCGGTATAATGCTGGTCACAGCCGTTTCAGACTCGTCTTCAACTTCCAAGAAAGTATCATCATCCTCAGTCGGTGCAATGGTCTCATCATCATCATCAATATCGATAAGATCATCTTCGGTCTCTAAGATCGCTGCTTCTTCATCCTTCTCAGGCTTAGGTTCAGGCTTTTCAACCTTCACTTCTTCCTTCTTAGGCTTAGGTTCAGGTTTTTTGATTTCAAAGACCGTTTCACACATTGGACAAATTGCAGGGTCGCGATTTAGATCATAAAATTTTGCACCACAACCGCTGCACACCCGTTTGGTGCCACGTTTTGTTTTTTCAGCCATGTCAGCCATTATCAGCCCTCAAAAACTAATTCTTTTAAATGAAACCAAATCCTTTGCACGATTGTTGGCGCTCTGTCAAAGCTGTTTTTGAGCTATTTGTTAAATTTTTTAAATTTTACGAGATGTTTTTTGCGCCTCTGGTCTTAAAAGTGCCAATCACAACTGGACGCCGCGCCATTGGCAACGTATACCCATGGCGTTTCAATGATAATTTTTGGATCTTTTATTGATTATGGCACAAGCACTTTCTGGGCTTTTATCTTCTGGCTTATCAGGTTCGGTACGGGTACCGGGGGATAAATCAATTTCCCATCGCGCGCTTATTTTTGGCGCACTAAGCATCGGTGAAACTGAAATCACCGGATTATTAGAAGCTGAAGATGTTTTGGCAACAGCCAAAGCGGTTAGCCAGATGGGCGCAGATGTTGAACAGCTGGGTGAAGGCTATTGGCGTGTACGCGGCCTTGGCATTGGTGGCTTGCAAGCCCCAAGTGATGTTCTTGACTTTGGCAATTCTGGCACGGCAGCTCGGCTCATGATGGGCGTGATTGCTGGCCATTCTTTTGAGGCTAAATTTGTTGGCGATGAAAGCTTGTCATCCCGCCCAATGGCACGCGTGTTAGAGCCCTTATCACAAATGGGCCTGGATTGGCATGAACAGTATGATCATTTACCACTCACTTTAATCGGTCCATCACGAACCTTGCCCATGACTTATGAATTGCCCGTGCCCTCTGCCCAGGTCAAGTCTGCCGTTTTAATCGCTGGTTTGTTTGCCCCTGGCATCACCCAGGTGATTGAAAAGGAAGCAACCCGTGATCATACAGAGCGGATGCTGAGCTATTTTGGCGCCAAGCTAACCGTGACACCTGAAGGAGACACACGCCGCATCGCCATTGAGGGCGACGCAGAACTAAAAGGCGCGCCTGTGATTGTACCAAGTGATCCCAGCTCGGCAGCTTTTCTGACAGCAGCTGCCTTGATTTGTCCTGACAGTGACATCACCATTGAAGGGGTATTGCTAAACCCAACACGCACCGGTTTTTACCAAACCTTGCTTGAAATGGGCGCAGACATCACCTTTGTCAATGAGCGGGAAGAAAATGGCGAGCCGATAGGTGATATAAGGGTCCGCACCAGCCAGCTTAAAGGCGTCACGGTGCCAGCTGAGCGCGCGCCATCGATGATTGATGAATATCCTATGCTGGCCTGCCTGGCAGGCTTTGCCATCGGGCAAACCTGCATGTGTGACTTGGGCGAATTGCGCGTGAAAGAAAGCGACCGGTTAAGCGCAACCAAAGCCGGCTTACAGGCCGCCTCAATTGCTTGTGATATCAAGGGTGATGATTTGATCGTTGAGGGAACCGGTCAGGTTGAAGGAGGCGGATTTGTGAAAACCCATATGGACCACCGGATCGCCATGAGCTTTTTGGTGTTGAGCCTTGGGGCCAAACAACCGATGGTGGTTGATGATACAAGAATGATTGCCACCAGCTTTCCGAACTTTATTGCCCTTATGGAAGGGCTTGGGTGCCGCTTTAAATAAGGTGTGAGACAGTCATGGATCAAACAGCTTTGGTCATTGCCGTTGATGGACCAGCAGCGTCAGGGAAAGGAACACTATCTCGGCGCCTGGCCGCTCACTTTGGCCTATCCTATCTTGACACAGGCTCGCTTTATCGCGGTTTAGCCATGCTGGCGCTGGACAAAGAACTGGACCTATCAGATGAACAAGGCGTCGCCTTGCTTGCCCCAAAACTAGACCAATCAGTGCTTGAAAACCCCCGTTTGCGAGACCCCGGTGTGGGAGAGGCAGCCTCTAAAATTGCCAGCCTAAATCATGTGCGCCAGGCTTTACTTACCTATCAGCGCAACTTTGCCAGCAAAGCCCCCGGAGCGGTGCTGGATGGGCGCGATATTGGCACGGTTGTTTGCCCTGATGCAGATGTAAAACTGTTTGTCACTGCAAGTGTTGAAGAGCGGGCAAAACGCCGGTTTAAAGAGCTTATTGCCAATGGCAAACAGGTCACTTTGGATGAAATTGAAGCCGAAATAAAACGGCGCGATACCCGTGATACGTCACGAAACACAGCCCCCCTGGTACAATCTGAAGATGCACACTTGCTAGATACGACAAATTTAGATATAGAAACAGCCATGAGCGCCGCCATTTTATTGGTTAAACAGGCAATTGATGCGAAAAAATAAGCATTTTCTTATCCTTTTTGAAGGTTTTGCATGTTTTTTCTTATTGCTAGCGCTGTTATTTCTTCTCATTAGAGACAAACAGCCCTTTGCCAAGCTTTAATTTTATTCTCATGCCGTGTCTTTGAAAAAGATTTGGTGTTTGATCCATAGATAATGGCGGATTGATTTTAACTTTAACCTGGCTGGTTATTACGAAAGCGCTTGTTAAGTCATAAAAGCGTTAAACGTCAGCCAAATATTAAACCGTAAGAGAAACCTGATTAATGAACACAACTCCCGCAGTTGAAAGTACGCAAAATCCATCCACAGACGATTTCGCACAACTCCTAGAAGAATCCTTTGTCACCTCCTCCATGGAAGAGGGCAGCGTTGTCAAAGGTAAAGTCATCGGCTTTGAAAAAGACCTCGCCGTGATCGATGTAGGCCTTAAAACTGAAGGCCGGATCCCCTTAAAAGAATTTGCCATGGCAGGCCAACCTGCCAATTTGGAAATTGGTGATGATGTTGAAGTTTACCTTGAGCGCGTTGAAAATGCGCTCGGTGACGCAGTGTTATCGCGTGAAAAAGCGCGCCGCGAAGAAAGCTGGGTGCGTTTGGAAAAATTATTTGAAGCTGGTGAAAAAGTTGAAGGCGTTATCTTTAACAAAGTTAAGGGCGGCTTTACTGTTGACCTTGACGGCGCCATTGCCTTTTTGCCTGGCAGCCAAGTGGACATTCGCCCTGTGCGCGACATTGGCCCCCTAATGAATGTGAAACAGCCATTCCAAATTTTGAAAATGGACAAAAGACGCGGCAACATTGTTGTCTCTCGCCGCTCTGTATTGGAAGAATCACGCGCAGAACAGCGCTCTGAGATTGTGTCACAATTGGCTGAAGGTCAAACCACAGAAGGCATTGTTAAGAACATCACTGATTATGGTGCCTTTATCGACCTTGGCGGCATTGATGGCTTGCTTCACGTCACAGACATGGCCTGGAGCCGGGTGAACCACCCAAGTGAGATTGTTAATGTGGGCGACACCATTAAAGTACAAATTGTCCGCATCAACCCAGAAACCCAGCGCATCTCTTTGGGCATGAAACAGCTTGAAAGCGATCCTTGGAGCCTTGTGAATGACAAATACCCACTAGAAGCAGTCGTCAAAGGCACAGTGACCAACATTGCAGATTATGGTGCCTTTGTTGAATTAGAACCAGGTGTTGAAGGTTTGATCCACGTCTCAGAAATGAGCTGGACCAAGAAAAACATTCACCCTGGCAAAATCGTTTCTTCCAGCCAAGAAGTCGAAGTTAAGGTTCTGGAAGTGGACCCAGCCAAACGACGCATTTCACTTGGCCTAAAACAAGTTCAAGACAATCCTTGGGACAGCTTTGCTGATAAATACCCCAATGGCACTGAAGTTGAAGGCGCTATTCGCAACATCACTGAATTTGGTCTGTTTATCGGCCTTGATGGCGATGTTGATGGCATGGTGCACCTTTCTGATCTGGACTGGAACCGGTCTGGCGATGAAGCGGTGCAAGATTATAAAAAGGGTGATGTTGTAAAAGCCGTTGTGCTTGAAATTGATCCTGACAAAGAGCGCATCAGCCTTGGCATCAAGCAGCTTTCTGATGATCCATTTGACAGCGTTGCAGGCTTTAAGCGTGGCCAACGCGTAACCTGTGAAGTCACTGAGGTAAACGATGGCGGCATTGAAGTTCAAGTTGCTGACAGTGAATTTTCTGCCTTTATCAAACGCTCTGACCTATCACGTGACCGTTCAGAACAACGCCCAGAGCGTTTCCAGGTAGGGGATAAAATTGATGCAGCCGTATTGCAACTTGATAAACAAGCACGCAAAATGAGCCTATCAATTAAATCTCTGGAAATTGCTGAGGAAAAAGAAGCGGTCAAGCAGTATGGCTCCACCGATTCTGGTGCCTCTCTTGGTGATATTCTGGGTGCAGCCCTTGGCGGCAACCAAGCAGACGGTGAAGAGGCCCCTGAGGCCGATGATAAACCGGCTGAATAAGGTTTTAAATCTTATATCTTAATTGAAATGGGCTGGGGTCATTCCAGCCCATTTTTTTGCCCTTTTAAGAATATTTTATCTTTTAAATCAGCTATTTGTTGCATGAAAGGGCATTTTCGCTTTAGAATGGTTTTTAAATACATAATATCTATTTGTTGGTGAGTGCGCTATGTCCCAAACCTCACAGTTAGATCATGCTGATTTAATCGTTGATCGCCGCAAATTAAAACGGCGCCTAAATAAATGGCGTGGCTTTGCAATTGCCGGTCTGCTTTTAGGCTTTTGGGCGTTTGTCTCTTTAAATGATAAAATGGCAGCCCAATTAGGGGTTATGGACCAGATTGCTCGCATTGAAATCTCTGGCATTATCACTGAAGATCAAGCGCGCGCAGCGATGATGAAAGAGCTTGCTGAAAACGGCTCAGTTAAAGCTGTGGTTGTTCGTTTTAACAGCCCAGGCGGCACCACAACGGGCGGCGAAGCGCTTTATACCCAATTACGCAACATTGCTAAAAAACGCCCTGTCGTGGCCGTATTTGGCACCATGGCTACATCAGCCGCCTATATGTCTGGCGTGGCAGCTGATCATATAGTGGCACGTGGCAACACAATTACCGGTTCCGTTGGCGTTATAATGCAATGGGCTGAAGTTTCTGGTATGATGGGCAAGCTTGGCGTGCAAATGAATGAGATGAAAAGCGGAAATTTAAAAGCCGTGCCCTCTCCGTTTGCACCATTGGACGAAGAAGGGCGCCAGCTGACCCAAGAAATGATTGATGAAAGCCATAAGTGGTTCATCGATTTGGTGGCTGAGCGGCGTAACATTAACCCAGCCCAAATACCAGGCTTGATAAAGGGACGTATTTTTTCTGGCCGACAAGCACTACAGTATGGTTTAGTTGATGCAGTGGGCGGTGAAGCCCAAGCTCTAGACTGGCTGAAAGCAAGTAAAAAGATCAACAAAGACCTGCCAGTGATTGACTGGCAACAAACAAACACATCTCAGCCTGGTTTATTTGGTCTTGCCGGCAACCATATTGCGAAACTTTTAGGGATTGATTTATCCCTTTTTACACAACAATTTTCGCAAGATGGTTTGATGAGTTTAGGTACGCCGAAGCTAATTTCAAAATGGCGTCAGTGATAAAATTTTGTTAGACTATTTTTGGTGAAGGAACTTAAAACAAATGGGGCATTTGATGATAAAGTCTGAGCTTATTCAAAAAATCGCAGCTGCCAATCCGCATCTTTATCATCGCGATGTTGATAAGATCGTAAATGTTATTTTTGACGAGATTATCAAAGCGCTTGAAACGGGTGGTCGGGTTGAACTTCGAGGCTTTGGCGCTTTTACTGTGAAGCACCGCCCAGCCCGCAAGGGTCGCAACCCGCGCACTGGCAAGCCTGTAAATGTTGATGAAAAGTTTGTGCCATTTTTCAAAACCGGCAAAGAACTTCGTGAACGGCTTAACAAAGAATATGGTGGTTAAATAAACACCTACTTTCATTTATCTTATTTAACACTCTTACTTTGCGGTATGTTTGGGGTTTTCAAGTGTTTAAAAAGTTCTTTAATGCTCTTATCCTATTGCCTCTTGCCTTGGTCATCATTGCGATCGCTGTTGCCAACCGGCACATTGTGCGTTTGGTACTGGACCCTTTGTCACCAGAGACGCCATTGTTTGCTCTTGAAGCACCGTTTTTTGTTTATTTATTTGGCGCTATGCTGGTCGGTGTACTTTTAGGCGGCATTGGCATGTGGTTTGGCCAACGCAAATGGCGCCGCGCGGCCCAATTACGCAGCCGCGAAGCCCATGAATGGCGCCGCGAAGCCGAACGGCTTGGCAAAGAAGTCACCACACGAACAGGCGTTGCGACAAATCAACCAGATGCACTGCCTAGCCCATAGTTTTTCTAAATCCCCGCCAAGACTTAGCGTGCGCCACCACGTAAAGGATCAATCCATTGCAAGTTAAAATTTGCGGTCTTAAAGATGAACAAATGCTAGAGGCAGCTGTTAAGGCCGGTGCCGATTTTATCGGCTTGGTTTTTTTTGCACCGAGCCCGCGCAATGTTTCCATTGATATGGCGATTAACCTGGCTGGCATTGCGCGGGGCCAAACAAAAATTGTCGCTCTGGTGGTGAATGCGGATGATGCATTACTCAGTGAGATCACAGAGAAAGTGCAACCCGATTATTTTCAATTGCATGGGGCCGAAACAGCCGGGCGAACCGCTGAAATTAATGAGCAGTTTAAAATCCCATTGATTAAAGCAATTGGCGTTAAAACGGCTGAAGATGTTATCCGCGCGGATGATTATACCTCCAGCCAGATTATTTTGTTTGATGCCAAAGCTGACCCCACAATAACCAAATTACCAGGCGGAAATGGGATTCCATTTGACTGGCGCTTGCTTACAGGCCAAAAAGAAAAACGAAATTTTATGCTCTCAGGCGGGCTAACACCATTGAATGTGCGTGAAGCCATTGAATTGACGGGCGCTTCTATGGTTGATGTTTCCTCTGGCGTTGAAACAGCACCTGGTGTAAAGGATAGCGCGCTAATTGCCCACTTTATCAAAGCGGCAAAGAGCCAAGAATAAAGGGAAAGATTTGGTCTTATGACCCAGCACAATAGTTTCATGACCGGCCCGGATGATCGGGGGCATTTTGGTAAATTTGGCGGCCGCTTTGTGGCTGAAACGCTAATGCCGCTTATTCTGGATTTGGAAAAAGCCTATACAGATGCCAAGCAAGACCAAAGCTTCATTGATGAGCTGGACTATTTGCGCACCTATTATGCCGGTCGGCCCAGTGTGCTGTATCATGCAGAGCGCTTAACAGAACATTTCGGCGGGGCAAAAATTTACTTTAAGCGTGATGAGCTTAACCACACCGGCTCCCACAAGATTAATAATTGCTTAGGCCAAATCTTGCTCGCCAAGCGCATGGGCAAAACACGCATTATTGCTGAGACCGGTGCTGGCCAGCATGGTGTCGCGGTCGCCACCGTGGCCGCCCGGTTTAATTTGCCCTGCACGGTTTTTATGGGCGCCACCGATGTAGAGCGTCAAAAACCCAATGTATTTCGTATGAAATTACTGGGCGCAGATATCCGCCCTGTCACAGCTGGGCGCGGCACATTGAAAGATGCAATGAATGAAGCATTGCGCGATTGGGTCACCAACGTTGAAGATACATTTTATATCATCGGCACGGCAGCCGGGCCCCACCCTTACCCGGCTTTGGTACGCGATTTCCAATCTGTGATTGGCCAAGAAGTTAAAACCCAAATGATGGAAGCGGAAGGCCGCTTACCTGACAGCCTGGTGGCCTGCATTGGCGGCGGCTCAAACGCAATTGGTCTATTCCACCCCTTCCTCGATGACGCTGATGTCGATATTTACGGTGTTGAAGCGGCCGGCAAAGGACTTGAAGGGTCTGAACATGCCGCCTCGCTCAATGGCGGAGAACCTGGCGTTCTACACGGCAACCGAACATACCTATTACAAGATGACGATGGCCAGATTGTTGAAGGTCACTCCATCTCCGCCGGGCTCGATTATCCTGGCATTGGTCCTGAACATGCTTGGTTAAAAGATGTCGGCCGGGTCAATTATGTCTCAGCAACTGACAAAGAAGCCCTAGAGGCGTTCCAGCTTTGCTCAAAGCTTGAAGGGATTATCCCAGCACTAGAGCCTTCCCATGCCCTGGCCTATGTTTCCAAACTGGCCCCAACCTTGCCTGCCGATCATTTGTTGGTCATGAATTTATGTGGGCGCGGTGACAAGGATGTGTTTGCCGTGGCTGAGCATTTGGGCGTTGAGATTTAACGATTAGAGACAATAACAATGACAAAACCAACTCGAATTGATGCTTGCTTTGAGCAACTAAACGCCCAAAAACGCGCCGCTTTGATCACCTTTATCACCGCTGGCGACCCGACTTATGACGTCTCGCTCGATATTTTACTGTCCTTGCCAGAAGCCGGCGCCGATATTATTGAATTGGGCATGCCTTTTTCAGACCCGATGGCTGATGGCCCAGCCATTCAGCTTGCCTCTGAGCGGGCGCTCAAAGGCGGCCAAACCATGGTCAAAACCTTACAAATGGTGCGCACCTTTAGAGAAAAACATGCCGATGTGCCTTTGGTTTTAATGGGCTATTACAACCCAATTTATCACTATGGGCCGTTAAAATTTGTCAAAGATGCGCAAGAAGCGGGCGTTGACGGTCTGATTATTGTGGACGTGCCCCCAGAAGCTGATGACGAGCTATGCTTGCCAGCCATCGACGCAGGGCTTAATTTTATTCGCCTGGCAACACCAACAACTGATGACGAGCGGCTGCCTGCTGTGTTACAAAATACCAGTGGATTTCTTTATTATGTCTCAGTAACAGGGATCACAGGTGTGCAAGCCCCTGATGTTACCAAAGTTCATGCAAATGTGGCACGGATTAAGGGACAAACAAAGCTACCCGTCGTGGTCGGTTTTGGGGTGAAATCTGCTGATCAGGTGCGTGATATTGTGGCAGGCGCTGATGGCGCGGTGGTAGGCTCTGCCATCGTACGTGAGATTGAAAATGGTCTAAATGAGGCTGGAGAGCCCGTCGAGGGACTTGCACAGCAGGTTAAAGCGCTTATATCAGACCTAGCAACAGGTGTGCGCTCTTAAGGATTTATCCAATTTTTGGTTGTTTTTTGCCTGTTGATAACTGATATTCAAGGGCAGTATAATTTTATTATTTCGTATTATCGGCCTTACCATTTATTTGGCCATTTGATTTTGTGAGTTTTTAGAAAGGCGTGTGACGTGAACTGGATTAACAATGTTGTTCGTCCCAAAATCCAGGATATGCTCTCTAAGCGGGAGATGCCGGATAATCTTTGGGTAAAATGCCCAGAGAGCGGGCAAATGGTGTTTCATAAAGATTTGGAAGCCAACCAGTTTGTTGTGCCTGTTTCTGATTATCACATGCGGGTATCTTCTAAAGACCGACTACATCATTTCTTTGATGAGGGCGCCTATGACGAGATTGACTTTGCCGACGTTGCCCACGATCCTTTAAAATTTAAAGATGAAAGAAAATATGCTGACCGCTTAAAAGATGCACGGGCCAAAACCGAATTGAAAGATGCGGTCTTATCCGGCATTGGCAAGTTAAATGGCATGGAAGTGGTTGCTGCTTGCCAAGATTTTAGTTTTTTAGGCGGCTCTTTAGGCATGGCCGCAGGCGAAGCAATTGTGACCTCAATGCTTAAAGCGGTTGAGCGTGAAGTGCCTTATATTTTGTTTGCAGCTTCTGGCGGGGCCCGCATGCAAGAGGGCATTTTATCCCTCATGCAAATGCCGCGCACAACAGTTGCGGTGCAAAAACTGCGCGACGCAAAATTACCCTACATTGTTGTCCTCACCAATCCCACCACTGGCGGGGTAACAGCCTCATACGCTATGCTCGGCGATGTCCATATTGCAGAGCCAGGTGCATTAATTTGTTTTGCTGGCCCCAGAGTGATAAAGCAAACCATTCGTGAACAACTACCAGAAGGCTTCCAGCGGGCTGAGTATTTGCTTGAACATGGCATGATTGATATGGTGGTCCACCGCCATCAATTAAAAGAAACCATCTCGTCACTTTGTCATATTTTGATGCGCGAGCCTGTGCCCCATACCGAACGGTTAGAAGCACCAGATGAAAGTAGTCATTTAAATGGCGCCGCCACGGCTGAATTGGTTACAAGCGAGGAGAACCAAGAGCCAATTGAACTTGAAGCCACTGATGCGGTTCAAACAGACGAAACGGCCCAATCAGACATAGATGGAACCAAGAGTGAGGCACATGAAGATGAAACCTCGCCCCCTCCTTCTTCTAACCCCTCGTCTTAATTATTCGCGATTGCATGACATCACCCCCTCTGCGCTCAGACCTGATCTTAGAACAGATGCAAAATTTGCATCCCAAATCGATTGATCTTTCGCTTGATCGGGTGTTTCAGCTGTTAGAAAAACTGGGCAGTCCACATGACAAACTTCCCCCCGTTGTGCATGTGGCCGGCACTAATGGCAAAGGATCTGTACTTGCTTTCTTGAATGCAATTTTAAACGCGCAAGATTTTAAAGTGCAGCGCTTTTCCTCGCCGCATTTAGTTCACTTTCATGAACGGATTAATCTTGCTGAAAAAGGCAAAACAAGTCCCATCGGCGAAAAGCCCCTGGTTGATCTGTTAACACGCACCCAAAAAGCCAATGGCAATGCCCCTATAACTTTTTTTGAAATCACCACCGTTGCCGCTTTTTTAGCCTTTAGTGAGCAAAAAGCTGATTGGTGCTTGCTAGAGACAGGCCTTGGCGGCCGGCTTGATGCCACCAATGTTGTGCAGCGCCCTGCTGCTAGCGTAATCACACCCATCTCTATTGATCATCAAAGGTTTCTAGGCACTGAAATTACTGATATTGCCAGAGAAAAAGCCGGCATCTTAAAGCCAGGTGTAACAGGGATTATTGGTTTGCAACCTCAAAACGTTCTTGATGTGTTGCAAGAACGTGCACAAGAAATCGGCGCCCCGCTCATCATTCGCGGTCAAGATTATGATGTTTATGCCCAACGCGGGCGGTTGGTTTATTCCAGTCCTGATCAGTTGATTGATTTACCCTTGCCGCGCCATCTCATAGGGCGCCATCAAATTGAAAATGCCGGTCTTGCCATTGCGACCGCCCAACATCTCTTGGGCGATAATTTGCAACAAATTGATCTGTCACACGCCATGGAAAAGACAGACTGGCCCGCTCGCATGCAAAAGCTAAAAGCCTCTGACTATTCTGATGCGCTGCGTAGCGGAGATGAGCTTTGGCTTGACGGCGGGCACAACCCGGCAGCAGCGGCAGCTTTGGCAGAGCTTGTGGGCGACTTGGAAGAAAAAGTGCCACGCCCTTTGCATTTAATTATCGGCATGATGACAGGCAAAGATGTGCGCGGCTTTTTACACGAATTCCACGGCCTTGCCGCTCAAGTGATTGCCGTGCCCATCCCAAACGAAGACGGCGCAATGAATGCAGATGACTTGGCTGACTTAGCCGTTGAAATGGGCTTTGAGGCTGACACGGCTTCTTCTTTTCAAGAAGCTTTACAAATCAGCGCAGCAGGGCGTCATGAGGACGCCCGCATTGTCATTTGCGGCTCGCTTTACTTGGCCGGACACGTGCTTGGTGCGAACAACACATCATTAAATGAGGCAGTCTGAGAGACTGTGCCCTGCCTTAACTTCCATGGTTAGACTTTTCCATATAAAAAAACCCGGCTGTTTAAGCCGGGTTCTCTAAAAATATTTTTACAATCCTTAAATATGGGAATTGACCCATTCTTCAAGAGAGCTTTTTGGCAGCGCGCCTGTGCGGGTGTCGGCAAGTTCACCGTTTTTAAACACCATCAAAGTCGGTACCGCGCGAACGCCATATTTGGCTGAAGAGTTCGGGCCATCATCTAAATTGACTTTAACAACCTTCACCTTGCCAGACATTTCATTGGCCACTTCATCAAGCGCTGGTGCCATTGCTTTACACGGCCCGCACCAATCGGCCCAAAAATCAACCAATACTGGCTCACTTGAATTTAAAACCTCGGTTTCAAAATTGTCATCTGAGACGCTAATCGTCGCCATAAGATTTCATCCTTTATTTGACTGGTAAAATGGCGGGGCCATTTTCATTATCACTTGTATATGAAAGTAAGAAGGAATGGCACAAAGTCAAGGGTTTACCCCCAAATAGTGGGGCATATATGTGGTGATTTACCCATTAGCTTTTCTTATTCCTTGTGCAAAAGAAGCTCATATTCATTTATCATATCTGAGGGGATTTCCATGAAATAAGGCCCATCGGTCCATAAAAGCGCAGCTTTAAGGGTGTGAGAGGGGTAAATCTCACGTAACCCTAAGCGATAGGCCGCCAGTTGAGCTTTATAGGCATCTGCCACATCTTCCAATTTGCGTGGGCTCGGCCGGTTGGATTTATAATCAACAATCACAACTTCGCTTGGCCGCACAACCAAACGATCAATTTGGCCCGATAAGAGAATTGGAGGCTTTTGGCTCCCCTTCGGGTTAATCTTGGCAATCAAACTCACTTCAGCTTGCGATCCAGGCGCAAACAAGTCTTGATAGTCAGGATGCTCTATGATGGCCATGGTTTCAGCTATGATTGCGCGGCGCGCTTTTGCCGAAAGCTCACGCCCATGTAATTGCGCTAAACTTTGAGCTGCTTTTTCGCGGGTCTTTGGCGCAATATCGGGTAAGTACTCCAACAATTTATGCACCAAGCGCCCTCTGATAAACCGGCCATCCTGGCCAAGAGATTGCGGGCTCATAAGGGCCGGCTCAACCGGTAACTTGTCTTCATCATCCTCAGGTGTTTGATATGCAAGGATGCTAGACGGGGCCACCGGAATGGTGCGCACCGGCTCTGAGCGGGCTTGAGCCAAAGCCCAATCAGGCAACGGCACAAACTGTTCCTCACCGGGTTTTTTGTCTTGGTGTTTTTCTAACTGTGAGGATTGGCCTGTTTCTAACCTTTGAACTGTCCCGCCCTCTGGCGTTTGAGCCTCTTTTAAATGACCCTCCAACCCTTCGCTGATAATATCATACCAACAATTTTTACCTCGCCCCTTGGCGGTCTCAAACCCTGTCACATACAGCCGGTCACGCGCACGGGTGAGGGCCACATAAAGCAAGCGCATTTGTTCTTCTTGTTCGCTTTGTTTGATTTTGCTGCGCGCCTCGCCCAACGCCGGCAAATGGCCTTTACCAGGCAAAGACCACACCAAGGCTTTTTGCTCTGGCCCTAAGGGCGGGTGAGCAGGCGGTTTGATGGCGAGCAAGCTTTCAGAGCGGCTGGCTGAACCGGTCGAGCACGTGTCTGGCAAAAAGACAATGTCCGCCTCAAGCCCTTTGGCACCATGCACGGTCATGACGCGCACTTCATTGCGCCCTTTTTCCATATCCCGTTTAATTTCAGCCTCTGATCGCTCCAACCAAGTCAAGAACCCTTGCAAAGAGGGAGGTTCTTGTTCGTCATATTGCAAAGAAAGATTAAGGAATTCATCCAGCGCATCACCGGCCACAGGCCCCAGCCGAGCGATGAACTTTTTGCGCAACCCCTCCCCTTCCAACAAATTGGCAAAAAATTCAAAAGGAGGCAGAATATCAGCGCGCGAAAGCCACAAGCTAAGCTGGTCGGCAATCAGTTTGTATTTTTCCTCCCGCTTGGCAAAATAGCGCAGGCTTTGCCACAAAGAACGTTTGCGCTTGTGAGAAAGTTGAAACAAGTCTTCATCTGTCAGATTAAAAATCGGGCTTTTTAACAGACTGGCCAGCGACAAATCATCTTCCGGCAGACTTAAAAATTGCCCCAAAGCCATCATGTCCATAACGGCCAATTGTTCAGTAATGATAATCCGATCAGCACCAGCAACAGGAATGCCTTGCGCCTTTAACGCACGGATCATTAACGGCGCAAAAGGGGCACGTTTGCGCACCAAAATGAGAATGTCCCCCGGCTCCACAGCCCGCCCTTTGGAGGGCAAAAACTCACCTTGATCCAACCAAGCCTTTATTTTTTTTGCTATTTTTTGCGCCAACCTCTCTCCAGCGTTGTTTGCAAACCCCTCAGTCAAAGGCGCAAAGGGCGCGGTTTTATCTTGTTGCTCGGTTTGCTCGGTTGGCCAAATCTCAACCAGACCAGGTTCTTTTGCTCTGTGCGCATAATGGGTGATGGGCTTATCGCCAGAGGTTAAACTTGAATATCGCTCAGGCTCTTTAAAAATGTGATCAACCGCCTCCAAAACCGCACTGGTAGAGCGAAACGACAAGTTCAGCGGAATGGTCTGAAACCTTTTTTCAGCCGCGCTGGCATTCTGGGCAAACCGATTGCCCATATCATTAAACTGGCGCGGCTCAGCCCCTTGGAAGCCATAAATGGATTGTTTCTCATCCCCCACAGCAAACAAGGTGCGGTGTTTTTCATTGGCGCCCAGCCCTGAGAAAAACTCCTCAGCCAATTGGGCGATGATTTGCCATTGATCAGGGCTGGTATCCTGGGCTTCATCCACCAAGATGTGATCAAGACCTTGGTCAAGTTTATACAACACCCAGGCCGTGCTCGATCGCGTCGTTAACAGGTTCGCTGTGCGCTCAATCAAATCTTGATAATCAAGGGCAGCACGGCGCGTTTTTCCCCGTTCGTAAATTTGTATGATTTTATCTGCAAGCTGAGCAAGGGCCTGACTGGCTTTAGCAACACTCAAACCTTCATAAGCGGTAAAAGCTTCATGGAATTTATCCTGGGCATAACTTAACCGGTCGCTCAAACCGGGGTACTCATCGGTAATCGCTTTGGTGATCAGCCGTTTTCGTTTTTCATTTTTGCCGGTTAGAAAGGCATCTTTAAGGATAGCAATTGTCTCATTTTCAGAGCTAGCTGTTTGAAGACTGTTCAAATGGACGGCCAGACCTTCATTGGTGGTCCCGCCCGTTTCAAGAAGTAATGGGATTAACTCGCTAGCCAGATCCGTGCTGACAGCGCTGCCCATAATCTGTTGCCAGTGATTTAAATCCTGGTTTTCAGGCAGCTGCAAAATCTCACTCAGAGCTTTGGTAAGAACGTCCGGTTTGCTGGCAGCAAAAGAGGCAATGGCTGGTTTTTGGCGCAGGGCTGTAAGGATGAGACTTTCAAACTGTACATCTGTTGCATGTGATATCACTGTTTTCAAGGCTAAGGCCTCAGAGCTTTCAGGCTTGTTTAAAGCTGTGGTGAGCACCTGGTCAATCGCACCAAACAATATTTGGCTGGCAGCTGGCTCATCCAAAACCTGGAAATGAGGGGGCACGTCTGCCTCTAGCGGGAAACGTTGCAACAACTTTTCACAAAAGCTGTGAATGGTCTGTACCTTCATACCGCCAGGGGTCTCAATCGCTTTGGCAAACAGGCGGCGCGCATCTTCTTGCTCTTGTGAGCTCGCAACTTTGCCCAACAAATCTTTTAGAGTTGTTTGCAAAGCTTCCTCTGGCATGGTGACCCATTTGGACAGCTCGCCAAACAAACGATTTTCCATTTCTGCTGCTGCCGCATTGGTATAGGTAAGGCAAAGAATACGGTAAGGCGCACTGCCAGAGAGCAAAAGCCGCAACACCCGGTTGACCAAAATATAAGTTTTACCCGTGCCCGCATTGGCAGACACAAAAACAGAATTTTGCGGGTCAGACGCCCGGCTTTGATCTTGTGTGGTCTGATCAAGAATTTTCTGGCTGTTAAAAGAAGCTTTGCTCATTTACGCCTCCTGCCCTTCATTGGCGCCCCATTCATCGACCCGGGCAAGATGGGCGTAATCATCATATTGATACTGACCTTTAAAATCTTTGCGCCGCATGGCTTTGTAAGGCGTGGTTGCCAAATCAAACGCCTCTATCAGTGAGAGCAATTCTTGTTCGGCCTCTTGAATGGTTGTTGCCACCGATTGGCCAGAAACTTGCGCCTGTTTGCCAGCCGGTTCCCCCCCTTTGGCCTCAATGTAAGACAGGGCGGTAACAGGCCCTTTCTTTAGAGTTTCAAACCCACCAGCCTGTAAAATGGCCGCCTCTAGCGGCAATTGGGGTTTATAGAGCTTTTCAACTTGAGAAGCGGTGGGCACAATGCCGGTCTTATAATCATAAATGTGATAGCTGCCATCTTCATATTCATCGATACGGTCAGCCCGTGCTGTTAATGTAAAAGGCCCGCCAGCGGTTTGATAGATTGTTTTGCCATCACATTCTGTATGAGTTTGGAAAAGACCTTGGCGCCGGTTGGCCTCAGTTTGAGCAAACCAGGTGGCAAAGCGCTCAAACCTTGGTTGCCAAAAGGCGCCAATTTGGGGGTGAACGGCCAAGTCTTTCATCAACTGGTGAGCAATCGCCATTAATTCAAGCGCTGGCTCTTTAGGCAACTCACGGGGGTATTTTTTCGCAAATTCTTCCATCGCCTGGTGAATGATTTGCCCCTTCATAGAAGCAGAAGGCGGTGTGCCCAGAGGGTCCAACGGGGCAAGGCGCAAAATAGCCCGCGCATAAATACTGTAAGGGTTCGCAATCCAGTCTTCTATGCGGGTGACACTTAATTGGCGCGGGCGCGCGGCAATAGGCGGCGTTGGTGCCGGAGCGCTGATCGGCGGGGCGGGGCGAACCTTATCGCGCAAAGCGGCCCATTGGGCAAACGGCTCTTGGGCTTTAGGCGCAAGCAAATGTTTGGCATCAAGCCCTTGCAACAGCGCCTCTATGCGCATCAACCAGCGTGAGGGCACGGTTTGCACACCTTGGGTTTTGGCCGCCCGTGTGATGTGAACCTGGCTGGCACACAAGAGCGAGGCAAAGTCATGGGCGCTATAGCCAATATGTTGTTCAGGCGCGGGCAGCCCCAATTGCTCGCCCATTGGCCGTGACAGCCAGGGGCTGGCATTGCTGGAGCTGGGCCATGTGCCCTCATTCAGCCCACCAACAATGACCACATCTGGCTGTTGCAAGCGCGCTTCAAACGGGCCCCAGATAAACAGGCGCGGGTGCACCGGTGTTAAGGGCCGCACCGTTTGGCCGGCAATCAGGCTTTTGTAAAATTCAGGGTAATCAGCCGGTGTTAGCTCAAGGCTCACCCCTTGCGTGGTTAGCAGTTCGGCCAACAGTTTTGCCAATTGCTCACCAGCTGCCCCTTGCCAGAGCATAGAGCTGTCTTGTTCATGGCTGGCATTTAGCTGTTCAGCTGTGTCAATATGGGCTTCGATGAGGTGTTTTAAGGACTGTTCTTTCCGGTTTGCGAAACAAGTGGTTAACGGGGCAAAAGCAGCCTTGAGCCGCTCTAACAGTGTTTGCGCCAAGAACCATTCTTCCTCACTCAAACGCGAAATGGCAGGATGCACCCTTTTTTCTTCTTCTAGGTCTTGTTTCACCTGGTGGAAGGTTTGCTCCAGCCCCTCCAATCCACCAGAGAGCCACGGACGGCGCAGCGCAATAATCTCTAATGCTCTGGCAGCTAAGCGCACATCACCGCGCTCAAATTGCAACCGGGTGAGCGGGTGTTTTAACAAGGCAATTAAAAAGCTGGGCTCAAAATTGCGGGTTTGGGTTTCAATAATTTGATCAAAAAAAGCGCCCGGCATGGTTTTGGCCAATGGGCGCCCGCCAGAATCATCAACCTTTATGCCCCAGGCCTCCAGCCGCACAGCAACCCGGCGGGCCAACAAACGATCCGGTGTAACAAGCGCCGCTGTGCGCCCCGGTTCATTGGCTGTACGGCGCAAGATAAGAGCGATGGTCTCTGCTTCCTCTTGCGGATCGCGGGCAATGTTAAGCGATATGTTGTCAAAGGCCTCTGTCAGCTCTTTTTGTTTTTGCGCCGAGCCGCCCATTGCATCGATATAATCGCGCCATTGCTCTGTAGAACTGGCGGGGCGCAACGCTTGGCTGATAAAGTCCAGCAACGCGGTTTGAGACTCTGTAGGCTCAGTCCCCGGCAAACTTGAAATTTGGCTGCGATCAGTCCCCAGGTCGCTGATCAGTTTGGCAAGACCGAACTGAGGGTGTTCTGGGTGGTTTTCAATGATGGAATGAAACGCCCCTTCATCTAAATCCTGATCAAGGCCAGGCAATACGATGGCGCCATTCTCAAGGTTGGCCACCGCGGCCATGAGTTTGGCAGCCGCCGGAATGCTACCTGTAGAGCCTGCGATAATAATCGGGTCGGTTGGCTGTGATTGGATCAACCGCTCAGCTTCTTTGGAAAGTAAAATATTGCGCCGCCCGGCCTGGCTCATTTGCTCAGTGTTTTTTAAATAAGCGGGCCATTGCTGGGTGATGATGGTGAGAAAATTCAAGGTTTGCTGCCAATGATCTGAAAATTCTTCGGGCACCAAACCTTCTAAATTGCTCAAATCCACCGCTTCCGTTTCAGCATTATCCATCAACTTGGCCAATTCACGCGCCATAAGAGAAGCAATCGCTGGCCGCGTTTGTTGCAGTTGGCCTTGACCAAACTCACCTTGCAACACGCTATGGTGCGGTGCCTTTTGCAACCAAGTGAGAATAAATTGCGTAAGAACCAAGTGCCGCTCTAGGTTTGAAACGGCTGGGTTCATTTCCATCAATGTTTGGCTTGGAGCCAGTTCGCTGATGATCTCATGGATCAGACTTTCATCCTCATTGCCATCTCCAAGCGGGACGATTTTGGGCAATAAAATCGCCCTTTGCCCGCTCAAGCGCAAAAAAGCCTCACCGCACACCCGGCATGCCCGGCGGGTGGGCAACAACAAGGTTAGCTTCGCCAACTCTTCAGGAGATGGAGGTGTCCCCCCTTTATTTGGCAAGTCCCCATTTAATATGGCTCGAACCAAGCCATCCAAAAACGGAGCCGTTGACGGTATGCTCGTGATTGTTGCCATAGAACCTATTCCCGCTTTCAGATTAGAAGGCCAGCCCGTGCCTTTGCTTCCGCTTCTACTAGAGCCTCTGGCGTACCTACATGCATCCACAGACCTTGGTGTTTTATGCCGTATAGTTTGTTGTTTGAGATAGCTTGGTTCCACAGGCGATTGAGCGAAAACGGCCCGCCTGGGGCACCGTTTAGAAAACTAGGGCACGCGATGCTAACACCGGCAAAAACATAATCTGTTTCATCCTTGTCAGAGCGCCGTTTCAAAGTTCCATCTTCATTTAACAAAAAATCACCTTTGCCATCATAACCAAGAGACGTATGGCGGTTGGCCAGCAAGAGAAGGCTTTCCATTTTCTGTGCCTCAAAGGCGTTGCTAAGCCTTGAGAGATTGGACTGTTCAGCCCCCTCCTCTTCCAGCCAAACACTATCAGAATTGTGAATATAGAACGGCGCATCATCCAGATAAGGGCGCGCTTTGATCAACCCGCCGCCTGTGTCCAGCAAGGCATCTCTTTCATCTGAAATGATCACCTTGATGTCTTTATGGGTTTGCAAATGGGCCTCTAACTGATCAGCCAGGTAATGAACATTAACAATGATCTTTTCAACACCGACGGCTTTTAAGCGATCAATCACATGGTCGATCAACGGCCTGCCATGTAACTTAACCAAAGGTTTGGGCACAGCATCGGTTAACGGGCGCATACGAGAGCCCATGCCAGCGCCCAGAATAAAAGCTTGTTTGATCGGGTGGCCTGTCATCATACTGTCTCTTTTGTGAAAAATGGAGCGCGCAAGTGCGGTGGAAAATGCACATGAAACCAATCGTTTAACGCTTGTAATGCCGGATGCGGTAAGCTGCGCTCCAAATAGTCCCAGATGCGCGGCAAGTGAGCTAGATAATGGTGTTTGCCATCACGTTTGCTCAAACGCACAAAAATGCCCAATAGTTTGCATGCACGCTGTGCGCCCAAAATGGCATAACAGGTTAAAAACCCTTCAGCGTTAAAAGCCTCGTCTTGGGCTTTCATATGATCTAGATATCTGTTGAGCAAATGTTGCTCAGTCGGGACAGGAATGGTCAGGCGCGCGTCTTGGCACAAGGAGACAACATCATAGGCAGAATGGCCCATTAAAGCGTCTTGAAAGTCGATGATGCCAACAGAAGCAATCCCTGTTTGCCCTTTAAGCCGGATTAAATTAGGTGAGTGAAAATCTCTTAACACCCAATTGTTGTTGTCTGTTTCTAACTGCTTAAAAAGATCGTGCCAGATGGCGTTAAATGAACTTTCATGGTCCTCTCCGCAACGTCCATTTTTTACAAAAGGCCAATACCAATCGATTGTCAGCTGGGTCTCAATGCCTAAAGCTTGTTGATCATAAGCAGGCAAAGTATAGGGGCTATCGTTCACCAGCATTGGCTTTGGAGGTGTTTGTTTTAAACGCGCCAAGACATCAATAGCTGGTTCATATAACGGGCCTATGTCTTGGCCCTGGTTTGTAATGAGATCAAAATATTGCTCATCGCCCAAATCACTGATTAACAGCAAACCTTGGCCTATATCATGATTGTAAATTTGCGGCAGGGCAAAACCTTCTTCTCTCAAGGTTTGGGCAATGGCCACAAAGCTTGCCATGTCTTCAGCCAAATGTGCGATCTGACTATAAGGCTTGCCGTCCTTAACCGGCGGCCCATCTGGTTGGGGCAAAGCATTCATTAACAGCGCTGATTGCCCATTTTGTTGCAACCGAATATAACTTCGCGTCGACGCATCGCCTTGAAGATAGGACCAGTTGGCCTGGCCCCAATCGCTATTATTGACAAAGGTTTGGATGGCAGAAAAGCGGTCTAATTTAACCGCCCCCTTTCCATAACCTTTAAGGGTCACATTGCGGTTTTCCCCTTCATCATTTTCTTCTAAAAGAATTTCCAAACGATCATTGATTTGGTGAGCGCCTATCTGTTCCGGCCACTCAATAAGCGTGAGATGAGTGCTCAAATGATCATAAAGCCCTAATTCTTCAACCTCACCTGGATCACCAAGGCGATAAAGGTCGTAATGAGCAATATCGAACCGCTCAGTTTGATAAGGGATCAGCAAAGGAAAGGTTGGGCTAGGCACTTCTAACTCAAGGTCTTGGGCAATGGCCCGGATCAGTGCGCGGGCAAAGGTCGACTTTCCAGCCCCTAAATCACCTTTTAAAAACACAGTGTCACCACCGCTAAGCAGTGCTGCCAACTGGCTAGCCAACTTTTCTAAATCAGTTTGATTTAAGCCAGGTTTGCTTAAAAGGCTTTGATTTTTATCAGCTGTGAGAGGGTTTGGTGCCACGCAATACTCCATTGAGCTTTAAAAATGGGACTTGGAGGTAAAACAGCTCATTTTATTCAACTTACCAATACATCGCCGTGTTATGCGGCATTTGAGCTGCTTTGGTCAAGTTGTTGTAGATCATCTGATTTTTGTGGTTGTTTTATGGGCACATGCACTGTGATGGTTGTGCCATCCCCTTCTTTTGACTCTAAAGAAACCGAGCCTTGATGCAATTCAACCAGGCTTTTCACGATGGAAAGCCCCAAGCCAGCACCGCGATGCTGCGAACCGCGCGAATGGCTTTCAAACCGCTCAAAGACAGATTCTTGTTCGGCTTGAGGAATACCGCAGCCATGATCTGTCACGGCAATGGTGATGTACTGTTTTCTCTTCTTGGCAATGATGTTTACCTGAGCCCCAGTATCTGAAAAACCAACAGCATTAGACAGTAAGTTATAAAGCACCTGACTTAAGCGTTTCGGGTCTACCTCAAAGCTAGGTAAGTTATTTTCAATCTGTATATCGAGCTCAATATTCTCATTGGCAAATTTGCGTTTTAATTGCTTGGCTGCAAGGTCAATCACCTCATCAACTTGAACAAGAGCCAAATTCAAATCTAACCCACCCGCATCAATGCTGGCCAGATCAAGAATGTCATCAACAATGGCCAGAAGTGCGTCTGAAGAATATTGAATGTCAGCTAAATATTCGCTTTGCTTTTCATTCAGCTCACCAATGGCGTTGGAGGATAACAGCTCGCTAAAGCCAATGATATTGGTGAGCGGTGAGCGCAATTCATATGAGACATGGGAAATAAAAGTACTCTTTAATTTATCAGCGGCCACCAAGGCTTCATTACGCTCAAGCAAAACCCGCTCCATACGCCGATGAGCGGTGACATCTTTATAGGTTAAAAGGGTCGCGCCATCAGGCAAGGGGCTGGCAGAATATTGGATCACTTTACCATCAGGCAATGTTAACTGGGCGCTAATTGTGTCACGCCGATCGCTGATGGAGGTGACAGCACTATGAACATCGCCCCATGAAGCATCATCAAAGATAGAGCGACATTGATAGATCACTTCATCAATATGAGGTGTGCTGCGCAAAAAGTTATTCTCAAGTTCCCATAGCTCGGCAAAGGCAGGGTTATACAGTCTGAGCCGGCCATCAGTGGAGAACACAGCCACCCCTTCAGCCAGATTATCAAGGGTCTCTCGTTGCACCCCGATCATCTCATTATAGCGGCTTTCCATCGCCAAGCTTTCCGTAACATCATCATATAAATGTGTCACACCGCCATCAGAGCGATTTTCGCACATTCTGTGAATGGTGCGCCCATCAGGTAAATGCCACCATTCTTCACGATTTTCTTGCAAGCGGTACATTTCCAGCTGGGCCGCTTTCCAAGCACGGTAATCAGCCTCTTCTGGCAAGAGGCGCATGGTGCTAAGGTGATCAAGGATCTCACCTTCGGTGGGGCCAGTGTCCAACCAATTTTGATCAAGTGACCACAAATCAACATAAGCTTGGTTGCAAAAGGTCAGCCGTTGCTTGCCATTAAAAATAGCAATAGCAGTAGAGACCCGGTTAAGCGTTTTGGTATGAGCCGCAATTAGACTATCAACTTGGCCTTCAGCATTCTCAATCGCGCCAACATCAATAGCAAGGCCAGCACTACCCTCATTTAAAGGAATGGCAATCGCATCAAAGGCGCGGCGCTGACCGCTGATAATGGTATGGAAGCGATCTGAAAAAGTTTCTTGATTTTCAATTTTTTCAGCCACTTGCTTGCGCTGGCGCATTTCTAACAGTTCAATTTGCCGCGCTTTAACATCTTCTAAATCGGTCGCTTCCACCGCTTCCATATAAGACTGGTTAACCCAGGTGATCTTATTGTTTTCATCCCGAAACCAAATGGGAAGCGGCAAAGCATTCAGAAGTGATTTTTGCGCCTGGACCAATTGTGACAAGCGGCGACGATGCTCATAGATATTAGCAATTTCACTGGCACTGCCAGCAATGTTACGCAAACGCAAAATTGGGGTACCACCAGCTGAACGCCCATCAGCTTCCAAATGATGAGCCGACAAGGTACGAATGGTGATGGTAAAACTATGACCTTGACTGAACAGCTCTTCAAGTTTAGCGCGCAACTCTAGCGCAGAGGCCGTCTCCAGCCACTGGTCAAAATACAATGTATCTGAAAAATGAAACGGAATGCCAGTATCAGTATCAAGAGTATGAATGATTAGATTAGGTTCGCCTTTTTCATCCCACAACATTAACAATTGCGGCTCAGCTTTTAACATGGCTTGGGCCAGGTTTAACTCCTGGCGAATGGTATTGACATCTTTGTTGGCCCGCGCACGCACTTGGTGCGCACTGGCTTGTACGCGCAAGGCCTGATACGACATGATACCAGAAAAAATCAATGCCCCCAGGCTTAAAACTATCGCCATGAACTCCCATGAGCCCAGCAAATCATTACTGGCCAGGCCAGAAATTTGCCCTGCCCAAAGCGCCAGACCAATAAAGGCAGCACTAACCACAAGAAGCGGCAAGGCATGGCCAAATTGCGGAATAGCAGACCCTGCTTTACGCATATGATATGAGAATTTATTGTTACTTGTATCGTTCTTACTTGGCATTTTGATCCGCCACCAGGCCCTTCAATAATGCGGAGGTATTGATCTTAATTGTTTTTCTTGAGGCGTTTTAAAAGACAAGGAATTAATCTATCCCCCTATAAAGACCCCCGCCAGGTGGATTTTGCCTTTTAAATTTCCAATCATTTCGCTTGTTATGCAACTTCAAACGAAAAACAGCGAATCGTCTTCTAGTTTACACGCCCTTAAGCGACAGACTCAAACAAAGAGCTTCGATTTTTAGCGCTTACGCACAGCAATATAGTATTGAAAGGGGAGATATTGGTATTGCGCTGGTGTTTTATGGGATAAATGGCGCATTTTTGATGAAAAAGAGAGGTTTGAGATAAGAAATCCCAAGCCTCTCTTTTTGTTTTCTTAATAGCGATAATGCTCTGGCTTGTAAGGCCCGCTCACATCAACACCGATATAATCAGCTTGCTCGTCAGACAGGGTGGTTAATTTTACCCCCAATTTTTCAAGGTGAAGCAAGGCAACTTTTTCATCCAATTTCTTAGGCAAGACAAAAACCTCTTTGCCATATTTTTCATGGTTTTGCCAAAGCTCAATCTGCGCCAAAACTTGGTTGGTAAAAGAAGCACTCATCACAAAACTCGGATGGCCTGTGGCACAACCAAGATTAACCAAGCGCCCTTCGGCAAGTAGAATAATCCGCTTACCATCAGGAAACTCAATTTCATCAACTTGAGGTTTGACATTATGCCATTTGAAATTGCGCAAACCAGCAACTTGGATTTCGCTGTCAAAGTGGCCAATATTTGAAACAATGGCACGGTCTTTCATCTGGCGCATGTGATCAACAGTGATGACATCCTTATTGCCCGTTGTGGTCACAAAAATATCGCCTTGGGCAACAACATCATCCAGCGTTTGAACTTCATAGCCCTGCATAGCCGCTTGCAAAGCACAGATGGGGTCAATCTCAGTGACGATCACACGAGCACCTTGGCTGCGCAAGCTTTCAGCTGAGCCCTTGCCCACATCGCCAAAACCGCAAACAACAGCCAACTTACCAGAAACCATCACGTCTGTGGCCCGTTTGATGCCATCAACCAAACTTTCACGGCAACCATAAAGATTATCGAATTTTGATTTTGTCACGCTGTCATTGACATTAATTGCCGGGAAGGGCAAGCGGCCCTCTTCAACCATTTGATACAAGCGGTGCACGCCTGTTGTGGTTTCCTCTGAGACCCCTTTGATGGCATCTCTTTGGCGGGCAAACCAGCCAGGGCTTTGCTCCAAGCGTTTTTTAATGGTGGCAAACAGAACGGTTTCTTCTTCATTGCCAGGATTGTCGAGCACTGAAATGTCTTGTTCAGCCTCTGCCCCTAGAATGATATAAATGGTGGCATCCCCGCCATCATCCAAAATCAAATTGGCTGGCTCACCATCACTCCAGTCAAAGATTTTATCAACATACTCCCAATAATCTTCCAATGTTTCCCCTTTATAGGCAAACACTGGGATGCCAGCGCGCGCAATGGCAGCAGCGGCATGGTCTTGGGTTGAAAAGATGTTACAAGAGGCCCAACGAATATCAGCGCCCAGCGCCTTCAAAGTTTGGATCAGCACAGCGGTTTGAATGGTCATGTGCAAACAACCTGCAATCCGCGCGCCTTTTAAAGGTTGCTCGCCTTTATATTCATCACGAATAGACATAAGACCAGGCATTTCTGTTTCGGCAATGGCAATTTCCTTGTCACCAAAATCGGCCGCGCTCATGTCTGCTATTTTATAATCGGTGAACTCAGTCATCGTTCGTCCTTCTTAAAGTCTTAATAGAGTTTTCCAGATTCTGCTACCAAGCGCACCGTGAGTGATGGGCAGCTTGTTTGATGTAGGCTTTATAAAGGGGCAACCCCCAAGAAGCAAGAGGTGATATAAAGAAAGTTTTATATGATGATTACGGACTATTCTTCCTCGTGAAACCGCGCCTCAATAAGCTGCGTGAGGGCTGAAAGGGCCGGTTCTGCTTGGGGCCCTTGCGCTTCAATTAAGATGCGAGAGCCTTGTGAGGCGGCCAACATCATCAACCCCATAATAGAAGAGCCCCCAACGGTCTGCCCATCTTTGGTAACATCGATTTTGGCTTCAAATTGGCCGGCACATTTGACAAAAGCGGCTGAGGCACGCGCATGCAGGCCTTTTTTATTACAGATCGTTATTTCTGCAAATATGGGCTTTTCGCTCATATTTACCCCCCAGCTTTGTTGGCAGTAAATTGTTACGGATTAAAAGTTATTTTTCGCCCAGAACATGGCTCGCAATTGAAATATATTTACGGCCAGCCTCTTGGGCGCTTAAAACCGCCTCTTCTATCGCGCTTTCCTGCCGAATGGAAGCCAATTTAATCAACATTGGCAAATTAATGCCAGCTATCACCTCAACATTGGCATTTTCCATAATCGAAATGGCTAAGTTAGACGGGGTGCCGCCAAACATATCGGTTAGCAAGATGACACCGTCATTGCCACTGACCTTTGAAATTGCTTCCAAAATGTCTTTGCGGCGTTGCTCCATATCATCGTCGGGGCCAATTGAAATTGTCTCTAGCTTTTCTTGAGGGCCAACGACATGCTCAAGGGCGGAGCGAAATTCTTCTGCTAATCTGCCATGGGTGACAAATACAAGACCAATCATTGTTTATCCAGCATAACTGATTTTTATAATCTGCATACATTGTCGGTGATTTTTTTCTCTGGCAAGTGATTTTATCAGCTTTTCATTCATTTTTTTCTCACAAGTAGGGACTAACCAACTGTTATTTGCCAAAATTTTGCGCCAAGAGGGCCAATTTTTGCGGTGCCGATTGTTCAAATGGATTTAGCGGGACCAAGGGCAAGCTTATGGTTTCAATTTCAATGGTTGCAAACGGGGTGGGTGGCAAGCGCTCTGGTTGTTGACCCGGCGTTAACGCAATAACACCATGGATTTGTGTTTCTTCGCGATAGGGAAAGTCACAAATACCAACACCGCGCACCTCCAACAATCCCTTTATAGCTTCAGGCGGGCGCCCATACAATTTGCCCTGGCTTTCGCGCAATAAAACCTGATCGTCAGCCACAAGTTCAGGCGGCGCCGCACAAAAAGAATTTGAAAAATGTGAGGTCAGAACCCGCAAAGCCAAGTCTGATTTTCCGGCCCCTGTAGGCCCAGTTAACAAAAGGCCTTTCTTTTCAATGCACAATAATGTGGCGTGGATATTGGACGCAGGCTGTGTCATGCAACATCAAGTTTATAGTTGGCCGGCAACTCAATGACAAAACGGGCCCCTTTAGAAACCCTTTCATGTGAAGCCCCCTCAGCCTGTTCCTGTTCATAGCGATTCTCGGCCCTAATCATCCCCTTATGGGCCAAAATGATTTGCTGAGAAATGCTCAAGCCAAGGCCTGAATTATTGCCAAACTCTTCCCCCTCAGGACGGTCAGAATAAAACCGCTTAAAGATTTTTTGCAAATGCTCTTCAGAAATACCAGGGCCTTCATCTTCAACCGTGAGTATGATTTTCCCCTTCTCACGCCATAAGTTCACCCAAACCTTGCCCTTAGCGGTAGAAAAAGAGATGGCATTATCAAGCAAGTTATTCAAAACCTGGCCCAACCGGCTATCATGACCGCGAATAAGAAACTCTTTTTCATCTTTTGACTTGCGGTTTACATACAAATTCACCTCTGGCTGGTTGCCACGATGAATGTCATTGAACGTATCAATAATGCCTTTTAAAAGACTGGACATATCAATGATGGACGTGTCCTGCAGCGCCATCTCCGCATCCAATCGTGAAGCATCAGAAATATCACTGATCAACCGATCCAGACGCCGCACATCCTTCTGGATGATTTCAACCAGATGTTCGCGTTGTTCTTGCGTTTTCACCAATTCTAAAGTTTCAGCCGCGCTGCGCAATGAGGTGAGCGGGTTTTTAAGCTCATGAGCAACATCAGCAGCAAACGTTTCAATAGAATCCAAACGACGGTATAGAGCCGCCGTCATATCCCGAAACGAGCCAGAAAGTTGGCCAATTTCATCATTGCGGTGTGTGTAATCAGGAATTTCTTCACGCGCTCGAATGCTTTCACCAACACGGTTGGCCGCAGCAGACAAACGCCGCATAGGCTGGGCAATATAACGGGTTAAAAACAAGGAGCTTAACAAGCTGACCCCAAAGGCCAGCATAGTCAGACGTATAATCGCCCGGCGCTCTTTACGGATGGTTTCTTCCAAATCCCCCCCTTTGGTAGAGAGCAAAAGCACACCCACAACCCGGCGCGAACGGTGAATGGGCACAGCAACCGAAACAATCTGCTTGCCCTGAGTACTGACCCGTACCATAGGTGTTGTCGTCCCCCCAAAAGCAGCACTTACCTCATCATAGACCTTGCCATCACCAACAATATCTTCCTTATATTCTGGTAGCTCATTGTAAAACATAAGGCGCTTAAACCCCTGCTCCAACCGGGACCACCAATCTCGATCAACCGGTTGTCCCGCAGGCATATCAAAACGTGAAATTGAACTGCCTGAATAAAGACGCCGACTATCAACAATCAACGTGGAATCAGAATCATAAATGCGCGCTCTGGTCCCTGTAGGCTGGACCAAGCGGCGCAAGATTGGGGCAACCCGCTCTGGATCAATGGGAAATTCAAGTGAGGTAAAGGCATCATTGGTGATAAAAGGCGCATCCGTCCCGGTCTCAAGCAGGCTTTCAGGGTCCACAATGATCTGGTCTGTATCAGCCGTCGCAGATGCAGCAATAGCCCCTGCGATAATCTCACCTTGGGTTTGCAAACTTTCCACCTTAGCACCAATTAAACCAGCTCTGAGTTGGTTTAAGTACAAAATTCCCAGAACCAAAAAAATCAGGGCAATCATATTACTAATAAATATGGTGCGCCCTAAACTGGAAAAATTGATACTATCTCGCAAACCCGCTCTGGCCCGAACAAGTATCTTTTTGAGTGTCGCAACCGAAAAAAGATTTTGCGGGATAAATTTAGACGAAGGTTTCGAGCCAAGCTCTTTTCGCGCTGCAAGAGGGGCAACGGTGTCTGATAAAAACGCCTTCTTTGTGGTCTCTTTCATTGGCTTCATATGCTTCATAACCGTTAGCCCAAAAACCTTGTTCAAAGTTTTAAGGCTTTAGGTTGGAATGCCCGCTAAGTTTAAAGGGCTTTTCAAAGAAAAGAACCCTTGTAACCCTTAACTTGGCACATTATTCCCACTATTTGGCACAATTATAGCTATTCTTTAAAACGATAGCCAACCCCATAAAGCGTTTCAATAACGTCAAAATCATCATCAACCACTTTGAATTTTTTGCGCAAACGCTTGATATGGCTATCAATGGTGCGATCATCAACATAAACCTGATCGTCATAGGCCGCATCCATAAGCGCATCACGGCTTTTCACAACACCAGGGCGTTGAGCCAATGATTGCAAAATTAAAAACTCAGTAACGGTTAAGGTCACAGGCTTACCATCCCAATGGCAGGTATGGCGCTCTTGATCCATTAACAATTTTCCACGCTCCAGCGTATTATCTGAATTGGCAGGCGTTGCCTCAATGGCGCGCGCAGCACCGCGGCGCAATATAGCCTTGACCCTCTCCACCAACAACCGTTGAGAAAACGGTTTTCGAATATAATCATCCGCACCCATTTTGAGCCCAAACAATTCATCAATTTCCTCATCTTTTGAAGTGAGAAAAATAACCGGCAATTCACTATCTTGGCGCAAACGGCGCAAAAGCTCCATGCCATCCATACGCGGCATTTTAATATCAAGAATGGCAATGTCGGGGGGCTCTTGTGTTAAACCTTCAAGACCAGAGGCACCATCATTATAGGTGCGCACTTTATATCCTTCAGTTTCTAACACAATACGCAGTGATGTTAAGATATTACGATCATCATCGACTAAAGCGACTGTTGGCATATTACTAGAGCCTTATTGTTGTGAGCATTGATGTAAATTTCGCGATTAAGTTGTCTTTGTGGGCATTTTAAGGCAACTGAACGTAAGTAGTGAGCGATGTTAGCGGTTTTCTGGTGAAAGGCAATGGGTGCACTAATTTTTTAAAAGAGTTTCTTCGCCATGGCTTTATCAAGTTCATCGTAAAATCAATGTGTGTTTTGTGCATCTTAGCCAAATTATTTGTTTACAAGCATCTTGTTAGACCAATGGCGAGTTGAATCATTGTTCTTAGTCGAATAGAAGTGGCATTTAAACTGGTATGAAGGATTTATGACGTTTTATGAATTCTTCCCATGAAGTGAAAACTTGGTGGATATAAAGGCTCTTAATGTGAGCACCACATTCACCTATTGTGGAGTTTATTTTGGCGTGACTTTAAAAGCGATAGATGGCGGCATGACACAGCATATAACTTTTCCCTTAACGGACCCGGGAACAATTTTTCTGAACAATAGCCGCTCCCAATTATTTGACTTTGCTCTTGAGCGAAATGAAGGCGTCAAAGCAGCCAACGGGGCATTTTGTGTAAAAACAGGTCAACACACAGGCCGCTCAGCAAAAGATAAATATGTCGTCAAAAGCGCAAGCACAGCTGACACCATTTGGTGGGACAATAGCGCAGCTATGAGCCCTGAAAAATTCGACCTTCTAAAAGAAGATTTCCTTAATCACGCCAAGGGCAAAGATTTATTTGTACAAGATTTGCACGGCGGCGCCGACCCAGCCCACCGCTTAAACACCAGAGTTTATTGTGAATATGCCTGGCACGCCCTATTCATTCAGCACTTAATGATTGAACCAACATCAGAACAACGCGAAAATTTTGACATTGGCCTGACCATTGTTGACCTACCAAGTTTCAAAGCCAACCCAAGCCGTCATGGCACCCGCAGTGAAACCGTTATCGCTTTAGACCTTGACCAAAAGCTTGTTTTAATCGGTGGCACCGAATATGCCGGCGAAATGAAAAAGTCCGTCTTTTCATATCTCAATTATATTTTGCCAGAAAAAGGCATTATGCCAATGCATTGTTCAGTAAATGAAGACGATGCAGGCAATTCAGCCGTATTCTTTGGCCTTTCAGGCACAGGCAAAACAACGCTTTCTGCTGACCCAAAACGCTGTTTGGTTGGTGATGATGAGCATGGCTGGGCCGACAATGGCGTATTTAACTTTGAAGGCGGCTGTTATGCCAAAGCCATTCGTTTATCGCGCGAGGCCGAACCTGAGATTTATGACGCGATCAATCGCGATCACGCTGTAATGGAAAATGTCATTCTGAATGCAGATGGCAGCCCGGATTTTGAAGACGGCTCTTTAACTGAAAACACACGCGGCGCTTACCCGCTTGATTTTATTAAAGGTGCCAGCGAAACAGGCCTGAGCGGTCAGCCTTTAAATATTATTATGCTCACAGCTGATGCCTTTGGCGTCCTACCGCCAATTGCAAAACTGAGCCCGGCACAAGCCATGTATCACTTCCTGTCAGGCTATACTGCTAAAGTTGCCGGCACCGAAAAAGGTGTAACCGAGCCAACAGCCACATTCTCAACGTGCTTTGGGGCCCCATTCATGCCGCGCCACCCAAGTGTCTATGGCAATTTACTGCGTGATTTAATCGCCAAGCACAATGTTGATTGCTGGTTGGTCAACACCGGCTGGACAGGCGGGCAATATGGCACCGGATCACGCATGCCGATTAAAGCCACACGCTTGCTTTTAGATGCTGCCTTGGGCGGAGATTTAAAATCAACACCTATGCGCGTTGACCCGATCTTTGGCTTTGAAGTGCCTGTTTCAGTCGACGGACTTGAAGATCAGTCTATTTTAACACCGCGCGAAACGTGGAGTGACAAACAAGCCTATGATGCTGTCGCAGCGCGGCTGGTGGATATCTTTGTTGAGAACTTTAAAAAGTTTGAAAGCCACGTGGCCTCTGATGTGCGCGCAGCTGCTCCCCAAATCCAAAATGCAGCTGAGTAATAAATCCTCTTTCTCTGATAAGCCTGTGCCTGAACCTCCACGGTTTGAATTTGGCATGATTTAAACATTGCCCACAGGCTTTTTCTCTTTTTGTTTGCCTCGCTCAGTTTGCTCGTTATGCTCTGTTTGATTTGAAATTATCAAAGGAGCAGATTTTATGATGCGGCTTTCTTCTCTCATCCAGTTGGTTCTATACCTTCTGCTTATCTCTTCTCCCCTATCAGCAAAAGAAGTCCCTCTCTGTGAGGGGAAAAATCTTGTTGAACATATTCAACAAACAGATCGTGATAAATTTCAATATTTAAAAAGCCTGATAACGGACAGCAAAAACTCCGATGGTATCTTTTGGAAACTATCTGATGATCAAGGCAAAACGTCTTACCTTTTTGGCACCGTGCATTCAACAGATCCACGCGTGAAACAACTGCCCCAGCAAACAAAACAAGCATTAAGCACAGCGCGCAACATCGCCGTTGAAATTGCTAATCTGGATGAAAAAGCAGCCGCTCAAGTCGTCGGACAACGGCCTGAATTGTTTTTTTCTTTGCAAGACCAAAACAAAAGACTAGATAGAGTGCTCTCGCGCGAAGATTATGCGGCCCTACTTGAAGCCTCAAAGGCTGCTGGCATTCCAGCAAATATGTTGCCTGCCCTCAAACCCTGGTTTGCCAGTATAAGTTTCTTTGCCATACCCGGATGCGAAAAACTGCGCATGGACCAAAAAGTTTCAGTGCTCGATGCTCAAATCACGCAGCTCGCCAAGTCAAACGGAATACCTGTTATTGGCCTTGAAACAATAGAAGAACAATATCGGGCATTTGCCGCCCTGCCCTTTGATCATCAGCTCACAATGCTTAAAAATGGCATTTACTCACGTGCCCTTTTAGCTGACATGTACGCAACCACTGTCGCGCTATACCTGTCCCGGCAATTGGAATTCATAATGCCTTTGTCGCTTTTATATTCGCAAGATTTGGAAAAATCGCGCAAAGCAAGTGCCTCGTTTAAAGAGATCTTGCTCGATAAACGCAATATCAATATGCATGAGCGCTCATTGCCTCTGGTCAAACAGGGAGGGGCTTTTATTGCAGTTGGCGCCCTACATCTGGTTGGCGAAAAAGGGCTGGTTGAGCTTTTCAGAAAATCGGGATACAAGGTCGAAAAGATTTATTAAGCCCCAAAATGAGCTTCCCTCCCTCTTAACACCCAAAAAGGTTTATGAGGAAGGGGAAAAAAGTTTTTTACTTTTCTAGATGTGAATAGCGCGTCTAAATATGAATGGCCCGGTTATCAGTAGCCAAAGCCGCTTCTTTAATCGCTTCAGTCAGCGTTGGATGGGCATGACAAGTGCGAGCCAAATCTTCCGCTGAACCGCCAAATTCCATCAGCACAGCTGCCTCACCAATCATCTCACCGGCCATAGGGCCAATAATATGGACCCCTAACACCCGGTCTGTTTTGGCATCTGCCAAAACTTTCACAAACCCATCTGTCTGGCGATTAGCTTTAGCCCGCCCATTGGCCATAAAGGGAAATTTACCGCTGTTATACTCAATACCAGCTTCTTTCAAATCATCTTCAGATTTGCCAACACTGGCCACTTCTGGATAGGTATACACCACAGACGGAATGATATCATAATTGACATGGCCCATTTGCCCGGCCAGCATTTCAGCTAAAGCAACACCTTCTTCTTCAGCTTTGTGGGCGAGCATTGGGCCGTCAATCACATCACCAATCGCAAATATGCCAGGTACCGAACTTTCAAACTTTTCATTCACAGTGACCCGGCCACGATTGTCTTTGGCAACGCCGACCTCTTCTAAGCCTAATCCGTCAGTGAAAGGCGTGCGCCCAATGGCAACAAGGACCACATCTGTTTCAATGGTTTCAGCCTCGCCGCCCGCAGTTGGCTCAATGGTCACTTCAGTGGCACCATTGCTTTTCTCAACACCGGTGACTTTTGAACCCAGCTTGAACTCAACACCTTGCTTCTTCAAAATTTTCTGGAATTGGCTGGCAACCTCTGTGTCCATACCAGGCAAAATCCGGTCTAAAAACTCAACCACAGTTACCTTAGTGCCCAAACGGCGCCACACCGAGCCAAGCTCTAAACCAATGACACCAGCACCAACCACAACCATCTTTTCAGGCACTTTGGAAAGCTCTAAAGCACCGGTTGAAGACACAATTTTTTTTTCATCAATTTCAATGCCAGGGATTTGCGCCACATCTGAGCCCGTGGCGATACAAATATTCTTACTGGCAATGGTTGTTGTTTTCCCACTATCATCAGTAACTTCAACTTGCCCCGCTTTGCTGATTTTACCGGTACCATGGAAAGCAGTGACCTTGTTTTTCTTAAACAAAAACTCAATGCCACTGACATTGCCGTCAACAGTTTTACTTTTGTGTTTCATCATCTGCTTTAAATCAAGCTCAGGTGAAACTTTAATACCCAATGCACTCATGCCATGATTGGCTTCATCAAATAATTCGGAAGCATGAAGAAGCGCTTTGGAAGGGATACACCCAACATTTAAGCAGGTACCGCCATGTGTTTTGCGTTTTTCAACCACAGCAACTTTTAAACCCAATTGTGCAGCTCGAATGGCACAAACATAACCGCCTGGTCCAGAACCAATCACAGTTAAGTCAAATTCTTGATCGGACATATTTTCACCCCTTATGGCCTTTGTTAGGCCTGTCCTATAGCGCTTCTCATCTAGTTCTTTCAGAGCAACGTTCGTTCAAATTTATAAATACTAACCTACTTTAAAATTTCATCTTCATCGCATCCAGCTGCATAAAGAGCCAGGACAAGAGAAATAATAATCATAATCGTAGAAGCAATCAGCCCGTAAGTTCCATAGGCTTCCACACCATTGGCAAGCATCAAATCATATCCAACAAATCCGATGATCATTGACAAAGGCACGGCCCATAAAAACGGCACAGCCCAGGCTGAACGGATCAACATTAACAAGCCACCAATCAGCGCACCGCCAATGGAAATGAACCATAAAATCTCACGCCACAAAGGAAATCCGCTGATAAGTTCTTTAAACTTTACAGGCAGTTGAGCAAGATAATTTGGATTTTGAGAACTGATCATATAATAATCAATGATACCAAATATCCCCCAAATCACCGCAAACAAACTGACAAGCCAAAACAGGAACGTCGGGCGACCATCTTCACGTAACGAATCGTTTTTTTTCACAGTATTTTGCGTTGTGTTACTCTCACTCATGACCTTTTCCCCTTTTTAGATCCTCTAACCAAAAAAACCTTTGCATAGATGCCTTTAAACATATGCCTTCATAATGCGGTTTTAAAGAGATGATCTAAAAAAATTTCTTCAAGCGCTCCTTATGACGCTCATCCATACCAACCAACATATAAGCCTGTGTGACTAAACAAATACCCTAAAGGTCCAATACCAAGCGCTGTGGGTCTTCCAAGGCCTCTTTAACGCGAACAAGGAAGGTAACAGCGCCCTTACCATCAACAATCCTGTGATCATAGGACAGGGCCAAATACATCATCGGGCGGACAACAACCTCACCATTCACCACAACAGGGCGCTGTTCTATTCTGTGCATCCCCAAAATGCCTGATTGCGGCGCATTTAAAATCGGGGTGGACATTAAAGACCCATAGACACCGCCATTGGAAATGGTAAAGGTGCCACCTTGCATCTCCTCAATGCCAAGCTTCCCGTCTCTCGCTCTGGTGCCAAAATCAGTAATGGCTTGCTCAACGCCAGCAATGCTCATTGTGTCAGCATCTCTAACAACAGGAACCACAAGCCCCTTTTGCGTGCCAACAGCCACACCAATGTGATAGTAATTTTTGTAAATGACATCTGTGCCATCAATTTCCGCATTAACCTCTGGCACGTCTTTTAAGGCTTGAATGCAGGCTTTAACAAACAGCCCCATGAAGCCCAATTTAGTCCCATGTTTTTTCTCAAACAATTCCTTGTAGTCTTTACGCAATTGCATCACCGCGCTCATGTCCACATCATTAAAGGTGGTCAGCATGGCCGCAGTCGCTTGTGCATCTTTTAACCGGCGCGCAATGGTTTGGCGCAATTTGGTCATGCGCACGCGCTCTTCACGTTCCGCATCAGTTTGGGGGGAAGGAGCCCGCTTTGCAGCAGGTGTTGCCGGAGCTGGCGCTTTTGCCGTTTGCTCAATCGCGGCCATAACATCTTCTTTAAGCACCTGGCCCCGTTTGCCACTGCCATTTAAAGCGGCTGTGTCAACACCATTTTCCTTGGCTATTTTGGCAGCAGAAGGGCTCGGCGGCATATCATCATTGGCAACAGCAGGCGTCTCTTGTTTTGGCGCCTCTTCAGGTTCAGTTTTTGCCTCAGGGGCAGCAGTAACAGCGGCCCCATCACCAGATATGGCACCCAAAAGGGCCCCCACTTCAACAGTGTCTCCTTCTTCAACAGAAATGTCAGCAATGACACCAGCAATTGGGGCCGGCACTTCAACTGTAACTTTGTCTGTCTCTAGTTCAACAATCGGCTCATCAACACTAACGGCCTCACCTGGCTTTTTGTACCACTGACCCACCGTTGCTTCTGTGACACTCTCACCTAAGGTTGGAACCCTAATTTCTGTTGACATTGTCTTGCCCTCGCAATTTTCAAATTTTAAAATCGGTTAAACTGTTAATGCTTCATCCATAAAGGCGTTTAATTCCGCCAAATGCTTACTCATCAACCCTGTTGCTGTTGACGCGCTTGCAGGACGGCCCGCATAAGATGGACGCTTGGTTTTCATATTGGCATGATCAAGCACCCATTCAATGTTGCTTTCAATAAAGCTCCAGGCGCCCATATTTTTAGGCTCTTCCTGACACCAGACAATGTCTGCGTCTTTAAAGCGTGACAGTTCTTGAATAAGTGCGCGTGCTGGGAATGGATAAAGTTGTTCCACCCGCATCAGGTAAACGTCTTTTATGCCGCGTTTTTCGCGCTCTTCATACAAGTCATAATACACCTTGCCAGAACAAAGAACAACGCGCTTAATCTGGTCATCTGCCACCAGTTTTTCTTCCCTATTGGAAGCAAGCTCTGCATCATCCCATAAAACACGATGGAAGGTGCTATCAGGCCCAAACTCTTCTAGCTTAGACACAACACGCTTGTGCCGCAGCAATGATTTTGGCGTCATTAAAATAAGCGGTTTTCTGAACTTTCTGTGCAATTGACGACGCAAAATATGGAAATAATTGGCCGGTGTTGTGCAGTTAGCCACTTGCCAATTGTCCTCTGCTGACAATTGCAAATAACGCTCCAGCCGGGCAGAGGAATGTTCCGGCCCTTGGCCTTCATAGCCATGAGGCAATAGCAATACCAGACCAGACATACGCAACCATTTGCGCTCACCTGATGAAATAAACTGGTCAATCACCACCTGCGCGCCATTGGCAAAATCGCCAAACTGAGCTTCCCACATGGTCAGCGTTTGCGGTTCTGCCAGGGTATAACCATATTCAAAGCCAAGCACAGCCTCTTCAGAGAGCATGGAGTTAATCACTTCATACTTGGCTTGTTTATCAGAAATATTATTTATGGGAGTATATTTACTCTCATTCACCTGATCATTTAACACCGAATGGCGTTGAGAAAAGGTCCCGCGCTCACAATCCTGGCCAGATAAACGCACGGGGAACCCTTCATTCACCAGTGTACCAAAGGCCAGATGTTCAGCCATACCCCAATCAATGCCTTGCCCATCATCAATCATTTTGCGGCGTTTTTTAATCAGCCGCGTAATGGTTTTATGAGCATTGAAATCTTGTGGCACATGGGTGATTTGATGACCAACTTCTTTTAATGTGTCAATGGCAACACCGGTGTTACCACGCCGGGCATCATCTTCAGCAAAACCAATGGCAGACCAACGCCCATCAAGCCAATCAGCCTTGTTAGGTTTATAAGTGTCGCCAGCTTCAAACTCTTCATCAAACATAGAGCGCAACTGAGCGCGCATATCATCAACTTCTTGTTTAGTGATGACACCTTCTTTAATGAGTTGTTCGGCATAGATCTCGATCACAGATGGATGAGAGCGAATCTTTTTGTACATCAAAGGCTGGGTGAAGGACGGCTCATCGCCCTCATTATGGCCATAACGCCGATAACAGAACATATCAATAACAACAGGCTTTTTAAATTTTTGCCGAAACTCTGTCGCCACTTTGGCGCAGAACACCACCGCTTCCGGGTCATCCCCGTTCACATGTAAAATCGGGGCACCAACCATACGAGCAACGTCTGAGGGGTAAGGTGATGACCTTGAAAAATGAGGCGATGTGGTAAAGCCAATTTGATTGTTCACAATGAAATGAATGGACCCAGCCGTTCTGTGCCCAACAAGTCCTGAAAGCCCTAAGCATTCAGCCACCACACCCTGGCCAGCAAAAGCTGCATCACCATGGAGCAATAACGGCAAGACGCAAGTGCGGTCTTCGCATCTATGCTGGTCTTGTTTGGCCCGTGCTTTCCCCAGCACCACAGGGTCAACAATTTCTAAGTGTGAAGGATTGGCTGTAAGCGAAAGGTGGACATTATTGCCATCAAATTCACGATCACTAGAGGCGCCAAGGTGATATTTCACATCCCCAGACCCTTCCACCTCATCAGGGTTGGCAGAGCCACCTTTAAATTCATTAAACACCGCTCGAAACGGTTTGCTCATCACATTACACAGCACATTCAAGCGGCCACGGTGCGGCATGCCTAAGATGATGTCTTTTACACCTAAATTACCGCCGCGCTTAATGATTTGTTCAAGAGCTGGAATTAAGGCTTCACCGCCATCAAGACCAAAGCGTTTGGTGCCGGTATATTTAACATCAAGGAATTTTTCAAAGCCTTCCGTTTCCATTAACTTATAAAGAATGGCTTTTTTGCCCTCAGGGGTGAACTTAATCACCTCTTCTTTGGCCTCTATGCGCTCTTGTATCCAAGCCTTTTGCTCAGGATCAGAAATGTGCATAAACTCAACGCCAATGTCATTGCAATAGGTGCGTTTTAAGATCGCCATGATCTCACGCATGGTGGCGGTCTCTAGCCCGAGCACATGATCAAGAAAGATAGGGCGGTCCATATCATCTTGGGTAAAACCATAGCTTTCTGGCTGCAATTCTTCATGGGCCGTTTTTTCTGCCAGTCCGAGCGGGTCCAAGTCTGCTGCCAAATGGCCTCTGACACGATAGGCACGAATAAGCATCAACGCCCGCACAGAATCTTTGATAGCCCCTTGTGCGGTTTCTTGAGAAACCTCTTTGCCACTGGCTTTGGCGCGCTGGTTAATTTTGGTGGTGATTTCACTTTCAACCGGCCCCCAATTGCCATCAAGAGCAGAGACAAGTTCGCCATTGGCTGAAATGGGCCAATGATTTTGCTTCCAAGATGGCCCTTGTGCATTGTCTTGCGGGCTCACATGACTTGGGTCGTCTTCCCCCTCTGACATGTTGGAGAAAAAGCTTTGCCATTCATCACTGACACTGGTTGGATTTTGCGACCACTTGGCATAGAGCTCTTCAATATAGCCTGCATTGGCCCCATACAGAAATGAAGTTTGTAAGAAAGCGTCGTTTTGTTCGTTGCGCGCCATGGTCTTGTCTGTCCTTGATAAATGTGCCTCATAATACGCCAAGTTTAATTAACCATATTATTGTGGCAGATCTACAGTGCTTTAAAACTAACTTTTGTTCACAACTTGATGAAGATGAAGCTGCTTTTAAAGGCACCGACTTCCAACATCTCATTGTTGTGTTAGTCATTTTTACGCTTTTAAGTGCCTGTCCCTTGATACTGGTCAGACGAAACTATACTGGGCAGACACGGGTTACATTTTATTTAATATCTACAAATAAAACAGAAGCTTGGCTCTTTTAATTTTAAGCCCCTTAAAGCAAGACCTTTAAGGGGCTTAAAATCTTATCCTTTAAGAACCTCAACAAGGGTTGTACCTAACGAAGCCGGCGAATCTGCCACTGCAATACCGGCAGATTTCATGGCTTCAATTTTGTCGCCAGCACCGCCTTTACCGCCAGCGATAATTGCGCCAGCATGGCCCATCCGGCGCCCTGGAGGCGCCGTCACCCCAGCAATAAAGCCAACAACTGGTTTTTTCACACTGTTGGATTTCAAAAATTCAGCCGCGTCTTCTTCAGCTGAGCCACCAATTTCACCAATCATAATAATGCTTTGGGTCTCATCATCGGCCAAAAACATCTCTAGAACGTCGATAAACTCAGTGCCTTTAACCGGGTCACCGCCAATACCAACACAAGACGATTGCCCAAGGCCAGCAGCTGTTGTTTGCCCAACCGCTTCATACGTCAAGGTGCCAGAGCGAGACAGAATGCCAACAGAGCCCTTTTTGTGAATGTGACCTGGCATAATACCGATCTTACATTCTTCCGGTGTAATCACACCAGGACAGTTAGGGCCAATCAGGCGGGTATTAGAACCATCTAAGGCCCGTTTAACCTTGACCATATCCATAACCGGGATGCCCTCAGTAATACATACAGCCAGCGGAATTTCAGCATCAATCGCTTCCAAAATCGCATCACCTGCAAACGGGGGCGGCACGTAAATCGCTGTGGCGTTAGCCCCTGTCTTATCCATAGCTTCATGAACTGTATCAAACACAGGCAAATCTAAATGATTGGTACCGCCTTTGCCTGGCGTTACACCGCCAACCATGTTGGTGCCATAGGCAATGGCTTGTTCAGAGTGGAACGTGCCTTGGCTACCGGTAAACCCCTGGCAGATTAATTTTGTGTCTTTATTTACTAGAATTGACATTTATGCTGCCTCCTTCACGGCTGCCACAATTTTTTCGGCCGCATCGGCTAAATCATCCGCAGGGATGATTGCCAAACCTGATTGAGATAATATTTCTTTGCCCTTTTCAACATTGGTGCCCTCTAGACGCACAACGAGAGGCGCTTTGATGTCCATCTCTTTCGCCGCTGCAACCACGCCTTCAGCGATCACATCACAACGCATAATGCCGCCAAAAATGTTCACTAAGATGCCCTTAACATTCGGATCTGACAGAATAATTTTAAACGCCTCTGTCACTTTTTCTTTTGTGGCACCGCCGCCAACATCAAGAAAGTTAGCCGGCTCTTCGCCATAAAGCTTGATGATGTCCATTGTCGCCATGGCAAGGCCAGCACCATTGACCATGCAACCAATGCTGCCATCCAGCTTGACATAAGACAGGTCATATTTAGAGGCTTGAACTTCAGCTGGGTCTTCTTCATCTAAATCGCGCAGCTCAATAATATCTGGATGGCGATAAAGCGCATTGGAATCAAAACCAACTTTGGCATCCAAGCAACGCAATTGATTGTCTTTTGTGACAACCAGCGGATTAATCTCAAGCAAGGACATGTCTTTGGTGGTAAAAGCCTTATAAAGCGCGCTGCCAATTTTGCCAGCTTGTTTGGCCAAATCACCATAAAGGTTTAAGGCTTTGGCCAATTTACGCCCATGCAATGGCATAAAACCAATGGCAGGATCCACGCTAAAGGTGATGATTTTTTCAGGCGTTTCTTCTGCAACCGCCTCAATGTCCATGCCCCCTTCAGTTGAGGCAACAAAAGCAACCTGGCTGGTTTCTCGATCAACCAAAATAGAAAGATAAAGCTCATCAGCAATGTCAGTGCCATCTTCAACATAAAGACGCTTCACTTCTTTACCTGCCGGGCCTGTTTGATGAGTGACAAGGGTGTGCCCCAACATTTCTTTGGCATGGGCTTCAACTTCATCAACTGAGTGAGCCAAGCGGACGCCGCCTTGCGCGCTGTCATCGAGCTCTTTAAATTTGCCCTTGCCGCGACCACCGGCATGGATTTGCGACTTGACCACCCATAAAGGACCGCCAAGCTCTTGGGCGGCAGAGCGCGCCTCTGTTGGGGTAAAAGCAACCCCGCCTTTTGAGACAGGAACACCAAATTCCTTTAGCACGGCTTTGGCTTGATATTCATGAATATTCATTGTTTTTTGCCTTTTTAAAGTTCTACATTCTTTCTGACTGATTCGAAAGAACAGCCTGTATAACAAAAAGGCGGCTGGGGAGCCGCCTCTTTTTCCTAAGCCTTTAGGTGGGGGGCAATTTGCCCGCACGCTTCAACCAAGCCTCTCACAGCATCCACTGAAGCGTTAAAGGCCGATTTTTCGTCACCATCTAAATTAATTTCCACAACACGCTCAACACCCTTGTCTGAGATAACAACCGGCACACCGACATAAAGCCCATCAACGCCGTATTCCCCTTTAAGGTAAGCTGCACAAGGAAGCACCCGCTTTTGGCTGCGCAAATAGCTTTCTGCCATGGCAATCGCAGATGTGGCCGGGGCATAATAGGCAGACCCATTGCCAAGCAAACCAACAATTTCAGCGCCGCCATCGCGCGTGCGTTGAATAATCTCTTCAAGCCGTTTGCCAGTAATCCAGCCCATTTTAACCAGATCTGTCAGTGGAATGCCGGCAACTGTTGAATAGCGCGGTAATGGCACCATCGTATCGCCATGGCCACCTAGCACAAAAGCAGTAACATCTTCAACCGAGACATCAAATTCTTCAGCTAAGAACAAACGGAAACGGGCACTATCAAGCACACCAGCCATGCCAACAACTTTTTCAGGGGGCAAGCCACTGGCCTTTTGCAACGCCCAAACCATTGCATCAAGCGGGTTGGTAATGCAGATAACAAAAGCATTGGGGGCATATTTTTTAATGCCAGCACCCACTTGCTCCATAACCTTTAAATTAATTTCAACCAAATCATCACGGCTCATGCCTGGTTTTCTAGGCACGCCCGCAGTTACAATAATAACGTCAGCCCCTTCAATATCGGCATATTCGGTTGTGCCTTTAAGAGAACTATTAAAACCATCTACAGGGGAAGCTTGAGCGATATCCAGGGCCTTGCCTTTTGGCATTCCATCAACAATGTCAAACACCACAACATCGCCAAGTTCTTTTAACCCGATGAGATGGGCCAGTGTGCCACCAATCATGCCCGCACCAATGAGCGCGATTTTATTCCGTGCCATTTTTTCGCTCCTTATATACTATTTATACCGTGTCTTTTATCGGTCCTTACTATAAGTCGAACTTACACTCACGAATGCGACTGATGACGAATGCATTATGCTTCTCTCACTTTGGGCAAAACGTTTCGTTTTAAAGACTTTAAAACTAAAACTTTTTGGCTCTTCACCAGGAGAGTGATAATTTTTTGACTTGCAAACCAATAAGGCTCTTAAAGAACAGATTTGATACTGGTGTGGTTAACGTGAATTTGTACGCTGTGCAAGGGAACATTTAAAAAAAACATCCCACATACAACAAAAGTGCGAGTGAGTTTTGATTCTTAATTTATGATAGCCCTTGAGATCATGAATTGTCACCGCCCCGTTCAAGTGGAATCCCTTTCTATTCACAACTAATAGTCGTGTTTCACGTCCCAAAATGCTTAAATTTGCCTCAAATCCGCATACTGAGAGACGATTGCCATTCTTACTGGCTTAAAAATAGGCAGCTAATTTCAACTTAAAACATCAGGTATCCTCAACATCTTCAAGATGGGCCCCGCGGCGCATCTCAATCAGGCGAGAGCTGGTTCGCTCAAAAAGGGCGGCATTGTCCCCGGCCCCATAAAGGTTTTCAGGATCCGCTTCAGCGGTAGCAACCAGGCGAATGTTTTGGTCATAAAGCGTGTCTATCAAGGTGATAAACCGGCGCGCTTGGTTCCGATGTTCAGGCCGCATAATGGGAATGTCATCAATAAAGATGGTATGATAACGGCTTGCCAGCGCCAGATAATCATCTCGGCCCAGCGCTTCTTCACACAGATCACTAAAGTTAAACCGTGCAGCTCCTCCCGCAGCCTCCGGCACGGTCAATTGGCGCCCCTTTACGATAATTTGGGCCATTTTACCCTCAGCTTTGCCGCTAATGGCTTGCCATAAAGAACAAACGGCTTCATCAGCTTGCTGATCAGGAGGGGTAAAGTACAGGTCCTTGCCATCAAGAGCCCGCAATCTAAAATCGGTGGGCGAGATCACCTCATGGGCCACCATGCGGGCGTTAAACAGCTCGATAAAGGGCATAAACAATTGCCGGTTAAGGCCATCTTTATACAGCTCGTTAATAGGACAGTTCGAGGTGGCAATAAAAACAACACCCTCTTTAAACAGGGCAGTGAACAAGCGCCCCAAGATCATCGCATCAGCAATGTCAGTGACATAAAATTCATCAAAACAAATCAATTTGACTTTTTCTGATAAATCTTCAGCCACCAAGGGAATCGGATCGCCCTCATGGGATTTACGGTGCTGCGCGATCAACGCATGGGCTGTGGCCATGAACTCATTGAAATGCAGACGCATTTTAGGTTCAAAGTCGATGAAGTCATAAAACATGTCCATCAACATGGTTTTACCGCGCCCAACCCCGCCATATAAATAAAGCCCCCGGGGCGCATCATCGATTTGTTTTTTGCTACCAAACAAAGTTGTTAACAAGCCCTGCTGCGGCGGAGAATATGTGGATAATCTAGTCTGAAGGGCAGCCAAAGCCGTCGCCACGCTTTCTTGGGCGTCATCAGGCGTGATTAATTTTCGCCTTATGTGATCACTATACAGGTCTAAGAACGAACCGCTCATCTCAAGAGTTTTCCTTGAATTTGCTGTGTTTGGCTATGTTTTGGCATATAAAATTTAAAATTTTGCTCGCTTACAGTTTTTCGATTGTCTCACTCCCATCCCTTGCCCCGTTCACCAGATAAAGTTTATGGCCAAATCATGATTTTTTGTATGCGATTTTTGCATGGCTGTCATGCTTCATAACGCACCGGTTTAGTCTAGCGTTCTAAGGACCAGGGCTTATATTTTAAATCAGGAGATCATTACAAAGGGACCTTGTGACCATTCTATGGGATCAATATCTTATCTAGGCGGACACTTCCGAAAACTTTGGCATATAGAAAGCGATGAATTTCGTGACCATTTGTTGCGGCTTGAAAAAACCGCCCGGCATTTACGGTTTGGCTGCGAGGTGAGCGATGACTATATTGAACGTTACGCCAGCCACGCGCTTGACAATAACTGCCGTGTCTGGGGCTTTTTTGGCCCCCGCGGTAACTTGCGCGGCACCGGTGAGCTAAAATGTTTTGAAAACAAACCAGGCAGCGCAGAAGCCGCCTTTACCGTTGAAAAGGCTTATCGCGGCAAGGGAGTGGGCACCCAGTTATTTAGCCATGTGGTTTTGTCAGCCCGCAACCGCGATATCAACCATCTTTATGTCAATTGCTTGGGTGAGAACCAAGCGATGAAATCAATTGCCCGCAAATTTGATGCTGACCTTTGTTTTGACCAAGGCGATGTGATCGGGGATCTTATGCCGCCCCATTCAACGGTACTGACCCGTCTGGAAGAAGCCCTTGAGGACAGCGGTGGCTTCGTCTATGGGGTGCTTGATATTCAACAGCGCTGGATTGGGTTGGCAGAATAGGCGTGAACAAGAAGAGGCATCATTCCCGCCTTTATCTGATATCTGTGCTTTAAGGGGAAAGATTCCTATAGACCAAACCCAAGCTTTAAATTAACTATTGAAAATAGACAACTCCATGGGGGCTGGTAACTGAAAATCAACTTTGACCCTGGTCCACTTAATAAGGACTTATCACTATCATTGACCCATTTTGTGATATTTTTAAATTGCCCTCAACGATCGAAAATAAGAAGCCCCAAATGAGGCAGCCTATGACAGATTTTCGCATATTCTCTTATTTGCCCAACCCACGGCTCTATAAAGCAACCATAGCGGCACGCTTCTCAAATGTCGAAATTGAGATTGTAGGAGACCAGATTCAGGCCTTGGCGAATTGGTTGTGGGATTTTGACGCCCGTGAACTGTCAGAACCAGATAAACAGGAGCTGACACAATTCGCCAGACAGGGGGTGGTTGGTTTCGCGGGCGCTAGCCTTTACAAGAGTGACGCCTTTTTGAAAGCCCATCCATTCGGCAACGTTCCCGCAGGGTTTTCAGGTGATGGCGCTGTCGGGATTTTCGAATCAAATTCTATCATGCGCGCAGTGGCACGGATCGGACAAAATGCAGACGAGTTGATCGGCCAAACGCCAATGGAACAATCGCGGATAGATTCTTTTCTGGACCGATCTCTCGTATTTGCGCGCGACCTTCAACGTTATTTGCTCGCACAAGAAAGCATGACAGAGCAACTGCATAGTGAAATGGCGGGTGAAGTAAAATCTTTTGCGGCTGGTTTGGACAGGGCACTTCAAACGTCCACCTACATTGCAGGAGACACGATTACGTTAGCCGACATTGCTACGATTTGTGATCTTTGCCAGCTCACGGATGAATCCGGTCTCGCAATGCATTTTGAGAACCTCGGCCTCCCATTTTTGGTTCCATCTCTGAAACCTTTTGAATATTTGGAAGCCCACATCAAAAAGCTCGCAGCCGACGAAAGATTTTCCAAGGACCTGAAACCATACTTTGAGAAACTTTTGATGACTTACTAAATAAAAAAATAGGTTTAATAATATTACTTCTAATATTAGCCTGTTGAGTATGTCGGCTTAATAAATATCAGAACAATTCCGCACACTAGAGATTTCCAGATTGAGGCAAAAGCTGAAATAAATTCTAAAATCGAACTGCTACTCAGCTTAAAAAACTTGGCACACCTTGCTCAACTTCCAATCCCGATCAATAAAGCTCATACCAGCTATCACATCAGGCCTTTTAGCCGTTGGAGATTTAGCCAACCGACCTTCAAAGATACGCAAAAATGACGTGCTTCCCCTTTCTATCAGAAAGCCCGCGAAAAGCTCAGTATCCCTCGCAGTCTCCTCCGCCCAACAAACATGCAGCCTTACTTTTATCTGGGGAAGAACATTTTGGGGAGTTGGTATTGCTGCATTTTGTGACCTTTCCCCCACATGTCCACGCCCCTTTGTAGTTACATTGGCAAGCCAGGCCTGCCGGTGCAGCCTTACTTATGCTACATCCACCGGCATGGTAATCACAGTCACAAGTATCACCTGGTTGAACATGACGTACAGTGGGTTTTGGTTTGTGTGGTCTATATATATTGCAGCTTGCTTGGGTTGTTCCGCAAAGCCAAGTGGTTTTACGCGCCCCGCTTCTTAGACAATTTGATTGCCCCTTACATGAGACGTGCGATGTAAATTTCCAAGAAATACAGTTATCTCTACGTTGAATCCTTTTTGACACCCGCTCAGAGCTCTTTGTACATTCCCAGGTTCCCTTATGATAACCTGATGCCGGACAATTTGGCTGGCCCGCACATAAAAGCCTGTTATTCCAACCACTGGGCGGACATCGGCGATCACCAAAACATTTGTCTTGCGGATCATTCGGTTGACGTCGGCACGATCCAAATCGATGATTTGGTTTAATCACGCAGTTCCCTGACTTACACATAGAACCATCCAAACAACTATTTTCATCAGTTGCGTGTGAGTTGTTCAAATCGGCGCAATACTTTGTTCCTCCAACCATCACTGATTTCCCAGGACAGCACATCAGCACCTCTAGCACCTCATCGTTTTGGCCATAGCCATATATCCGACTTCCACAATTGTTGTTGCTGCAACCTTTGTCGTTAAAACATCGTTCTATCTTTTTAGGAAAACGTATATGCTGTCTGTCAACGCAATACCCTAAATAGCCTCCCCCCACACATAGTCCGCTGGAACACATCGAGTGTGTTATGCAATAAAATTTCTGACGTTTTTTAGGGTTGGATCGATCAAAACTTTGAAGGGCTGGACACCACTTATTACTACCAACAGTAACGAGTGGGGCCCCATGGGTAAAGCAACACACTTTAGCGTGCCGCAGCTTTCCATCATGCATAATAAACTCTGAACCACATTTATTATCACCCTGGCAGTCTGCATCACTGCGACAAGTTTCTATTATTTTAAAAGCTTCTAGGGCTGATATAGCTTTTTCTTTACACTCAGCAATCGCAATATTGTAATGATCGCCCTTCTTTATTTTTTCTAAGAAGCAAGCTATCCTCTTTTTAATATCTGTTACACCACTGCAGAAGCTACGGGCATTATTTAATGACCACTTATTTTGACCTGGAACCTTGGAATATTGCAAACCATTTTGCATGATCCAATTCACACAGGTCTGCTCCTGCCTTGTTTGTGCAAATGCTGGATGAGAACTTAATGCTAGCAAGACGATACTAAGGAAAAAGGCAAAAGCTCTCATAAAATTGTTAGCTATAAACGGCCCCTCAAACGCGCAGCGCCACTCACGAACACTTCTTTTTGGAATATTAACAAGCCAATTGAATAAGCTGCCATCGTGCCATAAACATGCAGAAAAATATGGAGTCTTCATCAATGGACATCCTCCTTTAGCCAACTTGTTAAGCGAAAAACAAATCATTTGGCTGAAGTGCCCAATCAAAAGTAAAATATCCGGTGTGGGCCAGATCCAAAATTGACAAGGCGCAACATGCTGCAGTGTAGGGCAGAACCGAGCGCAGCACCAGAATTTAATTGAATGATAGGAAATCATGCTCCTACTTGAGCGTGATAATAGTCCTCTTGAGACCAAGAACTGAAATAAAATCTAAAATCGAACTGCTACTCAGCTAAAAACTTGGCACCACCTTGCTCAACTTCCAATCCCGATCAATAAAGCTCATGCCAGCAACCACATCAGGTTTTTTAGCTGTTGGAGATTTAGCCAACCCAACTTCAAAGCTCCACGGGTTGATGAATTTGAAATGTTTAATGTTGTTCAAACCATAGCTGGTCTTCTCAGCAGAACCTTGTGTTTTTTGACTGTCTGCATCAATAATTTCAGCCAAGTCTTTGCCAAATTTGCCCAGCGCCCCAGAGAACAAATCTTTACCCTCTTGAACCGAACCAACAATTTCCTTGGCTTTATCAAGCAAGCCGCCAAGCAGGCCGCCATCCCCATTTTGACCACCACCAACGCTGCCAACAAGCTTACCAATACCCAGATTGCTAACATTAAGCTTACCGCCCTGATTGGCCAGCATGATCACCCCTTTAGGGGTCACATAAGCATCTAAGATTTTTTCAACCAATTGCGGCGCCATTTTATTGGCCAACTCACCAGCAAGAACGCCTTCAATACCTTGCCCCTTTGACTGGTTAGAAATTTCTTGTTTAACACGTTGGGTCACCGGCTCTTTTAACGATTCGCGCAAAGGCCCCCAGGCCACTTTGCGCTCAATGGTGGCTTCTTCGCTCTGTTTCAAACCATTGGCAATCTCATACAAAGAATAAGCTGGCCAAGCCGCATAAAAGGCAAGTGCGATTAGGCAAATTAAAAATATTAGTCGTTTCATAAAGGGCCCCCAAACTTGTTTTTATGAAATTTTTAAGAACAAAAGGCGTTTGTTTTATGACGGTATTGTGATTGATATCTTACATCTTTTATATGTTAACTGTATCATTGAACCATATTGTTTTAAATGCAAATTTTGAAGGTGTTGTTTGATGCTAAAATTGATGAAGTTTGGCCCACAATTCGGCGTGCCTGATCCCAGCTCGTTTGTAGTGAAACTTGAGACCTATTTGCGCTTGGCCGACCTTGAATACACGCCGAAAAACGGTGATGTCCGCAAAACACCCAAAGGCAAATTTCCGGTTTTAATCGATGGCGACAAGACCATAGCAGATAGCCAATTTGCCATTGAGCATCTAAAAGACAAACATGGCGACAAAGTCAATGAAGGGCTAAGCCCTGATGAAAATGCCCAGCAACATTTATGGCGCCTGGGCCTTGAAAACCACACCTACTTTATGATGCTTGCCTATCGTTGGCTGGATGAAAAGAATGCCCCCATCATGCGTGAAACGTTTTTTGCCAATATGGGCTTTATGGGCAAATTCATTTTTAAGATCGTACAAAAAGACATTAAGCGCACAATCAAAGGGCAAGGCATTTTGCGTCATAGCTGGCAAGAGCTTGAGGACATGATAGCCCAAGACATTGCCGCTCTTGAAGCCCTTTTGGCTGACCGGGCTTATTTTGGCGGCGACAAACCGCGAGAGATTGATTGCACCGCCTTCGGCCTTATATGCAATATGATCGTACCAGAAATGGAAACGCCATTTCGCGATTTAAGCCGGGCCAGCTCCAACCTTGTTGACTATCACAACAGAATGACCAAAGAAGTCTTTCCCGATTACGCCGCAACAATGATTTTTGCCCCCAACAACACACGATAGATTGTGTCAGTTTGCGCCTTAACTTCCAAGCCCTCAACTGAGAAAGATGAGATTATTCTTCCTCAGTTGGATCGTTTCCCAATTTGGCCATAAGCTCCAAACGCACTTCAGCAGCGCCCCCGCCCCATTCGGCTGCCCGTGAGGCCAACAAATTGGCTTCTGATTTCAGAATAACGCCGTCATCAAGAATACGCAGATGGTTCGCGCTTAGCGTTTCACCAGTAGAGGTGATATCAACAATAAGATCTGCGGTGCCCCCCATAGGAGTGCCTTCCGTCGCGCCTAAGCTTTCAACAATACGATAGCCAGCAACGGACTTTTGAGCAAAGAACTGGCGAGTAAGGTTCATATATTTGGTCGCCACTTTCAGCCGGCGCCCATGTTGGCGGCGAAACTGCAAGGCCATTTCTTCCAAATCCTGGGTGGTGCGCACATCCAACCAACAATCGGGCACAGCAACAACCACATCAGCCTTACCAAACCCAAGCTTTTTTAAAAACTCAATGCGTTGATCAGCGCCAATAATGCTTTCACGCACCAAATCTTCTCCGGTAACCCCCATATGGATTTGGCCCGTCTTTAATTGGTGCGCAATCTCAGAGGCAGAAAGATAAACGATGTCCACATCATCATGCCCTTCAATTTCACCTTGATAGCCACGATCATGACCAATCTTTTGCAAATTAAGCCCACGAGCCTGGAAGTATTTACTGGTCTCTTCCATCAACCTACCCTTGGAGGGCACAGCCAGGGTCAATGTTTCCGTCATAGAACATCTCCATCAATGAGAGCAGCTAAACGATCAAGGTGAATGGCAGCACCGATGGCCGGTAAACTTTTGGGGCTACCAAGGCTTTGCAATAAACTGTCATAACGGCCCCCGCCAGCAATGTGCCCTTCCTGGCCCATATCATGTTTTTCAATTTGGAAAACAAAGCCAGTGTAATATTCCAAGTTGCGGCCAAACTCTGCGGTGAATTCAGCACATGACAAATCCACCTCTAATTTATTGAGCCATTCTATGCGTTTTTGATAACGGTCCAGGGCATGGGTTAAATCAAGGCCAGATTTTTCAGACAAATCTTCCAGCCGGGCACCAACCGCTTTGGGCGGGGCTGAAATCTCTAAATAACGCTCAATCAACTCTATTTTTTCTGGCTCAAGCGGGTCAGCAATCAGGTCTTCTGCTTTGGTCAACAAGTGAGCAGTGATTTCACCAAGTGATCTGGCCCCAATCAGAGGGATGGCATGTTCTGCCATGTATTCCGCCACGACTTGTTCGGCCTCTTTGCCTGGTAAGTCTGTGATTTTGCGCAATAATTTTCGCAAATTCTCTTCATATTCAAGGTTTTGCGGTGCCCCTAACTGTTTTAAGATGGCGTGAAATTCGTCCGGGCGCCAAAAGTTTTCGCTTAACCGTTTGCGCCACCGATCTGGCATCTCAATGGCGTGCAACAGCGCCTCAAACAATCCTAAATCACCAAGGCGAATTTTAAACTTGGTGGTGCCAACTTCTTTAAGCGCATTGATGGTAAGCGCCAACACTTCCGCTTCTGACTTTTCAGCATCTTCCTTACCAAAAATTTCAATACCAGCTTGGCGAAACTCTCTGGCATTGCCATGGGCTGGGCCCTCATAAGGGTAACGAAAGGTCGGGCCAGCATAATAAACGCGTGCCTTGTCACCAAACTCTTCTTGGGCTTCAATGAACACCCGAGCTGCAGGCACAGTCAGGTCTGGACGCAAACACAGCTCTTGGCCATCAATATCAGTAAACACATAAGTACGCCCTCTGACCGCCTCACCGATTTGTTGCAAATAAATATCAGCCGGTTGCATGATAGCAGGATCAATCTGGGCAAACCCGTCTTGTTCAAAAAGCGTGGTGATTTTTTGCTCAAGCGCCTTCATCACTGAAAGGTCAGGTATGGCGCTGGCAGACATCTCATTCATCAGCTTGTTCCTTAAACTTTTGCTTGCCCATAAGCGTCTTGAGCAGCCAACATATTTTTCACTGTTGCCACCAACTCATCAGATTTAACGGTTTGTTGGGCCGAGCGCGCTTCGCGCCATTCTTTATTGTCTTCAATTTCTTTGGAAAGCTGTGCGCCTTTGTCCAAATCTTTAATCGTGACTTGATCGTTTTCGCGCTCATCTTCCCCTTGGATGACAACAAGAGAGGCTGCACGTTTATCAGCATATTTAAGCTGCGCGCGCATGCCCGATGTGCCCAAATAAAGCTCAGACTTCACACCAGCATTGCGCAACTGTTGCACCATGGCTTGGGATGCGCCTTTATGCTCCTGATCCATCACCAACACAACAACCGGGGCTTTGGTTTTGTCATATTCCAGTTTATTGAGACTTTGCAACGCTGAGTAAACCCTGGAAACACCAATGGAAAAACCAGTGGCTGGCACTTCCTGACCACGGAAACGGGCAACCAAACCATCATAACGCCCCCCCCCACCAAGAGAGCCAAAGCGAACCGTCTCACCCTTCTCATTGGTGGTCTCAAAGGTCAGTTCAGCCTCCATAACCGGGCCGGTATAATAATCCAGACCGCGCACAATGGTTGGGTCAAAGCGAACCCGGTCTGACTTAAAGTCACCAGCGGCCAACAAATCATCAATCTCGGCCAACTCGCTTAGGCCTTCCTGGCCAATCTGCGAACCAGCAACCAGCGGTTCCAACTTGCCAAGCACATCACCGCGTTCTTCAGCGCCCGTATCCAAATAAGCTAAGATTTTATCAATTTGACCCGGGGTTAAATTTGCCCCCTTGGTAAAATCGCCTGAGCTGTCCTTGCGACCGCCCCCAAGCAAATCTTTCACCCCGTCTTGGCCCAGGCGATCTAATTTATCAATCGCACGCAAAACCGTGAGGCGTTCTTGGGCGTTTTCTTGGGCTGCAGGGTCAATGCCAGCTGATGTTAAAACGCCATCCAGCAGTTTACGGTTGTTCATCGTGATTTGGTAATCACCGCGCTTTAAGCCTAAATGCTCCAGGCTGTCAGCCCCTAGCATGGCCAGTTCAGCGTCCGCTGCAATACTGTCAGCGCCCACGCTATCAGCATCAAATTGGGTGAACTGGCGAAAGCGCCCAGGACCAGGCTTTTCATTACGCCAAACAGAGCCAGTTTGATAACGCCGGAAGGGCTTGGGCAATTGATCATAATTGGCCGCAACAAAGCGGGCCAGCGGTGCAGTTAAATCATAACGCAAAGAAACCCATTGAGCATCTTCATCTTCCTCAAACGAAAAAACGCCCGCATTAGGGCGGTCTTGATCGGGTAAAAATTTGCCCAAACAATCAGAATATTCAAAGGCCGGCGTCTCAAGTGCCTCAAACCCATAAAGCTCATAAATCTCGCGCAATTTGGCAAGCATATTGTTCATGGCGCTAATTTCGTCAGCGCGAATGTCTCGCATGCCCTTGGGCAAGCGCGGTTTGGGACGAAAAGTTTTTTGTTTTTTGGCCATAAGGGTCGTTTGCGGTCTCTTTTTAACAAAATTTTGTTTGCAGGCGGTTCTAACCGATCCCATGGCAAGAGACAAGTTTTTCTCATAAATTTTGATACGGCACTTAATTCTCAAAATTGCGGGTGGTTTGACCTTCAAACGGAGGCCGAGCTGATATCTTGCCCTGTAAACTCACCGGCTAAAAGTTCAGCGATATGACGAACTTGAATAGGATTACCCTGTTTATGCAGCTTTCCAGCCATATTGAGCAGACAGCCAAGGTCTAAGCCCGTTAAAATGGCCTCTTTATTGTTGGGTAAAGGTGCGACTTTTTTAGACACCATAGCATTTGAAATTTCATCATATTTAACTGAAAACAGCCCACCAAACCCACAACAGCTTTCATTATTGGGCATTTCGATAATTTGCGCCCCTTCAATTGTCTGCAAAAGCTCTTGCGCCCCTTCACACTTCATCTCTCGCCGGGCAGAACAGCTTTGGTGAAAATAGATGGGACCATTATACGCAGCTTGAGTTTTTTTCATTTGTGCTATGGAATAAAGAAAGGTGACAAGCTCATGAGTTCGATCGCTGATGTTGAGCGCTTTTTCACGCCAATCTGGGTCATCTTTGAATAAGGATGGATAATGATGTTTAATCATCCCCGCACATGAGGCTGAGGGCACAATCACATGTTCACAAGCTTCAAAAGCAGCAATGGTTGTCTTGGCAATTTCGATCGCCTCAAGCCGGTTGCCATTGTTGTAGGCTGGCTGGGCACAGCATGTCTGAGAGGGCACACAAACCTGAAAGCCAGTATCTTGCAATAATTTGGTGGCTGCAAAACCGACTTCAGGGCGGGTAAAATCCACCATACAAGAGATGAACAGGCCAACTTTTCCAGGTGATTTATTCATATTTGTCCAATAAAGAAATAATTATTTATTATTTAAGTTTGTTTATAGCTGGTTCTGGAGCGTTGGCAAATGCTGCTTTAGAGCCCAGTTTAACATGAAACGGTAAGTTTTTTAGGTGATGAACGGATTATGGAACAAGAAGAAAGTGCTGATGAGCAGGCAAATATAGCCTTGCAAGAATTTGAACTAAGAGCTGAATTGCTCGGTGAATTGCATGCCCGCCCGTTTGAGAAAATCGATGTACCACGTCGTGTGTTTTTAATGGGCTTCTTGACCGATACAAAGCAAGCTGAAAAAGACCGGCAGCAAATTGAAAAATTATGTTTGGCCCATGCCATTTCGCCACCAGCAAAAAATGCCAGTTACCATTCTATGGCCATAGGCAAATGGAATTTTCGCTGGGAACAACACAATGAGTTCACCACCTATCGCTGGGACGTTCACGATGATGATACTGATGAGAGCACCAAGCTATTATCAGAATTAGAGTTCACACCCCCCGGAGAGCTCATTGTTGCAACGCAAGTTAAAATGACCACAACCAAAACCAGCGTACAAGACTATGAGCAAATTTTTAACCCTGCCAGTCTTTGTGTCATTGAAACAGACCGGGGCAAAGCCTGGGTCGCCACTGACTTTCAGGCTGACTTAAAGGGCTTTACCCAGTTTATTATTGAAGACCATGGCATGAGCCCGTTTCGGGCAGGCGCCCTTGTGCAACGGGTTCTAGAAGTCGAAACCTACCGCATGCTAGCCCTGATGGGTTTGCCAGTGGCAAAAAAGGCGATGCCAATTGTAAATAAGACCCAGGATGAGCTAGCCCGATTGACCTTAGAAATTGCCAATGCACAAACCATTGAAGACAACCACCATTTGTTAAAAAGGCTGACCGATTTAGCTGCAGAATTAGAAGCGCAAGCCGCAGCCACATCTTACCGGTTTGGTGCCAGCAAAGCTTATTATGACATTGTCATGGTGCGCTTGGGAGTGATGCATGAAAACTCAGTAGAAGGGGCGCGGCGCTTTTCCAGTTTTTTTCGCCGGAGATTAACCCCTGCGATTGCCACCTGCACCACCATCGAAGAACGCCAGACCGGGCTGTCGCGCAAATTAATGCGCACAGCTGAATTGTTGCGCACACGCATTCAATTTGAGCTCGAACAACAAAACCGAGATTTATTAAAATCAATGGACAGGCGGGCAAAATTACAATTGCGCTTACAACAAACCGTTGAAGGGCTATCAGTTGCTGCAATCAGCTATTACATCGTCGGCTTGGTCAAATATTTAACTGAAGGGCTTTATAAATATGGCCTGACCTTTGGCCTTTCGCCAACATTGCTCACAGCATTGAGTGTCCCTCTTGTGATTTTGGGCGTGTGGGCACTTACAAGGCGCATTCACAAAAAATTTGCTGAACGTGATTAGATACAAATAAGGGGAGCCGTGAAGCTCCCCTTATCTAAAAAACTAAAAATTGGATGTGACTTATTTTGCTTCAGACAAAGATTTGAAATAAGCAAGAATGGCTTTTTGGTGCTTTTCTTTTTTTAAGCCAGAAAACGCCATTTTGGTGCCAGGGGCAAAGTCTTTTGGTTTTTTCAAAAATGCTGTCAATGACTCATCAGTCCAAACCGTACCATCAGCTCCCTTTGCGATAAGGGCATCTGAATATTTATATCCTTCAGCGCCGCCAATTTTACGACCTATCAGGTTGTTAAGTTGAGGACCAACCTTGTTTTTGGCGTCAGGGCCTACAGCATGGCAGGCTTTACATTTTTTAAAAACCTTTGCTCCCTTTTTAGCAAGGTCATCTGCCTGAGCAAGACCAACGCTAGAAAGAAGAATAAGAGCGGCTCCCAAAAAGATTGAACGTTTACTCATATTGATTCCTTTAATTTAGATTTAGAGATTCCAACGATTAAGCAGCTGAATTGTCTTTTGTGATAACCTGTACCCTTTAACAGATTTAGCTATTCGCAATCCATTCATTATAATTTTATCAGCCGATAGTTTTTCAACAAGAAGCACACAAGCACCAACACTTTTTCAGTTGTTCCTTGACTTAATGCTCTCATCATCTCTTTGGTCTCTTATCTATCGCTAATTTAGTTATTGCACTAATTAAAGCATAGACAAGACATGATCTACAAAGAGAAGTGCTTATTTACACATGTCTAATTGAAATTTAAATAAAAAAATGTAGCCATATTTTGATTTTAGTCAAAAGGCCGCGTTAATGCATGGTTCTGTTGATTGTAGAGTTTAAATTTTTGCCTTGTAAAATTCACAAAAGCCTCAACTTTAGCCGGAGTAATTTCCCGCATTGGGTAAACAATGTGTATTTTAATATCGCTTAACCCCACATATTCGGGCAAAACAATCTTAAGATCACCATTTTCAACCGCTTTAGAGATTTCCCAGGTTGAGCGCAGGGCAATGCCATCACCTGCAAGGGCCGCTTCATGAATAAAATCACTAGAATTAGAACTTAAATTCCCTGTAACCTGAATAACTTGCTTCCCATTTGGGCCACTTAGCACCCAATTATCTTGTGATTTTAAAATAAGACAATTGTGTTGTTTTAAATCTTGCAAGCTGTCAGGCACACCATATTTTTTTAAATAAGAAGGGTTGGCACATAAAACACGGTGATTAGTGGCCAAAGGATAACTTATCAAACCCTGATCTTTAATAATACCGATCCGAATAGCCACATCATACCCTTGTGAGCTAATATCGCTCACTTCATCTGACAAATTTACATCCAGATCAACTCTTTTATAAGTATTGAGAAATTCACTAATTAATTGCCCTAAATGCAACCGAGCAAAAATGGTTGGAGCCGTGATTTTTAATGTGCCTTGTGGCTCACCATCATTAACTTCTAAATTTTTGGCCGCCAACTGTAATTGCTTTAACGCCTTAACAACATGTTCGTAATAACGCTCACCTTGTTCAGTTAAGCTCAATTGTCGGGTTGTACGCTCAAACAAACGCACCTTTAACTTGTCTTCAAGACCAGACATATGCTTACTAACAACTGCAGGAGACAGGCCCAATTCACGCCCAGCTGCCGACATATTGCCTGCATCAGCTACTTTTACAAAGATTTCTAGATCTAAAATTGAAGACACTTGATTTTCTCATCTACTTTTGTGCAGTTATTAAGTATTAATAGACAGAAGAAAACAAAAAATACTACAAAAATAATTATAAACCACAAAATAAACAATACAGAATAAACAAAATATGAAAATAAAACTTAATATTTAAAAAATAAAAAAATTGGTTACCCAACGAATATAAACTTATTTGCAATTCCTTATAATTATAAATAAGTAGGAATAAAAAAACCATTATTTTATCAAAATCATATTATTCAATAATGAGGTCATTAATCTAATATTTTCAGTGAGCTTAACACTTATTATCCATAAAAAACAGACAGTTTGATTATGCACATTGAAAATCTTGCTAATTTTCCCAGCAATACCTAAAAATACAAAAAGATTGCATTAAATTCTTAAAAGCAAAAATTGCGCCTTTTCATTTTTATCTTTATTCTTTGTGGGCTTTCCATTAAAAGACAAAACCTTTGAATGGTACTTTTGTGCTATGTTTATGAATAGATGGTGCGCTTTTTTAAATATGATATGATTGATTATGGGACTTTTCACCAAGCTTGAAAATAAGATAAGAACGAATATCCCGCGGGCCGCACTTGGGCAATTGCGCAAAATTCTTCAAGATAATCAAATTATCCTGGATGCCTCGGGGCGCCAAGCGTTTGAGACTGACGCTTTGACAGCCTATAAAGTGGTTCCAATGGCTGTGGTTCTTCCACATACGACAGAGCAAGTTGCTCAAATTATGGAATTGGCCAACCAGTATGATATCCCAGTGGTACCGCGCGGCGCAGGAACATCACTGGCAGGCGGTGCCATCCCGGTTGAAAATGCAATTGTCGTTTGCCTTTCACGTATGAACAAAATTCTTGATATAAATTACACCAACAGAACCGCAACGGTCCAAGCAGGTGTCACCAATCTTGCCATTAGCAAGGCGGTTGATGAGCAAGGTTTCTTCTATGCACCGGACCCGTCCAGCCAATTAGCTTGCACCATTGCTGGTAACATTGCCATGAATTCTGGCGGGGCACATTGTTTGAAATATGGGGTGACCACACACAATCTATTGGGCGTTAAATTTGTCACCCCCAAAGGAGAGGTCCTTGAATTTGGTGGCAACTATATGGACCCGGCTGGGTATGATTTTTTAAGCCTTATCACCGGCTCAGAAGGCGGCTTAGGGATCGTCACTGAAGCCACAGTCATGCTGCGCGCAAAAGCAGAAGGCGCGCGCCCCTTATTGCTAGGCTTTGAAACCCATGAACAAGCTGGCGATTGTGTTGCCGCCATTATTGGTGAAGGCATCATTCCAGTTGCCATCGAATTTATGGACAAGCCGGCTATTAAAGTGTGCGAAGATTTTGCTCAAGCCGGTTACCCTTTGGATGTGGAAGCTTTGTTGCTCATAGAAGTTGAAGGGGCCGAAGATGAAATTCAAGAAGCCTTGCAAAGAATTGTGAGGATTGCAGCACCCTTTAACCCTGTCCACAAACGGGTAGCAAAAACAGATGAAGAAGCAGCCGCTCTTTGGTTGGGGCGCAAGTCTGCCTTTGGGGCAATCGGCAGAATTTCTGACTATTTATGCATGGATGGAGTGATCCCCCTATCAAAACTTTCCCATGTATTGGCTAAGATTTCTGAAATATGTGCCTCCCATAAATTGGAAGTGGCCAATATTTTTCATGCGGGCGACGGGAACATGCATCCGCTCATTCTTTATGATGCAAATAAGCCTGGTATTTTTGACAAGGTGGAAGAATGCGGCGCTGAAATTTTGGAACTGTGTGTTTTAGCCGGGGGCTGCATCACAGGTGAGCATGGTGTCGGCATTGAAAAGAAGGACTTAATGACCGTTCAATTTGACGAGCTTGATCTGGTGAATCAAATGAGAGTAAAACAATTATTTGATCCCAAATGGCACCTTAATCCAAATAAAGTTTTCCCAGAAAACGTTGCCAAGAAATTTAAAGAACAAGGTGCCCTCACCTCATACGGAGCTGAGCCTTAAAATATGCAAGACATGCTTTCCCCTTTGGTCGATCAAGATTTAAAGGATATGATTTTAGAGGCCAATGAAAAAGGCACAAAACTTGAAATCCTTGGTCACGGCACAAAACGCTCCATTGGTAACCTTGCGCCTGACAGTACGCCTATAAGTCTGCGCCGCTTATCAGAGATTACGCTTTACGAGCCCTCAGAGCTGGTTTTGTCAGCAAGAGCAGGCACGCCGATAGCTGAAATTGAGCGCACCATTAAAGCCAACAACCAGCAATTGCCATTTGAATATCTTGATTTTTCAAAAATTTTTGGCACGGACCCAGGATGGGGGACAATCGGTGCCCTTTTTGCCACCAATTTCTCCGGCTCAAGACGATTATTAAAGGGCAGCGCCCGCGATCATCTCATCGGAGTGAAAGCCATTAATGGACGCGGTGAGACATTTAAGTCCGGCGGAAAAGTCATGAAGAATGTTGCCGGCTATGATTTAACCAAATTCATGGCCAATAGCTGGGGCACACTTGCGGTTATGACGGATGTAACAGTCAAATTACTCCCCCAAGCCCCCAGTGAATGTACGCTTTTTATGTATGGCTTATCAGAAGACATTGCCTTAGAAGCTTTAAGAACCAGTGTTGCCACCCCTTTTGAAGTATCAGGCGCCGCCCACCTTTCGCGCCCACATGCTTTTACCTGTTTAGAAGGTGTTTCTTATGTCCGCGACAAATCGCTCACTGCCATTCGCTTAGAAAACACGCAAAAATCAATCGAATATCGCAGTGAAAAAATCAAAGATTTGCTCTCTGCGTTTGGTGACCTCTATTATATCGATGAACCCGAAAGCCGCTTGTTTTGGGAAAATATGCGTCAATTGTTGTTTCTAACCCAACATGATGACGCCATTTGGCGGATCTCAACCGTCCCTCACTTGGCCTATGAAACAGCATCAAAGATTAAAAAACTAATAGACGCTGATGTCTCATATGATTGGGCCGGCGGCCTGTTATGGATAACCACGCGCGGTGTCGCTGATATGGGCAGCAGCGACATTCGCCGCATTGTCGCTCAAGCAGGCGGACACGCAACTCTTATCCGCCCCAATGCGCGCTCTGAGCAACTTGTAAACCATTTTCACCCGCTAGACCCATCCCATATGAGTCTTAGCAAAGGCATTAAACAAATGTTTGATCCAAACAATGTGCTAAATTATGAGCGCATGTATGAGGGAATATAGCCCCCATGAAGACCAATTTTACCAAACGACAATTGCAGGCCGATAACCTTCAAATGGCCAATGATATTTTCCGGCGCTGCGTTCACTGTGGGCTTTGCACAGCGACCTGTTCTAGCTATGTGGTTTTAGGCGATGAACGAGACAGCCCACGCGGGCGAATTTATATGATCAAGGAAATGCTTGAATCCGGTAATACACCGGACGCCAATTTGACCAAACATATGGACCGGTGCCTAAGCTGTTTTTCCTGCATGACAACCTGCCCCTCTGGTGTTGATTACATGCACTTATCCGACTTAGCCCGTATTGAAATTGAAAAAAGAGGGACGCGTTCTCTTAAAGACAAAATCATGCGCTCTGCTTTGAGCCATATTTTGCCCTTTCCAAAAAGATTTCGCTTGGCTTTATTTTTTGGCAAAATGGCACGTGTTTTTGCCCCTCTCTTGGAAAAGTTAGGCCAGCGCGAAATGGCCGCCATGCTTGCTCTCTTACCAAAAACGCCCAAACGCTCACCTGAATTTACAGGCGGGGGTGTTGCCCGGCCAAAGGGCCAACAATATAAACGGGTTGCTTTAATGACAGGGTGCGTCCAACAAGTGGTGCGCCCCTCAATTAATGACGCCAGCATCCGGTTAATGGCCCGACAAGGCATCGAGGTGATTGTGCCTGAAAACCATGGCTGTTGCGGCGCACTTGATTTGCATATGGGGCAACTTGACAGAGCCTGTTCGCATGCAAGCCGTAACATCGAAGCCATCGCAGCATTAGAAGAAGACAAACCTCTTGATGGCATTATCATAAATGCATCTGGTTGTGGTACAACAGTGAAAGACTATGGCCATCTAATCAGCTCAAACAAAAAGCTAACATCAAAACTGTCACTCAATGAACAAGCTCATAAACTATCTGAAAAAGTTTTTGATATCAGTGAATTTCTAATCGATTATAATTTTGGCACCGCCCAATTATGGAGCGATTTAAAAGTTGCTGTTCACATTCCCTGCTCCATGATGCACGGGCAAAAAATAACCCACCAGCCTCAGCAATTATTACGCAATGCCGGGTTTACGGTCTTACAGCTCAATGAAGCCCATATATGTTGTGGGTCAGCCGGTGTTTACAATGTGCTTCAACCTGAGATCGCCTCTTCCCTTGGCCAAAGAAAAGCTGAGCATATAGCCCATGTGAAACCAGATCTTGTTGCCACAGCCAATCTTGGCTGCTTAACGCAATTAAATCATCATTCACCAACCCCGGTTGTTCATTTTATTGAATTGTTAGACTGGGCCTATGGTGGCCCCTGCCCGGAAGGTCTTGAGCATTTAAAAGACCGGGTTGATCAGCTAGAAAAAGCCTAAATGCGAATTTGATATCTTCGTTTATATTTTTTCTATTTTAGGGCTAAACATGCTCATTTTTCGCAACTTTTGTGCGTTTTTAAAGCAAATAGAAACAACTTGTTAGTTTTTTTCTGTCACATTTTAGCTTTGATGGGACTTGGGGGGATCTGTTCCAGCAGAGGTTATTCCCTTAAGCATTTGTTTTATTGTATTTTTTTAAAAGAGCCCTGCTCTTTATTAAATTTAATATTGTTTTGTAAGAATTGGAGAAACAACCGATGAGTCCAGCATTTAAAATAGAACGTTTTGTGGACCCAGAGGAAATTCAATCATTTGCTGAAGACACAACTGAAAGACGCCATAAAGAGTTATTGGCCCGTTTTGATCAGTTAGACGAAAAAATCAGCACAGCCCCTCCTTCTGAAAACCAAGTCCATGAAGAGCTTGACGAAGATTTAAAAAAGCAGGTTGAGGATAAACAAGCCGAATTAACCCGCTTAAAAGATGAAATGCGAGCCATTTATGCCGCCATCGATGACACAAAACGTCAAATTCTCACCATTAAAGAAAGCGGTTCCGAAGGGCAGGAAATGGCACGAGCTGCTGAAGAATTAAGCGCCATTGTCAAAGGCACTGAAGAGGCAACAAATGGCATTCTCCAATCAGCTGAAATGATAGAAACAAATTCAGCAAATCTGATTGCCGCTATAGATGATGAATCACAACAAGCCTTGGCCTGTGAAATTCAAGAAAGTGTTGTTGGTATTTTTGAAGCTTGTAATTTCCAAGACCTTACCGGACAGCGCATAACAAAAGTTGTCAAAACCTTCTGTTTCATAGAGCAGCGTGTATTAAATATGATGGAAATTTGGGGCGGCGCTGAAGGCTTTATGCATGTCACCCCAGAAGAGCTTGAAGCCCGCAAAGGCGAAAAAGGGCTGTTAAACGGCCCAGCCCTTAATGAGGATTCAAATGTGGCCAGCCAAGACGATATTGATGCTTTATTTGATTAGAAATTAACAACACCAGAGCACCAAACAAGAAAGACACCCTAAAACAAAAGATAGAGCATGACTTTAAATTCATTAAAATGTCACACGCTCTAAGACTGTAATTTCTATCACTCAATAGATTAGTTTATAAAGATCTCGATCTTTTTCCGGTGACGACCAATCCAATAAATCCAGCTACCGATAAGACCAAACGCTAGCCAAGCTGGCAACAACAAACAGAACTGAAAAACAGTATCCCAAACAGCCGGATGCACCATTGAGCTCACAACATTTTCTATAAACTTAAAGCTTTTTTCGTGCAAATTGACCCAATGACCACCTAAAGATGTCACGGTCAAAGACCCATTATTGGCCATGGTTTTCGTGGCATCATAAACAAAAGCCATAAAACCTAAAATCAAGATCCATAAGCCAAGTATTCTAATAATGAACATAGCAGTTATTCTTTAAAATGGAGTCAGAATGAGAAGATATCAAAATCCATTATTTCTGAGTCTCTATAATCTGTCCATATCCTAAACCCTAAAATTTTCCAGTAAAGTTAATCACGAACTCCAATAAGCGAAAATTTTAAACCTATTTTTGTATCTATGAGTTAAAACAGTCCGTCTTATCCTTTTATAAATTGCTGTTTTAACCTCTTTTTTCAAAGGAAGGCCTTGAGTCTTTAAAAGAGTTAGATATAGTTCCGGTTCGTTTAAAGAGACACGATAAGAATTTTCTTAAGCGGTCGAAGAGCGCACCCTTTTTTGAAAGTGAACGCTTTATCTTCGACACCTCTGAAAGCTTCAGCCAGAGGAAAATTATAGGAGAGGTGGCCGAGTGGTCGAAGGCGCACGCCTGGAACGCGTGTAGGCGGGTAACCGTCTCGAGGGTTCGAATCCCTCTCTCTCCGCCATTATCACCATAACACCTAATCGCTCAAAAATTAGTAGAAACTCAACCCGAACATTTGACATTCAATAGTCAAATGTCTGTTATTGCCCTGAACAGAAGTAACAGCAACCATACTAACTTCTATACAAAAACCTCATATCAAAAGGTAATTAATATTCATCATTAAATAATGATGACCTCTGAAGAATTGAGTGTAACCTTTAGAAATAACTTGCATCTCCATCATTTGAAAATGACTTAGAAACACACTAAAATATCCTTTTACACAACAAAAGTTAGAACTGGATACATATTGATGAAAAGACTAATAATATTCACGGCAGCCATACTGTTATCTTCACAAGTGGCATGGGCAAAGAAATGCACACTTACTCAGACAGATATTAATAATGCTCAAAAAGCTTGGGCCGAAGGAGTTGTCGCTATTGGAGCTGCAAAAGACCCTAAACAAAGAGCAATTCAGCATTTAGATGATCTTTATGGTTACGGTGAAGCTAAGGTGCTCTTCAAGCCGACAAAAGCTATTGCTGTTCAGTTTCGCAGGTCAAAGGATGAGGCGCTTTCATATTTCGTCAAAGGTATTGTTTCTGAAGATATAGGCTTTGCATTGGCAGCTTATACCAACGTCCGTTTTGAAAATTTCGATACCATTATCAACTGTGATTCTGCGCTTGCAATGGGAAATTATTATTTCACCACAACTCAAGGCAAGGAAGTAAAAGCAGAATACAGCTTTGGATATTTCAAAGACAAAGAGGGAAATGTAAAAATTAACCTACATCATTCTTCAATGCCCTACAGTAAATAAATTGCATTGGCTTGAATGAGTAAGTTGCATTGATAATGCGATGGTGGTCTCTCGCTGCCAAAAAATTTCTATTATCTTCGCTGAAAAAACCACCAAAATGATTCCAACTTTCTCTCACAGGTCCACCATTTCCTAAAAAAGAGATCACGAACAACCCGGCGCAAACACGAATAACCTCACCTAGTTTCCCGCATGTAGTTGCCTCCGACTGACCTGCATCATATAATCCCTTAAAACAATCGAATTAGAAAACTCGTCTCAAGGAATTGTTCCAAATGAAACTTGCAGGTTTGGCCTTATCCATATTGTGCGCTGTAGCTCTATACTTCGCGTTCACGACCCGGATCATTACCGTTAAAATAGATGGCGTAACTCACATTCAAGAAATTTTAAAACAAGTCGGCAGCTCAATGTCCGCAGGCCAAGTCCTTGGAGCGGCCTCATCGATGCTTCAGCGTACAATTAGTGAGAAAGACCTCGCCCAAAGCAGTCAAGATACAGTTCTGTCCGGCATAGACAAGCTCTACGAAACCGATAATTTTGCACCAGCCACAATCATACTTATCTGCTCAGTCATCATCCCGATCCTAAAAACATTACTGGCAATCTTCTTCACCGCTCAAACCAATTTTCGCCCGAAACTATTCGCCGACATTTCCCTATACTTGCATAGATATTCACTCGTAGAAGTTATTATCGTTGCCCTGATGGTCATGTCCATGTCCAGAATTTCATTTGTCGACATAGAGCTCGGCCCAGCCATCTACTATTACCTTACCTATTTTGTGTTGACCATTATTGTGTTTGAAGTGTTTTTGCGCGATGTCATTAGCCCACCTCAGAAACAAGAAGAAAGTTCTCAATAAATTTAGGGATATCCACCCGGTGCCCTAACTTTCATCCACCGCGGCTATAGATACTTGTCTCCAAATTGCGTCGCATTTCTCTCATTCAGAGACAACATCGTCGTAAGAATGATTCAAACTTTTTCCTTAACTGTCTGCCATTCTACATTTCTTACAAATGACAACTCACATATAAAGGTTTTGAATCAAAATAGGTTCAACGATCTGACAAACATGTAACGCAAGACAAATATTGCAAATTCATCATCAAGCAGATAATGCCTGCTCTGGCTCACAACCCAACCTTTTAATAACCTCAGCAATTTCATCTATCGGAACTGGTTTAGAATATAAAAACCCCTGTCCATTCGGGCACCCCATATCATGCAAAACAATTGCTTGTTCTTCAGTTTCAATCCCTTCAGCAACAGTGGGAATGTTTAAGCTACTGCCCAAACCAATAATCGCTTGAATAATTTTTTTACTCTCAACCCTATTGTGCATGCTGCTAACAAATGAACGGTCAATTTTTAATTTATCAAATGTCAATTCTGATAAATAATAAAGGCTTGAATAACCGGTTCCAAAATCATCCAATGAAACACTGACCCCAATATTTTTCAGCGAGCGAATAATATTTTTAGCTGCTTGCAAATCACGGATCAAAGCATTTTCAGTTAACTCAACTTCTAAACGATGTGGAGGAAAACCTGTTTTATGCAAAACAGTTAAGATCCTTTCGACAAACCACTCGTCTTGAATATCTTGCGGCGCAATATTGATGGCAATAAAACAATCTTCAGGTATCATCTCAGCCTGATTGCAGGCTTGATGTAAAATCGATATTGCAAGATCGCCATTACACCCCATAGATTCAATCAAAGGAATAAATTTATCCGGACTTAACAGCCCCCTCGTTGGGTGGCGCCAGCGAGACAATATTTCAAAGCCTTTAATCCTTCCCGTCTTCAAACAAATAATAGGTTGGTAGAAAGGTACAATCTCATCATTTGCAATCGCATCTCGCAAATCAGATTCCAACAATGAGCGATCAATCAAATCTTCATCCATGCTATGATCATAAACTTGATATTGACTGCGCCCATTTTCCTTAGAACGATAAACGGCAAGGTCAGCTTTTCGCATTATTTCTACATCTGAATTCGCATGGTCTGGATAATATGCAATACCAACACTTGCCCCTATTTGCACACTAATATCGTCAAATGTCATTACTTGCGACAAACTCTCTATCAGCTGTTTGCTTTTACGCAAAACCGTTTGCTCATCGTCTGTATATTCAATAATAATCACAAACTCATCGCCACCATAGCGCGAGTAAAACTCACCATCTTCAAGGACCTGCCCCATTCGTTCTGCAGCTTCTTTAAGAACCAAATCCCCCAAACCATGACCATATCGATCATTAATCAACTTAAACCTATCCAAGTCCATCATAAGAACAGCAAGCTTGCTGCCATGTTCCTGTGCATTTTCCAAAGCTTCTTGTAAAGTCCTTTGCAAAGACAACCTGTTGGCCATACCTGTCAAAACATCATTATTTGCTAAAAAACGAATTTTATTTTCAGCCTTTAAATAAGCATCCTCATTTTCATTGAGGCTATTATTTATCTGCCAAAGCAACACACAGCCTCCAATAGATAAAACAAGGAAAATGCCAAATAAAAGAAATCGAGACCGTTCCCCAACCATTGCAAGATTCTGAGATAAAACATTAACAATAGAATCAACAAACAAAGATGTCCCATGCACCAAAATAGCTTTGTGTCTTAAATATTCAGGGCTGGATAAAATTTCGTGCGCCTTATCCCTATCACCTGACTGCAAAGCTTCAAAAGCAGTACCTTCTAATGCTAATAATTTTTCATTAGACAGCCGGGTTTCTTTATCAAACAGATCAGCAATATTTTGGGGGGCATGTTGCAAGGCTCTGTTAATGGCCCGTTCAATAATAGGAATATTTTTGTGATAACGCTCAACCCAATGCCTATCACCTGTGGAGACAGCCATATTTGCTGATAGGGTCAACCGTTCATCTGCAATAAGGATTTGGCTGGTCAAAACAAAAGCATCAACCAATTTTTTCGTCGCTGACTGGCTGGTTGTTTGAAAATAAGTCCTTTCAATCAGCAGGCAAATAATAATACAACCTGCTCCCAAAAGAGCCATAAATATGCATCGTCTTGCAAAAGCAAAAGATCTTTTAACGATAGAACCTGAAACCATTACTCACTCATTATTAATTACAAATAATAATACACAGTCAAATGCCATCACAACCATAAGTAGCATACAATGTAAAAACTAACTTTTCATGAAGACAAAGAGAGATGAAGTTCCAATAAAGAAATCGTTCAGTATGCGCAACAAAAGACAAAATACATTCATAGTTTTATCCAACAAAAAAGGGGGAGCAAAACGGCTCCCCCTTTTGAGATCTTGTGATAAAAAATCAAGTTTTCATCATTTTATCGCATTAAGTCACACAAAGCTTAGTTTGTTTTTCCAGCTTTAACACCATCATGGGCTGACTTACGAATATAATGACGAATTGCTTCCAGCTCATCATCTGACAAAGTTGGATAGACTGGCATACCCTTATCAAGAAGTGCTCCACCGCGAACGATGCTTTCAAACACTTTCTCATTGCCAGTTACCAGAGCTTTTGATTCACGAAGATCAGGAGCTTTCATACCAGCAATCGCACCGCCACCATGACAAGCTATGCATAGATGCACAGCATAGGCACCAGCACCAGCACCAGCTTTTTTATCGTCAACCTTGAATTTGTTATCAACGATTGGTTTAGCAAATGCTTTCGGAGGTTGTTTTGGAACATTAACGTTTCCATCAAGTGTGAACGCAATGATACGACGCTGATGGACACCATATTTCCAACCATTACCTTCAAAGCCTAATTTACCACCACCGGCAAAGTTAGAAGGAAATGCCCCGCCAGGGCCAACCATAAGGATAATGTGTTGTTTTCCATCTAATTTATAAGTGATAGGCGCTACAACGATACCAAGACCAGCATCATATTCCCAAACTTTTTTACCGTTACGGGCATCATAAGCTGTGAATAAACCGTCTGGCGTACCTTGGAAAAGAAGGTTGCTAGCTGTGGTCAAAAGGCCACCGCCCCAACCGCTTTTTTGGTTGATTGACCAAACGCGCTTATTCTTAATAGGATCCCAGGCTTGGAGCGAACCGCGTGTAGGATGCGGATCTACTGTAAACACCCAACCTGTTAGGCCAAGATAAAGTTTGTGGTTTTCCATTTGATGGCCTGGCTTATGATCCTTACCATTATCCTTAAAGGTATTACCCCAGTGATTGGTAGGAATGAAAGCAAGTTTCAAATCCGGATTATAAGACATGGACATCCATGAGTGAGCACCATAAGCGGAAGGATAGATATTTTCCTCACCGTCAAGATATTTGGCACTATCTGGAATAACATGGCGCTGTGCTTTTAGATCAAATTTGGTTGACCAGTTGGCCGGTGCAAATTTTTCAGCTGAAATCACTTTACCATTTGAACGGTCAATCACATAGTAAAAGCCATTCTTAGGCGCATGCATCGCTGCATCAACTTTCTTACCGTTAATTTCTAAGTCGGCAAGAACGATGTCCATGTTTGAGTTATAGTCCCAAGTATCACCAGGGGCTGTTTGGACGTGCCATTTATATTCACCAGTACGACCATCAACGGCAACAACAGAGCTTAGGAATAAGTTATCGCCACCACCAGGGCTGCGTTCTTTAATATTCCATGGTGCACCATTACCAGTACCAAAAATAAGTTGTTTATATTTGGAATCATAGGTCCAACCGTGCCAAGCGTTACCGCCGCCACCATTTTTCCACCATTCACCTGTCCAGGTTTTGGCTGCCATTTCCTGGGTTTTATCTTCAAACCCATCAGCAGGATTGCCAGGAACAATATAGAACTTCCAAAGCTTTTTACCTGTCTCTGCATCAAAAGCTGACACAAAGCCACGCATTGGTCCAAGTTCCGTACCGCCATTACCAACAAACACAACGCCGTCATAGGCTTTCGGGTGACCGGTAATGTTCAATGGTTGATTATGCGGGAAGGTTCTTGTTTGCCAAACCTCTTTGCCGTCTTTTCTACTGATAGCGATAAGACGTCCATCCCATGTGGCGAGGAATATCTTGTCACCATATGTTGAGATACCGCGGGTGTGTCTCCAGAACACCTTACGCATACCGCCTTTTTTAATCTCATCGGCAACACCCGGATCATAGGTCCAAAGTAGCTTACCGGTGCGAGCATCGATCGCACGAACGACGTTCATATTACCACTATGGTACATGATGCCATCAACAACCAATGGCGTGGCAGTCATGTCACCTTTGTCAGGTAAATCAAGATACCAAGCAGGCTTTAGCTTACCAATGTTTTTTAAGTTAATATCTTTAAGCGGACTAAACCGTTGTTCAGAGTGTGTCCGCCCATAGGCCAGCCAATCGGCTGTGTTTGATGCATCATCGATATCTTTATCAGTGATGTTTCTATCTGACGCATGCAGCTGCGCTGGTACCAGCAATGAAGCAGCCATAAGCATTTGTACAAATAGACTTGGTCGTCTAAATTTCATTCTTATTAATTCCTTCCCTTTTAAAACATTTTCCCTTTTTAAGAAAATGAATTACTCAAATTAAGAAAATGAAGCACTCAAAATCTTCTACTTTTAAAAACCTCCAAATTTTGTTGTTAAATAAAAGTGTCCAATATGAGTAAAAGTGTTTCTCCGCAAAACTCATGCCAAGCAATACACTTCACCCAACTTATACTAAAGACGAGATTTCATAAGCTCTCTCATCATTTGAAGTCTAGCAAAATTAGCCCCATCGCGCTCTTAAAAATTTATAAATTCTCTTGTCACACCTTCAAAAGCTTTTTCTTCTGCATCTTCGTATACTTACTATAATTTCATGCCTCGCAAACCGCTCAAAATCTTTGCAAAAATGGCAAGAAAAATATATCCGAAGCGTTGAAATTAATGACATTATAAAAATAAAAAACAAAGGGTAAAAAAAGAAAATCAGGCCCAATCGTTGAAAAGAAAAAAGCCCATTTGAAACCTTTGACATGATATAAGTGTCGCAATCTCGTTACGATTGTTTCACACCTTATCACATGTCAAAACCCCACTTTACCTGAAACACACCACTGACTTTGAGGAGACAAAACGACAGCCCATAAAACGAGCAACAACCCAGGAACACCCATAGTTTCAATTGCTTAATAACAGTGAGTTGCAAATAAAGAAGAGAATAGACAGTGAAAACAATTGTTTTCACTGATCTTGAGAATATCTAAACAAATAAGAAGAAATGTGTCTCAATGAACGACGTAAATACCCAAGGCAGAGCCTTCCAGAAATAACGCCCCTCCTGTTTTAAAAACAGCTGTCAAAGTCCAAATCAGTTAGCCAAACTCTTTAAATAACAAGCTGAATATCTTCCGCCTGCACAACCCCTGTCGCGATTAATCTGCGCGCTTCAGAAATGGCCACAACTTTGCGTTTTTTCAGATGTCTGCCAATTTCATCTTTGGCACATAGCATTTGAAATTCTTTGATAATTTGCGTTCTGTTAATAACCTCAAGCTTTTTTATAATCGAAGAGACATGGCTTTTTGTTGTGCTCATACACACACCCATTTGGCCAGCAATATCACGGTTGATTAATCCCTTTAATAAAAATTGCAAGGTCATGAGTTCCTTTTTGGTCAGGATTTTCTCTGAAGCTTGCCGGTTTAAAAATTGATCCCCAAAAACACGATAATCCCGGTCTGTTTGAGGAAAGCAATCCAAATCACTCTCTAGCGTTTTCAAAATAGTCTCTATTTTGCTGAGAGAAAGCTTTTTTGAAATCACCCCGGTGACACCCAAAGCAAAACACAGCTTAATCAAACGTTGATCCTCAAAAGCACTCGACACAATAATGCGCAAATCTGGAAAACGAATGCGTAATTGCAACAATAGATTCAAACCAGCATCACCAAACAAAGTCACATCAAATAAGACCAGATCAAATCTAGAGTTCTGAAAATTTTGAAACTCAATGTCATCAAGAAAGTGACATTTATGAATAACGGTTTTGTCACTCAGTTGTTCAAAAATACGTTGATAGGAACTGCAGTATAAAGGATACGCATCTACCATATGAATGTTTTGGAAATAAGAGGTCATATATCTCATCTTAATCGTCAATAGATTATGGTTTTTAAGAGAACAATCACAGACCACTTGAAATCCAAATGTTTAGGCTGCAATTGATTGCAAAATTTGCCATCGATTTAAATTTTAAAAATTATGGTTAATACGTCCCCAAATCGATAATCAAATTTCGTTCCCCAGCTTAGCGTATGAAGCTTCCTCACAGATTTAAATTGCAAGAGAGCAAATCTAAATCCTAAGAGCCCCACAACTTTTATTTATGTCTAGCAATCGTAGTAAAGCCGAATTGAACGACAAATTTTTCTTTTGATTACATGCCAAGATGAGCAAGAGCTGTGCCATTAAAAAAATAACAGGGGGCAACCACCTCATAATAAAAGAAAACTCAGAGAACCATTTTTTGTTCTTTTACAAAGCACTATAGGCCAAAAGTCTATTTTTAATTTTGTGTTTTGATCGTCCAAATCCTCTCAGGCAAAAAAAGCTTTCACCCATTTTCAATGGTCAGTTGAGGCAAGCATGAAACACAAGAGGGCCACACATGTAGCACATGAAAAAACGAAGATGACTTATAAAACAGGATGCCAAAGAGGGGCTCAACGAACACTTTATTTCAGCCCATTCATTGAGTTCGAACTTAATGAACAACCAACAAAAGACAAGAAGGACCAGAAACTCAAAAGATCAAAAATTCAAATCATCAGATCATTCTGAGCATCAATTTTACCTCTGACCTGTTGGAGATTTGTCGAAATAATGCTAAGAAAAGGGCACGAGTTGTCAAAAAAAGACATTTATCCGAAAATAAACAATTGATAACAAAAGAGATATTGGCATCGAAAACTTCTAAAAAATGAGTTCAGTGATGGAAGATGGTTTAGGTTTTAACGAATATAGAGATTTGCTGGTCTCCACCTCATGGCGCCGTTGTAAAAACGAATTTCAATTAGACCGAAGCTCAGTTAAAAAAGTCGATGTCCTGACTGATAGCGAAATAAAGCTGCGCCAAAACTCACTTTCACATTATTTATCCACCAGCAGTGAAGTTCTTCAAGCCGTAAGAAGTCTAGCCAAACAGGGCAATTATTGCGTCATCATATCAGATGGTACAAGTGTGGCAGTGAATGAGTTTGCCGACACACCAGAAAGCATCGAGTGCAGAGATAATGGCGTAAAACTTGGCTCAATTTGGACAGAAGATACTGTTGGAACAAATGGAATAGGCACCTGTTTAAACAGCAACCACAGCGTAACTGTAAGCAGAACCGAACATTACGCAGAACTATTTAAAAAATTCACCTGCACGGCCGCTCCCATTCATTCCGTCAATGGCAATGCGATCGGCGCTTTAAACATTTCACGCATCGTAGGTGAAAACTTTACCGAAAGCTATTTCACCCACAATTTCATCTCTCAAGCCGCCAAACAAATTAGCGCCAATATTTTTCTTTCTGAGTTCAAACATTTTAACATTATCTCTTGCATGCCCTATAACAATATTTCTCTCTATGAATCAAAAGCTCTGATTGCATTTGATAATTCAGGCATCATTCAAGGCGCAACACTAGAGTGCATGGAGCTGCTTGAGAACATCGATCTTGATCAAATCATTGGACACAACATTTCAGATCTGATCCCCGTTTCAATAGAAAATCTATTTTCATTCCAAAACAGATACGTAAAAATAAAAGAAGGGCTTTTTGCCAATAAATTTATCAAAGGCTTAAAAATAAGTTCTGACATTCAAGCCCGTCATAAAGGCCCGGCCAAACCAATTCTCCTGCCTAAAAAACAAATAGTTTACACTCAAGAAACTGATAAACTTAGTCAGTTTGCCGGCGATGATCAGGCGGTTCAACGCGCTGTAGAAATTGGTAAAAAACTGATCGATAAAGACATTCCAATTTTAATATTAGGCGAAACCGGGGTTGGTAAAGATACATTGGCCAAATTGCTCCATGAGCAAAGCCTGAGATCAGAAAATCCATTTATCTCAGTAAATTGCGCCGCCATTCCTCCAACTTTGATGGAAAGTGAATTATTTGGCTACAAGCCAGGCACATTCACAGATGGGTTAAAAGATGGCAAAAAAGGTAAAATTCTTGCCAGTCATGGTGGCACTCTATTTTTGGACGAAATTGGAGACATGCCTTTAAACCTTCAGGCCCATCTCTTGCACGTATTGGAAGAACGTGAAGTCACCCCCCTAGGGGCAATTGAACCAGTACCGGTAGATATTCGAATTATCTGCGCCACTCATAAAAACATTGATGAGTTAATTGCCAATGGTCTGTTCCGCCAAGATCTTCTATTTAGAATTCAAGGTGCAGAAATCGAATTACCTCCTTTAAGAGCAAGAACCAATATCAAATACATTGCTCAACAGATCATAAAATCCGAAGCCCCAGACAACGCAGAATATGAAATCACTGACGATGTCTGGCAGGTTCTAGACACTCACTTGTGGCCAGGTAACATTAGAGAATTAAAAAGCGCCCTCAAATACGCTTTATGCTTTTGCAAAGATAACAAGATAACTTTGCAAGACTTACCTGACAAACTCAGCGGTCTTTGCCAAAAACAAATCACCACAGACATTCAACAACAATTACCTTCAATGCAAACTCAACAAACAAACAAAATTCACTCGCTTCAAGAAGAAGGGTTTGCAGCTGAAGCCCAAATGATCTCATCGCTCTTAAAACAAAATCACTGGAACATAACCACGACGGCCGAAAAACTAGGTGTCAGCCGATCAACTTTACATCGTAAAATCAAAAAATACGAAATCGTTTCTCCAAATAAAATGGACGATTAATTCAAATCATTTTTTTAAAAGATTTAAAGCAAAAACCAGAGTTATTAAGAACGCCCTCAGGTTGAAACCAGATTCTCCCCTTCATTTTTATCCCTTTTTATTTTACACTATTTGAAAAGGACTAGTCGCCAGTCGCACCTCTTTCAGGCCGTCGCGCTCATGCGACAACTGAGGCATACCTGCTTCACCAACGTGACGCTTAGTTTTGCATTTTTAGTTCTTTTTCAAAGGCTTAAAATTATGGCACACAATATGCCATAGGCTATTAAAAATACCATTCAATCAAGCAAGAACAATCTTAAAGAGATAAACTTGCAAATAATTTTGGGGAGATGAGTTGTGTTACCAACACCAGAACAAAAAAAGTGGATGTATGAATACATGATGATTAGCCGTTTCTTCGAAGAAGAGATGGAGCGCATCTACATGGAAGGTAAAACACCCGTTTTTAACATGGCTGAAGGGCCAATCCCGGGAGAAATGCACCTTTCAAATGGCCAAGAACCAGTTGCAGTTGGCGTTTGTGCCCACTTAAGACCTGATGACGTTGTCACCGCCACACACCGTCCTCACCACCAAGCCATCGCCAAAGGCGTTGACCTAAAAAAAATGGCCGCAGAAATTTTTGGCAAGAAAACAGGCCTTAGCGGCGGACGCGGTGGTCACATGCATTTGTTTGATGCAGATGTGAACTTTGCCTGCTCAGGCATCATCGCACAAGGTTTAGGACCAGCATGTGGAGCTGCCCTTTCCAAAAAGATGCAAGGCAATGATGGCGTAGCCGTTGCCTTTTTAGGCGAAGGTGCTGTGAACCAAGGTGCGTTCCATGAATCACTTAACCTGGCAGCCGTATGGAATTTACCGGTGATTTTCGTTGTTGAAGACAATCAATGGGGCATCTCTGTTTCCAAAGAAGATTCAACAGCGGTAAAAAATAACGCAGTGCGCGCACAAGCTTATGACATGCCAGGTCGTTTCATTGCAAACAACGATCCTATCGCTTTGTTTGATGTTGCCGGTATTGCCATTGAAGATGCTCGTGCAGGCAAAGGCCCAACGCTAATCGAGGTCGAAACATCTCGCTTAGCTGGCCACTTCATGGGGGACGCTGAAGCCTACCGCCCTGAAGGTGAACTTGATGCCTTGCGCGCCAAAGACCCTATTATAGTAATGAAAAAATTATTGCTTGAAGAAGGCGTCTTATCAGAGCAAGAAGATGAACAACTCACCAACCAAGCCAAACAAAAGGTTGATGAAGCCATCGAATTTGCTCGCTCAAGTGACTACCCAGAACCAGAGGAAGCCATGGAAAAAGTCTTTGTTTAAAGGCTTTTTCTTTAAAAATTACACATAGACAAATTTCGAATAGCTATAAAAAAGGGATGGGCCAGTAACAGGTCTATGAAGTGATCATATGGAAAATGAACGCAAATTAACCATCGCCAGAGCGATGGCGGAAGCCACAGCTCAGGAAATGAGAAAAGATCAAAGCGTCTTCGTTATGGGCGAAGACATTGGACAGCTTGGCGGTGTTTACGGTAACACCCGCGGCCTTATAGAAGAATTTGGCGCTGAACGCATTCGTGACACACCAATTTCAGAAACAGCCTTTATTGGCGCAGCGGTCGGTGCAGCACAAGATGGCATGCGACCAATTGTTGAATTAATGTTTGTCGACTTCTTCGGCGTTTGCTTTGATGCCATTTATAACTTAATGGCCAAAAACATTTATTTCTCCGGCGGCAACGTTCAAGTGCCAATGGTGCTTATGACATCTGGTGGCGGTGGCTATTCTGATGGCGGCCAGCACTCACAAGTTCTCTACAGCACATTTGCTCACCTACCGGGCATGAAAGTGGTTTGCCCCAGCAACGCCTATGATGCCAAAGGCTTAATGACCACAGCCATTCGTGACAATAACCCAGTGATTTATATGTATCACAAAAGCCTGCAAGGCATGGGTTGGTTAGGAACTGAAGATGGGGCAACTGTTCACACCCCTGAAGAGGATTTCACAATTCCCTTTGGTGAGGCCAATGTTGTAAAAGAAGGCTCAGACGTAACCATCGTTGGTGTTGGCATGGGCGTTCATAACGGCTTAAAAGCTGCCAAACTATTAGAAGAAAAAGGGGTCAATGCTGAAGTTATCGACCTTCGCACACTGGTACCGCTAGATCGCGACACAGTGTTTAACTCTGTTAAAAAAACCGGACATCTCATCGTGGTTGATGAAGATTATCAAAGCTATGGTCTAACTGGTGAAATCATCGCCACCATCGCAGAGCGCGATGTTACAGCTCTAAAAGCGTCCCCACAACGGGTGGCTTATCCAGATATTCCAATTCCATTTTCTCGGCCGATGGAGCGTTACGCTCTGCCGAACCCAGAAAAAATTGTCAACGCTTATACTAAAATGAAGGAACAATAAGAATGGACATTACTATTCCCACAAATCTTTGGGATGAAGACTCAGAAGCAGTGATCACAAGCTGGTTGGTATCTGAAGGTGCCTCAGTCAATGAAGGTGACCTTATCGCTGAAATCATGGTTGAAAAAGTTCAGCATGAAGTTCACGCACCAGCCTCTGGGACTGTTTCAATTTCACAGCCTGTTGAAGCTGTTGTCGCCAAGGGCGGCGTCATCGGGAAGATCGGTTAAATACACTTAAGAAAGTAAGACTTTATGACTGATCAACCCACAACTGATCAACAAGAGGGAAAAGTTATACCGCTCACCGGTATGAAAGGTATGATTGCGTCAAAAATGGTTGAAAGTTTATCAACCACGGCGCAATTAACCCATCATGCTTCTTGCGATGTAACCCAACTTCTAGCGACAAAAAGTTCATTGGCAGACCAAGGCATTAAAGTTTCTTTTGAGGATCTTATTGTCGATGCAGTAATCAAAGCCATCAAACTTCACCCTGGCATTAACGGCTATGCTGAAGAAAAAAAGGTAACGATTACACCGTTTATGCATATCGCTGTCGCTGTAGCATTGGAAGGTGACTTACTTGTTGCCCCAGCCATGCTAAACGCTGATGAGCTTTCAATTGCTGATCGAGCTGTTGCTAGAAAAGACGTAATTAGCCGCGCAAAAATTAACAAGTTGAACGTTACCGAGATGACCAAGGGAACATTTACCATTTCCAATTTGGGATTGTCGCGCGTTCAACATTTCACGCCCATCGTTAATACCCCGCAAATCGCCATTTTAGGACTTGGTGAAGTGCGCAAACAATATTGGGAAGTTGATGGAGAGTTACAACCTCGCCCGATCATGGGGTTGTCTTTGTCATTTGACCATAGAGCGATTAATGGCGGGCCCGCGGCTGATTTTCTAACTGATTTATGCAAGATTATTGAGCACGCATAAGGACAGCACACTCAATGGTCCAACCTCAGTTAGAAGAACAGGCAAGTGATCAGCCTTTTTCACTTTTTAGCATTAGTGAAGAACCTATACCATTTGAAACAGCCCAGGCCCAAGAAAGAGTTCTATTTAAAAACGGAGCCCTTCCCATTTCTAAGCCAGGCTGTTTCATTTGGTCTATGCCCCAAGGCTTGGTGGTGCCAAAATCAGCACGCACAAACCCTGACTTTGACGCCGCTCAAAAAGCGATGGCTGACCTTGGCTGGCCCGTTGATATTCGCCAAACCGGCGGCGACCTGACCCCTCAGGCCCCAGGCATGATAAACATCTCCTATGTTTTTGCTCAACCCTGGTCTGATGCCATCAGCATAGACGCCACCTATAAAGCCTTATGTGCCCCCATCATCTCTTACCTAAAAGAGAAACATGGCATTGACGCATATTGCTCAGCCGTTGACGGCGCCTTTTGTGATGGCAAATTTAACATCGTCGTTGAGGGGCAAAAAATTGCCGGCACAGCCCAAAAATGGCGGCATTTTAAAAACGAGACGGGTCAAAAATGCATCGCCGTGCTTGGTCATGTTGCCCTGCTAGGCCAGCTCCCACTCGATCAAATGATTAAGGCCGCCAACCAGTTTTACAAGCAAGCCAATGTTGACAAAACCATTGAGCTTACAAACCACACAACCCTATTTCATCTCATTGGTGAACCTAATTATAACAAGTTAGAGCTAATGCAAGGTTTATTGCAAAGCTTTCGTGAGGCAGCCCCACGCGGGACAACAAACTCACCATAAAAATTTCAAAGGAAAAATCGTATGTCCAGTTATGATATTGCTATTATTGGCGGTGGCCCTGGCGGCTATGTTGCAGCAATCAGAGCAGCCCAATTGGGACTAAATGCTGTCGTTATTGAACGTGACAAACTTGGCGGCATTTGTTTGAACTGGGGCTGCATCCCCACCAAAGCCTTGTTGCGCTCCAGCGAAGTTTTCACGCTTTTTCAAGAGGCCACCCATTTTGGCCTATCAGCCCCTGAAAGTAATTTTGATTTTGAAAAAATCATCGCCCGTTCCAGAAAAGTCTCCAGCCAGCTGTCCAATGGCATTGGCTATTTGATGAAGAAAAACAAAATCAAAGTCGTCCAAGGCACAGCCAAATTAAAAACCCCAGGACAAATTAGCGTCACAGACGCAGCCGGCACCGCTCTGGAAGACATCGAAGCCAAAAACATCATCATCGCCACAGGCGCCAGAGCCAAGGTCATCCCCGGGCTAGAGACAGATGGAGAGGCTATCTGGGACTACCGCGCCGCCCTAGCGCCCAAAGAATTACCTAAATCATTATTGGTTGTCGGCTCCGGCGCCATCGGTATGGAATTTGCCAGTTTTTATCATTCATTGGGCAGCAAGGTCCATGTGGTTGAAATTGCTGATCGCATCTTACCCGCTGAAGATCATGAAATTTCAGACTTAGCCAAAAAGTCTTTCACATCAAAAGGCATCACGTTCCACCTATCTTCGTCGGTAGAAAACCTGACAAAAGAAAACGGACAAGTAAGCGCCTCTTTAAAATCAGAAGATGGCACCACAGAACAGTTCACATTCGACAAAGTGATTTCAGCCGTTGGCATTTCACCCAATGTTGAAAACCTTGGGCTAGAAGAGCTCAACATAGAGCTTGACCGCGGACATATCAAAACCGACAAATGGTGCCAAACCAACCAACCTGGCATCTATGCCATCGGCGACGTCACAGCCCCGCCCTGGCTTGCCCACAAAGCAAGCCATGAAGCCATCATTAGCGTTGAGAAAATCGCCGGCAAGGACACTGTCCACCCACTTAACCGCGCGGCCCTGCCCGGTTGTACCTACTGCAACCCTCAAGTTGCCTCAGTTGGTTATACCGAATGGAAAGCCAAAGAAATGGGCTATGATGTAAAAATCGGCCGCTTCCCCTTCCAAGCCAATGGCAAAGCCATCGCGATGGGAGAAACAGAAGGGGTCATAAAAACCATTGTCGATCGCCACACAGACCGGCTACTAGGCGCCCATATGATCGGCGCAGAGGTAACCGAACTTATTCAAGGCTTTACCATTGCCATCACTCTAAAAGCCACAGCCGCGCAACTAGCACACGTCATATTCCCGCATCCAACATTGTCAGAAATGATGCACGAAAGCGTTCTAGCAGCCAATGACGAAGCTCTGCATTTTTAAACCACAAATTTGCTGACCAGTTATAATCTCACCACCGCACAGCCCTGATAAAGTCTGAGGGCTGTGCGGGCCAAATGCGAACCTTGGCGCCAAAATCCCATAGACGTTCAGTCAGGGCCCTCCACAAAGCCATCATTAGCCTGCAAACAGCCGCCTTACGAGCATGTCAGATGGTCGTAGATAAACGTAACGAAAGTTACTTAAAAGCGCTCCCGGGGGAGCGTTATTTTTTTCTCATATTTTCAATCTCTTTTGATAATTTACCGACAGGTTTATTACGAGATGCTTTTAATCGAGCATTTTTAAAAAATTCCGAATTAGTAAAACTCCATTTAAAGAGAGTAACAATCGAAGTTTTTTTAATGGAGATCTGATTTAATTTATTTACATCCTTACCTAAGAAAACTTTTATTCGTAACCCAGGTATAAAAATTTGATGCAAATGAAATCGTAAGGTGTGTATTTTTTCACGACTAGATATTGGCGAAATTATGCCAATAAAACTTGGTTCATCAAAATCAACTTGAATATCGACACTAACATGATGAGTCAAAGGACACTGACCTAATAAATATTTACGAAATTCTTCCTCATATTTTGAACCCAGACTTCGATATGTACTATCATATGGCCTGGGCCAGCGAGTGACAGAACCACGCCATAAAACACTGATTGCAAAATAAACAAAGCTATCCAAGTCTAGTCTATTCGTTAATTCTGCATCACCGCGATAATATTTCATCCCGTTTGGCGTAGTTCCCGACACAGGAAGATTTTGCAGAATCTGCTTTAAAAGGAATTCCCCATTTTTTCTAAGACAATATTTAGCTACAATATCTTCGCCTTTTCTAGAAAATAATTGTTCACATTCTGAACACAGCAGTTTTTTCTGAGGTTGTGAATTGGTTCTAAAAACAGCTCTCCTTTCAAAATCGTGCATCACTATAGACTTATCATAAGGCCTGTGGGCTTGGGCTACTGCCTTGAAGAATGTTGAAGCTATATAGTGACTCTTTTGAAGTTCTTTTTCTTCTTTACACAAAGCACATGGTTCCATTGACATTACCTATTAAAGTTTTCTCATTACGGTATCCCTTGAATACCTGAGGATGACATAACGGCGAGGCAAAGCCCAAAAGAAGAGAATGCAAATATATCTGATCCCCAAACAGCCTCAATAGCTAAAACCCCAGCCCACACCGGTCAGCCACCTAAAAATCATCAATATTGTAAAAGGGAAAAGTGGTGCCAGGGGCGGAATCTATTTATAGATTTAACATATTGATATCTAATACATAATGTTAAACACTAATTTTATTACCCATGATATTACCCGTATTTTCAACCATACCGGTGGTTCGAGTCACAAATACCTACCATAGGTTGTGCTGGTATATTCAACTACGCTACCTCTGATTGTTAAAACCTTACCACTATTAATAATCTAGTATTTTGGCTAATGCCAATTTTAAAACAAGTCACAAGTGAATAGTTCCAGTGAAACAGTTCATATTGAATTTTATAAAAATGACCAAAATGGAAAACGCTCATGGGGTAAATGGAATTACGATCCAAAAGAGATCATTATCTGAAAATCTAAGAAGCCTGATGCCCCCAGCTATCTAACAGGAAATAATCTACGATGAAATTGTATTGCAAGGCACACATTTGCAAAACTAAATTCAATAAAAATGGACGCCGACTATACTGTTCTAATGCTTGTAAACAGAGGCACTATCGTAACAAAAACCGTTACGATAAGACCCGTGTTTTAACCTCATCAGAGGCCGATGAATGGTACACTCCACAGACATATATTGATGCGTCGCGCACTGTGCTTGGCACCATCAATCTTGACCCTGCCTCATGCCCGAAAGCCAACATAATTGTACAAGCTGACACCTTTTACATAAAAGAAGAGGATGGACTTAATAGACCCTGGTTTGGAAACGTCTTTTGTAATCCGCCCTATGGCAAAAACCACAACACATCAAACCAGAGCCTCTTTTTAAACAAAGCCATTTCTGAATATAAGAGCAACAATATTACGGCGTGCATATTGCTTCTAAATGCATCGGTCAGCAACCAGTGGTTTCAGAAAGTTTGGGACTATGTTGTTTGTATAACCAAGAGAAGAATACGATTTTCAAACCCTGCTGGAGAATTTAACTCACCAACAAACGGTAATGTCTTTGTCTATATGGGTAACGAACAGCATAAATTTATTGAGGTATTTTCTCACTATGGAAAAGTCATCACTCCCTAGGAGACCTAATGCAACACTTGTTTACCTAATAACTGAAAATTAAAGCAGTTCAACTTTTTCATACACACAACGATTGAAAGTACGATAAGATGCCTAAGTTTAGAAGTTAAGGTAGACATCTGAAATTTAGAATGGAGCGGACTTACTTTACTCTTTGAATTAAGAGCAATGCATGCCAGTTTGAGCAATATATTGCGTGATAAATTAAGACAGCAGCAAATACATGTATCTATAGTATATCGAAAAAATTCAGTCAGGAGCAACTCAAGTGAACTCCTCTAAAACGCCCCCTCAATTGCAAGTTCCAGTCAAGCTTTATTTATGTAGTGGCTACAAGTTTCAAAAACTGAATTCATTTTACTTGGATACATTTGAAATCTGAATCCTTAAACAACTGTATTATCGCTATCGTCTAGCTCTTTTCCGTCAACCATCCCTTCAATGGGGGTTCCAGAAATGGCAAAGAGGATATCTTCTTCCTTAACAAATATTTTTTTTGATGGTTGGGGCGTATGAGGCCGGTCTACTCTTACTCCAGTGAGGCAATTACCGACCATTCTCCCACCAGCCACCTTAATGAAACTGCAAGACCTCAAGCTAACGTCCACGGTACGCTCAAATCCAGAGTGTGATTGAAAGTTGTTACTTTCAAAATTCGATAGCCTACAATCATAGCATTCGATTCCTACATTTTGACTCCAGAAATTGGAATGCACGACATCTATTGCATGACTATGCTCAATTCTCACACCCTTTGAAAAGGGGAAATTGTTCCCAATCGTTTGGAAAGTGCAATCACGGATAGAAATTCCTTGGCTGTTATAAACATAAACACATGCCGATAATTCTTTGGCGGGTAAATTTGTCAATCCGCTTGCCGGACTAAACCAGCAATCAGTAATACTAACTGTCGTTCCATCACCTCCTCCATGTATATGAACGCCTTGCGAAGAAAATCGATCGAACCGTCCAGAATCAATTTTGATATCATAGGAAGCCGAATGACCCGGTGCTTCTGTGTCTCCCATCGACAGTGCAACTGCAATATCACAACCAGACGTTTCGATGTATGAAAGCTCTATATCGTTGGTAGCTTCACCATAAATATGAAAGCCAATTGATTTGCTCTGGACATCTCGTTCGCGGTTCTTCCGACCAATCACTTCTCTTGGTACATCGCACTTGAAAAACTTTGTGGACTTACATCCCTTGTCCCACGCTGTCGCATAAAGCTCAAAACCTATGAAACGCCAGTCAGAATCTATTAGTTCCTCCGTAACATTAAAGGTATTGCTGCAAACTACATTTGTTAGGGATGTATTTGTCGCATCCACTAATCTAACACCTTTCATAAAATCATGAACCTGCAAGTCTCGCAAAACAGCATAAGTTGTGTCTTTTAACTCTACGCCAATTGCTGTTGTGTCGAAAATATCGTTGGCCATTGGATTTTCCTTGTCACATTTGCAAGTCTTGTCGCGTCCTTCCGGGTCAGGAATCTCACCTGGCTTTTTTGGGCGGCAGTAATTTACTGGTGGTTGAATTGATAGATGTGAAATTTCAATATTCCGGAGGGTGGTACCGGGTTCATGCACAAGTATGCCCTGCAGATTTGCCATATCGGTCTTTAGAAATGTGGCAGTTTTTCCCTGGCCTATTAAGCGAATACCATTTGAGTAAATTCTAAGCGGCTCGCTCAAGGTGTATTTGCCGGGCAAAAGATTAACTATACCTCCGGTCCTGCTGATATCGTCGATGGCTTTTTGAATTCCGGCTCCGGTCATATCAGAAACTGTTACTTTTTTGGTATTTGTAGTCATTCAAAAACTCCTTCCAAGTATCACGCAACACGAAATGTGACAGCACGATGCAAAGTATACACAACAGCAATTTCTAACGTTGGCACCTGCCTCAATAGTTAATAATGACTCGATCGCTGCACTTTTTCAAAAAATTAGCTTCAAAATTTTTCAAATCTCTCCTGAAACTTCTGTTGTAAAATGCTCTCCTTCGTTAAAAGACCAAGGCGGGGACGGGCTAGCGAATGCCACTCACACACATACCTTAAGCACTCCTCTCACCACATCCGCCCGGCCATAATCCTCTCCTCTGGCCCCACCACATCAGCATAAATGGCCGTGGTTGACATCTCTGCATGACCTAGCCACTTTTGCACCAGACTAAGCGGAATACCGGACTGCACCGCATGCACGCCAAAACCATGGCGCAATCCCTTAGGTGAAGCCTGCAAGCCAGAAATACGGGCTTCTTCCATCACCTGTTTCACACATATCCACCCCCAGGTACGACCCCATGGCCAGAGCCTGACCGCTCCAGCGCCATGTTGATTTAATTGCAAGTCATGAATCTGATGCACCTCATCAAGCGCCTCGATAAGGACACCTGGCACCGGAACTTCTCGAATAACGTGCTGGTCGCGTTTTTTCAGACACCGTAAAGAAATGACATTCGCCTCAAGCTGTATCGCAGACGCTGAAAGCTCTAACGCTTCAGAAAGCCGACAACCGGTATAGGTAAGAAGCATACAAAAGGTTTTAATGCTGGCATCACTACAATGCGCCACCTGCAAAAAACGTTCACGCTCATAGCGATTGATATATTTGCGCACACCAGAGCGCGCGTAGAGGCTCATGCCGGAAAAGGCATACTGGGACATTGGTTTTCCTTTACTTCTCATACTGTTTGTTGAGATCATGCGCACGCATAAAAATGCCTGCGCTGTGAACACTATTGGTAATTCTGTTCACTGTTAGGAAAACCGTTATTTCTCAGACTTGTTAGATTCCTGACCTCATATTTCATATCGCATTTAAACATTAACCACAAGAATAAATAGCTCATTAAAAGTATTTTCTCATGAAGTGAACAGAATTACCAATAGTGTTCACTTGATATCTGGAAGTTTTAATAAAGTATAAATCTAATATATATGATTTTATATAAGTATAATTGCCCGTGCATTGATATTAATGGGTGAGGGTATCGGAATGAAGGAGAAGTAGAGCATGAAAACAGGGGCAATGATTTGTGGGATAATTGGTGGCCTGCTTGGGATCGTCATTGGTACATTTGGAGCTGGAGTGGGAGCCTTGGCATCAGCTGCTGGTAACAGCTCCGGTGAGTTGTTGCAATTCATAAGTCTGGCCATCCCAATCGCTTCGATTGCTGGTGGAGCATTAACGAGGGCCAACGGCATCCTGGCAGCACTGCTAATGGCAGCAAGTGCAATTGGTATGGTCTCTGTGTTTGGGGTCAATGTCTTTACCAGCATCCCCTTGGCTCTAAGTGCGATTGGGGCACTGCTCGCCTATCTATCTGTGACGAAGAATATGACCCAACAGTAACTTGTCTCTAGGTCCAGGAGGTACATAAATGCACAGATTTATAAGTATATTTGCAATCGCAACTGCAACCTACTTCCTCCAGCCATCAGGTATTTATGCCTCTCCAAGCTTTCTGGAAGATCGCAAAAACGGTTGCAAATTATGGACGGAGTATGACAGCTCCAAGCCTGGTCCTCGCGAGTTTGAATGGGATGGCAAGTGTGTTGATGGCTTTGCTGAGGGGTATGGAAAGGTCACCTACTTCGCTGACGGGGAACCCTATTGGGAATACCAGGTAACGCCACAATCCGGCGCCAAAATCGTTAAAGGCAATTTCAAATACAACGTACCGTTAGAAGCGGTGAGTTTTAAACTAACCGGCTGCAAGCGCAATAAAATCCAAACCATCGTCAAAATCTCTGATGGATTAGATCTCAAATTCCCTCCCATATTTTGGAAAGTTGTTGGTCTCGGTAGCAAATTCCTAAAGTCTCAAACAATTGTCTACCGCGACAGAAAAATAAGAAATCCGTTCTGCTCAAGATATACCAGGTTCGGCAACCCATGGAAGCGAGAAAAAGAAGTCATTATTTTTCAAAATGGTCAACAACTAGGTTGGGCCAGAACATCCAGGGGAGGGTTTATCGGGAGACAGAAAGGCTATGAGTACGAAGGTGAACTTTGGAGCAAATGGTCCAATCACTCATACATCAAAGCAAACAACCAAAGAGTGAAAGTCCTTAACGCAGTCATCAAAAAACAGAATGCGGCCAGAAAAAAACAACGTCGCTTAGAAAAAGCGATTGCCGAGCGAGAACGACGCGAAGCCATACAGCGCAAACAGCTGGAAATAAAAATGGCTGAAGAAGCCCGGCAAAAAGAAATAATGAAGAAATTTGAAGAACTGACGGCGCTCGCAAATAATGACGCAGCTCAGCGTGACAAAGAACGCCCGGCAGATTCATTCTGTCTATTATCGTGTAATCCGCTGGAACGTCATGGGCGGTTGCTTCTAACCAATAAAATAAAAGACATACTCAAAATCCCCACCGTCATCACCAAATTCCGCAAAACCAATGGGGTGAACGGAGAGACCAACGGCATAAAAACCTATGAAATGCATTTCTCTGTCGTCATTGAGGTACCAGCTGGCTTCGGACCAAAAGAATATCACCGCGTTGATGAGGTCCAAAAAATATGGCGCGGTATAAATAGCATGAACTCATCGATGAACTTAAGGTCGAAATTAAGATCATTCATGCAATACACTATTAAAAATCTAGGCAATAAAAATTGGGACCCCCACACCATAACAGGAACCGGCAAACTAAAGTTTAGAAAAACCGAACAAGGTTGGGAGGGGTCTGATGGAGTTGTTTATAAATAAAGACCACCATTCACTCAGCACACAGATTAAAGCAGTCATTTCTGGAAAATATCTGATCAATGTTTCACAGGCAAAACACTTGTTTTTCTTTATTTTTATCATCGACCTTCCTTCGCTGCAGCAAATCAGTTAGCCTTTATACACCCTAGGGCAACAACCCCGGGGCATCGCGATGCTCCTCAATACGAGGAGTTTCGTGATGAAGAAAATGTTGAGCAAACGTCAGGTGAAGGAGTTAGTTCTGTATTCTCCACAGCACATTGCCCGCCTGGAAGCCGCCGGTCAATTCCCCAAGCGGGTACAACTAGGCGCCAACCGGGTAGGCTGGGTTGAGGAGGAAATAGAGGAGTGGCTGCAACACCGGATTGACGCCCGCTATCAGCAAGACTGACTCTCCTCTTGTGAGAGCAAAGAGGATTGGCCTTTGGGTCGATCCTCTTTTTGTTTTTCAAACTTTATCTTTTTTCTAGGGGGATATACTTGGGGATACGGTATCCCCAAGTATATCCCCAAGATAATGCTGCCCAACATTGCTCATAACTACTTATAGCTGTACCTTTCACTCTTAGGTTGCAATGCGAATCACAAAGAAGAAATGTCTTCTTTGTGAGTGGGAGGAAACATGAATCTACTCTTAGACCGAGACCAAAGCGATGCGTCACTATTCTCTTTAATACCATTGCGCATTGGCAATGGCGTGACCTTTTCTTTGCACGCCACGTTAGAGCTGGATGCCGAAGAACAAGCCATACTGCAAAAATACAATTTCACCAAATCAGTCTTAGTGGCTTCAGACCCAATAGATGATCTCAAACAAAGCTTTCGACCAGCTCTATTACTGGGGCTCATTGCCTTTTTCATCCTATGGTCAGCGAACAATTTCACCACATCACTAACGACGGGAGTCTTTGTTACCCTCATTATGACCGGGGTCTATTTTAAAACCCTCCGTGAACAAATCATTGTCAGTGAGCTATTAGAAAATGGCCGCAAGTTTCGCTGCGATAGCATTGTTGAACTGATTCAAAAAGAAGCCTATCTGCAAAATATCTGTGCGCATCTACGCCAAATTCTTGAAAGTGCTAAGCATTGGAGTGATCGGGAGATTGTACCGATTGAACCATTGAATAAGGAAGAAGCCAAACAAGCGGTTCTGAAAGCTACCGCCTAATATGAGCTTCAGGCCCATATATGAAGGCTGGGACATTCCTGGCCGTCTGTCACGTCAGGTTCGTAAGCGTTTTGCCGGTATTGGTCTAAATCGTGATCTTAAAGCAGCCGCAGATCTGATTACCACCATTGAACACAAACTTGTCGCTCACGGTCTTGCTGATATAGATGGACAGGATGGCCTGGCAAAGCGCATTGCCGTAATAACCTGCGAACAGCTCAGCATAGACAACCAATCTTTCATTTCCCACCTAACCAACATCATGGCCGACCTCATCTATTATGAAGGCTGGTTCGCCCTCCCCACTGCATCCACCCTGGAAGACTACACCCGCTCTGAGCTTTGGCAGTTAGAAGATCATTTACGGCGTGTCGATGGGATTGTTGGTCATCTCAGTGAGATTGAGGCTCAATCAGTGGCCTTTTTAACAACCTTAATTACCCCACTCCTAGAGCAGCACCCGCAACTTCGCCAGAAATCAGAAAAACTTGATAAGGCCATCCACTTCTCAGCCAACCTGCAGGATCTGCTGCAAAACACTCCCGCCCTGGTTGAACATTGGCTGCACGTCCCGTTTGCTCCTGACTGGGATGAATTAGGCTTAATGCCTCGTCTACGTGATCGCCTTGACTATAACCTCCATGTTGCCACCGGCGGCGTTACCGGGAACTCAAGCCGGGTGCGAACACCAAAGCTACCAAGCCGTCAAACAAGCATGTCGGACAGTGATATTCTCAATGCATACTTAGAGGGCAGCCCTCTTTTAGATATTCCAAACTTTGAGGTTGATATCGCCCTGCCCCAGCAAACTCGCTTTGAGCATATGCACATCGTGGCTGGTTCCGGTCACGGCAAAACCCAAACCTTGCAGCACCTCATTTTGCATGACCTGGAGACTGTAGCCGGTGGAGACGCCTCCATCATTGTGATTGATAGCCAATCTGATCTTATTAATACCATTGCCGGATTGGAGGTTTTTGCCCCCGGTGGCGCACTTGAGGGCCGTCTGGTGCTGATTGATCCAACCGATATTGAATGGCCGGTAGCCCTGAATCTATTTGATACCGGGTTGGATAGACTAGAACAGTATTCACCTCTTGATAGAGAGCGGCTAACCAACTCTATACTAGAGCTCTATGACTTTGTCCTTGGATCACTCCTCGATGCCGGGATGACGCAAAAGCAAACCGTTATCTTTCGTTATATCACTCGCCTCCTGTTGCACATAGACGGGGCAACCATTCACACGCTCAGAGAGTTGCTGGAAGTAGGTGGCTATAAGCGTTACCAACCCTATATGGCAAACCTGCAAGGGTCAGCCAAAGCCTTCTTTGAAACTGAATTTAATGGCAAAGAGTTTGCCGCCACCAAACGTCAGGTATTGCGCCGTCTCTATGGCATTTTAGAGAATCAAACCTTTGAGCGGATGTTCTCGCACCCCAAAAGCAAGCTTGATCTGTTTTCTGAAATGAATGCAGGCAAGGTCATTTTGGTCAACACCGCCAAAGACCTCCTCAAGGAAAGCGGTACTGAGATTTTTGGCCGTTTTTTTATTGCCATGATTGCCCAAGCCGCTCAGGAACGAGCGGTGCTTGACTCAGCGAAACGCCTGCCCACCTACGTTTATATCGATGAAGCCAGTGACTATTTTGACCGTAATATCGGCCTTATACTTTCAACTTCCCGTAAATATAATGTGGGCATGATCCTGGCCCATCAATTCCTCGGCCAGCTAGATACCAAGCTTTATGAAGCAATAGCTGCCAATACGGCAATTAAATTTGCCGGCGGGGTTTCAGCCAAAGACGCCAGAACCTTAGCACCAGATCTACGCTCTGACGCCGGTTTTATTGAAAGACAACAGCGCTTGTCCTTTGCCGCCTTTATCAAGGGACAGCATGAGCGGGCAGTTTCACTGGCGATTGAACCGGGTCAGATGGAAGCAAGAGAGCGAATGTCTGATACTGAACGCAATCAGGTGCGAGAGCAGATGCGAGAGCGCTATGCGGTTCACTACACGGAATTGTTTGATGATGCATCCAAGCCTGAACCTGCGGATGAAATAGTTAAACCTGAACAACCACCAGATGGTGAAGACGATGGTGCGCCGATGAAGTGGTGAGAAAAGCGCAAACTGAAAAATATTTTACCTGACCAGGCAACCACTTAAAGTCATACACAAGCACATACCTCCTTATACCGCACGGTGACATGAGCTACGAATTCTGCTTGGTTGCTTAAATGACCAAATCACTTGCCACCAAGCAACGAGACGCAATGAATCGCCGTTGTCGCTTCAAACGCACCCCTACCGGCAAACGTATACTGCTCGGGAAGCGCGACCTTGATATACTACGCTGGCTCTATCGTTACCGCTATCTTCGGCAAACCCACTTACAAGCCCTCTTAAAACCACGCTCGACCAAACGTTTTATTGAACGACTGGGTGATCTCTATCACGAAACCGGCTTAATCAATCGACCAGGCACCCATGCCGGGGCATTTGATATGCGCAGCTCTCCCATGCTCTATGAAATTTCATCTGCTGGTATTGATTGGCTCATTTCCCAGCAGGCCCTCCCACAGAGAGCCGTCACCTTCTCTCGCCAATCAAAACGTTCCTATAGCCCGCAACTCCCTCATACCATGATGATCATAGAGACCTTGCTCAAGATTGAATGTGAAACCATTGTTCAAGACAATGAGCGCTTTGTACCGGTTGATGAGATACTGGCCCGGGCTCCTGAAGCAACACAAGCAGCTGCCAACCCTCTAGCTATCCCTAGGGATCTAATTCACTCAACCAACTATACTCATGCTCGAAAGCATCAAAAAATATGGCTTATTCCTGATGCCCTCTATGGCATTGAATATATAATTAAAGGAGAGAAACTATATCGTTTTTGGGCGTTAGAGTGTGAACGAACGTCTCCAGCTTGGAGATCAACAAACAACCTCTCAAGCACTGCAAAGAAACGCAAAGCCTATGATGCACTGATAGCATCTAAGGCATATCGCAAACATTGGGGAATTCCGAATTTGAAGCTGAATATTGTTTGCACATAATTTTAACTTCCAACTTTTAAACTAGAAAAAAAATAATCTAATTTTTTAGGATCTAACGAGTTCTTGTTCACGAATCATCTCTGATATCCGTTCTTGAATTTCATCATAAACGGGAATCTGACTCTGCTCACTGACTTCTACTGTCACCACAACACTAAAAGGTACTGGATCATCAAGACTCTGTTCTGTCGGAATTGGACAAGCTACACGAAAATTGACATTACCACCATTGATAAACGGGGTAGCTTTCTCTCCTGAATAAACATCATGTTTTACAGTGCCACGATTTACTTCGTAGTGATGGGGTTGATGTACAGCACTACGATCAACTCCCAAAGATTCTTCTATGGTCTCATTTTTTAACGGCAAGATCGATAGTTTAGCTCTCCTATAACTCTTGTGTCTCATATTGATTGGGCTAAACCACGCAAGGGTCATCCAAAGATTACGGATATCAGTTACGGATTTTAATGACTCTGGAAGCGGCAACTGAATAATCGCTTCTTGATCTTTAGTGAGTGTGCCAAATGAAAAAACTGTGGCACGATTTTTTGTACATTGCTTAACACGTTCAAAATTAGGAATACCATAGCCTGTCATTTTAGGGAGTATCGATCGAGCAGTATTCCACTGAATACCATGCTCAGACTTTAGCTTCTCCTCCCTATCTCTGTAATGAGTAGGCCATCTGGCTCCGTGCACCAAAAGTGCTTTTAATAGTAATGCTTCATAACCGTGATCCACCACTTTATAAATGTCTCCGTCTCCCAGATCTTCCAAGGTATCGTAAAGCTGTATCGCCGCGCGTGTTGTCAAGGCTGCTGCATTGCTCGTACCGCATTTATTCCATAGTGAGCTACCATCAGAAAGTGGCCGGGCCATCTTTTGACCACAATAAGCTCCAGCATTTGTTACCGGATATACTAAACATTTTTTATTCTCATCAAAATGTGCTTTTACTAACTCACGGCCACCTGGAACACTGATTTCTGGTTTTATAGATTTTAAATGTCCATTTCCTAGGGCCGAAGATAGGTTTGATGTATTTTTCTCCAAAAAGGGATCAATAACCGTCGATGTAAAAGGCGGATCGGAAAATTCGTCAGAGTGAGACGCACCCACGGTCAAGACATTAATCCCTTCTGCAGGAGAGAGTATTGTTCGAAAATTTCTATCACGAACCAATGCGTTCGTAATGTTCTCAGAACGCTCTTGTGGATCGGCGTCCTCAAATTCACTTAATGACGAATAAGCTTCAATCTTTACAGGTTCTTTTATGTTCCCTGCACTAACAATGAAAAGTAATCTGTATTCGTACGATAACCAGTCGAGGAGCTTTGCCCAAGGGCTTATGATATTTACATAGGGACGGCTATAATCCCCCAAAGAGTGATTGACAACCACTATATCTGGGTAAGTGGGACCAGAGCCCGCATAACCAGATTTTATTCGATGGACTGCCTCATATAACAAATCTGCAGGTAACCGATCTCGTGGAAATACCTCATTCCAATTACCATTAAAATCCTGTTCTGCTGTCATAAGGCATTGAACAACAATAGAACGATTTATTGGTTCACCATCAGCATGAAGATCTCCATGGATAATTAGGGAGGACATACCAGTTCCATGTTGACGAGCTGCAACAATGACCTCTTCTTCTAGATTCCATGGATCTTCAACTAATACATGATTTTTTAAAAGGTCGTGTGCTTGCATTGGAACACCATCTAAAATGGCTGCAACAGGAGCTTTAAGAGCATGAGCATTAACTATTTCCGATTCCTGAGCGCTATGTTCCTCACCCTCATTATCATTAGGAAACATAACGCTTGGTTCAGGGCGCATCATAAAAATCTCGTCTGCCGCAGCAAGGCCAATATGGTCATTGATGAGTATTGCTTCGATACTACTAGCAGGGGCTTCGATTAGAAAACTGTGATAGTTGATCTCTTCAATAACAACAGAGCTTACAATTTTTCCTCCAACGCTCTTTACGGTCTCAATAAGACTTCGTTCGCTATGCGCTCGGTCAGAAGGAGAACTTCGAAAGATCAATTCGGCCTCAAAACGAATAGATTGCTCAGGTGCTTCTAACAACAATTCCTTCCAGTTTTCGCGTGTTCCATCTGGAAGTCGGTCTTGAGGTCCCCATGGTCGTATAACTTTAAGTTGTTGAAAGAGGTCTCTATAGGCCTTATGAGTGTTAAGATCGTCACCTTTAGACCATTTGTCAAATAGCTTAACTAGTCGCTTTAATGAAGAATCACTTGGCATAATAGCGTACAATGTGCCACCAATTTTTTTTTGCTTCCTCTTTTCATCATCAAAAAAGAAGTCTTCATCCTGATCAAACATTACGTCTTCATCAAATAAAAATTCAACATCAGGAATTTGTTCTGCCTTTTGGTAGAATTTGTTAATACTACCGGATATCTCAAACACAAGTGCCCTGCCAGGGATAATCCTGGAAGGATCAACACTAATATCAACTCCTCGTTCTATATCTCTAAGTGATCGGAGGATCTTACTAAACCCAACATTCAGTCTTTGACGTTGCCTTGCTCGTGACGGTGTTTTAGGACGAGGTGGAACGCGACGACTTCCTTTGGTCCGGCGACTTATATCCTTGATTGGCAGTTTTATTAGGGGGCGATCCGGAGTCGGCATGATCGAGACTCTCTTTTTTACCTAGAATATATCTGTGTTTCCAACGATCATATGATTCGTTGATGCATTCTTTCATACTTTTAGTTTCGAGAGAGAGAATGTGTCGTCTTATGACATTTTGTGAAAAATCTTCTATTTCCGCCAAACTTGCGCCTTTTAGTTTCTTTGCAAGAGCGGTGAGTGTTTGATGGTAGATACCAGGATAGCCAGAGAAAAACGTTTCGAGAAGTTTTTTAACTTCCTTAGTCTTGGGAGCCGGGAGGTACCCTCTTAGCTGAAATCTACGCCAAATTGCCTTATCCAACAATTCAGGAAAATTTGTTGCAGCAACAACGATGGTATAACTTGGAAGTTGATCAACCTGGATTAACAATGAATTTACAAGACGACGTATTTCACCAGTTTCATTTTGATCACCACGATTTTTACTTACTGCATCAAATTCGTCAAAAAACAAGATACACCTCTGAGTACGAGCATACTCAAATACTTCCCTTAACTGAGCAGCGCTCTCGCCAAGATAGCTACCGATTAGCTGATCATAACGAATCATTAACAATGGCAGAGCAAGCTCATGTGCTAATGCCTCAGCAAGCGATGTTTTTCCATTTCCTGGAGGGCCAGCTAAAAGAATACGACTTCTCGGCTCCATACCATGGGCTCTTAGAATATCTGAACGACGTTGTTCTTCAATAAAGTCATCAAATTCCAGTCGTATATTCTCAGGTAGAATCAGATTGCTAAGCTCAGTATCGGGATTGTACTCTAATATAAAAGACCGACCGCTTGAATTTATTTCTCTTTGTTTTCTAGTGATATCATGAATCTGAGAATCAGAGGAAAACTGCAGAGCTTCTTCTAAGCGGCTTGCTACACCATGGTGACGCTTTGCCCGTTCTTCAGCTGTTAATGCTTCAACAGTGCTAACAACGGTTCTTTGGTCCCCGCCCAAAGCAGCCTTGACTAATGTTATAAGCAAGTCGCTCCGAGCCATTGAATAAAATCTCCATAGTTTTGCACAAAGGTTCTAGATTTAATGATAATGCCAAAATTTTTCTACGGTTTCCTTAATTTCGTGTCAAGAATACACGATTCGAACCTCAGATTAGCATTTTTATATAATGCATGAAAAGTAGTAGTCATTAATAGCGCTAGTTAAGTATTCAAACTATAATCAATTAAGCCTACGTGAAAAAAGTTTCACTGAAATATGATGAAAATAACACAATCAAAATTGTGATCTAGTATGATTAACTGCTCATGTATAAGGAGTATTACAAATCATGCAGATTTCCAGTGGCTCTTACATTATAGAAATTCATTACCTACTTCTTTCTCATCCAACACAGACACCCCCATCGCCAACGCCTCGAAAATAATCATACGGGGGTCTTCCGTCTGCCACCAATGACGCGGAGGCGGTAGTGAGGACTGCAACTCAGGGAAACGCTTTGCCAATGCCTTAGCTTCCTGAAACTTATTCTCGTACTTTTGCTCTCTGGTTACCAAAGACCATTGCATGTCTGCATCTTGAGCTGCTTTCGCAATCATATTAATAAGCGAGCGAGAATATTGGCCTTTCTTGCTCTTATCAGTCACCAGTTCTGTAATCAAAAGGTCAGGTTGATAATAGGCAATTTTTTTCTTGGTGTATTTGTACGCTTGCTTTGGCGAATTACTCGACTCTTTTGAGACACCCCAATCAACTGGTGTCCCATCAATAAGAAAGATATGCCCAAGCTTGGTACTGGCCGCTGATAAAGCTAACACATTGCGATACTCAACTTTCATAGATCGACTGTGAAGGAGCGGCTAATCGTTTTGACAATGTCTTTAGCGTGGTGGCTTTGCGTGATATACCATCGACATAATTATTGCGGTTAGGTAGAGTCTCAAACCTCTCTCTGAGTGTCCGAGTCAATACCGGCATCACAGCTCCACCGACTGTTAAAAAGCTGCTTGAATAGATCAGGGAAAAAGTTGTCAATTCATCGGGTGTGGGTACGGCAATGCCACATTCGAGTTTTGATATCCTAACCCGGCTCACATCTATAAGATGGGCTACTTCTTGTTGCGATAGTCCAGAGCGACGGCGGGCGACTTTAAGCTCCAGGGCATAGTTGGTTTTCATACGATGTACATTTGGGCGACTAACGAACACCATGGTATGACTTCAGGATTATAGTCTCTAGCGGGTACGATGTTCCATTTCCCGAACATGCGCGCCATCTAACCTAGGTACAGACAAATAACCACGGGATGAAGGTTTGACCTCTCCCGCTTCTGTAGGAAGGGTAGAACCCTTCCTCACGTCGTTATCCATTAGCTCATACGTTGTTCGCTTAGCAGCACGTTGTGCCGTCTAGTGCAGTGAATTCCAGCCGGTAGACTGACACGTATGGATAGAGACGAACAACTAGAGCAATTCTTAAACGAGTGTCACCGCGAATATTTACGCCTCAAGCAAAATAACCAATGGCCATGGGATATTTCTGATGAGTCGACAGATATTGATAATATGGTGGAATAGCAAACTTTAGAAAAATTTTATTTCTCACACTTTGTTTTAGAAACGCATATTTTCTAAACGAACCAATCCTTGTTTGATCTGCTCCCTGTTGCTAACCAGTTCGGAAAGCCACAGGTTGGGTGCACCAAATCCAAAATTATCCCGCTTCAAGGCGGTAAACTCATTTCTAAGGCTGTAATCAAAGCTTTTTTCATCCATCAACAGTTCGGAAAACAGCGTGCGCATAACCTGTTCTTTTTTCGCTGACTCAGCTTCCAGATAGTAAACCACAAGGTGTTTTAGTAGTTCGGAAAGCTTTGTGGCCTCACGAAGAACTTCATGCAATACCACCACAGAAATAGGTTCTTGTTCTTGCAGTTTGGCTATTTCATTTAACAGCCTTTTTTCTTCAGCCATATAACCATCCGGGGTATAAACACCTGATTTCAGCAAATCCAGACGGTTAGTGCGCAGATAAGTGAGATCTTCATTTAGCTTGCGTTGTCTGCGCTCCCCCTGCTCTCGCTCACGATCCAGTTTGGCTTCAAGATTGGCCTGACTAATCTCAGAATTTGCATTGAGTTCCTGTATATTTTCTGGGCTGAGAAACAGCTCTGGTAGGCGGCTGCCAAGTTCGGTCTCAATATAGGTGAGGTTGCAGCTCTTTTTGGTGTTCTCACAATGAGCTACACAACGTGCCCCAAAATACTGAATACCTTTTTTGGCATAGGGCGTATAGACCCGCCCACATTGACTGCAACGGACAAATCCACGCAAGGCATGACCAATTGGGTTCTTATAGCGAACACTAACTTGCTTCCGTTCTTTGATCTTTTGCACGCAAGCAAACAACTTAGGATCGATTAGGGGTTTATGGCTTAAACTTTCTATCCACTGCCCCTGACTGTTTTGCATCAAGCCGGTGTAGAAAGGATTACGAAGGATGTAATAGATGTTATTGGTTGTGATGGGTTTCTCCACCGCTTTAATCATCACCTCATCTTCTGCAAGCATTTCTGCTTTTGTCCGAGGTCTACGGCGAGCAATATTAGTCAAACCCTGTTGATTAGCCCAGATTGACAGGTCAGGCATGGACCAAGTGCCAGTAGCATATTTCTCAAAGATTTCCTTGATAATAGGAGCTCTCACCGGATCAAACGGTTTATGTTCTGTGCTACGGACATCTTTATATTTTTTGCCCGTGTTGAGATAGCCAAGCGGGGCCATATAGACAACAATCCCCTCATCCCGAAGCTTATGCATAGCATTGGTAACTTTTTCTTTGGTTACCCGGGAGTGATGCTGGGCAAACATGCCATCTATGTCCATATGCAATGCCCCAGCGCTGGAATTGTCATAGGTCGCAGTGACAAACTGAATATCCAAACCTTGACGGATTAGCTTGGTGATAATCGCATTATCAGTTTTATTCCGGCTAAGTCGATCCCACGACATGCAGACAATACCGGCAAACCAGCCATCATTAAGAAGCTGCACCAACTGATTAAACTTCGGTCGGGCGATCCGATATTTAATCTCACCGGACTTAGTGAAGGTGAGACTTTCGTCTTCTTTGAAACCAGAATGGGACTCTCGAATGATGCCATTGGCACAAAAGCCCTCAAGATAAACGGAAGCGATTTGCAGGCCCGACTGTTCGGCAAAGCGAACACATTCAGTTTCCTGATGATCGAGGCTGTTTTTTTGATTTTCGTTGTCGTCGGTGCTCTTGCGACAATAGATCAGATACTGGTTTCGATGGGGACCGGCTTTGATGGTTTTGAGCTGTTTGTTGATCATATTCATAAAGTTTTTGAGCCAGATAGTCTGCCCCCTTCTCAGCAATGATCCGGTTATGGATACTGCGCAACACCTCACCAAGCTCAGTGAAAGCTTCAATCTCTCGGCGGCTCAACCGCTCAGTTTTCTTGAAAGGTTTCATCATACCATAGGGACGAACTTGACTCGTAGCTGAGTAAGTTGCCTACGACTCATAATATTGGATGCGATTTTACGCACTAGAAGGTCCTATTTTCCATATCAAGTACACAATACAGACTGGTAACGCCAATAGATTGTTCTCATCATTAGGACATGGACCCCATCACCCTTCTAGGCCGGACCAATGCCGCACGTCGGCAGGTACCATTTGGCATCAAGCAAAAAGATCGTTTATCCCATCTCTATATCATTGGAAAAACAGGTGTAGGCAAATCAACCCTGATCGAAAATATAGTCAGACAAGACCTAATGCATAATCGAGGGCTATGCCTGATTGATCCGCATGGTGATTTAGTGGAGCGTGTCTATTACACAGTTCCAGAATACCGGCTGTCAGATGTCATCTATCTCAATGTGCCAGATCACACCCAGCCTTATGGTTATAACCCACTGCGCTATGTGAAGGCAGAAAAGAGATCTCTGGCTGCCTCCGGTATGCTCGAAGTCATGAAAAAACTATGGCCGGATGCCTGGGGGGTGAATATGGAGCATATTCTTCGTCATGCGCTGTTGGCCTTGCTAGATCAACCTGGCAGCACCTTGGCGGACATACCAAGACTGCTCAGTGATAAATCATTCAGGCGGCAGATAGCCTACCGCCTCACCAACCCACAAGTGAAACACTTCTGGCAAAGGGAATACGAAAACTATTCTTTTCAAAAACGCTCTGACGGAGCGGGACCCATTTTAAATAAAGTTGGTGCGTTCCTGGCTGATCCTAATCTCAACAAGATCCTCACAGATCCCAAAGAGGACCTCCACTTTCGTCAAATCATGGATGAGGGGAAGATGCTGTTGGTCAATCTCGCCAAAGGCCAGATTGGTGAGGATGCTGCTGGGATTGTGGGAGGACTTTTGGTAACAACACTTGGTCTGGCAGCCTTTACCCGACAGGATAGTCCAGAGAATAAACGTCCGCCTTTTTTCTTATATCTTGATGAATTCCACAACTTCACCACCCACTCAATGGCCAACATGACCTCTGAATTAAGAAAATATAGTGTATCTCTCACCTTAGCACATCAATACTTATTTCAATTAACACCGGATGTGCAGGAAGCTATTTTGGGGAATGTCGGAACGATAATTTCGTTTCGGGTGGGAGCCAAAGACGCTACCTATCTGACCCAAGAATTTCAACCAACTTTCTGCCAGCAGGATTTTATTAATTTACCCAATCACAACATTTATCTAAAGCTGATGATTGATGGGATGGTAAGTAACGGATTTAGTGCGACGACATTTACTGCGAATGGCAGTAATTTAACAAACTAAGAAAACCGACCTCGTTTGAGGTCGGTTCAAGCTAATCGCACCTATTGTTTTGCATCTAGTTTCATGGTTTTCGTGTCGGATGGTTGCTTTGGTGACGCCTCACTATATCGCCGTAGCACCAGTCGCCCATCAAGCGGGATCGCTTTAAGCAAGAGATTGAAGCCCTTTTGGTCTTCGTGAGCAAATGCACTACCCACGAGTGTCCAAAAACTATTGTCGTCGTCGATATCTTCAACAACAAAGGCCCGATACATTGGTTTCTTTTTCATCGTCTTCCTCCTTTGAGGTAATGAATTGTCCGGTGTGGACGTGATCATTGTCTCAAACAGAAAGTGATGAGATATCAGGTACGATGTTCGGTATTTGGAAACTGCTTCGCTCTAGCTCACCAAGGGAAATGGCTGCATTTCCCCCTACGCACATCGCTCACCATAGAGATTGCAACGCGAGCAATGGTGGCTCCGAGGGAAAGAATATAATAGTTAATCAATTAAAATTTGTAAAAGTTATTACTCCGATACACTGAGATGCCCCTAGATTTGTAGACACCTTGCCCTTACGAATTGGAAACAAGGGGTTGTCTAGTAAATCGAGGGCATCTCACACTTTAATTGAACTTGTAACAAACTATCCTCTAAGATTAATAGAATAATAATTATGCCCATATAGACTTGCTCAAAAAGTATGTACAAAACAACGGTGGATTAAGAGATGAAACCAAAAAACTCATAAACATCAAGCTTGACTTAGAACCCTGTATCCTCTAATGAAAGTCATTGATTCCACTAGGAATGGTCTTTATTTATAAGAGAAACTAACAAATTCAAGTAAAAAATATGCAACTTAATTAAATTAAGACAGAATAATAGAAGTAAATATAACTATAATTTATAAAAAATAAATTTGGTGTTTAAGTAAAAATTTAAAGTAAGGCAATTTTACAATTAAATACACAGGCTTACCCAGCATAGTATTGTGTAAATGCTTTGTTTTAGTAGTATTAGGGTCAGGGGCAAGCCCTAATGAAAGGAGTGTTGACATGAGTGAAGATAAAACTGATGGTCAACAAGTAGATATAGGAAAAATAGCACTCAAGAAATCAATTCTTTCAGGCGAGTCAGTATTTTCCTACGAAGATAACCATCCAGAACGTCTAGTTCAACATCAACGCAACTCAGAAGAGAAAGAGTTTGCAAAACATAGCTGCTGGGACACAGCATCTGCGAGATAAATTACGTCAGTTGTTGAACCCTGTGTTTGAGGACGCCCTTGGCGTCCTCTGTTTTGTCACAAATGGGGTTATAAGTGAACATGTCATACGAATGCGAAAATATTGATTTATTTAACGAACTTGAGAACCTTGAGTTCTTTGAACAATTTATAAAACATCAATATAAAAATGTTTGTTTTTCTGGAACTCGCTTAAAAGCTTCAATCTCAGAGTATAATCTCACAGAAGCATTTGCCTCTTACATGAAAGATAAAAACGAGTTAAAAGAAAAAGAGAATGCTGGTAAACCCCTACTCAGGATCAAAAAAGCAGCCTTTATGTGTTACTGGTTACGCAGAGTATCTCCTATTACAGGAATCTATAGTAGCTTAAACTTAATGAACGATAATGTACGTAGCACAAAAGAAAACCTGCTAATCAAATATGCAAACGAATTTTGTGCATTTGATTTAGGCTACAGGATTTGTAGATTTATTGAAGCTTCAAAAAAAGAAAACTCCGATAAATATTTACGCACATCAATACTTGACAACAACGCCAGTAGTGGGGAATCTGGTGCAAATGAATATTTGTTGAGAGATACTCGTTCCTACATAATTCCTCAATCCTACATCATAGATATGTGTGAATGTCTAAAAGAAAAGAATGTCTCTCCTCATTCCTTATATTTAATATACAAAGGACTATTTACACAGCTCCAACCATAATCATATAAATTGTCCGTCGATCACTTTAATAATCATCATAAAGGATTGATAAGAATATAATTCTTTTAACCCTCTTAAACCGATCTAAATTCATCAAGCAAATCCGCCCATTCCTGCATCAACATTACCCGTTGCTTCCAGTAAGTAGCCCGATTATAGGTTCTCCGGATTACATTTTTATCCTGGTGTGCCAGCACAGCTTCAACCACATCAGAATCAAAACCACGATCATTCAAGATAGTGCTGGCTGTAACCCTAAACCCATGAGCTGTTACCTCATCTTTTCTATAGCCCATCCGACGTAGGGCAGCATTAAAAGCATTATCGGATAATGGACGATCCTTTGAACGTACAGATGGAAACACCAGTTCACCACCTTCAGATAATGGCCAGATATCTTTTAATACAGATATTGCTTGCCGGGACAACGGCACATTATGCGGTTCCCGCATCTTCATCCGCTCTGCTGGAATACTCCAAACCGCTTTATTGAAATCAAACTCATTGCGTTTGGCTAGTCGAACTTCGCCAGGGCGTACGCAGGTCAACATTAGAAACTGCAAAGCGGCTCTAATTGTTAGCCAACCATCATAATCGTCTATATTCCACAAAAGCTCTCCTAACTCTTTCTCATCAGTGATGGCAGCTCGACCAGTAACCTTAGGCGGTAACAGTGCTCCATGGAGAGGAATAGTAGGATCACTTTCCGCTCGCAACGTAGCGATTGCCATTTTGAAGACACCACCGATTGTGCCCCGAAGACGCCGAGCAGTTTCTCTTCGCCCACTCTTTTCAATCCTTTTTAGAAGGGTCAATAATTCTGCTGAAGTAATTTCTCGTATAGGCCGATCATTGAGCTCTGCGGCCAGGTCCTTAAGAAGCCAGGTTATCTTGACAATAGTAGAGTCCGCTACTTCTAAGACTTTCTTTTGCTCGATATATTCATCAGCCAATAAACCAAAGGTTTGCTTGGCAAGTACTTCAGCCTCCAAGCGATCCTGCTTTTTCTTAGCCGCCGGGTCAATACCCTCTAGGAGCAATTTCTTAGCTTGATCACGTTTCTGCCGAGCTTCAGCAATCGTGACCAACGGATAGGGGCCAAAGGAGAGAATATTTTCTTTTTTCCGAAACCGATAACGCAGCTGCCAGAGTTTTGAGCCATTGGGTTTTATGAGCAGAAATAAGCTACCCCCATCGCTAAGACGATAAGCTTTTTCCTTCGGTTTAGCTTTGCGGACTTTGAACTCAGATAGCTGCATTGTGGGTAACACCTTTGAGCGAATCGGCTGTTACCTACAGTGATACCCAAAAAGTGTGGCGAAACAGCGAAAATCTATGTTTCACTATGAGCAGAGAGACGATTATTTATCTAATAGATTCAGCTTATTAAGGGTGATTATGTTCAACTATGGGGAGGGGCGATGGTGCCCAGGGGCGGGATCGAACCACCGACACGCGGATTTTCAGTCCGCTGCTCTACCAACTGAGCTACCTGGGCATATAAAGAAAAGCGACCAATCCAAACAGACAAAATCACTTAAAAGAGACCGGTTTTATAAAACCAATTTCAGGCTCTGTCCAGTCAAGAAACCGCATTTAACAAAGAAAAAGAAACATTCTTGAAAACCAGCCAATTTCACCAGAACAAGTTGCTTTTATATCGATCAACAAGCCTTGGCCCTTTAGGCTGCCTTACGAAGAAGGGAGTGCTCTTTTTCAGAGCACGGACATGGCGCTTTTAAAGCGCCCGGCGTCTAACGCCGCCCCATCGGAGGGCTTTTCGCTTTTTTGAGCGAAAAAACGCCCGTGAGATAAAAAAGCAACGCGCTCTAGATAAAGTCTTCTAAATCAAATTCATAGCGTTTGGTGCAAAACTCGCAGGTAACTGAAATTTTACCCCCCTGATCAATCATATCTTGCCTGTCAGTGGGGGAAAATTTGCCCAACATCGCCCTAACCCGCTCCTCAGAACAAGAACAGGTGGCATCCAGACCAAACGGATCAAACACCCGCACCCCTTCTTCATGGTAAAGGCGAAACAACAACCGCTCAGGCGCCAATTGCGGGTCTAACAATTCATGGGGCTCAACACTGCTGCCCAAAATTTTAGCCCGGTTCCAATTCTCGTCTTCCAAGTCATCAGCATGAACATCAGCTTGCTCACCGCCCAAACCGCCCTTGGCGGTCAAATGTTGCACCATCAACCCCCCAGCGCGCCAATGCCAGCCAGTGCCATCATCTTGCTCAGAACTAAAATGCTTGGCCACATGCAAGCGCACCAAACTAGGGATCTGTTCTGACTGAGCAAAATACGCCTCAGCCACCTCGCCAAGGGACGTTTTGTCCAAAGCCACAATCCCCTGGTACCGCTCCATATCAGGCCCCTGGTCAATCGTTAAAGCCAGAACCCCTTGGCCCAACCATGTTTGCAAATCATACGGTTCTCCCTCAAGCTCGCTCACTTTAGCTTTATCAAAGCTGGCATAAGCGCGCAGTGAAGAGGGGGTGGAAAAATCCACCACCAACATAGAAATGGGCCCATCGGTCTTTGTTTGCAAAATAAGCTTGCCATCAAACTTGAGCAAAGAGCCAACCATGGCCGCCATTGCAATGGCTTCCCCAAGAAAGTTAGCAACCCCATCAGGATAATCATGAGCAGATAAAATCTCATTCACCGTATCGCCTAAGCGCAACAAACGCCCCCGCGCGCCCGCCTTTTCAGCCTGGAAAGGGACAACCACATCATCTTTCACATCTGCATCTAAAAAAACAGACACATCCTGGGAAGGCGTCTCACCAGACCCTTGCTCATCGCTCATAATTATAATCCTAAATTAAATTTTCCGGTTCAGCGCGGTCTTCTGAAAAGCGCACACCCACCGTTATATCGCACCCAGCGTCCAAGCCATAATCGCCTTTTGAACATGCAACCGGTTCTCAGCCTCATCAAACACCACAGATTGCGGCCCCTCAAGCACCTCAGCTGAAACTTCCCGCCCGCGGTAGGCTGGCAAACAATGCATAAACAACGCATCATCTTGCGCCAAAGCCATCAACTCACTTGTCACCTGAAAGGGCGAGAAAACCTCCATACGCTTTTCTGCATCCTCATCGCCCATAGACACCCACGTATCCGTCATCACCAAATGCGCGCCTTCAAAGGCTTGGCTTAAATCAGTGATCACCCGCACCCGGTCAGGGTTAACCGCGATCGCCTCAGACATATCCTCATTAGGGCCAAACTCTATTGGGCAAGCGATGAAAAGCTCAAATTCCAATTTATGCGCCGCATGCACCAAAGACAGCGCCACATTATTGCAATCCCCAATCCAGGCAACCTTTTTACCCTTTATAGAGCCGCGTTTTTCCATAAACGTCATAATGTCGGCCAAAATCTGGCACGGATGGGAACGATCGGTTAGACCATTAATCACCGGCACATCAGCAGACGCGGCCAAATCAAGCAAGTTTTGATGCGCGCTGGTGCGCAACATCATCACATCAACATAACGCGACATCACCCGCGCCGTATCCGCAATCGACTCTCCGCGCCCAAGCTGCAAGTCCTGCGAGCTTAAGGTAATGCAAGAGCCGCCCAAATCCCGCATGCCCACATCAAACGACACGCGCGTGCGCGTAGAAGGCTTTTCAAAAATCGTCGCCAAAACGCGCCCCTCACAAAGCTTCTTGGCTTTATGGCGCTTTTTTATAAAGCGAGCCTTAATCTTTAAAGCACTGTCTAAGATGTGCTGGATCTCATCTGGCGTTAGAAGATCAAGATCAATAAAATGCCTTAGTGCCATTGGTCTCTTATCCTTGGCGTTAAAATTTGTAACTCTATTGCTTAGCAACAACGGCCCGTGCTGCCCGCTCTAAGCTGGCAACAGCCTCGTCAAAGTCGTCAGCGGTGGCAATCAACGGTGGCAACAACCTAACAACGTCATCACCAGCTGGCACGGCAAGCAATTTTTCCTCAAAACAAGCCGCCACCATTTCAGCTGGCGGCACTTTCATTTTTATGCCCAACAACAAACCTTGCCCGCGCACCAACTCAAACACATCAGGGAATTCATCAATGACACTGGCAAGCTTTTGTTTAAACACCAGCCCCTTTTCTTGTACCTGCTCAAGAAACCCAGGCTCTAAAACAACATCCAACACAGCATTTGCCGCCGCCATGGCCAAAGGGTTCCCTCCAAAGGTGGACCCATGCGTGCCAGCCACCATTGGGGCAGCCACCTTATCAGTTGCCAAACAAGCCCCAATGGGAAAACCCCCGCCAAGCCCCTTGGCAGAAGTTAGAATGTCAGGAACAACCCCCAGCCCTTCATAAGCAAAAAACTGACCCGTTCTGCCAACCCCTGTCTGCACCTCATCAAAAATAAGCACCAGATCATCTTTGTCGGCCAAATCTCTCAAAGCCTGCAAGAAAGCCGGCTCAATTGGGTTCACACCGCCCTCACCTTGAATCGGCTCAATCATCAAACCCGCGGTTTCAGGCCCAATGCACTCTTTAAGAGCCTCAAGGTCGCCCACTGGCACCTGGTCAAAGCCATCAACCTTGGGCCCAAACCCCTCTAAATGCTTGGCTTGGCCACCAGCTGCTATCATCGCCAAGGTCCGCCCGTGAAACGCCCCAGAAAAGGTAAGTATCCTGAACCGTTCAGGGCACCCTTTATCAGCTTGGTAGCGCCGCGCCATCTTAACAGCGCATTCATTGGCCTCAGCCCCAGAGTTGGCAAAAAACACTTTATCGGCAAAGGTGTTTGCACAAAGCCGTTGAGCCAGGTCTTCCTGGCCCTCAATTTTATAAAGATTAGAAACATGCATCAAACTGGCAGCTTGATCTTGAATAGCCTTTACCAAATGGGGGTGATTATGACCCAAAGCATTCACGGCAATACCGGCACCAAAATCCAGATAGCGCTCACCCGTACTGGCTTGCAGGTGCACCCCATCGCCTGCAACAAAAGTAATATCGGTCCGCGCGTAAGTCGGTAAAATAGCCTTGCTCATCAGTTTTTATCCGGAAAAAATTACAAGGGGTCTAAAAATTAAAAAAAGCTGCCCTTAAGGCAGCCAAAGTCAATAAACATAATAGCGTTTTCAGGCATATACTGTCAAACACTCTAGGGGCAGGACCTATTCATTATATGTGTTCCGCGCTCTATCAATCACTTTCCAGTAGGCAGAAAGGCGAAGTAAATATGGTTTATTTTCGAGCCTTTATAACGCACTGGCAAGTGATTGATAGAGCGCCCAAAGGGTTGTCTATGAAGGGCCATCTATAGACAAACAATCTTCAAAAAAGGAAAAGAGCCTTATTTTGCGCTTGCATTTCAACATCTGAGCCCTTCATAGACAACAGAACAGATATAATGAATAGGTCCTGCCCCTAAGGTCTTCATAGTTTTTACCAAAATATCTCCTCCCTTAATTACATCTTATGACAGCATACAACCTTTAATAAGTCAGCATAGGACTAAGACAACCAGGATCTTGGTCAGAGCAACTGTGCCAACAAAAGATTTACACATTTAATAAAGCAATCCGTCCCATTTCCAATGTTTTCTCAAACAGCCGTGCCCAAAACGTAACAGTTTAAATGTGCACTGTTGAAAAGCGACAAGTAAAATTTTTCCTCCCTTGCAGCCCCCCCCACTCTCAAGTAGTTTGTCTACATCAAACAGCTGAAACACTTGAAAAGTAGTGAAGTGAATTCAGCAAGATTTAAGCGTCTTTTTCGGGCTGAATATAATTAAATAAGTAACCAGAACGTTCAGCTCACCTAGTATCCCAAAAAGAGTCAAAAAGTTAACTTAAAGCAAGTTAAAGTCTTTGAGAGTGCAAGGCCTCCTTTATTTAAGGCCTTTAAGTTTCATTGGCTTAAGTTTTAAGTCGGCTTAATTTCCAGTTTTAAAGTTTTTTTGAGTTTAAAACCAAAGGCTTCCCTTTAATTATTTAAGGCGAGGCAAGGCGGTGTTGTTTTAGCTATGAGAGCGGTGCTCATGGTCTAAGACAAAACAAACTCGGCTGAGTTTTAAGTATCTTGTACGAGATTACGTAAAAAACCACTTTGATATTTAATGAGGAGGCACTCATGTCCTGGACCGATGATCGGGTTGAATTACTAAAAAAATTATGGGCAGAAGGGTTAAGCGCCAGTCAAATTGCGGGTCAACTTGGCGGTGTGACACGCAATGCAGTGATTGGTAAAGTCCATCGTTTAGGCCTATCTGGGCGGGCAACAACATCACGAGTAAAATCAACACGTGCCAGAAAAAACAAAGCCGGCCGAGCAAATACAGCCCCACGTTTAGGCTTGTTTTCAAACAGCAACTCAGCTTTACGCACTCTTTCTTCACCTGATGGCCCCAAGGAAGAACCATTCCGCTCGCAATATGTTGAATTGGTGATCCCAGAGGAAGAAAGAGTTGATCTGGTTGATCTAAAAGAAGACCAGTGCAAATGGCCCATTGGTGACCCGCAAGAAAATGATTTTCATTTTTGCGGCAAATCAAAATCAGAAGGTGGCCCCTATTGCGAATACCATGCTCAAATTGCTTTTCAACCCTTGTCTCGCCAAGGCGCACGCAACAAAACAGCTGTTAATGCAACACCCGTTAAGTTAGCAAAATAAATGAAAAGCCAAGCAACATTATACCGAAATAGATCTTATAAGAACTTTGTCTAACTGCTGTTTTCTTTATGAAAAATCTTAAGCTGCCAAAAAAGCAAAGATATCTTAAAAAGTTTCCATTGCCTTGATAACTGCTGGCCCCATAATAACCGCAAACAATACGGGTAGGAAAAACACAATCATAGGCACGGTCAATTTCGGAGGTAAAGCAGCTGCTTTTTTCTCAGCCTCTGTCATCCGTTCATCACGAAATTCTTCAGCCATAGCCCTAAGGGCTTGGCCAAGAGGGGTACCATATTTTTCTGCCTGAATGAGACTTGTTGCCACAGCCCGAATACCCGGCAGGCCAGTTCGTAACCCTAAGTTTTCATAGGCTTGGCGGCGGTTTTGCAAATAAGACATTTCTGCTGTTGTTAACGTCAACTCCTCAGCCAATTCACCAGACTGGTTACCAATTTCTGCCGCGACTTTTCGAAAAGCCGCTTCAATTGACATACCTGCCTGCACACAAATCAGCAATAAATCAAGCGCATCAGGAAAAGCCAATTTAATGGAAGTTTGACGTTTCTGGATAACATTGGTGATATAAATATTGGGCAAATAAAACCCAAAATATCCTCCCGCCAAAATCGCGCTAAACCACATCATGCCTTTAAGGCCAAAATCATCAATAAAGTTGAGATAGAAAAAAACAAGCGCCATTCCAACAAAGGGAAGAACACACCGCGCAACTAAAAATGTCATCAAAGGCCCAGGACCACGCAAGCCCGCCATTTTCATCCTGTCGGCCAACCCCTCACTTTCAAGAGCTTTGCGCAAATTAAAGACTTTAACAATTTTTTCCGTTTGTGATTGAGAAGAATGACGAAGTCCCCTTCCTTCATGCTCAATGGCCAGCTCTTGCAAACGCTGAGCTTTTAATTTTTCACGCTCATCAGCCACGCACCTCATGCGCGCATCAAGTTTATCATTTTCAAATAAAGGAGCAGCCAGCATCACAACCGTGGCAAAACAAGACACTGCCGTTAAAACAATAATTACAAATTGAGGCTCCATAGCCTGGCTTAACAAATCATACAACATCAGTTTATTAATCCCAATAAACGCAAAAAAATTCTACTTGTGCACCTTTTAAATTTTGAAATTTATCATCCAACGCATCACCAGCACACCGGCAAGCATCCAAAGTGCACTAACACCAATAATCATATGCCCCGTCGGGTGAGTAAATAAAGTCTCCATATAATCAGGGCTCGTAAACGAAACACCGCCCATAACCACCAACGGCAAAGAGCCAATAATCACGGCAGATGATTTGGCTTCCATACTAACAGCCTGAACTTTCGCTCTAAGTTTATGCCGATCCCTCAAAACACTTGAAAGATTGGTTAAAGCCTCAGCAATATTGCCACCAACTGTTAACTGAATAGCAACAACAATGGAAAAGAAGTTAACCTCTTGCAGTGGCACCCGTTCATACAATCTTTGCAAAGCTTGCTCTACCGGCACCCCGACACGCTGTTGTTCAACAAGGTTTATGAATTCACTTCGAACAGGCTCTCCAACTTCTGTCGTAATAATTTGCAAGCAATCATTAAAGGGCAAACCGGCCTTTACACCGCGAACAATAATATCAATCGCATTAACAAATTCACGTATAAATGTTTTCTGCCGTTTTTTCGTTATGACAGTTAAAATATAGCGCGGCAAACCAATGCCGCCGACCAAAGGACCAATCAAAAGCACATAAATTGGAACTTGAAACAAAAACAACAAAAACGTAACCACAAGGGCACTTATCAAAGATAAAAGATAAAACGTACGCAATGTCATCGTTTCAAGCCCAGCCCTTTGCAAACGCAAACGCATTGAAACTTTTGCTTTTTTCTTCTTTTTGTCTTCTAACTCATCTATCGCATCTTGAACCTGTTTGCGGCGCCGTTGCTCAGCCATCCCTTCACGCGATTCAAGCTTGGCTTGAGCCCCGCCAGCAACCAAGTTTTTACGTTTCTCAGCCTTATCAGTGCTGGAAAGGATTGCATCCAAAATAACAAAGATAATTGTACCAGCAGCAAGAACACCAAAACCAAAAACTGCGTATACGATCATGTCATCACTAAACACTGGCTTCTCCTAACGGATTACCGCTATCATCAGTCACCTCTGAACGTGAGAGCACATCAACCAATCGGTGGTCTTCATTAAAGTATTGGGCACGCTCATAAAATTTAGGTCTTGTGACACCTGTTGAACGGTGACGGCCAATAATTTTACCATTTTGGTCTTCACCCAAAATTTCATGCACAAAAATATCTTGCAAGGTCGGCACATCCCCTTCCATGCCCACAACCTCAGTAATCCGTGTAATCTTACGTGAACCATCACGCAATCTAGCGGCCTGAACAATCACATCAACAGAGCCCACGATCATTTCACGAATGGTCCGTGCAGGGAGCGCAAAACCACCCATCAAGATCATGCTTTCTAAACGGCTGATGCATTCTCTAGGGCTATTAGAGTGCAAAGTCCCCATAGACCCATCATGGCCCGTATTCATCGCTTGCAACAGGTCAAAGGCCTCAGGCCCACGCACCTCACCAACAATAATTCGGTCCGGACGCATCCGCAGACAGTTTTTAACCAAATCACGCATTGTGATTTCCCCTTCCCCCTCAAGGTTAGGGGGGCGAGTTTCCAAGCGTACAACATGGGGCTGTTGCAATTGCAATTCTGCACTGTCCTCACAAGTAATCACCCGCTCATCTTGCTCCACATAAGCGGTGAGACAGTTTAACAACGTCGTTTTACCAGAACCCGTACCACCAGAAATCACAACATTACACCGGCACCGGCCAATAATTTCTAAAATCTCTTGCCCCTCAGGCGTGATAGCCCCGAACCCAACCAACTGGTCAAGTGTTAGCCGGTCTTTTTTAAATTTCCGGATTGTCATCGTTGGCCCTTCAAGAGCCAAGGGGGGCACGATCACATTCACACGAGAGCCATCCGGCAAGCGCGCATCACAGATCGGACTGGATTCATCCACACGCCGGCCAACCTGGCTCACAATCCGCTGACAGATGTTTAACAACTGCATATTGTCGGTAAAACGAATAGACGAGGACTGAACTTTACCATCCACCTCAATAAAACAATCATCGGCCCCATTGATCATTATGTCGGCAATATCATCTCTTGCAAGCAGAGGTTCTAAAGGACCATACCCCAGTACATCATTACAGATGTCTTCAATCAAGTCTTCTTGCTCAGAAATCGGCATAACCACATTCTGGATTGCCAGGATCTCTCCAACAATATCGCGAATTTCCTCACGCGCAGCATCATTGTTTAAATTAGCCAACTGAGTAAGGTCAATCGTGTCAATAAGCGCATTGAAAACCGTTGTTTTCACATCGTAATAATTTTCAGACCGCGCACGCTCGACCTCTTTTTTCTCTGCTTGAACAGGCTGCATCTCACCAGCTTGCGGAGCCGCAGCAGCTGGCGCTGCTTCAATTATAGGTTTTTGAGCCACCGGTTGTGGTTGAACAGGCCTTTCCATTGTTTGAGGCCCTGTCGTCTTCTGGAGCCCCCCACCCGCATCATTTGCCGCACCACGCTTTCCAAACATTTCAAACGTCCTTACTTAACGCCAAATTTTGAAAGAAGGGGGCCCAGAAATGAACTCTCTTCCTCCTGAGGCGGTTTCACACCAGCTAACAAATAGGCCAATTCAGAAATCTGTTGAGTAATTTTAGATTTTTTTGAAACTTCCCCCACCATCTGTCCATTATTGGCTGCCGTTCCAAAAGTCTCGGCGTCATATTCAATAACAGCCATAGGTTCCATCTCTATAATCTGAGCAAAATCAGCAACAGAAATTTCTGGTTTTTTGGGCATACCAACCATATTTAAAACCAACCGAGGCGACACATCCGTGGTTCGATTGTTTTTTAAAAAATCAAGAATATTTTTTGTATTGCGCAGATTGGCTAAATCAGGGGCAGCCGTAATAACAATCTCATCAGATTGCATCAACACATATTTAGACCAAGATGTCCAAGCATGAGGCAAGTCAAGCACGGAATAAGGAATGTTCTTGCGCAAAACATCCAAAACAAGATCACATGGCTCACGCTCTACATCATATTCCTTATCAAGTGTACAAGCAGAAGCAAACAAGCTTAATCTGTCTGAACATTTAGAAAGCAATCGATCAAGCATCACATCGTCCAAGCGGTCAGACTGAAATAGCGCCTCAGCAATGCCTTGGGCTGGATCTTGGTTGAAATCCAATCCAGCAGTTCCAAATGGCAAATCAAAATCAGAAATGACAACATCTGACTTGGTAAGTTCCGATAAAGCCCAAGCAATATTGTGGCTTAAAATACTAGAACCAACACCGCCCTTAGCCCCAACAAATGAGAAAACTTGCCCCAAAGGTTCCGCCTCAGGGTCGGAATATAAATTAGAAATAGCCGTGATAATTTGCAAAGGACCCACTGGCCACACCAAATACTCACTAACCCCGCGCTCAACCAATGAACGATATAAAAGCACATCATTCACATGCCCAACAATAATAACCTTGGTCCCCGCATCACAAACCTCAGCTAATTGATCAAGCTGCTCTAACAAAAAATCGCGTTGTGAAGAACTTTCCAATATAATTAAGTTTGGCGTTGGCCCATCCCTATAAGCTTCAAGTGCTGCCGTCACCCCGCCCATTTGCATCGATAAATGAGCCTTGCTCATGCGCCGATCGTTGCTCGTCTCCTGCAACACATCAACAAACTCTTTATTTTCACAAAAAACTTGAATTGAAATCCGAGGAACAGGGCGAGCCCGTCTTTGCTCAGAAACATCATTTCCAGCCTGCTCTGATCCCGTCGCATTCATCTTTAATTGATCTTGTGAATAAGCAATATTGCTCATCATCATAAACCCCTAAAATTTTCAAACTTCATATTTATGCTTTACTTAGAAATTCCGCTAACATCCACGCGCTCATCATCACTACGCTTAGTGCCCACAGCTTCACCCTTAATAAACTTATCCCAAACCGCATCCCTACGCCGAGAATCTCGAGGGCTCCAACCACGCGGTCCTTTTAAATCGCGCGGGTTAGCCACCATAGCAGCAAGGTTTTTCTGAGTGGCACAACCCCAAGATTTAGCATTATGATTGTTTTCATTTTCGTTCAGGTTCTCATTCCAACCATTACACTCAGGCCCATGCGCCACATATCGTTCAAAAGAAAGGCGAATTTCTGGGTAATACCCTTTCCCTCTATATTTTTTCAGACGAACATTTTCCGGCCCAATAGACATTTGGACCAACTCATAATGCACATCATCTAAAACATTCCGAACAGCCCGCTTATAATGAGATTGAGATGGCATGCTCACCTTCAAACGGCCCGTGCCTTGGCTACGATAATAGTGAAGGAACATTTGCAACTCATCACGCTTTTCCCGATTAAGCTTCTGATCTTGGCGTCCTACCGGTATCGCCATATAAAGAGAACCGCGCCCAACACGGATAGGATGGTTCGTATGTGCAAATTTATAAAGTGAGCCTGTATAAAGGTCTTCACGAATACGTCGATCATGTTGACAAGCAGTAACCAAAAAACTTGTAAGCAAAGTGATTACAAGCACACTCGTTTTGGAAAAAACCCGCTTTGTACCTTTGTGAATTGTCATTACTTTAACCCCTTAAATACTCTCATTACTCAACAATAAATCCAAGCTCATCACCTTCACGCCGCGTTCTTGTCTGCCAGCGCCGAGACCGCACTTGTCTGCGTTTCTTCTCTTTATAAGATGCCGGATTAAAATCTTTCATACCCCATGACCGCGTAACCGGGCGCTGTCCCCGACGTCGCGCGGCATGCTCATCATATCTATTCAAATGGCCTTTAAAGAAAGCTTTTCGGTCAGAGGGCAAACCTAAAGCTTGATCAGGAGTTGCCAATTTATGACGCGCTGTCTCGTTCACCAAATAAGGTGTCACAATAACAACCAGCTCTGTCTCGTCGCGCACAAAGTCTCGGCTGCGGAACAAGGCACCAAGAATAGGCAAACGCTTGATCTCAGGTAAGTCATCAATATTGTGTTTTGTTTTGTCTGAGATAAGGCCCGCCATAACAATCGACCCACCAGAGGACAGCTCAACCATTGTTGAAGCACGGCGCACCTCAATAGCTGGAATTGTAATCGCACTAAGCGTTACCGCTCCCCTATTGGTCAGCTCACTCACCTCAGTAGCAATTTTCAGGCTAATTCTTTTTTCATCCATAACGACAGGCGTAAAAGCCAAAGAAACACCAAACGGTTTAAAGGTAACTTTAATGCCATCATCATCTTGTGATACCGGGATAGGAAACTCACCACCGGCCAGGAACTTTGCCGTTTCACCTGAAACCGCTGTCAAATTAGGAGAGGCCAAAGTACGTAACACCCCATTTCTCTCAAGGGCGTCAATCACACCAGCAATACTATTTGACCCATTGGTATATCCCAATTGATTGGTAACACCTGAGATCGTAGGCAACACAGAAGTGTTAACCCCTGGGACCAAAGCTTGAGGGAAAACGCCTGGCAGCAATTGCGCCACATTAGGAAATGATAACTTTGTTAAAGTAGAAAAAGTTAAACCATTACCGGATGCTAAGCCCTGAAGATTAATTCCTAATTTCTTAGCAACGCTTCGCTTAATCTCAGCCACAGTTACTTTTAAAGCAACCTGCTCATTCCCCCCGCTTGTTAAAAGATTAATCACTTGATCTTTTTTTTCTACAAAACGAGCAGCGATATCCAAAGCCTTCGTCGCATCGGCTGGAGAGCGAACAGAACCAGTTAACACAATATGCTCATTAACAGTATCGACTTTAATCTTGCTATCGCGCAAAACCCTTGTGTACATCCCTTCAAGAGCGCTCATATCACGAGAAATAGAAATTTCAATTGTAAGCAAGCGGTTGCCCTCTTTATCAAAGAAAAAGGCATTTCCCTCGCCCACTTTTTTACCAATCAAATAGGCACGGCGGGAACTATGCAAAACCGCGTCGATAAATTCAGGATTAGAAACAAGCACATCGCGAACATCGCGCGGCAATTCCACCACCAAAGATTTATTAAGACCTATTTTAACATGCCTGGTTTCTCCCCCCGGAGCAACACGATGCACTTTTAACAAAGAACGATGCTCATTGTTAAAATTCGATGGCTTCATATCAGCTTGAGCAAGGCGCAAATCAAACATAAACAACGAACAAATCACACTCGCCAAGATTACAAAACCTTTGCAACAATCAAACATCTTTACTATCCCGCCCATATTACCGATCACCTTAAAAAATCAACGCTAGTTACCACTATCGAATCCCAACACCTTGAATTTTGCGACCAAATTTCATGACTCTGACAACGTCAGAATTATCTTCGCGCAAATCATCAATCTTACTGCCTGCAGCTCCAGGATAACTTTCACTCATACTTCGAAGTGCCAATGAAAGGTCTCCCATACTGTCAGCCATTGCCAATGTCTCTGATTGAGCAATTGTCAATTCAAGCGTGGCTGTTTTGCCTTTTGCAGACTGCTGCCCCTTAGGCTGTTCAATATTCTGTCCTATTGCCAACACCCGAACGTTTGATAAAATGGTGCTAGAAACAAATTTACCATCTCCATTACCCTTCAACCGACGGGTCAAAATCACATCAACCCGATCATTGGGTAAAATAAATCCACCAGCAGATGTTGAGGCTTTAATTTTGGTAGCGATCGCTCTCATACCCGGACTCAAAAGTGCAGCCATCACGCCGCCTTGATCTTTCTTGATCAATTTATGGATAACAATAGGCTCACCAGGTTGAAACGTGGCCCGAGCGATTGATTTTTCAAACTCTTTGGGACCATCTTTATGGCGCCTAGAATCGATATAGGCTGAATTCAGAGCGTTTCTCGGCCAATCTTGCCATTTCAACTGATTAGCATTTACGATTTGACCAATTTTGATCGTCGACCTAGCCACCAAAATTTTAGTGGTATTAATCAAACGCTCTTCAACCACACGTTTTGTTTTTGTCGTTCCTAATAAATTTTTAGCCAACAAAGCAGCACCAACAGCTGCGATAAAAGCAATACCTAATACAATTACACGTGATTTCTTCATAACATTTACCGGGTCCCTAACCCACAAATACAAAAACTCTCGACAACAATTTAAAGTCACAATGGTCAATAGGGAGTTAATAAATGTCACTTTTTGAAAATATTCTTGATAAGGAGCACTATATAGAAATGAAAAAGGCCTCATAAAGAGGCCTTCAAGAAAGAATAAAATTTACACGACTTAGGTCTTTACATTAGCCCCATCCAATGTGTCTGAGGATAAACCGACAACCCAGCCAACCCAATAGCAATTCCATAAGGCACCGCTGCCTCACCACATTGCATATTCACCAACCAGGTTTGCCCTTGCAAAACCTTTGGTAACGGCGTTTTGTGAAGATATAAGCACATGAGGGAAAGCACACCACCAAACAGGGCTGTAAAAATCAAAAAAGAACCAACTTGTTCCAAGCCAAGCCATAAAGCAGAAGCGGCAATTATTTTAACATCCCCTCCCCCTAAATACCCTTGTGCAAAAAACACAAACCCAATCATAAGCGCAATAAATCCAACCAGAATATGGGTGCCAATTGTTTCTAAACTCATACCTGAAAAAGGAACCAATAAGAGAAACCCTGCAACAAGGATCAAAGAAACCCGATTAGGTATCGTAAAAGATAGAGCATCAGTGATGCCCGCAAAAATTAAACAAAAAGGAAAAATTAAAAGAACGCACAACTCATAAAACATTTTACGACCTCATGTGGCAAAGCCAATTCTCATCCATTTCTAGCACACTATTCTTAATAGTAACTAAAGCAGATAAAAAAATATCCGCCAGGATGGCCCTGGCGGATATTCTATTAAAACGATGAGAAAACATCGTAGAAAAAAACAAAAGCTTACTTAAGCTTTGTATCAATTGTAGAGAAGGCAACGCCAAGCTTCGTACCAATTGAGTTAACTGAACCGATGATGATGACTGAGATACCAGCAGCGATCAAACCATATTCAATCGCAGTTGCACCAGACTCATCTTTAAGAAAACGAACCATAAGATTTTTCATAATTGAACTCCCTGAAAATACTTTTATTTTGAAAGACCCGTCACTCATTACTCAAGTAACAATGTCATTTAACAAAACCCAATGTACACAGAAGACGTAAATAAAAAATAAACAAACTGAAAAATTATAAAATAATGAGATAAGTAAAAACCATAGTTAACAACAAATTAAAATAAAGCATCAAAATATAATTTAAATATAAAACAAAATAAACCTTATATTAACTTCAAAAAACATAAAAAACGCAAAAAACTCCATAATTTTAACTTAGCAAATAAAAAAACAACAAAAATAATTCATATTCATACACACATAAGGAAATTCTTCATCTTTTCGGGTTCAAATAGGATCAAATTTTTTAAACTAAAAGGCCATTAAGATGTACAAAGTTCAGCAATTTTCTTATTTCAAGTTTCTCAAAGTGGCATGCATCTCATCTGTGTGTTCGATTTTTTTGTTAATCACGACAGATCTAAGTGCAAATGAAGCTGAAATAATCACCCAATCCAAATCAACAAAACCCATTCATGTAACGCTTAACCAAATCACTTTGATTAAATTGAAAGATAAAATATCTGACGCCCTTGTTGGAAATCCAGCCATAGCAGATATCACAATCCAAACGGGCAAATCATTTATCATCACGGGGAAATCATACGGACGCACAAACATTATTTTATTGAATGGTAAAGGTGAAACAATTTTCAACAAATCAATAACAGTTGATGATCAGAACGAAAACGTCGTACGCATCCACCGAGGCATGGCGCGTGTCAGTTACACATGTTCACCAAACTGCCAACCAACACCAACTTTAGGTGATGATCCAGCTCACGCAAAAACACTTTCAGAAAACATAGAAGATAAAATGAAAAACATTAACCAGGCTATATCAGCATCTGAAGGTAACTAAGAAAAACGTTCAAATAAAAAAAGGGTAATGTGAATAAATCACATTACCCTTTTAAAAATCTCATTTACAAATTTAAGAAGCCCCAACAAATTATTGCTTTAGTAACAATTTTTGTAGACCAGACGCAATCTTTTCAAAAGCATCTTCTAAGGCATCATTTGAAGGAGAATTGAAATACATATCTGCTTGAGTTGCACAACCGCGCATTAAATTTTGCGTATTCGTGTCATTTAACTGAAATGTAATCGAATAGACTAAAATGCCCCTGCTTTTAGCGTTTGAACAAGCAACAGATAGTTTCTCATCTAATTTATCAGCCAAACGCGTTTGAGTTCCAAGATTGCCAAAAGCCGGTGCACCATACGCACTGAAATAATTACCCGTTTTGTTAGAATTATAACTCCCAACATCATTTTGCCCATCAGTTAAAACAACAATCACCTTAACAACGTCCGGGGCATAATCGGCCCCTTCATCAAATGGCATAGCAGAAGATAATACGCGCCACCCCCACATAAAACCGGTTGTGATATTAGTGCCACCTGTTGCCACCATATTTCCAAGAGCAGTTTCAATTGTATCTTGTTCATTTGTCAACGGTGTAATGGCTTGAGAAGGACAAAGAACATGTAGATTTTTTTTAAGTTGATTTCTCACCTGCCAATTGGCTGGAATCTGCGACGATTTGGTTACAATTTCTTTCCATTTGGTGTGAGTGGTATGTACATGAAAAGGAAACAATGAATCCGGGTCACTTGTATCAGCAGGAACATCCCAAAGATCATAATCAACTGTATCACCCTCATCATTCGTTGTCGTTCCAACACGAGCACGCACACACCCATTCCAATCATAGTTAAAAAAGCCAAAGGCTTCTTTAGCTGTCATCCCGCGATACTGGTTCTCAGTACTAGAATTCCCCTTTTTCCATTCCCAATATTTAAAATCTGAACCAAAAGCTTGCTGTGAGGCTTGAGACACGCCATCACCATCAATCCAATCGGCATTTAAATGCTCCGTGCCAACATTGACAGTCCCAGTAAAGGGCACCAAACTAAATTTGACAAAAGAGCTACTGCCCTCTGGTTCATATAAAGTTTCCACTAATTTTTTGGCGGCCGTTTCCAAAGAAGATAGTTTATCCCCTGCCATTGACCCTGAATTATCAAGCACCAAAGCAACTTCAACATTCACAATAGATCGACCAGCAACAGCATTTGCGCCCACATCAACAGTTGCAAACCCAGCCAACTTCATCAAATAAGTTTCAACACTAGCTGTAGAAGAAGCCGTTATTTCATTCGTGGTTTCATTTAAATCAAAATTAAGTTGGGGATCATAATTTGCTTTTGTTGAATCAGATAAATTTGCCTCGAAGTAACGTTCTGCAACAACTTTCATTTCATCTTCATCTGAGTTGGCCATTGAACCAGCCGCTAGAATAGAGGCGTCAATAGCCCTGCTAATTTCTCTTTTAACCAAATAAGCACGAGCATAATCTATTGCCAAACCAGCAGCCAATAACAAAACAATAAACATTGGCCCATAAATAATGGCCACTGCACCCCTGTTATCTTTTCTAAATTGTCCTAGCAAAACAAAAACATTTAAGAATTTAGTCTTCATATTCTTCCACCCGCACCTATCCTGAAAGGCAATATCAATTCATCAAAGAAATGATGAGAAAGTAAATATGACAAAAATTGATAAATATTTCGCAACTAAAAATGGTTTTTATTTATTTAAATTGAACAGACAAAGGTAATATTTAATTAACCAAAAAAAAGACAGTTAAAAGATTTTTAGGGTCTCTTATGTAGTACTTTGTATGTGCTGGCCAAAAACCAAAGATGTTGAGGTTTTAAAGTTAGCAACCATTAGAAGTTTAAAGGCGTAAGGAAACCATGAAACAAATAGCTAATTTCCTCTCAAATAAATTTCTTCAGTTATCTAAACTTTCTAAATTATTCAAAAAGAATGAAGATGGCGCCGTGGCAGTTGAATTTGGTTTCATTGGCCTGCCCTTCTTTCTTCTAATCTTTGGAATACTAGAAGTTGCTATGGTATTTTATGCTGAAATCAACTTAAACCACGCCACAAATGAAACGGCCCGCAAAGTCCGCACCCTACAAGCCGGCATAAAAACTTCAGGCGATTTTGTTCAAGATGTATGCAACACAATTGTCTTTTTCCCCAATTGCATGAGCAAATTAAAAGTAGAAGTCAGAGTTCATGATGACTTTGAAGCTATAGATAAAACGAATCCTTTAAATGATGATGGCGACTTATCAGATAATTTCATTTTCAATCTTGGCGGACCTGGCAGCGTTATTACAGTTAGAACATTTGCTGAATGGGACTTGTTTGCAAAACTACCTGACCTGGGCCTCTCGAATATGTCAAACGGCAATCGCTTAGTCGAAGGCTTTGCTGCCTTTAGAAATGAACCGCTAGGAATAGCAGCAGGCACCCCTTCTGGAACTTAAAAAAATGAAAAACATGTTAAGAGAAATAAGAAAACTCAAAGGACATTGGCAAAATCGCTGCCTCTGCTTTTTAAAAAATCAAAAAGGCACAGCAGCAATCGAATTTGCTTTTCTGGCCCCTATCTTGATTTTAACTTATTTTGGAGCTCTAGAAGTTTCTCGCGCTTACCTCATTAAAAATAAAGTTGAAACCGTTAGTGAAACGGTAGCCGATCTCGTCGCTCAAGGCACAACAATCACGAAAAGTCAATTAGACGACATATTTACACTGAGCACTTCAATGTTAGAAACTGACGAGGAAGCAAAATTTAATATTGTCGTCACTGCGGTAAGAACACTGCCAGATCCAAATACTGGCGATCCAAAAACGAAAGTCACTTGGAGTGAAAGCAAAACTGGCAACGATACCAGAGGGCAAGACGATGAATATAACGAATTACCCGATGGCATGGCCGAAAATTACGAGACCCTTATCGTTACTGAACTATACTATGATCACACAGCAATTTTTGAATATGTGGTCAAAGGAACAAAAAAATTCGATCGCCGTTTTATTACCAAACCGCGTTACTCACTAGATATTCCTTGTGACGATTGTTAATTCACGTAACCTAGTTTTCAAATTGTAAACTAGCTGCCTGGCCGCCGCGTTCAAGAGAAAACCCAAACCATCCATCTTGTGGCCACATACGTTCAGCCAAATGGCTCCATAGATCAGCTGTGCTCACAACATCAAAAAAAGCACCAAAAGGCGGCGTGAGATAAAACATACCCACTGTTGCAAGCAACATTAAAAATGACGCCCCCCAATTGCGATATTCAATCAATTTAAGCGCAGTGCCAAATGACCGCTTAACGCGATTGCCACTAAAATCCACGCTATAAATCTCATCCAATAACAAATGCACAACGTAACCAAACAACATAAAAAACCCAGACAGCCAACAAATCCGAGGATCAGAATTCAACCCATGATAAAAAATCGCCGCTGTTGCCATTAAGAAAAACACTCCCGCCAACACGGAATGAAACACCCCGCGGTGCACAGCAAAATTATGAAACAACAAATGCCCAAAATAGCGTACTAAGAAAAACGTACCAATCCAGATCAACCAAAGCTCAGCGATAGAATAGTGAGACACCACACAAAACAGAACCACAAACGATAAAAACAAACCTAAGGCAAAAAAGATAATGCGCGATGACCGGCTGTCCTTTAAATCGATATCAGGCAACACGCTTCCAAGCGCCCCCGCCAATGCCAAAGTAATGATATCGGTTTGATTGATCATGTTCGTGGCCACGGCCAAAGTGGCAGCCATGCCGCTAGCAATCGTTCCCACCCCTAAATGCGTCGCAAAATTAGCCATTTAAAAATGTCTCCCAAGTTAAATACGCACAACCACCCAAGGTCTGATAAACGCACTTCAACCCAACCAGATTCGCTTAAAAAAGAATAAGAAAAAGTGCAAAACCCCACAATTAATGGCCAAAAACCAAAAACATGCATCACAAAATAATCATCTTGCGCATCTAACTTAGCAAGATTAGGGTCCCAAATGAAATCAAAACAAGTTATAAATAAGCCCAATTCAAGGGAGAGTAACAATGGCAGAAACAGATAACACAGCGCTCATTTATGAAGCCAGTTCTGGGCGAAAAATCATCCTAGGCACCGTTTTTGCCGCGCTGACCCCTTTCTTCATCTCCCTACCGTTCATGATTTACCTGCGTGCCTCAAAAGGGTTTTACTATGAAGCCTTGGTTTTGACTGTTTTTGCCATCCTGTTTGCCGTATGGATGGTGTTTCTTGGCGCTCATATCCTGTCTAGCATGCGCACGCGCATCCAATTAAACGAACAAGATGCCCAATTCATCGTGCCCAATTGGCGCGGACCACTCCCTTTATTCCCGTATCAAAAAGTCAACCTGACATATGAAAACATTGAAGCGGTCGAACAGCGCGGTGAAATATACAGAGAAGCCATCATCCCAGTGCTCATGCGCGCCTCTTGTATCGTGACAAGAGATGGAGACCGCCATGTTTTAGGCTACACCAAAGAACACGCCACAGACCCAGCCTTTCCTTTTGCAGAAATCTCCCATGAGATTGCCATGCGCGCTGGCAAACCAATGCGCGACAAAGGCACCATCATCGCTGGCGGCCAGTATCTTGCCGCCATAAGAGGCGCCCCGCCCTGGGACAAACCACCCCTGTCCCCACAAGCAGTACAAACCACCCGCAAAGCAGCCCAAAAATTTTGGTGGATTATGCTTGCCATCTCAGCAGCCGTTTTAATCGTTGGCGTTGGCATTGAAATGTGGCGCATAAGCCTAGAAGGCTTTGCTCAATAAAAACTTCCGAGCAAACCTCAAATCGAGTCTAAACTTTCACAGCCCGATTTTTACTTTTTTAAAGCTCTTCACAGCGCGAGCTACGAAGAAGGGAGTGCTCACCTTCAGAGCACGAACATGGCGTCCCGCGTCAGCGGCGCCCGGCGCGAGCGCCGCCTATCGGAGGGCTTTTCGCCTCTGTCGCGAAAAAATAGCCCGTAAGATAAAAAATAAGTGCTCCTCCAGAGCACGAACATGGCGCAGCCCGCGCATTTTACGCCCCATGAGGGCGTAAAAAAATTGCGCGCCCCACAAGATCAGCCTGAACGGAGCAAAGCGAGTACAGATTAGCTAATCGCAAAAAATGTAGGGCCCGCGCCGCCTCGTGCGGTTGCTGGTGGGCAATCTAAAACACAACAAAAAAGCCGCGGAATAGCCCGTGAGACCAAAAAAGATAAATTACTGCACCACTTCTTTGCGCGCGATGGCAGCCTCGTGCATCAACCGGTCCACATAAGCAGGCACAATATCAGTTGCCTTGCCCTGATGAGCTTCATGAAACTGCACCACCCCATCAGAGGGCTCTAAATTCAATTCAACCGTATGTGCCCCGGCCTTGCGCGCCAAATTCACAAATCCAGCTGCCGGATAAACTGAACCTGACGTCCCAATTGATAAAAACAAAAAGCAACTCACCAATTCTTTTTGGATCTGATCGAGGAAAAAGGGCATTTCCCCAAACCAAACCACATTGGGCCGTTGCTGGCCTTGGCAGCTACAAGCCGGGCAAACAGAGTCAGCATTTAAAGTCTTGTAAGAAATATCATAGTTATGACCGCAAGACTGGCATAACGCTTGGTCAATCCGCCCATGCATATGGATCACCCGTTTAGAGCCACCCTCCTCGTGCAATCGATCAATATTTTGTGTAACAATCACAACTTCGCCAGGATATTCAGCTTCCAACCGTGCCAAAGCCTTATGAGCCTTATTCGGCTCAGTATCGCGGTGTATAGCGCGCCGCTTATTGTAAAAATCAAGGCAGCGCTCAGGATCAGCAGCAAAGCCTTCAGGCGTTGCCACCTCTTCATAATTATATTGGCTCCAAATGCCATCCTTATCACGAAAGGTGCTCAAGCCAGATTCAGCCGACATGCCCGCCCCGGTTAAAATCAGAATTTTGTCATATAACGGCATTAGTCATTCCCCCTAACAAAACAGCACCCCACATCGAATACTCTGTAATAACCTCAATGGCCTATTTATCCCACAACAAAAACAAATCAACCCCAAAATATATGATAAAGAAAAAAGATAAATCAAATACCAATAAGTTATTTATTGTTATTTTTCATAACTTTAAGACCTGTCAAATCACCCTTGCTGGCCGCGATGGCGTAAATAATGATCCGCCAACACAAGCGCCATCATCGCCTCGCCAACTGGGACCGCCCTGATCCCAACACAAGGGTCATGGCGCCCCTTGGTCATAATTTCAGTATCTTGGCCAGACCGATCAACCGTTTTGCGCGGCGTTAAAATAGAAGAAGTTGGTTTGACCACAAACCGCGCCACAATCGGCTGACCGGAAGAAATCCCCCCCAAGATACCCCCAGCATGATTGGATAAAAACTGCGCCCCCTCATTGCTTCCCTCTTGAGCAGAGCGCATCTCATCAGCATTCTCCTCGCCAGTAAAAGCCGCCGTCTCAAACCCGGCGCCAATCTCAACGCCTTTAACCGCATTAATGCTCATCATCGCACTAGCAATGTCCTGATCAAGCTTGCCATAAACCGGTGCACCAAGCCCAGCTGGCACCCCATCGGCCACCACCTCAATCACAGCCCCAATCGAAGAACCATTTTTGCGGATCCCATCTAAATAGTCTGCCCACAGGTCAACACTGTTTTTATCGGGGCAAAAAAACGGGTTGTTGCCAACTTCATCCCAATCCCAATTCTCACGGGTAATTTTGTGCGGCCCCACTTGCACCAATCCGGCCCGCACGTTCATACCCGGCACCACTTTGCGCGCAATCGCGCCAGCGGCAACCCGCATCGCTGTTTCTCGGGCAGAAGAGCGCCCCCCACCGCGATAATCGCGAATGCCATATTTTTCAATATAGGTAAAATCAGCATGGCCGGGCCGAAACTTGTCTTTAATGTCACCATAGTCCTTAGAGCGTTGATCTGTATTTTCAATCAACAAAGAAATCGGCGTGCCTGTTGTCACCTGCTCGCCCGCCTCATTGTCAAACACACCAGATAAAATCTTGACCTTGTCAGCCTCCTGGCGCTGCGTGGTAAAGCGCGATTGGCCCGGCTTTCTTTGATCTAGAAAAGTTTGGATTTCATCTTCGGTAATAGGAATGTTAGAAGGGCACCCATCAACCACACAGCCAATAGCTGGCCCATGCGATTCCCCCCACGAGGTAATCCGAAACAAGTGACCAAAAGAATTATGAGACATAAAAGAACCTGTATATGAGAATGAATCTCTCATTTATAAGAATGAAAGGCCAGCAGGTCAAACCAGATCTGAAAACCACTTAAACCCAACCAAACCTATCTGGCCGCATATCCAAAAACTGATCTTGCGGACACACTTGCACAGCAATCTCGTCATCACTCATGCTTGTATCAATGGCGCCGCGCACAATCCGCAACGGGCCTGTGTGGGTAACCGCGATGGTCTTTTGAGGCAAACCTTGCATCCACGAAACCACCCGTGCGCGCATCTCATCATGGGATTCGCCCCCACCAGGGGCGACCATGTCCCAAGGATGGGCAAAGCGATCCTTGATCAACTCTGGCACTTCTCGGGCCAAATCTTGCCAGCTGCGCCCTTCCCAGGCCCCATAACAAAGTTCAATCAATTGTTCAGAAACATCATAACCATCGCGCTCAAGCCCCAAAGCCTCTCGAAGGATCTCCATCGTCTCGCGCGTGCGCTTCAACGGGCTGGCCACAAAATGCCAATTGCCAAGGTCTTCATTTAAATGGGACAGATAATCCGCCATACGCTGCCCATTTTGCTTGGCTTGGTAACGCCCCGTTTCATTGAGAGCAATATCCGTTCGCCCCTGCAAACGATTAGCCAGATTCCAATCTGTCTCACCGTGCCTGACGACAAGCAAGCGCTCAAAAGAAAAGTGCGGCTTTTCCAAACCGCACTCATTCATCTGCAAACCATCATTGGCTGAAGAACAATCCATTTAAGAATATCCAAAAAATTTAAGATGAAAATTCATAGCGTTTCATTTTCCCCAAAACCGGTGTCCACTTTTGGGTGAAGCGCACTATTTCACCGTCAGGCGAACCGTATGCACCCCAGCACGCGGCCCAGAGGTGACCCGATAAGAAAACTCATCAACCCCTTTGCGCCGGCCACGATAAGTCAGCTTAGCGCCCTTAATCGGAATGCCCTTACATTCAGATGTCGTGATCATATGATTGCCCCGGCTCACAGAAAGAGAACCAAGTTTTGGCCGTTTAACAATTTTTACATTCGGAACCGTTGCTGCCCAGCAATTCTTATCCCAGTGCAAAAATCGGCCGATCTCAACTGACCGCCCCCGGTTAACAACTTTTGAAGAAACGCCACCCGTTGCCCCAAGGCTATCACCATCCAGAACACCACCATTGCTGGCACAACCACCAAGGCTACCAGCAAAGGCTACAATAATAGATAAACCAATAACCTGCTTAAAAGATAAGCCAAACATGATCATCACTCTCATTAAAATATCTAAAGGCTTTACGACCTAACGAGACAAATATAAAGCCTAAAACCATCACCTAATGAAACTCAAACGCTCAAACACTAAGATCGCTGAATTAAACAACGGAAATATCAGGAGCGTCTTCATTTTTCATGCCCACTATATGATATCCACTGTCAACATGATGTATCTCCCCGGTCACACCGCGGCTAAAATCAGATAAGAGATAAACGCCAGCATTGCCAACATCTTCAATGGTCACAGTCCGTCTAAGGGGTGAATTATATTCATTCCACTTTAAAATATAGCGAAAATCGCTAATTCCAGAGGCCGCCAAGGTCTTAATCGGCCCAGCAGAAATGCCATTGACCCGAATGCCATCTTTGCCCAAATCAGCTGCCAAATAGCGCACACTGGCTTCTAACGCGGCTTTTGCAACCCCCATCACATTATAATGCGGCATCACTTTTTCAGCGCCATAATAAGTAAGGGTCAGCATCGAGCCCCCCTCATTCATCATTTTTTCCGCCCGTTGCGCAATCGCGGTAAAAGAGTAGCAAGATATGTTCAAAGAATTTTGGAAGTTTTCTGGGCTGGTGTCCACATAACGCCCATCCAATTCATTTTTATCAGAAAAAGCAATCGCATGAACCACAAAATCAATCGTGCCCCAGCGCTCTTTTAAAGTCTCAAAGACCGCATCCATGGAAGCAGCATCTGTTACATCACAAGGCAAAACCAGGTCCGAGCCAAGCTGGCCCGCCAAAGGCTCAACCCGTTTTTTCAACGCATCACCTTGATAAGTCAAAGCAATTTCCGCCCCCTGATCATAGGCTGCCTTAGCAATCCCCCAGGCAATTGAACGGTTATTCGCCACGCCCATGATCAAGCCACGCTTGCCCGCCATAAGGCTCCCAGAAGCGGTCATAATGCAAAGTCCTTTTCTAAAAAACTTAAATTTTGGCGCATCCTACACAAAACAGCGTTCACGTCCAGCGCTAGCTTACTGAAGAACGGCATAAAATGTATAAAAAACGTAAGCGAAATGAAATAAACAACTGTTTTTGACAAAAATAGTTAAGAAATAAAGCAAAGAAAAAAATTATCCGCGTCGCCCAAGCTCTCCAATCAGGCGTGCAAACGCCCGCGTTCCTTTTTGAAAACTTGAAAGGTTATACTTTTCATCTGGCGCGTGAATACAATCATCATTCAATGCAAAGCCAATAAGCAAACAATCAAGGCCTAATTGCCGTTCAAACACTTCAACAATGGGAATAGAGCCCCCACACCCTAACATCATAGGCGTGCGGCCAAATTCTTGGCGCAAAACCTCGCGTGCAACATCCATATGCGGTTTTCCAAGATCAAACGCAACAGCTGGAGACCCATGAGGATCTGTAAATTCAACACGCACATCCGGCCCGCACTGGTCGACTAAAAACTGTTTAACCACCTCAATAACCTGACCCGGCTTCTGGCCCGCCACCAAACGGAAGGAAAGTTTTGCATTTGCCTTAGAAGGGATAACCGTTTTATGCCCCGGCCCGGTATACCCGCCCCACATGCCATTAATCTCAATCGTCGGGCGGCACCATAATTGTTCCAATACAGAAAAATTTTTCTCCCCCGCAGAACTTGACAATCCAATATCAGACAAAAAGGCCGCTTCATCAAACCCGCTTTCACGCCATTGAGCACTTAACTGATCATCTGGTAGCTCAACCCCATCATAAAATCCTGGCACCTGCACGCAACCAGCCTCATCATGCAAGGCACCCAAGCCCTTGGCCAAAACTTTTAACGGATTAAGGGCCGGGCCCCCATACATGCCTGAATGCAAATCTCTATTGGGCCCGGTAACACTCATTTCAAGGCTGGCAAGCCCGCGCAACATTGCCGTGATCGCCGGTGTGTCCTTATCCCATTGTAACGTATCGCAAATCAAAGCAAAGTCGGCCTTTAACTCTGAGCCCCGCTCTGCCAAAAACCCATCAAGGGAGGGGCTGCCACATTCCTCTTCTCCCTCGAGCAGAACTGTAATGTTCAAAGGGATATCACCGGTCTCTTCATACCAGGCCCGGGCCGCTTCGATAAACGTTAAAAGCTGCCCCTTATCATCTGAAGATCCACGCCCATGAATGATGGTTCCGTTCACGTCGTCCTCAAGCAAACGCGCTTCAAACGGGGGGTGAGACCATTCTTCTAGTGGATCAACAGGCTGCACATCATAATGGCCATAGAACAACAAATGCGGGGCATTAGGCGAGGTTTTTGAGCGATATTTCCCAAGCACCATAGGGTGCCCTGTCGTTGGCGCAACCTCGCCCTCAAAGCCGGCTGCCTGTAAAAAGTCTTTTGCCATATGGGCAGCCCTTAAACACTCATCCTTAAAGGCCGGATCTGTTGAAACACTTTGCACAGCGATAAACTCAAACAGGCGTTCCAAAGCCTGGTCTTGTGTTTGATCCAACCGGTTTAACACACTGTCCATTTCTTAACCTTCCCCACATTGCACTCTGCTCACGCAACAACATTTAAACATTAACCATGCCTGATAACCTGCAAAGGATAAAATTTAAAGCCATTTCAAATTCTCCCTAAAATATCCACAAACGCACAAAACTCGACCAAAAGGACTATTATCCTTAATAATTCAGCATGTTATTGATAGAAAGTTCACAAAATAGATAAAAGGCAGGGATAAGCTTGCAAATATTAAACATGAAACAGCTAAATAGCGTATGATTTGATAAAAAAGCCGTATACTTGCCAAACATTAAAACATTTCCAATTCTAAAGGGAGGGAATCATGGAAGCACTTTTACCACTCATCATCAATCTTTTAGGCGGGGCCGCAGGCGGCAACATTGCAGGCGCTCTATTAAAAAACTTAAGCCTTGGCACTGTTGGTAACTCAATTGCCGGAATTCTTGGCGGCGGTGTCGCCAGTCAAATCCTACCAGGTTTATTAGGCGCAGCTGGCGGTATGGACTTAGCCGGCATTCTCACACAAGTCGCCAGTGGCGCTGGCGGCGGCGGCATTGCCATGATCCTCATCGGCATCATCAAAAATATCTTGGGACGTTAATCTTCTCATCTGAAATGTCTTCGCTAAAAGACAAAGGCCAGGCTTGAAAAGCCTGGCCTTAAAACTTTTTGACCTGAATTTATCTCACTCAAATCTAAACAGAAATATCAACAACACCGCCAACACCGGGCCCTGCTGAACTGGCCACGGTTTGAATATTTTGCTGCGCAGATTCGATCAAATCCACCACCGAGCGCTCAGCACCAGCATTCATTTTGGCAATCTTGGCGGCAACCGCCATTTGCACCTGCGCTTGCGTTGAAGCGGCCGCTGCTGCTGCAAGAGAAGCACTCATGATGAAACATCCTTAAAAACTTATAAACACATATAATTAATGGGTCCTGACCCTAGCATCCCACAAGAGTGTAAAAAAAGGGTTCAAAAGACTTCATAACCGCAAAATGTCCCTCTTTTCATCTCATACACGCTCAAGCAGGGCCTTTATTGGCTTAAACGACCGCCGGTGATGAAGACAAACCCCGTGCTCTGCCAGTGCCACTTGATGCGCTTTGGTCCCATAGCCTTTATTCTGGTCCCATTTATAGTGGGGGAATTCATCCCCCAGACGGTACATCAAACGATCTCTTGTAACCTTTGCCACAATGGAAGCCGCCGCAATAGACAGCGAGCGCCCATCCCCTTTCACAATGGCCTGCGCTGGCATGGCCACATCAGGCACTTTATTGCCATCAACCAACAAAGCATGGGGCTCTTTCGGCAAATCCTTTACAGCTTGCGCCATAGCCCAAAGGGTAGCGTTTAAAATATTATCCCGATCAATCCGCTCAACATCAGCAATGCCAACGCCCACATGGGCCTGGGCACTAATTTGTTCAAACAAAGCATCCCGTTTTTCTTCACTCAATTTTTTGGAATCATTGAGCCCAACCGGCATAGTCGCTTGATCTAAAATCACAGCCGCTGCAACCACTGGCCCCGCCCACGGCCCACGGCCCGCTTCATCAACACCGGCAACCAAGGTTCCATAGGTTTTGATCGCCTCTTGTTCAAACGAAAAGTCAGGCCCCTCAAAACTTTCTTTTTGTATCTTTTTCAATATCCCAATAACCGCCTAATCTAAGCCTTAATTTCCATGGTGAGATTTTTGCATTTTATATCTGCATGTCAAGCGCGGTTGCTGGTGGTCATCCGAAGCGCCAGAAAAGAAGTCCCGGTTACGCCCGGCTTGATCCTTGACATGCAGGTATAAAATGCGAAAGTCTTATCATGAAAATTAAGGCAGGTTCCAGGCTCATTCAAAACAACCTCATCTGTCCCCCTGGCAGCACCGGCGCTTCAAACAAATCTCGTCTCAACTTAAACCGTGTCTGGTTCATCCCCAACCGCTTCACCGCCAATCGAAACCGGTCAGAGAGCAAATCAGCATAGTCCCCCTCACCTCGCATCCGCTTGCCGTAGCGACTATCATAATCCCTCCCTCCCCGCATAGATTGCAAAATTGACATCACCCGTTTGGCACGGTCTGGTACTTCACGTTCCAACCAATCACGGAACAAATCACCAATCTCTAAAGGTAAGCGCAACAACACATACCCCGCTTGGTTCACCCCGCACTCACAAACCGCTTCTAAAATGGTCTCCATCTCATGGTCATTCAAAGACGGGATCACAGGGGCCACCAAAGTCATGGTCGGCACCCCGGCTTCTGCCAAGGCTTTAAGTGCATAAAGCCGCCGATGCGGCGCACTAGCCCGTGGCTCCATAGCCCGGGCCAGCTTGCCCTCAAGCGAGGTGACAGAAAACGCCACAGACACCAACCCTTCCTTTGCCATCGGGGTTAAAATATCCAAATCCCTTAAGATCAGCGCTGACTTGGTCACAATCGTCACCGGGTGTTTTGTAATGGCCAATACTTTTAAAATCTCTCTTGTCAACTTGTAACGCCGCTCAATCGGTTGATAGGCATCTGTGTTGATCCCCAGCGCAATGGGGCTGACCTTATGAGAAGGTTTGGCAAGCGCTTTTTCCAACAACTCAACCGCATTGACCCTGGCGGTTAATTTAGTTTCAAAATCCAAGCCCGCAGACAGACCCCAATAGGTGTGCGTTGGCCGCGCAAAACAATAAACACACCCATGCTCACACCCCCGATAAGGATTAATCGAAAGATCAAACGGCACATCAGGCGAGCGGTTGGTGGAAATGATGCTCTTGCTGATCTCCTCCCTCACCTGGGTTTGAAAGGGCGGCAAATCCTCCAACCCATCCCAGCCATCATCAAACTCATGACGGGTCAATTTTTCATAGCGGCCCACAGCGTTGCTGGCCGTCCCGCGCCCGCGAAACCGCGTTTCGTCAAAGACCTTACCTGTCACATTTGAAAATTTTTGCGCTGTCACGATCCATCACCCTGTTCGTTCTCGAAAGACAACATACAGACCCGGAAGGAACATTTCAAGAACATTTGCAAGAGGGTTCACACAATTTCCCCCTTGCTGAACAACAAAAGAGCCAATAGATTACCCCTCATGCTTTCAGTCATCATACCCACATTAAACGCTGGCAAAACGCTGCCTGCCACCTTTGCCTCTCTCATGACAGGCCTGATAGATGGTATGATAAAAGAAGTGATTGTCTCAGATGGCGGCTCAACAGATAACACCACTCAAATTGCGCAAGAAGCCGGCGCTCTCGTCCTCACAAACGACACATCAGGGCGGGGCACCCAATTGGCCAAAGGCGCACAAGCAGCCAAATCTGAGTGGTTACTGTTTTTGCACGCTGATACTGAGCTGGAACCAGGCTGGCACGAAGAAACACGCACCTTTATAGACCAACAAACATCCCCCAAAGATGGTCCCCCTCAAGCAGCGGCCTTCACATTTGCCCTCAAAGACAAAGGTCTCATGCCAGGCGCCCTCACCAAAATGGTCTGGGCCCGCTGCTGCCTGTTTAAATTACCCTATGGTGACCAAGGCTTGCTCCTTCACAAAAAAACATATGATGATGTCGGTGGCTATTCGCCCATTCCAATTATGGAAGATGTTGCCCTCATCCGCCAGTTACCAGCACCCCCGAAAATACTCAAATCACGCGCCTTTACCTGTCCAAGCCGCTACCAACAAGAAGGTTACATCAAAAGAAGCCTGCGCAATCTATCCTGTTTAACAGCCTATTACCGTGGCCACCCACCTGAACAAATCAAGGAATGGTATGAATCGCCCTCAAAATAATCTGGTGATGATGGTCAAAACACCAAAAATAGGACATGTCAAAACCCGCTTGGCCAAAGACATTGGCCCCCTAGCCGCCACGCAGTTTTATCGTTTTACCGCCCACCGTCAGATCGCCAGGCTTTCCCAAGACCCGCGCTGGAAAACCTTCATCGCCATTGCCCCTGATGCCAGCCAAAACCACTGGCCCTGGCCCAAAACAGCCCAAAAGGAACCTCAAGGAAGCGGCAATCTGGGTGATCGTATGCAACGGGTGTTCCACCGCCATGCCCCCAACCCAACCCTTATCATCGGCACGGATGTTCCCGCTATCACGCCATGGCACATCAACCAAGCCTTTCAAAGCCTGGGCCATTCTTCGGTTGTAATGGGCCCCTGTGAAGATGGCGGCTATTGGTGCATCGGCCAAAAAAACAGCCCAAAAACCTACACCCTGTTTAACAATGTCCGCTGGTCTAGTGCCCACACATTACAAGACACACTAAACAATATCCCAAACCAAAATTACCATCTCACATCTCCATTGGAGGACATAGATGATGGCCAAGATTATTCACACTACCAAATAAATCAACAAGGACGCTGGGTTTAAAAAATCAACAGCCATAAATCAAAAAAATCAGTATAAATGAGGGAGTTAAACTAAATAAAACAAATAGTACAAACCTTCACTAAGAAGACTTTGACTTCATTTAATAATAAACAAAAACAAAACTAGAGTTTATTTATTTAACCGTTTATAAAAGCAAACGATTGAACTCTTTAGTTCAGAAAAATTGAGCCAAGCTAAACCTAATTTAAGCATTAATATTCTTGTATGAACGCCACCAAATATCAAAAACCACGTAAATCTCAAGTCAGCCAAGCATTAAAAAAATGCCGTAGCGCTTTACTTAGCGTTGGCTTTTTTAGCATGTTTATCAATCTCCTAATGCTGACCGGCCCGCTCTTCATGCTGCAAGTTTATGATCGCGTCCTTGCCAGCAAAAGCCAGTCAACACTGGTTGCCTTGCTCATATTGGTTGCCGCCCTGTTTGTATTCTTAGGATTGCTTGAATTAATCCGCACCCGAATCTTAGCCCGCGTCTCAGATCAATTCAGCCAAGATTTACGAGAAGTCACCTTTAAAGCCACCCTGGACCATTCGGTAAAACAAACCGCCAGCGTTGGCACCCAGCCCATTCGCGATCTGGAACAAGTCAAACAATTTATGGCCAGCCCTGGTCCAAGCGCCCTTTTTGACCTGCCCTGGACCCCGCTTTATATCGCTGTAAACTTTTTACTTCACCCTGTGCTTGGCATATTTTCCCTGTGTGCAGCTGTCTTTCTCATCATCATGTCCATCATCAATGAAGTTTTAAGCAAACCACGCATTGAAGAAAGCATGAACAAAACCCAGCGCACCCAAATCACCGCTGAGGAAGCGCGCCAAAATGCAGAAACATTGACCGCAATGGGCATGCAAACCAACGTCGCCCATCGCTGGCAAGAAATGCAAAATGAAGCCGGCATCGCCCAAAGGGCCTTGTCCAACATTGCCAGCCTATTCCAATCAATCTCCAAATCCTCACGGCTATTGTTGCAAAGCTGCGTACTAGCAGTCGGTGCATTATTAGTGATCGAAGGGCAAATCTCACCTGGCGCGATGATTGCCGCTTCCATCATTCTAACGCGTGCCCTTGCCCCCATTGATCAATCAATTAATCAATGGCGCAATTTCCTCGGCGCCCGCAAAGCCTACAAAAGACTTAAGCTCATTTTGAGCCACAGCCAAACAGATAAAGACCAAATGCCCCTGCCTGAACCAAAAGGCGCCATCACGGTAAACCAACTTTTTATCGCTGCCCCGGGCAGCAAAACACCATTGCTAAAAGCCATTGATTTCTCCCTCCAACCAGGTGAAGCCATGGCTGTTTTAGGCCCCACAGGGGCTGGCAAATCTTGTTTAATCCGTGTTCTATCCGGCATCTGGCCACCATTGAGCGGCACCGTGCGCCTTGATGGCGCAGCTCTTGATCAATGGCATCCAGACCAGTTGGGCCCAGCCATTGGCTATCTACCTCAATCAGTAGAGCTACTCTCAGGCACCATCAAAGACAACATTGCCCGGTTTAATAAAGAGCCCGATCCTGAAAAAATCATAGAAGCTGCCAAACAGGCCAATGTACACAATCTGGTGCTGTCCTTTAAAGATGGCTATGACACGTTCATAGGCGATGGCGGTGAAAAACTCTCTGGCGGGCAAAAACAACGCATTGGCCTGGCCCGCGCTTTATACAACGACCCACGCTTTGTCATTCTTGATGAACCCAATGCCAATCTTGATGCAGAAGGGGAAGAAGCCCTAACCTTTGCCATCAACAAAGCTAAAAACAATGGCCAAACCGTTATCTTAGTGGCCCATCGCCCCAGCGCTCTGAAAGCATGTGACAAGGTCTTATTTATCAGAGATGGCCGCCAACTGGCCTTTGGCCCACGCGATGAAGTGTTGCAAAAAATCTTGAAGTCACCAGCAGAACAAGAGACCCAATCTGCCAAACCCAAAACAGCTTAAACCTGAAAACAAAAGTTTTATACCAATGAATGAAACACCACCCACTCCAAAAAAGTCTCCACAGGCAGCCATTAAAAGCTACCAACGCTTTGGATTTATTGTTTTGCTCCTCCTGCTCGGCGGCATTGGGGGGTGGTCGGTTTTTGCCTCGCTTCAAGGCGCAGTGATTGCCCCTGCGCAAATCACCGTCAAAGCCAACCTTAAAATGGTACAACACCTTGAAGGCGGCATTGTCTCAGAAATCTTGGTGGAAGAAGGCCAGTCGGTTAAAAAAGGTGATCCTTTGGTCCGCTTAGACAAAACCAAGGATGCTGCCAATCTTGCAGCACTAGATTCTAATTTAAACGAACTGATGGCCAGCCATGCCCGCCTGATCTCAGAGCGCGACAAAACCTCAACAATCAGTTACGACGAAATCTTATTGGAAAGAGCCAAAACCAATCCAAACATTGCCCTCATTCTAAAGGGCCAAGAAAGTCTGAAAGTGGCCCGCAAAGCCACCCTTGATGGCCAAACCAACCAGCTTAACCAAAGAACCAAACAACTACACGAAGTGGTCAACGGGCTGGAAGCTCAAATCCAATCCAAAAACCGCCAACTTGAATTGATCAGCAAAGAAATTGTCGATCTGAGCACTTTAAAAGAAAAAGGGCTGGTGCCCCAAAACCGGCTGTTAGCGCTGGAGCGCGAACAAGCCCGATTGCAAGGTGAGTTGGGCGAGTTGACCGCCAACACCGCGCGCACAAAGGTGCAAATTGGCGAAACAGAAATACAAATCCTACAAATTCAAAAAGAGGCGCTTTCCGCCGTTCTCACAGAACTGCGAGAAACCACCACCCGCATAAACCAGCTGAAAGAGCAACGCACGGCTTTGGCCGATAAATTAAACCGCATGGAAATCATCGCCCCCAAATCTGGCACAGTGCACAAATTGGCGGTCCACACCATTGGCGGTGTTGTTGCCCCTGGCGATCCTGTATTGATGATTGTGCCTGAAAAAGCCAACTTGATTTTTGCCGCCCGCGTCGACCCAGCGGACATTGACCAAGTCTTTAAAGGACAAAAAGCCAGTGTGCGCCTCAGCGCTTTTGACCAAAGAACCACCCCTGAGGTGAACGGCCTGGTCTCACTTGTCTCTGGTGACGCCACCCAAGACCAACCCAACATACCCCCCTATTACAAAGTCCACATTGAGCTCCCCCAAGACCAACGCGAGCGCATAAAAGGCAAAGAGCTGGTGCCCGGCATGAATGTAGAGGTGTTCATCCAAACCAAAAGCCGCCCCGTGTTCGAATATCTGCTACAACCGCTAACAGACCAGGTGCGCCGCGCCATGCGCGAACCTTAAACCTTACAGAGCCTTCACAGTGCCTTAACTTCCATAATTAGTTTGGCATAGCCTTGCACAATCTAGAGCGAGTTTCGCATTTATCAATTCAAAAAAATCTGATAATTTTCTTTACAAAGAAGGGAGTGCTCTACTTCAGAGCACGGACATGGCGTCCCGCGTAGCGGCGCCCGGCGCGAGCGCCGCCTGTCGGAGGGCTTTTCGCGCCTGACGCGAAAAAATGGCCCGTGAGACAAAATAGAACACGTCAGCCTTCAATTTTTCTAAAATCAGCAACCTCAAGTGATAACGCCCGCATCGCAGCCAACAGCTCCAACCGGTTCTTGCGCAAAACGGCATCTTCATCATTCACAATTACAGACTCAAAAAACGCATCCACTGGCTGGCGCAGTTTTGCAATCTCGCCCATGGCGCTAGCGAAGTCTTCCGCTTTCACATGTTTGGCAACCGCTTTGCGGCAACCCTCAATGGCTGTACTTAAAGATTTCTCCTGCACCCCTTTTAGCAACGCTTTATCAACGTTACCCTGATAACGGGTTTTATCTTTGCCCTCTTCAATGCGCAAAATATTCTGCCCGCGTTTGACACCAGCAAGCAAAGAGGCCCCATCCTCAGTCCTGAGAAAATCTGAAAGCGCCTCAACCCGTCTCTCAATCATCAACAGATCATCCTGCCCACCAAGAGAGAACACCGCATCAATCAAATCATGACGTGCACCCTGATCGCGCAAATAAACTTTCAGCCGGTCAGCGAAAAAGGAAAGCAAGTCTTCACCCTGTTTAAAGTCAGAGCGTGCCTTTGCAAACAGATCATTCAAAGGCAGTCTTAGCTCATTTTCCAACACCAAACGGATCACGCCAAGGGCCGCGCGGCGCAAAGCAAAGGGGTCTTTTGAACCGGTTGGTTTTTCATCAATCGCCCAAAAGGAAGTCAGCAGCTCAATCTTTTCTGCCAAAGCCACAGCAACGGACACCGGTTCGCTTGGCACCTCGTCAGAGGGCCCCTGCGGCTTATAATGAGCAGCAATGGCATTGGCAATCGCTTCCGGCTTGCCTTGTGCCAAAGCCAAATAGCGCCCGGCAATCCCTTGCATATCAGGCGATTCATAAACCGTCTCAGAAACCAAATCAGCTTTTGCTAACTGGGCTGCTTGTTGCGCGTGGGTCTTATTAGCACCCACCAATGGAGCAATCACGCCGCTCAGGGCTTCCAATCGCTCAACACGCTCAGCAACGGTGCCCAACTTGGCGTGAAACACAATCTCTTTTAAGCGCGGCAATAATTCTTCCAGCGGCGTTTTCAGGTCATTATCCCAAAAGAACTTGGCATCAGACAAGCGCGCGCGGATCACCCTCTCATTACCCGCAATGATCGCGGCCCCATCATCTTCAGCTTGCATATTGGAGACAAGCAAAAACCGATTGGTCAGCTTACCACCCCTTTTAAGCGAGAAATATTTTTGATGCGTCTTCATGGCAGACATGAGAACCTCTGGGGGCACATCGAGAAACTCTTTATCAAAACTGCCCATGAGCACCACAGGCCATTCCACCAACCCGGCCACTTCTTTTAACAAGCCCTCATCTTCCACCAAGCTCAATTTGTGCTTGCCAGCCAAAGCTTTGGCATCTTTTAAAATTTGTGATGCTCGCTGCTCCGGGTCAAGCACAACAAACGCTTCCAAAAGCTTGTTTTGGTATTCCTCAAAAGACTTCACCTTAAACGGCTTACCACCTAAAAACCGATGCCCTTGGCTACGAGCATCCACAGACACCCCATCAACCAAAAACTTAACCGGCTTGCCATCAAACACGCATAAAATTGAATGCAAAGGCCGCACCCACTTCAAACGCCCGCTGCCCCAGCGCATGGCTTTTGGCCAAGGAAAGTTGCGCACCACATTGGTCACAACATTCATCAAAATATGCGGCGTTTGCTGGCCTTCCCGGTCCATCACCGCCACATAAAACTGGCCCTTTTTATCGTCATGAATTTCACATTCTTCTAAAGTCAGACCGGTAGAGCGCAAGAACCCTTCTAACGCTTTTTCTGGTGCATCCACCCGCGGTCCTTTCCGCTCCTCGCGTACATCAGATGATTTGGCGGGCACCCCTTCAATCACCAAGGTCAAACGACGCGGTGTTGAAAAACTGGCCACACGCTCAAAGCTAAGGCCTGCCTCAGTTAAGCCAGATGTAACCAGCCTTGCCAAATCCTCTTGCGCGCGCTTTTGCATGCGCGACGGGATCTCTTCACAAAACAATTCAAGCAACAATTCAGACATATTTTTGCACCTTTAAAGCGTGTCTCCCAAAAGTGGGCACCGGTTTTGGAGAAAAGACGCGCTAAAATAAAAACTTTAGAACATTCCATCAGTTCCAATTAAAAAAGAAATGCTCTAAAAAGCATTCCCCCACATCACTGCTTGTGAAAAAACATCAATCCCAAAATAAAAATAAAGTGGCAACAACAACAACACTCCGACCAAAATCATCAGCAAAAATACAGGCCAAGCCAACTCAATCAACCACCCAATGAGAAATAAAAAGGCTGCAACCAAAAAGGTGAACAAAGCACCAAAACCGATCAATAAAGCCCAATCAGCAAATGTCACCGCTTCGCCAGGGCCATATATAACATAAGCCATAATTAACGCAGCGCCACTCAAGAGCCCAAGCAATGTCATCACCCCAGAAAACACCCCAGGTTCTGGCAGATCATCAAACACCCATAAATCTTGGCTTTCACTCATATTATCTCTCCCCAAAAAGTCCAGACCGTGCCTTACATCTCATAGTGAGGCGAATGGCACTTAAGTTTAGCCCAAGCCTCCCGCTTGTGTATCAAGCCAAGCGGCGCAACACGCCTTTGCCAATTCTCTGACCCGTAAAATATAAGCCTGACGCTCTGTCACAGAAATCACCCCGCGCGCATCAAGCAGATTAAACAAATGGCTTGCCTTGATGCATTGGTCATACGCTGGCAGCACACAACCATGGCCGCCTTCAACACCCTTGCCAGCCCCTTGCTCTAACAAAACACGGCATTCATTGGCCGCATCTTCAAAATGGGAAAATAAAATCTTGGTGTCGGCATATTCAAAGTTATAACGTGAATATTCCTGTTCTGCCTGCAAGAACACATCACCATAACAAACCTTTTCATCCCCTTGCCCGCCATTGAAGTTGAGCTCATAAACATTATCAACGCCCTGGCAATACATCGCCAACCGTTCCAGCCCATAAGTTAGCTCGCCCATCACTGGCGAACAATCAAACCCGCCCACTTGCTGAAAATAGGTAAACTGGGAAACTTCCATGCCATCACACCAAACTTCCCAGCCCAGCCCCCAGGCGCCAAGCGTTGGGCTTTCCCAATCATCTTCAACAAAGCGAATGTCATGGGCCAGCTTGTCGATGCCAATGGCAGCTAAGCTTTCCAAATACAAATCTTGAATATCGGGCGGGGAAGGTTTGAGCACCACTTGAAACTGATAATAATGCTGTAAGCGGTTCGGGTTTTCACCATAGCGCCCATCTGTTGGCCGACGAGACGGCTGCACATAAGCCGCACTCCAAGGCTTTGGCCCCAGCGCGCGCAGCACCGTTGCCGGGTGGAATGTACCAGCACCCACCTCAACATCATAGGGTTGCAAAACCACACAGCCCTTATCAGCCCAATAAAGCTGCAAAGTTAAAATCAGATCTTGGAAACTTTCTTTGGGGCGCAAAGCCTTTTTGGTGTTTTTTAAAGCCATATAAAAAGCACTGTCCCCTTTAAATTTAGGGCCATAAAGCGCCCCCTTGCCTTCGTCAAAACCAATTTCATGAAAATCACGCGATAAAAAACATCTTTTAGCCGAACAAACCCGGTTTAGCCAGCAAGAATTTCAACACAAATATAAATGCACAAAACAATATCAAATGGTTAGGCTCAGGACCTATTCATTATACCTGTTTTGCACTTCACCACGCTTTGCTGGGTAGGCAGAAAGGTGAAGGAAATATGGGTAATTTTCAAACCTTTCTAACGACCCCAGCAAAGCGTGGTGAAGTGCCCGAAGGGTTAGCTTTGAAGGCCCTATTTGTTGTTAAACGATTTTAAACAAGGCACCCAGCCTTCTTTTGCGCTTATTTATCAACAGCTGAGGCCTTCAAAGCTCACAAAACAGATATAATGAATAGGTTCTGAGCCTAAAATAAACCCCAGAACTGTTGCCCATTTACCCTTGGCTGGGGACAAGATCCCCCCTATTCTACAGCCACCACTAAAAGACTTATATTTTATATTTCTTTTATTTGGAAAAAGCGTGAAACAAATGTTGAGTGAACAGTGGGAGCCGTTGTGATGCAAATAACAACCTCAATCAACAAACTTTGCCTTTTTGCATCCTCCAAAAATATCTGCTTTCTTTTAAACCGCATCGCTTATGTCAGCGTCATTTGCGCTTTAAGCTTTTTTATATGCCTTTCGAATACAACCCCCGCCTCAGCAGAAACAAAAAAATCTCATATCATTGACCGGGCCTATTTCTTCAAACAGTTTCGCTCCCAATTTTATCCCATCAGAGAAAAAGACAAACACCTCATCGACCGCTATGAGCGCGTTTTTAATTATTGGGACAGCCAGGCCCATTTAAAAGACTTACGCTGGCTCGCCTATATTCTGGCCACCACCTATCATGAAACAGGCCGGCGCATTAAAGCTGTGCGCGAATGTTTTGGCAAAACTGATGCCGCCTCTATTGCCTGTGTCACCCGCATGTACCGACGTGGTCGCATTAAGCGCAACTATGCCCGCATTGATCCGAAAACCGGCAAAGCCTATTTCGGCCGCGGCCATGTCCAACTAACATGGGACTGGAACTATAAACGGATGGGCAAAGAACTCAACATGGGCGATGAAATCTATATCAACCCTGACCTAGCTCTCCATCCAGACACCTCTGTTGCCATCCTCGCCCAGGGCATGATCAAAGGCTTATTTACCGGCAAGCGCTTGTCAAAATATTTTAATGCATCTTCCACCAATTGGGGCGGCGCCCGGCGCATTGTAAACGGCTTGGATAAATACAAACTGATTGGCGGTTATGGCCGTAAATTCCATGCCACTTTGCGCACCATCCCCTCAGACATCCCTGTGGCTGAAGATGACTGTACACGCCAATCAGTGCCTCAAAGCTGCTTGACCAAGCTCAACAGTCAATTGGCCGTGCTCAACACCCAATACGATGACTTAAACAAGCAATACAAAAACACTTTTTCAGAAAACGTCGCGCTTAAATCAAAAGTTGAAGCACAAGCCAAAGAAATTGCCGACTTAAAAGCTCAGCTGCCAGACACCACAGATGCTTTGGCTGAACTGCAACAAAAATACAAAACCTTAGAGACACGCTTTAACGACATAGAAACTGAAAATAACAACACCAAAGCTGAAAACACCCGCCTGGTCGCTTTAGCCGATGATCTGCAAACAAAATTAGATGACGCTATCACAACAGGGTCAACCGGCACTGACAGCGAGTTATTGAAAAAACGCCTAGAACAAGTTGAACAGCAACAAAAAGCACTCGACCAAAAATTAACACAAGTCACAAGTGAGCAAACCCGCTTGGCCAATTTAAGCACCAGCTTAGCCGAAAAACAGCAAACGCTTGATACTCAAATCCAAGACATCGAAATTTCAAGACAAGCCCTACAAACACGCGAAACCAATTTATTAAACGATCAAGAGCAGCTCAAACAACGCGAGCAAACCCTTAATGAAGAGGCTTTGGAGCTGTCTTCAAAAGAAGACAGCTTGAAACAATTTGAGACAGACTTAAACGAGAAGAAACAAGCACTTGAAGACTATTATTCCAAACCATGGTACTCACGCATGTGGGACAATGTTGCGTCTAAATGGAGAGAAGAATGATCCGTTCATCAAAACCAAAACTCATGACTAAAATTGCTCTTGCCCTTACCCTTTGTGCCGGATTAGGGCTTTTTATCACCCCAGCCAAAGCTGACCGCAAGTTTGCCAAATTTGACATCGTGCTCAACAAATCAAGCGGGGCCGTAAACGTTGAAGGGTTAAAAACCAAAAACTATTTACAAGAACTTGCCAAGACCCGCTTTGTCTATCTGGATCTTAAAGTACTGCTTGATGGTACAGATGTAGACGCCGTTCTCCAATCCACAGAAGAATCTGACAGGCGCACGGACGTTGATTGCCAATCGGGCCGCTTTGGACCGTTGCCTATGGTTGACGGGATGGAATATTTCCTCACCACATCCTATGAAGGTAAAAAAATTGATGTCACCTTTTATCCTGGTAACCGTGCAACCTATACATTTAACGATGTTGCCTGCACCTACGACATCCGCATTAAAAAGCGCGCCGTATTTCACTTAAGAGGTTTCTTTGCAGTTGTCTCCAACACCTTCGAAGAAGGCGTCTCGTTCCAGCTACGCCCGATTGCTCCAACCCCCAAAGAAGTTGGCGAAGTTCTAAATTAATTCAAATAAAAAAGGCTCTGTAAATTGACAGAGCCTTTTTTCACAGCAAACGCCTGGTCTGTGCCTTAATTTCCATGGTGAGATTTTTAAAGCCCAAAACGAGACCAAAGGGCCCGCGCTTCAAGCGAAGAAATCATCTCGTCTGATAAAGAAACATCACCTTTAAAAAACGAACTCATCACCCCTTGCGGGCTAGAGCGGCCAAACAAACCTTTTTTCTGTTTGATCAATTTAAGCTCAACATCCGGGCCAAACTCTTCACGCATTTTGGTGCGCACATCGCTAAGCCCATCGATTAAGCCAAGTTCAACGGCTTTTTTACCTGTCCAAAACTCACCGGTAAACAAATCATCCGATTGCAACTTGTCTTCCCGGCGGGATTTCACCACATCCTGAAATGTCTCGTGAATATCTTTTTGCAGCTCTTTAATGCGCGCCACATCTTGTGGGTCTTCCGGCTTAAAGGCATCCAAGGTCATCTTTTTTTCACCCGCAGTGTAAACCCGCCGGTCAACACCAAGTTTTTCAATAGCCTGATCAAAGCCAAAGCCAGCCATAATCACACCAATGGACCCAATGATAGAAGACGGGTCCGCATAAATCTCATCACCAGCCAAAGCAATAAAATACCCACCAGAGGCTGCCACATCTTCTGCAAACACATAAATCTTCTTATCTGTCTCTTCAGACAAAGCCCGCAAACGCTTAAAAATAAGCATTGACTGGACCGGCGAGCCACCTGGCGAGTTAATCACCACCGCCACAGCCTTGGCCTTTTTCTCTTCAAAGGCACGCTCGATGACATCAGCGCAATTGGCCAAATTAATCCCAGGATTAAGCGGTGTTGCCATGCCAATAGGTCCGGTAAAACGCAGCACAGGCACCACAGGTGTTTTTGCAAACAACCGCTTATACCAACTCTTTTTTGCCTTTTTTTGAGAAACCTTCGACATAAAAACCCTTCATTCTAATAATTTTCGTTTGATCCAAAACAAATAAGCACAGACCCTGCAAATTACAAGTCATCCCAGCCTAAAGCCCAAACTGCTTCAACCCTTTGGGTCCAGTACAAAGGTCTTTCACTTCAGGGAAATAACGCCCCTGCTCATCATGTAACACAACCCCTTGCAACAAAACCATTGGCGCACGCGATCCTTTCACACCTTGCACAATAACCCGGTTTGCAGGCTCGCCTGGTTTTGGAAACAAAGGCAAAACTTTCACCCCGCCAAAGCGCCGCGTGAGCACAGACAAAACCTCATCAAGCTTTTCAGCCCGGTGGATCATCGAAATCACTCCCTTAGGCGCCGCCATCGCCGTTAAAAACCGCACCCATTCTTCTAAGGTTTCTGCCACAGCCCGTTTTGCACGGCGCCGCAATGGGTCGCTGGAAAAGCGCATTTCCCCCTCATCGTAAAAAGGAGGGTTCGCAACAACAAAATCATACGAATTGCGCTCTAACCCAAGCAATTCCAATTTGGTAACCGGGTCACATAGATCCCCCAGATAGATAGAAACCCGCTCTTGCAATCCATTGCGCGCCACATTTGCCTGGGCAATCTGAGTGTTGATTTGCTCAATCTCAATAGCATCAACACTGGCCTGCTCACACCGTCGTGCAATGGACAAACTCACCACACCAGCCCCGCACCCAGCCTCTAAAACCCGCATCTCCCCATTATCCGGCACGCTAGCAGCCAATAAAATCGCATCAATACCAGAGCGAAATCCTTTTTTGGGTTGATAAATTTTTAAAGCACCGCCAAGAAACAGATCATCTGTGAGCTGGTCTTGATCAAGCAACGCCCCAGGCTCTTGTCCATAAGGCTCTACGTCTTGAGCCTCTAGCCCCCCAGGGTCTGATAAACCGCGCTCATGACCATTGCCGCCCTTAATCATTTGGTAAGCGTCTTCATAACACTCATCGCTCACCATAATACGCCGAGGTAAAATGCCAATAGAGCCTTCGATCACACTCATATTGGTATCAAACAGGGCATAGTCGATGCCTTCCTGGCGCAGGACATCCTCAACATAGCTCAAGAAAACAACATCGTTGGTAGAAAGTAGCTCTTTCATAAACTTCCAAATACCATTTTCTCAAAAGGGCTGACCAAGCCAAACTCAGATCATCCCTTTTTAGGCCATAAAGGCCGCTCCCCTGCGGCTAAGCGCCGCAAAATATGTTTCTAAAGCTTGACCACTCATATAAAAAGTTTGACAATGCATCCAATAATCAAGCCCCAAACACACGATATGTCATCAAATAAAAACAAGGTCTTTGCTAATATTGAATTCTCATATTATACCTATTCATATCAGCTTGTGTAAGATCAGGACACAATAAATTTCAAACTGTATGCTCGGAGCTAATTTTGACCGTCCAAAACCTAACACCTCAAAATTTGACGGAAAAAGTGACAAATCAAGATCACTATACCCCCACACCAAGCCTGGCGGCTTTATTAGACTTAACAGCCAGTGATATGGGGCGTATCAATGACCTTATTTTGCAAAAAGCTCACTCTTCAGTTGATATGATTCCTGAGCTTGCCTCTCACCTGATTAACTCTGGCGGCAAACGCATTCGCCCCATGTTAACATGCGCCACGGCAAGGCTTTGCAATTATGAGGGGCTCGATCACATTCCCCTTGCCACTTCAATTGAATTTTTGCACACAGCCACCTTACTCCATGACGATGTGGTTGATGAAAGCGATATGCGCCGCGGCAAAAAAGCTGCCCGGTTATTATGGGGCAATCAAGCCAGTGTTTTGGTCGGCGATTATCTTCTTGGCCAAAGCTTTAAAATCATGGTCAGCGTTGGCCAATTGGAGCCTTTAAAAATTCTCTCTCACGCCTCTGCTGTCATTGCAGAAGGTGAGGTCATGCAGCTTGTCACAGCTGGCAACCCACAAAGTTCACAAGACGATTATATGGCGGTGGTCAATGCCAAAACAGCGGCCCTGTTTGTAGCTGCCAGTGAACTTGGTGCCGTGGTTGCCAACAGGCCTGACCAAGAGCGCCAAGCTTTAAAAGACTTTGGCCACACCCTTGGCATTTTATTCCAACTAATTGACGATGCCCTTGATTATCACGGCGATGCCAAAGACCTTGGCAAACAAGTCGGCGACGATTTCCGAGATGGCAAAATCACCCTTCCGGTGATCTTGGCCTACCAGGCAGGAACCGATGAAGAGCAAAAATTTTGGCAACGCACCTTGGGTCAAGGCGACATTCAAGACAATGACCTAGACACCGCCCTTCAACTGATCAGCAAATACAAAACCATTGAAAGCACAATGGATCAGGCCCGTGACTATGGCCAAAAAGCCAAAACCGCGTTGCAAATATTCCCTGCCTCTGCCTGGAAACATGCTTTACTAGATGTGGTTGAATTTTGCATTGAAAGAGCAAATTAGTTTCTAGATCAAGTGCTTAACCATAAAAAACGCCTCCTAACCCATCCCTCTTGATAGTAATTAAAACTATATACCGAGTATTTCTTAACCAGTTTCATCAATTTATTGGTCACAAGCTTTCCACACCTGCAAATTTTTCTATAAAATAATCCAAAATGCCCGACTTTTTAGCTTTAAGTTGGGTGGTTCTACGCATCTGAACAAAGGTTCTAAAGACAAAGAAGAACAACAAATCAATCACCAATACAAAAACAGGCCAAAACAAAAAACGGGAAAGAACCATGGTGGACATCACCACACCAAAAACTGATACCACAAGTGAGGCGCTCACGGCCCTTTTGCAATACCATGATCTATCCCCCCAGACCCAGGCTGAAACCTTCACCCTACAAGCGATCTTAGAGAATAAAACCATTTGGCTTGGCCTAGAAAACCCAGATAATCAATTTGAACAAACCATAATCCGCCCCAATTTCGCACAAAACGTATTGGCCAAAATCTTCCAACACCGACAAAACAACCAGGACATCACAACCCTTTATGAATGGACAGGTCAGCACAGTCCTTTTTCGCCAGCAGAAACCCAACTTATCGAAATGGCCATGTCACTAGACAAAGCCTTGCCCTTTGCAGACCAAGTTCGCCCAACCACTTTATTGCCAGAAAACAACATTCGCGGCCCCTTTTTAAGTCTATTGCTCAACGCTCTTGAGACAGTTCCATCAGATCCAACCAAACTGTCTGTACCTCAAAAACTAACCCTGTCGGGCGCAACAATAACCGGCCCGCTAGAACTTACCGGCAATCAACGCAATTTAATCTTGCATTTGACCTATTGCATCTTTGACAGCCCCTTAAAGTTAAACCAATCTCACCTCACCAGCTTAACGTTAAATGGCAGCCTGTGCCCAGGCATAGAGGCTGAAAACATAACCGTAAAAGACAAAACCAACCTCACCAACGGCTTTCAATCAACAGCCCCGGTTTCTTTTGCAAGAGCACATTTTTATGGGCCCTTAAGCATTAACGACGCCAAATTCTTCAGCACTGAAGGGGATCATCCAGTTCTATCCTTGCAAGAAGCTGTTTGCAAAAGCACGATTAAATTTGAAGGCCAATCGTTTGTCCATGGCACCATTAACTGCAAAGGTATAACCTGCCATCAAGATATGAACTTTACGGGCCTAAACATCACCTCAAATCAGCCCCAAAACAGCGCCCTTTATTTTGACAATGCCACCCTAAAAGCAGATTTAGATTTAGGCGGCAACTTTTCCGCCATTGGCACCACACTTTTAAAAGGCACAACCATTCATGGAAACTTCAACGCAATAGGCGGCACATTTCAAAACCTTAGCACTGAAGGCGACAGAACAACCTTGCAGCTTCAAAACTGCCACCTTAAAAACCAAATCAACTTCCAATACGCCAACTTTTTAGGGCCTATCGCGTTTGAAAATTGCTCAATTGGAGGCGATTGCGACCTAAGCAACATCGCTTGTTCAGCACAAATGAAACAAGGGGCCATCAGTGCACTAAGAATTGAAAATTGCGACATAGCGAGCAATCTGTTCCTGGCCCAAAGCGTTATTAAGGGGCAAATTTCCTTAAAACACACAAAACTTGCCAACTCTTTCAATTGCAGTTTTTCAGCCCTTGAAAACGTCAACGTAGAACATGTTGGCCATACGCTAAACATCGAACATGTACATATTGGTTATAACCTTCTGCTGGGCAACGGCTTCGTCTCAAAAGGACATGTCAACATTAACAGCTCACAAATAAACAACGACCTCATCTGCACAGGCGCACACTTTCAAGGACAGTTAGAAATAAAGAACACGGCCATTCAAGGGTGTTTGAACCTTGACCACCCATCCAAACCAGAAACAAAATTTGAAAACACCCTCTCCTTGATGGGCACCCACACTCACACCCTTCAAGATGACAAACGCAGTTGGCCTGCCCACCTTAATCTAACCAATTTCACCTTTGAGCACTTCGCCAAGGATAGTCCCCTTTCAGCTCAAGAGCGACTGTCATGGCTGGCCAGATACAACAGTAACAACACCATAGCCTATACTCAGACCATTAACGCCTACACCAGAAAAGGCAAACACCACCAAGCCTCACAAATTGCCCACGCAAAGGCCCATCGTGACTATTGGCAAACCTTAAAAGACAATATCAATCGCCGCAATAAACACGGCATTCCCCCCGCCCCGATCATTCAAAAATTGCGCACGGTCTTTTTATGGCCCATGCATGCTCTGACCTGGCTGATTTATGGTGGGCTCTGGCGCTATGGTTATGGGATCACAAGACTTATCTTAATAACCCTTTTCGTCATAGCAATGGGCGGGATTGTCTATCAAAAAGCTGAACACCAAAATTTATTTATGCCGAAGGCTATAGAGCTCACCTTGGATGAACAATTTGCCACTTGCAAGCCAGAAAAGGGCGGCTCATGGACCAAATGCGAACTTTCCCAAATCCCCTCCTTTTCCCCATGGCTTTATTCCGTTGACGCTGCACTGCCCTGGTTGAACTTACAACAAACTGCCAACTGGCACCCACGAGAAAGCAACTTTCAACTCTCACTCCCAACCCCTTCATGCCTGCAATGGTCCAACCAATGCCTTAAGACCAAATGGTCCCCTATCGATCTTGGCAAAAAGAGCTTGCGTAACATCACACTCACCCAAACCATTTTTGGCTGGATCTTGTCACTCGGCATACTGTTGGTGATCTATAAAACTGCCATGCTTAGGCAAAAAACAAAGGCTTGAAAAAAGGGAGCTCCCCTTTAATTAAAAAGATCAAACATGATGAGTTTAAACTTTGCCCCTTCCCTGTTCTACAAGAAAACCACTGATAAATTTTCTAATCTCATGCAGCGAAGCTATCCAACTCTCCGCAAACTTTAAGAAAATGGCTAAAACCTCTTTCGCTCCTTAGCGATAGGCACTAAAACAAAAATGCTTATCATATTTACATAACAAGAGACCATTCATACCAAACAAGATAGGGCAAAAAGAAAATTGTCTAGTATTAAGAAGAAATCATTTCAACCAGAAATAGAAGGTTTAAGAGCCCTTGCAATTATACCAATTGTTCTTTTTCACCTAAACCCTGAATTTTGCCCTGGTGGATTTATTGGTGTAGACATTTTTTTTGTTATCTCAGGCTATCTCATAACCCGGATGATTTTGGCTGAAGGCAACCAGTTCAATTTTAAAAAGTTTTATATCCGCCGTTTCTTCAGATTATTTCCCGCCTTACAGGCAACCTTATTGATAAGCTTGTTTCTAGGTTGGTTTATTTTCTCACCATCAGATTATTTACAACTGGCAAAATCATCTCTTGCAGCCGCCTTAGGCGCTTCAAATATATATTTTTTTTTCACGCTTGATTATTTTAATAATAGCAATATCTACTTTCCCCTGCTCCACACTTGGTCATTAGGGGTTGAAGAACAGTTTTATCTTTTCTGGCCTGCAATAATCGTTCTAACCCTATATCTGCGCCTATCATGGGTCCCCATTGTTATAGTATTAGGGATAAGCTCATTCCTATTAAACACCCAGTTTCAATCCGCCAATGGTGATCTGGCCTTTTATATGATGCCCTTTAGAATTTTTGAATTTGCAATTGGCGCAACAACCCTCCTACTAGAAAAGAAATGGAAAAAATTTCACCTATCCCATGTTAATAATCTACTTGGCTTGCTAGGGGCCGCACTGCTCACCTACGCCGCTATTTTCTTTACCGAAGAAACTGCCTGGCCAAGCAGCTACACTTTGATACCAACAATAGGGACAATGTTCTTAATTCTTGCTGGTGCCTCAGGGCATTGGTACACCATTCTCAGCTTTCATGCCTTTAGGTTTATCGGACGAATTTCATATTCTTTATATTTGGTTCACTGGCCAATCATCGTTTTTTACAGCTATTATTTTGTAATCAAGCCCACCTCTTTTGACCTTGCCTTACTAGCAACCTGCATGCTGATAGCCGGCACAGCGCTTTATTATTTTGTCGAACAACCTTTCAAAGATGGCGGAAAAATCCCATTTTTCTCTAAAGTGACACCCCAATTTCAGTGGAAACAAACAGTCATTGATTTTTGGGAAACCATTCAAAAACCTCTGGTTATAATTTTTGGCTTATTTTTCATGCTTACAAGCAGCACGATTATCTGGAGCAACGGCTTTCCAAGCCGCTTAAAAGAACGCCAAGTCCAACACCTAGATAAAGGGCTCTCATTTGCAGGTGATATATGTCATACACCGCGTAAAGTCTGTCAATTTGGAAGTCGTGAAGCAAAAAAAATCGTCTATGTCATTGGTGACAGCCATGCCCTAAATCTTGTTCACGGTCTAGATAAGTTCTTCAAACAACAAAACATAAAAGGCCTAGGCTTTTTTGATCATGGTTGTTATTTTGCTGTAGGCACTGCGCGTTTTATAAAAGGGCGCGTAGATACGCACTGTGCAAAAAATATTCAAACAGCTTTCAATGAACTCAAAAAGAATAACCACCCAGTCATCTTTGCAGCCAACTATGGTGGTTATCATAATAAGATCGGCTACAAAGATAACAACTCTCCTTTACAGCACGATCGCAAACAATATTTCTCATGGTTGGAAGACAGAACAAAAGCAAGTTTAGAGTTTATTCATGCTGAGCAAAGAAAAGTTATACTGTTTAAACAAACCTATTCAACAGGCATCAATTTAGCCAAATGTCTTTTCACGCCCAACACCCAAACCTCCAAGACCCAGAAAGAAAAATGCCAAGCCCTAACACGCTCACAAGTGATGAAAAAATACAAAAATGCCGACCAGCTCGTTGAGAACATAAACACAGCATTCCCCAAAACCCATCTTATCGATCCAAAAGCCTTGTTTTGTCGCCAAGAAAACTGCCAAGTTAAAAATGGAACCGATTTATTCCTTCGTGATTCAGATCATCTCACCAACTCTGGTTCAACCTTTCTCATTCAACAAGCAAGTACCGAATTATCAAACTATTTAAAAACCCCATAACAACCCTTCTCCTACAATGAACGAGAAAGAACACAAAGCTTATTCTCAATTAGCCTGCCCAGCGAAAGATAAATAGCGCCTCATTGCCCAGATGCCAAACAAAGGCCCAAAAGCCATAATGCAAACAGTCAGCGGCCAGCCAATATGCGTTGCCGTTAACGGCGTCAACTGCACAGTCACACTCGTTAGCGTAAAACCAAGCGCAGTTTGCAAAGTCAACAGGCTGCCCGACAAGTCGGAAGGGGAATGGTCCGCCACAAGGGCTGAAAATTGAGCTGAATCAGGAATGATGCTCAGCCCCCACAAAACCGCAAAAACAATGGTCAAAACTAGCGGGCCTTCAAAACTAAACGCTGTGGCAAGCGCTGCCAGGCCACTCACCGTCATGGCATAAATCGTCGTTTGCGCCTTGCCAAACTGATCTGCAAACCGCCCGGCTGCAATTGTTGCCAAGCCGCCAAGCCCTATGGCAAAAAAAGTAACCAGCCGCGCGAGCTGTTCTGCCTCACTGCCAGCCAAATGCGAAGAAAAAGAAAGAGATAAAAAAGTCAGCAACCAGGCCCACATGGCATAAAGCTCCCACATATGGCCCAAATACCCTAAATAGACATAACGAATTAACTTATTAGACCAAGCAACTTTAACCGCCCCAAATTGGAAGCTCTTGGCCCGCACATCAAACGGCCCCACTGTGGTCCCAAGCACCAACAAGCCGCCCGCTAATCCAATGAGAGATGTCATCGATACCACAAACCGCCAGTCTGTACCGCCAAATGAAGCAATCAAATGCGGCGCCGCACTGCCAATGGTCAAAGCCCCCACAACAAGCCCAACCAACAGCCCGCGATCTTTCTGCCCCCAGCCAACAGCTATTTTCATCCCAACCGGGTACACGCCGGCCAAAAAGAACCCTGTCAACACGCGTAGAAAAATGGCAAAATCACCACCAATGGCAGCCACAACCAAAAGAGTATTGGCAACACAAGCAAACACAGCACAACCAGCAAACACAAAGCGCGCATCCAATCGGTCAGCAAGACCAGAAATAGAGATCAATAAAGCCCCAACAACAAACCCGATCTGCACCCCGCTGGCCAAAGCTGCTTGTCGAAACGCAGAAAGCTCAACCTCACGCAACATGTCAGGCAAAACTGCACTCGACATAAACCACAAACTCATAACCGCGATTTCTGCCAGAACCAGCAACCCAATAGAGCGAAATTTAGCCGTCATAAACGAACAAGCCTTTGAAATGAATTAGCCACCAAACACATCTCTATAACTAACAACTTTTCATCTACACAAGCCAAACAAAAAAAACGTCACAAGCACTCCAGCTTGCCAACAGCAAAAACAAATTAAAGCTAAGAAAAACAAGTACAATTTCTTAAAAAAAACAATTCTACTCTTCTGTTTTTTTAATGAGACACATAAATCTTATTATATGATAGTATTCAGGTGTGATTTATAAGAACATGCTACAAGGTTTGTAATGATGAAACAAAACCAAACCAAAGATGCAATTATCCTGATTCATGGCATGGGAGCGCAAAAGCCCCGCAACACACTCGATAGCTTTCTCAGTGGGTCAAACAAAAAAAAAGCGGCTAGAATAACCTATCAACAAAATGTCATTCCCCCTCAACCAATCCAGGATGAAGGCAAACCAACAGATCAAAATCTTTCCTATTATTCCACCATCGTTGAACATGAGAATAAACAGACCTTTATTGCTGAAATGTATTGGAATGATCTCTCGCAATTAACATCCGGCTTTATGGCGAACCTGCTAAATTTTTTCAACTTGGTTAAAAATGCCCCCGACATCATTTATGCCGCTTTTGCGCCAGATGAAGAAGATAATGTCTTAATAAAAACCATTCTCAAGATATTCACCAGTCTGACAGCTCTGGCCTTTTGGATCATCTATTATCCCATCACCATGCTCAACTTGGCTTTTTATTGGCACAGCCTAAACCTGGTAATCGCACCAGAAATCAATAATCAATTTTCAGCCCTTGTAGATCGGATCAGCAATGGGGCCCAGAAAATCCCCCTCCTTCAAGTCACAAACGTAAAAGAAGAAATATCGCTGCACTTCTATATAGTATCAGCAATCTTTTCGGTTTTATTATTAGGGTTAGCCGTTTATCTGAGACAAAGATCAAAGCCAAAAACAGAACAACACCAGGCTTCTCAACGGGATCATGATTACCCTTACTATTCTCAAATTCTATTGGGGACAGCATTAATTATTTTAATCGTCATCTTTGCGTTTTGGATAAACGCTTACCTACTCGAAAAGCCCATGCATTTTGACCAAATCGCCAAAACCATGACAGTGCTTCTTTCCACCTCATGGCTAAGTGTACTTTTAATACATGGCCTGATTTTTATTGTACTTCTTTTTATGCTTATAACCTTTTCATCCAGGCGGCGAAAGGGAATCCTCTTAGGGTTGGCAACCTTTCATCTATCTATACGGTTTTGGCTGGTCCTTTTCACCTCACTCGCACTTGCCCTGGTCTATAGCTTTTATTCAAAAGTTCTTTTTAACACGATCGAAGAAACGCTGATCGCATCTATGGCATTTTTAGTGATATTTTGGGCTGATATAATTTTATTGGCCGCAATTGCTCTTTTTGCTACTTTCCGCCACGGACGACTATCAAAAAGAAATCTAGTCAATCAAGATTTGACCGAGGACTATCCCCGATTGGTTATTTCAGATTCTATAAAATATGCAACAATTTTCATGGCCTGTTTTTTTGCAACAACCCTGGTTATCTGCCCCTGTATACTTCATCAAGTCTCTCAAAAATGTCTAACCGGCCATTGTGATATCATTAAAAAACTAACAGCTTACATCATTTACGCCGCTCCGATTTTTCTGCTAATCGGTCCCTTTTTCATTCAACTCGCTCGCATCGGCTTTGAGGTCGCGGGCGATGTGGTCAACACTTTTAAATCCCAAGGCCTTCACCGCGAGATCCACCCTTGGCGTGCAATAAAATCAGCTTATACCTATGATGCCGATAAAAACCGCATCCTGCCCCAACAATTACGCACTCGTTTTGAAGCCATCTGTCACGACATCCAAAACAATTACGGCCCGCTAGACCAGCTAACTCTAGTGACCCATAGCCTTGGCACAATGATCGCTTTTGATGCCATTAAACATGGAATTTTGTCTCAACTAAATATCAAAACCATCAAGATCGTGACAATGGGCAGCCCCATGAGTAATATTTTTGAAACCTACTTCCCAAGTATTTATGGCCAGGATAAAGGCTGGGCCATCCCCGAAGGCATTGCAACAATAAATCTCTACCGTACAAATGATTACGTTGGCGGTAACCTAAAGGAACACTTAAATATAAATCAACAAACTGCCTACTTACCTGAAGGACATTTTGGATATTTTTCGGATGAGGAAATCGTTAAGACAATTTGGACCTTTCACAATGAATAAGTGAATTAACAAAGCAAAATACATATTCTCCACCCCCCCAAGAGCGTTATCGTTTTTATCTCTTATTGAATGCAAAAAAGGGCTTTAATAAAATTGTTTCAAAGCCAGCATGCCGAAGAAATCGTATTTTCTCTTATTTTCCTAAATAGGAATGCCCTTTTCCAGCAGCTTGTCGATTAGCTGGCGGCGTAAAATACCGTTGCTATCTCCGCCTTGAAAAGACAACAAACCCGAAGAATAGGTCGATCCATAGGTGATGGCAGCATTAACCGTCTGACCAATAGCTAAGATAAATTGCCTTTCATGCAGCGTACTTAAAGAATGTATATAAGTCGCCCAAACGATGTTCTTTGCAATTGCATAACGGCTGTCCAATGCCGTGTCAAAATTGGCCTGCATCATCCGTTTGTACTCATCAATAGATAAGCCCTCAACTTTCCTGACAGGAACCATAATACGCATACGATTATTTGAAACATCTGTGACAAGGACCACCGGGCGCTTGTCAACCGAAAAGCTCCACATACCTTTTCGCGGGCTTTGAGCGGTTTTATCAAGCCGCTTGATGATTTGTCCCATTTTCTTAATGGTCATAGTGCCCTCTAAGATGATCTTAGAAGGGAGCTTTTTTGTCTCTTTTTTAGGGTCAGGCTCACTAAGTTTTTTGTCTAAATCTTCAGCCAAAACAAACTGGTGTCCGCCCAAAGACCCAACGACACATGCAAATAAACCAACAATGGTCAGCTTCAAAGTTTTCATATTGGGTCCTTTTATTTAAAGCACGCCATTTGATCAAAAAAGCGAGCAGATCAAAGAAGCACATAAATCTAGAAACTCAAGATTTACCATCTGAAAGACCGCTTTGCCAACAACCTAACCAGTTCCAATCAAGCACATAAGGTAACAATACCGTGTAATCATCAATCCAATCGTTAAAACACATGAAGTGCAACCGCAATAAGCCAGATTGAAAGACTAGCCAAGATAAAACAAGACACAAAAAAAACGCCCCTGGGCGAACCCAAGGGCGTTTAAATTCTTTTCGTTTCTTTTTGTATTGCAAGAGAGGATCTTGATAGATAAGCGAACCTTATATGATTTATATGCCTGGCAACGACCTACTCTCCCGTGTCTTAAGACAAAGTACCATCGGCGCTGGAGCATTTCACGACCGAGTTCGGGATGGGATCGGGTGTAGGCGCTCCGCCATAATCACCAGGCAAATAAATCATACAAAGTTCAAAGCCTGTTCTACATAATCAAGTCAAAAATAAAATCAATAAACATTGCTAAATGAGAGCAATCAAGCCGATCGAGTTATTAGTATTGGTAAGCTTCATGCATTGCTGCACTTCCACACCCAACCTATCAACGTGGTGGTCTACCACGACTCTGATAGGGAGATCTTGTTTTGAGGGGGGCTTCCCGCTTAGATGCCTTCAGCGGTTATCCCTTCCGTACGTAGCTACCCTGCAATGCGGCTGGCGCCACAACAGGTCCACCAGAGGTACGTCCACCCCGGTCCTCTCGTACTAGGGGCAGCTCCTCTCAAATCTCCTACACCCACGGCAGATAGGGACCGAACTGTCTCACGACGTTCTAAACCCAGCTCACGTACCGCTTTAATTGGCGAACAGCCAAACCCTTGGGACCTGCTCCAGCCCCAGGATGCGATGAGCCGACATCGAGGTGCCAAACAATGCCGTCGATATGAACTCTTGGGCATCATCAGCCTGTTATCCCCGGCGTACCTTTTATCCGTTGAGCGATGGCCCTTCCACGCGGGACCACCGGATCACTATGACCGACTTTCGTCTCTGCTCGACTTGTCAGTCTCGCAGTCAGGCAGGCTTATGCCATTGCACTCAACAGCTGATTTCCGACCAGCTTGAGCCTACCATCGCGCGCCTCCGTTACTCTTTGGGAGGCGACCGCCCCAGTCAAACTACCCGCCACACACGGTCCCGGACCCGGATAACGGGCCGCGGTTAGATATCCATATAGTCAAGGGTGGTATTTCACATTGCGACTCCACCTGTGCTGGCGCCCAGGCTTCAAAGTCTACCACCTATTCTACACATGACGATACGAATACCAGTGTGAAGCTGTAGTAAAGGTGCACGGGGTCTTTCCGTCTAACCGCAGGAACCCCGCATCTTCACGGGGAGTTCAATTTCACTGAGTCTATGTTGGAGACAGCGGGGAAGTCGTTACGCCATTCGTGCAGGTCGGAACTTACCCGACAAGGAATTTCGCTACCTTAGGACCGTTATAGTTACGGCCGCCGTTTACTGGGGCTTCGATTCGCAGCTCTCACCACTCCTCTTAACCTTCCAGCACCGGGCAGGCGTCAGACCCTATACGTCGTTTTGCAACTTCGCAGAGCCCTATGTTTTTAGTAAACAGTCGCCACCCCCTGGTCTGTGCCCCCAATACGTAGTTGCCTACATATTGGGCCCCCTTCTCGCGAACTTACGGGGGCATTTTGCCGAGTTCCTTCAACATAGTTCTCTCAAGCGCCTTAGTATTCTCTACCTGTCCACCTGTGTCGGTTTAGAGTACGGTCAATAATGAGGAGGCTATTTCCTGGGACATGCTCACTGCATCCCCAATCCGATAAGGGGATACAAATCTACACATCCGTCACCATCCTCTGGCTCACGAATATTAACGTGATTCCCATCGTCTACGCATTTCTGCCTCGACTTAGGGGCCGGCTAACCCTGCGCTGATTAGCATTGCACAGGAACCCTTGGACTTTCGGCGAGAGTGTCTCTCACACTCTTTGTCGTTACTCATGTCAGCATTCTCACTTCTGATACCTCCAGATAACCTCGCGGTTACCCTTCATCAGCTTACAGAACGCTCCGCTACCGGTTCATGTAAACATGAACCCCGCAGTTTCGGTGCATGGCTTTAGCCCCGGTACATTTTCGCCGCAAGAACCCTTATTTAGACCAGTGAGCTGTTACGCTTTCTTTAAAGGATGGCTGCTTCTAAGCCAACCTCCTGGTTGTTTTGGGATTCTCACATGCTTTCCCACTTAGCCATGACTTAGGGACCTTAACTGGCGGTTAGGGCTGTTTCCCTTTCCACTACGGACCTTAGCACCCGCAGTGTGTCTGCCAGATATTACTCATCGGTATTCGGAGTTTGGTTAGGTTTGGTAATCCGGTGAGGACCCCTAGCCCATCCAGTGCTCTACCCCCGATGGTATTCGTCTAACGCTCTACCTAAATAGATTTCGCGGAGAACCAGCTATTTCCAAGTTTGATTGGCCTTTCACCCCTAGCCACAGATCATCCCGCCCTTTTTCAACAGAGGTGGGTTCGGTCCTCCAGTGCATGTTACTGCACCTTCAACCTGTCCATGGCTAGATCACTTGGTTTCGGGTCTAATCCCACTAACTAAGTCGCCCTATTAAGACTCGCTTTCGCTTCGCCTACACCTATCGGTTTAAGCTTGCTAGTAAGATTAAGTCGCTGACCCATTATACAAAAGGTACGCCGTCAGGAGACAAGCTCCCTCCGACTGATTGTAGGCATTCGGTTTCAGGTACTATTTCACTCCCCTCGTTGGGGTGCTTTTCACCTTTCCCTCACGGTACTTGTTCACTATCGGTCGCACACGAGTACTTAGGCTTGGAGGGTGGTCCCCCCACGTTCAGACAGGATTTCACGTGTCCCGCCCTACTCGAATCTTTATCACGACATTACCTATACGGGGCTGTCACCCTCTATGGCTCACCTTTCCAGATGATTCTAGTTGTTCGATCAAAAGCATTGGCCTGGTCCGCGTTCGCTCGCCACTACTAACGGAGTCTCGGTTGATGTCCTTTCCTCTGGGTACTTAGATGTTTCAGTTCCCCAGGTTCGCCTCCTATACCTATGTATTCAGTATAGGATACCGCTAAAAGCGGTGGGTTCCCCCATTCGGAAATTCACGGATCAAAGCTTATTCGCAGCTCCCCATGACTTATCGCAGCGTATCACGTCCTTCATCGCCTGTGTGCGCCAAGGCATTCACCAAATGCCCTTTGGCTACTTGATTACTCTCATTTGCAATGTTTACCGTTCATCAGCTGGTTGGTTGATGAAGTTATATAAACACAACAATCTCACCCCCTCGACAAGGCAAGACACTTAAAAAAAGCAGCTAACCCATAGGGTGAGAAAAGAGGTTTTCAATGATTTTTGATTTTTCCTGTCGATTAATAATTCAGACCACACATGAAAATTCAAAAGAAAATTCAAAAGCGATCCGAACCTAATCTTAAAGAAAAGACCAGATTATGTAATAATCTATCAAGATAATCCCAAAACACGAACAACCAACGTGCCGTTGTATGTTGCTAATGTACGCCGGGTAGGCGCCTCCTTATTCAGCTTTTTTGTTTCAAATGCAAAAGCACTTAACACGCAAAAGCCGGAGCGAATAAGGGTTAAGGAATATCCTCTCTTTACAATGTCAAATAATCCAGATGAAACACCTGGAAACCTATGTTCTTTCTTTACAAACTTAAAGCAGCATTAACTATCGAGCTAGACGCTGGTGGAGCCTGCCCGCGCCGCCCGCAGCTTTTTTCTTCAAAAAAGTGAGGACGCGCAAAACAAAGAATCGTCCGGCAAAACCATGAGCGACAGCAAATGGTGGAGCCGGACGGGATCGAACCGACGACCTGAAGCTTGCAAAGCTACCGCTCTCCCAACTGAGCTACGGCCCCATAACTAGTCAACCATATCAAAGCTACAAGCAAAAAACTGTGACACTAATCTCCGGTGGGGCCTGGCCCGCGACGCCCGCAGCTTTTTCTTTAAGAAAAAGCGAGGACGCGCAAAATAAAAAAACTACCCTGGTCCACCATGAGCGTTAGCGAATGGTGGGCCTGGGTAGACTCGAACTACCGACCTCACGCTTATCAGGCGTGCGCTCTAACCACCTGAGCTACAGGCCCAAAAAGCTTTTTGCGTGCTCTTTAAGTAAAGAAAGAGAAACGAAGACGGCGGGTCCCGCTTGTTTTTCATAGCGCTAAGCATTCCTAGCTTAAAAATCGCAAAGGACGATTAATAAACCACTTAGCACCGTTTATGTTCTTAAGAAAGCTGATATGAAACGAATTTCATGAAAGCTTTTCCTTAGAAAGGAGGTGATCCAGCCGCAGGTTCCCCTACGGCTACCTTGTTACGACTTCACCCCAGTCGCTGACCTTACCGTGGCCTGCTGCCTCAAAAGTTAGCACACAGTCTTCGGGTAAAACCAACTCCCATGGTGTGACGGGCGGTGTGTACAAGGCCCGGGAACGTATTCACCGTAGCATGCTGATCTACGATTACTAGCGATTCCAACTTCATGCTCTCGAGTTGCAGAGAACAATCCGAACTGAGACAGTTTTTTGGGATTAGCTCACCATCGCTGGTTGGCTGCCCATTGTCACTGCCATTGTAGCACGTGTGTAGCCCAGCCCGTAAGGGCCATGATGACTTGACGTCGTCCCCACCTTCCTCCGGCTTATCACCGGCAGTCCCATTAGAGTGCCCAACTAAATGCTGGCAACTAATGGCGAGGGTTGCGCTCGTTGCGGGACTTAACCCAACATCTCACGACACGAGCTGACGACAGCCGTGCAGCACCTGTATCCAATCCAGCCGAACTGAAGAAAAGTGTCTCCACTAATCGCGATTGGTATGTCAAGAGCTGGTAAGGTTCTTCGCGTTGCTTCGAATTAAACCACATGCTCCACCGCTTGTGCGGGCCCCCGTCAATTCCTTTGAGTTTTAATCTTGCGACCGTACTCCCCAGGCGGGATGCTTAATGCGTTAACTGCGCCACCGAGTAGTATACTACCCGACGGCTAGCATCCATCGTTTACGGCGTGGACTACCAGGGTATCTAATCCTGTTCGCTCCCCACGCTTTCGCACCTCAGCGTCAGTATCGGACCAGTGAGCCGCCTTCGCCACTGGTGTTCTTCCTAATATCTATGAATTTCACCTCTACACTAGGAATTCCACTCACCTCTTCCGAACTCAAGACTGGCAGTATTGAAGGCAGTTCCGAGGTTAAGCCTCGGGATTTCACCCCCAACTGACCAGCCCGCCTACGCGCGCTTTACGCCCAGTAATTCCGAACAACGCTAGTCCCCTCCGTATTACCGCGGCTGCTGGCACGGAGTTAGCCGGGACTTCTTCTTCGGCTACCGTCATTATCTTCACCGATGAAAGTGTTTTACAACCCTAAGGCCTTCATCACACACGCGGCATGGCTGCATCAGGCTTTCGCCCATTGTGCAATATTCCCCACTGCTGCCTCCCGTAGGAGTCTGGACCGTGTCTCAGTTCCAGTGTGGCTGATCATCCTCTCAGACCAGCTATAGATCGTCGCCTTGGTGAGCTTTTACCTCACCAACAAGCTAATCTAACGCGGGCTCATCAAATGGCAATAAATCTTTCCCCCGAAGGGCTTATGCGGTATTAGCTCCGGTTTCCCGAAGTTATTCCCCACCACTTGGTAAATTCCCACGCGTTACTCACCCGTCTGCCACTCTCCCCGAAGGGAGCGTTCGACTTGCATGTGTTAGGCCTGCCGCCAGCGTTCGTTCTGAGCCAGGATCAAACTCTCAAATTTAAAGTAGAATTTGATACCTGCTATTAATCTGGATGGAAATATCCAGATGTCGCTTTTGCGTCTTAAAATTAAAATCTCAATTCTCCACATAACAACAAAATAACACTAAAAGTGCCATAAAGACGTTACATGTAAAATATGAGGTCCATCACATAAGTTATTTTTTAGAAACCAAAGTTTCTAAGTAACATGGTGTGTTGTCTTGAAAAACGCGCGACAGCAAGAATGTCTTGTATCGATTCACAAAGCATAACGAATATGCTATTAAGTGATTCGAAGAGCCAGGACACCGCCGCCTGCGTTTCTCTTTCCAAATATTCAATTGTCAAAGAGCCCGATAAGTGCAAGCGGATGTTGCACCATCAAAAGATTAAGAAATGAAGTTATCCCCACTCCCAATCAAACATAAAGAAAGACCTCCGCAATAACCGGAAAGTCTCATCAATCTATTTGAATAAATAATCACAACAAAAACTGAACCGCTGAATAAAGACCCCTGCGGTGACCCGCGTCGTTGTTGCGAAGACCCTATTAAGCCGATTCACCCCCCTTCTGTCAACGGCTTTTTTGCAAAAAAGTCATTTTTTTTGCGTTTTCCAGATAAGACATTGATTTAAATAAGTTTTTTTTACAATCTGGATACAAAAATGACTTCCACCACGCGGAGAAAGAGCACTGACATAAGGACCATACCTACAAAAGAAACCGATAACGAATTTCAAAGCCCCCAAAAGAAAAACGTTTTTGCCAAATTAATGCCGAATTATCATATCAAACTGCTTCTTTAGGGAAAAATTATATCCATTTCGTCACCTAAAACCGATACCATTTGTTGATGAGCCCTCTACAATTGGTTTAACAAAACGATTAAGAACGCGATTATGTGGGCAATGGATGAATACTGACACGTTAAAACATTTAACCATTTCAAGGCATCATAAAGGAACGGCCAAGACTTATAAGGGAATGCAGTTGCACACCCATTAAATACGTGTCAGGAAGAAACAGCGTAAAGCAAGCTATGAGGGACCTTTTTATATTAGCCATTAAGCATTCTAATTCATAAAACCATGAAGACGAATGATAGTGGCCTGTGCATTATTCTATTTACAGACCGAAAACAGTTTTTTAATTCCAAACGAACAAACACATCGATTTACCAAGTCACTTTGTGACCAGACAGAACCACCAAGGGGGAAAGGTTGATTAACCGTCGCACAAGAACTAAGCGAATTAAATCGCAAACAGGACTTGTACCGATCAAGGGCAATTCATTACCCCAGGTCTACCTTTCGCGCACCCAATCCGGTTCCAGTGGTATTTTTGATAAAGACCATCACGGCACTCCAGCAAGCGCCCGTTTTAAATGGCTCGTCAGTACCATCATCGCCGGCACAGTTGGTGTCGCAGCGCTTGGTGTTGCCCTTTATGGCGCCATGAATGTTGAAGACGGCTCTGGCATGGTTGAATCTTTAAAGAATGCCAGCGTGGCAGCTCTTGAACCTTTCAAGCCAAAAACCATGGACAACAGACAGCTCACATCCGCCTTTGGCAAAACAGATCGCTTGCCTGCCACCAGCCAAGGATTATCCACCCGCTACATCATTCATGAGTCAGTTGTTCAAAAACGCAACAACAGAGAGTTCATTGCCATCAAGCCTTATGCGCGCATTGTTGCCCGCCTGGCCACAAACGTCTCCGAAGATCAGGCAGAAAACATCCCCCTGTTTAATCCTTTTAAGCTCTACGCAAATTTAGCGCCCGTGACAAACGACAACAAAAAGGAAAACAAAGACAATGATGGCAGCCCAGCGCAAACAAAAATCGTTGAATTAATTGGCGGCATCCTGCCTGATGAAGACGGACAGGAATTACAAGAAGGTGAAATTCAAAATCTGGTTGCCAATGAATACCAAAATGAAAATTTCGCCATGCGCGCTACCATCTATAACGAAAACGCTGCACAGGCAGACGCAGAAACCAAAAAAGACATTAATATCAACCCGGCCAATCTGAAAAACACATCCATCATTGAAAAATCAATTATCATTCCTGATGGAGAGTCAATTGAAGGATTGGAAAATCACATTGTTGCCGTCGGCCCAAAAGACACCCTTGCCACCATTCTTACCAAACTGAAAGTAAGCGACTGGCAAACACCTGCCATTGCAGAATCAATGGAAACGATTTTTTCGGCCAATAACATCAAGGCCGGGCAGGAATTACATTTAATGCTCACCCCGTCACTCACCCAAATAAATGAGATGGACCTGGTCCGTGTAAGCATTTATGAAAGCGGCCTTCACCTTGTCTCTGTTGCCCGCAACGCAGCCGGTGAATTTATTGCAAGCAATCATGGCGCTCATTCAGCATTGCTTGAGCAATTAGCTGCCAAAAACAGCACAAGTCGATCAAGCCTTTATAGAAGTTTTTATAACGCAGCTAAAAAACAAAACATCACTCAAGATCGCATTATGAAAATTTTGCGGATCCATGCTTATGATTCTGATTTTAAACAACGGGTCAGCCCGGGCGATGGGTTTGAATTGTTTTTCGACCTGCAAGATGGCACACCAGGAGACCAAAACAAGCTGGGTGCACTCTTGTTCACAGCCATCACCATTGCCGGTGAAACCCGCCGGTTTTATCGTTTTCGCACTCCAGATGGTGAAATAGATTATTATGATGAAAATGGTGACAATGCCAAAAAATTCTTAATGCGCAAACCTGTGCGCGGCGGCGGCGCTCGTTTAACATCAGGCTATGGCATGCGCTTTCACCCTCTGTTAAAACGGCGCAAAATGCACAAAGGCGTTGACTGGGCCGCCCGTCGCGGGACACCCATTCTAGCTGCCGGCAACGGCCGCATTGAAGCCGCCAAACGCCATTCAGGCTATGGTAATTATGTTCGCATTCGTCACGCCAATGGTTATCAAACCTCTTATGCACATATGCACCGCTTTGCCAAAGGCATCCGCAAAGGCGCTAAAGTGCGCCAAGGCCAAGTGATTGGTTATGTTGGCACAACGGGCTTGTCCTCTGGCCCTCACCTGCATTATGAAATTTTGGTCAACAAACGCCACGTAAACCCCATGCGCATCCATGTGCCCCGTGGGCGCCAACTGCGCGGCAAACTTCTCGCAGACTTCCAAAAAGAACGCCTACGCATCGATGACATTATGCGCCGCGCACCAGTGAAAACCAAAGTGGCTCATAAATAAAGTAGCTGGCACAAAAACCATACTCACCAAGCACGACACTCAAGCTCTGGCCACAACCCCTGCCAACGTTTAATTTTTTGCCTGTAAACAGCTTCAGAAACCAAAGCCTTATTCGGCCCCACCTTCAAGGCCCATAAATCTTCCAATCCATATGGTGCATAAATTTCCAAACCCTCTCCCTTGGGACGCACCCCGATTGAGGTGGCTGTTGTTGGGAACCTTTCAATTGCTTGTTTAGGAGACAGATAAGGGGGAATAGAATAGCCAAACTTTTCCTCATACCAAAGATGCACCCGGGCTTGATTTTTCACATCAAACTCAACCTGTAAATCTGCAAACAAATCTTCAATAGCCCCAAGCCGTTCTTTTTCTCTTTTTTCAGATAAATCATCCCTTTCAAAATAAATCAGATCAATATCCTTAAGACCAAACTCAAGATCAAAACCGTGTCTGTCATTCCAAACCGTCTGCGCCACAGACCCGGCCACCAACCAAGCATCCGGCAACCCAATCTGCTCCCATCGTTGCAGCACTTGTTTCAACAGAGGATGATTAAATAATAATTTCTCGAAAGGTTCTCGCATCAAACAAACTGCCCCCTAAAACCATCAATCAGCCGAAGACAAAAAACGTAGGCGATAGCCGTCGGCGCGTTGCGCCGCCCCGTCGCAGGGCGGTAGCTTCAGCGCGGTTGCTGGTGGGCATCCAAAGCGCCACTAAAAAGCCGTAGCCCGTGAGACATTAAAAAGGACTTACCCCGCGCTTGCCCAAATGCACCGGCTCATCCCCTGCACAATTAAAATCTGGTGCGATATAATCGGCTGCATATTGGGCCAACACGTTGGCCCCTTTATTGGCCAACGCATCCACATAAGCCACATGGCAAGCTTGCTGGCGGGTTACTTTGGTCACCACCAAAATTTGTCCCTTGACGCCTTCAGATCCTGTTTCAGTATAATACCGCAAAATTGTTGCGCTCACCCGGCCGTTTTTTAAGCGCCATTCAAGCTTTTTACCAATGGTATTAAAGGGCCCAAGAAATTGCGAGGCAGATTGCTGCTTGCGCCCATTGGCGCCATACCCAAGCGAAAACCGCAAATCGGCTTCAGATACAAAAACAGGCATCCCGTTCACGCCAGAACACCGCATAACAGCCCATTCCCCATCGCCCTCTTGTGCTTGATCAATCACAGGGCAACGATCCAGATTCAAATCGGTGTAAACACTTTTAGATTGTGCGTTCACAGATGAGCTTGAAAACAAAAAAACAGTCAAACATAAGACCAAATATCTAATCATGAAAAAATCCTACCCACTTTTTTATAAATTTTAGACCTTTTATCGCATTTTTCTTGTCGATTAGGGGTTGTCGCCAGCCCAACTCCGGCCTAGAACCCATGGCAGAAGAACTTAAAGACAAAGCCGCTGCTTTCACAATAAACTTTTGCACAAATCAAGCAACCGGCCAACCACAATAAGGACCCTGTCGCAATGCGGATAGATGAAATCCCAATTGGCAACAACGCCCCTGAAGACATAAATGTGATTATTGAAGTGCCAATAGGCGGTGAACCGGTAAAATATGAGATGGACAAAGCCTCAGGCACCATGTTCGTCGACCGGTTTTTATACACCTCCATGCGCTATCCCGGCAATTATGGGTTTATCCCTCACACATTGTCAGACGATGGCGATCCCATTGACGTTTTGGTTTGTAACAACCGCCCTCTCATTCCAGGATGTGTTATTAATTGCCGCCCCATTGGCATTTTGCGCATGAAAGATGAAGCCGGTATGGACGAAAAAGTAATCGCCGTGCCAGCACACAACGTCACAGCCATGTATGACAATGTCAAAACCATCACTGATATTCCAGATATGCGCCTGAGCCAAATTTCTCACTTTTTTGAACGTTATAAAGATCTAGAAACAGAAAAATGGGTTGAAATTGTTGGCTTTGATGGAGCTGACGAAGCAAAGGCTTATATCCAAGCCGCCTTAGACGCTTAAACAGAGTGAACTGACAAGCAAAAGGGCCAACAATGACCAAAATGCGATTAGCAGTAATGGGGGCCAGTGGCCGCATGGGCAAAGAGCTCTCCATGGCAGTGCTCAACCATCCTGACACAGAAATAGCAGGCGCCACGGAAATGCCAGGCTCACCAGCCATCGGCACAGATATCGGCACACTTAACAACGTGCCAGCATTAGGGGTCTCCATTCAAGAAGACCCGATTGATCTGTTCACCAAAGTGGATGGCATTTTGGATTTTACCAGCCCGGCCGCAACACTGAAGTTTGCAGAACTGGCAGCCCAAGCGCGCATCGTTCATGTTATCGGCACCACAGGCCTCTCGCCAGAAGATGAAGAAAAGCTAGAAGCGGCCAGCCGCCATGCCCGCATCATCAAAGCTGGCAATATGAGCTTAGGGGTGAATTTGCTTGCAGCGCTAACCAAAAAGGTTGCCGCAACGCTAGATGAAAATTTCGACATTGAAATTGTAGAAATGCACCACAAACACAAAGTGGACGCCCCCTCTGGCACCAGCTTGATGCTTGGCCAAGCCGCAGCAGATGGGCGCAACGTTAGCTTACATGACAAATCCGTTCGCGTCAGAGACGGCCTCACAGGACCGCGCCAAGACGGCGATATCGGCTTTGCAACACTTCGAGGCGGCTCAGTTGCTGGTGATCATACGATTATTTTTGCTGGCCCAGGAGAGCGCATAGAACTAACACATAAAGCTGATGACCGCGGCATTTTTGCCAATGGCGCTGTCAAAGCCGCCCTATGGGGACAAGACAAAGCCCCCGGCCTTTATTCAATGGCCGACGTTTTAGGGCTCTAGATCACAAACAACATAAAGATTAAAAAGCACTGCAGATTGGTAAGGAAAAAATCATGGACAATTACCTGGTATTGGTAAGACACGGCCAGAGCGAATGGAACAAGAAAAACCTTTTTACTGGTTGGAAAGACCCGGACTTAACCGATAAAGGCGTTGCTGAAGCCATAGATGCGGGCAAACGGCTCAAAGCTGAAGGCCTTGAGTTTGACATTGCCTATACCAGCAATCTGGGCCGCGCCCAGCGCACGCTCAATCTTATGCTCACCGAACTGGACCAAGACGGCTTGAAAACCATTAAAGACCAAGCCTTAAACGAGCGCGATTACGGTGACCTTGCTGGCCTGAACAAAGACGATGCCCGTGAAAAATGGGGTGAAGCGCAAGTTCATATCTGGCGCCGTTCTTATGATATCCCTCCTCCTGGCGGTGAAAGCCTCAAAGACACAAGAGACCGCGTGCTTCCCTACTACAATGAAGTGATTTGGCCAGATTACAAATCCGGCAAAAACATCATCGTCGCCGCCCACGGCAACAGCCTGCGCGCTTTGGTGATGCAGCTTGAAAACTTGTCTCCAGAAGACATCATGAAACGCGAGATTGCCACTGGCGAGCCCATCATCTATCGCCTTAACGAAGATGGCACTGTCCAAGAAGTAAAAGACTTGGCAGCATAGAGTTTCAATCCACGAGACTTGGCGCGTGGATAAATTTACGTCGTCTTAGTTTCACTACGTCGCCACTGCCACGCCCCAATCATCACCAAGAGCAACAACGCTGGCAAATAAAGCCACTTAGGCGAGAGCCGCTCTTGATTGGGCACTTTTGCCGCCACAATCACATCTCCAAAATTAACACCCGCCTTTTTCGCAACACCAGCAAAATTCAACGTTGCCACACGGAATGCCCCCTCTCTTGCAGGCGCAGCTGTAATGCCAAGCGCTTTAAAGTCAACCGACCCTTGGTGCTCTTCTGGCAAAGCAATCGTGAACCACTTCGTTTGCTGGGTGCGCAATTGCTTAACCTGCAAACGAACCCTTGAGGTCTCAATGCCTTTTTCAAGTTTGGCCAATTCCACAGGCTGAAACGGTTCCGCCACCCGATCCATAATAAAATCGGGACGCAGCAGGGCAAAGCAAGCCAAACCAATCAACCCCATTTGCAGCCAATTAAGCGGCCCCATAAGCCACCTGAATGTTAAAGATGTAAAGGCAAGAATGGCCGTCAAAGAAGCGACAAAAATCAGCAAAGCTTCCCAAATAGACGTGACGTTGAGCAACAACAAATCAAGATTGAAGATAAACACAAACGGCAAAATCGCTGTACGGATGGAATAGAAAAAGGCAGTAAAGCCAGTTTTCAGCGGGTCCCCTTTAGAGATCCCAGCCGCTGCATAAGCGGATAGCGCCACGGGCGGTGTTACATCCGCCATAAGGCCGAAATAAAACACAAACAAATGGGCCGCAATCAGCGGGATTTCCAGCCCAACAGAGGCACCAACTTTGGCAATCACCGGCACCATCAAAGTTGCCACCACCAAATAATTAGCCGTGGTTGGCAAACCCATGCCCAAAATCAAACACAGCACAGCCACCAAAATCAGCAACAAATAAATATTGCCCATCGCCAATGTTTCAACAATGCTCGACAAAGCGTTGGAAAGCCCTGATTGCCCCACAGCCCCCACAATGATCCCGGCCGCGGCCAAAGCAATGGCCACGGACACCATATTCTTGGCCCCCTGCACAAGCCCTTCAATGATAATCTGCCCAGCTGATAACAAACCTGTTTTAAAATCGCGCCCCGCTTTATAAAGCTCTCTTACGAATAAGAGGCCCATAAAAAATATGATCGCCCAAAACACCGCCGCCCCGGTTGTCATGCGGGCACCAACCAGCAAATACACCAGCACCACCAACGGCAAGAGGTAATACCCTTGGCTCTTTAACAGGCTCCACGCCGCCAAGCCGCGCTCTTGCATCGCAGGCTTCAAGCCCAATTTTTGCGCTTCCAAATCAGCAATATAAAACAGGGCGATATAGGAAATAACAGCTGGGATAAATGCATGGGTGATCACATCAAAATAACTAATGGCCAACAGCTCAGCCATAACAAAGGCAGCCGCCCCCATAATTGGCGGCATAATCTGGCCGTTCACAGAAGCGGCCACTTCAATCGCGCCTGCCCGCTCCGGCGAAAGGCCGGTTCGTTTCATTAAGGGGATGGTAAATGTACCTGTTGTCACCGTGTTGGCAATGGAAGAGCCAGAGACCATCCCCGTCATGCCAGAGGCCAGCACCGCCGCCTTCGCTGGCCCACCGCGATAGCGCCCCACCAAGGCAAGCGCCAAATCCATAAAAAATTGCCCAGCCCCGGCCCTGTCTAACAACGCACCGAACACCACAAACAAAAAGATAAACCGCACAGCCACATCAATCGGAATGCCGAACACGCCTTGATCAGTAAGCCATTGATAATTGGCAAGCCCGGTGAGCGAGACCCCTTTGTGCGAGATAAGGTCTGGCATAGAGGGCCCAAAATAAGAATAAAGCAAAAACACCAACGCAACGATGGCAAGTGGCAACCCTACAGCGCGCCGTGTTGCCTCTAACAACAACGCCAGCCCAACCCAGCCAATGACCGCTTCATAAGGCACAGACACCCCAAAAACTTCCCAACGAGCAATCAAACCGGCCCGGCTGGCAATGGCATCATAATTGAACCAGACATAAAGCGCAGCGCTTACCGCCAGGCCGCCAAGGATAAGAGAGAAAACAGACGGCCTCTGCCCCCCGCCAGGCAACGTAAGCGGTGCAAAGCTCAAAAAACAAAGCGCCAAAGCAAAGGCAAGGTGAATGCCGCGCACAGAAATGCCGGTTGGCAAACCCGTTTCCAAAACAAAGGGGAGCGGAGACGCAATCCAAAGTTGAAACAAGGCCCAAACAAGCGCAAGGCCAGCAACAATAACCCCGAAAGGGTGAATAAGCTGAAAATCCCCTTGCTCGCGCTTTAACGCTGCCTCAACAGCCCCATCACTCCCACTCATAAATTCCCCCAAAGTAACCTTTGATTTTCCCCTTAAATTCCATGGTGAGATTTTTGCATTTTAAAACCCCATGTCAAGGGCTTGTTAGAGCTTAGCGTGGTTGCTGGTGGGCAATCTAAAGCGCCACTTAAAGAGCCCTTGACATGGGGTTTTAAAATGCGAAAGTCTTATCATGGAGTTTAAGGGGAGCCAGGAGCGAACAAATTCCCCTTTATTTCATCCACCCTTGTTCTTTGTAATATTTCACAGCGCCGGGGTGCAACGGTGCAGAAAGACCATTAGAAATCATTAACTTGGGCTCAAGCGTTTTAAAAACCGGATGATAACGCTTCATATCTTCCAGCCCTTCAAACACAGACTTGACCAAAGCATAAACAACATCGTCAGGCTGATCAGCACGGGTCACCAAAGTGGCCATCACCCCAAACGTCACCACATCTTCATTAACGGTTGAGTATGTACCGCGCGGAATGCGAGTAAAGCCAAAATAAGGGCGCTCTTCTACCAGCTTTTTCACCGGCTCTCCATCAAGAGAAATAATCTTGGCCCCGCACCCGTCAGCTGCTTGCGCCACGCCAGCATTGGGAAAGCCAACAGAATAACCGAATGCATCAATGTTCCCATTGCACAAAGCGCCAGATTGTTCTGTTGAATTTAACTCCGTTGCCAAAGAGAAATAGCTTTTATCAATCCCATAAGCATTCAAAAGCGTTTCAAACGTCCCGCGTTGTCCAGAGCCAACATTGCCAATGTTCACCCGTTTGCCTTTCAAGTCGGCCCAAGACTTAATCTTTGAATTGCGGCCCACCAAAATTTGAAACGGTTCAGAATGCAAAGAAAAGACAGAACGTAAGGCCTCAAACTTTTGCCCTTCAAATTTGCTGCTGCCGTTATAGGCATGGTACTGCCAATCAGATTGCACAATGCCAAAATCCAGGTCTTTAGATTTGAGCGCATTCAAATTATAAATCGAGCCACCAGAGGCTGGTGCATTACAACGAATAACAGGCCCGCCCTGATCTTTAGACTTTTCAGCCGCCCGGTTCATCAACTGGCAAACCTCATTGCCAGCAATAAAATAAACCCCTGTCGGTCCCCCGGTGCCAATGGACACAAATGTCTTTTCAGCAAAAGCAACCCCTTGGTTTAAAACAAAACCAACACTTAACAGCGCCAAAAACGCCATCGTTTTAAATAATTTCATCACAATCAAATTCCTTCTGCCTGAAAACTAAGTCTTTTAAGCACCAAACTGCCTGTTAAATATGGCCAAAAAAATCACAACCCCAAACGGTTTATCGTGACTTTCCCTCACGTTCCAATTCATCCAAATACCCAGCCCACAGCTCATCATGTTCACGGCCAAGTTTTTCCAGATAAACCCAGCTGTAAAAGCCTGTATTGTGCCCATCGCTAAATTCAATACGAATGGCGTAATTGCCCACAGGGCTAATCTCGGTGATAATCACCCCGGATTTACCCCATTGCAATTTGCGTTCTGCCTCACTGTGCCCTTGCACCTCAGCGCTTGGGCTAAACACGCGCAAATATTCAGCGCTATATTCAAACACCTCACCAGATTGAAACGAAACCGTCAGCAATTCTTTGGATTGATCAAGCCTAATCTGGGTCGGCACATTAGCGGGAGAGACTTGTTGATCACTCATAAAACAATCCTTGTTGAAACAATAGCATTTCTATTCAATGACAATCTCAGGTGCAGAAAACCCCGCATGATGCCCTTTCGGCCCAATTTGCTGGTGAACTGTCTTGGCGATCTCAAGGTAAACTTGCGCTTCACCAGACTCTGGGCTGGTAGCCACAATCGGCCGGCCCGCATCAGAGGTTTCACGAATGTCCATGTGCAAAGGCACATCACCCAAAAACGGACAGCCGATTTTCAGCGCTTCTTCCTTGGCCCCGCCTGTGCCGAAAATATTGGCCCGCTCACCACAAGAGGGGCACATAAAATAGCTCATATTTTCTATAATGCCCAAAATCGGGACATTCACCTGGCCAAACATATTAATGCCCTTGCGTGCATCGATAAGCGCTAGATCTTGCGGTGTTGAAACAATCACAGCCCCTGTTAAAGGTGTTTGCTGAGCAATGGTCAGTTGCACATCGCCAGTGCCGGGCGGCATATCAATAATCAGCACATCCAAGGGGCCCCAGGCCACCTTGTGCATCATCTGGCCAAGCGCTGACATCACCATCGGCCCACGCCAAACAACGGGCGTGCCTTCAGCCACCATAAAGCCCATCGACATCACTTTAAGGCCATAAGCCTCAAGCGGTAAAATCTCATTATTTGGCCCGGTTTGTGGTTCATCGTTAATACCCAATAGCCGCGGCATGGAAGGGCCATAGACATCGGCATCCAAAATGCCAACCTTCAACCCCAAAGCTTGCAGCCCCAAAGCCAAATTCACTGAAGTGGTTGATTTGCCCACCCCGCCTTTGCCAGAAGCCACCGCAATCACATGGGACACACCGGCAATCTCCTGGCCGCCTGCCCCTTGGGCTTGCGGGCCACCGGCCCCATTTCCATTTGAGGCTCGCGTTTTTTGGCCTTGCTCACGCTCCGCTGTCACCGTCACCCCAACAGAGGTAACCCCATCTAGCGCCCCAACAATTTGTTCTGCTTGGCGGCAAAGAGGCTCAAATTTTTGCGGGGGCTCATCACCTGCATCAATGGCAAAATAAACCTTGCCATTGGCAATCACCACTTCAGAAACAATCCCTTTTTCAATAATAGACTGCCCATCGTCCATTTTAACGTCTTTTAAGGCCTCAATTATTTTTTCTTTTGTAAGATCGGCCATTCATGGCATCCTTTCTGTAAACGTAAAATATAGTGGCAAGTCTTAAAACTTGGCAGCGAGCTAGACTTTTTATTGTCATGACATATAAAAGGCTAGATGCCAGCAAATTCAACCTTTAATGTCTAGGGTTAGACCGCAGAACACGTATAATTAATAGGTCCTGACCCTAACCACAACATAAAATTGACGAAAAGCAGTATGCCCACCCAGCCGATAGACGATTGTTTTCTCCACGATAAAGACCGCCTCACCCATGCCGAAGCGCTTGATATCCTGAAAACCAACACGGCCCCAAAAACCGCCACAGAAACCATAAAAACTAATGACGGGCTGGAAAGAGTGCTGGCTCAAACGATTACCGCCCCGCGGCCAATTCCCGCACACCGCAACTCTGCTGTTGATGGTTATGCGTTTTCTCATGCCCATTATGATGCCCAAACCGGCACCCGCTTTAAAGTCACCCACCGCATTAAAGCTGGTGACCCTTTGCTAAAAACCATCCCTCAAGATGAGGCTGTGCGCATTTTTACCGGCGCTGTCATGCCTGAACCGCTTGACAGCATCGTGATGCAAGAAGATGTCACAGTTCAAGAAGACCCAGACGGCACCAGCTGGGTCACCATCCCTGGCGGGTTAAAACAAAACGCAAATTGCCGTCAAGCTGGCGAAGACACAAAACAAGACGCCCCCCTGGTAACCCAAGGCACAAAACTATCGCCCCAACATTTAGCAATCTTAGCCTCCGGAGGTATTGAGCGGTTAGAAGTCTACCAACCTTTAAAAGTCGCTTGCCTATCAACAGGCAATGAAATCATCCGCTCAGCTACAGACTTTGAACTGGGCAAAGTCTTTGATTCAAACGGGCCTATGCTGCAAGCTTTGGCTGCAAAACAAAATTGCACCATCACCGACCTGGGTATCATCAAAGATGACAAGCAAACCATTCAGTCCACTTTGCAAGAAGCCGCTAAAACTCATGACCTGATCATCACTTCAGGCGGGGCCAGCAAAGGCGAGGAAGATCACGTCATCACGTCTTTAAACGAATTGGGCACCCGCCATTTGTGGCAACTGGCCATTAAGCCAGGCCGCCCGATGAATTTTGGCCAAATCGGCGACAGCATTTTCATCGGTCTGCCTGGCAATCCAGTGGCCGCTTTTATCTGCTTTTTATTATATGCCAGCCCCTTGCTGCGCCATTTGGGCGGCGAGCCCTGGCCGGAACCCCCACGGTTTAAAGTGCCCGCAAATTTTGCAATTGGAAAAAAGAAACCAGACCGCCGCGAATTTATGCGAGGTCGGCTCATGATTAAAGACGGGCAAACCTGGGTTGAAAAATTCCAACAAGACGGCTCTGGCCTCATTCAATCCTTAACCACATCTGATGGACTAATCGAAATCGATGAAGAAACCACAAAGCTGGAACAGGGGAGCCTGGTGAACTTTCTCCCCTTTAGCTATTGGGGACTTTAATCCTAGTTTAACCCTGAGACTTGGTGCATGCCTTAATTTCCATGGTGAGATTTTCTTGGAGATGGCAAGGGTGCGGAGCGCTTAGCGCGGTTGCTGGTGGGCAATCTAAAGCGCCACTTAAGAACCCTTGACAAGCGATTTCAAAATGCAAAAGTCTAACCATGGAAATTAAGGCACAGACTAGGCGCTGAATTATCCACTTGCCATAAAAAGAACGTATAACCTTGCAACAAAGGCTAGCTAAAAAATAACAAAGCCATGTTGGGTCAATGTTAAGTTTTATCAGTACATGTCTGGCCGCCCTTCACTGGGTATTAAGCCTTGTGCAAGGCACAATTCGCTTGCTTATTTCCATGGTGGTCTTCAATCCCCATCTTGGTCCCTTGCGCTATATCACCGGCACTGTTTTTTTCTTTTTATTGTTTGCTGTTTTCCTTGTTTACATCTTCGCCCCGATCAGAGGATGGGCCGGCAGTTTTTGGATGGGCCCTAAAATCCACTATGCCAGTGAGCGTTGGCTGGGCACCGCCATTTACAACAAAAAGGGCCATTTCATTGGCACCTTTGATCCCAAGATGGATTCCAAACGCGATTTAAACACCACCGGCAGCCCCATTCTGATCAACAATCCGCGCTATACCGCCAATCCAGATCATAAATCCATTTCTGTACGGCAAGTGCCGGACCATTTCTGGAAATGCCTGACCTATCATGAAGACCGCCACCTTGGCGGCCTGTTAAACCCCTTCGGCATTGACCTAGCCGGTGTTCTGAAAATCCCCTATTCCACGGTCAAGCGTTCCTTTGCTGCCAAAAAACTAAAATTCGGTGTCGGCGGCTCCACCATCCCCATGCAGTTGGTCCGCGTTTATAACGCGACTGCCCCCAGCACATCTGAAAACGCTTTTGATAAATTGCGCCGCAAAGCGCTGGAATGGTGGCACGCCCCGGTTTTTTATTGGCAGTTGACCCAAAACGGTAATATGGAATTGTTAAAACAATGGTCTGCCAATCACCTTTGGCTCGCCCACCGCACAGGTGGCCAGGATTTGCAAGGCATCGAGGTCACCGCCCGTATAGTTTTTGGCAAACCGGCCAGCGACTTAAGCGTGGCAGAGCAATACATTCTCGCCTCAGCAGTTAACAAACCGATTATCTTGCTTGAAGGCTCTGAGCGCCTCAACCAAGTGCGCCTTGACCGCTGGCGCTATATCGCAGAAGTGCGCGCCAAAAGTTGCGCCACAACTCTGCTCAACAGCGATGAGGAAAAAAAATCCGTCCTGGTAGATTTAAGTTTGCTGGCAGACGGGCCGCCCAATGCTAAAATCCAACCCAAATTGGCCAGCACCATCAAAAAGCATTATCCACACCTGGTCAAAGTTGCCAGCGCCAACCCCATAGCGCGCGCCAACCTTTTGGTGCCCGCCACGCGCTATGCCGCCAGGGAAGAAATGAAACAAGCCTATGGCTTTGAATGGCGCCATTATGTACGCGGCGTTGAACTGTCCCTAGATGTCAGCAAAAACCTCATCTTCCGCAAAAAGGTTTGGAAAAAATTAGAAGCGCTGGACAATAAATACCAAGCCAAACTGGACCCGGCCTACAGTTTAAACATCGCCAAATTGGAAAAGCTTGAAGGCTCACCAAAAACCATCCCTGATGTGATCATTGCAGCTGCCAACACCAAAGGGGAAATCGTTCGCTATTTTGAATCCAACGATATCGCCGCTTACTATGGTGCCCCATACGCCCGCTCACAAGACAATGGCCGCTACAATCCTGACAAGGAAATAAGGGCCATCGCCTCCGTTGGTAAAATGATGGCCGCCATCGCCCTTGCCAACCAAGGCCGCGATACATTGCATTCCCCTTATCTTGACAAAGAAGCCCCAGAGACCGGATTAGACACGTGCCGCCGCAAAGGCACCATCCAAAAAATGCGCCGCGCTGAAGTTGCCTTTGCTTGCTCATTAAACAAACCATTAGAATGGCGCATGGCCCGCTATGGCCAAAGAGGCTCTCAAAAAATCATAGACCAATTGGGCTTCACCATGCCCTACGCGCCTGATGAGCGCTCCAAAACACCGCCCTCAACCGCCATGGTGCGCGGCCTTGTCACAGCAGCCCCGCGCAAAGTACATCATCTTTCAACCATCATTCTGGCAAGTCTGACCGGCCAGGGCCACAAACCAGTGCCCTTACCTTTTACAGTCCGTCATTTCCAAAAAACCGGCCTGCAAAACCCGTATGAGAAAAACATAAAAACCAGCCAATTAGCCGCCAACACAGACCTTGTGCCCAACAAAATCATCCGCTCCTATGGCCGCCCCCGCTTAAAACAATTTTTGCAAAGCCCCTTATGCTATCACGACGGCAAAACCCGCCATGGCACCTTAAAGAAACTTTCCAATTGGTGTGCAGAGCGCAGAAGCGATGTCAAACTCCACTTTGCCAAAACCGGCACCCAAGTCACAAATGACCCAGACGCCACGGTCGACATCTGGGTGACAGGCGGCATTCAATTTTCTAATGGGAAAGCCTATTCATACGTCATCACCATGGGCACCGGCAACCGCAACCGCGCCTTTGCCCGCAACCTACATTCATCACAATTGGGCGCGCCTTTGTTGGAGACACTTCTGAAGGATTTGCGAGCAGACGCTTTTGGAAAAAAGGTGATTAAGACAAGTGGGGTGAATTAGTTGCTCGAAATTTTGACCTACAAATGACAAGTGATACACACTATCCCAATTTCCTATGGTTGAATTTATAAAGAATCAGAACATAATTAAAATTCTAAATGTTCAAATAGTTTTGTAAAAGAGGCCTTATACAAGAGAAAATTGCAGATTGATTTTAGTCAAAAAAACAGATCAGGTTTGTTGGATTTGCGGAAACAAAGAAAATTTGACCGGGGAACATAAAATAAAAAAAAGTGACTTAAAAAAAAGTTCTTATGGACCAACAGAATTATTTTTAGTCACCTCAGGAAAAAGAATTCCAATTCAAGGCATTAATTCTAATTACCTAAAATTCAAAAGGTCCATTTGCGCTCATTGTAATAACCAAAGAACACAACAATCAGACTACAACTATGATACATTCAGAAACAATGAAACTGAGAAGATAAAGGAATTACTATTTTCACAACCCAAAAAGCAAATAAATATATCTAAATTTATAAATCCAAAAAGTCGGGATTATCTCGACCTTTTACGATATTTTGCGAAAGCTCTTGGATGCCAAATTCACTACAATAAATTTCCAATACCAAGACGTTTATCACGTTTTGTATACCACAAAATTAATTATGCTCCCATATCAATCCGCATCGGGCTCGCGCCTTGGCAATTTTATGAATCTGATACAAACAATACCCACGATATCAATGGTATCGGAGGAATAGCATTACAACTTAGCAAAAATATTGTTTTAAAACCCTACCTTTATCAAACAGCTTTCATGACAGATGGTCTTCAATTTATTATTTCTATGAACTTAAGCCGATTAGAAAGTTTTGAAATTTGGTTGTGTTACAGAAAACAAATGGGAAAAGTTCAATTTGGCTTACACGAGGACGAAGCAAAACACCTAGGTTTTTAATCCGATCCCTAAAATTAAGTACTATTTTCTTATGCACCAACACAATTATAAATAAGCATCATTATCTATATTTAATACCATCCGTATCACCGAGAGCAAAAAACGTAGGCCGAACGGCCGTCGGCGCGTTGCGCCGCGCCGTCGCAGGGCGACCGCTTCGCGGTCATAGCCCGTGAGACAAAAAAACTCCAGATGCATCTGTCTCAGCTATTATCGCAATTTATATGAGATCATTTGAATAATGATTTAGAATAAAATCAAGTTTGATCCTATCATGAAATAAATTCTATCAAGAAATATGTTTAAGCTATCTCAGGTGTTTGTTATGCGCATTATCATATTTTTTTTTGCCGCTCTTTTTTGGTTGCAAAGCTTTGAAGTGCAGGCTTATCAAGACCTTAAAAAAACAATTGAACAAAGTTATAGTATCGAGATTGAGTTTGATAACATTCAGTTTAATGGTGATCTAAAAGGCGAGGTGACGGCAAAATCTCACAGCCTTTCGAAGATACTACGATTGCAATCACTGAAAGCCCTTGAAATTGATATGAGCAAATACAGCAAAAATTTACTTCGGAAATTTGTCAAAAAAATCTATATTGTTGACCATCTTAAACTCAGAGAAAAAAAGATAGCTGGAACTTTTGATAATTCATCAGGGTCTATCTATGTCATTCGTGGATATCTTGGGGGAATGAACCTTTATGCAACTGTCTTTCATCACGAGTTAAGCAGCTTGCTATTATATACCTATTTTAGGGAAGGTTTTTATAAACAATGGTTGAGCCTTAACCCTCCCGGGTTTGTATATTTCATCAAACAAAATGCTGGATTAAACGCGCTTGATGGCGAGACCGATATTGATGGCCATGAAAAATTCTATAAGCAGGGGTTTGTGTTTGGCTATGGCACAGTTTCCTTTCAAGAAGATTTTAATACTTTTTTTGAATTGATGATTGGAGATCCTGTTCGGCTCGCCAAGTTAGAAGTTAAATATCCGGCCATTCGCAAAAAAGCAGAGCTTTTGCGTCAATTTTATTATGGAATTATTTTGGAAAAAATCCAGCCCATAACTCATGAAAAGAAATTTTACTCACTCGACAGAGATTGCATCCCATATGCGAATTGTTAAGTAAGCAAGAGTAGTAATAAAAACCATCCATATACCCATAGTAAAAAACGTAAGGCCGAACAGCCGACGGCACTTGAGCAACCGCCCAACGGAGGGCGGCAGCTTCAGCGCGGTTGCTGGTGGGCATCCAAAGCGCCACTAAAAAAGTCATAGCCCGTGAGACAAGAAAGACAAAAAACTATTTCGATAGTTTTTCTGCAAAAATGATCAACCCAATCCGGCTCTCAACAAACAGCTCCCAGGTGCCATAACCAGTCACCATCTCGCCAATCACCGGGTCAGAAATGCGCGCCCTAGTCTCATCAATAGAATCCACCCACACATAAAGCGCCGGGCCATGTTTGAAAGAGGTAAGCACCTCAGGCGGCATCGCCCGTTGCGCGTGGGCCTCATCCATCAGCAAAACCTGGCTATCACCAGCTTTCATGCTAATACAGCCCTTTTCTTCACAAGCAGTAACCTCAAAACCCATCACGCCAAAACGCCGCTGAGCGCTGGCCATATCATCAACCAAATATAACGGGGTCGCATTCTTCGGATTTGGCACGGGCCGTCCCGCGTGTACCTCTGAGTTGTGAAATGTGGTGTCGTAATAAGTCATGATTTTACTCCCTCAATGCTATAAAACACGTCCCCTCACTTAGGAACATAATAAGAACATACACTGATTCGTTCAAAAAGAACATAGATAGAACAAATTTTTTTTACCCCCTCAAAATATAGCTTTTCAAAAGCCACACTTGACAGCCCCTGCTTGAATGTTAAACACACCTTAAATGAAGCGAGAAACCTGAGTTTTAAGGGACTGATTATGAGTGCTGAGCGCTACAACGCCCCAGACCGTGAACCACACTGGCAACAACAATGGGACGAACAAAAAATATTTGAAGCCGACAATAATGACAAAGGGGCTGAAAAATATTACGTCTTAGAAATGTTCCCTTATCCCTCTGGCCGCATTCATATGGGCCATGTGCGCAACTACTCTATGGGCGATGTCATTGCCCGCTATAAACGCGCCAAAGGCTTTAACGTCTTGCACCCCATGGGCTGGGACGCCTTTGGCATGCCAGCGGAAAACGCTGCCATGAAAACCGGCGGTCACCCTGCCACTTATACCTATGACAACATCGCTGTCATGAAAGGCCAGCTCAAATCGATGGGGCTATCCCTTGATTGGTCGCGCGAATTTGCCACCTGCGATGTCGACTATTACCACCAACAACAATCTTTGTTTTTAGACTTTTTAGACCAAGACCTGGTCTACAGAAAATCTGCCCGCGTGAATTGGGACCCGGTTGATCAAACCGTGCTTGCCAACGAACAAGTGATTGAAGGACGCGGCTGGCGCTCCGGTGCCTTGGTGGAACAGCGCGAGCTCACCCAATGGTTCTTTGCCATCACCGACTACGCCGATGAGTTGCTAGAAGATCTCAACCAACTGGACCGCTGGCCAGAAAAAGTGCGCACCATGCAAGCCAACTGGATTGGCAAATCGCACGGCGCGTTGATGCAATTTGACCTTGAAGGGGAAACCTTACCAGAAGAGGTCAGCCAATTTGAGGTTTACACCACAAGGCCAGACACCATTTTTGGCGCTAGTTTTTGCGGTCTCTCACCTGGCCATCCATTAGCCGCCCAATTGGCCAAGACAAATCCAGACATTGCCAGCTTCATTAAAGAATGCAGCGCCATGGGCACCTCTGAAGAAGACATTGAGCGCGCCGAGAAAAAAGGCATTGATACCGGGATTAAAGCCAAACATCCCTTTAAAGAGGGCCACACCATCCCGGTTTATATCGCCAACTTTATTTTGATGGACTATGGCACTGGTGCCATTTTCGCCTGTCCCGCCCATGACCAGCGCGACCTGGACTTTGCCCGCAAATACAATCTGGACGTCATCCCCGTCGTCGTCCCTGAGGATGAAGACCCAGCCCACTTTGAAATCGGTGATGAAGCCTATACCGGCCCTGGCAAGCTGGCCAATTCTGAATTTCTCAACGGCAAAAGCGTAGAAGATGCCAAGGCTCTAATCATTGAACAATTGGAAGCCAAAGGCAAAGGCAAGATTGAAACCAACTATCGCCTGCGTGATTGGGGCATTTCCCGCCAGCGCTACTGGGGCTGCCCAATCCCGATCATTCATTGCGAAAGCTGCGGCGTGGTTCCCGTACCCAAAGAAGATCTGCCAGTGATCCTGCCCGAAGATGTCACCTTTGACAAACCAGGCAACCCGCTGGACCATCACCCCACCTGGAAACAAACAAACTGCCCAAAATGCGGGCAAACGGCCACCCGCGAAACCGACACCTTCGACACCTTTGTCGACAGCTCTTGGTATTTTGCCCGCTTTTGCGCCCCGCAAGCAAAAAGCCCAACCGAGCCAGAAGCGGTCAATGAATGGCTGCCTGTGGATCAATATATTGGCGGCATTGAACACGCGATCTTGCACTTGCTTTATTCGCGCTTTTTCACTCGCGCCATGCAAAAAACCGGGCATTTAAATTTAAAAGAGCCGTTCAAAGGCCTGTTCACCCAAGGCATGGTCAACCATGAAACCTATAAAGATGAAGACGGTGAATGGATCGCCCCAGCCTTTGTGCGCATCCAAGAACAAGATGGTCAGCGCACCGCCACCCATGTTGAAACCGGCGAAACGATTAAAATCGGCTCCATTGAGAAAATGTCCAAATCCAAACTCAATGTTGTCGACCCGGACGATATATTAAGCCATTACGGGGCAGACACGGCCCGCTGGTTTGTCCTCTCCGACAGCCCGCCAGAGCGCGATGTGGTCTGGACAGAAGCCGGCGTTGAAGGCGCGGGCCGTTTTGTCCAGCGTCTATGGCGGATAATCAATGAAATAAAAGACATTTTGCCCCAATGCGGCGATGTCCCATCAAGCGCCCCAGAAAACCTAGAAGACGCGGCCTTAACCTTGCGCAAACAAGCCCATAAAGCGCTTGATCAAATCTCAAAAGACATTGAAAACCTTCGCTTTAACCGCGCTGTTGCCCATATTTATGAATTCACCAATCATTTGAACGCAGGACTGCAAACAGCCAAATCAAGCCCTAATGGGCACATTGGATTTGCTTTAAAAGAGGCCACATTGTTCTTAATTCACACCTTTGGCCCAATGATGCCTCATTTGGCCGAGGAATGCTGGACACTTATGGAACAAGACAGCTTGCTCGCCCAAAGCCCCTGGCCTGATGTGAATAAGTCACTTTTGGAGGAAGATTCCATCACAATTGCCGTCCAAGTGAATGGAAAACGCCGCAGCCAGTTGACACTTGGCCCAGATACGTCCAAACAGGATATAGAAAAAGCCGCCTGTGAATTAGACGGTGTAAAACGCGCGATTGAGGGCAAAGAAATCCGCAAAATCATTGTGGTCCCGGGAAAAATCGTAAATATTGTGGTTTCTTAAAGGTTTTAAGGCTTAGATTTGGTATATAAATCCAAACAGCTTCAAAACTTAATGAAAAAAGCACAGCAAAAAGCAAAGACGGAAACTATTAAGATGATGGGAAAACACCCCCTAACTCTAATCAAAACAAGTCTTAACAGCGCCAAAATGGTTTGCCTTGTACTCATAACAAGTGCCCTGCTATCAGGCTGCGCTTTTAAACCGCTTTATGGGCCAACAGCCTCTAACCAAGAGCTCACCACAGTTTTAGCTGGCATTGATATTCCCGAAGTTCCAGGCAGAGTGGGCCAACAGGTGCGCAATGAGCTGATCTTCCGCTTTACAGGCGGGGGCCATGCAAATGCACCACAATATAAATTGGTACTAGCCGTAAAAGAAAGGGTCATCTCACAGCTTGTTGAAAGAGATGGTGACAGCCTTGGCCAAATCTACCAGCTAACAACAAACTTTAAACTCTACGCGATCACTGATGGCAAAAACCCACTTTTAGCAGGCAAATCCTATAGCAAAGCCTCTTTCTTAGATGATGACTCTGTTTATGCCAATGTCCGCTCACGTCGCGATGCAGAAAACCGCACAGCCAAAGTCACAGCGGATGACATCCAAGGCCGCATCGCTGCCTTTTTATCCAGCAACAGTTAAACATTATGGTTGCGGTTAAAAACGCACAAATTGCCCGCCTTCTATCGCACCCAGATCAATATGACGCTTACCTCATCTATGGGCCGGATCAAGGCCTGGTGACTGAACGCGCTGCAATGTTAAGCAAAAACTTAGCTGCCCATACCAATGGCCCATCTGAACAAATCAAACTCTTAAATGAAGACTTGAGCACCAATCCAGAACGGTTAAGCCTAGACCTGAAAACCATTTCCATGTTTGGCGAGCGCAAAATCATCCGGTTAGAAGCTGGCAAAGACTTACCTCTAAACACACTCGAAACGCTTTTAAAAGACACCCCCTTTGAAGCAGACCTCATCATCCAAGCCGGTGACTTAAAAAAAACAGCCAAACTCAGAAAGCTGTTTGAAAACAATCCCAACACAGCTGCCATTGCCTGCTATAGCGACACAGCCGCCTCACTCCACCAACTAGTGAAAGACGTCATAGAAGCCAACAATCTGACCATCAGCAAAGAAGCTGAAAACCATCTTGTCGCCCACCTTGGTGCTGACAGAGCCTTAAGCAGAAATGAGTTAGAAAAACTAAGCCTTTATGTCCAAGACAAAAAAGAAATCACCATCAAGGACATCGACACCATCCTTGTAGACATGTCGCAAACCGCCATAGATGGCATCATCACCAACACCTTATTAGGCAACCCGCAAAATGCCTTAAAGCAACTCTCGCGCAGCCTAGAGGGAGGCCTCAACTCAGCCCCCATATTTCTAGGACTCTTGCGCCAATTACACCAATTGCACAAAGGCGCTTTAAGCGTAAACGCAGGACAAACCATTCACAATGTCGCCAAAGCCCAGCGCCCCCCTTTGTATTTTGAACGACGAGACAACTTCATAAAACAACTCAACCTTTGGCAAGAAGATCACCTAGCTCATGCCATAAACAAAACCCAACAAGCCATGAGTTCTGCGCGAAAACGCAACAACCAGCTCTTAGAAATCAGTGAGCTGGAAGCTCTCATTCTCTCATTGGCAAATTTTTCCAAACAACGCGCAAGATAGAGTGTCACTCACACTTTTCCTGAATGAAAGCTGAACACGCTCACCTAACTCCGGCCAGATTCCAGCCCCATTTCAGCCCTAAAAGATTGGTAAACAAAGTCTTAACAAGTCCGGGAACGAGGTTTGGCCATAAAAAAACTGGCAGCATTATTCTTGTGTGAAACACCACCATTCAAAGAGGCATAAGTGCCCTTGCAAAAGATGGCCTGTTCACCCAAAAGCACGGCCAGACAATCCAAGAAGTGGCGCAAGATTTTATAAATTACCCGGGGCCTGCTTTGCAGTTAAAATAAGCTAAGGGTTAAGAGTCGTAATGAGTGAGTTAATAAGAAACAGCGGCGTCTATCAACGACTGACCTCAAGCACAAAAGAATTAGAACGCCTCTTCACTGAGGTTGACGAAAAGAAAACCCCACCAGACATCAAAAAAGTCTTACTCCTTATGGGACTGGGCACACTATCGTGGATCTCCACCTATTCAGGTCTTTTAGAACTCATCAAAGCCAATTCCGGCGACATCGCCTTTACCTACAAACTGGCCATCGGCTTTGCTGTTGCCATGCTCATGCTGATGATCGTTTACATTCTCGACCAGCTATTTGCCCCCCTGAACTGGCTTTTGCGCACCATTTATATTTTTGGCTATATCTTTCTCACCGTCATTTCCGTTGGCTTTGGCTTTGGCTTTTATTGGAAATTTCTAGAAAGCCGCTCAGAGGCCACCCGATCGGCAGAAAGTGCCATCACCCAGGTCCAAGGCACTCTACAAGCCGGACAAACCCGCCTGGAACAATTAGAACAAACCCTCACCAGCCTCACCGCTCTGTCCTTGCAAAAGGCAAAAGAAGAACGCGAGCAAGGCAATAGCTGCCCCAATTCCCGGCCCGGTGATGGCCCTCGCCGCCGTCTGCGCGACCAAGACGCCAAAAACTTCTCCTTTGCTGGCGACTTCGTCACCAAACGCGCCCAGACAGTTGCCAATGACATAAGCCGCCTGAATGGTGAGATGACAAAAATCTCAACCCGCCACCCGTCAACCATTGATCCAACAACGGGCACCCGCAACGCCTTTTTAAAAACCTTAAACCAACAGCTGGATATGACCATCACCAGGTTCAATGCGTTTCGCACAGACCCTCAATTGCAATCCATCCGCAACAATCTCGCCCAGCGCGCCAACACAACCATTTTCCCCAACGGGACAGGCGGTACATTCAAATGCCCAGATGCTCAACTTCAAGCCGCCTTGCAAGGCGTCGTTCTGGCCATCGACCAGTTGCCCACAGTTCAAAAGCCAAAAATCAACGCTGTTGAAGGGTCTGAGGCCACCATCGAAGCCTTTCGCCGTTTAGGCGCCACACTCAACGGCCTATTGGTATTTAAACTCCCCCCAAGCGGCGATGAGCTACGCGAACTACGCCAAAAGGCTGTCCGCTCAGTAACTGAAAACAAACCAAGCCCTAACATTGCAGACACCCAACCGGGCCTCAATGAACGCGACTATATCCCACTAGCCATTGCCTTTTTTGTTGATTTTTGCCTGCTTTTAGTTTCAATCAACCGCCCCATGGACCGCCTAAAATCTCTTGTCCCGGTTATGAAAGACGCAAGAGATGGCCCTATCAGCGGCATCCTTTCCAGTTTCCACGCCACCCATTTTGCCGGCATCAGAGAAGAATTCAGCCTCTTCCAACATGTGGTGTTTGACTGGGGTGGCCATTATTACGTTGCCGTGCCGCTTGCCTCCAATGACATTCAGGCCCAATATTTAGCCAATCTGTTTGTCAGCCTAGAAGGGCGCGGCATTGTCGATCGTGCCATGATCCCCCCTGGCTTTATCATCCGCAGTAAATTGAAAAAAATGGGCAGCTCATTTGCTGGCCACCGGGCTTTCCGCCTCTATAAATTCCGCAATGGCGCCTGGTCCAACATTGTTATGGACGCTGTAATGGGCGCGGCCAAAGATGTCTCCATCGCAACAGCCCAGCACCAAGAAGACCAACAGCTCAACCAGCCCCATCGCAATCCAAACTTTGCCAGCCTTTTTGAAGCTGAAAAACAACCCTTAAACGCACAAAACACCGTTTCAAAGGACCAACAAGGCTTGGCCCAAACAGACCTGGATATCAACCAACCCATCATTGAAATGCCGCGTCTTTTGCGTACAGCCAAGTCAGATGTAAGCGCCAATGAGCACAAGAATAACATCATCGCCCCCTCTCACTTTAATCGCCCGTCCCCAGAAGAGCTGCCAAGGTCTGAAAATCCACACCCCAAAAAGGCCTCACCACCAATAGAAACAAGTGCACCTACACATCACCCGAAATCTCAAACCGATCCAGACAAGGACACGCTCAAAAAACGCGGCAACACACCCCCTAACGAACCTGCATTAAAACCCTCTGGGCAAGGCAAAAGAGATATTATTTCTTTGCTCAAACAATCAGGCCATGAAGAAGCTCTCCTTAAGGCCCAAGAAAATGAAACAAACACCAAAGAAACAGACCAAACTGTTTTAAATGACCAAGAGGTAAAGCAACCACAAACGTCTCCAGAGGAAAAAAAGCTTCCTAAAGCTCTCAAAAAACCAACCCCAACCAAAGAAAAACAACATGAGCAAATCAAAAAAGACGAAAAACAAGAAAATAACCAAAAACAAAAACCCCAATCAGAAATCGCTGTTGGCAAAATAACCAATTGGTTTGCCCAAAAAGAAAATGAAAAAAATACTGATGAGGAAAAAGTTTAAAAGAAAGTAAGAAATTGTCAGAATGCTGCCAAAGATAATAACCAAACTTGTAAGAAAAAAACATAAACGGCAATCATTCATTAACCGACAATGGCCTATTGTAGGCATATTAAAAATAACCAAGAACGAAGCGATCAATAATTAAGGAACTTAAAAATGGGACTTATCAAAGAAATCAACTGCCCTCTAGATCATGACGACACGGCAGAATTGACATATTTCTTTGATGTTATTGACCAGTTTTTAAATATCCTATCAGAACAAAACTTAAATCCATCTCAAAACACACTCACTTTGATTGCACGCTCAGCAGAAAGTTGTATCGCCAAAGCGCTTTATAATCATAAAGAGCAATTAAAGGCCCACGATATCCATCTAAAAGTTATTTTTACCCGGTTAACCGCGAGCCAAGATTTAAATAACTGGCTCTTGCCAGACCAATCGCCCTGCACCAAACCTGAACAATCAATTCGTTGGGCAAAACAAAACAATCTAAGCGATGCTCACGAACAATTAACCCTTGGCTCGGTTTGTAGCTGGTCAGGTGAATCAATGCGCCGCGATGTCAATGCTCGTTTTGGCTTTTATATGTTTGATAAATCCTGCAAAACCTCAGCCATACGTGCCCAGCGGTCTTTCAAAGCATTATGGAAATTATCACAGACCATCCCTCAAGCTCATTTCAAACGAGCCCGCTTTACACACAAACCAGAATTTCTAAATCTGGAAAAAGGCACAGCTAATCTCAGTTCAAAAACATCAGAAATTCTAGCACCCGAATATACACGCCATTAAGCCTAAGCCGTTTTATGCAAAAAACTGTGCAGCAAATATCAGCTGTCAACGATTTGTCAAATTTTTAATGACAATCTTAAACAGACCAAAAGCAGAAAATATGAATTTGCTCCGTATTTAATGCGTCATATTATCTTAGCTAGACCAACATTGCAGAGTAAAAGGCAAAATGCCTTACGCTATTTTCGGTCAACAAAGAAACGTCCAATAGTATAATTGGGTAATACCTTGTAAATTTTTTTAGACTTCAAAAATGAAAACGACAAACTTAATTATAACAATTCTTCTGACCAGCTATTTCTTGGGAACCATCACCCTGCGCGCTGAAAACAGCAAAGCTGATGATAAAAAAAATAAAGAAATCGAGTGGATCAAAGTCTGCCAAAAGCCTGTAAAAACCCCTGGGCCTGGTGACACATTATCTACAGTTGCAAAACTAAAAACCATTATCATCTGGTCTGAAAAAGTAAAAAATAAATACGGAGAAGACTATGCCCATTGGCATAAGGCAAATGCCAAAAAAGTAAAATGCAATAAAAAAAATGGGTCTAGCTATTACTATTGTGAGTTACGGGCCATACCCTGCACTTACAAAGAAAAGGACAAAGAAGAAGAGCCCAAAAACGAAGACAGCGCAAAAGCTACAGAAACAAAATCTTAAACGACTTTAAAAACTTATTCTTCAGCTTCTTCCTCACCCTCACTCGCTTTTGTCGCTTCGTTTAGAACTGTTAATAATGGTGTTAACCCTTCAGTATCAACAAGCCGGTAAACTTCCATATCTTTCTGTGCATCTTTGCTCCAACCAGCAATATCCAACACCCGGCGCCCCTTAGACAACACACCATGATTGCGAATGCGCTCATCGCCCTCAACGCTGCTATGGCTCTCACGCTTTTCATCGGCCCGCGCCCGTCTCAACTCCCGCCCTGTTAAAGTACGAATAAGCTCCAAATCATCCAACACCCCAGCCAATTGGTTCACCGCCAGTGCTCGTAATTCTTCATCTTTATTATCTTGCTCAACACTAAACAAGTTTGGAATTATAAAAAACGACATCCCGTCATGATGCATAAGATGTTTTCGCACCCATTCAATATCAGCCCCGGGCGCTCTGGCAATCGCCGTCTCAATAGCTGCCGTTAACTGGCGAATAACTGTCATATTCGGCAAATGCAATCGTGCCTGGTTACGCTCCAACCCATCCCGGCGCATCGGCGTTGCAGAGGTCGGGTTAAGTGCTGTTAAAGCAAACAAACCCAAATCCACGCCCAAAGTTGCAAGCAGCGCAATCAAATCACGCCCTGTTATCGTGACCCCGCCTTCTGTTTTATCAGCAGTAACCTCACCACCAGACATCACATAAGAAACCAGACCAGACAAATAAGACCCAATATTAGACCATAACCGTTTAACCGCATTGGCAACACCAGCTGCCCCTTCCGTAAAGGCCGCTTCGCGCAAATTTAACACCGCGGGTTCATTGGCTTGGGCAGCAGCCTGGCGCAATCTTTGGGCAAGCGTTGGGTCATAACAAGAAAAACTCGGCTGGCCTGGCGCGATAGAGACCGCATCAGCAAGTGCCAGCATTTCAGCAGCTGTTGATTTACCAAGCTCATTGCTACGTGCTGCAATATTACGCGCGGTCCCGCGCACTTTAGACGCCGTCACTTCAAACATTTGCTGGCGTTCTTGCACCGTGGCCCCTTCAATGCGCGCCACAGAAAGCCGCAATTGTTCCAAATCGGTTTTCACGGGCGCCAACCAAGAATTAGAGATCCCATCACGCAATGAAGCCACCTGATCGCGCACAGAGCGCCGAGCATTATAAAGTGGCCCGCGCCCAGCCCCAGAGCTAACCCCGCAACTGCCCCCACTTGATTCTTCACGCGCCATTTGCGTCTCAGACCAACTCACCACATTATCAAGCTGAATTTTCACAGCATCAAGGCGCGCAGCAACCACATTGCCCGCATCACGGGCATCTTCTTGCAAACCAGACAGGCTATTACGCGTTGCCTCTTCACCGGCAATCAAACTCCACCAAAATCCATAACCAAAACCGATGGACCAAAGCGCCAAAAACAAATATAGCGGAAACGTAATGAGGCGGTCAGTAAACCGGCGCTGAGCGCCAAAGGTTTCGCGCAAGGCCAACCACATCAAGAAAGTCAGCGCCACCACAATACAAATAATTAAAACTTCATTGGAAATCGAAAGCCCACCTGGCATCGCCCGCCCTTGGTTTGCCCCGCTTTGCACCCCCAAAATAAAGTCACTCATCCCGCTCCAGGTGGCATAACCAGAAATGGCCAATAACATCAAACTGGCCAATCCAATCAAGGTATTGCGACCAAAGAAATAATCAATCACACGGCCCCAACTTGAAAATTCGGTACTTTTGGTTTTTGCAGAAGCTTGACTTTGCGGCATGAGCTTTGCCCCCTCTAACGCGAAAATAAAACAGACCCAACCTACAAGGCAACAAGCCTATGATCTATAGTGCTTGCAAAAGATCAAAACAGCGTCAAGCTGATTCAGCCCCAAAGTCTGTTTCAGACCTAATTTGTTAAAGAACGTTGCTAAGATCCCTCTTTTTCCAAAAAATTTTACAACTCAAAGCAAAATCGAGAAAAGAACACCCTCTTGACAAGCCAGTTTAAAACGCAAACCCTGTAAACGATAAAAGAACGCTAGTGAAAGACAATGGCTTAGGGAGCAACCATTAAGAGCAAAAAGAGAAAAGACTTAAGACAAAAGTCGAATGCAACCATAAAAAGTCACTTGGTCGCATCCCCAAACAGAAACTGTTAGGGCATTAATCATCCCCACAAAACAGGCCAATCAAGGAATAAGGCATGATTGAATTCATCGATGCACTCCTTCTCGCAAGGATACAATTTGCATTTACCATTGCGTTTCACATTATCTTTCCCGCATTTTCAATCGGTCTTGCCAGCTTTCTAGCCGTACTGGAAGCCCTATGGCTCTATACCGGCCAAGATAAATACATCCAGCTTTTCCATTATTGGAAAAAAGTATTTGCCATCACCTTTGGCATGGGTGTCGTCTCTGGTCTTGTTATGAGCTATCAGTTCGGAACCAATTGGAGTGTATTTTCAGATAAAACCGGCCCTGTTCTCGGCCCCCTATTAGGCTATGAAGTTTTAAGTGCCTTTTTCCTAGAAGCAGGCTTTTTAGGCATCATGCTGTTTGGCATGAATAAGGTTGGCAAAGGCCTACATTTTTTCGCCACCTTCCTGGTGGCAATCGGCACACTATTTTCCGCCTTTTGGATCCTGTCTGTTAACAGCTGGATGCAAACCCCGGCCGGTTACGGCTATAATGAAATCGGCCAATTCATCCCAGTCAATTGGATAGATATTATTTTCAATCCCTCTTTCCCTTACCGTTTTGTCCATATGGTCTTAGCCGCCTACCTTTCAACCTCCTTTATTGTCGGTGCAGTCGGCGCATACCATCTGTTAAAAGACAAAGCCAATAAAAACGCCCAAGCCATGTTCTCACTGGCCATCTGGATGGCCACACTCGTTGCGCCGCTGCAATTGCTTGCAGGTGACATGCATGGCCTCAACACGATAGAGCATCAACCAGCCAAAGTGGCCGCCATGGAAGGCCATTATGAAACCCAAAAAGGCGCCCCCCTTATTCTGTTCGGTTGGCCAAATTCTGAAACGGCAAAAGTTGACTATGCAATAGAAATTCCAAAGCTGGGCAGTCTGATCCTAAAACATGGCTGGGATGAAGAAGTAAAGGGTCTAAAAGAATGGGACAAAAAAGATTGGCCCAACGTGCCAATTGTCTTTTGGAGTTTTCGCATCATGGTCGGTCTTGGCATGTTAATGATCCTCATTGGCCTGGTTGGCTTTATCTTGCGCCTGTCTGGCAAATTATACGACAGTCCCCTCTTTTACAAAGCCTGCATCGTCATGGGCCCAAGCGGGTTAATTGCCATCTTAGCTGGCTGGATGGTCACCGAAGTCGGCCGCCAACCCTACACTGTTTATGAGCTGCTGCGCACAGCTGACAGCGTTTCTCCTATCGCAGCACCAGGCCTATGGGGGTCCTTAACAGCGCTCGTATTTGTCTATTTTTTAGTCTTTACCCCCGGTATCCTTTACATTTTGGGTCAAATGAAAAACAACCCAGCCGAACAACATTAGGAATATAGGAGCGAAACGTTCATGGTTTTTGATCTGGCATTTATATGGGCAATCCTTATTGCCACAGCAATTTTGCTCTATGTTGTTCTGGACGGCTTTGATTTAGGCATCGGCATTCTATTTCCTCTGTTTCCAGCCAGAGAAGACAGAGATGTTATGATGAACACAATTGCCCCGGTATGGGACGGCAATGAAACTTGGCTCATCTTGGGCGGCGGCGGCCTGTTTGCCGCATTTCCCCTCGCCTATGCCACGCTCATGCCAGCCTTCTATGCCCCAATTATTGCCATGTTGTTAGGTCTCATCTTTCGCGGTGTAGCTTTTGAATATGTTGCCCGCGCCCATCCAAATGATCGCCGCTGGTGGGAATGGTCTTTTGCTGCTGGCTCGACAATGGCTGCCTTTTGCCAAGGTATGATGCTTGGCGCCTTCATCCAAGGTATTGATGTTACAGGCCGTAATTATTCAGGTGGTTGGTTTGACTGGTTCACCCCATTTACTGTTACTGTTGGCCTTGGTGTTGTCTCAGCCTACGCTTTATTAGGTTTATGCTGGCTGATAATGAAAACCACCGACGAGCTACAATATGACCTTTACCGCATTGCAATGCCGATCGCGTCGATTGTCTTTTGTTTTGTCGCCATTGTAAGCTTATGGACCCCCTTTCTTGATACTGACATCGCCCAGCGCTGGTTCTCATGGCCCAACATCGCCCTTGTTGCCCCTGTCCCAATTTTAGTGTTTGCCTGTTGGGTCTTGTTGTTTACTTCAATCAAAGCACGCCATGAATATTATCCCTTCCTGGCAACCTTGGGCCTGTTCATCCTTTCTTATGTTGGCTTCGCCATCTCCATGTTCCCTTATATTGTCCCGCGTCACTTCACCATCTGGGAAGCGGCCAACCCTCCAGAAAGCCTCGCCTTCTTGCTATATGGAACACTGGCTTTACTTCCCGTAATTTTAGGCTATACCGCCTATGTCTATTGGGTCTTTCGCGGTAAAGTGAAACCTGGAGATGGGTACCATTAAAAAGAAAAGGACCTTTTGGGACCAGAAAAAAGCGAATAAGAAATGAAACAAGAAGATGAACAATACCCTTGGCCCAAACGCCTTTTATGGTTTTTTCTCATCTGGGGGGCAAGCGTTCTGACACTCGGCGCAATAAGCTATGGTTTACGTTTCTTTTTTAACTCTTTTTATAGCTAGCCCATCGCTTTTTTGATGCGACAAAATAAAATAGCCTCCCTAAACACAACAAATGCTATTTTTTGTCCAACTTTTTGCGATATTCCTCCAAAGGCACCAACACAGGTTTAGGCTTGCCTGAAGGCCCAATCACCGCATCAACCCCACTATTCCACATAACCGAAAATCTATTCTGCCACGTGTCAGGATAAGCTTCCCCTTGCACTCTGGCAGGTTTGATCTCTTTTGCTTTAATCTCAGTCCTTTTCTTGATTGGCAACGGGATTTTATGAATGGCAAAGGCCGTTCCCCCATATGAAAGCTTGCCCTTTTGCAAAGGCACAATACCCCGTTTAATAGAACCGGTTACAACTCTATCATCAGAAACAAAATTTTGTTGTCTTCGAAGGTCTTTCTTAAAACTGGAAGTGGCCTTAACTGGTTTTAACGCCACATGCTTTTTAACGCTCTTCTTTGCCAATCTAACAGGCTTCTTAAGGCTCACATGGTTCCCATCACCAGCCCTTTCCACCAAACGAGATTTTAAAATGGGAAAATTAGCGCGCTTGAGCGGCAAGCGACGGACAAACGGTTGCGCATTCGTAGCAACTGATTTAATAGACCAAGCTTTATCAACCCCTTTGATAGTCTTAACAGATCTCTTAGAGCGTTTGATGTTTTTAATAGCCCCCCCTAAATTTGCCCTTTGCAAACGCCACTCCCCTTTCTTAGCCCCCTTACGCAATCTCTTTTTCTGAGCAGACTCAACATAAGTGATAAACTCATCCCCTCCAATCCGGTTCTCATCCAGCTGACCGGTAGCTGAGAGCAATAAATGCGCTGCCATATAACGTTCAAATTTTGCACTAGATGCCTGCACTTTTGCCTGAACAAGCCGCTCTTGAGTGTTCAAAACATCCAACACCGTCCGTTGCCCTGCAGACAGCTCCCGGCGCATCCCCCTTGAGGCCGCCTCAGCCGCTTTAATCCGGGCCAAAGCCAAGCTATAACGTTTACGGGCCGTATGATAACTGCGCCAGGCCACAGTTGCCATCGCTTTGGCTGTATAGCGTGCATCACGCGCCTCAAACTTTCTTTGCTCAGAAACATGGCGACTCTCTTGGCTTGCAGGCAGGGCATCAGGTTGGAAAAGCGGCATTGAGAAATTTAATTTAACAGCAAAATCATTTTCATCTTGCAGCGAAGCTCCATGATAACGCTCTTCTAAATAATCCATGTTAAGATCAACACTCGGCAAGAACCGGCTATAAGAGGCCTTTAAGGCATGTTCAGCTGCTTGTGAGCGAAACAAAGCCGACAATAATTGCGGGTTTTGTTGCTCAGCCAAGTCCACGGCAACTTGCAAGCTTGATGGCAATTGTTTGTGGAGCCCCCTTGGCAAAGACAATCGCCCAGGTGCACGCCCCACCAGCCGTTTAAATTCCGTTTCATTCTGATGAAGGTTATCAATCGCCTGGGTATAAACAGACTGAGTCGCAGTAAACTGATCTCGTGCAAGGGCGATATCAGTACGCGTTGCATCTCCTCCTTTAAAGCGAGACTGTGTCGTACGCACAATTGAGCCAACAATGGCCCGATTTTCACGCTGCAAAGCCACAACTTCACGATCACGAATAACCCCTAAAATGGCCCGCACTGTATCAAGCAATAAAATTTGTTTGGCCTCTTGATAACTATGCGCTTCAGCCTTTGCATTGGCACGCGCCTCTTTGAGCCCATAATAATTTGCCCCGCCACGGTAAATAGGCAAATTTGCAGAAAAACCATAAGCGCTATTGTCATACTGTTCCCGGTTAAGATGATCAAACCGCCCAAAAGCATTATTGCGGTTATAACCAAATTCTCCCGTCGCACTCACTGAAGGTAAAAACTTAGACCACGCTTTGCGCACTGATGCTTCGGCCGCATCTTGGCGCGCGCGGGCCGCATCAACCTGCGTGCCTCGCTCAACAGCCTCTCCTAAAAGATCATTGAATTCCCCTGCCTTAACCACCGACCTTGACTGAATAAATTCAACCTCAAAAGTACAAACGGTAAAAACAATACAAATGCCTAAAATATTGAAATATCTGGTAATCACCCAAACAGCCCTAACTTAAAAAAACAACAGATATAACTTGTAACATCTCTTTTTTAGGTTGAAGGCTGAGGGTTAAATTTGAATTAAATAACGTGCCTTACCAAAACAAAACACAATCCTAGTACGCCAAAAAACACAGAGCTCATGCCATTCTTTAATGTTCACCAAAACTATTGTCAAAAGCTGTAAACAACGGCTTTAACAAATATCGCAAAACAGAGCGCTCACCCTTAATCAATTCAGCGCGCACCACCATCCCTGGCAAAATTGGATGATCGATACCTTTACGCCGAACAACCAATTTTTCCAACTCCAGGCGAACTTCATAATATTCCTCGCCCTTATCATTCACAAAAGTGGTTGGAGAAATTTGCACGACTTTCGCTTCAATCGAACCAAATTCCTTCGCATCAAAAGCCGTAACAGAAACCTTGGCCGCAGTCCCTTTTTGAATATTGGTAATGTCTTCCGGTTTTAAGCGCACCTCAGCCAACAGTTTATTGTCAGAGGGCACCATCTCCGCCACAAGGTCTCCTGGGTTAATCACCTCACCCACATATTTAGGATTAAGACTTTGAATGATACCGGTAATCGGCGCGCGGACATCCAAACGATTGACCCGGTCCTCAACTTTACCGATAGCGGCATCAATTTCAGAAATGCTCGCAGACGTTTGCGTTAATTCCGTTGACCACTTTTGACGCTCAATTGCAACCGCCTCAGAAAGTTTTTGCTCCCCTTCTGAAAGCCCATTGACAGCCCCTATAAGCTGCCCTTCCATTTGTGCCAACTTTGCCTCAGTTTCAGCAACTTTAACTTTAGCATCAAGATATGAACTACGCGTGGCATACCCGTCTTTAACAAGCTCCTTGCGCATCTGATACTGTTCTTTATGAATAGCCAATTGATTTTTTAAGCTTATAACTTCCTGTTCAGAAGCTTTAACACTGGCAGCCTTTTGCTTCAGACGCGAGGTAAGGCTACCAACTGTATGACGTAATGTATCTTTGGCATCATTATAAAGCGCCAAATGATCCGCAACCAGTTTCGGATGGCTCTTTTTATACGCCCCAAAATCAATAGGCTTATCAGCAAGCAAAGCTTTAAGACGTATTTCAGTGATTTTTAAATTCACATAACGCGCGGCCATCTGATCTTGATCACTCACAGCCGCAGCTGGCGTTAAGCTAACAAGCACCTGTCCTTTTTTCACTTCCTGACCAGAACGAAAATGTATCGTTTTAACGATGCCACCTTCAAAATGCTCAACCCGCACAACAGACCCATGAGGAACAATTTTACCCTCAGTAATGGCCATTTCATAAAGAGGAGCAACACTAGCAATACCGATGATAAGTGCGAAAAAGACACACAAAACGCTCGTCATCTTAAGGAAGAAATGATCCCACTCTCCCCCTTGAATATCAATTGGCAAAGCCAAATTATCTTGTTCTACATATGACATTTCTTAACTCGCCCTTGACACACATCATCCAATTCATTCCAACACTGATAAAATCAGAATAATCTTAAAATCTCTTTACCCAACATTAACCAGCCTGCATTTGAGACTTAAGATAATCCTCAACAGGAAGATCATTGACCAACATTCCATTATGAAGCTGTAAAATTCGGTCACAAACCTTAATATGGCTGGGTCGGTTGGTAACCAAAAATACAGTTCTTTTACCCTTTGATTTTTCCAATTGAGAAATAAAGTGTCGGTCTGTCACATTATCAAAATGCGCACCAGGATTATCCAATAGCAAAATCGGACCATTCACCAAATAAGCTCTGGCCAAAGCAACCCTGGCTATATCATTATCGTGCAAATCCCACTTGCCATGACGCAAAGGCCGGTCCAATCCACCAATCATCAACGGGTCGTCTTGTAAAACACCGGCCAATTCTAAGGCTTCAATCATATCCTGCTTGCTTGCCAAGGGATTTGACAACAATAAGTTTTGAGCCAAAGATCCATAAAAAACCGAAATTTCTTGCGGCATAAACCCAATGGAAGAGCGTACCTCCCCAACATCGAGCTGCTGAATATTAACATTATCAAGAAAAACTCGCCCAGCTTGAGGACGATAAAGCCCAAGTAGGATTTTTAAAACAGTTGATTTTCCAGCCCCAGTTCCCCCTGTTAAAGCAACCAATTCCCCATGATTAACGTCAAAATTAACACCTTTCAAAACAGGCTCAGCTTTAGGACCATAACGAAAGGAAACATTTTCAAATTTAACCCCCCCTTCAAACTTACGTAATGAATTGGGCCGCCCTTTGAACCGTCTTTCCCTATCAATACTCATCAACCGGTCCAATTGAATAACACTTTGTTTTAATTGCCCAATACGATTAAGAGAAAGAAAAGCAATTTGGATAGGGCTTAATATGCGCCAAACAATCATCATAATCGCGATCAAGGCACCCGTATCAAGGACCCCATCAATCACCTGATAGGCCCCAATGGCAATTGTAGCCAGCCCTGCAAACATAACAAGAACCTGAGTGCCAGCTTGTAAAGAGGTATCAAAAAAGCGCCCTCGAAACATGCTATAGGCAGAAATTTGTGCTATTCGAGAATGACGAGCCAACCACAAATCTTCAACCCCCAATTCACGAATGGCTTGCATCTTATTCGCCAATTCCATGGACATGCGATTATACTGTGAGCGATCATGGCCAGACTTTTTACCCCGCTGGCGAGACGTCGGCAGAGTAAAAAAAGCAAGAACAGCAAACACCGCAACCAAAATCAAAGGCACGATCACCAACCAGCCTGACATAAGGCCAATCACACCAAAAAACAGAATTAAAAACGGTAAATCCAAAAGGGTGCTGGCCAAATTGCCCGTCAAAAGGTCTCGAATAGATTCAAATTGCCTAAATTGCACAATCTGCCGATTAACAGAGGCCGTTTCTGTCATCTGTACAGGCAACGTTAAAATTTGACGAAACACTTTATTGGTAATTTCTGCATCCATACGTGCACCAATAAAGCTCAAAATCTGACCTCTCTTACGCCTGACAACCACCTCAAACAAAACAGTTAGACAAATCCCCACAAACAGAAAGGCAAGCGTATCAAGTGCCTGACCACCGATTACCTGATTATAAACCGTCATGGTATAAAGCGGTGTTGCAATAACAAGAAGGTTCGCAAGACAAGTTAAAAACAATGCCGCATAAATAGGGCGTTTCAATTTTAAAAGGGCAGTAAAAAACCAAGATCCCTTTTTCTCTTCCACATCCCCTAACAGAGCATCATTCGATTCAAGAAGAATAAGCCCCTTTGCTTTAGAAATTTGGCCCCATTCTACGGTACAAGCACCATTTTTATCATAGGCTTTATAGGTCCCATTCTCTAACCTTTGAACAATAATCACCGGACCATCTTTAAGGTCTAAAAGACATGGAAAAATATTTTTAGCCCATTTTAAAAAGGAAACCTTTTTTCTGCGGGTGTTATAACCAATATTTGCTAAAACAGTCTGCAAAACAGCCATATCAGACACAGGCTCAAGATGCGGTAAAGCTTCCATAAGGTGACGCTCATCGCCAGACCACTTCAATAATTCAACCAGCTGATGCAAACAAATTTCATAGGGTGTGAAAGTCTCAGCACCCTTTTCCCCCGACTGGTGTTCAAAAAAATCCTGCAATTTCAAATATTGTTCATGAACCTGATTAATGGTCTCTTTTTTCTGACCGATCAAAACATGGCTTAAGTCAGGAGAAATATCATCTAAACGATTAACCATCACGCAGCCCCCCCTGTTGCTCTTACACTCTGGGGAACCAGGTTTCCAGACGCAGCTTGAAAATGAATTTTCCCGTCTTCAAACGCTAACATCCTATCAGCCAATTGAAAATATGATGGCCTCATTGTAGAAAGTACGATGGTTATGTTATGCCGCAAAGCGCCCAAACACCGAACCAATTTCTGGTCCGCCTCCCGATCAAGAAACATTTGCGGTTCATCTAAAATCAACACCTTTGGTAACATTGCAATGGCCCGGGTTAATATAATGCGTTGCACCAAACCTTGAGGCAGTTTTTCAGCTGCCCCATCTCCGACAGGCGTATCATAACCAAGCGGCAAACGGTTAATATCATAATCAACCCCTGTCATACCCGCAGCCCAACGAACCTCATCAATTGTCGGCCCTGTCCCAAACAAACTCAGATTTTCCAATATTGTCCCGTCAAAAAGGGCAGACTTTGGCCCAACCATCACAATTGAACCAGGATTCCCGTTGCGATAAAAATTCACATCGATATTATTATAAAGCACCTGCCCCTGATCAACATCTTGCAAACCAGCCAAACATTTTAAAAAGGCTGTTTTTGCTTTATTATCTGCCCCAGTCACTCCCAAACATTCCCCGCCTTCAATCGATAATGAAAACGGCTTGAGAACAGGTTTTTCATTTTCTAATACTGTAAAGTTAACCAAATTAATTAATGGCTGCCCCTCACGCCCATCAGCAACCCCCTCACTTGGCCTTTGCGGTAAGGCAAACAACTCACTAGCTTCATGCAAAGCCAATTCAAGCTTCTGAAATTCTGACCAAAGGCTGGCAAAACGCACAACAGGTTGAATAATGCGCCCAGCAAGCAATGTGCAAGCTGCCAAAGTACCAATAGAAAGGTCAGTCATCACCGCATAAATGGCCCCAACGCTAACCGTTGCAACAATCGTAACATTACCCAAAATCGCACTGATCGATTGAGCCGTTGCAGACGCCTGAATGGTTCCATAGTTCGTTCTGGCGCGCGCTTTTTGCAATCTTTCAAAACGGCGCAGCATAAACTGTTCCATAGAAAGCCCCTTCAGGGTCATCACACCGCGCAAGCACTCAGCAACAAAATCATAGGTTTTATTGTCTTGGTCCTCTCGCTCTTCAAATCTCTCGCGCAAATTACGACCAAAGCGTAAAGTCAAAACGGCAAAAATGATCAAAACACCAATGGGAACCAAAACAAGGGCACCAGCAATCATCGCCATGGTTGCAACAAGAATGAGCACAAACGGCAAGTCAATAATAAGCAAGCTATTAGGACCACCATAAAAATCAGCCAAGCGAAAGATTGAGGTTAAACGATCCATGTGTGTTTGGGTTCGGTCCTCAGTGACAGTCTCTAATGGCGCGTTTAATAAGTGTTTCACGGCAAAATGGCTTGCCGCAACCTCAAAACGCGTTGCAGCCCATCCCAAAGTATAGGCCCTGCCAAGGCGCAACAAAAACTCTAAGACCAACACCCCAACAAACCCTAAAATTAATATAGAAAGCGTATTAAAAGACTGATTAGGAATGATACGGTCATAAACTTGCAGAATAAGAAGTGGCAAGCCAATACCAAGAATATTAATGATGACAGAGGACACCCAAATAGGAAAAGGCATCCTTAAAATCTGAGTATAAGGAATATTATGAGCTTTCAAACGCCCAATACTGATCGGCCATAATCGATCTCTTAGTCGAACAAAACCACTCCCCCGACCAGGCATTTTTTGCGCTACTTTTTGATTTTCCAACATAGACTCTTTGTCTCATTAACATAACATCGAAATGTCATAACGAAAGACGCATCAAAACGCTTACCAAGCTCCAAACTTGGCATGAACCAAAATCTTAATGCCTCTTTAACAAACAATGTGACAGCACTTGCTTGACAAAGATTTAATATTTCTAACTTTACTTATCTACTTTTGACTAAAATTTGAATGATTTCACCTAATACCATTAAAATTGTACGAAAACTTTAAGGTACTATTAAACAAGAAATAAAAATCAGCTTAGTAAAAATGAAACAGTAACAATTTCATAACTTCAAATACTTAGATTAATTGTAGTTTTCGGGAAAAGTTCTACCTCGTGGAAAGCAAAAATAGGTAGAAAGTTAGTATAGGTGTAACATGGCTGACAATCCTTCTTATGAAGCTTTATTAAAAGAAATCATCGAAAATAATAAAAAATCTTTGGTCTCTAATGATAAAGAAATTACCAATCAAAACATTCACACGGGCACTGAAAAAGAAGCTGATAAAATCGACCCTTTGACAGGACAGTCAGAAGGAGATGTTCTTGGCTCAAAGGAAACAGTCAACGAAGAACAAACCAATATCAGTAAAACAGATAGCAATGATCAAAAGTCACTTGATGCAGACCAAACATCTGCAAAAATGGTTACAAAGAATGGATTGTCTTCATTAACACCGCAATCAGAAAAATTTGCACAGACAGGTCAAGCTCCTGATTTTCAACAAGGTGCGCCTGAAATAAAAAATGCAGATGAAAAGTCCACCAGCACTCCTGAGGGACAAGAAGACAACTTCCAACCACAGAACCCAAAAACTGCAGAACCTTCACAAGAAACAGATGAAACAACGGACGGTTCAGAAGAAGAAAATGATCTCGAAAATGCACCAACTGACATCACAGTCACAGGCGGTGTTGTCAAGGAAACTGTTGAGGACGGTGGGTCAATCGATACAGCCTATAATCCATCAGGCAGCACAGTTGCAACCTTGGGTGCTATAGATCCAAATGAAGGAGATAGTTTTACCTACTCCATTACAAATGATGCTTCTGGCCACTTTGAAATCGTTGGTAATGAAATCCGTGTCAAAGCAGATCAAACCATAGATTACGAATCAGCTTCCTCTCATGAAATCACAGTTAAAGTTACTGATTCGGATGGAAATTTTTATTCTAAGACCATCACAATAAACGTTCAAGATTACGAAGGACGTCACACAGGAACAACCGGCAATGACACCATAACGGGCACGTCAGAAGAAGACCGCATTTATTCTGGTAACGGCAACGATAATGTAATTGCTGGCGAAGGCAATGACTATGTCAATGCTAGCTCTGGAGACAACAAGGTCGATGGCGGCGCTGGTAATGACCGCATCTATACGCGCGAAGGTGATGACAGCATCACTGGCGGTGAAGGTAACGACACCATCAGCGCAGGCCATGGTGATAACAAAGTTGAAGGCGGAACGGGCAACGACCGTATCTATTCCGGTGACGGTAATGACAACATCTCTGGCGGGGAAGGAAACGACTATCTCATCAGCGGGGACGGCAATGACAAACTTAGCGGCGGAGACGGCAATGATTACCTTAGAGGCGATCAAGGCAATGACAAACTTGATGGCGGCGCAGGCAACGACCGTCTCTATGGCGGGGACGATGACGACACCCTAACCGGCGGAGACGGCAACGACTATCTCATCGGCGGGGACGGTGCTGACAAACTCTCAGGCGGTGCAGGCAACGACATCCTATATGTTGATGCACAAGACACCCTCGTTGAAGGCGGCGAAGGCTATGACCGCGTCATTGCACAAGGCTCTGACGGTGTAACACTCGATATGAACGAGAGCAGCATAGAGCGCTTTGACGGCGCAGCTGGCAACGATGTCGCTGATGCATCTGGCGTAACCGAGGCAATTAGAGCCTATGGCAACGACGGCAACGATACCCTAACCGGTGGTTCTGGTAATGACTATCTCTATGGCGGGAACGATGACGACACCCTAACAGGCGGAGACGGCAATGATTACCTTAGAGGCGATCAAGGCAATGACAAACTTGATGGCGGCACAGGCAACGACCGTCTCTATGGCGGGGACGATGACGACACCCTAACCGGCGGCGAAGGCAACGACTATCTCATCGGCGGGGACGGTGCTGACAAACTCTCAGGCGGTGCAGGCAACGACATCCTATATGTTGATGCACAAGACACCCTCGTTGAAGGCGGCGAAGGCTATGACCGCGTCATTGCACAAGGCTCTGACGGTGTAACACTCGATATGAACGAGAGCAGCATCGAGCGCTTTGACGGCGCAGCTGGCAACGATGTCGCTGATGCATCTGGCGCAACCGAGGCAATTAGAGCCTATGGCAACGACGGCAACGATACCCTAACCGGTGGTTCTGGTAATGACTATCTCTATGGCGGGAACGATGACGACACTCTAACCGGCGGAGACGGCAATGATTACCTTAGAGGCGATCAAGGCAATGACAAACTTGATGGCGGCGCAGGCAACGACCGTCTCTATGGCGGGGACGATGACGACACCCTAACCGGCGGAGACGGCAACGACTATCTCATCGGCGGGGACGGTGCTGACAAACTCTCAGGCGGTGCAGGCAACGACATCCTATATGTTGATGCACAAGACACCCTCGTTGAAGGCGGCGAAGGCTATGACCGCGTCATTGCACAAGGCTCTGACGGTGTAACACTCGATATGAACGAGAGCAGCATAGAGCGCTTTGACGGCGCAGCTGGCAACGATGTCGCTGATGCATCTGGCGTAACCGAGGCAATTAGAGCCTATGGCAACGACGGCAACGATACCCTAACCGGTGGTTCTGGTAATGACTATCTCTATGGCGGGAACGATGACGACACCCTAACCGGCGGCGAAGGCAACGACTATCTCATCGGCGGGGACGGTGCTGACAAACTCTCAGGCGGTGCAGGCAACGACATCCTATATGTTGATGCACAAGACACCCTCGTTGAAGGCGGCGAAGGCTATGACCGCGTCATTGCACAAGGCTCTGACGGTGTAACACTCGATATGAACGAGAGCAGCATAGAGCGCTTTGACGGCGCAGCTGGCAACGATGTCGCTGATGCATCTGGCGTAACCGAGGCAATTAGAGCCTATGGCAACGACGGCAACGATACCCTAACCGGTGGTTCTGGTAATGACTATCTCTATGGCGGGAACGATGACGACACCCTAACCGGCGGCGAAGGCAACGACTATCTCATCGGCGGGGACGGTGCTGACAAACTCTCAGGCGGTGCAGGCAACGACATCCTATATGTTGATGCACAAGACACCCTCGTTGAAGGCGGCGAAGGCTATGACCGCGTCATTGCACAAGGCTCTGACGGTGTAACACTCGATATGAACGAGAGCAGCATAGAGCGCTTTGACGGCGCAGCTGGCAACGATGTCGCTGATGCATCTGGCGTAACCGAGGCAATTAGAGCCTATGGCAACGACGGCAACGATACCCTAACCGGTGGTTCTGGTAATGACTATCTCTATGGCGGGAACGATGACGACACCCTAACCGGCGGCGAAGGCAACGACTATCTCATCGGCGGGGACGGTGCTGACAAACTCTCAGGCGGTGCAGGCAACGACATCCTATATGTTGATGCACAAGACACCCTCGTTGAAGGCGGCGAAGGCTATGACCGCGTCATTGCACAAGGCTCTGACGGTGTAACACTCGATATGAACGAGAGCAGCATAGAGCGCTTTGACGGCGCAGCTGGCAACGATGTCGCTGATGCATCTGGCGTAACCGAGGCAATTAGAGCCTATGGCAACGACGGCAACGATACCCTAACCGGTGGTTCTGGTAATGACTATCTCTATGGCGGGAACGATGACGACACCCTAACCGGCGGCGAAGGCAACGACTATTTAAATGGTGGCAAAGGTGATGACACTTTTACAAGCGACCTTGGCGATGATCGCCTATATGGGGGCGACGGCAATGACCTCTTCATGCTGTCTGATCAATCAGGAGCAGATAGAATTTATGGTGGCACAGGTGAGACTTGGATTGACACCATACAGATTGAGGGACAGAACGACAATGGATCTTCTGAAGAATCCAGTAACAATTGGACGCTAACTCTCACCCAAGGCACCATAGAAGACCAAGACGAAAATTCCATTACACTTTCAGATGATGCAGACGGCATGATCACATTTGAAGATGGAACCTCAGTTCAATTTGCTGATATTGAACGGATTGAATTCTAAAGAAATTTGTCCCCAAAAAAACAAACAGCCTAAAGAGCATCTTAGCTTTTAGGCTGTTTTAAAAGTAAATTTTCAGCTTCACTTTAGCCCAATATGAAGCAAACAGATATCCAATTATCTGTCTGTTAACCATGGATTTTTTTTAATGCTTAAGATTTCCTTAAAGTAAGGGACGAGTAATCTTTCCAAGGAATTATAGAGCTCTAATTGTGCCAAAGCCTAGCCAGGCGCCCATATTTTAAAACGAAATTTTAAATTTCAAGAGTTCAATCAATGAGTAATAAAATAAAAACTCAAAACGAGACTTCTGCACCACCAATAAGTGACAAACCGATTGGCACCCCTACTAAGCAACCACCAGCAAATCAAGCACAAGATTATGAAAAGCTCGTTGAAAAAAGCCTTGAAGAACATATCAACGAGAGCCCTGTTGTCTCCAAAGACATAACCAATCCAAATCTTCATTATGGTCTGAAAGAAGATATTGAAACCATAGCAGCAGGCGACCCCTACAAAGTCACACCTGAAGAAAAAGCTTTATCCATCCAGACCCCATCAACTGATGTAGAGATGAAAACAGTTGATGAAGAAAGCGCCCCTGTAAAAAAAGCCATTAACACTTCTGAATCTCCAATAAGCACATCTCCGTTGGTCAAAACAGATGTCCAGGACATAAAAACTGACGACAAACCCACAAAAGGAATTTCAAACCCAGACATTATAGACACGACAGAGCCCCCGAACCCGCCCACAGGACAAAGCCCAGACCCTGAGGGACCAACAAATGTTACCCAACCTCCTCCACCACCTCCTCCACCAGGAGGCGGCACACCGCCCCCTCCCACTTACGATCCTGATCTAGTATCAACAGGAGAAACTGTCAATGAAGCTGCAACCCCGGGAACAGTTATAGCGACACTAGATTTAGAAGGGGCAGCCGGCACAAATTACTCTTATGCCATAACTGATCAAAATGGAGTGGTAATTAGCAATTCTAATTTTACCATACTTAACAACCAAATCATTGTCTCGCAAAGCGCCAATATTGATTATGAGACCAATCAAACTCATACCTTTTATGTCACCGGAACTGATGACCAAGGCAATAGTGTAACTGAGCAGCTATCCATAAAAGTTACTGATCATGATGAATTTGATGTCTCAACAATAACAGATGCAGATACAGGGGCAAACGCTGTTGACGAGAATGCAGCCACTGACTCAGTCGTCGGCATTACAGCCCTGGCCACAGATGCTGACGGCACAGACACCGTCACTTACACCCTATCAGATAACGCTGGCGGCCTGTTCGCCATTGATGCGAACACCGGCGTTGTAACAGTTGCTGGATCACTAGATACTGAGACAGCCACTAGCCACAACATCACAGTCGTAGCCACATCAACAGACGGCTCCACAAGCTCAGAAACATTTACGATCAATGTCAACAATCAAGACGAATTCGACATCTCAAGCGTCACAGATACAAATGCCACAGCAAACGCCATTGACGAAGACGCCTCTGTTGGCACAACCGTTGGCATCACAGCTCTGGCAACAGACGCAGACGCCTCAGACACAGTCACATATAGCCTCTCAAATGACGCCGGCGGCCTGTTCGCCATTGATGCGAACACCGGCGTTGTCACAGTTGCTGGATCACTAGATGCTGAGACAGCCACTAGCCACAACATCACTGTTCTGGCAACATCAACAGACGGCTCCACAAGCTCAGAAACATTTACAATCAATGTTAACGATCAAGATGAATTCGACATCTCAGCCATATCAGACACTAACGACACCGCTAACGCAGTTGACGAAAACGCGGCCACCGGCTCAGTCGTTGGCATAACGGCTCTGGCCACAGACGCAGACGCAACAGACACCGTCACATATAGCCTGTCTAACAATGCTGGCGGCCTATTTGCCATTGATGCGAACACCGGTGTCGTCACAGTTGCTGGATCACTCGATGCCGAAACAGCAACAAGCCACAACATTACTGTCGTCGCCACATCAACAGACGGTTCAATCTCAAACGAGACCTTTACCATCAACGTCAATGACGTCAATGAAACAAGCATCTCTGCCGTCTCAGACAAAGACACCTCTGCAAACTCAGTGACTGAGAATGTCAGCGTTGGCACAGCTGTTGGCATAACGGCTTTGGCCACAGATGCTGACATAACAGACACCGTCACTTACACTCTGTCATCAAACCCAGGCGGGTTCTTCGCCATAGATTCAAACACCGGTGTCGTTACAGTGGCCAACGATCTGGACTTTGAAACAAATGAAGATCACACGATCGAGATAACAGCAACCTCAAGCGATGGTACAACATCGACCCAGACTTTCACAATCGATGTAACGGACGTCGATGAGTTTGACGTAAGCGCCATCACAGACACAAACGCTAATGCAAACAGCATTGCTGAGAACGCAAGCGTCGGGACATCAGTTGGCATCACAGCCTTTGCCTCAGACGCGGACGGTTCTAACAATGGCATCACATACTCATTGTCTAACGATGCAAGCGGCCTGTTCGCCATAGATCCTAACACAGGCCAAGTCACAGTCGCTGGTGCCATCGATTATGAGACAGCAACTTCGCAAACAATTGAAGTCACAGCAACATCAGAAGATGGCTCGACCTCAACTCAGACCTTCACAATCAATGTAACAGATGTCGATGAGTTTAACGTAAGCGCCATCTCTGACACAAACACTGGTGCAAATGCCGTTGATGAAGACGCCTCTTTAGGCTCAACGGTTGGCATTACAGCCCTGGCCACAGATGCTGATGGTACCACCAATACCGTCACTTACACCCTATCAGATAACGCTGGCGGCCTATTCGCCATTGATGCGAACACCGGCGTTGTCACAGTTGCTGGATCACTCGATGCTGAGACAGCCACTAGCCACAACATCACTGTTCTGGCAACATCAACAGATGGCTCGACAAGTACTGAGACATTCACAATCAATGTCAACGATCAAGACGAATTCGACATCTCAGCCATATCAGACACTAACGACACCGCTAACGCAGTTGACGAAAACGCGGCCACCGGCTCAGTTGTTGGCATCACGGCTCTGGCCACAGATGCTGACACCACAGATACCGTCACTTATACCCTGTCAGATAACGCAGGCGGCCTATTCGCCATTGATGCGAACACCGGCGTTGTCACCGTTGCTGGATCACTCAATGCTGAGACAGCAACAAGCCACAACATCACTGTTCTGGCCACATCCACCGATGGCTCTACAAGCTCTGAGACCTTCACGATCAATGTCAATGATCAAAACGAAACGTCAATTTCTACCATCTCAGACACAAATACAGATGCTGACCAAGTCGCAGAAACAGCCGCCATCGGCACAGCCGTTGGCATTACAGCGCTTGCAACTGACACAGACATCACAGACACAGTCACTTACGCCCTGTCATCAAACCCAGGCGGGTTCTTTGCAATTGATGCAAACACCGGCGTGATAACAACCGCAAAAGTCCTTGATCATGAGACAGCCGGAAACCATACCATCGAAGTCACAGCCACCTCAACCGACGGCTCGATATCAATTAAATCATTCACTATTGACGTAACAGATGTCAATGAAGCGCCAACGGACATTACCTTTACAGGCGGTACCGTCAATGAAACAGTTAAAGATGGCGGCACAATTGGCAGCGCCTTTGATCCATCTGGCAGCACCGTTGCCACGCTTTCAACCTCAGATGTTGATTCAGGTGACACATTCACATATGCAATCATCAATGATCCTTCAGGTCATTTTGAGATCGTTGGCAATGAAGTACGCGTCAAAGCCGGTCAAACAATAGATTTTGAAATCAACACATCACATGACATAACAATTGAGGTAACCGACTCAGCTGGCAACACTTACTCAGAAACCATCAAAATCAATGTGCAAGATTATGAGGGCAGCTATGAAGGCTCAACAAGTGCAGATACCATAACAGGCACCTCTGAAGAAGACACAATCTCAACCGGGCAAGGTTCAGACAAGATCAAAGGCAGCCTTGGCGCGGACATCATCGATGGTGGCACAGGCAACGATACAATTGATTACAGCAAGTCTTCTGCAGCAGTGAAGATTGACTTAGAAAATGGCACAGGCTCTGGAGGCCTGGCTGAAGGCGACACCTATACCAGTGTTGAAAATGTTTATGGCTCAGACCATGACGACAAGATCCTTGGTTCATCAGCTCGCAACTACCTTTATGGCTTTGATGGCGATGACACAATCTACGCTGGAGATGGGAATGATTATGTACGCGGTGGCAGTGGCGCCGACACCCTTGATGGGGGAGAAGGCATTGACACTGTCAGCTATTCATCCTCTTCCGAAGGGGTCGCAGTCGACCTTGCAACAGGCAAAGGGTCTGGCGGCGACGCTGAAGGCGATCTCATCACCAATTTTGAAACACTTCGTGGCTCAAAACATGATGACAAACTATCCGGCGATAAAAATGACAACACCATAACTGGCAATGACGGTGATGACACCATTTTGGGAGGGGCAGGCAATGACACTCTAGATGGTGAAACTGGCAACGACAGTCTCTCTGGCGGTACTGGCACCGATGCAATAGATGGCGGTGAAGGCATAGACACTGTCATCTACACTGGCAACTGGGCTGACTACACCATCAGTTTCAACCGGGAAAACAATGAATACACCATCAAAGACAACCGCCCCGGCTCACCAGATGGTACCGACACAGTGACAAACGTCGAAAACTTCCAATTTGCAGATGCGACTGTCCCTGCTGAACAAATCTTGAATGACGCCCCAACAGACATATCAGTTACAAGCAATACGATTGCTGAAAATACTACCGGTGGCACTGTTGTGGCAACCTTAGGCAGCACAGATGCTGACAGCTCAATTCCTTCCGAGACAGCAACCTATACTTTAACCAACGACCCTTCTGGCTTGTTTGAAATCGTTGATAATGAAATACGTGTTAAAACAGGCGCCGACATCGACTATGAAACATCCACGTCTCACGCCATAGAAGTAACGGTAACAGATGTTCATGGGGCAACTTATTCTGAAACTCTAACCATTAACATAACCGATGTTGATGAATTCAACGTCTCAACCATCTCCGACACAAATGCGGCAGACAATGCAGTTAATGAGAACACAGCCACTGGCTCTGTTGTTGGCATCACTGCCCTTGCAACAGATCAAGATGGAACCGACACTGTCTCATACACATTATCAGATAACGCTGGTGGCCTGTTCGCCATTGATGCGAACACCGGCGTTGTCACAGTTGCAGGATCACTAGACGCTGAAACAGCCACAAGCCACAACATCACCGTGATCGCAACCTCAACAGATGGCTCAACAAACTCTGAAACATTCACCATCGCTGTAAATGATCAAAACGAAACGCGCATCACAACCATCTCAGACACAAACACAGATGCCAACCAAGTCTCAGAAAAAGCCTCTATTGGCACCGCTGTTGGCATCACAGCGCTGGCAACAGATGCTGATGTTACAGACACAGTCACTTACACCCTGTCATCAAATCCAGGTGACTTTTTCGCCATAGATGCAAACACCGGCGTCGTAACTCTTGCTGGCGAACTTGATTACGCCCAAAATGCCAATCACACAATTGAGGTCACAGCCACCTCGACAGATGGTTCCACAACAACAGCATCATTCACCATTGACGTCTCTAATATCAATGAAGCCCCAACCGGCATCCTCTTTGAAACAACAAAAATAAGAGAAGATGCAAGCCGCAGCGAGGGCATCGGTGAAATTGAATTAAATGTTATTGATCCAGATGGAGATAAAGAATTCAAATTCTCAGTCTCTGACGATCGCTTTGAGGTCTATGAAGAAGCCGGCAGCTATTTCTTACAAGTCAAACAATACGAATACCTCGATCATGAGACAGAGCCAGAGATCAAATTAAGCATCACGGTAACTGACCAAGGCGGGCTGTCTCATACCCAAGATGTAAAGCTTGAAGTCACAGATGTGAATGAAACACCTTATGGCGAGACCTTCACATATGCTGAGGCCCCTGAATCAATCTCTGATACTCACATCATTACAACCGTTGAAGTTTTCGACCAAGATGAAGGTGACAAACTCACATATAAAATCGTTGATGAAGACACCCCTTTTGAAATCAACCAAAACGGAGAAGTTTCATTAAAACCTGGTGAGCAATTGGATTATGAAACAGAAAAACTTTACAACATTACAGTTCTCACCACAGACACAGCGGGCAACGAAAAATACACCATTGTCACATTTGATGTAAGAAATGTAAACGAAGCCCCAACAGACATTACCTTTACAGGCGGCACTGTTAATGAAACAGTAACTGATGGCGGTACAATTGGCTCAGCCTATGATCCATCTGGCTCAGTGGTTGCAACACTTAGCACAACAGATGATGACAATCGCGAAAGCTTTACCTACACCATCACAAACGACCCTTCCGGCCATTTTGAAATTGTCGGCAATGAAGTGCGTGTAAAAGAAAACCAAACCATTGATTATGAAACTGCAGCCTCTCACGACATCACAGTCCAAGTCACAGATAGAGCAGGCAACACATTTTCAGAAGTCATCACAATCAATGTCCAAGATTATGAAGGAAACTACACTGGCACCGCCAATAATGATTTACAAACAGGCACCTCTGAAGAAGACACAATTGCAACCGGCGATGGAAGAGATAAAATCACAGGCAGTGAAGGCGCTGACAATATCGACGGCGGCGCAGGCACAGACCGGATTGACTATTCAAGCTCAGATGCTGGCGTAACAATCAACTTGGCCACAGGCACAGCCTCTGGCGGCCACGCTGAAGGCGACACCCTGACCAACATTGAAGATGTTAGCGGATCAAATTATGCAGACAACATCACTGGCAACGATGTAAACAACTTGCTCATAGGCAATGGCGGGGACGACACCTTAACAGGTGGAAACTCCTACGATGTTCTGGTCGGTGGTCAAGATGACGACACACTTTATGGAATGGGCGGCTCAGATACGTTAAGGGGCGGTGCTGGCGCTGACACGCTTGATGGCGGCGATGGGCAAGACTGGGCCTCTTATGCCACAAGCTCAGAAGGGGTTACAATTAATCTGAAAACTGGCATCCATTCTGGCGGTGAAGCGACAGGTGACACACTCATCAACATTGAGAAAATCGATGGCTCATCCTATAATGACAACCTTACTGGTGACGCCAACAACAACTATCTTTACGGCAATGCTGGTGATGATATCCTTGCTGGCAACGACCCTAGCGCCACATCCACCAACCTTATTGTCAATGGCAGCTTTGAAAATGGCAGCACGGGTTGGACATTAGATGAGGGACCAGGCTTTCAAATAAAATCAACCGGCGATGGATACGGCATCGCGGCCAGCGAAGGCACAAACTATTTGGACACAGACCATTCACCAGGAAATATAAGTTTCTCTCAAACCGTATCAGACATAACAGAGGGAACAAGCTACATACTCTCTTTAGATGCAGCCGATTATAGATCCTATGACCAATCACTAGAAGTCTATTGGGGTGGCCAGCTGATTGATACAGTTGAGACAAATTCTGGGACCATGCAAACCTTCACTTTTGACTTGGTGGGTGGTGCCGGCGATGGTTCAAACACATTGCAATTTAAAGAAGTTGGCTCAGTAGATTATGGCGGAACAGCAATAGACAATATCCAGCTTTATGAAAATTTCACCAATGACAACGACACCCTTAATGGCGGAGAAGGAACAGATACGGCTGTCTTCTCAGGCAATTGGGCTGACTATACAATTAGCTTTGATGCTGCCAATAACATTTATACAATCCAGGACAACCGCCCCGGCACTCCTGATGGCAAGGACACAGTACAAAACGTCGAGTTCTTCCAATTTGCCGACGGCACACAGACCGTTGCAAATATACTAAATGACACCCCAACAGATATCATCGTCGAAGCAACTGATGGCTCAATGGATGTCACAGGCTCATCCGGCGGCTATCTTGAAGCCTCTAACATGGCTGACTTTCCAACATCGACCTTCACTATGGAGCTTAGCTTTGCCTCCAGTTCACCGGGCTCAGCAACAACCCCAATAGCCAGCTATGCCGTGGCAGGATCAGACAATGAATTACTAATTGAAATCAACAACGGAACATTGAAGATCTTCATTAATGGTAGCACCTACGACACCAGCATACCACAAGACGCTTTAATTGATGGCACCGAGCATCAACTCTCTGTGTCTTGGGACAGCACCACAGGCGAGCTAAAAACCTATATCGATGGCACGCTTGAAGACACCGGCACCCATCAAGCCGGAGCCCCGATAACCACAGGCGGCACCTTAATTTTAGGTCAAGAACAAGATAATGTTGGTGATAGCTTTGATTCAAACCAAACCTTTGATGGCGAATATTATGATGTGCGCATTTTCAACGATGTCCGCACCGCCCAAGAAATTGCTGACAATGCCGGTCAAACCTTAACCGACCCAGAAACCATTACTGGTCTTGTCAGTTATTATAATTTCAACGATGAAATTAACGGCACCACAATTACAGACCTTGCCGGAAACAACAACCTAACCATCGTTAATAATGCTGAACAACTGATCAACATTGATGAAAACAGCACAGCAGGCACTGTTGTAGCAACCCTAGGCAGTACTGACGCAGACAGCTTAATTCCGTCCGAGACAGCAACCTATACTTTAACCAACGACCCCTCAGGGTTCTTTGAAATCGTTGGCAATGAAGTACGTGTGAAAACTGGTGCAAACATTGATTATGAAACCGCCACCTCTCACACCATTGAAGTAACGGTAACAGATGTTCATGGCGCAACTTATTCTGAAACTCTAACCATTAATGTCGAAAATATTTACTCATCGATAACAGGCACTGAAAATCATGATTTTCTCAATGGCACATCAGAAGAAGATTCTATCAGAGCATTAGGTGGGCACGACACAATCATTGGCGGCGCTGGCGACGATCACATCGACGCAGGAGAGGGTAATGACAGCATCATTGGCGGTACAGGTGCTGACACATTAATCGGTGGCACAGGCATTGATGAAGTTAGATATGATGGCTCTGATGCTGTAACCGTTAGCCTTGCAGATGGTTCTGGCTCTGGCGGCGATGCTCAAGGCGACAAACTTACTGGTTTTGAAAATGTTATAGGTAGTTCTAATAACGATAGCATTACAGGAGATGCCAACGCCAACAAACTATCCGGTATGAGTGGAGACGATACCATCTCTGGAGGGGGTGGAAATGATGAGATACTAGGAAACAGTGGATCTGACTCACTTTATGGCAATCAAGGGGCTGACACCATTTGGGGAGGATCCGGCGACGACATACTAGATGGTGGTGAGGACAACGATACACTCCAAGGCGACCAAAATAATGATTCTATTTATGGTGGAGCAGGAATAGATACTGCTGTCTACTCAGGCAACTGGGCGGACTACACCATCAGCTATGACGAAGAGATAAATAAATACACCCTCCAAGATAACCGCCCCGGTTCCCCTGATGGAACAGACAAAGTGCAAGACGTTGAACACTTCCAATTTGCAGACAGAACAGTAGCTGTAGCAGATATTTTAAATGAAGCCCCCACAGATATTTATGTCACCAACTCAGTCACAAAAGTGGATGACCAACAAGCCAACACCTACATAACAACTGACCAACGCCGCGGCGTCTCAGCCGCCCTTGAAGATGGCGGCTACATCACAACTTGGTATTCCTACGATCAAGATGGTAGCGGCCACGGTGTCTTTGCCCAACGCTTTGATGCCAATGGCAACACAGTTGGCGATGAATTCCAGGTCAACACCACAACAAATAACCATCAATATTGGCCAAATGTAACCAGCCTGGAAGATGGGGGCTTTGCCATTGCCTGGGTCAGCATCGGACAAGCCGATTATTATGACACCATCGTCCAACAATATGATGCCAACGGCAACACAGTGGGGGGCGAAATCGTCGTCAATACAACATTGCCCGGCTCACAATACCCATCAGACATTCTTGGCACCACAGATGGCGGCTACATCGTGGCCTGGCGCAGCCCGGGCGATGGAGACAGCAATGCCATATACACCCAAAAATTTGACGCCACTGGCAGCAAGGTGGGAACAGAAACACAAGTCAACACCACAACGGACGGCAATCAAATTGACGCCGAAATGGCCGCAACCCCTGAGGGCGGCTATATCATCACTTGGGAAAGCCCAAATATCGATGAAGATGGCAATGCCATTGTATTCCAACGGTTCGATAGCCATGGCAACAAAGTCGGCACAGAAACCCAAGCCAACACCACAACAGCAGGTGACCAGCTTGATCCAGACATCATCACCCTAGCCGATGGCAGCTTTGTCATTGCCTGGCAAACCCCAAGCGTTGATAGCGATGGCACCGCCATTGTCGCCCAGCATTTTGCCCAAAACGGCGACCTGATCGGCAAAGAGTTCCAAATCAACACCACGGAAACAGGAGATCAAACAGGTGTTGAAATGACCGAGCTCCAAGATGGTGGCTTTGTGGTCACCTGGCAATCTGGATCAGACACAATTGCTGCCCAACGGTTTGATGCAACGGGTGAAAAAGTTGGTCCTGAAGAGCTCATTAACAACCCAACAGATGGCAGTTCAAGTCACCCAGATGTCATCCAGCTGGAAAATGGCGACCTGGTCTTTACCTGGAACAATCGTTCAGGGCTCGATGGACATCAAGAAGGTATCTTCCAAGACATCAGATCACTTGATTGGGAAGACAAAACTACAAACAGCACCACAAACGTTGATGAAAACGCAACCGGCGGCACCGTTGTCGCCACCCTTGCCACATCAGATCAAGATGTAGGAGACACAGCCACCTATTCTCTAACCAACGACCCTTCAGGGTTCTTTGAAATCGTTGGCAATGAGGTACGTGTGAAAGCTGAGGCCAACATTGATTATGACATCACCACTTCTCATGAAATTACCGTTCAGGTAACAGATAGCTATGGCAACACATATAAAGAAGCTCTTACCATCAATGTCACAGACCTTGAGTCCTTAAATATTGCTGGCACCACAGCAACAGAAACCCTTTATGGCGGCGGTGACGATGACATCATTTATGGCGACAGCGGTCATGACACCATTTATGCAGGCACTGGCGATGATATCATTTATGGCGAAAACTCATTATCCCCATACCAACTTTCATTAAATGAAAATGGAAATGGCAAAGATTACGCAATCGTCAGTGATGTTGCAGATTTCCCAACAAATGACTTAACAATTGAAATCCGCTTTGCATCATCATCACCATCACCCAACGGCACACCTTTATTTTCTTATGCGGTCCCAGGCACCGATAATGAATTTTTAGTATCGGTCGCATCAGCCACGGACACATTGATCATGATCGTTGATGGCAAGGCTCACAACACTCAAGTCCCCAGTTCAAGCCTATTTGATGGAACAGAGCACATGCTTTCTATATCTTGGGATCAAAACAACGGAATTGCCGATTTCTACATTGATGGACAGCACGAATACACCACCCCTGAAATCAGCGCTGGCCCCTTAACTTCAGGCGGCACCATCGTTCTAGGTCAAGAACAAGATACATTGGGCGGTGGGTTCCAAGATCATCAAGTGTTTGAAGGAACAATTAATGAAGTTCGTATTTTTAATGACGTTCGCGGCTATCAAGAAATTTTAGACAATCATGCCACGCCTCTAGATGACCCCGCATCAGAACCAGGACTGATCAGCAACTGGCACTTTAAAACTGACACGAATGGCGTTGTAGAAGATTTGGCCGGCAATAATAACCTAACACTCAACAATGAAGCCCAAATAACCGAAATATCCTATCAAAATAGCGACGACACAATCCATGGTGGTGATGGCAACGACACAATCATTGGCGGCATCGGTGATGACATCTTAAACGGCAACGATGGCAATGACTTATTCAAATATCAAACAGGTGATGGCAATGACACAGTCAATGGTGGCACAGGTAACGCATGGATAGATACCATTAACTTACAAGACGGGGAAACTGATCTTGGAACCTACGGCACAGATTGGACTGTAACTCTTACCCAGGGCGAAATCGAATCACAAAACGAAACAAGACTTGAGCTTTCAGATGACGCCGACGGCACTGTTAACTTACAAGATGGCAGCACCATTGATTTCACAGACATCGAACGCATCGAGTGGTAAGCCCACATTGAAAAGCCTGGTTTTCTTTTTTTATGACCAAGCTTCTCTCTTTATAAAAAACCACTAACCAGTTTTGCCGCCATCAATCCAATCAACAGCGCGCCAAAAAATATCAAGGCACTTAAGCCACCAAATGTTAAACTGGCAAGCGCAGGCCCAGGGCAAAACCCAACCAACCCCCAACCAATGCCAAACATCACAGCCCCCAGTATAAGCCGCCCATCAATTAAACCACTTGGCGAAGAGGGAAACTTATTGGCAAACAAAGGATGCGGTTGGCGCAAAACCAATCGATACCCAAGAAAGCTTGTCAGCACCGCACCGCCCATAACAAACAAAAGGCTGGCATCAAAAGAGCCAAAAATGTCCAAAAAATTCAAAACTTTAGAAGGGTTGCTCATCCCAGAGACAACCAACCCAAGTCCAAAAATCAAACCCGCAATCAAAGCAATCAAAACTTGCATACCCTCCCCCTTAAATAACATGCCGGACAATAAAAACAGTCACCATTGCACTCACCATAAACACCAGGACGGCCACCAATGACCGCTTCGAGAGCCGCGCGATCCCGCACACCCCATGACCAGAGGTGCAACCACTGCCAATCGAGGTGCCAAAGCCAACCAACAGCCCTGCCGCCACCAAATAAAACACATCACTGGTCACAGCAAAGTCCGGCAACTCACCACTGACTTTGCGATATAAAAACGGGGATAAAACCAGACCCGCCAAAAACGCCATTCGCCATAAAGCCCCAGACAGATCAACAGTAAACAACCCACCCAATATGCCTGAAACACCCGCAATACGCCCCAATCCCCCCATTAAAATCACCGCAGACAGCCCAATTAAGGCCCCTCCTAAAAATGACATCAATGGTGTAAACTCTGTCATCATTTCCGCCCCCTTTCATCAAAACCTATAAATCTTCTCTTTACGATCGATATCAATTTGCTAAATAACTAACACAACAAATCAAAACATATCACACCCAAAGGCTAATCATGAAATGGACCCCTGAACAAGACGCTGCCCTGAGCGCTGTTGATGATTGGCTTCATCATGGTAATGCCCCCGTCTTTCGTTTGTTTGGTTATGCTGGCACAGGCAAAACCACGCTCGCCAAACACATCGCCGAAAATGTAGATGGCAAAGTTTTATTTGCCGCTTTTACAGGCAAAGCCGCCCTCGTTATGCGCGACAAAGGGTGTGAGGGCGCCTCCACCATTCACAGCCTGATTTATCGCCCGGGTGAAGAAAGTAACGAAACCCCTGATTTTTTCATGAACCGGGACAGCCCGGTTAAAAAAGCAGATCTTGTCATCATTGATGAATGCTCCATGGTCGACGAAGAACTTGGCCGCGATCTTTTATCCTTTGGCACCAAACTTCTGGTACTAGGAGATCCAGCACAGCTTCCGCCTGTAAAAGGGGCTGGATTTTTCACCAACCATGAACCCGATTTCTTGCTTCAAGAAGTTCACCGCCAGGCCAAAAACAATCCCATCATCGCCATGTCAATGAGCATTCGCCAAGGTGATCAATTGGAATATGGCCGCTATGGCGAAAGTCGCATCATCTCCAAAAATGACATTGAGACACAAGATGTTCTAGAAACAGATCAAATCCTAGTCGGCATCAACAAAACCCGCCGCTCTTACAACCAGCGTCTTCGTGACCTAAAAGAGTATCAAGGCCCCTTGCCCAATGTTGGCGAACGCCTCATTTGTTTACGCAACAACAAAAAGAAAGGCCTGCTCAACGGTAGCCTTTGGACCGTCTCCAAAACCTCCAATGATGTTAAGGGCCGTTTGACCATGCGCCTCATACCAGACCAAGCCATGGTTCAAGCCAAGACCACCCGTGTACGCGTATGGCGTCATTTTTTCGAAGGAAAAGAAAAAGAACTCGACTGGACCCAGCGCCGCAACTTTGATGAATTTGACTATGGCTATGTCATCACCGTGCACAAAGCCCAAGGCTCACAATGGGATGACATTATTCTTTTTGATGAAAGCTGGGCATTTAAGGAAAGCGCCCGTCAATGGCTCTACACAGCTGTCACACGTGCGGCACACACAATCACGCTTGTCAGATAAATTAAAATCCAGATGGCAAAGTCTAAACCAAGCTTTGCAACTGACCTTTTAACAACACGTTCACAACCCATTGCGAATGCTCTTCAAGCTCAACTTTTTTTAAACCATGGGGTTGTTCTTGAAAAACCATTTCCAAAAAATAAGGCGCAATAATACTGCCCAAAATAATAACAGCACAATGACGCGGGCAGGCCAATACAGTCCCTTTTTGTTTTGCTAAACGTTCAAGGAAATTAGAAAAATTATTGACCAACTGTTCAGGTCCCTCTTTATAAAAATGTTTCAAATTCGACTTATTTTGAGGGAACTTATAAAACATCAACTGCACTGCTTCGCGTGCCTTTTTGTTATTTAAAGCTTTGAGCATTTGAAAAACAAACAGTCCAAATCGCTCATAATCTAACTCATCGCTGGCAACAGACTGATTAAAGTCTTTGGTAATCGTATCAATAAGTTTCTGAACACGGACATAAATTTCTTCACTAACAGCAACTTCTAAACCTGCCTTGTTGCCAAAAAAGTCATAAATGGCCCCTTTAGACCCCCCAGAAATTTTAATAATATTATCAAGATTTAAATCTTTATCACGCGCTAAAACCACCATGGCAGCATTGATGATCTGCGAACGCCTGCGCATCTGAGTTTTTGTTAATCTAGAGATTTCATACATTGGTTAACTTAAACCTTTTGCTCCAGTCCCTTGGATATGAAAAAGCAAACCGCAATCCCCCGTAAACAGAGGAAACAAGACCTAAAAAAATAAATGAAAAACAATCACAACAAACCCAGATGGTATAACAAAACCATCTAGATAAATTGTATCTACTTTACCTAAATACAACTATAAATTGAAAAGGGAAAGATCAACCTAAAATTGTGGTAAATGACATGCCTTTATGACAGCTGTGTTAAATAGATCATAATGATAAGACCTACCAAACACGAAAAATTTCCGAAAACAAAATTCGAAACGCATAAAGCAAAGCTATACAACCAAACAACAGATGAACGAATGGGCGCTGCCCATCTGCATCTTTATATGTCAAACCATGCCAAGCGATACCCCCAAGAACACCGAGGGCAACAATGTTAAACACCATATCACTCATAAAGGCTCTCTTTTTCTCCAAAAAAAATAAACTATTTTTTCCAAATCAATAATAAATTAACCTACATCAATTAAGTGTATATAAGTGGTGGAAACAATCTATATGGGAAAAAAGGGTTAAGCAGCTATGGACCCCTTAACAGCGTCTCCACGCGAAGCAATCGTGCAATTGTTACATATTCAACCCAATGATGAAATTCGTCTGCGTAGACTGATCAACCGTATTTGGTTTTTTTATCAAATAGAGGCAATCAATTCCCCGCTCCAAGAACAAAGTCTATTAGATCAACTCACCAATGAGCCTAAAAATCTCAAATTCGATTTGTTCATAACTGATTTCACTGCCAATTCCCCCATACAAAATCAAAACAAAGCTAAATTACTTACAGGTTTGGCCAAAATGAGATGCCCCTTAATAAGTTTATCAGATCAAGATGACTATACCTGCAAAGACGAAGACAGCAATTGGATCCATATCAGGCTGCCGATTGATAACATTGAGCGACATATTGAAGAGGCCAATAATGCCATAGCCAATTTTTGGTTTTGTCTACCTTCAATGAAAAAAAGCTTTAAGTTCTAAAGAATAACTAGGGCACAAATTTTATAAATTTAGTTTTGATAGCTTAATATCCATTGTAGCTTGAGACAAAAATATCAGAAAAGTAGAGTTTGCTAAAATACTGTACACTGACATAATAAGAATCTGGCCTATCATAATCACCTGATACCCCCGTTGAAACTGTCCATTCCCCATCCCCCTGTTTCAAACGGGTAAAAGCCCCAAGTCGAATAGCATCATAATATCGGTTCCCAAAGCCGCCGAACTCAATACCAACATCGATAAAAGGCAAGGCCGGTATGCCATACCGACCATGTAGAGAATAAAATTCATTGCCTGTTGAATACGTCCCATAGCCGGAAAACCAATGCCCCTTATCAAATTCTCGCCACGCCTCCAGGGCAAATTTCGCTCCCGTTTTACTGCCTGAATGGTCCTTCAGAACAAGCGCTTTATAGGCCGATTTTAACCTTTCAATCTCACTTGCAGAATGTGTGTTCCTAAATTGATTTGCGAAAAGATTAATCTGCGCATCCACTTGATTGCGATCAAAAGACCTCTTTTCATGCACCAATCCTGTATAGGCTTTAAAAATAGACCCTTGAAACCGAAACTCATAGCCTATCAATGCCTCAAAAAATTCAGACTTGCCGGCAATATCCATATCCGCCCGTAGTCTGGCAACATCATATCCAGTTCGATATTTATAATGGCTCTGGCCATAAAGCGCCTTTAAGCGCAACCCTTTTAAATTTATATGATTGTCAAGCGCTCCTGTAACCCCGCCACCATAAAACCCAAATTGATTTTGTGTTAAATTGGCCCCACCAAACACTTCAACCAGTGGCCGCTCATCACCGCGTCTTTCTTTACGCTGCAAATAACCTTCATAGCGCCGCCAAAGCGCCTCATCTGGCTCATCATAAATATCAAAAACAATATTGGTTCTATCTCGTTTTGTTTTTTTGCGATGGGCAAGCAAGTCTTCGCCAGAGGGTAAATCACTCAAATCGTCAATTTCAACAGGGGGAACAATCTCCTCAGCCAACGCGTAATCAAACCCAGAAAAAAAACACCAACAGCTCAACCGGTTTTCATCAACGCGGCCAAGTCGAACACCTAAAACAGAAAAGGAAAAAACAAATAAGACGAGGAAAAGCAAAATATGGCAAACACCCATATCAAGACGCACATAATCACTATGCCGCCCTAAAACCGCTCGTGCCCTATTAACTTTTGAAAAACAAAACGTACTGTCCCTCAAAAGCCGACACCAAATGCCACCACGACCTTTGATATCAGTAGGACAAGGTGTTCCTGCCCCTAACCCCACAACAAATTTCCCCTAAAGCGCCAAAAGCAAAGTGAAAAACTTTCATTTGCACGCAGATATTCAGCATGCAGATATCTTCCACTTTAAGAGAAACAGCACAGGTCAACAATAAAAATGTTAATACAAAATTTACTATTTAAATAGTAAGCAAGAACAAGAAAAGAACACAATAAGAAAAAACGCAAATAACGTATTAAAGATACGCTAAAAATGTTAAAACAAGACTTAATCAACATCGCCGATAAAAAGTTTTACTGACGAACCCAAACAATGCGCGACATCCATTCCACATCACTAGTATAAATGGAAATCACCTCACTATGATTATTTATTGGCGCCACCTCAATCCGCTTTAAAGACTTTCTAATCAGCTGTTGAACTCTAACCTGACCATCACGATATTTAACCACAACCCGGTCCCCGCGCCGCATTTCAGTTTGCGGACTAATCACCAAAATATCGCCTGCCCAGTAAACAGGCTCATAATCATCCTCGATCACCTCAAGCGCAAACATATGCTCATGACGAAATTCAGGAAAATTAATTTCATCCCAATCAGCTTGTAAAGGCAAACCATCCTGGCCTAAAAAATCTTCTCCTGCGGCCAAATCCATATCAATCAGTGGAATTGAGACCCCAAATCCTTCCATATCTGGATAAGTGGCAACCATAAGATTAACAAACTCATCAAAATTAGCCCCAGTTGCCTCTAGAACCTTGGCAATGCTTTCCGTGCTTGGCCATCTTTCACGACCACTTGCGGTAAAGCGTTTAGATTTGTTAAAAGTTGTAGCATCCAAACCTGCCGCCCGTGCCAATCCAGAAGGAGAAAGCTTATAACGCTCAGCAATACCATCTATTGCAGCCCATATAGCTGTGTGGGTAATCATTGTGTATCACCTAAACAATAAGGATTAAATACCTAAATAAAGGTATATTTACCTGTTATGCATGAAAAAAGGCCTAATGCAAAGAGAAAATGCAAAAATTAACCAACAAAAATCCCTAACCTTAACACCTCCAAACAAAAATCCAGGGGCAACAACATGACGCTCATATATAAAATTGAAACAAAAGAAAGTTGGGATAAAGCCAAACAAAACGGCCTATATGAAGGCTCAAAAGATGACCAACGCGATGGCTTCATTCATTTCTCTTCAAAAGAAACACTTCAAGGCACACTAGACAAACATTTCAAAGACAAAACCAACCTTTTGCTAATTGCAATTAACGTAAAAGAGCTGGGCCAAGACCTTAAATGGGAACCCTCTCGCGGCGGGGCTTTATTCCCTCACCTATATGCCCCATTGCCAACCACCCACATTTTGTGGGAAAAGCCCCTACAGCAATCGGAAAATGGAACCCATACTCTTCCCATTGACCTGCAATAAATAAAAACGATAGGCATAAACGTGGTCAACCTATTTAAAATCGCACAACCTGCCATTTTCCAAATGGATCCAGAGCGCGCGCATGATTTAACGATTAAAGCTCTAAAGATGGGCCAACCCTTCCTTCATCGCCCCCCTCAAGACCCACGCCTAATGCAAAATTTATGGGGCCTTAACATTCAAAACCCATTGGGTATGGCCGCCGGTTTTGATAAAAACGCCCAAGTGACCAATGAACTTATTAACCTTGGATTTGGGTTTGTTGAAGTTGGCACCCTGACCCCCAAACCCCAAGAGGGTAACCCCAAACCCCGCCTGTTTAGATTACCTAAAGATCAAGCCGTTATTAACCGCATGGGCTTCAACAATGAAGGCCAGCAAGCCGCGTTGTTAAGACTACAAGCCCGAGACATGAACGGTGTTATCGGCGTTAACATTGGTGCCAATAAAGACAGCCAAGATCGCATACAAGATTACATCGAAGGGTTCAAAACATTCCAAGGGGTCGCAGACTATTTCACCATCAACATCTCATCGCCCAACACCCCCGGCCTAAGAGACCTGCAAAGCCCCGATGCCCTTGATCAACTGCTAAAGTCCATCATGCAAACCCGCACCCAAATCGTCGACCATGGCGGCAAACAGCGCCCAATATTTGTCAAAATTGCCCCCGACATTCCTGATCAAGACTTAGAACCAGTGCTTTACAAATTACTCGATCATAAAGTTGATGCGGTCATCATCTCAAACACCACCCTTTCGCGCAAAGGTTTAAAAGACCAACGCAAAGCCGCTCAAACAGGCGGGCTTTCTGGCCGGCCTCTTTTTGCCCGCTCCACACAAATGCTCGCACGCGCCCATATTATAACTGAAGGTGCCCTACCCATTATCGGCGTTGGCGGCATAGAAAGCGCACAAACCGCATGGATGAAATTGGAAGCTGGCGCCAATCTGGTCCAGCTTTATAGCTGCCTCATTTACCAAGGCCCCTCTTTGATCAAAAAGATCCTCAAAGGACTAAGTGCCAAACTAGATCAAGAACATCTTCACTCTCTGGCCAGCATCCGTGGCCGCACAGCTGAAAAATGGGCCAATTTAAAACTATAAAACGACAAAGAAATTTTTCACTTACAATTCTAAAAAGCTTTTCTTTCAGCTAAATTGCCGTAAAATAAGCCAAACCAAATTCACGTTAGGGAGACGAAAATGCACCGCCCTGTCCTTGTCTTGTTGTCACTCATTTTTAGCATTCATTTATCTCAACCAATTCAAGCTGCTGATAGTGACAATTTAGCCTGTGCCATTTGGCCAGCAATTGCCAGCACGGCAACCAAAGGCCAAGTAGAGGCCTTCTTATCTGAATGCCAAAGCGGCATTTATCACCGTTTGGCCAAAGCACGCCTTGGTGAATTAAAGGGAAGCGCGGTGCAAACAGATACAGGCCAGCGCCCAGATATAGCCAATATCCCCGATTCAGATGAGCCAGCAAACACCCTTTATAACCGCGCCAAAGACTACCAATATGGTGAGAATGGCAAACCAAAAGATTACCGAAAAGCACTTGAGTTATTCTACCAAGCCGCCAAAAAGGGCCACGCCAAATCCATGACAGATGTTGGCTGGATGCATGAAAAGGGGTACGGCACCGCCCAAAATTCAAAAATAGCCCTCCAGTGGTACAAACAAGCCGCCGACAAAGGCGAGAGCATGGCCATAAACAATATGGGCTGGATGTACTCGCAAGGCAAAGTCATCGAAAAGGATTACAAAAAAGCTGTCCGCCTTTACCGCCGTGCAATTGCCTTGGGCGAGCCCCTCGCCATGACCAATTTAGGCTGGATGTATGAAACCGGCAAAGGCGTTCCACAAGATGACAACCAAGCCTTTACCTATTACAAACAAGCCGCCGACGCTGGAGACACACAAGGTCTTCATAACACTGGCTGGATGTATGCCACAGGCCGTGGCACCAAGCGCGACCCCAAAAAAGGGGCAAGAGCCGTTTATGACGCCATGCGCAAAGGCAATACATTCTCACGCGATCAAATGACAGGGAATTACTCTATCTGGCCAAATGATTTTCGCCAAGAAATGCAAAAACTTCTCAAAAGAGAAGGCTTTTACAATGGCAACACAAGCGGAAAATTTGACCAAGCAACCATAGATGCCGTCAAAAGAGCTGCCAGATAGCGTTTTTTCTTTTAGATCAAGCAAATGTTACTTTATATTGCCCCCGTTTTTTGACAAAACGGGGCAAAGTTCAATTCATACAACCAAAAACGAGACAAAATGACAGCTCAAATCTATCACAACCCACGTTGTTCAAAATCAAGACAAACCCTATCACTGCTGGAAGACAACGGCATCTCCCCTGAAATCATTCTCTATTTAGAAACCCCGCCCACAGCCAGTGAGCTAAAAACCATTTTAAGCAAACTGGGGCTAAGTGCCCGGGACATCATTCGCAAGGGCGAGAAATTATACAAAGAACTTGAGCTAAACGATGAAAACCTGCCTGAAGACGCTTTGCTAACAGCCATGGCCGCTCATCCAATCCTGATTGAACGCCCCATCGTGATCAATGAACAAAAAGCCAAACTAGGCCGCCCACCAGAATCTGTCTTGGAAATTTTTGATAAATAAAATTTAAGCACTCATTGCTCTTTACGATCCTTAGCAACCGCAAACAAACGCAAGATCAACCAAACCGGAAACACGATCACGGCACCCAAAATAAAATAATCAAACACCCATGCAAAAGCGTCAAATCCCAAATCATACACATAGGTGATCAAGTCACGCAGCTTTTGCACCAAACCAAAAGCATCCAAATTAAACGCGGCAAGCACAATGCCGAGCACCAATGAAATCACCGCCAAACGCAAAACAACCCAAACCGGAGCGCCACCAAAAAATTTATCCATCACCGTGCTAACCCTCTTTCAAATTCATCTAATCTTGTCATTGCAAACTATACCAATTTCAAAAGCCTAATCCAGCCAATAAATCAACGGCAAAAGCCCGCTCTCCACTTGAGCAAAACAAAAACCTTATGCTAGCCTCTTTAAACCAACGAATCAGTTATAAAGCTTCATATGAAATAGTGCCCAAAGCGTCATACTTATAAATTTTTAAAATCCGATATATTTTGAAATCTGACACAATGACACAAATGGCATCGTCCCTACACCAACATCTCAATAATGTTCAAGAAGAACTCATCTTGTGCGGCCAAAGCTTCATTGCCCACCCCACAGGTGCTCTAATCTGGCCCAGCCAACAAACGCTCATCGTTGCAGACCTTTATCTGCGTTCCGGCTTTGCCTGGAGTGCCCTGAATAAATTAGGCAACAAAAAACAAGCAAGCCAGCAACTGAAAACCATTGAAAACCTCATCACAACCCAGCCGATTAAACAAGTGATTGCCCTTGGCCGCTCATTTCGCCGCCTCGATGATCCTTACCACATTGATGCCCAAGACATTACCCGGCTTTATAACATGCAAAAGCAAGTTGACTGGCTGTGGGTCGCCGGTCCAATGGCCCGCCAATACCCCAACATGGTTGGCGGCATCCGCATGGTCAAATACGAACAAAACGGCTTCATCTTCCAAGCCAGCCCGCGCAAAGTCCCCGTTAGTCATGAAATTGCCGCAGGCATGTACCCCATGGCCCGCGTAGATACAGCCTCTCTGAATGAAGAAACCAAAGACGACAAAGCCTTTCCTTGCTTTGTCTCCAATTGGCAACGCTTGATCATGCCAGCCTTTGGCGGCCTTTTAGCTGCCCGCAACATTCTGGGGGATGAGTTTTTATCCTTTTTTGGCTATGACGATTTACTTGTCCAAGTGGTCGACCAATACAAAACCTACCCGATCCATCGCAATTCGCTAAAAGCGGGCTAACCCCTCTTACACCAAAGGCTTACCCTGCATCAACAATGGCACATCCCCGTTCACACCTGCAGCCTCTTTGACAAAAAAATCTTTCAATGGCGGCAACCGGTCCACCAACCGCAAGCCAAGCCCGCGCAACTCACGCACAAAAGACACATCGGTACGAAACAACCGGTTCAGCCCATCCATAGCAAAAGCTGACATCACCCCATCAAACCGCCGCCATTGCTGATACCGCTCCAAAACGGTCAAAGCGCCAATATCCAATCCCAATCTTTTGGTCTCAAGCACAATCTCAACCAAAGCCGCCACATCACGCAACCCAATATTCATCCCCTGGCCTGCAATCGGGTGCACCCCATGGGCCGCATCCCCCACCAAAGCCACCCTGGGCGCAATAAACGAATGCGCCAATTGCAAAGACAGCGGAAAATGACCGCGCGGGCCTGCCAGCTCAACCGTGCCAAGCTTGGGAGAAAATCGCTGGTTAACCTGCGCAACAAAAGCCTCATCACTCAGGGCACACATGTCACCTGCCAGGCCCCGTTTCTCGCTCCACACCAAAGACGCCCGGTCGCCCGGCAAAGGTAAAATCGCAAATGGCCCAGAGGGTAAAAAGTGCTGCACCGCTTTACCTTCATGGGGGCGCGACAAAGCCACGCTGACCACAATACCATCTTGGTCATAATCAGATCGGTGCACTTTAATCCCGCACTGCTGGCGCACAAAAGACCCACGCCCATCTGCCCCAATAAGCAAATTGGCCCGGCACTCTTGTCCCTCTATGGTCAAATCCAGAAAAGCAGGGCCAGCCTCAAACTGATCAATCTTGCTATGATCTTTGATCTGCACTTTAGAATTTTGCTGCAAAGCCTTATAGACAGGGCCAGCCAAATGCTCATGCTCTATAATATATGCCCCCGGCTTGCCCAGCTCTATCTCACCGCTAAAATTTAAAAACACTGGCCGAAACGGGCTATCAAGTGCGCTATCGGTAATATCGATCTCAACAATTGGCTGCGCGTAAGGGGCCATCGCCTCCCACACGCCAATCATCTCAAACAAGGTTTTTGAACTATGCGAGAGGGCATAAGCACGCCCCTGATTGCGCCCCCGGTTATCTAGCTCGCTCTGTTCAACCAGCAACACCTTAAACGCATCACCGCCAAAGCGCTCAAAACACAAGGCCGTAATGGCCCCGACCAAGCCCCCCCCAACAATTGCCACATCAAACACCTCTCCTTTAAATGAAGAGGCGTTATTTGGGCTTTTTACCGGGCTTTCTTCAGTTTCAGACATGGTAAAACCTTTTTAAATCGAGTAGGCTCAGAACAATTCTTTGAAAACGGAAAAAATAATAACGCTTTTCCAAGCCAAAGCCAAAGTAATCTTTATGTCGCACCCCATTCAAATCCTACACAACGTCTTATCCTTAAAAGAAACTGGCCCCAACACCTATCTTGGCCAGTCTCACAACCCAGGTTGGAACCGTGTGTATGGCGGGCAAGTGATCGCACAAGCCATTATGGCTGTCACCAAAACCGCACGCCAAGACGTCACCTGCCATTCAATGCATGGCTATTTCATGCGCCCGGGCAACCCTCAAAAACCCATCGATTATAAAATTGACCCTGTCCATGATGGTCGCAGCTTTCAAACCCGCATGGTCTATGCCAATCAAGACCCTGAGACCATTTTTGCTATGGGCGCCTCCTTTCATAAAACTGAACAAGGCTTAGACCATCAAGATGAAATGGGCAGTGTCCCAAAACCTGATGATCTCCCCTCCATCGAACAATTAATCACAGACTATAAAGACCAATTCCCGCCCGAAGTAACCGCCTATTTCCAAAGTGAACGCCCCTTTGAAATGCGCCCGATTGATGTATCACGCTATGTCTCACCAACACCCAAACCAGCCAAACAATCCTTTTGGATAAAAACGGTTGCCCCATTAAAAGATGACCTTGCCCTCCACCAAGCCGCAATGGGCTATGCCAGCGATTTCACTTTGCTAGACACCGCCCTGATCCCCCACGGCAAACTGTTATTTGACCCCTCTCTAATGATGGCCAGCCTAGATCATGCCATTTGGTTTCATCGCCCCTTTCGCATTGATGACTGGCTCTTATATCGCCAAACCTCTAGCAACGCGTTTGGCGCCCGCTCCTTATGCCATGGCCAATTTTTTGACCAAAAAGGAAACCTCGTGGCCTCCACAGCCCAAGAAGGCTTAACCCGACCAATCAAAAAATAATCGCCTGCCTATTTTTTGGACAAAGCCTCATATATGCACACACTTTAATCACAAAATGGTCTGTGATTTATCTCTCAAAAAAGATAAAAATTATAAACAACTATATATATCAGCATCTTAAGTGATTGCCGGACAATTTGGCACACCCTTTGAAATACCCTGTCAGACAGAATAACAGTCGTGATTAAAGATCAATATCAGGGGGGTTCCAAGTGAAACTCATAACCGCAATCATAAAACCTCATAAATTAGAAGAAGTCCGGGAAAGTCTGGGCACACTCGATGTAACTGGCATGACCGTTACAGAAGTCAAAGGCTATGGCCGCCAAAGAGGGCAAAGCGAAATTTACCGCGGCGCTGAATACGCCATCAGCTTTGTCCCCAAAGTCAAACTAGAAATTGCTGTTGAGGCAGACCGGGTCGAACCGATCATCGAAGCCATTAAATCTGCAGCAGGTTCCGGACAAATTGGTGACGGCAAAATCTTCGTCATGTCCCTAGAACAAGCCGTACGCATTCGCACCGGCGAAACCAACACCAACGCGCTTTAACCAGAAAGGCGAAAAGAAAAATGTTTAAGTTAAAACCCTTAACAAGCGCTGCCCTTGCAACACTGGCAATTGCTTTTGCAACACCCGCTTTGGCCCAAGATGCAGCCGCAGCTGCACCAGCAGCAGACCAAGCATATTTATTTAACACATTACTGTTCTTATTAGGCGGCATTTTGGTTGTCTGGATGGCCGCTGGCTTTGCCATGCTGGAAGCTGGCATGGTGCAAGCCAAAAACGTCTCTATGCAATGTTTAAAAAACATCGCTCTGTACTCAATTGCCGGCCTGATGTTTTGGCTCATCGGCTACAACGTGATGTATGAAGGCGTCGACGGCGGCTTCATCGGCACATTCCTTCCCAAAGTCATTCCAGACACAGCAAAAGATGCCGGTGATTATGCTGCAGCTTCTGATTGGTTCTTCCAAATGGCTTTTTGTGCAACAGCGGCCTCCATTGTCTCTGGCACACTAGCTGAGCGCATCAAACTGTGGCCGTTCCTTATTTTTGTTGCCCTGCTTTGCGGCATCATCTATCCGGTTGTTGGTGCCTGGACATGGGGTGAAGGCTTCCTAAATAAAATGGGCTTTCTTGACTTTGCCGGCTCTTCCATCGTGCACTCAACAGGTGGCTGGGCCGCTCTTGCTGGCGCCATCATTCTTGGTGCTCGTGCAGCCAAATATCAAGATGGCAGACTTTCACCGCTCCCTGGTTCCAACATGCCCTTGGCCACATTAGGTACGTTCATCCTATGGCTCGGCTGGTTTGGCTTTAACGGCGCCTCACAATTGGCATTTGCCACAAATGTTGACGCCTCAGCCGTCTCACGCATTTTCGTAAACACCAACTTGGCCGCTGCCAGCGGTGTAGTGGTTGCCATTTTCCTATCGCAACTGCTTTACAAAAAAGTTGACCTAACCTTTGCTCTTAACGGTGCATTGGCAGGTTTGGTAGCCATCACAGCAGAACCTCTAACACCGTCTCCGACCTGGGCCATCCTTATTGGTGGTATTGGCGGCCTAATCGTTGTCTTTACCGTTCCAATGCTGGACAAACTTAAAATTGACGATGTTGTTGGTGCCATCCCAGTACACTTATTTGCCGGTATTTGGGGCACAATGGCGGTACCTTTAACCAACTCTGATGCCAACTTTGTCACCCAAGCCATTGGTGTAGGTGCAATTGGTGCTATGGTCTTTAGCGTAAGCCTGGTTCTTTGGATCATCATGAAATACACAATTGGTATCCGCTGCACACCAGAGCAAGAACTCAAAGGTCTCGATATTTCAGAAATTGGCCTAGAAGCCTACCCTGAATTCAAGAAAGGCTTTTAATTTAAACCAATAAAACAAACAACAACCAGCAGAGCATTGCCCTTAACACTTCCCTCTCCCCAACACAAAGGCAATGCTCTGCTCCCCCTTTTCAACAAGCCTCACCTCATCCATTAAAATGCACATTTTTTAACCACACCCTCGAAATATGATTACTTTTTAGGCAAGGACCAAATTGCCTAATATCAGCGCATATATCCTAAACACCTGAATCTTCTGATTATTTTTTAAGCACCTCATCTGGCACAAAGCTTGAAATTAACGCCATCACATTGAATTCGCACAAAAATGTTTTGGGAGCAGGATGAAAGAAAATGGATAATATAGCGGCAGGTGCCGATTTATTTTTTGTACTGATGGGGGCAATTCTTGTATTTGCCATGCACGCTGGCTTTGCTTTTTTGGAAGTTGGCACAGTAAGACACAAAAACCAGGTTAATGCCCTGGTAAAAATCATCGTAGATTTTGGCCTTTCAACCATTGCCTACTTCTTTATTGGCTATTGCTTGGCCTATGGCACGCACTTCTTCCACGATGCTTCCGTGTTAAGCGGCACTCAAGAAGGCGCCGGTTTCGAACCTCAAGGCCTGACCCTTGTGAAAGTCTTCTTTCTAGTCACCTTTGCCGCCGCCATCCCTGCGATCATTTCTGGCGGGATTGCTGAACGGGCAAAATTCTGGCCACAATGCCTGGCCACGGTTGCTCTTGTGGCCTTGTTCTACCCCTTCTTTGAAGGCATGGTCTGGAACGGCAATTATGGTTTTCAAGACTGGATGAAGTCAGCATTCGGGGCAGAGTTTCATGATTTTGCCGGTTCTGTTGTTGTCCATGGCGTGGGCGGCTGGATCGCCTTGGCTGCAGTCCTTCTGCTTGGGGCCCGCCAAGGCCGCTTTTCTAAAGATGGCAAGGTCATCGGCATTCCGCCAAGCTCCATCCCATGGCTTGCCCTTGGCTCTTGGTTGCTCTGCATCGGCTGGTTTGGCTTTAATGTGATGACAGCCGGTTCTGTTAAAGATGCCTCTGGCCTGGTTGCCATGAACTCCCTGATGGCCATGGTTGGCGGCATCATCGCAGCCCTCATCGTTGGCCGCAATGACCCAGGCTTTGTGCACAACGGCGCTTTGGCTGGCCTGGTTGCCGTTTGTGCTGGCTCTGACGTGATGCACCCCTTAGGCAGCCTAGCAACAGGTGCTGTTGCCGGTGCCTTGTTTGTCTTCATGTTTGAATATTGCCAAAACAAACTAAAGATAGACGATGTGCTTGGTGTATGGCCTCTGCATGGCCTTTGCGGCGTATGGGGCGGCATTGCGTGCGGCATCTTTGGCCTGACCTCAATGGGCGGTCTTGGCGGCGTGAGCTTGATGAGCCAAGTGGTTGGCTCCATCATGGGCGCAGCCTATGCCTTTGTCGCCGGCTTGATTGTCTATGGCATTCTAAAAGCCACGATGGGCATTCGCCTTAGCCAAGAAGATGAACATCGCGGCGCTGACCTTGCCATTCACAAAATTGGCGCCAACCCTGAAGAGGGCTTGGTTGGGTCACGCTAAACACAATACTATAAATAACAATATTTTCTTTGCCACCTGAGCCCCGGTTCAGGTGGCATTTTTTTAGTTTAACAAAAAGACACCCCCTGGTTATCCCTTAATTTCACCCAGATCCATCCAACCGCTTAGACCAATCCTCAACTCGCCTGCTCTCTATTCGCCTCTGCGCCAAACTTTTCCAGCTGGCCGCCAAAAAAGGCAAAGACGCCAATTCTTCTAGAGCCTCATAATCATCTGTCTTCACGTACAAAAGCCCATTCACCCGCTCCAAAGGCCAGGTCGGCGCGGGCCGCTCAATCATTTGCAAACGATCCCCCTGGCCCACCTGGCCAGGCTCAAGCACCTGATAATACCAGCCCGTCATGCCTGATTTTTGCACCATGCGCGCCATGGTGTTCAATCCAAAACGTTCGTTTAATTTCCAACACGGCTGGCGCCCTTGCACCACTTGCACCCTGCCAGTTCCAAGGATGAAAACATCGCCCAAGCACACATCTTTTTCGGTGACACCAAGCGTTGAGATATTCTCCCCAAACGCGCCCGGATACGATAAATCAGGCCCGTTATACGCTCCAGGCCCACATTGTTCCTGGCAAAGCTTTTCCCAAACCTGATAATGATCAAACGGATAATGATGGATCGCCTTTTCAGGCCCGCCATGGGCCTGTTTATCGCCTTGATCATCCAGCACAAAGCCAACCTCATTGAAAACCGCAAAGCCTTCAAGCGGGCGCTTATCTATGCCACTGGCGACCTTGCGCTTGCCGAGCGGTTTAATCTGCCCAACCAACACGCTGTTCACTTCACAATCAATCATAAATCCCTCTTAAAAAATAAGGCCCACCCCCAAGACAGCGATGGACCTTAATTAGTGTCTAACGTTTAACACGTCCGGGCAAACTCAAATCACCTGAGGCAACTTTAAACACATCCTTCACACAAAGTAAGGGCGCATGAATGCTTTCATGAACTTCCAAGCCAGAAGTCACCGCATCATACTGAAAGCCCTTTTTCTGGCCAATTAAAGCAAGTGGCACGCGAACTTCCAACTTAGACTTTGACATCTGGGGCGAAAAGCCAGGGCTGTCTAACAAAATAGGAAACCCCGGCCAAGTTGCTGGCAGTTTAGGCGTCGTGCCCTCAGGGATGTCTTTCACCTTCAATCCAGCCCCACAGGCTTTATCTTTCACCAACACCACCCAATGGGAATGCCAGTTGCCCCCATCATTATCAAGGTCACCATCCGCATTCTCATCATAAAGCGGGGTGTCATCAAAATCGGGATGTGAGGTAACAGCCAGCGCCAAAATACCTTGTTTTTCATCAAAGCCGACAGCTGAACTGTCCAAATTCGTTGGCCAGACATAAGAATAAACCGGCGCTTTGGACAATTTGCCAGCAGGGGTCGGGTGCTTGACACCCGCTTTACCGGTAACATGCATATGAAACACCAACCATTTATCATTGGCGCTCACTTTTGCATGCACAATATCAAAAGCCGCTTGAATGCCTTTGTTCCCCTTGGCCTGAATGCCAGACCCATCCTTGGCCAAAACAGAGCTAACCCCAACAAGGCCACCCAAAACAGCTCCCAGAAAAGAAGCTCTCCATCCCCAGTGATGTTGTCCTAATTTCAATCGAGAAAAATCCATATCCCCATCTCCTTTCACTTAAACACCAACCACCGCAATGGCTGGCATAAATCACAAACACATAAAGTATCGACTCGATACTAATTATGCATCAGCTATACATCTTTAAACACCCCCTTGCAATAAAAATATCGACTCGATACAATAATTTGTAAAACAGAGATCAATCACAATGCCCAATCAAACGAAAACAAAACGCCTTTATGCTCTTTTTCAACGTTTATCCCGTCTCATGCGTCAGGCTGAATATGAAACCGGCCTCAACCCTGCCCAGTGGGAAGCTTTGTGTTATCTGAGCCGGTGCAATCAATTCTCCAACACCCCCACAGCTTTAACGGCATATTTAAACGCCACCAAAGGCACCGTTTCGCAAACCCTAAACGCTCTGGAGCGCAAACAGCTCATAGCCAAACAAAAAAACCAACAAGACCCGCGCAAAATAAACCTGACCGTGACCACCAAAGGCAATCAGCTGATAAAACAGCACCAAACCATTCAAGACCTGTTCGCCCCCTTGTTAGACGGCACGGTCCAACAACAGGCCGAAATAGAACAAGCCCTGGAAACCATCTTAAAAACCCAGCTGGCCCAGCGCCAAGGTGCCAGCTTTGGCATGTGCCAAACCTGCGCCCATTTCGCCCACAATCATGACCCACAAAATAAAGCCACACCTCATCTCTGCACCCTGTTAAAAGTGCCGCTTTCAGAGAAAAACAAACAACAAATTTGCGCTGAGCACACACAATCTCTATAAGCAATAATAAAGTAACAGACACCAAAGGGAGCCCTTCATGAGCATCATGCTTTCCATCGACTATCCAGCCATTTCAGCTGAGCAAGGCGAAAAGATAAAAGGTCAGTTACAAGAAAAAGATATATTGGGTGATTTTGGCCCGGGCCAAACCTTGTGGCAGCATCTGTTCGGTGGCAAACGCCCAGACATGACCTGGTGCACCATCATCGCCCCAGATTGGTTTGCTGATAATTATGACGGTGCCACCAGCCCAGCGCCGTTAACCCAAGAGGGATGCGACAACTTAAACACAGCGGTTCAAACCATCTATAATGAAGCCAGCGGCCCCATCACTGTTCTGTGTCACAAACACAAAGAAAAGCCAACGGGCCAAAAAGAATTAAACATTCAAGAGTTCAACACGCTCTTAAATGGGGAAGGCCTGCCCTACCGCACCCTCATCATCCTAGACCGCCGCCTAGAAAACCGTTAAACGAAAAAAGAGCCTAGAGTGTGCCTTAACTTCCATGGTGAGATTTTTGCATTTTAAATCCCCTTGTCAAGGGGGTCACCTTGCGCTCCGCGCCCTTGACAAGGGGATTTAAAATGCCAAAGTCTAACCATGGAAGTTAAGGCACAACCTGACACAATCTATCAATAATTGAGACCAAAAATATAATGCCCTCAAACCAAGACATGCGAAACCGCCTCCAAGAAATCATTAAAACCAAAAGCTACCAATTTGGAGACGAATTTACCCTTGCCTCTGGCAAACGCTCACGCCACTACTTCAACATGAAGCCAACCATGCTGGACCCGGAAGGCGCCTATTTAATCGCCAATCTTGTCCTTGATGAAGTTGAAAAAATTGGCCAGCAATTTGACGCCATTGGCGGATTAGAGCTTGGGGCCATTCCCATCGCCTCAGCAGTTGCCCCTCTATCCCATATAAGAGACACCCCGATTAACGCCTTTATTATTCGCAAAAAGGCCAAAGACCACGGCACCAAAAGCCTCATAGAAGGTCTGCCCAAAGGCCAAACCCTAAAAGACAAATCAATTGTGATTCTAGAAGATGTCACCACCACGGGCGGCTCAGCCATTAAAGCCATTCAAGCTGTAAGAGAGGAAGGGGCCAAAGTAGAACACGCCATAACCATCCTTGATCGAGAAGAAGGGGCACGCCAAGCCTTTGCCGCCATAGACATAAATCTAATCAACATCTTGAGCAAATCAGATTTCAAACAATCTGACACTTAAACCATAAAAAAAGGGATGTAGACAATATGAGCTTGCCGACATCCCTTCAAAAAATGCATTGTACAAAGGCAGTCTTTAGGCCGCCTTTACATCCTTTAGGAAATGCTCAATCAGAGATTTCAAATTATCAGTCTTAGAAGAGACCTGTTGTGCAACCTCCTTCACTTGGTCAGCTGAACCACCTGTCTCCACAGCAGAATTGGACACCACATCAATTGTCTCAGTTACATCCTGTGTACCCGTGGCAGCCTTTTGCACATTCACAGAGATTTCATTGGTTGCACTAGACTGCTCTTCAACCGCACTGGCAATCGCCGATGAAATCTCACTAATTTCCCCAATCGTTTCAGTAATCATCTCAATTGACTGAACAGCTTCACCGGTCTCAGATTGAATCTGAGTGATCTGCTCACTAATTTCCTCAGTTGCTTTTGAGGTTTGGCTGGCCAGATCTTTCACTTCAGATGCCACTACAGCAAACCCTTTGCCCGTCTCACCAGCTCTGGCCGCTTCAATAGTGGCGTTTAACGCCAGCAAATTGGTTTGTTCCGCAATCTCAGAAATAAGGCCAATCACATCACCAATTTTCTGGGCAGCTAACGACAATTGCTGAACTTGTGAATCGGTCTTACTGGCCTGTTCCACCGCCCTGCTTGCAATCATAGAACTATCACTAACCTGACGGCTAATCTCTGAAATAGAGGCAGAAAGTTCTTCAGCAGCTGCAGCAACCGTCTGCACATTTTGACAAGCCTCTTGCGAGGTGGATGACACAGAAGAAGCCCGCCGGCTGGTATCTTCCGCAATCTGTAACATAGAGTTTGCCGTCCCATCCATTTGATCAACATTGGTGATCACTTCACCCAGCAATTGGGAAACATCGGCATCAAATTTGGAAGTAAGGGTCTCAAGCACCTGACTTCTGTTAAGGCGCAACTTTGCCTCCTCGTTTTCTTTTTGAGCCAACTCATCGGCCTTTATCATATTGTCCTTAAACACCAATACAGCACCAGCCATTTTGCCAATCTCATCTGTATTCTCAACAAAGGGAACCTCTACCGATTTATCCCCTGAAGCTAATTGGCTCATGGTATCGGTTAACCCCACAACAGGTTGTGAGATCTTGCGGCCAATCCACCATGCCGCCAGCACCCCCAAGACCAAAGCGAGACAAGCAAGTGCAACTGTAATTTGCATGGCAAATGCCATACTTGCTGTAGCAACGGGCCCTAACGTATCTTGTTCTTTATTGATGCCCGAATTCATATCCTCAAGAGCACCTCCAACAAACGGACCAATTCGGTCCAACTCATTGGAAATAACCGCGTCTTGTTGAGAAATCAGATTATTTACTTTTTTCATGGCAGAAATATAAGCACTTGCAAGTGTTATGATCTCTTGAAGCCTAGCTTTTGTCTCACCATCAGGCGCTTGGCCTACAAGGGAAGTAAGCTCTTGTAAAAAGTTGCCACCTTCTTTAACAGAGCGCTTAATAGAAGGCTTATGATTAAGAGCAAGGTATTTTACCAAGTAAAGCCGCATCAATAACATATATCGCTGAGCATCAGAAACACCTGAAATAAAATCGATATTCCCTCCCATTTCAGCAGTTTCAATGACAATATTCAAAGTCTTCTCGATCTTGGGACCATTTATATTTATAGTATTTGTCATCAAGTCATCACGGTTTTCTTGCCACTTAACAACCTGTTTGAAATGCTGGTTATAATTATTTAGATTCTCTTCTACATTTTTAATCGTATCAATTTTATCATCTTCATGAACTAATTTTAAAAAGTCCTTATTGAGCAAGCGTGTTTTTTCCAAGCGCTCTTGGGAAGACTTCAAACTCTCAGGAGTATAAGAAATAAGATAATTTCTCACCGCCAACCGCGCTTCAAGCATATTGGCCTGCACTTTGCCAGCTTGATTGGTCTGAATGGCAATGGCGATATAGCGTTGAAAACTCTCAGAGGCAGAATAAAGCTTATAAGAGGCAAAAGCAGAAATGATTGTCAGCAACGCCAAAACGATACCAAAACCTGAAAATATTTTTTTCTGAATTTTCAAACCATCAAAAAAACCATGCTTAAAAATATTCATTTTAATATCAAGCCCCCACAAAAATCGAATTTCTTAAGAAACAAATAATTCAGGCTCATTATTTAAGGCAGAAACAGTTTCATATTAGGCACAAAAGCCGCACCAAAGGTAAATAAAGATTACCACCTGACAAATAAGATCCGTATACCGAATTTCTTAAGAAACAAATAATTCAGGCTCATTATTTTGGGCAGAAACGGTTTCATATTAGGCACAAAATCCACACCACAGGTAAAAGAAGATTACCACCTGACAAATAAGATCCTTGTACGGGGTTTTTAAATAGATATTCAGGTATCAAGCTTTAGGGCTAGAAAAAAATCATAAGATCAACTTCTATTCATTATAGGACCAAAGCCTAAAGACTTAACCAGAGCGGTTTCCAAGCGGGTTATGCTTAATCATTAAATCGGCCATAACACCTTTGCGATCATCAACAGACATACACTTCCATACATGCAATGAGCTTGGTTGATATTCTTGAATAATGAAATCAGCAAGTGGGTTTTTTGGCACCATATCCATACGGTCAGTCTGATTGATATAAAGCATATCAAACTCACCACTTTTTTTCCTAGAAGCATAAATGAAAACAGCGCCATAAGGGCTAAAGTCTTTGGTGATATTATAAACCCAAAACTCATATTCCTTACCAGAAAACCCTGACCAAACCATCAAATCTGTTTCCATATCAGCACCTTAAAATCAATAATGCTTCATTGCAAAGAAGAAAATAATTCAAAAGAATCAAATGCTTAAGAATCAGTACTGATTGGTACCATATATTTATAAGAAATTCATGAGAGGAGTACTAGAATAGTATAGATTTGTTAAAATATCAACAGAATAAACACAACACTTTATAAGAGATGTTGAAAAATTATCGCTTTCAAACGACGCCATATCCCTTCATCCATAGAAAGGGGCACACCTAAACTTTGCTGCCAAAGAGATAAAACTCATCAACATTTTGAGCAAATCGGACATTAAATTATCCGTTCCATTAGAAACTGCTTACATAACTTCCCTCAATGCATGAGAAGAAACTCAAAATGGACAATGAAAAGGTCCTCATCCTACCAAGGAGATCTAATAGATAAACGATAAAAATTAATGCGCCTCATCCCAGTTAAGCGCGGCTTGCGCATCAACCTTTAAAGGAACCTTCAATGTCACCACAGGCACCACCGCCCGCTCCATAACATCACAAACAACCTCAGCTGTTTTCTCACCCTGCGCTTTAGGCACCTCAAAAATCAATTCGTCATGCACTTGCAACAACATTTTTGCTGTTAAAGAAGCCTTATCCAAAGCCGGGTAAATGCGCACCATCGCCCGGCGAATAATATCGGCCGCTGTCCCTTGAATAGGCGCATTAATCGCAGCGCGCTCCACAAACGCCTTTTGCTGGCGGTTGCTGGAGTTAGCCTGAGGATAATGCACCCGGCGCCCAAATAACGTTTCCACATACCCATCCATGTGCACTTGAGTTTTCATAGCTTCCATATAATCTTTAATTCCCGGAAACCGCTTAAAGTAAGTCTTGATATAATCACTCGCCTCACCACGCGAAATACCCAGCTGGTTGGCAAGCCCAAAGGCTGAAATGCCATAAATAATGCCAAAATTAATCGCCTTAGCGCGCCGCCGTGTTATCGGGTCCATTTCTTTTAAAGGCACCCCAAACATTTCAGACGCCGTCATCGCATGAATATCTTGTCCCTCCTGGAACGCCTGGATCAATTGGTCAATATCAGCCATATGCGCCAAAATCCGCAACTCAATTTGGCTATAGTCAGCAGAGAGCAAAACGCTGCCCTTGTCTGAGACAAACGCCGTTCTAATCTCACGGCCCTCAGCGGTGCGCACCGGAATGTTTTGAATGTTCGGATCTGTTGAGGCCAACCGCCCCGTTGTGGTCGAGGCCATAGAATAAGACGTATGCACCCGCCCAGTGGTCTCATTAATAAATTTTGGCAACGCATCTGTATAGGTAGATTTCAACTTGGCAAGCTGGCGCCACTCTAACACCTTGCGCGGCAACAACCGTTCTTCTTCTGACAGGTTTTCATCCACAGCCAGCGTCTCAAGCACCCCAGCGCCTGTTCCCCAAGCCCCTGTTTTTGTCTTTTTTCCACCCTGGTAGTTCAGCTGATCAAACAACACCTCACCCAGTTGTTTCGGGCTAGCAATGTTAAAATCAGAATGGGTCAGATTGTGAATTTCAGTTTCCAAACTTTGCAATTGCTCAGCAAAGGAAAGCGACAGCTGAGCCAGTTTTGACCGCTCCACCTTAACACCCGCCATCTCCATATCAGCCAGCACCGGCACAAGGGAGCGCTCCAGCGTTTCATAAACCGTCGCCCGCTTGGCCGCAACCAAACGCGGCTTTAGAACCCGCCATAACCGCAAGGTAATATCCGCATCTTCAGCTGCATATTTGGTCGCCTCTTCAATCGGCACCAAATCAAAAGTGATTTGCGATTTGCCAGAGCCTAACAACGTCTTAATCGAAATCGGTTCATGGTCAAAATAATGGGCCGAAAGCTCATCCATCCCATGACCGTGCATGCCACTATCGAGCACATAAGACATCAACATGGTATCATCAAGCGGGGCCACCTGAATGCCATAGCGCGCTAGCACCACCAGGTCATACTTCAAATTCTGCCCAATTTTAAGAACAGATGGGTCTTCCAACAACGGCTTAAGCGCCCCCAGCGCATCATCCAACGCCAACTGCTCAATCTCATCCCCGCCCAGCAAATCCAACCCCTCACTAGGCCTGTGCTGCAAAGGAATGTAACACGCCTTGCCCGGCTCTATGCAAAGAGAAACACCAACAAGATCCACCGCCATCGCATCCAACCCGGTGGTCTCCGTATCAACGGCCACAAAGCCCGCTTCTCTTGCCACCTCAATCCACCCTTGCAGATCTTGCTTATTCGTCACTCGGCTATATTTTTCTGGCTCAAATGGCACAGCCCGCATATCACTCAAGGCTTGCTCCGCAACAGCTTCAGCACTGCCACCCTTTTCTGGCGCGCCTTTACCACCCCCAACACCGGCTGCCAAAGTTTGCGCTGATTTTGAAACCACTTTCTTTTTCGGAGCCGCCACCCCAAAACTAGACGCCACCCGCTCAGACAGTTTGTTAAACTCCATGTCGCCTAAAAAGCCCAAAATCTCTTTTTCAGGCGAGGGCTTTAAGGTCAACTCATCAAGCGGGGCCAAATCACTCACATCATCACGCAACAAAACCAGCTCCCGGCTCACCCGCGCTTGGTCGGCAAATTCAATTAAATTTTCTCGGCGCTTTTTTTGTTTTATTGTCTCAGCCCCGGCAAGCAATTGTTCTAAATCGCCGAATTCATTGATCAACAAGGCCGCCGTTTTCACCCCAATGCCCGGCACACCCGGCACATTGTCAGAACTGTCGCCAGCCAGCGCCTGTACATCCACCACCCGCTCAGGCCCAACACCGAATTTGTCCATCACTTGGTCCGGCCCAATCACCTTGTTCTTCATGGTGTCAAACATCACCACACCTGGCTCAATCAACTGCATCAAGTCCTTGTCAGACGAAACAATCACCGCCTCACCGCCCGCCTTAATCGTCTGGCGCACATAAGAGGCAATGATGTCATCAGCCTCAAACCCATCTTGCTCAATGCCCGGCAAACCAAAGGCTTTGACCGCATCGCGAATGAGCGAAAATTGCGGCACCAAATCCTCAGGGGCTGGCGGGCGATGGGCTTTATACTCAGGGTAAATCTCAGAGCGAAATGTCTTGCGCGCGGCATCAAAGATAACGGCAAAATGGGTTGGCTCACCCGCCTCAATGCTGTCTTGCAACAGCTTCCACAACATTTGGCAAAACCCATGCACCGCATTTACAGGCGTGCCATCAGATCGGGTGAGCGGCGGCAGCGCATGATACGCCCTGAAAATATAACTCGACCCATCGACAAGAAAAACACGCATGAAATTCGCTCCCAGAATAATGAGAGGCAACTATGCCACCAAAACACACCAGAGCAAACGGGCAAGCACATGTTTTACAGGCTATTTTTTCGCAAACATCATGAAAAAAGAATGGTTAGGTTATCTATCAGACCCCCATTAACCAGCATAAAACGGGATAGCCTTTGAAATTTGAATTCACAAAACACACTTCTCAAGTCATTGAGGACTATTTTGACACACCGGAAAAGAATAGCAAAACCCCGACACACACATTTCTTATATATCATAAGCATATCTTGCATCTACTAAAGATGTATTATAATATATGTAACAAAGTACGAATAGCCCACATCTTGCTGCATGGTACTAAAGGCTGCTATTCTGAAAGAAGATAGACAGGTTTATTTCTGGGTGCATCTCTTAACAAGAGCACCCTCTACAAAGATCAGGAGTTTTTTTTATTAATCCATATTAAGTAAAATCAGGGAGGAAGATTAAATATGATAAATAATCGATCGAAGCTACTAGCGCCATTGCTTGTAGCAGCAGCGATGCTTGTTGCACCGCCGCCCGCTGCTCAGGCAAGGGACATTACCGACAAGGATTTAACAGACCAGTCCAACACCGCTGACTGGTTGGCATATGGGCGCACTCACTACGAACAAAGATATAGCCCTGTTAAAGATATTAATGTCAAAACAATCTCCAGACTAAAACCAGCCTGGTACAAACCACTCCCAGACGAAAATAGCCTTACAAGCACCCCGCTCGTGGTTGACGGCGTCTACTATTACACCGGCAACGTAAATAAGGTTTATGCTCTTGACGCCAAAACCGGTAAAACCCTTTGGGTCTTCGACCCCAAAGTTGGTGAGGCCGTTCGCAAGAAGAAGCAAAGACGCGTCTTCTGGATCTATTCCAGAGGCCTTGCAACTTACGGAGATAAAATCTTTCTGGTCACCTGGGACGGTCGTCTAATCGGGATTAATCGGAAAACAGGAAAACAGGTTTGGGAAACAAGGGCGTTACCTTTGAATTCCGCCTTACAGCTCACCATGGCACCCAAAGTCGGCAATGGTAAGATTCTAATCGGTAATGGTGGTACTGAAGCTGGCCCGACACGCGGTTGGGTTGCAGCCTACGATGCTGAGACCGGCAGAGAAGAATGGCGTTGGTACATTGTGCCAGGAAACCCAAGATTTGGCTTTGAAGACCCATCACAAGAAGCGGCTGCCAAAACCTGGTCCGGCAAATGGTGGGAACATGGTGGCGGTGGTAACGCCTGGCACGGCTTCACCTACGATCCGGATCATAACCAATTCATCTTTGGAACCGGCAACGGCTCACCATGGAACCATAAAGTTCGCAGTGCCTCACCAGATGGTAAGGGCAAGGGCGACAACCTCTATCTATGCTCCATGGTTGCTCTTGACGCCGATACTGGTGAATACAAGTGGCACTTCCAAGTTGCCCCATACGAAGCTTGGGACTACAACGCCAACATGGACATCACACTTGCTGAACTGAAGATCGATGGCAAGATGCGCAAGGTTGCCATCCAGGCTCCAAAAACCGGTTACGTCTACGTGGTTGATCGTGAAACTGGCAAAGTGTATTCCGCTGATCAGTTCGCGCCTGCCAACTGGACAACGGGCTTCGACCTGGAAAAGCAGCGCCATATCATTCCTGAAAGTGCCTTCTATTATGACGGCGAGGAAAATATCTACCCCTCAGCTTTTGGTGCTCACAGCTGGCATTCCCAGTCCTTCAACCCAGAAACTGGGCTGTTGTACTTCCCAACCCAGAACTTGTCGAACACATTTACAGACAAAGGTTTGGAAACGGATACAAGCTACAGAAACAAAAGCTGGCAATTAGGTATTGCTGTTGGCGTAACAATCAAACCAATCCCGGGTAAGCCGAAGGGGACGTTAACCGCATGGGATCCTGTTAAGAAAAAGGCTGCCTGGACAGTGGAACATGACTTCTACTGGGGCGGTGGTACGCTCTCAACCGGCGGAAATCTGGTGTTCCAGAGTGAACCAACCGGCTTGCTAAAAGCCTACAATGCCACAACTGGCAAAAAGGTTTGGGAATATGATGCAGGTCTTGGCATCACGTCAGCGCCGATTACCTATAAAATTGACGGTGTGCAATATATCGCTGTGTTAGTTGGTCCCGGCGGCGCCTTCGCCTCCAATGCCTTTGGCGGCGGTGAAGTTGGCTTCGATCTTTGGGGCTGGAAATACGGTGTCCATGAACGCCGCCTCATTGCTTTTGCCCTTGACGGTAAGGCCAAAATACCGGCCCAACCGCCAAAAGCTTTTGCCAAGCCTATAGTCGATAAAAAATTCAAGGTCGATGAAGCCAAAGCCGCTAAAGGTGCTGGCGTCTATGCCTTGGACTTCTGCTTGCTCTGTCACGGTGGCGGGGGCGTCGCCGGTGTTATGGCTCCTGACCTTCGCGAGTCAGAGGCTTTCACAAGCGGTAATCTTGACACGCTAAGAAGCATCGTCGTCGAGGGTGGCCTTACTGATCGTGGCATGCCAATATTCCCTCACCTCAAAGATGAGGATTTGGAAGCCTTGCAGCACTACATCCGCAAACAAGCGCATGATGGGGCAGCCCCAGCCGCAGGGCATTGATATAACGGGCATAGATCCCGTACGATTTTAAGAAATATAAAAAGGGGGCCTGATTTTCAGGCCCCCTTTTTTTGCCCCCAGCCACCTGGCACCCAAGCACTGGTTCATGTAACGCGGTGGGCATAAGTTAAGACAAGCGCAAAATCACCGGTCATCTCACTTTTTGCAAGCCAAGTCGCGGGTCTAACCCACCAGCCGCATCAAGGGCAAACAAATCACTGGCGCCCCCAACATGGTAACCATCGATAAATATCTGAGGAACGGTAGTGCGCCCCCCAGACCGCTCAATCATTTCTGCACGTTTTTCAAGGACCACCTCAAGATCATATTCAGTCCAATCTGTAATGCCCTTGTCACGCAGAAGCGCCTTGGCTTTTTTGCAGTAGGGGCAATGGCCCATTGTGTAAAGTGTGATGGATGGGAACATGATAATTCTCCGTTCGTTTTTCTGTCATTAAATATTGTAAACGCTGCCACAATCTTCGTTATGGAATTGTCCCCCGATCTGAAACCAAACCGGAGGACATGAGGGAGCGCAAAGGGGGGTTAGTCAGCCAGTCTTTTAAGAGCGTCACCAACAAGAAACACAGAGCCGGCAAACAAAACAATATCCTTCAAGAGGAACTGACCAGGTACAACCGATAGATAGGGAAAACCACCCAAACTAGCTTCCCATCCAGGCGCTGAAAAAAGGAATGTGGTTGTCACCAAGAATGTGGAAGCGGCAGCCAATGCACCAATGAATGCCACGCGGGGAAACTTTATCCCAACAAGAAGCAAGATGGCGGTTACAATTTCGACAAAACCTATAAGATTGGATGCGCCCTGAAGGCTCAGAACATCGTATAACCAGCTAACCAAGGGGCTGGATTTAACAAGGCCTTCAATCGCGCCTGCCTCATAGGCCGTAAATTTCATGGCGCCGATCCAACCCAGAACCACAACTATACTAAATCGAATAGCATGCGTGCCAATGTTGGTAATGCTCTGACCAAGAACATATGGCCTAGATCCAAGAGCAACAGAGGAAGATGAGGAATGATAATTTGCAGTAGACATTTTATTTCTCCAAAATAATTGACCAATCGGTCTTAAATAGGGTAAAAAGAAAGCAGCTTTGCCGCTGTTAGAGTTAAACATACATATTAAAGACCGATTGGTCAAGAATTAAATTTAGGAAAATTATGTCAAAAAAAACAACGGCCTATCCCGGAAGACCCAGAGAATTCGACAAATCAGAAATCCTCTCACAAATGATGCAGCTCTTTTGGGAAAAAGGATATGAAGGAACAGGTCTGAGCGATATACTCAAGGTCACCGGCCTAGGAAAAGCAAGTCTCTACGCCACATTTGGCAACAAACAGTCCATGTACCTAAAAGCCCTTGCACATTATGAATCGAACTTCGTGAATGCAGCCGCCCAAGCCCTAACCCATAAAAGCACACCCGCTCACGATCGATTACATGCCTTTTTAATCTCTCCCATAACTGCCATCCAAGACAATGGAGACCGAAGGGGATGTTTTCTTTGCAATGCATCAGCCGATCGATCATCTCTTGATGAAGAAACAGCCAAGCTTGTCCGCCGGGGTTACGCCAAAATGCAAGGCGCGCTGATAAAAACCATATCAGAACTTCAAGATACCAAAGTTGATGAAGGCCAAGTAACGGCAAAAGCATCTCTAGCACTATCAGTGTATTCAGGATTACGTGTCATGGCCCGGTCTGGCATTGCAATTGAAACGTTGCTTACCGCTGTTGACGCTTGTCTTTCTTCCATATCCAACGATTGCAAAGGATAAACAAACCACCTATGAGAGTTTAACCAAAATCATGGTCAAGTCTAGACAGGTGAATACCGGTACACCAAAACCTGATTATCATGGGCTTGCTCTGCTGCCCGATCACGCACCCCGCCTAGCCGTTCCGCCAGTTTGAGAGAAGCGATATTGTCAGGGTCAACCGTGCTGACAAGTGTGGAAAATCCCAATTCCTCAAACGCAAACTGCATCACTTTGAGCGCGGCTTCCCTTGCATAGCCAAACCCTTGGTGCTGTTCAGCCACCATATAGCCAAGCTCTGGTTCATGGTCCCCCGGCTCAAAGCCGATGAGCACAAAACCAATCAATTCACATTCTTGCCCCCATTCAACCGCCCACAGCCCATGGCCACGCAACAGCCAACATGCCATCATATTCACAAAATCATACCAAACCGTCTCCCGCTCTGCCCCCTCAACCCAAAAGCGCCCATAGGGTGACAAAGCAACATCTGCATAAAGGGAAAAATCAGAAATCCTCGGTGCGCGAAGCACCAATCGCTCAGTTTCCAATGTGGGAATAAAACTGGAAAGCCGCTCTGCAAGAGCGACAGCTTCAGATAAAGCAGAAGGCCTTTCATGAGGTGGCAGCATTTAAAAAACCCCCAACTTATAAACACAGTACCAAAAAGCTCCTTAACTTCCATGGCGAGAAGCGGTCCGGATCTAATGACCTAATGGCTACCCTCATCCTCTTCCGCCAATGCGTCAGCCCCAAATTTCTCAGCAATATAATCTTTAAAATACTGGTCCAACATCGGAAAACCTTTCGCAAACCGCTTAAAGTCATCACGTGCAATCCACAAGCAAACGGAATTGTCCGTTGCCCGCACCCGGCCTGTCCGCCGTGCCCTGCCCAGAATGATCCGCTCACCAAAATGCTCACCCGGCCCATAAGTTCGATGCACCCGCTCACCGGTCTCAGGGTCTTCATAAACCAGCTCAAAGCCCCCTTCCATCACCGTATAAAATCCATCAGCAATCATGCCCCGGTCAAACACATTGTCGCCTTTGCGAAAATGCAAATACTTAGTCGCCGGTTTTGTTGGCGCTTCAATTAACGAAATATTGCGCGGCACAAAGGAATGTAAAATCCAGTTTAACAACACCCGCACCTTGGTCACAAACCCAGGCAAGAAGGAAAGATAAAAAGAGCGCCACAACAACCAGGCAAACACCCCTTTAAGCTTAATCCCGTTCACCTCAGCCACAGCCTTTGACGCTCCTAGCGAAGCCAGCGCCCCTTGGCTCACATAAGCAAATTCTTTTAACTCCCAGCCATTTAACACCCGGCGAAGATTGGCCCCCAATTGCTTGCCCTCTCGCACCGCAAATTGAGCGGTTGGTGGGGCAAAGTCATGGCGCTCGCTCGGCTCATCATTCATCGGGATCAATGCCGCATCTCCCAGCGCCCACACATTTTCCTTGCCCGGTACCCGCATGCAGCGGTCAACTTTAATCTTGCCCCATTGCATCTCAAGCCCAAGCCGCTCTACCAGCTTATTCGGCCCCGTCCCAATGGTTGCCACCAATGTCTTCGTTGGGATGATCTGCCCGGTGGAAAGTTCAGCACTGGTACCCGTGGCAGAGTTCACCCCCACACCGGTCATCACCTCAATGCCATTTTTCTCTAATTGCTGTTGCGCATAAACGCCCAGCGTTTCAGGCAATTCCAACAAAATCCGGTCAGCAAATTCTATCAGTTTCACTTGCACTTCATCAGGCGAGATATTGGGAAAATAACGCAAGGATTTATCAATCAGGTGCTTAACTTCACCCACCGTTTCCACGCCAGAAAAACCACCGCCCACAACCAAAAAGGTCAGCAAACGCTGCTTAATCTCAGGCACTTGCGCCACATCGGCATGCTCAAGGCAACGAATAACATGGTTGCGCAGCGTAAAAGCATCTCCCATATATTTCATGGTCAAGGCATGCTCAGTAAGGCCGGGAAAACGAGACAAATCCGCACTTTGCCCCATCGCCAAAACCAGGTGATCATAAGTCACCTCAACCGGCATGCGCCGTGTGCCTTGCAAAACGGTCAAGACCTTATTTTCAAAGTCAATCTTGATCACCTCAGCCAACCGCACTTGCACTTTTTTAAGCAATAAGCGCAAAGACGTGATCGCATCAGACGAATTAATCCCGCCCCCGGCCACTTCTGGTAAAAGAGGCTGAAAAACAAAATAATTGTCTTTGTTAATCAACTCAATATCAGCCTCATCCCCGATTTTTCGGCGCAATTCTTTGGCAGCAAACACACCAGCAAACCCACCGCCAACAATCACAACTTTTGCCTTAGCCATAGATGAAAAGCCCCCTCTAGCAGCTTTTTATTCGATTTAAGATGAACGCACTCTAATCAATGGCTAAACCCGTGTCTATATACCATCCCTTAACACTTAAGAACCAAATTAGATGCAAAAACGATAAATGCCAGCCCCTAGGAGCTGGCACTATAACGGGTCCGAAAAAGAACCTAAGAATTATCGAATGTCTAAATAACGGCTATTGACCCAGCCCACACGGCCACGCCACATAACTTTACACCAGTCAGAGCCATAACGCTTGATTTTACACCGTTTTACCCAAACGTTGCGTGCATGGCTTGGAATGGACCAAACAACCCGTGAATGTCTGGCTGGCCAGCGGCGCATATTCAAGCGGTCCCAATAAGCCACATGAACCACATCGGCATTGCGAAAAACTTTATAACCAGCAGCTTGGGCGGTTTGGGGCAAACTGGCAACAACAAACAAACCAGCTAGGAATAAAGCGCCTGTTAAAACATATTTTCTTAAAGTCAACATAAGTCATCTCCATAAAATAATAAAACAATCAAAGCACCCCGCCGATTGAACCCCAGCCTATAAAATCAAGGCTGAATATTTTTTGAGGAGATCATTCATTTTTTATTCATCCAATAAGAAGAAGTTGCTAACAAAAGCCATTGCGAGACAAAGCAAGTTCAGTTAGAGTGCGAAAAAATCGGCTCGAGGATGAAATATTAGCTTCCACGGGCCAAAGCCTGCCAAAAAAGCACCCGTAGCTCAGCTGGATAGAGCGCTGCCCTCCGAAGGCAGAGGTCGCACGTTCGAATCGTGCCGGGTGCGCCACTCCCTTAGGAGTGGTCGCTCCCTCAACAAAGAATCCGTTCGAACTCTGTTCGATAAGGTGCACCACATTCGCAGATGTGGTCACTTCCAAACAAAAAAATCCGTTCGGACTTCATTCGACAAGGCATCCCAGTTTTATTGGCCAATCAGATTAGCCGGCCTCTAATCAGAGGACTTTATCTGTGCCAAAAGGTCTTCATAAATCTGCATATGCTGGGCGACAACTTGCTTAATATCGAACAAAGACACAGCCAATTGTCTCCCCTGCTCTCCCATTGTCTTGACCAAGTCTGGAGATAACAAAAGACGCTCGATCCCCTCAGCCAAGGCAACAGAACTTTTCACGCCAACCAAGACCCCTGTCTCTCCATCAAGAACAGCATCTCTACAACCTGGCACATCGGTCGTGATAACGGCACGCCCACAAGCCGCTGCTTCAATCAACACCTTAGGAAACCCTTCCCGATAAGAAGGAAGAACAACAATATGAGCCTGAGACAAAACATTTTGCATATCGGATTGATAGCCCCAAACTTCAATCTGGCCGTCCCTTTCAATCTGTTCAATCTCTGCTTGGGTAAAAGAAGCCGGGTTTTCAAGATCAATCTGCCCCACCAAGACAAAACGCGGTTCAAGCGATCCTAACCGTTCACGCTCATTCAACAACGCAACAGCTTCAATAAACTCTTTAAGCCCTTTATCTTTCAATAAACGGGCAGCAAACATAACAATAGAGCGCCCCTCCGGCAAAGGCTGGGACTGATAAACAGACAGATCAACCCCTGATCCCCCCTTGATAAGACAACTTTCTTTTGCATTGAGAGACACAAGGGATGATATCATCTTTTCATCATCTCGATTTTGAAAGATAACTTTTAATCTGTTTTGTTTAAGGGCCAGGCCATAAATCTGCTTCACAAAAAAACGGCGCACTTTTCCCCAAAACCCTTCAGCCAAAAAAACAGCCCCCAACCCGGAGATAGCAGCGACCACACCAGGAACGCGCAAAAGACGGGCCGCAAGCCCCCCCAGCAAAACAGGCTTAATCGTCACCAAATGAACAAGATCAGGTTGAACCGTTTGAATAAGACGAAACAAAAACCACAAAGAAGAAAATAAAGAGCCCACGCCCGTTTTGCCTCTATCAGCTGGCATTTGATGCAGAGTAAAACCATACTCTTTTAATTCATCTTTTTTATCAGTAAAGGCGGTTGCAACATGCACATCAAACCCTTGTCGCTTAGCTTCAAGGGCAATGGGCAAGCGATGAGAAAGGAAAAACCAATCAACATTCACGATAAATAATAATCTATGAGGAGGAATTGTTGGCGTCATCTTTAAGTTACAAAGTCTTTTCTGCATCTAACCATGCCTGAAACATCAAAATATGCCATAAAAATTGTGTCCAATTTCTCTTGCCAGACAAGTGTTCAGACCATCGCTCTAAAATTATTTCATGATGAAAAAAGCCATCACTCTGCAAACGGTTTTTATCTAATAAATCTTCAGCCCACTCTTTCAAAGGGCCTCGCAACCAGTTTTCTATTGGCACCGCGAACCCCATTTTTGGACGCTCAAACAAATGATCCGGAACATATTGTTTTAAAACTTCGCGCAAAATCCATTTACCTGTTCCATTTCTAATTTTCATATCAAGAGGCAAAGACCAAGAAAATTCCACAATACGCGGATCAAGAAACGGCACTCGCGTTTCAAGCGAAACAGCCATAGCCGCCCGGTCAACCTTTGTTAAAATGTCATCGGGCAAATAAGTCATGGCATCCATATACATAATCTGCTGCTCAAGCTCTCCAGAATCTGGCCAAACCTCGCTTTGGTTTAATAAAATATCTGGCTCATGCCCATTAATAACAATTTGTCTCCCACAAGAGGTCGACGAAATCACACTTAAATAAATCTCTTCTGGAGAGCCAGCTGCAAGAGCCCGGGAAACTTTATAAAATTTATCGACAG